>NZ_JADKYZ010000001.1 GCF_015354245.1 Diaphorobacter caeni
CTTTTGCGATTTTGTATAAGCAAATCATAAGCCATCCACATAATTTTAACAACACGTTTTTACGATTTACATCGGGAAATCAACCCTTGTTTAGGCAGCAGTTACCCACATGGTTTTACGAATACCCAAAAAACATAAGCAGCCCACCATCAACCAAACTGAGCGGAGGTACGCAAAATGGCAAATCTGAACGAAAGTCTGCAAGATCTGATGTCCCTGGAGGGTGCAATGTGTGCCGCCGTGGTCGATTACAACAGCGGCATGATGCTGGGCAGCATCGGCACCGGCGTGGATCTGGAACTGGCAGCCGCCGGCAACACCGAAGTGGTGCGCGCCAAGATGAAGACGATGAAGGCACTGGGCCTGAACGACACCATCGAAGACATGCTGATCACGCTGGGCAAGCAATATCACATCATCCGCCCTTCGTCCAAGCTGGCCGGCATCTTCATCTATTACGTGCTGGACAGCGGCCGCGCGAATCTGGCCCTGGCACGACGCAAGATCAATGATGTCGAATCCAAGATGACCATGTAATCCGGTCACTTACGACAGAATTCTCAAAAAACGGGCCCTGCGCCCGTTTTTTGTTTTTGTGGTTTTGTTTTGTCGTTTGTACGAAGCCTGAGAGCTTCGCTGGTGGAGCTGCTTGCCGTTGTGGCTGGCGGTTCTGGCGCTCGCTGCGCTTCGTGTGCCCGCTCCGGCTGCCGGGGTCAGCCTGCGATCAACGGGGCGCGGAACTGGTAGCCGACCTTTTGCTGGGACTGAAGCGGCACCGCCAGTGGCGTGACGCGTTCGATGCGGCGGCGCAGGCGGTAGATGGTGGCGTGCAGACTGTTGTCCGACTCCGCGGCGCTGGTGCCTTCGAGCAGTTCGCGGATCTGTTCGCGGGTGACGGTGGCGCCCTGAGCCTTGAGGAAGCAGTTCATGAGGATCAGGTCGGTGGGGCTCAGCTCCACCGTCTGGCCATCGGGGGCCGTGAGGACGCTGCGGCGCTTGTCGAGTTTCCAGGCGGTGGCCGTCTTGGCCGTGGTCATGATGCGGCGGTGCACGGCGCGGATGGCGAGCTCGACCTGCTCGAAGGTGACGGGCTTGGTGAGGTACATGTCGGCACCGGCATTGATCACTTCGGCGAACACCTCGGGGCCGAGGCGGCCGGAGACGATCAGCACGCCCGCCTGAGTGCGCTTGCGCAGGATGCGGATGAGCTCGGCGCCGTCCACGCCGGGCAGCATCAGGTCGAGCACGTAGAAATCGAAGCGGTACGGCGCCATGTCCGCGAGCAGGTCGCTGCTGTCGCTGTAGGCCTGCACTTCCACGCCCTGGGCACGCAAGTGCTGCGCGAGGAATTCGCAGTATTCGGTGTCGTCGTCGACCAGTGCAAGGGTGACAGGCAGCATGGATGGTGGCTTGTTCTGATGGGTTGTCGTTGGCGCGGACGGGTCTCCTGATCAGTCCGCCAGCCCTTGGGGAATGACGAGTCGCATGATCGTTCCTTGCGGCTCGTTAGGCAATGCCTCTACTGTACCTTGATGCAGCTGCACCACCGAGCGAACGATGAACAGGCCCAGCCCGGCCCCCGCCCGGTTGCGGTTCTCGCTGCCGCGTGAGCCTTTTTCGAAGAGGCGCGGCCGCAGCTCGTCGGAGATGCCCGGGCCGTTGTCCAGCACTTCGATGATGAGCGCGAGCGGGTCGTCCGATTCGGAGATGCGCAGCGTCACCTGAGATCCTTCGGGCGCGTAGGAGAGGGCGTTGTTCAGCAGGTTGCGGATGGTCAGCCGCATCAGCGCAGGGTGCAACTGCACGGTGCGGGTGTTGGTGTCCCATTGTTCGTTGATGCGCGGGCGCAGGTCAGCGGCGATGTCGTGCATCACGAGGCGGATCAGCGTCGGCAGGTCGGTGTCGCTTGACGAACTCGCCTTGCCGCCGACGGCCAGAATCGTTCCGGCGGCGAGCGTGTTGTCCAGCGTCCCGATGACCTGCTGCAGCACATGCTCGGCGCGGGACAGGGCCTTGGTCGCCGGGTCGGTGTCCTTGAGGTGCAGGTCGTCGATGGCCTTCATCGTCGCCTGCATGGCGGCTGAGGCGTTGTTGAGCGGCTGGCGGATCTCGTGCGACAGCAGCTGCAGCATTTCGTTGTGCTCGGTGAGCATCGCCGTGCGCCAGTCGAGCAGGGCGCGCAGCTTTTCGACCTCCGCCCCGTCGCCGCGCCGCTCCTCCATGTCGTGCTGGAGCTGCTGGATCTGCTCCCGCTGGCGCTCCAGAATCTGCTCGCGCAGATGCTCGCGCGTCGCGTCGGTCATCACCATCATCACGCCCTGAACGGCAGAGTCCGACTGTGCGAAGTGCGGCAGCTGCGGCGAGAGATGCACATGGCGCCACTGCTGGACGCCGAGCCGGTCCTGCTGCATGTCCACAAACTGGGTGACCTGCCCGCGCGCGGCGCCGTCGAACTGCGTCCTCCAGATGCTCAGGTAGTCGGCAGGAAGCAGCTCGGCGAGCGTGCGCCCGATCACGTTGGCGGAGTCCAGCCCGAACCAGGTGCACCATTCCGGCGTGGCCATGCGAAGGCGCGTGTCCTTGCCCCAGAACGCCAGATTCACAGGGGTTTGCCCGAATAGTCGAACCAGTTGCCCGGGGGCATACCAGCTCTCCGCCTGCATCTGTGTCTGTGCCTGGGCAGGGGATTTCGCGGAACTGTTCTTGTTGGGTGATGTGGATGTGGGCATCGTGATGGCTGGAGCTTTGGGGCACATTTGCTCAAAGTGGGAACCAGCCGTTGATAATAGGCCCGAATGCAGGTGCGCGGTGGGTGCGGAGGTCGCATTCCACAGTGTCTGCAGGCAGGATGGCCGCAGCCGGAAATCAGCTTTTCATGGATCGTCTCAAACAGCTCGAATCATTCGTCGCGATAGCCACGCGCGGCAGCCTCACGGCGGCGGCCAAGCTCGAAGGCGTGGCCCCCGCCATCATGGGGCGCAGGCTGGATGCGCTGGAGGAGCGTCTCGGAGTGAAGCTGCTGGTGCGCACCACGCGCAAGCTGTCCCTCACGCACGAGGGCATTGCGTTCCTCGAGGACTGTCAGCGCCTGCTCGCCGATCTCGCGAGCGTGGAGGCCAGCGTGAGCGCCGGCGGCGTGAAGGCCACAGGACATCTGCGCATTACCGCTCCGGCCGGATTTGGCCGCCGCCATGTGGCGCCGCTTCTGCCGCAATACCGAGAGCTGCATCCCGAGGTGACCATCTCGCTGAATCTGAGTGACCGCGTGGTCGACCTGACCGGCGAGGGCTATGACTGCGCGGTGCGCGTGGGCGATCTGCCCGATTCGTCGCTGGTCAGCGTGCGCGTCGCCGACAACCGGCGCCTGTGCGTGGCGACGCCCGAATACCTGCGTCGGCGCGGCACGCCGGAGCACCCCTCGGAGCTGGTGCAGCACGACTGCCTCACGCTGTCGAGCGAGGCCTCGCAGACGCGCGGCTGGGCGTTCCGGATTCCGCAGGGCGACGGATCGGGCGAGGTGGTGCATTTCAAGCCGGGCGGTCCGCTGGACTGCTCGGACGGGCAGGTGCTGCACGACTGGTGTCTGGGTGGCTGGGGCATCGCCTGGCGCAGCACCTGGGAGGTGGAGTCCGAGATCGAGGCCGGTCGCCTCGTGCCGGTGCTCGAGGACTTCGCCGCGCCGCCCAACGGCATCTTCGTGGTGTTTCCCCAGCGCAAGCACATGCCGCTCAGAGTGCGGCTGTGGATCGAATATCTCAAGCAGAAGTATGCGGAGCCGTCTTTCTGGCGACGCGACATTCACGGCTGAACGCAGCGGCATTTTTTCCCGCAGCCCCCGGCCCGACAGTGAAAAGCGAAAGGATTGAGCAATGCAAGGTGTGTCGATTTCCGCAGATTTCATGGGTTTCGAATCAAACGCTGCCGATTCGCCCGCCGCCGCTCCGGCGTGGGGCCGCTTTGGCGCCGCGCTCGTGACGAGCGCCTTGCTGCTCGTGCTGTCCACCGGCTGCACGCTGATGCAGAAAGAACCAGCCCAGCCGCGTGAAGTGCAGGCGGGAACCGTCAGCGTGACGACCGCGAATCCCGACAGCTTCACGCCCGTGCCCGCAGCGCAGCGCGAAACCAAGGCCGCTCGCCGCGCGTGGGTCGAGTCGCTCAGCGAACATCTGGCCGATCGGGTGGCCGAGGCGCTGACGAGCGGCGAGCGCGCCGAGATCCACATCTCCGACATCCGTCGCGCCACCGCCATGTCCGGCGCGAACCAGGAGGTCGTGCCACCGCGCATCGCGCTCACGTACAAGCGCCTGTCGCCCAAGGGCAAGGTGGTGCAGTCGGCCGCGCGCACGCTGCAGGACACGTCGCTGCAGCTCAAGGGCCGACGCTACGAGGGTGATCCGCTGCGCTACGAGAAGGCGCTGGTCGACGACTGGGTGACCAGAGAATTCGCGGCGGTGAGCAAGTAGCGGGCAACCAGCAACGAAGCAACGAAGTAACGCGAACGTCATCAAGCCTTCGCTCAACTTGCACAACATGCATGAGGGGCCGGACCGGCGCCATGCCGCGCGCTGCAGCCCTGTTCTTCAGTCATCACACTTCATTCAGAGGAGCCGACAAGATGCTGCTGTCCCCAACCATTCTGGTGTCCAAGGAAGCTTTGAACAGCGAGGACAGCTATGACCTCATCGAGTCCAACATCGACAGCGTCAACGAGCTGCTCGAGCGCCTCGTCGAATACGAGGAAATGTCGCCCGAGGCGCTCAAGAGCTACTACGTCGACTACTACCTCGCGCAGGTGAAGAACGGCGGCTTTGCGCAGTTCATCTACAACATCGGCTGCGATGGCGAGATCATCGAGCTGGTCCGGCAGGGCCTAGCCGACATGCAGGCCACACGCCATGCTGCGCTGCTCGACAAAAGTCTGGAGATCATCGAGCGGTTCAGCGAAGAGGAACTGGACCGCTTTCTCGACGGTGAATTCTTCGGCGAGAACGCCGAGCGCGATGCGCTCAAC
The DNA here is from genome assembly GCF_015354245.1 of Diaphorobacter caeni. Lineage (GTDB taxonomy): Bacteria > Pseudomonadota > Gammaproteobacteria > Burkholderiales > Burkholderiaceae_C > Diaphorobacter_A > Diaphorobacter_A caeni. Next base: position 5,012 of record NZ_JADKYZ010000001.1, read on the forward strand.
GAATTCAACGGTGAGTTCTACGACCTGAACGAGCACGAGGATCTGGTGGACTTCAACAGCCGCTGGCTGCGAGGGCATCCGCAGTTGCAGGCGATGTCCGAAGCCGATCTGGAGGCCGCGTTTGAAGCGATCGTCGAGAAGATTCCCGATCTGGAAGAGCGTGTCGCCGAGGCGCAGGAAAATCAGCCGCGCTATGTGAAGGTGATCGACGAGCTGTGCGAGATCTCCGGGCAGGAGCTCGACCGCATCACGGCGGGCGATCCGACTCATCGGCACGAGGGCAAGGACGTACTTGCCTGGCACTTTCTCACGGACGCGGGGCACTTCTACATGGTCGATCTGGGCGACAAGGCCCTGATGTTCGAGGCCGACAGCCACAAGCTGGTGGCGGAAGCGGACGTGTCGTTCCTGGACCCCGATGAAGACGATTGATCGGCACGGTCACTCTCTTCCTTTCCCGTCATCCCAATCCATCATCCGCATCATCACCACTCCACCCAACCCATGACCACTGAAGCCCTGCTGGCCTATGCCCACATTCTGGCCATTCTCACCATGACGGTCTTTCTTGCGAGCGAGGCCGCGCTGTGCCGCAAGGAATGGATGAATGCCGCCGTGGTGGAGCGCCTGGCGCGCGTTGACCTGATCTACGGAATTTCGGCGGTCGTGGTGCTTCTGACCGGGGTGGCGCGCACCTGGTGGGGGATGAAGGGGGCTGAGTGGTATTGGACGCAGCCGCTGCTGCACTTGAAGGTGACGCTGTTCGTCGTGGTGGCGCTGATGTCGATTGGGCCGACGGTGCGTTTTCTGCGGTGGCGCCGGAAGCTGCGGGCGACCGGGGAGTTGCCTTCCGAAGTGGAGATTCGGAACACGCGGCGCTTGGTGATGATCGAGGCGCATCTGGTTGCGCTGATTCCGCTGGCGGGGGTGTTTTTGGCGCGCGGGGTGTTTACCAAGTAGGCTGCTGGCCTTGCCTATGGTGGAGGCCGGGAGTTCCGCCCGGCGGCGGAGTCACCTTTTGCTTGCGCGCAAAAGGTAACCCAAAACGCGCTTTGAAGTCCTCCGGCGGAACTCGACTGCGCGCTGCGCGCTCCGCTCGGACAACCGCCGGAAGTCAGTTTGGAAGAGGGGTGCTCGGCACGTTGCTTCGCTCGTGCCGCATCTCGCGGCTTCGCGAGGTGCTTTTCGTCAGCGGACGTTGAGCAAGAGCCGCCTCTTGGTGAGGCGGCTTTTGGGGCTGATTAGGCTGGCTTGTTGCTCAGGCAGTCTTTCATGAACGCCTTGCGCTCGTCGCCCTTGAGGTTTTTGGTGCCAGCGTCGGCGTTGCAGGTCTTCATCTTGTCCTGCTGAGTGGTCTTGGCGGGTTTGTTGGAGAGGCAGGACTTCATGAATGCCTTGCGCTCGTCGCCCTTCAGTTCCTTGGAGCCGGCATCGGCGTTGCAGGTGGCCATTTTTTGCTGCTGGGGGGTGGCTTCCTTGGCGACCACGGGGGTGGCGATGGTGGCGAAGGAAAGGACAAAGCCGACAGAGGCCAGGGCGGGAAGCAGTTTCTTCATGTTGATCTCCTGCAAAAACGACAGAATTGACCCGAAAAAGGTACGGGGCACTCAGCATAACGCGTCTTGATATGCCTCAGATGACGCGGGCACGTAAAATTGGCGGATGCTCTCCGTCAAACTGGAATTGCTCGCGGCTCTGGCTGCCGAGCTTGAAAAACTTTCGCCCGGCGCCGGTGCGCGCGCGGCTTTTGAAAACCCCAAGGTGGCTGCGCACGGCGATTTCGCCTGCACGGCTGCGATGCAGCTGGCCAAGCCGCTCAAGGCCAACCCGCGCGCCTTGGGTGAACAATTGAAAACCGCGCTGGAGGCGACGCCCGCTTTCCAGAAGTGGGTGGACGCTATCGAAATCGCGGGCCCCGGTTTCCTGAACATTCGCTTGAAGCCCGCTGCCAAGCAGGAAGTGGTGCGCGAGGTGCTCTCGCAGGGCGTCAAGTTCGGCTTCCAGCCTGATCGTGGCGAGAACATCCTTGTCGAATTCGTCTCTGCCAACCCGACCGGCCCGCTGCACGTTGGTCACGGTCGTCAGGCGGCGATTGGCGACGCCATCAGCAACCTGTATTCCACGCAGGGCTGGAAGGTGCACCGCGAGTTCTATTACAACGACGCGGGCGTGCAGATCGACACCCTCACCAAGAGCACGCAACTGCGCGCCAAGGGTTTCAAGCCGGGCGACGAATGCTGGCCGACCGATGCGGAAAATCCGCTCGCCAAGAATTTCTACAACGGTGACTACATCGCCGACATCGCCCAAGCGTTCCTGAACAAGGAAACCGTCAAGGCCGATGACCGCGAATTCACCGCCAATGGCGATGTCGAAGATTACGAAAACATCCGCAACTTCGCGGTCGCCTACCTGCGCAATGAGCAGGACAAGGATCTGCAGGCGTTCAACCTGAAGTTCGACGAGTACTACCTCGAATCGAGCCTCTACAAGAACGGCTACGTGGAAGACACCGTCAAGCGTCTGATCGACAGCGGCTACACCTACGAGCAGGACGGCGCGCTGTGGCTCAAGTCCACCGAATTCGGTGACGACAAAGACCGCGTGATGCGCAAGACCGACGGCACGTACACCTACTTTTTGCCCGATGTGGCCTATCACATCCAGAAGTTCAAGCGCGGCTACGGCAAGGTCGTGAATATTCAGGGCACCGACCACCATGGCACCATCGCCCGCGTGCGCGCCGGTCTGCAGGCGGCGAACGTCGGCATTCCGAAGGGCTACCCCGATTACGTGCTGCACACCATGGTGCGTGTGGTGCGTAACGGCGAAGAAGTGAAGATCAGCAAGCGCGCGGGCTCGTATGTGACGCTGCGCGATCTGATCGAATGGACCAGCAAGGACGCCGTACGCTTCTTCCTGCTGTCGCGCAAACCCGACACCGAATACACCTTCGACGTCGATCTGGCCGTTGCGCAGAACAACGACAACCCGGTGTACTACGTGCAGTACGCCCACGCGCGCATTCAGTCAGTGCTGCGCGCTTGGCAGGAGCAGGGCGGCGCGGGCGTTCCGGCGCTCAAGGATGTCGATCTGTCGGCGCTGGAAGGCCCGCAGGCGCAGGCTTTGATGCTGCTGCTGGCCAAGTACCCCGAGATGCTGACCGCCGCTGCGGTCGGCAACGCGCCACACGATGTTACTTTTTACCTGCGCGATCTCGCGTCGGCGTACCACTCGTACTACGACGCAGAGCGTATCCTCGTGGATGATGAAAAGGTCAGGCTGGCACGCTTGGCGCTGGTCGCCGCGACCGCGCAGGTGCTGCACAATGGACTGGCGGTATTGGGCGTTTCCGCACCGGAGCGCATGTAAATCGAGTGACAAATCAACGGATTTATGAACGTTAACAAGCAACGTGGCGGGCTCATTCTGGGGCTCATTCTGGGCGTGCTCATCGGTCTGGCGGCAGCGCTGGCCGTGGCCGTCTATGTGACCAAGGTGCCGGTTCCTTTCCTGAACAAGAACGCCACGCGCGGAACCGATCAGGACGAGGCCGAGGCGCAACGCAACAAGAACTGGGATCCGAACTCCACGTTGTACGGCAAGAATCCGGCGAAGACGGCTCCTGCGTCGAGCGCTGTGGACGCCACCAAGGCGCCACCGGCCGTCACCGGCACCGTGACCCCGGCGCCCGCCCCGGCACCGGCCGCTTCCGCTCCCGCTCCAGCTCCCACGGCGGTCGCGTCCGCGCCCAAGCCGGCGGCCTCGTCGGCGACGCAGACGGCGCGTCCCGCTCCATCGGCGACGAGCAGCGATCCGCTCGGCGATCTGGCACGTGCCCGCGCGGCCGCGGCGCCCGCTCCGGCTCCTGCTCCGACCACCTCCGATCCGTTCGACTATTTCGTGCAGGCCGGGGTGTTCAGCAGCCAGACCAACGCCGACGCGCAGCGCGCCAAGCTCGCGATGCTGGGCTGGGAGGCCCGGGTGAGCGAGCGCGAGCAGAGCGGCCGCACCGTGTTCCGCGTGCGCATCGGTCCGTTCGGAAAGCGCGACGATGCGGACTCTCTGAAGGGCAAACTGGACGGAGCCGGGATCGATACCACCTTGGTTCGTGTGCAACGCTGAACTTTTTTGCCGCGTATCGCTCACAATCACCAGTAGCCACAAAAAACTGAAGAGGAATGTTCAATCCATGAAACGCCGCGAGTTTTCCCTGTCCACCGCTTCGGCGGTCGCCGCATCCGCCCTGACTCTGCCCCTGTCCATGAACGCGCAGGCGCAAGTGCGCGCTTTCAAGGAAGGCAAGGACTTCATCAAGATCAAGAAGCCCGTGGCTACCGACGCGCCCGCAGGCAAGATCGAGGTGATCGAATTCTTCTGGTACAGCTGCCCGCACTGCAATGCGTTTGAGCCCGCTTTCGAGGCATGGGCCAAGAATGCGCCCGCCAACCTGAGCATCCGCCGCGTGCCGGTGGCGTTCAACGCGAGCTTCGTGCCCCAGCAGAAGCTGTACTTCGCGCTCGAATCCATGAATCTGCTGCCCAAGCTGCACACCACGGTGTTCCGCGCGGTGCACGTGGAGCGCAAGCCGCTGAACAAGGACGATGCGATTTTCGAATGGATCGGCCAGCAGGGCGTGGACGTGGCCAAGTTCAAGGAGGCGTACAACTCCTTCAACACGGCCAACCTGCTGCGCAAGGCGGGTCAGCTGCAGGAGAGCTATCAGGTCGAAGGCGTGCCTTCGATGGGCGTCGCCGGCAAGTACTACACCGATGGCACGCTGGCAGGCAACATGCAGAGCGTGCTTCAGGTCGTCGAGTACCTCAGCACCCTCAAAGCCTGATCTTTCCGATCTCCTCAAAAAGCGCACCTTTGGTGCGCTTTTTTGTTTTGTTTTTACGCTGCCCTTGGCAGCGTTGGTCCATCGTTTGGGGGCACCGATACAGCCCCTCATGCGTCGTTGCGAAGCCTTGCCGTAGAAGAACTACTGTCTGCGGCTTCGACGCCTGGCCTGAGGGGCTGTATCGGCGTTGTGGCTGTGGGGTGGAAACTCTGCACGCTGCTGTCGCCTGTTGATTAGAGAAATACGGCGCTCATTTGAGCGTGTTGGTACGCTGTTTTTTTGGGGCTTTACATTTTTGTTTCGCAGTGGATGAATCGACTTCAGGCACGCAGGCGCGCCGGGTTCAGTACAATGGCCGAGCAAGATTCATGCCCTATGAAAACCAGACTTATCCCGCTTCTTTTCAGCTGCCTGTTGGCCCTTGGCCCTGCCGTGGTGCATGCGGAGCGTGCCGACCGCGACAAGCCCATGAACATCGAGGCCGATACGCTGCGCCACGATGAGCTCAAGCAGATCAGCGTGTTCACCGGCAATGTGGTGATGACCAAGGGCACCATCGTGCTGCGCGGTGCCCAGCTCGAGGTGCGGCAGGACCCTGATGGCTTTCAGTTCGGCACGGTGACGGCCGCGGCTGGCAAGCGCGCGTTTTTCCGTCAGAAGCGCGATTCGGCGCCGGGCGCACCGCATGAGTATGTGGAGGGCGAGGGCGAGGTGATCGAGTACGACGGCAAGGCCGACATCGTCAAGTTCATCCGCCGCGGCGAACTGCGCCGCTATCGCGACACGGCGATGACCGATCAGGTCAATGGCGCGCTCATCGTCTACAACAACATCACCGATGTGTTCACCGTGGATGGCGTGAAGAACAGCACGTCCGCACAGACGACACCGGGCACGCCTTCGGGGCGCGTGCGCATGACGCTCACGCCCAAGGAAAAGCCGGCCGACGGCGGGGCGCAGGCGCCCAGGCCCGAACGCAACGGCGAACCGCCCGTGCTGCGCCCCAGCACCGAATTGAGCAATGGCGGCAGCAAGTGAGTGTTGACGCAGTGAAGAACCATGAACGTCGTGAGCCGACCCTCGCCGAGGGCCGGCCATCGGGAATCGACGAACACAGCCGTCTTGAAGCCCTGCACCTGGAGAAATCCTACGGCAGCCGCAAGGTGGTCAAGGACGTGTCGCTGTCGGTGCGCAAGGGCGAGGTGGTCGGTCTGCTCGGCCCCAACGGCGCGGGCAAGACGACTTCGTTCTACATGATCGTGGGCCTGGTGCGCAGCGACGCGGGCGAGATCTACATCGATGGTCAGTCGGTGCAGGACCTGCCCATCCATCGCCGCTCGCGCCTTGGCCTGTCGTATCTGCCGCAGGAAGCATCGATCTTCCGCAAGCTCAACGTCGAGGAGAACGTGCGCGCCGTGCTGGAACTCCAGCAGGACGAGAACGGCCACGCGCTCTCGCGTGCCGTGATCGAGGAGCGCCTCACGAGGCTGCTGCAGGAGCTGCGCGTCGACCATCTGCGCCAATCACCCGCGCTGGCGCTGTCGGGCGGTGAACGCCGCCGGGTGGAAATCGCCCGCGCGCTGGCCACGCAGCCGCGCTTCATCCTGCTCGACGAACCGTTCGCGGGCATCGACCCGATCGCGGTGATCGAGATCCAGCGCATCATCGGCTTCCTCAAGGAGCGCGGCATCGGCGTGCTGATCACCGACCACAACGTGCGCGAGACGCTCGGCATCTGCGACCACGCCTTCATCATCAGCGACGGCCATGTGCTCGCGCAGGGTACACCGTCCGAGATCGTCGACAACGCCGATGTGCGCCGGGTGTACCTGGGCGAGCACTTCCGCATGTAGTTGGGTGACATGGGCAAAGTCTTGAAGGTGAATATCGCGAAACAAGGCTGCAGGCCATGAAGCCGGGACTGTCGCTTCGGGTCTCGCAGCATCTGGCGCTCACGCCACAGCTGCAGCAGTCGATCAAGCTGCTGCAGCTCTCCACGCTGGAGCTGGAACAGGAAGTCGAGCAGATGCTCGACGACAACCCGTTTCTGGAGCGCAGCACCGAGGAGGCTGCGCGCGAGGAGTTCGGGCTCGAAACGGCCGACCAGCCCGCCAGCGAAGACGCGGGTGAGGCGGACGGCGCGCTGTATCAGGCACCGACCTCCACCACGTCGACGAGCACCGATGAATCCTCGGCTGCGGAATCCGACGCGCCCTCGGCAGGCTCCGAGGTCTCCGAGCAGGTCGACTGGGAAGGCGACGGCACCGTCGAGATGGCCCCCGACGACGGCGAATGGGGCGGCGACGCGCCCGCGCGCAACAACACCAGCGGCTCCGGCGACGAGGAGGTCGACGCCATCGATCTCGCGGGTTCGCACGAATCGCTGACCGACCACCTGCACCGCCAGGCGCTCGCGCTGCACCTCTCGGACATCGACAGCGCGGCCGTGCGCTTTCTCATCGAATCGCTTAACGATGACGGCTATCTCGAGGAATCACTGGCGGAACTGGCCATCGCACTTGCAGGCGCGGACGCACCGACCGAAGAGCTCGAGGAACTCGTGCACCGCTTCACCGTGGCGCTGCGGCTGCTGCAGAGCCTCGATCCCGCAGGCGCGGGCGCGCGCAACCTGAGCGAATGCCTGTCGCTGCAGCTGCATGCGATGAACCTCGACGAAGAGGGTGATCCGGCGGTGATCGAAGTCGCGCTGCGCATCTGTCGCGACGCGCTCGATCTGCTGGCGCGCAAGGACGTCAAGCGCATCATGCAGACCTGCGCGGCATCCGAGGACATCACGCGCGCGGCGATGAATCTGATCGCGCGGCTCGAGCCCCGCCCCGGCCGCCGCTTTGCCGATGTGCAGCGCCAGATCATCGTGCCCGACGTGATCGTCAAGAACGTCGGTCGCGGCGCGCAGATGCGTTTCACCGTGCAGCTCAACGCCGACGTCATGCCCCGTCTGCGCGTGCACGACGTCTACGCCAACGCCCTGCGCGGCCAGCGCGGCAACGAGGCCAATGCCGGGCTGCAGCAGCGACTGCAGGAGGCACGCTGGTTCATCAAGAACGTGCAGCAGCGCTTTGACACCATCCTGCGCGTGTCCACCGCGATCGTCGAGCGCCAGAAAAACTTCTTCGTGCACGGCGAACTCGCCATGCGCCCGCTGGTGCTGCGCGACATCGCCGACGAGCTCGGCCTGCACGAGTCCACCATCAGCCGCGTGACCACCGCCAAGTACATGTCCACGCCACAGGGCACGTTTGAACTCAAGTACTTCTTTGGCTCGGGCCTTGGCACCGAGACCGGCGGCAGCGCGTCGAGCACGGCGGTGAAGGCGCTGATCAAGCAACTGCTCAGCTCCGAAAACCCCAAGAAGCCGCTGTCCGACAGCAAGATCGCCGACATGCTCGCGGAGCAGGGCATCGAATGCGCCCGCCGCACGGTCGCCAAGTACCGCGAAGCGCTGAAGATTCCGCCCGCCAATCTGCGCAAGGCGGTCTGAGGGCGTCAACACGCTCTAATCTCCCGAAAAACAGAATCCCATGGCCCGCATCATCTTCGACCTGCCCGACCACTTCGCCTTCAGCACCGAGGTGCAGATCTACATCAGCCATGTGAATCAGGGCGGACACCTCGACAACGCGCAGCTGCTGAGCCTGGTGTCGGAGGCGCGTCTGCGCTTCTTCCAGGAGATCGGCTTTCCCGAGGCCGACCTGCCGGACATCTCCATGGTCGTCGGCGACATCGTCGCGCAATACAAGTCCGAAGGTTTTCACGGCGAGGTGATGCTCATCCGCATGACGCCCGCCGACTTCAACCGCTACGGCTTCGATCTGGTGTTCAGCGTCACCGAGAAATCCCAGGGCCGCGAAGTCGCGCGCGGCAAGACCGGCGTGGCCTTCGTGAGCAAGAGCAGCCGCGGCGTGGTGCCGATTCCGGAAGCCACGCATCGCAAGCTGCTGGCGATGCAGCGCACGGCCTGATCGTCGCCGCACGCCCTGCGCCTATGCAGGGATGGCTTGGTGTCTTACAGCAGGCACACACAATCACACAGACTCCTGCGCAATTGCTCCTAGCATGTGACTGAACCCTTGGGCCTGTTTCAAGGTCCATCCCACAGATCACTCGAACGCGCCGTGATCGGTGCCGCGTGCGGCGCTGCGGCGAGGGAGAAGCGTCATGCACAGGACGTTGAAAGACATTCTGTACACAGCCGTCGCGGGAGTCCTTGTCCTGACTGCTGCGCCAGCGGGTGCCCGAGAGCTTCCGAACGTCGATGCGCTCGCGGCCTCTCCTTCTCCTGTGTCCACCAAGGATCTGCGGCAGGTGGAGCGGCCTCCTGTCTCGGTGAAGCGGGCGACTTACGATGAGCGTCTGGGTCTCGCCAACTTCGTCTGGCTCGACCCCGCCCGCACGCCCCTGACACCGATGCTCAAACGTGTTCGCGCTGCGGGTGACGCCGTTCCCGCGGCGCGCGAGGAAATCAAGGCGCTTGCCGGACTCTACGGACTGACCCCTGCCGAGGCGGATGCCGCGCCCGTGCTGCAACAGCAGACGCTGGCGAATGGTGGGCGTCTGGTTCGCTTTGGTAACCAACGTGACGGAATCCCGGTGTTCCGCGAACATGCCACCGTGCTGCTCGATGCGCAAAGCCAGGCGCTCAACGTGGGGGGCTTCGTAGGCGGAACCCGCGTGGCGGCGGCGCCCAAGACGGCACGCGCGGATGGCGTCGCGGCGAGCCTGACCCCTGCCATGGCCGTGCAGGTGGCGCTCGGGGATTTCGACTTTCCTGCGGACACCGCAACCCGGCTCGTCGAGCGCGCTGCAGGCGGCGGTGACGCATCTGACGAATATCGATGGCTGTCGCTTCCCGCCGATCAGCGCGGCGCGCAGGGCGGAGTGCTGGAGCAGCCCGCGCGTTATCGCGCCGTCTGGTTCCGCATGCCGCAGGGGCTGGTGCCCGCCTACTATCTGGAGCTGCGGGTTCTGGAAGCCGGCGTGCACCATGCCTTCGCCTACGTGATTGCGCGCGAAGGCGGCCAAATGCTGTTTCGCAACAACCTCACGTCCCACGATGCGGCGGTCACGGGCACGCCGGATGCCGCATCACCGTCCGTCAATGTGGTGCCCCCGTCCTTCACATATGGCGTGTGGGCCGATCCGCTGACCGGCGTCCCCTTGCCGGGGCCTCAGGGGCTGGACCTCAACCCGTATCCGGGAGCCGGTCCTGACGGCCATTCGGCGAGGCTGGTCGGGCCCTCGCGCGTGTCGTTGGCGAGCGCGCCGTCGTTCTCCCGCGGCGACCCATGGATGGAGGAGCCGCGCGCTGACGGGTTGGCCTTCACCAGCGGCAACAACGTGCGTGCCTATGCGGACGTGAAGAGCCAGGAGGGCTATTCCGGCATGCCGCTGGACAGCATGACCTCCTGCGTTGCGGGTGCGCAGGCGGTGAGCGCGGATTTCTATGGCTGCACCTCGAATCTGACGTTCGACTTCGGCTACGACTTTGCCGCCGATCCGCTGAAGCATCAGGGGCAGGCCGCGAGCTCGGTGACGAACTTGTTCTATGTCATCAACTGGCTGCATGACTGGTTCTACGACGCGGGCTTCGACGAGGCCGCAGGCAATGCGCAGGCCCGCAACTTCGGTCGCGGCGGACTGGAGGGGGACCCCATTGATGCGCGCGCGCTGGTCTACACCGTGCGCAACAATGCCAGCATGGAAACGCCCGCCGACGGCGCCTCGCCGATCATGCGGATGCATGTCTTCGACATCGGTGGCGTGCCGCGCAGTGCGGCGCTGGACAACACGATCGTCGCTCACGAGTGGGGGCATTACCTGAGTCGTCGCCTGATCGGCAATGCCAACGGCCTGACGACCCGTCTGGGGGCGGGGCTGGGCGAAGGTTGGGGAGACTTCGTGGCGCAGCTTCTGACGGTGACGGATGCCGACCGGCACAAGCCCGGCAATGCGCAATTCGAAGGTGCCTACGCGCAGGGAGCCTACGCCAACGCGAACAGCGTCCATCCGGCGATCGACCATCGCAACGCGGCGTATTTCGGCAGTCGGCGCTATCCGTATTCCACCGACATGGCGAAGAATCCATTGACCTTCAAGCACATTCAGGACGGGGAGCCGCTGCCCGCTGACGTGCCCGTGAACCAGTCGGTCATCGACGGGCAGGCGCGCGCCGGATATGGCAATGCCGAGATCCACAACGTCGGCGAGGTCTGGGCCAACATGCTCTGGGAGTGCTATGCGACGCTGCTGAACCGGCACGCCTTTGCCGACGCGCAGCGGCGCATGAAGTCGTATCTGATCACCGGGCTCAAGCTCACGCCGGTCAATCCCACCTTCACCGAGGCGCGCGACGCGCTGCTCGCGGGAATGGCGGCCAACGATCCGCAGGACTATGCGAGCTGTCTCGGCGCGTTCGCCAAGCGTGGCGCGGGGCTGGAGGCCGCAGCGCCGGACCGCAATGCGGTGGACCTGCGCGGCGTGACCGAGAGCTACCGCTCCGGCCCCCTGCTGGTGGTGGAGGGCATGCAGCTGTCGATGTCGGACCCGGAGGCTCTTCGCTGTGACGCGGACGATCTGCTCGATAACGGTGAAACTGCCGTGTTGAGCTTCCAGCTGCGCAATCTTGGAGATTCCGGCATCGGCGACGTGTCCGTGGCGCTGAGCTCTGATGATCCGCATGTGAGCTTCCCCGGCGGCAACCCGGTCGCGACGCCGGAGGTGATCGCCCCGGGACAGTCGCGGGCGCTGCGCGTGCCGGTCCATCTGTCGGGAATGCCGACACATGCCTACGCGCGCATCCACATCCAGCCAGCGGCTCCCGATGCGATGGTGCAACTGCGCGGGCAGGCGATGTCCGTCTGGTTGAACGCGGACATTGAGACTCTGAACAGCACCGTGGATGCGGTCGACGTCTGGCCAGGCGGCATGGATCTGGCGGGCTCGCCGTGGACGGTGGCAGGGGATGGCGGCGAGCACTGGTATCAGCTCGCCGTGCCCAATGCGCGCGCGATCTCGGCGATGTACACGCCGGAGCTGAAAGTGGGAGCCGCCGAAGATCTCGTGCTGACCTTCGATCAGGAATATGACTTCGGCGACGACGCCACCAACGGAGGGCAGCTTCTGCTCTCGCGGCCGCATTCGCTGGACAGCGCGCTCGGTGCCGGGCAGGTGGCGTACACGGGAGTGATCTGGTGGATGAGAGACGGCGTGCCCAACACCAATCTGCTGCGCAATCAGGCCGCGTTCACCGGGCGCTCCAACGGATGGAAGCGCCATGTGACGGTGAATCTGGGGCGTGAGTTCGCGGGCCAGACCTTGCGTCTGGGCTGGCGTGCAGGGTCGGCGGAAAAGGCGCAGAGGGACGTGTCGCAGTACTGGCGCATCGACAACATCCGCATCGCGGGACTTGCCAGCCCGCCATTCGCATCGATCCGGACACAGGCACAAACATGCAGCATCCCCGCAGCGTCGGATGACACGCAGCCCTTGCCTGCTCCGGGTCAGGTGACGGATCAATCCACGGTGGCGGAACCCGCCGATGCGTCCATCCCCCAAACCGCGCGCACGAACGCAGGGGCAGGGGCGGGGGCGGGGGCGGGACTCCATCCGCAGATCCCCGCGCTGGTCGAGGCCGCAGTGGCCGACAGCGACAGCGGCGTGCCGGCGCTGAGAGCGCGCACCCGTGTTGACCAGAACGACCTCCATCTGCTCAACGCCGTGATCGACGATGGTCGTCCCGCAACGGCGGATGCGGATATGGATGCGGGCGCCGATGTCGCGCCCCTCCGCAGCGTTGTCCGGGCTCAGGCAGATGCACAGCTCACCGCTGTCCCGACACTCTCGCAATGGGGTCTGGTGGCACTGACCCTGGCGATGGCCGCTGCAGGGCTTCTGCGTACCCGCAAAAGCACAACGGACCGCAGGCACTGAAGCATGCGGTCCGTCGCGGGAGAAGCGGTGCCGGTAATCCGGCGGCCCTGCATGCGTGTTTGCGCTCTCAGAGCTTCACGAAGATCCAGACGATCCCCGCCAGCGCCGCCAGCATGAGTCCGAACTTGGTGAGCTTGTAGGCCGTCTTGTTCCATGCCTTGAAACGGCGGCGGTACTGGCCTGCGTAGAACGAGATCTTGAACAGGCGGCTGATCAGCCCGCGCGGGTCGCCTTCGTTGTTGGGCGAGCTTGCGGCGGCCACGACGTTCTTGCCAAGCCAGCGGTTGAGCCATTGCGCGAAGCCGTTGGTCATCGGGCGCTCCACGTCGCAGAACAGCACGATGCGGTTGCCGTCGGTGCGGTTTTCGGCCCAGTGCATGTAGGTCTCGTCGAAGATCACGCCTTCGCCTTCGCGCCAGCTGTAGGGCTGGCCGTCCACCGAGATCATGCAGCGGTCGTCGTTCGGCGACAGCAGGCCGAGGTGATAGCGCAGCGAGCCCGAATAGGGGTCACGGTGCAGGTTGAGCTTGGCGCCCGGCGGCAGCTCGGCGAACATCGCCGCCTTCACCGTCGGGATCTTCGCGACGAGCGAGGTGGTCACCGGGCACAGTTCCATGGCCGAGGGATGGGCGTCGCCGTACCACTTGAGATAAAAGCGCTTCCAGCCGGTCTTGAAGAACGAGTTGAAGCCCGCGTCGTCATTGTTCGCGGCGGCCTTGATCTGCATGTTCCTCTGCAGATTGACCGCCTCCTCGCGGATCTCGCGCCAGTTGGCTTGCAGCGGCTCCAGCTCGGGGAAGGTGCTCACCGGCAGATACGGCGTGCGCGGCACCTTGGAGAAGGCGAGCATGAACACGTTGATGGGCGCGGTGAAGGTCGAGTGATCGAACAGCTGCCGCAGCGCCTTGTGCCGCACCTTGCCGCGCAGGTGCATGTACAGGCCGCACAGCGGGAAGAGAAGAAGGACGAAAAGAAGAATGAATTTCCAGGCCATGGGAGCACCGCGTGGGTCTTGCGCGGGCCCGAGGCCCGTCAGCGTCTGATGGACGGCCCGGCCGGGGCGGCGGGCGAATTCGGCCATCAGGGCTGCCAGTTTAGCGGTTTGACCGCGACCTGTGGATGGGGCGCGTTTCAGCCGGCCCGCGCGCCTACAGCAATCGCGTCCCCAGCGGCACGTCCTTGTCCGGCACGCACAGCGCCACGTCACCATCCGCATTGTGAAATCCGGTGACGAGGCATTCGCTCATCAGAGGGCCGATCTGCTTCTTGGGGAAGTTGACGACGGCGACGACGAGGCGGCCCACCAGCGCCTCGGGCTGGTAGAGCGTTGTGATCTGTGCGCTCGACTTGCGCACGCCGAGCTCAGGCCCGAAATCGACCTGCAGCCGGTAGGCCGGTTTGCGCGCTTCCTTGAACACTTCGGCCGACACGATGCGCCCGACGCGCAGCTCGACTTTCATGAAATCGTTCCAGCTGATTTCTTCCATGATGTGCATGACTCCTTTGATGCCTCGAATCTAAAGCCGTGGCATGCTCCCATTTGTAGAGCAACGCTTGAGCTTTCTTCCTGCATTTACCTCGGACAAGCGCAAACGCGTATCCTTGCGCTCTTCTATGAATCCATTGCACTTGTTTTTACCTTGCGCCGCGGGCGTCGAGGGTTTTCTGGCGGACGAAGTTCACGCCATCACCGGCTACAGCGGCCACGACCTGATGGTGGCCCGGGGCGGGGTGCTGGTGCGCGGCAGCTGGCGCGATGCCATGCTGCTCAATCTGCACAGCCGTCTGGCGCAGCGCGTGCTGGTGCAGCTGTCGCAGACCATGTACCGCAGCGAGAACGATCTCTACCGCGCCGCCAGCGAGGTGGCGTGGGAGATCTGGTTCACCACGCGCGAGACCTTCAAGATCGAGATGACGGCGCAGCACTGCCCGCTCACCAGCCTGAATTTCGCCGCGCTGCGCGTGAAGGACGCGATCGCCGATCGCTTCCGCGCCAAGAAGCAGGACCAGCGCCCCAGCGTCGAGACCCGCCACCCGGACGTGCGCGTGCACGTGCACCTGACGACCGACGAGGCCACGATCTACATCGACACCTCGGGCGAGGCGCTGTTCAAGCGCGGCTGGCGCGAGGACAAGGGCGATGCGCCGCTCAAGGAAACGCTGGCCGCGGCGATGATCGCCGCCACCGGCTGGGACCCGCACGGCAACGACCCCCAGCCGCTGTACGACCCCTGCTGCGGCTCGGGCACGGTGGTGATCGAGGCCGCGCAGATCGCGCGCCGCATTCCGGCGGGCATTCTGCGCCGCTTCGCGTTCGAGAAGCTGGTGCCGTTTCAGAAGCATGTCTGGGACGCGATGCTCGACGAGGCCGAGGCGCGCATCCTGCCCGGGAGCCCGGTGGGCATCTACGGCTCGGACATCTCGTTTCGCATGGTCGATTTCGCGGGCAACAACGCCGAGCGCGCCGGCGTGGCGGAAACCATTCAGCTGCGTGGCGGCGATGCCCTGCAGCGCATGCCGCCCTGCGAGCAGCCGGGCCTGATGCTGCTGAATCCGCCCTACGGCGAGCGCATCGCGGCGGCCGGTTCCGCCGGTCGCAATTCGCAGGAACGCATGGACGTTGTCGAGCGCTCGGGCCGTGAAACCGCGCAGACCGAGGACGGCGTCGAGTTCTTCAGCCAGCTCGCGTCGCACTGGAAGAAGAACTACAGCGGCTGGAGCGCCTACATGCTCACGCCCGATCTCAAGCTGCCAGGCAAGATGCGCCTCAAGGAGTCGCGCCGCACGCCGATGTGGAACGGCCCCATCGAATGCCGACTGTTCCGCTTCGACATGATCAAGGGCGCGGTCAAGCAGCGCAAGCCGTCGGAAGGCGCTGCGGACGGCGGAGCAGCGGCGCGATGAAGATCGTTCTTCGCTGGCCGCAATGCAATGACGGTTATGAGGGCGCCACACCGCGCCCGCTGGTGCTGGACACCAACGTGGTGCTCGACATGCTGATCTTCGACGATCCGCACATCCCGCCGATCCGAGAACTGGTGGCCGAGGGCCAACTGCGCTGGATCGCAGACCAGGCCCAGCGCATTGAGCTCGAGCGCGTGCTGCAGTACAGCCAGATCGCGCCGCGCGTGGCTTTCTACGGCAAGACGGTGGAGGGCGTGCTCGCGGCGTTCGACGCGGCGGTCGAGTACCTGCCTGAGGCGCCGAAGATCCGCTTCACCTGCACCGACCCGGACGACCAGCATTTTCTGGATCTGGCGAGCGCGCATCAGGCTTTGCTCGTGAGCAAGGACAAGGCGGTGCTCAAGCTGCGCAAGCGTGTTGCGCAATATTACGGCGCGACCGTCGGTAATATCGTGGAATACGACAAAGTCGCCAAAGCCGATGCGATGGAGGAAGCGGCGCTGGCCGACTGAGATCGCCCGACTCTTTCAGATTGAACGAACATGAGCGCCCCCATTTCCACCAGCCACGATACGCCGTCACCGGTTCAGGTGCGGGACCACTGGGTCCAGACGCCACAGGGCCGCATGTTCGTGCGCGCGTGGTCTCCCGCCGGGGGCGGCACGCTGGCGCCCATCCTCATGTTCCACGACTCTTTGGGCGCGGTGAGCCTGTGGCGCGATTTCCCGCGAGCGCTCAGCGTGGCGACCGGGCGTACGGTCTACGCCTACGACCGGCTCGGTTTCGGCCAGTCCGACGCGCGCACGGACCAGCCTTCGCTGCATTTCGTGTTTGAAGAGGCGGGCAAGCATTTCCCCCGGCTGCGCGAGCAGCTCGGCATCGAGCGCTTTGTCGTGCTCGGCCACAGCGTGGGCGGCGGCATGGCCGTGTGCTCGGCGGCATCGGCGCCGCAGGACTGTGATGCGGTGATCACCATCGGCGCGCAGGCGTTCGTGGAGGAGTGCACCAAGCAGGGCATCCGCGAGGCGCAGAGCGTGTACTCCGATGCCACGCAGTTCGCACGCCTGGCGCGCTACCACGGCGACAAAACCCGCTGGGTGCTCGACGCGTGGATCGAAAGCTGGCTGCACCCCGACTTTGCGGACTGGTCCATCAAGGAGCAACTGCCGCTGCTGCGCTGCCCCACGCTCGCACTGCACGGGGAACTGGACGAGTACGGCTCGTCCATTCAGCCCGAGATCATCGCGGGCCTGAGCGGCGGCGAACCCTCGCGCATGGTGCTGCTGCGCGGGCTGGGGCATGTGCCTTACCGCGACGACGAGGCCCTGGTGGTCGCCCATATCGCCGATTTTTTGCGGGAGCACGCCGCCCGCTGACAGAGGGCGGTGTTGCGCAGCAACCACCCAAGGCACGCTGGGCCGATCCGCACGGAGGGGCCGGATTCTCCTAAAATTCCCTCAGTTCTGTGATTGACGGGCGCTTGGCGCCCATGGGGACGACCCCGGGCGGCAGCCGATTCAAAGCGGCCGCACTTGCGCACTCACTTTTTTCCTTCTGGGACGACCCGGTCACTCTCTTTTTTCAAGGAGTCTGTCATGGCATGGGTCTATCTTCTTCTCGCGGGTCTGCTCGAAATCGTCTGGGCGTTTTCCATGAAGCAGTCGCACGGTTTCACGCGGCTGTGGCCGAGCGTCATCACCATCACCACCATGATCGCGAGCTTTGGCTTGCTGTCGGTGGCGATGCGCAGCCTGCCGCTGGGCACGGCCTACACGATATGGACCGGCATCGGCGCGGTGGGCGCCTTCGTGGTGGGCGTGCTGTTTCTGGGTGAGCATCTCACGCTGATGCGGGTGGGCGCTGCGGTGCTGATCGTCTCGGGGCTGGTGCTGATGAAGCTCTCTTCCAGCTGAGTCCGCTCTGACACAATTTTTGACCTATGCGGCGCAGGCCTGGAGGGCCAGTCTCCGCAGGGCCACCTCACTCGGCGTACAGTTCAGGGATGGCGCACAAAAGGCGCTAAAGTTTTGTCCTTGATCCATTCCAGCCAATTGTTTCCTTTCACACTGCCATGTCCAATCTGATCGTGCACGGCGGCAAGCCGCTGCGCGGGCGCATCACGCCGTCCGCCAACAAGAACGCGGTGCTTCCCATTCTCTGCGCCACCTTGCTCACCTCCGAGCCGCTCAAGCTGATCGGAGTCCCGGACATCACGGACGTGCGCAAGATCCTCGACATCTACCGCGAACTCGGCAGCGACGTGCAGTGGGACCGTGAGACCGGCACGCTGTCGCTGCACCACAAGAACACCCATTTCGACCCGGCCAAGCACCATCTGCCCGAGGAAATGCGCTCGTCCATCATGCTGGTGCCGCCGCTGCTCGCGCGCTTTGGCGTGGCGCGGCTGGAGGACAACGTCAAGGGCTGCACGCTCGGCGTGCGCGAGATCGATCCGCACGTCGAAGTGTTCCGCAACTTCGGCGGGCTGGTCGAGCGCTCGCTGGGCTCGCTGCTGATCCACCGCGACGGCCCGCTCAAGGCCGTCAAGCACTGGCTGGACTACGCCTCGGTCACGACGACCGAGAACTTCGTGCTCTGCGCCGTGGCGGCCGATGGCACCTCGACGCTCAACAACGCCGCATCCGAGCCCCATGTGCAGGAGTTCTGCCGCTTCATGCAGATGCTGGGCGCGCAGATCAAGGGCATCGGCACCTCGCGCGTCACGGTGATCGGCGGCGCTCCGCTGGGGGGCGGCGAATTCCGTTTCGACGAGGATTTCCACGAAATCACCACCTTCCTCGCACTCGGCGCCATCACGGGCGGCGACGTGATCGTGAAGAACTCCGCGCCCGACAATTTCCCGCTGATCGACCGCACCTTCGCCAAGTTCGGTGTGCATGTGGAGCACAAGGACGGCTGGTCGCGCGCATGGCGCGACGGCCCGCTCAAGGTGCAGACCCCGTTCACGAGCAACACCTTGACCAAGGTCGAGGCCGCACCGTGGCCTTATTTCCCGGTCGACCTGCTGCCGATCTTCATCGCGCTCGGCGTCTCGGCCGAGGGCAACGCGATGTTCTGGAACAAGGTCTACGACGGCGCGCTTGGCTGGACCGGAGAGCTCTCCAAGTTCGGCGCCCACGTCTTCTCGTCCGACCCGCACCGCATCATCACCTTCGGCGGCAGCAAGCTCGCGCCCGCCACGGTGGAGAGCCCCTACATCATCCGCGTGGCGATCGCGCTGTTCATGGTGGCCGCCAGCATCCAGGGCCGCAGCGAAATCCGCAACGCCACCCCCATCCGCCGCGCCCATCCCAGCTTTGTGGAAAACCTGCGCAGCCTCGGCGCCCAGGTGGAGTGGACCGAAGAGGAATGATCCATCCCTGATGGCGGTGGCTGAAAGCGGCCCTTGCTCCTGAATGCGGGCAAGGGCCGCTTCGTTTTGAGAGCGCCTGGAAATTTTCTAAGTAGTAACCCTATGAGTCTGGATGGCATTTGTAACCGTCGGATTGGTGCAAACCCTATATCGGTTTATACTTAGGTTCATAGGGTAAACACTTGGTTTCTTCCCTAGCAAAAGCGATGTACGAGATGCACACCGCAATTTGCCCTCTAGGCATCTCATGGAGTCACACCATGCGTTACGTTATCGAATCGTTGATCGAATTCATTCAAGAAGCTCGCGAAGCTCACCTGGAAATCGCGAACCAGTAAATTCGCGTGTTGCCGCATCGCAGTGTCTTGCGATGCGAACAACGAGAGTCAGGCTCCACCGTTCATGCGCTGGAGCTTTTCTTTTGCCCGTTTCCGTTGGATCTTTGACTAGAATTTGGGAAATCGAGACGCGGGTCTCATACTCAAAACAATCAAAGGCCATCCATGAATTCCGAAGCAGACGGCAAACTGGTCAGTGCGCTGGTGCGCGGCGTGTCCATCCTCGGTTGTTTCTCCAACAAGCGTCAGGAGCTCAGCGGCAAGGAGCTCATGGACCTCACGGGCCTGCCCAAGCCCACGCTGTTCCGGCTGACCGACACGCTCTGCGAGCTGGGACTGCTGCGGTATTCGGAGCGCCTGTCCAAGTTCGTGCCGGGGATCGGACTGCTCAATCTCTCATCGCCCGTGCTCGCGCGCATGCATCTGCGGCAGTTTGCGCGTCCGCAGATGATGGAGTTGGCCAACCACATCGGCGGGCAGATCCAGATCGGTGTCGGCGCGGGCCGGACGCTGGTGCTGGTCGAGCTGGCCAATGGCATGGACAACAAGGTGTTCACGCCGCAGATAGGCGTCGGCATGTCGCTCTCGCGCACCGCTACGGGCCGGGCGTATCTGCTGTGCCTCCCCGAAGCGGAGCGAGAAGCCTATCTTGCGGAGCTGGCCGAGCGCGAACCGGAGCGCGCCGTGCAGTTGCGCGAGCGACTGGCGGACGCGCGCGAAGACCTCGCCACCCACGGCTTCTGCCGCAGCCATGGTGATCTGCACCGCGAGATCCAGTCGATCGCCGTGCCGCTGTCGCAGCCCATCGACGGCGAGCGCTGGGTGATCGCCGCCTCCGTGCCGACCTACAACCCCAAGAGCCGCGAACTGGAGTCCGACGTGGGCCCGCGCCTGATCTCGCTGGTGCGATCGATGGAGGGCGTGCTCGGCGCGTCCAGCCTCTACTAGAACGACGCTTCGCCCGAACCACCCACAAGAGGAGACAAGACAATGAGCAAAGTACTCGACAGAATCCGTGTTCTGGAAATTGGCGGGCTCGGCCCCGGGCCGTTCTGCGCGATGCATCTGGCCGATCTGGGGGCGGACGTGATCTCCATCGTGCGCGAGGCCGAAAACACCGGCCCTACCGGCACGCTGCTCAATCGCGGCAAGCGCTCGGTGTTCGCCGACCTGAAGAGCGAGGCGGGCAGGCAGCTCGTGCTGACGCTCGTCGCGAGCGCCGACGTGCTGATCGAAGGCATGCGGCCGGGAGTGATGGAGCGCCTCGGCCTCGGTCCCGAGGAATGTCTGCGGGTGAATCCTGAACTCGTCTACGGCCGCATGACCGGCTGGGGCCAGGACGGGCCGCTCGCGCCGCGCGCCGGGCATGACAACAACTACGCATCGGTCGCGGGCGCGCTCTGGGGCTGCAGCCCGGCGGAGGCCCGTCCCGTGTCCTCGTTCGCGATGGTCGGCGACATCGGGGGCGGTGCCCTGTACCTCATGACCGGCCTGCTCGCGGGCATCATCCAGGCGCGCCGCACCGGCAAGGGCACGGTGGTGGACGCGGCCATCGTCGACGGCTCGGCCCACATGCTCAACCTCGCGCTGAGCGCCCGCCAGCGTGGCATGGTCGCCGACGAGCGTGGCCAGAGCATGTACGACAGCTCGCCGTTCTACGAAACCTATGTCTGCGCCGACGGCCACCACATCACCATCGGCGCCATCGAGCCGCAGTTCTACGCGCTGCTGCTCCAGACGCTGGATCTCACCGACGATCCGGACTTCTCCACAGCCCAGCACGACCGCGCCATGTGGCCCAAGCGCCGTGCGCGCCTGCAGACGATCTTCCTGCAGCAATCACGCGCGCACTGGCAGTCGGTCTTCGAGCCCACCGACGTGTGTTTCGGCGCGGTGCTGAGTCCGCTCGAGGCGTCTCAGCATCCACACCTGCGCGCGCGTGGCGTGTACAACGAGCAGGGCGGTGTACTCCAGGCCGCGCCCGCGCCCCGGTTTGATGGGCAGGCCTACGAGACGCCCGAGGCGTGCAATGCGGGAGCGCATACGCAGGCGGTGCTGGATGCCCTCGCGCATGGCGACATGCAGAAAGTCTGGCGACGCTGACGTCGGGAGTCGCCAGCCAGGTTCGCATGGCGCATGAAACTGGCGCGGCCGCTGCAAAGGCAGCCGCGCTGAGATCGTCAATACGCCGTCGGGGGTGTTCCTAGTCCAGTTGCAGATGCTGGCTCGTGATCAGCTCACCCCATGATTTCTGATCGTCGTTCACCATCTTGTTGAACTGCGCCTGCGACATGCCCCCGGGGCGGCCGCCGAGTTCGCGGTAGCGCTTTTGGACCTCGGGGGACTGGAGCACGGCGATCAGGTTGTCGGTGAGTTTTTTGACGATCTCGGGCGGGGTCTTGGCGGGCAGGAAGAAGCCCATCCAGCCGACCTTGTTGAAGTCGGACATGCCCAGTTCGGTCATGGTGGGCACGTCGGGCAGTTCGGGCTCGCGGGTGGCGCCGGTCACGGCGAGCGGGCGCAGCTTGCCGTCCTTGATGTGGGCGAGCGACGCGGTCATGTTGTCGAACATGAATTGCGTCTCTCCGCTCACCACGGCCATGGTGCCCGGCGCGGAGCCCTTGTAGACGACGTGCACGACGTCGGTGCCCGTGCGCTGCTTGAACAGCTCGCCCATGAGATGCGTGGTCTGGCCGACGCCAGCGGACGAGAACGCGAGCTTGCCGGGCTCCTTGCGGGCGGTGTCGATGAGCTGGGGCAGGGTCTTGATGGGCGACTTGACCGGCACGACCAGCACGTTGGCGAACGAGATCATGTCGGTGAGCGCGACGAAATCCGTGGGCTTGTAGCTGAGCTTTTTGTATGCCGTGTAGTTGATGGCGTTGGAGCCCGAGTTGCCGACGAGCACGGTGTAGCCATCGGGCTGGGCGCGCGCGACGAAGCCCGAACCCAGCGAGCCGCCCGCGCCGGGCTTGTTGTCGACGACGATGGGCTGGCCCAGACGCTCGCCGAGCTTGAGCGCGAGAAAGCGCGCCGGGATGTCGGTCGATCCGCCCGCAGCGCCGGGAATGACGAAGGTGATCGGCTTGCCTGGCCAGGCAGTGTCGGCATGCGCGATCCACGGTGCGCTGCCGAGAATCGCCGCGATGGCGCAGAGCGCCTTGCGGCGCGAAGGGGGCGTGGTGCCGGTTCTCATGCGTGTCTCTCCTCTTTGCATTGATGAGTTGGGTGAAAAGTCACTCTCCGCACGCATGGAACAACGCCGGCCATCAGATGCGATGGCCGCGCCTGGCGTGCGTCACATGCCCTTCCAGGCGGGCTTGCGTTTCTCCGCGAAGGCGGCGGCACCCTCACGGGCGTCCTGCGACGCGAACACCGGGTTGGTGATGCTGGCCTGCTTGTCGAACATTTCCTCGCGGCTCCAGTCCACCGATTCGGTGACCACCTGCTTGCTCGCGACCAGAGACAGCGGGCCATTGGCCGCGACGGCGCTGGCCAGCTCGATGGCGGCGTCCAGCGCCTGGCCGGGCTCGACGAGGCGGTTGATCAGTCCGTTCTGGTGGGCGCGTTCGGCGCTCAGCATGTCGCCGGTGAGGATGCATTCCATCGCGACGTGGTAGGGCATGCGCTTGGGCAGGCGCAGCAGGCCACCGCCAGCGGCGGCGAGGCCGCGCTTCACTTCGGGCAGGCCGAACTTGGCGGCGCTCGATGCCACCACCAGATCGCAGGCGAGCACGACCTCGAAGCCGCCCGCGAGCGCATAGCCCTCGACCGCAGCGATGATCGGCTTGCGCGGTGGCTTGATGGTGATGCCGCAGAAGCCGCGGCCGGGAATCGTCGGGCGCTTGCCCTGCAGAAAGCCCTTCAAGTCCATGCCCGCGCAGAAGGTGCCGCCCGCGCCGACGATGATGCCCACCGAGAGCGCCGGGTTCGCGTCGAACGCTTCAAGCGCGGCGACCATGGCCTCGGCCATTTCCAGCGTCACGGCGTTCTTCGCCTCGGGGCGGTTGAGCGTCATGATCTGCAGGTTGCCGCGGATCTCGACGATGAGGGGAGTGGTATCTGACATGGTGAAGCGTCTCCTGAAAAGTGAATGCTTTGGAACGTAGATACGTTCTCAGCGCGGCTGCATGCGGATCGCGCCGTCAAGGCGAATGGTTTCGCCGTTGAGCATGGGATTTTCAAGGATATGCAGCGCCGTCAGTGCATATTCATGCGGCTTTCCGAGACGTGGTGGATTGGGGACCGAGGCCGCGAGCGACTGGCGGATGTCCTCGGGCAGCTTGGCGAGGATCGGTGTGTCGAACAGGCCCGGCGCGATGGTGCAGACGCGGATCATCTTGGTGGCCAGATCGCGCGCCGCGACAAGGGTCATGCCGATGATGCCGGCCTTGGCCGAGGCGTAGGGAATCTGCCCGATCTGGCCTTCGTAGCCTGCCACCGAGGCGGTGAGCACGCAGACGCCGCGCTCGCCGTCGATGGGTGCGTTCTTTGCCATCGCCGCTGCCGAGAGGCGCAGCGTGTTGAAGGTGCCGATGAGGTTGATGCGCACGATGTGGGTGTATTTCTCGAGCGAGCCGGGGCTGCCGTCCTTCTCGACCAGCCGCACCGGGCCGCCCACGCCCGCGCAATGCACCAGCGCGCGGAACTCGCCGAAGGCTTCTGCGGCGGCGATGGCGGCCTGCATCTGATCGCCGTCGGCCACGTCGGCCCTCACGAACGTGAGTTGACCCGCGTACCGCTGCTGCATTGCCGCTCCGCGCTCTTCATTGAGGTCAACGGCCACCACATTCAGGCCGCGCTCCAGCAGCGAAATCGCCGTCGCTTCACCGAGTCCCGATACGCCGCCAGTGACGATGGCGGTCATTCCCTTTTGCAGTTTCATCTCACATTTCCTCCATCAGTGCATGACGCTTAAACCCCAGCGGTCCGTCGAGCCAGCGGCAGCCGCGCAAGGGCCGCCCCGCCACGCTGGCTGCGTTTCCCTCCCGCGCAGCGAGAGAGGGGGAAGGCGCAAGGCGCCTCAGGGGGTGATTTCAATAATGGTTGCGTTGGCCATGCCGCCCGCTTCGCACATCGACTGGATGCCGTAGCGCTGGCCACTGTCCTCCATCGCATGCAGCATCGTGGTCATCAGCCGCACGCCCGAAGCGCCCAGCGGATGGCCGAGCGCAATCGCGCCGCCGCGCGGGTTCAGGCGTTCGCCGTCTGCCCTGAGCTCCTTCTGCCACGCGAGCGGCACGGAGGCGAAGGCCTCGTTGATCTCGTAGTGATGGATGTCGTCGAGCTTCATCTTCGCCTTGGCGAGCACGCGCTGGGTGGCGGGAATCGGCGCGGTGAGCATGTACAGCGGATCGTCGCCCACCACGTCGAACGCGACGAAGCGCGCGCGCGGGCGCAGGCCGAGCCGTTCGGCCCGCTTTTCGCTCATGATCAGCATGGCGCTGGCGCCGTCGGTCATCTGCGAGGCGTTGCCCGCCGTGGTGCTCCATTGAATCTGCGGAAAGCGCGCGGAAAGCTCCTCGTTTTCAAACACCGCCTTGAGGCCCGCGAGCGTCTCGGGCGTGGTGCCCGCGCGAATGGTTTCGTCGGCGCTCACAACGCCCTTGGGCGTCTGGATGCCGACGATCTCGCGCGCGAATCCGCCGCCTGTTTGCGCCTGATGCGCACGCTGGTGCGAGCGGGCTGCGTAGTGGTCCAGATCGCTTCGCGACAGGCCCCACTTGGCGGCGACCAGATCGGCGGACACGCCCTGACCGACCAGACCCGGCGCGTAGCGTTCGTCAAAGCGCGGGCCGGTGATGTTCTTGCCCATGCGCGAGCTGCCCATGGGCACGCGGCTCATCGACTCGACGCCGCAGGCGATCACGATGTCCTGCACGCCCGCCATGACGGCCTGCGCGGCGAAGTGCACGGCCTGCTGGCTCGATCCGCATTTGCGATCGATGGTGGTCGAGGGCACATGCATCGGCAGACCCGCCGCCAGCCAGGCAAGTCGCCCCGGCGTGCCGGCCTGCTCGCCCGCCTGGCTCACGCAGCCGCAGATCACGTCGTCCACCGAACCGGGATCGATGCCGGTGCGCGCGATGAGCTGCTGCAGCACCTGCGAGAGCAGATCGACGGGATGCAGCTCGGCGAGCGCGCCGTCCGGCTTGGCCCTTGCCATGGGGCTGCGAATGGCTTCGACGATGACGGGTATGTTCATGATTAATGAGACTGAAGGTTCATTAAATTAATGATATGTTTCAGAAAAATGTATTCGGAATGGTGTTAACCCGCAGGGTTGGCGTGGATTCGGGCGGGATACTGCGCTCGCTCATTCTGAATTCGAGACTCGTGAACCGGATGTTATGAATTCAAAAACCCACGCAAGGCGCGCGCAGTGATGCAATGGCTGGCGGCTTGCAAGTAATGGAGACATTGGACGATGCACAACTTCCTGAGCTGGGCGGCCCAGCGGCCCGACAAGGTGGTCCTGATTCATGCGGAGACGCAGGAATCGTTCACGGCTGCGCGGATTGCCCGGCGCGCGCAGCGGATCGCGCAGTGGCTGGCGGCGCAGCAGTTGAAGGAGCAGGACACGATCGCGGTGTTGCTGGAGAACCGCGTCGAGATTCTTGAACTGGTGCTGGCCGCGCGCGAGGCGGGGCTGTACGCGGCGGTGATCAGCACCCACCTCACGCCCGCCGAGGTGCAATACGTCATGCAGGACAGCGGCGCGCGGATGCTGTTCGTGTCGTCCACCACCTGGCCGAGCGCGCAAGCGGCGCAGCAGGCGCTGGAGATGGCCTGCTGTTCGGTGGATGGCGATACGCCCGGTGTCCGAGCTCTGGACGACAGGCTGGCCGCTGCGGGCGCGGCACCGTTGCAGGATCTGAGCCTGCGGCCGCTGGGACGCGATCTGCTTTATTCATCAGGCACCACGGGGCGGCCCAAGGGCGTGCGCAAGCCGCTGTTCGGGCCGCAGTATCGCCATCAGACCGACCCGGAAGTGGCGAACACGCAGCGCCTCATGCAGTTCGGCGAGGACGTGGTCTATCTCTCGCCCGCGCCGCTGTACCACGCCGCGCCGCTGCGCTACACGCTGCGCGCTCTCGACTCGGGTGGGTGCGCGGTCATCCTGAGGCAGTTCGATGCGGAGTTCTCGCTGGCCTGCATAGAGCGCTTTCGCGTCACCCACAGCCAGTGGGTGCCGACCATGCTGGGCCGCATGCACAAGCTGCCCGACGCGGTGAAATCGCGGTACGACCTTTCCACCCACCGCGTCGCCATCCACGCGGCCGCGCCGTGCCCGGTGCCGCTCAAGCGGGCGATTCTGGACTGGTGGGGCGACATCCTCATGGAGTACTACGCGGGCTCCGAGGGCTGCGGCACGACGCTGATCGATTCAAAGGAATGGCGCGAGCGGCCCGGCTCGGTGGGGCGCGCGATCTCGGGCGTGCTGCATGTCGTGGATGAGGACGGCAACGAAGTCGCGACCGGAGAGACCGGTCGCATCTACTTTGAAAAGGGCGGCGAGTTCAGCTATCTCAACGACGAAGCCAAGACGCGCGAGGCCTTCAACGAGCGTGGCTGGGCGACCTATGGCGACATCGGTCATGTGGATGCGGACGGCTATCTCTTCCTGAGCGACCGGCGCGCCGATCTGATTCTCTCGGGCGGCGTGAACGTGTATCCGCAGGAGATCGAGAACGCGCTCGTCGCGCATCCCTCCGTCGACGAGGTGGCAGTGGTCGGCGTGCCGCACGAGGACTTCGGCGAGCAGCCGATGGCGGTCATCGTGCTCAAGCCCGGCCACGAAGGCAATGAGGCGCTGGCCTGCGCCATCGTCGCGCAGGCCGCGCCGGGGCTGTCGAAAGTGAAGTGGCCGAGGCGGGTGGTGTTCGAGACCCGATTGCCGCGCCTTGAGACCGGCAAGCTGCTGCGCCGCGTGCTCAAGGACCGCTTCCGCGAAGACCCGAACGCCGGCTTCGACGTGCGCGCGGCGGTTGCCAAAGCGCTTTGAAATCTTTTTCTTGAACATATCTTTTCAACGAGGTGAAGCATGCAGGAGCTGATTGAACGCAGCGTTTTTCGTGAGGATCACGAACAGTTTCGCGAGGCCGCGCGCCGCTTCTTCGACAAGGAGATCGTGCCGCACCACGGGCAATGGGAGCGCGACGGCATCGTGCCCAAGGAGGTCTGGCGCAAGGCCGGTCGCGAAGGTCTGCTCAACCCCATGCTGCCCGAGCCCTACGGCGGCGGCGGCGACTTCGGCCATGCGGCCGTGCTGCTCGAGGAGATCGCGCGCACCGGCGCGAGCGGGCTCGGATTCCCGCTGCATTCCGACATCGTCGCGCCCTACATCAACGCCTATGGCAACACGGCGCAGAAGGACCGGTGGTTGCCCAGAATGGCATCGGGCGATCTCATCGGCGCCATCGCCATGACCGAGCCCGGCGCGGGCAGCGATCTCAAGTCGGTGCGCACCTCGGCGCGGCGCGAGGGCGATCATTACGTGATCAACGGCGCCAAGACCTTCATCACCAACGGCATCAACTGCGAGATCGTCATCGTCGTGTGCAAGACCGCGCCCGAGATGGGGGCCAAGGGCGTGTCGCTGATCGTGGTGGAGGACGGCGTGCCCGGCTTCAGCAAGGGCCGCAAGCTCGAGAAGATCGGCCTCATGGCGCAGGACACGTCGGAGCTGTTCTTCGACGAGGTGAAGGTGCCCGTGGGCCATCTGCTCGGTGAAGAGAACATGGGCTTCAAGTACCTGATGCAGGAGCTCGCGCAGGAGCGCCTGGTGGTGGCGGTGCGCGCGGCCGCATCCGTCGAGGCGTTTCTGCAGAAGACGATCGACTACACGCGTGACCGCAAGGCCTTCGGCCATCCGGTGTTCGACTTCCAGAACACGCGCTTCAAGCTCGCCGAGGCCAAGTCGCTGGCCACCATGCTGCGCGTCTTTGTGGACGACTGCATCGCGCTGCACATGCAGCGCAAGCTCACGCCCGACCGTGCCGCCATGGTCAAGCTCAACGCGACCACGCTGCAGAACAGACTGCTCGACGAGTTCCTGCAACTGCACGGCGGCTACGGCTACATGACCGAATACCAGGTGGGCCGCGCGTGGACCGACGCGCGCATCGGCCGCATCTACGGCGGCAGCGACGAGATCATGAAGGAGATCATCGCGCGCACGCTGTGATGCGGCCCCCGTGTCGAAATCCGCTTTGAGAGAGTGACCAAGCCAAGGAGAGAGAGAGCATGAAAAAAGCACGTCGACAAGGCCTCAGGTATCTGCTGGCCGCCGCATTGATCGCCGCCGTTCCGTGGAGCGCGGCCAAGGCGGACACCTATCCCAGCCGACCGATCCGCGTGATCGTGCCGTACCCCGCAGGCGGCGGCACCGACATCATCGGCCGACTGATCAGCGCGCAGCTCAGCCAGCACTGGGGGCAGGGCGTGATCGTCGAGAACAAGCCCGGCGCGAGCGGCATGCTCGGCAACGACCTCGTCGCAAAGGCCCCCGGCGACGGCTACACCGTGCTGCTCGGCATCACTGCGCTGGTGCAGATTCCGTCGCTCTACAAGAAGGTGCCCTACAGGCTCAGCGACCTCACGCCGGTCTCGCAGACCGCCAAGTCTGCCGATCTCGTCATGGTGCCGCGCAGTTCGGGCATCAAGTCGCTGCAGGAGTTCGTGGACAAGGCCAAGGCCGAGCCGGGCAAGTTCAATTTCGGCTCGTATGGCAACGCCACCTCGTCGCAGCTCAACGGCGAGCAGTTCAAGATGAAGGCCGGCATCGACCTCACGCATGTGCCGTATCAGGGTTCTGGCCCGGAGATGGCCGCGATGCTGGGGGGGCAGTTGGCGAGCGCCTTTGTCGATGCGACGGGCGCCTATCCGCACATCAAGTCCGACAAGATCACCGTTCTCGCCATCACCGGGCAGCAGCGTCATCCGGCTCTGCCCGAGGTGAAGACCATGGCCGAGCTGGGCTATCCAGGCTTTGAGGCCAACGGCTGGTTCGGCTTCTTCCTGCCCGCATCGACTGCGCAGCCCATCGTCGACAAGCTTGGCGCGGAGCTCTCGGCCATCGTCAGGCAGCCGGAAATCTCGAAGCGCCTGTCCGACATGGGCCTGATTCCCGTGGGATCATCCCCGCAGGAGTTCCGCGCCGTGCTCGACAAGGACGCGGCGCACTGGAAGGCCATCGTGGACGCGGCGCGCATCAGCGTGGAGTGAGCGAACAAACGCTTTTTGCAAATGACAAGGGGCGCTCACCGTCGGGTGAGCGCCCCTTGTGTCATTTCGGCGTTGGGTTCAACGCTTGGCGCGTCGCGTCCTCAGTTGGCCTGCCGCCGCCAGCAGCATCAGCGACGCGAGCGCGTACAGCGCCCATTCGCTGAGCGTGGGCACCGGCACGGAATCACCGTTGGCGCGGGCCATGGGGATGGTCACGGTGAAGCTGCCGCCCGAACCGCTGATCACAGGCGATTTCCAGACATAGCCGGAAGGCAAGGGCAGGGTGGACGGATCGGTCTTGAGCGCCAGCGTGCAGGTGGAGCCTGCGGGGATCACCGGCGGGTTGGTCGTGGTGAGCTGGCCCGTGCTGTCCACGGTCAGCGTGCCGGTGGACGGCGCGGCTGCAGTGGGGGTGCAGGTGAGTTCGTAGTCGATGGTCTTGCCGATCAGGTCGGTCGGGAAGGTCGATGGGCCGCCGGTGATGCCGCCGCCGATGGTTGCGGCGGAGGGCGGCAGCACGGTCCAGGTGGCGACCACGGTCTGCGCGCCGGTGGCGGGGTCGGTGGTGTCGGTCAGCGTCGGCGTGGCGGAAGCGAGCGCGTAGCCGGTCGGCAGCGGACCGGGGGCGGCGCTGAAGACCACGGCGCAGTGGGCCGTGCCGTCGGCGGTGGAGGTCTGCGCGGCGCCTGCGGTGTCAAGGCCGAGCGGGGCGCTGCCCGAGGCGGGTGCTGCGTTGCAGCCGTTGGCCGCGTAGGCCATGCCGGAGCCGTTCAGCGGCGTGAAGTCACCACTGCCCGCCGTGGTCAGCTGGGCCTGCACATGGAGCTGCTTTTGCAGTGGTGCGGCGAGCAGGACGGTGTTGTTCGCCAGCGTGACTTCGGTGTTGGGCGGAGTGTTTGCGGGCAGGGCCACGGTGGGCGAGAACGCCATGCTGGCCGCGTTGGCCGGGGCCGCGAACTGCACGGCGAAAGTGGCGACCTCTCCGGGCGCGAGCGTGCAGTCCGTGTGCGACGGGCAGGCGACGGGGTTGGCCTTGAGCAGTTGCTGGCGCGATTTGGGCGTGATGGTGTGGGTGGCGCCCGCGGGTATCAGCGCGCTGAGTTGCGCGTTGGCGGCCGTCGCCGTCTGGCTCAGGTTGGTCACGATCACGTCGTAGCTCACCATCGAGCCGGCCGTGAACGGGCCAGGCAGCGTGGTGGGGTTGGTGGTCAGCTGCAGCTCGGGCGCGGTGCAGACCACCTTGGCGATGGCCTGTGCATTGGTCTGGCCTTCCTTGGTGCTGAACTGATTGGGCACGCCGGGGGTGATGGTGAGCGTGGCCGTGTGCTTGGTGTCGTTGATGCAGGCGTTGGTGGCGGGGTCGGTGGTGTCGACCCACTTCACCGGCAGCGTGATGGTGCAGCTGCCCAGATTGGGAAGGCTGATGCCCTTCACGGTGAGGCTCTTGTCGGTGTTGGTGCGCGTGGCCGCAGTGCCGCTGAGCGTGCAGTCGGTGGTGATCACGTCCGTGCCGGTGAACTGCAGGTGATCGGGCAGCGTGTACTCGACGCGACCTTCGCTGATGGTGCCGGCGCCTGCGATGGCTGTGGCGGGCGTTTCATTCTTGACGGTCAGCGTGATCGTGGCGTTCGGGCTGGCCAGCGTCACGTTCTGCGTCTCGGGCGCGGCGCTGATGGAGGCCATGCCGCCGCAGGCGCCGCCCGCCAATGCCGCATCGACGAACGCCTGACCGATGTTGCGGGGGCTCGTCGTGTTCGTAGTGTTCGGGGTGCCTGCGAACGGGCTGATGTCCACCACGGCGAAGGTGCAGACACCGTTGCCGTCGAACATCTGCTTGGACGGGAAGAACATGCCGTAGGCGCGGTTGTCGGCGATGTTGTTGTCCTGCACGCGATAGAGGATGTTCTCGTTCGGGATGTTGATCAGCGCCTGATAGTCACCACCGGCGATCTCGGGGAGCTTGGCCTGAAAGCCAGGGGCGTACAGCGTCGACACGTTGCCGTCGTTGGGGAAATTGAGGGCCGAATTCAACTTCATCGATTGGTTTCCGCCTACGTAGCCATAGGCGGGACCGGTCGTCATGCCGTTGACCATGGCGCCCGGATCGCCCGTGACCTTGGTCGCGGGTGCGAGCACCATGTCGGTGAGGCGCTTCACGTTGTAGGAGTACGCGTTTCTGTCGTTTGCGACATCGTCGCAGCATGCATCCACGAAGAACAGCATGGCGTTGGGCTTGAGCGCCGGGTCCTGCATCAACTTGGCGAGCGCCGCATAGGCCTGATTGGTCACCTTCATGTAGGTGGAGCCGACGATGACGAGGTCGTAGCGATCTCCGTTGTCCGGCTTGAAGATGGCGGCGAGGTTGTCGGGGTCCAGAAACGGTGTGGTGTCCGGCACGTAGACGACGTCCTCGTCCTGGGTGATGGCGCCGGTGGACGCGCTGCCCTGCGCATGCTCGGCAGACAGGACGCGCACCAGATTGGTCGGGGTGCTGGAGTAGCGCGTCAAGGTTGTGGGGGCGTAGCTCGCGACCTTGTCCACCACATTGCCTTGCCCATCCTTCTGCGGTGGCCGGATCGAGAGCGCACCGTACATGTACTTGACCTCGGGCGGACCGGAGACCAGCCCCGAGCCTGCATTCCCGAAGGCCCGGGCCAGGTTGTCGGACGCTTCTTCGGCGTCTGTGTTGTAGAAGGGGCCTGTGAGCGTGCCGGAGGTGCTGGCGAGCGTGAAATTTTCACCTGCCCGGCCTTCGTCCGTCGTCAGCACAAGGATCTTGGGAATGTGCGATGCAGGGGCCTGCGCGCCGGCGGCCAATGGAATCAGGCACGTTGCAAGAACGCCCAGGATCCGTCGGATCCTGCGTGCCGTGGAGTGGGTCAGAGAGTGCAGTTGCATGACGTGCCAAACCATGGTTGATGATGAGGTTGTGGTGGACCTCGTGCAGGCACTTTAGCGAGTAGCTATCGGATTTGTGTATTGAATTTGTATTATTTATTCTGTCGCAAAGAATAGTTTAATTTCTGTTGTCGAAATTTAACAATTAATAGTCATCGGCTATTAAAAGGGCGTGGATGCGCTTTTGCAGTGCGCACCGGCGGTTTCTGTGGCGCTACGCCTGGGAGCGGTCTTGTGGTTCCATCAGGTCCCACATCGCGCGCAGTCGCTCCGTATCTCGACCGAGCTTGCGGTTGGCGGGCAGGTGGCGCAGCCAGCGCATGCGCCGCAGGGTGTTGGAGAGCACCTGCTTGAACTCCGGGCTGCGCTCGGGGTGGGTGAGCCATTCCTGCCAGATGGCGCGAGCGGGCTGCAGGGCTCCCGCGTGGCTCAGGTAGACGGCGGTGGAGTGGGTGTAGCACAGCGCGTCGCGCACCTGGCAGACGCCCATGGGCAGCACGGCGAGCGGGTCGTCCTCGAAGTCGACGCAGGCCAGTTCGCCGTCGGGGCAGACCACCATGTTGCGCGCGAAGGCCTGGCTGAGCACCGTGCCAGAGCGGTGCACCTGGTCGATCATCGCGAGGCCCTGCTGCCACAGCGGCAGGATCGCGTCCGCGCCCTGAGGCACGACCGCGCGGATCACGTTGCCCAGCGAGTGCACGTCCTGATCGGGCAGGCCGAGGTGGCTCATCACGAAGCCGTCCTGCTCTTCGGCCAGCAGCTGCGGCACGCGGATGCCGCGCGAGGCAAGGTCCTTGAGGCGGCGGACCTCGGTGGCGATGGCCTCGCGCCCGCCGTGGTTGACGACGGGGCCCAGCACCGGTTCATCGAGCAGAGTGCGCAGCACGCGCAGCACACGGTAGCGCCACGCGGGCACCAGCGGGCCGGTGCGCTTGATCCAGACGCGCCGGCCATCGACGTCGTAGCGCTGGATGTTCTTGGCCTGCGTGGCCAGATGCGCTTTGAGAAAGGCGTCGAAGTCCGTCGTTGGCGGTGAGGAGTCTGGCGGCTGGGATGAGGACACGGTCGGACTGGGCGGAAAGGGGGCCGCCGTCCGGTCATCGGAGAATGGGACGGCGGCTTGTTTTGAAAATTGTCCCGAGCGTATCAGGATGCGACAAGCGATTCCTGCTTTTTCGCCGAAATCGGCGCGCTGGGCGCGAGCGGTGGCGGCGAAAACGCGAAGGTCTGCGCGCTCGCGCCCGGCCAGTACTGGCGGAAGACGTTGTGCTGCTTTTCCAGATCCCCCAGCAGCGCGCCGGGTTCCACGCGCATCACCAGATTGGAGAGCTGGCGTACCTCGGTGTCGGAGATGCGGCGCACGATGTGGTGGGCGGTGATGTCGCAGGGATGCTCCAGCCCGGCCGCCTGCACCATTTCCTGCAGCGCATGCAGCGTGGCCTTGTGGAAGTTGGCGACGCGCGTGGCCTTGTCGGGCACGACGAGCGCCTTCTGACGCCCGGCATCCTGCGTGGCGACGCCCGTGGGGCAGTGGCCGGTGTGGCAGGTCTGCGCCTGGATGCAGCCCAGCGCCATCATGAAGCCGCGCCCGGCGTTGCACCAGTCGGCACCCAGCGCCATCATGCGCGCGATGTCGAACGCGGTGATCACTTTGCCCGCCGCGCCGATCTTGATGCGGTGGCGCAAGCCCGTGCCGATCAGCGTGTTGTGCACGAGCAGCAGGCCTTCCTGCAGCGGCACGCCGACATGGTCGACGAACTCCACCGGCGCTGCGCCGGTGCCGCCTTCCGCGCCGTCGACCACGATGAAGTCGGGCGTGATGTTGGTCTCCAGCATTGCCTTGACGATGGCAAACCATTCCCAGGGATGGCCGACGCAGAACTTGAATCCGGTGGGCTTGCCGCCCGATTTTTCGCGCAGACGGGCGATGAAATGCATCATCTCGGTCGGTGTCTTGAACGCGCTGTGCGTGGGCGGGCTGATGCAGTCCACTCCCACCGGCACGCCGCGCGCGGCGGCGATTTCGGGGGTGACCTTGGGGCCGAGCAGCATGCCGCCGTGGCCGGGCTTGGCGCCCTGGCTGAGCTTCAGCTCGATCATCTTGACCTGCGGGTCGGTGGCGTTGGCGATGTATTTTTCTTCGTTGAACGTGCCGTCGTCATTGCGGCAGCCGAAGTAGCCCGAGGCTACTTCCCAGATCAGGTCGCCGCCATGCACGCGGTGGTGCTGGCTGATCGAGCCCTCGCCGGTGTCGTGCGCGAAGCCGCCGGACTTGGCGCCCTTGTTGAGCGCCAGAATCGCGTTGGCCGACAGCGCGCCGAAGCTCATGGCCGAGATGTTGAAGATGCTCGCGTGATAGGGCTGTGTGCAGGGTGATGCGCCCTCGGCCTTGCCTTCCGGGCTGCCGCCGATCCAGATGCGGAAGTCGTGCGAGGTGAGCTTGGTGGGCTGCATCGAATGGTTCACCCATTCATAGCCCTGCGCGCTCACGTTGAGCAGCGTGCCGAGCGGGCGGCTGTCGGACTCGCCCTTGGCGCGCTGGTACACGAGCGAGCGCTGGGCGCGCGAGAACGGCAGCGCCTCCTGCTCGGACTCGATGAAGTACTGGCGGATCTCGGGGCGGATGTATTCCAGCATGAAGCGGAAGTGCCCGATGATCGGATAGTTGCGCAGGATGGCGTGGCGCGTCTGCAGCATGTCCCACACGCCGAGCACCGACAGCGCGAGGCACACGCCGTAGCCCACCCACCACCAGCCACCGCCCCAGAAGCGCGCGGCGGTGAAGAACAGGCCCGTGCCAAGCAGCGCAAGGCAGAAGCTGGTGTAGCGGATCGGAACCCATGCGGGAATGCGGCGAGGGGCGAGGGTTTGACTCATCGGGCGAACGTCCGTCGTGAAGGGATGGGGGACAGTGTGCCGCAAGGTTTGAAATGGCAACAACTGTGGCTGCTTTGATGCAAGCGTATTGCAGTCGGCAGCCCAATGCCGGAGCGAAGTGAAAGACCCTTTGGCGCAGCGCTCGCGCGGGGTATGGAGCGGCCGCGTGGGCCGCTGAAGGGGCGGGGCGTAAAATTGAGCCCTTTTCATGGCGACGGCGCAGGCGTTTGATGCGTCACGGGCGCTCGCCTCCACCCAGAATTTTCCCATGGCAGATCAAGACTCCACCCCTTCCTCGGCGACTCCGGATTCCGGCGCAGACTACAACCCGGCGCTGAGCAATGACGCGCTCGACGAGCTGGATGCCATGCTCGACGACATCCGCAGCCGCAACGAGGAGACGCCTCAGTGGGAATTCTGCGATGGCTACCTGACCGCGCTGGTCTGCACCCGCCGCCCCATCGACGTGGCCGAATGGCTGCCGATGCTGCTGGGCGACGGCCTCGAGATCGACGGCGTGTCCGAAGACGGCACGGTGCCGTTCCAGGCCGACGTCTTCAAGGACGAGGCCCAGCAGGCGCGCTTTCTCGAGCTGTGCCAGCTGCGTCTTGACGAAGTCGCCACGCAGCTCGACATCGAGACCGACGCGCTCGATTCGGATGACGCGTTCCAGCCCGAGTGCATGGACATGCGCGGCGCCATCGCCATCCTGCCCGAGGCGGAAAAGGCCGAAATGGAAGGCCAGGACATTCCCTCGTTCGGCCAGGTGTGGGCGCTGGGCTTCATGTTCGCGGTCGAGAACTGGCCCGAAGATTGGGCCGCGCCGCGCGACAAGGACGCCGCCAAGTGGATCGACGACTCGCTGGAGACCATCGTCGCCGTGACCGAGGACGACACCGGCAAGCCCACCGTCAACCTCTATGACGACCAGGGCCCCGCGAGCACCAGCCAGGACCGCGTGGAAAAGGTCGGCGAGATGATCTGGGCCTGCTACGACCTGCGCCAGATCTGGAAGAGCTTCGGCCCACGCGTGGAGACCGTGCGCAAGGGCAACGAGCCAGGCCGCAACGATCCGTGCCCCTGCGGCAGCGGCAAGAAGTACAAGAAGTGCCACGGCGCCTGAAGGCGCTGAGTTTGGGAGTCTCCTGAAAGGCGCGGTACATTCCCCCGCATGTACCACTGACTGACAGGGGCTCCCATGGATCGTGACGTTCTGCTGCCCGTAGCGCTGCTGCTGTCGTTTGTCGTGACGCTGCTGTGCTGGCGGCGCATCTGGCGGACCGAGGACCACTGGGCCTTCAAGACCTTCGGCGTATTGATGGCGGCGATTCCGTTCGTGGGACCGCTGTTTTATCTCTTCACCTGCATGCCGCCGCGCCGACCGCGTAGTGAGAATCCGCCGGATTTCCGAGGGCGGCATTGGCCGTGACACCTCTGCCCATGCCACTTGGATCGTGTCCGCGTGGGACGGTTGCAAACACGATCTTGGGCCGTACTCAGCCCAGCAGCTCGTTCAACCGCCTGATCGCATGTGCCATGGTCGCGGCGCGCACCATGGCGCGGTCGCCGTTGAAGTGCTGGACCTCGCTGTGCAGCGCGCCCTCGACCTGCCAGCCGAACCAGACGGTGCCGACGGGCTTGGCCTCGGTGCCGCCACCGGGGCCGGCGACGCCGGTCACGGCGATGCTGACCTGGGCCTGGGAGCGGAGCACCGCGCCGGTCGCCATGGCGCGCACCACGGGCTCGCTGACGGCGCCGTGCAGCAGCACCAGCATGCCGGGCACGCCGAGCAGGTCGGTCTTGGCGGCGTTGCTGTAGCTCACGAAGCCGCGCTCGAACCATTCACTCGAACCCGCCAGATCGGTGCAGGCGGCGGCGATCATGCCGCCGGTGCAGCTTTCTGCGGTGGCGAGCATGAGCTTGCGGGGCTTGAGCTTGGCGGCGAGCTGACGCAGCTGCGGCTCAAGCTGCTCGCTTGGCAGGCCGAACAGCTCCTTGAGCGACGATTGCGAGAATCCCTCCGGATTGTCTTGTTCCAGCATCAGATCCATCTCCAGACGGCGATCACGAGCAATGTGCAGAAGGCGGCCACGAGGTCATCGAACATGATGCCGAAGCCGCCGCGCCAGCCAAATCCCTTGAAGCACTGATCGGCCCATTTCACCGGGTGGGGTTTGACGGCGTCGAAAAAGCGGAACAGGCCGAAGGCGATGAGCTGGCCCCAGAAGCCCATGGGCATGGCCAGCCAGAGCACGATCCAGATGGCGACCACCTCGTCCCAGACGATGCTGCCGGGATCGGCCACGCCCATGTTGCGGGCGGTGACGGTGCAGGCGATCCAGCCGAGCACGAGCGAGACGGCGATCACGATGCCCATCTGCGCCTGCGTGAGCCACAGCTGCAGCACCAGAAACGCAAGCCATCCCCAAGCCGTTCCCACGGTGCCGGGTGCGAAGCGCGAGAGCCCGCTGCCGAAGCCGAGCGCGATCAGGTGCAGCGGATTGGCGAGCATGAATGACCGCAGCGACCGGCGCGGCGGCGGGGCGGGCGGCTTCGGCTCCGGCATCGGAGCGGGTGAATGGGACAGATCTTGCATGTTGCGTGAAGTCGGGGCGGCGTCTGGGCGCTGTCTCGCGGGATGCAGGGATCACCGTGATTCCTGCAGTCGCGCCTCCTTGGGGTAACGCAGTGTATGCGTTGCTACGAATCGCTGTGAAGAGGAGGGGGCAAGAGTCTCGTTCCAGAGGACCAAACCGGGGCGGCGCCCCCACTCCTTGTCGGCGGGAGCGGGTTCGTATTGTGACTTCACTTCGATCTGCTCGTTGCGCGAGACGGGCGCGGCTTCCAGCACCTGCAGGGCCACGGGGCGCTGGTGGCGGTTCTCGATGCGGTAGGCGTGCTGCTCCTTGCGCTCGACGTTCGAGCCGGTGAAGCCCGCCGTGCCCTGATTCTGCTGCTGGGGCTCGGCGGTGACGACGATGCGCTCGTCGCGGCCGAACGACAGGCCGACGCGCGCGAGCTCGTCATCGTTGTTGTTGAGCGTGCCCCGTCCGACATAGGCGCCGTCGCGGTACAGCGCCACCTGGGCCGTGGGCCAGACGCCCGGCAGCGTGGGCAACTGGGCCACGAGATATGCCGCGGCCTCCACGGCGGGCGAGGCGCGCGAGACGAGCTGGGAACGCACCATGTGCGTGCCCAGCGAGAGCGTGATCCGCTGGCCGCCCGAGGGAATCGTGATGCGCTGCGGCACGGCGAACTCGGTGGCGTAGGCGCCGTCGGCGACCTGCACGTCAAAGCGCGGCATCTCGGGCGCATCGGCCACGCCCCCTGCAGCGGGCATGGCCAGGGCAGCGGCAGGAGCCGGTGCGGCGGCGACCGCATATTCCGCTCGCGCGCGCTCCGGCGCCGGCTGCGCCACGTCCAGCGTCCATTGGTTTGGCAGCCGCCCTGCCGTGGCGCGCGTCGGCTGGCCGGTGGAGAGCGTGAGCTGGGCATTGCGCCAGTCCTCGCCGGTGTTCTGCGCGACGAGCGCCATGCGCTCGAGCTGGACCACATGGGTCGCGCTGTCCAGCGTCGCGCGGTAGTTGGGCGACCAGCTCGGGCCGCTCACCTGGTAGGTCAGACGCAGGTCGCTTTCACGCTCAGCGGCGAGCGTGATGGTGACGGTGGACACGCCGGTGATCGGCCCGGACGACCGGTTGCGCTCGTTGGTCAGGTGCTTGAGCGCGAGTTCCGCGATCTCCTGTCTGCGCTTGGCCTGATGCAGCTTGAGCAGCACGTCGTGCGACGAGCGGCGCAGCGCGTCCGTGGTG
This sequence comes from Diaphorobacter caeni, assembly GCF_015354245.1. Lineage (GTDB taxonomy): Bacteria > Pseudomonadota > Gammaproteobacteria > Burkholderiales > Burkholderiaceae_C > Diaphorobacter_A > Diaphorobacter_A caeni. The sequence goes on from NZ_JADKYZ010000001.1 coordinate 44,234, forward strand.
CTGTTGATGCTGGCCGAGCCGGGCGTGCCCGGTCCGCTGTGCGGCTCGTCGGGTGACTTGGTGGCGACCGTGTTCAGATAGCTCACCGCCAGTTGCAGCGATTCGGTCTCGGCCTTGGCCACCGCCACCTTGTCCTCGGCCTCGCGCACCTGGTCATCGAGCGGCGTGGTGCATTGGCTGTCCAGATTCCGATCCTGCATCTTGATGCTGGTCTCGCCAATGCGCACGCTGGCGTCCGCCTGCACCTGCAGGCTCTGGACATCGAGCATGGGGCTGGGCGGAAGGCAGCGGATGGTGACGCTGCGCGCACCGGCCGGCACGCGCACCATGCGCTCCACCGTGGCGCTGCCGGGGTAGACCTTGACCTGCGTGATGCTGGAGCCGCTGTCGGCGGCCAGCGCGGACAGGGGCGCGGCCAGCAGGCCGGCGCAGATCGCGGACACAAGAGCGGCAGGAGAGGGTACCCGGGCAATGCGGGCACGCGGAATCGATGGTGTGGGCATGGAACCTCGTGATCAGTTGCGCGGCAAACCCCATGCTAACAGCGCGCTATGCAAAATGATCGAACGAGGACCATTTCTGCTGGGGCAGCGTATTTCCCTGCGCATCCAGCACGCGGATGCCGGGTGCGGCGGTGACGTGGCCAATGCGGGTGACCGGCGTGCGGGTCTCACTGGCCGCCGCGAGCACCTGATCGCGACGGTCCGCTGGCGCGGTGAAGGCCAGTTCGTAGTCATCCCCGCCCGCGAGCGCGCACTGGTACCACTGTGCGTCCGGCAGGATCAGAGTCGACTTGCGAGCGGCCATGGTCTGCAGGGCCGCATCGGCGTCGATGTCGGCGCCTACCTGCGACTGCTCGAGGATGTGCGAGAGATCACCGAGCAGGCCGTCGCTGACGTCGAGCGCGCTGCTCGCGATGCCGCGCAGCGCCGTGCCGAGCGCGACGCGCGGCGTGGGGCATTCGAGGCGCAGGCGCGCGGCGCTGAGCGCGTCGGGCGGCAGGTCGATCTTGCCGAGTAGCGCGTCGAGCGCAAGCCGCGCATCGCCAAGCGTGCCGCTCACCCAGATGTCGTCGCCGGGCCTGGCGCCGCTGCGCAGCAGGGCCTTGCCGGACGGCACTTCGCCGAACACGGTGATGCAGATGTTGAGCGGGCCGTGTGTGGTGTCGCCGCCCACGAGCTCGATCTCGTGCGCGTCGGCCAGCGCGAGCAGCCCTTCGGCGAAGCCCTTGAGCCAGACCTCGTTGGCCTCGGGCAGCGAGAGCGCGAGCGTGAAGGCCAGCGGCTTCGCGCCGCAGGCGGCGAGATCGCTGAGGTTCACGGCCAGCGACTTGTGGCCCAGATGGACGGGGTCCACATCGTCGAAGAAATGCCGCCCCGCGACCAGCATGTCGCTGGACACCGCAAGCTGCATGCCGGGAGCCACGCGCAGCAATGCGCAATCATCGCCCACGCCAAGTGCGGCGCGACGGACGGGGCGCGTGAAATAGCGCGCGATCAGATCAAATTCACCCATGTGCGAAGCATAGGGCATCCCCCTGTGCGCAATGGAGAAGTGCGAATGCCGCGGGCATGTTTTTGCCATCTTTCACCACATCGAAAGGCGCGGTGCAGTGCAGTGTCGTGCTGTGCTGTGCTGTGCGGCAGGGTGGGGCGAGGCGAGGCGAGTGCGCTCTCACCGTGACCGGTGGACAGCGGCCTCCAGAGGTACGTCTCAAGCGCCTCGGAATTTCAGCGACGCCTGACGGCTCACTTCGGCGAGCATCTGCTCCTCGCGCTGGCGATCGCGCAGCCAGCGCGCGTCGTTCTGTCCTGCCTCGACATCGGCGCGCAGCAGCTGCAGCGCACCCGTCGCGCCCTGTGCCTCGGCATAGGGGGCGATCCTGTCCATGGTCTGCAGAATGTGGTCGCGCAGTTGCATGTGCGTGCCGGTGGGCGGGTCGACGTACACGGCGTCGAGCCCGAAGCGGCAGGCCTGGAAGCGGTTGTAGGTGTAGACGAGGTAGTCGTCTTCCTCGGGCGTGAACGGCTGCTCGTTGAGGAACCATGCGCCGAGCGACTGCACATAGCCCGCGAGCGCGGCGGCGCGTTCGATGGTCAGTGGGGTGTCGAACACGCGGATCTCGATGGTGCCGTACTCGGGCTTGGGGCGGATGTCCCAGTAGAAGTCCTTCATGCTCTTGACGACGCCGGTGTGCGTCATCTTGTCGAAGTAGTTCTCGAACTCGCTCCAGTGCAGCACGCAGGGCGCACGGCCCGAGAGCGGAAATGCGAACACCGAGTTGAGACGCGCCGAGTCGAACTGCGTGTCCTGCCCCTGCACGTAGGGGCTGGAGGCCGACAGCGCGATGCAGTGCGGGATGTAGCGCGACATGCGGTGCAGCATCAGCAGCGCGGCATCGGCGTCGGGGCAGCCGATGTGCACGTGCTGGCCGAAGATGGTGAACTGCTTGGTGAGGTAGCCGTAGAGCGCCGAGAGCTCGTGAAAGCGCGGCTTGTCGTAGATGCGGCGCTCGTGCCACTGCTGGAACGGGTGCGTGCCGCCACCGACCACGGCGATGTTGAGCTTGTCGGCGCTCTTGACCAGCGCGTCGCGGATCGGCGTGAGCTGGCTGAGCACCTCGCTGCACGAATGGCAGACGTCGGTCGAGATCTCGATCATCGAGTTGGTCATCTCGGGCACCACGCTGCCGGGCAGCGGCGTCTTGAGCATCAGGCGCAGCATGTCCTCGGCGTAGGGCGCGAGGTCGTAGTCGTGCGTGTTGACGAGCTGCAGCTCGAGCTCCACGCCCAGCGTCAGCGGTTCGGAATGGTGGAAGGCTTCAAGACTCACGTGGATCGTCTCCGGACTTGGCCGCGGGCAGCTCGGCCCAGGGCTTGTGGGTTTCTCCGGCGCGGTAGAGCGCGACCGTGGCGATCACCGCGCCGAACACTTCCATGAGCAGGATGGTGGGCAGCGCGATGCTGGAGATGACCTCTCCGGTGGCGGCCGAGGCCGCCATGAACTGCGAAGCGATCAGCAGCGCGATCGAGGACATCGGCATCATCGTCGCGCCCACCCAGACCGCCTGTCGCCAGCTCGCGCCGGTGCCGATGTTGCCGATGCCCACGCCGAGCGCCTTGGCCACGAGCCGCACGACGATCAGCGTGAGGACCGTGCCGGCGATCGCGAGGTTCCAGTCCGCCTGCGCGGCCACGGTGGACACGAGCACGAACATCAGCATGGTGAGCACCGAAGACGCCGTGCCGAACTGCCGGGGCAGCGCCCAGGGGCGTGGATGCAGCTGCTTGATGAGCATGCCGCCGATCAGCGCCGCCAGTGGTGCGGAGCCGCCCAGATGCGCGGCGATGGCGGTGCTCGCGGCGATCAGCGAAAGCACGAGAATCGAGGTGTTCTCGCTCGCTGGGCTCATGTAGCGCAGCGCGATGCGGATCAGGCCCGAGAGCAGGGCGCCCACGACGATGGACACGCCGAACATCACCAGCACCGGCGGCACCACCTCGAAGAAGCCGCTGCCGGGGCGGCTGAGCATCTCGGCATGCGCGCCGCCGAAGGTGAGCGCATAGAGCGTGGACAGCGTCGCGAGCACCATGGCGCGATCCGTCACGGGACCGGCCGCGCGCGTGTCGGCCACGACGCGCGAGACCACGGCGGGCGACGCGGCCATGGCGACCAGCGCGATGGGGCCTGCAGCCTCTCTGGGCACGTTCAGCCACAGCATGGTCCAGAAGACAGCGAAATAGGTGAGCGCCGACTCGGCGATGCTCTGCACCAGCACCATCGGGTTGTGGCGGAACCAGCGCCAAGGGATGCGTCCGCCCGCATCGAACAGCACGATGGAGATCGCGAGTTCCATGATGAACAGGCCGATGCCCTGCAGCGGCCATTGCGCGCCGCTGAAGCCCAGCAACCCGGCCACCATGCCGACGATGGAGTAACCCACCACCTTGGGCAGGCCGGTATGGCGATACACCAGATATCCGCAGGTGGAAGCCACCGCCAGCAACAGCGCCCATTGCACCGTCGGCAGTCCCGCGGAGGGGCGCAGCCACTGCCCCCAGAAACTCATCAGCTCATTCATGTTTGCTGTCCTCTGATCGTTCGCCGAGGTGCAGCGCGAGTGGATGTTCGCGCTGCCCGCTCGCCGCGCGCGATGGCGCGGGTGGCGGAATCGGCGAACCGATGAGTCAGTGCCGAAGCACGGTGAGCGAACCCCTTTTCAGCACTGGGCCTGGAAGGGTGACCGCCGTGTGTCTCCATGAATCGGGAGGTTGCTATGCCCGGTGGGCCGTCGATTCATGGTGTGATGGCGCACACGATATCAGACGTTGGTGCGGGATGGCGCAAAAAAGCTCAGCGGAGAATGGAATATGCGTCTGCGAAGCGCGCGCGCAATCCGCGAGCGCTCCACGCCCGTCACGTTCTGCGCCCGCAGCGCGAGCAGGAACGCGAGGTAGAAGCTCACCAGCACGTTGAGCGCTCCGATGAACGGCAGCGTCGCCATCGACCACCAGAACGCGGACATGTGCAGTACTTCGGGGCCGAGCGCGGAGGCGGCCGCTGCCATCTGGCCGGTGGACAGCGTGACGTGGCGCACATCGAGTCCCAGCCCGAAGAACGCCGCGATCACCGGCACCAGACCGAGCATGAAGCCGAGCGAAATGTTCGCCGCAAGCCCGGACAGGTTGTTGCGCAGAAAGCGTGCGATGCGTGCCGCGCGCGCGGCGCCGATGGTGCGGGTGATGCGCGGGTTGTAGTGGATCGCGGCATCGAGGCGGTGCAGCACGAACCAGTTCTCGACCCAGCCCGCGAAGATGCTCGAGCTGAACAGCAGCACGCCGGTGAACGCCGCGAACAGCAGCGAGCCACCCCAGGGCTTGAGCGAGTCGATCACGTGCTGCGCTTCCTTCTCGCTGATGGTCGAATGGCCGAACAGTCTGGCCAGCAGCAGCGTGATGCCGAGCACCGCCGGAAACACGATCAGCACGTTGCCGAGAATCGCCGCGACCTGCGAGCGCACGAGGTGGGTGACCTCGTCGACGAAGGCTTCCTCGCTGCCCTCGCTCTCGATGTCCTTGAGCTTTGCCGCCATCGCGGGCGCCGTCATCGCGGGCTGCTTGGTGGCGACGGTGAAGTGAAGCAGCTGCACCAGCACGAAGCTCGCCGCGTAGTTCACGCCGGCCCAGAAGCCGCTCCAGAACGCGGAGAACGCAAACGTGTAGAGCCAGAACTTGATCAGCGTGGTGAAGGCCATCACGAGGCCACCACCGGCGGCCTTGGCCACCATCGCAAAATACTCCGAGGGCGTGCGCGTGATGTAGTGCGAGCCGGTCTCGGCATTGCGCTCGGCCACCTTGGCGGCGAGCAGCGACGAGTTGGCTGTGAACAGCGCCTTCAGGCTGCGGCGCTCGCGGCTCACGCTCACCAGGCGCGCCATCAACCGCGTGGCGGCCACGGCGGGCTTGGGCGAGAGCAGGCATTCGAGCAGTTCGCGCACCCGCAGAATCCGCGCGCGCAACTGGCGGATGCGGAACACGAGGCCCACGGAAATGCCGTTGTCCTCGAAGTGCGTGTAGACCGAGTTGGCCGCGTTGCGACAGGCGTCCAGCCGCTCGCGCAGACGCGCGACCGTGGCGTCGAGCCGGTTGGTGGTGCGCAGTGGGTGCAGCACCTCCACACGCAGGCTCTCCGCATCGCTGATGAGCGCGTGAAACGGCTGCGCGTCGCGCATTTCCTCGGTCATGCGAAGGCGCAGCTCGGGCGCGAAGCCGGTTGCGAGGATGTTGCCCGCGCAGTAGGTGATGGCGTCGGCCAGCGCATGTTTCCAGCGCGTCGCGCCGTCCGTGAGTTCGTGCTCGGGGGTGAGCACGAGGCTCAGGCGATTGATCAGGTCCTCGTCGAGCGCGCCCAGCCAGCGCGCGTCGAACTCGCTGTGCAGCGAAGCCATGAACAGCTCGGACGCGTCGATGGTGTCGGGGTTGTTCGGCAGCAGCTTGTGGCGCAGGCGCTCGGCCAGTTCGCTGAACATCGAGGTGCGCTGTGCAAAGCCGAAGTCGGCCAGCAGCATAGTGATGTCCACCGACTCCACTATGGCCTGCCACCACCGCTGCAGGCGTTCGCGCAGCACGGGGGACTGCTCGGCCATGGACACGAGCTCGTTCACGCGCCCGGCTGCGGCCTCCACCGACTGGCTGTCGCCACGGACCCAGTCGAGCAGCGCGATCAGTTGCAGATTGCGCTGTGCGAGGGAGGCCTTGGGATCGATGGGGGTGAGGAGCTGCGCGAGCGACTTGGCGTTGTTCTCTGCGCGTTTCTTCAATGGAGCACCCGGTGGGAGGAGGAGCTGTCGTGGCTGCCGCCGCGCAGCGCTTCGAGCGCGAACAGGCTGATCGGGCTGGTGAACTGCTCGCCGTCTTCGGCCACGCAGAAATAACTGCCGTGCATGGTGCCGGATGCCGTGCGCAGACGGCAGCCGCTGGTGTACTGGAACGATTCGCCGGGCCGCAGCAGGGGCTGCTGGCCGACGACGCCGAGGCCCTTGACCTCTTCGGTGTGACCGCGCGAGTCGCTGATGATCCAGTGGCGCGAGATCAGCTGGGCGGGCACGTCGCCCGTGTTGGTCACGGTGATCGTATAGGCGAAGCCGAAGACTTCGCGTTCTGGATCGGATTGGTCGGGCAGGTACTCGGGGAACACCTCGACCGCGAATTGGTATTTGGGCATGCCGCAATGGTAACGGGATGCAGGAAAAAGCCCCTGAAAACCCCAGCTGGCGTGATGGGCGAGGGTCGTCAAACGTCTCTCAGACGGCCGAGCCTCAGCAAAGGGAACGGGTTGCTGCGAAAATCGGGGGATGACCTCCCAATTCCGCATCGCACCCTCGATTCTTTCCGCCGACTTCGCCCGTCTGGGTGAAGAAGTGCGCGACGTGATCGCCGCCGGCTCCGACTGGATCCACTTTGACGTGATGGACAACCATTACGTGCCCAATCTCACGTTCGGCCCGATGATCTGTCAGGCGCTCAAGCCGCACGCCAAGACCGCCGCCGGCGTGGCCGTGCCGGTCGACGTGCACCTGATGATCGAGCCCGTGGACGCGCTCGCCGCCGCCTTCGCCGACGCCGGAGCCGACTACATCAGCTTTCACCCCGACGCGTCCGCCCACGTGCACCGCAGCGTGCAGGCGATCAAGTCCAAGGGCGTGAAGGCCGGTCTGGTGTTCAACCCCGCCGCGTCGCTCGACGTGCTGGACTGGATGATCGACGAGATCGACCTCATTCTGATCATGAGCGTCAACCCCGGCTTCGGCGGCCAGAGCTTCATCGACTCGGCCCTGCGCAAGATCGAAGAGGCACGCAAGCGCATCGACGCATCGGGCAAGGACATCCGGCTGGAGGTGGACGGCGGCGTCAAGGTGGACAACATCCGCCGCGTGGCCGATGCCGGTGCCGACACGTTCGTCGCGGGCAGCGCGATCTTCGGCAAGAGCGACTACGCCGCCGAAATCGCCAAGATGCGCAAGGAACTCGGAACACGCGCCTGAGAGCGTCAACACGCTCTGAGCCGCCTGGCTCGGTGAGTGGCCACTCCAGCAAAGCAAAGAGGCGCCCACGGGCGCCTCTTTGTCATGGGGAGGGGCCGGATTACTTGCTGCGGACCGGTGTCGTCGCCTCGAGCAGCTCGCCGCCGCCGTTCACCGAGCCGGAGGAGCGCGCATTGCGCACGCGCGCTTCGCAGTCGCTGCGGCCTTCGTCGGTCTTAAAGACGGCGCAGCGAGCCATCGCATTGCGCTCCTGCGCTTGGGAGTCAGGGGCGGTGAGCTGGCCGCTGCGGCCGGCCTGGCGTGCGGCTGCCGCCTCGCGCTGGCAGATCTGCTGATTCTGAGAAGAGCAGCCCGCTTCGCTTGGGGCGGCGTGGGACTTGGCTGCCTGAGCGCCGACGGTCGCGAAGCCCATCAGCAGCGCCACGGGAATGGCGCGCAGCGCGGCCGAAGTGGAGAGCGAAAAACGCATGGTGAAACCTCCTGGAAAAATGTGGGCACCCACGGGCCGGAAGTACAGAATCCGGATGCCCGCGCGGGCCGGTTGAATCCAGCATAAGAGCTGAAACGACGCATTTTTGTACGCCTCCCGGCGCTTGGAATGTCGGACAGCACGGACAATTGGCGGCTTCTTGACGTCTGTCGGATTCAGATTGTCACCAATACTTGCCGCTGAACATTTGAAAGGTTTGAGTTATGGAAACCGCTTCCGCTCCCCATCTGCTGCGCTCCTGCGTGGCCGTGATGATCGACCTCGACGGGACCATGGTCGATACGCTGGGAGACTTCGCCAAGGCCATCGACGGCATGCTGGACGACCTGAAGCTGCCTGCTCTGGACGCACGCCACATCGAGCACATGGTCGGCAAGGGCTCGGAGCACTTGCTGCACTCGGTGCTCACGCATGTGCTGACCGAGGCCGGCGAGCCGCAGGTGAGCGCCACCGTGGCACGCCTGATGCCCGAGGCCTGGGAGCGTTACCAGTGGCACTATGAACGCGTCAACGGGCAGTTCTCGACGCTCTATCCCGGCGTGGCGGAAGGAGTTGCGGCGCTGGCGAAAGCGGGCTATCCGCTGGCCTGCCTCACCAACAAGCCGACCGCCTTCGCGCACGAGCTGCTCAAGGCCAAGGGGCTGCACGGCTACTTCGGTCACGTGTTCGGCGGCGATGCCTTCGAGCGCAAGAAGCCCGATCCGATGCCACTCGTGAAGACCTGCGAGGCGCTGGGAACCGCGCCCGCGAAGACGCTGATGGTGGGCGACTCCAGCAACGACGCGCAGGCGGCGCGTGGTGCCGGTTGCCCCGTGGTGTTGGTCACCTACGGGTACAACCACGGTGAGCCGATCCGCGCGGTGAACGCGGATGCGTTCGTGGATTCGCTGATGGAGCTGACCGCGCGCTAGGCTCCGCGAAGCATGGCTGCGAGCCCTGGCCCGACGCCATGCGCGTCGAGAGCCGGGGGAGGCGCGAAGCGACTCAGGAGCTCAGAAGCTCTCCCACTGATCGTGACTGTCCGTCGCATTGCGTTCCTTGATGCGCTGCACCGACGCGGCCACGCTGTTCGGCGTGGCGCTGAAGTTGCGCTGACCCAGGGTCTGCGGGGCGCTGTGCGTGACCGAGGCAGGGTGTCGCGACTGCATGCGCTGCTCCGCGCCCAGCGCTGCGGACTTGCGCTGCTGCAGGGCCTGGGCGTAGTTGTGGTCATGCTCATGCTCTTGAGAGACGCGGAACACGGCCACGGCCTGCACCAGCTGCGCTGCCTGGGTCTTGAGGCTGTCGGCCGCCGCGGCGCTTTCCTCGACCAGTGCGGCGTTCTGCTGCGTGGCGTGGTCCATCTGGGTGATGGCCTCGCCGACCTGGCTCACGCCCGCGCTCTGTTCGCTGCTGGCGGCGCTGATCTCGCCCATGATGTCGGTGACGCGGCGGATCGCGTTGACCACTTCGGTCATGGTCTCGCCGGCCTTGTCGACCAGGTGCGTGCCCTGCTCGACGCGCTCGACGCTGGCGTTGATCAGCGACTTGATTTCCTTGGCCGCTTCGGCACTGCGCTGCGCGAGCACGCGCACCTCACCCGCCACCACCGCGAAGCCGCGACCCTGCTCACCGGCGCGCGCTGCTTCCACGGCGGCGTTGAGCGCGAGGATGTTGGTCTGGAAGGCGATGCCGTCGATCACGCCGATGATGTCGGAGATCTTGCGGCTGGAGTCGTTGATGCCCTTCATCGTGTCGACCACTTCCGCCACCACGTTGCCGCCCTGCACGGCGACCGAGCTGGCGTTCATCGCGAGATGGTTGGCCTGGCGCGCGTTGTCGGCGTTCTGGCGCACGGTGGAGCCAAGCTCTTCCATGGACGCGGCGGTTTCCTCGAGCGCGCTGGCCTGCTGCTCGGTGCGCGAGGACAGGTTGTTGTTGCCCTGGGAGATCTCGGCGCTGGCGATCGCCACGCTCTCGGCATTGGCGCGCACGTCCGAGACCAGTTGCGAGAGATTGTTCTGCATGTACTGCAGCGCCTGCAGCAGGCGCGCGGCTTCGTCCTTGCCGTTGGCGACGATGGGCTGGGTGAGGTCGCCTTCCGCGATCTGGCCCGCGCGCTGCGCGGCCAGCTGCAGCGGGCCGGTGATCGAGCGCGTCAGCAGATAAGACAGCACGATGCCCAGCAGCAGCGCGATGACGGAGCAGACGATCAGAATCTGGCGGCCCTGCGCGGCCTTCTGGTCGGCTTCGTGGCGGGTCTGCTCGTAGAGGGCCGTCTGGCGCTCCTCCATGCGCATGATGGCGCCGATGTAGTTGTTCGCCGCCGCCTTGAGTTCGGTCTCGAGCTGCTGGGTCACGTCTTCGCCGCCGTCGCGTCGATTGAGCAGCGACTCGCGCAGCTTGCGATAGATGTCGCGCGATGCTTCGATTTCCCTGAGCAGGCTGATGCCTTCCCCGCCCGAGGTCAGATCCGCGATGACCTTGCGCGCGACTTCGGCATCTTCCATGGTCTTGCGGATCTCTTCGCGCCAGGTCTTGAGGTTGCCGATGTCGGTGTCGAGCAGCGCGGTCTGCGTGCGCAGCCAGTTCTGCTCGACCGAGTTGTGCCACGTGACGGCTGCGCGCAAGCGGTCGTTGTCGGTCGTGGTGAGTTGCCGGGTGGTGTCGGCGAGCTCCTGCAGGCGCCACACGCCGATGCCGGCGATGACGAGGGTGATCAACAGAATCAGGCTGAAGGCAAAGCCCAGGCGCACTCCGACCTTGGCGTTGGCGAGTCTCATCAAGTAGTCCTTCCGGGCATGCAATGAGAGTCAAGCACTCTCAAATCAGTAATAGTTTCTAACAACAAACGCAAATTGAAAAACTGCCATACCGAGGAGTTGATGCTTTTTGACGACAAGACCCAGTTTGTGTGGTGATTTTGGAGGTTGGTTTGACGAAGGTTTCAAGCATCTCGGCTGGGTTTGCTATGGATTTTGGGGCATTGTCCATGGCGCCGAGTGTCAGGGGTGAATTTTTGTCAAATTGTGTCAGCGGCTCGCATTCGTTCGTGCTCGCTGGCACCTCCCGTCCCGTCAGGCTTTCTTCCCGAGCAGGCCATCCTTGAGTTTCCAGTCCGCCGGTTGCGGGCCCAGCCAGATGCCCAGCAGGGCGTTGAAGAATTCGGGCTCCTTGAACGGCTCGCCCTGCTGCTGGCCGCGCACGGTGATGATGGTGCCCGTGCCCGGCACCCAGTCGACCATGAAGACGTCGCCCGCCTGCAGCTTCTTGTGCTCCGAGAAGATCTGGCTCATGCGCAGCACGCCCGGCACCAGCTTGGAGAAGGCCGCCTTGTCCATGTTGTCTTCCATGCCGCGCGAGAACAGCTTGCCGAGCTCGGACGAATCGATCTCGCGCAGCATGCTCACCATGAGCCGCTTGGGGCCGGACATGGAGAACACCTCGGCGGGCGTGCTCGCGGGCTTCTCGAGATAGAGCCCTGCGGCGTAGACCTTGAACACCGCCTTGTAGCGCACGCCCGCGCCATTGAGCTGCAGCGTGCTCTGCTGCACTTGCTGGCTCGCGGCGAACGTGACGCCGCCGACCTCCATGGCGGACGCGGCATGGGCAAGGCCGGTGGACACCGAGGCCAGCGCACAGGCGAGCGGTGCCAGAACCAGCGCACGACGGGTGGATGAAATCATCGTTTGTCTCCCAATAATAGAACGAGCGTGCTTTTATCATCCCAGTTTGAGACAAATTTCCGAAGGCGGCCACAGGGTTTTCGCGCAGTTTTCCACGGATTCCGGCGGGGTTGTGCAGTGCGCAACGTCGGAATGTCATCCAGTCTTGCTACACTGACGGCCTATGTTCATTCATCGCATCGCAATTGCAGGTTCGGGAGACCGGGGAGCTTGGCCCTGGCGTAAGCCTGCGTCATCGATGTCGTGAAGCACCTGGGGCACACCCAGCGTGCACCCGTCGCTTCCTGCACGAGGAAGCGGAAATTGAATGAATCCGCAACACACCCTCAGGCCGCTGAAACGAAAGCGCGCGCCGCATGTGTTGCAGAGCTGGGAACTCACCTGTGATTACAGAACTTGAATTCAAAAGTCTGGCCTCGGAAGGCTTCAACCGCATTCCGCTGATCGCCGAAGCCTTTGCGGACCTCGAAACTCCGCTGTCTCTCTACCTCAAACTCTCCCACGCGCGTGGCGACGGCACGAACAGTTTTCTGCTCGAATCCGTGGTCGGTGGCGAGCGCTTTGGCCGCTACAGCTTCATCGGCCTGCCGGCGCGCACGCTGCTGCGCGCGAGCGGCTTCGGCGCAGCGGCCAAGACGGAGGTCGTCACCGACGGTCAGGTGGTCGAGTCCGCCGCGGGCAATCCGCTCGACTTCATCGCCGAATACCAGAAGCGCTTCAAGGTCGCGCTGAGCCCGGGCCTGCCGCGCTTCTGCGGCGGTCTCGCCGGCTATTTCGGCTATGACGCCGTGCGCTACATCGAGAAGAAACTCGAAAACTCGTGCCCGCCCGACACGCTGGGCTGCCCCGACATTCTGCTGCTGCAGTGCGAGGAAGTCGCCGTCATCGACAACCTTTCGGGCAAGCTTTATCTCATCGTCTACGCCGACCCTTCGCAGCCCGAGGCCTATGCCAAGGGCAAGAAGCGTCTGCGCGAGTTGAAGGAGCAGCTCAAGTACTCGGTGAGCGCCCCGGTCGTGCGGGCCACCGAGAACCATCCCGCCGAGCGCAGCTTTGCCAAGGCCGACTACCTCAAGGCCGTGGGCGAGGCCAAGGAGCTGATCGCTGCGGGCGACTTCATGCAGGTGCAGGTCGGCCAGCGCATTCACAAGCGGTACACCGAAAGCCCGCTGTCGCTGTACCGGGCGCTGCGTTCGCTGAACCCATCGCCGTACATGTATTACTACAACTTCGGCGATTTTCAGGTGGTGGGCGCAAGCCCGGAAATTCTGGTGCGCCACGAAGCCGTGCCTGAAGGCCACAAGGTGACGATTCGCCCGCTGGCCGGAACGCGTCCGCGCGGTGCAACGCCCGAGAGCGACAAGGCGGTCGAGCAAGAACTCATCAACGACCCGAAGGAGCGCGCCGAGCACGTGATGCTCATCGACCTCGCGCGCAACGACATCGGCCGCATCGCCAAGACCGGCACCGTGAAGGTGACCGAGGCTTTTGCCGTGGAACGCTACAGCCACGTGATGCACATCGTCAGCAACGTGGAAGGCATTTTGAACGACGGCATGACCAGCATGGACGTGCTCAAGGCGACGTTCCCCGCAGGCACGCTGACCGGCGCGCCCAAGGTGCACGCGATGGAAATCATCGACAAGCTGGAGCCGACCAAGCGCGGCATTTATGGTGGTGCGTGCGGTTACCTGAGCTATGCGGGCGACATGGATCTGGCGATTGCGATTCGCACCGCCATCGTCAAAGACGGCATGCTGTATGTGCAGGCCGCGGCTGGTGTGGTGGCCGATTCGGTGCCCGAGCTGGAATGGAAAGAAACCGAGCACAAGGCGCGTGCGCTTCTGCGTGCATCGGAGTTGGTGGAAGAAGGACTCGAGTGAACAAGATGGCCCGCGCAATTGACAAAGTGAAGAACTGCGAAACGATGACCGATGTGCGCGCTGGCGTGAATGCGCTGGACGACATTCTGGTGCCGCTGCTGGTGGAGCGCGGTGGCTACATGACGCAGGCGGCCAAGGTAAAGAACGACGAGAACCTGGTGTTTGATCAGGACCGGATCGACGCCATCATCGAGCGCGTGCGCCCGCAGGCGGAACGCGAAGGCGGCAACGCCGATCTCATCGAGCGCATCTACCGCGCAATGATCGCCTGCTACATCGACTACGAACACGAAGAACTGGCGCGCATGCGCGCCGAGGGCCTGAAGCCCAGAAACGAATCCGGGAGCAACGCATCATGACTTCCAAAATCAAGCTGCTGATGGTGGATAACTACGACAGCTTCACCTACAACATCGTGCAGTACCTTGCCGAGCTGGGCGCGGACGTGCACGTGGTGCGCAACGACGAAGCGACGCTTGACGACGTGAAGGCGCTGGTCGAACGCGAAGGCATCACGCGCATCGTGATCTCGCCCGGCCCCTGCTCGCCGAACGAAGCGGGCATTTCTGTGGACACCATCAAGCACTTTGCGGGCAAGCTGCCGGTGCTGGGCGTGTGCCTTGGGCATCAGGCGATTGGCGCGGCGTTTGGTGGCGACATCATCCGCGCGGTGCAGCAGATGCACGGCAAGACCAGCGTGATCTCCACCGATCAGAAAGGCGTGTTTGCCGATCTGCCCAAGGAGTTCACCGTCAACCGTTACCACTCGCTGGTCATCGACAAGAAGACCTGCCCCGATGTGCTGGAAGTTACCGCGACCAGCGAAGACGGCGAGATTCAGGGCGTGCGCCACAAGACTCTGGCAGTGGAGGGCGTGCAATTCCACCCGGAAAGCATCCTCACCGAGCACGGCCACGCCATGCTGAAAAACTTTCTCGAACAACGCTGAAGCACGACGCAAGAACAAGAGGTTCACGAACCATGTCGATCACCCCTCAGGAAGCGCTTCAGCGCACCATCGAACACCGCGAAATTTTTCACGACGAAATGCTGCACCTGATGCGCATGATCATGCGCGGCGAGATGTCGCCCGTGATGACTGCCTCCATCATCACCGGCCTGCGCGTGAAGAAGGAAACCATTGGCGAGATTTCGGCTGCGGCTGAAGTGATGCGCGAGTTCTCCAACAAGGTCAACGTCGCGAGCAAGCAGAACCTCGTCGACATCGTCGGCACGGGCGGCGACGGTGCCAACACCTTCAATATCTCCACCTGCTCCACGTTCGTGATTGCTGCGGCGGGCGGCAAGGTCAGCAAGCACGGCGGGCGCAGCGTGAGCAGCAAGTCGGGCAGCGCGGACGTGATGGAAGCGCTGGGCGTGAACATCAACCTGAAGTCCGAGCAGATCGCGCAAAGCATTGCAGAAGTCGGCATCGGCTTCATGTTCGCGCCCAACCACCACCCCGCGATGAAGAACGTCGCGCCGGTGCGCAAGGAACTGGGCGTGCGCACCATCTTCAACATCCTCGGCCCGCTCACCAATCCGGCCAGTGCGCCCAACATTTTGATGGGCGTGTTCCACGAAGACCTCGTCGGCATTCAGGTGCGTGCGTTGCAGCGTCTGGGCGCAGAACACGCCATCGTGGTGTATGGCCGCGATGGGCTCGATGAAATCAGCCTGGGTGCGGGGACGCTTGTCGGCGAATTGAAAGACGGCGTGGTGCGCGAATATGAAGTGCATCCCGAAGATTTCGGCCTGCGTATGGTCGGCACGCGTGCCTTCCGTGTGGAGACGCCCGAAGAATCCAAGGCCATGCTGATGGGCGTGCTGAATGGCGATGACGGCCCGGCGCGCGACATCGTCTGCCTGAATGCGGGTGCTGCGCTTTATGCCGCCAATGTGGCATCCTCGATCGAGGATGGACTCAACAAGGCACGGGCGGCGCTGGACAGCGGCGCGGCTCTCAGGAAGCTCGAAGAGCTGGTGCAATTCACGCAGAAATGCGCTGCCTGATACGGCGCGCGGAGAACACGATATGTCAGATATTTTGAAGAAGATTTGCGACGTCAAACTTGAGGAAGTCGCCGCCGCGAAGAAGCGCATGTCGTTTGAAGCCATGCGCGCCGATGCGGAAAGCCGCGTGCTCACGCGTGACTTTCTGGGCGCACTCAAGGCCAAGATCGACAAGGGCCAGGCCGCCGTCATCGCCGAGGTGAAGAAGGCCAGCCCGAGCAAGGGCGTGATCCGCGAAGACTTCATTCCCGCCGACATCGCACAGAGTTATGCAGAAGGCAACGGCAAGGTGAGCGCGGCCTGTCTGTCGGTGCTGACCGATCGCCAGTTCTTCCAAGGCCAGCCCGACTACCTGAAGCAGGCGCGCGCAAGCTGCATGCTGCCGGTGCTGCGCAAGGATTTCATGGTCGATCCGTACCAGATTTACGAATCGCGCGCGATGGGCGCCGATTGCGTTCTGCTGATCGCCGCCTGCCTCGACGATGCGCAGATGGTGGAGATGGAAAACATCGCGCGCAGCCTCGACATGGCGGTGCTGGTGGAAGTGCACGACGGCGAAGAGCTCGACCGTGCGCTGAAGTTGAAGACCCCGCTTCTGGGCATCAACAACCGCAATCTGCGCACGTTTGAAGTGAGCCTGCAGACCACGCTCGATCTGCAAAAGCGCGTGCCTGCGGAGAAGCTGCTGGTCACGGAGTCCGGCATTCTCGCGCCCGCCGATGTGAAGACCATGCGCGATGCGGGCATCAACGCATTTTTGGTTGGCGAGGCGTTCATGCGCGCGGATGAGCCGGGCGAGGCATTGGCCAAGCTGTTTGCCTGAACCGCCGAAATCGGGACATGGCATTGAGTGAAAGACTCAGGAAACGGGCGAATATTGAAATCTATTGGATTGTCGTTCCAATGGTAAAATAACATAAATTCAATATAATCCACCGCAAATCCGTTGCGTGATACTGCGCTCCTCAAGAATAAATCACTACGGGTGAGCGGTCATGCAGATCATTGCGTCGATAGGGAAAACAGTGCGCGCACGTCTTGCGGCTTGCGCGGTTCTCGCCGGGATGGCATTCCTTTCCGCCGGTGCGCATGCGCAGGCCACGCGTACATGGGTTTCCGGCGTGGGCGACGATGTCAACCCTTGTAGCCGAACGGCGCCCTGCCAGACGTTTGCGGGTGCCATCAGCAAGACGGCTTCGGGAGGCGAGATCGACGTTCTGGATCCGGGCGGGTTCGGAGCCGTCACCATCACCAAGCCCATCATTCTGGATGGCAGCCAAGGCTCCATCGGCAGCATCCTCTTCTCTGCCACCAACGCCATCAACATCAATCTGCCCACCGGCGGGACGGTGGTGCTCAGGAACCTGTCGCTGACGGGGAGTGGAACGACCCTCGGACTGAACGCGATCCGGATTATCAAGGCGGATCAGGTATTCATCGAGAACGTGAAGATCCAGACGGCATCCAGAGCAGGCATTCTCATTGACCCCGGCGCGGAGGCCAAAGTGTTCGTCCAGAACACCTCGATCTACAACGTGAACTCCGGGACCACTGACAGCAGCGCAGCCATCCACTTGAAGAGCGATGCAAGCGTGGTTTATGTGTCCAACACCACCATCTCCGGCAGCCATCAGGCGTTCAGCCTCCTGAAGGATGACGACACACCGAGCACCGGAAAGATCATTTCCTTCAACAACAACCGGTTCGAAGGCAATACCGAGCCCAGTTCGCCCACCGACATCATCTACGAACGCTGAGCGCTCGCAGTACGGAGCCACGAGCCATGAAATGCCTCCAGAATTTGGGAGCGGGGTTGTTGTTGTCGGCTGCGGCCTTGAATACCGGATACGCCACGGAACTGCTGGCCAATGGTGGTTTTGAAACGAATGGGGGCGTCGGCACCGCGTCGTTTCCCGGTTGGCAGACCTTTGCGCAAGGTGGCTCGGTCGGAGGATTTCTCGCACAGCAAGGCACCAAAAGCGCAGCCACACCAGTGACCGTCGCCGCGCCGCCGCAAGGCAGCTTTGCCGCCATGAGCGACCAGCCTGGTCCCGGCAGTCATGTCATCTACCAGGATGTCGCCATCCCGGCCGGATATCCGGCGGCGCTGAGCGCGCAGGTCTATGTACAGAGCGCGAGCAGCCTCGCCGCAGCCCCCGCGTCGCTGGACTACACGCAGGCGGCGCCCAACCAGCAGGCACGCATTGACGTGATGAAGCCTGCTGCAGCGCTCGACGATGTAGGCGCCGGCGTGCTGGCCAATGTGTTCCAGTGGCCTGCGGCGGGGGCGACGCCCACGCATCAGGTGCAGGCGGGCGGCTACCAGACGGTGACCCTGGATCTCTCCGCCTATGCCGGGCAGACGATCCGGCTGCGCATCGCCGAAGTCGACAATCGCCAGAGCCTGTTCTTTGGCGTGGATGCGGTCAGCATCAACAGCGGCGCACCGGCGGCGCAATTGGGCGCACCCACCATCCTCAGCTACTTCGTTCAAGGCACGAGTGTGGCACTGACCTTCACGCCTGTGGCCAGCGTGCCGATGCAGACGGTGACGGGCTACGCCGCGCAATGCACGCCGCAGGGCGGTGGTGCGGCGCTCACGGGCAGCGCGGCCGCTTCGCCCGTCACGGTGGCGGGGCTGACGGCAGCGGCCGCCTATAACTGCACGGTTGCTGCCACCACGGCCTCAACGACTGGTCCGGCTTCCAACAGTGTGAGCTTTGCCGTGCCGATCACGGGATCGAACGGCGCGGTCGTGTCGGTGCCGACGGCAGGTGGTGCGGGCCTCGGCAGCGCCGCCATTGCGCTCAGCGGGGCCGGGGGCTCGGCCACGAGCTGCGTGCTGCAGCCCGTGTCGGGTTTTGTGCCGGCAACGAGCGCACCCGTGCCGCCGCCGCAAGGCGCTGCAGCGTTCCCGTTCGGCTTGCTCAACGTATCGGCCAGCGGCTGCGTGCCGGGTGCGACGGCGCAGTTGACGGTCACGCTCGCACAGGCGATTCCCGCCGGCGCGCAGTACTGGAAGTACGGCCCCACGCCGTCGAACAGCGCGCCGCACTGGTATGCATTTGCCGGCTTCAGCGCATCGGGCAGCAGCTACACGCTCACGCTCATCGATGGCGCAGAAGGGGACGATGACCTGTCGGCAAACGGCGTGATCGCGGACCCCGGCGGCGTGATGGTGACGCCCGGCAGCTCCGCTGGCGGCATTCCCGTGCCGGTGTGGGATCTGTGGGCGCTGCTGGGTGCCGGGCTGATGCTGTCGCTGGCCGCAATGCGGCGCCGGCATCCGCTGCGCCGCTGATGCGTGCATTCATCCGGTATCCTTGCGGCCTACGCTGCAGGGCAGCACTACCGGATGATTCCGCCGCTTCATGAGCACGCTAGACGCACTCTTCAACGACCCCGATGCTTCGATCACCCAGCTGACCAGCGCGTCGCCCGCCGACTGGTCGGTGGCCGCCGGATGGCAGCCGCTGGTGGATGATTTCTTTGCCAGCGCCAAAGGCCAGTCGCTGCTCGCACATCTGCAATCGCGGCTGGATGCGGGCGCGGTGATTTTTCCGCCCAAACCGCTGCGCGCGCTCGAACTCACACCGCCCGAAGAGGTGCGCGTGGTGATCCTCGGACAGGACCCGTACCATGGTCGCGGCCAGGCCGAGGGGCTGGCGTTTTCCGTGGCGCCGGGTGTGCGCGTGCCGCCTTCGCTGCAGAACATCTTCAAGGAAATGCAGCGCGACCTCGGCACGCCTTTCCCGCCCTTTCCCGATCCGGGCGGCAGTCTGGTGAAGTGGGCGACGCACGGCGTGCTGCTGCTCAACACCTGCCTCACGGTCGAGGAAGGCCAGGCCGCGAGCCACTCGGGCAAGGGCTGGGAGCTGCTGACCGATGCGGTCATCAAGCACGTGGCAATGGGCGACAAGCCGGTGGTCTTCATGCTGTGGGGCAACCACGCGCAATCCAAACGCGCCTTCATTCCGCAGGATCGCGGTCATCTTGTGCTGATGAGCAACCACCCCTCTCCGCTGTCGGCGCTGCGCCCGCCCGTGCCTTTCATCGGCAACGGGCACTTCGGCAAGGCGCGCGAGTTCCGCGAACGCAACGCGACCTGAGATCGTCAACCCGCTCTGGGGGCGTTTGCGCGTGCGCTCCGGCATGCGCGCAAACACGCAGACGGCGCGGCGCGCGGCGTGCGTAGAATGCGGCGAACGGGTTGGATGACCTGCACGAATCACTGCATTCAGATGCCATCGATCTATCAACTGAAGCCTGCATTTCAGAACCTTCTGAGACCGCTGGTGAGCGGACTGCATCGCGCAGGGTTCACCGCCAATCAGGTGACGCTGACGGCGATGTTCGTCTCGGTGTGTCTCGCGGCTTTTCTCTACTTTTTTCACTTCCGCAGCGGCATCCCCTCCGCGTGGCTGCTGCTGTTTCCCGCATGGATGCTGGTGCGCATGGCCTTCAATGCCATCGACGGCATGCTCGCGCGCGAGTTTGGACAGCAGTCGACGCTCGGCGCGTACTACAACGAGCTTTGCGATGTGGTCTCCGACACCGCGCTCTATGCATGCTTCGCCGCTTTTGCGGCCATCGATCCGTGGCTGCTGTTCGCGGTCGTGTTTCTGGCGGGGCTCAGCGAATACGCGGGCGTGATGGCGCCGCTGGTGGGTGCCGAGCGCCGCTATGACGGCCCCATGGGCAAGAGCGACCGGGCGTTCGCGTTCGGCCTGATCGCCGTGGTGCTGGTGGCCGCGCCCATGCTGGGCGCATCGCCGCAACTGCTCTCCCACATCTGCAGCGTGCTGCTGGCCGTCGTCGCCGGGCTGCTGCTGCGAACCATCTTCAACCGGATCAGAAACGGCGTATCCACGGCGCGCACGGCACGCTGAGTGCGCGGAATCCATCGTTCACATCATCGTCATCATCGGGTTTCAGGTCCATCCACATGGGAGGGTGCATGAGAGTCAACAGCCAGCATCGGTTTGTGAGTCATGACGGAACGGAGCTGTTCTTCCAGCGCTGGCAGGCCAGCGAGCCCGGGGCGCAGAAGAAGGCGGTGCTGCTGTTCCATCGCGGACACGAGCATTCGGGGCGCATGGCGCATCTGGTGGACGAGCTCGATCTGCCGGACTTCGATGTCTATGCATGGGATGCGCGCGGCCATGGCCAGTCGCCCGGCGAACGCGGCGACGCGCCGTCGTTCTCGGCATGCGTGGAGGACATCGAGCATTTCACAAGACACCTGCAGGATGCGTTCGGCGTGCCCACCGAGAACATGGCCATCGTCGCGCAGAGCGTGGGCGCCGTGCTGGCCGCCACCTGGGTGCACGACTACGCGCCGAAGATCCGCGCGCTGTGTCTGGCCTCGCCCGCGTTCGACATCAAGCTCTATGTGCCGCTCGCCCGGCCCGGTCTCACGCTGCTGCACAAGCTGCGCGGCAACTTCTTCATCACGAGCTATGTGAAGTCCGGCATGCTCACGCACGACAAGGAACGTGCCGCCGCCTACGACACCGATCCGCAGATCGCGCGCGCTATTTCGGTGCGCATGCTGCTCGGACTGTACGAGGCGTCGGACCGCATCGTCGCGAGTTCGCAGGACATCCATGTGCCCACGCAGGTGCTGTCGTCGGGCTCGGATTTCGTGGTGCAGCGCAAGCCGCAGTTCGCGTTCTATCAGCGGCTTTCGCATCCGCTCAAGGAGTTCCACACGCTGCCCGGCTTCTATCACGACACGCTCGGCGAGAAGGACCGCGTGATCGCGGTGCGCAAGATCCGGCGCTTCATCACGCAGTGCTTTTCCGAGCCTTATGCGGCACCTGATGTGCTCAATGCGGACCGCATCGGTTCGGGCTGCGCGCTGGCCGAGGAGCTCAGCACGCCGTTGCCCAAAGGCTCGCTGCGCGACCGCTACTGGAAGATGGCGAAGGCCAACCTCCGATTCGGCAGCCGCTTTTCCGCAGGCCTCAAGATCGGCGAGGACACGGGTTATGACTCGGGCAGCACGCTCGATTTCGTTTACCGCAACCGGCCCGAGAGCAAGGGGGCTCTTGGCAAGCTGATGGACAGGCAGTATCTCAACGCCATCGGCTGGCGCGGCATTCGCGTGCGCAAGACGCTGATCGAGCGGCTGCTGCAGAAATACGCGAAGCGGCTCGCCGAGCAGGGCAAACCGGTACGCATGCTCGACATCGCTTCGGGCCACGGTCGCTACATCCTCGACGCCGTGGCCGCGTTCGCGCAGCGCCCGGCGTCGATTCTGCTGCGCGACTACAGCGACATCAACGTCGCGGCCGGACAGAAGCTGATCGCCGAGCGCGGCTTGTCGGACATCGCGCAGTTCGTGCATGGCGATGCGTTCAACACGGAATCGCTCGCCAGCATCGAGCCCCGCGTCACGCTCGCCGTGGTGTCGGGCCTCTACGAACTGTTCAACGACAACGACCTGCTGCGCCGCTCGCTCAAGGGATTGCAGCAGGCGGTAGAGCAGGGCGGCTATCTGGTCTACACCTGCCAGATCTGGCATCCGCAGCAGGAGCTCATCGCGCGCGCGCTCACCTCGCACCGCCAGGGCGACGCGTGGGTGATGCGCATGCGCTCACAGGCCGAGATGGACGCGCTGGTCGAGCGGGCGGGCTTTCGCAAGGTCGATCAGTGCATCGACGAGTTCGGCATCTTCACCGTCGCCGTGGCGCAGAAGCTGTGATGGCGATGCGCGATTCCATCACCAGAGAGACCGGCGTGTGGAAGCGCGGCGTGCTGTATCTGCTGTGTCTTGCGCCGTTCTTCTTTCTGACCTACGGCTTCGCAAACCAGCATGCGGCGGGGCTTGCGGACGTGCGCAGCATCGTTTTCGCGTGGGAACACCACATCCCGCTGTGGCCGTGGACAATTGTTCCCTACTGGTCCATCGACCTGTTCTACGGCCTGTCGCTGCTGCTGTGCTGGAGTCGTTTCGAGCTGCGCCAGCAAGCGCTGCGGCTGTTCACCGCGCAGGTGATTTCGATTGTCTGCTTTGTGCTGTTTCCGCTCAAGTTCAGCTTCGAGCGTCCACCGCTTGAGGGCTTCTTCGGGCTGTGGTTCGATGTGCTCATGGGTTTCGACAAGCCGTTCAACCAGGCACCCTCGCTGCACATCGTGCTGCTCATCATCCTGTGGGATTTCTACCGCCGCCATGTGAGCGCGGGCTGGGCGTGGCTGGTGCATCTGTGGTGCGCGCTGATCGGGCTGTCGGTGCTCACCACATGGCAGCATCATTTCATCGACATTCCCACGGGGCTGCTGGTCGGCGCGCTGTGCATGTGGCTGTATCCGCTCGCCGTGAAGTCGCCATTCGAGCGAGATGCGCTGGCGGTGCGGACCGCGCAGCATCTGCGGATCAGCGGATGGTATCTGCTGGCCTGCATGCTGCTTGTGGCCGTTGCGTTTGTAGAAGGCGGTGGCTGGCTGTGGCTGCTCTATCCCGCGGTGAGCCTGCTGCTGGTTGCGCTGGCCTATCTGCTGGTGCGGCCGCACTGGTTTCAAAAGCGCGAGGACGGCGCGATGACCGTCGCGAGCGTGCTGCTCTTCGCGCCGTATTTCGCGGGCGCGTGGATCAACAGCCGCGCATGGACGCGTGCACACCCCCAGGACTCGCGCGTCGGTGAATGGCAGGGCGTGAGCCTGCATCTCGGACGCATTCCGTCGGCGCGTGATGCGGCGGAATACGATGCGCTGTTTGACTGCGCGGCGGAGCTGCCGGTCATGCGGCATCCAGCGGCGTATGCGCAGCATCTGTCGCTCGACATGGTGACCTTGTCGGCGGCGCAACTGGTGCTGGCCGCCGAGCGGCTCGACGCCTTGATCGCGTTGCATGAGCCGCGCGGACTGCTGGTGTTCTGCGCGCTGGGTTACTCGCGCAGCGCAGCCGTGCTGTGCGCGTGGCTGATCACATCGGGGCGAGCGGATTCCGTGGACGCTGCAGTCGCGCTCATTCGGCAGGCAAGGCCCTGGATCGTGCTGCGGGCCGAGCAACTGGTGCAACTGCAGCGCGTGGCCGGCATGAACAAAGGGGAGCGTGTGCGATGACGATGCAGCTTCATGTGCTGGCGCGGCTTCTGCGCCATGCCGATTCGGTGCTCCGGTCCGCCTATCTCGCGTTCGCGTTCACGCTGCTCGCGTGGATCGTGCGCGGCAGCCAGTCCGTCGTCTGCTGGGTGCTGGTGGCGCTCGCGATGCTGCTGATCGCGCTGCAGCACTATGTCGCGGTGCGGGTGAAGTTCGATGCTGATCTGCTCGAGCATGTGGCGCGCCTGATCGACTCCGGCACCAGCGAGCGCGGTGCCACGCAGATGCTTGACGACAGCCTTGTGCAATTCGGACTGATGCCCGAAGCCAAGGCAAAGCGCGGCTGGAGCCTGCGCTTTGCAGGTTGTCTGCGACTCTTCAAATGGCAGATCGGACTGCTCGCGCTGCAATACCTGCTGATGGTTGCCACCGTGATCGTCTGCACTTCCCCGCCGCTGTGAGACGATGGCGTGCAGTTTCCCGTGAATGGATTGGAAAGATGAGTTCAAGCAACAACGTCATCCTGCGAACACTGGGGCGCGGCGTCGCGTTTCTCACGCGCAGCAGCGCGCGTCTGCTGACGGGTGCGCGCAGCATCTGGTATGGCAGCAAGCCATCGACCGAGCAGCGCATCTATTTCGCGAACCACAACAGCCATATCGACTTCATTCTGCTGTGGGCGTCGCTGCCGCGCTTCATGCGGCAGAACACGCGGCCGATTGCTGCATCGGACTATTGGCTCAAGGATGGGCTGCGGCGCTTTCTGATCCAGGACACCTTCCACGGCGTGACGATCAACCGCCACCGCGAGGGACAGTCCGATCCGCTGCAGCCTGTGAAGGACGCGCTCGCCAATGGCTTCTCGATCATCTTCTTCCCCGAAGGCACGCGCAATCTCGAGGACGATGTGGATCTGCTGGAATTCCGCAGCGGGCTCTTTTACTTGAAGGAGGCGTTTCCCGACGTCGAACTCGTGCCGGTGTGGATCACCAACCTGCGCCGCGTGATGCCCAAGGGCGCGCTGATTCCGGTGCCGCTGCTGTCCACGGTGATCTTCGGTGCGCCGCTCGCGCGCCAGGAAGGCATGGCCAAGTCGGAGTATCTGCAGTACGCGGCGGCCGAGCTTCTGAAGCTCAAGGAGGTGCAGGAATGACCCCCGCCTACGCATCGCAGACCTATCTTCTGTTCGGCATTCTCGCGGCCATCCTGATCTTCGCGTCCACCGTCGGCTGGGTGCTCAAGCGACGCGCGGGGCCCGTGCCGTCGCCCGTCATCGTCAACCTCGTCTCGCGCATCAACGCGTGGTGGGTGATGATGACGCTGATCGCCGTCGCCATCGTGCTCGGCAAGGGCGCGTTCATCGCGCTGTTCGCGCTGATTTCGCTGTTCGCGCTGATTTCGCTGTTTGCGCTGCGGGAATTCATCAGCCTGCTGCCCACGCGGCGCGGCGACTATTTCTCGCTGCTGATCGCGTTCTACTTCGTCATTCCCTACCAGTACTTTCTGATCTACGCGGACTGGTACGGCATGTATTCGATCTTCATTCCGCTCTATGTCTTTCTGCTGCTGCCGATCGCAGGACTGAAGCAGGAGGACACCAAGCATTTTCTCGAGCGCAGCGCCAAGATCCAGTGGGGGCTGATGGTGTCGGTCTACTGCATCTCCTACCTGCCCGCGCTGGTGACGCTGGATCTCGCGGATTTCCATGGCGACAAGATCTGGCCCGCGATGTGGCTGATCTTCGTGGTGCAGGCGTCCGACGTGCTGCAGTACGTCTGCGGCAAGCTGTTCGGCAAGCACAAGGTAGCGCCCGTGCTCTCGCCGTCGAAGACGGTCGAGGGGCTTGTCGGCGGCATCCTGCTCGCCTCGGGCATCGGTGTGCTCATGTCATGGATGACGCCGTTCAGCCATCTGCAGGCCGCCGTCATCGCCTTCGTCGCCTGCGTGTTCGGCTTCTTCGGTGGACTCGTGATGTCGGCCATCAAACGCGACCGGGGCGTGAAGGACTGGGGGCAGCTGATACAGGGCCACGGCGGCATGCTGGACCGCATCGACTCAATCTGCTTTTCCGCACCGATCTTCTTTCACATGCTGCGCTACTGGTGGACCTGAGGTCAGCCCCGGTCGCCCTTCAACCCCATGATGAGCTGTGCCAGATAGGCCTCCGTGGCGGGCGGCAGCGCGCGTCCGCCGAGGGTCTGCACCTCGATGTCACGCAGGTCGAGGCCCGCGTCCGAGATCGGCTTGGCGAGCAGTTCTCCGCTGGCCACGAGATGGCGGACGCTGACCTCGCTCGACACACTGACGCCGCCGCTGTACTGCACGTACTTGAGCAGCGTCTGCGCATGGTTGCTGACGAGCACGGGCTCCAGCGCCAGCTCCTGGCGTGCGCAGGCCATGTCGACGACCTGGCGCACCGCCGTTTCTGCAGGCGGCAGCGCGAGCGGGTAGCGGGTGAGCTCGGCGAGCGAGACCTGTCGCCTGCGCGCGAGCGCGTGGCCCGGCGGAAGAATCGCGACCACCGGCGCGGACTGGCGGTGCACGACGTGGATGTCCTTGACCGGCGCGAGGCTGAAGCACAGGCCAATGTCGGCATCGCCCGCGAGCACCTTGCCGGGCACCTGCGCGGTGGGGCACATCAGCACCTCGAAGCGCACGCCCGGATAGTCCTGCTGGAAGCGCGCGCAGACGGCGGGAACGAGTTCGTTGGCGAAGGCGTCGGACGTGGCGATGCGCACGGCGCCCGCGCTCAGGTTGGCCAGCGCGTGGATGGCGTCGACCGCTTGCTCGGCCTCGAGGCTGATGCGCCGGGCGTGCCGCGCGAGAATGTCGCCCGCTGCGGTGGGTACCATGCCGCGCGCATGGCGTTCAAACAGCGGCGTCTCGAGCTGTGCTTCCAGATGTGCGATCTGGCGGCTGATGGCCGACATGGCCACGTGCAGTCGCTGAGACGCGAGGCTCACCGAGCCGCAGCGCGCGACCTCGAGAAAGTAGCGCAGGGCCGTGTCCTGCAGTTGATTGGTGGCCGACATGGGTTGGATTTCCGGTTTGCCTAATTCAATGCCGAGATTCTGCAGCATTGCCGTATCGGCAAACTGGATTTGCTGAATCTCTGATGGTGCGCCGGCCCTGCACCGCATAAGATGGACGTCCATTTTCTGAACCGAATCCGAGGGTGTCATGAACCAGTCCATTGCTGCTCGTGGAGCACAGAGTCCGGCGCCGCACGCAGGTCGCCGCGCCGTGTTGGGTGCCTTGCTGATCGCCGGCTGCGGCGGGCTCGGTGGTCTGGGCGCATCCGCCGCCTTGGCCGATCCCGCAGTGGACGCATGGCCGGGCAAGCCGGTGCGCCTAGTCGTGCCGTTTCCTGCAAGCGGCGCGACGGACCTGATCTCGCGCGTGATCGCCCAGCGCGTGTCGCAGGACTTGGGGCAGCAGTTCGTCGTCGACAACAAGCCCGGCGCGGGCGGCACCATCGGTGCGGCCGAGGCCGTGAAGGCCGCGCCCGATGGCACGACGCTGCTGTTCACCACCAGCAGCACGCATGCGATCTCGCCGCACCTCATGCCGCGCCTGAGCTACAACGTCGAGCAGGACTTCACTCCCATCGCCCATGTGGCCGATGCCGCCAGCGTGCTGCTGGTGACGCCGTCGCTGCCCGTGAAGAACGTGCAGGAGCTGATCGCCTACGCCAAGGCCAACCCCGGCAAGCTCAACTATGCGAGCAGCGGCAACGGCACCATCGTGCATCTGAACGCTCTCGAATTCGCGGCGCGCTCCGGCGTCAAGCTCACGCACGTGCCGTACAAGGGCACGGCGCAGTCCATCACCGATCTGGCGGCGGGGCAGGTGCATCTGCTGTTCGACTCGATTCCCACCGGCATGCCGCACGTGACCAGCGGCCGCCTCAAGGCGCTTGCCGTGACCAGCCTGCAGCGCAGCTCGCTCGTGCCCGATCTGCCGACGATCGCCGAATCCGGTCTGCCGGGCTATTCGTCGGTGACCTGGTTCGGCGTGTACGGACCGGCGGGCATGAAGCCCGAGCTGGCTGCGAAGATCAACGCCGCCTTCAACAAGGCGATCCAGAACCCCGAGGTCGCGGCGGCCCTCGCCAAGCTGGGCGCAGAGCCCGCCAAGGCAGGCACGCCCGCGCAATTCCATTCCATGGTGAAGGCCGACAGCGCACGCTGGGCCAAGGTCATCAAGGACAACCACATCACATTGGATTGAAACGAAGACATGTCTGAATCGACCCCCGCCATCAAGGATTGGGCGCTGCCCTACGCATCGCACCGCTCCTCCGTGCTTGGCCGCAACGTGGTCAGCACCTCGCAACCGCTGGCCGCGCAGGCCGGTCTGCGCATGCTGCTCGCGGGCGGCAACGCGGTGGATGCGGCCATCGCCGCCGCGATGACGCTGACCGTGGTCGAGCCCTCGGGCTGCGGCATCGGCAGCGACGCGTTCGCGATTCTCTGGGACGGCAAGGAGCTGCATGGGCTCAACGCATCGGGCCGCTCGCCCGCCGCGTGGACGCCCGAGTACTTCAAGAAGCTCGGCGGCATTCCCGAAAAGGGCTGGAACGGAGTGACCGTGCCGGGAGCGGTGTCCGCATGGGTGGAACTCTCCCGTCGTTTCGGCAAGCTGCCCTTCGAGCAGGTCGCGCAACCGGCCATCGACTACGCACGCAACGGCTTTCCGGTCTCGCCCGTGATCTCCACGCTGTGGGAACTGGGCGTGCAGAAGCTCGGTGAGCAGCCCGGCTTTGCCGAGTGCTTCATGCCCGAAGGCCGCGCGATGCGCGCCGGTGAAATCTTCAAAAGCGAGGCCCACGCGCGCACGCTCGAGCTGATCGCCAGAACCAAGGGCGAGGCCTTCTACCGCGGCGAGCTCGCCGAGAAGATGGCCGCGCATTGCAAGGCGAACGGCGGCGTGATGACGGTCGAGGACCTCGCAGCGCACAAGGCCGACTGGGTGGGCACGGTGTCGCAGCCCTTCGGCGATTCGGTGATCCACGAGATCCCGCCGAACGGTCAGGGCATCGCGACGCTGATGGCGCTCGGCATGCTCGATGAATGGGGCATCGGCGGCCAGCCGCTCGACAGCGCGGACACGGTGCACCTGCAGATCGAGGCGATGAAGCTCGCGCTGGCCGATCTGAACGAGTACAACGCCGACATGGACCACATGCGCGTGAAACCGCAGGAAGAGCTGCTCTCGCGCGACTACCTGCGCGAGCGCGCCAGGCTCATCGACCTGAAGCAGGCGGGCGATCCGGCGTACGGCGCACCGCAACGCGGCGGCACGGTGTATCTGGCGGCGGCGGACGAGAGCGGCATGATGGTGTCGTTCATCCAGTCCAACTACATGGGCTTCGGCTCGGGTGTGGTGGTGCCTGGCACCGGCATCAGTCTGCAGAACCGGGGCTGCGGCTTCACCACGCAAAGCGGCCACGCCAACGAGGTCGGCCCGAACAAGCGACCATCGCACACCATCATTCCCGCATTCGCGATGAATGCCGACGGCACGCCGCAGATGGCGTTCGGCGTGATGGGCGGCCCGATGCAGTCACAAGGCCATCTGCAGATGGCGCTGCGCGTGCTGCGCTACGGCCAGAATCCGCAGGCGGCAGCCGATGCGCCGCGCTGGCGCGTTACCGGCGGCAAGAAGGTCGCCGTCGAACCCGCGTTCGGTGCGGCCGTGATCGCCGAGTTGAGCGCGCGCGGCCACGACGTCGTCGTGGAAGAGGGCAATGGCGTGTTCGCCTTCGGCGGAGCGCAGTTGATCCTGCGTGATGGCGAGCACTACATCGCGGGCTCGGACCCGCGCAAGGACGGCCAGGCCGTGGGCTACTGAACGTCGGTCTCCCGCGTGCTCAGCGTGATTCGCGCACCGACAGCCACACGCTGAGCATGCCGCCCACCGCGATGGTGACCATGCCGATCACCGCCCAGTGGTCGGGGATGTGCCCGTACATCAGCCAGCCCGCGCAGAGCGCGAACGGAATCTGGCTGTAGAGAAACGGCGTGATCGTCGCGGGCCGTGCGTATTCATACGCCTTGAGCATCAGCAGATGACCGACGGCGCTGCCCAGGCCCATGCAGAACGCGCCCACCCACAGCGCAGGCGTCATGCCGCCGCTCCACGTCCACGGCAGCATCACGGTGGTGATCGCGAGGGCCAGCAGGCTGGTGTAGATCTGGGTGGTTTCGGGGCGCTCCTTGCCTGCCATTTCGCTGCTCACGATCTGGTAGGCGGTATTGGCCAGCAGCTGCAGCATCGGCCAGATCAGCGCGCCGACAGAGAAGTTGTCGCCACCGGGCCGGATGATGATCAGCGTGCCCGCAAATCCCACGAACACCAGCACCCAGCGCAGTCGGCTCACGGGCTGCTTGAGCCAGAGGGCTGCCACCAGCGTCATGGCGATGGGCGTCATCGCGACGATGGCGGTGAATTCCGCGAGCGGCAGATAACGCAGGCTCATCATCGCGCAGCCATTGCTCACGCAGAACAGCACGCCGCGCATGAGCTGAAAGCGCCAATGTCTGGCCTTGAAGATCGCCGTGCCCGAGCGGCTGGTGGCGAAGCTGATGGTGAAGATGCTCTGCAGGCAGTAGCGCAGCCACAGCGCCATGAAGATCGGCAGCAGCGAGCCCACGTATTTCGATCCCGCATCGAGCACCGAAAACGCGGCCGTGGCGGCGACGGTCAGCGCGATGCCGGTGATGGCCGAGGGGTGCATCCCGGTCGATGGGCGCGCGGCGGCGGAGGGCGGTGCGGGTTCTTGGTCGGAGGGCTGTGACACTGAAGTGGGCGCTGCGGGCAGGGGCTGGGGTGTGCGCGCACCGGTCGGCCCCCGACGGGGACGTTCACAGGCCGATGTGGCTCAAGCGGCCGATTATAAAAATCGTGTGCGTGCCCGGGCAGGCATTCAGCGAATGTGCCACAGAGCCGTGTCGCATTGCCGCACGCCGGAAACCGGCATTTCCCATCGGGTTTCTACTCGGTGTTAGCATTGAATGAGAATAATTATCAGTAAATACTCGGTTTGTTCTCGTTCAACCGCGCCGCCCGAATGCGTCGCTCAGGAGGTTCCGTCCATGTCTCTCAGTCACTGCAACCGTCGTCACACCTTGCTGGGCCTTGGCCTGGCGCTCGCCATGCCGGGAGTCGGCGCGCTGGCACAGGCGTCCAGAGTGACGGTCAAGGATGCTTCGGGCGAGGTGAGCGTGCCGCTCAAGCCGAAGACGGTGCTGGTGTACGACCTGGCCGCGCTTGACATCATCCAGTCGCTCGGCGGCGATGTGCAGGGCGTGCCGAACGTGGTGACGATGCCGAAGTTTCTGAGCCAGTACGCGGACGCGGCGAAGTATCCGCAGGTCGGCAGCCTCTTCGAGCCCGACTACGAAAAGCTCAAGGCGCTCAAGCCCGACCTGATCATCTCGGGCGGGCGCACCCTGCCCAAGCTCGCCGAGCTGCGCAAGTACGCGCCAGTGCTCGACATCACCATCGGCGACGGCAACCAGGTGCCCCAGGTCTTTCGCAACATCCGCGCGATTGCGGCGGCCTACGGCGTGCCCGAGAAGGGCGAGCAGGAGATCAGGCTCATCGAGCGGGAAATCGCCAGCGTGAAGTCCCGGGCGAGCGGCAAGGGCTCGATGCTGTTCGTGATGACCAACGGCGGCAAGATGAGCGTCTACGGCGCCGGCTCGCGCTTCGACATGCTCTACAGCACCTTTGGCGCCACGCCGGTCAAGGACAAGATCGAGGTGTCCAAGCACGGTCAGGCGGTGTCGTTCGAATATCTGCTCAAGACCAACCCCGACTGGCTGCTGGTGCTCGACCGCGACGCGGCGATCGGTCGCGAAGGCGCCTCCGCCGAACAACTGCTGGACAACAAGCTGGTGCATGCCACCAAGGCCTGGCGCAACAAGCAGGTCGTCTATCTGAACGCGATGAACTGGTACGTGCTCTCCAACGCCGGACCCACGGCGATCAAGGAAAATCTGAAGCAGCTGTCCGATGCGTTTGCGCCGGCGATGTGATGGACCGACGGCGCGCTTGAACGCGTTGGCATGGAGCGGGGCCCTCGTGGCCCTTTTCGCACTGGCGCTGGCGAGTCTCGCGGTGGGCGTGAGCGACGTGTCCTGGGATACGCTGTGGTCCGACAGTGAGGACGATCTGGTCGCGCAGGTGCTGGTCTACAGCCGCGTTCCGCGCACGCTTGCACTCCTGCTCGCGGGCTCGGCGATGGCGGTCGCGGGGCTGCTCATGCAGATGCTGGCGCGCAACCATTTCGTCGAGCCGTCGACCGTCGGCACGGTGGAGTCCGCGACGCTCGGCATGATGGTGACGATGCTGTTCGCGCCGCAGCTGCCGGTGTTCGCCAAGATGGGAGTGGCGGCGCTGTTCGCGCTTGCGGGCAGCGCGCTGTTTCTCGCGGTGCTGTCGCGCATCCGGTTGCGCTCCGCGTGGATCGTGCCGCTGGTCGGCCTGATTCTGGCGGGCGTGATCGAGGCCGCCACCACCTTCGTCGCCTACCAGTTCGACATGATCCAGGTGCTGCGCGCCTGGTCGAACGGCGACTTCTCGACCATCGTCGATGGCCGCTACGAAATGCTCTGGCTGTCGCTGGCCGCCACCATCGCGGCGTGCTTCGCGGCGGACCGCTTCACGGTCGCGGGGCTCGGCGAATCGTTCGCGACCAATCTCGGACTGAACTACCGCGCGCTGGTCTGGCAGGGGCTGCTGGTGGTGGCGCTGGTCACCGCGTGCGTGGTGGTCACCGTCGGCGGCATTCCGTTCGTGGGGCTGATCGTGCCCAACATCGTGCGTCTGGTGGTGGGCGACAACGTGCGCCGCAACGTGCTCTGGGTCGCTGTGCTGGGCGCTGGCCTGACGATGGCCTGCGATCTGCTCGGGCGACTGCTGATCGCGCCCTACGAGATTCCCGTCGGCACGGTGATGGGCGTGGTCGGCAGCGCGCTGTTCCTCGGCATCCTGCTGCGCCAGCGCCGAATGGCGGGAGGCTGAACGTGGCCAAGCTGCATTCCCTCTGGCGCATGCCGGCATTCCGTCTGGCCATTCTGCTGGTGCCGGCGCTGGTCGCCGTCGCCGCCTTCATGACTGTGGCGGTCGAGGTCGAGTGGTCCTTCATCCTGCAGCACCGGGGCGCGAAACTGCTGTCGATGGCACTGGTGGCGGCGGCGCTCGGCATGTCCACCGTGGTGTTCCAGACGGTGACGCACAACACCATTCTCACGCCTGCGGTGATGGGGCTGGACGCGCTGTATCTCTTCCTGCAGGCGCTGCTGGTGCTGCTGCTCACGTCGGCGGGCGTGGTGGCGCTCGGCGGGGTCAACAAGTTTTTTCTTGAGCTGGTGCTGATGGTGGCGCTCAGCATGTGTCTGGTGCGCTGGCTGTTTGCGGGCAATGCGAGCAGCCTGCATCTGATGCTGCTGGTCGGCATCGTGGTGGGCATTCTGTTTCGCAGCCTCACGAGCTTTGCGATGCGCATGATCGATCCCAACGAGTTCAGCTCGTTGCAGGACCGCATGTTCGCGAATTTCAACACGGTCCAGTCCGCGCTGCTGTTGCCATCGGCGGTGCTGATGCTGTTTGGCGCGGCCTTCTTCTGGCGCAGACGCCATGTGCTGGACGTGCTGGCGCTCGGGCGCGATGCGGCGATCAATCTGGGCGTGGACTACCGCCGCGCGGTGCTGCAGCTGCTGGTGGTGGTGTGCGCGATGGTCGCGCTCTCGACCGCGCTGGTCGGGCCGGTGACCTTCTTCGGGCTGCTGGTGGCGAACATGGCCTATCAATGGATGGGCACGCGCCGCCACGTCTGGGTGCTGCCGGCGGTGGTGCTCTGGGGCGTGATTCTGCTGCTGGGTGGACAGGTGATTCTGGAGCGCGTGATGGGATTCAATTCCGCGATTTCGGTGGTGGTGGAATTTGTCGGAGGACTGGTGTTCATCTTTTTGTTGATGCGCGGAGGACGGGCATGATCGCGACCCGTGAACTCGTCAAGCGCCATGGCGAGACGACGGTGCTGCATGGCGTGTCCGTGCAGATTCCGGAGAAGCGCTTCACGGCCATCATCGGCCCCAACGGTGCGGGCAAGAGCACGCTGCTGTCGTTGATCAGTCGGCTGATGCCGATGAGCGCGGGCAGCGCGCAGGTGCAGGGGCTCGATGTCGCGAAGACCGCCAGCGACGCGCTCGCCCGCGTGCTGGCGATTCTTCGCCAGGACAACCAGTCCACGCTGCGCCTGACGGTGCGCGATCTGGTCGGCTTCGGCCGGTTTCCGCACAGCAAGGGCCGCATGACGCCGGACGACGTGCGGCATGTGGACGAGGCGCTGCGTTTCCTGCAGCTCGAGGCGCTGGAGGATCGCTATCTCGATGAGCTATCGGGCGGCCAGCGCCAGCGTGCCTACATCGCGATGGTGCTGTGCCAGGACACGCCCTATGTGCTGCTTGACGAGCCGCTCAACAATCTCGACATGGCGCACGCGGTGACGATGATGAAACTGCTGCGGCGGCTGGTGCAGGAGAAGGGCAAGACCGTGGTCGTCGTGCTGCACGACATCAACTTCGCGAGCTGTTACGCCGACCACATCATCGCGATGAAGGATGGCAGCGTGGCGCATGACGGCGACACGCGCAGCGTCGTGCGCGAGGATGTGCTGAGTGCGCTCTACGGCATCGAGGTGACGGTGCACGAGATCCGCGGGCAGCGCATCTGCCACTACTTCGCGTGACCGGCTCTGGTGGATTCGGCTTAACAAACTCTTGCGTGTTGGATGGCTGAAGCGCCCCTGTGGCGCTGCATACTCCCTGAATATTTTCAAATGTGAACTCAGGAGACAACGCATGCCACGCCAACCCGTCCACCGCTCCTCTCTCGCATTGCTCGGGCGCCGCGCATTCGTCGTCTCCGCCATCGTGCTCGCGGCCGGTTGCGCGCAATCGCCGCCGCAGCAACAACAGGCCCAGAGCGAAGGCGCAGCGGAGGCAGTGCGGGTGATGACTTCCGGCGGCTTTGCAGAAGCGCACCAGCGGCTCGCGCCCGAGTTCTCCAGGGCCAACGGCATGGTGGTCGAGACCGTGCTGGGCTCGTCGATGGGTTCGTCGCCCACGTCGATTCCCAATCGCCTGGAGAAGGGCGAGATCGCGGACGTGGTGATCCTTGCGCGCACGTCGCTCGACCAGCTCGCGGCGCAGGGCTATGTGAAGCAGGGCTCGCAGATCGACCTCGTGCGTTCAGCCATCGGCCTGTCGGTGAAGAAGGGCGCGCCAGTGCCGGACATCAGCACCGAGGAGAAATTCAAGCACGTGCTGCTCAACGCGAAAAGCATTGCCTATTCGGCCAGCGCGAGCGGCACTTACTTCGAGACCACGATGCTCAAGAAGCTCGGCATCCACGACCAGGTCATGCCCAAGAGCCGCAAGATCGTGACCGAGCGCGTGGGCACCATCGTCGCGCGCGGCGAGGCCGAAATCGGCCTGCAGCAGGTCAGCGAGCTGCTGCCGATCCAGGGCACGACCTTCGTCGGCAAGATCCCCGAATCGGTGCAGCAGTACACCTTTTTCTCGGCAGGCGTGGCGCGGACTTCGACCAATGCCAGAGGCTTGGAGGCGCTGCTGAAGTACTACACCTCGCCCGAGGCGCGCAAGACCATCGAGGACACGGGGCTCGAGCCCGTCGCGACGCCGCGATGACATAGGGAACTTCTGCACGCGTTGATCTCGTTCGTGCAGAGGAGCCCTGGGGTAGATGCTTATGCGCAAAGGTTCTTAGAAGATTTCCGCGCTTGGATAGCGCCAAAGCTTATTGGCGCAAAACGCGCTCGATTTCTAGACTTGATTTCCTGTTGTGAATGGTTCGGAATGAACAAGGAAATCGAAATGAGTCAGTCGGGCACGCTTTATCTTCGCCGCCGCGCTTTGGGTTGGTTGTCTTTTGCGGCAATGGTGTGCCCTGTCCCTGTGATGGCGCTGGCCAATGCGCCCGCCGCCGACGCGGCCTGGCCCAGCCGGCCGATCACGCTGGTCGTGCCCTACACGCCGGGCGGCACGAACGACAACGTCGCGCGGCTGATTGCCGAGAAGGTGTCCGCGCGTGCCGGTCAGCCGGTGATCATCGACTACAAGCCGGGCGCGGGAGGCACCATCGGTGCGCAGTTCGTCGCAAAGGCGAAGCCCGATGGCTACACGCTGCTCAACGCTTCCATTGGCAATCTCGCGATTGCGCCGCAGCTTGTGCCGGTGCATTTCGATCCGTTCAAATCCTTCCAGTCCATTGCCTATGTGGGCAACGGCATCACGACCTTCGCGGTGCGCCCGGACTTTCCGGCGAAGAACCTCAAGGAGCTGGTGGAGTACGCGAAGAAGCATCCGGTCTCGCTCGGCACTTCGGGCGTCGGCACGCCGGGCCACATGGCGGGTGAATACTTTCAGCAGCTCACCGGCATCCAGCTGCAGCATGTGCCCTACAAGGGCAGCGCGGCGGCGATCAACGACGCCATCGGCGGGCATGTCGATCTGGTGATCGACCCGCTGTCCACCACGTTCGTGCGCGGCGGCAAGCTCAAGGCGCTCGCGTACTTCGGCACCGATGCGCCGCCCGAGGGCGTGAGCGGCGTGCAGTCCGTCGTGCAGCAGGGCTTCAAACAGTGGGACAGCGCGTTTGGGGGCTCTTTTCTCTGGACCGCGCCCGCAGGTCTGCCCGAGCCGATTCGCCAGAAGCTGACGCAGTGGGTGCTCGATGCCATTGCCGATCCCGAAGTGCGCAAGGCGCTCGTCAACGTGCAGGTCAACCCCGTGCCGCAGGGTGCCGAGGAGACGACCGCCATCGTGCGCAAGATGCACGGGATCGCGCAGAGCGTGTTCGGTTCGGGCGCCGTGGCGGTCAACGACAAGAGCGGCAAATCGCCGGCCGACGGCAAAGCGAAGAACTGACATGCATCTGGGTTTGTTTTTGCTCGCGGCGGGCCACCATGCTGCGGGCTGGC
Source organism: Diaphorobacter caeni (assembly GCF_015354245.1). Lineage (GTDB taxonomy): Bacteria > Pseudomonadota > Gammaproteobacteria > Burkholderiales > Burkholderiaceae_C > Diaphorobacter_A > Diaphorobacter_A caeni. The sequence goes on from NZ_JADKYZ010000001.1 coordinate 80,886, forward strand.
GCTTTCCCGGCGCTGAATCGGGAACGGAGAATTTCGAGCTGATCACGCGCATGGCGCGCGAGGCCGAGGCGGCGAAGTTCGACATGGTGTTCTTTGGCGACCGGCTGGTGACCAGCAAGGACGCGCATCCTTCAATGATCACGCGTCCCGATCCGCTGGTGGTGCTCTCGGCGCTGGCGGTGCAGACGCGCCGCATCGGTCTGGCGGCGACGGCCTCCACGACCTACAGCGATCCGTTCACCCTCGCGCGTTCGCTGGCCTCCATCGATCTGTTGAGTCAGGGCCGCGCGGCCTGGAACATCGTCACCACGGTGCAGGACGGCTCGGGCAACTTCAGCCGCACGCTGCATCCGGAATCGAGCGAGCGTTACACGATCGCCGAGGAGTTCGTGCAGGTGGTCAAGGGCCTGTGGCGTTCATGGGATGCCGACCCCTATGTGCGCGACAAGGAGGCGGGCGTCTACATCGACGCAGCCAAGCTGCATGAGCTCAACCACGCGGGCCACTACTTTCAGGTGAAGGGACCGCTCAACGTCACGCGCAGCAGCCAGGGTGAGCCGGTGCTGATTCAGGCCGGATCGTCGGGGCCTGGCCAGAAGCTGGGCGCGCGCCATGGCGAGGTGATTTTCACCGCGCAGCAGGATCTGGCGGCGGCGCGGGAGTTCTACGGGCAGCTCAAGCGGCAGGTGGGCGAAGCGGGCAGAGATCCGTCGCAGGTGAAGGTGATGCCGGGGCTCATGCCCATCGTCGCGAGAACGGCGGCCGAGGCGCGCGACAAGCTGGCGACGCTGCAGTCGTTCACGGATCAGAGCAAGGCGCACCACATGCTCTCTGTGGAACTGGACTTCGACCTGAGCGGCGCCGATCTCGATGCGCCGGTGCCGGATCTTCCACTGGGCGACGGTGGATTCAGCCGCCGCGGACTGCTGCTCCGAATCGCGAAGGAACAGCGGCTCACGCTGCGCGAGCTCTATCACCATGTTGCGAGCAGCCGTGGACACCAGGTCGTGACCGGCACCGCCGAGCAGATCGCGGATCACATGCAGCACTGGGTGGATGCGGGAGCGGCGGACGGTTTCAACATCATGCCGGCCTGCTTTCCTTCCGGCTTCGAGGAGTTTGCGCGCGAGGTCGTTCCGATCCTGCAGGAGCGCGGTCAATTTCGCCGCGACTATGCGGCGAGCACGCTGCGTGGGCATCTCGGGCTGGCGCAGCCCGTGTGACACAGCCAGTGTGACGCAGCGCTGGGGTCAGTCCCGCTTGCGCGCCAGCAGCATCGAATCGCCGTAGCTGAAGAAGCGGTACTGCTGCGCGATCGCGTGCCGGTACAGGCCCATGATGTGCTCGTAGCCGGCAAAGGCGCTCACCAGCATCATCAGCGTGCTTTTTGGCAGGTGGAAGTTGGTGACGAGCATGTCCACCACCTGGTACTGGAATCCCGGAGTGATGAAGATGTTGGTGTCGCCCGAGAGGTTGCCGGACTTGGCCCAGGACTCCAGCGTGCGCACGGTGGTCGTGCCCACGGCGATGATGCGTCCGCCACGCTGGCGGGTGCGCTCCAGGGCCGCCAGCGTGGTGAACGGAATGCTGTACCACTCGCTGTGCATCACGTGCTCGGAGAGGTTCTCGGTCTTCACGGGCTGAAAGGTGCCCGCGCCCACGTGCAGCGTGACGCTGGCGCGTTCGACACCGCGTGCCGCCAGCCGCTCGAGCACGGATTGATCAAAGTGCAGCGCGGCCGTCGGAGCCGCCACCGCGCCGGGCTTGGCGGCGAAAACGGTCTGGTAGCGCTCGCTGTCCTCGGCCTCGTCGGGATCTTCGCCGGTGCTCTGCTGGCGCTCGATGTAGGGCGGCAGCGGCAGGTGGCCGTGCTGCTCCATCAGCTCGTAGGGCGTCTCGCCGTTCGGGCCGGTGAAGGCGACGTGAAAGAGCTGTCCGTTCTCATCGGGCCAGCGGCCGAGCAGCACCGCGTCGAAGCCGCCGTTCGCCAGACCTCCGCACAGGTGCATGCGACCGCCGATCAGCGGCTTTTTGCTCACGCGCATGTGGACCACGACCTCGTTGCCCTGCAGCACGCGCTCGACCAGAAGCTCGAGCTTGCCGCCGCTTGCCTTTTCGCCGAAGAGGCGGGCCTTGAGCACGCGCGTGTCGTTGAAGACCAGCAGATCGCCGGGCTCGAGCAGGTCGGGCAGCTCGTTGAAGATGCGGTCCACGGGCGTGCTCACGCGGCCGTCGAGCAGGCGCGAGGCGCTGCGCACGGCGGTCGGGTGTTGTGCAATCAGGGATTCGGGGAGGTCGAAGTCGAAGTCGCTCAGGTTGAATTCGCGACGGGTTGCCGTGGCCGATGCGTCGGCGGGGAGGCTGCTGGAAGAGATAGGTGACATGGCTGGCGGGGAAGCGTTCAGCTCGTGAGGGAGCGGGGCTTGACAGGCCTGAACGGGTCCAATGGGTAACTGACTACTTGCTGGGGCCGTATTTTAGAACGTGCTCGAAGGCCGGGGCGATGAAGCGGAATTGCGGCAGCTTGTGCGCCGATCAGCGTGCAAGGCGCGTCGTATCATGAAAAACATGGCGCAGACGTGATAGCCTTTTGCCCCCGTACCTGCCAACCCGTTCAAACCGATAGCGAACCACGCCGACATGCCGGCCTCTTCTTCCTCCTCACCGTCATCTTCGAGCCCGAAAAAGGCCGAGCTGAGCGCGCCCCAGAAGGCGATGCACAAGCTCGGACTGGTGCGCGACATCGATCTGGCGCTGCACCTGCCGCACCGCTATGAGGACGAGACCCGCATCACGCCCATCCGCAATGCGCGGGATGGCGAGCCGGCGCAGATCGAGGGCGTGGTGGTGTCCAGCGAAATCCAGATGCGTCCGCGCCGTCAGCTGGTGGTGCGGCTGGACGACGGGACGGGAGAGTGCGAACTGCGCTTTTTCAGCTTCTACCCATCGCATCAGAAGACGATGGCGGTGGGCGAGCGCATCCGCGCGCGCGGCGAGGTCAAGGGCGGGTTCTGGGGGCGGCAGATGCTGCACCCGGTGTTTCGCAAGGCGGAGGGTGAACTGCCCGCCGCGCTGACGCCGGTCTATCCCACGGTCGCGCAGCTGCCCCAGGCCTATCTGCGCCGCGCCGTGGCCAGCGGCCTGCGCCGCGCCGAACTCTCCGAGACGCTCGGTCCCCATCTGCCGCCCGCGCCGGTCGCGCTGCGCGGAGCCAAGGGCTTCGAGCCGCTTTGGAGTCTCAGCGACTCCCTGTTCTTCCTGCACCACCCCACGCCTGACGTGGCGCTGGCCACGCTGGAGGATCACACCCACCCCGCCTGGCAGCGCCTCAAGGCGGAGGAACTGCTTGCGCAGCAGCTCTCGCAGCTCACCGCCAAAAGAGAGCGCGCGCGACTGCGCTCGCCGCAACTCATGCCCGCACCGGATGCGAGCGCGCTGCATGAGCAGCTTCAGGCTGTTTTGCCGTTTGACCTGACCGCTGCGCAGCGCCGCGTGTGTGAAGAGATCTTCGGTGACCTCGCCAAGGCCACGCCGATGCACCGACTGCTGCAGGGCGATGTCGGCTCGGGCAAGACCGTGGTGGCCGCCATGGCCGCGGCGATCTGCATGGATGCCGGATGGCAGTGCGCTCTCATGGCGCCGACCGAAATCCTCGCGGAGCAGCATTTCTCCAAGCTCATCGGCTGGATCGAACCGCTGCTGGCAAGCCGCGGCAAGCGCGTGGCCTGGCTGGCGGGCGGGCAGAAGAAGAAGGAGCGCGCGCAAATGCTCTCAATGGTCGAGAGTGGCGAAGCGGCCCTGGTTGTTGGTACACATGCAGTCATTCAGGAGCAGGTGCACTTCAAGAATCTGGCGCTGGCGGTGATTGACGAACAACACCGCTTCGGCGTGGCCCAGCGGCTGGCGCTCAGGCAGAAGCTCAAGGGCATGGGAATGGAGCCGCACATGCTGATGATGAGTGCAACTCCTATTCCAAGGACCTTGGCGATGAGCTACTTTGCGGACCTCGATGTCTCCACGATCGACGAATTGCCCCCGGGCCGTACGCCGATCGTGACCAAGGTGATCTCCGACAGCCGCAAGGACCAGGTGATCGAGCGCATCGCCATGCAGGTAGCGGAGGGGCGGCAAGTCTATTGGGTGTGTCCATTGATTGAGGAAAGCGAGGCGCTGGATCTCTCCAATGCCACGGCCACGCACGTTGAACTCAGCGAAGCGTTGCCTGGCGTCAAGGTGGGCCTATTGCATTCCCGAATGCCCGCTATTGAAAAGAAAAACGTGATGGGAGAATTCAAGGGCGGTACGATGGGCGTGTTGGTCAGCACTACGGTGATCGAGGTGGGTGTCGACGTGCCGAACGCATCGCTGATGGTGATTGAACATGCCGAGCGATTTGGGCTGTCCCAGCTGCACCAGCTCAGAGGCCGAGTGGGCCGGGGGGCGGCAGCTTCGGCATGTGTGTTACTTTATTCAACTGGTGAAAGCGGACGTTTGGCGCAAACGGCTCGCGAAAGGCTCAAGGCCATGGCGGAAACCAATGATGGTTTCGAGATCGCCAGACGGGACTTGGAGATTCGCGGACCGGGAGAACTGTTGGGAGCGCGCCAATCCGGTGACGCTTTGTTACGATTTGCTGATTTATCTATCGATGCCGATTTGTTGAGTTGGGCTCGCAATGCTGCACCGCAAATGCTGGATGAGTATCCGGCGTTGTCCGAGCGGCATGTGGCGCGTTGGTTGGGAAGCAAATCGGATTTTTTGAAAGCCTAGCCTCGTCGGCAGCTTCGATATTTTTGGTTTTCAGGTACTTGTATGAAGTTGATATTTTTCTGAAGCGACGCGAGTCTTTTTAAATAGCCATTGTTGCGCACTGTTTCGGTGCCGATAGATGCAAAAAGCCGCGGATTCCAATTGTTTGGAGTCGCTTAATTGTTTTTGCGGTTTGCATGGAATTCGCGCACACGATACTGTCGGCAGCGCCGCAGTGCAAAATGTTGTATGGCCTTGCAGGAAATCACATGACCCTCACAGAACTCAAATATATCGTCGCAGTAGCCCGGGAGAAGCACTTTGGTCGCGCGGCCGACGCGTGCTATGTCTCCCAGCCCACCTTGTCCGTCGCGGTCAAGAAACTGGAAGACGAACTGGAAATCAAGCTGTTCGAGCGCAGTGCCGGTGATGTGTCCGTCACGCCGCTGGGCGAACAGATCGTCCGTCAGGCGCAAAGCGTCCTGGAACAGGCCGCCGCGATCAAGGAAATCGCCAAGCGCGGCAAGGATCCACTTGCTGGCGCACTGACGCTCGGCGTGATCTATACCGTCGGCCCCTATCTTCTGCCGGAACTGGTGCGTCACGCTATTGCGCGCACACCCCAGATGCCTTTGATGCTGCAGGAAAACTTCACCGCTAAGCTGCTGGAAATGCTGCGCACCGGTGAAATCGACTGCGCCATCATGGCCGAACCCTTCCCGGACACGGGTCTTGCTCTGGCTCCTCTCTATGACGAGCCCTTCATGGCCGCCGTGCCCGCCAGCCACCCATTGGCCGAAAAGCCCTATGTGTCGGCCTCGGAACTCAAGAACGAGACCATGCTGCTGCTGGGCGCAGGCCACTGCTTCCGCGACCACGTGCTGGAAGTCTGCCCTGAGTTCGCCCGCTACGCGAGCAACTCCGAAGGCATCCGCCGCACGTTCGAAGGCTCTTCGCTCGAAACGATCAAGCACATGGTGTCCGCCGGCATGGGCGTGACGCTGGTGCCTCGTCTGTCGGTGCCGCGCGATGCGCTGATCACCACATCGCGCCGTCGCAAGAGCGATGATGCGCACATCCGCTACCTGCCCATCAAGGAAGAAGATGGAGGTGGTCCTCCAATGCGCCGCGTCGTGCTCGCATGGCGCCGCAGCTTCACCCGCTACGAAGCCATTGCTGCACTGCGCAATGCCGTGTTCGCCTGCGAACTGCCTGGCGTGACCCGCTTGTCCTGAGCGACCAACCCAGCCACTGCGACGCAAATTGGCGCTGATCGGAGGATCAGCGCCTTTTTCGTTTCTGGCGCAGGCTTGTCTGCCCAATCAGCGCAAGCAGTGGGGAGACCTTTCTCCTGCTGCGCAGTGACGGCACTGCATGGCGTATAAACGTCGGGCCGCACTCCGGTGACGGCGCCTGCTTCCATTCACTGAATTCTCGAAACCTGCATGTCCGCCGTCGCACCCCGCTCACGCCTGTCCCTGTATCTGGACCTGGTCCGCTTCAATCGTCCCGCGGGCTGGCTCGTGCTGGTCTGGCCCACGCTGGTGGCGCTGTGGGTGGCGGCGGACGGCTTTCCGGGCTGGCATCTGCTGATCGTGTTCGTGCTTGGCACGGTGCTGATGCGCAGCGCGGGCTGCTGCATCAACGACATCGCCGATCGTGATTTTGACAAGCATGTGAAGCGCACCAAGGCCCGCCCGATCACCAGTGGGCAGGTCTCGGTCTTCGAGGCATCCATGCTCGGCGTGGTGCTGGCGCTCGTCTCGCTGGGGCTCGTGCTCACCACGCGCTGGGAGGCAGTGGCGTGGTCGGTGCCCGCCGTGCTGTTCACGATTCTCTATCCGTTCACCAAGCGCTTCTTCGCGATGCCGCAGGCGTTTCTCGGCATTGCCTTCAACTTCGGCATCGTGATCGCGTTCGCCGCCGTGATCGGCGAAGTGCCGGTGACCGCGTGGCTGCTCTGGACGGCCAACATGTTCATGGTGCTCGCCTACGACACCGAATACGCGATGGTCGACCGCGACGATGACCTCAAGATCGGCATGAAGACCTCGGCGATCACGCTGGGCCGCTTTGACGTGGCGGGCATCATGCTGTTCTTCGCGCTGTGCTGGGGCCTCACGGCCGTGGCGATCGCGCCGTATCACCTGGGCTGGCCGTTCTGGCTCGGCATGGCGGTGGCGGCGGCGCAGATGGTCTGGCACTACACGCTGATCCGCAACCGCACGCGCGAGGGCTGCTTCATCGCCTTCAGCAAGAGCCACTGGATGGGCGTTTCCATCTTCGTCGGCACCGTGCTGGGATTTGCATTGCGCTGATTTGCCCTCACATGGGAGTGCATCATGACTGACACCACTGCATTTCATTCGCCCGATCAACTGGCCGCCGCTGCGGGGCTGGCCTCGCTCAAGGCATCGCCGCGCATGCCCGTGCTGTTTCTTGGGCACGGCAGCCCGATGAACGCGATCGAGGACAACGAATACCGCCGCAGCTGGCAGGCGCTCGGCGAGACGCTGCTTGCGCGCCACGGGAGGCCGCAGATGATTCTGTGCATCTCGGCGCACTGGCTCACGCGCCATGAGTGGGCCCTGACCGGCATGGCCGAGCCGCGCACGATCCATGATTTCGGCGGTTTCCCGCAGGAGCTGTTCGCCCAGCAGTACCCGGCGCCGGGCGCGCCTGCGGTGGCGCGCGAACTGGCCGCGCGGCTCGATGCGCCTGCGCTCGACCGCCCGGTGCTCGTCGACGAATCCGAATGGGGACTGGACCACGGCACCTGGAGCGTGCTCAAGCCCATGTTCCCGGGCGCCGACATTCCCGTCGTGCAGTTGAGTCTGGTCTACAGCCGACCGGCGGCGGAACACTTCGCGCTCGGCCAGCAATTGCAGGCGTTGCGCGAGCAGGGCGTGCTGATCGTGGGGAGCGGCAACATCGTGCACAACCTGCGCGCGATGCAGCCGGGCGCGGCCCCCAACCAGGCCTATGACTGGGCCATCGAGTTCGACCAGCATGTGGCCGGGCGCATCGAGGCGGGCAACCTGCAGGCGCTCGCCCGTTTTCAGGAACTCGGCCGCGTCGCCCAGATGGCGCATCCCACGTTCGATCACTATCTGCCGCTGCTGCACGCCGCAGGCGCGGTGCACGAGGGGGAGGCGCCGCGCTTCTTCAATGGCGATTTCCAGATGGCCGCGATCTCCATGCGCTCGGCGATCTGGGGTGATGCCTGAGAGCGTCAACACGCCCTGAAGGAAACAGCCGTATCGGAGTGAAAAACCCGGCCTCAGGTCACATGAAATGGCGCTGGCTCGACTACATTGAATCGTTCGTGCTATGTCATTTCAACATCAATGGGGTACAGCTATGGAACAGAACGTCGTCCTTTTGAGCTTCGCGGATGAGAGCAAGGCCTATCAGGCACTGTCTGAATTGAAGGGGGCGGTCGCCTCCGGCAAGGTGCAACTGCAGAACGCTGCCGTGGTGCAGCGCGCCATGGATGGCACCTTCTCCGTGAAGGATGGAGCCACCGACGGCGGCGCGGCGAGCGGCCCGCTCACCGGCACGCTGGTGGGATCGCTGATCGGCATGCTCGCCGGTCCGCTGGGCGTGCTGCTGGGCGGCGTCTATGGCGCGCTCGTGGGCAGCGCGGTGTCGGCCGACAAGCTGCAGGACCGCGCGAGCGTGCTCGATCAGATGATGCGCGCGATGCCGCCGGGCTCGACCACGCTGATCGCCACCGTGGGAGAGGACTCGACTCAGGCCGTCAACGGCATCTCCGACCAGCTTGGCGGCGTGGTGCTGCGCCGTCCGCTGGCCGTGGTGCAGGAAGAGGTGGCCGCTCAGGAAGAGGCGGCGATCGCCGCCGCTCAGGAAGCACGCCGCGTGCTGCGCGAGAAGAAGAGCGCCGAATGGCACGGCAAGCTGGAAGACTGGAAGGACGACGTGGGCGAGAGTCTCACCAAGCTCAAGACCAGCATCCAGAACGCCTTCAGCTCGAAGAAGTCCTGATTTCCCGGAGCGGCGGCTTGTCCGCCGCCGGTCAGCCGCCGAACAGACGCTTGAGCCATCCGCCTTTTTTGGCGGATCCGCCGTTCTTGCGCTCCAGAATCTCGCCGTGAATGCGGCGGTAGAAGCTGGAATCCGGAGACATCGAGATGGCGATCTGGATGTGCTTGAGCGCCTCGTCGTGGCGGCCGTAGATCTCGGACAGCAGATTGGCGAGGTCGCCGCGCGCCCAGTGGTAGTCGTCGTGCGTGGTGACGGTGCGCTCCATCCACTGCAGCGCCTCGGGGAATTTTTCCTGACGGCGCAGCGACATTCCCATCATCTGACCGAACTCCGGGCGCGCGTGCGCGTCCTTGGCGAGCGGCTCGACCAGCTCGATCAGCTCCTCGCTCCTGCGATCATGGAACAGCAGCCAGCCGAGCTTGACCGTGCCCTCATGGTCGCCCGAGAGCTTGTCCAGCTCCCAGCGAAAGCGCTGCGCGTTCGTGGTGTCGCCCAGCCGGTAGCAGCTCTCGATCAGTCCGCTCAGCACCCAGTCCCAATGCGGTTCGCGGCGATAGAGCTGCAGCCATTCATCCACGGCCTCCTGATGGCGCTCCAGCATCTGCAGCGTCTGGGCGCGGTTCATCTGCACGTCGTTGCGTTCGCCGATGATGCGGCGGGCCCGGTCGAGATGAAGGATGGCGCGCTCGTAATCCTTTTGCTGGTAGAGCGCGGTGCCCGCGTTGTAGGCGAGCTGGCCGTTGTCGGGATTGGCCAGCGCGCCGCTGTGCCATAGATCGGCGGCCTCCTCGCGGCGGCCCAGAGCGCCGAGCAGCGCCGCCGCGTTGACATGGCCGCGCATGTTCTGCGGATCGAGCGCGATGGCCTGGTGGTAGTCCAGCAGGGCCTCGTTGGCGCGTTCGTTTTCCTGATGGATCCAGCCGCGCGCGATGTGCAATCGGGCATCGCCGGGCAGACTGCGGATGGCTTCGTCGAGTCTGGCGACGGCCTGCGTGGTCTGCCCTTCGGCGTCCATGCGCGCGGCCTGCGTGGCGATGGCGAGCGCGCAGCGCGGATCAAGCTGCAGCGCGTGGGCGACGTCGCTGTCGCAGGCATCGGCCTCGCCCATCCGCCAATTCGCGCGTGCACGCATCGCAAAGGCCTGCGCGCTGCCGGGGCACCTTGCGACGGCACGCTCGGCGACTTCAAGCGCGGAGCTCCAGTGGTCGTTGTTGTCGGCGGCGAGGTATTCGTCGAGGAGTGGCTGCGGGAGAGCGGTCATGGATGCGGTCTTTCGATCTTCAGGGCGCCTTGGGCGCGGCCAGCGCGCTCAGGTCGTCGTTGCACGGCGAGGGCAGTTCGGCTTTGGGAATGTCGGTGCTGCCGCAACGCCATTTCTTGAGTTCGGTCTCGCCCTTGCGCTGCTTGAATTCAGGCCGCCAGACGAGGTGCTTGCCCAGAAGGCGGGCATGGCCAGCGTCCCCCGTATCTCCCGCATCGCCCGCCAGCGTGGCCATGATCGCGCCGTTGCGAGGGTCGAGCGAGAGTGCGGCGATGCCTTTCGGCATGGCGTTGAGGCCGAGCTCCTGCGCGTCGGCGGCGAAGCGCCCGGTGCGCGTGTAGTGCGCGGTGGCGAGCTGGGTGATGGGCTTGAAGGCGCGCACGATTTCGTTCACCGCCCTGCGCGCACTGGCGATCTCGGGGTGCTGGCGGTCCTGCACCCAACTGTGGATCGCGGTGGCCAGAATGAGGGCGGTCAGCAACGCGGTGACGCCGATGCTGAGGCCACTGGCCAGACGCCGCTTGCCCGCGCCGCGCGCCTCGCTCGATTGGATGAAGCGGCGGATGCGCTCCGGATCGGCATGGCGCCGCACCACGTAGCTGCCGGTGAGCACGTTGTGCGCGCCCTGCTCGCCGAACACGATGCGGTCGACCCAGTGAAAGACGAAGGGCAGGCCCAGATTCGCGAGGTATTTGAGCAACTGCCGCAGCGTGGCGCGAACGAGTCCGGGCCGCTTTCCGGAGGGGCCGCGCACCTCGAGTCCGAACCAGCGCTTGCCGGGCGTGCCGCCCGCGCTGTCGAGCGCGCCGAGCAGGATGAAGGGCAGCAGCGGAATCGCGAGCAGCAACGGCAGAAGCACGGCGCTTGACCACGGGCTGTCACCGCCGACGCGCGACACCCACACGCTTGCGGCGATCAGCAGACCGGCGATGGCGATCAGCGCGACGAAATCGATGAGCGTGGCGACAAAGCGCGTCAGCCGATGCGGCTCGGCGGGGAGTTCGGGATCGAAGCGCGGGAGGTCAGCGGGAGCGGCGACGGCTGGTGCCGACGTGGTCGCGAGCAGGGGCCGTCTGCAGTTGAAGCATTCGGTGAAGCTGCTCGGGTTTTGCCAATTGCATTGGGGACACTGCATGTTGCGCCAGAGGGAGGGGCCGGTGCTGGGACATGCAGTGTATGGGAAAAACTATTTATTTTCCAAATTCGATTGCCAATTCCTGCGCCCGCTTTTCTGCGGCGCGCATGGCGGCGATGAAGTGCTCGGGCACCTTCTGCTCTTGCATGTGGGTGATGGCGGCGTGCGTGGTGCCGCCCTTGCTGGTCACGCGCTGGCGCAGCACCTCGGGCGTTTCGCTCGAACGGGCCGCGAGTTCCGCGCCGCCCTGGAAGGTGGCGACGGCGAGCTGGTAGGCCTGATCGGCGGGCAGGCCCATGTCGGTGCCGGCCTTGGCCATGGCCTCGAGGAACAGGAACACATAGGCAGGGCCGGAGCCGGAAATGGCGGTCACGGCGTCGAGCTGGTCCTCGGCCTTCACCCAGATGAACTGGCCGGTGGAGCTGATCACCTGCTCAATCAGCAGCTTCTCGTCGGTGGTCACCGCCGCGCGGGCGAACAGGCCGGTGATGCCCTTGCCGACAAGCGCGGGCGTGTTGGGCATGGCGCGCACGATGCGGTCGCTCGCGAGCCAGGCGGCGATGCTGTCGCTGGTGATGCCGGCGGCGATGCTCAGGTGCACGGCCTGACGGGCGTGTTCGGCGCTGGCGGTGGCCGCATCCTTGAAGGTCTGGGGCTTGACGGCCCAGACCACGAGGCGCGCCTTGGCGAGCGCAGCGGTGGCGGCCGGCAGGGCGTCGATGCCGAAGTGCTTCTTCAGGTTGGCGCGTGCCTCGTCCCAGGGCTCGACCACGAGGATCTGCGATGCGGGAACGCCCTTGGCGATCAGGCCGCCGATGATGGCGGTGGCCATGTTGCCGCCGCCGATGAAGGCGATGACGGGAAGCTGGATGGAGTCGGTGGAAGTTGCGGACATGGCTTTGCTGGGTGTGATCGAAGGGATGCGTGATGTGCGGGTGACGCGCCGGTGATCCGAGGTTGATGCGCGGTTGGTGGGCACTATACGCCGGGGGCCATAGTGAATTGTTCGGTTTTGCAGCGCGGCAGCTCCGCGAGCGCGATGAATTGGGTGACCTCGGCGGGGTTGAAGTTGTTGTCGCTCACCAGCAGCAGCACCCGTTCGCCGTTCGTGAGCGGCGGCCCCCAGGTCATGCCCTCCAGGTTGTCGACGCTGCGAAGCCCGAGCCGTGCGAAGTCCAGCACCAGCGTCTTGCGGGCGGTGCGCGAGCTGTCGGGAGGAATGCGGTGCAGGTTCAGCACATCGGTGGTGGCCGACTCGCGGATGTCGATGCGATACAGCTTTGCGCCCCAGCCCTCGCCAAGCGAGAACGAGCGTTCGAGCACCAGCAGATGATCCGGGCCGTCGGCGAGGATGTCGCTCACGCCGTTGACCGCGCGTTGCGGCAGCAGGGCGATCGATGCGGGCAGGGCATCGGGCTGGCAGGCGATCTGGCGCAGGGGCTGGTGCGAGTGGGCGTCGAGCGCGGTGATGCGCACGGGCGCGCCCGCATCGCCAGGCGTGGGCATGGCACCGTCCTGCTTGAGCGCGCCTTCCATGGCCAGCCAGAGCGTGCGCGCGTCGGGGCTGAAGGCCATGCCTTCCAATGTGAAGCCGTTGCGCGGGCCGCTGTTCCTGGCGATCTGCGTGAGCGATTCGGGCAGCGGCCAGCGGCGCAGCCAATGCCCATCGCTGCGGATCTCGTTGAGCTCGGGGCCGAAGCCGCGTGGAAAATCACCCTCGCTGGCCCAGAGCAGGCGATCGCTTCCCGGCACGGCGCGCATGGCTTCGGCGTCCGGCACCGCGACGCCCTTGCTGGGCTGTTGCGCGTTGGCGTAAGGCCGCTGCTCGGGGTCGAGCAAAGTGTGCATGCCGCTCAGCCAAACGTGCTGCAGGCCGCGCTCGTCGTACTGCATTCGCGCTGAGTAAAAGCGCGCAGGGCCGTTCACGGCGCGGTCGTCGCTCACCAGCCAGAACACTCCGCGCCCGGCATCCCAGTCGATGGACGAGAGCCCACCGACGGGCACGCCGCCGTAGGCGGTATCGACGTCCCAGCGCACCTCGCCGAGCAGCCGAAAGCGCGGGGCAGCGTGTTTGTCACCGTCGGACGTGACCTCGCAGCGCGTGGTCTGGTGCGCCGGCATCGCCACGGGCGCGGAGCCGCTGCAGGCCGTCAGCAGCGTGGCCGTGAACGTGAGTACGCAGGCGATGCGAAATGGCACGGTGAGCGTGCGCATGAAGAGGCGGGGCCGTGGGCGCGAAAGAATCGTCCGGTGTTCCATCGACCGCGGGCCTGCGGCATTCGCATAGAAAGAAGAGGAATCTGGCATGAAAGAGACTTCACTGGGGAGGCTGCCGCCTTGTTCCAATTGGCAACGTCTTTTGCGTCGAGCGGGGTGAATTGTTCACATTCTCAGGGCCTATGTGTCACAAGGACTGAGTAGCATTTTGCCGGGACCGCCGAAGCACGGAACTTTCGTCTGTACAGACGATGAAATTCGGGCGCGGCAGTGCAAGAGTGAGAAGTTTATTGATACAAAAGGAATGGATATGGCATCCAACATCAAGAAATGGGCTGCTGAATTTATCGGCACTTTCTGGCTGACTTTCGGCGGTTGCGGCAGCGCTGTGCTGGCTGCGGCGTTTCCCAACGTGGGCATCGGCCTGCTGGGCGTGTCGTTCGCGTTCGGCCTGACGGTGCTGACGGGTGCCTACGCGCTTGGCCCGATCTCGGGCGGGCACTTCAACCCGGCCGTGTCCGTGGGCCTGATGGTCGGCGGGCGCTTCAAGGCGTCTGAACTGCCGGGCTACATCATCGCCCAAGTGCTCGGCGCGATTGCGGCAGGTGCGGTGCTGTACGTGATCGCCACCGGCAAGCCGGGCGCCGACATCGGCGGCTTCGCGACCAACGGCTTCGGCGAGCACTCGCCCGGTGGCTACTCGATGGTGGCGGCGCTCGTGGCCGAAGTGGTGCTGACCGCGATCTTCGTGATCGTGATTCTGGGCGCGACCGCCAAGCGCGCGGCTGGCGGCTTTGCCGGCGTGGCGATCGGCCTGTGCCTGACGCTGATCCACCTGATCTCGATCCCGGTCACCAACACCTCGGTGAACCCCGCCCGCAGCACCGGTGTGGCCGTGTTCGGTCCGTCCATCGCGATGTCGCAGCTGTGGTTCTTCTGGGTGATGCCCATCGTTGGCGCCATCATCGGTGCGGTGATCTACAAGGCGTTTCTGGCGGACTCCAACGAGTAAGCAGTCGGCCGTCGCAGCGGCTTGCTGCGATCCACAAAACAAAAAGAGATGGGGCCTCGCGGCTCCATCTCTTTTTTTGTTCTGGCGAGGTGTTGTTCTTAATCCGCCGTGGTCTGGCGCACCGCATGCTCCCATTGCTGCATCAGCTCGGCTGCGCGGTCGCGCTGCATGGTCGGCATGAAGCGGCGCTCTGCCTTCCACAGCGCCGAGAGCTCCTCTGTGCTCCGGTACATGCCCGATGACAGTCCCGCGAGATAGGCCGCGCCGAGTGCGGTGGTCTCCACGCAGGCGGGGCGCACCACCGGGATGCCGAGCAGATCGGCCTGGAACTGCATCAGCAGATTGTTCACGCTCGCGCCGCCGTCCACGCGCAGTTCGGTGACGGGCGCGCCGCCGGCGGCCACGGCATCGCGGCTCATGGCCTGCAGCAGGGCGGCGCTTTGGTAGGCGATGGATTCCAGCGCGGCGCGCGCGATGTGCGCGAGCGTCGTGCCGCGCGTGAGGCCGGTGATCGTGCCGCGCGCATCGGGCTTCCAGTAGGGCGCGCCGAGGCCGGTGAACGCGGGCACCAGCATCACGCCGCCGCTGTCGGGCACGCTTTCGGCGAGCGACTGCACTTCGCCGCTGTTCTCGATGGCGCGCAGGCCGTCGCGCAGCCATTGCACGACCGCGCCGCCGACGAACACGCTGCCCTCCATCGCGAACTCGGGGCGCGTGTGGGTCTGCGCGGCGCTGGTGGTGAGCAGGCCGTTCTGCGAGGTCTGGAAGGTGTGGCCCGTGTGCATGAGCATGAAGCAGCCCGTGCCGTAGGTGTTCTTGGCCATCCCGGCGGAGAAGCAGGCCTGGCCGAACAGCGCGCTCTGCTGGTCGCCCGCGACGCCGCCGATGTTGATGCCGCTGCCGAACAGCGCATCGTTCGTCGCGCCGAAATCGGCGCTCGATGGCAGCACCTCGGGCATCAGCGAGCGCGGGATGTTCAGCCGCGCGAGCAGCTCGTCGTCCCACTCGTTCGTATGCACGTTGAACAGCATCGTGCGCGAGGCGTTGCTCACGTCCGTCACATGGCGCTGGCCCGCGGTGAGCTGCCAGATGAGCCACGCGTCGACGGTGCCGAAGGCGAGCTCCCCGCGTTCGGCCTGCGCGCGCGCGTCGGGCACGTTGTCGAGCAGCCATTGCAGCTTGGTGCCCGAAAAATAGGCGTCGATCAGCAGCCCCGTCTTGGCCTGGATGGTCTCTGCCATGCCCTGCTCGCGCAACTGGGCGCAGATGGGTTCGGCGCGGCGGTCCTGCCAGACGATGGCGTTGTGGATCGGAGCGCCGGTCCTGCGGTTCCACAGCACGGTGGTCTCGCGCTGGTTGGTGATGCCGATGGAGCGGATGTCGCGGGCGGTGATGCCCGCCTTCGTGAGCGCCTCTTGGGCGGTCGCGAGCTGGGTGTTCCAGATCTCCGTGGGGCTGTGTTCGACCCAGCCGGGACGCGGGTAGATCTGCGGCAGTTCGCGCTGCGCGAGGGCCACGATCCGGCCTTTGTGGTCGAACACGATGCTGCGCGAGCTGGAGGTGCCTTGGTCGAGTGCGAGGAGGTACGAGGTCATGGTGTGCGTGATGTGCGGATGTCTGGTTCGGGAGGCGTCACGCCGCGATCACGCATTGGACGCCGGCTTCTTCGAGCAGGCTGGCGTAGGGCGCGGGGGGCTCGGCGTCGGTGTAGAGCACGTCGATCTGGTCCAGACGCGCCAGCTCGATCATCGCGGGGCGGTCGAACTTGCTGGAATCTGCCGCCAGCCACACCTCGCGGGACTGCGCGATGATGGATTGGGCAACCTTCACCTCGCGCAGATCGAAGTCGCGCAGCGTGCCGTCCTGCTCGACGCTGGAGATGCCGATCACGCCGATGTCGACCTTGAACTGGCGGATGAAGTCCACCGCCGTCTCGCCGACGATGCCGTGATCGCGCGAGCGCACCACGCCGCCCGCGACGATGACCTCGCATTCGGGGTTGTCGGCAAGGATCGCGGCGACGTTCAGGTTGTTGGTGATCACGCGCAGGCCCCGGTGCTGCATCAGTTCGCGCGCAATCGCCTCGGTGGTGGTGCCGATGTTGAGAATCATCGAGCAGCCGTTGGGAATCGCGCGGGCGACTTCGCGCGCAATGGCGCGTTTGGCTTCGTCGTTGAGCAGCTGGCGCTGCACGTAGCCGATGTTTTCGGTGGTCGACGAGGGCAGCCGCACGCCGCCGTGAAAGCGCATCAGATGGCCTTGTTCGGCGAGGCGCTGCACATCGCGGCGCACGGTCTGCAGCGTCACGCCGAGCCTCTCGGCGAGCTGTTCGATGGTGACATTCTTTCGCTGCCGGACTTCTTCCAGCAGCAGCAGTTGACGAGGATTGGTGTTCACGCGGGTCTCTGTCTCCTGTCTGTGCCATGCCCGCATCGGATCGGCGCGGGCGGAACCCATGGGGAAGACTGTAAAACGAAGCAAAAAGAAAGCATCAAGGGTAACCCCGAATTTGAAACGCGCCAAAAAGAACAAGAATGATCGAAATCGAAAATAACGAACCGGCAAGTTGATCCTTGGCCTGCCGTGCAGCGTTCCGTCTTTCTTTGTTCTTCAATCGCCAGGATGGCGCGGAGTGGAAAGGTCGAAATGGAGTTGGTTCTGGAGAGAATCAGCAAGAAGGTGGGCTCGCAGCAGTGGCTGCGGGAGATGAATCTGGCGCCGCACAGCGGCGCCGTCACCGTGCTGCTGGGAGCTACGCAGGCTGGCAAGACCAGTCTCATGCGCATCATGGCGGGGCTGGACGTGCCCACCGGCGGTCGCGTGCTGGTCGATGGCAAGGACGTGACCGGCGTGCCGGTGCGCGAGCGCAACGTCGCCATGGTGTACCAGCAGTTCATCAACTACCCTTCGCTGACCGTGGCGCAGAACATCGCGTCGCCGCTCAAGCTGCAGGGGTTCAAGAACGTCGATGCGCGCGTGAAGGAACTGGCCGAGCGGCTGCACATCGACATGTTTCTCGATCGCCTGCCCGCCGAATTGTCGGGTGGCCAGCAGCAGCGCGTGGCGCTGGCCCGGGCGCTGGCCAAGAACGCACCGCTGATGCTGCTCGACGAGCCGCTGGTGAACCTCGACTACAAGCTGCGCGAGGAGCTGCGCGAGGAACTCACGCAGCTGTTCGCGACCAGCGACTCCACCGTCGTCTACGCGACCACCGAGCCCGGCGAGGCCCTGCTGCTGGGTGGCTACACCGCCGTGCTGCACGAAGGCGAGCTGCTGCAGTACGGCCCGACGGCGGAGGTTTTCCATCGTCCCAATTCGCTCAAGGTGGCGCGCGCGTTCAGCGATCCGCCGATGAACCTGCTGGCCGTGCAGGCCATGGGCACCGGGCTGCGTCTGCCGGGCGACATGTATCTGGAGCTTGGCACGCAGGCTCCGCAGGCGGGTGGGCTGACGCTGGGCATCCGCGCGAGCGCGCTCAGGCTGCACGCGCGGCCCGGCGATGTGGCGGTGCAGGGCGTGGTCGATCTCGCGGAGATTTCGGGCTCGGACACGTTCGTGCACGTCAGGTCCTCATGGGGCGATCTGGTCGCGCAGATCACCGGCGTGCACTACGTCGCGCTCGGCGAGACGGTGACGCTGCACCTCGATCCGGCGCAGGTCCATCTGTTCGGCGCGGACGAGGCGCTGCTGCGGGCACCGGCCCGTGCCCAGGCACATGAACACGCGCCCATGGGAGGGCACTGAGATGGCACGCATCGAACTCCAACTCGCGCACTCCTATCGCCCCAACCCGCAGAAGGACAGCGACTACGCGCTTTTGCCGCTGGACATGACGTTCGAGGACGGCGGCGCGTACGCGCTGCTCGGCCCCTCGGGCTGCGGCAAGACGACGATGCTGAACATCATGTCGGGCCTGCTCGTGCCCTCGCAAGGCAAGGTGCTGTTCGACGGTCGCGACGTGACGCGCGCCAGCCCCCAGGAGCGCAACATCGCGCAGGTGTTTCAGTTCCCCGTCATCTACGACACGATGACCGTGGCCGACAACCTCGCGTTTCCGCTGCGCAACCGCAAGGTGCCCGAGCAGCGCATCCGAGAGCGCGTCGGGCAGATTGCCGAGATGCTGGAGATGAGCGGCCAGCTCAACCAGCGCGCGGCGGGGCTGTCGGCGGACGAGAAGCAGAAGATTTCGCTCGGCCGTGGTCTGGTGCGCGAGGACGTGGCGGCGGTGCTGTTCGACGAGCCGCTCACGGTGATCGATCCGCATCTCAAGTGGCAGCTGCGGCGCAAGCTCAAGCAGATCCACCACGAGCTCAAGCTCACGCTGGTCTATGTGACGCACGATCAGGTCGAGGCGCTGACCTTCGCCGACCACGTGGTGGTGATGACGCGCGGGCGCGCCGTGCAGGTGGGCACGCCGGGCGAGCTGTTCGAGCGGCCGCAGCATGCTTTCGTCGGCCACTTCATCGGCTCGCCCGGCATGAATTTTTTGGAAGCCAAGGTCAGCGGTGGAGAAATCCATGTGGCGGGCCACCGCGTGCCCGCGCCGCGCGCGCTGCCGGACGGCGATCTGCGCGTGGGCGTGCGGCCCGAGTATCTGGCGATCGCGGGCGAGGGCCATCTCGGGGCGCTGCCCGGCGTGGTCATGCGGGTGCAGGACGTGGGTACGCACCAGATGCTGACGGCCACCATCTACGGCCAGATCGTCAAGGCCCGCTGCACGCCCGAGCAGGTGCTGCCCAAGGAGGGCGAACTGGTCTGGCTGCGCGTGGTGAACGAGCACACCTGCTTCTACAACACCAACGAGGAGCTGATGCCATGAGCGCGCCGGAAAGCATCAACACCAAACCGGTGAACCAGAAAGCCTGGTTCCTGATCCTGCCGGTGATCATCTGCGTGGCGTTCTCGGCGATCCTGCCGCTGATGACCGTGGTGAACTACTCGGTGCAGGACATCATCTCGCCCGAGCGCCGCGTGTTCGTCGGCACCGAATGGTTCGCGCAGGTGATGCGTGATGAAGAACTGCACAGCGCGCTGCTGCGCCAGCTGGGTTTCTCGCTCGCGGTGCTGTGCGTGGAAATTCCGCTGGGCATCATGCTCGCGCTGGCCATGCCGGCGCAGGGCTGGAAGTCCTCGGCCGTGCTGGTGATCGTGGCGCTGTCGCTGCTGATTCCGTGGAATGTGGTCGGCACGATCTGGCAGATCTACGGCCGCGCCGACATCGGCCTGCTCGGCAAGACGCTCGAAAAACTGGGCTTCGACTACAGCTACACCGGCAACGCGACCGATGCCTGGCTCACGGTGCTGGCGATGGACGTGTGGCACTGGACGCCGCTGGTCGCGCTGCTGTGCTTTGCGGGGCTGCGCTCGATTCCCGATGCGTACTACCAGGCCGCGCGCATTGACGGCGCGAGCAAGTTCGCGGTGTTCCGCTACATCCAGCTGCCCAAGATGCGCGGCGTGCTGATGATCGCGGTGCTGCTGCGCTTCATGGACAGTTTCATGATCTACACCGAACCCTTCGTGCTGACCGGCGGCGGTCCCGGCAACGCGACGACGTTCCTGAGTCAGTACCTCACGCAGAAGGCCGTGGGCCAGTTCGACCTGGGGCCGGCGGCGGCGTTCTCGCTGATCTATTTCTTCATCATCCTGCTGCTGTGCTTCATCCTCTACAACTGGATGCAGCGCGTGGGCACGAGCAGCTCTGAAGGAGCGGGCCATGAATGAAAAACGCTTTCAGAAACGCACGCTGTTCCTGATCCTCTACCTCGTCTTCGCCATCCTGCCGATCTACTGGATGGTGAACATGAGCTTCAAGACCAACGAGGAAATCCTCTCGAGCTTCTCGCTCTGGCCCCAGCATTTCACCTGGGACAACTACAAGACCATCTTCACCGACGAATCCTGGTATTCGGGCTACATCAACAGCCTGATCTACGTGGCGATCAACACGGTGATCTCGCTCGCCGTGGCGCTGCCCGCGGCCTACGCGTTCTCGCGCTACCAGTTCCTCGGCGACAAGCATGTGTTCTTCTGGCTGCTGACCAACCGCATGACGCCGCCCGCGGTGTTCCTGCTGCCGTTCTTTCAGCTCTACACGACGGTCGGGCTGATGGACACGCACATCGCCGTGGCACTCGCGCACCTGCTGTTCAACGTGCCGCTCGCGGTGTGGATTCTCGAAGGCTTCATGAGCGGCATTCCGCGCGAGATCGACGAAACGGCCTACATCGACGGCTATTCGTTCCCGCGCTTTTTCCTCACGATCTTTCTGCCGCTCATCAAGGCGGGCATCGGCGTGGCGGCGTTCTTCTGCTTCATGTTCAGCTGGGTGGAGCTGCTGCTGGCGCGCACGCTCACCAGCGTGAACGCCAAGCCCATCGTCGCGACGATGACGCGCACGGTCTCCGCCTCGGGCATGGACTGGGCGACGCTGGCAGCGGCGGGTGTGCTCACCATCGTGCCGGGGGCTGTGGTGATCTGGTTTGTGCGGCACTACATCGCGAAGGGCTTCGCGATGGGCCGCGTCTGATTTCAAGGAGAGACCCCATGTGGGAATGGATGGCATGGACCACGCCGGTGGCGGTTTTCTTCGTGTGCATCGCGCTGATGCTGGTCGGCATGACGGTGTGGGAGATCCAGTCGCCCACCACGCTGCGCAAGGGCTTTCTGCCGATAGCGACGACGCGCGGCGACCGGCTTTTCATCGGCCTGCTGACGGCCGCCTACATCAATCTGATCTGGGTGGGGCTCGGCGAGAAGATGACGCAGTGGTTCTCGCTCGAAGCCGAGCCGACGGTGTGGATCAGCTTCGTGATCTCGATGCTGGTGCTGGCGTTCATCCTGCGCAAGGGCTGAGGCGCGCGAATCGATTGGCTTCTTTGTTCTTCGTATCTGATTTTTTGCAGGCAAGGATCCAGCCCGCTCCTCCCCCGAGGCCCGGATCCCGAGAAAGACGGGGAGTCCCTTTTGAGGAGACATGCAATGAAGGTGCAGTTCAAGGCGATTGCCTTCGCCGTAGCGGCCCTGACTTTGGGGCAGGCTGGCTGGGCAGGCGAGGCGGAAGCCAAGAAGTGGATTGACAGCGAATTTCAGCCGTCCACGCTGAACAAGGACCAGCAGATGGCCGAGATGAAATGGTTCATCGACGCGGCCAAGAAGCTGCAGGCCAAGGGCGTGAAGAACATCTCCGTGGTCTCGGAGACCATCACCACGCACGAGTACGAGAGCAAGGTGCTCGCCAAGGCGTTCAGCGAGATCACGGGCATCCAGGTCAAGCACGACCTGATCCAGGAAGGCGACGTGGTCGAGAAGCTGCAGACCTCGATGCAGTCGGGCAAGTCGATCTATGACGGCTGGATCAGCGACTCGGACCTGATCGGCACGCATTACCGCTACGGCAAGATCATGAATCTGAGTGATTACATGAACGGCGCGGGCAAGGAATACACCAACCCGGGACTCGACCTCAAGGATTTCATCGGCACGAGCTTCACCACCGCGCCGGACGGCAAGCTCTACCAGTTGCCCGACCAGCAGTTCGCCAACCTCTACTGGTTCCGCGCCGACCTGTTCGCGCGCAAGGACCTGCAGGACAAGTTCAAGGCCAAGTACGGCTATGACCTCGGCGTGCCGCAGAACTGGAGCGCCTACGAGGACATCGCCGAATTCTTCACTAATGACGTCAAGCAGATCGACGGCAAGCCGATCTATGGTCACATGGACTACGGCAAGAAGGATCCTTCGCTCGGCTGGCGCTTCACCGACGCCTGGCTGTCCATGGCGGGCGCGGCCGACAAGGGCATTCCCAACGGCATGCCGGTGGACGAGTGGGGCATCCGCGTGGCGGACGACAAGTGCACGCCGGTCGGCGCATCGGTCTCGCGCGGCGGCGCCACCAACTCGCCCGCTGCGGTCTACGCGCTCACCAAGTACGTGGACTGGATGAAGAAATACGCGCCCAAGGAAGCCACGGGCATGACCTTCGGCGAATCCGGCCCCGTGCCGGCGCAGGGGCACATCGCGCAGCAGATCTTCTGGTACACCGCCTTCACGGCCGACATGACCAAGACCGGTCTGCCGGTGGTGAATGCCGACGGCACGCCCAAGTGGCGCATGGCGCCTGGCCCGCACGGCCCATATTGGAAGGATGGCATGCAGAACGGCTACCAGGACGTGGGCAGCTGGACCTTCTTCAACGGCCATGACGCCAACAGGACGGCCGCCGCCTGGCTCTACGCCCAGTTCGTGACCGCCAAGACGACGACGCTCAAGAAGTCCATCCAGGGCCTGACCTTCATCCGCGACTCGGACATCCGAAGCGAGTACTTCACCAAGAACGCCAACAAGTACGGCGGCCTGGTCGAGTTCTACCAGAGCCCGGCGCGCGTGGCGTGGACGCCGACCGGCACCAACGTGCCCGACTATCCGAAGCTCGCCCAGCTCTGGTGGAAAAACGTCGCACAGGCGGTGACGGGGGAAAAGACACCGCAGTCCGCCATGGACAATCTGGCCGAGGAAATGGACCAGGTGATGGCGCGTCTGGAGCGCGCCGGCATGGCCAAGTGCGCGCCCAAGCTCAACAAGAAGGGCGATCCGAACAAGTGGCTGTCCGACAAGGCGGCCCCGTGGGCCAAGCTGTCCAATGAAAAGCCCAAGGGCGAGACCATTGCCTATGACAAGCTGCTTCAGGCTTGGAAGGATGGCAAGGTGCGCTGATCTGCAAGTGGCCTGACTGTGGCGGAGGTGGAATCTTCCGATTTCTCCTTCGCTCCATCAAGGCCGGGCGGTTTTCCGACGCAAACTTGCGTGAGGGTTGGATAAAATCCTAGGGAAAACCCTGAAATGCAATAGGCATCCTGCTATAGGCATTCATCTCCAACAAGCGGCAGCCATGACGACAGAAACCCAAGCCCCATTGATGACCCAGCGCCCCGAACTGCTGGCCCAATTGCGACAGCCGCAGGAATATGACCTCGCGGTGGTCGGTGGGGGCGCGACGGGTCTTGGCACGGCGCTGGATGCGGCGGCGCGCGGCTTCAAGGTGGTGCTGCTTGAGTCGCACGATTTCGCCAAGGGCACGTCGTCGCGCGCCACCAAGCTGGTGCATGGCGGCGTGCGTTATCTGGCTCAGGGAAACATTTCACTGGTGCGCGAGGCGCTGCACGAGCGCACCACGCTGCTCAAGAACGCGCCGCATCTGGCGCGCCCCCTGGCGTTCGTCATGCCGTCCTACAAGCTCTGGGAAACGCCGTTCTACGGCGTGGGCCTCAAGATGTACGACGCGCTGGCCGGATCGGCAGGCCTTGGCGCCACCGAGTTTCTCGGCCGCATGGACACCATGCGCTGCCTGCCGACGGTGCAGGGCGACGGGCTCAAAGGCGGCGTCAAGTATTGGGACGGACAGTTCGACGATGCCCGCCTGGCGCTGGCGCTGGCCCGCACGGCGGCGCTCAAGGGGGCGCTGCTGGTCAATTACTGCGAGGTGACGGGGCTCACCTATGCGGACGGCAAGGTCAATGGGCTGGTCTGCAGCGACAAGGAGTCCGGGGAGCGCTTCGAGATCAAGGCGCGCTGCGTGGTCAATGCGGCGGGTGTCTGGGTGGATGCGCTGCGCGAGCGGGACGGCGAGGCCCAGGGCAAGCCCGTCAAGCCCATGGTCGCGCCGAGCCAGGGCGTGCACATCGTCGTGGACCGCGACTTTCTGCCGTCCGACCATGCGTTGATGGTGCCTAAGACGACCGACGGCCGGGTACTGTTCGCCGTACCATGGCTTGGCAAGGTGATTCTGGGCACGACCGACAGCCCGAAGAACCAGCTCGACTACGAGCCCGAGGCGATGAAGAACGAAGTCGCCTTCATTCTCGGCGAATCGGCCCGCTACCTGCGCCGCGCGCCCAAGGCGTCCGACGTGCGCAGCATCTGGGCGGGCCTGCGCCCGCTGGTCAAGCACCAGGACGATGACGCGGGCAACACCAAGAAAATCAGCAGGGAACACACGGTACTGGTCAGCAAGAGCGGTCTGGTCACCGTGACCGGCGGCAAATGGACCACGTACCGCGCCATGGCCGAGGACGTGCTCCAGCACTGCATGGACGCCAAGCTGCTGCCCACGCGCAGCGGCGGCGTCACCGTGCATCTGCCGGTGGTGGGCGCCACCGCTAAGCCGATGCGCGAGGGCATGAACGACCCGCAGGGCATTCACTCCTACGGCAGCGAAGCGGCTTTCGTGAAGTCGCTCGAGGGCGCGGATCGTGAGCTGGCGCCCGGATTCACCGAGGCGATGGTGCGTTTTGCCGCCCGTTTCGAATACGCACGCACCGTGGAAGACGTGCTGGCGCGTCGGGTACGCATGCTGTTTCTGGATGCGCGGCAGGCGGCCGTGGTGGCACCGCGCGTCGAGGAAATCCTTCGCGAAGAGCTGGGTATCGATCCCCAGATCGGCGATTTTTTGGCAATTGCGCAACAATACGCAACTGTTCCGCAGCCCTGAGGCCACATTTCAGGGGTGCAACGCTCGCAAAGATTGCTGGCTCGCTTGACGGGCTGAGTTATCTTTGCGAGAATACAAGGCTTCGCATTAATTTATGCGAAACTTTTCTGCCCAGCGGATGAGCTGTGAATGGTTTGCAGCTCTGACGACGGGCCCAAGACTGATTGGTTCGCTCTCATTCGTGAGGGTGATTCCGGTGCAAGTTGGGAATATTGAAATGATCCAGACAGAATCTCGGTTAGACGTCGCCGATAACACCGGCGCGAAGTCCGTCCTCTGCATCAAGGTGCTGGGTGGCTCCAAGCGTCGTTATGCAAGCGTCGGCGACATCATCAAGGTGACCGTCAAGGAAGCTGCTCCGCGTGGTCGCGTCAAAAAAGGCGACGTCTACAGCGCAGTGGTGGTCCGCACAGCCAAGGGCATCCGCCGTGGCGACGGTTCGCTTGTTAAGTTTGATGGCAACGCAGCAGTGCTGCTCAATGCCAAACTGGAGCCAATCGGCACCCGCATCTTCGGCCCCGTGACACGTGAACTGCGTACTGAAAAGTTCATGAAGATCGTGTCTTTGGCTCCCGAAGTTCTCTAAGGACACGAGTTATGAACAAGATTCGCAAGGGCGATGAAGTCATCGTGCTCACAGGGCGCGATAAGGGCAAGCGTGGCACGGTTTCGCTGCGCAAGGATGACTCCCACCTCGTGGTGGATGGCATCAACCTGGTCAAGAAGCACGTCAAGCCGAACCCCATGAAGGGTACGACTGGCGGCATCGTGGAAAAGGCTATGCCTATCCACCAGTCCAACGTGGCAATCTTCAATGCCGCTTCGGGCAAGGCTGACCGCGTAGGCATCAAGGTGCAAGCTGACGGTTCGCGCGTTCGCGTGTTCAAGTCCTCCGGCGCCGAAATCAAGGCAGCCTAAGGAGTCAACATGGCACGACTGCAAAAATACTATCGCGAAAAGATTGTTGCTGACCTGACTGAAAAGTTCGGCTACAAGTCTCCAATGCAAGTCCCACGCATCACGAAGATCACCCTGAACATGGGTGTGAGCGAAGCTGTGGCTGACAAGAAGGTGATGGACCACGCCGTGAGCGACCTGACCAAGATTGCTGGTCAGAAGCCCGTGGTGACCAAGTCCAAGAAGCCAATCGCCGGTTTCAAGATCCGTGAAGGCCAAGCCATTGGCTGCATGGTGACTCTGCGCGGCGTTCAGATGTATGAGTTCCTGGACCGTTTCGTGACCGTGGCCCTGCCACGCGTTCGTGACTTCCGCGGTATCTCCGGCCGCGCTTTCGACGGCCGTGGCAACTACAACATCGGCGTCAAAGAACAGATCATCTTCCCTGAAATTGAGTACGACAAGGTCGATGCCCTGCGCGGTCTCAACATCAGCATCACAACGACAGCCAAGAACGACGAAGAAGCCAAGGCTCTTCTCCAAGGCTTCCGTTTCCCCTTCAAGAACTGAGGCAGCGATGGCTAAAGTAGCTTTGATCCAGCGCGAACTGAAGCGCGAAAAACTGGCCGCCAAGTACGCTGCCAAGTACGCAGAACTGAAGGCAATCGCCGGCGACGCAAAGCGTAGCGACGAAGAGCGTGAAGCAGCCCGTCTGGGCCTGCAGAAGCTCCCGCGCAATGCAAACCCCACACGCCAACGCAACCGTTGCGAAATCACCGGTCGCCCACGTGGCACGTTCCGTCAATTCGGTCTGGGCCGCGCCAAGATCCGTGAACTGGCTTTTGCTGGCGACATCCCCGGTGTCACCAAGGCCAGCTGGTAAGCAGGCAGGAGAGATACAACATGAGCATGAGTGATCCCATCGCTGACTTGCTGACCCGCATTCGCAATGCGCAAATGGTTTCCAAGGCCACCGTTTCGGTGCCATCTTCCAAGGTGAAGGTTGCCATCGCACAGGTGCTGAAGGACGAGGGTTACATTGACGGCTTCCAGGTCAAGACCGAAGAAGGCAAGTCCGAACTCCAAATCACATTGAAGTACTACGCCGGTCGCCCAGTGATCGAGCGTATCGAGCGCGTGAGCCGCCCCGGCCTGCGTGTCTACAAGGGTCGTGATTCCATCCCTACCGTGATGAACGGTCTGGGCGTGGCAATCGTCACCACTCCCAAGGGTGTGATGACCGACCGCAAGGCACGTGCTACCGGTGTGGGTGGCGAAGTGCTTTGCTACGTCGCTTAACGTGGCATTGAGGAGAAAACTGAAATGTCCCGTGTAGGCAAATCCCCAGTTACCGTCCCGCAAGGCGTGGACGTGACAATGAACAACGACCAGATCAGCGTCAAGGGCGCAGGCGGCACTCTGTCCCTGACCCCCAACGCCCTGGTGAAGGTGGCTCTGAATGATGGCAAGCTGACGTTTGCCCCCGTCAACGAGTCCCGCGAAGCCAACGCCATGAGCGGCACCATGCGTCAGCTGGTGAACAACATGGTCGTGGGCGTGAGCAAGGGTTTCGAGAAGAAGCTGACGCTGATCGGCGTGGGTTTCAAGGCTGCTGCTTCCGGTTCCAAGCTGAACCTGGCCATCGGCTTCTCGCACCCCGTGAACTTCGAGATGCCTCAGGGCATCACTGTGGCGACTCCAACACCGACTGAAATCATCCTCAAGGGTGCAGATCGTCAACGCGTTGGTCAGCTGGCTGCAGAAATCCGCGCTGTACGTCCTCCCGAGCCTTACAAGGGCAAGGGCATCCGTTACTCGGATGAGAAGGTCGTCATCAAAGAGACCAAGAAGAAATAAGGAGCTGCAACATGTTGACAAAGAAAGAGCAGCGTCTTCGTCGTGCCCGTCAGACGCGTATTCGTATTGCCCAACAAGGCATTGCACGTCTGTCCGTGAATCGTACGAACCTCCATATCTACGCTACGCTGATTTCCGGCGATGGCTCCAAGGTGCTGGCTTCGGCCTCCACTGCAGAAGCCGAAGTTCGCAAGGAACTGGGCGGCGCTGGCAAGGGCGGCAACGTCTCCGCAGCGCAGGCCATCGGCAAGCGCATTGCTGAAAAGGCAAAGGCTGCTGGCGTTGAAAAAGTGGCTTTCGATCGCGCTGGTTTCGCATACCACGGCCGCGTGAAGGCTTTGGCTGAAGCTGCCCGCGAAGCGGGTCTGCAGTTCTAAGCGGAGCGGATAGAAAATGGCAAAGTTTTCCCCCAAGGTGCAAGACGAAGGTCGTGATGACGGTCTGCGCGAAAAAATGATCGCGGTGAACCGCGTCACCAAGGTTGTGAAGGGTGGTCGTATTCTCGGCTTCGCTGCACTGACCGTGGTTGGCGACGGTGATGGCCGCGTTGGCATGGGCAAGGGCAAGTCCAAGGAAGTGCCTGCTGCCGTGCAAAAGGCTATGGAAGAAGCCCGTCGCAACATGGTGAAGGTGTCCCTCAAGGAAGGCACCGTCTACCACAGCGTGATGGGTCACCACGGCGCTGCCGTCGTGATGCTGAATCCAGCCCCCAAGGGTACCGGCATCATCGCGGGCGGCCCGATGCGCGCAGTGTTCGAAGTGATGGGTATCACTGACATCGTTGCGAAGAGCCACGGCTCGTCCAATCCCTACAACATGGTTCGTGCAACGTTCGACGCACTGGCAAACTCCACTACTCCCGCAGAAGTGGCAGCCAAGCGCGGCAAGAGCGTTGAAGACCTCTTTACTGCATAAGGTAGAGACGAGCAATGACAACGCAACAAACAGTCAAGATTCAACTGGTGCGCAGCCCTATCGGCACCAAAGAATCGCACCGCGCCACCGTGCGTGGCCTGGGTCTTCGCAAGCTCAACAGCACCAGCGAACTCAAGGACACTCCTGAAGTGCGCGGCATGATCAACAAGATCGCCTATCTGGTGAAGGTTCTCTGAAAGGATTGATGATGGAACTCAATAGCATCAAGCCTGCAGACGGTGCAAAGCACGCCAAGCGTCGCGTGGGCCGCGGTATCGGTTCCGGTCTGGGCAAGACCGCCGGTCGTGGTCACAAGGGTCAGAAGTCGCGTTCGGGTGGCTACCACAAGGTAGGCTTCGAAGGCGGTCAGATGCCTCTGCAGCGTCGTCTGCCCAAGCGCGGTTTCAAGTCCACCACGTTGAAGTTCAACGCTGAAGTGACTCTGACCGCACTGTCCGCACTCGGCCTGGCCGAAGTGGATGTCGCAGTACTGAAGAATGCAGGCCTCGTCGGTCAGCTGGCCAAGGTCGTGAAGGTGATCAAGTCGGGTGAAATCACCTCGGCTGTGAAGCTGAACGGCATCGGCGCTACCGCAGGTGCCAAGGCTGCTATCGAAGCAGCCGGTGGTTCCCTGGCCTAATTCGGCTTAAAGAAAGGCATCCGTGGCTACTAACGCAGCGCAAATTGCGAAAACGGGCAAGTTCGGCGACCTGCGTCGCCGGCTGGTGTTTTTGTTGCTGGCGTTGGTCGTGTACCGAATCGGGGCGCATATCCCCGTGCCGGGCATCGATCCAGCTCAGCTGCAGCAGCTGTTCAGTGGCCAACAAGGTGGCATTCTGAACCTGTTCAACATGTTCTCGGGTGGAGCGCTCTCGCGCTTCACGGTGTTCGCACTGGGGATCATGCCGTACATCTCGGCATCGATCATCATGCAGCTCATGACCTACGTGGTCCCGACATTTGAGCAGTTGAAGAAGGAAGGCGAGGCCGGACGTCGCAAGATTACCCAGTACACCCGTTACGGTACGCTGGGTCTGGCGCTCTTCCAGTCGCTGGGTATTGCCGTCGCGCTTGAAAGCTCTGCTGGTCTGGTGCTGAACCCCGGGTTCGGCTTCCGCATGACGGCCGTCGTCAGCCTCACCGCTGGCACGATGTTCCTGATGTGGCTGGGCGAGCAGATCACCGAGCGTGGTCTGGGCAATGGTATTTCCATCCTGATCTTCGGCGGCATCGCCGCGGGTCTGCCCAGCGCGATTGGTGGAATGTTCGAGCTCGTACGTACCGGCGCCATGGGCCCGCTGGCAGCAATCCTGATCATCGTGATCATTGCTCTGGTGACCTATTTCGTCGTGTTCGTCGAGCGCGGTCAGCGCAAGATTCTTGTGAATTACGCAAGGCGTCAGGTGGGCAACAAGGTATATGGCGGTCAATCCTCCCATCTGCCTCTGAAGCTCAACATGGCCGGCGTGATCCCCCCGATCTTCGCTTCGTCCATCATCTTGTTGCCTGCTACTGTGGTGAACTGGTTCAGTGCCGGTGAGTCCATGCGTTGGTTGAAGGACATCGCGGGTGCTCTCACCCCGGGTCAGCCGATCTACGTGTTGCTCTACGCTGCTGCAATCATTTTCTTCTGCTTCTTCTACACGGCGCTGGTGTTCAACAGCCGTGAGACAGCAGACAACTTGAAGAAGAGCGGTGCGTTCATCCCGGGCATTCGTCCAGGTGAGAACACAGCTCGCTACATCGACAAGATTCTGGTTCGACTGACCCTGGTGGGTGCGGTATACATCACATTTGTGTGCCTGCTGCCGGAGTTCCTGATCCTGAAGTACAACGTGCCGTTCTATTTTGGCGGTACGTCTCTGATGATCATCGTGGTGGTCACCATGGACTTCATGGCCCAGGTTCAGAACTACATGATGTCGCAGCAGTACGAGTCGTTGTTGAAGAAGGCTAACTTCAAAACAACACTCTGAACGAGTAGCCCAAGCAAGTTTCAGGCGATTTGCGCTAAAATGCGCGGTTCGCCTGAAAGCAACGGCAATTGATGCCCTTCGAACCATCGCGGGCACAAAACTTTCGATGAGACTTTGTGTTCCGCTGCAGGCAGCCGGGACGATTGGAAATTTAGGAGAATGCAATGAGAGTTTCGGCTTCGGTCAAGAAGATTTGCCGCAACTGCAAGATCATCCGCCGCAAGGGCGTTGTGCGTGTGATCTGTACAGATGCACGCCACAAGCAGCGCCAAGGCTGATTGAGATAATAGAGGACGCAAATGGCACGTATCGCTGGTATCAATATTCCTCCGCATCAGCATGCTGAGATTGGCCTGACGGCTATCTATGGCATCGGTCGCACACGCGCTCGCAAGATCTGCGAAGCATGCGGAATCGCCTTCTCCAAGAAGGTCAAAGACTTCACCGACGCGGATCTGGAAAAGATCCGTGATCAAATCGCTCAGTTCACCATCGAAGGTGACCTGCGTCGCGAAACCACCATGAACATCAAGCGTTTGATGGACATCGGTTGCTATCGTGGCTTCCGCCATCGTCGTGGCCTGCCTATGCGTGGTCAGCGTACGCGCACCAATGCCCGCACTCGCAAGGGTCCGCGCAAGGGCGCAGCGGCACTCAAGAAGTAAATAGGTAGAGCACTATGGCTAAATCTCCCGCAAACAATGCAGCACAACGTGTCCGCAAGAAGGTTCGCAAGAACGTTTCGGACGGTATCGCTCACGTGCATGCATCGTTCAACAACACGATCATCACCATCACTGATCGCCAAGGCAACGCTCTGTCGTGGGCTTCGTCCGGCGGCCAGGGTTTCAAGGGCTCGCGCAAGTCGACTCCGTTTGCTGCTCAGGTAGCTTCGGAAGTGGCTGGTCGCGCCGCCATTGAACAGGGTATCAAGAACCTCGACGTCGAGATCAAGGGTCCAGGCCCAGGTCGCGAGTCGTCGGTGCGCGCTCTGGGCGCACTGGGCATCCGCATCACTTCGATCTCCGACGTGACGCCGGTTCCCCACAACGGCTGCCGCCCTCAAAAGCGTCGTCGTATCTAATCTCTTCATAAGCCCACCGCCACCAACGCTTTCAGCGATGGTGGCTCCCGCGTTGGTCAAACAGCGCGGCAGATGAAAACAAGGAAGCTCAAGTGGCACGTTACCTCGGCCCCAAGGCCAAACTCTCCCGCCGTGAAGGCACTGACCTGTTCCTGAAGAGCGCACGTCGCTCGATCTCGGACAAGTGCAAGTTCGACACGAAGCCTGGCCAACACGGCCGCACTTCGGGTGCACGTACCTCGGACTACGGTCTGCAACTGCGCGAAAAGCAAAAAGTAAAGCGCATGTACGGCGTGCTCGAGAAGCAATTCCGTCGCTACTTCGAAATGGCCGACAGCAAGAAGGGCAACACCGGTGCCAATCTCCTGTCCGTGCTCGAGTCGCGTCTGGACAATGTCGTGTACCGCATGGGCTTCGGCTCCACACGTGCTGAAGCACGTCAGCTGGTGTCGCACAAGGCCATCACCGTGAACGGTCAATCCGTAAACATCGCTTCCTACTTGGTGAAGGCTGGTGATGTGGTTGCCGTGCGTGAGAAGTCCAAGAAGCAGGCTCGTATCGTCGAAGCCCTGCAACTGGCTCAACAAGTGGGCCTGCCCGCTTGGGTCGAGGTGAACGTGGACAAGGTCGAAGGCGTCTTCAAGAAGTCTCCTGACCGTGACGAATTCGCAGCCGACATCAACGAATCGCTGATCGTTGAGTTGTACTCGCGTTAATTCTCCGCTCGGCTGAAGAGTTTTCGAGAAACTGTTCCTAAACCGCGAGGCATCGCGGTTTAGGCGCTTCACTAGCCTTACCGGTGTAACGAGCTGGGGGTATTAAGAGGAAGTCCGCATGCAAACCAATTTGCTGAAGCCCAAGGCAATCAACGTTGAACAGCTTGGTCACAACCGTGCCAAGGTCGAGTTGGAGCCGTTTGAGCGTGGTTACGGCCACACACTGGGCAATGCTATCCGCCGCGTACTGCTCTCCTCCATGGTTGGCTACGCAGCAACGGAAGTGACCATCGCTGGCGTGCTCCACGAGTACTCGTCCATCGACGGCGTTCAGGAAGATGTCGTCAACATCCTGCTGAACCTGAAGGGTGTAGTCTTCAAGCTGCACAACCGTGACGAAGTGACCCTGAGCCTGCGCAAGGATGGCGAAGGCGTTGTCACCGCACAAGACATCCAGACTCCGCATGACGTCGAAATCGTCAATCCGGATCACGTGATTGCACATCTGTCTGCCGGCGGCAAGCTGGACATGCAGATCAAGGTGGAAAAGGGCCGTGGTTATGTGCCGGGCAACCTGCGCCGCTATTCCGACGAATCGACCAAGTCGATCGGCCGTATTGTTCTGGACGCATCGTTCTCCCCCGTGAAGCGCGTGAGCTACACCGTGGAAAGCGCCCGCGTGGAACAGCGCACCGACCTGGACAAGCTGGTCGTCGAGATCGAAACCAACGGTGCCATCACCGCTGAAGACGCAGTGCGCGCCTCCGCCAAGATTCTGGTGGAACAGCTGGCTGTGTTCGCTCAGCTCGAAGGCGGCGAACTGGCTGCGTTCGATGCTCCATCGGGTTCGCGCAACAACGCGACGTTCGATCCTATCCTGCTGCGTCCAGTGGACGAGCTGGAACTGACCGTGCGTTCCGCCAACTGCCTGAAGGCCGAAAACATCTACTACATCGGTGATCTGATCCAGCGCACCGAGAACGAGCTGCTCAAGACGCCTAATCTGGGTCGCAAGTCGCTCAACGAAATCAAGGAAGTTCTTGCCTCGCGTGGTCTCACGCTCGGCATGAAGCTCGAGAACTGGCCACCAGCCGGCCTCGACAAGCGTTGATTCAAAACGCTATAATCGCAGGCTTGCCAGTTTTTGACTGGTGAGCTTTGCAAAAAGCAAGGACCGAGTGCATCGCGCCCGGTCACACCGCGCAGCGGCCAGTACCTGATCCGGCTGGCCGCTAAAACATTTTTAAAAGGATATTCCCATGCGCCACGGTCTCGGCCTTCGCAAACTGAATCGCACCAGCTCGCACCGCCTCGCGATGCTGAAGAACATGATGAACTCGCTCATCGAGCACGAGGCCATCAAGACCACCGTTCCAAAGGCCAAGGAACTGCGCCGCGTGATCGAGCCCATGATCACTCTGGCCAAGGTGGACACGGTTGCCAACCGTCGTCTGGCATTCGACCGCCTGCGTGACCGCGACAGCGTCACCAAGCTGTTCAACGAACTGGGCCCGCGTTTCAACGCACGTCCAGGCGGCTACACACGTATCCTGAAGATGGGTTTCCGTGTGGGCGACAATGCACCTATGGCTTACGTTGAGCTCGTCGACCGCGCTCCTGAAGCTGCTACAGAATCTACCGAATCCGCTGCTTGATTCAAAAATTACAGCAGATCTGGTATATAATAAAGACATACCGCGCGATGGAGCAGTCTGGTAGCTCGTTGGGCTCATAACCCAAAGGTCGGAGGTTCAAATCCTTCTCGCGCAACCACATTGAAAAGCCCGCTTTGAACAAAGCGGGCTTTTTCTTTTGGGTTTCACTCCAATCACTTCCACGTGACCGGTCGGCGCTTCGGGCGAATCTGGCCGGAACAATCGGTGGGCGCCTGCCTGGATGAGATCGCCTGATGGCATGATCCGAAGGCTTTGCCCGCACCCAAGCTCCACAAGCATGATGGCTGACCACTCGCATACCGTTCCCGGCACGCTGGGCATCGACTTCGGAACCTCCAACTCTGCTGCCGCCTTTTGTTCACCGGGCGGACATTCGCGCCTGTTGCCGCTGGAAGGCACTGCCACCGGCATGCCCACGGCGCTGTTCTTCAACACGGAAGAGCACCGCACGCATTTCGGGCGTGACGCGATGAAGCAGTACCTCGAGGGGGAACCTGGCCGTCTGATGCGTTCGCTCAAGAGTCTGCTCGGCAGCGCGCTGCTGCAGGAGAAGACGGCTGTGCATGACAAGCTGGTGAGCTATCAGGACATCATCTCGCTGTTTCTGCGCCATGTGGCGCAGCAGTCACGCGTGTCGCTGGAGGGAAAGCTGCCGGAGCGTGTGGTCCTCGGTCGTCCGGTGCACTTCGTGGATGAGCATCCCGAGCGTGACCGCGATGCCCAGAACGCGCTGGCCCAGGCGGCGAAGGACGCGGGTCTCGGCGAGGTCAGTTTTCAACTGGAGCCGATCGCCGCCGCGCTTGACTATGAACGACGCCTGACCAGCGAGACCATCGCGCTCGTGGTCGACATCGGCGGCGGTACCTCCGACTTCACCGTCGTGCGCCTCGGCCCCGACCACGCGGGCAAGGCGGATCGCACGAGCGACATTCTCGCCACCGGCGGCGTGCACATTGGCGGCACGGACTTCGACCATCGACTCAACGTTGAGCAGGTCATGCCGCTGCTTGGCTATCGCCACATCGGCCCGAGCGGCCGCGAGGTGCCGAGCAGCGTGTTCTTCGATCTCTCCACCTGGCACTTGATCCAGTGGCTCTACACGCAAAAGTCGCTCGCCTCGGTGCGCGCTTTGCGCACCGACTACACGGATCAGCGCATGCACGCGCGTCTCCTGCACGTGATCGAGGAGCGCGAGGGCCACCGCCTGGCCGATGCGGTGGAGCAGGCCAAGATCATCGCGTCGAGCACGCATGGCGCTGCCCCGATCCAGCTCGACTGGCTTGAGCGCGGGCTGGATGCGCAGATCACGCCGCACGATCTGCAGTCGCGGCTCGGCGCATTGCTGCAGCAGGTGGTGCAATGTGCGCAGGACTGCGTGCGGCGGGCCGGCGTCAGCGCCCCCGGTGCGATCTATCTGACCGGCGGCTCTTCGGCGCTCACCGCGCTGCGAGATGTGTTGCGCACGGCTTTCCCCGAGGTGCCGCAGGTTGAGGGCGATCTTTTTGGCGGCGTCGCCACAGGTCTGGCCTACGCCTGATCCGCGACTCCGCAGAGCACCTATGGCGTCTATGAGAGGCGCTTGAGCCATTGCATCGCGCTTCGGGTTATACCCGGGATGCGCTCCGTTTTCTTCGCCGGTACATTGACTGACTTCACGGTCGCATCGCGCTGTTGGCCCGATGTCTTCCCTGTCACTGTTCGGCTTTGAAGATCATTTGAGGAGACGCGAGAATGAAGAAAGCGATGGTTCAGTTGGTAGTGGGTGCGCTGGGAGCGTGGAGTATGACCGGCGTCGCGCAGGCGCAGGACATCAAGATCGGCTACACGGCCGATCAGTCGGCGAGCGGCGTGGCGGAACTCGGCATCGCCGGGCGCTGGGGGTTCGAGGCCGCCATTGAGGACATCAACAAGGCGGGCGGCATTCTGGGGCGCAAGGTCGTCGGCGTGATCCGCGACGATCAGGGCACGCCGCCCAAGGCGATCCAGACCGTGCAGGAGCTGATCGACAGCGAGAAGGTCAGCGGCATTGTCGGCCCCGCCAACTCGGGCAACGCGCTGGCATGGCTGCACATTCCGCAGCAAAAGAAGATTCCCGTGGTGGTGCCCATCGGCACGGCCACCGAAATCACCACGCGCTACGCCAAGGAGCCGCAGAACTACTTGTACCGCATCTCGATGGTGGACCGTGAGCAGGTCTCGCTGCTTGGCGCGTATGCGGTGAAGGCCTCCAAGGACAAGAAGATCGCGATCCTCGCGGACTCGACCGGCTACGGGCAGGGCGGCATCAAGGACGCGACCGACATCCTCGCGCTGCATGGCGTGAAGCCGGTGGCGGTGGAAAAGTACGGCCCCAAAGACACGGACATGACCTCGCAGCTCAACAAGATCAAGGCGGCGGGCGCGGACACGGTGATCATCTACGGCATTGCCGATGGCGCGGCGCAGGTGCTGCGCAGCATGGAAAAGATCAACTACATGCCGATCACGCTCGGCACCTGGGGCAATCTGAGCTCGCTGCTGCCCAAGATGGCCGGCACCAAGCTCGCGGAGCACCTGATCATGGCGGCGTCCACCACGGAAGACACCTCCGCCAAGACCAAGTCGCTGGGGCAGCGCGTGCGCGTGAACTTCCCGACGCTCACCACCTTCCCTTGCTCGGCACAGGCATATGACTCGGTCATGCTGCTGGCCGCAGCGATGAAGCAGGCCAACAGCACGGATGGCGAGAAGGTCGCCGCGGCGCTTGAGAATCTGAACAAGACCGAGGGCGTGATCAAGACCTATGACAAGCCTTTCACCAAGGCGAATCATGAAGGGTTGAGCGTCAGCGACTTTTACCTCGCGCGCTGGAAGGGCAGCGAAGTTGTTCGTTTCGAAGATTCCGTTTACAAGTCCCTCACTCCTGCCGATCTGAAGAAGTGAATTTTTCTCTTTGATTCTTTGGTCGTTTGGAGGTGACGATACCGGCCCTCATGCGTTGTTGTGGAAGCCTTGCCGTACATGCGTACTGTCTGCGGCTTCACGCCTAGCCTGAGGGCCTGTCTCGTCATTGGGGTGGTGGATTCGAACGGGGCGCTTGCTGCTGGCGCCGCTGTTTGAAGACCTTCATTGCCGTTCCCGTTCTTTCTGGTTTTCGGTGGCGTGAGGCGAATATGTTTGATTCGATTCTGCAGGCCGTCTTCAGCGGACTGGCGCTGGGCAGCATCTACGCGCTGGTGGCCGTGGGTTTCAACATCACGTTCAACACGACGAAGACGCTGAACTTCGGCCAGGGCGAGTTTCTGGTGGCGGGGGCGTTCGTGGCGGTGTCGGTGTTGCTGCTGCTGGCGGGCAAGAACATCACCGATTCCCTGCTGCCCGCCGACGTCACCTTGGGGCGCTATCTGCTCAGTCTGGTCGGCACGATGGCGGTGCTTGGTCTGCTCGGCGTGATCCTTTACTACACGGCGGTGCGGCCCTTCGTGGGGCGCGGCGGCATGGCGTGGGTGATGAGCACCATCGGCTTCGGCATCATCATCCAGAACACCGCACTTGCGATCTGGGGGCCCTCGCCGATGGTGATGCCGTCGCCGCTGGGCAGCGAGGTGATCCGCATCGGTGGCGCGGGCGTGCTGCCGCAGGAGGTGCTGGTGCTGGTGGCGAGCGTGATGGTGCTGCTGGGTCTCGACTTCATCATGCGGCGCACCAAGATCGGCAAGGCGGTGCGCGCCGTCGCGCAAAGCGGCAGCGCGGCCACGCTCATGGGCATCAACGTGACGGCCATCGTGGTGCTGGCCTTCGTCATCAGTTCCAGCCTTGCGGGCCTGGCCGGACTGCTGATCGCGCCGATCACCACGGCCTCGGTCTTCATGGGCATGTCGCTCGCGCTCAAGGCGTTTTCCTCGGCGATTCTCGGCGGGCTCACCAGTCCGCGTGGCTGCATGCTGGGCGGCTTCATTCTGGGACTGATCGAGGCACTGGTCGGGCTGTGGCAGGCCGAGCTGCGCGAGATCAGCATCTTTGTGCTCATCATCCTGGTACTCGTCGTGCGGCCGCAGGGCCTGCTGGGCCAGAAGATCGTGGAGAAGGTCTGATGATGCGCGGCGAGTCCAAACATTACCTCTGGCTGATCGTCGTGGCCGCGCTGGTGGCGGCGATTCCGCTGGTCACGAGCAATGATTTCCATCTGCGCATCGTGTTTCTGATCGGCGTGAACTACATCGCCGCATCGGGCCTCAACGTGCTGGTCAACTACACCGGGCAGAAGTCGCTCGGCCATGCCGGGCTGTTCGCGGTGGGGGCCTATGCGGTGTCGCTGCTTACCGCGCGCTGGGGATGGAATCCGTGGGCCGCCTTCGCGATGGCGGGCGTGCTCGCCGGGCTGTTCGGCGTGGTGATCGCCTTGCCCGCACTGCGCGTGAAGGGCCCGGCACTCGCGATGGTGACGATCGGCTTCGGCATCGTGGTCGAGAAGATCGTCTCCGAATGGCAGGACCTGT
This sequence comes from Diaphorobacter caeni, assembly GCF_015354245.1. Taxonomy (GTDB): domain Bacteria; phylum Pseudomonadota; class Gammaproteobacteria; order Burkholderiales; family Burkholderiaceae_C; genus Diaphorobacter_A; species Diaphorobacter_A caeni. Next base: position 119,353 of record NZ_JADKYZ010000001.1, read on the forward strand.
TCGCCGGACAACAGGGCATCTACGGCGTGATCCCGCTGAATTTCGGCGGGCAGATGTTCGGCACCAAGCAGTGGGTCTGGTTCGTGCTGATTCTCTGCGTGCTGCTGCATGTGATGTTCCGCTACTTGCTCAATGGGCGCTTCGGTCGTGCGTTTCTCGCGGTGAACACGGCCGAGGTCGCGGCCGAGAGCGTGGGCGTGAGCGTCTACAAGTTCAAGGTGCTGGCGTTCGTGATCAGCGCGTTCACCTGCGGCATCGCGGGCGCGCTGATCGCGCAGCAGAACCAGTACATCAACTCGGACTTCATCACCTTCAACCTGTCGATCTTCTTTCTGCTGATCGTGCTGTTCGGCGGCAACTCGGTCTACGGGCCGCTGCTGGGCGCGGTGGTGCTCACGCTGCTCGATTCGCTGCTCTCGCGCTGGCCCGACGTGCAGCATTTCACCTACGGCGCGCTGCTGCTGTTCGCGCTCTATGCGATGCCCAACGGCCTCGCGGGCTTCGTGCGAACGTTGGCACGCAAGTTCGCGCCGGGACTGGTGCCCAAGGAAGCGCTGCCGGACACGCTGCCCGCATGGCAGCTCAAGGCGCAGCCAGCGACGGGCGACGCGAGCGTGCTGCTCGATGCGCAGGGTCTCTACAAAGCCTATGGCGGTGTGGTGCCGACCAATGACGTGAGCCTCCAGATCCGCCCCGGCCATGTGCATTCATTGATCGGCCCGAACGGCGCAGGCAAGACCACGCTGCTCAACATCCTCTCGGGCATCGTCGCGCCCGAGCGCGGCAGCATCCTGTTTGCGGGGCAGAACATCGTCGGCGTGTCGCCCAACCGGATCGCGCGCATGGGACTTGGTCGCACGTTCCAGAACCTGCGGCTGTTCAGCGACATGAGCGTGCTCGACAACGTCAAGGTCGGACTGCACTCGCACATCAAGGCGGGATTCGTTGCGAGTCTGATCGGCGTCGGCAAGGCGCACAGGGCCGAGCTGGCCGCACGCGACGAGGCGCTGCAGATTCTCGAGCGCTTGCATCTGCGCGACAAGGCGCTGGACGTCGCGGGCAGTCTTCCCTATGGCCTGCAGCGGCGGCTGGAGCTGGCGCGCGCGCTCGCCACGCACCCCCGGCTGCTGCTGCTCGACGAGCCTGCGGCCGGTCTCAACCCGCAGGAGACGCAGGAGCTGGTGCAGGTGATCGCGCGCATCCGCGATCTGGGCATCACGGTGCTGCTGATCGAGCATCACATGGATCTGGTGATGGCGGTGTCCGACCACGTGATCGTGCTCGACTACGGTCAGAAGATCGCCGAAGGCACGCCCGCCGAGGTGCAGAACAATCCGCGCGTGATCGCCGCCTATCTGGGCAGCGATGACGAGGACGAAGCCGAGGGCGCGCACGATGAGACGGGAGGCCCGCATGCCTGAGCACAACGTATTGCTGCGCGTGGATTCCCTGCAGGTGAACTATGGCGCGGTGCAGGCGCTCAAGGGCGTTTCGCTGCATGTGAACGCGGGCGAGGTCGTCACCATCATCGGCGGCAACGGCGCGGGCAAGAGCACGCTGATGAAGGCCATCTCGGGCCTGGAGCCCGCAGCGCAGGGGAGCGTCGCGTTCGAGGGGGCGGACATCACCCGCATGCCCGGTCATCTGCGCGTGCCGCTCGGCATCGCGCAGAGCCCCGAAGGCCGTCAGGTGTTCGCCGACCAGACGGTGCATGACAACCTGCTGCTCGGTGCCTATCACCGCAAGGGTGGCGCGGCCGAGATTGCGGCCGACATCGAGCGGCAGTTCATCGCCTTTCCGCGCCTGCGCGAGCGGCGCGAGCAGATGGCGGGCACCATGTCCGGCGGCGAGCAGCAGATGCTGGCGATTGCGCGTGCGCTGATGTCGCGGCCCAAGCTGCTGCTGCTCGACGAGCCATCGCTCGGCCTCGCGCCGCTCATCGTCAAGGAGATCTTCGCCATCGTGCGGCAGCTCAAGGCGCAGGGCGTGACGATTCTGCTGGTCGAGCAGATGGCCAACCAGGCGCTGGCCGTGGCCGACCGCGCCTACGTGCTCGAGACCGGCCGCTTCACGCTCGAGGGCAGCGCGGCCGAGCTGCGGCGCGACCCCAAGGTGCGCGCCGCCTACCTCGGAGCGCATGCATGAACGAGCCCGCCGGCGACACGTATGACTATGTGATCGTCGGCAGCGGCGCGGCGGGCTCCATCGTGGCCGCGCGCCTGAGCGAAGACCCCGACGTCACGGTCTGCGTGATCGAGGCGGGGCCAGGCGACGGCCATCCCTGGCTCAAGCTGCCCGCCGGGTTCATCAAGGTCATCTTCAATCCGAAGCTGGCATGGCAGTTCAGCTCCGAGCCCACGGAGCGCACGGGCGGGCGGCGCATTCCGCTGCCTCAGGGCAAGACGCTGGGCGGCTCGACGTCGATCAACGGGCTGGTCTACAACCGTGGCCAGCGCGAAGATTTCGACGGCTGGGCGGCGCTGGGAAATCCGGGCTGGTCCTACGACGAGGTGCTGCCGTATTTCAAGCGCTCCGAGGCGTTCGTCGACGGCGGCGATCCGCTGCTGCGCGGCCACACGGGCGCGCTGAAGGTCACGCTGCCGCATTGGCCGCATCCGGTCTGCGAGGCCTTTCTGCAGGGTGCGCAAGAGCTGGGCATGCCGCTCAACCCCGACTACAACGGCGCTTCCCAGCAGGGCGTGGGTTACTTCCAGCGCACGATCCACAAGGGCTGGCGGGTGAGCACCTCGGCGGCCTTTCTGCGCCCGGCGCTGCATGGGCGCAACCTGCACGTGGTGACCAACGCGCAGGCGCAGCGCGTGGTGCTGCGCGGCGCGTCGGCGGCGGGCGTCGTGTATCGACAGGGCGGCGCCATGCACATGGCCCATGCGCGGCGCGAGGTGATCATCTGCGCCGGCGCGATCAACAGCCCCAAGCTGCTGCAGCTCTCGGGCATCGGCGACGGGGAACTGCTGCACGATCTCGGCATCGCGACGCAGGTGCATCTGCCCGGTGTGGGGCGCCACCTCAAGGACCATTTTTCGATCCGCCTCGTCGCGCGCGTGAAGAATGCAGTCACCATCAATGAGATGGCGCGCGTGCCGCGTCTGTGGGGGCAGGCCTTCGACTGGCTGCGCGGCAGGCCCAACATCCTGTCGCTGAGCCCGTCCGTCGTGCACTGGTTCTGGCAGTCGCGGAGCGGCCTCACGCGCCCCGATCTGCAGGGCGTGTTTTCGCCCGCGAGTTATCGCGAGGGCTATGTCGGCATGCTCGACCGCTACCCCGGCATGACCTGCGGCGTGTGGCAGCACCGGCCGAAAAGCGAGGGCAGCGTGCGCATCGCCTCGGTCGATCCGGCCGTCGATCCCATCGTTCAACCCCATTATCTGGATGACGCGGACGACCGCCTGACGCTGATCCGCGGCGTGCGTCTGGCGCGCGAGCTGCTGCACACCAAGGCGCTTGCGCAGTTCCGCGAGGGCGAGGTGATGCCCGGCGAGCAGGTGCAGAGCGATGACGAGATCCTCGACTTCATCAGCCGCTACGGAGTCTCGTCGTATCACCTCAACGGCACGGCGCGCATGGGGCCCGTGAGCGATGCGGGGGCCGTGGTCGACGCGCGGTTGCGGGTGCATAGCGTGCCCAACCTGCGCGTGGTCGATGCCTCGGTGATGCCCGAGATCACATCGGCCAACACCTGCGCGGCGACGATGATGATCGGGGAGAAGGGCGCCGAGTTGATACGCAGCGCCGTTTGAGATCCTGCGCGATCAGCCGCGCTTTTTCCTCGCGCGCAGATCGCGGATGCCGGGCAGCGAGGTCGGGTCTTGTCCCGCTGCGAGAATGCGGTGCTTCTGGATCTTCTGCGTGCCGGTCGTGGGAATCGCGTCGGTGAACCACCACCAGCCCGGCACCTTGTAGTAGGCCATCTCCTTGCTGCAGAACGCGAACAGTTCGTCGCAGAGCGCATCGCTGGCGGACTCGCCCGGAACGAGCACGATGCTCGCCAGCACCTCCTCTTCGCGGATGTCGTCGGGCGCGGCCATCACCGCGACGCCCTGCACCTTGGGGTGCGTGAGCAGAATCGCCTCGACCTCGGCGGCCGCGATGTTCTCGCCCGAGCGGCGGATGATGTTCTTGCGCCGATCCATGAAGTGCAGCAGACCGTCGGGGTCCTGCACGACCACGTCGCCCGTGTGGAACCAGCCGCCCGACCAGGCCTTTTCGGTGGCGGCGGGATCGTCCAGATACTCAGTGAAGAAATGCTTGCGCGGCGTCCGCTCGGAATAGCGCACCAGCAGCTCGCCCGGTGTGCCGGGCGGCACGGGCGTGCCGCTCTCGTCGGCGACCAGCGCCTCCAGTCCCGGCACGCCACGCCCGAACGAGCGGGTGCCGACCTGGCGATCCGCCGTGTAGTCGGAGAGCGTGCGCACCACCTCGGTCATGCCCCAGAGCTCGATCAGCGGAAAGCCGAAGCGCTGCTCGAACACCGCATGCAGCTGCGGCTCCACGCCCGCGCCGTAGCCGAAGCGGATGACGTGTCGCTTTTCCCATGGCGACTCGGGCTGCTTGAGCAGCAGCGGAATGATCACGCCGAGGTAATGCACGATGCTGGCGCGCGAGCTCGCGACTTCTTCCCACCAGCGCGACGGCTGGAAGCGGTCCGTCTGGATCTGGCAGCCGCCCGACAGCAGCATGCAGTAGAACGACAGGATGGACGCGTTGACGTGGAACAGCGGCAGCGGATTGAAGAGGCGCTCGCGGCCCTCCTGGATCGAGATGAAACCCGGCTGGCTCGCATACCACTTTCCGGCGGCCAGCTCGTAGGCATGCGAGAGTACGCAGCCCTTGGGCTGGCCGGTGGTGCCCGAGGTGTAGAGAATGCTCGCGGGCGTGTCCGCATGCACCTTGCCGCTCTGCGCCGCGCGCTGCGCTTTCGGCAACTGCAGCGACGTGCCGCCGTCGGCGTCGTCCGTGTCGACGGCGGTGACGGTGATGACGGCGGGTTGGTGCTTCGTGTCCTCCAGCGATTCGCGGATCGATGCCAGTCGCGACGGCAGGCAGACGACGAGATCGGCCTTCGAGTGGTCAATCAGGTAGTTCAGTTCGCGGCGACGGTAATCGGGGTTCACCGGCACGACGCAGACGCCCAGCGTGTTGAGCGCGAGCTTGTGCAGCATGTGCTCGGGGCGGCTCTCGAGCAGCAGCGCGACGCGGTGGCCGAGCCCGTACCCGGCGTCGCGGTACTGGCTGGCGAGCGCGGCGATCCGCTGTCCCGCCTCGCGGTAGCTGATCTCGACGCCTTGCTGTGCGTAGCTGCGCTGCGGGTTGGCGGGAACGGCCAGCAGGCTGTTGTCCGCGTAGCGCTCGACGGCGGCCTGCAGCGCCTCGCCGATCGTCGTCTCGTCGGTCACGGTGATCATGTTGGGGAGGCTCCTACGTTGGTTCTGCAGGCAGATGAAGATAAAGAGAAGGAGGGGTGGCTCAGGGCCGCAGCAGCGGCGAGGGCAGGGGATCCACCCCCTGATCGATGGCCGCCTGACGCTCTATCTCGAGGCTGCGCCGGAAGGCCGGCCGCGCTTGCAGACGCTGCCAGTAGGCCTGCGTGGCGGGACCCCATTGCGCCGACATGTCGAGATGCTCCGACAGCATCAGCGCGTAGCTCACGGCGACGTCGGCGGCGGTGAATCGCCCGGCACAGAGAAACTCGCGCTGCGACACGGCCGCTTCCACGGCCTTGAGGCGGCCAAAGAACCAGCGCGAATAGTCTTCGACCACCTGCGGCTGGCGGCGCTCGGCCGGCTCGAAGTGGGTGTAGCGCAGCACCAGCGTGAGCGGAAACGTGAGCGTCGCGTCCGACATGAACAGCCAGTTCAGGTAGGCGGCGTACGCCACGTCACCGGGCTGCACGGCGAGCGGCGTGTCGGGAGCGAGGCTGCAGAGGTACTGACAGATGGCGCTCGATTCGGTGAGGCGCTGATCGCCGTCGAGCAGCAGCGGCACCGTGCCCAGCGGGTTGAGTTCAAGAAAGCTGCGCCGCAGGACGCGCGGGGGGAACGGCAGCATGGTCAAACGGTACGGCAGACCGAGTTCCTCGAACATCCACAGTGCCCGGAACGAGCGTGCGCTGACGCTGTGAAAAAGCTCCATCACTCCACTGTCTCCTGATGATTCTTGTCGCTTCCTCGCCACTGCTTGGCGAGCGTTCGCATGTGATGACGATGGTAAACGCAATGGATTCGCCTGTGGCGCCCGATGGCCTCAGAAATCTCGCACATCAAGGGAACCTCTGCACGAATGAGATCGACGCGTGCTGGCGCAGCCTTGTTGGGCGGTCTTCGGCGTTGGAAATCCCATCCCGATCTGCATCCAGCCGCTTGACGATGATTCGTGCAGAGGCCCCAAGCTGACGAAACCATTGCGATTTGTCTCAATAAAGCGTGTTTTGCAGCATCTCGTAACTCTACAGAGGGGGCGTAGCCCTGCTGTTTATTGATTTTTATCACGCGGATTGCAAACTGATGAGCCAATGCGATTTCTTGTGCGGGCGTTGTATTGAATTCACTTTGCAAGGGGCCATCTGCAGCGCCTGTTCATGGATACTCTAGGAGCCTGATATGTTCCCCGAAAAAATTGCCAAGTCCCACCTGCTCAAGCTCAACCGCATGCTTGACGACATCGCGCGCGCGAGCCGCGATCTGGACGCGCTGCGGCTGGCCTACCAATGCATTGCGGATGAATGCGAAAACGACCTGCACTGCGGCACCGATTGCGCTCCTGCGCCCGGCGTGCTCGGACAGGCGCAGGCGCAGCGCTGTGCGGAGATCGTGACCGCGCATGGGGCGCTCAAGTCCGACATCGAACTGGCGCTCGGCTGCGGTACCGATGGTAAGCAGGTATGCGCACTGCAGTCGCGGCTCGACTCGCTGGAAGACGAGCGTGACGCGCTCGACTCCGATCTGCGCGCGACCCAGCGCTCGCTTTGGAAACGAAGACTGTTCGCGATGGAAGATCCGCCCTAGCTGAGGATGAGCCACTTCCGTCGAAAAGATTGAAAGCGTGCCAACCACGCTGTGATGGATCGAAAGAACAACAAGAAGAGATGAGTTGGATGTCCCCGTCGGACCTCAGGCGCGATCCGCGATGCGCTGCCGGACTGACTTGAAAAGGGACGCGGAATGATGCGCTGGTCGAGAGACTGCACAAGTCTTCTACGCACATGCGCGCAGCGGTCGAATGCTCCATGCCAGAGCGTTGGTCGCGCCATTCATTCCATTTCGGCAGCGCTTTCCCGCATGACCGAATGCGCACTGCCTTCAGCCCCGTGCCCGGCAGGCTTCGCGCGCAACACACCCGATTTTCCTTGCCCCACCTCGTGGATTCACTCGTCCTCGGCGTCCCCTTCGTCGTCGTTGTCGCTCGACTTCAAAGCGAGCGCCATGTCGTAGAGCCGATTGCGCGCGCCGCCGGTGATCTGCGCGGTCAGGCGCACGGCGGTCTTCATCGGCAGCTCGGCGAGCAGCAACAGCAGGATCTGCTGTTCCTTGGGGTCGTGCTCGTCGCTCTGCGCGGCAGGATGGATCACCACCACGAACTCGCCGCGGCTGTGCTGGCTGTCCGACTGCAGCCAGGCCGAGAGGGCGTTGGCCGCATGCGTGGTGATCTGCTCGAACTGCTTGCTGATCTCGCGCGCCAGCGTCACAGGGCGCTCACCCAGCACGGACAGCGCCTTGGCGAGCTCTTCGATGCGGTGCGGCGCCTCCAGCAGCACGATGGCGCGCGGCTCAAGCGCGAGCCGGTCGATGACCGTGGCGCGCTCGGCCGACTTGGTCGGCAGAAATCCGGCGAACAGAAAGCCTTGGGCGTCGGGCGAGACGATGCCCGCCACGCTGATGGCCGTGGTCACGCTGCTGGCCCCTGGCAGCGGAATGGAGCGCAGCCCCGCCTGCTGCACGGCCGCGCACAGGCGCGCGCCGGGGTCGCTCACGCCGGGGGTGCCCGCATCGCTCACATAGACAACCCGTTTGCCTTGTTGCAGCAGATCGATCACCTGCGCCGAGCGCTCGGCCTCGTTGTGCTGGTGCACGGCGAGCAACTGGCTGCCGGACTTGTCGAGGCCGTAGGCGCGCAGCATCTGCTGGGTGTGGCGGGTGTCCTCGCAGGCGACATGGTCGGCCAGTTGCAACACATGCAGGGCGCGCAGCGTGATATCCGCCAGATTGCCGATCGGGGTCGCCACGACGTACAGCGACCCCTGCGGATAATGTTGAGCACCGGCTGCTTCCTGGGCAGCTGTCAGGGCAGAGGCAAAAGATGTGCTCATGGGATTTCCTGAAAAGAATGAAGGGGCGGGCGGCGCAAGCCACTGACGGTGCCGGTGCCGCTGGTCCGGAGCCGACCACGCGCGTGCAGGGCATGCTCGCGGAGGATCAGGCGCTGGCTTATCTCGAGAAGGCCGGGCTGAAGCTCGTCACCCGCAATTATCGAACCCCCGGCCGGGGCGGCGGAGAAATCGACCTGATCATGCGTGATCGCGATGGAACGCTGGTCTTCGTCGAGGTGCGCAGCCGGGGTTCGGCCCAGTTCGGCGGGGCTGGGGCGAGCATCGGGCAGACCAAGCAGCGGCGCATCATTCTGGCGGCAAGGCACTATCTGGCGGCGCTGCGCGCCCATCCGCCGTGCCGCTTTGACGTGGTGCTGATCGAGGGGCAGCCGGTGTGGCTCAAGAGCGCATTCGACGCGGGGGATTGAGTTTTTGGCAGGTTTTATCGCCAAGAATGGATATATGCCGATACGGATTTGGGATTCAGACACTTCGCGTTGGCGCCAGCCAAGTATCATCGGCAGTCCATGCTTGAGCAACGAATCCAACAACATTTCATCGACAGCGCCGACGTCAAATACCAGGCGGCGCAGGCCTTGAGCGACCCCATCAACGCGGCGGTGCAGGCGCTGCTCGCCTGCGTCACCAACGGCTCCAAGGTGCTGGCCTGTGGCTCGGGGCTGTCGTCCGCGCAGGCGCAGCAGTTCGCCATGATGTGCGTGGCGGGCTTCGAGCGCGAGCGCCCGGAGCTGGCCGCCATCGCGCTTTCTGCCGATGCGGGCTGGTCGGGTTCGTTGGGTCAGTCGTTTGAAGTGGGCGCGTTTGCCCGGCAGGTGCGCGCCCTGGGCGCTGCGGGCGACGTGCTGCTGGTGCTGTGCGTCAATGGCGACGAGCCCGCGCTGCTGGAGGCCGTGCTTGCGGCGCATGAGCGCGACATGTCGGTGATCGCCCTGTGCGCGCGCGATTCGGGAGCCATGGGAGGCGTCATGCGCGAGACGGACGTGCAGGTCTGTGTGCCGCACGAACGTGCCGCCCGCGTGCGCGAGGTGCATTTGCTCATCCTGCACTGTCTGTGCGACGGTGTGGATACCCAGTTGTTAGGTGAACAGGAGATGCTTTGATGAAATTCCTTCATGCCCGTACCACTTGCACCGTGCTCGCGGCGACGCTGCTGGCCGCTGGCCTGACCACCGCCTGCGCCCCCGTGGTGCTTGGCGGCGGCGCGGTGATGGGCACGCTGATGGCTACGGATCGCCGCACCACCGGCATCCAGGTCGAGGACGAAGGCATCGAGAACAAGGTCGCCGGCCGCCTCAAGGACGTCATGAATGGCCGTGGCCACTTCAACGTGACCAGCTTCAACCGCCAGGTACTGCTGACCGGCGAAGTCCCGACGATCGAGGAAAGCCAGAAGGCAGAGAAGGAAGCCCGCGCGGTCGAGAACGTGAAGTCGGTGGTCAACGAGCTCGGTGTGATGGAGAACTCCGGTTTTTCCCAGCGCTCGCGCGACACGCTGATCACCGGCAAGGTCAAGGCCAGCCTGGTGGACGCCAAGGATCTGTCGTCCAACGTGTTCAAGGTCGTGACCGAGCGTGATGTTGTCTACCTGATGGGCCGCGTCACGCCGCGTGAAGCCAAGCGGTCCGCCGAAATCGCACGGGGTGTGGACAACGTGCGCAAGGTGGTTCGAGTTTTTGAAGTGATTTCCGAAGACGAGTTGGCCAACTACAGCAAGCAGCAGGGTGCGCCTGTGCAGGATGCGGGCTCCCCTGGAACTTCTTCTTCTGCTTCCTCTTCTTCCTCTGGGACAGTGACTCCGACGCCGCTTGCGGCTGAACCGGCACCTGCGGCTCCATCAGGGCCATCGCGTACCGAGATTCAAGGTACGCCGTTGCCTGCGATTCAGACGGCGCCTGTTCGCTGAGTGTCTTGGATGAAGCCTTTGGCTTCAACGGTGGGTCGTTTGGAGGCGGCAATACAGCCCCTCATGCGTCGTTGCGAATCCTTGCCGTACGAGAGTACTGTCTGCGGCTTCGACGCCTAGCCTGAGGGGCTGTCTTGCCGTTGGGGTGGGGATCGAGAGCCCGGAGCGCTTCGCGGGCCCGCTGTCTTGAACACAAATAGAAAAGCCGGTTGGGACTTGGGTCCTGACCGGCTTTTGTTTTGTTGGGATGTTTGTTACTGCGTTGGTTTGCGCAGGCGGGTGATGAGACTGGAGGTATCCCAGCGGGCTCCGCCGGACTGCTGCACGTCGCCGTAGAACTGGTCCACGAGCGCGGTCACGGGCACGCGGGCGCCGTTGCGCTTGGCTTCGTCGAGCACGAGGCCCAGGTCCTTGCGCATCCAGTCGACGGCGAAGCCGAAGTCGAACTTGCCTTGCACCATTGTCTTGCCGCGGTTTTCCATCTGCCAGCTCTGGGCTGCGCCCTTGCTGATGACGTCGAGCACCACGTTCATGTCGAGATTCGCCTGCTGGCCGAAGGCGATGGCTTCCGACAGGCCCTGCACCAGACCGGCGATGCAGATCTGGTTGACCATCTTGGCGAGCTGGCCTGCGCCGCTGTCGCCGATCAGCGTGAAGGCGCGCGAGAACGCAAGTGCCGTGGGGCGGGTGTCGTCAAAGGTCGTCTGGTCGCCGCCGCACATCACCGTGAGCTGGCCGTTCTGGGCACCGGCCTGGCCGCCGGAGACCGGCGCGTCCATGAACTGCAGGCCGAGCGACTGCGCCTTTTCGTAGAGTTCGCGCGCCACCTGGGCCGAGGCCGTGGTGTGGTCAACGAAGATGGTGTTGGCGCCCATGCCGGCGAATGCGCCGTGCTCGCCGAGCACGACGGAGCGCAGGTCGTCATCGTTGCCGACGCAGCAGAACACGATCTCGGCGGCCTTCACGGCCTCTTTGGGCGTCTTGCCGAAGCTGCCGCCGAATTCCTGGACCCAGGCTTCGGCCTTGGCCGGGGTGCGGTTGTAGACCGACACCTGATGCCCCGCCTTGGCCAGATGCCCGGCCATGGGATAGCCCATGACGCCCAGACCCAGAAACGCGACCTTGCGCGCGGGGATGGCGTCATACGTGCGGGGATTGATGCTGCTCATTTATCAAAAACTCCAGTGGTTCGTTCAGTGGCCCGGGGTTCGGAGTCCCGGGAGGCGGGGGTCAGACGATCGCGAAATGCTCGGTTCCGGCCGACAGGTCGGTGGTCTTGGCGCGCTGGCTGCTCAGCTTGATCTGCAGGCGCAGGTCGTTGACCGAGTCGGCGTTCCGCAGGGCGTCCTCATACGTGATCATGTTGGCTTCGAACAGGTCGAACAGCGCCTGGTCAAACGTCTGCATGCCGAGGTTGCGGCTCTTCTTCATGATTTCCTTGATCTCGGCGACTTCGCCCTTGAAGATCAGGTCGGCGATCAGCGGCGAGTTCAGCATGATCTCCACGGCGGCGGCGCGGCCCTTGCCGTCCTGCTTGGGGATCAGGCGCTGCGAGACGAGCGCGCGCAGGTTCAGCGACAGGTCCATCAGCAGCTGCGCGCGGCGCTCTTCGGGGAAGAAGTTGATGATGCGGTCCAGCGCCTGGTTGGCGGAGTTGGCGTGCAGCGTGGCCAGGCACAGGTGACCGGTTTCGGCGAAGGCCACGGCGTGCTCCATGGTTTCGCGGTCGCGGATTTCGCCCATCAGGATGACGTCGGGAGCTTGGCGCAGCGTGTTCTTGAGCGCGGCTTCCCAGCTGTCGGTGTCCAGACCCACTTCACGCTGGGTGACCACGCAGTTCTTGTGCGGATGCACGAATTCCACCGGGTCTTCCACGGTGATGATGTGGCCGAAGGAGTTTTCGTTGCGCCAGTCGAGCATGGCGGCCAGCGTGGTCGATTTGCCCGAGCCGGTCGCGCCCACCAGAATGCACAGGCCGCGTTTGGCCATGGTCACGTCCTTGAGCACCTGCGGCACGCCGAGGCCATCGATGGTCGGCAGCGTGAGCGGAATCGTCCGCAGCACCAGACCGACGCGGCCCTGCTGCACGAACGCGTTCACGCGGAAGCGGCCGATGCCGGCGGGCGAAATCGCGAAGTTGCATTCCTTGGTGCGCTCGAAGTCGGCTACCTGCTTGTCGCTCATGATCGAGCGCGCGAGCATCAGCGTGTGCGACGGCGTCAGCGGCTGGGGCGAGACCTTGGTGATCTTGCCGTCCACCTTGATCGCGGGGGGGAACTCGGCCGTGATGAACAGGTCACTGCCGCCCCGGCCGACCATCAGGCGCAGCAGATCGTTGATGAATTTACTGGCCTGATCGCGTTCCATGTTGTTCCTCTCGGTCTGTTCGGCTGCCCGGAGTGGGGCGGCTCTTGGAAATGTAGGGGTGTTGCGTGAAGGTGAAGGTGGAGGCGGGCGGCCCGTCGGCGCGCTTCATCCGTTGGGATTGTCGCTGAGCCGGGAGCTCACCACCCGCAGGCGCAGCGACAATTTTCGGGCCAGCAGAGCGATCAGCGCGGCCGCCAGTGGCGCGTCCTGCGCCATCATGTCGTCGAGCGCCTCGGCGCTCAGCACGGCGATCTCGCAGTCGGTGAGCGTGGTGCAGGTGGAAAAGCGGATGCCGCTGTCCAGCAGCGACATCTCGCCCAGAATGTCTCCGGGGCGGGTTTCGGCCAGCCGCAGGTGCTCGCCCCAGGGCTGGCGTCTGTCCACGCCGATGCTGCCGGTGAGCAGCACGATCATGAAATTGCCGTATTCGTCCTGACGGATCAGGTCACGGTTGGGAGACACCTGCGCGAACGCGAAGAAGCGCTGCATGCGCTCCAGCGCTTCCTTGTTCAGGTGCGACATGTACTGGTCCTTTTCCCAGACCGACTCAAGCAGCTTGCCGCCACGGCTCTTGGGCAGGCGTGTGGCGACGACCTCGACCGCGCGCGCATCCCATGGAGCCGCCGCCTTGCCGGCGCTCTTGCCCATCGAGAAAGCGGTCGTGAACAGGGTCGACTCTCCAACTTCCCTGGCTTCTCTGGGGCTCCTGGATTTGAGCAGGTCGAGGATGCCTTTCATGTGGTGTCTTCCTGTTCCGGCGCTGCCTGAGCGCCGAAGGTTGGGTGCGTCTGGCGCCTACCTCGTCATCCCGGAAAGTTCTCCGGAATCTTGGCCTTGGCGCGGGCCTCGGCCGGGCTGATGATGTTGCGTCGCACCAAGTCTGTCAAATTCTGGTCCAGCGTCTGCATGCCCACACCGTTGCTGGTCTGGATGGTCGAGTACATCTGCGCCACCTTGGCTTCGCGGATCAGGTTGCGGATGGCGCTGGTGCCGAGCATGATCTCGTGCGCCGCCACGCGGCCCTGACCGTCCTTGGTCTTGCACAGCGTCTGCGAGATCACTGCCTGCAGCGATTCGGAGAGCATCGCGCGGACCATTTCCTTTTCTTCCGCCGGGAATACGTCGATGATACGGTCGATGGTCTTGGCGGCGCTCGAGGTGTGCAGCGTGCCGAACACCAAGTGGCCGGTTTCGGCGGCGGTCATCGCGAGGCGGATCGTTTCGAGATCGCGCATTTCGCCGACCAGAATCGCGTCCGGGTCTTCGCGCAGGGCCGATTTCAGCGCGGCGGCGAACGACAGCGTCATCGGGCCGACCTCGCGCTGGTTGATCAGGCACTTCTTGGATTCGTGTACGAATTCGATCGGGTCTTCCACCGTGAGGATGTGGCCGTACTCGGTTTCGTTCAGATAGTTGACCATCGCCGCCAGCGTCGTGGACTTGCCCGAGCCCGTCGGGCCGGTCACCAGCACCAGACCGCGCGGCTTGAGCGCGAGGTCGCCGAAGATCTTGGGCGCGTTCAGCTGCTCGAGCGTCAGGATCTTGCTGGGAATCGTCCGGAACACGGCGGCCGCGCCCCGGTTCTGGTTGAAGGCGTTCACCCGAAAGCGCGCGAGGCCTTCGATTTCAAACGAGAAGTCGACCTCGAGGAACTCTTCATACGTCTTGCGCTGCGAGTCGCTCATGATGTCATAGACCATGCCGTGCACGGTCTTGTGGTCGAGCGCGTCCACATTGATGCGGCGCACGTCGCCGTGCACCCGGATCATCGGCGGCAGGCCGGACGACAGGTGCAGGTCGGAGGCTTTGTTCTTGACGCTGAATGCAAGCAGTTGGGTAATGTCCACGGGATCCCTCTGATCGTTTGATACGCTTGATGTCTTGTTTGCGAGCAGATCGACAGGTTAAGGTTGTTTGACCTGTGCCGCTAGTCAGATCGGCCGAAACGGACTCCTCAACGAACATTATGACGACGATTTCCAACAATCTCCAACGAGTGCATGCGCAGATCGCCAAGGCCTGCGGGCAGGCGGGGCGCCCCGCGGCCAGCGTGGCCTTGCTGGCGGTGTCCAAGACCTTTGGCCCCGAGGCCGTGCGCGATGCGGCCGAGGCGGGCCAGCGCAGTTTTGGCGAGAACTACATCCAGGAAGCCGTCGAGAAAATGGCGCTGGTGGCCGAGTACGGATTGCCCCAGCCGCTCGAATGGCACTGCATCGGCCCGATCCAGAGCAACAAGACGCGTCTCGTGGCCGAGCATTTCGACTGGGCGCACACGGTGGACCGCCTCAAGATCGCCCAGCGCTTGTCCGACCAGCGTCCAGAGCATCTGCCGCCGCTGCAGATCTGCATTCAGGTGAACGTCGATGGCGGAGCCAACAAGTCGGGCATCGCGCCGGAAGAGACCGCCGAGCTGGTGCGCGCCGCCGCCGCGCTGCCGCGCATCGTGGTGCGCGGCCTGATGAGCATTCCCGAGCCCACAGCCGACTTCGCGGCTCAGCTCGCCGTGCACCAGCGCGCGCAGAAGCTGTTCGGCGATATTGCGGCGCAGCAAATGGCGGGGCTGGAGCGCTTCGACACGCTTTCCATGGGCATGACCGACGACCTTGACGCCGCCGTGCAGGCCGGAAGCACCATGGTGCGCGTGGGCAGCGGCATCTTTGGCAGACGTCACTACCCCGCCGCAGGCTGACGCTGGTGCACCAAATCGCGTGCTAAGCTGTATTTCTCTCGAAGAGACACTGAATTTCCAACGCTGACTCAGTCACCAGGCCCGCCCGTGATCCATCCGAAAGCCAGTGCGGGCCGATCACACACAGGAGATACCCCATGCCCGGATTGCTGCCCGACGTCGACCCCGATGGACTGATGGAATTTTCGGTGGTCTACACCGACCGCGCGCTCAACCACATGTCCAAGAAATTTGTGGGCGTGGTGCAGGACATCCTCGGTGTCCTCAAGGAGGTCTACAACGCCCACACCGCCGTGCTCGTGCCCGGCAGCGGCACCTTCGGCATGGAGGCCGTGGCCCGCCAGTTCGCCAACCGCGAAAAGGTGCTGATCGTGCGCAACGGCTGGTTCAGCTACCGCTGGACCCAGATCTTCGACGAAGGCGCGCTCGGCGGCGGCTCCATCGTCTGCAAGGCCCGCAAGCAGGGCGAAGGCGCTCAGGACCCCTGGGCTCCCGCGCTCGCCGCCGACGTGGCCGAAACCATCCGCATCGAACGCCCCAAGGTCGTCTTCGCCCCCCACGTGGAAACCGCCAGCGGCATCATCCTGCCCGACGACTACATCAAGACCATCTCCGACGCCGCGCATGAAGTCGGCGCGCTCATGGTGCTCGACTGCGTGGCCTCCGGCGCAATGTGGGTGGACATGCAGAAGACCGGCGTCGACGTGCTCATCAGCGCACCGCAAAAAGGCTGGAGCAGCACGCCCTGCTGCGCCATGGTCATGCTCTCCGAGCGCGCCCGCCAGGCCATCGAGCCCACGCAGAGCTCCAGCTTCTCGTGTGATCTGAAGAAGTGGATGACCATCGCCGAAGGCTACGAAAAAGGCGCCCACGCCTACCACACGACCATGCCGACCGACGCGCTCGTCAAGCTGCGCGACGTGATGCTGGAAACGCGCGAATACGGCTTCGAGAAGGTCCGTCAGGAACAGATCGATCTGGGCGCGAAGGTCCGCGCATTGCTGGAAACACGCGGCTTCCCGAGCGTGGCGGCTGACGGCTTCAAGGCCCCCGGCGTGGTCGTGAGCTACACCACCAACCCCGAAATCCAGTCCGGCAAGGCCTTCATGGCCGTCGGCCTGCAGACCGCCTCGGGCGTGCCCCTCCAATGCGACGAAGGCCCGGACTTCAAGACCTTCCGCATCGGCCTCTTCGGCCTGGAAAAGTGGCACAACGTGGACCGCACCGTAGGCTACCTGGCCAAGGCTCTGGACCAAATTCAGGCCAAGGCCTAAGCAAAGCAAAAGGCGGCGTCGCCCGAAAGGGCGATGCCGGCACGAGCGAAGCAAAGTGCCGCAAACACCTCTTCCAATCTGACTTCCGGCGGTTGTCCGAGCGGAGCGCGGCAGCGCGAAGTCGAGTTCTGCCGGAGGACTTCCAAGCGCATTTTTGATTACTTTTTGGGCAAGACCAAAAAGTGATTGCCCCGCCGGGGGCAGTCCCGGCCTCCGCCCTCAACCACGCAGCGCGCGCCAAAAAGAAACACCTTCAAAGCACGAACAAAGCAACAATCCCAACCCCAACAAACCCAAAGCAATTCAATGAAGAAGCTCACCCTGCTGGCAACCGCCACCATCACAGCCCTCACCCTCGCCACCGCAGCAAAAGCCGCAGACCCCGTCACCACCCAGAGCGGCCTGATCTACGAAAGCATCAAGGACGGCGCAGGCGCCAGCCCCAAGGCCACCGACACCGTCAAGGTCCATTACCGCGGCTGGTTTCCTGAGTCCGGCAAGGAGTTCGACAGCTCCATCAAGCGCGGCCAGCCCATCGACTTCCCGCTCAACGGCGTGATCCCCTGCTGGACCGAAGGCGTGCAGAAGATGAAGGTCGGCGGCAAGGCCAAGCTGACGTGCCCGGCCAGCATCGCCTACGGCTCGCGCGGCGCAGGCGGCGTGATTCCGCCGAACGCCACGCTGAATTTCGAAGTCGAGCTGCTGGCCGTCAACGGCAAATAAGGTTTTCCCTCTGTAGCGCGCAAGCCCACAAGCGGGCTTACGCGCCCATCTCCTACAGCGCAAGGTGTGAATCGCAGGCCCTGCCGGGCTATGCTT
Source organism: Diaphorobacter caeni (assembly GCF_015354245.1). GTDB lineage: Bacteria > Pseudomonadota > Gammaproteobacteria > Burkholderiales > Burkholderiaceae_C > Diaphorobacter_A > Diaphorobacter_A caeni. The sequence continues at coordinate 136,749 of NZ_JADKYZ010000001.1, forward strand.
GAGGGCATGCAAATGCTTCCGCTCGAGGATCAGGACTCGCCGGGCGTCAGCGCCGCCACCGCCGCGCGCGCGGCGCAGCTCTCGCGTGCCAAGCGGCAGGCCACGGGCCTGTTCATCGCGGTGGTCGTGGTCTTCGCGCTCACCTACGCCTTCCCGCAGAATCTCTGGGTCAAGTGCATACGCGCCATGGCCGAGGCCGCGATGGTCGGCGCTCTGGCAGACTGGTTCGCCGTCTCCGCGCTGTTCAGGCGCATCCCGCTTCCGTATCTCTCGCGGCACACCAACATCATCGCGCGCAACAAGGACCGCATCGGCGACAACCTTTCGGCTTTCGTGCGCGACCGTTTTCTCGACGCGCCATCGCTCGTGTCCATGATCCGCCGCCATGACCCGGCCGACATGCTCGCGCAGTGGCTCACCTCGCCCGCCAATGCCGGACTGCTGGGCAAGCAGGTCTCGCGCCTGATGTCCACCGCGCTCGACACGGTGGAGGACGAAAAGATCCAGCAGCTGCTCAACAGCGCCGCGCGGGCCCTGATCGGCCAGATCGACGTCTCGCGCACCATGGCCGCCGCGCTCGAGGCGCTCACGCACGAGCGCCGCCACCAGATGCTGCTCGACGATCTGCTGGTGCGCTTCAGCAGCCTGCTGCGCGCCGACGATACGCGCGACTTCATCGCCAACACGCTGGTCAAATGGATCAAACGCGAGCATCCGCTCAAGCAAAAAGTGCTGCCCACCGACTGGCTGAGCGGCAAGGGCGCGTCGGCGATCTCGCACGCGATCGAGACCCTGCTCGTGGAGGTGGCGAGAGACCCCAACCATCAGCTGCGCGACTCGCTGGACGCGGCCATCGCCCGGCTGATCGAGCGCATGCAGCAGGACCCCGACTGGGAGCAGCGCGGCGAGGAAATCCGCAGCTATCTGCAGAACGACGAGGCGCTGAGCTCCTACGTGCACGACATCTGGGCCGACCTGCGCCGCAAGCTGCGCAGCGATCTGCAGGACGAGAATTCGGCGATTGCCCGCAACGTGTCAGAGATGGGCAAGTGGCTGGGCATGTCGCTCGCGGGCGACGCCGCGCTGCGCCTGCGACTGAACGTGCGCCTCGAACTCTGGGCCGCGCAATGGGCGCCCGACGTGGCGCAGTCCGTCGCCGAACACATCCGCGCCACCGTGCAGCGCTGGGACGCCGAAGAGATGGCGCAGCTCGTGGAGCAGCACATCGGCAGCGATCTGCAATACATCCGCATCAACGGCACCATCGTCGGTGGGCTGATCGGTCTGGTGCTGTTCGTGATCTCGCACGCCAGCATCATCTGGGGTTTGGTGGCGCGGCACTGAGATCGCCAACACGCTCCGGGGCCGTTTGCGCGCCGGGCTGTAGCCCCACCGGTTCAGTCCTCGGAATCCTCGTTCTTGCGGTCCTCGCCGTGTCCCTGCAGCTTGGCCGCGCCGTCAAGCAGGTGCCGGCCGAGCTGCTGCCACGCCTCGGCCTCCTCGGGCTGCTCGCCAAAGTGATAGCAGGTGGCGACGGCCATCGCGAGGCGGCCGTTCTCGGGAGTCAGGTCAAACGCCAGCTCCGCCTGCGCGGCTGCGTTGCTCCACATGATCTTCGCGTTGGGCGAACCTTCCTTCTGCAGCGCATGGGCCTCGGCCATCCAGGCCTGGGCGAGCTTGAAAGCCGCCTCGGGCTCGTCGCGGTCGGCCTTGTGGGCGAGGTAGTACTGCTTTCCGGCCTCCTGCCACAGCGCGCGCGCCTGGGCGAAGTCGGTGGTGGCGACGGTCTGCGCCTGCGCGACGAGCGCGTTGCCGGCCTGCAGGTGCGACTGGTAGTCGTCGTCAGGAGTCGTGCTGGAAGAGTTGGAATCGGAATCGTGAGCCATGGCGCTATTGTCGCCGCGTCCACGAGTCCGTTCGTCAGCAGCGGAATTCGGCGGAATCGATCGCTGTTGATTGGCCGGGTTGTTCAGCGTCTGCTTCAAGAAACCCGCCGCTGTTGCAACGGGCGAGCGTCAAGCGCAAGCGACGGTGCACGGCAGCCGACGAGGGTGTCTCAGAACCGCTCCAAGTCGGGGTGCTTGATCTGCCCGCCACGCACCAGCATCTTGCCGTATTCGGCGCAGCGGTTGAGTGTCGGAATCACCTTGCCCGGATTGAGCAGGCCCTTGGGATCGAACGCGCCCTTGAGCGCGAACATCTGCAGGTTTTCCTCGGTCGTGAACTGCGTGCACATGCTGTTGAGCTTTTCGATGCCCACGCCGTGCTCGCCGGTCACCGTGCCGCCCATGGCGACGCTGGTCTCCAGAATGTCGGCACCGAACAGTTCGCAGCGGTGCAGCTCGTCGGGGTCGTTCGCATCGAACAGGATCAGCGGATGCAGATTGCCGTCGCCCGCATGGAACACGTTGGCGCAGCGCAGTCGGTATTTCTTCTCCATCTCCTGGATGGCGAGCAGGATGTCGGCCAGACGCTTGCGCGGAATGGTCGAGTCCATGCACATGTAGTCGGGGCTGATGCGACCGCTGGCGGGGAACGCATTCTTGCGGCCACTCCAGAAACGCAGGCGCTCCTCTTCGTTGTTGCTCACGGTGATCGCCGTGGCACCGGCGTTGCGCAGCACGTCGCTCATGCGGCCGATTTCCTCTTCGACCTCTTCGGGCGTGCCGTCGCTCTCGCACAGCAGAATGGCTTCGGCGGTGAGGTCGTAGTCGGCATGCACAAAATCTTCGACGGCAGCCGTCATCGGCTTGTCCATCATCTCCAGACCCGCCGGGATGATGCCCGCAGCGATCACTGCCGCCACGGCATCGCCCGCCTTGCGCACGTCGTCGAAGCTCGCCATGATGCAGCGCGCGAGCTGCGGCTTGGGGATGAGCTTCACGGTCACTTCGAGCGCCACGGCCAGCATGCCTTCGCTGCCGATCATCGCGGCCAGCAGGTCGTAGCCGGGCACGTCGAGCGCCTCGCTGCCGAAGGTGACGGGATCGCCCTCGACGGTGAAACCGCGCACGCGCAGCACGTTGTGCACCGTGAGGCCATATTTCAGGCAGTGCACGCCGCCGGAATTCTCGGCCACGTTGCCGCCGATGGTGCAGGCGATCTGGCTGCTCGGATCGGGCGCGTAGTAGAGGTTGTGCGGCGCGGCGGCCTCGCTGATCGCCAGATTGCGCACGCCGCACTGCACGCGCGCGGTGCGGCTCACGGGATTGACTTCAAGAATGCGGTTGAACTTGGCGAGCGACAGCGTCACGCCCATGGCGTGTGGCATTGCGCCACCCGAAAGCCCCGTGCCCGCGCCGCGCGCGACGACCGGCGCGTCAAGCCGATGGCAGACGCGCAGCACGGCCTGCACCTGCTCTTCGGTCTCGGGCAGCGCGACGACCAGCGGACGCTGGCGATAGGCGGTCAGCCCATCGCATTCATAAGGGGTGGTGTCTTCGGAGTTCCACAGCAGCGCGTGCGCAGGCAGGTGCTGGCCGAGCGCGTCGACGATCTGTTTTTGCCGCAAGGCGCGCTCGCTGGCCGTGGGTTGAGGTGTGGCGGTGCTCATCCCGTGAATGTAGTTCAACAGCCGAGGCAGCGGCGTGAACAAATTTGCACATTCTTGTGAGGTGCGTTGTGCGGGGTGCTGCGGGCTGTTCGCTGTTTTCGCGAAATGCCCGCAGGCGGCGCGTTACACCTTGCTCGGCGCGGGCAGGAGCGAGATGGAGATCAGCGCGACGACGGCTGCGGCCATGGCGTACAGGGCAGGCGCGTGCGAGATGCCGGTGGAGTACGAAATCCAGGTCAGCAGTGCCGGAGCAAAGCCGCCAAGAATCGTCACGGCCGTGTTGTAGGACAGGGACATGCCGGAGGAGCGCACGGCGGTTGGAAAGATTTCCGAAAGCGCGGCAGGTGCGCTGCCGACGAACAGAGCGACCAGACCGCACATGGCAGATTGCACGGCGATCAGTGCCGTGGGGGTACGCACCGAGTCCAGCCACGCCAGAAGCGGATAAGCGGCCACCAGAATGAGCAGCGCGCCGATGCGCAGCATGTTGCGGCGACCGATGCGATCGGAAATCGCGCCGGACAGCAGACATCCACCGATCAGAAAGAAGTTGCCGATCAGCGCCGCAGTGAAGGCGTCGGAGCTGGCAAAGCCCATGTTCTTCTGCACATAGATCGGCAGATAGATGATGAGCGCGTAGGGGCCGGCAGCCCACAGCACCGACATGCCGAGGCCGGTGATGAGCTGGCGCGGGCATTCACGCAGCACTTTGAGCAGCGGTTGCTTGGCGGTCTCGCCGGATTTGGCGGAGCGTGCGGCTTCCTCCTTGAAGTGCGGGGTTTCGTCGAGTGCGCGACGCATCCACAGGCCGACGGGCGCAATCGCCAGACCGAAAATGAACGGAATGCGCCATGCCCATTCGCCCACCTGCTCGGGCGTGAACGCTCTGGTCACGATGGTGGCGACGAGGGCCGCAAGCACATTGCTGATGCCCATGCTGGCTTGCAGCCAGGACGCGTAGAGGCCGCGCTTTTCCGGCGGTGCGTGCTCGATGAGGAACGCGGTGGCGCCGCCCACTTCACCGCCTGCGGAGAAGCCTTGCAGCACACGGCCACAGACGATCAACAGGGGTGCGCCGACGCCGATGGCGGCGTAGGGTGGCGCAATGGCGATCAGCAGCGTGCCAACGGCCATCAGCATGATGGTCATGCTGAGTGCGGCCTTGCGGCCTTTGCGGTCGCCATAGGAGCCGAGGATCAGCGCGCCGAGTGGGCGGGCGATGTAGCCCAGGCCGAACGCGAGAAACGACGCCATGAGCTGAACGGTCGGGTTCTCGTTCTGGAAGAAGTTCTGCCCGATGTAGACCGCAAACAGGGCATACACGGTGAAGTCATACCACTCCAGCGCGTTGCCGGTGGATGCCGCGATGACGGCGCGCTTGCTGGCGCTGTCTGCGTGCTTGGTGGGAGCCGCGTGGCGGTCTGGCGCCCCGGCGTCATGCGGATGCGTGGCGGCTGATTGGATCGTCATGTCGATGTGCTTTTCACGAAAAGGATGCGTGCGAACTGGGCGCAGCGCTGAAATCAGGACGGAGCGCCGCCTTGTCAGAAAGCAGTCCGTCATCTCACTCGGTCGAAGCTCCGGGCGGCCGGCGCCATGCACCAAGGTGCAGGCAACAGCGCAGACACGGCCGAGGCTTCAATGGGTCGCATCCTAGAAAGCTCAGTCAACAATGTCGCATTACTTTTTATGTGCTGAACATAATCTCGTGTTAATGCATCATGGTGGTGCATTGCGGCAGATCTGCGCCAAGGCGTGATTTCAGAGGGAAGCGGTGCAATTTCCCGGAAGGAGCGCCACGGATCAGGGATTCTGGAAATCGGCCGGACGCAGCGCTGACTAGGGAAATCCCTAGGCATTTTCCGACTCAAAGCCTCGTGTTTGCAGAGGCACCGGAAGGTGGCTGCGCGCGCATGCGGGTTATTTCCCGCTCACTGCAGCGCTTTCAGAACCTGCACGAATTCCTGCGCCAGGCGAGACATCGGCTGGTGTTGCAGTCGAAACGCGTGAACTGGCGCGTGCACCATTGGCGCGACCGGAATGGCCACCACGTTTGACCAGGAAGGGCCGCGAATCGTCAGCTCGTCGACCAGCGCCACGCCCGCTCCGGCCTGCACGAGTGCGCACGCCACCTGTGCCTGTTGCACCTCGATGCGGGGTACGGGCTGGTTCTCTTCGCTGCCGAAGATCTGCTGCACGAGGTGCCCGAACGGGATGTCGTTGCTGTAGCCGATGAAGGGCTCATTCGCCAGATCGCGGCTGCTGATCTCTTCGCGCGTGGCCAGAGGATGGTCTTGTGGCAGGACCGCGACGATGCGGTTTTCGTACAGCGGCTGCATCGAGAGGCTGGGGTGGGGCGTCGGCATGTAGGTCACGCCCAGCTCGATCTGTTGGGTGATCAGCGCCTGCGTCATCACGTGCGGGATATGCGTGTGGAGCACCACGCGCACCTCGGGGTGCTCGCGCGTGAATTGGGCGATGGCCTGGGGCATCACGTACTGGCTGATGTTGGGGCTGCAGGAGACGCGCAGTTGCCCGCCCCGGTTCTTCGCCAGATTCTCGGCCACCTCGTTCACGCGCTGCACGTTCTGGTAGAGCGTGCTCACCTCTTCGAACAGGCGGTGCGCTTCGGGTGTGGGGTGCAGGCGACCTTTGATGCGCTCGAAAAGCTGCAGCCCCAGGCGCTGTTCGGTATAGGCAATCAACCGGCTGACAGCGGGCTGCGAGACGTACAGCAGTTTCGATGCGCCACTGATCGAGCCGCTGATCATGATGGCGCGGAACACTTCGATCTGGCGCAGGTTGAGTTTCATGAGTTGGTTAACTTGATGTTATGTATCTTCGATATTTAAGCATATGACATTTTGGGTGACTGGCTTCACACTTTTTCTCCATTGAACGTTGAATCGAATCTGGAGATGAAAGATGAGTGACTTTGATCTGGTGGTGCGCGGCAATATCGTCGATGCACGCCGTGTGGTGACTGACGGTTGGCTGGCGGTGCGCGATGGCAAGATTGCGGCGCGCGGTGAAGGCGCAGCGCCCGCCGCCCGCGAGAGCGTGGACGCGCGTGGCCAGTGGATCGTGCCGGGCGTGGTGGACGGGCAGGTGCACTCGGGCAGTCAGAACGGGCAGGAAGGCCTCGGCTGGGCGTCGCGCGCTGCCGCCGCGGGCGGTGTCACCGTGATGGTGGACATGCCTTACGACGATCCAGAACCGGTGGCATCGCGCCCGCAGCTCGATGCGAAGATCGCCGAAGTCGAGCGGGATTGTCACGTGGATGTGGCACTGTTCGGCACGCTCAATTTGGAACACGGGCTGCAGGCTGCAGCGGGCCTGATTGAAGGGGGCGTTTGCGCCTTCAAGTTCTCCACCTTCGAGGCCACGCCGGGGCGCTTTCCGCGCGTGGAAGAAGATGATCTTTTCGAGGCTTTTCGCCTGATTCAACCCTCCGGCATCGTCTGCGGGGTGCACAACCAGATGCAGGAGCTGACGCGCAAGAACATCCGTCGCCTGCAGGAGGCGGGCGATACCGGATGGGACGCGTTCATGCGCGCGCACACGCCGATGATCGAGAACCTCGCAACGGCGCTGATCTACGAACTGGGTGCCGAGACGGGGGCGCGCGCGCATGCGGTGCACGTCTCGACCTCGCGCGGATTTGAGATCTGCGACATGTATCGTCGTGCAGGCCACCACGCCAGCATTGAAACCTGCGTGCAGTACCTGATGCTCAATCACGAAGAGCATACCCGCCGCTTCGGCGCGAAGACCAAGCACTATCCACCGATTCGCCCCAAGGCCGAAGTGGATCTGCTGTGGACGCACATCGCGCGCGATGCCTGCACGTTTGTTTCGTCGGACCATGTGAGCTGGGGGCTGGAGCGCAAGGGCAACCCTGATGTCTTCCGCAATTCTTCCGGTGGCCCGGGTCTGGAAACACTGTTGCCCGCGTTCTGGACGGGATGCGAGGAACACGGCATCGATCCGTCGATGGTGGTGCGCCAGCTCTCGCGCAATCCTGCGCGCCATTTCCTGCTGGATGATCGCAAGGGATCGCTCGATGTGGGCATGGATGCCGACATCGTCGTGCTCAAGCCCGAGCGCTATGCCTTCGATCCATCGACCAGCCTTTCGGCAGTGCAATGGAGCTCGTTCGAGGGACGTGAATTCACGGTGCGTGTGGCCAACACCTGGTGTCGCGGGCAGCATGTCTTCGATGGCGTGAAAATCCTCAACAACGCGGGCGATGGCAAGTTCCTCAAGCCGCACCACCAGCGCGCGACTGCGCCTTCATATGACGACTGATTCCGACCTCCAAATGACTGACGACGCCTGCATCACTTTTCCCCCCATCAACGCCGAGCGTCTTTGGCAGCGCGTGGAAAAGCTCTCCACTTTCACACTGCCCGACGTGCCGTGGACGCGCCGCGCGTTCTCGCCCGAGTTCGAAGCCGCGCGCGCCTGGCTGCGCAGCGAATTCGAAGCTGCGGGCATGCAGGTATCGCTGGATGCGGGCGGCAATCTGGTGGGCCGCCTGCCTGCGTCCAACGGATCGATCGACGGTGCGCCGATTTCCACGGGATCGCACTGCGACACGGTGATGATGGGTGGCCGCTTCGACGGCATCATCGGCGTGCTCGCGGGCATCGAAGTGGCTCACACGCTGCACGAAAACGGTGTCGCGCTTTCACATCCGTTCGAGGTGATCGACTTTCTTTCGGAAGAGCCCAGTGATTACGGCATCTCGTGCATCGGCAGCCGCTCTCTGTCGGGAAAGCTGGGCGCCGAGATGTTGGAGGCGCGCAATCCGCAGGGCGAAACGCTGGCCGAAGGCATGCGTCGCATTGGCGCGCGCCCCGAGCTGCTTGCGCAACCGCTTCGCGGTGCCGGTGAAACCGCGGCGTTCGTCGAGCTGCATATCGAACAGGGCCCAGTGCTGGAGCAGCGTCGGCTGCCGATCGGCGTGGTGACCAACATCGTCGGCATTCGCCGCGTGTCGTTCACCGTGCATGGTCAGGCCGATCACGCGGGCACTACGCCGATGGACATTCGCCACGATGCGTTGGTGGGCGCCGCGCGCATCATCGACGCAGCGAACCGCAAGGCGAGCGCTCTCAATGGCAAGCCGCACTATGTGGTGGCAACGGTCGGTCGCCTCTCGCTCACGCCGAACGCATCGAACGCGGTGCCCGGGCTGGTGGAGATGATGATGGAAGTGCGCAGCGACCATGTCGGCGTGCTGGAAACCTTCCCCGAAGAACTGTTCGCACAGGTGCAATCGGGCCTCGATGAATTGCGCGTGAAGGCGGTGATGCAGGACGTGAGCCGGTCGCAGCCAACGGATTGCTCGGAACTTGTCATGCAGGGCATCGAGCAGGCATGCGGCCACCTGGGCTACGAGCAGATGCGCATGCCAAGCGGCGCCGGACACGATGCGGTCTACATGGCGCCGACCGGACCCATCGGCATGATCTTCATTCCCTGCCTGAATGGCCGCAGCCATTGCCCGGAGGAGTGGATCGAGCCCGCCCAGTTGCTGGACGGCACGCGGGTACTCTACGAAACCGTGCGTGTGCTCGACGTGCAGTTGTCGGCGAAATGAAATGAACTGAGCGCAAGCGCTCCCACTGGTGCGGTTCAGGCCAGCGTCTTGCGCAGCCACTCCGCAAACGCCGCGCACTCCCAGCGGTCCATCGTGCCGGTTTTCCAGCACAGGTAGTGCGCGTGCGGGCTTGGGGCGACGATGTTGTCGTAGAGGCGCACGAGCGTGCCCTGGTCCAGCCACGGTCGGCCGAGCTTGAGGCGCACCAGCGCCACGCCCATGCCGGCGGCGGCGGCGTCGCACATCAGTCCGATGTCGTTGAACTGTGAACCTTCGGTCGGTGCGGGCCAGCTCAGGCCGCAGACGTCGAACCAGCTGCGCCATGGCTCGAGCGGGCTGCGCAGGAGCGGGATGCCCTCGAGGTCTTCGGGGCGCTCGAACGGGCCATGTTCGCGCACGAAGGCCGGGGAGGCGAGCGGGGTGACGATGTCGCGCGCGAGCTCGACATGTTCCATGTCTGCGTAGTGTCCTGGGCCGAAGCGCACGACCAGATCGGCGTCTTCGGCGACCACGTCGAGCAGCGGGATCGAGACCTGCAGCGCCAGATCGATCTCGGGATAGGCCTCGGTGAACTGCCGCAGGCGCGGGATCAGGATGGCTCTTGCAAAGGTGGGCGTGACGGCCAGCTTGAGGCGTCGCTTTCCCGGAACGCTGTCCGCGCCGGGAAAGCGCTGCAGTGCGCCCAAGCCCTCGCGCACATGCGAGAGATAGGCGCTGCCGTCGGTCGTGAGCGAAAAATCGGCACGGCCGAAGAGGCGGGTGCCGAGAATCTGCTCGAGCTGCTTGACGCGGTGGCTCACGGCGCTGGGCGTCACGCAGAGTTCGTCGGCCGTGAGCGTCACGCTGCGCAGCCGCGCCAGCGCCTCGAACGTGAGCAGGCACTGGATGGGTGGAATGCGCCGCAGGGCACCGGCGTCCACGCTGATCGGGTGATTGGGGGTGCTGCTCATGATGTGTGAGGTGACGGGTTGGCTGCGGATGGGTGTGCGTTGACGGCTTTTACTTGAAGATCACCGTTTTGTGGCCGTTCATCAGCACGCGGTGTTCGCTGTGCCATTTGACGGCGCGGGCCAGCACCTGGCTTTCGGTGTCGCCGCCGCGTGCGGTGAGGTCTTCCACGGTGTCGGAGTGGCTGGCACGCGCCACGTCCTGCTCGATGATCGGGCCTTCGTCCAGATCGGCGGTCACGTAGTGGGCGGTTGCGCCGATGAGCTTCACGCCACGGTCATGGGCCTGGTAGTAGGGCTTGGCGCCCTTGAAGCTCGGCAGGAAGCTGTGGTGGATGTTGATCGCGCGGCCCGAGAGCTTCTTGCACAGGTCGTCGGAGAGCACCTGCATGTAGCGCGCCAGCACGACGAGCTCGGCACCTTCGGCCTGGATGATCTCGTACTGCTTGGCCTCGGCCTGTGCCTTGGTGGCGGCGGTCACGGGGATATGGTGGAACGGGATGTTGTAGCTGGCCGCGAGCTGGTAGAAATCGCGGTGGTTGCTGACGATGGCGCGGATGTCGATCGGCAGCAGGCCCGATTTCCAGCGGAACAGCAGGTCGTTCAGGCAGCGGCCGTCCTTGCTGACCATGATCACGGTCTTCATCGCCTCCCTGGTGGAGTGCAGGCCCCAGTTCATCTTGAACGATTCCGCAAAAGTCGCCAACTCGGCCTTGAGTGTCGGCAAATCTGGGCTTTGGCACGCAAACTGCACGCGCATGAAGAACAGGCCAGTGGCGCTGTCGTTGTATTGGGCGGCTTCTTCGATGTTGGCGTCACGCTCCAGCAGGAAGCCGGAGACGGCATGCACCAGCCCGAGACGGTCCGGGCAGGAGAGGGTCAGGATGAAGGATTCGGTCATATGGGGCCAATTGTCGCAGCACGCCGGTACATATGTGGCGTTGAGGGATGAGCTTTCCTCAGCGCTTGAAGCGCTCGCGCAATTCGGCGCAGTGGTCCTTGCGAGGCAGCTCGGGCGTCACGATGAAGATGTCCGCTTCGCCTTGGATGGCGGGTTTGACTTGTCCGGCTTGGGCGATGACCGCTTTGTAGGGCAGATCGCGTGGCAGCCAGGTGGGCACGCCCACGCGCGTGCGCACATGGCCGTGCCCGGCGACGAGCAGCACGGTACGGTTCGCGGTCACGGCGGAGGTCACGACGCGGGCCATGCGTTCGTCGCGTGCGAGCTGGATGCGCGCCATGGGCTGGAATTGCGACTCGGGCAGCAGGTTGCAATGGCCTTCCTTGATCGCATCGATCTGGATCTGCAGCGCTTCGGCGTTCAAATGCCGGTCAAAATTCGCGTTCTTCATGACTTCCGCCATCTGTGCGCGCGGCAGATTGCCGCCGAGCACCGGAACGCCGGCGCGCACGGCCGCCATGACCGTGGGGCCGTAGGACTTCCAAGGCCAGCCCTTGTCGTTCCAGTGCAGGCGCGCCTGCACGTCGGCCTCGCTGGCGTCGGAGGGGATGCCTGCGGTGGATGCACCTTCGTCCGCCATTTCCATGACCAGAGCGGCGAGCCGCCCCCGCGCGGACAGCTCGCGCACGGTGTCGGTTTCAATGGCGTGGTGCTCGGGCGCGTCGTGCTGCTCGCCGAGCAGGATCACGGGGGCGGACTGGATCTGGGTCAATGTGTCATGCCACTGGGTCTGCGCGGCAGGGGCATTCCAATGCAATTCGGGGGAGTTGTGGGCGCGGCCAGCGGTCGGCAAGGAGCAGGCGGACAGCAGCACGGACGACAGCATCAGGGTCGGCAAGGCCAAACGGGTGAGTGAACGCTTCGAGATGAGAATCATTTTCAAATACTAGCCGATTTCAGGGTGTTTGCGAGGCTGTCCACAAGGACACACAGCATGTAAATGAATGTCAGAAATGTCTGTCAAGGGCTATCTTCGTAATTGCGAATATTGCGAGCAATGATGGGAATTGCTTGCTATTAAAAATGAGCTTCGATACAGGATGCCTTGATTAGAATTCAGACACATTTTCTGTGGAAGGTGTAGAAATACGGCCTGCGCGTCACCGCCTGCCGAAGCCGTGGCGAACTGCCTCGACGACCCCCCAAGAATTCATCTACCCTCCAACATCGGAGAGCACTTTTTCATGAAACGCGAAACAGCCGATCTGACCCCCACCATGTCCATGCAACCCATCAGTCTCGACGTTCTGCGCGAGAAATATTTCAAGAATGATGAGAAGGATGTGGAGGAGTTGTATCGCCGAGTGGCACGTGCGCTGGCGTCCGTGGAGCGCGAAGACCTTCGCGAGCCTCTGGAAGCCAAATTCCTCGACAACCTGCGCATCGGCGCCATCGGTGCGGGCCGCATCATGAGCGCTGCCGGTACCGACATCCAGGCCACGCTGATCAACTGCTTCGTGCAGCCCGTGGGCGACTGCATCCAGGGCGTGGACGATGCGGGCTACCCCGGCATCTACGAGGCGCTGCGTGAGGCGGCCGAGACCATGCGCCGCGGCGGTGGCGTGGGCTACGACTTCTCGCGCATCCGTCCGCGCGGTGCGCTGGTCAAGGGCACCGCCTCGATGGCTTCGGGTCCGTGCAGCTACATCAATGTGTTCGACCAGTCCTGCTCCACCGTGGAGAGCGCCGGCGCGCGTCGCGGTGCGCAGATGGGCGTGCTGCGCATCGATCATCCAGATGTGCTCGACTTCATCACCGCCAAGCGCACACCGGGCCGCTGGAACAACTTCAACGTCTCGGTCGGCGTGCCCGACGGCTTCATGCAGGCCGTGGAGGCGGACGGCGAGTGGGAGCTGGTCCACGAGGCCACACCCGGCGAGGAACTGCAGAAGGCCGGTGCGCGTCAGCGCGGCGACGGCCAGTGGGTCTACCGCACGGTGCGTGCGCGCGATCTGTGGGACACCATCATGAAGTCGGCCTACGACTTCGCCGAGCCGGGCATTCTGTTCCTCGACCAGATCAACACCGACAACAACCTGCACTACGCGGAAAAGATCCAAGCGACCAACCCCTGCGGCGAGCAGCCGCTGCCGCCCTACGGCTGCTGCGACCTTGGCCCAATCATCCTCACGCGCTTCGTGCGCAACCCGTTCGGCATCAACGGCGCTGCGAAGTTCGACTTCGAGGCGTTCGAAGCCTCGGTCGCGCTGCAGGTGCGCGCGCTCGACAACGTGCTCGACCTCACCTTCTGGCCGCTCGAGCAGCAACGTGCCGAGTCCGCCGCCAAGCGCCGCATCGGCGTGGGCTTCACCGGCATGGGCAACACGCTGGCCATGCTCAAGCTGCGCTATGACCGCGAAGAGGGCCGCGAGATGGCGGTGAAGATCGCCGAGCACATGCGTGACGCGGCCTATACCGCGTCGGTCGAGCTGGCCAAGGAAAAGGGCGTGTTCCCCAAGTTCAACGCCGACGGCTATCTGGCCGCGGGCACGTTCGCCAGCCGCCTGCCCAAGGAGCTCAAGCAGCAGATCCGCAAGCACGGCATCCGCAACAGCCACCTGCTGTCGATCGCGCCCACCGGCACGGTGAGTCTGGCTTTCGCCGACAACGCGTCGAACGGCATCGAGCCGCCGTTCTCGTGGAGCTACACCCGCCGCAAGCGCGAGGCCGATGGCAGCAAGAGCGAGTACATCGTCGAGGACTACGCATGGCGCCTGTACAAGACGCTCGGCGGTGACGTCAACCAGCTGCCCGAGTACTTCGTGAGCGCGATGAACATGTCGGCCGGCGAGCACGTGGCGATGATGGAGGCGGTGCAGCCTTTCGTCGATACCGCCATCTCCAAGACGGTCAACGTGCCGGAAGACTATCCGTACGACGACTTCAAGAACCTCTATCTGCAGGCCTGGCATTCGGGCCTGAAGGGCCTGGCCACCTACCGCCCCAACAGCATTCTGGGCGCGGTGCTCGAAGTCACTCCCGCCCCCAAGGCCGAGGCTCCTGCGCCCGCCGCCGCCGTCGCGCCCGCACCGGCCATCGACCCGATGCGCACGATGATCGAAAGCCGTCCCAAGGGCGGACTGTCGGCCGTGGCGGAAAAGCTCGAGTACTGGACACAGGAAGGCCACAAGGCGCTGTACCTGATCGTCTCGTTCCTGCCGGTGCCCGATGGCCACGGCGGCTCGGTCGACCGCGCCATCGAGTTCTTCATGCCCGTGGGCCAGAGCGGCGAGTCGCAGCAGTGGATCACGTCGAGCATGCGCCTTCTGTCGCTGGCCGCGCGCGGCGGTTTCCTCGAACGCGCGCTCTCCGACATGCGCAAGGTGGCGTGGGATCGCGGCCCGGTGCGCCTTGGCTTCCACACCAAGGATGACGGCACCCGTGTGCCGCTGTGGCACGACTCCGAAGTCGCCGCCATCGCGTACGCGGTGCAGAACATCCTGGCGCAGCGCGCCGCGCCCCAGCAGCAGGTTCTGCCGCTTGGAGAGCCTGCGCTCACTGCGAATGCCGACATCGCCCAGAACGGCGGCAACCCGCCCACCATGGCTGGCAAGAAATGCCACGAATGCGGCGCGCACGCCGTGATCCGCAAGGATGGCTGCGATTACTGCACGCAATGTGGAGCACTGGGCAGCTGCGGCTGACAACCGATTCGCATCTCGGCTCACATCTCCGTTCGCATGGCCGCTCCATGCGAGCGGAGATGCCGTTTTGATCGGACTGTCCTCGCTCATGGCCCTGACGGGGCTGATCCGCGTGCGCCGACGCCGGAGCTGAGCGGCTTCGGGCAAGCGCCCGACATGGATGGTGGAAAGCAACGCATCGAGAGCTGCGTTGCTTTTTTGATTTGTGTCAGAGCGCGAATCGACGCTCTTTTTGGCGGCGGTTGAACGACAGCGTTTGTAAATTGATCAATATCAATTTGCATTGCTTATGGCGTCTCTAGACTGCGGCGATGAACAATCGGCCATCGCTCTCCACCAAGCTGCAGGTGCTTGGCGTCGCCTTTCTGCTGGTGGCGCTGGCATCCATCGGTTTCACGCTCTGGATCACCTGGCGGCTTGAGGGTGGGGCGGCTGCGGTCAACGAGGCAGGGCGGCTGCGCATGAACATGATGCGCATGGTGCTCGCGCACCAGCACGAAACGCCCGAGGCGCTGGCGCAGCGCATGCTGCACTTTGACGAATCGCTCGAGTTGCTGCGCGCGGGCGATCCCTCGCGCCCGTTGTTCGTGCCTTGGAACGATGAGGCGCGCACACACTACGCGCTGGTGCAGGGTGCGTGGTCGGCGCTCAAGGGCGACTGGCAGAAGCCTGCGCCGGTGGATGAAGTCCAGTCGCTGGAGCGAGCCGACCGGTTCGTCGCGTCGGTGGACATGTTCGTCGAATCCATCGAAACGCAGATCGCGCGCCTCACCGCCGCGCTGCATCTGTTCCAGCTCTTCATGGTGGCGCTGGCCATCGGCTCGGCGGTGGCGTTCATCGCGCTCAGCTATTTGCTGGTGCTCAACCCCGTCTCTCGGCTGCAGGATGCGCTCTCGCGGGTGCGAAAGGGCGACCTGGCCACGCGCATCGAGGTCGACAGCACGGACGAGTTCGGACAGCTCAACGCGGGCTTCAATCTGATGACGCATGCGCTGCAGTCCTCGCATGAAGACCTCGAGCAGAAGGTACGGGAAAAGACCGCGAGCATCAACGTTCAGAACCAGCGGCTTGCGGCGCTCTACGCGGTGAGCGCGCTGGCCGCCGAAGCCGGTGATCTGCACACGCTGACCCGGGGTTTCATTCAGGAGATCAAGAAGGTCGCCGCCTGCGATGCGGCCGTGGTGCGCTGGTCCGACGAGACCAACGAGCGCTACATGATGCTCGCCTCCGACGGCATGCCCGAGGCGGTGCAGGACGAGGAGCAGTGCCTGATGGCGGGCAGCTGCGAATGCGGCCAGTCACTGGACGGCGAACCGGCGGCGATGCGCGTGATCTCGCTGGTGCCCAAGGGCTCGCATGACAAGGGGCTCTCGCACTGCCTGCAGGCGGGTTTTCGCACCGTGGTGAGCATTCCCGTGCAGTTGCAGCAGCGGGTGCTCGGCGAGGTGGACCTGTTCTTTCGCACGCACGAGGAACTCAGCGACGGCATGCGCGACCTGCTCACGACCATGGCCCACCATCTCGCGAATTCGATGGAGAGCATGCGGGTGACGGCGCTCGAACGCGAGGCCGCCGTGGCGCAGGAGCGCAGCCTGATCGCGCGCGAGCTGCACGACTCGATCGCGCAGTCGCTCGCGTTTCTCAAGATCCAGACGCATCTGCTGCGCGATGCCGTCGCGCGCAAGGACGAGGGCGCGCGCAACCGCACGATGGACGAGCTCGAGATCGGCGTGCAGGAGTGCTACAACGATGTGCGCGAGCTGCTGATCCACTTTCGCACGCGCACGCAGGACGAGGACATCGAGGACGCGCTGCGCTCCACGCTCTCCAAGTTTGAGCACCAGACCGGCGTGGCGACCACGCTGGCGATGCATGGCCACGGCTATCCGCTCGCGCCCGATGTGCAGATTCAGGTGCTGCACATCGTGCAGGAGGCGCTCTCCAACGTGCGCAAGCACGCCGGTGCCACGCGCGTCGATCTGCTGGTGCAGCGGCATCCGTTCTGGCGCTTCGAGGTGCTGGACAACGGCTGCGGGTTCGTGCTCGCCGATGTGCCGCCCGATTCGCTGCATGTCGGCCTTGGCATCATGAAGGAGCGCGCAGAGCGCATCAGCGCACGGCTCGAGGTGCGCGCGCGCGAGCCCGGTCCGGGAACGAGCGTGGTGGTGCAGTTGCCGCTGGCGGCAGGGCAGCTCGCGCCCGGCAAGAGCGGGCGGGCAAAGAATTTGGTTTCTCTCGATTCCCCATGAACACTCAGGTAAGCGTCTTTCTGATTGACGACCACACGCTGTTGCGTCGCGGTCTGGTGGCGTTGCTCGCGCAGCAGCCCGATCTCAAGGTGGTCGGCGAGGCGGCCGACGCAGGTCAGGCGCTGCGGCTGGTGCCCGAGCTGCGGCCCGACGTGATCCTGCTCGACAACCATCTGCCCGGCGTGACCGGCATCGACGCGATTGCCGGGCTGCGCGAAGCATCTCCGCACAGCCGCATCCTCATGCTCACCGTGAGCGAGGATGGACAGGACCTCGCGGCCGCGCTGCGCAAGGGCGCACAGGGCTATCTGCTCAAGACCATCGAGGGCCACATGCTGGCCGATTCCATCCACCGCGCGATGCGCGGCGAGTCGGTGGTCAGCCCCGAGATGATGGGCAAGCTCGTCGCCGCGCTGCGCTCGCAGGAGCCCGCAGCCGCGGAGGACGCGGTGAGCGAGCCTGCGCCGGAGGCGCAGCCGCAGCTCTCGCCGCGCGAAGAGGAAGTGCTGGGCGAAATCGCGCGTGGCGCGAGCAACAAGGAGATTGCGCGCACGCTCGACATCGCCGAGACCACGGTGAAGATCCATGTGCAGCACATCCTGCGCAAGCTCGGCCTGAGCTCGCGGGTGCAGGCGGCGGTCTATGCGTCCGACCGCGTGCGTGCGGTGGATCGACCCAGCTGATCCCGTCGGCGGCAAGCTGACACGGTCCTTGCAACGGCGTCCGAATACTCCCTCATAGTTCTTTGGGAGTATGCGCGCAAGGATCACCATCGTTCTTTCGCCGATATCCGAGCGTCCGGGCGAAGGATGTTCAGCCTTGAGCGAAAACCCGACCATCAAGCCATCTACCAAAAGAGGGCTTCCCCATGGTCAATACGTCGATCGATGCCACCACAAGTGGCGCAACCCGCGCGGTTGACGACGCCACCCAGAAACGTCGTGCGTGGTCGGTGCTGATCGTCAGCACGCTGGCCTTCACCGTGTGCTTCATGGTCTGGATGATGTTCGGCGTGATCGGCATTCCGATCAAGAAGATGCTGAACCTGAACTCCACCCAGTTCGGCCTGCTCACCGCCATGCCGGTGCTCACCGGCTCGCTGGTGCGCGTGCCGCTCGGCATCTGGACCGACAAGTACGGCGGCCGCATCGTCATGACGATTCTCATGGCGCTCACCGTTCCCGCCATCTGGATGATGGGCTACGCGACCGAGTACTGGCACTTCCTCGTCGCGGGGCTGTTCGTCGGTCTGGCAGGGGGCGCGTTCTCGGTGGGCACGCCCTATGTGGCGCGCTGGTTTCCGAAGGACCGTCAGGGCATGGCGATGGGCGTCTACGGCGCTGGCAACTCGGGCGCCGCGGTCAACAAGTTCGTCGCGCCGGTGATTCTCGTGGCGTTCGGCTGGGCCGCCGTTCCGCATGTGTACGCGGCCATCATGCTCGGAGCGGTGATCCTGTTCTGGCTCTTCAGCTACAGCGATCCATCGCACCTCGTGGCCAGCAACGTGAGCTTCACCGACCAGCTGAAGGCGCTCAAGGACCCCAAGGTTCTCAAGTACTGCCAGTACTACAGCATCGTGTTCGGCGGCTACGTGGCGCTGTCGCTGTGGATGGTGCAGTACTACGTCGGCGAATACGGTCTTGACATCCGCGTGGCCGCGCTGCTGGCGGCCTGCTTCTCGCTGCCCGGCGGCGTGCTGCGCGCCATCGGCGGTGTGCTGAGCGACAAGTACGGCGCGCACGCCGTCACCTGGTGGGTGATGTGGGTGAGCTGGATCTGCCTGTTCCTGCTGTCGTATCCGCAGACGGACTTCACCATCCTCACGGTCAACGGACCCACCACCTTCCACATCGGTCTGAACGTCTACGCGTTCACCGGCCTGATGTTCGTGCTCGGCATCGCGTGGGCCTTCGGCAAGGCCAGCGTCTTCAAGTACATCAGCAACGACTACCCCGGAAACATCGGCGCGATCAGCGGCATCGTGGGTCTGGCCGGCGGTCTGGGCGGCTTCATTCTGCCGATCCTGTTCGGTGTGCTCATGGACTGGACCGGCATCCGCTCGAGCGCCTTCATGCTGATGTACGGCGTGGTCTGGGTGTCGCTGATCTGGATGTATTTCACCGAGGTGCGCCGCACCAACGTGATGGCGGCTTCCTGAACTGCATTCAGGCTGCGTTCAATTTCTCTGGAGACTTTCATGTCAAACCAAACTGCAACCCTGGGAGCACGCCGCAAAGGCCGGATGCTCACGCTCTGGACGCCGGAGGACAAGGCCTTCTGGCAGCGCGAGGGCGAGGCCATCGCCCGCGTGAACCTGTGGATCTCGGTGCCCTCGCTGTTCCTTGCCTTCTGCATCTGGCAGGTGTGGAGCGTGGTCGCCGTGAACCTGCCGGCGATGGGCTTCAAATATTCGACCAACCAGCTGTTCTGGTTGGCTGCGGCGCCCGCGCTCTCGGGTGCGACGCTGCGCATCTTCTACTCGTTCATGATTCCGGTGTTCGGCGGCCGTCGCTGGACCGCGATCTCCACCGCGTCGCTGCTGATCCCCGCGCTCGGCATCGGCTACGCGGTGCAGGACCACAACACCGGCTATCCCACCATGCTGATGCTCGCGCTGCTGTGCGGCCTCGGCGGTGGGAACTTCAGCTCGAGCATGGCCAACATCAGCTTCTTCTTTCCGAAGGAGCGCAAGGGCTCGGCGCTCGGCGTGAACGCGGGCCTTGGCAACCTGGGCGTGTCGGCGGTGCAGTTCCTGAGCCCGCTGGTCATCACGGCCGGCGTGTTCGGCGTGCTCGGCGGGGATCCTCAGACCATCGTGAAGGCCGGTCAGACGCAGACCATCTGGGCGCAGAACGCCGCGTTCATCTGGGTGCCATGGATCGCGCTGTGCTCCATTGCCGCATGGTTCGGCATGAACGACATCGCCGACGCCAGGGCCAGCTTCGCCGACCAGGCCTCGATCTTCCGCAACAAGCACAACTGGGTGATGTGCGTGCTGTACCTCGGCACCTTCGGCTCGTTCATCGGCTTCGCCGCCGGCTTTCCGTTGCTCATCAAGGCGCTCTTCCCGCAGGTCAATCCACTCGCCTATGCCTGGATGGGCCCGCTGGTCGGCGCGCTCGTGCGGCCCTTCGGCGGATGGCTGGCCGACAAGATCGGCGGCGGCGTGGTGACGTTCTGGAACTTCATGGTCATGGCGCTGGCGGTGATCGGCGTGCTGTATTTCCTGCCCAAGGGCTCGGGCGGCTTCGTGTTCCCGTTCGGCCCGGCCGAAGGCAGCTTCGCGGGCTTCTTCGCGATGTTCCTGGTGCTGTTCTGCACCACCGGCATCGGCAACGGATCGACCTTCCGCATGATCCCCGTGATCTTCCTCACGCAGAAGATGCGCCGCGTGCGCGAAGGCGACGAGGCCGCGAAGGCGCAGGCCATCAAGGAAGGCAACACCGAAGGCGCAGCCGCCGTGGGCTTTGCCGGAGCGCTGGGCGCGTATGGCGGCTTCTTCATCCCCAAGAGCTATGGCAGCTCGATTGCCGCCACCGGCGGGCCCGAGATGGCTCTGTGGTGCTTCGCGATCTTCTATGTGGTCTGCGTCGTCATCACCTGGTGGTTCTACTCGCGCAAGAACGCCGAGATGCCCTGCTGATCTCTTCTCGCCCCCCGACATAACAAGACAAGTCAGTTCAATTTTTGGAGTTCCACGATGAGCCACTTTCTCGACAGACTCACGTATTTCTCGCAGCCCACGGAGAGCTTCTCCGGTGGGCACGGGCAGACCAACGGTGAAGACCGCACATGGGAGGACGCCTACCGTGATCGCTGGGCGCATGACAAGATCGTGCGTTCGACGCATGGCGTGAACTGCACCGGTTCGTGCTCGTGGAAGATCTACGTGAAGGGCGGCATCGTCACCTGGGAAACCCAGCAGACCGACTACCCGCGCACGCGCCCCGATCTGCCCAACCACGAGCCGCGCGGCTGCGCGCGCGGCGCGAGCTACAGCTGGTATCTCTACAGCGCCAACCGCGTGAAGTACCCGATGGTGCGCGGCCGTCTGCTCAAGCACTGGCGCGCGGCGCTCGCCGTGGCCGCCAGCCCGGTCGACGCCTGGGCCAACATCGTCGAGAACCAGAGCGCACGCAGCGAATGGCAAAAGCAGCGCGGCTTGGGCGGCTTCGTTCGCAGCACCTGGGACGAGGTCAACCAGATCATCGCCGCGTCCAACATCTACACTATCAAGAAGCATGGCCCGGACCGCATCATCGGCTTCTCGCCGATTCCCGCGATGTCGATGATCTCGTATGCCGCAGGCAGCCGCTACCTGAGCCTCATCGGCGGCGTCTGCATGAGCTTCTACGACTGGTACTGCGACCTGCCACCGGCCAGCCCGCAGACCTGGGGCGAGCAGACCGACGTGCCCGAATCCGCAGACTGGTACAACTCCACGTACCTCATCGCCTGGGGCTCGAACGTGCCGCAGACGCGCACCCCCGACGCCCACTTCTTCACCGAAGTGCGCTACAAGGGCGCGAAGGTCGTGGCGGTCACGCCCGACTATTCCGAGGTCGCCAAGCTCGCCGATCTGTGGATGCATCCGACGCAGGGCACCGACGCCGCCGTCGCGATGGCGATGGGCCATGTGATCTTGAAGGAGTTCTACTTCGACAAGAAGAGCGCCTATTTCGACGAGTACGCGCGCCGCTACACCGACCTGCCGCTGCTCGTGGTGCTCAAGGAAAAGACGCTGCCCGACGGCCGCAAGGCGATGGTGCCCGACCGCTACGTGCGGGCGAGCGATTTTGACGCCAAGCTCGGCCAGGAAAACCATCCCGACTGGAAGACCGTGGCGTTCGAGCAGGACGGCCGCGTGGTCGTGCCCAACGGCTCCATCGGCTTCCGCTGGGGTGCGGAAGGCCGCGAGGATCAGGGGCTGTGGAACCTCGAGACCAAGGAAGCGGGCGGCAGCGAAGTGCGCCTCAAGCTCTCGGTGCTCGAAGACGCGAGCGTCGAGCATTCGGTGGCCGATGTCGCGTTCCCGTATTTCGGCGGCGTCGAGTCGCCCAACTTCAAGCACAACGACCAGGACGGCGACGTGCTGGTGCGCCGCGTGCCCGTGTCGCATCTCGAACTGTCCGGTGACGGCATCGAAGGCCGCGTGGCCGTGGCCACGGTGTTCGACCTGCTGGCCGCCAACTACGGCGTCCATCGCGGCCTTGAAGGCGAAGGTCCGGCGATCAGCTATGACGACAACGTGCCCTACACACCCGCATGGCAGGAGCTGATCACCGGCGTGCCGCGCGATCAGGTGATCCGCACCGCGCGCGAATTCGCCGACAACGCCGACAAGACGCATGGCAAATCGATGGTCATCATCGGCGCGGCGATGAACCACTGGTACCACTGCGACATGAACTACCGCGGCATCATCAACATGCTGATGCTGTGCGGCTGCATCGGCCAGAGCGGTGGTGGCTGGGCGCACTACGTGGGTCAGGAAAAGCTGCGTCCGCAGACCGGCTGGACGGCGCTTGCGTTCGCGCTCGACTGGATGCGTCCGCCGCGCCAGCAGAACTCCACGAGCTTCTTCTACGCGCACACCGACCAGTGGCGCTACGAGAAGCTGGGCGTCGAAGAGGTGCTCTCGCCGCTCGCCGACAAGCGCGACTACAGCGGCTCGATGATCGACTACAACGTGCGTGCCGAGCGCATGGGCTGGCTGCCGAGTGCGCCGCAGCTCAAGACCAATCCGCTGCAGGTGGTGCGCGACGCGC
Organism: Diaphorobacter caeni; assembly: GCF_015354245.1. Taxonomy (GTDB): domain Bacteria; phylum Pseudomonadota; class Gammaproteobacteria; order Burkholderiales; family Burkholderiaceae_C; genus Diaphorobacter_A; species Diaphorobacter_A caeni. The sequence continues at coordinate 159,476 of NZ_JADKYZ010000001.1, forward strand.
AGGCCGCGAACGTGGATGCGAAGGAGTATGTGGTCAAGTCGCTCAAGGACGGGTCGATGCAGATGAGCTGCGAGGATCCGGACCATCCCGCCAACTGGCCGCGCAACATGTTCGTGTGGCGCTCCAACATTCTGGGCTCGTCGGGCAAGGGGCATGAGTACTTCCTCAAGCACCTGCTGGGCACGACCAACGGCGTGCAGGGCAAGGACCTGGGCCCGCAGGAGGCCAAGCCCGAAGAGGTGCACTGGCATGCGAACGGCCCCGAAGGCAAGCTCGACCTGCTGGTCACGCTCGACTTCCGCATGAGCACGACCTGCCTGTATTCCGACATCGTGCTGCCCACGGCCACCTGGTACGAGAAGAACGACCTCAACACCAGCGACATGCATCCGTTCATCCACCCGCTGTCCGCCGCCGTCGATCCCGCATGGCAGGCAAAGAGCGACTGGGAGATCTACAAGGGCTTCGCCAAGACCTTCAGCGAACTGTGCGTCGGCCACCTCGGCGTGGAAAAGGAAGTGGTGCTCACGCCCATCATGCACGACACCGCGGCCGAACTCGCGCAGCCCTACGGCGTGCGTGACTGGAAGCGCGGCGAGTGCGATCTCATCCCCGGAAAGACCGCGCCGCAGATCGCCGTGGTCGAGCGCGACTACCCGAACGTCTACAAGCGCTTCACCGCCCTCGGCCCGCTGATGGAGAAGGTCGGCAACGGCGGCAAGGGCATCGGCTGGAACACGCAGACCGAAGTGGCGCAGCTCGGCGATCTGAACGGCCGCGTGCGCGAAGAGGGCGTGACCAAGGGCATGCCGCGCATCGTGACCGACATCGACGCGACCGAAGTGGTGATGATGCTCGCGCCCGAAACCAACGGCCACGTGGCCTGCAAGGCATGGGAGGCGCTGGGCAAACAGACCGGTCTCGACCACGTGCATCTGGCGCTGCACCGCGAGGACGAGAAGATCCGCTTTCGCGACATCCAGGCGCAGCCGCGCAAGATCATCAGCTCGCCGACCTGGTCGGGCCTCGAGAGCGAGAAGGTCAGCTACAACGCGGGCTACACCAACGTGCATGAAATGATCCCATGGCGCACGCTCACCGGCCGCCAGCAGTTCTATCAGGACCATCCGTGGATGCGCGACTTCGGTGAAGGTCTCGTCAGCTACCGTCCGCCCGTGCATCTGAAGACGCTGCACGAAGTGGAGGGCAAGAAGCCCAACGGCAATCCAGAGATCGCGCTGAACTTCATCACGCCGCACCAGAAGTGGGGCATCCACAGCACGTACAGCGACAACCTGCACATGCTCACGTTGAACCGTGGCGGCCCGGTGGTGTGGCTCAGCGAGGACGACGCCCGGCGCGCCGGCATCGAGGACAACGACTGGGTCGAGCTGTTCAACACCAACGGCGCGATCGCTGCCCGTGCGGTGGTGAGCCAGCGCGTGAGCCAGGGCATGGTGATGATGTACCACGCACAGGAAAAGATCATCAACACCCCCGGCTCGGAGATCTCCGGCACGCGTGGCGGCATCCACAACTCGGTCACCCGGATCGTGCTCAAGCCCACCCACATGATCGGCGGCTACGCGCAGTACAGCTACGGCTTCAACTACTACGGAACCATCGGCACCAACCGCGACGAGTTCGTTCTGGTGCGCAAGATGCGCCGCGTCGATTGGCTCGACGAAGAGTCGAACCCAAACACAACGCACGCCTGAGCACACCACAAGGAGAATCACGATGAAAGTACGCGCGCAAATCGGCATGGTGCTCAACCTGGACAAGTGCATCGGCTGCCATACCTGCTCCGTCACCTGCAAGAACGTGTGGACCAGCCGCCCCGGCATGGAATACGCATGGTTCAACAACGTGGAGACCAAGCCCGGCATCGGCTACCCCAAGGAATGGGAGAACCAGGACAAGTGGAACGGCGGCTGGACGCGTCAGGCGGACGGCTCGATCACGCCGCGCCAGGGCGGCAAATGGAAGCTGCTGATGCGCATCTTCGCCAACCCGAACCTGCCCCAGATCGACGACTACTACGAGCCCTTCACCTTCGACTACGAGCACCTGCAGTCGGCCAAGGAAAGCAAGGCCGCGCCCACCGCGCGCCCGCGCAGCCTGATCACCGGCCAGCGCATGGAGAAGATCGAATGGGGTCCGAACTGGGAGGAAATTCTGGGCGGTGAATTCAGCAAGCGCAGCAAGGACGTGAACTTCGAGGACGTGCAGAAGGACATCTACGGCCAGTTCGAGAACACCTTCATGATGTACCTGCCGCGCCTGTGCGAGCACTGCCTGAATCCGGCGTGCGTGGCGTCGTGCCCCTCGGGCTCGATCTACAAGCGCGAGGAAGACGGCATCGTGCTGATCGACCAGGACAAGTGCCGCGGCTGGCGCATGTGCGTCTCGGGCTGCCCCTACAAGAAGATCTACTACAACTGGCAGAGTGGCAAGGCCGAGAAGTGCATCTTCTGCTATCCGCGCATCGAGGCGGGTCAGCCCACGGTGTGCTCGGAAACCTGCGTGGGCCGCATCCGCTATCTCGGCGTGATGCTGTACGACGCGGACCGCATCGCCGAAGCCGCGAGCGTGGAAAAGGACAAGGACCTCTACGAAGCGCAGATGAGCATCTTCCTTGACCCGAACGATCCGGAAGTCATCAAGCAGGCGCGCATCGACGGCATCACCGACGACTGGATGGAGGCCGCGCGCAAGAGCCCGGTCTACAAGATGGCCGTGGATTGGAGGGTCGCGCTGCCGCTGCACCCCGAGTACCGCACGCTGCCCATGGTCTGGTATGTGCCGCCGCTCTCGCCGATCACCTCGGCGGCCAATGCCGGTCAGCTCAGCGCCAACGGCGAGATTCCCGACGTGTCGCAACTGCGCATTCCGGTGCAGTACCTCGCCAACCTGCTCACCGCAGGAGACCGCGTGCCCGTGGTGCGCGCGCTTGAACGCATGCTCGCGATGCGCGCCTTCCAGCGCGAGAAGCATGTCGACCAGCGAGAGAACCTCAAGGTGCTGCAGCAGGTGGGACTGACGGCCGACGAGGTCGAGGACATGTACCACGTGATGGCGATCGCGAACTACGAGGACCGCTTCGTGATTCCGTCTGCGCACCGCGAGTACGCGGAAAACGCCTTCGATCTGCGCGGCGGCTGCGGCTTCTCGTTCGGCAATGGCTGCTCGGACGGCGCCACGGAAACCAGCATGTTCGGTGGCAAGAAGCAGCGCACCATCCCGATCAAGGCGACGGTCTGACGCGGCAGAAGAAAAGGAAAACGAAGATGTTCAAGACCACACCTCCATCGCTGCGTTACACGCTCCGAGTGCTGGCCCGCCTGCTCGCCTACCCCGACGTGCAGCTCTTCAGCGAACTGACGCCCATGGTCGATGCCCTGCGCATGGAGCAGGCACTGCCACGCGCGCGAATCGACGAGATCGAGCAGCTGTGCTCGCACCTTGCCACGCTCGGCGAGTGGGAAGCGCAGGCGCGCTACGTCGATCTCTTTGATCGCGGCCACAAGACCTCGCTGCACCTGTTCGAGCATGTGCACGGCGACTCGCGTGATCGCGGTCCGGCGCTGGTCGATCTGCAGCAGACCTACGAGAAGGCCGGTCTGATGTTCGATGCGAACGAGCTGCCCGATCACCTGCCCGTGGTGCTCGAATTCGCGTCCACGCAGCCGCCCGAGATCGCTCAGGAATTCCTCGGCGAGATGGTCGAGATCCTCAATGCGATCTTCTCCGCGCTGGTGCACAAGGACAGCCCGTACGCGAGCGTGATCGCGGCGGTGCTGGAAGTGGCGGGCGCCAAGGCCCATGCAGTCGCCATCGATCCCGAGCCCGACATGGACGAGACCTGGATGGAACCTGAGGCCTTCATCGGCTGCAGCACCAAGGGCCAGTCGCGCCCCGGTGCGGAGCAGCCCGTGCACTTCGTGCGCAAGTCCGATCTTTCGAATCAACACACTGGAGTCTCAGCATGAACGCCTGGCTCAATACCCTTCTGTTCGGCATCTATCCGTATGTCTGTCTGGCGGTCTTCTTCATCGGCAGCTGGATGCGCTTTGACCGCGACCAGTACACCTGGAAGACCGATTCGTCGCAGCTGCTGCGCAAGGGCAGTCTGCGCTGGGGCAGCAACCTGTTTCACATCGGCGTGCTGTTCCTGTTCTTCGGCCACACCGTCGGCATGCTCACGCCGCACTTCGTCTACGAAGGCTTCATGAGCGCGGGCAGCAAGCAGCTCATGGCGATGGTGAGCGGCGGCATTGCGGGCTTTCTCGCATTCGTCGGCGTGACGCTGCTGCTGGTGCGCCGACTGGGCGACGTGCGCATCCGCGTGACCTCGAAGACCAGCGACATCGCGCTGCTGTGGCTGCTGTGGATTCAACTGGCATTGGGCCTCGCGACGATTCCGCTGTCGGCCCAGCATCTGGACGGCGGCATGATGATGAAGCTCGCCGAATGGGCGCAGCGTCTGGTCACCTTCCGCTCGGGCGGCGTGGAACTGCTGGCCGACGCGAGCTGGATCTTCAAGGCCCACATGTTCCTTGGCATGAGCCTGTTCCTGATATTCCCGTTCACCCGACTCGTGCACGTGTGGAGCGGCTTCGCAACGCTGGCCTATCTGCGCCGTCCCTACCAGGTGGTGCGCGCGCGTCGCCTGAATTTGCCCGCTGGGCACAACAATGCACCCGGCAGCCGCAACGGCGCGGTCTGACAGAGCCACGAGGAGATGACCATGTCACACGGAGATCATGTCTGCACCTGCGCTTCTTCCGGTGGAGGAGGCGGCGGTGGCTGCGGCGGCGGCGCGTCACGCATGGGGGAGGGCGACATCGCCCTGCCATTGTCTGTGCCTGTAGCGCGCGTCAACGGCGTGCCGCTGTATGCGTCCAACGAATCGCCCGACACCGAGGCGCTGCGCCAGCGCGCGTGCACCGAACTGCTGCGCCAGCAGGCCCAGTTCAAGGGTCTGCTGGACCTGTCCGACCAGCCGATGGTGCAGGGCGCCATCAGCCAGGCCGCCGAGCGCGCCATCGAGCAACTGCTCGAGCGCGATCTGCAGTTGCCCGAGCCGACCGAAGAGGCCTGCGAGCGCTACCACGCGGCGCATCCGGTGTTTCTCAACGAGCAGGTGCGACTGCGCCACGTGCTGTTTGCGGTGACGCCGGGCGTTGACGTGAACGCGCTGCGCAAACGCGCCGAAGCCTGCCTGCTCGAGCTGCGCGTGGCAGGAACGCAGGAGTCCGCGCGCTTTGCCGATGTGGCACGCGAGCTCTCGAACTGCCCGAGCGGCCGCGAGGGAGGCGAGCTCGGCTGGCTCTCGCGTGACGACTGCGCGCCGGAGTTTGCGTCGGAGGTGTTCTCGTCCGCCGAGGTGGGCGTGCTCTCGCGGTTGGTGCACAGCCGCTTTGGCCTGCATGTGGTCGAGGTGCTGGAGCGCAAGAACGGCCAGCCCATTGCCTACACGGACGCCCGCGCGGGCGTGGTGCGGGCGCTCGAGCAGCAGGCGTGGACCAATGCCGTGCGCCAGTACCTGCAGGTGCTGGCGGGCAATGCGGCGATCGAGGGCGTGCAGCTCGACGCGGCCGATTCGCCGCTGGTGCAGTAGCGACGACTCAACGATGCAAGCAAGGAGTGCACATGCCCGATGACGACCTGTTGCAGCGCCTGCGCTGCTTTCACAGCGATGCCTTCCCGCGCTACCGCGAGCAGTTCCAGTCGCTGGTGGATGAGGGGCAGCATCCGAACACCTTGTTCATCGGCTGCTCGGATTCACGACTGGTGCCGTATCTGCTGACGGGCGCGGGACCGGGAGAGCTTTTTCTGGTGCGCAACGTTGGCGCCTTCGTGCCGCCGTATGACGGCTCGCAGGGTCACCACGGCACGGCGGCGGCCATCGAGTTCGCGGTGCTCAACCTGAACGTGAGCCGCATCGTGGTCTGTGGCCACAGCCACTGTGGCGGCATCAAGGCGATGTACGGCGAGATCTCGCCCGAGGCGAAAAATCTCGACCGCTGGCTCGATCTCGGCCGTGACGCGGTGCTGCCGGTGCAGCCCACACCCGAGGCGCTGCGCCGCACCGAGCAGCGCGCGGTGGTGCTGCAACTGGAGCGGCTCATGGGCTATCCGATGGTGAAGCGGCGCGTGGAAGACGGCCGCATCACGCTGCACGGCTGGCACTACGTGATCGAGGAGGGACAGGTCTATGTGTTTGACGTGAGCGACGGATCGTTCACGCCCGCATCGCTGGCGACGAGCAGCAGCACGGGGCCGGAGACCGGCCTGCTGACGCACGACGCCTACAGCAGCAGCCAGTGATCGCGGTGAACCGGAGCCTCCACATGAACACGCCACAGTCACCGAAACGCCCGGTCATCGGGATTCAAAAAAGCCAGCCGCAAGGCTCTCCGCACAGTGCCGCGAAAGCGCCCGAGATGCCATGGCGCATCGGCACGCTCTCGCGCGCACCGCACCGGCTGAGCTTCTTTCTCGCGATGCTGGTGCTGATCGCATCGGGCATCTGGTGGGCGCTGGTGCAGGTCGACAGAAGCTTCATGGGCGCTGGCGCTTTGCCGTACACCATTCCCGCGATGCTCACGCATGCGGTGGTGATGTGCTTTGGTTTTTTGCCATTGTTCTTCGCGGGATTTCTCTTCACGGCCGGACCCAAGTGGCTGAACGTCGAGCCGCCGACGATGCGCGCGATCACGCCTGCGCTTCTTCTGCAGGCGGCGGGTTGGCTGTTCTGGCTTGCAGGATCGATGTGGAGCGCGACGCTCGCCTTCGGCGGCATCGCGGCGGCCTGGCTGGGCTTTGTGTGGATGTGCGGCATCTACTGGCGGCTGGTGCTGCGCAGCAGGCTCGACGACCGGATTCACGCGACCGCGATCGCCATCGCCTGCGTGGTCGGATGCGTGGGCCTCGGCGGTGCGGCGCTCGCTCTGGCGCTGGGCCGCGCCGATCTGGCGCGCGCGCTGGTGCACACGGGCATCTGGGGATTCGTGGGGGTGGTCTACGTCGTTGTCGCGCACCGCATGATTCCGTTCTTCACTTCGAGCGCGTTGCCGTTCATCGACGCATGGCGACCGTTCTGGGTGCTGTGGCTGCTGCTGGGCTGCATGGCGCTTCGCGTGGCGGACGTGTGGCTGGCGATGCTGCCACTGCCCGATGGCGTGCAACTGGCATGGGCCGTGTTCAGCGGATCGGTCGAGCTTTGCGCAGGCTTTGCGCTGCTGTGGCTGGCCTATCGCTGGGGGCTGGTGCAGAGCCTCAAGAACCGGCTGCTGGCCATGCTGCACATCGGGTTCTCGTGGATTGGCATCGCCTTCGTTCTGGCGGGAGCGGTGCGTTGGATGTCGCTGTTCATTCCCGTGGCGGGTGGTGATCTGGCGGCGCTGCATGCGTTCACCATGGGCGCGCTCGGTTCCCTGCTGCTGGCGATGGTGACGCGTGTCTCCTGCGGTCACAGCGGTCGCATGCTGCATGCGGACCGGCTCGTGTGGGGCCTGTTCTGCCTGTTGCAGGTGACGGTGGTGATGCGCGTGGTGGCGGCTTTCGGAGGCGGCCTGGCGGCCTACGTGCTGGCTGCTGCGGCGCTGCTGTGGGCGGCGGTCGTCACGGTCTGGGGTGCGCGGCTTTGTACTTGGTATGGGAAACCGCGCGCCGACGGGCGTGCGGGATGAAAGCAAGGTGGACAAGATGCATGCACAGGATTCATTGAACGCGATGTCTGCGGAGCAGGCGCTGGGGCTGATGCAGACGCGGCGCACGGTCCGGCCCAAAAACATGACCAGGCCGGGGCCGGACATCGAGCAGTTGGAGGCGATTCTGAGCGCTGCGGCGCACGCGCCTGACCACGGTCGCGCGCAGCCATGGCGGTTGATTCAGGTGCCTGCCAGAGCGCGCGATGCGCTCGCACAGGCCTTTGTCGATGCACTGCGCGAGCGTGAGCCCGATGCGTCCGCGGAGCAGTTGCTGCGTGCGCGCGAAAAGGCGCATCGTTCGCCCGAGCTGCTGCTCATGGTGGCCACGCGCGGCGATGATGCCGCGTTTGCCGAGAGCTGCACGGCGGCGGGTTGCGCGTTGCAGAACATGCTGCTGGCGGCCACGGCGCTGGGTTTCGCGTCCGGGTTGACGAGCGGTGGATCGCTGCAGAGCGCGAGTCTGCGGCGCTTCTTCCGGATCTCGGACAACGAACATGCGATCTGCTTTCTGAGCCTTGGAACGCTTGCCGAGCGCGGCCAGAAGATGCGCGGCGAGCGGCCGTGCTCCAGCGAGTACCTGAGCGTGCTGAACACCGTGGATATCCCCGTGGGCTGCGCCGCCTGAAGGCGCGAAGGAGAATGCCGCATGAACACCAGAATCTCTCTGCCCGGCCTGCGCAGTCCCGGCGTGGGTTTCGAGCAGCCGTTCGAGATGCTCGATGCCTGTCATGACCGTGTGCGGCGCTCGCTGCAGTTGCTGCTCGATCTGCGTGTCTACCTGCGCGCCAACGGCTGCGACGATTCGGTGCGGCAGGCGGTGCGCGATGTGCAGCGCTATTTCGACATCGCTGCGCCGCTGCATCATCAGGATGAGGAGCTGCACGTCTTTCCAGCGCTCAAGGAACGCTGCGCGGATGACGCCGATCTGCAGTCGCTGGTGAGGCAGCTTCAGCGGGACCACGAGGATATGCATCGCCTCTGGAGCGGTGCCGTGCGAGGAGCGCTCGAGGCCGTCGCGGGCGGTGCGCAGGACCGGTTCACCGCAGCTCAGGAATCCGCCTTCGACGCCTTTGCACAGTGCTATGCGCGCCATCTCACCATGGAGAACGAGGTGGCCTATCCGCAGGCGCGTCTGGTGGTGGATGAGGCGGAGCAGCAAGCCATGGGCCGCGAGATGGCGGCGCGCAGGCAGGGCTGACGCGGCGCTTGGCTGCGTGTTTCGCGAATGCAGGCGTCGTGAGTGGAGCGTGGTGCGGCCACCGCGTTGGGGTTGTGCGCGGATGGATTGAAGGACAATTTGCCGAAACGGCAAGCTGGCCTGCCACGAACTGTGGGAGAGTTCAGCGCCCTTCGCCTCGCGTCCTGAAGTTCCCGCTCCTGTTCGCCTATGCCCCTGCATTCCTCGTCGCTCCTGCGCATAGCGCTCACCTTGATGGCCGCATGGCTGGCCGCCGAAGCCTGCGTGGCTCTGCGCACACCGCTGCCGTGGATGATCGGCCCATTGCTGGTCACGGCGGTGCTGTCGATGGCGGGAGCGCCCACGAAAAGCTCCATCGCGCTGCGCAACGCGGGGCAGTGGACGATCGCGACGGCGCTCGGGCTGTATTTCACCCCCGAGGTCGCGCGGCTGGTGAGCGGGCTTTGGTGGGCGATTGGGCTGGCCATCGTCTGGGCGCTGCTGCTGGGCTGGGGCTTCGGTGCCTGGCTGTATCGCATGACCGCGCCGCGCCTGCCGCAGGTGTCCGAGCGTGCGATGCGCGCGACCTGCTATTTCGCGGGCGCGATCGGCGGAGCGTCGGAGATGACCTTGCTGTCCGAGCGCGAGGGAGCGCGGGCCGATCTGGTGGCCGCAGCGCACAGCCTGCGCGTGCTGATCGTGACCGTGACGATTCCGTTCGCCCTGCAATGGAGCGGCCTGCACGGGCTCGACAACCTGCCGCCCGCCACGCGCGTGGTGGACGTGAAGGGCCTGCTGATCTTGATGGCCGCGGCCGGCGTGGGCGCGCTCATCATGCGCAGGCTGGGGCGCGCGAATCCGTGGTTCCTGGGCGCTCTGCTGGTCACGCTGCTGATCACCGTGAACGGAATCACCCTGTCCGCAATTCCGCAGTGGATGGTCAATGCGGCGCAGCTCGCCATCGGAGTGAGTCTGGGCGTGCGCTTCAGTCGTGAGTTTCTGCACACCGCTCCCCGCTGGATGGGCATGGTCGCGCTCGGCACCTTCGCGCTGATGGGGGTGTGCGCGCTGTTTGCGGTGGGTCTTTCGTGGCTCACGGGCCAGCATTGGGTGACGCTGGTGCTGAGCACCTCGCCCGGCGGCATCGCGGAAATGGCGATCACTGCCAAGGTGCTGCAGCTCGGCGTGCCGGTGGTGACGGCGTTTCAGGTCTGCCGGCTGGTGGCGGTGCTGCTGCTGGTCGCGCCGTTCTATCACCGGCTGTATGGCAGCAAGGCGAATATGCAGACGACCTGAAAAGCTACTTCACGGAGTACCTGTGCCGTATTTTCCGTGTGCGGATCGGGACCTCGACACATTCGTGAGAAAGCAGAAAAAGAAACGCCGCCTGCAATGGACTGCAGGCGGCGTATCGGTTCGGTTGGTTGATGATGGGTTGGCGTGCTTCAGTGCACCAGAACCGGGTTCTGCGCCAGACCGACGTATCCGTCGAGCGTGTCTTCCACTTCTTCCTGAGTGGGGGTGTTGCGCTGCCATTCCAGGATCTGCAGCTGGAACATCTCTGCCCAGGAGCCATCCAGATAGACCTCTTTGCCGGAGCGCTTGTCCACGATCTCGAAGCCGTGGCGCGGCAGTTGAGGAACCGTGGGCTTCACTTCAGCAGCAGACTTTTCCGTGCCGCTCAAATCGGCATCAGGCTGCATGTGGACGACAACAAAAGAGTCTGAGTCGTAGAGCATGTGCATGGTCAAGTTCCTCCTTTCACTGCAGGGATAGATGGATGCGGAGCCTGCCATTTCAAGAGGTCCGGACAAGGCGTTTGCATGACCATCTGTGGAACAGTATTCCATGGATTTGATCTGTGATTGGAGACTTGTGCGAATCTTGCGAAAAAAACAATTTTTATATTTGAATGGACTGATTTTCTGGGATAGTAGAGGATTGGCCGGGCATGGCAGTCTCCGCCAACTGCCTTGAAAAAAGGCGTTGCACGCCTTTGGGATGCCCCAAAAAGAAACCGCGTTGATCGGCCTGGTGAGGGCAGATGCAACGCGGAAATCAACAGGAGCTCGCATGAAAAAACGGTCAGCCATCCGGTCTGTCCCCGTGTAAGTCTTGTGGATCGCTCGACTCGTCTTGCCGTGCAGAACCGGGTCAATGCGTTTCGAATTCCTCTGAATCGAAACCCGCCCATTCACTGTGTCTCGGTGCAGTGAATTGGCGAACCTGAAAAATTGGTTCCATTTACTGGATATCAGCCTCTACCGCCAAAAACCAATCAACCAAGCGCAAGTCAAAAATACTTCTTAAACCTATCGCCGTCAATCACCTTCGAAACGCTGCCCATTGGCCAAATGCCTTGATTCAGCGCTCAGAAGTAACATTTAGCCGGGAATCTTGACGGGTACGTGACGAAATCGCATTGACGCTTCTGATGGGGTTCATCGTATTCCTCCGCGATCTATTTGTTAATCGGCATTTGGTGAACTACTGTGAAAAGCAAACGAATAAATAAAATATTCACGTGCGCTTCTTCAGTGGATTCATTAAAAGACGCTTGAATCGTATTGAAAACAAACGATTTTTCTCATTTGATTCAATATATGTGCGGCCGCAGCAAATAGGCGCCGCACGCTTTCATTTGAGCGCCAGTTCCGCGAAATCGCCGTTCGATTGGGTGATCCTCAGACGCACGGGCAGATATTGATGGTCTGTCCCCAGCCACAGATCGGCGCGCAGATCGCGTTCGTGGCGGGGCAGCTTCTGCAGCCGCACGGTGCGCGTGGGGCCGGCGGGCAGGTCGATGGTTTCGGTCTCTCCGACGGTGAATGTCCAGCGGTCGGCGTTGCGCGGCCCGACCGTGGTGAACGAGATCTGCGTGCCGGGCGGGTAGCGGTCCGGTGCGGCGGCCAGCATGGCGCCGAGCTGGATGAGCACGCTGACGCGGTCCTGCGCTCCCGCGCCGATGGCGTTGCGGTTGGAGTTGGCGCTGAAGGTGACGACCTTGTTGTCGAAATCGAGATGCGCCGCCACCTCGCGCTTGCCGATGTCGCCGAAGCGGGTGGGGGCAAGGCCGTTGGCGGTGATTTTGCCCGTGCTGGTCTGGCTGCGGGTGCCCAGCAGAAACGCGCTGACTTCCTGCCGCGCCTCGTAGCTCGCGCCGTCGTTGCGCCACGCGAGCTGGCCGTTGACGTTGTAGGCCATCTTCTTGACCTCGCCGTGCACCGCGTATTTCAGCGTGGTGCTCGCGGGCAGGTGGATAGGCGGTGGTTCGGTGCCGGGCTTGGCGCCAGCGGCTCCGGGCGGGCGGATGTCCACGCCCGCGCTCAGTTCATCGTCAGGATTCGAAGGCGTCGAGGCTGTCGCGGTGGGGAGCGATGCGGGCTCTGCAGGGCTTGAGGCGGCGCTGGCGGGCGCTGGAGGGGCTTCCCCGGCGACCTGTTCCGAGGTGTCTGCCGTAGCGTGCTCTTCCGGTGCAAGCAGAGCATCGAGGGGCCCGGGCGCAGGCACTGGCATTGCGTCAGCCAGTGTGTCCGCCATCGGTTCAGGGGCGGCAGGGATGGGGCGGGGTTTTGGAGTCGGCTTGGGTTGGGGTTTGGGCTTGGGAGGCTGAGCCGGCGCTGGCGTTGGCATTGGCGTTGGCGCGGCCTGCGGCGCAGGCTCCGGGGGCGAGGGCGGTTGAGGCGGCGGGGTCACCATGCGCGTGTGGAACGCCAGCCGCTCGGCGTCGCCTTCGTCGGTGCCGCCCAAAGGTATGCCGCCCAGCAGCAACCAGTGCAGGGCGAGAACCAGAGCGGTGATCAGGAGAAGGGCTTGACGGGGCATGACTCGGCATCGATTCTCGCGCAGTTGCGACGTTGCCGCCCGGGGCGGGAATCAAGCGCCCACAGCACGTCAGTTCGTGGTCTGGCCGAGGTCGCTGGACAGCTGCGCGGCCATGGCGCGCAGCGGCGTGTCGATGGCGCCGTTCCATTCGGCGTCGAAGGTGGCGACCGAGCCCAGCGTCATGATGCCCATGACGAGGCGGCCGTCCGAGTCGAACACCGGCGCGCAGAATGCGGCGATGCCCGGCAGCAGCGTGTTGACCACGCGCGCGCAGCGGTGGGAGCGCACCACTTCGAACAACGCATCGACGGCCTTCTGCGTGGGCGGCAGATCAGCGCGCTGCTGGCGCTGGGCAAGCAGCAGCTCGTCCGCGATGAGCCCTGCGGTTTTCTCGCGCGGCAGATACGCGCCGAAACAACGCCCGGTGGCAGACGACAGCAGCGGCATCACGTCGCCGAGGCGCAGGTGGGCAGTGATGCCTTGCCGTGGCGACTCCTCCCAATGCACCAGCGTCGCGCCGCGATTGCCCCAGACAGCCAGCGCAATCGTGTGGCCGATCTGCTCCATGAGCGAGGGCACGCGTTCGCGCGCCAGCCGCATCGCGTCGAGCCGCGAGAGCGAAGCGAGGCCCAGTTTGAGCGCGGCGGGGCCGAGGTCGTAGCGGCCGCTGCGACCGTCCTGCACGACGAGGCCGAGCCGCTGGTAGCTCACCAGATAGCGGTGCGCCTTGGCCGCGCTCATGCCGGCTTCGGCTGCGATGTCCTTGAGCATCAGGGGGCCGTGCGAGCGCGTGAGCGCCTCGAGCAGCCCAAAGCCCACTTCCACGGATTGAATGCCGGCGCGTTCGTCGTTCATCTGCACTAGAATTTTGAGATTCTTTTTTGTTGAATCAATTTCGCAAATCGTAATTCATGCTGCGCATGTTTGGCGCGATTTGTGGAAGGATCGAGGACATCCGCCGCCATGAAACTTGCCACCTACAAAGACGGTTCGCGTGACGGCCAGCTGATCGTGGTCTCCCGGGATCTGGGCCAGGCGCATTATGCGACCGGCATCGCCGACCGCCTGCAGCAGGTGCTTGACGACTGGAACTTTCTCTCGCCGCAGCTTCAGGATCTGTATGACCAGCTCAATGCGGGGCGCGGCCGCCATGCGTTTCCTTTTGATCCCATGCAGTGCATGGCACCGCTGCCGCGGGCCTACCAGTGGGCGGATGGTTCGGCCTACATCAACCATGTGGAGCTGGTGCGCAAGGCGCGCGGAGCCGAGGTGCCCGAGAGCTTCTACATCGACCCGCTGATGTACCAGGGCGGCAGTGACGACTTCATCGGCCCGTGCGACGACGTGGCGGTGCCGAGCGAGGCCATGGGCATTGACTTCGAGGCCGAGATCGCCGTGGTCACCGGCGACGTGAAGATGGGCGCGACGCCCGAGCAGGCGCTCGACGGCATCCGCCTGATGATGCTCGCCAACGACGTGAGCCTGCGCAACCTGATTCCGGCGGAGCTGGCAAAGGGTTTCGGCTTCTTCCAGAGCAAGCCCGCCACGGCGTTCAGCCCGGTCGCGATCACGCTCGACGAGCTCGGCGACGCATGGGACAAGGGCCGCGTCAACCTCACGCTGCAATCCACATGGAACGGCCGCCGCGTGGGCATGTGCGAGGCGGGGCCGGAGATGACCTTCCACTTCGGCCAGCTCATCGCCCACATCTGCAAGACGCGCAACGTGCGCGCCGGCTCCATCGTCGGCAGTGGCACGGTGAGCAACAAGGACTGGTCCAAGGGCTACTCCTGCATCGCCGAGAAGCGCTGCATCGAAACCATCCAGGACGGCAAGCCCAAGACCGAGTTCATGAAGTTCGGCGACACCATCCGCATCGAGATGAAGAACAAGGCGGGCCAGAGCCTGTTCGGGGCCATCGAGCAGGCGATCGCCGATCCGGCCGCAACCTGATTTTTCCCGAAAGTCCGCAACGCATGCGCGCAACGATCAGACAACTCAAAGCGCTGCTGATCGCCGCGCTGTTTCCCTTGGCGGTCAGTGCGGTGCATGCGCAGGACCCGGCATCCGGCGCGGCCCCCAGTTGCCCGCCCGTGGCTCAGATGCCCGACACGGCGATGCTGCAGGCGCAGATGCGCACCGCGCGCGACCGTGGCCTGCTGTGGCGTGTGGACAAGAACGGCCGCACAAGCTGGCTCTACGGCACGATCCACGTGGCCAAGCAGGGCTGGTTGGTGCCAGGGCCCACGGTGATGAAGGCATTGCGGGACTCCGACGCGCTGGCGCTGGAGCTCAACATACTGGATCCCAAGGTGCTGGAGGCGCTCATGTCGGCCATGCAGGCCAGGCCGGGAGTGAAGCCACTGCCGCAGGCGCTGCAGTCTCGCCTTGACCGATTGAAGCGACGCGAATGCCTTGATGCGGAGGTGAACGCGCTGCGCCCGGACGCGCAGGTGCTGACGCTGGCCTCGATGATTGCAAGGCGCGAAGGGCTGGATCCCAACTACGGCATCGACCTCATGCTGGCGGGGATGGCCACGGGCATGGGCAAGCCGGTGCTCGCTCTGGAGTCCGTGGACACGCAGATCCGTGAGCTGGTTTCTGAAGACCCCGAGAAGGTCGTGGAGACGGTCAGTGCCGGCCTCGATCAGCTTGAGCGCGAGGACGCTTCGGCGGTGATGAGCACGCTGGCGCACGCGTGGTCCGATGGCCGCATGGGACTGCTGGAAAGCTACGCACAGTGGTGCGGGTGTGTGAACACGGCGGCGGAGCTGCGCGAGCATCAACGCATGGTCGAAGGCCGCAACCCCGGCATCGCGCGGGAAATGGTCAAGGAAATCGCGTCCGGGAAAAGGCTGTTTTCCGCCGTCGGCGCATTGCACATGGTCGGCGAAAAAGGCCTGCCCGCATTGCTCAGAAAGCAGGGCTTCACCGTGACGCGGGTGGAGTTCGCGGCGGCGCGGGTCAAGGCGGCGAACGGCGAATGAGCTGAGTGCAGCCAGTACACAGACAAGATAACAAAGAATCCAGAGATCGAATCCTCGACAACCAGGAGACAAGAAAAATGCAACGCAGAAACCTGCTCCAACAAGCCCTTGCCATCGCAGGCGCATCCATGGCGACCCCTTGGGTGCACGCGCAGGCGGCCTATCCGCATCAACCCATCCGCTGGGTCGTGCCCTATCCGGCGGGCGGTGGCACCGACGTGCTGGCGCGCGCGGTCGCCGAGGCCATGCGGCCGACGCTCGGTCAGCAGATCGTCGTGGACAACCGGCCCGGCGCATCAACCAACATCGGAGCCCAACTGGTGGCCACGGCCAAGCCCGATGGCTACACCGTGCTCTCGGCCGACAACGCCGTGCTCGCCTACAACGAGTATCTGTTCAGCAAGCTGCCCTTTCACCCCGAAAAGGACTTCACCTACGTCGGCGGGCTCACGCGCTTTCCGCTCGTGCTGGTGGTCAATCCGAACTTCAAGGAAGGCCAGTCCTTCAGCGATTTCCTCGCCTACGTGCGCGCCAATCCCGGCAAGGTCAACTACGCCTCGCCGGGCAACGGATCGCCGCATCACCTTGCGATGGAGATGTTCAAGTTCCGCACCAGGACCTTTCTCACCCACATCCCGTATCGGGGCGCGGCGCCCGCCGTGCAGGACGTCATGGGCGGGCAGGTGCCCTGCATGTTCCTCGACCTCGCGGCGGGCTTGTCGGTGATCCAGTCCGGCAAGGTGAAGGCGCTTGCCATCGGCTCGGCCAAACGCGCGCCGCTCCTGCCCGACGTTCCCACGCTCGCCGAGGTCGGCGTGAAGGACAGCGAGGTCTACGCCTTCCAGGGAATGCTCGCGCCGGCCGGGCTTCCCGCCGACATCACCAAGCGGCTCAACACCGAACTCAACAAGGCGCTGGCCTCGCCCGACGTGGTCAAGCGTCTGCAGGACTACGGCATGGAATCGCTCGCGGGCACGCCCGAACAGTTCCACGCCATGGCCCGCGCCGAGGCCAAGCGCTGGGGGCCGATCATCAAGGCCACGGGTGTGAAGCTGGACTGAGTTTCGAAGCCACCGCCGCGTCGTTGCGGCGGTGGCCCTTTGGGTGGCGCGCGTAGCCATCGCGCCGTCGGCCTGAAAATGAAGAGAATTCTCAAAACTCTTGCATTTAATTACAAATTAGTCAATGAGGCTTTGTCCGATTTCCACGGCCAATGGAGAATGAACAATGACGCCATCCTTGGTTCATTTCGCCGCCTCGCATGGCCCATACAGATCACAACGACGTACTTTTGCGGCTCTACCGCCTTGCGCACGAGCAGCCGATTGACCTGTTTCAGGATTCGGCACTGGCGCTGGTCAAGCAGGTGCTGCCGTTCGACTCCGCCATGTGGGGCTCGGCCACCATGACGCGTCGCGGCATTGATATTCACGCTATTCATCTGCATCGGCAGCCAGCCGAAATGCTTGCCGGGTACGAAGAGGTCAAGCATCTTGATACGGCAGGCAGTGAGGCTGCTGGACGCTTCAACGAGGCGCTGGCGTTCGATCGGGACACCTGGTTTTCGGACAAGCAGCAGCAACCGCTGCGTGACTATGGAAAGCGCTTCGATCAGGCGCACTTCTTCATTTGCAGCAACCGGGACGCGCGCACGCAACTCACGCACTGGATCACTCTGTTTCGCGCCAGTGCCTCGGCGCCATGTCTGGAGCATGAGCGGCGCTCGCTCGAGACTCTTGCTCCACATGTGCAGCAGGCACTGTCGCTGAATCGACTGGCGCATCTCGCGCAAAGCGCTCACGGCTCCCCGAGCGCCGCCATCGGTACCGCCATGGCGGATGCACGCGGAATGGTCCATCACATGGATTCGGTGTTCGAACACGCACTGCGCACGGAGTGGCAAGGGTGGCGAGGCCCCCGACTTCCCAGTGCGTTGATGGCGAGCGTTCAGCAAGGTCTGCCGCGCTTTGCCGGGCGGGACCATGTATTGAACCTGCGGACTGAGCACGGGTTGCTGTGGCTGCGTTGTCGGAAGCGCTGTGCGGTGGATGATCTGGCGCCCAGAGAGTTTGTCGTCGCGCAAATGGTGGCCAAAGGGCTGACGCACAAAGAAATTGCGAAAACGCTGGGAAGTGCGCCGACCACGGTGCGCAACCAGATTCGCTCTGTCTATGACAAGCTGGGTGTAAGCCATGTGGTGGCGCTGATCGAGGCACTGCGGCTTGCCGAGTGAGGCTTTTGGCGTCATGCCACGTCACGTCATTGCAGCGTCGCAGGCATGGCGGGCGCGCTCGCTTCGTAGGCAAACGGTGTGAGGTGGCCGCCTGGCGCCGCGATCTCGAACTCACCTTCGGCCAGCAGATTCAATGCGCCGTTGGCTGAAAGAACTTCCACGCGGTAGCGACCGGGACTCCAGTCGTCGGTCAAGTGCATCCACAGTGGCACGGTGCCACCGACTTCGGATGGCAGGCTTTGGGAACTCAGGTTGAGCAATGTGTTGTCGCTTGCATTGCGCCAGCGCAGCAAGACGGAATCGCCGTTCAGCGCCTCGATTGGCAGGTGCGCATCCACGTAGCGCTCATGGGGTGACAGCACGGGAGTCCTGCCGGGCACCGACTCCGCGATGCCCCCCTGCGGGCCAAAGGCAATCGGTATCGCATTTGTTCCCCGCACGGCCGTGTGTCCATTGAGCAGTGCGTGCAAGCGATGGAAAGCCTCGCTGCCGGGAGTGAATCCATGGGACTGCAGCCACCGCGTATCCAATCCCGAGTGTTGAAGCAGATGGTTCCACGACGCCATCGCTTGCTCACTCTCGAAGGACGCAGCGCGTGTTTCATCCGTCGCGGTCAATCCGTCGCCGGGGACGGCGCGTGCCAAGCGTCCCGGGTGCGGGGCTGCCGAGAAGTCGTGGGCTGCCGTCTGACTCGGGCTTGGCGCATCGGTCGCTTGCGAGATCACTCCTGCCGCGATCCACAGCACGCCGGCGGCCACTCCGGCCAGCCTCAACTGATGGATCACTTGGAGTTGAGCCATGACGTGCGCGCGGATACGCATGCGCTCTCGGAGGAGTGCTGACTGATGTAGGTGAAGCCCTGGCTCGATCCGCAACCGCCTTGGTCCTTGAACAGGGGCCCGTAGCACAGTCCGACGCGCTGAGAGTTGCTCACCTTGCCGCACATGTTGTAGTAGCTTTGGGTTGAAGGGTTGGGAAGCGTTGGGCCGTTGTTGCCGCCGCAGTTCAGAGTTTTCGCGTTGTCGCGTGCATATTGCACGGCCTTTTTGTATACGTTTTCGTAGTGGGCGTCGGCTTCCGCCTTCTTGCCCTGCTTGCATGCGGCGATCACTTGGCCGAGATGGGCATCGGCATTGCCATAGGCCCCCGAGACCTGAATGCCGCAGCTGTTCGCCTGAGCGCGTTCGGAGGAGGTGACCAGATCGGTGTAGTTGCAAGCGCTGCTGGAGCCGCCTCCGCTGGAACTGCCGCCGCTGGTCGTGGTGCTGGAGGAGTCCGAGCCACCGCCGCAACCGGGCAAGCCCAGCGCGAGAAAAAGGGTGGCTGCAAGCGCGAGCGAACGTGTGGGCGCGGATGTGGTGTATCGCATGAGGCTGTCCTTGGAAATCCGTTGACCGCAAGGGTCGTGATGGGTATGGACAGCACGTTAAGGATCGCGGCGAAAAAACAAAATGATGCAAATGCATCATTGCGGACGGCGCGGGCCTCTTCTTGCCACGGCGTCATGCGGCCAGAAGAACAGAAGAGGCGCCCGAGGTCAGGGCTCACGCCATCTTTTCGACCTCGACCGCGCAGTCATAAAAACACGGCCCGCGGCCGATGTCGGTGAGCTGCTGGTGGGTGAGTTCGTTCACGTTGGTGCCGTTCTCTCCGTTCTTGCGCCACCAGATGCCAAGACCCACGACCACGCCCTTGCGTGCGCGGCCGTTGATGCTGGCGTGGCAGACATGTTCGCCGCGAGCGTTGTGTACGCGCAGCAGATCGCCGTCGGCAATTGCGCGCGATGCTGCATCGTCGGGGTGCATCTCCAGCAGCGGACGGCCTTCGCTGTTGCGCAGGCTCTTCACGTTCACGAAGGTGGAGTTGAGAAAGTTGCGCGCGGGCGGGGAGATCATCGCGAGCGGATAGCGCGCGTCGGCGTTCGGCAGTTCGTAGTTGGGGATGTGATCGGGCAGCGGGTTGACGCCCAGTGCGGCGAGGCTTGCGCTCGTGAACTCGCACTTGCCTGATGGGGTCTGGAAGCCGCCGTCGGCGAACGGCGCCTCGGGCACGGCCAGACTCGCGAAGCCGTGCACTAGCAGCTGGTCGAAATCCACATTCGTTCCGGCAACGGCGGCGCGGCACAGGGCCTCGTCGTCGTCCTGGAAATGCGGTGCGGCGAAGGCGGGATCGAGCACCGCCATCCGCTTGGCCAGGTCGCGGAAGATGCGCGCGTTGCTGCGTGCCTCGCCTTCCGGCGCGATGGCGGGGCGGTTGAGCAGCACGTCGGAGTGGCCGTAGCTGCCGTGGATGTCCCAGTGCTCGAGCTGCGTGGTGGCGGGCAGCACGTAGTCGGCGAGGTCGGCGGTGTCGGTCATGAAGTGCTCAAGCACGACGGTGAACAGGTCGTCGCGCGCAAAGCCCTTTGCGACCTTGTGCGACTCGGGTGCGACGGCGACGGGGTTGCTGTTGTAGACCACGATGGCCTCGACCCGGGGGCCGAAATCCGCAGCGCCCGGGTGCAGCAGCGCGTCGCCGATGGTGCTCATGTTGATGGTGCGCGGGCGGCGCTTGCCGAGCAGGTCGGGGCGCTGCAGGTCGGCGCGCCTGAATGGATAGATGCCCGACGACGACAGCAGCAGTCCGCCCGCGCGGTGCCGCCACGCGCCGACCAGCGCTGGCAGGCAGGCGATCGCGCGGATCGCGTTGCCACCGCCGCGTGCGCGCTGCACGCCGTAGTTCACGCGGATCGCGGCCTGCGGCGTGGTGCCGTAGTCGCGCGCGAGCTGGCGGATCTGCTCGACGGGCAGGCCGCAGACTTCGGCGGCGCGCTCGGGCGGCCATTGCAGTGCGCGCTCCTTGAGTTCTTCCCAGCCCAGCGTGTGGCGCGCGATGTAGTCGTGGTCGAGCCAGTCGTTCGTGATGAGCTCGTGCATCAGCGCGAGAGCCAGCGCGGCGTCGGTGCCCGGCAGCAGATGAAGGTGCTCGTGGCACTTGTCGGCGGTTTCGCTCTTGCGCGGATCGATGCAGACGAGGCGCGCGCCGTTGCGCTTGGCCTCCTGGGCGAAGCGCCAGAAATGCAGGTTGCTGCCGATGCTGTTGCTGCCCCAGATGAGGATCAGCCGGCTCTCGGCGAAGAACTCCACCCGCATGCCGAGCTTGCCGCCGTAGGTGTGCAGCAGCGCCTCTCCGCCTGCGGAAGAGCAGATGGTGCGGTCGAGCAGCGACGCGCCGAGCTGATGAAAGAAACGCCGGTCCATGCTCTCGCCCTGCACCATGCCCATGGTGCCCGCGTAGCTGTAGGGCAGCACGGCCTCGGGCGCGTGCGTGGCGATGCGGTGCAGGCGGGTGGCGATGTCGGTCAGCGCTTCGTCCCACGTCACTTCGACGAACTGACCGCCACCCTTGGGACCCACGCGCTTGAGCGGCTTCAGCACGCGCTCGGCGTGATAGGTGCGTTCGGTGTATTTGCTGACCTTGGCGCAGAGCACACCGCCGGTGAAGAGGTGGTCGGCATTGCCGCTCACTTTGGTGGCGACGCCGTCGATCACGGTGGTGATCAGCGCGCAGGTGTCGGGGCAGTCATGAGGGCAGGCACCTTTCACGGCGCTGACGTGATGGGTTGTGTTGTTGTGATACTGCATGTTTCAGGTCGACACAAAAATGGTGGGTGAATGCTTACTGTTGTTTGGAAAAACGGTTAGATTTTTGACAATTTGTTAAATATCTACACGTTCTCTGATAACAGTCAATCTGGCGTTTTACACCTGTGGTTTTTTGAAATCTCACTGGGCATATTGCGTTCCAGAGCACTCTAGCGCGTTTCTTTTCACGGTGTTTGCGGGCGGTCGATGGCCGCTCCCCGCTGCCACGGCGTGCGCTTGGGGACTGGGAGGGCGTTGTCGGTATGAACTGGGTTTTTACGCAGGGGATGACGATGTTTCAAAGCAATAAGGTGGCTTCTTTGGGTTTGAAGCCTGTGGTGGCCGGTTCGGCCCATGTCGGCCGCAGGCAGTTTGTGGCGTCCGTTGCGGCGGTGGCCGCGACAGGACTGGCGCCCTTGGCGCGGGCGCAGGATGCCGGGGCCATCGTGCTCGGCCAATCCTGTGCGCTGAGCGGTTTCTCCGGCGAACTGGGGGTTCAATACAGCCAGGGCGCGCTGCTGTGTTTTGAAGATCTGAATGCGCGTGGCGGCATCAACGGCCGAGAAGTGCGCCTGCGCGTGCTCGACGACGGCTACGAGCCCGAGCGCTGCGCTGCCAACACCCAGCGCTTCATCAAGGACGAAGCGTTCGCGCTGTTCGGCTATCTCGGCACGCCGACCAGCGTGGCCGCGCTGCCGCTGCTGCAGCAGGAGAAGATTCCGCTGTTTGCGCCGCTCACGGGATCGCAGGTGCTGCGCCAGCCGAATCTGCGCCATCTGGTGTTCAACGTGCGCGCTTCCTACGCCGACGAGACGGCGCTGATGGTGCGTCAGCTCATCGGCCTTGGGCTCAAGAAGATCGCGGTGTTCTACCAGAACGATGGCTATGGGCAGTCGGGCCTGGAGGGCGTGAACGAGGCGCTTGCGCTGCATGGCCTGAGTCCGGTCGCGACGGCCACCGTCGAGCGCAATTCCGCCGATGTGAAGGGCGCGGTGCAGAAACTGGTGGCCCAGAAGCCCGATGTGATCGTGCAGGTGACCACCTATTCGGCAAGCGCCGGTTTCGTGCGCGAGGCGCGCGCTGCCGGTTATGGCGGCCAGTTCTACAACGTTTCGTTCGTCGGTACCTCGGCGCTGTCGAACGCTCTGGGCAAGGAGGCCGAGGGTGTGGTGGTGACGCAGGTCGTGCCGTCGCCCTTCAAGACCACGCACCCGGTGACCCGCGAGTTTCTGGCGGTGCTCGGCAAGAGCGGCAAGAACCTGCAGCCGAACTACTCGGCGATGGAAGGCTTTCTCGCGGCGCGCATCTTCTCGGAAGGCCTGCGCCGTGCGGCCGCCAATGGCAAGCTCACGCGGGAATCGCTGGTGGCGGCGCTCGACGGGCTGAACGGTCAGCAGGTCGCGGGCTTTCCGGTGGCGTTCCAGCCGCAGGGGGCGAAGGCGCGCTTTGTGGAGCTGTCGATGCTCACGGGCGACGGCAAGGTGCGCGTGTAACCTCGCCGAGCGCGGCTGGGCTTTTGAGGGGCGCCGCGCGCGAATTCCCCCGGCCCGCGCCGGGGCGGTAGGAACCCGATGGCGCGGGTTTGGCGCGCGGGCTAGACTGTCCTCTCGACCAGCGCCTGACCTCCTTCGAGTCATCCGTCGGGCGGCGCGCGCAGCAAGCGACCGCGCCGCACGGGGCCGGCTTCGCGGTGGATCGGGCCCAAAGGAAGCCAGCATATGAAAGTCATCGATTCGATCGTCGCCCAGGCGGCGTCCATCGCGGCCGTGCGCCGCGACATCCACGCTCATCCCGAACTGTGTTTTGAAGAAGTGCGCACGGCCGATCTGGTGGCCGCCAAGCTCACGGAATGGGGTATTCCGATCCATCGCGGCTTGGGCAAGACCGGCGTGGTCGGCATCGTCAAGGGCCGAGACGGCGGCGCGAACGGCCGCGCCATCGGCCTGCGCGCCGACATCGACGCGCTGCCGATGCAGGAGTTCAACACTTTCGCGCACGCGAGCAAGCACACCGGCAAGATGCACGCCTGCGGTCACGATGGCCACACGGCCATGCTGCTCGCGGCGGCGCAGTATTTTTCGCAGCACCGCAATTTCGACGGCACCGTCTATCTGATCTTCCAACCGGCCGAAGAGGGCGGAGGGGGCGCGCGCGAGATGATCAAGGACGGCCTGTTCGAGCAGTTCCCGATGCAGGCGGTGTTCGGCATGCACAACTGGCCCGGCATGCCGGCCGGCTGCTTCGCGGTGAGCCCCGGCCCGGTCATGGCGTCGAGCAACGACTTCACCATCACCATCCACGGCAAGGGCAGCCATGCCGCCATGCCGCACATGGGCATCGACCCGGTGCCCATCGCCGCGCAGATGGTGCAGGCCTTTCAGAACATCATCAGCCGCAACAAGAAGCCGATTGAAGCGGGTGTCATCTCCGTCACCATGATCCATGCGGGCGAGGCCAACAACGTCGTGCCCGACTCGTGTGAGCTGCAGGGAACGGTGCGCACCTTCAGCATCGAGGTGCTCGATCTGCTGGAATCCCGCATGCGTCAGGTGGCGGACAACATCTGCGCGGCGTTCGACGCGACCTGCGAGTTCGAGCTCAACCGCAACTACCCGCCCACGATCAACTCCCCCGCCGAGGCCGACTTCGCACGCAAGGTGATGAGCGGCATCGTCGGCGAGGCCAGCGTGCGCGAGCAGGAGCCGACCATGGGGGCGGAAGACTTTTCGTTCATGCTCATGGAGAAGCCCGGCGCGTATTGCTTCATCGCCAACGGCGATGGAACGCACCGCGAGATGGGGCACGGCGCGGGCCCGTGCACCCTGCACAACCCGAGCTATGACTTCAACGATGATTTGATTCCTTTGGGGGCGACTTATTGGGTGGAGCTTGCCCAGCAGTGGCTGGCTGATCCTACCGTTCGCTGATTCTGTTTTTCGTGTTCAAACGACTCCACGCTGCCTTCGGCAGCGATGGGTGGGTCGTGCGGGGGCGCAGATAAAGGCTTTCATGCGTCGTTGCGAAGCCGTGCCATACCAAAGTACTGTCTGCGCCTTCGACGCCTGGCCTGAAAGCCTTTCTCTGCGTTGTGGTGGGTCGACGGCACTGCCTGTTTCGCCGGCCCGCTGCTTGAAGACAGGGGGAGGTCCTTCCAAGGGAAGTCCTTGGTGATGTCTTGCCATGCGGCTTACATCGTTGAGGCTCATCATTGCGCTGATCTCACTGGAGCATTCTTCATGATCCCCATTCCCGACGCTTTCGCCGATCGTTACGCGCTTGCGCGGGCGCGCTTCATTGCCGGGGTGGCGTCGGCGGGGCTGTCGCTCAAGCAGTATCCGCATCCGCTCAAGGGGCGCGAGGGCGAGGAACTCTCGGTCGATGTGGCGCTTGATGGGGATATGGATGCAAAGCGGCTGCTGATCGTGAGCAGCGGCTGTCATGGAGTGGAGGGGCTGTGCGGCAGCGGCGTGCAGGTGTTTGCGCTGCATGACGACGAGTGGCGCGAGAAGGCGCGGGCGCGTGGCATTGCGGTGCTGTATGTGCATGCGCTCAATCCACATGGTTTTTCATTTCTGCGGCGGGTGACGCATGAAAACGTGGACCTGAACCGCAACTTCATCGATTTCAGCCAGCCGCTGCCCGCCAATCCCGCGTATGACGAGCTGCACCCCATCCTGCTGCCGGCGCAATGGCCGCCCGCGCTGCAGAACGAGATGGCGCTTGGCAAACTGGTGTCCGAGCGCGGCGAAGCGGCGCTCCAGGCCATCATCAGCCGGGGGCAGTACCAGAGGCCCGACGGGCTGTTCTACGGCGGCCGCGAGCCGACCTGGAGCCATCTGACGCTGCGCTCCATCCTGCGGAGTTACGGTGGCAGTGCGTCGCGCATCGCCTGGCTGGATCTGCACACGGGACTGGGGCCCTTTGGTTTCTGCGAGCGCATCTATTCGGGCCGCAATGAGGCGGCCGACATGCAGCGCGCGATCGATTGGTGGAGCGGAGGCGGCGCCACGCCGGTGACGGTGGCGGGCGACGGGGATTCGGCCTCGGCCGCGCTGACCGGGCAGATGCACGGCGCCATCCATGAGGAATGCCCGCAGGCGGAGTTCACCGGCCTGACGCTGGAGTTCGGCACCATCCCCGCGGTGCAAGTGCTGCAGGCCCTGCGCGCCGATCAATGGCTGCATCTGCATGCCGATGATGCCGACGTGGATGCGGGCCTTGCGCAGCAGATCCACGCGCAGATGCGGGCGGCTTTCTTTGATGAATCGGATGGCTGGAAGGGACAGGTCATCAGTCAGGCGAGGCAGGCGATGTTCCAGGCGGTGGATGGGCTCGCGAGCGAGTACTGAAATAAAAAGCACGATCGTTCGAATTTTTGGCTACACTGGCGCACGACTGATTTTCAGTTTTCCTTTGATTGATCGATCTTTTTGCGGAGACAACCAGCCATGTCCGATCTGAACGCCACTTTCGAAACCGCCGTCGCCAACTCCAAGCTGCTGACCGAGCGCCCCGACAATCCAACGCTGCTGAAGATCTACGCGCTGTACAAGCAGGCCACGGTGGGCGACAACGAGGAGAAGAAGCCGAGCTTCTCCGACATCGTGGGGCGCGCGAAGTGGGATGCGTGGGAGAAGCTCAAGGACACCACCAACGACGAAGCCAAGCAGCAATACATCGACCTCATCGAATCCCTGCGCGGTTGAGTTTTTGTTTGTTTGTTGTGCTCGCTGCCCCGGCGGGCGCGGCAATGAAGCCCTTCATGCGTCGGTGCTCACGCTTGCCGTACGGGAGTACCGTCTGCGCGTGAGACGCCTGGCCTGAAGGGCTTTCTTGCCGTTGGGGTGGGAGATCAGCGGCCTGTGGGCTCTGCGGAGGCCGCTGTCTGGGGTTGTGGGGATTGCATCAGTGCGTTGAGCGCCGTTTGTCGCTCTTTCTTGGGCTGCTCTGCGAGTGTTTTGACTGCCGCATGAAACTTGCGCCAGTCTTGCCCTTGCTGTTCGAACAGCGCGATGAACGCTGGCACGAGATCGTCGTAGGCTCCCTGCGCTCCGAAGGCGGCGTTGTTGGCTTCTCGGACCCAGCGGTCCAGGTTGGTGAGCTGGTCTGGCTTGACCTTGTCTTCGGTGATCCAGCGCTCGCGCTGTCGTGCGTAGGCTTCGTGAAAAGACTGCATGGCGCGCTGTTTTTCCGCCTCCAGGCGAGCGCTTCCCTCGGCGGTGTCGGGGTTGCCGTTGTCGTAGACCTGCGCGAGCGCGGCGCGGGCGTCGCGGGTGAGGGTGCGGAATTCGGCGCGGCGCTTTTCGCTGATGGCGAATTCGGCTTTTGCCTTGGTGCTGGAATGCTCGCTCAGCCACTTTTCCACGCCAAGGCGTTCCACGGCGGTGGCGTACGACTCGTTGAACGCGGTGTCTCCCTCGGCATAGACCACCTGATGCGCGAGCTCATGGAACAGCAGGCGCACGAAGTCGCCCTCGGGCCAGCCGATGAAGGTGTTGAGCAGTGGGTCGCCGCCGAGCCAGTTGGAATAGCCGAGTGTGGAATACGCTGGCACGGGGTAGACGCTGACCTCCTGTCCCGACCGCGCGAGGCGCTCGGATTCGGCCTTGGCGTCGGCCTCGGCGAAGTAGCCGCGGTAGCCAATGCAGCCCGTCACCGGAAAGCACCAAGTGTGCAGCTTGAGCGAATAGGGCGGCGCGCCCACCACGTTCCAGACGGCGGCGGTGCGGCCCAGTTGGGCGTAGCGGCGGTAGCTGGCGTTGTCGGGCAGGGCGAGGGCGTCGATGGCGAACTGGCGTGCGCGCTGGGCCAGCGCCAGACGGTCGCGCAGCGCGGGTTTCAGGCTGGGATCGTCGATCCAGTCCTGCACGGGCTTGGCCGCGCCCATGATGCCCATGTGCCCGCGAAAAGACTGCCAGTAGTAACCGACGGTGCTGTCGTCCGACGAGGACGCGCAGCCGCCGAGCGCCGACGCGGCGAGCAGCGACAGAACCCACAAAACAGATTTTTTCATGGATGGATATACAGTATTTCCGGATTTCACGGCACAATGCGCCGATGGCCGACACCAAACACACTCATGAACCAGTGGCGGGGCTTTTCACCGATGACAGCGGCCATGCGCGCTGTTTCTGGTGCGACGCCTCGCCTTTGTACAAGCATTATCACGACCACGAATGGGGCTTCCCCGTGGATGACGAGCGGCGCTTGTTCGAGAAGCTTTGTCTCGAAGGGTTCCAGGCGGGGCTGAGCTGGATCACCATTCTCAAGAAGCGAGAGTCCTTCCGGTCGGGGTTCGCGAATTTCGAGGCGGAGGAACTGTCGCGCTTCGATGAGAAGGACATCGCGCGGCTGCTGGCGGACGCGGGCATCGTGCGCCATCGCGGCAAGATCGAGTCGACCATCAACAATGCCCGGCGGGTGATCGAACTGCGCCGGGAATTCGGTTCGCTCGGGGCCTATGTCTGGGGCTACGAGCCGCAGGCGGGGCTGGACCGACCCAAGGTGAACACCTATGACGCGGTGCGCGCGATCACGGCGACGCAGGCATCACTGGCCTTGTCCAAGGATCTCAAGAAGCGGGGATGGAGTTTTGTCGGGCCGACCACGATGTACGCCTTCATGCAGGCCATGGGGCTGGTCAACGACCATATCGACGGTTGCCACGTGCACAAAGCGGCGGCTGAGGCGCGCAGCCGGTTCAAGGTACCGCAGCGCAGCTAGAGCTTCCGGAAATCTGCGGGGTGCAGCGGAAGAGGGAGAGAAAGACGGGAGAAAAGAGAACCAGCAGTTCAGCGGTTCAGCCTTCCATCCGCAGTGCGTCGCGGTTCAAGCGGGTTGAAGCGCGGGTCGCAAAGCGAATGAAAGAGACCCTTGCGGATCAACCTTGGTGCGGACGCTTGCCAGGGTTCTTCTTGCTGCGTGTCGACACGCCGCGCTCCAGGCTCACGCGCTGGCCGCGACCGGCGGTCGCCACAGGCATGCCGGGCATAGGTGTTGGACGGGGCGCGCGCTTGCGGTCTGCTTCGGTAACGATCTTGTTGCCCATGATTGGCTCCTCTAAAGAAAAATCCACTAAACCCGCTATTAGGCCATATTTGCGAGGAGGATGGTCTGAATCGGGTTTTTCTGGGGTGTTTTTGCCCCGCTTTGACAGATTTTTGACGCATGAAGCGCACATCGGCGCATGACATGCGCATGTACGTCCGCGTCGGAAAAAGGCGGTCCGCCCTGTAAGACAAAGTCCATTGACTATTGCTCGCTCGAGGGCAAAAAATCAACGACGTTGAATTTTTCACAAGGAGCCGGTGTGAAGGACTTGATGAAGTCGCTCGAGCTCAGTCTTGCAGCGTCACCCGTCAGCGTGCAGGTGCAGCTTCCCGATGGAAAGCGCCTGGGAGCCGTGGACCCTGAGGTGCGGCTGGGGTTCAAGGACCGATTGTCCATGGTGGCCTTGGCCATGGGGGAGATCGGCAACGTGGGGGCGGCCATCGTCGAGGGCCGCGTGGCCATCGAGGGCAGCATGCGGCACCTGATGACGGTCGCCACGTCGCTGCTCAAGTTCGACCCGACCAGCGAGACGGGCGGCTGGTGGCACCGCGTGGTCCAGCGGACCCGCTCGATGGCCGCGCACACCGTGCTGCACGATGCGCGCAACATCCAGTTCCACTATGACCTTTCCGACGATTTCTACGCGCTGTGGCTCGATCCGCGCCGCGTGTATTCCTGTGCCTACTACCGCACGCAGGATCTGAGTCTTGCGATGGCGCAGGAAGCCAAGCTCGATCACATCTGCCGCAAGCTCCATCTGCAGCGCGGCGAGCGTTTTCTCGACATCGGCGCGGGCTGGGGCGGGCTGCTGCTGTGGGCGGCCGAGCACTACGGCGTGGACGCGACCGGCATCACGCTTTCCAAGAACCAGTTCGCCCATGTACAGCGGCTCATCGAGGAGCGCGGTCTTGCGGGCAGGGTGCGCATGAAGCTCGTCGACTACCGGGAGCTCAAGACCGACGAGCTCTTTGACAAGATCGCGTCGGTCGGCATGTTCGAGCACGTGGGCCGCGCCCAGATGGTGCGCTACTTCCAGACCGTGCACGGTCTGCTGCGCCCGGGTGGCCTGCTGATGAACCATGGCATCACGGCGGGCGGAGTGGACAACTCCCAGCTCGGCGCGGGCATGGGCGACTTCATCGAGCGCTACATCTTCCCCGGCGGCGAACTGCTGCATGTGAGCACGGTGCAGCGCGACATGGCGCTCGGCGGGCTGGAGATGGTGGATACCGAAAATCTGCGCCCGCATTACGCGAAGACGCTCTGGGCCTGGTCCGATGCGCTGGAGGCCCGCCTCGACGAGGCGACCGCCATCCTGAACCGGCAGTACGGCGAGGACAAGGGCGGCAAGGCGCTGCGGGCCTATCGGCTGTATCTGGCGGGCAGCGCCATCGGTTTCGAGCGCGGCTGGATCGCGCTGCACCAGATGCTTGCGACGCGCCCCAGTGGCGATTTACAGACCGGAACGATGACTGGAGCCCAATCGGTTTATCCTTTCACCCGTGACTACATGTATGCGCCGCGCGAGGCGGCCGCAGACACACCGTCCGAGAAGCCATCACCGACACCTCTCTCTGCAACTCCCTGAACGAAGCGACGCCGCGATGCTCTACAAATTCAAATCCCGTTCCACAGCCGATCTCATCATGCTGGAGCCCACGGCTCGCCAGATTCTGCCGATCATCGGCAAGGACCCTGCAGATGCCCACGGCATCGTGACCGTGGCGCAGATTCCCGGTGCCATCGCGGCTCTGGAGGCAGCGGTGGATGCCGAAGAAAACCTCGGTCGCAAGGAAAGCGACAAGGCCCCCGACTACGCGAGCACCAACGAGGAAGACCAGCAGGTCAATGAAGGCGAGGTCATCGGCCTGCGCCAGCGCGCAGTGCCCTTCATCGACATGCTGCGCCGCAGCGCCGCCGAGAACAACGACGTGGTCTGGTAAACGCCTCGTTCTTGCGGCACACGCAAAAAAGCGGTGGGCTCTTTCGAGTCCACCGCTTTTTCTTTGACTTGCCGCAGCGGGCTGACCGACACCAGGCTCGGTCAGCCACTGCGGCTCGGATCAATCAGTCTGCATAGGCACCGGCGGCCTTGATGATCGGGCCCCACTTGTTGATTTCGCTGATCACGAACTTCTTGTGACCTTCGGGGGTCAGGCGGTCGTCATTGGCGATCACGGCGCCCAGAGCCTCTTCGTTCTTCACGAAGGTCGGGTCCTTCAGCGCGACCTTCAGCGCGTCGTTCACCGTCTTGATCACGGCGGCGGGCGTTCCCTTGGGTGCGTACAGGCCGTGCCAGATCGTCACTTCAAAGCCCTTGAGACCCGATTCCTGCAGCGTTGGCAGGTCCTTCAGATCGGGCGTGGTCAGACGCTTGGGCGTGGTCACGGCGTAGGCCTTGACCTTCTTGCCGGCGATCTGCTGCGTCGTGTTGGTGGTCTGGTCGCACAGCAGGTCGACCTGATTGCCCATCAGATCGGCGATCGCGGGGGCCGCACCCTTGTAGGGAACGGGCGTCATGTCGGTCTGCAGCTGGCTTTGGAACAGCAGGCCGCACAGGTGCGAGGCAGAGCCCACGCCGGCGTTGGCCAGATTGATCTTGCCCTTGTTGGCGGCGATCCAGGTGCTCAGTTCCTTGTAGTTGTTGGCGGGCAGCGTGGGCTTGCCGATCAGAGTCATCGGCACATCATTGATGATGCCCATGTACTCGAAGTCCTTTTCCACGTTGAACGGCAGCTTGCGATACAGGCCCGGCACGGTGGCCATGCCGATGTGGTTCAGCAGCAGGGTGTAGCCATCGGGGGTCGCACGCGCCACCTTGGCCATGCCGATGGAGCTGCCTGCGCCAGCGGTGTTGTCGATGACGATGGTCGCGCCGTTCAGCGGCTTGCGCAGCGCTTCTGCCAGATCACGCGCCACGCGGTCGGTCGGACCGCCAGCCGTGAATGGAACCACGATGGTGATCGTCTTTCCCTTTTCGGGGTAGCCTTCGGCGGATGCGCCAAAGGCGGCGAACACGGCAGCAGCGGCTACGGCGAACTTGAAAGTTGTCTTCATGATGTTCCTATTGAAAGAGGGCGCAATGGTAAAAAAAGATTGCCGTGGGTGACATTAAGGAAACCACTGAGAAGTAAGCGCAAACGCCCTTGACTTAAATGGGTTGAGGCAGCGATTCGTTTACAAGAAAGCTCCATATCTATGGTGGTTGTCAATTTGATGTAATTTTTCTCTGATAGTCAATTGAATTGACCATGGTTGAAGTTCGAATGCCTGTCCATCGCACGGGGACATGATGCATGAAAAAAAACCTCCCGAGGCTTGGGAGGTTCGTGTCGCGAAACCGCAGTGGCGGTGCGTATCACTTGTAGCTGCGCGCGTCCTCGATCACCTTGCCGTCGTTGGGCAGGCTGCCGGGCGTGACCATCTGGATCTCGCCGCGCAGCTTGGTCACCTCGCGCAGCACCTCGGCCACCTGCTCTGCGAAGCCCGGCGCGGTTTCGGTGGTCTCGACGAAGAGCGTCATCTGGTCGTTGGCCATTTCGCCGCTCACGACAAGGCGCGACTTGGTGATCTGTGGGAAGCGCTTGGCGACGGCCGCGACCTGGCCCGGATGCACGAACATGCCGCGCACCTTGGTGGTCTGATCGGCTCGGCCCATCCAGCCCTTGATGCGGGTGTTGGTGCGACCCGTGGGGCAGGGACCGGGCAGCACGGCCGAGAGGTCGCCGGTGCCGAAACGGATCAGAGGATAGTCGCTGTTCAATGTGGTGATGACGAGTTCACCCACTTCACCTTCGGCCACGGGGTCGCCCGTGCCGGGGCGCACGATTTCGACAATCACGCCTTCATCAAGCACCAGTCCTTCACGCGCTGAAGTTTCATAGGCGATCAGGCCCAAATCGGCGGTGGCATAGCACTGGTAGCCCACCACGCCGCGTTCGGCCATCCAGTCGCGCAGAGAAGGAGGGAACGCTTCGCCGGAAACCAGCGCCTTGGTCACGCTGTCGAGTTTCACGCCTTGTTCTGAGGCTTTTTCGATGATGATCTTCAGGAAGCTCGGCGTGCCGATGTAGCCAGCGGGTTTGAGTTCGGCCATCGCCTGCACCTGCTGCTCGGTCTGGCCCGTGCCGCCGGGAAACACGGTGCAGCCAAGCGCATGTGCGCCCGTTTCCATCATCGAGCCGGCGGGCACGAAGTGGTAGCTGAAGCTGTTGTGAATGAGCTCGCCCTCGCGAAAGCCTGCGGCGTACATGGCGCGCGCCATGCGCCAGTAATCCTTCTTGGTGCCCTCGGGCTCGTAGATGGTGCCGGGGCTGGCGAAGACGCGCGGCATCCGCGCTCCGAACTGCAGGGTGCTGAAGCCGCCGATGGGATCGCTCGCGCGCTCCTTCTGCTGGCGCTCGAGCAGTTCGTATTTGCGCGTGACGGGCAGTTGGGCGAGCGCCTCGCGGCTCGTCACCGAAGCGGCATCCACGCCCGCGAGAATCTCCGCGAAGGCCTTCGAGTGCTGCTGCGCGTTGGCGATCTGCGCGGGCAGCGCGGCCATCAAAGCCGCTTCACGATCCTTGGGATCGCGGGTTTCCAGTGCATCGTAGAAGGACGTCATGACAGGTTCCTGGGGCTTTCGGGCGTGTGAAAGCCGCCCGAGTTGGGTGATGTTTTTATGGGGTCTGAAAACGGCGCTCTGAACTTCGCTTCTGGCGGCTTCAAGCCAGCCAGCGCTTGCGGCGCTTGTAGCTCTTCACGTCCTTGAAGGACTTGCGCTCGCCGCCGCCCATGCCAAGGTAGAACTCCTTGACGTCTTCGTTGTTGGCGAGGTCGCTGGCGACGCCGTCCATCACCACGCGACCGCTTTCCATGATGTAGCCGTAGTCGGCATATTTCAGCGCCATGTTGGTGTTCTGCTCGGCCAGCAGGAAGGTGGTGCCCTCCTTGCTGTTGAGGTCCTTCACGATGTTGAAGACCTCTTCGACGATCTGCGGGGCAAGGCCCATGGAGGGCTCATCCAGCAACACGATGTTCGGGTTGCTCATCAGCGCGCGGCCGATGGCACACATCTGCTGCTCACCGCCCGATGTGTAGGCGGCCTGGCTGGTGCGGCGCGTTTTCAGGCGCGGAAAATAGTTGTAGACCTTTTCCAGATTGGCTGCGATCTCCGCCTTGTTGGTGCGGGTGTAGCTGCCGGTCATGAGGTTTTCTTCGATGGTGAGGTGGGCAAAGCAATGCCGCCCCTCCATCACCTGCACCACGCCGCGCTTGACCAGATCGGCGGGTGAGAGGTTTTCGATGCGCTCACCGCGCAATTCGATGGTGCCCTTGGTGACTTCTCCGCGCTCGCCCTTGAGCAGGTTGGAGATGGCGCGCAGCGTCGTCGTCTTGCCCGCGCCGTTGCCACCGAGCAGCGCGACGATGCCTTTTTCAGGCAACTGCAGCGACACGCCCTTGAGCACCAGAATGACGTGGTTGTAGATGACTTCGATGCCGTTGACCACGAGCACGGGCGCGGCTGAAGAGGTGGCAGTGGTGTTGGAAATATCGGTCATGGTTTCAGCAATCAATCGTCATCGGAAGTGTGGCTAAAGGCGTTGCGGGCCCCGGACTGGCCGCACGGCGTGTGAGTGCAGACAGCCCGGGAACTCGGCGACGCTCAGTTGCAGGAGCGGACCTTGATGTTCTTGTCCTTGGCGTACCTGTCGGCGAAGTCCTTCACCAGCGGATCGATGAGGGACTTGTCGGCCTGGTACCAGTCAGAGGTCACGACCCACTTGCTTCCGTTCCACTGCGCAATGCGTGCCCAGTCGGCGCCGATGTGGTTCTCGCAGCTGGTCTTGAACGGGCGCAGGATCTTGCCGAAGCCCAGTTCGTTGAGGCGCTCTTGCGTGAGGTTCAGGTTCTCCATGCCCCAGCGGATTTGCTCGGGTGTCATGACCTTGCCCTTGCCGTATTTTTCTTGCGCAGCGCGAATGCCTTCCACCTGCAGCATGGCAATCATCATGCCGCGTGTGTGCGCGATGGCACCCAGTTCCTTGGCATTGCCCGCCGCGCCTTGGCCCTTGTCGTAGAGCATAGCCTTGACTTCGTCGTGCACCTTGTCGCGCTCGGCGGTGTTGTGGATGGTGACGGTGTTGTAGCCCTTGGCGCCGTCGATGTCCTTCACGTCATGGTCGGAGCCAGCCCACCACACGGCGTACATCTTTTCGCGCGCAAAACCGGTGGCTTGCGCTTCGCGGATGGCGGTGGGAGTCATCACGCCGGCAGACCACAGAATCACGTAGTCCGGGCGGAGCTGGCGCACTTGCAGCCAGGCCGATTTTTGCTCCACACCCGGTGCGGTAACCGGCAGCAGCGTGAGCGCAAAGCCTTCTTTTTCAGCGCGCTTTTGCAGCAGCGGAATGGGTTCCTTGCCGTACGGCGAGTCGTGGTAGACGAGCGCAATCTTCTTGCCCTTGAGGCTGCCCTTTTCCTTCTTCAGGATGTCCTGCACGATCGAGTCTGCAGCGGTCCAGTAGGTGCCGAGCAGCGGGAAATTCCACTCGAACACTTTGCCGTCCACCGATTGCGACAGGCCGTAGCCCGGCGTGACCACCGAGATCTTGTCGATCGGCGCCTTTTCGGTCACCGCGAAGGTGATGCCGGTGGACTGCGTGTCAAAGCCTGCAGCGCCGCTTCCCTTGCCCTTCAGACGCTCATAGCACTCCACGCCACGGCTGGTGTCGTAGGCGGTTTCGCACTCTTCATAAGAGAGCTTCACGCCGTTGACGCCACCTTTGGCATTGACGAGCTTGATGTAATCAAGCTTGCCGTCCCCCCACGGAATACCGAGCGGCGCGAACTGGCCGGTGCGGTATGAGAGCAGCGGAACGAACTGCTCCTGTGCCTGCGCGGCTGCGCTGGCGGCGGCGCCCAGCCCTGCGAGGGCGAGCGTCATGGTGGCTGTCAAACGAGTGAGTTTCATGCTTGTCTCCGGTTGGTGATGTGGAACGCTGCGGTGACATGACAGGCGCGACGCTTGTGGCGTTGCACCGGTCATGTCGGGGTGCTCTGTGCTGTGCTTACTTGCAATCGCTACGGCGGGTGATCTTCTTTTCCGCCAGGTACTTGTCGCCATGCTCCTTCACGAGTGGATCAAGCACCTTGGCGTCGGCTTGATACCAGTCGGATGTGTACTTCCAATCCTTGCCATCCCACGCATAAACGCGTGCGGCGCTGGAGCCCATGTGATTGGAGCAGCTGGTGGACATCGGCTGCATCACGCCGTCAAAGCCCAGTTCCTTGAGGCGGGCGGCATCCAGCTTGAGGTTCTCCATGCCCCAGCGCACTTGCTCGCCGGTCATGACTTGGCCCTTGCCGAATTTCTCTTGTGCAATGCGCACGGCCTCGATCGCCAGCATCTGTGTGATCACGCCATGCACGTAGAGCACGCTGCCCACTTCGTCCTTGGGGCCGGTGCCTTGCTTGGCGTCGTGCACGTGCTTGAGGATGTCCTGCATCACCTTGGATGCCGTGCCGTGGCCATACAGCGAGAGCGCGTTGAAGCCCTTCGCACCATCGGCAACGTCACGCACTGCAGGCTCGGTGCCGCCCCACCACACGCTGTACATCTTCTCGCGCGGGAAACCGGTGGCTTGCGCTTCCTTCAGCGCGGTGGAATTCATCACGCCCCAGCCCCACAGCAGCAGGTAGTCAGGACGGTTCTGGCGCACTTGCAGCCAGGTGGATTTCTGCTCCACGCCGGGCGCGGTCACGGGCATCAATTGCAGCGTGAAGCCGTGCATCTGCGCGCGTTTTTCCAGCAGCGGAATGGCATCCTTGCCGAACGGGCTGTCGTGATAAACGTAAGCGATCTTCTTGCCCTTGAGCTTGTCGAGGCCGCCAGCCTGCTTGCCCAAATGCTGGATCAGGATGTCCGCGCCGGTCCAGTAGCTGCCCAGAAATGGGAAGTTCCACTGGAACGCATTGCCGTCCTGCGAGATCGACAGGCCGTAGCCCTGCGTCATCAGCGGGATCTTGTCCACGGGGGCTTTTTCGGTCAGCGCAAACGTGATGCCGGTGGCCAGAGGTTCCACCACGGCCACGCCGGGACGTGTCTTCAGGCGCTCGTAGCATTCCACGCCGCGGTCGGTGGCGTAGGCGGTTTCGCACTCTTCAAACGTGAGCTTCACGCCGTTCACGCCGCCATCGCGCGCGTTGATCATCTTGATGTAGTCCACCTTGCCGTTGGACCATGGAATACCGTAGGCCGCATAAGCACCGGTGCGATAGGTCAGTTGCGGAAAGAACTGTTCCTTGGCTTGTGCCATGGCGCTGGAGGCGAAGCCCGCAGTCAGCGCGGCGGCCAGTGCGATGTGGGTGAGTTTCTTCACGGTTGTCTCCTCGGGGATTGGTTTGAAGTAAATGGGTTGCTGTTGTCTCAAGCGTTGCGGATCGTGTTGACCCTCAATGCGGGAACGGCCACACGCGCATCTTTTGTTTGCCGGTGGACCACAGCTTGGCGATGCCGTGCGGCTCCACGATCAGGAACCAGACGATCAACGCGCCAAAGATGATGAACTCGGCGTGCGAAATGCCCGCCGTGGAAATCTGCACGCCGAACACGCCTGCGATGGCGGGCAGCACCAGATTCAGCACGATCGGCAGCACCACGATGAAGGCCGCACCGAAGAAGCTGCCCATGATGGAGCCCATGCCGCCGATGATCACCATGAACAGCAGCTTGAACGAAATGTCCACCGAGAACGCCGCAGGCTCCCACGCGCCCAGGTGCACAAAGCCCCACAGCGCGCCCGCCATACCGACGATGAACGAGCTGACCGCAAACGCGCTGAGCTTGGCGTACATCGGGCGAATGCCGATCACGCTGGCTGCCACGTCCATGTCGCGTATGGCCATCCACTCGCGCCCGATGGCACCGCGCACAAGGTTCTTGGCCAGCAGCGCAATCACCACCAGCACCGCAAGGCAGAACAGGTATTTGGATTGGGGCGACTGGATGGGCATGCCCAGCAGTTCAAGGTTAGCCACCGACACCGAGCCCGAAGGCGAATCGTTGGTGAACCACTTGATGCGCAGGAACATCCAGTCGGCAAAGAACTGCGCAGCCAGCGTCGCAACGGCCAGATAGAGGCCCTTCACGCGCAGGCTGGGCAGACCGAACAGGATGCCGAAAAACGTGGCGCACAAGCCGCCCAGAATCAGCGCCGCCACCAGCGGCATGCCCGGCACGCGCACCATGAAGTTGTACGCGCCGTACGCACCCACCGCCATGAAAGCGCCCGAGCCCAGCGAGATTTGCCCGCAGTAGCCGACAAGGATATTCACCCCCAGCGCGGCCAGCGACATGATGACCAGCGGGGTCAGAATGGCGAGATAGAAGTAATCGGTGGCGAACATTGGCACCACCAGAAACGCTGCCGCCACGAGCAGCAAAATCGCGATCTTGTCCTGCCGGATCGGGAAGATCTGCTGATCGGCGCGGTAGCTGGTTTTGAACTGACCGTTCTCACGATAGAACATGTGAGCTTCTCCTTATCGTTATGCGTTCACACGCGATCGATGTTTTTGCACGCGGGCGCATCCATCCATGGTGCTGCGCGCCGTCTTCGAAAAATGATTGCTCTCGTATGTCATACGCGATCAATGATCTTTTCACCGAACAGTCCTTGCGGACGGAACAGCAGGAACACCAGCGCCAGCACATAGGCGAACCAGATTTCAATACCGCCGCCGACAAACGGGCCAAGATACACCTCGGAGAGCTTCTCGCCCACGCCGATGATCAGGCCGCCGATGATGGCGCCGGGCACTGATGTAAGGCCGCCCAGAATCACCACCGGCAGCGCGCGCAGCGCAACGGTTGTGAGCGTGAACTGCACGCCGAGCTTGGAGCCCCAGATCATTCCCGCCACCAGCGCCACCACACCCGCCACGCACCACACGATCACCCAGATACGGTTGAGCGGAATGCCGATGGATTGCGCGGCCTGGTGGTCGTCGGCCACGGCGCGCAGCGCGCGGCCGGTGCTGGTTTTCTGAAAGAAGATCGACAGCGCCACCACCAAGCAGGCAGCGATCACGGCGGCAATCACGTCTTCCTGATTGACCATCACGCCGCCTTCAAACACCGACTCCAGCAGGAACACGGGGTCCTTGGGCATGCCCACGTCGATCTTGTAGATCTCGCTGCCGAACAGCGTCTGGCCGACGCCTTCCAGAAAGTAGGTGATGCCGAGCGTCGCCATCAGCAGCGTGGCTGCCTCCTGATTCACCAGATGGCGCAGCACGAGTCGCTCGATCAGCCACGCGCAGATGAACATCACCACCGCCGCCAGAATGAAGGCCACCACGTTGGCGAAGATTTTGTTTTCGATGCCGGTCCACTGCGGAATCCATTCCGCAAAACGCGCCATCGCCAGCGCCGCGAACAGCACCATCGCACCTTGCGCGAAGTTGAAGACACCGGACGCTTTGAAGATCAGCACGAAGCCGAGCGCAACCAGCGCATACAGCATGCCCGCCATGAGGCCGCCGAACAGGGTTTCCAGAAAGAATGCCATTTCGTATGTCTCCCCGATCAGTGGCTCGTGCCCAGATAGGCGCGGATCACGTCTTCGTTGTTGCGCACTTCATCGGGCGCGCCGTCGCCGATCTTCTTGCCGTAGTCGAGCACGACCACGCGGTCCGAGATGTCCATCACCACACCCATGTCATGCTCGATCAGCACGATGGTGGTGCCGAACTCGTCATTCACATCAAGAATGAAGCGGCACATGTCCTGCTTTTCTTCCACGTTCATGCCGGCCATCGGCTCGTCGAGCAGCAGCACTTGCGGCTCCATGGCGAGGGCACGTCCCAGGTCCACGCGCTTTTGCAGGCCGTAGGGCAACTGGCCCACAGGCGTTTTGCGGAAGGCTTGGATTTCAAGGAAGTCGATGATGTGTTCGACGAACTCGCGGTGCTTGATCTCTTCACGCTCCGCAGGGCCGATGCGCAGGGCCTGAAGGAGCATGTTGCTTTTGATCTTCAGATTGCGACCAGTCATGATGTTGTCGATCACGCTCATGCCCTTGAACAGCGCAAGGTTCTGAAACGTGCGCGCCACGCCCATCTCGGCGACCTGGCGGCTGTTCATGTGATCGAAGGTCTTGCCGCGGAACGTGATCGAGCCTTCGCTGGGCGTATACACGCCGTTGATGCAGTTGAGCATGGAGCTCTTGCCTGCGCCATTCGGGCCGATGATGGAGCGGATTTCGTGCTCCTTCACGTTGAACGAGATATCGGTGAGCGCCTTCACGCCGCCGAATCTGAGGCTGATATTTTTGATGTCGAGGATGACATCGCCAATCTTCTTGTCGTTGCTCATGATGGGTGCTTGCCTCGTGTTGCGCCTCAGGCGCTGGCCTTGTGGAGCTTGGCGCCGGTGATCTTCAGCGTGGCGCTCACGCTGCCCTTGCGACCGTCCTCGAACTTCACCTGCGTTTCAATGAACTGCTCGGTCTTGCCGCCGTAGAGCGCATCGACGAGCACGCCATACTTGTCGGCGATGAAGTTGCGGCGCACCTTGCGGGTGCGGGTCAGCTCGTCATCGTCGGGATCGAGTTCCTTGTGCAGCACGATGAAGCGCGCGATCTGCGTGTCGGCCATGCCGGGCTCGCCCGCGAGATCCTTGTTGACTTGGCCGATGCAGTCGGCGATCAGCGTGATCACCTTTTCCTTGGTGGCCAGATCGACATAGCCGCCGTACGGCAGGTTCTGGCGCTCGGCCCAGTTGCCCACGGCTTCGTAGTCGATGTTGATGAACGCGCAGACCTCATCGCGCTGATTGCCAAAGCACACGGCCTCTTTGATCTGCGGGAAGAACTTGAGCTTGTTCTCGATGTAGTTCGGCGCAAACATGGCGCCGGTGTTCATCTTGCCCACGTCCTTGGCGCGGTCGATGATGCGCAGGTCACCATCGGCATCGAGCACGCCCGCGTCGCCGGTTTTGAAGTAGCCGTTTTCGTCGATCACTTCGGCGGTGGCGTCGGGGCGCTTGTAGTACTCCTTGAGCACCGAAACGCCCTTGACCAGCACTTCGCCGTTGTCGGCGATCTTGAGTTCGATGCCCGGTGCGGCGCGGCCCACGCTGTTGAGCTTGACCGCCTTGTCGCGCTGGATGCAGACATACGCGCAGGTCTCGGTCTGGCCGTAGAGCTGTTTCAGGTTGATGCCGATGGAGCGGAAGAAACGGAACAGGTCGGGACCGATGGCGGCGCCCGCCGTGTAGGCCACGCGGATCTGCGACAGGCCCATCACGTTGCGCAGAGGACCGTAGATGAAGAGGTCGCCAAGCTTGTACTTGAAGCGGTCCATCGCGCCGACGGGTTTGCCGTCGAGAATGTCGGAGCCCACGCGGCGCGCGAGATCCATGCACTTCTCGAACAGCCAGCGCTTGGGCCTGGCCGCGTCTTCCATGCGGATCGACACCGATGTGAGCATGCCCTCGAACACGCGCGGTGGCGCGAAGTAGTAGGTCGGTCCGATCTCGCGCAGGTCGATGCTCACCGTGGCGGCGGACTCAGGACAGTTGATGGTGAAGCCCGCGGTCAGCCACTGCGCGAGCGAGAACAGGTGATCACCCACCCATGCCGGTGGCAGGTAGGAGATGACGTTGTCATGGGGGTTGAGGTTGTCCACCTCGATGGCGCCCTTGGCCGATCCGGCGAAGCTCGCATGCGTCTGGCACACGCCCTTGGGCGTGCCGGTGGTGCCGGAGGTGTAGAGAATCACCGAGACGTCGGATGGCTCGATGAGCTCGATCCGCTTGTCCCATTCGCCCGGATGGGCGCGGGCCCATTCGGCGCCTTTCTTCATCAGGTCTTCGGTGCTGATGAGGCCGGGCGCGTCGTACTTGCGCAGGCCGCGTGGGTCGTCATAGATGATGTGGCGGATGCTTGGAACCGATTCGCGCACTTCGAGCAGCTTGTCGACCTGTTCCTGGTTTTCGGCGAAGGCGAACTGGATCTCAGCGTCCTTCATCACGAAATTCATTTCGGAAGCGACCGCGTCCTGATACAGCGGAATCGGCACGCCGCCGATGCTCTGCACGGC
This sequence comes from Diaphorobacter caeni, assembly GCF_015354245.1. Taxonomy (GTDB): domain Bacteria; phylum Pseudomonadota; class Gammaproteobacteria; order Burkholderiales; family Burkholderiaceae_C; genus Diaphorobacter_A; species Diaphorobacter_A caeni. Next base: position 201,175 of record NZ_JADKYZ010000001.1, read on the forward strand.
CACGAAGCCGAGGTACAGATGAGGGCGGTTGTCGCTCACGAAGGCCAGGTTCTGCCCACGCTCGAAGCCCAGCGCCAGCAAACCGCAGGCCATCTGGCGCACCTCGGTCGCGGCCTCACGCCAGCTCCATGTCTGCCAGATGCCATACTCTTTTTCGCGCAGCGCTGGCGCATCCGGTCTTTCGGCGGCGTGTCGCAACAGCAAATGGGGGAACGTTGTCTTCATTCCTGTACCTATCCAGTGAGTGAACGGATGGGCCAGTTGCCAAAAGCAAAGGGCGAGTCCATCAAGATGTTGCGAATGGTAGAAACAACTTTGACGTCAATATGTCTTTCCGCTGACAATTTGCGGGTTAGTCCTCACGGGTCTAACCCTGCTGTGGTGAAAGACGTGACAAGGATCAAAAAATGCCGACCGTTCAAGGGTTTTCGATGATGTTTGCATCACTTTTCTTGTTTATCCCCGCGCGCACGGTCACCGCGTCCGCGTGTTCACGAGACTGATCCACACTGGCGGTATCCTCACACCATGTACGCCTCGTTTTTCGGGCTGGAGCACCAGCCCTTTTCCATCGCGCCCGACCCGCGTTACCTGTTCATGAGCGACCGCCATCGCGAGGCGCTGGCGCATCTGCTCTACGGCCTTGATGCGGGCGGCGGCTTCGTGCTGCTCACGGGCGAAGTCGGTACCGGCAAGACCACGGTCTGCCGCTGTTTTCTCGAGCAGATTCCGGCGCACTGCAACGTGGCCTACATCTTCAATCCCAAGCTCACCGTGCTCGAGCTGCTGCGCTCGATCTGCGATGAGTTCGGCGTCGCGCATGCGGCGTCCGTGCCGGGCTCGGAGACGGTCAAGGACTGCATCGATCCGCTCAACGCCTTTTTGCTCGAGTCGCACGCACGTGGGCGCAACAACGTGCTGATCATCGATGAGGCGCAGAACCTCGCGCCCGATGTACTCGAGCAGCTGCGCCTGCTCACCAATCTCGAGACCAGCGAACGCAAGCTGCTGCAGATCATCCTGATCGGCCAGCCCGAGCTGCGCGCGATGGTGGCCGAGCCATCGATGGAGCAGCTCGCGCAGCGCGTGATCGCACGCTATCACCTCGATGCGCTGAGCCTTGACGAGACGCGCCAATACGTCGCGCACCGCTTGAATGTGGCGGGCCTGAAGGCGCCGACGCCGTTTGGCGAAAAGGCAGTGCAGCGCGTGCATTCGCTCGCTGGGGGCGTGCCCCGGCGCATCAATCTGCTGTGCGACCGCGCGCTGCTCGGGGCGTATGCGGCGGGCTCGCGCGAGGTTTCGGAAGCGGTCGTGAAGAACGCGGCCAACGAGGTCTTCGACGCGAAGAGCAAGGCCGCCGCATCGGCGCGGCAGGCGGGTGGAGCCTCTGCGGCGTCGCGCCTGTGGTGGCCGGTGGGCGCATTGGCTTTGGCGTTGGTGGCGGGCGGCGCGGGTTGGGCCTTGCGTGGCGAGTCCACGCGCGATGCGGGCGCAGACGCCAAGGCCGTGGCGAAGAGCGCAGCGACTCAGCCGGCCGCATCCCCCGCACCGGTTCCGGGCGCATCGCAACCGGGTGGCGCAGCGTCGGATTCGGCACCTGCACCAGCGCAAGCACCGACACAGGCAGCCGCATCGGAAACATCGTCTGCAGTCCCCGCCACGCCCGCACAAGCGGCGGCGAGCGGCACATCATCCGCAGCGTCGCCGATGCAGCTTGAGCAGTTTTTGAACGTGCAATCAGCCGATGATGGCTTTGGCGCATGGAAGGTGCTGGCCTCGAGCTGGAACTTGAAGCTCACGGGCAAGAGCGCCGACCCCTGTCCCGCGCTCGCGCGTGGCGGCGTACAGTGCTATCGCAACCGCAAGGCCGGGCTGGGACTGGTGCGTCAACTCAATCGCCCAGTGCTGCTCACGCTGGTCGCCCAGCGCGATGGGCAACCCGTCAAGGTCAGCGCCGTGCTCGAAGGTCTGAACGAGGAGGAGGCCTGGCTTGAAGGCGTCAACGGCTCGCAGCTGGTGATTCCGGTGAGCGAGCTGGCATCGCTCTGGCATGGCGAAATCACCACGTTCTGGCGTGCGCCCAAGGCGTTGGCGGACGGTGCCGATCCGTTGAGCAACCCCGATGCCCAGGCCTGGCTTGACGAGCAGCTGACGCGCTCGCTTGGCACCCATGTGAAGCCCGCATCGGGCAAGCCGGCGACGGTGCGCCGTGAGCGCATTCGGCAGTTCCAGCTGGCGCAGGGCATCACGCCCGATGGCCAGCCCGGACCGCTGACCCTGATGTTGTTGAATCGTGCGGCCGGCGTGACGGAGCCGCGTCTGCGTACTGGAGTTTGAGTTACCCATGTCCTACATCCTCGATGCGCTGCGGCGCGCACAAGCCGAACGCGGCAGGGGTAACGTGCCCGGTCTGCACACGCAGTCCGTTTCCGTTCCATCGGCCAAGGAAGCGCCCGTTCGCAGCGGCGGCAACCGCGGTGCCTGGCTGATCGCAGGCGTTGCGGGCGCTGCGGCGCTGGTGCTCGCGTGGTTGCAGTTTTCGCCCAAGGGGCCAACGCACCAGCCGGTGGTCGTGGCGCAGGCACCCGTGCCCGCACCGGCTCCTGCACCGCTTGCTGCTCCGGAGCCAGCGCCCACTCCTGCTCCTGCTCCCAAGCCAGCGGTCATCAAGAACGACGCGCCCGCGCCCGTTGAAATCGACGTGACGCCACCACCGCCACCACCTCCGCCGCCCGCAGCACCCAAGCCTGTCGCGCAGCCGGCAGCCGCGCAGGCGCCTGCACAGACGAAGCGCGAACGCGAAGAAGCAGCGCGCGCAGCCCGGCTGGCAGCGGCTCCTGCGGATGCGGTGCCTGCACCAGCGCCCGCTCCGGCACCCGCCGCAGCGCCGGTCTACAACGTCGCCAACCTGCCGCCAGCCGTGCGCGAGCAACTGCCCAACCTGCAGCTCGCGGGCATCACCTATTCGTCGAACCCCAAGTACCGCATGGTGATCGTCAATGGCCAGGTGCTGCACGAAGGCGAATCGGCAGGGCCTGGGCTGGTGCTCGAACGCATCGAGAACGCGCGCACGATCTGGGCATTTCGCGGCTATCGCTATGCTCTGCCATGATCGATTGAGCAGGCGGGAGCGTTCCTGAGATCGTCAACACGCTCTGAGCGCGGCGCGCCCACAACGCGATGGGGTTATCCCCCCTTCCTATAAGTGGGCCTCCTGAGCCATGCTCACGCGCTATGAGTCAGGAACTCTCGCTGCATCAACGTCGTCGCCTGCCATCCGCCAACGAGCTGGATGGGATTCCATGGCTGCGTCTTCTCAACTCCAATGAACGCGACCGCGCCGTCGCATCGCTGGTCGTGGGCGACGCCCTGCGCGGAGACTATGTCTGCCGTGTCGGGCGACCCGTGACCTACTGGTTTGGCGTGGTCGAAGGGCTGCTCAAGATGAGCGCCGACAACGCCGAAGGTCTCACCATGACCTTCACCGGCGTGCCGCCAGGCGGTTGGTTCGGCGAGGGCACGGCGATGAAGCGCGAGCCCTACCGCTACAACATCCAGGCGCTGCGCAAGAGCCTGGTGGCGGGCCTGCCCATCGACACCTTTCACTGGCTGCTCGATCACTCCATTGGCTTCAACCGCTTCGTGATGAACCAGCTCAACGAGCGGCTTGCACAGTTCATCGCGGCGCGCGAGATCGACCGCATGGCCAACCCCGACGTGCGCGTGGCGCGCAGCCTCGCGGCGCTGTTCAACCCGGTGCTTTATCCGGCCGTCGGCGAGATCCTGCGCATCACGCAGCAGGAGCTGGCCTACATCGTCGGCCTGTCGCGCCAACGCGTGAACGAGGCGCTGTCGGCGCTCGAAGAGCACCGTGCCATCAGCGTCGAGTACGGCGGCGTGCGCGTGCTCGACCTGCAGGCGCTGCGCACCGGCATGTTCACGCAGGACCCCGCCGCCAGCGGCGTGGGCGGCCGCCGCATCAAGCGCAGCGCTGATCCTGCCGCCATGCGCAGCGACGTGGTCGACACCTCGGGCGCTTCGATCCAGATCGCTTGAAGACTGGCCGAAAAAGTCCATAAGCCCGACTTGGTGACGTGCCTCGTCGAGGCTTGAGACAATACGGGCCATGCCCGATAAGCCATCTTCTTCCAAACCAGCCGCCGACGCCAACAGCACCCCGGCGGCTGCGTCCGCTGCTCGCCCACGTCTGGCCCTCAAGCGCCCCGCCGCCAAGGCTGCGCCTGCGCCCGCTCCCGCCAGCTCGCGCGGCCCTGCGCGCGCACCGGCCTCCGGCGCGGCTCGTTCGACATCCTCCGGCTACGGCAACAACAAGCCCGCCTACGAACCCAAGCCGCGCGGCAACACCTGGACTGCACCTGCGGGCGGCGCGTCGGCCTCTCGCCAGGCCCCTCCGGTGATCCGCAAGGAACCCACCGACAAGATCCGCCTGAACAAGCGCATGGCCGACCAGGGCCTGTGCTCGCGCCGCGAGGCCGATGACTGGATCGCCAACGGCTGGGTGCGCGTGAACGGCACGGTCGCCGAAATGGGCCTGCAGGTCGGCCCCGAAGACCGCATCGAGGTCGACCGCCGCGCGCAGGGCCAGCAGGAGCAGCAGGTCACCATCCTGCTGCACAAGCCCATGGGCTACGTGAGCGGCCAGGCCGAAGACGGCCATACGCCCGCCGTCGCGCTGATCAACCCGCGCACGCACTGGCGCGAAGACACCAGCCGCACGCGCTTCTCGCCGGGCCAACTGCGCGGCATCGCACCCTGCGGACGTCTCGACATCGACTCCGTCGGCCTCCTTGTGCTCACGCAGGATGGCCGCGTCGCGCGCCAGCTCATCGGCGAGAACTCCGCCGTCGACAAGGAGTACCTCGTGCGCGTGATCTACGAAGACCGCGAAAAGGACGTGCGCTCCGTTTTCCCCGAGGAAAAGCTCGCGCTGCTCAACCACGGCCTCTCGCTCGACGGTCAACCGCTCAAGCCCGCCAAGGTCGACTGGCAGAACCCGGAGCAACTGCGCTTCGTTCTGGTCGAAGGCAAGAAACGCCAGATCCGCCGCATGTGCGAGCAGGTCGGCCTGAAAGTCGTCGGCCTCAAACGCATCCGCATCGGCAAGATCACGCTGGGCAATCTGCCGGTGGGGGAGTGGCGGTATCTGGGGGCGAATGAGCGGTTTGAGTGACGATCAGTAGCTGACCTTGACGGTGACCGTGTCGGAATAGGTGCCCGGGTTGATGTTCACGTTGCTGATGCGCCCGTAGACCGTCCACGGCGTTGCAGGATAGTTGCCGGTTCCGTTGCTGCTGACGGTGTTGGTGCCGATTTGGCTGCCCCAGGGCTTGGTGAACGACGCGTCTTGAAAAAGGCTGTAATTCAGATAGGTGTCCGGGTCGCTCAGAGAGGTGCCCGCATTGGTCAATCGGCCCGTGCCGTTGGTCGGGGCTGGAGAGCCTCCGGGAGACAGCGCGATATTGAAAGCGGTTGAATTGGTGCAGCGCGCATTCACGGTGCTGTTTTGCGTGATGGCACCTGGCGCGATCGATTCTGTGTTGTTGAAATTCATGGCTGTCGCCGTGACCTGGCAGTCGGACAGCACGGTGGCGCTGATGGTGAAGCTCTGAGAGAAGGAGCTGTCGAGCCCGGTGTCGCTGTTCGCGGTGGAGCCAAGACAGCTCACATTGGACGATGTGCTCGCCACGGCAAACACTTCCGTATCACCCGCACCATAGTTGCCCTGATAGCTTCCGGGAGAAACGGTGGACTGTCCTGAGATCACTTGCGCTGCATAGCTGGCGGAGCCGGATGCATATTTGGGTGCGTTGGATCCGAAGTCCATGGGCGCAAGCGGGCCCAGTTTCAGTTGCATGGGGGTGGAGCCCGTGTTCCAGCGCGATCCCCACACCGTGACGCCTGATTGATATACCTGATATCCCAACCGGCTGCTTGAGGAGGTGACCGTTGATGGCATCACCCGAGGACTCCAGACACCGGTGGCTGCACCGCTGCCCGTACCCAGATGTATGCAAAGCGCTACGTAGTATGAGGGGGCGGTGGTGAGCCAGCCATTGCGCTGCGTGCTGTAGCAGCGGAAAGAAAGGTTGCCGTTGGTGCTTGGAGCCGCATCGAACGGCGAGAACGAACCGAACGCGAGACTGCTGATGGAGAAGTTTTCGCACTTGACGCTCTGCGCCTGCGCTTCGGTCGAAGACAGCCATGATGCGCCGATCAGCAGGAGGCCGAGCAGCAGCCGGGACATTTTGGCAATTGATGTTGAGCTCATGATGTCATGGCACCTTTTTGCAGACGACGGGGCCGACGAGAGGTATGTCCGTGGTCTCGCCTTCTGGAATGACGACTTCCGCCTGACATTGTCCACCGCCAGCCAGGTAGACCTGAATGCGGGCACGGGCGTCCACGTTTTCGAAGTAGGTCATGCCGTCGTGTCCCACGATGCTTGTCAAGGGAGTCGGGGCCGTTGTCTTGCTGCCAGTTGCCTGCGCCCGGCTTCCAAGTGGCAGCGGCTTAGCGTTTTCATCGACAAGAATGACGCTGGCCGAGTGGATGCGCTCGATGTCGAACTTCACCAGTGTGCCCGCGCGGTCGGTGGGTACGATGTTCTGATCGGGCGTGGGCACCTTCAGTTGAGCAGGCAGCGCCAGTGCATCGATGGACAGCTTGTTGTTTCGATATGCGCCCATGTCGGTAATCAACATGCGGCCGCTGCTGTTCGTGTGGCCAATCAGTGTGTTGTCCCGCTTGATGGGGACATCCGGGATCCCATTGGTGCTGACGACGGCGAAGCTGTCATAGATTCTGCGGCTGGCAAAAAGATGGCTGTCCATGAAAACCAGCGAGCCCGCCGCGCCGAAAGCCGTACTGGTGTTTCCATGGTCGGAGGTGATCGACGCATTGGCCTCAAATTTGCTGGCCAGGTAATCTACGCGAGCCTGCCCTGAAGTACCGCTGCCATCATGTTGCGCCGCAGTGCTCCAGCCCCAACCGCCATCCGCCGGACGCGACTGGTTGGCATAGGCATTGAAAGCATTCTCTTTGTTCTGGCGTGAGACTGATGTTCCGGCATTGATGCGACCGTCGAGGTACCAGCTCAAAACGAACTGCATGGTGCTGCGTCGGCTGTCATCGAGATTGTGATTGACATTGAAGTTCAACATTCCACGCCCATTCAGGCTCCTGCTCCAGCCTGCGGTGACGTAACGCTGCGCGCTGTCGCCGAAATTTTGAAGGTAGAGCGCGCCGATATTGAAGCTGCCAAGAAGAGGGTCGTTGTATCCCACCATCGCACGTCCCGACGCACGCTGGCGTTGGCTGTCATAGAGCGAAGCAGTGTCTCGGTAGCCAGCGCTGGCTCGCGTAGCCTGAATGCTGGTGGAGAACGACTGATTGTTCCAGTCGTGCCCCAATTGAACCAGCGCGCCCGAATCGCCATGCGATTGACTCGTTGCGAGTGCCGCGGAGAACACGCCGATGCGGTTCGCGCTCCACATGGCACCGCCACCTGCATTGGCGAGGCCGCTGGTTGCTTCCGCGTGCGACTGCAGTGTGAGACGATCCGACCACCCATAGCTGTAGGAGCCAGACAGTGCCGGATCGGAGCCATAAGAGAATGATTTCTCGCCATAGTTGCGGCGTACCCAACCCAACTCTGCCGACCAATTGCTCAGCCCCTTGCTGAGCAATTGCGTGGTTCCGTAGATGTTGTACTGCACCGTGGTGGAGCGCCCATACGCGTCGGTCAGAACAACCTGCGCCAGACCAGAGCCGTTGATGCCGGTCGGAACGTTGAGGGCGAAGGGGCCCGCATTGAGCGAGCCTTGGTATTGCTTGATGCCATTGATGTAGAGCTCGACGGCAGATGGCAGTGCACTCGTGCCCATCAGGGCGGGAATCGGGGACGTGGAGAAATAGGGCTGCAGTCCAAAGTTCCGGGCAATCTGAATGCCGCCAATGCGCGTGGCGCGAGACCACGGCTGCGCGCCGGTGGTCGTGTCTCCCACCCGCACCGAAATCATGCTGTCAGGCAACGAGAGAGCATACGTGGTGTCCAGCCGAACCTGAGAGAAATTGCTTGGCGAACTGCTTGAGTCAGTGGCATCGCTTCTCACCCAACGCGAGGACATGGTGTTGCTCAGTACAGAGTTCTGGGAAAACGCACGCCATTCCGTCAATGCACTCAGAGAGTGACTGTTTTTGAAGTTGGACGCATACAGGTCGTAGTTCACCAGCAAACCAGGTGCCGAGGTGGCTTGCTGAGATTTCTGCCGCGAAGTGTCGACGAGCGTGCGTGCCCAGTTCAGGTGTTCGAAGGGCATCTGCAGCGTCAGTGACTGCAATGCCATGTTGAACTGCACCTGCATTCCGGTGATCTGGTCCAGGCGAATCCACTCATCGTCGTTCTCTGAGACTGGGCCAACAGGCATTGCTGCTGGCTGCAGTCCAAGCGTTGTGAGCGTGCTGCGGCGCATTTCAAGCCCGCCTGCGCGCATCCGCGCCGGGAGCATGCCGAAATCTCGAGTGTTCAGCTGCGTCGCGAGCGTCATCGCAATAGGCGCTGCCCTCGCATCCGCGCGGGTTTTCGCCGGCGTAGTCATGGGAAGATCGGACTCCCGGAAGGCGCCGCTCTGCGCGAACGCCGGCAAGGTGCCGAATGCCACCGCCAATGCGGCGCTTGTCACACCCCAGCGGAATGCGCAAGCCGTGTCACGGGGTGCCGGAGACATTGATGGATTGGATTTCCGAGTTGATCATGGCTTGATAGCCGGTGATCGTCTGGCCAGTCGCCAATTTGGGCACCAGAAGCGACCAGCGCATGGAGCTTCCAGGCAAGACGTAGCCAAGAAGGCCTTCTCGCAGCGGCAGGGCCTGATTGGCTCCAACAACGGCCTGCACGTCGGCTACCTGGGCGCGGATGGTGCCGGTGTTGCGAGCCAGCAGGACCCAATCCTTGGAGGTTTTTTCAATGGAAAACTGAAGCGCAGACCCTGCGGCTTTGATTTGATCCTCGCTTGCGCTTCCGATGTAAACGGGAACTGAATAGCGCATCAGAAAATTCATCGTCAAAACTGCGGGCGATTTTTTATCGTTTGACGATGCAGGTTGGGGCGCTGCTTCGGTCGCCTCATTCGGGAGTTCGTCGATGATGAGCCGATAGGTGGCTTCGGTTCCAGTCGCGGGTGCGGGGCCAGTGCGCAACACACGCACCAACTGACGTGAGCCAGCCGGGATCTCCACCAACGGTGGGCTGACGGTCAGATTTGTGGATGGCGAGAGCAGGTCTTCCCCGCCTTGTTGCAACCACTGAAATACGCGTACTTGAGCACTGAGCGGGGTGGTGCCGGAGTTGGTCAGCCAGATGCCTTCCGCATTCTGCGTGGGCCTGATCTGCAATGAAACCGGCGAGACTTGCAGCCCACCCGCAAATAACGCTTGGGAAAAGCCGGCCAGTACGGTCCCCGCGATCCAGCCAATCATGGGACGAGTAAAAACAGAGAACATGGTTGGGCGGAGTCGTTGAAGGTCTTGGTCGGCTCTTCTTGCGATCAATAGGTCACTTTGACTTGGACTGTGTCGCTATAGGCACCGGGCTCCACATTCCACGCACCAGCAGCGACTGAGCCGTTCACGATGATCGGTTGGACAGCGCCGTTGCCGGTGCCTGTGTAAACATTGGGGCCCGTGCCGGTGACATTGCCCCAAACCCCAGAACCGGTTGGCTGTTGCAGCTGGTATGCGATCTTCTGATCGGCGCTGGCGGACGCGAAATCCATGCCACCCAGCGTCATCACGCCGGCGCCTGATGTCGAGGCGTTGCTGGGTGTCAGTGCGATGGTGTAGCCCGTTTTTTTGGAGCAAGTCACATTGATCGTCGTAGTCTGTGCTGCACTGGCGGTGGAATTCGTCTCGAACTCGCCGAAGGCGATGCCCGCAGCACTGTTCATGGCGACGGTGCAGGCTTTGACGACCGTGGCTGTTACCGGAAAGCTGGTGGTGGCCGGATTGGATGCCGCCGCAATGGCTCCGGTTGCGAAAACGGCCAGAGCGCAGGAGGCCAGGGAGGTGAGTACGACGCGACGTGTAGACATGAAAAATCCAATCAAAAAGGACAGACCCAACAAGTTGGTGGGCTCCAAGGCCCCACTTCAACCCTTGAACGAGAACAACAAAAGGCCGTTGCGGCAGGCCTCTGAACATGGCGGATTTCGTCTTCAAGCACCTGTCGAGTCCATTGAAGAATGTCAACTTCGCATTGTCAGAACGGCATCGCTGCTCAGACCGCTGAATCTGCCCTTTTCCCTGACTGAACAGCGAAAATTTAGTAAAACGCTATTGCAATAAAAAAAAGATGGTCAGATACCAACGCAACGCGAATTTACGGCAAAAGGATGACCATGGGTTACATTTTGAAAGTTACAAAAAGTAATAAACCATAGCTTGCTAATCTTCATTGTGAAAATAGATAGCAGTGTTGCTTTGCTGATATTTGATGGGTTGAGATTTTTCGTGCTTTTTTATGTACGACCGTTCGCACTAGATCGTTTTTACAGATTGGGGCATTGAAGATACAAGTGGATGGACGATTCGGTGGCGATGGTCAACCGCACCGCTGTCGGGTTCCGGGTTGCTGTACCGAAATGTTTCGCATGCAGACAGGCGCCAAAAGTTTATTCCTATCAAACTTCGTAGCGAAGTCCTGTTTCCCACGGGTGTTTTGGGACACTTGAAGTCCGCGTCGCTGTCCCCAAATAAAAGGCAGCTCGGCAGCGGCGCCACGGCGCACGGGCGCTGGACCGCTCGCCATGCATCACAAGCGGATGCCCGCCGAGAGGGCGGCGCATCGTCGGGATCAGAGACTTTTCCGTTTTCATTCATCCAATGAGCAACAAACACACCCATTCCTTCCAGGCCGAAGTGGCGCAACTGCTGCATCTGGTCACTCACTCGCTGTATTCCAACAAGGAAATCTTTCTGCGCGAGCTGATTTCCAACGCGTCGGACGCATGCGACAAGCTGCGGTTCGAGGCGCTGAACAAGCCCGAGCTCTATGAAGGTCAGCCGAATCTGGAAGTGCGCGTTTCCTTTGATCAGAAGGCGCGCACGATCACGATCGCCGATACCGGCATCGGCATGAGCGAGCAGGAGGCCATCGAGAATCTGGGCACCATCGCCAAGAGCGGCACCAAAGACTTCATGAGCAAGCTCTCGGGCGATCAGAAGTCGGATTCGCAGCTCATCGGCCAGTTCGGCGTGGGCTTTTATTCGGGCTTCATCGTGGCCGACAAGATCAGCGTCGAGTCGCGCCGTGCGGGCCTTGCCGCGAGCGAGGGCGTGCGCTGGGTGAGCGGGGGCTCGGGCGATTTCGAGGTCGAGCAGATCGAGCGCGCCGAGCGCGGCACCGCGATCACGCTGCATCTGCGCGAGGATGCCGAAGAGTTCCTCAACGCCTGGAAGCTCAAGCAGCTGATCAGCAAGTATTCCGACCACATCAGCCTGCCCATCCTCATGGAAAAGGAAGAGTGGAAGGATGGCGAGAACGATCAGCCCGGCGAGATGGTCAAGACCGGCGAATGGGAGACCGTCAACCAGGCGAGCGCGCTGTGGACGCGTCCCAAGAAGGACATCACGTCCGAGCAGTACGTCGAGTTCTACAAGGCCATCAGCCATGACCACGAAGACCCGCTGACCTGGAGCCACAACCGCGTCGAAGGCAACACGGAGTACACGCAGCTGCTGTACATCCCCTCGCACGCGCCGATGGATCTGTGGAACCGCGACAAGAAGGCGGGCGTGAAGCTCTACGTCAAGCGCGTGTTCATCATGGACGACGCGGAGGCGCTGATGCCGACCTACATGCGCTTCGTGAAGGGCGTGATCGATTCGGCCGACCTGCCGCTCAACGTGAGCCGCGAGCTGCTGCAGGAAAGCCGCGACGTGCGTCTGATCCGCGACGGCAACACGCGCCGCGTGCTGTCGATGCTCGAGGATCTGGCCAAGCACGACAGCCATGAAGCCGCAGCGACCAATGCCGATGGCGTGACCGATGTGGTCAGCGACGACGACAAGGCCAAGGAAGGCAAGTACACCAAGTTCTATGGCGAGTTCGGCGCGGTGCTCAAGGAAGGTCTGGGCGAGGATTTCGGCAATGCCGAGCGCATCGCCAAGCTGCTGCGCTTCGCGTCCTCGACCACCGACACGGTGAGCGTGTCCTTCGCCGACTACAAGGCGCGCATGAAGGACGGTCAGGAAGCGATCTACTACATCACCGCCGACACGCTGGCCGCCGCCAAGAACAGCCCGCAGCTTGAGGTGTTCAAGAAGAAGGGCATCGAAGTTCTGCTGATGACCGACCGCGTGGACGAGTGGGCGCTGAACTATCTGAACGAGTTCGACGGCACGCCGCTGCAGTCGGTCGCCAAGGGCGCGGTGGATCTGGGCAAGCTGCAGGACGAGGCCGAGAAGAAGGCCGCCGAGGAGGCTGCCGAGGCCTTCAAGCCGATGCTCGCCAAGCTCAAGGAAGCGCTCAAGAACGAGGTGGACGACGTGCGCGCCACGACCCGCCTGGTCGATTCGCCCGCCTGCATCGTGGTGCAGGACGGTGGCATGAGCGCACAGCTCGCCCGCATGCTCAAGCAGGCGGGGCAGGCGATTCCGCAGAGCAAGCCGGTGCTGGAAGTGAATCCCGACCACCCGCTGGTCAAGAAACTCGACGGCTCGGTGCACTTCAATGATCTCGCGCACATTCTGTTTGACCAGGCGCTGCTGGCCGAGGGCGGCATGCCCGAAGACCCGGCCGCATATGTCAAACGTGTGAATGCGTTGCTTGTTTGACTCGGGCAAAGCCCTGATCTGGCCACAATGATGGCCTGATCTCCCGGTTTGGACGAAAATGCCGTGTAACTACGAGTTGCACGGCATTTTTTTGCATTGTGGAACTCGCGAACATGCTCAGGGGCCATTCACGGATATGTTGCGTTTCTTCCTGCTATTTCTTTCCATTCAGCTGTCGCTGTTCGGCCTGAACATGCTCAACTGGGTGCAGCAGCACATCGTGCTGCCCTGGACCGCGCTGCTCGCCAAGATCTGTTCCGGACTGGTGGTCTGGTTCGACGATACCGCGACGGCCCAGGGCAAGGTGCTGTGGAACAGCGCGACGGGCTTCGGCGTCTCCATCGAGGCAGGCTGCAACGGCATCGAGGCCTGCATCGTGCTGTTCGCGGCCATCATCGCGTTTCCTTCGAGCTGGCGTCACAAGCTGGTGGGATTCGTCGTCGGCTTCATCGCGATTCAGGCGCTCAACGTGGTGCGCGTGATCAGCCTGTTCTACCTTGGTCAGTGGAACATGGCGGTGTTCAACTTCGCGCACGAATTCCTCTGGCAGGGCCTGATCATGCTGGACGTGCTGATCGTCTGGCTGCTGTGGGTGCGTGCGGGCTCGAAGGAGCGCGCCGCCAATGAGCCGCCTCCGCCGGACGAGCCGCCCGCACCGCCCGTGGTGCAGAGCGCCCCGCGCATGGGTCACGGAGAGGGCACCGTCAGCCATTCGCTGGACCTGTCGCCGCACGCACGGCCACGGCCATCGGTTTGAAGCGTTTGAGGTCACAGAGAGGGATTGAGGGAGCGACACATGACAGAACAGGCGACGACGGCAACGGCAGGGCAGACCAGCGATGACGACGGAGTGACGACGGCCAAGAGCAAGGTGCTGCCGCGCTTCGTGATCTTCGCGTTTGCGGGAATGATTCTGTTCACGCTCCTGTGGACCAAGATCACGCCGTGGACTTCGTATCCGATTGCGCTTCTGTCCCATGTGGCGCTCGAGGAAGTCGCTCCGATGTGGGTGCGCGCGGTGCACAAGAAGCCCGGTCAGATCGAGGTCGAGACCAGCGTGGGCGTAGTGGTTCCGAGCGCCGGCGGGCAGATCGCCGACGTGGTGGTGGATGCCGATCCGGGGCGCTACGCGTTCGGTCTGCCGATCTTTCTGGCGCTGGTGTTTGCGGCCTACGCGGCCAACCGCGCGCCGGGTCGTCTGACCAAGGCGATCGGCGGGTATCTGATCCTGTTGCCGATCCAGAGCTTCAGCCTCGTGATGTATCTGCTCATGCAGGTGCTGGTGGCCGCCAAGCTCGACATCCGCACGCTGCGCGTGGACCCGTGGCAGGTCGAGTCCATCGTGTTCGGTTATCAGGTGGGAGTGCTGGTGCTGCCCACGCTCGCTCCCGTGCTGGTGTGGCTGCTGCTGGACCGCAAGTTCTTTGGAGATGTGATCGTCAATGGCTGGAAGCGTTCGCTCAAGGCCAAACCGGCGGTCAGCAAGAAGTGATGCAAGCAAAGACGAACCGACCGACATGGAAGGCCGTGGCAATTGTGGCGGGGCTGCTGGCCGTGCACATGGCGGCAGTGGCCGAAACGCCGACGAGACAGGCGGTGCATGCGCTCACCGACGAGTCCCACCAGCAGGCCGCCATGGCGACCACTGAAGCCGCCCATCGCAAGGCGGTGCATGGCAAGGCGCTTGGTGATCAACTGCTCAAGTTTGCGCGCGTGGGTGACGAGCTTGCGGTGCGCAAGCTGCTGGCGCGCGATGCGCCGGTGGATGCGCGGGACGTCGACGGCAACACGCCGCTGCTGCTCGCGACGGCAGGCAATCACGTTGAAGTGGCGCGCTCACTGATCCTGCATGGCGCGGACGTGAACATCCAGAACGCCCAGCAGGACAGCGCCTATCTGCTCGCCGGTGCACGAGGCAACATCGAGATTCTGCGGATGACGCTGTCGCGCGGCGCCGATCTGAAAAGCACGAACCGCTACGGCGGCACGGCGCTGATTCCCGCCTGCGAGCGCGGCCACGTGGCGACTGCCAAGACGCTGATCGATGCGGGCGTCGATGTGAACCATGTGAACCGCCTCGGCTGGACCTGCCTGATGGAGGCCGTCGTGCTGGGCAACGGAGGCGAGGCGCATCAGCAGATCGTGCGCGACGTGATCGCTGCAGGTGCCGACGTGAACCTGGCCGACAAGGAAGGCGTCACGCCGCTGGCCCATGCCCGCCAACGTCAGCAGGAAGCGGTCGCCGCGATGCTGACCGCTGCTGGCGCGCGCTGACGGATCACACCATCAGCGGTTCTTCCTGCATGGCCTCGATCTGCTCGACGAGCATGTCGATCTGGCCGCGCCAGTAGTCGCTCGATCCGAACCATGGGAAATTGATCGGGAAGATGGGGTCGCTCCAGCGCCGCGCGAGCCAGGCGCTGTAGTGGATCAGGCGCAGCGTGCGCAGCGGCTCGATCAGCGACAGCTCGCGTCGGTCGAAATCGCGGAACTGCTCATAGCCCTCGAGCAGCGTGGACAGCTGCATGCTCCGCTGGGCACGCTCGCCCGAGAGCAGCATCCACAGGTCCTGCACCGCCGGGCCCATGCGCGCGTCATCCAGATCGACGAAGTGCGGGCCGCCGTGGCCGTTGTCGTCCACCGGCGTCCACAGCACGTTGCCGGGGTGGCAGTCGCCGTGCAGGCGCAGTGAAGTGAAGCGGTGCGCGTTCATCTTCTCGGTGATGATGTCGAGCGCCTCATTGCAGGCCTTGTGCCAGCCGCTTTCCTGGTCGAGTGGAATGCTCTGGTGCGAGAGCAGCCAGTCACGGCTGTCGATGCCGAAGGTCTGCACGTCAAGCGCCGGGCGCAGCGTGAAGGGCCGTTGGCTGCCCACGGTGTGGATGCGCGCGAGAAAGCGGCCGATCCATTCCAGCGTTTCGAAATCATCGAGCTCCGGTGTGCGCCCGCCGCGCCACGGACTCACCGAAAACGCGAAGCCCGCGTGGTGGTGCAGCGTTTTGCCGTGGACCGAAAGCGGGGCCACCATCGGCACTTCGGCGGCCGCGAGCTCGACCGCGAAGGCATGCTCTTCCAGGATCTGCTGATCGCTCCAGCGCTCGGGCCGGTAGAACTTGGCGACCACGCGAGCACCGTCTTCGAGCGAGACCTGATAGACGCGGTTCTCGTAGGAGCCCAGCGCCATCAGCCGCCCGTCGCCATACAGGCCCAGCTCGGCAAGCGCGTCGAGCACCAGATCGGGCGTGAGCGGAGAGTACGGGTGCTGCGCGGGGCTGGCGCTGGAATCATCGGTGTGCATGCGGGCTATTGTCGCAGCCGCCAATGGCCCTCGGGCTCACATGGCAGCGCGGGTGGACGGGCTCGAGACCTCGTCGGCGGCGGGTGCCGCGGCCAGCGCGTGAAAGGGCAGCTGCTGTTTCACCAGAATCACGGTGCAGGGCGCATCGCGCACCACGCGGATCGGCACGGTATCCACGAAGCGCTGCATCTGCAGGCCGTGCGTGGCCGCGCCCATGATGATCATCATGACCTGATTGCCGCGCGCATAGCGCACAAGGGCCTGCGCGACATCGCTGGATTCAAGCACGTGGCAGCTCGCGCTGTGGCCCGCCAGATTGAGCGTGGCGGACCATTGCTTGAGGCGCGCGAGATGCGTGCGGTGCAGCGTGGTCTCGCTGCGCTCGTGCTGGCTGGTGTTGCTGGCCGAGGGCGAGATCACCGTCACGCAGGCCAGCCGCGCACCGGGGCGGATGCCGAGCGAGCGATTCACCGCCTGACGCAGCGAATACATAGTGGCGTCGCTCACGTCCTGATGCGGCACGGCCACCATGAGAATGGGCACGTCCTGCAGCTGTTCCTTGGGCAGAGGGCTGGGCTGGTAGTGCATGCCGGCCGCCTTGATCCAGCGCTTGAACTGCGATCGTGCGCCGGGCGCGCTCCTGCGGTCGCCGCGTTCGGTGACGGGCACATGCTCGGGGTGCGTGAGATCGAAGGCCAGATGCGCGGCCGATGGGTAGCGCTGCGCGGCCTCGGGCTCAAGGCAGCGCAGGATGATCTCCTGCAGCCAGGACGGAACGTCGTCCCGCAACTGAAGCGGCGGCGTCGGCGACATCCACAGGCGCTGGCGCAGGCCGCCCTGCGTGACCGGCGCACCGAACGGCAGTTCGCCGGTGACCATCTCGTAGAGCATCACGCCGATGGCGAAGAGGTCGCTGCGCACGTCGCCGCGCACGCCGACGATCTGCTCGGGCGCGATCCACGCGGGCGAGCCCACGGCGCTGCGCATCTCCTCGGCGAGCAGGTCCGGATAGTGCGAGTGGCAGGAGAGACCGAAGTCCAGCAGCGCCGCCGTTCCATCGGGCTTGAGCAGCACGTTGGCGGGCTTGAGGTCGAGGTGGCAGACATGCTGCTGGTGCAGGCTGTGCACGGCCCAGGCGACGGCATTGGCGATCAGCGTGATCTCGTCGATGTCCCCGTGTGGATGGGCGTCCAGCCACTGCTGCAGCGTCTGGCCTTCGAGATACTCCATGACGATGTAGGGCAGGCGCATGAGATCGCCAGCCGCGACGAAGCGCGGCACATGCGGACCGGAGAGCGTGGGGTGAATCAGCAGTTCCACCTCGAAGCTCACGATGTTCTCGGCACCATCGCCGGTGGCCATGCGCGGAATCTTCATCACCAGCGGAAAGCCGGGGTCGCGCGAACTCTGCGCGTACGTCACGTGGTAGATGTGCGCCATGCCCCCCGCATGTACGCATTCATGAACGATGAAACCATCGATCTCGGTTCCCGGTGTCAGCATTTTCATGTCAGCGAACGAGGACGTGAAGGAGCGGGAGATTGAAGTCGTCGATCTTGTTTTTGCGCTCTGATGGCGGTGATCAACGACGCGGCGTGACGTTCTGCGCGTCTTTGCCGTTTTGTTTTTATATCCAACCAACTATCTATCTATCTGTGTTTCTGTGTTTCTGCAATGCGCCGACCGTTCACAGCCCCCATTCCAGCCGGTCGGCAAAGTGCGGCGGCATGGCATGGGTGCGCCGCACCGTCGCCGCCGCCGCCATGTGGTCGTAGACCACTCGGTGAAAGGTGAGCGTCGCCGCGTCGCTGTCGTACATCGTGTACATGGCGCGCGGATCGCGGTCGCGCGGCTGGCCGCAGGAGCCCACGACCGCCAGCCACTGCCGATGCGGCGGCACGGGCACGGGCACGCCGGGCTCGGGGCTGAAGCGCATCAGCTTGGCCGTGGGAGTCAAAAAATACAATGACTGCGTGTGCACATGGCCCACAAACACGTAGCGAATGGAGGCATCCTGCTCGGCCGCCGCGCGCATGCAGCGCTCGGCCGCGCCGCTGTCGCTCACGTAGTGCCAGCTGCCCGGTGAGTCGGCACTCGCGTGGGCGAGCAGCACGTCCTGTTCGAGCTTGACGGTGAGCGGCAGGTTCTCGAGAAAGCTCTTGTGCAGCGGCTGGAGCTGGTCGTGCGTCCAGGCCGCACCTTCGTCCTGCACCTGCCGGATGACGGTGGGCGGGTGGAGCGCCATGTGCTCATGGTTGCCGCGCACGCACAGCGCGCCGCACGAGACCATGTCCATGACCCGGTCCAGCACCTGCGCGGGATTGCCGCCGTAGCCGACCAGATCGCCCAGAAACGCAAACTGCTGTGCATCATGGGCGCGGGCATGCTCAAGACAGGCGTCCAGCGCATGCAGGTTGGAGTGCAGATCGGCGAGAAGAGCGTATTTCATGCGCGGTGCGAGTGGCTATGTGCACATGATGAGGGCACAAGCTGATTCCATGCTTGCAATCCCTAGTGGATTTGAGGTGCATTTCAGCTGCTTTGCACACTACCGCTCTTCGCAGCTCAATAGGTGCTTCGTGCGATCGTGCCGTCACCGCCGCTTGGGCGAAAGCGTGCGGCGCAGCCGTCGGCGGCCTCGCGCAGCAGCACCATGTCGAGCGCCACGGCCACGAACAGCGCGCCGAGCGCGAGGCATTCGCGTGCACGTTCCTCATTGACCTGCAGGATGCCGGGCGCCTTGCCGGTGGCGCGGATGCGGCGGATGGCGTCATCGATGGCGGCGCGCACTTCAGGGTGGTTGGGCTGGCCGGGGTGCCCCATGCTGGCCGAGAGGTCGGACGGGCCGATGAAGATGCCGTCCACCCCATCGACCGCCGCGATGGCCTCGATCTGGGCGAGCGCCTCCTTGGTCTCCACCTGCACGAGCAGGCACAGCTCTTTTTCTGCATCGCGGATGTAGTGGGCGTCACGTCCGAAGTTGGAGGCGCGCACCGATCCGCCGAGGCCGCGCACGCCGTTGGGGGCGTAGCGGATGGCGTTCACCGCTGCCTTTGCTTCTTCGGCGTTCTGCACGAAGGGGATCAGCAGGGTCTGTGCGCCGATGTCGAGGTAGCGCTTGATGAGGACGTGGTCGTTCCAGGCGGGGCGGATGACGGCGTGGGTGGTCTTTCTCTGGTCCTGTTGCTGTTGTTGTTGCTGTGCCGTTGCGGCGGCTACGGCCTGCAGATGGGGGACCATCAGCGGGACGTCGTTGGGGGAGTGCTCCGTGTCGAGGAGGATCCAGTCGAAGCCTGAGCCTGCGAGGAGTTCTGCCACCAGCGGCGAGGCCAGCGTGGACCAGATGCCTATTTGTTGCTGGCCTGCGGCGAGGGCTTGTTTGAAGGGGTTGGGAGTGGGCATTTGTTTGTCTCCTTCTGCTTCTTGCTCGGCTTCGGCTGGGTGGTTTTGTTCAGAGGCCGGGAGTTCCGCCCGGCGGCGGAATCACTTTTTGCTTGCGCGCAAAAAGTAACCCAAAACGCGCTTTTCAATACCCGCGGCAGAACTCACTTTGCGACGGCGTCGCTCCGTTCGGACAACCGCCGCGAGCTAGAGGTTAATTCGGAGGAGTGGTCGGCACTTCGCTTCGCTCGTGCCGATGCGCCGGTCAATCAATCAGTACTTGTACACGCCTTGACCCGTCTTGCGGCCCAGGCGGCCTGCCGCGACCATTTCCTTGAGCAGGGGGCAGGGGCGGTACTTGCTGTCGCCGAATTCTTCGAGGTACACGTCCATCACAGCCAGGCAGACGTCGAGGCCGATCATGTCGGCGAGCGCCAGTGGGCCGATGGGCTGGTTGCAGCCGAGCTTCATGCCGGCGTCGATGTCTTCGGCGGTGGCGGAGCCTTCTGCGAGCACGAAGAAGGCTTCGTTGATCATGGGCACCAGAATGCGGTTGACGACGAAGCCGGGGGCGTTCTTCACGGTGATCGGGCTCTTGCCGAGGCGCTCGGACAGGGTCTTCACGGCTGCATGGGTGTCGTCGGAGGTCTGCAGACCGCGGATGATTTCGACCAGCGCCATCATCGGCACGGGGTTGAAGAAGTGCATGCCGATGAAGCGGTCGGCGCGGCTCGTCACGGCGGCGAGCTTGGTGATCGAGATCGACGAGGTGTTCGATGCGAGGATCACTTCGGGTGCGAGCAGGGCGTCGACCTGCTTGAGGATCTTGACCTTGAGGTCGAAGTTTTCGGTCGCGGCCTCGATCACGATCTGTGCGGCCTTGAGGTCGTCGTAGTTGGTCGAACCCTTGATGCGTGCGAGCGCCGCGGCCTTGTCGGCTTCCGAGATCTTTTCCTTCTTGATCAGGCGGTCGAGACTGCCGGCCACGGTGGCGATGCCCTTTTGCACGGCCGCGTCGGAGATGTCCACCATCACCACGTTGATGCCGGAAACCGCACACGCCTGCGCAATGCCATTGCCCATCGTGCCAGCGCCAATGATGCCCACGGTAGAAATCGTCATATAAAGTCTGCCTTGTAGAGAAAAAAGAAAATGGGTTGGTAGGTAGGGTAAGTCGGTGGCCGCGCGCAATGCTGCGGCGCAACCATACATGGTATCGACAAAAAAGCGCAGGCACGCTTTTTCAACGGAGACGGGTGTCACATGTTCGACTACATCGTGGTGGGTGGCGGATCGGCCGGCTCGGTGCTCGCGGGGCGTCTGAGCGAGGATCCTCAGGTGCGCGTCTGCCTGATCGAGGCGGGAGGACACGACGCCAGCGTGTTGATTCACTGCCCCGCGGGCCTTGCAGTCATGGCCAGGACCGGTGTCAACAACTGGAAGCTGTCGACCACGCCGCAGGCCGGACTGGGCGGGAGGCGCGGGTATCAGCCGCGTGGCAAGACGCTGGGCGGCTCCAGTTCCATCAACGCGATGATCTACGCGCGCGGACATGCGAGCGACTATGACCACTGGGCCGCACAGGGCAACGCGGGCTGGGGCTGGAGCGATGTGCTGCCGTACTTCAAGCGCTCCGAGAACAACGAGCGCGGCGCGGACGCGCTGCATGGCGCGGGAGGGCCGCTCAACGTGGCCGATCTGCGCAGTCCGAATCCACTGAGCCATGCCTTTGTGGA
Source organism: Diaphorobacter caeni (assembly GCF_015354245.1). Taxonomy (GTDB): domain Bacteria; phylum Pseudomonadota; class Gammaproteobacteria; order Burkholderiales; family Burkholderiaceae_C; genus Diaphorobacter_A; species Diaphorobacter_A caeni. Next base: position 222,445 of record NZ_JADKYZ010000001.1, read on the forward strand.
TGCCTGCGTTCAGGCCGGGCACACCCACAACCACGATTTCAACGGGCCCGAGTTCGAAGGCGTGGGGCTGTACCAGGTCACGCACAGGAACGGCGAACGCTTCAGTGCCGCCAAGGCCTATCTCACGCCGCATCTCTCGCGCCCCAACCTGCAGGTGGTGACGGGCGCGCAGGTCACACGCATTCTCATGGAAGGCAAGCGCGCGGTGGGCGTGCAGTATTTCAAGGGCGGCGCACTGCATTCCGAGCGTGCCACGCGCGAGGTGCTGCTCAGTGCGGGCGCGCTGCTGTCACCGCAGATACTGATGCTTTCGGGCATAGGCAATGGCGCGGATCTGCAGAAGCTCGGCATCGGCGTCGTGCACGATCTGCCGGGCGTCGGCGAGCATCTGCACGATCATCCCGACGTGGTGACCGTGGTCGACGGTGCGCAGCTCACCGACTCGTTTGGTCTGTCGCTCAAGGGCGCGAGCAATGCGGTGCGCGGCATGTTCGAGTGGAATTCTCGGCGCACCGGCATGCTGACCACCAACTTCGCCGAAGCGGGCGGCTTCATCAAGAGCAGCGAGAGCGAGGCCGTGCCCGATCTGCAGCTGCACTTCGTCGTCGGCAAGCTGCTCGACCATGGCCGCAAGATGGTCTGGGGGCATGGCTACTCCTGCCATGTCTGTCTGCTCCAGCCCAGAAGCAGAGGCCGCGTCACGCTCGCCAGCGCCGATGCGCTCGCCGCGCCGCTGATCGATCCTGCGTTCTTCGCCGACCCCGAGGACATGCGGAAAATGATCGGCGCGGTGAAAACCATGCGCCGGATTCTGATGCAGCCGGCGCTCGCGAACCTTGGCGGCAAGGAGCTGGAGCATTCCGCAAATGCGCAAAGCGACGAGCAGATCGCCGAGTACATCCGCGACTATGCGGACACCATCTATCACCCGGTCGGAAGCTGCCGCATGGGGGCGGGGCCTCTGGACGTGGTCGACGCCGAACTGCGGGTGCATGGCGTGCAGGGACTGCGGGTGGTCGATGCGTCGATCATGCCCCGGGTGGTGAGCGGTAACACGAACGCTCCCGTGATCATGATCGCGGAGAAGGCGGTGGATTTGATCCGCTCTTCCGTGCCTTGACGCTCTCGCCTGCGGGGCATCGGAGCGCGGGAAGCGTGACGTGACAGGACGAGGAGAAAGCATGGCCACGCATGCGTGGAGTTTTTTCTTTTAATGAATCTTTAGGATTTGCTTAAGCGCTTTTTAGCAGCGCAAATCATGGTCCGTTTCTAGACTTTGAACCCGCCGGCAAACCGTGATTTCAACGGGGTTGCCGGTCCATTCCAACGTTCAATATCAGGACAACGACCATGCGATTCAGTACCGAAGAAACAGGACAGGCGCTTACCCAGGAGACGGCCGACGCAGCACCGCGTGCGGACATTTACGTGATCATCCACAAGGCCCTGCGTGCCTACATGAGCGACATGCTGGTCGCGTTGGGACGCATGGACGCGCACGACGACGCCGAAGTGCGGACGGTGTGCGCGGAGCTGCATGGGCTGCTGGATTTCTGCAGCTCCCATGTGACGCATGAGAACGAGTTCGTGCACAAGGCGATGCAGGCGCGCGTACCGGGCAGCAGCGAGAAGATCGCGCAGGAGCATGTCGAGCATGTGCAGGCGATTGCCATGCTCCATGAAGAGGCCCGCGCACTCCCGCAGCAACCGAAGGGCCGCCGTGGTGCGGCGGCGCTGGCGCTGTATCGACGCTTTGCGCTGTTCGTGGCGCACAATTTTGAACACATGCACTACGAGGAAACGGTGCACAACCTGGTGCTGTGGAGGCACTACAGCGACGCTGAAATCCAGCAGGTGGAAGCGGCATTGGTCGCCACCATCGGGCCGGAGGAAAGCATGCTGTGCTTGCGGTGGATGATTCCCAGCGTCAACGCGGACGAGCGCACGCTGATGCTCGATGACGTGCGCGACAAGGCGCCGCCGCCAGTCTTCGCAGCGGCGATGGACCTCGCGCGCGAGCACCTGCGGGCGCGGGACTGGACTCGGTTGCAGGGTGATCTGTTGGGCGTGCCCGCGTGACGGGAGCGCGGGCGGATCGCGCGGTCCGCTCAAGCGGCGATGAGGTGCACCGAACCGGCGAGCACCAGTCGCATGCGGCCGCGTCCCGTCTTCTGGAGCTGGATGGCACCGTCGCTTTCCTGAAGGCGGCGCTGGAGCAGCAGCAGCCGTGCTTCAAGATTGTCGGCCACGTCGGGCAGGCGCAACGCGGGGTCCAGCCGCAGCTCGCGATTGGAAAAATCCACGCGAGCGCTGCTTTCGTGGTCGCGCAGCAGTTTCCAGAGAATCGCTCCCGCCACGCCCTTGATGAGATAGACGTCGTTCACGAAGATGCTGCAGTTGCTGTCGAAGTACCTGACGCGCACGGGGACGCTTGGCGTGCTCGGAGGCGCTATGGCGGCAGGTGGCGCCTCAGGTGCGGTGGCGGTTTCTTCGGCGGGCTGCTGCAGCGCGTCGATGGCGGCGGCAAGATGCGCGCCCAGCGTCATCAGCGCGTCTTCTTCGAGGTAGCGGAACTGCAGATCGAAAGGGCTCTCGACGAACAGCACGCCGACGGTGCGCTGGGCGCTGATGAGCGGCACGGCAAGCTGACTGTGGGGGGCAGCCAGACCGGGATAGGGAATGCTGGGTTCGGCCTGCATCATCTCGCCGAGGCTGCTGCGGATGGTGTGGCTGTAGAGCGCAGCGTGCGTCATGTGGCTGATGCGCACCGGCGTGACTTCTCGCGCGGCCATGCCGATGACGCCTTGCCCGAGCTTGATCTCCGAGCCCACGCCAGACCTCGCATAGCCGTGGCTGGCCACGGTGTAGAGCTGTGCCGCCGCGGCGTCGAGCATCAGCACCATCGAGTGCGCGATCGACAGATGCTCCTCCAGTGCCGCCAGAGTTTCCCTCAGCAGCTCAGCAAGAGTCGTGCAGCGTGTCATGCGCTGCGTGCACAGGCGCAGCGCGATCAGCAGGTCGGCGCGTGGCGGGGCGGGCGCGAGCGTCTCGCCAGGAACGGTTTCTATGCGCTCGACAGCGTAGATGTCCGAGCCCTTGAGCGCAAACACGTCGGCCATGCCGCAATGCGATGCGATGCCCGCGAGCTGCGCTTTCATGCGCTCGAACAGCGGGCCCTGGCTTTCGGTGTGCAGGTAGCGCAGATGCAGGCGGTAGCAGCGCGCGGTGACCGGGTCCATCACCAGCACGTTGGCGAAGGGATTGACCAGTATGTTCTGCCGCGTCTTGTTGAAGAACTGGAACGACAGCGCGACATGCCCGTCGTCGACGAAGAGCACCTGCGAGATGTAGGCGACATTGGGCGTGCCGTCCGCCGCGCAGGTGGCGGCGATGGCGGGAATCGCGCCCTCCAGGCACGCACGGATTCCCCGCAGCGTGGGTTCGATGGTGTCCGGCTGGCTCATTCAGGCACCTTGCGTCAGCGGCAGTCCTGCGCCGGTGCCGGGGGTCTGGTTGAACGCCTGTTCGGGCGAAAACTCCACGGCAATCAGATCGTGCAGCGGCGCGCTCAACATGGCGTCCACATAGTGTGCGCCGTAGCCGACCTGCGCGATCGCCTTCTGCATTGCCAGCCGGTAGGCGAGCAGCGCGGGGGCGTCGGCATCGGTGACGCCCCGTTCGGTGGCGTGCGAGGCCTTGACCTGCACGGTGCGCTCGGAGGGCGGGTCGCTGAACACCACGGCGATCTGTCCCGTTTCGCGGATGTCGGCCAGCAGCTGGCGCGATTGGCTTGGACGCAGAAAAACCGTGATGTGCCCGCCGTCGGCGCTGATCGACGACCCCACGGCGCGCATCAGGCTGGGGCGCAGCCGCACGTCGCGCGACGCGACGATGGTGGAGACGCCACTCTGGATCAGTGCGATGTGATCGGCTTGGAGCAGGGACGGCATGGACGGTGCGGTGGTGAGGTGAATGGACAGTCCACCCCGCAGGCCATGCGCGGACCGCCCGCACCCCTTCAGCCGACGTCAGGGAACTTCTGCCACGTATTGTGGAAAGTTTTCCCTCTGGCCGCTGTCGAAAAACTTCAACCGATACGCAGGACCGATTGCATTTGACAAAGCGGCTGCGGCAGCATCACTGGAACGCCACTTCCGCAAAGCTGCGCAGCTTGCGGCTGTGCAGGCGCTGCGAGCCGCCCTCGCGCAGAATGTCGACCGCACGCATGCCGATGCGCAGGTGCTGGTCGACGCGCTCGCGGTAGAAATGGTTGGCCATGCCGGGCAGCTTGATCTCGCCGTGCAGCGGCTTGTCGCTCACGCACAGCAGGGTTCCGTACGGCACGCGGAAGCGAAAGCCGTTGGCCGCGATGGTGGCGCTTTCCATGTCGAGCGCGACGGCGCGGCTCTGGCTGAAGCGGCGCTGGGGCATGTTGTCGGGCAGCAGCTCCCAGTTGCGGTTGTCGGTGCTGGCGACCGTGCCCGTGCGCATGATGCGCTTGAGCTGGTCTTCGGGCACCTTGGCCACATCGGCCACGGCCTGCTGGAGCGCGAGCTGGATTTCGGCCAGCGCAGGAATCGGCACCCACAGCGGCAATTCTTCGTCGAGCACATGGTCTTCGCGCACGTAGGCGTGGGCGAGCACGTAGTCGCCCAGCTGCTGGCTGTTGCGCAGTCCGGCGCAGTGGCCGAGCATCATCCAGGCATGCGGGCGCAGCACGGCGATATGGTCGGTGATGGTCTTGGCGTTGGCGGGACCGACGCCGATGTTGACCATGGTGATGCCGCTGCCGTCTGCGCGCACCAAGTGATACGCCGGCATCTGCGGCAGGCGCGGCGGGGCGACGCCGAGTTCGTCTCCGGGCTTGGTGGCCAGGCCTTTGCGGCGCTTGACGACGTTGCCGGGCTCGATGAAGGCGATGTATTCGCTGTCTTCTTTGGCCATCTCGGCCTGGCCCAGACGCACGAATTCGTCGATGTAGAACTGGTAGTTGGTGAACAGCACGAAGTTCTGGAACCACTCGGGCTGGGTGCCGGTGTAGTGGCGCAGGCGGTGCAGCGAGTAGTCCACGCGCGGTGCGGTGAACAGCGACAGCGGCTGCGCCTCGCCCGGCTTGGCCTCCCAGGTGCCGTTGGCGATGCCGTCATCCATCGAGGACAGGTCGGGCAGGTCGAACACGTCGCGCATCAGCGTGCGGCGCTCCTGCGTGAGCGAGCCTTCGATGTGGTCGTTTTCGGCGAACGAGAAATGGATGGGAATCGGCTGGGTGCTCAGACCCACTTCGAGCTCGACGCCATGGCTTTCGCGCAGCAGGCGGAACTGCTCCAGGTAGTAGTTGGCGAACAGGTCGGGGCGGGTCAACGTGGTTTCATATCGACCCGGACCTTCGACGAAACCGTAGGCGAACGGCGAGGGCTTGCGCGACACCGTCGTGGTCTGCATGCGCACGAAGGGGTAGTAAGCGCGTACGTGCTCCGCCGGAGTTTCCCCTGCCACAAAGCGCTGCATCGCATCGCGCAGGAGGTTGATCTGCTGTTGGTAAATGCGTTGTACCTGCGCCAGCGCGTCGGCCGGGTCGGTATGCAGCGTCGGTTCTGTGAACATGGGAATGGATGACATGGGCCTATTGTCCACGCCTTGGTGACATTTGCATGGATACGTGCATTTCTGCCTGCACTTCATCGGCAAAGGGTCGGGCGCGCATGGGGATAATGGCGGCCATGCCCAACGACCCTCTTGAACGCGCTTCGTCGCCAGCGCCGTCGCATGCGTCAGTTCCCGCGTGGATGACGCCTTCCACCCTGCTGCGTGCGTCCGTGGCCGTGGCCGTGCTCACCATCGTGCTGAAGACGCTGGCCTGGTGGGTGACGGGTTCGGTGGGCATGTTGTCCGACGCGCTGGAGTCCTTCGTCAATCTCGCGGGCGCGGTGTTTGCGCTCGCAATGGTGACGATCGCGCGCCGGCCCGCGGATGAAGACCATCCTTACGGGCATCACAAGGCGGAGTTCTTCTCCTCGGGCTTCGAGGGCATTCTCATCATCGGCGCGGCCATCGCGATTCTCTGGGCGGGCGTGTCGCGGCTGCTGCAGCCGCAGCCCATCGAGCAGGTGGGCTGGGGATCCGTGCTGCTGGTGGCCAGCAGCGTGTGCAACGGCGTGCTCGCGTGGTACATGCTGCGCGCGGCGCGGGTGCACCACTCCAAGGCGCTCGAGGGAGATGCGCGGCATTTGTTCACCGACGTGTGGACCTCGGCGGGCGTGCTGGTCGGTTTGATTGCGGCGGCCCTCACAGGCTGGCACTGGATCGATCCGGTGGTCGCGATTCTGGTGGCGCTCAACATTCTGCGCGAGGGCGGCTCCATGCTGTGGGAGTCTTCGCAGGGCCTGATGGACGAGGCTTTGCCGCCCGATCAGTTGCATGGCGTGGAGCAGGTACTCGCACGTTACGGAGAGCAAAGCGGCGGAGAGGCACGTTTCGACAGTCTGATATCCCGCCGAGCAGGAAGCCGTAACTTCGTGGACGTGCACATGCATGTGCCCGCCGAATGGACGCTTGGCCGCGCCGCGCAGCTGCGCACTGATGTGGAAGCGGCGCTGATGCAGGCCGTTCCGAACCTGCGCGCGACCATCGAAATCCTGCCGCTGGGGCAGGCCACCGTCTTTGAGACGGTGGCGTCGCGGGGCGAGTGAATTCCTGGGGATTCGTGTTGAATTGAAATGACAAGGACAGTGAAGTGATCACGGTATTGCAACGTGTGCGCGAGGCGCGTGTGGAAGTGGCTGGTGACGTCGTCGGCCAGATCGGACAGGGGCTGCTGGTGCTGTTGTGCGCCGAGCAGGGCGACACGGACAAGCTGGCGGACAAGCTGCTGGCAAAGATCCTGAAGCTGCGGATCTTCAGCGATGACGCCGGCAAGATGAACCGCAGCGTTCAGGACGTGGGGGGCGGTTTGCTGGTGGTGAGTCAGTTCACTCTGGCGGCCGATACCAAGGGAGGCAATCGTCCCAGTTTCACCGCCGCTGCCGCGCCGGACGAGGGGCGGCGTTTGTATGAGTATTTCGTCTCGCAGGCCCGGGCCGTGCACCCCATGGTTCAAACCGGGCAGTTTGCGGCGGACATGCAAGTGCATCTGGTCAACGATGGTCCCGTCACCATTCCCATGACCATGCGCGAGGTTTGATTTTTAGGATTTTTGCAGCGAACCTGATCCGTTGGCATGGATGAGCTGCTGCTTGAAGGCCATTCCTTGCGGTCAAAAAAATGGCCCGGCAAACCATGCCGGGCCCAATTCCCCTAGAGTCACCCTGTCAAATCAATTCGGGCTCTTCGTTCTTCTTTTCAAATCCTGATTCCCACTTTTATTGGCCTTGCCACACGTTGTACGACACGCCTTCGTACTGGAGTGCGGCGTAGGTGGCGATCACGAAGTCGCGTTCGCCGACGCTGGCGGAGTAGAAGTAGCGGCCAGTCTGCACGTTGCGGAAGCGGAAGACCTGCACGGTGTCGTTGGTGGATTCGGCCTTGGCGTACCAGGCCACGCCGTCGTAGCCGAAGGTGGCGCTGTCGGCTTGCATGGCGGCGCGTTCGCCATCGTTGATGGTGTAGACGTGCGAGTCGGTCTGGCGGTTGTAGAAGCGGTGCACTGCAACCATGCCTTCACCAGCCTGTGCGTAGGCCTGGAACACCACGTTTTCATATTGGTAGGCGCGGTAGTTGTTGATCACCAGATCGCGTTCGGCGACGTTGCTGGTGTAGAAGTGCGCGCCGGTCTGTGTGTTGTAGAAGCGGTAGACGGCGGTGCGGGCACCACCGGTCTGGGTGCCGGTCACTTCGGGGTAGAGCCATTGCTTGATGGCGGGGAAGATCTTGTCGAAGCGGGCGTAGTTGTTCACGCCGCCGGTGGCGGTGCAGGATGCGGTGCCGTTGGAGAGCACGCCGGTCAGCACGCCGTTCACGAACAGGCCGGAGCCACTGCTGCCGCCTTCGGTCATGCCCTTGGTCCATTGAACGCGGTAGAAGCTCTCGGTCATGGCGCTGGTGCCCATGCAGGTGTAGTAGCCCTTGCCGGGGGTGCAGGCCGAGGTGCCGATCACGTTGCCGAAGCTGATCTTCTGCATGTCGCCGCCGGGGTGGTGGATGCCGACGATGGCGGTGCCGTTGTTGAGCGCGGTGGTGTCCCAGCCGGCGAACACGGCGCCTGCGGGTGGGGTGTCGTTGAGCACCAGCAGAGTGGCGTCGGGGGTGCTCGATGTGTAGAGCAGCTTGGCGCCGTTCTTCAGCGTCTTGCTGGCCGAGGACAGCAGGCGGCTGTTGCAGCTGGGGGTGCGGTAGAACCAGAAGGTCTGCAGAGTCGAGGCTTCGGTCTGCGAGGCGATGCAGTGGTTGGCGGTCAGGAAGTAGGGCGTGCCGCTGCCGGTGCGGTCATTGAGCAGGGTGCCGGTGCAGAGGTAACCGCCTTCGGCTGTCACGTAGTGCATGCGGGCGACGGCGTCGCGCTGGCGGGAATATTCGTCAAAGCAGGTGGAGTCGAGCGTGCAGGCACCGGCGTTGTTGAGCTTGGTGCTGACGGCGGTTCCGTCGTCCACCAAGTTGAAGATGTTTTCATAGATGTGCAGCACGCTGGGCACCGACACCTGAACCTGGCTGGGAGCGAAGCCTGCGGGCAGTTCGATCTCGATCACGAGCTGGTCGCCGTCGACGGCGGGGGTCCACCAGGTGTTGGCTGCGGCCGAGGTGTCACCGGAGGCGGCGTTGTTCTGCAGCAGTTGCTGGATGCGCTGACCGGCGATTTCGAAGGCTTCGTCGCGGAACTCGGGCTCGTAGACGCGGACCAGTGCGTTGCCGGGCAGGGCGTCGATCTGCAGACCGGCACGCATGCCGAAGGCATCGTTGGAGACGAAGTTCATGGCGGCGATCAGGCCGCCGCGTGGCGAGGGCTTCCAGTTCAGCAGCGCGCTGACGGCCTGCACCGATGCCGAGGCTTCGCTGGTGCGGGTGGCGCCGATCTTGATGAGGTCGTCACGGCTCGAGGCGGGTGCCGCCTTGGGGGTCACCCATGCGCCCAGCTCCACCATCGTCGCGGCCACCGGTGCCACGGCCGAGCGCTTGAGGTTCACGAATTCCTCTGCCACCTCTGCGGGCTGCACACGGGCCGACATGCGGACTCCCTCGCCGTTCGCAGCGGCGGAACCGGCCATCACGAAGAGCATCGCTGCGACTGCGGCGGTCTTGGCGGCTTGGATCGATTGGTTGAGCAAGGGGGTCATTGGGGGTCTCCGGGGAAGCGGAAATATCTAATGACTTAAATGTACCAATAGCTACAAACAATTTAATAAATGAAACATCAATATTGACCTTGGTTTGCAAATGTATTGATTCAATAGTTTTTGTTAATATCGATGAGGGCGGCTCGACGCCAGCGCAATGGCAGCGCTTTTCTTTGCTGATGAGGTTGTGCTTACTAAATCAACAAGAAAGCGTGTGCTTGCAAACAATCGCTTTGAAGGCCGGTTCAGCCGCGATGGCAGGGCGACAATCTGTTGCGTGCAGGGTGCAATGTGTCGGCGCAGCGGGGTCGAGAGCGCCCGCGATCCGCGGTTTCACGCGCCGCAAAAGACAACAGCCCGGCGATGGCCGGGCTGTTGGTGGGGAGGGACGAGGCGGGGCGAGGACTCGCGCCTACTGCGAAGTCCACACGTGGTAGACGGGGCCTTCGTATTGGAAGTCCTTGTACTCCGAGATCACGAAGTCGCGCTCCGCCGCGTTGACCGTGTAGAAGTGCGCCCCGGTCCGCGTGTTGTAGAAGCGGAAGATCGGCGTGGAGCCGTTGCCCTCGGCCTTCTGTGCATACCAGACGGGGCCTTCGAGGCGGAAGGCGGGATAGGTCTGGACCACGAAATCACGCTCGTCGGCGTTGATGGTGTAGAAGTGCGCGCCGGTCTGCGAGTTGTAGAAGCGGTAGACCGCGTCCTTGCTGGGGCTTGCCTGACCATAGGCGTAGAAGGCCACGTTCTCGTACTGGTACTCGGGGTAGGTCTGGATCACGAAGTCCCGTTCGCCCGCGCTGATCGTGTAGAAATGCGCGCCCGACTTGATGTTGTAGAAGCGGTAGACGGCCGAGCGGGTGGACGCCGTGCTGCCCGTGCCTGCACCGGTGCCGGCGCCGCTCCCGGTTTCGGATCCTGTCTCGGGCGCTGCGGCCAGCCACTTCTTGAGCGCGGGGTAGACCACGTCGAAGCGCGCGTAGTTGGTATAGGCCTGATTAGCGAAGCACGAGCCCGTGCCGCTCGAGAGAATGCCCGTCAGCGCGCCGTTGAAGAACAGGCCGGAGCCGCTGCTGCCGCCCTCGGTCGTGCCGGTGCTCCATTTCACGCGGTAGTAGGTGCCGGACATCGAGGTCGCGCTGCTGCTCACGCAGCTCACATTGCCCGTGCCGGTGGGCGTGCAGGTCGTGGCGCCGTCGATTGCGCCCGAGCTGAGCTTGAGCAGATCGCCTCTCGGATGGTGCAGGCCGATGACGGCGGCGCTGCGGCTCATCGACGCGGCGTCCCAGCCCGCGAAGACGGCACCGGCGGGCGGCGTGTCGTTCAGGCGCAGCAGCGTGACGTCGGGCGACTCCGCGCTGTAGAGCAGCGTGGCGCCGTTCTTCAGAATCCGCGACGCGGGCGAGAGCGTGCTGGCGTTGCAGGTCGGCGAGCGGTAGAACCAGTAGGTCTGCAGGGTCGAGGCGACGGTCTGCGTCTCGATGCAGTGGTGGGCCGTCAGAAAGTAGGGCGTGGCGCTGCTGGTCGCGTCGTTGACCAGCGTGCCGGTGCAGGCGTAGGCGCCATCGGACTCGACGAAGACCATGCGGGCGACGGCGTTGCGCTGGCTGACGAGGTCGCTGGAACAGGTGGCGTCCTGCTCGCAGAACGAGGCCTCGCCGATCTTGGCGATGCCTTGCTCGGCGGCGGCGTCGTGGTCGTCATCGTTGGCCACCGGGCGCGACAGCGCTTCAAAGAAGTGCAGCACGGATGGCACGGACAGCTGCACCGACGAGGTCAGCGTGCCGGGCGGCAGCTCGATCTCCAGCGTCAGTTCGTCGGCGTCGGAGCCGGGCGTCCACCAGGTGCGGGCGGCGTCCGAGGTATCACCGGCGAGGCGGTTGTTCTCAAGAACCTGCAGCACGCGTTGACCGGCGATCTCGAAGGCGTCGTCGCGCGCGTTCTGCGAATACACGCGCAGCAGCGCGCTGCCGGGCAGCTTGTCGATCAGCACGCCAAGCCGCATGCCGAGCGCACCGGAAGACTCAAAGCTCAGCGCGGCGATCTGGCCGCCACGCGCGGAGGTCTGCCATTGCAGCACGGCGCGCGTCTGCTCGGCATGGGTCGTCGCGGCACTGGCGCGCGGCGCGCCGATCTGGGTGACGCCCTCGCGCTTGACGCTGGCGGACTTGAGACCCGCCCATTCACCGAGCTGAATGACGGACGGCGCGACAGGCTGCGCCGATGCGCGCTTCAAACGCACGAACTCTTCGGGCGTGGTGTCGGGCTGCACCAGCGCATCCACGCGCAACAGGTTCGGCGCGACCTTCTGGGCCTGGGCGAAACCTGTGCTCAGGGTCGCCACGACGGCTCCAAAAGCCACGGCCCGGCCCACGGCACGGACGCCGTGCAGGAATTCGGTACGCATTGTCGTCTCCTCGCTTGTATTTTTTCAGTGGCCGCCGCTCCTCATTCGTCCGGCGGCCACGCCCTCGCACAGATCTTCGATCAGTGGCTCACCGGATCAGGGGTTGAGCCACTGCTTGAGCTTGGCCTTGTAGGGCACGTCGAAGCGGCCGTAGTAGTCCGCTCCGTTGCGGACCTCGCACGACGCGGTGCCGCCGTAGAGCGAGCCCGTCACATAGCGCGACGATCCAATGGCGTAGAACAGGGCGGAGCCGCTGCTGCCGCCTTCGGTCGTGCCCTGCTGCCAGTTCACCGCGTAGAAGCCGTTGTTGCTGTCCGAGGAGTCGATGCAGGTGTCGTTGCTGCACTGGCCGAGGCCCTTGACCGTGCCGACGCTCATCTTCTGCAGATCACCGCTGGGATGGTGGACACCTGCAATTCCATTGCCGGTGGTGAGCGCGGAGCCGTAATACGAGCCCGCGTAGACGACGCCCGAGGGCGGAGCCTCGTTGAGCTGCAGGAACGAGGTGTCGGTGCTTGCGGTGGCGTAGAGCAGGGACGCGCCCTTGTTCAGGCGGCGCGTGTTGGTGGACACGGTGCCCGAGTTGCAGGCCGACGCGGTGTAGAACCAGTCCGTGATCAGCGAGGAGGCTTCCGCCTGGGTCGAAATGCAGTGGTTGGCCGTGAGGAAGTACGGCGTGCCGCTCGACTTGGCGTCATTGATGAGCGTGCCGGTGCAGTAGTACGAGCCGGCACCGCTCACATAGATCATGCGCGCGACCGAGCGACCCTGCTGGAGGTAGTCGGACTGGCACATCACGTCGATGTTGCAGCTCTCTGACGTGGCCTTTTCCAGAACGTTCTTCTCCATCTCTGCGGCGCTGAAGGCGAAGTGCGAGAGGGTGGGCACGGCGATCTGCACCTGCGAAGCGTCGGCTGCGGCGGCGATCTCGACTTCGAGAATCGTTCTCGCGCCGCCGAATTCGGGGCTCCAGTAGGTGCGCGCGACCTGGTCGTCGGCACCGCTGTTCCTGAGCTGTTCGGTCTGGGTCTGCAGTTCGGCGGCGGTGACTTCGACCGCCTCGCCACCCGCGGCGTCGTAGAAGCGCAGCACGGCCTTGGCGGGCAGCTGCTGCACCAGAACGCCCAGACGCACGCCTTGCGCGGTCGGGGAGTCGAACGCGATGGCGGCCACGCTCGCGCCGCTGTCGGTGGGCTTCCATGCGAGCAGCGCGCTGGTTGCGGCTACGCTCGCAGTCGCGGAGACCTCACGCTGCACGCCGATCTGGATGGGCGTGCCGGGCTTGGCGTCCACTGCGGCGGTCAGCGTGCTCGATTTGAGCGTGGATGAGGGTGCCGACAGAGCCACGTTCGCAATCGCCTGCGACGTCGCAGCGCCGCGCACGGTGGCGCTTGATTTGGCGGAGGCCTGCACGCTCTTGGTGGCGGTGTCGTAGGGCTCGATGCGTTCCGCAAGGTTGGGCTGCGCGGGTGTCGTTGTGCCGGTGCCCGACCCGGTATCGGTGCCCGTGCCGGACCCGCTGCCGCTGTCCGTGTTGCTGCTGCCACTGCCGCCGCCGCAACCGGCGATGACCAGCGCCACGCTGCCGGCCAGCCACCATGCTTTGGAATGTTTACTCATCACCTGCTCCTATTGAATCGCCCGATTATTCGCTGGGCACTCAATCGATTTATGCCAAGCCAAGCCCATTTGCGGATCAGGTGTGTAAAGTTGCCAGTCGCCTACATTTGCAAACAAAACCGCCGACTCCTACTCCCGGACATCGGACAAAGCAACAGGTCTCGCGAATGAACTTGTCAATCAAGTTGAACAGAACTCAGCATTTATCTCAAATGCAGTTCTGAATCAGGTACAGGCTCACCATCGATCACAGCAAATATGAGTGAATCATATGGCAGAAAATCGCAAATATATGCGGTACATCACGGTGCAATGGTCATCTGATGCCGCTGCGCGACGACACAAGTCAAGACACAAAGGTGTCTCGATTTGTGTCGTCGACGAGGGTCACTTGGCGAGTGACTTGAGCGCCATCTTGATGCCGTCGCTCACGCCCACGTCCGCAGGCAGGGCCTTGAGGGCCGCGGCCGCCTCCTTGTCGTTGTAGCCAAGGGCCAGCAAGGCCTGGAGGATGTCGGCCTGCGCGTCGTTCACCGCATGGGCCTTGAGGCCGATGTCCGCGCCGAGCTTGCCCTTGAGCTCGAGCAGCAGGCGCTCTGCGGTCTTCTTGCCGATGCCGGGCACCTTCACGAGGCGGCCGGCTTCCTGCAGCGTAACGGCCTGCGCCAGATCTCCCACGCCCAGGCCCGAGAGGATCGACAGCGCGGTGCGCGGGCCGACGCCCGAAATCTTGATGAGCTCGCGGAAAGTCTGGCGTTCCTCGACCGATCCGAAGCCGTAGAGCAGCTGCGCATCCTCGCGCACGATGAACTGTGTGAGCAGCGCCACGCGCTCGCCGACGGCGGGCAGGTTGTAGAAGGTACTCATGGGAACTTGCACCTCATAGCCCACTCCGTTGCAGTCCACCAGGACCTCGGGAGGGTTCTTTTCAAGCAGGGTGCCGGTCAATTTGCCTATCATTGCAATCCTCAGCCGCACTTTGCGGCGCAATCAACCAAATTATCCGCGTGATTCAACGCCACACTTTCACCCCACACAACAATACCCGCCTCACCAACCTCTGTGGACCGGCCGATGCGCACCTGCGCACCATCGAAGACGCATTGCAGGTCAAGATCGCTCATCGCCACGAGCAGTTCAAGGTGGACGGCACCAAGGCCAAGGCGACGCAGGCCATGGAGCTGCTGCAGGCGCTCTATGAACTGGCGGACCGCCCCATCAAGGAAGAACAGCTGCAGCTCATGCTCGCGGGCGACAGCGACATGCTGGCCGAGGGCGAGGCGCAGAGCCAGATCCAGCTCACCACGCGCCGCGCCGACCTGCGCGCGCGCACGCCGACGCAGATCACCTATCTCGAGAACATCGCCAGTCACGACATCACCTTCGGCATCGGCCCCGCCGGTACCGGCAAGACCTATCTGGCCGTGGCCTGCGCCGTGGACGCGCTTGAGCGCAGCAACGTGCAGCGCATCGTGCTCACGCGCCCGGCCGTCGAGGCGGGCGAGCGCCTCGGTTTCCTCCCGGGCGATCTCACGCAGAAGGTCGATCCCTATCTGCGGCCGCTGTACGACGCGCTCTACGAACTGATGGGCTTCGACAAGGTGCAGAAGGCCTTCGAGCGCAACCAGCTCGAGATCGCGCCGCTCGCCTTCATGCGCGGACGCACGCTGAACAACGCGTTCGTGATCCTCGACGAGGCGCAGAACACCACGCCCGAGCAGATGAAGATGTTCCTCACCCGCATCGGCTTCGGCGCCAAGGCCGTGGTGACCGGCGACGTGAGCCAGATCGACCTGCCCAAGGGCGCGCCGAGCGGCCTGATCGACGCCGAGCGCGTGCTCAAGCGCGTCAAGGGCATTGCGGTCTCGCGCTTCACTTCGGCCGACGTGGTGCGTCACCCGCTGGTGGCGCGCATCGTCGATGCCTACGACGCGCAGGGCAAGACCCGCAGCGGCTCGCGTGCCTGAGACGGCAGGAAAGACGGACATCACCATGGCACTCAACCAACTCTCCCTGTCCCTGCAGTTCGCCAAATTCGATGATGTGGCCGAGCACCGCGCCGTGCTCTCCCGCAGCAAGGTCACGCGCTGGATCCGTCACGCGCTGGCGGTCGACGCGGAAATCACCGTGCGCATCGTCGGCACCGAAGAAGGCCAGAGCCTCAACCGCGAATTCCGCAAGAAGGACTACGCGACCAACGTGCTCACGTTCGACTACCAGCAGGAGCCAAGCGTGATGGCCGACCTCGTGCTGTGCGCGCCCGTCGTCGAGCGCGAGGCGAAAGGGCAGAACAAGTCGCTCGAAGAGCACTACGCCCACCTGCTGGTGCACGGCACGCTGCACGCCCAGGGCTGGGACCACGAGACCAGCACCGAAGACGCCGAGGAAATGGAAGCCTACGAAACCGACATCATGGCGGAACTGGGCTTCGAGGATCCGTACGCGAAATGAGCGAGGGAGCGGCTGACGGCGTGATGGCCATACAGCCGTACAGCTTGGCCGCTGTTAAGCAGTATTGCGTTCAGGTGGCGTAACGGGCGGCCCGAGTCGGCCTAACATGCATCCCATGGACGATGCCGCGAGTCTCCTGTCCAAAGAGACCCGCGGCATGGCCATGTAGAGTCACGACAACGAGAGACACAACGCATGGATTTCTTCGCGCAATGGGGCCTGCTCCTCGCTGCGGCCTTCGTGGCCGGGGCGCTCAATTCCGTCGCCGGCGGCGGCAGCTTTCTGACCCTGCCCGCGCTGGTCTTCACCGGCGTGCCTCCGGTCATCGCCAACGCCACCGGCACCGTCGCGCTGTTCCCCGGCTATGTCGCGGGCGCCTGGGGCTTTCGCGAAGACATGCAGCCGCCGCCCGGCCTGTCGATGCGCACGGTGGTCATCACCTCGCTGATCGGCGGCATGGCAGGCGCCGCGCTGCTGCTGGTCACCCCGGACGCCGTGTTCCGCAAGGTCGTGCCCTGGCTGCTGCTCGCGGCCACCGCCATGTTCGCCTTCGGCCCCCAACTGCGCGCCTGGGCCGCCAAGGAGGCCCATCCCGGACAGACCGCATCGCCCATCAAGGGCATTCTCGGCATGCTGGCGGTCGCGGTCTACGGCGGCTATTTCAACGGCGGCCTCGGCATCCTGCTGCTCGCGCTGTTCGGCCTGCTCGGCCAGACGAATCTGCACGCGATGAACGGCATGAAGAATCTGGTCTCGGCACTGCTGACCGCCATCGCGGTCGCCATCTACGCCGTCGGCGGACTGGTGCAATGGAAGCAGGCGCTGATCATGATGATCGCAGCCACTTTGGGTGGCTACATTGGTGCCCGTCTGGCGCGCAAGGTGCCTGCGACCTGGTTGCGATGGGGCATCGTAGCCACAGGCCTGATCATGGCCATCCTGTTCTTCATGCGGGGCTGACCTGATTTCTTCGCGGTGGATTGGATCGTGACGCCGCCTTTGGCGGCGATGGGTCCATCATTTTGGGGCGACGATATGTGCCATCCCGCGTCGTTGCGCTTCCTTGTCGTGCGCTTGCACTGATCTGCGGAAGCGACGCCTAGCGCTATGGCCCATCTCGTCGTTGTGGTGCTTGCACGATCGCTCGCTGGGCTTCGTAGGCCCACTCCGGCTTGCCGGGCGGCCATGGAGAGGCTGCGATGAACTTGGAAAATTTCACGCGCGAAGCGCCGGCAGATGCGGCAGTGAGCGCATTCTTTGAATCACCCCCACAACGGCAAGATCGCCCTTGAGACGCGACGCGCTGCCGCAGACAGTATGCCCATACGGCAAGGCTGCGCAACAAAGTATCAAGGGCGATATTGCCGCCTTGAAACGATCAACGAACCAATCTCAAAGTGATTCAGCCTGAACGCAGGAGCGAACGGTTTCGACCAGGGCGGAGAGAAGCACCCGATCATCGGATTTGCGCCAGGCCATGATCGCGGGGGTGAGCATCTTCACGCCGCGCAGCGGAAGAAACCGCACCCCATGGATTCCCGCCTTCGCCATGCAGGCGGGCACCAGCGCCACTCCGCATCCTGTCGACACCAGCGCGACGACGGTGAGCCACTGCCTTGCGGCGTGGCTGGTGCGGGGGTGGATTCCGGCCTGATGCATGCAGGCCATCACGTTGTCGTAGTTGGCGGGCGAGACATCGCGGGAGAACATCACGAAATCCTCGCGTGCGATCTGGGTGAGTTCGATGTCGGCATTCGCCGCGAGCGGGTGGCTTGCGGGCAGGCAGGCCACCAGCACTTCGGATTCGAGCGGCAGCATGACCAGCTCGTCGGGCGGAAAGCCGATGTTGAGAAAACCCACGTCGATGTCGCCCGAGGCGAGCGCGCGCAGCTGCTCGCCGGTGGACATCTCGTGCATGCACAGCTCGACGTTGGGCCGCGCGGTCTCGAAGGCCTTGCAGTACTGGGGCACGTTGCGGTAGACCATCGATCCGGTGATGCCAACATCCAGACGACCTTCGGTGCCCTGGGCCACGCTGCGCACCACGTCGGCCGCGCGCTGCAGTTGCGCGAGCACCTTGCGGGCTTCCAGCAGAAACGCCTCGCCCGCAGGCGTGAGCCGCACGTGCTTGGCGTCGCGTTCGACCAGCAGCACGCCGAGGTCTTCCTCCAGCGTCTTGAGCGCCGTGGACAGCGGGGGCTGGGTGATGAACAGACGCTGCGCCGCGCGACCGAAATGGCGTTCTTCGGCGAGCACGACAAAGTAGCGGAGCAGATGGGTTTTCATGAACGCGATATCTTGCATCCATCCACCGGCTTTGGACACGGGCATCCAACTGGCGTTTTCCCGGACGTTCATGTGAGCGCGCTGGCCGGCGGAGTCAGTACGACTTGGGAAGACCCAGTACCTTTTCCGCGATGAAGTTCATGATCATCTGCGGGCTTACCGGCGCGAGGCGCGGAATCCATGATTCGCGCATGTAGCGCTCGACGTGGTATTCCTTGGCGTAACCCATGCCGCCGAGCGTGAAGATCGCCGTCTCGCAAGCCTTGCCGCAGGCCTCGGCGCCGAGGTATTTGGCGGCGTTGGCCTCGGCTCCGCAGGGCAGGTGGCGGTCGTAGAGAAAGGCGGCCTTCTGCACCATGAGATGCGCGGATTCGAGCTGCATCCACGACAGCGCGAGCGGATGCTGTATGCCCTGATTCTTGCCGATGGGGCGGTCGAAGACGATGCGCTCGTTGGCATAGCGCGTGGCGCGGGCGAGGGCGGCGCGGCCCAGTCCCACGGCCTCCGCCGCGATCAGTATGCGCTCGGGGTTGAGTCCGTGCAGGATGTACGAAAAGCCCTTGTGTTCCTCGCCCACGCGGTCTTCGACGGGAATGCGCAGGCCGTCGATGAAGACCTGGTTGGAGTCCACGCACTTGCGCCCGAGCTTGTCGATCTCGCGGATCTCCATGGTGCTGCGGTCGACGTCGGTGTAGAACAGGCTCAGGCCGTCCGTGCCCTGGCATTCTTCGATGGGCTTGGTGCGCGCGAGCAGCAGGATCTTGTTGGCGACCTGCGCGGTCGAGATCCACACCTTCTGGCCGTGCACGATGTAGTGGTCGCCTTGACGCTCGGCGCGGGTCTTGAGCTTGAGCGTGTTGAGCCCGGTGTTGGGCTCGGTCACGCCGAAGCAGGCCTTGTCCTTGCCTGCGATGAGCGGTGGCAGCCAGCGCTTTTTCTGCTCCTCGGTGCCGAACACCACGACTGGATGCAGGCCGAAGATGTTCATGTGCACCGCCGATGCGCCCGACAGGCCCGCGCCGGTTTCGGCAATGGTGTGCATCATCAGCGCGGCTTCGCTGATGCCGAGGCCCGCACCGCCGTATTCCTCGGGCATGGCGATGCCGAGCCAGCCGGCATCGGCCAGCGCCCTGTGAAAGTCGTCGGGAAAGCCGCCATCGCGGTCCTTCTTGAGCCAGTAGTCGTCGTCGAAGGGGTGGCACACGCGCGCGATCGCGTCGCGGATCTGCTCTTGCTGTTCGTTCAGGAGAAAGTCCATGGTCGGGGTTCGCTTTCGCTTTAGGGTTCAGGCGGGGCGGCGCACGCGCTCGGGGTTTTCGGCGTAGGGCGGGCTGTAGATCACGAGCAGCCGCACCGGCGTGTCGCTCGTCACGCGGAAGATGTGCATGCGGTCTTCGGGGAAGAAGCAGGTGTCGCCGGGCTGCATCTGAAAGCGCTCGCCCTCGATCTCGACCTCGGCCGTGCCCTCCAGCAGATAACAGGCCTGCTCCATGCCTGGGTGGGCATGCGGCAGCGCGCCGCCGCCTTTCTCGAGCGTGCCGAGCACGACCTCCATGTGTTTCGCGCCCACGTTGGCCGCGCTGACCAGCCGGCGGTTCACCGTGCCATGGTGGTTGGCGGGGCTGTAGCCCTCGACGTCCTGCTCGCGGATCAGGTATTTGCTTGTCGTGTTTGTCATGGTGCCGGTCATGCGCGTCACTCCTTCTCGATGCCGGCCTGCTTGATCAGCTTGCCCCAGTAGGCGAGCTGATCGTTCACGTAGCCGGCGAATTCCTCGGGCGTCTTCGTGGGCCAGACTTCGAAGCCCACGCCCGCGAGCTGCTCGCGCACGGCCTTGTCGGCCAGAATCACCTGCAGCTCGGCGTTGATGCGGTCCACGACCTCCTTGGGCGTGTGCGCTGGCGCGAAGATGCCGTTCCACGAGGTGAGGTCAAAGCCCGCGATCGTCTTGCCGATGGGCGGCAGATTCGGCAGCAGGCTCGAGCCTTTGGCGGCGGTCACGCCGAGCGCGCGCACGCGATCGCTTTTGATCATGCTCCAGCTCGATCCGAGATCCGCGACGTAGACTTGGATCTGGTCGCCCATCAGGTCGGTCAACGCCTGGGGGCTCGACTTGTACGGCACCTTGGTGATCTGCAGCCTGGAGATGAATTTGATGGTCTCCAAGGCCACTTCGGAGGTGCTGTTGGGCGTGCCGTAGGAGAGCTTGTCGGGATGGGCCTTGGCGTAGTCGAGCAGTTCCTGCACGCTCTTGACCGGCAGTTTGGGACTGACCACCAGCGCGAACGGCAGCTCGCCCACGCGGGCGATCGGCGTGAAGTCCTTGATGGGGTCGTACTTGAGGCTTTTGAACAGCCACGGGTTCGCCGAGTGCGAGGTGTTCGTGGTCATGAAGAGCGTGTAGCCATCGGGCTTGGCCTTGGCCGCGAACTGCGCGCCGATCTGCGCGCTGGCACCGGCACGGTTGTCCACGATGACCGATTGCTTGAGCCGCTCGCCGAGCTTCTGGGCGACGACGCGCGCGACCGCATCGGTGCCGCTGCCGGCCGCGAACGGCACGACCAGCGTGATCGTGCCGGCGCCGGGGTAGGGCACCTGTGCCGACGCGAGGCCCGTGACGGCCAGGGCGCCCGCGAGCGTGGACGCCTTGAGAAGCCTGAGGAAAGCGGAACGCTGCATGAACATGCTGGATGTCTCCTTGAATCCAACGCCGTGTCGTGTCTGCCATTCATTCGGCTTCCGGCGTTGGGCTCATGGTGCGCAGTTCAAGTATTCGCGTCCAATTCCTTTTGGCGAGTCAATGATTCGTTTTGGAGATGCTTGGCGAACCCAGCGCGCTCAGCGCAGCAGGCTCAGGCCGGGCGGAAGGCTGTCGCCGAAGCTGCGCTTGCGGTCCTCGGCATCCATCTCCTGCACCGACCGCACGAGCTCCATCCAGCGCTCGGGCGCGCCGGACGTTCTGAGCTTGTCGAGCACGGCGGCGCGCTGGGCATCGCTCATGTCGCGCGCCCGGTCGCCGGTCATGCGGGCGATCTGCACGGCCGCGAACATCGCGGTTTCGTTTCTTCGCCAGTCCTGCGCGAGCGTGGCGTCGAGAAATTCGGAGGCAGGTCCCGGCGGCATGGTCAGATGCGCGTTGGCCGCCACCGGCTGGCGCGCGGCGATGCGGCCGATCGCCCACCAGGTCTGCGGTGTCTCGTCCGCGCGCTTGAGGCGCGAGAGCATCCACTGGCCCATCTCCTGGCGGTACTGCCAGGGCACGGCCTCCATCGCGGCGAAAAGGCGCAGCATGTCCTCATAGCTGCCGTGCGTGGACTTGCCCGCGCTGCGCTGCGTGGTCTGCTGCACTGCCTTCTGCATCTGGCCCGCGACGTCCTCGAGCACCTGCATCTGCTGCGCTTCGTTCAGACCTGCGGCCACGCGCCGCCAGAACACCCACCACTCGGTCCAGTTGGCCGACTCCTTGCCGTAGGCGATGCCCTGATCGTAGAGCTGCCAGATCTGCGCGATGCGCCAGTCGTCGAGCTCCGCGCCCACGCCGGGGCGCAGGCACCAACCGGCGAGATTGAGCCATACGCGCTCGTGCTCGGCGGAGCGGCGACGGCGTCTGGTGCGCGCGAGCAGCGCGTCGAACAACGCGCGCAACGCGGCCACGCACCACGACTCGCGCGGGCCGAGCACCTTCTCGATGGCCTGCCGCAGTTGGCGCACTTCCTTGGCCGTGACCTCCTTGGCCTGCGTGCCGAAGATGCGGTCGATCTGTTCGATGGCGGCGCTGAGCAGCGAGCCTGATTTCGTCGCGGAGTTCTCGTCGTCCAGTGCATCGTCGCCCGTCTGCGCGCGCAGATCGAAGGGCAGCAGCCATGGCTCCGCGCCTTCGTCGGCATTGTCGGCCGAAATGCAGCGCACCTCGAGCGTGCCCACTTCGGTCATGCAGGCCTGCAGTTGCACCTCGACCGACGTGCGTTTGGCTGCGGTATCGGAAGCGTGCAGCACGGTGGCGAGAGGCGGCAGTCTCAACCAGCCTTCGCCGTGCAGCGTGATCAGTTGCCCGGCCTGAAAGGGTTGATCGCTGAGGCTGTTGGACACGAGTTCAAAACGCACCGCCTGCCCCAGCTTGAGCGCGAAGCGCCGCCCGGTCAGCGTGATGCGTGTGCCTTCCTGCGTGCCGCGCGGCAGCAGGCACAGGCCCTGTGCGGCGGCGCCGGGTTGGCCGCGCAGCACCAGCCAGTAGCTGCGCGCCGCGCCGCCGCCGATGCGAGGCAGAGCGGCGACAGGTTGTTGGTGGTGGGCGCGGGCCGCCTGCGCCTCGTCGAGCGTCAGTCCGTACGCCGCCGCACCGCGCGCCACGGCCCAGTCGGGATGCGGGTTGTGCAGCACGCGCACGGCGCTGCCGCGCCATTGCTGGAGCTGTGCGGTGAGCCGTTCGACCAGCGCATGGGCATGGAAAACGCCGCCGTTGAGCAGCACGGTGTCGGGCAGTTCGCCTGCCGCGTGCTGCGAGAGAAACTGCGCCAGATGCCGCGAGATGGCCGCATCGGCGGGATAGGGCAGGCCGAAGCCGCGCAGCGCTCCCTGGCGTTTGGCGGGCGCATCGCCGATGGCCGCCAGCGGCAGAAAGCCTTCGACGATCCACGAGCGTACGTCCTCGCGCGTCAGCACGGCCGAGCGCGTCTGCGCCATCAGGCGCGAGCCGCTGCCGAGCAGGGTGACAGTGACCGTCGCGGGCGCTTGCTCGGCCAGCAGCTGGATCTTCGCGATGCGGCAGCGCTGCACGAGCTGCGCAAAGCGCGTGGCGGGCAGGCGCTGTTCGCCGGGAGCGAAAAACTGCGGCTCGAGGCGGTGCGCGAGCGCCAGATCCATGTTGTCGCCGCCGAGCATGAGATGCTCGCCGACGGCGATGCGGTTGAGCGCGGGCTGCGCGTCGGCATCGGGGGATGGCTCCACGCGGATCAGCGTGAGGTCGGTGGTGCCGCCGCCCACGTCGACGACGAGCACCAGTCTGCTGTCCTTGAGCTGCGCCTTGAGCTGCTCGCCCTGCAGCACCAGCCAGTCGTGAAACGCGGCCTTGGGTTCTTCGAGCAGACGCACCTGCGGCAGACCGGCGAGCCTTGCGGCCTCCAGCGTCAGGGCGCGCGCGCCTTCGTCAAACGATGCGGGCACCGTGAGCACGACGATCTGCCGCGCGAGCGGCGCGTCGGGGTGCGCGGCATCCCACGCGGCCTTCACATGGGCGAGATAGCTGGCGGATGCGGTGACGGGCGAAATCTTGTGCACGTCCTCCGCAGCGCCCCAGGGCAGGATCGCCGCGCTGCGGTCCACGCCCGTGTGCGAGAGCCAGCTCTTGGCGCTGGCCACAAGGCGCGACGGCACGGCCGCGCCCAGATCGCGCGCCCAGCGGCCGACGACGGCGGGAGTGGCGGCACTCGCGTCCATGGTGGGCCAGGGCTTCTGCCATGCGGCCTCGCCGAGTTCACCGACGGCCCCGTGATAGCGCACCGAGGGCAGCAGCGGCTGCGCGGAAATCTCGTCCGGCGCGGTGCGCTGCGGGATCTGCAGCAGTTCGATGCCGACGCCGGCATCCGTCAACGAAACCGAGGCGGCCACCGTGTTGCTGGTGCCGAGGTCGATGCCGACGACATGGGTCGCTGCAGGTACGGTGGTCATTGCAAGATCAGAGCAAGGCTTGAATGTCTCTGAGAAGCGCGGGACGCGATTCGACGATCACGAGCGGCACGGCGATCCAGTTCTCCGCGTGGTCCTTCGCGGGCAGCAGGCGCATGTACATGCACACGGGCAGCGCGAACTTGGCCAGCAGCGTCATCTGCAGCGGCAGCAGCGCGTTGAAGCCCGAGGCGAAATAGTCCGGGGTGGTGATCAGGTCGA
This sequence comes from Diaphorobacter caeni, assembly GCF_015354245.1. Taxonomy (GTDB): domain Bacteria; phylum Pseudomonadota; class Gammaproteobacteria; order Burkholderiales; family Burkholderiaceae_C; genus Diaphorobacter_A; species Diaphorobacter_A caeni. The sequence goes on from NZ_JADKYZ010000001.1 coordinate 246,358, forward strand.
TGTAGCGGCCATGTTCGAGACCGCGCAGCTGAAAGTGGCTCGACTGCGCGGTCACCACGTCCTGACCGTCGCGCTGCGATTTGCTGCGCACCTGAAACGTCGAGAGATGCCCCTGCACCCAGCCGAATTCCGACATCGAACGCTCGGCGTATTCGCTCACGTTCACCGCCGGTTGCTCGGTCAGATCGGGCCAGATCTCCATCAGCATCCGCGACGAGGACACGTCAAACGAGCGCATCTCTCGCGCGCTGACCTCGGCGGAAAACGGAAGCGTGTTCGCGCCGGATTTCTTGCCTTGCGGGCGGGTGATGGTGGTCGGCGCGGGCTCGCCCGTTGCGAGTTCGTAGCGGTCGGCGACAAAGTCCTTGTCCAGATAGACGAGGCTGTCGAGCAAAGATTGGTGCAGGGTGGACATGGTGCGTTCGTCTACAGGATCGGGTCCTGGGTCATTGCTGCTCGTCGGCGGTGCTTTCGGCGGTCGTTTCGGCGCGCACGTCGAACTCTACCTTCCAGCGCTCGCTGCCGCCCACGGGAACGGCGTTGAGCTCAAGCGTGCCGATGTCGGTCACGCGCGCATGCAGCGTCACGGGCACGACGTCGCCCGCGCTGCGGCCTTCGGCGGGCAGCAGGGCTTCGATTTCCTGCAGCTCGACCAGTTCATCGGGGCCCCAGAAATCGAGCATCGTGCCCACGGCATCGCTGCGGCGCACGGACGAGCCGAAGAAGCGCAGGCGCACCGGCTCGCCGACCACGAGGCCGAACTCTTCGCCGTCGAGCGCCACTTCCGAGCCTTCTTCCAGGCCGAACGGCGCGAGGCACAGCGCAGAAATGGGCGGCTCCATGCCGGGAATCGCGGGCATGTTGGACTCGATGCCGACGTAGTACGACTGCGCCGTGCCGCCGCGGATGCGCACGCCACGGCCCTGGCGCACATGGCCGTAGTAGGCCGCGCCGCGCGCGACCGCGAGATCGAGGTTCGCGCCGTCGAGCACGCGCAGCGCGGGTGCGCCCTCAGCCGTCAGCCAGCCGTTGATGACATCGATGATGCGCTGCTCGATCTGGGTGGACTTGAGTACGCCGCCGTTGAACAGGACCGCCGACGGATGCAGGAATGCGGCGCCCTGCGGCTGCGTGCCCTGCAGGCCGTCGATCTGCTCGGTGGCTCCTGCCTGGCGCGCGAGGAAGGCCGCGAGGTGGCGGGTGACGGCCGCGTCCTGCGCATAGGGCAGGCCGAGCTGCGTGAGCGCGGAGCGGGCGCGCGTCTGCGGCTTGTCGCTTGCGGCCACCTTGGGAAAGAAGCCTTCGACCAGCATGGCCAGCACTTCGGCGCGCGTGAGTTCGGTGCGGATGCTGCCGCCGATCAGCTTGCTGCCGCGGCTGGGCACGACGACCGCAACGCTCTGCAGATTCTCATCGGCGAGCAGCTGCTCCTTGGCCGCGCGGCAGCCGTGCGAGAGAGAGCGCGTCTGCCACGCGTCGAGCTGTTTGCCCTCGGCGGCGAGCTTGCGCGCAAGGCCGTAGGCCAGCGCCAGATCCATGTTGTCGCCGCCGAGCAGAATGTGCTCGCCCACGGCCACGCGCTGCAGTTCGAGATTGCCCTCGCGCTCCAGCACGGCGATCAGCGAGAGGTCGGTCGTGCCGCCACCCACGTCGACGACGAGGATGATGTCGCCGTTCTTCACCTGCTTGCGCCACTGGCCGCCGCTTTGCTGGATCCAGCTGTAGAGCGCGGCCTGCGGCTCTTCGAGCAGCGTGAGGTTCTGAAAACCCGCGTTGCGGCAGGCTTCGGCGGTCAGCTCGCGCGCGGCAGGATCGAACGACGCGGGAATGGTGACGGTGATGTCCTGCTCGTCAAACGGCGCTTCCGGATGCGCGTTGTTCCACGCCCAGCGCAGATGCTTGAGATAGCGCGTCGAGGCTTCGAGCGGCGACACACGCGCGACTTCCGGCGGCGCATCGGAGGGCAGGATCGCCGCGCGGCGATCCACGCCCGGATGGCACAGCCAGCTCTTGGCGCTGCTCACCAGACGGATGGGCGTGTTCGCACCGCGCGTGCGCGCCAGCTCGCCGACGATGAAGCTCTGCTCGCCCGCGCCCGGCAGCGCCATGTCGGCGGCGGTCAGCTCGGTCTCGTGCGGCAGATAGAGGAAGGACGGCAGCAGCGGCTTGCCCTCCACGCTCGCGGGCGCGGTGAGCTGCGGCACGCTCAGCACTTGCTGATCGACCTTGTCGCCATCACTGGCGGTCTTGTCCACATACGACAGCGCGCAGTGCGTGGTGCCCAGATCGATGCCGATGCAGAACAGGGCATTGGGATTGGAGTGGGAGGAAGAAGACGAGTCCATAAAAATTCTTTGCAATCAAACGAGGCGCAATCAGGCGCACATTCTTCGTTGTAGCGCGGCGTCGCCCATCAAAAGGCCGCGGAGCAGGCCATACCAGCAGACGCCGAGCAAGAGCCGCCTCGCGGCGAAGGCGTCGTCCCCCAGGGGGAAGGCGCGAAGCGACTCAGGGGGAGTCACAGCTCCACTTCGGCCTGGGCCACGATCTCGGCGGCCTTCTCATCGGTCAGCTGCGGCAGCTGCATCCGGGTCACCTTCCAGCCACGGTGCGTGAGCGTGCCGGTGAACGGCGCCTGACCCACGACGTTGCCGGTGAGCCGGATCGCCGTGGTGTCGAAGCCGGGCGCGACGGTGATGCGGCTGCCTTCGGCTTCATCGCGCACGGGGGCGAGCGTGAAGTGCTCCTTGAGCACCTTGCGGCAGCCCTCATGCACCACGCGCGCGGCCGCGCCGATCTCGGCGTCGGTGTAGTGCTTCACCTCTTCCTGGATGAAGTCCACGAAGCGCGCCTCGCGCTGCATCAGGCCCAGCACCTGCAGGGCCGCCGTGTCGGTCGGCACGCGGATCTGCACCGTGCGCTCGATGATCTTCTCGACGGGGACTTCCACGCGGGTCGCGACGATCTTCTCGACCGGCACTTCGATGCGCACTTCCCGAGGTTCGGGCGTGGGCACGTCGGCAGCGAGCGCTTCGCCGCCGCGCAGACGGGTGATGTCGCCCGCCAGGCGCGCATTGCCCAGAATGGCAAAGAAACTGCCGATGGCAATCGCGACGCGACTGAAAAACGAGGGGGGATTCTGTTGGGTCATATCGTGGGTCCCGAAGTGCGATTCGGGTGCAACCCCGGCCAACTCGTGTGCTGGCGCCGGAGAGGGGACAAAAGGGGCTCGCTCAGTCGCTCAGCGGAAATCGTCGGGATGAAATCAGTCCCCAGGACCCGCCGCTGGCACGTGCACGCGCATGCGCGAGGGGCTCCATGTTACCGAAAGCAGGCAACCCCAGCGTCACTGCGGGGCTTGGAGGCGTCGCGGTGCGTTTCAATCCCGCTTCGGCGCGCCCAGCGGAAAGAAATGCCGGAACGGCCGGGCTTCGTCCACCGCCCGTGCAAAGGACGGGCGTGCGAGCAGCCGGGCGTGGTAGGCCTTGAGGGTGGGGCAGTCGTCGGGAATCGCCACCGTCCAGTCCGCATAGAACAGCGACGGAGCGGCCGCGCAGTCGGCCATGCTGAAGTCGCAGCCTGCCGCCCAGACGCGTCCGGCCAGCCTTTCATCCAGCCAGCGGTAGGCGATGGCGAGCTTGTCCTCGGCCTGCGCCATGCCGTCGCGGCGCCTGGCCTCATCCCCCGAGAGCGCGCCGAACACGGCGGCCTGCATCGGGGCCATCACATGCAGGTCGAAGAAGCGATCCATGAAGCGCACCTCGAGCGCCGCGCCGGCGTCGGTGGGAATCAGGCGCACGGGGCCGGGGTGGCGCAGTTGCAGATGCTCGATGACGATGCTGCTCTCGGCCACGGTGAGGCCGTCGTCCACCAGCACCGGAAACTTGCGCAGCGGCCAGCGCGCGGACCAGTCTGCGACGTGATCGGGATGTTCGGGGCCGATGCAGCGGAACTCGAACGGCGTCCGGTTTTCGTAGAGCGCGATCAGCGCCTTCTGGGTGTAGGAGGAGAAGGGATGACCGTAGAGGGCGAGGGGCATGGCGTGACTCCCTGTGCAGATCATCGATCCGCAGGGTGCAGGTCGATGATGGAATGTACCCAGAATGCCGACGATGCAGCATTGAAAATATCTCAAACCCGAGCGGCCGGAATCGGGCCGGGCAAAAAGCAAAAATGGCCCGCTGCACAAGGCAACGGGCCATTTCTCATCGAGTGCCGGCGATCGGCTTCAAACGTGATCGCGCATCGCCCTCACTCCGCCGTGATCTTGGCGAATTTCACCAGCTCGGCGTACTTGCCCATGTCGCTGCGGATGATCTGGGCGAGGTCTTCATCGCCCTTGGCGGCGGGGGCACCGGCGGCGTCGAGGCGCGCGCGGATGGCGGGATCCGCAAGGCCCGCCTTGAGGGCCGCCTTCAGCTTGCTCACGACCTCGGGTGGCAGACCCTTGGGGCCCGCGAAGGCGAACCAGCCGTTGAGCGCATAGCCCTTGAGCGACGGGCTTTCGCTGAGCGCGGGGATGTCCTTCATGGATGCCACGCGGGTGGCCGTGGTCACGCCGAGAGCCGTCATGCGGCCTTCCTTGATGAACGGGGCCGCGAGCGATTGGGAGATGACGCCGAAGTCCAGCGTGCCGCCCGCCAGGTCGCTGACCATCGCGGCCGAGCCCTTGTAGGGGATGTGCGCGAGATCGACGCCCGCGATCTTCTTGATCAGCTCGCCGGAGAAGTGCGGCGTGGAGCCGACGCCGGGGCTGCCGTAGCTGTACTTGCCGGGATTGGCCTTGGCCAGAGCGACGAACTCCTCGGCGGTCTTGACCTTCATGCTCGAGCCGGCCACCCAGATGTTGGGGGCGATGGCGGCGAGGCCGATGGGCGTCAGGTCCACGGAAGGATCGTATTTCTGCGCCGCGTTGACGAACTTGGTGCCCGCCATTTCATTGCTCGAACCGGCCATCAGCGTGTAGCCATCGGGCTTGGAACTGACCACGCGCTGCGCGCCGACCACGCCCGCTGCGCCGGGAATGTTCTCGACGACCACCGTCGCGTTGAGGTGGGTGGTCAGCATCTCGGCGATGATGCGGCCGACCATGTCGACCGAGCCACCGGGCGCGAACGGAACGATCAGGCGGATCGGCTTGTTGGGGTAGTTGGCCTGCGCGATGGCGGGGCCTGCCAGCGTCAGAGCGGACATCGCGGCGGCCGTGGCCACCAGCGCGCGTCGTGAAATCAGTGGTTGAGTCATGTGGGTCCTGTGGTGATCGGGGTTGAAGGCGGGGAAGTGGGTCGGGCCAGCGCTGCGTCAGGCGATGCGCGCCAGCGCCGCGCCCAGCGTCTGCGCCGTGCCGGCTTGGGCCAGCAGCGCGATCTTTCCGCTCTTGTGCGCGGTCACCTGCATTTCCATCTTCATCGCCTCCATCACCGCGATCACGTCGCCTTCGTTCACGGTGTCGCCGTCCTGCACCTTCCAGGCGTGCAGATTGCCCGCGATGGGGGATTCGACGGTGTTCGGATCGGCCGCCGGGGCGGGGGCGGCCTGGCTGGCGGAGCCGGGCGCGGCGGCAAGACCTTGCAGCAGCGCGGCGGGCAGGCCGAGGGTGACGCGCCTGCCGTCGATCTCGATGGCGGTGCGGGTGAGCGTGGTGTCGGCCAGCGGCTCGGCGCGCACGGCGGCGGCCAAGGGCTCGGTGAACTCGGTCTCGATCCAGCGGGTGTGGACCTTGAAACCGTCTGCGCCCTCAAAATCGGCCTGATTCACCACGGCGCGGTGGAACGGCAATACCGAGGCCACGCCGTCGATCTGGAATTCCTTCAACGCGCGGCGGGCACGCACGAGGGCCTGTTCACGGGTGGCACCGGTGACGATGAGCTTGGCCATCATCGAATCGAACGAGCCCGAGATGACCGAGCCGGTCTGCACGCCAGAGTCGACGCGCACGCCGGGGCCGCCCGGGGCGTCGAAGCGGGTGATCTTGCCGGGCGTGGGGAGGAAGCCACGGCCGACGTCTTCCGCGTTGATGCGGAATTCGAACGAGTGGCCGGTGGGCCGGGGCGTTGCGGTGATCGACAGCGGCAGGCCGTCGGCCACGCGCAGCTGCTCGACGACGAGGTCGACGCCCGTGGTCTGCTCGGTCACCGGGTGCTCGACCTGCAGGCGGGTGTTGACTTCGAGGAAGGAGATCGCGCCGCTCTGGCTCAGCAGATATTCCACCGTGCCCGCGCTCACATAGCCGGCCTTGGCGCAGATGGCGCGTGCGGACTCGTGGATGCGCTCGCGCTGCTCGTCGCTGATGAAGGGCGCGGGAGCCTCTTCGACCAGCTTCTGGTTGCGGCGCTGCAGCGAGCAGTCGCGCGTGCCGAGCACGACCACGTTGCCGTGGGTGTCGGCGATCACCTGGGCCTCGATGTGGCGCGGCTTGTCGAGGAACTGCTCGACGAAGCACTCGCCACGACCAAAGGCGGTGATGGCCTCGCGGGTGGCCGACGCGAACAGCTCTTCGACCTCGTCCATGCGCCACGCGATCTTCATGCCGCGACCCCCGCCGCCGAATGCGGCCTTGATGATGATGGGCAGACCGTGCTGCTCGGCAAAGGCCAGCACCTCGCTGGCGTCCTTCACCGGATCCTTGGTGCCCGCGACGAGCGGCGCTCCCACATCGAGCGCCACCTTGCGCGCGCTGACCTTGTCGCCGAGCAGGGCGATGGTCTCGGGTCGGGGGCCGATCCAGATCAGGCCCGCATTGAGGACGGCGCTGGCAAAGGCTTCGCTTTCCGACAGAAAGCCGTAGCCGGGGTGCACCGCGTCGGCGCCGCTTTTCTTCGCGATGTCGATGATCTTGGCGATGTTGAGATAGCTGTCCGCAGGACGCTCGCCGCTCAGGCCATAGGCCTCGTCGGCCATGCGCACATGCTGCGCGTCGATGTCGGAGTCGGCATAGATGGCGACGGATTTCACACCGTAGTCTGCGCAGGCGCGAGCCACTCGGACGGCGATCTCACCACGGTTGGCAATCAGTACTTTTTTCATGGCGATGTTCTCTTCAGGCGTTGGGGACGGATGCAGCGGGCGTCAGCTCGCTGAACCGGCGAATGGGGTTGAAGCGCAGCCACGCACCCACGGGGATCTGGCCCGCGCGGTCGAGGTGGTGCGGGGCGACGCAGGCGATCACGGGGTAGCCGCCGGTCAGGGGATGGTCCGCAAGGAACAGCACGGGCTGGCCGTTGGCGGGCACCTGCAGCGCGCCGAGCGGCGTGCCCTCGCTGGGCAGCTCGGCCGTGATGGTGCGCGTGAGCGGCACCTCGCCCGCGATGCGCAGGCCCACGCGGTTGGACTGCGGCGTGACCTGCCAGCGCTGGGCGCACAGCAGCTCGACGGCCTCTGGCATGAACCAGTCGGTGCGCGGGCCGAACTCGATGTCGAGCACCACGTCGTTCTCGAGCGTGGGCAGATCATCGGGCGGCATTGCGGTGTCGCCGACGATCTGGCCTGCAGCGCGGTGAACGCCCAGCACATCGCCTGCCTTGAGCGGCGCGGGGCCCACGTTGGCGAGGGTGTCGGTGGCGCAGCTGTCGAGGATCGGCGTCACGTCGAAGCCGCCGCGCACCGCCACGTAGCAGCGCGCGCCCGCCGCAGGCTGGCCGATGGCCAGCGTGTCGCCATCGGCCATCGGGATGGGCGCGTAGCGCGCGGCATTCCAGCGTTGGCCGTCGGCGGTAGTGATCGTGATGGGAGCGTCGGCGCCCGTCACCGCGACCACGTTGTCGCCACGGCTCCTGAGCTGCAGGCCGCCGCCCACGGTCTCGAGCGCAGCGACATGGCTGGCGTTGCCGACGAGGCGGTTCGCCGTCTTGAGCGCAACCTGGTCCATCGCGCCAGAGGCCGACACGCCCTGGCCCGCCTGGCCATGGCGCCCCGTGTCCTGGAACACGGTGAGCAGGCCGGTCGCGCGCACCAGCAGTGCATGGGCGCTGGCGGACGATGCGGGCTTTTCAGCGGCCTTGGGCGCCGTGGTTTCCGCAGCGGCGGGCAGCTTGGCCGCGTCCACGAATCGCACGCGGTAGCCGGGCTGCAGCAAGGCGGGCAGGGGGCGCGAGAGGTCCCACATCGGCGTTTCGGTCACGCCGAGCAACTGCCAGCCGCCGGGGCTGGCCTGCGGGTAGACCGCGCTGAAGGTGCCCGCAAGCGCCACGGAACCCGCTGGCACCTTGGTGCGCGGCGAGCTGCGGCGGGGCACGTTGAAGATCGGGTCGCCGCCGCTCAGGTAGCCGAAGCCCGGCGCGAAGCCGGTGAAGGCGACGGTGTATTCGCTGCCGGTGTGGCGGGCAATGACTTCCTCTTGGCTGATGCCGAGGATCTGCGCCACATCGGCCAGGTCCTCGCCGTTGTAGTACACGGGGATTTCCACGAGCACGTCGCTGCGTTCGGCGCGCGCGTCGAGCTTGCGCGAGGCGATCTCGGTCACCACCTGCGCGGCCGTTGTGGCCGAGGCGCGAAAGTACACAAGAATCGTCCTGGCGGCCGGAACCAGCTCCTGCACGCCGTGCACCGGCGTGCGCTGCAGCGAGGCCAGCAGCGCCAGCGTGTCGTCCAGATCGGCGAGTTCCACCATCAACGCGTTGCGGTTGACAGGCAGAAATCGCATGGTGTTTTTTTCGACGGTCATCGTGCGCTTTCCTGAGTCTTCATTGCACGAACGAGGCGATCGCGATGCCGTCGCGCGTGAAGCGCTCGCGCAGATTGAGCGCGATGGAGACGGCGCCGGGGCTGTCGCCGTGCACGCAGATCGAGTCGGCTTCGATGCGCACGGTGCTGCCGTCGATGGCGGTCACCGCGCCGTCGCGAACGAGCTTGACCATGCGCTCGGTGATCTCGCTTTCATCGTGCAGCACGGCACCCGGCAGGGTGCGCGAGACCAGCTCGCCGCCCGGCGTGTAGGCGCGGTCGGCAAAGGCTTCGGCGACCACGGTGAGGCCCGCTTCGCGCGCCCACTGGATCAGCGGCGCGCCTGCGAGCGCAACCAGCACGAGCGACTTGTCGATCTCGAGCAGCGCCTTGATCACATCGCCCGCCTGACGCTTGTCCTGGGCGATCTTGTTGTAGAGCGCGCCGTGGGGCTTCACATATTTGACGCTCGTGCCCGCGGCCTGCGCGAGGCCCTGCAGCGCGCCGATCTGGTAGATCACGCTGGCGATGAGGTCGGCGCTGCCGATGTCCATGTTGCGGCGGCCGAAGCCCACCAGATCGGGGTATGCCACATGCGCGCCGACGGTGACGTTGCGCTCCTTGGCGGCCTTGAGCGTCTTGAGGATGCCCGCCGGATCGCCCGCGTGAAAACCGCAGGCCACGTTGGCGCTGCTCACGATGTCGAGCATTGCGGCGTCGTCGCCCATGCTCCATGCGCCAAAGCTCTCGCCGAGGTCGCTGTTGAGGTCCATTTTCATCATGATGCTTCTCTTGTTGGTGTGGCCGGTTCAGGAGATCTGGCCTGCGGTGACGCGCAGGTCCTGCTCCACCGTCATGGCGGCGTGCAGTGCTGCGCGGATGCCCTTGACCTGCGAGGCCAGATCCATGCCGGCATTGCTCGGGTTCTTGTCCTTCATGTCGGGCAGCGGCGGCACGTGAATGAAGCCACCGCGCGCGCCGGGGGCTGCTGCGCTATGCGCGAGGCTGTGCATCACCGCATAGAAGATGTGGTTGCAGACAAAGGTTCCGGCGGTGTTGGAGACCGACGCGGCTACGCCCGTGTCGAGCATGGCGCGCGTCATGGCCTTGATCGGCAAGGTGGAGAAGTAGGCCGAGGGGCCGCCTTGCACCACTTGCGTGTCCACGGGTTGATTGCCCGCGTTGTCCGCGATGCGCGCATCATCCAGATTGATGGCCACGCGCTCCGGTGTGATGTCGCTGCGGTTGCCCGCAAAACCCAGCGCCACGACCAGCACGGGCCGGTAGCGCGCGATGGCCTGATCCAGCGCCTCGATCGAATCGCCGAACACGCAGGGCAGCTCGACGCCGTGCACCGTGGCTCCGGCGATGACCTCGCCATCGAGCGCGCGGGCGATCTCCCATGCGGGGTTGATCGGATCGTTCTCGAAGGGCTCGAAGCCGGTCAGCAGGATCGTGGGGGCGGAGTTTCGAATGGACATGCGGGAATCCTTCTCGTGGGCTGTGGACGTTGGGCTGGCGGTGATCAACGGAACATCAGGAAATACAGGATGAACACATTGGCGACCAGAAGCAAGAGCGCCGTGGGAATCTGCGCCTTGATCACCGCGTTCTTGTCGATCTCCAGCAGCGCGGCGGGCACGAGGTTGAAGTTCGCGGCCATCGGCGTCATCAGCGTGCCGCAGTAGCCCGAAAGCATGCCCACGGCGGCCATCACGGCCGGGTCGCCACCGAAGTGGTGGACCAGCACCGGCACGCCCACGCCGCCGGTCATCACCGGGAAGGCAGCGAAGCCGTTGCCCATGATGACGGTGAACAGCGCCATGCCGATCACGTAGACCGCGACGGCGATGAACTTGATGTCCATGTTGATGTAGGTGGTCGTCACATAGGCCACGGCCTTGCCCACGCCCGCGTCCGAGAACACGAGGCCGAGCATGCCCAGCATCTGCGGCAGCACCAGTGCCCAGCCGAGCGCGTCGGTGAGGCGCCAGGATTCACGCATGCCCTGCACGGGCGACTCGCGCGTGAGCCAGCAGGCGAGGATCAGCGCGATCACGCAGCCCACGCCCAGGCTCACCAGCGTGGTGTTCTTGGGGTCGAGCAGCGGTGTGCCGCCGATGACCAGGTGCTTGGCCGACAGCGTGCCGATCATGGTGATCAGCGGAATCGCGAGGGCCGGCACGAAGAGCTTGTTGCCAAGGCGCTTGGCGCTTTCCAGATATTGCGCGTCGGTGCGGGGCTGGTGCTTGCCACCGGCCACGCCGCCAAAGCCCGCGATCACGGCCATGATCACGGCCATGAGACCGATCCACATGGGCGGGATCACGTCGCCCGCAAGGAACACGACCGCATAGATCGCCCAGAAAGCGGCACTGGAGAAGCGGCGTGGATTGGTCGCGTCGCGAACCGTGAGCAGCGCCGTGACGGCCAGGATGAAGCCGATCAGGTAGTAGAGGTGTTGAATCGTCAGCGTCATGTTCGTGCTCACTTGCTGTTGTTGTTATTGCCGTTGGACGATGCGGCGGACTCGGCGGCGATTTCCTTGGCCAGCGACGCGTCGAGACGGTGCAGGCGGATCGCGTGGATCACGAAGGCGGTGACGGCGGTCGGGATGCCCCAGAGCGCGACGTGGATCGGCTCGACCTCGATGCCGGCTTCCTTGAGGAAGGTGGTCATCAGCACGATGGCGCCGAACGCCACGAAGATGTCTTCACCGAAGAACAGGCCCACGTTGTCGGTGGCGGCCGAGAACGCGCGCAGCTTGTCGCGCACCTTCTGCGAGAGCTTGCCGTAGCGGTTCTCGGTGGCGCCTTCGGCCATCGGCGCGAGCAGCGGGCGCACCATCTGCGGATGCCCGCCGAGGCTGGTCAGGCCGACGGCTGCGGTCAGCTGGCGCGCGGCCAGATAGACGATGAAAAGACGCCCGGCGGTGGCCGACTTGATGTTGCTGATCCAGCGCTGCGCATGCTGGCGCAGGCCGTGGCGCTCGAGCAGGCCGATGATGGCCAGCGGCAGCAGGATGATCAGCGGCAGATTGCGCGTCTTCACGAAACCGGTGCCGATGGTGGTCAGCACTTTTTCGATGGGAAAGCCTGCGGCGAGCGCAGTTCCGATGGCGGTGACGATCACCACCAGCATCGGATTGAAGCGCAGCACGAAGCCCGCAATGATGATGGCCACGCCTATCAGCGGCCAGAGGTTGACGTCGGTTGGCATGTTGTGTTTCCTTCTAGTGACGGCGACGGGAGAGGTGGGCGGACGCGACCTGAAACCACGGAGGGGCAACCGGTTGCGGCTTCTTGTCGGGCGTTTTTTCTCTTGCGCTGCAAGAGATCGCACAGGATCAACAGGCACTGTTGGAGAGTCTGTTTTACAAATGCGAATTAATTGTCAGACAATGCTGTATTTTCATAAGACAATGCAGTGGTCGGCATAGGTGAAACCCCTAGTATTTGTAACTGCGGGCGGTTTCCCTCGGAGTTGTGCGGTGGCCGCCGCATTCGATCGCCATCGCGCCATGCGGGCAGCGGCGTGGATACACTGGAGCATCCGCTACAAAAACAGATGCACCAGACCATGTCCCGCACCTCCGACGCACAGAACCTCACCGACCGCATCGCGGAGCTGTTGCGGGAGAAGCTCATCCTGGGCGAATGGGCACCGGGGCAGCGCCTCTCGGAGGCGGCGATCTGTGAAAGCCTGGACATCTCGCGCAGCACCGTGCGCGAGGCGTTCCGCCTGCTGACCAAGGAAGGCCTGCTGTCGCACGAGCCGAACAAGGGCGTCTCGGTCGTGGTGCCGAGCATCGCGTCGATCATCGACATCTACCGCGTGCGCCGCATGATCGAATGCCAGGCGCTTGCCCAGGGCTACCCCATGCATCCCGCGCGCGAACGCATGCGCGAGGCGGTGCAGAAGGCGCAGACCTGCCGCGTCGAAGAAGACTGGCTTGGCGTGGGCACGGCCAACATGGCGTTTCACAAGGCGGTGGTCGAGCTGGCCGACAGCGAGCGCCTGAACGTGATGTTCTCCCACCTGCTTGCCGAACTGCGCGTGGCCTTCGGCCTGATGCAGGACCCGCACTTTCTGCACGCGCCGTATGTGGACATGAACCAGCAGATCCTCGCGCTGTTCGAATCCGGCAAACCCGCCGAGGCGGCGACGTCGCTCAACGACTACCTGGTGCACTCCGAGCGGCTGATCCTCGCGGCCTACGCACGCCGTTTGGCGGAAAAGGGCATCAAGGGATAATGTGAGCCACGGCCCCGCGAACTTTGCGGCGAGGCCGTTCTTCCCCACGCCCGCATGACCATCCACACCGACGATTTCGCTCCCGTACCCCCACATCAGCAGCGCGTGGTTTCCGCCGCGCCCGCATCTCCGCAGGAAGATGCTCTGGAGCGCGCACTGCGCCCCAAGCTGCTCGATGAATACGTCGGCCAGTCAAAGGCCCGCGAGCAGCTCGAAATTTTCATCGGCGCGGCACGCAAGCGCTCAGAAGCGCTGGACCACGTGCTGCTGTTTGGACCCCCGGGCCTCGGCAAGACCACGCTCAGCCACATCATCGCCGCCGAGTTGGGCGTGAACCTGCGCCAGACCTCGGGCCCGGTGCTCGAAAAGCCCAAGGATCTGGCCGCGCTGCTGACCAATCTGGAGCGCAACGACGTGCTCTTCATCGACGAAATCCACCGCCTGTCGCCGGTCGTCGAGGAAATTCTGTACCCCGCGCTGGAGGACTACCAGATCGACATCATGATCGGCGAAGGCCCGGCGGCCCGCTCGATCAAGCTCGATCTGCAGCCCTTCACGCTGGTCGGCGCGACCACCCGCGCCGGCATGCTGACCAACCCGCTGCGCGACCGCTTCGGCATCGTCGCGCGGCTCGAGTTCTACACCCCCGAAGAACTCGCCAAGATCGTCAAGCGCAGTGCCGGCCTGCTCGGCGCGCCCATCGATGACGAAGGCGGGTTTGAAATCGCCCGCCGCTCACGCGGCACCCCCCGCATCGCCAACCGTCTGTTGCGCCGCGTGCGCGACTACGCCGATGTGAAGGGCGACGGCCGCATCACCCTGGACATCGCGCAGCGCGCGCTGACCATGCTCGATGTCGATCCGCAGGGCTTCGACGTCATGGACCGCAAACTGCTTGAAGCAGTGATCCATCGCTTTGATGGCGGGCCGGTGGGGCTGGACAACATCGCGGCGAGCATCGGCGAGGAGAGCGGGACGATCGAGGATGTGATCGAGCCTTATTTGATTCAGCAGGGGTATCTGCAGAGGACGCCTCGCGGGCGGGTGGCGACGCTCGCGGCGTTTCGGCATCTGGGGGTTGCGCCGCCCAGCGGCGCCGGTGGATTGTTTTGAGGCTGGTTGCCTCGGGGGCTCGTTTTTCTTTTGCTGCTTTGCTGTGTTGCTGAGGGCAGAGGCCGGGAGTTCCGCCCGGCGGCGGAGTCACTTTTTGCTTGCGCGCAAAAAGTAACCCAAAACGCGCTTTTCAATACCCGCGGCAGAACTCGCTTTGCGCTTCGCGCGCCGCTCGGGCAACCGCCGCGAGTCAGAGTTTTCATAAGAGGTGTGTTCGGCACATCGCTTCGCTCGTGCCGTGCATCTCGCGACTTCGCGAGATGCTGGTGCGTCCGCGCTGCGCGATTTTTTGACTTGCTCGCTGGATCAACCGCGCTCAAAAGAGCAGTGGGCATTTGCGCCCAACCCAACTCTGCAAGCCCTCCGGCACGAGCGAAGCGAAGTGCCGCAACACCTCTTCCAAACTGATTTCCGGCGGTTGCCCGAGCGGAGTGACGAAGGAACGCAGCGAGTTCCGCCGGAGGTATTGAAAGCGCGTTTTTGATTACTTTTTGCGCGCAAGCAAAAAGTGATTGCCCCGCCGGGGGCAGTCCCGGCCTCCGCCCTCAACCCTCACCCAAACACAAAAAAAGAATCACCCCCACCCCAACGAACAAATCAAAGACGGCGATAATCCCAGACGTGAAGCACGCCAGACCGCCGCTGGTGCAATCTCCGAAAGGAGGCACTGGAGGAACGTCCGGACTGCACAGGACAGCGTAGCAGCTAACGGCTGCCCACCGTGAGGTAAGGATCAGAGCAACAGAGACGAGCCGATTGAGTTCGGGTGAAACGGGCAATCTCTACGCGCAGCAATACCAAGTAGGCCAGCGTTGATGTGGTTCCGCAGAGCTGGCGGGTAGGTAGCATCGAGCCGTGGTGGCGACACCCGGCCCAGATTAATGGCGGTCACTCCGTGGGAAACCACGGTGCACAGAATCCGGCTTATCGGCGGGCTTCACACTTTTCTGTTTTCTTTTTCTCTTTTCTTCTTCCAGACAAGGTTCGCCGCGTTCATTCAAGGCGTTGCCGCGCAATGTGGCGAGATGCCTGCCTTGAGCTCTCTGGCGCGCGCCACTGTTTCCGGGTGCGTGCTGAGCAGCGAGAACATGCCTTCTTCCTTGGCGATGTCGGCCTCGCTGCGGGCTTGGGGCTTGCTTGCCGGTTGCTCTGGGGCGGATGCGATGGAAGCGGACGAGGCTGGAGCTTCGGCTGATTTCGCCTCGTCCTTCTTGTCGTCCTTTTTCTTGCCGTCGTCCTCATCGTCTTCATCGCTATTGCCACGCCGCGCCGCCATCGCGAGCAGCAGGTCGCCCATGGGGGCGGTGGAGATGTTCGAGCTCTTGAGCACCGCGATGGCGAAGCAGTCGGCCTCGCGCTCATGACTGCGCTGGTAGGCGAGGCCGGTGAGCATGGTGCTGCCCATGGAGATCACGGACGACACGTCGCCGAGCGCAAGGCCGAGGCCGGTCTGCAGCACGCCCTGCTCAACCACCATGCGCGTGGTGTGGCGGTGCGCGACGTGGCCGATTTCGTGGGCGAGCACGCCGATGATGGCGTCGTCGCCGATCTTCTCGCGCTGGGCGGTCTCCACCAGCCCGTCGGTGACGACGATGGAGCCGCCGGGCAGCGCGAAGGCGTTGGCGCCCATGCCGCGGCGGAACTGCAGCGTGTACTTGGGCTCGTAGCCGTGGTAGCGCTTGAGCGATGCGGGCGTCCTGGCAATCAGCGATTCGAACTCGCTGCGCAGCTGCTCCTGCCGCTCCTTGGGCAGCTTGCTGGGCTTGAGCATGCGCTCATCCATCTGCGTCATGGCTTCGGTCGAGAGCATGGTTTCCCAGCTGAGCGGCACGAAGCGCGTGAGCTGGGTCGCGGCCCAGGGCGTGCCGTATTTGTAGAACAGCACCATGCCGGCTGCCGCCACGGCGAACACGCCAAGAAAGATCGGCCAGCGCGTCTGCATGCGCTGGGCGAGGCCGGGTTTGAAGTCGACGCTGGCGAGCGCTGCGTGCCAGCGTGCGGTGTCCTGAATCTCGAGGCTGCCACCGTCGTTGAGGTCGATGATCAGCGCTTCCTGATGGCGCTTGGCGCTCCAGGCCTCGGGCCAGTTCACGTCGCGGTGGGCATAGCGGCGCGGCGCGTCGCCGGGTGATTGCAGCAGGTGCAGCAGCAGATCAGGTCCCTTGGACGTGGCCTCAAGGCCGACGAGCACGGGGCGCGCCTGGCTGCTCTGGCCGTCGAACCAGCGCGCGCGGATCAGGGCAGGGCTGTTGGCGGACATCACCCGATCAGGTCCAGCCCGGCCGCGTCGGCCAGTGCGTCGCCGAAGCCTTCCTTCTGGCCTTTTTCGAGGCGTCCGGCGAGCTGCTCGACGCTGCCCTTCACGTAGAGCGTGACCGATTCGAATTTCATCTTGTATTCGGCCACGCGCGCGAACGGGCGGTAGAAGCCGATGGTGAGAATGGTCAGCAGCATGTTCTTCAGGCGCAGCAGCACGAACTTGCGGGTGGACAGCGTGCACTTGAAGCGCGCGATCTGGCTGATGCCGGTGTTGTTCCAGACGAGATGGAACATGCGCGATTCGCGATAGGCGCGCGCCGGGCCGCTGGCCAGAATCATCAGCAGAAGGCTCATGACGGCGCCCAGCGCGATGGCGATATAGATCCATGCGCCGGGGTGCATGTAGCCAACGCTTTTCAAGGACATCGCGAGTCCGCCCGCGACGGCTGCGCTCAGCATGGCGACGACCACGATGGACAGCACGAACACCAGCACCGTTCCTGCCCAGATCTTCACGAAGTCCATGTAGACCGGCTTCCAGCGGCTGATTTCGTTGCCGATGCGGGTGCGCAGCACCAGCAGGCTGCGGTAGTTGTATTCGATGCGGATGATGCACAGCACCGAGAGGAACATGCCGAGCAGGACGATGCCGAACGCGGACCAGCCGGCACCAGCTTCGAGCTTGGGGCGGGGCTTGGGGGCATCGCCTTCGAAGCCGGTGACATAGTCGCCGACCAGCGCGGCGATGCCGTAGAACACGCCGATCCACACCAGCGCGAGCGCGAAGATCGGCCAGCTCGCCTTGTAGATCTCTTTCCAGTTGGCTGTGAACACCAGGCGCAGGCCGCGCCAGCGGGTGTTGGAGAGGCGAAAGCGCATGGCGCTGGCCCAGATGACGGGCGCGAGCGCCGCGCCGCAGAGGATGAAGAGGCCGACGGCCGTGTCCTGTCCGGTGCGCACCGCGAGTTGGTAGGCCGCGCTCAGCAGAAAGACCAGCACGAAACCGAACACCATGCGCCGTTGCTGGGCGGTGAATTCGAGCGGGCTGCCCGCGACCTTGGAGTGGCTGTAGAAGTACTGGGCGGTGCGTTTGCGCGCGAACGGCGTGTAGAAGCCGAGGGTGACGATGGACAGCAGCACGTTGACGATCCAGACGCGGAAATATTCGCCGCCGCTGCCGGTGAAGCGCAGCCGGTGTGCCCTGATTTTCTCCAGAGCGTCGCTCGCGCTTGGTTCCGGCCGGAGGTCTCTCTGGCTACTGGCATCCATGCCCATCTCCCTGTTGTCGTTGTGGCCGGATGAGTATATTGGCTATGGCTGTAAATTTACCAATTGAACTTTACATTTAGAGGCGTTTTGCGACAGAGTCCCGTCTATGGCCTCAAAAACGCTCGCCGAGTCCCAGAAAACGCCACTCGCCTTCGGGCAGCTTGGACAGCGGCACCCGCCCGATGCGGATGCGGCGGATGCTCACCGCCTTGAGTCCGACCGAGGCGCACAGCGCGCCGATCGAGTTCATGGCCGTTCCGGCCAGTGCGAAGCGCAGATGGTTTTCGTTCTGGCGGCTCACCTTGGCGGAAGGCAGCACGGCGCCGGAGCGCAACGACGCCAGATCGGCGCTGGCCACGTCGCCGGTCACCTCGACGATGCATTCGTGCTCCATGGAGGCGGCGTCTTCGTACAGGCGGCGGGCAATGTTGCGGTCCTGCGTGAACACCGCCAGACCGCTGGCCGAGCGGTGCAGGGGAGCGCATTCATACAGCCCCTTGAAATGCCGCCGCAGCACGCGCATGCGCCCGGCCTGCGGATCGGTGGCGGAGTGGGCCGCCACGCTCAGCAGGGTGAACGGATCCTTGCATTTGGCGGGCTGGTTCAGCAGCAGGGTGACGGGGGAGAGGTCCAGCAGATTCGCGTCGGCAGAGATTTCGACCCGCTGCTCGTCGCGCACGCGCAGACTCGGCGCTTCCTGGATTTCACCGTCCACGCTGACCCAGCCACCTTCCACATACTGCTCGGCCACGCTGCGCGAGCAGCCCTTTTGCTGCATCACGCGCTTGGAAAGGCGCTGGCCTTCCAATACTGATTCCTGCGGCTTGGCGCCGCCTCTTGCTTGCTTGTCCGACATACCCGGGATTTCCAATTTCATCGATCCGGGCACGCCCGGCAGGGCGTGAATTATTCACCAGTACGGCTCAACGCAGTGGCGCATGGTGATTCGCGCCGCTCAGTTTCCGGGTTCCATGTTTCGAATGCGGTCCACATGGGCCTGAAGCGAGCGCAGCGCCACCGGCCACATGCGCTCGGGCACGTCGTCGTAGGCGATCTTCACCCAGTCTTCGAGGTCGCCCGATGGCATTTTCTGCATCGCCTTGAGCACCTTGGCCTCGCGGGCCAGACGGTGGGCCTTGAGCTTGGCGATGGCCTCGCGGGCTTTTTCGATCACGTAGCCATGGGCGGGCGCGATGAACTCCACCGCAAACTCGGTGCAGGCCGCGTCGAGCCTGTCCAGCGAGTGCAGATAGTCATCCATGTTGCCGTCGGGCGGACTCACCACCGTGGTGCTGCCGTTGAGGATGTGGTCGCCCGAGAACAGCAGGTTGTCTTCCTCGAGCAGCAGGCAGACATGGTTGGCCGCGTGGCCTGGCGTGTGGATGGCCTTGAGCGTGTGGGTGACCTCCCCGTCGGGCGAGGGGCCGCGCAGCTGCAGGCGCTCGCCGTCGGCCAGCTCGCGGTCGGGGGTGAACTGGCTGTCCGCGCGCGAGGTGGGCCTGGATGCGAGACCCAGCACGGGAGGCGTCGGCTTGCCGTATTGGGCGACCATCTCCTGCAGTGGCTTGGCGCCAGGCGAGTGGTCGGGGTGGGAGTGGGTGCAGACGATCTGGCGGATGTCGCCGCCCGCAGCGCGCCAGAGCCGCTCGAGGTGCGCTGCGTCGGCCGGTCCGGGGTCAATGGCGATGTAGCCGGTGGACGGGTCACCCACCAGATAGCTGTTGGTGCCGGGGCCGGTCATGACGCCGGGGTTGGGCGCGGTCAGGCGCTGCACGTTCTTGAGCAGCGGCACGGCGCGCTCGCTCTGCCAGTCGAGCGGATGCAGGATCTGGCCGTCGGGCGTGACCATGGCGAGTTCGCCGAAAGCGTGCTCGTGGTCCATGAAACGCGTCTCGCGGCCCTTGACGAGGCCGCTGCGCGGGCAGCAGTTCCAGAGCGGCTCTTCATCCTTGGTGATCAGGTCCATCAGCGCCTGCACCGACGTGAACGACTTGAGGAAGTCCAGCGTGCGGATGGTCGGGAAGATCATGAAGAACTTGCCCTCCTTGTGCTGCGCGAGCGCGTCGGCCGGGCGCACCCAGACCGGCTCGAACTGCTCGGACTCGTCGGCCACCGGTTCCTGTCCTTCGGGCATGCGGCGCACGAGGAAGGGCACGGAAAAGCGCTTGGGCGCGGTGCGGTCGGCCGTCCAGTGGGCGAGCACATGCATGTCGTCCACCGCAAGACGCAGACCGAGCGCCGCGCACTGGGCGACGAAGGGCTGCTTGCGGTCGATGGCAGCGATGTCCGCTGCATCGGCGAAGCGGCCATCGCCCTCGTGGCGGGCCAGCAGGATGCCGAGCTCCTCGAAGGTCTCGCGAATGCCGGCCACGGCCTCGGTCACGCGCTGGGCGGACTGCGTGGGGCGGTGGTCGGTCTGGGCGTGGGATTCGGGGCTGGCATCGAGGGCGTCGATTCCGCCTCCCGGAAACACATAGGCTCCGGGCAGAAAGCTCGCGTTGGGCGAGCGGCGGGTCATGAGGACCTCGAGGACGGGGGCGCCGTTGTGTTCACCGTTGTCTGTGGGCGCGTCGCGCACCAGCAGCACGGTGGCTGCGGGGCGTGTCTTGACGGGCTCGCGGTGGGTATGGAGTTGTTGGTTTGAGCGGGGCATGGTTTGCATTATGGGCAAGCGCGCAAGTTCCCGCTGGCGCGCAGGCGAAGCAGCTGGCGCGGCCGGGGCCGACATGCTGCTACAGCTTATTACGGCCCGATGGGCGCGGACTCTCCGTCAGAGCGGATAATTGCCGGATATGCCAACGCAGATCCGCTTCACCAAGATGCAGGGCGCAGGAAACGATTTCGTGGTGCTGGACGAAACCTCCAGCAGCTACGGCCTGTCCGCCGAACAATACCGGTTCATCGCCAACCGCCATTTCGGCATTGGTGCGGACCAGATCCTGACCGTGCGTGCGGCGCCGTCGTCCGAGGTCGATTTCGAGTACGTGATCCACAACGCCGATGGCGGCGAGGTCGAGCAGTGCGGCAATGGCGCGCGCTGCTTTGCGCGCTTCGTGCATGACAAGGGACTCACGCCCAAGGACTCGATCCGCGTGCAGACGAAGAAGGGCGTAATCGCGCCGCAGCTCATGTCCGATGGCCGCGTGGCCGTGGACATGGGGCGCCCGCGCTTTTCTCCGCCCGAGATTCCGTTCGACGCAGAGGGCGCGGTCGCGCGCATCGTTGGCGACGCCGAGCAGTGGCCGATCGAAGTGCGCGCTGCTGATTCGGGTGCCGACACGGTCGTCTGGTGCGCCGTGGCCTCGATGGGCAACCCCCATGCGGTGCAGCTGGTGGACGATGTGGACACCGCGCCGGTCGCCTTCGTCGGCAAGCAGATCGAAAGCCACCGCCGTTTCCCGGAGCGGGTGAATGCCGGGTTCATGCAGATCCTTTCCCGCAGCGAAGTGAAGCTGCGCGTCTTCGAGCGCGGCGTGGGCGAGACGCTTGCCTGCGGCACGGGCGCCTGCGCTGCGGTGTCCATCGGCATCCGTCTGGGCTTGCTGGATCGGCGCGTCGATGTCCACACGCTTGGCGGCCTGCTGACCATTGCCTGGTCGGGCGACCCGCAAGATTCCGTTTTCATGACCGGCCCCGCCACCACGGTGTTCGAAGGCCAGATCGAGATACCAGACAACCTATGACCACACCCACCAACGCGAGCTCCAACGTGCCACCGATCACCGAAGAAGACATCGCCGAATTTCTGGTGAACACGCCGGATTTCTTCGAACGCCATGCCGAAGTGCTGGCCAGCGTCACCATCGCGAGCCCGCACGGCCAGCGCGCCGTGAGCCTGCACGAGCGCCAGGCCGAGATGCTGCGCGAGAAGATCAAGGGTCTTGAGCAGCGCATCATGGACATGGTGCGCCACAGCGGCGAGAACACCGGCATCGGCGACAAGATGCACGAATGGGTGCGCCTGCTGCTGTCGGTGAAGGAGCCGATGAAGCTGCCCGCCGCCGTGGAAAACGGCATGCGCGATCTGTTCGACGTGCCGCAGGTGGCGCTGCGCGTGTGGGGCGTCGGCCCGGTATATTCGGCCGAGAGCTTTGCGCGCGGCGTGAGCGAGGACGCACGCGCCTTCGCCTCGTCGCTGACCAGCCCGTTTTGCGGTGCCAACATGGGCTTCGAGCCCACGCAGTGGCTGCCGCAGGCCACGCAGGTGCAGTCGCTCGCGCTGCTGCCGCTGCGCGACGGCGCCATCGACAGCACCGAGCCCGCCTTCGGTCTGCTGGTGCTCGGCTCGCACGACCCTGCGCGCTTTGATGCGTCCATGGGCACGGAATTCCTCACGCGCATGGCCGAGCTCGCGAGTGCCGCGCTGACGCGTCTGCGCTGAGGCGCTCTCGTTCAGACATGGCCCGCAAGACCACCGCCGTCAGCAAGGGCCAGGAAGCGCCTCCAACTGATGCGGAGCCTGTGGTTCTGCCGCCCGAGGCGCTTCGTTATCTCGACTTCGTGCGCGTGGAAAAACGCCTGGCCGCGCGCACGCACACGCTTTACACGCTCGATCTGGAAAAGCTGGTGCAGTTCGCCGCTGTGGTGAAGCAGCCGCTGCTGGAGCTGCAGAACGTCCACATCCGCCGCTTCGTGGCGCAGATGCACAGCGCGGGCCGCTCGGGGCGCGGCATCGCGTTGATTCTTTCGGGCTGGCGCGGCTTCTTCGCCTGGGCCGCGCGTCAGGGGCTGGTGCAGCACAACCCGGTGCAGGACGTGCGCGCGCCCAAGGCTCCTAAACCGCTGCCCAAGGCGCTGGGCGTGGATGATGCCGTGCGGCTGGCCGAGTTCGATCAGCCGGGCGCAGACCCGTGGCTCGAGGCGCGTGACGCCGCCATCGTCGAGCTGCTCTACGGCTGCGGATTGCGTGTGGGCGAGCTGGTGGGGCTGGACGTGATCGCGTCATCCACCGCACGCAACGAGGGCCGGGGCTGGCTGGACCTGCAGGCGGGAGAGGCCCATGTCTTCGGCAAAGGCTCCAAGCGGCGCAGCGTCCCGATGGGCGCGCCGGCCATCACCGCCGTGCAGGTATGGCTTGAGCAGCGCGCCCAGCCGTTCGGCGGCGCATCGTCCCCGCGCCTGGACGCGGCGCTTTTCATCGGCCGACGCGGCGTGCGCCTTTCCGCGCAATCCGTCTGGCTGCGCCTGCGCGAACGCAGCCAGCTCGCGGGGCTCACCACGCCCGTGCATCCGCACATGCTGCGCCACTCGTTCGCAAGCCATCTGCTGCAGTCGAGCAGCAATCTGCGCGCGGTGCAGGAGCTGCTGGGCCATGCCAACATCACCACCACGCAGGTCTACACGCGGCTCGACTTCCAGCATCTCGCGCAGGTCTACGATGCCGCGCATCCCAGAGCAAAGCGCAAGTCCGGCGATTGATCAGAGCCTGTTTGCGACCTCAGACGTAGCGCCTGAGCACCAGCGAAGCGTTCACCCCGCCGAAACCAAAGCCGTTGAGCATCGCCACGTCCATGGCGAGCGGTCTGGCTTTCGCGCGCACCAGATCGAGTCCTTCGGCGAGCGGGTCGGGCTGCTCGAGGTTGAGAATCGGCGGCACGATCTGATCGCGCAGCGCTAGCGCGGTGAAGATGGTGGCCACCGCTCCCGCAGCGCCCAGCATGTGGCCGACAGCGGACTTGGGCGCGCTGATGGCGGGACCATTGCCGGCCGTTCCGAACACCTGCCGGATCGCCGCGAGTTCGCCGCGGTCTCCGACGGGCGTCGAGGTGGCATGGGCGTTGAGAAACGACACTTCATGCGGCGCGAGCTGCGCCTGCGCGAGCGCCAGATGCATGGCCTGCGCCGCGCCCGATCCGTCCTCGGGGCCGGAGGTGATGTGATGGGCATCCGCCGACGTGCCGTAGCCGAGCACCTCGGCGAGCGGTGTCGCTGCGCGCGCGAGGGCGTGCTCGAGCGATTCCAGCACCAGCATGCCCGCGCCTTCTCCCATCACGAAGCCGTCGCGTGCGGCGTCGAACGGGCGCGAGCCTTGCGTGGGACGGTCGTTGAAGCCGCTCGAAAGCGCATTCGCCGCCGCGAAGCTGCCGATGCTCACGCGGTCGATGGTCGCTTCGCTGCCGCCGCAGACCGCCACATCCGCCTCGCCGCTGCGGATGAGTCGCGCCGCATCGCCGACGGCCTGCACGCTTGCCGCGCACGCGGTGACGGGTGCTCCGATGGGGCCCTTGAAACCGTGTTTGATCGACACATGACCGGCCGCGAGGTTGACCAGAAACGCCGGCACCGTGAACGGCGACAGACGCTGTGGCCCCTTGGAATCAGTCGTGCGCACCGCTTGCGAGATCGTGCCGAAGCCGCCCACGCCCGAGCCGATCACGGTGGCGGTGCGTTGCTGGTGATGCAGCGTTGCAGGAAGCCAGCGCGCCTCGGCAATCGCCTGCTCGGCCGCACCGAGCGCGAACGCGATGAAGCGGTCCATGCGGCGCTGTTCCTTGGCGGAGACCACGGCGTCCGCGTTCCAGCCGCCCTGCGGGTCTTCAGCGGTGTCGGGCACGCGCGCGGCGATCGCGATGCCCGTGCCTTCGCCGATCTCGGAGGGCAGATGCCGCACGCCGGATTCGCCCGCGAGCATGCGCCGCCATGCAAGCTCCACGTTGCAGCCCAACGGAGACACCAGTCCCATGCCGGTGATGACCACTCGTTTGCTCATTTTTCGCGCACCTGATATTGATGATGACCGTCATCATAAAAGAATTTAGATGACGGGTATCATCAAAACCATGAAAGTCAGCAAGGCCCAATCCGCAGAAAACCGCGCAGGCATCGTGGAGGCGGCCGCACGTCTTTATCGTGAAAGGGGCCTGGCCGGTGTCGGCGTGGCCGACATCACGCGCGACGCGGGGCTCACCCATGGCGGCCTGTACCGGCATTTCGAATCCAAGGACGCATTGGCGCGCGAGGCCTGTCTGCGCGCTTTCGACTGGACCATCACGCCGCTGGACCAGCTCAGGGATGGTGATCTCGATCCGGACGACGTGCTGCACGCGCTGGTTCACGGCTATCTCAGCAGCGGGCATCGCGACCACCCCGGAGAGGGCTGTCCGGCCGCCGCGCTGGCCGTCGATGCCGCCCGCGCGGGGCCCGAGATGTCCGAGGTGTTTGCCCAGGGCGTCGAGCGCAACATCCAGCGGTTTGCCCGTGCCACCACCCCCGCATCGCGCGAGCCCGATGCCGCCGTGCGGGCGGACACCATTCATGTGCTGGCCAGCATGGTCGGCGCGCTGGTGCTGGCGCGCGCGACGGCGGCGGGCAACCCGGCGTTGTCCGAGGAAATTCTCGCGACCCTGCGCGCTCGGCTGGCTCCAGAGATGAAGCCGGCACGCCAAGCTGTGCCGAAGCCGAAGCCAAAGCAGGCATCCAGATCGACGCTCAAGTCGCAATCCAGGCGTTGAATGCAATGCACGAATGACGTTGCTTTGAAGGAGACATTCCCATGGCCGCACTCGAACTCAAGATCCCTCCGCCGCTGGTCGGCATCGCGACGGCGGCGCTGATGTACGGCGTGGCCCAGTGGGTTCCGGCGGCTGCGTTCGCGCCGCCCGCGCGCGTCGGTCTCGCAGCGCTGATTGCCATCTGCGGGGTGGCCATCGACCTGTCGGCGCTCTACGCGTTTCACCGTCACCGCACCACGGTCAACCCGCTCGCGCCCGAGAGAACGAGCGTCATCGTGAGCAACGGCGTGTACCGCTTCACGCGCAATCCCATGTATCTGGGCATGCTGGTGCTGCTGCTGGCCTGGTGCGTCTGGCTCGCAAACGCGGCGGCGCTGGTCGGCCCGGCGCTGTTCGCGGGATACATCACGCGCTTCCAGATATTCCCCGAGGAGCGCATCCTGCTCGCAAATTTCGGCGAACCATATCTGCAGTACATGCGGCGTGTGCGGCGCTGGTGCTGAGCGCGCTGCCCCGCCACATCCCGAGCGGCCCTCGCTTGACGAGGCCTGTGGATAAAGCGCAATCCATCAGTGGACATGCGCGGCGGCGGCTGTGAACCGCCGGCGCTCTCGTTAAACTTGACGCGATAGCCAGTCGGCTCACAAGACCCTTCGCGGCACACCGCCATTTCCGGGTGGGGTGCCGCGAATCATCGCTGAAAGTGAATTTCAAATGTCTCTGATCCCCGCCACCATCCTCACCGGCTTTCTGGGCTCCGGCAAAACCACCCTGCTCAAGCGCGTGCTGAGCGAGGCGCACGGCCAGAAGATTGCGGTGATCGAGAACGAATTCGGTGAAGAGAACATCGACACCGACATTCTCCGGACCGAAACCAAGGAGCAGATCGTGCAGATGAGCAACGGCTGCATCTGCTGCACGATCCGCGAAGATCTGCGCGAAACGCTGCAACTGCTGGCCGCCAAGCGCCGCAAGGGCCTCGTGGAGTTCGACCGCATCATCATCGAGACGACCGGCCTGGCCGATCCCGGCCCGGTCGCGCAGACCTTCTTCATGGACGACGAGATCGCCGAGACCTATCTGCTCGACTCGATCATCACGCTGGTGGACGCCAAGCACGCCAACCAGCAACTCGACGACCGCCAGGAGGCGCGCCGCCAGGTGGGTTTCGCCGACCAGATCTTCCTGTCCAAGACTGATCTGGTGAGCGAGGCGGAGAAGGAGGCGCTGACCCACCGCCTCAAGCACATGAACCCGCGCGCGCCGATCCACGCCGTGCACTTCGGTGAAGTGCCGCTCGCGCAGGTGCTGGATCTGCGCGGCTTCAATCTGAACGCCAAGCTGGACATCGACCCGGACTTCCTCAAGGAAGACGACCACGGGCACGACCATGCGCATGATCACGATCACAGCCATTGCGACCATGACCACGGCAAGTGCGAGCACGAAGGCCACAAGCACGAGCACGACCATGGGCATGTGCACGATGAGCACTGCGGCCATGATCATCATGACCACGAACACGGCGAGCACTGCAACCACCCCCATCACCACCACTATGACGATGACGTGAAGAGCTTCGTCTTCCGTTCGGAACGGGCATTCGATCCCGTCAAGCTTGAAGACTTTCTGGGTGCGATTGTGAACATTTATGGACCACGCATGTTGCGCTACAAAGGCGTGCTGAACATGCGGGGAACCGAACGCAAGGTGATCTTCCAGGGCGTGCACCAGCTGATGGGCAGCGATCTGGGCCCGCAGTGGGCGGAAGGGGAGACGCGCGTCAGCAAGATGGTGTTCATCGGCATCGACCTGCCCAAGGACATTCTGGTGCAGGGGCTGGAGCAGTGCCTTGTGTGAGCTGATGTGAGCGATGCCGCTGGCACAGTATGGAAAGTAGGCGTGTGTTGTGTGCCACTTTCCCCCCAACTCCTGAATAGGCCGCTACAATCGCGCCCCGAAAAACCGGGATAGTTGTTTGATCAACATTCCGGCTCCGCCCGATTTGCGAGGAGACAGGAAGTGAGCGCCAGACCCGGCACATCCAAGGCGACGACCGGGATGCAGGGCACAGGCAAGGAGGAGGGAGAAACCCTGATCCACCTGCGCCGCAGCATTCCCCCCGTTGGCCTTCCGGCTCGAGAGAGTCCGGTAATCTGTGCCGGAATTGCATAACGCTTCCCGAAACGCGCAATCGACCGTACCATCAACGGTAGAGAGGGGCCATGGTGGCCCCACCCGCCAGCTTTATTGACATCATGCCCACGACACTGCAAAACACTGCGGCGCCCGCCAAGAAGGATCCCAAGCTGGCGAACAACTGGAAAACCAAGTCAGGGGACGATTTGACAGACGCAGAAGTGCTCTCCATGCCTGAGAGTGAATACATGAACGACAAGCAATTGGCGTTCTTTCGTCACAAATTGACGCAAATCAAGCAGGACATGCATAACAACGCCGGTGAGACCACCGAGCATCTGCGTGAAGATACAGTGGTGGTGCCCGATCCCGCCGATCGCGCAACCATTGAAGAGGAACACGCGCTGGAATTGCGCACTCGTGACCGCGAGCGCAAGCTGCTCAAGAAGATCGAGCAGTCCATCGCACGCATCGACGCGGGTGACTACGGTTACTGCGACGAGACGGGCGAGCCCATCGGTGTGGGCCGCCTGATCGCGCGCCCGACCGCCACGTTGTCGCTGGAAGCGCAGCAGCGTCGCGAACTCAAGCAGAAAATGTACGGAGATTGACGGATGCTGAACCTGCCGAGTCCGACTGAAGTCAGGGTGATGGAGGCAGGTTCACTGTCCCGATGATCATGAGCAAGGAAGACGCCGCCCGCGGTTTGCTGTCCAAGGTTGTGCGCTTTGTGCGCAACCCGACCGTTCAGTGGTCGGAGCTGGATACGCCTGAAGAAGACAAGGAAGGCCAGTACAGCAAACAGATGCTCAAGGAAATGATCGAGCGCAAGCGACGCAACGACTTCGTGCGTCGCAGGGAATTCGATCAGCTGCGCAAGCTCCGCCGCAAGGAGGTTGTGCAGGGGCAGAAACTGGAAGACGCGACCGGGCGGACTTCTTTCGCGCAGAGCACCATGCTCTCGCAGACGAGCAGCACCAACGTCTCGCCGGATGGCAGGGCGGTGACGCTCAAGAAGATCGACGAGATCGAGGCGCAGATGTCCCAGCAATGGTGGCGCGCCAAGCCAGGCGGCGCCGGCGGTGAACGCCCGGTGCCGCGCGTGGTTCCGCCGCCACTGCAGGATCCGCAGGTGACGGCCGAGGTGCCGCTGGAGTTTGCGGCCACTGCGCCGCTCACGGTGCCTCCCACAGGATTTGCGGCTACCCAGCCGGCGACGATGACAGGAGGCATGCAGCCTGCGGTGGCGGGAGCGATGTCCGAAGGGATTGCGCCGACGGTGCCGATGACGTTGAATGGCATGGGTATGGCCTTCGACATTCCCACGCTGGGACTGGACGCCGTTGTCGCTCATGAGGAATTGGAGAAATTTGTGCACGAACCCGACCTTGAAGAAGCTGCCATCCGTTTCGCCAATGGCGATTACGCAGGCGCTGAATCGGGCTTGCTGGAAGTGCTGGCGCGTCATGCGCAGGATGATCCCAAGGACCAGATCGACATCTGGATGACCTTGTTCGATCTGTATCGTGCGACGGGTCAGCAGGATCGTTTCGACAAGCTGGCCATCGACTACGCGGGCCGTTTCAGTCGTTCCGCGCCGCTGTGGTTTTCGCTGCCCGAGCAATTGGGACTCGCGGCGAGCGAGAGTTCGGGTGCGGCCGTGAATTCGCGTGAGTTCAACTGGAACGCCCCTCCCACCATTTCGCCGCAGTCGCTTGCCGCGCTGCAGGCATCGATCGCGCGCAAGCCCGCGCCGCCCTGGACGCTGAACTGGTCGCGCACCACCGACATCGACGCGGCTGCGCTGCCGGGCCTCGGCGACCTGTTTCTGCAATGGGCGGATGAGCCCGTCGAACTCAAGTTCGTGGGCGTGTCCGCGCTGAACGCCATGCTGCAGTCCAGAACGCAGTCCGGTGACCGCACGTCGGACGAGCAATGGTGGCGCCTGCGCATGGCGCTGTTGCGCCTGATGGGGCTGCCCGACGAGTTTGAACTGGTGGCGCTCGACTACTGCGTGACCTACGAAGTCTCGCCGCCCTCGTGGGCGCCGACCAAGTGCAAGTTCCAGGGCGACGACAGCGCGCTCAATGCGGTCGTCGAGCAGGCCCGCATGGACGCCGCCCGCGAGGACGACATGCTCAACCCGTCGCAGGGAGCGGCGCGTGCGGCCAAGCCCGAAGGCTCGTTGGTTCAGGGGCTGTCGGGCTGCATCGACGGCGATGCGGTTCCGCTGCTTGTGCCGTTCGAGGCGCTCGCCAAGCCGGATGCACCGCTGCAGATTCCTTGCGACCGCCTGATCCGCATGGATTTCCCCGCTGCTGGATCTGTGCTCAACTGGGCCGCGGAGCAGCAGGCCAAGGGCCGCGCCGTGCAGTTCATCAATCTGCACCGCCTGATCGCCGTGTTCTTCAACGTGATCGGCATCGGCGAGCACGCCTGGGTTGTTCCTCGAAGAAATTGAGGGCCCCCCTGAGGCGCTGCACGCCTTCCCCCCGCTCTACGCATTGCTGCGCAATGCGGGCTGGGGGACGCAGTCCTCGCTGCGGGGCGGCCCTTGCTCGACTGCTCTCGCTTGGGCCGTGTTGGATTTGCAGGCCGCGTACTTTTTTGAGTGACTAAGCGCGCTGCACGCGCGCTTTTTCGTTGGCGGCCCGTGCGAAACATCACAATGTCGTCTTGATAAATTCGGCTCTGCCCTCATCTGTCATCGCCATGGAACAGTATCACGGCACCACCATTCTCAGCGTCCGTCGCCAGCTGGCTGACGGCAGCATTCAGGTCGCCATTGGGGGCGATGGCCAGGTCACTCTGGGTAACATCGTCGTCAAGGGCACGGCGCGCAAGGTGCGCAAGCTCTACGGCGGCAAGGTGCTTGCCGGTTTCGCGGGCGCGACGGCCGATGCGTTCACGCTGTTCGAGCGATTCGAGGCCAAGCTGGAAAAGCACAACGGCCAACTGACCCGCGCGGCCATCGAGCTCACCAAGGACTGGCGCACCGACCGCGTGCTGCGCCGCTTGGAGGCCATGCTCGCCGTCGCCGACGAAAGCGCCTCGCTGATCATCACCGGCAACGGCGATGTGCTCGAACCCGAGCAGGGCATCGTGGCCATTGGTTCGGGCGGGGCGTATGCCCACTCGGCCGCCAAGGCGCTGCTGAACAACACCGATCTCTCGGCCGAGGACGTGGTCCGCAAGTCGCTCGCGATTGCGGGCGAGCTGTGCATCTACACGAACATGCACCACACCATCGAGACTCTTTGAATCGCACCCGGATTTCAAGTGGACGCCGCTTCGGCGCGCTGGCCGCTTGTGCCGAGTTCGGGACGCATGAAACAGAGCAACAGCCAGGGCTGCATTGGTGGCCCCCAAACGATTGACCCATCGAAGCCGATCCGGCTTCGTCAGACATAAAGACAAGCCATGTACTCAATGACGCCGCAGGAAATCGTTTCCGAATTGGACAACCACATCGTCGGCCAGAAAAGCGCCAAGCGTGCCGTCGCCATTGCGCTGCGCAACCGCTGGCGCCGCCAGCAGGTCGATGCCAGCCTGCGTCACGAGATCACCCCCAAGAACATCCTGATGATCGGCCCCACGGGCGTGGGAAAGACCGAGATCGCTCGCCGTCTGGCGCGGCTGGCGGACGCGCCCTTCATCAAGGTCGAGGCCACCAAGTTCACCGAAGTGGGCTACGTCGGCAAGGATGTCGACTCCATCGTGCGTGATCTGGTCGAGATCGCCGTCAAGCAGACGCGCGAGGCCGACATGAAGAAGATGCGCATGCGCGCCGAAGACGCCGCCGAGGAGCGCATTCTGGACGTGCTGATTCCGCCCGCGCGCGGCAGCGAGCCGGCACCCGATGGCGCGGCGCGTCAGTCGTTTCGCAAGAAGCTGCGCGAGGGTCAGCTCGACGACAAGGAGATCGAGATCGATCTGGCCGAAGCCCGCCAGCAGCTTGAGATCATGGGCCCGCAGGGCATGGAGGAGATGACCGAGCAACTGCGCGGCATGTTCAGCCAGATGGGCGGAGAAAAGCGCAAGACGCGCAAGCTGCGCATCGCCGAAGCGCTCAAGCTGCTGACCGACGAGGAGGCGGCCAAGCTGGTCAATGAGGACGAAGTGAAGACGCGCGCGCTGGCCAACGCCGAGCAGAATGGCATCGTTTTCATTGACGAGATCGACAAGGTGGCTTCGCGCCAGGAGTCGTCGGGCGCTGAGGTGTCGCGTCAGGGCGTGCAGCGCGACCTGTTGCCGCTGGTCGAAGGCACGACGGTCTCCACCAAGTACGGCATGGTCAAGACCGACCACATGCTGTTCATCGCGTCGGGGGCTTTCCATCTGTCCAAGCCCAGCGATCTGATTCCCGAGCTGCAGGGCCGCTTTCCGATCCGCGTGGAGCTGGAGTCCCTGTCCGTTCAGGACTTCGAGGCGATTCTCACGCAGACCCATGCTTCGCTGGTCAAGCAGTATCAGGCGCTGCTCGCGACCGAAGGCGTGACGCTGTCGTTCCAGCCCGATGGCATCACCCGTCTCGCGCACATCGCCTTCGACGTGAACGAGCGCACCGAAAACATCGGAGCACGGCGTCTATCAACGGTTATGGAGCGATTGCTTGACGAAGTCAGCTTCGACGCCGTCAAGCTCTCCGGGCAGACGGTCGTCATCGACGCGAACTACGTCAATGACCGCTTGCAGATGTTGAGTCAGAACGAGGATTTGTCTAGATACATTCTCTGACGGTTTAATCGACTTGCCGCCCGACCCTCAAGTGTCACTTTGTGAACAGACTCTAAGTGCTTAATAAATAAGGGTTTTATCTCCTGTCCGTCCTGCGAAATACGGTCTAAGTCGTTGATTTCATTGCAAATTTGTGTTGCATGACCTCTTGCACAGTGTTCTTTTCCTGCTACAGTGGAAAAAAGTGCAATTAAGTGGTGAAAAGTGCCCTGAAACTTCAATTTCGGGGATCCAACCAAACAGAGGTCCAACGCCGTGTTTCAAGGCGCGTCATCAATCAGTCTGGATGCCAAGGGGCGGCTCTCTGTGCCGACCCGGTATCGTGACGTCCTGATGGCGAACGCGTCGGGCCAGCTCACGATCACCAAGCACCCCCACGGCTGCCTGATGGTCTTCCCCCGCCCCGAGTGGGAGAAGTTCCGCGAGCGCATCACTGCGCTGCCCATGGAGGCCGTGCGCTTCAAGCGCATCTTCATGGGGCACGCGATGGATGTGGACATGGACGCCACCGGCCGCGTGCTCGTGGCCCCCGAATTGCGCGAAGGCGCGGGCATCAGCAAGGACACGATCCTGCTGGGCATGGGCAATCACTTCGAACTCTGGGACAAGGCGAAGTACGACGCCCAGGAAGCCGAAGCGATGCAGGGCGAATTGCCCGCCGTTCTCAACGATTTTTCTTTTTGATAGAGGCCGAGAGTGAATCAGCCATTGCTGCACACCACGGTCCTGCTGAACGAGGCGGTCGACGCCTTGTTGGATGCTGCTCACCCGGACGACGCCACCTATGTGGACGGCACGTTCGGGCGCGGCGGTCATTCGCGGCTGATTCTCTCGCGGCTCAAGCCCGGGGGGAGGTTGGTGGCGTTCGACAAGGACCCGCAAGCCATCGAAGCCGCAGCGCGCATCACTGATGCGCGTTTTTCAATCCGGCACGAAGGTTTC
This sequence comes from Diaphorobacter caeni, assembly GCF_015354245.1. GTDB lineage: Bacteria > Pseudomonadota > Gammaproteobacteria > Burkholderiales > Burkholderiaceae_C > Diaphorobacter_A > Diaphorobacter_A caeni. The sequence continues at coordinate 279,183 of NZ_JADKYZ010000001.1, forward strand.
AAGCATCTTGACGAGCTGCCTGAGAGCAGTGTCGACGGCGTTCTGCTGGACCTGGGCGTGAGCTCCCCACAGATTGATGATCCGGAGCGTGGCTTCAGCTTTCGCTTCGACGGCCCGCTGGACATGCGCATGGACACCACCCGTGGTGAAAGTGTCGCCCAGTGGTTGGAAGAAGCTGAGGCGAAGCAGATAACGGAGGTGATACGTGACTACGGCGAAGAACGGTTTGCTGGCCCCATTGCAAAGGCGATTGTTGCTTGGCGCGAGACACGGGGTCCAATTACAAGCACCTCCGAACTGGCCGACATCGTGGCTGGCGCGGTCAAAACCCGCGAGCAGGGCCAGAACCCTGCAACGCGCACATTTCAAGCTCTTCGGATTTTCATCAACGCCGAGCTTGAAGAGCTGCAACAAGCGCTAGAGGCGAGCATCCGGGTTCTGAAGCCCGGAGGCCGTCTTGTGGTCATCAGCTTTCATTCGCTCGAAGACCGCATCGTCAAGCAATTCATCGCGCAGCACTCCAAGGAGGTCTACGACCGCCGTGCTCCGTTTGCCGCGCCCACGCCGATGCGCCTGAAGGCGCTCGACCGCATCAAGCCAAGCGACGCCGAAGTGTCAGGCAACCCCCGCTCGCGCAGCGCGGTGATGCGCGTGGCCGAAAGAACCGAGGTGCCCGCATGATGCTGCGCCTCAACCTGCTGCTGCTGCTCGCGGTCATGGCTTGCTCCATGTACCTCGTGAACACGCAGTACGAGTCGCGCCGGTTGTTCACCGAGCTCGACCGTGCGCAGGCGGAGGCGCGTCGTCTGGAAACGGAGCACCAGCGGCTGCAGGTTGAAAAGCGCGCGCAGGCCACGCCGCTGCGCGTGGAGACGCTCGCACGCGATAAGCTCCAGATGCGCTCGGCGACGCCGGCCATCACGCAATATGTCACCGACGACGGAACTCCCGTGGTCATGGCGATCACGCCCGCGGCCGTTCCAAGCGGCGGTGCGGTGACCGCCGGCGGGAGGCGTCAATGAGCTCGCGCAGCGTCAACTACACCTCCAGCCCGCTGCTGGCGAGCAAGACCCCGGTCTGGCGCAGCAAGTTCATCGTCGCGGTGGTGGCGCTGGGCTTTGTCGGCCTGGCGGCCCGCGCGGCCTATGTGCAGGTGATCGGCAACGATTTCTTCCAGCGTCAGGGTGAGGTGCGCTTCGCGCGCACGCTCGAGCTGCCCGCCAACCGCGGCCGCATTCTGGATCGCAACGGCCTGATCCTCGCCTCCAGCGTTCCTGCGGCCAGCATCTGGGCGATTCCCGAAGACGTGGATCAGGACAGTCCCGAGATTCAGGCCAAGCTCAAGAAGCTGGCCAAGCTCATGGACATGCCGCTCGCGTCGCTCAAGGCCAAGCTCGCGGATGAGGACAAGAGCTTTGTCTGGATCAAGCGCCAGCTCGACTGGGACGTCGGGCAGGAGATCGTCAAGCTCGACATCAAGGGCATCTACAACCGCAAGGAATACAAGCGCGAGTACCCTGAAGGCGAGGCCGCGGCGCACATCGTCGGCTTCACCAACGTGGAAGACCACGGTCAGGAAGGCATGGAACTCGCGTTCGACAAGGATCTGGGCGGCAAGCCCGGTTCGCGTCGCGTGATCAAGGACCGTCTGGGCCGCATCGTCGAAGGCGTGGGCGTGGAAGTGCCGCCACTCGACGGCAAGGACATCCAGCTGTCCATCGACAGCAAGGTGCAGTTCTTCGCCTACCAGAAGCTGCGCGACACCGTGATCGCCAAGAAGGCCAAGGCCGGCAGCGTGGTGGTGCTCGATGCGCACACGGGCGAGGTGCTGGCGCTCGCCAACTATCCGACCTACGACCCCGGCAACCGCAAGAATCTGACGGGCGAGCAGCTGCGCAATCGCGCGATGACCGACGTGTTCGAGCCCGGCTCCACGATGAAGCCGATCACCATTGGTCTGGCGCTGAACTCCGGGCGCGTGCGTCCCGAGACCATCGTCGATACGGCTCCTGGCCGCATCAACATCACTGGCTCCACCATTTCCGATACGCACAACTATGGCGCGTTGACCGTGGAAGGCGTGATCCAGAAGTCGAGCAACGTCGGAACGACCAAGCTCGCGATGAACATGCCGGCCAGGGAAATGTGGGAAACCTACTCGGCGGTCGGTTTCGGCCAGAAGCCGCAGATCACCTTCCCTGGCGCGGTCACGGGACGGCTGCGCCCCTACAAGAGCTGGCGTCCGGTCGAACAGGCGACGATGTCGTACGGCTACGGCCTGTCGGCCAGCCTGTTCCAGATGGCGCGTGCCTACACCGTGTTCTCGAACGACGGCAAGGTGATTCCGGCCACCATGCTCAAGAGCTCGGAGCCAGCGGTCGGCGTCCCGGTCTTCACGCCCAAGACCGCCCAGCAGGTTCGCAAGATGCTGCAGATGGCGGCTGGACCCGGCGGTACGGGCCAGCTCGCGCAGACCGTGGGCTACTCGGTCGGCGGCAAGTCCGGCACGGCGCGCAAGCAGGTCGGCAAGACCTATGCGATCGGCAAGTACCGCGGCTGGTTCACCGGAATGGCGCCGATCGACAACCCGCGCATCATCGTGGCCGTGATGATCGACGAGCCCACCGTGGGCTCGGCTTATGGCGGTATTTCCGCAGCGCCTGTGTTCAGTGAAGTCGTGCAGCAGACCCTGCGCATGATGGGCGTTCCGCCCGACATGGCCGTGCGTCCGCAGATCGTCAGCAACCCAACCGAGGAGGCTCCACTATGAGCGTCCTGCTCAATCATTCTTCGGCACAGGATGCGGTCCGTTGGCTGCGCGAACGCGTGACCGGCACGCTGCAGACCGACAGCCGTCTGGTCAAGCCCGGCGATGGCTTCATCGCATGGCCCGGCGCCGCGACCGATGGCCGTTTTCACGTGGGCAACGCGCTCACCAACGGCGCGGTGGCTTGTCTCGTCGAGCAGGAAGGCGTCGATGCCTTCGGCTTCGTCGGCGCGCACATGGCGTCGGTGCGTGGCCTCAAGGCCGCGACCGGCCCGATCGCGGCCGCATGGTTCGGCATGCCGACCACCCATCTCGACGTGCTCGCCGTGACCGGCACCAATGGCAAGACGAGCAGCGCCTGGTGGCTTTCCGAGGCGCTCAACGCGCTCGCGAGCCAGACCGATGTGCTCACCTACAAGGGCTGCGCGCTCGTGGGCACACTGGGCATGGGCATGCCGGGTGCTCTTGAAACCACCGGCCTCACGACGCCCGATCCGGTGCGTCTTCAGCGCGCGTTCTCGCAGTTCGTGACGGATGGCATCGGCGCCTGTGCGATCGAAGCTTCGTCGATTGGTCTCGCGGAACACCGCCTTGCCGGCACGCGCATCCGCGTGGCCATGTTCACCAATCTCACGCAGGATCACCTCGACTATCACCCGTCGATGGAGGCCTACTGGGCAGCCAAGCGCGAGCTGTTCGACTGGCCCGGCCTGCGTACCGCCATCGTCAACATCGACGACAGCCGGGGGCTGCAACTGGCCGATGAGCTCGAGCGTTCGCAGCTCGACGTGTGGACGCTCTCGATCCGCGGCAACGCCCGCCTCAAGGCCCGCGACATCACCTACAACGATCAGGGGCTGGTGTTCACCGTGGTCGAGGGGCTGCATTCGTTCACGCTGCAGACCCAGGTCATCGGTCTCTACAACGTGTCCAACCTGCTCGGCGTGATCGCCGCGCTGCGTTCGCTTGGCGTGGCGCTGGAGCATGCGCTCTGGGCCTGCGCCCAGCTCACGCCGGTGCCCGGCCGCATGGAGCGCATCACCTCGCCCGGCCAGCCGATGGTGGCGGTGGACTATTCACACACGACGGACGCGCTCGAGAAGGCGTTGCAGGCGCTGGCCCCGATGGCCAAGGAGCGTGGCGGCAAGCTCTGGTGCGTTTTCGGTTGCGGCGGCAATCGCGACTCCGGCAAGCGTCCGCACATGGGCGCTGCCGCGCAGCGCCTGGCCGACGAGGTCGTCGTCACCAGCGACAACCCGCGCAACGAAGAGCCGATGAGCATCATCGAGCAGATTTTGAAAGGCACGCAACCGGCGGCAACGCTGCGCGTGCAGGCGGATCGCGCATTGGCGATCGCCGAAACCCTGGCTGCCGTGGCACCCGAAGACGTGGTGCTGATTGCGGGCAAGGGACATGAGGACTATCAGGAAGTGCAAGGCGAGCGACACCATTTTTCCGATATCGAGCAGGCGCGCGAAGCGCTGTCGCGTCGCGGAGGCGCGGCATGAGTCTGTTGAAGCCCGCGATCATGACCCTCGCCGATGCGTTCGCGCTCGTCTCCGAACACGTGCCGAGTGCACGGCTGATCGGCGACGGCGGCGTGGCGTTCGCGCGCGTGCATTCCGACACGCGCACGCTGGCGGCGGGTGACCTGTTCGTGGCATTGAAGGGCGAGCGTTTCGACGCCAACGAGTTTCTGGCGAAGGCCCGCGAGGCCGGAGCCGTCGCGGCCATCGCGCACGGCGGTCTTCAGGAAGCGGGTCTTTCGGGCATTCAGGTGCCCGACAGCCTGCGCGCCATGGGCGCCCTGGCGGCAAGTTGGCGCAGGCAGTGGCATGGCCCGCTGATCGGAGTGACCGGCAGCAACGGCAAGACCACGGTCACGCAGATGATCGCCTCGGTCCTGCGCGCCTGGAAGGGCGATGCGGCGTTCGCCACGCAGGGCAACCTGAACAACGACATCGGCGTGCCGCTGACGTTGATGCGCCTGAACGCGTCGCACACGGTGGCGGTGATCGAGATGGGCATGAACCATCCCGGAGAGATCGCGTATCTGGCCGACATCGCACGCCCCACGGTCGCGCTGGTCAACAACGCGCAGCGCGAGCACCTCGAATTCATGCAGACGGTGGAAGCCGTGGCGCGTGAAAACGGCAGTGTGTTTGCTTCGCTGCCGCGCGACGGCGTGGCCGTTTTTCCCGCCGAAGATGAATACACGCCGCTGTGGCGTGAGTTGGCGGGTCCTCGCAAGGTGCTGACGTTCGCCGAGAACGCCGGTGACGTGCGCTGCACCCGCGCCGAGTGGCAGGGCGCGGGCTGGAAGGTGGAGATCGCGACGCCACTGGGCTCGTTTGAGACCGAGCTGCACATCGCCGGTCGCCACAACGTGACCAACGCACTCGCGGCCACGGCCAGCGCCGTGGCGGCGCGCGTTCCGCTGTTCGCCATCGCCAAGGGGCTGGCGCAGTTCGAGCCGGTCAAGGGCCGTTCGCGCGCCGTCGTGCTGACGCTGGCGGGCCGCACGGTCACGCTGGTGGACGACAGCTACAACGCCAACCCGGACTCCGTGCGCGCCGCCATCGACGTGCTCGCCGGTCTGCCCCGCCCGCAGCTGCTGGTGATGGGTGACATGGGCGAGGTCGGCGATCAGGGGCCGCAGTTTCACACCGAAGCCGGTGTCTATGCGCGTGAGCATGGCATCGATCGGTTGTTCGCTCTGGGCGACTTGTCCGCCCACGCTGCACAGGTCAGTGGACCCGGCGCGCAGCATTTTGAAGATATGGCATCGCTGCTCGCGGCGGTGCAGGCCAGCTTGCCGGAGGTCGGCAGCGTACTGGTCAAGGGATCGAGATTCATGAAGATGGAACAAGTGGTGCAGGCACTGCAGGCGCAGTCGGCCGAAGACGCCACCCGCCAAACGACGCAAACCAAGGGAGATCGCACATGTTGCTGACGCTCGCTCAATGGTTGCAAGCGCTGTCGCCGGAATTCGGTTTCCTGCGCGTGTTCCAGTACATCACCTTCCGCGCCGTGATGGCCGCGTTGACCGCGCTGGTCATCGGTCTGGCCGCCGGACCGCGCGTGATCCGCATGCTCACCTCGCTCAAGATCGGTCAGCCGATCCGCGAGTACGCGATGCAGACCCATCTGGCCAAGAGCGGCACGCCCACCATGGGCGGTGTGCTGATCCTGCTGGCGATCACCATCTCCACGCTGCTGTGGGCCGACCTGTCGAACCGCTTCGTGTGGATCGTGCTGGTGGTCACGCTGAGCTTCGGTGCCATCGGCTGGGTCGATGACTGGCGCAAGGTCGTCAACAAGGACCCCGAGGGCATGCGCTCGCGCGAGAAGTATTTCTGGCAGTCCGTCGTCGGCCTGCTGGCGGCGCTGTATCTGGTGTTCAGCATCTCCGAGAATTCCAACTGGCGCGTGTTCGAACTGTTCATCTCGTGGGTGCAGTCGGGCTTCTCGCTCGATCTGCCGCCCAAGGCTGGCCTGAACGTGCCGTTCTTCAAGGAAGTGACCTATCCGCTGGGCGTGCTGGGCTTCGTGATCCTGACCTATCTGGTGATCGTGGGTTCGAGCAACGCGGTGAATCTCACCGATGGTCTCGATGGTCTGGCGATCATGCCGGTGGTGATGGTGGGCGCGTCGCTGGGCATCTTTGCCTATGTGACCGGCAGCGTGAGCTACTCCAAATACCTGCTGTTTCCGCACATCGCGGGCGCGAGCGAGCTGATGATCTTCTCGTCCGCCATGGCGGGCGCGGGTCTGGCCTTCCTCTGGTTCAACACCCACCCCGCACAGGTGTTCATGGGCGACGTGGGCGCGCTTGCGCTCGGCGCGGCGCTCGGCACCATCGCGGTGATCGTGCGCCAGGAAATCGTGCTGGCCGTGATGGGCGGCATCTTCGTGGTGGAAGCACTGTCCGTGATGCTGCAGGTGGTCTGGTTCAAGTTCACCAAGAAGCGCTACGGCGAAGGCCGCCGTCTGCTGAAGATGGCTCCGCTGCACCACCACTTCGAGAAAAGCGGTTGGAAGGAAACGCAGGTCGTCGTGCGTTTCTGGATCATCACCATGTTGTTGTGCCTCATCGGCCTCACTACCTTGAAGCTCAGATGAGTCAGCATCCATTCGACCCTCTCAGCCAGCAGGCCGCCCCGGGAACCCCAGAGGTTCCAGAGGCGGCTTTGACCGTTGTGCCCGCCGCGTCCGACATCGAGACGAGCGAAGTCGCGCAACTGCCGGCCATCTCCGATGACGCTGCCGTTGCTGTCGTGAACGCTTCCACGGATTCCCTCTCTGTTTCTGAACTTGCCCAGGTGAGTGACGAGGTGGCGGAGGTAGTTCCATCGACGGATGGAAATCTGGAGCAATGCGAGGCGACTTCCGGCGGCGAGGATGTGACCGAGGCATCCACTGACGTGGCGCCCGAACAGGTCGACACGCTTGCCAAGCCCTCGTTCCTTGGAGATGCGGCCAACTTTGTGGCACCGACCAAGTCCGCTGCAGCGGAAGCCGCCGAATTCGTCGCTCGCATCTTTGCCGACGTGCAGGGCAAGGACAAGGAAGAAGCCGACGCGGAAGCCGCCGTACCCGCCGATGCAGCTCAGGAGACCGATGCCCAGTTGCAGCCGGGCGAAACCTCGGACGATGTCGAAGCCGCAACCGGGCAGGGCGCTGAAGTGCAGGAGCTGGACACCTTCGTGCCTGAACTGCAGGGCAAGCGTGTGCTGGTGCTGGGCCTGGGCGCATCCGGCATGGCGATGGTTCGCTGGTGCGCGAGGAGCGGAGCCGATGTGACGGTGGCCGACACGCGCGAGGCACCGCCGCAGCTCGCGAGTCTGCAGCAGGAGTTGCCGCAGGTGCGTTTCGTCGCGGGCGAGATGAGCGCCGATCTGGTCAACGGCCAGCAGCTGGATGCCGTCTACCGTTCGCCGGGCCTGTTCCCCGAGACCATCGCGGCCGTCGTCGATGCCGCGAATGCCGCGCACATCAAGGTCGGCGGCGAGCTCGATCTCTATGCGCTCGCGCTGCGCGAACTGGCGATCACGCGCGACTACAAGCCATCGGTGCTCGCGATCACCGGCACCAACGGCAAGACCACCGTCACCTCGCTCACCGCACTGCTCGTGCAATGCGCCGACAAGACTGTGGCGATGGCAGGCAACATCGGCCCGACGCTGCTCGGCACGTTGTCCAAGCACCTCGACGAGGACACGCTGCCCGAGGTCTGGGTGCTTGAACTCTCGAGCTTCCAACTGGACGGCGTGAAGGGCTTCGAGCCCACGGCCGCGGCCGTGCTCAACGTCACCCAGGATCACCTGGACTGGCATGGCAGCCTGTCCGCCTATGCGGCGGCCAAGGCGCGCATCTTCGGCGAGAAGGGTCTGATGATCCTGAACCGCGAAGACCAGATGGTCATGGACATGCTGCCGCCGCCCGTGCGCGTGAAGCTGCAGAAACCGCAGCTGCGCCCGCATGTGACGTTCGGCGGTGACATGCCGCAGCGCCCCGGCGACTTCGGCATCGAGAGCGTCAGCGGCATGAACTGGCTGGTGCGCGCGCACGAGGCCGACGAGACCAGCCGCAGGGGCCGCAACGTGCAGGAGATCGATCTGCACATCCAGCGCTTCATGCCCGCGGATGCGCTGCGCATCCGTGGCCGTCACAACGCGATGAACGCGCTGGCCGCGCTGGCGCTCGCCCAAGCGGCGGGCTGCTCGCTCGCGCCGATGCTGTTCGGCCTGCGTGAATACCGCGGCGAGCCGCATCGCGTGGAACCCATCGGCATCGTGAACGAGGTCGAGTACTTTGACGACAGCAAGGGCACGAACGTGGGTGCCACGGTGGCCGCGCTGAGTGGCCTTGGCCCGGACCGTCGTCTGGTCGTGATTCTGGGTGGCGACGGCAAGGGGCAGGACTTCTCGCCGCTGGCATTGCCGATCTCGCGCTACGCGCGCGCGGTGGTGCTGATCGGCCGCGATGCGCCGCAGATCGAAGCCGCGCTGCAGGACACCGGCGTGCCCATGCTGCACGCCGCCTCCATGCCCGAGGCCGTGGACATTTCCGCGCGCAATGCGCAGCCCGGTGACGGCGTGCTGATGTCGCCTGCCTGCGCGAGCTTCGACATGTTCGACAACTACGCGCACCGCGCCAAGGTCTTCTGCGACGCGGTGCAGGCGCTGGCGGACGATGTCGGCCAGGTTCTGGGAGGGCAGGCATGACCGCGGCCGCGACCACCGAAGAACGCCTGAGCGTGTGGCAGCGCATCTCTGGATGGTTCGGCGCCATTCCGGTGAAGGCCGCCGACGTGCTGCCGGTTCGCATCGGCGGCACGGAGTACCGCCAGACCACGGCCACACCGGCGCGCATGGTCGGCTTCGATCAGGCGCTGCTCTGGGTGGTGATCGCGCTGCTCGCGTGGGGCGTGGTGATGGTGTATTCCGCCTCCATCGCGATGCCAGACAACCCGCGTTTCGGCAACATCGAGAGCTACCACTTCGTCAAGCGCCACGTGATCTCGCTGTTCCTGGGCTTCATCTGCGCGGTCATCGCGTTCAAGATTCCGATGAACACCTGGGAGCGCTATGCGCCCTGGCTGTTCGTGCTCTCCATCCTGCTGCTCGTCGCGGTGCTGATTCCGCACGTGGGCACGGTGGTCAATGGCGCGCGCCGCTGGCTGTCGCTGGGCTTCATGAACTTCCAGCCGTCCGAGCTCGCCAAGCTCGCGGTGGTGATCTACGCGTCCGACTACATGGTGCGCAAGATGGAGGTGAAGGAGCGCTTCTTCCGCGCGGTGCTGCCGATGGCGATTGCCGTAGCGGTGGTCGGTGCGCTGCTGCTGGCCGAGCCCGACATGGGCGCGTTCATGGTGATCGCCGTGGTCGCCATGGGCATTCTGTTCCTCGGCGGCGTGAACGCCCGCATGTTCTTCCTGATCGCGGCCGTGCTGCTGCTCGCGTTCGCCTGCATGGTCTGGTTCTCGGAGTGGCGCCGCGAGCGCATCTTTGCCTACCTCGATCCATGGAGCGAAAAGCATGCGCTCGGCAAAGGCTACCAGCTCTCGCACGCGCTGATCGCGATCGGCCGTGGCGAGATCTTCGGCGTCGGTCTGGGCGGCAGCGTGGAAAAGCTGCACTGGCTGCCCGAGGCGCACACCGACTTTCTGCTGTCCGTCATCGGCGAAGAGTTCGGTCTCGTCGGCGTGATGATCCTGATCGTCTCCTTCCTCTGGCTGACCCGCCGCATCATGCACATCGGCCGCCAGGCCATCGCACTGGACCGCGTGTTCGCGGGGCTGGTGGCGCAGGGCATTGCGATGTGGATCGGCTTCCAGTCGTTCATCAACATGGGCGTGAACCTCGGCGCACTGCCGACGAAGGGGCTGACCCTGCCGCTGATGAGCTTCGGCGGTTCGGCGGCGTTGATGAATCTGGTGGCGCTGGCGGTCGTGCTGAGAGTCGATTACGAAAACAAGCTGCTGATGAGAGGGGGGCGCGTATGAGCAAGCAACGCACCGCGCTCATCATGGCGGGCGGCACCGGTGGCCACATCTTCCCGGGCATCGCCGTGGCGGAAGAGCTGCGCAACCGTGGCTGGAAGGTGCACTGGCTGGGCACGCCCGGCAGCATGGAGTCGCGCATCGTTCCGCCCAAGGGCTTCGCGCTCGAGACCATCGAATTTTCCGGCGTGCGCGGCAAGGGGCTGATGACGCTCGCGCTGCTGCCGCTGCGTCTGCTGCGCGCGTTCTGGCAGGCCCTGTCGGTGGTGCGCCGGATCAAGCCTGACGTGGTGGTCGGCATGGGCGGCTATGTCACCTTCCCCGGCGGCATGATGGCCGTGCTGGCGGGCAAGCCGCTGGTGCTGCACGAGCAGAACTCGGTCGCCGGCATGGCCAACAAGGTGCTTGCAGGCGTCGCGGATCGCATCTTCACCGCGTTCCCGAACGTGTTCAAGAAGGGGAAGTGGGTGGGCAATCCACTGCGCGCGGCGTTCACGCAGAAGGCCGACCCGGCCGCGCGGTGGGCGGGTCGCACCGGCCCGTTCAAGCTGCTCGTCGTCGGCGGCAGTCTCGGCGCGCGCGCGCTCAACGAAATCGTGCCGCAGGCATTGGCGCTGATTCCACAGGAGCAGCGTCCCGAAGTGATTCACCAGAGCGGCGCGACGCAGATCGATGCGCTGCGCGGCCACTACGAGGCGGCGGGCGTGCAGGCCACGCTCACGCCATTCATCGATGACACCGCAGCGGCATTTGCCGATGCGGATCTGATCGTCTGCCGCGCAGGCGCGAGCACCGTGACGGAAATCGCCGCGGTCGGCGCCGCTGCGCTCTATGTGCCGTTTCCATCGGCCGTCGACGACCACCAGACCACGAACGCGAAGTTCCTGGTCGACGCGGGCGGCGGCTGGCTGGTGCAGCAGCGTGATCTCACGCCGCGCGGACTGGCGGACATGATTCTGAACATGCAGCGCCCGGCTTTGCTGGACAAGGCGCTGAAGGCAAAGGCAATGGAAAAGACCAACGCCACCCTCGAGGTGGTGACCGCCTGTGAGGAGCTGGCAGCATGAAACACGCCATCCGTCACATTCATTTCGTCGGCATCGGCGGCTCGGGCATGAGCGGCATCGCCGAGGTGCTGCACAACCTGGGCTATGTGGTGTCGGGCTCGGACCTGTCCGACAGCGCGACGCTGCGCCGCCTGCAGTCGCTGGGCATCCGCACCTTCATCGGTCATGGGGCCGCGAACATCGACGGCGCGAACGCGGTCGTCACCTCCACGGCCGTGCAGGGTGACAACCCCGAGGTCATCGCGGCGCGCGAGAAAAAGATCCCCGTCGTGCCGCGCGCGCTGATGCTCGCCGAGCTGATGCGCCTGCGTCAGGGCATCGCCATTGCGGGCGCGCATGGCAAGACCACGACGACCAGCCTGGTCGCGAGCGTGCTGGCCGAGGCGGGTCTCGATCCGACCTACGTGATCGGTGGTCGCCTGAACAGCGCGGGCTCGAACGCCAGGCTCGGCAAGGGCGAGTACATCGTGGTCGAGGCCGACGAGTCGGATGCCTCGTTCCTGAACCTGCTGCCGGTGATGGCGGTGGTCACGAACATCGATGCCGACCACATGGAGACCTACGGTCACGACTTCGAGAAGCTCAAGACCGCGTTCGTCGATTTCCTGCACCGCATGCCGTTCTACGGCACGGCCATCCTCTGCGTGGAGAGCCCGGCGATCCGCGACATCATGCCGCGCCTCACGCGTCCGGTGATCACCTATGGCTTCGGCGAGGACGCGCAGGTGCGTGCCGTCGACGTGCGCGCCGTGGGCACGCAGATGCACTTCCGCGTGGTCCGCACAGGCGCGGTGGCCGGACCGGATCTGAACGTGGAACTCAACCTCGCCGGCATGCACAACGTGCTGAACGCACTCGCGGCCATCGTCGTCGCGGCCGAGGTCGACGTGCCTGATGAAGCGCTGCTGCGCGGACTCGCCAGCTTCACCGGCGTGGGTCGCCGCTTCCAGCGCATCGCCGATCTGCCGACGGCCGACGGCGGCACATTCGATCTGATCGAAGACTACGGACACCACCCCGTCGAGATGGCCGCGACCATGGCCGCCGCGCGTGGCGCGTTCCCCGGTCGCCGCCTGGTGATGGCCTTTCAGCCGCATCGCTACAGCCGCACACGCGACTGTTTCGAGGATTTCGTGAAGGTGCTCGGAGAGGCCGACGCCGTGCTGCTGACCGAGGTCTACGCCGCCGGCGAGCAGCCCATCGTCGCCGCCGATGGCCGCGCGCTGGCTCGCGCCGTGCGCGTGGCAGGCAAGGTCGAGCCGGTGTTCATCGACGACATCGCCGCGCTGCCCGAGCGCATCGCGAGCGGTGCGAAGAGTGGAGACGTGGTGATGTGCATGGGGGCGGGCTCGATCGGTTCGGTGCCGGCCAAGGTGGCGGAGTTGCTCGTGGGCAAGCAGCAATCGGCGCAGCAAGGAACAGCGCAATGAACGACAAGAACAAGACAATCCAAATCGACGCCCGCAGCATGGGCAAGGTCGCGGTGCTGATGGGCGGCTCGTCTGCCGAGCGCGAGGTCTCGCTGATGTCCGGCGGCGGCGTGCTGCAGGCGCTGCAGTCGCGCGGCGTGGACGCGCACGCGTTCGATCCGTCCATGAACAACATGACCGACCTGAAGTCGCACGGCTATGACCGCTGCTTCATCGCGCTGCATGGCCGCCACGGCGAGGATGGCACGGTGCAGGGCGCGCTCGAGCTGCTCGGCATTCCCTACACCGGTCCCGGCGTGATGGCGTCGAGCATCGCGATGGACAAGATCATGACCAAGCGCATCTGGCGCGCGGACGGCCTGTCCACCCCGGACTGGAAACTGGTCGCGAGCGCAGCCGAAACCGCGCAGGCCTTCAAGGACCTCGGCTCGCCGATGATCGTGAAGCCCGCACGCGAAGGCTCGACCATCGGTCTGACCAAGGTGACCTCGGTCGGCCAGTGCGAGCAGGCCTACCGCCTCGCGTCCAAGTTCGATCCCGAGGTGCTGTGCGAGCAGTTCATCGACGGTGACGAGACCACTTGCCCGATCCTCGGCCAGGGCCGTGACGCACGCGCGCTGCCGGTGATCCGCATCGTCGCGCCGGAAGGCAACTACGACTACCAGAACAAGTACTTCACCGACGTCACGCAATACCACTGCCCGAGCGGCCTGCCCGAAGCCGAAGAGCGCGAGATCCAGCGCCTTGTGGTCGACGCCTTCCGCTCGCTCGATTGCCGTGGCTGGGCGCGCGCCGACATCATGATCCGCAAGACGGACCGCAAGCCGTTTCTTCTGGAAATCAACACGTCGCCGGGCATGACCGGCCACTCGCTGGTGCCGATGTCGGCCAAGGCCAGCGGCATCGACTATCCCGAACTCTGTCTGCGGATTCTGGTGAGCGCATCGCTGGATTCGCGTCAGGGCGTCTCCGCCTCAAGCCAAGGAGCCAGCGCGCAATGAACGACGCACTGCCAGCACCGCTCGACGTCCGGCTCATGAACATGATCGCCACGATCCTGTTCGTGTGCTGCGCCGTGGGCGTGGTGGCGGCGGGCAGTTGGTGGTTCCTGCGCAATCCGGCGTTCGCGATCGGACGCATCGTGGTGCACGGCGATCTCATGCACACCAATCCGGTGAGCTTGCGCGCCAACGTCGCGCCGCGCCTGATGGGCAATTTCTTCACACTGAATCTGCGCCAGGCCAAGACCGAGTTCGAAAGCGTGCCATGGATCCGCAAGGCCCAGGTGCACCGCGAGTTTCCGAACGGTCTCGCCGTGGACATCGAGGAGCACAGGGTCCGTGCGTTCTGGGGCGCGGAGGGCAGCCCCACGCTGGTGAACGACTATGGTGAAGTCTTCGAGGCCGCAGCCGATGAGGATGACGACGACAAGCTGCCGCGCCTGCAGGGACCGGACGGACGCTCGCTCGAGATGCTGCAGATGTATGACCGCCTGCAGCCGCATGTGAAGCCGCTGGATTCGGCGATCGACAGCGTGACGCTCAACGGTCGCGGCAGCTGGCGCCTGCAGTTGGAGAACGGCGCGGTGATCGAGCTCGGAAGCGGCTCGACCACGGACGTGGTGCAGCGCCTCGATCGTTTCGTGCGCACGGTGCCCAAGGTGGCGGCGCAGCAGGGACGCAATGTGGCTTCGCTGGAGTCGGCGGACCTCAGGCAGATGGATGGATATGCGTTGCGCCTGCGTGGGGTGACCACGGTAAGCGCAGAAACGGCAGCCGCACGTGCCAAGGCACAGGCGACTGCGCGGCCGGCAGCGGCGCGGGCGACAGCGACGCCCGCGCGCACTACTACTACAACGACACGCTCCCCAGGGCGCAGCAACTGAGGGCAGGACGGATTTATGGCAAGAGAATACAAAGATGTGGTTGTCGGGCTGGACATTGGAACGGCCAAGGTCATGGCGGTCGTGGCCGAAGTGATGCCGGACGGCAACCTCAAGCTCGCGGGTCTCGGCATCGCGCCGAGCAACGGGCTCAAGCGCGGCGTGGTCGTGAACATCGACGCCACCGTGCAGAGCATCCAGCAGGCCCTGAAGGAGGCCGAGCTGATGGCCGACTGCAAGATCCAGCGCGTCTACACCGGCATCACCGGCAGCCATATCCGTGGACTCAATTCAAGCGGCATGGTCGCGGTCAAGGACAAGGAAGTCTCGGCCACCGACGTGGCGCGCGTGGTGGAGACGGCCAAGGCCATCAACATCTCGAGCGATCAGCGTCTGCTGCTGGTCGAGCCGCAGGAATTCGTGATCGATGGGCAGGATGTGAAGGAGCCCATCGGCATGAGCGGCATCCGCCTCGAGGCCAAGATCCACATCGTGACCGGCGCGCAGAGCGCCGCCGAAAACATCATCAAGTGCGTGCGCCGCTGCGGACTCGAGGTCGAGCAGTTGATGCTCAATCCGCTTGCCAGCAGTCAGGCCGTGCTGACCGACGACGAGCGCGAACTCGGCGTCGCGGTGGTCGACATCGGCGCGGGCACGACCGACGTGGCGATCTTCACCGGCGGCGCGATCCGCCACACCGCCGTGATTCCGATTGCCGGCGACCTGATCACCAGCGACATCGCGATGGCGCTGCGCACGCCGACCAAGGACGCCGAGGACATCAAGGTCGAGAGCGGCTACGCCAAGCAGCTGCTGGCCGATCCCGAAGCGCAGGTCGAAGTGCCCGGCCTTGGCGACCGCGGTCCGCGCATGCTCTCCAAGCAGGCGCTGGCCGGCGTGATCGAGCCGCGCGTCGAAGAAATATTTTCACTTGTGCAACAAGTGATACGCGAGTCGGGCTTTGAAGAAGTGCTTTCTTCGGGCATCGTGCTCACGGGTGGCAGTGCAGTGATGCCGGGCATGGTCGAGCTGGGCGAGGACATCTTCCTCAAGCCGGTGCGACGCGGCATTCCCAAATACTCAAGTGCCCTGTCCGACATGATCGCCCAGCCTCGTGCGGCGACCGTCATGGGATTGCTGGAAGAAGCGCGCCTCGCGAGGCTGCGCGGATTCAAGGTTGCGGCCAAGAGCGGATCCGTGAAAACGGCGTTCGGTCGTCTCAAGGACTTCATCGTGGGGAACTTTTGAGATGACTGCACATCTGCTTTGGCTTGCGCGCGCCGGACCACCTCCTCCCATCCGGAGCCGATGGCGAAGTACGGGACCTCCGCCACCGAGAAAAATCGCATACAAGAACCCCCATCAATTTTCGGCAATTGCAATTGAAGAACCAGCGTTAGGAGCACCAACATGACCATCGAAATGATCGAGTCCGAAGAGTTCAACCAGGGCACGCAGATCAAGGTGATCGGTGTCGGCGGCGGCGGAGGAAACGCAGTCGAGCACATGATTTTCCGCAGCGTCCAGGGAGTGGAGTTTGTTTGCGCCAATACGGACGCACAGGCTCTGACGCGCAGCAGCGCACACCGTACCATCCAGCTGGGTGGCAGTGGTCTGGGCGCGGGCAGCAAGCCTGACAAGGGCCGCGAAGCCGCTGAAATGGCCGTCGAGGACATCCGTCAGGCCATCACGGGCGCGCATATGCTGTTCATCACTGCAGGCATGGGCGGCGGCACCGGCACCGGTGCGGCCCCCGTGATCGCGCGCGTCGCCAAGGAAATGGGCATCCTCACCGTTGGTGTGGTGACCAAGCCCTTCGATTGGGAAGGCGGCCGTCGCATGAAGAATGCCGACGAAGGTCTGACCGAGCTCGAAGCCAACGTCGATTCGCTGATCGTGGTTCTCAACGAGAAGCTGCTCGACGTGCTGGGTGACGACATCACGCAGGACGAAGCCTTTGCGCACGCCAACGACGTGCTCAAGAACGCCGTGGGCGGCATTGCCGAAATCATCAACGAATACGGTCAGGTGAACGTCGACTTCGAAGACGTGCGCACCGTGATGGGCGAACCCGGCAAGGCGATGATGGGCACGGCAACGGCGTCCGGTCCCGACCGCGCACGCATCGCGGCCGAACAGGCGATCGCCTGCCCGCTGCTCGAAGGCATCGACCTGTCGGGCGCCAAGGGCGTGCTGGTGCTGGTCACCGCAAGCAAGGGCAGCCTCAAGCTGTCGGAGTCGCGTCTGGCGATGAACACCATCAACGCCTACGCTTCGCAGGATGCGCACGTGATCTTCGGCGCGGCCTACGACGAGACGCTCGGCGACGAGATCCGCGTGACCGTGGTCGCCACCGGCCTGTCGCGTGCCAACGCGCGTCGCCAGCCGATCTCGGTGGTGCAGGGCGGCCTGCGCACCGGCACCGACAACCTGCCATACAACATGGCGGTGGGCGGTTCGGTAGGCGTGGCAACGGGCGCGGCCCAACCAGGCTACGACAACATGTCGGTGCCAAGCGTGTGGCGCACCAACCGCACCCATGCGACAGCGCGCGTCGATGCGCTGTCGTCGGGCGGCATGGAAGAGCTGGAAATCCCGGCTTTCCTGCGCAAGCAGGCCGATTGAGAAAGCGCCCCCGAGGAGCTGCCGAGTACCGTTCCTCCCTCTCGCTTTGCGGGAGGGAGACACCGCTTTCGCCGTGAGGCGGCTCTTGCCTGGTGGTTGCTGATCCGGGCCGTCGTGGCGGCTGGCGTTTGCGCTCGTGAAGAGCGCGGCGTCTTGGCTGTCAGCGAGACCTGCCGCTGACGCGTTGAACAAGAGTCAAGCGAGAGTTAAACAGAGAGTGTGGAGGGAGTGGGTGACTGCTCCCTCTTTTTTTGAGCCCTCCGCTGCTACTGCTTTCGTAGCACAAGGATATTTTCTATTGCGGATATAGAGAGATTGGGGAGATCAATTTCTTCTCATTCACTTACAATTGACAGATGCTTCAGCAACGCACCATCAAGACTCTGACACGCGCCGTGGGCGTTGGTTTGCACAGCGGCCAGCGGGTCGAGTTGACGTTGCGTCCGGCCCAGCCTGACACCGGCATCGTGTTCCGTCGCGTGGATCTGCCGGAGCCGGTGGACATTCCGGTGAACGCGATGGCCATCGTGGACACGCGCATGGCGTCCACCATCGGCGTGGGCGGTGCCAAGGTCCATACCATCGAGCATCTGATGTCGGCCTGCGCGGGGCTCGGCATCGACAATCTTTACATCGACATCACGGCCGAGGAAGTGCCGATTCTTGACGGATCCTCCGCCTCGTTCGTGTTTCTGCTGCAGAGCGCTGGCGTGGAAAAGCAGAGCGCGCCAAAGCGTTTCATCCGCGTGACCAAGCCGGTGGAAATCCGTCAGGGCGAGGGCGCCAATCTGAAGTGGGCACGGCTCGATCCTTACCATGGCTTCAAGCTGCGCTTCGAGATCGACTTCGCGCATCCGGCCGTGGACTCCACGGGCCAGAGCGTCGAGTTCGACATGGGCCTGAACAACTACACGCGCGACATCGCACGTGCGCGCACCTTCGGTTTCACCAAGGATGTGGAGATGATGCGCGCCAACGGTCTCGCGCTCGGCGGCGGGCTCGACAACGCCATCGTGATGGACGACTACAAGGTCCTCAACTCCGACGGCCTGCGCTACGACGACGAGTTCGTGAAGCACAAGATCCTGGACGCGATCGGTGACCTCTACGTGGTCGGCAAGCCGCTGCTTGCGGCCTACAGCGCGTTCCGTTCGGGCCATGGTCTGAACAACCTGCTGCTGCGCGAACTGCTGGCCCATGAGGACTGCTGGGAGATCGCCACCTTCGACAGTGAACGGCATGCGCCGCAGGGCTTCGCGATGCCCGCGCACGCGTGGTGATCCAGACCGCCTCGCACTGACTGCGCATGCTGATCTTCCGCGCCATCGTCATGTTCCTGATCGTGGCCGCAGCCGTGTGCTTCGGCTTCTATGCCGCCACGGGACAGGCGCAGTACAAGCGCTACGCCTTCATCATCATCAAATGGACGCTGATCGCCGCGCTGATGTTCTTTGCGGTGCTTTTTCTCGAGCGGATCGTTTGAAAATCCAGATTTCGGAACATTGCGTTCGAAATTATTGATGTTTCGTTTGCATTCGCCGAAATTCCCCCTATACTCGCGCTTGCTCCGGGGTGCACGTAAGGCGTGCTGAGACAGTGGACTGGACCACTGGAACCGCGAACTTGATCTGGTTAGTACCAGCGTAAGAAGAGCTGCAGTTGGATGTGTAGAAGTGTCTGCGCACGTGCGCCCGAAATGGGTTTGCGTGCCATCGAGGCACACGACATTCGGCCGATTGCGGAGCATTCCATCAGACCTTTGAGGAGCTCCCGCCATGAACGCCATCGACAAGTTTTCCCAGCTGCTTTCGCTCACCCGCGAGCCATTTCCCGCATCCACCAAGAGTTTCATTGAAGGCAGCAAGCCGGACATCCGCGTGCCCGTGCGCGACATCGCGCTGACCAACGGCGAAACCGTGAGCGTGTACGACACGTCCGGCCCCTACACCGATCCCAAGGTCGAGATCGACGTGCGTCAGGGTCTGCCCAGCGTGCGTGGTGGCTGGATCGACGCGCGCGGTGATAGCGAGTACTACGCGGGCCGCCTGCGCGTGGCGCTCGATGATGGCCGCAAGGGCGATGCCGACGCGATCCGCCTTGAGCAGCTGCGCGCAGAAGCGGCTGCGCTGCAGCGTCAGCCGCGCCGCGCCAAGAGCGGTGCCAACGTGACCCAGATGCACTACGCCAAGCGCGGCATCATCACTCCCGAGATGGAGTACGTCGCACTGCGCGAGAACGGCCGCCGCGAGTGGATGGAGCAGTACATGCAGGACGAAGCGCGTGAGAAGCGCCTGGCCGGCAACCCGATGGGCGCGATCATTCCCAAGATCATCACGCCGGAATTTGTGCGTGACGAGGTCGCCCGTGGCCGCGCGATCATCCCCGCGAACATCAACCACCCTGAAGTCGAGCCGATGGCCATCGGCCGCAACTTCCTCGTGAAGATCAACGCCAACATCGGCAACTCCGCCGTCACTTCGAGCATCGAGGAAGAAGTGGAAAAGCTGGTGTGGGCGATCCGCTGGGGCGCGGACAACGTGATGGATCTCTCGACCGGCAAGAACATCCACACCACACGCGACTGGATCGTGCGCAACTCGCCCGTGCCCATCGGCACCGTGCCAATCTACCAGGCGCTCGAAAAGGTGGGCGGCATCGCCGAAGACCTCACCTGGGAAATCTTCCGCGACACGCTGATCGAGCAGGCGGAGCAGGGCGTGGACTACTTCACGATCCACGCGGGCGTGCGCCTCGCCTACATCCACCTCACGGCGCAGCGCCGCACCGGCATCGTTTCGCGCGGCGGCTCGATCATGGCCAAGTGGTGCATGGCGCACCACCGCGAGAGCTTCCTGTACGAGCACTTCGAGGACATCTGCGACATCATGAAGCAGTACGACGTGAGCTTCTCGCTCGGCGACGGCCTGCGTCCCGGCTGCGCATCGGATGCCAATGACGAAGCCCAGTTCGCAGAACTCCACACGCTCGGCGAACTCACCCAGATCGCGTGGAAGCACGACGTGCAGACCATGATCGAAGGCCCCGGCCACGTGCCGATGCACATGATCCAGTCGAACATGACCGAGCAGCTCAAGCACTGCAACGAGGCACCGTTCTACACGCTCGGCCCGCTGACCATCGACATCGCACCGGGCTACGACCACATCGCGTCCGCCATCGGCGCCGCGATGATCGGCTGGTTCGGCACCGCCATGCTGTGCTACGTCACGCCCAAGGAACACCTGGGCCTGCCCGACCGCGACGACGTGAAGCAGGGCATCATCGCCTACAAGATCGCGGCCCATGCGGCCGACGTCGCCAAGGGACACCCCGGTTCGCGCTCGCGTGACGATGCGCTGAGTCAGGCGCGTTTCGACTTCCGCTGGGAAGACCAGTTCAACCTCGGTCTCGACCCCGACACCGCCCGTGAATTCCACGACGAAACCCTGCCCAAGGACAGCTCCAAGGTGGCGCATTTCTGCTCGATGTGCGGCCCCAAGTTCTGCTCGATGAAGATCACGCAGGAAGTGCGTGAATTCGCGGCCAAGGGCATGCAGGAAAAGGCAGGCGAGTTCCGTGAAGGCGGCGGCGAGCTCTACATTCCGATTCAACCGGTCGCCTGATTCCGGCGAAACGTGAATCACTTGTTCACGAAAGCAAATCTCATGTAAACCTGCCGCCCGCCTACTTGGCGGGCGGCATTTCTGGTGCAACATGGCACCCATATCGCCATCGGGTCTGCGTGGAATGCAGGTCACCGCGATATCGGTTGGATGGACGAGCGGGAAAAGAATTCCAATCCTCGTCCACCGTGCTTTCCAATTCAAGGAGGTTCACATGACAGCCAAGTTTCGCACCGCCGCCAAAACACTGACATCCGCAGCCGTGGCAATTCTGCTGGGTGTTGCCGCCATCGGAGCCAGCGCACAGCCGCGCCCCGACATCGTCAGGAACAACGACCACCGCAACGACCATCGTTACGACCACCGAGGCGATGATCGCAGGGGCCATGGCAATGACCGCCGCGACGCGCGCCATGACAATCGCCGCGCCAACCCGCCCGGCCACGCCCGCCATGACTACCCACGCGGCGCAGGCCCCGACCACCGCTGGAACCGCGGTGACCGCCTGCCGCCCGCCTACCGCACCCGCAGCTACGTGGTGGAAGACTGGCGTGGCCACCGCCTTTCGGCTCCTCCACGCGGTTACCACTGGGTCCAGTACGGCGGCGACTACATGCTGGTCGCTATCGCCACCGGCGTGATCACTTCCCTGATCCTGGGAAATTAACGGCAGAAACACAGCCATCTCGCGAACGCGAGATGGCGCAAGGCGCGAGCGCAGCGAAGTGCCGAACACACCTCCCCCAACTGACTTCCGGCGGTTGCCCGAGCGGAGTGACGAAGGAACGCAGCGAGTTCCGCCGGAGGTATTCAAGCGCGTTTTTGATTACTTTTTGCGCGCCGAGCAAAAAGTGATTGCCCCGCCGGGGGCAGTCCCGGCCTCTGCCCTCAAAGACGCAACAGAGGCCAGCAGCAAGAGGGCAGGCCAATGTCCTCTTCTAGTAGCTCCGCCCCGACTTGTACATCGCATGTTGCCGCCGCTGCAACTCAGCCACCTCCCCAATCCGCGCCATGGCCGCCCCCGCATGCGCATGCGTGATCGCCAGTCCCAGCGCGTCCGCAGCGTCGGTTCCCGGCAATCCCGGCAATTGCAGCATGCGCCGCACCATCTCCTGCACCTGGTTCTTGGCCGCGCGGCCGTGCCCCACCATGGCCTTCTTCATCTGGAGCGCGGTGTATTCGGCGACCGGCAGATCCTGCGCGACGAGAGCCGCAAGCGCCGCGCCGCGCGCCTGGCCAAGCAGCAGGGTGGATTGCGGGTTCACGTTCACGAACACGATTTCCACCGTGGCCTGATCGGGCTGGTAGCGCTTGACCACCTCGGTCACGCCTTCGAAAAGCACCTTGAGGCGACCGGGCAGGTCGCCGCGCGCCAGTTGCGTGGTGCGGATGGTGCCGCTGGCCACATAGTTCAGACGATGACCGTCCGCATCGACCACGCCGAAGCCGGTGGTCTGCAGTCCCGGATCGATTCCCAAAATTCTCACGCGAAGTGTTTCCTTACCCAGACATTTCAGTTCCTCGAAATCGCACTGAATATGGTGAGATTCCGATAGACGGAACGTCAAAAATTGTCCAACAAAAGTTTTCTCAAGCTTCTAGACTGTAGCTGGAATGGAACTTGGTTGTCTGGAGACAAGAAAGCCGGTTCCTTGTTTGTTTGACACATAAGGTGCGCCACGTTAGTGCGCTCACCATAACAGGCGATCCGGACAGGTGCGAGGTGGTGGTCCGCCGGATTGACCGAAGAAGAAAGCTGAACAGTGCCCGTGTATTTGATGACTGTCTCGTCCCAGCGCTGCAACTGTGCTGGGAGTCGTGCGCCAGCAGACGCGATGATCGCAGCAGGCCGCCTTGCGCGATCGACGACGATGGGAGTGGCTGCGCCATGAGTACCGAAGTCCGTTCCGTGCAGCGCGCGCTGCAGATCCTCAGGGTGATGAACGAACGCGTGAGCTGGACGCTGCAGGAGCTTCACCAGCGCACAGGGCTCGCCAAGTCCACGCTGCACCGCCTGCTCAGCACGCTCGAGACCGAAAAATACGTGCGCACTGACCCGCATGTCTACGGCCACTACCAGCTCACGCAGGCCGTCGGCAATCTGAGCTGCGGCGTGACCACGCAGATGCAGCTTGCGGAACTTGCCGCGCCCATCATGGTGAGTACCACGCACGCCATCAAATGGCCGCTGTCGCTCGGCGTGATCGACCGCCACCAGATCCGCATCGTCTATTGCACGATGCCGTACAGCCCGTACGCGATCCGGCCTTCAAGCGTCGGCCGCAAGTACGAGCTCACGGAATCGGCCTCGGGCCGTGCCTACCTCGCTTTCTGCGACCCGTCCGAGCGCCGCATCCTCATCGAAGAGATGAACAGCCGCGAAGACGACGGCCCGCGCATCACCGATCTGCGCGCCATGCGTCACATGATCCGCGAGATCCGCAAGCAGGGCTTTGCGGTGCGCTACGGTCACCACCGTTCCGAGAGCGCGGCGCTTGCCGTGCCGGTGTTCAGCGCCGGCATGCTGCGCGGCGTGATGGTCTACACCACGTTCGCGCGCCAGATGGACGAGCGCATGCTCAAGCGCGCCGTGCCCACGGTGCTCGCCACCGCGCAGCGCGTGGGCGAGGCGCTGGCGCCCGCCTTGCGCGCGGGCGGCTCGGTGAGCGGTCATGGGCTTGCGGGCAGTCGCAGCGAGCCGGTGGCGCGCGTCGCCTGATCCTTCTTTTCAGGGGAGTTCGGTTCTGCTCATGCGCCCCAGAATCACGCGCGTGCGGCCGTTCAGATAGGCCGACTGGGGCTGCTTTTCAAAGCGTCTGGGGGCGGGCAGCATCACGGCCAGGCGCGCGGCCTCGGCGCTGCTCAACTGGGTGGCGTTCTTGCGGTAGTAGCGCTGGGCGGCGGCCTGCGCGCCGAAGACGCCTTCGCCCCATTCCACGTTGTTCAGATAGATCTCGAGAATGCGCTCTTTCGACAGGAACTGCTCAAGCAGCATCGCGAGCACCAGCTCCTGACCCTTGCGCAGCATGCTGCGTTCGCCCGAAAGCAGCAGGTTCTTGGCGAGCTGCTGGGTGATGGTCGAGCCGCCACGGATGCGCACCGGGCGCTGCTTGGCCTTGGGGTTGTTTTCGAGGCGCTGCTCGGCCTGTTCCTGCAGCTTGTTATTGCGATCCCAGTTCTTCTCGATGGCGTTCCAGTCCACTCCGTCATGGTTGACGAAACCGTCGTCCTCGGAGGCCACGACGGCGCGCTTGAGATGGTCTGAAATCTGCGGGTAGGCGACCCATTCCTGCCGCCAGTGCAGCGAGCCGTCCGTCGTCATCTGCTGCCAGATCTGCGAGCGCTGGAAGGTGGTCGATTCGGGATCGACCACGACCATGAGCGCGATGCGCAGCACAAAAAACAGCTGCAGCGCGATGAAGGCCAGCACCACGAGGGCGAGCCAGCGGGAGATTGCTTTGAGCGGCGACATCGCACGGATTCTCGCGCAAACGCGGGATCAGCGTCCTGCAGCGATTTCGGCGCGCAGCTCGCGCAGCACCTGCTCGGCCGGTGGCCGCACGCCGCGCCAGATGGCGAAGGATTCCGCCGCCTGCTCGACCAGCATGCCAAGGCCGTCGCGCGCGATCGCACCATGGCGCGTGGCCCAGTCGAGAAAGCCCTGGGCCTTTTCTCCGTACATCATGTCGTAGGCGAGCGCGCCCTGGCGCAGCACGCTTGCCGGCACGGGCGATTGGGCACCGGCGAGGCTGCTGGCCGTGCCGTTGATGATGATGTCGAAGTCTTCGGTGATCGCATCAAGCGCGCTTGCGGAGAGTTCGGTGCCGGTTTCCGCAGCGATGGCCGCATGGCTCTCCGCCAGGTGACTTGCCTTTTCTACGGTCCGGTTGGCGATGATGATGCGACGCGGCTTCTCTCGCAGCAGCGGGCCGAGCACACCCGCCGCCGCGCCGCCCGCGCCGACCAGCAGCACGTCGCGGCCGGTGATGCTCACGCCGGCATTGCGGGTGATGTCGGCGACAATGCCGAGACCGTCGGTGTTGTCTGCGCTGATGGTGCCGTCAGCATGGATCGTCAGCGTGTTGGCTGCGCCCGCGAGGGTGACGCGTTCACTTTTTTGCGTGGCGAGTTCCGCCGCTTCGAGCTTGAAGGGGACGGTGATGTTGCAGCCTTTGCCGCCTTGTGCCGCGAAGTCTTTGATTGCCTGTTGGAAGCTGTCCAGTTCCACGTGCTGGCGGGTGTAGGCCACGGGTTCGTTCGTCAGTTCGGCGAAGCGCGTGTGGATCCAGGGGGAGCGGCTGTGGGTGATGGGGTTGCCCATCACGCAGTATTTTTCTGTAGGCATGGCGTGGCTCTTTGTTGTTGGCTGGACGGGGGACTGTGGCTTGGTTGAGGACAGAGGCCGGGAGTTCCGCCCGGCGGCGGAGTCACTTTTTGCTTGCGCGCAAAAAGTAACCCAAAACGCGCTCTTCAATACCCGCGGCAGAACTCGCTTTGCGCTTCGCGCGCCGCTCGGACAACCGCCGCGAGTCAGATTCTAAATAAGAGGGTTTTCCGACACGTCGCTTCGCTCGTGCCGGGGATCCGCTGTCTCGCGAGATCCTCAGCGCACGTCGGTTTCGAGGGTGAGGTCGCGGGTGAACTTGAAGCGCGAGACCACGGCGATCTGGTCGGCCTTGGCGCGCATTGCCGGTCCGAAGTGGCCGTAGGGTCCGGCTGCGGTGGCGATGGCTTCGGCGCGGCGATCGAGGAGCTTGTTGCCGGAGGTCTGGGCGACTTCGGTGTCGAGCACGCGGCCGTCGTGGTTGACGGTGATGATCATGATGAGCTCGCCGTAGAGCTTCTTGCCACCGGCTTCGGGGAAGTTCTCCGTGCCCTTGTCCTCGACCTTGCGGCGCAGCGCGTCGTAGTAGACGGCGTACACCTCCTCGCGCGTGGCGGGGCTGATGTAGCGTTTCTTGGGACGCGCGTTTTCCTCGTTGATGCGCTTTTCGATCTCGGCCAGGACCTTGAGCAACTGCTTGCGCTTTTCTTCCTGCACTTCCTTTTCGGCATTCTTGCTGTCGGGGCGCGGGTCGGGTGGCGGCAGGTGGGCGAGTTCCCTGCGCAGCTGGGCGAGGAGCTGCGTCTGCTGCTCCATCATCGCGTCCATCTTGCGCTGGGCTTCTTCCAGATCGTCGCCCACGGCCGTGAGGGCCGAGTAGGGCAGCGGGCTGGTGGCGCGACCCGCTGCGGCCTCGCCGCCGCCAGCCAGAGACGACTGGGCGATGGCCTGGGCCTTGTCGGGTGCCTCGTTGGATTTGGCGTTGACCAGGATGACTTCCAGCGGCGTGTCCTCGAACACGCGGTTGAAGCTTTCAGGGTCGACGAAGCGCACCGTCAACAGTGCGGCGTGGACGATGATGGAGGCTCCGAGCGCCAGTTGAAGGACGCTCAGTTTTTGAAGAAAGGCGGGCAGTTTCACGGCGCCTGATTATCAACTGTTGTCGGAGCTTTGGGGCTTGGCTTGTGCAGCCTGTGGCGCATCTGCCGCATCGCTCTCGTTGACGTCGACCGCAATCGCGATCGGGCCGGCGACCGAATCGTCGTCCTCGTCTTCTTCGCTGACTTCGCCGTCATCGCTCGGGTCATTCGGATCATCGAGACGCTGCAGCACGGTGCCGTGGATGTCGAGCGTGATTTCGTCGATGTCGCCGAGCCTGATGAGCGCGCGTGCGCCGCGCGGCAGGTTCTGCGCGCCGAGCACCGAGATGACCAGCGGAAGCGCATCGGCACGCACAAGCATGCCGGCTCCGCCGTTGTCCTTGATGACGGTGGCTTCGAGTTCGGTGATGCCGTTCTGCTCCAGATACTTGAGCGTCCAGAAGCGTTCCATGCCGGCCTGGTAGCCGTTGTAGGCGCCGTAGGCAGCGTCGAAGCTGGAGATGATCGAGAACAGGTCCGCATCCTTGGGCTTGAACGGCGCGGCGAGCGCGGCGGTCTTGCCGTGGCGGGCGCAGGCGATGATCTGCCACTGGTTCACCAGATCGACATAGCGACGCAGCGGCGAGGTGGACCATGCATAGCACTTCACGCCGATGCCCGCGTGCGGCTGGGCCTTGGTGCCCATGCGCACTTTCACGCCGGGAGCGAGTGAGTACTGGCTGCGATAGATGCCGGGCACGCCGTGATCGGCGAGCAGTTGTCCCCAGGTGCTGTTGGCGACGATGGCGGCCTCGGCGACGATGAGGTCGAGCGGCGCACCGCGCTTGCGCGTGGTGATGCTGACGGTCTCGTTGCCGGTGGGCTCCGCGCCGTCGTTGCCGTCGAGGCGGAAGTTGTAGTCGGGACGGTTGAAGGTCTCGGGCTTGCCGCGCACGATCTCGCGGTCGGCCTTGAGCTTCTGGGCGAGCCGGAACAGGAAGGACATTTCGCTGCGGCGATCCAGCAGCTCCTGCGGCGTGCCGTCGACCGTGATCGACGCGTCGTTCAGCCATTCTTCGGTGACGATGTGATCGAGCTTGTCGTGGCGCAGGTTGACGGCGACGGGCACGCGCTCCAGCTTGGTCTCGGTGCCGGTGATCTCCAGCGTCTCTTCGTTGATCGTCGCGTACAGGGAGACGGCGGGGTTGGCGCGGCCTTCGTCGAGGGTGTAGATCTTCACCACTTCGTCGGGCAGCATGGTGATCTTGTAGCCCGGCATGTAGACGGTGGACAGGCGCGAGCGGCCGAGCTGGTCCAGCGGCGTGCCGGGCACGATCGCCAGACCCGGCGCGGCGATGTGCACGCCCAGCGTGATGGTACCAGTGCCGAGGCCCTGCACGGAGAGCGCATCGTCGATTTCGGTGGTCTGGGAATCGTCGATGGAATAGGCCTGCACGGGCGCGAGCGGCAGATCCTGCGGCGGCTGGGGCGCGCTGAGCTGCGCAAAGCCGGTGCCTTTGGGGAAGTTCTCGAACAGGAAGCGCTTCCAGTGGAACTCGTAGGCCGAGTCGATGGCGCCCGCCGCCTGCAGCAGGTCGAGCGGCGCCTTGTGCGTGGCGCGGCTGGCCTCGACCACGGCCTTGTATTCGGGGGCGTTCTTGTCGGGCTTGAACAGGATCTTGTAGAGCTGGTCGCGGATTGGCTGCGGGCATACGCCGGTGCCGAGCTCCTGCGCCCAGGCGGTGATCTGCTCCTGAATCAGCCGCTTCTTCTCGATGCCGGCCAGCGCCTGCTGCAGGATTTCTGCGGGCGCTTTCTTGAAACGGCCCTTGCCCGCGCGTCGGAAATAGTGCGGGGCCTCGTGCAGCGCGAGCAGCGCGGCGGCCTGTTCGGTGATCGAAGCGGACTCGGAAAAATAGTCGCGGGCCAGATCGGCAAAGCCGAACTCGCCCTCGGGCGCGAATTCCCAGGCCAGATCGAGATCGATGGTGGCAGCCAGTTCGCGGCCCTTGGCCAGCAATTCTGCGGGCGCGGGCTTGTCGAACTTCATCAGGATGTTGGCGGCCTTGACCTTGACGCGTTTTCCTGTGTCCAGCTCGATCTGGGCCGAGCTTTCCGCCTCAGAGAGGATGCGGCCAGCCTGAAACTTGCCGGCTTCTTCGAATAGTGCATGCATGACGGCTATTTTCCCATGGCGCGAGGACCCGCATGCGCAGGTGCCCAGTTGGACACAAGGATTTGCGGTTGGCGCAGGGCGGCGGAGGCCCGCAGGTCTATGATTCACGGCTTGTCCTACGCGCATGCAATGGCGCGCACCCATGAAAGCAGTCACTCACGTCTTTGCCCTGGCCCTGAAGAGTCTGGCCGTGGCCATTCCTTTTCTCTTCGCCCATACCCAGTCGCCCCTGACGAATTTCTGGCCGCTGGTGGCAAGCGCGCTGTGCGGCTGGCTGATCGTGATGCTCTGCATCCCGCTCGTGGGCCGGCCCGCTGGGCTGCGCGCGGAACTCGGTCAAAGCCTGGCCTGCGGATTGATGCTGGCGGGCGCGCTCGCGTCCGTCATCGGACTGATTCAGTTCTTTCGGGGCGACGTGGGACTGTCGCCGTGGATCTACCAGAGCACGCTGGGGCAGGCCATTGGCAACGTGCGCCAGCGCAACCAGCAGGCGACGCTGCTGCTGATGAGCGCGCTTGCGCTGCTGCTGTGCTCGTCGCGCTGGCTGCGCAGACGCACGCCCGTGGATTTCGACGCGCCGACTGGCGAGCACCATCATTGGCTCACGGTCTTTGCGGCGGCCGCACCGTGGCTGCTGGTGCTGCTCGCCATGGGCAGCGGGGTGACCGCGTCGCGCACCGGCGCGGTCGAGTGGCTGGCGCTGGTGGTGATGCTCTGGTTCTGGCGCAAGAGCGTGGGCAGGCTGGGGTTGGCGCTGGGCGTGGCCGGATTGCTGGCCTATCTGTTTTCGGCGTGGCTGCTGCCCGAGCTGCTGCTGCGCTGGAGCGGCGTGCAGATGGATGGCCTTTTCATGCGCGTGGCCGATACCTCGCACCGCTGCACGAGCCGTCTCACGCTGTGGTCGAACATGGTGTATCTGATCGAGCAGCGGCCGTGGTTCGGCTGGGGCTGGGGCGAGCTGGACTATGCCCACTACAGTACCGCGTTCCCGAACGAGCGTTTCTGTGTGCTGCTCGACAACGCGCACAACCTGCCGCTGCACCTGGCCGTGGAGCTCGGTCTGCCGGTGGCGCTGGCGGTCTGCGCCTTCGTGCTCTGGGCGGTCTGGCGTTTCAAGCCATGGCGCGAGACCGATGGTGCACGCCAGTTGGCCTGGGGGGCGCTCGCGCTGATCGGCATGCACAGCATGCTCGAGTTTCCGCTGTGGTACGGGCCGTTCCAGCTCGTCGCGGTCATCGCCATCGCGATTCTGGTGCTGCCGGTGAAGCCGGTGGAACTTTCCGCCCGCACCGCCACGCGGCGGCAGGTGGCGTTGCTCGTGTCCTGCGCGGCGTGGCTGGTGGGCGCCTACTGGATCAGCAGCGACTTCCGCCGCATGG
Organism: Diaphorobacter caeni; assembly: GCF_015354245.1. Taxonomy (GTDB): domain Bacteria; phylum Pseudomonadota; class Gammaproteobacteria; order Burkholderiales; family Burkholderiaceae_C; genus Diaphorobacter_A; species Diaphorobacter_A caeni. The sequence goes on from NZ_JADKYZ010000001.1 coordinate 309,039, forward strand.
CCGCGCTGTACCAGGCGCCGCAGCATCGCGAGGCGCAGTGGCGTCACCTCACGGCGCGGGAGGTCAGCGAAGACTCGGAATTCTTCACCGATCAGGCCGAGTTCGCATGGCTCACCACCACTACCGTGACGGCCGAGAACGCGGTGCAGATGCATGCGATGGCGCGGCGCATGCTGCACTACTCGCCCGAGCCGCGCGTGATCACCAAGCTGATCGAAAGCTCCCGGCTTCTCGGCGCGGACAGCGAGGCGAATGAGCACATGGCGTTGCTCCAGAAGGCCTATCCCGATGCGTACAAGGCCTTCGTGGACAAGCAGCCGCTGCCCGCGTCATCGCACTGACGCCACCTCCTTCGGGGCGCCTCGAGTCTTCACCCCGGATCGCGTTGCGCGGTCAGGCGAACGGGAGGCTCAGGCCAGTCGACAAAAGCGGATCACGTCTTCGAGGTGCTTCTCGAAGTCGCTGAGCGCATGGTCGCCGCCTTCGAGGATGTGCAGCTCGGCGCTCGCATAGCGCTCGGCCATCTCGTGCCAGTCGAGCAGCTCGTCACCCTTGGCGATGATGGCCATTTCGGGCCCGGCGGGCGGCAGGTGGCGCACGTCCAGCCCCTTGAGCTCGTCAACGAAGTGCGGCTGGAAATAGAAGTGCTCGTTCGGGTTGTGCCAGGCCGTCTGGTCGCCGATGTGGCGCTGCAGATCGCGCGCCGGATTGACGGCGGGGTTGAGCATCACGCTTGTGCAGCCCATGTGCTGCGCGAACCAGCTGGCGTAGAAGCCGCCCAGCGACGAGCCGATGACCGCAGTCGTGTCGCGCGGCCAGTGGCTCGTGCCTTCCGTCACCATGGCCATGGCTTCGGCGGGGGAGGGCGGCAGTTGAGGGCACCAGAAATGCACCTGTGGATGCGTGCGCGTCACGTGGGCGGCGGTCATCTGGGCCTTGGCGGAGCGGGGCGAGGAACGGAAACCGTGCAGATAGAGCAGATGCGTCGTGGACATGAATGGGACCGTGGGAGCGCGCGCGGCGCGACCCTGGACAGTTGTTTACGCGAATGGTGAGAGGAGATTCTGCACCCGCCATGAAGGGTTGTGCGCCGCACTGGGATAATCGCGCGCCATGTCCGCCGTTTTCGACAAACCTACGCTGCTCCAGCGTGTCATGCCCCTGCTGCGCGGGTTCGATTGGCCGTTGATCGCTCTTTTGCTGATCCTCACGTCCATCGGGCTCACGGCCATGTATTCGTCGGGGTACGACCACGGCACGCGGTTCATGGACCACGGCCGCAATATTCTTCTCGCGGCAGGCATTCTGTTTTGCGTGTCACAGGTGCCGCCCCAGAAACTCATGGCGCTGGCCGTGCCGCTCTACACGCTGGGCGTGGCGCTGCTGGTGGCGGTGGCGCTGTTCGGCATCACCAAGAAGGGGGCCCAGCGCTGGATCAACGTGGGCGTGGTGATCCAGCCGAGCGAGCTGCTCAAGATCGCCACGCCGCTGATGCTGGCCTGGTGGTTTCAGAAACGTGAAGGGCAGTTGCGCGCGGCGGACTTCGTGGTCGCCGTCGTGCTGCTGATGATCCCCGTGGGACTGATCATGAAGCAGCCCGACCTCGGCACCTCGCTGCTGGTGATGGCGGCCGGCCTGTCGGTGATCTTCTTCGCCGGGCTGCCGTGGAAGCTGGTGGTGCCGCCGGTGCTGATCGGTGCGGTCGGCATTTTCCTGATCGTCTGGTTCGAACCGCAACTGTGCGCGGAAGGCGTGCGCTGGCCGGTGCTGCATGACTACCAGCAGCAGCGCATCTGCACGCTGCTCGACCCCACCCGCGACCCGCTCGGCAAGGGCTTCCACATCATTCAGGGCATGATCGCCATCGGCTCGGGCGGCATCTGGGGCAAGGGCTTCATGGCGGGAACGCAGACCCATCTGGAGTTCATCCCCGAGCGCACGACCGACTTCATCTTCGCCGCGTTTTCCGAAGAGTTCGGCCTCGTCGGCAACATCGCGCTCATCATCAGCTTTCTGCTGCTGGTCTGGCGCGGCCTGGCGATCGCCGTGAGCGCCAATTCTCTGTTCGGTCGTCTCATGGCCGGCGCGGTCTCGATGATCTTCTTCACCTACGCCTTCGTGAACATGGGCATGGTCAGCGGCATCCTGCCGGTGGTCGGCGTGCCCCTGCCGTTCGTGAGCTACGGCGGCACCGCGATGGTGACACTGGGTCTGGCGCTTGGCGTTCTGATGTCGGTAGCCAGAGCCCAGAATCAGCCATCCCAAGCTCCCCAGGAAAACTAGTTTCCCAACTTCCGCCCCCGGTTTTCAAACAGCGGAGCCGAGCAGTGAGCAGAGTGCATGAACCTGCAACTCCAATGGCGAGATAGCCCCTCAGACGCGACGCAAAGCCGCAGACAGTACACGTGTACGGCAAGGCTTTGCAACAAAGTCTGAGGGGCTATCTCGCCACCTTCAAACGAATCGCGAGCCCCCTCTACAATGAGCAGGATGATCTCCCGCGAACCCACCATTGAACGTTTGGCCATCGCTCGTCAGCTGCTGCTGGAGCCCTTCGGCCTCGATGAGTCCCATCTGACCCGCGCGCTGACGGAAATCCGTGCGCATCAGGTAGACGACGCCGATCTCTACTTCCAGTACACGCGCAGCGAAGGCTGGAGTCTGGAAGAGGGCATCGTCAAGACCGGCTCGTTCAGCATCGACCAAGGGGTCGGCGTGCGTGCGGTGAGCGGCGAGAAAACGGCGTTCGCCTATTCAGACGACATCTCCGAAGCCTCCCTGCTCGACGCGGCGCGCACCGTGCGCTCGATCGCCTCGGCAGCCAAGTCGGCGCGCACCAAGGTGGGCGCGCGCAAGATCGCACAGAGCCGCTCGCTCTACCCCGAACTCGACCCCATCGCGACGATGGACAGCACGGCCAAGGTCCAACTGCTGGAGCGCGCCGAGAAGCTCGCGCGTTCCAAGGACCCGCGCGTGGTGCAGGTCATGGCGGGCCTGGCCGGTGAATATGACGTGGTGCTCGTGGCCCGCGCCGACGGCACGCTGGCGGCCGATGTGCGCCCGCTGGTGCGCATGTCGATCACCGTGATCGCCGAGCAGAACGGCCGCCGCGAAGTCGGCTCCGCCGGTGGTGGCGGTCGCTTTGGCCTCGACCATTTTGATGACGAACTCGTTCACCAATATGTGAGCGAGGCGGTGAACGCGGCGCTGGTGAACCTCGAATCGCGTCCCGCACCCGCAGGCGAGATGACCGTGGTGCTGGGCCCCGGCTGGCCCGGCGTGCTGCTGCACGAGGCGGTGGGTCACGGCCTGGAGGGCGATTTCAACCGCAAGGGCTCGAGCGCCTTCAGCGGCCGCATCGGCGAGCGCGTGGCGGCCAAGGGCGTCACGGTGCTCGACGACGGCACCATCGCCGACCGCCGCGGCTCGCTCAACGTCGACGACGAGGGCCACGCCACGCAGAAGAACGTGCTCATCGAGGACGGCATTCTCAAAGGCTACATCCAGGACTCGATGAATGCGCGCCTGATGAAGACCAAGCCCACGGGCAACGGTCGTCGCGAGAGCTACGCGCACATTCCCATGCCGCGCATGACCAATACCTACATGCTCGGCGGCGACAAGGACCCCAAGGAAATCGTTGCCTCGATCAAGAAGGGCCTCTACGCCACCAATTTCGGCGGCGGCCAGGTCGACATCACCAGCGGCAAGTTCGTGTTCTCCGCGAGCGAGGCCTACTGGGTCGAAAACGGCAAGATCCTCTACCCCGTGAAGGGCGCGACGATTGTCGGCAGCGGCCCCGAGTCGCTGAAAAAAGTGAGCATGATCGGCAACGACATGAAGCTCGACAGCGGCGTCGGCACCTGCGGCAAGGAAGGCCAGAGCGTGCCGGTGGGCGTCGGACAGCCGACCATGCGCATCGACGGCCTGACCGTCGGCGGAACGGCATGATTGCCACATTGGCGAAATTACCGATAAAAATGCTTGTTGCGCCGCACCAAAAAGTGCTACATTGAATGCTTATGCAAGTTCGTAGCTCGTTTTACTTTTACTTTTGGTTCTCGTCCAAGGCGGATGAGAGGCAACTGCGCGCACGATAAACAAGCAAGCAAGTTCCCCCAAAAGACCGCCGAAGCTGAAAAGCCCGGCGGTTTTTGTTTTTCCGGCATCTTCTTTTTTCGCAACGTTTTCCTTTCAGACACTTCAACACACTCCACGAGGACGCAATTCATGACTGCCAATGTCTCTCCTTCCGCTGATGCCTGGTATCGCAACGTCGAGAAAACCAGCAATACCGACGACAACCGCATCAAGGACATCACCATGTTGCCTCCTCCGGAACATTTGATTCGCTTCTTCCCGATCAGCGGGACCGAAGTGGAGACGTTGATCACCAACACGCGCCAGAACATCCAGAAGATCATGTCCGGCGAAGACGACCGCCTGCTGGTCATCATCGGCCCCTGCTCGATCCACGATCCGGCCGCCGCCATCGAGTACGCGAAGAAGCTCAAGGCCGTGCGCGAGCAGTACAAGGACACGCTGGAAATCGTGATGCGCGTGTACTTCGAGAAGCCACGCACGACGGTCGGCTGGAAGGGCCTGATCAACGACCCTTACCTGGACGGCAGCTACCGCATCGACGAGGGTCTGCGCATCGCGCGCCAGCTGCTCATCGACATCAACCGCCTCGGCATCCCCGCCGGCAGCGAATTCCTCGACGTGATCTCGCCCCAGTACATCGGTGACCTGATCAGCTGGGGCGCCATCGGCGCGCGCACCACCGAAAGCCAGGTGCACCGCGAGCTGGCCTCGGGCATCTCGGCGCCCATCGGCTTCAAGAACGGCACGGACGGCAACATCCGCATCGCCACCGACGCGATCCAGTCGGCCAGCCGTGGTCACCACTTCCTGTCGGTGCACAAGAACGGTCAGGTCGCCATCGTACACACCAGCGGCAACCAGGATTGCCACGTCATCCTGCGCGGCGGCAAGACGCCGAACTACGACGCGGAACATGTCGCCGCCGCCTGCAAGGACCTCGAAGCCTCGGGCCTCAAGCCCACGCTGATGGTCGACTGCAGCCACGCCAATTCGAGCAAGCAGCATGAAAAGCAGCGCGACGTCGCGCTCGACATCGGTGGGCAGATCGCTGGCGGCTCCAAGTCGGTGTTCGGCGTGATGATCGAGAGCCACCTGAACGCCGGTGCGCAGAAGTTCACGCCGGGCAAGGACGAGCCGAGCGCGCTCGAATACGGCAAGAGCATCACCGACGCCTGCCTCGGCTGGGAGGATTCGCTGGCGACGATGGCCGAATTGTCGTCCGCCGTACAGACTCGCCGCGGCGCTTGAGTGGACAATCGGGATTCGGGGAAAAGTTTGCGACTGCCCCGGATTCCGACAATTCCCATCGCCCAAAGGTGAAAAGCTATGCGCAGTGAAGTCACAGTGACTCTGAGTCCGGAGCAGGAGTTCCGCTTCGATCTGGAGGGCGCTGAGCCCTTGTCCAACGAAGAAGCCCGTCGCTGGCTGGACGCGGAATTCGTGCGTCTGGACTGCGAGCCGCTGCGCCCCAGCGGCAAGGTGCTGCTGGCCGACAAGGTGCTGGTGGTGGCCGCGAACGCGGGTCGGGCCCTGCTGTCCGATGCCACCTGGTCGCAGCAGTTCGCACGCGCCACGCGCGCCGCGCTCGAGCGAGAAACGGTGCGCATCGACATTCCTGCGATGGCCGTGACCTTCTGATCCGGCGCTTGGCCAGAAACAAAAACGGTGCTCATGGGCACCGTTTTCTGTTTCTGGGCGGCGACAGGATTATTTCGGAGCCAGCGCCGCGAGCAGCTTGGCGTGGATGCCGCCGAAGCTGCCGTTGCTCATGCAGACGATGTGGTCCCCGGGACGGGCCACGGCGGTGAGCTGGGTGATCAGCGTGTCGATGTCTGCCGCCACGTGCGCACGGTCGCCGAGCGGGGCCAGCGCCTCGGCGGCATCCCAGTCGAGCCCCGCCGTGTGGCAGAACGACTGATCGGCCGACGCGAGCGCCCATGGCAGCTGCGACTTCATCGTGCCGAGCTTCATGGTGTTGCTGCGCGGCTCGAAGGCGGCGAGGATGCGCGCCTCCTTGCCGACGACGCGGCGCAGGCCGTCCAGCGTGGTGCGCAGGGCGGTGGGGTGGTGGGCGAAATCGTCGTAGACGTCGATGCCGTTGACCGTGCCGCGCAGTTCCATGCGACGCTTGACGTTCTGGAAGCTGCCCAGCGCCTGGGCGGCCTGTTCGGGCGTCACGCCCACATGCTCTGCCGCCGCGATCGCCGCCAGCGCGTTGAGCTGGTTGTGCACGCCGCTGAGCTCCCATTTCACATGGGCGACGGGCTTGCCACGGTGCAGCACGTCAAAATCGCCGGGCTCGCCGACCGCGCTGAAATCGCTGACCGCGTCGCCGAAGGATGCGATCTCGCTCCAGCAGCCGGTGTGCAGCACGCGGGTGAGGCTTTCCTCGAGGGCGTTGACCACCACGCGGCCGGTCGATGGCACGGTGCGCACGAGGTGGTGGAACTGGCGCTCGATGGCGGCGAGATCGTCAAAGATGTCGGCGTGATCGAACTCCAGATTGTTCAGCACGGCGGTGCGCGGGCGGTAGTGCACGAACTTGCTGCGCTTGTCGAAGAACGCGGTGTCGTATTCATCGGCCTCGATCACGAAGAGCGGCGCCTGATTTTTCTGGGCGGCTCCCCATTCGTGCGTGGGCGAGCGGCCCAGCCGCGCGGAGACACCGAAGTTCAGCGGCACGCCGCCGACGAGAAAGCCCGGCTCGCGACCCGCGTGCTCGAGAATCCAGGCGAGCATCGAGGTCGTCGTGGTCTTGCCGTGAGTGCCCGCGATGGCGAGCACATGGCGACCCTGCAGCACGTTTTCGGCGAGCCACTGCGGACCGCTGATGTAGGGCGCACCAGCATCAAGAATGGCTTCCATCAACGGAAACTTGGGGCTGCCGTCGGCCAGCCGCGCACGGCTCACGACGTTGCCGATCACGAAGACATCGGGTTTGAGCGCAAGCTGGTCGGCGCCGTAGCCTTCGATCAGGTCGATGCCCAAGGCGCGCAGCTGGTCGCTCATCGGCGGGTAGACGCCCGCGTCGCAACCGGTCACGCGATGACCGGCTTCCCGGGCCAGTGCCGCCACGCCACCCATGAAGGTGCCGCAAATCCCCAGAATATGTATGTGCATGCAGCGATTCTACGAGTTGCGGATGGGCCCTCACCGAGGACTGCCATTGGGCTTCTCGCGCTAGAAAATATGTAGCTGAATGTGAGTTGGCCGCTCATATGCGCTTTCAGTATGTCACGCAATATTTCGGGTATTGGCATTGGGGCGACAATGCCTTCGAGCACCGATCTTCTTTTCCGTTTCCAACCATTGCGTGGACGATGCGCTCAGAACAGGATGGCCGCCATGAATGACTCTCTTGCTGCAGAAATCGCCAACGTCGCGGCACGGCTCGTGGTGGAAGAGGGCCAGGAATGGGGCGCCGCCAAGCGCCGCGCCGTCAAGCAGCTCGGGCTGCCCGCACGCACCGCGCTGCCGGACAACGATCTGGTCGAAGACGCCGTGCGTGAATACATCGGTCTTTTCTGTGCCGACACCCAGCCAGCCGAATTGCGTGCGCTGCGCCAGCTCGCGCTGGTTTGGATGGAGCGCATGAAGGACTTCCGGCCGTATCTGGCCGGGGCGGTCTGGCATGGCACCGCGACCCGGCTGTCGGATATTTATGTGCAGATGTTTTGCGATGACTCCAAATCTGCAGAGATCTGTTTGATAGACCATCATGTAGATTACGAACCTCGTTCCGTGACGGGTTTTCGCGGCGAACTGGTCGATGCCCTGAGCGTGAGCAGTCTGTCGCAGGAACTCGGTGAGCACATCGGCGTGCATCTGATGGTGTATGACCTCGACGATCTGCGCGGTGCCCTGAAGCCCGATTCGCGCGGGCGACTGCCGCGCGGAGACATCGCCGCCGTGCGCGCCTTGCTCGCGCAGCCGGACGAAGTGCTCTGAGATTGCGTCGCGGCCCGCTGCAGTCGTTTTTGTTGCTTCGTCCCCCTTCAATTTTTCAGGTAAGCGTTCCCCAACATGTCCTCGCCCATCGATTCCGATCCGCAACAGCCCGCAGACGCCAAGTCGTCGGCACAGTCCGCCCATCCCGCGACGCGGCGCGGCTGGATGATGGCGGGCGTCGGCGCGGCGGCGGCGGTGGCAGGGGCCGGTTTCGCTTGGTGGCGCTTGCGGCCGCACGATGTGCCGGACGGCGTGGAGGCCTCGTTCTGGAACGCGTCGATGGAAACCTTGGACGGCGCAACCTTGACCATGCGCAAGTTTCATGGTCGTCCACTGCTGCTGAACTTCTGGGCGACCTGGTGTCCGCCGTGCGTGGAAGAACTCCCGCTGCTCAACAGCTTTTACGGAGCGCATGCTGGCAAGGGCTTCCAAGTGCTCGGATTGGCCATTGATCAGCCTGCAGCCGTGCGCAAGTTTCTGGACCGGATGCCGCTCGATTTTCCGATTGCACTCGCGGGTTTGACCGGCACCGACCTCGGCCGAGCGCTTGGCAACGAAGTGGGTGGTCTGCCGTTTTCAGTCCTGTTTGGAAAAGATGGGAACATCTTGAGGCGTAAAATGGGGCAGTTGACCGAAAAAGACTTGGCGCAATGGTCTTCGGAGGTCTGAAAAGCAAGGCATCCCCTGTTGGAGATGCAGATATTTGCGTCAATTTCGATGCAATAGGCTGAAATTAGGGTAAATTTGCGCCCCATTCTGTTTCTAGCCGTTGGAGCTCCCATGGATTTGCGAAAACTTAAGACCCTCATCGACCTGGTGTCCGAGTCGAACGTTTCTGAACTCGAGATCACCGAAGCCGAGGGCAAAGTGCGCATCGTCAAGGGCGGTGGCGCCGTCGTTCAGCAACTGGTTGCCGCTCCGATGATGGCCGCTCAGCCCGTGGCTGCAGCCGCCCCGGCCGCCGCCGCAGGCGCACCTGCAGCCGAAGCCGCACCCGCCGCACCTGCAGGCCATTCCGTCAAGTCGCCGATGGTCGGCACGTTCTACCGCGCGGCCAGCCCTGGTGCGAAGGCCTTCGTGGAAATCGGTGCCCAGGTCAAGGAAGGCGACACGCTGTGCATCATCGAAGCGATGAAGATTCTCAACGAGATCGAAGCCGACAAGTCCGGCACGGTCACCCGTGTTCTGGCCGAAAACGGTCAGGCGGTCGAATACGGTCAGCCACTGTTCGTGATCGAGTAAAGCGGCCACTTCATGTTCAAGAAAATCCTGGTTGCAAACCGCGGTGAGATCGCTCTGCGAATTCAGCGCGCGTGCCGCGAGCTGGGCGTCAAGGCGGTGATGGTCTATTCCGAGGCCGATCGCGATGCCAAGTATGTCAAGCTTGCCGAGGAAGCGGTCTGCATCGGCCCTGCGCCGTCCGGACTGTCCTACCTGAATATGCCGGCGATCATTTCCGCAGCGGAAGTGACCGACGCGGAAGCCATTCACCCCGGCTACGGCTTTCTCTCCGAGAACGCCGATTTCGCCGAGCGCGTGGAAAAGAGCGGTTTCCAGTTCATCGGCCCCACGCCGGAATCGATCCGCATCATGGGCGACAAGGTGTCGGCCAAGCAGGCGATGATCCGCGCGGGCGTGCCCTGCGTTCCCGGCTCCGACGGCGAGCTGCCCGATGATCCGGTCGCGATCCGCCGCATTGCGCGCTCGGTCGGCTATCCCGTGATCATCAAGGCGGCAGGCGGCGGCGGCGGTCGCGGCATGCGCGTGGTGCACACCGAGGCGGCGCTCGTCAACGCCGTGCAGATGACCAAGGCCGAAGCGGGCACCGCATTCGGCAATCCGGCCGTGTACATGGAGAAGTTTCTCCAGAACCCGCGCCACATCGAAATCCAGATCATCGCCGACAAGTTCAAGAATGCCGTCTATCTGGGCGAACGCGACTGCTCCATGCAGCGCCGCCACCAGAAGGTCATCGAAGAAGCTCCGGCTCCGGGCATTCCACGCAAGCTGATCGAGAAGATCGGCGAGCGTTGCGTGACCGCCTGCAAGAAGATCGGCTACCGCGGTGCGGGCACGTTCGAGTTCCTCTATGAAAACGGCGAGTTCTACTTCATCGAGATGAACACCCGCGTGCAGGTGGAGCATCCGGTGACGGAATGGATCACCGGCGTGGACATCGTGAAGACGCAGATCCTGGTCGCCGCCGGCGAAAAGCTGCCGTTCACGCAGCGCCAGATCGAGATCCGCGGTCACGCGATCGAATGCCGCATCAACGCGGAAGACCCCTACAAGTTCATCCCGTCGCCGGGCAAGATCACCATGTGGCATGCGCCGGGTGGTCCGGGCGTGCGCGTGGACTCGCATGTCTACACGAACTATTTCGTGCCACCGAACTACGATTCGATGATCGGCAAGCTCATCGTTCACGGAGATACCCGTGAAGAGGCGATTGCGCGCATGCGCACGGCACTCTCCGAGACCGTGATCGAGGGCATCAACTCCAACGTGCCGCTGCATCGCGACATCATGGTGGACGCCAAGTTCAATGCGGGCGGAACGAACATCCATTATCTGGAGCAGTGGCTGGAGCAGCGCAAGCGCTGAGCTTTTTGCCCTGCAACGCGCGGTCATGGTGGCCGCGCGGTTTTGACACCATGCTGGCAGTTTGAAGAAGACTGCCGGCATGTTTTATTTGAGGAAGAAGGTGCCTCCATGTTTGAACTTTCCTTGCTGTGTACCGAGGACCGGGTCGAAGACCTGAGCGATGCGCTGGAGGCGCTGGATGCCCTGAGCGTGACCGTTGACGACGCCGACGCGCAGACCGATGCCGAGCAGGCGCTGTTCGGCGAGCCCGGCATGCCCGCGCCCAAGGGCGGCTGGAATCGCAGCCGCATCGTCGCGCTGTTCCAGACGCGCGAGCAGGCCGAGGAGGCGCAGGCGCTGCTGCAGGTGCAGGACTTCTTTGAAGGCAGCAAGATTCTGGGCCTCGCCGAAGTCGAGGACCAGGACTGGGTGCGCATCACGCAGTCGCAGTTCGCGCCGGTCGACATCACCGAAGATTTCTGGATCGTGCCTTCGTGGCATGAGCCTCCCGCCGCCGCCAGGCACTGCATCCGCCTGGATCCGGGATTGGCGTTCGGCACCGGCACGCACCCGACCACCCGCATGTGCCTGCGCTGGATCGCGAAGAACGTCGAGCCGTCCAACCCGCCCGCCCGTGTGCTCGACTACGGCTGTGGCTCCGGCATTCTGGCGATCGGCGCGGCCAAGTTCGGCGCCAAGGACATCGTCGCGGTCGACATCGATCAGGCGGCAGTGGACTCCACCGTGGCCAATGCGCTGGCCAACGAGGTTTCGCTGCACGCGGGTCTGCCGGACAAGGCGGTCGGCACCTACAACGTGGTGCTGGCCAACATTCTGGCCACGCCGCTCAAGATGCTCGCTCCGTTGCTGTGCTCGCACGTCGAGGCGGGCGGATCGCTGGTGATGGCGGGCATTCTCGAGCGCCAGGAAGACGAGCTCAAGGCCGCCTACGCGCCGTGGGTGCAGCTTGAGGTGAGCGACCGCGAAGACGGCTGGATTCTCATGACGGCCCGCCGTTGATGGCCCCTCCGTGACCCGCTGAAAGGCTGTTGCTTCTGCTTGCACGATGCAGCGGTAGTGTCGCCCGGAGGCTGCCCCTACAATGCAAAGCCGATGAGCCAGATTACCCGCTGCCCCGCCTGCCGAACCAGTTTCAGAGTTGTCCCCGACCAACTGAGGATCTCAGGGGGATGGGTGCGCTGCGGTCGCTGCAAGGAGGTGTTCGACGCATCGGCCAATCTGCTGGCGGATGTGCGCTATGCGCCGGTGCCGCAGGCCAAGGATGAATCCACGGCGGAGTCGATGGCTCCGGCTGCAGCGCCCTCGCAGCAAACGGATTTGATTGCTTCGGCTCCACCGGTTCCGACCGCAACACCGGCCGTGCCTGTCGAGGCGCAGCCGCAGCAGGACATTCCGCCGCCCGCGCCTGCAGCGAGCGCCGCGCCGACGGTGCTGGTTCCGCCCACTCCGGTCGCGAGCTTTGCGCAGAATGTTCCGGCGCAGGAAGAGCGCCCGAGCGTCTGGAGCAACGCGCGTGCAAGCGTCACGGGCTTCTCCAACGCCTCCATTCAACACCTCGCGCAGGAAAGCGTTGAAGGCACGGTGTCGCCATCGCCATCGCCATCGCCATCGCCATCACCATCACCATCGCCTTTGCCTTCGTCATCGCCAGCCGCTGCGCGGGTTTCTGCGGCTCATCAGCCATGGGCGGGAAATTATCCCCCGGCACCGATGCCGCCACAGGTCCAGTACGGCTCGCGGCTCGAAGCGAATGTGGTGCCACCCGGCTGGAGGCCCGAGCCGCAGGCCATCAAGCCTGCAGCCGCGACTGCGCTGAGTGCGTTGGCAGCGCAGCGCGCCGAGCCCGAGTTCGTGTCGTCGCGTCTGCTCGAGGCAGAGCAGGGGCGGGAGCATGAGCTCGAGCCCAAGTCCGAGTCCGACTCCGACTCGGTCGCAGAGACCGAAGCCAAGAGCGAAGCCATCGAGGCGGAAACGCACATCGAGCCTACGCTGGACACGGACACTACCAAGGCGGTCGCCGCGCCACATCACGCCATCATCTCGCAGGACCCTGAGCTGCATTCGCAGGACCTTCGGGATGAAGGAGATGAAGAGGGTGAAGAGATGCCGGAACTCACGTTCGAGGCATCGCGGCAGCATGAACTGGTGAATGAGCCGGTGATCATCGCCGAGCGGGAGGCCCGTGAAGTCGCCGCTGACGAGCACGACGAGGCACCCGCCGCAGAACCCGAGCGGGTGGAGCCGACATTGGAGTCGGCGTTGGATGATGCGTCCGGCAAGCCGCACGCCGAAGCCGAGGCCGAGGCTGAACAGTCCGGCGAGCAGGCGGCTCCCGAGGGCTCCGACAAGACAGACGGCGAGCCGGTTGCGGCGCAGACTGATCCAGTGGATCCGGAGCCTGCCACGCAGGAGCAAGCGACGCAAGAGTCGGATCCTGAACAAGCGGTCGCCAAGCCGTCGGAAGACGAAGTGGGCTTCATGCGCGACGCGCGGCGCAAGGCTTTCTGGAGCAAGCCGACGGTGCGCGGGCTGCTGCTGTTGGCGTCGGTGGGATTGGTCGCGGGGTTCGCAGGCCAATACGCGGTGGCAGAGCGCAATCGCCTTGCCGCGATGTACCCGGCGTTGCGCCCGGTGCTCGAGCAGCTGTGCCAGCCGCTCAAGTGCGAGGTGGGTCTGCCGCGCCTGATCTCGTCGGTGGCCATCGACAGCTCGACCTTCACGCGCGTGCGCGACGATGCGAGCTCGTTCAATCTGCAGGTCGCGCTCAAGAGCACGGCCGACATGGTGCTGGAGATGCCCGCGCTGGAGTTGACGCTCACCGATTCGAGCGACCAGCCGGTGCTGCGCCGCGTGCTCAAGCGCGAGGACACGGGCGCGCCCGCCGAGCTGGTGGCTCGTGGGGAGTGGAGCGGCGTCGTCAAGCTGCAGGTGCCCGAGGTCGCGGACCGCGTCACGGGGTATCGCCTGCTGGCCTTCTATCCCTGACCTTCTGCTTCCGTCTTTTCTTCTTTGACTTTCTACCTTTTGAATATTGGCTGAACTATGGCTGTACTGATCTGTGGCTCTCTCGCCTACGACACCATCATGACCTTCGAGGGTCGCTTTGCCGAGCAGATCCTGCCCGATCAACTGCATATCCTGAACGTCTCGTTCTTCGTGCCCACGCTGCGCCGCGACTTTGGCGGCTGCGCCGGCAACATCGCCTACGCGGTCAAGCTGCTGGGCGCCGAGCCGCTGCCGATGGCGGTGATCGGCCATGACGGCGTGGACTATCTCGCGCGCATGAAGAGCCAGAACATCGACACGCGCTTCGTGACCAAGCTCGACGAGCTGCACACCGCGCAGTGCATGATCATCACCGACCGGGACAACAACCAGATCAACGGCTTCCACCCCGGTGCGATGTCGATGGCGCACCAGAACAAGATCACGGCCGACATCGCCGCGTCGGTCGGCATCATCTCGCCGGACGGACGCGACGCGATGCTGCAGCACGCCGAGCAGTTCAAGGCGGCAGGCATTCCTTTCGTGTTCGATCCGGGCCAGGCGATGCCGATGTTCAATGGCGAGGAACTGCGCCAATTCATCGAGCTGGCCACATGGGTCACCGTGAACGACTACGAAGGCAAGATGCTCTGCGAGCGCACCGGCTGGAGCGAAGCGGAGATTTCGCGCAAGGTGCGCGGACTGGTCGTGACGCTGGGCGGCGAGGGCTGCGACGTCTGGGAGAACGGCGAGCAGCAACGCGTCGCCCCGATCAAGGCCAAGGAAGTGGTGGACCCCACCGGCTGCGGCGATGCATGGCGCGGCGCGCTGCTCTTCGGTCTGGAGCGCGGCTGGGCGCTGGCCAAGTGCGCGGAACTGGGCAACCGCATCGGCGCGCTCAAGATCGCCCAGCGCGGCCCACAGAACTACACGCTGGATTTCACGCCCGAAGCCTGATCGACATTGGGCAGCGCATCCTCAGCGTTGCGCGACGCCACACCAAGCCGCCCTGCCATTCAAAGGCAGGGCGGCTTTTTTTTTGGAACAGCGGCAGTGGATTGTTTGCAGCAATTGAAACTGACGTATCGATATACTGTTTGCACGTGTTCACATGGAGACGGGATGTGCGGCACGGGCTGGGCTCGCGGGCTGGCTCCAGCATTCCATTCGTTGAAAGACTCAAACCCATGCAATGGATCTTGATGTTGGTCGGAGGGCTGATCGGAGCGCTGGAGGGGGAGGCGCTGATCGGCGCGCTGTCGGGCCTCGGCGTGGGTCTGGTGTGGATCGTGCGAAGCCTGAGGCGGGAGAACGACGATCTGAGCAAGAAGCTCGACGTGATGCACAAGCGTCTGGGGCGGGTCGAGCGGTTCATGCTGGGGTCGGGAGCCGAGCGCCAGCGTGAAGCACAGACGGGGAGCGAAGAAACTGCGACCCAGACCAGTGCCGTCCCGCCAGAGGGGGGGCGGGCTTCATCATTCGAGTTCGCTCCGGGGCCTGATTCCGAGCCGATCCCGCAGGCGACGCCGACGACGCAGGAGCCTGCACGGGGCGTGCCGGTGACGGCCGCCGCGCCGCCGACCTCCGCAACGGTTCAAGCGACCGATCTCTGGCAGACCACCACGGCTGCCGCCGCCATGCCTGCCGAGAAGAGCGCTTCCGCTGCGCCGTCAGCGACCTTCCAAGAAATATCGAAAGAAACTCCCAAAGAGATTCCAAAGGAGATTCCCGCCTCCGCACGTTCATCCAGGCCCATCCGCAAAGCACCCGTGCCTTCGGGCCCCACGATTTTCGAGCGCGCGTTTCTGGCCGCCAAGGGTTGGCTGTTCGGTGGCAACACGGTTTTGCGCATCGGCGTGGTGCTGCTGTTCTTCGGCCTTGCGTTTCTGCTGCGCTATGCGTCGGAGCGGGTGTCGCTGCCGGTCGAGTATCGCTACGCGGGGGTGGCGTTCGCGGCCTTCGTGCTGCTGGCCATCGGCTGGCGGCTGCGCGACAAGCGCACCGCGTACGGGCTGATTCTGCAGGGCACGGGCATCGCGGTGCTGTATCTCACGATCTTCGCGGCGATGCGTCTGCATCCGCTGATCTCGCCCGGCGTGGCGCTGGTGCTGCTGATCGTGGTGACCGCCTGCCTCGCCATGCTCGCGGTGCTGCAAAGCGCGATGGGGTTGGCGGTGGTCGCGGTGCTCGGTGGATTCGCCGCGCCGATTCTCACGTCGACCGGCAGCGGCAACCATGTGGCGCTGTTCAGCTACTTCGCGCTGCTGAACGCCGGCATCTTCGCGATCGCTTGGTTCCGCGCATGGCGTCTGCTCAATCTGATTGGCTTCGTCGGCACCTTCGGCATCGGATTCGCATGGGGCATGCGCTCCTACAGGCCCGAACTGTTCGCGAGCACCGAGCCGTTTTTGATTCTTTTCTTCCTGATGTATGTGGGCATCGGCCTGCTGTTCGCGCGGCGCAGGCTGATCGATGCGGCCACGGCGCCGCAGGATCGCCACGCGCTGCTGCGCTGGTCGGTGCGGCAGGCGGACTACATCGATGCGACCGTGCTGTTCGGCCCGCCCATCGTCGGCTTCGGCCTGCAGTGCGCGATCATCGGCCATATCGAGTTCGGCATGGCGTTCAGCGCGTTGGCGCTGGGCCTGTTCTACATGGTGCTGGCGCGCGTGATGCATGGCGGCGTGGCGGCCAGGCGGACCTCGCTGCTGATGGAGGTGTATCTCGCGCTCGGCGTGATCTTCGGCACGCTGGCGATTCCGCTTGCGCTTGATGCGCGCTGGACGGCAGCTGCCTGGGCGGTCGAGGGCGCGGGCATCTTCTGGCTGGGACTGCGCCAGCGACGCCTCGTGGCGCGCATGTTCGCGCTGTTTCTGCAGGTCGCGGCGGCCTGTGCGTTTCTCAGCGAAATCCGGTTGGGTGGTCAGACGCTGCTCAATGGTGCGCCGCTGGGCGCGCTGATGGTGGGCGCGGCCTTTCTGTTCAGCTTTCTGCAGTTGCGTCGCGCGCCGCGTGAGGTGCTCGCGGGCTTCGAGCCCAGAGTCACGCCTGCGCTTGCGGTGCTCGGGCTGTCGTCTCTCTACCTGATCGCACCGCTGAGCTTCGGCGCGAACCACACCGCGATGGCGTGGGCGGTGGCCGGGCTCGCCACGCTGTACGCGGGGCTGCGGCTTGTGTCGCGCACCTTCCTGTTCTGCGCATTCGGCGTGCAGATTCTCGGCGGGATTCTGTTCTTCCTGAACATGGATGCGAGCGACGGGCAGGGCGGTGTGCTCGCCTCGGGTTGGCAGGGGCTGCTCAGCGCCATGCTCATCGGCCTTGCGATGATCGCGGGCATGGTGCTGGCGGTGCGCGATCCGCACGTCAAGCAGGACACGGCACTGGTGCGTGGTGTGAATCTGGTGCTGCTGCTCGGGCTGGTGTTCGTCAATCTGGCGGTGCTGTTCGTGCTGCCGTGGCGCACCGCGAGCGCCGTCTGGGCGGCGAGCGGGCTGGTCATTCTCTGGCTGGGCCTGCAGCTGGGGCAGCGCTTGGGCTTCTACTTCGGCGTCGCGCTGCAGGTGTTTGGCGGTGCGGCTTTCCTGAGCGCTGCGGCTCCGGCGATGTTGCAGGGCGTGGCGGCCGAGGGCCTTCGGCCGCTTGCGCACAGCGGCTTCTGGACGCCCGCGTTGATCGGCATCGCGGCGCTCATCGGCGCATGGCGGCTGCGCAAGTCCAGCGCACAGGAGCAGGATCTTGCCCTTGGCGGACTCGGTCTGCTCAATCTGTCGACGGGGTTGATGCTCTGGGGCGCGGCGTGGTGGGCGTTTGCCGTGCTTTGCGAAAACGTCCGCTTCGTGCCGCTCGCTTTGCGCGACTCGGTCTCGCTCGCGCTGGCCTCCGCCACGGTGGCGGTCTGGGGGCTGGTCGCGCGGCGCGTGCGCTGGCGCGAGCTCGCAAGCCTCTGTCTCATGCTTGCGCCCTGTGGATTGATGGTGCTCGTCAGCCTCTGGCTGTCCGATCTGGAGCCTTTCGCCGACTGGCGCTGGGCGGCATGGCCGCTGCTGTTCGCGGTGCACCTGCTTTCGCTGCGCATGCTCCCGCCGCTTCTGCCCGCGCGACTGCAGAGCGCCGCGCATGTGCTGGGCTGCTGGTTGCTGATGGGCGTGCTTGCGCTCGAGATGCGCCATCTCTTCGCGCTGCTGGCCGAGCCGTACAACGCCTGGCGCTGGCTGGGCTGGGCGCTGGTGCCGAGCGCCTATCTGCTGCTGATGGCGAGCCGTCTGCGTTTGCCCTGGCCGGTGCGTGACTTTGCGCGCGAGTACCGGCTGTATGCCGCCGCGCCCGTCGCGCTGGTCATGCTGTGCTGGTTCTGGCTCGCGAATCTGCTCAGCGACGGGGCGGCGCGGCCGCTGCCGTTCTTGCCGCTGGTGAATCCGCTGGAGATCGGCCTGTTGATCGTGCTGTTCGCGCTGTATCGCTGGAGCGCCCACTGCCTTGATGACGTCGTCCCCAACAAGAGCCTGCTCAACTTGCTGCGGCAGGTGATCGCGGGCGCGTCGATCTTCGCGCTGCTCACGATGATGGTCTGCCGCGCCGCGCACCATCTGTTCGGCGTGGCGTTCGACGCGCAGGCCCTTGGCAACTCGATGCTGGTGCAGGCGGGGCTGTCGCTGGTCTGGACCCTGTCCGCGCTCGCGCTGACCATCGCGGGAACGCGCCTCGTGCGTCGCGATCTGTGGATGACGGGCGCGACACTGGTCGGCCTCGTCGTGGTAAAGATGTTCTTCATCGAGCTGGGCAACAGCGGCAGCCTCGAGCGCATCATTTCTTTCATCGGAGTGGGGGTGCTGCTGCTGGTGGTCGGATACTTCTCACCATTGCCGCCGCGCCGGGAGCAGTCGGCAAACCTCGACCAGCCTGAGAAAGTGATTGCATGATGCGTGCCCTGTTCGTCCGTTTGGCCTGTTCGCTGGTGGTCGGTGCCGGGCTCTCCACGAGCGTCGTCGGCAAGGAGCAGTCTGCGGATTTCGGTCAGCGCCTGCCGCTCACTCTGCAGGGCGATGGCCCGTGGTGGGGCGTGGAGATCCCCATGGGGGTTCGGATGTCGGCGTCGCACGCCGATCTGCGAGACCTGCGTGTGTTCGATGCGGCTGGCGAGAGCGTACCTTTCGCACTGGTGACCGACGCGGCCGCGCCCGCCACAAGCACGCTGCGTGACGGTGGACCGGTGCGGTTGTTCCCACTGCGCATGCCCGTGTCGGCGGGCGCGGCGCAGCCCGACATCCGTATCCAGCAGAACGGAACCATCGTCGAGCTGCGCACTGCGCGTCCCGCCACCGTTGCAAGCGGGGATCAGCAGGGCAAGGTGCATGGCTGGCTGATCGACGCGAGCAGGATCGATCTTCCACTCGAGCGGCTGCAGCTGGACTGGAGCGGCGGCGGCGAGGGCTTTCAGAGCTTCAGCATCGAGGCCAGTGATGATCTGCAGCGCTGGAATCACTGGGGCAGCGGCCAGATCGCGCACATGAGCTTCGAGGGGGAGCGTCTGGATGTCAGCGAAGTCAAATTGCCCGGTCAGAAGGCCCGCTATCTGCGGCTGCTCTGGCCGCGCGATGCGGCAGCGGTGGACGTGAAGAGCGTTCGCCTGCTCGGCAGCACACGGACCCGTTCTCCCACGCCGCTTTCCTGGTCCGAGCCCATTGCGGGCCGGCTGGAGAAAGAGGGTGAGTACCGCTGGCAGCTTCCGCAGTCACTGCCGCTGCAACGGGTGCGCTTCGCGCTCTCCGAGGACGTGGCGTACACCGTTGCGCCGGTCGAGCTGTCAGGGCGGGATGTGACGAAGACCACGCCCACGCAGGCATCCCGGCGCCGCGAGCGTCAGGACAGCTACTGGCGGCCGCTGGCGCGTGGCGTGCTGTATCGCTTGCCCGTCGATGGACGCACGGTGCAGGTCGACGAGCTGGAGATCCCGAGCTTCGAGCCGGTCAACGAGTTGCGTCTGCGTGCCGACAGCCGCGGTGCGGGTCTTGGCGACCAGGCGCCACGCCTGAGCGTGGCCATGCCGTCGAGCCGACTGGTGTTTCTCGCGCGCGGCAAGGCTCCGTACGAACTGGCGTTTGGCAACGAGAAGGCACGCGCGGCCGATCTGCCGCTGAATGTGCTGATTCCCGGCTACAACGAAGACAAGCCACCCGTGTGGGGCCGCGCGTCGCTTGCGCCGTTCAACATGGCAAAGGCGACAGCGGATGCGCAGTCCGCAGCGATCAAGGATGCGTCGGCGCGCGACTGGAAGAAGTACAGCCTCTGGGCGATGCTGCTCCTCGGCGTAGGCATGCTGGTGCTGATGGCGGGCAGTCTGATCCGCAAGAAATGAAATCTTCTTGGAAAACAGGAGCGTGCCAGACGGTGTGCACTTTTTTTTCCGCGTGCAGTCTTTGATCGTGACACCGCCCTCGGCAGCGATGGGTCAATCGTTTTGAGGCGGCGAAATGGGCCATCTCGCTTCGTTGCGCCTCCTTGCCGTACTGAAGTTGAAGTACTGATCTGCGTCGGCGACGCCTCACGCTACGGTCCATTGCGCCGTTGTGGTGCTTGTTCGAGCGCCTTGTGCACTTCGTTGGCCCGCTCCTGCATGCCGAGCTTCATGCGCAAATCCATGATGTACCAACAATGAACCGCTGAAGCATGAGAGGAAATGCATCTGACCGGGACGAAAAAAGCCCGGTGCTTTCACACCGGGCTTAGCTGTTTCCTGAAAGGAAGCTTGCCTGATTAGGGCTTGCCGCCTGTCGGGAAAGGCCACGCAGCTTGAGGATTCAGCGTGGTCTGTGCAGCTGGAGCGGCAGCAGCGGCTGCAGGGGCAGCAGCGGCAGGCTTGGCGGCAGCCTTCTTCGAAGCCTTCTTGGCAGCAGGCTTCTTTGCAGCAACCGGCTTCTTCGCAGCTACGGCCTTCTTGGCGGCAGCGGGCTTCTTCGCGGCAGCAGCCTTCTTGGCTGGAGCTGCGGCCTTCTTGGCTGGGGCTGCCTTCTTGGCGGCCACGGCCTTCTTGGCTGGAGCTGCCTTCTTCGCGGCCACGGCCTTCTTGGCTGGAGCTGCCTTCTTTGCGGCTACGGCCTTCTTGGCTGGAGCTGCCTTCTTGGCGGCTACGGCCTTCTTGGCTGGAGCTGCCTTCTTCGCGGCTACGGCCTTCTTGGCTGGAGCTGCCTTCTTCGCGGCTACGGCCTTCTTGGCTGGAGCTGCCTTCTTCGCGGCTACGGCCTTCTTGGCTGGAGCTGCCTTCTTGGCGGCTACGGCCTTCTTGGCTGGAGCTGCCTTCTTCGCAGCTACGGCCTTCTTGGCTGGAGCTGCCTTCTTTGCAGGAGCAGCCTTCTTGGCCACGGTTGCTTTCTTTGCAGGAGCTGCCTTCTTAGCAGCGGTCTTCTTCGCAGTTGCCATCATTTTCTCCTTGGGTCGATTAGCAAAGAGCACCCCGTGTCTACTTTGGACACAGAGCGATTCATGGCACCGGGATGTTGGATGTCCATCTCACTGCCACAAATACGGTAACACCCCCACACCGCGCCTCGTGCGGGCGCTGGGTTGGTGAGGGTGTGGTTGAAAGACATGTCCTGCTGCAATCGGATGATCCATCAGTCCCAGGACAAGGCTCCACCGGATTGGTACTCGATGACCCGGGTCTCGAAGAAGTTGCGTTCTTTCTTCAAGTCGATCATCTCGCTCATCCAGGGGAACGGATTTTCTTCATTGGGGAACAACGCTTCGAGGCCAATCTGCGTCGCACGACGGTTGGCGATGTAGCGCAGGTAGCTCTTGAACATCGATGCGTTCAGACCCAGCACGCCGCGCGGCATGGTGTCTTCGGCATACGCGTATTCGAGTTCCACGGCCTTCTGGAACAGGCCCTTGATCTCTTCCTTGAACTCGGGCGTCCACAGGTGCGGGTTCTCGAGCTTGAGCTGGTTGATCAGGTCGATGCCGAAATTGCAGTGCATCGACTCGTCGCGCAGGATGTATTGATATTGCTCGGCGGCGCCGGTCATCTTGTTCTGGCGGCCCAGCGCGAGGATCTGCGTGAAGCCGACGTAGAAGAACAGGCCTTCCATCAGGCAGGCGAAGACGATCAGCGACTTCAGCAGCGTCTGGTCGGTCTCGGGCGTGCCGGTGTGGAATTCCGGATCCATGATCGCTTCGATGAACGGGATCAGGAACTCGTCCTTGTCGCGGATCGACTTGACTTCGTTGTACGCGTTGAAGATCTCGGACTCGTCGAGGCCGAGCGATTCGACGATGTACTGATAGGCGTGCGTGTGGATCGCTTCTTCGAACGCCTGGCGCAGCAGGAACTGGCGGCACTCGGGCGCGGTGATGTGGCGGTAGGTGCCCAGCACGATGTTGTTGGCGGCCAGCGAATCGGCGGTCACGAAGAAGCCGAGGTTGCGCTTGACGATGCGGCGTTCGTCTTCGGTCAGGCCATTCGGATCTTTCCACAACGCGATGTCGCGCGTCATGTTCACTTCCTGCGGCATCCAGTGATTGGCGCAGGTGGCGAGGTATTTTTCCCAGGCCCACTTGTACTTGAAGGGGACCAGCTGGTTGACGTCGGTCTTGGCGTTGATGATGCGCTTGTCCGCGGCATTCACGCGCTTGTGAGCGGCGGGTGCTGGTGTCGTCGCGGCTGGTGCGACGCCCGTCGAAGATGTGGAGGCAACGGTTTGAAGAGCGGGCGTTGACCCGAGGCGGTTGTCTTGTGAACCGCCTTCCGTTTGATTTTGCGATGAGGGCTTGACTTCTTCGTCCCAGGTCAGCATACGTTTTCCAGTGCTCGAATTATGAAAGCAGCGACTCAAAAAGAAAAGCGCTGCGGCGTTGCTTCGCCAAATATTTTGCGCAGAGGCGCGCGCGTGAAGATGCGAAGCACTTCAAACACGCGCGCAAAACGCCTTATTGGCAGGCCTCGCAGCCCGGATCATCGATCGCGCAGAACTTGATGTCGGTGGCCGGAACGCTTTCGCTTTGTGCGCGCGCGGCAGCGGCTGCTGCCTCCAAAGCGTTGACTGGCGCGGCTTTCGAGGCTGCAGCAGAATTTTGCTCACTGCCGTTGGACACCGCGTTGAGCTGACGACCACTCACCGTGCTCATCTCCACGTGCGTCGCGGATTGCGTGCGCAGGTAGTACGTGGTTTTAAGACCACGAACCCATGCGAGCTTGTAGGTCTCGTCGAGCTTTTTGCCCGATGCGCCGGCCATGTAGATGTTCAGACTCTGCGCTTGATCGATCCATTTCTGGCGACGCGATGCGGCTTCGACCAACCATGTCGGCGAAACTTCAAACGCGGTGGCGTACAGGTCCTTCACTTCCTGCGGCACGCGATCGATCGGTTGCAGCGAGCCCTTGAAGTGCTTCAGGTCCATCACCATCACGTCGTCCCACAGACCGAGGCGCTGCAGATCGCGCACCAGGTATTGGTTGACGACGGTGAACTCGCCCGAGAGATTCGACTTCACCGACAGGTTGCCGAACGATGGCTCGATCGATGCGTCCACGCCGACGATGTTGGAGATGGTCGCGGTAGGAGCGATGGCCACGCAGTTGGAGTTGCGCATGCCGTCCTTGGCGATCTTCTTGCGCAGGGCTTCCCAGTCGAGCGTCGACGAACGGTCCACTTCGACGTAGCCGCCGCGCTCCTTGGCCAGCAGTTCCACCGAGTCGATGGGCAGAATGCCGCGCGACCACAGCGAGCCGTCGTAGGTCGAATAGGTGCCGCGCTCCTTGGCCAGTTCGCTCGATGCGAAGTAGGCGTAGTAGCAGATGGCTTCCATCGACTCGTCTGCGAACTGCACGGCGGCGTCGCTGGCGTAGGGGATGCGCATTTCGTAGAGCGCGTCCTGGAACGCCATCAGGCCCATGCCCACCGGACGGTGGCGCATGTTGGAGTCCTTGGCCTTCTGCACTGCGTAGTAGTTGATGTCGATGACGTTGTCGAGCATGCGCATCGCGGTGCTGATCGTCTTCTTCAGCTTGTCGTGGTCGATCTTGCCGTTCGTGATGTGGCGTGACAGGTTCACCGAGCCGAGGTTGCAGACGGCGGTTTCGGTGTCGCTGGTGTTCAGCGTGATTTCCGTGCACAGGTTGGACGAGTGCACCACGCCCACGTGTTGCTGTGGCGAGCGGATGTTGCAAGGATCCTTGAACGTGATCCATGGGTGGCCGGTCTCGAACAGCATCGAGAGCATCTTGCGCCACAGATCGACGGCAGGCACTTGCTTGGACAGACGGATTTCGCCCGATGCCGCCTTGGCTTCATAGGCGGAGTAGGCCTTCTCGAACGCGCCGCCATACAGGTCGTGCAGATCGGGCACATCGGCGGGGCTGAACAAGGTCCACGCACCCTTTTCCATTACGCGCTTCATGAACAGATCGGGAATCCAGTTCGCCGTGTTCATGTCGTGCGTGCGGCGGCGGTCGTCGCCGGTGTTCTTGCGCAGCTCGAGGAATTCCTCGATGTCCAGATGCCAGGTTTCCAGATAGGTGCAGACCGCGCCCTTGCGCTTGCCGCCCTGGTTCACGGCGACGGCCGTGTCGTTCACCACCTTGAGGAACGGAACCACGCCCTGCGATTCGCCGTTCGTGCCCTTGATGTGCGAGCCGAGCGCGCGCACGCGTGTCCAGTCGTTGCCGAGGCCGCCCGCGAATTTGGAGAGCAGGGCGTTTTCCTTGATCGACTCATAGATGCCGTCCAGATGGTCCGGCACGGTCGTCAGATAGCACGACGAGAGTTGCGAGCGCAGCGTGCCGCTGTTGAACAGCGTGGGTGTCGAGGACATGAAGTCGAACGACGACAGCACTTCGTAGAACTCGATGGCGCGGGCGTTCTTGTCGGCCTCGTTGAGCGACAGGCCCATGGCGACGCGCATGAAAAACGCCTGAGGCAGTTCGATGCGGGTCTTGCGCACGTGCAGGAAGTAGCGGTCGTACAGCGTCTGCAGACCGAGGTAGTCGAACTGCTGGTCGCGTTCGGCCTTGAGTGCCGCGGCGAGGCGCGGCAGATCGAATTCCTTGGCGAGGCGCTCGTCCAGCAGCTCGTTGTCCACGCCCTTCTGGATGAATTGCGGGAAGTACGCGGCATAGGCGGCAGGCATTTCTGCAGGCGTCACGTCGCGGCCCAGAATCTCGCGCACGATCGTGTGCAGCAGCAGGCGGGCGGTGGCGTAGGTGTAGCCGGGGTCCTTTTCGATCTTGGTGCGCGCGGCCAGAATCGCGGCCTTGAACACTTCGTCCATCGGCACGCCGTCGTACAGGTTGCGCATCGTTTCGGTCACGATGGGCGCGGCCGTCACATGTTCACCGATGTTGGCGCAGGCGGCCTCGATCAGCGCGTGCAGGCGCAGCACGTCGAGTTCCACGCGCTGGCCGTTTTCCAGCACGTGCATGGTCGGCACTTGCGGCAGCAGTTGTTCGCGGCGCTCGGCACGCTCCTGCTTGCGGGCTTCGCGGTACAGCACGTAAGCGCGAGCGACTTCGTGATGGCCACCGCGCATCAGGCCGAGTTCGACCTGGTCCTGCACGTCTTCGATGTGGAAGGTGCCGCCGCCCGGACGCGAGCGGGTCAGGGCATGTACGACCGCCTGCGTGAGGTTGTCCACGACTTCGCGGATGCTGGCCGACGCGGCGCCCTGCGCGCCATGGGTGGCCAGAAACGCCTTCATCATCGCCACGGCGATCTTCTGTGGTTCGAACGGAACCACGGCGCCATTGCGGCGGATGATCTGGAACTGGGCGTAGTTGCCGGCGATCGCCGGAGCCTTCGCGGCAGCGGAAGAAGTGGATTTCGCGAGCGCAGGGCTCACCTCATTGGCTGGGGTCTGTACAGCTTGCATGTAGTCCTCTTGTATTGCGGTCGAAGGCGGGTGTGCAGGCGTGGTACCAAGCTGCAGGGGCCTTCGGGTGTGATGTATCACTGGTTGCCGTGACACACTATATCTGGGGTGTCCGAAGTCATCAAGACACTACCTGTAGTGTATCCGCTGCAGGGTGGCCTTCGGACGAAGTTGACAATTCGAGGTCTTCAAAGGCCCCTCGTGCCGGTGCGCGACGTGTGTGCTGACGGTGTTTGCGAACGGGAATCACCAGTTGATGCGATCTATCCGGCAATACGCTCCGCTAGCCCGCATGCATCGGGAAAAAACGGAGTGGGAAATAAACCGGAGAGGGCTGTCCGTGAAAACCACAGAGGGGTGACGGTTGCTAGGGGGGTAGTGGAAACCACCAACCCAGATCACACAAATTGTTTCGCATTTCTCGCCACTCGAATCCGGCTCCGGGATCGCCCTTGCGCGTGGGCGCAATGTGCTCATGCCCGGCGATGTAGCGGATCGAATAGCGCCGTGCAAGATCCCTGCACAGCATGGTCAGCGCGGTGTATTGCGCCTTCGTGAAACTCTCGCCTTCCAATCCTTCCAGTTCAATGCCGATCGAGTCGTCATTGCAGTTGTCACGTGCTCGCCAGTGCGAACGACCGGCATGCCACGCGCGCCGATCACAGTCGACGAACTGCGTGATTGTCCCACTTCTGTCGATCACGAAGTGACTGGAAACCTCTATGCCGCGTATGGTGTTGAAGTAGGGATCCGCATCCCAGTCGAGTTTGTTGGTAAAGAGGCGCTCGATGTCGCCCGTTCCATACTGGCCCGGCGGCAGGCTGATGGAGTGCACGACGACGAGGTCGATCTCGGCGCCCGCAGGTCGCGGGCCGTGGTTGGGCGATTCGACGCGGCGGGCCCTGACGTACCAGCCGCCCCGCCACTCACGTTGCGTCACGCTTGCTGGCCTACTCGCTGTCGACATGGTCCGTGCCGCCTTCGGCTTCGGAGATGTTGAGGCGCTCGATGCGGTAGCGGATCTGGCGCAGGCTGATGCCCAGACGCGCTGCCGTCGCCGTGCGGTTGAAGCCGGACTCGCGCAGCGCGCGCACGAGGATGTCCCGCTCCTGCTTGTCGAGCCAGGCCTGAAGATCGTTCGGCAGCTCCGTGTTGGCCGGATAGGGGGGCGGGGAGCCCGCGGGCAGCATCTCCGTGCTTGTGCCCGTGCTTGTGCCCGCATCGCTCTTCATGATGGCGGCGGGTGATGACGGCATGGGCACCGCAGGCGCTGGGGCGGGCTCGGGCATCTGCATGGCGCCGGCAGCGGGCGGATCGACGAACAGCTCGTCGCCATCGCTGAGCGCGACCGCGCGGTGCAGCAGGTTCTCCAGCTCACGCACGTTGCCGGGCAGCGGATGCTGGGCGATGCGTCGCAGCGCGTTGTCGGTGAGACGCGGCACGGGCACGCCCGAATCCTGCTCAATGCGCTGCAGCAGCGCGCGGCACAGGTCGGGCAGATCCTCGCGGCGCTCGCGCAGCGGCGGGATCAGCAGCTCGATGACATTGAGGCGATAGTACAGATCCTGACGGAAGTTGCCGGCCTGCACCTCGGCGGCCAGATCCTTGTGGGTGGCGCTCACGATGCGCACGTCGACGGTCTCTTCCTGCGTCGCGCCGAGAGGCCGGATGCTGCGCTCCTGGATGGCGCGCAGCAGCTTGGACTGCATGGCGAGCGGCAGATCGCCGATCTCGTCGAGGAACAGCGTGCCGCCCTGCGCGGCCTGAAAGAAGCCTTCGCGATCCGCCGTCGCGCCGGTGTACGAGCCCTTGCGCGCACCGAAGAATTCCGCCTCGAGCAGATTCTCGGGAATCGCGCTGCAGTTCACCGCGATCATCGGACCGTCCGAGCGCTGGCTGCTGCCGTGCAGCGCGCGCGCCACCAGTTCCTTGCCGGTGCCGGACTCGCCGCGCACCAGCACGGGCGCCATGCTGCGCGCGACCTTGGCGATGCGCTGCTTGACGTTGCGCATCGCCTCGGACTCACCGATCAACTGGCGCAGCACCGGGGACGCGGAGGACGAGTCGCCCTCGGTGGCGGACCTGTTTTCGGCGTCTTGAGATCGCTGGTTGGCCGCCGGTTGACCGGGGGCAGGAACGCCGCTCGTGCCCTGCACGGCGGATGCCACCACCGAGCGGAACTGCTTGAGATCCACCGGTTTGGTCAGATAGTCGAATGCGCCCGCGCGCAGCGCCTCCACCGCGTTCTCCGCCGAGCCGTACGCGGTCATCACCACGCAGCGCTCGCGCCGCTGGGACTCGCGCAGATGCAGCAGCACCTCCATACCGTATCCGTCGGGCAGGCGCATGTCGGAGATCACCACGTCGAACTGCTGCACGCGCAGCTGCTGGCGCGCCTCTTCCACTGAGCCGGCCGTTTCGACGCGATAGCCCTCGCGCAGGAGCGTGAGCTCGTAGAGCGTTCTCAGATCGGGTTCGTCATCAATGACCAGTATGGAGGCGGCGTATGCAGGCATGTGTTCGTTGGAGTCTCAAACCATGATTGTGTCAAAAAGAGAAGGCGTTCCCGGAAGCTGCAGCGATTTGCGGAAGGTGACGATGAAGGCGTTGCCCTCGATCTCGCCGCGATGCAGGGTCTGGGGGCGGCGTTCGTAGCGGATGGATGCGCCGTGGCGGCTGCACAGTTCTCTGCTGATGTAGAGGCCGAGTCCGCTCGAGCGGTTTTCCGAGGAGAAGAACGGCTCGAACAGATGCTGCTCCACCGATTGCTCGAGCGGCGCGCCGTCGCTCCAGACTTCGACATAGGCGAGCCCGTCGGGCGTGGTGCCGGTGTGGATGGTCATCGAGTCCGGGTGCGGACCCATGTAGCGCAGCGCGTTGTCCATGAGATTGACGAGCACGCGGCGCAGATGGTCGATGTCGAAATTCACCTGCATGCCCGACGTGCTCAGCGAGAGCAGCGCATGGCGGCGCTGCACGTCGTGCGCCTGCCAGTCGCCGACGATCAGGCTGACGGTGGCATCAAGCTCGATGGCCGAGGCGGGCACGTTGTCGATCTGGTGGCGCACGCGGGCGATGTCCAGCACCTCCTCGGTGATGCGGGTGAGCCGCTCTGCGTTCTGCTTGACCATCTGGCTGAGGCGCCGCTGCATGGGGTCGCTCAGATCCTCGTCGAGCAATGCGTTGGCCTGGATGATGGCGGCCAGCGGATTGCGGATCTCGTGCGCCACGGCGGCCGACATGCGCCCCATCGCGGCGAGCTTCTCGGTGCGCAGCCGCGCCTCCATCTCGCGCAGGTCCTGCAGAAAAACCACGCACAGCGGCTCCGCGGCGGCATCGGCTGCGACGCTTGTCGAGCGGAAGTGCTGGTGCGTGGTCAGCCAGGTGCGGGCGCGCAGACCCATGGGGCTGTGGCCGGGATGGACGATGTCGATGTCGGCCGATTGCTGCGTGCCGCTCACGAAGGTCAGGCGCACCAGATCCAGCAGCGGCGACCAGTTGACCAGCGGGCGCAGATCAAAAGGCATGGTGCCCGCAATCGCGTCGCCCATCAGCAGCCGTGCCGACGGGTTGACCAGCCGCACCTGGCTCTGGTGGTCCATCACCAGCACACCCTCGGCCAGATGCTGCATCACGAGTGCGCTCACGTCTTCCTGCGTCTGTGCGGCCATGCGGCTGCGCTGCGCGATCGCGTGTTCGGAGCGCAGCTTGACCGAGAGCTGGTGCGCCAGATAGGTGACGATGAAGAAACCGACGCCGGTGAGCGCCGCCTGTATATAGCGCTGGACCGGATCGCCTTGGTTCTTCTGGTCGGCGAACAGGGCTGCCGCGAGCATCACGATGGTGATCAGCGA
Organism: Diaphorobacter caeni; assembly: GCF_015354245.1. Taxonomy (GTDB): domain Bacteria; phylum Pseudomonadota; class Gammaproteobacteria; order Burkholderiales; family Burkholderiaceae_C; genus Diaphorobacter_A; species Diaphorobacter_A caeni. The sequence goes on from NZ_JADKYZ010000001.1 coordinate 338,393, forward strand.
GGTGGTGCCCAGCGCCGTCATCAGCGAGCCCAGCATCCCGGCCATCAGCACCGGCAGCGCAAAGAGCGGGGTGAAGCTCAGGGTGTCGCTGCCCATGAACTGCAGAAAGCTGAAGATGACGATGTCCACGCCGATGGTGGGCAGCCACTGCACGCCCGGCTGGGGCGATGGCACGGTGCGCGAGACGATGCGCACGGCCAGCGTCAGCGCCAGGTAGCCAAGGGCGGCTGCCAGCGTGTCGGGATGGGTGGGCACATGCCAGATCAGCCCAGCGCCCTGCTGCATGGCCAGCAGGAGCGCGACCATCACCCGGCCGTTCAGGAATGCGAGCCAGATGCGCAGAAACGTGTTGTTGTTGGTGCGGGGACTGTGGAGCACGAATTTGTCTAGATCCGATGGCGGCGACTCAGGCCGGACCCTGGCGCTGGTGGTCGGCGCTGCAGTAATGCCTGCCGCCTTGCTCGAGCGCTTCGGTCTTGGGCATCATCAGGCCGCAGCGCGCGCAGGGCACCATCTCCTGTGGAATGCGCGGGGGGGCGTTCGTCGGGTTGCGATGGGGAGGTTTGGCGGTGCCGCTGTCGATGCGGTTCTTGCGCCAGATGTTGTAGGCGACGATCAGTACGATCAGGACGAGAAGGTATTTCATGTTCGTTCAGGCCCCGGCGCGCACCAGCAGCACTTCCATCACGAAGCGTGATCCGGCATAGGCGAGCAGCAGCAACGCCGCGCCCGCGTACAGCATGCGCACGGCGCTGTGGCCGCGCCAGCCGAAGCGCGAGCGGCCGATCAGCAGCACGGCGAAGGTGATCCACGAGAGCACCGAGAACACCGATTTGTGGTCCCAGACCCAGGCGCGGCCATACAGCACCTCGCCGAAGAACCAGCCCGCGATCAGCGTGGCTGTCAGCACCACGAAGCCCGCCGTCACGAAGCGGAAGGTCAGGCGCTCCAGCGTGAGCAGCGGCATGCCGCTTGGGGAATCAGCGGCGAGGCGGATCTGCTTTTCGGCGCGCGTCATCAGCCAGGCATGCACGACGGCGGCGGCGAACAGACCATAGGAGGCGATGCCCAGCGTGAGGTGCAGTGGCAACCAGGGCGACGACAGCGCATGCAGCGGCTTGCCCGGAAACAGCGCGGCGAGCAGCACAATGGCCGCACCGAGCAGGGACAGCACCCAGAGCGCGCGCAGCTGCGGAAAGAACTGGCGCTCCACCAGATAGGCGACCAGCATCAGCCAGGCGGTCATCGAGAGCGCGGAGGCGAATCCGAAATGGGGAGCCGCGCCCATCAGGCCCCAGGCGATGGAGGCGCCGTGCAACACCCAGGCCGCGATCAGCGCCATGCGGGCCTGAGACGGGGAAAATTTCGAGCCCGCAACGGCTGAGATCACATAGGCCACAGCCGTCGCCAAGGCCAATAGCCATCCGAGTGGTGAAGCACTGGGTAAAATCATAGACTTACAGTTTAGCCTTTCGCCCGCGTTCGTCGGGCCAAACATTGCAGCATCCTGCGCCTGATGGCAGGAATGCTGCCCTTGGAGCATTCGCATGGCTTCCGCGCTCACCGATAAATTATCACGACTCGTCAAGGAGATGCGTGGCCAGGCCCGCATCACCGAATCCAACGTGCAGGACATGCTGCGCGAAGTGCGCATGGCGCTGCTTGAGGCCGACGTGGCGCTGCCCGTGGTGCGGGACTTCGTCGCCCGCGTCAAGGAAAAGGCGCTCGGTCAGGAAGTTCTCGGCAGCCTCAAACCCGGTCAGGCGCTGGTGGGCATCGTCAATGCCGAACTCGCCGCCACCATGGGTGAGGGCATCTCCGACATCAATCTGAACGCCCAGCCTCCCGCCGTCATCCTCATGGCCGGTCTGCAGGGCGCCGGTAAAACCACGACCACCGCCAAGCTCGCCAAGCACCTGATCGACAAGCGCAAGAAGAAGGTGCTGACGGTGTCGGGCGACGTGTACCGCCCGGCCGCCATCGAGCAGCTCAAGACCGTGACCGCGCAGGCGGGGGCCGAATGGTTCCCTTCCTCGCCCGACCAGAAGCCGCGCGACATCGCGCTGGCGGCGCTCGACTACGCCAAAAAGCACTATTTCGACGTGCTGCTGGTCGACACGGCCGGCCGCCTGGCCATCGATGAACTGCTGATGCAGGAAATCAAGGACCTGCACGGCATCCTGAAGCCCGTCGAAACCCTGTTCGTGGTCGACGCCATGCAGGGCCAGGACGCGATCAACACCGCCAAGGCCTTCAAGGAGGCGCTGCCGCTCACTGGCATCGTGCTCACCAAGCTCGACGGCGACTCGCGCGGCGGTGCGGCGCTGTCGGTGCGCCAGATCACGGGCGCGCCGATCAAGTTTGCGGGTGTCTCGGAAAAGATCGACGGCCTCGAAGTATTCGACGCCACCCGCCACGCCCAGCGCGTGCTCGGCATGGGCGACATCGTCGCCTTGGTCGAGCAGGTCACCAAGGGCGTGGACATGGAAGCCGCGCAGAAGCTGGCCGAAAAGGTCAAGTCTGGCGACGGTTTTGATCTGAACGACTTTTTGGCGCAGCTGCAGCAGATGAAGCAGATGGGCGGTCTTTCCACGCTGATGGACAAGCTGCCCTCAGAGCTCGCGGGCAAGGCCGGTCAGGTCGATATGGACAAGGCCGAGCGCGAAGTGCGTCGCAAGGAAGGCATTATCTGTTCGATGACGATGAAGGAGCGCAAGCATCCTGCGCTCATCAAGGCTACGCGCAAGAAGCGTATTGCTGATGGCGCGGGTGTGCAGGTTCAGGAAGTGAATCGCCTGCTCAAGGAATTCGAGCAGATGCAGACCATGATGAAGAAGATGAAGGGCGGCGGTCTCATGAAGATGATGAAGCGCATGGGGGGGATGAAGGGCATGAAGAACATGATGGGTGGCGGTGGCATGCCCAAAATGCCGTTCTGATCTTTTCGACGTTTCTTGCCGAACGTCGTTGCTGAGGTGTTTTTTCGGCTACTGCTGGGTGGTTGGGGTCAGGGGCCGGGACTGCCCCCGGCGGGGCAATCACTTTTTGCTTGCGCGCAAAAAGTAATCAAAAACGCGCTTTCAATACCTCCGGCGGAACTCGCTTTGCGCTGCGCGCGCCGCTCGGACAACCGCCGGAAATCAGTTTGGAAGAGGTGGTTGCGGCACGTTGCTTCGCTCGTGCCGGGGTGTTTGCGGAGTTGGGTGGGGGGGGCAGACGCCCACTGTTCTTTTGAGTGACGTTGATCCAGCGAGCAAATCAAAAATCGCGCAGCGCTGGCACCCCAGCATCTCGCGAAGTCGCGAGATGCCCGGCACGAGCGCAGCGACGTGCCGAACACACCTCCGAGTGAACATCTAGCTCGCGGCGGTTGCCCGAGCGGCGCGCGAAGCGCAAAGCGAGTTCTGCCGCGGGTATTGAAGAGCGCATTTTTGGTGCCTTTTTGGGCAAGACCAAAAAGGTACTCCGCCGCCGGGCGGAACTCCCGGCCTCTGCCGCCAGCACCGCAGCAAAGGCAACCCCCTCCACTGCAATTGAAGCCGCCGCACGCGGCCGCGACAAGATCATCCCCCGCCGCAACTCGGGCGAGCAGATTGCCGCAGAAACAATCACCCGCCCCGGTGGCATCCACAGCCTGCGCCTTGAATGCCGGAACTGCCGTGCGGCGCGGCTGATCATCCAGCCGCGCGTGGCTCAGGCTGCGACGGTCTCGCTGGTCACTACTTCACCGCGCAGCGTATAGGTCTTGGCCTCGGTGATGCGCACGTCGATCAGTTGACCGATCAGTCGCGCATTGCCGGGGAAGTTCACCACGCGGTTGCATTCCGTGCGGCCCATGAGTTCGCTGCCGTCGCGCTTGGAGATGCCTTCCACCAGCAGGCGCTGCACGGTGCCCACGCGCTCTTCGCTGATGTCCTTGATGTTCTGGTTGATGACGGCTTGCAGCTCTTGCAGACGGCGCAGCTTCACGTCGTGTGGCGTGTCGTCGTGCAGATTGGCTGCGGGCGTGCCGGGGCGTGGGCTGAAGATGAAGCTGAAGGAGTTGTCGAAGCGGACATCGTGAATCAGCTTCATCATCTTCTGGAAGTCTTCTTCCGTCTCGCCGGGAAAGCCCACGATGAAGTCGCTGCTCATCGCCAGATCGGGCCGGATGGCGCGCAGCTTGCGCACCGTGCTCTTGTATTCCATGGCGGTGTAGCCGCGCTTCATCGCCATGAGAATCTTGTCGCTGCCGTGCTGCACGGGCAGATGCAGGTGGTTCACCAGCTTGGGCAGCTTGGCGTATGCCTCGATCAGGCGCGGCGTGAATTCGTTGGGATGGCTGGTGGTGTAGCGAATGCGCTCGATGCCGGGAATGTCGGACACGTATTCGAGCAGCATCGCGAAGTCGGCGATCTCGCTGGTGTCGCCCATTTTGCCGAGATAGGCATTCACGTTCTGGCCAAGCAGGTTGATTTCCTTCACGCCCTGATCGGCGAGGCCCGCCACTTCCACCAGCACGTCTTCAAATGGGCGGCTCACTTCTTCGCCGCGCGTGTAGGGCACGACGCAGTAGCTGCAGTACTTGGAGCAGCCTTCCATGATCGAGACGAACGCGGTCGCGCCCTCGACGCGTGCGGGCGGCAGGTGGTCGAACTTCTCGATCTCTGGAAAGGAGATGTCCACCTGCGGCTTGGCCTTGGTCGAACGTGCGTTCAGCAGCTCGGGCAGGCGGTGCAGCGTCTGCGGGCCGAACACCACGTCCACATAGGGCGCGCGCTTGATGATCTCCTCGCCTTCCTGGCTCGCGACGCAGCCGCCCACGCCGATCAGCACGCCTTTTTCCTTGAGGTGCTTGACGCGACCGAGATCGCTGAACACTTTTTCCTGCGCTTTTTCACGCACCGAGCAGGTGTTGAAAAGGATGAGGTCGGCCTCGTCCATGTTGGTGGTGGGCTCGTAGCCCTGGGCGGCGCCGAGCACGTCGGCCATCTTGTCCGAGTCGTACTCGTTCATCTGGCAGCCGAAGGTCTTGATGAAAACTTTTTTGGACATGGCGGTCTCTCGAATTCTGTGTGTGCGTGGGGGTGGGTGGATGCCGCGGCTGCAATGCCTTCACCTGCGGATATCGCAGCGCTGTTTCAGCGTTGTCGCTGCGATGGGAGCGGCAGGCAGGACGGCCAGCGCCATGAATCAACCGATGATCTCTTCAAATGGGTACGGGTCCGAAGCGCCACGAGCGGCGACCTCGGTCAGTCCGGTATGGAGGCGAGGCAGGCTTGCTTACTTGAACCAGCCGCGCTTGGGTTCCTTGGCCAGCTCGGTGCTGGTGAGGATCCATGCGGTCTGCAGCATGCCGGTGCTGGGCTCGATGAGATAGCGCACGTCGAGCTTCTGGCCGATCACCGAGTGCGCGAACACCAGCTGGTTCTGCTGATTGAAGATGCGCAGGCCGGGAGCCAGCCGGTACACGTCGCTGTCCACCTTGGCCTCGACCGTGCTGGCGACGACGAGGTCGCCGCGCTTTGACGCGGGTGGGAAGTTGCGGGCGACGGAGTGTTCCATCACCTGCGCGACGGCGGCGGGCACGGTGCCCATGGCGAGCGCCGCGCACAGCGTGGCGGCGGCGAGCCGGCGGACGCTGGCCGAGGAGCAGGAAGGACAGTGGGGCTTGTTGCAGCGGTTCATGGTGTACATCCAGAGGCTGAAGAGTGGGGCGATTTTAGCCGCGAGGGAACATGCGGCCGAAGGCGGCGCGGCTTGCCAGCGCAAATCCGTCCAGTTTGTCGCCAAATAGCCGCAGCTGAAACCACATGCCTCTCTTGAGGAAACAGTTATTGCCAATATTGACGAAGTTGGTTTGCGCGAAACAATGGCGCACTGAGTGTTACTCAATGTACATTTCTTGCATGTCCGATTTCGCGTTTTCCGCCTTGCCCGCCTCCTCCTGTCAGCTGGTGCGCTTTTCCCTGAATCGGATTGGGCGGGACATAGCGGTCGGCGACATCCACGGGAGCTTCACTGCGCTGCAGAACGCGCTGCGAGCCATCGACTTCAATCCGATCCGTGATCGTCTGTTCTCGGTCGGTGATCTGGTGGACCGCGGCCCCGAGTCGCACCGGGTGCTCGAATGGCTCGACAAACCGTGGTTCCACGCGATCTGCGGCAACCACGAGCAACTGGTCTGCCGCACCGCCAGCGGCGACCCCATGCCCGATGTCGACCACATGCGCCACGGCGGCGACTGGATGCTCTCCCTGAGCGAGCCCGAACTCAACGCCATCGCCGATCGGCTTGGCGCGTTGCCGCTCGCGATGGAAGTGGAAACCCGCGATGGCCCGGTGGGACTGGTGCACGCGGGATATCCGTTCGAGGACTGGGACGACATCCGCAGCTTTCATCTGCCCGCCTCGGCCGTCGACGCCTGTCTCTGGTCGCGCGACCGCTTTGCGCGCCGCTGCGAGCAGCCCGTGGCCAACGTGCGGGCGCTGATCCACGGACACACCACGCTGGACGAGGTGCAGACATTGGGCAACGTGATGTTCATCGACACCGGCGGCTGGCGCGGCGGACGCGGCCACTTCACGCTGCTGGACCTGCATACGCTCAAGCCGATCGAGCCCATGTCGACGAGTGCGCCCGCTGCACCGGCCAAAGGAGTTTCGCCTCTGAAACTCAAGCGCGCCAAGGCTGAGGTCGAGCGCGTGTGACCGCCACGCGGCGCGGCTGTTGCGACCTGATGAGTATCTAGCAGAGCGCAAAGAAAAAAGCCGTTGGGCTTGCGCTCAACGGCTTTTGACTGGTGGTCGTAGAGGGACTTGAACCTTCGACATCAGCATTATGAATGCTGCGCTCTAACCAACTGAGCTATACGACCTTGACCCACGAAGCCCGCACTGCCGTGAGGCACTGCGGGCTTTGCTTGACTGGTGGTCGTAGAGGGACTTGAACCTTCGACATCAGCATTATGAATGCTGCGCTCTAACCAACTGAGCTATACGACCAGAGACAAATATTATAGCCTATGAATTCGAGGTCGTAGGAATTCTTCGCTCGGCTGCTTGCTTGTTGCTTCGGTGAAGGATTCTTTTTGCATGTATGTGTGTCAATTGTTTTCTGTCTTGGTTGCTCTGTGTGAGTGATGAATTGGGCGCGTTGATCGTCTTCTTATTTGAGCGATTCATTCGGTGGGGTCTTTTTGAGGGCGGAGGCCGGGACTGCCCCCGGCGGGGCAATCACTTTTTGCTTGCGCGCAAAAAGTAATCAAAAACGCGCTTTCAATACCTCCGGCGGAACTCGCTGCGTTCCTTCGTCACTCCGCTCGGGCAACCGCCGGAAATCAGTTTGGAAGAGGTGTTGCGGCACGTTGCTTCGCTCGTGCCGGGGTGCTTGCAGAGCTGGGTTGGGCACTACATGCCCGCTGCTCTTTTGAACGACGTTGATCCCTCGAGAAATCAAAAGCCGCACAACACTGGCGCAACCGCATCTCGCGAAGTCGCGAGATGATCGACACGAGCGAAGCGAAGTGCCGAACACACCTCTTATGAAAATTCTGACTCGCGGCGGTTGCCCGAGCGGCGCGCGAAGCGCAAAGCGAGTTCTGCCGCGTGACCCCGTATTCAAAAGCGCGCTTTTGGTGACTTTTCGCGCGCAAGCGAAAAGTTACTCCGCCGCCGGGCGGAACTCCCGGCCTCCACCCTCAACCAAAGCAACACACAAAAAAACGCCACCGCATCACTGCAGGTGGCGCTCACCTTGGAGAGGTGTACAGGGCAAGTCGATCAGAGATGCTTGAACGCAGCCTGACGCTTGTTCACGAAGGCATCCATGCCTTCCTTCTGATCTTCAGTCGCAAACAGCGCGTGGAACAGACGGCGCTCGAACATCAGGCCATCGGAGAGCGTGCCTTCGAACGCGCGGTTGACGGTTTCCTTGGCGGCCATGACGGCGATCTGCGAGAAGCCGCTGATGATGATGGCGGCGCCGAGGGCTTCTTCCATCAGCTTGTCGAGTGCCACGACGCGGCTCACGAGGCCCGAGCGTTCGGCTTCGGTGGCGTCCATCATGCGGCCGGTCAGAGCCATGTCCATGGCCTTGGACTTGCCCACCGCGCGGGGCAGGCGCTGGGTGCCGCCTGCGCCGGGGATCACGCCGAGCTTGATTTCAGGCTGGCCGAACTTGGCGTTGTCGGCGGCGATGATGAAGTCGCACATCATCGCAAGTTCGCAGCCGCCGCCGAGGGCGTAGCCGGCCACTGCGGCGATCACGGGCTTGCGGATGTTGCGGATCTGTTCCCAGTTGCGGGTGATGTAGTCGCCCTTGTAGGCATCGGCAAAACTGTACTTGGCCATGGCGCCGATGTCCGCGCCTGCGGCGAACGCCTTTTCGCTGCCGGTCAGGATGATGCAGCCGATCTTTTCGTCCGCTTCGAAAGCGCGCAGCGCGTCGCCCAGCTCGTTCATGAGTTGGTCGTTGAGCGCGTTCAAGGCCTTGGGGCGGTTCAGCGTGATGACGCCGACCTTTTCAGCTTCGACGCGGACTTCAATCGTTTCGTAGGCCACGGTAATCTCCAGATAACTGTTTGTGTTGCGAAAGGGGAAACCAACGCTGCACTATACCCAAGCGGTGGCCGGACAGTTTTTGGTGCCCGGCCAGAACGGCGGAAAGTGTGAACTATCTGTCAGAGTTTGGTGCTTTCGGCGACCTTGTCTTCGCGCAGCCAATGCCGGGCGAGGTCGGCGTTGTCGACGGCCAGACGCACGGTGTCGGGCGCTGCGCCTTCCATCTGAGAGGGCTGAAGGCGCATCGGCAGCTTGAGCAATCTGCGGTCGCGAGAGACCAGCGCCGTGACGCGTGCGGACGCGCCCGCGTAGAGCGCCAGATCGTCGAGCTTCTGCAGGCGCCAGCCTTCGCCGCTCGCCAGCTCGATGCCGAGCCATTCGTCACCGGCCATGAACCCAGCCTGTTCCGCAAGGCCGCCTTGCAGCACGACCTTGGCGGTGATGCCTGAGGCGTTTTCCTGCACGCGCAGGCCAAGGCGCTGTGCGGTCGCGGTGGTCTCGGTCTGCAGCTCGATGCCTTGGGAGGCGAGCAGTTCCTTGAGCGGCAGGTCGTCGGTGCCGTGCACCCAGCGCTGGAGTTCGGGGGACCAGTCCCTGCCTGAGAGTTTGTGCAGCACGGCGAGCACGTCGGCCTCGCTCATCGGGCCGCCTCGCGTGCGTTGCCACAGCGCGCGCATCACGTCGTCGAGCGTGGTGCGGCCGTGCTGGCGCAGCGCGAGGTCCAGGCACAGCGCGACCAGCGAGCCCTTGGTGTAGTAGCTCACGGTGGAGTTGGGCGTGTTTTCGTCCTGGCGGTAGTACTTCACCCAGGCGTCAAAGCTGGCCTCGGCCACGGACTGCACCTTGCGGCCCGGGGTCTGCTGCACCTGGTTGATGGTCTTGGTGATGAGGCGCAGATAGGTCGCGTGGTCGATGAGCCCTGCGCGGCGCAGCAGCAGGTCGTCGTAGTAGCTGGTGAAGCCTTCGAAGAACCACAGCAGCTCGGTGTAGTTCTCCTGGTTGTAGTCGTAGCGCGCGAACTCGGCGGGGCGCATGCGCTTGACGTTCCAGGTGTGGAAATACTCGTGGCTGATCAGGCCGAGCAGCGTGTTGTAGCCTTCGGGCGCCGTCTTCTCGCCGATGCGGGGCAGGTCGCGGCGGCCGCAGATCAGCGCGGTGCTGGTCTGGTGCTCGAGCCCGCCGTAGCCGTCGTCCACCACGTTGAGCATGAAGAGATAGTGCGAATGCACGGCCTTGCCCTCGCCATGCCAGAAGCGGATTTCGGTCTCGCAGATGCGCTTGGTGTCGGCGACGAGGCGTTCGCCGTCGAACGACGCGGCCGCGCCCGCGACGACGATGCGGTGGGGCACGCCGCAGGCGGTGAATTTTGCGCTCCAGAACTTGCCGAGCTCCACGGGGCAGTCGACGAGTTCGTCGTAGTTCGCGGCGATGTAGGTGCCGAAGCCTGCGCGGTTCACGTGCACCGGAGTGAGCGCGGTGGCAGCCTGCCAGCCCTTGATGCGGGCGGGCGGGGCGATGTCGATGCCGTGCGGCTTGTCCTCGAGGCCCACCGCGCGAAGGCACACGCTGGTGCCGTTGAAAAAGCCGCGCGAGACGTCGAGCCATGCGGTGCGCACCGAATGGTCGTAGGCCGCGACCTCGTAGGTCAGCGTGAGCGGCTTGTTCTTTGCGCACTTGGCGACGAAGCGGTGCTTGTCGAGCTGCTGCACTTCGATGGCCTTGCCGTTCTGCTGCGCCGCAAGCCGCTGCAGGTTCTTGGAGAACTCGCGCACCAGATAGCTGCCCGGAATCCAGACCGGCAGCGCCAGCTCCTGGTCTTCGGCGGGGCGGGCGACGACCATGGTCACCTGGAACAGGTGGTTGTGCGGATCGGTGGGCTCCACGCGAAAGAAGACGGCGGGCGTAGCGGTGGTGGCTTTGGTGGTCATCGGATCGGTGTTCTGTACGGGTGAGTGCCGTCCACTATATGCGGACGCTCGTCCCAAAGGAAAAGGCCGGGGCTGCGAGCGCCCGGCCTTTGGAGGGTTCGTCAGGCGGCACGCCTTGTGGCGTGGCCCGTCACTTGCCCATTGACTTATTTGGACGAGATCACGGTGGCGAGGCGCTTTTCGACTTCCTGCGCGCTGATCGCGCCCGGCACGCGGGTGCCGTCCTGGAAGATGATCGTCGGCGTGCCGGTGATCTTGTGCTTGCGGCCAAGCGCCAGATTGCGCTGAATGGCGGCGGTGTCGCAGCTCGCGGCGGGCGTGACCTTCTCGCGCAGCATGTGGTCTTCCCACTCTTTCACACGGTCCTTGGCGCACCAGATGTTACGGCTCTTCTCGGCCGAATCGGGGCTCAGGATCGGGTAGAGGAACATGTAGACCGTGATGTTGTCGACGTTCTGCAGGTCTTTTTCGAAGCGCTTGCAGTAGCCGCAGTTCGGATCTTCGAACACGGCGATCTTGCGCTTGCCGTTGCCGCGCACGATGGTGAACGCGTCGGCCAGCGGCAGCGCGTCGAAGCTGATCGCGGTGAGCTTGTTGATGCGGTCTTCGGTCAGGTTGCGGCGCGCCTTGGTGTCGATGAGCTCGCCCTGGATCAGGTAGTTGCCGCCGGCGTCCGTGTAGAACACGTCGGTGCCCATGCGCACTTCGTACAGTCCCTTCATCGGCGTGGCGGAGATTTCCTCGATGTTCTGCAGCTGCGGAATGCGCTCGGTCAGGGCCTTGCGGATCGCCGCTTCCTGTGCGGACACGCCCGTGCTCATTGCGAGTGCGGCGCCTGCCAGCAAGGTAGTGACTAGTTTCATGGTGCTTTTTTCATCCACTCAAAGGTTCATCAAATTCGGTTCAACGCGTGTCCAGCCCGCTCTGTCTTCGCGACCACTGGCTCAGCGCCGGTTCGGCTGCTGTAGTCCCATGGCCTGACGGGCGACCCATTCCTTGAGCGGGCCGCTCATCTCAAATCCTCTCATGCCCCAGTTGCGCAGCGCCTGCAGCGGCGATTCCTGCCGGGCAAACAGTTGCTGCAGCGCGTCCATGGTCGCTCCCATCGGCAGCAGCGCGGACTTGCGTTCGCGCTCGTATTGCCGCAGCAGCTTCGCATCGCCCACGCTGCGCCAGCCCTGGCGCTCGCTCAGAATGCGCGCCAGCGCCGACACATCGCCAATGCCGATGTTCAGCCCCTGACCCGCAAGCGGGTGCACCGAGTGCGCGGCATCTCCGGCCAAGGCCCATGATTCGCCCGCCGCGCCCGGCATCGCGCCGCACCAGCGACGCGCCTGCGCCTGCTGCAGGGGCCACGACGCGCGCGGCGCAATCAGCTCCAGCGCGCCGAGGCTGCTTTCGCTGACGTCTTGCAGCTTCTGCACGAAAGCGGCATCGTCGCAGGTCAGCCATTGCTGCACCTGCTCGTGGGGGATAGACCAGACAACCGCGACGGAGTTCCCTTGTTCGCCCTCGAGCGGCAGAAACGCCAGAATGCTGCCGTCCGCCGTGAACCACTGGCGCGCGATCTGGCTGTGCGTGCGCTCGCAGCGCAGCCGGGTGGCGATCGCCGTCTGGCCGTAGGGCGTCACGTCGAACTCGACGCCGAACTCCGCCCGGCTCTTGCTCGCGCGGCCCTCGCAGACCACCGTGAGCGGTGCCTTGACCGGCTCGCGCACCACGTCCACCAGCGGCTGAAAGCGCGTCGCGTCCGCGAGGCGGCGCTCCAGCGCGGGCACGTCCACGATCCAGGCCATCGCCTCGGCCTGCTGGCGATTCGCATCGAAAGTGACCGAGCCGCCCTGATCGCCATGCACCTGCATCTGCAGCACGGCGGTCGCGTGTTCGGGGTCGGGCCAACTGCGCACCGACTCCAGAATCGCCCGCGAGGCCACGTTCATCGCATAGGCCCGCACATCGGAATGCGAGGGCGCGCGCGAGCCCGCCGAATCGACCAGAGCGACCGACAGCCGCTCGCGAGCCAACAGCAACGCCAAGGTGCGGCCCACAATGCCGGCACCGCGGATACATACGTCAAAAGTTTGCGCCATACGGGGAATTGTAGGAGGCGCGGCGACCTGCCGGCCCGAGCGTGCAGAATCCCCGTTTCGCGGGTGCGCCGCCCGGCACACGCCCGCCCCCGTCAGCGGAGTTGTCCCCCATGAGTTTCGAGTCTGATCAATACGATCTGGCAGGCCGCATCCACAGCCTGTATATCCATCCCGTCAAGTCCTGCGCCGGCATCGCCGTGCAGCAGGCACTGCTCACGCCAAGCGGCCTGCAATGGGACCGCGCATGGATGGTGACCGATATGGACGGCGCCCTGCGCACCCAGCGCGAACTGCCGCGCATGGTGCTCGTCCAACCCGCGTTCGACGGCGAATCGCTGGTTTTGAACGCCCCCGGCATGCCCGAGCTGCGCCTGCCCACGGCCGCGCCGAGCGCGCAAGGCAACGAAACCCGCGCCCGCGTCTGGAGCGACACCGTCTCGGCCCTCGACATGGGCGACGAGCCCGCGCGCTGGTTCTCCCAATACCTTGAGGTGCCGTGCCGCATGGTGCGCTTCAACCCCGACCATCGCCGCATCGTCGATCCCGACTGGACCGGCGACGTGGAGGCCGTCACCCAGTTCGCCGATGGTTTCCCGATGCTGGTGACCAGCACCGCCTCCATCGCCGAACTCAACCAGCGCCTCGAAGCCGCGGGCGAGCAGGCGGTCGACGTACGCCGCTTCCGCCCCAACATCGTCATCGACGGCGTCGAATCCCACGACGAGGACCGCATCGACTCGCTGTTCATCGACGCGGGTCAGGGACAAGTCGAGCTCAAGATGGCCAAGCCCTGCAGCCGCTGCCCCATGCCCGACGTGAACCCCGACAACGCCGCCGTCGGAACCCAGGTCAACGGCATGCTGCGCCGCTACCGCCAGGACCCGCGCATGGACGGCGCGCTCACCTTCGGCATGAACGCGATCACGCTGGAAGGCGAGGGGCGGGTGCTGCGTGTGGGGCAGCGGGTGGGCGGCAATCTGAGTTTTGATTGAGTGAAGTCGTGTCCGCTTGCGGCGATATCCCGGAATTGAATGTTCGAGGTGACATGAAATGCTGATCACACTGGATGAATATGAGCGCGCCTTTCATTGGGAGTACCGATTCCATTTCAGAGACGCTGTCGTCCGGGACAGGAACATCTTTTCCTTCATTGTCGAACCCTCGTTGACCGAAGCGCAGGAGCGTGACGAACGGAAGAAAGGCGGTGATCACAATTTGCGCCCGAAAGGCGTCCGCATTTTCAACCGGTCCGCTGAGCCGGGAAAGATGTGGTCAGGCAGGTGGCTTCAGAACTGGGAAGCGATGGTCTGCGGATCTGCGAAGAATCCGCTGAACCAGGTGATCCAAGTGGAGGCATCGCCTGTCTATCCGTCGATGGAGCGTCGGGTGCTCGTGTCCGGAAGCGGCCCGGCCTATCAGGATCTGTCTCTCGGCTCAAGTGAACTGGAGGTTGGGGACGCGCGCTTCATTCGCGGAAGGATCGGAAAGATCAAGGAGATCGACGGATACGCCTATGTGGCCGCGGGTGGCCGTTCATTTGGACGTCGCCTCGGCAAGGGCCAGTGGGAGTCGTTCAGCCATCTGTTCGCACATTCGCTCTCCACTGACGCCATCAGCGAGGAAGGCTTCCGCGACTTCGATGGTTGGAGCGCGGAGGACATTTATCTTGTGGGCGGGCTGGGCGATTTATGGCATTTTGATGGCGCCAGTGCCCGCAGGATTTCGCTTTCCTACGACTATCCATTGCACAGCGTCTGCTGTGGCGGGGACGGGCGAGTGTATGTGTCCGGCATGTCGGGCGACACCTGGGTGGGGCGGGGCGATCAATGGACGAGGATACGTTCGCTCGGTCTCTCGCTGCCCTTGAGGGACATGGTCTGGTACGAGGACAGAGCCTGGGGTACCAATGATCATGGCGTTTACTGGATTCAGAACGACACTCTCCAGATCGCCGAACTGCCGCCGGAAGCGTCCGTCTGCGCGGGAAACCTGTCCGCAGCGGATGGCGTGCTGCTGATTGCGGGTCTGGGTGGAGCCGTCTTCAGGGAAAACGGTCGGTGGACTCCATTGGTGTTGTTTGACGATATGGAAAGAATCCGGGCATCGAAAGCTTGAATGCGGCGATTCGCGTTTTCGGGACACTGGATCCGAGCCCGGTTTGAATCGCAGGTGACGCGCAATGGGAAATCATCCGGACCTTGTGCGGCAACGAACGGATCCGCAAGGCCGCAGCGCGGCAGCAGGGATTCGGTGATCAGTACAATTGGCGCCAGTTTCCCCAGACAAGACGAGGACGACGTCCTCTTGAAGTCCGACACATTTCCCTGCTTCGACGCGATGCGGTCCGGGGAAATAGGCATGGACCGGGCACTTCCACGACGCCGATTTTCGGATCGACGGTGCATAAGGGGTTGATTTAAAAAGGAATATCCATGAGCCTCAAATGCGGCATCGTGGGCCTGCCCAATGTGGGCAAGTCCACTCTTTTCAACGCGCTGACGAAGGCCGGCATTGCCGCCGAGAACTATCCGTTCTGCACCATCGAGCCGAATACCGGCGTCGTGGAAGTGCCCGATCCGCGTTTGAATGACCTGTCGGCCATCGTCGAGCCGGAGCGTGTCGTGCCCGCCATCGTCGAATTTGTGGACATCGCCGGTCTGGTGGCTGGTGCGTCCAAGGGTGAAGGTCTGGGCAACCAGTTCCTCGCGCACATCCGCGAGACCGACGCCATCGTCAACGTGGTGCGTTGCTTCGAAGATCCGAACGTGATCCACGTGGCCAACAAGGTCGATCCGATCGCCGACATCGAAGTCATCCAGACCGAACTGTGCCTGGCCGATCTGGCCACGGTGGAGAAGGCGATCAACCGCTACAGCAAGGCCGCCAAGTCGGGCAACGACAAGGAAGCCGCCAAGCTGGTGTCGCTCCTCACGCCCATTCAGGCCGCGCTCGACCAGGGCAAGCCCGCACGCACCGTGCCGGTGAGCAAGGAAGACGCGCCGCTGCTCAAGTCGTTCTGCCTGATCACGGCCAAGCCTGCGATGTTCGTGGGCAACGTGTCGGAAGATGGTTTCGAGAACAACCCGTTGCTCGACCAGCTCAAGGCATACGCCGACGCTCAAGGCGCGCCGGTGGTGGCCATCTGCGCCAAGATCGAAGCCGAGATGTCGGAGATGGGCGACGAAGACCGCGACATGTTCCTGAGCGAAATGGGCCTCGAGGAACCTGGCCTGAACCGCCTGATCCGCGCGGGCTTCAAGCTGCTGGGTCTGCAGACCTACTTCACCGCCGGTGTGAAGGAAGTGCGCGCCTGGACCATCCACGTGGGCGACACCGCACCTCAGGCCGCTGGCGTGATCCACGGCGATTTCGAGCGCGGCTTCATCCGCGCGCAGACCATCGCGTTTGATGACTTCATCCAGTACAAGGGCGAGCAGGGCGCCAAGGACGCGGGCAAGATGCGCGCCGAAGGCAAGGAATACATCGTCAAGGACGGCGATGTGATGAACTTCCTGTTCAACGTCTAAGTACGCGGCGCTCGCCGCTGCGATAGGGCGCCAGTACCGGCCGCTTATGGCTGGTGCTGGCGTTTTTTTCGCATGCAAGGTTGCGCTGGCGATATCAACGATGGGAGTTGCCGTGCTGCCTATCGCATGCCTTCCGTGCGTCAGCATGGGCAGCGAAGAAACTGCCGTGGCCTTTGGGTTCGCCAGGCGTGATTGAGCCGCCGGCGCTGGCTGTTGGCACAGGCTGATTTCCTCGGATCCGCTATCCTTTCGGCTTCAAAAAATGGAGGCATCCAAACATGAAGCCGCAAATTCGACACTGTGCCCTGGCCCTGAGCATCACTCTGGGGCTGGCTGTGATGGCACCCTCGGTCACCCATGCCGACACGCTCAAGAAACCCGCGCTCGATGCGATGGCGTCGCAGCCTGCGGCAAGCAGTTTTGAAGGGTTCCTGAAGAGCGCCGCCGCGCAGAATCCCGGCGTGGCATCGGCGGTGCAGAACTACTCGAGCGGCAAGCCCTTGCAGGGTGACGAGTTGACCAACATCGCGCGCCTTTTGGGGTTGCACACCCGCATGACGCAGGAGAGCAAGGTGCTTTCCAGCATCGAGCAGATGGTGGCGCTGCCCACCGTGCGCGATCCCAAGATTGCGCCGCATGAGAACAAGGCGATCATCGAATTTGGGCAGCTTGTCGAGAGGATGAGCAAGGACTTCGGCCTGCAGTTCCGCAATGTCGACAACCGCATTTTTGAAGTGACGCTGCCCGGCACGGGCGGCGAGGAGTTCGGCATTCTCACGCACTCCGACGTGGTGCCGGTGGTGCCTGCGGAATGGGTGATCGATGGCAGGCAGATCGATCCGTTCAAGGTCACGCGCATCGGTGACAGGCTCTACGGGCGCGGCACGATTGATGACAAAGGATCCATCGCCACGGTGCTGTACGCGATGAAGGCCGTGAAGGATGCGAAGCTGCCGCTTGCGCGCAGCATTCGCCTGATGATCGAGACCACCGAGGAGACCGGTGGCGACGCGATGAAGTACTACCGCGAGAAGACGAAACTGCCCGAGTACAACATCGTGCTCGACAGCAAGTATCCCGCCGTGGTGGCCGAAAAAGGTACGGGCGCGATCAAGGCGTTCTTTGCCGATGTGAAGACCGATGCGCAGCAACCGGCGATCACGGCGATGGCGGGTGCGGCGTCCTCCAACGCGATTGCGCAGACCGCGACGGCGAGCATCGAGGCGGGCGACGCGGCGGCGTTGGCAGCGGTCGCACAGACACTGCAGAGCGCGAAGGACGGCTTTGTGGATGCCCACCAGAAGCTCGGCAAGTTCAGCATCGACATCACGCCTGGCACCCACAAGATCGACATCAAAGTGACTGGCGCTTCGGCGCATGGCTCGCGCCCGGAAGAAGGCGTGAATCCCGTTCCGCGCCTTGCGCTGTTCCTCCAGCAAGCCCTGCTGGCGGAGGGTGCAAAGGCGCTGGTGCAGCACAATCAGTACACCGAAGCGGTTCGCTACATCAACGGCGTATACGGGCTCGACTATTTCGGCAATGCGCTCAAACTCGCGTATGCGGACGATTTCATGGGGCCGCTGACCATCTCGCCCAATTTCATCAAGCCCGGCAACGGCCAGCTGGAAGTGACGGCCAACGCGCGCATGCCGCGCGGCAAGTCGCCAGAGCAGCTCAAGGCCGAGGTCGAAAAGGGCATTGCCGACTGGAGCACTGCCGCCAAGGTACCGGTGAAGATCGACTACACTCAGGGCAACTGGATGGCGCGCGACCCCAAGGGCGCATGGCTGTCCACGCTGCTGAACATCTTCGGCGATACCACGGGGCTCGACGCCAAACCAGTTCCCACAGCGGGCAGCACGACCGCCAAGCTGATGCCCAACGCCATCAACTTCGGCCCCGCAATGCCGGGCAAGAAATACACGGCGCACAACGCCCTCGAGTATCAGGAACTGCCGGACCTGCGGACCGACATCCAGATGTTCACAGAGATGCTGGTGCGCATCGGCAATCTGCAGCAGATGCAGTGAACGACAGACAACGGGACGCCTTGGATACGGAGTAACAGGTCTCGATGGATTGTTTAAATCTATTGATTTGTAAAAATTGATCCGGTATTGTGATGGGCCTGGCGCGCAGTGCAGCCACTGGCGCCCATCCCTCACTCATCCAACCAAAGTGTTCTTCGATGTCTGATGCGTCCAATCCGGCGACCACGCCCGATCCTGTATCCAACGCCCCCGTCGCCGATTGGCACAACGACCCGACGCTCAGCGAGAAGTGGAAGTACCGCTTCAACTTCTTCGAGAAGAATGGCGTGCCCGGCATGGGCAGCCCCAGCCCGCAGCTGCGCGCGGCATTCAAGGAGCTGAGCTTTGCCGAGCGCGTGAAGGTCAACATGAACTTCTTCGCGCTGTTCTTTTCGTTCATCTACTTCGGCTTCTTCCTCAAGATGTGGCGTCAGGCGGCGATCGCGTTCGGCCTGATCGTGGCGGCGAGCATCATCCTCTCGATCTTCAACCTGTCCAACGGCGCGGCACGCGGCGCGAGCATGGGTCTCGGGGTGCTGTTCGGGCTGCGTGCCAACGCGCTCTATTACCTCAAGCGCACGCAGGGCGACATCGGCTGGAAATTCTTCTGAACGCGGGGCGCGCATCGCCGGACGCAGCGCATTCCGGTGACTGATGCGCGGTGGAAATTCGGCTCGGAATGAGGTGCGGGCATGTGATAATTTTCAGATCGCATTCACTTCATCCAACCCACTCCGGCCCATTCCATCCTTGAGCAACCAGACCGAAACGCCCGAATCGCCCGACACGCGCGACACGCATTCCGTACAAGCCGATCTGGTGGCGGTGCTGCTCGCCGTGACCAATGGCGAGCCACGCGTGCTCACTACAAGGGAAGGGCGCACGCTGCCCGCAGGTCCGTTCACGGCGGGGCACCGCTCGCTGCAGGCGAGCCTGCGTGAATGGGTGGAGAGCCAGACGCACCATCCGCTCGGCTACGTCGAGCAGCTCTACACCTTTCCGGACCACGAGCGCTCCGACGCGCTCGGCATGCGCGCCATCTCCATCAGCTATCTCGGACTCACGCGCGAGCTTGACGACAGCGGCGTCTCGCAACCCGGCTGGCAGGACTGGTATCGCTACTTTCCGTGGGAAGACTGGCGAACGGGTGAACCTGAGCTCGTGACCCAAACGATTCTCCCGCGCCTGCGCGAATGGAGTCGCGGCGCGGCCGACGCGGCGCTCAAGAAGCGGCGCACCCAGCGCGTGGCGGTGATGTTCGGGCTGAGCGACAACGAGTGGAACGAGGAGCTGGTGCTGCAGCGCTACGAACTGCTGTTCGAGGCTGGCCTGGTGGAGGAGTCGCGCCGCTACGGCATTGCTTCCGCACGCGACGTGCTGCTGCCCGGCGCGGACATGGGCCATGATCACCGCCGCATCCTTGCCACGGGCATGGCGCGGCTGCGCGCCAAGATCAAGTACCGCCCGGTGGTGTTCGAGCTCATGCCGCCCGAGTTTTCGCTGCTGCAGTTGCAGCAGACCGTCGAAGCGCTCGCGGGGCGCGGCCTGCACAAGCAGAACTTCCGCCGCCAGATCGAGCAGCAGGCGCTGGTCGAGGAAACCGGCCAGATCGCAGCGGGCACGGCAGGCCGCCCGGCCAAGCTCTATCGCTTTCGCCGCAACGTGATTCTGGAGCGTGCGATGTCGGGCAACAAGCTGCCGCTCGCGCGCGGCTGAAAGAGCTTACTTTCTGGCGAACGCCCATCGGGCCGCGGCCACGACGAGGCCCATCACGCCCGCGGCGACGCAGGCATATTCCAGTGCTTCCACCGAGACCTTGCCCGCGAACGGATTGCCCGGCGCAAAGGGCGAGAACGGTTGCATGTCGAAGTGCATGAAGCTGTCGATCGCGATGTGCGACCATGCCCCGAGCGCCGCGCCGATCAGCACCTGCTTCATCGACAGCGCCTGCCAGTCGAACAGATTCGGAAGCCGCACCCGCGCGGCCAGCGCGCGCAGCCCCACAAACGCCAGCGCGATGAAGGCCACGACGATACTCGCGCCGACATAGGTGTGAAAGAACGCGTGCACCGGCTCGAAGCCGTAGGTGAAGTTGATGAACGACTCCAGGTCAATCAGCACATTGGCCGAGAAGAACGCGAGAAAGCTCACGTGGCGCGGCGCGCCGGCCTGCAGTGCGGCACCTGGGCCGAAGTGGAAGGGGGTGATGGGCATGGCAATGTTGAAAGCGGTGGATGTTCGAAGGAGGCCGTCGTGGAGCTGGCCTCATTTGCGGTTCAGCTTGGCGTATTCATCGCATCCCGGTTGATGGCCGTTGTCGCAGGACTTGCCGTACCACTCCTTGGCGGTGGATGCGTTCTGGCGCACGCTTTGTCCTTGTGAATACATGTAGCCCAGTGCGTATTGGGCTTCGCCATTGTTCTGCTTTGCGGCAGCCTCGAACCACTGCCGTGCCTTGACATAGTCCTGGGGCATGCCATTGCCGTTGTAGTGGAGGACTCCCATATTCCTCTGTGCATCGGAATTGCCTTGAGCAATGGACTTCTCGTACCATCGGGCTGCCTGGGCAAAGTCGCGCGGCTTGCCCCTGCCTTTCGCGTACATCTGTCCCAAATTGTTCTGTGCGACGGAATCGCCTTGAGCTGCTGACTTTTCATACCATTGTGCCGCCTTGGAGAGGTCGTGCACGGCACTGTTTGCGTCGGCGTAGATTGCGCCAAGATTGTTTTGTGCGGCTGCGTCCCCTTCAGCGGCGGCTTGCAAATACAGGGACAGTGCCCGATTCTCATCGCGAGGTCCCCCGACGCCGCCGTAATACATCACGCCCAGGTTGTATCGAGCCCGCGTCGACCCCCTCGCTGCTGCCTTGTCAAAGTAAGCCCGTGCCTTGACGTCATCCTGCGGAATGCCGTGCGCGAAATAGTGCATCACGCCGAGTGCGTAGAGTGCACTGGCATTGTCTTGCTTTGCGGCTTTGTCGAACCAGTAGAGAGCCTTGGCATTGCTCTTGGCGATGCCCGTTCCTTCGTGGTAGCAGTATCCAAGTTCGAATTGAGCTTCGGCGTTGCCTTGGGCTGCCGCCTCCTGCGCCCACTCGAAATATTTGGCGTCATCCTGCGCAACGCCGTCGCCCTTCCGGTATTTCAAGGCAAGTTGAAGCTGCGCGTCGGCCATCCCTTGAGTGGAACGGCGCTGCAGCTCCGCGACGGAGTCGTTTGAATGGGCAAGGGTGCACAGCAGCAAAGTGGCGCTGGCGAGCAAGGCGGGAAGCGGGTGATGCATGGGGTAGGAACTCAGAAAATGCGCCTGAAATACTTTGTTTCAATTATCCGGGCCAGATTTTCCACACCAATCCTGGAGATTCCGATGTGTGGAATGCGGAAAGACTTGCGAGCGAGCGAGCAGGTTGGCGAGTTCCGCTCTCTAGAATTTTTGCCTTTTGGTCATGAGGGCAAGGGAATGATGTTCAAGAAATGGATTGCAGGCTGCGCGCTGGCCATGTCGATCAGCGTGCCGGCGATGGCGGCACCGGCGCCGTTCGGTCTTGAGATTGGCAAGGCCACGGTGGGCGAAATGAAAAACAAGCATTCCGCGCGCAGCTCGGGCACCAATGCCTATTCCGGAGGTGCCATGTACCAGCTCGATGTCTCGCGCATCGAGTTTGATGGACTGAAGTCGGTGTTGGTGATTTTCAACCCCGCAGGCAAGGTCGAGGGCGTCGTCGCCACGCTGGAGAAGGATCGCTTTGACGAGATCTCGCGCAGCCTTTCCGGCAAATACAAGACGGTGTCGAAGAAGCTGCCATTCGTGGGGGACAAACGCATCGTTTGGGTCGACGGCGGTACGGAGATCGAGTTGAACGCTCCGCACATGAGCTTCGTAATGACGATGCAGTACGTCACCAAGGACCTGTTGAAAAAGTTCAACAACACGGAGAACGAGAACGCCAAGTCGAAGGCCAGAAACGAGGCATCGCAGCTGTAGGGCCTCGCGACTTGGGGGAAGAGGGTGCGGGGTGCGGGAGATCGGATTTCCCATCCTCTTGACGGGTTTTATGCTCAGGATTAGCATAAGTCGTCAGCGCAGTTGCGCTCCCTTTTTTTGATCAAATATACTCAAAATGAGCATTAAACAGAACGCCGCCCTGCCGATTCCTCCGCTGCCCGATGTGATGCTCGAGCCGCTGGTGCGCATGGCCCTGCTGGAAGACCTGGGCCGTGCCGGTGATCTGACCACCGACACCATCGTGCCTGCAGACGCCAAGGCCGAGCTGCGGCTGGTGGCGCGGCAGGACGGTGTGCTTGCGGGGCTCGATCTCGCACGTCTTGCATTCACGCTGATGGATGGCCGCACGCGGTTCGAGGCGAGCTGCGCGGATGGCACGCTGCTCTCGCCCGGCACCGAAATCGCGCGCATCAGTGGCCACAGCCGCGCGCTGCTGAGTGCCGAGCGGGTGGCGCTCAATTACCTGTGCCACCTGAGCGGTGTAGCCACCGCCACGCATTCGATCGCCGAGGCGATTGCGGCCCATGGCGCGCGCGTGACCTGCACCCGCAAGACCATGCCGGGTCTGCGCTCGCTGCAGAAATATGCGGTGCGCGTGGGGGGCGGCAGCAACCACCGCTTCGGGCTCGATGATGCGGTGCTCATCAAGGACAACCACATCGCGCTTGCGGGCGGTGTGGAAACGGCCGTGCAGCGCGCGCGCGCCGGGGTGGGCCACATGGTGAAGATCGAGCTGGAGGTGGACACGCTCGCGCAGCTCGAGGTGGCGCTCGCGCTCGGCGTGGACGTGGTGCTGCTCGACAACATGAGCCTCGACGATCTGCGCACCGCCGTGGGCATGTGCAAGGGCCGCGCGATCACCGAGGCGTCGGGGCGCATCACGCCCGAGACCGCGCCCGCCGTGGCCGCCACGGGGGTGGACCAGATCGCGGTCGGCTGGATCACGCACAGCACGCGGGTGCTCGACATCGGGCTCGATGCCTGAAACGGAGTGAATGCACGATGCTGAAACGACGCATGGCATGGATGACGGCGGCGGTGTTCGCGCTGATCGCGATTGCGGGTGTCTGGCAGGTCAGCAGCGGCCGCGCGGCGGTGCGCTTTGACCGGCCGATCACCATCGTCGTGACCTTCCCTCCGGGCGGTGGAACCGACCTGCTCGCACGGCGACTCGGCACGGCGCTGCAGGACCGGCTGGGACAGAACGTGGTCGTGGAAAACCGGCCCGGCGCGAGCGGCAACATCGGCGCCCGCCACGTGGCCGAGTCGCCCGCCGACGGCTCTACGCTGCTGATGGTGAACAGCTCGTTCGCGATCAATCCGGGCGTGTATCAGCATCTGGATTTCGATCCGCGCCGCGACTTCCGCGCCGTGGTCAACGCGGGCACCATCGCATCGGTGCTGGTGGTGCCGCAGGGCAGTGACGTCACGTCTCTTGCCGGACTGGTCGGCGGACAGCAGGCGCCTGCCGCTGCTCCGGTGGCCTTTGCATCGTGCGGCAATGGCACGCCACAGCACCTGGCCGGTGAGATGCTGGCACGCGCGCTGCACATCGACCTGCAGCACGTGCCCTACAAGGGCTGCGGCCCGGCCATCACCGACGTGGCGGCCGGGCAGGTGCCACTCGGCATGGTGACCGCGAGCAGCGCGGCGCCGATGATCGAGGCAGGCCGCGTGCGCGCGATTGCCGTGACATCGGCGACGCGCCTGCCCCAGCTGGCCGATGTGCCGACGGTGGCCGAGCAGGGCGCTCCGGGGTTCGAGGCACAGCAATGGCACGGGCTGCTCGCGCCCTCGGGCACCCCAGATGCGGTGGTTGAGCAGCTGCACAACGTGCTGATGGCGATTCTGGATGAGCCCGCAACCGCGCAGGCGCTCAGGGCGCAGGGCTATGCGCCGCAGCGCCAGACCCCGCAGCAGTTCGGCAAGCTGATCACCGCCGACATGGATCGCTACGCCGAACTCAGCCGCGAACTGGGGTTGCGGGTGGATTGAGCGGGCGGGATTTCGGACACCTACACGGTGTCTGGATGATGGCTGACTGTGCGGCGCGTCCGGAGTGTGGAACAAAGGACGTCCATCACCACTACCGGGCCCGGCCCCTTGCCATCATGCTGCATGCCAATCGCTTTCGCACCCAGGCGGGCCTTGTTCTGATCGCGGCGGCGCTCACGTTGTCCGCCTGCGGCTCCAAACGCGCGGAGTCGCGCCGCGCGGCCGTCGCCACGCAGACTGCGCAGGTCGGGGAAAACAGGAACAAGGCCAGTGCCATGGCCTTCTACAACGAGTTCTTCAACCAGCACGACCTGAGCGCGGCCGACCGCTACATCGGCGATACCTACATCCAGCACAACCCGCGCGTGGCCAACGGGCGCGAGGCGTTCAAAAGCACCTTCGCTCAGATATTCAAGCAGAACCCGGGCCGCCGCAGCACGATCGCGCGCGCGGTGGCCGAGGGCGATCTGGTGATGCTGCATGTGCACACGGTGACCGGGCCAGGTGATCGCGGCAGCGCCATCGTGGACATCTTCCGCTTCGATGCGAACGGCAAGATCGTCGAGCATTGGGATGTGATCCAGCCCGTGCCGGACAAAACGGCCAGCGGCAACGGCATGTTCTGACGGCTGCAGCCCTCGGGTACAGTGACGCCCGTCATCCGGTTGTCACATGGCATTGCAACCATGCCGGGCCTGTTCCTGAGAGGTCTTCATGTCCGTGGTTTTCCAACGCGATGCGTGCCGTGGCGCGCTGTTTCTTCTGCTGGCGACGTGCGCGGGTGGCCATGCCATGGCCGCGCGGCCGATGATCACCGACGATGCGCGCGTCGTCGACGCCAAGGCCTGTCAGGTCGAGAGCTGGGCGCGTCGCAATCAGGGCGGCGGCAGCGAGTTCTGGGCGCAGCCCGCCTGCAATTTCACCGGCAATCTGGAGGTGACCGTTGGCGGAGCGTGGACGCGCGAGGACGGTGTCACGCGGAACTCTGCGCGCGTCCTTCAGGGCAAGACGCTGTTCAGGCCGCTGGAGTCCAACGGCTGGGGTTGGGGCTTGGCGCTCGGCGCCCTGCGCGATCCACATGGCGGCAGCGGCCGCAACTGGTATGGCTATGTGCCCGCGAGTTTTTCGTTTTTTGATGATCGCTTCGTGCTGCACGCCAACGTGGGCTGGCAGCGCGATCAGGGCACCAGACGCAGCCACGCGACCTGGGGGCTGGGCAGTGAGACGCGGCTCACCGAGCGCTCGTGGCTGGTCGCCGAGACCTTCGGTGCGGCTGACGGCAAGCCGCATTACCAGATGGGTGTGCGCTACTGGCTGGTGCCGGATCGGGTGCAGGTCGACACGACCTATGGGAACCGTCTCGGCGGCGGCGAGCGCTGGATTTCCGTGGGGCTGCGGCTGCTCTCGCCCGCCTTCCTGCCGTGAATCGCGGTGGCGTCTATCAACCGATGTCGGCGGGCACCATGTGCAGCAGCAGGGTCGTCATCACCAGGTAGCGCATGAACTTGCCGATGGCCATGTAGCCCACGCAGGGCCAGAACGGCAGACGCATCCAGCCCGCCACCGCGCACAGCGGATCACCGACCACCGGCAGCCAGCTCAGGAGACAGGTCTTTGCTCCGAACTTGCGCAGCCATACGCGCACGCGCCGTTCGGTGCGCGTGAGCTCACGCGGCTTCTTGTGATGCGCGAGTTCCGGCTGACCGGCCAGACGCCGCTTGCGGGCCGCGTTCCAGGCCTTGTGCGCGCCAAGGCCCATCCACCAGCTGACCATGCCGCCGAGGGTGTTGCCGGCGGTCGCCACCAGCACGGCGGGCCAGAACAGTTCCGGGTTGAGCTTGATGAGGCCGAACACCGCAGGCTCCGAGCCGAGCGGCAGCAGCGTGGCCGAAATGAATGAAACGATGAACACCGTGCTCAGCCCGAATTGGGGCAGAGCCAGCCATTCCAGCAGTTGATGCAGCCATGCTTCCATAGGGCCGCAAGTGTAGAGCCATCGGGTGTCCCCACATGTCGGAGGAGAAGAACAGTTTGCGGGTTTCGTCAAGCGGGTGCCGCACCGCCCGCGCTGGCCTTGTCGGTATTCTCTTTTGCCTAAAATTTGGGCAGGTATAATCGCGCCTCTTTTCCAGCGCTTTGCCGCATTTTTAAGCACCTCTCCCTATGCCTGCCCTGCACATTGGTCCTATTCCATTGGCGAACAACCTGTTTGTCGCGCCGATGGCGGGTGTGACCGACCGGCCTTTCCGCCAGCTGTGCAAGGCGCTCGGCGCAGGGTATGCGGTCAGCGAAATGGTGACATCGCGCAAGGATCTTTGGAACAGTCTCAAGACTTCGCGCCGTGCCAATCACGAGGGCGAGCCCGGTCCGATCTCGGTGCAGATCGCCGGAACCGATGCCGAGATGATGGCGGAAGCTGCGGTCTACAACATCGACCGAGGCGCCCAGATCATCGACATCAACATGGGCTGCCCGGCCAAGAAGGTCTGCAACAAATGGGCCGGCTCGGCCCTGATGCAGAACGAGAAGCTGGCGGTGGAAATCGCCCAGGCGGTCGTCGAGGCCGCCGCGCCGCGCAACGTGCCCGTCACGCTGAAGATGCGCACCGGCTGGTGCAACGAGCACAAGAATGCGGTGACGCTGGCGCGCGCGTTCGAGGACGTCGGCATCCAGATGCTGACCGTGCATGGACGCACGCGCGAGCAGGGCTACAAGGGTTTTGCGGAGTACGACACGATCGCCGCAGTGAAGAACGCGGTGCGCGTGCCGGTCGTCGCCAATGGCGACGTGGACAGCCCGGAGAAGGCGCGCGAGGTGCTTGCCGCCACCGGCGCCGACGCCATCATGGTGGGGCGCGCGGCCCAGGGCCGTCCGTGGATCTTCCGCGAGATCGGCCACTTCCTCGCGACCGGCGAGCATCTCGCTCCACCGCTGGTGGCCGAGGTGCGGCGTCTGCTGCTCGATCACCTGCAGGACCACTACCAGCTCTACGGCGAGCTCACCGGCGTGCGCAGCGCACGCAAGCACATCGCATGGTATGTGCGCACGCTGCCCGGCGGCGAAGACTTGAGAAGACACATCAACACTTTGGATGACTGCACGGCGCAATGGCGTGCGGTGGCCGACTATTTCGATGCGCTGGGCACCGAGATGGACCGTCTGCCGCGCGTTGAAATTGCGCAATCAAATGACGCAGCATTGGATTTGAGGGAATCGACCCATGAGCAAGAACAACATTGAAGACAGCGTGCGCGAGAGCCTGCAGAGCTATTTCCGCGACCTCGACGGCGAGTCTCCCGACGGGGTGTACGACATGGTCATCCGACTGGTCGAGAAGCCGCTTCTCGAAGTCGTGATGACGCAAGCCAACGAGAACCAGTCGCGCGCGGCTGAATGGCTGGGCCTGAACCGCAACACGCTGCGCAAGAAACTGGTGGAGCACAAGCTGCTCTGAGCCGAATGACAGGACCCCGGCCACCGCCGGGGTCGGTCGTTGCGGCGAACGCATGTGGATGCGCGCCGCACGACAACCGATGATTTATTGAACTCTCTTTCTGAAGACCAAATGAAAGCACTGATTTCCGTCTCTGACAAAACCGGCATCGTCGAATTTGCGCAAGCGCTGCACCAGCTCGGCGTGCAGCTGCTGTCCACCGGCGGCACCGCCAAGCTGCTGGCCGAAAAGGGCCTGCCCGTGACCGAAGTGGCGCAAGTCACCGAGTTCCCCGAGATGCTCGACGGCCGCGTGAAGACGCTGCACCCCAAGGTCCACGGCGGTCTGCTCGCGCGCCGCGACTTCCCCGAGCACATGGCGGCTCTGAAGGAACACAACATCGACACCATCGACCTGCTGGTGGTGAACCTCTACCCGTTCGAGGCGACCGTCGCCAAGCCCGGCTGCACGCTGGCTGACGCCATAGAGAACATCGACATCGGTGGCCCTGCCATGGTGCGCTCGGCCGCCAAGAACTGGAAGGACGTGGGCGTGATCACCGCCGCCGACCAGTACGAGGCCGTGATCGCCGAACTCAAGGCGTCCGGCAAGCTCTCCGACAAGCTGCGCTTCGCGCTGTCGGTGGCCGCGTTCAACCGCATCTCGCAATATGACGGCGCGATCAGCGACTACCTGTCGTCGGTGACGTTCGAAGACGAGAAGATGTCCGAGGAATACGTGCCCGAGCGCGCGGCGTTCCCAGGCCAGAGCAACGCCCAGTTCATCAAGATCCAGGACCTGCGCTACGGCGAGAACAGTCACCAGCAAGCCGCCTGGTACCGCGACCTGTATCCCGCTCCCGGCTCGCTCGCGACCGGCGTGCAGCTGCAGGGCAAGGAACTCTCGTATAACAACATCGCCGACGCCGATGCCGCATGGGAATGCGTCAAGAGCTTCGTTGAACCGGCCTGCGTGATCATCAAGCACGCCAACCCCTGCGGCGTGGCCGTGGGCAAGGACGCGCACGAGGCCTATGCCAAGGCGTTCCAGACCGACCCAACCAGCGCGTTCGGCGGCATCATCGCCTTCAACCGTCCAGTGGACAAGGCCGCTGCGGAAGCGGTGTCCAAGCAGTTCGTCGAAGTGCTGATGGCGCCTGAATTCAGCGCCGAAGCGCTTGAGATCTTCAAGAGCAAGGTGAACGTGCGCCTGATGAAGATCGCGCTGCCCAAGGGCGGCAAGACCGACTGGGACAACGGCCGCAACGCCGTCGAATCCAAGCGCGTGGGCTCGGGCATCCTGCTGCAGACGGCCGACAACCATGAACTGGCATTGGCCGACCTGAAGGTCGTGACCGTCAAGCAACCCACTCCAGAAGAGCTGAACGATCTGCTGTTCGCATGGAAGGTCGCCAAGTTCGTCAAGTCCAACGCCATTGTGTTCTGCAAGAACGGCATGACCATGGGCGTGGGCGCAGGCCAGATGTCGCGCCTCGACTCTGCACGCATCGCCTCGATCAAGGCCGAAGCCGCCAAGCTGTCCCTCCAGAACACGGTCGTCGCGAGCGATGCCTTCTTCCCGTTCCGTGACGGTCTGGACGTGGTGGTGGATGCCGGCGCGACCTGCGTGGCGCAGCCCGGCGGCTCGATGCGCGATCAGGAAGTGATCGACGCGGCCAACGAGCGCGGCGTGGCCATGGTGTTCACCGGCGTGCGTCACTTCCGTCATTGATCCGGGCATCGTCCAGACAGTGACTGAACCCTACGACGAAGACGACGCGCCCAACCGCCCGAAATGGATCGGCTGGGCGCTGGTGATTTTCATGGTGCTGGTGGTGATCGGCGTGCTCAACGTGGGCTGGCTGATCATGCGCCCCACGCCGGCCTCCGAAGCCATGGCCGCCGTGATCGCCGCCCAGCCGGAACTCGCGGTCGGCCAATCGGCCGTGGAGGCATCGGACTGCATGCGCTGCCATGGCGTGCAGCGCAAGGCGGTCGGTCCTTCGTTCGCGGACATCGCGAGCAAGTACGCGCAGCAGGCGGATGCCAAGGAATACTTGGCTCGCAAGATCCGCGAAGGCAGCGTCGGCACCTGGGGCAACATCATCATGCCGCGCCATCCGCAGATTTCGGAAGAGCAATCTTTGCAGATGGCGGGGTGGGTGTTGGCTGTGCCGCAGGTTGCTGCTTCTGGCTCTGATCGGTGATTGGGGCTTGCAGCTTGTAGCTTGTAGCTGGGTGGTATTTGATTTCTTTTTGGCTTTTGTTCTTTGGTTGAGGGCGGAGGCCGGGACTGCCCCCGGCGGGGCAATCACTTTTTGCTTGCGCGCAAAAAGTAATCAAAAACGCGCTTTGAATACCTCCGGCGGAACTCGCTTTGCGCTGCGCGCTCCGCTCGGACAACCGCCGGAAATCAGTCTGGAAGAGGTGTTTGCGGCACTTCGCTGCGCTCGTGCCGGGGTGTTTGTGGAGTTGGGTTGGGCGACCTATGCCCGCTGCTCTTTTGAACGACGTTGATCCCACGAGCAAATCAAAAGCCGCACAACACTGCCGCAACCGCAACCGCAACCGCAACCGCAACCGCATCTCGCGAAGTCGCGAGATGCCCGGCACGAGCGCAGCGATGTGCCGAATACACCTCCGAGTGAATATCTAGCTCGCGGCGGTTGCCCGAGCGGCGCGCGCAGCGCAAAGCGAGTTCTGCCGCGTGACCCCGTATTCAAAGGCGCGCTTTTGGTGACTTTTCGCGCGCAAGCGAAAAGTTACTCCGCCGCCGGGCGGAACTCCCGGCCTCCGCCCTCAATGTGAGCAACAAAAGTAGAAACGAAAACCAATCATCGCCGCAAAAAACGGAACCAGGCACGCGCCACGCATGAGTAGCCTCATTGCGCCTCAGGCTTTGACCAGCCCTCCCAGCTGCGAGGGCACCACCCTCCAGCTCGCATCAACTCGCGCAGAGTAGCTCGTGCTGCTCACCGTGCTCACCTGCACCCATTCCGAGGTACAGGCCTGACGCGTCGCGGTGACGAGAAGATAGCCGCGTCGCGCGGTGTCGCAGTAGCGCAGATCGGGGAGCAGCGACTCGAGTGCGCTCTTGAGTTCGGCCGGGACGATGCCGGTGTTGGCGTCGAATCCGGGCGAGGACACCGATGCAGTGGCGAACTCCACGCCGGCTGCTGTGCCACCGTCGGTTTTGAGCACGTTGGCCCATGCGTTGTGCGTGTCGCCCGACAGCACGACGAGGTTTTTCTTGAGCTCGAGGCTGGCCTGCAGCACTTTTTCGCGCGCGGCCGCGTAGCCGTCCCAGGCGTCGAGGTTGTAGGGGATGCGGGGCTGGGCGAGCAGGGCCTTGTCAGCGGCGCTGAGCTGCGATGGTTTGGTCTGCGCGAGCGCGGCGATGCGTTGGTAATCGCTTGCGGACACGCCGCCGGGCTTGCCGAGCCAGCCGAGAACGATGGGCTTGGGCAGATGCATGCGGCCCATCACGACCTGCTGGCCGAGCACTTGCCAGAGCGCCTTGGAGTCAGCAAGGCTTTTCTGCAGCCATGCGAATTGCGTGGCGCCGAGCAGCTCGCGCTTTCCGTCGTTGATGGCGTTCTGCAGCGCGGGGAGGAACTGCGCTTCGGGCAGTGCAAGCAGGGGGGCGTAGGCGATTTGCCTGTCACGGCCGACGGCGCGGGTGTCGAGCATGTGCAGCGCGAGCAGGTCGCCGAACGCGAAGCTGCGGTAGATGATCCCGGGGTTGGTGGATACCCGCGTGGGCATCCACTCGTGGTAGGCCTGCATTGCGGCGGCCTTGCGCGCGGCGAAGCTGCCTTCGGTCGCATCGTCGTGATTGGCGGCGCCGTTCATCCAGGTGTCGTCGCTGAACTCGTGATCGTCCCAGACGGCGATCATCGGCATGCGCGCATGCAGCTTCTGCAACTGCGCGTCGGTCTTGTACTGTGCGTGGCGCAGGCGGTAGTCCTTGAGCGAGACGATTTCGTGGGGCGGATCGACCTGGCGCCCCATCTCGGCGGCCGTCGCGGCCTCGTAGAAGCCCTTCTCGAATTCGTAGATGTAGTCGCCGAGATGGATGGCCGCATCGACATCGTCGCGCTGGCTCGCGTCGTCGTAGACGTTGAAGAAACCCTGCGGAAAATTCGCACAGGAGAACACCGCCAGCCTGACGCTGTCGATGGTGCCGGTGGGCAGTGTCTTCGTTCGACCGGCGGGCGATGTCTGCGACGCGGATCTGAAGCGGTAGAAGTAGGTGGTGGCGGCCGACAGGCCGGTGACGTCGACCTTGACGGTGTAGTCCTGATCGGGTCTGGTGCGTGTCTTGCCGAGCGCGACGAGGACCTTGAAGTCGGCGTCGCTCGCGACCTCCCAGTCGACCTCGATCTCTCCGCCGAAGACGCTGAGCGGCGAGAGCCGCGTCCACAGAATCACACGGTCGGCGAGCGGGTCGCCGCTTGCGACGCCGTGCTTGAACTGCGCCAGAGGCTGGCTGCCGGTGGTGGCGGGGGTGGCGCCCGAACCGCCTCCGCCGCCGCAGGCTCCGAGCGAGCCCCCCAGCGTGGCGGTGGCGGCGGCCCAGGCCAGTTGCCGTATCACATGGCGGCGGCTCGGCGTGTCCGCCCGGGATGGTGTGTGCTCGACGGAGTCGGTGGGGCGGCGTTCGCTCATGGTGGAGTGGACAGCGAAAGGTTGAGGGCTTGCGGGTGGCGCCAGTCTAGCCGTGACGCTCGATGCCCGGTCAGCGAAATGGTCAGCGTCGGTGCGTGATACCATCCGCGCCAGCGTTTGCAGGTGCCCACGTTCGTGGGTGAAACGGGAACAAGGTCAATCGACGAAAGGTCGGTTGGATGCCTTGGCTGCCCCCGCAACGGTAAGTAGATCAAAGCATGTCGCGCGGTTCGAGAGGACTGCGGCCACTGACGATTGGGGTTCCGGATGTCTGTCCGGGGCTTCGTCATCGGGAAGGTGAGATGCGGATGCGCACACGCGCATCGTCTATGAGCCCGGAGACCGGCCTGCAGACTTTCTGGTGCGATGCACTGAACCCATGACTGTCTGCGGGGTGTGGACGGCCTTCATTCTTTGTGAGGCATGGAGCGGCACGTCTGTGGCCGGACCGGAATCTCGCGCAGGGTGAGGCTGCACTTCAGACGGTCATCTCTCTGTTTGAAGACATGTTTTTCAGCTCTCTGCCCGCGCGGACCTTGGCTCGCGCTTCGGTTTCTTTCCCTCGCCTTCAAGCGCGCTTTCAACCTCGTTTTCGTCCGGTGCTGCTGCGCACCAGCGTGGCCGCCGCTTGCGCGCTGATGGGCGCGGCCCATGCGCAATCGAGCCTGCCCGAAGTGCAGGTGCAATCCACGCGCACGGTCGATTCGGCGCTGGGCCTCGCCAACACGGCGACGTCCGGCTCCAACGTCGATGTGCCGGTGCAGGACCTACCCGCCAGCGTGTCCACGGTGTCGTCGCGGCAGTTCGATGAGCGTGCCGACTACGCGGTGATGGACGCGGTCACGCGCACCGTGGGCCTCTCGACCAACAGCTCGCCGGGCAATGGCGGGCTCGCGTTCTCCAGCCGCGGCTTCAGCGGCGTGAATTCCGTGGGCGTGGCCGAGGACGGAATGATGCTTGGCGTGGCATCGGGCACGGTGAACTATCCCAACGACGCATGGGGCTACGAGCGCATCGACGTGCTGCGCGGCCCCGCATCCATCGTCTACGGCAGCGGCACCATGGGCGGCACGGTGAACGCCGTGCGCAAGCAGCCGAGCCGCGAGCGCTCCACCGATCTGCTGGTGGGCGCGGGCAGCCATGGCGAGGCGCGCCTGGGCTTCGGCACGACGGGCGCGATCAACGAGACGCTGAGCTACCGCGTTGACGCATACGGTCAGCGCACCGACGGCGAGCGCGAACTCGGTCGCGCGAACAGCCAGAAGCTGATGACTGGCCTGCGCTGGCAGCCGCGCGCGGATCTCAAGGTTGATGTCACGGCCGACATTGCCGAGCAGAAACCCGAGCGCTATTTCGGCACGCCCGCGGTGGATGGCCAACTGGTGCGCTCGCTGCGCAACGTCAACTACAACGTGCAGGACAGCGACATCCGCTACAAGGACAAGCGCGTGCGTGCCAAGGCCGAGTGGAACGCGAGTGACCGGCTCACGCTGCGTGAGGAGCTCTACTGGTTCAAGGCCGACCGCCACTGGAAAAATGCCGAGGCATACAGCTTCGATCCCGCAGCCGGGCAGGTGACGCGCGGCGACTACCTCGAGATCGGCCACGATCTCGAACAGAAGGGCAACCGCATCGGCGCGGAAATGAAGCTCGCCGATCACCGCATCGCCATGGGCTGGGACGTGGCCGACATGCGCTACACCAACCTGAGCAATTCGCCCTACGGCACGCCGTCGAACGTGCTGGATGCGTGGCATCCAGTGCACGGCGAGTGGACCAGCCCCGATCCGTATCTTGCGCGCAGCAAGACGAAGCTGCGCCAGAACGCGCTTTATCTAGAGGACGCATGGCAGCTGTCCGGGCAGTGGCTGCTGATGGCGGGCCTGCGCCGCGACTGGTATGACTTCGACCAGCGCAGCCTCATCACCGGCGCGACGGCGGACACGGAGCTGCGCGGCACGTCGTGGCGCGTGGGCGCGACCTACAGGCTCAGCGAGCGCGGCAGTCTTTATGCGCAACTGAGCCGTGGGCATGATCCCGTGGGCAGCCTGGTGTCGCTGTCCGCATCGCAGACGGCCTTCAAGCTCACGCGCGGCAGGCAGGCGGAAATCGGCTGGAAGCAGCAGTTGCCTGACGAGCGGGGTGAGGTGACGCTGGCGGTCTTCGACATCCGCAAGACCAACATCCTCACGCGCGATCCGCTGCGTCCCGCGCTCTCGGTGCAGGGCGGAAAGCAGACCTCGCGCGGCGTGGAGTTGAGCGCGGCCTACAAGGTGAACGCGGCGTTCCGCGTGGATGGCAATCTGGCCTACGTGAAGGCGCGGTTCGACGAACTCCGCGAGGGCAGTGCAGGCATCGACCGCGCCGGCAATCGACCGGAGAACGTGCCGTCGACGACCGCCAATCTCTGGGGCCACTACCGCGTCGGCGCATGGCAGACCTCGCTCGGCCTGCGCCATGTCGGCAGCAGCTACACGAGCAACGCCAACACGTCCAAGCTGCCGCGCTACACCGTGGCGGATGCGGTGCTGCGCTGGGACGTGAGCAGGTCTACCGCGCTGAATCTGGTGGTGCGCAATCTCACGAACCGCGTCTACGCGGCCTCGTCGTACTACGACGATCAGTGGCTGGTCGCGCCGGGCCGCAGCGTGGCGCTGACGGGCCAGTTCCGCTTCTGACATCGGCATGGAGAGAATCGCGATGATGGCCCGTTCGACATCCTTATCGAATCTGTGCCTGCGCACGGCGCCCATCTTCGCGATGGTGCTTGCCGCTGCAGGCACCGCGCACGCGCAACCCACGCAGCGTGCGCAGCCGCTGGTGATCGACGTGTGCGGCAAGCCGGTGACCTATGCGCGCGTGCCGCAGCGCGCGGTCACGCACGACGTCAACATCACCGAGATGTTTCTGTATCTCGGGCTGGGCCCGCGCCTCGTCGGCTACTCCGGCATTGCCGCCAGCAAGGAAGTGTCGCCGCGCTATCGCGCCGCGCTCGCCAAGGTACCCGATCTTTCTCGCAAGGACATGAATCTGGAGAGCATGCTCGGCGCGCGCGCGGATTTCGTCTTCGGCGGCTGGAGCTACGGCTTTCGCGCCGGCGGGGTGACGCCCGCGCTGCTCGCGCGCTACGGGATCGATTCGTATGTGCTGCGCGAGTCCTGCATCCACGTTGAAAAGCGTGAACGCATTGCACTGGTCGATTCGCTGATCGACTTGCGCAACGTCGCGCGCATCTTCGATGTCGAAAAAGAAAACGCGCAGAAACTGCAGGCGCTGGAGTCCCGCATCAAGGCGCTCGAGAGCGACATGCGCAGCGTCTCCAGGCGCCCGCGTGTCTTCGTCTACGACAGCGGCCAGCGACTGCCGGTGACCGCAGGTCGCTTCGGCACGCCGCACGCGATGATCGAGGCGGCGGGCGGGCAGAACATCTTCTCCGACATCGCCAGCAACTGGCCCACGGGCAACTGGGAGGACGTGATCGCGCGCGACCCCGAATGGATCGTGATCGTCGACTACGACCAGCCGGACGCGCAGGGCAAGATCGATTTTCTGCTCGCGAGAAAGGAGCTCGCGCAGGTCGAGGCGATTCGCAAAAAGCGCTTCTTCGTGATGACCTATGCCGATGCGACGCCCAGTCCCGCCAATGTGGACATGGCCGAGGCTCTGGCGCGCAGACTGCATCCCGAGCGCTTTGCTGCGGCTGTGCCGGCGGGGGCGGGCAGGTGAGGGCATGAAGGCCTTGCGCGCGCGATCACTGGGCGCATCGCTGGGCGTGCTTGCGTTGCTGCTGCTGGCTGCGATGACGGCGGGCGTGGCGCTGGGTTCGGTCAATGTGCCGCCGCTGGTGGTCTGGCGCGTGGTGCTGGGCGAGCTGTTCGGCGCTTCTTCGTCGCTGACGGACATGGGCATGCAGCAGCACCAGATCGTCTGGCTGGTGCGCGCGCCGCGTGTGCTGATGGCCGCGCTGGTCGGCGCGGGGCTGGCAACGGTGGGCGTGGTCATGCAGGCCATGGTGCGCAATCCGCTCGCGGACCCGTACATGCTTGGCGTCTCGTCGGGCGCATCGGTGGGGGCCGTGTCGGTGCTGGCCTGGGGCAGCTTTGCGTTTGTGGGCGTCCATGCGATTTCAGCGGGCGCGTTCGTCGGCGCGCTGGCCGCGACGATGGCGGTCTACTGGCTCGCACGCGGACGCGCCCGCGTGCAGCAGTCCACGCGCTTGATTCTGAGCGGCGTGGCGGTGGGCTACTTTCTCATGGGGCTCACCAGCCTGATCACGCTGACTTCCGGGCAGCGCGATCTCGCCGGTGCGCTGATGACCTGGACGCTCGGCAGTCTGGCTGGCACGCAGTGGAGTCATCTCGCGCCGCCCGCGCTGGTGCTGCTCGCGGGCATGCTCTGGCTGGCGCTGCAGACGCAGGCGCTCAACGCGTTGATGATGGGCGACGAAACCGCCGCCACGCTCGGCGTGAACACGCACGCGCTGCGGCGCGCGCTGTTCGTCGTGGTGTCGCTCCTGACCGGTGTGATGGTCGCCGCCAGCGGCGCCATCGGATTTGTGGGGCTGGTGGTTCCGCATGTGGCGCGCATGCTGGTGGGCTCGGATCACCGACGCGTGCTGCCCGCAGCGGCGGTGATGGGGGCGCTGTTTCTCGTCGTCGTCGATCTGCTCGCGCGCGTGCTGTTCTCGCCGATGGACGTGCCGGTGGGCGTGATCACCGCGCTGATCGGCGGGCCGTTCTTCGTATGGCTGCTCATGCGCCAGACGCAGGCGCGCGGGGAGTCGCAATGACGCTGCTGATTGACGCCGAACATCTGCACCTGCGCATCGCGGGAAGGACCGTCGTGAAGGACGTGTCGATCCAGTTGCGCGATGGTGAATGTGTTGGCGTGATCGGACCCAATGGCTGCGGCAAGTCGAGTCTGCTGCGCATGCTGTACCGCGTGGTCCGGCCGCAGTCTGGCGCGGCGCGGTGGATGGGCAGGAACATCTGGGAGATGTCCGCACGCGGGTTCGCGCAGCAGGTCGCTGTGCTCACGCAGGAGTTCGCGCCGGTGTTCGACATCTCGGTTCAAGAGACGGTGATGATGGGCCGCACGCCGCACCGCTCTTCATGGGCCTGGGATGGAGCGCGTGACCGGCAGGTTGTCGTCGAGTGCCTGGAGCGCGTGGGCTGCCTGCAGTTGCAGGAGCGCGATTTTGCGTTGCTCTCGGGCGGTGAAAAGCAGCGCGTGCTGCTTGCGCGCGCATTGGCGCAGCAGCCACGCTGTCTGATGCTCGACGAGCCGACCAACCATCTTGACGTGCGCTACCAGCACGAGCTGATGGCGCTGGTGCGCGGGGCGGGGCGCAGCACGCTGGTGGTGCTGCACGACCTCAACATCGCGGCGCAGTATTGCGACCGGTTGTGCCTGATGCATGAGGGCGCGCTGGTGGCCGACGGCACGCCCGCTGAAGTACTCACGCCCGCGAACATCGCGGCGGTCTACGGGGTGGACGCCGTGGTCGACGCCCATCCGCAGACCGGCAGACCGCGCGTGACTTTCTGCGGCGTTCTGGGCTGAAGGCTTACAACGTCTTGAACACTTCGCGCGCGGCTTCGATGGTCTTGTCGATGTCGGCGTCGGTGTGCGCACCGCTCACGAAGCCGGCCTCGTAAAGCGCGGGCGCGAAGTAGTGGCCGCGCTCGAGCATGCCGTGGAAGAACTGGTTGAACACCTTGTCGTCGGTCTTCATGACTTCGGTGTAGGTGGTCGGCAGCTCGGGCAGGAAATAGAAGCCGAACAGGCCGCCCTGATGGTCGACGCTGAAGGGAATGCCGGCGGCGTCGGCTTCCTTCTTGAGGCCGGCCATCAGGCGGCCGGTGGTCTTGTGCAGCGCCTCATGGAAGCCGGGCCTGCTGATCAGCTCGAGCGTCTTCAGGCCGCAGGCCGTGGCGATGGGGTTGCCCGAGAGCGTGCCCGCCTGGTAGACCGGGCCGAGCGGCGAGAGCTTTTCCATGATCTCGCGACGCGCGCCGAAGGCGGCCATCGGCATGCCGCCGCCGATCACCTTGCCCATCACCGTGATGTCGGGCTTGAAGCCTTCGATCTGCTGGGCATAGAGACTTTGCGCGCTGCCGAGCGCCACGCGGAAGCCGGTCATGACCTCGTCGTAGATCATCAGCGCGCCGTGCTCCTGCGTCAGCTCGCGGATGCGGCGGGTGAAATCGACGCTGGCGCGCACGAAATTCATGTTGCCCGCGATCGGCTCCATGATCACGCAGGCGATCTCGTGGCCGATGACGGCAAAGGTTTCCTCCAGTTGGCCGATGTCGTTGTATTCGAGGACGATGGTGTCCCTGACCACGTCGGCGGGCACGCCCGCGGAGGACGAGGCGCCGAAGGTGGCGAGGCCCGAGCCCGCCTTCACCAGCAGCGAGTCGGCATGGCCGTGGTAGCAGCCGTTGAACTTGATGATCCGGTTGCGGCCGGTGAAGCCGCGCGCCAGGCGCAGCGCGCTCATTCCGGCTTCGGTGCCAGAGCTCACCATGCGCACCATGTCCATGGACGGCATGAGCTTGAGGATGGCTTCGGCCAGATGCACTTCGCGTTCGGTCGGCGCGCCGTAGGAGAAGCCTTCAAGCACGGCCTTCTGGACTTCGGCGATGACTTCGGGGTGGCCGTGACCGAGGATCATCGGGCCCCAGGAGCCGATGTAGTCGGTGAACTGCTGGCCATTGGTGTCCCAGAAATAGGCGCCGAGCGCGTGCTCGACGAAACGCGGCGTGCCGCCGACGGCATTGAAGGCGCGCACGGGCGAGTTCACGCCGCCGGGGATCACCTGCTTGGCGCGTTCGAACAGGGAAACATTCAGATCAGTGGGATGTGTCATTGGGAGGAAGTCTCAGTGCATCGACGCCGGTGGCGTCATCGGACTCGGAAGCGTCTTCGTCTTCGTCGTCCTCATCGGGTTGGGCCCAGAACATGCGGTCGGGCAGCAACTGCCCCATGCCGGGTCGGTAGCCTGCGGCGAGGCAGCCGTCCAGATAGGTCAGCGCCTCGCGCGTCGCATCGCCGAG
Organism: Diaphorobacter caeni; assembly: GCF_015354245.1. Classification (GTDB taxonomy): domain Bacteria; phylum Pseudomonadota; class Gammaproteobacteria; order Burkholderiales; family Burkholderiaceae_C; genus Diaphorobacter_A; species Diaphorobacter_A caeni. The sequence continues at coordinate 377,666 of NZ_JADKYZ010000001.1, forward strand.
ATCATTGTCGCAAGCGATGAGCGCCGCAAGCGCGGCGGACAAGGTATCGCCGGCGCCCGCGAAACTCACTTCGAAGCGCTCGAACTGGCCGTTGCCGAGCACGGCCTGCGGCGTGCACAGCACGTTGTCGAAATGCTCCTTGTCGACCGGCACTCCTGTTACAAGTGTGTAGGGAACGCCCTTGGTGGCGGCTGCCTTCGCGATCTCGCGGGCGGTTGGCAAGCGGTCACTTTCCCAGTCCGGCAGCAGCCAGCGGCGCAGCGTACTGTGGTTTCCTACCAACACTGAGGTTTGCGGAAGCAACAACTCCACGAAGGCGTCGTGGTACTGATCGATGAGATCGTCACTCCACCAGGAGAGGCTCGGCATGTAGGCGATGACGGGGACGTCGGCGTAATCGGCGGTCAGTTCGGCGACGATGGCGAGATTTTCGGGACTGCCGACGAAGCCGACTTTGATGGCCTGTACGGGCATATCCTGAAAAACAGTTCGTGCTTGATCTGCGACAGTATCGTCATCGAAAGCGACAAAATCGACGATTTCCGTTGTGTCTCTGACATACGTGCCGGTCACAATAGCCAGCGCATGCGCGCCCACCGATGCTATAGCGGCTGTATCACCGGTCAATCCTCCCGCTCCACTGGGGTCGTTGGCGTTGAAAGTCATTACGCAGACGGCGCCTTCGACCTCGTCGGCGATTTTGTTTTCGGACTGATGGGAGATGGGGGAGTGTGGGTCTTGTTTCATGTACGGACGCCAGCGTAGCCGGTGGCGCGAAAGCCGCATCTCTTGGTGATGTCTAGATACAATCGTTGCATTCTATGTGAAGGCTCTTTAAGCTGTGACAAACTCAAAAACTTGGATGTGTCTGATTTGCGGTTGGATATATGACGAGGCCGAAGGGGCACCCGATCATGGTATTGCACCGAACACCCCATGGGAACAAGTACCCATGAACTGGACATGTCCCGAGTGCGGCGCACGCAAAGAAGACTTCGAGATGGTTGAAATCTGATGAAGAACGCTCGCAGTGGCGATTTTTCGAATCCTCGGGAGCGGTAGAAATTGACTACAGGTGGAAATCAAACGTTCAAGGTGCTGGTTGTCGACGACAGCAACACCATTCGCCGGAGTGCGGAAATTTTTCTCAAGCAGGGCGGGCACGAGGTGCTGCTGGCTGACGACGGTTTCGACGCGCTGTCCAAGATCAACGACTTCAACCCCCAACTGATCTTCTGCGACATCCTGATGCCCAAGCTCGACGGGTATCAGACCTGCGCCATCATCAAGCGCAACGCCAAGTATGCAGACACGCCGGTCGTGATGCTGTCCTCCAAGGACGGGGTCTTCGACAAGGCGCGCGGCCGCATGGTCGGCTGCCAGGAATATCTCACCAAACCGTTTACGAAAGACCAGTTGCTGCAAGCAGTGCAGCAATTCGGCAATGTGGATCAAGGAGCTCAGTAAATGCCCATTCAGAAAGTTTTGGTCGTCGACGATTCGAAGACCGAATTGATGTATTTGACCGACTTGCTGCAGAAAAAAGGCATGCAGGTGCGCACGGCCGAGAACGCGGAAGAAGCGATCAAGCGCCTGGCTGAAGAAAAGCCCGACCTGATTCTGATGGACGTGGTGATGCCCGGCCAGAACGGTTTCCAGCTCACGCGCTCGATCTCGCGCGATCCGCAGTTCGCCGATGTGCCGATCATCATGTGCACCAGCAAGAATCAGGAAACCGACCGCGTCTGGGGCATGCGCCAGGGCGCTCGCGCATACATCACCAAGCCAGTCGATCCGGCCGAGTTGCAGGCCAAGATCGATTCGCTGAGCTGATTTTTCCCCACTGATTACTGGAAGGTTCAAGCGGATTCATGGCCAATCGCGAAGCCCTCAGAGAGCTGCAGACCCGCCTTGCCAGTCGCCTACAGGCGGCCAAGGCGGAAGGCTCGAACGTGTCGTCCTGGCTGGCCGTGGAGACCGCCGGTCAGCGGTATCTTTTGCCGCTCGGCCATTCGGGCGAGATTTTCCCGTGGACCGGGGTGCAGGCCGTGCCGTACACGCAGGCCTGGTTTCTGGGCGTCGCCAATCTGCGCGGTGCCCTCATGGGTGTGGTGGATCTGGGCGGCCTCATGGGCACGCAGATCCAGCGCACCGAACAGGCGCTGGCGGACTCGAGTCTGCTGGCGATGAATCCGGCGCTGGGCGTGAACGCGGCGCTGATGGTGGACAAATTGCTTGGACTGCGCGGCACGGATGCCTTCGTGTCGTCCGAGTCGCCCGGTGAAGGGGCGCCCGAGTATTTCGGGTCCCGTTATGCGGATGCGCAAGGTGCGCAATGGCAGGAATTGAATCTGCAGGCGATGTCGCAGAGTCCGGTCTTTCTAGGTATTGGCGTTTGAGATTTTCTTAGGGTTGCACTATGTCTTTTTCTCTTGACAAACTGTTCAAACGCAAGGGCGCGACGGCCGACGCCGGCGTCGAACTGGCGGTTGAACAATCTGAGCAGGATGCGCTGGCCGCGGGTTCGCTGGCGGACTCTTTCCAGAATGAAGGCATGTACAGCGTGCAGGGCGACCCCGGCCAAGCCACCCAATATGCGGATGAAGACGAATTCGCCAACCATGAATTGATCACTCTGCCGCTGCTGGGCCGCGCGAGCGCCGCAGCGCATCAGCGCAAGCTGCTGCTGTTGCTGGGTATCGGCCTCGTCGTGCTGGCGCTGGTCGCCGGCTGGGTGCTGCAGCAGTCCAACCGCGTGGCGCAGCAGCTCACGGCCACCGGTCAGGGCCTGATGCAGTCGCAGCGTCTGGCGAAGTCGGTGTCTCAGGCGCTGGTGGGTGCTCCCCAGGCCTTCCCCGACGTGAAGGACAGCGCCGACGTTCTGACGCGCAACGTGAACGCGCTGAACAGCGGCGACAGCGACCTCGGCGTGCAGGCGCTGGGTGACGCGTTCAAGCCCGAGCTGGACACCGTCTCGCCTCTGGTGGAACGCGCCGACCGCAACGCCAAGGTCGTGATGGGTCAGCAGAAGATCCTGACGCAGGTGGGTGACGCGCTGCGTACCATCAACCGCCAGTCGGCCGACCTGCTGGAAATCGCCGAAACGGTTTCCTCGCTCAAGCTGCAGCAGAACGCATCGTCCGCGGAAATCTCCGCCGCCGGTCAGCTCGTGATGCTGACGCAGCGCATCGGCAAGTCCGCCAACGAATTCCAGACCACCGAAGGCGTGAGCCCCGAGGCCGTGTTTCTGCTGGGCAAGGACTTGAATTCGTTCAAGGAAATCGCACAGGGCCTGCTGGACGGCAGCTCCGAACTGCGTCTGCCCGCCACCCGCGATGCGCAGACCCGCGAGCAGCTCGAAAGCCTGGTCAAGCTCTACGACGAAACCCGCACACAGGCTGGCGCGATTCTGGGCAACCTGCAGGGTCTGGTGTCCGCGCGTGAAGCGCAGTCCGCCATCGTGGCCGATTCCGAGCCACTGCGTCGCGGCATGGAAGCGCTGCAGACCAAGCTGAACGATCAAAGCGGCATCGGCATCGGCCAACTGGTCGCGCTGGTGCTGACCGGCCTGTTCGTGGTGCTTTGCGGCGTGGGCATTTCCCGCGTCCAACTGGGCGACTCGCGCAACCGTCAGGCGGCTGCCGAATCGCTGCAACGTGACGCCAAGCGTCAGGAGCAGGAAGCCAAGCGCGTGAACGACGCGAACCAGGCCGCCATTTTGCGTTTGATGAACGAACTGCAGTCGGTCGCTGAAGGTGACCTGACGCAGGAAGCGACCGTGACCGAAGACATCACCGGCGCCATCGCCGACTCGGTGAACTACACGGTGGAAGAGTTGCGACAGCTGGTGGGCTCGGTGCAGAACACCGCGACCCGCGTGGCGCAGACCACGGCACAGGTGGACGCGACGTCGACCGAACTGCTGGCCGCTTCGACCGAACAGCTGCGCGAGATCCGCGAAACCGGCCGCTCGGTTCTGGAAATGGCGAATCGTATTAACGACGTGTCGGTGCAGGCGCAGGAATCGGCCGCGGTTGCGCGCCAGTCGCTGCAAGCTGCCGACTCGGGCCTGACCGCCGTGCAGAACGCCATCGGCGGTATGAATTCGATCCGTGACCAGATCCAGGACACCTCCAAGCGCATCAAGCGTCTGGGTGAATCGTCGCAGGAGATTGGTGAAATCACCGAACTGATTTCCGACATTACCGAACAGACCAACGTGCTGGCTCTGAACGCCGCCATTCAGGCCGCGTCCGCCGGTGAAGCCGGTCGCGGCTTCTCGGTGGTGGCGGAAGAAGTGCAGCGTCTGGCGGAACGTTCGGCCGATGCGACGCGCCAGATTTCGGCGCTCGTGAAGGCTATTCAGACCGACACCCAGGACGCGGTGGCCGCCATGGAGCGTTCAACGCAGGGTGTGGTGGAAGGGGCCCGTCTGTCCGACTCGGCCGGTACCGCACTCTCCGAGATTGACCGCGTGTCGCGCCGCCTGTCCGAACTGATTGAACAGTTCTCGTCCTCCACCTCGCGCGAGGCGGAACTCGCCAACGAAGTGGCCGAGAACATCCAGCACATTTTCGCGGTGACAGAGCAGACCGGTGAGGGTACGCGCACGACGGCCCAGCAGGTTCGCGAACTGTCCCAAGTGGCGGAGGAACTTCGTCAGTCTGTGTCGCGTTTCAAGATTGCCTGAGACAGCAGTTTCCTCTTTAACGAACTGGCTCCACGGGGGCCGGGGACGAATCCATGTCATCTCTTGAGGCTGTCAACGCTTCGGTCACTGATTGGACACACGGCGAGCAGGACCTGGGTCCTCTCGCTTGGGTGTTGGACGAACTGCGCAAATCACTGGACGGTACGGTCAAGTCCATGCGCCGTTTCGTGCGCGACGCGGAAGTCGCGCGCGACTCCGATCTTGCTTCTCTGGACGTCAGTCCGCTGCGCATGGCGCGTCAGCAGATCCACCAGGCCAGCGGTGCGCTGGAAATGGTGGGCATGGCGTCGCCCGCGCTGATCCTGCGCGCGCTCGAATCGGCGGTGCAGAAATATGTGCAGCGCCCCGAGCTCTGCACGGACGATGCGGCGAACACCATCGAGCGCGCGAGTTTCGCGCTCATCGCCTACCTGGAGAGCGTGCTCTCGGGCAAGCCGGTGTCCGCCGTGACGCTGTTCCCGCAGTACCGCGAGGCGCAGGCGCTCAATGGTGTGGAGCGTGTGCATCCGGCCGATCTGTGGCCGGTGGAGCGCCGCTTCCGCGAGCCAGAATTCACCATCGACGTGCCGCCGCAGGGCTACGACGCCGAGGCGCGGGCCAAGCTCGACAGCGCGGTGCTGCGCATCATCAAGAGCGGTGACCAGGCCGCGGACGCCGAGCTGCTCAAGCTCTGCCAGGGCTTTGCCGCTGGCGAGTCGGATCGCCAGATCCGCGCGTTCTGGAAGATCTGCAGCGGTTTCTTCGAAGCGCTGGTGGCCAGCCTGCTCAAGCCCGACGTCTATGTGAAGCGCGTGGCCTCGCGCGTGCTGCTGCAGTACGCGACGCTCGCCAAGGGCGACCGCACGGTGGCCGACCGTCTGGTGCATGAACTGCTGTTCTTCTGCGCCCAGGCCAAGTCGCCACAGACGCCACAAGGCCCCGCCCATCTGCCGCTCACGCCGGTGCTGGACGCCGTGCGCCAGGCCTTCGGTCTGCAGCAGTACACGCCCGTTGACTACAACGTCGCGCGCTTCGGTCTCTACGACCCGACCGTGCTGGTGCAGGCGCGCAAGCGCATCGGCACCGCGACCGAAACCTGGTCGGCGCTGGCAGGCGGTGACCGCAACAAGCTCAAGCCGTCGGTGGACCAGTTCAGCCTGGTCTGCGATTCGCTGCGCAAGCTCCATCCGGGCAGCGAGCCTCTGGCCGCCGCGCTGATGAACGCGGTCGAGAAGACCGCGCAATCGGGCGAACCTCCGGCACCTGCGCTCGCCATGGAAGTGGCCACCGCGGTGCTGTATCTGCAGGCCTCGTTCGAAGAACTCGACGTGGCGCAGGAGCACATGGGCGAGCGCGCCAAGCGCCTTGCCGAGCGTCTGGACGGCGTGGTGGCGGGCGGAGACTCCGAACCCCTCGAGCCCTGGATGGAGGAGCTGTACCGCCGCGTCAGTGACCACCAGACCATGGGCAGCGTGGTCGACGAACTGCGCGCGACCCTCGGCGACGCCGAAAAGTCTCTGGACCAGTTCTTCCGCACGCCGGAGGACGTCTCCGTTCTGAACAATGTGCCCGGACGTCTGGGCCAGATGCGCGGCGTGATGTCGGTGCTCGGTCTCGACCAGGCATCGCATGCGGTCGTGCACATGCGCGATACGGTCGAGCGCCTGATCGTCGGTGGCGTCACCGAAGAAGAGCGCCCCGCGGTGTTCGAGAAGCTCGGCAACAGCATGGGCGCGCTGGGCTTCCTGATCGACATGCTGAGCTACCAGCGCGCGATGGCACGCAAGCTCTTCGTGTACGACGAAGCACAGGGCGAGCTCAAGCTCGTGATGGGGCGCGCCAAGCGTCAACGCGCGAGCGATCAGCCCGAAACGGCGGGCGCCGTGGTCGACGCGCGCGGTGGCGCTCCAGTGCCGCAAGCCGAGGCAGCCACGCCAGTGGGCGCGCTGCCCGTCGCTGAACCTGTCGCGGAGGTTGAACCCGCCACGTCGCAGGAACTGCAGACGCTGGGCTTTGATACCGAACTCGACAACGGCGCTCTGGCGCCCATCGATTCGCCGGTCACGATCGCCGTCGAACCGATCCAGCCTCCCGCTTCCGCTCCGTTGCCCGCACCGGAAGATGAAGACGACGAGCTGCTGCAGATCTTCCTGGAAGAGGCGCGCGAAGTCATCGGCAACGGCACGGCCGCCGTCGATGCGCTGCACCGCGCTCCAGCCGATCTGAGCGAGCAGACCACGCTGCGCCGCGCGTTCCACACGCTCAAGGGCAGCTCGCGCATGGTCGGCCTCAACGCCTTCGGCGAAGCCGCCTGGTCGATGGAGCAGATGCTCAACGCCTGGCTGGCCGAGCAGAAGCCCATGCAGCCCGATCTGCTCACGCTGGCGCAGGAATCACTGTCGGCATTCGGCCGCTGGGTGGACGACATCGCAGCCGGTACCGCCGCATCGTGGAGCCCGCAGCCCTTCGTCACTTCGGCCGACGCGATGCGCACCGAAGGCCGTCTGGTGCCTCTGGTGCTGGACGTCGAACCTGCGGTCGCGCCAGTCGAGCCAGCCGCTGCGCCGCCCGAAGCACCCGTCTCCATCGAGCCCGCGCTCGAAGAGGGGCTGTCTCTGTCCGTGGACGAGATGCTGCCCGTGTCGGTGCCCGCGCCGCTTGAGCCCGCGTCGGACCTCACGTTTGACCTGCCCGAGCTGAGCGATGAGCCTGCTCCAGTCGTTGCACAGGCCGAGCAGGATGCCCACGCGCCGCTCGACTTCAGCCCGACGATTCCGTTCGAGCTGGAACCGGCCGATCACGCCGCACTGGCTCCGACGGCTGCGGTGACTCCGCTGCTCGACGGCGATGCAGCGCAGGAAATCGACTTCGCTGAATTCGAGCAGGCGCTCAAAGCCGACAAGGCACTGCAGGCACCAGTGCATGTGGCGAATCTCGAGCCGCACGAGCTGCCGACCATCGCCTCCGTCGTGGGTTCGGACGAGCCCAGCATTCTCGACCAGAAGCTTGAGGCGCGCGCCCACGGCACGCAGCCCGAAGCGAAGGAAGAACCCGCTCCGGTGGCGCTCGAGCTGCCCGATCTGGAGCTGCCGCCGGTCGCCGAAGTGCCCGAGGCCCAGGAGCTCTCCGTTGCCGAACTCGAGGACTTCGGCTTCGAGAACGCGCCAGCCCTCGTGCCCGAGCCGCCTGCTGCGGAGCAGCCCGCCGTCGCGACGGATCTGACCGGCAAGCATGCCGAATTCTTCCCGATCGGCGAGGTCGAGGCAGAGTTCGTCAACGACATCGAAGAGCCCACGCCTGAGCCCGTCGAGCCCGAACCATTGGCCGACGTGGAATCCGTTCCGCAGTCGTTCTCGGACTTCGTGTTCGAGGCGACGCCGCCCGTGGCCGAAGAAGTGCCCGAGCTGCAGGAAGTGGCCGAAGAAGTTGAAGAAGCTGAAAAGGTCGAAGTGCCCGAGGCGGAGCAGGTGGTCGCTGTCGAGGATTCGACCAAGGTCATCGGATCGCTGCGCATCTCGCTGCCGCTCTTCAACGTCTATCTGAGCGAAGCCGAAGAGTGGTCGCAGCGCCTGATCAACGATCTGCAGTTCTGGAAGCAGGAACAGGCCGACAAGCCGGTTCCCGAGTCCGCGATTGCACGCGCGCATTCGCTGGCGGGCAGTTCCGCCACCGTGGGCTTCACGGCCCTGAGCGAAATGTCGCGCCTGCTGGAGCACACGCTGCAGCATGTGCAGCCACAGCAGTTCGGCGTGCCCGCGCAGATGGACGTGTTCCTGGCCGTGGCCGAAGACATCCGCCGTCTGCTGCACCAGTTCGCTGCCGGTTTCCTCAAGGAGCCGAATGCGCAACTGCTGACCCAGCTGCATGAGATTCTCGACACCGACGTCATCAGCGGCATGGCGCCGCTGGGTGACGAAGAGGGTGAGGACGATGCCGCGACTGCGGTGCCGGAGGCCCCGCACCAAGAAGACGCCGAGCCGGTGTCCTTCGCTGCGGAAACCGCGGTCGCGCCGCTGCTGCCGGTCGAGGAAGCGCCAGTCGTCACGCCCGAGCCCGTGCGTGGCTATGTGGCTCCGGCGCTGTCGATTCCCGTGCCGCAGATGGCCGTGGACACGAGCCCAGTCGCCAAGGCGTCGGGCACCCACCACGATGACGACATCGATGCGGTGGACGTGATCGACCCCGATCTGTTCCCGATCTTCGAAGAAGAAGCCATCGAGCTGCTGCCCGTGCTGGGCGGTGCGCTGCGCCAGTGGTCCATGCAGCCCGACAACCTCACGGCCCGCAGCGAACTGCTGCGCGCGCTGCACACCCTCAAGGGCAGTGCGCGTCTGGCCGGTGCGATGCGTCTGGGCGAAATGGCCCACCGCATGGAAACCGACGTCGAGCACATCGACAAGGACTCCGCGCACACCGACGACATCGAGCCGTTGCTCGGCAAGCTCGACGCGCTGCAGGAGTCGCTCGATACGCTGCGCGACGTGGGTGCACAGCCGCTGTCCGAAGCCGTCGCGGTGACGACGGCCGACGATGTGGTGGCCGTCGTTCCCGTGGCCGAAGTGGCGCAGGCCGCCGAGCCCGAACCCGCTGCCGCACTGCAGCCGCTGGAAACCGCAGCCACGCAGATCACCATGCCGCCAGCGGTGCCCGCAGGCCCCGTGGCGCGTCCGCTCACGCTGCAACTGGCGAGCACGCGCGCCCATGCCGGTCAGTCCGTGCGTGTACGCTCGACGCTGCTGGACCGCCTGGTCAATCAGGCCGGTGAGGTGATGATCGCGCGTTCGCGTCTGGACGTGCGTCTGGGCCAGATGCGCAGCTCGCTCAACGACCTGACGGGCAATCTGGAGCGTCTGCGCCAGCAACTGCGCGACATCGAAGTGCAGGCCGAGTCGCAGATGCAGTCGCGCATGGCGCTGTCCAAGGAAACGGCAGCCGGCTTCGATCCGCTCGAGTTCGACCGCTTCACCCGCGTGCAGGAACTCACGCGCATGATGGCCGAGTCGGTGAACGACGTGGCGACCGTGCAGCGCAACCTGCAGCGCGCGATGGAAGGCGCGGAAGACGATCTGATCAGCCAGGGCCGCCAGGCGCGTGAGCTGCAGCGCGATCTGCTGCGCACCCGCATGGTCGAGTTCGACAGCATCTCCGAGCGCCTGTATGCGCTGGTGCGTCAGTCGTCCAAGGAAACCGGAAAGCAGATCAAGCTGGACATCGCCGGTGGCTCCATCGAAATGGACCGGGGCGTGCTTGACCGGATGACGCCCGCGTTCGAGCATTTGCTGCGCAACTGCGTGAGCCACGGCATCGAAGCTCCGGAAACCCGCGTCGCTGCGGGCAAGTCGGCCAGCGGCACAATCCTCGTGACCGTGCGCCAGGACGGCAACGACGTCGCGGTCGAGTTCCGCGACGACGGCGCGGGCCTGAACGTGGGCCGCATCCGCGAGAAGGCCATCGAGCGCAATCTGATCACCTCCGACATGCCGGTGAGCGACGTCGAAGCCGCGAACCTGATCTTCATGCCCGGCTTCTCCACCGCCGCCGAAGTGACCGGCCTGTCCGGCCGCGGCATCGGCATGGACGTGGTGCGCACCGAGGTGAACGCCCTGGGCGGTCGCATCGAGACCACCACCACGGTGGGGCAGGGTACGGCGTTCCGTCTGGTGCTGCCGCTGACCACGGCGGTGACGCAGGTGGTGATGCTGCGCGCAGGCAACCTCTCGATCGGCGTGCCCGCGAGCCTGGTGGAAGTCGTTCGCCGCACCACGGCGCAGGAACTGGCCACCGCCTACAGCACCCAGCAGTTCGAGGAAGGCCACGAGAACCTGCCGTTCTTCTGGTCCGGCGCGCTCCTGCAATCGTCGATCCGCAGTACCGAAGCCAACGCCAAGATCCGTCCTGTCGTGATCCTGCGAAGCGCCGCACAGCGCATCGCGATGCACGTGGACGAAGTGCTGGGCAACCAGGAAGTCGTGGTGAAGAACCTCGGCCCGCAGCTGTCCCGTCTGCCCGGCATGGCCGGCATGTCGGTGCTCGCCTCCGGTGCCGTGGTGCTGATCTACAACCCGGTGGCGCTGGCCAACGTGTTCGGTGCCCGAGTCCAGGAGGCGACCAAGGCCGCCCAGCTCGAAGCCGAAAAGGCCGCCGCCGCCAAGGCGGAAGCGGGCGAACAAGCTGCAGCGGCAGCCGCAGCGTCCGGCACGCCGCTGGTCACATCGCACATTCCGAGCGCACCGCAAGTGCCGCTGGTGCTGGTGGTCGACGACTCCATCACCGTGCGCCGCGTGACCCAGCGCCTGCTGCAGCGCGAAGGCTACCGCGTGAGCATGGCAGCCGACGGCCTGCAGGCTCTGGAGCGACTCCAGGAAGAGCGCCCCACGGTCGTGCTCTCCGACATCGAAATGCCGCGCATGGATGGTTTCGACCTGGCGCGCAACATTCGTGCGGACGAGCGGCTCAAGGGGTTGCCGATCATCATGATCACCTCGCGCATCGCCGAGAAGCATCGCGAGCATGCGATGGAGCTGGGGGTGAATCACTATCTGGGCAAGCCATACTCGGACGAGGAGCTGATGGGCTTGGTGCATCACTATGCTCGTCTTGAAGCGGAAGCTTTTGTGGGCTGATTCTTCTTGGCCTCATCTGGAAACCGCGAGTTTTGCCGCTCGCGGTTTTTTTGTTTGTGTGCTGGGGTTGAGGGCGGAGGCCGGGAGTTCCGCCCGGCGGCGGAGTAACTTTTTGGTCTTGCCCAAAAAGTCACCAAAAATGCGTTTTTGAATACCCGCGGCAGAACTCACTTCGCGCTTCGCGCTCCGTTCGGGCAACCGCCGCGAGTCAGTGTTTTCACAAGAGGAATGTTCGGCACTTCGCTTCGCTCGTGCCGCGCATCTCGCGACTTCGCGAGATGCTGGGGTGCCAGCGCTGCGCGATTTTTGATTTGCTCGCTGAATCAACGTCACTCAAAAGAGCAGCGGGCATGGGTCGTCCAACCCAACTTTGCAAGCACCCCGGCACGAGCGAAGCAAAGTGCCGCAGCACCTCTTATTGAACATCTAGCTCGCGGCGGTTGTCCGAGCGGAGCGACGCAGTCGCGCAGCGAGTTCTGCCGCGTGACCCCGAATTAGAAAGCGCGTTTTGGATTACTTTTTGCGCGCAAGCAAAAAGTGATTGCCCCGCCGGGGGCAGTCCCGGCCTCCGCCCTCAAAAAGACCCCCACAACAAAACAACCCACCCCAAGCGAGGGGACAAAAGAGGGGAGAGCAAGAACCCCCCATCACCCCCGTTCCCGAGTCAACTCCCGGAGCACCGGTAAAATACCGGCCATGCCTCTAGACCCCGTGCCCATGAACCTGACGAACCACTTCCTGATCGCCATGCCGGGCATGGAGGACTCGTCATTCACCAAGAGCGTCATCTACCTGTGCGAGCACACGGAGAAAGGCGCTCTGGGCCTGATCATCAACAAGCCCTCCGACATCAATCTGCAGGGCCTGCTGGCCAAGGTGGATCTGTCGCTCGGGCGCGATGACCTGACGGACGAGCCCGTGTTCCAGGGCGGTCCGGTGCAGACCGAGCGCGGCTTCGTGCTGCACGATCCGATGGTCGCTTCGAACGAGGAAAAGAGCGAATCGGCCTATGCGTCCACCATGCAGATCGATGGCGGGCTCGAGATGACCACTTCCAAGGACGTGCTCGAAGCGCTTTCCACGGGCGCCGGTCCGCGCCGGGTGCTGGTCACGCTGGGGTATTCGGCCTGGGGTGAAGGGCAGCTCGAATCCGAGCTGGCCGAGAACGCCTGGATCACGGTGAGCGCCGACGAGCGCATCATCTTCGATACGCCCGTCGAGCAGCGCTACGACCGTGCGCTGTCGCTGCTGGGGCTGCAATCGTGGATGCTCACGCATCAGGCCGGGCACGCCTGATCGAGCGGCGGCATGTCAGTGACCGATCAGCAACCCACCGTTCCGGCGCAGTTCCAATCCTTTCTTGCTTTTGATTTCGGGCTCAAGCGCACCGGAGTCGCCGTTGGCACGCGCATGCTGCGCAGCGCCTCGCCGCAGGGCACGATCAAGGCCGAGGGCGAGGCCGCGCGCTTTGTCCAGGTGGCTGAGCGCATCCGCGAATGGCAGCCCGACGCGCTGGTGATCGGCGTGCCGTATCACCCCGATGGCGCGCCGCATGAGAACACCGCGCGTGCGCTCAAGTTCGGGCGTCAGCTGCGTGGCCGCTTCGGCCTGCAGGTCTTTGAAGTGGATGAGCGCTACAGCACGACCGAAGCCATCGCCTCCGGGGCGAAGGACGCGGACGCCGCGTCGGCCTGCATCATCCTTGAACAGTTTCTGAGGAATCTTCCATGAGCAGCAACGCTACTTCGACACCGTCCGCAACACCGGGCTCCACCTCGACGACGACCGCCGCTGGCGGTCATCTCACATTGGATGCCGAGGCGCTGTACCGCGAACTGCTGCGCGGCGTGCGCAGCATGCGCGGCGCCAACACCCATCTCGCCGGCGTCGCCTCCGGCGGCATGTGGCTGGCGCAGCGTCTGCAGAAGGATCTGGGGCTGGATGGAGAGGCGGGCGTGCTGTCTTCCGCGCTGCACCGTGATGATTTCGCAAGCCGCGGTCTCGCATCGAGCACCAGCTCGGTGCTGCCGTTCGACGTGAACGGTGCCGACATCATCCTGCTCGATGACGTGCTCTACACCGGCCGCACCGTGCGCGCCGTGATCAACGAACTCTACGACTACGGTCGTCCCGCCTGCGTGCGTCTGGCGGTGCTGGTCGATCGTGGTGGCCGCGAGCTGCCCATCGAAGCCGCATTTGCGGCGGCGCGTGTGGCGCTGCCTGCCAACCAATCGCTGTCGCTTGCGCGTGTGCAGGACAGCGGTGCATTTTCTTTCGAAGTCAAAGTCAAAGACAAAGAGGTCTGACGGTGCTTTACAAGCGCAATCCCCAACTCAACAAGAACGGTGAGCTGATTCACCTGCTCTCCACCGAAGGTCTGCCCAAGGACATCATCACGCATATCCTGGACACGGCTTCCAACTTCGTGAGTGTCAACGACCGCGAAGTGAAAAAGGTCCCGCTGCTGCGCGGCAAGAGCGTGTTCAATCTGTTCTTCGAGAACTCCACGCGCACGCGCACCACGTTCGAGATCGCGGCCAAGCGGCTCTCGGCCGACGTGTTCAATCTCGACATCGCGCGCAGCTCGGCGAGCAAGGGCGAGTCGCTGCTCGACACCATCGCCAACCTGTCCGCAATGGCGGCCGACATCTTCGTCGTGCGCCACAGCGAGTCGGGCGCGCCGTACCTGATCGCGCAGCACGTTGCGCCGCACGTGCATGTGGTGAACGCCGGTGACGGCCGTCACGCGCACCCCACGCAGGGGCTGCTCGACATGTACACGATCCGCCACTACAAGAAGGATTTCTCCAACCTCACCGTGGCCATCGTCGGCGACGTGCTGCACTCGCGCGTGGCGCGCTCGGACATCCACGCGCTCACCACGCTTGGCGCGGCCGAGGTGCGCGTGGTGGGTCCGCGCACGCTGGTGCCATCCGATCTTTCGCAGATGGGCGTGAAGGTCTTCCACAGCCTCGAGGAAGGCATCAGGAACTGCGACGTGGTGATCATGCTGCGCCTGCAGAACGAGCGCATGAGCGGCGCGCTGCTGCCATCGAGCCAGGAGTATTTCAAGAGCTTCGGCCTCACGCCGGAGAAGCTGCGTCTGGCCAAGCCCGACGCCATCGTCATGCATCCGGGGCCGATCAACCGTGGCGTGGAGATCGACTCAGCCGTGGTCGACGGGCCGCAGGCCGTGATCCTGCCGCAGGTGACCTTCGGCATCGCGGTGCGCATGGCGGTGATGTCCATCGTCGCGGGCAACGAAGCGTGACGGCGGGCGAGAAGGGCAAGAGAACATCATGAAGCTACTCATTCAAAACGGCCGCGTCATCGACCCGGCAAGTGGTCTCGACAAGGTCTGCAACATCGCGATCGCTGCGGGCCGCATCATCGCGATTGACCGCGAACCCAAGGACTTCACGCCAAGCCGCGTGATCGACGCCAAGGGCTGCTATGTGCTGCCGGGCCTGGTCGACCTGGCGGTGCGCCTGCGCGAGCCGGGCCACGAGCATGAAGGCATGCTCGAATCCGAAATGGGCGCGGCCGTCGCGGGCGGTGTGACCAGCCTGGTCTGCCCACCCGACACCGACCCAGTGCTCGATGAGCCGGGCCTGGTCGAGATGCTCAAGTTCCGTGCGGAGAAGCTGCATCAGGCACGCCTGTTCCCGCTCGGTGCGCTGACGCGTGGCCTCAAGGGCGAGGAACTCACCGAGATGGCCGAGCTCACGGAGTCGGGCTGCGTCGGTTTCAGCCAGGCCGATGTGGCGCTCAAGAGCACGCAGGTGCTTCAGCGTGCGCTGCAATACGCTGCGACCTTTGGCCACACCGTGTGGCTGCGTCCGCAGGAGCTGTACCTTGGTGGCGGTGTGGCGGCCAGTGGCCCGCTCGCGACGCGTCTGGGGCTCTCGGGCATTCCGGTGGCGGCCGAGACGATCGCGCTGCACACCATCTTCGAGCTGCTCAAGTCCACGGGCGCACGCGTGCACCTGTGCCGCATCTCGAGCGCCGCGGGCATTGAGCTCGTGCGCCAGGCCAAGGCCGACGGCCTGCATGTGACCTGCGACGTGAGCATCAATTCGCTCAGCTTCACCGACACCGACATCGGCTACTTCGACAGCAGCGCGCGTCTCACGCCGCCGCTGCGCCAGCAGCGCGACCGCGATGCACTGCGCGCCGCGCTGGCCGATGGCACGGTCGATGCGCTGGTCTCCGACCACACCCCGGTGGATGAGGACGCCAAGGTGCTGCCGTTCGCCGAGGCCGAGCCCGGTGCGACCGGCGTCGAGCTGCTGCTGTCCGCCGCGATCAAGTGGTCGCAGGACGCGGGCGTGCCGCTTGCGCGCGCGCTCGGCGTCATCACCAGCGAACCTGCGCGCGTGCTCGGCGGATCGCTCGGCACGCTGCAGGCGAGCGTGGGCCGCATCATCGAGGGCGGCGTGGCCGACCTCTGCGTGGTCGATCCGGCCGCGTCGTGGGTGGTGGAGCCGCAGGCGCTGCGCAGTCAGGGCAAGCACACGCCGTTTTCGGGCTATGAGCTTCCGGGCCGCGTGAAAAGCACGCTGGTCGGCGGCCAGCTCGCATTCGAGCGCGCCTGAGTCGCCCGCGACGCAAACGCGCGAGCAGCACGGCAACAAATATTCTGCGAGGCAATCCATCGATGTGGAGATGGGCGTTGGCCATCTGGCGATGTCTGCGAATGGCGTTCCATGCGCTGCATGGACTGCTGGTCGTGCTGCTGCGCTTTCCGCGTCTCACGCAGGAGCAGCAGCAGGCGCGGGTGCAGGCCTGGGCGCTGCAGATGCTCGCCTGCGCCGGCATCACGCTCGAAGTGCGCGGCACGCCGGTGCTGCGCGGCCCGGTGCTGATGGTGGCCAACCATCTCTCGTGGCTCGACATTCCGGTGCTGCATGCGGCGCGTTACTGCCGCTTCATCTCCAAGTCCGACGTGCGCGACTGGCCCATCGTCGGCACGCTCGCGACGGCGGGCGGCACGCTCTACATCGAGCGCGCATCGCGCCGCGACGCGCTGCGCATGGTGCAGAGCATGCACGACGCGCTCGAGCAGCGCGAGGTGCTGGCCGTGTTCCCCGAGGGCACGACGGGCGATGGGCGCGAACTGCTCCCATTTCACGCCAACCTGCTGCAGGCCGCCATCAGCGCGCAGGCGCCGGTGCAGCCCGTGGGCTTGCGCTTTGTGGACAAGAGGAGCGGCGAGATCAGTTACGCGCCGAGCTACATCGGTGACGAGACTCTGCTGGGCTCGATCTGGCGCACGCTGGCCGCGCCGCCGCTGGTGGCCGTGGTGCATTACGGTGCGCTCGAAAGTCCCGAAGGTCAGGATCGCCGCACCTGGAGCCAGCACCTGCACGCCCGTGTCGACGAACTCCGCAGGAATTGACGCTTCAGATTGCAGGCGCGTTTCAAGATTCGGGCGGCTCATTCCGCGAGCGCGGCAAAAGCGCGGGGCATGCATACACTTGCGCGCATGAACAACACGCTTTCATCCTCCACTTCCGCAGATTCCTTCACGATTTACCACAATGCCCGCTGCAGCAATTCGCGCGGCGCGCTCGCCATCCTGCGTGAACGCGGCGTCGAGCCTGAGATCATCGACTACATCGCGCATCCGCTGTCGGTGCAGCAACTCGAAGCGCTGATCGGGAAGCTGGGCGTGCCGGTGCGCGAGGTGATGCGCACCAAGGAAGACCTCTACAAGCAGCTGAAGCTCGATGCGGACACGGCAACGGACGCACAGCTGCTGGAGGCCATCGCCGCGCATCCCGTGCTGCTCAATCGCCCCATCGTGGTCCATGGAGAGCGTGCGCTGCTGTGCAGGCCGCCAGAGCAGGTTTTGCATTTTTTCGAAAACTGATACTGTTTGATTTATTTGTAAACAATAGTGATAACCCTATGTTTTAGTGTGGCGTCGTAAGGGGCGGGACAGACTGTTTTGAAAAAATCAATACAATTTGATTGAAATAGTTACCAAACTAACAATATTGAGACAAAGGTCTCGTGATGAAAGGCTGCATCACGCGGCATTGCCGGATCGCGCTGTCACAAACTGAACGCGACCAGACCTTGAGCTGAACAACACACTGGAACAAGAATGCAAAGCAACGACTGCTTGGTGGTCACGGAATTCGGCGCCGCCTTTGGCTCCAAGGTAGTGCTGGCGGATGTGGAATTCACACTCGCGAGAAACACCATCACCGTGCTGATGGGGCCATCCGGTTCGGGCAAGTCCACCATCCTGCATTCGCTCGCCGGCACCTATGCCGGTCATCCCCGCTACCGCTCGTGGGGCCAGATGCAGTATCTGGATCGCCCACTTGCCGAAGACAACCGTCCGCAGCTCGTGCAGCAGCACGTGCGCGTGGTTGCGGGCACCGTGCAGGATGCGCTCGTCGAGCATGTGCGCGAGAAGCTCAGCCTCTCGCCCGTGGCGTTGCGCGAATGGTGCGTGGAGTACCTGCGCGAAGGGGGATTCCCCGATCTCGAATCGCTGCTCGACCAGCCGTTCACCGAACTGAGCGACGTGCAGATGCGTGCGGTTGCCATCCTGCGCGAAGCCGCGCCGCAACCGGCGCTGCTGCTGATCGACGAGCCCACCGCCGAGCTCGACGACTACGACGCGTTTCTGCTCGTGGACCTGATGCGCCAGCTTGGGCGCAAGATGTCGCTGCTCGTGGTCACCCACAACCAGAAGCAGGCGCGCCGTCTCGCGCACCGCGTGATTCTGGTGGCCGGCGGTCGCATTCAGGAGGCGCGCAGCGCCGAGGACTTCTTCAACGCGCCGATCACCGAAGCGGCCGCGCAGTTCATCCGCACCGGCAACTGCGCCGTGGCGTCGCTCGATGCCGATCCATCGACGCTGGCCGACGGCGTGCCCGCACCGGCGCCGTTGCCCATAGAGGCGCTTGCGAATCAGGCGGCTGAACCCGAGCACGTAGCTGGCCACGAAGCCGCCCATGAGGCGGTGTACGAAGCTGCACCCGTGGTCTCCATCTCGCTGCCGGGAGCATTGCCGACATTGAACGAGGCAGCGCAGATCGCACCCGCTTCGATGGCTTCGTCGAGCGGCCCGACCGGCTTTCTCTGGGTCGTGCCCGGAACGCTCGCGGGTGCCGCGATGCCCGGCATCGTGGACGACATGGACCACGATCTCGCGTTGCTCAAACGCGTGGGCATCACCACGCTCATCACGCTGACGGAGCGCGACATCGATCAGGATGCGCTTGCGCGTCACGAGCTCAAGAACGTGCACTTGCCGGTGTACGACCGCGAGGCCCCAAGCCTCGGCCAGATCCAGATGCTGCTCAAGCGCATGGAGATTCTGGTGGGCCGCGGTGAAGTGCTGGCCGTGCATTGCCTTGGTGGCCTTGGCCGCACGGGCACCGTGCTCACCGCATGGCTGATCCGCGAAGGCTTGACGGCTCAGGAGGCGCTGCGTCGCGTGCGCCTGCTCGATCCACGATATGTGCAAAGCGCCGAGCAGGAGGCGTTCTTGCAGCAGTACGAAGAGTTGATCCTGCAAAAAATCATTTGAATTCAATTTTCTGACATCGGAGTTTTGGTATGAGTTTTGACGACGCTTTGAACAAGGCGGCCGCGGGCGTGCCCGAGTGTGTGGCAGCGGGTTATGTGGACGTGGCATCCGGCATGCTGCTGTCGCTGAAGACCGTGGATTCCCACCCGCGTCAGGTCATCGACCTGCTGGCCGCAGCCACCGCCGACATGTTCAACGGACCCAACGTAAGCACCATCGAGCGCATGTTCAAGAAGGCCCGTGGCCTGCAGGACGATGGTTATCACTACTTCCAGGAAATCATCGTGAACAGTGAAAACCTGATCCACGTGTTCCTGCGCGGCAAGATCAATCCCGAATACGTCGCCGTCTTCGTCTGCCGCAAGACCGCCAACCTCGGCATGGCCCTGACCAAGGCGCGTCTGGCGATGCCCGCGCTGGAGGCCGCGTTCTGAACGTCAGATTCTTCAGATGAATGGCATCACCGTTGAAAACAGGAAAGAGACTTCCGCAAGGAGGTCTTTTTTTTGACTGGGCAGTTGCAGCCTCAAGTGGCAAGAAAGCCCTAAGTCCGGCTTAAGTATCCGTCGTCAAACTTGCTTTCCATGGAACTCCGGTAGAGGTCCGAGCAGAGGAAAGGTTGGTTGAGATGAATACGATTCTGAAGACGCCGCGTGGCCTGGTTGCGGCGCTGTTGGCGGCGGGGGTGATCGGCGGCGCTGGTGCGGGCCTTGCGACCGCGCACTTCGCGAGCGCGCAACAGGCGACTGTGGCGACGACGGCTGCGACGGCGGCGATCCCCGCAGGAATGCCCAGCACCGCTGCATTGCCGAGCTTCGCGCAAATCACCGCGCAGTACGGTCCGGCGGTGGTCAACATCAGCGTGAGCGGCACGCGCCATGCGGGGGCGGATGACGACGGGGATGATGACGCGACGCCCGCTGCGGCGCAGCGCCAGCAGGGCATGGATCCCAACGATCCATTCTATCAGTTCTTCCGCCAGTTCGGTCTGCCGGCGCCAGGCATGCAGCAGCGCCAGGCACCGCGCGACGTGCCCGTGCGCGGAGAGGGATCGGGTTTCATCGTGAGTGCGGACGGTCTGGTGCTGACCAACGCGCATGTGGTCAAGGATGCGGATACGGTGACGGTGAAGCTCACGGATCGCCGCGAGTTCAAGGCCAAGGTGTTGGGCGCCGATCCCAAGACCGATGTGGCGGTGCTCAAGATCGACGCCAAGGATCTGCCGACGGTGAAGCTCGGCGACACACGGGCGATGAACGTGGGCGACTGGGTGCTGGCGATCGGCTCACCGTTCGGTTTTGAAAACAGCGTGACGGCGGGTGTCGTCAGCGCCAAGGGCCGCTCGCTGCCGGACGACAGCGCGGTGCCGTTCATCCAGACCGATGTGGCGGTGAATCCAGGCAATTCGGGTGGCCCGCTGTTCAATGCGCGCGGCGAGGTCGTGGGCATCAATTCGCAGATCTACAGCCGCTCGGGCGGGTATCAGGGACTGTCGTTCGCGATTCCGATCGAGGTGGCGTCCAAGGTGCAGCAGCAGATCGTCGCCACCGGCAAGGTCGAGCACGCCAAGCTGGGTGTGGCGGTGCAGGAGGTGAACCAGACGCTGGCCGATTCGTTCGGCCTCGACCGGCCCGAGGGCGCGCTGGTCTCCAACGTCGAGAAGGGTGGTCCAGCCGACAAGGCGGGGCTTCAGTCCGGCGACGTGATCCGCAGCGTCAACGGTCAGAAGATCGTGGCCTCTGGTGATCTGCCGGCGGTCGTCGGCATGGCCATGCCCGGCGCGAAGCTCGACATGGAGGTGTGGCGTCAGGGCAAGCGCGAACAGCTCTCGGCCACGTTGGGCAACGCCAACGACAAGGCCGCCAAGGTGGCCAGCAACGACGGTGACAAGGCAACTCGCGGCAAGCTTGGTGTGTCGCTGCGTCCGTTGCAGCCCGGCGAGCTCAGCCAAGCGGGTGTGGATGCGGGACTGCTGATCGAGCGCGCGCAAGGCCCTGCGGCCAAGGCCGGCATTCAACCCGGTGACGTGCTGCTGGCCGTCAACGGCACGCCTGCCAAGGATGTGGAGCAGGTCCGCGAGGCCATCGCCAAGGCGGGCAAGTCGGTGGCGCTGCTGGTGCAGCGGGACGGCTCGCGCATCTTTGTGCCGGTGCAGTTAGGATAAGCGGCACTGCTGCGCTTTGAAGATCAGGCCCCGCAGTCATTGAACTCGGGGCCTTTGTTTTGTTTCTCTCATTCGGTATTTGAAAGGCAATCCTCACACCATGCGCCTGCTGCTCGTAGAAGACGACACCATGATCGGCGAGGCCGTGCAGGATCTTCTGCGCGCGGAGCACTACGCTGTCGACTGGGTGCGTGATGCGGAGACGGCCGACACGGCGCTGCGCACCCAGAGCTACGATCTGGTGCTGCTCGATCTGGGGCTGCCGGGGCGGGACGGCCTGTCCGTGCTGCGCGACATGCGCACGCGCCGGGACCGCACGCCGGTGCTGATCGCGACCGCGCGCGATGCGGTGGCGCAGCGTGTGCAAGGGCTCGATGCCGGGGCGGACGACTATCTGCTCAAACCCTATGACATGGACGAACTGCTCGCACGCATGCGGGCGCTCATGCGCCGCGCTGCGGGCCGGGCAGAGCCCAGCTATGAGCACGAGGGCGTGCGGATCACGCCCGCCACGCGCGAGGCGACGGTGGGCGGGCAGCCCGTGACGCTGTCCGCACGCGAATGGGCGGTGCTGGAGTCGCTCCTGGCACGCCCCGGCGCCGTGCTCTCGCGCCAGCAACTCGAGGACAAGCTCTACGGATGGGGTGACGAGGTGAGCAGCAACGCGGTGGAGGTCTACATCCATGGCCTGCGCAAGAAGCTCGGGGCGGGGCTGATCATCAACGTACGCGGCGTCGGCTACATGGTGCCGAAATCATGAAATCCGTGCAGCACTGGCTTCCCACGTCCTTAGGCAAGCGGCTGCTGCTGTTCATCTGCGCCGCAATTGTCCTCACGGCCTTGCTGCAAGGCGCTTTCGCGTACCGCAATGCGTTGGCGCAGACCGACACGCTGTTTGACTACCAGATGCAGCAGACGGCGTTCGCGCTGCGCGCAGGGTTGCCGGTCGATGCCAAGGGCAGGGCGCAGGGCACTCCGGCGGAGGACGAGAATCACGAGTTCATCGTGCAGGTCTGGACCAATGAAGGCTTGCGCATTTTCGAGTCGGCGCTCGGTGCCGCGTTGCCACAGAACGCGGTGCTGGGATTTGCCGACGTGCCCGCGCGCGGCAAGCTCTATCGCGTGTTCTCGCTGCAGACGCGATCGCAGGTGATCCAAGTGGCGCAGGACATGCGCGTGCGCCGCGTGCTGGCGCGCGATGCGGCGTGGCGCAGTCTTTTGCCGATTGCACTGCTGGCGCCGCTGCTCGCGCTGGCCGTGTGGTGGGTGGTGCGCACCTCGCTCGCCCCGGTGCAGCGCGTGCGCACCGAGATCGCGTCGCGGCGTCCTCACGATCTGTCGCCGGTCGCCATGGAGGGGCTGCCCGATGAAGTGCGCCCGCTGGTCAACGAACTCAACGAACTGCTCGCGCGCATGCAGGGTGCGTTCGAATCGCAACAGCATTTCGTCGCCGATGCAGCGCACGAGCTGCGCTCTCCGCTTGCCGCGTTGCGCCTGCAGGTGCAAGGCCTGCAGCGCGCGCCGGACGAGGCATCGCGCGCGCAGGCTGCGACGCGCCTGATGTCCGGCATTGACCGTGCGACGCGTTTGGTGGAACAGCTCATGGTGCTCGCCCGGCAGGAGGAGCGCGCCGCATCCGGTAGCGACCTGGTGCCTGTGCGACTCGACGAACTGGCCGTGCAGGCCGTGGCCGATGCGGCGCCGCAGGCAGCGCTGGGGCACATCGATCTGGGGCTGCCTCATGCCGAGCCGCTCACCGTGCCCGCGCAGGTGGATGCGCTGCGCGTCCTGCTGCGCAACCTGATTGACAACGCGATCAAGTACACGCCCGAGGGGGGAACCGTCGACGTGCGCGTGCAGGCGGATGGCCAGCACGCCCTGCTCATCGTGGACGACAGTGGTGCGGGCATTCCCGCGGAGCAGCGGGCTGACGTGATGCGGCGCTTTCATCGCGCGGCGCAGGAGGGTGCGGCTCAGGTGCAGGGCAGTGGTCTGGGGCTTGCCATCGTCGAGGCGATTGCGCGCGCGCATGGCGCACAGGTGTCGCTTGAAAAAGCTCCCGAGCTGGGCGGTTTGCGTGTCGCAGTGCGCATGCCCGGCGGTCATAATGAACTCGGCGCAACTACTGGCTGATATCTGAACCCATGATTCGCGTTGCTGCTTTTTCCGTCATGAGCCACACGATCTTTGTGGTCGCTGGCTTGCTTGTCTATGTCATGACGACCCGCATCGGGCATCAGCGCAGACCGCCGTCATCGGCCATCGGCTGGGTGGTCAGCATCGTGGCGTTTCCGTACCTGGCCGTGCCGCTGTTTCTCGTGCTCGGTTCGCGCAAGTTGACGCGGCCCCAGCGGCGATTGCACAGCGTAGTGGAGCAGCCTCCTGCGGGCGGCCCGGTGTGGGCCACCCAGTTGCTGGCAAGCATGGAGCTGCCCGCTCCGGCGCACAACGAATCACTCGTCTGGCATGGCGATGGGCCGGCTGCGCTGCAGAGCCTGCTCGCGCTCATCGATGGTGCCCAGCAGCGGCTCGATCTCTGTACCTTCATCTTCGGCAATGACGAGGTCGGCGAGGCCGTGGCCGATGCGCTTGCGAGATGCGCGCAGCGCGGCGTGCGCGTGCGTTTGCTGGTCGATGCCATCGGCAGCATGAAGACCCATCCGCGCGTGTTGAAACGCCTGCGCAAGGAAGGCGTTCGGGTGCGCCGTTTCATGCCGCTCCTGCACAACCCGCGCAAGGGGCGACTCAATCTGCGCAACCACCGCAAGGTTGCCGTGGCCGATGGCGTGCATGTCTGGAGCGGCGGGCGCAATCTCGCGGTCGAGTATTTCTTCAATCAGCCCGATGCACCCGCGTGGATCGACCTGAGCCACGAAGCGCGTGGGGCGCTTGCGGCGCAGGCAGCGGCCCAGTTTGAACAGGATTGGCGCACGGCGAGCGGGCGTGTGAAGCACATCGACGCACCCGTGGCACTTGCACCGGTTGCAACCGAAGGGCCATGCGCGCAATGGGTCGCCACCGGCCCGGATCATGCGGATGACACCGTGCATGCGCTGCTGCTGGCGGCCGCCTATCATGCGCGCAAGCGCATTCTTGCGGTCACGCCGTATTTCGTGCCAGACGACGCGCTGCTCTACGCTTGGTGTATGGCGTGCCGGCGGGGCGTGGATGTGAATGTGGTGGTGCCCGCGCAGTCCAATCACATGCTCGCGGACTGGGCGCGTGGCCGTGCGTTGCGCGAGCTCTGCGCGTCGGGCGGCAAGGTGTGGCTGCTGCCGCAGATGGCGCATGCCAAGGCCGTCGTGATCGACGACGATCTGGCGCTGTCCGGATCGCTCAACCTCGACGCGCGCAGCCTGTTTCTCAACTACGAGGTGATGACCGCGTTCTACTCGCCTGAGCAGGTGCAGTGGCTGGTGCGCTGGTTCGAGCAGCAGATGGCGACGGCCCAGCCGTTCGACGCGAAACAGCCAGGCCTGCTGCGCGACATGGGCGAGGGGCTGGTCCGTTCCGTCGGTTTTCAGCTCTGAACGTGGTTTTCAGCGGCGCATCATTTCGATGCGCGCAGCAACATGCCATCGAGCGACGGCGCGTGCGTGGGCGCTAGCGGCGAGGCGACCGGATTGCCGAAGCGCGATGGCTGCACCGCGTCGCCGCGCAGATGGGCCTCCCATTGCTCGCGGGCTTCATGCACTTCCTGCGAGGTGCGCGCGACGAAGTTCCACCAGATCAGGATCGCCTCGTCCATCGGCTCGCCGCCGATCACGATGAGGCGGCTGTCCGGTGCGCAGGTGATCGCGATACTCTCGGCACCCTGCGGAACGTAGAGCAGCTGCTCGGTCGGCAGGTCTTCGCCGTTCACACGCACGCTGCCGGAAAGCGCCAGCACCGCGTGCTCGAAATCCTTGCGCAGCGGCATCACGGCAGTGGCTTGCGCGGTGGCGTCAGCTGCATGCGCATGCAGATCCACGCCCATGAGCGGCGAATGCACTTCGGCCGGCGAGGTGAGGCCCAGCGCTTCGCCCGCGAGCACCGTCGCGTTGAAATCGCCCACGCGCGTCTGCGGAAGGTCGGGGTAGTGCTGAAAACGTGGCTCGCAAAAGCGATGCGAATCGGGCAGCGCGATCCACAGTTGCGTCGCATGGATATGCCAGGGCTCCTGACTTTCTTCGGAGTGCGCGATGCCGCGCCCCGCCGTCATCAGATTGACTTGGCCGGGACGGATGATCTGTTCGCTGCCAAGGCTGTCACGATGCAGCACCTCGCCGCGAATCATCCAGGTGAACGTTTGAAGACCGATATGCGGATGCGGCCCCACCTGCATGCCGGGCGGCGCGGGGTCGGCGGGACCGGCATGGTCGAGAAAGCACCATGCGCCCACTTTGCGCAGTGCGCGCTGCGGGATGGCCCGATGGATCGGAATGCCGCCCACATCGGCAATGCGCGTGGGCAGATGCTGTGGAAGCTGCGGAGATGTGGCCATTGGTTCGCTCATCGTGACGTCTTCGCTGGTGATGTGAAGGGATTGGAGCCTTGATTCTGATTCCCGGGAGTACCCCGCGCGCAATGCGGGCATTGCCGGGCGTTGGTGCTTGGAAAGTTGGATTTTCAGTCGGTTACAACTGCGCGGGAAGTCTGGAAATCGGCTGACATGTAAGACGGCAGCCGTTGTGTAAGCTGAGCAGTCATGACGCATGAACCGCACGTGCATGGCACCCGCCGCACTGTGGGTGAGTTCAGCGTCGACATTACAGGAGGATTTCAATGAGCGATCAGAACAACCAGCAAGCCAGTGGACAAGTTGAAACGGCGATTGAAGTGCAGCGCTTTCCTGACCACTTCAAGGCCTTGGTGCAGGGCAAGGTCCAGCATCGCGCGGGCGATGGTCCGCTTGAGGAGATCCCCGTGGGCACGGAGGTGCAGGTCGATACGGCGATCGCAAGCTATGTGCTGTCCTGGATCGATCCCGAGGATGATCAACCGGAAACCGTCACGCTGGCCAAGCGCGAGTTCGAGCATTATGTGGACAACGGTGATCTCAAGATCGGCGAATAACGGATTTCTGAAACTATCCAAAGACCACCGACTCGGGTGGTCTTTTTTTTGCGTCAGCGTGCAGGCGGGTTCTGCGGATGTGACTGAGCGTCCTGATGGATGATCACGCGCGTCGGCTCCTGCATCAGTGGCGTGCTGGTTCCGCAGGCCGCATTCACGGTAGTGATGGCCGCGTTGGTGCGCACGCGTTGTTCGGCTTCTCCCAGCGTGCGGATGCTGCTGACGAATTCCAATTCTTTTTTTGCCTGCGCGCATTGCGCCGTGCTGGCCAGATCACGCGGGCCCGGCGCCGGGGCAGCACTGTGCGTCTGCTGCATGTCCAGACGCTGCTGCTCGCGACTCGATTGCGCATCGCGCTGCCTGCGCTCCAACGCTTCATTGGCCTGCGCCCGCTCGCGCTGAATGTCGGCCGCCGAGCGCGCCTCTTCCACCGTCCGGCTGGTCTGGTGTTGCGCACAGGGCGCGTCGGAGTAACTCACCTTGCCGTTTGACCCCGTGCATTGATAGACCTGAGCGTGGGCTGGCAATGAATGGAGCAGCAAGAGAAAGGCCGCTGATGCTATGCGTGTCGCTGAAGCTCGCCACATGAACTGATCTCCCGCATGCCGCCGATGGCGCTGATGAGGACGATGGAAAACCCTGTCTGATGATTCTTCTTCAACGCGCGGGAAGGCAATGTGGTTGTCACTTCAGCGTGATGAATGCCCCATGAAAACCCGCATGTCGGCCAATCCGATGGTGAATCGGTGCGGAAAATGGGGGGACTGCAACGCGAGTTTGTTCCGTGCTGTGCCGCGAACGTGACCGAATTCACGGCGCGCCCAAAGAGGGAAGCGCGTAGCGCGGGCGTTTGGAAAAGGTGGCTGCCGGGCGTTTGCGGCAAGGAATGGAGGGAGGGCCGACATCCGACCTTGTGCCCGGAATCTCGCAGCGATCAGAAACCCGTTGGTTCGATGGCGAAATTCTGGTCCCTCCGACAGGAATCGAACCTGTATCTGACGCTTAGGAGGGAACATCAACAAGTTTGAAAAATCGTTGCACAGCATATACTTACAGTGAATTGGTACGCTATCCTAGCCAAAATGTTCCAAATTTGTTCCAAGTTCCAACTTGGAGGCTAGAAAGGAGTGGCAAGGATGGCAGGTAAGTTGATCACCGAACGGGTGGGCGTCGCTGGCGATGTCTCCTACCTCGTTCGCATACGTGAAAGTGGTGTTGCTGTCAACAAGACCTTCAAGGCCAAGAAGGAAGCGGAGAAGTTCATTCGTGAGGTCAAGAGCAAGATTGATAAAGGTGAGTCTGTGGACATCACCAAAATCAAGAAGCTGACTTTGGCTCAGATTTTTACTGAATACCTCAAGCACAACACCGTGGCTGATGGCAAACGGTATGACCTTGAACGGCTCAAGACTGAGATTGGTAAGGTTGTTCTTGGCAATTTCAAAACAGGCAATTTCTCTCTTTACTTGAAAACCAAGTTGGAACAGCAAGTTCCAGATCAAGCAAAGAAGAAAAAGGCTCATCCTCTTTATGCTGGTCATAAAGTCGTGGATTCAAAAACTGGTCAGTTGGTAAAGAAGACTTATAGCGAAAGCACCATTCGCAAGCTCTACTATGCAATCAAGACTTCTTTGCAGTGGCATGCCAAGCACCACGATTACACATTTGACCGAAAACCTTTTGACGACAATCCACCTCCAAAGGCTTGGATTCCTCGTGATCGGATTCTTGAAGCTGGTGAGCTTGATAGGTTGCTTGAAGCTACCGATAAAATGTATGTAAAACGGGAAGAATGGAAGTGCCTTATCTTGTGGCAATACTATTCTTGCATGCGTGCTGGTGAGAGTCTGCTTATCAAGTGGGATGAAATTCACTTGAATGAAAAAGACCCAAGTCATTCATACATTTTCGTGCCAAAGGAAAACACCAAGATTGCAGATAAGAAAAATGCTGAGGATCGCAAGATTCCACTAAGGCCAGAGTTTTACCACTTCATTGAAGATAGGCTTATGAAGTTGAAGAAGGATGGTCAATCCTTGGTCTTTGGTGACTACTGGCAAAACAGTTCTGTTCTTGCAGCAAGGTTCAAGGTAATTTGCAAGAATGCCAAGGTTGAGAATTTCAAGATTCACGATTTGAGGCATTGTGCTGTTAGCTGGTATTTTGTGAATACCAATTTGACAGACATTGAGATCAGCAAGATTTCAGGTCATATTGAACTGAGCACTTTGAAGCGATATGCCACATTGAGGCACAGCGACATTGGAACAAAACTTTGGGCGAATGTCGCTTGACTTAAATTTTGTACTTCGTATGTTGTTCTCAATAGGAGAATAACTGATGAAGACGAAAAGAAATGGGAAATATAAAATAAGCGATAGAACTATTTGGTACAAAGATGGCCTGCCGCATAGAGAAGGCGGCCCTGCCATTGAATCAAGTTATAGTAAAGAATGGTATTTTGATGGCAAGCTACACCGTGAGGATGGGCCTGCCATTGAATTTTCTTCCGACCAATATAAACGTTGGTTTATAAATGGCATTGAAATGACGGAGGAAGAATTTATCAAATGGCTTGATAAAAAGCAGCTTAATGAGAAACTTCATACCATTCTAGAGCCAAGACCAAAAGAAGAAACTAAGAAAATATAAGCACCTTAGGGTGCTTTTTCTATGCCTGCTTTATTTCTGTGAATGATCCATTCATAGAAATGAAGTAGGAGGGATCAGAGCTTTAACTTCTTACCACTGATGCCATTGAATCGCTCAGACTCCTTGAGCTTCCTAATTCTTTCGGCTGTTTCTTCTGCGCCAATTTCTCTTTCAAGCTGATCTGCTTGAATTTTCATGGCATTAGCTTTGGCTGGGTTTTTCTCATTGGCAATCTTGCTTCTTAAGTCGGCCAGTTGAGCTCTTTTCCCACTGGAGGCACTTGAACTACCTCCCATAGCCATAGACGGCCCAGAAGGAGACTCTCTGGCCTGTGGCTGGTTCGTAGATGGTTGCTGCTGTCTGCTGCTGGAAGGCTCTACAACAGGTTTAGAAGCCTGCTGAGGCTGTGCCATAGGTTGGACCTGTGCAGGCGCTTCCTTGACCTTCTGAGGCTGTTTGAGGGCATTGGTAGAGGTGAGCTTCTTGACATTGGCCTTTGGCCCATATAAGCGATTTTTATTGCTTCTACCGACCATAGGCTTACTGATCAGTTCTTTATTGAACTGCCTTCTTGAATCGGTCAATCTTTTGAGGGTATCGCTGACTTTCTTGAAGTCGGCATCATTAAGCTGCTTTCTGTAGTCAGCACCTTTGGTAAGAAATTCATTTTTTAGCTGCTTGAAATCTGCACCATATTCATAGACTGTGCCTTTCAAACGAAAAGCCTTCTGTGATCCATTCGGCTTCAATGAAATGAACTTGTCATTGACTCTGGTGATTTCTCCAAAATTTTCCAAGTAATCACAAAGTTGCTGTCTGTTGGTGATTTTTCCTTGCAAGACCTGATAGCTGACCTTGTCACTAATGCTGTCTTTATCTGGCTTAGTGGCTCTAATCTGATCAGCAAGTTTGGAATCTGAATAGGGAAGAACCTTCTTCTCAAATTTTGATTCTGATGCCTTCAATGGATTTCTCACAACTTGGTCATAACCAAGCTGATGATTAATATACGCATCAAAGGCATCCTTGAAATCTTCTTTTGCTTGACCGGGTGGAAAAGGGTTGATTCTTTTTCCTGTGGTTAGCTCAGTCAATGGGATGATGTAATTTAATTCAACACGATTTTTATCGGTGTGAATATTCCAAAAATCTGTGAAATTTACACCGTGCTCAAGGCCAGCCATAAAGGTGGCACGGAATGCCTTAACAACTTCAAGGAGTTGTTTATCAGTGGGATGTTCACCTGGTTCAAAGGCTAAGGTACCCGAAACATACTTGTGTTTTCTGTCTATGCTTTCGCAAGCCACAAGACAATCAGTCTCACTTCCAGCAAGAAATCTAGGCTTAGATTTTCTCTCGACCCCTTTGTGATCGTGATCGCCTTTTAGATAGTTAATCGCTTCTTGAACCGAATTCGTGCGATGACCTTGAACAACATTGATCACAAAATCGCACCTTAAATTTTCTTTTTTGGAGAAAATTTTTCTTTGATCTCTTGAATCGCAAGCAATGTATTTTTTAATTCATCTACAAGAAGTTTTGTTTCTTGTTTGGTGAAGTCAGTCTTCAAACTCAATTGCTTTGCAATCTGATTGAGATTTTTTCCTTGCTTGTTTAGTTCGGAAAAATATTTGGCTGCAAGGATTCTATCGTCTCTTTTATTTTCAAAATATAGATCAATTTGATGCTCAGTGCCGCCAAATAATTTATATCTAGCAAACTTTGCCATTGAATTAAAGTCTGTTTTTCTCCATTCATTTTTGAACTTATCAAACTCAAGTGGAGATAAATTAATTTCAAAAGTTTTAGTTCTTTTCAGTCTTGAATCATCATCAGAGCCCGCTTGACCTGGGTGAAGTTTTATTTCTGGCGATGTGTTTTTAATGTCATTCATTGGGATCTTCTCCTTCTTGTTTTTGTAATTTTTTACTAGGGGTCTGGG
The DNA here is from genome assembly GCF_015354245.1 of Diaphorobacter caeni. Taxonomy (GTDB): domain Bacteria; phylum Pseudomonadota; class Gammaproteobacteria; order Burkholderiales; family Burkholderiaceae_C; genus Diaphorobacter_A; species Diaphorobacter_A caeni. The sequence continues at coordinate 408,341 of NZ_JADKYZ010000001.1, forward strand.
GGAACCCCAGCAAGAGATACACCATAAAAAGGAGAACCGAGAGGGTTCTCCTGGTATGGTGTGTTTGTCTTGCTTTCTATATTCTTAATTTTAGCAAAGCAAAATTAGATGTCCACCATCAAGGCTGTAACTCGATAGCTGATATTTTCGGAATGGCTCTTGTTTTATCGGTTGGATTTCATATGGTTGATAAAACAGGAGGATCTTTATGAAGGGATGTGTGAAGAAAACTGCTTTCTTACGACAAGAAGATGTTCAATGGATTGACGATTTTTTGATCAGTGCAGGGCTGTCTGATAATTTCGGAATGGTGGTTAGAAATGCAGTAAGTGAGTATGTTCAGAAGAAAAAACAGGCTCGTGCTGCTGTGTACTTCAAGTTCATTGGTGAAGAAAACTGCAAGGCTCTTGAAGAATATGCCATTAAAAATGGAACTGATTTAGAACAAGTGATCAAGGAGGCATTGATCCAAAAATCTAAATATGTTTCCAAATTCAGCAATGGGGATTGAAATGAAAGTGGTCTTCAAGATCAGCTTGGCAGTGCTGTTGGGCCTCTTCCCTTTGCTAGCAAGATGTGAGATTTCCGACAATGACTTAAGAAAGCTCTTTATCATTACAGGGGCTAGCGGGGATGAAAAATACGGTGGAGTTGTTCTTTTCAAAAGTCACTTTGACAAGAATAAGACCGCATGTGCCTACAAGAAATCTCATCCTGAAACTACTATTTTTATAGATCAAGAAGGTGGTAGTGTTGTTCGTATCGCTGATGCCGCTCCACCTTCACCAGCGCAGGCCAGAACGATGAGAGACGCTGATTTCTATGAAGCGGTAAAGAAGTCAGCCAAGAAGCTCAAGAGTGCTTGCATTGATGTGAACCTGGCGCCAGTGGTAGAAGTCAATGCTGATCCTTCCCGCGCCTATGGTGCGGTACCAGAAGAGGCAATCCCCAAAGCCAGAGCCTTCAGCCAGGCCATGCAATCAGAGGGGATTAAAACGGTGCTCAAACATTTCCCAGGTTGGAACGAGCACTGCACCGAGGTAAAGGAACTCAACTCCATCAAGCTGAAGGTTCGTCCTCAAAGTGAAGCTCACAGGTGCAGCGTGCGAGAGGATGAGCGATACCTGTTCACGGAGAAGGTCAAGGTATTCAGTAAAGTGCCGTCTAATGCATGGATGGTTAGCAATACCGTCATTCCTGAACTGGGACCATATCCCAGTAGCATGAACCCAGTGATTCATGATTTCGCTAGAGGCGATATTGGCTATAAAGGCTTGCTGATCTCAGATGCCTTATGGGAGATAGAAGCTAGCCCCAAGGCTGTAGTTATGGCTCTAAAGGTGGTGGATTGGGTTATGGTGGGCTATGCTGCTGATGTAGAAGCTGCTATTCCTTACATAAGAGAAGCACTAAAAAGGGGATTAATCACTGAATCCGAGCTTCAGGCAAAGCTAAGAAGGATTGCTGCATTCAAGGAAAATTGAAATTAACCCGTCTTCATTAATGTCTAGGAAGGACCCGACGAAGCGGTCCTCTTTCCACTCGCGTGATCCACTTGCTTGATTAGAAGTTTTAACTTGCTATTATTAATATATGGCTGGTTGCAAATTACAGCGAACAACGAAACAGCATTTTTTAGTGATATGGGCACAAGACAATGCAACCAAGCCGCCCACAAGTAAAAAAGACTCCCAATAGGAGCCTGTTTCTGTGCTTGCCGAATAGGTCAAGATTTTTGTGCTGCTGGTAAGTTCTTGAGCAACATTGCCAATGCGAAGAATGCACTTGAATTTGGTGAGGCATTGAAAAACCATTCTGACAATGGTGAAAGAATGTCTTCACACATAGCTAGTGAATACAACAAGGTTAAGCAAGAGAAAAAGGATGCCGAACCGCCACAAGTGCCAGTAAACGATCAAGCGTGAAAAAGCACCCGATTGGGTGCTTTTTTTTATGGCGTAAACTTTCCAGTTTTTCTTACTAGAGCGTTTAATAGGTTTATCACTGGTGAGTTCTCGTAGAAGAATTTTATAGCTTCATGAATATCAATATCGTGTGTATTCAGGTCCCCGAGGATACCCTTTAATGCATTTTCAAGCTCTAGTGTGTATGGATAAACATCTGTTCCTAATTCTGTGACGACGACTATATGGGTTTCTTTTGAGTTTTTTGTTAAAATGTATGCGCATATTATTTTAATCTTGCTTGCATCTATTTTTGTTCCCGGAAGAAAATTCCCCATTCTAATTAATCTCCTTGCAAATAATATTAAACAATTCATATGTCAATCTCCTTTTGAGATCAACATATGAGATTCTAAGGCAAAGTCAACAAAAAAGCACCTAAAGGTGCTTTTTATTGGGCAGCCTATTAGGGCTAGGCTTTGCCGTTCTTTTTGCGAATAGCAAGAATATTTGCTGCATACTCGGAAAGTAGTGGGATAGAAGATGCATTGTTGCCATGTTCTGAGCGATCCTCAAGGATAGCATTGGCATTCTGAGTCGCTGCCTTTTGCAATTCTTCAGGTGTCTTGCCCACTTGAATTCCAAGTTGGGTCGCAGTCTCTTTCCACGCACGTTGAGCCATAATCCATTCGGCAATCATTTTTTGTTGCTCAAAGTATGCTTTTCTAAAATCTCCACTGACTTCTGCAATTTCTCTCATTGGGCGTGAAAGCAACTCACGAAACATTTTATTCTCTTCTTGAAGCTTTTTCTTTTCGGCCTCAAGGAGAGCATTTTGATAACTTAAATCGCTTGCAGCATATTCGGATTTTTTTGCACGAAGTTCGGCCTCACTGGCTCTTGAATCAGCAGAACGAACTAGATCATTCTTGCCAATGTTTTCGGCTATGAGGCCATTGATAATTGCAGATTGACGGGTAGACATTTTATTTTCCTTATTGGTCTAAATAAAATAGCAAATTTTTGACAAAAAGCAAATTTGGAGATATGGCCTGCAAGTTGCAGCTTTGAGAGGTGGTTGTCAACCTGTTGGGTTGCTTTCTACCACATGTGTTCTTCCTGTCAAGAGGGGTTGCAAGCAACCTACTGGGTTGACTGGGAGGTGCCATGAAAGACGACTACGAGAGACAGATAGCCAGAGAGGTCGGGGCCTCTATCAAGGCCAGACGTGTGGAGCTGGGTCTATCGCAAGATGCGTTGGCTGAACTGCTGGAGGTGGGGCCAGAGGCCGTATCGCGCATGGAGAGGGGTGCGGTGTCCCTTACGATCCCAAAGCTGGTGGAGTTGGCCAATGCTTTGAAGAGCCCCGTAGAAGCATTCCTACCTGGTGCAAGTGGCTCGGTGCAGTCAGGAGCCCAGCAAGTGGGCCTCATGCTTCAGAACTTGGATAAACGGGACGCCAAGTTCGTGGTTGAGATGGTGGAAAGGATGACCCAGCACCTCAAAGTTTAAATTGGAAAAATTTTCGCCGTCTTCAATTTTGTTCTATTTCATAGAACCTCTACGAGATTCCTCTTTCTTGAACTGAGTCATCATCATCTTTGCTTGGATGATGATTAATTTATATTCTTATTAAGATGGCCTAGTCTTTGCGTTTTTCTAAAGAAAAACGGCAAAGCCTTATCCCTTGCTGACTAGAAAAATCTCAACGAATTTGAGTTCTAGTGCAATTCTGCCTTTGCCGTGTCTTCATTCAATTGAAAACGGCCCATGAGGTCGTTAGTAACCTTTCCGAATCCTGGTTTCTTTCTACCAATCTAACGGTAGGGTGCAGGGTATCCAGGACGTTCCTTTCAGAACTAAGCCTAAACCTATATTTGCTCGCACCTCCCAACATCTGGCTTATGGCAGATTGGTATGAATAACCTGCCGTCAGTAGCTTGAAAGAAGCTCCACTATCTGCATAGTGGCATTTGTGCTATTGGGCTCGTTCATTTGGCTGGGTTGGTAGCTTCTCACCTGCTACCGTTCGGACTTACCTTATGCCGTATCGCTGTAAATTTGTCGCCAAACAAATCATTTAATGAGCCATGCTCTTTTCGTCACACAAATGACTGACTGAATACTTCCATAGCTTCTGGATTGCTTGTTGTGTGGGTCACAGGGTTCTTCCTGGTTGCTAATTAATACCCGATCACTAAGTTTGTTGTTTCATTCGTCGCTATGCAACCAAGAACAAGCATTCCAAAAATTCTGTCTTCTTCCTAGATTGACCGATGCTGAGTAAAGGGTCTTTTAAATCACAAGATTACTCTTGCTGCCCAGTGACATATAACACTTCAATCTATCTTTCATGGGCATAAAAAATGCCCTTGATTCGCACCAAGAGCAATTAAATAGATTTGGGTTGTTGACAATATCAAAAAATCTAATATGATTAAATTGCAAGTTGGTAGTACACTTCTATGAAAAATTTTCGAATTGTCAAGAGTGTGCTGTTAGAAACCGGGTGGTGCCGAATCTAACGACAAGAAAAAAGGCTAGTCGCAAGACTAGCCTTTCTTTTTATTTATTATTAACGATGTCCACGTTTTAATTTCTCATGGATTTTTTCGTCCCCATCATTGTGTTTGGCAAGACAGAGGTAGGTGTTAATTCCATCGTCTTTTCTAAAGATGATCCACTCGCCAGTCACGGCGCCTTCAGTAATTCTTGCCATCATTTGCATGATGGGAGGCGCATTTTTTAGAAACGGGTGTTTTCTTGCTACATTCTTGGTATTCTCGTTAAGAAAATCAGTTTGATGAATGTAGTAATGCTTGTGCCATAAGCCTTTAAGTGGTGAGTTTTTCTTGTTGAACTCAGTCGCATCCTTTGTGGCTGAAGGTCCCGTTTTGAGAAACATGTCGGGACCTGTAGAGTCGCTTCCGCCAAACCAAACAGGAATTGGTTCGTCGTTATCCATTATTAGAAGCGACTCTTCTGTGCCTTCTATTGCTCGTAGTTCCCTTAGAACGACTTCTGGTGATATGCCATCTACCTTCCATAGATGAAACAAGTCCTCGAAAAATAGTTCTTCGTACTTCCCATTTTTCAAGGATTCCTTAATTCCATTTTTGAGTTTTTCTTTGTCAGTCATGTATTGGATAAATTAAGGATGAAGAACTGGAATTCTTCATAGAAGAACTTTCTGCTTCAAGTCAGTGGAGTGTGGCTGATTAAATGAGTCAGTAGAAATCATTGCTATGAAATCCGACTGTGAGCGAAGTGCGTCGCTTAATGCATTGATCTTCAGTAGCGAGACAAGCAAAGCACAGGTTCGTGCTTGGCAGTTGATTGACCTCTCAGGGTTAAATTCAATGTCAGTGAACCCTTCAAATATGAAGAGACGCTTCAAGTATTCTTGGTGAGGCTCCAACGCAGAAAGGTAGAGCCAGTCATAGAAAGCAGTCTTTGGGATAATGGGCCATCTTTGACCAAAGTAATTGAACTCAATGATTGCTCCCGACTCTTTCAGGCGTTGATCCTTCTTCGCTGTCCAGCTATCAACTTTATAAATATCGTGATAGGGGCCGCCGTTTTCAAAAACTTTGCTACCTTGATAAGCTGACTCAACACTTATCTCACCAAGCTCAGTTTTGATCTTGAGATTGAAAGCACTCAGGTGCTGACCAATCTTCTGCTCGGATTTAGTGGAGACTTCCAGAAGTGGAGTCAAACCTCTCTTGGCGGCAGCTTCATGCAGTGCAACCACATTCTTCTTTTTTTGGACAGGCGCAAAACCTGGATTCCAAGGGAAGTCAAATGAAAGCTCACTTACAAGGTGGGCTGGGTCGCCTTTTGCGACAAACACAGGTCTGCTAGCCATTTTTGCTCTCTAAAATCATTTCTATCGGCACATGATTGGGAATCAGAATTTCTGACTTTAAAGCCGATCTGCGCCGCGCTTGAATTTCTGGGTCGCGCCAGTCAGTGCGAGTGAAGAGAACTTGAAAATCAAGTTCATCAATAGCCTCTCGAGCCGTGAGTATTGGTACCCCATTTTTATTTGACACATCCATCGTGTAGCGAACGTCTGGATTTGCAAGAATGGCCGTGCTGATTTTTAACCAAACAGGATCTGTTATTCTTTTGTCTTCTTTTGCCCTGAAAAGCATAGGATGATCATCTAGGAATGCCAAATGTACATATTGGTCAACTCCCCTGATTCCGTCAGCATCATGGCTCCATTGATTTCCGCCAGGCGTTGGAATTGCTAAACGCCGTCGTCTTGATTCGGTGAGTGATAGAAGTCCGCCGTTGTTGATAATGGATTGAACGTTTGTTCTATCTGTGAAGTGCCAGATTCCATTAACCCCGTATCTCTGAAGCGTAGCCTGCATGAACCCTCCGAATTAAGATTAGTTTGCGAAAATTACCGACTCACTCTTTCTGATTCTTTTGTTGAAGCTTCCTTCAATCCTTGGTTGGAAACTTCTTCTGGAAGCTTTCCATCATTTCTTTCTTGTTGGCATAGTCCTTCAAGTTCTCTGCCAAAGCTAGCATAGCTGTAGCCCGTTCTTCCAAGCTCTGTGCAAAGGCTCTGAGCATGAAGATATGGGATAGGTCTTGAACCTGTGAAGAAGCCTTCCTAGCAGGTTTCTTCTTGACTGGTAGGGGTTCGGCTGCTGGTGGTTCTGGAACTTCCTTGGAAGGTGCTGTTTCACCATTCAAGAGGAAGTTAGCCACGTCATAGATAGAGTAGTAGACCAGCCGTCCAATGTTCTTGAAGGGGATGGGAAAACGGCCTTCCTTCCTGAGCTTTGATTGCTGTTTTGCAGGAATGCCGATTTCTTCAGACAGTTGTTCAGGAGACATCAACAACTTGCCTTTGGTCTTTAACCTCAAATAATCAATAAGTTGCTGGTCTATCATCTCTATATCACTTCTTGTCTAAGGGCCTCCAACCATGCTACAGTGTTAGGCTGATCGTGTGTCCCTGTAGTTCAATGGATAGAACAGGTTCCTCCTAAGAATCAGATCCAGGTTCGATTCCTGGTGGGGACACCACCGATTGACACTACATACAAAAACAGGTAGCCATGTGCTACCTGTTGTCGTTTCTGGCCTACTGTTTTGCCTCGTTCCAGTGCCAAATTTGTTCCAAGACTGCCTTGGATCAAGGGGGATTTCGAGGGATCAGTAGGGTCTTATCTTCATAAAAATCAACAACTTAGCATCCATATGCCACCCTCCAGAATCGCTTAGGAGGCGTCCGTTCTATCCATTGAACTACGGAGAGATGGGCAGAACCCGCGATTGTACGGTGTTCGGGTGGGCTTGCCGGAATCGGTGCGATTTCATGCAGCCGCTGGACGGTGATGGATTACGCGTGGCTTGTCTTTGGCCGAAGCTTGGGGCCATAATCCGCGCCTTTTTGCCGAAAATGCCCTGATGCCTCAAATCGTCGTAGATCAGTTGCGCAAGTCTTATCGGATCCATGAACGCGACCCCGGTGTGACGGGAGCGCTCAAGGCGATGCTGCGTCCGCGTTATCGCACGGTGCAGGCGCTCGACGGGGTGTCGTTTGCGCTGGAGCGGGGGGAGGTGCTGGGTTTCATTGGGCCCAACGGGGCGGGCAAGTCCACCACGATCAAGATTCTTTCGGGCATTCTGCGGCCCGATGGTGGGAGCGTGCGCATCGATGGCTGCGATCCGTTTGAAGATCGCGAGCGGCATGTGGCGCGCATCGGGGTGGTGTTTGGGCAGCGCACGCAGCTGTGGTGGGATCTGCCGGTGGGCGATGGCTTCAATTTGCTGCGCGACATCTATCGTGTGGACCCGCAGCGATTTGCGCGCACGCGCGATGAACTGGTGGCATTGCTGAAGCTGGACAGGCTGCTGGATCAGCCGGTGCGCCAGTTGTCGCTGGGGCAGCGCATGCGCGCGGAGATCGCGGCGGCCCTGCTGCACGAGCCCGAGATTCTGTTTCTTGACGAGCCGACGATCGGGCTCGACGCGCCGTCCAAACTGGCCGTGCGCGAGTTCGTGCTGCGCGCCAATCGCGAGCATGGCACGACGGTGTTGCTGACCACGCACGACATGCACGACATCGAGGCGCTGGCCGAGCGCGTGATCGTGATCGGCCACGGAGTGGTGCTGGCGGATTGCGCCGTGGATGCGCTGCGTGCGCAGGTGGAGGATGCACGTCGCCTGGATGATGGCTTGCCGGACGATGCCGATGACCGGGGCCTGACCATCGAAGCCGTGATCGCGCGCTTTTACGCCATGCATGGCGCGGCGGAGGCCTGATCGCCATGAGTCACGCGGCGCACATGACCTGGAAGCATCTTGCCCGTCCCTACGTGGCCGCGTTCGCGTCTCGCTTTCTGCAGATGCTGCAGTACCGCACGGCGGCGTGGGCGGGCTTTGCCACGCAATGCTGGTGGGGCGGCATCAAGATCATGGTGCTTGCCGCCTTCTATGGCGGCGCCGGCGCAATGGCGGCAGCGCCCATGTCGCTGCAGCATGCCATCACCTATACATGGCTGGCGCAGGGCTTGCTGGCGCTGCTTCCGTGGATGGGCGATCCCGAGGTCGCGCAGGCGGTGCGCACGGGCTCGATCGCGTACGACCGGCTGCGTCCGGTCGATGCCTATGTGCTGTGGTTCGTGCGTACGACCGGCTGGATCGCGGCGCGCGTGCTGCCGCGCCTGGCGCTGATGCTCGCGTTTGCGGCCGTGGCGCTGCCGCTGGCGGGCCTCGGGCAATGGGGCTGGCAGCCGCCGGCCAGCGTGCTTGCGCTGGCGGGATTCGCGTTCTCAATGTTGCTTGCGCTGCTGCTGTCCGCGGCGCTGGTCATGCTGCTCAACATCGCGGTGGTGTCCGCGCTCAACGAACGCGGCATCAACACCCTGGCCGTGCCCGTGGTGATCGTGCTGTCGGGCAATCTGCTGCCGCTGACCTTGCTGCCCGACGCATGGCAGACGTTTCTGCTGATCCAGCCACTGGCGGGAGTGATCGACATTCCTGCGCGCATCTACTTCGGCCAGATGGCTGGCGTGGATGTGCTTGCGGGGCTTGCCCTGCAGGCGCTGTGGATCGCGCTGCTGGTGCTGCTGGGCCGGGTGGTGCTTGCGCGCACGATGCGGCGCCTTGAAGTGCAGGGCGGGTAACGCGATGAAGCACGGATCGACGCACCGCAGAGCCCGCACCGACGGCAGCACCGACGGCACCACCAGCCGGTCCATGGGATCGCTGCGGTTGTTCATGCGTCTGGCGGGTGCGTCGATCAGCGGGCAGGCGCGCTATCCTGCATCCGCCATCATGCTGACGTTCGGTCAGTTCCTCGTCACCGGAATCGAGGTGGTGGCGGTCTGGGCGCTGTTCCATCGCTTTGGTGACGTGCAGGGCTGGCGCATCGGCGAAGTGGCGCTGTTCTATGGGATGGTCAACTGCATGTTTGCGCTGGCCGACATGCTGGGACGCGGCTTCGATGTGCTGGGCACCGAGTTTCTGCGCACGGGCGCGCTCGACCGATTGTTGCTGCGGCCGCGCTCCGTGGCGGTGCAGCTCATGGGACACGACGTGCGCATCAGTCGGCTCGGGCGTTTTTTGCAGGGACTGGCGGTGATTGGATTTGCGACGGCCCAGATGGGCATCGCCTGGACACCGGCCCACATCGCGGTCGCGCTGTTCGCTTTGGCGGGCGGCATTGCGCTGTTCCTCGGAATTCTGGTGCTCCAAGGCACGCTGTCGTTCTGGACCGTGCAAAGTCTCGAGGTGGCCAATGTGCTCACCTACGGCGGTGTCGAAGCCGCGCAGTACCCGCTCGCGATCTACGCGCGCTGGTTCCGCAGCGTGCTGACCTTCGCCGTGCCGCTCGCCGCCGTGGCGTACTACCCGATGCTGACGATTCTTGGCAAGGCCGATCCGCTGGGCGCGCCGGACTGGGTCGGCATCGTCTCGCCGCTGGCAGGCTTCGCGTTTCTCGCGGTCTCGCTGTGGGTGTGGCGATTCGGCCTGCGGCACTACGCGTCGACGGGGAGTTGACGCGCAGGGCCAGTGGCGCTCATCCGCGTTCGCAGCCCTGCTGCTTGAAAACCCGCTTCGTCGAAGCCGGAAATTTCGCGAGTTTTTCCGCCGGGCGGCGTGGTCTGGCGACCAGCTCACCGCCGCAGTTCGGGCATTTGCCTTGGAGCACGCCGTCCGCGCAGCCACTGCAGAAGGTGCATTCGAACGAACAGATGCGGGCGTCGGGCGAGTCGGGTGGCAGGTCCTTGTCGCAGCATTCGCAGCCGGGGCGCAGTTCAAGCATGGTGGACTCCTTGTATGCGCCCATTCTTGCTCAAATCTCCGCATCCCGGTTGTCCGTGGCGCTACGCACGGGTCGCGTCCTCCCGCCCGCATTGCAGCGCAATGCGAGAGCGGGGGGCGGGCGCTCAGTCTTTTTTGATCGTGTAGATCAGGTCGACGGCGCTGGTCATGCCGGTCTGGCCGCGCACGGTCAGGTTGCGGGCGAGGTCGTAGAAGATGTAGATGGTGCCCATCGCGCCGGAGAGGCTTTGCTCGTAGGTGACGTAGAGCTTTTCGGAGAGCCGCTTGCCCATGGTGAGTGCCGCTTCGGACGCGTCCGTGCCCTCGGTCGGTCCCTTGAAGCCGACTTCGTCGAGGCCAAGGTTGCTGGCGATCCTGCCGCTGCCGGTGTTGCCGCCTGCAAGCAGAGCGAGCGCCGCCTGCTGGAGGACCGCGCTGCTGGCTCCGCCCTGCGCGGGGTCGCGGCCCATGACGACCCAGGAGAGCTTTTCCGCATCGGGCAGATCGGGGTCGGCGTACAGGCTCACGCGCGGTGCCATGGCCGAGCCGAGCACCTGCACGCCTGCGCGCTGCGTGATGTTGGGCCGGATCGCGAGGATGTCGAGCGAGGGGTTGTTGTAGGGACCGTTGAAGCGGATCAGGCCGGTCTCCACGTCGAGCGACTGACCCCATGCGCGGTAGCGGCCCTGCTCGGTGTGGATCTCGCCGGTGATGCGCGGCGGGCCTCCGGCGACGGTTGCGCCCTTGACCTCGAGCTCGCCCTGCAGCCGCGTGGTGATGCCGAAACCCTGCAGCGCGAAGTCCTCACCAAGGTTGAGCTTGACGAGGATGTCGGGCACCTTGCGGGTCTCTGCCTTGGCGTTGGCCTTGTCGGTGGCGATCTTCTGTTTGCGCGCCTCTTCCTCTGCGGCCTTGCGCAATGCGGCGGTGTGCACCACCACGTCGTTGTCGAGCGAGGGGGCCGACTCTTCCGGAAGAATGATCGTGGCGCGGTCGGTCTTGAGGTCGCCGCGCAGCGTGAACTGGCCGTTGTCGAGCTTGGCCGCGAGCGTGCCCGAGATGCTGACCTGACGGTCCGCGCGCACCAGCACCTGCAGGCGGGTGGCCTTGGCCTGCAGGTCCATCACGAGGTTGCCGCTCTGGCCTGCGCTGGCCGGCGCGATCCAGTGCGCGAAGCCGCTGCCGGTGAGCTCGCCTCCGTCGGCGGGCGCGTTGGTGAGGTTGCCGCTGTAGCCGAGGATGCGCGCGCTGCTGCCCTTGCCGCCCTTGATGCGCAGCTCGGTGATGTCGAGGCGCGTGCCCTGCAGCTTGGCGCGCAGCACGCCCTGCTGCAGGTCGATGCCGTCGAGCACTGACAGCACGCTCAAATCATCCGCGTTGATGGTGCCCTGCCATTGTGGATCGGAGCGGTCTCCGCTGATGGTGGCGTCGGCCTGCAGCGTGCCGCGCACGCGCCAGCCGGGCGGTGCGAAGAGTGCCCAGATGCCGATGTCGGGCAGAGCCGCGTGGACCTTGCCGGACAGCGGCGCCTTTTCGGCGAGCGTCCATTGGCCGTCGGCGTGCGTGAGCTGGGTGTTGAGGTCGGCGGTCATCTGGCCTGCGCGCTCGCTGTCCCACAGCAGCTTGGCGTTGACCTGGCTGCCTTGGGCGCGCACGTCAAGCCGCGCGTCCTTGATGCGCGCGCGCATGCCCGCGCCGGTGACCTTGCGGGTGGTGGTCTTGCTGCCCGCGCTCGGGCCACTGGTGCGGATCACGGTCGTGCCGTTGCCGCCGTCGTCCACGGCCAGGCGCAGGTCGCCCGCAGCGCGTTCGACGGTCACCAGCGCCTTGAGCTCGGGGCCCGTGGTGTCGACGTCCCATCGACCGTTGAAGCTCAGATCGCCGCTCAGGCCAGCGGCCTCGAGCGGCGGCTCGCCTTCTCCCATGTTGAGTGCATCGACCCACGCGATTGGAATGCCTTGAAGGCGCCCCGCGCTGCGCAACGACCAGTTGCCGTCGCCTCCCTTGGTGGCGCTGGTGTCGTCCCATGCGAGCGTGACGGGCGCGAGCGGCTCGGCATTGGCGCGGCGCTGCTTGAGCGTGGGCGGCGTGATCAGCAGGCCGCCCGCCGTTGCCGTGTAGCCGGTGGAGAGCACGACCTTGTTGCCGCGCGTGCTGCCGGTCTGCTGGGCGATGCGCACGGGCGTGTTCGATTGCAGCTTCACGTTCCACGGGCCGGGCTTGTCCTTGCCGGGGTCGAGTTCGGCCTGCAGACGCTGGAGGCTGGCGTTCCAGTCCAGCGCCGCCGCGCCGCGCTCGGTGGCGAGACCGGCCTGCAGTGCGGTGTCGAGCTGCACGCCCTGCGCGGCACGCTGGGCGGAGGTCTGCAGCGTGATGTCGGCCTTTTCGGGGCTGCCCTGCAAGGTGAGCGCGAGTTTGGGCACCACGATGGCCTGATCGGCCGCCGTGGCCGCTGGCAGGAAGCGCCATTGTTCGCCGTGCAGATCGGCCTTGAGCTGCAGGCCGCTGTCGGGCAGGGGCTGGCCGGTGGCGGTCTGCAGGCGTTTGAGCAGGTTGCCCCAGCCGCCATTCCAGTCGAGCTGCAGCTGCGCCTTGCCATCGAGCCTGGCGCCGCCAAGCGGGTCCTTCACGCCGGGCAGCGTGTTGGCCCAGGCGACGAGCGTCTGCGCGGAGCCGAGTTGCAGATGTGCCTTGCCCTTGCCGCTCTTGGGGCTCATCTGGCCGTCAACCTGCAGCGTGGCGCCGGGCACGTCGGCCTTGAGCTGAGCCTGTCCGTCCTGCTGCTCGACGTCGTATTTCACGGCGCTGGCGTTGACGCTTGCCTGCAGCGCTTCGATCTTCACGCTGGACAGCGTGAGCACCGGCTGCAGCCATTCACCCTGGGCCGCCAGCGTCTGGATGCGCAGGGCCTTGCTGCCCGCGCGCGGTGCGGGGCCGGCGGCCTTGAGGTCGGCGGCGAAGGCCACCTTCTGCGCGGCATCGGCCTTGGCGCTCAAGGTGCCCTGCAGCGGTGCGGCTTCGAGCGTGCTGTAGAGATCGGCAGGGTTGAGCTGTTCGACCTTGGCGTTGCCTTCGAAGACCTTGGTCTCGGGCTCGAAGTAGCCATCGGCCGCGATCCGGCCCTTGGCGACATCGATGTGCGCCTGTTTGATCTGCCACTGCGTGCCGGTGTAGAGCACGTCGGCATCGATGGCATCGAGCGGCAGACGCTTCTTGTCCCACGGACCGCGCATGGTGTTGTCGAAGCGGGCCTGCAGTTGCCACTGCTCGCCGGTGGCGGGCGGGGTGGTCGTGGTGGCCGTAGAAGTGGACGTTGATGTGGACGTGGATGTGGACGTGGATGTGGACGTGCCGTCGCTTGCGACCGGGCCTGCCTTGAGGTCGCCGCTCAGCAGCGTGCGCGGGCCCTCCGCCCAGAAGGCGGCGACGTCGACGTTCTTGAGCGAGGCGAGCGCGGAATGCAGCGGCATGGACTGCCATGGCCGGATGCTGGCCTGCACGTCGGCGTGCATGGGCTCGGTGGAGTTCTTCTTCGCGTCGCGATCGGCGCTGGACTGCGGCGCTGCGCTGGCGAGCGCCTTCACTTCGATCTGCGCGGCCTCGGTGGCGAGCGTGCCGTTGGCGTCGACGCTTGCGGTCACGGCGATGGTCGAGTCGTCCTTGGCCATCGGGTTGGGCACCTGCAGGTCGCCCTTGAGCTGCGCTTCGAGCTGCATCGGACTTGCGCCTTGCAGCGTGAGCTTGGCTTCGTAGCTGCCGTCGGCATAGTTCACCTTGTTCACCGCGAGCTGATGGGCCGTGCCGTCATAGGCGTAGTGGCCGTTCAGGTTCTGGATGGTGGTCTCGGGCGGGCCTTCCCAGATGATGTGGTCGATCTGAAAGGGCAGGTCGATCTTGATCGGCAGCGTGAGCTGTTCAAGCGGCTGCGAGGGCTCTTTCGGCGCATCGAGGTCGGGCGTGCTTTTCAGGCGCAGTTCCTCGATGTGCATCTCGCCAAGCTTGAGCGTGCGCGAGAGCAGGGGCTGCAGGCTCCAGCCAATCTGCGCGTTCTTCAGCTGCACCGACATGGTGGGGCTGCGCCACTGCAGCGCGCCGATCTTGCCGCCGCCGCGCACCGAGCCGGTGACCTCGCGGGCTTCGAGCGTCTGGCCTTCGGGGAGAAAACGGGCGACGCGCTGCAGCGTGTTGGCGAGCGAGTCGTCGCGGCCGCTCCACCACCAGACGGTGCTCAGTGCGGTGACGATCACCAGCAGCACGGCGAGCAGCAACCAGCCGATGCCGCGCAGCAACCAGCCGATGCCGCGCAGCCAGCTGCGGCCGGGTCGAGGCGAGCGCGGCCCGCGCGGCGACGTTTGCGCGGAAGAAGAGGGATTGGATCCGGGCGATGTCGCCGAATCGTTCAAAGCAGATTCCACCATGATCAGAACGTGAAGCCGAGACGCAGGTGCAGGCGCAGCTGTTGCTCCTGCAGACCGTAGGCGATGTCCGCCTGCAGGGGGCCGACGGGGCTGCGCCAGCGGATGCCGGTGCCGACACCGACGCGTGCATAGAGTTTGTTGGCGTCATCGCCCACCGCGCCGGCGTCGACGAAGACGGCCTGCTCGAAGTCCTGCGTGTTGCCGCGGATCGAGATGGGGCGCTGCCATTCGACGCTGCCCGCCGCGAGGTAGCGTCCGCCGATGACCTTGCCGTTGTTGGTCTTGGCGCCGATGGACTGGTAGCCGTAGCCGCGGATCGAGTTGTCGCCACCGGCGAGGAACATCAGCGTCATGGGCAGATCGGCGTCCTTCTTCGCGGTGATCGCTCCACCCCAGGCGCGCAGCTGCAGGCGGCTGCGGCGCTGGGTTTCCTCGTCGAGCTTGCCGATCGCCATGAGCGTGAGCCAGCGGCCGGTGAGGCGCGTGAACGGTGTGCGCTGCGGCGTGAGCGTGGTGCCGAGACCCGCCTCCCACGCGAAGCCGTAGCCCGAGCGCGGGGAGAGCACGTTGTCGAAATAGCGGCCGGTCCAGCCGTAGTTGGCCAGCAGCGAGGAGCTGGCCGGAGGCGCGCCCGCGCCCTGGGTCTTGGCCCAGTCGTACTGCAGGTAGTAGGTGCGGTCGATGTGCTCTTCGGACTTGGTGCGGCCGGCGCGCAGCTGGGCGCTGTTGACGTCGAAGTCGCCCACCGGCTCGCGCTCGAACTTGGCGCCGACGAAGTTGCGCCAGTAGTCCTCGCCGGGCAGGGCGGTGAGCTGGGTGGAGATCAGCGGGTTCTTGCGATCGAGCTGGATCTTGCTGACCGCGCGCCAGCCGAGGCCGGGCACCCGGTTGTGGATGTGGTCGACGGACAGTCGCGGGCCGGTGTCGGTGCTGATGCCGACGCCGAACACCCATTTCTGCAGCTTGGCCTCGCGTACCTTGGCGGTGACCGGCGAGGTGACTTCGGAGCCCTGGGCGGCGCGGGCGTCATCGACCTTCTGCTCGGAATCGCCGGGTGCGGCCTGCGGCGTGTCGGCGAGCGTGAGGAACACCGAGTCGAAGTAGCCGCTGGAAACGAGGCGCTGCTGCGTGTCCAGCATCACGCTTTGGTCGTAGACCTGTCCCTCGGGCAGGCGCGCGATGCGCGCGAGACCGACCGCGTCGTAGCGCTCGGTGCCGTCGATGACCAGCGGGCCGAAGGTGTAGGCCGCGCCGGGGTCGTAGGTGACGCTGACCTTGGCTTCATTGGTGTCGGCGTCCACGTCGGCAAGGCTGGTGTCGATGCGTGCGGTGGGGTAGCGTCTGGCCTGCAGTTCCTTGAGGCCACCGCTCTTGGCACCGCTCCATGCCGATTGCGTGAAGCGCTCGCCGGTCTTGAGCGGCCAGCCGCGCTGGATGGCTTCGCGCTGGGCAAGGCCGTCGGGCGCGTCCGCGCTCACGCCGCTGAAGCGGACTTCGCTCTGCTTGATGAGGGTCTCGGGGCCGGGCTCGACATTCACCGTGACCTGACGCGGCGCTTCCTTGGCGTCCGGCGTTTCCTTGACCTCGACGGTCACCGTGGGGCTGAAGTAGCCGAGCGTGCCGAGCAGGTCGCGCACGTTGGCGTCGGTGGCACCGAGCAGCCGCGTGAGCTCGCGGCGCTGCAGGTCGGGCTGGTACTGGAAGCGCTTGAGCTCGAGGTGCTTTTCAAGCAGCTCGTGCACTTCCTCGGGCGCCTGCACCTCAAGGGTGAAGGCGGGCTTGCCGGTCTGGACAGCCACGGCGGGATCGCCGCTGCCGTCGTCTTTCTTGGAAAACATGCTGCAGCCGCTCAGGATGAGAGCCGTGGAGATCAGGAGTGCGGCGCTTGTGGCGCGCGGGGCTGGCTGCTGTGCTGAAACCATCGATGAATTATTTGGAGAGCAACCGCATGGCCTCCTCCAGTCCCTTCAAGGACAGCGGATACATGCGATGGCCCATCAGTTGCTGAATGATGCTGATGCTTTGGCGATATTCCCACACGCCTTGGGGCTCGGGATTGATCCACGCGAATTTGGGAAACGCATGTGTAAGCCGCTGCAACCACTCGGCGCCGGGTTCCTCGTTGTTGTATTCCACGCTGCCGCCGGGTTGCAGAATCTCGTAGGGGCTCATGGTCGCATCGCCGACGAAGATCAGTTTGTAGTCCTTGTTGTACTTGCGGATGATGTCCCAGGTGGGATATTTCTCGGCGAAGCGGCGGCGGTTGTTCTTCCACATGAAGTCGTAGACGCAATTGTGGAAGTAATAGAACTCCAGATGCTTGAATTCGGTCTTCACGGCCGAAAAAAGTTCTTCCACGCGCTTGATGTGCTCGTCCATCGTGCCGCCCACGTCCATGAGCAGCAGCACCTTCACGTTGTTGTGGCGCTCGGGGATCATCTTGATGTCGAGGAAGCCCGCGTTCGCCGCCGTGCTGTGGATGGTGTCAGGCAGGTCGAGCTCGAGCTCGTTGCCCTCGCGCGCGAACTTGCGCAAGCGTCGCAGCGCCACCTTGATGTTGCGCGTGCCCAGCTCCTGCGTGTCGTCGTAGTCCTTGTAGGCGCGCTGCTCCCAGACCTTCACCGCGCTCTTGTTCTTGCCAGGGCCGCCGATGCGTATGCCCTGCGGGTTGTAGCCGCCGTGGCCGAAGGGGCTGGTGCCGTTGGTGCCGATCCACTTGTTGCCGCCCTCGTGGCGTTCCTTCTGCTCTTCGAGGCGCTTCTTGAGCGTCTCCATGAGCTCGTCCCAGCCCATCTTCTCGATGGCCGCCATCTGCTCGGGCGAGAGCTCGCGCTCCAGCGTCTTGCGCAGCCATTCGAGCGGCAGCTCCTTGGTCAGATCGGCGATCATCTCCACGCCCTTGAAGTAGGCGGAGAACGCGCGGTCGAACTTGTCGAAGTGCTTTTCGTCCTTGACGAGGATGGTGCGCGAGAGGTGGTAGAAATCGTCCAGCGCCCAGCCGTCCTCGGACTTGGGTCCGACGACGCCGGCCTCCAGCGCTTCGAGCAGCGTGAGGTATTCCTTGACCGAGACGGGCAGCTTGCCCGCGCGCAGGGTGTAGAAGAAGTCGATCAACATACTGGCTTCTCTTGGTTGGGGCGTGGTGAGGAGGGCGCTGCCTTCGTCACGAGAAGGCCCGCCGCCGTCACACCGGCCCAGTAGGACGTTAAATCGAAAAACGCCGTTCCGGCGTAGGGCATTGCCGCAGATTGCACGGCAGGCTTGCCTGCGGTCACTTGCCTCTGGAGCCGCGCCAGCGGCGCGCCAGATTCAGGCCGACACCGCCGCCCAAGCCCACCAGCGCGATCGCGAGAATGCTGCGCGTGTCGTAGCCCTGGGAGAAGATGTCCAGCCCCATCACGTAGCCGATGCCGAAGCCGAGCAGCGCGCCGCCCAGAAAGCCCACGGCGTCCGTCGCCCCTTCGGCGAGCAGGCGTTTGGCGTCGCTCATGCCTGGCCCGCCATCAGCGGTTGCGCTGGTTCATGAACACCAGCTTCTCGAACAGGCTCACGTCCTGCTCGTTCTTGAGCAGCGCGCCCACCAGCGGGGGCACGCTGACCTTGTTGTCGGCGCTCTGCAGCGCTTCCATCGGAATCTCCTCGGCGACCAGCAGCTTGAGCCAGTCGATGAGCTCGCTGGTCGAGGGCTTCTTCTTGAGACCGGGCAGGTTGCGGATGTCGTAGAAGGTCTTCATCGCCACCGTGAGCAGCTCGGCCTTGAGCGTGGGGAAGTGCACATGCACGATCTGGCGCATGGTGTCCGCGTCGGGGAACTTGATGTAGTGGAAGAAGCAGCGGCGCAGGAAGGCGTCGGGCAGTTCCTTCTCGTTGTTCGAGGTGATGAACACCAGCGGACGGTGCTTGGCCTTGATCAGCTCGCGCGTCTCGTAGCAGTAGAACTCCATGCGGTCGAGTTCGCGCAGCAGGTCGTTTGGAAACTCGATATCCGCCTTGTCGATTTCATCGATCAGCAAGGCCACTGGCTGATCGGCAGTGAATGCCTGCCAGAGAACGCCCTGGACAATGTAATTGCGAATATCTTTGACGCGTTCGCTGCTTTCCGCGTCGCCCAATTGGCTGTCACGCAAACGGCTTACCGCGTCATATTCGTATAAACCCTGCTGGGCCTTGGTCGTGGATTTGATGTGCCATTGCAACAATGGGAGATTCAATTCGCTGGCGACTTCCTCGGCGAGCATGGTTTTGCCGGTGCCGGGTTCGCCCTTGACGAGCAATGGCCTTTGCAGCGCCATTGCTGCATTCACAGCGAGTTTCAAATCCTGGGTGGCGACGTAATTCTGTGAACCTTGGAATTTCATGGGCCGTAATTGAGGGAAATCGTTGATGAATATGCTTGACAGGGGCTGGCTATAATCGCAAAACCCTTAGGTAGAGCGCCTGCAAGAGGCTGGGACAACTCACTTAATATAGATTGTGCGCGGAAAATGAAAAGAACGCTTACCACGATATTCGGCTTGGTTGTCGCGTGCGCGACGGGCCTTGTTCAAGCCCAGGAGATCAAGGGAGATGCGAAGGCCGGTGAAGGCAAGATCGCCATGTGCATCGGCTGCCACGGCATCGTCGGCTATCAGGCCACGTTCCCCGAGGTGTACCGCGTGCCGATGATTTCGGGCCAGAGCGCCAAGTACATCGTCAACGCGCTGACTGACTACAAGAAGGGCGAGCGCAAGCATCCGACCATGCGCGGCATCGCCGATTCGCTCTCCGAGCAGGACATGGCCGACGTGGCAGCGTTCTACTCGACCCACACCAAGAACCCCCAGCCCGTGCCGGACAAGGCCCGCGAGCCGAGCGCCCAAGTCGCGCAGCTGCTGCAGAAGGGCGCCTGCGTGTCCTGCCACGGCGACAACTTCTCCAAGGCCATCGACCCGTCCTACCCCAAGCTGGCCGGTCAGCACAAGGACTACCTGTACTCCGCGCTGCGCTCATACAAGACGGAGACCAACCCCATCGGTGGTCGCACCAACGCGATCATGGCGGGCATGGCCAAGCAGTTCACGAATGCCGAGCTCAAGGAGCTGGCTGGCTACATCAGCTCGCTGCCGGGCGAACTCCAGACGATTCCGGAATCGCGCTTCCGCTGATCGACTCCGACTGCCATTCGACAAAGGCCTGCAGATCCTGAAGATCGCGGGCCTTTTCTCTTTGTCTTTCTCTTTCCGCCAAATGTTTGCATGCGCCATTCTGGCAAGCTTTGGTGCGGTATCGGGATGCAACCCTGCCCACAGGCGCGCGACTGCCTAGAATCGCCCGCATGATTCGTCGCCTCCCTCCATCCACGATCTGTGCGCCGCAGCCAATGTCTGCGAGCCGCCGCAGGCGCGTGCGCGAATCGCAAAGGATGGGTGTTCTGAAACCAGCGGCACGGGCCTCAGATTTCTGAGCCCGACGGTTTCCGGCGCTTTCTTTTCGCTCGACCGCCGGGCTTCTTCATTTCCCTGTTCATCTGCACGGGTTGCCGCCGAGTGATCGGCCGGGGTGCGTCTTTATGTGTGTCAAGAAACACACATTCAGGGTTGCCCCTCATTCAACTCCTGTCGCCAGAGGTGAACAGTCATATTCAATGAAGACGCGGAACCTGTGGGTGAGATGACTATCGCCCCTGCGGTACGGACAGTCTTCATGGGTTTGCCGGAAAAAGGCCTGCACAGGCTCGACAGGGCAGGCCGATTTCCTGAAGGAGGGACGAGTATGCGTATCCAGACCATTGCTGCATTGACCGATTTTTCGACCCAGGCCGAACAGGCGCTGGACCGGGCCGCGCTGTTGGCGGCAGAGCACCAGGCGGTGCTGTGGCTCGTCTACGCAGCGGACGAGCAGGACCCGCGCTTCGTGAGCCCGCAGGCGCGACTGGAGCAGCGTGCCCGCCAGCTGGCGCGTCGTCACGGTATCGACGTGGTTGCGCGCGAGTTCGACGGCTATCAAGGCCTTGCCGAGCGCGCGATGGCCGTGGCGAGTGGAGCCGACCTGCTGGTGCTCGACCGGCGCGATGATCGCCAATGGAGCAAGCCCTGGCGTGGCGCGGCGCTCGCGCACTGCCTGCGGCACAGCCCGTGCCCGGTGCTCATCGTTCAGCAGGCTCCCGGTCCGTTGGAGGATGCCGCAGGTGCCACCAGCTCGGCCAGTTCCGCGTATGCGCGCATGCTGGTGGCCGTTGACGGCACGCAGCGCGCGCGTGACGTGCTGCACTTCGCGGCAGGTCTGCAGCGCAGCACGGCGGTCGATCTGTTCCAGGCGCGCGATGCGGGCATATCCGGCGTCAAGGAAGAGCAGGAGTTCGAAGTGCTCGAGCGGATGCGCGACGAGCTCAAGCGCGAGACGGCGGAGCAGCGCCGTCTGCGCATCAAGGATGCCGACGACGCCCGCCGCAACCGCGTGGACAGCCAGAACGGCACGCGCGACGTGACCCGTCAGATCATGGTGCAGCAGCAGCGTTCGGGGGCCGACCTGATCGTGGTGGGTGCCACCCGCAACCACTGGATCGACAACTGGGCGCTCGGCACGCGCGCCACGCGCCTGTCGACGATGGTGTCCTGCGACGTGCTGGTCTGCGGACAGTTGCCGCAGGAGCGCGAACGCCCGCGCCCCATCGAGCTGAGCGGCCGCAAGGGCTGGCTGCAGTTCCGGTTCTGAGCGGCCTTCAGTCCTTCGTGGCGCGGCGCTGGACCGCCGCCACGTAGGCCTCGCCGTCTGGGGGGCGGCCCGAGCGCTGGCTCTCCCACAGCATGGTGCCGAGGCACTCCATCGCGGCGTGGTGCGCGTCGTGCAGTGAGTCGAGGCGCTTGGACAGCAGCTCCACCGCCTGGCGGATCCCGCGTGGCTGGTCGATGCTGCATTGCTCGCTGATCGACAGGTGCATCGACAGGTGCAGAAACGGATTCGTGCGATCCGGCGTCTCGTCGTAGTCGCGCTTCACGGCCGCTTCGACATCGAGCAGTTCTTCACGGTATTCGGGATGCTCGGCTATCCACAGAGCGGCCAGCGTTTCGATGGCTTCCATGGGCTGATTGGCTTGTTGCTTGGCATAGGCGCCGCAGAAGAAGCGACGCACATCGGCTTGGGACGGGTTGAACATGATGGCGGGCAGGTTAGCACGACAGCAAGGGCCTTGCCGATGACATGGCTCGGCACCGGTCACCGCCTTTGCCGCGACGGCGCGGCTCCAGCGGCATGCACTGGAACAGGTGCATGCGATGGTCGGTCCGCGCACTGGATGGCGTGTGGGAGGGAAGGGCCGCAGAAGTGGCCCACAGTTATCCCTCTGCTGGCTGGACAGGCGTGTGGATAAGCCGGTACAACTGCTGTATGATCCACTCAAGTGGTTGATTTTCAATGTTTTTCGGTGTATTGCTTAATTTTTGATCAACACAGCCGGACTTGTGCCCGCCCACGTTGGACAGGCTTGTGGATAACTGTGGACAAGACTTGTATGGGGCATGCAAGTCATTGATTTCAAAGCAACTTGCATGCGCTGCTTAAAAAATGAGCGATGCGGAGGCCGGGGTTGCTCAATTTTTGGGCAATCTTCGAATTCCTGCAAAACCTCGCATGCATCCTCGATTTATCCCTTGTTTTGCTGGACAAGCATGTGGATAAGCCTGAACTACTGCTGTACGGCGAATGCAAGTGCTTGATTGGCAAGGATTTCATATGTGCTGCTCAATTATTGAGCAACACAGCATCACTTATCCCATGCGGCTGCGGACAGACTTGTGGATAAGCTTGGGCAAGTCTTGTACGGCGCTGCCAAGTGATTGATTTGCAAAGGAAAGTGATCTACTGCTTAATTCGTGAGCAGTCTTGAGGGGGCGAGCGCCTCTGAGTGGACTCCAAACGGGAGCCTGTGGCCACGACGATTGGATGCGTTGAGTTGGCCACGCTCTGATAGGTTCTCAGAGCATGTCAGCGCGAATTCGCTCACCTGCGCCGAGTCACCATCAACCGCGATATCGCCTGCGATGTCTGCAGCAGCTGCGGCAGCAGTTCGTCCTTCATCAGCTCCACACTGGTCCGGTTCGACTGCCCGCTGATGTTGAGCGCGGCGATGACGTTGCCTGCGCGGTCCTTGATGGGGGCGGCGATGGAAGTGAGACCTTCTTCGAGTTCCTGATTGAGCAGGCACCAGCCCTGTTCGCGGGCTTCGCGGATGCGCTCGAGGAGCGTGGCGTCGTCCATCGTGGTGTATGGCGTGTATTGCTTGCGCGGCAGGCGGGCGAGGCGCTCTTTCAGTTCGTCTTCGGGCAGGGCGCCGAGCAGCACTCGGCCCAGCGATGTCCAGAACGCGGGCAGGCGCGAGCCGACCGAGAGGTTGGTGCTCATGATCTTGTGGGTGTGCACGCGCAGCACGTAGACGATTTCCAGATCGTCGAGCACGGCGGTGGAGCAGGACTCATGCACCTTTTCCACGAGCTGGTCCATGAGCGGCTCGGCCAGGTCCCACATCGGCATCGAGGTGAGGTAGGCGAACCCGAGGTCGAGGATCTTGGGCGTGAGGCGGAAATGCCGCTCGTCGCTCGTCACATAACCCAGCGTCTGCAGCGTGAGCAGGATGCGCCGCGCTCCGGCGCGGGTGAGGCCGGTCTGGGCGGCCACTTCACTCAGAGTCTGTTCGGGCGCATTGGCGTTGAAGGAACGGATCACTTCCAGCCCTCGGGCGAAGGATTGGACGTAGGTATCGCCGGGTGTGGGTGCTGTCATGGATGAATTTTCCCGTCATTTGCCTGTAGGACAGGCTGATTCCAAGGGTTATCCCTAGGCGTTTGCCATTGTCGGGCAACAGCTTCGCGTCCTAAAATTCATTATACGAACATTTGTTCTTACTGCGAACATTTTTCAAAATTCCAGATTCAGATTCCACGGTCGGGCGCTGGTCCGGCACTTTCTTCAACTTCTCCATCCCCTTCAAGGCATGATCAACAAGATTGCGGACTCAGTGGCCCAGGCCCTGCAAGGCATCCAGGACGGTGCCACGGTATTGATCGGCGGGTTCGGCACGGCCGGCATCCCCGGTGAACTCATTGATGGTCTGATCGAGCAGGGCGCGCGCGATCTCACCGTGGTCAACAACAACGCGGGCAATGGCGATGCCGGTCTGGCCGCGCTGCTCAAGGCGGGCCGGGTGCGCAAGATCCTGTGCAGCTTCCCGCGTCAGGCGGACAGCTATGTGTTCGACGAGCTGTACCGCAGCGGCAAGCTGGAGCTGGAGCTGGTGCCCCAGGGCAATCTCGCCGAGCGTCTGCGCGCGGCCGGTGCCGGTGTGGGCGCGTTCTTCTGCCCCACATCCTTCGGCACCGAACTCGCCAATGGCAAGGAAACCCGCGAGATCAATGGCCGTCAGTACGTGCTGGAGTACCCGATCCATGGCGACGTGGCGCTGATCAAGGCCGAGGCGGGCGACCGCTGGGGCAACCTGACCTACCGCAAGGCAGCGCGCAACTTCGGTCCCGTGATGGCGACGGCCGCCAAGCGCACGATCGCCTCGGTGCACGAGATCGCCGAGCTCGGCGCGCTCGATCCCGAGAACATCGTCACCCCGGGCATCTTCGTGAGCAAGATCGTCAAGATCGAGCGTGTGGCCACACAGGCCGGCGGCTTCAAGAAGTAAGGAAACCATCGTGAGCAACTACACAAAACGTTCCAAGGACGAACTGGCGAAGCGCGTGGCACAGGACATCCATGACGGTGCCTATGTGAATCTGGGCATCGGTCAGCCGACGCTGGTGGCCAACCACATTCCCGAAGGCCGCGAGGTCATTCTGCAAAGCGAGAACGGCATCCTCGGCATGGGCCCGGCACCGGCGGCGGGCGAGGAAGACTACGACCTGATCAATGCCGGCAAGCAGCCGGTGACGCTGCTCGCGGGGGGCGCGTTCTTTCATCACGCCGACAGCTTTTCGATGATGCGCGGCGGCCATCTCGACATCTGCGTGCTCGGCGCCTTTCAGGTGTCGGAGACCGGTGACCTCGCCAACTGGAGCACGGGCGAGCCCGGCGCGATTCCCGCCGTGGGCGGTGCGATGGATCTGGCCATCGGCGCCAAGCAGACCTGGGTGATGATGGACTTGCTCACCAAGAAGGGCGAGAGCAAGATCGTCAAGCAATGCAGCTATCCACTGACCGGCATCGGCTGCGTCAAGCGCATCTACACCGATCTGGCCACGCTGGCTTGCACGGACAAGGGCCTCACGCTGATCGACAAGGTCGAGGGCCTGGAGCTCGCCGAACTCGAGAAGCTGGTGGGCCTGCCGATCAAGGCGGCCTGAGCCGGACGACCCATCATTCCATCATTCAACGGAGACACTGAACAATGACCACCCAAGCTTTCATCTGCGACGCCATCCGCACACCTTTCGGCCGCTACGGCGGCGCGCTTGCGGGCGTGCGCACGGACGACCTCGGCGCTCTGCCGATCAAGGCGCTCATGGAGCGCAATCCCAACGTCGACTGGAAGGCCGTCACCGACGTGATCTATGGCTGCGCCAACCAGGCCGGTGAAGACAACCGCAACGTGGCGCACATGTCCTCGCTGCTCGCCGGTCTGCCGGTCGAAGTGCCGGGCGCGACCGTGAACCGTCTGTGCGGTTCGGGCCTCGACGCGGTGGGAACGGCGGCTCGCGCCATCAAGTCGGGCGAGGCGGGTCTGATGATCGCCGGCGGTGTGGAAAGCATGAGCCGTGCACCCTTCGTCATGCCCAAGGCCGAGTCCGCCTTCAGCCGCAACAACGCGGTCTACGACACGACCATCGGCTGGCGCTTCGTGAACAAGCTCATGAAGCAGCAGTACGGCGTGGACTCCATGCCCGAGACCGCAGAGAACGTGGCCGAAGATTTCAAGATCGAGCGCGAGGCGCAGGACCGCATGGCGCTCGCTTCGCAGCAGAAGGCGGCCGCAGCCATCGCCGCGGGCTACCTCGCCAAGGAAATCGTGCCGGTGTCGCTCGCCCAGAAGAAGGGTGATCCGATCATCGTGAGCCAGGACGAGCACCCGCGCGCGACGACGCTCGAAGCGCTCGCCAAGCTGAAGGGCGTGGTGCGTCCCGATGGCACGGTGACCGCTGGCAATGCCTCCGGCGTGAACGACGGTGCCTGCGCGCTGCTGCTGGCCAACGAAGAAGCCGCCAAGAAATACGGCCTGGTGCCCAAGGCGCGCGTGGTCGGCATGGCCACCGCCGGCGTGGCCCCGCGCATCATGGGCTTCGGTCCCGCGCCTGCGGTGCGCAAGGTGCTGGCGCTGACCGGCCTCACGCTCGACCAGATGGACGTCATCGAGCTGAATGAAGCCTTCGCCGCACAGGGCCTGGCCGTGCTGCGCGATCTGGGCATCGCCGACGACGACAAGCGCGTGAATCAGTGGGGCGGCGCCATCGCTCTGGGCCACCCGCTCGGCGCGTCGGGCGCGCGTCTGGCCACGACGGCGGTGAACCAGCTGCACACGCTCGGCGGTCGCTTTGCGCTGTGCACCATGTGCATCGGCGTGGGTCAGGGCATCGCCGTGATTCTGGAAAAAGTGTGATGACGACTTCTCCCTTGTCCGTTCGTGGGTGAGGGAGAGATGACGCAGCGCGTGTGCATGAAGGCATGCTTCCGCGCCGCGATGGAAGGAAAGAGACAGTGAGCAACGAACAATTCATTGCTGCCGAAGGCTGCAATCTCCGCGTTCGCGTGGAAGGCCCGCAGGACGCTCCTGCGCTGGTGTTCTCCAACTCGCTTGGCACCACGCTCGAGATGTGGGACGCCCAGGCAGCGAAGTTTTCCAAGGACTTCCGCGTGGTGCGCTACGACACGCGCGGCCATGGTGGCAGCGTGGTGTCGCCCGGTGCCTACAGCTTCGATCTGCTGGGGGCGGACGTGATCGCGATTCTCGATGCGCTGAAGATCGAGCGCGCGCATTTCTGCGGCATCTCCATGGGCGGCTTCATCGGCCTGTGGCTGGGCGTGAACGCAGCGTCCCGCGTGCGCAGCATCGCCGTGTGCAACAGCGCCGCCAAGATCGGCACGGCCGACGGCTGGAATACCCGCTCCGCCATGGTGCGCGAAAAGGGCGTGGCCGCGATGCGCGAGCTCGCGGACTCGTCGCCCTCGCGCTGGTTCACCGAGGCCTTCATCGCCGCGCAGCCAGCCGTGGTGCAGCGCTCGCAGTCGTGGATCGCCAACGTCGATCCGCAGGGCTACGCCGGTTGCTGCGATGCGCTCGCGGGTGCGGATCTGCGTGACCGCATCGCCAGCATCACCACGCCCACGCTGATCGTCGCGGGCAGCGCCGACCCGGTCACCACCGTGGCCGACGGCCAGTTCATGCAGCAGCACATTCCCGGCGCGCAGCTCGCCGAGGTGCCTGCGTCCCACCTGTCCAATCTCGAAGCGCCACAGGCGTTCGACAACGCGCTGTCGCAGTTTCTGCGTGCGTGAGTGAGGTGCCGCATCGCGCGCTTGCCGCCACGCTTGAGTGGCGCTGCGGCGACAGCCCGAACTGACAGCGGACATCGGACATGACCCGCTTGGGCATCCCTCCAGGGATGCGAAGCGGGGACAAGAGCCGCCGGGCGCTCCATGGATCCGGCAACGATGCATGTCCCCCGTGGATATGCCAAAGGAGACAAAGCTGTGCCCTACATCATCGAGACCTTCGACAAGCCAGACCACCAGGAAGTGCGCCGTGTCGCGCGCGCAGCGCACCTGGAGTATCTGGAGCGCAACAAGCACCTGCTGCATGCATGCGGCGCCAAGCTGGCCGACGACGGCACGGATCTTGGCGGCGGGCTGTATGTGGTGGCGCTGGACACGCGCGAGGAGGCTCAGCGCTTCATCGAAGCGGACCCGTTTTTCGTGGCGGGTCTGTTCGAGCGCGTGACGCTCACGCGTTGGCGCAAGGCGTATGTGGATGGTCGCAGCTATCTGTGACGCGCGCGGCCGCCTGCGGGTGGCCCGCGATATTTCCTTTGGAGACCTTTTTCATGACAACCCAAGACAGGCGCGAGCGCGTTCTCATCACCGGTGGAGGTGCCGGCATCGGTGCGGCCACGGCCGAGCGCTGCCGTGCTGACGGCTACGAGCCCATCGTGATCGACCGCGTGGTCGACCATGTGCCGGGCGGCATCCAGGCCGATCTGTCGAACCCCGCCGAAACCGCGCGCGCTCTCGAGCAGGCGCTGGCCGGTGGGCCCATCACGCGCCTTGTGAACAACGTCGGCGTGGTCGTTCCTGCAGAGGCCGAGGCGCAGACGCTCGAGCAATTCGATCTGGCCTACGCGCTCAATCTGCGCTGCTCGCTGCAATGCATGCAGGCGCTGCTGCCGGGCATGAAGGCGGCGGGCTTTGGCCGCATCGTCAACATGTCCTCGCGTGCCGCGTTGGGCAAGGATCTGCGCACCGCGTATTCCGCGACCAAGGCCGGTCTCATCGGCATGACGCGCGTGTGGGCGCTGGAGCTCGGAGAGTTCGGCATCACGGCCAACGCCATCGGCCCCGGCCCGATCCGCACGGAACTGTTCGATCGCGCCAACCCGCCCGATGCACCGCGCACGCAGGCCATCATCAACGCGGTGCCCGTCAAACGAGTGGGCACGCCCGAAGACGTGGCGCACGCGACCGCATACCTGCTGGATGCGCGCAGCGGCTTCGTGACCGGCCAGATCCTGTATGTCTGCGGCGGCATGACGGTCGGCGTGGCCGGCGTCTGATCCGCGCATCGGATCAGTCTTTCACCAGCAAAACAAAACACAACAACGGGGACGGGGCGGCGGCCTTCACGTGATGCGTCGGACAAGTGCCGCACGCGTTGCGCGGGAAGGCGGGGCGCAGCCTTGCTCTTCACAAATGACAAGCGTTTTTTCATGTCCAAGATCACTGCATTTTTCACCGAGCTGATGCGGCGCTACCTGCCCGATCCGTTCGTCTTCGCGATTCTTCTCACGTTGCTCACCATGGTGCTGGCCGTCGTGGTGGAGGGCCGTCTGCCGACGGCCACCACCATGGACTGGGGCAAGGGCTTCTGGAGCCTGCTGGCCTTCACCACCCAGATGGCGGTGATTCTGGCGATGGGCTACGTGCTCGCCTCCGCACCGCTCGTCGACCGCCTGCTCAACAGCGTGGTCGACCGCGTGCACAGCCCGCGCAAGGCCATCATCGTGGCCACGCTGGTGGGCTGCATCGGCAGCTATCTGAACTGGGGCTTCGGCCTGATGATCGGCGGCATCGTCGCCAAGAAGCTCGCGCGGCGCGTCAAGGGCGTGCACTACCCGCTGATCATCGCGTCGGCCTATAGCGGCTTCACGATGTACGGCCTCGGCTTCTCGGCCACGATTCCCGTGCTGATCTCCACCAAGGGACACGCCTTCGAATCGAAGATGGGCCTGATCCCGCTGACCGAAACCATTTTCTCGGCACCGATCCTGCTGACCTCGCTGGCCGTGCTGATCGTGCTGCCGCTGCTCAACGCGGCCATGCACCCCAAGGCGGGCGAGAAGGTCGTCGAGATCGATCCCTCGCTCGACAACGACGCGCCCCAAAAGACCATCGGCGAGAGCCTGCTGGGCGACGAGAACACCATCGCGCACAAGCTCAATCACAGCCGCATCCTGAGCCTGCTGATCGGGCTTGTCGGCATGGCCTACGTGGTCATGCACTTCATGAACAATGGCACGATGGATCTGAACCTGATCAACTTCTTCATCCTGTTCCTCGGCGTGCTGCTGCTCGGCACGCCGCTGAACTACGTCGAGAAGCTCAATGAAGGCGTGAAGACCATCGGCGGCATCATCCTGCAGTTCCCGTTCTACGCGGGCATCATGGCCATCATGGCGGGCTCGGGTCTGGTCGAGAGCATCGCGCACGTGTTCGTGAACATCTCCACGCCCAACACCCTGCCGTTCTGGGGGCTCATCAGCTCGTTCCTCATCAACTTCTTTGCGCCCTCGGGCGGCGGCCACTGGGTGGTGCAGGGCCCGTTCATGATCGACGCGGCCAACGCGATGAACGCGTCGCTCGCGCAGACGTCGATGTCGGTCATGCTGGGCAACGCCTGGAACGATCTCGTGCAGCCTTTCTGGATTCTGCCCGCGCTCGCGTTGTCACGACTGAAGCTCAAGGACATCATGGGCTACACCGTGGTGTCGATGTTCGTCATCGGCGCGATCTACATCGGGGTCATCCTCGTCTGGCCGCACCTGTGACGCTCCGATTCCCGGATTTTCCGTTTTCGCATCCCTCGCATTTTTCGCAAGTCATCAACCCTCAACCGTTTTTCCAAGGAGCAATCTCATGCTGTACATGGTCGAAATGATCGTCAAGATCCCTCACTCGATGGACCCTCAAGTGGTCAATGAAATCAAGGCCAAGGAGAAGGCCTACTCGCAGCAGCTGCAGCGCGACGGCAAGTGGCGCCATCTGTGGCGCGTGGTGGGCGAGTACTCCAACGTCAGCATCTTCGACGTGGCGAGCAACGACGAGCTGCACACGCTGCTGAACAACCTGCCGCTGTTCCCGTTCATGGAGATCAAGGTGAAGCCGCTGGCCAACCATCCGTCCTCCATCGTGCAGGAGTGATGACCGCGCGCTGAGCGCGGACGTCCAAACCCACAAGGCCCGCGTCCACGAGACGCGGGCCCGTGCATCGCGCGCACGTCATCTTTCCAGTCCATTCTTTTGAAGCATCGAGGAAACAAACACATGGCACTTCGCAACACCCCGCGTCGCACCGTTCTGAGCACCATGGCAACCCTGACCATGGCATCCTGCGCACTGGCTCTTCCGTTCGCCGCGACGGCCAACGACAACTTTCCGAACAAGCCGATCACCATCGTCGTGCCGTTCTCCGCGGGCGGCACGACCGACATCTTGGCGCGCGTGATCGCGCAGGATCTGGGCAAGCAGCTCGGCCAGTCCGTGGTGGTGGACAACCGCGCCGGTGCGGGCGGCAACATCGGCGGTGCGCTGGCGGCACGCGCGCCTGCGGATGGCTACACGCTGTTCATGGGCACTGTGGGCACGCATGCCATCAACGAGGCGCTCTACAAGAAGATGCCGTTCAATCCGGGCAAGGATTTCCAGCCGCTGTCGCGCGTGGCGAACGTGCCCAATCTGCTGGTCGCCAATCCCAATCAACCCTTTCGCACGGTGCCCGAGCTGATCGCCTATGCCAAGGCGCATCCTGGTCAGGTGAACTTCGGTTCGTCGGGCAGCGGCAGCTCGATCCATCTGTCGGGCGAGCTGTTCAAGATGATGGCCAAGGTCGACATGGTG
Organism: Diaphorobacter caeni; assembly: GCF_015354245.1. Classification (GTDB taxonomy): domain Bacteria; phylum Pseudomonadota; class Gammaproteobacteria; order Burkholderiales; family Burkholderiaceae_C; genus Diaphorobacter_A; species Diaphorobacter_A caeni. The sequence goes on from NZ_JADKYZ010000001.1 coordinate 439,257, forward strand.
CACGTGCCCTACAAGGGCAGCGCACCGGCCGTGACCGACCTGCTGGGCAACCAGATCGCGATCATGTTCGACAACATGCCATCCGCCATTTCGCACGTGCGCGCGGGCAAGCTGCGCCCCATTGCGGTGACCACGCCCAAGCGTTCTCCCGAGCTGCCGGATGTTCCGACGATTGCCGAGGCCGGAGTGCCGGGGTATGAGGCGACATCGTGGTTCGGTCTGTTCACGACAGCGGGCACGCCCAAGCCCGTGGTGGACAAGCTGAGCGCGGCGCTGGCGAAGTCGCTGGCGGCACCTGCGGTGCGCAGCAAGATCAAGGAGCAGGGTGGAGAAGTGGTCAGCGAGACGCCTGAGCAGTTCGCCGCCTTCATCAAGACCGAAGCCGACAAGTGGGCCAAGGTGGTCAAGGCCTCCGGCGCCACGGCGGATTGATTTTTCCCGTTTGGCTTTCGGGGTCGCCGCCGCGCCCGATGGTGGCTCAATCCTTGTGATCGGGCGCTTTTTCCGGGTGCAGGTTCTTTCCGTAGATCGCCATCGTTTCCTGCTCGGTCAGCGGGCGTTTGGACGTTGATTCGCGCTCGTGTTCCTGGCGTTCCTTGGCCATCTGTTCGACGAGCTGGGCGCGGCCCTGTTTGGCGACGGCCAGCATGGCGGCGTTGTCGTTGTGGTGCTGGTACATGAGGTTGGCCAGCTCGATGTTGTGCTTGCGAAAGCGCTCGGTCACGTAGGCGGCTTCTTCGGGGGGCAGACCCACGAGTTCGAGCACGGTGCGGCCGGTGACGAGGCTGGATTCGAAGAGCTCGCGCTCGACGCACGTGACGCCGAGATCGCGCAGCTGGTTCCAGTGCGTCACGTCGCGTGCGCGGGCGACGATCTTGAGGTGCGGAAAGTGCTTCTTCACGTTCTGCACGATCTTGAGGGATTGCTCGGGCGTGTCCACGGCGACGACGATCACCTTGGCTTGTTCCGCGCCCGCGATGCGCAGCAGGTTCACGCGGGTGGCGTCGCCGTAGAACACGCGGTAGCCGAAGGTATGGGCAACCTCGAGCATCTCCACGCTGTGGTCGAGCACGGTGGCGGGCGTGCCCTGGGCGAGCAGCATGCGGGCGACGATCTGGCCGTAGCGGCCAAAGCCGGTGATGATGACCGGCGCGGATTGCGGCTCGGAAATCTCCTTCACGCTGTCGGGCGTCTTCTTGAGCGTGGCGAAGCGCTTGAGCAGCACGCGGTCCATCACCACCAGCAGCAGCGGCGTGAGCAGCATCGACAGCGCCACGGCGCCGATCAGGAGCGACGCGGCTTCGGTGGGAATCGCGCGGAAAGTGGCGCCCGTCTGGAACACGACGAAGGCGAATTCACCGCCCTGCGCGAGCAGCAGCGTGAACACCGGTCGCTCCTGATACGGCATCTTCGTGATGGTGGCGAGCGCGTAGATGACGATGGCCTTGAGCACCAGAAACCCGACCAGCAGCGCGAGCATCGCCCAGGGGGACGCGAGGATCACGCCGAAGTCGATGCTCATGCCGACCGCGATGAAGAACAGGCCGAGCAACAGGCCCTTGAAGGGCTCGATGTCGGTCTCGAGCTCGCGGCGGAATTCGCTGTCGGCCAGCAGCACGCCCGCGAGAAACGCGCCGAGCGCCATCGACAGGCCGACGGTGAGCATCAGCATGGCGATGCTCACCACGAGGAACAGCGCGGTGGCGGTGAAGATCTCGGGCGTCTTGCTCTTGGCGATCCAGCGCAGCAGCGGACGCAGCAGCAGACGGCCGCCGATGATGATCGCGCCGACCATGCCGATGATCTTGGCGGCCTCCCACATCATCTGCGTCGGATCGTGGTGCGGGGTGGTGTGGCCCTGCGTCACCTCGGCACCCACGCCGAGCAGCGGCAGCAGCGCCAGAATCGGGATCGCCGCGACGTCCTGGAACAGCAGGATCGAGAACGCCTTCTGGCCGCTGTCGGTGCGCATGAGGTTGCGCTCTTCGATGGACTGCAGGGCGATCGCAGTGGACGACAGGGCGAGGCCGAGCGCGCCGACGAGCGCCACGCGCCATGGCATGCCGAGCGCCCAGGCCACGCCCCAGAGCAGCACCGCGCATCCGGCCATCTGCGCGATGCCGAGGCCGAAGATCGGCCGCCTGAGGCTCCACAGGCGGCTGGGCTGCAATTCGAGGCCGATGAGAAACAGCATCAGCACCACGCCGAATTCGGCGAAGTGAAGAATGTCCTGCACATTGCTGACCAGCCCCAGCCCCCAGGGCCCGATGGCGATGCCTGCGGCGAGGTAGCCGATGATGGCGCCCAACCCGAGGGCGCGGGCGATGGGCACGGCGATCACGGCCGCCGCCAGATAGGTGAAGCCGTAAGTGAGCCAGGTGGGCGCGTTGGACATGGGCCGGTGCTGATGCTGCTGTTGTAGTCGGAATGGTGCGTCGCGAACGGAATGGGAGGACGCCCATTCCGCAGGTCGGATTCTGATTCTGATTCTGATTCACCGGAGCCACCCCGTGCAGAAGTGGGACTTTCGGCGGTCGCCGCAGTTGTAAATATTCGTTATTGTCTTGGTGCGCGCTCTGATATGCGGCCCCGCTCAGCGCGCACGCCTGCCGCTGCATAGAATTCCTGCTTCTTTGATTTGCCGATTGGCAAGCAGTTGTCAATTGATTCGCGCGGGCGGAAGTGGAGTGATCTGATGGAATGGCATACGTGGGTGGCGTTTTTTGTGGCTTCCTGGGTGATCGCCATCTCGCCCGGTTCCGGCGCGGTGCTGAGCATGAGCCATGGCCTGTCGTACGGCGTGCGCAAGACCGAGGGCACGATCATCGGGCTGGAGATCGGTCTGCTGTTCATTCTGCTGGTGGCGGGGGCGGGCGTGGGTTCGCTGCTGGTGGCGTCGGAGATGGCATTCAACGTGGTCAAGGTGCTCGGCGCCTGCTACCTGATCTATCTGGGCTTCATGCAGTGGCGCTCGGGCGCGGGCAGCCCCGTGGAGGCGGGCGCGGAGGTCGCGCCGATGAGCCTGCGCCGCCGCATCCTCACCGGCATGCTCACCAACGCCACCAATCCCAAGGGCATCGTCTTCATGGTTGCGGTGCTGCCGCAGTTCATGACCGATACCAAGCCGCTGTGGATGCAGCTGGCCGTCATGGCGGTCACGCTGATCGGCGTCGACATGATCGTGATGACCGGTTATGCCGCGAGCGCCAGCGCGCTGCGCCGCTGGATGCGCAGCGAGCGCGCCATGCGCAACCAGAACCGGGTGTTCGGCGGTCTGCTGATGCTGGTCGGCACGGGGCTGTTCTTCGTCAAGCGCGGCGGCCAGAGCGCAGCCTGAACGTCTGAGGGCGACCCGCCGAACGCAGGTGGATACACGCGGCTTGGCGTGAGAAACACCAAGCGACTACCATTGCGTCCACATTCTGCAAAGGAGTCGGGCATGGCGGTGGTTGCAGTGACAAATCCCAAGGGCGGCGTTGGCAAGTCCACGCTGTCCACCAACGTGGCGGGCTATTTCGCGCGGCAGGGCGGCACGGTGGTGCTCGGCGACGTGGATCGCCAGCAGTCCTCGCGTCTGTGGCTGCAGCAGCGCCCGGAGGCGGCACGGCCCATCGTGCGCTGGAACATCGCCGCCGATGCCATGGAGCGCCCGCCCAAGGACGTGAGCCATGCGGTGCTCGACACCCCCGCAGGCCTGCACGGCAAGCTGCTCAAGGAAGTGCTCAAGCTCGCGGACAAGATCGTCGTGCCGCTGCAGGCCAGCGTGTTGGACATCTTCGCCACGCAGGCGTTTCTCAGTGAACTGGCCGAACACCGCCACGCACAGGGCGTGCAGGTGGGCATCGTCGGCATGCGGGTCGACGGGCGCACGCTCGCGTCCGAGCAGCTGCACCAGTTCATCGAAGGGCTCGGCCTGCCGGTGCTCGGCTATCTGCGCGACACCCAGAACTACGTGCATCTCGCGGCGCACGGCCTCAGCGTGTTCGACGTGGCGCCGGGCCGGGTCGCGCGCGATCTGGAGCAGTGGCAGAGCATCTGCGACTGGCTGGACGCCTAGATCACCCATTGTCTGCCCCCAAAAGCCGCAAGGCCGCCCGGATCGAAATCCGGGCGGCCTTGTGTTTTCTTGCTTGAGGAGCGCCTATGACAGGCCCGCAGCCCTCGTGCCTTGATGCACGGCTGCGGTCAGTGGGTGATTACTGAACCGAGCCTTCGCCGCGTGGAGCGGTACCGGCCTGGGCTGCCGCACCGGCTTGGCGCTGCACGTCACCGCGTGTCAGCGAAGCGCCTTGTGTGTTCTTCACGGGGTCGGAGTAGCTGTCGCCACCGGCCAGAGCCAAGCTGCCGTCCTTGCGGGCGGCCAGGAAGGCGTTGCTCACCTGTTGACGGGACAGAGTGCTTTGGGCGTTCACGACATCCGTGGCGTAACCGGCTTCGGCGCTGTTGACCTGGGCCTGTGCGCTCGCGGCGCTCAGAGCGATGACGGCAACGGCGGCAGCGGTGTTCAGAATGTTCTTCATGATTTTTCCTTTCAACGACTCAACGGTTGGATTTGTTCGGTTTTCGGCGGGCAATGTGTTTTGTTCGTCGATGGGGAGACTTTATTCTTATCTTCTATCGATAAAAACTACCTGTTTGGCAATTCATTGTTTTGAAAAATGAAATAATAAAGACTGAACTTTCAGAAGAAGGCGCAGTTGATGGACAAGCTTCAAGCCATGCAGATCTTTCGTTCCGTGGTGGATGAAGGCGGGTTTGCCGCTGCGGCTCGGGCGTTGAACATGTCACCAGCGGGCGTGACGCGCTACATGTCGGATCTCGAGAGCGACGTCGGCGCGCGGCTGCTGCAGCGCACGACGCGCAAGATGTCGCTGACGGAGGCGGGCGAGGCCTATCTGGACCGCGTGCGCCACATCCTCGATGACGTGGAGGACGCGCGCGCCGTCGTGCAGGCCCATACGCAGGAGGTGGCGGGCGTGCTGCGCATCGTCACTTCGCCGCTGCTGGCCGCGCATCTGCTCGCGCCGGTGGTGGCGGGGTTCCGGCAGTTGCATCCACGGGTGAGCTTTGACGTGTCGGTCGAGGTCATGGGGCCTCGCTCGACGGCGGTCAACGACTGCGACATCAAACTGCTGACCGCACCCACCGATTTCAATGCCAACCTGATCGCGCGGCCCATCATCACCACGGTGGGAGTGCTGTGCGCGTCGCCGCAGTATCTGCAGGGCCGGCCGCCGCTGCTCAAGCCCGAGGACCTGCGGGACCACGACTGCCTGACCTTTCGCCACCCCGAGCGCCGCGCCGGGAATATCCAGCTGACCAATCCCGATCAGGACGGGGTGACGGTGGAGGTCAATGTGCAGCCGTCGTTCCAGGTCAATCATCTGGACACCATCCTGCGCGCCACGCTGGACGGGGCGGGCATCTCGTCGCAGCCGCTCAATCTGGTGGCGCCGTATCTCAACGACGGAAGGCTGGTGCGCGTGCTCTCGCCATGGTCGAGCGGACAGCTCACGCTCTATGCGGCGCTGCCCAGCCGCAAGTTCCTGCCCACGCGCACGCAGGCCTTCATCGAGTACCTCACCGAGCGCACCCGCAACTCGGTGCACTCGGCAATGGTGCGGGCAACGGAGCAGCGAGAAGCCGCACAGCGCAAGGGGCGCTGATCCGGGCGGGCGAACGTTTTAGAGCGTGTTGACGATCTCCACACGGTCCTGCAGGCGCGGCCTCGGGCGGTCTGCCGCGTTGCAAATCCTCGCAATAGCCCGAGCTATTGCTGCGGTTTGCGCCTTGCAGCCCATCCCGATCCGCATCCCGCAAGCCTCGCGATGAGATCGAAAACACGCTCTCAGAGCGCCCTGCCGCCCGCAGCCTGCGCAAACCCGATCTGACGCCACGCCTCGAACACCGTCACCGCCACCGCGTTGGAGAGATTGAGGCTGCGCTGATCCGGCAGCATCGGCAGGCGCAGGCGCTGCTCCGGCGGGAAAGAGTCGCGCAGCTCGGGCGCGAGGCCCTTGGATTCGGAGCCGAACACGAACCAGTCACCGGAGCTGAACGTCATGTCGAAGACCGGCTGGCTGCCGCGCGTGGTCATTGCGAACATGCGCGCAGGGTCGGGTTTTTCGTCCTGCATCAGCGCGGCCCAGCTCGCGTGCTTTCGCACGTCGGCGTATTCGTGATAGTCCAGCCCGGCGCGCCGCATGTAGCGGTCTTCCATGGAGAAGCCCAGCGGCTCGACCAGATGCAGCATGCAGCCGGTGTTGGCGGCCAGCCGGATCACGTTGCCGGTGTTGGGCGGGATTTCGGGTTCGACGAGAACAATGTGAAACATGGGCGTATTGTCGTTGTCCTCGAATGGCACAGCACGCAGCGGCGCTATGCGGCGGCAGAAACGGAAACAGAAACAGAAACAGAAACAGAAACGCTAGGCCGTTCTCGCGAGCACGAGCGCCCGCACCTCGGCCGCTCCCGCGCGTCGGAGCGCCAGCGCTGCGGTGTGCAGCGTCGCGCCGGTGGTCATCACATCGTCGACGAGCAGCACGCGGCGGCTGTGCAGCAGGTGCGCCCTCAGCGGATCGACCGCGAATGAGGCCCGCAGATTGCGCAGGCGCTGGGCGCGCGAGAGCTGGCTCTGGGCGGGAGTGTGAACGACGCGCAGCAGCAGGTCGCTGCGGACCTTGTCTTTGGCGTCGAGCTGGCGGGCCAGCAGCAGCGACTGGTTGAAGCCGCGCTCGGCCAGCCGCTCGCGCGACAGCGGAACCGGAACCACCAGTTCGGCGTCGTGGATGAACCGGGCGGCCTGAGCGGCGCGTCTCAGCAAGCGCCCCAGATCGGCGGCCCAGCCGGGATCACCGGGGGCGAACTTGAATTGCGCGATCAGATCGGCCCAAGGGTAGGCATAGTCCAGTGCGGCGCAGCAGGCATCGAGGGCAGGCGGGTGCAGCAGGCATTCGCCACAGTGGACGACCTCCGCCGCCACAGGCAGCGCGCACGTTCGGCAGCGGTGGTGCAGTGGGACATATCGCCCCACGCAGGCCATGCAGATGCGCGCTGCGGGCCAACTGCGGCAGACCGCACACTGGCTGGGCAGCAGGCTCCAGAGGCGCGACAGACGCGTCGGGGCGGAATTCCCATTCTCACTCGTGATGTGCATGATCTCCCTACAATCCGGCCTTCCCGATGTCTGAACAACAACTCCCCCCCACCATTGACCCGACCGCAGCGCAGCGCTGGCACGCGCGCACCGTGGATGCTTCGCCGTGGCTGCACGAGGAAATCGCGCGCCGCATGCAGGATCGCCTCCAGTGGATGGCGAGCAAACCCGCGAACTGGTGCGACTGGGACCCGCTCAATGGCGGCATTGAAGGGCATGCGCTCGTGCAGCAGCAATTCCCCGAGGCGGCCAGCCGCATCCACGAGACCTCATCGGCCGGTGGCCAGCGGCGCGCTCAGGAGCTGTTCGGCAAGCCGTGGTGGAGCCTCGGGCGTTGGTCGGGGCCATCGCAGCAGTTCGGCAAGCCCGAGGATGCCAGCGTGCAGATGCTCTGGGCCAACATGGCATTGCATGCGGCTGCGAATCCTCAAGCCTTGATCGGGCAGTGGCACAAGGCGCTCGCGGTGGGCGGCTATGTGATGTTTTCCTGCCTCGGCCCGGACACGGTGCGCGAGATCCACAGGCTGTACGCCGACATGGGCTGGCCCGTGCCCGGCCACTCGATGACCGACATGCACGATTGGGGCGACATGTTGGTGCACGCCGGGTTTGCCGAGCCGGTGATGGACATGGAGCGGATCACGCTGACCTTCGCGACGCCCGAGCGATTGCTCAAGGAACTGCGCGAATTGGGGCGCAACCTGCATCCCCAGCGCTTTGGCGCATTGCGCGGACGCGGGTTCAGGCAGCGGCTTGAAAAAGAGCTGGCGGAACGCTTAACGGATTCTGCACAGGGAGGTCAATTGGCGATTACCTTCGAGATTATTTACGGCCACGCCTTCAAACCCGAACCCCGAGTGCCCGTCGAGTCCCATAGCGCAGTGTCTCTTCAGGATATGCGCGCAATGTTGCGTAAAGGTCGCCAATAAAGACGCAATCCTGAGGGCGACCTTGGGTGTGTCAATGATTTTCATCAAGCCGCGCTACAATTCTTGCGGATTGTAGATTCGGAACTTTTTGCCGACAGGTCGATCGTCGATAGCCCGCTGCGCAGTTCTTGATTGCAGTCAAGAACTGAATTGCCGTATGTCAGCTCGTCTCAGGACTAACGCGGATTGCAGGAGTTTTGTGCGCTAGGCATGCTGTTGATATTCGAAAAGTTCCAGTGGGATTAATTCAATTAATCCCAGATTTGCGGAGACAACAGGCTGATGGATAACAGTCTGGATTTGATGAAAACCGGGTTCATGTGGACTCCGGTTTGTTGGGTTGGCTCGGAACCGCTGAAGGGGAGGCTTGCCGGATGGTCTGGTCAGTGGAATTCGCATGGCTTTGCTGAGGTGTCTGACCCACGAGGACGCGGCAAGGGCTTGGTCAAATTGAGGCTTAGAAGTAAGTGAGAACTATGAAGAGCATTTCCAATAAGCTGGCCTCTATGTTGCTGGTAGCCGGGGCAACGTTGGGCACAGCAGCCCATGCGGTTCAGGACCTTCCCGGTGGGCCGGCAGTCAAACAGCTCAATCTTGCGCCGCCCGTCACGCGCATTGCCGAAGAGCAGCATTTCCTGCATTGGATGATGTTGATCATCTGCACGGTGATCTTCATCGCCGTGTTCGCCGTGATGTTCTATTCCATCTGGAAACATCGCAAATCCAAGGGCGCCAAGGCCGCAAATTTTCATGAGTCCGTCACTGTCGAGGTGATCTGGACCATTGTTCCGTTCATCATCGTGATCCTGATGGCGCTGCCCGCCACCAAGGTGCTGGTCGCGCAGAAGGACACCACCAACGCCGACCTCACGGTCAAGGCCACCGGCTATCAGTGGAAGTGGGGCTACGACTACCTCTCCGGAGAGGGCGAGGGCCTGTCGTACATCTCCACGCTGGACACGGCGCAGCGCCAGATGTCCAACAGCGGCGACGTGAGCCAGGCGCCGAACGACTACCTGTTCAAGGTCGACAACCCGCTCGTGGTGCCGGTCAACAAGAAGGTGCGCGTGATCACCACTGCCAACGACGTGATCCACGCCTTCATGGTGCCGGCGTTCGGCATCAAGCAGGACGCGATCCCCGGCTTCGTGCGCGACACCTGGTTCCGCGCAGAAAAAGTGGGCGACTACTACGGCCAGTGCGCCGAGCTCTGCGGCAAGGAGCACGCCTACATGCCGATCCACGTGAAGGTACTGTCCGCCGAGGACTACTCCAAGTGGGTCGCGGAAGAGAAGAAAAAGGCTGAAGCCAAGAAGGATGATCCCAGCAAGGTCTGGACGCTGACCGATCTGGTCGCCCGCGGCGAGAAGGTCTATGGCGCCAACTGCGCGGCCTGCCACCAGGCCAACGGCAAGGGTGCCGGCCCGATCAAGGCGCTGGACGGCAGCCCGGTGGTGCTCGGCCCGACCGCCGACATGATGCACGCCGTGCTTGAAGGCCGTGCCAACGGCGCGATGCCCGCATGGAAGCAACTGAGCGACACCGATCTGGCGGCCGTGGTCACGTTCACCAAGAACCACTGGAACAACAAGACCGGCACGATGGTGCAGCCCGCCGACTTCGTCGCGGCCCGCACCGGCAAGTTCCCCGAAGGCGGTGGCGCGGCAGCCCCTGCTGCGGCAGCTCCCGCACCTGCGGCGGCTCCGGCCAGCGCCGACACGGCTGCGGCGCAGACCACGGCATCCTCTGCCAACGGGCCGTTCCAGATCTTCTTCGAGACCGGCAAGAGCGAACTCGGCCCCGAGGCGCTGGCCGAAGCCAAGCGCGCCGCGGACTACTGGAATGCGCACAAGGACGGCAAGATCGCCCTGTCCGGCTTTGTGGACTCGACAGGCAGCGCGGACGTGAACGCCGAACTCGCCAAGAAGCGCGCCCAGGCCGTGGCCAAGGCGCTGACGGACAACGGCGTGGCCGCTGACCGCATCGAACTGCGCAAGCCTGAAGGCGTGACGGCAGGCTCCGGCGACGACCGTCAGGCACGCCGTGTTGATGTCATTGCTGCGCAATGATGAGTCCAGACAGAAGATCGATTGGAGATAACAAATGAGCGCAGTACTGGACAACCACGGTCACGCAGGCGATCACGGTCACGATGATCACCACGGCGCGCCCCACGGCTGGCGTCGCTGGGTGTTCGCCACCAACCACAAAGACATCGGTACGCTGTACCTGCTGTTCTCCTTCACCATGCTGATGGTGGGCGGCGTTCTGGCGCTGCTGATTCGCGCCGAATTGTTCGAGCCCGGCCTGCAACTGGTGAACCCCGAGCTGTTCAACCAGCTCACCACCATGCACGGCCTGATCATGGTGTTCGGCGCGATCATGCCGGCCTTCGTGGGCTTTGCGAACTGGATGATTCCGCTGCAGATCGGCGCATCTGACATGGCTTTCGCCCGCATGAACAACTTCAGCTTCTGGCTGCTGATTCCTGCGGCGATCATGCTGGTCGGCTCGTTCTTCATGCCCGGCGGCGCACCTGCTGCGGGCTGGACGCTGTACGCACCGCTCACGCTGCAGATGGGTCCGTCGATGGATGCCGGCATCTTCGCGATGCACATCATGGGCGCTTCGTCCATCATGGGCGCGATCAACATCATCGTGACCATCCTGAACATGCGCGCTCCCGGCATGACGCTGATGAAGATGCCCATGTTCTGCTGGACCTGGCTCATCACCGCTTACCTGCTGATCGCCGTGATGCCCGTGCTGGCTGGCGCGATCACCATGACGCTGACGGATCGCCACTTCGGTACCAGTTTCTTCAACCCCGCAGGCGGCGGTGACCCGGTGATGTACCAGCACATCTTCTGGTTCTTCGGTCACCCCGAGGTGTACATCATGATCTTGCCGGCCTTCGGCATCGTCAGCCAGATCGTGCCCGCGTTCAGCCGCAAGAAGCTGTTCGGCTACGCATCGATGGTGTATGCGACGGCTTCCATCGCGATCCTGTCGTTCATCGTGTGGGCGCACCACATGTTCACCACCGGCATGCCTGTGACCGGCCAGCTGTTCTTCATGTACGCCACGATGCTGATCTCGGTGCCCACGGCGGTGAAGATCTTCAACTGGGTTGCCACGATGTGGCGCGGCTCCATGACGTTTGAGACGCCGATGCTGTTCAGCGTGGGCTTCATCTTCGTGTTCACGATGGGTGGCTTCACCGGTCTGATTTTGTCGATGGCGCCCATCGACATCCAGCTGCAGGACACCTATTACGTGGTGGCCCACTTTCACTACGTGCTGGTGGCCGGTTCGCTGTTCTCGATGTTCGCGGGCTACTACTACTGGGCTCCCAAGTGGAACGGCGTGATGTATTCCGAAACCCGTGGCCGCATCCACTTCTGGGGCTCGCTGATCACGTTCAACATCACCTTCTTCCCGATGCACTTCCTGGGTCTGGCCGGTATGCCACGTCGCTACGCCGACTACCCCATGCAGTTCGCAGACTTCAACATGCTGGCTTCGATTGGTGCCTTTGGCTTCGGTCTGATGCAGGTGTATTTCTTCCTGTTCGTGGTGGTGCCCGGCATGCGCCACAAGGGCGAGAAGGCTCCCGCCAAGCCATGGGAAGCGGCTGAAGGTCTGGAATGGGAAGTGCCATCGCCCGCACCGTTCCACACATTCGAGAACCCGCCCAAGCTGGACGCCACCGCGACCCGCGTGATCGGCTGATCACGGCAGGCATCGACAAGCACGACAGACAACCACAGGAGACATCGACACCATGGCAACGCCGGAACAGAAGAAAGCCAACGCACGACTCGGATGGATTCTGGTGTCGGTGGCCGTCGCGTTCTTCATCGGCTTCATGGTGAAGATGACCTGGTTGCACTGAGGTGACACGATGAGCATGCGACGCGAAAACATCAAGATGGTCGGCAAGCTCGCCGTGATCACGGCTGGCATGTTCGCGTTCGGCTATGTGCTCATCCCCATCTACAAGCACATCTGCGAAGTCACCGGCATCAACATTCTCTCGCTGTCCGAGCGCCAGGTTCCCGGCAACGGCACGGCGGGCAAGGACGTGAAGGTGCCCAAGAATTCGCAGGTGGACTACAGCCGCACGATCACCGTCGAATTCGACGCGAACGCGCGCGGCCCGTGGCAGTTCAAGCCCGCCAAGAGCTCGCTCAAGGTGCATCCCGGCGAGCTCGCCACCGTGATGTACGAGTTCGAAAACGTGCAGGACCGCCGCATGGCCGCACAGGCGATTCCGAGCTACGCGCCGCGTCAGGCGACCGCCTTCTTCAACAAGCTCGAGTGCTTCTGCTTCAACCAGTACACGCTCGAGCCCGGCGAGAAGCGCGACTGGCCGGTCACCTTCGTGATCGACCCGCGCCTGTCCAAGGACGTGACCACGATCACGCTGTCCTACACCTTCTTCGAGGTGGGTGGAAAGACGCCTGCGGCGCCCGAGTCGACCGCCGCCGTGACGACACCGGCCCCGGCGACGGGAGGCCGTTCATGAGCGAAGGGACGGGTGGCGCGATGACGCAGGATCAGAATCGGAGCCAGGAGCCAGACAGACCGCCCGCGCACCAGCGCAAGGGTTCGCTGCTGCGCACGGTGCGCGCCGTCGCATGGTCGATGATCGGCCTGCGCAAGGGGGCCGAGTACCAGAAGGACATCGACAAGCTCAACCCCATCCACATCATCGTGGTGGGACTGCTGGGGCTTTTCCTGCTGGTGATCGGACTGATCGCGCTGGTGAACTGGATCGTCTGAGAGCAGAACGCATAGAACAACGCATAACCGACAACAGAGAATTTGAGAGATACAGGAGCTGACATGAGTGCAACCACCCCAGGCACCACGCCTTACTACTACGTACCGGCTCATTCACAGCACCCGGTGATGGCATCCATCGGCCTGTTTCTGGTCATCCTCGGCGCGAGCCAGTGGATCAACGGTCACGAATGGGGCAAGTATTCGCTGTTCGTCGGCCTCATCTGGTGGCTGAGCGTGCTCTGGAAGTGGTTCGGCGACGCGCGTCGCGAGAGCGAGGGCGGTCTCTACAGCACCAGGATCGACCTCTCCTACCGCTGGAGCATGAGCTGGTTCATCTTCTCCGAAGTGATGTTCTTCGGTGCGTTCTTCACCGCGCTCTGGTGGGCCCGCGCGCATTCGGTGCCCGCACTCGGCAGCCTCGACAACGCGATTCTCTGGCCCGACTTCAAGGCCGTCTGGCCCAGCGTTGCGGTTGGCGTGACCGCCGCACCAGCGGGGCTTGTCGAGCCTTTCCAGACGGTCGGTCCGTTCTGGCTGCCGACGATCAATACCGCGCTGCTGCTGACTTCGGGCGTGACGCTGACCATCGCCCACCACGCACTGCGTGAGAACCACCGCAGCAAGTGCATCCAGTTCATGTGGCTCACGGTGATTCTGGGCGTCATTTTCCTGTTCGTGCAGGGCTATGAGTACTATCACCTCTACACCGATCTGAACCTCAAGCTCAACTCCGGCATCTACGGATCGACCTTCTACATGCTGACCGGGTTCCACGGCTTCCACGTGTTCATCGGCATGCTGATGCTGTTCTTCATCACGCTGCGCCTGATGAAGGGCGACTTCACGGCCGAGCGCCACTTCGGTTTTGAAGGGGCCGCCTGGTACTGGCACTTTGTGGACGTGGTGTGGTTGGGGCTCTACATCCTCGTCTACTGGATGTGACCTTCTGGCTGGGGCTATATGTCCCACCTGCAAGCCTCAGGGAAAGCGCCTTCGGGCGCTTTTTTCGTGGTTTGATTGGATGTGCGTGTTCTTTTCTACGAAGCCTGGCGGCTCCGAGGGCTGGTCGTTTTGAGGCGGCAATACAGCCCCTCATGCGTTGTTGCGAAGCCTTGCCGTACAGGCGTACTGTCTGCGGCTTCGACGCCTAGCCTGAGGGGCTGTCTTGCCGTTGTGGTGGAGTTTTTAGGTGAACGCGCGCTGCGTTGGCCGCCGTGTGGGTGCGGGATCCGGGTTTTATTGCGTTTTTACTGGCAGACCTGTGGGCTGGATGTATCCGAGCTTCCAGGCGATCAGCACGCAGAGAAACAGCACAATGGAGAGCGCTATGCGCGCGGTGAGTGCCCAGGCCATGCGCTTGCTGCGGGCGCGGTCGTCGCCTTTTCCGCGCATCATGAAGAAGAGCGCGGAGCCCAGGCTGGCGAGGATGGCCAGGAACGCGAGGGCGACGAAAATGGATTTCATGGAGAGCATTATTACGTGAATACGGTGAGCGGCGGGCAGGGGCCCGGATGGCGGTTCTGGATCATCACGCTGGCGGCATTGACCACCATGGTGGTGACGGCCTCGCTCGGGCGTTGGCAGCTGTCGCGTGCTGCGCAGAAAGAGGCGCTGCAGCAGGCGATGGATCGGCGCATGGCCGAGCCACCGCTGGCCGTGGCGGAGTTTCTCGCGCAGGTGCGTGCGCTGGCGCCTGCCGATGCGCAGAACGCGGAGCCCCGGAGCGATCCGCTGCTGCACAGGCAGGTGAAGCTCACGGGCCGCTGGATCGCCGACAAGACCGTGTATCTCGACAACCGGCAGATGCACGGGCGGCAAGGTTTCTTCGTGATGACGCCGCTGCGCTTGAGTGATGCGCCTGCGACGCCGCAGCAGCCGTCCGTGGTGATGGTGCAGCGTGGCTGGGTGCCGCGCAATTTCGAGGATCGCACGCGGCTGCCGGAGATCCGCACGCCCGAGGGCGAGGTGCAGGTTCTGGGCCGCGTGGCGGCGCGTCCGGCGCGGCTCTATGAATTCGACACATCCGGAAACAACGCAAGGGCTTCCGCGATCCGGCAAAATCTCGACTTGGTCACCTTTGGGGCCGAGACGGGCCTCCCACTGTTGCCGTTGTCTGTCGTGCAGACGGCGGGCGATGCGGACGACGGCCTGCTGCGTGATTGGCCGGCCGTTGATTCCGGCGTCGACAAGCATTACGGTTACGCATTCCAATGGTTCGGGCTATGTGCCCTGGTGGCAATCCTCTATGTCTGGTTCCAACTCATCCGACGCTTCCTTCGCCCACGCAGCCAGCCGTCCGCCTGAGGCGACGACGGCGGCCGAGAGCCCGCTCGCGTTCACCGTGCACAGCATGCCGAGCGCGGGCGCAGCCATGGCCGATGCCGAGGCCAAACAGTTGCGCTCCGGGCGCTGGAAGATGCTCTCGGTGCTGCTCGTCTGCGCGGCGCCGGTGATCGCTTCGTACTTCACCTATTACGTGGTGCGCCCGGACGGCCGCCGCAACTATGGTGAGCTGATCCAGCCGCAGCACGCGATGCCCGCGAACGCCATGGTGACCGCATTGGATGGCAAGAGCGGCCCGCTGGACGAACTGAAGGGCCAGTGGCTGCTGGTGAGCGTCGCGCCTGCGGCGTGTGACGAGACCTGCCGCAACCATCTCTATCTGCAGCGCCAGTTGCGCGAGAGCCTTGGCAAGGAAAAGGAGCGCATGGACTGGGTCTGGCTGGTGAGCGATCAGGCGCCTCTCCCCGCCGAGATTGCACCGGGTCTGGCGCAGGCGACCGTGGTGCGCGCTGAGCCCTCGATGATCGCGCAGTGGCTGCAGCCGGCTGCCGGGCAGACGCAGTCCGACCATCTGTACGTGGTCGACCCCATGGGCCATTGGATGATGCGCTTTCCCGCCAGGATGGACCGCAAGAGCGCGTCGCAGGCCAAGCGCGATCTGGATCGCCTGCTGCGCGCGTCGTCGTCCTGGGACAAGGCGGGGCGCGACGAGGAGATCGTGAAGCCATGAGCTTGAACGCGAGCGACATGCAACCGCTCTACGACTTTGCCCCGGTGCTGGAGTTGATGGCCTTCGGTCTGGTGATCGCGCTCGCGCCCATCACCTGGGTGTGGCTGCGCAATCGCCACCATACGCCCGTGCGCAAGCTGCAGGCGCTGACCGTGCTCACGCTGTTCCTCACCTTCGATCTGGTGCTGTTCGGCGCATTCACGCGCCTCACCGATTCGGGCCTGGGCTGCCCCGACTGGCCGGGCTGCTACGGCAGCTCCAGTCCCGTCGGCGCGATGGCGGAAATCACCGCCGCGCAGTCCGCCATGCCCACCGGCCCCGTCACGCACGGCAAGGCTTGGGTGGAGATGATCCACCGCTATCTCGCGACGACCGTCGGCGTGCTCATCATCGTGCTGACCGTGGGGGCGTGGCGGCAGCGCCATCAGGCCAGAAAGCAGAAGGCGCCCGAGCCCGCGCTCAGCCCGTGGTGGCCCACGTTCACGCTGTTCTGGGTGTGCCTGCAGGGCGCGTTCGGTGCGTGGACGGTGACGATGAAGCTCTTTCCCGCCATCGTCACGCTGCACCTCATCGGTGGTTCCGTGCTGCTGATCCTGCTGTGCGTGCAGGCCGTGCACAAGACGTTGAACAGCAAGCATCTGCAGCCCGTCCAGATTCCGCGCGGAATGTACGTCGCGATGGCCGTCACCGGCCTGCTCGTCATCGTGCAGACATTGCTCGGCGGCTGGGTCAGCACCAACTACGCGGTGCTCGCATGCACCACTTTCCCGACATGCCAGGGCAGCTGGTGGCCCGCGATGGATTTCTCGCAGGGCTTTCAGATCTGGCGCGAGCTTGGCCTGCTCAAGGATGGCAGCCATATCAGTTTTCAAGCGCTGACCGCGATCCACTATGTGCATCGTCTGGCCGCCTACATCGTGCTGGCCGCGCTGATCGCGCTGGCCTGGCGCATGCATCGCGCGCAGGTGCTGCGCGATCAGACGCGCTGGCTCGCGGGGCT
Source organism: Diaphorobacter caeni (assembly GCF_015354245.1). Taxonomy (GTDB): domain Bacteria; phylum Pseudomonadota; class Gammaproteobacteria; order Burkholderiales; family Burkholderiaceae_C; genus Diaphorobacter_A; species Diaphorobacter_A caeni. The sequence goes on from NZ_JADKYZ010000001.1 coordinate 456,143, forward strand.
CACGCTGCTGCAGTTTCTCACGGGCCTGTCGAACGTCGTTCTCGACTGGCCACTGGTCGCCGCCGTGCTCCACACGGGTGGTGCGGCAGCGCTGCTGGTGGTGCTGACGTGGGGCCTGGCTGCAAGCAGACCGGCGGGCCACGCCACCGTCTCCGCTTCCATCAGAGCCGAGCAGAACAAGGTGCGCGCAAGCACCACGAAAGTTTCCGTATGAGCGCCGCTCCTTCTCCTTCACCGTCGACTTCTTCTTCCACCGCACCGGCCGCAGCGCCCAAGCCTGCCGCGACCGCCGCGCACCTGCCATCGCGCTTCTCGCAGTTCTATGCGCTCACCAAGCCGCGCGTGGTGCAGCTCATCGTGTTCTGCGCCTTCATCGGCATGGTGCTCGCCGTACCCGGCATGCCCAGCCTCGAGCAATGGGGCCTGATGGCGATCGCCAGCGCAGGCATCTGGCTGGTGGCCGGAGCGGCGGCCGCCTTCAACTGCATCGTGGAGCAGGGCATCGACGCCAAGATGAAGCGCACCGCCTGGCGCCCCACGGCCAAGGGCGAGCTGTCGAACTCGCAGACGCTGATCTTCTCGGCGGCGCTGTGCGCCATCGGCTCGGCCATTCTGTACGTGCTGGTCAACCCGCTCACCATGTGGCTCACCTTCGCCACCTTCGTGGGCTACGCGGTGATCTACACCGTGATCCTCAAGCCGCTCACGCCACAGAACATCGTGATCGGCGGCGCATCGGGCGCCATGCCTCCGGTGCTCGGCTGGGCCGCGATGACCGACCACGTCGGCCCCGAGGCGCTGATCCTGTTTCTCATCATCTTCCTGTGGACCCCGCCGCACTTCTGGGCCCTGGCGCTCTACCGCGTCGAGGACTACCGCAAGTCCGGCCTGCCGATGCTGCCCGTCACGCACGGCAACGAGTTCACGCGGCTGCAGGTTTTTCTCTACACCATCATCCTGTTCGCCGGTTGTCTGATGCCTTTCGTCTACGGCATGAGCTCGTGGATCTATCTTGCGGTGGCCGTGGTGCTGAGTCTGGGTTTCTGCTGGTATGGCTTCAAGCTCTGGCGCAATTATTCCGACGCGCTTGCGCGCAAGACCTTCCGTTTCTCCCTGATCCACCTGAGCGCGCTTTTCGCGGCGCTGCTGGTCGATCATTACGTCCTGTGAGAAGAATGAATTCCAAGCGTATGAACACCGACAAGCGTGATGCACTGAAACGACTCGCCCTTTGGGGCGCGGCCACCTCCTCGCTCGCCACCATGCTCGCCGCATGCTCGCCGTCCGCGCCCTCGTCACCCCAATTTCAGGGCGTTGACGTGACCGGTGCCGAATACGCCAAGGACTTCCCGCTCCTGGACCAGAATGGCAAGCAGCGCAGCATCAAGGACTTCGCGGGCAAGGTGGTCGTGGTGTTCTTCGGCTACACCCAATGCCCCGACGTCTGCCCCACGACGATGAGCGAACTCGCCGAGGTCAAGCGCTCGCTGGGAGCTGATGGCGACAAGCTGCAGGGCGTCTTCATCACCGTCGACCCAGAACGCGACACGCCCGAAGTGCTCAAGGCCTACATGGCGAATTTCGATCCGACCTTTGTGGGGCTGGTTCCTTCGCTGGAACAGCTTCCTGCGCTCGCCAAGGAGTTCAAGATCTATTACAAGAAGGTGGACGGGAAGACGGCGACGAGCTACACGATGGACCATTCGGCGGGTAGCTACATCTACGATACCAAGGGGAATCTGCGGGTCTATTCTCGGTATGGGTCGGGGGGGGCGGCACTTCTTTCTGATGTCAAAGCGCTGCTTGCTGGTTGATTTTTTGCTTCTGTTCTTTGTTTGAGTTCAGAGGCCGGGTCTCGCCCCGGCGGGCGAGTAACTTTTCGCTTGCGCGCGAAAAGTCACCAAAAGCGCGCTTTGAAGTCCTCCGGCAGAACTCGCTATGCGCTGCGCGCGCCGCTCGAACAACCGCCGGAAATCAGTTTGGAAGAGGTGTTTGCGGCACGTTGCTTCGCTCGTGCCGGGGTGCTTGCTGAGTTGGGTTGAGGGGCAGACGCCCACTGTTCTTTTGAGTGACGTTGATCCAGCGAGCAAATCAAAAATCGCGCAGCGCTGGCACCCCAGCATCTCGCGAAGTCGCGAGATGCCCGGCACGAGCGAAGCAATGTGCCGAAAGCACCTCTTGTGAAAACTCTGACTCGCGGCGGTTGCCCGAGCGGCGCGCGCAGCGCAAAGCGAGTTCTGCCGCGGGTATTGAAAAACGCATTTTTGGTGACTTTTTGGGCAAGACCAAAAAGTTACTCCGCCGCCGGGCGGAACTCCCGGCCTCCACCCTAAAACCCGCCACTCCCCTTTAACCAGAAGGCAAAAAATGAGGCAAGAGGTCCGCCAACCTCAACAATTCACTCCGCCCGAATCCCCTGATCCTTGATGATCTTCCCCATCACCGCCGTATCGGCCTTGATCCGATTGGCCAGCCCCTCAGGCGAAGACCCCACAGCCTGCCACCCCTGCTGAAACATCTTCGTGCGCACTTCAGGAGAACGCGCAATCTCGATCAACGCATCGGACAGCCGCGCCTGCAGGTTCGCGGGCATCGTCGACGGCGCAGCAAACGCGTTCCACATCTCCAGATTCAGATTCGGCACACCCGCCTCGGCGAGGCTGGGCACGTCCGGTGCGAGCGTGCTGCGTCCTGCGGCCGTCACGCCGATCAGGCGCAGTTTCCCGGCCTTTTCCTGAGCGAGCGCCAGGGCCGGAGGCAGCAGGGCCATCTGCAACTGGCCGCCGAGCATCGCCTGAGCGACCTGTGGGTATCCGGGGTAGGGCACGTGCACGGGCGCGATGCCGGTGCGGACCTTCATCAGTTCCGTGCCGATGTGGCCCACGGTGCCCACGCCGGGCGTGCCGTAGCTCCACTTGTCGCCCGCCTTTTTGGCGGCTGCGAGGAAGGCGCGCGCGTCCGTGCCGTCGGGGGCGTCGGGCAGATGCACCGGCGCTGTCAGCACGAGTGGCGAAACGCCCACCAGCGTGAGCGGTGCCAGATCCTTCTGCGGGTTGTAGGGAACGCGCTTGTTGATCAGGTTGGCGACGGTCAGGTTGCCGTTGATGAACAGGCCGATGGTGTGATCGTCACGCGACTTGGCGATGTGGTCGGCCGCGATGTTGCCGCCAGCGCCGACCTTGTTTTCGACGATCACCGGATGGCCGAGCTTCTTGGACAGCGGCTCGGCAAAGGTGCGCGCCGTCAGATCGGGCGAGGAGCCACCGGGAAAGCCAACCACGATGCGCAGCGGCTTGTTCGGCCAGCCGGGCGTGGCGTCAGCGCCTTGCGTGGCGGAAAAAGCCGGGCCACTGGACAGGGCCGCGAGCGCGAGCGTCATTGCCGTCGTGCCCAGCACCGTGCGGCGGGCCTTGGAGAATGGAGACATGGGGTTGGAGTCTTTCTTTCGTCTGCACCAAAACAAAAGCGCGCAGCTCCTTGAACGGATCTGCGCGCTTGCAATTATCGCCCTGCGGCCCGCAAGGGCCCGGGAGCATGGGCTCAGGCGTACTCGGCCAGTGCCTTTTTCATCTTCTTCATCGCGGCCACCTCGATCTGGCGGATGCGCTCGGCGCTTACGCCGTAGACGGCGGCCAGATCATGCAGCGTCATGCCGCCCGATCCATCGTCGTTCACCTTCAGCCAGCGCTCTTCCACGATGCGGCGGCTGCGCTCGTCGAGGCTCTCCAGCGCGGTGGCGATGCCGTCGCTGGCAAGGCGGTCACGCTGATGGTTCTCGATCATGGCCGTGGGCTCGTGGCTCGCGTCCGACAGGTAGGCGATCGGGCCGAAGGCCTGCTCGCCGTCGTCGCTCGGAGCCGGGTCGAGCAGCACGTCGCCTCCCGACAAGCGGGTTTCCATCTCGATGACTTCTTCGCGCTTGACATTCAGCTGTTCCGCCACCATATCGATTTCATGGTCGGACAGCGTGTCACGCACGACGGCAGCATCGTCCATGGCCGATTCGGCCTTGAAACCCTGCTTCATCGAGCGCAGATTGAAGAACAGCTTGCGCTGAGCCTTGGTGGTCGCCACCTTGACCATGCGCCAGTTCTTCAAAATGTATTCGTGGATTTCGGCCTTGATCCAGTGCATGGCGTAGGACACCAGACGCACACCCTGATCGGGGTCGAAGCGCTTGACGGCCTTCATCAGGCCGACATTGCCTTCCTGGATCAGGTCGCCGTGCGGCAGCCCATATCCGAGGTATTGGCGCGAGATGGAAACCACGAGGCGCAGGTGCGAGAGCACCAGACGACCGGCGGAGTCCACGTCGCTGTCATTCTTGAGGCGCCGGGCAAACGTCTGCTCTTCCTCCACGGTCAGCAGAGGCAGGCGGTTCACGGCGGAAATATATGCGTCCAGATTCCCCAGCGGCGGCACCAGAGCCCAGGGGTTTGTGGGCGCCAGAGACGTCGAGGAGGATGTAGCTTGCAGGTTCATCAAAGACATCCTTTCATCACCAATTCGGTTCATGTTAGCACTCTGTTGGAGTGAGTGCTAAGCCATAAGTTCCCCACTTTTTTACTTGGGTACTGAATTTCTGATTGCAATAGCAGAAAGACCATACCGATCAAGCATTTATCAGGGAAATGTCACTGAATTTCGAGCTCGATTTCACCCAGTGGCAGCACCGGAAATCCGAAACTCCGACGGGTTTTCGGCTGTTTCAGGATGATGCAATCGGCTTTGTTCTAGCGCAGTCGTTGAATTTTGACTGCGCGTGTCGGAAAAGTTCGCGTCGCCGGACGTCTTCACATTTCTTTTCTCAGGTGCGCAAGGTGTCTGCATCGGGTGACGCAGGCCGCCACAGGCAGACCTCCCGCCCATCGTCATCCTGTCCCCAGGCCTCCCACCCGAGGCTGCGGGCGACCTCGGCGGCCAGCGATTCATACCAGGCAGAGTGCGCGGACTCGTTGTAGGGATATCGCAGCTCAAGCAGATTGACGTGCTTGGGTGGTGGAGCGCCTTGCCGGACGGCGTAGTTGCCCGCTGCGGAGCATGCAAAGGCCTCCAACGTGGCGCGCGGCTTGTGGTCCCTGATGACGTTGAACAACCCATGCCCGGTGCCTTGAAGCCCGGGCTGGTGAGCCAGCAACGTGACAAGGGTGTTCAACGGGATGGAGCGACCATGGGCGGCGTCGGATCGGATGGCTAAATAGATGGTCATTCAAACATTTCAAATGTCAGAGTTGCTTTCCAATTCCGATGTGGCAACTTTGAACCGCAGAGGAATTGCGACGCTCCCGTTTCAGTTCCCTACGGTCGACACCGCCTTCTTCGCTCCCACATCCACCTTGAGCTGGAAGATGTCGGGCCGCGCATAGTGGCCGCTGGCGTCGAAATCGAACTTGCCGCGCGGCACCATGATTGGGTCGATGTCGGCGTAGAGAATGGTTTCGGCCTCGTAGTTGGGGCCGGCCATCACTGCGCCGGTCGGGTCGATGATGGCACTGCCGCCGCGCAGCAGCACGGTTTCGGGATCGTTGCCGAGGCTGCATTCGAAGTCGGCGGGGTAGGCCTCGCGGCGCAGGAACTGACAGGCGGTCAGCACGAAGCAGCGGCCCTCGAGCGCGATGTGGCGCATGGTGGGCAGCCAGGTGTCGCGGTCGTCGGCGGTGGGCGCGCAGTAGATGCTCACGCCCTGGCTGTACATGTGCATGCGCAGCATGGGCATGTAGTTTTCCCAGCAGATCACCGCGCCGATGCGGCCGTAGGGCGTGTCCACGGCCTGCATGGTGGAGCCGTCGCCGAAGCCCCAGATCAGGCGCTCGCCCGCCGTGGGCATGAGCTTGCGGTGTTTGCCGACGAGGCCGGCCTTGCCGCTGAAATACAGCGCCGTGCAGTACAGCGTGCCGCCGTCGCGTTCGATGCAGCCGATCACGACGACGGATTCGGTCTCCTGCACCGCTTCGTTGAGGATCGCGATCTCTTCGCCGTCCATATCGATGGCCTGGCTGTAGTAGGTGGCGTAGGCATCGCGTGCCGTGGGCTTGCGCAGGCCGATGGGGCTGCCGAAGCTGTTGCCCTTGGGGTAGCCACCGAGAAAGGCTTCGGGAAACACCTGGACCTTCGCGCCGTGGCTGGCGGCTTCGCGGATCAGCGAAGCGGCCTTGAGCGCGCATTCGATGCTGTCGGTGGGAATGGAAGAGGCCTGGATCACTGCGGCCTTGAAGGGCTTGGTCGCGGTCGTCATGTCGTGTTGTCTCCTGCAGTTGTTGGAATCGTTCCGTCAGTCTGTCAGTCGCGATGACTTTTATACGCGAGTTGGCGGATTGCAGGGGGCTATCCGGCACTTGGTGGCGGTGAATTCGAACGGCCGAAGACGGCGGACAATGTCCAGATCGAAGGCGTCAATGACGCGAAAGGACAGCGATGCGCGAACTCGACACCCATATGCCTCCGGTGAGCGTGCTCACCACCACGGTCGGAAAGGAAGAAGATGCCCGCCGCATCGCGAGCACGGCGGTGCGCGACCGGCTCGCGGCCTGCGTGCAGGTGGAGCGGATTGCGTCGCACTATGTGTGGCAGGGCACGCAGTGCGAGGACGAGGAGTGGCGTCTGGTGTTCAAGACGCTGCCGACGGGCATGTTCGCGCTGCTGCGCTGGCTGCGCGCCCAGCACCCGTACGACCTGCCGCAGATTCTGGTGCGCGAGGAACAGGCCTCGCGTGAATACGCGGCGTGGGTCGAGGATCGGCTGAAGGTCTGAAGATCAGGCCGACTTCAGACCATTTTTCAGGCCGCTTTGCCGGGCTTCTTGCTGACGATTTCAGGCAGCGAGGTGATGCTCGAATTCACGTTCACGCTGCGCGCGATGCGCACGTAGGGACCGTTGAAGCGGCACACCACTTTGTCGCGGAAGGCCGATTCGACGAAGGTCCAGGTCATCTCGAAGGTGCGTGAATCTGTCCACTCGCCGGTCGCCACCACTCGCATGTTGTCGGGCTGGTATTCGTGGTGCAGCTTGTTGCCGGTGACGGTGGTCGAGCCTTCCACGGCCTTGCCGACACCACATTGCACGACATGCGTGCCACGATCATCTTCCATGGTGAAACGGCACTGCCCTTCGCTGAAATCGAACTTCACCGAGCGGACCTTCTCCGTGTTGTCGGCGAACTCGTAGGAGTGGCCCGAGATGGTTTCGGCCAGCGGCGATTGCGTGGCGCGCGGTGTGGGCATCAACTGCAGCTGCTTCAAGCGAGACGACAGCTTGGCGTTCGCGGCGGGCTTTTCTGCCTTCTCGAATGCCTTGGGGAAATGCTTGTAGACCGCCTTGGCGAGAAAGCCCGCGCCCGATGGGTTGGCGCAGTTCATCGCGATGACGGCATTGTGCTCGGGGAACACCATCGAGTATTGGCCGAACAGGCCGTCGGCCAGATAGACGCCGTTCGGGCCCAGCCACCACTGGTAGCCGTACTGACCCGGCGTATGAGGCTGCTGCACGGCCTTGACCCATTCGGCAGGCAGCAACTGCTTCCCTTTCCATTGACCGTTTTGAGCGTGCAGGATGCCGAGCTTGAGTGCGTCCGCGGTCTTCCAGGACAGGCCGTTCGCGCCGGGCGAAATGCCTTCGGGACCGACGTCCCATTCATAGCCTGTGATACCCAGCGGCTCGAAGAAGCGCGTCTTCAGATAGTCCGCAGTGGACTGGCCCGTGGTCTTGGTGATGATGGCCGAGAGCATGTAGGTCGCGGCGCTGGTGTAGACGAACTTGGTGCCGGGCTCAAACTTCACTGGAATCTTGAAGAACTCCGCAATCCAGCTGGTCTTGATCGGACGCCACACCGAGCCCGAGGTCATCTTTTCGTGGCCGGTGCGCATGGTCAGCAGATCGCGCACGGTCATCGCGGCGAGATTCGCGCTCACGTCGGCAGGCAGATGCTCTGGGAAGAACGAAACGACCTTGTCGTCGAGCTTGAAACGACCCTCGGCGATCGCCATGCCCACGGCGCTCGCGGTGACGCTCTTGGTCAGCGAGTGCGTCATGTGGATGCGCTCGGGACCGTAGGGCTCCCACCAGCCTTCGGCCACCACATGGCCGCTGCGCCAGAGCATGAAACCGTGCATCTCGTAGGCGTTGCGCTCGACCTCGTCGAGAAAATCCATGATCGCGGCGGACGACACGCCCTGCGATTCAGGCGTTGCGCGCAGCAGGCCGTCTGTTGGAAAAGCGAGTGGAGCCGTCGCGGCGGTGCGGGCCAGCGCGCCACCGACCGAAATGGCTGCGGCGCCGCCCAGCGACAGCCGCAGCAGGCCGCGTCGCGAGAGTTCGAGGGATGGGGGTGTGCTCTGCATGCAAGGTCTCCTGTGCGTGTTGTAGATGGAATCGTTGAGACCGATTCTGGGGAGCGAATCTGTCAATCGGCTGTCAATCAATGAACAGGATTCCTTGCCGTGGAATGCGGCAACGCGGGCGTAGCAGTGGCATCCCATCAAGAAAAAGCCCTGCACGAAGGCAGGGCTGATTGGGGGGGGCTGCTTGGGGGCGCTCAGGCCAGCAGCGCCTGAGCAAACTCACGTGCGTTGAAGGTTTCGAGGTCTTCGACCTTTTCACCCACGCCGATGAAGTAGACCGGGATCGGCTTTTCCTGCGCGATGGCGGCCAGCACGCCGCCCTTGGCGGTGCCGTCGAGCTTGGTGACGATGAGGCCGGTGAGCTGCAGCGCTTCGTCGAACGCCTTGACCTGGTTGAGCGCGTTCTGGCCGGTGTTGCCGTCGATGACCAGCAGCACCTCGTGCGGGGCGCTCGCGTCGGCCTTGGTGACCACGCGCTTGATCTTCTTGAGCTCTTCCATCAAATGCAGCTGCGTGGGCAGGCGGCCTGCGGTGTCGACCAGCACGACGTCCTTCTTGCGGGCGCGGCCGGCGCTCACGGCGTCAAAGCTCACTGCGGCCGGGTCGCCGCCGTCCTGGCTGACGATCTCGACGGTGTTGCGCGTGGCCCAGACGCCGAGCTGCTCGCGCGCGGCAGCGCGGAAGGTGTCGGCGGCGGCCAGCAGCACGCTTTCGCCGTGGTCGGCCAGGTGCTTGGTGAGCTTGCCGATGGAGGTGGTCTTGCCCGCGCCGTTCACGCCCGCGACCATGATCACGGTGGGCGTGTGGGTGCCGATGGAAAGCGACTTCTCGAGCGGCTTGAGCAGGTCGGCGAGCGCGTCGGCCAGCAGCGCCTTCACGGCGGCGGGGTCGGTGGTCTTGGAGTCCTTCACGCGCTGCTTGAGGTCGGCCAGCAGGTGCTGCGTGGCCTTCACGCCGGTGTCGGCCATGAGCAGCGCGTCCTCGAGCTCTTCGTAGAGCGCATCGTCGATCTTCGTTCCGGTGAAGATCGTGGAGATGCTGCTGCCGGTCTTGCGCAGGCCGGCCTTGAGGCGGTCCATCCAGCCCTTGCGGTCACCTGCGTCGCTCGGTGCCTCGGGCTTGGCCTGGGGTTCCTGAACGGCGGGCAGGTTGTCCGAATTGCCCGATGATGCCGGCGGGTTATCCGCTTGCGGGGGGGTATCCTTGCTGGCAAACGGATTGCGCAGCCAGCTCTTGGCACCCGAAGCGGCCACCGGCTTGTCGGTGGTTTCGGGTGCAGGCGCGGACGCGGGAGCGCTCGGGACGGGCGTTTCAGCGGGGTCTGAAGATTTTTTCTTGAAGAAACTGAACATTGTCGGGTACTTAGAATCCCATCCATTCTATGAAACAAGCCATTTCCATTCTTGGCCTGCTGGCCTGTGCGCATGTCTCGGCGTTTGCCGACACGTCCGCCAACCCCGTTTCCAACCAGCCCGCGCCCGCCGCCGCGGCGGTGAAACCCGAAGCCACGACGGCCGATGGGGCGCAGCTTTTCACGCTGAAAAATGGCATGCAGCTGATCGTCAAGCCCGACAAGCGCGCGCCCACGGCGGTGCACATGGTCTGGGTGCGCGTGGGCGCGATGGATGAGGTGGACGGCACGACGGGCGTGGCCCACGCATTGGAACACATGATGTTCAAGGGCACCGCCAAGATCGCGCCCGGCCAGTTCTCCAAGCGCGTGGCGGCGCTGGGCGGGCAGGAGAATGCCTTCACCACGCGTGACTACACGGGCTACTACCAGCAGATTCCCTCGAACCGGCTGAAGGACGTGATGGAGCTGGAGTCTGACCGTTTTGCCAACAACCAGTGGCCGGACGAGGAGTTCAAGAAGGAAATCGAGGTCATCAAGGAAGAGCGCCGCATGCGCACCGAAGACCAGCCGCGCTCTGCGCTGTTCGAGCAGTTGAACGCGACGACCTATACCGCATCGCCGTACCGCCGCCCGGTGGTGGGCTGGATGAGCGATCTCGACTCGATGACGCCGCAGGACGTGCGCGAGTTCCACAAGGCCTGGTACGTGCCGCAGAACGCTGCCGTGGTGGTGGCGGGCGATGTGGACGTGGACAAGGTGCTGGCGCTTGCCGAGCAGACTTATGGCCAGATTCCGCAGGGCGTCGTGCCCGCGCGCAAGCCGCGCACCGAGCCTGTGCAGAAGGGCATCCGCCGCATCGATTTCAAGGCGCCCGCCGATCAGGCTTTCGTCGCGATGTCGTTCCGCTCGCCCAGCCTGCGCCGCGTGGACCAGCTCACCGACGAGGATCGTGACGCGCTGTCGCTGCTGATGCTCTCGGCGGTGCTGAGCGGCTATGACGGCGCGCGCCTCGACCGTGCGCTCACTCAAGGCGCTGACCGCGTGGCCGACAGCGCGGGCAGCTCGGCATCGATCATCGGACGCGGCCCGGGCAATTTCATCCTGACCGGCGTGCCCGCTCCCGGCAAGACGACCAAGCAGGTGGAGGACGCGCTGCGCGCACAGATCACCCGCGTGGCCAAGGAGGGCGTGAGCGAATCGGAACTGGCGCGCGTGAAGGCGCAGTGGACGGCGTCGACCGTGTACGAGCGCGATTCGCTGTTCGGCCAGGCCAACGACCTCGGCGGCAATTGGGCCGAGGGCTTCCCGCTCGACGCCGACGACCAGATCCTCAAGCTGCTGCGCAATGTCACGCCGGACCATGTGAAGTCCGTGGCGCAGCGCTATTTCGGCGACGACCAGCTCAATGTCGGCACGCTGCTGCCTCAACCCGTGGCCCCCGGCGCCAAGCACCCAGCAGCGCAGCAGGGCGCGGGCGGCGACCGCATGCACTGATCGACCATGGCCACGAAACGGATTGAACAAGATATGTTGATGATGACGAAGCAAAAAAGTCTCATGAAGACGACGGTGCGTGCAGGCCTGCTCGGCGCGGGTCTGGCGATGTGCGCGCATTCGGCATGGGCGCTGCTGCCCATCCAGCACTGGACCGAGTCCAACGGCGCGCGCGTGTGGCTGGTCGAAAGCCCGGCGATTCCGATGGTCGACGTGCAGATTGATTTCGACGCGGGCGCACGACGCGATCCCGCGCAGCAGATCGGGCTGGCGAGCGCCGCCGCAGGCATGAGCTCCAAGGGTGTGCGCGCCGGTGCGGGCGGCAAGGAGCCTGCGCTCGAAGAGAATGCGCTGGGCGAGGCGTGGGCCGATCTCGGCGCGAGCTTCGGCGCGAGCGCCGAGCGCGACGGCTTTGTGTATTCGATGCGCTCGCTCACTGATCCCGAACTCCTGGCCAAGGCCGCGAATCTGGCCGCGCGCCAGATCGGCGAGCCGAGCTTTCCGCAGAACGTCTGGCAGCGCGAGCGCTCGCGCTGGGAAGCGGCGCTCAAGGAGGCCGCGACCAAGCCCGGCACCGTCGCGAGCAAGGCGTTCGCGGCCGATGTCTACGGCAAGCATCCCTACGGTTATCAAACGACCGCCGAGTCACTGCAGCGCATCAATGCGGGCGATCTGCAGGCGTTCCACAAGCGCTATGTGCAGACCTGCGGCGCGCGCGTGAGCATCGTCGGCGCGCTCGACAAGGCGCAGGCGCAGCAACTCGTGAACAAGCTGCTCTCGCGCCTGCCCGCCAAGGCGGCGGGTGACTGCGCCAAGCTGCCCGAGGTGCCGCAGGTGCAGCCGCTCACCAAGGCCACCGAGCAGAACATTCCTTTCCAATCCGCTCAGGCGCACGTGATCATCGGCCAGCCCGGCATCAAGCGCGACAACCCGGACTTTCTCGCGATCCTCGTGGGCAACCACATTCTGGGCGGCGGCGGTTTCACGTCGCGCCTGACGCAGGAAGTGCGCGAAAAGCGCGGTCTGAGCTACAGCGTGGGCAGCGGCTTCTCGCCGGGCCTCGACGCGGGCGCGTTCGTCGTCGGCCTGCAGACCCGGCCCGACCAGGCTGCGGAAGCGGTCAAAGTCTCGCGGGACGTGGTCAAGCAGTTCGTCGAGCAAGGCCCGACCGAGGAAGAACTGCGCGCCGCCAAGGACAACCTGATCGGCGGCTTTGCACTGCGCATCGACAGCAACCGCAAGCTGCTCGGCAACGTGACCAACATCGCATGGAACAACCTTCCGCTCGACTATCTCGAGCACTGGACCGACCGCGTCGAGGCGCTGACCGCCAAGGACATCCGTGACGCATTTCAGCGCATGGTGCAGCCCGAGCGCATGGTCACCGTGATCGTGGGAGGCAAGCAATGAGACCGCGTTCGACCATGCTGAGCGAAGCCGCAAAGAAAAAAGCCGCCGCCGCGAAAAAGCCCGCACCCGCCGCCTCACATGGCGCGGGTGAAGTGCGCATCGTGGGCGGCCTGTGGAAGCGCACGCGCCTGCCCGTCGCCGACCGCCCGGGCCTGCGCCCCACGCCCGACCGCGTGCGCGAGACCCTGTTCAACTGGCTGGGTCAGGACCTCACCGGCTGGCAATGCATGGACGCGTTCTCGGGAACCGGCGCGCTCGGTTTTGAAGCCGCATCGCGCGGCGCGGCGCAGGTGCTGATGAACGAGGCGGACATGGGGCTGGTCACCCAGCTCAAAAGCATCGCGGCCAAGCTCAAGGCGGACAACGTCCGCGTGTTGCGGGGGGACGGGGTGGCTGCGATCAAGCAGTGCGCTTCGGGCAGCATGCATCTGCTGCTGCTGGATCCGCCGTTTGACAGCGCGCTGTTCAAGCCTGCGTTGGAGGCGGCTGCCAAGGCTGTGGCCGTTGACGGGTTTGTTTACCTGGAAGCTCCGCGGGAGTGGAGTGAGGATGAGGTGCTTGCTTTGGGGTTGGAGCGGTTCCGGCATTTGAAGGCCGGGGCGGTGCATGCGCATCTGCTGCGTCGTTCTTGATGTTTTTGTTTTTTGGGTTTTCGGTTTTTTGTTTTGAGGGCGGAGGCCGGGACTGCCCCCGGCGGGGCAATCACTTTTTGCTTGCGCGCAAAAAGTAATCAAAAACGCGCTTTCAATACCTCCGGCGGAACTCGCTGCGTTCCTTCGTCACTCCGCTCGGGCAACCGCCGGAAGTCAGTTTGAAAGAGGTGTTGCGGCACGTCGCTGCGCTCGTGCCGGGGTGTTTGCAGAGTTGGGTTTAGCTGCAAATGCCCACTGCTTTTTTGAACGAAGTCGATCCCGAGAGCAAGTCAAAAATCGCGCAGCACTGGCGCACCAACATCTCGCGAAGTCGCGAGATGTTCGGCACGAGCGCAGCGAAGTGCCGAACATTCCTCTTGGTTAAACACTGAATCGCGGCGGTTGCCCGAGCGGCGCGCGCAGCGCAAAGCGAGTTCTGCCGCGGGTATTGAAAAGCGCATTTTTGGTGACTTTTTGGGCAAGACCAAAAAGTTACTCCGCCGCCGGGCGGAACTCCCGGCCTCCGCCCTCAACCAAACAACAGAAGCCAGCTAGCTAGCAAAAAGAAAGTCACCCCTTGAGGCCAGGAAAATCCTCCTCAAAAAACTCATGCTCCCCGCGAGCAGCGGCTTGTACCTTCAACACCTCATCCTTGCGCAACTGCACCCGACGAATCTTCCCGGAGATCGTCTTCGGCAACTCATCGACGAACTCGATGCGCCGCACCCGCTTGTAGGGCGCGAGCCGCGAGCGGGCGAACGCAAAGATCTCCTCCGCGAGTTCGCGGCTCGGGGGTGTGCCGGTGGTGAGGATCAGATAGGCCTTGGGAACGGCAAGGCGCACGGGGTCGGGGCTCGGGACGATGGCGACTTCGGCGACGGCCTCGTGCTCCATGAGTGCGCTTTCCAGCTCGAACGGACTGATGCGGTAGTCGCTGGCCTTGAACACGTCGTCGGCGCGGCCCACGAACGTGATGTAGCCGTCGGCATCGCGCTCTGCCGTGTCGCCCGTGTGGTAGTAGCCCTCGCGCATGACCTGCGCGGTCTTTTCGGGGCTGTCCTCGTAGCAGACCATCAGGCCTGTGGGGCGGGGCGAGAGGCGCAGTGAGACCTCGCCCTCGTTGCTCTCCTTGTCGTCCACGTCGAGCAGCACCACGTCGTAGCCGGGCAGCGGTCGGCCCATGGAGCCGGGCTTGAGCGGCTGGCCCGGCGTGTTGCCGATCTGCGCGCAGGTCTCCGTCTGCCCGAAGCCATCGCGCAGCGTGAGGCCCCAGGCGTCACGCACCTGGTCGATGATCTCGGGGTTCAGCGGTTCGCCGGCGCCGATCACTTCGCGCAGCGTGAGGCGCTCGCGCCACGGGCTCAGGTCTTCCTGGATCATCATGCGCCAGACGGTGGGCGGAGCGCAGAGGCTGGTCACCTGGTGGTCCTGCATGGCCTGCAGCAGGGCCTTGGCGGAGAAGCGCGCGTAGTTGTAGATGAAGATGGTCGCGCCGGCGATCCATGGCGCGAAGAAGCAGCTCCAGGCGTGCTTGGCCCAGCCGGGCGAGCTGATGTTCAGGTGCACGCCGCCGGGCTGCAGACCGATCCAGTACATGGTCGAGAGATGGCCGACGGGGTAGCTCTGGTGGGTGTGCAGCACGAGCTTGGGTTTGGAGGTCGTGCCGCTGGTGAAGTACAGCAGCAGCGGATCGTCGGCGAGCGTGCGGCCCTCGGGCGCGAAGACGGTCGTGTGATCCACTGCATCGGCGAACGCATGCCAGCCGTCCTGCCGCGCGCCGACGCAGATGCGCGTGTAGTCGCCTGCGAGCTGGGTGAACTTGTCGGTGTGGGCGCTCGCCACGACGACATGGCGGACCTGACCTCGGTCGAGGCGGTCCTGCAGATCATCGGCGGTGAGCAGCATGGTTGCGGGAATCATCACCGCGCCGAGCTTGATGCAGGCGAGCATCAGCTCCCACAGTGCAAGCTCGTTGCCCAGCATGAGCAGCACGCGGTCGCCGCGCTTGACGCCGAGGCTGCGCAGCCAGTTGGCTACCTGCGACGAGCGCGCGCTCATCTCGGCGAAGCTGCGGCGCGTCTGGCTGCCGTCCTCCTCCACGATGTGCAGCGCCACGGCCTCGTTGCCGCGCGCCATGTGGTCGAAGTAGTCGAGCGCCCAGTTGAATTCGCCAAGCTCGGGCCAGCGGAATTCCTGGTAGGCGCGTTCGTAGTCGGTGCGGTGCTTCTGCAGAAAATCGCGTGCGGCGATGAAGGCGTCGCGTGATTGCTCGGGGCCGATGTGGGGCGTCGCAGTGCTGGGAGTGGACGTGGGCACGGACATGGTCGTTTGTCTCCTTGAAGGCGTTCTGGTGGTTCTTTTGTCATCGGCGCAGGCGCGAGACATGCCTTGAATGTAGAGCGATTGCCCGTGCCGCCGCGGTACGGTTCCCGCAACGCTGGTAGCAATATGCGCCAGAAATCCGGACGCATGACACATTCGCCGTGCCATGATTGTCGAGCGCGCGGCGCAGGCCTGTCTGTCAGCGGGAGGCGGCTTTGGCGTGCTGCAGCAGAAAGTCCAGCATGGCCCGCAGCTTGGGCGGAATGCGCGGGCCCGGCGCGTGCACCGCGTAGGCCATGCGCGGCGCGTAGCTGCCCGTGAGCTGCCAGTGCGGCAGCACCTGCACCAGCTGCCCGGCCGCGATGGCGGGCTCGGCCACGAAGTCCACGACCAGTCCCACGCCGGTCTGCGCATCGGCGCGCAGCGCCTGCCGCAGGCCGAGGCTGCTTGCGATGGTGAGTGGGGTGCTGAGCCGCACCTTCACGGGCGGCGGCGGGACGGAGGCATCCGCCGCATCGGCGGGCGTGAATTCGACGAGGTTCTGGAACGCGCCGTAGCCCAGCGTCATGCAGCGATGCGCGGCGAGATCGGCGGGCGACTTCGGCACGGAATGCGTCTTGAAATAGTCGGGGTGCGCGACCAGCAGGTAGCGTACCTCACGCAGCGGATGTGCGACCAGCGATTGCGGCAGGGCCTCGTGCGTGGTGATGCGGATCGCGAGATCGATGCCCTGCGCCTGCAGGTCGACTATCGCGTCGCTCATGCCAAGCTGCACATGCACTTCAGGCCACTGGCTGCAGAAATGCGGCAGCAATGGGGCAAGCCAGAGATCGCCGAAGACGACCGGCGCGCTGATGCGCAGCACGCCCTGAGGCTGCTGGCGATGGGCGGCGGCGAGCGAGACGGCTTCTTCCGCGTTCTGCAGCATGTGTCTGCAGGCCGCGTGCACTTCCGCGCCCACTTCGGTCAGTGAGAGAGCGCGCGTCGTGCGGTGCAGCAGCTTGACGCCGAGGCGCAGCTCGAGCCGCCCGACGCTGCGGCTCACCGCCGAGGTCGTCAGGCCCAGCTCGCGCGCGGCGGCCGCAAAGCCGCTGCGCTCCACCACATGGGCAAATACCTCGAGATCGGCCAGCGGGAGAGCGTCGTAGTTCATGGGCGGGCGGCGGACATCACTGTTGAAGTGGAATCAACAAATCTTTGCTTGCGGCGATCATTGTTGAATCTGCAGATGTGCGACATCATCCTGCAAAACCAGAGCGCTGCCAATGTGCGCAGCAGGAAAGAATCTCATGAACGGCTCGCAGTCTTCCACGTCCTTCACCCCCACCACGTCCACCCCACCCACCATGGCCAACGCGTCGATGTCCGCCTCACCGCCACCCCCACTTGCCAGTCGCGCAAGCGGCGGCGTCTGGCGCATGGTGCTGGCGATGGCGCTGTCGGGCACCATCGGGCTCTTCGTCATCGAGAGCGGCCTGCCGGTGGAGGTTGTCGTGCTGTCGCGCTGCGTGATCGGCGCGCTGGCGCTCGCGCTGTGGATCACCGCGCGTCGCGAATGGGTCTCGCTGTCGCGTCGCGATCTGGTCTGGATGGCGGTGGGCGGCATGGCGCTGGTCATCAACTGGGTGGCGCTGTTCCATGCCTATGCGTTTGCGGGCATCGGCATCGCGACGGTGGTCTACCACGTGCAGCCGTTCTTTCTGGTGCTGGTGTCGGCGCTGGGCGGCGAGACCATCGGCTGGCGCCGCGTGCCCTACATGCTGCTGGCGCTCGCGGGCGTGGTGCTCAGCAGTGGCGTGGTGCACGAGATGCAACTTGCAAATACCGCTGCGTCGCATGGACAGAGTGTGGTCCAAGGCGTGCTGCTGAGCCTGCTGGCCGCAGCGCTCTACACGCTGACCGTGGTGGCCACGCGGCGCGTCAAGCAGGTGCCGCCCGCGCAGACCGCGATGCTGCAGATGACGGCCGGCGGCGCGGTGCTGGCGCTCTGGGCGCTGCCCCTGCTGCTCGGCAGCGCGGCCCTGCGCTCGGCGTCGGTGCCGCTCGTGCAGACGCTGCTCTGCGTCGTCACGCTGGGGCTGGTGCACACGGCGCTGATGTACGTGATCATGTACGGCGCCTTTCAGCGACTAGGCGCGGCGGCGATCGCGATTCTGAGCTTCATCTACCCCGCCATCGCGCTCACGGTGGACCTGCTGTGGTTCGGCATCCGGCCCGGCGCCTGGCAATGGCTGGGCATCGCGATGATCGCGGCGGCGATCGCGGGCTATCGCATCAGCGAACTGCGTGCGGCCAAAGCGTGAAATCGTGCTGCAGTGCAATGCATAATGCGCCCGAAGGAGATACACAGCCATGGCGCAAAACGTGCTTGCCATCTATCCAGGAACATTCGACCCGATCACGCTCGGGCATGAGGACATCGTGCGTCGCGCCAGTCAGCTGTTCGACCGCGTGATCGTCGCCGTGGCGGCGGGGCACCACAAGAAGACGATGTTCAACCTGGAGGAGAGGATCGCCATGGTGACCGAAGCCTGCAGCCCCTATCCGCAGGTGAAGGTGGAGAGCTTCGACGGCCTGATGCGCGACTTCGTCGTCGCGCGTGGCGGCAAGGCCATGGTGCGCGGGCTGCGTGCGGTGACGGATTTCGATTATGAATTCCAGCTTGCGGGCATGAACCGCCATCTGATGCCCGAAGTGGAGACCGTGTTTCTCACGCCGAGCGACAAGTACCAGTTCATCAGCAGCACCTTCGTGCGCGAAATCGCCACGCTGGGCGGCGAGGTCGACAAGTTCGTCTCGGCGAACGTGCAGCGCAGGCTCAACGACAAGCTCGCGCTGACGAAGAAGCCCTGATCGGTTGACGCGCGCAGCGGAATGACATTGAACAGACCCGTCCGGGTCTGTTGTCACTTTCAGGCGGCGCTGGCAGCGCTGTTGGCTGTCAACGCGCCGCGGATCTGGCGCACGTTCTGGATCATCGCGGTCGGAGCGGCGCTGCCCATCAGGTACCAGCCCTTGGGGTCGAGGAACACGACCTGGCCGCGCTTGCCGGCCGTCGTCGCGCGGATGGTGGCGTTGTCGAACACCTTCTCGGACGCAATCGCCACGCCGCCGCCCGCCGCCGAGCCGGTGGCCGCGTTGCGGTCGATGACATAGAGCCAGTCGGGGTCGATGCGCGCGATGTCGTCCATGGTGAAGGGCTGGCCGCGCGCGGGTACCTTGTCCGCTGCGAGTGCGGGCTGCACGCCGAGCACGTCATGCAGCAGGCCGAAGCGCGTGCCCGGCGCCTGTGGGCTGAGCTTGTCGTTGATGGCGAGCACCAGCAGTCCGCGACCGGCCTTGGCGGTGATTGGCTTGAGCTCGGCGATGTCGTCATGCACCTGCTTCATCAGTTGCTCGCCCTGCGCCTGCTTGCCGTAGAGCGACGCCAACGCCTGTACGTTGCGGCCCATGTCTTCCAGCAGTTGCGTGCCGCGCGTGCTCATGTCGAGCGTCGGGGCGATGCGCGCGAGGGTCTCGCTGCGCGCGGCGGAGCGGCCGCCGACGAGGATCAGATCGGGGCGGATGCGGCTCAGCGCATCGAAGTCGGGATCGAACAGGCTGCCCGCGATGGGGTAGCGGGCGTGGTCGCCAAACCCCTGCAGGTACTGCGGAAAGGCCGCGCGCGGCACGCCTGCCACGGGCAGTTGGAGGCTCTGCATGATGTCCAGCGAGGCGAGGTCGTAGGCCACGACACGCTGCGGATTCGCGGCGACGCGGGCGTTTCCTCTGGCATGGCGGACGTCGACGGTGCCGGTAGTGCCGGTGGAGGACCGTGCCAGGGTCAGTCCGTGGAATGTCGCGGTGCCAAGGGCCACCGCGAAGGCGAGCGCCGTGCGGCGGGTCAGTTGAGGGGGCGTCGAAAGCGGCGACATCTGAGGTTCTCCTGAAACAAAAACGGTCAAAACAAACATTCCTCTTTTTCAGCTTGTGTGCACAAGTCCATCAGGTTGACAAATGACTTGTCACCGTGAGTGGGTTTTGTTGACAACATTATCAACTCACAAGTGTAATAAGAATTAATTTTATTTGCATTTGAGTTGAAAAAGGAAAGCATGCCCATCTCGCACCGTCACAGCCTGTTTGCCCTGAGCGCCATCGCTTTCGGTGTTCATGGACTGGCTCAGGCCCAGACATCCGCTCAGCCGGCCCCGACCGCCGTCACCGAAACCGCCGCCAGCGTGGTGCTGCCCGAGACCACCGTGCGCGCCACCGCCGAGCAGGAACTGAAGCAGGCGCTGGGCGTGTCGATCATCACGCAGGAGGAACTGCAGGAGCGGGCACCGGCGAATGACCTCTCCGAGCTGATCCGCACCATGCCCGGCGTGAACCTCACGGGCAACTCGTCGTCGGGCCAGTTCGGCAACAGCCGCCAGATCGACCTGCGCGGCATGGGCCCCGAGAACACGATGATCATGATCGACGGCAAGCCCGTGCAGTCGCGCAATGCCTCGAAGATGGGCCGCACCGGCGAGCGCGACACGCGCGGCGATTCCAACTGGGTTCCGGTGGAGGCCATCGAGAGCATCGAGGTCATCCGTGGCCCGGCCGCCGCGCGCTACGGCTCGGGTGCAGCGGGGGGCGTGGTCAACATCATCACCAAGAAGCCAACCGACAAGCTCGCCGGTTCGGTCACCGTCTACGCCAACAAGCCCGAGCATTCGGAAGAGGGCAACACCAAGCGCGCCAGCTTCAACCTGTCGGGCCCGGTGGCCGAAAACCTGTCGTTCCGCCTGTTCGGCAACATCGCCAAGACCGACGCCGACGACACCTCGCTCAACAGCCATGTCTCCGATCTGGCGCTGGCCCCTGCGGGCCGCGAGGGCGTGCGCAATCGCGACCTGAACGCGCTGCTGCGCTGGGACCTGACGCCCCAGCAGGTGCTGGAGTTCGAGGCCGGCACCAGCCGTCAGGGCAACATCTATGCGGGCGAGCGCCTGATGAACAGCGACACCAATGCCGCCAACATGCAGGCCTTGCTCGGTCAGGAAACCAACATCACCCATCGCAATACCGTCGGTCTCACGCACCGCGGCAAGTGGGACTGGGGCACGTCGCGCCTTGTCTTCCAGTCGGAAAACACGCGCCGTTCGCAATACCCCGTCGGCTTGGCCGGCGGCCCCGAAGGCTCGATCACATCGACCGATCCGGCCAACATGGTCACGTCCAAGCTGGCCAACTATTTTCTGAACGGCGAAGTCAACACGCCCCTCAGCATCGGCGGCCAGCGCCACATGCTGACCTCGGGCTTTGAATACCGCAACGAGAAGCTCAACGATCCGGGGGCCAACGCGCAGTCCTCCGTCAGCAATGGCGGCGACGACATCTCGGGCCTGACGGGCAGCGGAACGCGCAGCGGCAAGTCCGACGCGCAGACATGGGCCTTCTACGTCGAAGACAACTTTGAGCCGATCAAGAACCTGATCTTCACGCCCGGTCTGCGCTTTGATCACCACAGCCAGGCCGGCAGCAACTGGAGCCCGAGCATCAACGCGACCTACCACCTGACGGATCAGTGGTCGGTCAAGGGCGGCGTGGCGCGCGCGTTCAAGGCGCCGAATCTCTACCAGACCAACGTCAACTACCTGTACTACACGCGCGGCCAGGGCTGTCCGCTCAATTCGCCGAATCTGGGCGGCGGCTGCTACATCCGCGGCAATCCTGATCTCAAGGCCGAGACCAGCGTCAACAAGGAGCTGGGACTGGCGTTCAGCAGTGGCGAAGGTCTGGATGCGAGCCTGACCTACTTCCAGAACGACTACAAGAACAAGATCTACGCGGAGATGAACGACGGAACCTCGACCGTGGTCGGCACCACGCAGGTGTTCCAGTGGATGAACGCGAGCCGCGCGGTGGTGCGTGGTTTCGAGGGTAATCTGACGCTGCCGCTGATCGGCAACCGTGGCGACACCCTCAAGTGGACCAACAACTTCACCTACATGATGAAGAACCACAACAAGGACAACAACCAGCCCCTGTCCGTGATTCCCAAGTACACGGTGAATTCGACGCTGGACTGGCGCGTGACGCCGGCCTGGTCCACGCAGCTGTTCGCGACGTTCTACGGCCGTCAGGAGCCGCGCACCATCAACGCCGGTGGCTCGGCCGCCACGGGGGACGCGCTCACGGAGCTGGGCTCGTACGCCACCTTCGGTCTGGGCGCGCAGTACCAGATCAAGCGCGAATTCTCGGTCAACTTCGGCGTGAACAACATCGGCGACAAGCGCCTGTTCCGCACGGCTTCGAACTCCGCCGGCGGTGCGGCGACCTACAACGAGCCGGGCCGCACCTACTACGTGTCGCTCACCGGCAAGTTCTGAGCGTGATGGGGTGACGCCATCTGGGCGGCGCTTGCGATGCGCCGCTCGGAGATCACCTCGTGCACGAAGCGCATCTTCTCCTGCGCCCGCGCGCTCAGGGCGAACGGGTAGGCGTCGATCTGTCCGAGGCTGCGCGTGAGGCTGTTGAGCAGCAGCGTGGTCGGCACCAGCGCCGACAGCATGCTCTCGAACGGCGGCGGCGGCATGATGAAGGGATCGATCATCGTGAAGTGCTGATCGCCCAGCGGGCTCGGCACATTGATCTGCGTGTCAAAGCTCTTGGCGGTCTCCAGCAGATCCACCAGATGCAGATAGTGGGCCCAGGTCTCCGCCCAGTCCTCCCACGGATGGGCCGTGGCGTAGGCGCTCACGTGCGTGTCGTGCCACTCGGCATCGGGCACGGGCGTGCGCGCATAGTAATTCTGCAGCGCCTGTGCGTAGTCCTGACGTTCGTCTCCGAACAGCGCGCGGAATTCCTCGAGCAGGCGTGGCTCGCCGCGCGCGATCAGCGCATCCCAGAAATAGTGACCGATCTCGTGCCGCAGGTGACCGAGCAGCGTGCGGTAGGGCTCGTGGAACGCAAGCCTGCGGCGCACGCGTTCGTCATCGTCGGCCTCGGCCACGTTCAGCGTGATCACGCCGGAGGCATGTCCGGTGAGCACCGGCGTCGCGCCGGGGAGGTCGGCGAGAAATTCGAAGACCGGGCCGGACTCGCCCGGCAGTGGATCGAGTCCGAGACGGATGTCGATGTAGTACAGCCGCCGCTTGGCCGACTCGATCTGGCCCCAGCGGCGCACGTTCAGCGGATCGGACAGATCCGGCAGCACGCGGGTGTGCTGGCAGGCGCGGCAGAGCGCGTCCTCGGGCGTGCCCGGAGTGTGGATGAGCGCGAAATTGCAGGCGCCGTAGCGCGTGCGGTTGGCGCACATCTGGTAGCGCAGATAAGGCGCCTCCGATTCGCTGACACCGGCGCTCGACGTGTTCTCATGCGTCTCCTGCAGACCCGGGCGGGGCAGGCGTCGCTCGTACAGTCCGCTGCCGTCGCCGCTTTGAATCAGCGCGACCACGTCCACATGCTCGCGCACGAACGCCAGCGTGCTGCCGCAGTGCACGCACTGAAAGCTTTCGAAGAACACGAGGAAGCCGCAGTGGCCGCAATGGAAGAGACGCATGGTCGGGCATTGTGCCGTGAGTGGCGAAAGTTTTCAGCGGGCCGGATGTGGCAACGCCGCCCAGTGTCGGGGGCGGCGTCGGGGATGTGTGGGTCTGCGTGCTTACGGGCTTACGGGCTTACGGGCTTACGGACGCACGACGATGCTGTTGCGCACTTCGCGAACGCCCTTGGTGGTGCGGGCGATGGACTGGGCCTGGTCCTTTTCGGCCTGCGACTTGGCGAACCCGGAGAGCTGCACGGTGCCGTTGAGCGTCTCCACGCTGATCGAGGTGGCCGCCACGGTCTTGTCCTCAGCGAACTTGGCCTTCACGGCAGCGGTGATGCCGGCATCATCCACGTACTCGCCAACGGATTGCTGGTCACGCGCAACCGAGCAGCCGGTCGCGGTGACGATGGTCACGCCTGCCATGGCGGCAAAAGTGAGTGCTCGAACATATTTCATGGTGGACTCCTCTTGTGAAAACAGGGATAGAACAGCAGCGGATCGACGGTGATTCGGCTCTGGTGCGATGCCTTGATCACCTGGGTCGTCGACCGATGTGACCAGTGCCGGCGAGGGCGCTGGTCACGCAGCGGCGAGGCTCAGCGGTCGTCGCCGCGACCACGCGCCAGCATCACCAGCACGGCGGCGGCCGCACCTGCCGCGGCCGCGATCATCAGCGACTTGGCGGGTTGCTCCTGCACATACTGGTTGGTGGCGTCGGCGGCCTGGTGGAACTGGCGGCGAGCGCGCTGGCTCGAATCGGCCATGTAGTTGATGCCGCGATTGGCAAACTCCTGAGCGCGTGCGGCGAGGTCTTCAATGCGCGAGCTTGCGCGCAGTTGCTCGTCCCATTCGTCCAGCGTTTCCTCTGCCTGATCCAGCGCCTTGTTGGCGGCTCGGCGCGTGGTGTACGCCGCCTGCTTGGCGGAGTCCAGCGCGTCCTCGGCCGCTCCCTTGGCAGCATCGGCAACATTCTCGGCAGCCTTGTGCAAATCGCTCATTGAATTTCCTTTCGTTGTAGTGCTGCGGTCGTGCATGCTCCTCGTCGCATGTACTTGCAGTGACGGATTGGAGACCGGATATCGCGAATCCGTTCCCGCGCTTCATTGTCATTTTCGGTTGATCAGCCCCATGACGAAGGTGATGACCGCGATCACGATGAAGACAAAGAACAGGATCTTTGCGATACCGACTGCGCCAGAGGCGATCCCGCCGAATCCGAACAGGGCCGCCACCAGTGCAATCACCAGAAATACTACTGCGTAATGGAGCATATTCACATCCTTGCATGGGTATCGTCACAAGCTGTTGAAATCAACAGCGCATGAAACCACTTTATGGCAGCGATGTGGAGGGCTTGGCCGGTGTGGGGCGCTTGCGTCTGTAGGATCAGGGCTGACAAGGTGGCGCGGACGGCGACTCGCGCACGGCTTTTGTCGCGGCGCATACGCCCCGCACGGCCCATGGGAATGCAGCCGCGAAGAGGCTCAGAGCGTGTTGACGATCAAGCGCTGTGGGGCAGGGTGGCGGATACCAGCGTGCCCTCGCCGGGGTTGGAAGTGACGGTGAGACGCCCGCCCGCCGCCTCCACGCGGTGATGCATGCCGGCGAGGCCGTGCGCCGTGGGCGAGACCATGTGCGTATCAAAGCCCGAACCGTTGTCGCGGACCTGCACGGTGACATGCGTGGGGTAGTCGTGCACGGTGATCAGCACCTTGCTCGCGTTCGCGTACTTGCTGATGTTGGTGAGAGATTCCTGTATCAGTCGGTAAACGGTCAACTGCATGAATTCGGAGAGCTGAACGGACTCCAGGTTCACATCCACCTCGATCTTGGAGCGCTCGGCGAATTCGTGCGTGAGGATCTCCAGCGTGGCCGTGAGGCCGAGATTGGAGAGCGAGGAGGGGCGCAGATCCTCGATGATGCGGCGCTTGAGCGCGATGACGCTGTTGAGCGTCTCCACGAGGTGATTGAGGCGCTCGGAGACTTCGGGCTGCTCGAGGTTCACGCGTGAACGCAGTCGCGCCACGTCGAGCTTGGCGGCCGTGAGCAGCGCACCGAGCTCGTCGTGCAGTTCGCGCGCGAGATGCCCGCGTTCCTCTTCACGCACCTGCTGCAGGTGCGTGGCGAGCTTGCCGAGCGAGGCGGTGCGCTCGCGCACCAGCTGCTCGAGCTGGCTGCGCTCGCGGGCCTGCACTTCCTTCTCGCGCTCGTCGGCTTCCTGCAGCGCCTCGGCCTTGCGCAGGTACATGTAGAACGCCAGCAGACCAATGGTCGCGACTGCCGCGATGCCGATGCGCGAGAGCATCAGTGAATGCGTGATTTCGTCGTTGCTGCTCTCCGCACGCTGGATGGTTCGCTGGGTCATGCGCTCCGCGGTCGTGCGGATCGCTTCCATGTGCTTGAGCCCGACGTCGGTGGTGACCACGAACTTCCATGCATCGTCGTTGCCGCTGCGGCGCAGCTGCAGGCTCAGGTCCAGCTCGGAGATGCGGCGCGCGATCTGGCTCGAGAGCTCGGTGAAGTCGCGGCTGTCCTCGGGGCTGCTCTGGAGCAGGCCATGCAGCCGGTTGATGTCGTGCTCGATGTTCTTGGCACTGGCCGCGTAAGGCTCGATGTACTGCGCGTTGCCGGTCAGCAGATAGCCGCGCAGCCCACTCTCGATGCTGAGCATTTCGCGCACCAGCCGCTCCAGCGTGCGGCGCGTGGTCTGGGCTTTCTCCAGGCTCTGGATGGCGGTGTGGGATGCAAAATATCCAACCTCATTGACGGCCACCAGCACGACAGCGGCCAACAGAGCCAGCAGCATGTTGATGGACATTCTGGTGAGGGGAAACTTGCGCATGGATGTTAATCCTAGTAACACAATTGAAAGAAACACCTATAACGCTGCGCGCATCCATGGCATCATTCAATTGACTTGGCTTTATATTGCGTTTCAATAGTAGTCGCTATTTCATTCATCGAATGAGTGGCCTTGGCCGGTCTCATTCAGAAAGTACGAGAATGATCAGAGTTGGAATCGTGGACGATCACGCGATTGTCCGTTCGGGTTTGAAGCAGTTCTTGTCGGAGCACGTTGATTTGCGTGTCGTCGCAGAAGCCGCGAATGGCCGCGAAGCCATCGACTTGATCCGTGCGCATGAAATCGACGTGCTGGTCATGGATCTGGCCATGCCGGGACAAAGCGGCATTGACGCGCTGGCCATGCTGCGTGCCAAGGCGCCTAACATGGGCATTCTCATCCTGAGCGGCTATCCGGAAGAGCATTACGCGATCAACCTGATCCGTCAGGGCGCGAGCGGTTACCTCAACAAGGAATGCGACCCCAAGGAAATCGTGGAGGCCATCCGCACCATCGCGCTGGGTCGTCGCTACCTCACGCCTGCGGTGGCCGACCTGCTCGCCCAGCAGCTCAACCGCAAGGACAATGCGCCGCCGCATGAGCAGCTGTCGGAACGCGAGTTCCAGGTGTTTCTGAAGCTGGCGCGCGGAGAAACCGCGGGAGACATCGCCAAGTCCCTCTCGCTGAGCGTGAAGACCGTGAGCACCTATCGCACCCGCCTGATGGAGAAACTCGGGCTCTCCTCCAACAGCGATCTCACCTACTACGCCCTCAAAAACAAGCTGATCGATTGATTCGGTTTTTTCGTGGGGCTCATGCGAAGCCTGAGGCTTTGATGCTTCGATGGGGCAGTCGTTCTCATGCGGCAATGCAGGCCAAGTTCTTCTGCGATCAGGACAGCTTGCGGGATTCCACGTGGGTGCGGCCGTGCTCTCGGCAGTAGTCAACTAGGGCCTCGATTTCGTTGGACTTGTCGAAGACGGCATCGACTCCCAGCTGGGCGCAGCGCATGCGCACATCGGGTGTGGCGTAGTTGCTGAGCACGATCATCTTCTGGGATTTGTCGCGCTTGCGGCAGGCTTCGAGAACGCCGAGGCCGCTGCCCTGGCGCAGAAACAGGTCGATGATGGCGAGGTCCCAACTGGCGGGGTTCGACGTCAACCACGCCTTGCCGGCGTCTTCCGTTTCGGCCATGCCAATGGCCTCGACATCGGCCAGCTCTTCCAGCGCGCCGATGAGGTTTTCGCGAATGGTCGCGTTGTCTTCCACAATGTAAGTCCGCAATTTCACGTCTGCCCAGATGAAGTCGATTTCCAATCGTGTCGCGTTCTTTTTGCTGACCACGGGACGGCGAAACGCGCAGGGGTTACTTTACGTGTCGGCTGCGTGACATTTTGCCAGCGTCAGGATGCAGGACGCGTCGGAAAGCGCCTACTTGCCGGTGCCGGCGGCTGAGGCAGCACAAACTTTGCACTCGGGGTCGCGGGCGGTGCGCATTTCGGTCCAGCGCATGCTGCGGCCGTCGAGCATCAGCAGGCGCCCGGTGAGCGGCTGGCCCGCCGTCTCGACGATCAGCTTGAGCGCTTCGGCCGCCTGCATCGAGCCGATGATGCTGACCATGGGCGCAAACACCCCCATGGTTGAGCATTGCACCTCCTCGAACTCGTCATCGGGCGAGAACAGGCAGGCGTAGCAGGGCGACGTGTCGCTGCGGGGATCGAAGACGCTGATCTGGCCGTCCATGCGGATGGCGGCGCCGGCCACGAGCGGCTTGCGTGCCTTGACGCAGGCGGCGTTGATCGCGTGGCGGGTCCTGTAGTTGTCGGTGCAGTCGAGCACGACGGTGGCGTCCTCCACGAGCCGCGAGAGGGCATCGGCGTCCACGCGCGCGCGCACGGTGCGCACGTCCACGCCGGGGTTGATGGCCAGCATGGCGACCTTGGCCGACTCCACCTTGTCCATGCCCACGCGCTCGGTGGTGTGGGCGATCTGGCGCTGCAGATTGGTGAGGTCCACCTGATCGTCGTCGACCAGCGTGACGCGGCCCACGCCTGCTGCCGCGAGAATCAGCGCCACGGGGGAGCCGAGGCCGCCCGCGCCGATCACGAGGGCGTGTGCGGCGAGAATGCGCTCCTGGCCCTCGATGCCGATGTCGTCGAGCATGATGTGGCGGGAGTAGCGCAGGAGTTGGTCGTCGTTCATCGGGTTGCAGTCATCGTCGAGAGATGGTTCTTCGCAAGATTGTCGGACGTCGAGCGCGACGCTGCCTCACGAGATGGCCCATCTTGTTGTGGTGGCGCTCGTTCGGACGCCCAGTGCGCTTAGTTGGCCCGCTCCTGAATCCTAGGTGCTTGGCCATTCCGTGATGTACCAGCAAAAAGGCCGGGAGGAACCGGCCTTTTCTTTGTTCAGCGCATTGACGTTTCCGTCAACGCGTCGTTCATTCGTCCTTCTTCGCTTCGGGGCGTTCGGTCTTGGACTTGCTCGCCAGCACGGTCGTGCCGCGCAACTGGTTGATCGCCTGGTTGAGCTGGAAGTCCTTGTCAGAGCCGAACTCGGGCAGGCGGTCCTTCTTGGCCTTTTCCTTGTCCTTGGACTCTTCCTCGAGGCGCTTCATGGCTTCCTCGCGGGCCTTCTCGCGTGCGGCGTCCTTGACTTCCTCGCCCTGACCGCTGGAGAGATGCTTCTCCAGATCGGCCTCGCGGGGGCGCAGCGAGGCGTACAGGTCGCCATCGGGCGTCTCGTCGACCCACACATCGGGCACGATGCCCTTGGCCTGGATCGAGCGGCCGCTTGGCGTGTAGTAGCGCGCGGTGGTCAGCTTGATGCCGGTGTCGGGGCCGAGCGGGCGCACGGTCTGGACCGAGCCCTTGCCGAAGGTCTGGGCGCCCATGACGGTGGCACGCTTGTGGTCCTGCAGCGCACCGGCCACGATTTCGCTGGCGGACGCCGAGCCTTCGTTGACCAGCACCACCAGCGGCACCTTCTTGAGGGCGGCGGGCAGGCTGCGCAGCGGGTCGCTGCCGCGGCGCGCGTAGTCTTCAGGCGAGGCCTTGAAAGTCGACTTGCTTTCGGGCAACTGGCCGTTGGTGGTCACCACGGTCACGTTCTCCGGCAGGAAGGCGGCGGAGATCGCCACGGCCGCATCGAGCAGACCGCCCGGGTCGTTGCGCAGGTCGAGCACCAGGCCCTTGATGTTGGGGTCCTGCTTGTACAGGTCGTCCACCTTGCGCACGAAGTCGTCGACCGTGCGTTCCTGGAACTGCGACAGGCGCACCCATGCGTAGCCCGGCTGGACCATCTTGGCCTTGACCGACTGGGTCTTGATCTCTTCGCGCGTGATGGTCACGGGGAAGGTGCGGCTTTCGTCCTTGCGCAGGATGGTCAGCGTCACCTTGGTGTTGGGTTCGCCGCGCATGCGCTTGACGGCGTCGTTGAGCGACAGGCCCTTGACGGCCGTGTCGTCGATCTTGGTGATCAGGTCGTTGGTCTTGAGACCGGCGCGGTCGGCGGGGGAGCCTTCAATCGGCGAGACGATCTTGATCAGGCCGTCTTCCTGCGTGATCTCGATGCCGACGCCCACGAAGCGGCCGCTCGTGCCCTCGCGGAATTCCTTGAAGGACTTCTTGTCGAAATACTGGGAGTGCGGATCCAGGCTGGCCACCATGCCGGAGATGGCGTCGGTGATCAGCTTGCGGTCATCGACCTGATCGACGTAATCGGTCTTGATCAGACCAAAAACCGCCGACAGTTGCTGGATTTCTTCCAGAGGCAGAGGCGCCATGCCGCTGCGTGCCACCGTCTGCAAGGACACGGTGGTGAGTGCGCCGGCAAAGACGCCGACGGAAATCCAACCTGCAATTTTGAGTTTTTGGCCCATATATATGTTACCTCAACCGAACTATGTACAACATCTTAGTGCGGTATTGACCTCGGGCAGTTCCCGGGGTTCCATTGCCTGACAACTTATTGCACGCCCCCACACGGTGGGCGGCAACGTCGAATGTCCTCGAAGCGCGGGACTGCCTGCGGATGGCCTGCTGACAATCGGGCGCAAAGAGGACATTGTGACGCAAGGTGGGGCTTTTCCCCCTGCAATCAAGGTTTCTTCACATGCGCCGGTCGGAAAACCAACACCGGCGCGCGAAAGATCAGGCTTTTCCTTGCGAGGCCACGGCTGCAGCGGCCTTGGCGGCGGCTTCGGCGTCGCCCAGATAGTAGTGGCGGATCGGCTTGAGGTTGTCGTCGAGCTCGTACACCAGCGGGATGCCGTTGGGGATGTTGAGGCTGACGATGTCGTCGTCCGAGATGTTGTCCAGGTACTTGACCAGCGCGCGGATGGAGTTGCCGTGCGCGGCGATTACCACGCGCTTGCCCGAGCGGATCGTCGGGGCGATCGAGTCGTTCCAGAACGGCAGCACGCGGGCCACGGTGTCCTTGAGGCACTCGGTGAGCGGAATCTGCTCCTGGTCGAGACCGGCGTAGCGGATGTCGCTGCGTTCGCTGCGTGGGTCGGTCGCCTCGAGCGCCGGTGGGGGGGTGTCGTAGCTGCGGCGCCAGACGAGCACCTGCGCGTCACCGTACTGCTTGGCCATGTCGGCCTTGTTCAGACCCTGCAGGCCGCCGTAGTGGCGCTCGTTCAGGCGCCAGCTGTGCTGTACCGGCAGCCAGGTGCGGTCCATCTCGTCGAGCGTGTGCCAGAGCGTGCGGGTGGCGCGCTTGAGCACGCTGGTGTAGGCCAGATCGAATTCGTAGCCTTCGGCCTTCAGAAGGCGGCCGGCATTCTTTGCCTGCTCGATGCCCGTCGGCGTGAGATCGACATCGGTCCAGCCGGTGAAGCGATTCTCAAGATTCCAAGTGGATTCGCCGTGGCGAATCAGTACCAGTTTATGCATGGGTTACCCTCGAAGGAACAGGCCAAAACCCGACATTCTAGAATTACGGGGTTTGCCCAACCCAAGGACGTTCGTGAAATTCATCTTAGACAACTGGTATTTGATCCTCATCGCGCTGATTTCGGGCGCCTTGCTGCTGGTTCCCATGATCAAGGGGGCGAGCGCCGGCTCGCTTTCGACCGCCCAGGCCATCCAGCTGATCAACCGCGAGAAGGCTGTGGTTATCGATGTGTGCGAACCTGATGAATTCGCGGCCGCTCATGTGAAGGGCGCGAAGAGCGTGCCGCTCGGCCAGCTCGAGGAAAAGCTGCCGCAGGTCGTCAAGAACAAGGCGCTGCCGGTGATTCTGGTGTGCGCCAAGGGCCCCCGCGCCAACCGCGCCGTGGGCGTGGCCAAGAAACTGGGCTATGACAACGCGCAGGCGCTCGCGGGCGGCCTCGCCGCCTGGCGCGAAGCCTCGCTGCCGGTTGAAAAGGCCTGATTCGCCTCCACGTGGGGCTGGCACGCCAAGGCCCCGCGCCACAACTACAACTGAAAGGAACACCCCATGCAAGTCGTCAAGATGTACACCACCGCCGTGTGCCCTTACTGCATCCGCGCCAAGCAGATCCTCAAATCCAAGGGCGTGGAGCACATCGAGGAAGTCCGTGTGGACACTAACCCCGACGAGCGCGTGAAGATGATGGAAATCACCGGCCAGCGCACCGTTCCGCAGATTTTCATCGGTGAAACCCATGTGGGCGGACACGATGATCTCGTCGCGCTGGACGGCCGTGGCGGCTTGATGCCGCTGCTGCAAGGCGCTTAAAAAATTCTGGCGATGTCCCCGCACATTGCATAATGGATTGTTTCGCCCCGGAGAGTTGTTTTCCGGGCGATCTATGTTTCAGACTGAAAGACCCAACCGACCATGGCGACCGAAGATACCCCAGTGTTCCAGATTCAACGCGTTTATCTGAAGGACCTGTCCCTGGAGCAGCCGAACTCTCCGGCCATCCTGCTGGAGCAGGAACAGCCCAACGTGGACATCCAGCTTGGCGTGGAAGCCAATCCCGTGGCCGAAGGCATTTTTGAAATCGCCGTGACCGCCACCGTGCAGACCAAGATCAAGGACAAGACCGTGTTCCTGGTCGAAGCCAAGCAAGCCGGCATCTTCGAAATCCGCAACATTCCTGAAGACCAGATGGGTGCCATCGTCGGCATCGCCTGCCCGCAGATCGTGTATCCCTACCTGCGCGGCAACGTGGCGGACGTGATCACCCGCGCCGGCTTCCCGCCCGTGCATCTGGCCGAAATCAACTTCCAGGCCATGTACGAGCAGCAGCAAGCGGCCGCTCAAGGCAACGCCACGGCTCAGTAAGCCCTTGTCTTACTGACCGCTGAAAGCGAACAGATCCCCGCGAACGGCTCCGGCCTTCGCGGGGATTTGTTTTTTTCCGGGCAGTGGTTTCTTCACCTGCCTGCCACGCAACTCTTGCTATTCTTCGCGCCATGAAGATTTTCGTCATCGGAGCCGGTGCCTGGGGCACGGCCATCGCCATGAGCGCCGCCGGCAGCGCGGGTGGGCATATCGTCAAACTCTGGGCGCGTGATGCCGCGCAGGCCGCGCAGATGCAGGCCGAGCGCGCCAATGCCCGGTATCTCAAGGGCGGCCGCTTTCCCGCGTCGCTGGCCGTCGTGAGCGGCGATGTCGCGCCCCATGTGGCCGATGCCGATCTGATCGTTCTGGGCACGCCGATGGCCGCCCTGCGCGAATGGCTGACGCAGCTCTCCGATGTGAAGGTGCCGGTGGTCTGGCTCTGCAAGGGCTTCGAGGCCGTGGCCGCCGATGCGCCAGCGGGCGCGGTCGGCCTGATGGCGCACGAGGTCTGCAGGCAGGTGGCTCCCCATCTGCGCAGCGGCGTGCTCAGCGGCCCGAGCTTTGCCGACGAGGTGGCGCGCCAGCAGCCCACGGCGCTGGTCGCGGCGAGCGCGCATGCCGAGGTCTCCGAGATGCTGGTGACTGCTTTTCACAGCGAGGCGATGCGCGTCTATGCCAACGGCGACATCGTCGGCGTCGAGGTCGGCGGCGCGGTCAAGAACGTGCTCGCGATCGCCACGGGTCTTTGCGACGGTCTGCAACTCGGCCTCAACGCCCGCGCTGCGCTGATCACGCGCGGGCTGGCGGAGATGACGCGCCTTGGTCTCGCCCTCGGCGCGCGGGCCGAGACCTTCATGGGGCTCTCGGGACTGGGTGACCTCGTGCTCACCGCCACCGGCGACCTGTCGCGCAACCGCAAGGTCGGCCTGCTGCTCGCCAAGGGCATGACGCTGGGCGAGGCGGTCCAGTCGCTCGGCCATGTGGCCGAGGGCGTCTACAGCGCGCGCACGGTGCTCGCGCGGGCGCGTCTGCTCGGCGTGGAAATGCCGATCACGGAGACGGTGGTGGGCCTGCTCGATGGAGAAGTGGCCGTTGGCGATGCGGTGCAGACTCTGATGACGCGCGATCCACGCGGCGAGTGAGGCGCGGATTCATCTCGCAACCTGCGCCGAATGCCCCAGTGAACCGCTGAGGAATGTGGCTTTTCGCTTTGCGCAAATCCCTGTCGCCAAAGGCTTTTCCGAGGCCTAAATCAGCCTTTGTCAAAACATAGGCTGAATTGTCTTGCCCGAAATCCCGCTTCAGTAGATTCTCCGCCCCCAGCAAGCGACACCCAATAGTCGCGCTTGTGCGAGGGATTTCGAATGAATAGTCGGCAAAATCACTTTCTTTTCGCGCGAAATGCGCGCATTTATCGTCGCAGCGCACTGGGGCTCATCGGACTCGGTCTGGTGCCGCCTCTGGCGTTCACCACCATCGTCTCCTCCCGCGGCCAGCGCGCGGAGCATGAGGGGCTGCCCACGGTCCAGGTGCCGCTGCTGCATCTGCCCTCCATCCACAATTTCCGGGACGTGGCGGGCGTTGACGCGCAATCGCCTTATCGCAATGTGCATGGCGTGGCGCTGCGCACCAGAACGCTTTACCGCTCGGGCTGGATCAGCGCCGACGATGCCGATGCGCAGCGCCTGCGCACTCTGGGTGTGGATGTGGTCTACGATCTGCGGCCGCAGGAGCAGCGCGACAGCCAGCCCGACCGGGTGCCGCAGGGCGCCGAGTACGTGCCGCTGTTTCAGATGGGGGCGTCGGCGTCCGCTATGCAAGGACGGCAGGCTGCAGCGCCCGAGAGCATGGAGGAGCGGATGCGCTTTTTCGTGTCGGATCAGGGCATCCGCACGCGCACCGTCTTTCTGCTCGAGCAGATGGCGCTCGTGGAGGGAGCACAGGTGTTTCACTGCGTGCTGGGCTGCGATCTCACGGGGTGGGTCACGGCGCTGCTGCACACCATCGCCGAGCTGCCGCAGGACGTCATCATGCAGGACTATCTTCTGAGCAACGAGCGCCTGAAGAGCGAAGCGAATGCCGAGGCGCAACCGGCGCCCGTGCAGGCGAGCTACCTGCAGGCCGCATTGCACGAGGCCACGGCACGCCATGGCTCGGTGCAGCAGTTCATCAACGAAGGCCTGAGGCTCGGTGAAGCCGCCCAGCAGCGGCTGCGAGGCAAACTGCTGATGCAGACCTGACGCGCCCGTCGATCACAGACCCAGTTCGAGCGCCAGCAGTTCCTCCACTGTCTGGCGGCGGCGGATCAGGCGGGGCTTGCCTGCGTCCACCAGCACTTCCGCTGCCAAGGGGCGCGTGTTGTAGTTGCTCGACATCGATGCGCCGTAGGCACCCGTGTCGTTGATCACCAGCAGATCGCCGACGTTTGCGCCCGCGAGCTCGCGCGGCAGCACCACGCCGCCGTCGCCCTGGGTGAACACGTCGCCCGATTCGCAGAGCGGGCCCGCCACCACGCTGGGCGCGGCGGGCAGTTCCTTGCCGTCGCGGCGCAGCACCTGCATGGCGTGGAAGCTGCCGTACATGGCTGGGCGCATCAGTTCGTTGAAACCGGTGTCGACCAGCACGAAGTGGTTGTTGCCCGCGTTCTTGGTCGCGCGCACGGTGCCCAGCAGCACGCCGGACTCGGCCACGAGGAAACGGCCCGGCTCAATCTCGAGTCCGAGCGCATGGCCGACGATGGCCTCGGCCTGCTTGCGCGCGGCGTCCCACAGGCCGTGGTAGTGCGCTGTGTCGATGGTCGCGTCGCCATTGCGGTACGGAATCGACAGACCGCCGCCCGCCGAGATCGCATGCAGATCGTGGCCCGCGTCCTTGGTGGTCTGCACCAGCTTGACCATCGCGCCGCAGACTTCCTGCAGATGGCCGTAGTCCACGCCCGAGCCGATGTGCATGTGCAGCCCGGCCAGCACCAGGCCGCCCGCGTGGATCGCATCAAGCGCGGCCTGCAGGTCGGTGTGCCAGATGCCGTGCTTGCTGTGCTCGCCGCCGGTGTTGGTCTTGTTGCTGTGGCCGTGGCCAAAGCCGGGGTTGATGCGCAGCCACACATGGTGGCCGGGAGAGGCTTCGCCCAGCTGCGTGAGCATGTCGATGGAACCGGCGTTCACGGGCACCTTGTGCTCGACCACGGTGGCCAGCGTCGCCTCGTCCATCACGTCGGCGGTGAAGACGATGTCGCTTGGCTCGCCGAAGCCTGGCTTGAAACCGGCAGCGATGGCTCGCAGGATTTCGCCGCGCGAGACCGAATCCACCTTCACGCCCTGGCCGCGCATCAGCTCAAGGATGTGGATGTTCGAGCACGCCTTCTGCGCGAAACGGATGGTGTCGAAGGGCTTCAATTGCGCGATGCGCGCGCGGATGGTGTCGGCGTCATAGACCCACAGCGGCGTGCCGAATTCATCGGCCAGTTGCCAGAGTTGGGCGGGGGAGAAGGGATTGCTCATGGTGCGGAAATCTCTGTGTGGTTGGGGCGATCATCGCAGGCGGAGGGTATTTGGTCGAATACTTTGATTTTTCATGTTCATTCATTTCTGATATGGTCTGCGCACCATGTCCAGCTCACCTGTCAGCACCGTTTCTCCCGAAGATTCACGCATCGGTCACCGTCACATCGAGGTCTTTCGCGCCATCATGCTCGCGGGCGGCGTGACGGGTGCGGCGCGGCTGCTCTACACCTCGCAGCCCACGGTGAGCCGCGAGCTCGCGCGGCTCGAGTCGCTGCTCGGCTATGCGCTGTTCGAGCGGGTGCAGGGCCGCCTGCGCGCCACCGCCAAGGCGCTTTCGCTCTGGGACGAGGTGCAGCGCAGCTGGCAGGGGCTCGATCATGTGATCGAGCATGCGCTGGCGCTCGCGCAGCCGAACCACTCGCACATCAGCGTGCTCAGCATGCCCGCTCTGAGCCATGCGCTGCTGCCCGGAGCGCTCGCGCGGCTGCAGCAGGCGCAGGGCCCGCTCGCGCTCAGCGTGGCGAGTCAGGATGGCCCGCTGCTGCTCGAATGGATGTCGGCCCAGCGTTTCGATATCGGGCTTACCGAGCAGTGCGACGCGCCGCCCGGCACGCGCGCCATCGCGCTGCCTGCAGTGGATGAAGTGGCGGTGCTGCCCGTTGGCCATCCGCTTGCCAAGAAGAAGCGTCTCAAGGCCACGGACTTCGCGGGGCAGCCCTTCATCAGCCTGGCGCGCGATGACATCTATCGCCAGCGCATCGACGCGGAATTCATGCGTGCCGGGGTCGAGCGCCAGCTTCTTCTGGAGGCCCACAGCGCCATCGCCATCTGCGCGATGGTGCAGCACGGCCTCGGCATCGCCATCGTCAACCCGCTGACCGCGCGGGCCTGCGAGGGCGAGCAGCTCGTCGTGCGGCCGCTCGCGTTTTCGATTCCGTTTCAGGTGCAGGCGCTGCTGCCGTTGCACCGTCCTGCCGTTGCCGGCGTCGATGCGCTGCTGGAAGCGCTGCAGGCCGAGGTCGCCGCATCGGCCTGATGACTGACCCCTCGCGGCATGGCTGCATGGGGAGTGGAGGAGGGTTTCATGCTCCGTTTTTCAGTTCTGTTTCAAACCTCAACCGGACGGCACGTCGTATCAGGAATATGTGTTGACGGCCAAGGGCGAACGCCACTCGCAGTTGATCGACAAGCGCACGGGAAAGCCGGTGGCATCCATGGTCCCATGGTGCCGAGATCAGCGGATGGAGTCGTCCTTGTGACTGGGCGTACCGACGTACGCATGGTCGGTGGCGGTGGGTGATGTGGCCGGTGAAGCGCTCGGCGGGGCGTCATTCAGGCCCCATTCTGCCCAGTCGTCTCCGAAGAGTTCCATCGGGTGCTGAGTGCGGTCCGAGCCGTTGCCGCAGGCGAGTGAGTCAGCGGCGCAGTATTGATCGCATCCCCAGCAGTTGCGTTCGGGGTGGGCGGGGTGAATCGGAAACTTCTTGGCCATGCTGCTGTATTGCGTCAAGTCTCATTGCCATGAGCTTGAGCGCCTTGCAGTGCCATGGTTTTGCCTTGCGTCAATTTCACGGAGATAAGCCGTGACCGATGTATGCGCCGCTCCAGCGATGACAGCGCGCTGGAGCGAAAACGTCAGAACTCGAGGTTGTCGATCAAACGCGTGTTGCCCAGGCGCGCGGCGCCGAGCGCGACCAGCGGCGCGTTGGTGCCGCTCGTCGCATCGGCGGGCGCGAGCAGATCGCTGCGGTTGCGTACCGTGAGGTAGTCCGGCGCCCAGCCCTTGGCGCGCAGGGCGGCCATGGCCTCGGCTTCGAGCGCTGCGAGCGGCGTGCCGCCACGGCGCGCGGCTTCGGCCAGCGACTTCAGCGCCTGCGACAGCGCCATCGCCTGCTCACGCTCGCTGGTGTTCAGATAGCCGTTGCGCGAACTCAGGGCCAGACCATCTTCCGCACGCGCCGTGTTGCCCGCGATGATCTCGATGGGCAGCGCGAACTGCTGCACCATGCGGCGGATCACCATGAGCTGCTGGTAGTCCTTCATGCCGAACACAGCCGCGCCGCCGCCCGTGGTGGCGAACACGCTCGAGAACAGCTTCATCACGACGGTGCACACGCCGGTGAAAAAACCGGGGCGAAACTCGCCTTCCAGAATGTCGGCCAGCAGCGGGTCGGGCTGCACCTTGAAGACCTGCGGCTCGGGATAGAGATCCTTCTCGCGCGGCGCGAACAGCACATCGCATCCGGCCGATTCGAGCTTGGCGCAGTCGGCATCCCAGGTGCGCGGATAGCTGTCGAAATCCTCGTGCGGCAGAAACTGCAGTCGATTCACGAAGATGCTCGCGACCGTCACGTCGCCATGCTGCCCGGCAATGCGCACCAGCGACAGATGACCGTCATGCAGATTGCCCATGGTGGGCACGAAGGCGGGCTTGCCACGCGATGCAAGCGCGGCACGGAGTTCGGGAATGGAATGGGTGATTTGCATGACGCTGGGAAATGTCTCGATGTGTTCTGTCCAGGCCGCAAGTATCGTTCAAGTGCCGCAGCCGCTCGCCTCGGGGTGCGAGAATGCCCGGATTCGGGAGCCCATTCTCATGGGCAAGAAGCCGCGCGCATCGTCTCATCCAACCTTGATCGTCATCGCCGTCTTCGCGGCGGTGATGGGCGTTGGTCTGCCGCTCGTGCATTCCGGATGTCTTGAGCGCGCGCGGTGAATGATCTGCTGCACTGAAGAACCGTGCGTCGATGCACGCAGCGTTCAATCCCCGCACACCCGCTGCCCCGAACTCGTCGCCTGCGATTGCGCTCGAGCGGCAGGCGAGGGGGTCAATGGCTGAGCGTCGATCTGGATCCACTGGCTTGCATTCGTGGGGTGCGGCTCCATGGATTCCACCTGATTCACGCGCCGCAGAAAGCAGAAGTTCTCGAACGGCACGGGGGGCTGGTAGCCTTTGACGCCAAAGGCCGTGGCTTCGGGGCCGAGGTATTCGCTGATGGGGGACTCGTAGGAGCCGAAGGCGTAGCCGCCGCGGCGGCTGGCGCCGGGCAGGCCGAGGTCGACGGAGCTGGTGCCCGGTGCGTGGTTCGCGCCGCCGCTGAAACCGGGTGAGAGCGTGACGCGCACCGCGCGGCGCACCACGCGTGCGTCCTCCTTGGCGGACCAGATCATCTTGAAGCGGCCCAGTTGCGCACCCGTTGTCGGAACCAGACGCGTCGCCAGGCGCGCGGGGGCGGCAGTGGGGGGCAGGGCGTTGCTGTCGACGTCGTCATCGAAGATGTCCACCGACACGCTGCGTGACGGATCGCTCGTGAAGCCGATGAGCTTGAAGCGCGATGTCTCTTCCTGCGGCAGATCCGCATAGCGTTCACCGACGGTGCCTTCCAATGCCTCTTCAATGAACACGTAGGCCGGGTCCACGCCGGGCGACGTGTAGATGCCGAGCTCCGCGTCGAGGCCGTGCAGCGAGATGAAGTACCCCTGCGCGTCCTTGTCGATTCGACCCACGTAGTTCACGAAATCGCCGACCCTGAGCGGCGCGGGGAGATGCGGTCTGCAGCCCGGCAGGGCGACTGCTCCGATGCCGGCCGTGCCGCCCTGGACCGGCACGCTGCCGCAGGTGAAGCGCTTGACGGCCGCGCCGGCGGGGCGGTTGCTTGACGGGCACAGCGCATCGTTCGCGCTGCGCGGAACGCACACGGGAAAGCCGGTGCGCGCATGCACGGGAGAGTTGCCGGGGTCGACGGCGAAGCGCTGGTCCTGCGTGGTCTGCGCGCGGCCGTAGATGCCTTCGGGGTCGTTGAGCTTGATGCGCGCGGAGGCGGCATCGCTGCCGGTGCCGGGTTCGGCGCCGACGACCATGCTGCCGTCCGCTGCGAAGCTGCGGATGAAGCCGCCGCCCAGGTGAAACGCGCCTTGCGATATGCGCACGGATCCGGCGAGATAGACGCCGTTGAGGAGGTTGCCCATGACCTCGACCTCGGCGGGTGGCAAGGGGCATTGCCTGCCTGCGAATTCCGGCGTGCCGGGACAGGCGAGCTCGGCGGTGCGCAGATCCTGCAGTGCCAGGCCGCTGCGGTTGGGGTCGATCGTGGAGCGCAGATTGCGCCCTTTGAAAATCTGCTGCGCCGTGAGGTAGCCTCCGGGCATGGTGATCACCAGATTCTGCGGCAGCCGCACGTCCACGCCGCGCACGCGCAGGGTGGCGGCCGATGTCCGGCTGGAGGGCTGGTCGAGCGTGAAGCGTTCGATGTGGCCGACGATGACGAAGCCGCTCGGCGGCTGCACCGGCTGCGCCCACGCGATGGAGACGAGTCCAAGCCACAGCAGCGCGAGCAGGGGATGAGTGCGGACTTTCATGGCAGCTCCTTTCGTGGGTGCTGATCGACAACGGGCGGGGACGAGGCGAAGGATTCGGGAAGCCAGCCGTGTGCGCTGCTGCGGCTGAACGCGAGCGGCGCGCCGGGCAGCGGCGCGTATCCGGTGAGCGTGCGGGTCTGAGCGAGCAGGGATTCGGGGACCACATTGCGGCCGCTGCGCGCCAGCGCTTCCACCGTCGTGCGCGCGGCGGTCTGACCGAGCACGAACCACAGTGATTGCGCCTGCTGCTGTGCGAAGTCGGCCACGGCCAAGGGGACGAAGAGAACGAGGCGATGGTCGAGCCGGGGATCGTCCAGTGGCCTGGCTCGCATGCCGGAGAGCTCGATCAGCTGCCTCAAGTCGACACCCGCATTGCGCCAGCGCGTGCGCAGCGCGTCCACCTCCGCCGCCGGTGCGAAGGCCGCCACGCAAAGGCGTGTGCCGGCAGGCCATGGGCGCGCAGAGTTGGCCTCGGGCATGTCGACGGAACCGGCCAGACCCCGTGGGTCGTGGATGGCGCGCGTGCAGTCGGGAGGCGCGGTTTTCAGCAGTTCGACGGCGATGCGCGCCTGCTGATCGAGGCTGGGCAGCAGCGGCCAGTGCCAGCCCGCGGGATCGGCATCACGCGCCAGAAAATCGAGCGTCGCGATGCTGGGCAGGCGCTGCGCGCGCAATGGCCATTGCTGTTGCTGGCCGGATGTGAGTGCGCTCGCCACGAGTGCGAACACGTCGCTCGGCTGCTCGCGCTCCGATGGGATCAGGCGCAGACGGCGTCCATGCACGCCGCCCGCCGCGTTGGTCGCGTCGATCACGCTTTGCGCGCCCGCAGCGACCTGCGTGCGGGCCGCCGCCTGCGTGAGTCCATCCAGCACCAGACCCAGCCGCACCTCGTTGGCGGTGAGCCCGCGCTGCGGCTGCGCGGCGTTGCCGAGCCAGGGCCAGAACGCATCGAGCGCCGCAGCCTCTTCGGCCGTGGGCGCGTAGCGCGGCATGGCGGGATGCAGGGCGCGGCCATCCGCTCCGCGCGCGTTGCGAAGCGCGTTGTGCAGTGCATCCTCGGCGCTGACGCCCGTCACGCCCTTCACGCCTTTCGCGCGCAACGTGGAAAGGCGCACATCCGGCGCGGCGACGTTGGCCTCGCGCGAGCCCTCGCCAAGCGGGCCATGGCATTGCACGCAGGCCGATGCGAACGCGGGCAAGGGAGCGCCGGAGACGGTGGCGGCGCGCGCGAACGGCTGCGTTCCGTAGTAGAGCGCGCGGCCCTGAGCGGCACTGTCCGACCAGCTCTCGGCTCCCTGTGCTGCACGCGCCGTGCAGGCCGACTGCAGCGCGGCCATCCAGGTCGCGGCGCTGAGCAGCAGAATCAGGGAGTTTCTGGGGGACATGGCGACAGGCTCGTTGTGTGGGCCGAGTTCAGGCCGCCGCCGCGCGCAGCCATTGCAGCAGTTCATCCGCGCTCGCAAGGCCCAGAGAGCGCAGCCAGCGCGATTTGCCGGCGTGGCCGATCCAGGTCTGCGCGGGGTGCTCGGCGAGCGATGCGGCATGCACGTCGAAGGCGCGCAGCACCTCGTCGATGTCGCGCGTGCGGGTGGCGCTGCCGGTCAGCATCCACCAACGGGCGGCTGCGCCGAGACGCGCCTCGTAGCGCTGCGCAAAACGCGATACGGCCTGCGGCGAATCGCCCAGCGGATCGATGGACAGCGAGAGCAGGGTGACGTTGGGCAGGCGTTCCTTGTCCAGCAGCTCCTGCAGCTGCCGGAAGATCGCCGTCTGCGGCGGACAGAAACTGCTGCAGCCGGTGTAGAAAAAATTCACCGCGACCGGACCACTTGCGAGCAACGGCCGAAGCTGCGTGGGCGTGCCGTGGTGATCGAGCAGGCTCACATCGGGCACGCGCGGTGGCTGCGTGTTCCATTGGGGTGGCGAAGAGGGACGCGCCCATGGCGAGCCCGGCAACGCCGTGCAGGCCAACGCCGCACCGGCCACCACGCCTCCAAGTACATCGCGCCTTTGCAGGGCATTCGTTTTCATGGCGTGGCTCCCAGCACGCGGGTGCCGAGCGCACCTGCGTGGAACGGCAGATCCTGCGATGCGCTGCCCACCAGCAGATCGATGCCCGCAGACGCGGGGGCCTGCCGGATGCGGGCCTCGTAGATCCCGTCGCCCGCGGCGCGCATGGCCTGACGGGACTGCCAGCCGCTTCTTCTCTCGAAAGCCAGCAGTTGAAGATCGTGCACGCCGGGCAGCGGGCGGGTTCGCTCCCCTTCGCCGATGCTGAGAGCCGCACGTACCAACCATGCGTCGCCGTCGGGCTGCACCTGCACCAGTCGGGCGCGCACCTGCGCGGCGGCCGAGGCCACGGCGGACTGGTTCTGCGTGCCGATCACGGGGACGTCCAACGCGACGCATTCCGCAAAGCGCGGCTGCACCCCGCTCACCACCAGCTCGTAGCTGCCGCCACGCGGTGCGCGCAGGGTCGCGCGATAGCGGCCCTGTCCCAGCGACTGCAGTCCATCGTCAAGCAACAGCAGCGCGAGCGGGCTGCGCCGGTAGTTGGAGAAGCTGCCGATGGGGGCCATCATGCCCTCGGTGTATTGGTAGATCTGGCCGTCGTGCGGGCTCGCGACGTACATGCCCGCACCATCGGGCAAGCGCTGCAGACGTTGGGCGCCGCTGCCCGCCGAGAGGCTGGGCGTGGCGTCGCGCGGATCGGAGCCTACCGCCACCTGCACCGGCTTGGCCTGGCCGCTGCGCAGATCGGCCAGCGACAGCAGAACGGCGCGCGATGCGGGAGCGCTGTGCAGGTAGGCGAAACTGCCGCTGAAGGCGATGTCGGTCACGGAGGAATCGATCGGAATGGTCTGCAGCACCCCTGCCGTGGCCACATCGATCACCATGACCTCGCGGTCGGTGGCGGCGAGCGCATGTCGTCCCTCGTCGAACAACGCGATGCGCTGCACGGGGCCGCGCGTGGTCAATCGCTGTTGCACGAGCCCCTGCGCGTCCAGCCATGCAAGGCCGCCGTCCGCGAGCGATGCGATGGCGCGCTCGGCCAAAGGACTCCATGCCGCGTGCAGCACTCGGCCGCTGGGAGCGACCTGACCATTGGCGCGCACGATGCCGTTCACGCCAAGTCCCAGCGGCTCGCCGGAGCGGTCCGGCTGCAGCCAGCCCTGCACGCGCGGCGCGGCGATGGGTTCGGGATCGCTTTGCGCGCTGGCGATGCGCAGCCATTCGTCGCGCCCCGCCTGCGCCACCCACACGGCGCCACCGGCCTGCGCGAGCGCGACCGGGCGCGCGCCCTTGGTCAGGGTGTAGCTGCGGCGCACGCGGCGTGCATCGGTGTCGACGACGACGATCTGATCGACCTCGGGAAGCGCCAGCCACACCTCATGCAGGGCGGGGCGCTGCAGCACGGCGGAGGGCGTTCCGGGCAGGGTCACGATGTCTTCGAGCTTGGCCTGATTGAGCCGCAGAAACGGGTTGATGAAGGTGAGGGTGTTGTCCGTGTTCACCGCGAGCAGACGGTGGATGTTGAAGTCCAACGCCGCGCGCCGGCCCAGCCCCGGAGACGCCAGCATGCGCACCTTGTCGCGACAGGCGAGCTCGCCTTCGGCCAGTGTGGGCAGAGGCTTCTGCAGCCATGCGGCGAGCTTGCGCGCGGGCAGCTCGACGGGCTGGCCGGTGGCCTCGTCGCGCAGGGTGAGATCAAGCGTCGCAAGTCCATCCGCAGGCAGCGCAGTGAGCTGCACCTGCATCGTCACCGGGCCCTCGCCCGATGCGTGCGCGGACAGGCAAAGCGCAGCGGCGCAGAGTGCCGGTGCGAAGCGTCGTGCGAGGAGCGATGGCCGCAGCATCTCAGCGCATCCAGTGGTAGACCCAGCCGATGGCCATGCGGCCCATCGCCGAGTCGCAGCGCACCTGCACGCGGATCGACTCGATGCGCTCCATGGGCGACACGCCCGCGCTGAGGAACGCGGCCGAAGTCATCTCACCCGGAAGGCAGACATGGTCGCTCGTGCCGGAGACCGGCGGCATGTCTTCAAACACCGTGGAGCCCGCCA
Source organism: Diaphorobacter caeni (assembly GCF_015354245.1). Classification (GTDB taxonomy): domain Bacteria; phylum Pseudomonadota; class Gammaproteobacteria; order Burkholderiales; family Burkholderiaceae_C; genus Diaphorobacter_A; species Diaphorobacter_A caeni. The sequence goes on from NZ_JADKYZ010000001.1 coordinate 500,233, forward strand.
GACGGATCGAGAGCATGGCCTCGTAGGGCGTGCCCACGAGCGCCTGCAGACCTGCGAACAGCCCCACGCTGCGCACGCCCGGCGAAAAGCTCAGCGTGAGAGGGCCCGCGTCGGGCGCAGTGAGCGTCAGGATCGGCGTGCGCCGCTCCAGGTTCAGATTCAGGCCGCCCGCAGGCGAGCAGACGGAGCACTGCATGACCTGCGTCGGGACCGGCGAGGTCAGCGTGACGGCGCACTGCCCGCTGCTGTGCGGGTAGGCGCCGGGCCCAAGCAGCGGCTTCATGGGCGGCTGGTCGCCGGGCCTGAGCCAGCCGATGACGTTGCTGTCGTTGAACTCGGTGGGGTACATCGTATGGGCCATGGCGGTTCTCACGGTTTGGTGGAGGCGTTGGATGATTCGTCGGATGGCCCGCGAACGCGCAGGATGCTCCATGCGCCGCCATCGAACACGAAGCTCGCCTGGCTGCGGATTAGGTAGTCCTTGGGCAGTGCGGCCTTGCCGCCCGCGACCATGCCCAGCGTCACGCCCATCATCGGACCGAAGCCGTTGTAGACACCCTGCCAGCTCAGGCAGCCGGGTTGCATCGGGCCGCTGGAGGTGTCGCAGCGCGTCGCGTCGAACACCCGCGACTGCTGGCTCCATGGATAGAAGGGGAAGCCGTGCCCCGCCACGGTCAGCCCCTGCTGGCGCGTGTGTCCACCGGCATGCACGAAATGCAGGCGCACCGGCTGGCCCGCCGTGGCGTTGATCACCGGCGTTTCGGGATCGCAAGCGAGCGGGCCGTCGCCATTGGGCGGCATGCCGGCCTCACACTGCGCGCCTTGCCTGGCGGAACTCAGCATGCGCGTGAGGTCGAAATTCTCGTTGCGGTCCCCGAAATCCGCCGACGGGCTGCCCGCCGTGCGCGCCCACAGCGGCTCGGTGCGGAAGTTGATGGCCTTGACGCCGTAGTCATCGGGCTCCTCCGCGCCCTTGAGGTCGGGCACCGGAAAGCCGCGCTGCACGGCGCTCACCGCGTCCTGCATCAGCAGCACGTGGTCGCCGTAGCGATGGCCATCGGCCGTGCAGACCGTGCGCGATGCGCCGCCGGGGAAATCGCGCTGGTCGTCGTCGCACACGCGCGATCCCTCGGGGCCGATGACCAGCGCACCGGCCATGCCATGCGCGGCGTGCTTGACCACGTCGCCGAAGCTGCGCAGTGGCAGTCCGCCGAATTCGACCGCGCGGCTCTCCACACGCGTGGCTCCGGCGTCGACCACGCGGTGCAGATCGCGCGCCGACCACACCAGCGTGCGGCTGCAGCGATCGGCCTCGCGCTCCTCGTCGCTTTTGCAGGCCGGCACCAGTGACCCGGGCGCTTGAGTGAGCGAGGTGGCAACCCCGGTTTCTGCGGCCACCAGCGCAGCGTTCAAGCTGACGTTGGAGCCATCGCCGTGCAGCGGGTTCTGCGCCACGCGTGGCGCCGAGAGGCCCACCGTGCTCGACATGGTGAACTGGTTGAGGTTGAAGCCGTCGGTGATCATCGGCAGGAAGTTGTAATGGGCGTGCGCCTCGGTCAGCTGCGTCGTGCGCGGCTGCGCGGGTGCAAGATGGTTGCGCAGCTTCACCGTGATGCACTGGCCCGCGGCGGCGCGCAGCACCAGGGGCTCGATGGGGCGGCGCTGCTGGCGGAACTGCTGCTGCAACTGAGCCCAGTTGTCGGCGTGCGATGCGGTCTGCGCTTCGGCGGGATCGGTGCCGTCGAAGCAGCCCATGTCGGTGAGCTTGCCGGCGTCGCGCCTGCAGGTCCTGCTCTCGCGGTTGAGCACGTAGACCACGGCCTGCGGATCGCGGATGTCGAAGCGGCGGCTGTATTCCAGCCCTGCCGTGGGCGATCCGCAATCGCCCATCAGCTCGCAGACCTTGGCGACGCTCACGTCAAAGCTCTTCACCTCCACGGCTTCATCGAGTGCGCGGCCGCTGGTGCAGGCGGCCGTCTGGGCCTCTGCCAGTTCCGTCGTCGGCGTGGCGGTGGCGCGCGGCACGCGCGCGATGAGGCGGGCAATCTGGTCGCGCTCGTTGACCAGCCCGCAATCGCGGCCCTGCGATGGATCGCAGTACGCGCGCAGCGTTCCCCACATGCCGTCCCAGAGCTGGTCAACAGACGATCCGAAGTACAGATAGTCCGCCTGCGGCAGGCTGAAGTTGGGAATCCGCACGTCGAACTCGAAGTGCTCCGAAATGCCGATGGGCTGCGCATTGGTGTAGCCGGAATGCTCGGAGTCCGGCTTGCTCAGCCACTTCACGCCATTCATCGTGAAGATGTGCTGCGCCTCCTGTGAGCCCTGCACCAGGCGGATCTGCACCGGGTCGCCCTCGTGGCTGGCGAGGATGGGGGTGGCCACGTCGCCGAATGCGCGCCACGACTCGTTGACCTGCAGAGTGCGCCGACTCGCCCTCTCGCGGGCCGCGCAGAAGTCGCGGAAATCCTCGACGTCGCGGCTTTCGAATTGGAAGTCCGGCGCGGCCCCATTGAGCCGCCATTGCGCGGAAGGATAGAGCGCGCAGTTGAAGTCCTGACGCCATTGCTCGGCCTGCCGCACGACGGTGCGCAGCAGGGCTTTCTGCTTTGGCGTGGACTGCATGGCGCGCAGCGTGGGCGACACGAGATCGACCTCGCTTTGCGGCGCCGCGCGGTTGCTGTTCTGGGCAATCCATTTCACATAGCTGCGCGTGGCCAGCTCATGGTCGCGCCGGGCATGCACGGCGCTGGAAAAGCCATTCGCCATGTCGCGCAGGCAGTCGCTGTCGCCCACGCGGCAAGTGCTGCCATCGGCTCGCTTGGATGATTCGGAATAGTCGAATCCGCCGAGCGATGGACTCCAGTGCACATCCGCAATGCGCAGCGCGAGCGGCTCGTTGCGGTAGTTCACCAGCTGAGTGCCGGGGTCTTCGCTGGCGATCACGAGTGGGCGCGCCGGGTTCACCGCCACCTGCCGCTCGCCGAAGCGGCGCATCGACACATCGCGCGGCAGCTCGGTGTTGATGGGTTCGAGCGCGAGGTTGTAGACGGTGGAGAAATCGGCGAACGCCAGCCCGAACTCGCGCCGCGTCTGGTGCGCCTCGCCGCTCGCGCAGCTCACCTCGTTGCCGACCAGATAGGGACTGCTTGCGGGTTCGTTCACGCAGGTGGGCGAGACGATGGTAGCGCGCGTGGAGGTGGGGCCTCCGTCCGTGCGTGTCAAGCGGCCAGGCGTTGGCGTTGGGGCAGAGGCTGGGGCAGTGTTCCCCGTCTGGTCCCGGATCAGCTTCAGGGTGGGGCGGGGCTTGAGCATGGCGATCTGTTCGTCACCGGATCCGCCCAAGGCAATGGGGTCGACACTCAGATCGGCGCCGCCGATGAGGGCGTGCGCAAGGCAAGTTTCGGCACGAGCGGCCGACAGCTGGTCCGCAGCGGTGGCCTGCGCGCCGAGCGCAGAAACGCGTCGGCGCTCCGCGAACGACGCCTTGATGCCTGCGTCCAGCGACAGCGGATCGTCGGCGTTGGCGGACGCCACCGCCGCGCAGGCGGTCAGCAGGCTCTTTCTTTGCACCGGATCGGCCGGTAATTCCGCGCGCCAGACCGAGTTGGCGGGCTCGATCACCAGTGCCGCGTAGAGACCGTGCTGCTGGTGCGAGCTCGGTCCGAAATGGTCGTGCGTGAACACGGTGCGCAGCGTGTTGTCCTTGCCCGCGAGCGGGCCGTTGCGCACCAGAATGGGATCGGCCCACCAGCGCTGCGTGGTGCGCTGTGCGCCGCAGTAGGGGTGGTGCTTGTTCAATCGCTCGAGATAGGCGTGATCGCTTTCGCTCGCACCCTGCGGTGGACACAGGCCCTTGTCGGCGAGTTGCCGATCGCGACCCCTGTTCTCGTAGATCGAGCCGTGGGGCTGGAACAGCGGGTGCGCCTTGGGGCTCAGCACGCGGCGACCGGCGGTGTGGTTGATCGCCATGATGCGCTCGCGCACTTCGTCGGGGCTGTACGCGCCGTCCTCGTAGTTGAAGCCATTGCCCGAGCCGTCGGACGAGGTCACGTCGAACTTCACCAGATGGATGTGCTGGCCGATGGTGTCGGTGGGGGTATAGATCTGGAAGTCGTCGGCGTTGAGTGCGCTCGGCACGAAGTTGCTCGACTTGAAGTTGATGCAGTCACCCGAGTTGGCGCGAAAGAACAGCGGCTCGGGCATCTTCGTGCGGTTGTTGGCGTTGATCACGTCCTTGATGTCGTCTTCGAGAATGACGATGCGGCCCTGCGGGTCAAACCAGCCATGGCGGTTGACGGTGATCTCGGTCTGGATGAACGCGGCACGGTAGTCGCGCTTGGGCGCGTTGATGGGGCAGGGGTTGGCGAACGGGGCGCCGGGCGCGCGGCCACGGCCGTTCACGCGGAACAGGGGCTCGCCGTCGGGCGGGTTCATGTCGGCCGTGCTCGCGGCAAAGGCGGTGCGGTAGCCGTTGCCGTAGGTCCACCAGCCAGGGCGGGGCTGCGTGTTCATGACAACCGGGTTCAGTCCTCCGTCGGCCAAGGAGGCGGGCTGCGCGAGCTTCCCTTCGTGAAAGCGCATCGCCGCCTTTTCCGCCGTCGTTCCTTCATGCGGAAGCACCTCGATTTCCAGCGATTTCCACTCGCCCGCGAGCGCTTCGAATGCCGTGGGAAATTCGCGCGCGACCTTGGCGCCGATGAGCTGGGCCGCATCGCCGCCCTTGGCCTTGGCGGCATCGAGAAGCTTGCGGTAGCCCGGCGTTCCGGGCCGCTCGCGCGCCAGCATGGAGACCTCGCCGCTCTTGACCACGTGGCGCGGAAGGCCGCCGTCCACCACCTTGGCGGGGTCGGGGGGCTGGGTGTAGTCGGTGTAGCTGGTGTCGTTGACGTCCATGTCGAGCACCGGCTGCGGTGGGCGGTGTCCGGGCTGGCCCGCGACATAGAACGGATAGCCACGGAACGCGGCGCTGGGCATGGGCGCCAGCGCGATGCCGGGCAGCGGGACGATGGCGGGACTGGCGATGCCCTCGGCCACTTCGGCGTCCGGCAGGCTGCGGCTTTGCGGATCGTTGCTGGCGCTCACCGGCTTGGCGGGGTCGAAATTGCCGCGATGCAGGCCGCTTTCGAACACGTCGTGCACGCGCCAGAGCTCCCACATGCCCTGCGCGAAATGCGGGTAGAGGTGGCAGTGAAAGATCGAGTCGCCCACGGTCAGGTTGCGGTTGCCCGAGCCGCCGAACTCGATGCCGTAGCTGAAGGTCGCGCCCGGCGCGATCGTCTGCGAGTCGAGGTAGGTGGAGTTCGGGTCGCTCGCGTCCATCACCCACTGGTGCGCATGCAGGTGAAAGACGTGTGTCTCCTTCGGGCCCGCATGCAGGTTGCGGAACACGACGGGGTCGCCAAGGTAGCTGTGGTGCACGTTCGATGGGTCGTCGGGATAGCGCGCGCCGGTGGGGCGCTCTCCGTTGCCGTCCCACTTCAGGACCAGCGCCGGATCGCCGTTGGCCCAGGACGAGAGGAAGAACTCCTCCGCGCGGCACTCGGGGCATTTGGCGGCCGGTCCGACGCCACGCTGCGGCTGCGCGGCATAGGCCGTCGAGCCCATGCTGGAGACGCCGTAGTTGATGCCCATGCCGTCCTTGATGTAGTGCAGCGGGTTGTCCTCGTCCTCGAGCTCGGGGAAGGCCTGGACCGCGTGCACCTCGTCATGCAGGATCACGGTGAACTCGCGGAACGACGGCTCGCAGCGCTGGCCGTCGACCAGCGTGTCTTTCATGCGGGTCTCGCAGCGCTTGTGCTGTGCGGCGCTGCGCACAATGATGGCGTTGAGATCGCTGTGCACGATCTCGCCGTTCTGCACGAGCGAAATCTGCTCGTAGTCCACTTTCTCGAACGGATGCGCGTCGCCGCCGGCCGGCGTTTTGGTCACGCTGCGCATGATGTCTTCGTCAACCTGAGAGCGGTACCAGCGCGACTGCGGAGGCTCCACGTTCACCGCCGCAAACAGGCCCAGCCCGATCTGCCCGCCATCGCCCTCGCCGCCGATGGGTGCGGCGGTGGAGTGTGCAAAGAAGCTGCCTTCACGCGGCGCGGACCAGAGCGTGACCGAGACCTGGCCGGGCTGGATCACCGATCCGCTTTGGTAGCGGTTCCTGACGTCGCTGGAAGTGCCCGGGTTGAAGAAGATGCCCTGCTGGTTGCGCAGGCCGACATAGGTGCCGTCGCCGCCGCATACCGCGTTCACCGGGCAATGGCGCGGCTGCTGCACATCGAGGCCCGCCACGAAGAACGAGGCGCTGCGCGTGCGCGGGGCATCGACGCTGACCTTGGAGAGCGGCTTGAGCCGCCGCGACGATGGACTGCCGATGGGGTCCATCAGATGGGCGGGCGCCGCCGCGACGCGTTCGCCGTTCAGAGGCACCGTGGGGTCCGGCGGTTTGCCGCCTTCGTCCTCCCACTCAGGAGCGAGCCAGTTGTGCAGCGTCACCTGCAGGCAGCCGCCCTCGTGCGCGCGCAGCACCAGCGGTCGCGGGCGCTTGTCCTCGCGCAGTCTGGCGTTGCCGGGGCCTGCGGGGCCCTTGCTCGAATCGAGCGCCACCACGTCGCGCTTGAGCGCATACATCATCCCCGCAGGCACGAAGGCGCCAAAACGGTTGAGCACATAGGCCTGCTCGAGCGCGACGATCTCCGCACGCGTGGTGTTGCCCGGATGGCATTGCGTGGCGGCCTGCGGTGGCTGGGGAGGGGCCTGCGGAGTCGGCTCAGGGGCGGTGGGCGGCGCGGTGCAACTGGCCAACGCCACGGCAAGGAACAGGACGGGGACCAGAACCCGCATCGGGTCATGGGGCGGAACCTGCAGCACATGACGGGGGGCGCGCGCGTCCTTGTCACCGACTCCCGTGGTTCGACTGAATCGCATCATGTTCTCCCCTCGTGCGAAGCGTTCGGGCATGGCGCTGCCGGCGTGCAGACAGGGCCGCAGGGCGGTTCATTGTGTAGACGGGCTACATCACGGTGGTCGTGTATCGGGGCGGTCTTGCGCGGCCTGGCGATACAGGAGCTGCCCCGCATGGCCTGCGCACCGGTCGCAGCGCATGGTGATGCTGCGACGCTGATCTCCACGTCCGTGCCCGTTCTTTGTGTCCCCTCGAACGTGAGCACATCGGTGCGTGGATTTCTAATTCATTGGCACGCTACCTACGGAGTCAGACGGCGTGAGCGGGTCTTGTCCGCTGCGGCCTGGCGCGCGCATCCGCCGAAACGGCTGGTGGATGCGGCGAAAAGTACCTGAGCGCTCACTTCGTCTGTGTCAACTGCACCGTAGCATGTTTGTGCAAATTTGATGTAACGTGGGAATCCATAGGAATTGTTAACGAATTCCAAACCAAAAAGGAGTCGTTGCTGACCGATTTCAGGTTCACGACTCTTGCGATTGCTTACCACGCATGGACTTGATCGTCCGGAAATTCTCCCGATTTGACGGCCCGCACATAGGCCTCGATCGCCCCGCGCACCGAGCCCGCATCCTGCATGAAGTTGCGCACGAACTTCGGGTTCTTGCCCAGATTCACGCCCAGCATGTCGTGCATGACCAGCACCTGCCCGGCGGTGCCGCTGCCCGCTCCGATGCCGATGGTGTGGCAGGTGGCGAGCGCCTGGGTGAGGCTGCGCGAGAGCTCGGCGGGCACCATCTCGAGCACCAGCATCGACGCGCCCGCTTCCTGCAGTTCGGCGGCCTGACGGCGCAGCGTGGCGGCGGCCACGTCATCGCGGCCCTGCACGCGGTAGCCGCCGAGCGCATGCACGGTCTGCGGCGTGAGGCCCAGATGCGCGCAGACCGGCACGCCGCGCTCGACGAGGAACTGCACGATGGGCGCGGTCCAGCCGCCGCCCTCGAGCTTGATCATGTGGGCACCGGCCTGCATCAGTCGGCTCGCGCTGCGCATCGCCTGCTCCTTGCCCTCCGCATAGCTGCCGTAGGGCAGGTCGCTGACCAGCCAGGCCGTGGCCTGCGCGCGGTGCAGACCACGCGCGACGCATTCGGTGTGATAGGCCATGTCGTCAAGCGACACGCCCACCGTGCTGTGCAGGCCCTGGCAGACCATGCCGAGCGAGTCGCCCACCAGAATGCACTCGACGCCCGCCGCATCGGCCACGGCCGCGTAGGTCGCGTCGTAGGCGGTGATCATGGTGATCTTCTCGCCCGCTTCGCGCATCTGCGCGAGGCGCGGCAGGCTGATGGGCTTGCGCTGCGGCATCGGTGATGCGGGCGGGATGGTGCCGTAGGGGGTGCCCGTGGTGGATGTGGTGGATGTGCTTGTGGTGTTCATGGCGTTGCCTCCGCGTTTTTGAAAATTGGGGCAGTCTATAAGAGAGCCCGGAACCGCGCCACGGTGCAAGGACATGCGCGGAGCTTCGAGAGGATCCCCCACCGCATGGAATAATTTGCGCCCCATGCCCGCCTTGCCCAGAATGCCTTTCGCCCTGATCGATTTCCCCCAGCCGCATCACCCGGAATCGGCGCGCATGCGCTGGCGCTTTGGCGCGCCGCTGCGGGTCTGGCAGGCACATGCGCTGTCCGAAGTGCGCGATGTGCTCGACGCCGTCGAGCAGGCCGCGCGTGCCGGGCGCTGGTGCGTGGGGGGGCTGGCCTACGAAGCCGCGGGAACGTTCGACACCGCTTTTTCCACGCACATTCCGAAGAGTGCGAAGAGTGCGAAGAGTGGATCGCCGCTTGCATGGTTTGCCGAATTCGACGGACCGCTGACCGATGATGCCGATGCGCATCCCGAAGCCACTCACGCGCTTGCCCACATCCACTGGCAAGCTGGCGCGCATTCCGAGCCTGCGCGTGGCGCATTCGAGGTCGATATCGCGCGCATCCACGCGGCCATTGCGGCGGGCGAGTGCTACCAGATCAACTACACAGCGCCGCTGCATGGCGAGCTGTTCGGCTCATCGCAAGCATTGTTTGATGCGCTGCGCGCGTCGCAGCCCGATGGCTATGTGGCAAGCATGCCATGGGGTGAGGAGCAGGTGCTCTGCCTGTCTCCGGAATTGTTTTTTGACTGGGATGGCGAGGCGCTGCTCACGCGCCCGATGAAGGGCACGGCGGCGCGCGGCGCGACGCCCGGGCAGGACGCGGCGCTTGCCGAGCATCTGGGCACGTCGCCCAAGGAGCGTGCGGAGAACGTGATGATCGTCGACCTGCTGCGCAACGATGTCTCGCGCATTGCGCAGCCGCACAGCGTGAAGGTGCCCCGTCTCTTTCATGTCGAGGCGCTGCCTACCGTGTGGCAGATGACCTCGGACGTGACCGCGCGCACGCGCCCCGGCACGCGGCTGGTCGATGTGTTCGCGGCGCTGTTTCCCTGTGGCTCGATCACCGGCGCGCCCAAGGTGCAGGCGATGCGCCTGATCGCCGAGCTCGAATCCGCGCCGCGCGGAGTCTATTGCGGCGCGCTCGGCATCGTGCGGCCGGGCGATGCGCCGGGCCAGCTGCATGCGACCTTCAATGTGCCGATCCGCACGCTCACCGTGCGTGATGAGCAGGTGCAATGCGGCATCGGCAGCGGCATCACCGCGAGCGCCAACGCGGCGGACGAATGGCTCGAATGGAAGCACAAGCGCGCTTTCATCGACCGCGCGCTGCCACCGCTGGAGGTGCTCGAAACGCTGGCGCTGAGCGGTGGAGATTTCAGGCATCTCGACCGGCATCTCGCGCGCATGCGGGCATCGGCCAAGCACTTCCGCATCGACTGGCCCGAAGCACAGATCACCGCGTCGCTCGACGCCCTGCGCGCGACACACGCGGAAGGCGACTGGCGCGTGCGTCTGCTGCTCGGCAAGCAGGGGGCGTTCACCGCGCAGGCCTTCGCGCTGGCCGCGACGCCACAGCCCGTGAAGCTCGCTCTGGCCGACCGGCCCTTCATCGCCGCGCACAGCGATTTCGTGCGCCACAAGACGACGCGGCGCGGGCACTACGCGGCGTGGGAGCCTGCGGCGGGCAGCGGCGTGTTCGACGTGATTCTGTGGAACGAGGCGGGCGAGATCACCGAATGCACGCGCGGCAATGTCGCGATGCGGCTCGGCGATGGACGCTGGATCACGCCGCCGCTTGCCTGCGGTCTGCTGCCCGGCGTGGGGCGCGCGCTGGCGATCGAGTCGGGGCGGGTGCGCGAAGAAGTGCTGCATCTGCGCGACATCGACAAGGTCGTTCAGTGGGCCTTCATCAACAGCCTGCGCGGTTGGCTGGACGCGGATCTCGTGCGCTGACGGTGACTGTGAAGGCGCGCGCGGTATAACGCAAAAACCGCGCGGAATTGTCGGCTGCGATTAATCCAGCATGACAAAGTAGGGTACGCGGGCTTGTCCCTGAATTGTCACACTTAGTCACTCAAATTGACTTGTCCCGACATCGGGCCAGGCCGGTTTGCCAGTGAGCCACCGGCTGTTCGTTTGATCCATTCAATCCATTCCATGAACAGCATGAACAAGACCCTCGTCGCCATCGCCGCATTGCTCGCCGCTGCGGGCGCATCGGCACAATCCTCGACCTCCTCGGTCACGCTCTTCGGCGTGGCGGATGTCTCCGTCGCCCACCTCAAGAGCGACACCAACAGCGTGAGCGGTGTGTCGAGCGGCGGCGTGTCCAGCAGCCGCCTGGGCTTTCGCGGCGTCGAAGATCTGGGTGGTGGCCTCAAGGCAGGCTTCTGGCTCGAAGGCGGCATCGCGGTCGACAACGGCGGCAGCGGCTTCAAGTTCGACCGCCGCTCCACCGTCAGCCTGATGGGTGGCTTCGGCGAGGTGCGCATCGGCCGCGACAAGACGCCCGCGTACCTCAACATCGAGACCTTTGATCCCTTCGGCGACGTGGGCGTGGGCGGCGTGAACGGCGCCAACCTGATCGGCGGAACGAGCGTCGCGGTCGGCACGCCCGAGGGCAGCGGCCACAAGCGTGTGAGCAACAGCATCAACTACATCCTGCCCAAGCTCGGCGGCTTCTACGGCCAGCTGCAGTACGGCTTCGGCGAAAAGGCCGACGGCATCGCCAACGACCGTCTGGGCAGCTCCGCCGCCGTGCGCCTGGGCTACCAATCCGGCCCGCTGAACGTGGCGGCTGCCTACGGCACGACACGCGGTGGCACCGATGCCAAGGGCGTCGACTACAAGGCATGGAACGTGGGCGCCGCCTACGACTTCGGCATGGTCAAGCCCATGGCCCAGTTCGCCACCGAGCGCGGCAACTCCAGCCAGCGCGTGGACATGTACCTGATCGGCGCGACCATGCCGCTCGGCGCGGGCGAACTGCGCGCGGCCTACTCGCAGATCAGCACCAAGCGCATGAACGACGCCGACACCCAGCGCTTCTCTCTTGGCTACGGCTACAACCTGTCCAAGCGCACGCAGGTCTACGCGACGATCGCGCACATCAAGAACGATGACAACGCCAAGCGCGGCTTCGCGGTCTCGTCGTCGTCGCTGATCAGCCCGACCATGACGGCCGGCGACAGCGCAACGGGATTCGAGTTCGGCGTCCGCCACTCGTTCTGACCGTTCCTGCGTTGGGACCTGTTCCTGCCTGGTGGGGAAGCGAGCAGGTCCTTTCTATCAACGCAACTTGGCCTGCATTCTTCGGAATGCGGGCTGTCTGTCTTTGCGCTGCTGATCGGTACGTCGAAGATGTTGGCCAATACGAACCGCCCGAACTTCGGGTCAATGGGCCGGGAAGGTGACCAGCGTCTCGTAGCTGATCTGCGTGGTCTTCGCGTTGCCCGTCACCGGTATGCGCAATATGGCCTGGAGCTGGTTGGTTCCGGCCTTCGGTGTCACCGCGACCAGACCGTTCGCGTCCGACATCACGGGTTCACCTTTCTCGCCGAGCGAGACGCGCACGCCCTGTTTGGGCTGGCCGTCGAACAGCACCTGGAACTGCACCGGCTGGCCTGCGTGCGCGGGCTGGTGGGTGCGGGCGACGAGTTCGAACTTCTGGCCCAGTTCCTTTTTCGACAACACGCCCCATTGGATGAAGGTCTTGTGGAACTTGAGCGCGTGCACGCCGCTGGTGGCGCCGGGGTTTTCGTCCATCGGCTTGTTGACCATCGGACCGTCGCCGACCCGGCTGTAGAAGCCGTTGTCGAACTCCGCGGAGAGCATCGCGGCTTCTTTTTTGGGCGTCACGCGGGCACCGTCCTGCAGGGGCTCGATCTTCACATCGATCTTGCGTCCGCGTCGGTCGTAGGCCTGCACGCTGGTGAGCTTTTCGATGGGAAAGCTCTCGAGCTTGCCCTCATGGCCGCCGAACTGCACGGTGTAGGCGCCGTTGGCATCGGGCTCGAGCCAGACGTTGTGGGCCTGCGCCAGCGGGGTGGTGAGCAGGGCGGCGAGGCAGGCGGTGCGCAGGTGTGCGAGTGTCATGGCTGAAAGATCAATTCGGAAAAAATCTAGAAGCGCGCATGGACGCCGACCTTGAAGGTGCGCGGCGCGCCGGGCGTGTAGAGCTGCATGCCACCGATCATCGAGGACGAGGTGGCGTGGACCTTGTCGGTGAGATTGCTCACCAGGGCGTAGAGGCGCAGGCCATTCATGGGCAGATCGTGGCTCAGGCCCAGGTCCCATGTCGCGAAGCCGTTGTGGAAGGCGGCGTTCGCGTCGTTGACCGCGTAGCGGCCCACGCGTCGCCAGGTCAGTGTGGTCTCCCATGCCGGGGCGGGGCGCCATGTCGCGCCGAACGTGGTGGTGGTGCGCGGCACGCCTGCAACGCGGTTGCCGATGAGCGCGGCGTTGCCGTTCTCGAGCACGCGCGAGTGGGCGCTGCCCCAGGCCAGCTGCAGATCGATATTGCGGTGCGCGGCCCACAGCGCGCTCATCTCCACGCCGGTGCGGCGGGTGCGGCCGTAGTTCTCGTAGACGCCGGGCGCGACGTTGCGGATCTCATCGGACGAGATCATGCGGTACGCGGCAAGGTCCACTACCAGATCGGCGAAGGGCTTGAGCTGCACGCCGACCTCGGTCTGGCGAAAGACGTTGGGACTCAGGCTGGCCGCGCCGAGCGCGTATTTGGCGAACGTGCTGGGCAGCGCAAAGCCTTCGGACCAGCTGGTTCGGAACAGCACGCCCGGCGCGACCTGCGAGCGCACGCCGAACTTGGGGCTGCCGTGCGACACGCGGTTGAGCGCGCCGCACGGGTCGCTGCCGGTCTCCGCGCCATTGCGTTCGCAGTCGCCGGTGAAGCGGTCCCAGCGCATGCCCGCCGACACCTGCAGCAGCGGGTGAATGGGCGCGTCGATCTCGCCGAAGGCCGAGACGCTGTTGAGCCTGGATGTGCGGTCGCTGATCGCGGGGTTCACGCGCGCGCGGCGGTCGAGGCCATCAAAGTATTCGTAGTCGGTCGATTCGCGGAACGCCTCGATGCCCGCCACCCATTTGAGTGGCGTGAGGGAGGTCTGGTGGCTGCCGTTCAGGCTGGTGCCCGCGCCGTAGACCGCACGGTCATAGTTCTCTTCGCGCTGGCGCCATGCGGTGGTGCTGACCGGACGGCTGAACCAGCGCGTGAAGCTCTGGCGCGTGGTGTAGGCGAACGACAGCCAGGTGAGCTCCGGCGCGAGCGAGTAGCGCGCATCGGCGCGCAGCGTGGCGAAGTCCTTCTTCGCGCCGTCGTTCATCGCGCGTGGGTCCTTGCCGTAGGGATCGGTGGCGAACTGCGCGCCCGTCAGATAACCCGGCGAGTCGCCCTCGCTGTGATGCAGTCGGCCCGACACGGCAATTTCCAGATCGCCCGAGACCTGCTTGCTCCAACGTGCGGCCAACGTGGTTCGGTCGTGGTCGGACTGCGTGCGCCAGCCCTTGGTGCGGTAGTGCTGCGCTGCCAGATTCAGATGCTCTCCCTCGTCGATCTTGAGGCCGAACGCGGCCTGCGCATCGAGCGTGGCATGCGACGAGAGGCTCAGATCGGCCTCCTTGTACTGCTCGCTTTTGCGAGTCTCGATGGCCATGAGCCCCGCGCGATTGAAGTTGCCGTACAGCGCCGACACGGGTCCCTTGTAGACCGTGAGCCGCTGGATTTCGAGCGGCACGATCACGTTCAGATCGACATATCCATCGGCATGCGACATGGCCTCGTTGAGCGGAATACCGTCAAGCACCACGCCGATGTCGCCCCCATGCCCGCCACCGCCAAAGCCGCGCATCACGATGGCGTCGCCCACGCCCGAGAGGTTGTAGTTCTGCACGTTCATGCCGGGCACCTTGCGCAGCAGATCCTGCGGATGGCTGATGTGCGCGTCCTGAAAATCCTGCGTCGTCAGCTCGGTGGACGAATAGGCCGCAGCGGCGCCGCGCGTGGTCTGGCCCTTGATTTCGATGGTGGGCAGCGAGGCGACGGATTCCTGCTCCGATGCGTGGACGGAAGCAGAGAGGAAAAGCAGCGCGCAGGTGGCGGCGAGAGGATGGGGGTGAAAGAAGGCTCGTGGGTGCATGGCGCGGGGTGCGGGAAGCAGGTCTCCTGATCGTTATGAGCAGAAGAGCATGCAAGGTCCGTACCTGCGGTAACGCTGGTGTGAGGCAATGCACGCCTGGCATTGCCCCAGCTTGGTGCATCCGGTATGGAGTGGCCGCGTGGAGGATTGTGCGGCTGTCAGTTTGTCTTGCAGTTGTGTCGCTCAGGTGAAAGAGTTGCTTTCGCCTGAGCGTGAGAGGGAGGCCTTACAGCCGTTCCTTCACATAGCTCGGACGGTCCATGTCCACGATCTCCACGCTGAGCTGGACCATCACGCCCGCAGGACGCGGCGTGTGCTTGCGCAGCACCACGGCAACCTGTTCGGCGAGTTCTTTCTTCGCCTCGGGCGAGCGGCCCGAGAGCAGGCGCAGCTGGGCGTGCACGAAGCCGCGATTGGCGGGCTGGTTGCCGATCTCGAAATGCTCGATGCGGTTGGTGCGACTCTTGAGGTCGGCCTCTTCCTTGATCTCAGGATGCGCGCACAGCGCGGCGTTCACGTCCTTGAGGATCTGTGCCTGCGGAAAGTCGGTGAGATTGGCGCTGTAGTCGATGACGAGATGGGGCATGTCGGAGGTCTCCGCAAAACGGGGGGATTGGAAAAAAACGGATCAGACCGGCGTGTAGGCCAGGCGCACGTAGATCGGCGCGAAAGCCTCGGCCTGGGTGATCTCGATGAGCGTTTCCTTGGCGAGCTCGAGCATCGCGATGAAGGTCACGACCAGCACCGTGCTGCCCTTTTCAGGCTGGAACAGCTCTTCGAATTCGACGAAACGGCGGCCCTGCAGCGACTTGAGCATGTTGCTCATGTACTCGCGCACCGAGAGCTCCTCGCGCGTGATCTTGTGGTGCTGCACGAGCTTGGCGCGCTTGAGGATGTCGCGCCAGGCGTCCTGCAGATCGACCAGCTCCACATCCGGAAAGCGCGGCTGCAGGCTCTGCTCGATGTAGACCTGCGCGCGCAGAAAGTCGCGGCCGTACTGCGGCACGGCGTTGATGCGCTGGCTCGCGAGCTTCATCTGTTCGTACTCGAGCAGGCGGCGCACCAGTTCGGCGCGCGGGTCTTCGGGCTCGACTTCGCCTTCCTGCTTCTTGGGCGGCAGCAGCATGCGCGACTTGATCTCGATGAGCATCGCGGCCATCAGCAGGTACTCGGCGGCCAGCTCCAGATTGCGGCTGCGGATCTCGTCCACGTAGCTCAGGTACTGCTGCGTGACCTTGAGCATCGGAATGTCGAGGATGTTGAAGTTCTGCTTGCGGATCAGATAGAGCAGCAGATCCAGTGGGCCTTCGAAGGCCTCGAGAAAGATCTCGAGCGCATCGGGCGGAATGTACAGATCCTGCGGCAGCGCGAACAGCGGCTCGCCATAGAGGCGCGCGAGAGCGACCTGATCGATGACGTCAGGCAGGCCATCGCTGCCCGGGGGGGCGGGCGGCGCGTCGTCTTCGGTGATGGACGGGTCGTCGTGGTCGGCCATGGCGGGCGCCGCTCAAGCGCGGCGTCGCATCAGGAGTTGGTCTGATAGACGTAGGGCTTCTGGGCGACGCGACCGTCGTTGTATTCCTTCTGCACGTCGCGGTCGACTTCCTTGTCCCACAGCAGCGAGCGGCCATGCAGTTGCTGCGCTTCCAGCTCGGGCTTCTGTTCCTTGAGCTTGTTGATGAACTGCGTGGTGTCGGATTGGTAGTCGGGGCGGCGGAAGAAGGACATGGCTCGTTTCAGTGGCGTGCACGGGGCACGCGAAAAAGAAGAGAAAGAGAGAAAAACAGGCGGTTTGCCGCGCATTTTAGCCCTTGTGCGTCTTGAGAGCCTATTTGTGGCCCAGACGCGGGCCGGGCGCAGTCCCGACGCGGTCTTGCAGCCGCTGCCTCTGGCGGTCTGCCCCGCGTTGCCAATGCTCGCCACGGATCCAAGCGGGCGCTGCGGTTGACGTCTTGCCACCCGCCCGCCGAGATCGCCAGCAGGCTTCTTGTTTCCTCCAAGCGGTTCTTGGGATGTCATTGTATTTTCATGTAATTTTGTTAATTTTTGCATTTATTGGTGATTCCAGCCAATCCACACCACTGATTTGCCTTCAGGCAGGAGGATTCATGCAAAACAAACGGCGGCTTCTATGGCTTGCGGGTACGTGGGCGATCTGCGGCCTGGCCCATGCCCAGACACAGACCACGGTGCTTCAGGAGCAGAACTTCGACACGGCGGGCGTCGGCTCCACCATCGGCACCCAGCCGCCTGCGGGCTGGACGGTCAAGACCTTCTACTCCGACGGCTCGGTGGACGAAGTCAAGCCCGCCGCGGGCTACAACGCCACATGGCTGGGCTGGAGGTTCGTGACCACCGACGCCTGGAAGGCCAGCAAGTCCACCGCCGCCAGCACCAAGCGCGGCGATTTCAGCAAGGGCTCGGGCGGCATCGCGATCATCGAGTCCGACGGTCTGCGCGCCGAGAAGGTCTACAGCACCGCGCTGATCGCTCCCAGCCTCGCGGTGACGGCGGCCAAGCGCTATGTGGTCAGCTTCGACACCCACTACCGCCAGGGGCAGAGCCCGCAGACGGCGGACGTGACGATCACATTCGACAAGGGCGATGCGGTGGTCCGGTCGTACGCGGCCGACACGCTCAACCAGAGCGCGAGCGTGGAGTTCACCGCGCCCGCCGGCGCCACCACGGCACAGGTGAGCTGGAACTACCGCAGCACCGCCAACAACTGGTACTGGGCGCTGGACAACGTGAAGTTGCAGCGCGACGACACCCCGTCCGCCGGGCCGTTCGATCCTGCGGCGCTTCCCGCCACGAACACGAAGCCGGTGATGGCCGTCGGCCCGACGCTGCAGAACCCCGGCATGGACCACATGTCGGTGATGCTGGAAACCGCCGAATCGACACCGACGGTCTGGGTGCGCAAGGCGGGCTCCACCGGGCCGTTCACCATCGTCAACGCGGTCAATGCCGTGGGCGATTTCAAGGACGCGAACATTTTCTTCGCCGATCTCACCGGGCTGGATTCCAACACGCTGTATGAATACGCCGTCGTCACCGGCACCAGCGTCGCGCCCAAGCTCGCGGGGCCATACCGCTTCAAGACCTGGCCACGCGCGGGCGACAAGGTCATGAGCGCCAAATTCGCCACCGTGTCCGACACGCAGGACGGCATCGACAACCGCTTCAAGAACATCGTCAACGGCCTGATCGCCAACGACTGCGGCGGTCAGCCCGCGCAGTGCGCCGAGGCGCTCGCGGGCTTCGTCGTGCCGGGCGATCTGGTGGCCTCGGGCAACTCGCGCACCCAGTGGGCCGCGCAGTTCTTCACGCCGCTGAGCGCGCTCTCGGCCTACGTGCCGCTGCTGCCCGCCGCGGGCAACCACGAGTACTTCGGCGAGCAGGCCAGCGCAGGCAGCGAGAAAAGCTGGATGAAGACCTACCGCAAGTACTTCAACCGCCTTCCCTCCAACGGCTCCGAGAAGCATCCGCTGCACTGGTACTCCGTGGACTATCTGGGGCTGCGCATCGTCGCGAGCGATTTCAATCCCGCCTCCGCCATGCACAACACCGGCGGCTGGACCAACTACGACAACGGTCGTGGTCTGTTCCGCGCGGACTACATGAAGGAGCATCTCGACTGGTTCACCGGCCTGATGAAGCGCACGCGTGAAGAGGCCAAGCCCTACGTGCTGCTGCTCAACCACCACCCTTGTCTGAGCGAGAAATGGCGGCAGGGCGAGGTGATCGCGGCCTGCGACTTCATCTCGCAGCTTGAAGACTACGGACGCAGCAGCGGCGCCATCACCGCCAACGTGAACGGGCATGTGCATTTCTACGAACGCGGCAATTCGATGGACAGCCGCCATCTCTGGCTCAACGTGGCTTCGGGCAGCGGCGGCCTTGAATCGGCCGAGCAGGACGATGACACCGACCTCGACGTGATCGCCAACACCAAGCTCGCGTTCGGCT
Organism: Diaphorobacter caeni; assembly: GCF_015354245.1. Taxonomy (GTDB): domain Bacteria; phylum Pseudomonadota; class Gammaproteobacteria; order Burkholderiales; family Burkholderiaceae_C; genus Diaphorobacter_A; species Diaphorobacter_A caeni. The sequence goes on from NZ_JADKYZ010000001.1 coordinate 518,681, forward strand.
ACGGCACGCTGCGCTACAGCTTCGACGACGCTGCCGCGCCGTCGCTTGAATGGAAGCGCTACGACCTGAGCGGCACGGCCGTCAGTCCATCGGCCAACGACGCCATCCGCGTGACCAGCGAGCGCTTCGCCGCCAGTCCGCAATTGCCCGAGGCCAGCCTCGGCAAGGTCGATGCAGCCTCGGTGCAGTTGCGCTATGCGATGAGCGGCTCTCCCGCGATCTACGAGGCGCAGTGGCAGCTCTCGAAATCGCGCAAGTTCGACGCCGGCGCGCCCGTCTACGACGTGTGGGGCAACGACACCCGCCGCGAGAACTGGACCTATCTGAACAACGCGCGCGTCAACACGCAAAAGGATGCGGACATCACCACGCTCGCGCTGGGACAGTTGCTCGCCAACCCCAAGCGCGTCTATCCGAACGTGGGCGCGGCCACCAAGCGCGGCAAGCTCAATCACGCGTTCATCGCGGGCGGCAACAGCCTGCTCGACCGCTGGAGCTGCGCCTACAAGTGGGATGAATACGGTGACACGGGCGGTGCGGACGATCCGCGCCAGGGCGGCCGTCAGTGCTTTGCCCGCCTCACGCAGGCCAATGGCGAGAAGGGCTCGGAGCTCGATCCGTTCAACGGCAAGGCGCCCGAGGTGCTGAGTCTTGGCAACGACGAGCGCTGGTACTGGCGCGTTCGCGTGCGCGACGAAAACCTGAACTGGTCGGACTGGAGCGCGGCCGGATCATTCGAGCTCGGCAACCCCGCGCCTGAGCCGACCGATCCGGTCGACCCGGTCGATCCGGTCGATCCCGTTGATCCCGTTGATCCCGTCGATCCACCAAAGCCCCAGGTGCTGATCGACACGCAGCTCCCGTCGCCCGGCGCGGGCCTGCCCGGCGCCAGCCTCAACGTGCAATCGCTCGAGAGCTGCAAGCAGGTCACCTCGAGCGCGAGTGCCGTGCCCGCCGGTTTGCTGCCCGATGGACAGAAGGCGGCGAGCGGTCTCATCGCCTTCAGCCTGAGCGACTGCGCCACGCCGGGCTTCGAAGCCAGCATCACGCTGACTCTCCCAGCGCCACTGCCCACGGGCAGCAAGCTCATGAAGGTGTCCACCGACGCGAGCGGCAACAAGATCGCCACCGAGATCCCGAACGCCACCATCACCGGCAGCACCGTGAGCTACCGCGTGACCGACGGCGGCGTGCTCGACGAGGATGGCAAGGTCAACGCCGCCATCGTCGACCCGGTGCTGATCGCGAGCCCTGCCACCGTCGTGAACCCACCGGTGACGCCGCCCGTCACGCCAACGGTCCAGCCGGTTCCCGTAGGCCACCCGCTGATGCTGGCATTGGCCGCGTTGCTGATGGGCGGATGGGGTGCATGGAGGCAGCGCCGCGACCAGCGCGCATCTCGCGCATGACGAGCGCGATGACGACATGAAGCGGGCTCGTCGAGAGCCGCTTCCCTGAGATCGTCAACACGCTCTGAGCCGGGGCGACTTCGCATATGCTCGAAGTCGCCCTGCATTTTTTCAAGCCAAGGCCAGACCACCCATGTTGCAAGAAGACCGGTTCGCACGCATCCAATCGCTGCTCGCATCCCTTGACCGCGTGCGCACCGAACAGCTGATCCAGGACCTGCAGGTCTCGCGAGAGACCATACGCCTCGATCTGCTCGCGCTCGAATCACTCGGCCTCGTGCGCCGCGTGCATGGCGGCGTCGCGCGCGTGGCCCAGGAGGAAGAGCCTCCGTTCGTGCAGCGCCAGACCCAGCGCGTGAGCGAAAAGCGCGCCATCGCCCGCGCCGCCGTCAAGCGCCTGCACCCCGGCCAAATGGTGTTTCTGGACGCGGGCACGACCACGGGCATCTTTGCCGAAGAGCTGTGCCTGATGAAGACGCCGCTCGTGGTGGTGACCAACTCCATCGCCGCCGCGCTCAAGCTCCAGTCCGCGCAGCCTGGTGTGTCGGGATCGAACGGATCGAGCGCGCTGCGCGTGATCCTGCTCGGCGGCGACATCAATCCCGAAGTGCCCTGCACCTATGGCGAGGTCACGCTCAACGCCATCCGCAACTACCGCGCCGACGTGGCCCTGCTGTCGCCGTTTGGCATCAGCGCGGCCGACGGCGTCACCTTCTTCGACGCCCACGAAGCCAGCGTCGCCACGGCGATGATCGAGCAGTCATCATCCTTGCAAATCCTGGCCGACTACAGCAAGGTGGGCGTGCGCGGGCGCTATGCCGTCGCAACGGCGGCGCAGACGGATGCGGTGGTGACCAATGCACACGCGGCGAATGCCGCAGCGTTGGCGGAGCTGCGGGAGGCGAGTGTCGCGGTGGTCGAGGTTTAGAGGTAACGTGGAGCGACGGCGTTGGACCCATGGCAGGCCGCGCCTGTCCCGCAATCGAACCTGCTGACTGGTGAACACTGCAAACATTCGTACGATTTGGCATCTTCGCCAACCCAAACCGCTTCTGACGCGTTAGAGTGCCGTCCTCGAGTGAGTTCACGGTGGATCACTATGATGACGAACGCCTCTACGACAGGTTCAATCGGAAGGACATTTCATGGCAATGACGCGCATGGTGCGTGCAGGTTTGGCGGCGGCTCTCGCGGTGGTCACGATGTTGGCCGGGTGTGACAACCAGCGCATCAAGGAGCTGGAGGAGGGTGTCTCCACCGAGATGGACGTGCGCGCCAAGTTCGGCGAGCCCGAGTTCGTCTGGCAGGAGCCTGATGGCTCGCGCACCTTCGAATACAACCGCCAGCCCATGGGCGCGCGCAACTACATGATCACCATCGGCACCGATGGCAAGATGAGCGCGCTGCGCCAAGTGCTTGCGCCGCACAACTTTGAAAAGATCCAGCCCGGCATGAGCCAGGAGCAGGTGCGCCGCATCCTCGGCATGCCCGCCAAGGCCGTGCCCTACAACCTCAAGCAGACCGTCGAGTGGGACTGGAACTGGATCGACCCGCCCACACGCCAGATGCACTTTACGGTGGTGTTCGGCCCGGATTTCCGGGTGAAGAACAGCTACAGCGCCGAGAAGCTGCACGACGGTCCTTGATCCGGCGTCGCCTTCGGCGGCCTCCTGATCGCCAGGATGCGCCGCACCAGGCTTGGCGTTGCGATGAAACTGGAAGCCGTGAACGTCGTTTGCCATTCACTGGCAACCGTTCACTGCGGCGAGTTGGACCCCGCGGCGTGCGCGGGCGCTGCAGCACCCGCGCTGGCACCCGAACGGGTGGGTTGATCTGTCAACGGCGCCTCGCGCGATTCGCGGTATTTGATGGTGATCCCGCTGTTGTCCGGCTTTTCATCGTCATCATCGAGCATGGCATCGGCCGCCTTGCCCACGCCCTTGCCAACGATGCGCACGGTGCCGATGGCGGCGTCCGCCGCGAGGCCCACCACCGATCCGGCGACGCTGACCACGGTGCAGCCGGACAGCGAGGTCAGCAGCCAAGGCGCGCCGAGGAGAAGCCACAAAAAAGCCCCGGGGCTTTTGCGGCGAAGGGGCTTGGGTGTGCTCATGAGATGAACGCGTCGGGTCAGTGAATGCGCATGCCGGGCGTCGCGCCGGGGAAGGGCTCAAGCACGTAGATGCCGGGGTGGGCTTTCTCGTCCGCGTGGCTCGCTGCGAGGACCATGCCTTCGCTCACGCCGAACTTCATCTTGCGCGGTGCGAGGTTGGCGACCACCACGGTGAGCTTGCCCTGCAGCTGCTCGGGCTTGTACATGCTGCTCACGCCGCTGAAGACGTTGCGCGTGCGGCCTTCGCCCACGTCCAGTGTGAGCTGCAGCAGCTTGGTCGAGCCTTCGACAGCCTTGCATTCGACGATCTTCGCGATGCGCAGGTCGACCTTGGCGAAATCATCGATGGTGATCGTGGGGGCGATCTCTTCGCCACCGGGCAGCACTTTTTCCTCTACCGGAGCAGGAGGGGCTTCAAACAGCGCGTCGAGCTGCTTCACGTCCACGCGCTGCATCAGGTGCTTGTACTCGCCGATCTGGTGATCCTTGCCCAGCGGCTTGGCGATGTCGGCAAAGCTCTCGGGCGGCACGATGAGGAAGTTCGCGACCTCTGCGGCCACCTGCGGCAGGATGGGCTTGAGGTACACGGTCAGGATGCGGAAGGCCTCGATGCAGGTTGTGCACACGTCCTGCAGGCGCGCGTCCATGCCTTCCTTCTTGGCCAGTTCCCAAGGCTTGTTGGCGTCGACATAGCTGTTCACGCGGTCGCACAGCAGCATGACTTCGCGCACTACGCGCGCGGTGTCGCGGGCCTCGTAGGCCGCGACGATGGGGCCTTGCTGCTCGCGCAGCTGGGCGATCAGCGCCTGGCCGTCGTCGCTCATCTCGCCGAGCTTGCCGCCAAAACGCTTAACGAGGAAGCCCGCCGCGCGCGAGGCGATGTTCACGTACTTGCCGATCAGATCGGCGTTCACGCGCGCCATGAAGTCTTCGGGGTTGAAGTCGATGTCCTCGTTCTTGCCGTTGAGCTTGGCGCCCAGGTAATAGCGCAGCCACTCGGGATTCATGCCGAGGCTCAGGTACTTGAGCGGATCCAGACCCGTGCCGCGGCTCTTGCTCATCTTCTCGCCGTTGTTCACCGTCATGAAGCCGTGCACGCAGATCTTGGTGGGCGTCTTGCGTCCGCTGAACTTCAGCATCGCGGGCCAGAACAGCGTGTGGAAAGTGATGATGTCCTTGCCGATGAAGTGGTACTGCTCGAGGGCGGGATCGGCCATGTAGGCGTCGTAGTTCTCGCCGCGCTTGTTGAGGAGCTCCTTGAGCGAGGCGAGATAGCCCACGGGCGCATCCAGCCACACGTAGAAGTATTTGCCCGGCGCGTCTGGAATCTCGATGCCGAAATAGGGCGCGTCGCGGCTGATGTCCCAGTCGTCCAGACCTTCGCTGGTCGTGCCATCGGGATTGGTGCGCACGCCGAACCATTCCTTGATCTTGTTAGCGACTTCGGGCTGCACATGCACGCCGTCCTGCGTCCATTCGGTGAGGAATTCCACGGCACGCGGATCGGAGAGCTTGAAGAAGAAATGTTCCGACGTCTTGAGCACCGGCTTCGCACCCGAGAGTGCGGAATACGGGTTGATCAGATCGGTGGGTGAGTAGACGGAGCTGCACACCTCGCAGTTATCGCCGTACTGGTCCTTGGCGTGGCAGCGCGGGCACTCGCCCTTGATGAAACGGTCGGGCAGGAACATGTTCTTCTCGGGGTCGAAGAACTGCTCGATCACGCGCGTCTCGATGAACCCGGCCTTCTTCAGGTCGAGATAGATCTGCTTGGACAGCTCGTGGTTCTCGGCGCTGTCGGTGTTGCTCCAGTTGTCGAAGGCGATGTGAAAGCCGTCGAGATACTGTTTGCGTCCGGCGGCGATGTCGGCCACGAACTGCTGCGGCGTCTTGCCCGCCTTCTCGGCCGCGATCATGATCGGCGCGCCGTGCGCGTCGTCGGCACCCACAAAGTTCACCACATTGCCCTGCATTCGCTGCGCACGCACCCATGTGTCGGCCTGGATGTATTCCATGATGTGGCCGATATGGAAGTTGCCGTTGGCATACGGCAGTGCGGTGGTGGCGAAAATCTTGCGTGCAGTCATCGGTTCAAACTTTCGGTAAGCCTCGAAATTGTGGCAAATGGGCCATTTCGGGCGGAACCCTGCATTGTAATTGGTGAAGTTTTCTTCTACGCCTTAGTGGGCTTGGCCGGGGGCCGTCCATCCAAAGAATGCACAGATTTCCTCGCGCTTGGCCTCCACGTCCGCGCGGCCGAGAGCCATCAGTTCGCCGGTGAAACCGGGCTCGAACAGCAGGTAGCTCGCAAGCGCCGCGCCGCCTGCGCCGGGTTGGCCGGGTATGGGCTCTTTCACCCCGACGGCGCCGAGCAGGGTGCGGATGGTGGCGGGGAGTTCGCTGATGTGGCGCGCGGCGATTTCGTCGATGCGCTGGCTGGGTGAGATCACCTGCAGATTCAAGGGGCGCAGCGGGCTGCGCGCGCGGGCTTCGGCGGGGATGAGGGAGAGGGTCTGGTTGATGCGCTCGGCGCGTTCGATGTCCACCGAGAGGGCATCGAGGAAGATGCTGGAGAGCGCATGGCCGCCGATCTGGGCGAGCGAGGGGTAGCTGGGTTCCGCTCCTTGCGGCAGTTGCGCATCGGGCTCCTTCATGCGGCCTGCGCCGATGACGAGGATGCGTTCTGCGCCCAGATGGATGGCGGGCGCGATGGGGGCGGTCTGGCGCATCGAGCCATCGCCGAGGTAGTGGGGCTGGCCGTCCACGGTGACCGGACGGGCAGGGAAGATGAACGGAATGGCCGAGGAGGCGAGCAGGTGGCTGATGCCAATGTCGGTGCGCACGGCCTTGCGCTGCGAGCGCACCCAGGGCGCGCGGGCGTCGCGTGACTGGTAGAAGGTGATGTGCTCGCCAGTGGTGTAGCTCGATCCGGTGACGGCGAGGGCGCTCAGGTGGCCGTCGCGTATCAGCTCGGGGAGGCGGTCGAGGTGCACGAGCTGCTTGAGCAGTTCGGCCAGCGGCTGGTTGTTGAGCAGCGCATGCGGGCGCACCTTGCGCCAGCGCGCGACGGTCCAGCCGAGCGAGAGCAGCGTGAGCCAGTGCGCGCCGCTGCGGATCACGCTCAGAGAGTCGGCGCGGTAGACCTGCTCGGCGTGAAAGTGCCGCCAGACGCTGGCGACATGGCGCACGGCGTCGTCGAAATGGTCGGCCGCGCTGGCCAGAGCCGCCGCGTTGATGGCTCCGGCCGAGGTGCCGCAGAAGATCTGGAACGGGCTGTTCTGGCGCGGCAGGCCGCAGGCGATGCGCAGGTCGGCGATGGCTTCGAGCACGCCCACCTGATAGGCCGCGCGCGCGCCGCCTCCCGAAAGTACCAATCCGGTGAGAGGCGTGTGCGCTGTTTGCATGTGGGGGGCCAAAGGGTGTCAGGTGTTGTTTGGTCTCGATTTCGGTTTCGACTTCAGCAGCATCGCGGCGAGCGCGTCGCCTTCGAGCAGCAGCAGGCCGTGCTCTTTGGCATAAGCGCGCGCCGTCTCGCTCAGGGTGCCTTGCAGCACCACGTAGACGCCGTACTGTGTCTTGAGTCGCACGACGGCATCATTTAGTTCCCTCAGAGGCTCGACACCGTGCGTGGCGGCCTTCCAGCGGCGGGCGCTGACCAGCGTGGCGGTGCCGGATTTTTCCAGGCGCAGGTCGGCGGCGCGGTCGGTGATGTGCTGCACGCTCTGGCCCTCGCTCGCCCATGCGGCCTCAAGGGCGCTGGCGAACTGCTTCCACGACATGGCGGCCGCTTCGGCGCGGATGGCCTCGACCTTGGCGCTGCTCGGTGCCTTGAACTGGCGCCATGCGGCCATGCAACCGATGATGAAGATGGGCGCGGCACCCAGCGCTGCAAACGGCCAGATCTCCTTGGGCAGCAGGGCGCTGCAGGCCGCCACGATGGCGATGGCGATCACGAAACTGATCCACCAGGGTGAACGCAACAGGATTGCGAACAGGGAGTTCTTGGCCATCTTCAACTTCACGGGGAAACCTTCTTGGGAGCTTGCGTCAGGGTAAATGACGGATTTTTTGTAATGCCACGTGCCTGCACGTGTGTTCCAGCTTGGATAGACTACCCGACTCTCGAGGAGTTAATGAAGTATGGCCATTACTGAACAGGGTCTCATGGAGGCTCTCGCCCAGGTCCGCGACCCCTATACCGGTAAGGATTATGTGAGCACGCGCGCGCTGCGCAATGTCTCGATCAGCGGCGGCGACGTCGCCTTCGACGTGGAAATCGGCTATCCCGCCAAGAGCCTGGTGCCCGAGCTGCGCCAGCAACTGGTGACGGCCGCCAAGGCGCTGCCGGGCGTGGAGAACGTCTCGGTCAACGTCGTCAGCAAGATCATTGCGCATGCCGTTCAGCGCGGCGTGCAGATGCTGCCCGGCGTGAAGAACATCATCGCCGTGGCGTCCGGCAAGGGCGGCGTGGGCAAGAGCACCACGGCCGTGAATCTGGCGCTGGCGCTGGCGGCCGAGGGCGCGAACGTCGGCCTGCTCGACGCCGACATCTACGGCCCGAGCCAGCCGCTGATGACCAGCACCTCGGGCAAGCCCGAGAGTCTGGACGGCAAGCTGATGGAGCCCAAGCGCAGCATGGGTCTGCAGATCAACTCCATCGGCTTTCTGGTGGACGAGGAGCAGGCCATGATCTGGCGCGGCCCGATGGCCAGCCAGGCGCTGGAGCAGCTCATCATGCAGACGCGCTGGCAGGACCTGGACTACCTCGTCGTCGACATGCCTCCGGGCACTGGCGACATCCAGCTGACCATGTCGCAGAAGGTGCCGCTGACCGGCGCCGTGATCGTGACCACGCCGCAGGACATCGCGCTGCTCGACGCCAAGAAGGGCATCAACATGTTCCAGAAGGTCAACGTGCCGATTCTGGGACTGGTGGAAAACATGGCCGTGCACGTGTGCACGAACTGCGGCCATGTGGAACACATCTTCGGCGAAGATGGCGGCAAGAAGATGGCCGAAAAGATGGGTATGGACTACCTTGGCGCGCTGCCGCTGGCCATGAGCATCCGCCAGCAGGCCGACAGCGGCAAACCCACGGTGGTGGCCGATCCGGATGGCGACGTCGCGAAGATCTACAAGTCGATCGCGCGCACGGTGGCGGTGAAGATCGCGCAGCAGGCCAAGGACTTCTCGTCCAAGTTCCCGACCATCACGGTGAGCAAGAACACCTGAGCGAAGCCATCGGGTGAATCGCCCAGGCTGCCGCAGTGTGGCCGGGCGAGCGTGAAGAGCACGAGACAGTGCAGGGCAGAGTGCCCAAGGAGACAGCGCCATGAGCGAGCAGAAGATCGAGTTCTACAAGGGCCCTGCCGGTGGCTGGGGTGCGCTCAACAGCGTGAAGAATGCGCTGCTCCGGCAGGACATTCCGCTCAAGGGCGCGAAGACGCTGCTCTCGGCCAACCAGCCCGATGGATTTGACTGCCCGGGCTGCGCGTGGCCGGATCGCCATCACGCATCCACGTTCGAGTTCTGCGAAAACGGCGTCAAGGCCGTGGCAGCCGAGGCCACCGCGCGTCGCGCGGGCCCCGAGCTGTTCGCGCGGCACACGGTCAGCGAGCTGGCCGGCCAGAGCGACTTCTGGCTTGAAGACCAGGGGCGGCTCACGCACCCGATGGTGTTCGACGCGGCGAGCGACAAGTACCTGCCCATCGCGTGGGACGACGCGTTCGCGATCATCGCGCGGCATCTGAACGCGTTGCCCGATCCCAATCAGGCGATCTTCTACACCTCGGGCCGTGCGAGCAACGAAGCGGCGTTTCTCTACCAGCTGTTCGTGCGCGAGTTCGGCACCAACAATTTTCCCGATTGCTCCAACATGTGCCACGAGCCGAGCGGCAGCGCGATGCGCCCGCAGATCGGTGTGGCCAAGGGGACGGTGGAGCTGGACGATTTCGAGCGCGCCGACGCGATCTTCATCTTCGGGCAGAACCCGGGCACCAACCATCCGCGCATGCTCGGCGAGCTGCGCGAGGCGCACAAGCGCGGCGCGCGCATCGTGAGCTTCAACCCGCTGCGCGAGCGCGGGCTCGAGCGCTTTGCCGATCCCCAGGACAAGCTGGAGATGGCGACCTTCGGCTCGACGCCCATCAGCACGCACTACTTCCAGCTGCGCGTGGGCGGCGATCTTGCGGCCCTCAAAGGCATGATGAAGCATGTGCTGGAACAGGAAGACGCGCGTGGCGACGTGCTCGACCGCGCCTTCATCGCTGAGCACACCAGCGGATTCGAAGCGCTCGCGCACAGCCTGCGTGAGGAATCCTGGCAGGTCCTCGAAGAAGAATCCGGCCTCGGCGAGGCGCAGATGCGCAGCGCGGCCGATGTATACATCGGCGCCAGGAGCGTGATCGCCTGCTGGGGCATGGGCATCACGCAGCATATGCATTCGGTGGCGACGATCCAGATGATCGTGAACCTGCTGATGCTGCGCGGCAATCTCGGCCGCCCCGGCGCGGGCGCCTGTCCCGTGCGCGGACACAGCAACGTGCAGGGCGACCGCACCATGGGCATCTGGGAGAAGCCACCCGCCGCGCTGCTCGACAAGCTGCAGGCGGTCTACGGATTCGAGCCGCCGCGCGAGAACGGCGTGGACACGGTCGAAGCCATCGCCGCGATGCGCGATGGCGACGCCAAGGTGTTCTTCGCGCTCGGCGGCAACTTCGCTGCGGCCACGCCCGACACCTACGAAACCTGGAAGGCCCTCGCGCGCTGCGACCTGACGGTGCACGTCACCACCAAGCTCAACCGTAGTCACGTGGTGCATGGCAAGGAGGCACTGATCCTGCCGTGCCTCGGCCGCACCGAGATCGACATGCAGGCCAGCGGCGTGCAGGGCGTGACGGTGGAGGATTCGATGAGCATGGTGCACATCTCGATGGGCATCAACCCGCCCGCGTCGGAGCATCTGCTGTCCGAGCCCGCCATCGTCGCGCGGCTCGCGCATGCGACGCTCGGCGGGCGCAGCCGCGTGAACTGGCTGCAGCTCGCAGGCAATTACGCGCTGATCCGCGACGAGATCGAAAAAGTGTTCCCCGACTTTGCCCGCTTCAACGAGCGCGTGGCGGTGCCCGGCGGCTTTCGCCTGCGCAACACGGCGAGCGAGAGGGTGTGGAGCACGGCGAGCGGCAAGGCGTCATTCTTGGCGCACGCGGTGCCACGCGACACGCCATCGCACCGCGCACGCGAACGGGTGCGCGACCAGGTTGTCTTCACGCTGCTCACCACGCGCTCGCACGACCAGTACAACACCACCATCTACGGCATGGACGACCGCTACCGCGGCGTGTTCGGCCAGCGCCGCGTGGTGTTCATCCATGCCGACGACATCCGCGCGCTCGGCATGAAGGATGGAGACTGGATCAACATCCGCACCGTCTGGGACGACGGTCAGGAGCGACGCGCCGACGGCTTCAAGCTCGTGGCCTACGACATCCCGCGCGGCAATATTGCGGCTTATTACCCAGAGACCAATCCGCTGGTGCCGCTGTCGGCCGTCGCGGCCAATGCGGGCACGCCTACCTCCAAGTCCATCCCCGTGGTGCTGGAGCCGGGCAGGGCGCCCGCGTGAGCCAGGAGGCGGGCGATGCGTCACGCGAGCAGCCCGTGCCGCTGGCCGCACGGATTCTGCTGGCGCTTGCGCAGGAGTTGAAGGCGCGCGGTGATGAAACGGCAGCGGTGCCGCTGTCGCGTCTGTCGAAGATTCTGGGAGAGAGCGCCAGCGTACTGATGCGCGAGATCACGCTGATGAGCGATGCGCAGATTGGAGCCCAGCGCGGGCCGGGCTGGGTCCGCTTGCAGCAGGACGAGTCACGCTGGCTCGTGCTGCTGACGCCCGCAGGCCGCGCGCTTCTCGACGAAGGCGCGCGGTAGCCGTCTGGATCAGCGCTTGTTGTTGTCGAAGCGTTGAAAAACAGTGGCGATGATCGGGCCGGAGATGTTGTGCCACACGCTGAAGATCGCGCTGGGCACGGCGGCCAGCGGCGAGAAGTGCGCGGTGGCCAGCGCCACGCCGAGGCCCGAGTTCTGCATGCCGACCTCGATGGCCAGTGTCTTGCGCTTGGGCACGCTCATGCCGAACAGCTTGGCCAGACCGTAGCCGAGCAGATAGCCGAGACCGTTGTGCAGCACCACGACGGCGAAGATCATCAGACCGCTGGTGGCGATGCGCTGCTGGTTGCCCGACACGACGGCGGCCACGATGGCGACGATGGCGATCACCGAGACGAGCGGCAGCACATCGACGGCGGCCTTGACCTTGTCGCGCAGAAAGGTCTGGCAGATCACGCCAAGCGCGATCGGCAGCACCACCACCTGCACGATGGACCAGAACATGGCGGCCGCGCTCACCTCGATCCACTGGCTGGCCAGCAGATAGATCAGCGCGGGCGTCACGATGGGCGCAAGCAGTGTGGTCACGGAGGTGATGGCCACCGACAGCGCAACGTCGCCGCGCGCCAGAAAGGTCATCACGTTCGAGGCCGTGCCGCCGGGGCAGCAGCCCACGAGGATCACGCCCACGGCCACTTCGGGCGGCAGGTTCAGGCCCTTGGACAGCGCCCAGGCCAGGCCCGGCATGATGACGAACTGACCGAGCACGCCGATGGTCACGTCCAGAGGGCGGCGCAGCACTTCGCGGAAATCCGCCTTGGACAGCGTGAGACCCATGCCGAACATGATGACGCCCAGAAGCGGCACGACGTAGGGGCCGATCCATTTGAACTGTGCGGGGAAATAGAAAGCCAGAATGGCGAAAAGCAACGTCCAGAGAGCGAACGTCCTGCCAACGAATTGGCTCAGGCGAGCGATGGCCTGCATGGTGAAAAATCCTTGACTCAAAAACCGTGCAGCGCGGCGTTGGGTGTGCAGGGCGCTGCAAAGGCCGCGGGGCGGCCGGATCGACAGATGGGCAGGGTTCGGGGCCTGGGTGGCGGCGCAGAACTTCCCTAAGCGCGTGTTGACGATCTCGTCGTGAGGCTTGCCGGATGCGGATCGGGATGGGCTGCGAGGCGCAGACCGCCCGAGACCGCGCCTGCAAGGCCGCGTGGAGATCGCAAAAACGCACTAAAGACAGACACGGGTAAGTGCGATGGCCACGCGGCGTGGGTCGGAACGCGGGGCACATCGGGAATCTTAGGGAGTTTGCGATACCGATGTCGCCCGTGGGTCATTGCGGGCGGCATTGTCAAGTGCCTGCGCCTGTGAAATCAACGGGTTCCGCGCGCCAGAATCTGCGGCTCGTGCAGCGCGGCGTTCAGGGCCTCGTCGCGCAGCCAGCGGTTGCCCGGCATGTAGAGATAGTCTTCGCAGTTGGACGCCTCGCAGCGCTGGCTGTCGATGATCTCGAGGATCACCGCATCGCGTGTTCCGTCGTCGGTGGAGCGCCCCTTCACGCGCGCCGCGACGATGCGGCCCTGTTCGTCCCAGTTGGCGATGGGGCCGCGCAGCAGCACGTTGGACCAGTCGTACCGCCCGCCATTGGCGGAGCGCACCGTGGCCTCGATGGGCGTGCGCGCCTCGTGCATGCGCACCGCCACGAGGATCACGCTGTCGCCGAAGCGAAACGGATTCTTCTCCAGCGCCCGCAGCTCGACATAGCGCGTCGCGCCATGCTTGTGGGCAAACGCGCGCAGGCGCTTCTCGTTGGCCTGCAACTGCTCGGCCTGCTGCTTGTCGCGCTGGGCGCTGGCCTGTTGCTGTGCCGCGCGGTTGCTGTAGCTCTGCCAAGTGTGTGGCGCGGCTTCGGCCGTCGCGCTGATGGGCCTCGAGGCCTGGGCCACGCCACCCGGAATGTTGCCGTAGGAATCGGGTGACCAGCCCGTGCCGTCATGCAGCAGCACGCGCAGCTGGCGGCCTTTCAAGGCATCCGCGCCCGAGGCTTTGCAGATGGAGAGCCAGCGCGCATACGCCTTGTCCATCCAGCCCTTGGCGAGATCGTCGCTCGCGAAATCTCCGTTGGCCGAGACCTGCAGGCTCAGCGGTTGGCAGATCGACGGCGGCAGCTTGCCCTCCACGCGGCTCTCCACCCAGAGCCGCCCGGCCTTCGCGCCCTTGGGCGCATCGAGCGGGCCGGTGTCGAGCAGCACGCGCGTGCTGTCCACGCGCTTTGTGCCCAGCGTCTGCGGATCGGCGAGATAGACGCCTTGAGTGAACTTGCCTTGCCACACGACGGGCGCTGCGGACTGCGCATAGCGCGACTGCCATGTCGCCTTGCCATTGCCATCTGCCAGACCGTTCTTGCATGCGCCTTCGTACTGTGCGATGTACTCGCCACTGCGCAACTGGCCCGAGGCCAGCACATCGCAACTGCCGGTGCTCACGCCTTCAGGCGCGGCGTGGGCGATGGCGCCCTGCGCGAGCAGGCAGGCGGCGAAGAGGGCGGCGCGCCAAGGTGTCGTGAACGAAGTCGAAGGAGTGGGTCTGCGCATGGACGGTTCGCTGGATGAAGAAAACCACCCGACTATGTCAGAGAGGGCGCGCGCAGATTGTCAGCGTTTGTAGTTGCAGTCGGTCTGGGGTCAGACTTCCAGCGCGATGATCTGCGCGGCGATGCGTTCGATGTCCGGCTGTTCGAGCGACGTGGCCTCGATCTTGCGGCGCTGTTCCCAGCCGCTGAAATGATTCGATTGCGACCGTTCGTAGTGGGGGTCATAGTGCATGCGCATGAGCTCCGCGAACAGCGGCGAGAGCGATTTCTCGCGTGCCCACTCCTGCCATCGGCCGACGGTTTCCTTGCCGAGGGATTCGGTCAGAACACCGAGCTTGTCCGTCAGCGCGTCGACATCGTCGCCCAGATACGCATAGTCGCGCAGCAAGTAGGACAGGCGTGCCTCGGGCGTGGCGGCGACCTCGATGGCGGGCGCGGCGCGCATTTGCGTGACCAGCGGCAGCGGCACGGTGAGGCGGCCGATGCGCGCGCTTTCGCCTTCCACATAGAGCGGGCGTGAGAGATCCAGCGACTCGAGCACGGTGCCGATCTGGGTCTCGAAGTTCTTCTGCGAAGGCTGGTCTACGCCCGGGAGATTGCCGAGCAGCGAGCCCTTGTGGCGTGCGCAGTGCTCCAGATCGAGCACCTGCGCGCCCTGGTCGGTGAGCGCCTGCAGCACGCGCGTCTTGGCACTGCCCGTGGCACCCAGAATCACGCGCAGCTGCAGCTTGGGAACAAGGTCCTCGATCTGAGAGATCACATGCCGGCGGAACGACTTGTAGCCGCCCGCGAGCTGCTGCGCGTCCCAGCCGACGAGGCGCATCCAGTGCACCATCGAGCCGCTGCGCATGCCGCCGCGCCAGCAGTACACGAGCGGCTTCCAGCGCTCGGGCCGTTCGGCGAACTGCTCTTTCAGATGCCTGGCCAGATTGGCGGCCACCATCGCGCCGCCGACGCGCCGCGCCTCGAACGCGCCCTGCTGCACATAGATCGTGCCGACGATGGCGCGCTCCTCGTTGTCGAGCACCGGGCAGTTGATGGCTCCGGGAATGTGGTCAAGGGCGAACTCCGCAGGCGAGCGCGCATCGATGATGGCGTCGAAGCGGTGGCGGTCTGCAGGGCGAACGGGCTGGAAATGGGACATGGGGCGTGGAAATCTGAGGGCACGACTATAGCGGGCTGCATTTGGCAGCGTTGTCCGCGTGAGTATCCGCGCACGCAGGTTGAGTGCTCCGAATCTGGGATGATCAGGGCTGAATCCCCTGTCATCCTCCCCATTTCCAGACTGCCATGACCGCATCAGCACCCACCCCTTCCGCCTCCACTGCAACGCCCGCACTGCCGCGCCTGACATCGCTGTCGCACGGTGGCGGCTGCGGCTGCAAGATCGCGCCGGGCGTGCTGTCGGAGATTCTCAAGTCGAGCGGCGCGAACGCCGTGATCCCGCCCGAGCTGATGGTCGGCATCGAAACCTCGGACGACGCCGCCGTCTACAAGCTCAACGACGAGCAGGCGCTCGTGGCCACGACCGACTTCTTCATGCCCATCGTCGATGATCCGTATGAATTTGGCCGCATCGCCGCGACCAATGCGCTGTCGGACGTCTACGCCATGGGCGGCAAGCCCATCATGGCGCTGGCACTCGTCGCCATGCCCATCAACGTGCTGCCGCTTGACGTGATCGGCGCGATCGTGCGCGGAGGTCAGGACGTGTGCCGCACCGCAGGCATTCCGATTGCGGGCGGCCACACCATCGACTCGGTCGAGCCGATCTATGGCCTCGTCGCCATGGGGATCGTCCACCCCGACCGCGTGCGCCGCAATGCCGAAGCCAAGGCCGGTGACGTGCTCGTGCTCGGCAAGCCGCTCGGCGTGGGCGTCTATTCCGCAGCGCTCAAGAAGCTCAAGCTCGACGACGCGGGCTACCGCGAAATGATCGCCAACACCACCAAGCTGAACACCCCCGGCCCGCTGCTTGCCGACCTGCCCGGCGTGCATGCGATCACCGACGTAACGGGCTTTGGATTGGCCGGACACGCGCTTGAAATGGCACGCGGCGCGGGCGTCAGGATCGTGGTCGACTGGGCCAAGGTGCCGCTGCTGCCCGGTGTCGTCCAGCTGGCCGAAGAAGGCAACGTCACCGGCGCCAGCGGCCGCAACTGGGCCGCCTACGGCGCGCAAGTGCAGCTTGCCCCAGGCCTGCATGCCACCACGCAGAACCTTCTGAGCGACCCCCAGACCTCGGGCGGCCTGCTCGTCGCCTGCGCACCTGAAGCTGTCAACGACGTGCTCGCGATCTTCGCGCGCGAAGGATTTGAAGCGGCGGCAGTCATCGGCCACGTCGAGGCCGGAGCCGCCCGACTGCAGGTTGCGTGATTTTTTTGCTTTTTTCCGTTTTGGTTCTGATTTGAACCGCTTGAGTTAGCTGAGTTGAGTTGAATTGAGTATGAATTCCGAACTTGTGATCCGTCCCGCCGTCATCGGCGACACCGACACCATCCTGCGCTTCATCCGCGATCTCGCGATCTTTGAAAACGCCGAAAACGAAGTGCTGACCACTGCAGCGCATGTCCACCGCACCATCTTTTCCGAAGGCGCCACCGCGCATGCGCTGATCTGCGAGAGCGAGGGAAGCCCCATCGGATTCGCGGTCTACTTTTACAACTACTCCACATGGCAGGGCCGCAACGGCATCTACCTTGAGGACCTCTACATCGACCCCGAGGCGCGGGGCAAGGGCGCGGGCAAGGCGATGCTCCAGCACATCGCGAAGATCGCGGTGGAAAACGACTGCGGGCGATTCGAGTGGAGCGTGCTGGATTGGAATACGCCTGCGATCAAGGTGTATGACGCGATTGGGGCGAAGCCGCAGAGTGAGTGGATTCGGTATCGGTTGACGGGGGATGCGTTGTTGGAGTTGGCTTCTTCGTAAGGCTCTTTCTCTGCGTTTGCCTTTGCCTTTGCTGTGGTGCTGGCGGCGGAGGCCGGGAGTTCCGCCCGGCGGCGGAGTAACTTTTTGGTCTTGCCCAAAAAGTCACCAAAAATGCGTTTTTCAATACCCGCGCCAGAACTCGCTTTGCGCTGCGCGCGCCGCTCGGGCAACCGCCGCGAGCTAGTGCTTAACCAAGAGGAATGTGCGGCACGTCGCTGCGCTCGTGCCGCTCATCTCGCGACTTCGCGAGATGCTGGGGTGCCAGAGCTGCTCGATTTTTGATTTGCTCGCTGGATCAACTTCGTTCAAAAGAGCAGCGGGCCTTTGCCCACCAACCCAACTCAGCAAGCACCCCGGCACAAGCGCAGCGACGTGCCGCAAATACCTCTTGGTTAAGCACTGACTCGCGGCGGTTGCCCGAACGGAGCGACGCAGTCGCGCAGTGAGTTCTGCCGCGTGACCCCGAATTCAAAAGCGCGCTTTTGGTGACTTTTTGGGCAAGACCAAAAAGTTACTGCCCCGCCGGGGGCAGTCCCGGCCTCTGCCCTCAACCCAAGAGCAGAAGCCAAAAGAAAAGTCACAAGAAAAGCAAAAAGAAAACTCAGCCCCCAGCCCGCTCCAGCATGGCATGCAACAGCACATTGCACCCCGCAGTGATGTGCTCAGGCTTCGCATCCTCAATCTCATTGTGCGAGATCCCATCCTTGCAAGGAATGAAGATCATCCCCGCAGGAGCCAGCCGCGCCATGTAGACGGCATCGTGCCCAGCGCCGGACACCGCATTCATGTGGGAATAGCCCAAGGTTTCAGCACCACGCCGCACCGCCTCGATGCACTCCGCGTTGAACGGCTGCGCGGGATAGCTCGACACCAGATCGATCCTGATCGGCAGACCGGTTTCCTTGCTGATGCGATCGGCCACGGCGCGGATGTCCGCGTCCATGGCCTCGCAGTCCGCGTCGCTCGCGTTGCGCAAGTCGATGCTGAACTTGACCTCCCCGGGAATCACGTTGCGGCTGTTGGGGTGCACGTGCACCATGCCGACCGTGCCGCGTCCGTGCGGTGGGTGACGGTGGGCGCAGGCCACCACTTCCTGCATCACGCGGGTCGCCACCTGCAGGGCGTCCTTGCGCAGGGCCATGGGGGTGGGGCCCGCGTGGGCTTCCATGCCGGTCACGGTGCAGTCGTACCAGCGGATGCCCAGAACGCCGGTCACCACGCCGATGGTCTTGTCATTGTCTTCGAGCACCGGGCCCTGTTCGATATGGGTCTCGAAGTAGTAGCCGATGGGGTGGTCGCCCGGTTCCTCGGGGCCGATGTAGCCGATGCGTTCGAGCTCTTCCTTCACGCTCTTGCCTTCGGTGTCCTTGGCGGCGTAGGCGTGTTCCAGCGTGAAGGCCTTGGCGAAGACGCCCGAGCCCATCATCACCGGAACAAAGCGCGAACCTTCCTCATTGGTCCAGAACGCGACTTCGATGGGGGCTTCGGTCTCGATGTTGTGGTCGTTCAAAGTGCGCACCACCTCGATGCCTGCGAGCACGCCGTAGTTGCCGTCGAACTTGCCGCCGGTGGGCTGGGTGTCGATGTGGCTGCCGGTCATGATGGGCGGCAGGCTGTTGTTGCGGCCGGGGCGGCGCATGAAGCCGTTGCCGATCTTGTCGATGGTGACGGTCATGCCGGCTTCCCTGGCCCAGCGGGTGACCAGATCGCGGCCCTTCTTGTCGAGGTCGGTGAGCGCCAGGCGGCACACGCCACCCTTTGCCGTGCCGCCGATTTCGGCAAGTTCCATGAGCGATTGCCAGAGGCGCTCGCCGTTCACCCGCAGGTGGCTGGTGTCTGTGTGGTGGTTGCTCGTTTTCACTTTGGTGTCCATGTTGGTTATCTCCTCGGGGTATTTTGCAGCACGCGCCGCTCAACCCTGTTTGCGTTCAACCGCAGTGGGTGCGAGGTCTTGGGAGCGCTTTTGCACCGCCTGGAAATTGGGGCCGAAGGCAGGACGCTTGAAATATTGGCCTGCGCCTTTTTCCGCACGCAGATCGCCATTGGCATAGACGAGCTTGCCGCGGCTGATGGTGTGGCTGGGCAGTCCGGTCACGTTGCGGCCTTCGAAGATGTTGAAGTCGCCCTTGGAGTGCTGCGTCTTCACCGACAGCGTCTTGGTGGCCTTGGGGTCCCAGAGCACCACGTCGGCGTCCGCACCCACGCCGATGAAGCCCTTGCGTGGGTAGACGTTGAACAGCTTGGCGGTGTTGGCTGAGGTGATGGCGACGAACTCGCTCGGTGTCAACCGCCCGGTGTTCACGCCCGCATCCCAGACCACCGCCATGCGTTCCTCGACGCCGCCGGTGCCGTTGGGCGTCTTGGCGAAGTTGTCCTTGCCGGCCGCCTTCTGCGCGGCGCAGAAGGTGCAGTGGTCGGTCGCGGTGGTGTGCAGATGGCCCGCCTGCAGTCCGCGCCAGAGCGCCTCCTGGTGTTCCTTGGGGCGGAAGGGCGGGCTCATCACGTAGGCGGCGGCGGTTGCGTAGTCGGGGTGGCGATACACGCTGTCGTCGATGGTCAGGTGACCCGCGAGCACTTCGCCATACACGCGCTGGCCACGTGCACGGGCCCGCGCGATCGCGTCGGCGGCTTCGATGCAGCTCACGTGCACCACGTAGATGGGAACGCCGAGCACGTCGGCAATCGCGATGGCACGGTTGGCGGCTTCGGCCTCCACCATCGGAGGGCGGGACAGTGGGTGGCCCTCGGGACCGGTGATGCCCATGCGCGCGACTTCCTGCTGCAGCAGATAGACCAGCTCGCCGTTTTCGGCGTGCACCGTGGGCATGGCGCCGAGCTCGAGCGCGCGCTTGAAGCTGTTCACCAGCGTCTCGTCGTCGCACATGATGGCGTTCTTGTAGGCCATGAAGTGCTTGAAGCTGTTGATGCCTTCCTCGCGCACCAGCGTGCCCATGTCTTCGCGCACCTTGTCGCTCCACCAGGTGACGGCGACGTGGAAGGAATAGTCGGACGCGGCTTTCTCAGCCCAGCCGCGCCACTTTCTGTAGGCGTCCATCAGCGGTTCCTGAGGGTCCGGAATCACGAAGTCGATGATGCTGGTGGTGCCTCCGGCCAAGGCGGCGGCGGTGCCGGTGAAGAAGTCGTCCGCCGTGACCGTGCCCATGAAGGGTAGCTGCATGTGCGTGTGGGGGTCAATGCCCCCGGGCATGACGTATTGGCCGCTGGCGTCCAGCGTTTCGGAACCGGCAGGAGCCTGGGCAGCAGCCGTGTCTCCGACTGCCGCGATCCTGCCATCGACGATCAGGACGTCGGCGCGTTCTTCGCGATCGGCATTCACTACGATGCCACCACGGATCAGAATAGGGCGGCTGGCTGTGCTCATCATGTTGCTCCTTTGCTTACTTACTCACTGGGGAAACTTTGGGAATTTCGTGCTTTTGACGAATTTGCTTTTCGTTTGTTGTTTGGCAGTCTTCGTTTTGGGGTGCCGATACAGGCCCTCATGCGTCGTTGCAAAGGCTTGCCATACCAAAGTACTGTCTGCGCCTTTGACGCCTAGCCTGAGGGCCTGTCTCGTCATTGGGGTGGGGGTTCGATTGCCCGCTCCGCTGCCTGGTTGGGTTGTTTGAAAGCCGGGGGCATTGGTTGTATTCCGGCTTTGCCTCTTTCATCCTTGGAACTTATTTCATGCTCGCTTCAAAGTGGCTTGTGTGGACTCCATGTGGCTGCCCATGCCGAGGCGATAGACCACGGCGGCGATGAACAGGCCGATGAACCAGGCGTAGGCATAGAGTTCCTTGAAGACGGCGCCAACGTTGGGGAATGTGTTGGGGAAGGCCGCGTTGAGGAAGCCGGGCACGTTGGGAGCCACGCCGATCACGAAGGCCGCGATGGCTACCCAGTTCCAGCCGCCGGAGTAGGAGTACCTGCCGTTTTCCTTGTAGAGCTCGGGCACGTCGAGCTGGGTGCGGCGGATGAGGAAGTAGTCGACCATCAGGATGCCGGCGATGGGGCCGAGCAGGGCGGAGTAGCCGATGAGCCAGGTGAAGATGTAGCCTTGCGTGGATTCGAGGATCTTCCACGGCATCATGATGATCGCGATGGCCACGGTGATGTAGCCGCCGGTGCGGTAGCTGATCTTGCGTGGATTGAGCGCGGAGAAGTCGTAGGCGGGGCCGACCAGGTTGGCGGCGAGGTTGACGCTGACGGTGTCGACCAGCAGCACGATGAGCGCGATCAGCACGGCGATGCCGGTCATGCGCGCGGCCACGTCCACGGGGTCCCACAGCGCCTTGCCGTAGATGACGACGGTGGCGGAGGTGACGATCACGGCCAGACCCGCGAGCAGGCCCATGGGAACGGGCAGGCCGATGGCCTGACCGACGACCTGGTCACGCTGCGATTTGGCGAAGCGGGTGAAGTCGGGGATGTTCAACGCCAGCGTTGCCCAGAAGCCGATCATGGCGGTGAGCGATGGCCAGAAGGACGACCAGAACTGGCCTGCCTTGGTGCCTCCGGCTTCAAACGCGGAAGGCTTGGAGAGGATGGGGCCGAAACCGCCGGCCTTCTCGTAGACCCACCACAGCAGCACGAAGCAGATGACGATCTTGGCGGGGGCGGTGTAGGTCTCGAGCTTGCGGATCGACTCGATGCCGTGCACCACGAAATAGAACTGAATGGCCCAGAACACCAGGAAGCAGATGAGCTGCGCGAGGTTGATGCCGAGGCCGGGGATCTTGTCGCTCTCCAGCGGGTGCCCGAGGATCACGCCCAGCAGCGTGTAGATCATCAGGCCGCCGAACCAGGTCTGGATGCCGTACCAGCCGCAGGCCACGAGCGCGCGCAGCACGGCGGGCAGCTTGGCGCCGCGCGTGCCGAACGAAGCGCGTGCCAGCACCGCATAGGGGATGCCGTATTTCGCGCCCGCATGGCCGATGAGCAGCATCGGAACAAGCACGATCACGTTGGCCAGAAAAACCGTCATCACCGCCTGCATCGCCGACATGCCGCCCTCGACCAGACTGGCCGCGAGCGTGTAGGCGGGAATGCACATCACCATGCCGATCCACAGCGCCGTGAAGTGATACCAGCGCCAGGTTCGCTGCGCCTCGGTGGTGGGCGCCAGATCGTCATTCGTCAGGTCGCTGGCGGCACCAGCGGGATGCGGGCTTGTCATGGGAACGCTCCTGTTTTCAAGTAGTCATTGGGGGAAGCAAACTCTCATAGCATTAGCAAAAAACCTACCAACTCCAGCAATGCAATCTTGCAACGCAATTGCCCCGAAACGGGGCAGTTGCGTTTGCTTATGCGGATCGAAAAATCAAGTCACCCAAACTGCAAAAGTGACGATGTTCATGCCTCCGCAGCCGTAAGGCATTGGGGATTGTTCGGATGCGTGGTCCAGTTTCCGTATTCGCCGGTCACCTTGATGCCGGTGCGTGCGTCCACTTCGCCCACCGCGAGCGTGCGCATCGAGATGGTGTCCGGCACCGGGCAGATCGATACGCACAGATTGCAGCCCACGCATTCGGCTTCGTTGATCTCGAATCGGCGCTCTCCGTTCTCTCCTTTTTGGTAGAAGATGGCCTGATGCGAGGTGTCTTCGCAGACCACGTGGCAGCGGCCGCATTGGATGCACGAATCCTGGTCGATGACGGCCTTGTCGATGTGCTTGAGGTTGAGCTGCTTCCAGTCCTTGACCGTCGGTACGGCCTTGCCCTTGAAGTCGTCGATGGTTTGATAGCCGTGCGCGTCCATGAAGTTGGAGAGGCCGTCACACATGTCCTCGACGATCTTGAAGCCGTAGACCATCGCGGCCGTGCAGACCTGTACCGTGCCGCAGCCCAGCGCGATGTACTCGGCCGCGTCGCGCCACGTCGTCACGCCGCCGATGCCGCTGATCGGCAGGCCGGCGGTCTCGGTGTCGCGGGCGATCTCGCCCACCATGTTGAGCGCGATGGGCTTGACGGCCGGGCCGCAGTAGCCACCGTGCGAGCCCCAGCCGCCGGTGCTCGGATGCATGACCATGGACTCCAGATCCACGCCCATGATGGAGTTGATGGTGTTGATCAGCGAGACCGCATCCGCGCCGCCGCGCTTGGCTGCGCGGGCGGGCATGCGCACGTCGGTGATGTTGGGCGTGAGCTTCACGATCACCGGCAGCCTGGAGTAGTGCTTGCACCACTCGGTCACCATCTGGATGTACTCCGGCACCTGTCCCACGGCCGCGCCCATGCCGCGCTCGCTCATGCCGTGCGGGCAGCCGAAGTTGAGCTCGATGCCGTCGGCTCCGACGTCCTCGACCATCGGCAGGATGCGCTTCCAGCTCTCTTCGACGCACGGCACCATGAGCGAGACGATCATTGCGCGGTCGGGCCATGCGCGCTTGACGCGGCGGATTTCGTCGAGATTCTGCTGCAGCGGCCGGTCGGTGATCAGTTCGATGTTGTTCAGGCCGATCACGCGGCGGTCCTGCGACATGAGCGTCGAGTAGCGCGGGCCGTTCACGTTGACGACCGGTGGATCTTCGCCGAGCGTCTTCCAGACGACGCCGCCCCAGCCGGCTTCGAATGCGCGGGTGACGTTGATCTCCTTGTCGGTGGGCGGTGCGGATGCGAGCCAGAACGGATTGGGACTTTTGATGCCCAGAAAATTGCTGCTGATGTCGGCCATGTGGGTTCTCCTGATTCGGATTGGATGAAGTGGCGTGGGGCCTGGCTCAGGCTCAGGCCGCGTTCAGCGCCGCATGGATGGACTGCGCGGCGACCTTGCCGTGCTCCACCGCTTCCACGGTGAGGTCGCGTCCTCCCGCGCGGCAGTCGCCACCTGCCCAGACGCGCGCGACGCTGGTGCGTCCGTCTTCGTCCGTGGCGATCCGTCCGCCCGTCAACTGGATCGTCGTGCCCGCGTGATCGGCGCTGTAGGTCTGGCCGATGGCCTTGAGCACCATGTCCGCTTCGATCGTGAACTGTTCGTCGGTTTCGGTGATGCCGCCATCCGCGCGCTGCGTGGTCATCGCAAAGCGCACGCCGGTGACCTTGCCGTTCTCGCTGAGGATTTTCTTGGGAGCGCTCCAATGCTTGATCTTCACGCCATGCGTCTGTGCCCAGCGCTGCTCGACCGTCGATGCCGACATGGCGGCTGCGCCGCGTCGGTACGCGATGGTCACGTCCTGCGCGCCCAGTTTGGTGGCCTGAACGGCCGCGTCCACCGCCGTCATGCCGCCGCCGATCACCACCACGCGGCGGCCGACTGGCACGTCGGCGAAGCTGCCTGCCTGGCGCAGTTCGGCAATGAAGTCGACCGCGTTGCGCAGACCTTCCGCCTGGGGCTCTGCGATGCCGATGGCGTTCACGCCCGAGAGGCCAAGGCCGAGGAAAACCGCGTCGTGGCTCTCCAGCAGCGAGTCCACCGTCATGTCGCGACCCAGGCGCTGATTGCAGCGCACCGAGATGCCGCCGATGGACAGCAGCCAGTCGACCTCCTTCTGCGCGAAACCGTTGGTCGTCTTGTAGGTCGCGAGACCGTATTCGTTCAGGCCGCCGAGCTTGGGGTGCGCGTCGAACAGCACCACGTCGTTGCCGCGCATCGCAAGACCATGCGCGCAGGCAAGGCCCGCGGGACCCGCGCCCACCACGGCGATGCGCTTGCCGGTGGAGGCCGCGCGGGTGAACAGCGGCGCACCGGGGTTGTCGAACAGCGCGTCGGTCGCGTAGCGCTGCAGCGAGCCGATCTCGACCGGCTTGTCTTCGTTGGTGTTGCGCACGCAGGCCTGCTCGCAGAGCACTTCCGTGGGGCAGACGCGGGCGCACATGCCGCCGAGCGGGTTGGCCTCGAGAATCGCGCGCGCCGCGCCCCGGTCGTTGCCTTGCGCGATGCGCTGGATGAAGGAGGGGATGTCGATGCTGGTAGGACAGGCCGTGGCGCATGGCGCGTCGTAGCAGTAGTAGCAACGCTCGGCCTCGATCAGGGCCTGTGGCTTGGTCAGCGGGGCGTGCGAGTCGCTGAAATTCACAGCGTACTCGACGAGGTTCAGGCGTGCGGCGTGCACTCCACACGCGCGGTTGGCGGTCGATTCCATCGTGGCTCCTTTGTTGTGGGTGGGGCGTGAAGTCAGAGGTGCGGGGCGGGCGTCCGCGCGCACCGCCGCGCTCGGGGGCTGCGGTGCGAAGTGAGTTGTCGCCAAGTGGAGAGATCGATCGCCGCGTGCGCGCAGGGCGGCGCAAGGCGATGGGAGCGCGCAAACTGTCGAGGTGTCATCGTGGGCCTCTTCTATGCGTTGCTGCGGGTCTGTGCCCGCATGGGTGGCTGGGTCAGAACGTCGTGCGGATCACATCGGCAATCTGGCGTTGCCGCAGTGTCCGTGCGCATGGCGTGCTGTCGTGGCTGATCAATAATTTACTTTCTGGTAAAAAATTACCAATCAGTAAAAACCCACGGCACGCAAACCTTGTGCCTGAAAATGTCGCAGTGCCGCATCACAATGGAGGCATGACAGACGTGCGAAAAGTTTCCAATGCCAATGAGCCCGGTGCGCCCGTAGAGGCGAGTGCCCGCTCCAGAAAGGTGCGCGTGCACAACGACGATGCACCCGTGCCCTCCAATGTGCCCCCGAATGGAACGCGCGCGCCGACCGCCTCGCGGCTGCGCAAGGAGCAGAACATCCTCAAGGAGGCCGAGAACCAGTTCGCCGTGCTCGGCTTCGAGGGCGCCTCGCTCGAAGGCATCGCGAACGCGGTGGGCATCAGCCGCCACAACCTGCTGTACTACTTTCCAAGCAAGGAAGTGCTCTACCGCCGCGTGCTCGACGATGTGGTCTTCGGCTGGCTGGCCGGCATGGAGGACGTATGGCGCGAGCCCACCGATCCGGTGAAGGCGCTGCGCACCTACATTCACGGCAAGCTGCGTTCATCGCTCGAGCGCCCCAACGCCGCAAAGATCTTCGCCAAGGAAGTGATCGCGGGCGCGCCGCGCTACGCCGACGTGATCGCAGCGCGCGTGAAGCCCGTGCTCGATCTCGAGGTGAAGACCTTCGAGACCTGGGCGCAGAAGGGACTGGTCACGCGGCTCGATTTCACGCACCTGATGTTCGTGATCTGGACCGTCACCCAGGCCTATGCTGAACACCAGGCGCAGTTCGCGATCCTGCTTGGCAAGCCCGCACTCGACGAGGCGGACTTCGAGCGCGCGGAAGAAGTGATCACGCGGCTGGTGCTCAGCGGGCTGGGGCAGAAGGTGGATTGACGCGCCAGGCGTTCAGCGCGCGGAGGGCAGGTGCAGCGTCGCCGTCTGCGCGTAGTTCCCCGGCGTGAGCGCATGGTGCGTCTTGAAGCTGCGCTGCATGTGCGACTGGTCCGCAAAGCCCATCTCGTGCGCGGCCTGCGCGAGCGTTGCGCCATCGGCGAGCAGACGGCGTGCACCGTTCAGCCGCAGGTTGAGCCGATACGCACCAGGCGTCACACCGGTGGCGGCCTTGAACTGGCGGATGAAGCGCGACGGGCTCAGCCCTTGGCTTTCCGCGAGGGATTCGATGGTGATGTCGGAGTCGGGACGGGCGTGCAGCGTCCGCAGCGCGTGGCGCACGGCATCGGGCTCTGCTGCATTGGGCGCGGTGGTGTGGCGGCGGGCGTGCTGCCGCAGAAAATCCTGCAGCTCGCGACGATGCGCCTCGATGTCGCACGCGTTTTGCAGCGGTTGGCAAAGGCGATCCACCAGCACAGCCGCGTCGCGTGAGTGCAATGCGCGGTGATCGAAGGTGATGGCTCGCGTGGGCCTGTCGCCATGCACATCCGCATCGACCTGAGTATCCATCTGCGCATGCAACCAGTCTGCCTTCACGAACAGCATGCGATAGGCCCAACTGCGCGGCAGCTCGGGATTGCAGGCGTGCCAGCGATGCGGCTCGATCAGCACCACGCTGCCCGCGCGCACCGGCTCGGGCCCCTGCGCGTGATGGAACATCGCTCCGCCATGATCGACGATGCCGATGGAGTACTCCTCATGCGTGTGCAGCCGAAAGCAATGCGCCGAAGGCTGGCTCACGCGCAGCTCCAGCCACGGAGCCTCCGGATGGCGGTGGAACTGGTGGATCGGTTGCGTCATGGTGGAACGACTCATGTGCGAGGTCGGCGTCATCATGCCAGCATCCCGCCAACGCTGGCCAGCAGCACCGCCGCCAGCACCCAATTGAGCGCACGTTGCCTGCGCGCCGTGCGCAACCAGCGCCGCAGCACATTGCCCAGCAGCGCCCAGCAACCCACCCCCACCATGCAGGCCAGAAGCGACACCAGACAGAACGCGAGCAAGGTCGCATGCGGCACGTCGGCCTGCATGGACAACGGCACCACGAACAAGCCGACGCCCGACAGCGCGACCAGCCAGGCCTTGGGATTGAGCGACTGAATCGCCACGCCCTGCCAGAACGCCTGATGGAATCCCCGCGGCACGCTGACGGCATCGCTGACTTGTGCGGCGTTGCCATCATCAACGCGATCTGCCACCGGCGCCCGCGCGATGCGCCAAGCCAGCCACACCAGATACGCCGCGCATATGCGCGACGCCATCACCGCCACGGCCGGATCGCGCAGCAGCCACTGCCCGAAGAGCCCCATGATCCAGACCACGACCGCATAGCTCACGCTCGCTCCCACCACATAAAGCAACGCACACCCACGCCGCGACTGACTGCCATGCCGCATCGCGAGCACATTGACGGGCCCGGGCGTGATCGCGCCCGCGAGGGCAAAGCCGGCCATGGCGAAAAGGGAGGAAAGCATCGGGTCCAAACTGCGGTGGGAGTGGAGATGCTGCAGTGTGGCGGGATGCGGCGTGCGTGTATTGAACGCAATTGCGCGCAGGGATGGTGGCAGCAAACAGCCCGCGTGAAAGAGGCCTGCGTTGGCGAGGGAGGTGCTCTATCTGCTGAACGCGCTTTTCGGCATGAGTGTTTTGAAGAATTCAAGCATCTTGTTCAGGTCCGCCTTGTTGGCGGTGCTGGAGCAGCTTGTTGGTTTGTAGAAGGAATAGTCCGCTTCGTCATGCAATCCAAAGACCGTCATGCCCCACATGCATTTGCTTTTGTCGGTTGCTGCGATGTCGAAATCAAGAGCGGCGGGCAATCCATTCAGACGGCTGTTCATGGCGGAACTGGGAACGCATGCTTTGAACTTGCTTTTGTTGTGGAGCATTTTGACCAGAAAAATCTGACCGATTTCCGTGTCGTAGTGAACGCCTGCTCTCGACTCGTCATCAACGAAATAGGCTTTGATCCGTTCGGGCTTCTGAAACGCATATTTTTGTGCCACGCTGGCAATCCCCGGCTGATCATGATGCTTGAACGCGCTGGCATCCAGCATGATTGCATCGGGGATTTCAACGGTGTTCCATGTGATTTCAGACGGCACGGTGTATTGCCCTGAAATCTCAAGGGAGCGTTTGCCTGGGCAATCGTTGTTGCTCTGCGCGTGCGACGCGAGTGGGAGCAGGACGGCAAGCCACAGTACACAATTCAAATTGAGCATCAACGATCCTCCATAGTGTTTCGATTGCGCTGTCATGGGCGTGAAATCCATTGTGGATTCTTTGAAGGCGTTGCCCCTGCCGTAACGCTGCAGCAATGGCTCTCTTCAAGCTGCCGGTGCGGAGTCCATCATGCTTGAACACTCTTGTTTTTGCACTGGAATCTGGCGGAAGAGAGCAGGAGTCGAACCTACCGACCGCGCGTGGCGCAATCCACCGGGTTTGAAGCCCGGGCGCCCCACCAGGGACGTTTCTCTTCCAATATGCAGTGTCCGTTGCCCAGGCTCTAGTTCTCGTTGCCGCTGTCGAACAGCGACGTGCCGGGGCGCAGCAGATGCTGGTCTTTCACGCGACGGGTGAAACCGACGCGGTCGAAGAACTCGAGCAACTGGATCGCGCGCTTGCGGCCGAGGCCGGTGGCGTCGCGGAACGCGGCGGCCTGGAGGCCTGCGTCCGACGAGGTGCATGCGCGCGCGATTTCTGCGAGACGCTCGATTGTATTCAAAGGATAGAACAAATCCTTCACTACCTGAAAAACTTGACCGCGACGTGCGAGACTGGCGAGCGTCTGGCGGACCAGAGTCTCGGGGGTCTTGGTGTCGGCGGCGAGGGTGCGCACCCAAGGTGGGTCAAAGGCTCCGTTGATCAGCAGAGGCAGCAGCTGCTCGGCGATCTGCTCCTCGGCTTCGTTCATGCGCACCGCGTGTTCCGGGCGGTGCAGCCAGTGGCCACTGCGCGCCATGCTGCCGTCGGCGAGCAGTTGCTCGATGAGGTATTGCCACAGCGCCTCGTCGGCGCGCGGTGCGGCAAGGCGCTTGAGGCGCTTGATGTCGGGACCGATCTCGTCGGGCGAGGTGGTGTGGAAGGTCTGCAGGCGCTCGATCACCAGCGCTTTCAAGGATTGCAGCGCGGCGGGCGCAATCGCCATCTGTCCGTTCGAGAAGCGCAGCGCATCCGGTGGCAGAGTCAACGCGTCGGCGCTGCTCAGGCCTTCGGCACGTGCGGCACGCAGCAGGTCCAGGCCCATGGCCGATTGCGCGAGCAGCGCGGCCAGACGATCGGCGCGTTGCGGCAGTGCCTGGGCCTGCAGGGTGGCAAGGCGTTCGGGCGTGCTGCGATAGCGCTGCGGGGCGTAGGGATCGAGCACGCGGATGCCGGCGATGGTGCGGGTGGCCGAGGCGTCCCGCAGCACGCCGCGATCACCATGCCATGCGGGCAGGCTGCCGTGCAGCACGATCTGCGCGAGCGCGGTGGTGCCGGGTTCGAGCGTGGTACGGCCCAGCAGCACGATGCTGCCCATGAGGTCGCTGGTGCCAAGGTGCACATGCACGGGTGTGCCCGAGCGCAGCGCGCGTTCCTCGTCGGGCCAGAGCGTGCATTCGACGTCGAGGCGTTCGGTATGCAGCGCGATGTGGCTGGCACTGATCCAGTCACCGCGATGCACTTCGTCCTTGGCCACGCCCGCGAGCGCCAATGCGCTGCGCTGTCCGCGCGCGGCGGACGTGGCCTGTCGGTTCAACGCGTGGATGCCGCGCACGCGCACAGACTTGCCGCTCGGGCTCAGCGTGAGCTCGTCGCCGATCGAGACGGTGCCGTGCGTGATGCTGCCGGTGACCACGGTGCCGACGCCGGTGAGCGTGAACGAGCGGTCCACGGCCATGCGGAAGGCGTGCGTGTCGGAGCCTGGCGTCGCGGCGCTGCCGTCATGTTCCAAGGCATGCGCGAGCAAGTGCTGGCGCAGCGCATCGATGCCTTCGCCGGAGAGGGCGGACACTTCGAACATGGGGGCACCCGCGAGCGCGGTGGGGGCGAGCAGCCGGGTGACTTCGGCGCGCACTTCCGCGATGCGTTCGGCGCGGGTGGCGGCGTCGAGCCGGTCCGTCTTGGTGATGGCGACCGTGGCCTGCTGCACGCCAAGCAGCGAGACGACCGCGAAGTGCTCGCGCGTCTGCGGCATCACGCCGTCGTCGGCCGCCACCACGAGCAGGGCATGGGCGATGCCGGTGGCTCCGGCGAGCATGGTGTGCAGGAGTTTTTCGTGGCCGGGAACGTCGACGAAGCCGAGCGTCGTGCCGTCGTCGGCATGCAGATAGGCGTAGCCCAGCTCGATGGAGATGCCGCGGCGTTTTTCCTCTGGGAGACGGTCCGTTTCAACGCCGGTGAGTGCGCGTACCAGCGAGGTTTTGCCGTGGTCGATGTGTCCTGCGGTGCCGATGATCATTTCTTGATTCTAATTTTGGTGGGTGATTTTGCGGTGTGACGGACTTCGGGTCTTCTCGGACGTTGGCAGTCTTCGTTTTGGGGTGACGATATGGCCCCTCATGCGTTGTTGCAACTCCTTGCCGTACGAAAGTACTGTCGGCGTCGGTGCGCCTAGCCTGAGGGGCCATCTCGTCTTTGGGGTGGGTGTTCAAACACCCTTGGCGCTGCTGAGGTTGCTGCCGCTTTTTCTGTGTTTCTCAGTGCATGTTCATCGCGCTTGCTAGCGTTGTCAGTTGCTGTGTGAAAGTGGCTTCGTCGCGGGTCTCGAGGCAGCGCAGGTCGAGCCAGAGTGTGTCGTCGGAGATGCGGCCGATGACCGGGCGGGGGAGGCTGCGCAGGGCGGCTTCGAGCTTGCCCAGGGCGCGGCCGGCGCGCTTGATGTGGATGGGGCGAATGGCGAGGCCGTAGCTGGGCAGGGTGTCCACGGGCAGCGCGCCGCTGCCGATCTGGCTGAGCATGGCGGCGGTGCTGACTTCGTATTCCGTGCCGACGGCCGCTTGCAGCGCGGCGACGAGTGCCTGGGCCTGCGCCTTCATCTGCGCCTGTGGGCGGGTGAAGAGGCGCAGCGTGGTGAGGCGCTCGGCCAGATGTTCGGGCGTGAGGTAGAGCTGCAGCACGGGCTCGAGCGCGGCGAGCGTGAGCTTGCCCACGCGCAGCGCGCGCTTGAGCGGGTTTTTCTTGATCTTGGCGATCAGGTCCTTGTTGCCGACGATGAGGCCGGCCTGCGGGCCGCCGAGCAGCTTGTCGCCGCTGAAGGTGACGATGTCCGCGCCCGCTTCAATCGTCTCGCGCACGGTGGCCTCGTGTGGCAGGCCGTATTGCGCGAGGTCGACCAGCGTGCCGCTGCCCAGATCGACGGCCAGCGGCAGGCCGCGCGCGTGGGCGATCGCGGCCACTTCGGCCTCGGTCACGCTTTTGGTGAACCCCGTCACTTCGTAGTTGCTGCAATGCACCTTCATCAGCAGCGCGGTGTCGTCGGTGATGTTGTCGGCGTAGTCCTTGGGGTGCGTGCGGTTGGTGGTGCCCACTTCGACCAGCCTGGCGCCCGCGCGGCTCATGATGTCGGGGATGCGGAAGGCGCCGCCGATCTCGACGAGCTCGCCGCGCGAGACGATCACTTCCTTTTTGGCCGCCAGCGCGTTGAGCGTGAGCAGCACCGCCGCCGCGTTGTTGTTGACGACGGTGGCGGCTTCGGCACCCGTCAGCTCGCGCAGCAGATCGTTGACAAGATCATCGCGATCACCGCGCCCGCCCGTGGCCAGATCGAACTCGAGATTGGCCGGCGTGGTGAGCGCCTGCACCACCGCGTTCACGGCCGCATCGGGCAGCAGCGCGCGGCCCAGATTGGTGTGCAGCACGGTGCCGGTGAGGTTGAACACGGCCTTCAGGCGCGGCGCGAATTTCTGCGCGAGGCGTGAGGCGGCCTGCCGCGCGATGGCGTCGGGCTGCAGATGCTCTGCGGTCACTTCGCCAGCGAGCGCCGCGGGGCGCAGCTCGTCAATCGCTGCGCGCACGGCCTGGGTGGCGGCGGTGTTGCCATATTCGGCGATGAGCGCCTTGAGCGCGGGCGTGCCGAGCACGCGGTCCACGGCGGGCAGGCGGGCTGCGGAGGAGATCGGTGCGTGTTCGGCAGTGCTCATGGTCAGGCGGTCAGGCGTTGTGGTCGTCGGGTGTCGCGTCGGTTTCCGCCATCGGCAGCAGCGGGTTGATGCTGGCGCGCGCGAAGTCGGTCTCGCTCATCAACAGGTCCAGCATCAGCGTGGCGAGGTCGTCGGCCAGCGGTTCCGCGAACGGGTCCTTTTCCTGATTGGTGATCTTGCGGTAGGTGTGGCATACGTCGCAGGTCTCGGCCAGCACGGTCTCGTCACCGCCATCGACCTTCTGGTAGCGCACGCCCTTGGTGCTCTCGCAGTGGCTGCACTTCACGCGCACCATGTGCCATTCGGTGGCGCAGGTGCCGCAGTGCAGATAGCGCAGGCCCGCGTCGCGACCGCCGATGCGGATCACGCTGGCCACGGGCGCGGTGGCGCAGACGGGGCAGATCGAGGCGGGGTCGGTGTACGGCACGTCGCTCTCCTGCAGGCGGCTCGCGCGGTCGGCGAACGTGACCTGCAGCGCGGCCATCACGACGGGGGCGGCGGCGAGGTCGGCGCTGTCGGTGAGCAGGCCCACCAGCACGCGGCGCGCGAGCGTGTCGCGCTCTTCGGCGCTCATGGTGCGCAGCGACTGCAGCGTGGGCTGGACGGCCTCGGGCACGTGTTCCGCGTGGTCCAGCGCATCGAGCAATTGCATCAGCACGTCCTGCCACACTGGGTCGATGTGGCTCGCGGCGGGCAGCAGCGGCATGGAGTGTTCCTGGGCCTGCGCGATCAAGTCAGCGTCGGGCGCGGCGGTCTGCACGCTGGCTGCGGCCTTCTGCTGGGCGCGCACGATCTGCGCGACGAAGCGCAGGTAGTCGGCGATGGGGTTGCCATCGGCCTTCTGTTCGAGGCGCGCGGCGCGCTCGGCGAACAGTTGCACAGGCAGGGGCAGGCGAATGCGCTGCGGGTTGGTGCGGTCGAGCGACTCGATGTCGCCCGGTTGAAGAATGCGTTGCACTTTGGAGGGACTCCCAAAAACCAGGTTTCTTGCGGAATTGCGAGATGACGAGCAGCGGTTGGATTCTTTGTGTTGCAGCGCAGCGTTTTGACGTGGCGCCTGCGGTGCCGATGGGCCAATGGGCCAATCGTGCGGAGATGCCGGGAAAGACCGGTCCGGGTCGGCAGAATCCGGTGCTCCTTTTCTTTCAATTTCGTGTTCAACCAAAAAAACAATGCCGCTGACCACCCGGGCGGTCAGCGGCAGGGCAGGGACTTTTGCTATGTTAGCTGTTGTCGCCCGTCATCTTGCGATACCAGCCGCGGTGGTGCTGTTTTGCCCAGGCACGCGTGACCGTGCCGTAGAGCATCGCGCGGATGGTGCCGCGGGTCCAGATGGCGGCGTAGACGTGCATGATGATCAGGCCGATCATCCACACGGCCGCCACGGCGTGCAGCACCGAGGCGATGCGCACCACGTCCACGGGCAGGTTCAGCCAGGCGCGCCACATCAGGACGCCGGTGACGATGAGCATCAGCATGCCGATGCCCAGTCCCCAGAACAGCACCTTCTGGCCGCCGTTGTACTTGCCCTGCTCGGGCATGTCATGGTCGTCGCCGTCCACCATCTTGTTGACGTTCTTGAGCCACTCGACGTCACGTGGTTCGATCACGTTGAGCTTCGCGAAGCGGAAGAACATCACCAGGAAGAACACGAACATCACCACACCGATGTAGGGGTGCAGGATGCGCGTCCACGGTCCACCGCCGAACAGCATGGTCAGCGGGAAGAACGCCGGATGGAAGAACGCCAGACCGGAGAGCGCCAGCAGGATGAAGCAGATGCCCACCACCCAGTGGTTCAGGCGCTCCGAGGCGGTATAGCGTTGCAGGTCACGAGGATTGCGTCTCATGGCTGATTCTCCTTGGCTTCGGCTTCACGGTCCTTGCGTTCCATTTCATCTTCCAATTCCTTGGAGACCTCGTTCGGCCCCTTGGTGATGTAGTGGAACAGGCTGCCGATGGCGGCGGCGCCGAGCAGCGCCATCGACACCGGCTTGGCCAGACCCTTCCAGACGCTGACCATCGGGCTGATGGTCGGCGTGTTGGGCAGGTCGGCGTACAGCGACGGCTTGTCCGCATGGTGCAGGACGTACATCACGTGCGTGCCGCCCACGCCTTGCGGGTCGTACAGGCCGGCCTGCTTGAAACCGCGCTCGTTGAGGTCCTTGACGCGTTCCGCGGCCTGGTCCTTCATCGCCTTCTTGGTGCCGAACATGATGGCGCCGGTCGGGCAAGTGGTGACGCAGGCCGGCTCGCGGCCAACGGCCACGCGGTCCGAGCACAGCGTGCACTTGTAGGCCTTGTGGTCCTTCTTGGAGATGCGCGGCACGTTGAACGGGCAGCCGGTGACGCAGTAGCCGCAGCCAACGCAGTTTTCCTCATGGAAATCCACGATGCCGTTGGTGTACTGGACGATGGCGCCGGGCGATGGGCAGGCCTTCAGGCATCCGGGGTCGGCGCAGTGCATGCAGCCGTCCTTGCGGATGAGCCATTCCAGATTGCCCGTGGCCTCGTTGTCGTATTCGGTGAATTTCATCACCGTCCACGCGTTCTCGGTCAGGTCGGTCGGATTGTCGTAGGTGCCGTGGTTTTCACCGGGCTCCTGACGCAGATCGTTCCACTCCATGCACGCTGTCTGGCAAGCCTTGCAGCCGATGCATTTGGAGACGTCGATGAGTTTGGCGACTTCGCCGGACTGCGGCGACCGCGCCTGTGGAGGCGGGGTCGTCGTGGCCGAGAGGCGCATGATATCGAGTGATTGCAGTGACATCAGTTGCTCCTCATTAGGCCTTCTCAACCTTCACGAGGAAGGTTTTGAATTCCGGCGTTTGGCTGTTTCCATCGCCGACGAACGGGGTCAGGATGTTGGCCAGATAACCTGGCTTGGTCACACCCTTGAAGCCCCAGTGGATCGGAATGCCCACGTGGTGAACCATCTTGCCTTCGATCTTCATCGGCTTGATGCGCTTGGTGACCACGGCGACCGCCTTGATCGAACCCCGCTTGGAGGACACCTTCACCCGGTCGCCCGCCGCAATGCCCAGCTCCTTGGCCAGCGCTTCGCCGATTTCGACGAACTGCTCCGGCTGCGTGATGGCATTGACCAGCGAGTGCTTGGTCCAGTAGTGGAAGTGCTCCGTCAGGCGATAGGTCGTGCCCACGTGCGGGAACTCGTCCGCCTTGCCGAAGGTCTCCCAGATGTGCGGGAACACCCGTGCCGCCGGCGAGCTGGTGGCCTTGGGGTTGTTCGGGTACATCGGGTTCTTGCCGATCGGCGTGTCGAACGGTTCGTAGTGCGTGGGGAACGGACCTTCGTTCATGCCCTTGCGGGCGAAGAAACGGGCGACGCCTTCCGGGTTCATGATGAACGGACCGTTGCCGGTTTCAGGCGCGATGCCCACCCCGGTATCCGGCACGTCAGCACCTGCCCAGGCCTTGCCGTTCCACTCGACGAGCTTGCGGTTCGGGTTGAACGCCTTGCCCGCCACGTCGGCCGAAGCACGGTTGTAGAGCACGCGGCGGTTTGCCGGCCAGGCCCAGGCCCAGTTCAGCGTGTTGCCGATGCCAGTCGGGTCGGAGTTGTCGCGGCGGCCCATCTGGTTGCCCGCCACCGTCCATGCACCCGCGTAGATCCAGCAGCCCGAGGCCGTGGAGCCGTCGTCGCGCAGCTCGGCAAATCCGGAGACTTGCTGGCCTGCGGGTCGCAGCACCTTGGTCGGGTCCTTGGGATCGGTGAGGTCGACGAGCGCCTTGCCGTTGTACTCCTTGGCGATCTCTTCCGAAGACGGATGAGCCGGCTGTGCGTACTTCCAGTCCAGATTCGCGATCGGGTCCGGGAATGCGCCGCCGTCCTTGGCGTACATGGCCTTCAGGCGCACATGCAGGGCCGACATGATGGCCACGTCGGTCTTGGCTTCTCCCGGTGGCTCCGCAGCCTTCCAGTGCCACTGCAGCACGCGCGACGAACTCACCACCGCGCCGTCTTCTTCCGCGAAGCAGGTGGTCGGCAGACGGAACACTTCGGTCTTGATGTCCTCGGTCTTCACGTCGTTGAACTCGCCGAAGTTCTTCCAGAACTCGGAGGTTTCAGTCGCCAGCGGGTCCATGACGATGAGGAACTTCAGCTTGGACAGGCCATCGCGCACGCGGGTGCTGTTGGACAGCGCCGCGATCGGGTTGAAGCCCTGTGCGATGTAGCCGTTGACCTTGCCTTCGTTCATCAGCTGGAAGTACTGGAGCATGTCGTACGGCTTGTCCAGCTTGGGCAGATAGTCGTAGGCCCAGTTGTTTTCCGCCGTTGCCGCAGCACCGAAGAACGACTTCATCAGGCTGACGTGGAACTTGGGATAGTTCTGCCAGTAGCTCATCTGATTGGCGCGCAGAGGCTTCTGCGTGCGGCTCGCGATGTAGCCCTGATAGTCCTGCTCCGCCTGATTGGGCAGCGTGAGGTAGCCCGGCAGGCTGTTGGTCAGCAGGCCCAGATCGGTCAGACCCTGGATGTTGGAGTGACCGCGCAGCGCGTTCATGCCGCCACCAGCGATGCCGATGTTGCCGCACAGCAGCTGCACCATCGCGCCGCAACGCAGGATCTGCGCGCCGGTGGAGTGCTGTGTCCAGCCGAGCGCGTACAGAATCGTCGCCGCACGGCCTGGAACGGCGGTGGACGCGAACTGCTCGCACACATGCTTGAACTTGTCCTGCGGCGTGCCGCAGACGCTCTCCACGCGCTCTGGCGTGTAGCTCTCGTAGTGCTTCTTCATCAGCTGGTAGACGCAGCGCGGGTGCTGCAGCGTCGGGTCGGTCTTGACGAAGCCATCTTCGCCCAGCTCGTAGTCCCAGCTCTTCTTGTCGTAGGTACGCTTCTCTTCGTTGTAGCCCGAGAAGATGCCGTCCACGAATTCATAGTCATCGCGCACGATGAAAGTGAAGTCCGTGTAGTTTTTCACGTACTCGTGGTGGATCTTGTCGTTCGAGAGCAGGTAATTGATCATGCCCCCGAGGAACACGATGTCCGAACCTGAGCGGATCGGCGCGTAGAAATCCGCTACCGAGGCTGAACGGTTGAAACGCGGGTCCACCACCATGAAGTGCGCCTTGTTGTGCGCCTTTGCTTCGGTGACCCATTTGAAGCCGCACGGGTGCGCTTCAGCGGCATTGCCGCCCATGATCAAAATGACGTCCGCATTCTTGATGTCGACCCAATGGTTCGTCATCGCTCCACGGCCAAACGTCGGGGCAAGACCTGCCACCGTCGGGCCGTGTCAAACACGGGCTTGGTTGTCGAATGCCAGCAGGCCCCACGAACGGGCCACTTTGTGCGTGATGTATCCGGCTTCGTTGCTTGCTGCGGAAGCAGCCAGCATGCCGGTGGTCAGCCAACGGTTGACCGTCAGGCCGTCTTCGGTCTTGGCGACGAAGTTGGCGTCGCGGTCGTCCTTGAGCAGCTTGGTGATGCGGGTCAGCGCCTCGTCCCAAGACATGCGCTTCCACTCGTTGGAGCCGGGAGCGCGGTACTCGGGGTACAGCAGACGGTTGGGGCTGTTGATGAAGTCGAGCAGACCGGCGCCCTTGGGGCACAGCGTGCCGCGGTTCACCGGGTGGTCCGGATCGCCCTCGACGTGGATCACCGAGGACTTGGCGTTCTTGCCGCCCGTGCCCAGCGAATACATGAGGATGCCGCAACCGACCGAGCAGTACGTACAGGTCTGGCGCGTGACCGTGGTCGACGCAAGCTTGAACTGACGCACCTCCGCAAGAGCGGCCGTGGGCGAGAAGCCCATGGCCACGAGGCTGGAGCCGACCAGGCCCGCCCCGCTCATGCGGAAGAAATGTCTTCTGTTCATGTCCATGACAGATCCTCCTTTGATGTTAGTGGTGAGAAATTCATCGCAGTAGCTTTTGATAACTGGCTTGATTCCGGCGCCGCAGATGAGCAGACGCCAAAACCTCCAGTGCCGGTGGACGCTGGAGGACCAAAAAACTGCCTGAAGTCACGATGGAGAGCCATTTGCCGCACTGCAGCAAATTGTTGGTGCATGCCCGCTTTTGCAGTGAACGGCTGGATGCGCTGGACATCGTGGCTTGGAGACGAGTTGCGATGATCTTAACTGGTTGATTCAATTCCCTCAATGAGCAGCAGGTCTGGGGGAAGCGCCCAGTGGCACGCTGGTATCGTTGTGGTATGCAAAATTCAGAGAGTTCTTCATCCGCCTGCCCGATGGCGGACATGCCCGGGACGACGCTGCCCTCGCTGGTGCAGGTGCAGGCCCATCAATGGTCTGCGGGGGGCGGTGCGGGGCAGGCGGTGTCGCGGGAGGTCTCGGCCGAGGTGCCGGTGGCCATGGTCTTCAACGGCATCTCGCACGCCGTGATGATGGCAAGCCCCAGAGATTTGGTCGAGTTTGGCGTGGGTTTTGCGATCAGCGAGGGCATCGTCGAGAGCCCAGAGGACTGCCGCGATGTCGAAACCGAGGTGCATGGAGCCGGGACGCCCGACGCCAGTTGTGCGGTGCACATGGAGATCGCGTCCCGCCATTTCGCGCGCCTGAAGGACCAGCGCCGCACGCTCGCCGGGCGCACGGGCTGCGGGGTGTGCGGGATTGACAGCATTCAGGCGCTCGATCTGCATCCCGAGCAGGTGCCGTCGCCCGCGTGGCGCGATCGGTTCGGCGTGGAGTCGATCAACGCCGCGTTCTCGGCGCTGTCGGCCAAGCAGGCGCTCAACGCGCGTTCCGGCTCGCTGCATGCGGCCGGTTGGGCGAGGCCCGACGGCACGCTCGAACATGTGATGGAGGACGTGGGCCGGCACAACGCGCTCGACAAGCTCATCGGCAAGCTGGCGCTGGCAAGGGAGCTGGGCACGCCGGGCTTCGTGGTCATGACCAGTCGCACGAGCTACGAGCTGGTTCGCAAATGCGCACGCGTGGGCATCCCGGCGCTCGCGACCATTTCGGCGCCGACCTCGCTCGCCCTGCAACTGGCCGACGAGGCTGGCATGCAGCTCTGGGGTTTCTGCCGCCCGCCTTCGGCGGTGCGCTACGTCTGATCGCTGGAGGCCGCATTCATGAACATCTCCGCGTGGACTCTGGGCTGGCGCACTCTCTGGCGCGATGTGCGCGCGGGCGAGCTGCGCCTGCTGATCGTGGCCGTGACGCTGGCGGTCGCGGCGCTCACGTCCGTGGGCTTCTTCTCGGACCGGCTGCAAAGCGGCCTGCAGCGCGATGCGCTGCAACTGCTGGGCGGCGATGTGGTGATCGTGAGCGACAACGCGACGCCCGACACCTTCGTGCAGGGGGCGAAAAGGCTGGGCCTGCGCGGCGCCGCGACGCTGAGTTTCCCGACCATGGCGCGCGCAAGCGATGCTCAGGGCGGCGAGAGCAAGCTTGTGGCCTTGAAGAGCGTGGACGACAACTATCCGCTGCGGGGCCAGCTCCAGACCGCGACCCAGGTCGCGCAGCCCGGCGCGGCGACCAGCGAAATACCGGCGGCGGGCGAGGCGTGGGCCGATGCGCCGCTGCTCGAGTCGCTCGGCATCGCCGTGGGCGACACGCTTCTGCTGGGCGACGCCAGCCTGCGGGTCAGCCGCATCATCACGCTGGAGCCTGACCGTGGCGCGGGCTTCATGAGCTTTGCACCGCGTGTGCTGATCAACGCGCAGGATCTTGCAGCGACCGGCCTCGTGCAGCCCGCGAGCCGCATCACCTACCGTTTTGCAGTGGCGGGCGATGCGCCGCGCGCGGTGCAGCAGTTCAAGGACTTCGCGACCAGGCTCGTTGATGGACACGAGGTGCGCGGGGTGCGCGTGGAGTCGCTTGACAGCGGCCGCCCCGAGATGCACCAGACGCTGGTGCGCGCACAGAATTTTCTGAATCTCGTGGCGCTGCTCGCGGCCCTGCTGTCCGCCGTGGCCGTGGCGCTGGCCGCGCGCGGTTTTGCCAACGAGCATCTGGACGCCTCCGCCATGCTGCGCGTGCTGGGCCAGAGCCAGCGCACCATCGCCTGGGCCTACGCCATCGAGTTCGCGCTCATTGGTCTTTTCGCCAGCCTGCTCGGCGTGGCGCTGGGCTTTGCGGTGCATTACGTGTTCGTGTGGATGTTCTCCGGGCTGGTCAACGCGGTGCTGCCCGCCGCCACCTTTTGGCCGGTGCTGTTCGGCCTTGGCGTGGGGCTCACGCTGATGTTCGCCTTCGGCCTGCCGCCGGTGCTGCAGCTCGCGCAGGTGCCGCCGCTCAGGGTGATCCGCCGCGATCTGGGAGGCTTCAAGCCCGCGTCGCTCTTCGTGCTGGGCCTCGGCATGGTCGGCTTCGCCGTGCTGCTGATGGCGGTGAGCCGTGATCTCAAGCTGGGCGGCATCGCGGTCGGCGGCTTTGCGGCGGCGGTGGTGGTGTTCGCGGCGCTGGCGTGGCTGGCGGTCAAGGCGCTGCGGCGCATGGTGAACGAGGCCACCGCGCCGCGCTGGCTGGTGCTCGCGACGCGGCAGATCTCCGCGCGTCCGGCCTATGCGGTGGTGCAGGTCAGCAGCCTGGCGGTGGGGCTGCTTGCGCTGGTGCTGCTGGTGCTGCTGCGCACCGACCTGATCAGCAGCTGGCAGAAGGCCACGCCGCCCGATGCGCCCAACCGCTTCGTGATCAACGTGCTGCCGGAGCAGGCCGAGGGTTTCCAGAACGCGCTCAAACAATCGGGCGTGCAGAAGTTCGACTGGTATCCGATGATCCGTGGTCGCCTCGTCGCCGTGAACGGCAAGGAGGTGAGCCCGGACGACTACGCCGAGGACCGCGCCAAGCGCCTTGTCGACCGCGAGTTCAATCTCTCGAACGCTGCCGAGCCGCCCGAGCACAACATGATCGTCGGCGGTGCCTGGAAGGCCGAGGAGCAGGGCGCGATGAGCGTGGAGGAGGGCATCGCCAAGACGCTGGGCCTCAAGCTCGGCGACACGCTGCGCTTTGACATCGGCGGCATCCAGAACGAAGCCAGGATCACCAGCCTGCGCAAGGTGGACTGGGCGTCGATGCGCGCGAACTTCTTCGTGATGTATCCCGTCGCGAACCTGCCAGATGTGCCCGCGACCTATCTCGCCGCCTACCGCGCGCCCGACAAGCCGGGCTTTGACAATGCGCTGGTGCACGAGTTTCCCAACATCACCAACGTGGACCTGAGCGCCACGCTGCAGCAGGTGCAGACCGTGCTCGGTCAGGTGATCCGCGCGG
Source organism: Diaphorobacter caeni (assembly GCF_015354245.1). Lineage (GTDB taxonomy): Bacteria > Pseudomonadota > Gammaproteobacteria > Burkholderiales > Burkholderiaceae_C > Diaphorobacter_A > Diaphorobacter_A caeni. Next base: position 560,240 of record NZ_JADKYZ010000001.1, read on the forward strand.
TGGAATTCCTGTTTGGCTTCACGCTGGTGGCCGGGCTGGTGGTGCTGTTCGCGGCCGTCACCGCCACGCGCGAGGAGCGTGCGCGCGAGTTCGCCATCATGCGTGCCATGGGCGCGCGCGGGCAGTTGCTCAGGCAGGTGCAGCGTGCGGAGCTGGCCGGCGTGGGCCTGCTCGCGGGGTTTCTCGCCAGCGTGGTGGCCGTGGCGGTGGGCTGGGCGCTGGCGCGCTATGTGTTCGACTTCAGCTGGAACGCGCCGCTGTGGGTGCCGCTGGGCGGCGCGGTCTGCGGCGCGCTGCTGGCGCTGGCGGCGGGTTGGTGGGGGCTGCGCGAGGTGCTGCGCAGGCCGGTGGTGGACACGCTGCGGCGTGCGGCGCAGTAAAAGATTGCACGGCGGTGCAGAGGCGGCGCGGCTCCGTTATGCTCGCCTGCGGTGACGTTTCACATGACTGAGAAATTGACAGAGAATTATTCGGACCTGTTCGCCGATACCCGACCGCTTGCATCGCCGCCCGAGCCGCTTTCGCCGAATTCTTCGGGGAGTGCCGTGGTGGTCGCTCGTCCCGTTTCGTTTTTGCGCTGGATGGTCGAGGGCATGCGCGCGACCTTCCTGCTGCGCTCGCGCATCGCGCTGGATGCCGTTCCCGGTCCATGGCAGCTCGCCTTCCTGATGCTGATCGCCAGCGGGCTCGACGTGCTGTTCGATTGGCTCTCGCTGTCCGGCGACGTGCAGTTCAACTACCAGGGCTGGCTGATTCAATGGAGCCTGTGTCTGATAACGCTCTGGATCGGCTGGTGCCTCGCGCCGCGCGTGCGCCTTGGCGCGGCGCAGGCCGCGGGCCGCGTGATCGCATGGTTTGCGCTGCTGACCTGGGCGCTGCTGCTGCCGATGCTGGCGTATTACAGCGTCATGTTCTGGATCAAAATTGCCGACGACAGCGACGTGCCCGCATGGGTGGGCGACTTTTCGATGAGCCTGATCGCCTCGATCTGGATGTTCGCCGTCATGAGCAAGGTCTCGCGCCACTATTTTGAAAGCTGGCTGCGCGCGTTCATCCTGGTGCTGGCCGTGTTTGTCGTGACGGCCGTGCTGTTCGCCACCGCGGATGCGGAAACCTGGCTCGCTGCGGATTCCGACGTCAATCCGGTGGAAGTCGTTCCGGGTGACGAGGAGTCGGACGACGGCACCGATGAAGAGGACGACACCGGCTCGACCGAGCTGCTGGAGGCGCTGCTGCATGCGCCGATCCCGCCTTTGTCACACCGCGTGATCTGACGCGGGCCTTGCCATTGGAGCGCAGGGGAATGCGGGACAATCGCCGCTGCCCTGCTTGCTTGTTGGCTTGCTCTCTTTCGTTCTCACCTTCTCAATCCACTCTCGTCCGACTGCACCGCGCGCCATGCCAGAAGAAACCCCGAATCAACACGCTCCCGCCACGCCCTTCGAATGGATAGGCGGCGAAGAAAAGGTGCAGGCGCTGGTCACGCGCTTCTACGACCTGATGGATCTGGAGCCGGTCTACAAGGAACTGCGCGCGGCCCACGGTCCCGCGCTCGACGATGCGAGGCAGAAGCTCTTCTGGTTCCTCTGCGGCTGGCTTGGCGGACCGGACTATTACCAGGAACGCTTCGGACACCCGCGCCTGCGCATGCGCCATTTCCCCTTCGCCATCGGCATTCAGGAGCGCGACCAATGGGTGGCCTGCATGAATCAGGCGATGGAGGAAACCGGCGTGCCGGACGAGCTGCGCGAGCGGCTCAATCAGAGCTTCATGGGGACGGCGGACTGGATGAGGAACCGATGACCCGCTGAGCGAGGTGAAGGAGCGAGGTCACTGCGGCCTCAGGCGCGCTCTCAGAACGTGTTTGCGACCTCAGCCACTCATGCGACGCTGGGAGGGCTGCAGCAGCACGACCAGCGCGCCCGCGCCGCCTTCCGCGGGCCGGGCCTGCACGAACGCCAGCACTTCCTTTTTCTGCACCAGCCAGCTTTGCACCCGGCCCTTGAGAACGGGGGTCTTGCCGGGCGAGCCGAGGCCCTTGCCGTGGACCACGCGCACGCAGCGGATGCCGGTGCGGAACGACAGCCGGATGAATTCGCCGAGCGCTTCGCGCGCCTCATCGGTGCGCAGGCCGTGCAGATCGAGCTGGCGCTGGATGCTCCAATGCCCGGCACGCAGCTTGCGCGTCACGTCGGGGCCGATGCCGGGGCGGCGAAAGCTGAGCTGATCATCGGTGTCGAGCAGGGTGCTCACGTCGAAGGCGTCGCTCAGCGATTCGCGCAGCACGCGCTCTTCGTCGAGCTCGCGCTGCACCGGCAGCGGATCGGGGGGCTCGGGCGTGTACCACATGCGGTCGCTTTGCCCGCGCAGGGCCTTGACGCTGCCGATGGCATCACGAAACAGGTTCTGCTCGCGCTGCGCCTTGCGCTGGGCCTCGGCGAGTGCGCGCTTGCGTTCCGCCTCGCGCTCGGCGGCCTCTGCAATGGCTTTGCGCAAGGATTTTAGGTCGGCGAGAGAGCGGATTTTGATGTCTGACATGGCACGGCGAAGAACAACAGCGTTTTTACCGCATCAAAGGAGCCTCCTCGACCGCAAGGGGGAAAAATTGCGCTGAATCGCATGTTTTGAAGGAATCACATATGCCCGCTCTCGGCCATCGACAGGGCGGCACCCGGTGCGACGATGAAATGGTCCAGCACGCGCACGTCGACCAGCGCCAGCGTGGTCTTGAGCAACTGGGTGAGCTGGATGTCGGACGCGCTGGGCGCGGTGTTGCCGCTCGGGTGGTTGTGGGCGAGGATGACTCCGGCGCAGTGGTGGTGCAGGGCGCGCACCACCACCTCGCGCGGGTAGACGCTGGCCTGGGTGAGCGTGCCGCGAAACAGCTCCTCCATGGTGATGAGCCGGTTCAGGCTGTCGACGAACAGCACGACGAAGACTTCATGGCGCTTGGCCGCCAGGTGCAGCTGAAGGAATTGCTTGACTGCTTGAGGCGAATCAAAAATTGTGTCCCTGCTGAGCTGCTCGGTCAGGGCGCGGCGGGAGAGCTCGAGCACCGCGACCAACTCCGCGCGCTTGGCCGGCCCCAGTCCCTTGATCCGCTTGAGATCGCTGCCGCTTGCGTTCAGAAGACCGGAGATGCCAGCAAATCCGGTGGTTCTGGATGGGGGTGGAGGCGGGATGGGCTCGGCGACGCCAGGAATCGCCTGCGCCGCGTGGACGATGTCGGCATGCGGGGTGATGAGCTCCTGGGCGAGCTCGAGCACGCCTTTTCCCTTGATGCCGGTGCGCAGCACGATGGCGAGCAATTCCGCGTCGCTCAAGGCCTGGGGGCCGCGCGCGAGCAGTTTTTCGCGGGGACGGGACTCGGCGGGAAGGTCTTTGAGGGGCATGTCGATGTCGCTTTCGTCAGGCAGGCTCATAAGGGAATCCCCGATTTTTTACAATGGCGGCAGTTTTGCGAGGCCATTCATGTCAAGTTCCACCCCCGTTTCCGATTCCGCCGTGCCTACCGTGCAACCCGGCTCCTTTCTCACGCTGCACTATCGACTGGCGGGACCGGCCGGTGACGTGATCAACACCTTCGAGGGCCTGCCCGCCACGCTGTCGCTGGGCACGGGCGAGCTGGCGCCGGCGGTCGAAGAGCGCCTGCTCGGCATGGCCGAGGGCACGCGTGCGACCTTCGAGCTGCCCGCTGGCGTGGCGTTCGGCGAGCGCAACCCCGACATGCAGCAGTGGCTCGCGCGCAAGGCGCTCAACGAGCTCGGTGATCCGATGGAGCAGTACACCATCGGCGACGTGGTGCAGTTTCCCACCCCCGACGGCTCGGGCACCTTCGCGGGCACGGTGCTGCAGGTGCGCGAGGGCGACGGCGCGGTGCTGTTCGACTTCAGCCATCCGCTCGCGGGCCTGCCCGTGACGTTCGAAGTGCAGCTGATCGGCGTGCTCTGAGCCGCCTGCGCGTGACCACATAAAAAAGCGACCCACGAGACCCATGCAAAAACCCCAGGAAATCGTTCTTGCCGAACCGCGCGGCTTCTGCGCCGGCGTGGACCGCGCCATCGAGATCGTCGAGCGCGCGCTGCAGAAATTCGGCCGCCCGATCTACGTGCGCCACGAGATCGTGCACAACACCTACGTGGTGAACGACCTCAAGAACAAGGGCGCGATCTTCATCGAGGAGCTGGACGACGTGCCCCCCGGTGCGACGCTGGTCTTCAGTGCCCACGGCGTGAGCAAGGCGGTTCAGCGCGAGGCCGAAGCGCGCGGGTTCCAGATCTTTGACGCCACCTGCCCGCTGGTGACCAAGGTGCATGTGGAGGTCGCCAAGCTCGCCAAGGAAGGCTACGAGTTCATCATGATCGGCCACAAGGGGCACCCCGAGGTGGAGGGCACGATGGGCCAGCTCAGCGAGGGCATCCATCTGGTCGAGGACGTGGCGGATGTCGCCACGGTGCAGCCGGGCCAGACAGAACGCCTGGCCGTCGTGACGCAGACGACGCTTTCCGTGGATGACGCGGCCGCGATCACCGCCGCCGTGCGCGCGCGCTTTCCGAGCATCCGCGAGCCCAAGCAGCAGGACATCTGCTACGCCACGCAGAACCGTCAGGACGCCGTCAAGCTGCTCAGCGGTCAGGTCGATCTGGTGATCGTCGTCGGCAGCCCCACCAGCTCCAACAGCAACCGCCTGCGGGAGCTGGCCGCGCGTCTGGGCACGCCCGCCTACATGATCGACAGCGCCGACGAGCTGCAGCACGAGTGGTTTGACGGCATCGCGCGCGTGGGCCTCACGGCCGGCGCATCGGCGCCCGAGGTGCTGGTCAAGGATGTGATCCACCGCATCAAGGAGCTTGGGGCCACGTCGGTGCGCAAGATGGACGGCGTGGAGGAAACGCTCAAGTTCCCGCTGCCCAAGGGCCTCAAGATCGACGCCGCGACCGGCCTCGAGATCGAAGTGCGCAAGACTCCGGAAACCGGACCCGGCCGCTGACGTATCAAAACAACGCTTGATTCAAGCTCCTGAATTGAGAGCGACAAACGCATTGTCCATGTAGGATTGCATCGCAATTTCCTCAAATTTTCATGAACGCGGCAGCAACGCGCACTATGATGACCGTAGTGCGCGCCGGGTACTGTTCCAGCCGCAGCCGCGCGAATTCATACAATTTGGGCTTCTCTACACCGGGGGAGTACATCGGTCTCCCTGATCATGGAAATAGCAATACTGTTCGCCCTCATCCTGCTCAATGGCTTGTTCGCCATGTCGGAGCTGGCCTTGGTTTCAGCGCGCAAGACGCGCCTGCAGAAACTCATCGATGAGGGCGATAGCGGCGCCAAGGCAGCCGTCAAGCTGGGCGAAGATCCCACGCGCTTTCTCTCCACCATCCAGATCGGCATCACCTCGATCGGCGTGCTCAACGGCATCGTCGGCGAGGCAGCGCTGGCGCAGCCGCTTGGCCTCTGGCTCATCAAGATGGGCATGGACGCCAAGATGGCGGGCTACCTGTCCACCGGCCTGGTCGTGGTGCTCATCACCTACTTCTCCATCGTCGTCGGCGAACTGGTGCCCAAGCGTCTGGGCCAGAGCTACCCCGAGACGCTGGCGCGCATCGTCGCGCGGCCTATCAACTGGCTGGCCATCGCCACCAAGCCGTTCGTGAAGCTGCTCGCAGGCTCCACCGTGGCGCTGCTGCGCGCGCTGGGCGTGAAGGAGGGCTCCAGCAGCGCGGTCACCGAGGATGAGATCCACGCCGTGCTGGCCGAAGGCACAAGTGCCGGCGTGATCGAATCGCACGAGCACGAGATGGTGCGCAACGTGTTCCGCCTCGACGACCGCCAGATCGGTTCGCTGATGCTGCCGCGTGCGGATGTGGTGTACCTCGACGTGGAAGACTCGTTCGAAGCCAACCTCAAGCTGGTGGAGGAATCCGACCACGCACGCTTTCCCGTGGTGCGCGGCAGCATGGAGAACGTGCTCGGCGTGATCAACGCGCGCCAGTGGTTTGCCCGCGCCGTGCGCGACCCCGCCGCCCGCGATCTGGCGGAGCAGCCGCTCAAGCCCGCGCTCTATGTGCCCGAAACCATCAACGGCCTCGAACTGCTTGACGAGTTCCGCCTCTCCGACGTGCAGATGGCTTTCGTCATCGACGAGTACGGCGAAGTGCAGGGCATCGTCACGCTGCAGGACCTGATCGAGGCCATCACCGGCGAATTCCAGCCGCGCGACCCCGAGACCTCGTGGGCCGTGGAGCGCGAAGACGGCAGCTGGCTGCTCGACGGCCATATCCCGGTGCCGGAACTCAAGGACCGCCTGAACCTCGCCAGCGTTCCCGAAGAGGACCGTGGCCGTTACCACACGCTCAGCGGCATGCTGATGTTCCTCACCGGCAAGCTGCCCGCGGAGACGGATGCCGTGCAGTGGGAAAACTGGCGCTTCGAGGTCATCGACATGGACGGCAAGACCATCGACAAGGTGCTCGCCACCCGCGTGCCCGAGCCGGAGATCGACCTCTCCGCCGAATCGATCTCGGGCTGATCCGCCAAGCCGGTTTCGGTCTGACGCGCCGCCTGCCAGCAAGCCCTCTTCGGAGGGCTTTTTGCTGCCCGCGCGCAGTCGCGCATCGCAGGGCGGCGTCGCGAATGCGCATCGTCCGCGCGGCGATTTTCCGCCACACCGCGCCCCGGGGCGGCCGCTCCATTAAAATCGACGGTCTATGCTAGACATCCTCCAACTCCGTAAAGACCTCGATTCGGTCGTCGCTCGTCTCGAGACCCGCAAAAAGCCACAGGCATTCCTGAATGTGGACGCTTTCAAGTCTCTGGAATCCGAACGCAAGACGATTCAGCAACGCACGGAGGAGCTGCAGGCCAAGCGCAACACGCTGTCCAAGCAGGTCGGCATGCTGATGGGCAAGGGCGAAAAGGACGCCGCCGAAGCCGCCAAGGCAGAAGTGGCAGCGCTCAAGGGCGAACTGGAAACGTCGGCCGCGCGTCTCGAGCAGATCCAGTCGGAAATGCTGGGCATGCTCCAGGCCGTGCCCAATCTGCCGCACGAGAGCGTGCCGGTCGGCGCCGATGAACACGCCAACGTCGAAGTGCGCAAATGGGGCACGCCGCCCACGTTCGCCTTCGAGGCCAAGGACCACGTCGACGTCGGCACGCCGCTCGGCCTCGACTTCGACATGGGCGTGAAGCTCTCGGGCGCGCGCTTCACCGTCATGAAGGGCGGCATCGCCCGCATGCACCGCGCGCTCGCGCAGTTCATGCTCGACCTGCAGACCGGCGAGCACGGCTATACCGAATGCTACGTGCCTTATGCGGTGAACACCGACTCGCTGCGCGGCACCGGCCAGCTGCCCAAATTCGAGGGCGACCTGTTCGCCGCGAAGAAGGGCGGCCAGGACGGCGAACCCGTGCCCGACAACACCGCACTTTATCTGATCCCCACCAGCGAAGTGCCGCTCACTAACTTCATGCGCGACGTGATCGTCGCCGAAGCCGAACTGCCGATCCGCCTGACCGCCCATACGCCGTGCTTCCGCTCCGAAGCTGGCAGCTACGGCCGCGACACGCGCGGCATGATCCGCCAGCACCAGTTCGACAAGGTCGAGATGGTGCAGATCGTGCATCCGGAAAAGAGCTACGAAGCGCTCGAAGAAATGACCGGGCACGCCGAAACCGTGCTGCAGAAGCTCGGCCTGCCGTACCGCGTGATGTCGCTGTGCACCGGCGACATGGGCTTCGGCGCCGCCAAGACCTATGACCTCGAAGTCTGGCTGCCAGGACAGAGCGCGTACCGCGAAATCAGCTCGATCTCCAACTGCGAAGCCTTCCAGGCGCGCCGCATGCAGGCACGTTTCAAGAACGCTGCAGGCAAGAACGAGCTCGTCCATACCTTGAACGGCTCGGGCCTTGCGGTTGGGCGCACGTTGGTGGCTGTGCTCGAGAACTATCAGAACGCTGATGGTTCTGTGACGGTGCCTGAGGTGTTGCGGCCTTATATGGGTGGGGTGGCTACGCTGACTGCGGGTTGATTCTCTTCTCTTCACTTCACGTTGTTCTCTTTGCATGGGGTGGGGTAGGGCTCTTTTTGAGGGCGGAGGCCGAGAGTTCCGCCCGGCGGCGGAGTAACTTTTTGGTCTTGCCCAAAAAGTCACCAAAAATGCGCTTTTGAATACCCGCGGCAGAACTCGCTTTGCGCTGCGCGCGCCGCTCGGGCAACCGCCGCGAGCTAGTGCTTAACCAAGAGGTGTGTTCGGCACGTCGCTTCGCTCGTGCCGAAACATCTCGCGACTTCGCGAGATGCTGGGGTGCCAGTGTTGTGCGATTGCTTGCTGCAACTCGGTCACTTCGTTCGAAAAGAGCAGTGGGCATTTGCAGCTAAACCCAACTTTGCAAAAGCCCGGGCACGAGCGAAGCAAAGTGCCGCAAACACCTCTTCCAAACTGACTTCCGGCGGTTGTCCGAGCGGAGTGACGAAGGAACGCAGCGAGTTCCGCCGGAGGTATTGAAAGCGCGTTTTGGGTTACTTTTTGCGCGCAAGCAAAAAGTGACTGCCCAGCCGGGGGCAGTCCCGGCCTCCACCCTCCAATCCCCAACAACCGCAAAAAGCTGCACCGACGCCATCCCTCGCAAAAATAATAAAAAAAATCGACAACATCTTGTCATCCCCCACCGAGCCCACACGTTATTCCCTCTGCCACCGCTGATCTTTCCCCCGCCCCCTCATTGGAAGACCCAGGCGAGGAAACATCAGCCCGGAGCAAAGCAACTGTCCGTCCTTCTGTCCGTCTGCCATCACCACCGGAGGTACCACCATGTGGAAGCTGGGTCGTCTGTTCACCATGTTTCGCAAGGAGCTGCTGCTCGCCTGGGCCGTCCTGCGCGACCCGCGCTCTCCCAAGGCCGCCAAGCTCGTGACGGTGCTGGCCGCGCTTTACGTGGTGAGTCCGGTGGATTTCGTCTCTGATTTCATTCCCGTTCTGGGATGGCTGGATGACGGGCTGATCGCCTATTTCCTGCTGCAGCTGGCGTTCAAGTTCCTGCCTCCCGAGCTGCTCGCTTCGCTGCAGTCGCGCGTGGGTGAGCGCACTCGACAGCAGAACCCCAAGCACAAGCAGACGGCGACGTAGGTCGCTCGCTGAAAGACAAGACAAAAACACCACGACGACGAAGTCAGGTGACCAGAAACTGGTTGCCTGGCTTTCTGTTTCTGGTGGAGCCGAATCACCGCCTGTTTGGCGGCGGTGAGCGGGCTATTTGCGCCCACGATGCGCGCGCGACCGGAGTTCTGAGCTTATGTTTCCTTTCATTGGGTGTAAGTAATTGCTCGCATTCGGTTGCGGGGTGCTGCTCCCCAAAAGGATGAAAAGGCGCAAGGGCCACATTCTGTGGAGCCACCGAAATGGTAAACATGGTGGTCCAAAATACCCCATTTAAGTGATAGGCAAGATGCAGCGCAATGTATCTAATGGATACGTATGTTGTGTGTGATCGCCAGCTATCAGGTGCTCTGAAGTGAAAGTGATCGCGCTCCAGTTCACAAGGCTTGGGTTGACAAGTCTGCAATGGGGGGAGGCTCTGAGATGAAGTTGATCCTGGCGCAAGCATTCGGGCGGATCCCTGCCGAGATGGGGTGGCGGGCGTTGTGCATGGAAGTTGCGAAAGCGCAACCGCTGACGTGCGCGTGAGCGTAAGCGTGAGCGTTCATCCCATGGGCCCTGATGCGCCTCGTCCCATCATCCTCTGTGTGGAGGATGAACCCTCATTGCTGCACGATCTGTGCGAGGAGTTGCGCGCGGCGGGGTACGAGCCGGTGGGCGTGCCCGATGTGGAGCGGGCGCAGAACCTGCTGTCTCAACTGACGCCCGCGATGATCGTCTGCGACGTCAATCTGCCGGGCAAGAGCGGGCTGGAGTTCATGTCCGAACTGCGGACCGGCGAGCACTTGAGCGATGTGCCGTTCATGCTGCTCACGGCGCTGGCCGATCGCGAGCATGTGCTGTGCGGCAAGCGGGCCGGGGCGGATGACTATCTGGTCAAGCCGGTGGATTACGACATGCTGCTCGCCAGCATCGCCTCGCGCCTGGCTCAGGTCGGACGCCTGCAGGCGAGCCATCGCACGCGGCTGCGCCAGCAGTCCAACGAATTGCTGCTGCAATGGACCAACGTGCTCGACAAGATCAGCCATTGCGCGCTGGTGTGCGATGCGGCGCTGGGCGTGCGTTTTGCCAACCGTGCGGCCTACAGCCTGTGCAGGGATGGCGACAACAGCCTGCTGTCGGTGGACGACATGGGGCAGATCGCGCTGAACGGCGACATCGTGCGGCATCCCGACGTGCGGCAGTTTCTGGCGGGCGACGGAGAGGCCGTGAAGATCGACATCTCGTCGCGCACCGGAGCGCCGAGAAACTGGCAGGTGTCGATGCTCGCGCTCGGCGAGCGCAGCGCGGTGACGCCAGTGCGGGACGAATCGTTCGTCGTGTTCCTGTCGGACCTGTCGCAGCGCCATCTGCACAACCGCGCGGCGCTGGCGCGGCGGTTTTCGCTCACGCCCACGGAGATGCAGGTGGCGAGTCTGCTCATCGACGGACTGACCAAGCAGGAGATGTGCGAGCAGTTGAACGTCAGCGCGGCCACGACGGCCTATCACCTGCGCAATCTGTTCAGCAAGACCGACACCAAGCGCCAGGCGGAGCTGGTGGCCATGCTCATGTCCGTCGCGTGGAACGACATCGCCATGCCCGCGAGTGCGCGGCATTGAGGGCACGGTACCATGGAGTCTCTGGCAGCAGAACCACCCCCACCACCGCCGCTTGCGATGCTTGGCGACAGGCGGGCGCGTCGGCGCTGGGCGCTGCTGCTGGGCATCGCGGTGCTGTTTTTGGCGCTCGGCGTGGGGGTGGCGTGGCAATGGGCGGTGCAGGTTGGCCAGCCCGATGTTCTTGACGCCGGCCGCCTGCTCTCGTTGTCAAGGCAGCATGGCGTTCTTCAGGAAAACTGGGATCGGCTGATCCTCGCCGTCTTTGCGGCATTCGTCGTGGTGCTCGTCATTGGCGGCGTGCTGGTGTGGCAGCTGCTCAGATCACTGTCGCATCAGCGCGAGCAATTGTGCGTCATCGCCGAGCAGCGCGACACGCTGCAGGACGCCGTCCAACAACTGCACGAGGCGCAGCGCGCCACCGAAACCTACCGCAACTTCGTCTCGCTGGTGTCGCACCAGTTCCGCACGCCGCTCGCGGTCATCGACTCCACCGCGCAGCGCCTCCTGCGCACAGCGCGCAGTGCACCGGATTCGGGCTTTGCCGACAGCGAACTGGTGCTCGAGAAAATGCATCTCACGCGCAGCACGGTGGAGCACATGAACAAGCTCATCGACAGCGTGCTCACCAGCGTGCGGCTGGAGAGCGGCGCGCTGCGGCTGCAGGCCCAGCGCCTCAACATGGACGAACTGGTGGGCAAGGTGATGGCGGCCCACGCGCATCTTCTGCACGATCGCCCGCTGCTCATGGAGACGGACGGCAACGGGCAGGACTTCGTCTGCATGGGCGACGCCAACCTGCTGGAGCACGTGCTGCAGAACCTGCTGTCCAACGCCTGCAAGTACACCGAGGCCGGAACCGCCATCTCCGTCACCCTCGCACGTGCCCACAACGGGCACATCCTCTGCACCATGCGCGACTGGGGCGAGGGCGTGTCCGAGACCGAGCTGCCCCTGCTGTTCGAGCGTTTCTTCCGCTCCGAAACCGCGCGCTCGGCCAACGGAACGGGCCTCGGGCTCTACCTCGCGCGCTCCATCGCGCAACTGCACGGCGGCGACCTGCACGCGAGCCTGCCGCAAGGGGGCGGTCTGGCGGTGCATCTGCGGATTCCGGCAGGCCCTAGGTAGACGCCCGACGTGCGTAGAAACCAGTTTGTTTTTTGTGATTTTTGCGACTGACTGTGTTTTTCCCATCCGAACGAATGGGGCGCTAACTGAAAAGAATTCTTACGCTTTAACCAACTGACTCTTGAGGCTGCAGCTTTGCATTGCTGGGGCGCGATCCGAATGGATTGCGCTGATGCCCAAGGGCAGGGTGGCGATCAATTTCCATACTAGTTTGAGGCAATCACATGAAAAAAAACGAGCGGAGCCGGGGGCACTTAGGTGCGCACGGAGGGAGAGGGAATAGTTGTTGGGATCAAACCGCACCCATGCTCCGCGCCGTCGCGGTGGCGGGGGCTTTGATGGCACTTTCCCAAGCTTCTTGGGCGGCAGACGAAAATGCGACTTTTTCGTCAGGCTCAGGCGAATGGGACGTCCCTTCAGGAGTGACGAAGATCACCATCACGGCGATTGGTGGAGGAGGAGGAGGTGGTGGTGGTGTACGAGGAAATGGAGGTGGCCCAGGCGGAACCTCGGTCAACGGTGGCGCTGGCGGCGGTGGTGCGCAGATCGTTTTGACTGATCTTTCAGTGAAGCCGGGCAGCAAGGTTCAACTGCATACCGGCGGTGGTGGTGGTGGTGGCTCAGGTGCCTCGGGGGGAAATAATGTCAGCTCCTCCGGGGGCGGAGGAGGCGGCTCCACCTACGTTCAATGGACTACGTTTTCCAATGAATCAAGGAGTTTGATTGCGGCTGGAGGAGGCGGCGGCAGTGGTGCCTCTACCAGCAATCCATCATCTGTAACGAATGGCGGTGTAGGCTGCCTGGCGTCGTTGTCTGGCGGTGCTGGCGGTGGCGGTGGGACAGGGGTTGCCGGCGGAAGTGGGGGAGTGCCCAGCACTACTGTAGGTGGTGGAGGAAATGGAACCGCCAGCAACGGTTCGAGCGCAAGTACGGGTGGTGCAGGTCAAGGCGGTGCAGGCGATGGTGTCGGAAATGCAGGCCGTACTGCCCAAGGTGACTCCAACGGAGGTGGTGGAGCGGGCTATGGAGGAGGAGGCGCGGTAACAAACGCCAACGCGCGCCGAGGCGGCGGTGCGGGCGGCAGTGATTGGCCCACGCGTGTTGCGAGCGCTTCAAACAGCGGATCTCCTTGTTCGGGCGCGAGCAACGGGGGGACGGCGGGTGTAGCAAATCCGAGTAGTAACAACGATACCGACCGCGTTGGCGCTCCCGGTGGCGCTGGTTCTGTCACCATCTCCTGGGTGCCGGTGCCTGTCCAAACACTGACCTGCCCGACTTCGGGCCAAAGCATCCCATGGGGTCAGACGGTGCCGGGTGTTGACGTGTCGGCTCCTTCCGGAATGACGGCAGGTGCCGTTTCCTACAGCAACGTTTCGAACAGCGCCTGTACGACTGTGGGCGGAGTGCCCACTACTACCGGCATCGGTGCGTGTTCCTATACGGCCACTGCTGCAGCAAGCGGAACTTTGGCGGAAACGTCCAAGACATGTGATATCGGAAGCGTGGTGAAAGCCACGCCTGTGATCAATTGGACGGATACAGCGACTACCGTCGCGGTGGATGGCCAAGTCCAGCTCGCCGCGACAAGCACTTCGGGGGAGGGTGCGGTTTCCTTCAACGCTGGGTCCTCCACGGGCTGCACGGTCACGCAGCAAGGTGGCGTTGTGACCGGGACGGCAGCGGGCGGGAGCTGTGCGGTCACTCTTGCTCAGGCGGAATCGGAGCACTTCAATTCCGCATCCAGCTCGCATGCAGCCATTGCGGTGACCAAGGGAGTACTGAGCAGCCTTTCGGTTTCGTGGCCCCAAAGTATTGCGGTTGGGACGGGTTCTTCATTGATGGTGATAAGTTATGACGCTCGAGGTGGAGTCCCAACTGTCAGCACCACGACGGCTAACTGCTCGGCGACGGCGACAGCGACAGGTGCCGTCGTCACAGGTTTAGTCGCCAATCAGCCTTGCTCGTTGGTGGTGAGCCAGGCTGAAACCGCCAACTATCTTGGCGCAATTCAATCGAACAGCCTCTCGGTCGGGAAGGGGAAGCCCGTGTTGTCATGGCCGAGCGTGCTGCCGACTCTCAAGGTCGGTGAAGCGGTGGCTCCCACACTGACAGCGACCAGTTCCGTGAGCCTGGCAGATTTGGCGAACCCTGTGACCTATTCCGCATCGGGTGCACCCAACGCGAATGAATGCACGGTCACGTCGGCCAACGGTGTTGGGACCATTACGGCAGCACATGTGGGTACCTGCACGATCACAGCAAGCCAGACTGGCAATGCCAATTACGAAGACGCGGCGTCGATTGTCACGACTGCGTTGGCCGTCAATCAAGGCGACCAAACCCTCGTATGGAGCACGCCAACGGCAACCACCATGTCGGTTGACCAAAAGCTCACGCAAACGGCCACCACCACGGTTACCCCCATCCCTTCGGGCAATGCCGTGAAGTACAAGAGCAACACCACTACGGTCTGCTCCGTGAATGGCAGCACCGGCGAGGTGACCGCGTTGAAGGCGGGCACCTGCACGATCGCAGCGAATCTGGATGGCAACAATGACTACACCATGGCGAGCGAACGGACACATGACATCATTGTCGGCACGGCCAAGCCACAGCTGACGTGGAGCACTTCCGTGCCTTCGCTGGTGGTGGGGGACACGACCAAGTCGCTGACCGCAACCAGTACCGCAACCGGCACCAACGCGTCGCTGCTTGTCTACAGCTCCACCACGCAGACGGTGTGCACGATCGATTCGTCTACCGGCGTGATCCAGGCTCTCAAGGCAGGTGCCTGCAGCGTGCATGCCAATCAGGCGGCAAGTGCTGACTACTACGACAAGGCAGATCAGATCGACAACACGCTGACGGTCGGCAAGGCCAGCCAGACGCTGACTTTCCCGGCGCAGACTACTGCCACACGCGAGTTCGCATTGAATGGCACGTTCGATGTGTTACCGGTAGCCACAAGCGATCATCCGGCCACAACGCGCCCCGTCAAATACAGCTCTGCCACCGCATCGGTGTGCGAAGTTACGGGCACGACGGTGACCATGAAATCCGCCGGTACCTGCACGCTGAATGCCAATCAGGACGGTGATGATGACTACACCGCCGCTGCGCAACAGCAGCGGAGCGTGCAACTGGGCGAAGCCAAGCCAACGCTGACATGGGGCACGGTGCCCAGCCTGGTGGTGGGTGACAAGACCAAGTCGCTTGTTGCTTCCAGCTCGGTCTCTGATGGTTCCGCCGTTCAATACAGCAGCAAGGATGCAGCCATCTGCGCGGTGGACAGCACGAGCGGTGTGATCGACGCCAAGAAGAAAGGCACTTGCACGATTGTTGCAAACCAGCCGGCCAAGACCAACTTCTATGTGGCGGCGGACGCGATCGAGAAAGACATCGAGATCGGCCAGACTGCGCAGACACTGACTTTCCCGGCGCAAAGCCCTGCTGAACGCCCGTTCCAGCGCAATACGACGTTTGACGTGTCGCCACTCGCCACGAGCGATCATGTGGACGAAGCCAACCGCCCCGTCACCTACAGCTCCACGACCGCAGCCGTCTGCCAAGTGACTGGAAAAACGGTGAAGATGCTGAAGGCCGGAACCTGCACGATCGCCGCCGACCAGGCGGGCGACGACACTTACAGCAAGGCGGTACAGAAGACGCAGGATGTGGTGTTCAAGTCCAACAAGACGTTCTCCGGTACCACGGTGCCTGAAACGGACACGCCTTCCGGCACAGCCACGGTCACGCTGGACGGCGGCGGCGATACCTGCGGTTTCGACACGACGGCTGGCGCTACGGCGTTCGAGAAAGGTCCAGGCACCCTCGCAACGGGTGAAACAAGCAAGCAGGGTCAGTTCCGCTTCAAGCTGCTCGATTGCGACCAGACCGCAGTGAAGGTCACCATCCAGTGGCCTCAGCCAGTGGCTGGCATGCGCAAGCTGGGCAAGGCGACACGTGACGCCGACAAGGCCACTTTCTTTGCACCGACCGATCTGGCCATCTCCAAGGACGGACTGACCACCTCCTACACCGTCAAGGACGGCGAACTGGGTGACGATGACTGGACCGTGAACGGCGAGATCGTCGATCCTGTGGTTTCGTTGCAGGCAGCCCCGGTCACGCCACCGGCCGGCCCATCGGGCGCGGTGTCGGTACCCTTCCTCAACATGGGTGGTCTTGCACTGCTGAGCCTCATGGCTTCGGTGATGGGCGCACTCGGACTGCGTCGTCGCAAGGCGGCGTAAGGTCAAGCGCAGCGCTCTGCGCCGATAGCCTGAACGGCCTGCAACTGGAAACGGTTGCAGGCCGTTGTCGTCATGGCTGCCGCGTGAGCGTCTGATTGCCACCATTGGCAGACATCTGGCGCGGGCCTTGGCAGCGGATCGTCGAGAATGGGGGCTGAATTCCGACGGCGACCGACATGAGCAGCAACAGCAACAGCAGCAGCAGCAACGACCCCAGCCAGACACTTCCTTCTTTCCTGAACGCGCTGAACGCTCTGGGAGAGCCGGTGCGGCCCGCGTGGCAGCGCATTCCGGCGGACATCATGTCGCTGCGCGACTATGAGCGGCACGCGCTGCACCATGTGGAGCGCGCCTCGTGGGCGCACATCGCCTGCGGTGCGGATCAGGAACTGAGCGTGGCGCACAACCGTGCGGCGTTCGACGCTCTGCGGCTCGTGCCGGAGCCGTTGCCCGATCTGTCGAATGCGCACACGCGCGTCGATCTGCTGGGCCGCAGCCTGCGAAGCCCGATCCTGCTCGCGCCCGTGGCCTATCAGCGCCTCATGCATCCGGACGGCGAACTGGCGACGGTGCGCGCCGCGATGGCGATGCAGACGGCGATGATAGTGAGCACGCTCGCCACGCAGACCATCGAGGACATCGCGCAGGCGGCCGAATCCGCGCGGCGCGAGCTGGGGCGGGGCGCGCCGCTGTATTTCCAGCTCTACAGCCAGCCCGAGCGCGGCACCTCGCTGAACCTTGTGCGCCGCGCCGAGGCGGCGGGGTACGAGGCCATCGTGTGGACGGTGGACGCCAACATCAAGCGCTCGCGCTTTCCGCTGCCGCCCGGCGTGGAGGCGATCAACCTGCGCGGCAGCGCGCAGCAGCCGACGCAGACCAGCGATCTGACGAGCGAGCACATCCTCTTTGGCACGCCGCTCGCGAATCAGGCGCCGGGCTGGGACGAGCTGGCCTGGCTGCGCAACGAGACGCGGCTGCCGCTGGTGGTCAAGGGCATCCTGTCGGCCGGTGCGGCCAAGCGGGCGGTGGAGCTGGGGGCGGATGCCATCGTGGTCTCCAACCATGGCGGGCGGGTGCTCGACGGGGTGGTCTCGCCCATCGACGTGCTGCCCGCGATCCGCGCGGCCGTGCCGCAGCACGTTCCGCTGATCGTCGACAGCGGCGTGCGTCTGGGCACCGACGTGGTCAAGGCGATAGCGCTCGGCGCGACGGCGGTGATGGTCGGTCGTCCGCAGCTGCATGCGCTCGCCACCGCGGGCATGCTCGGAGTCGCGCACATGCTGCATCTGCTGCGCTCGGAGCTGGAACTGGCGATGGCGCAGACCGGCTGCGCGACGCTCGATCAGATCTCTGCGCAGTTGCTGGTGCGCGGTTGAACGGCGGTCGGTGGTCCGCAGGGCGGCTGATGGTGTCTTGCAATCGGTTGCATTGACCTCATATGCATTGTTGATCAGGTGCAGAACGGGCAGCGTCCCGCTGTGCTGAACAAGGAGCTTTCATCAATGACCACAACCAGCAAGCCATCGCTCATCCAGAGCGCACACGCCATCGAGGGGCGCCTGCCGGGGCTCGATCCCTTCATCTTCGGTGCCTACCACCAGGACCTGTACCCCAAGGGGAACGGCAAACTCGGCCCCGATCCCGCGCTGCTCAAGGGTCGCGACATCGGCATGGATTTCGGCCGTCAGGACGGCTGGAGCATGTACCACGGTGACGACGTTCCCGGCTTTCCGGCCCACCCGCATCGCGGCTTCGAGACCGTGACCATCGTGCGCAAGGGGC
Organism: Diaphorobacter caeni; assembly: GCF_015354245.1. GTDB lineage: Bacteria > Pseudomonadota > Gammaproteobacteria > Burkholderiales > Burkholderiaceae_C > Diaphorobacter_A > Diaphorobacter_A caeni. The sequence continues at coordinate 578,162 of NZ_JADKYZ010000001.1, forward strand.
TGGTCGACCATGCCGATTCGCTGGGCGCGACCGCGCGCTACGGCGAGGGCGACGTGCAGTGGCTCACCACCGGCGCGGGCGTGCAGCACGGCGAGATGTTCCCCATGGTGCACGAGGACAAGGGCAACACGCTGGACCTGTTCCAGCTGTGGCTGAACCTGCCCGCCAAGAGCAAGATGGCGCCACCGGACTTCACCATGTTCTGGGCGCATGACATCCCGCATGTGGTGCAGACCGATGCGCAAGGCCGCCGCTCAGAGGTGGAGGTGATCGCGGGCGACTACGTGCCCGTCGATGCGGCTGCGGCCGGTGGTTCCGTGGCGACCAAGGCCCTGCGTCCACCGAGCGATTCGTGGGCGAGCGAGCCCGGTGCGGACGTGGCGATCTGGATCGTTCGGCTGGAGCCCGGTGCGAGCCTGACGCTGCCTGCCGCCTCCGCAGGAATCAACCGCGCGGTCTATCTCACGAGCGGCAAGACCGTGACCGTGGACGGGCACCGATTCGATCAGCGCGTGATGCTTGTACTGCGCTCCGATCTGCCGGTGCCGATGCGAAACGAGGGCGACGAGGTGATCGAGGTGCTGCTTCTGCAGGGCAAGCCGATTGGCGAGCCGGTGGCGGCGCGTGGACCGTTCGTGATGAACAGCGAACAGGAGCTCGTGCAGGCCATGCGCGATTACCAGCGCACCCAGTTCGGCGGCTGGCCATGGCCTTCGCATGCGCACACGCATGGCAAGGAAAAGCGGTTCGCCAGACACCCGGACGGGCGGGTCGAAACGCCGCGGGAGTGATCTTCGCACCGCGGATGCGGTGAGCCGCCAGACAGCGAACGGGCCTTCATGGCCCGTTCGCTTTTTTGCGTGCCGTGAACCGATGGTTGCAGGTCTGGGGGCAAATACTGACGCGGCCCGGCGACAGCTTTTGATACCGTGCAAGACTGGTCTGTCTCGTCTTGCGGTCCATCTCGGTCGCGGTCGATCCGGACCGGCATGAGCACCCCATTCAAACGACAGGAGACAACGATGCAGAAAAGAAAATTCTGGCCGCTGGCACCCATGGCCATCGCGGTGCTGCTGATGGGCTGCAACAGCAGCAATCACCATGATGACGAGAACGAGCTGCGCGTGGACACCGATGCCAAGAGCTGCACGGTGCTCAGCAGCTCGGGGGGATCGGTGGTGGTGGGATCGGGCGTGACGGGCGATCCCGCAGCGCCGGAGGCGGCTTCCGGGTATCGCCTCGGACTCAAGGCCAAGCAGTCGAACAGCTACATGGCCGTGGCCAACACGCCGCTGGCGAGCAAGGCGGGCTGCGAGGTGCTGAAGGCGGGCGGAACGGCGGTCGATGCGGCGGTCGCGATGCAGGCCGTGCTGGGTCTGGTCGAACCCCAGTCGAGCACGATCGCGGGCAGCGCATTCATGGTCTATTACGACGCCAAGACCAAGAAGGTCGTGGCCTACGACGGCCGCGAAACGGCACCGGCGGCGGCCACGGGCTACTATCTTGCGCGCCAGGACCAGGCCGATCCCAACTCCCCCGCGCCCGTGCCGTCGGCGCGCCGCAGCGGGCGCTCGATCGGTGTGCCGGGCGTGCTGCGCATGCTCGAGATGGCGCAGAAGGAGCATGGCCGACTCGCATGGAGCGGCCTGTTCGATTCAGGCATCAAGCTCGCGGATGACGGCTTCAAGATCCCGGGGCGTCTCGGCGACGCGATCAAGAGCAACGCCACCAGCCTCGCGCTGGACGGCAACGCGATGGCCACCTATTTCAAGGATGATGGCACGCCGCGCCTGACCGGCGAGGTGATGACCAACAAGCCCTATGCAGCCACGCTGCGCGCGATCGCGGGCAAGGGCGCGGATGCGCTGCACACCGGCGACATCGCCAAGAACATCGTCGCCAAGGCTGCGCAGTCGGTGGGGGACGATGCTGCGAAGACGCCGATCACGCCAAGCCTGATGACGCTCGAGGATCTCGCCAATTTCAAGCCCAAGAAGCGCGAACCGGTCTGCGTGAACTACCGCGGCGCCTACCATGTCTGCACCATGTCGCCTCCTTCGTCGGGCGGCATCGCCATCGCGCAGGGCCTCGGCATTCTGAGCCAGTTCAACATGGGGCAGTACGCGCCGATGAATCCGGGCAACGAGGGCGGCGTGCCGAGCGTGATGGGCGTGCATCTGCTCACCGAGGCCGAACGTCTGGCCTATGCGGATCGCGACAAGTACGTGGCCGACACCGACTTCATTCCGCTGCCGGGCAATGGCGTCTCCACGCTGCTGAACGCGGACTACCTCAAGGCCCGCGCCGCGCTCATCAATCCCGACAAGAGCATGGGCACCGCCCAGGCGGGTGATCTGGGCAGCGTGCCGCTCGGAGTGGACAAGACGGTGGAGCATGGCACGACGCATCTGTCGGTGGTCGATGCCTACGGCAACGTGGTGTCGATGACGACGACGGTGGAGTCCAGCATGGGCTCCTTCCACATGGTCGATGGCTTCCTGCTGACCAACCAGCTCACCGACTTCTCGGCCGCGCCCGTGGATTCCGCCGGCACGCCGATCGCGAACCGCGTCGCGCCCGGCAAGCGTCCGCGCAGCACCATGGCACCGACGCTGGTGTTCAAGGGCGACAAGCCCGGCGACTTCGTGATGGCGACCGGCTCGCCCGGCGGCGGTGCGATCATTCAGTACGTGATGAAGACCGTGGTCGGCGCGCTCGACTGGGGGCTGGATGCGCAGCAGGCGACCTCGCTCGTGAACACCGGCGCATCGAACAGCGCGACCACCGGCATCGATGGATCGAACACCTCGCTCGATCTCACGGCGCTGATCGACGGCCTCAAGGCCAAGGGCCATACGGTGAACTCGTCCGCGCAGTCGAGCGGCGTGGCCACCATCATCCGCGTGACCAAGGACGGCAAGTCGGTGCTGCAGGGCGGTGCGGATCCGCGGCGCGAAGGCATCGTGCTGGGCGACGGGGCGCTGTAGTTCTCTTCGGGCCCTTGGGGCGTGAGTCCGAGTGCGGGCCCGATCCACAATGACGACAGGGCGCTGCATGCGCCCTGTCGTGCTTTCTTTGTGAGGCGTTGGACGTTACTCCAGCAGCTGTCTGCAGATGTTCTTGCCGGTGGTGGTCAGCTGCAGGCTGCCGCCCACCCATTCCAGCCAGTGCAGCGACACCAGATCGTCGATCACGGCATCGTCGATCTCATTGGCGCGGCGCTTTTGAAGCAGCTGCGACACCTGCGGCAGGACATCACGCAGCGTTTCCCGCCGGGCCTGCGGGACGGAAGACACTTGGTTCATACGAGCCCTTCTTTCATCTTGCGAACGGAATAGAGAAACCAGCCTACACGCTTGCGCGGCGGAGTGCATCGGGGAAGCCCTTGTTGCGCAGCGGCTGGCGATGTCCGCCGGGCCGCCGATGAGTCCTTGCAAGGCAATCGTTTCATTTTGCTGGATTTGGCGGGGCTTGCAAGCTGAATCTGGCGGCGCAGCGCGCACCGAAAAGGTGCCATCCCGGTGCCGCGGCTGAAATGAAGGTGACAGCAGCCGTTTTCCGGATCGCCGAATTCGGAGCATGATGCATGCACACCACGAAGCGGACGAGTCTTCGTCCCCGTCTCCCGAGCGCAACAGGAACACAAGGATGCCGCAAACCAATCTTTCCTTCCCGATGGAGCCCCCGGCCGCCGGCCAATGGCGCGAGGTCAGCAAGGGCGTCTACTGGCTGCGTCAGCCGATGCCGCTGGCACTCAATCACATCAACGTCTGGCTGCTCGAGGACGGCGACGGCTTCGCGCTGGTCGACACCGGGCCGCGGACCGAGGAAACGGTGGAGATCTGGACCCGTGTGCTCGCCGCCCCGCCGTTCGACCGCAAGCTCACGCGCGTGTTCGTCACCCACATGCATCCCGACCATGTGGGGATGGCCGGCTGGCTCACGCGGCGCTTCGGCGTGCGGCTGTGGATGTCGCGCCTTGAGTACCTGAGCTGCCGGGTGACGGTCTCCGACATGAACCGCGAGGCGCCCAAGGACGCGGTGGACTATTTCCACGAAGCTGGCTGGCCCGACGCCGCCATCGAGAAGTACCGCGCGCGCTTCGGCGCGTTCGGCAAGATGATCTACACGCTGCCCGACAGCTTCCGGCGGCTCTCGCACGGACAGAACATCCGCATCGGCGAGCGCGACTGGCGGGTGGTGATAGGGCGCGGTCATTCGCCCGAGCATGCCTGCCTCTACAACGAGCGGGACAAGCTGCTGATCTCCGGCGATCAGGTGCTGCCGCGCATCTCGTCCAACATCTCGGTGCACCCGCTCGAACCCGCCGCCAATCCGATGGCCGACTGGCTGGAGTCGCTCGACTGGCTGGAGCGGAACATTCCGGACGACGTGCTGGTGATGCCCGCGCACGACGAGTGCTTTCATGGCCTGCATGCGCGCCTGAAGTATCTGCGCGAAGGCCAGCACAAGTCGTTCGAGCGTCTGCGCGAGGCGCTGGCGCGGCAGCCGATGCGCGTGGTGGATACCTTCTCCGCGTTGTTCTCGAGGCCCATCGAGCCCAGTTCCAACCATTTCCATCTGGCCACCGGCGAGGCGCAGGCCTGCCTGAACTATCTGCTGGAGCGTGGCGACATCGACCGAACCATCAAGGACGGCATCGCCTGGTACACCGCCGCGCAGTAAGCGGAGTCATCCAAACATAGGCGGAGGCGTGCACGCCGCCTCCGCCTTGCCGCTGCGCGGTGTGCAGCCGCGCTCCCGAGCTTCTCCCACTTCCTCTTTTGTATGCTGTTTAAGCTATTGAATAAGTAATTTCGATAGTACTACCAAACAAGAGGATTGCAACGTGCTCACTGTGTTTCAATGTGAAAACCGGTGCCGCTGCCGCACGTTGAGCACAGACCGGGGGCTGGTGGACAACTCGCGACGTGAGCAATGACTGTCATGAAAACGTCACGTTGTGCGTCAATGATGCGATGTTTCCCCCGCACGACATGACATCCCACGCCTCGCGCCTCGCCGATTCGTTTGCCGCCAGACCAACGCTGGCGCATGTTGGGTTTTTCAAACACACGGTTCAGCGACGTGCGCCGGGAAGCCATCGTGGATGAGGCGCTGTCGCAGCGGCCACTCACGGCGCCGGATGCCGGACTGATCTGCGGCTGGCGATTTCTCGAGGGTTCGAGCGAGCCCGCAGCGGCCGTCACGGCGCAGGAGGCGGCCGCCTGGCTGGCCGCGCATGGCGGCGACGCGCCAGAGCAGGAGAAAACGGCAGAGGGCGACAAGGAGTTTCTCTGGCTGCACTTCAACCTCACCAACGCGCTCTCGCTGCGTTGGCTGGAGCGTCATGCGGCCCTGCCGGACACCTTCTTCGAAGCCCTGCAGGAAGGCGTGACCTCCACGCGCATCGAGCGCGCCGACGACTGGCTGGTCGCGGTGCTCAACGACGTGAATTTCGAATTCAACTTCGAGTCTGCCGATCTCGCGACGCTGTGGATCGGGCTGAATGATCGCCTCGTGGTGTCCGCGCGTTCCAAGCCGCTGCGTTCGGTAGACGAGTTGCGCGCGGCGGTGCGCGGCGGCGACAGTCCCGCGACCACGGCCGAGCTCCTCGAGCACATGATGCGCACCCAGGCCGACGTGCTGGTGAAAGTGGTGCGCGAGACCACGGCGCGCGTGGACCGCATCGAGGACGCGATTCTCGCGCGCAGCTTCGACCACCCGCGCTCCCAGCTCGGCAAGCTGCGGCGCCTTCTGGTGCGACTGCAGCGTCTGCTCGCGCCCGAGCCATCGGCGCTGTTTCGCTTGCTGCAGCAGCCGCCCTCGTGGATGAGCGAGGACGACCGCCAGGGCCTCGCGGCGGCGAGCGAAGAGTTCTCGCTGATGCTGCGCGACATGCTGACGCTGCAGGAGCGCATCAAGTTCCTGCAGGAGGAGGTAGCCGCCGCCGTCAACGAGGACAATGGCCGCAGCCTGTTCGTGCTGACCGTGGTGACCGTGCTCGCGCTGCCGATCAACATCCTCGCGGGCCTGTTCGGCATGAACGTCGGCGGCATTCCGCTCGCGCAGGACGAGCACGGCTTCTGGATCGTCGTGTCCATCGTGTTCGCGTTCACGGCGGTCGCCGCGTGGCTTGCGTTCCGCAGAAAGCGGCGCGACAAGTAGGCTCCGGGGCTCGCGTCGCGCTACTCCTTCTGCGTGGCCGCGAGGCTCTCCAGAATCACTTCGAGCTGCGGACTCATCGGCAGATTCAGCGTCTGCCCCGAAGGTAGCCGGCGCTGGAACCAGCGGCGGTACTGGCGCTCGATCTCGCCATCGGCGGCCAGCGCATGGAAGGCATCGGTGACGAGCTTGGCGAGCTGTGGATCGTCCTTTCGGAACATCACGCCATACGGGTCGTAGGAGAGAAAGTCGCCGACCACGTTGTACTGGCTGCGGCCGTTGGGTGTCCGCGCGATCAGGCCGTAGAGCAGCACGTCGTCGGTCGCGAACGCATCGGCCGCGCCGCTCGTGACCTGCGCGAACGACTCGGCATGGTCGCGCATCGGCATGATCTGCAGGTTCAACTGAAAGCGCTGCGACAGATCGTTCATCGTCTTCTCGTTGGTCGTTCCCGAGGTCACCGCCACCTTCTTGCCCTTGAGCTGGGTGTATTCGCGCACCGGCGATCCCTTGCGCACCAGCAGCTTGGTGCCCGCGACGAAGAAGGTCGGCGAGAACGCGACGGTTTTCTGGCGTTCGCGGTTGCTGGTGGTGGAGCCGCATTCGAGATCGGCCTTGCCCGATGTGATGGCCTCGATGCGGTTGGCCGACGTGACCGGCACCCACTGGATGTCAACCGGACGGTGCACCGCGAACTGCACGGCCTGCACCAGTGATTTGCAGAGCTCGATGGAATAGCCGATGGGTTGGCCACGCGCATCGAGATACGAGAACGGCACCGAGCTGTCGCGATGCGCAATCGCGATGCGGCCGGACTCCTGCACCTTGGCGAGCGTGCCGTTCAGCTGGAGCGGAGCGACGATGCCGCCGAGCCAGGCGGTGCTGGCGGCGGCCGCCGCATCCTGCGAGGGCGTCTGAGCCAACGTGGCCGATCCACAGGCCAGCAGCGTGCTCAGACACAACGCGGAGCGGCGAAGCAAAGAAAGGGCGTGGCGCGGCATGTGCAACTCCGCAATCAGGCCATGTCGGGCGTGGGCAGGGGCCGGGCCTCGCGCGCGGCCTCGGCGTCGAGCTTGCGGGCATGCGCTTCGGCCTCGTCTTCGGGCAACAGCTCGCCCTCCCACTTGGCGACCACGGCCGATGCGATGGAGTTGCCCACCGCGTTGGTCGCCGAGCGGCCCATGTCGAGGAAGGTGTCCACGCCAAGAATCAGCAGCAGGCCAGCCTCGGGAATGTTGAACTGGTTGAGCGTCGCGGCGATCACCACCAGCGACGCGCGCGGCACGCCGGCCATGCCCTTGGAGGTCAGCATCAGGATCAGCAGCATGGTGATCTGGGTGCTGAGCGGCAGGTGGATGTCGTAGGCCTGGGCGATGAACAGCGTGGCGAACGTGCAGTACATCATCGAGCCATCGAGATTGAACGAGTAGCCCATGGGCATCACGAAGCTCGAGATCTTGCGCTTGACGCCGAAGCGGTCGAGCGCGTCGAGAATCTTGGGATAGGCGGCCTCGGAACTGGCCGTCGCGAAGGACAGCATGAAGGCTTCCTTGATGAGCACGATCAGCTTGAAAATGCGCGGGCCGAGGAACACGAAACCGGCGGCCACAAGCAGTGCCCACAGCAGGAACAGGCCAAGGTAGAAATCGCCCATGAAGACCGCGAACTTGAGCAGAATGCCGAGCCCGTTGACCGAGATGGTGGCGGCCATCGCGGCGAGCACGGCGAGGGGCGCGAGCTTCATCACATAGCCGGTGATCTTGAGCATCACATGCGAGAGCTCGTCGATGGCGGCCACCAGCGTCTTGCCTTTCTCTCCAAGCGCGGCCAGCGCCACGCCGAAGAACATCGAGAACACGACGATCTGCAGAATTTCGTTGTTGGCCATGGCCTCGGCGAACGACTTGGGAATCAGATGGCTCACGAATTCCTTGAGCGTGAACTTGCCCGTCGCGAGGTTGGCCGACGCACCGATGTCAGGCAGTGGCAGGCCGAGGTTGTGACCGGGCTGCAGCACATTGGCAAGCACCAGGCCCAGCACCAGCGAGACGAGGGAGGCGGTGACGAACCACGCCATGGCCTTGACGAACACGCGGCCCACGGAAGACGCGTCACCCATGTGCGCGATGCCGACGACCAGCGTGGAGAACACCAGCGGCCCGATCAGCATCTTGATGAGCCGAAGGAACACGTCGGAGATGATGGAGATGTAGCCCGCGATCTCCTTGGCGGCGTTCTTGTCGGGGAAGTTGGCGAACACCATCCATCCCAGAAGAATGCCGAGGAGCATCGCGCCAAGAATCAAAAACGCTGCAGGGAGCTTCTTTTTGCCGGCGGGTGACGTAGCGGACATGGCTGTCATGACGTGCCTTTCGGTGGCTATGGATGTTGTATTTGCATCCTCATAATGTTGACCAGTGTTCAGGTTGTCCATCTGGTTTGTACCTACCGGGAAGTGCCTCGCGACAGGCTTCGCAGAGAGACTTGCGCAGGTGCTGCCCCGGTGACTTTTACATGCGGAAACGCCCATCTTTCCAACGTGGGAGAAGGGCAGCGTCGCCGCATTCGCGGTTCTGTCCGCACCATTCGGACAACGTCATTTCACAAACTTGGACTACAGACTCTGTAGGAGTTCGCCGCCTTTTGCGGCCAGCGCGCGAGGCAAGAATCAAGCGACAAGGATGACCCACGACATCCTGGAAGTCAGTGGCCCATGGTCTCTGGCGCTTCGCGCAATGCATGCCACTGGCGTGGCCAAGGCGAGTGATGTTGGACGCCAGAGCCGCCCCGCAGTGGTGACCTCGCCCCCGCTTGCTCCGCAAAGCGATGCGTGCAGCGCAGAGTGGCGCGAAGCGACCCCGTGCGGTGTTTTAACGCAGGAACTACAACATGAAATTCAAATTGAACGAGCAGCCGGTCGAGCTGCAGGGCGTCGCGTTCGACACGCCCTTGCTCTACGTGCTGCGCAACGACATGCAGCTCAATGGTCCGAAATACGGCTGCGGTCTCGGCGAATGCGGGGCCTGTTCGGTGCTCATCGACGGCAAGGTCGCGCGTTCGTGCTCGATTCCCTTGAGCGTCGTGGAGGGCGCGCATGTCGTCACGCTCGAAGGTCTTTCGCCCGCAGCGACGGCGGCGGCCAAGGCCAGCGTGGCGCAGGACGTGCAACTGCAGATGCTCGGTCAGGCGGCCATCGAGGCCAGCAACGCGGCCAAGCCAGCGGGCATGGCATCGATCACGTTGCACCCGGTGCAGCAGGCCTTCATCGAAGAGCAGGCCGCGCAGTGCGGCTACTGCACCAACGGCATGGTGATGGCGCTGGTCGCGCTGTTCGACAAGCAGCCCACCGCCAATGACGATCAGGTCAAGCAGGCGCTGTCGGGCAACCTGTGCCGCTGCGGAACCCATGTGGAGATCATGCGCGCCGCAGCGCGGGCCCGCGAACTGATCGCGCAAGGGGGCAACAAGGCAAAGGGAGCGGCGTGATCATGAAGAACGACATCAACCTCAACCTCCACCTCGGCCATCAGCGCACGCTTCCCGTTCAAATCACCCGTCGCCAACTGCTGAAGGCGGGTGGTCTGGTGATGGTGGCATCGGTCACCGCACCCCATCTGTTCGCGCAGAACGCAGCGCCCGCCGCTGCGCCGGCCGCGAAGGCTTTTCCGGTGCCTGCGGACAACCTGGTGAACACCTTCATCGCCATCGGCCCCGACGGCAAGGTGACGGCCTTCTGCGGACACGTGGACCTCGGCACCGGCGTGCGCACGGCGCTCGCGCAGATGGTGGCCGATGAGCTCGACGTGGGTTTCGAGCAGGTCACGATGGTGCTGGGCCATACTTTCAAGACGCCCGATCAGGGACCGACGATCGCGAGCGCAACCATCCAGGTCACAGCCAAGCCGCTGCGGCAGGCGGCGGCGCAGGTGCGTGAGCAACTGGTGACGCTGGCCGCGCAGAAGCTCGGTGCGCCCGCTGCGGCGATCACCACGCGCGACGGCGTGGCGCATGCGGGTGGCAAGCAGGTCGGTTACGGCGAGCTGGTGCAGGGCCAGAATCTGGAGCTGCCGCTCAACGCCGAAACCCCGCTGCGCAAGCCCAGTGAGTACAGGCAGATGGGCAAGTCGGTCGCGCGCGTCGACATTCCGAACAAGGTGCTGGGCGCGCTCACCTATGTGCACGATCTGCGCCTGCCCGGCATGGTGCATGCGCGCGTGGTGCGGCCGCCCTATGCGGGCGCAGATGCCTCGGCACCGTTCGGCAGCGCGCTGGTGTCGGTGGACAAGGATTCGGTCAAGCATCTGCCGGGCATTCTCAGCGTGGTGGTGCAGGGCGATTTCGTGGCCGTGGTGGCCGAGCGCGAGGAGCAGGCCATTGCGGGCATGCGGCAGCTCAAGGTGCAGTGGAAGGAGTGGGCGGGGATTCCCGATCTGTCGCTCGCCGGTCTGCACAAGACGCTCACCGACCTGCCCAAGAAGGACCGCGATCTGGTGGTGGAGGACGGGGCGCTCGACGCCATCAAGAACGCCGCCAAGGTGATCGAGGCCGAGTACGTGTGGCCATATCACATGCACGCGTCCATCGGACCGTCGTGCGCGGTGGCGCGCGTGGCAGACGGCAAGGCGGAGGTCTGGTCGGGCACGCAGAACCCGCACGATGTGCGCAAGGACGTCGCCAAGCTGCTCGACATGGATGTCGACGTGGTCAACATCCTGCGCATGGAGGCCTCGGGCTGCTACGGCCGCAATGGAGCTGATGACGTGACAGCCGACGCCGCGCTGCTCGCCAAGATCACCGGCAAGACGGTGCGCGTGCAGCTCATGCGCGAGCAGGAGCATGCGTGGGAGCCCAAGGGCACGGCGCAGCTGATCCGCGTGCGCGGCGGCCTCGATGCGCAGGGCAACGTCACGGGCTACGATTTCAAGACCTGCTATCCGTCGAACGGCGCGACCGTGCTGGCGCTGCTTCTGACCGGCAAGGTCGAGAACAAGGCGGTGGTGCAGGAGATGGGCGACCGCACGGCGGTGCCGCAGTACGAGTACCCCAAGCGCCACATCATCAGCCAGGACGCGGCGCCCATCGTGCGCGCCTCGTGGCTGCGCGGCGTGTCCGCGCTGCCCAACGTGTTTGCGCACGAATGCTGGATCGACGAGTGCGCCTACTCGGCCGGTGCGGACCCGATCGAGTACCGCCTGCGCTATCTGAAGGACCCGCGCGCCGTGGCGCTGATCGAGGCGATCAAGTCGCAGTCGAACTGGCAGGCAGGCCGCGCATTCCGCAGCCCGACGCCCGCAGGCGAGCGTCTTGCCAAGGGCCGTGGCTTTGCCTACGCGCGGTACTTTCACAGCAAGTTTCCGGGCTACGGAGCCGCCTGGTGCGTGTGGGTGATCGACGTGATCGTCGACCGCCAGACCGGCAAGGTCAGCGCCGAGAAGGTCTTCGTGGCGCAGGACACGGGCGCGATGGTCAACCCCGCCGGCGTGCGCCATCAGGCCCACGGCAACATCGTGCAGTCCACGAGCCGCGTGCTCAAGGAGTACGTCACCTTCGACAAGCAGGGCGTGACGGCGCTGGAGTGGGGCGGCTATCCGATCCTCCGCTTCCCCGAGCTGCCGGAGATCGATCTGCAACTGGTCGAGCGACCCGAAGAAGCGCCGATGGGCGCGGGCGAGTCCGCCTCGGTGCCAAGCGCCGCGGCGTTCTCCAATGCGATCTTCGACGCGACCGGCGTGCGCCTGCGCGAGGTTCCTTTCACCCCCAGCCGCGTGCTCGCCGCGCTCAAGAGCGCGCCCGCCGCATCCGAAGCACCGGCCGCCAACGCTGCAGCCTCGGCCGCGAGCCGCTAAGAAAGAGGGGGAGCACACATCATGCGTACCTTGAAGAAACTGTTTTTCATCGTGCTGGCACTGCTGATCATCGTGATCGGCGGCTTCTTCGCGCTGACCCATCAACCCGCCATCGAGCCCGCAGCCCAACCGGCGGCAGGCAGCTTCGCACCGCAGCTCATCGACAAGGGCAAGCTGCTGGCCGCCATGGGCGACTGCGCGGTCTGCCACACGGCGCCGGGCGGCACGAAGAACACCGGCGGCCTGCCCATCGCCAGCCCGTTCGGAACGATCTACACGACCAACATCACGCCCGATGCCGAGACCGGCATCGGCGGCTGGTCGTACGAGGCGTTCGAGCGCGCCATGCGCCACGGCGTGAACCGCGACGGCCAGTATCTCTACCCCGCGTTTCCCTACACCTCGTTCACCCGCGTGAGCGACGAGGACATGAAGGCGCTCTACGCCTATCTGATGACGCAGCCCGCCGTGAAGCACCAGCTGCCAAAGACCGAGCTGAAGTTCCCGTTCAACATCCGCCCCGGCATCGCCGCGTGGAACTGGATGTACCTGAAGAAGGGCCCGCTGCCCGAGGACACGACCAAGCCGCCCGAGTGGAATCGCGGCGCCTACATCGCCGAAGGGCTGGGTCACTGCAGCGCCTGCCATTCGCCGCGCGACCAGTTCGCGGGCGAGAAGGGCGGCTCGGAGAAGTTCGCGGGCAGCACGCTCGACGGCTGGAGCGTTCCCGCGCTCACCTCGAAGACCAGCGCGCCCATGCCCTGGACGGCCGATGATCTCTACGCCTACTTCAAGCACGGCTTCTCGCCGCGCCACGGCTCGGCCGCAGGGCCCATGGCGCCGGTCATCCACGGCCTCTCGCAGCAGAGCGATGCGGACCTGAAGGCGCTGTCGAGCTACATCATGTCCTTCAAGGATGCGAACGCGCAGTCCGGCGATGCCGAAGCCTTCGTCGCGGGCAAGTTCAAGGAGCCGAAGTTCGCGATCGACCATGAGGGCTACCGCCTGTTCGAGGGTGCCTGCGCAAGCTGCCACAGCGACGCGAGCGGCGTGAAGGACAGCATGTTCGGCGTGCGCCCGCAACTGGCGCTCAACACGAATCTGTATTCCGATTCGCCGAACAACGCGGCGCTGGTGATCCTCAACGGCATTCAGGAAGCCGCGACGCCGACGACCGGCACCATGCCGGCCTTCCGTCACAACCTGAGCGACGCGCAGATCGCCACGCTGCTCAACACCATGCGCGAGCAATACGGCCTCAAGCCGTGGTCCGATCTGCCTGCGCAGGTGGGCAAGCTGCGCCGCGACACCGCGCCCGGCGCGACGCGGCTGAGCGCGCATTGACGGGGTGCTGCGAACCTGCACGCAAGCGCAAGGCCGACCGCGTGTCGGCCTTTTCGCAGGTGTCGCTGTCGGGCATCTGAAATCGGTTTGAGATATAAATCCGTCATGTCAAAGCCCTTGCGGCGGTGGTGAGCCATCACTGCGTGCGCAATGGGTTGTATGCAGAAATCCAATTCTCTGACTCCGGGAGCCGATTTTGAGCCAGCAATTTCTAGTGATTTCCGGTGGCGAGCTGTGGCTGCACGAAGCCGACGGCCAATCCACGCAGATCGTCTCTCCCTTCGCCAAGGAAATGCTCCAGCGCGAGGCCGACCGGCAGCGCACGACCTCGTGGAAATACGCCGAGCGCGAGGACAGCAAGGGCCTGATCGGCCCTGCGCTCTGGGGGCGCGGTGGCGGCGGCGACGCCAATCTGGCGCCCGCGCGCTTTCTGCATGTCTGCAAGGCGGGCGATCCGCGCACCATCTACTACGTGATGACCGTGGGCCGCACGGTGGGGCTGTTCAAGTACTACCTCGACGAGCAGCGCGAGATCCGTCTGTTCCACAGGCAGCAGACGCAGATCCTCGGCCTCGCCTACCTGCCGCAGACGCGCCATGTGGTGCTTGCGATCATGGGCGGCGATGGCACGTCGCACCTCGAGGTCTACGACGAAGAGGGCACGCAGAAAGGCGCGATCACGCATGGCGACAGCATCGACGCCGCGCCCGCCGCCATGCCCGGCGCGGAGGCCACGGTGGTCTACCAGTCGTGGGGGCTCGCGCGCAATGCGGATTCCGGCGCGGTCGTGGGGCTCGGGCAATCGGCCGTGCACTGGGTGGACTACAAGGCGGGCGAGATGGACAGCCTGCTCGACGATGCGGCATGGGACTTCGTCGCGCCACGTATCTCCGAGGACCGCGTGCTCTACTCGATCCGCCGACCCGCCGACAAGCCGCTGCATGAAAAGGCGGGCGGAGCGGCCAAGGACGCGTTTCTGATGCCGCTGCGGCTGGGCAAGGCGGTGTTCGGGTATCTCAACGTGTTTTCGATGCTCTACGGCAAGGAGCCGCTGCGCTCGGCGGGCGGACCGCGCACGCCGGAACTCGATCAGGATCTTGGCACGCTGTGGCTGCACGGTCGGCGCATCGAACTCTCCAAGGTGCGCAGCGATCCCGAATACGCGGGCAATCTCGTGCCCGCGTCATGGAAGCTCATCGCGCAGGCGGGGCGCAGCGCCGCTCCTGACGAGATCGCCAGCCACGTCGCGCAATTTGACGTGCTGACCGATGGCTCCCTGCTGTATTCGAACGGCTACGACATCTACCACTGGCAGCGCGGCAGCGCCCGCAAGCTCGCGCGGCGTGAACTGGTCGAAGGGCTGCTGGGGATTTAACGATCGCCCCGCTGGGTCGCTGCGCGCTTGGGGCTCGCCGGCTTCATGCGGCGCGCACCTCTCGGGGGATCTCGGGTGATCTCGGGTGATCCACGGGGGCGGGTGCGAGCACTTCTTTGCATAATGGTCAACACCATGAGCACCACCGCCACACCCCACGCTTCCACGCCCTCCAGCTCCTCCAATCCGTCGAGCGCCCACTTCGACCAGTCGGCCGCCGACTGGGACCAGCGCCCCACCAGTCAGCAGCTGGTCGTGGTGCCGCCGAGGCTGATGGCCCAGGTGCCCTTTGGCGCCGAAGATCGCGTGCTCGATCTTGGCGCTGGAACCGGACTGCTGGCCACCGCCATCGCGCCCCAAGTGGCGCATGTCACGGCCATCGACATGTCGGCGCCGATGCTTGCCGTGCTCGACGCCAAGGGCCACGCGAACATCCGCACGGTGCTGGGCGACGTCGCCCAGTATTCAAAGGAGCACGCCGGGCAGTACAGCGCCATCGTCAGTTGCATGGTGCTGCACCACATCCCCGACACGGAGGAGACCTTCCGCGCCATCGCCGAACTGCTGCAACCCGGAGGGCGCATCGCGCTGGTCGATCTGTTTGCGGAAGACGGCACGTTTCACGGCACGCCCGAGGAAAACGCCGAGAAGGGCGTGCTGCACCATGGATTCGAGCCACAGGCGCTGCAAGCTCTGGCGAGCGAGGCGGGACTGGTCGATATCGCCTTCCAGCCCATAGCGGAAGTCCAGCAGCGCAACGGGCGCGCCTATCCCCTGTTTCTGATGACGGGACATCGACGCTGACCGCATCGCCGCTGTAACAAGCACCAATGCAACCGACAAACCAGTAGTTAAGGGTAATCACCAGTCAAAAACAGCCTGTTTGTGTAGCGCTTTCAACACATTCGGGCTCAAATTCACCTATTTAAGGGACAGACAAACCATCAAAGACCCTGTGTAATTCAGACATGGCATTGGCGTTTCATTCTGTATGGACAGAAATGCAATGTAGACAGTGCAAGAAACGTGATCAAAAGAAATCCAAGGGTGGGCGAGCTTGACCGCTCGAAGTGAAGAAGCGCGTGCAAGTGGTGAGGCGAGCGGAATACAGCTGCCGGGATGGACGAAGGACTGGCTGTCACATGCGGCCAGGCCGCAAAGCCCGAGGGGAAGGGCGAACAATGAATGCAGAGAACAAGTTCGATTGAATGGTGGGGAGGAAGCACGGGTCGGCGTCGCAAGGTGCCGGCCCGTTCTGTTTTGCGGGCCGCATCGCGTTGGCGGGGCTTGCCGCCCGGCTCTTGGAGCGTGTTTACGATCTCCATACCGCCCTGCAGGCGCGGCCTCGGGCGCTCTGCCGCGTTGCAAATCCTCGCAATAGCCCGAGCTGTTGCTGCGGTTTGCGCCTTGCAGCCCATCCCGATCCGCATCCTGCAAGCCTCGCGATGAGATCGTCAACACGCTCTTAGTCGGAAACCGACACCTGGATGACCCGGTTGCGACCTTGCTGTTTGGCCTTGTAGAGGCACTGGTCGGCGCGCACCAGCATGGTGTCCAGCGACACGGTCGAGCGGCGATCGGAGGCGAGACCGATGCTCACCGTGCATCGCAGCGGCTGCGCCTCGCCCTGCACGGAAATGGGCGTGACCTCCAGGCTGATGCGGATGCTCTCGGCCACCTGCAGCGCATCGGCCGCCGTGGCGCGCGGCATGAACACCGCAAACTCCTCGCCACCGAGGCGCCCGACGATGTCCTGGCGGCGCAGGCATTCGCCGAACAGCTGGCCCAGCCGGCGCAGCACATCATCCCCCGAGGCGTGGCCGAAGCGGTCGTTGACCGACTTGAAATGGTCGATGTCGATCATCAGCACCGAGCAGGATTCCGAGTGCTCCTTGAGCCGCTGCAGTGCGCTCGTGGAAGATTCCAGAAACGCGCGGCGGTTGGGCAGGTTGGTGAGCTCGTCGTGATCGGCGAGCAGCTTGAGGCGGCTGACCAGCGCGCGGTTGGTCGCCATCATGCTGCCGATCATGATGGGTGTGAGCATCACCAGCGACAGTCCCATGCGCACCGACATCACCAGATCGCGGTTGAGCACGCCTTGGGCATCGGTGAGCATGTTCACGCTGATGCTCACCAGCGACCAGGCGCTGACCCAGAACGTGATCAGCGCGGTCGTGAATAGGCTGTAGCTGACCGCGCACCACATCAGCGCGGGAATGGTGAAGGCCACCGCGCCCGGGCCGCCCACCATGCTGCCGAAGATGGCAGAGAGCAGCAGCGCGACGGCGGGGGCGACCCTCTCGACGGTGATCTGCTGGCTCAGCCAGCGCATCGGCTGGGCGGGGAACTGCGCGCGTGTCGGGATAGACAGCAGCAGCGGCAGAAAGCTGATGTAGTTCACCAGCTCGGTGGCGAACCAGATCGCGAAGCCCTTGATTGCGGTGTCGTTGAACAGATAGATCATCGCCACCGCGCCGATCAGGCTGGATACCGCGCTCGCGCCGACGATGGCCATCAGCATGTAGAGCACCGACGAGGTGGTCTGCAGCCGGTTCATCGAACGCTCGGTCCGGTGAAAGAGCCAGTAGCCCACGGCGACGCCCGCCAGATTGGCCACGTTCAGCAGCACGTTTTTGGTGAGCGAGGCTCCGGTGAGCGCATCGGCCAGAAAGTAGCCGGCCGCCGCCGCGATCCAGCCCCAGCGGTGCGCGAAGTGCGGGTAGCGGATGAGCATGCCCAGCAGGAAGGCATTGGTGGTCCAGTAGGCGGCGAGGTCACCCCCCGTGCGTGACAGGATGCCGAACAGACACAGCGCAAACACCGCGCAGCCCAGCAGCGTCGCGTTGACGGCGGGGCGTTGGATCAGATTCATCCACACGGACTCGGCGCCCAAGGGCTGGTCGCCGGGCGCAGCGGGTGAATAGGAATGCGGACTGGACACGGTACTGCTCTGGACCCCATTGCATCGGTCTGGAAATCGCGGCCCATGGGTGATCGAGGTGCGGCATTGCACTCGAAGCGGGCAGCAATCTCTTCAACCACTGTCTCGAAACAATCATTTACTTCGATGATCTCAAATGGCTGCCCCTCTGTCCATGAAGTGCATGGGTTCCGACTATGGGGTTTGCCTCTCCGGTTCAAAAAAAATACCTTCCAAACGGGGGTGGAAAAACAGTCTCCACGGCTTGGAGGGGATGGACGGCCTCATCAAATTAATGAGCGCCAAACCCCGCCATGACGTGGAAAAACAGCATTCTTGAACAGATGCACGACCGTGCGATTCGCGCGGCTGAACGGCATCCTCCGGTCCCTTGGGAGGCGTTGGTAAACCAATGTCAAATCACCAAAAGCTGAACGAGTGTAGCTGCGAGCATCAACGACCGACGGGCTCCATGTGAACGGGCGGGCCCGTGCCCCTGTCCATCGCCGCACGCCAAGCCGGCACGCCGCCATGCCGTCGACTTCACCGATTGCCATGACCTACCGGAGTCCGCATACTGCAATGGCAAAACCAATACTTTCAACTGATGGAGACAAGAGCGATGACGACACTCATGCAGCGATGGCTGACGCGTGCGGGATTGGGTCTGGTGGCGAGCTGCGCGATGGCGGTGATGCCCGACGCGCGGGCACAGGCACCGGCGCAGGGGGGCGGAGCGGAAAAGCCGGTCGTGGTCTTCATCGCCACCGGCGGCACGATCGCGATGAAGATCGATCCGGTGACCAAGGGCGTGGTGCCCGCGATCTCGGGCGACGATCTGATGCAGAGCGTGCCCGACGCGTCGAAGCATGCGCGCATCGAGGTCAACAACTTCTCGAAGATGAGCGCCAACTACATCACCAATGACTGGTGGGCGCGGCTGACCAAGACCATCGAGCAGACGCTCGCGCGCCCTGAGGTTGCTGGCGTGGTGGTGGCGCAGGGCACGGACACGATGGAGGAGACCGCCTACTGGCTGGACCTTACCGTCCGGTCGTCCAAACCCGTGGTGATGATCGGCGCACAGCGCAATGCCTCGTCGCCGGACTTTGACGGCCCGCGCAACCTGCTCAACGCCATCCGCATCGCGGTCACGCCCGAGGCGCGCGACAAGGGCGTGATGGTCGCGATGAACAACGAGATCAACGCCGCGCGCAGCGTGACCAAGACGCACACCGCCGCGGTCGAGACCTTCCAGGGCGGCAACTACGGCTGGCTCGGCGAGGTCTGGGACGACAAGGTCGTCTTCTCGCGCGCGCCGCTTCGCCGCATGCACATCGCGCTGACCACCGAGAAGTTTCCGGTGGTCCACATCTTCCCGATGTACGCGGGCGCGGATGGCAGCTTCATCCGCCATGCGGTGGATACCGGCACGCAGGGCATCGTGGTGCAGGCGGTCGGCATGGGGAACATGAACGTCTCGATGTTCGAGGCGGTGAAATACGCGCTCTCGAAAAACGTGCCGGTCGTCGTCGCGAGCCGCGTGCCGAACGGCCGCACGTATCCGCTCTATGGCTTTGACGGCGGAGGCAAGACCACCTTCGACGCGGGGGCGGTGATGTCGGGGGATCTGAGCGCGCAGAAGTCCAAGATCCTGCTCACGCTGATGCTGCAGGGCGGCAGCGTGGACCGCGAGGTGATCCGCAAAGCCTTCGAGAACTAAGCGCGTGTTTACATGGAGCTGGGCACCGGGGTCCAGCCGCCGTCCGTGCAGGTGAACGCCGGAATGTGGCCGACCGCGCGCACCTTGTGCGGCCAGCAGGGGCCCAGCTCGGCCAGCGCGTCGCGCCACGCGTAGCCCTCGGTCAGCGCGACCGCGAGGCCGACGACTTCGGCACCCGCGCGCTCGAGCAGCCGGATCGCGGCCACCGCGCTGGTGCCCGTGTTGATCACGTCATCGACCAGCACGACGCGCGTGCCGTCGAGGCGCTTGAGCAGGGCGGGATCGAGGTAGAGCCTCTTGAACTGGTCGGGGCTGGTCGAGGAGTTCATGCGCTCGCTCAGCGCGTCGTCATACCAGAACTTGCGCGACAGACCCATGGCCACGTAGTGGGGCAGGCCGAGCTTGCGCGCAGTCAGTCGCGCATAGTCCAGTCCCATGGTCGGCACGGCGGCCACGCAGTCCGGCGAGAAGGTGCTCGCGACCTGCGCAATCAGCGGCGCAAGTGCGTCTTCGACTTCGAACGGTGTCTGGTTCGACATCAGCAGCGCGATCGCACCATCGCGGCCGGGCAGGGCACGCAGCGGCAGCTCGAGCGTGCTGCCGTCGAGCAGCTCGACGGGATAGTGCGTGGTGTAGGGCGCTGTGTGGGGCGTCTGGCCGCGCGTGAACTCGCCCGCCTTGTGCCAGCGCGCGTCGTAGGGAGGAAGAGTGGTCGGGAACATGGCGGATGTCACGGCGCGTCGCGTTACTTCGGAAGGGAGCCGGTCACGCCCTGAACCAGCCAGTTCATCTGCAGCTTTTCCGCATCGGGCATCTCGCCGCCCGCGGCCACGCGCACCTTGCCGCTCTGGTCCTTGAGCGGGCCGAAGAACACGGGCTTCTTGCCGCTCGTGATGTCCTTGGCGCGCTGCTCGACCAGCTTGCGCACGTCGGCGGGCAGCTTGGGGCTGAACTTGTCGTAGTGGATCGCGCCGTCCTTCATGCCGATCCACACGTTGCCGGGCTTCCACTGCTTGGCCAGCACCTCGGAGATGATCTTGCTGTAGTAGATGCTCCAGTCCAGGCGCGCGGCTGCCAGCTGGGCGTCGCCGCCCCATTGCGCCATGTCGGTGTCCCATCCGAAGCCCCAGGCGCCGGCGGCCTTGGCGGTCTGCAGCGGTGCGGGGGAGTCGGTGTTCTGCATCAGCACGTCAGCGCCTTGCGCGAGCAGCGTCTTGGCGGCCTCGACTTCCTTGGGCGGATCGTAGAAGGTGTTGACCCACACGAGGCGCGTGGTGACTTTGGGGTTCACCGCCTGCGCGCACAGCGTGAAGGCGTTGATGTTGCGGATGATCTCGGGAATCGGCACCGGCGCGACCACGCCCAGCACGTTGGTCTTGGTCATCTTGCCCGCAATGGTGCCGTTCAGGCAGGCGCCTTCATAGGTACGGATGTCGTAGATGCCGAGGTTGGGGGCGGTCTTGTAGCCGGTGGCGTGCTCGAAGGCCACCTTGGGGAAATCGTCGGCCACCTTGACCATGCCGTTCATGAAGCCGAACGCGCCGCCGAAGATCAGCTTGGCGCCCTGGCTGGCGAGGTCGCGGGTGACGCGCTCGGCGTCGTTCTCGGACACGTTCTCGACGAAGATGGTCTGGATCTTGTCGCCGAATTTCTTCTGCACTTCCTGGCGCGCGAGCTCATGCGCATACGACCAGCCCGCACCGCTGGCCGGGCCGATGTACATGAAGCCGACCTTGAGCGGCTCGGCCGCGTGGACTGGGGTGGCAAGGGCTGCAATGGCGGCGCTGGCGGCCACGGAGAGAAGCGCGCGCGCGGCGGCGGGGCGAAGGGTCGATGCTGGCATGGTCGGCGCGCCGCACGTGGCGCGAAGGGGGAGAGGGGGTGGAGGAGAAAATTCGAAGTGGCGCAGCATAGACAAATGCCGCGCTTTACGCCATCCGACTTTGGTAGGGGGTGACAGGGTGCCGACGGGGCGCCCCAAGCCGTTCAGCCGAGCGCCTGCTCCGGGCGCGAGCCGCTGCGCATCAACCGCTCCATCGACCGCACCAGCGCGGCCAGCGTGGTCGTGCCCATCTTGCGCATCACCTGCGCGCGGTGCTGCTTGACCGTGGCCTCGCTCATGCCGAGCTGCGCGGCGATCTGCTTGTTCAAAAGACCTTCGACCACCCCGTGCAGCACCTCGTGCTCGCGTCGCGTGAGGCTGGCGTAGCGCAGGCGCAGGTCGGCCAGTTCCTCGCGCTCCTGATGTCCGGCGCGGTCGCGCAGCAGTGCTTCGTTGATCGCGCGCAGCAGGGCGGCCTCGCTGAACGGCTTGCTCAGAAACTCCATCGCTCCGGCTTTCATCGCGCGCACGCTCATCGGGATGTCGCCATGGCCAGTGATCATGATGGTGGGCGGCAAGGGGCGGCCGCCGGTTTCGTTCGCGGCGTGCAGCAGGTCGAGGCCGCTGATGTCCGGCAGCCGCACATCGAGCACGAGGCAGGCAGGAACGGTGTCATCGGCCTCGCGCGCCAGAAACTCCGACACGCGCGCGTACAGCCGCACCCGCAGTCCGAGCGAGCGCAGCAGGCTGTCGAGCGCCGTGCGGATCGCCGCGTCGTCGTCGATCACATGGACAAGGCCGCTTTCCATCGGTGGTGTCATCGTGTCTCCTCGCCCGGCAGTTCGAACCAGAACAGCGCGCCGCCGCTGTCGGAGGCATCGACCTGAATGCGGCCGCCGTGCGCCTCGACGATGGAGCGCGCAATCGCGAGGCCGAACCCCAGCCCGTCGGGCTTGCTGCTCTGGAACGCGTCGAACATGCGCTCGCGCCGCTCAGGTGCGATGCCGCCGCCGCTGTCGGCCACGGCCACGCGCAGTCGACGACCGCCATCGCGCGCGGTGATGTGAAGATGCAGGTCGCGCGGGTGGTCTTCGGGCAGGTCCTTGAGTGCATCCACCGCGTTGACCAGCAGGTTGATCAGCACCTGTTGCAGTTGCGTGCGATCGGCGTGGACGGTCGGCAGCGCGGGCGCCATGCGCACCCGCAGAGTGATGCGAAAGCGCCGCGCCTGCGCAGCCACGAGGCGCAGGCTGTCCCACGCGACCTGCGTGATGTCGACGCGCTCATGCGTGCTCGGCGTGCGCTGCAGGAACCCGCGAATGCGCGCCAGCACCTGCCCGGCGTATTCGCCGCTTGCGGCGATGCGGCGCGCTGCGGATGTCGCCTCGCCGATGTCGGCCGGCTGCATCGCGAGCCAGCGTGCGCAGGCGTTGGCGTCGAGCACCATCGCGGTGAGCGGCTGGTTGATCTCGTGCGCGATCGACGTGGCCAGCTCGCCGAGCGTGGTCAGCCGCGCGCGCTGGCTGATCTCGGCGAGCGCGCGCTCGGCGGCCCGCTCGAGCGACGAAGTCTCTGCCAGCCCCTGGCTGATCTGCGTGGCGACCAGCGTGAGAAAGTTTTCGTAGTCTGCATCGAACCGCTTGTGCGGATTGAGCGCCACCAACAGCCAGCACGGGGGGCGGTCCGCATGCGGCTCGGGGATCGGCACCACCGCCACTTGCCGGAAATGCGCCGCGCGCCCCGTCTGCGGTGGCAGCGCCTGTGCGGCGGCCAGCACCTGCAGCCGCGGTGCGCCGCGTACCGCGAGCGTCAGTGCATGGGCTGGCGTGATGGACTGCGGCTCGCCCGTGTGCGGCGGCAGCGACGAGGGAAATTCCACCCCGTCGCCAGACCCCGCATCCGCTGCGTGGCCCGCCTGCAGCAGCCAGCGCGTCGGCAGGGTCTCGCCATCGGGCACGTAGAGCGCGCACAGCGGCAGGTCGCGTGCATGCCGCGCAAGGCAGGCGGTCAGCGCTTCGTAATGCTGCGAGAGCTTGCGCGCGCCGCGCGTGCTGGCCGCCAGATCGGCCAGCATCGCCATGCGCCGCGCGCCCAGCACCCGCGTCGTCGCATCGAAGATCGGCGCGATGATGCCGCGCACCCGGCCCTCGGGATCGAACAGCGGGCTGTACGAGAAGACCTCGTGGATCTCCTCGGTGTAGTCGGCACGGCGGTACAGCAGTTCGATGTCGCTTTGCAGCACCGCACGGCCCGTCTCGAGCACCTGCAGGAGCAGCGGATGCAGCGTGCGCATCACGTCGGGCTGCACTTCGGCCAGTGGCCGCCCCAGCGCCCGCGGATGCTGCCCCTCGAAGAAATGGCGCGCCGCATCGTTCCAGAAGGTGCACAGCGTCTCGCCCCAATACACGATGTGCGGAAACTCCGAATGCAGCGTGATGCGCAGCGTGTCGTGCAGCTGCGCGGGCCAGTGGTCCGGCGGGCCGAGGGGGCTGGCGCGCCAGTCCTGCGCGAGGATGCAGCGCCCCACCTCGCCGCCTTGTGCGAGGTAGCGAAGCATGGGGGGCAGAGGTTGAAAAGTGTCCCGGGATCCGTCGGACGTGGCGGGAAATGACATGTGTTGGATGGCAGCACCCTGGCGTGCAGCGAACGAGCGATTTTACTCAATGACCAACGGACGCATGCCGCATCCCTGCGCCGCGCTCCCGTGCGCATGAGCCTCACGATGTGTAAAACACTATCGAATTGTTGGTTGTGATATTGTTTGTGCTATCTTGTTGCTCAAGCACGGGAATGCAGGGCTGCCCGCAACTTGCACGGAGTGATATTCAATGAGTCGACACACATCCTTGGCGGCGCTTGCCATTGCAGCGATGCTGCCAGCACTGAGTGCTGCCCAAAGCCTGGGGCCGAACCTCATCGTGAACAACGGGTTCGAGAACAACCCTCCCAACATTTGCGGCAACAACTACAGCGGGACCGGCAACCCGCGTTCTGTTGCGCCCTGGGTGGTGGGGGCGGGCGGCGAGCCGAACGTTGTGACCATCGATGGCGGCAATCTCTGTACGGGCTACGTCGGTGGACCCCTGATCGATGCGGAAGATGGCCATGCGGCCAACGTGCAGCAGCACTTTCTGGATATCCTGGGTCAGAACACCGTTTCGCAAACCTTCACCGTGCCCACGTGCGGCGCCACGGACACGGTGCCGCGCAACGTGGATTTCTACGGATTCTTCTCGGTCCGCGACTTCTCTTGGGCGACCGGAAGCGGATACATCCGCATCCTTGACAGGTCCGTATTGGACGTCAACGGAAACCCCACCGAACTCAAGCGAGTCGACGTCAACATCGGCTCCACGGACGCGAACGGCAACCCAATCGACCCCAGATACCAGACCTGGAAAAAATTCGCCGACTCGACGGCGGTCGTGCCTGGTCACCAGATCACCTATGAAGTGCTGATCACCGACTATCTGAATTTCGACAACGCCTTCATGGCGTTCACCGATTCCCCGTGCGCCTCCACCACGCTGGCATTGGCCAAGCAATGGAACGGCGCGGCCAATGGTCACGCCGCGGCGCTGACCGCCACGCGCGACAACGGCGCGACGCAGGTCGACACGTTCACATCGACCGCCACGGGTGCCCCAGGGCAGGTGAATCAGGATGCATCCCCCTTCACCGTTTTCGCTGCCGACGAGATACGCATCAGCGAGACGCTTTCCAATCTGGGCACCGCGACCTACAGCCAGTCCCTCAGTTGCACCGGCGACACCACGGTGACTCCACTGGGCGTCGGGCAATACAGCGTCAAGATCGGCAGCGTGAGCGTGAACACCGCCCCCATCGTCTGCACGATGGTGAACACCAACACGACCCAGTCCACGCTCACGCTGGTGAAGCAGTGGAACGGCGCGCAGGAGGGCGATGCCGCCGCGCTGACCGCCACGCCTCAAGGCAGCGGTGCCCCCGTCACGCTGACGTCCACGGCCACTTCGCTCGCCAATGACGCCGGTGGACAAAGCCAATCCGGCACGGCGACCGTGGTCGCGCCGGGGGCGGTCTACACGCTCACGGAGACCATCACCGGCAATGCGGTCTACGACAAGGCGCTGACCTGCACCGGCGCGCAGGTCGGCGGCGGTGGTGTCGTGACCGTCAATTCCGCCATCGGCACGCAAGCCGTCTGCACCATGAGCAACACGCTGGCAGCGCTTGCCATCACCAAGCAGCAGGACGCGGTGACTGACACCAACGGCTCCACTCTCGTCGGGGATGCGGGCGACGTCATCACTTATTCGTTCACCGTCACCAACACAGGCAAGGCCACGCTGCATGCGGTGGACATCAGCGATGCCTTGCCCGTGATCAGCATGTCCATCACGTGGCCTGATCCGGCAGCGCCTGGTGTCTTGAAGGGCGGCGAAGTGGCTACCGCCACTGCCAGCTATACCGTCACCCCGCAGGACGTCACCGACACCAAGGTGGACAACACTGCCACGGTCAGTGGCACAACGCCTGACAACCAGTCGGTGAACGCGACGTCGAACACGGTGAGCACGCCCACGCTGGCGCCGCATCCATCGCTCTCCATCACCAAGACCGCGACGGTGGCCGACACCAACCAATCGCACGCAACGGGCGACGCAGGCGATGTGATCAGCTACCAGATCGTCGTGACCAACACGGGCGATGTACCGCTGTCGGGCGTGAAGATCGATGATCCGCTGGCGGGGTTGACAACCCCCGTCGTGACATGGCCCGACAACAACCAACCGGGCGTGCTGGCCAAGGGAGCGAGCGCGAACGCCGAGGCCCGCTACACCATCGCAGCCTCCGATGCGGTCACAGGTCAGGTCAGCAACACCGCGACTGCCAGCGCCAATCCCGTGGCCGGCGTGAGCGCGGCCAATGTGTCGTCAACCGCGGTGACGCCGGTAGTGAAGTCGCCGGTGACGGCGAGCGCCACGCCCGTGCCGACGCTCGGCGAATGGGCGCTGATCTGTTTGTCGTCCCTGATGGCGATGGCCGCAGCCGTCGGTCTGCGCCGCCGCAACGCGCTTTGATGATGAATCAGAGGAGGCGGCGCTACACGTGCCGGCTGCCTTCCCGACGCGAGGGGTAGAGCCCGTTGTCGTCGGGCCCGCGTTCCATCGCCAGGGCCTGCTGCTGCAGCGACTGCAGCGCGCGGTCCAGCGCCTGCACGTCTCTGGTCGAAAGGTCGTTCAGCAGTTGCACGTTGATGGCGCGGATCTGTGGCCAGAGCTCATCGTGCAGGACCATGCCGGGCTGGGTGAGATGCAACAGCGCCTCGCGCCGGTTGGAGGCGTTGTGGGTGCGGGCGACGAGGCCCTTGGTCAAAAGCGAGTTGAGCGCGCGCGAGACGCGGGCGCGGTCGAGTTCGAGCCGCTCGGCCAGCACCGAGGGCTGGATGCCCGGCTCATGCGCCAGCCACATCAGCACGCCCCATTCGCGTCGCGTGATGCCGTAGCGGCGCTCGCACAGATGCGTGACGACGCGGCTCGAGGCCGCACTGAGCTTGGCGAGCCGGTACAACAGCAGCTCGGGCGGGTGTTCGGGATGCGACAGTGTGGGCAACAGAGGAGGCAAGGGCGGCATGCGGGAAAACACGGTGCATGGTTGATTTGAACAATTGTCGCCGCATCCTCAACCATCGGGAGTTGAAAAATCGAGCAAGCTCATTCGAGCACGCAAACACGCTCTGAATCCTGCCCGAGCCGGGACCCCCGGCCACATCCGCTCTTTTCCCGCAACGGAGTTCCGGCCATGAAGCCTCAGCAGACACCACGTCGTCGTCAATTCATCGCGCAATCCAGCGCCGTGCTCGCAGCTTCGCTGGGCTGGCCGCTGCTCGCGTCCGCGCAGGATCAGGTGCTGCGCCTCATCGTCGGCTATCCGCCCGGCGGCGGCACCGACCGCGTCGCGCGCATCGTCGGCGACAAGCTGCAGGCCGCGCTTGGCAGTCCGGTGATCGTCGAGAACAAGGTCGGCGCCGGCGGCCGCGTGGCCGCGCAGTACATGAAGACCACGCCCGCGAACCAGCCCATGCTGATGCTGGCCAATCCCGCCGTGATGGTGGTCTCGCCGCTGGTGGTGAACGATGTGGGCTATGACGCGGACAAGGACTTCGTGCCGGTCAGCGAGGTCAACAGCTACGTGTTCGGCGTCGCGGTGTCGAGCGCGGTGCCGGTCAAGGAACTCTCGCACCTGCTCGCCTGGCTCAAGGCCAATCCCAAGCAGGCCAACGTCGGCGTTCCGGCCACGGGCAGCCTGCCGCATTTCTTCGCGCTGATGCTTGGCCAGAAGGCCGGAGTGACGGCCGAGGCGGTGGGCTACAAGGGCTCGGCGCCGCTGGTCACCGACCTCATCGGCGGCCAGGTTCCGGTGGCGGTGGACACGCTCGACGTGCTGCTGCCGCAGCATGAATCGGGCAAGCTGCGCATTCTTGCGGTCTCGGGCGAGCACCGTCATCCGGCGGTGCCGCAGGTCGCGACCCTGAAGGAGTCCGGCGTGAACCTGAGCGCCGAGGGCTGGAGCACCTTCTTCGCGCCGCGCTCCATGCCGCCCGCGCAGGTGCAGCGCTATTCAGGCCTGATCCAGAAGGTGATGCAGGACCCCGATACCCTGCGCCTGTTCAAGGCGAGCAACCTCGATCCGGTCGTGAGCTCGGCTGAGCAGACCCGCCAGCGCATCGCCGCCTACCGCAGGCAATGGGAGCCGGTGATCCGCGAATCCGGCTACCGTTCGTGATGGCGGCGAGCGTGACCATGCCCACCACACCAACCAGACCGCAGCGCCCCAACATCGTCTTCATCGTGGCGGATGATCTCGGCTACGCAGACCTCGGCTGCTATGGCGGACGCGACGCGGCGTTCGGCGCGGTCTCGCCCGAGATCGACCGCCTCGCGAAGAACGGCCTGAAGCTCACCCAGGGCTATTCGAACTCGCCCGTGTGCTCGCCCACGCGCTTTGCGCTGATGACCGCGCGGTATCAATACCGTCTGCGCGGCGCGGCCGAGGAGCCCATCCGCACCAATACGCGTGGCAACGCCGAACTGGGCCTGCCGCCCGCGCATCCCACGCTGCCCTCGTTGCTGCGGGACGCGGGCTACCGCACGGCGCTGATGGGCAAATGGCACCTCGGCTATCCACCGCACTTCGGCCCGCTGATGTCGGGCTACGAAGAGTTCTTCGGCCCGATGTCCGGCGGCGTCGACTACTTCACCCACTGCGGCGCGAATGGGCAGCACGACCTCTGGTTGGGTGAGGAGGAAAAGCGCCAGGAGGGCTATCTCACCGACCTGATCACCGAGCGCTCCATGGACTTCATCGACCGCATGGCCGCAGCCGCGAAGGAGGGAACTCCGTTCTTTCTGAGCGTGCACTACACCGCGCCGCATTGGCCCTGGGAGACGCGCGACGATGAGGCGCTGTCGCGCGAGCTGGTCGAGAACCAGCAGGCGATCTACCACCTGCACGGCGGCAGCGTCGAGAGCTACCGCCGCATGATCCACCACATGGACGAAGGCATCGGCCGCATCATGCGCACGCTGCAGCAGCACGGGCTGGATGAGGACACGCTGGTGGTCTTCACCAGTGACAACGGCGGCGAGCGCTTCTCCGACAACTGGCCGCTGGTGGGCGGCAAGATGGACCTCACCGAAGGCGGCATCCGCGTGCCGTGGATCGCCCACTGGCCGCGCGGCATCGCGCCCGGCACGGTGAGCCGCCAGACCTGCATGACCATGGACTGGTCCGCCACCATGCTCGACCTCGGCGGTGCCACCGCGCATGCCGGCTATCCGCTCGACGGCCTGTCGCTCGTGCCGCTGCTGCGCGACGCGGATTCGCTGAACGACCGCCCGCTCTTCTGGCGCATGAACCATCGCGGCCAGCGCGCGATGCGCGAGGGAGACTGGAAATATCTGCGCGTGGACGGCGTCGACTACCTCTTCAACCTGATGAACGACGAACGCGAACGCGCCAATCTCGCGCCCGTGCAGCCCAAACGCCTGACCACGATGATCGCCGCATGGGAAGCCTGGAACGCCAGCATGCCGCCGATTCCGGGCGACGCGACGGTCAGCCTCTGCTACACCGCCACGGACATGCCGCAGCGCTGAGTCCAGCCGAGGCCATCACGCATCGCTTCGCCCCGCATTTCCCAGCGGCAGTTGCACCGTCACGCGCAGTCCGCCGTCCTTGCGGTTGGCGAGCCAGACGTTGCCGCCGTGTTCGACCACGATGGCGCGCACGGCGGCGAGGCCCAGTCCCATGCCTCCGGTTTCGCGACTGCGTGAGGCTTCCACGCGGAAGAACGGCTCGAACACGCGGGTGAGCAGCGCCTCGGGAATGCCGGGGCCGGAGTCGTCGATCTGCAGCACGCACTGACCGTCGCTTGCCGCCAATCGCACGCGTGCCGAGTGGCCGTATTTGAGGGCGTTGTCCAGCAGGTTGCCGATGACGCGCTTGAGCGCGAGCGGGTCGCCCGTGAGGGTGATCGGGCTGCCGGGCTCGACCTGCACGTCGTGCCCCATGTCGATGAGATCGTCGGCCACGCTCTCGACCAGGAGACGCATGTCGAGGCGCTCGTGGCTGCGCTGCAGGCTCTGGTCGCGGATGAATTCCATGGCGGCGGAGATCAGCATGTTGATCTCCCGCATGTCGTTTTCCACGCGACTGCGCAGCGGCTCGTCGAGCTCTTCGAGGCGGAAGGCGAGGCGCGTGAGCGGCGTGCGCAGATCGTGAGCGATGGCGCCCACCATTTGGGTGCGATCGTGCAGCTGACGGCCCACGCGCTCATGCATTTCGTTGAAGGCCTGCGCGGCATCACGCAGTTCGGTGGGGCCGTTCACGGGCAGCGGATTCGAGGTGCGCGCCGTGCCGAACTGCCGCGTCGATTCGGTCAGCCGCGCGAGCCAGCCGGTCCACGACGAGGCCAGCAGCCAGCCCAGCGGAAGAATGGCGGTGAGGCCGATCAGCGCGACCCACAGCAGACGCGTGATGGGCACGTTGGCTGGTGGAGGAGGGCGGTCGTCGCGTCGCTCGCCGTGCTCATTCATCGGCGGCGGCCTGCGGCTGTCCATTTCGCCTGTCATGTCGCGCGGGCCGGATGTGCTGGGTGGTCCCGAAGGACCGGGAGGGCGGCGGTCGATGCCGGCAAACAGCAGCGCCGCGAGCACCGTGGTCAGCAGCACGGCGACGGTCAGCAGAGCGAGCATGCGCGCCCGCAGGCCGGTGCGTGCGAGGAACCGCATCATCGCATCGACACCTCGGGCACCAGCAGATAGCCCTCGTTGCGCACGGTGCGGATCAGCGTCTCGTCGGTGCGGGTGTTGAGCTTGCGGCGCAGGCGGCTGATCTGGCTGTCGATGGCGCGGTCGAACACCGCCACGTCGGCATCATTGCCGCGCACCATGTCGAGCAGCGAGTCGCGGCTCAGCACCTTGCCGGGGTTTTCGACCAGCGTCTGCAGCAGTGCGAACTCGCCGTCCGACAGGTGGATCGCGATGCCCTGCGCGTCGCGCAGGCTGTGGCGGCCCAGATCGAGCACCCAGCCGCCGAATTCGTAGCGCATGTGGCGCCGCGCACCGCCGCGACGACGCCGGAGCACCGCGCGCACGCGCGCCAGCAGCTCGCGCGGATTGCAGGGCTTGGCAAGGTAGTCGTCCGCGCCGACTTCCAGCCCGACGATGCGGTCCGTGTCCGCGCCCAGCGCGCTGAGCATGATGACGGCCGGCGCATCGGGCGCGTCGGTCAGCGACTGTGCCGCGCTCAGGCCGTCTTCGCCGGGCATCATCACGTCGAGAATGAGCAGATCGAAGCGGTCGCTGGAGAGCTGCAAGCGCATGTCCGCCACGTCCACGGCGCTGGCCACGTGGTAGCCGTGATGGGAGAGAAATCCCGTGATCAGGCTGCGCAGTTCGGAGTCATCGTCGACGACGAGGATGCGTGAATGAAGGTCCATGATGGGTTGGAGCGTGCTGGTGATCTCCACGTGGTCTTGCAGGCGCGGCCTTGGGCGGTCGGCCGCGTTCGCAGTATAGCCACGGGTTTTTCACGCTTTTTGTCAGGTCTGACACACAAGGGCAAACGCCCGTGACATGTGCTGCCTAGAGTTCACTTTCAAACCCGGGATGAAAGGAACGAGACCATGTACGAGAACGACAATGCAACGAACACCAACGCGGTCGGCCAGCACGATCACGACGGCGGCCTGCAGCAGGACCTGATCGTCGACGCGCTGCGCGATCCGCGCCGCCGCATGCTGTTGGGTGGACTGCTGGCAAGCGGCACCTTCGCGCTGATCGGCGGCTGCGGCGGTGGCACCGACAGCGTCACCGATTCGAGCGGCGGCAGCAGCACCACCACGACGGACACGACGACCGGCACGACGACCACCGACACCACCACAACCACCGACACGGGCACCACGACATCGTCGTGCATCGCCGACCCGCAGGAAACCGAGGGCCCCTATCCTGGCGACGGCTCCAACACCTCGAATGGCGCGGTCACCAACGTGCTCACGATCAGTGGCGTGGTGCGCAGCGACATCCGCGGCAGCTTCGGCAGCGCCACGGGCACGGCGCAGGGCGTGCCGCTCACGCTGACGATCTCGGTGGTCAACAGCAACGCGAACTGCGCGGCGCTGGAGGGCTATGCCATCTACATCTGGCACTGCACGCGTGACGGCACCTACACGCTGTATTCGAGCGACGTGCTCAAGGAGAACTACCTGCGCGGCGTGCAGGTCACCGACAGCAAGGGCCAGGTCACCTTCGAGACCATCTTTCCCGCCTGCTACTCGGGCCGCTGGCCGCACATCCATTTCGAGATCTATCCCAGCCTGGCCAAGGCGACGAGCTACAAGAACAAGATACTCACCTCCCAGATGGCCATGCCCAAGGACATCTGCACGACCGTGTTCAACGACGCCACCGGCTACAGCGCCAGCGTGCGCAATCTTGCGCAGGTCACCATCGCCAACGACAACGTGTTTGGCGACAACACCGCCGCCCAGATCGCCCAGCAGACCCCGACGCTCGAAGGCTCGGTCGCCAAGGGCTACACCGGCAGCATCGTGGTCGGGGTGCCGGTGTGACGCGCGGGGTCCGAGAGCGTGCTTGCGCTCTGATGAGACCCCGCTGAATTGCATGCAGCGCGCTCTCACCGCGAAGGTGACCTGACAGCGCTCAAGCGCAGGCATGCGAAGGCCTGCGCCACTCTCTTTCTCTTTCTCTTTCACGCGATTTCATCACGTCGCACACTTCTGAGCGGTCCCTTCTTCCTTCCCCCTTCTTCTTTCGCGTGGTGTCGCGGCCCGGGGTGATCCGTTTGTCGTTCTCCACGCCTCCGCACAGCGCCTTCTTCAGTTCTTCAAGACGGAAAGCGAGGCGCTAGCGCGGCTTGGGTAGAAGAGCGTGCGCGATGGCTCAACTCATCCGCGTACGGTTCACTGGTCAACCGGGTTGAATGTGGCTGAGGGCGCGTCGGGATGCTTCGAGCGGTTTCCCTCATTGCAAACAACTATCATCTGGTGATCATTTATGACCTAGCCTGCATTTGTCTTACTGATAGTATTGGTATTCAATACAGAAGTTCGATATTCAAAAATATGCATAAAGGGAATGCACATGTCGAGTTCATCGAGGATCACGTCGTTCGCAGGGGTACGGTCAGTTCATCGCACGCGGTCACTCCCTGATTCCCGTGAGGGCGGATTCGTTGCCGTGAGGCGCGCAATCCTGGGGCCGAGCAAGCCGCTTGCCCTGATCTGTCTTCTTGCCTCCACCCAACTCGCCTGGGCTGCCCCCGGAACGCCGGGGACGCCGCAGGCGCCGAAGGTCCTTTTTCTGGAAGACTTCGACAACACTTCCGTGACGCAGCCAACGCTGGGGCCGAACAACGGCAGCGGCAGCGACCCGACGCAGGCGACGATGGTTCATACCTACCTGAGTGCTGCGACGGACTATCTGAACAATCCACTGGGCCAGACCTACGTTGCAAGCGGCGTGTACCAGACCGACACCAACGTGCCGTTCTGGGCGAACGCTCAATGGTGCAACGGCATCTGGATGAAAGACGACCAGCCGTATCCTACGGCGCCGCAGCTGCCGGCTCCGTATACCTCCGGGGTGCCCGACGTATGGGTCTGGCCGGGCTTCGACGCGTCGACGACACCGGCACGCTACTGCAGTGGAAATGTGTGGGCGCCGCCGGAGCAGTCGTGGAAATGGCTGGGGGTGCTTGCCAACGTGCTTGGGCAAGTGACCAAGTCTGTGACGGATCCATCGGACGCTGCCGCAAAGGGCAATCATGCGATTGCGGCATTCACCAATCTTCCCGCGAACCGGACTGCAGCTCCGCAAACGCCTTTCAATGTGGTGCTTGAAACGGTGAAGCCGATTCCGGTACCCGAGGGCGGGCGCTTCGTCACTTTTTCAGTGGCGACGGCTGCGATGGGGTGCGCGGGGCCGGGCAAGGACCCCAGAACGTTCAACCCGCAGTTCAACTTCAATCTGATCGATGTGCAGACCAACAGCACCATCGAATTGACGCCGGTGGCTGTGGACCCCTGCACGCAGGGCACCAATTTCGATGGCGCTCAATTGCCTTATCCAGCGAGCGGCTATGGAGGGAACTTGTCCGGCGTGTATGCGGGACAGTTTTATGCGAACGCATCCCATCGACTGGCGGGCAGTTTCGTGAAGCTGCAGGTCACCAGCGAGAATTCCAATGGCGACAGCAATGACGGTGCGTTCGACAATCTGTTGCTGGTCGACGTGACTCCCCAACTGGACAAGTCCTATTCCTCGGGGACTCTTGAGCGTGCACAGACAGCGAAGCTGACCTTTACCATCACCAACACCTGCAGCGAGGACGGAACCTCCGGCACGACCTGCAAGCTGCTGGAGGCCAGCGGCTGGAGCTTCTCCGACACTCTGCCCGCTGGCCTGATCTTTGCCAGCCCGGCCAATCAGCAAACCACCTGCGGTGCGCCGACTGCAGTCGCACTCTCGGGCAACAATGGGTTGAATGTCACTGCTGGGTCGATTGGTGCGGGGGTCGCGTCGTGCACGGTTTCCGTCGATGTCGCTCTGGATCCCTCCGTGGTGATACCGTCCGGCGGTCTGGACATGACCAATAGCCCTGTCATTGCCGGCGGACCGTCGAGCGGCCCCGGCATCGTGGCGACGAGCTTTCTGAACCCGCCCGCGAGCGCCACCATCAAGGCGCTGCCGAGCGCCGATCTGCAGGCTGTGCCGGCGGCAACACAAACGGTGAAGGCCGGAACGCCCGTGACGGTCGTGACGCAATGCATCAATGCAGGGCCGGACGTGGCGTTGACACCCACCTGCACTGTCAGTGGTGTGCCGGGCGACGCGAGCGGCATCACGCAATCGTGCCAGCCTGCATCGGGCTCCGTGGATCTGGGCATGGGTGATTCCATCACCTGCACAACCACGTTCACGCCGCAGTCCACGGGTACCGTGAAACTGGACACCGTGGCGTACTCGACGACGCAGGACCCCGATTCAACGAACAATGACAAGCCCAGTTATGTGAACGTGGTGGCGCTCGCGGCCGACATGCAGGCAACGTCCGCTTCCACTCAGGCGGTGAAGGTGGGCACACCGGTCACGGTCGCCACCCGGTGCGTGAATGCGGGGCCGGACGTCGCAGCCGCTGCGACCTGCGTGGTCACCGGCA
Organism: Diaphorobacter caeni; assembly: GCF_015354245.1. Classification (GTDB taxonomy): domain Bacteria; phylum Pseudomonadota; class Gammaproteobacteria; order Burkholderiales; family Burkholderiaceae_C; genus Diaphorobacter_A; species Diaphorobacter_A caeni. The sequence goes on from NZ_JADKYZ010000001.1 coordinate 613,088, forward strand.
TTCCCGGTGATGCAACCGGCATCCAGCAATCCTGTGCACCTGTGTCCGGTTCAACCAGTCTGACTGTGGGGAGCGAGATCAGTTGCACGACCACGTTCACTCCGACCAAAGCGGAAACCATCACGTTGACGACCACTGCAGGTTCGAGCACACCGGACACGGCACCGTCCAACAACCAGGCGCCCAGTGTCGTCGTGGCGGCTTTGATCGTGGCTGACATGCAGGCCAGCGGGCCTACCTGGGTGGACACGGTGGTCGGCACGCCGGTGACCGTGACCACCACCTGCCTGAACGCCGGTCCAGACGCGGCAACCGACGCGAGTTGCGTCGTGACCGGTGGTCCCGCCGATGCCGTCACCGTGTGCACGCCCACACCGCCCGTCGCGAGTCTGGCCAGAGGCAGTGCGATCAGTTGCACCACCACCTATACGCCCCAGACAGGCAACCGTGTGACGCTGGTGACGACAGCCTCCAGCACCACCGCCGACTCCAATGTCGCCAACAACATGGCAGAGACCGTTTTAGGCTCGGGCGCCACTGCAGTGCCTGTGGACTCACGTTGGATGCTGATCTTGCTTGGACTGGCGCTCAGCGTGCTGGCCTGGAGAAGATCACGTCGCTGACCGACGGGTGCCCCGGGGAGTGATGAGCGATCCGGGGCAGGCTCGCATCAGTGAACGGATCCCGCAGTCTTGGCAACGGGTTCGCGGACACCGCACACCGCGTTCATCGTCAAGGAGGCGCCATCACACAGGCGCCTCGCCCGTCACATGCCCGCGGCGCGCAGCATAGCAAGTGCGGGGCGTGAATCGTGAAGTGGTTCAGGAAGACGTTCCCTTGTGCTTTGCCAGCGCCGTGGGATTCAGCGTGCATTCGCCCACCTTGCGCAGCGTGTTGCGGTCAGTGTGAGGGAAGGGCTCCTTGCGGTCCGGCGTGACCAGCAGGGTCTCCTGCTCATACGACCAGGTGCCGTCGTCATGCTTGGTCACGGTGATCGTGTAGCGCTCGGTGCGGAAGGCGTATTCGAGAAACGGGTTGGACGAGATACCGTTGGTCAGCGAGCCGCGCACGGCCTCGAGCGTGAAGCTCTTTGCATCGGCCGTGGTCTTGCCCACCGCCATCGCCGTCTGACCACGGGGAATCGTCAGCGTCTGGATGATGGTGCCGGTCGCGGGTTCCCAGAGCCAGTAGCCGACCTGGTCGTGAAAGGTTTCGGGATCGTCGGGCTTGAAGATCTGCGTGTGATAGCGCAGCCCGTAGAAGAGCTGCGGACCGTTGGTCTGCGCGTCGATGGGCTGCATCTGCATGTGCTCGATGAACGCCTGCTTCTCGGGCCCGTCGGCCTTGGGGTTGACGTCCAGCCCGCGCGTGCCGGTCCAGATTCCGGCCATGTTCGACAGTGGCCCCAGATGCGCCAGCGTGTCGGTGCTCGGCTCCGGTTCGGTATAGATGTCGGCGGGAAAGTCGGCCATGTGGATTCCTTGCGCGTGGATGTTTGTGATTGCGGAATCATTGTATGCAGCGGCGATGGACGGCGTGGCGACCTCGCGGCCCACGCGAGCGAAGACGCTTTGCTGGTGATGGGCCATGTGGCGTGAGGAGGCGAGGACGCGCTCATGGAGGCGGTGCACCTCCCATGCAAGCCAGTTGCATGCTTTTGATAGCCAATCATGATCTATTCAAAAATATCGATAAATTCCTTTTGAAAAATGAGCGTTATGTGAATAATCGATCCTTTGTGAATACGTAACAAAGGGTAGACGCCATGGGTGTACGCATTGGGTGGATGCACAAGTTGATTGACGGTTTGCAGAGCGCATGGCGCTCCACCAAGGGCACCAAGGGCACCAAGGGCGCGACAGTGCGGCCTGTCTGGATGATGGCAGTGCTCATGACAGGCACGCTGTTGGCCGGCCACTCGCAGGCGCAGTCCGTGACTCTGTCTTTTGACGACTTTGCCGGTTGCACGGCGGGCGCCCTCAACAGAAACGACGTGCTCACTGCGACCGGTACCGCAGGCATCTATGTGAATTCCAACTGGGACCCGGTCTGCGCAGGTTGGACATTCACTGGCGCCGCACTGCTCGCTGCCCGGCCTGGATCGCCGCCTGCAGGCTCACTTTCAATGCCCGGCACCGGCCATGCCATCTGGCTCAATGAAGCCGTTCCAAGCATGTCGCGAGCCAAAGGTCAGATGCACCGTGATTTCCCGGGCCTCGCACGTGGAGAGACCTATCGTGTCTCGCTGGAAACGTGGACGGACGACGTTGATGCGGACACTGGGCTGCTGGCCGAAATCATCGATATCGACGCGAATACCGTGTTGTCCACCACGCAACTCAACATGGTGCGCGGCAGTGGCCCGCAGACGCTGGTCAACGAGATGTGCGCGAGCAGCGCGGTGGGGGGCACCACGCCGCTGAACCTGAGACTGCGGCTGTCCGAAAACGGCCCTGCGGGGTCTACATCGTCTCCCATCCTTACCAACGTCAATTTCGAAGCGTTGGGCCAACCATGCGACTACGTCGTGACCTATGTGCCCAACGGCGGAACGCATGTTCCCAGCGAGACGGTCGTGAGCGGACAGAAGGCCAGCGTACCCACGCCGCCCACCAAGCCCGGCGAGGGCTTTGCGGGCTGGTACACGACCAATGCTCTGACCACGGCGTATGACTTCAATATGCCGGTAACCAGCAATCTGTCGTTGTACGCCCAATGGACGACTGGCTTGTACTACGTGAGCGGCAACGTCACCGGATTGGTCTCCGGGCGCACGCTGGGGCTGACGCTCAACACGAGCCTCGGCAGCATCAGCATGACAAGCGATGGGCGTTTCCAGTTTCCGCAAGACTTTGCCCAGGGCGCGGCCTACGAAGTCCAGGTGAGTACCCAACCCGTCAACCAGCGCTGCACGGTGAATGCGGCTGGCGCGGGCGCCATTCCAACGCCGGGCAAGGATGTCTCCGGCATCGTGGTGACTTGCGTGGGCCCGTACACGGTGAGTTTTGATACCACCGGTGGCACGGCAGTCCCATCCCAGGAACTGGGCCCCGATGGCCGGGCGACACGACCGGCGGTGGACCCGGTCCGCAGCGGCTTTGTCTTTGACGGCTGGTACAGCGATGCCCCAACCACGCAGGTGCATGACTTCGGTGCGCTCGTGAACGCTGACGCCACGGTGCATGCCAAATGGATACCGCTGTACCGCGTCGGCGGATCGCTCAGCGGCCTGCAGGCAGGGCAGAGCGTGGTGCTGCTGAACAACGGCGGCGACGCGCTCACGTTGGCGGCCGACGGCGTGTTCCACTTCGCATCGATGATCAATGCGGGAGCTTCCTACGACGTGGCGGTCGGCACTCAGCCCTCCGGCCAGACCTGCACGGTCTCCGCAGGCTCGGGCAGCAATGTCTCGGCGGACGTAGGCAACGTCGTCGTCACCTGCTCGGCCGACACGCCGCCTGCGCACACCGCCACGCCGGTGCCCTCGCTGGGGCAGTGGGCGGTGATGCTGCTCTCGCTGATGATGGCGGGGCTCGCGCTGGTGCGTTCGCGCCGCCATTTTTGAGCGCGTGCTGACGATCTCCACACGGTCTTGCAGGCGCGGCCTCGCGCCGAGATCGTAAACACGCTCTGAGCTGGATGAGAGAGACGCCCCTCCTGTTGAGATACAGGGGTGAGCGTCTGCACGACGCAGATTTGCAACACTTCATTTCACATTGATAATGCAAACCAATATCATTTGCATCTTTGAAAAAAATGATTGAAGTGACAAATGCTGGTTCTGGGTTGGTTGGCGGCCATCGTCTCAGGGTGGTTTCTTTGTCTCGCGGCTCCGCGTTTTGACACGCGGCTGCGTGGGGGCGTCGGCTTTGCGCTGAGCGGCCTGTGCTTCGCCGCCGGCGTCGCTGCGTTGGCGCGCGCGGGACTGGGGCTGGCGGAGGCCATGGCATGCGTGCTGGGGCTGGTCATGCTGGCGGTGCCCTGTGTGAGCTGGTGGCACGCACCCAAAAAGAAGGCGAGGGGTGGCGCATGAATTCCAGTGCGTTCGATGCGGCTCCGCGGCATCTCTTCTTCAAAGGCGTGGCGGGCTTGCTGCTGGGCTTTCCCTTGTCGCTCTGGATCAGTTGGCTGTTGATGTACACGGGGCTCGGGCCCGCGTTTGCGCCCGCGCGCGATCAGGTGGCGATGTGGCTGGTGGTGCCACTGTGGTGCACGGTGCTGTGCGCGAGCTTCTTGGCGAGTACGCGTCTGCGTTGCATGGTGTGGCTGCTCACAGCCAATGCGCTGGCCGCCGGGCTGTGGTGGGTGATGCGATGAAGATCAACGCGCAAATTCTTCGCGACTACCTGGCCGTGCACAGTTGGGTGGGCATCGTGTGCGGACTGCTTTTGTACGTTGCGTTCTATGCCGGTGCATTCTCGATGCTGGAGCCCGAGATTCGGCAATGGACACAAAAGGCGGTGTCCAAGGCCGATGTGAGCGCCGATCCTGATCGCGCATTGCAGCAGTTTCTTGTGCAGCACCCCGATGCCAAAGGGCGTCTGAGTTTGCGTCTGCCCGGAGCGGACAGCACGACGCCGTTGATTCGACTTTCATCCAGAGAAAGCGAGCATTGGTACGAGCTGCGAAACGATGGCAAGGTGCACGAAGCGGGCCTTGGTAAGGAGAGCGATAACGCTGGCAATTTTGTGGATTACCTGCATCGCAAGGGCGGCTTACCGCTGCCGCTGGATTGGGCGGAGCCGGTGATTGGTGTGGTGTCGCTGCTGTATGCGCTGGCGTTGGTGTCGGGCGTGGTGGTGCTGCTGCCTTCGCTGGTGAAGGATCTGTTCTATCTGCGCATAGGCCCCAACATCAAGCGCATGTGGCTTGACGTGCACAACCTGCTCGGTGTCGCAAGCCTGCCATTTCATCTCGTCATTGCGCTGAGTGCGGCGGTGTTCGGTCTGCATGACTGGATCTACGACGCGCAGGATAAATTCATCTACCGCGATGGGCTGCAGGCGACCGTGCAGCGCGACAGCATCAAGCATCCCGTTGTCGATAAGGCGCAGTGGCTCGCACCCACGGAGCTGATTCGCAAGGTGCGCGAGCAGGTGCCGGGCTTTGAGCCGCAGTCGCTTGATTTTGTGGGGATGGGCGGCAAGCGCACGTTTTTGTTGGTGACCGGGACGGACGACCGGTACTTCAAACGCGGCGCGCAGCACGGCTTTGCATTTGTGAATCCGGGCACGGGGCAGATCTACGACCGCATTTATTTTCCCGGCGAAAAGAGCAATGCACTGAGTGCCTCGCTCGTCAGCTTTTTCTCATTGCACTTTGGCAGCTTCGGTGGTGATCCGGTACGTGTGCTGTATGTGTTGCTCGGCTTGAGTGGCGCGTTGATTTTCTACACCGGCAATTTGCTGTGGATTGAAACCCGCACCAAGCGGCTGCGCACAACGCGCGAGATCGAGGCGCGTCCGAGGCACGTGCGCATCATGTCCAGCGCCACGCTCGGCATCTGCGTGGGTTGCGCAGCCGCGTTGCCTGCCACGCTGGTGGCTTCGCGCCTATTGGCACCGCACATGGCGAATGTAGATGGCGTGCATCAATGGACTTTCTATCTCTTGCTGGCGGGTTGCTTGGTCTACGCGTTTCGTTTTGGCGCGCAGCGCGCGGCCACTGCGCTGTTGTGGGTTGCCGCTGCAGGCAATGCGCTGGTTCCTTTGTTGGCATGGCTTCAGAGCCTTGCGCCATCGCTGTTCAGCGACTCGGAATACAGGACGCATCAACCTCAATTTCTGCTGTTTGAAGGACTGTGCGCACTGCTCGCTTTGTTCTTCGGATGGTTGGCTATGCGGCACAAAAAGCAGGCTTAGTCACATCGCTTTTTTCAGTCCCAGTTTCATCGTCAAAAGGTTTTCATACATGCAAAAACAAACCGCCTTCAAACCTCGGCTCAACGTTATTGTTCTGGCGTTCATCGCTGCCAGCGCAAGCTCGTTCGCACACGCTCAGTCCAACGCAGAAGCGACACCCGAATCGCAGGCACAAGCACAAGCGCCTGCAACGCTTCCGCAAGTCAACGTGCGTGACAAGTACGAGCGCGAAGATTTGCCTACGCTCGCACCGGGCCGCAAAGCCGCCAACGGTGCGCGTCTTGGCATTCTGGGCGCAACGTCCATCGTCGATGCGCCGGTGCACGTCAACGCTTACACCCGCGAGCTGGCTGAAGACTGGTCCGCGTTGTCGCTGCAGGACGTGCTGGAGAACGATGCTGCGGTCGTCTTCACCACCAACAAAGGCCACTTGCTGCAAAACTTCAACTTGCGCGGTCTGGATGTGACCGCGATGGATATTGCAACGAACGGCCTCTACGGTATCGCGCCCGCCAACTCCGTGCCGATCGAAATGTTCGAGCGCGTGGAGGTGATGCGCGGCCCGAACGTGTTGCTGTCGGGCATGCCGCCGCTGGCGAGCGTCGCCGGTTCGGTGAACATGGTGACCAAGCGCGCGCTGACACAACCTGTGGCCGACCTCACAACCACCTATGTGTCGGACTCTTATTTTCAAGTGCATGCCGACGTGGGCAAGCGATTCGGCCCAGAGCAACGACTGGGCGTGCGCTTCAACGGCGTGTACGGATCGGGTGACATGGGTGCGGAAGACGAGTCGCAGAAACGCAAGGTGGGCGCGCTTGGACTCGACTACATCGGCGACAACTACCGCCTTTCGCTCGATGCCTACAACAGCGTCAACAACATCGATGGCGGCAGCCCCGGCATGTTCAGCTTTTTGGGTAACGCTGCGGCGCGCGGGGTCGGCGTGGTTCTGCCTGCACCGAGTGGCGATGTGAACATGTTCCGTGGCTCGCATGGCAAGTACGACAACAGCGGCGTGCTGGCCCGCGCGGAAGTGGATTTCAATTCGAACTGGCAAGGCTACTTGGCGCTTGGCGCGTCTGAAGCGGAAGGCAAGGGCTTGCTGTTTGGCACGCGCGCCATCGTGACGGCCGAAGACGGCACCACACGCGGCGCGATCTACAACGTGCACACGCAGTCCGAGCGCCGCACGGCGGAGGCGGGCGCTATCGGCAAGTTCACCACGGGCAGTCTCGACCATCGCTTGCAGGTGTCGTTCAACATCCTCAAGCACAAGGAAGGCTCGTACAACACCGCCTGCAATTACTGCTACACCACCAACATGTACAACCCGACGACGCCGACCTTCCCGGCCGCGCCCGTCTGGAAGGGCTACACCACCGAAAACGAATTTCGCTCCGTCGCGCTTGCCGACACCATCAGCATGGCCGACGACAAAGTGCTCGTCACGCTGGGCTTGCGCCATCAAAGCGTGAAGACGCCGATGATCAGCGGCGCGGCATCCAATTACAGCAAGAGCCATCTCTCGCCAATGGCGGCCATCATCGTGCGACCTTGGAGCGATGACATTTCGCTGTTCGCCAACTACACCGAAGGCTTGGAGCCGGGTCGTATCGTCGGCACGGGCTATGCCAACTCGGGCGAATCGCTCGACGCGATGCAGACCAAGCAGGGCGAGTTCGGCGTGAAGATCAAAGCCGGTGAAATGACGCACACCGTCAGCGCCTTCCAGATCAAAAAGCCATCGGTCATCACCAACAGCAACAACTATCAGGTGCTCGACGGCGAGCAGCGCCTGCGCGGACTCGAGTGGAGCGCGTTCGGCAAAATCGCGCCCACGCTGTCGCTGCTCGGCGGCGTGGAATACATCAAGTCCCGCCAGATGAACACCGGGCTGGAAAACTTCGGCGTACCCAAACTGCGCACCCGCATCGGACTGGATTGGGACACCCCGATCAAGGGTCTCACCGCCGGTGGCCGACTGCTCTACACCGATGGGCAATGGGTCGACTCGGGCAACAAACTGCGCCTGCCCTCGTGGACGCGCTTCGACCTGATGGCCAAGTACGAAACCAAAGTCGGCGCGACTCCGCTGCGCCTCAACGCCAGCGTGGAAAACGTCGCTGGCCGCAAGTACTGGACCGGCATGTTCACCGACGGCTTCGCCATGCCGGGCGCGCCACGCACCTATCGCATGTCGGCGACGGTGTCGTTCTGATCGGCATTGCTGCGTCTCCAAAATAAACGACGGACTTTGGCGCTGCGGTCATGCCGCGGCGCCGTGGTCAGTCATGCGCGGATCCACCGGCTGACCGTCTGAAACGTGTTGCTCGCGTGCAACTAAATGTGAAAAACTATCAAGCTCCGTTATGTATTTGCTGGGTGGCCTGCTCGCCCCGTGAGTGCTTTCGCATTTGGCCGGTGAGGGACTCCTGATCTTGCCAACCATGCCGGAACTGCCGTTGTGACAATCGCCTCCCCGCAGCGGACATGCAGTCCAGCGCTGCGGGCCATAAGGATGGAACGGTGGGAGCGCTCCATTTCATCTCTGTGCTGACAGCCTGCAGAAACAGTGGCCCGGCTGTGGCCGCCGGCGTGGCCTGCGCCGCTCCCCAATGCATCAATTCAGGGAGCGCAGTGAGCAGGCGACGCATTGCGTCAACGGTCACCACATTGGCCGTACGCCTCGAAAACACCTGAAAAGCAAACAAAGCGGATCCAGGCGATCCGCTTCGCAGGGCATGACCGCGTCTGCAGTCGTTGAGCAGCCCCGAAAAGATTCCTGCACGCGACTCCTGTTAATCCCTAGCAATTCACTTCAATTGCATACTTTTTGTATCTCGATATATATACTTTTCATGGATCTGCCTTTTATGTAAGGCGATGTGTATCCAGCGTGGGGTGTTCAGACGTCTGTACCGATGCCACTCCGTTGCCAGCGAGGGGATGCTGGTCGCAAGCGTGTCGGGCGTTCGCATGGTGCTGTTTCGTCTCAGACTGTGAGGCGAACGTCAACACGCCCTTGGAGATGGCGACGTGCTCCATCCATGGCGCTAGGTATTTGAAACCGGTAGTTCAAAAAAATATAGGCTGAAAATTGAAAAGAAAAGATCGAGTGAAGAGCGTGGGGTTCAACCTGAAAAATCGCCATTGGTTTGAACCAACGGCACTGGGCATGAAGACGGCGATAGGTGGCGCATTGATGATCGGGTCGCTCACATCCGCCATGGCTTCGCCCCCCGCGCAAGAAGTTCCATTGGAGATATTTCGCGAAGACTTTGAAAACACGGCGCAAAAAGTGAGTCCCCCTGACCTCACCAATGCGCTGACGATGGATGAGTACGTCAGTGCCGCCACGGATTACAAGGGGCAGGTCGTAGGCATGACGTACGGCGCCGAAGGCAATTTGAGTGCCAGCACGTCAAGCGCCAGCGGAGGCAATGGCTCGGTAGACGGCTATTCCGGTGTGCCCTTCTGGCTGAACAAGCAATACTGCAATGGCCTTTGGCTGAGCGCTGACGCATCGGCCACGCCATACCCCAGCGCCAAGTTGCTGGCGCCTTACAAAGCGTTCACGGGTGCTCAGACTGTTGAAGCCAACCCGGGCAATGCCAATTATTGTCAGGCAACCACCAACAACACGGTTGCCAGTGACGCGTGGAGCGATCTGCAGGTGCTGGCCAACGTCCTCGGGCAGATCTCCAATCCTGGATCAGGGCCGGGCGCCAACAAATCCAACCGAGCCATCGCCGCATTCACACAGTTGCCGAACAACCGCAACTACCCCAACACGCCGATGATTCAGTTGAAGATGATGAAGTCGGTCCCGCTGCCGAGCTACCCGGGCTCCAGTGGTCGCTTCATCAGAATGTCCGTGGCGATGGCTGCGAGAAACTGCGCGTCTTCCAGCGGCACGCCAGCCAACGCGAATCCGACATTCGATTTTTACCTGATCAAGGATCTGGCACAGAACTCGACGCCGGCAGTCAACCCGAGCAATCTGGAGCGGTTGACCACCAAGTCCATTGACGTCTGCACATCCGGTCAACAGTATGTGAACGTCGGAACAAATCCCGGTGAATTGCCCTCCGCTTTGCCGTCGGGCAACGTGAACAGGTACGAGAGTGGAGCGCGCGCTGCCCAGTATCGCAGCGACATTCCCCTGCTGGTCAGCACGCCGAATATCGCTTTGCAGATGGTCAACAGCAATGCCTCGGGTCAGGGCAACGACGCCGCCTTCGACAATCTTCTCGTGGAAGACATCACGCCCACGCTCAGCAAGTCCTTCGCGCCTCAGACCGTGATCAATGGCGAGACGACCAGGCTGACCTTCGTCGTCACCAACACGACCGACAATATGCTCAAGTCCGGTTGGTCCTTTGCCGATACCTTGCCTACAGGCATGACGGTGGCGAGCGCTCCCAATATCCAGCATGACTGCGGGACGGCCGTCGTGAACGCTGCGCCGGGCTCCAGCACCATCGTGATGAACTCGGGGCAACTGAACGCGGGAGCTACATCCTGCCAAGTGTCGGTGGATGTCGCCATCAATATTCCGAGCCCGGTCACGGCCCTCACCACCTTGCGCAATGGCTCCGGCAGCCCCGGCTCTGCGGGTGACACCACAACCGTGGGCCTGAACCCGCCAGCCGTTGCCGAGTTGATCGTTCTGCCTGTGGCTGACATGGCGGCCACGCCAGGAACAGACAAGACGGTGGAGGTCGATACCCCTGTCTCCATCACGACAACCTGCACCAACGTCGGCCCCGAAGTCGCATTGGCCGCAACTTGCGTTGTGACAGGTGTGCCAACGGATGCAGCCGATTCTTCCACTGTATGCACCCCCGAATCGGGAACGGTGGATCTTCAGCCGGGCAAGGCCATCTCCTGCACGACGAAGTTCACCCCGAAATCCGCTGGCGTCGTGAACCTTCTCACAACGACCGGCACCACTTCGCGGGACGTGGATTCAACCAATGACAAGGCAACCACACAAGTCCTGGTGCCACCGATCGCGGACATGCAGGCATCCGCACCGACCTATGCCAAGAGTGAAGTCGGCAAGCTCACTTCGGTCACCACGACCTGCACCAATGCTGGGCCCAGCACCGCAGCGTCGGCCAACTGCGTGGTGACGGGCGCGCCAGCGGGTGCAACCACGGTTTGCACGCCCACCACACCGGTCGGCAAGTTGGTTTTGGGCGCAAGCATCAGTTGCGTCACCTCCTTCACTCCTGCGACGGCGGCGCCGATCACGTTGGTCACCACGGCCAGCAGCACCACGCCAGACCCCGATCCGGGCAACGACACGGCATCCACCTTGCTGACGGACGGTCAGTTGGCGGACATGAAGTCGACGGCACCGACGACGGTGGCAAGCACTCCTGGAACGCCCGTTTCCGTGACGAGCGTCTGCACCAATGCAGGCCCGGACGCAGCGGCATCCGCCACTTGCACGGTGACGGGAGCCCCTGCTGATGCAACCACCGTTTGCACACCGGACTCATCGGCTGCCAGTTTGGCTGTGGGTGCAAGCATCTCGTGCACAACCACCTTCACGCCTCAAGACGCAACGCCAGTGACGCTGACCACGACGGCGGCCAGCACGACGATGGATCCCTATCCGGCCAACAACGTCGCTTCAACGAAGGTCGGCGCCGTAAGTCCGTCTTCCGTGCCAACGCTCGGCACGTGGGGATTTGCCGTGCTGTCGCTCCTGCTGGGAGGCGTTGCGGTGGTTCGTCAGCGCCGCACTCACAACGCAGATTGATGAAGTGAGGGAGCGACGGCATGGCTGAAACGCCATGTTCCCGCTCCCTTATTCACCAGTCATCCAGACGTTCAATTCCAACCGGACTCGACATTGGGCGCAATAGCGATGCTGCGGTGGATTTGAATTCCACCGCTCTGGTTGAGAAATCTTGAGAGACGGGCCCAAGCGGCCCGTTTCATATGGGCATTGAGCATTGAGCGGCCCTTTTGGCTGCTTGCCGCCCGAGCGCTGGGAGTCAGGAAGTGGCTGGAGCGTGTCTCGTGCAGGATGGCCTATGGGGTTCATGGTTGAGTGCTGCTGGCCTCACCTTGAGGCAAGGAGGGGCCGGAGCGCTGTATCTCCCGGGGCCAAATGAAGTTGGGGCAGTGGGCGTTGCCGCACTGGCCCTGCGCCGCCGAACCTGGTTGCATTGATTTGGCGTGAACGGGAGTGGGCTGAAAGGCCCCCTTCCGATCTAGATCGCCAGTGTGTTCTTGCATGCCCAACAATGTGCAATCCGACGAATTGATCAAAATCCGTATATCTTTCAGGGCACCGAAAATTTCCTGCTAGAATACTAGCTTCGAGTCGCGGAGAGGTGGCAGAGTGGTCGAATGTACCTGACTCGAAATCAGGCGTAGCAGCAATGCTACCGTGGGTTCGAATCCCACCCTCTCCGCCAGAATGCAAAAACCCGTGCAGCTCTTTGAGTTGCACGGGTTTTCTGTTTTCTGATCCGCACTTGCTCAATCCTCCTCCATCTCCCCCCAGGATTCCCGCGTGAAGGCATACAGCACGTCGAGTGCGGGCGACAGCGTGCGCGTTGCGATGCGGGCGATGCCGTAGCGGCCGTAGCGGTGGGGGTCGATGGCGATGGGGACTTCGGCGATGGTGCCGTTGGCGCGTTCGCGGCGGGTGATGGCGAGGATGCCGAAGAGCAGGGCGTCGCTGGCCAGGGTGACGCTGCGCAGGGTGTCCAAGTCGTTGCAGTGCAGGGTGAAGAGCTTGTCCTGTTCGGCCTCGGGGCCCCAGAGGTCGGTGAGGCGGCGGGTGATGGCGGTGCTCAGCGTGGTGGTGGCGAGCGGGTATTGGCGCAGGGTGTCGAAGTCCACGCGCTTGTGGCGCAGGATGGGGTGGCCGGCGCGGCAGACCATGCCGGCTGCGAGGTGGCCGAGAGGCTCCACTTCGACGTCGTTGGCGGAGTTCAGGATGTAGCTGTCGCCGACGATGGCGTCTATGGACTCGCTGCGCAGGCGCTCCAGCAGGGCGGTGGTGGCGCCGAGTTCGGTGCGCACCTTGATGGCGGGGTGCTGCTGCGCCATGTGGATCAGAAACGGAGTGAGCAACAGCGCGGCCGGGCCGGGGGCGAAGCCGACGTTCAGGTGGCCCTCTTTGGCGCCGCGCAGCAGTTCCATGTCGCGCTGCAGTTGCGTCATCTCCAAGCGGATGCGCCGCGCGCGTTCGGCGACGACTTCTCCGAACACCGTGAGCCGCGCGCGCCTTGCTCCCCGGTCGAAGAGTTGGGCCTTGAGCTCATCTTCCAGAGCGCGGATGCTGCGGCTGAGCGCGGGCTGCGTGAGGTGGACGGCGCGCGCCGCGTCCGAGAAGGTGCCGTGTTCGACGACGGCCAGCAGGTGTTTGAGCTTCTGTGAATCCATGAGTTTCATTCATGCTTTTCGAACAAACTTTGCATTTGAATTATAGGAACAATGTTTCTAACATGCGTTCCACAAACGGTCCGCACCCTATTTTTGGCGGGCCATCGGTGGGCGGAAGGTGCCCGCCGGATTCATGACAGGAGACAAACCATGTTCAAAGTGCTCATCGGGCTCGGCATACCGTACATCGCGGTGATTGGGCTGCTTCCCTGGGTCTCGACGGTCGAACTTTCGCTGCTCGGCGTGCCCTTCATCTATCTGTGGATTTTTATCTGGTTCGTGTTGACGTCGGCCTGCATGTACGCGGTCTGGTATCTGTTCGACCGCCACGAACCCGAGGCGCTCGCGGCGCACGGTGATCACTGAATCGAGAAGGACTGACGTCATGGCTTCCATCGTTTTTCTCGGCTTCATCGTTTACTCGCTTTATCTGGCCATTCGCTCACGCAGGGGCGGTGGCGATCAGAGCGTGCATGATTTCTTCGTGGCCTCGCGGCAATTCGGCGCGTGGCTGGTGTTCTTTCTGGCGGCGGGTGAGGTCTACAGCATCGGCACGATGGTGGGTTTTCCCGGCGGTATCTACGCCAAGGGGCCGACCTACGGCGTCTGGTTTCTGGGCTACATCCTGCTGGCCTATCCGCTTGGTTATTTCCTGGGGCCGAAGATCTGGGAGGCAGGTTCGCGGCACAACGCGATCACCTTGCCGGACCTGTTCAAGGGCCACTACCAGAACCGCGCGCTTGAGCTGATCGTCGCGGCATCGGCCATCATCTTTCTGCTGCCATGGGGCCAGCTGCAGTTCACCGGGCTGGTGGCTGCGCTCAAGGGGCTGGGCTGGAACTTCACGCCGCTGCATCTGGTGCTGATCTCGGCCGCGCTCGCGTTCACCTACATCGCGATCTCCGGCGTGCGAGCCATGTCGTACATCGCCATTCTGAAGGACATCCTGATGCTGGCGGCGATCATCGTGACCGGCGTGGCCGTGGGCATGCATGTGGGCGTGGACGAGGTGTTCCAGGCCGCGAGCGCCAAGGTCAGCAACCACATGAATCCGACCGAGCTGCGCTTTTCGATGAGCACGATCTTCTTTCAGTCACTGGGCTTCTACATGATGCCGTTCGCGATCCAGAACTTCTTCACCGCCAAGAGCGCGAACACCATCCGCCGCACGCAGATCGTGATGCCGCTGTACATGCTGATGTACCCGTTCCTGGTGCTGGCCTCGTACTACGCGATCAGCCAGAACCTCGAACTCGCATCGCCCAACGAGGCGTTCTTCGCGGCGGCCACGCGTCTGTTGCCCGGCTGGCTGCTGGGGCTGGTGGCGGCGGGCGCGGCGCTTTCGGGTCTGCTGGTGCTGGCGGGCATCTGCCTTGCCATCGGCCCCATCGTCACCCGCAATCTGATGCCCTCGGTGCCTGAGCAGAAACAGAAGTTCGCGAGCAAGGTGGTGATCGTCATCTATCTGCTGATGTCCATCGTGATGACGCTCGCGACGCCCAACCTGATGCTCACGCTGATCAACACCGCGTACTACGGCGTCACGCAATTCTTCCCCGGCGTGCTCGCGATTCTTTTCAAGAAGAAGCTGCGCCCGATGGCGGTGGGCCTTGGCATTCTGTGTGGTCAGCTCTCGGCGATCGCCATGTATGTGGAGCAGCCTGACTTCGGTGGCGTGAACCTGGGTCTCGTGAGTCTGGCGGTGAATCTGGTGGTGCTGTTTGCAGCGCAGTGGCTGCTGCCACGCCCTGCGGCGCAAGTGAAGACCGCGTGATCGATCGGCGGTGCAGAGAATGAAAATCGAGATGAACATGACAACTCAAGAAAGCGGCGCCACACAGGTCTTCGTGGCGCGCAAGATCCTCACGATGAACGCGGCGCAGCCCGCCGCGACCCATGTGGCCGTGCAGGGCGGAAAGATCCTCGCGGTGGGCTCCGAGGCGGACATGGCGGCATGGCCCGACGCCGAGCGGGTGGATCGCTTTGCGGACAAGGTGCTCATGCCCGGCCTCATCGAGGCGCACAGCCATTTGATGGAAGGCGCGATGTGGGACGCGGTGTATCTGGGCTTCTTCGACCGGCGCGACCCGGACGGCAAGCTGTGGAAGGGGCTGCGCACGCTCGATGCCGTGCTTGAGCGACTGAAGGAGGCAGAGGCCAGGCTGATCGATGCCCATGCGCCACTGCTCGGCTGGGGCTTTGATCCCATCCTGTTCGGCACGGCGCGCCTGTCGGTGAACGAGCTCGACACCGTGTCCGCCACGCGGCCCATCGTCGTCATGCATGCGAGCGTGCATCTGATGAACGTGAATTCGGCCATGCTCGCGATGGCGGGCATCGACGACGACACCGACATCGACGGCATCCACAAGGATGCGAATGGTCAGCCCACGGGCGAGCTGCAGGAGTTCGCGGCGATGTTTCCGGTGCAGAAGCTGCTGGGCAAATCCATGTCGCTTGCGGCGGCGGAAGAGAGCACGGCGATCTGGAAGTTCGGCCGCGTCGCGCAGTTGGCGGGCGTGACCACGGCCACCGATCTGGTGAGCGATCTCTCGGACGTGGGTCTCAAGACCTTGCACGAGGTGACGGCCGACGAGGCCTATCCGATGCGGGTGGTGCCCGCGTTCGCTCCGCAGCGCAATCCCGAAGGCGGAGCGGCGCGTGTGCTCGCGGCACGCCAGGGCGAGAGCGACAAGCTGCGCTTCGGTCCGGTGAAGTTCATCGTCGATGGATCGATCCAGGGCTTCACGGCGCGACTGCGCGATCCCGGATATGTCGGCGGCCAGCCCAACGGCCTGTGGCTGATTCCACCGTCGCAGCTGCTCGATCTGTTCATGCCGTTCCACGCGGCGGGCCTGCAGCTGCACATCCACACCAATGGCGACGAGGCCACCGAGGTCGTGCTTGACGTGGTGGAGGCGATGCTGAAACAGCATCCGCGCGACGATCACCGCCACACGCTGCAGCACTGCCAGCTGGCCGATCGCGCGCAGCTTGAGCGCGCCGCGAAGCTTGGCATGTGCATCAACTTTTTCTCGAATCACCTCTACTACTGGGGCGATGCGCACGCCACGCAGACCGTGGGCCCCGAATGGGCGGCGCGCATGAATCCGGCCGAGACCGCGCGCCAGTTGGGCATCACCTTCTCGATGCATTCGGACGCGCCGATCACGCCGCTCAACCCGCTGTTCACCGCATGGTGCGCCGTGAACCGCGTGTCCGCATCGGGCCGGTCGCTTGGCGAGGCGGAGCGTCTGTCGGTCGATGACGCCTTGCATGCGGTGACCATGGGCGCGGCGAAGACGCTCAAGCTCGATCACCTGATCGGCAGCATCGAAGCGGGCAAGTTCGCGGACTTCGCAGTGCTCGAGCAGGACCCGTCCGCCGTGCCCGCATCCGGGTTGAAGGACGTGCCGGTCTGGGGCACGGTGCTGGGCGGTCGCGTCTTCGAGGCACCTGCCAAGTGAACGCCAAGCAGACGATGACGCCCGCAGCGATTCCCATGGTCGTGGTGGGAGGCTATCTGGGCTCGGGCAAGACCACGCTGCTCAATCGTCTGCTGGGCAACACCGAAGGGCAGCGCGTGGCCGTGCTGGTCAATGACTTCGGCGAGATCAACGTCGATGCCGCACTGATTCGCTCGCGCAGCAGCGACGTGATCCAGCTCGAGAATGGCTGCGTGTGCTGCTCCATCGGCGACAGGCTGGTGCAGGCGCTCGCGGCCGTCGGAGAGCGCGTGCAGCGTCCCGACCTGCTGGTGATCGAGGCGAGCGGCGTGTCCGATCCCACGCGCATCGCGCAGGTCGGCATGCTGGACGCGGATTTCCGCCTGAACGCGGTCGTGGTGACCGTCGATGTATCGAACATCGAAAGCCACCTGCGCGATCCGATGATCGGCGACATGCTGCGCCGGCAGATCGCGGGCGCCACCGCGCTGGTGCTGACCAAGTGCGATCTGGTGGGTGCTCAGGATGTCGAGGAAGCGGCAGAATGGCTCGCAGAAATCGCGCCACGCGCGGCGCAGTTCCGTGCGGAGATGGGCTGCATTCCGTCCTCGGTTTTCTTCGATGAAGCGCCGCGCGTCGCGCGTCCGTTTGGTCACGACGGAGGCGGCTGGAAGCGGCGGGGATCCGACGCGCTGCTGCACGACGCGATCAGCTCATTTTTCCACCGCACGACGCGACGCTTTCACAAGCAGCGGCTTCGGCAGGTGCTGCGCGAGCTGCCAGCGGGCACGTTGCGTGCCAAGGGGCTGGTCCATGTGCTCGAGAAATCTTCGGCACAGGAGTTCCATGTGGTCGCTGACCGCGTGCGGATCGCGGATGCCGCCGCGTCTGCCGTGCATCCCGCTGATGCCATTGCCGTAGCCGATGCCGTCGATGCAGTCGAATCCGTGCTGGTCTTCATCGGCTGTTTTGCACCGGGCGACGAGGCGCTGGTGCGAGCCCGCCTGGACGGCGCGTTGGCCGCCTGATCAGACGCGCTTTTTCCTGCCGCGCACGACGGGCTTTTCCGTCTCCACTGCCGCGCAGCTGTCGCGCACCTTCAGGCTCGCCTCCAGCACGTAGGTGTCTTCGCCCACATCCTCGTCCAGACCGCTGAGCAGATAGTGCGCCGCCTTCATGCCGACCTCGCGGATGGGGAGGTGGACGGTGGTGAGGGGCGGGTTCATGTAGGCCGAGAAATCGTTGTCGTTGAAGCTGACGACCGAGATGTCTTCGGGCACGCGCACGCCGTTCTGCTGAAGTCCGCGGATCGTGCCGACCGCGAGGTAGTCGCTCGCGCAAAGCAGGGCGGTCACGCCGGTGCGCGCGGCGAGCACCTGCTCGGCGGCGATGCGGCCCTGCTCGAATCCGTGCTCGGTGTGCACGCAGGCGGCATCGACGATGCGCACGCCCCGCTTCTTGGCCGCGGCCTTCACTCCCAGCATGCGATGGCGCGAGCGATAGCGCAGAGGGCCCTGCACATGGCCCCAGACCAGACCGATCTCGCGGTGCCCGAGGTCGGCCACATGATTGAGCGCGATGTGGCCGTTGTGCGCTTCGTCGAGACCGATGCAGTGGCCGCCGCCCAGCGGATTGCCCCACAGGTGCGCGTGCGGAATGCCGGGGTAGCGCGAGAGAATGTCGCTCGCCTGCTCCAAGCCTTCAAACCCGAGCAGCGCGATGGCGTCGACCCCGCGCGCCAGCATTGCGGCGAGCGCGGCGAATTCGGTCTTGCCATCCGGCACGGGGGCGGACAGCAGCAGGGTGTAGCCCTTCTTCGCGACCTCGCTCTCCAGGCCCTCGACCACCTGCGCGAAGTTGGAGCTGCCGAACTTGAGAATCACCGCGCCGATGGTGTGGCTGCGTCGCATGGCGAGCGCGCGTGCCGCGCCGTTGACGACGTAGCCGAGCTTTTGCACGGCGAGCATCACCCGCTGGCGGGTTTCCTCACTGATCATTTCCGGGCGGCTCAGCGTGCGCGAGACGGTGCCGGTGGAGACGCCCGCCATGGCGGCGACGTCGGCAAGCGAAGCGGGTCTGGCCACGGAGGTCCTGGCGTTCTGGTTCATGGGGGCAATCGGATGCAGTTCACAAATGCGTGAAAAGACTAATGGTATCTACTGAATCTTATCCGCCCGGGATGCGCATACCATTTTATGCAAGCGCTTGCATTGAGTTGAATTAAAAATTTCAAAGGACGTTTCATGAGGCGCGGTGGCAGCAGAACATGCCGCAGATTCGTCCATCCACCCACATGGAGACAACCATGATCCGCAGATTCACAAGACGCTCCTGTCTCGCTCTCGGCGTCATCGCGCTCGGGCTGCAAGGCACTTCTTCCGCATGGGCCGACGAAGTCTGGCCGCAGCCCGGCAAGCCGATCCGCATCGTCGTGCCACTGCCCGCAGGCTCGGGCTCCGACGTGGCCGCGCGACTGCTCGGCAAGCTGATGAGCGATGAGCTCAAGGGGCATCCGGTGATCATCGAGAACAAGCCCGGCGCGTCGACCTTCATCGGTGCGCAGGACGTGGCGCGCTCGGCGCCGGACGGGCATTCGCTGCTCTACACCATCGTCATCACGCACACGCAGAACCCGCACCTCTACGCCAAGCTGCCGTATGACCCGGTGAAGGATTTCACGCCGCTCGCGCAGGTGATGAAGTCGGCCACGGTGCTGATCGCCGCGCCCAATGCGCCGTTCAGCAATCTCAAGGAACTGGTGGCCTATGGCAAGGCCCACCCAGAGAAGCTGAACTACGCGAGCTATTCGCCGGGCTCGACCTCGCATCTCAACGCCGAACTTCTGCAGATGCGTACCGGAGTCAAGATGCTGCACGTGCCCTACAAGGGCGCGACCGATGCGTCGCGCGCGCTGGTGGCGGGCGATGTGCAGATCTACTTTGACGGCACGGCGAGCGCGGTGGGGCTGATCAAGGCGGGCAAGGCCAAGGGCATTGGTGCGGCCACGCCCACGCGCGTGCCGGCGCTGCCCGATCTGCCGACGATTCAGGAGCAGGGCGTGGATGGCATCAACATCGTCGGCTGGCAGGGCGTGTTCGGTGGCGGTCGGATGTCGCCCGCCTTGACCGAGAAGGTCAGTGCGGTGCTCAGCAAGGTCTCGCGCTCCAAGGAGATGCTGGCGCTGATCGAGACCCAGGGCAACGAGGCCTCGGGCGCGGGGGCGGCGGAGTTCGCTCGCATCGTCGCGAGCGACAGCACCAAGTGGGGCGAGGTCATCAAGGCCGCAGGAATCAAGTTGGATTGAGTTGGATTTGAGTTGGATTGAGCTGGACCGGGTGGACGCTCGGTGCAGGCACGTAGAGGCAAAGGAAGAGAAGTCATGTTCGATACAGTCATTCGAGGCGGCCGCATCGTCGACGGCACCGGTCAGCCCGCATTTGAAGGCGATGTGGGGATTCGGGACGGAAAGGTCGCGGCGGTCGGCGGCAAGCTGTCCGCAGGCAAGCAGGAGATCGACGCGAACGGCGCGCTGGTCACTCCGGGCTGGGTGGATGTGCACACGCATTTCGACGGGCAGGCGACGTGGGACCCTTACCTGAGTCCGAGCACCGATCACGGCGTGACCAGCGTGGTGATGGGCAATTGCGGCGTGGGATTCGCGCCGGTGAAGGCCGATCGCCGCGAATGGCTGATCCGCGTGATGGAAGGCGTGGAGGACATTCCGGGCACCGTGCTGTCCGAGGGCATCCGTTGGGACTGGGAGACGTTTCCCGAGTACCTCGACGCACTTGCGCGCATGCCGCGCGCGCTCGACGTGGGCGCGCAGATTCCGCATTCCGCGGTGCGCACCTATGTGATGGGCGAGCGCGGCATCACGCACGACGAGGCCACGCCGGACGACATCCGCCAGATGATCCAAGTGGTGAAGGACGGTCTGAAGGCCGGAGCGCTGGGCTTCTCGACGACCCGCACCTTCATCCACAAGTACGAGACGCGCAAGTTCCCGCCCGGCACGTTCGCCACGCCGGACGAGATTCTGGGCATCGCAAGAGCGATCAAGGAAGTGGGGCACGGCGTGTTCCAGATGACGTCCAACCACTACCAGATGGAGACGGAGTTTCCATGGCTGCGGCAGATCGCCATGGACAACCAACTGCCGGTGGCCTTCGCGCTGGTGCAGACCGACGGCACGGCGGAGAACTGGCGGCGTCTGCTGCAGAGCCTCGATCAGGCGCACAGCGACGGCGTGCCGATCTATGGTGCGGTGGCCGGGCGGCCTGCGGGCATTCTCATGGCGTGGCAGGGCTCGATCCACCCCTTCATGGCGCACGATGTATGGAAGGCGCTTGCGCCGCTTGCGTGGGAGGAAAAGCTTCAGCGTCTGCGCGATCCGCAGGTGCGCGCGCAGCTCACCGACATGCAGGCGCTGCTCGGATCGGCGGAGTTCGATTCGCGGCTCGCCTATCTGACGCAAAGTTTCCAGAAGATGTACGCGCTTGGCGCCGAGCCCGACTACGAGCCGCCGCAGGAGCTCAGCATCGAGTCGATATCGAAGCGCGATGGGCGCAGCCCGCTCGAGATCGCCTACGACATGCTGATGGCGCAGGACGGCAAGGGCATCATCTATTTCCCGAGCTTCAACTACGCCTACAACGACCTGAGCCAGCTGCACACGCAGCTGCAGCATCCGCAGACCATGATGAGCCTGGCCGATGGCGGCGCGCACTGCGGCTACATCTGCGACGTGAGCATGCCCACCTACATGCTCACCCACTGGGTGCGCGACCGCGCGCGCGGACCGCGCCTGTCGCTTGAGCACATCGTGAAGAAGCAGACCAGCGACACCGCGCAGATCTATGGAATGCGGGATCGCGGCCAGCTCACGCCGGGCTATCTGGCGGACGTGAACATCATCGACTTCGACAAGCTGCGCTTGCCGCCGCCCTATGTGGCCTTCGATCTGCCGGCCGGTGGACGGCGACTGAACCAGACCGCTGAAGGCTATGTGGCCACGCTCAAGCGCGGCGAGGTCATCATGCGACATGGCGAGGCGACGGGAGCGCTGCCCGGCGGACTGGTGCGCGGGCCGCAGGCACGGCCTCAATGAAAGCGTGTGGAGATCGTAAACACGCTCTTAGGGGTGCATCAGCATCCCGCCTGCATGCATGGGCATGCAGGGAATGCGCCCCTCTCGATGCCATGATGGGCGCATTCTCTCCACTGGTTGCGGGTCCGGTTCAGAATCCGCGCAAGCGAACAAAGGCATCTCCTTCATGAGCAACGAAATCAAAACCGCCATCATCACCGGCGCTGGCGGCGCGCTGGGCTTCGCCGTGGCCACGCACCTGCTGGAGCAGGGCTTCCAGGTTGTCGCGCTGGAGCGGCATGTGGAGCATCTGCAGACGCGCTTCGGCGATGCGCACGCGCGTCTCCTGGCCATCGCCTGCGACGTGACGGATGCAGCCAGCATCCGCGCCGCATGCGATCAGACACTGCAGCGCTTCGGCCGCATCGACGTGCTCTGCAACATCGCGGGCGGCTTCAGCATGGGATCGTCGATCGCGGGCGATGCGATCGAACAGTACGAGCACCTGATGGCTCTGAACGCAGGCGCGGTCTTCAAGACCATGCACAGCGTCGCCCCCACGATGGTCGCGCAGGGCGCGGGCAGCATCATCAACATCGGCGCCCAATCCGCGCTCACCGGCGGCGCGAACATGACGGCCTACTGCGCATCGAAAAGCGCCGTGATCCGCATGACCGAATCCTTCGCCGCCGAGTTCAAGGCGCAAGGGCTGCGCGTGAACTGTCTCCTGCCCCGCATCATCGACACGCCGCAAAACCGCAAGGACATGCCGGGCGCCGATTTCACGCAATGGACGTCACCAGAAAAAATCGCGCAGACCATCGGCTTCCTCGCATCGGAGCAATCAGCAGCCGTCAACGGCGCCAGCATTGCAGTTTGAAAAAGAACTGACCTGTACCCGCACCCGCCAGCCGGAGTGGGCCTGCGAAGCGCAGCGAGCGCCAGAACCGCCAGCACCAACGGCAAGACAGCCCCTCAGGCGCGACGCGAAGCCGCAGACAGTATGTTCATACGGCAAGGCTTCGCAACAAAGCATGAGGGGCTGTCTTGCCGCCTTGAAACGACCAACCCAACCAAAAAAAGAATAAAAAAATGCCGAAGCACTTTGCAGAGCTCCGGCACATACAAGACCCTTGCAGGTCGACTTCGAAAGCAACTTGAAATTCAGTATGGATCAGGCGGCGAGAACGGCCAGCGCACATGACGCGATCCGCGCTTCGACGGAGTCCGAACGGCTGGTCAGCACGATCGGCACGCGCATGCCGAGCACGAGGCCCGCGCATTCCGCGTCCGCCATGTAGACCAGCTGCTTGTAGATCATGTTGCCTGCCTCCAGGCTGGGCACCAGCAGCACGTCGGGATGGCCGGCCACGTCGGAAGTGATCCCCTTGTTCTGCGCCGAGCGCAGCGAGATCGCGTTGTCATACGCGAGCGGGCCGTCGACGATCCCGCCGGTGATCTGGCCGCGATCGGCCATCTTGGACAACGCCGCAGCGTCCACCGTGCCGGGAATGGCGGGGTTGACGGTTTCCACGGCCGAGAGCACGGCTACGCGCGGCGTCTGGATGCCGATGGCCTTGGCCAGATCGATGGCGTTCTGAGCGATGTCGCGCTTGGCCATCAGGTCGGGAAAAATGTTGACGACGCAGTCGGTCATGAGCAGCGGGCGCTCGTAGCCCGGCAGGTCCATCACGAACACGTGGCTCGCACGGCGACCGCCGCGCAGACCCGCTTCCTTGGCGACGGCCGCGCCCAGCAGTTCGTCGCTGTGCAGGCTGCCCTTCATCAGTGCCTTGGCGGCACCGTCACGGCACAGCGCGGCGGCCTGCGAGGCGGCGGCGCGTGGGTCGTCGGCGGTGGCGCGGATCTCGGCCTTGGAGAGGTCAAGGCCGGCCTGTGCGGCGGCGGCTTCGATGCGTTCCTTCGGACCCACGAGCAGGGGCTTGATCAGCCCGGCATCCGCGGCCTGCAGTGCGGCCTGCAGCGAACCCGCGTCACACGGATAGGCGACCGCCACCGGAATCGCGCCCTTGGCACGGGCCTTGTCGAGCAGTTGATCCAGGTGAGGACGGGGCTTGGGCGCGGTGTTGTCCACGGCCACGGTGAGGTTGGGGTTGGAAGCCACGGCGATGTCTCCAGTCCGTTGATTGATGGTTTGACCGATTGTTCTGTCGTTGATGTGCGGGCACTTGGCGGCGCGCTTGTGCAAACGCCGCTGTCACCCTCACCGCAACCCTCTCCCCGTTGGCGGAAGAGGGCTGCGGTGAGGGCACATCCCGGCAGGCCGGAATGTGCGCGTGTCACGGTGGCGTGAACCTGAATGCAGGCTCACGCGGTGACGTGGGACTTACACGAAGTCCTTGTACTTTTCCAGCAGGCGCACGGGCTTGGCCAGAGCGTCGCGGCGGAACGGGTCGCCCAGTTCCCGTGTGCACATGATTTCGATGACGCAGGTCTTGCCTTCGTTCATCTGCATGTCGATGGCCTTCTTCAGTGCAGGGCCGACGTCTTCCAGCTTGTCGACGACGATGCCTTCAGCGCCCATGGACTTGGCGATTTCGGACCAGCTTTCGCTTTCCAGTTCGCCTGCCACGAAGCGGCGGTTGTAGAAGTCCACCTGGTTCTTCTTCTCGGCACCCCATTGACGGTTGTGGAACACCACGGCGGTCACGGGAATGTTGTGACGCACGGCGGTCATCACTTCCATCATCGACATGCCCCATGCGCCGTCACCGGCGTAGGCGACAGCAGGACGGTCCATCGCAGCGCACTTGGCACCGATGATGGTGGGCAGGGCGTAGCCGCAGTTGCCGAACGACATCGGAGCGAAGAACGAACGTGGCTCGTCAAAGCGCAGGTAGCTGTTGGCGACGGAGTTGATGTTGCCGATGTCGGTGGAGACCATCACGCGGGCAGGCATCGCCTTTTCCAGTTCGCGCAGAACCTGACGTGGGTGCAGGTACTCGCCGCCGGTGGGCGTCTTTTCCTTCTTGGCTTCCTCGATCATGTCCAGGCTGTAGGCGTCGCGCTCGTGCGTCCAGCCGTCCAGTTCCTTTTCCCATGCAGCCTTTTCGCTGGCGACGGTGTCGGCGCGGGCGGCCTTGGTGGCGTCGCAGTCCAGCTTCACGTTGGCCAGGCGCTTGACCAGCTCTTCAGCGACAGCCTTGGCGTCGCCGTTGATGCCGACGGAGATCTTCTTGACCAGACCCAGGTTGGTGTGATCGGCTTCGACCTGAATGATCTTGGCAGTCTTGGGCCAGTAGTCCATGCCGTGCTGTGGCAGCGTGCCGAATGGGCCCATGCGGGAACCCAGAGCGATCACGACGTCGGCCTGAGCGATCAGCTTCATGGCGGCCTTGGAGCCTTGGTAGCCCAGAGGGCCGGCCCACAGGGGGTGCTTGGCAGGGAATGCGTCGTTGCGCAGGTAGCCGGTGGCAACCGGTGCGCCCAGACGCTCCGCCAGAGCTTGAGCAGCGGCAACGCCGTCAGCCATCACCACACCACCGCCAGCCAGGATGACTGGGAACTTGGCTGTCTTCAGCAGTTCAACGGCTTCGGACAGGCTCTTCTCGCCGCCGTGGCCGCGGTCAACGCGCATGGGCTTTGGAATCTCGCACTCGATCTCGC
Source organism: Diaphorobacter caeni (assembly GCF_015354245.1). GTDB lineage: Bacteria > Pseudomonadota > Gammaproteobacteria > Burkholderiales > Burkholderiaceae_C > Diaphorobacter_A > Diaphorobacter_A caeni. The sequence continues at coordinate 638,521 of NZ_JADKYZ010000001.1, forward strand.
CGTAGAAGTAGTCGCGTGGGATGTTCAGCTGCGTCGGGCCCATTTCGGACATGGCGCGGTCGAAGCAACGGCCGGTGAATTCAGCCATGCGCTTTGGATTGCACACGTGGCCTTGGTACTTCGTGAATTCCTGGAACATCGGCAGCTGGTTGGCTTCCTGGAAGCCGCCCAGACCCATGCCCATCGTGCCGGTTTCAGGCGTCACGATCACGACGGGGCTGTGTGCCCAGTAAGCGGCGGCGATGCCGGTCACGCAGTTGGAGATGCCTGGGCCGTTCTGGCCGATCACCAGACCATGGCGGCCGGAGACGCGTGCATAGCCGTCAGCCATGTGGGCGGCGCCTTGCTCGTGCACCACGGGGATCAGACGGATGCCTGCAGGCGCGAAGATGTCCATGGCGTCCATGAAGGCAGAGCCCATGATGCCGAACATTTCGGTCACGCCGTTGGCGACGCAGGTTTCCACAAAGGCTTCGGACGGGGTCATCTTGGTGACGCCTTCAACCACCTTACGATTGTCAGCTTGGGCTTTAGTCATCTTTGTCTCCTTGAGGAAGATGGAAAAAACGGAACTTAAAGTTCCAGAAAAAGAAATTACGAACGCAAGTCTAAGGGATGTGTTCGCAAAAAAGCAAGAAATTTCTTTTTTCGGAATAAATTGACTCAAAAAACGGAACTCAATATGATCGATGGCGATATGAAGAACACCGACAACAGCACGACCAAACTGGATGGGGACACGCCCAACCTGCGTCTGTTTGCGCTTCTGGAGGTCATCGCGCAAAAGGACACGCCTTTCACGCTGCAGTCCATCGTGGAAGAAACCGGTCTGCCCAAGCCCTCCATGCACCGCATGCTCACGCAGCTTGAAACCGCGGGCATCCTGCAGCGCGAAGGCAATGGCCGCCACTACGCCACGGGCCGCCGCCTGATGCGCCTGGCAGAGAACGTCCTGCTCAACAACACCACGCATGGTGCGCGCCATGCGGTGCTCTCCAATCTGGTGAACGATCTGGGCGAGAGCTGCAACATCACCGCCTTCTCCGGCAGCGAGGTGCTGTATCTCGACCGCGTGGAAACGCCCGCGCCGCTGCGTTTCTATCTGCACCCCGGCTCACGCGTGCCCGCGCACTGCTCGGCCACCGGCAAGATGTTCCTCAGCCAGATGGCACCGGCCCAGCGCCGCCGCCTGCTGTCGGCAGCGCCGCTGGAGGGCTTCACCACCAATTCGCTGACCACGTTCGACGCGGTGGATGCCGAACTCGACAAGGTGCGTGAGCAGGGCTACGCGTTCGACAACGAAGAATTTCTGCCGGGCCTGCTGTGCCTTGGCGTGCTGGTGCCGTCGCACAGCGGCAACTCCAACATGGGGCTTGCGGTGCAGGCCCCGATCATGCGTTTCTCCAAAGAGAAGGCGCTCTCCTTTCTCCCCAAGTTGCAGGCCGCAGCGCAAGCGATCGCCCGCATCAACGACGATGTTCCACCTGGAGCAGATGATGACTGACCTGACCTCCCTCGAGCCCACTTCCACGATCAGCGTGCGCGAGGTGTTCGGCATCGACACCGACATGCGCGTGCCCGCTTTTGACGAGCGCACCGACCACGTGCCGCGCATCGACACGGCCTACCGCTTCAACCCGCAGGTGACGATGGCGATCCTCGCGGGCTTCGCGCACAACCGCCGCGTGGTCATCCAGGGCATGCACGGCACGGGCAAGTCCACGCACATCGAGCAGGTCGCCGCGCGCCTGAACTGGCCCTGCGTGCGCGTCAATCTCGACGGCCACATCAGCCGCCTTGATCTCGTCGGCAAGGACATCATCACGCTGCAGGACGGCAAGCAGGTCACGCAGTTCCAGGAAGGCATCCTGCCATGGTCGCTGCAGCGCCCGGTCGCCATCGTGTTTGATGAATACGACGCTGGTCGCCCCGACGTGATGTTCGTGATCCAGCGCGTGCTCGAGCGCGAGGGCAGCTTCACGCTGCTCGACCAGAAGCGCGTGATCCAGCCGCACGCCTTCTTCCGCCTGTTCGCGACGATGAACACGCTCGGCCAGGGCAATCTCTCGGGCCTCTATCACGGCACGCAGATGCTCAACCACGCCCAGCTCGACCGCTGGAATCTGGTGACCACGCTGAACTACCTGCAGCCCGCCGAAGAGGCCGCCATCGTGCTCGCACGCGTTCCAGAGATGGACACGCCGCAGGGCCGCCATCAGATCGACGCGATGGTGGCGCTCGCCAACCTCACGCGCAAGGGCTTCGCCGTGGGCGATCTGTCGCTTTTGATGTCGCCGCGCACGGTCATCACCTGGGCCGAGAACACGCAGATCTTCCACGACGTGAAGCTCGCGTTCGAACTCACCTTCCTCAACAAGTGCGAGCCGGCGGAGCGCACCATCGTCGCCGAATACTTTCAGCGCTGCTTCGGCCAGGAGCTGAACGCACGCACCGACGACCCAGCCCTGCAGGTGCACATTGGCTGAGATGGGGCAGGAGCTGATCGGCGATACGTCGTTGCCCGAAGCTCCCAAGGCGCCCGTCAATCCCCACGATCCGACGCTTGCTGAAATGGAAGCCTGGGGCGGTGCGCTGCTGCGCGCCATCACCGGTGACGCCTCGCTGCAATGGAGCGGCCAGACGCTGTATGCCGGCACCACGCCGCAGGCGCTGCCCGCCGCGCACCATGCCGAGGTTCCCGCCGTGCTCGCCGACCAGCGCGGCCTGCTCGACAGCGTGGGCCTGCGCCTGTCGCTCAGCGACGCGCAGCTGCACCGCACGCATTTGCCCTCTGATCCCATCGAGCGGCTGATCTTCGAGCTGCTCGAGCAATTGCGCGTGGAAAGCCTCGTGCCCGTCACCTGGCCCGGCGCGCGCGAGAACATGCGCCAGCGCTTTCTGCACTGGGCGCAGTCGTTCATGGATTCGGGACTCACCGAAAGCGATCTCGGCATCCTGCTGTTCGCCGTCGCGCTGGTGTCGTGGAGCCGATTGACCGATCAGGAAATGCCCGACCGCATGTCCGACGCCATCGAAGCCACGCGCATGGGCATGTCGCCGCATCTCGGCCGCTACTGGGTGCAGCTGCGCCGCCACCGCGAAGACCAGACCGCCTTCAGCGAACCCGCGCTCGCCGTGGCCCGCTGGGTGGGCGAGGCCGTGCGCGCCGCACAGGAGGAGGCGCCACGCGGCAACGGCAATCCCAAGCGCCGCAGCAGCTTCGCGCTGCCGCTGCATTTTGAATCGCAGAACCTCGATGAGCTTCCGCTCGCCCAGACCGGCGACAGCCGCGCCTGGGCCAGCTCGTCGCAGACTTACCGCGTCTTCACTCGGAAGTACGACCGTGAAGAGCCCGCGACCGAACTGATCCGCCACGCCCAGCTCGTCGAATTCCGCGAGCAGATGGACGACGAAATCTCCCGCTCCGGTCTGCACGTCGGACGCATCGCGCGCTACTTTCAGCAGCGCCTCGCGACCCATCAGCGCGACGGCTGGAACTTCGGTCTGGAAGAAGGGCATCTCGATGCGGGACGGCTGTCGCAACTCGTGAGCGATCCGCAACTGCGCGAGATCTTCAAGGACGAAATGCAGCGCCCGATCAACGAGACGGCGGTCACGTTTCTGCTCGACTGCTCGGGATCGATGAAAAGCTATTCCAAGCCCATGTCCATCCTCGTCGACGTGCTGGGGCGCGCCTTGGACATGGCGGGCGCGCGCGTGGAAGTGCTGGGCTTTTCCACCAACGCCTGGAACGGCGGCCGCGTGCGCCGCGACTGGCAAAAGGCGGGGCAGCCGCAGTTCCCCGGCCGTCTCAACGAGCGCCTGCACATCATCTTCAAAGATGCCGGAAAACGCTGGCGCCACGGCCGTCAGGGCATAGCGGCCCTGCGCAGGCCCGACATTTTTCGTGAAGGCATAGACGGTGAAGGCGTCGACTGGGCCTGCCAGCGCCTGCTCGCGCAGCCCGCCCGCCGCCGCATCCTGATGGTGATCTCCGACGGCTGCCCCATGGACACCGCCACGCACCAGGTGAACGACGAGCACTACCTCGACCAGCATCTCCGCCAGGTGCTTGCCGCGCGGGAACGGGCGGGGGACGTGAAGGTCTGCGCTTTGGGCGTGGGGCTGGATCTGGGGGTGTTTTATCGGCAGCGGCTGGCGGTGGATCTGCACCAGCATGTGGATGAGGCTTTGTTGCTTGGCGTTGCTGAGTTGCTGTGTCGCAGGTGATTTTTTTGTTGGCTTTTTTGAGGGCGGAGGCCGGGAGTTCCGCCCGGCGGCGGAGTCACTTTTTGCTTGCGCGCAAAAAGTAACCCAAAACGCGCTTTTGAATACCCGCGGCAGAACTCGCTTTGCGCTGCGCGCGCCGCTCGGGCAACCGCCGCGAGTCAGTGTTTAACCAAGAGGAATATTCGGCACGTCGCTTCGCTTGTGTCGAAACATCTCGCGACTTCGCGAGATGTTGGGGCGCCAGTGCTGCTCGATTTTTTCATTTGCTCGCTGGGCCGACCTCGTTCAAAAGAGCATTGGGCATTTGCAGCTAAACCCAACTTTGCAAACGCCCCCGGCACGAGCGAAGCAAAGTGCCGCAACACCTCTTCCAAACTGATTTCCGGCGGTTGTCCGAGCGGAGTGACGAAGGAACGCAGCGAGTTCCGCCGGAGGTATTGAAAGCGCGTTTTTGATTACTTTTTGCGCGCAAGCAAAAAGTGATTGCCCCGCCGGGGGCAGTCCCGGCCTCCGTAAGCAATCCCACAACAAACTAAAAAAGCAAAAAAAACGGGCGGCCAAATCAAGGCCGCCCGAATCACTGTCCGCAAGGAGACGGGTGTGCTGTACCCCCGCCATCACCTGCTCAAAAGGTGCCCCCGTCAACGGCCGTTCACAACAAAGATGAAGGCCCAAGAGTAGAAGAGGAGGGCACCGACTCCTCACCCCACAGGTTGGATTACATGCGTCCCTTCCATGGAACCAGACGCTTCTCCACCCACCGCATGAAAAGGTCGAATATATACGCCACCACGCCGATCACGATGATGCCCATGATGACGATGTCGGTACGCAGGAAGTTCGATGCGTTCAGCACCATCTGGCCCAGACCGACGTTGGCGGCCACCATTTCGGCGGCGACCAGTGTCGTCCAGCCGAAGCCGATGGCGATGCGCATGCCCACCAGGATGTCGGGCAGCGCGGCGGGGATGATGACGTAGCGGATCACCTGCCAGTAGCTCGCACCCATGGAGTAGGCGGCGTTGATCTGTTCCTGCGCAGCGCTGCGCATGCCCGAGCGGGCGGCGAGTGCCAGAGGCGCGAAGCAGCTCAGGAAGATCAGCAGGATCTTGGGCGTTTCATCGATGCCGAACCAGATGATGATCAGCGGCAGGTAGGCCAGTGGTGGCAGTGGGCGGTAGAACTCGATCGGTGGATCGAAGATGCCGCGTGCCACGCGGGACATGCCCATCGCGATGCCCAGCGGCACGGCGACGATGAAGGCCAGCCAGAACGCTACGGTCACGCGCAGCAGACTGGCGGAAAAGTGCTGCCACAGCGGCTTGTCGTTGGCCTGGCCGGTAAGGTACTCGTAGAACTGCTGAAAGACCGCTTGCGGGCTTGGCAGGAAGAGCGGCTTGACCCAGCCGAGGTTGGTGGCGGCGAACCACAGCGCGAGCAGCACGATCACGGTGACGATGCTGATGCCGACGCTCGAGCCTTCGCCCGGTGTCTTGAAACGGCTGGTCTTCACGGGCCCCGGTGGTTGGGATGGGGGCGTTTTCTGAGGGGCCACGCGTGTGGCCTTGGGTGTGCTGGTAGGGACATTGGTCATGGTGGCGGCATCAGACATGATCTGTCTCCCGGTGGTGAATCAGGCTCAGAACTTCTTCTCGCATCTTGATGAAATCAGGGCGCGACTTGACTGCGCGGGCGTCGCCGGTGCGCAGGAACTCGTGGCAGAAAGGCATGTCGTCATAGACATGCGAGATGCGTCCGGGGCTGGGACTCATGACGATCAGGCGGCTTGCCAGAAACAGCGCTTCTTCGACCGAGTGGGTGATGAAGAACACCATCTTGTTGGTGGCCTTCCAGACCTTGAGCAGAATCTCCTGCACCTGCTCGCGCGTGAATGCGTCGAGCGCGCCCATGGGTTCGTCCATGAGCAGCAGGGCGGGGTCATTGGCCAGCGCACGGGCAATGCCCACGCGCTGCTGCATGCCGCCCGAGAGTTCATAGACCGCGCGCTTGGTGTAGTTCTGCAGGCCCACCAGACCGAGCTTTTCCTCGGCGATCTGGGTACGGGTCTTGAGATCGACGCCGCGCATGCGCAGGCCCAGCGCAACGTTGTCGACCACGTTGAGCCACGGCATCAGCGCGTGCTTTTGAAACACCACGCCTTGATTGGCGCCGGGGCCGTCAATGGGTTTGCCGTCCAGCAGGATCTCGCCGCTCGAGGGCGCAAGAAAGCCAGCCATGCAGTTGAGCAATGTAGTTTTACCGCAGCCCGATGCTCCCAGCGCGACGACGAAATCCCCGTCGTGCATGGTCAGGTTGACGGGCGCGAGGGCTTGCAGATGGCCGCCCTTGACCTCGTAGTTGACGGTCAGTTCGCGTATGTCCAGAGTTGGCATGACACCGCTCTCCAAAAAGAAAATGACGTAAGTGAATGGTCCATGGCGGCTCCGTCTCCCGTTGGAGCAGGAGATCGGAGCGGCCGTTCGTGATGCCGGGGCTTACTTGCCCAGCGCCTTCTTCACATACGCGTCGGTGACGAACGCGGAGTAGTCGGGTTTGACTTCCTGGATGCGACCCTGGGACTTCAGGAACGTCGCGGTGTTGCTCATGGCCTTGGCCGCGCCGCCGCCCAGCCACTGGGCGGTGAGCTGGTCTTCGGCGCTTGGGAACTTGTAGAGCGACATGGCGGCTGGCACGTCCTTCGGATCGGCCTTGCACCACTTGGCGATGGCCTTCACCTCGTTCGACTCGGGCGTCCACTTGGCGAGGTTGTCACGCACCTGGGAGCTTGCGCGGTTCAGGGCCTTCACGAAGGCGACCATGAATTCCGGATTTTCCTGCGCGAACTTCGAGGTCACGACAATGCCTTCGAACGTCGGGAAGCCCATTTGAGCGATGGAGCCGGAAGTGGCCAGCACCTTGCCTTTTTGCTTGACCTTGGCGAGCACCGGATCCCACACGAATGTGCCGTCGATGTCACCACGTTCCCACGCGGCGGCGATTTCCGGTGGGCGCATGTTCATGATGTTGACCTTGCGCGCGTCCACGCCTTCCTTGCCCAGCGCAGCGATGAGCTGGTAGTGCGCGGTGGAGACGAACGGCACGCCGATGCGCTTGCCTTCCATGCTCTTGAAGCTGGTCACGCCGCTGCCGTCGCGTGCAACCAGCGCTTCGGCGCTGGCGATGTCGGCGGAGACCCAGAACAGCTTGATGTCCTGACCCTGGCTGGCCGCCGCGGTGAGCGGGCTCGAGCCCAGCTCGCCCATCTGCACGTCGCCCGAGGCCATGGCGCGGATCACGTCGCCACCGCCCGAGAACATGCGCCAGTTGATCTTGTAGCCGGTCTCCTTCTCGATCTCACCGGACTCCATGACCAGACGCAGCGGAACCAGCATGTCCTGGTTCGCGAACGTCACTGTCTTCTGCTGGGCGCACACGGCGCCCGTGATCGCCAGCGCTGCCGCTGCGATGCCTGCCTTCAGCACAAACCGTTTTTGCATTGTCATTTTGCTTGTCTCCATTGTTTTAGAACGAAATCGGTTGAACTACGAAACCAGAAAAACACTTCCCTGATGACACTCCTTGTGTATGCGTCGATGACCCCTTTTCTGGTTCGAATCCGAAAGCCCGTGCCCGTGTTTTCGTGAGCCTTCCAGTTGCACTGTAGTGAGCAACCGTGTGCAGGATGTAGGGCCAGTTGCGGTCTATCGTTAGGTCCAGTGGGGTGCGCAGGCGCGATTTGTTGAACAAATGCCGCCATGTTGCAGTGCGTGCAAGTGGGGTGCGCAGCCTGCAAAGCCTTGTGCGGCGCGTGCATTGCGATGCTACGCTGGCTTGCGGCGAATGCGCGCCCAAGCGAATTGGGAGATGGATAGGTGATTTCACTGATCTGCTCGCAAGAGTTGAACAAGAGGCTCTTTGCACGGTTTTGAGGTGGCCGTGCGGGAGTGCTTGTTGCATTGCAATATGTATGCCAGTGAAATCACTCAAGTTGTTGAAAACAAAAGAAAAAAGGAGGCTCCTCCCTTGCGGGATGAGCCTCCGGAAGTCGCAGCGGGAGCTACGTTTACGATCTTGGAGGGAGGTGGATCAGCCTTGCTCGTCCTGGTGGTGATACCAGTGATAGAGGAAGCGCTGGCCCATGCGTCGGAATGGTGCGAACGCTTCGGAGCGCACCGTGTTGAACACGTTCGGGTACTCGAGCGGCGAGTTGTAGATGGGCAGCTCGAACGCCTTCAGGTGCTGGCCTGCGATGCGCTGCGCCATCCGGCGGCCGGCATGCGCGGAGAACGACACGCCGTTGCCGCCGTAGCCCACCGCGTAGAAAATGGTTTCCTTGGGGTCGGGCTGCGTGATGCGCGGCATCATGTCGTGGCTCACGTCCACCCAGCCCCACCACGAGTAATCGATCTTGATGCCCTTGAGCGCGGGGAACTTGTGGTGCAGGCCATCGACCAGCTTGGCCATGTGCACGGGGTTTGGAGCGTCCGCGCCGGTGATGGAGCTGCGGCTGCCGATCTGCACGCGGTTGTCGGGCAGGCGGCGGTAGTAAAAGCGCAGCGTGCGCGTGTCGGTGATGACCTGGGTGGTCTTGAAGTTCGTCGCTTCGAGTTCCTCGGGCGTCAGCGGGCGCGTGACCAGCGAGTTCGAGAGGATCGGCATGATCTTGTTGCGCAGCTGCGGGTGCAGCTTGTTGCTGGTGTAGCCGCCGGTCGCGAAACCGACCGACTTGGCCTTGACGACGCCGCCCGGTGTGCGCAGATAGTGCACGCCATTCTTGGTTTCCACGTCAAGCACGGGGCTTGCGGGGTGAATCTTCACTCCGAGCGAGCGTGCCTTGCGCAGGTAGGCGAAGGCGAGCTTGAGCGGGTGCACGCCGATGCCATCGGGCTCGTGCATCGCGCCGAAGCTGTCGGCATCGTTCACCCAGTCGCGCTGCACTTCTTCCTTGCTGAGCATCTTCGCGTCGTAGCCGAACACGTCGCGCATCAGCTTGGTTTCGCTGCGCAGGAAGTCCATCTTCTTTTCGCGGTGGGCGATGTAGAGGTGGCCGCCTGGCTGCGGTTCGCATTCTGGGAATTCCGCGACCAGGTCCTTGAAGGTCTGAAAGCCTTCGCGGATTTCGGCGTCGAGCTTGAGTGCGGTTTCCTTGCCCCAGCGCTCGACCCAGCCCGAGCGGTACAGGCGACCGCTGGCGTTCTGGCCCTGACCGCCGTTGCGGCTGGTGCAGCCCCAGGCGCTCTGGTTGGCTTCGAGGACGATGGCCTTGATGCCGTGTTCACGGGCGAGGAAGAGGGCGGTGGCGAGGCCGGTGAAGCCCGAGCCGACGATGACCACGTCCGCTTCGATGTCGCCGGAGATCGGGCCGTCATCTTCGGGTGGAACGCCTGCCGTGCCCACCCAGTAAGTGGGTGCATACCCCGTGCCCTGGCCCGGATTGGGCATGACGAGCGGGTCGTACTGTGGGTCGTAGGGGCGCATGTAGCTGGGGCGCACGTCCTCTGCCTTCATTGTGGGTCTCCTTTTTTCGCCGCAGCGGTTAGGTCCGGCTGGCGGCATCGATGTCCAATAGCTCTGAAATCCGGGGGGGCGCGGAGCGTCCGACCTCAGAGCGTGTTGACGATCTCCACACGGTCCTGCAGGTGCGGCCCCGGGCGGTCTGCCGCGTTGCAAACCGCAGCAATGGCACGAGCCGCATTCAGCAAGCCTCGCGATGAGATCGTCAACACGCTCTAAGGAAAAGAACGCACTTTGACAGTGGGGTCAGCATAGCCAGCAGCCCGTCGCGCAGTTAGCGCCAGAGAAGAAGTTTCCATAGGTCCAGATATGACGGTTTTTTTTCGGGACAATCGCTGGACTTAACGATAGGTCGGCGCTGGTTCTACGAAAGCCTTGCGGGCTTGCCTAATATCCGCTCCATCGTTTCGTTTGCCGCGCGCCGCTGGTGTTGCGCATGGCAGCAAGTTTTTTGAAGGACAAGGAGACAGCATGAGCAACAGCGCCAACCAACCCGATGCGCAATTTCTGGCACGTTTTGCCGACGCATGGAACAAGCACGACATCGACGCGCTGATGAGCTTCATGGCGGACGACTGCGTTTTCCACGCGGTCGCGGGCCCCGATGAACTGGGCAAGAGCTTTGTGGGCCGCGAGCAGGTCCGCGAAGGCTTCATGGCCGCCTGGGGCGCGTTCCCCGACGCCGCATGGCTGGATGGCGATCACTGGGTGAACGGCGACCGCGGTGTCTCCGAGAGCACATTCAAGGGCACCGCCGCCGACGGCTCGCGCGTGGAAGCGCGCATGGTCGACATCTTCACGTTCAAGGACGGCAAGATCGCCGTGAAGAACGCCTTCCGCAAGAACCGCCCGGCACTCGCCAAGGCCGCCTGATCCACTCAGGCACATCACACTCGCCGCAAGGCAAACGTCAGCGCCCGGCAACGGGCAGCAGGCAACAGGCACTACAAACCGGACGCCACGTCGCCACGCTCCAAGAGCGTGGCGCGTCCGGCTGTGCCCGCCGCTGACTTCTCCACTCGCAACGGATAACCGGACGCAGATACCGGAACCGGCCACGCTGTGCGCTCGATGCCCGAGATCCGGGCAAGGCATTGCACTGCAAGGGCAGAGTCAGGACATCCGAAAACAAGGAGACATTTCATGCATAACCCCCAAACCGCAGCGTCGGGGCTTTCGACCGGGCTCAAAGAACGCCACATGACCATGATCGCCCTCGGTGGCGTGATTGGCGCGGGTCTGTTCATCGGCTCCGGCGTCGTCATCAAGCAGGCAGGCCCGGCGGCCGTCATTTCCTTTCTGATCACGGGCCTCCTGGTCGTGCTGGTCATGCGCATGCTCGGGGAGCTGGCCTGTGCCATGCCCGGCGGCGGCTCGTTCTACGAATACTCGCGTGAGGCTTTCTCCGACCGTCCCGGTCTCTCGCGCCTTGCCGGCTTTCTGACCGGCTGGATGTACTGGTACTTCTGGGTGATCGTGGTGGCGCTCGAAGCCGTAGCGGGCGCCGATCTGCTGCGCTACTGGCTGCCCGACGTGCCCGGCTGGATCATCAGCCTCGTGCTGCTCGTGATGCTCACGCTGACCAATCTGGTGTCGGTGAAGTCGTTCGGTGAATTCGAGTTCTGGTTCTCGTCGATCAAGGTTGCGGCCATCGTCGTGTTCCTGTTCGTCGCCGGTGTGCACGTGCTCGGCTGGACGCCCGGCGCGCACGGCCTGCAGATCGCCAACCTCACGCAGCACGGCGGCTTCGCGCCCAACGGCTGGGTGCCGGTGCTGACCGGCGCGGTCGCCGCGACGGGCTTTTATTTCGGTGCTGAGATCGTGACGATCGCCGCCGCCGAAACCGCTGAACCACAGAAGGCCGTCGCCAAGGCCACCAACTCGGTGATCACCCGTGTGCTGGTGTTCTACGTGGGCTCCATCCTGCTCGTCGCCTGCCTGGTGCCATGGAACAGCAAGGAGATCGCCACGCCTTACGTGAGCGCACTCAACGCCATGGGCGTGCCCGCTGCCGCCCAGATCATGAACGCCATCGTGCTGACCGCCGTGCTCTCCGCATTGAACTCGGGTCTGTACGCCTCGTCCCGCATGTTGTTCGCGCTGACCAAGCGCGGCGATGCACCCAAGGCGCTGGCCAAGGTCAGCAAGAACGGCGTGCCGGTGCGCGCCATCCTGTTCGCCACGCTGTTCGGCTACGGCGCCATCGTGATGTCCTACGTCTCGCCCGACACGGTGTTCGCGTTCCTCGTGAACTCCTACGGCACCGTGGCGATCTTCGTCTACATCCTGATCGCCATCTCGCAATTGCGTCTGCGCAAGCGTCTCGAACGCGAAGCTCCGCATCTGCTCAAGGTGCGCATGTGGTGCTTCCCGTACCTCACCTGGCTCGCCATTGCAGGCATGACGGCCATCGTCGTCGCCATGGGCTTCATTCCCGAGCAGCGCACCCCGCTGGCCCTGGGCGTGGTGAGCTTGGGCATCCTGCTGATCGCCTACTTCATCCGCCATCTGGTGAACGGCGGCAAGGCACCGGAAGAGCGCGAGCCTACCAACTTCAAACGGGTCAAGCTCAAGAAGACCTGAGCAGGCAAGGGTGGGTAGAAGAACAAAAGCACCGCGGCGCGAGAGCGCTGGCGGTGCTTTTTCATTTGGTCGCTCAAAGCGACCTGATCAGACCGATTTCATTGCGGCGGCCAGCGCCTGTATGCCTTGGGGGATTTTGGGGGCGGGTATGGACTGGTATCCGAGCCGGATGAAATTCCCGGGAGCCACCGGCGACTTGAAGAAGATATCCCCTGGCTCGATCAGCACCCCGTGCTCCGCCGCGCTGCGCGCGAGCGCCATGGCGGACACATGGTCCGGCAACTGCACCCAGCATGAACCACCGCCACGCACCGGGGTGATGTGACATTCGGGCAGGTGAGTTTCCATCGCGGTGATCAGAGCGGCGTGCCGTTCCTTCTGCGCCTGCGCGAGGCGGCGCAGCTGTGCCTCGTAGTGGCCGAGGGAGATGAACATCGCGAGCGTGCGCTGCACGAACGTGGTGGGGTGGCGGATCATCAGGCGGCGCAGGGCGCGCAGTTCCTGCAGCAGCTCGGGCGCGGCGACGATGTAGCCGATGCGCAGGCCCGGGGCAAGGCTCTTGGAGAGGCTGCCCACGTAGATCACCCGGTTGCTGCGGTCCAGGCTCTTGAGAGCCGGGACGGGCTGGTCGTCGAAGCTGCTTTCGCTTTCGTAGTCGTCCTCGATGAGGATGATGTCTTCTTCCTGCGCCATGTTGAGCAGCGCGTGGCGGCGCTCGAGCGGCATGGTCACGCCGGTGGGGCACTGGTGGCTGGGGGTGACGTAGAGATAGTCGAGGTCACGCAGATCGCTGGACAGCGGCAGGCCGTCTCCGTCGACCTGCATGTACTTGAGCTGCGAGGTGCGGCTGGTGAAGATGTTGCGTGCGTCGGGGTAACCGGGGTCTTCCATGCCGACGTGCGAGTCGTCGCGCAGCAGCAGGTCGCCCACCATGTAGAGCGCATGCTGAGCGCCGACGGTGATGATGATTTCCTCGGGCGAGGCCCAGACGCCGCGGCGCGGCAGCACCTTGGTCTGGATCTGGTGGATCAGGCTGTCGTCGTCGCGCGTGATGTAGTCGGGTGCCCACTGCTGAATGTCGAGCACGCTCAGCGCCTTGAGGCAGCACTCGCGCCATGCGGCGGTGGGGAACAGGTCCTTGTCGAACTGGCCGTAGAGAAACGGATAGGGGAAATCCTGCCAGTTCTGTTCTTTGACGATGCTGCGCTGCTGGCTCGGGCGCAGCCACAGGCGCTGGTTCCAGTCGGTGGGATGGATGGCCGTGGCGTCGGTGGTGGGTTCGGCCGCCGCTGCCGCGGCGGCGGTGGCCGTCTGCAGCTTGCGGCCCTGGAGCACGTCGGGGTGGATGAAGTGGCCCTTGCGCTGACGGCTGAGCAGGAAGGCCTCTTCGGTCAGCTGCTGGAACGCCAGCACGACGGTGATGCGGCCCACGCTCAAGTGGCGCGCAAGTTCGCGGCTGGAGGGCACGGCATCGCCGGGCGTCAGCACGCCGGTGAGAATGGCATCGACAAACATCTCGCGGATCTGGCCCTGCAGGCTCAGGCCGGGTTTGGCGCTGCGGTGGAACAATTGCTCCCACATCGCGCCCGAGGGCGTCGTTGCATGGGCAGGTGTTCGGGAATCCGTCGTCATTTCTTGGTTCTACTTTGCACTCACACGTGGAAGGCCGCGTGACCCGGCCGCTCCACCATCTTGTCCTGTCGTCCTTGGCTGCAGCGTCCGGACCGGTTGTCGGTGGGGCCACAGGTTTGCACTGCCGATCCGCGCTTCGAGCCCAGTCCAATGGACGTCGCTCTGAATTTCAATGACTGTCGGCGAGCGAAAGCATCATTGACGAATTGAATGCGCGGGGCAAGCAGATTTGTAATTTGACACGCTTGGAGCCCGGTCTGCGGGCTCAGGGGGCATTTGTGAAGTTTTTTTCGAAAAATGGTCAGATTTGATTTCGGGTCAAAAAACTCCGCTATAATTCAATGCTTCAGCGGCTGTAGCTCAGCTGGATAGAGTACTTGGCTACGAACCAAGGGGTCGTGGGTTCGATTCCTGCCAGCCGCACCAAACGTGAAGCCTCAAAGCAGAAATGCTTTGAGGCTTTTTCGTTTTCGTCGTTTGCTTTTGACCATTGCTCCGTCTCTCCGTTGGTCGTGTGGAGTTGACGACATAGGCCTTCTGCTTTGTTGCCAAGCCTTGCCGTACCAACGTACCGTCTGCGGCTTGGTGTCGTGCCTGAGAGCCTGTCCCGTCATTCGGACCATGAGTCCAAGCGGCGCGTTGACCGCTCGCTCCCTTCATCTTCTTTCGTTCTTTCAGTCCTAGACGATGCGCAGCAGGGCTGCGGCGTCTCGTGCGGCTACGCGGCCTTCATCGGTGGGGATGACCCAGACTTCCACCGTGCTGTCTTCCGCATGGATGGCGGTTGGCCGTTTGCCCTTTGCTTCGCGGTTGCGCTGTTCGTCGATGCGCACGCCGAGCCAGGCGAGGTGCCTGCAGGCGGCCTCGCGCAGTGCCGGGTCGTTTTCGCCGATGCCGCCACTGAAGGCGAGCAGGTCGAGGCCTTCGAGGCAGGCGACGAGCGCGCCGGTTTCCCGCACCACGCTGTGGGTGAATTGGGCGATGGCTCGTCTGGCGCGTTCGTCGCCGTCGGCGCTGGCGGCGCGCAGCGTGCGCATGTCGGCGGAGATGCCCGAGACGCCAAGCAGGCCGCTTTCCTTGTACAGCAGGCTCTCGATGCGCGCGTGCTCCCAGCCTTGCTCCATGAGATAGAGCAGCACACCGGGGTCGATGCTGCCGCAGCGCGAGCCCATCATCAGACCGTCGAGCGCGGAAAAGCCCATGGTGGTGGCGATGCTGGTGCCGTTCAAGGTCGCGCAGAGGCTCGCGCCGCTGCCGAGGTGGGCCATGACCACGCGCTGGTTGGCGCGCGCGCTGCGCTCCTTGAGGACCGACTGAAGGTATTGGTACGAGAGCCCGTGAAAGCCGTAGCGACGCACGCTCTGCGCGCTCAGCTCCTGAGGCAGGGCGAAGGCGCAGTTGAGTTCGGGCATGTGCGCGTGGAAGGCGGTGTCGAAGCACGCGACCTGCGGCACGAGCGCGAACGCTTCGCGGAAGCGGCGTATGCCTTCGAGGTTGTGCGGCTGGTGCAGTGGCGCGAGCGAGTTGAACTGCGCCAGCTGCGCGAGCACTTCGTCGTCGATCAGCACGCTGCTTTTGTAGATGCCGCCACCATGCACCACGCGATGCGCGATGGCCTGGATTTCGGGCAGGCCTTCGAGCTTGGGAACGAGCGCGCGCAGTTCGTCGAGTGAGGCCTTGAAGGCGGTGCTGCCGGGCGGAACGGCCAGCGCGCCCTTGAACTTTTCGTCGCGATATGTCCAGCCGAATTCAGGCGTGCCACCGGGCTGCAGACCCTGCACCGAGCCGGCCAGAATTTCAGGCAGCACCTGGCCGTCGAGCACCGGGTGCAGCGAGAACTTGAGCGAGGAGGAGCCCGCGTTGATTGCAAGAATCGCCATGCTGCGTCAGCCCTTCGGTGTTTGCGTTGGTGTATTCGGCATGTTGGAAGACGCCAGTTTGCTGCGTGCGTCGTGCGCCATCATCAGGCCGAGCAGGGCCGAGGCGGCGCGTGCGCGCGGGCCGTCGGCGCGGCTGGTGAGCGCGATCGGAACGCGCGCGCCGAGCACGATGCCCGAGCCCGAAGCGCCGGCCAGATATTCAAGCTGCTTGGCGAGCATGTTGCCGCTTTCAAGATCGGGCACGAGCAGGATGTCGGCCTGTCCGGCGATCTTCGATTGAATGCCCTTGATGCGCGCGGCCTCGGCCGAGATGGCGTTGTCGAAGGCCAGCGGGCCATCGAGTTCGCCGCCCTGGATCTGTCCGCGCTCGGCCATCTTGCACAGCGCCGCAGCGTCGAGCGTGGCGGGCATGTTCTCGGCCACGGTCTCCACGGCCGCGACGATGGCGACCTTGGGCGTGGCCACGCCCATCACCTGCACGAAGCGGATGGCGTTCTGCACGATGTCGACCTTCTCTGCGAGCGTGGGCTGGATGTTGATGGCCGCATCGGTGATGAAGAGAGGTTTGCTGTAGGCGGGCACGTCGAAGCGGAACACATGCGAGAGGCGGCGGCCGGTGCGCAGCTCGGGCTTGGCGAGCACGGCCTTGAGCAGTTCGTCGGTGTGCAGGCTGCCCTTCATGAGCATCTCGACCTCGCGGCGCGCGGCCATGTCTGCGGCCAGCGCCGCTGCGGCGTGGCTGTGCTCGGTGCCGTGGATTTCCACTCCGTCGAGCGCGACACCTGCCTCGGCGGCCACCTGCCGGATGCGGGCCTCGGGGCCGATCAGCACGGGAACAATGAGGCCGAGACGTGCCGCATCGAGCGCGCCGCGCAGCGAACCCGCATCGCAGGGATGAACGACGGCGCAGCGCACGGCGGCCAAATCCTTTCCGAGCGCCAGCAGTTGGTGATGGCGTGCCTCGGGGTCGTAGAGCGCGATGAGCGGCGCGTTGATGCGCTGCACGCGCAGCTTCTCGGTGGGAGCGAGCAGCTTGGCGCGGCCCTTGAGGACGATCTCGCCGGACTGGTTGCTGACCTCGCAATCCATGATCACGCGATGGCGTGCCTCGTCTTTTTCCGCGACGGTGGCGCTCACGGTGAGCGTGTCGCCGACATGCACGGGATGGGTGAACTGCAGTTCCTGGGACAGATAGATGGTGCCGGGGCCGGGGAATCGGGTGCCGAAGAGCGCGGAGATCAGCGCGCCGCTCCACATGCCGTGGGCCACGACCTGATGGAAGGCCGTTCCCTGCGCGAACGAGGGGTTCATGTGCGCGGGATTGATGTCGCCCGAGACGGCTGCGAAGGCTTCAATGTCGCGTTGCGAGAGCGTTCGGACCAAGCTGGCCTTCTGACCTACCTTCAACTCGTCAAACGTGACGTTTTCCAGCCATTCTTCGTTCTGTGTTTCCGGGTTCATGTGATCTGGGTTACGAAGCCTTATCGGCTTCGATGGGTGGGTCGTTTGGGGGCGCCAATACAGCCCCTCATGCGTCGTTGCTCACGCTTGCCGTACCTGAGTACTGTCTGCGCGCGAGACGCCTGGCCTGAGGGGCTGTCTTGGCGTTGGGGTGAACAGGTCGAGGCCCGCTGCGCTGCTTGGGCCTGTGGTGGGAAGAGGATACCTGTTTGATTTGACGGGGCGATTTTTCAGTCTGCGTAGCGGACCCTGACGTAGTCGCCGGGGGCGTCGCACAACTGGTGCTCCGGTTTGATTTTCTTGGGTGCCTTGGGCTCGCCGGAGTGCTGCTGGAGCCAGGCGTGCATCGCTTCCCACCACGAGCCCTGGGTGACGGGCGTGCGCATGGCCCAGTCGTCGGGGGCGGTCCAGCTTTGGTGGCGTTCTCTGGGTTCGGTGCTGATCTGGTAGCTGCGGCGGGGGCGGCCGGGTTCGCTCACGATGCCTGCGTTGTGGCCGCCCGCCGCGAGCACGAAGGTGACGGGCGTGCTGGTCTGCAGATGGATGCCGTAGACCGAGCGCCATGGGGCGACGTGATCGCGCTTGGTGGCGACGACGAACAGCGGCACGTTGATGTCCATGAGCGCGACGGCCGATCCGGCGAAATGGTATTTGCCGCAGGCAAGCGCGTTGTCCAGGAACATCGCGCTGAGGTATTCGGCGTGCATGTCGGCGGGCAGGCGGGTCTGGTCAGCGTTCCAGCTCATGAGGTCGAAGCTTGCCTCGGCCTCGCCGAGCAGGTAGCGGCGCATGTTGCGCGACCAGACCAGATCGCGCGAAGAGAGAAACTGGAACGAGCCGCCCATGTCCTTGCCGGACATGTAGCCCTTCGCATTCATCTTCTGGCGCAGCGTGGCGAGCTGGTCTTCGTCGATGAACACGCCCAGTTCACCGGGCTCGCTGAAATCGGTCTGCGCGGCCAGCAGCGTGCAGGAGGCGAGCTGTGGCAGATGGTCTGGAATGAGGCGTTCCTGTTTGGCGTTGAACGCGGGCGCATGGCCCTCGGCTTTTTGGCGCTCGATGCGCCCGAGCGTGGCCGCGACGATGGAGAGAAACGTGCCGCCAAGGCAGTAGCCCATCGCGTGAATGCGCCTGGCGTCGCCGACTTCGCCCACGGCCTGCATGGCCGCGAGCACGCCGGTGCTGAGGTAGTCCTCGATGGCGAGATGGCGGTCCGATGCATTGGGGTTGCGCCACGAGATCATGTAGACCTGATGGCCCTGCTCGAGCAGGTACTTGACCATCGAGTTGTGCGGCGACAGATCGAGGATGTAGTACTTCATGATGCACGAGGGCACGATGAGCACCGGCTCGGGATGCACCTTGGCCGTCAGCGGCGCGTAGTGGATCAGCTCGATCAGGTGATTGCGGAAGACCACCTTTCCGGGCGTGACGGCGACGTCCTGGCCGACGACGAACTCCAGCGGTTTGAGCGTGTCCTGCGCGGGCTCGGTGCTCAATGCCTTGCCGGCCTCCATGGCGTCTTCCATCAGATATTGCCAGCCCTGCATCAGGCTCTTGCCATGGGTCTCCTTGAGGCGCGAGAGCACCTCCGGATTGGTGGCGATCCAGTTCGATGGCGCGAGCGCATCCAGCCACTGGCGCGCGAAGAAATCAACCATCCGCGCATGATGGCGGTTCATTCCATCGACCTGCACGGCGTCCTGCCACCAGGACTCCACGGCGGTGAAGTGGTCCTTGAGCATGCGATACGGCCAGTGCGACCATTCGGGCGCGCGAAAGCGCGAATCGGTTTCGTGCACGCTTTCGTCGACCACTTCGCTTTCGTTCTTGAGGCCGGCGATGGCGCGTTGACCGGCGAGCCGCATCGCGTAGTGCGCGAGCTCCTTTTGCTTGCCCGGCGCGGCGGCGATGTGCAGCGCCCAGTCGGCCCCCGCCAGTGCGAGGGCGATGGGCGAGAGACCCATCGCCGAGCGGCTCATGTGGCCACGGACACGGTCATCCCAGTTTTGTGCGCCGAAGGCTCGTCGCAGGTTTTCAAATGATGCCCACGGATCGTTTCCCGGCATGTCCCATTGCATATCGAACTCCCACCCCAACACAGGTTGTCAACAGATGTCTCTGACCATTGTCTGGGAATGTGCCGGGCAAGGTCCGGGTAAATCCTTGGAGCATGATGGAAGTCAATTCTTGCACTCGCAGCACTTGCCAAGCGCTGGCTTGTCGGGGTGGTCCAGGCGGTAGTTGCGAGAAGTTGAAGGCCGATGATTGGAACTGGCGCGAGAATCGCCGCGCTTGCGTCAGAGCGTGTTTACGATCTCAGGTGGCGTCCGGCATGGTTTTGGGCACATGCAGGCGGAATTCAGTGCCGCAGCCGGGCTCGCTGACCACGTCGATATGGCCGCTGTGGCGCTGGATCACGGTGCGAACCAGTGCAAGGCCAAGGCCGATGCCTTGAATGCCGGGGTGAGTGCTCTCGTGCAGGCGGCGGAAGGGCTCGAACAGCGTGGCGCGCTTTTCGGCGGGAATGCCGTGGCCTTCGTCGCGGATGCTGATCACCCAGTCGTCGCCTTCGGTGAACAGGTTGCAGTGCACGGTGGTCTGCTTCGGGCTGAACTTGAGCGCATTGCTCATCACGTTGCCGATGGCGCGCCCGATCATGCTGCGGTCGCCCCAGCAGGCGGCGATGTCGGGGCGATATTCGAGGCGCACCTGCACCTGTTTTTCCTGCGCGCTGGCCCATGCATCGTCCACGCTTTGCTCGAGCAGTGCGCCAAGGTCGAAGGTGGTCAGCGTGTAGGTCTGCGACTGCGCGCTCGCAAGGCGCACAAAGCCCTCGGCCATCGACAGCGACGACTGCGCATAGCGCTCGATGCGCGGCAGCAGCTCTGACGAGGGCACCTGATCCGGATACTCGCGGTGCATCTCCAGCAGCGTGATGATCGATGCGACGGGCGAGCGGATGTCGTGCGAGATGAAGTTCAGCGCCTCGTCGCGCTGCTTCTGCGCGCGTCGCATGTCGGTCAGATCGACCAGCGTGACCAGCCAGCCCGCATTGGAGCTGGCGGCGAACGGCTTGCACAGCAGCAGGAAGTAGTGGCCCTGATCGTCGCGGCACTCCTGCTGGCTGGGAAGGTCTGGCCATTTGAGCGGATTGAGAGACAGCAGCGGTTTGCCGGATTCGGTGTGCACCAGATCGGAGAGCAGCTCGGCGAGCGCATGGCCGATGGGGTCGGGCGTGGTGTCCTCCACAAGCCGGGATGCGGCCGCGTTGGCCAGCGTGATCACTCCGAGGCTGTCGCAGACGAAGGTGGGCGAGGGCAGTTGATGCAGGCTGTCGCGCACGAAGTGGTGCAGCTCGCGCAGTTGCTGCGTGGCCTGCTCCACGGCGTGGATGCGGCGCTCGAGGAAGTCGCTGGGCAGAATGCGGTTCGGGCGCATGACGGTCGGGGTCGGCAGCTTCACGCCGTCCTGCGTGAGATCGTGCATTTCCTGACTCAGGAACATGGCGGCGGCCGAGAGGCGTCGCCAGCTCCACAGCGGATAGCTCAGCAGCACGCCCATCATTCCGGATGCGGGTGAGAACTGCCAGCCGGTCGCGAGGGTGGTGACCGCGCCCACCAGCAGCATGAACAGGAACATCAGGCTGCAGGCGACCAGCGCGGCGAAGGGGCCGAGCAGCAGAACCGCGATCAGCGACGCGGCGACCGGCAGCAGGTTGAACACCAGATTCCACGACTGCGGCGCCGGCATGATGCGCACGCCTTCCATCCGCGAGTTGAGCACATGGGCCACGAGCTCGACGCCCGGAATCCGGTCTGCCGACGGACCGACGGGCGCGGCGAACATGTCGCCGAGGCCGGTGGCCGTCGCGCCCACGAGCACGTACTTGTTGTGGAAGGCGTCGGCGGGCACGCGCTTCATCAACACGTCGATATAGGAATAGGTCGTGAACGTCGGCCCTGCCCGAGAGCCCTTGGCGAACGGGATCACGCGCAGTCGGCTGCGTTGCCATTCCTCGCGCGCATCGGGAACGCTGGCGCCGTCGCAGCCGGGATACTCTCGGGCCCGCGCCGCGCATTGCATGGCGAGGCTGAAATGCGGGCGCATCGCACCTTCCGGGCCTTCGAACAGATAGAGCCGCCGGGCCACGCCGTCGGAATCCACCTGAACATGCACATGGCCGAGTTGCGCCGCTCCTTCGCGGATCACCGGCAGCGGGGCGTCGACGGAGGCTCTGGTCTCGTCGGTGCTGCGGATGATCGGCAGCACCACGTTGCCGTTGCGGGCGATGGCCTGCGAGAGGATGGTGTCGTCTCCGGGATAGTCGGCATCGGGCTCGCTGAACAGCACGTCAAGGCCGACCGCGCGCGGTGACTGCTCGGTGATCTGGTCGAGCAGCTGCGCATGCAGGGCGCGCCTCCAGGGCCATCGGCCGATGGCCTCGATGCTGCGGTCATCGATGGCGACGATGACGATGTCCCGATTGGCCTCGGGCGCGTGCAGGCGACCGCCCACGTCGTGGATCAGGTGGTCCACGCGCTGCAGCGCATCGGTCATGCACAGCCAGGTGACCAGACACAGCAGCACCACAGTGAGCAGCGACCACTCGCGCTGCTGGAGCTGTGGTCGACTGGTGGCGCGAAATGGACTCATGCGCTCAGCGGATCAAATGCCTCACTTGCGCGTGAGGGGTTCACCGTCGGATGAGGTCAGAGGCACGCCATAGCCGCTCTGCACTTCGGCTGCGGCACGCACCAGACGGGCCGCCGAGAACGGACTCTCGAGCCCGGTGGCGGTGTCATGCGTCTTGATGCGCACATAGTAGGCACCGGGCTTGACGTCGGTAGAGTCCCACATCGGCTTGTCGAGCTTCTCGTCCGTCAGAATTTCGGCGAAGTCCTCGGTGCGCGCGAGCTGCAGGCGGTAGGTCTGATCGGCCTCGCCGGACCACTGCAGATGCAGGCCGGGATTGTCTTCGGGGCTGTTCAGCGCGGAGAGATCCGGCGTGGCTGGATTGTTGGCGAGCTTGAAGGCCTGCGGCTTGGCGAACGGTCCCTGATCGGGCGTGCCATCCGCCAACTGGCGAATGCTGGCCGCGCGCCACAGATAGCTGCCCACTGGCAGGCTCGAGAGCAGCGCGCTGCAGTCGCCGGTGTTCTTCTGATCGAGCAGTGGCTGGGCGAATCCCGCCGCATCGGTGGCGACCTGAATGCGATAGGTCTGCACGCCACTCACCGGCGTGCATTGCAGTGAACCCGAGGTGCGCGACGTCGTGCCGCCCGGAGCGGGTTGCTGGTAGAGCGGCGGCGGTGGCTGGGTCTTGACCTTGAGCTTGCGCTTGGCCGGCATGCCGGGCAACTGCTGCCCATCAATGGCGCGCGCGAGGACATAGTAGTCGCCGTCATCGACGAGCTTCATGCGCACCTGCGCCGTCGTGAAGGTGCCACTGCGCAGCACCTCGGACATCGACTCGTCACGCGCGACCTGCACCTGATAGGCGCTGGCCTGCTGGACAGGGTCGAGCTGGAGACTCAGGAAGTTCGAGTCCTCCATCGTGTCGGGCAGTTTGGAGAGATCCGGCGACGGCAGCAGCGTCTGGGCCTGACCGAGCTGACCATCGCTGCTGACCGCAACGCCCTGACCTTCGTTGATCATGGCGGCGCCGGCTTTGTCACTGCCCTGCACCGCGACCGTGCCCTGAGTGACCGACGACAGCGCGCTGCCACTGTCGGTAAGCGAGACATCGAAGGTGGTGCCGCGCACGCTGGTGGTGGCGCGTGGAGTGCGCACCTCAAACTTGCGGGTCGGGTCGGGCTCGGTGCCCACGGTCGCGTTCACGCTGCCCTTTTGCATCTCCAGCACCGATTGCAGGCTTCCGGCGCGGCCCTTGCGGCGCAGTTGCTGCAGTTGCACATCGGACTGCGCCTGAATGCGAATCAGACTGCCGTCGGCCAACTTGACGGTAACGAACGAATCCGGCGCGACCTTGATCTCGGCGCCTTCGTTGAGTTTCTGGCCTGCCTTGAGTTCAGTGGCTTGTTCGCCGGGTTGGGTCGTGACGCTGGCCTGACCTTGCACAAAACTCACTTCCGCTGATTGCATTGGAAGGAATTTGACTGGAATGCGAAGAATCGATCCTGGTTGCAAGTGCCTTGGATTGCTTACCCGGTTGTACTTCTGCAACTCGGCCCAGAGCTTGGTGTTCCCGTAGAAATCGGTGGACAGGCGTTCGAGCGTGTCGCCCTGTCGGACCTGATGCTCGATGAATCCATCGGGATTGGCCTGCGCAAACAGGGGCAGGGCCATGGCAGCGAGTGCCACGGCCCTGAGGATCAGTTGTTTCGGCGGCGATTGACTCAGCAAACAAACCACGGTACTTCCTCCCGGACAAATGTCATTATTCCAGTCTTCGCGCTTTCGCGCGTGCTGATGACGCTATCCTACAGAGAGTTGAGCACTGTGGTGCAACCGGGCGCTGATTTACAGGGATATCAAGGCGTCTTCGGATTTGGGCTTGACGGCTTCGAAACGATAGCCCATGCCGTAGACGGCGGTCACGATGAAACCGTTGTCGGGGCGCAGGTCCAATTGGCTGCGCAGGCGCGAGATGTGGGTGTCAAGCGAGCGCGAGATCACGTCGCTGGTCTGGCCCCAGATGATTTCACGCAGGTGGTCGCGCGAGAGCAGGCGGCCCATATTCTGAAAGAGGAACAGCGCCAGATCGTATTCGCGGTTCTTGAGCTCGACGGGCTTTCCGTCCATCTCAAGCGTGCGTGTTTCGGGCAGGAAGCGGTAGCGGCCGAACTCCAGCACCTCGTTGACGGCTGCGGGATAGGCTCGGCGCAGCAGGGCACCGACGCGGGCCGTGAGCTCGCCCACGCGCACGGGCTTGACCATGAAGTCATCCGCGCCGCAGTCGAGACCTTCCACGATGTCGCGCTCTTCCTGGCGGCTGGTGACGAAAAGAATCGGCAGATCCAGCCCCACATGCTTGCGCACCCAGCGCACCACCTCGGGACCCGAGGTGTCGGGGAGGTGCCAGTCGACCAGCAGCAGATCGAAGGTGTCGCGTCGCATGTCCTTCATGAGGGCCGCGCCGGTTTGATACGTGTGACACGAGTGCCCCATGTCGGTTATGGCACGCTTGAACAGCTCGAGCTGCAGTGCGTCATCATCCAGAGCCACAATTCGCATGGAAATCCTTGCAGGAATGCATTGGGAAAAAGCTTCGGCAGAGTATAGGAAGCAGACCGATGAACGGCACATTCGCGGCGTGAAGTTAACATTTGTTAACTGCCCCGGTCACTGCCCTGAATCCCTGTTGATATACGTCGATTGTGTTTCCGCTGACTTCTTGCGGATCACGTATTGGCTCGAAGCTCTGGAATGCGATGTCGCAAGCCTTTCGGATCTCTGTTGGTAGCTGTTCTCCTCTGGAGTGTTTTTAAGATCTCATCGCGAGGCTTGCAGGGTGCGTGATTGGCAACGCGGCTGACCGCTCAAGGCCGCGCCTGCAATACCGAGCGGAGATCGCAAATGCGCTCTTGGGATTGAGGATCAGGCAGCGTTGCGCAGGGCGTCGAGAGCGGCCTGCACATCGGTCTGGCTCACGCCATCGGCCAGCGTGAGTTGCGACGCGAGGGAGGCCAGCGCGCCGGCATCCTTCTGCAGCTGTCCGATGGTCTGTCCGGCGTCCTTGGGCGCGGTGAACGCGGCGCTTTGCAGCAGCAGCTTGCCGTCGGCCGCCACGAGCTTGAAGTAGAACTTGCCGTCGGCCTCGCGGTATTGCTTGAAGCTCGGCAGCGCGACCTTGGTCTCCTTGGCTGCCTTCTTGCTGCCGGAGCCAGCACGCAGGCTGCGCAGGCCCACGGCTTCACGCAGCGTCTGCACGAAGGGGTGGGACTTGGCGCGCGCGCGTTCCTCGCCGATCCGCAGTGCGGCCTCGACCTTGTCGGGGTGGGCCATCAGGTCGTCGTAGTGCGCGCGCATCGGCGTGATTTCCGCGTCGATGCACTCGAACAACGCCTGCTTGGCATCGCCCCAGGAGATGCCGTCGGCGTACGCGCGGCGCATGGATTCGGTCTGCTCGGGCGTGGCGAACGCCTGGTAGAGCTGGAAGAGCGCGGAGCCTTCGATCTCCTTGGGTTCGCCAGGCGCGCGCGAGTCGGTGACGATACTGCCCACGAGCTTCTTGAGCTGATCGCGCGGGGTGAACAGCGGGATCGTGTTGTCGTAGCTCTTGCTCATCTTGCGGCCGTCGAGACCGGCGATGGTCGCCACGTTTTCCTCGATCGCGGCCTCGGGCAGCGTGAAGTGTTCGCCGTAGAGGTGGTTGAAGCTCGACGCGATGTCGCGCGCCATCTCGATGTGCTGGATCTGGTCGCGGCCCACGGGCACCTTGTGGGCGTTGAAGATCAGGATGTCGGCGGCCATCAGCACGGGGTACATGAACAGACCCGCGGTCACGCCGTCGTCGATGTCACGACCTGCCTCGGTGTTCTTGTCCTGCGAGGCCTTGTAGGCGTGCGCGCGGTTGAGCATGCCCTTGCCGGTCACGCAGGTGAGGAACCAGGTCAGCTCGGTCACCTCGGGCAGGGCCGATTGGCGGTAGAAGGTGACATGCTCTGGATCAAGCCCTGCCGCCAGCCAGCTTGCGGCGATCTCCAGCGTCGAGCGGTGCACGCGCTCGGGGTCATGCGCCTTGATCAGCGCATGGTAGTCGGCGAGGAAGTAGTAGCTCTCGACGCCCGGATCGCGGCTGGCCTTGATGGCGGGACGGATCATGCCGGCGTAGTTGCCGAGGTGGGGTGTGCCGGAGGGGGTGATGCCGGTGAGAAAGCGGGTGACGGACATAATTTGGAGATGAAAATTCAGGAAATCGGAACGATAGGGGAGCGTGCCGCTCAGCCCACCAGAAGTGCGCGGAACGGCATCATGAGCAGGCTGATGACGTAGTAGCCCGCCGTCATCAGCGGCTGCAGCCAGTAGTCGCTCACCACGCCTGCGATGACCAGTCCCATGACGATGAAGAAACCGTAGGGCTCAAGCCGTGCGAGCCACTGCGCCTGCTTCCAGGGCAGCAGTCCGACCAGCACGCGGCCACCGTCGAGCGGCGGAAGCGGAAACAGGTTGAACGCCCACATCACCAGATTGACCATCACGCCGGCCTTGGCCATGGCGAGAAAGAAGCGTTCGTTGACGCCGAAGGCGACGAGCACGATCAGGAGCAGCGCCCACAGAATCGCCTGAATGAAGTTGGCGAGCGGGCCGGCAAGCGCCACCCAGATCATGTCGCGCTTGGGATTGCGCAGATGTGAGAAGTTCACCGGCACGGGCTTGGCGTAGCCGAACAGGAAGGCGCCCGAGGTCGCGAAGTACAGCAGCAACGGCATCAGAATCGTGCCGATGGGGTCGATGTGCTTGATCGGGTTGAGGGTGATCCGGCCCATCATCAGTGCGGTATTGTCACCAAAATGACGGGCCACGTAGCCGTGAGCGGCCTCGTGTACCGTGATGGCAAAGAGCACCGGAAGGGCGTAGATCAGAACGGTTTGAATGAGATTGGATGCGTCCACGCGGCCATTTTCGCAGACCTGAGCGGCGGGCCGGACGCGAAGCCCCAAAAACGCATGTCCGACATGCTGAATTGGGGCTGTGCGGGGTCTTTCCGGGGCGTCAGAGGCCCAGAGCGGAAAGGCTGCCGCGTCCCTCGCGCACCACCACCGCCTCGCCGCCGTTCTCCATCGGCGTGAGATCGACCACCGTGGTCGGCTGCTGCGGGCAGGGGCCCGCGTCGACCACACCGTCGATCAGCTTCTCGAAGCGCTCGCGGATTTCCTCGGGGTCGTTCAGCGGCTCGGTCTCGCCGGGCGGGATGAAGGTCGATGCCAGCAGCGGGGCGCCGAGCATCTCCAGCAGCAGCTGCGTGCCCTTGCGGTCGGGCACGCGCAGGCCGATGGTCTTGCGCTGGGGATGGCTCACGCGGCGCGGCACTTCCTTGGTCGCGTCGAGGATGAAGGTGTAGGGGCCGGGCGTCGCCTGCTTGAGCAGACGGTACTGGCGGTTGTCCACGCGCGCGTAGCTTGAGAGTTCCGACAGGTCGCGGCACAGCAGGGCGAGATGGTGCTTTTCGTCGATCTGGCGGATGCGGCGCAGGCGTTCGACGGCCTTGGTGTCGTCAAGCTGGCAGACGAGGGCATAGCTCGAATCGGTGGGGATCGCCATCACGCCCCCACTCTGCAGAATCGACACGGCCTGCTTGAGCAGACGCGGCTGCGGGTTTTCTGGATGGATTTCGAAGTACTGCGCCATGGATGGTGATTCTTGATCTTGGTGTTCAGGCGGTCTCGCGACGCTGGATGCGGTGGGCGATCACTTCCCATACGGGGGTGAGCTGGCTGGGCAGGGGCGGCAGCGTGCCCAGATCGGTGTGGGACTCATCGGGGCTGTGGAAGTCGCTGCCGCGCGATGCGGCCAGGTCGAACTCCAGCGCCATGTCGGTGTAGGTCTTGTATTCGGACGGGGTGTGGCTGCCGGTCACGACTTCCACGCCCTGGCCGCCGTGCTTCTTGAATTCAGTGAACAGCGCGTATTCCTCGTTGGCGGTGAATCGGTAGCGCGCAGGGTGCGCGATCACCGCCATGCCGCCCGCCTCGCGGATCCAGCGCACGGCGTTGGCGAGCGTCGCCCACTGATGCGGAACGAAACCCGGATTGCCTTCGGTGAGGTAGCGCCGGAACACCTCGGAGGTGTCGCGGCAGGCGCCGACCTCGACCAGATGGCGCGCGAAGTGCGTGCGCGAGATCAGCTCGGGATTGCCCACGTACTTGAGCGCACCTTCATAGGCCCCGTGAATGCCCGCTTCGGCGAGCTGCCTTGAAATCTCCTGCGCCCGCGCGCCGCGGCCTCCGCGGGTGAGCGCCAGACCCTGCACGAGCTGCGCGTCATCCGGGTCGAAGCCGAGACCCACGATGTGCACCGTGTTGTCCGCAAAAGTGACCGAGATCTCGGTGCCGGTGAGATAGTCCATGCCGTTGGCATGCGCGGCGACCCGCGCCCGGTGCTGACCGCCGATCTCGTCGTGATCGGTGAGCGACCAGAGCTGCACGCCATTGGCGCTTGCGCGTTCCGCCAGAACTTCGGGGGTGAGCGTGCCGTCAGACACTACGGAGTGACAGTGAAGATCGGCGTTGAGTGGGGGAGAAAGAGAAATAGACACGTGGCCCATTTTATGGGCGCAGCGCGGAACGTGCATCACTGACATTTGTCAGTGCATGCACATATGGACGATTAATTGCAAGCAGACGTTTGGAAAAGCGTCACCCTCTTGAGCCGCTTCGCGCATTTCACGGGCTCCGCGCATTGCTGCGCAAGGCGGGCCTTGCGCAGTGGCTCTCGTCTGGGCTGAACCATTCTCACACGCTCCCGAAGGTGCGCGGCTCCATCGGGAAATGCCTTTCTTCAGTCCGCCCAGCCCTCGACGAGGAACTGCACCTTGCGCTCGCCGCGCCATTCGTTCACGTCGAGGCGGAAGGCCAGCGTGGCGCGGGCGGGCAGCGGGTCGGTGTGGCCGAACCAGATGGCGTCCACCGGCTGGCCCTGGTGCAGCAGCTTGATCGACAGGTGATTCTTGGCCTCGCCGACGAGGCGCTGGCTCACGATCTCGACCTCCTCGCTGAAGGTCGGCGGCGCAAAGCCCTGGCCCCAGACCTCGCGGTGCAGCACGTCGACGAGTTCCGCGCGGCAGTATTCGGGCGCGAGCGGGCCGTCGGTCTCGAGCTTGCGGGTGAGCGTGGCGGCGTCGAGCCATTCCTGCGCGACCTGCGCGAAGCCCTGCTCGAACACGTCGAAGAACTCCTCGGCCACGGTGCAGCCGGCCGCCATCGCGTGGCCGCCGAACTTGAGCAGCACGCCCGGATGGCGCTTGGCCACCAGATCGAGCGCGTCGCGCAGATGAAAGCCGGGGATGCTGCGGCCCGAGCCCTTGAGCTCGTGTTCCTTGCCCGGCGCGCTGCTGGCGGCGAAGACGAAGGTCGGGCGATGCAGCTTGTCCTTGAGGCGCGATGCGACGATGCCGACCACGCCCTCGTGAAAGTCGGGATCGAAAACGCTGATCGCCGCTGGCGGCTCTTCGCTTTCGTCGAACAGCGTCTCGGCCATGAGCATGGCCTGCTCGCGCATGCCGCCTTCAAGCTCGCGGCGTTCGCGGTTGATGGCGTCGAGCTGTCCGGCCAGATCGGCGGCACGCGCAGGGTCATCGGTGAGCAGGCACTCGATGCCGAGCTTCATGTCGTCCAGCCGCCCGGCGGCGTTGACGCGCGGGCCAAGGCCGAAGCCGAAGTCGAAGGTGGTCGCTTCCTCCGACTTGCGGCCCGTGACCTTGAACAGCGCCGCCACGCCCGCGGGCATATGTC
This sequence comes from Diaphorobacter caeni, assembly GCF_015354245.1. GTDB lineage: Bacteria > Pseudomonadota > Gammaproteobacteria > Burkholderiales > Burkholderiaceae_C > Diaphorobacter_A > Diaphorobacter_A caeni. Next base: position 668,237 of record NZ_JADKYZ010000001.1, read on the forward strand.
CGGCGCGAATGCGCTTCAGACCCTGGGCGACGAGGCGGCGGTTGTTGCTGTCGAGCTTGACCACATCGGCCACGGTGCCCAGCGCCACCAGCGGCAGCAGCGGCTCGAGTTTGGGCTGCGTGGCCTTGTCGAACACGCCGCGCTCGCGCAGCTCGGCGCGCAGCGCCATCAGCACATAGAACATCACGCCGACACCGGCGGCAGACTTGCTTTCGAAATCGCAGCCCGGCTGGTTGGGGTTGACGATGGCATCGGCCAGCGGCAGCGTGGGGCCGGGCAGGTGATGGTCGGTGACCAGCACCGACAGGCCCAGCTTTTTGGCCTCGGCCACGCCCTCGACGCTGGCGATGCCGTTGTCCACGGTGATCAGCAGGTCGGCATTGCGCTCGTGCACGCGGCGCGAGATCGGTGGCGTGAGGCCGTAGCCGTCCACCACGCGGTCGGGCACGAGGTAGTCCACGTTTTTCGCGCCCAGCAGGCGCAGGCCGCGCACGCCCACGGCGCAGGCGGTGGCACCGTCGCAATCGTAGTCAGCGACGATGATCATGCGCTTGTCGGCGGCGATGGCATCGGCGAGCAGCGTGGCCGCTTCACGTATGCCGCGCAGGCCCGACGGAGGCAGCAGGCGCGCAAGGGCATCGTCGAGCTCGTCGCTGTTGCGCACGCCGCGCGCGGCGTACAGGCGCGCCAGCAGCGGATGCACGCCCGCCTGTTCCAGCGTCCACACGACTCGCGGCGGAATGTCTCTGGCGATGATCTTCATAGTTTGCTTTGCAGGTCCAGAAAGCGTTGCGGTCTGGAGAAAAGGCTTTTGAGTTTCTGGCCGAAGCCGCGCTCGGCGGTCTCGAACTGCATCGAGCTGCATTCGCCGCACAGCGTGAGCCGGGCCTTGCCGCCCGCCGCCACATGGTGCTCGATCTCGGCCACCGCGCCGGCGTCAAGCTCGCGCCACTGCGCGGCCCACTGTGGCCAGTCTTCGCGCAGCGCCGCGTCGCGCAGGCCGCTTGGAACCAGTGGCGAGGCACTGGCGGGCGGGACGGTCGGCAGGCGGCCCGCACCGTGCATCCAGAAGGAGTTGACGGGCGGCAGACCTTCCTCGGCGCGCGCGTCGTTCAGCGGATGGGTGTAGAGCAGCATCTGCATCTCGCTTTGCAGGCGGTGGATGGCGCGCGTGTGCTCGGCGTTGTCGGCCAGCGGCATCCACGAGCGCACATCGCGCTGGGTCACACGATCGAGCGAGGCGGTGGTCACGCCATCGAACACGTCACCACAGGCGATCCAGCGCATGGGTTCGTCGTAGATCAGTTCGATGCCATCGTCGGCGAACCACGGCGCAAGCAGCTCCATCAGCGCGCGCGAGCTGAACGGCGTGAGCTGCAGATCGGCCGGGTCCAGCATCGTCACATGGTCGGTGCTGACATGCCATTGGCAGGGGGTGATGTAAGCCCACGCTTTCGATCGAATGGTTTCATCGCGCAGATGGCGCTGCTGCCACGCGGCCCAGGGCGTGATGCCGTTCTTGGCTGCGGGCAGGCCGAGGGCTCGGGCCAGGGCGCGTTCGTGCGGCGGGGAGAAATCGGTTTCCTCACCGGCATCGGTGCCCGCGAGCGTCATGCGCGCGAGCAGGCGATCCAGATGCGGCAGGGGCAATTCTTTGAGCGTCTGCTGGCAGCCCGGCGAAGGGCTGGCCGCGAAGGGAATGAGTAAATGGGGGACGTCCGACATGGGGTCTATTGTCCGGGATGCCACAATCCATGTGCACAAGCAGGCCGGATTTTGTGATTTGCACAGAGCCGACCGGTCTGCGTCATGATTCCAACCACCATGCAAATTCCATACGAACTGGCCGTGGGCTGGCGCTATACCCGCGCGGGCCGCGCCACGCGGCGCAACGGCTTCATCTCTTTCATCTCGGGCGTGTCGATGCTGGGCATCGCGCTTGGGGTGGCCGCGCTCATCATCGTGCTCAGCGTGATGAACGGCTTTCAGAAGGAAGTGCGCGACCGCATGCTCGGCGTCGTCTCGCACATCGAGGTCTTTGCGCCGCAGGGTGCCGCGCTGCCGGACATGCCGCTCACGCTCAAGGAGTCGCGTGACAATCCCAACGTGGTGGGCGCCGCGCCCTTCGTTTCGGCACAGGCGCTGCTTGGGCGCGGTGACGAGGTCAAGGGCGCGCTGGTGCGCGGCATCGATCCCGCGCTCGAAGGCCAGGTGACCGACATGGCGGCCGAGCATGTGCAAGGACTCAAGGCGCTGGTGCCCGGCGAGTTCAACGTGATTCTGGGCAGCGAACTCGCGCACAGCATGGGCGTCCTGCCCGGTGATCTGGTGACGCTGATCGCGCCCTCGGGACAGGTCACGCCGGCCGGCGTGGTTCCGCGCATCAAGCAGATGAAGGTGGCGGGCACCTTCAATTCCGGCCACTATGAATACGACTCCGCGCTGGTCTTCATGCACCACTCGGACGCGGAGAAGATCTTCCGCCTCGAAGGCCCGACGGGCATCCGCCTCAAGATCAAGGACCTGCACCTGGCGCCCGAGGTGGCGATGCAGCTCGCGCATTCGCTGTCCGGCCATCTGCTGATCCGCGACTGGACGCAGCAGAACAAGACCTGGTTCGCGGCCGTGCAGCTCGAGAAGCGGATGATGTTCATCATCCTCACGCTGATCGTCGCGGTGGCGGCGTTCAATCTGGTGTCCACGCTGGTGATGACGGTGACCGACAAGCGCGCCGACATCGCGATCCTGCGCACGCTGGGCGCGAGCCCGAAGAGCATCATGGGCATCTTCGTCGTGCAGGGCGCGATGGTGGGCGTGATCGGCACGCTGGCCGGTCTGGGGCTGGGCCTCCTGATCGCCTTCAACATCGACGTGATCGTCCCTGCCATCGAGCGCCTGCTGCACACGACTTTCCTGCCCAAGGACATCTACCTCATCAGCAAGATGCCGAGCGAGCCGCAGTACGGCGACATCATGCCGATCGCCGTCATTTCCCTGATTCTGGCCTTCGCGGCCACCCTGTATCCGAGCTGGCGCGCCAGCCGCGTGAACCCAGCCGAGGCGCTGCGCTATGAGTGATGCGATGAACGACCAGAACAAGAAGATCGTGCTGCGCGCGCGCGGGCTGACCAAGCGTTTTGAAGAGGGACGGCTCGACGTCACCGTACTGCATGGCGTCGATCTCGACGTGTACGCGGGCGAGACGCTGGCCATCGTCGGCGCCTCGGGTTCGGGCAAGAGCACGCTGCTGCATCTGCTCGGCGGACTGGATGCGCCGACCAGCGGCAAGGTCGAGTTGATGGGCCAGGATCTGGCGCTGCTGTCTGCCGACAAACAAGGCCGCCTGCGCAACGAGCACCTGGGCTTCATCTACCAGTTCCACCATCTGCTGCCTGAATTCAGTGCGCGTGACAACGTGGCGATGCCGCTGCGCATCCGCCGCTGGGACAAGGAGCGCTGCCTGCAGAGCGCGGATGCGATGCTGAAATCCGTGGGGCTGGAGCAGCGCGTGCAGCACCGCCCGGCGGAGCTCTCGGGCGGCGAGCGTCAGCGCGTGGCGATCGCGCGTGCGCTGGTCACCGCGCCCGCCTGCGTGCTGGCCGACGAGCCCACCGGCAATCTCGACCGCAAGACGGCGGACACGGTGTTCGGGCTCATGATGCAGCTCGCGCGCGATCGGGGAACCGCCTTCGTGATGGTGACGCACGACGAGTCGCTGGCCGCGCGCTGCGACCGCGTGCTGCGCTTGGTCGCAGGCAATCTGTGATCCAGGCGCTGAGCCTCAGAGCACCCGTCCGTACCACCACAGCGACAGCGTGGCCGCGAGGATGATGAACAGCGCGCCGACCAGCGCGAGCAGCGAGGAGACCTCGGTCTCGCGCTTCTCGAGCGTGAGGCGCGAGTGCAGCGTCTCGTAGACCTTGAGCAGATCCTGCGCGGTTGCGGCGTGGAAATATTCGGCCTTGGTGAGCTTGGCGACGCTCTTGAGCGTTTCCTCATCGAGCCGCACGCGCATCGACCAGCCTTCGAATTCGATCACCGTGCCCTCGGGCGTACCCACGCCGACGGTGTAGACGCGCACGCCCCGGTCGGCCGCCCATTGCGCCGCGAGCAGCGGGTCCACGCCGGTGTTGCGCTGGCCGTCGGACAGCATCACGATGGCGGCAGAGTTGTATGAGCCCGGTGGGACCGGCGCGGGCGGCATGCGCTGCGCACCGGGGCTGTTGCCGATCACCTCGTCGATGCTGCGTGCGAACATGCCCTCGCGTCCCGAGAGCGCCGCGAGATCGACGCCGCTGCCCGGAAAGATGGCCGCGAGCGCCATCAGAATGCCATTGCCCGTGGCCGTGCCGCGCTGCAGCTGGAACGTGTCGATGGCGGCGTTCAGGTCGTCGTGGTTCTGCGTCGGCAACTGCGCGATCTGAGCGGTCCCGGCGAAGGCCACGACCGATACCCGCACATTGCGCGGCAGCGCGGCGATGAAGGCCTTGGCGGCGTTCTGTGCGGCCACCAGACGGTTGGGCTCGACATCGTTGGCGCGCATGCTGCCCGAGACATCCATGGCCAGCACGATGGTCTGCTGCTCGAGCGGCAGGCGCAGCGTGGCGATGGGCCGCGCGGCCGCGAGCAGCAGAGCGGCCAGCCCGATCAGGCACAGCAGCGGCGGAATGTGGCGGCGGATGCGCTGGCCCTTGCCCATGGCCTCGCGCGCGATCGACAGCGCGGGGAAGTGCAGCGCGGTGCTTCTTCGCCGCCGCTGCGCCAGCCAGTACAGGAGCACCAGAAGCGGTAGAAGCAGCAGCAGCCAAAGCATGGTGGGCCAGAGAAATGCCATGTTGCTGATGCTCCTTTCTTGCGTGTTCGTTGGGTGAGTTGATTCAGTGCGCGGCCGCCGCCTGAGGCTCGGATTCGACGTGCCTGATGAGGCGGCTGGTCCGCAGTCCGCGCAGCGACAGAAAACGGATCATGGAGTCGAGCAGATCGTCGTCGGTGGCGAGCTCCAGCGTGTCGACGCGGGCCTGCGCGAGGCTGGCGCGCAGTTGGGCCTCCCGCTCTGCGGCCAGGCGCGCATAGCGTTTGCGAAAGCCGCTGCTGCGCGTGTCCACATGCAGGCGCTCGCCGGTCTCGGGATCGCTGAGCCAGACGAGACCGATGTCCGGCAGCTCGAGCTCGAGCGGATCGAGCAGCCGCACCGCGACCACGTCATGGCGCTCTGCCAGCCGCGCGAGCGGTTTCTCCCAGCCTGGATCGCTCATGAAATCGGAAACCAGAAACACCGTCGAGCGACGGCGCAGCAGGCCCTGCGCGGACTGCAGCAGGCGGTGCAGCTGGGTCGTTCCGGGCGTTCTTTCCGATGCGGCGGAGGGCGTCAGGATCGGTGCTCCTCCGCCCATCAGCATGTGCAGCAGCTGCAGCACATGCGCCCGGCTGCTGCGCGCGGGCAGGGCGCGATCTCGCGCGGCGCCGCCGTGCAGCACGGCACCCACGCGGTTGCCGCGCCGGGTGAACAGCCGCGCGAGCACGCCCGCAAAGCCGATGAGCTGGTCACGCTTGGTGCGACCGGGTGGGCCGAAATCCACCGACGCGCTCAGGTCCAGCAGAAACCAGGCGGTCATCTCGCGGTCCTCGGTGAACACGCGCACATGGGGCGTTCCGAGGCGCGCGGTGACGTTCCAGTCGATGTGGCGCACGTCGTCGTGCGGCTGGTATTCGCGCAGATCGGCCAGATCGATGCCGGTGCCGCGCATCAGCGTGCGGTAGTCGCCCTGCAGCAGCCCGTCGAGCCGCCGCAGCACGCGCCATTCGAGCCGCTGCAGCAGCTGCTCGGCGTTCCGCGTGACTGTGGTGGCCTCGGCGGGCTTGACGCTATCAGGCACGGCGTGCCTCCTTGTCGCTGATGTCGGCCGTGCGCGCCGGGGCGGGCAGGCGCACCAGAATCTGGTCGATCAGCGCATCGACGTTGCGGCCATCGGCCATGGCCTCGTAGGACAGCGAAATGCGGTGGCGCAGCACGTCGTGCGCGAGCTCCTTCAGGTCCTCGAGCAGCACGTAGCTGCGCCCGCGCATCAGCGCCAGCGCCTGCGCACCTTCGGCCAGCGCGATCGTGGCGCGGGGACTGGCTCCGCAGGCGATGGCGCCGCTCAGGTCCTTGAGTCCGTAGATGCCCGGGTTGCGCGTGGCCGCCACCACCCGCACCGCATACTGCAGCAGCGAGGGGTCGACATAGACCTCGCGCGCCGCGCGCTGCAGCTGCGCGAGCTGCGTGGTGCTCGCCACGGCCTGCACGGTCACAGGGGGGGCGAGCGCGCGCTCGGCGATCACGAATTCCTCGTCCTCGCTCGGATAGCCGATCACCACCTTCATCATGAAACGGTCCACCTGCGCCTCGGGCAGCGTGTAGGTGCCCTCGGTCTCGATGGGGTTCTGCGTGGCCATCACGAGAAACGGCTCGGCCACGCGGTGGGTCTCGCCCGCGATCGTCACCTGCCGCTCCTGCATCACCTCCAGCAGTGCGCTCTGCACCTTGGCGGGCGCGCGGTTGATCTCATCGGCCAGCAGCAGATGGGTGAACACCGGGCCGAGCGTGGTGCTGAACTCGCCGGTGCGCTGGTTGTACATGCGCGTGCCGATCAGGTCGGCGGGGACAAGGTCGGGCGTGAACTGGATGCGGCGGAAGTCACCGTTGACGGTGGCCGCGAGCGTCTTGACGGTGAGCGTCTTGGCCAGACCCGGCACCCCCTCGACCAGCAGATGCCCCTGCGCGAGGATGGCGACCATCACGCGCTCCAGAAAGCGGTCCTGGCCGACGACGACGCGCTTGATCTCGTAGAGGATCTGCTCCATCAGCACGGCGGTCGGTGGGGTGGTGGGGCTGTGGGTCTCCATCGTGTTCATCCTTGCGCGCTGAATGGGCGCGGGTTCAGAAGGGGGGCGAGCCGAGCGCCTTGGCTGCGTTTTCTATGGGCACGGCAAAACCGATGCCCAGCGAGGTCCGTGACGAGGTCGGGTTGAGAATCGCGGTGACGATGCCGATGACCTCGCCGTCCATGGTGACCAGCGGCCCGCCGGAGTTTCCGGGGTTGGCCGCGGCGTCGAACTGGATCAGGTTGCGCAGCGTCTGCTTGCCTTCGGGCGACTGGAACTCGCGCTTGAAGCCCGAGAGCACGCCCGCTGACACCGAAGGCCCAATGCCGAACGGAAAGCCGACCGCGATCACCTGATCGCCCGCGTTCAGGCCCTCGGTGGAACGCATGGCGGCGGCCTGCAGATCGTCGGGCGGCTCGGTGGCCTTGAGCACCGCGAGGTCGTTCTCCGGCTGGATGTTGATGACCTCGGCGTTGGAGGTGCTGCCGTCCGCGAACTGGACCGCGATGCGGCGCGCGCCGTTGATCACGTGCAGGTTGGTGAGAATGACGCCGGTGTCCACCACCACCACGCCCGTGCCCTCGCCGCGCTCGACCTCGGTGCCGCGCTTGGTGCGGGCGTAGCTCACCACGTGCACGACCGATGGCGCGATCTTGGCGGCGGCTCTGGCGGTGGGCGAGGGGAGGGTCTGCGTCTGCAGCGTGCGCAGCACGGCCGCGTCGATGTCCTGCTGCGTGATTTGCTGCGGTGCACGATGCTTCTGGTCATGGACCCAGAAGCCGAGCATGGCCGCGTTCATCGCAAGCACGAGCGCCAGCAGCAGCCAGGCGACATGCGGGCGGCGGCGGGTGTGGGGGGAGGGGGGCTCGGCTGGTTCGGGGTTGGCCCGCGGGGGGCTCTCGTCCGCCGCGTCTGCGTCAGCGACCAGCGGCGTGTCCCCGGCGGCGGAGACAGGGGCGCGGCGTGAGCTGCTGTAACGGGCGATCCGGGGCATGCGGCACCTTTGCTGGCGGCCTCTGCGTCGTGCGAGCTGTGGCGCAGAGCCTCCTTCAAAGCAGTTAAGGAGAGTTTCTCGATGGCTTGAGAGCCACAGTAGCACGGATTCCCGGGGAGCGCACACCGAATTGGATTTCGTCTTACAAGGAGTGGTCCGATGTTGCGCGACTTCACATCATGGCATCTGCGATACGGCGGGAGACCCGGTGGCCGCCGATGCGTTCCGATCTGCGGCATCATTCCCCCATGCAGACTGCACCCACCACTCCGTTCTGGATAGACACCCATTGCCATCTGGACGAATTCGTCGTTCATGGCGGGCAGGAGCATGCCGATGCCATGCGCGCCGAAGCCCGCGGCGCAGGAGTGGCGCAGTGCGTGATACCGGCGGTCGAGCGCGGCAACTGGCAGGCATCGCGCGAGGTCGCGCACCGCTGGGGCGACAGTTACGCGCTCGGCATTCATCCGCTGTACACCCCACGCGCCGAGCAGGGCGATCTGGCCGCGCTCGAGGCGGCGCTTGCCGAGGCGAGCCGCGATGCCCGGCTGGTGGCGGTGGGCGAAATCGGGCTGGACTATTTCGTTGCAGGCCTCGATCCGGCGCGGCAGGAGCATTTCTACCGCGCGCAGCTGCAACTGGCGCGGCGCTTCGATCTGCCGGTGATCCTGCACGTGCGCCGCTCGGCCGACCGGTTGCTCAAGCATCTGCGCGAGGTGCCGGTGCAGGGCGGAATCGCCCATGCATTCAACGGCAGCCTGCAGCAGGCCGAGGCCTTCATCGCGATGGGCTTCAAACTTGGCTTTGGCGGTGCGCTGACGTTCGAGCGGGCGCTGCAGCTGCGGCGTCTGGCCGAGCAGTTGCCGCCCGAGGCACTGGTGCTTGAGACCGATGCGCCGGACATTCCACCCCACTGGCTCTACGTTACGGCCGAAGCGCGCGAGGCTGGCGTGCCGCAGGCGCGCAATGCGCCGGCGCAGTTGCCCCGGATCGGTGCGGTGCTGGCCGGGCTGCGCGGTATCGAGGCAAGCGAGATGGCGCGCATCAGCAGCGCCAACGCGGCAGCGGCGCTGCCACGGCTTGCGGCCTTGCTGGATGCGCGGCCATGACGGGGTCGGTGCAGTCGCTGCTCACCGGCCTGCCGCCCCTGGTAAGCCCCGAGACCCGGGTGCTGGTGCTGGGCAGCTTTCCGGGCGTGGCCTCGCTGCGGGCGGCGCAGTACTACGGCCATCCGCAGAATCATTTCTGGAAGATTCTCGCGGCGCTCTGGCCCGGGCATCCCTTGCCCGACCGTGCGGACTATGCCGCGCGATGCCGGTGGCTGCTGGAGCGGCGTCTCGGCGTCTGGGACGTGTATGCCGCCTGCGAGCGCGAGGGCAGCCTGGATGCCGACATCCGCAACGCGCAGGTGAATGATTTTGCTGCGCTGCAAAAGCAGCTCCCGCACCTGTCCGCCATCGCCCACAATGGCGGGGAGAGCTTTCGCCACGCGAAGGCGGTTCGCAGGAGCATGGCTTTACACGACGATGACAGAATCGCTTCGCTGCGTTTGCCGTCCACGAGTGCGGCCAACGCGTCGCAGAGCTTTGAAAAGAAACTGAATGCCTGGCGCGAGGCGCTGGCATCCCATGGATTGGTGTGAAGAGTTGACTACCCGAAAAAAACAAACCGCTGCCCCCCAACTGCCCGAGGTGAGCGTCTCCGACGATGGCGTGGCGCGCTATCTTCATCTGGGCACGCCCTGGGTGCAGGGATCGATGAAGATGGCAGCGCCGTTCGAGATCGATCTCGAGTACGTGCAGCGCATGATGGCCTGGCTGCTGTTCGTCGAGCCCGAGCGCGTGTCGCGCCGCCACGCGATGCAGCTGGGGCTGGGGGCAGGCGCGATCACCAAGTTCTGCGTGAAGAAGCTGCGCATGAAGAGCACGGTCATCGAGCTCAATCCGCAGGTCATCAGCGTCTGCCGCTCGTGGTTCAAGCTGCCGCCCGACAGCGCCAAGCTCGAGGTGGTGCTCGGCGATGCGGCCGAGGAGATCCGCAACGACAAATGGCTGGGCACGGTGGATGCGCTGGCGGTGGACCTGTATGACCACGACGCGGCGGCACCGGTGCTCGACAGCGCCGAGTTCTACAAGGACTGCCGTGCGCTGCTCACCGACGATGGTGTGCTGACGGTGAACCTGTTCGGCCGCTCGTCGAGCTACGAGAGCAGCGTGGCCAAGCTCGCCGAGGCCTTTGGCGAAGACGCGCTCTGGTCCTTCAAGCCCACGCGCGAGGGCAATACCATCGTGCTCGCGCAGCGCACGCCCACCCGTCCGACTCGCGCCGAGCTGATGGCCAGAGCCGAGGAAGCCAAGACCCGCTGGGACCTTCCCGCGCCCAAATGGCTGCGCGTGTTCAAGCCGGTCAAAGTGGCGACGGAATGAGTGGCGGATGCATCAAGAGCCCATCGACAAGAACATGGAAAGAGAGCGGAACATGAGCACGATGACCGACACGAATGGAGCCCCTGCACGCGGCAGGCATGAGGGACCGCTCGACTGGCGCACCATCGTCAAGTGGCTGCGCCGGGAAGGCGTGATCGATGCCGAGATGGCCGAGCGCACCATCGAGCGCTGCTCGCGCGCGGAGAGCGTGCAGCATCCGCTGGTGCGCCTTGGCAACGTGGGCATGGTGCGCGCGAGCGACGGAAAGCCGCTGGACACCTACATGCTCACCGAATACGTGGCGCAGCACAGCGACCTGCCGTATCTGCGCATCGATCCGCTGAAGGTCGACGTGGGCCGCGTGTCCGAGGCCATGAGCGCAAGCTACGCGGAGCGCCACAAGATCCTGCCGGTGCAGGCGTCGAATCTCGAGATCACGGTGGCGACGGCGGAGCCGTTCATCAGCGATTGGGTGGGCGAGGTCGAGCGCCAGTCGCGCCGCAAGGTCAAGCGGGTGATGGCCAATCCCGAGGACATCAAGCGCTACACGGCCGAGTTCTTCGCGCTCGCCAAATCCGTATGGCAGGCGCAGAAGGCCGGAGGCAACGCGGCGAGCGGCAACTTCGAGCAGCTGGTGGAGCTGGGCAAGGCCAACAAGCAGCTCGACGCCAACGACCAGGGCGTGGTGCGGGTGGTGGACTGGCTCTGGCAATACGCCTTCGACCAGCGCGCATCGGACATTCACCTCGAGCCGCGACGCGAGCAGGGAGTGATCCGCTTTCGCATCGACGGCGTGCTGCACGTGGTCTACCAGATGCCGATGAGCGTGCTCAACGCCATGGTCGCGCGGGTGAAGCTGCTCGGCCGCATGGACGTGGTCGAGAAGCGCCGCCCGCAGGATGGCCGCATCAAGACCCGCAACCCCGGCGGCGACGAGGTCGAAATGCGTCTGTCGACGCTGCCCACGGCGTTCGGCGAAAAGATGGTGATGCGGATCTTCGATCCGGACAACACCGTCAAGGACCTGAGCGCGCTCGGCTTTCCGCCGCACGACGCGCAGCGCTGGGAGATGCTGGTCAAGCGTCCCCACGGCATCATTCTGGTGACGGGCCCCACGGGCTCGGGCAAGACGACGACGCTGTATTCAACGCTCAAGCGCATCGCTACCGAAGAGGTGAACGTAAGCACGGTGGAAGACCCCATCGAAATGATCGAGGCGTCGTTCAACCAGACGCAGGTGCAGGCGCAGCTCGACTTCAACTTCGCCGAAGGTCTGCGCGCGTTGATGCGTCAGGACCCGGACATCATCATGGTCGGCGAAATCCGCGATCTGGAAACCGCTGAAATGGCGGTGCAGGCCGCGCTCACCGGCCACTTGGTGTTCTCGACCCTGCACACCAACGATGCGCCGAGCGCCGTCTCGCGCCTGATGGAGCTGGGCGTCGCTCCCTATCTCATCAACGCGACGTTGCTCGGAGTGCTGGCCCAGCGACTGGTGCGAACACTGTGCAAGGAGTGCAAGGTGCCTGACGAGGCGGCGGCGCCCGAGGCGCTGGCCGAGGTCATCAAGCCCTGGAAGTTCAACGGCGAGTACCGGGCCTACAAGCCGGTCGGTTGTCTTGAATGCCGGATGACGGGTTTCCGTGGGCGCATGGGCCTGTATGAACTGCTGACGGTGAGTGAGGAACTCAAGGACCAGATCAACCAGTCACCGTCCATTGACCGCATCCGCCGCCAGGGCGTGAAGGATGGCATGCGCCCACTGCGGCTCGCGGGCGCGATGCGCGCTGCCGAGGGCGTGACGACGATGGACGAGGTCATCGCGGCGACTCCGCCGCTGGAGTGATCACGGCGAGGCCGCAGGCCGAGAGAGTGCAGCAGGAACGCCGTGTTGGTGAAACCAACGCGGCGTTTGTTTTTTCGCAATCGAGCCTTTCGCAAATCCGAGCGCGAACCTGCGGAATAGGGGCACGAAGGTTTGAATGATTCGTCAGCGAGCTTGTCGATGTCGCTTCGTCTCGCAGGAGAGCTGCGTGTTACTACGTAGCTTATCCAGCAGTGCAACACGCTCGCAGGCCGCTTGTCTCTTAGGGAAAACTTGTATCCGGGTGTAGGTGGAATCCACATCGATTTGCACTGACGTGCAACTGACAATCCGCTGGTCGTTATCCTTTTCTCGGGAGACTTGTTTGTGAAAATAAAGAGCCAGAAAGATTTCTTTGCCGGCCTGATGTTCCTTGCCGTCGGAGGTGGTTTCGCCTGGGGCGCCACTACGTACAGCGTGGGTTCGGGCGCCCGTATGGGCCCGGGCTATTTCCCGCTGCTGCTGGGCGTCATTCTTGCCATCATCGGCGCCATCATCATGTTCAAGGCCACCGTGGTCGAGACCGAAGGTGGTGACCCAGTCGGCAAGTGGGCATGGAGGCAGATCGTCTTCATCATCGGTGCCAACCTGGTGTTCGGTCTGCTGCTGGCGGGCCTGCCTTCCGTGGGCATCCCGGCCATGGGCCTGATCATCGCCATCTACGGCCTGACCTTCATGGCCAGCCTGGCGGGCAGTACCTTCAATTTCAAGGAAGTGTTCATCCTCGCAACCGTGCTCGCCGCAGGCAGCTATGTGGCGTTCGTGTGGGCGCTCAACCTGCAATTCCCTGTGTGGCCTAGCTTCATTGCGGGTTGATTGGAGACACTAGAACATGGACCTGATACAAAACTTGTCGACGGGCTTCGGCGTCGCATTCACTTTCCAGAATCTGATCTACTGCTTCATCGGCTGTCTGCTCGGAACTCTGATCGGCGTGCTGCCAGGCGTGGGCCCCGTGGCCACCATCGCCATGCTGCTGCCCGCAACGTACGCGCTGCCTCCCGTGGCCGCGCTGATCATGCTGGCCGGTATTTACTACGGCGCGCAGTACGGTGGCTCCACCACCGCCATTCTGGTGAACCTGCCAGGTGAATCGTCCTCCGTGGTGACCGTGATCGACGGCTACCAGATGGCCCGAAAAGGCCGAGCGGGACCTGCGCTTGCGGCGGCCGGCATCGGCTCGTTCTTCGCAGGCTGCGTGGGTACCCTGATTCTGGCGGCCTTCGCTCCTCCGCTGACCGAAGTGGCCTTCAAGTTCGGCCCTGCCGAATACTTCTCGCTGATGGTGCTGGGTCTGATCGGTGCTGTGGTGCTGGCTTCGGGCTCGCTGCTCAAGGCCGTCGGTATGATCGTGCTGGGCCTGCTGCTGGGTCTGGTCGGTACCGACGTGAACTCCGGTGTGGCTCGTTACTCGTTCGACATTCCTGAACTGACCGACGGCATCAACTTCGTCGTGATCGCGATGGGTGTGTTCGGTTACGGTGAAATCATTGCCAACCTGTCCAAGGCCGACGATGAGCGCGAAGTGTTCACTGCCAAGGTGCAGGGCCTGTTCCCCACCAAGGAAGACTTCAAGCGCATGTTCCCCGCGATGATCCGCGGTACCGCTCTGGGCTCTGCTCTGGGTATCCTGCCAGGTGGTGGCGCTCTGCTGTCCGCTTTCGCTGCTTACACGCTCGAAAAGAAGACCAAGCTCAAGCCCGGTGAAGTTCCATTCGGCCAAGGCAACATCCGTGGTGTGGCGGCTCCCGAGTCGGCCAACAATGCTGGTTCGCAGACTTCGTTCATTCCTCTGCTGACACTGGGCATTCCACCCAACGCCGTGATGGCGCTGATGGTCGGTGCGATGACCATCCACAACATCCAGCCTGGTCCTCAGGTGATGACGAGCAACCCGGAACTGTTCTGGGGCCTGATCGCTTCGATGTGGATCGGCAATGCGATGCTGGTGATTCTGAACCTGCCGCTGATCGGCATGTGGATCAAGCTGCTGACCGTGCCTTATCGCTGGCTGTTCCCGTCCATCGTGCTGTTCTGTGCGATCGGCGTGTACTCCACCAACAACAACACGTTCGACGTGTGGCTGGTCGGTGCCTTCGGTTTCATCGGTTATCTGTTCTACAAGCTGGGCGTGGAACCTGCGCCGCTGCTGCTGGGCTTCATCCTGGGCCCAATGATGGAAGAAAACCTGCGTCGTGCGCTGCTGCTTTCGCGTGGTGACTGGAGCGTGTTCGTGACACGTCCGATCTCCGCAGGTCTGCTGGCCGCCGCTCTGCTGCTGTTGATCATCGTGCTGCTGCCAGCCGTGAGCAAGAAGCGTGAGGAAGCCTTCGTCGAAGACTGATGGAGTGATTACGCGATCTCTCCCTTGAAAACCCCGGTCGAAAGACCGGGGTTTTTCTTTTTCTGTGTTGTGTTTGCCTGTGGGGGATAACGCTGCCTTTGGCTGCGATCGGATGTCAGTGCAGGGGCGCCGAGAAATGCGTTCATGCGTTGTCGCGCCTCCTTGCCGTAGGGGTGGTCTTCGTCGGCGACGCTTGGCCTGAAAGCATTTCTCGACGCTGGGGTGGTGGATGGAGGCGCTCCGCCTGCGTCGTTGGCCCGCTACGACGGGGATTCGAGGGCATCCGCATCGTGCTGTTCCTGTTGGCGATGGCTGGGATGTCGCTCTGCGGACGGGGTGCTCGTGTCTGGGCACTCATAATGGGCTGCAACCCAGCTATTGTTTTCCCCGTGACTTCCGTCTCCTCTTCCTCCCCTTCAGCCACTCCTGCCAAGGGCCTCGCCGTTGGCATTGCGCTGGGCATGGTGGGCGCGATTGCATTCAGCGGCAAGGCCATCATCGTCAAGCTGGCGTATCGGCACGGGGTGGATGCGGTCACGCTGATCATGTACCGGATGCTGTTTGCGCTGCCGTTCTTCGTGGCGATGGCCGTGTGGTCGAGCCGGGGCAAGCCGCAGCTCATGCGGCGGGACTGGCTCGGGGTCATCGGGCTTGGCGTGTCGGGCTACTACCTGGCGAGCTTTCTCGACTTTGCGGGGCTCGCCTACATCACTGCGGGACTGGAGCGCCTGATCCTGTATCTCACGCCGACGCTGGTGGTTGCGCTCGGCTGGTTGCTGTATCGACGCGGCATCACCAAGGTGCAGGCCTTCGGCATGTTCGTCAGCTATCTGGGAGTGCTCGCGGTGTTCGGGCAGGAGGTGAAGGTCGCCGGCAGCAGCGTGGTCTGGGGCGTGTTCCTCGTGTTTCTCTCGGCGGTGAGCTATGCCATCTATCTGGTCTACAGCGGCGAGATGGTGCGGCGCATCGGGGCGCTGCGGCTCGTGGGGCTGGCGACGTCGGTGGCCTGCATCTGCTGCATTCTGCAGTTTCTGCTGCTCCGGCCGATGTCGGCGGCGTTCACCGTGGCGCCGCAGGTGATCTGGCTGTCGGTGCTCAACGCGGTGCTCTGCACGGTGGTGCCGGTGTTGCTCACGATGATGGCGATCGAGCGCATCGGTTCGGCCATGGTGTCGCAGATGGGGCTGATCGGACCGCTGTCGACGGTGCTCATGGGCGTGTGGCTGCTCGATGAACCGTTCACCACCGGCATCGCGCTTGGCACGGTGCTGGTGATCGCCGGGATATTCGTTTTCACGCGCGCGGGCGTGCGCGGCAGCGGCTAGTATTCCACTGGAATCATCAGGAGAAATCAACATGGATCTCGGAATTGCAGGGCGCTTCGCGCTGGTGTCGGGTGCGAGCAAGGGCCTCGGGTTTGGCTGCGCCGATGCGCTGGTGAGCGAGGGCGTGAACGTGGTGGTCGTCGCGCGTACGGCGGACGCCATCGAGGCGGCTGCCCAAAGGTTGCGCACGCGCGCCGCGCATGGTGCGAAGGTGATCGCCGTGGCGGCGGACATCACCACGCAGGCCGGCCGCGAGGCCGCGTTTTCCGCTGCGGGCGGGCCGGGTGTCGATTTCGACATCGTGGTCACGAACGCGGGCGGCCCGCCGACAGGCGACTTCCGCAGCTGGGACCGCGACGCGTGGATCAAGGCGGTGGACGCCAACATGCTCACGCCCATCGAGATGATCAAGACCACCGTGGACGGCATGGCGGCGCGCGGGTTTGGCCGCATCGTCAACATCACCTCGAGCGCGGTGAAGGCGCCGATCGACATTCTGGGTCTGTCCAACGGCGCGCGCAGCGGGCTGACGGGCTTCGTGGCCGGTCTGGCGCGCAGCTCCATCGCGGGCAAGGGCGTGACGGTCAACAACCTGCTGCCCGGCAAGTTCGACACCGACCGCCTCGCCTCCACGATCAGCGCGGCCGCCCAGAAGTCCGGCAAGTCGCAGGACGAGGCGCGCGCGCAGGCCAGCGCGCAGGTGCCCGCCAAGCGCTTCGGCACTCCGGAAGAATTCGGCGCGATCTGCGCCTTCCTGTGCAGCGCGCACGCAGGCTACATCACGGGGCAGAACATCCTGGCGGACGGCGGCCTCTACCCAGGCACGTTCTGATCTCCAGCCTCCAGCCTCTAGCGATTTGCAGGCCTCATGAAAAACGCCCGAACATGTGTCGGGCGTTTTGCTTTTGGTGCTCAGTCGATGAACTCGGTGTTCCGCGCGTTCTGCGCGTTTTGTGTGTTGGGCCGCTCGGGCGGCTCGAAGTTGTCTCGGAAGGTGAAGACGATGGACGTGAAGAACATCGAGGCCAGCACCAGAGCCGAGGCGATCATCATGGCGGCGACGATGGCGTTGCCAAGGCCCGCGACGGCCAGCAGCGTGACCACGAGGCTCACGACGATGCCCGCGCCGATGAACACGCCGAACCATACGATGCTGAAGAGCGTGAACGCGCCGATGTTGCGCGCGCAGGCCACGGCGCTGAAGAACAGGGCCTTCACCGGCGGCACGTTGTGCCAGTGCACGAGGCCGGGCGCATGCCAGAACAGCATGGACAGGGGCACGTACAGACCCATCACGATCCAGGTGGCGACGACGAAGCCGCTGCTTGTCGCCACTTCCTGCGTGAGCGGTTCGACGCCGAAGTACACGCGTGCGAACTGTCCAGCGTCCGCGAGGGACGCCAGGCCGATGATCAGCAGAAACAGCAGCGCGTAGATCCCGCCCAGCACGGCGAGCGCCCCGAGCCGCTGGCGGCCGGTGCGAAAGGCGTGGACGATGAGCGCGGGCGTGGGGATGCGGCCGAGACTGGTTTCCGCAGCCGCCTCCATCATCACCAGCGTGGCGGCCGGCAGGAGCGCGAGCGCGATGGCTGGGCCGATCAGGGGCAGCACGGACAGCAGCGACATGGCCGCCGTGGTCGTGAAGAACAGCAGGGTGAGCGCCAGCGGCTGGCGCCAGAAGACGCGTATGCCCTGACGAACCCAATCAACGCCAGTGCGAGCCGGAACAATATGCAGTTTCATGGGAAAACGTGGATGTGTGCGTGCGTCTGGGCCACGTCATGACGGTGGCTTGGGATCGCCGAGGGGACGTTGGCAGCCTGTGGGCACGTTCAGGCAGGGACTGTACCCCAAGTCGCCACGCCCCGTGGCAATTCAGGGCTATGGCGGATTGCCTGTCTATCGAGTCAAGCGCCTCAGGATAGCGTCACGGAACAATCGGATGCGCGATGCGTTCGCGCAGCACGCGTTCGAAGTGCGTGGGGTCGTGCGGCGTGAGCATCGACGCCTCGCGCGGCAGGTAGAAGTCCCACAGGCGCGAGATCCAGAAACGCAGCGCGCCCGCACGCAGCATTGCGGGCAGCAGGGTGCGTTCGGCCGCAGTCAGTGGGCGCACGGACTGGTAGGCGTCGAGCATGGCCTTGGCGCGTGCGGCGTCGTGCACGCCGGTGGGCAGGTCGATGCACCAGTCGTTCAGGCACACCGAGAGGTCGAACAGCCAGGTGTCCACGCCCGCGAAATAGAAGTCAAAGAAGCCGGTGAGCTCCTCGCCGTCGAACATCACGTTGTCTCGGAACAGGTCGGCATGCACCGGACCACGCGGCAGGGCGGTGTATTCCGAGGATTCCGCGATGTGGTTCTGGTAGGCCAGTTCGGACTGCAGCAGTTGCTTCTGCTCCTCGCCGATGTGCGGCAGCACGACCGGCACGGTCTCGTTCCACCAGGGCAGGCTGCGGAGATTGGGTTGGACGCGGTCGTAGTCGCGGCCCGCCAGATGCATGCGCGCAAGCGTCGCGCCAACGGCAGCGCAGTGCACGGCCTCGGGGGCGAGCTGGCTCTTGCCGCGCAGCTTGTTGACCACGGCGGCAGGCTTGCCCGCCACGCTGTGCAGGATGTCGCCGCTCTTGTTGGCCGCAGGGTCGGGCACGGGAATGCCGCCGTGCGCCAGATGTTTCATCAGGTGCAGGTAGAACGGCAGTTGCTCCGCCGTGAGGCGCTCGAACAGCGTGAGCACGAACTCACCCTGATCCGAGGTGAGAAAGTAGTTGGTGTTCTCGATGCCGCCCTCGATGCCACGCAGCTCCTTCAACGTGCCCAGTTGCAACCGGCGCAGCAATTCGCGCGCCTCTTTGTTGGAGACTTCGGTGAAGACGGCCATGGATCAGCAGGAATACAGAGGTGAGATGAAGAAACCGCGAAACCGGCACAGGGCCCGAAGGCCAGCCTGCATCGCGCAAAACCCGCTATTGTGCCGTCAGTCGGCCAAATCTGAGTGCAGGGCCACGGAATTTGCCCCTATGAAGCGCGATCAGAATTTGCGCAGTGTCCAGACGCGGGGTGCCTGGAACGAGTCTGCACCGGCCTTGCTCGGGCCGGCATCACGCACGCCGTTGTTGGGAATCACCTCGTATTCGGGGATGCCACCTTCGGCGGACTTGGGCTTGACCGTGATGCTCTTGGTCTGACCGCCCACGCGCAGTTCATCGACGCGGCTGCCGCCGTCTTCCACGGTGAGGCGTTCGATGCGCTGGTTCTTGCGGCCTTCCGCCTGTTCTTCCTGAGCCTCCTGCCGGGAGAGCGACTCCACCTGCGCGGGGCTGAGTTCTGCGGGCGCCGCAGACGGGGTCTGGGCGAGGGCGGCTCCGCTGGCCAGAACGGTCAGCAGCAGGGCGAAGGAGGTGACTTTGGCGGCGCTCATAGGCGCAATTGTAGAGCGGGCGCTCACCGATTTGTCATTTTTTGTGCCGTGATGGCTGTGCGGGCTCAACCGGGCCCTGCGCCAGACGGCCATGGCGCGGCACAATGGCGACATGAGCAATTCCAAGACACTGGTGCTGGTCGACGGTTCCAGCTACCTTTATCGCGCCTTCCACGCCATGCCCGACCTGCGTGCCGTGCCGGGCGATCCGACGAGCGCGGCTACCGGCGCGATTCGCGGCATGATCAACATGATGCAGGCGCTGCGCAAAGAAGTGACGGCCGACTACGCGGTCTGCGTGTTCGACGCGAGCGGCCCGACCTTTCGCGACGAGATCTACACCGAATACAAGGCGCAGCGCGCGCCCATGCCCGATGACTTGCGCTCGCAGATCGATCCGATCCACGACGTGGTGCGGATGCTCGGCTGGAAGGTCGTGGCGGTGCCCAAGGTCGAGGCCGACGACGTGATCGCCACGCTCGCGCGCATTGCCGCCGAGCAGGGCATCGACGTGGTGGTCTCGAGCGGCGACAAGGACCTGTCGCAGCTGGTCAACGAGCGCATCACCATCATCGACACCATGAACGGCAAGAAGCGCGACGTGGCGGGCGTGACCGAGGAGTTCGGCGTGCCGCCCTCGCTGATGATCGACTTTCAGGCGCTGGTCGGCGACACCGTGGACAACGTGCCCGGCGTCACCAAGGTCGGCCCCAAGACGGCATCGAAGTGGCTGCTCGAATACGGCTCGCTCGACAAGCTGATCGAGAACGCCGCCGACATCAAGGGCGTGGCGGGGCAGAACCTGCGCGACGCCATCGCCTCCGGCCAGCTCGCGCTCAGCCGCCAGTTGGTCACGATGAAGACGGATTGCGAGCTGGAAGACTACGTTGCCGGCCTGCCGGCGCTTGACGCGATCACGCTGGGCGAGCCCGACGGTGCGCAGTTGCTGCCGTTCTACGAAAAATACGGCTTCAAGGGCCTCGCGCGCGCGCTCGGCGCGGTGGACAAGCCAGCGTCTTCAACGAAGCAGGCCAAGCAGGCGGCGGATGATGGGCAGAATGATCTCTTCTCGACCGAAGACGCCATCACCACCGAGATCGCCGTGCAGGCCCAGCACCGCGACGTGGTCTACGAAACGCTGCTGACCGAAGCGGAACTTGACCGCTGGATCGCGAAGATCGACGCCGCCAGGCTCACGGCCATCGATACCGAAACCACCTCGCTCGACGAGCAGCAGGCGCGCATCGTCGGCATCAGCTTCAGCGTGGAGCCGGGCACGGCGGCCTATGTGCCGGTGGCGCATGACGGCCCCGACGCGCCCGAGCAACTGGCGCTCGATCTGGTGCTCGCCAGGCTCAAGCCCTGGCTCGAAGACGAGTCGAAGAAGAAGCTCGGTCAGCACATCAAGTACGACCGCCACGTGTTCGCCAATGAGGGCATCGACGTGCGCGGATATCAGCACGACACCATGCTCGAAAGCTATGTGCTCGAGGTGCACAAGCCGCACGGTCTTTCCAGCCTGGCCGACCGCCACACGGGCCGCAGCGGCATCACGTATGAAGACCTGTGCGGCAAGGGCGCCAAGCAGATTCCGTTCTCGCAGGTGCCGGTGGAGAAGGCGGCTGCGTATTCGTGCGAAGACTCGGACCAGACGCTCGACGTGCACAGCGTGCTGTGGCCGCAGCTCGAAGCCGACGACAAGCTGCGCGGCATCTATGAGCTGGAAATGCAGACCAGCGAAGTGCTGTTCCGCATCGAGCGCAATGGTGTGCTGATCGACGCGGCCGAGCTTGCCAGGCAGAGCAACGACCTTGGTCAGCGCATCGTGCAGCTTGAATCCGAAGCCTACGAGATCGCGGGCCAGCCCTTCAATCTGGCCAGCCCCAAGCAGCTCGGCGAAATCTTCTTTGACAAGCTCGGCATGCCGGTCGTGAAGAAGACCGCCACCGGCGCGCGTTCGACCGACGAGGAAGTGCTGGAAAAGCTGGCCGAGGATTATCCGCTGCCCGCCAAGCTGCTCGAGCACCGCAGCCTCAGCAAACTGAAAGGCACCTACACCGACAAGATCGCGCAGCTCGCCGATGCCAGGGGCCGCGTGCACACACACTATGCGCAGGCCGTGGCGGTGACGGGGCGTCTGTCGAGCAACGATCCGAACCTGCAGAACATTCCCGTGCGCACACCCGAAGGCCGCCGCGTGCGCGAGGCCTTCGTCGCGCCCGAAGGCCGCGTGATCGCCAGCGCCGACTACAGCCAGATCGAGCTGCGCATCATGGCGCACATCAGCGGCGACGAGTCGCTCCTGCGCGCCTTCCACGACGGCATCGACGTGCACAAGGCGACCGCCGCGGAGGTGTTCGGCGTCAGCGTCGATCAGGTCACGAGCGAACAGCGCCGCTATGCCAAGGTCATCAACTTCGGCCTCATCTACGGCATGAGCAGCTTCGGTCTCGCCAAGAACCTCGGCATCGAAACCAAGGCCGCGGCAGCCTACATCGACCGCTACTTCCAGCGCTATCCCGGCGTGAAGCAGTACATGGACGAAACCAAGCTGCAGGCCAAGGCGCAGGGCTATGTGGAGACGGTCTTCGGCCGCCGCCTGTACCTCCCCGAGATCAACTCGCCCAACGGCCCGCGCCGCGCCGGTGCCGAGCGCGCCGCCATCAACGCGCCCATGCAGGGCACGGCGGCCGACCTCATCAAGATGGCGATGGTCGCGGTGCAGAAGGAACTTGACGCGAAGAAGCCCGGCGTGCTGATGATCATGCAGGTGCACGACGAACTGGTGTTCGAGCTGCCCGAGTCGGAAGTCGACTGGGTGCGCACCGAGGTGCCGCGCATGATGGCCGACATCGCCCAGCTCAAGGTGCCGCTGCTCGCGGAAGTGGGCTTTGGGCCGAATTGGGAGAAGGCGCACTGAGGCGCTGCCGTCACAAGATGACAACCTGCTGAACTCATGCGATTCCTGCGTTTTGTTGCTTGGTATTTCGCGTTCAGTGGGTTGGCCGTTCTTTGCTGGCTTGTGATGAATTGGCCCAGACATCCGAGCAATGCGGACGATTGGCTGATGCTTGCCGTGGGCGCGTTGCCAGTCACCTTGTTGGGGGAGGGGCGGGGTACGTTGTTGTTCGGCATTCAGCGGCCTGGAACGAGATCACGATTTTCACCGCTTCGCGTACTGGTGGGGGTGGTGCTTCTTGCAGCAGTGGTCGTGCTGACTCTTGCCATCGTGATTTGGATGAATACAGCACTGGGTTGATTCAAGGAGCACAGAAACCATGGCACGCATTCCCTACGCCGATCCCGCCAACCCTGCCGTCAAGCCGCTGGCCGACCGCATCATCGCCGAGCGCGGGGGCATCCTGCATCTCTATCAGATGCTGCTCAACAGCCCGTCGGTCGCGGAAGGCTGGCTCAGCTATCTGACCGCGATCCGCCAGAAGTCCACGCTTGATGGCGCCCTGCGCGAGATGGTGATCATGCGCGTGGCCCATCTCAACCGAGCGCCCTACGAGGCCGATCAGCACGCTCCCATCGCGCTCAAGGAGGGGATGACGCAGGCGCAGCTTGATGCGCTCTCCGACTGGTCAACACATGCCGCGCTGTTCAGCGATTCGGAGCGCTCGGTGCTCGCCTATACGGACGCGATGACGCGCGACGTGCAGGTGACGGACGATGTGTTCGCCGCGGTTTCAAGCCATTTCGCACCGCAGCAGATGGTGGAGCTGACCGCCACCGTGGCGGCCTACAACATGGTGTCGCGGTTTCTGGAGGCGCTGCAGATTCATTCGCACG
Organism: Diaphorobacter caeni; assembly: GCF_015354245.1. Taxonomy (GTDB): domain Bacteria; phylum Pseudomonadota; class Gammaproteobacteria; order Burkholderiales; family Burkholderiaceae_C; genus Diaphorobacter_A; species Diaphorobacter_A caeni. The sequence continues at coordinate 691,267 of NZ_JADKYZ010000001.1, forward strand.
ACGCGCGCTGACGGGCAAGGCGGCTGGCGGGTTGATACGATGCACGGAACATTTCCCGCATTCAACGCGCATCGACGCCTGATTTCATGTTCCAGAAATTGCTTGGCCGGCTGCTGCCTTCCGCAGCGTCGGCGCCAACCACAGACAAGGCCGAGGCCGACAGCGCGGCCGAGCTGCCGCGCATGATCGAGGCGGCAGGCGTGTCGCCGCTCGATTTCGAAAAGTTGCTGATTGTCGAGCAGGGCCTGCCGGTGCCCGATTGGGACGCGGTGCTGGAATGGACCGCCGGGATTCGGGATGCGGCCGAGCGTGATCGGGTCTGGGGCGAGATCGAGGTGGCGTGGCTGGTGCATCTGCGCGCGGCGCTTGGGCCCCATTACCGGCTGGTGCGGCGCGGCAGTGCGATTGTGCTGTCGAGCCTGGAGGGCGTGGTGGCAGTGGCTGCGGCGCAGTTCATCAATGCGGCGCAGCAGCGCATCGTCACGGTGCTCGACGGTGTGGCCGAAGCGCCCGGGGAGTGTGGCTACGACATTCTGGTGGTCTTCGATGACGAGGAGACCTACTACGACTATGTCTCACGCTACTACCCGCAGGAGGGCGAGTTCGCGTTCAGCGCAGGCATGTTCATCAATGACGGCTGCGGGCATTTCGTGACGCGCAAGGCCAATGATCTCAAAGACATCGAGCCGACCATCGTGCACGAACTGACGCATGCCAGCCTCACGCATCTGTCGATTCCGCTGTGGCTCAATGAAGGTCTTGCGGTGAACACCGAGGCTCACCTGAGCGGGGGACCGAACCAGCGGCATACATCCAGGCAGCGCGACGCCATGCACCGCAAGTTCTGGAACGAGCGCACGATCCAGGAGTTCTGGGCCGGGCATTCGTTTCATCGGCCTGATGAGGGCAACATGCTGTCCTACGATCTGGCGCAGTTGCTGGTCAGGCACCTGTCCGCCGACTGGCCGCAGTTCGCGCGGTTCGCGAATGCGGCCGACGCACTCGATGGCGGCGACGCGGCAGCGCGTGAGGCGCTCGGCGTGGATCTGGGCGAGCTGGTGAAGGCGCTGTTTGAAGTGGAGAGCGGTGAACCACAGGGCAGACCAACGCGCTGGAGCCCTGATCCGTCCTCCTGGGGCGGTGACGGAGCGGTCACGGAAACGTCGTGAAATAGCCAGAGCTCGCGGGGCCAAACATCCGGCCCGTCGTGCGGGAATGTAGACTGATCCACATCGCATCCACCACGTTCACTTCCTCAGGAGACAGAGCATGAATCATGATGACATGAAGCGCGACTTCGACGCGTTGTTGCCCGGCCAATCCAGCGAAGCGGGCGCGTCGCGCCGCACGGCGCTGAAAGTGGCGCTGGGCGTGGGGTATGCGGCGGCGGTGGTGCCGGTCTGTGCGCAGACGGCGATCAAGACGTCGGCGGAGGGCCTCACCGTGGGCGACGTGCAGTTCGACGTGAACGGCTTTCAGGTCAACGCCTACCGCGCCGCGCCCAAGGACAAGAAGAACGCGCCGGTGATTCTGGTGATCTCCGAGATCTTCGGGGTGCACGACTACATCGCCGACACCTGCCGCCGTTTCGCGAAGGAAGGCTACATGGCGATCGCGCCCGATCTGTTCGCGCGGCAGGGTGATCCGATGTCCTACGGCGAGATCGCGAAGATCCAGAGCGAGGTGATCTCCAAGGTGCCCGATGCGCAGGTCATGGCGGATCTGGACGCGACGGTGAAATGGGCCGCAGCCAATGGCGGCGACATCGGCAAGCTCGGCATCACGGGCTTCTGCTGGGGTGGGCGCATCACCTGGCTGTACTCGGCGCATGGCCCGGTCAAGGCGGGCGTGGCGTGGTACGGGCGTCTGGTGGGCGACTCCACGCAGAACACGCCCAAGCACGCGGTGGACATCGCTCCCATTCTCAAGGCACCGGTGCTGGGGCTGTATGGTGAAAAAGATGGCGGCATACCCCTTGACACGGTTGATAAGATGAAAGCGGCTCTCAAAGAGGGCTCTTCTGCGGCCAAGGCATCCGAATTCGTGATCTACCCGGATGCGCCGCACGCTTTCCACGCCGACTACCGCGCCAGTTTCCGCAAGGAGGCAGCTGAGGACGGCTGGAAGCGCGCCTTGGCCTGGTTCAGGACGCATGGGGTGAGTTGAGGACGGAGGTCTGCATTCAACGATCTCCCAGCGGCTGTCGGGGTCTGCCAAAACGAGGACAATGTGCCCCTTTGGTAGCTCCCCAGCTCAGCCAGCATCCAGCCAAGCAGGAGGAAGCAAAGCCCTACGGGGCTTTTTTTGTTGATGGAAGAAAACCATGCGGGTGCTGTCCGCCTGCGGAAATAAGCTATGCAATTAGTAGCAATTTTGATCGCCACACTGGCTGCTGGCATTGGGAGTGTCTGGATCGCGGCGTTGCTGATGCGCTTTGGGCTGGGCAACGGAAATCGCGTGGGCACGCAGCACCTGCTGAGCCTGGCTGCCGGGGCATTGCTGGCCACGGCCTTCATGCATCTGCTGCCCGAGGCCTTCGAGGAAGGTCATGCGCATGCGCACGAGCTGTTCCCGATTCTGCTGGTGGGGCTGGTGTTCTTCTTTCTGCTCGACAAGGCGGAGCTCTGGCATCACGGGCACGAGCACTACGATGCGCATCGCCAGGAAGCAAGCGCTCACAAGCACGATGCCGTGCATGAACATCACGGCCATGAACATCATGGGCACGACCATGGCCATGCGCATTCGCACGGCAAGCAAGGCGGCGGCTGGTCGATCCTCACGGGCGACAGCGTTCACTGCTTTGGCGACGGCGTGCTGATCGCCTCGGCCTTCATGGCCGACATGCGGCTGGGCATCGTCGCGGCGGTGTCGGTGCTGGCGCACGAAGTGCCGCACCATATCGGCGATCTGGTGGTCATGAGCCAGGGCAGCCTGGACCGCCGCATGGCGCTGATCAAGGTGTCTCTGGCGGGCGCGGTGACCGCTTTGGGTGGCCTGGCGGGCTATTTCCTGCTCAACCAGCTGCACGATGGCCTGATGTACCTGCTGGTGATCGCTTCCGCCAGCTTCATCTACGTGGCGCTGGCCGACCTGATCCCGCAACTGCAAAAGCGCCTGTCAGCGGCGGAGACCTTCGCGCAGATCGCGTGGCTCGTGGCCGGCATTCTGATCGTCACGTTTGTGAGCAAGGCCGCTCACGTTCATTGACAAGAAACAGCCCCCTGAGTCGCTTCGCGCCTTTCCCCGCTCTCGACACGCTTTGCGTTTCGGGCAGGGGACACAGCCAGCGCGGCGCGGCGGCCCTTGCGCGGCCGCTCTCTCATAGGATGCGCCAGTTTCGTGCGCTGTGCACCGGGCTGGTTGCGTTGAGAGCCTGTTTTTGGGCGAAGCTCACTGCAGGGTGAGCGCCTCGCGCACGGCCGACACCTGCCTGCGCGAGACCGGCAGCAGCTCGGCCAGGCCCTGCAGGCGCACGGCCCAGCCTTCGCCCTCTTCGGCGTCGTAGTGCTTTTCAATCGAGCGCAGGGCGCGGCGTGCCACCAGCATGCTGCGGTGCACGCGCATGAAATGCTCGGCGTAGCGAGCTTCGAGCTCCGAGAGCGAGCCGTCCAGAATGTAGCTGCGCGCGAAGGTGCGCACGGTCACGTATTTCTGCTCGGCCTTCAGATACAGCACCTCGGCCATCGGAATGCGCACCGTGCGGCCGCGCTCCTGAATGACGATGGAGGCCTCGTTGTCCGCCACGGGCGGCGTCACGGTGCCCTGCGCGCGCGGCAGGCGCTGCACCTTCGCCAAGGCCTGCTGCAGCCGCGCGAGGCGCACCGGCTTGGTCAGATAGTCGGTCGCGTCGAGTTCGAACGCGCTCACCGCGTGGTCCACGTGCGCCGTCACGAAGACGATGGCGGGCGGGTTGGGCATCTGCTGGATGGTCTGGGCAAGCGACAGGCCGTCCTGGCCGGGCATGTGGATGTCCAGCAGCACCAGATCGATGTCCGCGCCCGTGCGCTGCTGCAGCACGGTCAGGGCCTCGGCGGCGTGCGCGGCCTCCTGCACGTTGTAGTCCGCATGGCAGTCGGAGAGCAGGGTGCGAAGCCGGCTGCGGGCCAGCGCTTCATCATCGACGATCAGGATGTTCATTCCGCGATAAGTGGCTAGGGTGTGTGGGGTTGGGAGGCGGGCAGGGCGATGCGCACCCGATACAGGCCATTTTGCATGCCTGCGCTGAAGTCGCAATCCACGTCGTGCAGCAAACGCAACCGCTCGCGCACATTGGCCAGCGCGATGCCATGCCCGCGCGTGGCATTGGCCTCGCCCTCGGCGGTGTCGGGCAGGGTGTTGGTGATCTGCAGGATCACGCGGCGGTTGCGCAGTTCGGTGCTGATGCGCAGCTTGCCGCCCCGCGCGCAGGGCTCGATCCCGTGTTTGACCGCGTTTTCCACCAGCGGCTGCAGCAGAAGCGGCGGCAGCGTGGACTGCATCGCGTCGGGGTCGAGGTGCCATTGCACGCGCATGCGCTCGCCAAAGCGCACCTGTTCGATGTCGAGATAGCGCTGGGCCAGGGTGATTTCCTCCTCCAGCGTGGACGAGGTGCCTTGCTCCATCAGCGCGTGGCGGAACAGGTCGCTCAGGTCTTCAAGCAGGGCCTCGGCCTTGGCGGGCTCTTCGCGCACGAGCGCCACGGCGCTGTTGAGCGTGTTGAAAAGAAAGTGCGGCCGGATGCGGGCCTGCAGCTCGGTCAGCCGCGCGGTGGTGGCCGCAGGCGTGCGGCCACGCGCGCGCATCTGCAGCGCCGCCACCAGCGCCAGCGCCATCAGCCCGCCCGCAAAGCCGCTGGCAAGCTGCGGCCATTCCCCCGCGTCGGACAGCACCCATACCAAAAGTTTGCAGGTGCTCACTCCCGCTATGAATCCCAGCATGGTGCCAAGCAGGTACTGCATGGCGGTCGGCAGCCGCTGCAGCTGGCTCTTGAGCGCACAGGTGCACAGCAGCCAGCCGAGCGTCGAGGGCAGGGCGCCGCCGGTGACCAGCGCCAGCCGCGAAAGCCAGTCCACGGGCGTGCTGGCGTGGAACATCACGCCCACCGCGAGCACCACTTCCACGAACAGAACGGCGCGCAGCACCACGCCGATGTGACAGGCGTCAAACACCTGCATCCGCTCCTCCTGGAAGGGGCGTTCGGGCGGTTTTTGGCCGAGGGGCGGAAGGGTCGATAAAATTTCGGTATCTTGCATTGCGGCATCCGGCTTTCTCGGGTGTCGGAACAAACCGGATTATTGCCCTCTCATGTCAACTTCTGCAGCATCGCAACCATCAAAAGACCAACTCGCCACCAAAGCGGAGGCATGGTCGGCCCTGTTCTCCGAGCCCATGAGCGACCTGGTCAAGCGCTATACGTCAAGCGTGTTCTTCGACAAGCGCATGTGGCAGGCGGACATTCAGGGCTCGCTGGCGCACGCGGAGATGCTGGCGGCGCAGGGCATCATCGGTGCGGACGATCTGGCATCCATCCAGAAGGGCATGGCGCAGATCACGCAGGAAATCGAATCCGGCGCGTTCGAATGGAAGCTCGATCTGGAAGACGTGCACCTGAACATCGAGGCGCGCCTCACGCAGCTCGTGGGCGATGCGGGCAAGCGCCTGCACACCGGCCGCAGCCGCAATGACCAGGTCGCCACCGACGTGCGCCTGTGGCTGCGCGGCGAGATCGACCTGATCGAAGGCCTGCTGAGCGAGCTGCAGCTCTCGCTCGTCGAAGTGGCAGAGCAGAACGTCGAGGTGATCCTGCCGGGCTTCACCCACCTGCAGGTGGCCCAGCCGGTGAGCTTTGCGCACCATTTGCTCGCCTATGTGGAAATGTTCAAGCGCGACGCAGACCGCATGCTCGACGTGAGGAAGCGCGTCAACGTGCTGCCGCTGGGCTCGGCCGCGCTGGCCGGCACGACCTACCCGCTCGACCGTGAACGCGTCGCGAAGACGCTGGGCATGGACGCCGTGTCGCAGAACAGCCTCGACGGCGTGAGCGACCGTGACTTCGCCATCGAATTCACCGCCGCCGCGAGCCTGTGCATGGTGCACGTGAGCCGCCTGTCGGAAGAGCTGATCATCTGGATGAGCCAGAACTTCGGCTTCATCCGCATCGCCGACCGCTTCACCACCGGCTCGTCGATCATGCCGCAGAAGAAGAACCCCGACGTGCCAGAACTCGCGCGCGGCAAGACCGGCCGCGTCGTCGGCCATCTGATGGGCCTGATCACGCTGATGAAGGGCCAGCCACTGGCCTACAACAAGGACAACCAGGAAGACAAGGAACCGCTGTTCGACACCGTGGACACCTTGAAGGACACGCTGCGCATCTTCGCCGAGATGATCGGCGGCCAGATCAACCCGGCGACCGGCAAGAAGGAAGGCGGCATCACCGTGAACGCCGCCAACATGCGCGCCGCCGCGCAAAAGGGCTACGCCACGGCCACCGATCTGGCCGACTACCTCGTCAAGAAGGGCCTGCCCTTCCGCGATGCCCACGAGACCGTCGCGCACGCAGTGAAGCTGGCGCAGCAGCAGGGCGTGGACCTGAGCGAGCTGCCGCTCGCCGAGCTGCAGGCGTTCAATCCGAACATCGAAGCGGACGTGTTCGAGGCGCTGAGCCTTGAAGGCTCGCTCAACGCGCGCAACACGCTGGGTGGCACGGCCCCTGCGCAAGTGCGTCAGCAGATCGCCAAGAACCGCGCTCGTCTGGTTTGAGAGGAAGCCCCCCTGAGTCGCTTCGCGCCTTCCCCCGCTCTCGAAACGCGTTGCGTTTCGGGCAGGGGACGCAGCCAGCGCGGCGGGGCGGCCTTTGCGCGGCTGCCCTCGTGCGGGCCGCGTCGGTTTCGTGCGCTGTGGGAGGTGCGACGTGCGAAGTGCCATGAATCACGTATTCTTGGCTTGATATGTGCGGACTAGGTCTGTCTGCTTACCTCGGAGTTTTCCATGCGCATTTCCCGCCGCCGCGTTCTTCAGTTCTCATTGGCTGCCACGGCGGCGAGCCATGCGCCATGGAGCCTTGCCGAGGGGAGCAGGACGATCAGGCTGCTGGTCGGCTTTCCGCCCGGCGGCGGCACTGATGCGATCGCGCGCCTGCTGGCTGAGAAACTCAAGGACCAGCTCGGCGAGAACGTCATCGTGGACAACCGCCCCGGTGCCGGTGGGCAGATCGCGGCGCAGGTGCTCAAGGCCTCGCCTGCGGACGGCAGCACGCTGTTCGTCACGCACGACCACACGATCTCCATCCTTCCCCAGGTCGTGAAGAAGCCGGGTTTCGATCCCGACAAGGATTTCATTCCCGCAGGCGGTTTTGCGAATTTCGTGAACTGCTTCGCGGTCTCGGCCCACACGCCAGCCAAGAGCTTTTCGGAGTACGTGAGCTGGGTGAAAAGCCACGGCCATGGCAAGAGTGCCGTGGGCATTCCTGCGCCGGCATCGACGCCCGAATTTCTGGTGCAGTTGCTTGGCAAGCGCTACCAGCTCGACCTGTTGGCCGCGCCGTACCGAGGCAGCGCGCCGATGATTGCGGACATGCTGGCCAACCAGATCCCTGCGGGCATTGGCTCGGTGCAGGACTTTCTCGAAAACCACAAGGCCGGCAAGCTGCGCGTGCTGGCCGTGCTCGGCGGCAAGCGCCAGTCCGCGCTGCCCGATGTGCCGACGTTCTCCGAGCTCGGCCTCAAGGGCTTCGAGGACCTGCCTTACTACGGCATCTACGCACCCACCGGCACGCCGGCCACGTTCATCGAGCGCTTCACGCAGGCGCTCGCCAAGGTCGTCGCCATGCCCGATGTGCGCGATCAGCTCACCGGCATGGGCATCAATGTCGATTACATGACTCCCGCACAACTCGCCACGCGCGAGCATGCCTACGCCCAGGTCTGGACAAAGATCATTCGCGAGAGCGGATTCCAGCCACAGTGATCTCAGAGCGTGTGAAGGTCGTGAACGCGCTCTCAGATCGAGCTCGAATCAACATCACCTTCGAATATCGCTGAATGGGTCGGCGCGTCCCAAACAAAGTGCACTTCCAATCCGAGATAGTCGCGATCAGGGGTGGGCACATATTCCTGCTTTTCAAGGCAATGAGCCAGAATGCTGAAGCGGTGCACGGGCGTTCCCGTCTCCGATGCATGAAGGTGGAATGAGAGATCGCCTGCGTAGAACTCGCCGGTCATGCGTTCTTTGAGCGGGAAAAGGCCATCATCGGGCGTTTCATCCAGATACGTCTGCACTGCGCGCTGCAGTTGCTCCAGCACCACCGGAAGGTGCTTGAGAATCTGTTCAACCATGGCGGGCTCGAAATCGGCATCGACCGCATGGATGGCCGCTCGGCTCCAGTTCGGGGGCTCGATGAGGCGCATTGAAAGCTGTGTCATGCTTGTTTGTGAATATAGGTAACTAGCGTGTCTTTTGGAGCGAACCCTTGCGCATGGGGCTGACGCATTTTCAGACTATATTCGTCGCAAGCAATTGAGTGTGTGCGGTCTGGCGCTGCGCAAGTGGTGCGCACCGTGACCCGAGAAGGGTGGGTGGGCGCGGAGGCGCTCGTAGCAGAATCACGCAAAACGCTCGCAATGCCGCGTGCAGACAGGAGGAGGTCTGCAGCGGCATTCCTTCGGATTTTCGAGAATTCCATATGACAACAGGCACGATTCGCTTTCGCGGAGCACTCCTGACGCTGGCGCTCATGGCGAGCGGCGCGGCGCAGGCATTGACCATCACCAGTCTGTCACCGCAGGGCGAGGTATCGCGCGTGCGGCAACTGGTGGCCAAGTTCGACAGCGCGGCCGTGCGCTTCGGTGATCCCAAGGCGGCCGCGCCGCTCTCGGTGTCGTGCGATGACGCCGATGCCGGCAAGGGCACGGGCCGCTGGACCGGCGACCGCGAATGGGTCTACGACTTTGTCAAGGATCTGCCGCCCGGCGTGCGCTGCACGGCGACGCTGAAATCGGGCTTCAAGTCGCCAAGCGATGCCGAGATCAGCGGCCAGAAAAGCTACGCGTTCAGCACCGGCGGTCCGTTCGTGCGCTACATCCAGCCCGGCACGTATCAGGCCATCGACGAGGAGCAGTACTTCACGCTCACGCTCAACGGCGGCGCGACGCTGGACAGCATCCGGCAGAACGTCTGGTGCGTCGCAAGCGGCGTCGGCGAGCGCATTCCGGTGCGGCTCATCGAGGGCAAGCAGCGTGAAGAGCTGCTGAAGGCGCAGGGCCTCGAGAAGGACGCCGCGCGCGCGCCGCTGTCCTATGTGACGCTGTCGTGCAACCGCCGCCTGTCGTCGGGCTCGGACATGCAGATCGTTTTCGGCAAGGGCGTTGCCACGCCAAGCGGCGTAGCCAACACGCAGGAAAAGCGCTTCTCGTACAAGGTGCGCGAGCCCTTCCATGCGGATTTCTCCTGCGAGCGCGAGAGCGCGCAGTCGGGCTGTCTGCCGATCCGTCCGATGCTGCTCAACTTCAATGCGCCGGTCTCGCGCAAGCTGGCCGACGGCATTCGCCTCAAGTCTTCGGCTGGTTCGGTCAAGCCCAACCTCGGAAACGAAGCGGCCGATGCCGATTCGGTGCTGGGCAGCGTGCAGTTCGATCCACCGTTCACGCCAGGCGCCAAGTTCACCATCGAGCTGCCCAAGGGTTTCCAGGACGCCTCGGGTCGCACGCTGGACAACGCGGCGGGCTTTCCGCTCGCGGTCTCCGCAGGCCAGATGCCGCCGCTCGCCAAGTTCGCGGCGGGGACGTTCGGCATTGTCGAGCGCTTTGCGGAAGGCCCCGAAGGTCCGGCGCTGCTGCCGGTCACGCTGCGCAATGTGGAGCAGGCGCTGCAGGTCAGCGGTCTTGACGCGGCCACGGCCGCAAAGACGGCGCAGAGCCAGCCGCCCAAGGTCAGCACCTTCAAACCCGGCACGGATGCGGAGATCATCCGCTGGTACCGCAAGGTGCAGCAGTACAACGAGTGGTCCGTCTCGCGCAAGACCGCAGCCAAGGACGTGAAGGGCGCGCTGCCCAAGCTGCTCGGGGGCGAGGGCAACGAGCGCGATTCGATCGTGCAGACGCGTGCGCTCTCGCTGCTCGGCGGCCAGAGCAACGTGAAGACGCTCGATGTGCCCAAGACCAACAGCACCGATCCACGCCCGTTTGAAGTGGTGGGCATTCCGCTGCCGGTGGGCTTTCATGTGGTCGAGATCGCGTCGCCGATGCTCGGCAAGGCGCTGCTCAGCGAAGAGCTCGGCGCAGGGCGCACGATGTATGTGCGCACCTCGGCGCTGGTGACCAATCTGGCCGTGCACTTCAAGCTCGGGCGCGAGAACTCCGAGGCCTGGGTGACCACGCTCGACAAGGGCCAGGTGGTGCCGGGTGCCGTCGTGCGCGTCTCGAGCTGCAGCGGCGCCGAAGTGGCCCGCGCGACCACCGACGCCAAGGGCATCGCGAAGTTCGACACGCTGCTGCCCCAGGCCGAAGCCTGCAGCAGCGAGGACGACTACAGCCACGCCTACTTCGTGAGCGCCCGCGCCAAGGGCGCGGACGGCGTGGAGGACATGGCCTTCACCTGGAGCGACTGGCAGCGCGGCATCGAGCCGTGGCGCTTCAACGTGCCCACGAGCAGCGAGACCGACCCCGATCAGGTGGCGCATACCGTGTTCGACCGCACGCTGCTGCGCGCGGGCGAGACCGTGTCGATGAAGCACTATCTGCGCACGCAGAACATGAAGGGCTTCAGTCTGCCGGATGTGACGCCGGGCACGCTGGTCATCACCCATCTGGGCAGCGGCCAGCAGTTCAGCGAAGCGCTGCAGTGGCGCAAGACCGCGACCGGTGGCCTGAGCGCCGAGAGCAGCTTCAAGATTCCGCCCGCCGCCAAGCTCGGCGAATACGGCGTCGAACTCAAGGACCAGGCGCAGAGCAGCGAACGCAGCTTCGGCTCGGGGAGCTTCCGCGTGGAAGAGTTCCGCCTGCCGGTGTTCGACGGCCGCATCACGCCGACCGACAAGAAGCCGCTGGTGCGTCCCCGCAGCGTGCCGGTCGACGTGCAGATCAACTACGTCTCGGGCGGCCCGGCCGCGCGCCTGCCGGTGCGCGTGTCGTCGATGGTGCGCGGCAGGAGCATGAACTTTTCGGATTTCGAGATGTTCAGCTTCCAGCCGCCGCGCCAGCGCGATGCGAACCCGGGCGGCCACAGCGACAACGAGGAAGCCACTTCCTCGGAGGACAACCGCGTCATCGCCGACAAGCTGCCGGTGACGCTCGACGCCAAGGGCGCGGGCACGGTCACCATCGACAAGGTGCCGCAGTCGCGCGCGCCGCAGGACATGGTGCTCGAGGCGACCTACGCCGATCCGAACGGCGAAGTGCAGACGCTGCGCAGCACGCAGACGCTCTGGCCGGCCGGCGTGATCGCGGGCATCAAGACCGAGGGCTGGGTGTCGGCTTCGAGCAAGATGAAGTACCAGGCGCTGACGCTGGGACTGGACGGCAAGCCGCAGACCGGCGTGCCGGTCGAGGTGCAGGCCGTGGCCCGCATCACCACCACCAGCCGCAAGCGCATGGTGGGCGGCTTCTACAGCTATGACAACAAGACCGAGACCAGGGATCTGGGCATCATCTGCACGGGCAAGACCGACAGCCGTGGTCTGGTGCTCTGCGAGTCGAAGATGTCCGAGGCCGGCGAGGTCGAACTGATCGCCAAGGCGCGCGACAAGGACGGCAACGAATCGCTTGCGGCCGCGACCGTCTGGGTCACGCGTCAGGGTGAGCTGTGGTTCGGCGGTGAGGACCACGACCGCATCGACGTGCTGCCCGAAAAGAAGAGCTACCAGCCCGGCGAGACCGCCCAGTTGCAGGTGCGCATGCCGTTCCGCTACGCCACCGCGCTGGTGACGGTGGAGCGCGAGGGCATTCTGAGCTCCGAGGTCGTGCAGCTCAACGGCCAGGACCCGACGGTGAACGTGAAGATCCAGGAGGCCTGGGGCCCGAACGTCTACGTGAGCGTGTTCGTGTTGCGCGGGCGTCTGCGCGAGGTGCCGTGGTACAGCTTTTTCACCTGGGGCTTCAAGGCACCGCGTGAATGGTGGAATGCCTTCTGGTACGAGGGCAAGGAATACGTCGCGCCGACCGCGATGGTCGATCTGTCCAAGCCCGCCTACCGCTTCGGCATGACCGAGCTGCGCGTGGGCACCAAAGGCCATCAGATCGACGTGAAGGTGGCGGCGGACAAGGAAAGCTACCCGGTGCGCGGCAAGGCGCAGGTGACGATCTCGGCCACGCTGCCCGACGGCAAGCCCGCAGCCGGTGCGGAAATCGCGCTGGCCGCGGTGGACAAGGCGCTTCTGGCGCTCAAGCCCAACACCAGCTGGAATCTGCTGGAGGCGATGCTGCAGCGCCGCTCCTGGGGCGTGGAGACATCGACCGCGCAGATGGAGATCATCGGCCGCAGACACTACGGCAAGAAGGCCGTGCCCGCAGGCGGTGGCGGCGGCAATCTTCAGGCGCGCGAGCTGCTCGACACCCTGCTGGTGTGGAAGCCCTCGATCAAGCTCGACGCCAACGGTCAGGCGAAGGTCGAGGTGCCGCTCAACGATGCGCTGACCACCTTCAAGATCGTGGCCGTGGCCGATGCGGGCGTGAGCCTGTTCGGCACCGGAAGCACCGAAATCCGCGCCACGCAGGACCTGCAGATCATCAGCGGCCTGCCGCCGCTGGTGCGCGAGGACGACCAGTTCCGCGCGATGCTCACGCTGCGCAACACCACCGCGAATGCGATGAAGGTCGAGGTCACGCCGCGCGCCGCGCTGCTCACGCTCGACAAGCAGACCGTGGACATTCCCGCGAACGATTCCCGCGAAGTGACCTGGGACGTGACCGCGCCAGCGCAGCTCGCGCAGACGCGTGCGCAGGCGCTGATGTGGGAGATCGAGGCCAAGGACCTCACCGCCGGTGCGCGCGATGCGCTCAAGGTGACGCAGAAGCTGATCCCCGCGATTCCGCTGACCGTGCAGCAGGGCACCTTGATGCAGGTGGACGGCAGCGTCGCGATGAGCGTGGCGCCGCCCGCCGACGCGATCGCCGGACGCGGTGGCCTCAAGCTCGCGCTGCAGCCGAGGCTCGCCGAAGGCCTGCCCGCAGTACGCGACTGGTGGAACAACTATCCGTTCCTCTGTCTTGAGCAGAAGACCAGCAAGGCAGTCGGCATGCGCGATGGCGTGATGTGGCAATCGGTGATGTCCCAGCTGCCGACCTATCTGGACGGCGACGGTCTCGCGATGTATTTCCCGCCACGCGCCGGCGACGTCAACATGGGCAGTGACACACTCACGGCCTATCTGCTGTCCGCGTCCAACGAGGCGTCGGGGCTGCATCCCGAATTCACGCTGCCGCCCGAGGCCTTCGACACCATGGTGAGCGGCCTCACCGCGTTCGTCGAGGGGCGCATCCAGCGCAGCTTCTGGAGCCCGCGCAAGGATCTGGACATGCGCAAGATGGCGGCGGTCGAGGCGCTCTCGCGCTACGGCAAGGCCACGCCGCGCATGCTCACCAGCATCCAGATCACGCCCAACCAGTGGCCCACGCACTCGGTGATCGACTGGTTCATGGTGCTCAAGCGCATGAAGGACATTCCCGAGCGCGACCAGAAGATCGCGGAGGCCACGCAGATCCTGCGCGCACGCCTGTCGTTCCAGGGCACCAAGGTGCTCTTCAGCACCGAGAAGGACGACTACTGGTGGTGGCTGATGCAGAACGGCGACGTCAACATGGCACGCCTGCTGATCGCGGTGATGAACGATCCCGCCTGGAAGGACGACATCGGCCGCATCGCCAACGGCTTCATCCAGCGGCAGCAGAACGGCGCGTGGCACACCACCTCGGCCAACTTCTGGGGCGGTCTGGCACTTGAGAAATTCAGCGCGGTGCATGAGTCCATTCCTGTGGCGGGCTTCACCAAGGCCACGCTGGGAGCGAACTCGGCACTGGTGGACTGGAGCAAGGTCGAGCGCGTGAAGACCACCGATGCGGGCGGCGCGCCAAACCAGACGACATGGTTCGGTGCACCCGCATCGCCGGGCAGCTTCAAGAACAACACCATGTTCCTGCCGTGGACGCCCGCGCCCGAGAGTCTGAACGTCACCCAGGTCGGCAGCGGCAAGCCGTGGCTTACCGTGCAGTCGGTCGCGGCCATTCGCCTGAAGGAACCGTTCGCGGCGGGTTATGCGATCAAGAAGACGGTCACGCCGCTCGAGCAGGCCGACAAGTCTTTGCCCGCCAATACTTACTCACGCGGCGATGTGCTGCGCGTGAAGCTCGAGGTGAACGCGAGCGCCGACATGACCTGGGTGGCGATCACCGATCCGATTCCGGCAGGGGCCACCATCCTCGGCGGCGGACTGGGCCGCGATTCGGAGATCGCGACCAAGGGCGAAAAGCGCGAGGGCTGGGCCTGGCCAGCGTTTGAGGAACGCAGCTTCGAGTCCTTCCGCAGTTACTATCAGTACATCCCCAAGGGCTCGATCAGTATGGAGTACACCGTGCGCCTGAACAACGCGGGCGAGTTCTCGATGCCGCCGAGTCGCGTGGAGGCGCTCTACGCGCCGGAGATGTTTGGTGAATCGCCGAATACGAACGTGAAGGTGGTGGGCGGTAAGTAAGCCCGCAGTCCGCGCTTCAACGAAGGCCGATCCGGACCGCTGCCGACAAGGCAGCCCGTCTGGGTCTGCTTTTTTGATTCTTCACGGAATATCGGGGGGCGGCCAGATGCGGTGCCGCTTTTTTTCTGCGCGCGGGCTTCGATTGCGACGTCGCCTTCGGCAGCGTTTGGTCAGTCGTTCGAAGGCGGCGAAATGGGCCATATCGCGTCGTTGCGAAGCCTTGCCGTACGCTTGTACTGATCTGCGGCTTCGACGCCTGGCGCTATGACCCATTTCGCCGTTGCGGTGCTTGTACAAATGCTCGGCGAGCTTCGTTGGCCCGCTCCTGCATACGGAGAACTCCTCACCAAACTGCGATGAGCCTTTCTTTTTTCGCGCGGAAACTTGTGACTTTTGATGATTCTCAGTGGATATGGAGATTGCTTGTCGGTGATCGTGTTTGCCTCGGCCGGGTTGATGTGACCATACTCGTCAGGGGACGTCGCTGCACGCATGACCACATGATGGAGGGTGTGGCGACGTCGAGGAGTTGTGATCGAACCAGACGAACGAACCATGAAAAAAACCAGTGCCTACGCTCGCCGCAAGAATGCCTCGCTTGGCGACCATTCCAGGACCTATCTGGAGTTGATGCGGTTGTTGGACTATCCAGGTGCTTACCGGCACATGCTCAAGGTGCATGCTCAGGTGCCGGGCCGCGCCCCGGTGCTCATGGACCTGGCCTACAGTGCGCTGCGCTGCGGCCTGCATGAGGAGGCCTTGCGCCACTATCGCAAGGCCATCGAGGCCAGTGGCGCCAGCGTCAACACCAACATCTACGACGGCCTTGCCGAGGTCTGCCACTATCTGAAGAACGAGGAAGAGTTGCGCAAATACGCAGGACTGGCGCTGCAGTCCAAGCGCGATCAGGTGGCGGGCGAGCCACGGGTGGCGAGCATCGAGGGCGCACCTCCCGCTTTCGATCCGGGAAAGCGCAGCGAGAACGTGATCGCCTACTCGCTGTTCGGCGGTCTGCCGCGCTACTGCGAGACTTCGCTGATCAATGTCGATCTCGCGAAGGACATCTATCCCGAATGGACCTGCCGCTTTTATGTGGACGACACCGTGCCCGCTGCGGTCGTTCAGAAACTCAAGGGCAAAGGCGCCGACGTGGTGCAGGTGAGCGCTCGGCAGAAGGAACTCTCGGGCCTTTACTGGCGCTTCTTCGTGATGGACGATCCCACGGTCAAGCGCTTTCTGATCCGCGACGCCGACTCTCTCGTCTCGCACCGCGAGCGAGCCGCCGTCGATGAATGGCTTGCGAGCGGCCAATGGTTCCACACCATGCGCGACCGTTATTCACATACCGAGCTGATCCTCGCGGGCATGTGGGGCGGCGCGCAGGGCGTGTTCAAGAATGTCGAGCAGTTGATCCGCGACTTCGTGAAGACCGGCCGCTTCATGAATGCGCGGGTCATGGATCAGCACTTTCTGCGCTTCGTCGTCTGGCCCTTGCTGTCGCAGAGCGTCTGCGCACACGACAGTCAGGGGTTCGAGCCCGGCGCACGCGTTTTTCCCACGCCCGCAAAGCAGGCCGAGTTCGAACACGGCGCCGACTTCCACGTCGGCATGAATGAGGGCTCCGCCGTGTTTTCCATCGCGATTGGTGACGCGAGCGCTGGCCATGCGCGCTGGGAGCTGCTCGACGAGCATGGCGCTGTCGTGTGCGCGTACGAGACGGCCGTTCCCGCATCGCGCGAGATTCGGGTCGATGTGCCGAGGCTCTACGGGCGCCGGGTGCAGGCGGGGGAGTGGCGCGTGAATGTGCACTCCTGCCGCGCTGCAGGAGGGGCTGCAGGGGCTGCATGACGGCAAGCGGCGACGCCGCATCAACCCGCCGTTTTCTCGAACGACAGCGCCCGCAGCCCCGAGGCCGCATCGTGGGCGTGATGCACATGCGCGCGCATCTGCCGGTACGCGTTGGCCGCGTCATAGGCGAGCAGCGCCTCGACGATGCCGCAGTGTTCTTCATACGATGCCGCCACGCGCGCGATCTGCATGAACTGGTTGCGGCGGTAGGCGTTCGCGCGCTTCTGCAGGTTCTGCGTCACCTCGATCAGCTCGGGGTTGTGCGAGCCGTGCAGGATCACGTCGTGCAGCTGGCTGTTGAGCTCGTGGTAGCGCTGCACATTGCGCGCCTGCATGGCGGCGAAGCCTTCGGCGTGAACGTCGCGCAGCTGCGTGCGCTGGGCCTCGGTCATGCGCATCGCCGCGTAGCGCGCACAGGCGGCCTCCAGATCGCCGATGGACTCGAACAGGTGCGTGAGCCGGTCCTCGGTGATCAGCGCCACCGTGGCGCTGCGGTTGGGCCGCAGCTCGATGAGGCCGAGCGTCGCCAGTTGGCGCAGCGCCTCGCGGATCGGCGTGCGTGAGACGCCGAGCCGTTCCGCGAGCATGGCTTCCTCCATGCGCGTGCCGGGCGGGAAGTGGCCGAGCACGATCTCGTCCGCGATGCGTTGGCAGACGTCGTTGGACATGCGGCCGCGATGGACTGTCATGGCGATGCTGCGTGCTCGTTGCGCTTCAGCAGCCGACGGCCTGACCGTCGCGCCGATGATCCGAGCCGGCGACGTAGACGGCATCGGTGGTGCCGCTGATGTCCGCATCGAGGCGCGCCACCAGTTGAGCGCTGCCGAATTCGAGATTGCCCGGGGGCATGATCTTCGGGTCATGTCCCATGCACCGCAGTCCTTCCACCACGGTCTGCGGCACGGTGGGCTCGAGGATCAGCTGCCCCGCGTCGTCGATGCGCCAGCGCGGTGCGTCGGAGGCGGCCTGCGGATTCCAGCCTTCCACCACACAGCGCATGACCATCTGCAGATGGCCCTGCGCCTGCATGTTGCCGCCCATCACGCCAAACGCCATGAGGGGCTGTCCGCCGCGCGTGACAAACGCCGGGATGATGCTGTGCAGCGGCCGTTTGCCCCCCGCGACCTGATTGACATGGCCGGGCGTGGTGACGAATCCGAGGGCACGGTTGTGCAGCGCGATGCCGGTTCCGGGAACCACGACGCCCGAGCCGAAGCCCTTGTAGTTGGACTGGATGAACGACACCATGCGGCCCTGCGCATCGGCTGCGCACAGGTACACGGTGCCGCCGGACGGAGGTTGCCCGGGGCCGTACTGACCCGCGCGATCGGGGTCGATCAACCGGGCGCGCTCGCGCAGGTAGGCGGGGGCGAGCAGCTGTTCCTGGGTCACGCGCATGTGCTCGGCGTCGGCGAGGTGCGTGTGCGCATCGGCGAACGCGAGGCGCATGGCTTCGATCTCCAGATGCATGCGCTGCGCGGAGCCCGGAGCGGTTTTCTCATACGGCAGATGGTCGATCACGCCAATGGCGATGAGCGCTGCCATGCCGATGCCGTTCGGCGGAATCTCATGGACCTCGTGCCCCTGGAACGCGACGGACACGGGGTCCACCCATTCCGCCTGGTGTGCGGCAAGGTCCGAGAGGCTGAGCGCAGCGCCATGTTCCGCAGCGAACGCCGCAATCTTCTGCGCGAGCGCGCCGCGATAGAAGCTCTCGCCCCGGGTGCGGGCGATCTCTTCGAGCGTATCGGCCTGCGCGGCGAACTTCCAGATTTCACCCGTGCGCGGCGCGCGACCCTGGGGGATGAATTCGTTGAAGCCCGGCTGCATGTGCAGATCTTTGGCGGCCTGTGCCCACTGCTGCGAGATCACGGGGCTGACGGGGAAGCCGTCGCGCGCATGGCGCACGGCATCACGGAACAGCTCTTCGAAGGGCAGTTGGCCGAAGCGTTCGGACAGCGCGTGCCACGCGGCCACGCAGCCGGGCACGGTGACGCTGTCCCACCCGCGCGCGGGCATGGCGGCGAGACCGGCGAAGCGCTCGGGTGTCCAGCTCGCGGGGGAGCGCCCCGAGGAGTTCAGGCCATGCAAGGCCGCACCATCCCACACCAGCGCGAAGGCGTCGCCGCCGATGCCGTTCATCGTCGGTTCGACAACGGTCAGCGTGATGGCTGCGGCGAGGGCAGCGTCGATGGCATTGCCTCCGCGCGCGAACGCCTGGGCGCCCGCCTGCGCGGCGAGGGGTTGGGAGGTGGCGACCACATTGCGCGCCACCACAGGCTGGCGTGCGGAAGGGAAAGGAAGGTTCCAGTTCGTCATGTTTCGGTGCTCGTGAAAATCAGCGGAAAGCCGTGTGGTTCAAAGCGTGATGTTGGCCGTCTTGATGACAGAGCCCCATTTGGCCCGGTCACTGGCGGTCACTGCAGCCAAGCGTTGCGCGTTGTCGAAGTGGACCACAAATCCCTTCTGCAAAAGGCCTTCGGTCAACGCGGCTTCGGCCAGTGCTTTCTGCACCGCTTCGGACAGGCGATCGCGGATGTCCGGCGGAGTGCCCTTGGGAACGTACAGGCCGAACCAGTTGTCGGCGTTGTAGCCCTTGACGCCGGCTTCCTCCACGGTGGGCAGATCGGGGTAGACGGGAATGCGCTGGCCGGACGTCACGGCGAGCGCGCGCAGCTGACCCGTCTTGATGAAGGGCTGCGATGCCGCGACGCTGTCGAACATGAACATCACGCTGCCCGCAATCAGGTCCGGCAGCGCCTGCGAGCTGCCGCGATACGGCACGTGCACGGCCCGCACGCCCAGCGTCTGCAGCAGCAGCTCGGCCTCGAGATGCGAGAGCGTGCCGTTGCCCTGCGACGCGTAGTTGATCTTGCCGTCGCTGGCCTTCAGCCAGGCCACGAACTCGGTCATGTTCTTTGCGGGAACGGAAGGGTGCACGTTCAGCACATGCGCGCCGTTGGCGAGCAGCGCGACGGGATCGAAATCGCGCGTGATGTCCGACGTGGCCTTGGGGTAGAGATGTCCCGCGATGGCCTGATTGGTGAGCGCGCACAGGAACAGGTTGTAGCCGTTGGGCGCGGATTTGGCACCGGCCTCGAGGCCGATCATGCCGCCCGCGCCGGGCTTGTTTTCCACCACCACGGACTGCTTGAGATAGTTGCCCATGGATTGACTCAGCAGGCGCGCGAGGATGTCCGTGGCGCCGCCCGCCGGGAAGGCGACGACCATGCGCAGCGGGCGATCCGGAAAGGCCGCAGGCTGCGCCCATGTGGAGAGACCGGTGCCCATCAACCCACTGCCGGCGGCGAGGCCGAGCGCGTTGCGGAGCAGGGTCCTGCGAGCGCCGTTTGTGGGCAGATCAGCAGGGGCTGGAGAGAGGCTGGTGAGGTCACTGTGCATACAAGTCTCCTGATTTCGCGGGTATTTGGCAAAACGTGCATGCAATATTGGCGATGATTTCTGGCGTTTGGTATGTATTTGCGAAAACCGCATGAACGCGGGCTTTGCGGAGGTTTGTATTTGGTCCTGCATCGACCTGTTCGGGATTGCCCGATGCGGGATTTCCCCTGTTTTTGGGGTTTTGAGGCGTGAAGCCTTCGCGGCGGAAATCGGAAGCGCGGTGCATGCAGGGCTTGGGATGGGACGGTGCGCGGAACCGGGGTGCGGACCTCGACGTCACGGGGCAATGTGGTCAATGAGGCCAATGAGGCCAATGAGACATTCCCCTTCACGGGATTGCATACATGTTCCAATGGCGCATTTCCAACTGTCCCGGACGCTTTGCCATGCTGATCGGTCTCGCCGCCAACCGTTTGCACCACCAGAACATTGAAGGTGCGCTGTTTGAATTTCTGCGCCATGCCGAGTCGGGGATTCGGGAGTTGGGGATCGGGTTCCATGCCGTGGGACGCACCTACGACGCGATTGCGCAGGCGGGCCTGCTCGCGGACTACGCGCCGCTCACGCGCTATCCACGCGGCAGCCGGGGCGGGCTCATGAAGCTCGTCGCCGAGGTGGTGGGCATGCCGGAGGAGGGGCGCACGCTGGATGGAGCGATCTATCTGATCGATCCGGTGGATCCTTCGTCGATCTTTCCCGAGGCGCTGGCGCTCAAGCGGCAGTGTCTGATCCATTCCAAGCCGTTTCTCTCGACCGTGGCGAGCGCGCGCGACTGGCTGGAGATGGAGCGCATCCATGCGGGTCTGCCGCGCGATCCGGCTGCGGATCGCCTGCATGATTTCGAGAAACAGACCGTCGCGCTGATCGCCCACGATGCGCTGAAACCGACCATGCTGGAGTTTGCGGATCGCAACTTCGATCTGCTCTCGCGCTTTGGCCGCCGCGTGGGCACGGGGACCACCGGGCAGCGGCTCAACGAACTTGCATGGAGCAAGGGCTGGCCAGCGGATCGGGAGTGGGTGCATCGCTTCAACAGCGGACCGCTCGGCGGCGATGCGCAGATCGCCGATCTGGTGCTGGACCGCCGCTGCCAGCGCGCGATCTTTTTTGAAGACCCGCATGTCGCCCGCCAGCACGAGGCCGACATCCAGCTGCTCGAGCGCGCGGTGACGACGGTGACGCACGAGACCGTCTGCGTGACCGCGCCGCACATCGCGCAGCGCTGGTGCGACGCGGCCCTGCTGCGCGCCGGAAGGAAGTAGTTCTTCGATACATTTCGGGGCGCTTCGTGTCACGCAACCGTCATGCGCACGGGCTACATTGATGGGGCTGAAGCGAAGCAACGCAAGCACCTGACACTCGGTGACTGCCACATGCCCCGCATCGGCGCTGAAGTTCCAGTGCGTTGCGCATTGGGCCAATCGCGGGAGCGCCAGCGCCGGTTCGAGGGGAACAGTCCAGCCGCTCGATGGTGATGCAACGCTCCGGTCTCGATACGACGTGATGGACATGGGTATCAGGGACGGGCGTCGCGCCTTTGCGGAGCCGGCCGAATACGTGGCGGTGTGATCAGTGATGATCCGGTCACCGTATCCGGTGCCTTCAGCGGCCGAGGGGGCAAGCGCGTGGTTGCAATGACCATGCAGGATAATTTCCCCCACAGCATTCAAAGCAAACGCACGACCATGGTCGGCGGTTTGCCGGTGGATGAATGCGATGGCAGCTTTCTTCTTTCTCCCTCATGAATTTCTGGCTTGCAGTTTTCTCGCATGACTCGGCGTGCCGACGTGCCCCCGTGTCGGCGCTGCTCGCCTTTGGGGCGCTGACATTCGCCCAGCAGGCGAGCGCCTTGCCGAGCTATGACGAGGTGCGCCAGAACTTCCGTTCATCCGAGACGCTGATCCTGTCGCGTGAGGGCGAGGCGGTTCAGCGCATCCGTACCGACGCGACCGTGCGGCGCGGGCAGTGGATCGCGCTCACGGACGTGTCGCCCGCGCTGCGCACGGCGCTGGTGCTGAGCGAGGACAAGCGGTTCTTTGAACACAGCGGCGTGGACTGGGGCGCCGTGTCGTCCGCCGCCTGGGGCAATCTCTGGAACCAGCGCACGCGTGGCGCGAGCACCATCACCATGCAGCTGGCGGGCCTGCTCGATGGCGACTGGCGGCAGGGGCCGGGTGGGCGCACGGTGGTGCAGAAGGCGGGGCAGGCGGTGGCGGCACAGGTGCTGGACCGGCGCTGGCGCAAGGACCAGATTCTGGAGGCCTATCTCAATCTCGTGCCGTTTCGCGGGGAGCTGGTGGGCATCGACGCGCTGTCGCGCACGCTGTTCGACAAGGCGCCCCGTGGCCTTGACGAGCGCGAGGCGGCCGTGGCGGCGGCGCTGGTGCGCGCCCCCAATGCCCGGCCCGCGCAAGTGGCGGAGCGCGCCTGCGGCGTGCTCAAGGACATGCGCAAGTCGCAGGCCACGAGCTGCGACGCGCTCGATCTGTTCACGGCGGGGGCGCTTCAGCGTCGCGCCTTCGATCCGAGCGAGGGCATCGCGCCGCATTTTTCGCGGCAGTTGTTGGCGCAGCTGCGCAGTCAAGGCACGGACGTGAAGGCGCCCGAGGTGCGCTCGACGCTCAGCGCGCCACTGCAGCGCGTGGCGGTGGAGTCGCTCGCGCGCCATCTGCGCGAACTGCGCGGCCGCAATGTGGAGGACGGCGCCATCGTCGTGCTCGACAACGCCACGGGCGAGGTGCTGGCCTGGGTGGGCTCGTCGGGCATGCTGAGCCAGGCGTCGGAGGTGGACGGCGTGCTCGCGTGGCGGCAGCCGGGCTCGACGCTCAAGCCGTTTCTCTACGCCGAAGCGATTGCCGAAAAGCGGCTCACGGCGGCTTCTCTCATCGAGGATTCGCCCGCCTACATTCCGACTGCGAACGGGCTCTACATTCCGCAGAACTACGACCGCAACTTCAAGGGCTGGGTTTCGGCGCGCACCGCGCTGGCCGCGTCGCTCAACGTGCCGGCCGTGCGCACGCTGGTGATGGTGGGCACCGACCGTTTTCATGAACAGCTCAAGGCGCTGGGCATGCCGCTGCGCGAATCGGGCGGTTACTACGGCTACAGTCTGGCGCTGGGCAGCGCGGAGATCCCGCTGCTGCATCTCACCAACGGCTACCGCACGCTCGCCAACGGCGGACGCTGGTCCGGCGTGATGATGCAGCCTGCGGCAGCGGCCAAAGGCAAGGGCGCTCCGCCGCCCGCGCCGAAGCAGGCGCTGGATGAGGGCGCGGCCTTCATCGTCGGCGACATGCTCAGCGACCCGAATGCGCGGGTGCGCACCTTCGGCACCGACAGCGTGCTCAACACCCGTTTCTGGACGGCGGTGAAGACGGGCACCAGCAAGGACATGCGCGACAACTGGGCGCTGGGCTGGTCGCAGCGCTACACCGTGGGCGTGTGGGTGGGCAACGCGAGCGGCGCGCCCATGCACGACGTGAGCGGCACCAGCGGCGCGGCGCCGATCTGGGCGGAGCTCATGGTCTGGCTGCACCGCAACGAGCGCAACCGCCTACCCAAGCCGCCCGCCAACGTGGTGAAGGCCGCCGTGCAGTTTGGCGCGCTCGATACCGCAGGCAACTGGCTGGAGAGTCCGCGCGAGGAGTGGTTTCTGCGCGGCACGGAGCAGAAGCTGTTCGCCATTGACTCGGTGGAAGCCGCAGCGCAGGCGGCGCGCACGCATTCAGCGGCCGCGTCACCATCCGGCGCGTCGCGTGGCAAGAAGGCCGCGACGCCGAGTGTTGTCCAGAGCATGCCTGCACGGATTCTCTCGCCGGTCTCGGGCACCATCGTTGCGCTGGACCCGGACATTCCGCCCGCGCGCCAGCGTGTGCAGTTCATCGCGACCGATGCGCCCGACGGCGTGCGCTGGCTGTTCAACGGCAAGGAGCAAGGACGCGGCGCGCGCTGGGGCTGGCTGCCCTGGCCGGGGCGCTACAAGGTCGAACTGGTCGACGCCAAGGGCCAGGTGCTCGACGAAACGGCGGTGGAAGTGCGCGGCGCGGGCGTGCGTCAGCAGAAGTAGCGCGAAGTCTGTACCATCGGCTGCATTCCGGTGAGCGCTCTGGCGTTCGGGAGCGGCCCGCTTCTGGTGTGCATCGCCGCGAACGCATTGTCCGCATCCCGCCAACAATTCAACGCTCCGTGCTGCATACCTTCGCTCCGCTTCTGTTCGTGCTGATCTGGTCGTCCGGCTTTCTGGTCGGGCGGGGCGTGGCCTCCCATGCCGATCCGTTCTGGTTTCTGGCGCTGCGCTTTTCTCTGGTGTGCGTGGTGTTCACCGCCGCCGCGTGGTGGGCGCGCGTCGCGTGGCCGCGCGGTGCCAAGCGCGTCGGGCTGCACCTGCTGGCTGGTGCGCTCATGAGCGGCTTCTACCTGGGCCCAAGCTGGTGGGCCATGTCGCAGGGCATGCCTGCGGGCATCATGGCGCTGATCGGCGCGCTGCAGCCCCTGTTCACCGCGCTGATCGCCGTGCTGGTGCTGCACAAGCGCCTGTCGGGCACGACGTGGCTGGGTCTGGCGCTCGGTTTTGGCGGCGTGGCGTTGGTGCTCTGGCCCCGGCTGGCTGCTGCGGACGCGTCGGCGCTTTCGTTGCCGGTGGTGCTGATCGCGGCGGGCAGCATCCTGTCGTTGACGGTCGGATCGATGGTGCAGAAATCGCCACTCGCGGCCCACGATCTGCGCAGTGCAGGCGCGGTCCAGAACATCGGTGCGGTGATCGTGCTGATCGTGATGGCGCTCGTGTTCGGCAAGCCGCACTGGGACAACTCACCGCTGCTCTGGGGCTACTTGGCCTATGCCGTGCTGGTGCTGTCGGTGGCCGGCACCACGCTGCTCATTTGGCTGATGCGCCGAGGCGAGGCCACGCGCACCACGGCGCTGCTGCTGGCCGTGCCGCCGTTGTCGGCGCTGCAGGGCTGGCTGATCTTCGGCGAGACCATGGTGGCCATGCAGATCGTCGGCTTTCTGGTGGCGATCGCCGGTGTGGCGCTGGCGCGGCGCTGAAAAAAATTCAAACGCCCCACAGCAGGCTTCAAACCCGCGCGCATTGCGCAGCGCTACCATTGCCGGATTCCAGATTAGACCCACCCGTGGCGCCTTGCGGCGCGCCGAGGAATACCGCCATGCCTGAACTCTCCAAAATGACCTGTATCGAGGACCTGCGCCAAGTCGCGGAGCAGCGCGTGCCGCGCATGTTCTACGACTACGCGGATTCCGGCTCGTGGACCGAGACCACCTACCGCGCCAACAGTGACGACTTCCAGAAGATCAAGTTGCGCCAGCGCGTGGCGGTGAACATGGAAGGTCGCAGCACGGAAGTGTCGATGGTCGGCCAGAAGGCGAAGATGCCGGTGGCGATCGCGCCCGTGGGCCTGACCGGCATGCAGCATGCCGATGGCGAGATCCACGCCGCGCGCGCGGCGGAGAAGTTCGGCATTCCCTTCACGCTGTCCACCATGAGCATCTGCTCCATCGAGGACATTGCGGAGAGCACGACGGCACCGTTCTGGTTTCAGCTCTACATGATGCGAGACCGCGAAGCCATGTCGCGCATGATCGAGCGCGCACGTGTCGCCAAGTGCAGCGCGCTGGTGCTCACGCTTGATCTGCAGGTGATCGGTCAGCGCCACAAGGACATCAAGAACGGCCTGACCGCGCCGCCCAGGCCCACCATCCCGAACATCATCAACCTGATGACCAAGCCGCGCTGGTGCCTTGGGATGGCGGGCACCAAGCGCCACACCTTCCGCAATCTCGTGGGCCATGTGAAGGGCGTGAGCGACATGAATTCGCTGGCCGCCTGGACCAATGAGCAG
Source organism: Diaphorobacter caeni (assembly GCF_015354245.1). Classification (GTDB taxonomy): domain Bacteria; phylum Pseudomonadota; class Gammaproteobacteria; order Burkholderiales; family Burkholderiaceae_C; genus Diaphorobacter_A; species Diaphorobacter_A caeni. Next base: position 717,040 of record NZ_JADKYZ010000001.1, read on the forward strand.
TTCGATCCGCGCCTGTCCTGGGAGGACGTGGCCTGGGTGCGCAAGCAGTGGGACGGTCCGCTGATTCTCAAGGGCATCATGGATGTGGAAGATGCGCGCCTTGCCGTGCAAAGCGGCTCCGACGCCATCGTGGTGAGCAACCACGGCGGTCGCCAGCTCGACGGCGCGCCCTCGTCGATCCACGCGCTGCCCGCCATCGTCGATGCGGTGGGCAAGCAGATCGAGGTCTGGATGGACGGCGGCATCCGCGGTGGTCAGGATGTGCTCAAGGCCTGGGCGATGGGCGCACGCGGCACCATGATCGGCCGCGCCATGGCCTACAGCCTGGGGGCTTTCGGCGAGGCGGGCGTGAGCAAGGCGCTGCAGCTTCTGCACAAGGAGCTCGACGTGAGCATGGCGTTCTGCGGCCACACCAGCATCCAGAACGTGGACACGGCAATCCTGCTGCCCGGCACCTTCCCGACCAAGGACACGCCCCAGTACTGAGGCATCCGGCCAAGGAAGCCGCGCTGCCGCGCCATTGTGCGCGGCCCATCTTTCAACGCGTTCAACATCGGCCGCATGTGGCTTTTGCGCGCCTGAGATGTGTCATTGTGTTATTCCCCTCGCGGGAAATTTGCATTGATTTACGCTGCTGCAGGTCCACAAGTGGATGTCCTACAGGCAGGCCGTTTTTCTGATTCCAAACTCCAGCGATCCGTCAGGCCACGCCCGGCGGCTTCCAAACCAAACATAGGAGTGCGGACATGCTGGACAACCTGATTCGAGAGATTGGCACACGCTTCGGCCTCGGCGGAGACCAGGCGCGATCCATCGCGCAAATGCTGCTGGCCTTCATCACCAACCCGGCTTCGGGCGGCATCACGGGATTTCTGTCGCGGCTGCGCAGCGATGGTCTGGAGGGCATGGTGCAGAGCTGGCTTGGCAATTCGTCCACGCCCCAAGTGCCCAGCGGCGCGCAGGTGGAGTCGATGTTCGGTGCCGGTGGTGCAGGCGGCGGTCTGCTGTCCACCATCGTCTCGCGCCTTGATCTGCCGCGCGACAAGGTGGTCGGCGTGGTGGGTGCGCTGCTGCCCAAGCTTCTTTCGTATCTGACGCCCGGCGGTTCCGTGCCCTCCGTGCTGCCTGCGGAAATCACATCGCTTGCGGAAGGCGGGCGAGGGTTGCTGGGCTCGGCGTTGGCCGGGACTGCGGCTGCAGCCAGTGCAGGAGCGGCGAGCGTTTCGTCGGCTGCATCGCAAACCGCCGCTGCGGCCAGCAGCGCGGGCGGTGGCCTCGGAAAATGGATTCCATGGATCATCGGCGCACTGATCGTCATCTTCGGCATCAACTACTGCAGCAAGAAGAAAACCGATCTGGATGCGCCACCGCCCACCCCCACGGCCGCGCCGGCGACACCTGAGGCACCTGCGGCACCCGTCGCTTCGGCACCTGCCGAGCCCGCATCGGTGGCGGCTGCACCGGCTTCTGCACCTGCCGCAAGCGACGCGGCACCGGCCGTTCCCACGGGCGCTGCGGTGCTCGACAGCATGGCGCAGGATCTGCCGATGCTGCGTGTGTTCTTCGACACCGGCAAGACCGACGTTGCCGCCGAGTTCAATGACAAGTCCAAGGCCTTTGTCGATTACCTGAAGGCCAATGCCGATGCGAAGGCGGTCGTCTCGGGCTTCAACGATCCGACGGGCGATCCGGTCAAGAACGCGGAGCTCTCCAAGCAGCGTGCGCAGGCCGTGCAGTCCGCGCTGGTGGCGGCAGGTGTTCCTGCCGATCGCACGGTGCTGGAAAAGCCTGCCGAGACCAGCGATACCGGCGCGACCAACGCCGCATCGCGCCGCGTGGACGTGGTCGTTCGCAAGTAACGTGACGCGCTGACCACACCTGGTCTACCCAAAGCCGCCCGCGCATGTGTGGCGGCTTTGTCATTTTCGAAGGCTCGCAGCGGGGCTCAGTCAGGCTGCGCCAGCAACTGGCTTTTCACCGTGTTCAAAAGCTCGTTGGCCAACTGCGGTCTGTTGACCGCGCGGGCCAGCGTCAGCGCGCCGACGGCGGTGGAGAGCAGGGTGATGGAGTGCTCGCGTGCATGCTCATCAGTCCAGTCAAAGGACTCGGTCATCCTCTCGATCATGGTTTCCAGCGCCTCGGTGAAACTGTCCTGCAGCGCATCACTGCGCGCGACTTCGGGGGCGAGCGAGACCAGCGGGCAGCCGTCGCCCGGATCGTTCAGGTGCGCGCGGTTCAGATAGCGCTCCACGAAGCGCTGCTTGAGGTCGTCATCCGCATGGCGCTTGCGGAACAGGCGCCGCTCGGAGTGGGCGAAGGCGCGTGACAGGGCCTCCGAGGCCAGCGCCTCTTTCGATGAGAAATGCGCGTAGAACGCACCATGCGTGAGGCCAGCGGCCTGCATGATCTCGGCCACCCCCACGCGGTCGAAACCACGCTCGCGAAACAGGCGGGCGGCTTCATCAAGAATGCGTTCGCGCTTCTGCGCGGTTTCACTGGCGGGATAGCGCATGGCGGATTGGCTGGGTTGGGATGGATGCGAGTGTAGTCCGAGTTGTGGATGGAATGATGATCATCATGTATTGAAGTATGATGGTCATCATGAATCAACGGCATTCAGGAGCCATCTTCCATGAGCGAAAAGCTTTACCTTGACGATCTCGTCGTCGGTCAGAAATTCAAGAGCCGCGAGTATCCGCTGGATGCGCAGCAGATCATGGCCTACGCGCGGGAGTTCGATCCGCAGCCATTCCACACCGATCCTGAACAGGCGAAGGACACCTTTTTCCAGGGGCTGGCGGCGAGTGGCTGGCACACCGCATCGATCACAATGAAGCTGGTGGTGGAGAGCCTGCCGATGTCGGCGGGCGTGATCGGCGCGGGCGTGGAGGAGCTGAGCTGGCCGCTGCCGACGCGCCCCGGCGACGTGCTGCATCTTGAATCCGAGGTGCTGGAAATCATTCCCTCGCGCTCCAAGCCTGATCGCGCCATCGTGCGCATCCGCTGCGAAACCCGAAATCAGAACGGTGACGTGGTGCAGAGCTTCATTCCCAAGCTGCTCGCGTTCAAACGTCCAGCCGCGAGCCCCGCCGCCTGACATCGCTGGCCGGGGCGGCTGCCGTCGTCAAACGGTGCGACGCGGTGGGTCGGCGCGCGGCTATGCTTGCAGGCATTGGCATGTGCCGGATCCGGCGCATGTCGCAATGTTTCCTGAAGCCCGTTCCCGTCCATGTCCACAGCCCAGCAAGCCACCTCCACCCTGATCGATTACGCATGGCTGTGGGTGCCCGTCGTGCTGTTCGCGGCGCTGGCGCAGACCGTGCGCAACTCGGCGCAGCGCTCGCTCACGCAGGAGCTGGGCACGCTGTCGGCCACGCTGGTGCGCTTTCTCTACGGTCTCCCGTTCGCGGCGGTCTGGCTGGCGCTCCTGTATCTGTGGCCCGAGAAGACGCCGTCGATTCCGCACATGAGCGGTGCCTATTTCGCTTGGATCGGGCTCGGCGCTTTCTTTCAGGTGGCGGCCACGGCGGCCTTGCTGCTCGCGATGAAGGAGCGCAACTTCGCGGTCGCGATCACGCTGTCCAAGACCGAGGTGCTGCAGGTCGCGCTGTTCGGCGCGGTGTTTCTGCATGAACTGCCGACGCCATGGGCGCTGTTCGCGATGGTGCTTGCGACGCTGGGCGTGTTCCTTCTGTCGCTGCCGCCGCGCGGGCAACTGTTTTCTCTGTCGGCGTGGTTCAGCAAATCAGCCTTGTATGGCATGGCGTGCGGTGCCTGCTTCGCGATAGCGTCCATCGGCTTTCGCGGTGCGGCCATCGAGCTTCATGCCGAAACGCCGTGGCTCTCGGGTGCATGGGGCGTGCTGTTCGCGCAGGCCATGCAGACGCTCGGATTGGGGCTCTGGGTGCAGTTCAGAACCGAGCGCGGCCTCGCGCCGCTGTTTCGCGCGTGGAAGCTGTCGATGGTGGCGGGCTCGATGGGGGCCGCCGCTTCGCTCGCCTGGTTCACCGCCTATGCGATGCAAAGCGCAGCGTCGGTCAGGACCCTCGGCATGGTGGAGGTGGTGTTCAGCTACATCGTCTCGCGCAAGGTGTTCAGCGAGTCGTTCTCGCGCCCGGAGAAGATCGGCATCTCGCTGGTGCTCGTCGGTCTTGTGCTGATCTGCGCGTTCGGGAGCTGAATCCCCCGACGTGCAAGTCGGCCGCGGTTGCGGCAACAATAGCGAGGTGACCGTCTCCAGCAGCGCTTCATCGCCGACCCTCATCCGCCGCATCGCCCATCTCGACATGGACGCGTTCTACGCCTCCGTCGAACTGCTGCGCTACCCGCAGCTCAAGGGCCTGCCCGTGGTCATCGGCGGCGGTCGTCGCTCGGAAGACGAAGCGCTGGTCGCCAAATATGGTGACCGGCTCGCCGACATTCCCCTGGCAGAATTTCCGCTGCTCAAGGACTATGTGGGACGCGGCGTCATTACCACGGCGACCTATCCTGCCCGGCAGTTTGGCGTGGGCTCGGCCATGGGCATGATGAAGGCGGCGCGGCTGTGCCCGCAGGCCATCATGCTGCCGGTGGACTTCGTGCAATACCGCAGGTTTTCGCGGCAGTTCAAGGACATCATTCTCTCGATTGCCCCGCGCATGGAGGATCGCGGCGTGGACGAGGTCTACATCGACTTCACCGACGTCCCCGGCGGCCAGCGCGAAGGCGGGCGGGTGCTTGCAAGGCTGATGCAGAAGACCATCTTCGAAGCGACGGGCCTGACCTGCTCGATCGGCGTGGCTCCGAACAAGCAGATCGCCAAGATGGCGAGCGAATTCAACAAGCCCAACGGCATCTCCATCGTCCACGAGAGCGATTTCGAGACGATGATCTGGCCGCTCGCCTGCCGCAAGATCAACGGCGTGGGCCCCAAGGCGGATGCGAAGCTCAAGAGCCACGGCATAGAGACCATCGGCCAGCTGGCCGCCAAACCACGCGACTGGCTGATTGCCCACTTCGGCAAAAGCTACGGCGCCTGGCTCCACGCGGCAGCCCACGGCCGCGACGACCGCCCGGTGGTGACCGAAAGCGAACCCGTCTCCATGAGCCGCGAAACCACTTTTGACCGCGACCTCCACGCTGTCCACGACAAGGCGGAACTGGGCCGCATCTTCACCGAACTCTGCGTGCAGGTGGCGGCAGACCTGAAACGCAAGGGCTACGCAGGAAAAACCATAGGCATCAAGCTGCGCTACGACGATTTCAAGATCGCCACACGCGACCAGACCATCGACGACTACACGCAGGACGCAGCGACGATCCGCCGATTCGCAGGCTTGTGCCTCAAACGCGTGCCGCTCCACAAACGCCTGCGGCTGCTCGGCGTGAGAGTGGGCAACCTGTTGCCGCAAGATGACGTGGAGCAAGCCAAGGCCGAGCAAAGAAGCGGCGAGAGCGCGTCGCTTTTCTAAAGCCGGCACGAGCAAAGCGAAGTGCCGCGCGCACCTCTGTCCAACTGACTTCCGGCGGTTTTCCGAACGGAGCGACGCAGTCGCGCAGTGAGTTCTGCCGGAGGTATTCAAAGCGCGTTTTGGGTTACCTTTTGCGCGCAAGCAAAAGGTGACTCCGCCGCCGGGCGGAACTCCCGGCCTCAAACCTCAAACCTCAAATCCAAACCCAAACCCAAACCCTCAACCCCTTCAGCAACCGCTGAAAAAAGAACTCACTGCCGCGCATTCCGAAGATTCCGAGGCAACGCCTGCGGATGGCTCGTGCGCAGCGGGTTGATATCCAGTCCCCCCCGCCGCGTATACCGCGCATACACCGCCAACTTGATCGGCCGGCAGCGCGTCCAGATGTCCATGAAGATCCGCTCCACGCACTGCTCATGGAACTCGTTGTGGTTGCGGAAGCTCACGATGTACTTGAGCAGACCTTCCTGATCGATCTGCGCGCCGCTGTAGCTGATCTGCACGCTGCCCCAATCCGGCTGCCCGGTCACGAGGCAATTGCTCTTGAGCAGATGGCTCACGAACTCTTCGCTGACCGGCGCCTCGCCGTGATTTGCGGTGAGCAGCGTCGGATCGGGCGTGTACTGGTCGCAGTCGATGTCGAGGCGGTCCAGCAGCAGGCCCTGAAGTTCGCCCATCCGTTCCTGCTCGAAGTTCTCGGCCAGCACCAGCTTGAGGCCGATGGCGCGCGGCGAGTCGCTGCCGCGCCAGACGGCTTCGCTCACGTCGGCGCGGATGGCGTCGCGCACTTCTTCGACGCCGGTGAAGCGGCTGTTGTTGAAGCTGTTGAGGTAGAGCTTGAATGACTTGCTCTCGACGATGTTCGGGCTCTCGCAGGGAATCGTGAAGTGCGCGAGCGCGACCTGAGGCTTGCCCTTGGCGTTGAGCCAGGAGACTTCATACGCGGTCCACAGATCGGCGCCGAAGAAGGGCGGGGCCTTGTCGTCGACGCCGATTTCAGCACGCTTGGTCGCGCGTGGGATGGGGAACAGCAGCGTGGCGTCGTACTGGTCGGCGTAGGCAGAGGACTTGCCGAGCGGGGATTGCTCCGGCGAGTCGGGAGAGGAGGATACGGTCATTCGCAAAAAAGGCGTGGATAAATGAATGGATGTGGCAGGGGATGTGCGTCAGACGAATTCGCCCTGACGCAGCCACTTGGTGGCAATCCACTTCTCGCCCTCGATCACCGGAGAGCCGCCGTGCAGCGTCTTGGTGCTGGCGTGCGGACGGTCGTAGCTGAAGAAGACGGCATTGCCCTGACGCGGACCGACCTCGAGGTGGATGTCGGGGAACACCGTGCCGCCGCCCTTGACGGGGTTGTTCAGATAAACCACGAGCGTGCCGACGCGCTGGCCGCCGCGTTTGATGATGGTGGAGGTGCCGGGCTCCGCCGGGTCGAAATAGTCGTAGTGCGGCTTGTATTCCGCTCCGGGGCCATAGCGCAGGATCTGCAGGCCTTCTCCGTTTTCGAGCGGCCAGTTCACGAGCCTGGCGATGCGTGCCTCGAGCTTCTTGACGATGTCGTTCTCGCCGCGCTGAAAGAACATGCCTTCGCTGGTGCGGCTCGCGTTGACCTCCTCGCCACCGGTCTTGGTCTCCACCGTCTTGGAGCGCGCCATGCGCGGCTTGGCGGCATCGATGAGCGTCTCGCACTCCTCGCGCGAGAGCAGGTTGCCGAACAGCACGATGCGCGGGCTGGCCACCTCGAGCAGCACTTCGACCTGGCGGTCCCCCACATCGACGAACAGCGGGGATTCCTCCAGCAGCGGCTCGGGCACCGGGCTGGCTTCGGGCAGACCGCTCTGCACGGCGACGGTGTTGAGGTGTTCGCGCAGCACCACTTCCAGCGCATCGATGGCGACGTCCTCGCTCCAGCCCGAATCGGTCATCGACTTGAGCAGGGAAGGCGCGGTGAATCCCGCCTGTGCCTGCGCAATGATCCACTGGCGCAATTCGGGCGTGATGGGCTGCTGCTTGCTGGTGCTGGTCGGCATGGTGCTGAAATTCCTTTGCCTGTGTGTGGCGGTCTGCTTGCTCAATTCTCCGCGAGCTTGCGGCGAAACACCAGACGCTCGGGCGAGGACGATGTGGCGTGAAACGCATAGCCGTCGACATCGAAAGCCTCGAGCTGGTGCGGCGTGACGACGCGGTGCTCGATGGCGTAGCGGGCCATGAGGCCGCGCGCGCGCTTGGCGTAGAAGCTGATGATCTTGTACTGGCCGCCCTTGAAGTCCTCGAACACGCATTCGATCACGCGTGCCTTGAGCGTCTTCAGGTCCACGGACTTGAAGTACTCCTGCGAGGCGAGATTCACGACGACCGGCGTGGTGTCCGCCTGCAGGCGCTTGTTCAGGTGCTCGGCGATGCGCTTGCCCCAGAACTTGTAGAGCGTGGCCCCCGCGCTCGTCTCGAGGCGCGTGCCCATCTCGAGTCGATAGGGCTGCATGCGGTCAAGCGGACGCAGCACGCCATACAGGCCGCTCAGGATCGCCACATGGCTTTGCGCCCAGGCGAGATCGTCGGCGGACAGGCTCTGGGCCTGCAGGCCTTCGTACACGTCGCCATTGAAGGCCATCACCGCCTGGCGCGAATTCTTGGCGGTGAACTTGGGGCTCCAGGTCGCGTAGCGGGCGACGTTCAGGCCCGCCAGCGTGTCGCTGATGCTCATCAGCGAGGCAATTTCCTGCGGCGACTTCTGCTTGAGCACATCGATGAGCTGCTGCGAGTCCGGCACGAACTGGGGCAGCGTGTGCGGCAGATCGGGCGGCAGGGGGGTGTCGTAATCCAGTGACTTGGCGGGGGAGAGGAGAAACAGCATGGGGTGATTTTCGCCTGCAATCGGATTTCGTCATGGAACGTCGGGTTGAATTCAGCCTGCACCCAAAAAAACACCCCGCAACGCAAAGGCGTTCGGGGTGTTCCGTCGTGCAGCCCGGATGGCGTGCATCCGGGACGCGGCGCAGTCTTACTGCTGTTGCTGTTGCTCCTGATCGAACGGCAGGCGCAGTTCGCTCAGGTCGCGGCGGGTTTCCACCAGCACCAGTGGGCCTTCATCGAGCACCACGACAGGCGGGCGCTCTCGCGGCACATGCACCGGCTTGGGCTCGGCGGCGATGGCGGCCTGCACGGCGGCGATCTTGTCGGCGTCGGAGTTCACCCATTGCAGGCCGGAGGCGTTCGCCAGATCGTTCAGCGATTGCATCGGCAGCTCGTAGCTGCGCACGCGCGGCATGCCGACTTCCTGCGCTACTTCGGCCACGCTCTCGGCGATCTTTGCGACCACGACAGGCTGGGCTGCGGGAACCACGATGGCTTCTGCGGATGGCGAGACCACGACGGTCGGCGCTGGCGCGGCTTCCGCAACCGGCGCGGGGGCTGGAGCCGGAGCGGGCGCGACTTCGGGAGCCGGTGCGGGCGCTGCCACGGCGGCGGCTGCCACGGCGGTGCTCTGCGAGAAGTAGCTGCGGCGCACTGGCTCGTCGCTCGCGGTCACGGTTTCCGTGGGCGAGGATGCGCCGTTCGCGTCGGCCGGCATTTCGGCGGCGGGGGCTTGCGCCTCCATGCCGGAATCGGCGCCGGTGCCTGCTTCGCCATTGCCGTTGTTGCGGCCACGACGGTCGCGGCCGTAGCGGTCGCGCGAGCGGCGTTCGCGGCGTTCGCCTTCGGGGGCGTTTGGCGCGCCTTCGGCATTGACGCCGTCGGTGCCCGCGTCGGCATTGCCGCCCAGCGACAGGTCGATGTCGGGCATGGGCATCAGCGGCAGATTGTCCGCCACGGGTGCCGCAGCGTTCGCGTCGATGGTGCGCGGAGTGCGCTCACCACGCTCGCGGCGCTCGCCACGCTGGCCGCGCTCGCCACGTTCACGACGTGGACGGTCACCGTTGTTCACCGCATTTGCGTCATCCGCCGGCATGCCTGCGGAAGCGGATGCATCGAATGCCACGTTCGCGTTGCGCTGCTCGTTGCTGTTGCGGTCACGGCCATTGCGTGGCTCGCGGCGGTTTTCACCTTCCGCGCGTTCGCCACGGTCGTTGCGGCGGTCATTGTTGCGACCTTCCGCGCCCTCGCGTGGTTGGCGCTGTTCGCCGTTGCGCTCGTTGCGACGACCGTTGCGGCCCTCGCCACGGTTCTCCGCGTTCGCGCCCTCCGCACGGCCACCTTCGCGGCTGCCGTCACGGTTCGCGTCGCGGGCGCCGTCACGGTTACCGCCGCGGCGACGGTCGTTGTTGCCACGGCCTTCACGGCGTGGCTCCCGGGCTTCGGCTGCGGGTGCTGCAGCAGGGGCCGCCACGGGAGCGGGTGCGGCAACGGGCGCGGCGGCCGGGCCGAAGCCGAACAGGCTCTTGAGCCAGGCGATGAAGCCCATTTCCTGTGGACGCGCCGGCGCAGCTGGTGCGGGAGCCGGTGCCGGTGGCGTCGCAGGAGCGGCCGAGCCGGTTCGCTGCGACTGCTGGCCGTTGGCACGGGCGGCGGCGCGGGCAGCGGCGTCGGGACGTGGCTCGACCTGCGGAGCGGGGGCATCGGGCAGCACGCCCTTGATGACCGGGGTCTGCTTGTTGGTCGGCTCCTGCGAGCGGCGCGTCACCTTGGTCTGGTCTTCGACTTCTTCGACCAGCTGGTAGCTCGACTGCAGGTCTTCCAGACGCGGATCGTCATGCTTCAGGCGCTCGAGCTTGTAGTGCGGCGTGTCGAGCGACTTGTTCGGGATCATCATCACGTTCACGCGCTGCTTGAGCTCGATCTTCGCGATTTCGGTGCGCTTTTCGTTGAGCAGGAACGAGGCCACTTCCACCGGCACCTGGCAGTGCACGGCGGCGGTGTTGTCCTTCATCGACTCTTCCTGGATGATGCGCAGGATCTGCAGCGCCGAGCTTTCCGTGTCGCGGATGTGGCCGGAGCCGCCGCAGCGCGGGCAGTTGATGTGCGCGCCTTCGGAGAGGGCGGGCTTCAGGCGCTGGCGGCTCATCTCCATGAGGCCGAACTTGCTGATCGAGCCGAACTGCACGCGGGCACGGTCCTGGCGCAGCGCGTCGCGCAGGCGGTTTTCGACTTCGCGGCGGTTCTTGGACTCTTCCATGTCGATGAAGTCGATCACGATCAGTCCGCCGAGGTCCCGCAGACGCATCTGGCGAGCCACTTCGTCAGCCGCTTCCAGATTGGTGCGGGTGGCGGTTTCTTCGATGTCGCCACCTTTGATGGCGCGCGCCGAGTTCACGTCCACCGACACCAGTGCTTCGGTGTGGTCGATCACGATGGCGCCGCCCGAGGGCAGGGTCACCACGCGCGAGTAGGCGGATTCGATCTGGTGCTCGATCTGGAAGCGGCTGAACAGCGGCGCGTCGTCGCGGTAGCGCTTGACCTTGTTCGCGTGCTCGGGCATCACGTGCGACATGAACTGGTGGGCCTGTTCATAGATGTCGTCGGTGTCGATCAGGATGTCGCCGATGTCGCCGTTGAAATAGTCACGGATCGCGCGGATCACGAGGCTGGATTCCTGGTAGATCAGGAACGCGCCACGGGCCGACTTGGCGGCGCCGTCGATGGCGCTCCAGAGCTTGAGCAGGTAGTTCAGGTCCCACTGCAGTTCGGGCGCGGTGCGGCCGATGCCGGCGGTGCGCGCGATGATGGACATGCCCTTGGGGTACGCAAGCTGGTCCATCGCCTCCTTGAGCTCGGCGCGGTCTTCGCCCTCGATGCGGCGCGAAACGCCACCGCCGCGCGGGTTGTTGGGCATCAGCACGACATAACGGCCGGCCAGCGAGATGAAAGTGGTGAGGGCTGCGCCCTTGTTGCCGCGCTCTTCCTTTTCGACCTGGACGATGAGTTCCTGGCCTTCCTTGATCACGTCTTGGATCTTGGCCTGGCTGGGCGAGACGCCTTCGGCAAAATATTGCTTGGAGATTTCCTTGAAGGGCAGGAAGCCGTGGCGGTCTTCGCCGTAGTCCACGAAGCAGGCCTCGAGCGACGGCTCGACGCGCGTCACGACCGCCTTGTAGATGTTGCCCTTGCGTTGTTCGCGTCCCTCGATCTCGATCTCGTAGTCCAGCAGTTTCTGGCCGTCGACGATGGCCAGGCGGCGTTCTTCAGGCTGCGTGGCGTTGATGAGCATCCGTTTCATGATGCGTTTCCTTTTCGTTGTTGTATGCGGGCCGACGCACTGCGTGATCGCAGTTGCTCGCCCCGCCAAAGTTCCATGACAAAAACAGGCTCACACAGAGCCGCCAATGCCTGGCCAACGCAGAGAAACGAAAGGAATTGCCGGAAGTACCTACTGTGGCTGACGCGTCAAAGTGATTTCAATGACAGACGCGTCAGGTGCAAAGGTGGGGCATGGATGAAGGCGAAGCGGATTGCGCGCTGCTTTACCGTGAAGAAAACAGCCTTGGGCGCGATCCGAATGAAAGATTGCGGCGCAGGCAATGCCACGGCCAAAGGCTTGAACCTTTGACTCAGTGACATGATCCAGGCCGTCAAAATCCACATAGTTGTTATCGCTTTGTCCGTCGGTCACCGCGCCTCACAATATCCAGGCCGGGACCAACTCAGATTCCGTATTCAGTGTTTCAATGTGTTAGCCACTGGCGTCCAACGGGTCAAAAACGGGCAATCGCCAGCAATTTTTGTGCGCAAGACGCCTATGGGCATCAACCATGCTGCACGACTCACTGGGCTGGGTGGACTAAACTCCAGACAAATCAACCACTTACACATTCGTCGCGCAGGTGAAACACATTATAGAGGGCAAACAGGCAAAACCCGCCGCCCCAATATCCACATCCACAGTACGCATCGTTGAAGTCGATGCGGAATTCGCTGGGCAGCGACTGGATAACTTTCTGATACGCGAGCTCAAGGGCGTTCCCAAAACCCATGTCTACCGCATCATCCGCAGTGGTGAAGTGCGCGTGAACAAGGGCCGCGCCAGCGCCGATACCCGGGTCGAAGCGGGGGATCTGGTGCGCGTGCCGCCGGTGCGGATTTCCGACAAGGTCGCCGAAAAGGCCGATCGCCCCGCGCCGCCGAGGGAATTTCCCGTGTTGCTGGAAGACGACCAATTGATCGCCATCGACAAGCCGGCCGGTGTTGCCGTGCACGGCGGCAGCGGGGTGAGCTTCGGCGTGATCGAGCAGCTGCGCCAGGCGCGGCCAGCGGCCAAGTTCCTCGAACTCGTGCATCGGCTGGACCGCGAGACGTCGGGCATTCTGCTGGTGGCCAAGCGTCGCTCGTCGCTCGTCGCGCTGCAGGACCAGTTCCGTGAGCGCGAGACCGGCAAGACCTATCTGGCGCTCGTGACCGGCACCTGGCCGGCCAAGCTCAAGGTGATCGACACGCCTCTGCACAAATATCTGCAGGAAGACGGCGAGCGCCGGGTGCGCACGACCACCAAGGAAGACCCGGACGGCATGCGCTCGATCACGCTGGTGAAGGTGCGCTCGACCTGTCCTCCGCGTCCCATGCAGGGGCTGCCCGCGATGAGTCTGCTCGAGGTCACCATCAAGACCGGGCGCACCCACCAGATCCGGGTGCACCTGTCGAGCCAGGGGCATCCGATTGCCGGGGATGACAAATACGGTGACTTCGATCTGAACAAGCGACTGCAGAAGCAGGGGCTCAAACGCATGTTTCTTCATGCATGGCGGCTACAGTTCAACCATCCGGCGACCAGCGAGCGTTGCGAACTGCGCGCCGAACTGCCGCCCGAACTGGCCGATTTTCTGACCACCGAACCCGCTTCTCCCCATGTCTGACAACCCTATCCGCCGTTTCGACCTGATCGCCTTCGACTGGGACGGCACGCTGTACGACTCCACCGCCTGCATCGTGCAGAGCATTCAGGAGGCGGTGCGCGACGTCGGCGGCACGGTGCCGAGTGACGAGGACGCCGCCTGGGTGATCGGCATGGCGCTCGAGCCCGCGCTCGCCAAGGCCGCGCCCGATGTGCCGGTGGAGAAATACCCCGAGCTCGCCAACCGCTACCGCTATCACTATCTGAAGCACCACGACGATCTGAACCTGTTCGACGGCGTGATGCCGATGCTGGACGACCTGCGCAGGCGCGGCCATCTGTTGGCCGTGGCGACCGGCAAGAGCCGGCGCGGGCTCGACCATGTGCTCGAATCCAAAGAGCTGCACGGCGTGTTCGACGGCTCGCGCACGGCCGACGAGACGGCGGGCAAGCCGCATCCGCAGATGCTCAACGAGCTGATGGAGCAGTGGGGCATCGAGCCCGAGCGCACGCTGATGATCGGCGACACCACGCATGATCTGCAGATGGCCGTGCTTGCGGGCTGCGCGAGCGTCGGCGTGGCCTACGGCGCGCATGACACCGCGGGATTTGCGGAATTCCACCCACTGTATGTCGCTGAAACTGTTGCAAATTTGCATCAGTGGCTGCTTGGCAATGCATGATCACTCGGTGAATACAGCATGAACACCACTGAAGGCAATTCCGGCATTGAGCTTTGCGCCAGCGCCGAACTGGTGGATGGCGGCCGCGCCGTCTCGTTCGATGTGCGCTTCGCGGGCGAGAACTGCCGGGCGTTCGCGATCCGCTTCGAGGGGCGGGTGCACGCGTTTCTCAACCGCTGCACCCATGTGTCCATGGAAATGGACTACCAGCCGGATCAGTTTTTCGACGACACTGGGCAATGGCTGCTGTGCGCCACCCATGGCGCGGCCTATCGGCCCGACACGGGGGAATGCGGCGGCGGCCCGTGCCGTGGCGGTCTGGTGAAGATTCCGCTCAGCGAGGCGGACGGCATCGTTCGCTGGCACACCGCAGACAACTTGCAACCAATAGAGTTTGATTGATGACCGATCCCACACGTCCAGATTTCCCCGGGTCACAGAGCGCAGAGCCCGCAGCCCCGGACCTGTGGGGCGGAGCGACGCCCGCGGGAGTGCCTTCTCACGCCAATGCGTCCGGCACTCCGGGTTGGGAGCGTGAGGTGCTTGAGAAGCTGGTGTTGTCGACGCTCAAGGAGCAGCGCTCGGCACGCCGCTGGCGCAATTTCATGCGGCTGGCCTGGCTGCTGGTGATCATCACGATAGCGGTGATCCTGTTCTCCAAGGAGGCCGGCACCGCGAGCAAGACCACGCCGCACACCGCCGTGGTGGACATCAAGGGCGAGATCGCCTCGGGCAACGAGGCCAGCGCCGAATTCGTCGTGGCCGCCATGCGCAGCGCGTTCGAGGATTCGGGGGCGCAGGCCGTGGTGCTGCTCATCAACTCGCCCGGCGGCAGCCCGGTGCAGGCGGGCATCATCAACGACGAGATCGTGCGCCTGAAGGCCAAGCACAAGAAGCCGGTCTACGCGGTGGTGGAAGAAACCTGCGCGTCGGCGGCCTATTACATCGCCGCGGCGGCCGACGAGATCTTCGTGGACAAGGCCAGCATCGTCGGCAGCATCGGTGTGCTGATGGATGGCTTCGGCTTCACCGGCACCATGGAGAAGCTCGGCGTGGAACGTCGCCTGCTGACGGCCGGCGAGAACAAGGGCTTCCTCGACCCGTTCAGCCCCCAGACCGAACACCAGCGTGAATATGCGCAGCAGATGCTCAACCAGATCCATCAGCAGTTCATCTCGGTGGTGAAGACCGGCCGTGGCGACCGCCTGAAGGAGGCGCCCGACACGTTCAGCGGACTGTTCTGGACCGGCCAGCAGGCGGTGGAGATGGGGCTGGCCGACAAGCTGGGCAATCTCGACTATGTCGCCCGCGAGGTGGTCAAGGCCGAGGAGGTGGTGGACTATACCCGCAAGGACAACGTGGCCGAGCGTCTGGTCAAGCGCTTCGGTGCCGCGATGGGCGCGGGCGCGGCGAAGTCGCTGCAGTCATCGGCGCTGCAATTGCGCTGAAACACCGGCTGGAATGAAAAACGGCGCGGCCTGTGAAGGTCGCGCCGTTCTGCTTTTTGCTTTTTGCGTTTTGCTTTTTGCTTTTTGCGTTTTGCTTTGGGCGTTGCTTGTGCTTCCGTGCTTCACGCGCCGATCAGAAACACGGTCGGAGTGCGGTTGTCCACGGGGCAGGGCAGGTCGCGCCAGCGCTGGACCGGGCGGCTCTGGATGTTGGCCGTGGCAAGCGTCAGGCCGCTGGCGATCGCAAGGCGCGTGTTGGGCTGAAGGCCCTGTACAAGCGCCTGCCAGATGGCGGCGTTGCGGTAGGGTGTTTCGATGAAGAGCTGGCTCTGGCCGTGCTTGACGGCCAGCGTCTCCAGGTCCTTGAGGCGCTTGGCGCGCTCGGCGTTGTCTTGGGGCAGATATCCGACAAAGGCGAAATTCTGTCCGTTGAGTCCGCTGGCGGCAATGGCCAGCAGCAGCGACACAGGGCCCACGAGCGGCACGACGGGGATGCCGAGATCGTGCGCCGCGCGCACGACGGAGCTGCCCGGATCGGCCACCGCCGGCATGCCGGCCTCGCTGATGAGGCCGATGTCCTCGCCCGCGAGTGCCGCAGCGAGCATCGGCTTGGCGTCGAACTGCGCGTTGCCGCGTCCGCCGTGATCACCTTTCTTGTGGACTTCGCGCGGCAGCTCGGTGATCGTCTGTTCCTGCAGGACCTTCGCGAGCGGATGGATGGCGTCCACGCGTTTCAGATAGGCGCGGGTGCTCTTGGCGTTCTCGCAGATCCAGTGCGTGAGACCAGCGGCTTGCCTGAGCGTGCCCTCGGGCAGCGCGTCGGTGAGCGGCGCCTGGCTGTCGCAGCCGAAATCGAGCGGCGCGGGCACGAGATAAAGCGTGCCCTTGGGTGTGGATGCGTTGCCACTCATGGCAGCACCAGCCCGGCGGCGCGCAGCATGCGGCAGGTGCGGATCAGTGGCAGGCCGATCAGCGAGGTCGGGTCATCGCTGTCGATGGCGTCGAGCAGGGAGATGCCGAGGCCCTCGCTCTTGGCGCTGCCCGCGCAATCGTAGGGTTGCTCGGCCCGCAGGTAGCGCTCGATCTCGTCGTCGCTCAGATCACGAAAACGCACATGCACGGGCGCGACATCGATGGCGCTGAAGCCGGTCTCGAGGCAGACCACGGACACGGCGGTGTGAAAAACAATGGCATGGCCGCGCATTTCCTTCAGTTGGGCGACGGCGCGCTCGTGGATTTCGGGCTTGCCGAGCGGCTTGCCGTTGAGATCGGCCACCTGATCGGAGCCAATCACCACGGCGCCAGGAAATTGCTGGGCCACGGCCTGTGCCTTGGCGGCGGCCAGACGCAAGGCCAGATCGCGCGGGGTTTCTCCGGGCTGTGGCGTTTCGTCGACATGAGGGGCGGCGGTCTCGAACGGGATGCGCAGTCGCTCGAGCAGTTCGCGGCGATAGCGCGATGTGGAGCCCAAAATCAGCGGACGGGACGGGAAAGTGGATTGCTGCATGCCCCGATTCTCTTACACTGCACGTATGACAAAGGAACACTCCCCAGATCGGCTGGACATCAAGGCCTTCGCTCAGGCCGGTGGACACCTGTCCCGCCACGATTCGCTGCTCAAGTACAAGCGCCTCGCGGAAGAGTCCAAGGGGTTGCATCCGGATCTGATGGTCGACTGGACGGCCGACGGCGAAATCCGCACCGTGGCCGGACTCGGTGCGCAGGTGTGGATGCATCTGGTCGTGCACGCGACCGTGCCGATGCAGTGCCAGCGCTGCCTGGGGCCGGTTGATGTTCCCCTCGATATTGATCGGGAATTTCGCTTCGTGGCGGATGAAGCCACGGCCGAGGCGCTCGATGATGAATGCGAGGAAGACTTGCTGGTCATCAGCCGCGAGTTCGATTTGCGTCAGCTCATTGAAGACGAGCTGCTCATGGAGTTGCCGGTCGTGCCGCGCCACGATGAATGCCCCACGCCCGTGACGCTCGAGTCCAGCGACGAGGACTTCGAAGAGGCCAGCGCCCAGAAGCCCAATCCGTTCGCTGCCCTTGCCAGCCTGCGCAGGGACGACGGCAAGAAGCACTGATCGGAATGCCGATCGCGGCCTCCCGCATCGGTGTTCGGACAAGAAATTGAGCGGCGCTTCCGTTTCCGCTATAATCAATGGTTTCGCGCGAATCCCACACGTGTCTTTAATGGGCTGATCGCGTTTTTTACCAACCCTTTTCAGACCGTAGGAGCCACCATGGCTGTTCAGCAAAACAAGAAGTCCCCATCCAAGCGCGGTATGCACCGCTCGCACAATGCCCTGACTACTCCGGGCACTGCTGTGGAACCCACCACTGGTGAAACGCACCTGCGTCACCACATCAGCCCCAACGGTTTCTACCGTGGCCGTCAAGTGCTGAAGAACAAGTCCGAAGCCTGATCTTCGAGGCTTTCGGTACTTCGAAGCCCGCTGCTACAAGCCGGTAGCGCGGGCTTTTGTCGTTTTTGTCATCCGTATTTTTTCTTTCGGACGGTTTTGCCGTCTGACAATTCGCCTAAATGATCACACTGGCTGTCGACTGCATGGGGGGCGATCATGGCCCAAGCGTCACGCTTCCCGCGTGCCGCCAATTTCTCGAGCAACATTCCGATGCCCGCCTGCTTCTGGTGGGGCAGGAGGCCAGTCTGCGGGATTTCAAACACGAGCGCATCACCGTCGTTGCCGCCACTGAAGTGGTGACGATGGAGGACTCGGTCGAGACGGCGCTGCGCCGCAAGAAGGATTCGTCCATGCGCGTGGCGATCCAGCAGGTCAAGGACGGTGCGGCCCAGGTGGCCGTGTCGGCCGGTAATACCGGCGCGCTGATGGCGATTGCCCGCTACCTGCTCAAGACGCTTGACGGCATCGACCGTCCCGCCATTGCCACCCAGATGCCCAACGAAAAAGGGGGCGCCACGACGGTGCTCGATCTGGGCGCGAACGTGGACTGCACGGCCGAGCATCTGCTGCAGTTCGCGGTGATGGGCTCCGCGCTGGTGTCGGTGCTGCAGGACTGCGAGCAGCCCAAGGTGGGGCTGCTCAACATCGGTGAGGAAGTCATCAAGGGCAACGAGGTCATCAAACAGACCGGCGAGCTGCTTCGCCGCGCGGGTGCGCAGGGTGACCTGAACTTCTACGGCAACGTGGAAGGCAATGACATTTTCAAGGGCGTCGTGGACATCGTGGTCTGCGACGGCTTCGTGGGCAACGTCGCGCTCAAGGCGACCGAGGGTGTCGCCTCGATGATCGTGGGCGGTCTGAAGACCGAGTTCAAGCGAAACATCTTCACGAAAATGGCTGCCATCGTGGCCTATCCGGTGCTATCTGCGCTGATGAAGCGCATGGATCACCGCCGCTACAACGGCGCGGCGCTGCTGGGTCTGCGCGGGCTGGTGTTCAAGAGCCATGGCTCTGCCGACGCGGTGGGCTTCGAGCATGCGCTCAACCGGGCGTATGATGCGGCACGCAACAATCTGCTTGACCGCGTCCGGACCAAGGTCGCCCATGCGGCTCCGCTGCTGGCGACCGGTGCGGCATCTGCATCTGTTTAGTTAGTTCGATACACAACGTCGGCCACATATTAATGAGACGCTATTCACGTATTACGGGCACGGGCAGCTATCTGCCTCCGCGCCGTGTGACCAACGATGACTTCGTGGCCCAGCTGGCCGAAAAAGGCATCGAGACATCCGATCAATGGATCGTCGAACGTACCGGCATCCGCGCACGCCATTTCGCCGAACGCGACGTGGCCAGCAGCGATCTGGCGCTGGAAGCCGCGCGCAAGGCCCTCGAGGCCGCCGGCATCACGGCCGAAGACATCGACCTCATCATCGTCGCGACCTCGACGCCCGACATGGTGTTCCCGTCCACCGCCGCGATCCTGCAGGGCAAGCTCGGCATCCACGGCTGCCCGGCATTCGACGTGCAGGCCGTGTGCAGCGGGTTCGTCTATGCGCTGACGGTGGCCGACTCGATGCTGAAGTCGGGTGTCGCCACGCGCGCGCTGGTCATTGGCGCCGAAGTGTTCAGCCGCATTCTGGACTACAGCGACCGCACGACCTGCGTGCTGTTCGGTGATGGCGCCGGCGCCGTGGTGCTCGAGGCCTCCGACGAGCCCGGCATCCTTGCGTGCGATCTGCATGCGGATGGCCGCCACGTGGACATTCTCTGTGTGCCGGGCAACGTCTATGGCGGTCAGATCCTGGGTGATCCGCTGCTCAAGATGGATGGTCAGGCGGTGTTCAAGCTGGCCGTGGGAGTGCTTGAAAAAGCCGCGCGCGCCACGCTGGAGAAGGCCAGCATGACGGAATCCGACATCGACTGGCTGATTCCGCACCAGGCCAATATCCGCATCATGCAAAGCACGGCGCGCAAGCTCAAGCTGCCGATGGAGAAGGTCATCGTCACCGTCGATCAGCATGGCAACACGTCGGCGGCATCGATTCCGCTGGCGCTCGACCACGGCGTGCGCGCGGGCCAGATCAAGCCCGGCCAGACGCTGCTGCTCGAAGGCGTGGGCGGTGGATTCGCATGGGGCGCCGTCCTGCTCAAGCTGTGAGCGCAAGGAGCCGCTGCAGACTCCCCGGTTCACGGTGAGCCTGCGGGCGGATTCGTACAACTACAAAAATACCGATTCAAGATGTCCAAAACCTTTGCATTTGTATTTCCGGGTCAGGGTTCGCAGTCCGTCGGCATGCTCGACGGCTGGGGCGACAACGCCATCGTGGCCGAGACGCTGCGCGAAGCCTCCGACGCCCTTGGCGAAGACGTCGCCAAGCTGATCCACGAAGGCCCCAAGGAAGCGCTGGCGCTCACCACCAACACCCAGCCCGTGATGCTGGTTGCCGGTGTCGCCGCTTGGCGCGTGTGGCGTGCCGAAGGCGGTGCGCTGCCCGTGGCGGTGGCCGGCCACTCGCTGGGTGAGTATTCGGCGCTGGTGGCTTCGGGCGTGCTGACGCTCGCGCAGGCCGCGCCGCTGGTGCGTCTGCGCGCCGCGGCGATGCAGGAGGCCGTGCCGGTCGGCGTCGGCGCGATGGCCGCGATTCTGGGGCTTGATTCCGCCAAGGTCGTGGCCGGGTGCGCGGAAGCCGCTGCGAGCTTCGGCACGGGTTCCACCGAGGTGGTGGAGGCTGTGAACTTCAATGATCCTGCGCAGACCGTGATCGCCGGCACCAAGGCCGGTGTCGACAAGGCCTGTGAAGTGCTCAAGGCTGCCGGTGCCAAGCGTGCGCTGCCGTTGCCGGTGTCGGCGCCATTCCATTCGAGCCTGATGAAGCCCGCCGCCGAAAAGCTGCGCGAGGCGCTTGCGGGCATTGAACTCGGAGCCCCGCAGATCCCCGTGCTCAACAACGTCGACGTGGCGGTGGAAACCGATCCCGCGAAGATCCGCGATGCGCTGTATCGTCAGGCCTTTGGCCCCGTGCGCTGGGTGGAATGTGTGCAAGCACTCAAGGCGCGCGGCGTTTCGCATATCATCGAATGTGGCCCGGGCAAGGTGCTGGCCGGTCTGACCAAGCGCATCGACGCTGAAATGGTCGGTGCTTCCATTTACGATGCGGCCACACTGGCGGAAACCAAAGAATTGCTGGCATGAGCGAAAACACAACTACAACTCCACAGATCGCGCTGGTCACGGGCGCGACGCGCGGCATCGGTGCCGCCATCGCCTCTGAACTGGCCGAGCGCGGCTATCGCGTGATCGGCACGGCCACGTCGGACGACGGTGCCGCGCGCATCAACGACGCGCTGGCTGCCAAGGGCGGCAAGGGCGTGAAGCTCGACGTGACCGACGGCGAGGCCGTGGACGCACTGATCGACGCCACCGTGAAGGAATTCGGCAGCCTGCATGTGCTCGTGAACAATGCTGGCATCACCCGCGACACGCTCGCCATGCGCATGAAGGACGGCGACTGGGATGCCGTCATCGACACGAATCTGAAAGCCGTATTCCGAGTAAGTCGTGCGGCTATTCGTCCGATGATGAAGCAGCGCTTCGGGCGCATCATCAGCATCACCAGCGTGGTGGGCGCTTCCGGCAATCCGGGGCAGGCCAATTACGCTGCCGCCAAGGCCGGTGTGGCGGGAATGACCCGTGCGCTTGCTAGGGAATTGGGAAGCCGTGGAATCACCGTGAATTGCGTGGCTCCGGGCTTCATCGCGACAGACATGACGGCAAGCCTGCCGGACGAGCAGAAGGCTGCTCTGAAATCGCAGATTGCCATGGGTGATCTGGGCCAGCCGAGCGACATCGCTCATGCGGTGGCCTATCTTGCATCCAAGGGTGCCGGCTATGTGACGGGGCAGGAGTTGCACGTCAATGGCGGCATGTACATGTAATTGAAAATTGGTTGGTGCCGCCTCGTCCGTACGGCTGGCTGTTAGGGTAATTGTCCGAAGCAGTTAAAATCGCGGATTCATTCACAACCCCCTGAGGGAAACCATGAGCGATATCGAAGCACGTGTCAAGAAAATCATTGCCGAACAACTCGGTGTGGAAGAGTCCCAAGTGACCAACGAAAAGGCCTTCGTGGCCGACCTGGGCGCTGACTCCCTGGACACGGTCGAACTGGTGATGGCTCTGGAAGATGAGTTCGGCATCGAGATTCCTGACGAAGACGCAGAGAAGATCACGACGGTGCAGAACGCCATCGACTACGCCAACACCCATCAAAAGGCCTGATCAGGTTTTTTGAAAGATCAGCAGAAAGTTTGAACGCATGAGCCGTCGTCGCGTTGTCGTGACCGGTCTGGGCTGCATCACTCCCGTAGGCAATACGGTGAACGAAGCCTGGGCCAACCTTCTCGCCGGACAATCCGGCATTGACCTCATCACGAAGTTCGATACCACGAATTTCTCCTGCAGGATTGCGGGTGAGGTCAAGGGTTTCGATGTGGAAAAGTACATGAGCGCCAAAGATGCGCGCACCATGGACAGCTTCATCCACTACGGCATTGCGGCTGCGGAGCAGGCGGTGCTGGATTCCGGTCTGCCGCTTGGCGAAGCCCTGTCGGAAGACCTGGCCACGCGCATCGGTTGCGTGATTGGCTCCGGCATCGGCGGACTTCCGCTGATCGAAAATACCCACGCAGAACTGGCTGCGCGCGGCCCACGCCGTGTGACGCCGTTCTTCGTTCCTGCCTCCATCATCAACATGGTGGCAGGCCATGTGTCCATGCGATTCGGGTTCAAGGGCCCCAATCTGTCGGTGGTGACTGCCTGCACAACAGGCCTGCATTGCATCGGCGAAGCAGGACGCATGATTGAATATGGCGACGCCGACGTGGTCATCGCTGGTGGTACGGAGTCCACCGTGTCTCCGCTGGGCGTGGGCGGCTTTGCCGCGATGCGCGCCCTGTCCACCCGCAATGATGACCCGAAGACGGCGTCGCGTCCCTGGGACAAGGACCGTGACGGTTTTGTTCTGGGTGAAGGTGCCGGCGTGATGGTGCTCGAAGAGTACGAACACGCCAAGGCGCGTGGTGCCAAGATCTACGCCGAACTGGCTGGATATGGCATGAGCGCCGATGCAGGTCACATGACCGCACCCAGCATGGATGGCCCGCGCCGCGCGATGCTCAATGCACTGCGCAATGCCGGCGTGAACGCAGATCAGGTCGATTATCTGAATGCGCACGGCACCTCCACGCCGCTGGGTGACATCAACGAAACGAATGCCATCAAGGCCGCGTTGGGCGAGCACGCGAAGAAGATGGTGGTGAGCTCGACGAAGTCCATGACCGGTCACCTGCTGGGTGGCGCGGGCGGAATCGAGAGCGTGTTCACCGTGCTGGCGCTGCGTGACCAGAAGGTTCCGCCGACCATCAACATCTTCGAGCAGGACCCCGAGTGCGATCTCGACTACTGCGCGAACACGGCCCGTGACATGAAGGTCGACATCGCCGTCAAGAACAACTTCGGCTTTGGCGGCACGAACGGCACTCTCGTGTTCAAGCGCGCCTGACGGCGCCTTGGTCACGTTTTGAACCAGCAGGGCCGCATGTCGACGCCGTCCCTTCACCTCTGCGGCCCGATGGCTGCGGGGAGATGAGCGCTTCGGCACGCGCGCGGCCCCATCTGCATGCTCCGGCGCTGCAGTTCAGGTTGCTGCGTTCGCCTCGGCTGGGCGGAGTACTCGCCGTTCTGTCCGTGCCGCAGCTGGTCTTGCTGCTGCTTTGGGCGCTGGGCGACGAATCCACCACGGCCGGTTTCAAGCTTTTCACCGCGATCACTCTGTGGTCGCTGACGACGGCCGCAGCCTTTCATTGGTGGTCCAATGCCCGCGAAGGCACGCTGCGCTGGGATGGCCTGCAATGGGAGTGGCGGTCTCCTTCTGGAGCGGCCGTGCTGCTGGAGAGTCTGTGCGTGACGCTCGATTTTCAGTCGACGCTGCTGGTGCAGGCGCGGCACTTCGGCTCGGCGCGCGGCATCCATCTGTGGCTGGAGCGCGAGAGCGACCCGCTGCATTGGCTGGCTCTGCGGCGTGCGGTATATTCGCGCGCCATCGGCGAACTTTCGCCGCGCTGACCGATCAGTTTGAACCAGGAAAGATGCCAGATTCATTCTGCGCGACAACGATCAGTACATGACCTCATCCCAAACCGAGCAGGCTCCCGAAACCAACAGCGATCTGCAGCTGGTCGAGCGTACGCTCGCGGGTGATCAGCGAGCCTACGAGATGCTGGTCGTGAAGTACCAGCGCCGCATCGAGCGCCTGATCGGGCGAATGGTGCGGGACGTGGACCTGATTCCGGACATCGCTCAGGAAACCTTTCTGCGCGCCTATCGTGCGCTGCACCAATTTCGGGGCGATGCGCAGTTCTACACTTGGCTTTACCGCATCGCGGTGAACACGGCCAAGAAGGCGCTGGTTGATCTCAAGCGCAATCCGATCATCACCGAGACCGCTTTGCGATCAAATGATGACGACGATGAAACTTCTGGCAATCCTTTTGAACTAACTACGGACGAGACCCCCGAAACCGTTCTGGCTGCTCAGGAAATTGCAGCAGCGGTGAACGCCGCCATGGAGGCGCTGCCCGAAGATTTGCGTCAGGCGGTGACTCTGCGGGAAATCGAGGGTCTGAGTTACGAGGAAATTGCCGAGGCCATGAATTGTCCGATCGGCACAGTGCGCTCCCGTATTTTTCGGGCGCGCGAAGCGATTTCGGTGCGCGTGCGACCGCTTCTGGAGAAGCAGTCGGGTAAGCGTTGGTGAGGCATATCTGAACAGGCAATGCAGTGAATGCGGGTGACACCATGAATGACGATGTTGTGATGCGTGAGCAGCTGTCGGCGATGGTCGATGGCGAGCTGGTGAGCGCGCAATGCGCGCAGGTCGTGGCCTATGTGGATTCCGAAGAGGGTCGTGCTTCGTGGCACGAGTTCCACCTCATCGGCGACGTGCTGCGCTCCTCGGAGCTGGCGCGCCCGGTGAGTTGCGACATGGTGTTGCGACTGCGTGCCCAATGGGCCGAAGAGGCCAAGTCCGCGCCGTTGCAAAACGGCGAGACAGTGCAGGTCGCGCCGACGCTCGCCGAGCCTGCCGCTCGCCCCGTGACGGGAACGAATCCATCGGCGGTGCCGGTGGCCGTGGAGCATCCGGTGGAGGCCGCCAACAGCGAAGTCTTCCGCTGGAAGATGGTGGCGGGCTTCGCCTCGCTGGCCGCGGTGGCGACGATCGGCTGGAACGCCTACAGCGGACTGTCCGCCACGCAACCCGGAGCGCAGGCAGGCATGCAGTTGGCTGCTGCGCCGGTGACCGCGACTCAGCCTGTCTCCAGTCCGGTGGCCGTGAGCCTGCCGGCGCAGGATGCGCAGGGTCCGGTGATGATCCGCGATCCACGCCTCGACGAACTGCTCGCGGCACACCGACAATACGGCAGCACATCCGCCTTGCAGATGCCTGCGGGCTTTCTGCGCAACGCGACCTTCGAGGCGCCTGCGCGCTGAACGGCGGGCAATCTGCCATCGCGCTGTGGATGATGGAGCCCTGAATTTTGAGAAGCATGAAGAGCGGTCAGTGGATGAGCCGGTGGACCCTGCATCGGCGGCGAGCCGAACGGCTGCTTGCAAGCGGCGTCTGTTTCGCTTGGTTCATGGCGCTTCCATTGGGCGCATCGGCGGCTTCTCCCGTCCAGACCCCGGAGTGCCAGCTGCAGAAGCTGTCGCACGAACAACTGCAGCAGCTCGATGTACCCGGATGGCTCGAACGCATGCGCCAGGCCACCGACCTGAATACCTACAGTGGCAACTTCGTGGTCATGACCTCGTCGGGCGTGATGAGCAGCTCGCGCGTCTGGCACGTGTGCGACGGCCATCGCCAGATCGAGCGGCTGGAGGCATTGAGCGGCACGCCACGCATCGTCTATCGCCAGAACGCCGAGGTGCGGACCTTCTCTCCCAATGACCGCGTGGTGCGCATCGAGTCGCGCGAAATGCCGCGCAAGTTCGCACGCGCCAAGGGCATCAGCGGCGACGCGCTGGTGGCGCATTACGCTGCGCAGTTCGGTGGCCATGAACGCATCGCGGGCAAAGACGCCGATCTGCTGCAACTGCGTCCGCGCGACGCATGGCGATTCGGCTATCGCGTCTGGCTTGATCATGCGAGCGGGCTGGTGCTGAAATGGCAAACCATCACGCCCGGTGGCCGCGTGCTCGAGCAGGCGGTCTTTTCCGAACTTGAACTGACGGCGCCCGTGGGCGGTGCGCAGATCGAATCCATGATGAACGACGTCGTGGGTTACCGCATCATCGCCGGCGCGCGTGCGCCCACCACGATGGAGACGCACGGCTGGACGCTGCCAGTCCCCGTTGAGGGATTCATGCTGCTGAGCTGTGAGGAAAAGCGCAAGCTCGGGGATGTGGCGAAGGCCAGCGTGCAATGCGTCTATTCCGACGGTCTTGCCAGCATTTCCGTTTTTCTCGAGCCTTACAACGAAGAGCGCCACGCCTACAACGGGCAGGAGCTGCGCCTCGGGGCGACTCACACACTCTCGGGAAGAGTTGCGGGTGACGCCTGGGTCACCATGGTCGGCGAAGTGCCACTGGCTACGCTGCGCCTCTTTGCTTCGGCTATAAAGCAATTGCCGCATTGATGGGCGTGCGCCGCGTTCTTCTTTCTTGGCGCGGCGCGGCGCGGCGCGGCGACACCGTGCCGAATATGAACGATGAATGCGTGGCGGGAACCAAATGGCGCTGCATCCTTCACAGAAGAAGTGACTTTTTTTCCAACGCCCGAATGAATACCTTGAGAGGTTCAGATGTTGAGGATTGATCAGAAAACATTGCATGGATATGCGCTCGCAGTCGCCACGGCCCTGACGCTCGGAGTATCGATGGCGCCGATGCAGTCTGCCTTGGCGCAGCCAGCGGCCGCCGCGCGTGGCCTGCCGGACTTCACCGATCTGGTGGATCAGGTCGGCCCGGCCGTGGTGAACATCCGCACGACGGAGCGTGTGACGCCCGGCGAGAACGCTGCCGGCATGGACGAGGAGATGCGCGAGTTCTTCAAGCGTTTCGGCGTGCCGCTCCCCAACCTTCCCAGGCAGCAGTCTCCGCAGCGTCGCAACCAGCAGCCCGAAGAGCAGCCGCGCGGCGTCGGCTCGGGCTTCATTCTGAGCGGCGATGGCTACGTGATGACCAATGCGCACGTGGTCGAAGGCGCGGATGAGGTGATCGTCACGCTGACCGACAAGCGTGAATTCAAGGCCAAGATCGTTGGCGCGGACAAGCGTTCCGACGTGGCCGTGGTGAAGATCGACGCGACTGGCCTGCCCGCTGTGAAGGTCGGCGACGTGAATCGTTTGAAGGTCGGCGAATGGGTGATCGCCATCGGTTCGCCTTTTGGCCTCGACAACACGGTGACCGCAGGCATCGTGAGCGCCAAGCAGCGCGACACGGGTGACTACCTGCCGCTGATCCAGACCGATGTGGCGGTGAACCCCGGCAACTCTGGCGGTCCGCTGATCAACATGCGCGGCGAAGTGGTTGGCATCAACAGCCAGATCTATTCGCGCTCGGGCGGCTTCATGGGCATCTCGTTCGCGATTCCGATCGACGAGGCGATCCGCGTGAGCGATCAGCTGCGCGCGAGCGGGCGCGTCACGCGCGGGCGCATCGGCGTGCAGATCGAACAGGTCTCCAAGGACGTCGCCGAGTCCCTCGGACTGCCGAAGGCGCAGGGCGCGCTGGTGCGTGGCGTCGAGGTCGGCTCGCCCGCCGAAAAGGCCGGCATCGAAGCGGGAGACGTGATCACCAAGTTCGATGGCAAGGCGGTCGAGAAGACGGTCGACCTGCCGCGTCTGGTCGGCAACACCAAGCCCGGCACCAAGTCGAGCGTCACGGTGTACCGTCGCGGACAGGCTCGCGATCTGGCAATCACCATCGCTGAAGTCGAGCCCGATGAAAAGACGGCTGCGGCAGGCAAGGGCGGATCGAACAACGCCAAGCCCAAGGCATCCGCGGCCGCTGAGCAGTTGGGCCTGATGGTGGCTGAGCTCAGCGATGCGCAGCGCAAGGAACTCAAGCTCAAAGGCGGCGTGCGCGTGACCGAGGTGGCCGATGCCGCCGCGCGCGCGGGCCTGCGTGAAGGCGACGTGATTCTGAGCGTCGCCAACACCGAGGTGCACAGCGTGAAGGACTTCGACGCGGTTCTGGCCAAGGCCGACAAGAGCAAGCCCATCAATGTGCTGTATCGCCGTGGCGAATGGGCTCAATATGCGCTGATCCGCCCCTCGCGCTGACTGGCGCAGGACGGTTTCCCCGCTGTGACAACCCGTCTTCAAGCCCCCTTCCTGATCTCGGGAGTGGGGCTTTTTGGAGAGAATTGACGGATCAGGTTGTCAGGTTTCCGGGTTTTTTGCGGTTTCCGCCACGCAAGCCAATAACTTTCTTTCTGCGGATTTCTATAGAATAGGGGCGACTCTACAATCAATTTGTGTATAAAAAATTCTCATCCCCTCATGATGTGGGATGAGAGCGTTTGATGCACAAGCAGTCCACAGATCACACACAAGTTGTTCAAGAAGATCGTGGTAGAATTGTTGATAACCTGTGAATAAACACTCCGTTGCAATGCGGCAACGGCCCTCCACTGCGGTCGGATGGGCTTCCCGAACAGGCCTTTTTGCCTACAATGAAGCTCCAACTATCGCAGTTGCCAAAGATTGTTGGTTTAGGGCGCGTCGCTTGTTTGACGCGCCCTTTTTTCTTGTGCGCGTCTTTGCAATTCAAATACTTGTCGTTTCCCGTTGATGAACCACATCAGAAATTTTTCGATCATTGCCCACATCGACCACGGCAAATCCACGCTCGCTGACCGATTGATCCAGCGTTGCGGAGGCCTTGCAGAACGCGAGATGGAAGCTCAGGTGCTGGACTCGATGGACATCGAGAAAGAGCGTGGGATAACCATCAAGGCGCAGACCGCTGCGCTTCAGTACAAGGCCAAGGACGGCAAGACGTACAACCTCAACCTGATCGACACGCCCGGTCACGTCGACTTCTCGTATGAGGTGTCGCGTTCGCTGTCGGCATGCGAAGGTGCGCTGCTCGTCGTCGATGCCTCGCAGGGTGTCGAGGCGCAGACCGTCGCCAACTGCTACACCGCGCTCGACCTCGGCGTGGAAGTGCTGCCCGTGCTCAACAAGATGGATCTGCCGAACGCCGATCCGGACAACGCCAAGGCGGAAGTCGAAGACGTGATCGGCATCGACGCGACCGATGCGATTCCCTGCTCGGCCAAGACCGGCATGGGCATCGACGAGATTCTCGAAGCCGTGGTCGCCAAGATCCCGCCCCCGAAAGGCGAGCCCGACGCACCGCTGCGCGCGATGATCATTGACAGCTGGTTCGACCCGTATGTCGGCGTCGTGATGCTGGTGCGTGTGGTCGATGGTGAGCTGAAGAAGGGCGAGCGCTTCAAGATGATGGCGACCAATGCCGCCTATGAAGCCAACAACCTCGGCGTCTTCACCCCCGCCACGCTGCCGCGCGATTCGCTCAAGGCGGGCGAGGTGGGCTACATCATTGCCGGCATCAAGGAACTGAAGGCCGCGAAGGTGGGTGACACCATCACGCTGGAAAAGAAGTTGCCCAACAACGCCGGGCCGGCATCGGCGCCACTGCCGGGCTTCAAGGAAATCCAGCCGCAGGTGTTTGCCGGTCTGTACCCGACCGAAGCCAATCAGTACGACGCGTTGCGTGACGCGCTCGAGAAGCTGCAGCTCAACGATTCGTCGCTGCGCTTCGAGCCCGAAGTGTCGCAGGCGCTGGGCTTCGGTTTCCGCTGCGGCTTCCTCGGTCTGCTGCACATGGAGATCGTGCAGGAGCGCCTTGAGCGCGAGTTCGATCAGGATCTGATCACGACGGCACCGAGCGTGGTGTATGAAGTGGTCAAGGGTGACGGCGAAGTCATTCAGGTGGAGAACCCGTCGAAGATGCCCGAGCAGGGCCGCATCGAGGAAATCCGCGAGCCGATCGTCACGGTGCATCTCTACATGCCCCAGGAGTACGTCGGCCCGGTGATGACGCTCGCGAACCAGAAGCGCGGCGTGCAGATGAACATGGCCTACCACGGCCGCCAGGTGATGCTCACCTATGAGCTGCCGCTCGGTGAAATCGTGCTGGACTTCTTCGACAAGCTCAAGTCGGTCTCGCGCGGCTATGCCTCGATGGACTACGAGTTCAAGGAGTACCGTGCGTCCGACGTGGTGAAGGTCGACATCCTGCTCAACGGCGAGAAGGTCGACGCGCTGTCGATCATCGTCCACCGCACGCAGGCCACCTATCGTGGCCGAGCCGTTGCGGCCAAGATGCGCGAGATCATCAGCCGCCAGATGTTCGACGTGGCCATTCAGGCCGCGATCGGCGCCAACATCATCGCCCGTGAAACCATCAAGGCGTTGCGCAAGAACGTGCTGGCAAAATGCTACGGCGGCGACATCACCCGCAAGCGCAAGCTGCTCGAAAAGCAGAAGGCGGGCAAGAAGCGCATGAAGCAGATCGGCTCGGTCGAAGTGCCGCAGGAAGCGTTCCTCGCGATTCTGCAGGTGGAAGATTGAAGAAGACGATTCAGGAAGAAGAAGGCATCAGCCCATGCAAGTTTTGACATCTTTGATCCTCGCGGCCTTCGTGGGCTACATCGGCGCCTGGTACGTGGGCGCGATCGAGGGCAATTTCGCGCTGCTGCTGCTGCTCGCCACCGTGGTGACGGGCGTCTACTGGCTGGCCGAGCGCTTTTACTTCCTGCCACGTCGCAAGAAGGCCGCCGAACTGTTCGCGGCCTCCACGTCGCAGCGCCGCGAAGAACTCGAGCGCATGGGCATCCGCCCCGATGGCGCGGAAGACCTGCAGGCCGCGCAGCAGAAGCTGATCATGCAGCCTTGGTGGCTGGACTGGACCGCCGGTCTGTTCCCCGTCATCCTCGTGGTGTTCCTGCTGCGCTCGTTCCTCTTCGAGCCGTTCAAGATTCCGTCGGGCTCGATGTACCCGACTCTCTGGGTCGGCGACCTGATTCTCGTGAACAAGTTCACCTACGGCCTGCGCCTGCCGGTGGCCAACACCCGCGTCACCGAGGGCAGCAAGCCCAAGCCCGGCGACGTGATCGTGTTCCGCTACCCGCCACAGCCGAGCGTCGACTACATCAAGCGCATCGTCGGCACTCCCGGTGACACGGTGGCCTATCTGAACAAGCGCCTGACCATCAACGGCAAGCCGGTGCCCACGACGACGCAGCCTGACTTCTTTGAAGAAGATGCCATGCGCTACTTCAGCCAGTTCCAGGAAAAGATCGGCGAGAAGACGCACAACGTGCTGAATAACAAGGATGTGCCGGCCTTCGTGCAGGGCGCGAGCAACTTCGCGCACCGCGACCAGTGCAACTACAGTGTCGAGGGCGTGACCTGCAAGGTGCCCGAGGGCCAGTATTTCGTGATGGGCGACAACCGCGACAATTCGCTGGACTCGCGCTACTGGGGTTTTGTGCCTGAAGCCAACATCGTTGGCCGGGCCTTCTTCATCTGGATGAATTTCGGCAACTTCAAGCGCATCGGCTCATTCAACTGATTTTCTGGATCAAGCTTTCACATTTCAATTCAAGAGGGAAACACAGATATGGCAATGCATCGCATCTCCGCTCCACGCTCGCGCCAGCGCGGCCTGTCGTTTGTCAGTCTGGTGTTCATTCTTGTGGTGTTCGTGTCCATTGGCTATGTGGCGACGAAGTCGTTCCCGATGCTGATGGAGTGGCAGGCGGTCAACAAGGCGGTTAACAAGGCTGCGGCGGAAACCACCGTTGCCGGTGTGCGCGCCGCGTTTGACCGCGCTGCGGCGATTGACGATATCCGTTCCATTTCCGGCAAGGATCTGGAGGTGACCAAGCAGAATGAAAAGGTCCTCGTCACGTACGAGTACACCCAGGAAATTCCGTTGTACGGGCCGGCGTTTCTGCTCTACCGGTTCCAAGGTTCTTCAAAGTAGTGTTATCAACTGAACTTCAAGCCCTGCAGGATCGCCTGCAGCATTCCTTCAAGACCCCCGCGCTGCTGCAGCGCGCGGTCACCCATCGCAGTTTTTCCGCGGATCACAACGAGCGTCTCGAGTTTCTCGGCGATTCGGTGCTGAGTCTGGCGGTCTCCACCATGCTGTACCAGCGTCTTCGGGATCTTCCCGAAGGGGATCTTTCGCGCATGCGTGCGAATCTGGTCAAGCAGGATTCCCTTCACCGCATCGCCATGCGACTGAAGCTCTCGGACGTGTTGCGTCTGGGAGAGGGGGAGTCCAAATCCGGCGGCAAACTGCGCCCCTCGATTCTGGCTGACGCTGTCGAAGCGTTGATCGGTGCCGTCTACCTCGACGCCGACTTCGAGACTGCGCAGGCGCTGGTGCATCGCTTCTTCGAAGGCGTCGACTTGAGCCCCGAAAAGCAGGCCGCTGCCAAGGATTCCAAGACCGCCTTGCAGGAGTGGCTGCAGGGTCGCAAAATGCATCTGCCTCAGTACCGCGTAGTGGGAACGGCGGGGGCTGCACACAATCAGACTTTCGATGTCGAAGGTCAGATTGTGGAGCTCGGTCTGATCGAACACGGAAAGGGCGGATCACGCCGCGCGGCCGAACAGGCTGCGGCGGGTGCTCTGCTTGCCAAACTGAAAGCAAAACACGCATGACAAATGCATCGAAACCTCCGGCGCCCAAGGGCTCGGAATCTCCCGCCGACGCGCTGAACCCCGATCTGGACGCCATGCTGGCGGGCGCCAAGCCGGGCGCTGTCTCCGCCATTCCCGCAGTTGCCGCCGCACCTGTGGACACCACGGGTCAGCGCTGTGGCCTGATCGCCATCGTCGGCAAGCCCAACGTGGGCAAGTCCACGCTGATGAACGCGCTGGTCGGCCAGAAGGTGTCGATCACGTCGCGCAAGGCGCAGACCACGCGTCACCGCATCACCGGCATCCGCACCAAGGACAACACGCAGTTCGTGTTCGTCGACACGCCGGGTTTTCAGACCCGCCACAGCACCGCGCTCAACAAGTCGCTCAACAAGACCGTGATGGGTGCCATCGGCGACGTGGACCTGATTCTGTTCGTGGTTGAGGCCGGGAGCTTCACGCTGGCCGACGCCAAGGTGCTGAGCCTGTTCAAGCCCGGCATTCCCACGCTGCTCGTCGCCAACAAGCTCGACACCGTGCACCGCCGCGCCGAAATCGCGCCCTGGCTGCGCGACATGCAGGAACGTCACCCGTTCGCGGAATTCGTGCCCATGTCGGCCAAGAACAAGGGCGACATCGAGCGCCTGTTCGGCATCGTCGGCAAGTACCTGCCCGAGCAGCCCTGGTGGTATGCCGAGGACGAGCTTACCGATCGCAGCGAGAAGTTTCTTGCCTCCGAGACCGTGCGCGAGAAGCTGTTCCGCTTCACCGGCGACGAGCTGCCCTATACCTCGACCGTCGTCATCGACAAGTTCGAGGAAGAAAAGAGCAAGCAGCACAAGCGCTTCATGAAGATCGCCGTGACCATCGTGGTCGAACGCGACGGTCACAAGGCCATGGTGATCGGCGAGGGCGGCGAGCGCTTGAAGCGCATCAGCACCGAAGCGCGCCAGGAGCTGGAAAAGCTCATGGACGCCAAGGTCTTCCTCGAAGTCTGGGTGAAGGTGCGTTCCGGCTGGGCCGACGACGAGGCGCGCGTGCGCTCGTTCGGCTACGAGTAAAGCCAGGGCTCGGGTTCACGCAATCATTCCGAAGGGGTCATGGCGACCAAGCGCATCAGTGATGAACCGGCGTTCATCCTTCATCAGTACGACTGGAGCGAATCCAGCCTGATTCTGGAGACCTTCACGCGCCACTATGGGCGCGTGGCGCTGGTGGCCAAGGGCGCGAAGAAGCCGACCTCCAACTTCCGCCCCGTGCTCCTGCCGCTGCAACCGCTTCGGGTGAGCTACGGCATCGCGGGCGAGGGCCATGGCGACATCCATGCGCTCAAATCCGCCGAGTGGGTCGGCGGCCACATCATGCCTTCGGGCGATGCGCTGCTCTCGGGCCTTTATCTCAACGAACTGCTGATGCGGCTGCTGGCGCGCGAGGACACGCATGCGCCGCTGTTCGACATCTATGCGGGCGTGGTGCGCGTGCTGGCCAGCGAGCATGGCGACGCGCTGGAGCCCGTGCTGCGCAGTTTCGAGCTGGTGCTGCTGCGCGAGATTGGTCTGTTGCCCGATCTGCATGTGGAGACCGCCACGCTCGCTCCGCTGGAGCCGGATGCCCGCTATGCGTTGGTCGCAGAGGGCGGACTGCGGCGGGCCGCATCGGGCGAACGCTTTGCACTGTCCGGCGCGCACTGGTGCGCACTGCACGATGCACTCGCCGACAACACCACGAGCTTCACCACCACACTGCGCGTGATGATCGGTACGGGACTCGCCGGCGAACTCAAATCCCAATTGCGCGCGCTTCTGCAATACCATTGCGGCAGCCAGTTGCTGCGCACTCGCCAGCTCATGATGGATCTGCAATCGCTATGACGACATCACATTCTTCCCGCACCGCTCTGTCGGTCAACGTCAACAAGGTCGCGCTGGTGCGCAACACGCGGCATCTGGGCATCCCCAGCGTGACGCGAGCGTCACAGCTGTGTCTCGAAGCGGGCGCGCAGGGCATTACGATCCACCCGCGTCCCGACGAGCGGCACATCCGCGCGAGCGATGTTTACGAACTGGCAGAGCTCATGAAGCAATGGCCGGAAGCGGAGTTCAACATCGAGGGCAACCCCACGCAGAACCTGATGGCGTTCATCCGCCAGACGCGCCCGCATCAGGCGACTTTCGTGCCGGACAGCGAGGATCAGTTCACCAGCGACCATGGCTGGACCTTTCCGCAGGATGCCGAGCGCCTGAAGCCGCTGATCGCCGAATGCCGCACGCTTGGCGTGCGCGTGAGTCTGTTCATGGACCCGGTGCCCGAACAGATGGCCGCTGCCAAGGCGGTGGGAGCCGACCGTGTCGAGCTTTATACGGAGCCCTATGCCGCCGCTTGGGCTACATCGGACAAGGAACAGCAGCTGCAGACCTACGCCGCAGCCGCTCAAGCCGCGCTCGATGCGGGTCTCGGCATCAACGCCGGACACGACCTGAACCGCGACAACCTGCCCGAGTTCGTCGCGCGCGTTCCGGGACTGCTGGAGGTCTCCATCGGCCACGCGCTGATCGCCGATGCGCTCGAACTCGGATATGCCGAAACGGTGCGCGCCTATCAGCGCAGCATTGACGCCGGCATGGCGGCCAGAAAATGATCTACGGAATCGGCACCGACATCTGCGACGTGCGCCGCATCCGTGCCAGCCTCGAGCGCAATGGCGACCGCTTCGCCGAAAAGGTGCTGTCGCAGGCCGAGCTGGCCACCTGGCGTGCGCGCTCCGAACGCTGGCCCGAGCGCGGCATCCGCTATCTCGCCACGCGTTTTTCCGCCAAGGAAGCTTTCAGCAAGGCCATCGGCCTCGGCATGCGCATGCCGATGACGTGGCGCAACTGCGAAATCTCCAAGCTTCCGAGCGGCCAGCCGGTGATCGTGCTGCACGGCGAACTCAAGACCTGGTTTGAAGCCAAGGGCCTCACCGCTCACATCACGGTGACCGACGAAACCGACTATGCGGCGAGCTTCTGCGTCGTAGAGCATCTGCCGCCATCTACCTGACCTGAATCGCACACCTTCTTTCTTGAGAAACACGCCATGAGCCGAAGCCAGACCACCCCCGCCATCCACGCGCCACTGATCATCGACGTCGCGGGCAAGCAGCTCACCGATGTGGATCGCCAGCGTCTCGCGCATCCGCTGGTCGGCGGCATGATTCTCTTCACCCGCAACTGGGACAGCCGTGACCAACTGCTGCAACTGTGCGCCGACATCAAGGCAGTGCGGCCCGATCTGCTGATCTCGGTGGACCACGAAGGAGGCCGCGTGCAGCGCTTCAGGACCGACGGCTTCACGCACATCCCCCCGATGCGGGCGTTCGGCGAGATGTGGATGGACGACGGCAAGGGCAGCAAGCACCGCGAAGGCTCGGGCGCCATGCGCGCGATGAACGCCGCCACGGCGGCGGGCTACGTGCTGGGCAGCGAGCTGCGATCCTGCGGCGTGGATTTCAGCTTCACGCCGGTGCTCGACCTCGACTGGGGCGAGAGCGGCGTGATCGGCGACCGCAGCTTTCATCGCGATCCGCGCGTGGTGGCGGCGCTGGCGCGCAGCCTCATGTACGGCCTGCTGCAATCGGGCATGGCCAACTGCGGCAAGCACTTTCCCGGACATGGTTTCGTCAAGGCCGATTCGCACGTGGACATCCCCGTCGATGCCCGCACGCTCAAAGCGATTCTGGCGGACGATGCGGCGCCGTATCCATGGCTCTCCAGCGTGCTCACGGCAGTGATGCCCGCGCACGTCATCTACTCCAAGGTGGATGCGCGACCGGCCGGCTTCTCCACCAAATGGTTGCAGGACATCCTGCGCGGCCAGTTGCGCTATGACGGCGCGATCTTCAGCGACGATCTGAGCATGGAGGCCGCGCGGCGCATCAACGGCCGCGTGCTGAGCTATGCGGAGGCCGCGTGCGCCGCACTCAACGCCGGTTGCGACATGGTGCTGCTGTGCAACCAGAGCGTCGGTGACGGCAAGCTGGTGGATGAATTCCTGAACGACATGGACCAGGCGCTTGCGTCGGGTCTGTGGAAGTCCGACGAAAACAGCGAGGCGCGCCGCGTCGCGCTGCTGCCCGAGACGCTGCCCCAGCCATGGGATGAACTCATGATCCAGCCCGCCTACATGCACGCGCTGGATCTGCTTCCCTGAGTCGCGGGCACCTGAGGCGATCCGTCGGTGACCTGACGGATCGGGACCCGCCGCGCCAGTGCGGCACTGTGCAGAAAGCGCGCAAAGGCAAGGCGGCTTAAGCTTGGTCTCAGACTGCCGCGCCATGATGCGCGGACAGGAATCCACACCACACAAGGTCGCCATGAGTCTGCAACAGAAGCTGCGCAATGCCGCACACGTCACGCGCCAGGCCATCGGGCTGGCGCGCCCCTATTTCGTGTCGGAGGAAAAGGGCAGGGCATGGGGGCTGCTCATCGCCATCATCGCGTTGAACCTCGGCACGGTCTACATGCTGGTGCTGCTCAATGAGTGGAATCGGGTGTTCTACGATGCGCTGGAGAACAAGCAGGCCGACGTGTTCTGGCAGCAGCTCTGGAAGTTCTGCTGGCTGGCTGCGATCTACATCGTGATTGCAGTCTACAAGTTCTATCTCACCCAGTTGCTGCAGCTCAGCTGGCGGCGCTGGCTTACCCGGCGCATGCTCTCGCGCTGGCTGGACGCCAAGGCCTTCTACCGACTGGAACTCGCGCGCTTCGGCGATGGCAACGGACCGGACAATCCTGACCAGCGCATTCAGGAAGATCTGAGCCTGTTCACCACGTTCACCGTGTCGCTGTCGATGGGGCTGCTCAACGCGCTGGTCACCTTCGTGAGCTTCGTGGGCATTCTCTGGGGCTTGAGCGGCGTGATGGATGTGACCGCGCCACAGGCGCTGGGCGGCGGCACCTGGCAGGTGTCGGGCTTCATGGTGTGGATGGCGGTGCTGTATTGCCTGGTGGGCACGCTCATCACCTTATGGGTGGGGGCGCCGCAGGTGCTGCTCAACAACCGTCAGCAGCAGTTCGAGGCCAATTTTCGCCATTACATGATCCGCGTGCGCGAGCATGCCGAGGCGATTGCGCTGGACGGCGGCGAGCGCGTGGAAGGCGAGCGTCTGAACCTGCGCTTCGGTGACGTGCTGGGCAACTATCTGGCACTCATCCGCAAGCAAAAGAGCCTCATCTGGTTCACCACCTTCTTTGGACAGGCGGCGGTGGTATTCCCGTTCATCATCGCCGCGCCTCGCTTTTTCAGTGGCGCGATCCAGCTGGGGCAGCTCATGCAGATCTCGTCGGCGTTCGGTCAGGTGTCCGACTCGCTGAGCTGGATCGTGAACAACTACCAGGACATCGCCGCATGGCGCGCGACCACGCAACGCCTCGCGGGGTTTGATGAAAGTCTGAAGCAGCAGAGCGAGCATGCCCGTGACGGTGCCGAGCTGACGAAGGGCGACCATGTCGAGACCGCTTCGCTTGAGGTCGCCTTGCCGCAGGGCGAGGTGATTCTCGCGAATGCGGCGTTGCGCGCGCTGCCAGGGGAGCATGTGCTGATCAGCGGGCCATCGGGCAGCGGAAAGTCCACGTTGATGCGGGTGTTTGCGGGCATCTGGCCGTTCGCACAGGGCCATGTGG
This sequence comes from Diaphorobacter caeni, assembly GCF_015354245.1. Taxonomy (GTDB): domain Bacteria; phylum Pseudomonadota; class Gammaproteobacteria; order Burkholderiales; family Burkholderiaceae_C; genus Diaphorobacter_A; species Diaphorobacter_A caeni. The sequence continues at coordinate 755,220 of NZ_JADKYZ010000001.1, forward strand.
AGCGGCCGCAGGATGCGATGTTCATTCCCCAGCGCCCCTATTTTCCTGAAGGTACGCTGCGCGACGCGCTGGCTTATCCGGAACCCGCGTCGCGGTACTCGGATGCGCAATTCTCGGCAGCGCTGGATAACGCCAGGTTGCCCAAGCTGCAGTCACGCCTTGCCGAGAGCAACGTGTGGAACGCGGTGCTCTCCGGTGGCGAGCAGCAGCGGCTCGCGATTGCGCGTGTGCTGCTCAAGCGCCCCGCGTGGGTGTTCGCGGATGAGGCCACGAGCGCCATGGACAATCCAACCGAGGCGAACGTCTATCGGCAATTGGTGCAGTTGGTCGATGAAAAGCAGGGTGGACTCGTGTCGATCGCGCATCGCGACAGCGTGCATGCCTTTCACAACCGGCGCTGGACGCTGGAGCCCGAGCGTCAGCGGATCGAGGCGACCTCCCTTGCCGGCAGCGCATCGCCGTGAGTCATGGGATGATGCACGCAGATTGAATTTTTCGAGGAGAACATCGCGATGCGCGTTGGAGTGTTGACGGGTGGTGGAGATTGTCCGGGGCTCAATGCGGTGATCCGCGCTGTGACCAAGTCGCTGATCGGTCAGGGGCAGTGCGAGGTCATGGGCATCGAAGATGGATTTCAGGGCCTGATGGAAGCATCGCCGCGCGTGCGCGAGCTCACGTGGGATCAGGTCTCGGGCATCCTGCATCGCGGTGGCACGATCTTGGGCACCAGCAACAGCGCCAATCCGTTGCGCGACGACGCAACCAAGGCGCTGGTGTCGCGCAATGCGAAGGCGCTGGGGCTCGACGTGCTGGTGGTGATCGGCGGCGACGGCACCATGTCGCTTGCGCACGGGCTCGCGGACGTGGGACTGCATTGCGTGGGCGTGCCCAAGACCATCGACAACGACATCGCGCACTGCGAGCGCAGCTTTGGTTTTGATACGGCGGTGGCTACGGTGACCGATGCGCTGCACCGCATCGAGAGCACCGCCAACAGCCACCACCGCGTGATGATCGTCGAGACCATGGGCCGACACGCGGGTTGGATCGCGCTCGAAGCGGGCCTTGCGGGCGGGGCCGACATCATTGTGCTGCCCGAGATCGACTACGACATCGCGGCCATCGCCCTGCGTTGCCGCGAACGCGAGCTGCGCCAGCGCTACACCATCATCTGCATCGGAGAGGGGGCCAAGGAAAGCGGCGCCAGCCTCACCGTGCGCGAGCGCGTGGAGGGCAGCCCGGACCCCGTGCGCCTTGGCGGCGTAGCCCATGTGCTGCGGGAGCGCCTGCAGCCGCATCTGAAGAGCGAGGTGCGCGCTACGGTGCTTGGACATCTGCAGCGCGGCGGCGATCCGACACCGTTCGACCGCGTGCTGGCCACGCGCTTCGGACATCGTGCCGCGCAGCTCGTGCTCGCGCGCGAATGGGGCCGCATGGTCACTTTGCAGCATGGCGAGATCGGCAGCGTCGCGCTGGGGGATGTGGCCAACGCGCAGCGCACGGTGCCGCTGGATCACGAGCTGATCACGACGGCACTCGACATCGGAATCTCGCTGGGCCGCTGAGGTCGGCGCCAGGTCGCAAACGAAGGGTGGTCAGGGAAAGCTGGCCGCCTTGGGGGCGGGTGTCGGCTCGTTGCTGGCATGGGCCGCCGTCGGTGCTGCGGGCGGCTGGTGCAGCTTGTTCTGCGGCAGCGGCTTGCCCTCGGGCCAGCGGCGCACCACGCGCTGGAAGATCAGCGCATTGGGAATCTGCAGCAGCGTGCCGGGCTCGGGTGCGGTGGAATCTTCCAGCGTGGTGTAGAGCAGGTTGATGTCGACCACCTTGCCTACCGCGCCGAGCTTCTCGGCAGTGTCCAGCACCTCGATGTGGTCGCCCACGCGGAACGGACCGACCACGAAGATCAGAAACGCGCAGAACAGATTCGACAGCACGCTCCACGCGGCAAAGAACGCGACAGCGCCGACGGTGGCGAAGCCGGTGAAGGCAGTCCAGAGAACGGATGCGGACACGCCCAGCCGCTCCAGCACGAGCAGCAGCGCGCTCAGGATGATGAGCCAGCGCACGACGACCGTGACCGGCGTGGTCAGTTCATGCGGAAACTGGTAGTGCTCGCCCGCGCGGGACATGATGCGCTTGAACATGCTGTGCAGCAGCACGGCGACGGCGATGATCAGCACGATCTGGAAGCCGGGGACGATCAGGTCCAACGAGTCCTGTGTCCAATCCGGCAAGTAAGTTCTCCAACGGAAGGCCATGTCTTTTCTAATGTTCGAATACCAAATGAATTAAGGACCTTAACATTTTTGGTCATTGTGCTTGTTGGTACGAAGCCTGACGGCTTCGATGGGCGCTTCCTTTGGAGACGCCGATATGGCCCCTCATGCGTCGTTGCGAAGGCTTGCCGTACCGAAGTACTGTCTGTGCCTTCGCGTCTAGCCTGAGGGGCCATCTCGGCGTTAGGGTGGGAGAGTGGGCCGTGGCTGGTGTGACGAAGGCCCGCTGTTTGAAGCCCGGATTCAAACCATTGGTTTTTGAAGCGCAGCGGGCGTTCGAACCTTCGACACCAATGCCGAGATGGGCTCTCAGGCGCGACGCAAAGCCGCAGACAGTATGTTCATACGGCAAGGCTTTGCAACAAAGCCTGAGGGCCCATCTCGGCACCCCAAAACGAAGACTGCCCAACAACGCACGGCCCCATAGTTCGTCATGCAGTACAAGGCGCAATGAAAAACCAGAAAATCAACGCTTGCGTTGCTCGATCGTATCCATCTGCATTTCGAAGCTGAAGAAGCGGTCGCGTCCTTGGGCTTTGGCGGCGTAGAGGGCTTCGTCGGCGCGCATCACCATGGTGATCGCGCTCGTGCTGTCATCCGGCACGCATGTGGTGATGCCGCCGGACAGGGTGAGCACCGGACCGATGGGCGAGTCGGGGTGGGCAATGTCGCGGGTCTTGAGCAGGCCGCCGAGAGCGCGGGCGAATGTCATGGCGCCGGCGCGGGGGGTGTTGGGCAGGATCAGCGCGAATTCTTCGCCGCCGTAGCGCGCTGCCACGTCGCGTGGGCGCATGCAGACTTCGCGCAGCACGCGGGCGACATCGCGCAGCGCGGCGTCGCCTTGCACGTGGCCGGCGGTGTCGTTGAAGCGTTTGAAGTGGTCCAGGTCGCACAGCATCAGCGTGAGCGGTGCGTGGTCGCGGCGGGCGGCCATGATTTCGGTGTGCAGGATGCGGTCGAATCCGCGCCGGTTGACCAGACCCGTGAGCGGGTCCATCTCCACCATTTCGTTGAGGCGCTGGTTCGCCACATGCAGCTCGTCGGTCAGGGTGACCAGACGGCGTCGCATTTCGTGCAGGCGGCGCATGGCGCGCAGCTTCGCGGCCAGAACGATGGGTTTGACGGGCTTGACCAGATAGTCGTCGCCACCGGCCTCGATGCCGCGCCAGACGTCGAGGTCGCCGTCAAGGCCCGAGAGAAAGATGATCGGTGTCCAGCCGCCGGGTTCAAGCTCGCGCATGCGCTGGGCAACCCAGTAGCCGTCATGCACGCCGTGCAGGCGGATGTCCAGCAGCACCATGTCCGGGCGACGCATCTCGAAGAGCCGCAGCGCGGGCTCGGCGTCGGACGCTTCGAGTACCTCGGAGACGCCCGCGCGGCGCAGCTCGCTTCCCAGTTGTGCCCGAACGGACGCGAGATCATCCACCAACAGCACCGAGAACGGGCGGTCGGAAGAGGATGACTGGGCTGTGCTCAAACTGGATTCGTTGAGTAGCGGGCTCATGGGTTCTCAAGGATTCGCGTTGGCACGCCGCCGATGGCCGGATGGACAATCGGCGAGGTGAATGTTTGCGAACGTCGGAGAACCAGTGTAACCCGCCCCGCCCAAAATTGTTACTGTTCGCGACGAAGGGCAGGGAACAGAATGATGTCGCGGATGCTGGGGCTGTCGGTCAGCAGCATCATCAGGCGGTCGATGCCAATGCCGCAGCCGCCTGTGGGAGGCATGCCGTACTCGAGCGCACGCACGAAATCGTGGTCGAAATACATCGCTTCGTCGTCGCCGCTGTCCTTGGCGTCCACCTGCGCGTTGAAGCGCGCGGCCTGATCTTCGGCGTCGTTGAGCTCCGAGAAACCGTTGCCGAACTCGCGGCCGGTGATGTAGAGCTCAAAGCGCTCGGTCACTTCGGGGCGGTCATCGTTGGCGCGGGCCAGCGGCGAGATTTCGGTCGGGTGCTCCATGATGAAGGTCGGCTGCCAGAGCTTTTCTTCGACCACCTCCTCGAAATACAGCACCTGCAGACCGGCGAGTGTGCGCGTGGACAGTTTGTCCTTTTCCTCGTTCATGCCCAGCTTCTTGAGGGCATTGATCAGCCAGTCGCGGTTGCCCACGTTGTCGCCCGCGTCGGTGAACTTGACGATGGATTCGGGAATCGTCAGGCGCTCGAACGGCTTGGAGAGATCGACTTCCTTGCCACCGTATTCGAACACCAGCGAGCCGCGCGCGTTCTTGGCGGCGTCGCGCACGATGGCTTCGGTGTAGTCCATGATGTCCTGGTAGTTCCAGTACGCCGCATAGAACTCCATCATCGTGAATTCGGGGTTGTGGCGGACCGAGATGCCTTCATTGCGGAAGTTGCGGTTGATCTCGAACACGCGTTCGAAGCCGCCGACGATCAGGCGCTTGAGGTACAGCTCGGGCGCAATGCGCAGGTACATTTCCTGGTCCAGCGCGTTGTGGTGCGTGACGAAGGGCTTGGCGTTCGCGCCGCCGGGGATCGGATGCAGCATCGGCGTCTCGACTTCGAGGAACCCGTTCTGCACCATGAAGTTGCGCAGGCCCGACACCGCATTGCTGCGCGCGATGAAGCGCTTGCGCGCGTCCTCGTCGGTCATCAGGTCGACGTAGCGCTGGCGGTACTTCACTTCCTGATCCGCCACGCCGTGGAACTTGTCGGGCATGGGGCGCAGGCTCTTGGTGAGCATGCGGATCTTCGTGACCTTCACGGACAGCTCGCCCGCCTTGGTCTTCATGAGCGTGCCTTCGGCGCCGATGATGTCGCCCAGATCCCACTTCTTGAAGTCGGCATAGAGCTCCTCGCCGATCGCGTCGCGCGTCACGTACAGCTGGATGCGGCCGGTGGCGTCCTGCACGGTGGCGAAACTGGCCTTGCCCATCACGCGCTTGAGCATCATGCGGCCGCCCACGCTGACGGTGAGGTTCTGCGCTTCGAGCGCTTCGGTCTCGGTCGCGCCGTAGGTGGCGGCCAGAGCGCCTGCGCGGTTGGCGGGCTTGAAGTCGTTGGGGAATGCCACGCCTTTGCCTGCCGCCTGCGCTTCACGCAGCACCTTGAGTTTTTCGCGGCGCTCTGCGACGAGCTTGTTCTCGTCAACGGTGACTGCTGGAGTGTTCGTAGGCTGATCGGATGACATAAAGAATTCGGTGGTTGCCCGGAAGGGTGACAATAGCGGCGGTCAAAGCTCCGTTGCCGGGGCCGCGCGCGCTGGAAAACCCTCAATTTTAAGTCCATGCGCGCAAATCGGGCTCACAAGGGCTTTCGACTGCCATTGTTGCGAGCGGAAATTTATGAAAATCACCATTGTGGGCGCGGGTTACGTGGGTCTCGTGTCGGCCGCGTGCTTTGCTGAATTGGGCAATCAGGTGCTCTGCGTGGAGCGGGATGCGGGCCGGGTGGAGCGCCTGAAAAAGGCCGAGGTGCCGATCTTCGAGCCGGGGCTCTCGGAGCTGATCGCCAAGAACCTGACCGCAGGTCGCCTCGTCTTCACCACCGAAATGAAGGCTGGAGTCCGCCATGCGGACGTTCTTTTCATTGCCGTTGGCACGCCGCCCAAGGGGGATTCGAGCGCCGATACCAGCCAGGTGCTGGCGGTGGCCGAGCAGATCGGCGAGCATCTCTCGCGATTTCTCGTGGTGGTGGACAAGTCCACAGTGCCGGTGGGCACGGCCGACAAGGTGCGGGGCGCGATCCAGCGCGCGCTGAAGAAGCGTGCCGATCCCGCGAAGAAGCTGCCGGATTTCGCCGTGGTCTCCAACCCCGAGTTCCTCAAGGAAGGGGCGGCGGTCGAGGATTTCATGCGCCCGGACCGCGTGGTGATCGGCGTGAGCGACGACGCTGCGGGCCGCAAGGCCGAGACGCTGCTGCGTCAGGCCTATGCGCCGTTCAACCGCAACCGCGAGCGGCTGATCGTCATGGACGTGAAGAGCGCCGAGCTCACCAAGTACGCGGCCAATGCGCTGCTGGCCACCAAGATCAGCTTCATGAACGACATGGCGAACCTGGCCGACGCGCTGGGGGCCGACATCGAGCAAGTGCGCAAGGGCATCGGTTCGGATCGCCGCATCGGCTACGACTTCATCTACGCGGGGCTGGGTTACGGTGGATCGTGCTTTCCCAAGGATGTGGCGGCCATCTGCCACACGGCGCGCGAGGCGGGCGAGCGCATGCGCGTGGTCGAGGCGGTGCGGGCCGTCAACGACGGGCAGAAGGAGCGCTTTGTTGACCGCGTGATCGCGCATTTCGGGGGCTCGCTCAAAGGGCTGACGATCGCGGTCTGGGGCCTGACTTTCAAACCCGCGACCGACGACGTGCGCGAGGCGCCGAGCCGCCACATCGTGCGCAGGCTGATCGCCGCAGGTGCCAAGGTGCGCGCTCATGACCCACAGGTGCAGTCGCTTGAGCAGCTCATGCCAGGCGACAACGTGGCGCGTCTGAAGGCGTTCATCGAATTTGCCGCAGACCCCATGGAGGCCGCGAAGGGCGCGGACGCGCTGCTGATCGCGACCGAGTGGAAGGTCTACCGCAGCCCGGATTTCCCCGCGCTGCGCAAGCTGCTCAAGAAGCCGGTGATCTTTGATGGTCGCAACCTGTTCGAGCCGGCCGACATGAAGCGCCTCGGCTTTCAATACCAGGGCGTGGGCCGCCGCACGGCCTGAACGTCATGTCGAGCGCACAAGCCGACTCCGCGAAACACGCCGCCGGCCCGCACTGGGCACGCAGCGTGGGCGCAGCCGCGCTCTGGACGCTTGCGCAGCATGGTGCTTTTTTCGCGTGCGCCTGGTGGGTGTCGTGGTGGGCCGGGGCCGAGCGCTTTGGCGCGTTCGGTCAGGGCCTGGCGCTGTCGGCCATGTTGTCGGCGGCGATCACCTTCCGGCTGGAATACGCGGGCCAGCTTGAGCGTCGGCAGCGCCGCGCAGCATCGCTGTTCTCATTGGCGCAGCGCAGCGCTTGGCTGATCTGCGCGCTGTTGCTGGCGGCGCTGGCGGTGGTTCATCATCAATGGGTCCGCGTGCCGCTCTGGCTTTGGGCGAGCACGCTCGCGCTTGCGCCGCAGGCCGCCACGCTGGTCCTCGCATCCCGATGCGCACGCGGCGGCGACGTGGTGCGCGCCGCAGCCCTGCGCAGCGGCCCTGCGATCATCATGGTGTTGATCCTGCTGCCGGCCTGGGCGGTGGGCTGGCAGGAGGGCATCGAGTGGTCGATTCCGCTCTCGGCATGGATGGGCTGGATGGTGGCGCGGCTTTTGAGTTTGGCGAACAATCCGGGTGGCGATGACCGCCGCAGAGTCGATGCCAGACGCGTCGCGGCCTTTCATCTGCCGTTTGTGCGTGCCGAGCTGCCGGGTTTTCTGCTCAACGTGAGCGCCAATCATGGACAGGTGCTGCTGATCGGCGCGATGGGCGGCGATGCGGCGGCCGGAACCGCGGCGCTGGCGCTGCGCATCGCCATGCTGCCGACCAGCCTGTTCGGGTTGGCGCTCGCGGATCGACTGCGTTCGCGGGTGGTGGCGCAGGGCATCGGCTCGGGATTGACGGCTTTGCTGCGTCAGGCGGTCCAGCGGATGATGGCGCTGTCGCTGGGCGCGCATGTGATCGCTGCGCTGCTGGTGCCGCTGCTGCTGCCGCTGGTGTTTCCGCAGCAGGGCGAGGTGCTGGTGAGCATGGTGATGTGGCTGCTGCCGTTGGGCATGGTCCGTCTGGTGGCGAGCCCGCTGGCCTTCATGCTGCCGTGGCGCGGCTGGCTGGGGCTGAGTCTGCTTGGCCAGTGCCTGCTGTTCGCCTGCGCGCTGCTGTCGGTTGTGTTGGTTTTTCCCATCAGCGGATTGAATGGTGTGGCCGTTGCCTACGCCATCAGCGCCGTTGGTGTGTATTTGGGCTACATCGCCACGGCCTGGGCCGCTGCGCGGACAGATACTTGAGGTTTGTTGAAAACGGGAATCTATGAGCAGACAAGGCAAGGTGGGCGCAGAACGTGAAGCGTCGCTTTCGCGTTCGCACTACACGGACGACAGCAACTTCACGCCCGAGCATCTGTACTCCATGTCGTACCAGATCCGGCAGATCCGCAGTTTCCGGCCGCGGCGCGTGCTGGAGATCGGCATCGGCAACGGCTTTGTCTCGACCTTTCTGCGCCAGGCCGGCATCGAGGTGGTGACCGCCGACATCAATCCTGCGCTCAAGCCTGACGTGTGCGCACCGCTCCATGAGCTGCCAAAGATTCTGGCTGGCGAGCAGTTCGACGTGGTCTCGTGCTGCGAGGTGCTCGAGCACATGCCGTTCGATCAGTTCGGCGCCAACCTCGACGCGATTCGCGGCCTTGCGCCCGAGGCCTTCATTTCGCTGCCGGGACATTTCCCGTGGGCCGGCTTCATGGGGCGCTTCGGCATCCACAACCGCTTCATCGACCTGTCGATCGGCGTGCGCATTCCCTGCCGCCGCCGTCTGACGGACGGGCATTTCTGGGAGATCGCTTCCGAGTGGCAGACCCGCCGCTCGGCGCTGGTCGGCCACATGCGCGAGCGCTTCGCCAAGGTGGACAGCGGCGTGTTTCCCATGCATCGCTACCACTATTATTTCCGCTGCTCCGACAAGGAGGGCGCGTGAATTTGCAGCCCGGCATTCCGCAACTGCTGTCGGTGATCGCGCCATGCCGCAACGAGCGCGATCACATCGTCGCCTTCTGCGCCAATGTGGCGGCCATGCAGCTGCCGCAGGGCTGGCGGATCGAGGTGCTGATCGCCGATGGGGCCAGCGATGACGGCACGCGTGAGCTGCTCGGCGACTGGTGCGCGAAGGACGCCCGATATCTGATGATCGACAACCCGCAGCGCATCGTCTCGCCGGGTCTCAACCACTGCATCGCGCAGTCGCGCGGCGAGATCATCGTGCGGCTCGACATCCACAGCGAATACGCGAGCGACTATTTCGTGCAGTGCGTGAACACCCTTGCTCGCACCGGCGCGGACAACGTCGGCGGCGCATGGCATGCGGAAGGCCGCACGGCCATGCAGAAGGCGGTGGCGGCCGCCTTTCAGTCGCCCTGGGTGGCGGGGGGCGCGCTGTCGCGCAACCTGGATTACGAAGGCGAGGTGGACACCGTCTATCTCGGCTGCTGGCCGCGTGCCACCTTCGCGAAGGTGGGCGGTTTTGACGAGCAACTGGTGCGCAATCAGGACGACGAGCACAACCTGCGGCTCAAGAAAAACGGCTGCCGCATCTGGCAGAGCAAGACCATCCGCTCGACCTACTTTCCGCGCGGCAAGCTCGCGCAGGTGTTCAAGCAGTATTCGCAATACGGGTACTGGAAGCCGTTCGTCATGAAAAAGCACGGGCAGGCGGCGGCGCTACGGCATCTGGTGCCTGCTGCGTTTGTTATCGCGCTCGTGGTGGCGCTGGTGTTGGCGTTCACGGTGTCTGCATCGCCACTCGCGCTGCTGGTGGCGGCCTACGCGGGCCTGTTGATGCTCGCGCTGTGGGGCATGCGAACCCAACTTGAGCCCGGCATGGCGACGCGCGTCATCGGCGTCATCGCCGCCTATCACTTCGGCTACGGCTGGGGATCGCTTTGTGGCTGGCGCGACGTGCTGCTCGGGCGCGGTCCGCAGCCGCAGTGGGGAGCGCTCACGCGATGAACGACGAACAGGCGACACCCACCACGTCAGCGCGCGAAGCCGAGAGCGTGCGCGACCGCTACGCGCGCCGCGACGGCGCACGCGACGCGAGCCGCTACAGCCTGAGCGATCCTTATGCACTGGCCGCCTGGCAGGAGCGCCAACGCACGATGCTGCGCATGCTCGCCGCAGCGGGACTGAGCGACTGGGGTGCGCTCGATGTGCTGGATGTGGGCTGCGGCAGCGGTGGCAATCTGCTGGATCTGCTGCGTCTGGGCGTTGCGCCGGAACGCCTGCAGGGCATAGAGCTGCTCGCGGAACGCGCCGAGGCGGCGCGCGCGGTGTTGCCCGCAAGCTGCCGCGTCTGGAACGCCGATGCGCTGACGCTTTCCATTCCCGCGCAGAGCCAGGATGTGATCGTGCTGTTCACGGTGTTCTCGTCGATTCTTTCCGATGCGGTGCAGCAGCAGATCGCCGATCAAGTGTGGCGCTGGCTCAAGCCCGGTGGGGCGGTGCTCTGGCACGATTTTGTCTACGACAATCCACGCAATCCGGATGTGCGCGCGGTGCCGCTCCAGCGCGTGCGCGCATTGTTTCCCGAAGCGCGCATGCGCAGCGAACGCGTCACGCTGGCGCCGCCGCTTGGCCGTGCCGCCTGCCGGGTGAGCCCTGCGCTGTATCCCTTGTTGAACACCATTGCGTTGCTGCGCACGCATGTGCTGTGCACGCTCGCCAAACCTTTGTGATGAAGACTCCGATGACCGAACCTCAAACCCTGCTGCCGTTTGCCCTGCCCGACGTGGGCGAGGAGGAGATCGCCGAGGTCGTGGACACGCTGCGTTCCGGCTGGCTCACCACGGGGCCCAAGACCAGACGCTTCGAGCAGGCGTTCGCTGAGTTTCTCGGCGACGCGTCGCTGGAGACCGTGGCGGTGAACTCCGCGACGGCGGGCCTGCATCTGGCGCTCGAGGCTGCAGGCGTCGGTCCCGGCGACGAGGTGATCACGACCACCCACACCTTCACCGCCAGCGCCGAGGTGATCCGCTATCTCGGGGCCGATCCGGTGCTGGTGGACATCGAGGAGCACAGCCTTTGCATCGATCCGCGCGAGATCGAGAAGCACATCACCGCGCGCACCAAGGCCATCATCCCGGTGCACTTCGGCGGGCGCAGCGCCGACATGACGGCGATTCTTGACATCGCCGGGCGCCATGGGCTCAAGGTGATCGAGGACGCCGCCCACGCGCTGCCGTGCACGCATCGCGGCGCGATGATCGGCACACTCGCGAGCGACGCGACGGTGTTCAGCTTCTACGCGAACAAGACCATGACGACCGGCGAGGGCGGCATGCTGGTCACCCGTGATGCGGCGCTGGCCAAGCGCGCGCGCACCATGCGTCTGCACGGCATCGACCGCGACGCGTTCGCGCGCTTCAACTCCACGGTGCCCGCATGGCGCTACGACATCGTCGCCCCGGGCTTCAAATACAACATGACGGACATTGCGGCCGCCATCGGCCTCGTGCAGCTCAGGCGGGTGCGTGACATGCAGCAGCGCCGCGCGGAAATCGCGCGCCAGTTCGATGCCGCATTCGCATCGATGAACGTCGTGCGGCCACCGCAGGCGGAAAGCGGTGACGTGCATTCGTGGCATCTCTATCCGATCCTCGTGCCCGAGGGCGTGGACCGCGACGCCTTCATCGAGCGCATGTTCGAGCAGGGCATCGGCATGAGCGTGCATTACATACCGCTGCACCAACAGAGCTACTGGCGCGAGTCGTGCAAGCTCGACGCGAAGGACTTTCCGGTGAGCCAGGCGGTCTATGAACGCACGGCGTCGCTGCCGATCTACACGCGCATGACGGACGCCGATGTGCAGCGGGTGATCGCGGCTGTGCAGGTCGCATTGCGCTTTGCGCTGGAGACGCGGTGAGCGCCAAGCGGGTCATGGATGTGCTGGGCGCGTCGCTCGGATTGCTGGTGTTCTCGCCGTTGCTCGTGGGCTGCGCCATCGCCGTCAAGCTGGACTCGCCCGGGCCGCTGCTGTTCCGGCAGGAGCGCGTGGGGCGGCATGGAGTGCCGTTTCGCATCCGCAAGTTCCGAACCATGCGGGTGACCGATGGTTCGGGGCCGCAGGTCACGGCGGCGGGCGATGCGCGCATCACCGCGGTAGGACGGCTGCTCCGGCGCAGCAAGCTGGACGAGCTGCCGCAGCTCATCGACGTGCTTGTGGGTAACATGAGCCTCGTGGGGCCGAGGCCGGAGGTGCCGCGCTACATGGCGCAGTATCCGCAGGCCGCGCGCGAGCGGATTCTGTCGGTGCGCCCCGGCATCACCGACAACGCGGCGATCGCGTTTCGGGATGAGGAGCGCATGCTGGCGGCCAGCGGCGATGTCGAGCGCACTTACGTCGAGGAGATCATGCCGATCAAGCAGCGCTTCTATCTTGAGTATGTGACGCATCAGAGCGTGGCGGGTGATCTGGCGATCCTCGCGCGCACGGTTTGGGCCATTGTGGGACCGCAAAGGCGGCAATCATGAGTGTGAATGGAATTCATTGGAGTCGCGACAAGGTCTTGTTCGCGCTGGCGGACATCGTCATGGTGGCGCTCGCCTGGGGCATCGCGTTCTGGCTGCGCTTCAATTTCGAGCTGCCGGCCGAGTACCGCACGATGGCGTTTGACACCATGCCATGGGCCGTCGGCTGCATGGTGGCGGGCCTGGCCGTGGCGCGCGTGCAGCGGCAGGCGTGGCGCTACGTGGGGCTCGCGGATCTGCGCCAGCTCGCATGGGGCGTGCTGCTCGGCGTGCTCGCGACGGTGGCCTGCGTGATGGTGCTGCGCTACCCGGGCTTTGCGCGTTCGGTGTTTCCGATCTTCGGGCTGCTGGTGCTCGCGATGCTGGCTGGCGCGCGCGCGACCTGGCGCTCCATCGCCGAGCAGCGGCATGCGCGCGGCGGTGCCGGCGGGCAGTCTTCGCTGATCATCGCGGGCACGCTGGAGGAGGCGGATCAGGCGCTGCGTACGCTCAAGGGATCGCAGGCCTGGCAGGTCGTCGGCATCGTCTCGCCGCGCGATCAGGATGTGAGCCAGAGCCTGCAGAACGTGAGCGTGCTCGGCACGATCAGTCAGCTCGGCAACATCGCTGAGGCGCATGGCGTGCATTCCGTGCTGCTGGCGAGCGCGCCCGGCTCGGCGCTGCGGCGCGAGGTGCTGCTGCGCTGGTCGGGCTCGCAGATCAATCTGCTGACCATGCCGACGGCCGACCATTGGCTCAATACGCCCGCGACCGATCTCCGGCAGGTCGATCTGGAAGACCTGCTCGGACGCACGCCCGTGGCGCTGGATGCGGGCGATCTGGCCGAGTGGCTCTCGGGCCAGACGGTGATGATCACCGGCGCGGGCGGCTCCATCGGCTCGGAGCTTTGCAGACAGGTGGCACGCTTCGGGGTATCGCGCCTCGTGTGCGTGGACGTGTCGGAGGCGGCCATCTACACGCTCGAGCAGGAGCTGCGCATCGCGCATCCCGAGATGCTTGGCAACTATTACACGGCCAATGTGCGCGAGCATGAGCGCATTCTGGCGATTGCCCAGAAGCACCATCCGGTGGTGATCTTCCACGCGGCGGCCTACAAGCACGTGCCTCTCATGGAAGAGAGCAACGAGGTCGAGGCGCTGCGCACCAATGTGCTGGGTACGCTCAACGTGGCGCGCGTGGCGGGCGAGTGCGGGGCGCAGCGCTTCGTGCTGGTCTCCACCGACAAGGCCGTGAATCCCACGAGCATCATGGGCGCGAGCAAGCGGCTTGCGGAGCGCGTGGTGCAGGCGATGGCGGGTCGTTATCCGACCACCGAATACGTCGCGGTGCGCTTTGGCAATGTGCTGGGCTCCAGCGGATCGGTCGTGCCGCTGTTCACCTCGCAGATCGCGCGTGGCGGGCCGGTGACGGTGACGCACCCGGACATCGTGCGCTACTTCATGACCATTCCCGAGGCCGCGCAGCTCGTGGTGCAGGCCGGTCGTCTGGGGCAGTCGGGGCAGATCTATGTGCTCGACATGGGCGAGCCGGTGAAGATCGTCGAGCTCGCGCGTCTGCTGATCCGTCTTTCGGGTCGCACCGAGACCGAGGTTCCCATCGTGTTCACCGGTCTGCGACCTGGCGAGAAGCTGTTCGAGGAGTGGCTCGCCAACGACGAGACTACCTCGGCCACCAGCCATCCGCAATTGCGCGTGGTGCATCAGACGGCGGTCGTGCTGTCTCTCGGCGAGCTTGAGCGACTGCACGCATGGATCGAAGAGTTGGGCCCGGCACCAGCACCCAACGTGCTGCGCAGCGGCCTGCACGGCTATGTGCAGGAGTACCGGGTGCGCGGAGCCTGAGCGACGGCCAAGCGGAGGCAGGGCCGTGCGGAAGAGCGTCAGCGCGAGATGCCGGTCTTCTCGAGCACGTCGCTCACGAGCTCGAGTCGTGCGAGCGGATTGTCCAGCGACATCATGCGCTGCTTGAGTTCGAGCGGCATCGGCAGCAGCTCGCACCAGCGGTTGGAGACCCATGCGCAGTCGTCGAGCTGTGCGGCAGTCGGCGTGGCCAGCGGCACGGACACCGCTTCCGGTGAGCGCTCGCGCAGCGACTGCAGGGCGTTGGCGAGCAGGTCGGCGCAGCTTTTCAGTTCATCGGGCACGGCCACGATCTGATCGGCCGGAATCATCGTCACATCCGCCACCCAGAGACCATGGCCGAGCAGGCGCTGGTTGTCGATGTGAAAGCGCTCGCTTCCCTTGCAGCGCACCGCGAGCAGTCCCGCCTGCGGAGTCAGCAGCTCCTCGATGTTGGCGAGCGTGCCGACGCTGTAGAGCTGCTCCTGCGGCGCGCCCGCGCGGCGGACTTCAGTGCCGCTTTCCAGGGCCACCACGCCGAAGGGCGCACCCGCCTGATGGCACTTGCGCACCATGTCGAGGTAGCGCACCTCGAACACGCGCAGCGACAGTTCGCCATCGGGGAACAGCACGGTGCCAAGCGGAAACAAGGGCAGGGAAGACAGTGTCAATTGTTGGGGCATGAGACGTAGGTGGCGATCTGCATCGCTATCATCCCACGTTGCGTGCGTTCATTCGGAGGCGCATGCGGAATTAGTTTTGATCACCATGATTTTTCAGATCGTCTCCCTGTTGCTGGACATCGCCTGCGGGCTGTTCACCGCTGCCTGTCTGCTGCGCCTGTACATGCAGATGCAGCGCATTTCCTTCGCCAATCCGGTGGGGCAGCTCGTGTTCGCGTTGACGGACTGGCTGGTGATTCCGCTGCGCAAGTTAGTTCCATCGGCCGGGCGCTGGGATCTGTCGTGCCTGATCGGGGCGTTTCTCGGTCAGCTGGCGCAGTACCTGATCCTGTCGCTGTTCGTGGGGGCGGGGGCCGCCTTTGCGTTCGCTCCGCTGATGGCGGTGTTCGGCGTGGCGCGGGCCGCCGTGTCGGGAATGATGGGGCTGGTCATCATCAACGCGATCCTGTCGTGGGTGCAGTCGCGTTCGCCGATCACGACCGTCCTCGAACGACTGTGCGAGCCGGTGCTCAGGCCGATTCGCCGCGTCGTGCCGCTCTTGGGAGGCATCGACTTTTCACCGCTCGTCGCGCTGGTCGTGCTTCAGGTCCTGATGATCGTGCTTCAGCATCTGCAGGCCAGCGTCCTGAGCATCGCTGCGGCCTGATTCTGGGGCAATGAAAAACCGCCAGCTCCCTGTGGAAGCTGGCGGTTTCTTTTTTGGAAACTCGCTGTGCGGGGTCAGGCCACGGAGTCGGCAGGCAGGCGCTGCAGCATCGCGAGGGACTGGGCGATGGTCTGGCGCAGTTCGCGGCGGTCGCAGATGAAGTCGACGGCGCCCTTGGTCTGCAGGAATTCTGCGCGCTGGAAGCCTTCCGGCAGTTTCACGCGCACCGTGGATTCGATCACGCGCGGGCCGGCAAAGCCGATCAGGGCCTTGGGTTCGGCGATCACGATGTCGCCCACGAAGGCGAAACCTGCGGAGACGCCGCCCATGGTCGGGTCGGTCAGCACGCTGATGTAGGGCAGGCCCTTCTTGGCCAGACGGGTGAGCGAGGCATTGGTCTTGGCCATCTGCATGAGCGAAAGCAGGCCTTCCTGCATGCGCGCGCCGCCGGTGGCGGTGAAGCAGATGAAGGGGACCTTCTGTTCGATGGCGGTTTCGACGCCGCGCACGAAGCGCTCGCCGACCACGGAGCCCATCGAGCCCCCCATGAATTCGAATTCGAAGCAGGCCGCGACGACGTTGATGCTCTTGACCGCGCCGCCCATGACGACGAGCGCATCGGTCTCGCCGGTGTGCTCAAGGGCCTCTTTCAGGCGCTCGGGGTATTTGCGGCTGTCCTTGAACTTGAGCGGATCGACCGGCAGCACTTCCTGGCCGAGTTCATAGCGGCCTTCCGGATCGAGGAAGGCGTCCAGGCGGGCGCGCGCACTGATGCGGTGGTGGTGACCGCAGGTGGGGCAGACCATCTGGTTGTGCTCCAGATCGTTTTTGTAGAGCACGGATTCGCAGCTGGGGCACTTGATCCAGAGGCCTTCGGGCATCTGGCGGCGTTCAGCGGGATCCGTCTGCTGAATCTTGGAAGGCAGCAGTTTTTCGAGCCAGGACATAGGTTTCCTTTCCAATACGCAAGCGCCTCAGTCCATTTCATTTTGTGAAATGTGGAGCGAGGCGCAATTGCGGGATTATGCGTCCATTGCCTTGCGCACGCCGCGCAGGAAATCGACCGTCAGGGGAATGATCTTCTCGTGGGGCTGGTCTTCGAGCAGCTGGATGATCTTGCTGCCGATGATGACCGCGTCGGAGAACTTGGCGATGGTCGCCGCCGTCTGCGCGTCGCGGATACCGAAGCCCACGCCCACGGGGACCTTCACGTGTTCGCGGATCTTGGGCAGCATCGCCTCGACGGCCGAGGTGTCGAGCGCGCCCGAGCCCGTCACGCCCTTGAGCGACACGTAGTACACATAGCCGGTCGCGATGTCCGCGACCTGCTGCATGCGCTGGGGCGTGCTGGTGGGGGCGAGCAGGAAGATCAGATCCATGTTCTTCGCGCGCAGCTTGGCGGCGAAATCGGTGGCTTCCTCCGGCGGATAGTCGACGATCAGCACGCCGTCGACACCGGCCTCTGCCGCGTCGTTCACGAAGGCATCGGCGCCGTGGCTCTGGTCGTAGCGTTCCACCGGATTGGCGTAGCCCATCAGCACCACGGGCGTGGTCTGGTTCTTCTGGCGGAACTCGCGCACATGGGCGAGCACCTGCTTGAGGTTCACGCCGTTGGCGATGGCGCGGTCACCGGCCTTCTGGATCACCGGGCCATCGGCCATGGGATCGGAGAACGGCACGCCGAGCTCGATCACGTCGGCACCGCCTTCGACCATGCCGTGCATCAGCGAGGGCGTGATCTGGGCGAATGGATAGCCGGCGGTGACGTAGGGAATCAGGGCCGAGCGGCCTTCGGATTTGAGTTTCTTGAATGTGTCGTCAATGCGGCTCATGCTGCAGGACCTCCCTTGACTGTGTGGCCGCGCATGCTGGGGCGGTCGTAGTATTCGCCGCCGCTCAGATCCGCCACGGTGCCGATGTCCTTGTCGCCGCGGCCCGACAGGCACACGAGGATGGACTGGTCCTTGCGCATTTCCTTGGCGAGCTTCATCGCATAGGCGAAGGCGTGGCTCGATTCGAGCGCGGGAATGATGCCTTCGGTACGGCACAGGTAGTGGAAGGCGTCGAGCGCTTCCTTGTCGGTGATGCCGACGTACTGCGCGCGCTTGATTTCCTGGAGCCAGGCGTGTTCGGGGCCGACGCCGGGGTAGTCCAGACCCGCGCTGATGCTGTGGGTCTCGGTGATCTGGCCGTTCTGGTCCTGCAGGATGAAGGTGCGGTTGCCATGCAGCACGCCCGACGAGCCTCGCTGCAGCGAGGCGGAATGCTTGCCACTGTCGAGGCCTTCGCCGGCCGCCTCAACGCCGATCAGGCGCGTCTTCTCGTGCGGAATGTAGGGGTAGAAGATGCCCATGGCGTTGCTGCCGCCGCCCACGCAGGCGACGACGGCGTCAGGCTGCTCGGCCGCGATCTTCTGGTCCCTGAGCATCTCGGGCATCTGCGTGAGGCATTCGTTGCCGATCACGCTCTGGAAGTCGCGCACCATCATCGGATAGGGGTGCGGACCGGCCACGGTGCCGATGATGTAGAAGGTGTTGTCGACGTTGGCGACCCAGTCGCGCATGGCCTCGTTGAGCGCGTCCTTGAGCGTCTTGCTGCCCGATTCGACCGGGATGACGGTCGCGCCCAGCAGCTTCATGCGGTAGACGTTGGGGCTCTGGCGCTTCACGTCTTCGGCACCCATGTAGACCACGCATTCGAGGCCGTAGCGCGCGCAGATGGTGGCCGTGGCCACGCCGTGCTGGCCCGCGCCGGTCTCGGCGATGATGCGCGGCTTGCCCATGCGCTTGGCGAGCATGGCTTGGCCGATCACGTTGTTGATCTTGTGCGCGCCGGTGTGGTTCAGGTCTTCGCGCTTCAGATAGATCTGCGCGCCGCCCATTTCCTCGCTGGTGCGGGCCGCGTGGTAGACGGGCGAGGGGCGGCCGACGAAGTGCGCCAGTTCATAGCGGAATTCCCTCAGGAACTCCGGGTCGTTCTGGTACTTGGCGTAGGCGTCGCGCAACTCGTTGATCGCGTGGGTCAGCGTTTCGCTGGCGAATGTGCCGCCATAGGGCCCGAAGTGGCCCAGTGCATCTGGGAAGTTGTATTGGGACATGGTCTGAGAATTCTTCAATCAGGCTTTGCTGCATCGGCCGCTCGGACGGCGGCGATGAAGCGATGGATTTTGTCGGCGTCCTTGATGCCCTTGAGCGTTCCGCCGCCGGGGGCATCGGCTTCGACGCCGGAGCTCACATCAACGGCCAGCGTCAGGCAACGCGGCCGCACCTGCAAGATGCCATCGGTCACGTTTGCAGGCGTGAGTCCACCAGACAAAACGAGATGAGAGGCTACGCTTGGTGGAAGGAGTGACCAATTGAATGTTTTGCCGCCGCCACCGAATCCGTCGACATGCGCGTCAAGGAGGATGGCCCGGGCTTGAGAGTGATCTTCCGCGTATTTTACGAGGTTGAACGAAGCCGCACCAGAGTCCAATGGAATTCGGGCCGCCCGCAGGTAGGGGCGACGGCCCTGGCCACTCGCGAGCCAGCAGTCCTGCGGCGTCTCGTCGCCGTGAAACTGCAGCATGGAGCCGGGAACCCGATCGGCGGCGGCGATGACTTCGTCGGCCGACGCGTTCACGAACAGCAGCACCGGCGTGACGAAAGGGGGTAGGCGGCGGGCCAGTTCGGCGGCGCGTTCCACCGAAACGGCGCGTGGACTCTTGGCATAGAGCACGAAGCCGATGGCGTCGGCGCCAGCCGCCACGGCGGCGTCGACGTCCTGCTCGCGCGTGAGACCGCAGATCTTGATGCGGGTGCGCGCGGCGGGGCTGGCGGAAACGGAGGGGTTCGAACCCTCGATGAGCTTGTCCATGGCAATGAGGCCGTCAGTGCGGGTGACGGGCTGGGGAGGGCTGGATTTCAGGGAAGCCAATCATACGCAGGAGCGTGCGTGGGCAATCCCCATTTTTCGTCGTAGACGGGGCCGAGAAAGTACAGGCCGTCGGGTGAGAACGTGGGGGCGGCGGCGTCGCGCGAGCGGGCGGCCAGCACGTCGATCATCCACTCAGGCTCCTTGTCCCCTCGGCCGACGGCGATCAGGCAGCCCATGATGTTTCGGATCATGTGGTGCAGGAACGCGTTGGCCTCGAACTCGAAGCGCCAGTAGCAGGGCGTGAAATGGTGCGGGGTGTTGCGCTCGTCCTCGATGCGGCCCGGCGTGGCGCCGCGTCGCGAGATGGTGATGCGCTGCATCGTCTTCACCGGCGACTTGGCCTGGCATGCCGACGCGCGCAGCGAGGTGAAATCATGCTCGCCAAGTAGATGGGATGCGGCGCGCTCCATGGCCTCGCCGTTCAAGGGGTGGAACACCCAGCCGACGCGGCCCGCCTCGACGCTGGGGCGCACGGGCGACTGCAGCAGCACATAGGCATAGCGCCGCGCCACGGCGCTTGCGCGCGCGTGGAATTCGTCGGGTACGGGCTGGGCCCATTGCACGGCGATGTCGGGTGGAAGAAAGGTGTTGGTGCCGCGCACCCACGAGAAAGGCGCGCGCTGCAGATCAGTGTCGAAATGGACGACCTGCATGACGCCGTGGACTCCCGTGTCGGTGCGACCCGCACAGAGAGTGGATATCTCATGAGTAGCAAAGCGGCCCAAGGCCGCTTCGAGGTGATCCTGTACGGTGTTGCCGGAGAGCTGGCTTTGCCAGCCGCTGTAGGCCTGCCCGTTGTAACTTACGCCCAATGCGATCCGCATCGAAACCTCCTTGTGAGGAGCGATTGGATCACACAGGGCGACCTTGCTCGCGCAGGAGTCAAAATCAACCCAGCTTGGAGAGCAGTTGCTGCGCGCGCAGCTTCAGCTCGCCGGAGGCTTCGGCGATCACTTCTTCCACGAGGGTGCGGGCACCTTCGCTGTCGCCGATGGCGTTGAACTCTTCGGCCAGGGCCAGCTTGGTGTTCAGCGGATCGTCGGGCAGCGAGCCACCGGACATCGTGCCCATCGGCGCGGGTGCGGTCGTCGGGTGCTGGGTACCGGTTGCACTGTTCAGGTCGAGCGAGATGCCGCCCAGATCGAACTCCAGCGGCTGGCGTGCCGTGGTCTCGACGTAGTTGGCGGATTCCGCGGCGGCTGCGGCTGCGCTGGCGGCGGGCTTGTTGAACGACAGGTCGTCCAGTTGGAAGTCCAGACCGTTCGACGCGGCTTCGGGAGCTGCAGCCGGGGGCGTGAAGACGGCCGGCGCGGTCGGTGTGTCGAGCGACAGCGATGGCAGCTCGAAATCAGGCAGCTTGGGCGCGGCGGTTGGTTCGAGCGGAGCCTGGGCCGAGGAGATCGGAGGGGTCCACTCGTGGTTCTGCGGCGCGGGGCTCGGGGTCGGGGAGCCGAGGTTCAGGTCGAGATCGAGGTCGTCCAGATTCGGTGCGGCCACAGGCGCGGGAGCGGGTGTGTGGAACTGCACGGGCAGGGTGCTTGGAGCGTCGAGCTCCGGCTCGGCCTTGGAGGCCGCAGCCATCGCTGCAGCGCCTGCTGCGGCCACGCCGGCGGCACCCGCCGCGCGAGCGACGGACTGCTGGTAGAACGGGTTTTCTGGATCCTGGGCACGGCCGAGTTCGGCGACGCGGGACCAGTCCACGCCCTGACCCTGGGTCAGAGCGAACAATTCACGGGCCTGGGCTTCCAGCGCCTTGCGGTCCTGGCGCTTGGCGTAGATTTCGGCCAGCTTCACATGCACGGAGGTGCGCTCAGGATTGACACGAGCGGCTTCGCGCAGGATTTCCTCGGCCTGCAGATCGCGGCCATAGGCGAGATACACGTCGGCTTCGGCGACGGGATCGACTTCACCCGCGTCCAGCTGACTGGGCGAGTAGGCGAGCGAGGAGGAGCCGGTGGACAGGCCGCTGTTGGCGGTGTCCACGCGCTGACCACCGCTGGCTCCGAAGAACGAGTCGGGCGCGAGGCTGCTGTCCATCATCGAGCTGTCGGATGGAGCAAGCGACGCGGCCTTGCGGCGTTGTGCGATCTTGTAGCCACCGAGACCCAGCAGGGCGAGCAGGGCGACGCCGAGGCCACCCAGCATGAGCGGGTCTTCGGTGAGGTTCTCGAAGAAGGTGGGCTCTGGCGGCGGAGGTGGTGGTGGCACGATGACGCGCTTCTTGGGCGCGGGTGCCGAGGCTGCCGAAGCGGCATCGGAGGCGGCTGCGACGGCGTCGCTGGCTGCCGTGACGGCCGAGCTCGCGGCGGTGACGGCTGCGGAGGCGGCGGAAGACGCTGCGTCGGCCGCTGCGGCGGGAGCCGCGGAGGTGCCTGCGCCGGGAACGGTTGCGGGCACGGTGGCCACGGCTGGCAGATCGGCAGGCTTGCTTGCGGTCGCTGCGGTCGTTCCCGCGGCTGCGCCGACCTTGTTCAGCTCCGAGATGTTCTTGGACAGCTCGGCCATGCGTTCGGCGTTCTGGCTCGACTGGCGATCCTGGGCGAGCTTCTCGTCCTTCTTCGCGGCCTGCACGCCACCCTTGGACAGCGTGAGCTTGTCGGACGAAGCCGTTGCGGGTTTCTGGTCGTCCACCTGAGTCTGCACCGAGCCCTTGGCGGCGCGTTGCGGCGACGCCACTTCGACGGACGGGGCGGCGGTCGCGAGGCGGCGACGGAATTCGTTGAAGTCGCGGCTCTGGGCGGCGATGATCTTCTTGGCTTCGCCAGCAGTCACGGCCTGAGCCTGCGACTCGGTCGGCATCTGCAGCACGGCGCCTGCGCGCAGGCGGTTCACGTTGCCGTTGATGAAGGCGTTCGGGTTGGCGCGCATCATCGCGACCAACATCTGGTCGAGCGACACGCCCGCAGGACGATGGGCTCCGGCGATGCGGCCAGCGGTCTCGCCGCTGCGCACGCGCACTTCTTCACCGCCGCCGGACGATTCGGCAGCCGGTGCGGGGGCAGGCGTCACGCGCTGCGTAGGCGCCTGGGCGCGGCGTTCCTGCACCTGTGGCAGGTTGCGCTGTGGAGGAACTGCGATGGGAGCGGATTCACTGCGGTCGGAGAAGCGCGAATCCTGCGAGTTGATCTGAGGTGCCGTGGTCTGCGGCGCGGCCGGGCGGCGCAGCTCCGGCGGGTCGAGCAGCATGGTGTAGCTGCGCACGATGTGGCCCGAAGCCCATGTCGCGTCGATCACGAGATCGACGAACGGATCGTTGATCGCCTTGGAGCTGCTCAGGCGCAGCACGCCCGTGCCGTCCGGGCGGCGTTGAAACTGGACGCGGATGTCGTTGACGGATGGCGTGTACTCGAGTCCCTGGGCTCGATAGACGTCAGGCGCGGCCGTGGAGGCCTTCAGCGACTCGGCTTCTGCCGCAGAGACCTGTGGCAGGTCGATTTCCGCTCGCAATGGCTCCCCCAGAGCGGACCGCACATGGATCTGGCCCAGTGCCAAGGCGTGAACATCGGCTGTGAACAGGCCGGTGGATACGATGGCAGCAGCCGCCAAAACAGAAAATTTCCAGCGATGCATGTGTGCAACTTATTGATGATTTATTGGGCTTTGAGATGACGCAATAGGTTTTCTTTTGGTGTCATCCACTACGGGTCGTGAAAATATGTAAAAGCACCATAGCATCAATGTTTTGCACTGACAAGCTGATGCGACACTCCAACTTAACTCTCCCCTCGTTTGGTAGAGAAGCTCTATTTCATATGTTGGTATTGGACAACGGCCTGTCGCAAATTGTATCTGCACCTCCCGCCGATCTCCAAATGCAGACCTTCGGGAGGTGATTGTCATCAAGACTCAAGAGCGTGTTTGCGATCTCCACACGGTTTTTGCAGGCGCGGTCTCGGGCGGTCTGCTGCGTTGCAAATCCTCGCAATGGCCGAGCCATTGCTGCGGTTTGCGCCTTGCAGCCCATCCCGATCCGCATCCTGCAAACCTCGCGCTGAGATCGTAAATACGCTCTACGCATCAAGCAGGATGCGCAGCATGCGGCGCAGCGGCTCTGCGGCGCCCCACAGCAGCTGGTCACCGATGGTGAACGCGCCGACGTATTCGGGGCCCATGGCGAGTTTGCGGACGCGGCCCACGGGGATGGTCATCGTGCCGGTCACGGCCACGGGAGTCAGGTCCTTGATGGTGGCTTCCTTGTTGTTGGGAACCACCTTCACCCACTCGTTGTCGGCGGCGATCATGGCCTCGATGTCGGCCACGGGCACATCCTTCTTGAGCTTGAAGGTCAGTGCCTGGCTGTGGCAGCGCATTGCGCCCACGCGCACGCAGAAGCCATCGACCGGGATCGCTGGCGTGCCGAAGCCGTCGCCCAGACCCATGATCTTGTTGGTCTCGGCCATGCCCTTCCATTCTTCCTTGGACATGCCGTTGCCCAGATCCTTGTCAATCCAGGGAATCAGGCTGCCGCCCAGGGGCACCAGGAAGTTGGCGGTTTCATCGGTAGAGAGGGCGCGTTGCTTTGCCACCACCATGCGGTCGATTTCGAGGATCGCGCTCTTGGGGTCGTCGAGCAGGGCCTTCACTTCGGCGTTCAGCGTGCCGTACTGCGTGAGCAGTTCGCGCATGTGCTGGGCGCCACCGCCGGACGCGGCCTGGTAGGTCTGCGTGCTCATCCACTCGACCAGACCGGCCTTGTAGAGTGCGCCCACGCCCATCAGCATGCAGGAGACGGTGCAGTTGCCGCCCACCCAGTTGTTACCGCCCTTGGCGAGCGCATTCTTGATCACGGGCATGTTCACCGGATCCAGAATGATGACCGCGTCGTCCTTCATGCGCAGCGTGGAGGCGGCATCGATCCAGTGGCCGTTCCAGCCTGCAGCACGCAGCTTGGGGAAGACTTCAGTGGTGTAGTCGCCGCCCTGGGCGGTGATGATGATCTCGCAGCGCTTGAGGGCGTCGATGTCGTACGCGTCCTGCAGCGTGGTTTCGTTCTTGGCCATCGCCGGGGCCTTGCCGCCTGCGTTGGATGTGGAGAAGAACAGGGGCTCGATCAGATCGAAGTCCTTTTCCTGTTGCATGCGGTCCATGAGAACCGAGCCGACCATGCCGCGCCAGCCGACCAAACCTACCAACTTGCTCATTTTCAACGCCCTTTTCAAAGTAAAACAGTGACCCCGACCGGGACTGCTCGCCTGGCTCGTCAGGCCAGAAAGGGCGCACGACGAACCAGGCTGGGTCAGCCCTTAATCGTCGTGATTTTGGTGATGATGGTTGCGCGCGCAGCCAAACCAGCCAGGTTGGCGGGAGCGGTGTTCAGGGCGAACGGGCGAGCGGCAAACATAGCCGCACATTGTAGCGGAGATGCCGGTTTCATGGTGTTTTTGTGGAACAACATTTTTTGCAATTGAACCGGTAGTTCAGCATATGCTGTTGTGGCGATTGTGTGGACTACAACCGTTTCTCACAGTCCGACCATGTGTTTCGAATCCTTTTCTCCTTTTTCACTCACTCATTTCCGGAGGTGATCCATGGCAGGTTGGTTTGAACTCAGCAAGAGCAGCGACGGGCAGTTCCGCTTTGTTCTCAAGGCGGGCAACGCGGAGACCATTCTCACGAGCGAGCTCTACAAGACCAAGGCATCGGCCGAGAACGGCATCGCGTCCGTGCAGGCCAATGCGGGGCTCGAGGAGCGCTACGAGCGCAAGGAAAGCACGAACGGCAAGTCGTACTTCAACCTGAAGGCAGCCAACCACCAGGTCATCGGCAGCAGCCAGATGTACGGCACGGCGAAGTCCCGCGACGATGGCATCGCGTCGGTGAAGACCAATGGCTCAAGCAAGACGGTGAAGGATCAGACCGTATAGGCGGATCTGATGAGGGAAGGGGCGTATGAATTTGACTTTCGATACGCCCTGGTTCTCGCGGCGCACAACATGCAGGCGTTTGCCGGGGAGGCTGCGCATTGTTGAGCGACGACTGGCCTATACCGGAGCCACCCATCCCGCTGTTTCGGAAATGGAGCGCGCTTTTTCCGAAAGAACGCGGGCCGTTGGGGAGTTCAGATCGTCATCGAAGGAGCCCACTGGCCCCATCAGCGTGATCGCTGCCTTCATTTCTCCCAGCATGTCAAAAATGGGCGCCGACATCGAGATGAAATTCGGAAGCAAAGCGTCTTTGCAGCGGCTGATGTGATGATCAAGCACGTCCTTGCGCATCATTTCGACATCTTTTTCCGAGTACTTCCGCTGACCATCGGGTCGCAGGACGCTGGCCATTTCCTGCTCCAGCAATTCACGGGTGTTGGCGGGTGGGAGGTGTGCCAGAAAGTTGCGTCCCAAGGCGGACGACAGTAGCGGCAACACGCTACCCACGCGCAATTCGAGCAGTGGTCGGCTGCGGGTGCCTTCAACCCGGTAGACGATCGTCGGCCCCTTGTTGCCCCAGACACCCAGAAACACCGTCTGCCCAGTGGACGCAGCCAGCTCTGCCATGGCGGGGCGCGCCGTGGTGAAGACGTCGAATTGTTCCAGTGCGGCCAAACCCAGACGCAGGGCATAGGGACCGAGCCCATAAAAACCCGTGTCCGGCTGCTGCATGACGAGCCCGACGTTCTGAAAGCTCACCATGTAGTAGTGCACGTTGGGCACGGTGAGTTGGCACGTTTCCGCAAGCTCTTTCAGTGGCAGGGGCCTGCCGCTTTGGCGGATGGTGTCCAGGATGCGAAAGCCTACTTCGATGGATTGAATCCCTCTTCGCGACGATGCGGGCTTTGCAGGCGTTTGTGGGGTTTCGTTGTCAGTGCTGCCTGCGCGTCTAGCCATGTTGTGCTCTGTTTGCCATCTTTCATTGAGTGTAGCAGCGCCACTTTTTGCTTCGGCAGGATCGAATGGGTTGCGGGTAATCCCTAGTGTCAAGTTGTATCAAGTTAATTTGATAATAGTTAATCGGTACAGCAATATCAATTTTTAAAGGTCAAAGTCACATGGCAGCTGCAATAGCGCAACAGCAAACAGACCACGCTCCTACGCTCAGCCGCAAGGAAGAGCGGCAGGTGGTGGTGGCATCTACGCTGGGTACCCTTTTTGAGTGGTACGACTTCTTCATTTACGGCTCGCTGGCCGTGTTCATGAGTCAGGTGCTGTTCCCGCAGGACAACCCGACGGTGTCGCTGCTTGCTGCGCTGGGTGCGCTGGCCGTGGGGTTCATCATTCGCCCGTTGGGCGCCATCATGTTCGGGTATCTGGGCGACAAGCTAGGGCGCAAGTACACCTTTCTCGTCACTGTGGTGATGATGGGCGGCGCTACGGTGCTGATAGGCTGCCTGCCCACGTATGAGTCGGTGGGCCACCTGTCGTGGATCCTGCTGCTGACGTTGCGTGTGATTCAAGGCCTGGCGGTTGGCGGTGAGTACGGCGGCGCAGTCATCTACGTGGCCGAACACTGCGAGCCCAAGCGACGCGGTTTGTTGACCGGCTGGATCCAGATCACCTCTTCGGCGGGCCTGATCCTGTCTCTCATCGTGATTCTTTGCACGCAAGCCGCCATGAGCGCGGAAGACTTCCGTCAATGGGGCTGGCGTCTGCCGTTCATCCTCTCGATCGTGATGCTGGCGATTTCGGTCTATGTGCGTGCCAAGCTGCATGAGTCGCCTGTTTTCACGCGCATGAAGCAACAGAATCGCCTGTCCAAGAACCCTGTGAAGGAAACGTTTGGTCAGTGGTCGAGTTTGAAGCTGGTCATCCTGGCTCTTGTCGGTGTGACCGCAGGGCAGGGTGCCACGTATTTCACGGGCCAGTTCTATGTGATGATCTTTTTGCAGCAGGCGGTGCAGCTGGATCAGACAACGGTCTACACGCTGTTGGCGATCGGTTTCATCATCGGCGCTCCCACTTTTGTGCTGTTCGCCTGGCTTTCCGACAAGATCGGACGCAAGTGGATCATGATGGCCGGTCTGTTCGTTGCAGCCCTTGGTTACCACTCGATGTTCGGTGCCTTGCTCAAGGCAGGCAACCCAGAATTGGCTCAGGTCATGCAGAGCACACCTGTGCGGATCCACGCGGACACATCCAACGGAGCATGTGACTTCGGCCTTCAGGCGGCTTTGGTGGGCGCGCATCCTGACCACAAGAAATTGTGCGTACAAGCGAAGAAGCTGCTGGTATCCAAGGGCATCAACTTTGAATACGCGGCTCCGATTGCAGGCCAAGAGATCGCCATGACGGTTGGAGACGCAACGGTGAATGGCTTCGATGCGAAGGCCTACTCACGGGCGCTGACCGAGGCGGGCTATCCACAGAAGGCGGACCCCGCTCGAGTTGACCGTGTGAGCATCGTGCTGATCCTGATTTTGATGACCGCTGTCGTCGCCATGGTGTATGGCCCGGTGGCCGCTTATCTGGTGGAACTCTTTCCGGCACGCATTCGCTACACAGCGCTGTCCTTCCCGTATCACATCGGTGCAGGCATCTTTGGCGGCATCGTTCCATTCACAGCCACGTATCTGGCGCAGGCCAGCGGCAACATTTTTGGTGGATTGATGTATCCGGTGATCGTGACTGCAGTGGTGGGCGTGATCGGCTCTCTGTTCCTGCCGAACACCAAAGCCAGCGCGATTGACGAAGAAGACGGCCTCGTCCGTTGATTGTTGAATTCAAGGAGAACCAGGATATGAACAAGCCATTCAAAGTAGCCGTAGTTCAGGCCGCATCGATTCCCGATGACAGCATGGCGACAGCCAACAAGGCGGTTGCCCTGATCAAGGAGGCTGCCGCCCAAGGTGCCAAGATCATGGTGTTCCCCGAGGCCTACCTTGGGGGCTATCCCAAAGGCAACTCGTTTGGTGCGCCCATCGGTATGCGCAAGCCTGAAGGACGTGACGCATTCGCGGCCTATCACCGCCAGGCCATTCGGCTGGATGGCGAGGAGGTCGCGCTGATCGCTCAAGCTGCGATGGACACCAACACGGTGGTGGTCGTGGGATGCATCGAAGCGGATGGCGGCACGCTGTATTGCACCGTGCTGTATTTCAATGGCCGTGAAGGCTATGTCGGCAAGCACCGCAAGCTCATGCCGACGGCTGGCGAACGCTTGATCTGGGGCTTTGGTGATGGCTCGACCATGCCGGTCATTGATACCGAGTTCGGTCGCGTCGGTGCCGTGATCTGCTGGGAAAACTACATGCCCATGCTGCGCATGTACATGTACAGCCAAGGCGTTGCGATTTACTGCGCACCCACCGCAGATGACCGTGACACCTGGGTTCCGTCGATGCGTCACATCGCGTTGGAAGGGCGCTGCTATGTGCTGACTTCGTGTCAGCATCTGCGGCGCAATGCCTATCCTGACGACTTCGAATGCGCGTTGGGGGATGATCCTGACACGGTGCTGATGCGTGGCGGCAGCGCCATCATCGGCCCGCTTGGAGAAGTGCTGGCAGGCCCGGACTTCTCTGGGGAAACCATTCTGTATGCCGACATCGACTCGAATGAAGTCCTGCGCGGCAAGTTCGATTTCGATGCCTCCGGGCACTATGCCCGTCCCGATATTTTTCAATTGCATGTGGACACCCGTCCCAAGCAGGCGGTGGTGCCCAACGCACAGACCCCGTCTCCGGAGAACTGATTCATGTATTTCGATTTCTCTGCGTTGCCAGCGCAGACTCAGTACAACCTGTTGACTGCCACCGTCACCCCGCGTCCGATTGCGTGGGTGACGACGCGGTCAGCGGATGGGGTGGTGAATGCGGCCCCGTACAGCTTTTTCAATGTGATGGGACATCAGCCGCCGACGGTCGCTCTGGGCATGATGCGGCATGCGCGAGGTTCGCTCAAGGATACGGCGGCGAACATTCTGGAGAACGGCGAGTTTGTGGTGAATCTGGTTCCGGAGAGTCTGGTCACGCAGATGAACCAGACCTGTGCGGATTACCCTTCTGCGGTGAACGAGTTGGAGCAGGCGGGCCTCAAGTCATTGCCTGCGCGCCATGTGCGTCCGCCGCTTATTCAGGGATGCCCTGTTTCGCTGGAGTGCGTGAGCATTGCGTCGGTGATCACGGGTCCTCATCAGACGGTGGTGATTGGGCGTGTTCTCGCGGCACATATCGATGACGCGGTCGTGCTCGACCCCTCTCAGGGATTTGTCGATGCTCCCAAGCTCGGTCTGATCAGTCGCATGCATGGTGGCGGCTGGTATGCGCGCAGCACGGATCTCTTCCAGCTGGCAAGACCGCTGGACGCAGCGCTCAAACCCGAAATGACTACCGAGTAATGCAACGGCGGCCACCCGGCTGATCCGAGATGAAAAAAAGGCTGCTCATGATGAGCAGCCTTTTTCTTTTGTCGCGGTGAGTGCTGACTGGATTTATCGATCAGCCGATCAGCCCAGCGCCTTGACCACGGCGTCGCCCATTTCGCGGGTGCTGACCTTGGTGGTGCCTTCGCTGAAGATGTCCGGCGTGCGCAGGCCTTGCGCGAGCACCTTTTTCACGGCGGTTTCGATGCGGTTGGCGGCTTCTTCCTGGTTCAGCGAGAAGCGCAGCATCATCGCGGCAGACAGGATGGTGGCGAGCGGGTTGGCAACGCCCTTGCCGGCGATGTCGGGCGCGCTGCCGTGGCTGGGTTCGTACAGGCCTTGCTTCTTGTCGTTCAGGCTGGCCGATGGCAGCATGCCGATGGAGCCGGTCAGCATCGAGGCTTCATCAGACAGGATGTCGCCGAACATGTTGCCGGTGACGATCACGTCGAACGACTTGGGCGCCTTCACCAGTTGCATGGCGGCGTTGTCGACGTACATGTGCTGCAGTTCGACGTCTGGATAGTCCTTGTGCACTTCGGTGACCACGTCCTTCCAGAACTGGAAGGTTTCGAGCACGTTGGCCTTGTCCACGCTGGTGACCTTCTTGTTGCGCTTGCGGGCGGCTTCGAAGGCGACGCGGGCGATGCGCTCGATTTCGGGCTTGGAGTAGCGCATGGTGTCGAAGGCTTCTTCCGCGCCGGGGAAGTGGCCGTCAACGGCCGTGCGCTTGCCGCGCGGCTGGCCGAAGTAGATGTCGCCGGTCAGCTCGCGGATGATGAGGATGTCGAGGCCAGCGACCAGCTCGGGCTTCAGGCTCGATGCGTTCACCAGTTGCTCGTAGCAGATGGCGGGGCGGAAATTGGCGAACAGTCCGAGTGCCTTGCGCAGACCCAGAATGGCTTGCTCGGGGCGCAGCGGACGGTCGAGCTTGTCGTACTTCCAGTCGCCCACGGCGCCGAACAGGATGGCGTCGGACTCCTTGGCGAGCTTGAGCGTGGATTCGGGCAGCGGATGGCCGTGCGCGTCGAACGCCGCGCCGCCGACCAGTGCCGATTCCATCTCGAGGTTCAGGTCGAGCGCGTCGAGCACCTTCACTGCTTCAGCGACGATTTCGGTTCCGATGCCGTCTCCGGGCAAAACTGCGATTTTCATGATTGATGGTTCAAGTTGGTTGTTCTGTTTTCTTCCCTCTTCCGAACGTGGAGGAGGGTGAGATAAATCACGCCGAAGCGGGCATCGTGTGCGCGAGCCATGGCTTGGAGGCCAGGCGCGCCGCTTCAAAGGTCTTGATCTTGTCGGCGTGGCGCAGGGTCAGGCCGATGTCGTCGAAGCCGTTGAGCAGGCAGTACTTGCGGAAGGGAATCACGTCGAACGGTGTCTCTTCGCCCTGGCCGCGCACGATGACCTGGCGGTCCAGATCGATGGTGAGCTCATAGCCGGGGAAGGCCTGCACTTCGGTGAACAGCTGGTCGATCACGGACTCGGGCAGCACGATGGGCAGCAGACCGTTCTTGAAGCAGTTGTTGAAGAAGATGTCGGCAAAGCTGGGCGCGAGGATGGCGCGGAAGCCGTACTGGTCGAGCGCCCACGGGGCGTGCTCGCGGCTCGATCCGCAGCCGAAGTTCCTGCGGGCGATGAGAATCGATGCGCCCTTGTAGCGGGGCTGGTTGAGCACGAAGTCGGGGTTGGGCTTGCGCTGGGATTCGGGCACGCCGGGCTCGCCGTGGTCGAGGTAGCGCCACTCGTCGAACAGGTTCACGCCGAAGCCGGTCTTCTTGATCGACTTGAGAAACTGCTTGGGGATGATGGCGTCGGTGTCGACGTTCTCGCGGTCCATGGGAGCCACGAGGCCCTTGTGCACGGTGAATTTTTGCATCTGAACGGTCCTGAAAATCTGGCGACGCGCCAGCCTGTCCGGCGCGTCGCTTGGCTTGGCCTTACTTGTCGGCTGCGCGCTCGAGCGCGCCGCCGGCACGCTGAACATCCTGACCCACGCCCTTGACGGTGTTGCAACCGGCGAGGACGAAAGTGCTGATCAGGGCGATGGCAATGGCGAACTTGGTCATGTGAAATTTCTCCAGAAAATGGGTTGAGACTTCATATCATCACGCAAATTTGCGGACATCGACAAAATGTCCGTGGATCGCTGCTGCGGCGGCCATCGCGGGGCTCACGAGGTGGGTGCGGCCACCCGCGCCCTGACGGCCTTCGAAGTTGCGGTTGCTGGTGGAGGCGCAGCGCTCGCCGGGCTCGAGGCGGTCGGCGTTCATCGCCAGGCACATCGAGCAGCCCGGTTCGCGCCACTCGAAGCCGGCGGCCTTGAAGATCTGGTCCAGACCTTCGCGCTCCGCCTGTTCCTTCACGAGTCCGGAGCCGGGAACGACCATCGCGAGCTTGATGTTCTTGGCGACCTTCTGGCCGAGCTTCTTGACCACGGCGGCGGCTTCGCGCATGTCCTCGATGCGGCTGTTGGTGCAGGAGCCGATGAACACCTTGTCCACGAACACGTCGTTCAGCGGCTTGCCGGGTTCGAGGTTCATGTAGGTCAGCGCGCGCTCGATGGCGCCGCGCTTGCTCGGGTCCTTTTCCTTGTCGGGATCGGGCACGATGGCGTCCACGCCAAGCACCATCTCGGGCGAGGTGCCCCAGGTGACCTGCGGCACGATCTCGCGTGCGTCGAGCTCGACCACGTGGTCGAACTTGGCGTCGGCGTCGGAGTGCAGCGACTTCCAGTAGGCCACGGCCTGATCCCACTCCACGCCGGTGGGCGAGAGCGGCAGACCCTTCACGTAGGCGATCGTCTTGTCGTCCACGGCCACCATGCCGGCGCGCGCACCGGCTTCGATCGCCATGTTGCAGACCGTCATGCGGCCTTCCATCGACAGGTCACGGATCGCTTCGCCCGCGAATTCAATGGTGTAGCCCGTGCCACCTGCCGTGCCGATCTTGCCGATGATGGCCAGCACGATGTCCTTGCCTGTGATGCCCGGTGCGGCGTGGCCATTGACCTTCACCAGCATGTTCTTGGCCTTCTTGGCGAGCAGCGTCTGCGTGGCCATCACGTGCTCGACTTCCGAGGTGCCGATGCCGTGCGCCAGCGCGCCGAACGCGCCGTGCGTGGAGGTGTGGCTGTCGCCGCAGACCACGGTCATGCCGGGCAGGGTGGCGCCGTTCTCGGGGCCAATCACGTGCACGATGCCCTGACGCTTGGACATGAACGGGAAGAACGCGGCCGCGCCGACCGAGGCGATGTTCTTGTCGAGCGTGGTGATCTGCTCTTTGCTGATCGGATCGGTGATGCCGTCATAGCCCTGATCCCAGTTGGTGGTGGGCGTGTTGTGGTCGGCGGTGGCGACGATGGAGCTCACGCGCCAGACCTTGCGGCCGGCCTCGCGCAGGCCTTCGAACGCCTGCGGGCTGGTCACCTCGTGCACCAGATGGCGGTCGATGTAGAGGACTGCGGTGCCGTCCTCTTCGGTGTGGACCACGTGTTCATCGAAGACTTTGTCGTAGAGAGTGCGTCCCATGATGTGCTCGTTTCTTTCGTAGGGTTCTGAAGGTGGGGATTCGAATGCTTTTTGGTGGCGGCGAGTGGTCTCAGGCGACCAGCTGCCGGGGTTCCGTCGCCAATGGCCGCGTCAGGTGCTCGACCAATAGTCGCGCGGTGACCGGCAGGGCGTTGAAATCGCGGGCCACGACGCGCAGTTCGCGCTCGGCCCAAGGCTCGTTGAGCGCGATCGCCGCGAGGTGGCCCATGCCGTGCATCAGCGCGAAGGCGCGGTCGGGAATCAGGCCGATGCCGAGACCGTTGTCGATCATGCGGCACATGGCGTCGAGGCTGGTGACCTGCATGCGCTGACGCAGCGGCTTGGCGGTCTGGCCTGCGGCCTGGCGCATCGCAAGGCTGATGCTGCTGCCCGCCTGCAGGCCGACGATGTCCCACTCCATGGCTTCGGTGAACGTGATGGACTCGCGCTTGGCGAGCACGTGCGACTGCGGCATGACGACCACCAGCCGGTCGTTGCGATAGGCGCGGCTCTGCAGGCCTTCCGGATCCTCGGACGAGCCGGTGTGGCAGACGCCGAGATCGGTCGCGCCGTCGCGCACTGCGTTCATCACTTCCTGGCTCAGGTGCTCCTGCAGATCGATCTTGACCTGCGTGTGCTCGCTCGCGAAGGCGCCGAGGTCCTCGGGCAGAAACTGCACGATCGCCGAGATGTTGGCGTGCATGCGCACATGGCCGCGCACGCCGTCGGCATATTCGGAGAGCTCGCCCTGCATGCGCTCGAGGCCGAACAGCACGGTGCGCGCATGGTGCAGCAGGCTTTCGCCCGCGGGCGTGAGCGTCACGCCGCGGCTGTGGCGATAGAGCAGGGCCGTGTCGACGGCGGTCTCCAGATCGGACAGCCGCTTGCTCACCGCTGACGCCGCGATGAACTCACGCTCCGCCGCACGGCCGATGCTGCCCAGCTCGCAGACTGCGACGAACAGCTGCAGAGAGGTCAGATCGATGCGGCGCGCAAAGCTGCGCTCGGAGCTTTTCATGGCGTGGGTGTTGTAATCGTGAAAACAGAATGCAAACGCCATTTTATGGCGAATTTCTGAATTGGACATCGCGATTCACGATGGATTGCAGCCCCAAAGGTGATGGGCGTCCGCTGAATTGGCGATGGCTTGGGAGCCTCTGCACGCGTCGATCCCATTCGTGCAGAGGTTCCCTAAGATCGTGTTTACGATCTCATCGCGAGGCTTGCAGGATGCGGATCGGGATGGGCTGCAAGGCGCAAACCGCAGCAATAGCTCGTGCTATTGCGAGGATTTGCAACGCGGCAGACCGCCTGAGGCCGCGCCTGCAAGACCGTGTGGAGATCGTAAACACGCTCTAAAGACCGATTGCGTCCGCCAGGGCGTTCATGCGCGTGGAGACGTCTGCCGCCATCGTGATGGGCGTGCCCCACTCGCGGGAGGTCTCGCCCGGCCATTTGTGGGTGGCGTCCAGGCCCATCTTGCTGCCCAGACCGGCAACCGGCGAGGCGAAGTCGAGGTAGTCGATGGGCGTGTGCTCGATCGTCATCGTGTCGCGCGCCGGGTCCATGCGGGTGGTGATCGCCCAGATGACCTCCCTCCAGTCGCGCACGTCGATGTCGTCGTCCACCACCACGATGAACTTGGTGTAGAGGAACTGGCGCAGGTGGCTCCAGATGCCCATCATCACGCGGCGGGCGTGGCCGGCGTAGGCCTTGCGGATGCTGACCACGGCCATGCGGTAGCTGCAGCCTTCGGGCGGCAGATGGAAGTCCGTGATCTCGGGAAACGCACGCTGCAGCAGCGGCACGAAGAGTTCGTTGAGCACCTGACCAAGCACTGCCGGTTCGTCGGGCGGTTTGCCGGTGTAGGTGCTGTGGTAGATCGCGTGCTCGCGGCGCGTGATGCGCTCGACGGTGAACACGGGAAACTCCGCGCGTTCGTTGTAGTAGCCGGTATGGTCGCCGTATGGCCCCTCCATGGCGTGCCGCCAGCCGCTGGCGTGCGCGGGGTCGGGGTGGATGTGGCCTTCCAGAATGATCTCGGCAGTCGCGGGCACGTCGAGCGGGACGGTCTGCGCGGCCACGACCTCGGTGCGCGAGCCGCGCAGCAGGCCGGCGAACTGGTATTCGGACAGGCTGTCGGGCACGGGCGTGACCGCGCCGAGCAGCGTGGCCGGATCGGCCCCGATGGCCACCGCCACCGGGTAGGGCGTGCCGGGGTGCTGTCGGCAGTGGTCCGCGAAATCGAGCGCGCCGCCGCGGTGCGAGAGCCAGCGCATGATGAGCTGGTTTTTCGACAGCAGTTGCTGGCGGTAGATACCCAGGTTCTGGCGCGACTTGCGCGGGCCGCGCGTGATCGTCAGCCCCCAGGTGACGAGCGGGGCGACGTCGCCGGGCCAGCAGTGCTGGATCGGCAGCTGCGTGAGGTCGACGTCCGGGCCTTCGATGCTGATCTGCTGGCAGGGGGCGCGGCTCACGCGTGCGGGCGTCATGTTCCAGAGGCTCTTGAGCAGGCTGCGCTGCCGCCAGAGTTCCTTGGCGCCACGCGGCGGCTCGGGCTCCTTGAGCGACGCGAGGGTCTCGCCGAGCTGGCGCACACCGGGCAGATCGCTCACGCCCAGGGCGCGCATCACGCGCTGCGGCGTGCCGAACAGGTTGGCGAGCACCGGCATGCTGTGGCCTTGGGGGCGCTCAAACAGCAGGGCGGGCCCGCCCGCGCGCAGCACGCGTTCGGAAAGCGCCGTCATTTCGAGATAGGGCGAGACGCTTTGCTCAATGCGCCTGAGCTCGTGGTCCGCTTCCAGCTGGTTCAGGAAATCTCTCAGGTCGAGGTAGCTCATGGTGCGGGAATGTCGGCGTCAAAATGAGCAAGCCCTGGCCAGGCGGTGGTGAGGGCGTGTTCCAGACCCAGCAGGTCGAGCACGCGCGCCACGCTGTGTCGAACGATGTCATCGACGGTCTGCGGGCGCTGATAGAACGCGGGAACGGGCGGGCAGATGATGCCGCCCATTTCCGTCACGGTCGTCATGTTGCGCAGGTGCACGAGGTGCAAAGGCGTCTCGCGCGCCATCAGGATCAGGCGGCGGCGTTCCTTGAGCATCACGTCGGCCGTGCGCGTCAACAGGTTGTCGGCCAGACCGTGCGCGATGGCCGCGAGCGAGCGCATTGAGCATGGCGCGATCACCATGCCGTGCGCGGCGAACGAGCCGCTGGCGATGCTCGCGCCGATGTCGTCGTTGTCGTGCACCACGTCGGCGAGGCGCTGCACGTCAGCGGGCGTCATGTCGAGTTCGTGGCGCAGCGTGCGCCAGCCCGCGTTGGAGACCACCAGATGGCTCTGCACGCCAGGAATGTCGGCGAGTGCCTGCAGCAGCCGCACGCCGTATGCCGCGCCGCTGGCGCCGGAGATGCCGATCACGATGCGTTGTGGCATAGGCGGCTCACGCGTTGGATTCGAGGCATACAAGCGGCTGTGCGCGCAGATCCGCCTCGATGTGCGCGAGCACCTGCCGGGTCTGTTCGGGATCGAAGTCCTGATGCGCGCGTTTTTTCACGCCATGCTCGTGCAGCTGGTAATGGCGGGTCGCCTGAATGCCGTGCTGCGCGAGGCAGTTGGCGGTGCAGTTGAGCGGGCAACCGTCGAGCGCGATGATGGGACGCCCCGACAGGGCCAGCCGCACGAGCTTGGGCACGTGACCGCCGACGCCCGCGATGCAGGACATTTCCGCCGTGCCGCGCCTGTCCAGCTGCAGCGCGACATGGTTGGCGAGCTGTGCGGCGCTGGAACAGCCGGAGCAGGAATAGACCAGGGGCAACGTCGCGACCGGCTGCATTTCTTCACTCGCCATGTTGTCGCTTCCCCGCAGACCAGCGCGCGAGCACGGCGCGCGGCGTCCAGTGCATGGGATCGAGCACCGGCAGCTCCAGCGCGTCAAGCGCGTTTTTCACGACGAGGCCCAGCTCGGTGTCTCCCTGCATGACGAGTCTGCGGCTGAAGAACAGCGTGTCGGGGTCCTGCTTGCGCTGTGCGAGCTGCACGAAATCCCAGGCCGATGCGCTCACGACCAGATCGGGGTCCGGCTTCGGCGCGCTCGCGGTGAAACGCTCGCCGTCGCAGACGAAGTCGAATGCGACGCGTGCGTCGGTCACGCGGATCGAGAGCTGGCGCCCCTTGAGCAGGGCCTTCACGTCGTCCGGCAACTGCCTGGCCAGCATGAAGTTGATGGCGGTGACCAGCAGCAGCGAGCCGGGATAGGCGGGCAGGCGAGAGAGCAGCGAGCCGAGCGGCGCGGGCACGGCAAGCGGGGAGGAGGAGGCGGTGATGTTCATGTCGCGGAGCTTCAAAAATTACGGAGTCGGCGTCTGCAGGTCCATGCCCGGTCTGGCGTGCCAGTAGCCGTTGCAGGCGCTGTCGTGCATGGCAGTTGCGAGAAGCTCGCTCGCGGCATCGGATGCGTGAACATCGTTGCGCGCGATGTCGAAGGCCTCGATGACGTGCTCCATGTTCCGCGACTGCGGACTCAGGCGCAGCACTTCGATGCCCAGCGTGCTGAGTTCGGGCACCTCGGCGATCAGGTTGTGGATGCGCGCCGATTGCGTCTGCGTGCCGTTGAGCACGAGAAAATGCTGCGATTCGCGTGTGGTCAGCAGCTGGCCGTCCGGGTGCTCCAGGCACGCAAAGCCGCAGTCGTCCTTGGGCCGGTTGCAGTGTCTTGCCGTGAAGCAGCGCGCGGAATGCGCGAGCGGCATGCGGCCGTAGGCGAACACCTCGGTCTGCAGCGGCGCGGCCACTCGGGCGAGCATGGAGACGAGTTCATCGCTTGGCATCTCGAGCGGCATGACCCAGCGGAACGCGCCGAGCTGGAGCATCCAGTTGAGCGAGTCGGCGTTGTAGAGATTGAGGTGGGGGCCGGCGACGAAGGGCTGCGAACTGGCGAGCGCGCTCACCGCACCCATGTCGTTGGCCTCGACCAGAAACTCTCCGTTGGCGACGAGCTTGTGCATCTGGCCGACCTCGGCGGTGGACTCGAGCAGCACCTGCGTGCTGAACACCACTTCCTTGCCCTTGTCGCGCAGCAGGTAGCCGATGTCGAGCCAGTCCTTGAGGCGCAGTTCATGCCGCCTGGAACACACGGTCTCGCCGAGGTAGACGATGTCCACGGCGGTTCTGGCCATGGATTGATAGAACGCGAACACGTCTTCGCGGGACCAGTAGTAGAGCAGGGGGCCGAGTGAGAGCTGCATGGTGCGTCGTCCTTCGTGCGTGGCGGGTGAGGGGCTGCGTCGGATGGAGGGCGGTGCTTCACTTCCAGGGCCGGTGGTAGGCGCCCAGCGTGTGCTGCTGGCCTTCGGCGAGCTGGTCGAGCACAGTCATCCAGATGGTCTTGGGCGAGTAGCGGTGGCCTTGATCGACGCAATGGTCGATGGCATCGCGCCACACCTGCGTGACCTGCTCGACATAGGCGGGGCTGCGCTGGCGACCCTCGATCTTGAAGGCGCGCACGCCCAGCTTCACGAGCTGGGGCAGCAGCTCCAGCGTGTTGAGGCTGGTGGGCTCTTCGAGCGCGTAGTAGTTGCTCTCGTCACCCACGTTGAAGCGGCCCTTGCAGAGCGTCGGGTAGCCTGCCTTCTCGCCGGGATCGTAGCGGTCGATCAGCACGCCGTTCAGGCGCGATTCCATGCCCTGGGGCGTGTCCTGCCAGCGCACGAACTTGGCGGGCGAGCACACGCCATGGGTGTTGGGCGACTCGCCGGTCGCATAGGACGAGAGCAGGCAGCGCCCTTCGACCATCACGCACAGGCTGCCGAACGCGAACACCTCGATTTCCACCGAGGTGCGCTCGATCACCTGCCTGACCTGCTCCATCGACAGCACGCGCGGCAGCACAGCGCGCTGGATGTTGAACTGCTTCTGATAGAAGTTGATCGCGGCATGGTTGGTCGCGGAGCCCTGCACCGAGAGGTGCAGCCGCAGGTCCGGATGGCGGTTGCAGGCGTAGCGCATGAGGCCGGGGTCGGCGAGGATGACGGCGTCCACGCCCCACAGCGCGGCGCGGTCGAGCGCGGCGTGCCATGGCTCGGGAGCGCTGGCGCGTGGATAGGTATTGAGCGCGAGCAGCACCTTGCAGCCGCGCGCGTGGGCGTAGGCGATGCCCTTGAGAATGGCGGGTTCGTCGAAATTGAGCCCCGCGAAATTGCGCGCGTTCGTGGCGTCGCGCAAACCAAGGTAGACGCAGTTGGCCCCCGCGTCCACGGCCGCTTTGAGGGCCGGAAGACTGCCCGCCGGGCAGACCAGCTCGGGGGCGGGGCGATGGGCGCCAATGAGCGCGTCGTTGGCCGAAATGGGTGCGCCTTGATGGGGCGTCGCTTCAGTATGTGGGGTAGACACCGTGAGGACCTCACTATGTAGGAGGTGCACACATTAGGCGGCGTCGCAAAACCACAATCTGATTTTTATCATTACTTGAGCATGAACTGCTGGCCCTTGCCGCTTCTGTGGCGTTCGAGGGGGCAAGGGCTTGCCTGACATCAACGCGTCACGACGCGCCGGTAGAAGATGGCCGTGAGCGCAATGAAGTAGATCAGGCCCAGCCAAGGCGCTGCTCCGAAGCCGTCGCCGACCAGCGCGAGCGGGGCGTTCTGGCCGCTGAAGCCGATCACGGCGGCAATCGCAAGTCCCATCAGACTCTCTCCGACGATGAGCCCCGATGCGAGCAGCAGGCCGCGCTCTTCGGCTGAGGCGATCCATGCCGCGCCCTTGCGTTCGCCAAACTTCTTGAGCGCTTTCTGAATGCAGAAGGCGAGCAACGCGCCGATGGTCAGCGTCACGCCGATGGTGGGCGGCAGGTAGATGCCGAGCCCCACGGCCAGCGGCGGCAGCGCGCCACGGCCGGATTTGCGCAGCAGCCAGTCGAGCGCGATGACGACGAGGCCGAGCACCACGCCGGTGCCGAGCATGGACCAGTCCAGCGAGCCGGTGAAGATGCCGCTCGAAATCTGCTTCATGAGATTGGCCTGCGGTGCCTCGAGCGCGAGCTTGGGGTCCATGTCCGCGCGTGGCAGCGCTCCCGCGAAGCCGTAGGCGTTGTAGAGCAGGTCCAGCACCGGCGGAATGACCAGCGCGCCCACGAGGCAGCCGATGATCAGCACCACCTGCTGGCGCCACGGAGTCGCTCCGACGATGTAGCCGGTCTTCAGGTCCTGCAGGTTGTCGTTGGAGATGGCCGCCATGGCCAGGATCACCGACACCATGAACAGCACGAGCACCACGCCCAGATCGCCGCTGAGACCTTCATGAAACGACGGCACCAGCGTGCTCAGGGCCAGCAGCGTGAGCCCCATCAGCACCGTGGCGATGATGCCGATTCCGGAGATGGGGCTGGCCGAGGAACCGACGAGGCCGGCCATGTAGCCGCAGGCCGCCGCCACGAGAAAACCGAAGAGCGCGGCGAACATGACGCAGAGCGCGGCGAGGCCGTAGCGTGATCCGACCGACAGCGCCGTCATGTGCGCGCCGATGAAGTGATTGACCACGAGGAACAGCACTGCGAGAGCGGCGAGGCCGATCATCAGCATCCAGCTGCGGGGCATGTCGACGTCGGTCTCGTCGCGTTTGCCGGAGCTTGCCGTTTGCGTGCG
This sequence comes from Diaphorobacter caeni, assembly GCF_015354245.1. Classification (GTDB taxonomy): domain Bacteria; phylum Pseudomonadota; class Gammaproteobacteria; order Burkholderiales; family Burkholderiaceae_C; genus Diaphorobacter_A; species Diaphorobacter_A caeni. The sequence goes on from NZ_JADKYZ010000001.1 coordinate 796,203, forward strand.
AGCCGGTTGGGCGCGGATGGCCGCGACGATGGGGCCGGCGAGCGTGATCAGCGCCCAGAGCGCGGCGATGGCGATCACGCCCGCACCGACGAACTTGGCTTTCTGCGACCAGACCTGGGAGGCCAGCGCGACGAGCGTCTGCCCGTCGGTGGGCGTGATTCCCGCCGTGAGCCACGGCACGATCACGAACCAGCAGAGCACCACGCCAAGCAGCACGGCCATGCCTGCGGCCATTCCCATCAGATAGCCTGCGGCAAGCAGCGCCGGAGAGAATCCCGCAGCGACGCGAAATACGGTGGAGCCCGCGGGAATCCAGAAATTCACCGCGTCGCCGAGCAGGCGGAAGCCGCCGCTGAACAGTCCGAACACGGCCGCCATGCCCGTGCCCCAGCCCAGTTCGCGCATCGCGCCCGAGCGCTGGGCGGAGTCGGCCGTCTCGGCGTGCCGCTGTGCGTCGCCCACGCGCAGCACCTCGGCTGCCGCGACGCCTTCGGGGTAGGGCAGAGCGGACTGCACCACCATCACGCGGCGCAGCGGAATCGTGTAGAGCACGCCCAGCGTGCCGCCCGCCGCGCAGATCAGCGCGGTCTGCCAGAACGGAAAGCCGGTCCACAGGCCCATCATCACGAGTCCGGGAATCACGAAGATCACGGCCGACAGCGTGCCTGCGGCCGAGGCCTGGGTCTGCACGAGGTTGTTCTCGAGGATGTTGGAATCCTTGAACTTGTAGAGCAGGGCCATGGAGATGACCGCCGCTGGAATCGCCGACGCGAAGGTCAGGCCGACCTTGAGGCCCAGATAGACATTGGCGGCGGTGAACGCGAGCGTGATGAGCGCGCCAAGCAGTACGCCGCGCAGAGTGAACTCGCGCTGGGGCACGGGATGTTGCATGTGTTTTTCCTGTTGTTGTTCTCAAGAATCCGGAGCTGCTCGAACCATACGGCAAGCCAGCGGGCGTGGATGTCGGACGGCGCCCCCATGAAAAAAGGCCGTGCCCTGCATCAACAGAGCACGGCCCTTGTGGCCGAGAGCGGTGTCGAGATCAGCTGAAGAGATTTTTCAGCTTGTCCGTCCACGTTTCGGTGGAGGGCGAGTGCTTGCTGCCGCCCTTTTTCAGTGATTCGTCGAAGTCCTTGAGCAGCTTGCGCTGGAACTCTGTGAGCTTGACGGGCGTCTCCACGACGATGTGGCAGTACAGGTCGCCGGGGTAGCTGGCGCGCACGCCCTTGATGCCCTTGCCGCGCAGGCGGAACTGCTTGCCGGCCTGAGTGCCTTCGGGAATGTCGATGGCGGCCTTGCCGGCCAGCGTCGGCACTTCGATCTCGCCGCCGAGCGCCGCGGTCGCGAAGCTCACGGGGACCTCGCAGTGCAGATCGTCACCGTCGCGCTCGAAGATGTCGTGCTTCTTCACGCGGATCTCGATGTACAGATCGCCCGGAGGGCCGCCGTTCGAGCCGGGCTCGCCGTTGCCGGTCGAGCGGATGCGCATGCCGTCGTCGATGCCGGCGGGGATCTTCACTTCCAGCGTCTTCTGCGACTTGATCTTGCCTTGGCCGTGGCACGAGGTGCAGGGCTCGGGGATGATCTTGCCGGTGCCGCGGCAGTGCGGGCACGCCTGCTGCACGGCAAAGAAGCCCTGGCGCATCTGCACCACGCCGGAGCCCTGGCAGGTGCCGCAGGTCTTGGGCTGGGTGCCGGGCTTGGCGCCGTTGCCGTGGCAGGTCTCGCACTCGTCCCAGGATGGGATGCGGATCTGCGCGTCCTTGCCGTTGGCGGCCTCTTCGAGCGTGATCTCCATCGCGTACGACAGGTCGTTGCCGCGATAGACCTGGCGGCCGCCGCGACCACCGCGCGCGCCGCCGCCACCACCGCCGAACATGTCGCCGAAGATGTCGCCGAAGGCTTCGGCAAATCCGCCAAAGCCTTCCGCTCCGGGGCCGCCGCGCATGTTGGGGTCGACCCCGGCGTGGCCGTACTGGTCGTAGGCGGCCCGTTTTTCTGAGACGCAGAGAATCTCGTAAGCCTCTTTGACTTCCTTGAACTTCTCTTCGGCGGCCTTGGCGGCATCACCCTGATTGCGGTCAGGGTGGTACTTCATCGCGAGCTTGCGATACGCCTTTTTGATTTCGTCGTCCGAGGCGTTCTTGGGAACGCCGAGGACCTCGTAGTAATCTCGTTTGGACATTTCGTCAGCAGGTAGTTGGAACACAAACGCCGCGCTGGCTCCTTGGGGGAACCGAGCGCGGCGGCTTGGCGGTCAGCGCGCTCTCGCGGCTTAACCCTTCTTGACTTCCTTGACCTCGGCGTCGACCACGTCGTCGTCCGCGGCTGCGGCACCGGCGGATGCACCACCGGCGGCGCCTGCTGCACCCGCAGCGCCAGCGGCAGCCGCTTGCTCGGCATACATCTTCTCGCCAAGCTTCTGGCTGGCTTCCATCAGGGCCGTGGTCTTGGCGTCGATCTCGGCCTTGTCTTCACCCTTGAGGGCTTCTTCCAGGGCCTTCACGGCGGCTTCGATCGCTTCCTTCTCGCCGGCATCCAGCTTGTCGCCGTGCTCGGACAGGCTCTTGGTCACGGAGTGCACTGCGGCTTCACCCTGATTGCGGGCCTGGACCAGTTCCAGCTTCTTCTTGTCGTCGGCCGCGTTCAGCTCGGCGTCCTTCACCATCTTCTGGATTTCCTCTTCGGAGATGCCCGAGTTGGCCTTGATGGTGATCTTGTTTTCCTTGCCGGTGGCCTTGTCCTTGGCGCCCACGTGCAGAATGCCGTTGGCGTCGATGTCGAAGCTCACCTCGATCTGTGGCGTGCCACGCGATGCTGGCGGAATGCCTTCGAGGTTGAATTCGCCCAGTGCCTTGTTGGCGCTGGCGATTTCACGCTCGCCCTGGAACACCTTGATCGTCACGGCCGGCTGGTTGTCTTCAGCGGTCGAGAAGGTCTGCGCGAACTTGGTCGGGATGGTCGTGTTCTTGGCGATCATCTTGGTCATCACGCCGCCCAGGGTTTCGATGCCCAGCGACAGAGGCGTCACGTCCAGCAGCAGCACGTCCTTGCGGTCACCCGAGAGCACCTGGCCCTGAATGGCGGCGCCCACGGCCACGGCTTCATCGGGGTTCACGTCCTTGCGGGGTTCCTTGCCGAAGAATTCCTTGACCTTGTCCTGCACCTTGGGCATGCGCGACATGCCGCCGACGAGAATCACGTCGTTGATGTCGGACACGCTGATGCCGGCATCCTTGATCGCGGTGCGGCAAGGAGCGATGGTGCGCTCGATCAGGTCGTCGACCAGGCTTTCCAGCTTGGCGCGGGTCAGCTTGATGTTCAGGTGCTTCGGACCCGATGCGTCGGCCGTGATGTAGGGCAGGTTGATGTCGGTCTGTGCGGAGTTCGACAGCTCGATCTTCGCCTTTTCGGCAGCTTCCTTCAGGCGTTGCAGCGCGAGCACGTCCTTGGACAGGTCCACGCCCTGATCCTTCTTGAACTCGTCGATGATGTAGCCGATGATGCGCTGGTCGAAGTCTTCGCCGCCGAGGAAGGTGTCGCCGTTGGTCGACAGCACTTCGAACTGCTTTTCGCCGTCCACGTCCGCGATTTCGATGATCGACACGTCGAACGTACCGCCACCCAGGTCATACACGGCGATCTTGCGGTCGGCCTTGTCGTGCTTGTCGAGGCCGAAGGCCAGAGCGGCTGCGGTAGGCTCGTTGATGATGCGCTTGACTTCGAGGCCCGCGATGCGGCCCGCATCCTTGGTGGCCTGACGCTGTGCGTCGTTGAAGTAGGCGGGCACCGTGATCACGGCTTCGGTGACGGGCTCGCCGAGGAAGTCTTCGGCGGTCTTCTTCATCTTGCGCAGCACTTCGGCGCTGATCTGAGGAGGAGCCAGCTTCTGGTCGCGCACCTGCACCCAGGCGTCGCCGTTGTCGGCCTTGACGATCTTGAAGGGCATCAGGTCGATGTCCTTCTGCACTTCCTTCTCGTCGAACTTGCGGCCGATCAGGCGCTTGGCGGCGAAGATGGTGTTCTTGGGGTTGGTCACGGCCTGACGCTTGGCCGATGCGCCGACGAGGATCTCGCCGTCTTCCTGGTAGGCAACGATGGAAGGCGTCGTGCGTGCGCCTTCGCTGTTCTCGATCACGCGAGTGCTGTTGCCGTCCATGATGGCAACGCAGCTGTTCGTGGTGCCGAGGTCAATGCCGATGATTCTTCCCATGTTGATTTCTCCGTATTCTGAAAGGTTGGTGTGTTTGGTTTGGATGTCCAGTTACTTGTGGATAAGTTGAAAACCTTCAAGTCACTGGATGCAAATATTTTCGTGTCGCTCTTGATTTGATAGCGATCGCTTACTTGGGTGCGGCAACCGTCACGAGAGCGGGGCGCAGCACGCGGTCGGCGATCAGATAACCCTTCTGCAGCACGCTCACGACGGTGTTGGCTTCCTGATCGGCTGGCACCATGCTGATGGCCTGATGGTGGTGCGGGTCGAACTTGGTGCCCGCGGCCGGGTTGATCGCGATCACCTTGTTGCGCTCCAGCGCGGTGGTGAGCTGGCGCAGCGTGGCGTCGGAGCCTTCGCGCAGCTGCTCGGCGGTGGCGTTGTGGATCGCGAGAGCCGCATCCAGGCTGTCCGCCACGGGCAACAGGCTTTCTGCGAAGTTCTCGATGCCGAACTTGCGGGCCTTGGCCACGTCTTCCTCGGTGCGGCGGCGCATGTTTTCCACGTCGGCCTTGGCGCGCAGGTACTGGTCGGCCAGATCGGCGCTTTTGGCCTTGAGTTCAGCCAGCTCCGCCTTGAGCGTGCTCAACTCGTCTTCGGACTGAGCCGCCTGCGCCGCTTCGATCTCTTCGGGAGACATGGTCGGGTCGATGGATTCGGCGGAGGGGTTGTACTTTTGTTCGGACATGTCGTTGTATTGTGAAATGAATGACAGTCCCCGGCAGTTGGGGGTGAACCCCGTATTTTCAATAGGGTTGAAGACCTGATTGGCGCAGACGCTCCAAAGGCCTGATTTTCTGACCGAGGCTGGACACGGATCAATTTTGACATTAGAATGCTGAGTTCCCTTGCCACACCGCTTTGACTAGACGCGGCGGGTGGTTGCAACAAAGCAATCCATAAGGAGTTTGCATGCGTCACTACGAAATCATCCTGTTGATCCACCCGGATCAAAGCGAGCAGGTTCCAGCAATGCTCGAGCGCTACAAGAGCATGATCACCCAAGGCGGTGGTCAGGTTCACCGCGTGGAAGATTGGGGCCGCCGTCAACTGGCGTACCTGATCAACAAGCTGGCCAAGGCTCACTACCTGTGCCTGAACATCGAAGCCGACCAGGCTGTGATGGCTGAACTGGAACACGCGTTCAAGTTCAACGACGCCGTTCTGCGTCACCTGACTGTTCAGAAGAAGAAGGCCGACACGGGCCCATCTTCGATGATGAAGACTGTGGAACGCGAAGAAGCGCGCAAGGCCAGCCAGGCTGAAGCTGCTGCTGCGAACGAGCGTTAATCAACCACAACGTTCATCCGACAGCCAGGAGGAGTGAAAAACCAGATTGCCTTGACGGCCTGCATCGCAGAGGTACAAGCCCTGCGCTACACGCCGGCCGGACTGCCCGCCCTTGATCTGCGACTCGAGCACGAATCGCAGCAGAAGGAAGCCGGAGTCCAGCGCGAAGTCAAGGCAGCCATCAAGGCGGTGGCGTTCGGAGCGCTCGCGGAGCGGCTCGCACGTCAGGCGCTGGGAAGCAGTTGGGAATTCAGCGGCTTTCTCGCCTCACCGCGCAATGGCAAAGGTGTGGTTTTTCACATCCAGGATATTCAACAGGATTAATTTTCAAGAGGCTCACAAATGGCCACGTTCAAGAAATTCAACAAGGACAAGCGTCCTAAGCGCAACACCCAGTCGCTGCTGTTCAAGCGCAAGCGCTTCTGCCGCTTCACCGTTGCCCACGTCGAAGAAATCGACTACAAGGATGTCGACACCCTGCGTGACTTCATCGCTGAAAACGGCAAGATCATCCCTGCACGTCTGACCGGCACCCGCGCCATCTATCAGCGTCAGCTCAACACCGCCATCAAGCGCGCCCGCTTCCTGGCCATGTTGCCTTACACCGACCAGCACAAGATCTAAGGAGCACGACAATGCAAATCATTCTGCTCGAAAAGGTTGTGAACCTGGGTAACCTCGGCGAAATCGTCAAGGTCAAGGACGGCTACGCTCGCAACTTCCTGATCCCCACCGGTCAGGCACGTCGCGCCACTGCTGCAAACAAGGCCGAGTTCGAAGCCAAGCGCGCCGAACTGGAAAAGGCTGCCGCTGAAAAGCTGGCCGCCGCTCAAGCCTCCGGCGAAAAGCTGGCTGGTCAGAACGTGAAGCTGACACAGAAGTCCGGCGTTGACGGTCGTCTGTTCGGTTCCGTGACCAACCAGGACATCGCTGAAGAACTGGGCCGCATGGGCTTTGCAGTTTCCAAGGCGCAAGTGCGCATGCCCAACGGTCCTATCAAGACCGTGAGCGACAGCACCGTGAACGTTGCACTGCACACAGACGTGGTCGTGGAAGTCAACGTGTCCGTCTACGGCGAACACGCTTAATTCGATTCTTTGAATTGAGTTGGAAGGCCGCCCCTTGGGGCGGCTTTTGTTTTTCTGGGTTTGCTTTTTGTGTGAAGCCTTTGGCTTCAATGGCTGGTCGTTTTGTGGTGCCAATACAGCCCCTCATGCGTTGTTGTGAGGCCTTGCCGTACCAGAGTACTGTCTGCGGCCACACGCCTAGCCTGAGGGGCTGTCTTGGCATTGTGGTTGTGGTTCTGGGACTCGCGACGCTTCTTGGGCTCACTCCGGCTGCGGGTGAGGGTATTTCTATCTCGGGTGCCTTTTCCAGTGCTCGGGTTATCCTCATCCTGTTGGCGATGACAAGCGTCGACTGAACCACTAGCATCGCCTGTTCGATTTCTGAAAGTGTCTGATCCGATGTCTGCCGACGTGCCTGATTTCCCCATCAACGACCCTGCGCTGTCCGTGGACCGCGAGGTGGCCAAGTTGCGGATTCCGCCGCATTCGGTGGAGGCGGAGTCGAGCGTGCTGGGCGGTCTGCTGCTGGACAACAACGCCTGGGATCGCGTGGGCGATCTGCTGGTGGACGGGGATTTTTACCGCAACGAGCATCGTCTGATCTTTTCGGCGATCGCCACGCTGGTCAATGGCAGCAAGCCGGCGGACGTGATCACGGTGTATGAGCAGTTGCAGAGCCTTGGCAAGTCCGAGGAAATCGGCGGGCTGCTGTATCTGAACACGCTCGCGCAGTATGTGCCGAGCGCGAGCAACATCCGGCGCTATGCGGAGATCGTGCGTGAGCGGTCGATTCTGCGCAAGCTGGTGACGGCGAGCGACGAGATTTCGACCAACGCGTTCAACCCGCTGGGCAAGCCGGTCAAGAACATTCTGGAAGAGGCCGAGCAGAAGATCTTCGCGATTGGCGAAGAGGGCTCGAAGATGAAGCAGGGCTTCCAGGCGCTGGGCACGCTGGTGGTCGATCTGCTCGACGACATCCAGGAAAAAGCCGACAACCCGATGGATGTGACCGGCATTCCCACCGGGTTTGCCGATCTCGATCGCATGACCAGCGGACTGCAGGCGGGCGACATGATCGTGCTCGCGGCGCGTCCTTCCATGGGCAAGACCTCGTTCGCGGTGAACATCGCCGAGCATGTGGCGCTCAACGAAGGTCTGCCGGTCGCCATCTTCTCGATGGAAATGGGCGCGGCCCAACTGGCGGTGCGTATCGTCGGCTCCATCGGTCGCGTGAACCAGGGCAATCTGCGTACCGGCAAGCTGACCGACGAGGAGTGGCCACGCCTGACCGAGGCCATCGAGAAGCTGCGCACGGTGTCGCTGCACATCGATGAAACGCCGGGTCTGACGCCCATCGAGCTGCGGGCGAACGCGCGGCGTCTGGCGCGCCAGTGCGGCAAGCTGGGCCTGATCGTGGTCGACTACCTGCAGTTGATGAGCGGCTCGGGTTCGGCGAGCGCCGACAACCGCGCCACCGAACTCGGCGAAATTTCCCGGGGCCTGAAGATGCTGGCCAAGGAGCTGCAGTGCCCGGTGATCGCGCTCTCGCAGCTCAACCGCTCGGTGGAACAGCGCACCGACAAGCGCCCCATGATGTCCGACCTGCGCGAATCGGGCGCCATCGAGCAGGATGCCGACATCATCATGTTCATCTACCGCGATGACTACTACAACAAGGACTCCAAGGAGCCCAACGTCGCCGAGGTCATCATCGGCAAGCAGCGTAACGGCCCGACCGGCACGGTGAAGCTGTTCTTCCAGAAGAACCAGACGCGCTTCGAGAATCTCGCGATGGGGTCGGGCGACGAGTATTGAGTCGAGCCCGAAGGGGTGGCGACATTGCTGAGGAACGTACGGGCATGAGTTCGAGCATCGACATCGAAAGCGGCGGCGCAGACGAAGACGGGATTCCGCTGGCGCTGCGGATGCTGTCGGCGCTGCTTGAGGCGCATGGTGTGACGGGGCCATTCGTGCGCGACTGGATTCTGCCGTTCGAGCGGCAGCCGTGCATCACGGCCGACTGGCTGCGCCGCGATCCTCTGATGGGCACGCTGGCCATCGTGGTCCATCTGGAGGACGGGCGCGAAGTCGTTGAAGTCTTTCCGGGTATCGGCGCTGAAGATCGCGAAGCGATTGGATATGCGCTCGAGTCGTTTGCAAGCGGCGCGCTGCATGAAATGCTGGCGGCGATCTGGAACGTCCGTGAGGAGTACGAGGACGAAGATGCGGAAACTGAGGTCGACGACGCTGAACGCTGGCGCATCAATGGGCATGACTACGAGTTGTTCGAAGGCCCTTGGCAGGTGCGAGGCGAGCGGCTGAGAAGCGCTGAACTGTGGGATCGCCTGAAAGCCGCAGTGGAGGCGCTGCCGCTTGATGCCGACCTGCACTGGTTTCGTGTGTTCGTTGGTGGAAAGGCGGGTGATTTCTCGTTCGAGGCGCTCAAGGACAGCGAGCCTTGGCCCGAAGGTGAGGCGCTCTTGCGCTCACTCGACTGGGAACATGGCGATGCATACGGCAGCATCCGCCATTTTCTGATGCTCCGAAAGTGCGGTGCGGGTGATGCGTCGCACCAAGAAAAAAGCACTCTCCCGCATTGAGTGCGGGGAGTGCTTTGATGGCGGAGCGATTCAGCGCTGTGGCGGATTTCAGCCCCTGGAGGCGCTGATCGCCAGGTAGATCACCACACCCAAAGACACCGTGCCGAGCGCGGCGCATGCCCAGACGAGGCGCTGCGCGCCGACGCGTAGCGCGCTGACCGTGGCCACCAGCTGTGCGTTCTGTTCGGCCAGCTTTTCGATGATGTCGAGCGATTGATGCTGTGATTGCTCGAGCAGTTCGATGCGGCCCTGCAGGTGCTGGACCTGCTGCAGCGCGAGTTCACCCGAAGAGGTCGGCGGCGAGAGTCGCTCGGCGGAAGCTGCGGCCGCAGCCGCTTGCTTCCCGCGCTGTTCGTCGGCGTCCTTCTTTCGGACCAGTCCCTTGGCGGCTCTGATGACCTGAGGCGCGGCTTCGATGACCTCGCCCCAGGGCACCAGCTTGAGTGCCGCGATCCATGGAATCGCCATGCCTTACAGCACTTCGCTCGCAAAATCCGCCAGCCGCGAACGCTCGCCGCGCGCCAGCGTGATGTGGCCGCTGTGTGGCCAGCCCTTGAACTTGTCGACGGCGTAGGTCAGGCCCGAAGAGCCCTCGGTCAGGTATGGGGTGTCAATCTGTGCAAGGTTGCCCATGCAGATGATCTTGGTGCCGGGGCCCGCGCGGGTGATCAGCGTCTTCATCTGCTTGGGCGTCAGATTCTGCGCCTCGTCGATGATCACGTACTTGTTGAGGAAGGTGCGGCCACGCATGAAGTTCATGCTCTTGATCTTGATGCGGCTGCGGATCAGCTCGTTGGTGGCCTGACGGCCCCATTCTCCGGGATTGCCGCCGTCACCCTTGGCGAGGAACTCGAGGTTGTCGTCGAGCGCACCCATCCACGGGCCCATCTTTTCCTCTTCGGTGCCGGGCAGGAAGCCGATGTCCTCGCCCACGCTTACGGTGGCGCGCGTCATGATGATCTCGGTGTAGCGGCGCTCGTCGAGCACCTGCGTGAGACCGGCGGCCAGCGCCATCAGCGTCTTGCCGGTGCCGGCGGTGCCGGTGAGCGTGACGAAGTCGACTTCCGGGTCCATGAGCAGGTTCATCGCGAAGTTCTGCTCGCGGTTGCGGGTGTTCACGCCCCAGACAGCGTTCTTCTGCGAGCCGTAGTCCTTGAGCGTTTCCAGCACGGCGGTCTTGTCGCGGATTTCCGTGACGCGCGCGTACATGCTGGGCTCGCCAGGCGCTTCGAAGTACACGAACTGGTTGATCATCATCTGCGCGACCTGCGCGCTCGTTACGCGGTAGAGGGTGTGCGCGCCGCTCTGCCAGCTCTCGACGTTCTTGCCGGCCTTGGACCAGAAGTCCGCGGACAGGGCGAGCACGCCGGAGTACAGCAGGTCACCGTCTTCCAGCGTCTTGTCGTTCTGATAGTCCTCGGCATCGAGGCCCAGCGCGCGCGCCTTCACGCGCATGTTGATGTCCTTGGACACCAGCACCACCTCGCGCGGCGCGTATTGCTGGCGCAGAGCCTCGACGACGCCGAGGATCTGGTTGTCCGCCTTGCCCTGAGGCAGGCTGGACGGCAGCGAGTAGTCGAGCGGCGAGGTCTGGAAGTAAAGCTTGCCGTTGGCGGCCTTCTGGCCGGTCGCGTTGAGCTGCAGGCCGAGCGCGATGTCTTCGCCATCGGCGGCGGCAAGGGCGTCCAGCGTGCGGCTGACCTGACGCCCGTTGCGCGCGACTTCGGTCATGCCCTTCTTGTGCGCGTCGAGTTCTTCCAGCACGATCATCGGCAGGAAGATGTCGTGTTCCTCGAAGCGGAACAGCGAGGTCGGATCGTGCAGCAGCACATTGGTGTCGAGCACGAACATCTTCTTCGGGCCGACACTGCGCGCCGCGCGCGACTTGCCCTTGCTGGTGGTCGCGATGCTGGCGGAGGAGGCGGGCTTGGCGGCGACGCGCTCAGGAGCGGGTGCGGGCTGCCGCGCGGTGATGGGCTCACTCTTGGCGGGCGCCGACTTGGCGGTTGACTTCGCGGTGGTCTTGGTCGGCGTGCGCTTGGGGGGGGCGCCGGCACTGGCGCTGGCGCGCGATGAACCGGATGCGGTCTTGCGGGCCTTGGCGCTCACTGGTGCAGGTGCGGGAGCGTCAAAGGTGTCAACCATTGTCTCCGCAGTGGTTTCTGTCTCGTTTGCGCTCGCGGATGTGGCGCTTTGGCGAAAGGCTTCGGGGGAGAGCAGCGCCGCGCGCTTGGTCGGTGCAGGTGGCAGGGGCATGGTGCTTAAAGCCTCGCTAACAAAGGAACTCAGGGAACTTCAGGAAAGCAAAAAGCCGCCAGGAAACCCGGGCGGCTTTCGAATCTGGAGTGCGCGTTGCTGAAAATCAATGGCATTGATCCATTATGCACACTCGCTGTGATGCTTTGACACAAGCGTTGGATTTCACGCCGCTTTCTTGTCCTGCACCTTGATGGCCTTGACGGCCTTCAGCACTTCGTCCACGTGACCGGGCACCTTCAGACCGCGCCACTCCTGGAGCAGCAGGCCGTCGGGGCCGACGAGGAAGGTCGAGCGCTCGATGCCCTTGACCTTCTTGCCGTACATGATCTTGTTCTTGACCACGCCGAACATGTGGCACATCTTCTCTTCGGTGTCCGCGATCAGCTCGAACGGCAGTTCCAGCTTTTCCTTGAAGTCGTCGTGCGACTTCATGTTGTCGCGCGACACGCCGAACACCGCGGCACCCGCCTTGACAAAATCTTTGTACTTGTCGCGGAATTGCATGGCTTCCGTGGTACAACCGGGCGTATTGTCCTTGGGGTAGAAATACAGGATCAGAATCTGGCCCAAGTGCGAAGCGTTGGATACCTTGATTCCGCCAGTCGCGTTGGCCTCAAATTCGGGAAGGGGTTTGTTGACAACGATCGCCATGGCACTTCAATCTCTCTATGTAGTCGTTGAAAAGTCGGGAGCATTGGGTTTCTTATTGCTCTTGTGGAAAGTCCCCCGACGACAACCCATGATTTTACCCTGATTCGCTCATTTTTGCCAGCTATCAAGAATGCCGTGCGATTGGGTTGATCTATTGTTGTTTTTCCAGTATCAGAGCCGCGATCACGTGGCGGCCTTCCCCGGCCAGAATGTTGTACGTACGACAGGCGGCCTGGGTGTTCATGGACTCCACGCCGAGTCGTTTTTCCATGAGCGGCGCCAGCCATGCCGGGGGCGGAAACCGGTTCTTCTGACCGCTGCCGAAGATCACCACTTCAGGGCCAAGGTCTGCCAGCTGAGCGAAGTGTTCGGGGGTCAGGTCCTCAAAACGGTCGCAGTTCCATTCAATGCGCTCGCCGCGTGATCCCACGATCACGCTTCGGGTGAACTCCTCCTTGTCGATCGATACCCAGCCGGGGCCGTAGCCGCTGATGGTCTGGACGTCAAAGCGGTCGGCATGCAGTTTCATTGGGGACTCTCACGATCGGATATGCGCGCACGATGGGCAAATAAAGGTTTTGCGAGTCACGGCGCTGGGGGAACTGTGCTTAAATTATAGGTTTCGCCGGGGTGCGGGCGCATCCGGGTGCCATTTCAGCCTTTATTTTTTGCCATGAAACCCGTCCTCAAATCTGCCAAGTTAGCCAACGTCTGCTATGACATCCGCGGGCCGATCATGGACGCGGCGAAGAAAATGGAGGAAGACGGCCAGAAGATCATCAAGCTCAACATCGGCAATCTGGCCGTGTTCGGGTTTGATGCGCCTGAGGAAATCCAGCAGGACATGATCCGCAACCTGCCCACCTCGGCAGGCTACTCCGACAGCAAGGGCATCTTCGCCGCACGCAAGGCGGTGATGCATGAGACTCAGAAGCAAGGCATCACGGGCGTGACGCTGGATGACATTTATCTGGGCAATGGCGCGTCCGAGCTGATCAGTCTCGCAACCAATGCGCTGCTGGACGACGGCGACGAACTGCTGCTGCCCGCGCCGGACTATCCGCTGTGGACGGCGGTGACCAGCCTCTCCGGCGGCACGCCCGTGCACTACATGTGCGACGAGAGCAATGGCTGGATGCCCGACATTGAGGACATCCGCCGCAAGGTCACTCCGCGCACCAAGGGCATCGTGGTGATCAACCCGAACAACCCGACCGGCGCGCTCTACAGCACGCAGCTGCTGCAGCAGATCGTCGAGATCGCGCGCGAGAACGGCCTCGTGATCTTCGCCGACGAGGTCTATGACAAGGTGCTCTACGACGACGCCAAGCACACCCCGCTCGGCAGCCTGTCGCACGACGTGCTGACGCTGACCTTCAATTCGCTCTCGAAGGCCTACCGCAGCTGCGGCTACCGCGCGGGCTGGATGGTGGTCTCGGGCGACAAGAAGGCCGCCAAGGACTACATCGAGGGCCTGAACATGCTCTCCAACATGCGCCTGTGCGCCAACGTGCCCGGCCAGTGGGCGGTGCAGACGGCGCTCGGCGGTCACCAGAGCATCAATGAACTGATCTGCGAAGGCGGCCGCCTGCGCATCCAGCGCGATCTGGCGTGGGAGCTGATCAACGCGATTCCCGGCGTGTCGTGCGTGAAGCCTCAGGGCGCGCTCTACATGTTCCCGCGCCTCGACCCCGAGGTCTATCCGATCAAGGACGATCAGGAATTCTTCCTCGAGGTGCTGCAGGAAACCAAGGTCATGCTGGTGCAGGGCACGGGCTTCAACTGGCCGCATCCCGACCATTTCCGCATCGTCTTCCTGCCGCACGAGGCCGATCTGCGCGCGGCCATCGGCCGACTGGCGACTTTCCTCGCGAAGTACCGCCAGCGCCACGGCACCGACAAGCCGCGCAGCGTGGCTGCGGCAGCCGCCCCGGCCAAGGCCGCCAAGGGCGCCAAGGAACAGGCCGCCTGATTTTCTTTTTCCCTTACTGCGCGCGCACCCGGTTCGCGTGGCGCGCGCAGCCCTTTTGACTGACTGAAAACTCGTATATGAAACCGATCCAGGTAGGCCTGTTGGGCATTGGCACTGTGGGCAGTGGCACATTCACCGTGCTGCAGCGCAATCAAGATGAGATCCGCCGCCGCGCGGGTCGTGGCATTGAGATTTCCATGGTGGCCGATCTGGACACGGCACGCGCCAAGGCAGTCGTGGGCGACGCGGCCAAGGTGGTGGGTGATGCGCGCGAGATCATCGCCAACCCCGACATCGACGTGGTCGTCGAGCTGATCGGCGGCTACGGCATCGCCAAGGCGCTGGTGCTCGAGGCGATCGCCGCAGGCAAGCATGTGGTCACCGCCAACAAGGCGCTGCTGGCCGTGCACGGCACCGAGATCTTCAAGGCGGCTGCCGAGAAGGGCGTGATCGTGGCCTACGAAGCGGCCGTGGCCGGTGGCATTCCGATCATCAAGGCGCTGCGCGAAGGCCTGACCGCCAACCAGATCCAGTGGGTGGCCGGCATCATCAACGGCACGACCAACTTCATCCTCTCCGAGATGCGCGACAAGGGCCTCGACTTCGACGTGGTGCTCAAGGAAGCGCAGCGTCTTGGCTATGCCGAGGCCGACCCGACCTTCGACATCGAAGGCGTGGACGCCGCGCACAAGGCCACGCTGATGAGCGCGATCGCGTTCGGCATTCCGGTGCAGTTCGACAAGGCCTACGTGGAAGGCATCACCAAGCTGTCGACGGCCGACATCAAGTACGCCGAGCAACTGGGCTATCGCATCAAGCTGCTGGGCATCACCAAGCGCACGGACAAGGGCATCGAGCTGCGCGTGCACCCGTCGCTGGTTCCGGCCAAGCGCCTGATCGCCAATGTCGAAGGCGCGATGAACGCCGTCGTCGTCAACGGTGACGCCGTGGGCACGACGCTGTACTACGGCAAGGGCGCTGGCTCCGAGCCGACCGCGTCCGCCGTGGTGGCCGATCTGGTCGACATCGCGCGTCTGCACGACGCCGATCCCGCACACCGCGTGCCGCCGCTCGCGTTCCAGTCGAGCTCGCTGGCCGCCGCCGGTGGCGAACTGCCGGTGCTGCCGATGGCCGACGTGGTCACGAGCTACTACCTGCGCATCCGCGTGTCCGACGAGGCGGGCGTTCTCGCCAAGATCACCGGCATTCTGGCGAACGCGGGCATCAGCATCGACGCGGTGCTGCAGCGCGAGGCCGATGAAGTCGGCGGTGAAGGTTCGACCCAGACCGACCTGATCATCCTCACGCACGACACGCGCGAAGGCGACATGGACCGCGCGCTGGCCGAGATCCAGGGCCTGCCGACCGTGCTGGCTCCGATCAATCGCATCCGCAAGGAAGAACTGAACTGAGGCAGGAAAGACATGCTGTATCTCTCCACCCGCGGTCACTCGGAACAGAAGCGCTTCTGTGACATTCTGCTGGCAGGCCTTGCGCCTGACGGCGGCCTGTATCTGCCGGTCACGTATCCGCAGATCGACGACGCGAAGCTGAGCGAGCTGCGCAACGTGTACGCGCAGCAGGGCTACGCCGCGCTGGCGTACGAAATCCTCTCGCTCTACATCGACGACATTCCCGCCGCCGATCTGAAGGCACTGTGCGCCAAGACTTACACCAAGGACGTCTTCGGCACGGACGCCATCGTTCCGGTGCGCACGCTCGACGGCGATCTGCGCATTGAAGCCCTGTCCAACGGCCCGACGCTGGCCTTCAAGGACATGGCGATGCAGCTGCTCGGCAATCTGTTCGAGTACGAACTCGCGCGCCGTGGCGAAGAGCTGAACATTCTCGGCGCGACCAGCGGCGACACCGGCAGCGCGGCTGAATACGCGATGCGCGGCAAGAAGGGCGTGCGCGTCTTCATGACCAGCCCGCATGGCCGCATGAGTCCGTTCCAGCAGGCGCAGATGTTCAGTCTGCAGGACGAGAACATCCACAACATCGCCATCGAAGGCGTGTTTGACGACTGCCAGGACATCGTCAAGGCCGTGTCCAACGACCACGCGTTCAAGGCGCAGTACAAGATCGGCACCGTCAACTCGATCAACTGGGCGCGTCTGCTCGCGCAGGTCGTGTACTACTTCGCGGGCTATCTGCAGGCCACCCAGAGCAACGACCAGAAGGTCAGCTTCACGGTGCCCAGCGGCAACTTCGGCAACATCTGCGCGGGCCATGTGGCGCGCCAGATGGGCCTGCCGATCGACAAGCTGGTGGTGGCCACCAACGAGAACGACGTGCTTGACGAGTTCTTCCGCACGGGCGTCTATCAGGTGCGCGGCGCGGCCAACACGTATGAAACCTCGAGCCCGTCGATGGACATTTCCAAGGCCAGCAACTTCGAGCGTTTCGTGTTCGATCTGGTGGGGCGCGACGGCGCGCGTCTGAAGTCGCTGTTCGTCGACGGCGTCGGCAAGGCGGGTCAGTTCGGTCTGAGCGGTGATCCGCTGTTCAAGGACGCTGCCGGCAAGTACGGCTTTGAAAGCGGCAAGAGCACGCACGCTGACCGCCTCGCGACGATCAAGGACACCTTTGAGCGCTTCGGCGACATGATCGACACCCACACCGCCGATGGCGTGAAGGTGGCGCGTGAGCATCTGCAGGCCGGCACGCCGATGATCGTGCTGGAGACCGCACTGCCGATCAAGTTCGCCGCGACCATCGAAGAGGCGCTGGGCCGCGAGCCCGACCGTCCCGCCAAGTTCAACGGCATCGAAGCCCTGCCCAAGCGCGTGGTGGTGATGTCCTCGGACGCGCAGAAGGTCAAGGACTACATCGCTGAACACTGCAAGTAATCTGCGGTGACAATGGAACCGGCGCTGCTCTGAGATCGCAAACACGCTCTCAGCATGCGCCGGTTTGCTTTTTATGGAGCGGGTGAACGTGGAATGCGAAGAATGAAGGCCATTGGTTTTGCAGGCTATTCGGGCGCGGGAAAGACGACGGTGCTGGAGCAGATCATCCGCGTTTTGCGAGAGCGCGGGCTGCGTGTTTCGGTGGTCAAGCATGCGCATCACGACTTCGATGTCGACGTGCCGGGCAAGGACAGCTGGCGGCACCGCAAGGCGGGCGCTTTCGAGGTGCTCGTGGTGTCGGACCGACGTCTGGCGCTGATGCGCGAATTCGAGACGTCGCGTGATGATCTGTCGGCGCACGGGATGCTGGCCGAACTGGATCATTCGGTGGACTGGGCCATCGTCGAAGGCTTCAAGCGCAGCGATCTGCCCAAGATCGAAATCTGGCGCGAGCCCGCCGCCAGCGAAAAGCCACGCGTGCTGCGCTATCCGGACGACCCCGACATTCATGCCGTCGCAACCGATGACGCGAGCTGCCTGCCGGCAGATTGCGCGCTGCCCGTGCTCGATCTGAACGATCCCGTGAAGATCGTGGAATGGATGCTCGCGAACGGCGCGCGTTTCGAGTACGAGCCGCCCGCCACCAACCATCAGGAGAACCCGCTTTGAACAAGCCTCATCTCATGTCCATGGACGACGCGCTGGCCGCCGTGCTTGCGCAGGCAGCACGCGTGGACCAGGCCGACTCCGTCAACACCTTCGACGCCGATGGCCGCGTGCTCTGGGCCGATGCGGTCTCCGAACTGCAGGTGCCGCCGATGGACAACTCGGCGATGGATGGCTATGCGGTGCGCTGCGTCGACATCACCGGAGCGGGCGTGCCATTGCCCGTGAGCCAGCGCATCGCCGCCGGGCAGGTGGGCGCGCCGCTCGCTGCAGGCACGGCCGCGCGCATCTTCACCGGGGCGCCGGTGCCGGAGGGCGCCGACGCGATCGTGATGCAGGAGGACACCGAGGCGGTTGACGGTGGGGTGCGCATCAACGCCATCCCGAAGTCGGAGCAATGGATTCGCCGCGCGGGCGAGGACATCGCGCGCGGCAGCACGATTCTGCGAGCCGGCACGCGCCTCAATCCCGCAGCGCTGGGGCTGCTCGCGAGCATCGGTCTTGCCGAGGTGCAGGTGGCGCGCAGGCCGCGCGTGGCGCTGTTCTCGACGGGTGACGAGCTTGTCATGCCGGGTGCCATCGCGCCCGCCGACATGCCGCCCGGATCGATCTACAACAGCAACCGTTTCTTCCTGCGCGCGCTGCTCACCCGATTGGGCTGCGAGGTCCATGATTGCGGCATCGTGCCCGACAACCGCGAGGCCACCATCCGCGTGATGCAGGAGGCCGCTGCGGACAACGATCTGATTCTCTCGACGGCAGGCGTTTCTGTCGGCGAGGAAGACCATGTGAAGCCCGCCGTCGAGCAGCTTGGCGAACTGGATCTCTGGAAGATTTCGATGAAGCCCGGCAAGCCGTTCGCATTCGGAAGCGTGCGCCGCGCGGCGGGTGGCAGCGCGCATTTCATGGGGCTTCCGGGCAACCCGGTGTCGAGCTTCGTGACGTTTCTGATGCTGGTGCGTCCGTTTCTGCTGCGTCTTCAGGGCGTGCAGAACGTGGCTCCGCGTGCGCTGCATGTCAAAGCTGCCTTCGATCTGCCCAAGGCGGATGCGCGCCGCGAGTTTCTTCGCGTGCGGCTGAACGAAGAGGGCGCGCTCGAGCTGTTCGGCAACCAGAGTTCGGGCGTGCTCACCTCGGCCGTCTGGGGCGATGGTCTGGTCGACAACCCCGCGATGACGACGGTGAAGCAGGGCGACGTGGTGCGCTTTATCCCCATGTCGGAGTTGCTGCAATGAGCGAGGAGACGGTCATGACACGCAAGATCAACCTGCTGTATTTCGCCTCGATCCGCGAAGCCTTCGGCACCGGGTCTGAAAGCCTGCAGACCGACGCGGCCACGGTGGGAGCGCTGCGCGATGAACTCATCCGCACGAGGGGCGAGGCTGCGGCTGCGGCGCTCGCGCCGAATCGTGCCGTGCGCATGGCGCTCAACCAGGTGATGTGCAAGGCCGATGCCGCGATTCAGGATGGTGACGAGGTGGCCTTTTTCCCGCCCGTGACCGGAGGCTGACGTGAGCGATTCCGTCGATCCGACCATCAGCGCCCGTACCCGCAAGGCGCTGGCGGAAGCCAAGTCGCGCGGCGTGAAGCTGGGTGCGGCCGGCGCCGACAACATCCGCGCCACGGTTGCCAAGCGCAAGGCGGACGCCGATGCGTTCGCCGAGCAGCATCGGCAACTCTTCGCCGAACTGATCGCCGAGAAGCTCACCCACCGGCGCATGGCCGAGGTGCTCAACGAGCGCGGCGTTCCGGCGGCGCGCGGCGGTGCATGGACACATGGGCAGGTGCAGCGCATGCTGCTTCGGCTGCAGGACGAATCCCCGGAATAGCCCCTGGGGGCGTTCAGCGCAGCGTCGAGGCGCAGTCCTCAAGCTGGGTGATGGCGGCGTTCCAGCCATCAAAGAATCCCATCTGCTCGTGTTTGTCGCGCGTCGCCTCGTCGGGGTGCATCACGCGCGCCGTGTAGCGACAGTCTGCTCCCTCGTCCTCCATCGTGATCACCGCCGTGAACGGCATCCACGGCTTGTTCGGACGCCAGTCCGCGAGCAGCATCGACGTGAACACGAGACGCGTCTGCGGCACGACCTCGAGAAAGCTGCCCGGATTGTCGCTGCTGCCGCCGTCCGGCCCCTGCATGAAGGTGTGGAACGCACCGCCCGCCCGCAGCTCGAAGGCGCGCACCT
Source organism: Diaphorobacter caeni (assembly GCF_015354245.1). GTDB lineage: Bacteria > Pseudomonadota > Gammaproteobacteria > Burkholderiales > Burkholderiaceae_C > Diaphorobacter_A > Diaphorobacter_A caeni. Next base: position 815,959 of record NZ_JADKYZ010000001.1, read on the forward strand.
CGGTGCTCCAAGGTCTGGGACACCACCACTGCTTGAGCAGCTCCGGTTCGGACCATGCGCGCCACACGGCCGCGCGCGGCGCATGCAAAGTGCGGGTGATGACGAGATCGTTCTCTTCAGCCCGCGCATCCACGCTGGGCGTGTCGTTTGCTTTCCGGGTCATGGCGTGCCTCCTTGTCTGTGACGTGGAGCTGCGAAATCGACCTGATGGCCGGATCTGGCCCTCCACGCATGCAGTTTCCGTCAAGTGGATCGGCAACTGGGTTTGGCAGGCAAGCTGCGTGTAATTTGGTGTAACATTCGCTAGATCAGAACTATTGAAATCCAAATCTGATTGTTTATGTGAGCGGTCACATTCCACTGTGGCTTCGTGTCGCATGATCTTCAGAACAAGGGCCCCACGTTGGATCAGTCGCGCTTTCATTCCTCCTTTCGCAAGTCGGTGGCGGTGGCCCTCGTGCTGGGTGGCTGGGGCGCACACGCCGGTGCGGACGAGCGCGCCCTGCCAGAAGTGCAGGTGCAGACGCCGGCCGAGCAGGTCGGTGATCTTCCTGGCCCCTATCCAGGTGGTCAGATGGCGCGTGGCGCGCATCTGGGCGTGCTCGGCAAGACCGATGTGATGGACGCGCCGTTCAGCGTCATCAGTTTCACCGGCAGCGTCATCCACAACAGTCAGTCGCGCAGCATTTCCGAGGTGATCGGCGGCCTTGATTCTTCCGTGCGTGAGGAGTATGGCGACGGCACCAGTCTCGATACGCTGATGATCCGCGGCTTCACGGTCGAGAACGATGAGATGTCGCTCAACGGCCTGCCCGGCATCCTCGGCCAGTTCCGGGTCTCGCCCGAATTCGTCGAGCGCGCCGAGGTGCTCAAGGGACCTTCGGCGCTGATCAACGGCATGTCGGCCGATGGCTCGGTGGGCGGCGCGGTGAACCTCATTTCCAAGCGCGCGGGCGATGTGCCGCTCACCTCGCTGACCATGGGTTACGCGTCGCACTCGCTGTTCGGCTTCAACGCCGACATTGCCCGGCGCTTCGGCGTGGACAACGCTTTCGGCATCCGCGTGAACGCCGGTGCGCGCCAGGGCGACATGCAGCGCGACTACATGACCGACCGGGCACGCAACCTGTCGATCGGCATGGACTTCAACAGCGAACGCCTGCGCGCATCGCTGGACCTGATCCGCCAGACGCAGCGGCTCTATGGTGCGGGCGGGGCGGTGGATTTCAGCGCGGTCGGTGGCCCCGTGCCCGCCGCGCCGGACGGACGGCGCAACTTCGCGCAGCCCTGGTATTTTCAGGACGCGGAAGACACTGCCCTCATGGGACGCGTGGAGTGGGATGTGTCGAAGCATCTCACCGTGTTCGGCGCGATCGGCCAATCACGCGATGCCTCGTCGGCGCTGGTCGCGGACGAGCCCTTCGTGGACGCATCCGGCGGCTTTGCCTATGCAGGCATGCCGATACGTTGGCGGCAGCGGACCATCTCGAGCCAGTGGGGGCTCAAGGGCCAATTCGACACGGGCTCGGTGCGTCACCACTGGTCGCTGACGGCCTCGGATCTTCGGCGCACGAGCACGGCGGACTTCCATGTGGCGGGATTGAGCGGCGGGGCGGGCCTGTCCAGCATTTACGACATGGTCCTGATTCCGCCGCCCGGCGATGCCGTCGAGCCCGCCGGCCCGCTGGCATGGAGCTCGCGCAATGCGCTGCCCGGCTATGCGATTGCAGACACGCTGTCGTTCGCCGAGGGACGACTGCGGGTGACGCTCGGCGTGCGGCATCAGCGCGTGAAGTCCGACAGCGCCACCGGCTTTGCGCTGCTCGGCATGTCGACCGCGCACTACGACGAGTCAGTCAACAGCCCGATGGCGACCATCGTGTTCAAGCCGTCGCGGCAGATCTCGCTGTATGCCAATCATGTCCAGGGGCTGAGCATGGGGGACACCGCACCTTACGGCACGAGCAATCAGGGCGTGGTGTTCGCTCCGTACCGCACGCGCCAGTTCGAGACCGGCATGAAGTTCGACGCGGGCCGCTTCGGCGGCACGCTGAGCGTCTTCCAGATCACCAAGCCCTACGCCACCATCGACCCGTCCACGCTGACCTTCGGCGTGTTCGGCAAGCAGCGCCATCGCGGGGTCGAGGTACAACTGTTCGGCGAGCTCGCGAAAGGCGTGCGGCTGATCGGCGGCGCGACGTTCATGAACGCGGAGGTGCGTGATCCGCTGAACGCCGCCGGACAAACGCTGCGTCCCGTGGGCGTCGCGCGCAGGCAGCTCGCGCTGCAGGGCGAATGGGATGTGCCTGCGGCATCGGGCCTCACGCTCACCGCGCACGCTCTGCATTCCGGCGACGTGTATGCGGACGCCACCAACTTTGCCAAGGTGCCGGGCTGGACGGTCTATGACCTCGGCGCACGCTACGTCACGAGGCTGGGGAACACGCAGCTCACGCTGCGCGCCATGGTCAAGAACGTGACCGACGAGCGCTACTGGAAACAGGGCCGCTACGCCGCCACGCTGGGCATGCCGCGCACGCTGGCCCTGTCGTCCACGTTCGAGTTCTGAGTGCTTATGCGGCTTCGCGCCACGCGGGCATTTCGATGCGCGCCATGCGTTCGACCAGCGCGACGGACGCCTCGATCATCGGCGCGCGCATCTCCGCCCGCATCCAGCCCTGATGCGCCAGCCAGCCCTTGATGGGCGCGGGATTGGGTTCTTCAAAGCTCGCATGGATGTGCGGCAGCAGCGCGAACCAGAGTGCGCGAGCGGACACCACGTCACCGGCGGCGAGCAGCCGCACCAGCGCAACGAAATGCCCGGTGTGGCCGTGCGCGCTCGCGGCAATCGCGCCCGCGCCGCCCTGCGCCATGCTGGAGAAGATCTGTACGTCCTCTCCGGCGAGCACCTGCAGTTGGCCGTCGTCGATCAGCGCCTGCGTCTTGGCCGCGTCGCCGCCGCAGTCCTTGATGGCGACGATGTTCGGATGCGCGGCCAGCGTGCGCAGCGTGGCGAGTTCGAGCGTGGCGCCGGTGCGGTAGGGGATGTCGTAGATGACGACGGGATGCGCGCTCGCGTCGGCGATGCGGGTGAACCACTGCAGCAGACCGGCCTGTGACGGGCGGATGTAGGTGGGTGGCGGCACGAGCAGCGCGGAGATCGGCTGGGCGCTCAACTGCGCCACGCGCTCGAGCATCCTGCCCATGTGGCAGTCGGCCGCGCCCATGATCACCGGCAGCCCGCCGGCCGCACTGAGGATGGTGGCGAGCACGGCGTCTTCTTCTTCATGCGAGAGCGCGGCGGCCTCGCCGGTCGAACCGCAGGCGCAGAAGCCGGTCACGCCCGCGAGCTTCATGCGCGTGGTCAGCGAGTGCAGTGCGTCGTGGTCGACGGCGCCGTCATGGAACGGGGTGACGAGCGGAATCCACAGGCCCGCGAAATCGGCGGTCGAGGACGATGGTGTGGCAGTGAGTGATGGCATGACAAGCTCTTTCAGATGGGGAAATGAAAGACCGCAAAAAATCACCACCGACCAGACGCGTGACGGTTGGGTTCGGCAGATGACGGCGTGATGCCTGTCGGGAAATGCTGGGGGAGAAAAAGAGAAGAGGCTGCCTTGCCGGTTCCGTCGCTCATCTGGATGGAACCTCAGCTCCGGTCAGACGAGCTTTGGTTTTTTGGCTTTGCTGGCGACCACGGCGGCGCACGTCACGCACGGAGTGCACGAAGTGGTGTGGGCGTTGGCAAAGTTGCAAGGCATGGGTCGAGAGTGTAGCAAGTGTCTACAGTGGTGCGCAACCACTGCGTGGAATGTGGTCAGGACGCATCGGATTCGGGTAGTTTGGGCGAGCGCCAGTTCAGCAGCTCGGCCAGACGCAGCGTGATCCAGCGCGCCTCGTTGGGTGGCACGACCGAGCCGTCGGCTGCCAGCCCGGCATGGATGCCCGAGAGCACGCCTTCTTCCGATTCGTTGCCGCTGTGGTAGAGCATCGAGGCCTGCTCCGTCAGGTGCGTGGCCAGGTCTTCGCACAGCTCGTAGCGCGCGACGAGCTCCGGCTTGCCGATGAGCAGCTTGCCGCTTCGGCTCGCGTAGATTTCCACGAAGCTCGGCGGTGGCTGGATCTGCGAGGTGTCGTCCATGTTGAGCTTTCCCCGATCAGTCCGGCCTGAACAGGCGCTCGAAACGCGCCAGATCTTCCGCGAGTTCGCAGGTCACGAACTGGCCCATCTTGTTGTCGGCGATGCGGTGCGCGGCAAACAGGCTCACGCGCCCGGCAAAGTCAAAGTCGGGCAGGTGAATGAGCGCGTAGGGATGGGGCACGAACTTCTGGTGCTCGAACACCACGCGGTGCTTGTTCTGCGGCGAAGGGTAGAGCGTGTACTCGCCGGTGCTGATGGTTTGGGTAGCCATGGATGTCAGTCGATTCAATGTTCCAATGCTAGCGCTTTGGGTCACAATTTCGCCATGAGTGCCAATATTCCCCACCAGAGTCCCCGACCACCTCGCGTTTCCGTCCAGACTGAAGACTTCGATCTCTCCTCCGAAGTTGCCGGGCTGCGCGCCGGTGATGCGCGAGTCGGCGCGGTTTGTGCCTTCGTCGGCACGGTGCGTGACCGCAACGAGGGCGATGCGGTGGCGAGCATGGAGCTGGAGCACTATCCGGGCATGACCGAGAAGTCCATCGAGGCCATCATCGATCAGGCGGTCGAGCGCTTCGGGCTGTTCGGCGTGCGGGTGATCCACCGCGTCGGACTGCTCCAGCCCATGGACCAGATCGTGCTGGTGGCGGTGACCTCCGCGCATCGCGGCATGGCGTATCAGGGGTGTGAATACATCATGGACTATCTGAAATCGCTCGCGCCGTTCTGGAAAAAAGAGCAGACGCCGCAAGGCGCGCGCTGGGTGGATGCGCGGGTGAGCGATGAAGAGGCGCTGGCCCGCTGGTCCACGCCTGCTGCCTGAATGGAATTGAATCGAATTTTGGAGAGAAACGATCGTGTTGATTGAAGAGAAAAAGGCTCTGCATTTCATCGACAGCTACCAGACGCTGCTGGGGTACGCGGCGCTGTCGGGCGGGCTGCTGGAGAAGGCGGGGCAGAACGTGGATGGCCTGGTCCTGATGCAGCAGGCGCGCAACGCGATGGCCGACGATCCCGCACTGCTGCCGAAGGCGCTGGCGGCGATGGAGAAGGCCGGGGAGACGCTGTCCGAGGACATGCAGCAGGCGCTAGCCAGTCTGCGCGTGGGGCATTGGATCTACCTGCGCGATACGACGGGCTACAGCGTGCTGATGGAGACCGGTGATCTGGAGGCGGCCTATGCCGTCAAATGCCTGACGACGCCGCTCAAGGACCTGATCGGCGACAGCGGCGCGATCATCGAGGCGGGGCTGCTGGAGTACGACGGGAAGATCATCTGTGACGGGCTGGTGTCGATGGGCGCCTGGCTGGGCCCGAACTACCGCAGCGGGTTCAACGAGAGTCTGGGGGAATATCGCGCCAATGGGCTGTTCTTTCGCGACAAGCTGCTGCCTGCGCCGGTGAAAAAGCCCAAGGCGCCGAAGAAGCGGGCAGCGTCCAAACCGAAGAAGTAAGACGAGAAATCCGCATCCAGCCCCGCGGACACCTCCCGGCAGCTGCGCTCGCGGCCGGCCGAATGGGCGCTGCTCCTACGCATCGCGCCCGGTGGTGGCGCAATACTTGAACAACGGGCTTCGGCAAACTCCATAGCACCGAACGGCGTCTGCGGGCGGCGCGGGGCATTGCGCGCGCCCAAATTCAGACAATTGCAAGCAAAGCTCTTGAAAATTCCCCTATTGGATATCAGATATCTCGCATTGACTTCCATTCGGAAACACAAAGAACACCATGCGAATTGACAAACTGACAAGCAAATTTCAGGAAGCCCTAGCAGACGCACAATCGCTCGCGCTGGGCAATGACAACCCCTACATCGACCCGCTTCACGTGCTGACCGCCATGCTGCGCCAGCAGGATGGCCCGCGTTCGCTGCTGCAGCGCGCCGGCGTGAACGTGAACGCGCTGACCACGGCGGCGGAAAACGCCGTCAAGCAACTGCCCCAGGTGCAGGGCCAGGACCAGCAGGTGCAGATCGGCCCCGATCTGAACAAGCTGCTGCAGGCCACCGAGAAGGAAGCCATCAAGCGTGGCGACCAGTTCATCGCGAGCGAGCTGTTTTTGATTGCGCTGGCCGACAGCGGCACCAAGGCCTCGGAACTGGCCAAGCAGAACGGATTGACCCGAAAGAGCATTGAAGCGGCGATTGACGCCGTGCGTGGAGGACAGACGATGGACAGTGCGGAAGGCGAAAGCCAGCGCGAAGCGTTGAAGAAATACACGCTCGATCTGACCGAGCGTGCCCGCAGCGGCAAGCTCGATCCAGTGATCGGCCGCGATGACGAGATCCGCCGCGCCATCCAGGTGCTGCAGCGCCGCAGCAAGAACAATCCCGTGCTCATCGGCGAGCCCGGCGTGGGCAAGACCGCCATTGTGGAAGGTCTGGCGCAGCGCATCGTGGCCGGCGAGGTGCCCGAGTCGCTCAAGGACAAGAGCGTGCTGGTGCTCGACATGGCGGGCCTGCTCGCCGGTGCCAAGTACCGCGGCGAATTCGAGGAACGCCTGAAGGCCGTGCTCAACGACGTGGCCAAGCAGGAAGGCCGCATCATTCTGTTCATCGACGAGATCCACACCATGGTCGGCGCAGGCAAGGCCGAAGGTGCGATGGACGCGGGCAACATGCTCAAGCCGGCACTGGCGCGCGGCGAGCTGCATTGCATCGGCGCGACCACGCTCGATGAGTACCGCAAGTACATCGAAAAGGATGCCGCACTCGAGCGTCGTTTCCAGAAGGTGCTGGTGGAAGAGCCTTCGGTGGAAGACACCATCGCGATTCTGCGCGGCCTGCAGGTGCGCTATGAAGCCCACCACGGCGTGGACATCACTGACCCGGCGATCGTTGCCGCAGCGGAGTTGAGCGCGCGTTACATCACGGACCGTTTTCTGCCCGACAAGGCCATCGACCTGATCGACGAAGCCGCTGCGAAGGTGAAGATCGAAATCGACTCCAAGCCCGAGGAAATGGACAAGCTCGAGCGCCGCATGATCCAGCTGAAGATCGAGCGCGAGGCGATGAAGAAGGAAAAGGACGAGGCCTCGCAGCGTCGTCTGACCCTGATCGAGGAAGACCTCGGCAATCTGGAGCGCGAATACGCCGATCTGGAAGAAGTGTGGAAGTCCGAGAAGGCCGCCGCACAGGGCTCCGAGCAGATCCGCAAGGAGCTGGACACGATCCGCATCCAGATCGACGAGTTCAAGCGCAAGGGCGACTTCAACAAGGTGGCTGAGTTGCAGTATGGCAAGCTGCCGGAGCTGGAGCGAGAGCTGAAGGCTGCTGAGAACAACGAGGCGCAGGCCGAAGGCGTGGCGGGCAAGAAGAACCGTCTGCTGCGCACTCAGGTCGGCGCGGAAGAAATCGCCGAAGTGGTGAGCCGCGCGACCGGCATTCCGGTCTCCAAGATGATGCAGGGCGAGAAGGACAAACTGCTCAAGATGGAGGACAAGCTGCACGAACGCGTGGTCGGCCAGGACGAGGCGATCTCCGCCGTCGCTAACGCCATCCGCCGCTCGCGCTCGGGTCTGTCCGATCCGAACCGTCCGCTGGGCAGTTTCCTGTTCCTTGGCCCCACAGGCGTGGGCAAGACCGAGCTGTGCAAGGCGCTGGCCGGATTCCTGTTCGACAGCCAGGACCACCTGATCCGCATCGACATGAGCGAGTTCATGGAGAAGCATTCGGTGGCCCGACTGATCGGTGCGCCTCCGGGTTATGTGGGCTACGAGGAGGGCGGCTATCTGACCGAGGCCGTTCGCCGCAAGCCCTACAGCGTGGTGCTGCTGGACGAAGTGGAGAAGGCGCATCCGGACGTGTTCAACGTGCTGCTGCAGGTGCTCGACGATGGTCGCCTGACCGACGGACAGGGCCGTACCGTGGACTTCAAGAACACGGTGATCGTGATGACCAGCAACATCGGCTCGCAGCTCATCCAGAGCATGGTGGGCCAGAGCTCGGAAGACATCAAGGAAGCGGTGTGGGGTGAACTCAAGAACAATTTCCGTCCGGAGTTCCTGAACCGCATCGACGAGACGGTGGTGTTCCATGCGCTTGATGCCAAGAACATCGAATCGATCGCGCGCATCCAGCTCAAGCTGCTGGAATCGCGACTCGAAAAGATGGACCTGCATCTCGACGTGTCGTCCGCCGCGATGGCCGAGTTGGCGAAGGTCGGTTTCGACCCGGTGTTCGGGGCGCGTCCGCTCAAGCGCGCGATCCAGCAACGTATCGAAAACCCGCTGTCCAAATTGCTGTTGGAGGGGAAATATCCACCCAAGAGCGTGATCCCGGTCTCCGTGGATCCTGTGAAGGACCCAGGGGTATTCGAGTTCGGCAAGGCCCGCGACGCGGCATGATGCTGAAATGACGCTGTGCACCCGTCGCCAATGAATGAGTGGCGGATGCACGGCCCAGGTTTGAAAGGAATGATTGCTTTGAACGATTTGCTGTCCGGATTGGTCCGTTTGGCTTTGCGCCTCATCGTCATCGTTGGCGCTGTGGTGGTGTTCCTGAGCGTGTTCGCGGCCGCGATGCTGCTGGCGCTGGTGTGGGGCGCGCGTGCGCTGTGGGCGAAGCTCACGGGGCGGCCCGTCATGCCGTGGGCCATGCGCATGGATCCGCGCTCCGGGTGGAGCACGGTGTACCGCAGCACGGCGCGGTGGTCGGCTGCGCCGCGTGATGCGTCGTCTTCCGATGACGCCGGCGCTCGCAGTTCGCTGCGTGGCACGGGGCTGCGTCCTTCGCCGGATGTGACGGACGTGCAGCCTCGTGAGGTGCATTGATCGGCTGACTGGTTGATCGCTGGTGGCGATCAAGGTTAACAATGGCAAAACGCCGCTGGGTTTTTCTCAGTGGCGTTTTTCCTTTTTGGGGTGTTTTGAGTTCAGAGGCCGGGAGTTCCGCCCGGCGGCGGAGTCACTTTTTGCTTGCGCGCAAAAAGTGACCCAAAACGCGCTTTCAATACCCGCGACAGAACTCGCTTTGCGCTGCGCGCGTCGCTCGGACAACCGCCGCGAGTCAGTGGGGAAGAGGGGCTTCGGCACTTCGCTGCGCTCGTGTGCATCTCGCGTTCGCGAGATGCATTTGCGCCTGTGGCGCTTCGGTATGGCCCTCTTCCTTGTCTGTTGGCGGGGGATTTTTTCTCGTCAGGCTACGAATGCTGCCAGCGCCGTCCATCCTGCCGCAAACACATGCACCGAGACGATCTCCTCGTACTTGCCTGCATCTTCCGGAGCCTCGTCGAAGTTTGCGCCCCATTCCGCGAAGGTCTCGCCGGTCGATGTGATCGGCGTGAGTTGGATCCAGGCGAGGTAGTTCGTCACCGGGAATGCGGGTTTGACGAAGTTGTAGCTGAGCCGGTGGTTGGCGTCGTCGAGCGACACCAGTTGCTCGCGCACGTGGGCGTCATCAGCCAGGTGGAACGAGCGCACGCAGCCGACGGCATCGGCTGCGCGGCCGTCCTCGATTTCGCTGCGCACGATGGCCGGGTGCCATGCGGGCAGGCTGTTGAAGTCGCGCACGAGGCTCCAGACCTTGTCGATGGGGGCTGGGATGATCGCGCTTGCGTAGGCTTTGGCCATGGGTTTGTCTCCTTGTGGTTGATGTTGACGTTGATGAACGGATGCTTGTTTATTTGGTGGCTTGCAGTGTCAGATTCTTGAAGGCCTTGGTCTGCTCCACCAGCGCGGTTTCCACGGGCAGGCGTTCCATGCTGGATGCGCCGTAGAAGCCGTTGCAGACGGGGCAGTTGGCGAGGATGAAGCGGGCGTCTTCGGGGGAGGCGATGGGGCCGCCGTGGCAGAGGACCAGCACTTCTGGATTCACCTCGCGCGCGGCTTGTGCGATGGCGTTGATTTCAGTGACGCAGTCGGCGAGGGTGAGCGCGGTGTCGGCGCCAATGCTGCCGCCGGTGGTGAGGCCCATGTGGGCGACGATGATGTCGGCGCCTGCGGCGGTCATGGCGCGGGCGTCGGAGGGGTTGAAGACGTAGGGCGTGGTCAGCATGTCCTTTTCGCGGGCCATGCGCACGAGGTCGACTTCGAGCTGGTAGCCCATGCCGGTTTCTTCGAGGTTGGCGCGGAATTTTCCGTCGATGAGACCGACGGTCGGGAAGTTCTGGATGCCCGCGAAGCCCATGGCTTTCAACTGGTCGAGAAACGGGCCGAAGCTGCAGAACGGATCGGTGCCGTTGACGCCCGCGAGCACTGGCGTGTGCTTGACGACGGGGAGCACTTCGCGCGCCATGTCGACGACGATTTCATTGGCGTTGCCGTAGGCCAGAAGCCCGGCGAGCGAGCCTCGGCCGGCCATGCGATAGCGGCCCGAGTTGTAGATGACGATGAGGTCGATGCCGCCGGCTTCTTCGCATTTGGCAGAGAGGCCTGTGCCCGCGCCGCCGCCGATGATGGGCTGGCCGTTGGCGATCTGTTGGCGGAAACGGGCGAGGATGGCGCTGCGTTCTTGTGTCATGTGGGTTTTCTCAGAGGATGTCGTTGAAGTGCTGGACCGCAATGGCGGCGAATTCCGGCGAGTTGATGGCGTGCGGCACGCGGATCACGCGGCGCAGGTCGGTCTGGCGGACGGTGTCTTCGATGGTCTTGAAGAGCGCGGCGTCGGCCTCGGGGTCGTGAAAGGGCATGCCCGGCGCGTCGAGCACCGACACGCCGCCCTCGGGCAACAGAAAGCGCACGGGGCCGATGCTGCGGTTGAGCTTTTCGCCGATGAAGCGGCCCATGGCGATGTTTTCTTCCACGGTCGTGCGCATCAGCGTGATCTGCGGGTTGTGCACGTAGAGATTGCGGGCCTTGAATGAAGCGGGCACGCTGTCTTTGGCGCCGAAGTTCACCATGTCGAGCGCGCCGCACGAGCCCACGTAGGGCAGAGGGCGCTCGGCCAGAAAGTCGAAGCGCTGAGGCGTCGCGGGCAGCACGCCGCCGAACAGCAGGTCGCAGACCTCGGTGGTGGTGATGTCGAGCACGCCCGCGAAGAAACCGCCGGCCGCGAGCTTTTCCATCGACTGGCCGCCGATGCCGGTGGCGTGGAACACCATGCATTCATATCGCGCGCCGAGCTGCTCGGTGATCTGCGTGATGCAGGGCGTGGTCACGCCGAACATGGTGAGGCCGAGCGCGGGCTTGTCGTCGCGCGTTTCATCGCGCGCGCCGCTTGCCATGCCTGCAATCGCGTTGGCGGCGTTGGAGAGCACGACGCGCGAGATGCTGTTGAGGCCCGCGATGTCGGTGATCGAGTTGACCATGTAGATGTCGTTCGGCCCGACGTAGTCGGCCACGTTGCCGGCCGCCATGGTCGAGACCATGACGCGCGGCGTGCCAACGGGCAGCGCGCGCATGCCCTGCGTGACGATGACGGTTCCCCCCGAACCGCCAAGGCCGATCACGCCACCTACGTCGGTACGCGCACGGATGAAGTGCTCGAAGGCGGTGCCCATGGCCGCCACGGCCGTGCCGCGGTCACCAGTGAACACGGCTTCCGCCCCCTGCGGGTGGCTGGCGGCGACGATTTTCGCGTTGAAGTCGGCGGTGGGCGAGGGGTGCTGGGTGGACACATCCACCAGCATCGCCTTGAGGCCCTGCATGCGGATGCGGTTGGCGACGTAGGCCAGCTCGGCCTCCTTGGTGTCGCAGCAGCCGACGACGTAGATCGTGCGGGTCGCGTGGTTCATGGCTTGGCTCCTGGTTCGTTGTGAGTGGGTGGGCCGGGCGAGGATGGCCCTTCGGCTCCGGTTGCTAAGTTGCCGGAAGTCGATGGCTCTGGCAAAGTCCAGTTGAAGGAAACTGGACCATGAAACGAATTTCTGCCGCCCGCGTGAGTCGGCTGATCACCGGCTGGCAGGCGGGTGGGCCGAGCGGCGAGAGGCGCAGCTTGGCCGAGCGCCTGTGCCTTGCGCTTGGCAAGCTGATCGCCGCGCGCGAGTTGCCGGTGGGCGCGTTGATGCCGTCCGAGCGCACGTTGGCCGAGGCGCTGGTGGTGAGCCGTGGCACGGTGGTGGCCGCCTACGTGCTGCTGCGCGATGCGCGCTTCGTGAGCAGCCAGCAGGGCAGCGGCTACCGGATCATCGCGTCGTCGAACTCTCCGGGCGAGGTGCACAACCGGCTGGTCGGCGAGGTGGTCGCGACGCCGCAGGACATCGACATGAGCAGCGGCGCGCTGCAGTCGTCGCCCACGCTGGTCGATCTGCTCTCGGGTCTGCAGGGCGCCGATCTGGCGAGCATGGTGACGGGACTGGGCTACGACGCCTACGGCCTGCCGCAGTTGCGCTCGGCCGTGGCGCGCTATTACACGGATCTGGGCCTTGCCACGGGCAGTGATCAGATCCTCATCACCAGCGGCGCGCAGCAGGCAGTGTGGCTGCTGGCGAATGCACTGGTCGATTCGTCGGATCTCGTGCTCGTGGAGGACCCGAGCTATCGTGGATCGATGGAGGCGTTTCGTCGCCGCAATGCGCGTCTCGCGGCGACGCCCGTGACAAGCGGTGGCTTTGACTGGCAGGCGCTGGAGCGGCATCTGCGCCAGCATCCAACCTTGTTCTATCTGTTCGCCGATGGGCAGAACCCGACCGGCCGCTCGCTCGACCAGGCGGCGCGCGAACGGCTCGCCGCGCTGCTGGCCAGGTATCCGACCTTCATCGTGGAGGATGGGTCGCAGTGCGAGCTGGGTCTGCAGAGCGACGTGCCGCCGCAGCCGCTCGCTGCGCTCTGCGATCCCGAACGCGTGGCCACGATCGGCACCCTGTCCAAGCTGTTCTGGGGCGGTCTGCGCGTGGGTTGGATTCGCGCGAGCACGGCGGTGACAGCGCGGCTCGCGAGCATGAAGGCGGTCAACGATCTGGGGTCGTCGCGTTTCGATCAGCGCATCGCGGTCGAGCTGTTCGAGCGCCTGCCCGAGGCCCGCGTGTGGCGGCACGGCGAGATCCGCAACGCGCTGCGCGCCGCCGAGCGGATCGTGCGCGAGCATGGCGGCGCCGACTGGCAATGGCATGCGCCCGATGGCGGCACGGCCATGTGGATCCGCATTCCCGGCGCGCACGCGGTGGCGCTGTGCCAGGCGGCGGCGCGGCAGGGGCTGTTGATTTCGTCGGGGCCCGCGTATTCGGTGACAGAAGGTTTTGGCGACTGCATCCGCCTGCCTTTCGTGCGGCCCGAATCCATGCTCGTCTACACCGTTGAATTGATTGCGGGATTGCTCGCGCGGCAGTCGGCGGTGGCGGGTGATGGCCATGCGCCGCCGGTTCCTCCGGAGGCACTGCGAGGCAAGGATTGATACAAATTCTTGGCGGCGCATCGGGGTAGTTCCCGGGCGTGCCGCATCGCGCCGATATGATGGACAGTCTATGACCAGCTACACGCATCCCGAGGCCATTCGTCAACTGTTCGAGCTGCAGCGTCAGGCCAGCCGCGCGCAGGTGGATGTGCCGCTGCTGGTTAGGCGCGAGCGGCTGCTCAGGCTGCAGAAACTCATCGAAGAAAACATGCCGGTGCTCTGCGCTGCCGTGCAGGCCGACTTCGGCATGCGCTCGCCGCGCCTCACCGAGGTGGCCGACTTCTTCGTGCTGCGCGCGCAGCTCTCGCATGTGCTCAAGAAGCTCTCCAAATGGATGAAGCCGCGCCGCGCGCGCACGCCGCTGTATCTGATGCCGGCGAGCGCCCACGTGCAGACGCAGCCGCTAGGAGTGGTGGGCGTGATCGCGCCATGGAACTACCCGGTGCAGCTCGCGCTTGGCCCGGCCATTGATGCGCTGGCCGCGGGCAACCGCGTGATCATCAAGCCGAGCGAGCTCACGCCGCATACCTCGGCGCAGCTGGCTGCGCTGGTCTCCCAGTTTTTCGCGCCTGACGAGATGTGCGTGGTGCAGGGCGATGCGGCAATCGCCGCGCTCGTGGCCTCGCTGCCGTTCGATCACCTGGTGTTCACCGGCTCGACGCAGATCGGCCGCAAGGTAGCGCAGGCGGCGGCCGCCAATCTCACGCCGACCACGCTTGAGCTCGGCGGCAAGTCGCCGTGCATCATCGATGCCGATTGCGACCTGGATGACGCGGCGCTCAAGATCGCGCACGGCAAGCTGCTCAACGGCGGCCAGACCTGCATCGCGCCCGACTATCTGCTGCTGCCGCGCGGCAAGGAGGGGGCGTTCACCGAGGCGTATCGCGCGGCGGTCGCCAGGCTGTTTCCGTATTTCGAGGGCAATCCGGACTACGCCTCGATCATCGATTCGCGTCACCTCGCGCGTCTGCGCAACATGCTGCAGCAGGCCCAGACCCAGGGAGCGGACGTGCAGGTGATGGCGCAGCAGCCGGGAACGCCACCGCCGCCGCCCACCAGCATCGGCGATGGCGTGGCGCGGCAGATGCCGCCCACGCTGGTGTTCGGCGCGACGCAGGACATGCAGCTCATGCAGGAGGAAATCTTCGGCCCGATTCTGCCGGTGGTGGTCTACGACCGGCTCGACGACGCCATCACGCTGATCAACAACGGCCCGAGGCCGCTCGCGCTCTACTGGTTCGGCAAGAGCGACTCGGTGCGCGATTCGGTGCTCCAGCGCACCGTGAGCGGCGGCGTGAGCGTGAACGACACGCTCATGCACATCACGCACGATGGGTTGTCGTTCGGCGGAGTGGGAGACAGTGGCTGGGGCGGCTACCACGGAGAGGCGGGCTACCTGCGTTTCAGCCATCAAAAATCGGTGCTGGTGCAATCGCGATTTTCAATGGGCGCCATGCTTTATCCGCCTTATGGCCCCCAATTTGACCGTATCATGTCGCTGCTGCACAAACTGTTCTGATCAGGATTCGAGAGCACTGTGTGCGGTGAGGCCAGGCACCTTCTGGGTGCTGCCACCTGATCCCGGTTCGCGCCTTATTGGTGTGATAGAGCTGCTATGAACCATGTTGGCCATTTAGGCAAGCAGAACATGGAAAAAGCAGCTTGGGCGCTATGGAAAAAAACGAGCGCGTGAGTCCAACCCACATTTTTGCGAGAATGTTGGGTTTTTCGTTGTTTCACACGTTTTCGTTTAGTCCATGTCCAGTATTCAGGTTCGTCCCGCGACACTTCGCGATGCCAAAGCCATTGCCCAGGTTCACACTGCTTCCGCGCTGGAGGCATACCGAGGTCTGGTTCCCGACGACCAACTGAAATCCATGTCTTCGGTGGAAAAGCGTCAGGCGTACTGGCGCGAGGCCATCGAGTATTGCGAACCTCAGGTTCAGGTCGCCGTTGACGGCGACAAGATCGTTGGTTTTGTCGGTTTCGATCGCTCACGCGATGAAAAGAGTCGCCCCACCACAGGCGAAATTTGGGCCATCTACGCCTCCCCCACGCACTGGAACAAGGGTGTGGGTCTGGCGTTGTGGGATGCCGCGCGTGACGGCCTTCAGGAAGAAGGCTGCACTACCGTCACCTCATGGGTGCCGCTGCGCAATGAGCGTGCACTGCGCTTCCACGAAATGGCCGGTTTCAAGCGCGAAATGACCACCGCCAAGACGCACGTCATCGCTGGCGTGAAGGTCGAGGAAGTGCGCCTGAAACGCCCGGTCCACGGTTGATTGACAATGCGCCTGTGGCGGCCGACGGCATGTTGTCGGCGCCGCAGCGCCATGTGACCGGGTCTTCTGCCTAGCACCTATCTGCCATGCAACTGCTGCTGGCCCCGATGGAGGGGCTTCTGGATTTCGTTCTGCGCGATGTGCTGACCCGTGTGGGCGGCTCGGATCGCTGCGTGTCGGAATTCATTCGCGTCACCGGCAGGCTGATCCCGGACCATGTTTTCTACCGCTACATCCCCGAGTTGCACAACGGCTGCCGAACGCTGTCCGGCGTGCCCGTGCGCCCGCAGCTGCTTGGTTCCGATCCCGAGAGCCTGGCCGAGAACGCGGCGCGGCTTGCGCAGCTGGGTCCCTTCGGCGTCGATCTGAATTTCGGCTGCCCCGCCAAGGTCGTGAACCGGCATGGTGGCGGGGCCTCGCTGCTCCGCGAGCCCGATCGCATCGGCCGCGTCGTCGAAGCGGTGCGCCGCGCCGTGCCCGCGCACATGGTCGTCTCGACCAAGATGCGTCTGGGCTACGACGACGACAGTCTTTCGATCGACTGCGCGCAGGCCATGGCTGGTGGTGGCTCCGGCGAGCTGGTCGTGCATGCGCGCACCAAAGCCGATGGTTATCGCCCGCCCGCATATTGGGAGCGTATCCCGGCGATCCGCGATGCGGTGACGATCCCCGTGATCGCCAACGGCGAGATCTGGACCGTGGATGACGCGCTGCGCTGCCGCCGCGAATCCGGCTGCGACGACATCATGCTTGGCCGCGGCATCGTCGCCGATCCCGGTCTCGCGCATGCGATCCGCCATGTGGATGCAGGCCATCCGCCCGCCACCATCGTCGCGTGGCAAGACCTCGGTCCGCACATCATTCGCTTCTGGCAGATGGTCTGCGCTGACCTCGAGCCCGCGCAGCGCGCAGGTCGTCTCAAGCAGTGGCTGAACCTGATGCGCCGACGCTTTCCCGAAGCCGAGGCCGCGTTCACCCATCTCCGCACCATGCGCAATCAGCGCGACATCACCGCCTGGCTCAAGACGCAGCACGGCGATTTCGAAGTCACCGAGCCGACGCAGAAAGAAGTCGACTGGCAGCTCACACACTGAGCTGGCAGCCTAACCCGTTACAGCACCGAATCGGGCACCAACGGGGCGATGATCTGCAGCATCATCCGCAGTGGCAGGCTGGTGTCGGGATCGGTGGTTTCTTCCTTCAGATCGCTGTTCTGCGGAGGCTTCCAGAGCAGATCGCCGTTCTCCAGCACGACATGCCAGGAGCCGAGGATCAGCCCCGGTTCGATGAGGCGCACGGTCTCGGCCGACAGTCGGTCGCTGCGCACCAGCACCGCGATCTCCGTGTTCTGCAGCTTGGAGCGCTGGTCGAGGTTCATGGAGCCAATCACGGTGAGCTTGCCATCGAGCACCAGCATCTTGGAATGCAGCATCACCCGCTTGGCTTGCTGCGTGGCATTGCCCGTGCTGCCCATGCCGAACGCAGCGCGCAGATTGCTGGGATCACTGACCAGTTCGTAGAGCTCCACCCCGTTCTTGAGCAGTTGCTTGCGATAGCGCGCGTAGCCGATGTGCGCCACCGGCGCATCGTTGGAGGCCAGCGAGTTGGTCAGTATGCGCACACGCACGCCCCGGTCCACGGCCGCCTTGAACACGGCCATCATCCGCTCGCCAGGAACGAAGTAGGGCGAGACGACGAGCAGATCCTTCTGCACATAGCCGATCAGACTGATGAGTCCATCGACGACCGAGTCGTCGCTTTGTGTCGGAGAAGGCGTGGACGATGATGACGTGGGAGTTGCGCCGGGAAGCGAGTCGTTCGCCGCGGTGCCCCGCAGCGTCTTCACCGGTTGATCGCTGGTGAGCGTCGAGGGTTGAGCGGTCATCGGATCAGACTTCCCCTCGGCATCCACTGCAGGAATCTTGCCGGGCTTGTCCGCCAGCATGACCGCATTGGCCCAGATCAGCGGCGCCTTCTTCAGGTCAAGCGCCTTCATGTCCCAGACCTGCGCGCGTTGTTCCGTGCTGATGGCATCCTTGTCGCCAGGCCGGGGCTCGCCATCGGGCGGCTGCGGTCGGGCTGCGGTGGCGCGGCGAGATTCCGGCGCCGGAGAGGCCATGCCCTGCGACTCGGCGTTCACCGCTCTCCCGCCGTCGCTCGCATCGGACTGCGCATCGCGCTTCGCAATCTCCGCGCGCATCCGGTCCAGCTCTTTCTTTTCAATCAGCGACTGCACCGGATATGCCCGCTCGTTGTTCCAGTACTCATCAAAGCTGCGCGACAGATCCTGCACCAGCGGCCCAGCGATCAGCACATCGGCATCAATGAAGTTGGACTCCGCATTCCCAAAATACGAGTCCCCGAGATTGCGTCCACCCATCACGCCCATCACGTTGTCCGCGAGAAAAAGCTTGTTGTGCATGCGCTGCTGCGCCCGCTGAAAATCGGTCGCCGCATGCCACATCCGGCTCACCGGATTCTCCCGATCGCCGGGCAGCGGATTGAACATCCGCATCTGCACATTCGGCACGAACGCCATCCGCATCACCAGCGCATTGCGCCCCGTGCCATGAAAGTCGTCCAACAGAATCCGCACCCGCACCCCCCGCCGGGCAGCGTCCGCGATCGCCCGCATCAACCGCTCGGTACTCGCATCCGCATGGATGGCGTAGTACTGCAGATCAAGCGACTGCCGCGCATTCTCGATCAACGCGAGACGGCTGCCATAGGCCATCTGAGGCCCGGACAGAAGCATGAACCCGGAGGCGTTGGCACCGGCTTTGTTTTCCTTTTGCTTGCGGGATTGGGTGAGTTGGGGAAGCGGTGCGTTGGGGGCCGGTTTGGAGGCGTGGGTGACGGGGCGGTCTACGTTGGAGGGGAGGGTGGGGGTGGAGCAGGCGGTGAGGAGTGCAACCAACGCAAGTCCGCCAACGATGCTGAAAATCTCGCGACCCAAAGGAATCAAAGCAATCAATTGCTCCAAACCGATTTGGAAGCTTTTTGATTTGAATTCATCATCAAGAGTGACTGGATGTTTGTTCATTGTTCCTAGCACCTCATGCTGTGCCCGGACGAACGCACGCAGACTCGCGCGCAATCGTGAGTTCGTTCCATTGTCGATGCAAGTTTTGCCAATTTGCGCGGCAAGCGGACGTCGCCTGCAGAAAAGGAACTTCTCCTACTTTTGGGATGCGTGCCCGCGCACATGCCCAATGGGCTCAATCAGCGCGTCTCTATCAGGATCAACGGCAAAGCCGGACTGACACGCGGTTTCTTAAAGTCTCATTTTGTAACCATAATCACCATTATGGATACACCATGCCCAGATCCTTTCGTCCGGCGTGCCAGAGGGCTCACCTTGATAGAGTTGCTCGTCACGCTCGCCATCGCTGCCATTTTGAGCACCTTGGCTGCGCCCTCGCTCAAGGAGTTCATCGTGCGCAGTCGGATGAACAATGTGACGAGCGAGTTCTCGGGCGCGGTGCTGAAAGCACGCAATGAGGCTGTCAATCGCAATGTGTGTGCTTCCATGTGCTTGAGCACGACGGCAATGAGCGATGAGCCGAGCTGTGCGGACTCGGGAACGGATTGGCAAACCGGCTGGATTGTGTTTCTCAATCCGACTTGCGACAGCGCCAAAATCGATCCATCGCTCAGTGATGTGATCGTTGCGAGGGGATCTACGGACGAACGGATTCATCTCGAAAACAGCGACGCTGCCTATCTTCATTTCAATGCACGTGGAAATCCGAAGCTGAGCGCAACTCGCATTTTCAAATTGACCTATGGCACCGGTGAAGATGACGCCATGACACAGCGATTCGGATTGAATGTCTGCCTGGACAGCATGGGCCGAACCAGAACCATACCGAGGGACAAGGCATGCGCCGCTTACAACTGATCCCACGGAGGCGCTCTGCGCTCGCGCGTGGTGTGACTTTGGTGGAAATGATGGTGGCCATTCTTGTGCTGGCCATCGGGCTGCTGGGCGTGGCGGGGCTTCAGGCTGCGACGTCGAAATACAAGATCAATACTTGGGCCAGAGCCGCCACAGCTACGCTGCTTTCTGATCTGTCCGAACGAATTCGTGTGAATCCGTTGGCGGCAGGGCCAGGTTTCACTGATCCACTCCTCGAGAACCAGCCGTCGACAGAATCCAAGTTCGTGATATCGGGAACCTGGGCGTCTCAACAGGAGGATGATCTGGCAATCACTCAGGACTGCTCGAGTGCAACTTGCACCGACGCAGAGCGGGCGCAGTATGACCTGAAGAAATGGCGCCAGAACGTGCGCGCGACACTTCCTCAAGGTGCCGCCTTGATTGATGGGGACAAGGCAGAAGGCATCAGTCTGACTTTGATGTGGTTCGACAAGGAGCAGGCCAAAGCGGAGGCGGAGACGGATCCGTTGAAGCGCACCTTGGAGAAGGCGCCTGTTTGCTCTTCCAATACGACCGTAGGCATGGCGCAGCAATCGTGTTGTCCCTCTGAGGCTGCTGCTCCGGCCGGTGTCAAATGCGCTCGCTTCCGCTTCGTGCCATGAGAATCATGCAAAAACCATTTTTTTCTCGTCAACGAGGCTTGTCTCTCATCGAGCTCATGGTCGCAATGGCCATCAGTCTGGTGATCATCGCAGCGGCGGGATACATCTATCTGGCATCGCGCGAAGGGCAGCGTACGCTGGATCGCACCAGCAGCAGCCGTGAGGCAGGTGCGTTTGTACTTCAGGCCATAGGCCGTGATCTCATGAACGCGGGCTTTTATCCCGCAACGATTTCGCCCATCACGTCTGATCTGACGCAGACCGGCATGTACGACAGCTACTACCCGTTTGAAAGCTCACCGCGACAAAGCACGGACTGGGCGGACAGTGCCAACAATTGGCCACCAGTTGCATTTCAGTCAGGAGTATTCGGCTGTGATGCCGGACAGTTTGATACCAGTTCCAGTACCTGCGCGAGCGCTTCTACAGGGGGCGCGGATACCTTGGTGATCAACTACTTCACCAACGACGCGGTGGACGCCCCCGGGACTCGTCTCGATTGCTCTGGAGACAACGTGGACGCAGATCCGAGCAATGCCACGCGAAAGGCGAATACGACCAACGATCCCAAATTGCCGCCCAAGCAACCGCTGTTCGTGTCGAACAGATATTCCCTCGTGAACACGAAGATGTATGTGGACAACGGGGATATCACCACCAAGAGCTTTGCATGCAGTGGCAATGGCTCGAACTGGCATGGCGAGGCAGCGGATTACAAGCCGATGGTTGCAGGCATTGAAGATCTGCAGATTCTCTACGGGATCTATACGGCATATGACCCTCAGTCCAAAAACAACTCATTGGCTCCGTCGAAGTTCGTGACCGCTACCGGCATGGCATCTGAGTCAAGTCTGACAGTCAACGGGGTTGCCTTCACGCCCTGGCAACGGATCACCGCCGTTCGCGTGTGCCTGCTGACTCGAACGATGGGGCTGAACACTCGGCTGTCCGACAGTGGTGAGAACAAGGCAAAGTATGTGGATTGCGCAGGTGCCGAAAAGAATCAGCCCACAGGATATGCCATCACCAGATTCGAGCAGACATTTGGTGTTCGAAATGCTCTGCGGATGAGCTATTAGGCAAGGAGTGGGAATGTTGAAGAAAGGCATCGAAATGAGCAGGCCCGCTGCCGTCGCTGGTAGTGGTTCAAATCCTCGACCTGCTCAGCAGGGCGTGGCATTGGTGGTGGTCATGATGTTTCTGATCGCCATTACCGGCATAGGTTTGTGGACCGCGCGGCAGTCTGTTCTGTCCGAGGGCATGGCAAGAAATCAGACCGATCAGGCGGTCGCTTGGCAGGCTGCGGAAGCAGCGCTGAGAGATGCGGAACGCGATTTCATGACCGCGTTCAGTTCGGTCGCCACCAACGCGTCGTGCAGCCGAGGCAAGGTGGCCTTGAACCCCAATGATTTTTCGACGGACTGCAAGCGTGGCCTCTGCGCAATTCCTGAAGCTGCGTATGCCACGGCGAGCTGGGTCGCTGCCAGCGGAACGACGGCTGAGCCTTGGTGGCCCGGTGGCAAGAGCGGACTTTGGAGCGACGACCTGACAAAAAAACCGGGACGTGTTCCGGTTGACCACAACAACTGCGATTCCTTTGCAGGCGGCGTGCCGCTCGGCACTTATACAGGAACGGCTGCGCTTATTGGCGTGGCGCGGCAGCCGGAGTACATGATCGAATATTTCAAACGCAAGAACGTGCGCATCAATCAGGTCGAAACCCAGGTGAGTGGACAGGGGAGCAATCCCAACGAATGGAGCGCCATGTATCGAATCACGGCGCGAGGTTTTGGATATTCAGAGCGCACACAAGTGGTCCTCCAGACCATTTTCATGCCGTGATGTATTGCACCGCAGAGAGCCTGCAAGCTGCTGCGAAGAAGTGAGGGGAATCCTATGAAAATCAGTCAATGGGCAAGAAGGGGCGGTGTGGTGATGGCAGTTGCGGTCACACTGACCGCCGCCCATGCTACGCCCGTCGAGGTGTCCACGCCTCGTGCCACGATCCCACCGAATATCGTGAGCTCAGCCAACAAGCCGATGCTGATGTTGGCGACCTCCAAGGATCACACGCTGTTTGGCCCGATTTATACCGACTTTGAAGATCTGGATGGCGACGGTGTTATCGACACCACGTTCAAACCGGATTTCAAGTACTACGGGTATTTTGATTCGACCAAATGCTACACCTATGCAAACAGCCGTTTTGAACCCAACGCCAATGCAACAGTATCTGGCGATGGTCGATATGTCTGTGGTGGCTCAAATCAATGGGGTGGCAATTTTCTGAACTGGGCCACGATGACGCGTCTGGATGTGATCCGGAAGATGCTCTATGGAGGGAAACGCAGCACAGACACTGCCACTGCCACAAAAAATTCCAGCGGTGTCATCACCGCCGTGACAAATTCATTGACGGTTCTCGAGCGCACCAACCTCTCGAAGGATTCTCACTCGTTCGTCAAATACTACCGTGGAACGGACATTCGTGACTACACCCCATACACAACGGCCAATTTGACAAAATCAACCGGCAGCAACAAGAACGTGTATGCCGGGATAAGCATTTGCAACCGCTCCACGGATATGGGTGAGGGTGGGACTCCGACCATTCGCGTGGCCAAGGGGAACTACCGCCTCTGGGCCACTGTTGAAGGGACGGTGTGTGAATGGGGCACTGGTGTTCTGGGGAAGAAGCTGGCGCGTTACTATCTTGATGCCGACAAAGGCAACGGCG
Organism: Diaphorobacter caeni; assembly: GCF_015354245.1. Lineage (GTDB taxonomy): Bacteria > Pseudomonadota > Gammaproteobacteria > Burkholderiales > Burkholderiaceae_C > Diaphorobacter_A > Diaphorobacter_A caeni. The sequence goes on from NZ_JADKYZ010000001.1 coordinate 838,929, forward strand.
GAATTTCCCATGAGGTGGACCCACCAGACGGTACGAAGGACAGTATCACTGGTAGTGCGTCAAGCTCTGAATTGAATGTCCGTGTTCTCGTTTGCAATCCATCGTGGCTGGGCGAAGAGCGTTGCATGGCTTCGCCCGCTAATTTGACGACAAACTATAAGCCGTACGGCATTTTTCAAGAGTTTGGGTTGTCAGCGAGTGCATCTGTTTCCGCGCGCGCTGAGTTCGGTGTGCTGACGGGGAGCTATGACAAGAATACCAACGCCGGTGCGCTGCGCAAGAACATGGGAGATTTCTCTGACGAAATCAACACGGATACAGGTGTTTTTTGCCACTCCAGCAGCAATGTTTGTACTGGGAATACATCAGATGGACGCACCAAAGGGAACGGAGCCATCAAGTCCATTGACAGCTTTGTTCTGTATGGGCGAGGTTCATCCGACTATGGAAGCAGTAAGCCGCTTCCCAAGGATTTGAATGACGGAACACTTCCTGCTTGGGGCAATCCTATTGGAGAAATGATCGTACAAGCGTTGCAGTATTACGCGGGGAAGACACAAACCAACGCACCGGGGTCAACCAATGACACCACTAAAGGGCTTGTCGTAAAAACTTGGGAAGATCCGCTTGCGAATACGAATACGGTAAGGCGTGGACTTTTTGGAAACTCGGTATGCCGGCCGATGTACACAATGGCGCTGTCGAGCAGCGCGTTGAGTTTTGATGGCGCTACCAAAACCAGTGGCGCTGATTCGCAGGCCAGTACGGCATTCAATACACTGATCAACAAATCGGGAGATATTGCGTCCTATACGGACAAAATTGGTGTGGCGGAGGGAATCAATGGAACGGTCCGATCGATCGGCACGATCGACGGGACGTTTGGCCAATCATGCTCAAGTAAGACTCTCGCCAAACTCTCTTTGGCGTCAGGGGTGTGTCCGGATGCGCCTGGGATGGGCGGCACCTATCAGGTTGCAGGCGCTGCCTTGTATGCGAATACTTCCAAAATCAGAAATCTGACAAGCCCCCCTCCAGATATTGGATCCGTTCAGGATGCATTGAAAGTGAAGACGCTTGCGGCCTCTCTTTCGGGTGGTGCGGCTCGCATAGAGGTTCCGATTCCTGGCACCTCGCCAGTCAAATATGTTTACATCACACCGGAAAGCCTTTGGAATGGCGGAGGCGACAAACAGATGCCGGGCGCTTTGCTCACGTTCGCATCGATCAATTCGGGAACTCATCCTACGACCAATATGCCTTACGGCAGTTTTGTGGTCACGTGGAACGACGCGCAGTTGGGTGGTGACTACGATATGGACATTGCAGGGTTCATTCGCTATGACGTTGAGAGAGCAACAACTGCAAACCCAAGCCCGACGGGGTACATCATCAAGATCACGACGGATATCCTGAACGTCGGTGCGGGTGATACTGGAACGCATGGTTTCAGCGTGATGGGGACGAATCGCGACAAGCGCTATCTCACGCACAGGCACATGACTAGTGACAATAGTATGACGGGCGCTGAGGGCGAGCTTCAATGTCTTGGGAAAAACAATGACGCTGGACGCTGCAGTGTGAGTTCCGCTTGGAATGCGATTCGAGATGCTGACTATCCGTACAGCGAGAGATTCCAGATGCTTGGTGTTGATAACGTCCTCATTCAGGATCCATTGTGGTATGCCGCGAAGTATGGTTACTTCACGTCAAGCAGTCGCAACTCCAACGGTACCTATACGGATATTTCCATGCCTCCTACCGTCGAGTCCTGGGATCGACTCAAGGCTGACGGAACCTCGGGCAGCGATGGCGTACCAGACGGGTACTTTCTTGCACGCCGTCCGGACATTCTTGAATCGCAATTGCGCAAGGCGCTGGACGCGTTGGTGAAGTCGTCCAATGCCGCGCCAGCCATTTCCTCCGCCCAGTTCATTACCGACGAGTTTAAGTACGTTGCCAAGTTTGATGCCGCGTCTGTATCCGGAACGCTCGAAGCCTACAAAATCGACTCTGAAGGCTATTTCGATCCTCTCTATACGTGGGAGGCTGGAAAGCTGCTGTTTGATACGCACTCGGGTAGTCAGGGAGGTGGCCGCGAAATCATCACGAACGCCGCAGGGTCTGGCGTAGCGTTTCGATGGGGACAAGTCGGTAGCGCCTATCAGACGCAAATGACGACCGCGAGCACCAACGTTGTTTCGGCTGCAAACGCTCAGAATGTGCTTGACTACGTTCGAGGAAATCAAACCCTTGAAGGACCAAATGGCTTGCGCTCGCGAGAGAGCAACTTGCTTGGCCCGCTGGTGAACGGTACGCCTTGGTTGCAGACTGCACCCAGCGCCGCTTTCTATGGCACTGGATACGATGGCTATACCAAGTTCTATGCGGATCACAAGGATCGCAAGCAATTGCTTTGGGTTCCCGCCAATGACGGCATGTTGCATGCCTTCAATTCCAAGACCGGCGCCGAGGTGTTCGCTTATGTGCCTGGTGTACTGGCCAACCGGCTTGCGGAGATTCCTTTGCAGCGTGGAACCACGGCTCGTACGCGCATCAACGGCGCCGATTTCACTACCAATGACATTGAAAGCAAACCCGATGGCTTGGTCTGGGCATATGTGGACGGCAGCCCCTTTGTGGCCGATGTGAATATTGGCACCGACGCAGATCCAGACGCCAACAAGGACAAGTGGCGCTCCTATCTCTTCGGTGCATTGGGGCGTGGTGGAAAGGCGATCTATGCGCTGGATGTGACGGATGTTGATTCGCTCACGGAGTCCAATGCGTCGAACGTATTCAAGTGGCAATTCACTTCGGATGACGATGTTGATCTGGGTTACATCATCAGCGATGCCAGTCTGCACACTGTGTCCAATCAAGCGTTGCCGGTGGTGAAGCTCAACAATGGCAAGTATGGCGTGCTGTTCGGCAATGGACAGAAATCCACGAACGGCAAAGCGGTTCTGTACATTCTCTATGTGCAGGGCCCAAACAATGGCAATTGGACGGGGCAATACAAGAAGATCGTTGCCGATGCGACTTTGGGAAGCAATGGCCTGTCCACTCCGCGCTGGGAGGACTATGACGGTGACGGCATCGCTGACGTCGTCTATGCAGGTGACCTTCAGGGAAACATGTGGAAGTTCAACATTCGTGGTTCCGATGACACCGCGTGGGACGTGGCGTACAAGGGAAACAACAACGTCAACAAGCCACTGTACCGCGCCACTACAACGGTGAGCGGGCAGACCAAGGGCCTCCCGATCACGACGGCTCCTATCTTGCTCTACATGGGCAAGGGTGGACTGATGGTGAACTTTGCCACCGGAAATGCATTCGAGACACCGGACTTCGCTACGGGCATGACGTATCGCGTCTACGGCATCTGGGATCGCACAGGGCTGAACGTGTCGCGCGATCTGCCCAGCGGCATCTCGACTCTGGTGGCCCGTACCGCCACTCGCGGTTCGGGCGGAGCGGTGACGTTGAGCGGTGACGTCATTGACTGGACGACGAAGGATGGCTGGTACTGGAATTTGCCCGTGGTTCAGGAATCGGTGCTTTCCAATCCTTCTCTGAATGCGGGCGTGATGTCCTTTGTGACGGTGCGCCCGATCACTGCGGATGAAGCCGCGGTGGCCTGCAATGCGACGCCCAATGCATCTCTGTATACGATCGATCCGATTTCGGGGCAGGCAGAGCGAAACAGTCAGGGCGTGGTGACGGTCGGCGGTGAGAAGGAATTGGTTTCCGGAGCCAACTTCCAGGACCAGAAGGTGTCCTATGCATCGAACAACCCAGCAAGAGGCCGAACCAAAGTGACGGTGAATTGCACGCGTGGCACCGAAGGCTGCACCTGCGATGGCGAAGGGGCCGATGCGAACTGCACCAAGAAGGAGGCCATCTGCGGCCCTGGCCAACGTTCGTTCATTACGCTGGGTGGTACATCGGATGCCGTGATTTGCTACAGCTCTACGCCGCGCATGCATTGGCGCGAAATTCCGGGCATCCGCACATTGACACCAGAGTGAAGAGGCTCTTATGAATCACCGATATTTGCAGAAGGGCTTCACGCTCATTGAATTGATGATTGTGGTTGCTGTCGTCGCGATTCTGGCCTCGGTTGCCTATCCTTCGTACAAGGAATTCGTCGCCAAGGGGCGACGTGCGGAAGCCAAGTCAGTGCTGATGACCGCTCAACAGTGGATGGAGCGCAATTACACCGAGAGTTATCGTTACGACAAAACAAGTGCTGGAACGTCCATTACCGCCTTGCCGGAACACCTGAAACAGGGAGCGAAGGGATATGAAGTGGAGTTTCCCAGCAACGTGGAGATCACCAGAAATCCCGAGCGCGACAGCTTCGTTCTGGAGGCCAAACGCGCTAACTTGATGGTTGGAGATAAATGTGGCAACTTCCGAGTAGATCAGTTTGGTCGAAAGACCTTGGATAGCTATTCTGGGTTTGCCAACGAAAAGGCAGCTTTGGAATACTGCTGGAAATAAACTTCGTCAGTAGCTATCCGTTGTTTGACGTTTTCTCGCGTAGACGACTTGTTTGCGCCTTCATTCTTTCCTCGCTTGCGCATGCGTGCTTGTTGATGGCGCTTGCAAGGCCGCATCAGGGAACGCGTCTGGCATTGCCCTTCGCGTCGTCAAGAGTGTTGACTGTGGAGTTGTTGACGAATGATTTGCCCAACATCGCTTCAAAAAAGTCGACAGTTGGCACGTCTGAAGTGCGGCCAATGCCTCCACGTTCACTGGTCGAATCTCCAAAGAAACGTGACACCCGTCGTTCCATGTCTGCTCCGACTGCATCTTCATTGGAGAGTGTGGGGCCTGCCGACGTTGCCGACGACAGCCAAATCGATGGGTCCTATTTTGAAGCGGGAGATTTGGATCAATCTGCTGCGCCAGTGGGCGATTGGTATGTACTCGCAGAGCTATTGCCTGCGGACATCTCCCGGATCGAGTTGAGGGTCTGGATCTCTGCCACTGGTGCGTTGGAGCGCTGGATTGTGCTTCATCCGGAGAATGAGCGAATCGATGCGTCATTGGAGTATCTGAATCGGACCATTCTCAATCCAGCACGTCGCGCTGGACAGTCTGTCGCCAGTGTCATGGATGTCGAGATACTCTGGGGAGAGCAACAGCCAGACGCAGGGACCGCTGGGCCGTGACGAATCACGTGTTGCCGAGCGTGTGATGAACCCACGCGTGCTCCAAGCCATGGCGGACCATTGGGCGGCATGGGCAGAACAGAAACGAGGAAGAGCAATCCGGCCAACACTTGCGGCAGTCGCTCGCAATGTCGGCTCAAGCGCTGGAAGTGATCCAGCCGCTGAAGCTGCCCTCTACCACGCAGCGGCGAGGCTCAAACGCAAAGCCCTTGTTGACCGCTGTGACATCCACGACCAGCAAGTGTCTCAGCGTATGGCCTGAAGTTATGCCGATCGTGGGACCGTCCTCGTGTCCCTGCATATACGTTTTGCGAGGCGGATCGCATGCAGGTGTCGTCAGGAGTGATCGGACAAGAGTTGTCGTGCTCGTTGGGAGAGTGGCGTGAAGTGAGCTGTATGCCCCGAAGCGGGCATGAAAAAAGCGCCTGCAATGGGCGCTTTCTGCATTTCTGGCGGAGGCTGTGAGTTCCGTAATTCGTTGATGCAGGCCGTTTTAACGGGTTTTTTCATTTATACCGGCCAACGTACAGGCCTATCAAATTGAGGCGCTCCACGGGCCGATTTGAGGGCTTGCTGGCGATTTCTGGAAAGAGGCGGCGGCGGATTGCTCGCCATATGTCAAAACCCGACGAATTCCGACGTGAGAGCGTACCCGAAAACCGTGCGCGGGGCGTTGCTGGGCTTGGCTGGCGGGGTGTCCGACAGTGCCGACAAAAGCGACCTATTTAGCGTGCGGGCGCGGCGGGGTCTCGACCGCGCGCTTTCGGTCTTGATGGGGGTCGGGGCGGCCGGGCCGGGCCGGGGTGGGGTGCGCGCGTGGGGCGTGGGCCTGCCACGCGGGCTGTGGCGGGCCTGCTGCGGGGTGGGTGAGGGCGTGGGGTGGGCGAAAGAAAGCCCGCTCTAGGCGGGCTTGTGGGTGGCTTGCGGTGGTTGTCAGTTCGCGGCGGGGGCGTCGGTCAGCTGGTAGGGCTTGAACGTGCAGACCGTGCGCCCTGCCTGCGTGTTGATGGCGTGCGCCATGGTGGCCTGCAGCGGCGCTATCTCGTTGCGTGCGAACACCATGGCGGCTTTCTCCACATCACCGAATCCGCCCGTGCTGTTGGGCAGCATGCCCATGAGCTGGGGCGGCACGCGGTGTGCGGCCAGTATGTCGTCGCGGCTGGAATTCTTGATGTTCAAGAAATCATCTTTCGCCGCCACTTCGCTGATGGGGATGAGCTGCACGCCTTTGTCCTTTCCGCCGGGCGCGTAGTAGAAGACGTTCCGAAAATTGCCGTTGCCCTTTGTGTTGGTCAACTGCTTGCGCAGCTTGTCGATGTCGTCCTGATTCTGCGCCTCGTCGGTCACATACAAGATGAAGCCCGCGTGTGCGCCGTTGGCGTAGTAGCGGCGGCGGAACAGGGTGGCACTCTCGTTCAGGATGGCTGACTGCAGCGCGCCCAGGTAGTAGGGGAGGCCGTAGATTTCCTGATGCAGGTCCGGCTCGCGCAGGTGAATGATGGAGTCGCGCGCAAACTCGTGCGGACTCTCCAGATCGTTCACCCAAAAATTGCGCGCCGGGTCAATGCCGCGGCGCATGTATTTGCCGAGACACGGGTGCAATTCAAGCAGGCCGCCTAGACGGTTGAATCGCTTTTCCAGATAGCCATTGCCCAGCACCAGATAGTCGAGCGCGAGAGCGCGGAAGGTGTCGGCGCTCAACCATTGAGACGGTACGAATGTGCTGGTCAACACGTTGACCTTGAAGCGCAGCGCGCTTTCATGGTGCGCGCCGATGCGCAGCAGGCGGGCCAGCGATGCTAGGCTAACCGGCGGCTCGTAGTAGTCGCCGTTCTCCATGCACTCCGCATATTCGAGCAAGGCAGAGCGACCGCCGATGACGGGCTCCGGCTCACCGAGTTGAAATGTGAAAGATTCGGCACGGCCGCCGCGAGTGGCCGGGCTGTCGGCATTCGGTGCTGTGGCGGTCGATGTGTGATCGAGCTTGCGGAAATGGCGTGTGCGTTTTGGCATGGGGTCAATCTGAAACGGTGATGAAAGAGCGGCCGGTGCTGGTGGCCATGTCGGTGCCTGCGTCCAATGCCTCATTGCTCAGTGCATTGAGCAGTGACCACCCGAGATCCGCGTGGCCGGTGGTCTTGCTGCGGCCTGCGGAGTAGGTGACGCTTCGGCCGCTGGGGGTCAGCTCGCGCTTGATGGACATGAGGTGATTCATCAGCTCGCGCTTGTCTGCGTCGAATTCCAAGCGGCCGGACCGGATCACCTGCTGGCCCTTGAGCACCAGCATGGTCTTGCTGTCAACGCTGTAGTTGATGCCGCGTGCGCGTGGGTAGAACTTGCGCACCAGCTCATGTACGGCAGCGCCGATGCCCGTGGTGTCGATGGTGATGTGCTCGACGTTGTAGCGCTGGGTTACCTTCTTGATGGCGTCCGCTTGAGCCTCGAAATCAGCGCCTTTGAACTGCACTGTCTCAAGCACGCGAAACGGGCCGCCAGATTTCGCTGGCGGTGCGACGACGACAAGACCGGCGCTGTCACCGGATTGGCTGGGGTCGTAGCCAATCCAGACTGGTGCATAGCCGAGCGGGCGCTGCGCGAACTGCTTGAAGTCTTTCCAGATTTCCCAGCTGTCAACCATGCAGGGCTGCAGGTCGGCCATGGGGAATACAGAGAACGAATCATCGACAAACCCGCACATGAGCAGGTTCGCGAATTCCTCGTCTGAATATTCGAGCTGTAGCTCGGCCAGATCGAAGAGATCGCAACCGCCATTGAGCGCGTCAACGATGGTGACGATGTTGCGCCACACTCGATCCTCGCCGGTGAATCCGGTGGCGAGCTTCGCGTGTGTGATGTCCACCTCGATTTTTGATTTCTTCTTGAGGCGTTCGCCGCTCCAGAACGCATAGGCGGCATGCTGAATGCTGGATGGCGTCGAGAAATACGTCTTGCGCCATTTCTTGTGCATGGCCATGCCGCTGGCCACTTTGTTGAGGCGTTCGAAATCGGTAGTCCAAAAGAACTCATCGAAATAGAAATTGCCGTGGTAGCCCTGCGCGGTGCGCGCGTTGCTGCCGAGGAAATACAGTGTTGCGCCGTTGGCCAACACGATGGGGTCGCCCTTGAGTTCAACGCCGCACACCTCGTAGACAAAAGCCGTGATGTACTGCTTGAAAATGTGCGCTTGCGACTTGCTGGCAGAGAGGAAAATCTGATTGCGGCCTGTCTCCAGCGCATCGATAAGCGCCTCACGCGCGAAGTACCATGTTGCGCCGATCTGCCGCGATTTCAGAATGGCGCGAGTGCGCGCGTCGCTATCACGCCACCAAAGAAGTTGGTACTTGAAAAGGCTGTCAAGAAAAGCGCTCTTGAGCTTTTCAATGTGTTCCTTGCTGAGGAAATTCTTTGCGGGTTGGCTTTTTGGCGCTGCGTTCCGGCGCTCGATGTTCGGATTCAAATCGACTTCGCGCCCGCTCTTCTCGTACTTGCCAATCCGCGCAAGCCGCTCGAGTTGACGCCCGAGCAGGTCGATTTCCTTGATGTCGCCGCCGGTCTTCTGCTCTTTCAGGATCAGGCAGACCATGCGCGCCTCAAGCGTGCATTCAACGCGGTGCGTTGGCGTTGCATCGTTCCATTTCTCGGCCTTGAGCCACCCATGCAGCGTGCCGCGCGGGATACCCAAGTGCTCGGAAATGTGCGACAGTTTCCACCCTTGCCAATACAGCCCGCGTGCATCGCGCCGCTTGCCTGCGCCGCCATCATTCACCGGGCTGGTGTCGCCCTTCGGTAGGCCGTTGTACTGGCTCACCACCTGGTCATGCAATGCGGCGGCCTGCCGGGCCATCGTTGTTTTTGATGGCTTGGCCTTGATGCGTTGAGCGGTGGGCGCGGCGGTGTCCTGCGCGACTTGCTTTGTCATGCTTGCCAGTGTCTGCCGCGCGCGCGCGGAAATCGACAACGAAAAAATGTGATGTGCGCAGCCACAGTGCGCGCCAATTGCAGCGCGCGGGCCATCTGCGGAACATAGGCGGTGTCAACTTTCAACACACACCGAGCCGCATATGCCTACTAAATTTTTCCGCGTTGCAACCGAAGGCGCGACCACCGATGGCCGCGAGATTCAGCGCGCATGGATCGAGCAGATGGCCAAGAACTACAAGCCCGACACATACGGCGCTCGTGTGTGGCTGGAGCACATCCGAGGCACTACGCCGGATAGCTCTTTCGCTGCGCTGGGCGACGTGCTCGCGTTGGAGGCCCGCACGGTCGAAGACGGCAAGATTGCTTTGTTCGCGCAAATCGAAGCACTGCCCAGCCTCGTGGCCATGAACAAGGCCAAGCAGAAGATCTATTCCAGCATCGAAATCGATCCGAATTTCGCAAAGACCGGCGAGGCCTACATGGTTGGTCTGGCGGTGACTGATTCGCCCGCGAGCATCGGCACGGAAGTGCTCAAGTTCGCAGCGCAGAACCCGGCAGCTAGCCCGTTCGCATCCAAGAAAACAAAGCCTGAATCGCTCTTCTCTGTCGGCGTTGAGTCCGATCTGGGAATGAGCGATGACGCGGATGGCATTGCGCATGTGCTTCTGAGCAAGTTCGGCGCACTGCTTGAATCTTTCCGCTCCACGGCGCAGACCAAGGAAAAGATCGAAGCGCCAAATGCGCTCGCGGTCAAGACGCTGGAACTCATGGGCGCGGCAGATGCAGCGTTGAAGCATCAGGCTGGCGAAGTCGTCGCGTTGAACAAAAAGTGCGCAGATCAAGACGCCGAGCTGCAGAAGCTGCGCGGCGATTTCAAGGCGCTGACCGAAAAGCTCAGCACGCAAGACGGCAACCCGAGCAAGCGCCCTGCAGCTACCGGCAATGAAGGCGCAGCGAAAGCTGACTGCTGAAAGAGCCGCTGTTTAGCGACCAACGAAAACCATTCTCAAGAGGATAGAGGACATGAAGAACGAAACCCGAAAGCTGTTCAATCAGTATCTGGATGATCAGGCCAAGCTGAACGGAATTGCTGATGCGACAGTGAAATTCGCCATCGAGCCATCGGTGCAGCAGCGTCTTGAAAAGCGCATTCAGGACACGAGCGAGTTCTTGAAGGCTATTACCATCGCGCCAGTCGATGAACTCATGGGTGAAAAGCTCGGCATTGGTGTGACAGGGCCGATTGCCAGTCGCACCAATACGTCGGGGGACCTGCGGCGCAAGACGCGGGACATGAAGGACATGGATAGCCGTGGCTATCTGTGCGCGCAGACCAACTACGACACACATATCCGCTATCAGGCGCTGGATATGTGGGCGAAGTTCGGAAACCAATTTCAACTGCTGCTGTCGCAGGCCATTCAGGAACGGTGCGCGCTGGATCGCATCATGATCGGATTCAACGGGGTGAGCGTTGCCGAGACGACTAACCCGGCAGCTAATCCGCTGCTGGAAGATGTGAACAAGGGCTGGTTCCAGTACGCGCGAGAAGTGGCGCCAGAGCGGGTTTTGGACGGATCGACCGGCACGAAAACGGCGGGTAAGGTCATCGTCGGCGCAGGTGCTGGTGCAGATTACAAAAATCTGGATGCGCTGGTGTATGACGCCATCAATAACCAGATTGCGCCATGGCATCGCGGTGCAAAGGATATGGTGGTGGTTGTCGGTCGTGGACTGTTGCACGCAAAGATGTTCCCGTTGGTCAACGAAATTTCCACGCCTTCGGAAATTCTGGCCGCCGATGTCATCCGCAGTCAGACGCGCATGGGCACTCTGCCGGCCGTGGCGGTTCCGTTTGTTCCGGACGGCAAGTTGGGTATCACTAGTTTGAAGAATCTGGCCGTCTACTGGCAAGACGGTTCGCGCCGCCGTCATGTCAAGGAAGCACCAGAGGCTGACCGCATCGAGACATACGAGAGCAGCAATGACGCTTTCGTGATCGAAGACCTGAGTAAGTTCTGCCTGATCGAAAACATCGAGCTGCAGGAATAAGCCAGACGACAGGCGGATAGCGGCCTAAAAAATGGGCCGCTATTTGCCGGTCATGCATCAAACAAGCGGGGAACTTCAACATGCCACAAACACCGGCGCAGCGCAGCTATTTGCACAAGCTCGCGGCCAAGCAACAGGCGCAGGCCGACGCCGCCAACGTCCACGGCGAGACGGTGGGCGAGGCCTTTGAGCTGATGATGATGCAGCTCCATCAGCATCGCCGCGACCTCAAGGAAATCAAATCGATTGAGGCCAAGGTGGAAGCCAAGCGCACGCTGCTTCCGCTGTATGACGCTTATGTCGATGGCGTGCTGCAGGCGCGGCCGGGCACTCAGGATCAGGTGGTGGCTTATGCCATGGTCTGGAGTCTGGATGCGGGTCTGTACACGCGCGGCATCGACATTGCCGAGTACATGCTGGCCACCGGCGTGAATCCGCCTGACGACTACAGGCGCAACGTGGCCACGATCTTGCAAGACGAAATTTCCACCGCCGTGTGCGACGGAAAGCTCGCGGGCGATGAGGCCATGCAGACAATCCGCCGCGTCATGGAAATGACCGCAACGGCGGACACGCCGGACCAGCCGAAGGCACGGCTGTGTAAGGCGGCGGGTTGGGCCCTGCTGGGCAAGACCAGCACCAGCGATGCCGACATCGCCAAGCTGTCTGCCGACGTGTGCGAGCAGGCGCTGCCGTACCTGCAGCGAGCCATCGAGCTGGACAAGCTCGCGGGCGTGAAAAAAGACATTGAGCGATTGGAGCGTCGGGTCAAGAAATAGCCCGAGCCAGTCGCTCGAAACCGAGCGTACCCCGCGCCGTGGCGGCCCCTGGGCAGGCAGCATTGATTTGCATATGCCGACGCCCAGGGCCACCGCCACACCTACACCGTTCTGGAAGAAGGCCCCATGTCATTCGTTGCACCGCATGTGAATCCACCGCTCAAGCAGGACGAGGGCGTGGTGGGGAATGACGGATTTTTCCCGGACATCGATTGCGAACGTCTGCGAGACGACTCGCGCATTGAAACCACGGTGACACCGCCGCGCCTGCGCGAGGCAATCGAGGCCGCCATGTGGGCCATCAACGCCGAGTTGCGGGACTGGCGCGAGCTGCAGGAGTCGCAGGGCTATGCGACGTTGGGCGACGTGCCCGCCACCATCATCGGCACGGGCTCGGAGCTGGAAAGCACGCGCGTCAAACAGTACCGGCACGCCATCAAGTGGCATGTGCTGGCGGAAACCGCCGAGGTGGCGCGCGACATGGCCACGTTGCCGCAGGGCGCGGGGAAAGAGGCGCGCGTGACAAGTGGCGTCGAGGTTCGCGTGTCTGGATTCTTGAAACGGCTGCGCTGGGCCATAGCCGACGTGCAAAGCCGCTCGCGCGTGATCGCGGAATTGATATGAGCGAGGTCACCAGCACCGGGAGCGCCACCGTCCGCGCGCATCAGCACGAGGTGCTTGATGCGCTGCTGCTGCGCACGCTGGGCAAGACGGCGGGGAATTTGGAGGCCACGCTCGAAGCCAATCCGGGTTTGGCCAAGCTCGCGGCCGATCTGCCAGAGGGGCACCCTGTGCGGGTGGTGGAGTCGGCAGAGCCGGTGCAAGAGCGCGTTTATCTGTGGGACTGAAAGCATGAGCAAAGAAATGATCAGGGATATTGCAGTGGAAAGCGCCAAAGCCTCGCCGCCGGTTGCCGTGGTCACCACATCGGTGGCTCAAGGCTGGTCGATAAATGCAACGGTCGGAACGCTGACCATCGTTTATCTACTGCTGCAGATCGGGTGGTTGCTGTACCGCTGGCGCAAGGCCGCGCAGGGCACGCCGGTGAAGGGCGAGTAATGGACCAGATGCGGCAATCAGTTGTTCGCGTAGCTGTCGCGGCGCTCACGTTGTCGGCGGCCGGGTTTGGTGCTTGGAAGGTCAACGAAGGTTTCAGCGAAGTCCCATACGTGCCGACCAAGGGCGATGTGCCGACGATTGGCCACGGCTCCACCCGCTACGAAGACGGCACGCCGGTGCGCATGACCGATCCGCCGATCACGCGTGCGCGTGCTTCGCAGCTCGCGCGCGGGCTGGCCGCAGAGGACGAAAAACGCCTCATCAAGTCGCTGCCGGGCGTCATGATGCTGCCGGGCGAATTCGATCTGTACATGGATTTTCTCGGCCAGTTTGGTTATGGAAACTGGACCAAGCCGCAGAGCCCGCGCACGTGGCTGCTGCGTGGTGACTACGTGGGCGCGTGCCAGGCGCTGGAGGCGTGGCGCTTTCAGGCGGGCCGTGATTGCCGCTTGCCGGTGAACTGGGGGCCGCAAGGCTGCAAAGGGGTGTGGCTGCGGCAGGAGCGACGCATCGCCGCATGCATGGAGATGCAGAAATGAAGCATCAGATTGTGCGAATCGCGATCATTGCCGCGCTGGTTGGTTTGACAGGATGCGTTGTGGTGCCCGCAAAAACGGCGGCCAATACGTGCCGCATGCTGGACATTGCGCTCGATGAGGCGGACATGGCCGCCGCCTGGTACGTCAACGCGGGCGAGGTGCTGGAGAAATGCGGCGCTCGTGATGCGCGCGAGCGTGCCGAGTTTCGTGCATGCATGAAAGAGCGGCGGGACGATGACACGAGTATTTGCCATGACATGTAAACCACGGCAGCGCGGCGCGCTCGATGTGACCATCATCCTTTGCGCTTGCCTTGCGCTCGCGGCGTGGGTGTTCTACGCGTGGGCCGAAGGGCAGGGCTATGACCGCGCCATGGTGGCGGTGGGCAAGAGGGAGAAGGCTCAGGGCGAGGCCAATGAAACGGAACGCCAGCGCCAGATCCGCGAGGCCGAAGACAGCAAGAAACGGCAGCGCGCTGAAACAGACCTATTGACCAAGCAACTGAAAGAGGCAAAAGACCATGCGAAAACTCTGCAGGCCGAGCGTGATCGCGCTTTGCGCGCTGGCACTCGGCGCGTGTCAATCAGGGCCGCCGCTTGCGTGCCCGCCGTCGTACCAACTGGCGACGCCGCCAAGTCTGGAGCCGCTGGGCCTCAAGAAGCGCGCGCCGAACTTGTCGGATCGGATGCAGCGGATATTTACGCCGTCACCGACGACGGAGACGATGCAATTCGAGAGCTCAATATCTGCATCGACCGATACAACGGCGCTGCCGCAGAAATCGAGCGCTACAAAGCCAGATTGAAGGGGGATCAGCATGTGGAAGCTGCAGAGTCTGCGGGCGCTCATTGAGTCGGCAAACCCCGACCTGAAACGCGACCCGCAAAACCTCATCGTGCTGGCACATGAAGGGCGCGCGGTGTCCACGCTGGCGGGTGGCCTCTCGTTTGAGTACGAATACGCCATCGAGATCTCGGTGTTGAACTACGTTGGCCACACCGATGCGCTGTTCGTGCCTCTGCTCGCTTGGGTGCGGGTGCATCAATCCGAGCTGCTGGACAACCCGAAGACGCAGGCCAAGGGTCTGGAGTTCAACGTGGAGTTGCTGGACTCCGCGAGCTGCGACATCGCCATTCGCGTGCCGGTGACTGAGCGGGTGGTGGTTGCAGTGGACGAGGATCACCCAACGCGCTTGATTGCCGAGCATCCGCCAGAGCCGGGCGTGCCGGGCATGGCAGGCATTGCCGAGCGCTGGGAGCTGTACCTCAAGGACAAGCTGCTGGCGCAATGGGACATGGAGATCCCGCCCGAGCGCGAGCGATTCGAGTCGCTGCGCTTCGCGTGATCGCGCGCAATGGCTGATTTCAAGGCGCTGGAAACGTGGGCCGAGGGTATGCTGCAAAAGCTGCAGCCGAGCCAGCGCAGGCGCATCACCGTTGACGTGGCTCGCAAGCTGCGCGCCGCCAATGCCGCGCGCATGGCAGCGCAAACCGAACCGGACGGCAACCGCTGGGAGCCGCGCAAGACGCCAGCCACCACCATGCGCAGCAAGGCCGGGCGCATCCGGCAGGCGGCCAAGCAGAAGCTGCCGCTGTTCGCGAAGATGAAGGCGGCCAAGAATTTGAAGGCGCGCGGCTCGCCTGGGTCCGCGCTGGTCGAGATCGTGAGCCGCGCCCAGCGCATCGCGCGTGTCCACCATTTCGGTGAAACCGACAACGTCAATCCGCACGGCCCAGCGTATCGATACCCGGCGCGCGAGCTGGTGGGCATCAGCGATGCCGACACCGATCTGATCCGCGACGTGCTGCTGCGGCATCTGTCCAGCTAGTGCGCAATATGTGATGTGCGCAGCCACAGCCCGCCGCGCTGGCCTTCGCGCGCGCGCGGCGGCAAAGTGGGCGCATGTCGCAAACACCGCAGCAAAACACACCGCAGGAACAGGCTCGCAAGCTGGAAAACATTGCGAGCCTCGGCGTCGTGCATGCCGTGAATCTCAAGGCCGCGCGCTGCCGTGTGCAGATGGGCGACAACACCACTGACTGGTTGCCGTGGTTCACCGGCCGCGCTGCGGGCAAAGACGGTTCGCACTGGTGGCCGCCGGTGGTCGGTGAGCAATGTCTGGTGCTTGCGCCGGGAGGTGACCTGCTGCAGGGCGTTGCGCTGCTCGGCTTCTATTCCGACGCCAACGCCGCGCCAAGTAATAGGAAGGCGGTGGAGTACACGCGCTGGTCTGAAAAAGACTATTCCGAATACTCACCCGAGGCGCACACCACGCACCACGAGAAGAAGCTGCGCACCGAAGTGTCGAGCACCTGCAGCGCCACCATGGAGCCTCAGGAATTCCGCATGGAGGTGGGCAACGGCTGCAGCATCACGATGAAGCCGAACCAGATCACGCTGCAGGCCGGTTCGGCCACCTTGCAGATTGGCCCGGCCATGGTGGTGGCCAATGTCGATGTGATCGCCGGTGGCATCAGCCTGATGAACCACGTTCACACCAAGGTGACCATGGGCACCATGCTTTCCGGCGAGCCGTTGGGCGCGGGCGGAATGGGTGGAGGTGTCATTCCATGATGAACCGCAACACCGGCCAGCGCATCAACATGCTCGAGCATGTGCGCCAGAGCGTCACCGACATTCTCAGCACGCCCATCGGTAGCCGTGTTATGCGCCGCACCTACGGCAGTCTGGTGCCCGCGCTGATCGACCAGCCGGACAACCTATCGACGCAGACCCGTGTTTTCTCGGCTGTGGCTTCGGCCCTCATGCGCTGGGAGCCTCGCATCAAAGTCTCGAAAATGTCGCTCACGCGTGATGCTGACGTGCCCGGCCGCGTCACGATCAATATCGATTGCGCATACACCGGCCAGTTCAGCCGCGATGCGTCGCTGTCGCTGTCGCTGTCGCTGTCCGTGCCGCTGAATGGGGGTGCTGCATGATCGACCTGCAGACACTCGCGCCGCCGAGCGTGGTCGAAAAGCTGTCGTTTGAAACCATCCTCGCCCAAGGCAAGGCTGATTTCGCGGATCGCATGCGGCCGCACCAGCCGGGAATTGATGACATCCTCAAGCTCGAATCTGACCCGGTGGTCAAGGTAACCGAGTCATTCTCATTGCGCGAGCTGTTGATTCGAGATCGCATCAACAACGCGGCGCGCGCGCACCTGCTGGGGTTTGCCAAGGGCGCCGATTTGGATCATCTGGCCGCCATGTTCGGCGTCGAGCGCATGGCGGGTGAGTCGGATGATCGATTCCGCGTGCGCCTGCAGCTGCGCATTGCCGCGCTCGGCGCGCAGGGAACGCGTGAGTATTACGAATACAAGGCGCTGACCGCCTCGCCGTTGGTGCGAGCTGCGCGCGCAACGCAAAGCGCACCGGGCAAGGTGCTTGTGATGCTGTGGGTGACCGATGCGGCGCAGGCGCAGGCCGTGCGCTCGGTGGTCAATGCGGCGCTCAATGCCGACGATGCCCGCATGCTCGGCGTGGTGCTTACCGTGGCGGTGGCCGTGCCGCATGTGATCAACATCACCGCGCGCATCTCGCGCACGCGCAGTGCACCGGGTGACTTGCCGCAGCTGCTGCGCAAGCGCCTGGCCGCGGCGTTTGCTGACATGGGCATCATGGCTGGCACCGTGGCGCGCAGCTACATCACAACGCTGCTGCACGTTGATGGCGTGCATGCGGTGGAGTTTCCTGACAACGCTGCGCCAGCGGTCACCACCACCATTGACGCCGGTGAATATCCGGCGCTGGGTGTGGTGCAGCTGATCGACGCCGGGGTGATTGCATGACCACGCCGCGCACCATCCTGCCGCCATCGTCCACCGTGCTGGAGCGGGTGATTGACACCACGTTCCCGCGCGGCTGGGGCGCGATGGCTGATGGCATCGAGCCTGCCGCCATGCAGGCCAATGACAGCGTATTGCCGTGGGTTGCGCAGCAATGGCAGATAAGCCGGTTTGATCGCTACTTTGACGACACGCGCGAGCTGATCGCGCAGGGCTTGCCATGGCTTCGCGAGCGCGGCACCGCCGCAGGTGTGCGCCGCGTGCTCTCGTGGCTGGGTTACACCGCCGTCACGCTCGATGAGGACGGCGCACGGCTGCACATCAATCCGGGCCGCGAGGTCAGCAATGCCGACATAGCCGAGATGGCCTACGCGGTGCGCAACACGATTCCGCTGCATGTGGCGTTCTATCGGGTGTTTTACCGCTACGACTTGCGCATGCTGCGATGGGACAACCGGCCTGTGTGGGACGCTGCGATCTGGGACAACGTGAGCGGCACGCCGGTGGATGTGGGTGATGGTGGTGGGGTAGTCATCGGCAGTCAGGCGCGGTTCAGCATATCGATGGTGCAGGCTCCAACGCTGGAGCCCATCCGCGCTGGCCATGTGCTGCAGTACGCCAGCCGTGTGCGTCGAGCGGACGTGTGGCGTTGGGATGTGTGGCGCTGGGATGGCGTCGTGCAGCGTGCCGTAAGCGGGTGTCAGGCGCTGTATGTGGCGGCGATGGCGCAGCCATACCAATCAATCCAGCCGAGCAGCGCGCGCGGCGTAGGTATGGCCAGCATGGCCGGTCCGGCAAGGCCGGGTGTTGTCGCCCGTGCGCAAGAGGTCACACACGCCAGTGAATGCACGCCACGCATGGACAGCGGCCGCAGATGGCGCGGTCGTTGGGACGCGCGCCCATGGCGCTCGCCAAACATTCAAAGCACCTTCTACGAAACAACGGAGTAACGACGCATGCAAGTTCTGCAGGAAAACGGCCGCGAGCTGCTGGCCAAGGCATTGATGGCTTTGCCGGTGCATGTGGCATGGGGGCGTGGTGATGGCGCGTGGAATGCCGCGCCTGCTACGCCGAGCGAGCAATTGGTGTTGGTCGATGAGATCGGCCGCAGGCTGGCCAGCGAAGTGTCCTATGTGATTCCGGCCACCGAGGTGGATAGTGAAATCGAGATGCCAGGCGGGCAGCACTACAAGCGCAGCGCCGAGCCCTCGCCGTTCCTCTATGTGCGAGCCACGTTCTCGTTTGAAGAGGCGCAAGGGGAAACGGTGCGCGAGTGCGGTGTGTTCTTCGGCACGGTGGCCAAGGCGGAGGTGCCAGCCGGGCAACGCTATCTGACACCTGGGCAACTGGCGGACGCTGGCGAGCTCTACTCGCTTGAATATCGAACGCCAGTGCTGCGCAGTGGCACGGTCAAGGGCCACGAAGAAATCGTGATCCCTCTGTGATGAGGAAATGCTGACATGACGATTTACAACGGATTCGATGCGGCCAAGGGTTACACCAAGGTGCTTGTGCATGCCGACCGCGTGGCGGGCTCGGCTGAGCAGAACGAAACGCAGTCCATCATCGATCACCGGATCACGCGCATTGCAGACGTGATCTTTGCGGATGGTGAAATCACCGAGGGTGCGCGCTGCACGGTCAATGCCGATACGGGTGAATGCTCGCTCGAAGCGGGCAGCATCTACATTTCGGGCGCGGTGCATGACTTGGCCGCCGCATCCCTGCAGGTGCCCATCGTCGGGCTGGTTTACGTGGGGGTGCTCTATCGCGAGCGAGTGGTCACGGCGGTGGATGATCCGACGTTGTACAACCGCGCAGCCGGAGCGGCAGGGTATGGCGAACTGGGTGCAGACCGCCTGCAGGTGTCTACGCAATGGGGTGTTCAGGGCGATGGTCAGCTGGGCAATTTCTATCCGGTGTGGACCATCCGCGACGGCGTGGTGACGCCTCGTGACCCAGCGCCAACGATGAACGCCATCACCCAAGCCATTGAACGATACGACCGCGACAGCACGGGCGGCAGCTACGTCGTGCGTGGGCTGGTCACCATTCAATCGGATGACGATGAGCAGGGGCGGCAGGTGTTCGCCGTCACGGCGGGCGCGGCGCGCATCAGTGGCCGAGCCATCGAGCAGCCGGTGGACCGTCGCGTGGTGTTTGCGGCGGTCGCAGACGTTGAGCAGATCAGCGGCGAGCCGCACAATGTGGACTCGTCTGGGCTGGTGCATGTGCAGTTTGACCGATGGCCAGTGCTGCAGCCTGCGAAGGTCAGGATTGCGCGCAACCGTGTGGCGCAGATCTCGCACGGTCCGTTTCTCGGCGCTGCGGATCCATTGCCGGAAAACAGCGTCTACAAGATCAACAGCGTGAAGCAGGGTGGAACCACCTACACAAAGGACGTGGATTACAAGCTGACCGCCGGGCAGGTCGATTGGAGTCCAAGCGGCGCGGAGGTGGTGCCGGGCAGCGAGTACACGGTGGATTTTGAGTACATCAGCGCAGAGGATGTTTTGAACCAGACGCCGCGCGGATTCGACGTGCAGGGCGGCGTGCCGCAGACCGTCATGCAGGTGGACTATGCATATGCCATGAAGCGCATCGACCGCATCGTGATGAATAGTGCGGGTGAGCTGGACATCATCAAGGGCATCCCGGCCACTTGGCAACCCGTCGAGCCTGATGTGCCGGGCGGCGTGCTGGGGTTGGCCAGCATCATGCAGACGTGGGACGCGGAAACGGTCAGCACGGTGGCTGACGCAGTGCGAACCGTGCCGATGGATGCGCTGGGGGCGTATCGAACGCGCATGGACAGCATCGAGCTCGATCTGGCAGAGCTGCGGCTGGCCACCGACGTGGCGGGGCGTTACAGCGGACTGAAAAAAGGCTATTTCGCCGATCCGATGATGGACAACACCATGCGCGATCAGGGGCGTGAGCAGACGGCCATGGTGTCGGGTCAGGCGCTGCAGCTCTATGAATACGAAGGTGCGTTTTTGATGGGTGATGGCGTCACGGCCTACGGCTTGGCCTACGATTTTGTGGCCGCTGTATCGCAGCTGAGTTACAGCCGGTCGATGGCGATCAATCCGAGCGGTGCGGCTGGGCAACTTCCGGCCACGATTGCGCTGCAGCCCGCCGTGGACCGATGGGAAACGCCCTACCCGCAGGCGTACCCCATTGATGTCAGCCGGAACGCATCAACGCACAACGTCCAGATGGCGTTTGATCAGTATTACGACAAGTCAAAGCTGGACGTGAGCAGCGTTCACATGCGCCAGATCGAGGTCACATTCAGCGTGTCCGGCTTCCGTCCGCTGGAGCCGTTGGCGAGTGTTGCTTTCGATGGTGTGCCGGTGGCGGTGACGCCGGTGGCCGGTGGATCGCTGATAGCCAATGCGCGCGGCGAAATCTATGGGGTGTTCACCGTGCCTGCCAATATTTCTGTCGGGATGAAGGCGGTCGAATTTGCGGGCGAGAACGGGAGCAAAGGCTCGGCCAACTATCTCGGTGGTGCCGTGTTGAGCATTAAAACTTACGGTCGATTCAGCACCATCTACGGCGGGTACGGGATGACTGCGGGAGTGGTTACATATGTCGTTTAATTCGATTGTCCAGATCATCACGCCCTCGGCGGTGATGCAGTGCGCAGGTGCGGACCTGTTCTTTTCGGCCGCTGGTGGCGACGTGCTTGTGTCCATGTGCATGCTCGATGAAAACGGGCAGCTCGGCAACGTGTTGGCCCGCGCGCGCCTTGGTGCCCAATCCATCAAGACCAACGGCGAGCCGACGCGGTGCCTGTGGGATGCGCCGGTGCTGGTTTCGGCCAATGTGCCGCTGGCGCTGGTGGTGGATGCGTCCGACACCATCACGTCGGTGCATGTGGGTCAGTATGGCGAGCAGAACCAGACGGGTGGATGGGTCACCGCTCCGCAGGCCGCCATCGGTGCCTATTGGCAGACCAACGCATCCGGGATCACCACGCGCTACGCCAATCGGATGTTGCGCTTCGAGCTGCTGGCGGTGCGCTACACCGAGCAGACCAAGACGCTGATCATCGGATCGCAAGCCGTTGTGAATGCAACCAGCCTGATGGTCAATGCGGGTGCGCAGCAGCCCGCCAGCGATGCCCGCATCACCTACAAGCTGGAGCTGCTGACGCAGGCCGGTGCCGTGGTGCGGTCGATGGAGGTCGATTCCGGGCAAACCGTGCAATTGAGCGAGCCGCACACCGGCACTGCGCGGCTCAGTGCCACCATGCGCGTGGGGGCGAGTGGCCTGGGCGCGGTGCTGGAGCCCGGCACGGTGCTGGCCGTGGGCAGTCTGCTGGAGACTGGGACCTACATCACACCCGCCATCGCCACATCGGGCGGAACGGATCTGCGTGTCATCTTCGAGGGTGACATTCCCGGCGGTTCGGGTGTTGTGGTGGAGGCCCAGCTCAATGACGCGGGCGCATGGGTGGCCGTGCCGTGGGAGAGCAGCAGCGGCCAGACCGCTGGTGTGATCGAGCTGCACCACCGCAAGCAGGGCATCAATGCGCAATCGCTGCGCCTGCGCCTCTCGCTGAGCGGCACCACCACGGCCAGGCCGAAGGTGCGCAACTTGCGCGCGGTGATTCTGTAAGGGGTGACGCATGGCCAATGAAATTACAGCGCACTACGGCTTGCCGCTGCCAGACCCTGCGGCGTTCCTCGAATACGACGTTTTCAGGTTGCGCGATGCCATCACGGGCATCGACAGCTCGCTGCATCAGGCGGCGCTCAATCTGGCGCAGCGTGCGCAGGAGCTGGACGCATTGATCGAGCAGCGCGCAAGCGCGCTTGCTCAGTCCAAGCTCGACGTGACGGCCACCGTGGGCGTCGCCAATGGCGGCACGGGAGCCACGGCGGCGGCCAGTGCTCGCGCCAATCTGAACGTGCCAACGCGGACGGGCGGGGAAGCGTCGGGGACTTGGGGCATTAACATTTCCGGGTCGTCGGCGTCGGCAGCGACCGCCGGGACTGCCAATTCTGCGACATATGCAAATGCTGCGAGTGGTCAATGGACTGGTGCGGCCATGAATGGCGATTCAGCAGGCGCTGATACTACGTCTTCAGTTGTGATTCGGCACGCAGGCGGAGCGGGGGACGGGGCACTTGCTGCGATGTCGTTCGTCTGTGCTGGCGCGTATGGCATCAAGATGTACCTGCGGCCAGACGGTTACTTCGGGATTGGCGGCTCTAGCCGAAGCCCTTGGTCTTGGTACACCGACACGGCGGGGAACATGGTTGCCGGTGGCAACGTCACTGCATACTCCGACCCGCGCCTCAAGCGCGGTTTCAAGCGCATCGCCGACCCGTTCAAGATTTTGAATGCGCTCGATGGCGGGACGTTCTTCTGGCGCAAGGGCATTCAGCACACCAGCATGAAGGCGGGAAGACGCGACTATGGCGTGTTGGCTGATCAGGTTCAGGCCGTCATGCCTGAGATCGTCACGGAATCGATAGAGATTGGTGGGCAGAAGTATCTGACCGTCGCCTATGAAAAGCTCGTGCCCGTGCTGATCGAGGCCGTGAAAGAGCTTGACCGTGAAGTGCGGCAGCTGAAAAAGGATCGAGCATGAGCACGCTGAACTACACGCCGTTGCGCGTTGTGGAGCACCTTGAAATGGTCGAGGTGGTTTTTCGTCACGCCGATTTGCAGAAGGCCTTCGCGCAAATGCTCGTCAAGCTGCCGCTGTGCCCGGAAGGAAAGTGCCTAGAAGGCGCGGCGCTGGATGCTGGGGTGCTGGCCCAGGCACCGCCGCGCGAATGGTTCGAGGCGCAGGAAAAGCGGCTCGAAGGAACCCAGATCGTGCAGACGTTGCCAGCGGCATTTCGCGCGGTCGCCCCTGTGGTTGCGCCGGTGCGGTCTGTCGAGTGGTTCGAGGATGTGCAGGTGGGTGAGCCGACGCTGATTGATGGGAGGTGGGTGCGGGAATCGCACATCATTGACCTGCGGTCGCCGCAGAATCTGCAGCAGCTGAAAGAGCGATTGAAGGACGAGATTGCGCGCGTCCGCTATGACAAAGAAACCGGCGGCGTCACCGTGGCCGGTGCGCGCGTTCTCACGGATCGCGAATCGCAGTCCACTATCACGGGGGCACACTCGCGCGCCATGGCAGACCCGGAAACCATGATCGAGTGGAAGGCTCAAAACGGATTTGTCACGCTGGGTGCCGCAGAGATCATGCAGTTTGGAACAGCGGTGTTCAATCATGTTCAATCGTGCTTCGCTCGTGAGCGTGTCTTGTGCGAGCTGGTCGATGTGACGGGCAACGTCCCGGCGCTCATGGCCATAGATATTCACGCTGGATGGGGTGCATGAAATGGCCTTGCCATCGTCCGGCCCCATCTCGCTATTGCAGGTTGCTCAAGAGTTCGGCGGAGCTGCACCGCATTCATTGAGCGAGTATTACGGCATCGTTTCGGGCATCCCGGCATCGGGCGCAATTTCGCTGTCGCAGTTCTACGGCAAGGCCGCTGCGGGAGAGGCTACCTACACCGCGAGTGCGGATTTCACGGTGCCTGCGGGTGTCACGTCGATTTGCTTTGTGGCAGTCGGCAGAGGTGCTAATGGGACTTGGGAGCGATCCGGCGGCGGCGGCGCTCTTGGCTACAAAAACGCGGTGGCAGTGACTCCTGGGCAGGTTGTGCAGGTCCGTATTGATGCAAATAGTTCTTACGTTGTGGTCAATGGTGTCACCTACACCGCAAACGCGGGCAATACCACCAGCGGCGGAGGGCGCGTGGGTGCGTGGGATGGTGGCGGCAATGGTGGCGGTGGCTATGCGTCGTCGGGGTCTGGTGGGGGTGGTGCTGGTGGCTACACGTCGGCCGGTGGTCAAGGTGGGTCGAATAACTACAGCGGCATGGGGAGCGCTACGGGTGGTGGCGGTGGTGGTGGATACGATGCTGCTTACAACAAGGGCGGCGGCGGTGGCGTAGGCCTGAGGGGCGTCATATCCGGGGCATCTGGTGATGCCGCGCCGGGTGTCGGTGGCAAGGGTGGCCAGGGTGGTGCCGACGGTAGCAACGTGAGCCCGTCGCCCAACGGCGGTGCATATGGTGGTGGTGCAGCGGCATCACAAAACAGCAATTACACGTCACAGGGCGGTGCCGGTGCTGTCCGCATCATCTGGGGCGCTGGTCGCTCGTTCCCCTACGCGGCCGCATAGTCCGGCGTTCTGTTCAAGGGCCAGCCACAGCCCGCGCTGCTGGCACTTCCGCACGCGCGTGGGCACCATGACTGCATTGTTTCTATCGAGGAAAACCAATGCAGTTTTGGATAAGCGTTGCGCTGCAGGTGCTGGCGGCAATCGCAATCATCTGGTGCATCCTTCCCGTCATCGTCGTGCTGGCGCTGCCGGGTGTACCGTGGGCACATCGCGCCAAAGCAGCATGGTGCTTTTTGCCCGCTGCGTTTCGTGGCGCGCTGGTGCTGATTCCGGCCGCGCTTGCGCCCATCGTGGTGCCGGTGGCGCTGCTGTTTACTCGGTGGCAAGACGACAAGCTGCCGCGCCTTTTTTGCTGGTGGGATAACGACGTATCAATCAACGGCGACGCGGGACTGACGTGGAGTCGGGACCCGGTGACCGGCATCGGCAAGCCTGACCGCGTGCCCAACGATGACACGGCCGATGTGCGCGCGCTGTGCTACTGGGCAAAGGGTCACCACCCGCGCAGCTTTTGGGCGCGATTCGTGTGGCTGGGTTGGCGCAATCGTGCGAGCTGGCTGGCCGCGCAGTTGGGCGTCAAGTCCGATCTGTCCGCGCCGGTGAAGTGCTGGGGCAACCCAGACGCGGGGCGCGAGATCGAGGGTTGGTATCTGCTCGAAAACGCGGGCGTCTATCAGTTCTTTCGCTCCAAGCGTCGCGGCAATTTCTGCGTTCGCACGAACTACGGCTACAAGGTCAACCACCAGTACATGGGCCGTGCACGCCTGCCGGTGGTCAACGTCACTTTTTCGCTGCTGCGCTGGAAGGGTGACGACGTCGCCGCCAACGTGGCCAGCGCCTGATCACACCAACGGAGTATCAAACCATGGCTGTCACTGACTACCACCACGGCGTCCGCGTCATTGAGCTGAATGAGGGCACCAACTCGCTGCGCGTTGTGAGCACGGCAATCATCGGGCTGGTTGCCACCGCAAGCGATGCGGACGAAGCCGCGTTCCCGCTGAACAAGCCCGTGCTGTTCACATCCATCTCGAAGGCCCAGGCCGCAGCGGGTACGCTCGGCACGCTGTCGATGGCACTGTCCTGCATTGCCGACAACGCGCGGCCGGTGATGGTCATCGTGCGTGTGCCTGATGGCGAGGGTGCAACCGATGAGGAGCGCGCGGCGGACCAGACCAGCAAGGTGGTGGGCGACTACGTGGGCGGGGTGCGCACCGGCATTCAGGCACTGCTGACGGCAGAGCAGCAGCTGGGCGTGAAGCCGCGCATTCTCGGTGCGCCGGGTCTGGACACCAAGCCGGTTGCCGAAGCGCTCACCAGCGTGGCCGAAAAGCTGCGCGCCATGGCCTACGTGTACGCCGACGGATGCGAGGATGTGAGCGACACGCTCGAGTATCAGCAGGGATTCGGCAAGCGCGAAACCATGCTGCTGTGGCCCAACTTCACGAAGTGGAGCACCAAAGAAAACAAGTCGGTCGAGGTGCCGGTGGTGGCCTACGCGCTCGGCATGCGTGCGGCCATCGACCAGACCCAAGGCTGGCACAAGAGCATTTCCAACGTCGCGGTGAATGGCCCGACTGGCATCGCCAAAGATGTGTATTTCGATCTGCAAAGCCCGGCCAGTGATGCCACATTGCTGAACGAGGGCAACGTCACCACGCTGATTCGCAAGCAGGGCTATCGCATCTGGGGCAATCGCACATGCAGCAGCGAAGAAAATTTCGCGTTCGAGACTGCCACGCGCACCGCGCATGTGCTGGCCGACACGATGGCCGAAGGGCATTTCGAGTTCATCGACAAGCCCATGACGCCGAGCCTCATCAAGGACATTCTGGAAGGCATCAACGCGCGAATTCGGCAGCTCAAATCGCTGCAGTACATCCTGGACGGCAATGCTTGGATCAACGAAGAGGTGAACACCACTGAATCGCTCAAGTCCGGCAAGCTGATCATTGATTACGACTACACGCCGTTGCCGCCGCTCGAAGACCTGACATTGCGCCAGCGCCTCACGGACCAATATTGGGCCGACTGGGCGCTGCGCGTTTCCGCCGGCAGCTGAGCCGGGCCACCTGACACCCACATCAAGGAATTGCCATGGCACTGCCGCGCAAACTGAAAAATTTTGTCGTCTTCGTGAACGGAACCGACTACCGGGGCGAGGTGACGGAAGTCGTCATTCCCAAGCTAAAACGCAAGATGGAAGGCCACCGCTCGGGCGGAATGGGTGGCGAGGTCAATCTCGACTTCGGCATCGACGGGGTGCTGGAAATGGAGATCAAGGGCGCGGGCTGGATGAAGGGCCTTGTGTCGAAGTGGGGTTCTCCGCTGCACAACGCCGAGTTGCTGCGATTCGTGGGCGCGATCCAGACCGACGACACCGGCGCGGTCACTGCGGTGGAGATCACCGGGCGCGGCCGTATCGAAGAACTCGACCAAGGTTCAGCCAAGGCGGGCGACAAGCTGGAGCCGTCTTACAAGTACGTGCTGAGCTACTACAAGCAGGTGGTGGACGGCAAAGTGGAATTCGAGATCGATCTGGTGAACATGATCGAGATCGTGGACGGCGTGGACAACATGGCCACCACGCGCACCGCGCTGGGAATCTGACCGAACAGAACGCAGCTGCCAAGCTGTCATGCGCGCGGTGCCAAGCCGGTGCGCATGGTTCGCGGCGGGTGTGCGTCGTTGCCGCCCGCCGTTTTTTTTATTCAAAGCACCGAGAAGAAATCATGAGCACAGAAAAGCAAAGCGCCACGCCAATCAAGCAACCAGTGACGGTGTCGGTCACGTTGGAGGAACCCATCGTTCGCGGTGGTGAAACCATCGAGACGCTGGTCATCCGCCGTCCGCGAGCGGGGGAGCTGCGCGGGCTCAGCCTCACCGAGGTGGCGAACATGAAGACCGATGCCATGGTGGATTTGCTGCCGCGCATCACCCAGCCGTCACTGCTCAAGCATGAAGTGGAGGCGATGGGTCCGGCCGACTTCATCAGCTGCGCCATGGAGGTGGCCACTTTTTTGGCCCCGCAGGCGCTTGTGGCGGGTGTGTCGAAGACGTAATGATCGAACTGGCGTTCATCCTGCACTGGCAACCGCAGGCGATGGACGCCATGGATTTGGGCGATCTGCTGCAGTGGCGCGAGCGGGCGGTGAAGCTGCACAACCAGATGCACGCCGCCAGAGAATGAAAAGGCGTTAACATGCGCGCATATGGAAACCGCAATCATCATGACCCTCGTAGTTCTGGCCCTGCTTGTGTGCCTGGGCGGAGTGATCATGTTCGTTTACCTGTGCGGTATGGCGGGCGGCGCGACCATGAACATCTTGCTCAAGCGCGCCATGTCGCAAGAGCCTGCGCCAGGTGTTGGTGCGCAGTCGGGCATGACGGCCGACGAATCCAACGCCATCGTGGCCGAATCTCAGCGCATGCTGCGCGAGTCGCAGCGGCGCGAAGCCTTCAACAAGGCCAATCCTCTGTAAACCAACGCGCCACCACGGTGCAGGAGATGCGCCGTGGTGGATAAGCTGCGTCTGGAGGTTCTGCTCGCGGCCGTGGACAAGGTCAGCGGGCCGCTCAAGTCCGTTGCTCTTGGGAGCAAGGCCACCGCCAAGGCGGTGGGGGAGGCGGAGCTGGCGCTCAAGGGCCTGCAGGCCCAGCAGCGTGCGCTGACCAAGTTTGAGCGAGAGCGCGAATCGCTCGATGGTGCCCGCCAGCAATTGGACATGGCCAAGGCCGCAGGGGCAAACCGCACCGTCGTCCGCCAGTTGACGACGGACTACGAAAAGCAGCTGGCCGTGGTCAAGAAGCTGCAGACCGACATGGCAGCTCGCGGATGGGGCAATGCCACGGTGGACCAGAAGCAACTGGCCGACAGCATTGCGCGCACCAACTCGGCATTGGATGCGCAGCGCCAGAAGATGGACAAGCAGCGCGACGTGGAAGAGCGTTTGCATAACCTGCGCGAGAAGCACAGCAAAGACATGGTGAAGCTCGCGGCGTGGGGAGGTGCTGCAGCGGGCGCGACGATGGCGGGGAGCAAGCTGCGTTCGCCGTTGACTGCTGCAGTCAATGCCTTCATGCCTGCGGAGGATGCGGAAACGCAGCTTGGCGCGTCGCTCATGCGCAGCGATGGCAAGGTGCCGGAGAGCATGCAAAAGATGGTCGATCTGGCGACCAAGCTCGGCGACAAGCTGCCAGGCACTACAAAGGATTTCATCGAGCTGACGCAAGCACTGAGCCAAGAGGGCTTGAGTGAGCAGAGCATTCTGGGCGGCACGGCCGAGGCGTCGGCTTACCTCGCAGTGCAGCTCAAGAAGGTGCCCAAAGAAGCCGCCGCCATGGCGGCAAAAATGCAGGACGCAACGCGCGCCACCGAAGCCGAAATGATGGGCGTGCTTGACATGGTGCAGCGTGGCCACTATGCCGGTGCGGATGCAGACTACATGCTGGCGGGCTTCACGAAGATGTCGCCCGTGCTGGATATCACCAAGCGCAAGGGGTTGGATGCGATGAACGCACTCAGCCCGTTGATGGTGATGATGAATCAGGCGGGCATGACCGATGGGTCATCGGCTGGTAACGCCATCCGCAAGGTGTTCCAGTCCAGCATGAGCGAGAAGAAGCTGGGAAAAGCGAATGCTGCAGTGAAAGACGCCAAGGGTGGATTCAACCTTGATTTCAGCGACGGCAAGGGAGAGTTTGGCGGCATTGACAAGATGTTCGAGCAACTGCAGAAGTTGAACACACTCAACACCATGCAGCGCGGAAACGTCATAGGTGCGTTGTTTGGGGATGATGCGGAAACGCTGCAGGTCGTCAACACGTTGATGACGAAGGGAATTGACGGGTACAACGAATCTCTGAAAAAGCTGACCGATCAGGCCAGTTTGCAGATGCGCGTGAATGAGCAGCTGAAAACGCTCACCAATGTCGCCGATGCGGCCAGCGGTAGTTTCACCAACATGCTGAAAGAGTTTGGTGCAGCGATTGCCCCAGAACTCAAGGGGGTGCTGACTTGGTTGGGTGGTTTGGCCAATCGGGTGGGAACTTTCGCGCGCGAAAACCCAAAATTCACAAAGGCGGTCATGCTCAGCGTGGCGGCGTTGTCGGCGTTGCTGACCGTTGCCGGAACCGTGGGGATTGCCCTTGTGGCCATGTTGGGGCCGATGCACTTGGCGCGGTTTCTGTTCGCGCGAACGGTGCTCAACATGGCGGCCGTGCGAGCCGCCGCATCGGGTGCCTCGCCAGTGCTTGGCATGATGGGGCGGGCTTGGGCGTTCGTGTCTGGTGGCGTGGGGCGGCTCTTGCCAATGCTGCTGAGATTCGCCGGGCCGATTGGTTGGCTGATCTTGGCGGGCACGCTCATTTACAAGTATTGGGAGCCATTGAGCGCGTTTTTCTCGGGCTTCGGTGCGGGGTTGATGGATGGATTGGCACCGGCAATTGCCTCGTTCCGTGGCGTGATTGCACCGCTGATGCCAATGCTGGGCGTGCTGGGCGGTTATCTGCAGCGTGCCTGGAAGTGGTTCATGGATTTGTTCACCCCTGTGTCGATGGCGACGGGTGAGCTGAACAAGCTAAGCAGCATAGGGCAGCTGTTCGGCGCGATTTTCGGCGGCATCTTGACTTCACTTGTCACCTTGCCAATGCGCTTTTTCGAGCTGGGTGCAAACATCGTGCAGGGCATTGCCAACGGCATCACCAGCCGCATACAGGCCGTGCGCGATTCGATCAGCATGGCCGCTGGTGATGCGGTCGATTGGTTCAAGCAAAAGCTGGGCATTCAAAGCCCGAGCCGGGTATTCATGGAGCTGGGCGGCTACGTGAGCGAGGGCGCGGCCGAGGGCATCAGCGGTGGTGCGGGCATGGTGCGGAATGCGGCTGTGGCCATGGCTGCGGGATCGATGGTGGCCATGTCGCCGGTGGCTGCAGGGCAGGGCATGGGTGGTGCTGGTGTGGGCGCTGCGGGTGGTGCTGGCGGTGGGGCGTCCATCAGCATCGTCATCAACGCCGCGCCCGGAATGGACCCGCAAGCCGTGGCCAAGGCGGTGGCGGCCGAGCTGGATAAACGCGAGCGCGACAAGCAGGGCCGCCGCATGTCCTCGCTTTCCGACATTGATTGATGGAGGGCCGCGCACATGATGGCCGCACTGGGGCAATTCACCTTCGCGCTGAGCACGCTGGCATTCACCGAAATGCGGCGCTCCAGCGCTTTCCGCCACGCGAGCAATAGCCGCGTGGGTGCACGGCCGGGCCTGCAGTACGTGGGGCCGGGCGACGAAACCATCAGCCTCACCGGCCTGCTTGCGCCCGAGTTCATGGGCGACCGGCTGGCCATCGAGCGGCTGCGCGACATGGCCACAAAGGGCAGCGCCTACGCGCTGGTCAACGGCGCGGGCGAGTCCTTCGGCGCGTGGGTGATCGAGAGCGTGGACGAAACGGGGTCCATCTTCATCCGTGAAGGCGTGGCGCGACGCACGGAATTCACGCTCAATCTCAAGCGCGCCGACGATGCGCAGGCCGACCCGGCGGGTGGATCTGATGGTGGCGAGGTCTGGGGTGACTGGTGGAGTGGTGACGATCTGGATTGGTGGTTCTCATGATCGATGACGGCGCAGTATCCAGCCGCAAACCGGTCTATCACCTGGTCGTCAACGGCAAGGACATTTCGCAGATCGTGCGCCCGCTGCTCATGCGGCTGAGCCTGCGCGAATGCCGCGGCGGTGAGGCCGACCAGCTGGACATCACGCTGGATGATTCGCAGGGCAATCTCGCGTTGCCGCCTAAGGGTGCAAGCGTGTCGCTGCAGCTCGGCTATGAGCACACCGGGCTGGTCGACAAGGGCACGTTCACCGTGGACGAGGTGGAGCATTCAGGAGCGCCGGACGTGCTGAATATTCGCTGTCGCAGCGCCGAGCTGCGCGGCACGCTGCGCCAGCGTGCGAGTGCCAGCTGGCACGGCGTGACGTTGGGCGACGTGGTGCGCGACATCGCCGCCAAAAACAACATGGTGGCCAACGTGGACGAGGATCTGGCCGAGATCAAGCTGCAGCATGTGGACCAGACGAACGAAAGCGACGTGCATTTTCTGACCCGCATAGGTGGGCAGTACGACGCCACCGCGACGGTAAAAAAAGGGCGGTTGGTGGTGTTGCCCATCGGCAGTACGAAAAACGCGAGCGGCAAGGAAATGGCGTCGATCACGCTGGAGCGCACAGACGGCGACCAGCACCGCTACCATGCCGCCGCGCGTGATTCGTACAGCGGCGTCCGTGCGTATTGGCATGACGCCAAGGCGGCCAAAAAAGTGGCGGTGATCTCGGGCACCGAAGAAAACATGAAGACACTGCGCGACAGCTACGCCAGCGAGGCCGATGCGCTGGCCGCCGCCCAAGCCGAGCAGGCGCGTATCGTGCGCGGTGAAGCCACGTTCGAGCTGTCGCTGGCAGTTGGCCAGCCTGCGCTCATGGTGCAAACGCCGGTACGCGTGCGCGGCTTCAAAAAGGAAATCGACGGCACCGGCTGGCTGGCCAAGACCGTCGAGCACTCGCTCGATGACAACGGCCTGACCACCCGGCTGGAGCTGGAGCGCAAGGGCGGCGGCGTGGTGGATGCGGGCGGCGGTGATTGGGATTTGGAGCTGGAGCAACCGGAAGACGGCGATGGCGCTGATGACGACGACGATGGCGGCGGCGGTGAAACAGATCCGGGATGGGAGGGCAGCACGGACCCCGGATGGGACGGCGGCAGCACGGATCCAGATTGGGGTGGCGGGGCTACTGATCTCGTTGATTGATGATCAATTCGCGGTTGGCAAGTGCCAAAACTGATGTTGTACAGACGTCTGCACAATCCAACGCGAATGTATGTATATGCGCGTCCCAGCGTCCCGATTCCCTCTTGAACGTTTAAACTTCCGGGCAATTATGAGGTTAGTGCTATGAAGGCTGTATCACTGTTTTCGGGTTGCGGCGGCTCTGATGCTGGTGTTGTTGCTACAGGTTTTGAAGTGGTGATGGCCAATGACATCTTGCCGTACGCACGGGACGTGTATCTGGCAAACCATCCCGAGACGGACTACCAAGTAAAGGACGTCTCCACAATCGAACATTTCCCAGCCGCCGATCTGTTGGTAGGCTGTTACCCGTGCCAAGGCTTTAGCCAGGGTGGCCTGCGCGATCCTAACCACAAGTACAACACGCTTTACATCCAGTTTGCGCGCGCACTCAATCAGATCAAGCCGAAGGCATTCATTGTCGAGAACGTCTCTGGAATGGTCCGCCAGAACTTTCGCCACTTGCTTGAAGATCAACTCAAGCTCTTCCGTGAGGCTGGCTATAAGGTCAAGGCAGAAGTGCTGAACGCTGCCCACTTCGGCGTGGCGCAAGAGCGCCGCCGTATCTTCATTGTTGGAATTCGTGAAGATTTCAATGTGGAATATCAATTCCCCGTGCGCACCCATGGTGGCGAGGGAGCGGAGCCTACCGTCACCATCCGCGATGCGATCGGGGATCTGCCGGAATGGCCGGAGGGTGAGTTCTATAGCAGGGACTTCCACTGGTACTACATGTCTCGCGACCGTCGCAATGGCTGGGAAGACACCTCGCGAACCATTGTGGCCAACCCTCGCCATATGCCCTTACACCCCATGAGCCCGAAGATGGTGAAGGTGCAGCACAATGAATGGAAGTTCGAAACCGATGAGCCTGCGCGTCGGTTTACTTATCGCGAGGCTGCGCGGATTCAAGGTTTTGCAAAAGACTTTGTGTTCCCGGAAACGAAGCCAGCTACCTTGGAAATGAAATATAAGGTGGCAGGGAATGCGGTTCCCCCACCTCTGTTTAAAGCTGTAGCTCAGGCACTGCCGAATATTTGGGCCTAGAAGGCTGGTGCATAGTTTGTTTCGATAGCATCGGTAACGAAATTCCAAACTGGTAATTTGTCAAATGATGCTTGTGTCTCGAAAAGGCTGAAAAATCGGCGGCGATCAATTAGAACTACTCTCTTTACATGTTCTGCGCGATCCCAGTTTGAATCATTTGCAGATAGATCGTGCGGAACAAAACAAAAAGCCGCTCCTGGGTGATGGGGGGATATATGTGCCTCTGTGGCGTATGGGGTGACATCTAATTGTTTGTCTTCCCAGTCGTTTGGTGAGCATGCACATTGACCAAAAATTACAGGAATATTCCCACGGATATCACCGATTTTAAGCCAAGCAACTAAATCGATGCCGCCATCTGCGGTATTTCTAGGGTCATATTGGCTTTTTTCCTTCCAAAGTCTGGCCTGAATATCCTCGGCAAGCTTTTCAAGCTTTTCCCAAAGCGTCCCCGTATAAGAGTTGGGGAGTGTTTGATGTGCGCCGAAGGGCCTGACTTCCCAGTTGTCATTTAAAGAGGTTTTTAACCAATGATAGGAAATTTCCTCGAAAGCGTTGGTGATGTCAGGCATGCGTTGCTTGATGCACAATCTTAAGGAGGATGCAATAAGCATCGCAACGTATAGGCAATGCTTTTGATTTTTTTTATCGAACCGAGACCGCAGTACGTTCTTATCCAATATAAATGGCCAATCGTTGTATTGCTTTGAACGGGCGGTCAGCCTACTATGAATATCAGCCCATTTCTTTGAAATGGCATCATCGATTTCTTCACTTTCTTCATTTTTATCGATGAAATCAACGCTGTCTGCCTGAACATCAGTGGCTTCTTGTGTGATGGCATCTATGTTGCCTTTTGAAACTAAACCGTTTTTGCTGCAAATGCAAGTTAGTTCTACATAGTCGGCCCAAAGAAAAGTGTATGCATTTCTTGGTACTTTCGCTAGATCAGTGAAAAGGGCCGCCATTTAAATGCCTTCCCCATCAATTGAGTTCTGTCGGCTTCGAGCACGTCTGAGAGACTTGGTGATCAATAATTCTAGATTTTCTGCGTTGTTCAAGATTCTTCCGGCAATCTTGGCATGAGCTTGGTCAACATCTAAATCGCCAGCCAAAATACGGAGGCTTTGATCAAGACTTGAGTCAACTGTGGCTAATAATTGGCTGAATGCTTCCGCTGGCCCCGCAGAAAAACGATAGGCATGGTCCAAATCATTCGAGGTTCGGAGTTCTACGGTGGCTCTATCT
>NZ_JADKYZ010000010.1 GCF_015354245.1 Diaphorobacter caeni
TTTGCAACCGCTTGCGCGAGATTGCATTTGAAGGCGCTGAACCGGACGGCGGGCCGCGCTACGTGCTGGCGCAGAACGCGAGCGCGGGCGCTGATAAGCCGCTGTGGCTGTTCTTCAGCGTGGCGCGCGATGGCGCCCCGCGCCTGGTGTTCTCGGGATCGGGCGTACCGGTGGAGTTTTCAGAAGCCGACGCTACCGCGCTGGTGCCGCTGCTGGAGGCGTTTGCGGGTGAGGTGGCTTTCACGCCGCAGCAGCGGCGCGAGCGCAGAGAGCTGCGTAAGGCCGAGTCAGAGCAGGCGGCGAGCCAGGCTGTCGCTCTTGGTTTGCTCCGCTATGTCGATTTGCATGCGTGTGGTGAGCCCGGCGCAAAAGCCGTCAAGAACAGCGGCAACTTCGGTGCTGAACCGTTCGTCGTCAATCATGTCACTCAGGATGACGCGCGTCTGGTTGATGCGGTCCAGTTGCCCGCCTTTGCTGCTGGTCTGGTCGTAGACGGCAAGTGCGAATCCAAGCGCCTGTCCAATGGTGTCGAGGGTATCGATCTTGTCGCTCATGGTCCTGATTCTGTCAATTGAGGTATCGCGATATTACACACCGCGCATAGCGGGGAGGCTTGGCAAATGGCATATGACGACAAATCACAGCGCCGCGACTTTCGGCACACGGTACGTTTCAAGCAGAAAGACGACGTTCTGCTGGGCGTGCTGGCGGACAGATTGGGCCTGCAAAAGGCAACGCTGATCCAGAACATGGCGCTGCTGGCTGCTGAAAAGGAGCTGCAGAAGCTGGGGATGATGGGCTCGCTTGCCGCAGGCGGTGCGGGGATGGAGTCTCACCACTGACATGCGGACTATGGCCAATGCAAACAACAGAACACGAGGTGGAGATTTCCGCCGAGCTGCAGCACCGTTTGGAGCTGTTGCGCAATGCCCTCGGCATGCCCGATGTGGCGACTGTGATGGAGCGGCTAATTGGTCGCCAATTGGATAACTTGGTTTTCGATATGACCGGCATGAAGCCGGGGCCGCGTTTGGCGGTGGACAACACAAAAAGGGAAAAAACATGCCAGGACTGAACGAACCGATTTCGCGCGATGCATTTCGCGGGCTGGTCCAGCGCAACCATGCGGCCGGTCGTTTGAATGACCGGCCCAAGCAGCCGCAGCGCCGCAAGGTGGTGCAGTCGGGCATGTTCCTGATGCCCGATGAGCTGGCACGCTCGCAGCGCCTTGCCGCTGGCGAGGACCGTTCGGTGTCGAGCTTCATGCGTCGCCTCTACCTTGAGGCACTGACGCAATACGAGGCCAAGCAAAGCGGCGGCGCAGAGCAGCAATAAGCGGATTTTGAGCCGCTCGAAATATCGAAATCTATCAATGACCGACAGGGCCGCCACGATGTTGACCACGAATGCAGAGATGCAGGCGCTGAGCGCCGCACAGCCGCGCCGCGAGCGTGCGAGCCATCAGGGCCGCAAGCTGCGCTATGAAGGCACCCGAATGGCGTGTGCGCACTGCAAGGCTCAGGCCGAGATCCGCACGTCTGAAATGCTGACGCCGACGATGCGCGAGACGACATACCAATGCACGAACGTGGAGTGCGGTCACACCTTCGTGGTGGCCAGCGAGGTGGTGCGCACGCTGTGCCCGAGCGCCACGCCTGACCCTACGGTCAACATTCCTCTGTCCACGCATGTGCGCCGCGACATGGTGCGCGTGGTGCTGGACAACGCAGGCGAGGCCGCCCATGTGGCGCGCTTCACGCTGCCGGTGACGGGTGACCTATTCGCCAGCGGCGCGAGCACGGCGGGCGAGAGCAGTTAGCCCGCAACCCATCGCCGCTGAATAGCAGCGGCACCAATCCATCGATCAATGAATTTGCAAGGCGCGTGTGCGCCGGGCAGGGACTTTTTTTGTCTGAAATTTGGGAGGGAGTGCTGTGAACAACACCTTTGTGATGACGTGGTGCAACGCCAATGGCGTGCAGTGCTCGCAGCCGCTCGCCGTGCGCACATGGGCGGCGGCGTGGGACGCTGCATTCAGCGTGGCAGAGGGCAAGGGCTGGGGCCCATGCTGCCGCTTCGCTGTGGGTCGTGCTGGTGCGAAGGGACGCGCATGAACAAGGCCGAGCGACTGGCGATTGCGGATGACCAGATCGAGCGCATCCGCGCCCGTGAAATCGAGCGCCACAAGCAGCGCATGGAGGGTATTGATCGCATGGCCAAGCGCCTGCGCTCGGGCAGCGCCAAGGGCATCACGGCGCGCGATGAGGCGCTGCTTCGCCTCTGCGAACTGAGCGACGAATACACGGCGCAGTCCACCGAGGGGCGGTTCAATGATTCCGCCTCGCGCGAGTGGAAGAGCATTCCGCTCAATTGGCGCGCGAACATGCTTTTGCGTGCCGGGCTGGGCGTGGGTCTGGACAGTCTGGACGTGCTCGCGTCGCGCAACTGGTACGAGATGCCGCCGCCGGAGCGCAGCGCGATCAGCAAGCAGGTTCGCGATGCCAAGCAGTATTTCAAGGGTCTGATGGCCCTGACAGCGAGGGTGTGAGCATGCGCGCGCCCATCGTCATCCAGTCGGCCGGTGATCCTGCATTCGAGGCGTTTTGCCGTGAGAAGGCAGATAAGTATGCGGCGCGAGCGGCCGCTGCTGCCACGGTGGTGGACACGGCGGCTAGTGACGCTGCGCGCGACGCGGTGAAGAAGGCTCTCAAAAGTCTAAAAAACGAAGAAGCCGAAAAGTCTG
Source organism: Diaphorobacter caeni (assembly GCF_015354245.1). GTDB lineage: Bacteria > Pseudomonadota > Gammaproteobacteria > Burkholderiales > Burkholderiaceae_C > Diaphorobacter_A > Diaphorobacter_A caeni. The sequence continues at coordinate 2,744 of NZ_JADKYZ010000010.1, forward strand.
GACGAGGTGAAAAGCTCGCGCCTTTGTTGCGCAAATTGCCCAATGGCAGCTTGGCCGAATGGGAGCGCGATAAGCCGCGTCTGTTTGTCGCGCGCGGCCACATGGAGCGCGTGATTGCGTGTGCGCCGAAGACATGGCGGGCGGCGATTCGAGCGCGCTTGGATGGTGGCACTTCATTGCTTGAATCTCAACAGCCGGAATGGGCCGATGCGTGGGATTTGATGCAGACCATTGCGGCCTTTGATGATCGTTTTGGCTCGGCAACGCTCTGGAATCTCGAAGACTATGAAATTCGCGATATGGCGAAGGCGCTGGCCGCACAGGCCGATGAATTGGAGGCGGTGACGCTGGCCAATGGCGGCGACGAGGCGGCGTGTGTGGACAGCATCCGCATGCTGATCCGCGCGGTGGGCATCACGGAAGACATGCCAATCAAGGGGAAGCCAGCCATCAAGCGCGCGCAGGATGCGCAATGGTGGCGGCGCAGGTTGCGCGTGCATGTGGCGCGTGTGGTGGAGGCAGGCGCGGTGGGCTTGGGCCGTGTGCATGTGGGCAATGGCGGCTATGTGAGCGAGGAAGGTCTGCGGCGTCGCCAAGAGCAGATCAAGCGCAATGCCGAAACGCTGAGCCGCACGCTTTTCCGCAATGAGGCGGGGCAGGCGTACAGCCTCGCGGAACTGGCGGCGCTGGGCACGTCGAACCCCATGGTTCGCGGCGGCGAGTTGATGACGCGCATTCGTGGCGCGGAAGAGTATGCGGACTCGCACAAGCATGTGGGCCTGTTCCTCACGCTCACGCTGCCGAGCCGTTTTCACCCGGTGAAGCTGGGCAAGGGTGGGCGGCCCATTCCAAACAAAAAGTTTGCGCAGGACACTACGCCGCGTGATGGGCAGCTGTGGCTGCGCGCCATGTGGGGCAAGCTGCGATCTGATGCGGCGCGCAAGGGCATCAAGATGTACGGCCTACGCGTGGCCGAGCCGCACCACGATGCAACGCCGCATTGGCACGCTCTGGTGTGGGTGGAGTCCGAAGCGCATGCGCTGCTGCTGGAAGAGCGCATTCGCCACTACTGGCTGAGTGACGACGGCGACGAACGCGGCGCGGCGGAAAACCGCGTGAACATCAAACGCATGATCAAAGGCGGTGCCGCTGGCTACGTGGCCAAGTACATCGCCAAGAGCGTGGGCCATATCGCGCTGGCCGAGCACCAGGACGTGGTCAACGGTGACCAGATCGCGATGAATTTCGGTGATCGTGATGAGGCGGATGTGCAGGAGTCCGGCCAAGGTTTCCGGCGCGTGGATGCGTGGGCGGCGACGTGGGGCATTCGCCAGTTTCAGACCATCGGCATGCCGAGCGTGACGGTGTGGCGGGAGCTGCGCCGCGTGTCGAGCGATCAACTTGAGTTGTTCGCACGTGAGGGTGACAAGGCCACGGTGCGCGCGCACAGCGTGTGTCATCGACATGGCGCACTGCGGGCGGACTGGCGCGTGTTCATGGAGGCTATGGGCGGGCACGCGTGCAAGCGCCACCAGTGGCATCTGCGCATTGCGAACCGCACGCCCGAGCGGGGGCAGGCGAACAAGTACGGCGAAGAGGTGCGCGTGGGCCGCATCGTGGGCCTCAAGGCGCAGCGCGGGTGCATGCGCGGCTACATGCTGGTGAGCCGCCGCATTGCGTGGTCGCCCGTGGTGCAGGAACACACACACGCGGCGGATGTTTCTGCATCCACGGATGTGCAAATTACCAATGCAGCAGGACAAGCGCAGGGCACGGGCGAGCCCGCGTCCCGCGAGGCTATGCCTCGCGCTTGGACTGGTTTCAATAACTGTACGGCCCGCCTCACCGGCGAGCTACGCGATCAGCTTTTTGGCCGCCAAGGCCCTGACGCGAGCGAGTGGGTGACACCCCAGGCGGTCGAATTCTTCGCCGCCATGCGCCGAATGGGAGCCGGGCAGTGATGAAAAACCAAGCAACCCAGCACAAGGCGGGCGGCAGCGTGGGCGCATTCGTCCACGAACTGCGCGCCGCTGGCCACAAGGTCACGCCGCTGCTGCAGATGACGCTGGTTCACGCCGCGCGCCGCTGCAACCAATTCAACGATTCCCCCGAAGCCCGCGCAGCGATGAAGCGCGCGGTGCTCGATACGCCGGCCGAACTGCTGGCCGATCTGCATGAAGCGCTGTCGCCCGTCGTGGTGGAGATGGGCGCGGCTGATGAATCAACCACCAACGAAAGGGATTGAGAGATGGACAACCGACGCATCGACATCACGTCTGAGGGTGACGACTTTCTGGCAGGTGCGATAGGGCTGGCGTGGGGCAATTCGCTTTTGAAAGCGACGCACTACAAGGTCGTAAACCTCGCTGAACAGACACGTTACTACGGGGAGCCAACGCATCGCCACTGCACTGAGAACGTGGAGGATTCCACGGGGGTACCGACCATGATTCTGTTGTGGAGCGCCGAGCGTGACGCTGTGCCGCTGCCTACGCCGATGGGACTTGGCGCGATGACAGACGTTGTTGCTGGATGGTTGAAAGACGTTCCGCGCGGTAGAGAGCCAGACCACGATGGAAGCAACGGCCACGGGTGGCGAGTGTTCACCGAAGCGTGGGGATATGTCTTCGGTCACCACTGCGCCATCGTCGGCATACAGCCCGCTTGGGCTATGTATGGCAAATGAGGGCTACGCCATGAACGCAAAACGAACCGAACCCCGCGTGCATTGCTTCCGCCGCGCCATCGCTGGCGACTACGTGCCCGCTGCGGGCACCACAGCGAACCATCTGGCCAGCGTGTTCGCCGCCGAGCGCGAGCGCCTGGCCGCCGAGGCCAAGCCGAAGCGCGGGCGCAAACCGCGCGCGGTGGAAACGCCGCCAGAGCAGGGCCAGCTTCGGCTGGTGATGGCGGGCTGATCAACCAACAAATTCAACTGAGAAAAAACGACATGACACAAGCAATTCACACCATCGCCGCGATGCACAGCTATCGCGCATTCCTGATGCCTGCCAACGTGCCCGCCCAGGACGTTGAGGACTTGGCCGACGCCAAGCAGCTGCCGACCATCCGCGTGCGCGCGGCCAATGCCACGCACGCGACCACCAGCGCCGCGCGTGTGTCGGGCAAGAACGTGCTGCGCGTCGAGCGCGTGGAGGCTGAGCTGTGAGACATCTACGTTGGACCATCTGCATGCTGATATTCATGGCGACAACGGAGTCAATGAAGACGATCCACGGATGGACGGGATTCTGGATTGCAACGGCCGTGATGGCCGTGTACGGAATCTTGAACTACTTCGATGGGTACTTTGCCCGGCAGCGTGAGCTGGAAGAAAAACTCGCTTCGATGGGAATCAAAAAATGAAGATCTACATTGCAGGCCCGATGACTGGCCTTCCCGGTTTCAACTATCCAGCGTTCAACGCCGCTGCCGAGAGCCTTCGCGCCGCTGGTCACCATGTAGAGAACCCCGCCGAGAATCCAGACCCTGCTTGCAAGAGCTGGGCGGGTTACATGCGCATGGCGCTGGCCCAGCTGGTGACGTGCGACGCGATCTATCTGCTCAAGGGGTGGGAGAGCAGCAAGGGCGCGAGGATCGAGTGCGATCTCGCGTGTGACCTTGGAATTGCAATGCAGTTTGAGCCGGGTGCGGAGAGAAGGGAGGAAGCCTGCATTCGGATGTGGGCGGCGCTGTCGTGCATTGCTGATGGAAATGTGATGCGTGGCCGTGATTCATTCACATACGCGGAGGTCGTCATTGCTTATCAGCGCCTCGCATCGCGGGCGTTGGAGAAGTCGGCTGCATGGGTAGGGGTAGATTTGGGAAGGGGGGATGAGTCAATCGCTTTTCCTCAACCACCTGCAGAAGGTCGTGGCCCGCTCTGGTTCAGAAGAAAAGTTTCAAAGATTGGTGGTGTCGAATGAGGGCCGTCGATCTGTTCGCGGGCGCTGGTGGCTTCTCCACCGGCGCGACGATGGCGGGCTGCAGCGTGGTCTGGGCTGCAAACCATTGGCCGCTGGCCGTGCAGTTCCACGAGGCGAACCATCCGGGCGCGCAGCATGTCTGTCAGGACTTGCACCAAGCCAATTGGAGCCGCGTTCCGGCGCATGATCTGCTGCTGGCGTCGCCATGCTGCCAAGGCCACAGCAAGGCGCGCGGCAAGTCTGCGGGCAATCCGCAGCATGATGAAAGCCGGTCAACGGCGTGGGCTGTGGTGAGCGCGCTGGAGTTCCACCGGCCGAGTGCCGCGGTCATTGAGAACGTGCCCGAGTTTCTGGACTGGGCGCTGTACCCGGCATGGAGTGCGGCCATGGAGGCGCTGGGCTATTCGCTGAGCCCGCATGTGATCGATGCGGCCGAGCATGGCGTGCCGCAGCACCGTGTGCGCATGTTCATCGTGGCCACGCGCAGCCGCGCTCCGATTGAGTTGAATCTGCAGCCGCGTGAGCATGTACCGGCCACCAGTTTTGTGGATTTCAGTGCGGGCCGGTGGAGCCTGGTCGACAAGCCGGGCCGCGCCGCCGCCACGTTGGAGCGCGTGCGCAACGGCCGCCGGTGCCATGGTGATCGCTTTCTGTCGGCGTACTACGGGAACGAGCGGGGCGGCCGCAGCATGCACCGGCCCATCGGCACCATCACGACGCGGGACCGCTGGGCGGTGGTGGATGGCGAGCGCATGCGCATGCTGTCGGCGCAGGAGTGCCGTGCGGCGATGGGATTTCCTGCCGAATACGTTCTGCCGACGCAGCACCGCGAGGCGGTGCATCTGCTTGGCAATGCGGTGTGCCCGCCGGTGGCACGCGACGTGATCAATGCTTTGAGGGCTGCAATATGAAAAACAAGAAGTCGAACGCATTGGCGGGCATCCGCTCTGATTACCGGCGCGCGCTGGCCAGCTCGGTGGGGCGGGCGGTGGCGCTGCGTGAGGTGCGCGAGGAAATGGCGTCCATCGGCCTGCGCTGTCTGCTGGTGGATGATGGAAGCGAGCAGCGCGACCTGCTGGCGGCGCTGGCGTTCGCGCTGGGCATCGGCGCTGAAGTGGCCGCCACGGCGGTGGTGGAGGGGCGCAATCGCGAGGGCTTGCATCAGGCCCTGGCCGAGGTGGTGCGAATGGCCTGCAGCGGCTGCGCGTGGGATGCCGAATGGGCCGCGCAGCTGCAGGCGGCGCTCGATATCTCTGGCGATCTGATGATGGCGAACCAGCGCCGCGCGGTGGAGGTGTTGGATAGCGCGCGGGCGCTGGCGGCTGATGTGCAATCGGGCCGGATTCAGCCGGATGCGATCCGGCAATTCGAGATGCCGGCCGATCTGCTCAGCGAGGAGGCGCCATGCTGATTTTCACGCTGGATGAATTGCTGTCGGAGCTGGGCATCGTTGAAAACACGCTGCGCGCCCGGATCGAGAAAGACGGTTTCCCGCACCCGCGCAAGATGGGCGCCACCGGCCACAAGATTTTTTGGAACGTCAGCGAGGTGGCGGAATGGCTGATGCGGTGCCCGAAGGCTTGGGGCGGGGATGCGGAGGATATCGCGTCTGAGTAGGCGCTATGATTGGTTACAAATCGCTTGGCGTTCGGCACTTATAAGGAGGTATTAGGTGATAAATGTTTCTCAAATGGTGGGGTCGATAGCTTCCGACTACGTCGTTAAATACATGTCAAAACTGATCGTTGAAAAATTTTCAGACGCTCAAGAAGATATCAACAATGCAAAAGATAAAGGGTTGCCAGAGCTTGAGGAAGAGGCAAAGAAACAAAAAATAGAAATGGAGTTTCGGGCGCATCAGGCGCGTGTTGCTCAAGAACTTGCGATAGCGGAACGAATTGCGACATCTGATTTGGTGGAGATAACTGAGTATTACGAAGGGTCAGGGAAGGGGAATATTGGAGCCAAGGGGGATGAGGCCGGTATTTCAATTGGAGCCTCCGGGGAGGGGCGTAAAGTGACACGTCGAGTTATTAAATTCTATGGATCGAGAGAGGTCGCTCTCAGCAACAAAAACGAAGCGCCCGATCTTTCTGATAACGAGGTATCGCAACAGCTCCTTTAAGGAGCAGATTCAAAACCCAGCTTAGGCTGGGTTTGTTGTTTCTGACGTGGCGTAGTCGGCCCAATCCTTCATGATCGCCACGCGCTTTTTGATCATGTCGCCGCGTCGGTAGGCCGCCTCGGTCTTGTTGTCGATGACGTGGGCAATGCAAAGCTCGATGGCGTCTCGCGGGTGGTGTGTTGTCTCGCCTGCCCAGTCACGGAACGTCGAGCGGAAGCCGTGCGGCACGCCGTTAATTTTGTGATCACGCATCAGCTTGCTGAGCGTGCTATCTGAAAGAAACGTGCCGCGCGGCGACGGAAACACCAGGTCTTCGCGGTCCTTGCGGCGCGGCTGGTTGCGTAGGAATTCCACGGCCTGCGGCGGGAGCACCACGCGGTGCTCGCGGCCAGACTTCATACGCTCGCCGGGGATGGTCCAGACGGCGCGGAACAAATCGACTTCTTGCCATTTCATGCCGCGCACTTCGCCGGATCGTCCGGCGGTGAAGATGACGAACCGCAGCGCGCGGGCGGCTTGGCCTTTGATTGCACAAAGCTGTTTGTAGACCTGCGGCAGGTCCTCATATGGCACGGCTTCGTGGTGCTCAATGGGTGCAACCTTGTCGGGGTTGGGAAGCAGGTATTCGAGCTGTCCGCGCCATCGCGCAGGATTCACGCCGGAGCGGTGGCCATGCACCGTCGCCCAATCCAGAATCTGCTCGATGCGGCCGCGCATGCGCGATGCCGTTTCGGTCTTGGTCGACCAGATGGGCGATATGACTTGCAGCACATACGCCTGATCGATTTGAGACAGCAGGAGCTTGCCGATTTTGGGATATGCGTACGTGGCCAGCGTGTTCTTCCACTGGTCGATGTGCTTGAGGTTTTTCCAGCCGGGTTCGTGTTCCTTGATGAACGCTTCGCCTGCCTGCTTGAACGTGAGCTGTTTGGCGTCGTGCATGCGTGCGGCTTCGCGTTCGTCTTCGCGCGCTCGCTTTGGGTCGATGCCTGTCTGTACAAGGGCGGCTGCAGCGCGCGCGGAATCTCTGGCTACGGCCAGGCTGATGGTGGGGTAGATGCCAAGGCCCATGCGTTTGCGCTTGCCGAGGTGCGTGTAGCGGAGCATCCAGCAGCGTGACGCGCCGATGATCTGCAGATAGAGGCCGGAGACACCGCCCACGCTGTGGTCACCATCCTCGCGCAGGCGTGCCACCTCGATGGCCGTCATTTCCAAGATGCGTTTGGGCATAGGTCAGCTTTTACCGGCCAACGTACCGGCCAAAAAAACTTGAATTCCGATTGAGAACCGGCTGACGTCTGCTTGATGAGGTACTGTATATAACACCATATATCACAGCGTAACACGTTGATTTGTATGGGTCAAGCACCGTCGAATGGACGTAAAAAAAGCGCCTAAAAAAGCGCTTGTTTTTTCGTCTTGGCGGAGGCTGTGAGATTCGAACTCACGGAAGGGTCACCCCTTCGGCAGTTTTCAAGACTGCTGGTTTAAACCGCTCACCCAAACCTCCGGAACCTCGTATTCTACACAATCGGCAGTGGCTCTCGAGCGACGATTGTGGTGGTCGCGTCTGGAAGTCAAGGCGATCAGCGGCCGAGTTCCTTGGCGGTCTGGCCGGCGATGCCCCAATTTTCTTTGGGGACGTCGTGGATCCATACGCGCACGTTGGCGGGTGGGGCGCCTACGGCGTCTACCAAGGCCTGGGTGACTTTTTCGATCACGGCTTTTTTCTGTTCTTCGGTGCGGCCTTCGATCATGTAGATCTGTGCGAATGGCATGGGGGTTCCTTGTCTTGTGAGGGGCGGAGCGATGGATGTAGCTTTGGTTGTGGTTATTCGGCCTTGATGCCGGTGCTGCGGATCAGTTCGCCGAATCGCTGGTTCTCCGTTCGCATGAAGGCGGCGAACTGGGCGGGGGTGGTGGCGCGCAGGTTGGCTGCGATGTGGTCGAAGGTGGTCTGGACCTCGGGGCCTTTCGCGCCGGTGGCCCATGCGTCGGCAAGTCGCTGGATGATGGGCTTGGGCGTGGCTGCGGGGGCTACGAGGCCGAACCAGGTTTCGACGGCGAAGCCGGAGTAGCCGGACTCCGCAACGGTGGGCACCTGCGGCAGTGCCTTGGCGCGTTGTGGTGAGGTGATCGCGATGGCGCGCAGCTTGCCGGCCTGAATGTGCTGCAGCGTGGTGGCGAGCGAGCTTTCCATGCTCATCATGATGGTGCCCGAGAGCAGGTCGGGCACGATCTGGCTTGATCCCTTGTAAGGCACATGTGTGAGCTGAATTCCTGCGACCGACTGCAGCAGCTCGGCCGCGAGGTGATTGCTGGTGCCTATGCCCGAGGTGGCGTAGTTGAGCTGACCTGGGTGGGCCTTGGCGTATGCGATCAGACCCTTGAGATCGGTAAATGGCGCATCGAGATGCACCACGAGTGCGCAGGGCGTGGTGCCGACGAGTGATATGGGCGTGAAGTCTTTCTCGACGTTGAATGACAGATTTGTGTAGAGATGCGGCGCGATGGCCAGGCTGCTGATCGCGGCGAGGCCGATGGTGTAGCCGTCCGGCGCGGCCTTGGCGACCGCGTCGGTGCCGATGTTGCCGCCTGCGCCGGCCTTGTTCTCGACGATGCAGGACTGGCCCAGTTGCTCGCCCATGGCCTTGGCGGCGGTGCGGCCCATCACATCGGTGGGGCCACCAGGCGGGAAGGGCACGATCATGCGCACGGGGCGTGCGGGATAGTGGGCTGTTGTCTGTGCGCGAGCGATGTCGCCGGTGGCGGCGATGGCGGCAGCGGCCATGAAGTGGCGGCGTTGCATGGCTTGTCTCCTTGCGGTGTTGCGGATGGCCGCGTTCAGGCAAAACGCAGCGTGATGCTGCCCATGCCCTGCACGCGCAGACAGACGTTGTCGCCGGGCGCGACGGCCACGGCTTCGGTGATGCCGCCGGAGAGGATCAGTGCGCCAGCGGGGATTTCTTCGCCACGCTTGCCGAGGTGGTTGGCGAGCATGGCGATGGCCGATGCGGGGTGGCCGAGCACGGCGGCTCCCGCGCCGAGCGCCGCAGGTTGGCCATTTTTTTCGAGCACGATGCCGACGGTGCGCAGGTCCACCGATTCGGGGCGCTGGGCCTGTCCGCCGACGACGAAGCGCGAGGCGGAGGTGTTGTCGGCGACGACGCTCTTGAGGTCGAACTTGAAGTCGCGGTAGCGGCTGTCGATGACTTCGATGCCGGGCAGCACGAAGTCGGTGGCGGCCAGCACGTCTGCGATGTTGCAGCCCGGGCCTTTGAGCGCGCGCTTCATCACGAACGCGATCTCGGGTTCCACCTTGGGGTGGATGAGCTCGCTGACCTGAACGGCGCTGCCCTCGGGCACGCTGAAGTAGTCGGCGAGGAAGCCGAACACCGGCGACTCCACGCCCATCTGCTTCATCTTGGCGTGCGATGTGAGGCCGGCCTTGTAGCCGATGATGCGCGCGCCGCGCGCGAGCTTGCGTGCGCGTATCGTGTCCTGGATCGCGTAGGCGTCGTCCCAGTCCATGTCGGGGTAGTCATCCGTGATCTTGGGGGTGTCACGCGCTTGCAGCTCGCAGTTGTCCAGATGCTCGGCGAGTTGTTCGATGGTGTGCTTTTCCAGTGCCATGGTGAGTTCTCCTCTGTGCGGCGATTAGATGAAACGGACCGAGCAGCCACCGATGCCGCCGATGGTCACGCGCAGGTTGTCGCCCGCCTTCACGGGCACCATGGCGGCCAGTGAACCGGACAGGATGACCTCTCCGGCCTCAAGCGCGATGCCGTGCGCGCCGAGCGTGTTGGCAAGCCATGCGACGGCATTGGCGGGATGGCCGAGCGCCGCAGCGCCTGCGCCGGTGGCGACGATCTCGCCGTTCTTCTCGAGCACCATGCCGCAGGTGCCCAGGTCCACGTCGCGCGGATCGACAAGGCGGTCGCCGAGCACGAAGACGCCGCAGCTCGCGTTGTCGGCCACGGTGTCCTGGATCTTGATCTTCCAGTCGCGGATGCGCGAGTCGACGATTTCGAAGCAGGCCATCACGCCCTCGGTTGCGGCGATCACGTCGGCGGCGGTCACGCCCGGGCCCTTGAGAGTCTTCATGAGCACGAACGCGATCTCGCCCTCGGCCTTGGGCTGGATGAGGGTGTGGGCGGGAATGGGCGCACCTTCGTTGTAGACCATGCCGTCGGTCAGCCAGCCGAAGTCGGGCTGGAACACACCGAGCATGTCCATCACGGCTTTCGATGTGACACCGATTTTTTTGCCGATCACGCGCTCGCCCGCAGCCAGGCGGCGCGCGAGCATGTGCTGCTGGATGGCGTAGGCGTCATCGATTCCCATGTCGGGATGGCGCGTGGACAGCGGCTCGATCATGTGGCCGCCGGTGAGTGCGTCATAGAGCTCGTCGCCCAGTTGTTGAAGTGGAATGTGTGTGCTCATGGGTCAGCCTTTGCGGGGTTCCGGCTCGGCGAGGAAATCGCCCACCAGTCTGGCGAAGCGGGTGGAATGCTCGATCTGCGTCCAGTGCCCGCAGTGGCCGTAGACATGCAGTTGCGAGCGTGCGATCCAGTCGGCGAGCGTGATGGAGTTGGACAACGGAATGACCTGGTCCTCGCGGCCGTGCACGATCAGCGTTTCGTGCGGGATGCGGCGGATGTCGGCCTCGCTGCTTGCGAGCGCATCGACCCAGCGCTGGCGCGGCGCGGGGAACATTGCGGAAAACGACTCCTGAAATCCTGGGCGGATGCTGGCCTCGTAGCGCAACTGGGCAAGCTCGTCGTTCACCAGTCGACGATCGTGCGCGAAGATGTCGAGCAACTTGCGCATGGCCTCGAATGAGGGCTTGTAACCCCACACCGCATCGAGGCCCGGCGTGATCGGAAACGGCATGCCGACGCTGCCCATGAGCACGAGTCGGCGAACGCGCTCGGGATGGCGGATGGCGAGCGCGAGGGCCAACCCGCCACCGAACGAGTTGCCCACCAGATCGGCGCGTTCGATCTCGAGCGCGTCGAGCAGGCCCACGGCCTGACGCACCCATGCGTTCATGCCGTAGGTGAAGTTCACGGTGCGCTCGCTGTAGCCAAAGCCCGCCATGTCGGGCGCGATCACGCGGGCGCGCTCGGCGAGCGCGGGCATCACGAGGCGCCAGTTGGCCCATGCGGAGACACCGGGGCCCGAGCCGTGGATCAGCAGCACTGGGTCGCCGCTTCCCACGTCGTGGTAGTTGGTGCGGATGCCCGCAGCGCTGATGCTCTGCGCGATCTCCGGGTTGCGCTCCATCACCTGTTCAGAGCTTGATGCAGACATTCTTCAGCTCCGTGTAGAACTCCAGCGAATGCACGCCGCCCTCGCGGCCGATGCCCGATTGCTTGCTGCCGCCGAACGGCGTGCGCAGGTCGCGCAGGAACCAGCTGTTGACCCAGGAGATGCCGACCTTCATGCGCTGCGCGACGCGGTGCGCGCGGGAGACGTCGCGCGTCCAGATCGCGCAGGCGAGGCCGTAGACGTTGTCGTTGGCCTTGGCGACGACTTCCTCTTCACTGTCGAACGGCATGATGTGGCAGCAGGGGCCGAAGATCTCTTCCTTCATCACGCGCGCGTCGTCGGAAAGACCGGTCCAGATCGTTGGCTGGATCCACGAGCCACCCGCGTACTGCGCGCCCATGTCGGGCACGCCGCCGCCGGTCACCACCTTCGCGCCTTCCTCGACGGCGAGGCGGTAGTACGACAGCACCTTGTCCTGATGCTCCTTGCTGATCAGCGGGCCGAGTTGGGTGCCGGCGTCTTCGGGCACGCCGATCTTCCAGCCCTCGATCTGCTTCTTCAGCTCGGCCACGAAGCGCTCGAAGATCGGACGCTCGACATACACGCGCTCGGTGCCAAGGCAGACCTGGCCGCTGTTGACGAAGGCCGAGCGCAGCGTGCCTTCGATGGCCGCGTCGAAGTCACAGTCGGCAAACACCATGGCCGCGTTCTTGCCGCCCATCTCCATGCTCACCGGGCGTGCGCCCTTGGCGGCGGCCTTCATGATGGCTTCGCCGGTGCGTGTCTCGCCGGTGAACGTGATGGCGTCGACATCGGGGTGCGTGGTGACGAACTCGCCCGCAGAATCGGGGCCGAAGCCATGCACCACGTTGTAGACGCCGGGAGGAATGCCGACCTCGTTCATCACTTCGCCGAGCAGCGCGGCGGTCTGCGGCGTTTCTTCGGAAGGCTTGATCACCACGGTGTCGCCACAGGCGAGCGCCGGGCCGACCTTCCACGTCATCAGCAGCAGCGGCAGATTCCATGGACAGATCACGCCCACCACGCCCACGGGCGCGCGGTAGCCGTAGTTGATGGCACCTTTGCCGTCAGGGGTGGACATCTCGAAGAACTCGGTGGGCACGTTCTTCACCACGTCGGCGAAGATCTTGAAGTTGGCCGCACCGCGCGGAATGTCGATGTGGCTCGCGAGGCTGCGTGGCTTGCCGGTGTCGGCGCATTCGGCGGCGAGGAACTCCTCGAAGCGGCGGTTGATGCCGTCGGCCAGCGCATAGAGCTTGTCCACGCGCTCCGCCACGGTCATGCGCCCCCAGGGGCCATCGAGCGCAGCGCGTGCGGCGGCCACGGCGGCGTTGACCTGTTCGCGGTTGGCCTCGTGTACCTTGGCGATGACTTCGCCGGTCAGCGGGGAGCACTTGTCGAACGTGCGGCTGGAAGCGACGTACTCGCCGTTGATGAAGTTTCTGATTTCTTTCATGATGTTCTCATTCGTTGGTTGTTGTCAGATGGACAGGCCCAGTTCGGCAAGGCCCGCTCGCGCGATGTCCGTGTCCTGCGCTTCGCTTCCGCCGGAAACGCCGATGCCGCCGATGCGTTCTCCGTGCTCGACCATCGGCAGGCCGCCGCCAAAGGCCACGAAGCGCGGGCGCAGCACCAGGCCTTGTCGCACGGCTTCGGAATGGCTTTGCAGCGCTTGCTGCCACTGGTCCGTCGGCAGGCCGAAGCTGGCCGCCGTGTAGGCCTTGTCGATGGCGATGTCGATGGAGTGCAGCGGAGCACCAGCCATGCGCGCGAAGGCCGCAGGCACGCCGGATGCGTCCACCACCGACACGTTCACGCGCACTCCCAGCTGCGTGGCGTGTCGGATGGCGGCCTGCACGGCGCGCAGGGCGGCGTTCGCGTCGATCACGCGTTGCGTCACGCTACAGAGGTTGGCGTCTGCGGTGTGATTCGGGTTCTGCATGGCTGTTTCCTCTCAGGCTGCTTTTCGGTCAGAACGCCTTCACGAGCGTGAAGCGCGCGAGCGTTCCTTTGGGGTAGGCGCCGGTTCCGGCCTCCGCGCGCACTTCCTTGTAGAGCGCGCCCTTGAGGAACACGCCCGCGCTCGGGATCGGGTAGATCAGCTCGGCGCCGATGGCGTGGCGCGATGAACGGTCGCCGCTGGCACCTACGCCGCTGTCATCGCTCACCTGCCACTGGCTGTAGCCGACCACGCCCGCCTGCACGGTGCCGAAGTTCTTGGCCACGCCCCATTCGAGCGAGATCTGGTTGCCGTGGCGAAAGCCCGCGTCGTTCCTGCCGTTGCGCTCAAAGCGCATCAGGCCCGATGCGGAGACCGTCTTCGCGGAGTCGAAGTAATAGGTCGCGCCGCCCGTCAGCATGGTGCTCTTGAAGCCCTTGCCGGCCGATGCCGGATGGCTGGTGCTTGCGTTGTCGAGCCAGATGCCGGCGGCGGCCACCGCATCCCACTGCGCGCCATGCCAGCCGAGCACCAGCGGGCCGACGTAGATGTCGCCGAGGTCGCTGCGGCTGTCCGAGACACCGGCCGCGTTGATGGTGAGCGAGGTGCGCATCAGGGGCACGATGGCCTCCATGCCGTAGTCGGCGCCGAGCAGCTTGGTGTCCGTCATCCAGACGAGGCGGTTGGCCAGCGCGGTGACGGTGCCCCGGTTGTGGCCGGGCAGGTTGTCGCTGCTGCCGGGTGCGCGGAAACTGTTGATGTCGTAGTTGACCAGATAGCCGAGGTAGTAGACGCCCGGCGGTGGTACGCTCGCGGCCTGTGTGCCTTCTACGCCGGGCACGTAGTGGCCCTCAGCCTGCACGGCGAGGGGCAACAGCGCTGCCAGCGCAGCCGCAGCGACTGCGTGGTGGATCTTCTTCATGGGTTGACGCTCCTTGTGTTTTGCCTTGTGGTCCTGCCGTCGTGGATCAGGTGTAGACGTCGGTGAAGGAGGCGACCAGGTCACCCGTGTGATAGAAGATCGCGGAGCCGAGCTGGTCCTCGGTCCAGGTGGTCACCGGCCGGTCACGCTGCGCGAGATAGCCGAGGCCCGCGAAGGTCTCGTTGCGATTGCCGCTCGGGTCGAAGAAGTAGATCGTCTCGCCGCGCGTGATGCCGTGGCGTGTAGGCGCGACGTCGATGCGCACCTTGTTCTTGGCCATCACGTCGGCCGACTTGAGCACGTCATGCCACGAGTCGAGGAAGTAGGCGATGTGGTGCAGGCCGCTGCGCGGGCCGCCGACGAAGGCGATGTCGTGCGGCGTGGTGGTGACGGCCAGCCAGGTGGCGGCCTGGATGTTGCCCTCGGGACCGACGAGGACCTGCTCGGTGAGGAAGAAGTCAAGGCACTCGGCCATGAAGCGCGTGTTCGCCTCGACCGTGTTGATGCCCGCTTCCGGATTCATCTCGCACATCAGCAGGATGTGGTCGAGCCAGTGCACGCCGGAGCCGCGGATGTCGTCGGGCCATGGATCAGGATTGGTGCTGCCCACATCGGTACCCACCAGTTCCTTGTGCGCGTAGAGGCGGTAGTCGTGGCCGCTCGGCAGGTTGAATTTCAACATGCGGCCGGTGGACGGCAGGGTGCCTTCGGGCAGCATTTCGGTGGTGATGCCATAGGCCTCGATGCGCTTCTGGAAGGCGTCGAGATCGCTGTCCTTCTCGACCTTGTAGGCGACGTGGTTCAGGCCCGCCTGATCGCTGGGCGTGAGGATCAGCGAGAACTTGTCCCACTCGTCCCAGCACTTGAGATAGACGTTGCCCGACTTGTCCTGCATGACGGTCTTGAGGCCGAGCACCTTCTCGTAGTGGTTCACGGCGGCGGCCATGTCCATCACTTTGATGCTCGCGTGTCCGATGCGTAGTACTCCCATTGCTTGTCTCCTTGGTTGTGGTGTGGTCAGGTGGTTGGTGACTGGTTGGTGGAATCGACGGACGCAGACGTTGCGGCCATCGTTGGCTGAACGATCTTGTGGTCGTCCTTGCAGGATTTCGAGAGCGGGCGCGCAAGCCGCGCGCTCACTTCAAGGCACACGGCCTCGGCCGGCGCGACACGGCAGGCGAGGGTGTAGCCCGCGGCTTCTTCCTCCGCGCTCACATGGGCGCGGCTCACGGGGCCGAGCGGGTTCACCGAGCCGTTGACGATGCGCACCTTGCAGACGCCGCAGCCGCCGTTCACGCAGCCCACCGGAATGCCCTTGCGGCCCAGGCGCAGCATGCCCTTGAGCAGGCTCTCGTTGCTGTGGCAGTCGTAGCGTTCGTCGGTGAGCGTGACGTGCACGCAGTGCTTTGGGGCGGTGTTCAAGGTCCACATGGCGTTGTCTCCGCTTCGCTCATACGCGTTTGAACAGCGGGCTGCGCGTGCCCTGCGCGTCGGCGGCCGAGATGAATTTCTCGGTGTAGATGTCGCGCTCGAAGAGCCGTCCCTGCATCAGCGTGGCGATGCAGGCCTCGACCATCGGCGGCGGTCCGCACAGGTAGGCCTTGCGCCCCGAGAAGTTGCCAGCGAAGTGCTCACGCGCGGCCTCGTGCACGAAGCCGCGTGCGCCGTCCCAACCCGCGCCGGCATCTGCATCGCCCGAGATCGCGGGGATGTAGGTGAAGTGCGGGTGTTCGGCGGCGAGCGCGCGGAACTCGTCGTCGTAATACAGCTCTTCGCGGCTGCGTTGGCCGTAGATCAGCGTGATCGGCTGATTGCAGTCGCGCGCCAGCAGTTCCTGAATCATCGCGCGCGGGCTCGAGAGACCCGAGCCACCGGCCATGAAAACCATGGGCTGGGCGGCCGAGTGGCGCACGAAGAAGCGGCCGTACGGGCCGGCGATGTCGATCCGCGCACCTTCCTTCAATGCCTCGTGCAGCCAGGTGGTGCCTGCGCCGCCGGGCACCTGGCGCACGTTGAGTTCGATCTCGCTTGCGAAGCCATTCGCTTCGGGCGCGTTGGCGATCGAGAACGCACGGCTCTGCCCCAGCGACGGGATCCGCACCTGCACGTACTGACCTGCCTGGTACTGCATGGGCTGGTCGAGCCGAAGGTGCAACGCCTTGATCGTCGGGGTGAGCTGCTCGATGCGCACGACCGTCGCGCCGAAGTCGCGCACCGGGATGATCAGCGCATCGGGCTCGTCCTCGATGTCGGCCTCGATGGTGGTGTCCGCCTGCAGCGTGGCGCAGCAGGCGAGCGTCTTGCCATCGTCGCGCTCCATGTCCATCAGCGCGAACGGATTGGCCGCGCCGTGGTCCACTTCGCCGTCGCAGACCTGCACCTTGCAGGTCCCGCAGAGCCCATGCCCGCAGGCATGGGGGATGTAGATGCCCTGGCGCAACGCGGCGTCGAGCAGTGTCTGGCCTTCTTCCACCTCGATGGTGGCGCCCAGAGGCTCCAGTGTCAGTTGAAAGCTCATGATGTCAGCTCCGCGATCTGTCGCTGTGGCGGTGCCACGGCTCAGGCGAACGAGCCAGCGATGCCCGTGAGCCCCGGCGTGCGAAACCGGATCACGTCCTTGTGGCCAAGCCCGTTGTCGGCGAGCGAGCGGGTTGGGTCGGGTTGCCATGGCTCGCCCGACTTGAACCACTCGACCGCGTTCCAGTCGATGCGCGCGAAGTCCGGATGCGCGCCGAAAACACCGGGGAGCACGGCCTGCGAGAGTGCGCCGAAGGGGGTCTCGGCGGGCAGCGGCAGGCACACGGGCGAGCAGAACATCTGATGGTCTTCCCAGCCGATATAGAGCAGCGGTGCGGGGAAGTTCTCGCGCCGGTCCTTGGCCTCGAAGCTGTAGGGGTAGAGTGCCTTGACGCTCATGCCGCGCCTCCTTCCTTGGCTGGATTGCCGGTGGTTTCGCCGCGCCATGCGGCAAAGTTCTTCTGGTCTTCCGATCCTTCGAAATCGAGGTTGTCGCGACCCACGTTGATGCCGTACCAGTCGAGCACGGCGGCCAGCGGTTCGAATCCTTCGGCGGTGGGATCGGTGCCCTCCTTGAAGCAGTGACCCTGGTAGATCTGATGCACCGGTAGCCACGACTGCACGTACTTCTCGGGCTCGTCGTCGAACACATGCTTGCAGCCATCGCTGCAGAAGTGGTACTTGTCGCCACCGTAGGTGGATTCGCGGTAGCAGATCTTGGTGGGATCGCCCGGCTCGGTGAACACCATCGGGATCTGACAGGTGGTGCAGAGCATCGGCAGCGTGGTGTTGTAGAAGCGCTTGCCCGCCTGCTGCTCGCTGCGGAAATGCTCGAGGCGCGGGCGGTAGAGCTGGTCGAAGCTCGTCGGGTATTTTTCCGACAGCCACTTCATCTCTTCGTCCTCGGGCACCCAGGTGTGGAAGGGGGCCGCGGCCGCGTAGTTGTAGAAGGTGTTCCAGGCTTGGTGGCTGATGTGGTCCTTGCCCTCGCAGGCTTCCTTCCAGCCGGCGGGCTCGCGGATGCCGTAGCGAGCGAGGTCGCGGAACAGCGCGCCGCCGTTTTCCTCGGCATACATCTCCCACGCTTCCTTCCAGCTCATCACGCGCTTGGGCAGCATGTAGTCCTGCATCATGCCGACCAGCGTGAGCAGGCGGTAGCCGCGCCAGAACCACTTGTCGATCCATTTCTGCACGATGGGCACGTTGCCTGGGTCCTGCTCCAGCATGAACTTGATGCACTCGATGCCGAGCGTCATGTGGCGCGACTCGTCGCTCTGCGCGGAGAAGCCGAAGGTGACCGTGGAGAGATCGCCGTTGTGCGCCGCGCCCGACATGAAGGGCACGAACAGCAGGTTGGTGAGCACGTATTCGAACGAGAAGCTCACGGCCGTGAGGAATTCGAACGGGCCTGCCGTCATCGCGTCTTCGAAGAACGACTTTGGCACCGAGAGGAACCACACGCGGTCGTACCACTGCATGGAGTTGTGCATGCCGTTGAAGTACTTGTTGTAGTGGCTGATCGCGTGGGTCTCGGTCTGGAAGTGGCGCAGCTCGTCGATGGACTGCATCTGCGCGGCGACGCGGGCACCCGCGCCGGTGAAGTGGCGACCCACGTGTGCGAAGCCCCGGTGCGCGCCGTATTCGAGCGGTGTCACGCCCTGGATGAAGAGCTTGAGCGCGTTGATGTAGCGCGCGTCGGTCACCCCGAGCTGGCCGTTGTTCTGCGCGAAGGCCTCGATCACGGCGTAGAGCTTCTTCTCCTTCTCGCCTTGGTATTTCCAGTAGGCGTCCATGGTCAGGCGGAACGGGTCTTCCCACTTGTCCCAGTCGTGGATCTTGATGCCTTCGTATTTGTCGTAGGGGAACACCTTGTCCATTGGCTGGTAGGTGGTGTCCCAGGCGAGGCCGCGGGTCATCGCGGTGTAGCGTTCCTTGAGGCCCAGTTTCTTCTTGATCACGGGGGTGTCCATGATGTCTCCTTGGCTTGTGTTTGTTCAGTAGGGTGGTGCGCTGGGGGTCAACGGCCCCAGCTCAGCGAGAACTCGTCGTCGTCTTCGTTGACGTGGCCCGAGAGCGTGACCAGGTTGATCTGCAGCTGCTGCAGGTTGTAGGGCTGGCCTGTGTTTTCTTCGATGCGCTCGCGGCGGATCACGAGGCGCTCGGGGCAGTCGATCTTCACGAGGCCGGGCGTGTAGGCCGCCGTGGCCTCGGCGTTGTCGGCGAGCACCGCCTCGATGACGGGGCGCGATTCCTCGTTGTCCTGAAAGGCGATGAACACCTTGGAGCGCGGCTGGCTGCTGTTCTGTGTGGACATGGTGTGGCTTGTCTCCGTGGTTTGGCTGAGTGGTCGTGGGGGCTCAGACGGTCAGCCCGACCTTGCGGGCGCGGGTCTCGAGGGCGGTCTTCACGTCGGCGAGGGCACGCTCGGCGTCGTCGCCCAGCGCTAGTGCGGCGATCGGCGCGAGCGCCGTCGCGGCGCGCTCCACGTAGCGGCTGTACCAGCCGGAGAGCAGCGTGCGGTTGTGCTCGGACTCGGCCGCCGCGACCTTGATCACCGCATCGATCCAGCGCGCGGATTCGGTGTGCCATTCGGGGATGAAGTTGGTGAGCATGGCCACCGCCGTGCCGCCCTTCACCGCGAGGTGATCGTCCACATACTGGGTGAACAGCAGCGGGTAGAGGAGGCCGTCGAGCGCGAAGTTCTGAGCGATGAACAGCTCCACTGGATCGAGCACCACGAGGCTGTCTTCCACGTACTGGCGCAGCGGCTGCCATGGTTTGGCCTGAAGCCAGTCGTTCCTGCCGGCCTCGAGCGCGCCGGGCTCTTCGAGCGTGAGGCCGAGGCGCGTGATGTATTGCGCCACGCCAAGCTGGTCCATCGCATGGAACATGGCGGGCGCGGTGAACGCCGTGCCGTAGCCGCGCGAGCAGATCTGGCAGTTGTTCATGTTGCCGCCGAAGGCCACGTGGCGCAGCGGCAGGAGCACGGTGCAGACCTGGGCGCGCAGCGCATCGCTCATTTTCTGGGCGAGCTGGCGCGATTCGACAAACTGGTAGTTGGCCTCCATGGCGTCCTGCTGGCGGGCGCGTGCCATGGTCCACGATGCGTAATAGAACTGACGCGGATCGCGCAGCGCATACCAGTCGTTCATCACGATGGCCGTGCGGCGCTTGTCGAACAGCTCGAAGCCTTGTTCCCACGTCGGCTTGTAGTGAAAGTGCTCGGAGGGCTGCGCGCCGAGCATGGCCTCCAGATAGCGCGATGCGGGCTTGTCGCCGGTGTGCGCGGCGACGCGGGCGAAGGTCTGACGCTGCGGTTGTATTTCGCGCGCCTGCAGTTCGATGTTCATGGGCCTTGTCTCCTGGTGGTTGTAGATGAATGGCGGGGCGGGGTGGCTGCTCAGGCGCCTTGTGGAACGGGGATCTGTTGTCTGTTGCAGAACTGCTCGAAGTCGGGCCGGGTCATCATCAGTTCGACCACCAGCTCGGGCCAGCCCACCGAGAACTCGAATTCAATGAAGCCGTTGTCGCGACGGCGCAGTACGTTCACGCTGCGTTGCGTGAGGTCTGCCTTGGGCAGATCCAGTCGTTCGGCTGTGGTGGTCGATTCATCCATTGCGCACTCCTTGCAGGTCTGTGCTCATGGGTTTGCACGCGGCGTGCCAAGAATCATATTTATCGATAAAACACGGGTTAGTCCCTACGTTTTGGCTGCTGCGGGATGTCTTGTCGGTGCTTCGAACCGAGGGTGTCGTGGCCAAACTGTCGCTGCAGCGGCTATTGCTGCGTCGCAGCATGATCATTTGATGAATTCGGCGCTTCATCAGGTGATCAATTGATCATTTCGATGACGATGGAACACGGGTCAGACCGGATAGGCAGAGAAAGCTGTTTTATCGATAGTTGAGGAATGTCCCATTCGATTCCTCCTTTGCCGCCGGATGCCGATCTGCGCAGTCTGGTGCGCTTTTCCACTGACGATGGCCTGATATGGCTGTCCGGGCAGCGCATGCTGTTGATGCACTCCGCGTCGCTCATGGAGTTGCGCAAGGAGTTGATGAACACGCTCGGGCCCGGGCACACGCGGCGTGTGCTCATGCGCGGTGGCTACGCGGCGGGCGAACGTGATGCGCTGCTCGCGCGCCAGATCCGGCCGAACGGCAGCCTGTTCGAGATGTTCGCGGTGGGTCCGCAGTTGCACCGGCTTGAAGGTGCGGTGCGCGCGACGCCGCTGGTCTTCGACGCGGACGAGGAGGCGGGGCGGTTGCTCTGTCAGGTGCGCTGGGAACACAGTTGGGAGGCCGAGTCGCAGGCGCGCGAGTGGGGGCCGCAGAGCGAGCCGGCGTGCTGGATGCTGCTGGGTTACGCCTCGGGTTATTCGAGCGCTTTCTTTCGCAGGCAGGTGCTGTTCAAGGAGCTGCAGTGCGAGGCATGTGGGTACTCGCATTGCCTGATCGAAGGGCGCTTCGTGCACGAGTGGCCCGATGGCGAGCAGCTTGCGCGGGACTACCTTCCCGACTCGATGCTGGTGCGGCTCGACGAGCTGCAGTCGCAGGTCGAGGCGCTGCGCACGAGGCTTCAGCCAACGGATTCGCAGGGACCGCTGCTTGGCCAGTCACGCGCCTTTCAGTCAGCCGTGGAGCTGCTGCGCAAGGCCGCACCCACGCAGGTCACGGTGCTGCTGACCGGTGAGACCGGGGTGGGCAAGGAGCGCTTCGCGAGCGCGCTGCACGCGATGAGCTCGCGCGCGGACAAACCCTTCGTCGCGGTGAACTGCGCGGCGCTGCCTGATGAGCTGATTGAAAGCGAGCTGTTCGGCGCGGAGAAGGGCGCTTTCACCGGCGCGAACGCGACCCGCATCGGCCGCTTCGAGCGCGCCAATGGCGGCACGTTGATGCTTGATGAGTTGGGCGAAATGCCGCTGCCCGCGCAGGCCAAGCTGCTGCGCGTGCTGCAGACCGGAGAGATCGAACGTCTGGGCGGAACCAAGCCGATCAAGGTGGATGTGCGGGTGGTGGCTGCGACCAACGTGGACCTCGAAAAGGCGGTCGAGCAGGGGCGATTCCGCGCCGACCTGCTGTATCGGCTCAACGTCTATCCGATCCGCATTCCTGCGCTGCGCGAGAGGGTGGACGACATCGAGTCGCTCGCCATGCACCTGCTGCAGAAATTCTCGGCCCTGCACGGCAAGCATGTCGCGGGGCTCACGGACAGGGCGATTGCGGCGCTGCGCAGCCATCGCTGGCCCGGCAACGTGCGGGAGCTCGAGAACCTCATGGAGCGCGGCCTGATTCTTTCGGCAGCAGATGAGCTGATTGACGTGACCGCGCTGTTCCCGCAGTGGAGCGACGCGGGGCAGACCTCGGTGAACGCGCAGGGCTTGCTCTGTTGCGATGAGCAGACGTCCTCCGAAGGAGATAAGAAGATTGGTGCGGGCGATTTTTATGACGCGATGCTCGGCGAAGGGCTGACGCTGGATGCGCTCGAAGACCGCCTGCTGCAGGAGTCCGTGCGCCGCGCGGGCGGCAACCTCGCGGCCGCCGCGCGTGCGCTCGGCATGACGCGACCGCAATTGAGCTACAGGCTTTCGCGCACGCGTGACCGCGCGCCACAGCCAGAAGGGGAGTGAGAGAACAGCATGGCCAAACGCCCCTATATTCAAGCGGTCGCACTGCCGGAAGCCGAGGGCTTCATCAGCAACGACGACACTTCGCGCACGCTGACCGAGCAGACCTATGCCGAGCTGCGCACCGACATCATCGAGGGCCGCCTCTTGCCCGGCAGCAAGCTGCGCGTCGAGCATCTGCGCCAGACCTATGCGGTGGGCGCGGGCACGCTGCGCGAGGCGCTCACGCGGCTGGTGAGCGACGCGCTCGTTTCGGCGGAAGGTCAGCGCGGCTTTCGCGTCTCGCCGATCGCCATCGATGATCTGGAAGACCTCACGCGGCTGCGGGTGCACATCGAGACCAACGCGCTGCGCGAATCGATACGCCATGGCGACGAGGCGTGGCGCGCGCGCCTGCGTGCAAGCTACGAAGAACTGGCTGCCGTGGAGCAGCCGCTCACGCGCGCCAATCGGGGGCGCTGGGAAGCGCTGAACCTGCGCTTTCATGAAACCCTGCTCGATGGTCGCCCGTCCCCCTGGGAGCGCAAGGTGCTCAAGCTGCTGTCGCGGCACATCGAACGCTATCGATCGTTTGCCATCGAACTGCCGGGCGCCGTGCGTGACGTGCATGCCGAGCACACCGAGATCTTCGAGCTGGCCATGTCCGGGCAGGACGCACGCGCCGCGCTCGCGCTCGAAGCCCATATCTGTGCGACGCCGCACCAGTTGCTCAGGGCACTGCGCGAGGGGCGAATGATTCTTCCCGCTGCCGAGGCCTGAGAGCGTCTTCAGGATTTCCACAAGGTCTTGCAGGCGCGGCCTCGGGTGGTCTGCCGCGTTGCAAGCCTCGCGATGAGATCGTAAACACGCTCTGACGACTCCTTGGCGCAGGGCGGCCCGGAGGGCGTAACCCACGCAAGGATTTTCGATTGCACAGAACGAATATCCTTGTCGGTGCGATTTTTCCATGGAGGTCGCGAGCAGGGATTACATATTGAACGGGCAGCCAAGGCGTCCGTTTGCAAGAAATAACATTGATGGGCTTCAATAATCCATGTGGTTAATTGGAGTCATGGTTGACGCTGGGTGGTTGGGTTCAAATTTGGAGGTTAACAATGGATTATTAATATGCGATCAATTAATATTAAAAAGGGAAATGAATTGCTTTTCCCATTTGTACGGAGCATGCGCCACATGCAGGGCCGTGAAGGTTCGGTGCCCCGGCTGGGAGGTTGGCTTGGGCTGGCCAATCAACTGACGTCTCCACGCATGCTGCGCCTGACCTTCGCGTCGATGCTGTGCATCGCGGCGTGGGGGCAGGTCGCGGCCCAGACGACGCCCTGCAATGGCATGCTGTATGTCTCCAATGCCGCTGGCAACGATACCAAGACGTTCTTCAACAATATCAATACAGCTACCAATCCACCCACTCTGAGCAATCTGGGGGCGACAGGTGGAGTCAATTACAACGCGCTGGGATATAACCCGGTGGATGAATATTTCTATGGCATGAAATACGAGGGAAATACCTTGCTTCGTGTCAATTCGAATGGCTCGGTGACAGTTGTTGGTAATGTGGGTGGATTGCCGTCCGGAAATCTCAAGGCATTTACCAGTGGCGCTTTTGATATTGCTGGAAACTACTATATCAAGGTGCAGGGCGATACCAAGACGATTTATGTCGTCGACGTCGTCACCCTGAAATTCACCACCGTCACCCTGAACAAGGCCATCGAAGTGTCCGACATGGCCTTCGTCAACGGCGTGCTGTACTCGGTGGGCAACAACGGTCAGTTGTACAGGATCGAGATCAACGGGACGACCGGCACGGTCACCGACGTCGGTACCGCATACCCCACCGCCACGGGCGCGCAACTGGGTGCGCAGTTCGGCGCGACCAACGGCCTGTTCGGCACGGCCAACGATGGCTCGGGCTTTTATTACATCGACGTGAACACGGGCGTGCGTACCCGTCTGTCCGCCTCGCCCGTCGCGGAATCCAACGACGGTGCCAACTGTCCCGCGCAGTCGCTCGACTTCCCGGCCGATCTCGCGATCACCAAGATCGCAGGTTCCTACGTGGCGGGCAGCCCGCTGGTCTACACCATCGTGGTGAGCAACAACGGGCCGTTCGATGTCACCAATGCCCGCGTGACCGATGCTCTGCCGGTAGGCATCACGAGCGCGCAGTGGACCTGTGCGGCCGCGGGAAACGCCAGCTGCGGCGTGACCGCAGGAACCGGCGGCATCGATGTGGCCACGGCCTATGTCCCGTATCAGGGCACGCTCACCTACAAGCTGTCCATGGATGTTCCTGCAGGCTACATGGGCGACCTCGTGAACACGGCCTCGGTGGCGCTGCCCGCGGACACGCCGCTGCTGGTGGACGAGAACACGGCCAACAACACGGCCAGCGTCACCAGCGTGCAGAGCGTTGCCGATCTCGGCATCTCCAAGACGGACGGCAACAGCATCTACATCTCGGGCACGGACGTGACCTACACCATCACGGCCACGAACGCGGGACCGGATGCCGTCGAGGGAGCCGCGGTCAGCGACGCGCTGCCTACCGGCGTCACCCAGGCGAGCTGGTCCTGCGTGGCCTCCGCTGGAGCCACCTGCGCAGCCAACGGTACCGGTGCGCTTGACGACAAGATCAGTCTGGCCCCCGGGGCGACGGCGACCTACACCCTTGCCATGTCGGTGCCCCTTACCTTCTCCGGCACGCTGGCGAACACGGCCACGGTGCAGGTGCCCGCAGGTGTGATCGATCCCGACTCCAACAACAATCTGGCCACGGACACCAATGCGCAGGCGACTGCCGATCTGGGCATCACCAAGACCGACGGCGCCACGAGCTACAAGCCTGGCTCCGACGTGACCTACACCATCACCGTTGCCAACAACGGCCCGGATGCGGCCGCTGGCGCCACGGTCAGCGATGCATTGCCCGTCGGCATCACCAAGGCCAGCTGGAGCTGCGTGCCCGCAGGCGGCGCGACCTGCGCCACCAGCGGAAGCGGTGCACTGAACGACAAGGCGCATCTGCCCGCAGGCTCCTCGGCGACGTACACGCTGGTCATGTCCGTGCCATCGACGTTCTCCGGTGCATTGGTGAACACGGCGACCGTTCAGACGCCCGCAGGCGTGCTCGATCCGGTCCCGGGCAACAACTCGGCCATCGATGCCGACGCGCAGAGCTCGGCAGATCTGAGCATCACCAAGACCGACGGCGCCACGAGCTACAAGCCTGGCTCCGACGTGACCTACACCATCACGGCCAAGAATGCCGGGCCTGACGCGGTCACGGGTGCCACGGTCAGCGACCTGCTGCCCACCGGCATCACCAAGGCCAGCTGGACCTGCGTGCCCGCAGGCGGTGCGACCTGCGCCAACAGCGGAAGCGGTGCACTGAACGACAAGGTCCATCTGCCTGCAGGGGCCTCCGTGACGTACACGCTGGTCATGTCCGTGCCTGCCACTTTCACCGGTGCGCTGGTGAATACGGCCACCGTGGCGCTGCCAGCCGATACCATCGATCCGAACGCAGGCAACAACACGGCCACGGACTCCGACGCGCAGAGCTCGGCCGACCTGAGCATCACCAAGACCGATGGCGCTACCAGCTACAAACCAGGCTCCGACGTGACCTACACCATCACGGCCAAGAATGCCGGACCTGACGCGGTCACGGGTGCCACGGTCAGCGACCTGTTGCCCACCGGCATCACGAAGGCCAGCTGGACCTGCGTGCCCGCAGGCGGTACGACCTGCGCCACCAGCGGAAGCGGTGCGCTGAACGACAAGGTCCATCTGCCTGCAGGTGCCTCCGCGACGTACACGCTGGTCATGTCCGTGCCTTCCAACTTCACCGGCGCGCTGGTGAATACGGCCACCGTGGCGCTGCCGGCCGACACCATCGATCCGAACGCAGGCAACAACACGGCAACCGACTCCGATGAGGAGCGCGTCGACAAGGTCACGGCCGCTACGCCGGTGCCTGTCGGCGGCGGCTGGATCCTGCTGATGCTCTCGGCTCTGGTCGGCCTGATGGCCGTGCGATTCAACGCTCGTCGTCACTGATGAACATGGGAAGAGCCGAGACAGAACGAGGCTCTTCTGCACACGAGGCGGCACACGGCAATTGGCCGTGTGCCGCCTTTTTTCTTGCGATGAGGTCTAGCCGATCCTCCATGCGTGGTGCTGATGGTCAATCTGAATGACCTTCTGCTTCCAACTTTCGGCAATGAGCTTATGCCGATAAATTCACATTTTTTGAATTGAAACGACAATTGCATTGAAACTTCATGCACGAGACCGACTCTAGACTTCAGTTCATTGAAGTCAGGGCAGCATCAACACGGCAGCCGTCCCGACAGACCCGAGATATCGCCGTGAGGGATTGAAGTTTCTTTATGCAGGCAGCTTTGCAAAATCAGCCGACGCGGTATTCCGCAGGTGCCAAGGCGTTTCACTGGGTACTGGCCCTGGCGCTTGTCACCCTGTTCGGCGTCGGCCTGTACATGACGGGTCTGCCGTTCTCACCGCAGCGCCTGAAGCTCTATAACTGGCACAAGTGGGCGGGAGTCACGATTCTCGCGCTGTCGGTGCTGCGCCTTCTGTGGCGCTTCACGCATCGTCCGCCGCCGCTGCCCGAGAAGGTGCGTGCCACGATGCCGGGCTGGCAGCAGTTCGCGCACCATGCCGTGCATTTTCTGATGTATGCGCTGTTCTTCGCCGTGCCGTTGATCGGCTGGGCGTACAGCTCGGCATCGGGCTTCCAGATCGTGCTGTTCGGTGCGCTGCCGCTGCCGGATTTCGTGGCTGCCGATCCCGAGCTCGCCAAGGCCATCAAGCCATGGCATGCCTACAGCGCCTATGCGTTGGCAGCACTGGTGGTGCTGCATGTGGCAGCGGTGGTGAAGCACCAGTTCATTGACCGTGATGGTCTGCTGGGGCGCATGCTGCCGGGCCGTGCCTGATCCAGCGTTCAGTTTATGCAACGAAGAGGCGACCTACCGCCTCTTCACAATCCAGATTTTCCGTGTGAAGGAGAAATGAAAATGATGATGTTGAAGAAGAAGTCGTTCTCTGTGTTGAGCGCAGGCGTCATGTTGGCCGGATCTGCGCTGCTGATGGTGGCACCGGCTGCGCAGGCACAGCAGGCGCTGGTTCCCGCGCAGAGCGAAATTGCGTTCGTGAGCAAGCAGATGGGCGTGCCCGTCGAAGGCAAGTTCAAGAAGTTCGATGCGCAGGT
The DNA here is from genome assembly GCF_015354245.1 of Diaphorobacter caeni. Lineage (GTDB taxonomy): Bacteria > Pseudomonadota > Gammaproteobacteria > Burkholderiales > Burkholderiaceae_C > Diaphorobacter_A > Diaphorobacter_A caeni. The sequence continues at coordinate 30,327 of NZ_JADKYZ010000010.1, forward strand.
GTCCTTTGACCCAGCCAAGCTCGCGACCAGCAAGGTGGCGTTCACCATCGACACCGGCAGCGCCACGCTTGGCGTGAAGGAGACCGATGCCGAACTGCCGAAGTCCGTGTGGTTTAACGTGCCGAAATTTCCGCAGGCTACATTCCAGTCCTCGACCATCAAGTCGGTGGGCGCAGGCAAGTACGAAGTGGCGGGCAAGCTGAGCATCAAGGGCGCAAGCCAGGATGTGGTGGTGCCGGTCACGCTCACGCAGAGCGGTGCCACGACCATGGCCGCAGGCAGTTTCGGGATCAAGCGTCTGACCTTCAAGATCGGTGAGAACGAATGGGCCGACACCTCGATGGTGGCGGATGAAGTGCAGGTGAAGTTCAAACTGGCACTGACCGGCGTTCCCAAGATCTGAATCTGATCTCTTTTTTGTTTTCCTCCCCGTTTCGATTTTTTGATTTTTGACTGGAGTATTTTCGATGCGCAAATTCCTCTTCGCCTTGGCCGCCACAGCAGCTTTCATCGGTTCCGCAGCTCAAGCGCAGACCGCCACATATGCGATCGATCCATCGCACACGTTCGCCACCTTCGAGATCAGCCACTTCGGCGCCAGCGTGAACCGCGCCCGCTTCGACAAGAAGGAAGGCTCCGTGCAACTGGACAAGACCGCCAAGACCGGCAAGGTCGAGCTCACGCTGCACATCGACTCGGTGAACTCCGGTACGGCACCGTTCAACAAGCACCTGCAGAGCAGCGAAATTTTCGATGTGGAAAAATTCCCGACGGCCAAGTTCGTGGGTGACAAGTTCACATTCGACGGCGACAAGGTGGTCTCGGTTTCCGGCGAGATGACCATCAAGGGCAAGACCCAGCCTGTGACTTTCAAGGCCAACCAGTTCTCCTGCTATGACAACCCGATGCTCAAGCGCGAAGTCTGCGGTGGCGACTTCGAGACCACCATCGACCGCACGGCGTTCGGTGTGGACTACGGCGTGCAGTACGGCTTCCCCAAGAATGTGCGCATCGTCGCGCAGATCGAAGCCGTGAAGCAGTAAGCGTTTTTCGCACTGTCTGACGACGAAGGCCGGTACCGCGAGGTACCGGCCTTTTTTTGCTCAAAGGCCTGCGTTTACGCGTGGCCGGTGTCGCTTGAGTTTGGCGGCGTTTGCCAATGCTGGTGCGGGTTTGCGCACGTTGGAAGGCGTGTTTGCACGCGCGAAATACCATGCGGGATCTCGCCCCGTCCATACCGCAATTGCGTTATGGACGAGGGCAGGCGATGTGAATACATTCGGTTTCAACAAGCGTCAATATGTAACTTCATTGGCGCATCAGTCGACCAACGGTCGACGGTGAAATCAACGAATGAAAGCCATGTCGTTTCCATCTTTTCGCCATTTTTCCGTCTCCACGACCGCAGCGACACTGGCGATGCTCGTGCTGGCGGGGTGCCAGAGCAATCCACCTTTGCAGAACGTCAGCGGAGTCCAGTCGATGGAGGTGGACTCAAGCCGCAAGGGTCCCGTGTCCGGTGTGGGCGTCGAGGGCCAGGACATCGTCGCCATGACCGATCAGATGATGCGGGACATTCTGGTCGAGCCCATTTTTGCCGACACCGGACGGCGTCCGCGCGTGATCATCGACGCGCAGTACTTCGTGAACGAGAGCTCGCAGGCCATCAACCGCAATCTCATCACGCAGCGACTCATGGTCAACCTCAACCGTGCCGCGCGCTCGCGCATGCAGTTCATCAACCGCCAGAACGCGGCCATGGTGGAGCAGGAGAGGGCCTTGAAGCGCAGCGGAACCACCGATGTCGGAACGACCGGATTGACCAAGGCGCAGGCGGGCGCGGACTACCGACTCTCCGGCAAGATCACGTCGCTTGACAGCCGCAGCACGCGCTCGGGGCTGATTCAGCGCTACACGCAGATCTCGTTCGAGCTGACGGATCTGGAGTCCGGAGAGATCGTTTGGGCGGGGATGTATGAGTTCTCCCGCGCGGCGGCGGACGATGTGATCTATCGCTGAAGAAGAGGTGTCTCATGACGAATCGATTTTTCACCGCGTTGGTCTTCATTGGCGCAGGCCTGCTCTCCGTGGTGTGCACCACGGTGCAGTCCACACCGCCGGTCGTGGCGGGCTGCATGACCTGGGAGCAGCAGCAGAGCAGCGGCGCCGCGCAGCGCCTTGGCGGCAGCATCCAGTTGCTGTCCCCCGAGCTGGCTCGCATCGTCGGCGTGCAGGACATGGGCACCGCGCGAACGCCCACTGGTCTCGCGTCGGTGCAGGCGGAGATCTACAACTGCACTGATGTGGATGTGGTGGTGCTGATGCGCACGCGTTTCTCCGGTGATCGTGGGCAGAGCGAGCCACCGAGCGCATGGAAGACCGTGTTTCTGCCGCCGCGCGGACAGGCGGTCTATGGTGAGTCGGCCGTATCCCAGAGCACGCGCAGAGTGGCCGTCGACATCCATGACGCGAATCGCGAACAGACGCAGTGGCAGCAGGGGCAGAGCTACAGGGCGCCGATGCAGTCACCTGCGGGCATCCGCTGAACCAGTAAAAGGCAAGACCCATGTGCATTCGAACCAAGGGCGCGCGAGCAGCCCTGATGATCCCGCTCGCCCTGTCGACGGCGCTTCTGGCTCCTTCGATGCATGCGCAGACCAGCGAGCGGATGCCCGATGTCTATCGTGATGGGCAGCCAGAGGTCCTGCAGGCTCCTCCGCCCCGGCGCTCCGCCGATGCAGCGCCCGTGCTGCAGCGTACCGAGTTTGCGCAGGCCTATGCGCGGGCCGGGCGGCCGACGATTGCGCTGTACTGGAATCGCCAGCTGGCCGAACTGATGGAGCCCAGCGACATCGTGCAGACCCACATCGAGACGATGGACACAAGCGGCGGTGATGAAAGGCGGGCCGGTGAAGAGCGCACGAGAAACATCACCGTCACGACGCAACGCCTGAGCGGCAAGGACCCGCGCCGCGCGCGGCTGCCGGAGCACCTGGAGCTGCAACTGCGCTCGGCCTTCATGCAGACGGTGACTTCCGCAGGAGTGCGGCTTGTGGATCGCAACCTGGTGATCCGGTCCACCTCGGCACAACGCAAGGGGGCAGCGGCCGAGCGACATGGACAGCATGTCGAGAGCGAGGCCCTGCAGCGGCACGCGCGCTTGCTCATGGAAGTGCTGCACACGCCGGACCCGGCATCGCCCAGAGGCTGGTCGGTGCATGTCTCCATCAAGCGCGTGGAAGACGGCGCGGTGCTGACCGAGGGCTACATGGACACGCGTGCGCCGGAGCGGCCCGCCAACATGCCGAGGCGCTTCGAGGCCGACCCGAACGGCGGCTTCCGTGAGGTGTTGCCGAGCGACAGCATCGGCGACATCGGTCGGCGCATGGGCGAGCAGACGCTGGCGCGACTTCACGAAGCCCTGTCGCATTGATTGCGGCGGGCTTCAAGAACATCGGCACACATGCGAGGCAAGAGGCGTTCGAGCGCCGCTCGAATGGAATTCAAGGCAAGAGGAGAAGCAACATGGCAACCAGAACCCATCCCGATCGCACACGCTCCTTCAAGAGGCGCGTGATTTCATTGACGCCGTTGGCCGCGGCGTTGTGCGCGGCGACGCTGAGCTTTCCGGCGCAGGCCCAATGGGGCGCGCTGCTCCAGAGTCTGGTGCAGACGCAGGCCAACAACGCGGCGCAGGAGGCTCAGAGGCAGGCCATCGAACAGGCTGCCGAGGCACCGCGAAAGAAGTGGGGCACGGCCAAGTCGGTGCCAGCCGATCTGCAGCAGCGTGCCAGCGCCTACGCTGCGCACATTGCGGATGTGCAGATGCGTCCGCTGCACGAGCGGCTCTACATCGAGGGCGAGCGCAATGCCACGCTGAACTTCCAGCGGATCGGACTGGCGGCGCTGTCGAGCGGACAGATCGATGTGGCCGAGAAGGCGTTGGATGCGGCCACGCTGCGCATCGACCAGGTCTACGCGGACAACGAGGAGGCGAAAAAAGCCAAGTCGATGTGGACCGCCGAGAAGATCAAGGACTTCAAGGGCGAGCCCTATGAACGCGCGATGACCTACTTCTACCGTGGGCTGGTCTACGCGGCACGAAGCGACTTTCAGAATGCGCGGGCCATGTTCAAGCAGGCGGACTACCAGGATACGGTGGCGGAGTCCGAACAGTTCGCGGGGGACTTTGCACTCATGCCGTACATGGCGGGTTGGGCGAGCCACTGCGATGGCAACGCTGCGCTCGCTCAGGACTTTCTGCAGATGGCGATCAAGGGCGATCCGTCCTATTCGAACATGTCCGCCGAACAGCCCGTGCTGGTGCTGCTCGAAACCGGGCGTGCGCCGTTCAAATACGGAGCGGGCAAGCACGGCGAACAATTGAAGTGGCAGCCCTTTGATGCGCAGCCCTCCGAGGTGAGCGCGAGTTGCAAGGAGCCGCAGGACAGTGCCTGCTTCAACGGCAGCTTCATCGTGGGCGCCGACATCGGCTTTCAGGCCACGACGCGTGGTGGCCGCCAGATCGACTCGGTGCTCAACGGAAAGGCATCGTTCAAGGATGGCGCGCAAGGCGTGGCGGATGTGGCGAGCAGCATCGGCTCGATAGGCATGAACGTGGCGATGAGCACCGGAAGCCGTGATGTGGCCGGCCTGGGCTTGCTGGGCATGTTCGCCGGGTTGGTTGCGCAGGGAGTTTCATCGTCCACGCAGGCCCAGGCCGACATCCGCGAGTGGGAGCAGTTGCCCGCGAACGTGTGGCTGGCAACCGCTCCGGCAAAGCTCCAAAGCGACCTGACGGCGCAGTGGGGGAGCACGGAGAACAAGGTGGATCTCACGCGCATCGTCGATGCGCCGACATGCCAGCTCTACTGGGGGCGCAGCACCTCGCCGCTGAGCGTTTCGGGAGATGCGGGTCCGCTGGAGCCGGGCGAGCATCCTGGCGATCCGGCGTTTCGCCAGGAGCTGGAGGCCTCGCTCGCCAGTTGACGGGCAAGGCTCCGGCGCGGCAGTCAATGCTTGCGCGAGTGGTGGCGCGCGAGGTGCAGGCGTTCGTCGAGCGAGGAGAGCACCAGCGCGAACACGATGCCGACGAGCGCGCCGAGGGCTGTGTCGTAGATGCGCGATACCGCCATGTCGGTCGCGCCCGAGTGGCCTGACAGCGCGGTCATCAGCAGCGCCATCGGCGTGATCGCCATCTGGCCGAGCGCGTAGTTGTAGCCGATGATGATCTCGGTGATGAACTGGAAGATCGCCACCACCAGCAGGATCTGCCAGAACGAGGGATGGGCCGACAGAATCAGCCACGCGATGAACGCCCCCACGATGGTGCCGAGCGTGCGTTGCCATGCGCGGTGGATGGTGCCGGGCAGGTGCACGCCCTGCAGAATGGCGATCGCGCCGATGGAGGCCCATGCGGGGTGTGACCAACCCATGGCGTAGGCGATCAGCGACGAGATCGCCGCGCAGACGGCCACGCGCGCGGCGAACTGCGGCGCATAGCCAGGCGTGAGCGGTGGCACGGCAGTTGAGGGCGATGCCGCAACCGTCGGTGGCGCGGGCAGGCTCACGTCGAGGTCGCGCAGCCGGTCGGTGAGTGTGCAGACGATCATCGCGATGAGCGCGCCGGCGCCGGTCGCGAAGACGCGCTCGGCCCATTCGGCGCCGGTGGTGATGGGGCTGATCGCGGCGCTGGCAGCGAACACGAAGATCACCGCACCGGGAGCGCCGATCTGCGTGCGATGCGCGACGGCGGCCAGCAGACCCGCGACCAACGAGAGCAGCAGCAGCATGCCCACCGGGTTGATGCCCAGCAGCGCGAACGACGACAGCACGGCCACGGGTGTCGTCAACAGGCAGCCGGCGGTGAACACCATGCTGCGGCGCTTCGATGGCGAGGCGAATCGGCCGAACAGCGCCGCCATGCCGCCAAGTGCGGCAAAGCCCGCCATGTGCGACCACGGCGAGAGATGCAGCGCGATGGCCGCGATCACGACGGCGATCGTCGCCTGCATGCCGGCCACGGTGGCGTTGCGCACGGACGACGGTCGATTGAGCGACAGGCTCTCGCGCAGGCGCGCCGGGGCCAGCGTCTGCATCAGCATCTGGCCGTGCGAGGCGACGGTGCGCTCAGGATTTGTCATGGAGTGCGGCGATGCGCTGATCGATCACGTCGAACGCGTTGAGCAAGGTCTCGAGCGTCGCATCATCGAGTCCGACGAGCAGTTCGTCCTCGAGCACCACGAGGCGCTTGCGGATGGCCTGCACCGTGGTGCGGCCCTTGGGCGTGAGATTCAGCAGCTTGATGCGGCGGTCGGTCGGATGGGGCTGGCGCTCCACCAGTTCCTGCGCAACCAGCATGTCGAGCAGGCGCACGAGGCTCGAGCCGTCAATGCCGACGGCGGAGGCGAGTTCACTCTGCGATACACCGTCGCCTAGGCGATAGAGATGTATCAGCGGTGCCCATACCGCATCGCTCAGTCCTGCGCTGGCCAGCCGCGTGTCTAGCGCCTGACGCCAGCGACGAGCCAATCCGACGAGTCGGAATCCCACACGCCTGCGGGGCGTTGCGTAGTCATTGCTGTTCATTTATTAATTGTATAAAAATCATTTGAATACAAGCTACATAGCCGACAATGACTTGTTGCGGTTATGGTTTTTAGTCCAGCGGCTCGCTCATTTCCGGTGCTTGCATCAGCGGCCGGAAGACCTTCAGTTCACCATTTCCAAACAGGCGTTCGCGCACGTCTTGCACTCCTTGGCGCAGTGCTTGCAATGGTCATGCGAGTGCTGGCTGCATTCGTTGGCAAACGTCAGGCTGGCCTCGCTGCAAATGCGGCAGAAGTGCCGTGCCAGTTCGCTGTTGCGCGCCATAGCGTTGGCGCTCAGGCTGCAGATCGCCGCGCAGTCGACATCAGGTGCAATGCAGCGTTGCATCATGCCGACCTCACTTTTCTTGAGGCATGCGCTCATGCACATGTTGCACGCATGCGTTGCACGCGTCGATGCAAGCCTGATAAACGTGGGTTCCTGTGTCGGTGCCGGCGCTGCCGGGGTGGGTGTTCATCTGCATGGGGCTCTCCAAAAGGGTTTCATTGCGCTGCGTGAAAGCGCAGGCGCGCACTAACAATGCACTTGCCACGCCAAAACGCAAAGCAGGGTGGTCGCTCTGCGCTCACCCCGCCATCACATCTGCGTCATTGCGTCGCAGGTTGCGACGATTGACTTGGTTGGTGGACGCTGCGCGTTGCTCCGGTCAATAGCCGGTTTCCTGCACATAGTGCTTGTTAGCGCGCTCCCGGGCGGCCTTGAAGGCCGGCAGGGCTTTCTCGCGATGCAGGCGGCCCTCGGCGTGCTCGGCATCCCACTTGCGTGCCCACTCGGCGCGTGCGACATCCCAGTCGGTACCGGCCGCGCGAGCCTCTCATCCCACGCGGTAGGCGGGTTGGTAGTCCTAGTAGGTGTAGTCGGAGGAGTAAAAAGGCTCGCGCACATGGGCCTCGCACCAGTAAGCATCCTCGACCGTGGGATTGATCGCCTCTGCGGCTCCCTTGCCGGCCAGCCTACCCACAATGGCTCCCACCACAGCTCCGGCAGCCGCTCCAATGGGCCCACCAATCGATCCTGCAGCAGCTTCGGTGACAGCGCCGCCTGCGGCACCAATGCTGGTGCCAATTGGATGCGCTCCGGGTTCTCCGCTGATGGGATCGCGATTGAGTTTGTCGTCTGAACTGCCCATTTGTGATCTCCTTGAGCGACGGGAAACCACCATCGGCAGCCCTTCAAGCCATTGGGCCCGGGCTTGGCCGTCATGTCTGTAGGAGACGCGTGAAGACGCGGTTAGGACAGAAGTGTCCCGGTGGCTTCGCTCGGCACATCAGGTAGTGCCTGACGTGCCAAGTGGTGGCGCTTACCTCGATGCGGACGGGAACTTCAATACCGCCTTCGAGATGATGTTGCGCTGGATCTCATTGGTGCCGCCATAGATGGTGGTGACCAGCGATTGGAGGAACGGCGCGGGTCCCACCAGCCTGGTGTGCGGCTCGATCTCCAGCTCCGCGCCCGACCCCCCGTGAATGTCCGCCCAGCGCAGAAGTTCGCGGGCAATCTGCACGTAGGTTTCGGTGGCAAGAATCTTGAGTGAGGATACGGACGCAGGAAGCGTTTCGCCACGCTTCACAAACTCGGCGAAATAGGCGTAGTAGGACTCCAGCTCCTTGATGCTGGCCACCAGTTTTCCATAGGTCATGCGGAACGCGGGATCTTCATACAAAGCCTCTTTGCGAGCGAATTTCTGCAGCAGGCTGAGGGCCTGGCGCGACTGCTGCGGACTGCCCGCAAAAATCCGCTCGTGGCCAAGGAGATCCTTGGCAATCTTCCATCCATCGTTTTCCGCACCCACGACATTGCTGCGCGGCACACGCACGTTGTCGAAGAACACTTCGCAGAACTCCTGCTCGCCCATCAAATTGGTGATGGGGCGCACGGTGATTCCGGGGGACTTCAGGTTGATCAGCAAAAAGGTGATTCCCGCCTGCTTTTTCGCCGCCTTGTCGGTGCGGACCAAGGCGAATATGAAGTCCGCATCATGCGCCAGGGTCGTCCAGATTTTCGAGCCATTGACCGTGTAGAAATCACCGTCGCTGACGGCTTCGGTCCTCAGCGACGCAAGATCGGAGCCGGCGTTGGGCTCGGAATAGCCTTGGCACCAGATGTCCTCACCTTTCAGAATGCGCGGCAGATAGTGGTTCTTCTGCTCCTGCGTTCCATGTTTGATCAGCACAGGTCCGAGGTTGATGATGCCTTGATCGGGCAGACGCGCCACGCCGTAGTCTTCCATGACGTCGAAGAACTGGAGCAGCTTCTCCGGTGACAACCCCATTCCGCCATATTCACGAGGCCATGCGGGCGCAAGCCAGCCCTTCGCGGAGAGTGCCATGTACCAATCGCGGCACTCATGCAAGCGCAGGCGACGCGGCACATGGCGCAGCGCGGTAGGGTAGTTGTTCTCGAGAAATTGATAGAGAACTGCCTTGAACTGCGCTTCTGGCAAGGCGTTGAGGTCGGTGCATTCACCGCCCGCGGGCGCTGCCGTTTGGAGCGTTTCCCCGGCATATTGCGTGGCGACCGAAGTATCAATTGCCACGTCCATCAACCGCACGGATGCACCAAGCTGGCTGCTCAGATTGAGCGCGCGCTTGAGGTACAGCCCGATTTCCAGTTCATCCGTGTAGCCGATCGCGCCATGCAGTTGAACGGCGTTGCGGCACATGTCCGTTGCCAGTTCGGATGCGCGTGCCTTGAGTCGGCAGGCGATTTCCTGAAGCGCACCGGGATTGGCTTGCAGCAACTCATACGCATGCTTGAGCGAGGCGGTCATCGCAGAGATGCGGATGTAGTCATCGACCATCCGGTGCTGCAGGGCCTGATTGCTCGCCAGCACATTGCTGAACTGAACGCGCGCCGACAAGTACGCCTTGGTCGCGGCGAACACGACCTGCGCGATGCCCAGACATTCCTGCGCGATGGTGAGGCGCGCGACGTGCAGCGCGTGATTGACCGCGCGGTCTACGGCTTCTCCGCGCGCGAGTATCTGCTCGGGGGCGACGGCGGCGTCAAAGTGGTAATGCGCACAGCAGGTTCCATCGACGCGGGGTTCGCGGCGAATCTCCACTCCGGGATGCGCCAGCGGCAGGCGGATCAGGACCGGCTCACTGTTCTGACGCGCGTGTACCAGCACGCTGTCCACTTCAGCCGCCTGCATCACCCAATGCTTCTCACCCTTGAGAATCAATCGACCGTCGGCCACGCTCAGCGATGTCGCTGCAGAGCTGGGCGATATCTCGCTGCTGTCTTCTTGCCACGCGACGGCGCACACATGTTGAGCGCTGAGGACTTCCGCCAGAAGCTGGGCGACTTGCGGTGTTAGGGCAAGCTGCGTCAACACCGAGCACGGAAAGACCGCGCAGGCCACGAACGGGTCCGGCGCGAGCCGGGCCCCCAATTGCTTTGCGATGGCTCCCCATGCCTCGAAGCCCAGGCCGAGACCGCCGCTCGCTTCGTCAACGCCCGCCCCGATCAGGCCGGCTTCGGCCATGGCGCCCCAGAACGCGTGATCCAACGCGCCTTTGTTTTGCGCGTGGGCACGCATGCGATTGGTGGACGAATGCCGACCCACCAGATCGTGTGCCGATTCACCGAATTCCTCGCAGGATGACGATGCACCAAAAAGCTCGTAAATATCAGGGTATTCCATTATAAAAATAGATGGTCAATTGGGATGGTGTTCATATTACGAATCCCCTGAAGGGTTGGTGTCGAAAATGCTTTAGAGCTGATATAGCAAAGTTGTTATGCCTTTCAGGCGATGCATACCTATCATGGATGGCAATCAGGAGACAATATGAGCTTGAAGTTTTATGTTTGCGCCGCGCTTGCCGCATTTTCCTTGTCGGCATTTTCTCAGAATGCGACGGAGCACTATGTCGAGAAAATAGTCATCCCATATTCGGCTGGCGGTATCACGGATTTATATGGTCGTTTGTTGGCGAGTAAGCTTTCTGTAATCCAAGGAAAGCCCGTGATTGCAGATAATAAACCGGGTGGTGGCGCTTCCATCGGGTCTGCGAGCGTGGCCAATGGACCGGCTGACGGCAAAACCATTCTCCTTGGCAGCGTTGGCAGTGCCACTAATCCTTATATGATTCGGCAACTATCCTATAAGCCCGAGAATCTTCGACCCATCGCCAAGGTGGCCAGCAGCCCGTTGATTCTGTTCGTCAGAAGCGGACTTCCTGGCGATCTGAACAAGCTGCTTGAATATGCTTCGACTCCAAAGGGACAATTGAGTTTCGGCAACTCGGGTGCGGGATCCAGCCCGAATTTGGCTGCTGCGCTGTTTGCTAAGGAAAATGGCCTGAAGGTCACGCATGTCAATTACCGCGGTACATCGGCAGCCATGAACGATTTGCTCTCGGGACAACTTGACGGGTATTTCGATACCGCTCAGGCAATGCGCTATGTGGAAACCGGAAAGATTCATCCGATCGCGGTGGCTTCGTCAAAAAGAATCGAACTCGCTCCGGATGTTCCAACCTTTGCTGAACTAGGAAAAAAGAATATTGAAGCTGAAAGCTGGTGGGGTATTTTTGTTCAAAAGAATACTTCAGAGGATTTTGTTTCAAAAATTAATGAATCGCTGAAGAGCATCGTGCAAAGTGACGAAGTCAAACAGCAGGCCAAGGAAATGGGCGCCATCGCGGACTACAAAGATGAGGCGCAATTTAAGAAGTTCTTCGTCAATGAGGGAAATCGCTGGGGTGCTATTATTAAAGAAGAAAAACTAACCAGTGAATAAATTCATGATTTCAGCCGAGAAAACTCTCCCGTTATGGGATCTGCGAACACTGAAGATATTTGTTCTGACTGCAGAGGCTGGAAGCATCACTCGCGTGGCGATCGATCTGGGGCTCAGCCAGCCTGCTGTCAGCCGCTATCTTTCCAATCTGGAGAAAGATTGCCGGGGCTACCTGTTCATCAGGCATGGACGTGGTGTGGAGTTGACGGAGCTTGGTAGAAAAATCCTTCCGTTGGCAATCTGCACACTGGAAGGTGCGCAAAACATATCGGATGTAATCGATAACGATCACATCACCGGTCTGGTGCGCATTGCCATTATTCCGTCGCTGACCAAAAGCATTCTTTCTCCCTTGTTTTTTTATCTGAAGGAAAACTATCCCGGTATACAGTTGAAAATCATTGAAGGCGCAGCCGGCCAAATAGAGACGTGGCTGCGGCTGCGCGAAGTGGATATCGGCATTCCATACAAAAGCCATCAGATCAAGGATTGGGAGGACGAGGTGATGTGCCGGCTTCCGTCCTTTCTGGTCGGCGCTGTCGGAGACACAGTGACGGCACAGGCCGAGACCCCGTTTGCGGCGTTGAGTGACTTGCCTTTGGTGCTTTCGGCGAAGCCGTCGTCGTTTAGAAATATGCTGGAAGAAATGGGCGGCGTCTATGGGGTGAAAATCAACGTCATCATGGAGGCCGACTCCGGAGTCTTGCAAAAGGAAGTAGCTGCCAAAAGAGGTGGCTACACGATATTGCCCTGGCATGCCATCAAAAATGAGGTGGAGGAGGGTGTTTTGCAGGCGAGCAGGATTACTGATCCTGAATTGATTCGCGTTATTTCCATGAATATGCCGCCAAACAACGCAAAGGCGGTGCGAATTGTGCGTTCAAAAATAAGCAAACTGTTCGAAGATTTTAGGAGGCATTATGAAAATTAGTATTTTTTCCAAGGCTTTCGCGATGGCTGTTTCAGTCATGCTGTTGACTGGCGTCGTCCATGCACAGCAATGGCCTTCGAAACCAATCAAGATGGTGGTGCCATTCGCGCCCGGTGGCGGCGCAGATATTACCGCCCGCGTATATGCCGACGCTCTCCAGAAAATACTGGGTCAGAGCATCGTTGTCGAGAACAAGGCCGGTGCAGGGGGGGCCATTGGCGCAAACTCCGTAGCTTCGTCATCTCCGGATGGGTACACATTTCTGTATACCACGCCCGGTCAGCAAATGACGCTGCCTTTTCTCGTCAAAAAACTGGGATACGATCCCGATGCGCTGATACCTGTTTCTCAGGTGTCACTGGCCCCCAGCGTGCTGGTGGTGAACAGCCAATTGGGAATCAAAAACATTGATCAGTTCATCAGTTATGCAAAGTCACGCCCGGGCAAGCTTTCGTTTGTCAGCGCCGGCATTGGATCCTCAAGCCACCTGAATGGCGAGTTGCTAAAAAATCTGGCGAAAATCGATGTGGAGCATATTCCCTACAAAGGTACAGGAGAGGCGCTGCGTGACTTGGTCGGAGGAATGGGTGATTTCTCCATCGACACCGTTGGAATCTATACCGCGTATATAAAAGACGGTAGATTGACCCCGCTTGGTGTCACCACGCCATTTGCGGTGGATATTCTGCCGAATGTGCATCCGCTGAACAAAACCATTTCCGGGTTTGATGCATCTCCGGTGAACTACATTACCGCTCCGCGTGGCACTCCCGACGACATTGTTCGAAGGATGTCCGCTGCACTTAATCAGGCGGCCAAGGAATCCCACGTGAAATCAACCCTGGCGGCGCAAGGCATTGTGGCAGTCGCCAACACGCCGGAGGAGATGAAGACCATTGTCGAGAAAGAGCGACGCCGGTGGAAAGGCGTCATCGAAGAGGCTGGAATTCAGGCACAGTAATAGTTGAACATCATGGATACACCTCTTTCTAATTTGATGGTATTGGACTTGAGCCGTGTTTTGGCAGGTCCTTGGGCGAGTCAATCTCTGGCGGATTTGGGTGCGACGGTCATCAAGGTTGAACAGCCGGGCGCGGGAGACGACACGCGGCTGTGGGGGCCGCCCTATTTATCGGATGACCACGGAAATCGTGTCGGTGAGTCTGGATACTTTCTTGCGGCCAATCGGGGAAAGTATTCGATTACGGTAGACCTGAAAACCGACGAAGGAAAAAAAATCATCCTGGAGCTTGCCAAGAAGGCGGACATTGTTTTGGAGAATTTCAAAACCGGAACGCTGGATCGAATGGGACTGGGGTATTCGGTTTTGAAAGAGGTCAAGCCAGACATCATTCTCTGCTCCATCACCGGGTTCGGTCAGACCGGTCCGCGCGCGAAGCAGCCAGCGTACGACTTCATGATTCAGGCGATGAGTGGGATCATGAGCGTGACGGGCGAGTCAGACGACCGGCCGGGTGGCAGTCCGATGAAAATCGGGATTCCGTTGATCGATTTGATCACGGGGGTATACAGCACGAGCGCGATCCTCGCCTCGGTGGTTCGCCGCGAGCGCACAGGGCGGGGAGAGCATATCGATATTGCGATGTTGGATGTGGCGGTGTCATTGCTGGCGAATCAGGGAATGAACTATTTGCTGACGGGCCAAACCCCGGTCCGGCGCGGTAATCGCCATCCCAACATACAGCCCCAACGCGTCTATCGATGCATCGACGGTCAGATTATCCTGGCCGTGGGTAATGACGGACAGTTTGCGAAATTATGTGCTGCGCTTGGGAAATCGGAGCTGGCCGTTTCTGAAAAATTCGCCACGAACGATGCGCGGGTGCGCAATCTGCCCGAGCTCGACGTTTTGCTCGATGAGCTGCTCGCCACATTCAATAAGGCGGAACTGCTGGCAGAACTGGAGTTGCTCGGCGTGCCGTCCGGACCGATCAATACCATTCCAGAGGTTCTCAACGATCCGCAGGTAGTGCATCGGCAAATGCAGTTTGAACTGCAGGACGAGCACGGGGTGAGCATTCCCCAGATCCGCAGCCCTTATCAGTTCTCTGAAGCGTCAACCCGGCTGAACATGAGACCTCCCGCGATGGGCGAGCATACGGAATCCGTGTTGAGAGAAATTCTTGGCCTGAACGCGAGCCGCATTCAGGAATTACGTCAAAACTCTGTTATCTAAAACATATGTACAGCTTTGAACAAATCACAGTCGCCATTCAGGACTTCATCGCGGTTGTTACGCTGAACAACCCGCCGGTGAATGCCGTCAGCACTCAGTTGATGAATGAATTGACCCAGGCGCTGGATACCATGGGCTCAGATGACTCGGTCAGGGTCGTGATTCTGACGGGATATGGCAAGATTTTTTGCGCCGGAGCGGATTTGAAAAACCGCGAACATATCACCGGTACACCGGGCGGCTTGAATCAACATTCGCGCCGTACGCGCGAACTGTTTCATTCCATCCGTGAATGCTGCAAGCCGGTGATCGGGGCGCTGAATGGGCCCGCATTGGGAGCGGGATTGGGTATTGCAGCGTCCTGCGATATTCTGATCGCATCGGAGACCGCATGCTTGGCGCTCCCTGAAGTCGATGTAGGGCTGCTCGGCGGTGTGAAGCACGCACAGCGTCTGTTCGGCCATTCGCGGCTGCGTCGCATGATGCTGACCGGTATGCGCGTGACTGCACCCGAACTGTATCGACTGGGCGTCATCGAAGCATGCGTGGCGCCGGATCAGTTGCTGCCGGAGGCGCAGAAAATCGCGGCGCAAATTGCGGCCAAGAGTCCGCTGTCGGTACAGCTGATGATCGAGACGGCCAATGCTATTGAGGACATGAGTCTGCGCGACGGCTACCGGTATGAGCAGGACCGCACGGCGCAGGTCGCCAAGACCGAGGATGCGGTTGAAGCGCGACGTGCTTTTGTGGAAAAGCGCGCACCGGTGTTTGTCGGGCGTTGATTCCAAAGCATATCAACGCAGCACGTTCGCGCGGTGCACGATCTTGCGTGCGGTGTCGACATTCACTCGGCCGCCCATGGTGCCGAGATGAACGCCCCAGTCGCTGCCCGATTGACCGCCGCGCGTCGAGAAGAAGGCATCGATCACCTCGGTGGTGCTGTGTTGCAGGAGTTCAGCGCCTTGAATGGTGCGCGCGACCGCCTCGGTCATCGGGCGTGCGAGGAACTCGTCTGCAAGCGCCGCGTCAATGAGCCGCGTGGCGTTGCCCGCCATGCGGTCGAAGCGAGCATCCTGTCCCGCGAGGCGCTTCCAGTCATCAAGGAGCGCGTCGCGGGTTTCAGGCGTGCGCTGCATCGCGCGGCGCACGTCCATGCACATCATGTTGGCCGTGCCTTCCCAGACGCTGTTGAGCGGCGCCTCGCGGTACAGACGCGCCATGGGGTTCTCTTCGATGAAGCCGTTGCCACCATGGCACTGCAGTGCCTCGTAGGCGATGGCGGGTGCGCGCGAACAGTTGAAGAACTTGGCGGCGGGCGTGGCCACGCGGGCGAGCAGTTTTTCGTGCGTGCTGGTTTCCATGCCGTCGGTCGCCTTGGCCACGCGCAACGCGAGCAGGGTGGCCGCCTCCGTCTCGACGGCCATGTCGGCCAGCACGTTGAGCATCATTGGGCGATCCGCAATCGAGCTGCCGAAGGCCGTGCGCGTGGTGGTGTGCTGCAGCGCGAGCGTGAGCGCCTGACGCATCAGTCCTGCGGATCCCACGGCGAAATCGAGGCGCGTGAGGTGGGCGTGCGAGAGAATCTCGCGGATCCCATGACCTTCCTCTCCCACCCGGATGGCGAGGGTGCCCGCGTATTCGATCTCGCTGGATGCGTTGGAGCGATTGCCGGCCTTGTCCTTGAGACGTTGAATGTAGAACCGGTTGAAGGAACCATCCGGCAAGGTGCGGGGCAGAAAGAAGCAGGTCACACCGCCATCGACTTTGGCGAGCGTGAAGAAGCCATCGGACTGCGGCACCGAGCAGAACCACTTGTGGCCGGTGAGCTCGTACCAGTGCGCGGTGGCGCCATGGTAGTCGGCCGAATGTGAAAAGCGCGCCGAGGTCTGCGTCTCGCGCAGGTCCGAGCCGCCTTGCTTTTCCGTCATGGCATAGCCGATCACGACGGACGGCTTGTCACCCACTTCACGGCGGCTGAATTCATACTGCGTGCCCTTGGATTTTTCGGCCCAGACCGCAAGCGCAGGCTCTGCGGAAAAGCCCGCGAACGACGCATAGGCCATGCCGGTGGGGCAGGCCGTTCCATGCTCGACCTGATTCCACAAGTGGGACAGCACCGCGCGCGCATAGTGACCGCCGGACTCGGCGGTGCGCCAGGTGAGGTTGGGCACTTCGTGCTTCCAGGCAAGCGACATCAGCTCATGCCAGCTCGGGTGGAACTCCACCCAGTCGATGCGGTGACCAAAGCGGTCATGCGTCTTCAACTCCGGATCATGGCGATTCGCCAGGCGCGCAAGTTCCTGTACGCCAACATCCCCCGCCAGCGCACCCAGCGCGGCGCAGCGCTCGCCAGCCCACGGAGCTTCGCGCGCAATCGCTGCGGTCAGCACGGCATCACCGGAAAAAGCGTTGAACCCGTTTGCGGGCTGCGCCTGATTGCGCACCTCGTGCGTGCGGTAACGATCAGCGGGCGCGACGAGGGATGCGCTGGAAGTGGACTGGTTCATGGCGTTGTCTCCTGGTTGATCGAAAAATAGGGTGTTGAGTTCAGCGACCCGACGCAGCAACGCTCGCACACGCCAGCGCCGCGATCTGATCGGCAAGGGCGGCGATCTCGATGCGCTGCTTGGCCTCGCTCAGCTGCGATGTGTTGGCCAGCGGCGAAAGCGGCCCGATCAGCCCTTCCATGAACCCGCCGACGATGACCGTGCAGGCCACGTCGGCACGCACATCACCGCGCATGCCGCCCTGCGCCTGACCCTCGAGAATCACCGCCCGGATCACCTCGCTGATCGCGGCGCGATAGGTCAGCCGCTCCTCGTCGATCGCCTTGTCGCAAGGCTCGGCAATCAACGCATACGCCAGCCGCGGATTGCGCATCGCCCGCAGCACGAAAGTGGTGACCATCGAATGCAGCCGCTCGGCAGCCGATCCATCCGAAGCCGCGATGTCCGACAGTACATCCACCTCCCGCTGAGACACCCGTGACAGCACCTCGGCGAACAGCTCCGCCTTGGAGGGGAAGTACCGATACACCGTCCCCGTGGCCATCCCGGCAGTCGCAGCCACGTTGGCGACCTGAGCCTCCTGCCATCCGCCTTCGCTGACGAGCGCGCGGGCGGCCTGGAGAATGCGGGTACGGTTGTCTTGGAGACGCGCCTCAACGGCGGCGGTTTGACGATAGGCCATGAAGGAATGAATGTTGATTCGCAATGATGTGAATAGTAATTCATTCTTTGTTTGGGTACAACCGAAAATGGAGGGGGGTGCTCCTTCGGACCATTCCGCCTTCATGCATGCGGGGCTGCTGTCTGGTCTCTTGCTTGCTTCGGCTGGGTGGTTGTTTACGGAGGCCGGGAGTTCCGCCCGGCGGCGGAGTAACTTTTTGGTCTTGCCCAAAAAGTCACCAAAAATGCGTTTTTCAATACCCGCGGCAGAACTCGCTTTGCGCTGCGCGCGCCGCTCGGGCAACCGCCGCGAGTCAGAGTTTTCATAAGAGGTGTGTTCGGCACGTTGCTTCGCTCGTGCCGGGCATCTCGCGACTTCGCGAGATGCTGGGGCGTCAGCGCTGCGCGATTTTTGATTTGCTTGCGGGATCAACGTCGCTCAAAAGAGCAGCGGGCATGAGTTACCCACCCCAACTCCACAAACACCCCGGCACGAGCGAAGCAACGTGCCGCAATCACCTCTTCAAAACTGATTTCCGGCGGTTGTCCGAGCGGAGTGACGAAGGAACGCAGCGAGTTCCGCCGGAGGTATTGAAAGCGCGTTTTTGATTACTTTTTGCGCGCAAGCAAAAAGTGATTGCCCCGCCGGGGGCAGTCCCGGCCTCGGAAAGCAGCCACCCAGCAGTCGTCAGCTTCATCAAAGCCAAAAAAAACGCCGCGATAAAACGCGGCGCTTTCTCACCCAGGAAAGGGATTCAAAAGGGCATCAGCCCTTGTGCTTCCCCGCCGCATTCGCAGCAGCCAACGCAGTCATATTCACCACCCGACGCACGGTAGCGGAAGGCGTGAGCACATCCGCCGCACCACCACCGCCGAGCAGGATCGGCCCGATGGTCGTGCCATGACCGCCCGTCTGCTTGAGCACGTTGAACAGAATGTTCGCCGCATCCAGATTCGGGCAGATCAGCACGTTGGCGGAACCTGACAGCGTGGTCTCCAGCAGCGTGTTGTGGCGCACCTTCTCGGACAGGGCCGCGTCGCCGTGCATTTCGCCGTCGCACTCGATGTGCGGGGCCAGCTTCTGGAACAGGTCGCGGGCCTTGCGCATCTTGAGGGCGGAAGGGCGTGTGGACGAACCGTAGTTGGAGTGCGAGAGGAACGCGACCTTGGGCGGCAGGCCGAAGCGCTGCACTTCTTCGGCGGCCATCAGCGCGATGGAGGCCAGCTCTTCGGCGGTCGGGTCTTCGTTGATGTAGGTGTCGGCGATGAAGAGGGTGCCGGTGTCCAGCATCACCGCGTTCACGGTGGCGAGCTGGGTGGCGTCTTCCTTCAGGCCGAGCACGTCGCGCACATGGCCGAGGTGGGCGTCGAACTTGCCGACCAGGCCGCAGAGCATCGCGTCCGCGTCGCCCAGATGCACCATCAGCGCTGCGATGATGGTGTTGGAGCGGCGCACTGCGGCCTTGGCGGCCTCGGGCGTCACGCCGTCACGGCCCATGAGCTTGTGATAAGTCTCCCAGTACTGGCGGAAGCGCGGATCGTCCTCGGGGTTGCAGATCTCGGCGTCCTTGCCGAGCTGCATGCGCAGACCGGCCTTGGCGACGCGGGCTTCGATGACGGCGGGGCGACCGATCAGGATGGGCTTGGCCAGACCGTCGTCGATGGCGACCTGTGCGGCGCGCAGCACGCGCTCGTCTTCACCTTCCGCATAGGCCACGCGCTGGATGTTGGCCTTGGCGGCGGCGAACACGGGGCGCATGAACATGCTGGTCTGGTAGACAAAGCGCGTCAGGCTTTCGCGGTAGGCCTCGATGTCTTCGATCGGGCGCGTGGCGACGCCGGATTCCTGAGCCGCCTTGGCGACCGCCGGGGCGATGCGCAGGATCAGGCGGGTGTCGAACGGCGTGGGGATCAGGTAGTCCGGGCCGAAGCTCAGTTCCTTGCCCTGATAGGCTGCGGCCACTTCGTCGCTCACGTCGGCCTTGGCCAGCGCGGCGATCTCGCGCACGCAGGCGAGCTTCATGGCTTCGGTGATCTTCGTTGCGCCGCAGTCGAGCGCGCCGCGGAAGATGTAGGGGAAGCACAGCACGTTGTTCACCTGGTTCGGATAGTCCGAACGGCCGGTGGCCATGATGCAGTCGGGACGGATGGCCTTGGCCAGCTCGGGGCGGATTTCCGGCTCGGGGTTGGCGAGCGCGAGGATGATCGGCTTGTCGGCCATGGTCTTGACCATGTCGGCGGTCAGCACGCCGGGGGCGGAGCAGCCGAGGAACACGTCCGCGCCGTTGACGACGTCGGACAGCGTGCGCGCGTCGGTCTTCTGGGCGTAGCGCTGCTTGGATTCGTCGAGGCCACCGGGGCGACCGTCATAGATCACGCCCTTGGAGTCGACCATGAAGACGTTCTCGCGCTTGACGCCGAGGCCGACCATCACGTCCACGCAGGCGATCGCCGCAGCGCCCGCGCCGGACACGGCGACCTTCACCTTGTCGATCTGCTTGCCCACGAGTTCCAGTCCGTTGAGCAGGGCGGCGCTGGAGATGATGGCCGTGCCGTGCTGGTCATCGTGGAACACCGGAATCTGCATGCGCTTGGACAGCTCGCGCTCGATGTAGAAGCACTCGGGCGCCTTGATGTCCTCGAGGTTGATGCCGCCGAGCGTGGGCTCGAGTGCGGCGACGATCTCGATGATCTTGTCGGGGTCGCGTGCATCGAGCTCGATGTCGAACACGTCCACACCCGCGAACTTCTTGAACAGACAGCCCTTGCCTTCCATGACCGGCTTGCCCGCCAGCGGGCCGATGTCGCCCAGACCCAGCACGGCCGTGCCGTTGGTGATCACGCCCACCAGATTGCCGCGCGAGGTGTACTCGGCCGCAAGTGCCGGATTGGCCTGGATGTCCAGGCACGGATAGGCCACGCCCGGAGAGTACGCCAGAGACAGGTCTCGCTGGTTGGACAGCGGCTTGGTCGGCGTGACCGAAATCTTGCCTTTGGAAGGGTTGCGGTGGTATTCGAGGGCGGCTTCGCGCAATGCCGACTCGGCGGCTGACAAGTTCTGGGTCATACGTTGCTTACTACTGAACAAAGGGAAAGTCTGGCAGAGCTTACTCCAGCCTGACCAGCCTATCGCGCTAGGCGGAACCCTAGCGCAATTGTGACAAAAGAATACAAAAAAAGCCCCGGCGCCGTTCAGCGCAAGGGCTTTGTGTCAGGTCCCTTGGATGAGGGATTCAGACATGCGGGCAGGCACCGGTCTGTGGTTCAGTGCGCATCGGCCTGGGCCGCAGCTCGCACAGCAGCCGAGGTATCGCTGCTGGTGCCATTGAAAAAGATGTTCAATAGTACAGCAGAGAGCGAGGCCAGCAGAATTCCCGATTCGATGAGCGGGTGGATGGCGTGCGGCATCCACTGGCGGAAGTTGGGCGCGACCAGCGGGATCATGCCCACGCCGATGGAGACGGCCACGATCATCGCGTTGTTGCGGTTCTTCTGGAAGTCCACGTTGCTCAGAATGCGGATGCCGGTGGCCGCGACCATGCCGAACATGACAAGGCCCGCACCGCCGAGCACCACGGTCGGCAGCGATTCGATCAGCGCGGCCATTTTGGGCAGGATGCCCAGGATGATCAGGATGACGCCACCGGCCACGCAGACCCAGCGGCTCTTCACGCCGGTGACGGCGACGAGGCCCACGTTCTGCGAGAAGCTGGTGTAGGGGAAGGTGTTGAAGATGCCGCCCAGCAGGGTGCCGAGGCCGTCGGTGCGCAGCCCGCGCGTGAGGTCGTCCTGAGAGACCTCCTTGCCCGTCATGTCGGACAGCGCGAGGAACATGCCCACGGACTCGATCATCACCACCACCATCACCAGCGACATGGTGAGGATCAGGACCGGATCGAACACGGGGGTGGCGATCTCGAACGGCAGAACGAGGTCGAACCACTCGGCCTTGGCGACCTTGTTGAAGTCCATCAGGCCCATGGCGGCGGTGATGATGCCGCCGACGACGATGCCCGCGAGCACCGAGACGTTGGCCAGAAAGCCCTTGCCGAAGCGTGCGATCAGCAGGATGGTGACCAGCACCGCGCCGGAAATGCCGACACCGGCCAGATCCGCGTACTTGGGGTTGGGAATGGTCGGAACCACCGCAAAGCCCTTGGGGATGGGCGGCAGCGAAGAACCCGGCGCACCCGCGGTGGCCTGCGCGTCGGCCAGCCATTTCAGGTGCTCCGGGTTGGGGACGGAAGGCGCGGTCGGGCCCACGGGGTTGCCGAAGATCCAGTTGATGCCCACGCGCATGAGGCTGATGCCGATCACCGCGATGATGGTGCCGGTGACCACCGGCGGAAAGAAGCGCAGCATGCGGCTGATGAGCGGGGCGATCAGCAGCGAGACGATGCCCGCGCCGATCACCGAGCCGAAGATCAGCCCGGCTCCGGCCTGTCCTCCGGTGGCCTGAGCCATCGAAATCATCGGAGCGACGGACGCGAAGGTCACGCCCATCATCACCGGCAGCTTGATGCCGAACCACTGTGTGGCGCCCATGGCCTGGATCAGCGTGACCAGGCCGCAGACGAACAGATCGGCCGAGATCAGATGAGCGACCTGCTCCGGCGCAAGATTCAGCGCACGGCCCACGATCAGCGGGACGGCGACCGCGCCCGCGTACATGACCAGCACGTGCTGGAGACCCAGCGTGGTGACCCTGCCAAGCGGGAGTGTTTCATCAACGGGATGGATGGAAGATGACATGGGGCTTCTACCTCTGTGCTTTACACAATGCTTGTGCGCGCAGACATGCAAGGTTCGAGCCAGCATGTCGGGATGAATTTTGCGCACAACAATTCATACAAAAAGTGTATACAAAGCACGGGTGGGCGCATCTCCCGGTAAACCCTAGCGCGCCCCGCACCGTCTTCGGGCATTGCTATCGGTGGGGATTGCACCGCCGTGGTGCGCGCGAAAGTGCCTGTGCAAGCGGCTGCGGCGCGAGTCCAAGGACAAAATGCCCGAGCGTGGCCGGGCAGCGGATGGAAGGCGATTGGAGTCCACCGGGCGTGGTGGTGGTGGCCTCGGGCGGGCGTCAGAGTGGCGGGTGAATCCAGATTGTGAAAAACGTTTGCATGATCTGGATGGTGGCAACCGCGAATTTCTGGCTTCCGCCGCGCTCTGACGGAGACGCAAGGGCGGTGTGCTGTGCCCTTGCCATCTGCCTCAGCGTGCGCCTTGCAGCGCGCAGTGGTCGGGCTTGCCTGCCGATGTCTGGGTCAGCCATTGGCTCGCGCCGGTCAGCGCCAGTCCGACCACGGTCAGCACGCCCGCCGCCCAGCTCAGCGACAGCAGCCCCAGGCCGCCAGCGATGACCGCGCCGCCGACCCAGGCGCCCAGCGCATTGCCCAGATTGAAGGCCGAGATGTTCAGGCTGGACGCGAGGTTCGAGCCCGCAGAGCCCGCCGACTGCAGCACCCACATCTGCATTGGCGCCACCGTCATGAACGCGGCGATGCCCAGCAGCAGCACGTAGCCCATGGCGATCCAGGCGCTTGCGAAGGCCCAGCGGCCCGCGATCAGCGCCAAAAGCAGCGCGGCCAGCGTGATGAACAGCGCACGCATCACGCCGCGGTCGGCGAGCTTGCCGCCCCAGTAGTTGCCGATGGCCAGGCCCGCGCCGAACACCAGCAGCGTGATGGCGACGAGCTGGTTGCCCATGTGGGTGATCTGGGTGAGCAGCGGCTCGATGTAGGTGTAGAGCGCGAACACGCCCGCAAAGCCGAACACCGTGATGCCGAGACCGAGCCAGACCTGCGCGCTGCCGAGCACCGCGAGCTCCTGCTTGAGGGAGGAGGGGGCGGGGGCCGCCACGTCGCGCGGCACGAACAGCGCCAGGATGATGAAGGCGATCACGCCCACGCCCGCCACCGCGGCAAAGGCCATGCGCCAGCCGAAGTGCTGGCCGATCCACGCACCCGCAGGCACGCCGAGCAGGGTGGCGAGCGTGAGGCCCGAGAACATCAGCGCGATGGCCGATGCTTTTTTCTCCGGCGCGACGAGGCCGGTCGCCACGACAGCGCCCACGCCGAAGAAGGTTCCGTGGGTGAGCGAGGTGAGGACCCGCGCGGCCATCAGCCAGCCGTAGTTGGGTGCGAACACCGCAGCCGCATTGCCCGCGATGAAGATCAGCATCAGCGTGAGCAGGAGGCGCTTGCGAGGCCAGCTGCGCGTGCCGAGCGTGAGCAGCGGCGCGCCGATGGCCACGCCGATGGCGTAGCCCGAGATCAGCGTGCCCGCCGTGGGGATGGAAATCTGCAGGTCCTGACTCACTTGCGTGAGCAGACCCATGATGATGAATTCGGTGGTGCCGATGCCAAAGGCGCCGGCGGCCAGAGCCAACAGGGATGCGGGCATGATGAAGAGGTTCCTTGTGGGAAGGGGTTTGCGTGAAGGGGCGAATCTCGCGTGATGGCGGGCCCCGATGCCTGTACTGTGCGCGTCGCGCGCAGTTTTGTGTAGCGGGAACATGGGAACAGGACTTGTGCCATCATGGAACGAATAAGGACCCTTTCCCCTCACTCATCCTTTCTCTTCCCAGAGGCTCCATGGCAACGAGAAACACGACGCCTGCGCGCAAGTCCAGCCAGCTCGGCACCGAGATCAACCGCTCCGGCGAACTGGAGGTGTTCGTTCGGGTGGCGGAGCTCGGCAGCTTTTCCGAAGCCGCGCGCAGAAGCGATGTGTCGCCCTCGGCCGTCAGCAAGATCGTCGCGCGGCTGGAGGCGCGGCTCGGCGTGCAGTTGCTGCAGCGTTCCACCCGGCATCTGCAGCTCACGCCCGAGGGCCGCAAGCTCGCCGACAACGGCAAGCGCGTGCTGGCCGATCTGAGCGAGCTGGAAACCTCGGTCACCGCGCGCAGCGTGCCGTCGGGCGTGGTGCGCATCAACGCGAGCACCGCAACCGGCCAGCGGCTGCTGATTCCGCTGGTGCCGCTGCTGATGCAGACCTATCCCGAACTGCGCATCGACCTGAGCCTCACCGACCACGTGGTCGATCTCATCGAGGCCCGCGCCGACATCGCGATCCGCTGGGGCAGCCTGCCCTCATCGGACAACGTGGCGCGGCTGCTCGGTCACACGCGGCAGCTGATCGTGGGCGCGCCAGACTATCTGAATCGCCTCGGCAGGCCGCGCCATCCGGGCGATCTCGAACGCTTTGTGCGCATTGGATGGAATTACCCGCGCGCCGTTCCGCACTGGCCGCTGTGCGATCGCAGCCGCAAGGGCCATGAGCGCATCCAGGTCAGCATGGGCGAGGTGCTGCGGGTGAACGACGGCGAGGCGATGCGCAATCTCGCGCTGCAGGGCGCGGGGCTGGCGCGGCTGTCGCTCTACCACGCTTGGGACGATCTGCAGGCCGGACGGCTCGAGGCCGTGCTGGAGGACTGCAACGTGGGCGATCTCGAGCCGATTCACGCCCTCTACGTCGGCAAGCCCGGCCACTTGCCGCAGCGCACGCGCGCGGTGCTGGATTTTCTCAAGGAGCATGTGGATCTGCGGCACGCGGAGAAGGTGCCGAAGGCCTTTCTCAAGCGCGGGAGATAGACCTGTTCAGGGATGCCAATGGCTGCGCTGCACGATGGTTTCCTGATCGGCATACCGCGCCGCCGCGAGTGTCTGCGACAGGCGATTCGCCGCTTCGACGATGGCATCGGCATGCCGCAGCAGTTCGGCATTCGCGTCGTCGCTTGCGGGCACGGCCAGACTCAAAGCACCGATGACCGCGCCGCGCGCTGCGAACACCGGCGCGGCGATGCTGGCGGCCAGCGCGTTGGCCTCGCCGACGGTGGCGTGAAAGCGGCGCTGGCGAATGGTCTCCATGAGATCGCCGAGGTGTCCGGTGAACGCCAGAATCACCTGACCGGCCGCGCCGCGATCCAGCGGCAGCGGCTCGCCCACGCGCGTGGGGCTGACGAAGCCGTCGGCGCCGCGCACGCGCAGCAGCCGCACGCGCCTGCCATGCTCAAGCGCGAAGAACGAGGCGCTGTGCCCTGTGCTCTGCGCGAGTGAATGCAGTGCGGGCTCGATCACGTTGCGCAGATCGAAGGCCCGCTGGTAGCGCGCGCCAAGCAGCGCCACCGCAGGCCCAAGCCGCCACACGCCGCCGGGCAGCGCCACCAGATAGCCCGCGACCGACAGCGTGCGCGCGAGCCGCAGTGCAGTGGGCTTGGCCAGCTGCGTGCGCTGCGCGAGCTGGGCGAGCGTGAGCTGCGCGTCGTGCTCGCCGAACGCGTCGAGCAGACTCAGCGCCCGCAGCACGGCCGTGACCGTGGTGCCGGTGACTGCGGGCGCTGCGGCATCGATGTCGGATTCAGACATGCAAGTCCTCGAGGGTCTTCCATTTCCCTCGACGGTGGCCCGCCATCGCTCTTTCATCGATATGTAACGTTCGTTGACTACTCTGCCGGGTTTGACGTGCGCGGCTTGGCGCGTGAGCGGATTGAACGAGCGATTCCCACATGATTGATGAAACAATGAAAAGTACGAGCCTTCGGGCAGCGGCGGCGAGGGTCTGGATGGTGTGCATCTGCATGGTGCTGGCGTGGATGTTGCCACAACCGGCGAGCGCGGCGGCCCCCGCGCAATGGCAGTTGGACAAGGCTGTCTATCAGCGCGACGAGACCATCAAGGCGGTCTTCCAGGACATCGCGACGCCCGGCAAAACGCATTGGGTCGGCATCTGGTCCTATCCCGATTCGGGCACGCGCTACGGCGTATGGGACCGCGCGACCAACGGCGGGCAGGGTTCGCTCCAATGGGCCTATCTCCCTGCGACCGCCTCGGGCGAGGTCACTCTCAAGGGCGTCGCGCCGGGACGCCATGTGGCGTTTCTGCTGGCCGATGACGGCTATGCGTGGCTGTCCACGCCCATCGTCTTCTGGGTGACGGAAGATGGCAGCGCACAGCGCGAGGTCGGCAGTCTGACCAGCAATCTGCGCAGCTATGACGTCGGCGCGAGCGTGTCGCTGCAGTACGGCGGCATCACGCCTGCCGCCAAGAACTGGATTGGAGTCTGGCGCTATGAGGACGGCCCCGGCGTCAAGAGCGACGGCCCGTGGAGCTTCGCGCAATCCAACTCGTCGACCCAGTACAAGTACGCGGCCAGTGCGAGCGGACAGTGGGACGTGACGGGCCTCGCGGCAGGCACCTACGCGGCGTTCCTGCTCGCCAATGATGGCTACCAGTGGATGGCGCCGCCGGTGTTGTTCGAAGTGAAGGCCAAGCCCATCGATCCCTCCACGCTCATCGGCCCTCCGGCGTTCGATGGCAAATCCACCGAGCTCAAGGTGCTGCAGTTCAACGTCTGGCTGCGCGGCACGGGCGTGGGCGCGGGTGGGCCTGACATGATCGCCGACGTGATCCGCGACACTGGCGCCGACGTGGTCACGCTCAGCGAAACCGGACAGGCCTACGGCGTGCAACTCGTGAACGACCTCGCCAAGCGCGGCTATCTGTTCCACTCCTATGGACCGGACAAGGACGTGGGCGTGGTCTCGCGCTATCCGATCATCGAGACCTCGGAGTTCAACCGTTTCTCCAAGGCGGTGATCAACGTGAACGGCACGCCGGTCGCGGTCTATTCGGGACACCTGGCGTATCAGTGGTACGTCTGCTATCTGCCGCGCGCCTATGGCGGCGGCACACCTGCGGGCAACCCGACCAGCGAATATGGCTGGAACAAGATCCCGACGGGTCCGATCACCGACGTGCCGCTGATTCTGGATCTCAACGAAAAATCGGGCCGCCCCGAATCGATACGCCAGTTCATCGCCGACGCCAAGCTGGAGCGCGACAAGGGCCGTCTCGTTGTGATGGCGGGCGACTTCAATGAGCCCTCGCATCTCGACTGGAACGAGGCCACCAAGGCGCTTTACGACCACAACGGAACCGTCATTCCGTGGCAGAGCACCACGCTTCTGGAGCAGGCGGGCTATCTGGACGCGTATCGCGTGAAGTTCCCGAATCCGGTCACCCATCCTGGCTTCACCTGGCCCTCGGACAACCCGCTCAAGCCCACGACCAGCCTCACCTGGGCACCGGACGCCGACGAGCGCGACCGCATCGACTACGTGTTCTATCAGCCCGACGCACGCCTCGCCCTGCAGGGCGCGACCGTCGTCGGTCCGCGCAAGTCCATCCTGCGCAACCAGCGCGTGGAAGAAACCGGCGAAGACCCGATCCTCGAGCCTCTCTCGGACTGGCCCACGGACCACAAGTCGGTGATGGCGACGTTCGTGATCAAGCCTCTCGCGCTCGCGCTGCCGCAACTCGCGGGCGGCACGCAGAACCAGAACTACGAAGGCAGCCTGCCGGTGCTTGGCGGTACCGCACCCTACACCTACAGCATCGTCGCCGGCAGCCTGCCGCCCGGCATGCAACTGGGCAGCGATGGCGCGTTGAGCGGCACGCCCACGGCCAGCGGATCCTTCGCGTTCACCGTGCAGGTCAAGGACGCAGGCGGCAGCGTGGCCGAGCGCGCCTATACCCTCGAGGTGGCCGCTGCGCCCGAGCCAGAGAAGATCCGCAGCACGGTGACGATCACCTCCACGCCCAACCCCTCGCGGCCCGGCGATGCGGTGACGTTCAACGTCGTGGTGAGCACCGAAACGCTCGCCTCCCAGAGTTTGAGCAAGCGCACCAAGGTGGCTCCCGCCGTGCCCACCGGCACCATTGATTTCACCGACAACGGCGCGCCTATCGGCTCTGTACCGCTTGTCGGCGGCAGCGCAAGTTGGACCTCGCCCGCGCTCGCGGCTGGAAGCCACACCATCGTCGCGACCTATTCGGGCGACACGCAGACCGCCGCAGCCAGCATGACGATGACGCAGACCGTCATCGCCGCCATCGCCGCCACGCCCCAGCCGGTGCCGACGCTTGGTGATGTGGCGCTGTGGCTGATGAGCTTTGCACTTCTGGCCTTCGGCGTGAGGCGCCTCAAGCGCTGAACCGTTCAAGCCGGTCGGTGAACACGGCCCCGTCGGATTCGCATCCGGCGGGGCCGTTCTGTTTGGGATAATCGTTTCACTGGATGGAATGGTGTTGGCGGGCGAAACTTCCGTGTCTACTCTGCGGTCCTGTTGCAAAGCCGATTCAGGAGATAGACATGAAGACCCCCTTCACCCAACAACTGCGCCGCCGTGGCGCGATGGCCCTGGTGCTGCTGTGCGCAAGCGCCGCAGCGTGGTCGCAGGCCGCCTATCCCAACAAGCCGGTGCGGCTGGTCGTGCCGTTTGCCGCTGGCGGCGCGGTGGACACCGTGGGCCGCAGCGTGGGCGAGCGCCTGGCCGTGCAGATGGGCCAGCCCGTCATCGTCGACAACAAGCCCGGCGCGAATGCCAACATCGGCACCGAGAACGTCGCCAAGTCGCCAGCGGATGGCTACTCGCTGCTCGTCGGCGCCAATGGCGTGGTGACCAACAACACGCTGTACCCGAACCTGTCGTTCAACGGCCTGCGCGACTTCACGCCGATCGCGCGCATCGGCTACGCGCCGCTGGTGCTCGTCACCCCTGCCGACGCGCAGTACAAGAACGTGCAGGAACTCGTCGCCGCCGCACGCGCCAAGCCCGGCGCGATGAACTATGGCTCGGCCGGCAACGGCAGCTCGGGCCATCTGGCCGGTGCGCTGTTTGAGTCGGTCGGCAAGTTCGACGCGCTGCACGTGGCCTACAAGGGCGGCTCGCCCGCGCTGATCGATCTGATCGCGGGACGCCTGAACTTCATGCTGCTCAACCCGCTCGAGGTGCTGCCGCACGTGCAATCCGGCAAGCTCAAGGCACTGGCCGTGACCGGCGAGAAGCGCGCGCCCATGCTGCCCAACGTGCCGACCATGGCGGAGGCGGGCGTCACCGGATTTGACGCGAGCGTCTGGTGGGTGCTGATGGCACCGGCCAAGACACCGGCCGACATCGTCAGCAAGCTCAATGCCGAAACCCTCAAGGCACTCGCGGATCCGGGCGTGCGCGAGCGGCTCAACGCTCTGGGTGCGGTGATCACGCCTTCGTCTTCGGCGGACGCGGCGGCTTTCCTCAAGAGCGAATCCGCCAAGTGGGAAAAGGTGATCCACGACGCGAACATCAAGGCGGACTGAGCCAGGTTGAAAGAATAATTTTTCCAACAGAGAAGGGGAGAGTTCACATGATCATCGATTGCCACGGCCACTACACCACGGCCCCCAAGGCGCTTGAAAATTGGCGCAATGCGCAGATCGCAGGCATCCAGGACCCGACGCAGAAGCCGCGCGCGAGCGATCTGAAGATCAGCGACGACGAGCTGCGCGAGTCCATCGAGACCAACCAGCTGCGCCTGATGAAGGAGCGCGGCGCAGACCTGACCATCTTCAGCCCTCGCGCGAGCTTCATGGCTCATCACATCGGCGACTTCGAAGTCTCGAGCACCTGGGCGGCGATCTGCAACGAGCTCTGCCATCGCGTGTCGCAACTCTTCCCCGATCACTTTGTCGGCGCGGCCATGCTGCCGCAATCGCCCGGCGTGGACCCGAAGACTTGCATTCCCGAACTCGAAAAATGCGTGAAGGAATACGGCAACGTCGGCATCAACCTGAACCCGGACCCGAGCGGCGGCCACTGGACCAGCCCACCGCTCACCGACCGCCACTGGTACCCCCTCTACGAAAAGATGGTCGAGTACGACATCCCCGCGATGATCCACGTGAGCACCAGCTGCAACGCCTGCTTTCACACCACCGGCGCGCATTATCTGAACGCCGACACCACGGCGGTGATGCAGCTCATCCAGGGCGATCTGTTCAAGGATTTCCCGACGCTCAAGTTCGTCGTGCCGCACGGCGGCGGGGCAGCGCCGTACCACTGGGGCCGTTTCCGCGGCCTCGCGCAGGAAATGAAGAAGCCCTTGCTCGAAGAGCATCTGCTCAACAACATCTATTTCGACACCTGCGTCTATCACCAGCCCGGCATCGACCTGCTCACCAAGGTCATCCCAGTGAAGAACATTTTGTTCGCCAGCGAAATGATCGGCGCCGTGCGCGGCATTGATCCGCAGACCGGTCACCATTACGACGACACCAAGCGCTATGTGAACGCGACGGCCAACCTGAGCGACGCCGAACGCCACATGGTCTTTGAAGGCAACGCCCGCCGCGTCTTCACGCGCCTCGACGCGCAACTCAAGGCCAAGAACCTCTAAGG
Source organism: Diaphorobacter caeni (assembly GCF_015354245.1). Taxonomy (GTDB): domain Bacteria; phylum Pseudomonadota; class Gammaproteobacteria; order Burkholderiales; family Burkholderiaceae_C; genus Diaphorobacter_A; species Diaphorobacter_A caeni. The sequence goes on from NZ_JADKYZ010000010.1 coordinate 61,197, forward strand.
ACTATTCACCATGTACGAACTCGGAGTCGTCTACCGCAACATTGAGCGCACCGACCGCGCCACCACTGACGCGCTGGCATCACTGGGCTCCGCCACAGTGCACGAAGCCATGGGCCGCGTCGGTCTGCTCAAACCCTATATGCGCCCGATCTATGCGGGTGCGCAGGTCTCGGGCACCGCAGTCACCGTGCTGCTGCACCCCGGCGACAACTGGATGATGCACGTCGCTGCCGAGCAGATCCAACCCGGCGACATCGTCGTCGCGGCCATCACGGCGGAATGCACCGATGGCTACTTCGGCGACCTGCTGGCCACCAGCTTCAAGGCGCGCGGTGCGAGGGCGCTGATCATCGACGCAGGCGTGCGGGATGTGAAGACGCTGACTGAAATGCAGTTTCCCGTCTGGAGCAAGGCGATCAGCAGCAAGGGGACGATCAAGGCTACGCTCGGGTCTGTGAACGTGCCGGTGGTGTGCGCGGGGGCGTTTGTCACGCCGGGCGATGTGATCGTTGCGGATGATGATGGGGTGGTTTGTGTGCCTCGTTCCTTGGCTGCTTCTACGTTGGAGGCTGCTTTGAAGCGGGAGGCCAATGAGGCGGCGAAGCGGGATAAGTTGGCTTCAGGTGTTTTGGGGTTGGATATGTATTCGATGAGGGAGCCGTTGGCTGCTGCGGGGCTTCGGTACGTGGATTGAGTTTTTTCTCGCTCAATCTCTTTTGGATTTTTGAGGAGCTGCTGGGTGTTTGCTTCCGGAGGCCGGGAGTTCCGCCCGGCGGCGGAGTAACTTTTTGGTCTTGCCCAAAAAGTCACCAAAAATGCGCTTTTGAATACCCGCGGCAGAACTCGCTTTGCGCTGCGCGCGCCGCTCGGGCAACCGCCGCGAGTCAGAGTTTTCATAAGAGGTGTGTTCGGCACGTTGCTGCGCTCGTGCCGGGCATCTCGCGACTTCGCGAGATGCTGGGGTGCCAGTGCTGCGCGATTTTTTTGATTTGCTCGCTGAATCAATTTCTTCAAAAGAGCAACGGGCATGGGTCGCCCAACCCAACTCTGCAAGCACCCCGGCACGAGCGCAGCGACGTGCCGCAACCACCTCTTCAAAACTGATTTCCGGCAGTTGTCCGAGCGGAGCGCGCAGCGCAAAGCGAGTTCTGCCGGAGGTATTGAAAGCGCGTTTTTGGTGACTTTTTGCGCGCAAGCAAAAAGTTACTGCCCCGCCGGGGGCAGTCCCGGCCTCTGAAAATAACTCCAAGAACAAGCTTGAAAAATCCAGAGAACCAAGCACCCCGCAGGACAGAGAAAACACTAAGCCAACAAATCAACCAGAGACCGGGCAATGACCTTGGTAGCCCGACGCAAGTCTTCAAGCTCCACCCGTTCATCCGACCGCTTGGCATGCGACTCCAGCACGGTCCGAGGACCGGCCCCATAAATCACCCCCGGAATCCCGCGCTCCACATACAAACGCACGTCGGTATAAAGAGGCGTTCCGACAGCCGGAGGACGCGAACCGAACACCGCCTCGCCATGCGTTTGGATGGCGTCCACCAGCGGCTTGTTGCCGGCGAGCGGGGTCATCGCGTTGGCCAGCACCAATTGCTTGATGTCGATGGTCACCGCGTTCTCGCCGGTGAAACCGTGCTGCGCGTTGAACTCGGCGATGGCGTTGCGCATCACCTGGTGGATGGTCGCTTCGACTTCCTGCGGGTTCTCTTCGGGGATCATGCGGCGGTCGACCTTGAGAACGACCTTGCCGGGCACCACGTTGGTGTTGGTGCCGCCTTCGATGCGGCCCACGTTCACATAGGGGTGCTTGATGCCGGTGACTTTGGAGAGCACCTGCTTGTACTTCACGTTCTCGCCGTACAGCGCGTTGAGCACCGCCGTGGCGGCCTGCAAAGCGTCGACGCCGGTGTCCGGCACGGCCGCGTGGGCCATCTTGCCGTGGATGGTGACTTCCATCTGCAGGCAACCGTTGTGCGCGGTGACGACTTCGTAGCTGAAGCCAGCGGCGATCATCAGGTCGGGCTTGGTCAAACCCTTTTCGAGCAGCCAGCCGGGACCGAGCAGGCCGCCGAATTCTTCGTCGTAGGTGAAGTGCAGTTCGACGTTGCCTTTGGCCGGCTTGGCCACGGCCTCGAGTGCGCGCACCGCGAAAGTGAAGGTTGAGAAATCACTCTTGCTCACGGCCGTCGCGCGGCCGTACATTTTGCCGTCCACGATTTCAGCGCCGTAGGGGTCATGCGTCCAGCCTTCGCCGGGCGGCACCACGTCGCCGTGGGCGTTCAGCGCAATCGTCTTGCCGCCGTCGCCATAGGGGCGGCGCACGATCAGGTTGGTGATGGACTGCATGCCGTAGTCCTTCACGTCCTGCTCGGGCACGGCGTGCTTTTCTGCGTCGAAACCGAAGGACTTGATCAGCTCGGCCGTGCGCTCGGCGTGGGGCGCGTTGTTGCCCGGAGGCGTGTCGGTGGGAACCTGGACGAGGGCCTGAAGGAAGCGCACCTGCTCATCGAAATGCTGGTCAATCCATGCGTCGAGCGCAGCATAGGTGGCTTGGCGGTCTTGGGTCATTGCGAGTCCTTCGTTGTCGTTTCGATTGTGGGTGGGATGGGTTCAAGATCAATGCGGGAGCATTACAGAGAGAGTGTGTGGCTCAGGCCTTTTGTTCTTCTGCGGCGAGCTGCGCGAGCACATGGCTGAACGCGTCGATGGAGAGCTGCATGTCGTCCGACGTGGTGGATTCCAGCGGGTTGTGGCTGATGCCCGAGTTCAGTCCGCGCGTGAACAGCATGGCCTGGGGCATGATTTCGTGGATCTTCATCGCGTCGTGGCCCGCGCCGCTGGGCATGCGGAACAGCGGTACGCCGAGCGCGTTGACCGCGTTTTCCCAGCGCTTTTGCCATTCGGGCGCGCTCGGTGCGGCGTCGGCGCTCATGGACATTTCTGCCTTGTAGTGCAGTCCGCGGCGCTTGGCGATTTCGTCGAGCTTGGCGAGGATGTCCTTGACCAACGCATCGCGCTGCGCGTTGGTCGGCGCGCGCATGTCGAGGCTGAACAGGCAGCGGCCGGGCACGACGTTGATCGAGCCGTTGGGCACGTGGAGCTGGCCGATGGTGGCGACGCTGTCGCCATCCTGCGTGGCGCGGTGTTCCACATAGAGCGCGAGTTCGGCCACGCCGACGGCAGCGTCGCGGCGGCGGTCCATGGGCGTGGTGCCTGCGTGGCTGGCCATGCCGATCATCTCGCAGATATAGCGCTGGCTGCCGTTGATCGAGGTGACCACGCCGAGAGGGATGTCGAGCTCGTTGAGCACCGGGCCCTGCTCGATGTGCACCTCGATGAAGCCGAGGTAATCGGCGGCGTTGCGTTGGAGCTTGGGGATGTCGTCGATGCACAGACCCGCGTGCTGCATGGCCTCGCGCATGGTGATGCCGTCGGCGTCCTGCTGGTCGAGCCAGGCCTGTTTGAAGTCGCCGATCAGCGCGCCGGAGCCGAGGAAGGTGGCCTTGTAGCGCTGGCCTTCCTCTTCAGCGAATGCTACGACCTCGATGCCGAAGGGCAGGCGCCTGTTCTGGCGCTGCAGCTCGCGCACGCAGGCCATGGGCACGAAGATGCCCAGACGGCCGTCGTACTTTCCGCCGTTGCGCACGGTGTCGTAGTGGCTGCCGGTGAGCAGGTACTTGCCGCCTTCGTTGGCGGGCTTGTAGCGGCCCACGACGTTGCCGACCGCGTCGATCTCGACCTCGTCGAAGCCGCAGTCACGCATCCAGTGGCTAATGCGCTGGGCGCAGGCGCGGTGCGCGTCTGTGAGGTAGGTGACGGTGAGCTGACCGAGTTCTTCGTAGCCCTTGTCGGTGTGCTGCGACAGGCGCTCCTGCCAGTCCCAGACGTCGTTGCCGAGCGTGGGCTCGAACGCGAACTTGTCGTTCAGGCGGATTTCGGCGATCCGGTGGATGTTGCGCAGCGCCTCGGCGCGCTCGAAGTCGGGATGGTTGTCGAGACGGCGCGCGAAGGTGTCGATGATCTCCTGCTTGGCGAGACCCGTGCCGCGCGGTCCGCGCACGGCGAGGATGAACGGAAAGCCGAAGCGCGCGTTGTAGTCGGTGTTGAGCTGCTGGATGCGGGTGAACTCTTCGGGCGTGCACTGGGTGAGGCCCGCCTTGCTCTGCTCGTTGGTCGACTCGGCCGTGAGCGTCTTGGACACCATGGCCTTGCCCGCGAGTTCGGGGTGGGCGCGGATCAGGTCGAGCTGGGCTTGCTGCGAAGCCGTGTTCACCACCTTGGCCATCGCATGCTTGAGGTGCGCGAGCGACTTGAACGGACGCGCCGCCATCGCCTGCTCGGCGATCCAAGGGGAGTGTTCATAGATGCCGTCCAGCAGTTGGGTGCCCTGGGCGGGATCGGCGGCGTTGAGTTGATCTATGGTGAGTGGCATGGCGTCGTCTCCGTTCATCAATAAGTGCATGCGTGGCGGTCAGAGGGCGGGCGCGGGGAAGCGCTGGGCCCAGTGGCGCGCGATGTCGATGCGGCGCGCCACCCACACGTTGTCGTGCTGCTGGATGTGGTCGAGAAAACGCTGCAGCGCGGTGATGCGCCCGGGTTTTCCAAGCAGACGGCAATGCATGCCGATGCTCATCATCTTGGGCGCGTTGTCGCCGTTCGCGTCGCCTTCCGCGTAGAGCACGTCGAAAGTGTCCTTCAAATACTGGAAGAACGGATCGGCGTACGAGTAGCCTTGGGGCAGCGCGAAGCGCATGTCGTTGCAGTCGAGCGTGTAGGGCACGACAAGCTGCTGGTGATGGCCGCCGTCGGTTTTCTTCACCGTCATCCAGAACGGAAGGTCGTCGCCGTAGTAGTCGCTGTCGTAGGTGAAGCCGCCGTTGTCGGCCACGAGGCGGTGCGTGTTGGGGCTGTCGCGGCCCGTGTACCAGCCGAGACCGTGGTCACTGTTCTTGCCGTAGAGCTCGCCGAAGATGTCCATGCATTGCGCCATGTGGGCGCGTTCGATTTCTTCAGGAACGCCCTGATAGTGAATCCACTTGAGGCCGTGGCAGGCCACTTCATGGCCGAGTTCGTCAAAGGCCTGGGCGACTTCGCGGTGGCGCTGCAGGGCGGTTGCCACGCCGAACACGGTGAGCGGCAGACCGCGCTTTTCGAATTCGCGCAGCAGACGCCACACGCCCGCGCGTGAGCCGTATTCGTAGATGCCTTCCATGCTCATGTGGCGCTCAGGGTAGGCCGCCGGGTTGAACATTTCCGAGAGGAACTGCTCGCTCGCCGCATCGCCGTGCAGCACGCAGTTCTCGCCGCCTTCCTCGTAGTTCAGCACGAACTGCACCGCCACGCGCGCCTTGTTCGGCCATTCGGGGTTCGGGGTGTTGCGGCCGTAGCCGACAAGATCGCGAGGGTAGGGAGCGCAGGCGTCGTAGGTCATGTGCGTATTCAATTCTTCGTCAGTGCAATGGGTGGCGCGGATCGGTCAGCTCGCGACCGAGGAGAGCGCCATGGACAGGTCGCTCGTGGGCATGTCGCGGTCGAAGGTGAGACCTTCTTCCACGTGCAGCAAATGTTCCTGCATCAGGCGCACGGCAGTCTCTGCGTCCTTGTTGGCGAGCGCATGGACGATGGCCTCGTGCTCCTCGTGCGAGTGTTCGGCGGCCGTGGTGCTCTGGTACATCAGCGTGATCAGCGCACAGCGCGAGATCAGGTCGCCGAGCATCTGCGCGAGCACGCCGTTGCCCATGAGCTCGGCCATCACCACGTGGAAGTCGCCGAGCAGCTCGGTGCGCTGGCCGACGTCGTTGCGTTCCATGGCTTTCTTTTCCGCGGCGATGTGGGACTTCAGAGCCTTGATCTGCGCTGGCTTGACCTGCTCAACGAAGGTGCGCGTCATCGCGGTCTCGAGCATCAGACGCACGGCGAAGACCTGCTTGGCCTCTTCGACAGATGGGGTGGAGACAAACGCGCCACGCGCGGGCTCCAGCGTCACCAGCCGGTTCTGCGAGAGCTGGAACAGCGCCTGGCGCACCAGCGTGCGCGAGACACCGAAGTGGTCGGCCAGCTTCTGCTCCCCGAGCTTGGTGCCGGGCAGCAGCTTGTGCTCGACGATGGCACGGGTCAGCGATTCGGCGATGGTGCTGGTGGCGGAGGATTCCATTTTGAAAATTAATATTTGCGCGTCAAGTTCACAAAAATTGTATACACTTTTGGTCGACAGAGATACAGTCGAATCCATTCCTCGTTTAAGGAGTTATCCCTATGGGCCTGAGCACCCACGTTCTCGACACCATGAATGGCCGCCCCGCAGCCGGCATGCAGGTGCAACTCTTCAGCACGGATGGCGATCAGGCCACGCTGGTGAAGAGCCTGACGTTGAACCATGACGGGCGCACGGATGCGCCGTTGTTCGACAACTCCACGTTGAAGGTGGGGACTTATCGGTTGACCTTCGATGTGGCGGGTTATTTTTCTTCTTTGGGCGTTGTGTTGCCTGAGCCTAATTTTTTGAACAAGGTGAGTTTGGATTTTGGGGTGGCGCATGTGGATCAGCATTACCACGTGCCTTTGTTGGTCAGTCCCTGGAGTTACTCCACTTATCGGGGGTCTTGATTTTTTCTGTTGACCGGGTTTGAGGGCCGGGGCCGGGAGTTCCGCCCGGCGGCGGAGTAACTTTTTGGTCTTGCCCAAAAAGTCACCAAAAATGCGCTTTTGAATACCCGCGGCAGAACTCGCTTTGCGCTTCGCGCGCCGCTCGGGCAACCGCCGCGAGCTAGATGTTCACTCGGAGGTGTGTTCGGCACTTCGCTTCGCTCGTGCCGGGCATCTCGCGACTTCGCGAGATGTTGGTGCGCCAGCGCTGCGCGATTTTTGATTTGCTTGTGGGATCAACGTCGTTCAAAAGAGCAGCGGGCGTGAGTCGCCCAACCCAAGTTCACAAACACCCCGGCACGAGCGAAGCAAAGTGCCGCAACCACCTCTTCCAAACTGATTTCCGGCGGTTGCCCGAGCGGAGTGACGAAGGAACGCAGCGAGTTCCGCCGGAGGTATTGAAAGCGCGTTTTTGATTACTTTTTGCGCGCAAGCAAAAAGTGATTGCCCCGCCGGGGGCAGTCCCGGCCTCCGCCCTCAACACCCCAGCAAACGCCAGTCAAAAATCCCCCCGCGCAACCAGCGCAGGGGAAGCCAGCACGCAGAGCCCCCTACAACTGCCCCTCAGTCAACGTATCCAACTGAAACCTACCTGACTTGTCCCAAAGCCAGGTGTCCGTATAGACCACGCCCCCCATGCGCACCGGCGCGGGATAGGGCGCCGCTGCGCGTACCGTGCGCTCGATTTCCCGGATGACTTCCGGCGCGTGTCGTGGGGCGCGCATCCAGTAGAGTTTTTTGATTTTTCCGTTCTGGTCCAGATGCACCTGCAGCACGCCGACTGCATAGAGCAGCGGTTGCAGTTTCCCCTTGTAGATGCGTGCCGCGTTCCTGGCATAGAGGTGGCGGGCGGCGTCTTGCCTGTACGCGCGTGGGGTGATGGCGTGCGATGCGTTTTCCGGTTCCGGCTTGGGGGCCGCTTGTGGCTTGGGCGTTTGGGGTTTGGAGGGCTTGGATGGCTTGCTGGCCGGGGCTGGGGGTGGTCTGGGTGATTCGGCCTGGGGCGTTGGTTGGATGACTGGAGGGGTGATCGGCGGGCCGGGCGGTGTGGGTTGGGTGGTCTGCGCCGGTGGAGCCGGTTGTGCTGGTTGCGTGGGGCGTGCTGGTGTTGCCGGTTTCTGCGTTTCCACGTAGTGCACCAGCGCTGCCATGCCGATGGCTGCGAGAAGCACGGCCAGCCAGGCCAAGCGCTGGTTGCTGGCTTTTTTGTTCGCGTTGGGGCGGGGTAACGGCAGGGTGGGCATTTCTTTGTTCAAATACGGATGCGGCCTGTTTCTTGCTGCTCCGCATGGATTATCCGAAACCCTGAGGGTGACTGCCTTGTCCGTTTCACTTCAACGCTTGCTGCAGCATTTGCAGACCGGTACGGCCTGTCTGGTGACCGTGGAATCCACACAGGGCTCCGCGCCCCGTGAGCGGGGCGCGTGGATGGCCGTGCTGGGTGGTGGTGACGCGTCGGTGCTTGGCACGATTGGTGGTGGGCATCTGGAGCTCGAGGCGATTCAACTGGCGTGCAATCTGCTGGCGGCTGGCGGTGGGCTGAATGGCGATGGCGATGGCTTTGTCCGTCGTTGGGCGCTGGGCCCCAGTCTGGGGCAGTGCTGCGGTGGGGTGGTGCATCTGCGCTTTGAATGGGTGAACGCTTCGCATCGTGATGGCTTGCGCTCGCGGTTGTTGCCGGGGTTGCATCCGCTGGCACTGTTCGGCGGCGGGCATGTGGGGCATGCGCTGGTGAACGTGCTGGGCACGCTGCCGTTCGCCATCCGCTGGATCGACAGCCGCGACAGCGTGTTTCCTGCCGATGTGCCGCCACAGGTGGCGTGCGAGCATTCCGATCCGGTGGAGGGGGCCGTGCACGATCTGCCTGCGGGCGCGCGGGTGCTGATCATGAGCTTCAGCCATGCGGAGGATCTGAACATCGTCGCCGCGTGCCTCAAGCGCCAGCGCGAGCGGGGCGATCTGCCGTTCGTGGGGCTGATCGGCAGTGCCACCAAGCGCGCGGTGTTCACGAGTCGGCTGCGCCAGCGCGGGTTTGAGGAGCGCGAGATCGCGCACGTCACTTGTCCCATCGGAGTGCCGGGCATCACGGGCAAGGAGCCAGAGGTGATTGCCGTGGCCGTTGCGGCACAGTTGTTGCAATCCGTCTACTTGGATTCGTCAAAAAATTCGGAAATCTAGGGTAATCACTAGTTTGGTCGAATGGCGAGTCCGTTCTGTTTTGTATACACTTTGTGTCTGCAAAAGTCGGTCGCAGCGGTGCCCAGGGAGCTGGATGAGTCCAGAAAAACCAAGGTGCGTGGCCAGAATTTTCTGCTCAGAGCGCCCGCAGTGGTGAGCAGGTAAGGTTGAGAGCCATGGAAAGCTACATTCTCGACTGGGCCAATCTGCTGTTGCGCTGGCTCCACGTCATCACCGCCATTGCCTGGGTCGGCTCCTCGTTCTATTTCGTTTTTCTCGACAGCAGCCTCACGCCGCCGGTCGACGAAAACCTGAAGCGCGACGGCGTCTCGGGTGAGCTCTGGGCCGTGCACGGCGGGGGCTTCTATCACCCGGTCAAGTTCAACGTCTCGCCGCCCAAGCTGCCGGACCATCTGCACTGGTTCTACTGGGAAAGCTACACCACCTGGCTGTCGGGCTTCGCGCTGCTGACGGTCTCGTATCTCTGGAACGCCAACATCTATCTGGTCAATCCGGCCAGCCCCAACCCGATGTCCAGCAGCATGGCCATCATGGCGGCGCTCGCGTTCCTCGTGGTGTTCTGGCTGCTGTACGACGGCATCTGCCGCGTGTTCGGCCAGCGCAAGAACGGCGACGGCATCGTCGGCGCGATGGTGCTGGTGCTGGTCTGCATCGCGGCCTTCCTCGCCTGCCACATCTTCCCCGGACAGGCTGCGTTCCTGCTGATGGGCGCGATGCTCGCGACCTCGATGAGCGCCAACGTGTTCTTCTGGATCATTCCCGGCCAGCGCACGGTGGTCGCCGATCTCAAGGCGGGTCGCCCCGTCGATCCGATCCACGGCAAGCGCGGCAAGCAGCGCTCGGTGCACAACACCTACTTCACGCTGCCGGTGCTGTTCGCCATGCTGTCGAATCACTACGGCTGGCTCTACAACCACGATCTCAACTGGCTGGTGCTGATCCTCATGATGTTCGCGGGCGCCGCGATCCGCCAGTTCTTCGTGCTGCGCCACGGTTTCAAGCTTGGCCGCAACAGCCACCCATGGCCCTATGCCGTGGTCGGCGTGCTGGTTATCATCGGCGTGGCCGCGTGGCTCAAGCCCGCGCCCAAGGCGGCCGTGGCCGCACCTGCGGCGACCAGCGCTCCGGCGGCCTCCGGTGCCGCACCCGTGGCTGCAGCGGCCGGCGTGCCCACCTACAACGAGGTGCATGGCGTGATGGAAAAGGCCTGCGTGGTCTGCCACAGCGCCAAGACCATCGCGCAGAAGAACATCGCGTTCGATTCGCCGGAAGAGGTCAAGAGCCACGCGCAGCAGATCTACACTCAGGTCGTGCAGCTCAAGAAGATGCCGTTCGGCAACCCCGCCGGTCTGACCGATGACGAGCGCGACATGTTCAAGCGCTGGTATGAGGGTGGCGCTCCGACCACGCCATAAGAGCGTGTTGACGATCTCCACACGGTCTTGCAGGCGCGGCATCGGGCGGTCTGCCGCGTTGCAAATCCTCGCAATGGCACGAGCCATTGCTGCGGTTTGCGCCTTGCAGCCCATCCCGATCCGCATCCTGCAAGCCTCGCGATGAGATCGTAAACACGCCATAAGGAAAATCAGGCGCGCGTACAATCCGCGCCTTTCATGCACGAAAAGCTGCTGTCCCGGCAGCTTTTCTTTTTGTGCGATTCATCGGGACCATGTAGAGGAACACCATGTACAAAAACCTCGCTGCCGCGCTCGCGGCCGCCTGTTTTTTCCTTTCCCCCACTTTTTCAGCGCAAGCCGCAGCGCCGTTGCCAGCAAACGCTCCGGTGAAGGCCGCGTTCGTCTACGTATCGCCGATCGCCGACGCGGGCTGGACGCACCAGCACGAGGCCGGCCGCAAGGAAATGGACGCCGCGCTTGGCAACAAGGTGCAATCCACCTTCGTCGAAAACGTCGCCGAAGGTGCGGATTCCGAGCGCGTGATCCGGGACCTTGCCGCATCGGGCAACCAGATCATCTTCACCCCGAGCTTTGGCTACATGGAGCCGACGATGCGCGTGGCCAAGGACTACCCGAACGTGAAGTTCGAGTCCATCACCGGCTACAAGCGCGCCGACAACGTCTCCACCGCCAATGCGCGCTACTACGAAGGCCGCTACCTCTCGGGCGTGCTCGCGGGGCGCATGAGCAAAAGCGGCACCGCTGGCTTCGTCGCGGGCTTCCCGATTCCCGAAGTGATGCAGGGCATCAACGCCTTCGCCCTCGGCATGCGCTCGGTGAATCCCAAAGCCGTGGTCAAGGTGATCTGGCTCGATGTCTGGTTCGATCCCCCGAAGGAACGCGAAGCCGCGATGGCGCTGTTCAACGAAGGCGTCGACGTCGTCGCATTCCAGACCGCATCCACTGCCATCATGGGCGCGGCCCAGGAACGCGGCAAATACGCCATCGGTTTCCATTCCAACATGAACCACGTCGGCCCGGACGCGCAACTCGTTTCCGTCACCCACCAATGGGGCCGGTACTACGCCGACCGCGTCAAGGCCGTGGCAGCAGGCACCTGGAAGAGCCAGGACCGCTGGGGCGGTGTGCGCGAGGGCATGATCCGCATGGATGGCTACAGCCCGAAAATTCCAACCGCAGTGCGCGAAGAAGTGAAGGCCCGCGAAAAGGACATCGCCACCGGCAAGCTCCAGCCTTTCCGCGCAGGAAAGCAGGCGATCCGGGACAACGCAGGAACCGAGCAGATCCCTGCTGGCAAGGCTTTGACCGACGAACAGATCCTGCAGATGAACTGGCTGGCCGAGGGCGTGCAAGCACCCAAGCGCAAGTAATAAAAGAAGCCGAAGGCGAACATGCATCTCGCGAAGTCGCGAGATGCGCACGAGCGAAGCAACGTGCCGAAAACACCTCTTCCCAACTGACTTCCGGCGGTTGCCCGAGCGGAGCGCGCAGCGCGCAGTCGAGTTCCGCCGGAGGTATTGAAAGCGCGTTTTGGGTTACTTTTTGCGCGCAAGCAAAAAGTGACTCCGCCGCCGGGCGGAACTCCCGGCCTCCGCCCCCCAACAAACACCAGCGACCAAAACAAACAAAGACAAAAAGAGAAAATAAGAATTCCTTATGACCTCTATGCGCGCAACAACATGCCGCGCGCACGCCCCATTGGCTAAGCTCCACCCCATGCCCCTCTACCGCTCATCCCTCCTGCGTTTCGCTCCCAATGGCCAGGCCCTCTACGAAGAAGACGGCCTGCTCGTCACCGCCCCCGACGCCAATGGCGTGCAGCGCGTGGTGGCGGCTGGCAACTGGAGTGCACTGAGCCCCCAGTACGCAGGAAATGGTGCGGAGGTCACCCATCTTCCGGGGCGCATCCTCGCTCCAGGTTTTGTAGACCTGCATATCCATTACCCCCAGACCGACGTCATCGGCTCGCCCGCCGATGGCCTGCTCCCCTGGCTGGAGAACTACACCTTTCCGCACGAGTCGCGCTTTTCCGATGACGGCTACGCGCGGGAAGTGGCGACCTTTTTCGTCGATGAATTGCTGCGCAATGGCGTGACGACGGCGGTCACTTTCTGCACCTCGCATCCGGGCTCGGTCGATGCGCTCATGGCCGAGGCGCAGGCGCGGTGCATGCGCATCATCGCGGGCAAGGTGTTGCAGGATCGTCATTCGCCGGACGGCGTGCGCGACCAGACCGAGCAGTCGCTGATCGACACCGAAACGCTGATCCACCGCTGGCACGGCGTGGACCGGCTTGGCTATGCGATCACGCCGCGCTTTGCGCCCACGAGCACCGATGCGCAACTGCGCGGAGCGGGTGAGCTGGCCGCGAAGTATCCAGGCGTCTGGATTCAGTCGCATGTGGCAGAGAACCACGACGAGATCCGCTGGGCGCGCGAGCTGTTTCCGGCATCGCGCAGCTATCTGTCGATCTATGACGATTTCGGGCTGATGCGCGAGTGCTCGATCTACGCGCACTGCATCCATTTCGACGCCGAGGACCGTGCGTTGATGCGTGATCGCGGCGTGGCCGCAGCGGTCTGCCCGACCAGCAATCTGTTTCTGTCGAGCGGCCATTTCGACTTTCAGCTGGCCGACGCGGCGGGCTTTCAATATGGGCTGGCGAGCGATGTGGGCGGCGGCACGAGCTTCAGCCCGTTCCACACCATGCTCGCGGCCTACTATGTCGGGCGCGAGGGGCATGCCAAGCAGGGGCAGTCGCTCAGCCCGCAGGCGCTCTGGTGGCAGCACACGGCGGGTGCGGCCCGGGCTGCGGGGCTGGACGGCGTGGTCGGCAATCTGCAGCCGGGCTGCGAGGCGGATTTCGTGGTGCTCAACCCGAAGGCGACGCCGCTCGCCGCACGCCGCACGGCGCAGGCGCGCAATCTGGACGAACTGCTGTTCGCCATGATCGTGCTGGGCGATGACCGCCTGATCGAACGCACCGTGATCGCCTGAAGCACCGACCGCCGACCCGGCAAATTCGGGTTCAGCGCGGCCATCGCGCGTTTTGCGGTGAAAATATCCGGTTTGGCGTGGCCCTCGGCGACGCAATAAGCTATATTTTTGGTAGTGCTCCGGGTTGTCCGGCTGCGCTGCACACCGTTGTGACTGGAGAAACTGGGATGTCCATCAAGAGCGATAAATGGATCCGCCGCATGGCCGAAAACGAAGGCATGATCGAGCCGTTCGAGCCGGGGCAGGTCCGCCAGGTGGATGGCCGCAAGATCATCAGCTACGGCACCAGCAGCTACGGCTACGACATCCGCTGCGCGCCTGAATTCAAGGTGTTCACCAACATCCACAGCACCGTGGTCGATCCCAAGAACTTCGACGAGAAGAGCTTTGTCGACTTCCACGGCGACTCCTGCATCATCCCGCCCAACAGCTTCGCGCTGGCGCGCACGGTCGAATATTTCCGCATTCCACGCAACGTGCTGACCATCTGCCTCGGCAAGAGCACCTATGCGCGCTGCGGCATCATCGTCAACGTGACGCCGTTCGAGCCCGAGTGGGAAGGCTATGTGACGCTGGAGTTCAGCAACACCACGCCGCTGCCTGCACGCATCTATGCGGGCGAGGGGTGTGCGCAGGTGCTGTTCTTCGAGAGCGATGAGGTCTGCGAAGTCAGCTACAAGGATCGCGGCGGCAAGTACCAAGGCCAAGTCGGCGTGACCTTGCCCAAGGCCTGATTTTTTGTTTTTTGGGTGATTGATCGCTGATCGTTTTGGGGTGCCAATACAGCCCCTCATGCGTCGTTGCGAAGCCTTGCCTTACCGAAGTAATGTCTGCGGCTTCTACGCCTGGCCTGAGAGGCTGTCTTGGCGTTGGGGGTGAGGAGTGGGCGCCCGTTGGGCTTTGGGGGTCCGCTCCGGCTGGCGGGCACCACTGTTTTTAAAGTCGCGAGGGCGTCCTACGACTGTAGGGTGGCAAATTGTTGTCAACTCCCATGACGACAATCGCGTTTCATTGAGGCAACAGCTTTTTGCGCTGCATTGGGGGCGTTCTCGGCGTAACATCCTGCACCCACGACAGCAAGCGCAGTTCAAACCGGAGATACGACAATGAGATGGGAAGGCAATCGCGAATCCAGCAATGTGGAAGACCGCCGTGGCGAGGGCGGTGGGGGCGGCGGCATGATCGGCGGGCGCTCCATCGGCATTGGCACGGTGGTGATCGCACTGATCGGCTGGGGTGTCTTCGGCATCAACCCGCTCACGACCATCGGCATGCTCTCGGGCGGCGGCCAGCCTCAGGTGCAGCAGCAGCAAGGTCCGGCCAAGGCACCTCCGGCGGCTGACTCCCAAGCCAAGTTCGTTTCCACCGTGCTGGCGTCGACCGAAGACGTCTGGACCAAGATTTTCCAGCAGGGCGGCGCGCAGTACCGCGAGCCCAAGCTGGTGCTGTTCCGTGGCGCGGTGCCCACCGCTTGCGGTACGGGCCAGTCGGCCATGGGACCGTTCTACTGTCCGGGCGACCAGAAGGTCTATCTGGACATGGGCTTCTTCGAAACCATGAGCCGTCAGCTCGGCGCACCCGGCGAATTCGCGCGGGCCTATGTGATCGCGCACGAAGTCGGCCACCATGTGCAGACCCTGCTCGGCACCACCCAGAAGGTGGACGGCATGCGCGGTCGCGTCAGCCAGCGAGACCAGAACGCGCTTTCCGTGCGCCTGGAACTGCAGGCCGACTGTTACGCCGGCGTGTGGGCCAACCATTCGCAGCAGGCCAAGAACTGGCTGGATCAGAGTGATATCGAGTCCGCCATCAACGCGGCCCAATCGATCGGCGACGACAAGCTGCAACGCGAACAGACGGGCACCGTGCGCCCGGACGGTTTCACCCATGGATCGAGCGCGCAGCGCGTGCGCTGGTTCAGCACCGGCCTCAAGACAGGCAGCGTCCAGTCTTGCGATACCTTCAACACACAGTCCTTGTGATCGTGGCTTTTGGCGCGAAAAACGGGCGTTTTGTACGCTTCTTGCCAGAGAATTGGCAGGGCTTGGCATGTGGAAAACCCGTGAATTGCGGCAAAGTGCGACAATAGAGGCTTAATGACACAAGCCTATTCTTCCCTCGCGCTTGCAGAACCGCTCAAGCGTGCCGTAGCCGACATGGGCTACGAGTTCATGACGCCCATCCAGGAGCAGGCGATCCCTGTCGTCCTCGCGGGCCAGGACGTAATGGGTGCCGCCCAGACCGGCACCGGCAAGACGGCAGCATTTTCGCTGCCGCTGCTGCAGCGTCTCATGAAGCATGAAACCAGTTCGGTCTCCCCGGCCCGCCATCCCGTGCGTGCGCTGGTGCTTCTGCCTACCCGCGAGCTGGCCGATCAGGTGGCCCAGCAGGTGGCGCTGTACGCCAAGTACACCAAGCTGCGCAGCACGGTGGTGTTCGGCGGCATGGACATGAAGCCACAGACCGCCGAGCTCAAGAAGGGCGTCGAGGTGCTGGTGGCGACTCCGGGTCGTCTGCTGGACCACATCGAAGCCAAGAACGTGGTGCTCAACCAGATCGAGTACGTGGTGCTCGACGAGGCGGACCGCATGCTGGACATCGGTTTCCTGCCCGATCTGCAGCGCATCCTGTCCTACCTGCCCAAGAGCCGCACGACGCTGCTGTTCTCAGCGACGTTCTCGCCCGAGATCAAGCGCCTCGCCGGCAGCTACCTGCAGAACCCGATCACCATCGAGGTGGCGCGTCCGAACGAGACGGCTTCCACGGTGGAGCAGCGTTTTTACGCGTCGACCGACGAC
The DNA here is from genome assembly GCF_015354245.1 of Diaphorobacter caeni. Taxonomy (GTDB): domain Bacteria; phylum Pseudomonadota; class Gammaproteobacteria; order Burkholderiales; family Burkholderiaceae_C; genus Diaphorobacter_A; species Diaphorobacter_A caeni. The sequence goes on from NZ_JADKYZ010000010.1 coordinate 77,257, forward strand.
GACAAGCGCCGCGCGATCAAGCAGGTGCTCAAGGACCGCAACCTCAACCAGGCGTTCATTTTCGTGAACAGCAAGCTCGGTTGCGCGCGCCTCACGCGTGCGCTCGAGCGCGACGGCCTCAAGGCGGCCGCACTGCATGGCGACAAGAGCCAGGACGAGCGTCTGAAGGCGCTTGAAGCCTTCAAGAGCGGTGAAGTCAATCTGCTGTGCTGCACCGACGTGGCTGCTCGCGGTCTGGACATCAAGGATGTGCCCGCCGTGTTCAACTTCGACGTGCCGTTCAACGCCGAAGACTACGTGCACCGCATCGGCCGTACCGGTCGCGCGGGTGCGTCAGGCTTGGCGGTTACGCTGGTGACCTCGCACGATTCGCGTTTGGTTGGCGACATCGAGAAGCTCATCAAGAAGAAGATCGACGTTGAAGCGCTCGAACTCGACGACGAGCGCCCACGTGGCCGCTTCAACGATGGCCGACGTGCGTGGGGTGGCGAGGAGGGCGACTCCCGTTCCTCTTCGGCATCGTCGGGCTCTTCCGGCTATTCGTCGCGCGGAGGTCGTGGCGGTCACCGTCAGCCGCAGGACCCATTCTTCGACAAGCCCTACGAGGCCAGCACCACCAAGGCGGAACCCGCCACATGGGAAGCCGCCAAGTCGCAGCCCGCGCGCGGCGGCGTGTCGTCCAACATCAAGACCAAGCGCAAGGTCGCCGCGCTGTTCAGGCCAGCGCCTGCACCAGCGGCCATGGCGGACTGAGGCCAGCCGTCACAGGGCGGCGCTTACCGGCAGCAGCGGGTCCGATCTCCGGGCCCGACTGCCTTGCCTGCACTGACGTCACATGCGCGTGTCGTGCAGCGCCCCCCCGCTCAGGTCGGCCATGCCCGGCTTGATCTCCCCGAACTTCATGACTTTGCCGCCGTGCTCCTGCACGAAGCGCGCGGCATCTTCCTCTTGCGCGAAGCTTGCGATCGTCGGGCCCATCGATCCGTGGCGCTTGCTGCCGACCACATAGAGCGCGGTCTTCGCGTCGATCCAGTGCCCCTGTGGCTGATTCCAGTCGGCCTTGCCCATGTCCTGCACGTAGGCGCCCTTGATGGCGCGCACCTGCTCGCCCGCTTGCAGCTGGTTGATCAGTTCCATGGTGTCGCAGAAGAACGCGGGCTTGGTCTGGTCGGCATAGAGAATCTGTGCCTTGGGCCCGGGGTAGTCGGCGAGCAGCATGCCGTCCAGCGAGCAGCTGGTGGAGCGGTCGATCTCCACCGGCCCCAAGGCCTGAGCGGACTTGGAATCGTCGCCGCAGGCCGTCAGCGTCAGGGCCGATGCGGCAAGGGCTGCAGCGGCGAGAAGGCGAACGGTGATCGTGCTGTAAGCAGTCATCATGATTTGAATCTCCATTGGGCAAGCAAGAGCGGGGCGACGATCCACACCAGCATCACCGCGCCCATGGCCAGCGGGTTGCCGAGCGCGGGCGGCACGATGCTGGCGAGGCCGTAGAGCGTGCGCACGTCGTCGAGCGAAAAGACATTGAGGATGCGGAACACGTCCGCCGGGTTGAGCAGCAGCAGCCAGGTGAAGGCATCTCCGCCGATGCTTCCGCCCGTGCCGACCAGCAGGCCCAGCATCAGCAGATCGAACACCAGCACGAAGAAGAACCATGCGGCGATGGCCAGACCCGAGGCGCGGGTGCGGTCGCGCGCGATCACCGACAGCAGCACGGCGATGCTCAGGAACGCAAGGCCGAGCAGCACCGAGCTGAACATGAAGCCCGCGAAGTGGTACAGCCCGCGCGCGCCGATCTTGCCGAAGAGCAGCGCGATCACCACTCCGAAGCCGCCGATCATCGACGCGGTGAGCGCGGTGGCGAGGCCGAGGTATTTGCCCAGCAGCAGCTCCAGCCGCGTGATCGGCATCGACAGCAGCAGGTCGAGTGAGCCGCGTTCGCGCTCGCCGACGATGGCGTCGAAACCGAGCAGCAGCGCGATCAGCGGAATCAGATAGATCACCAGACTCACGAGACTGGCGATGGTGATCTCGATGGAGCGAAAGCCCACCACGCCCTGCTGCGCGCCGCCGAAATAGGTGATCACGAGCGAGAACACGGCGAACACCAGCGCCACCGCGAGCACCCAGCGATTGCGGATGCGGTCGTGGAACTCTTTGGTGGCGACGGTCAGTATGGGTTGAAGCTGCATGTGCGTCCTACCTTGTTGTTGTTGTTGTTGTTGTTGTCATTCGCTGAGGCCGAAGAACACGTCTTCCAGCGACGGCATGCGCATGCGGATGTCGGTCACGGCGCTGCCCTGCGCGCTCAGCGCAGCGAGCACGGCCAGCTTGTACGAGCGGTCGCACTGCAGGCGCAAGCCGTAGTGGGTCTTCTGCGCATCGAATCCGGTGGCTTGTCTGAGTTGGGTCGCCACATTCACTGCATCCTGAGCGGCCATGTCGATCTCGAAGGTGATCGGCATGTGCAGCTGGTCGCGCAACTCCTGCACGCTGCCGAGCGCCTGGATTTCGCCCGCCGTCAGGATGGCGAGGCGGTCCACGCGTTCCTGCAGCTCGGCGAGGATGTGCGAGGTGATGACGACGGTGACGCCGGTCGATTGCAGCTCGCGCAGGGTTGTGTAGAACTCGCGGATCGCCTTGGGGTCGAGGCCGTTGGTGGGCTCGTCGAGGAACAGCACGCGCGGCGAGCCGAGCAGCGCCTGCGCGAAGCCGAGGCGCTGGCGCATGCCCTTGGAGTAGGCGCGCACCGGGCGCTTGCCCGCATGCGCGAGGCCGACTTTCTCGAGAATGGCCACGCACTGCGACTGTGGAGCGTTCTTCATGCGCGCGAAGAATTTCAGCGTCTCGAGCCCGTCGAGGTTGTCGTAGAGCACCACGTTCTCGGGCAGGTAGCCGATGTGGCGGCGCACGTTGCGGGCTTGGGGTCCAGCGATGTCCTGACCGGAGATGCGGATGCTGCCTGCGGTCAGAGGAATCAGCCCGAGCATCATCTTGAACAGCGTGCTCTTGCCGGCGCCGTTGTGGCCGATGAGGCCGAAGATCTCGCCCCGCGCGATGTCGAGACTCACGTCGCGCACCGCCGTGAAGTCACCGAACTGTTTGCTCACCGCCTGGATGGCGATCGAGGGTGCGTCCGTGCGGCCTGCGGGGGGCTCATTGCCCGTTGAAATGCTTGCCAAGCCAATCTCTCCATTGTGTGTTGCCGGGTTGCATGCGCGGGTGGGGATCGACCACGGAGGGCATGCGAAGAATCGGGAATTGCTGGCTCACGAGCTTGAGCGCCTGAATGGCGGGACTGGCGAGCAGCAGCTTGATGCCGGGGTGGCGCCAGGTGAGGCTGTCGACCATGTCGTTGGCCTCGTAGGGCACATCGCCGAGCCGGTCGCCGTCGCGGTCCCAGCCGAGGTAGTTGCTCCAGTGGTTGCCGTCCTTCACGCCCCAGCGCTCGTCGCGCGATCCCACGTAGCGCACCTGCTCGCGGTTGCTGATGAAGTCGTTGCGCTCGACCTCGTTGCGGGTCGATCCGGCCGAGAGGTGCACGCCGACGACGTTGTCGACCACGAGGTTGCCGGTGAGCTTTATGTACTCGACGTCGTAGATGAAGAAGCCCCGGTTGTTGCCCGCGACCACGTTGTTTTCGATCACCGCGTCCTGCAGCGTGCGCAGCATGATTCCGTGATCGGAGTTGCCCCAGGCGCGGTTGTTGCGCACGATCTGGTTGCGCACCTCCATGAGCGCGAGTCCGCCCCGGTTGTAGTAGGTGTCGTTGTCCTCCCACAGGTTGTAGTAAGAGTTCATGTAGTGCGTGCCGTAGCGGCTGTGGTGCAGCCTGTTGCCACGAAACTCCGCGTGGTGGGAAACGTCCACGTACAGCGCGTCGCGCACGAAGCTGATGTCGTTGTGGAAGATGCGCGCGCCCTTGGTGTTGTAGAGCTGAACGCCATTGCCGCGCTGCGACGAGGCATAGTCGCGCTTGCCGGTGATGCGGTTGTGCTCGATGCGCACATCGTCGGCCTTTTCGATCCACAGCCCGAACAGGTTGTAGGTCAGATCGCAGTGCCGCACGATGGCACGGTGCGCTCCGGGCCGGAGGTAGATGCCCGCGTTCTGGTCCTTGAGGCTGTCGCCCGAGTCGCGCACGATCAGCCCTTCGATCACCACATCGGGCGCGGTCACGCGGATCGTGTCACCGGTGTTGCCGCCGCTCAGCGTGGGGCGGTCGATGCCGCGCAGCGTGAGCGGCTTGTCGATCACGAGGTTCACGCGGTACTGACCCCGCGCGACCTCGATCACGTCACCGGCGTTGGCGGCCTGCACGACGGCGGCGATGTCCTCGCCGGGCTTCACGCTCAGCGTGGCCCCCCAGCCTGCGCCGCAGACAGCCATCAGCACGCCGCTCAGCAAAGCCTTGATCGCACGGGGAACATTGTCTGACTTTCTCATGCGACGGTCCAGTTCACCGCGCGCAGCGCGATCAGCAGGGCCGCGCCGATCAGCAGATTCTTGAACGCCACATAGGCCAGCATGTCCATGAGGTTGGCGTGGCGGTAGCGGCTCAGCCACCAAGCTCCGTCCTTCACGTAGCGGCGACCGGTCAGTCGCAGCAGCACCTCGATCACGCTCCAGACGAACCACGCGAGGATGATGACGGTGGTCGATATCTGCCCCATGGCAAGCAGTGCCCACGCGGCGATCACCGCGATCAGGCAGGGCACGGCCAGCACGCTCAGCAGGCGATGGCGAGCCCAGCCGGTGGTGCTCCAAGGGTTGATGTGCTCGAGCACTTCCATCGCGGCGTGGCGGATGCCCGTGGTTTCATTCAGCGCGCTCACGTGTTCGGCATTGGTGGGCATGCGCGGATCGGGGCCATCGATGGCCTTGGCGCTGATCTGCTCCTGCCATGTGGCTTCGGGCACGATGGGAATGAAGTAGCCATTCTTGGCGATCGGCGTGAGCGGGAGACCTTCCTTCTCGCGGCGCTTGCGCTCCTTGGCGAGGGGCGGGCAGCCCTTCACGTCGGTGTAGAGCACCATGCAGTCGAGGCAGTGCAGGCATTCGCGGTGGTCGATGCGACCTGCGGCGTCGATGGCCTGCGCTCCGCAGCCCACCGCGCAGGCCTTGCAGCTGTTGCAGTCCTGCTTGCGCTTCAAGCCAAACCAGCGGAAGGTGCTTGGAATCGCGAGCGATGCGCCGAGCGGGCAGAGGTACTTGCAGAAGGGGCGTTCGATGAACAGCGACAGACCGAGCAGCGTGCAGGCGAAGAGCCCGTACGGCCAGGGGCGGTTGGTGATGCCGACGAGGAAGGTCGTCTTGAACGGTTCGACCTCGGCGAGTTTTTCGGCCAGCGTCATGTCGTACATCGACACCGCAAGCAGCCCGAAGAAGATCACGTACTTGAGCCACTTGAGCCGGTCATGCCATACCTGTGGCAGTTGGAACTGAAAGCGCTTGAGACCCACTGCACGCGCCACTTTGTAGAGTGCCTCGGAGAGCGATCCGAACGGGCAGATCCAGCCGCAGAACAGGCCGCGCCCGAACAGGAACACGGTGATGATGATGAAGATCCAGAACAGGAAGATGAACGGATCGGTGAGGAACAGCGTCCAGGTCCACTGGAACAGGACCGAGTGGAACCAGGTCAGCACCTGGGTGATGGACGGCTGGGCCATCGCGCCGAAGCCGACGAACACGATGCCGATGGCCCAGAAGCTGTATTTGAAGGCGTTGACCGGCCATTTGTTCTTGTGGGTGGACAGGCGGGTGAGCTTCTCGCGCAGCGCGTAGATGATGGTGAGCGACACGAGCAGCGCTGCAAAGAGGCCGATCTTCCAGCCCTGCGTTTTCCACACGCGCACCCATGGCGCATCGGGTTCGTCGATCTTGGGGCGGCCGCCGTCCAGCAGTTGGGCGGGCATCCAGTAGTTCGATTCGAACACTGCAAAGCTGCGATGGCCGGTTGCGCGGTCCACGCGGTTGCCGAGGAAGGCGAGCTTCCATGGATGGGCTGCGGAGAACGAGGAGGAGCGGATCACGAAGATCGAGGATTCGGTGTAGCGCGGAGCGCCTTCGGCTTCAAGCCCGTAGAGATTGAACGCGTCGAGATCGCGGAAGGTGAATGAATCGGGACCTTGCTTGACCTGCACGCGGTCATAGATGCCGCCGCGCACGAAGCCCGATCCCTTGAATGATTCGGGACCATCGGTGCGCACGATGAAGAAGGCGCTTTCGCCGGGCTGGATGCGCGACTGCAGGCTCGCGAAGCCGTTGTCGCCCAACAGGCTGCGGCCGATGTCGGGCTGGTTCAGATCACCGAACCACAGGTCGATGAACGGCGTGACGTCGCGCGGCAGGCCGACCTGTTCGGGTTTGACGACGAGGCGCTTGACCGCGCCCATGTCGACGAGCTGCTGCCAGCTGAATTTCTGGCCCAGCGTGTTGAAGCGGGCAGGTTCGCGCACGATGGGCGCGATGATGCCGACCTGGCGCGCGACGGCGGCGCCCGACATCAGCACCACCTGGTTCTGCGCGATGACGGTGACCGTCGCTCCGGAAATCGCATCAAGGCCGATCACGCCCTCATCGGGGCGCGACGGACCGACTTCGATGCGTTCGGCGACGGACTTGCCGAGGTATTGGTCGTTGAAGTTGATCAGTGCCGACTCGGGAATGCCGAGCAGCAGAATCGGCTCGGAGTGCTTGAGCACTTTCACGCCGACGAAATGGCCGCTGGCGTCCATGCCTATCAGCGTGACCACGGGCTTGCCGGAGTAGGCGGGCGTGTCCGTGATGTCGGTGGAGAGCATGACGTAGCCGAGCAGTTTCCTGTCGGCCGTGTCGTTGTCGTAGGCCTCCACGTAGGGGGGCTGGCCCTTGCGTTCGGAGAAATGTGTCGCGCCCGGGAACACATCCTTGCACGGCAGCAGGGAACACATGTCCTTGTTGGTCTGGACGTCCGCGGGAAGTTCGGCTTCGTAGGCGCCGCTGCCTGCGTGCGCGGCGGGTGCCGCTGCAAACCAAAGAGAGAGGAGGAGCAGGGTCCAGAGGGACCTGAAAAATCGCCTGGGCAACAACATGGTTCTATCCGAATTTGCAGGTCGAAGTTGCAGGTGCCGGTCGGCATTCCCGACACCTGCCTTGTTTACTGCTTAGGCCTCGACAATCATGCGCGTGCGCATTTCAAGGTGAAGCGCGTGGCAGAAGTGCGTGCAGTACGCCCAGAACACGCCGGGCTGGTCTGCCATGAACGTCACCGACTTGGTCTCCAGCGGATTGACGATGAAGTTGACGTTGTATTTGGGGATCGCGAACCCGTGGGTCAGGTCCTCGACCTTGTCCAGATTGGTCAGGATCAGCGTCACCTCGTCGCCCTTCTTCACGGTGAATTCGCGCAGGCTGAACGCGGGCGCCTGCGAGGTGAGCTTCACCGTGACCTTCTTGCCGTTGCGGAACACGCCGGATTCCTTGGGGTCCTTGACGGCGATCGGTGAATCGTCGAGCGCGTAGACCTGCTTGGGCTTGAGCAGATCGCGCTTGAAGATGATGAAGTCGTGCGGCTCGCCGCGCACCGGGTGGTCGGCCAGCAGCACCATCTTCTCGCCGGAGATGTCGATCAGCTGTTCGTTCTCTGGGTGCAGTGGGCCCACGGGCAGGAAGCGGTCCTTGGAGAACTTGCAGCCCACGGCGATGAACTTGCCGTCCGCCGCGCGCGTCTCGGACTGCGAGCCGTTGATGTGGCCCGGCTGGTAGTGCACGTCGAGGCGGTCGACCACGTACTTGGCGGTCTTGTCGCCCGCGTGGAACTTGATGGCGGCCTCCACGTTCCACTTCACGACCTGGCTGTCGAGGAACAGCGTGGTGAACGCGTTGCCGCGTCCGTCGAAGGCGGTGTGCAGCGGGCCGAGGCCGAGTTCAACTTCGGCGACGATGGCGCTGTCGAGCTTCTCGAGCTTGCCGTCAAACCAGTCGAGCACCTTGGCGAGTTCGATCACCGTGGCGGTCGGCGAGAGCTTGCCCGCGCAGATGAAGTATTTCGCGTCGGGGCTGGCGTTCACGCCGTGCGGGTTCTTGGGCGTGCTCACGTAGGCGACGAGCGCGGTCTTGGGGTCCTTGTTGGCTTCATGCGTGCCGTCGACGACCGGCACCTTGGAGTTGCCGAAGGTCTGGAACTTACCGGCTTTCACGGCCTCTTCGATGCGGGCGATGTGGAAGAACGCGCAGGCGTCGCGCTCGGCGGACATCATGTCCTCGTAGTGGATGCCGTTCTCGGTGTTGTACTGGTTGGTGGCGGCGAGCTTGCCGTCATACGACGTGGCGACCAGGTCGCAGTTGCCGTCCAGCAGCACCTGCCAGCGCACTTCCATGGTCTCCGCGTCGACGCACGTGAACAGCGAGCGGTACTTCTCGGGCTTGTTGACGTCGGTGCCGTTGTTGGGCAGCGGAATCCCGAACTCGCCACCGCAGAACACGCGCGTGGTGTAGTTGATCGCCGGATCGACGGGGTCGGCCTTGTCCGGGAAGATGCCGTGAAAGCCCTGCACGTTGGGCAGTTCGGTGATCTTGTCACAGACGAAATAGTCGAGGCGGATGCGGGCGACGCGCGAGTTGATCTTGTCGTTGATCCACGCGTAGCGGCCGTCATAGTTGCCGTCCTTGTAGGAGGCGTGCGTATGGTGGGTGTCGCCCACGAAATACTTCAGGTGACCATCGGCCTTGGTGCCCATGACCGCCTTGGATTCGTTCGTGATGCCCCAGCCGACGAGCGCGTCGGGCACGAAGCACGGAATGCGCAGCAGCTCGCGGCCCGAGGGCATGCCGAGCACGCGCATGTCGCCGGTGTGGCCGCCGCTCCACAGGCCGTAGTAGGTGTCGAGCTCGCCGGGCTTGAGGTGCACGCTCGCTCCGGCATGGGCGGCTGGAGCCGGAGCCGGTGCGGGCGCGGTTGCCGGACCGGATGCGGCAGGTGCTGCGGCCTTGTTGTCGTTGCAGGCCACGGCGCCCACTGCAAGCCCCGCCAGTGCGGCGGTATTGATGAATCTGCGACGGCCCATGCCGGCGTTGTCTGTGTGCAGATCTGTTTTTTCCTGGCTCATATCGACCTCTCTGAGGACTGTTGAAAGAAAAGGGAAACGCGTGAAGGGGGCGCTCGCGCGGGTGGCGGCGCGGCTGTGGGTGCGATGGCAGGCACCGGTGGTTGAGTGACCAGCGCGTGGAAGTCCAGGGCTGGAAAGTCGATCGGCTCGGCGATGGAGCCCGGCGCCATCGGGTGCGCGGCGCACAGCGTGCAGTCCATGCTGTGAACGTTCGCAGGGCGTGCCTTGCTGCCGAAGGTGCTGTCGTCGTGGACGACGAGCTTGGCCTTGCCGTGCGTGCCGCAGACCACCTCGAGACGCGAGGGGTTGAGCAGCGGCGACGCGAACGCGGCGCTCATTCCGAGCATCAACCAGACGACCACGCCGAGGCGCCATTGGCGCAGGCTCTGGAGGATCGTGTGGTGAGTGTGGCTAAGCATTTCTGTGGTTTCGTTGCCCGTCTTGAGCGGGTAATGAATCGTCACATCTGAACTGCTTTTTTTCCTTAATTTGGATCAAGTTACTAATAGGTGAAAAAGATCACACTTTCCACACGGTTGCGGGAATGCATGGCAATCGATGGGTTTTCCAACAATGAAGGGAAGAGAGAGATGAGCTCCACGACATTCAAACTGGCATCGATGGCATTGGTCCTGACGCTGGCCGCCTGCGGCAAGAACGAGCCGCCGCAAGCGCCCGCTCCGGCACCGGCCCCTGCGGCGGCACCAGCGCCTGCGCCCGCCGCCACTCCGGCTGCGCCCGAAAACGCACTGGGCAAGAGCGCCTACAACAAGACCTGCGCGCTGTGCCACGGCTCAGGCGTGGCTGGCGCTCCCAAGGTGGGCGACAAGGAAGACTGGGCCCCTCGCATCGCGCAGGGTGCGGACACGCTCTACAAGCACGCCATCGAAGGCTTCAACGGCAGCAAGGGCGCGATGCCCGCGCGCGGCGGTGCCCCGACCATGTCGGACGACGATGTGAAGGCCGCCGTGGACCACATGGTCGGTCTGTCGAAGTGATGGGACGGAGGGAAGCCTCATGACGACACAGGATCGCGTGCGCCCTGACCTGACGATCAATGCGCGCAGGCGGATGGTTCTGGCGCTGCCATTGCTTGGAGCATTGCCGCATGGGGCTTTTGCTGCGGATGCCGGGGCTCCGTCCGCAGCGCGCCTGGCCAAACGCCGTCGGGCGCTGATGGGTACGCGCGTTGACGTGATGGTGCCCGTGCGGAATGCCGGGGAGCTGCCGCTGCTTTTCGAGGCCATCGACGCGGCCATCGCGCACATGCAGGTTCTCGAGCAGCGCATGAGCCGTTACCGCAGCGACAGCGAGATCGGCCGCATCGCCGCATCGGCGGGTCGCGCGCCGACCCGTGTATCCCCCGAGGTGATGGCGGTGATGCAGCAGGCGAAGCGCCTGCATGAGCAGACCGACGGTGCGTTCGACATCACGATCGGTGCGGTCCGTGGCTGGAGCTTTGAGCCCGGCAATGAGCGCATGCCGACGGACGCCGAGGTGGCGCGCGAGATCGCGCTGGTTCGCATGCGCGATCTGGTTCTGGACCCGTCCGCCGGGACCGCGTTTCTGCGGCGCGAGGGCATGGCGCTTGATCTGGGGGGCGTCGCCAAGCTGCCGATTCTGCAGGCCGGTCTCGAAAGCCTGCAGCGCGCGGGTCTGAGCGACGCGCTGATCAACGGTGGCGGCGATGTGCTGATCTCCGGAACCCAACATGGCGCGCCATGGCGCGTCGGTGTGCGCGATCCGAATGCGCCGCAGCGGTTGCTTGGCAGTCTGTCGCTGGCGGGGCGCGGCATCGTGGCTTCGTCGGGCGACTACGAAAGGGCGTTCATTCGTGACGGCCGCAGGCTGCACCATGTCCTCGATCCGCGCACCGGTTGGCCGGTGCAGGGCGTGCATGGCGTGGCGCTCAGGGCTGAACGGATGGAGGAAGTCAACGGCTGGGGCGCAGCGCTGATGGTGACCGGCCCGACGGCCCTGAAGACGTTTGGCGCGCGCCACCCTGCGGTCGATGTGATGGCGGGGCTCGGCGACGGTTCGCATTGGCTGTCCGAAGGAATGCGAACGCGGCTGGCGTAGCCGCAAGTGAGCTGCCCACGGGCAGCATGTCTACCGCAGCGCGTGAAACGGGTGCGAAGTCCTTCAGGGAGCTCAATTGCCCGGCTTCTGCGCCTGTTCGCATTCCACGTCGAACAGTTCGCGGTCCGCGAGCGAGGTGCCGATGCGCATCGCGCTCAGGCATCCACCCCAGATGCAGCCGGTGTCGAGCGCCAGCAGGTGAGGGCGGTTCACGAGGCCGAGCGTCGACCAATGGCCGAACGCGACCAGCGTGTCGGCCGTTCGGCGGCCGGGCACGTCGAACCAGGGCATCAGGCCGTCGGGGGGCGTGGCGGCGCTCTCGGTGCTGTCGAAATCCATGACTCCGTCGCACGAACAGAAACGCAACCGGGTGAGCGCATTGATGATCACGCGCAGCCGGTCCGCTCCTCGCAGATCATCGCTCCAGCGGTCGGGCAGGTTGCCGTACATCTCCATCAGAAACGCGTACAGGTCCGGGCCCTGCAGCAACTGCCGCACTTCGTCGGCATAGGCCAGCGTGTCGTCGAAACTCCACTGCGGGAGCACGCCCGCATGCACCATGAGCATCCGCTCGCCGTTCAACGAGAACGAGCGCGCCAAGGGCTGGTGGCGCACCCATTCCAGCATCGCGTCGCGGTCTTTTGCGTCGAGCACGCTCGCCAGAGTGTCGCGGCGGGATGGATGGCGTGCGCCATGCGCTGCCGCCAGCAGGTGAAGGTCGTGATTGCCAAGGAGCGCGCGCACGCTGTCGCCCAGCTCCATCGCCCGGCGCAGAACGCCCGCCGAGTCGGGTCCGCGATTGACGAGATCGCCCAGCAGATAAAGCGTGTCGCGACTGGCGGAAAAATCGATGCGTTCCAGCAGGCGTATGAAAGCGGCATGGCAACCTTGAATGTCGCCGATAAAGTAATTGGCCATGAAGTGGGAGTTCGTTGAGTGTCGGCAATGGGAACTTGGAACGAATTGTCTCTCAGGATGACACTCTGGGATTCCTGTGTAAATAAGATCTTCGCTGGCCAGGCTTTCCAGGCGGGCGTGTCTGCGTGGTCAATTGACGGGACGAAGCTGGGTGTTAATGCGCAGATTAGTAACGATCTGAATCAATGAGGAGGATCATTGCAGATGTCATGCATGAGCGGACTGCTCAGAACGGTGGATTTCAAATGGCATCCATATGCTCCCCGTTTGTGCCTTGCCCGGCGTGCATGTAAAGAATCCGTGAATTTTCCCCATATTGAATGAGGGCGGGGTTTTGTTTATATAATCCCTCCACATTCATTAATTTCACTTGATTGGCACAACCATGACAGATAGCTACAAAGACCTTCTGAAGCAACGCGAAGACCTTGAAAAACGAATCAATGACGCGCGTCGCCAGGAGCTTTCGGCTGCAGTGGCGCAAGTGCGCAGTCTGGTGGCTGAATATGGCCTGACCGCTCAGGATGTTTTCCCTACAGGTCGCGGCTCGCGCGGCGCCTCCGCCACTTCGGGCGTGAAGGTTGCTCCCAAGTACCGCAACCCTGAAACCGGCGAGACATGGACTGGCCGCGGCAAGGCTCCCAAGTGGATTCAGAACCAGGATCGCGAACAGTTCGCCATTTGATTCGCTGAGTCAACCCCAGCAGGTCCGTTGCCGCGTCGCACGGGTTGGGGTGATTTGCCGGGATCTTCGATTCCAGAGAAAAAGTCCGCTTAATGCGGACTTTTCTTTTGGTCAATTGCCGTGTGCCTCAATTATTGGCAATTCACGGCCTATGGGTTTCGATTGAATGCGGACTGCGCCATTGTGGGTATTGCTTATCTCCAAGGTGGTGCTGGCTGTGTTAGTGCATGGCGGGTGGGCGACAGCGGTGCAATGCCGATGTCATTTTCGGATCTTCCATCAATGCTATATGGGAAGTCTGGTTAACTTTTCTGATTGAACTTTGGAGGTGTTTCTGAATCGGCCGTGCTCATGGGAACCATTCGATTCGTGATATCCCATTGGAGATGGACACCCCTGCCAATTGATTTGGAACATGGAACTTTCAAGCGCTTGCATTGAGTGGGCGTGCACTCGTTTGCAATCCGATTTTCACGATTCATGTAGGGGCTTGCCGGATATCGGGCATTGCGAGCCCCGCTAAACGCTTGTCGGAAAAGGTTTTTTGAACGGACAGGCCTGCGCCGTCACACGGTTATTTTCGTGCGATGGCGAAACATCGCGGTGACTGCCAGAATGTGAGCTGACGACTTCAAATGGAGCCCCCACCATGGCCAAGACCCACGAATCACGCCACGCCTTTGAATCCACTCTCAAGTCCTTTGCTGCCGGTTCCGGCAAGTCTTCCAAGGACCGCTTCTACTCCCTTCCCGAGCTCGCCAAGCGCTTCCCGAATGTGAACCGCCTGCCGGTGTCGCTGCGCATCGTGCTCGAATCGGTGCTGCGCAATTGCGACGGCAAGAAGGTGATGCCCGAGCATGTGGAGCAGCTTGCCAACTGGAAGCCCAACGCCGAGCGCACCGATGAAATTCCTTTCGTCGTCGCCCGCGTCGTGCTGCAGGACTTCACCGGCGTGCCGCTGCTTGCCGATCTGGCCGCCATGCGCAGCACCGCGCAGGCGCTGGGCAAGAAGCCCAAGGCCATCGAGCCGCTCGTGCCCGTCGATCTGGTGGTGGACCACTCGATCATGGTCGACTACTACGGCAGCAAGAACGCGCTGGACCTGAACATGAAGCTCGAGTTCCAGCGCAACCAGGAGCGCTACCAATTCATGAAATGGGGCATGCAGGCCTTCGATACCTTCGGCGTTGTGCCGCCGGGCTTCGGCATCGTGCACCAGGTGAATCTGGAGTATCTGGCGCGCGGCGTTCACAAGACCAAGAGCGATGTCTACTATCCAGATTCGTTGGTCGGCACCGACAGCCACACCACGATGATCAACGGCATCGGCGTGGTGGCCTGGGGCGTGGGCGGCATCGAGGCCGAGGCGGCGATGCTGGGCCAGCCGGTGTATTTCCTCACGCCCGATGTGGTGGGCTTCGAGCTCACCGGCAAGCTGCGTGAGGGCGTGACGGCGACCGATCTGGTGCTCACGGTGACCGAAATCCTGCGCAAGGAAAAGGTGGTCGGCAAGTTCGTCGAATTCTACGGCCAGGGCACGCGGAGTCTCTCGGTGCCTGATCGCGCGACCATCGGCAACATGGCGCCGGAATATGGCGCGACCATGGGCTTCTTCCCGGTGGACGAGAAGACCATTGAATACTTCGAGGGCACCGGCCGCACCAAGGGCGAGATCGCTGCGTTCGAGGCTTACTTCAAGGCTCAGGGTCTTTTCGGCGTGGCCAATCCGGGCGACATCGACTATTCGCACGTCGTCAAGCTCGATCTGGGAACGGTCGCACCGAGCCTCGCGGGCCCCAAGCGCCCGCAGGACCGCATCGAGATCGGTCATGTGGCCGAAAAGTTCACCGAGCTGTTCACGGCGCCCGCCGCGCAGAACGGCTTCAACCTCTCGATCGACAAGCTCGACAAGACCTACAGCGTGCGCATCAACGGCAAGGGTGAGTTCGCCGAGCCCAACCACAAGCCGATTCCCGCAGGCGCGCCGCAGAACGTGGTGGAAATGGTGGCCAACACGCCGGTGGTGGACGACCAGCCGCAAAGCCTCAGGACCGCCGATGCGAACGTCGCGGCGGTCGAGGGCGATCAGGTGGATCTGCACAACGGCGACGTGCTGATCGCCGCGATCACGAGCTGCACGAACACCTCGAATCCGAGCGTGATGCTGGCCGCCGGCCTGCTCGCCAAGAAGGCCGTCGAGGCGGGGCTCACGGTCAAGCCGCATGTAAAGACCTCGCTTGCCCCGGGCTCGCGTCTGGTCACGCTGTACCTCACCGAGTCCGGTCTGCTGCCGTATCTGGAAAAGCTGGGCTTCTCGATTGCCGGTTATGGCTGCACCACCTGCATCGGCAATGCGGGCGATCTGCTGCCGGAGTTCAACGCGGCGATCCAGCAGAACGATCTGGTCTGTGCGGCCGTGCTCTCGGGTAACCGCAATTTCGAGGCGCGCATCCACCCGAACATCCGCGCCAATTTCCTGGCGAGCCCGCCGCTCGTGGTGGCCTACGCGATTGCAGGCAATGTGCGCAAGGACCTGATGACCGAGCCCGTAGGCAAGGGCAAGAAGGGCCGCGACATCTATCTGGGCGACATCTGGCCGACCACCGACGAGGTCCAGAAGCTCATGAAGTTCGCGATGAACGGCAAGGCCTTCCGCGCGAACTACGAGAAGGTCAGCAGCGAGCCCGGCAAGCTCTGGGAAAAGATCAAGGGCGTGACCGGCGGCACCTACACCTGGCCCGACAGCACCTACATCGCCGAGCCGCCGTTCTTCGACGGATTCGCGCTCGACTTGAAGGAGCCGGCCGTCACCACCGGCAGCCCCTACGCGGTGCGCGATGCGCGCGTGATGGCATTGTTCGGCGACTCGATCACCACGGACCACATCTCGCCGGCAGGCTCGATCAAAGAGACCTCACCGGCGGGCAAATGGCTGCTCGAGAATGGCGTGAAGAAGGCCGACTTCAACAGCTACGGCTCGCGTCGCGGCAACCATGAGGTGATGATGCGCGGCACGTTCGCGAACGTGCGCATCAAGAACCTGATGATTCCGGCGCTGCCCGACGGCTCACGCGAGGAGGGCGGCCTGACGCTGTACCGCGACGATGACGGCGGCACCACCAAGATGCCGATCTACGATGCCGCGATGAAGTACCAGTCCGCAGGCCGCGCGACCGTGATTCTCGCGGGAGAGGAATACGGCACGGGCTCGAGCCGCGACTGGGCGGCCAAGGGCACGCAGCTTCTGGGCATCAAGGCGGTGGTCGCGCGCAGTTTCGAGCGGATTCACCGCTCCAACCTGGTGGGCATGGGCGTGCTGCCGCTGCAGTTCCTCGGCAACGACAGCTGGCAGTCGCTGGGGCTGGAGGGCAACGAGTTCATCGATGTCGTTCCGGCTGCGGATCTGGCGCCGCAGAGCGATGCGGAGTTGATCATCACGCGGCCTGATGGGACGCGCAAGACGGTGGTGGTGAAGCTGCGGATCGATACGCCCATTGAGGTGGATTATTACCGGCATGGGGGGATACTGCCTTATGTGCTGAGGCAGTTGCTGGCTGACTGAGCCGGCCGGGTTTCGCTTCCTTTCTTGATCTTCCTCCCGCTTGGCGGGGGAGGGTTGGGGGCTGGTGTTCGGTTTCCATGTCTGCTTCTGCTCGTTTGTTGGGGGCGGAGGCCGGGACTGCCCCCGGCGGGGCAATCACTTTTTGCTTGCGCGCAAAAAAGTAATCAAAAACGCGCTTTCAATACCTGCGGCAAAACTCTCTGCGCGACTGCGTCGCTCCGTTCAAACAGCTTGCCGCAAGTCAGTCTGAAGAGGTGTTTGCGGCACTTCGCTGCGCTCGTGCCGGGGGCTCGCGCTTGCGCTCGCTACTCCTTCATTTGTCCTATTTTTCGCTTGCGATTGCAATCGCGGCATGCACCAAAACTTGTTGATGGATGACGGATCGTCTAGCGATGTGTCGCGGCGCGTGGCTGGGTGTTTGTTGGGCGGGGCGTTGGGGGATGCGCAGGGGGCACCGTTTGAGGGTGGGTGGCTGGAGCGTGGGCTGTGGGGCGTGATCGGGCGCACGCGTGCGGGTGAGATGCGTTTCACCGATGACACGCAGATGAGCATCGATCTTGCCGAGTCGTTGTTGGCCTGCGACGGATTTGTGGCGGATGACGTGGCCGCGCGGTTTGCCGGGAGCTATGTCTGGCACCGGGGCTATGGGCCGGGGGCGGCGAAGCTGCTTCGGAAGATCCGCGCCGGCATGCCGTGGCAGCGGGCGAATGTGGCGGTGTTCAGGCAGGGGTCATGGGGGAATGGCGGTGCGATGCGTGCGCATGTGGCCGTACTGTTTGGCTTGGCCGATGACGCGAGCGGCGCGGCTGCGGTTGAACTGGCGCGGGCCCAGGCCGGAATCACGCACGGGCATGTGCGGGCGCAGGATGGAGCGGCGTTGGTGGCTGCCGCGGTGATTCGGGCACTGGATGGTGGGGGTGAATCGATCCGTGGGGCTGATGGACTGGATGCTGTGGTGGCGCTGGCCGGTCTGCGTGAGCCCTCGGAGTGGAGCAGCAAGCTCGATCATGTGCAGCGCTGGCTGGATTTGCCTTTGCATCTTCAGCCTGGGCCTCGCTCGGTGCGCGCCCAGCTTGGCAACGGGATTTCGGCGGTGGACTCTTGCCTGACGGCCGTCTACATCGCGGCGCGGTTTGTTCGTGAGGACTTCCTGTTGATGCTCGACTTCATTCGAAGGCTGGGTGGCGATGTGGACACCATCGGGGCCATGGCGGGTGGCATTTGGGGTGCGGCCCGTGGTGACTTGGCCTTGCCATCGGAAGCCATGGCGCGGTTGGAGGGCGCGGCTCGGTTGCGAACCATTGCCGGGGGACTGTCGGCTCGGCTGGCGGGCGCGGGCCCAGTATCGACCTGAATCAGGCGACTATTTCCATTCTGTTTGTCTTCCCTTGCGTAGCCACATCACAATCCTGTCCATGCAAAAACAGATTCTGGTGGCCGGAGGCGGTATTGGTGGGCTGGCGGCGGCGTTGGCGGCGGAGATTGCGGGGTGGGAGGTGCGGCTGTTCGAGCGCGCGCCTGCGTTTTCCGAGGTGGGTGCGGGGGTGCAGATCGGACCGAACGTGGTGCGCCGGCTGCAGGCCTGGGGGCTGCATCGCGAGTTGCAGGCGGTGGCGGCGTTCCCGGATCGGCTGCAGGTGCGCAGCGCGGTCTCGGGCGGCGAGCTGGCGGCGTTGCCGCTCGGGGCTTCCGTGATTGCGCGTTACGGGGCGGCCTATGCGACGATCCACCGGGCCGATCTGCACGCGCTGCTGCTCAACGCGGTGAAGCACCGGCCCACCGTGCATCTCAATCTGGATCAGTCGGTGGAGCACCATCAGCAGGGCGATGGTGTGGTCACCGTGCGGTTGAAGGACGGGACTTTGGTCGAAGGGGATGCGCTGATCGGCGCGGACGGGCTGCGCAGTGGCACGCGGGCGCGTTTGCTGGGAGAGACGGCCACGCGCAGCTCGGGGCATCTCGCTTATCGCGCGGTGGTGCGGCAGGCGGATCTGCCGCAGGCGCTGCGCACGCAGCAGGTCACCGCTTGGCTGGGGCCTCGGCTGCATGTGGTGCAGTATCCGCTGCGTCGGGGCGAGCTCATGAACGTGGTGGCGATCCGGCATGGCGAGGCGCCAGCCGATCTGGATCACTGGGACCATGCGGCGAACGCAGGCGATCTGGAATCCGCGCTGTCGCAGACCTGCGCGCCTTTGCAGGAGCTGATCCGCGCGGTGCCGTCAGTCAGCGGCGGATGGCGGCTGTGGCCACTGTCGGATCGCCCCCCGGTGCGCGGACCGCAGGAGATGGCGCAGGGGCTTGTTGCCCTGCTGGGCGACGCGGCGCACCCGATGCGGCCGTATCTCGCGCAGGGCGCGGGCATGGCCATCGAGGATGCGGCGGAGCTGCAGCGGGCGTTGTCCATGCACGACCTGGAGGTCGATCTGCGTCTTCGCCGCTATGCGCTCAACCGCTGGCAACGCAATGCACGCGTGCAGGAGCGCTCGCGGCGCAATGGCCGGATTTTTCACGCCACGGGCTTTGTGCGTTTCGGGCGCGACATGTCGCTGCGGCTGCTTGGAGAGCGGCTGCTGGATGTGCCATGGCTGTATCGCGGTGATGGTGCGGGGGTCAGTCAGCTTTGAGGCTGTTGCAGCGCGGTCGACGGCCCGGGCGGTGAGGGCAGCAGCGTGAACGCCAGCGCGGCCAGCACCAGCAGTGCGGCGATGCCGTACATCACCGGGCCGAAGGGCTCCAGCCCCCGAGCCTCGGCCAAGGACGCGATGAGGCCGGTGAACCATTGCATGGCCGCGATGCCGAGGAACATCGCCATGGTGAAGGCCGCCATCGCGCGACCGGTGAGGGCTGCGGGATAGGCGTTGCGCACGTCGGCGTATTGCAGGATCAGATAGCCTGAGAGAAAACCGACGGCGAGCGCGGCCGCGATGTTGCTCCATGCGTCGTGCGAAATGCCGATGACTGCGAACAACGCGGCGAAGAGCATGGTGCAGACCACCAGCCACCGCCTGCGGTGCGCGGGGCCGGGATCGAGGCGGCCAAATGCCATCGGACCGCAGAGCGCGACAAGTGACAGCACGAGCGCGACGTTGCCGCTTTGCACCAGCGTGAAGCCATAACGGCTGATCAACAGCGGCCCCAGCCAGAGACCGCGCAGGCTGATGAAGGCCGCGTAACAGACAAAGCCCAGCGCGACGATGCCCCAAGTGTGCGGAATCATGAACAGCGAGCCAAAGCGCGCCACGGCCTCGCCGATGCTTTCCTTGCGCACTTCGGCGCCCGCGGGCGGAGCTGGCTCGTGCACCGTGCGCCAGATGCAGAGCCAGGCGACGGCCGACATCACGGCCAGCACCGTGAAGGCCATGCGCCAGCTTGTGCTCTGTACCAACCATGCGAGCGGCGTGCCGGTGAACAGCATGCCCAGTGTGCCGACCGTCATCGCGATGCCCGACACCGAAGCGAATCGGGACGCCGGAAAATGCCGCGAGATGAATACCGTGCAGGCGAGAAACGCGGGCGAACAGCCGATGCCGATGAGCGCCTGACCGATCAGCAGCACTCCGTAACCCGGTGCAGTCGCTGAGATCGCTGCGCCGAGGATGGCGAGCGGCGAGGCCAGCAGCACCGTACGGCGCACGCCCCAGAGATCGATGGCGATGCCCATGAACAGCTGCATCGCACCGAACATGAGATGAAAGCTGCCAGCGAAAATGCCCAGTGCCTGCGGGGAAAGGCCCAGCTCGCTGGACAGTGGCGCTGCCAGAATTGCGGCGACGGTGCGATAGGCGTTGCTCAGCGCAAAGCCCGCGGTGAGCGCGAGCAGCATGGCCCAGACGGCGGTTGCGGGGCCTGGGGCTTGGGTCGGTTCGGGCGTTGGATTGGTCATGGGTTGCGACATTGCCAGCCCCCGCATTGGGGGCATGCAGGCAGTGTGCTGCAATTGCTTACGTTCCGCATGAGGCTATACGCTTGGTGCAGGGGCTTTTTGTAACCTGAACCGCACATAATCAGCACCTTCGCCTGAATTCTGGATATCAACGTGGATCTGCTTTTATTGCTCAAGGCCGCCATCATGGGTGTGGTCGAGGGGCTGACCGAATTCCTTCCCATCTCTTCTACCGGTCATTTGATTCTTGCGGGCGCGCTGCTCGGCTTTCATGGCGAGAAAGCGAAAGTTTTCGACATCGCGATCCAGACGGGGGCGATCTTCGCGGTCATCCTCGTCTACTGGGAGCGCATCAAGTCCACCATCGTCGAGCTGCCCACCGAGCGCCGCGCGCAGAAGTTCGCGCTCAACGTGCTCGTCGGTTTTCTGCCTGCAGTGGTGCTGGCGCTGATTTTCGGCAAGTTCATCAAGGCCCACCTGTTCACGCCCACCGTGGTCGCGACGACGTTCATTCTGGGGGGCTTCATCATCCTCTGGGCCGAAAAGCGCAGCGCGGGCGGAACCGTCGCGCGCGTGAACTCGGTGGACGAGATGACGGTGATGGACGCATTCAAAGTCGGTCTGGTGCAGTGCCTTGCGATGATTCCGGGCACGAGCCGCAGTGGCGCGACGATCATCGGAGGCATGTTTCTCGGCCTTTCGCGCAAGACGGCCACTGATTTTTCTTTCTTTCTGGCGATTCCCACGCTGATCGGTGCGGGCGTCTACAGCCTGTACAAGGAGCGGGCGCTGCTTTCCACTGCCGACATTCCGTTGTTTGCCGTGGGGCTGGTGTTTTCGTTCATCAGTGCGTGGCTGTGCGTGCGGTGGTTGCTGAAGTACATCAGCTCGAACAGCTTTGTGCCGTTTGCTTATTACCGGATTGTGTTTGGTGTGATCGTTTTGATCACTGCTTGGACTGGGGTGGTTTCTTGGTCTGAGGCTTGATTTTTTTCTGTTCTTGGTTTGAGGGCGGAGGCCGGGTCTCGCCCCGGCGGGCGAGTAACTTTTCGCTTGCGCGCGAAAAGTCACCAAAAGCGCGCTTTGAATGCGGGGTCACGCGGCAGAACTCACTGCGCGACTGCGTCGCTTCGTTCGGACAACCGCCGCGAGCTAGTGCTTAACTAAGAGGTATTTGCGGCACTTCGCTTCGCTCGTGCCGGGGTGCTTGCTGAGTTGGGTTAGGCGGCAAATGCCCACTGCTCTTTTGAGCGACGGTGATCCAACGAGCCAATCAAAATCGTGCAGCACTGGCGCACCAGCATCTCGCGAAGTCGCGAGATGCCCGGCACGAGCGAAGCAAAGTGCCGAACACACCTCTTATGAAATATCTAGCTCGCGGCGGTTGCCCGAGCGGCGCGCGCAGCGCAAAGCGAGTTCTGCCGCGGGTATTGAAAGCGCGTTTTGGGTTACTTTTTGCGCGCAAGCAAAAAGTGACTCCGCCGCCGGGCGGAACTCCCGGCCTCTGCCCTCAACAAGGCAGCAATAAGATGCCCCATCACCCCCGAAGCACCACCTCGGCCAGATTGCGCAAAGAAGCCTCCACCGCAGCCGCCGTGGTATGCGGTTGCTCCATAGGGAACAGATGACTGCCGTCGATCATCATGATGCGCCCTGCCGTGACGCGCTGGGTGAGCGCCATGCCCACCTGACGCATCTCCACCGACTCCAGACCACCGATGAAGGCCGCCGGGCATTGCAGCGGGTGCTTCTTCAGCAGCGGGGCGAGGTTGTGGGGCAGGGTGTTGTAGATCGCCGTTTCCACCGCGCGGTCAAAGGCGAGGACCCGTTTCCCGGCGCTGTCGACCAAGCCGTGCGTCACGTAGTCCCACAGCACGCGCTCGTCCCAGCGGGCGAAGGCTTTCTTGTGGCGGAAGTGATCAAAGGCTTCCTGTGTGGAGGCCCAGGTGTTGCGGCGGGCGCGGCTGATCTTGCCGGGAGAGAGCGAGCCCACGACCTGCGCGCGCTTGACCATGTTGACGGCGCTGGCGCGCCAGCCGCTGAGGATGGGGGAGTCCAGAAGCTGTGCACCGCAGGCGAGGTCGGGGTGGCGTGCGGCGGTCATGAGGCTCAGGATGCCGCCCAGCGAGTGGCCCACGAGGTAGACCTTCTGCCCCGTGCGCTCGACCTGTTCACCCGCGAAGTCGGCCAGTTGCTGGACCAGATGAGGCCAGTTGTTGGTGACTTGGTAGCGTTCCTCATGGCCGAACCGGTCGACCGCGCTCACGTCGAAGCCGCGTTGGCGCAGGTCGTTCAGCAGCACGTTGTAGGTGCCGCCGGGGAAGCTGTTGCCGTGCGAGAAGACGATGGCGGGGCGGTTGGGCATGGGTGGTCTGCTGGTCTCTTGTGGGGTTCTGTCTGTGCGAGTGAGCGAGCAAGCAATCAAGTAAGCAAGCAAGCGCGCAGGCTTTGCTCAGACCAGCTTTTCGTCGGGGCCGGTGATCTTCTTGAGGTGCTGGTTGCGGTGCGGCTCCACGCGGATCGGCACTTCGGTGATGCCGCCGTTCCACGCAGGGTCTTCGATGCTGTCGAACACCTGGCGCAGACGCTCGCCCCAGGTTTCGTGGACCATGCGGAAGTAGGGGTTGTATTCGTCGATGCAAACAATCTTGTCCGATGCGAATTGGCCCTCTTCGTAGACCACCAGATCGAGCGGCAGACCGACCGAAAGGTTGGACTTGAGCGTGCTGTCCATGGACACGAGCGCGCACTTGGCGGCTTCGTCGAGCGGCGTTTCGGGGTTGATCACGCGGTCGAGCACGGGCTTGCCGTACTTGGATTCACCGACCTGGAAGTAGGGCGTCTCGGCGGTGGCCTCGATGAAGTTGCCGGCCGAATAGACCTGAAAGAGGCGCATGCCTTCGCCCAAGATCTGGCCGCCGATGATCATCGACACGTTGAAGTCCACGCCCGAGCGCTGCAGCGCCTCGCCGTCGCGTTCGTACACGCGGCGCACGGCCGCGCCCAGCACGCGGGCGACGTCGAACATGCTTCTGGCGTTCCAGATGGTGATGGGCTCCTCGTCGTCGTGCGCGCGCAGCTTGGTGACCTGCAGGATTTCGCGCACGGACTGGGAGATGCTCAGGTTGCCCGCGGACAGCAGCACCATGAAGCGGTCGCCCGTCTTTTCATAGACCATCATCTTGCGGAAGGAGCTGATCTGGTCGAGGCCCGCATTGGTGCGGGAGTCGGAGAGAAAAACCAGCCCGGCGTTGAGCTTGATGGCGACGCAGTACGTCATAACAGTGCAGAAATAGAAAATCGGAAAACGACAAGTGTAGTCGGCCCGCACTTTGAGCGTCTGCCGCGTCGACAAAACGGAAACTGGCGGTTAACCAATGGTTTACAGCGCGTGGCTATCATTCGCCCAGAATCGTCTCCTTCCCAAGGCACACATGCCCAATCGCTCATTGCCAGCCCGTTTCCACGCCCGTTTTCGGCCCTTTTCACTCGGGCGAGCGCGCGCCGGGCTGATCGCGGCTCTGGCCGTGCTGACTCTGGCGGCGGGTGGCGGGTACTGGTGGTACCAGAAGAAACAGGCGGCGGATGCGTCCGGCGCGACTGCCGCGACCGCTGGAGCAGCCAAACCCGGGGGCGCTGCAGGCGGCCGGGGCGGCCCGCGTGGCGCGCAGGGCGGTGCGCAGGCGCAGCCGGTGTCCGCCGGTGTGGTGGACCAGCGTGACATGCGCGTGCTGGTCAGCGCCATCGGCACCATGAGCGCACGTGCCACGGCCGTGGTGCGTGCCAAGGTGAGCGGTGAACTCGTCAAGCTGCACTTCAAGGAAGGCGACGACGTGAAGGCCGGGCAGTTGCTCGCCGAGATCGATCCGCGCAGCTTTCAGGCGACCCTGAACCAGGTGCAGGGCACCTACCAACGCGATCAGGCGCTGCTCAAGAACGCGCAGCTCGATCTGCAGCGCTACAAGGAGCTGCAGGCACAGGATTCCATCGCCAGCCAGCAGGTCGACACCCAGGCCGCGCTGGTACGCCAGTACGAGGGCACGGTCGCGTCCGACAAGGCGCAGGTCGATGCCGCCCGGCTGCAGCTGAGCTACACCCGCGTGACCGCGCCGATCTCGGGCAGGCTCGGTCTGCGCCAGTCCGATCTTGGCAACGTGGTCAACCCATCGGACACCAACGGCCTCGTCACGATCTCGCAGATCAAGCCCATCGACGCGGTGTTCGCGCTGCCCGAGGCGCATGTGGGCACGCTGTCGCGCCGCATCGCCGAGCGGCAGGACCTGCCCGTCGAGCTGTGGGACCGAGACCAGAAGACGCTGCTCGCGAAGGGCCGCCTCAACGCGCTCGACAACACCATCGACACGACCACCGGCACCGTCAAGGCCAAGGCCGCGTTCGACAACGCGGACGCCAGACTCTTCGCCAACCAGTTCGTCAACGTGAAGCTGCAGGTGAACCTGCTCGAAAACGCGCTCACGGTGCCCGCCACGGCGGTGCAGAACAATTACGTTTACTTGGTCAAGCCCGACAACACCGTCACCCAGCGCAAGATCACCGTTGGCGTGACCGACGGGGACCGGGTGAGCGTGCAAGGCGATCTGCAACCCGGCGATCAGGTGGTGACCGACGGCATCGACCGGCTGCGCGAAGGTGCGCAGGTGTCCAATATCGCGGCCAACAAGGTCAATCAGGTGGATCAGGCGGTGCAGAACAACGCCGGTGCGCCGCGCATGCCGCGCAACCTGCCGCCCGAGGTGCGCGCCAAGGTGGCCAACATGACGCCAGAGGAGCGCAAGGCCTTCTTCCAGAAGATGCGCGAGGAGCGCGCCGCGCGCGGCGAGGCGGGCGGCGGCGGTGGGCCGCAGTCCGGCGCATCGCGTCCGCGTGAGCGTGCCTCCGCACCGCGCGAGGGCGCCTCAGCTCCTGCTGCCCCGTCCGCTCCGGCGGCTCCCGCGTCGGCGGCCAGCCGTTGATCAGGTGTTGCGCCAGCACAGGCACGCAACGCAGCAGCACCCAACCGGGCAGCCCACATGAATCTCTCGCGCCTCTTCATCCTGCGGCCCATCGCCACCACCCTGATGATGGTGGCGGTGCTGATCTCCGGCATTCTGGCGTACCGCCTGCTGCCGATTTCGTCGCTGCCGCAGGTGGACTACCCCACCATCGAGGTCACTACGCTTTACCCTGGCGCGAGCCCGGACGTGATGACCTCCAATGTCACCGCGCCGCTCGAGCGCCAGTTCGGGCAGATGCCGGGGCTCGACCAGATGTCCTCGGTGAGCTCCGGCGGTGCGTCTGTCATCAGCCTGCGCTTTTCGCTCGACATGTCGATGGACGTGGCCGAGCAGCAGGTGCAGGCGGCCATCAACGCGGGCTCGAACCTGCTGCCCAGCGACCTGCCGATGCCGCCGACCTACAGCAAGGTCAACCCGGCGGACGCGCCGATTCTCACGCTGGCGATCACCTCGCCATCGCTGCCGGTCATCCGCGTCAACGATCTGGTCGAAAACCGCCTCGCGCCCAAGCTCTCGCAGGTGAAGGGCGTGGGGCTGGTGGCGATTGCGGGCGGGCGGCGGCCTGCCGTGCGCATCCAGGCCAATCCCACGGCGCTGGCGAGCTACGGCATGACGCTCGACGATGTGCGCTCGGCCATCGCCGCGGCCAACGTGAAGGGCGCCAAGGGCGGTTTTGACGGCCCGTCACGCGCGTCCACCATCGACGCGAACGACCAGCTGCAGTCCGCCGCCGAGTACCGCAATCTCATCATCGCGTTCAAGAACGGCAACCCGATCCGCCTGTCCGACGTGGCGACCACCGTGGACGAGGCCGAGAACACCCGTCTTGCCGCATGGGCGGCGAATCCCGAGCAGGGCTCGCAGGCCGGCGTGATCCTCAACATCCGCCGCCAGCCCGGCGCCAACGTGATCCAGACGGTGGACGCGATCAAGACGCTGCTGCCGCAGCTGAAGGAAACGCTGCCCGCGTCGCTCGACGTGCAGATTCTCACCGACCGGACGGTGACGATCCGCGCCTCGGTCGAGGACATGCAGGTCGAGCTGATGCTCGCGATCGGGCTGGTGGTGGCCGTGATCTTCGTGTTCCTGCGCAGCGCGTCGGCCACGCTTATCCCGAGCTTCGCGGTGCCGCTGTCGCTGGTCGGTACCTTCGGCGTGATGTACCTTGCGGGTTTCTCGATCAACAATCTCACGCTGATGGCGCTGACGATTTCGACCGGCTTCGTGGTCGACGACGCCATCGTGATGATCGAGAACATCGCGCGCTATGTGGAGAAGGGCGAGCCGCCGATGCAGGCGGCTCTGAAGGGCGCCAAGCAGATCGGCTTCACCATCATTTCGCTCACGATCTCGCTGATCGCGGTGCTGATTCCACTGCTTTTCATGGGCGATGTGGTGGGGCGTCTGTTCCACGAGTTCGCGATCACGATGGCGGTGTCCATCCTGATCTCGGCGGTGGTCTCGCTCACGCTCACGCCCATGCTCTGCGCGCGTCTGCTGAAGCATCAGCCCGAAGAAAGCCATGGCCGCCTCTACCACGCCACAGGCCGTTTCTTCGACGGCATGATCGAGCAATACGGCCGCATGTTGAATTGGGTGCTCGACCATCGAGGCCTCACCTGGATCGTGTTTCTCGCGACGCTGGCGATCACCGCGCTGCTGTATTTCGCCGTGCCCAAGGGTTTCTTCCCCGAGCAGGACACCGGCACGATCCAGGCCACGACCGAGGCCGATCAATCCATCTCGTTCGCCGCCATGGGCGAGCGTCAGCAGGCGCTGGTCGATCAGCTGCTCAAGGACCCGGCGGTGCAGTCGATCTCGTCCTTCATCGGCGTGGACGGCACGAACACCACGCTCAACACCGGTCGCCTGCTGATCGATCTGAAGCCGCATGGCCAGCGCGATGGCGTGGCGGCCGTCGTGCGGCGTCTCTCGGACGAGTCCAACCAGGTGCCCGGCATCCGCCTGTTCGCGCAGCCGGTGCAGGACCTGACCATCGAGGACCGCCAGGCGCGCACGCAGTACCAGCTGCTGCTGTCTTCGCCCGACATGGACGTGCTGTCCGCAAGCACCAAAGAGCTCGTGACACGCATGCAGGGGCTGGACCAGCTGCTCGACGTGAGCACCGATCTGCAGAGCCAGGGCAAGCAGGCCTACGTGAAGATCGACCGCGCACAGGCCAGTCGTCTGGGCGTGACGGTGGCGGGCGTCGACACGGCGCTCTACAACGCGTTCGGCCAGCGCCTGATCTCCACGATCTTCACCCAGTCCAACCAGTACCGCGTGGTGCTCGAGGTGGCTCCGCAGTTCAAGCTCGGGCCCGAGGCGCTGCAGTCGATCTACGTCGCATCGTCGAGCGGGCCGCCCGTGCCGCTCACCGCGATCGCCACCATCGAAGAGCGCAGCATGGCGCTGTCGGTCAACCATGTGGGGCAGCTGCCTGCGGCGACGATCTCGTTCAACACCGCGCAGGGGGTCTCGCTTGGCCATGCGGTGAAGGCCGTGCAGGACGTGATGAAGGCCATGCGCGACGAGGGCGAACTGCCGCTGTCGGTCGATGCGAATTTCCAGGGGGCGGCGCTGGCGTTCGAGGCCTCGCTGTCGAGCACGCTGCTGCTGGTGCTTGCGGCCATCGTCACCATGTACATCGTGCTCGGCGTGCTGTACGAGAGCACCATCCATCCGGTGACGATTCTCTCGACGCTGCCATCGGCGGCGGTGGGCGCGCTGCTCGCGTTGCTGCTGTTCGGGCTCGACCTCGACATCATCGCCATCATCGGCATCGTGCTGCTGATCGGCATCGTCAAGAAGAACGCGATCATGATGATCGACTTCGCGCTGGAGGCGCAGCGCGACGAGGGCCGCAATGCGCACGACGCGATCTTTCAGGCGTGCATGCTGCGCTTTCGTCCGATCCTGATGACCACGCTGGCGGCACTGCTCGGCGCGCTGCCTCTGATGCTCGGCACCGGCGTGGGCAGCGAGCTGCGCCATCCGCTGGGCGTCACGCTCGTCGGCGGCCTGATCGTCAGCCAGTTGCTCACGCTGTTCACCACGCCGGTGATCTACCTGACGTTTGAAGGCTGGGTCGAGCGGTGGCGCGTCAAGCGTGGCCTGCCGCCGGTGAAGCTCAGCCATCCGGAGCAGGAGGAGGAAGAACGTCGCCTCGGAGAAGCGCCATGAAGAACTGGTCCGGCTTGTCGGCGCCGTTCATCTTCAGGCCCATCGCCACGATGCTGCTGACGATCGGCCTCGCGCTCGCGGGCGGGATTTCGTATTTCCTGTTGCCGGTGGCGCCGCTGCCGCAGGTGGACTATCCGACGATCTCGGTCACCGCGAGCCTGCCCGGCGCGTCGCCCGACACCATGGCCGCAACCGTCGCCACGCCGCTGGAGAGGGCGCTCGGCGCGATTGCCGGCGTCAACGAGATGACGTCGAACTCCAGCCTCGGAAACACGCGCATCACGCTGCAGTTCGATCTGACGCGCACAGTGGACAGCGCCGCGCGCGACGTGCAGGCGGCGATCAATGCGTCGCGCATGCTGCTGCCGTCGGGCATGCCGGGCAATCCGACCTATCGCAAGGTGAATCCTGCGGACGCGCCGATTCTGATGATCGCGCTGACGTCCGACTCGCTCACGCGCGGCCAGATGTATGACGCGGCCTCGACCGTGCTCGCGCAGAAGCTCTCGCAGGTCGAGGGCGTGGGGCAGGCGTCGATCCAGGGCGGCGCGCTGCCCGCCGTGCGGGTGGAGCTGGATCCGGTGCGCCTGGCATCCAACGGCGTGTCGCTCGAGCAGGTGCGCACGGCCATCTCGAACACCAATGCCAACCGGCCGCTGGGGGCGGTCGAGCGCGAAGACCACTACTGGCAGGTGGCCACCAACGATCAGGCGCGCGTGGCGGCGGACTATGCGCCGCTGGTGCTCAAGTGGTCGGCGGGCAATGCGATTCGACTGTCCGATGTGGCCGACGTGACAGACTCGGTGCAGGACGTGCGCAACTACGGCGTGATGAACGGAAAGCCCGCGATTCTGCTGCAGGTGTTCAAGCAGCCGGACTCCAACATTCTCGAGGCCGTGAACCGCGTGCGCGCGCTGCTGCCGCAGCTCAAGGCGTCCATCCCGGCGGCCATCGATCTGACCATCGTCTCCGACCGCACGCCCACGCTGCGCGCGTCGGTGGTGGAGGTGGAGCGCTCGCTGATCATCTCGATTGCGCTGGTAATTCTGGTGGTGTTCCTGTTCCTGCGCAAATGGCGCGCGACGGTGATTCCGGCCGTGGCCGTGCCGGTGTCGCTCACCGGCACGTTCGGCGTGATGTACCTGTGTGGCTACACGCTCGACAATCTCTCGCTGATGGCGCTCACGGTGGCCACGGGCTTCGTGGTCGACGATGCCATCGTGGTGGTAGAGAACGTCATGCGCCACATGGAGCGTGGCAAGTCCGCCGTGCGCGCGGCGCTCGACGGAGCGCGCGAGATCGGCTTCACCGTGGTCTCGATGAGCATCTCACTGATCGCGGTGTTCGTGCCCATCATGTTCATGGGCGGCATCGTCGGGCGGTTCTTTCGCGAGTTCGCGGTGGTGATGTCGGCGGCGATTCTGGTGTCCATGCTGGTGTCGCTCACCACTACACCGATGATGTGCGCGGCGCTGCTGCGCGGCCCGGAGGATGAAGGCGACAAGAAGGCGAAGCCGCGTGGCCCCGTGATGCGCGCATGGGAGCGTTTTTCCGCTGCGATCGGTCGTCTGGAAGCGGGCTCGATGCGCGTCTACCGCAGGACGTTGGCGTGGTGCCTGCGCCACCAGCCGCTGGTGATTCTGGTGCTGCTTGGCGTGATCGCGCTGAACGTGCAGCTCTACCGCGTGATCGAGAAGGGCTTCATCCCCGACCAGGACACGGGCCGCGTGATGGGCTTCATCCGCGCGGACCAGGCGACGTCCTTTCAGGCGATGGAGCGGCGCATCAAGCGCTTTCTCGACATCGTCCAGCAGGACCCGGCAGTGGAATACGTGACCGGTTTCACCGGCGGCGGCCAGCGCAATTCGGCCAGCATGTTCATGTCGCTCAAGCCGATGGCCGAGCGCAAGGTGTCGAGCGACGAGGTGATCACCCGGCTGCGGGAAAAGCTCAAGGACGAGCCCGGCGCGCGGCTCTTCATGTTCAAGCAGACCGACATCCGCATCGGCGGACGGCAAAGCGCTGGCTCGTACGAGTACACGCTGCAGGCCGACGACATCGCCGACCTGCGCACCTGGGAGCCGCGCATCCGACAGGTGCTCTCAACGCTGCCTGAGTTGGAAGACGTGAACAGCGACGTGCAGGACTACGGCATGCAGACCACGCTGGTGGTGGACCGCGACGCGGCGTCGAGGCTCGGTCTGACCATGTCGCAGATCGACGCGACGCTCAACGATGCCTTCGGCCAGCGGCAGGTCGGCGTGATCTACAACCCGCTCAACCAATACCGCGTGGTGATGGAGGCCGCGCCGCGCTATCTGCAGAGCCCGGAGACGCTGCGTGGCTTCTTCTTCGTCAACAACGTCGGCGAGCAGGTGCCGCTCACCTCGTTCGCGAAGATCACGACGACCAACACGCCGCTGTCGGTCAGCCATCAGGGCGGCACGCCCGCGAGCACAGTGAGCTACAGCCTTGCGCAGGGCGTGTCGCTCTCGCAGGCCAACGACGCGATCCGCCAGGCCGTGGCCGAGCTCGGCGTGCCGGTGTCGGTGCGCGGCAGTTTCAGCGGCACGGCGGGCGCGTTCCAGCAGGCGCTGGCCGGTCAGCCGCTGCTGATTCTGGCGGCCATCATCACCATCTATCTGGTGCTCGGCATCCTGTACGAAAACCTCGTGCATCCGCTCACCATTCTCTCCACGCTGCCGTCGGCAGGCGTGGGCGCGCTGCTGGCGCTGATGCTGTTCAAGACGGAGTTCTCGCTGATCGCCTTCATCGGCGTGATCCTGCTGATCGGGCTGGTCAAGAAAAACGCGATCATGATGATCGACTTTGCGCTCGAGCGCGAAAAGGGCGGTCACGCCACGCCCGCTCAGGCCATCTACCGTGCGTGTGACCTGCGCCTGCGCCCCATCCTCATGACCAGCATGGCGGCGATCTTCGGCGCGCTGCCGCTGATGCTGGGACGCGGCGACGGCGCGGAGCTGCGCCAGCCGCTCGGCATCGCCATCGTGGGTGGCCTGCTCGTGAGCCAGCTGCTCACGCTCTACACCACGCCGGTCGTCTACGTTCTGCTTGAACGTGTGCGCTATCGCGTGGTGAATGGTTGGGCGCATCGTCCCGCCTGGCTGCGTTCGTCAGCACCAGCGCCTGCCACATCGCCAGCGATTCAAACGGGGAAATGACCGTGACGCAACACCATCGAAAAAGAATGACCAGACCGTTTGCATGGAGCCTGCTGAGTGCCGCTTTGCTGCTTGCGGCCTGTTCCACTCAGGAACCCTACCAGCGCCCGTCGCTCGACGTGCCCGATCAGTTCAAAGAGGCGGCGAGGCTGAGCGCGGAGTCCGGCCTGTGGCAGCCCGCCCGCACTGGGGCGGAGGGCGCTGTGACCGCCGTGCCGAAGCACTGGTGGACGCTCTACGGCGATGCCACGCTCAACCAGTTGCAGGATGACGCACAGGCGGGAAGCCAGACGCTCGCGCAGGCGGCGGCGCGCGTGCGCTCGGCCAAGGCATCGGTCGCGAGCAGCCGCTCGTCGCTGTTTCCGACCTTGGGCACGAGCGGCAGCGGAACGCGTTCGAAATCGGCGGGTGGCAACTACACGGATTCGACTACGGGCGAGACCGTGGCGCGCAGCGGCACCATCGCCAACAGCTACTCGCTGGGACTGAATGCGAGCTGGGAGCTGGACCTCTGGGGGCGCGTGGCGGGGCAGGTGAGCGCCAGCGAAGCGAGTGCACAGGCCAGTGAATACGACCTCGCGGCGGCGCGGCTGTCGCTTGAAGCTTCGGTGGCGCAGACCTATTTCTCGTTGCGCGCAGCCGAGGCTTCGCAACGCCTGCTCAGGCAGACACTGGAGGCTTACGAGCAAAGCTGGCAGCTGACGAAGAATCGCTACCAATCCGGAGTTGCATCCTCGGCCGACGTAGCGCAGGCCGAGTCGCAATACAAGAGCACCGAGGCGCAGCTCATCGAATCCGAATCCACGCGCGCGCAATACGAGCATGCACTGGCCGCGTTGCTTGGCAAGGCGCCTGCCAACTTCAGTCTGCCGGAGACTGCAGAGCTGCCCGCGCCCCCTGCCGTGCCTTCCGTTCTGGCCTCGCAATTGCTGGAGAGGCGTCCTGACATCGCTGCCGCCGAGCGCAGCGTGGCGGCGGCGAATGCCCAGATCGGCGTGGCACGCGCGGCGTATTTCCCGTCACTGACCCTGT
Source organism: Diaphorobacter caeni (assembly GCF_015354245.1). Classification (GTDB taxonomy): domain Bacteria; phylum Pseudomonadota; class Gammaproteobacteria; order Burkholderiales; family Burkholderiaceae_C; genus Diaphorobacter_A; species Diaphorobacter_A caeni. Next base: position 109,885 of record NZ_JADKYZ010000010.1, read on the forward strand.
CGGCGAGTACCGGGTATCGCGCGTCCGAGCTCTCCAATCTGCTCAGCGCTCCGAATCTTTTCTGGTCGCTGGGGCCGGCGCTGGCCTTGTCGCTGTTCGATGGCGGAGCGCGCAGCGCGGCGGTCGAATCGGCGCGCGCACAGCTCGATCTGACATCGGCCACCTATCGCCAGACGGTGATCACCGCGTTGCAGGAAGTGGAGGACAACCTCGTCGTCGCCGACGCGCTCGCGCGTGAGCTGACGGTGCAGGCGGAAGCGGCCGCCGCTGCGCGCAAGTCGCTGACCGTGGCCAACAACCAATACAAGGCAGGCATCGTCGCCTACTTGAATGTGCTGTCAGCGCAGACGACGGTGCTCAGCGCCGAGCGCAGCCTGATCGACCTGCGCAATCGCCGTTTGGTGGCGGTGAACACCTTGCTCAAGAACGTCGCCGGGAGCTGGGACGCGCGCTGACGCGATGGTGGTCGGGCGCATGGGGATCAGTCGCCTTCCAGATCGAACTGCTCGCGCAAGGCATCGGCAAACGCGGCATTGCCCGTCAGCGTGAGTGTGATGGTGGTGTGGCCGGAAGCCGCTTCTGCCATTTGCAGGGATTTGGTGGCCTCGTCGAATCGCGCAGCGATGGGCGCTCCCGAATCATCCTGTGCGCTCAGATCGACATCCCAGTCGTTGCCTTCCTCCAGTGCGCCACAGCGCTGGGGAAAGGTGCGATGCGCCCATCGCAGCACGGCCTGCACTTCGGCGAGCAACGCGTCACGGCGCGCGGCGGGCGCGCTCGCCATGGCGTCCCAGGTGCCGTTGCCGTCCTCATCTTCGCTGTAGTCAAAAATCAGATAGTCAAGAACTTGTGGCACGTTGCGGTCCGCGTGATGGAGAATCGGAGCCGCATTGTCGCCGGAACATCGAACCACAGCACAGAGAGACGGAAACATCCATGTCGCACGCAGATTCCAAGCCCATCATCGCAGTCGAAGATCTGCACTTTGGATTCCCCTCGGGCCCCGAACTCGTCTGTCAGGACCATGCATGGGGCGCCGGCCTGCATTTGATTCAAGGCGATGAGGGCGTCGGAAAAACCGCCTTGCTGTGCACTTTGGCGGGCGATGTGCGCCCCATTGCGGGACGAGTGCTTGGCAATGCGCGGGATGTGTTCTGGCAGCATCCGCGCGCGGAGCTGAACGAGGCGGAGCGGCAGATGACATGCAGCGATTGGGTCGCTCAGCGAGCGAAGCCGTTCGCGCATTGGAGTGCTGCTGATTTTGACCGCCATGCAGCAGGCTTTGGGCTAAGCGAGCACATGCACAAGCCGTTGCTGGCGCTCTCCACGGGTTCGCTGCGCAAGCTGTGGATGGCCACGGCGTGGGCCAGCGGCGCTGCGCTTGTCTTGATCGACGAGCCACTGGCAGCGCTCGACAAAGGTTCGATGCGATATGTGGAGACCACGCTCAACGAATTCGGTTTGCTGCGTCAACACGCGCGCTGCGTGATCGTCACGCATTGGGACGCCATGCAGCATGTGGACTGGGACGACGTGTTCACGCTCGGATGAGTCGCGATGGGTGCTGTGGACACGCTTTTACGTTTCCCAGAACGCCTCGATCAACTCCCCGTCCGCGCTCTCGAGCCACCATTCGATGACGACGCTGCGTGGGCCGACACCCACAATCCCAAGCAGTCCTTTCGGAGCCGACAGGCGCGGGCATCGCCACAGTGAATCGCCCGGTTGCATCATCGCCAGCACACGTGCTCGGATGGCGGGAGGAACAGCGGGGTCATGCACGTCCAGCAGGGTGTCTTCGGCGTCGTTCATGTGCGCATGTTATGTGCGCACATCCGATCACGCGAGCAGTTTTTTCAATTGGTACAGCGCATCCAATGCCTCGCGCGGGCTCAGGGCGTCGGGGTTGATGTTGCCGAGGGCCTGCTCGACCTGACTGACGGCGGCGTGCTCCGGCTCGGGCGGCGGCGCGAACAGGTCGACCTGGGTTTCGTCCTCGCCCGCGCGGGCTTCGAGGGCGTCGAGCGTGTGGCGCGCATGGTTGATCACGCCGGCGGGAACGCCCGCGAGTTTGGCGACCTGAATGCCGTAGCTGCGGCTCGCGGGGCCGGGCTGGATTTCGTGCAGGAAGACGATGTCGCTGCCGGACTCTGTTGCGCCCACATGCACGTTGACGGCATGGCCATGGCGTGCGGAGAGTTCGGTGAGTTCGAAGTAGTGCGTCGCGAACAGCGAGAATGCCTTGGTCCGGTCATGCAGATGCGTGGCGATGCCGCTTGCGAGCGCGAGGCCGTCAAAGGTGCTGGTGCCCCGGCCGATCTCGTCCATCAGCACCAGCGAGTGCGGCGTGGCGCTGTGCAGGATCTGCGCGGCTTCCGTCATTTCAAGCATGAAGGTCGACTGCGCGTTGGCGAGGTCGTCGGCCGCGCCGATGCGCGTGTGGATCGCGTCGATGGGGCCGAGGCGGCAGGCCGTCGCGGGCACGTATGAGCCCATGCTGGCGAGCAGCACGATCAGCGCCACCTGGCGCATGTAGGTCGACTTGCCGCCCATGTTGGGGCCGGTGATGATCTGCATGCGCGTGTTGGCGTTCAGACGCGTGTTGTTCGGGATGAACGCGCCGGACGATGTCTCGGCGAGCCGCGCCTCGACCACAGGATGGCGGCCCGCGTCGATGTCGATGCAGGGCTCGGGCACGAACTGCGGCGCGCACCAGTTCAGCGTGAGCGAGCGTTCGGTCAGCGCGCACAGCGCATCGAGCGTGGCGAGCGCCGCGGCCAGCCGGGTGAGCGCGGGCACATGGGCCTGCAACTGGTCGAGGATCTGTTCGTAGAGAAACTTTTCGCGCGCGAGTCCCCGCTCCTGTGCTGACAGCGCCTTGTCTTCGAAGGTCTTGAGTTCGGGCGTGATGAATCGCTCGGCGTTCTTGAGCGTCTGGCGGCGGCGGTAGTTCTCGGGGACGCGGTCCAGATAGCTGGTTGTGACCTCGATGTAGAAGCCGTGCACCTTGTTGAACTGCACGCGCAGATTCGGGATGCCGGTGCGTTCCTTTTCGCTGGTTTCGAGCTGCAGCAGAAAGTCGTCACAGTTGTTCTGGATGCCGCGCAGTTCGTCGAGCTCGGCATCGAAGCCCGTGGCGATCACGCCGCCGTCGCGCACCAGCGCTGCGGGCTCGTCCATGATCGCCGCGCGCAGCAGCTGGGTGCAGTCGGCCGGTGGCACGAGGTCATCGAACAGCTGCGACAAGACCTGCTCGGGCGGGCGCGGAAACTGCGAGAGCAGGTGCGACTTTTCCAGCGTCTTGGAAAGGCCCACGAGCTCGCGCGGTCGCACCTGGCGCAACGCGATGCGCGCGGTGATGCGCTCGACGTCGGACACGCCCTTGAGCTCGCCGCGCAGCAGTTGCCATGGGCTGTTGTTGCCCGATCCCGCGCCGCGCAGCGCGCCGATGGCGGACAGTCGCCCGCGTGCATCGCTGCGGTCACGGCTGGGTTCGAGCAGCCAGGTCTTGAGCAGTCGGCTGCCCATGCCGGTCATGCAGGTGTCGAGCAAGGAGAACAGAGTGGGCGCGTCCTCGCCGCGCAGCGTCTTGGTCAGCTCCAGATTGCGGCGCGTGGTGGCGGGCAGGTTGATGAGCTCGCCATTGCGTTGCACGCGAACGCCGTGCACGTGGGTGAGGGCGCGGCCCTGCGTATGTTCCGCATAGGTCAGCAAGGCGGCCGCTGCGGCGTGGGCCTGTTGCAGGCCTTCCGCATTCCATGCCTGCAGGCTGGCTGCGCCGAGGTGTTCGAGCAGCTTGCGCTCGCCGAGTGCACCGTCGAACTGCCAATCGGGACGCAGGCTCAAAGGGCAGGTCAGCACGCCGCCGTGGCGCAGCGCGACCAGCTGCTCTTCAAAGCGCTGCGTGACGCCCGCGCTGTAGATCACTTCGCTCGGCGCGATGCGGGCGATCCATGGGCCCACCTCGTCATGCGTGCATTCGGCCAGATGCACCACGCCCTGCGTGACGCTCAGCCACGCAAGGCCGGCCTTGGCGCGAGGGCCCTGGTGCACCGACAGCAGCACCGACTCATTCTTGTCCGACAGCAGTTCCGAATCGGTCAGCGTGCCTGGCGTGACCACGCGCACCACCTTGCGCTCGACCGGCCCCTTGGCCGCACCGACCTCGCCCACCTGCTCGGCGATCGCGACCGACTCACCCATCTTGATGAGGCGTCCCAGATAGTTCTCGAGCGCGTGAAACGGCACACCCGCCATGGTGACCGGCTCGCCAGCCGATTGCCCGCGCTGCGTGAGCGTGATGTCCAGCAGACGCGCCGCCTTCTCGGCATCGGCGTAGAACAGCTCGTAGAAGTCACCCATGCGATAGAACAGCAGCGTGTCGGGATGCCCCGCTTTCAGCGCCAAATACTGCGCCATCATCGGAGTATGCGTGGCGTTATCTAATTTTGTCATTTAAATCAACGGCTTACTGATTCTTCAGCAGCCTCTTGGTGTAATTTTGGTGTAATCCGGGCCATGTTTTGCATGCCCTCCCAGATGCGCTCAAGCTCTTTCGAGGACTCCGTGTCTATCCAGCGGCCATAGACGGTCACCAGCATCGAATAGTCCTTGTGCCCCATCTGGTTGGCGATGAAGGCCAGGTTGCCCCGGGCCGTCAGATTCCAGCAGGCGAAGGTGTGGCGGGTTTGGTAGGCCGGCCGCGCACGGATCTCTGCGCGCCGGATCAGGTTGGCCCATTTGGTGTTCCAGGCGCTGGGCACGAAGTAGTCGTTGACGACTTTCTTGCGGGCCTGCGTCTTCGGCGACAACAGTACGCGCACATGGTCGATGCGCGATTCATGGCGGTTGAGCCATACGGTCAGGTCTTCTGCCTTGCGGCTTTCGGCGTCGGCGACCAGCACCTTCATGGCCTCGCGCGCCGGCGGCTGCAACAGCACGGTGCGCTCCTTCTTGGTCTTGGGCACCTTGAACGCCACGGATTGCGTGATCGAGCGGCGCACCGTGATCCGGCTGAAGTCTGGGGCCACATCTTCCACGGCCAGGGCGCACAGTTCGCCCGGCCGCAGCCCGGTATAGACGGCCACCGTCACGGCGGCCTTGTCGATGGGGTGCAGGCACCCCTTATCAATGAGCGCCAGGTATTCCTCGTAGCTCAGTGGGTCCGGGTCCTTGATGCTCTTGGTGAAGCGTACGCAATGCTTGCCCAGGTCGGCGCAGTATTGGTTGTTCTCGCACCAGTAGAGGAACCCGGAGAACGTTGCCAGATAGTGATTCACCGTGGAGACGGCGCGCGTGGCGATCAGGTCTACGCGCAGTTTCTGAATGTCCTCAGGGAGCAGGGAATCGACCATGCGGTTGCCTCCCAGCGTGGCGACACAGATGTCGAGGGCCGTTTCATAGCGGTCCTGGGTTTCGGGCGTGATGTCCACTGCCTTGAGTGGCTTGTAGCGCTCGCACAGATCGCTCACGCGCTTGCCGGGTGCCATGCTCGCAGCCGAGCGGGCGTGCGGGAAGAATTCGGCCTCGTTGTAGGTGCCGTTGTGCAGTGCGAATAGTGCCGCGCTGCGCAGCTTGACTGCGTGCTTGATGTTGTTGCGCGTCGGTTCCAGCCGCAACGTGTGCGTGTGTCGTGCGCGCTTGAACATGAAGAACACGCGGATCGAGTTGCCGCGTGCTTCGACGCCGGGATACCCCGTATTGGTTGCTGCCGTTTTTGCCATCTCTTACCTCACAGGTTGCCTTTCGGTGATGCCATCGAGGTGCCATTGGCCTGTTTTGAGCATGAACAGCTCAAACAGGCCGGGTGGCATGGCTCGATCGCCGGCCTCCCACTGTTGCCATCCACGCAGCGAGGCACGCACCGTCAGGGCGGCTTCGGTCTGCGTGAGCCCCACGGTGAGGCGGGCTTTGCGGATGGCGTCGGGTGTGGGGTTGTGAGGTTTTGGTGCGTTCATGGCGCCGCGAGCGAAAGCCCGATCTGCGGTAGCGGTCGGGAGGGAACTACGCGGGTGCATTATACGCTCAATGAGCGCACGAAAACCTTTTTGCATTGCCGCCATTGCGGCCAAGCTGCAGGGGCTAGAAGGCGTGGGCGAGGGCATCGCTTTCGACCCAGCGCTCGAATTCGCCCAGGTTTACGAAGATGCGCCCGTCCGGGGCCTTGCGCCAGATGCGGCCCTCGATCCAGATGCCGCCCTTAATCTTGTGCCGCACGGCGTTTTCGCTGTAGCCGGTGACTTCGGCGAAGCGCTTGATGAGTACCCACTGGCTCTGATTGCCCATGTTGACCTCCGCTCATGTCGCGGCCCTCGGCGCCTCAAAGTCCGGTGGCCGTGCCTGGAGCTAAGTGTCTGAGTTGAAGGGTGAATGGAAAACCTGCGTGGGCGTGCGTGGGCGTAGGAGGGCGCTGTGAGGTATCGAAATGGCGTCCCGGCGTTCCGCCGTCGCGCTGTCGTGCTTGCGCATCGAGCCACCTGCGGCGTCTCGCCCCGTTCGGGCTTCCATCGTCCCCTCCCTTCGGTCGGCTGACGCCTCCGGCCCTGGCGGGCCTGCGCGCTGCGCTTGCCGCAATACCCAATACCGGGTGTGCGGCGGGCGGGGGGTGGGCGGTCTTGCTGTCCCTTTCACCGTATCACGGCGTTCGCGCCGTCAATGACTGCGCGTGCGAGCACGCTTGCGGCCTGGGCCGTCTTCGATCTTTGACTGCTTGCGCTGCGCCGTGTTTCCCACGGTTCCGGGCAATTCCGCCCGAGCAACCGGAGCACGACTATGTCGCAACTGTCCTTTTCCTCGTTCGATGCCTCGCTGATGGTGCGTGACGCACAGGGCCGCTACCTGCTGGCGACCACCGACCAGATTCTGGAGGCCGCGCGCCAGGCCATCGACCACAAGCTGCAGCGCGGTGCGTCGTTCAGTTCGCCGGCGACGGTCAAGGAGTATCTGCGCGCCAAGCTGGCTGGCTTCGAGCACGAGGTGTTTGCCGTCCTGTTCCTCGACTCGCAATTGAGTCTGATCGAGTACGTCGAGATGTTCCGGGGCACCATCAACTGTGCATCGGTGCATCCGCGCGAGGTGGTCAAGGAGGCGCTGCGGCTCAATGCGGCGGCGGTCATCGTCTCGCACTGCCATCCGAGTGGCAACCCCGAGCCGAGCGCGGCCGACCGGAGCATGACCCAGCAGCTCAAGGCAGCGCTGAATCTGGTGGACGTGCGGGTGGTCGATCACGTCATCGTCGCGGGCAACTGCACCACGTCATTCGCCGAAAGCGGCCTGCTCTGACCTCGGGGGCTTCGCCCCCTTTTTGCTGCGCCTGATGGTGCAGCTCCTGCCCTTGCGGGCCTGCGCGTGCTTCGCACTTGCCGCAAATACCGGGGTGTGTGGAGGTGTGTGTGGGGGGGGCGGCTTGCTGTCCCCTTCACCGTATCACGGCGTGCTCGCCGTGCAAGGGCGGCGCGCCGATGGCGCTTGCGGCCTGGCGGCCGTCCTTGACCCTTGACTGCTGCGCTGCGCCGTGAGGGCGACGGTTCCGGGCAATTCCGCCCGAGTAACCGGAGTCCATCATGAGCGACAAATCTCACGTTTCCCTTGAACAACACGTTTGCCTGGTCTGCGGCGCGGCCTTCGACACGGGCAATCTTCTGCTGGATCGCCGCCTGCGCGCGAGCATGGAGCACCATACGAAGACGGGCTGGGGCCTGTGTCCCGAGCATCAGAAGATGGCCGATGACGGCTTTGTCGCGCTGGTCGAATGTGACCCGCAGCGCAGCGGCGCGCAGGCCGGCGGGCGCATGAAGCCCGAGCAGGCGTATCGCACGGGGCGGCTGGCGCACCTGCGGCGCGCGGTGTTCGCGCAGGTGTTCAATGCGCCGATCGCGGACCAGCAGGCTTGCGTGTTCGTGGAGCCGGGCGTGATCGAGCAATTGGAGGCAATGGTGGCGCCTGCGCACTGAGCGCGTATCCATCCAGCGCGCGGCCAGATAGGGCTGCGCGCTTTTTTTTCTGCTGCGCTGGGTGTGGGTGTCTCCGTGCCTGCGGCGCTGCGCTTGATGCAAATTACCAAAAACAAAATACAAAAACCAAATGCCTGATGTGTGCGACGGGTGGGGGGTGGGCGGCTTGCTGTTCCCTTCATGGTGCCACGGCGTGCTCGCTGTAAAGGGCGGGCGCGTGCCTTGCACGCTGGCGGCCTGCGGCCGTCTGCGACCCTTGACTGCTTGCGCTGCGCCGTGACCCGGAAGGGCTGGGCAATTCCGCCCGGCAACTTTCAGGAGTTCAGCATGAACAACGACCTCATCACCGACGAGCAGCGTGCGCTGCTGCTGGCCAATGGCCGCGAATCCTTGGAGAACCCGGACTTCGATCCGGCCCCGGTGGTCAAACTGTTCACGCCCGATGCGGGCGCCACCTGGCTGCTGGGCGCCATGGACCCCGAGGATGGCGACCTCTGTTTCGGCCTGTGCGATTTGGGCCTGGGGATGCCCGAGCTGGGGCATGTGAGCCTAGATGAACTGGCGACCGTGCGCGGGCGGCTGGGCTTGCCGGTCGAGCGGGATCTGTATTTCCGGGCTGAGAAGCGGTTGAGCGGCTATGCGCGCGATGCGCGGCTGGCCAGTCGGATCGTTGTCTGACCTGGCCCTGGGGCGCCGCAAGGCGCTCCTTGTGCGTTCTCAACCATTGCAGGAGATCGAGGCCATGAGCAGCCATCACGACTACATCATCGAAATAACCGCGCAGCATGATGCGCTCAAACCGTTCGCGCCGGAGAACGGCCAGCCGCTGCGCTTTGCGATTGGCGACGCGGTGATCTACACCAACGAGTTCGGAGCGTGGTTCCGCCGCCGCGTCACCGGGTTCTACAAGCCCACCGAACCGTCGGGGCTGTATGCGCGCGGCAGGCGCTACTACCTGGACTCGTCCGCGCCGTGGATGCCGGTGGCGGAAGCCAGCTTGCGTCCCGACGACTCGGCCTGACGCCTACGCGCCCCTGGCGGGGCGCTGCGCGCTGCGCTTGCTTTCGGTGAACGCCCTGCGGGCGTTCACCAGAGCTTTCTGCGGCGCTGGGTAGCTTCCAGCATGGAGCCAAGGCGGTGTACTGGCGCCAGTGGGTGGGGTATGTCGGTACGGGGGAAACGCCGGCGCACTTCGCACTCCAGTTCGTGCGCGAGGCCGCGTGCATCTTTCTCGCCTCGCAGTGCGCGTTGTCTCCACTCGCGGGCGTGAGCGAGCAAATCCTCGTCTTGCAGTTCTCGTATGTCCATGGGTGGCTTGATTGTGCCAATGCCATGAAAGGCCATGGTCTACGGGGATTTCGTGGAAGTCATATGGGCGTCCCGGCCCCCTGGGAGATGGCCGGGCGCGCTGTCGTGCTGCGCATCGAACCCCCTGCGGGGTTTCGCCCCTGTCGGGCTTCCATCGTTCCCTCCCTCCGGTCGGCTGACGCCTCCGGCCCGGCTTTCCAGATCCGGGCCTGCGCGCTTGCGCTTGCCGTGCGGTCGGCACATCGAGGCGGCCGCTCCATGTCCAGCCGTCTTCCCTGACTTCATCACCTTGTCCGCGACTGTAGCCCGCGGCCGGGTGCCGTCAAGGCGCGCCAGGCCGTGTCCTCGCTGCGCTGCGGGCCGCACCAACCTGGCGCTGGTTTCCTTGACGGCCCCCGTCCGCGCGCTCCCTTTCGTCGCGGGCGATGAACTCAGGAAAGACGGTGAGAACCGGGGCCAAGAGGCCAAGCGGGTTCTTCGTGCCACCCGCACCGAACAGCCGAAAGGCTGGGCTCCGAATCTAGGAATCCGGTGTGCGGTTTTCTTCAACAGCCAAGCCAGGAGAAAGACATGCTCGCATCCCGTTTCGCAAACCATTCCCCCGCGCTGCGCAGCGACACACCGCTGTCCGATGACCAAATCCGGAGGGTGGCCCCGTCCATCTTCGCGGATGCTCCGCACGAAAGCCGTTCCGAGCGGTACGCCTATATCCCCACGGTGGAGGTGCTGACCGAACTGCGCAAGGAGGGGTTTCAGCCTTTCATGGTGTGCCAGACCCGCGTGCGCCGCGAAGACCGGCGCGACTTCACCAAGCACCTGCTGCGCCTGCGCCATGCCAGCCAGATCAATGGCGCGGAAGCCAACGAAATCATCCTGCTGAACTCGCACGACGGCACCAGCAGCTATCAAATGATGGCAGGTCAGTTCAGATTTGTGTGTGCAAATGGCCTTGTCTGTGGCGACACCTTTGCCGATGTACGCGTGCCCCACAAAGGCGATGTGACCGGATTGGTGATCGAAGGCGCTTTCGAGGTGCTGCAGGGCTTCGAGCGCGTGCGCGATTCCCGCGATGCCATGCGCGCCGTCACCCTGGACGAAGGCGAATCGGAAGTGTTCGCTCGTGCTGCTCTGGCCCTCAAGTACGACGACCCCGACAAGCCTGCGCCCATCACCGAAAGCCAGATTCTGATGCCGCGCCGGTTTGAAGACCGTCGCCCTGACCTGTGGAGCGTGTTCAACCGCACGCAAGAAAACCTCACCAAGGGCGGACTGCATGGCCGTTCCGCCAATGGCCGCAGGCAGCAAACCCGCCCCGTGCAAGGCATTGATTCCGACATTCGCCTGAACCGCGCCCTGTGGCTGCTGGCCGATGGTATGCGCCAGTTGAAGGCTTGACCGTTCCCCGCCGGAGGGGCGGTTCCCCTCCATTCCCTTGTTTCACTTGATTGGAGATTCACCATGAACGCCGTTAACCAAACCGAAGCCCAAGCCGTCAGCACCGCAGCGACCACGCTGCAAGCCGCCGACCCGAGTAAGCACATGATTCTGGTGCCGCTGTCGCGGCTGGTGCTGCGCCCTGCGGGCCGCAACGTGCGCAAGACCACGCCGCGCATGTCTCTGCCAGAGCTGGCAGCATCTATCCAAAGGGTTGGCCTGCTGCAAAACCTCATCGTCATCCTCGCTGCCGATGGCCTGCATTACGAGGTGGTGGCTGGTGGCCGCAGGCTGGCCGCGTTGAAGCTGCTGGCCAAGAAACACCGCATCGCCAAGGATTGGGATGTGCCTTGCTTGCAGGTGGCCGATGGCACGGCTCGCACCGCCAGCCTGACCGAGAACGTGCAGCGCGAAGCCATGCATCCGGCAGACCAGTTTGAAGCCTTCGCGGCACTGGTGGCGGAAGGTAGGCCCATCGAGGACATTGCGGCGGATTTCAGCGTCACGCCGCTGGTGGTGCAGCGCCGCCTGAAACTGGCGAATGTCTCGCCGCGCCTGATGGCGGACTACCGGGCGGATGCCCTCAGTCTTGACCAGTTGATGGCCCTTGCGGGGACGGATGACCATGCGGCGCAGGAAAGCGCCTTCTACGACGCACCCACGTGGCAGCGCAGCCCGTCCGCGTTGCGTGACCGTCTGACGGAGCGCGAGATTGACGCCTACCGGCATCCGCTGGTGCGGTTCGTCGGACTGGACACCTACGAGGCCGCAGGCGGTGGCGTGCGCCGCGACCTGTTCGCGGAGGGTGACGCGGGCGTGTACCTGACCGATGCCGCGCTGCTGGAACGGCTGGCGCAAGACAAGCTGGCGGGCATCGCCGCCAAGGCGAAGGCCGAGGGCTGGGGCTGGGTGGACGCCGCGCCCGCCGCTACGCTTGCAGACCTGCAAGCCTTCCAGCGTGCCCCGCGTGAGCGGCGCGAACCCACCAAGCGCGAAGCGCAGCGCATCGAGAAGTTGCAAGAGAAGATGCAGGCCATCGGCGAAGCCGTGGACGCAGCGATGGACGCTGACGACGAGGACAAGGCCGATGCCTTGCAGGAGGAAGGCGAAGCCCTGGGCGAGCAGTTGCAGGCGCTGGAAGATGGCTTGCAGGGGTACAGCGAAACGGTGAAGGCCGCAGCCGGTGCCGTTGTGACCATCGACCGCAACGGGCAGGCCGTGATTCATCGCGGGCTGATGCGCGAAGCCGAAGCCAAGGCGCTGCGCACGCTGGAGCGGCTGCGCCACGGTTTTGCCGAGGGTGAAGCCGAGAACGACGACGAAGGCGAAGGGACGGACGCCGCGCCCCAGGCGGCAATCTCCGACCGGCTGGCCCAGCGCCTGAGCGCGCACCGTACCGCCGCGCTGCAAATCGAAGTCGCCCGCCATCCGCATGTCGCGCTGGCTGCGCTGGTGCATGGCATGGTGCAAACGGTTTTGCAGGGGCGCTACTACGGCCACGATATGCCGGTGGGCGTTCGCCTCACGGTGAAAGACCGCTTGGAAGCACTGGCCCCGGACGTGCCGGAATCGCCCGCTGCTGTGGCGCTGCGCGAAATGCAGGAGGTATGGGGCGAAAGACTGCCCCAGGACAGCGCCGAACTGTTCGCCGCACTGCTGGCGATGGAGCAAGGCGAGTTGGTCAAGCTGCTGGCCGTGTGCGTGGCCTCCACGGTGGACGTGGTGACGCCCCGAGCCATGCCGTACCAGCCCGGCGCGGAATTGGCGCAGGCCGTGGGCCTCGATATGGCCGCGTGGTGGAAGCCGACGGCGGAAGGCTATTTCAAGCACGTGTCCAAGGCCGTGATCTTGGATGCCGTGGGCGAGTTCGCACCGGATTCCGTCAACCGGCTGGGCAAGCTCAAGAAGGCTGACATTGCCAGCGAAGCCGAGCGGCTGGCCGATGGCACGGGCTGGATGCCTGCGATCTTCAAGGCCGCTGGGTTGCAGGAAGGCATGGCGGAGCATGACGCCCCGGAGGATGCCGAAGCCCTGGCGGATGAACCCGCCGAAGTGCTGGCCGATTGACCTTCACCCGCAGAGCAGCGCCCCGGCCCCGGTCGGGGCGCTGGCTTGCAGGGAGCCGGACTATGCCCACTACCAAGACACCAAACCCCAGCCGCCCGCGCATGGCGGCGGTCTACGCATCGGGCACGGTGCGCGCCCGCCGCTGGCACGGCGAAGGCGACGTGCGCGGCTACCGTCCGCCTGCGGGTTGGTCGGCCCAAGCCGACCTCACGGATATTCACCCCATCACGGGCCGCGCTTTGCCGCGCGCCGTGTGGTGGATTGTGGAGACGAAGGAATAACCCGATCAGCACCGCGCCCAGGCCGTTCCGTCCTGGGCGCGGTGAACATCAAAACCCGGTCGCGGCGTGGCCGCGACCGGGTGGAAGGCGGATAGCCGAAATACCATGCCGCCGCCTTCGCTGGAGCTCAGGCGGCGGCGTGGCAGGCATCGCAGTGAGGCGCGATGCCTGCGCAAGCGGGCTTGCGGCCCGTTTCCTGGCAGACGTTTTCAGTCGTCCTCATCGTCATGGTGCCAGCGCTTGCGCTGCTGCTTGCGCCATTCCTTTTCCCACTTCCTGCGGCGCTTGTCGTCCTCGTACTGCCAGCCGGGCGCGTAGACCGGGGCCGGAACGACCATCACCGGACGGGGCGCGTAGACCGGCTGGGGCGCCACATAGACCGGCGGCGGAGCGTATACCGGGGCGGCTGCACCAGCACGCCGGGAACTCCTATACCGATATTTACATCCACACCGGCCCATGCGCCCGTGGCTGCTGCGACCAGAAGGCTGGCGAGCAGGCATTGTTTGTAGTTCATCTTGATATTTCTCCAGCGATGACCGGCCATCGCCATGGTGTTAGAAGGTTCAACGCCATGTCTGCGCGAAGGTTGACCTTCCGTGTAACCAATGGTGGCGCACTTGGCATGTTGCTTCCCGCTCCGGGCGCTGCCGCACGTACCGTCGCAAGTTCGCAGCGCCATGGCACACTGACCGGTTGCCAGGGAAGTCAGGGAGAGAACAACATGGCCACGATCTATACATCCACCTTCACTTTCGCCTGGGGCGAAGTCGGGGAGGAGTTTCACGCGCTGGACCAGCGCATTGCCGATGCCGCCAAGTCCATTCCCGGTTATCTGGGCGAGGAGGCTTGGGAGAATGCTTCCTCCGGCCTGGTATCCAACGTCTACTACTGGGACAGCATGGAGGCTCTGCAAGCCCTCATGGCTCATCCGGCCCACATCGAGGCCAAGCGGCGGCAGGCCGAATGGTTGAAGGGTTACCACGTCGTGATCGCGCAGGTGCAGGGGTCTTATGGGGATGGTGGCATTGCCCACCCGCTGGCGCAGAGGCAGGTGCGTTGGCCGTCATGAGCATCGGCACGACCCTCAAGACCTGGGCCAGGCGCATCAAGCGCGATGGCGTGACGCTGTGGTTTGCGGGCAAGCATCCGCGCACGCCCTGGTATGCCAAGGCCCTGGGACTGTTCGTGGTGGCCTATGCGCTCAGCCCCATCGACCTGATTCCCGACTTCATCCCGGTGCTGGGGTATGTGGATGACATGATTCTGCTGCCCGTCCTGATCTGGCTGACCGTCAAGCTGCTGCCCGCCGAGGTGCTGGCGGAATGCCGGGTGCAGGCCGATGAATGGATGCAGACGGAAGGGGCCAAGCCGAAGAGCCGATTCGGGGCGGTGTTGATTGTGGCCGTATGGCTGGCGGTGGGCGCAGGGTTGTGGTTCTGGTTCAAGCCGCATCTGTAGCTTGTCGCTGATGGCGTCATGGCCCTTCGGCTTGATCACGCCTTCGCGCCTGCGGCGCTGCGCGCTTCGCTTGCCTCCAGGGGATCGACGCAAGGCCCATCCCCGCCGCGCTGTGCTTGGCGCCCCTGGGGTAGCGCCGAACCGGCATTGCCGGATCGGCCGGGTCAGCGCCCCGCCCGATGGACAGGCGCGGCAGGTGCGCCAGGGCTTGCTGCGGCAGGTTGTGTGCAGGCGTGCCGTCCTTGATGCTGGCGGTTCTCGCCCATGGCGTCACGAAGGAGGATCACGCAGTCACGCAGAGGGGCGCCAGGCCAGCCTTGCGGGTATTGCTGCACAGCGCCACGGGCATGGCCTGCAGGATGCGGCGGGGCGCGCGGGTGCCCTCGTTGTGGAGATAGGGCCTTGCCGAGGTCAGGGGACGTGCCACTGAATCCTTGGTGCGGGGATGCCGAGTTGGCCGTAGCTCCTTTCGGTGGTGGTTCAGCCCAAGGCGTCCTTGTCTGGTTGTGAATCCTGGCGGGAGCCGGGCTTTTGTGGCTGCAACCTTGCAGCACAGATTTTTTCCCCTGCTGCGCATTCCTCGCGAGACAAAAAATCTGTGCCTCCAGGCGCTCCACTGCGTTGCGCCCGCAGGCGGTGCAGCCAGCCCGACCCCCGCCGGCCGGATCACAACAAGGACGCGATGGGCGCGAACTTGTTCAACCGAAAGGAAAGATCATGGCAAACATCGGCAACTTCACCGCGGACAAGGACGGTTTCAACGGCACGCTGCGCACCCTGACTATCAATGTCAAGGCCAAGCTCGTCCCCAATGACAAGGGCAGCAACGAGCACGCCCCGGACTACCGCATTCAGGTCGCAGGCCACGACGTGGGGGCAGGGTGGCGCAAGACCAGCAAGGCCGGGCTGGTGTACGTCTCCTGCGCGATTGATGACCCTTCGTTCCCGGCCACGGTCTACGCTCGCCTGATCGAGGCCGAGGACGGCACGCACGACCTGATCTGGTCGCGCAGCAAGCCCAAGGCGGACTGACGCCCGCCAGCCCCGCCCACCGGGCGGGGCATTGTGCTGCTGTCGCAGCGCAATGCAACGCTGGAAGCTGGCGTGGCAGCTTCGCTATTCAGGGAGAGCAGATGTTCCACTTTTTCAAGTCCAGGACAACGCCCGCGCTCGTGACGCTGCTGGAGCAGGTCGGCGGTGGCGCGCACAAGCGCGTCGATGAAAACCGCGAGCTACTGGAGCTGCTGCAAAGCAAGGCGCCGGACGTGTTGGAAGAATGCCCGTGGATCGTAGGCTGGTTGCGGGCCAACGATGATGTTTTCGTGGGGATGGCTGCGATGGCGACAGAGCTGCGGCTTGAGCCCAGGTTTGCTGAGCGGCCTGGTTTCCCGCGTGCATGGCCTGAGCGGTGTCCAACTGCAGACCAGGGCGTTTCGGTGCGTTGCACCGCCAG
This sequence comes from Diaphorobacter caeni, assembly GCF_015354245.1. Taxonomy (GTDB): domain Bacteria; phylum Pseudomonadota; class Gammaproteobacteria; order Burkholderiales; family Burkholderiaceae_C; genus Diaphorobacter_A; species Diaphorobacter_A caeni. Next base: position 125,841 of record NZ_JADKYZ010000010.1, read on the forward strand.
GCTTTGCGGGCTTCGCCCCGTGCCGCCTTTGGCGTCACGGCCATCCGGCTCCAATCCTTAACGCCTACGCGCCTGCGGCGCTGCGCTTGCCTCCCGGGGAAAGCCCTGCGGACTCTCCCCGCCGCGCATGGCTTGGCGCCCCTGAAGTCCCCGAACCGGCGACGCCGGATCGGCCAGGCAGGCATCGCTATGCTTCGGTGCCCGCCTGCAGCACCGCCTCCAGTTCCTGCCGCACCTGCGTCAGAAGCTGATCGGCCTTGCGTGTATTGATGCCGGCATAGGCCAGCGTCAGCAGCGTGAGCGGATGCACGTCCATGACCTCGCACAGCTCGGCCAGCTTGCTCAGGGTCGGGCTTTTGAGATCGCGCTCCAGCGTACTCATGTAGGTGCGGCTGGACACGTCGGAGAAGTCTTCCTGGCTCAGACCCCGGACCTTTCGGATGGTCTTCAATGCGTCCGATAATTTGTACTTCGCTGCCAACCTGGATCTCCCCCAAAATCCAAGATGACAGCCGATTGCGCCCTATAGGGCTACAATCTATAGTGTTCGTTTTTTTGCGGCTATACGCTTCTGTGCTTTGTAAGCGTCTGGCCATGCCGTCTTGACGCATGGCACCTGTGAGGACCGGGGCTATGAAGATACGGACTGCCAGCGGTGCGGCAAAAGCTCATCGATGCGGCTGTTGGCATGCGTGGGCAGCCGGGTGAGCACGTCCTTGAGATAGGTCCAGGGGTCGTGCCCATTCATCCTGGCCGACTGCAGCAGGCTCATGATCATGGCCGCGCGCTGGCCGGCCAACTCGCTGCCCGCAAACAACCAGTTGCGCCGGCCAAGGGCCCAGGGACGGATCTGGTTCTCGCAATGGTTGTTGTCGATGCTCACATGGCCATCGTCCAGGTGGCGCGTGAGCGCCGTCCAGCGGTTGAGGCTGTAATCAATGGCTGCGGCGATCGCACTGCCATCGGGCACGCGCTGGCGCTCCAGGATCAACCACGCATGCATTTCCTCCCAAAGGGGCCGTGCCCGTGCCTGTCGCACAGCCCGTCGATCATCGGCGCTCAATGCCTGAACGTCGCGCTCGATCCTGTAGAGCTGCGCGAAGCGCTGCACGGCTTGCATCGCCACCGGGCTCTGGCCATGCCTGATCAGTTCGTCGAACTTGCGCCTGGCATGTGCAGCACATCCGGCTGCGACACGGGTCTCCAACTTGATCACGCTGTCATATACCCCATAGCCGTCGCACACCAGCGTGCCCGACCACCCTTTGAGGAAGTCCACGGGATGGCGTGCCGCGCGGCTCAGGCAGAAGTCGTAGACCACGCCCGCCATCGCATCGAAGGCCCCACGGGCGTAGGCCCAGATGTACGCTCTCCTGGTCTTGCCGGCTCCTGGATCGAGCATCGCCACAGGCGTTTCGTCAGCATGCAGCACCTGGGCGCCGAGCACGAACGCCCGGTGGGCGTCGAACAGTGGTGTCAACGCAGCTCCCGCCTGCCCAGCCCATGACGCCAGCGTTGCGCGTGGGGTGTGAACGCCCGAGCGGGCGTTGATCTGTTCCTGGCGGTAGTAAGGCAGATGATCGACGAGGTGGCCGACCACCGTGTGCGCCAGCAGGCCAGGGGCAGGCATGCCTTTGTCGATGACCTGTGGGGCCACGGCCTCCTGGACCAGAACTTGACAGCACCGGCAGGCCCACTTGCCGCGCACGTGGCGATGCACGAAGAATTCTGCTGGCACGATGTCCAGCCGCTCCGAGACGTCCTCGCCGATGCGCACCATGGGCCGGCCGCAACCGGGTGATGGGCAGGTTGTGTCATCGGGTTCATGGCGGTGCTCCACGCGCCGCAGGTGAGCCGGCAGCATCTGGCGGCGCGGCCTCCTCGCAGCCCGCTCGCTGGCCTGCGGTGCCAATGCCTGGTCTGTCTCGCCCTGCAAGGCCTGCAACTGAGCCTCCAGGTTGGCTTGGTCTTCGGCCAACGTCTCTTCGAACATCTGGCGCTGCTCGGCGTTCATGCGCTCGGTCTTGGCGGCGAACCTCCACGCCTTCAGGCGCGCCAGCTCGAACGTGATGCGCTCGATCCTGGCGTCCTTGAATCTGAGCGCTTGCGCCTGCTGGGCAATCTGCTGGTCGCGCTCGCCAAGCTGCCTTGCCTGCTCGGCCATGCGTGCGAGCATCTGTTCGGCCAGCCGGGCCATCGCCTCAGGGTCCAGGGCACGCAGGTCCTGGGCGGTGAGTGCGGGCAGATCGAGCATGCGCCGATTGTGCACAGCGCCTCCGTGCCAGCACATCGGGTCATCTTCCGATTGCCCAGCGCCTTGCCCCAACTGCACTTTTGCACCGCCCGCACAGGTGCTCACATTCGGGTGATCGTCTTGATTTGCTCCAGGCGTTGCCAGGGAAGGCCCAGCACCAAGGCATCGAACTGCTCGCGTGTGAGCGTGATGGACGAAGCGCCTGCCACGCCATGGCGCGGCCATACGAAGCCTCCCTGGTGCAGGCGCCGTGTGGCACACCAGACGCCGAAGCCGTCATGCACTACCAGCTTGATGCGGTTGACCCGGACATTGGCAAAGAGATAGCCATGGTGTGCGTGGGCCGTACCGAAGACCTGCACCACGCGTGCGAGCAGGCTGTCCACGCCCGCTCGGATGTCGATGGGCTGCACCGCCAGCCACATGGCGTCGATGCGGATCATCGCAGCACCTCGCGCAGCCAGGCCGCGCAGGAGGACGCCGCGTCGACGGGCCAATGCACGGTGACTGGCGTGCCTGCGATGTTCAGCTCGATGCAGATGCTTGACGCACAGCGGCTCGGGCCCGGCTCGATTGCGATGGGCAGGAACGCCGGGGTGGGCTGGTTTGTCTCGGCACGCGCGCCAGAAGCGACCGGCAGAGCCTCTGCCGCGCCACGGTCATCGCGCACGCCCGCATCGCTGATCCAGCGCTGGAGTAGATCGGGCCTGATGCCATAGGCACGTGCAACGTCGGCGATTGTGTCGCGGGACTGCCGGTAACTCGCTATTACTCGATCCTTGAACGCTTGATCGTGCCGAAAGTAAGGGCGTGCCGTTACGTCTGGGGAGCTGGTGATTGTGCTCATGGGGCCACGCGGAAGTTGACATGGTCAGGAGACTCCTTCGTCGCCGATCAAGGTTCAAGATGGGATGGCCAGACGCTTACTGTGCTTTTACGGAAATCCGTATCCGTGGTTTTGGACAGAGGCGCAAAGCCGCTTCCGTGCTTTGGCGTAAAGCTTCATTTCCGCTTCTGTGCATTTACGCTTTGACGGATTTGATGCGAAGCGTATGAGTGCTTTTGTACTTTCGCACAAGCGCTTGACGAAGGTTTGCGATTCGTACTTGGGAAACAAGGCATGGGGGCGCATCATTGCCCGATGGGGGTTCAAACCATGACTCAACCACTTACCACCGACCAGGAGCGTGCGCAGCTGCTTGCCAATGGCAAGGACCGTGCGGCTGGCCTCACTACCGATCCTTTTCCAGTGGTGCGGTTGTTTACGCCAGATGCTCATGCCATCTGGCTATTGGTTTCACTCGACCCTGCCGATGGCGATACGGCCTACGGCCTTATCGACCTGGGGATCAGCATGCCCGAACTGGGCACTGTAAAGCTGTCCGACCTAGCCTCCATCGTCGGCCCGCGCAAGCAGCCCGTGATGCGGGATCGGTATTTCCAGGCAGTGCGCCCGCTATCGGAATACCTGCGGCTGGCCCAGGAAAACGGCTCCATCGTCGATTGAGCCGTTTGCGCCACGGCCAAGCCGGGCGTATTGATGCTATTTGCGTCTTGCTCAAGACCTATTGGGTCTTAATCCGCATTGTTGCGGAGAAGCAATGCAAGCCTGACGCAAACAGCCGTGACGGCTGTGGCGGTTTGTGGCAGTTTAGGTCTTGCAGGGCGCGGCCCATATTCACGCGCCATCGCCGCATTGAGACGATTTTGGCAATGTACCGGACTTAAATCGTCTTGACACCAAATTTACAGTTAATCCATTTTATTAACGACTGGATTCTGATGCGATAGTCTTTGCGCGTTGACGCCTGCGGCGATGTTCCTGCGATCCGACGGGAGCTTGCGTCATGGTCGATCATCATCTTGCGCACTGGTATCCGACTGCTGCCTACCTCTACGTTCTGAGCCTGGACGTGCTCGCGCTGGCCTGGGAGTACCTGCGCCGGCACCCCGATTACCGGCTCGACTGGCTGCGCCATCATCGCCGGCCGCGGGCTGCACATCAGGCGGCGCATCGCTGGGGCCTGCGCCTGTGGGAAGACCCGGCCCTGGATGCGCGCGATGCGCATCCGGCCTGGCTGCCCGGCCACGACGCGGTGGTGCAGCTTTACCCGGATGCCGACCCACCTCCCAATGCGCCTGTCTTCGATGTCTGGAGCATGCCTGGCCACAAGCAGGTGATCCACGACGGCAAGGGGCTGGCGCTGATCGCGCGCAGCCCTGGCCGCTGGCTGCGCTTTGCGCTGGCCCCCGGCCTGGAGGACGGTATGGCTGTCGCCCAGGCCCATCGCGGTCGTGGTGTGACGCATACGCCTGATACGCCAGCTCCTATGGTCCGGCCCAGGCCACCGCCTGCGGCCATGCTGGAGTTGCACACCCTGCAGGCGCTCGACGCCACCCTGGCGGGGGCGTCCTTGCGCGAGATCGCCGAAGGCTTGTTTGGCGCCGATGCCGTGGCCGCTGACTGGCACACCGACGGCGACCTGCGCGCCCGCGTGCGGCGCCTGGTGCATCGGGGCGATGCATTGATGCGCGGCGGCTACCGGCAATTAGCACAAATTCAGGTGCTTGAGAAGGGACGTTTTGAGGGGGACGCAAAACGTCCCTGAGCAAGAGGGCTTCTTTTTCTGAGACTGCCTCCATCCGGTTGCGCTGTGTGGCCGGAGCTTTGAAAGCTATGGAGGTTCTCACCATGCGTCCTGCCCCCTTGCATTCCGCTCCCGCTGCTGTCGCTGCGCCGACGCAGCCTCAGCGCTATCTGACCAATGACGAAGCCGCCGAGTACCTGCGCCTGTCGCCGCGCACGCTGGAGAAACAGCGCGTGTTCGGTGGCGGCCCCAAGTTCCGCAAGTTCGGCCGGCGCGTCATGTACGCCGTGGCCGACCTCGATGCCTGGGCGGCCGAGCGCAGCTTCGACAGCACGTCCGACCCCGAGTATGCCGAGCACCACTCGGCGGACAGCCGTGCGCGCTGATCGCTGGCACGCGCCAGGCCATCGCCATGTCCAGCCCCGCGCTGCCGTCCCGGCAGCGGCCCTCGCAAGAACGCGAACAGCTCGATCTGTTCCGCGCCCTGCCGGGCGACATGGCGCCGCGCGACAGCCAGGACCTGATGGCCTTTCCGTTTTTCTCGCTGGCCAAGTCGCGGCGCACAGCGCCGATCGACTTTCACAGCGGCAACGTCACGATCCGCGTGGAGGGCACGGCCGAACATGGCATTGCCACGATCTGGGATGCCGACATCCTGATCTGGGCCGCGTCGCAGATCGTAGAGGCACGCGACGCAGGCTTTCGCCCGTCGCGGCTGATGCAGGCCACGCCCTACGAGATCCTGCGCTTCATCGGCCGCGGCACGTCGCTACGCGACTACCAGCGCCTCAAGGCGGCCTTGGATCGCCTGCAATCGACCACGGTGGCCACGTCCATCCGCGAGACGACCGGGCGGCGCCTGCATCGGTTTTCGTGGATCAACGAGTGGAAGGAGCTGGCCGATGCCAAGGGAACGCCGCTGGGCATCGAGCTGATCCTGCCCGACTGGTTCTATGCGGGCGTGATGGATGCCGCCCTGGTGCTGACCATCGACCCGGCGTATTTCCGGCTCACGGGCGGCATCGAGCGCTGGCTGTATCGGGTCGTGAGAAAGCATGCGGGGTGGCAGGAGTCGGGCTGGCAATTCGATTTCGAGCACCTGTACCGCAAGTCAGGGAGCGCGGCGCGCTACTACGACTTCGCGGCCGACCTGCGCGCCCTAGTGGCGCGGCAGGCCCTGCCAGGCTATCGCCTGGGCATCGAGTACCGCTCCACGGCTGCTACGCCGCTGCTGACGTTTCGGCCTTTGCGCCCCGTGCCGTCCACGGCACGGGGATAACTGCGCCAAATCCTGTGGACGGGCTCGTGCTATCAGGCAACAAAAGTCTCGTGCTATCAGGCAACAGATCCTCGTGCTATCAGGCAACGAAATCGGCCGCCAGGCCAATGCTGGTGCGGGTTTCGGCCTCTCTTAACTTATCTAACCTAATTCCTAACACTAGTAGTAGCAGCGCCGCGCTTCGGTGGACAACTGCAAAAACGCATGCTCGGGCCAGCGATCTTTGCCATCGGCGTGCCGGTTTGACACGCGGGGCAAAGCCCAGCCGTTCAACAAGGAGGGCCGGGCCATGATCCTCGCCGTGCTCCACCAGAAGGGCGGCGTGGGCAAGACCACGCTCGCCACCCACATCGCCGGCGAGCTGGCGATGCGCGGGCAGTCGGTCATCCTGCTGGATGCCGACCCGCAGGGCTCCGCGCTGGACTGGACGCAGCGCAGAAGCCAGCAAGGTCTTCCAAGGCTGTTCAGCGCCGTGGGCCTGGCGCGTGAAACCTTGCACGACGAAGCACCAGAACTCGCCAGGCGGGCCGATCACGTGGTCATCGATGGCCCACCCAGGATCGCAGCCTTGGCGCGCTCCGCGCTGCTGGCGGCCGAGCGGGTGCTGATTCCGGTGCAGCCCAGTCCCTACGACCTGTGGGCCAGTGCCGAGATGGTGGCGTTGATTCTTGAAGCGCAGATGTTTCGACCACAGTTGCGCGCAGCCTTCGTCATCAACCGGCGCGTGGCCGCCACCGTGATCGGGCGCGAGGCACGCGGCGCGCTCGCCGAGCAGCCGCTGCCCGCGCTGCGCTCGGAAGTGCGCCAGCGCATCGTGTTCGCCGACAGCGTCGCCGCTGGCCGGCTTGCGCGCGAGACGGCGCCCGACGGCGCCGCCGCGCGCGAAATCACTGCGCTGGTCGATGAACTGCTGCGGTGGCCGTCATGACCGCGAAGCCACCGCCACGCGCAAAGCGCGTCGGCATCGGCGCGCGGCCGCCTGCGAATCCGTACGCCGAGGCGTGGATTCGCCAGGGCGATGCCGATGCGCTCAGCAAGGGCGATGTGTTCACCGCTCGCCTGACTCTCGACATCACACCAGCGCTGCGCTCGCGCATCAAGGTGTCGGCCTTCACGCAGGGCGTGACGGTGGCCGACCTGCTGCGCGCGCTGCTGGAACGGGAGTTTCCAGAACACCGCAGGGAGAACACTCCATGAATGCATCCGCTTTGCCGGCTGCTGGCGCGGCCACGGCTATGCCTGCCGCCTGGCCTGCTTCCACGCCGCTCACGCGCGTGGCGCTGGCCTACATCGACCAGCGCTTCGACCTCTATCTGCGCTTCGGCGAGCCGGCGCGCACCCTCCGGCTCGACCGCTGGCGGCGCTGCGCGGTGTTCCTGTCGGGCGCCGTGTTCTGTCGCATCCGCTGGCAGTCCAACGACTTCGGCACCATTCGCTGGCAGCTCATGGTGATGCAGGCTTGCACGCCATTGGATGGCGCGCAGCGCATCCCTGGCGTGCAGCCGGGCGCGCGCCTGCTGCTGCACGCCGAAGGTGACAAGGCCGTGCGCGCTGTGCTGGAACGCATCGACGCCATCGAGGTGCGTGGCATCGCGCCCGTCGCCGTCTCGCCTGCGTACTGGCGCACACTTGCAAACCGGATCGCCGCGCGCCTGCCGCTGCCCGATTACATCGCCGAGCGGCACGCCGCTTGGCTGGCCGGGAGGGCGCTGCCATGACCGCTCCCACTCGCTTTCGCATCGTGCTGGCGGTTCTGTCCGCCTGCGGCCTCGCTGCGCTGGCCTGGGCGGCTTTCGTGCAGCCGCTGCCGCGCCTGGTCTACAACCCGTCCGACAGCGTGGCGGTGGGCTGGTATCGCGTCGATCCGCTGTACAGCCGGCCCGACTCGCGGCCATGGGCTGCGCCCGTGGGCAGCATCGTGCTGACCGCGCTGCCGCCAGATGCTGCCGCACTGGCCGCGCAGCGCCGCTACCTGCCGGCTCGGGTGCCGTTGCTCAAACGTGTCGGTGCCATCGCGCCGCAGTATGTGTGCATCTTCGATGCACTGGTCTGGATCGACGGCGTGCCGGTGGCCGCCGTCCTGTCCGCCGACCGGTTGGGCCGCCCGCTGCCATACTGGCCGCACTGCCGCCGCCTCGAATCGGGCGAACTGTTCCTGTTAAGCAGCACCAATCCGGCGTCATTCGACAGCCGGTACTTCGGGCCGGTCAGCGCGTCCGCCGTGATCGGCGTGGCGCCCCCGGTCTGGCTGGCGTCTCGCCCATGACGGCCGCCGAAGTGCTGCACGTTGGCGTGCATCTCATCGTGCCATCGGGCGTGCAGTTCCGGTGCATGGCGGCATGTCTTCGCGCGTGCAATGCGAGTGCTGATGCTGCGCATCAGGCACCGCATTTCGCACCGGCTTCTGCGCTGCATTTCGGCGTGCCTGCGACTGCACTGCGGGCTGCCGACTCGCTGCACGCTTGCGTGCAGGCTATCGTGCTATCAGGCGTGTTTTCCCGGCTGCATGGGCCTTGTCTCTCCGCATGGCGTGCCCGTGCCTTCGCACGGCACACCGTGCTGCATCCGGCCCTGCACTTCGTGCAGTTGCCCATCGTGCAGGCGTCTTGCCTCGAACGCGCTGGGCCTGTGGCCCTGGCCGCGTTCGCCGGGGCGCTAGCTGCCCGCAGCACAGCGCCCCCGGGCCGCACTGGCCGGGCGCGGATGCGGGAGGCCAATGCGGAAGGCAAGACAAAAGGACGCGGCACCGGGCCACGTCGAAAGCCAGTCTGCACGTGGGTGTGGCGCGGCACGGAGCGGCTTCGCCGCCGTGCTGCTTGGGACGCGTTTCCCGCGCCAATACGGTCATATTCGCGTGCTTCGCACGACAGGACACGCCAGAGCTTGCAAGGAGCGCAGCCATGAGCGACCGCCGCGACGACGACTTCCGCATGCGTCCCAGCGCCCCGAAGAACCGGGGCAAGGGCCAGGGGCAGAGCTTCGTTTCCAAGGTGCTCAAGCAGACCGGCAAGGCCAGCGGCGGCAAGCCCGCGATGCGCCGTCCTAGCTCGCCGGGCGGCGGCAGGAGCGCCGGCCAGCGCCCCGGCTCGCGCCTGGGGCGCGGCCACACGGCGGCACGCTTCGCGGGCGCGAAGCTGACGCCCATGTCCCGGCGCGTGACCATCAAGACGCTGCTGGTCAATCACCAACGGGCCAGCCCGCAGTCGCTCGCCAAGCACCTGCGCTATATCGAGCGCGATGGCGTGGGCCGCGACGGCGAGCCGGGCCAAGCCTACGGGCCGCAGACCGACGCCGCCGATCTCGATGCCTTCAAGGAACGCTGCGCTGACGACCGGCACCACTTCCGCTTCATCCTCTCGCCCGAGGATGGCGCGGAGCTGGAAGACCTGCGCACCTACACGCGGCACCTCATGGGCCGCATGGAGGCCGACCTTGGGACGGGCCTCGATTGGGTGGCCGTGAACCACTGGAACACCGACAACCCGCACACGCACATCGTCGTGCGCGGATGTGACGACACGAGCAAAGACCTCATCATCGCGGGCGACTACATCGCCGATGGCTTCCGCCATCGCGCCGCCGAGCTGGCGACCGAATGGCTGGGGCCACGTACCGAGCTGGAGATCCAGCAGACCTTGGGGCGAGAGGTGGATCAGGAGCGGTGGACGAGCCTGGATCGCACCTTGAAGCGCGAGGCTGGCGACGATGGCCTGGTGCATGTCGAACGGCTCAACGAACCTCGCTTGCAACGCCAGCGCCTGCTGCTGATCGGTCGCCTGCAACGCTTGCAGCGCCTGGGCCTGGCCGACGAGACGCAGCCTGGCACCTGGGCCGTCCATGCCGATGCGGAAAAGACCTTGCGCGTCCTGGGCGAGCGCGGCGACATCATCCGCACCATGCAGAGGGCGATGCGCGGCGAGCCGCGCGAGCTGGCGGTGTTCGAGCCGGGAGAGGAGGGGAGAGGCATCCTCGGGCGCGTGGCCGCGAAAGGGCTGGTCGACGAGCTGCACGACCGGGGCTATCTGGTCATCGACGGCGTGGACGGCAAGGCCCACTACGTCGCGCTCAATGCCCGCGACGAGTTGGCAAACTACCCGACCGGAGCCGTCGTGGAGGTGAAGGGATCGGCCGACGTGCGCGCGGCCGACAGGAACATCGCCGCGCTGGCGAGCGGTGGCCTGTACCGCACCGGCCACCATCTCGCTATCGCGCAGGGCCAGGCCGTCCCCGGACGCGACCCGCAGGAGGTCGTGGCGGCCCACGTCCGCCGGCTGGAAGCCCTGCGCCGGGCAGGCATCGTGGAGCGTGTCACCGAGGGGCTGTGGAAGGTGCCGGGCGACCTGCCCGAGCAGGGCCGGCGCTACGACGCACAGCGCCTGGGCGGCGTGGCCGTGGAGCTGAAATCGCACCTGCCCATCGAACGGCAGGCCCGCGTGATCGGTGCCACTTGGCTCGACCAGCAGTTGATCGGCGGCGGCTCCGGCCTGGGCGACCTGGGCTTTGGTAGCGAGGCCAAGCAGGCGATGCAGCAGCGCGCCAACTTCCTGGCCGAACAGGGGCTGGCCGAGCGATGCGGGCAGCGCGTGATCCTGGCGCGCAACCTGCTGGGCACGCTGCGCAACCGGGAGCTGGTGCAGGCCGCCAAGGACATAGCCGCCGATACCGGCTTGGAGCATCGCCCGGTGGCCGACGGGCAGCGTGTGGCCGGCATCTACCGGCGAAGCGTCATGCTCGCCAGCGGACGCTACGCGATGCTCGACGACGGCAAGGCATTCAGCCTCGTGCCCTGGAGGCCCGTCATCGAACAGCGCCTGGGCCAACAGCTCGCCGCCACTGTGCGCGGCGGCGGCACGTCGTGGGAGATTGGCCGCCAGCGCGGGCCAACGATCTAAACGAGACGCTGCTGGTTTAGCTCCTGCGCCGTTCGATGCCACAGTAGTTCTCCAATCTGATATGCAAAATCTAGATATTTCTGCTTCTGTTCTTTTTATGGTGAGAACGCCATAGTTACCCATTGGAGCGGGGTATCCAGCGCAGGCGCTTGGCACCGCTGCCATGAGGTACCTATGTCAGACACAGAACACCTACCCCACGCCCGCAAATCCCCAAAAGTCATTCCGATCGTTTCGGAGGCTGCTTCGCTCTACGAGGCTCGCACGAAGATCCAGCCTCGCTCTATCAGCGGGAAGTTCGCGGCTTGGCGATGGATCATGGTCTGGATCACACAGATCGTATTCTACGGATTGCCCTGGCTGGAGTGGGGCCAGCGCCAGATGGTGCTGTTCGATCTGGGCGCGCGGCGCTTCTACCTCTTCGGGCTGGTGCTGTACCCACAGGATTTCATCTATCTCACAGGGCTGCTCATCATCTCGGCGCTGGCGCTGTTCCTCTTCACGGCAACTGCCGGGCGGCTGTGGTGCGGCTTCTCCTGTCCACAAACGGTCTACACGGAAATCTTCCTGTGGCTTGAGCATCGAATTGAAGGGGAACGAAGCGCGCGTTTGCGCCTTGACGCAAGCGGTTGGTCGTTCGAGAAGCTGTGGAAGCGAACTGCCAAGCACGGGGCGTGGCTGCTGGTCTCGTTGTGGACGGGATTCACCTTCGTGGGCTACTTCGTTCCGATACGGCAACTCGGCGGCGAATTGCTTGCGCTGCACGGTTCATGGCAGATTTTCTGGGTGCTTTTTTATGGCGCTGCCACCTATGGAAACGCTGGCTTCCTACGCGAGCAGGTCTGCAAGTACATGTGCCCCTACGCGCGTTTTCAGAGCGCCATGTTCGACAAGGACACGCTCATCGTCACCTACGATGAGCAGCGCGGCGAGCCTCGGGGTGCGCGTAGCAAGACCAAAGCCTCGGCAGCGCTCGGCGACTGCATCGACTGCACCTTGTGCGTACAGGTCTGCCCGGTAGGCATCGACATCCGCAACGGCTTGCAGTACGAATGCATCGGTTGCGGCCTCTGCATCGACGCATGCAATAGCGTGATTGACAAGGTGAGCTTGCCTCGCGGGTTGATCCGGCTGGCAACACCCAACGGCATGGCGGGGCGCTGGAGTTCCGCACGCATGCTTCGCCGCGTGGGGCGGCCTCGCGTATTGGGTTACACAGCCGTCCTGGTTGTCCTGAGTGCGGCCATGATCGCTAGCCTGGCTCTACGCACCCCGCTCAAGGTGGATGTAGTGCGTGATCGGGCTGCGCTGTCTCGCATCGTGGCAGGAGGCAAGCTCGAAAACGTCTACCGCCTGCAGATCATGAATGCAACCGAGTCGCCACAGCGCTACCGCATTGGCGCGCGAGGCATTGACGGTGTGGAGGTCGCTTCTCAGCCCGAGGTCGAGGTGGGAGCCACCCAGGCGCAGTGGGTGGCGGTGCAACTGCGCATCCCCTACGGATCAGCCCCAGAAGGGGCACACCCGGTATATTTCGATGTGGAGTCGCTCGGCCCCAATGCGGCCCGCGTTTCTGAGAAGTCCTCGTTCTTAGTGCCGCGATGAGTGGCGCCACTTGAAGGAAGCATTCAATGTTCAGCCTTACAGCCCTTGAACTGGCCCGCATCCAGTTCGGCTTCACCATCTCGTTCCACATTATTTTTCCGGCGATCACCATTGGACTCGCGAGCTACCTGGCCGTACTCGAAGGCTTGTGGCTTTGGCGCAAAGATCCGGTATATCGGGATCTCTACCATTTCTGGTCGCGCATCTTCGCGGTCAACTTCGCGATGGGCGTGGTGTCAGGACTCGTCATGGCCTACCAGTTCGGCACGAACTGGAGCCACTACTCTGCTTTCGCGGGCAGCATCACTGGCCCCTTGCTGGCTTATGAGGTTCTCACAGCCTTTTTCCTGGAGGCCGGATTCCTCGGCGTGATGCTGTTTGGCTGGCACAAGGTCGGGCCTGGCCTGCACTTCTTCTCGACCGTCATGGTGGCCTTGGGCACACTGGTGTCGGCCACCTGGATTCTGGCTTCCAACAGTTGGATGCAGACGCCGCAGGGTTTCGAGATCGTCAACAACGTGGTGGTGCCGGTCAACTGGATCGAGGTCATCTTCAACCCCTCGTTTCCCTATCGCCTGGCACACATGACTATGGCGGCATTCATCTCCACCGCGCTCTTTGTGGGTGCGTCGGGGGCTTGGCATCTTCTGCGCGGCAACGACAACCCCCGTGTGCGCACCATGCTCTCTATGGCGCTTTGGATGTTGCTCGCGGCAACCCCGCTGCAGATCGCGATTGGCGACATGCACGGGCTCAACACCCTGAAACATCAGCCCGCCAAGGTCGCCGCTATGGAGGGGCATTGGGAGAACAAGCCAGGTGAGGGCGTGCCTCTAGTGTTGTTCGGATGGCCCGATATGGAGGCCGAGACTACGCGCAACGCCGTTGAGGTGCCCCGACTGGGTAGCCTGATCCTTACCCACTCATGGGATGGACAGTATCAGGGACTCAAGGAGTTCGCCCCAGAAGACAGGCCCAACGTCCTCATCGTGTTCTGGAGCTTCCGCGTGATGGTGGGCCTGGGCATGCTCATGCTGCTGCTGGCGGTTTTGGGGGCGTGGCTACGCTGGCGCAAAAGACTGTACGGCAGCCGTGCGTTCCTGCGCTTCGCCACGTGGATGGGGCCTTCGGGCTTGATCGCCGTTCTCGCGGGGTGGTTCACCACCGAAGTCGGCCGCCAGCCCTGGATCGTCTACGGCGTCATGCGCACGAAGGACGCTGTCTCCAATCACTCGGCAGAAGTATTAGGGGCCACGCTGGTCATTTTCGTCATCGCCTATCTGGCAGTGTTTGGCATCGGCGTGCGTTACATGCTCAAGCTCGTGGGGCAAGGGCCGCAACCCCATGAAGACGCAAACGACGCCGACGTACCGACCAATCGTCCCGCCCGTCCCCTGTCCGCCGCGCCAGACGCGCCAGACGCAAATTCGCCCACACATCATCAAGAGGTTTGAATCATGGGTATAGATCTGCCAGTCGTCTGGTTTGCCATCATCGTATTTGGCTTGATGATGTACGTCATCATGGACGGGTTCGATCTGGGCATCGGCATCCTGTTCCCGTTTGTGCGCGACCGCGATAGTCGCGACGTCATGGTCAACACCGTGGCTCCGGTGTGGGATGGCAACGAAACTTGGCTCGTGCTCGGCGGCGCCGGTCTCATGGCCGCGTTCCCGCTGGCCTATGCCGTCGTGTTGAGCGCGCTGTATTTGCCGCTGCTGCTCATGCTCCTGGGGCTGATTTGGCGTGGCGTAGCCTTTGAATTCCGTTTCAAGGCCGACGAGAGCCACAGACCTTTCTGGGACAAAGCGTTCATGGCAGGCTCTTATGTCGCCACGTTCTTCCAAGGCGTTGCACTGGGCGCATTCCTGAATGGTTTTAATGTGCGGAATGGCACTTTCGTCGGTGGAGCATTTGACTGGCTCACGCCGTTCAGCCTGTTTACGGGGTTGGGACTTATCGTTGCCTACGCGCTGCTCGGTGTGACGTGGCTCATCATCAAGACCGAAGGGTTCATCCACGACCGGATGGTGGTATTGGCTCGCCCCGTCACGTTGGTGCTGCTCGTTGTCATCGCGATCGTGAGCGCGTGGACACCGCTCGCCCACTTGGGCATTGCACAGCGGTGGTTTAACTGGCCCAACATCGCGTTTTTCGCGCCGGTACCGCTGCTGGTGCTGCTCACGGGCTACGGTCTGGTTCGCAGCCTGCGGGGGGGAGATCCCGGTGCCACGCCTTTCATACTCGCGTTGTGTCTACTGTTCCTCGGGTACAGCGGTTTGGGCATTAGCGTATGGCCGAACATTATTCCGCCTGGCATCACCATTCGGGAAGCCGCTGCGCCGCCGCAGAGCATGGGATTCGCGCTCGTGGGCGCTTTGCTGATTATCCCGTTCATCCTGGCATACACCGCCTGGTCATACTACGTGTTCCGCGGCAAGGTGCGGCAGGGTGAGGGCTACCACTGATGGCGTCCCCCGCACCTCAAGGCGTGTCGTGGTGGCGCCGTGTCGGCTGGCTGGTCTTGATCTGGGCCGCCAGTGTGGCGACCCTCTCCGGGGTGGCTCTGCTTTTCCGTGCGCTAATGCGGTTTGTCGGGATGAGTAGTTAGGGCGCCATCGCGGGCTATGCGCGGGAGCAAGCAATCATTTCTGTATTTGCTTATTCAGCAACTGCGACTCAAGCGCAAGCCATTCGGCGTCACCCATGATCTGGGCTAATTCCAGAGGCTCCGGCTCCGTAGCGACCGGCTTGCCATCCAACGACACTTGCAATCGACCCAGCGCATTAGCCATCGCAGCCGCGGCAGCCACAGGCAGTATCGAAGGAAGGCTAACTCGCCTCACACCCAGTTCCCGCAAACGTGGCACAGGCACCATCCCTGCAGAGCGAGCTGGTGCCAGTCCCGTACCAACATTCAGGCTCACAGGTACATCCAGAACGCGAACCAACTCCTCGATATCAGCTTCGCTCTTGGGTGCGATTGGCATCACTACATCAGCGCCAGCGTCCTGATAGGCCCTGCAGCGTCGAACGACAGAACCTTGATCCTCGCAAGCGAATGCATCGGTGCGCACAATGAGGGCGAAATCCGAGCTCCGTCGTGCTGTGCAAGCAGCACGAATCTTGGCCACCATTTCTACCTCGGGCACAACCTCTTTACCTGACCCGGCCCCGAATCGTCGAGGCACCACCTGATCTTCAAGGTTGATACCTGCAGCGCCGGCCTCCTCGAACATCTGAACGGTGTGGTAGACGCCAAGGGGGTTTCCGTAGCCCGCATCGGCGTCAGCCGTCACCGGGATGGAAGCCATGCGCGTAAGGCGACGGCAGTGCTCGACTGCTTCGGTTAGCGTCAGTAGTCCCACATCGGGCATTCCCAGCAAAGCTTGCGACAGCACTGCGCCACTGATGGCCGCACTCGAGAATCCTGCACTCTCCACGATTCGCAGGCTGAACAGGTCGTGCACTCCAGGAGCAATCACGAAGGGATGCTCGCGCCACACTTGGCGTAGCGCTGCCGGGCCAGCGCCTGGAGCAAGTCTATTGCGCGATTGAGTCATGCGGCCTCTCCATCTATCAGCGTTTTGGGACGTGCGCAGCAACGCCGCGCACGGGCCATCACCCAGCCTGCCTCGGCCCGATCCTGGATGCCTGCATCCGCTGGCACCGCCTGGGCCCAAGCCAGCTCATTTGCGCGGGGCGCGTACCCAATATTGACGATCTCGACCTGTTCAGGGCGCATGCATGTGGTAAGACGAAAGCCAAAATCCCGTGATGCATCAATAAGGTCGCGAAAGTCGTCTGCCCCCTGAAAATCCAATACGCTGCCCAGATAGCCACAGGGCAAGATACCTGCCGCTGCGGCGGCGGACACGAGACGAGCTTTGCCATAGGCCAATGTGTCTCGTCCCGCACGCATGCGCGCTTCACGCGCCAAATCCTCCCCGCCGAGGGCAATGGCAACATTGCGCGAAGTCGCTGCTGCAATGTCATCCATCTGCGTAAGAGCTGCAGCGGTCTCCACCAAGGGAATGAAACAAATCTGTCCCTCGGGCAATCCAGCACGCCTTTCCAACAAAGAGACGAATTCATCCAGCAGCAACAGGTGCTGAGCGCTGGCGGCCTTGGTTACAAGAAGGCCCCGCACTTCGGCGCGCACGGCTTGCTGCAAGTCTGCGACGGCCTCGTCCAATGGTCGGTTGATGCGCACTAGCACATCGATGCCCTGCGCGGCGAAGCCCTGTGCCAGTTCAGCAAGTCGGCTCCGGGCATAGGTTTTTTCTGCAGAGGGCACGAAATCCTCAAGGTCGAGAACCACTGCATCCGGACGGCAACCCAAGGGAAAAGCGTTGGCGTGTGCCGTATGTGCTGGCAAGTACAGCATCGACATCCAGGTCGGCAGCACTCGTTGGTGAGAACTGGGATGAGCGTTCTGCATCATTCGAGGACAATGTTCTGGCGCTTGGCAATGTCCTTGCGCATGGCAAGCTCCTTTTCAATCCGCCGCGCAAACTGAGGCGAGCTTCCTCCATCGGCCACTGCGCCGTTTCTTTTCAGCTGGGCCAATACCGCTGGATCCTTCAGCGCAACATTCGCCGCCTCATTGAGCTTCTTGATGATTTCCGCAGGTGTCTTGCCTGGGGCCACAAGTCCGAACCACGCGACATTGTTGAGTGCAGGAAGGCCCGCTTCCGTGTAAGTCGGCACATCGGGCAATTCAGCCACGCGGCTTGGCGAAGCAACTGCCAGCGCACGTAGCTTGCCGCTTTGGATAAAGGCCAGCGACGACGACAGATTGTCGAACTGCGCAGCCACTTGACCCGAGATGGTGTCGGTCAATCCAGGGGCCGAGCCCCGATAGGGGACATGCACCATATCCACGCCCGCAACGCTTTTAAACTGCTCACCATCCATGTGTGCAATACCACCCGTTCCCGACGACGCAAAGCTGTACTTGCCGGGGTGGGCTTTGAGCAACGCGATGAACTCCGCCATGTTGCTTGCTGGAATTCCGGGATTGATGGTGAGCACATTGGGCACGGAAGCGATATCCACAACCGGGGTAAAGTCGTGGATCGGGTCATAGGGGATCTGGCACATGGCTGCAGGCGCGGTCGCCAACGTGCTCACCGTGGCAATTCCCAACGTATATCCGTCGGGTGCAGACTTTGCGACAGCATTTGCGCCCACCACCCCCCCACTGCCGTTGCGGTTTTCCACCACGAAAGGCTGGCCTAACTGACGACCCAACGCCTCAGCCAGAATGCGCCCAAGGATGTCTGTCGTGCCACCGGGGGGATAAGGCACGACGATTTTGACGGGGCGAGATGGATAGCTTTGCGCAAACGCTACTGCCGGAGCAGCCGACAACAGGCTCAGCGCAGCAAGGGTCATAGCCATGCGGCAGTTCAGCCGAATAAGTGCGGTCTTCGTCATGGATGTGTCCTTTACTCACTCGGCATCTGCTTGGCCAAAGCCTTGTATCCAGCTTGGCGAGAGGCGATATCTCGACTCCAGTCTGACCCGGGCAGATAGGCAAGCACGGGCGCATCCGCGCCAGCCTTGGATACGTAGGCAGGATCTTTGAGCGTGGCCTCGATTGCAGCCTGCAGTCGCACCTGGATCGAGGAATCCAGGCCCTGGGGCCCTGCGAACCCTCGCTCAGCCGGCATCACAGCATCGATGCCCTGCTCCGCAGCCGTCGGCACCTCCTGTAGTCGCGCCGCACGGGTACGACTCAGTTGCGCAACCACTCTGAAAGGGCTGCCGGATCCGCTCTCGGGCAGCTCTCCGGTCGTCATGGCCGCCAAGTCGATATGGTTGCCCAACAGTGCCGTCTTGGACTGAGCTGTACCGTTGAACGGAATTTCGTTGAACTTCACCCCGGCAATGGCCTGTAGCTGCAGCATGGCCAAATGACCGTTGGTGCCGATGCCGTTGTGGCCAAACGAGACACTTGACGGTTTTTCCTTCAGCGTTTTGACTATGTCGGTCAAGCTGGCGGCCGGCCCTTGATTGCGCGCGACGAGTACCGTGGGGTCACTGAGAACACGTGCTATCAGCGCGATCTTTGCTGGGTCGTATTGCGTCTTCTTGTACATCGGAACGAACACAAGAGCCGGCACGTTGACGATACCCACGGTATAGCCGTCCGGCTTGGCGCGCATCAGCGCCGTGTTCGACAACTCGCTTGCGGCTCCTGGTCGATTGACCACCACAAAAGTTGCCTTGCCTCCCAAGTGCTTCTGCACGAACGGCAGCATGTTGCGCACCATCACGTCGGTGCCCCCCCCGGCAGCAAATCCCACCAGAACTTCGATGGGTTTGTCGTCGGGCCAGGCCGCCAAGGCGGAAGACGTGCCGCACAGAAATGCAGCGCAAAAGATTCCAGTGTTTAAACGAGACAGTTTGAATGCCATGCTGATTCCTGCAATCGATCCGATGAGACGGAGTCGATGGTAGGAATGCTTGCGCATGAAGAAAAGCGACTAATCTGCACCCCCGTGCTTTCCAAAAATCGATGGACCGGCGGGCATCACTCCCGGCATGGAGAAATCAGCTTCTTCGGCTATCAGGTTTTTCAATTGATGCACGACATGCCGAATATCATCTCTACGCCAATGAATGCAGTAGCTCAGATTAGGTAAAGCAGGCTCGCAACGGAGTTGTACCAAGCTCCCAGCCTTCAGCAGCGGCCTCACACAGGTGAGGGGGAAAAAGCTGATGCCAACGCCACCCATCGTCATTGCGATCAGAGCGAGCAGGCTGTTGCACACCAGCGCGCGTGGGATGGTCAAGCGCGCGTTTTCGGCCCAGCGCTCAAAAGTGTGTCTGAGGGTGGATTCCGCAGGCAGTGTGATGACCGGATGCTCCTGAAAATGACGAGCAGTAAGCAACGTGCCTGCGGACAGGAGATACGGCGCCGACATCCACGCATATTCCAGCTCTGCGACGGGATAATTCAGCAGTGCAGCGGAGCGCGAGGGGCCGGGAATCACCGCGAAGTCTAAATCTCCGCGTTCTACCTTGCGCTCCAACCCACGTGTGAGATCCACATGAGGCTCCAGTGTCAGCTGTGGAAATGCAAGATTCACACGTTTGACAAAGCGCGGCAGCCAGGTCGAGGCGACCAACTCACTTACCCCAAATCTGCAAAGCCCTTGCAATGGTACGACGTCGCCCAAGGCCGCGCGGGCTTGATCTTCGATTTCCAGCATTCGCGCCGCATACGGCAATAATTGCGCACCTGCATCGCTCAACGTAGCGCGCTGCCCAAGGCGATTGAACAAGACGTGGCCAAGGCTCAGTTCAAGTTCTGATATTCGCTTGGAAAGTGAAGATTGGGTGACATGCAATCGTGCCGATGCAGCGGCGAAGCTGCCAAGACTAGCGGCCCAATAAAAGGCTTCCAACTGCTTCAGCGTCATAGCTCCAGACCTTCACAAACTAGCCCTTGGCACGCTCGTGCACCGACTCTTCCGGTGAGATGCCACTGGAAGTACACGCCGACAAAGATCCGCATCTATATTTCAGCGGAGGAGCCAACCATGAACCCCCGAAGAGAGAATGAAGCTCGCTTGTTGCGATCCAACTGGCGGGGCTGTTAGCATTCATTTTGAATATTCAATGGTGCACACTTTATCGATCGACCTGTCTTTCCAATCATGGAAGGCTCATGTCCAAAGGAGACATAAGGACTACGGTGATGATCCCCACAATCACTATCCCTAGCACCAAGGCTGCGGCCAGCAGGGAACTTCCGCGCAACGCCGCACGTTTGACCTTCCCCTTCTTTTTTCCTTGGTCGTAATGCCACTTGATGGCGAAGAACATGCAGGTTCCGAACACGGCAACCTTGAACGTAATGAAGACTATTGGAACCCAATCCATTTTTGTGCATTTCCAGATTGTTACTTGTGGGTATATTTCGGGAGTTGCATTACCCACGGCCACACTAAACGTCTGTTAGTACAGTGAACTTGCTACGCACTATCAATATTCCGGTTTGCATGGAGTCCTAGATCGTTGCCAACCCCTCAAGGCGCATCCGACGGCCGTAGGCACAGAGTACCGACTGGTCGAAGGCTATCGGCGTCAGTGCACTCGCCACTCGCCTATCTACCGCCTGAACGGAAAACAGGATTTCATCGGAGGTGCTGATACCTAGTATCTGCAGCGTATGCGGATCTATTTCTGAAGGGGGATTGAGCCAAGTCACGGGAAGGCTCACAACAGCCCTCCGATGAGCGGAACCAGGACGCTCGTTGCAATCGCATTCAGGCCCATCGCCAACGCAGCAAAACCAACCGCAGCCTCACTGATCTGGAAAGCCTGGGCAGTGCCGATAGCATGAGCGGAAGCGCCCAGTGCGAAACCACGAACCACGTCATTGCGGATCTTCAGCAAACTCAACAATCCACCTGCAAGAACTGCAGCGGAGATACCCGTCAATGCCACGGCTACCGCGCTGATCGGCGCAGACCCGCCCATACTTTCTGCAACCGGCATTGCCACTGGCATGGTGGCCGATTTGGGCGCCAGCGACATCATCAGCGACCAGTCGCCGCCCAGCAGCCAGGCAATCCCCATCGCCGATATGACGGCAGTGACAGAGCCCGCTAGCAATGCGCCCATCACCGGCCACCAAATGCCCTGAAGCCGTCCCCGCTGGCGGTAGAGCGGGAGCGCGAGCGCTACGGTCGCCGGCCCTGCAAGCCAGGAGAGCGGCTTCGCACCTTCCCGGTACGGGCCATAAGGGATTCCTGCGCCCACCAATACAGCCACCACGACGGCGGAGCCCGTCAGCACGGGCAACAGCAGGCTCCAGCCACTGCGCCGGTACGCCCACAGCGCTAATGAATATGCAGCAACCGTCAGCAGCATCGCGGCCATCGCGGTCATCCAGGGCTGAGCGTCGATCATGCTCCTATCCCTTGGCGTTTTAGCAGCATCTGCAGGGTGAACGCCGTGACTGCCAAAGTCAGTGCAGCGCCAGCGATGCTAGCCACCATGAAAGGGAGCCAGCCAGACCTCAATATCTGGAACTGCTCCATCACTCCCGCCACGGTGGGGATGAAGAAAAGCATCATGTGCTTTAGCAGCGGCAAGCTCGCCGACTCAACAACGTGCGCCAGCCGTCCAGAGCACCCCAGCGCCAACAACAGAAGCATCATGCCGACGATGGCAGGCGGAACCGGCAGGGCCAGCCATCGCCCGAGCGTCGCGCCTGCGAACAGCATCGTGGCCAAAATTGCAAAGCCCAGAGACAGCCGTCGCCCCCAGGAGGCGATTGCTCGAATGCGCAGGGATGTACCGCTCACAACAAACTCTTTCTGATCACATGCGCTGGCTTAGATGAGCACTCAGGGTTCGGGTGCAACGGTCATGGGCCACGACCAGGGCATCGCACTGCCATTGAATATTTGGAAGATTGCACCTGCACGTATGCGCGCGCCGATCCTTGGTGCCACCACCTGATCCGCTCTATCCAGTGTGCTCACCAGACCAATGGATAGCAATATGCAGAATTCTCAAAATAGACCGTATCAGATCGTATGGATATACTGGAAATCCTCTCTTAAAAGGCTTCCAGACGGATCAGTTCCACCGTGATGCCTTCTGTGTGGATCAAAAAAAGTGAAACGCTACGAGCAACTCGCAGGCGACATTGCTGAGTCTATCGCCAATGGCACATTGCCCCCAGGTGCTCGATTGCCATCGGTGCGCCAGACCAGCGACAGCCGCGGTGTCAGCCCGTCCACCGTGTTCCAGGCTTACTACCTGCTCGAAGGGCGCGGCCTGATCCAGGCGCGGCCGCGATCTGGCTACTACGTAGCGGCTGCCGCCGCCACTGTGCCGGAGCCAGAGCCCTCCCGCCCCAGCGGCGAGCAACAGGACGTCGAAGTCTCCGAACTCGTCTTCCAGCTACTGGAGCACATGCGCGACCGCGATCTGGTTCCGCTCGGGTCGGCTTTCCCCGATCCATCACTGTTCCCGCTCGACAAACTGGCGATGGCCCAGAGCAAGGCGATGCGCCACCTCGACCCCTGGCGCACGGTCGAGCATCTGTCGCCAGGCAATCCTGAACTGCGCCGGCAGATCACGCTGCGCTACCTGGCAACGGCCTTTGCCATCGACGCGCATGAATTGGTCATCACCAACGGCGCGATGGAGGCGCTGAACCTGAGCCTCGAAGTCGTCACCCAGCCCGGCGACTTGGTGGCCGTCGAATCGCCGACCTTCTACGGCGCCTTGCAGGCGCTGGAGCGCCTGAACCTGCGCGCCATTGAGGTGCAGACCCATCCACGCACAGGCGTGGATATTTCCGCCCTTGCCGCGATATTGGAAAGGCACCCGGTGAAGGCGTGTTGGTTCATGCCGAATTTTCAGAACCCCCTGGGCAGCCTGATGCCTGACGAGGCCAAACAGGCGCTGGTGCGGCTGCTGTCCGAGCGCCAGATCCCGTTGATCGAGGACGACGTCTACGGCGACCTCTATTTCGGAACGCACAAACCTCGGCCCGCCAAGGCGTGGGACACCGAGGGACTGGTGCTGCATTGCAGCTCGTTTTCCAAGACCCTCGCGCCCGGCTACCGGATTGGCTGGGTAGCCGCCGGACGCTTCGCGGCCACGCTTGCCCGGCGCAAGCTGATGAGTTCGCTGACCGCCGCGATACCGTCCCAGGAGGCGCTGTCGCGCTATCTGCAGCAAGGCAGCTACGACCGCCACTTGCGGCGCCTGAGACTCACGTTGCAGGGGAATCGGGCCGTGGCGCTGCGATCCATTGGCCAGCACTTCCCGGCGGGAACGCGGGCCTCGCCACCGGAAGGCGGCTACTTCCTGTGGATCGAGTTGCCCAGCCGCATCGACGCGCTGGCATTGCACCGGCTGGCACTGGCCCATCACGTGAGCAGCGCGCCTGGGCACCTCTTCTCTGCGGATCATCGCTTCCGCCATCATCTGCGCATCAACTTCGGGCAGGCGGATTCTGCGCAGCTCGACGCGGCGCTCAAGCAGTTAGGGAAACTCGCAAATTCGCTGGCCCAACGCGGCTCGGCGCCGTGAACCGTGAGTGGCGGGGCAACCTGATATGTTCAAATATTCCGCATCTGCTGCTTTCTTTGGCGACCGTTTAGAGCCATATTGGTGAAGTCCAGTGGGGCACATGCCCTGACTTTTCCTTATGGAGCAGCCACTTCTTTACGGCTGATTTGGCACTAAATCTCATGCCAAGCATTGCAACAATTTCCCTTCCTGAATCCAACCGTGCATCCGCCCGTAATCTGCCACGGAGTCCGGGAGCCGACACCCGCTCCACGGTTTGGCTCGATAGCCTGGCCGAACCGCTTGACCATGCTCCAGCAAGCGTTGACCTTCTTCAGAAATTTGCTTCTGACGGATTGACGCGGATCGGTGTCGCTGAAGAACTGGGCGGCGATGGCGGTTCCTGGGCCGACGCGGCTGAATCAATTGCGGAGTTGGCTCAACGTTCGCTCACGGCCTCTTTCGTTCTATGGAGCCACCGAACCTATATCGAGTGCGTCGTGCGCAGTAACAACCCCGCGCTACGCGACCGGGAACTGCCAAAACTGCTTGCCGGCGAGTGGGCTGGTGCGATCGGCATGTCCAATGCAATGAAATTCGTTTGCGGCCTGGAGCCCCTGGAAGTCATCGCCCGGCAGGCCGACCGGGCGCAGGGCCAACAGTGGCTTATCGACGGCACCCTTCCCTGGGTCACGAATCTTCGTGCCGGAGGGTTCAGTGTTGCGGCTGCGGCGCAACCGGCAACTCCCGGCCCAGTGCCGGTGTTCTCATTTCGCTCGGACTTGCAAGGCGTGCGCCGCAGCCAGGATCTCGTATTGATGGGCCTGCGCGGCAGTGACGTGGCAGCCGTCGAGCTGGAAGGAGTCTTCGTCGGGTCTGAACACAGGCTGCACGACAACCTGACTGTCTGGCTTCCTCAAGTCAGACCCCAGTTCCTCGGATTCCAATGCGGGATGTCGATCGGGCTGGCGCGAGCCAGCATCGCGGCAGCGCAAGAGCGCGTCGGCCGCCGCGAAGTGCTGCGCGCACCGCTCGCCACACTGCACCTCGCACTGGAGAAGGACACCGGAGAGCTGCTGGGCGGTCTCCAAAGCGGTGTGTTCAGCAGTGACCCTGCGGCTCTGTTCCGTTTGAGAATCGCGCTTGCGCGGCATGTGCAGCAGGCTTTGTATCTCGAACTGCAGGCCTGGGGTGGTCAAGCCTATCTTGACGATCAGGCCCCCGGATTCGCGCGACGCTGGAGAGAGTCGGCATTTATTCCTGTTATCACGCCAAGCCTCGCGCAGTTGGAAATCCAACTGAGCTTGCTCAACCGGCAGGCATCTGATACGCCCTAAAACAAAGAATCTGCGCCTTCCGCCCGTCGAGCATACGGGCGATGATTGAGCGACCATGTCTGGTCGCTTGATTCAATCCCTCGTTCTGTCCGCCGCTTGCCTGCTAGCAGGTGTTGCATTTGCGCAGTCCGTTCCCGCCTCGCAGGACATGGCAGCCCGTGTCGCGGCCTGTACGACCTGTCATGGCCGTGAGGGACGGGCCACGAACTCCGAGTATTTCCCCCGTCTGGCGGGAAAGCCGGCTGGTTATCTGTTCGAGCAGTTGCGCAACTTTCGCGACGGGCGCCGCCAGCAAACATATATGAATGGCCTGCTGGCGAATATGTCAGATGCTTATCTGCGTGACATTGCCGAATATTTTGCGTCGCTGGACTACCCCTATCCACCACCACCGGCTTCTTCAATGCCATCGCAGCAGCTTGCACGTGGAAAGACGCTGGTATTCAGCGGCGATCCGGCACGCGACATCCCCGCGTGCGCAAGCTGTCATGGCGAAGCATTGACAGGCGCACTGCCGAGCGTTCCGAGCTTGCTCGGACTGCCGCGAATATATGTGGCCGCGCAGTTGGGGGCTTGGGTGACGGGTCAGCGCCGGGCGATCGCTCCCGATTGCATGGCAGAAGTCGGACGCAAGCTGAACAGCGAAGACATTCAGGCTGTGGTGGCATGGCTTGAGATTCAACCCGTACCAATGGACAACAAGCCTGTTGTAGCGCTGCCGGCCAAGCCGACTATGCCCTGCAGCGCCATGGAGACCCATCCATGAAAGCGCACCGCAGACTTTGGTTGGTATTGCTCGTCCTGACCGTCACGCTCATAGCGCTTGCTGCCACGGTAATCATGCTCAACAAGCGCGGCGAGGCCTCCATCGTGAGCGATGCCGTACCATCGACGTTTTCACCGGATCAGATTGAACGCGGCCGCTATCTGGCGCTGGCTGGCAACTGCGCGAGCTGCCATACAACGCGCGGAGGTGCTGAATACGCTGGCGGGCTCGGCATCAAGACGCCCTTCGGGACCATCTACGCGAGCAATCTCACGCCGGATCCAAGCACCGGCATAGGCACTTGGTCGCCAGATCACTTTTGGCGTGCCATGCACAATGGCCGGGCCCGGGATGGGCGGTTGCTATACCCGGCTTTTCCGTATACGAGCTACACCCAGATCACGCGCGAGGACTCTGATGCCATCTATGCGTGGCTGCGCACCTTGCCTCCTGTCTCCAAGGAAAATAAGGCTCACGCTTTGGGCTTTCCCTACAACACTCAGGCGGCACTGGCGGTGTGGCGTGCGCTGTACTTCCGTCCTGACGGCTTCGCAGCGCAAAGTCAGCGATCTGAGGAATGGAATCGCGGCGCCTATCTCGTTAATGGGCTGGGCCATTGCATCGCCTGCCACGGCGCTCGCAATAGCCTGGGAGCAACCACCAACTGGGATCGCCTGGATGGAGGACAGTTGCCCGGCGAGGGTTGGTATGCGCCGGCGCTTGACTCCGACGCGGAAGCGGGCCTGAAGAGTTGGCCGACCGCTGAGGTCGTGGCGCTGCTGAAGACCGGTGTCACGCCTCGTGCATCAGTGTCTGGCCCGATGGCAGAAGTGGTGTATCGCAGCACTCAGCATTTGAGCGAGAGCGATCTTCATGCAATGGCTGTCTATCTCCAAGCGCTTCCATCGCACGGCTCGGCGATGCAGCAGCCCGTGCCGTTGCAGCGCAGTGGGGCGCTGATGCAGCGCGGCGAAAAGATCTACTCGCTGCATTGTGCTTCCTGCCACGGGGAGTCGGGAGAAGGCAAGACAGGCATGTATCCCCCCTTGGCTGCGAACCGCGCGGTGAATCTTGCCAGCCCATCCAACCCGATGCAGATGCTGCGGTTCGGCGGATACGCTCCGACCACCGAAGGCAATCCCCGTCCTTACGGAATGCCGCCATTTGGTCATGTGCTCGCTGATGAGGACATTGCTGCGGTGCTGACCTATGTGCGAGGCAGCTGGGGAAATAACGCTCCGGAGGTTTCTATGCTCCAGGTGATGCGGCGCTGATGCGCGCTGGAGTCTTCGTTAATGGATCGATCATGCGGAAATTTCTCAGCTCCCTGCAAGCCGTTCTCTGGGCATTGATTGGCCTTGGGGGACGTCGTACCGACGCCGACAAAAGAGCGGATCAAGGCAGTCTCGCCTGGATCCTCGTACTGGCCGTCGTGTTCGTGCTGTTGCTTGTCGGTGGACTGGTCGGAACAGCGAAGTGGGCGGCAGGATGGTGAGTGTCCTGCGACTTGAGTACTGCCGTTAATACGCGTCGCTATCCGCGATTAATAGAGTGCGCATCTGATTTCGCCAAAAAGCCAGTCTTTGAAAATCTGGATTTTCTCCAGATGGCGCTCATTTGTGCGCTGCGAAAAAAAGTGAATCTCAGCTTCGAATTGTTGAAATGTCTTGATTCCGAGAATGATCAACTCGCCTCTTGAGAGCTCGCGTTCTGCGAGTCGCGTGCTCTCAAGTGCAATTCCGACACCATCAACCGCAGCAGATACAGACATCGCAGCACGGTCAAATGACAGCCGCGTCTGCGATCGCATATCAAGTTGATTGCGCGCGAACCAATCATGCCAGGTCACCGGATTGAGCTGTGATTCGATCAATGTCATTTGTGTGATTTGATCGGCAAGCGGAAGTCCATGTTTGCGCAGCGCCGGAGCGCACATGGGCACGATCAGTTCCTTCCCCATGGGAGTGATATCGACACCTGGGCGCTGCACGGCTCGGCCATATGAAATAAGCACATCCAATTCCCGTGCCGTGGTGAGATCCAATGGCTCAGCGCCTGTAGAGAGACGGATGGTGATAGATGGGTGATCCCGCATGAATTTTGGCAGCCTCGGCCCCAGCCACTTGGACGCCAGACTGGGCGCACAGTGGACTGTGAGCACCTGCCCTTCGGGGGCCAGTCCGACCTCGTTGCAACTGGCTTCCAGAGCATCGAAGACTCGGCTGAGACCTTGATGCAGGCGCCGGCCCTCGGGAGTGACTTCCACCTGGCGATGCAGGCGAACAAATAGGCGCCGTCCGAGGAGTTCTTCAAGTTCCTTGACCTGGTGGCTGATGGCTGATGGCGTCAAGTGCAACTCATGCGCTGCGCGCGTGAAGCTCTGTAGCCGAGCCGCTGCCTCGAACGCGCGAAGCAGCACAAAGTTGGGGATACGTCTCATACGCCTTCTTGTCCTTGTTCCAGGTCAAACCTAGAGCCGGTTGCTCATTCGCATGAGCCGCTGATGCTGCCTCCAATTATCCAACGAGATGCATCTTGCGTGGTTCTATCGGGCTCTTTTTGGGTGCTCATGTGAATCTGATTCATCTATGACTTGAACACCTATCGTTTGTCACCGATCAAGGCGGCGGCGATGATTTGGGTGTCCGGAATTGCGAGTGTCTCGATCAATTCTGGTGAGACCTGTAACCCGCACCAAGACGTGGATGGTCAATTCAATGGGGGTGCCAGCGCAGCCCGGAATTTCGATACCTAGATTCGCCAGGAGACAAGCCATGGACGAGAAATCAGACAAGCCGTCAATGGGTGCGGCGCCGAAAAAAATCATCCCCTATGGGGGATATTTTCTGAACAAAGTCCCAGATCCAGATATGGAGCTGACCGCCGTGGGACCAGGCACACCCATGGGGGAATACATGCGGCGTTTCTGGACGCCGGTATGTATGGTTGCCGAACTTACCGATACGCCTCTATTCGTGCGCATCTTGGGTGAGGATCTCGTGGCATTCCGTGACAAGAGCGGCCGGGTAGGTGTACTGCATGCTCATTGCGCACATCGCGGAACCTCGCTCGAGTATGGTTCTATTCAGGAGCGTGGCATCCGCTGCTGTTATCACGGCATGGTCTGGGATATCGACGGCACCTGCATCGAAGTGCCCTTTCCCAAAGGTGAGGAAAAGGACGCGGAAAAATACGCCTGCACCGTGCGTCAGGGGGCATACCGCGCAGTCGAGTACCACGGCCTGGTATTCGCCTACATGGGCGACCCCGAAAAAGAACCGCCTTTCCCGAAGTGGGAAGAAAACTTCACGGTGGCTCCGGGCGACGAGCTTGTGCCGTATACCAACTGGCAGCATTGCAACTGGCTGCAGGTTCAGGACAACGCTGCCGACAATTTCCACACCGCCGCCTTGCACGCAGCCAAGTATGTGGTCGATGGCCGGTTCCAGGAAACCACCTTCAATGAGACCAGCTACGGCGCACTCGAAGTCGCGCCTGACATGCATTTCGTGCCTGTACATGGGGGACGCGGCCTGGCCTGTTTCGGCGCGCGGCGCGTCAATCCTGATCGGATATTTGTGCGCGTCCAGCATCAGGTGCTGCCTAACATCAGCCTGCATGCCTACGTTCATGAAGATGGTTCCGAGCGCAAGGTCTTTGGCCGCTTGAACATCGTGCGTTGGACGGTGCCGGTCGATGACGTCAACAGCAAGATGATCGGCTGGCAGATCATGGGCCCTGGCATCGACGTGCGTAGCAAGCAACGGCGTGAGCTGGTGGGATACGAGAGCATCGACTTTCTCGATGGACAGGTTGCCATGCGACGTCCTGAGCGATTTGGGAAATACAAGCTCGAAGACCTGCCACCGATTCCTTCCAACCATCGTGAACGAGCCGCATACAAGGATGCCCAGTATGCGCCCGGCGACTACGAGGCGATCATCAGCCAGCGCCCCATCGCGGTTCATGCGCTGGAGCATCCGACCAAGTTCGATTCCGGGGTCTATATCTTCAGAAAGATGCTCCGCGACGGCCTGCGCGGCGCCAACCCTCCTGCCAGCGCCGACGGCTTCCTGCAATGGTTCCAAACCGAGGGCGGGGCGCCGAACAGCTTCTGCTCCGACTACGTGTTGGACATCCCGGAGGGAAAGACCATCGAGGAAGAGGTCGAGCGCCGACGCCATCTGACCAAGCGGATTGCAGAAATTCTCACGGAAAGCGACGCGCTCAAAGGGCAGGCGCGAGACGTATTCGTGAAGCAGCGGGTCTCGGAGCTGGAGCGCTCCATGCAAGCCGCTTAACCCCACTCACCGATAGCCCGTGCCGTGTGTGCAG
Organism: Diaphorobacter caeni; assembly: GCF_015354245.1. GTDB lineage: Bacteria > Pseudomonadota > Gammaproteobacteria > Burkholderiales > Burkholderiaceae_C > Diaphorobacter_A > Diaphorobacter_A caeni. The sequence goes on from NZ_JADKYZ010000010.1 coordinate 155,943, forward strand.
GCACGGGCAAATCCAGGCCTTAGGAAATCGTCATGTCTACATCTTCTCAAGGTGCAGCTTCGTCTTCGCGACTGAAGTTGCTTATCCGCTCGATCACATACGAAGCCACCGGGATCCGCTCGTATGAGCTGGTCGATCCTGCCGGCGAGCCGCTGCCGCCAGTCGAGGCGGGTTCGCACATCGACATCCATGTACCGAATGGCCCGACGCGCCAGTATTCGTTGTGCAACGACCCTTCCGAACGCCACCGCTACGTCATTGCTGTGTTGCGAGATGAGTGGGGGCGCGGTGGCTCCAAAGCCATCCACGATCAACTGCAGGTGGAGCAGATTGTTGAAGTGAGCCGTCCCCGGAACAACTTCAGTCTGGTGTCTGGCGCGAGGAAGCACATCTTGGTTGCAGGCGGCATCGGTGTCACGCCGCTGAAAGCGATGGCACACCAATTGCAGATTGATGGCGAAGACTATCAGTTGCACTACTGTGCCAAGACCGAGGCGCATGCAGCGTTTTTCAAGGAACTCCAGACCGAGCTCGACCCTGCACGCATTGCATTCCACTTCGACAGGGGAAATCCTGTCGATGGCCTTGATATCCAGGCCCTCCTGAAGGTGCAGCCCGAGGGAGCGCATCTCTATTTCTGCGGCCCCGGCGGCTTCATGGCTGCTTGCGAGAAAGCTTCTGTGCATTGGGATGCAGGCACGGTGCATTCCGAGCACTTCAAAGCCCCTGTGCCTCCACCTGCATCGCCCGAAGCGTTGGCTCAGGCGCACCAAGGCCAATCTGGCGATGCCGAGTTCTCGGTGAAGCTCGCCAGCACTGGTGCTGTGTACGGCGTACCCGCAGATCGCAGCATCGTGCAAGTCCTGGCCGAGGCTGGTGTGGCCGTTGAAACCTCCTGCGAGGCCGGGCTCTGTGGCGCTTGCAAGGTCGGCTATCTCGAAGGTGAAGTTCAGCACAACGACTTCATTCTCAGCGACGACGAACGCAGAACATGCCTGACTGCATGCGTTTCCCGGGCCACCAGCTCGGTTCTCGTACTCGATCTCTAGGGCTGCAGGCCGAATTTTCGAGCGAGGCGCTTCCGGTCAACGGAATCAAGTTTTTGACGCACAGGATGAAGCATGGCTGGACGGATGCAAGACAAGGTGGTGATCGTCACCGGCGCGGGATCGTCGGGAGAGGGCTGGAGCAACGGCAAGGCTGCGGCAGCACTCTATGCGCGCGAAGGGGCGAAGGTATTCGCCGTGGACTACCGGATCGAGGCGGCCCGGGACACGCAACGCGTGATTGAGTCGGAGGGGGGGCAATGTGTGGCCTTTAGGGCCGATGTATCGAGCGCGTCCGACATCGAGGACATGGTGGAAGCGTGCATCGCCAAGTATGAGCGCATCGACGTGCTGCACAACAACGTCGGCATTGTCGAGACAGGTGGTCCGGTCGAAACGTCCGAAGCAAGTTGGGATCGAGTGATCGCAGTCAACCAGACTAGCGTCTTCCTCACCTGCAAACATGTGATTCCGCACATGCTTGCGCATCGGTCCGGCTCCATCGTCAATATCGCGTCCATTGCCGCCGTGCGCTGGCTCGGCTTTCCCTATCTTGCCTACAGCGCAGCCAAAGCGGCCATGGTGGCAATGACTTCCAACATGGCCGTCCAGTATGCGGCCTCCGGCATCCGCGCGAATTGCGTGCTGCCCGGGTTCATGAACACACCGCTCATCCGCGAACCGCTTGCCAAGACCTATGGCGGCAATGTCGATTCGATGATCGAGCAGCGCGACAAGCTGACACCGAGCGGAAAGATGGGCGACGCTTGGGATACCGCCTATGCCGCGCTCTATCTCGCCAGCGACGAGTCCCGTTACGTCACCGGCACGACGCTGGTCGTTGATGGCGGGCTCACTGCGCGCTGCGCCTAAAGCGCGGCCTCCAACACTTTCGGGTTCTTTCTACAACTACTGGAGACAAACCATGAGCATTTCCCGTCGCGACCTCTTGAAGGCAACTTCCGCTGTTGGCTTGGCCGGCTTTGCCGGCTCGGCCGCCCGCGCCCAGGCAGGCACTTTCAACTACAAGGTGGCCACCAATGTGCCGGTCACGCACCCCATCTACATCCGGCTGACGGAGGCCACAGAAAAGATCAAGGCCGAGACTGGCGGGAAGGTCAACATTCGTGTGTTCCCGAACGGGCAGCTCGGCTCGGATACCGACATGCTCAGCCAGGTACGCTCTGGCGGCATCGAGTTCCTGACGGTGCCCGGCGTCGTGCTTGCAAATCTGGTGCCGATGGCCTCTCTCAACAGCGTGGGCTTTGCCTTTGCTGACTATCCCGCCGTCTGGAAAGCCATGGACGGTGATCTTGGAAAATACATCCGCGCTCACATTGCCAAGGTCAATCTCGTTGTCTTCGACAAGGTTTGGGACAACGGTTTCCGCCACATCACGTCGTACAAGACCGTCAATGCGCCGGCCGATCTTGCCAGCCTCAAGATCCGCGTTCCCCAGAGCCCATTGCTGGTATCGCTGTTCAAGTCGTTGAAGGCGGCGCCCACACCCATCAATTTCAACGAACTCTACAGCTCCCTGCAAACCAAGGTGGTCGAGGCCCAGGAAAACCCACTGCCTCTGATTTCGACAGCCAAGCTCTACGAAGTGCAGAAATCGTGTGCACTCACCAGCCATGTCTGGGATGGCTACTGGCTTGTCAGCAACAAGCGTGCCTTCGAAGCCATCCCATCCCCAATGCGCGAGATCGTCTCGAAGCATTTCGAGGCAGCTGCTCTGGCCCAACGAGCGGACAGCGAGAAGCTGGCGGTCTCGCTGCAGGACGAGCTCGCGGGCAAAGGCATGGTTTTCAATAAGCCAGATCCGGCACCGTTTCGTGCAGCACTGCAAGAGGCCAAGTTCTACGCCGAGTGGAAGAGCAAGTTCGGCGCCGAGGCATGGGCGCAATTGGAGTCGGCAGTGGGTAAGCTGGCCTGAGACGGCCGCGAGCTTCTGAAGAATGGGTTCACGCATGGCTAATCCGCACATCATCGGCTGGGGACACACCAGCTTCGGCAAACTGGATCAGGTCGGACTGGAGCCGTTGATTCGGGATGCAGCCCTGCCGGCGCTTGCCATGGCCAATGTCGATGCCGCCGACATTGACGGCATTTTCGTCGGGACATTCAACGGCGGATTTGTCAACCAAGACTTTAGCGCCTCGCTCGTCGCGGTGGCTATGCCCGAGTTCCGGCATACGCCCGCCGTGCGACTGGAGAATGCCTGCGCCACTGGGTCCGCCGCGATCTGGGCGGCGCTGGATGCGCTGGAGAGTGGCCGCGTCAAGCGTGCCTTGGTCATCGGGTTCGAGAAGATGAACACGCTTCCAGCTGCCCAGATTGGCGAAGTTCTCCTGAAGTGCTCCTATGTTGCGCAGGAGGGGGGAACGCCGGGAGGCTTCGCGGGCGTCTTTGGCGGGATCGCTGCAGAGTATTTCCAGCGCTTCGGCGATCAATCAGACGCACTCGCTGCCATTGCAGCCAAGAACCATAGCAATGGCGTGGACAACCCCTATGCCCATATGCGCCGGGATCTCGGATACGAGTTCTGCCGTAACGTATCCGACAAGAATCCGCTGTTGGCGGGGCCGCTCAAGCGTTCGGACTGCTCTCTGGTGTCGGACGGCGCCGCAGCCATGGTGCTGTCCATGGAACCACAGTCGGGTGCGCCATCCGTTCGTTGGCGTTCCCGTACCCAGGTCAACGAGTTTCTGCCACTGTCCATGCGAGACCCTACGCGCTTCGAAGGCGCCGCGCTTGCCTGGTCGCGTGGCCTGGCGAGTGCAGGCGTATCACTCGCCGACCTCGACCTGGTCGAAACGCACGATTGCTTCACCATTGCGGAATTGCTCGAATACGAGGCCATGGGTCTTGCGCCCCATGGACAAGGGGCGCGAGTGATTCTGGACGGTGTCACGGCCAAGGACGGGAAGCTACCCGTCAATCCCTCTGGAGGCTTGAAGTCGCGGGGACACCCCATCGGAGCCACCGGTGTGTCCATGTATGTCATGCTTGCGATGCAACTGGCCGGTCAGGCCGGCGCCATGCAAATTCGCGATGCAGGGGTGGGCGCAGCCTTCAACATGGGTGGCGCGGCAGTGGCGAACTATCTCAGTGTGCTGGAGGCGGCATGAATCCAGCGCAGACCATGAATCTGGGCTGTCTGCTGCGGCAAACGGCGCTGCTGTTTCCAGACAAGCCAGGCCTTATCCATGGCGAGCAACAATGGACCTGGGGTGAAATTGACCGACGTGTAGACGCCATGGTGGCTGCCTTACGCGGCCTGGGTTTGGGCAAAGGCGACAAAATCCTGGTGCAGTCGCGCAACAACCTCCAATTGTTCGAGAGCTGTTGGGTCGCCTTTCGTCTGGGCTGTGTCTGGGTACCGACCAACTTCCGCCTGACGCCTGCAGAGGTGGCCTATCTGGGTGCTTCCAGCGGTGCGAAGGCGGTCATCTACGAGGCGGACTTTCCCGCCCATGTCGATGCAGTCCGGCTGGCCTCTAGCGAGTTAACGCATGTCGTATGCATCGGTGAGCCGCGTACGGGTGAGCACAGCTACGAAGAACTGGCAAGCCGCCATACGGGAGAGTGGCAGGAGCCTGCCACCGTGGGCTATGACGACCCACTTTGGTACTTCTATACGTCGGGTACTACCGGCAAGCCCAAGGCTGGAGTGCTTACGCATGGGCAGATGGCTTTTGTGGTTACCAACCATCTCGCCGACCTCATCCCAGGCACGACGGAGCGTGATTGCTCGATAGCGGTCGCACCGCTGTCGCACGGAGCCGGCATCCATGCCTTGCTGAATGTCGCGCGTGGCGCGTGCACCGTGCTGATGCCGAGTGAGAAGCTTGATCCCGACTTGTTCTGGCAACTGGTGCAAACCCACAAGGTCAGCAACCTGTTCACCGTGCCGACCATCGTGAAGATGTTGGTGGAACATCCCTCCGTCGATCAATACGACCACAGTTCGCTACGTTACATGGTCTATGCCGGGGCGCCGATGTACCGGGCCGATCAGAGATTGGCGCTGAGAAAACTCGGCAACGTACTGGTGCAATATTTCGGTCTGGGTGAAGTCACCGGCTGCATCACGGTGCTGCCTCCCGCGATGCATTCGGCCGATGACGACGACGTCAATGCCAACATCGGCTCTTGCGGCCGCCCACGCACCGGGATGGAAGTAGCGGTGCTGGATGAAAACCTCGCACGGGTTCCGATGGGCGTTGTGGGCGAGATCTGCTGCCGAGGCCCCGGCGTTTTCTCTGGCTATCACAACAACCCTGGTGCAACGGAAAAAGCACTGCACGGTGGCTGGTTCCATACCGGTGACCTGGGGAAGATGGATGCGCGCGGTCTGCTCTACATCACAGGTCGCGAGTCAGATATGTATATCTCGGGCGGATCGAACGTCTATCCGCGCGAGGTGGAAGAAGTTCTGCTGCAACACCCCGGCGTGGCCGAGGTGGCCGTGCTGGGCGTGCCAGACCCCAAGTGGGGTGAAGTTGGCGTGGCTGTCGTCGTGCGCAGTAAGCATGCTGCGCCGGTAACGCCTGAGGACCTGCTGGAACACCTGGACGGGCGCTGCGCTCGCTATCGCTGGCCCCGGCATATCTTCTTCTGGGAAGTGTTGCCGAAATCAGGCTACGGCAAGATCACCAAGAAGGACGTTCGGCAGGCCCTTTACGAGCGTGGAGATATATCGCCATGAACGTCGGCATCATCGGGTTGGGTGCCATGGGGCTGGGCGTGGCGCGTGTGCTGCTTGGTAAGGGCTTTGCAGTGCATGGCTGTGATGTGCGGCAGCAAGCACTGGATGCATTTGCTGCCGCAGGTGGTCAAGCGCACCAGACGCCAGCCGCGCTAGCTTCCAAATGCTCGGTGGTGATGGTGTTCGTCGTCAATGCGCAGCAGACGTTGCAGGCGATGTTTGGTGAAGGAGGCGCCGCACGCGCGCTGCCTCCTGGGGCGGCTGTGATCTGTTGCGTGACCGCCGCCCCGGAATTCATGCAAACGCTCGGCAAGGTGCTTGCCGAAGGGGAGATTCTGCTGCTGGAAGCTCCTGTGAGCGGCGGCGTGCAAGGCGCGGCGGAAGGCAAGCTGACGCTGATGACTTCTGGGCCGCCAGCGGCCTATCACGTGTGCGAAGACATTCTCCAGGCCATCGCCAAGAAGGTCTATCGGTTGGGTGGTGTCTACGGCGCAGCTTCCAAGATCAAACTCATCAACCAGCTATTGGTGAGCGTCCATATCGCTGCGGCGGCAGAGGCCATGGCGCTGGGGTTGCGCGAAGGCGTGAATCCCGAGGTGCTGCACGAGGTGATCACGAACAGCGCCGGCAATTCCTGGGCCTTCGCGGATCGCGTGCCACGCATCCTGAGCGGCGGCTACATGCCACCGCACACCGCCCTCGACATCTTCGTCAAGGATCTGGAACTGGTGCTCGATGCTGCCCGCACCAGCCACTTTCCACTGCCGTTGACCACAGCGGCATATCAGATGTTTGCCAGAGCATCTTGTGACGGCCTCGGTGGCGAGGACGACACCGCGGTGATCAAGACCTTTCCAGGAATCTCCCTGCCAGGCCATCGCGGCTTGCAGTGAGCCCAGGGCCGGATGAAGCAGATGTTCCGGTCGCGTATAGCTGATTCAACAAAAAGGAGACACATATGCATCCCGAAAACCAAACTGCGCGCGCTCACCAGCGTTGGCTGCAAAGGGGAGGTGCGATATGAGCATTTCCTCTAACGAATTGCATGGTCACGGGCCCATGCCTGTCGCTCGCAGCGGTGTACTTTCTCCGATTGACCGATTTTTTGGGGCGATCGTCGATGCGGCAGCTGCGCTGCTCGTGGTCGTCGAAATTGGCGTGCTGCTCTGGGGCGTAATCTCGCGCTTCATCTTGCACGCCCCACTGGTGTGGTCCGACGAACTTGCCTCCATTCTGTTCATGTGGCTTGCAGCGTTGGGGGCGGTCTGCGCATTGCGCCGTGGCGAGCATATGCGGATGACCGCCGTCGTCAGCAAACTGAGCGCCGAGCGCCAGGCGCTGTTCGAAGCGATAGGGATTGCCGCATGCCTGGCCTTCCTGGCAATCGCGGCTTGGCCCGCATGGGAATATGCCAGCGAGGAAGCCGTCGTCACAACCCCTGCACTGGAGCTGTCGAACGCGTGGCGCGCAGCGGCGCTGCCGGTGGGAATTGGACTGATGGCGCTATTTGGCAGTATGAGGCTCCTGAACACGACTAGCCCGAAGCATTTGTTCCATGCTGTCATTTCGGTGGTGGTCATCGTGGGTGCCTTCTGGTTCGCCCGTCCGTTGTTCGAGGATCTGGGCAATGTCAATCTTGTTATTTTCTTCGTGGGTGTTACGGCACTATGCGTCTTTTCCGGCGTCCCGATCGGGTTTTCGTTTGGTCTAGCAACCTTTGGCTACCTTGCGTTGTCAACGAGCACGCCTCTGCCAGTGGTCATTGGTCGCATGGATGAAGGCATGTCGCACCTGATCCTGCTGGCAGTGCCGCTTTTTGTTTTCCTGGGCTTGCTGATCGAGATGACCGGCATGGCCAAGGCTATGGTGGCATTCTTGGCGAGTTTGCTGGGCCACGTCAAAGGCGGTCTGTCCTACGTGCTGATCGGTGCCATGTATCTGGTTTCCGGCATTTCCGGTTCGAAGGCGGCCGATATGGCAGCCATAGCTCCAGCTCTGTTCCCTGAGATGAAGAAACGCGGCGCCGAGGAGGGAGATTTGGTGGCATTGCTGGCTGCTACTGGAGCACAGACCGAGACCGTGCCGCCCAGCTTGGTGCTTATCACCATTGGCTCTGTTACCGGTGTCTCCATCGCGGCCTTGTTCACGGGCGGACTGGTACCAGCTGTGGTGTTAGGTTTGGTGCTGTGTCTGGTGGTGTGGCGCCGCTATCGGCATGAGGATCTGAGCCATGTGACGCGCGCACCATGGAAAGATGTTCTACGACTGTTTGTCATAGCGCTGCCCGCGCTGGCCTTGCCCTTCATCATCCGTGCTGCGGTGGTTGAAGGCGTGGCAACGGCTACCGAGGTCTCAACCCTCGGCATTGGCTACGCGATTCTGGCTGGCTTGCTCATCTATCGCCAGTTCCCTTGGCGTCAGCTGCGCGGGGCATTAGTCAGTACGGCATCGCTGTCAGGTGCAATTCTGTTCATCATCGGGACGGCGACTGCGATGGCATGGGGGCTGACTCAATCGGGTTTCTCGGACAGTCTGGCTAACCTGATGAAAGCCCTGCCAGGCGGAATTCCGATGTTCCTGTTTGCATCGATCGTGGCTTTCATCATTCTCGGTGCAGTGTTGGAGGGGATTCCGGCTATCGTGCTGTTTGGGCCGCTGCTTTTTCCCATTGCGCGTGACGTCGGAGTGCATGAAGTGCATTACGCCATGATAGTAATTCTCTCCATGGGGCTGGGCCTGTTCGCACCACCTTTGGGTGTTGGCTACTACGCAGCCTGCGCTATCGCGCGTGTGAATCCCGATGCGGGCATAAAACCCATCATCGGCTACATGCTTGCATTGCTGATCGGCATCATTGTTATCGCTGCCGTGCCGTGGTTCTCGATCGGCTTTCTCTGATCGGCATGGAAAGCGATGGAGCCGCCTGTGCTTTTGCCACTGGTTCTGATCACCGGCATTGGCTGGGGCGCAGTTCGCTTCGGCGCGTTGCCCGCGCCAACAGCTGCGGGGCTCCTTGCATTCCTGCTGTGTGCGGCGCTTCCATGCCTGCTCTTAAACCTGCTGCTGGGAGTAGCCGAATTGACTTTGGCAGAGCCGTTCGGTGACACGGTGCAGATGCTGGCGGACGCTGCACTACCGGTTGCCTCTTTCGCGCTCGGCGCGTTGATAGCCAGAAGATAGCGGGCACTTTGCATGGTGCATCTGATAGCCGTATTGATCTGAATGGTGCCACTTTTGGGTTCATGTGAACCTGATTCATGCGTCGCTTGAACAAGCATCGTTTGTCATTCAAACGTCGTAAAGCGATCATTTCCTGACCCTCAATTGGGTCTTCCTGACCCTCAATTGGGTCTTCACAACGAAAGGACGGAGATATGTCTGAAGTCATGGAAATGCCAGTGAAATCGCCCCTGCTCAACGATGGTCGCAAGTCGATCTACCAGCCGGAACAAGAAGGGTTGATCTACCCCGAGGAGCCCACATTTTCGAGCGTCGAAGAAGAGCGCCGCCACCTCAAGGAGCGCTTGGTCGGTGCCTGCCGTGCTTTCGCGCTGCAAGGTTACGACTACGGGTTTGCCGGCCACCTGACCGTGCGTGACCCCGCCAATCCGAGTCTGTACTGGACCAACCCGATGGCAGTGCATTTCTCGCAGGTGAAGGTATCGAACCTGATTTGTGCAGACCACCAGGGCAATGTCGTCGAAGGCAAGCACGCCATCAACCGCGCCGGCTTCGTGCTGCACGCTGCCGTGCATGAGCATCACAAGGACATCGTGGCCATGTGCCATGCCCACACGCTGTACGGCACTGCCTTCGCTGCACTGGGCAAGAAACTGGAGCCGATCTCGCAGGACGCTGCGGCGTTCTATGAGGATCACGTCGTCATTGGCGACGAGGCCGGTCAGGTGGCCGTCGAAGTGAAGGCTGGCCACAAGGTCGCCAATGCCTTCGCTGGCGTCAAGGCCGCTATTCACCAGAATCACGGTCTGCTCACCGCGAGCCGTCACAGCATCGAATCAGCCGCCTTCTGGTTCATCGCGTTGGAACGCTGCTGCCAGCAGCAGCTGATGGTGGAGGCCACCGGTGTCACGCCGCGCTTGGTCACGCCTGAGCGTTCGCGCTACAGCCGCGAGCATGTCGGCAGCGACTACATCGGCTGGCTGCACTTCCAGCCGATCTGGGAAGACCTGGTTGCCACGCAGCCCGACATGTTCTCGTAATCGCCACTGGGGAGCACATAGCAACATGAAGGTTTTCTACGACAAGGACGCGGATCTTTCGCTCCTCAAATCGCGCAAGGTGGCGATCATTGGCTTTGGCTCCCAAGGCCATGCCCACGCACAGAATCTGCGCGAGAGCGGCATCGACGTTCGCGTCGGCTTGCGCCAGAAAGGCGCGTCGTGGGCCAAGGCCGAGGCGGCCCAGCTCCAGGTGCGTACGGTTGCCCAGGCGGTCGCCGAAGCCGATCTGGTGATGATGCTGATTCCGGACGAGACCATCGCCGATGTCTACCGGGCGGAAGTCGAGCCCAACATTCGCCAGGGGGCGGTGCTGGCTTTCGCGCACGGGTTCAACATCCACTATGGTCAGTTGGAGCCGCGTGCCGACCTCGATGTGATCATGATCGCACCGAAGGCCCCCGGCCACACGGTGCGCGCTACCTATTCTGCAGGCGGTGGCGTTCCCAGCCTCGTCGCCGTGGCGCAGGACCGCTCGGGCAATTCGCACAACATCGCCCTGGCATACGCCGCCGCCATTGGCAGCGGCCGAGCCGGCATCATCGAGACCAATTTCCGCGAAGAAACGGAAACGGATCTGTTTGGTGAGCAGGTCGTGCTGTGCGGCGGCATGGTGGAGTTGGTGAAGGCAGGCTTCGACACCCTGGTGGACGCCGGTTACGCACCCGAGATGGCCTACTTCGAGTGCCTGCACGAACTCAAGCTGATGGTCGATCTGATGTACGAGGGCGGCATTGCCACCATGAACTACGGCATCTCGAACAACGCGGAGTTCGGTGAGTACCGTGTGGGGCCGAAGATCATCACCGATCAGACCCGCCAGGCCATGCGCGACGTGCTGGCCGAGGTGCAGAACGGTGAATACGCGAAGGCCTTCATCCTGGAAAGCCGCGCTGGCGGGCCTGTGCTGCGTTCGCGCCGCCGCCTCGATGCGGAGCATCCCATCGAGCAAGTGGGCGCCAAGCTGCGCGCCATGATGCCGTGGATTGCCCGCAACCGTATGGTGGATACGTCACGCAACTGAAAGGGCTTCAGCCCATTTCCCATGCGCCGTGCGCGCAGCCTCCAGCACTGGGCGCGCGGCATTTCTTTCCTATTGCTGAATCACCAGGAGACACTCCATGAGCACGAAGCAAGAACAGCAAGAAGCCCATCGCAGCACCGGCGGCGGTGCTGCTGCTGTGGTCAAGAAGCTGATTCCCTACGGCGGCTATTACCAGAACCGGGTTCCGGCGCATGATCCGGAACTCACCGAAGTTGGGCCGGGTACGCCCATGGGCGAGTACCTGCGGGGCTTCTGGCATCCGGTCTGCATGTCGATCGAGCTGACCGACACGCCGCATTACCTCAAGATTCTCGGCGAAGAGCTGGTGGCTTTCCGTGACGGCAGTGGCGCTATCGGCCTGCTGCACGCGCACTGTGTGCACCGCGGCGCTTCGCTGGAGTATGGCGCCATCATGGAGCACGGCATTCGCTGCTGCTACCACGGCATGGTCTTTGACGTCGACGGCACCTGCCTGCATGCTCCCTTCGCTAAGGGGGAAGAGAAGGAAGCTGAAAAATACGCTTGCTCTATCCGCCAAGGCGCCTACAAGGCTGTGGAGCGTCACGGCCTGATCTTCGCCTACATGGGGCCGCCGGAGAAAGAGCCTCCGTTCCCCGAATGGGAGGGCAATTTCACCGTGGCTGAGGGCGACGAATTGGTTGCCTACAGCAACTTCCAGCATTGCAACTGGCTGCAGGTGCAAGATAACGCTGCCGACAATTTCCACACCGCCGCGCTGCATTCGTCCAAAAACGTGGTGGGCGGGCACTACCAGGAAACGACCTTCGACGAAGTTGGTGCTGCCTCGATGGAGGTTGGCCCCGACATGCAGTTCATCCCGATCCACGGTGGCCGCGGCCTGGCATGCGCCGGCGCTCGCCGGTCGAGCAAGGATCACATGTTCGTGCGCGTCCAGCATCAGGTGCTGCCGAACCTGAGCTTGCACGCCTACACCTCCGAGGACGGCCAGAAGAAAAAGCTCTTCAGCCGCTTCCACATCATCCGCTGGACGGTTCCCGTCGATGACGAGAATGCCAAGATGATCGGCTGGCGTGTGATGGGCCCCGGCATCGACACCCGCAATGTCGGTAACAAGGCGCTGGTGGGCTACGAAACCATCGACTTCCTCGATGGCCAAGTGGCATTGCGTCGCCCGGATCGCTTTGCCAACGGCAAGACCTCGCAGGACATCGTTCCTATCCCCTCCGATCACCGTGCGCGCGCGAGCTACAAGAGCGCCCAGTATGCCCCTGGCGACTACGAGGCCATCATCAGCCAGCGTCCCATCGCTGTCCACGCGCTGGAGAACCCGACGAAGCTGGATGCCGGCCTGTATCAGTTCCGCAAGATGCTGCGGGACGCGGTGCGCGGCACCAATCCCGCAGCTGGAGCAGAGGGCTTTGCTGAATGGTTCCGCTCGATGGGTGGTGCGCCGAACAGCTATTGTTCCGGCAACGTGTTCGAACTGCCCGAGGGTGAAACCATGGAGCAGGAGGTCAAGCGCCGCCGCTTCCTGGCCAAGGGAGTGGTCACCATCCTGACGGAGAGTGACAAGCTCAAGGGCGAAGAGCGCGCCAAGTTTGTGCGCGAGAAGTTCGAAGCGCTCGAAGCTGAGGCGCAGCAGCAGCGCTGACGCCTCTTGTCAAAGCTCTGCCTCGGAAGTTCAGCCATGCTGGCTTCCGGGGCGGAGGTTCTCGGATGACAGGTCTCTTTGCGGAGGCCTGTTTCTGGGAGGTTGATATTCCGGCGACTGGCCCACGATAGTCAGCCTGGGAGTGCGTGTGGTAGCTCACACGCATCGCAAGAAATATAAGGCTGCACCGCAGTCAGGAGACAAGATGACCACTGCCACAACCCTTGGAGGGCTGGATGCTGTCGCTTCGTTGGTGGCGCAGTACCCGCAAGTCCCGGGAGCGCTGTTGCCCCTGCTTCATGCAGTGCAGGACTTGCTCGGCTATATCCCGGACGACGCGGTGCCTTTGATCGCAAAAGGCTTGAATCTGTCGCGGGCCGAGGTGCATGGCGTTATCACCTACTACCACTATTTCCGCAGCAAGCCCACCGGCCGCACCGTGATACAGGTATGCCGCGCTGAGGCTTGCCAGGCTTGCGGTGCGGATGCGTTGCTGGCCCATGCCGAGCAGGTGCTCGGGTGCAAGTCGCATCACACCAGCGACGACGGGGCATACACATTGGAGCCGGTGTATTGCCTGGGCATGTGCGCCTCATCGCCCGCCATCATGGTGGATAACCAATTGCACGCTCGGGTGACGCTGAAGAAGTTCAATCAGCTGATAGCGACCAACCCAGGGGAGGGCGTATGAGCGGAGCCATCAAGGTTTTCGTGCCACGTGACTCAGCGGCGCTGGCTGTAGGCGCCAACGAAGTGGCCACCGTACTGCAGATCGAGTGCTTGCGCCGGGGCTTGAACATTGAGATCGTGCGCAACGGCTCGCGTGGGCTGTTCTGGCTGGAACCTCTGGTTGAGGTAGAGACTCCGCAAGGCCGTGTGGCATATGGCCCGGTAGCGCCGGATGATGTGACTTCGCTGCTTGACGCGCAACTATTGGCAGGCGGCGGACATGCATTGAGCCAGGGCTTGACTGAGCAAATTCCCTATCTTGCCAAGCAAGAGCGCCTGACCTTCGCGCGCATGGGGATAACGGATCCGCTCTCCTTGCAGGACTATGAGACGCATGGCGGGTGGGAGGGGCTGAGGCGCGCCAGCGTCCTGGACGGTGAGGCCATTGTGCAGCAAGTGGTCGACTCCGGGTTGCGGGGACGGGGGGGAGCAGCCTTTCCCACCGGCATCAAGTGGCAGACGGTGCGCAAGGCCAATGCAACCCAGAAATACATAGTCTGCAACGCCGACGAAGGCGACTCGGGGACATTCTCTGATCGCATGGTCATGGAGGGCGATCCCTACATGCTGGTTGAGGGCATGACCATTGCGGCAATGGCCGTGGGTGCCACACAGGGGTATGTCTATATCCGTTCCGAATACCCTCATGCCATAGCCGTGATGAACGAGGCCATTTCTCGCGCCACAACTGCCGGCTATCTGGGGAACGATGTACTTGGATCGGGCAGGGCTTTTCGCCTTGAGGTGCGCAAGGCCGCGGGTGCCTACGTTTGCGGCGAAGAAACAGCGATGCTGGAAAGCATTGAGGGCAGGCGAGGCATTGTGCGTGCCAAGCCGCCGTTGCCGGCGCTGCAGGGTCTCTTCGGACAGCCCACCGTCATCAACAACGTGATCAGCCTTGCCTGCGTACCTCTCATACTTGCTCGCGGCGCGGCCTTCTATCGCGACTATGGCATGGGCCGTTCGCGTGGCACCTTGCCATTCCAACTGGCCGGCAACATCCGGAACGGCGGCCTGGTCGAGAAAGCCTTTGGCCTCACGCTGCGCGAATTGCTCTACGACTTTGGCGGCGGTAGCCGCTCGGGTCGGCCGATCAAAGCCGTGCAGGTCGGCGGGCCGTTGGGCACCTATGTGCCCGACTCGCAGTGGGACATTCCTATCGACTACGAGGCCTATGCGGCCGTTGGTGCGGTTGTGGGTCACGGTGGCTTGGTGGTGCATGACGATACCGCCGACATGGCCAAGTTGGCGCGCTATGCCATGGAGTTTTGTGCGATCGAGTCCTGCGGTAAGTGCACGCCGTGTCGTATCGGTTCGACGCGCGGCATGGAGGTGATCCACCGAATCGCCGACGACCGCGATCAGCAGGTGACGCTGCTGCGTGATCTGTGCGACACGATGCTTCACGGCAGCCTGTGCGCCATGGGAGGCATGACGCCATATCCCGTGCTCTCCGCGCTCAACCACTATCCCGAGGATTTCGGCATCGAAATGCCGCAAGAACATACATCCTAGGAGACCATGATGTTCGAACCCCTCCCGCAAGAGATCGACTACGGAACGCCCGCCAGTACTGAGACCGAGACCGTCACCCTGGAAATCGACGGTGAAGCCATTTCGGTGCCCAAGGGCACTTCGCTGATGCGCGCAGCCGTCGAGGCCGGCATCAATGTGCCCAAGCTTTGCGCCACCGACAGCCTGGACGCATTCGGTTCTTGCCGGCTGTGTCTGGTCGAAATCGAGGGCCGGCGAGGCTACCCGGCCTCCTGCACAACACCTGCCGAAGCCGGTATGAAAGTGCGCACGCAAAGCCCCAAGCTGCAGGATCTGCGAAAGGGGGTGATGGAACTGTATATTTCCGACCATCCGCTGGACTGCCTGACCTGCGCCGCCAACGGTGACTGCGAGCTCCAGGACATGGCGGGCGTGACTGGCCTGCGCAACGTGCGCTACGGCGTGGGCGCCCAGTATGGCGGGGCTCATCATCTCGATTCGATCAAGGATGAATCGAATCCTTACTTCACCTACGATCCGAGCAAATGCATCGTCTGCAACCGCTGCGTGAGGGCCTGCGAAGAAACCCAAGGGACGTTTGCACTCACCATCAGCGGCAGGGGCTTTGACTCGCGTGTTTCCCCAGGGCAGGATCAAGCCTTCATGGACAGCGAGTGCGTGAGCTGTGGCGCCTGCGTACAAGCCTGCCCGACGGCAACTCTGCAGGAAAAAAGCGTCATCTGGCTGGGCCAGCCGGAGCACAGCGCCATCACGACCTGCGCTTACTGCGGCGTGGGCTGCGGCTTCAAAGCGGAGATGAAGGGCAATGAAGTGGTGCGGATGGTGCCCTGGAAGGATGGCAAGGCCAACGAGGGACACTCTTGCGTCAAAGGGCGTTTCGCCTGGGGTTATGCCACGCACAAGGACCGGATTACCCGTCCGATGATTCGCAAGAAGATCACCGACCCGTGGCAGGAGGTGAGCTGGGACGAAGCCATCCAATACGCTGCCACTGAGTTCAAACGCCTGCAAGCCGAACATGGGCGTGATGCGATTGGAGGAATCACGTCCTCGTGCTGCACCAATGAGGAAACCTATCTGGTGCAAAAACTGGTACGCGCAGCCTTCGGCAACAACAACGTAGACACCTGCGCACGTGTCTGCCACTCGCCGACGGGTTATGGCCTGGGCCAGACCTTTGGGACCTCGGCGGGGACCCAGACCTTCAAGTCGGTGGAGCATTCCGACGTCATCATGGTGATCGGCGCCAACCCGAGCGATGCCCATCCGGTGTTTGCCTCGCGCATGAAGCGCAGACTGCGCAAAGGTGCCAAGCTGATCGTGGTAGATCCGCGCCGCATCGATCTGGTGGATTCCCCGCATGTCAAGGCTGATTTCCATCTGGCGCTGCGGCCTGGCACCAATGTGGCAATGATCACCGCGATGGCTCACGTAATCGTCACTGAAGGCCTGCTGGCGGAAGGCTATGTCTCAGAGCGCTGCGAGGAAAAGAGCTTTCTCGACTGGAAGGAGTTCGTCGCGCGGCCGGAGAACTCGCCTGAAGCGTTTGAGGCCGTCACAGGCGTTGCGGCGGAGTTGGTTCGAGGCGCTGCGCGGTTGTATGCAACGGGCAATCCGGAAGGTCGATTGCTGGAGGGCGAGCGAGCGAATGCGGCTATCTACTATGGCTTGGGCGTGACCGAGCATGCCCAGGGTTCAACCATGGTGATGGGCATTGCCAACCTGGCCATGGCCACGGGCAACGTGGGGCGCGAGGGCGTGGGTGTGAACCCGCTGCGTGGCCAGAACAATGTGCAAGGCTCGTGCGACATGGGGTCGTTCCCGCATGAGCTGCCGGGATACCGGCATATCTCTGACAGTACTGTGCGTTCTCAGTTCGATGCCGCTTGGGGTGTCACGCTCAATCCAGAACCGGGCCTGCGCATTCCGAACATGTTCGATGCCGCACACGACGGCACTTTCATGGGGCTGTACGTGCAGGGCGAAGATATCGTGCAGTCCGATCCGAACACGCAGCATGTGGCATCGGCCTTGATGGCGATGGAGTGCATCGTGGTGCAGGACATTTTCTTGAACGAAACCGCCAAATACGCGCACGTCTTCCTGCCTGGCTCCTCGTTCCTGGAGAAAGATGGCACTTTTACCAATGCCGAGCGGCGCATCAGCCGCGTGCGCAAGGTAATGCCGCCCCTGTCGGGGGTGGGTGACTGGGAGGCAACGATGATGCTGTCCAACGCGCTTGGCTACCCGATGCGCTACCAGCATCCCGAAGAGATCATGGCGGAAATCGCGGCGCTGACGCCAAGCTTCGCAGGGGTGAACTACGAGAAAATCGATCGCCTTGGCAGCGTGCAGTGGCCTTGTAACGATGACACCGATGAGGCGGGTATCTCAACCATGCACGTCGGCAAGTTCGTGCGCGGCAAGGGCCGCTTTGTGGTCACGCAGTACGTGCCGAGCGACGAAAAGGTAACGCGCAAGTACCCGTTGCTCTTCACCACAGGCCGGATTCTGTCCCAGTACAACGTGGGGGCTCAGACGCGCCGCACGGACAACAACCAATGGCATGCCGAGGATCGCCTCGAGATTCATCCGCACGATGCACAGGAGCGCGGCATCAAGGACGGAGACTGGGTCGGTATCACCAGCCGCGCAGGCGAGACGGTGCTGCGCGCGCTGGTGAGCGAGCGCATGCAGCCAGGCGTGGTCTACACCACCTTCCACTTCCCCGAATCCGGTGCCAACGTGATCACCACCGACAGTTCCGACTGGGCCACCAACTGCCCTGAGTACAAGGTGACTGCGGTTCAAGTCTTGCCCGTGGCCCAGCCGTCAGCCTGGCAGAAAAAGTATTCGGCATTCCGGGCCACCCAGCATGAACTGCTGGCTCGCGCCAAGGAACTGACACAGGAGGTGGCTGGAAAATGACGCAACCTGTTGTTCATGGCGTTTCCAGCGGTGCGCAGTCCGTTGCGGTCAGTGCGTACCGTGGCGGCGTATTGCGCCGCGTGGCCGACTGGCTGGCCGATGAGGTGCCGGTGGCGCTGGTTTTCAACGGCATCTCCCACGCGGTGATGCTGGTCACCCCAAACGATCTGGAAGAGTTTGCGCTCGGCTTTGGGCTCACTGAAGGGCTGTTGGTCGATGCCGCGGAACTCTACGGTGTCGAAGTGCTGCCGACATGCGACGGACTAGAGATCCAGATGGAAGTGAGCGCGGCCTGCGCCTTTCGCCTCAAAGAACGCCGCCGCAACTTGGCTGGCCGCACGGGCTGCGGCTTGTGCGGCACCGAAAGCCTGGAGCATGTGCGGCGACCGTTGCCAGTGTTCAAGGAGAATGAGTGCGTCTGGGTAAGCCCTGGGGCGCTGGCGCGTGCACTGCAGTCGATGCGTGAAGCCCAGGTGCTCCAGCAGGCCACAGGAGCCATGCACGCGGCCGCATGGTGTGATCCTCAAGGCAAAGCCCAGATCGTGCGCGAGGATGTCGGCAGACACAACGCACTCGACAAGCTGGCTGGCGCCATGGTGCGTGCGAGCGTTGACCCTGTACTTGGATTTGTCTGCGTGACCAGCCGAGCCAGCTTCGAAATGGTGCAGAAAACCGCAATGATCGGGGCCTCGATGCTGGTTGCTGTATCGGCGCCAACCGCGCACGCAGTGCGTGTTGCTTCCGATTGTGGCCTTGCGTTGGCGGGTTTTGCTCGCCAGGAGGACTTTGTGGCCTACACCGATGCGCAGCGATTTGGCTTCCCCGAGGACGCAGCTGGCCTCTCTTGTTTGCATTGACCGGACAGATTGTCCTCCACTGATCAGGAATTCCATGGATCCGAAGACACTCGTACAACTGGCCAACCGCATCGGCGAATTCTTTCAGGCCCAGCCCGACCGGGAGGAGGCGCTGCTTGGCGTGGCAACCCATATACGCCAGTTCTGGGACCCACGGATGCGCCGACAGTTACTCGGAGTCTTTGATGCGCTCCAGACCGAGGGTTTGTCCACGATCGTGGCTGATGCACTTCATGCCCATCGGGCGTTGCTGCAGCCTGCAGATGATTCGCAGGCCTCTGCGAGCAGTACCAAGGTGACTGAAGTCCCCGGCTGAATCCGAATTTCGAAAAGGTCAACCATCAGTATTGTGCGATGACGATCGTCTTGGATAATTGACATGGTACGGATTTTGCTTTGGTTCATTCAGTTGATGTCTGCTTCAGGCTAGTGCCAGGCCTGGGGAGACCGAGCAATCCTAGGCACGTCGTGGAGATGCAATGACTTTCAACTACTCGACGATTGACGTAGAGGCAGGCCGACGTCAGGACTACTGGGCGGAACTGGTGTGCAAGCGCCTGATTCCCGCAGTTGCGGATTTCGATGATTGTGGAAACTTCGAGGGGATGCTCTCAGGGCATTCGTTTGGGGGCTTGACGGTTTGCCGCATGGAGTCTGTGGCGCATACCTTCCATCGCACCGAACGCATGGTGCGAGCCCAGCCGAATGAGGATTTCGTAGCTCTATTGGTCCAAGCTGGTGTTGCAACCATGGTGCAAGGTGGCCGGGAGATTTCTGCGGCGCCTGGCGACGTCATCCTTTGCGATGCCGCCAAGCCGTTCTTGAATGGGCTCAAGCCAGAGGCAGTGCTGCTCGTAAGAATTCCGCGACAGCAGTTGCTATCGCGCTTTCGCGGTGCGGAGAACATGATGGCGGTCCGCATAGGGCAAGGTGGTGCGATGGCGCATAGGCTGCACGAAATGGCAGAAGAGGCCTACCAGTGGCCCGGCATCCATGGCCCCTGTGGCACAGCGGAAGCTCGGCTGGCATCGGCATTCGTTGATACCCTGACCGCCGCGATGGAGATCCAGGCCGCGGCTATCGAGGGCACGCTCGCCTCTCGCTACGAGGTTCTCTTCGACAAGGCCGACCGCTACATCAGCACGCATCTTGACGATGGAGACCTGAGTAGCGCCGACGTGGCAGCGGCGCTGCATGTCTCGGGCCGTACGCTGACGCGTGCCTTTGCGCAACGCGGCACCACGGTGATGCACCACTTGTCGCAGCGGCGCCTGGAAGCCAGCTATGCAGTTCTCTCGGAGCGCCGCGTCTCGCAGGTATCGCAGGCTGCCTACCAGTGTGGTTTCAACAATCTTGCTCATTTTTCCCGTGCTTTCAAACGAGCCTTTGGAATGACTCCGGGAAGCCTGCTGCAAAACATCTTGCATTAAAAAAGGCGCCTTACGGCGCCTGCTACCTCACAGCATGAGGTGATGCCGCACGTTGTCGGCATCCACAGAGCCCGGATCGATGTGGCCTACGACGCGGCCCTTTTCCATCACGATGGCCCTCTCGGCCAGGTCGAGAATAGTGTCGAGGTTTTGTTCCACGAAAAGAATGGTCATGCCAAGATCGCGGCGTATGGAACGCAGGACATCGCAGATGAGCTGCACGATCGACGGTTGAATCCCCTCGGACGGTTCGTCCAGGAGCATCAGTACCGGATTGCCTATCAAGGCGCGGCCGATGGCGAGTTGCTGCTGTTCTCCGCCTGACATGGTGCCGGCCATCTGGTTGCGGCGCTCAGCCAGGCGAGGGAAATATTGGTAGACGAGCTCGGGACTTTTCTTGCCCTTGGGGCCGCCTACAAGCTCGCCAACCATCAGGTTTTCCGCCACAGTCATCTGTGGGAATACGTCCCGTCCTTGCGGCACATAGCCAATGCCGCAGCGCGCGCGCGCATCGCTGCTCAGACCTGCAATATCACGCCCCAGCAGGCGCACGGCACCTGAGCTGGAGCGTAGCTGACCGATCAGGCATCGCATGGTGGTGGTCTTTCCAACCCCGTTGCGGCCGATCAGCCCGACGATCTCTCCGCGCGCTATGTCGAAGTCCACCCCTTGCAGGATAGGCGTGGCGCCATAGCTCGCACGCACTCCTTGAACGTCCAGCAGTGTTTCAGTGTTCATGTTTCTTGCCCAGATAGATTTCCGCCACACGCGGATCTGCGATGACCTCGTCGATGCTGCCTCCGCTGAATACCTTGCCGAAGTGCAATACCGTCACTTGCTGCGCGATCTGCCTGATGAAGGCCATGTCATGCTCTACCACCAAGACAGTCATGCCTTCGCGATTGAGGCGCTTGATCAGCTCACCGGTCTTGTGCGTTTCCTCGGGAGACAAGCCTGCCGTCGGCTCGTCCATAAGCAGAAGTTTGGGATTGGAGGCGAGCGCCATACCGATCTCCAGCCATTGCTGTTGCCCATGTGCCAAGGCACCAGCTGGCTTGGATGCATCTTGTGCAAGATCGAGTAGTGCCAGCAGACGCTCCTCTTCGCGCGCAAGCTCCGATTTGCGAACGTGGTGCTGCAAGGCGATGTGCAGGTTCTGCGCTACCGGCAGTTCCTTGAACACGCTAGGGGCTTGCATCTTGATGCTCATGCCGCGTTGCACTCGCTCATAAGGCCTGCGACTGGTAACGTCCTGCCCCGCGAACTCGATGCGACCGTCGCTGGCCTCATGGGTGCCAACGATCAACTTGAACAACGTGCTCTTGCCAGCTCCATTCGGGCCGATCAGGCAGTGAATCTCTCCCTGCTTTACCGTCAGATTGACATCGGAGACTGCCGTGTGGCCACCAAATCTCTTGGTCAGCTGTGAGGTTTGTAGAAGTGCAGATTTCACAGGGCCTCCTGCTTGAGATCTGATGGTGTGCTCGAAGCGCGCTTCATCCTTCCGATGAGCTTTGTGACGCCAAGAACAAAGCCCTGGGGTGCCACCATGACCGTACCGAGCAGCAGAACGCCCATGATCAGGAGCGCTGCCTGCTGGCTGTAGACCGTGAGTGTCTGGAAGCCCCACAGCAGCAGAAAGGAGCCGACCGCTGCCGCAGTAATATCACCACGCCCTGAGAACGCGACCCATACGATGGGCATCGCAGCTGCCGGCAAGCCGATACTGGCTGGCGTAATGAACTGCCCCCAGGACGTATAGAGAACGCCGCTCAGACCTGCGAGCATGGATCCGATGACGAATGTCGCCAGTTGGTATTTGCGCACGTCGTAGCCCAGCAGCTCCGCCCGCTGCGGATCTTCCCGGACGGCGACGACCACATTGCCGAAGCGCGAGTTCAACAGGATGCGCAGGCCCAGGTAGACAATCGCCAGCAGCAACACCACGGCGTAGTACAGCGCTGTTTCTTCCAGGTAAAGTGCTTCGCCGCCCAGCCACGGAATGTTCAGCGACGCCATACCCTTCATGCCGTTGAAGCCATTCAGCCTCGCCCCGCCGATCCGCCACTCGGGGCCGGCCGTCTGACCGAGGAAGAACGCCAGTACAAGTGCTGCCGACAAGGTGACGATGCCGAAGAACACTCCGTTGACCCGTCCCCAGATCATGAAGTAGCCGAGCACTGCGGCAGCTAGCGCGGCCAGCGCGAGTGCCAGCACAGTCGCATAGATGGTGGTGAATCCCTCGCCGCCGAAGTTGATCGCCAGCACGCCATAGGCATAGCCGGCTAAGCCGAAGAAAAGCGTTTGTCCGAAGGACATCATGCCGCCGTAACCCCAGATCAGGCAGAGGCCCATTGCCATGAAAACCCATAGCAGCAGGTAGGCGGTATTCCCTACGTCGTAGGAGTCAGCAAACAGCGGATAGACCAGGGCAACAAGCAGCACCAGTGCTGCTGATATCCAGAACCGCTTGGTAGTGCCCGCCGTCTGCGGGCCATTGAGCAATTGGATGAACATGGCTGGACTGCCTTTCATTTGGTACGCCGACGGAACAGGCCGGAGATGCCTTCCGGCAGGATGCGGATGACGACGATGACGGCGAGCAGCATGCCAATCTGACCAATGATCTGGCCGCCCCATGCGTTAAGGCCCGAGCGAATCGTTGCGAGCAGAATGCCTGCAGGCGCAGTCCCCAGCAGCACATTGGAGCCGCCTACCACCACGGTAACGAAGCTCTCGACGAGGAAGGTCGCACCCATGGTCGGAATGAGGGTCATCGTCGGCGCGTACATCGCGCCGCACAGACCTGCCAATGCCGATCCGATGCCAAAACTCAACGCATAGACATTGCCGACCCGCACACCGGTGGCCTGGGCGATTGCGGCGTTCTGCATCGTGGCCCGTGCGTATACGCCGAAGCGGGTTCGCATGAAGATCACGTAAATGAAGCCCAGCACAGCCAGCGACACGCCGAAAAGCACTACGCGGTAGATGGAAAAGCTGTAGTCGCCGACGGAAAAGCTGCCATCGGGTGTGCCGATACCACGCACGGATGAACCGAACAGCAACAGCATTCCCTGTGTAACGATGAGGCTCAATCCCCAGGTGGCGAGCAGCGAATCAACGGGCCGTTTGTAGAGCTTGCGAACCACGGTCCACTCGAGCACAACGCCAATCAGGCCGGCGACCAGTGCCGCGCAGATTTGCGCCAGCGGCAGAGGAAGACCGGCATGCACCAGCGCAACGGTGACATAGGCACCGCACATGATGAACTCACCATGTGCCATGTTGATCACGCCCATCATGCCGAACACGATGGCGAGCCCCGCCGCCGACAGAATCAGGAAGGCGAATACATCCGCGACCTGATAGGCAATTGAAAAAATATCGGTGAGCACTGCTTGTCTCCTGGCGCGGAACTCAGGACTTGCCTGGCAGTTCCGATGGCGTGTACTGCTTCTTGTCGTTTTTCTTGGTCAAGTCGCATCCGATCTTTCCGAGCCAGTACGGTTGTATGGTCCCGAAATCTTTCATCACTTTCACGTTGTGCTTCTCGTCCACCGAAATCAGTCGCATGTGATGCGAGGTGTGCTGGCTCTTGGGATCGATGCAGACCTTGCCTTCGGGTGCATCCACGCAGGCATCGCCGGTCGCGATCACTTTGCGAAGATCGTCCAGCTTGGTGGATTTGGCCGCTTCGACGAGGTTCTTGTAGAGATAGACCGTGACATAGGCGTTGTAGCCCATGTCGTTGATGTAGGCCTCATCGGGGTACTTCGCGCGCCAGCGCTGCTTGAAGGCGTTGGCCTGCGGCGTATCGATTTCTTCAAACCAGTTGGCTGAAGCATTCATCCGGTTGAGCGCCGGCGGGGCAAAACGCTTGTGCTCGAAACCCAGCATGATCTTGATCGACGAGGCCATCGGCAGGTTGAGCTTGGCGGCTTGCGCTTGTTCGAAGAACGAGTCCTGCGCAGCGCCAACGTTGATGGTGAGCAGCCAGTCAGGCTTGGCACGCTGGATGTTCTGGATGGTCTGTGCGAACTGGGAGACACCCAGCGGAATGAACTCCTCGCCAACTACTGTGCCCCCCAACTCCTTGAGAAGCATGCGGTTCCAGTCTGCGGATATCTGGCCGAAGTTGTAGTCGGCGGCAATCACGTAGACCTTCTTCCCGAACTTCTCGACCATGTAGGGAATCAGCGTCGAGAACTGCTGCTCGGGCACAGCACCGGTGCTGATCATGTTCGCATCGCAGACGCCGCCTTCGTACTGGTTGGTATAAAAGTAGGGCGTCTTCGTGCGATTCACGATGGGGCGTACGGCCTCGCGCGACGCGGAGGTGATGCCGCCGATCAGCACGTCCACCTTGTCGCGGCTCAGCAAGCGTCGCGTGAACTCCTGGTAGCGTGCATTGTCCCCTTGCGGATCCAAGTGCATGAGTTCGATCTTGCGGCCCATGATGCCGCCGGCCTTGTTGATTTCCTCTACCGCGAGTTCAGACCCATGGAGCTTGGGCATCCCGATCAACGCAAGATCACCCGAGACATCTTCCAGCAGGCCAATTTTGATGGGGTCTGCCGCCATGGCGGGGGAACATGCGGTAAGGGCGCATAGAGCCAGAGCGCAGGCAGTGGGGGAAAATTTGTCTTGCTGTTTCACGGTGCTTCCTCATTAATGGGATGTTGGTGAATGCACTCTATGAGGCGAGAAACAATACGACTTGTTTATGAGCGCCAATTTGTGTTGCTGGCACGGACAACTATGCAGGCGCGAGACTTTTCGGCTTGCGCTACCGACGTCCCCCCGTTTTCAGTAGCACTGGGCTTTGGAGTCCAGGGTTAATTTAACGAGTTTTGCATCAGCTTTTGGGCATGGGCCGCCGGGGTCAGTCCGCCCAGGGACTTTTTCGGGCGTTCCTCGTTGTATTCGCGACGCCAAGCCTCGACGGTCACACGGGCGTGTGCCATGCTGGTGAACCAGTGCTCGTTCAGACATTCCTCCCTGAATCGGCCATTGAACGATTCGATGTATGCGTTCTGGTTGGGCTTGCCCGGCTCGATGAGGAACAACTGAACACCTCTGGCATGAGCCCAGTTCAGCATGGCTCGTCCGCAGAACTCTTTGCCGTTATCGGTTCGGATCGCTTTGGGCAGGCCCCTTGTGGTTGCGAGTTGATCCAGGATGCGCACCAACTGGTTGCCACCCATCGCCCGCTCGGCCACGATGGCCACCGCCTCATGGGTTGCATCATCGACCACCGTCAGGTTCTTGATGGTGCGATCTTCGGCCGTTCGATCAAAGACAAAGTCCATCGACCACACCTGGTTGGCGGCCATCGGACGTTGCAGGGGGTGACGCTCAGCCAGCGGGATCTTCTTGCGTTTGCGCTTCTTGACCTGCAGACCCGCCTGGGCATACAGGCGCTCGACGCGCTTGTGGTTGACGATCTCACCGGCTTGGCGCAGCTTGAGGTAGATCATGCCGGCGCCGTAACGGCGATGGCGTTGTGCCAGGGCGATGATCTTGTCCTTCAAGGCGCCATTTCGGTCTGCAGAGGGCTCATAACGGTAGGCGCTGGCGCTCATGCCGATGACGCGCAGCGATCGGCGTTCGCTCAGTCCGCAGCCGACCATGTGGCGCACCAGCTCGCGCCGTGCGGGTGCGCTCACCACTTTTTTCTCAAGGCTTCTTTCGTCACCTCGTTCTCAAGCATTGACTCGGCCAGCAGCCGCTTGAGGCGAGCGTTTTCAAGCTCGAGTTCCTTCAGGCGCTTGGCGTCCGAGACGCTCATGCCGCCGAACTTGTTGCGCCAGAGGTAGTAGCTGGCCTCGGAGAAGCCGTGCCGGCGGCACAGCTCTGCCACTGGGAGTACAGACTCCGCTTCCCGCAGAAAGCCAATGATCTGCTCTTCTGTAAATCTCTTCTTCACGTCCAATCTCCTGTCTTCGGGATTGGACTCCAGGCTCACACGCTACTCAAATCCGGGGGGACGTCGGTCATGCCTGCGGCTGAGGCTACGGGCAAGGGTGATCGCAGGTTCATTCTGGAGCAGAGATGACAGCCAGGTATTGACTGAGACGGCCATGCGACTGTGCCGGGCTCGCCAACAAGATCAAGCGGCATCGAATTTGCGGATGGATTTTTTAGATTGCTGCTCGTGCCGGTGGTGGAAGTGGCCCGCACATGCCTAGGTTGTCTCGCCCAGCACAGCGAAATGGCGGGTGTGGTCAATTTGAATGGGAAAAGCGCCCCTAGAGTGTTTAAGCACCGGCAGCTAATGCCTCCACCCACAGCAATAGGTGAAAGCCAATGACCACAGAACTGCATTATCTCGAATTGCTTGAAATATCGCACCGCATTCATGCGCGTGAACTGTCATCGGTGGAGGCCACTCAGGCGCAGCTAAAACGAATTGCGCAGCTCGATGGCCGCCTGAAAAGCTATGCGACGGTGACGGCAGAGCTGGCGCTAGCCGAAGCCAGGCGAGCCGACCGCGAGATAGAAGATGGTATCGTGCGTGGTCCTTTGCATGGTGTTCCCATTGCCGTCAAGGACTTGTGCTGGACGAAGGATGTCACCACCGCCGCAGGCATGACGCTCTACAAAGATTTCAAGCCGACGGAGGATGCAACGGTTGTTGCGCGGCTGCGGGCCGCGGGGGCGGTTTTGCTCGGCAAGACGCAGATGACCGAAGGCGCGTATGTGGATCACCATCCCAGCGTCTCTCCGCCCATCAATCCGTGGAATGCCAACCATTGGCCCGGCGTGTCTTCGAGTGGATCAGGCGTCGCTACGGCCGCAGGCCTGTGCTATGGCTCACTGGGGAGCGATACCGGGGGCTCCATCCGCTTTCCTGCTGCAGCCAATGGAATCACGGGGATCAAGCCTACATGGGGTCGAGTCAGTCGCTACGGCACGTTTGAGTTGGCGGCAACCCTCGATCACATTGGGCCTATGGCGCGTAGCGCTGCGGATGCGGGCGCGATGCTTGGAGCTATCGCTGGTGTTGATCCCAAGGATGCAACGACCAGCCGTGTCGCAGTGCCCGACTATCTGGCTGGTGCCAAGCTCGGCTTGAAAGGCGTACGGGTAGGTGTGGATCGGAAGCTGAATGCTCAAGGCGTGGATGAACCGACGCAGCAGGTTCTTGCCGGAGTGATCGAGACGGTCAAACTGCTGGGCGGTGAAATTGTCGATGTGAGTGTTCCCGATCCGACCAAGGCTTTTGAAGACTGGGTTGATCTGTGTGCCATTGAGGTGGCCGTTGCCCACGAAGCCACGTATCCAAAGCACCGGGAAGCCTATGGCCCTTCTTTGGCGGCACTGATAGATCAGGGGCGGGCAAAGAGCGCCATGGACTACCAGAAGATCGTGCTGCATCGGCATGAGTTTTCAGGCCGGATGCAAGCGTTGTTCGATACCGTGGATCTGCTTCTGTTTCCAGCAACTGGCGTGGCATCTCCAACGCTGGAGCGGGTTGCCGCTATCGGTGAAGATCAGGAATTGCTAGCTGCGATGCTGAGTTTCACCTGTCCAATCGACATGACGGGAAGCCCCTCTATCACCTTGCCAGGCGGTTACCCGTCCAATGGAATGCCCGTAGGCTTTCAGTTCGTAGGCAGGCACTTTGACGAGGCGCTTTTGGTGAGGGCTGGCATGGCCTATCAGAGTGTCACCGACTGGCACCGTGAACATCCATCGTTGTAATGAAGCCTTCCATGTGTCCATTAAGGCTAGCCAGCCGACGGATGCGTGGGCATTGTGAATTTGTCTGCTATGCAAACGACTCGTCGAATATCTTCTTTGCTAATCGCCAACCGCTCCGAGATCGCCATCCGCGTGATGCGCGCCGCTTCGGAGATGAATATCCGCACCGTAGCGATCTACTCGCGCGAGGACCGGCTGGCGCTGCACCGTTTCAAGGCGGACGAGAGCTACCTGGTGGGCGAAGGCAAGAAGCCGCTGCAGGCCTACCTGGACATTGACGACATCCTGCGTATCGCCCGCGCCGCCAAGGTGGACGCCATTCACCCCGGCTACGGCTTCCTATCCGAGAACCCAGAGTTCGCCGAGGCGGTGATCGCCGCCGGCATCGAATGGGTCGGTCCGCGCCCCGAGGTGATGCGCACGCTGGGCAACAAGGTGGCGGCGCGCCATGCCGCCGTGGCTGCAGGCGTGCCGGTGATGCCGGCCACGCCCCCGCTGCCGTTGGACCTGGAGGAATGCCAGCGGCTGGCTGCCGGCATCGGCTACCCCGTGATGCTCAAGGCCAGTTGGGGCGGAGGAGGGCGCGGCATGCGCGTCATCCGCGGTGAGGCGGAGCTGCCCGAGGCGCTGGCGGCCGCCCGGCGCGAGGCCCTGGCTGCCTTCGGCAACGACGAGGTGTATTTCGAGAAGCTGGTGCAGCGTGCCCGCCATGTCGAGGTGCAGATCCTCGGCGACCGCCATGGCAACGTGGTGCATTTATTCGAGCGTGACTGCACCGTGCAGCGCCGCAACCAGAAGGTGGTGGAGCGCGCTCCCGCTCCGTACCTGGACGACGCCCAGCGCCAGGCCCTATGCGACAGCGCTATCAAGCTGATGGCTGCGGTGAACTACACCCACGCCGGCACGGTCGAGTTCCTGATGGACGCCGACACCGGCCAGTTCTACTTCATCGAGGTCAACCCGCGCATCCAGGTCGAACACACAGTCACCGAGCTGATCACCGGCGTGGACATCGTCAAGGCCCAGCTGCGCATCAGCGAGGGCGGGCAGATCGGCATCACCGAGGACGCTGAGGGTACCGATGGGCCACGCGCCAGCGGCGTGCCCGCCCAGGCGCAGATCCGCTTCAACGGAACGGCCGTGCAGTGCCGCATCACCACCGAAGACCCGGAGAACGGCTTCCTGCCCGACTACGGCCGCCTGTCCGTCTACCGCAGCGCCTCGGGCTTTGGTGTCCGGCTCGATGCCGGCACGGCCTACAGTGGCGCCGTCATCACCCCGTACTACGACTCGCTGCTGGTCAAGGTCACCGCCTGGGCGCCCACGGCCAAGGAGTCGGTGCAGCGCATGGACCGGGCCCTGCGCGAGTTCCGCATCCGCGGCGTGGCCTCGAACCTGCAGTTCCTCGAGAACGTGATCAACCACCCCCAGTTCGCCTCCGGTGCCGTGACCACGCGCTTCATCGACACCACGCCCGAGCTGCTGGAGTTCGCCAAGCGGCGCGATCGCGGCAGCAAGCTGCTGGGCTTCCTGGGCGACATCACCGTCAACGGCAACCCCGAGATGGCAGGGCGCAAGATGCCCGAGCTGCCGTTCCCCAAGCCGGTGCTGCCTTGCGTGGACCCGAGCGAGCCCATCCCGCCCGGCAGCCGCGACCGCCTCAAGGCGCTCGGCCCCCAGAAGTTCTCCCAGTGGATGCTGGAGCACAAGCCGGTCCTGATGACCGACACCACGCTGCGCGACGCGCACCAGTCCCTGTTCGCCACCCGCATGCGCACGGCCGACATGCTGCCCATTGCGCCGTTCTATGCACGCGAGCTGCCGCAGTTGTTCTCCCTGGAATGCTGGGGTGGCGCCACCTTTGACGTGGCCATGCGCTTCCTCAAGGAAGATCCCTGGCAGCGCCTGGCCCAGCTGCGCGAGCGTGTGCCCAACATCCTGTTCCAGATGCTGCTGCGCGGCGCCAATGGCGTGGGCTACACCAGCTATGCGGACAACGTGGTGCAGTTCTTCGTCCAACAGGCGGCCGCGGCCGGCGTGGACCTGTTCCGGGTCTTTGACGCGCTGAACTGGGTGCGGAACATGCGCGTGTCCATCGATGCCGTGCTGGAAACCGGTGCACTGTGCGAGGGCGCCATCTGCTACACCGGGGACCTGTTCGATCCTGCCAGAAGCAAGTACAACCTGAAGTACTACGTCGGCATCGCCAGGGAGCTGCAGCAGGCTGGCGTACACATCCTGGCCATCAAGGACATGGCCGGCATCTGCCGCCCGCGTGCCGTCGCCGCGCTGGTCAAGGCCCTGAAGGAAGAAACCGGCCTGCCGGTGCACTTCCACACCCACGACACCAGCGGCATCGCCGCCGCCTCGGTGCTGGCGGCTGTCGAAGCGGGTTGTGATGCCGTGGATGGTGCGCTCGACGCCATGAGCGGGCTCACGGCCCAGCCCAACCTGTCGTCCATGGCCGCTGCGCTGGCCGGCACTGACCGCGATCCCGGCCTGTCCCAGCACGCGCTGCACCAGGCCTCGACCTACTTCGAGGGTGTGCGCTGCTTCTACGCCCCGTTCGAGAGCGACATCCGCTCCGGCACCGCCGACGTCTACCGCCACGAGATGCCGGGCGGCCAATACACCAACCTGCGCGAGCAGGCCCGTGCCATGGGCCTGGAGCACCGCTGGACCGAGGTCTCGCAGGCCTATGCCGATGTGAACCAGCTGTTCGGTGACATCGTCAAGGTCACGCCGACCTCCAAGGTGGTTGGCGACATGGCCCTGATGATGGTGGCCAATGATCTCTCGCCCGAACAAGTGGAGGACCCGGCGCACGAGGTGGCTTTCCCCGAGTCGGTCGTGTCGCTGTTCAAGGGTGAACTGGGTTTCCCGCCGGACGGGTTCCCGCAGGAGCTGTCGCGCAAGGTGCTGAAGGCGGAGCCGCCCGAACCCTACCGTCCTGGCGACCACCTCCCGCCGGTGGACCTGGAAGCCGCCCGCGTGCAGGCAGCGCAGGCAGGTGGACTGCCGCTGGAGGAACTGGACGACCAGCAACTGGCCAGCGCGCTGATGTACCCCAAGGTGGCGGCCGACTTCCACCGCCACCTGCAGCAGCATGGCGACGTCTCGGTGCTGCCCACGCCCACCTTCTTCTATGGCATGAAGCCGGGCGACGAGGTGGCACTGGAGATCGACCAGGGCAAGACGCTGCTGGTGAGCCTGCAGACCATCCATGAGGAAGAGGGCGTGGCGAAGGTGCAGTTCGAGATGAACGGCCAGTCGCGCATGACCAGCGTGGCCAGGGCGGGGGCGGCCACGGCGGCGCAGCGCGAGACTGCGGAGCCCGGCAACCCGCTGCATGTGGGCGCGCCCATGCCGGGGGCCATCGTGACCGTGGCCGTCACCGCCGGTCAGCATGTACAGGCTGGCGCCACGCTGCTGTCGCTGGAGGCGATGAAGATGGAGACCCATATGACAGCCGAACGCGACGGGGTGGTCGAGCGGGTGCTGGTCAGGCCGGGCGACCGGGCGCAGGCCAAGGATCTGCTGGTGGTGTGGCGATCATGAGCGACGTTACAAGGGAGGAGTTGCAATGGAGCTTAGACATTTGCGCTGCTTTCTTGCAGTGGCCGAAGAACTCCACTTTGGACGCGCAGCGCAGAAGCTGCATATGGATTCCTCTCCTCTTTCACGAGCCATCAAGGAACTGGAAGAGGAGTTGGGAGTGCAACTCTTCACTCGCACCTCGCGCAGCATCAAACTGAGTCATGCCGGCAAAGCGTTCCTGGAACGGGTGCCGCGTATCTTTGCCGCGCTGGATCAGGCACGAGATGGTGTCAAATCTGCCACCAATGGCTTTCATGGCCAGTTGCGCATCGCTTTGTCCGACTGCATTACCCCATCGCGCCTGTCCACCTTGCTGGCGCAATGCCGCGAGGAAGATCCCGAAATCGAAATCCGGCTGTTCGAGGTGCCGTTGAATCAGCAAATCCAGGGGCTGCATGAGGATCTGTACGACGTGGGATTTTCCATGGTGGATGCGGCGGGCGACGGCGTCGTGGCGACTACCGCCTGGCAAGACGAATTGATGGTGGCCCTGTCCTCGCGCCACCCGTTGCTGGAGCACAGGTACATTCCGCTGGATAAGGTACTGGAGCAGCAGTTGGTACTGGGTGATCCCGCCGCTTGCATGGGATATGCCCAGCAAGTGGATCGCTTCCTGCAAAAGCGCGAGGAGGAACTTCGGATTCGCCAGCGTGTGGCTTCGTTCGACGTGATGATGGTTTTGGTGTCTGCAGGGCTTGCGGTGGGTTTTGCGGGCGCTGCCCATCTTGCACTCAATCGTGAGCCTGGAGTCAAGGCCCGGCAATTGGCTGGAGACTCCCCTATGTTGACGACTTATTTGCTGCGTCGGGATATTGAGCCTTCCTCCGTGTTGGCGCGATTCATCGAACGGGTCGTAACCATCGATTCTGGCAGTGACGGCAATGTCGCTGATAGCTCATAAATTCACGCCTGGAAAGGATACCCAACATGAAGATCCTGATGCCCCTTATCGCCGTTGCCTTGACGGCCTGCGGCCCGTCCAAGTCTGTAGATACCGTGGATTCGCTGGTTGCGAACCCGGAGCGCATCCAGGAAATCCGTCGCCTGTGCACGGAGGATCGTGCCAAGGTCAATGACGAAATTTGCGTTGCTGCTGCGCAGGCGGCCAAGCGGCGCTTTTACGGCGAACGGCCGGAGCAAAAAGCCCAATAGTCCGACGTAAGCGCTGCGCGGTCGCATTCCAGCGACATATTGCGCACTGTTACCTCGCTACGCCGCAGCGCCTCATGGCCTGCGGCATTTTTATTGTCTTTTCCCTGGCAGGAAACATTGCTTTTTCAGCAATGAATGCCGCGGTTTTGGCCGTTGACCCCTTCTCCCGAAGGCCCTGATCCTGATGCCTGTGGCACGTTGTTGTGCCGTGATCGGGGAGATCGGGATGCAAGGGACGAACGTGCTGTTCGGTCAGATCGCCGTTGTATTCGGCATCGTGATCGTTGGCGTATGGAGCGCCACGCAATGGACGGCAGCGGCCCTGGGCTACCAGCTACGCCTGGGCTCTCCGTGGTTCGATTTTCTCGGCACGCCGGTCTACCACCCCTGGCGGCTGTTCGAGTGGTGGTTCTTTTTCGACGCCTATGCGCCGCGCGTGTTCGACATCGGCGGCGCGATTGCCGGCGGCAGTGGCCTGGTGGCCGTGGTGGTCGCCATCGGCATGTCGATCTGGCGCTCGCGCCAGTCCAAGCTGGTGACGACCTACGGCACGGCGCGCTGGGCGAACACGGAGGATGTGCGCAAGGCCCACCTTGACCAGCCCGCAGGCGTGTTCCTGGGCCTGCATCGCCAGCAGTACCTGCGGCACGAAGGGCCGGAACACGTCCTGGCCTTTGCGCCCACGCGCAGCGGTAAAGGCGTTGGCCTGGTGGTGCCAACGCTGCTGTCCTGGCCCGCATCGGCCGTCATCCACGACATCAAGGGCGAGAACTGGAGCATCACCGCAGGCTGGCGCTCGCGCTTCTCGCATTGCCTGCTATTCAACCCCACCGATGCGAAGTCGGCGGCGTACAACCCGCTGCTGGAAGTGCGCAAGGGCGACCATGAAGTGCGCGACGTGCAGAACATCGCGGACATTCTGGTTGACCCCGAAGGCGCGCTGGAGAAGCGCAATCACTGGGAGAAGACCAGCCATGCACTGCTGGTCGGGGCCATCCTACACGTGCTCTACGCCGGAGAGGACAAGACGCTGCGGGGCGTGGCGAACTTCCTCAGTGACCCAGCCTGTCCCTTCGAGCTGACCTTGCACCGGATGATGACCACGCCGCACCTGGTGAACGGGGATGGTGGAGGCCCGCATCCGGTGGTGGCATCGGCGGCACGCGAGGTCTTGAACAAGAGCGACAACGAACGCTCCGGCGTGTTGAGCACCGCCATGTCGTTCCTCGGCCTGTACCGCGACCCCACGGTGGCCGAAGTCACTTCGCGTTGTGATTGGCGCATCGCCGACCTGATCGCATCCGAGCATCCAGTGTCGCTGTACCTGGTGGTGCCGCCTTCGGACATTTCGCGCACGAAGCCGCTCATCCGCCTGATCCTCAACCAGATCGGCCGGCGCCTGACCGAATCACTGGACGGTAGCGACGGCATCGAGCGCCGCCACAAGCTGCTGCTGATGCTCGATGAGTTTCCGGCCCTGGGCCGGCTCGACTTCTTCGAGACGGCCTTGGCCTTCATGGCGGGCTATGGCATCCGCAGCTTCCTCATCGCGCAGTCGCTCAACCAGATCGACAAGGCGTATGGGCAGAACCACTCCATCCTCGACAATTGCCACGTCCGGGTGACATTCGCCACCAACGACGAACGCACCGCCAAGCGCATCTCCGAGACGCTGGGTACGGCCACAGAGCTGCGCGCGCAGCGCAACTACGCGGGCCATCGGCTCGCGCCGTGGCTGGGCCACCTGATGGTGTCGCGCCAGGAGACGGCCCGCCCGCTACTGACGCCGGGCGAGGTGATGCAGCTTCCGCCTGACGAGGCGGTGGTCATGGTGTCCAGCGTCGCGCCGATCAAGGCCAAGAAGCTGCGCTACTACGCGGACGCCAATTTCAAGCGTCGCGTGCTGGCGCCGCCTGCGCTCGCCGCTGGCAGCTATGCCGATGCGCCGCCATCGCGCCCGGACGACTGGAGCGTGCTGGCGATTCCGCCGACGCCCGCCGCACCGGCCACGGCATCCGCCGATGGCCTGGAGCACCTGGGCACCGCCGACGACGGCGGCCCGCGCCGTCAGCCCGAACTCTCCGAAACCGTCGCCTATGACCCCGAGCGGGCTGCACCCGCAGCCGACCTCGCGCTGCTCGATGACGACGACGACCTGCCGCTTCCCCTTCCTCGCCAGCTTGATCCGGCCCTGCAGCGCACGGCCCGGCTGGCATCCCTTGATCCTGATGACGGAATCGACCTATGACCCAGCACCGCTTGAACCTCTTCATCCAGCCAGAGCACGCCAAGCGGCTCGATGAAGTAGCCGCCTTGAAGGGCGTTTCCAAGTCATCCATCGTCGCGACGGCGCTGGCATCGTGGCTGTCGCCCGATGCCGCCGACCAGCGCGAGGCGGCCATCGCCAAGCGGCTGGATCGCTTGTCGCGCCAGGCCGAGCGCATGGAGCGTGACCAGAACATCTCCATCGAAACGCTGGCGCTGTTCATCCGCTACTACCTCACGGTCAGCACGCCCGTGCCCGAAGCACATCAGGACGCCGCCCGCGCCCAGGGCAAGGCGCGCTTTGAGCAATTCGTGGAACAGCTTGGCCGCCATCTGCTGCGCGGGCGCAGCCTGGTACGCGACGTGGTGGAGGAGCTTCACCCTGATCCGGTGCGAATGGAGGACATGGCCGCCACAGAGGCCGCGGCCGAAGCACAGGAGCGCGCCCTATGAACACCGCACCTCCATCCTCTTTCACGGCCACGTCGCTGGATCGCCGTATCCAGATGCTGCGCACGGCGATGGGGCCGTTGATCGCCGCCGCGCTCGAAGACCCGGACGTGGTGGAGATCATGCTCAACCCGGATCGCACCCTCTGGGTGGATCGGCTTTCATCGGGCCGCGCACCGATGGGCATGGAGCTGTCCGAAGCGGATGGCGAGCGCATCATCCGGCTCGTCGCGGCTCACGTCGGCGCGGAGGTGCATCGTGGCCAGCCGCTGCTGTCAGCCGAACTGCCCGAGACAGGCGAGCGCTTCGAGGGCATCCTGCCGCCCGCGGCTCCCGGCCCGGCCTTCGCGCTACGCAAACGCGCCATCGGCGTGATTCCGCTGGAGCGGTACGTCGTGGACGGAATGATGACCGTTGCCCAGGCGGCGTTTCTGGTGCGCGCCGTGCGCGATCGCCAGAACATCCTGATCGCTGGCGCCACCAGCAGCGGCAAGACCACGCTCGCCAATGCGCTGTTGGCCGAGATCGCCGCCACGGGGGACCGAGTGCTGGTGCTCGAAGACACGGTGGAGCTGCAGTGTGCAGCCCAGGACCATGTGCCGCTGCGCACGCGCGCAGGCGTGGTGTCCATGACCGATCTGGTTCGCTCCTCGATGCGTCTGCGCCCGGATCGAGTCGTCGTGGGCGAAGTGCGCGGCCCCGAGGCGCTGGATCTCATCAAGGTATGGGGCACAGGCCATCCGGGCGGCATCGCCACGATCCACGCGGGTTCCGTGCTGGGCGCGCTGCTGCGCCTGGAGCAACTGATTCTCGAAGTGGCGGTGAACCCGCCGCGTGCGCTGATCGCTGAGGCGGTCAATGTGGTGGTCCATATCGCCGGCCGCGGGCGCAAGCGCCGCATCGAGAGCATTTCCCGCGTCGTCGGCTTCGACGGCGCGGGCTACCGATTGGCGGATTGCGGGGCGGACGCGCAGGACACGCCGTTTCCCGAGTTACCGCCATTTCCCGAGGCCGCACCCGCTGCGGCGACTTCCCCATCCCTCGACCTTTCTGGAGAACTTCCATGACGACACACGCCCATGCTTTCCGTGTTTCCGTAAATCCGCATTTCAACCTGTCCAGTCTTGCGTGGCTGCACAGCCTGGCCCGCCCCGCGGCGCACGGGCTGCTGCTGTCCGCGCTGCTGCTGTTCCTGGCCGGAACCGCGCAGGCCGCCGGTTCCTCGATGCCGTGGGAAGGCCCGCTGCAATCCATCCTGGAGTCGATTCAGGGGCCGGTAGCCCGCATCATTGCGGTGATCATCATCATTGCCACGGGCCTGGCACTGGCCTTTGGCGATACGAGCGGGGGCTTTCGCAAGCTGATTCAGATCGTCTTTGGCCTGTCCATCGCGTTCGCGGCCTCGTCGTTCTTTCTGTCGTTCTTCAGCTTCTCGGGCGGGGCCGTTGTATGAACGGCCCGCACGATGGAATGCCCGGCTTCGAGGTGCCCTTGCACCGTTCGCTGACCGAGCCGATTCTGCTGGGCGGTGCGCCGCGCACGGTGGCGATTGCCAACGGCACCTTGGCCGCCGCCGTGGGCCTGGGCCTGCAACTGTGGATTCCGGGCGTGGTGCTCTGGATCGGCGGCCATGCGCTCGCCGTGTGGGGCGCGCGCGTCGATCCGCAGTTCATGCAGGTCTTTGCGCGCCACATCAAGCACCGGCCGCTGCTGGACGTGTAGGGGGATGCCATGCTGAACCTTGCCGAATACCGCCAGCGGCCCGCGCTGCTGGCCGACTGGCTGCCCTGGGCCGGACTCGTTGCGCCGGGTGTCGTCTTGAACAAGGATGGCTCTTTCCAGCGCACGGCGCGCTTTAGGGGGCCTGACCTCGACAGCGCCACGCAAGGCGAGCTGATCGCCACGGCGGCGCGCTTGAACAACGCGCTGCGCCGCCTGGGCTCGGGCTGGGCCTTGTTCATCGAGGCCGAGCGCCGGGCCGCTGCCGACTACCCGCGCTCCCAATTCCCTGAGCCACTGTCGTGGCTGGTGGACGAGGAACGCCGCGCATCCTTCGAGGACTCGGGCCACCACTTCGAGAGCGGCTATCACTTGTCCATCGTGTACCTGCCGCCCGAGGAATCCCGCGCCCGTGCGGCCGGGATGCTCTACGAGAACCGGCCCACCGAAGGCGCGGACTGGCGCGAGCGCCTGACCGCCTTCGTGGCGGAGACGGATCGGATGTTTGACCTGCTGGACGGTGTGATGCCGGAGATCGTGTGGCTCGATGACGCGCAGACGCTAACCTACCTGCACGCGACCATCTCGACGCGGCGTTACGGCGTGGCGGTGCCCGAGGTGCCGTTCCACATCGACGCGCTGCTGACGGACTCCGCGCTGATCGGCGGACTGGCCCCGATGCTGGGCGACCAGCACCTGCGAGTGGCGACGGTGAGGGGCTTCCCGACCTCGACCTGGCCGGGGATGCTGGACGACCTCAACCGTCTGGGCTTTGCCTACCGCTGGAGCACGCGCTTTTTGTGCATGGACAAGGCCGAGGCGGAGAAAGAGCTGGTACGCCTGCGCCGCCAGTGGTTCGCCAAGCGCAAGAACGTCATCGCCTTGCTGCGCGAAACCATCTTCCAGCAGGAAACCCCGCTGGTCGATACCGACGCGAGCAACAAGGCAACGGACGCCGATGCGGCCTTGCAGGAGCTGGGCAGCGATCAGGTGGCTTTCGGCTACGTCACCACCACGGTGACGGTGCTCGACGCCAACCCGGCCACAGCCGACGAGAAGCTGCGCATGGTGGAGCGGGTGATTCAGGGCCGGGGTTTCGTGACGATCCCTGAAACCTTGAATTCGGTCGATGCCTGGCTCTCATCCATTCCGGGCCATGCCTATGCCAATGTGCGCCAGCCTATCGTCTCGACACTGAACCTGGCGCACCTGATGCCGGTGTCGGCGGTATGGG
Organism: Diaphorobacter caeni; assembly: GCF_015354245.1. Classification (GTDB taxonomy): domain Bacteria; phylum Pseudomonadota; class Gammaproteobacteria; order Burkholderiales; family Burkholderiaceae_C; genus Diaphorobacter_A; species Diaphorobacter_A caeni. Next base: position 194,199 of record NZ_JADKYZ010000010.1, read on the forward strand.
CCGGGCCGGAGAAGAACGGCCACCTGGGCGGCCCGCCGCTGATCGTCACGCGCACCGATGGCGCGACGCCGTTCCGGCTGGTGACGCATATCGGCGACGTGGGCCACACGCTGGTGGCAGGGCCGACCGGCATGGGCAAGTCGGTCTTGCTCGCCACGCTGGCGATGCAGTTCCGCCGCTATCGCGGCTCGCGCATCTTCGCCTTCGACATGGGCCGCTCAATGCGCGCCACCATCCTCGGGCTGGGCGGCGAGCACTACGACCTGGGCACGGATGGAGAAATCGCCTTCCAGCCCTTGGCGCGTATCGACCGCGAGGGCTACCGCACCTGGGCGGCCGAGTGGATCGCGGGCCGCCTGTTGCACGAGGGCGTGGCCGTCGGCCCGGACGAGAAGGCGGCCGTGTGGTCTGCGCTGGGGAGCCTGGCCGGTTCGCCCGTGGAGCAGCGCACCTTGACCGGCCTGTCGGTGCTGTTGCAGTCGAATGCACTGCGCCAGGCGCTCGCGCCCTATGTGCTGGGTGGTGCCCACGGCAAGCTGCTGGACGCCGACCACGACCGGCTCGGCATGGCCGACGTGCAATGCTTCGAGATGGAGGAGTTGATGCACAGCAAGGCCGCCGTCATGGCCGTGCTGCATTACCTCTTTGCGCGCTTCGATGAACGCTTTGACGGGGCACCGACGCTGCTGATCCTCGATGAAGCGTGGCTGTTCCTCGATGACCCGGTGTTTGCGGCGCGCATCCGCCAGTGGCTCAAGACGCTGCGCAAGAAGAACGTCAGCGTCATCTTCGCCACGCAGAGCCTTGCGGACATCAAGGATTCGAGCATAGCGCCGGCCATCATCGAAAGCTGCGCGAGCCGCATCTTCCTGCCGAACCCGCAGGCGACCGAGCCGCAGATTCGCACGATCTACGAGGGCTTCGGGCTGAATGCGCGGCAGATCGAGATCGTCGCCACGGCGGTGCCGAAGCGCGACTACTACTACCAATCGCGTCTCGGCAACCGCCTGTTCGACCTCGACCTGGGGCCGGCGACCCTGGCATTTGCGGGCGCTTCCTCGCCACAGGACCAGCGCGACATGGACGCCGTTCTGGCTTCGCTGCCTTCGTCCTCATCCTCCCCACTGTCCTCTCCCTTCGCAGCCGCCTGGCTGCGCCATCGCGGCCTGGATTGGGCCGCCGACTTGTTGTCCTCGTTTCCTTCCCCGCCACCACAGGAGATCTCGCCATGAAACCCCGCATCCTTTCCACCGCCATCGCTGTCGCGCTGTCCGGCTCGCTGATGTTCGCCCAGCCTGCGGCGGCCCTCATCGTGTTCGATCCGTCGAACTTCGTGCAGAACATGCTGACCGCCATCCAGACGCTGCAGCAGCTCTACAACCAGATCAAGCAGTTGCAGAACGAGGCCAAGATGCTGGAGAACCAGGCCAGGAATCTGGCCAGCCTGCCGTCCAGCGTGGTCGGCCAGTTGCGTGCCAATCTGGCGATGACCCAGCGGCTGATCGACCAGGCCAAGGGTCTGGCCTATGACGTGGCCAGGATGGATAAGGACTTTGCCCGCCTGTACCCGGAGCAGTATGCGGCCACCATCAGCGGCGACCAGATGTACCGCGACACGCAGGAGCGCTGGAAGAACACGCTCAATGGCCTGCAGACCGCGATGCAGATGCAGGCCCAGGCATCGAAGAACCTGACCGATGACGAAGGCGTGCTGGCCGACTTGGTGGGCAAGAGCCAGTCAGCCGTGGGGGCGCTGCAGGCCATGCAGGCGACCAACCAGCTTCTGGCGCTTCAGGCCAAGCAGTCGATCCAAACCCAGCGGCTGCAGCTCACGCAGGACCGGGCGGCCTCGCTGGAGCTCGCGCGGCAAGCGGCGACCACCGAACGCGCCCGCGAAGTGCGACGGCGCTTTCTCGGAGAGGGCACGCCGTACACGCCACATCCGGTTAATTTCTACAACCGCTGACGAGGCCGCTCATGAACGACGTGACGGTCATCGACCGCTTCCTCGACACGTTCTCGCGCTACATCGACTCCGGGTTTGGGCTGCTGCAGGGCGAGGTGGCGTTTCTGACCGCCACGCTGATCGTCATCGACATGACGATCGCCGGGCTGTTCTGGGCGATGGGCCATGCCAGCGGCCAGGGCGAGGATGTGATTGCCAAGCTGCTGCGCAAGGTGCTGTATGTGGGTGCCTTCGCCTACATCATCGGCAACTTCAACAGCTTGGCGGGCATCCTGTTCAAGTCCTTTGCAGGGCTGGGTCTGACGGCCTCGGGTTCTTCCTTGAGTATGGAGAACTTCCTGCAGCCGGGACGGCTGGCGAAGACGGGCATTGATGCGGCGGCACCGATCCTCAAGCAGATCAGCGAGATGGCGGGGTTCCCGGAGGTGTTCAGCAATATCGACACCATCGTGGTGCTGTTTCTCGCCTGGTTCATCGTCATCCTGACGTTCTTCGTGCTGGCGGTGCAGCTCTTTGTGACGCTGATTGAGTTCAAGCTGACCACGCTGGCGGGCTTCGTGCTGGTGCCTTTTGCCCTCTGGAACAAGACCGCGTTCCTGGCCGAGAAGGTGCTGGGCAATGTGATCTCGTCGGGCATCAAGGTGCTGGTGCTGGCTGTCATCGTGGGGATCGGCACCGGGCTGTTTACCGAGTTTCGGATACCGGCGGGCTCCGAGCCTTCCATCGACCGTGCGCTGGTCATCATGCTGGCGTCGCTGGCCATGCTGGCCTTGGGCATCTTCGGGCCGGGCATTGCGACGGGGCTGGTGTCCGGCGGGCCGCAGCTTGGGGCCGGAGCGATGGCGGGTGCCGCGCTGGGCGCGGCGGGGGCTGGCGTAGCCATGGGTGCTGCAGCCATGGGCGCAGGCAGCGCCGTGGCCGCTGGCGCGCGCATGGCCCCTGGTGCCGCCCGTATGGCGGGCAGCGCGGCGCGCTCAATGGCATCGACCGCCGGCAGCGCGAAGTCGGCATTCGATGCGGGCTCTGCCGCGGCTGGCGGCGGCTTGCAGGGCGCAGCCACCGGTGTGGGCAATGTCGCCAAGGCCGCCGGGCAGAAGGTGGCCCAGGGCGCGCGCTCGATGCGCGAACGCGCGGCCGCCGCCTTCGGCACGGGTGCACCCGCGACCGGCGCCGAACCCGGCGATGAACACGCATCCAAGGCCGCCCCGCAGGAGCAGCCCGCGTGGGCGCAGCGCCTGCATCGCAGGCAGCAGCTCGCCCATGCCGCTACGACCGCCGCCCACACGCTGCGCGGCGGGGACGGCGGTAGCTCCAGCCAAGGTCCGAGTCTGCGCGACTCGGATTCCTGATCTTCAAGGAGAACTTCCATGCGATTCAAACGACCGCAGGTGCGCTATGGCGACACGCCGCAGCCAGCGACCCCCTACCAATCCGCCGCGCAAGTGTGGGATGACCGCATCGGCTCGGCCCGCGTGCAGGCCAAAAACTGGCGTTTCATGGCCTTCGGCTGCCTCACCTTGGCCGTGCTCATGGCCGGCGGCCTGGTCTGGCGTTCGGCGCAGTCCATCGTGACGCCCTACGTCATCGAAGTGGACAGCGCGGGCCAGGTGCGCGCGGTGGGCGAAGCCGCCACGCCGTACCAGCCCAGCGATGCCCAGGTGGCCTACCACCTGGGCCGCTTCATCGGCCTGGTGCGCGGCCTGTCCATCGACCCCATCGTGGTGCGGCAGAACTGGCTTGATGCCTACGACTACGCGACCGACAAGGGCGCTGCCGTGCTCAACGATTACGCCCGCACCAATGACCCATTCGCTCGCATCGGCAAGGAGTCGGTGACGGTGCAGATCACTTCCGTGACCCGCGCCAGCGACACGTCTTTCAACGTGCGCTGGACGGAGACGCGCTACGTGAACGGCGCGCTCGACCGCACCGAGCGCTGGAACGCGGTGGTGTCCATCGTGCAGCAGACCCCGCGCACCGAGCAGCGCGTGCGCAAGAACCCATTGGGTATCTACGTCAACGGACTGGCGTGGAGCCGTGAACTGGAGTCGAACGAAGGAGCAAAACCATGAATGATCTTTTCCGTAAATCCGCCTTGCCGGTGATTCTGTTGACTCTGGCGGGCTGCGCCTCGCAGGGCAAGCCGCCGCCATCCATCTTGCTCGATGATCCGATGCAGGCCCAGCCCTTGCCTGAGGTGCCCAAGCCGGTGGAGGTCGTCACGGTGCCCGAGCCGCTGGCACTGCCCGGGCAGATGAAGCCGCAGACTGGCGGCGATGCCAAGACCACGCCGGAATCGCCCGATGAGAGGGTGCGCGTGACCCGTGCGAACACGGAGGCCCGTGTCGCGCCTACGCGCGAGGGTTACGTGAACGCGATCCAGGTCTGGCCGTTCACCGATGGAGCGCTGTACCAGGTCTATGCGGCTGTGGGCCGCGTGACCGTGGTGGCGCTCCAGCCTGGCGAGGAGCTGGTGACGGTGGCCGCTGGCGACACGGTGCGCTGGATCGTAGGGGACACCTCCAGCGGCTCCGGCGCCGACGTGCGCGTGCATGTGATGGTCAAGCCCATTCGCTCGGGCCTGAAGACCAATCTGGTGATTACGACGAATAGGCGCACCTACCTGCTGGAGCTAGCCTCGACCGAAAAGACCTGGATGGCGTCGGTCTCCTGGGAGTACCCCAAGGACAGGATGCTGGCCCTGCAGCGACAGGCGCAGGCGGCCAGTACCGCCGCGCCGGTCGATGCCGGCCTGTCGCTGGAGAAGATCCGTTTTCGCTATGCAATCAGAGGCAGCAATCCCTCGTGGAAGCCGGAACGCGCGTTTGACGACGGGCAGAAGGTCTATGTGCAGTTTCCGGCGGGCATCGCGCAAGGTGAACTGCCGCCGCTGTTCGTGATCGGCGCGCAGGGCGACGGCCAACTCGTCAACTACCGTTTCCGCTCGCCGTACCTGATCGTGGATCGGCTGTTCGGCGCAGCCGAGCTGCGCCTGGGTGGCGGGAATGGGAAGGGTGGGGGCGACGTGGTACGCATCGAGCGCACCGATGGCAAGCGGAGGGACTGAACATGCAGGAAGACCATTCTCCCGACCTTGCCGTGCCTTCGGCGGCCAAGGTGGCGCCCGAGGCGGTAGCGCTGCGCGCCCAGCCTCGCGCAGTCGCGCGGCTGAATCGGCGCACGTTGGCCATCCTCACCGGCGGCCTGTCGGTCGCCGTGCTCGGGGCCACCATCTGGGCCTTGCAGCCGCATCGGCGCGGTGGCGGTTTGACGGAGCTGTACAACGTTGATCGCGTGTCCAAGTCTGAAGGGCTGGACGGGTTGCCTTCGGACTACTCCAAGCTGCCGAAGGTGCCAGAGCTGGGGCCGCCGCTGCCGGGCGACCTTGGCCCGGCCATCGTGGCCGCGCAGCAGCCCACCTACACGCCTCCGGGGCATGATCCCAACGATGCCTTGCGCAAAGAGGCCGAAGCGGCGGCGGCTTCGTCGGTGTTCTTCCGTTCGGGCCAGCAGGGCAAGGCCGGGGGCGCTGCGCCCGTCCAAGTCGCTGGGGCTGGCCCGTCATCCGCCATGGCGGGCTTCGACCCGATGGCGGCCGGGCCGGCCTCAACGGCGGCCCAACCGACCGACCCCGCCGTGGCGCAGAACGGGCAGGGTCAGAAAGAGGCGTTCCTGAAAGGCGGTTCTACGGAAACCCGCAATTCCGGCAGCCTCCAGATGCCCGCATCGCCGTACCAGGTCATGGCCGGAACGGTGATCGCGGCGGCGCTGGTGACGGGCATCAAATCCGACCTGCCGGGCGATGTGATCGCCACGGTGACGGAGCCGGTCTATGACACGGCCACCGGGCGCTTCCTGCTGATCCCGCAGGGCTCGCGCATCCTGGGCAAGTACAACAGCCAGGTGAGCTTCGGGCAGAGCCGCGTACAGATGGTGTGGAACCGCATCATCCTGCCGGATACGTCTTCGCTCACGCTCGACAACCTGGTGGGCACCGACCCGTCGGGCTATGCCGGGCTGGAGGATGAGGTGGACAGGCATTGGGGCCGCATCGTCGCCGGTGCGGCGCTGACCACGCTGCTGGGCGTGGGCGCCGAACTGGCCGCGCCGGAGAACCGGCAGAACGGCAACCGCATCATCATCGCCGGGCGTGACAGCGCGCAGGACAGCATCAACCACGTGGGCCAAGAGCTGACCCGGCGCAATATGAACGTCCAGCCGACGCTGACGGCGCGGCCGGGGTTGCCGGTGCGGATTGTGGTCAAAACGGATTTGGTCTTGCGTCCCTACCAGCCGCTCTTCATCCACCGCGGGGGAGTATGAAATGAGCACAGCCAGAAAACTCCGCCTGGGGCCGCTGCCGTCCCAGGCGAGCACGAAATTGACCTTCACCTGCCCAACCAGCCTGCGTGCAGACCTCGACAGATACGCCATGCTCCATGCGCAGACCTATGGCGAGGCGGTCGATGCGGCGGCGCTGATTCCGTACATGCTCGAAGCCTTCATGGCCGGGGACAGGGGATTCAAGCGGGGCGACAAGCCCAAGGCTTCCGCCCCGAAGCCAGGATGACGGCGATGGGCTCGCCCGTCGCTTGCCACCCAAGAACCGAGAACGCGCAGCCTGGCTGCGCGTTCCTCGTTCTAACGGCCGCTACAAACAAAAAACCCGCCGATGCTGGCGGGTTCATGAGTGGAGTAGGGCGCTCAGATCGAGCCGTCCGGCACTTCGATGATCTCGGGGTACTGCCGTCCCTTGTGCGGTGTGCGTGCAGCGGCTTTCATTTGCTGCCACATTTCCCGGGTGACGACAGGGATACGCTTGTGGGGAAACGTAAAGACGCGACCACCCTCTGCAGTGGTTTTCTGCGGGGCTTCGGTGGATTTACGGGTTGCAAGGTTCTTCATGGAAGTCTCCCTTCAGAGAGCTTTCTATTGACATAGGGTAGCAGGTTTCGCCAAGACGTGCTATTGGCGGTCAAATCGAAAGTCATCAGGCGTTGGCTACCGTACTTGTCCCACCAGGCAGCATCGGTTGCCAGTATGTCTTGCACGCTCTGACAGTGGGCCAGATGAGGCGCTTGGGCAACTTCGTCTGGCCACAGCGGTGCATCGAAGCCCAGTTTGGGCCAGACCTTGTAGCCGATGTACCTCTGGTCAAATCCGTTCCCGCCTGCGGCTACCAGAGTCACGTGGGAGAGGCCGGCCAAATGAGCCGTGATCGCGCACAGCGCGAAGGCTACCGTGCCTAGCGAGGGCGGGGTGTTCCGCTCGCTGAGGACGTAGCGATCGACATGCAGGCCGTCGATGAATAGATCGGTACTGCCATCCGGGTCGGCGTACAGGCCCAGGCGGTTCTTTGCGGGGTGCTGGATCAGGTGGGGGTTGGCGATCGTGAAATACAGGCCCGGCGGCGCCTCATCCGGGCCGAAGGCGTGCTCGACCTGCTGGTGAACGCGGCTGCCATCGAACACCGAGAACAGATGTGCGAACTCTGTGATCGAGAAACGACCCATCGGCAGGTCATAGGAGTCTGTGGGGCTCAGTTCGGTGCCATCGAGGCGAATGCCCGTGCCGGTGAGGTACGCGCGTGCGACCGGGCTGTCGCACAGCCGTTGGTGCAGATCGACCAGATGGGTCAGGTAGAAATCAGAGGGTGAGTGCGGCACTTGGTTTGCTCTTTGTAATGCAGCGCAACGATGACACACGCCAGCCGTGGGTGGAACCTGCTGTAGCGCAGGTGGGCGTAGGTGCAACGGGCATTTCAGCGTGCTTGGAAAAGTCCTGGCGAGTGCCGTAAAAGTACGCCGCCATACGCTGGAATATGCAGCAGTTTCCGGGCCATTTTGCTGGTGTAATTTTGGTGTAATTCCATCGCCAAACCATGCCAATCCACGCCCATGGTGCGCTCCAGCGTATTGCGGCGCATGCTTCTTAAGTGATTGTCGATAAAGGGGAAAATGAAAAATGCGCCTTTCGGCGCATCTTTATTTCTTCACAATCGGCGTGTGCGCCGAGAAATCAGATTCCGCGGGGGCCTGTTTTTGTTCTGACTTTTCGTTCATTGCTGTCGATTTCACTGGCTGTTCGTATTCTGGGAACCGGGTATTGTCCGCGAACTCCGGGGTGGGGAATCCTGATGTGGTTTTCCGCAAGCCCACCGGGAGCGGCGCGGCGGCGCGGGCTTACGCTACAGTCGGCGGGCCTCACCTACCTTGACTGTGTCTTCAGCCGTGTCCAGCTCCGCCGATCATCGAAACAATTTCAATCTGCTGCGTCTGCTGGCGGCAGTGGCCGTTCTTTTCAGCCACGGGGCCTATCTCTACCATCTGCAGATGCCGATTCCCTTCATGGGGCACAGCCTTGGTTCGGCGGCCGTGTGTGTCTTCTTCGTCATCAGTGGATACCTGATCGCCCAGAGCTGGGAGCGCAGTGCCGGATGGTCTGACTTCGTCATCAGGCGGGTGGCGCGCATCTATCCGGGGCTGATCTGCGCGACGGTGTTTTCCATTGCGGTGATCGGCGCGCTGATGACGACCTGGCCGCAGGCGGCGTACTGGAGCAGTCCCGTCACGTGGGCCAATTTCGTGAACAACGCGGCGGGGCTGGCGACGGTGCAGGTCCTGCCGGGGGTCTTCGAGAACAATCCCTTTGCGCGCGCGGTGAATGGCTCGCTGTGGACGATCCGCTACGAGCTCGCGATGTATCTGCTGCTCGCGCTGGTCTCGCTGACGCTCATCCGTTGGTGGCGCTGGGCCTACCTTGCCATGGCGTTGTCGCTGGCCGCCATCTGGCTGCTGGCAACGGCATTCGATTGGCCGGACGCTCCGGCCGCGGCGCCGCAATGGTTCAAGGAGCTTTGGTCGCTCAGGCAGATCACGTCATTGGGTGTTTATTTCTTCGTCGGTAGTGCGTGGGCGAAGGCAGGGTGGGGCGTGCGCTGGTGGCATGGACTGGTGGGCGTCGCGGCCCTGACGGCGGCACGATGCTCCTCGGAGTTCATGTGGGTGCAGATGGGCGTCTGGGTGGGACTGAGCTGTCTGACCATGTATCTGGCGTTCGCCGGCGCCGCATGGATACGAGGACAGCCCAGGGCGGATCTTTCCTACGGCACCTACATCTACGCGTTTCCGATCCAGCAGGCGGTGACCGAGGTGTCTTTGGCGCACGGATGGTCGCTGGCAGTCTGCGTGGGACTCTCCTTGGTGTTGACGCTCGGACTCGCGACGCTTTCATGGTTCTTGGTGGAGAAGCCCGCGTTGGAGTGGACGAGACGATGGCTGTCGCGACGCAAGCCCGCTCTGCCGCCTCTGGCGGCCCGCTAGTGCAAGGCCTGTCTTCATTCACGGCGACGTGGCTTCCATGGAGTCACGCACCAGCGCCATCAGCGTCAGAAGCACGGGTGAGCGGGCGGCCTCTTCCTTGGCGCAGGCCATGATCAGATCGATGGTGGGAGCAGCACCCAGCAGGGCGCGGGAGACCACGTTTTTCGGGGTGAAGGTTTCAGCGTAGGCAGGAAGCAGCGCGTAGCCAAAGCCTCCGGCCACGAGGTTCATGCTCATCAGGATGTTGGAAGACGCCTGTATCTCCCCCGCCTGAACGCCATGGTCCTGCAGATAGGCCTCGGTGAGCTCGCTGAGCGCGCCGCTGAACGAGGCGTCGGTGCCGATCTGGGGCAGCAGATGCAGGCGCTTGGGAGCGATTCGTGCCGATCTGGCAAGGGCGTGGCGGTTCTGCATGAACACGCGCAGGGGATCGCTGAGGATGACCTCGCTGAAGATCTTGTTGGCGTTGAGCGGCGGGCGGGTGAAGGCGATGTCGATCTCGCCACTGTTCAGCGCCGCAAGCTGCTCGGGTGGGGTGAGGCTCTTGAGTACCACCTGAACGCGTGGGAACTGCAGGCGCAGGGCAGGGAGCACCGCAGGGAAGATTTGCACCTCGGCGGACGGAACGAAGCCGATGCTCAGGCTTTCCCTTGCCTTTTCTGCCGCGGATCGTGTGCGGGCCACCGCGTATTCGACCTGACGGAGCACCTGACGAGCCTCCTCCAGAAACACGACGCCCACGGCTGTCAATTCGACCTTTCTCGGGCTGCGTGTGAGCAGCGTGAGACCCAGAGCATCTTCCAGATTGCGGATCTGCTCGCTCAGCGAGGGCTGGGACGTGTGCAGCCGTTCCGCCGCGCGGGTAAAGCTGAGCTCCTCGGCCACAGCCACGAAGCAGCGCAAGCGGCGGAAGTTCATCAGTGTGTCTTTGGGACGAAGAACGTCCTGAGTGCACCCGATCCGGGCAAGTCGAAGATTTTGTGCATCGCAATATCCGATCTGCCAAGAGCCAGAAGGTCAGCGATTCTTCCGTTGAAATCGGCGCCGTGTCTTGATGTTGCTCCATGAAGTGGCAAGGCATGTATCGGACTTTCCGATCATGAAAGAGGAAGAAAGTATTTCACCCATCCAGAGTGCATCCCTACCATTTGCGGACTGAATCATCGGGCCGCGATCGAGCCCCCAAAGTGAGGAGACACCATGGCGATCAGTTCAAAAGACATCGAGGGAATGGTCGATGTCCAAACCGGGCGCATTCATCCCGCCATCTATGCCGACGCTGAGCTCTACGAGCTTGAGTTGGAGCGCATCTTCGGCCGCACGTGGCTGTTTCTGTGCCACGTCAGCCAGATACCCAAGGCGGGTGATTTCTTCAACACCTACATGGCGGAAGACCCCATCGTCGTCGTGCGACAAAAGGATGACTCAATCAAAGCCTTCCTGAACCAGTGCCGTCATCGGTCGATGCGAGTGTCCCATGCGGACAGCGGCAACGCCAAGGCATTCACTTGTCCCTACCATGGCTGGAGCTATGGCGTGGATGGCTCGCTGATCGATGTGCCACTTGAGCACAAGGCTTATCCGCAGGGGCTGTGCAAGGAGAAATGGGGGCTGCGCGAGGTCACCAGGGTGCGCGAATACAAGGGGTTGATTTTCGGCAACTGGGATCCGGAAGCTCCGGAGCTCGAAGACTACATGGGCGACATCGCCTGGTATCTGGACGGCGTGCTGGATCGCCGGGAAGGCGGTACCGAGATCATCGGCGGTGTGCAGAAATGGACCATCGACTGCAATTGGAAGCTGCCTGCAGAGCAGTTTGCATCGGATCAATATCACGCGCTGTTCTCTCATGTTTCGGCGGTGCAGGTGCTTGGCGCGAAGCCTGATGCGGATGAGCGGCATCTGGGCTCGGGCCAGACGGCCAGACCGGTCTGGGAGACAGCCAAGGACGCCGTTCAGTACGGCGAGCGCGGTCATGGCAGCGGTTTCTTCTTCACCGAACGGCCGGACGCGAACGTATGGGTCGATGGAGAGGTGTCACAGTATTTCCGCGAAACGTTTGATGAGGCGCGAGAGCGGCTGGGCGAGGTGCGGGCGCTGCGGCTGGCGGGTCACAACAATATGTTCCCCACGATGAGCTGGCTCAACGGCACGGCGACGCTGCGCGTGTGGCATCCGCGCGGACCGAATCGGGTGGAGGTCTGGAACTTCTGCATCGCCGACAAGGCGGCTCCGGAGCACGTCAAGGAAGCGTTCGAGCGCAGCGAAACTCGGGCTTTCGGGCCGGCGGGTTTTCTGGAGCAGGACGACTCAGAAAACTGGACGGAAATCCAGAAGGTGCTGCGCGGCAAGTTCGCGCGGTCGACCAGGCTGTGCCTCGAAATGGGCCTGGGCAACGAGCGCAAGCGCGACGACATGCCCGGCGTCACCAACTACATCTTCTCGGAGACCGCTGCGCGCGGTCTCTACAAGCATTGGGTCGATCTGCTGGTCTGTGACACCTGGGCCGAAGTGCATGAACGAAGCCGCAGCTACGAACTGGAGTTGGTCAAATGAATGCATCCGTCATCGACATCCCTGCCACTCCGTCGCCCGTGGTGGATGTGGCTCTTCATCATCAGATTGCGGACTTTCTTTTTCTGGAGGCCGAGCTTCTGGACGACTGGAATTTCCGCGGCTGGCTGGGCGTGATCGCCAGCGATGTGCGTTACTTCATGCGCAGCACGACGAATGCGCAGACCCGGGATAGGCGCAAGAGCATTCAGCCGCCGACCACATGGATCTTCAATGAGACATGGGGCCAACTGGAGCGCCGCATCGCCCGCCTCGAGACGGGAATGGCATGGGCCGAGGAGCCGCCTTCGCGCACGCGCCATCTGATCACCAACCTGCGTATCAGTGCGGCTGTCGATGGCGATGGCTACGAGGTTCGCTGCAACTATGTGCTGCACCGCTCGCAGAAGGAGCGCGATCTCAATACCTACATAGGCACGCGCGTGGACCGGATTCGCCGCGCCGCAGATACCGCAAACGGCTGGCGGATTTACTTTCGCGAAATCACGCTGGATCAGGTCGTGATCACTTCGCACAACCTGAGTGTGCTGTTCTGAAAGAAGAAAAATGAGGGGGAAGGTATGACGAGCCAGATTGTTGCGTGCGATGCAGGCGCCATCGACGAGGGCGGTGCGCTGAAGGTCGAAGTAAACGGCTTGGAGATTGCGCTGTTTCACATCGGCGGCGAGTACTTCGCGGTGGATGACCGATGCAGCCATGGAAACGCGTCGATGTCGGAGGGCTATGTCGAAGATGACGGTACCGTTGAATGCCCGCTGCACGCGGCCAGATTCTGTGTGCGCACCGGAGTGCCTCTGTGTCAGCCCGCCACGGACGCCATCAGAACCTATCCGGTGACGCTGGTGGACGGCAAGATCTGCCTCACTTTGGGGGCTGCAGCATGACCTGTGGCTGGCTGCAGGATCAGGTGGTGCTCATCACGGGCGGGGGCTCGGGTCTGGGCTTGGCCATCGTTGAGCGCTTCATGCAAGAAGGCGCGCGCCTCGCGGTACTGGAGCGCTCGTTCGAGAAGTGCGAGAGTCTGGTGCGCCGCTTCGGGGATGCGGTCGTCGCGGTGCAGGGGAATGTGATCCTTCCGGAAGACAACGCCAGAGCCGTGGATGCCACCATTGCGCGTTTTGGACGGCTCGACTGCTTCATTGGCAATGCGGCGATCTGGGACCATGGTGCCAGCTTGATGGACACGGATGCCGCGTCGCTTGCTGCGGGCTTTGATGAATTGTTCGCGGTGAACGTCAAGGGCTATCTGCTGGGCGCCAAGGCGGCTGCGACCGAGTTGGTCAAGAGCGAGGGCAGCATGATCTTCACGATGTCCAATTCGTCGTTCTATCCCGGAGGAGGTGGACCTCTTTACACGTCGAGCAAGCACGCGACAGCGGGCCTTGTGCGTCAGTTGGCTTACGAACTGGCCCCCAAAGTCCGAGTCAATGGCATCGGTCCGTGCGGCATGAACACCGATCTGCGCGGCCCGCAGGCGCTCGGGCAGGCGGGACGGCGCATCATGGATTCGCGCTCTCCCGAAGCGATCAAGACGATCTTGCCGTTGCAGTTCTTCCCATCCCCCGAAGATTTCGTGGGGCCGTTCGTGCTGCTGGCCTCGCGCCAGAACAACCGTGCGCTGAGCGGCGTGATGATTCAGGCCGATGCGGGGCTGGGCATTCGCGGAATCCGCCATGTGGCCGGTGGTTTGTCGCTGTAGCGCTACATAAAAATGGGAGACGCATCATGAAGGACCCATTCAATGCGCCCGTGGTGATTCTGGGCGCGGGGCAGGCAGGAGCTGCGGCCGCCATGGAGTTGCGCAAGCTCGGCCATGTCGGCGCGATCACGTTGGTCGGCGAGGAGCGCCAGCTGCCCTACGAGCGACCACCTTTGTCCAAAGAGGCATTGTTGCGCCCGGACGAAACGCGGGTGCTGATTCGAGAGGCCCGGCATTACTCCGATATCCGGGTCGATCTCCGGCTTGGCGTGCGCGCAGTGGAAATCGCTGCGGTGTCTCGCAGAGTGTGGCTGAGTGATGACACCTGGCTTGAGTACGACTTCCTGATTCTGGCAACGGGAGCGCGGGCGCGGCGACTGCCGATGCTCGATGCGCTGGGGGATCGGGTGCATAGGCTGCGTACCATGGAAGACGCGACGCGTCTTCGATCGCAGTTGGAAAGAGGTGCGCGAGCCGTCGTGGTCGGTGCGGGCGTCATCGGGCTGGAGTTGGCGTCGAGTCTGGTCGAGTTGGGTTTGACCGTGGAGGTGGTGGATCCCGCTTCGCGGGTCATGTCGCGCAATGCACCGGAGGTCGTCAGCCGCCTGCTTCATGATGCGCATGTGCGGCGGGGTGTCCGTTTTCATCTGGGGACTTCAGTGGAGTCGGCATGCCGCCTCGCGTCCGGCATCCGTCTGGTGATGTCGGATGGCGTGGCCTTGGAAGGTGACCTTGTCATTTACGGCGTTGGTGCCGTTGTGGATGATGGCCTGCTGCGAACTGCCGGTGTAGACCTTCTGAACGGCGCATTGATGGTGGACGAGCACTGCCAGACCTCCGTGCCTGGAATTCTGGCGGCTGGGGATGTCACGGTATGCGTCGATGGTCGCGGCGTTCCACGCCGAATGGAAACCTGGGAGAACGCCAACACGCAAGCGATCATCGCGGCACGCACGCTGCTGGGACTTGACTCCGACCCTCCTCAACCGCCGTGGTTCTGGACGGATCAATGTGGCATGAACATCCAGTTTGCGGGCGATATGGCGGCGTCCGACTGGATTCGACGCGGTGATCCGCTCGCCAGCAACTTCATGTTTTGGGGGCTGAGGGAGGGTCTCGTCACGGCCGCCGTCACCGTCAATTGGGGGCGCGAGATGCGTTCCGCGAAATTGTTGATCGCCAAAGGCATTTCTGTACCCTCGCATGTGCTGGCCGATCCGTTATTGAATCTTCGCCAGCTCGCGAAGTCGGGTGCATTCGACGCACGAGCGGATGTGCAGCCAGTGCCCTCTGCGCCGATCTGATCGACGCATGCTTGTGCGGAGTCGGGCAGTCTGCGGCGTTGAAAATTCTCGCGATGACTACGGCTACCGCTGCGCAATTCGCCTTGTATGTCATTCTGATTTGCACAAGCCGTTTAACGGCGGATTCGCGCCGAGGTTTCTAAGCGAGCTGGATCCCGGGGCGCCTGTCTTCCACCACAAACTTCGCCAACTCAAGCACGCCGCTGTCGGCGTTCAGCGGGTTGGCCACCGCATTCAGCGTGGTGGTCCACCGGTCAGGGGTGATGTCGCATAGGCCGTAGCCGCGTTCCTCGCTGCGGGCGAAGAGCACGTGCGGGTTGTGCTGACGGATGGCGTCGACCTTGTCTTGCGTGGTGCCGGAGCGCGAGGTGATGGACGTGCCGCAGAACTCGCTGGCGATGACACGCGGCTTTTTGCCGTTTCCCTCGCGGGCGTTGAGGGCTTCCACGTTGCAGACGTAGTTCTGGTGGATGTCGCCGCCGAGAAATACCGTGTTGCGTGGCGGGTTTGCGTCGATGGCGCGGATCAGGCGGTCGCGGGCGGGTGGGTAGCCGTCCCAGCTGTCGGTCGATTGCGTGCCTGACGGATAGGTGCGCGGTGAGAAAAGGGTCTGCTGGGCGATGACGCTCCAGTGTGGCTTGCTGCCATGCGCGTCGGCGAGCAAGCCTTGTTCCAGCCAGCGCTCCTGATCGAGGCCGAGAAAGCTGCGCGCGGGGTCGGCGAGTTCGGCGCATTGGTCGGGATGCTGCGCCTTGGCGGCTCCGTCCATCTTTCGGCACGCCTGCCGGTCACGGTATTGTCGGGCGTCGAGCAGGTGGATGTTGGCAAGGCGGCCCCACTGAAACCGACGGTGGAGCTGCAGGCTGTGAAAGCCGTCGTTGGCCGCCAGCGTCGAGGCGCGCAGCGGCATGTGTTCGTAGAACGCCTGCCATGCGGCGGTTCGCATGAGCAGAAAGTCGGGCGTCATGCCGGCCTTGCCTTGGCTGGCGGTGTAGTCGTTCTGCACCTCGTGGTCGTCCCAGGTGACGATCCAGGGCGCGACGGTGTGGGCGAGCTGCAGGTCGGGATCACTCTTGTGCAGCGCGTAGCGGTCGCGGAAATCGGCGAGCGTGCGCGGCAGATGCAGGTGGTGCACCCGCGCCATGCCCTCGGGACGGGCGGGGGAGGCGTATTCATACATGTAGTCGCCGAGAAACAGCACGAGGTCGGGCGACTGCGCGGCCGCATGCCGCCACGCGGAATAGAAACCATGCTCCCAGCGTTGGCACGAGGCGTAGATCACGCGCAGGCGTTCGGGCAGCTCGTGCGCGGCGGGAGCTGTGCGTGTGCGGCCGGTGGCACTGACCGCATCGCCATGCATGAAGCGGTAGAAGTACCAGCGGCCGGGCGACAGGCCGCGCACCTCGACGTGCACGCTGTGGGCGAAGAGCGGGTCGGCCTCGGCCACGCCGCGCGCGACGATCTGCCGGAAGCGCTCGTCATTCGCCACTTCCCAGCGCAGAGTCTGGGTGCCGAGGGTGCTCAGCACCTGCGGCGGCAGGGCCGTGCCTGCGGGCGGTGCGGCGTCTGGCATCAGCCGGGTCCAAAGCACGAAGCCGTCGGGTGAAGGGTCGCCGCTCGCGATGCCGAGGCTGAAAGGGGCGTGCTGGAGTTTCGCGTTCTGCGACCATGCCCCGCGCTGCAGCGTGGACATGGCGGAGAGTTGCGCGGCGCGGATCAGCCACTGGCGGCGGGTGGTGAGGATCGACATTTCAGGGGCAATGGCTGGCTCGTGGGACACTCACGATACCGCGAACAGGGTTCGGCGCGTCCTCGCAAGAAGGGCAAACGTCCAGAGTCCTTTCATTTGCAGGCATCACAATGGCGGGGGTACGTTCCGCCCCATCTACAATCCGGTATTCAGCATTTGAGACCATGAAGATTCTCATTTCCAACGACGACGGCTATCAGGCGCCGGGCATTGTGGCCCTGCATGACGCCCTCAAGACCATTGCCGATGTGGAGGTTGTCGCGCCCGAGCACAACAACAGCGCCAAGTCGAACGCGCTGACCCTGCATTCGCCGCTCTATGTGCACAGCGCCGCCAAAGGCTTTCGCTATGTGAACGGCACGCCTGCGGACTGCGTGCACATCGCGCTCACCGGGTTGCTGGGCTACAAGCCCGACCTGGTCGTCGCGGGCATCAACAACGGCGCCAACATGGGCGACGACACGATTTACTCGGGCACCGTCGGCGCCGCCATGGAAGGCTATCTGTTCGGCATTCCGGCGATTGCCTTCTCGCAAGTCGACAAGGGCTGGGGCGAGCTGGATGCCGCCGCCGCCAAGGCGCGCGAGTTCGTTCAGCAGCTCGAGGCGGGCAAGCACCTGGGCGGCGTGCCGTGGCTGCTCAATGTGAACATTCCGAACATGCCTTTCGAGGCGCTCAAGCCGTTGCGCGTGTGCCGACTGGGCCGTCGCCACGCGGCGGAGCGCGTGATTGAACAGCAGAGCCCGCGCGGCGAAACCATGTACTGGATCGGCAGTGCGGGCGCGGCCTTCGATGAGGCCGAGGGCACGGATTTTCACGCCACGGCGCATGGCCATGTGTCGATGACGCCCCTCAAGGTCGACCTGACGGATCACGAGCGCGTGGGCTATTGGGGGCAATCCCTGCAGCATCCCGGCAAGGAGAGCGCATGAACCAGCCGCGCCGACCGGGTTTCCCGGCCCGCCTGCCGAGCGCCAGCCCGGGTTCGGGAACGTCGTTCGGCACTGCCAAGCCGGTGACGGGCAATCCCGCGCGCGTGCTGCCGCGCGTGGCGCCTGCTCCGGCAGGCGTGGGACTGGATTCTTCCGCTGTGCGTGAGCGCATGGTGCGCCGCCTTGCTGACTCGGGCATCGGATCGGCAAAGGTGCTCGCGGCGATGGGTGCGATCGAGCGGCATAGATTTGTTGACAGTGCCTTGGTCAATCAGGCCTATGAAGATACAAGTTTGCCGATTGGGCTGGGACAGACGATCTCAAAACCGAGTATCGTCGCGCGCATGGCGGAATTGCTTCTGGGCGCGCCGGTGGCGCAGGCCGAGGGGCTCGGGCGGGTGCTGGAAATCGGCACAGGCTGTGGCTATCAGGCCGCAGTTCTGGGGCGAATTGCCAAAGAGGTGTATACCATTGAGCGGCTTCGCGCGTTGCACGAAAAGGCTCGTGACAACCTGCGCCCGCTCAGACTCACCAATGTGCATCTGATTCTGGGTGACGGCATGCTGGGCTACCCCAAGGGGGCGCCCTACGCGGCCATCATCTCGGCGGCCGGTGGTGAAAAACTGCCTGAACAATGGTGTGATCAACTTGCCGTGGGTGGCCGCCTCGTCGCCCCCATGGCTGGCCCGGATGGTAGGCAGATACTTCTCGTGGTGGACAAGACCGCCGCGGGTCTCAAGCAAACCGTCTTGGAGGCCGTGAATTTCGTCCCCCTAAAATCGGGGGTCGCCTGAAGGAATGAAGTTATGAATTTATCGCGTAGTCTTGTAGCTTGGGCTTGCGCCGCATCGGCCACGATGCTGATGGTCGGCTGCACCAGCACCTCGGTGAACAGGGCTCCCGTCGAAGACCGTGGCACCTCGGTTGGCACCGGCTCGTCGTCCAGCAACCCATCGGGCACGCCCGCCGTTGATCCGCGCACGCTGCCGGGCTACGAGAACATGGGCAAGCCTGGCTACTACACCGTCAAGCCCGGTGACACGCTGATCCGCGTCGGTCTGGAATACGGCCAGAGCTGGAAGGACATCGCCCGCTGGAGCAATCTCGAGAACGCCAATGTGATCGAGGTCGGCCAGGTGCTGCGCGTGGTCCCGCCGGGACAAAGCCCGTCCACCACCACGGCCGCGACCGAGACCCGTCCCGTGGGTGCGGCGCCCGCTGCGCCCAAGACCGCTGCACCTGCCACTCCGCCCGCATCTGCGGCAACGACCGCATCCAGCGCGACGGCGGCTCCGGCACCCGCGCCCGCACCGGCTCCCACGCCAGCACCGTCCGCAGGTGGTGATGACCTCAACTTCATGTGGCCAGCCAGCGGCAGCCTGATCGCGGGCTTCGACGAGGCGCGCAACAAGGGCTACGACATCAGCGGCAAGGCCGGTGATCCGGTCATGGCCGCAGCCGATGGCCGTGTGGTCTATGCGGGCGCTGGTCTGCGTGGCTACGGCAACCTGATCATCCTGAAGCACAACAACACCTTCCTCACGGCCTATGCGCACAACCAGACGCTGCTGGTCAAGGAAGACCAGAATGTACGCAAGGGCCAGAAGATCGCCGAGATGGGCTCCACCGACACCGATCGCGTGAAGCTGCACTTCGAGATCCGCCGTCAGGGCAAGCCGGTCGATCCTTCGCGCTATCTGCCTTCGCGCTGATCCGCACGATCTGACGACCATCTTGGCAAGCAAGAAGAAGCCCGCAGCTGCCGCAACACAGGTTGCGCAGCCGGGCGATGACACTGAAAACGCAATCAACGGGCTGGGTGCAGACGCCAGCCCGATTGTTTTGCAGGAATCCGATGACGACAACGAGCCGGACGGCACGGCGGGCGAGCCCGTCGAGGTCCGCGAGTTTGTCGTGTCCAGCGAGCAGCACCAGATCCGCCTGGACAAGGTGCTGACCGACTGCGTACCCGAATTCTCGCGCAGCTATCTGCAGCAGTTGCAGGCGGCGGGGGCGGTCGAGCTCAACGGCAAGCAGGCGATCAAACCGGCGGCCAAGGTCGCGGCGGGCGACCGGCTGCGCGTCGAGATGCGGCCCACGCAGCAGAGCCAGGCGTTCAAGGCCGAGAATCTGCCCATTGACGTGGTCTACGAGGACGAACACCTGCTGGTGGTCAACAAGCCAGCGGGGCTGGTCGTGCATCCGGCGGCAGGCAACTGGAGCGGCACGCTGCTCAATGCGCTGCTGGGCCGCGACGAGCAGGCCCGCACGCTGCCGCGCGCCGGCATCGTTCACCGGCTCGACAAGGACACCAGCGGGTTGATGGTGGTGGCGCGCACGCGCCTGACCATGGACGCGCTGGTGCGCATGATCGCCGCGCGCGAGGTCAGTCGCCAGTACCTGGCGATCGCTCACCGGCCATGGGTGGGGATGCGCGAGCGCCATGTGAACGCGCCCATCGGGCGTGATCCACGCAACCGGCTGCGCATGGCGGTGGTCGAGCTGGATCGCCATCCGGGCAAGACCGCGCAGACCGACATCTCCGTGCTCGACAGCGTGGAAGATGGCTGCTTCGTGCGCTGTACGCTGCACACCGGGCGCACCCATCAGATCCGGGTGCACATGGCATCGGTCCATCATCCCTTGTTGGCGGACACGATGTATGGCGGCCGGGTCGTTGACGCGCTGCAGCGCCAGGCGCTGCATGCGTTCAGGCTGTCGTTCGCGCATCCGGTGAGCGGCGAGCAGTTGGTTTTTCACGCCGAGTTGCCCGAAGACATGCGTGGCGCGCTTGATTTCTGGGGGCTGCGTTACAATGCGGAGATGCTGTCGACACCCGGTTGATGGATGTGCGTCCGGGATTCCAGCGAAGTCTCTCTATCGCGGCAGATAGCGCCGCATGCGTTCTCTCTTGTCGAGCCGCGGCCTGATTCTTTGGCGCTGCTCCTTTCCCGGAACTGCGGAACCATGAATACGCTGGATGCCAAACGGGTCCTTGAAACCGCGTTGATCTGCGCGCAACAGCCCGTGACCGTGCGCGAGTTGCGCGTATTGTTCGATGATGAACTGGGTGCCGACACCATCAAGAGCCTGCTCACCGACCTCCAGCTCGACTGGGCGCAGCGAGGAGTGGAGCTGGTGCCGGTGGCCACGGGATGGCGCTTTCAGAGCCGCCCCGAGATGCGCGAGTATCTCGACCGGCTGCACCCCGAGAAGCCGCCGCGCTACACGCGGGCGACGCTGGAGACGCTGGCGATCATCGCCTACCGTCAGCCGGTCACCCGTGGCGACATCGAAGACATTCGCGGGGTGACGGTGAACAGCCTGATCATCAAGCAACTGGAGGATCGGGGCTGGGTGGAGGTGATCGGTCACCGCGAAACAGTGGGTCGTCCCTCGCTGTTCGCCACGACGAGGCAGTTTCTCGATGACCTCGGGCTGCAGTCGCTTGACCAGTTGCCGGTGCTCGAAGACTCCGCGACCCAGACCGCCATGCTGGATGCGCTCGGCGCGCAGGCGCAGGAAGATGCGTTGCAGGGCAATCTGCTGGAGACGGGCGGGCAGGGCACCGAAGACGGTGCCGAAGCCGCTGAGACGTCCGCAGCGGAAATGGCGGAAGGCGAATCGGCCCGGATGACCCCGGACGGCGAATTGCCGCTGGAATTTGCCGATTCGGCGATGGATGAAGCAGTCTCCAGCTTGCAGGACTTGCAGGACTTGCAGGAAGCACCTGAGTCGCCCGAGCCGCATGAAGCGCCCGAGACGCAGGTCGCGGAACCGGATGTGCCCGAGTCCGCCGATCAGGAGATCGCAGAACCGGCTGCGGAGCCGCAGGATCACAGCGAAGCACAGGATGCACAGGCCGAGGCGGAGACAGAAACCGCAGCGGTGGTTGCCGACGAAGACAACACAGACAAGACGACGGATACGCAAGTACCCCCAACACCAGCGCCTTCGGGCGAAAGCGTTGAGCAGGAGTCAGCCGGACGGGAGCAGCAAGAGCCTCCTCTTTCCGGTGAAGATGACGACGACGCGGAAAAGAAGATATGAACGATTCAACAGAACAACAATCTGCCGACGAGCAGAACCCCGCGCAGACCGCCGCCGCTTCGGAAGAAAAGAAGCCGCGCCGTCGTCGCACGACCAAGGTGCAGGCCGAAGAAGCCGCCTCTGCCGACACTGCCGCCTCCGCTCCAGCTGAGGCCGTTGCGCCATCCGTCGACGGCGAGGAAAAGCCCAAGCGCAAGCGTGCTCCCCGCAAGCCCAAGGCTGCCGAGGTTGCCGAAGCCGATGTGCCGGTGGCGGCCGAGCCGGTCGCAGTCGAGGTTGCTGTCGCAGTTGCAGTTGAGCCTGTCGAAGCGCAGCCGCAGGCCGTGGAGGCTGTGCCCGCTGAACCGGTTGCCGATGCGCCTTCGGCCGAGGCCGACGATTCCGGTGAGCAGCAGGCCCAGCCGCGCGATGGCGAGCGTCGTGAGCGCAACCAGCGCGGCGGCAATGACCGTGGCCGTCAGCGCAATGACAACCGCGGCGAGCGCAGCAGCAATGACCGTGGCGGCGAGCGTCGCGATGGTCGTCGTCCCCAGCAGGCCGCTGGCGGTGCCGAGGATGGCTACCAGTTTGCCGACGTGGTGTCGGGCCAGATGGACCGCGACGAGGAGGATGAGACCATCGCTCCGACCAAGCGCGTGCTGCCGCCGCAGGCCGAAACGCCCAAGCTGCACAAGGTGCTTGCGCAGGTGGGGCTGGGCTCGCGCCTCGAGATGGAGCAGCTGATTCTCGAAGGCCGCATCTCGGTGAACAACGAGCCGGCCCACGTGGGTCAGCGCGTGCAGTTCGGCGACCAGATCAAGATCAACGGCAAGCCGATCCGCTATCGCATCGCGCCGCCTCCGGTGCGCGTGCTGGCGTATCACAAGCCCGTGGGCGAAGTGGTCACGCATGACGACCCGCAGAACCGCCCCACGGTGTTCCGCAAACTGCCGCGCCTCGTGCAGGGCAAGTGGCAGTCGGTCGGCCGTCTGGACCTGAATACCGAAGGCCTGCTGCTGTTCACCAGCTCCGGCGAGCTGGCCAACAAGCTGATGCACCCCCGTTTTGGTCTGGAGCGTGAGTACGCCGTGCGCGTGCTCGGCGCCCTGAGCAATGAGGAAAAGGATGCCCTGCGCGATGGCGTGCAGCTCGAGGACGGCGTGGCTTCGTTCGGCTCCATCGAGGATGGCGGCGGCGAAGGCGCGAACCAGTGGTATCGCGTCACCATCTCGGAAGGCCGCAATCGCGAAGTCCGTCGCATGATGGAAGCCGTGGGTCATGCGGTGAGCCGCCTGATCCGCATCCGCTACGGCGCCATGATGCTGCCGCGCGGCCTCAAGCGCGGCGCCTGGATGGAGCTCGACGAGCGCGACATCCGTGCGCTGGTCGCGGCGGCCGGCGCCGGCGAGGTGATGGACAAGCGCGGAGGCGGCAGTGCCGATACGCGTGGCGGCGCACAGGGCGCAGGACAAGGGCAGGGCCGCGGTGGCAACAACCGCCGCACTGGCGGCTTGCGCAGCCCGCTCGGCAATGGTGGCCGCGGTGGCAATCGCCAGAACCAAGGCGGCGGTCAGGGCGGCGAGCGTGATTCGGGTGGCTATTTCGGCCAGGAACGCGCCGCCTCCGGTGGCCGCAGCCAGAACAATCGCGGCCGAGGCGGCAAGTCCGGCGGCGGTTCCTCGCAGCCCGATCCGATGAAAACATCGGTCGGCTACATCGGCGGCGACAGTTTCTCGCGCCAGCGCCAGCAGCAGCGCAACAACGGCCCGCGTCGCCGCGACCGTTGAACGGCGCTCAGTTTTCATGACGGTGAAATGAAGGGGCACGAAGATTTCGCGTCCTTTTCGGCCTCTTTGAGGACGTTGCATTTCACCCATTGCGAAAAGGCCTTCGCCAAGGTTTTGGCGAAAAGCTAAAATACCCGGTTTTGCTCTTCGGGCAAAAAAAGTCCATACATCAACAGGAAACCATTAAATGGCTATCGAACGTACCCTCTCCATCATCAAGCCCGACGCAGTTGCGAAGAACGTGATCGGTCAAATCTACGCACGCTTCGAAGCTGCCGGCCTGAAGGTCGTGGCCGCTCGCATGGCTCACCTGTCGCGTCTGGAAGCCGAGCAGTTCTACGGCGTGCACAAGGAGCGTCCTTTCTTCAAGGATCTGGTGGACTTCATGATCTCCGGTCCCGTGATGATCCAGGCTCTGGAAGGCGAAAACGCCATCCTGAAGAACCGCGAATTGATGGGCGCGACCGACCCCAAGAAGGCAGCACCCGGCACGATCCGCGCCGACTTCGCCGACAGCATCGACGCCAACGCAGTGCACGGCTCCGACGCCGCTGAAACCGCAGCCGTCGAAGTGGCTTTCTTCTTCCCCGGCATGAACATCTACGCTCGTTGATTCGGGAACTGCACGGGATTGGGGTAGTCTCACCCCCGTGCAAGCTGGATTTTTGAAACTCTTCTCTCCCGCGTGGACATGGACTGGTTTGCGTTATGACCACGAATCTTCTTGACTTTGACTTGAACGGCCTCACCGCTTTTTGCGAAGGCCTGGGGGAGAAGCGTTTCCGCGCCACGCAGCTGTTTCGCTGGATTCACCAGCGTGGCGCGAGCGATTTCGACCAGATGAGCGATCTGGCCAAGTCGCTGCGTGAAAAACTGCGCGGAGTCGCGCATGTCACGGCCTTGCCCGTGGTGACCGAACACATTTCCTCCGACGGCACGATCAAGTGGCTGTTCGACGTGGGTGATGGCAATGCGGTCGAAACCGTTTTCATTCCCGAGGATGACCGTGGCACGCTGTGTGTCTCCTCGCAGGCCGGTTGCGCGGTCGGTTGCCGCTTTTGCTCGACGGGGCATCAGGGCTTCAGCCGCAATCTGACGACCGGCGAAATCATGGCCCAGCTCTGGTACGCCGAGCATTTCCTGCGCAAGCGCTTCAACACCGATGAACGCGTCATCTCCAACGTGGTGATGATGGGCATGGGCGAGCCGCTGCAGAACTATTCGGCGCTGGTGCCCGCGCTGCGCACCATGCTCGACGATCACGGCTACGGCCTGTCGCGCCGTCGGGTGACGGTGTCCACGTCGGGCGTCGTGCCGTTCATGGACAAGCTCGCGCTCGACTGCCCGGTGGCGCTCGCCGTCTCGCTGCATGCGCCCAATGACGAGCTGCGCGACAACCTCGTGCCGCTGAACCGCAAATACCCGCTCAAGGAACTGTTGCAGACTTGCAACCGTTATCTCGAGCACGCTCCTCGCGACTTCATCACCTTCGAGTACTGCATGCTCGACGGGGTGAATGACCAGGCCGAACATGCGAACCAGCTGATAGAACTGGTGCGCGGGCAGGGGGCAGACAATGTGTCCTGCAAGTTCAACCTGATACCCTTCAATCCATTTCCCGCTTCGGGGCTCAAGCGCTCGAGCGCCGCTCAGGTGACGATGTTTGCAAAAATGCTGTCCGATGCGGGTATCGTTACGACGGTGCGCAAGACCCGGGGCGACGACATCGATGCCGCCTGCGGTCAGCTGGCGGGCGACGTGCGGGACCGCACGAAGGTGGAGCAGCGCATGGCGAAGCTCCGGACCATCGAACTCAAGCCGATCTCCTGAGATCCGGCCTGGGGCATGAACAATTCAAGGGGATCGGTATGAACGGATGGGGCTTGGAATGGCGGCGTGCGGGGCTGATGGCGTCTACTGCAGCTACGGTGATCGTCGCCTCCATGAGCCTCGGCGGCTGCGTCAGCACGACCTCCACGAGCGAGGTCGACAGCAGCCAGATGTCCAGCTCCGTCGATACCGATGTGCGCCGCCGCGCCCGCATCCGTCTTGAGCTTGCTGCCAACTACCTGCAGGGCGGGCAGCCGGCGGTGGCGCTCGACGAGGTTCGCCAGGCGATCAGCCTCGATTCCTCGTTCGTCGATGCCTACCATCTGCGCGGTCTGATCTACATGCAGATGAACGACCTGAATCAGGCCGAGGACAGCCTCAATCGCGCGCAGAGCATGCGCCCGAACGATCCGGACATCATGCACAACCTCGGGTGGCTGCTGTGCGAGAAGCAGCAGTTCGCCAAGGCCGAGGCCCTGTTCGATCAGGCGCTTGCCGTGCCCACATATCAGGGCGGCAACAAGACGCAGATGTCCAAGGGCATCTGCCTGGTCCGCGCGGGCAAGCCCGATCAGGCGGAGCCGATCCTGATGCGGGCCTACGAACTCGACGCGGGCAACCCGATCATCGGTTACGAAGTGGCCAAGCTCAAGTTCGACAAGGGTGATCTCAAGCGTGCGCAGTTCTATGTGCGCCGCGTGAACAACGGGAATTACGCCACCGCTGAATCGCTGTGGCTGGGCATCAAGATCGAGCGTGGCCTTGGTGACCCGGTGGCCGCGCGACAGCTGGCGGACCAGTTGCGCAAGCGTTTCCCCGATTCCAAACAAATGCTGGCCTACGAGAGAGGTGCTTTCAATGAGTGAGCAGCAGGGCATGGGTGCAGCAGTGCCTGAAGACGACATCAACCAGGCCCAGTACGCGGGCGTCTCGGCAGGTGACATCCTGCGTGACGCGCGCGAAGCGGCGGGCGTGCATATCGCTGCGCTGGCCGTCGCGCTGAAGGTGCCGGTCAGCAAGATCGATGCGCTGGAAACCGGCCGCTATGACGAGTTTCCCGACAACGTGTTCATGCGCGCGCTGGCCGCCAGCGTGTGTCGCACGCTGAAGATCGAGTCCGCGCCGGTGCTGGCGCTGCTGCCCTCGGGCGCACCCCAGGCGCTCAATGTGACGCGCGGCCTCAACGCATCGTTCAAGGACCCGACCGGTCGCTTCAAGGTGGAAAGCTCGCTTGAGCGCCCCAACAAGTCGCGCTGGGTGGGGGCTGCCGTGGTCGTGCTGCTCGTGGGCGCGCTGGCCGTGGCATTCTTCCCGCACAAGGATTCGTCCTCGGGCGCGGAGGGCCGGAGTGCTCAGGAATCGTCAGGTGGCACCGTGAGCGAACCGCGCGAGGCGGTCGCCGTGACGGAGCCCACCGCGAGTGAACCCGTGACCGCTGCGGCAACCACGGGAACATCCACCGGTGCGACAACGACGCTGACGGCCGCTCCTGCTCCTGCAGCGATGGCGGCGGCCAGCGCTCCGGTTGCTTCTGCCAGTGCGGCGGTGGCGGCTGCAGCACCCGCCTCGACAGCGGTGGCGGGCGATCCGTCGAATGTGCTGGAGATCAAGGCGCGTGAGGCATCGTGGGTCAAGGTGGTGAGCGCCGTGAATGGCGTGGTGCTGCAGCGCGAGCTGTCGGCCGGCGAAACCATCGTGCCGACCGGTGCGCCTCCGTTCAACGTGACCGTGGGTCGCCCGGATGCCACGGAAGTCATCGTGCGTGGCCAGCCCATGGCCATGAGCAATTACCCGCGCGGCTCGGTCGCGCGTTTTGAGGTGAAGTGAACATGTCCTTTTCGGATCAGCCTGTGGCGATGTCGGCCCCCGCGGCGCGTCGGTCGCGGCAGGCCAGGGTGGTGTGGGGTGACCGTGTGGTCACCGTGGGTGGCGATGCGCCGGTGCGCGTGCAGTCCATGACCAACACCGATACCGTGGATGCGGTGGGTACCGCGATTCAGGTCAAGGAGCTCGCGCGTGCGGGCTCGGAGATGGTGCGCATCACCGTCAACACGCCCGAAGCGGCGGCTGCCGTGCCCTATATCCGCGAGCAGCTTGACCGCATGGGCGAGAACGTGCCGCTGGTGGGCGACTTCCATTACAACGGCCACCGCCTGCTCACCGAATTTCCGGACTGCGCCAAGGCGCTCTCCAAGTACCGCATCAACCCTGGCAACGTGGGCAAGGGCGACAAGCGCGACAGGCAGTTCGGTCAGATGATCGAAGCCGCCATCCAGTACGACAAGGCTGTGCGCATCGGCGTGAACTGGGGCAGTCTCGACCAGGAACTGCTGGCCACCTTGATGGACGAGAACAGCCGTCGCGCCCAGCCCTGGGACATCAAGCAGGTGATGTACGAGGCGCTGATCACGTCCGCCGTCGACTCCGCCAAGCGCGCGGAGGAGATGGGTCTGAATGGCGACCAGATCATTCTGTCGTGCAAGGTCAGCGGCGTGCAGGACCTGATCGCGGTCTATCGTGCGCTTTCGAAGCGCTGCGACTACGCGCTGCATCTGGGCTTGACCGAAGCCGGCATGGGCACCAAGGGCATCGTCGGATCGACCGCCGCGCTGTCGGTGCTGCTGCAGGAGGGCATCGGCGACACCATCCGCGTGTCGCTCACGCCCCAGCCGGGCGAGGCACGCACGCAGGAAGTGGTGGTGGCCTCCGAGATTCTGCAGTCGCTGGGCTTGCGCATGTTCGTGCCGAGCGTCACGGCCTGTCCGGGCTGCGGTCGCACGACCAGCACGACGTTCCAGGAACTGGCCAAGCAGATCGATGATTTTCTGCGTCTGCAGATGCCGGTCTGGCGCGGTCGCTATCCCGGCGTGGAAAAGATGAAGGTGGCCGTGATGGGCTGCATCGTCAACGGTCCCGGCGAAAGCAAGCATGCCGACATCGGCATCAGCCTGCCCGGCACGGGCGAGGCGCCTGCCGCGCCGGTGTTCATCGACGGTGAAAAGGCGATGACGCTGCGCGGAGAGGGCATCGCGCAGGAATTCCAGCAGGTGGTGGAAGGCTATATCGCCAAACGCTTCGGCGGTGGCGCTCAGGCGGCCTGAGGCCGAGGGATCGAGGAAACTCGCATCGGATTGACGCGATCGGGCACTGCTTTCGGGGTGCCCTTTCGCATTCAGGCGAGAATCTCCGTTTCGACAGAATGAACAAGACGCGGCAACCGGGTTGCACGCGTTCAAGACAACAAAAGGTATTTCAGTTGAGCAAGACTCAGAAATTGGTGGCCGTCAAGGGAATGAACGACATTCTCCCTCCCGAATCTGCGAAGTGGGAGTGGCTGGAAGACAAGGTCCGCAACCTGATGGCGCGCTTTGCGTACCGCAACATGCGCACGCCCATCGTCGAGCCCACGGCGCTGTTCGTGCGTGGCCTCGGCGAGGTGACCGACATCGTCGAGAAGGAGATGTACTCGTTCGAGGACAAGCTCAACGGCGAGCAGCTCACGCTGCGCCCCGAGGCGACCGCCGGCGTGGTGCGCGCGGTGGTCGAGCACACCATGCTGTACGACGGCGGCAAGCGCCTGTACTACATGGGCCAGATGTTTCGTCACGAGCGTCCGCAGCGTGGCCGCTATCGCCAGTTCCACCAGATCGGCGCGGAGGCGCTCGGATTTCCCGGCGCGGAAGTGGATGCCGAGCTGATCCTGCTCGCCCACAGCCTGTGGCAGGAGATCGGCCTGCAGAACGTGGAGCTGCAGCTCAACAGCCTCGGCCAGCCTGACGAGCGCAAGGCGCATCGTTCGGCGCTGATCGAGTATCTCGAGAAGAACGTCGACCAGCTCGATGAAGACGCGCGCCGTCGCCTCTACAGCAATCCGCTGCGCATTCTGGACACCAAGAATCCGGCGATGCAGGACTTGGTCAACGCTGCGCCGCGCCTGTTCGACTTCCTTGGCGAGGCATCGCTCAAGCATTTCGACACGGTCAAATCGATTCTGGACGCCAACGGCGTGAAGTGGACCCTGAACACGCGTCTGGTGCGCGGCATGGACTACTACAACCTCACGGTGTTCGAGTTCATCACGACGCAGCTCGGCTCGCAGGGCACGATCTGCGGCGGTGGTCGCTACGACTACCTGATCGAGCAGATCGGCGGCAAGCCCGCTCCGGCCGTGGGCTGGGCGCTGGGCGTGGAGCGGGTGCTGGAGCTGCTCAAGGAGCAGGAACAGTCCGCCCCCGAACTCACCCCCGATGCCTATGCGATCGTTCCCGACGCGGGCAGCCTGCCGGCGGTCATGGCTGCGCTGCAGACGCTGCGCGTGGCGGGCGTGAGCGTGCAGATGCACACGCCGACCACGGCGGGTGAGGGCATGGGCAGCATGAAGTCCCAGTTCAAGAAGGCGGACGCCAGCGGCGCGCGCTTCGCGCTGATCTTCGGCGCGGACGAAATGGCGCGCGGCGCGGTCACGGTCAAGTCGCTGCGCGATGGCGGCGGACAGCAGACCGAGCAGCCGCTCGCCACGGCAGCGCAGTGGGCGGCGACTCTCCAGATCACCGGTTAACCAGTATTTCAAGCACAAGCAGCGGAACACATCATCATGGCCAATCATTTTGACCTCGAAGAACAGGAACAGATAGACCAGCTCAAGCACTACTGGAAACAGTGGGGCACGCTGATCACTGCCGTGGTGGTGGTGGTCTGTGGAGGCTTTGCGTCATGGAACGGCTATCAGTACTGGCAGAACCGCCAAGGCATGCAGGCCGCCGTCATGTTCGACGAAGTGGACTCCGCAGCCGAGGCCAACGACGCGCAGCGCGTGCAGCGCGCTTTTGACGACATGAAGTCGCGCTATCCCAGCACGGCGCAGGCCGCGCAGGCCGGTCTGACCGCCGCCAAGGTGATGGTCGAGGCCAAGAACATCGACGGCGCCAAGGCCGCGCTCGAGTGGGTCGCCAAGGACGCCAAGTTCGAGGGCCAGAAGTCGCTGGCCCGTCTGCGTCTGGCATCCCTGTTGATCGATCAGAAGGCATACCCCGACGCGCTCAAGCAGCTCGAAGGCAATGTGCCGCCCGAATTCGCGGCCTCCTTCGCAGATCGCCGGGGCGATGCGCTGGCGCTCAGCGGCGATGCCAAGTCGGCCGTTGCGGCATATCAAGAGGCGCATGCCAAGCTCGATTCACGCTCCAGCTATCGCCGCGTGATCGAAGCCAAGCTCAATTCGCTGGGCGCGAAGGTGCAGGTCGCCGCGGCTCAGACAACCGGGAGCAGCCAGTGAAAATGAGTTCCTCTAGCAAGTCGCGCGGCGTTTTCGCTGCAGGTATGGTGCTCAGCGCGCTGGCGTTGAGCGGCTGCTCGATGTTCAGCAAGTCGGCTCCCAAGCCTGCTGATCTGGGTCCCAACGTGCCGGTGATCGCCGTCTCGCAGGCCTGGAAGAGCAGCATGGGCAAGGTCGAGGGCATCGTTCTCGAGCCTCGCGTCATCGGTGATGCGGTCACCGTGGCCTCGGATGCGGGCGAGGTGCTCTCGCTCAATGCCCGCACGGGTGCGGTCGCATGGCGCGTGAGCCTCGGCACGCCGCTGTCGGCAGGCGTGGGCAGCGATGGCCGCTGGAGCGCCGTCGTCAGCAAGAGCAACGAACTGATCGCCGTCGAAGGCGGTCGCGAAGTGTGGCGCAAACAACTGCCGATCCAGGTGTTCACGGCTCCGTTGGTGGCGGGCAATCGCGTTTTCGTGCTGGCGGCGGACCGTTCGGTCTACGCCTTTGACGCGGCCTCCGGTCAGCGTCTGTGGGTGCAGCAGCGTCCGGGCGAGGCGCTGGTGCTGCGCCAGCAGGGCGTGCTGATGCCGGTGGGCAACACGCTGGTGACCGGCCTGGCCGGACGTCTCGTGGGCTTCAACCCCGACAACGGTTCGATCCGCTGGGAAGCGCCGCTGGCCAGCCCGCGGGGCACCAACGATGTGGAGCGGCTGGTGGAAATCGCCGGTCGCGTGAGCCGCGTGGGCGAAAGCATCTGCGCGCGGGCCTTCCAGACGACGGTTGGCTGCATCGACGTGGAACGCGGTACCGTGGCCTGGACGCAGCCCGCTGCCGGCAGCGATGGCATTGACGGCGACGAAAAAGCCGTCTACGGTGTCGAAAGCAACGGCACGGTCATCGCCTGGAAGCGTGCCGACGGCGCCAAGGTCTGGAGCAGCAATCGCCTGCGCTACCGTCAGCTGACGGCACCGCTGGTGCTGGGCCGCTCCGTGGTGATCGGTGATTCGACGGGCGAGGTGCACATGCTCTCGCGCGAAGACTCCGCGCCACTCAACCGTCTTTCGACGGACAAGTCTGGTGTCGCCGCAGCCCCCGTGGCGGCGGCTGGCACGCTCGTCGTGGTCACCCACGACGGTGGAATCTACGGCTTCAGGCCTGAATAAACAACAAACACAAAATGAAGCCAGTTATAGCTTTGGTCGGACGCCCCAATGTGGGCAAGTCCACCTTGTTCAATCGAATGACGAAGTCGCGCGACGCCATCGTTGCCGACTTTGCGGGATTGACGCGTGACCGGCACTACGGGAATGGCCGACAGGGCAAGCACGAGTACATCGTGATCGATACCGGCGGTTTCGAGCCGGATGCCTCCAGCGGCATCTTCAAGGAAATGGCCAAGCAGACGCAGCAGGCGGTTGCCGAGGCCGATGTCGTCATCTTCGTGGTGGACGTGCGTGCCGGTCTTTCGGCGCAGGACCACGAGATCGCCAAGTATCTGCGCCGCCTCGGCAAGCCCGCGCTTCTGGTGGGCAACAAGGCGGAAGGCATGAAGGACTCCCTGCACATGGCGGAGTTCTATGAACTCGGTCTGGGCGAGGTCTATCCGATTTCCGCTGCGCACGGGCAGGGCGTTCGTCCTTTGGTCGAGCATGCGTTGGGCCAGCTCAATCTGCCCGAAGAGGGTGAGGATGAAGACGATGCCGACAAGGGCGTCATCCGTCTGGCGGTCGCCGGTCGCCCGAATGTCGGCAAGTCCACGCTGATCAACACCTGGCTGGGTGAGGAGCGACTCGTCGCCTTCGACATGCCGGGCACGACGCGCGACGCGATTTCGGTTCCATTCGAGCGACTCGGCCAGCGTTTCGAGCTGATCGACACGGCGGGACTGCGCCGCAAGGGCAAGGTCTTCGAAGCGATCGAGAAGTTCTCGGTGGTCAAGACGCTGCAGGCGGTGGAGTCGGCGCATGTGGTGCTGCTGCTGATCGATGCCACGCAGGGTGTGACCGATCAGGATGCGCACATTGCCGGCTACGTTCTGGAAAGCGGTCGCTCGGTGGTGATCGCGGTGAACAAGTGGGATGCGGTCGACGACTACCAGCGCCAGATGCTGGAGCGCTCCATCGAGACCCGTCTGTCGTTCCTGAAGTTCGCGCCGCTGCATTTCATCTCGGCGATCAAGCGTCAGGGCATCGGACCACTGTGGACTTCGATCCTGCAAGCCTACAAGGCGGCTACCTGCAAGATGCCGACGCCGGTGCTCACGCGCCTGCTGCTCGAGGCGGTGCAGTTCCAGACGCCCAAGAAGTCCGGCATGTACCGTCCCAAGATGCGCTATGCGCACCAGGGCGGCATGAACCCGCCGGTGATCGTCATTCACGGCAATTCGCTCGAGCATGTGACGGACGCCTACAAGCGTTTTCTCGAAACCCGCTTCCGCAAGGAATTCAATCTCGTGGGCACACCCTTGCGTATCGAGATGAAGACCTCACATAATCCCTACGCCGACAAATAATTTTTAGGCACTAGCACCAAAACAACAACGGTTCAAGCCCTTGCCTAGTGTGGGGCTGGGATGCTGTGGTAAGGTGTCGGTTTACAACAACGCTCTGAGAACACGGAGAATATCGTGAGCAATAAAGGCCAACTTCTGCAAGACCCGTTCCTGAATGCACTGCGTCGCGAGCATGTGCCCGTTTCGATCTATCTGGTCAACGGCATCAAGCTGCAAGGTCAAATCGAGTCGTTCGACCAATATGTGGTGCTCCTGCGCAACACAGTGACTCAGATGGTCTACAAGCACGCCATTTCCACCATCGTCCCCGGACGCGCTGTGAATTTCTCCACAGCCGACAACGCTGACGCTGAAACCAACCAGTAAAGCCGCCATCTGCATGGCGGTCACTCTTCGACCGTCAGGTCGAGAGTTTCTATAGAAGGCTCTAGACTTTGAGCGTTGAAGAAGAAGTCCCTGTGCTCGGCAATGCCCCGGTCATTCTTGTCGGGGTTGACTTTGGAGCCCCCCATTTCGATGGGGAGCTTGAAGAACTCGGTTTGCTGGCCGAAACCGCAGGCTTGAAGCCTGTCGCGCGCATCACCTGCAAGCGCAAGGCGCCCGATGCGGCGCTGTTCGTCGGTTCGGGCAAGGCGGAGGAAATCCGCCTTCTTGCCCAGACCCATGGTGCCAAGGAAGTTCTGTTCGATCAGGCGTTGAGCCCTGCCCAGCAGCGCAACCTCGAGCGCGAACTCGGTCTGCCGGTGAACGACCGCACTCTGCTGATTCTCGAAATCTTCGCGCAGCGTGCACGCAGTCATGAAGGCAAGCTGCAGATCGAGCTGGCGCGCCTGCAATATCTTTCCACCCGACTCGTGCGTCGCTGGTCTCACTTGGAGCGCCAGCGCGGCGGCATCGGTGCGCGCGGTGGTCCGGGCGAAACCCAGATCGAGCTGGATCGCCGGATGATCAATGACGCGATCAAGCGCACCAAGGATCGGCTGGTCAAGGTCAAAAAGCAGCGCAACACGCAGCGGCGCCAGCGCGAGCGCCGCGAGGTGTTCAGTGCGTCGCTGGTGGGCTACACCAATGCGGGCAAGTCCACGCTGTTCAATGCGCTGGTCAAGGCCCGCGCGTATGCGGCCGACCAGTTGTTCGCGACCTTGGACACGACTACGCGCCAGATGTATCTGGGCGACGAGGTCGGGTCGATTTCCATCTCCGACACCGTCGGATTCATTCGCGATCTGCCCCACGGCTTGGTCGATGCCTTCCAGGCCACGTTGCAGGAGGCGGTCGAAGCCGATCTGCTGCTGCATGTGGTGGATGCATCCAACCCGCATTTCCCCGAGCAGATCGAGCAGGTGCAGCGCGTGCTGGCGGAAATCGGTGCCGAGGACATTCCTCAGCTGCTGGTGTTCAACAAGCTCGATGCCATCCCGCCCGAGCAGGTGCCCAGCCAGATGCATGACGAGTACGAGCTCGATGGCCGCCGCATGCCGCGTGTCTTCGTGAGCGCGCAGAAGGGCGAGGGTCTGAGCGCGTTGCGCGAGGAACTCGTCAATGCCGCTCTGGCGCTTCGCAATCGGACGATGTCCCCTGAGCCTGCTGCTGAATTTGAGCCTGAAGAGCATTGATTGGCACAATACCTCCCTATCAAAGCGTCTAAGAGAACAAGAGAACCTGGCATGAACTCTGACAACATCGCATTTCGTTGGGCCACGTTGCCCCAGCGCATACGCGGGATGTTCAACCTGAATGACCCTCGCTGGGGGCGTGGGGACGACAAGTCCGATGGCGGCGGCTCGTCGCCCTCGGACAACAATCAGCAACCCCGGCCTCCGCAGAACAACGGTCAGCAGCCTCCTGACAACCGTCAGCGCGGTCAAGGCAACAACAACGGTGGAGGCGGTGGCCAGCCACCTGATCTCGACGAGATGTTCCGTGATCTGAACCGCAAGCTCTCCGGCCTGTTCGGTGGCGGCAACAAGGGCTCGAACAACAACGGCGGCAATGGCGGCGGCTTCCAGCCCGGCATGAAGGGCACGGGCATCGGCATCGGCGTGATCGCCGTTGTGGCGGCCATGATCTGGCTGGGCACCGGCGTGTTCATCGTGCAGGAAGGTCAGCAGGCCGTCATCACCCAGTTCGGCAAGTACAAGTCGACCGTGGGCGCGGGCCTGAACTGGCGCCTCCCGTATCCGGTCCAGAAGCATGAACTGGTGTACGTGACGCGCATCCGCTCCTCCGATGTGGGCCGCGACAGCATCATCAAGAGCACGGGTCTGCGCGAGTCGGCCATGCTCACCGAAGACGAGAACATCGTTGAAATCAAGTTTGCCGTGCAGTACCGCCTGAGCGACGCGCGCGCCTGGCTGTTCGAAAGCCGCGATCCCGAGGGCACCGTGGTGCAGGTCGCGGAGACGGCCGTGCGCGAGGTGGTCGGCAAGATGAAGATGGATCTGGCCCTCGCCGACGAGCGTGACCAGATCGCGCCGCGCGTGCGCGAGTTGATGCAGACCATTCTCGATCGCTACAAGATCGGCGTCGAAATCGTCGGCATCAACCTGCAGCAGGGCGGTGTGCGTCCGCCCGAGCAGGTGCAGGCGTCGTTCGACGATGTGCTCAAGGCCGGTCAGGAGCGCGAGCGTCTGAAGAATCTGGCGCAGGCCTATGCCAACGACGTGATTCCGCGTGCCGCAGGTTCCGCGTCGCGTCTGGCCGAAGAGGCGGAAGGCTACAAGGCGAAGATCGTGGCGACCGCGCAGGGTGATGCAGGCCGCTTCAGCTCCGTGCTGACCGAGTACCAGAAGGCTCCGCAGGTCACGCGTGATCGCATGTATGTGGACACCATGCAGCAGATCTACTCCAACGCCACCAAGGTGGTCGTGGAATCGAGCAAGGGCTCGAACCTGCTGTACCTGCCGCTGGACAAGATCATGCAGTCGGTCTCGCAGGCGTCGAACAACGCCGTGTCCGCTGAGTCATCGGCGCCAGCCGCACCGGCCGCCGCGACCAGCGCGACCGTGCCGAATGTAGATCCACGTGCCCGCGACAGCAATCGTTCGCGTGAGCGCGATGCGCGATAAGAGGGAGATGACGTCGTGAACAAAGTTGGTTTCTGGATCACCTCTCTGCTGATCGCCCTGGCGCTGGCGAGCTCCACCCTGTTCGTGGTGGACCAGCGTCAGTTCGGCGTGGTGTATGCCCTTGGTCAGATCAAGGAAGTCATCACCGAGCCGGGCCTCAAT
Organism: Diaphorobacter caeni; assembly: GCF_015354245.1. Lineage (GTDB taxonomy): Bacteria > Pseudomonadota > Gammaproteobacteria > Burkholderiales > Burkholderiaceae_C > Diaphorobacter_A > Diaphorobacter_A caeni. The sequence goes on from NZ_JADKYZ010000010.1 coordinate 230,388, forward strand.
TTCAAGATGCCGCCGCCGTTCCAGAACGTGCGCTACATCGACAAGCGTCTGCTGACGCTGGACAGCACCGATACGGAGTCCATGCTCACTGCCGAAAAGCAGCGTGTGGTGATCGACTGGTATGTGCGCTGGCGCATCTCCGACCCATCGGCCTACATCCGCAATGTGGGCCCTGACGAGGCGTCGGGTGCCATTCAGCTCAACCGCGTGGTGCGCAACTCCTTCCAGGAAGAAGTGAACCGCCGCACCGTGCGCGAACTGCTGTCGGGCAAGCGCGAGCTGCTGATGGCCGATGTGAAGCGCGAAGTGCTGGAGGCCGTGCGCGGTGCCAAGCCTTGGGGTATCGACATCGTCGACGTGCGCATCACGCGTGTCGACTATGTGGAAGCCATCACGGAATCCGTTTACCGCCGCATGGAAGCCGAGCGTCAGCGCGTGGCCAACGAGCTGCGCTCGACGGGCTCCGCCGAAGCGGAAAAGATCCGCGCCGATGCCGACAAGCAGCGCGACGTGATCGTGGCCAAGGCCTATCGCGATGCGCAGAAGGTCAAGGGCGAGGGCGATGCTGAGGCCTCGCGTGTCTATGCGGACGCATTCGGCCGCGATCCTTCGTTCGCGCAGTTCTATCGCAGCCTCGACGCCTACAAGGCCAGCTTCGGCAAGAAGGGCGATGTGATGGTCGTGGATCCATCGTCCTCCGAGTTCTTCAAGAACTTCACCGCACCCGCCAGCACCGCCCGCAGCGGCAAGTGACGGCGGACAGCGGCACCTCGGCTCCATTCCCGAGCGCGTCTGATTGAAATGGACTGGTTGCAAGCCCTCTGGATCTCCACCGCACTGGTGTTGATTCTTGAGGGCTTGCTGCCTTTGATCTCACCGCTCAACTGGCGTCGCGCGATGGCGGCGATCGCTCAGCTGCGTGACGGGCAGATCCGCTTTCTCGGCCTTCTTGCCGTCGCCGTGGGTGTCATCATTCTGCTGCTTGTGTAATGGAAGACCCGCAGCCTGCTGCTTGATTTCAAGCAGTCCGGTAGAATCACGCTTTTAACAGCATCCCCATTTCTCATGTCTGCTTGGGTCCTGCCGGATCACATCGCCGATGTATTGCCCTCAGAGGCTCGGCGCATTGAAGAACTTCGCCGTGGATTGCTAGATACAGCCCGTAGCTACGGGTATGAACTGGTAATGCCGCCGTTGCTGGAGCATTTGGAATCGCTGCTGACAGGCACGGGCGAGGCGCTGGATTTGCAGACGTTCAAGCTCGTCGACCAGCTCTCCGGCCGCTCGCTTGGCGTGCGAGCCGACACCACGCAGCAGGTCGCCCGCATCGATGCACATCTTTTGAACCGCAAGGGCGTCACCCGCTTGTGCTACTGCGGACCGGTGCTGCATGCCCTGCCGGACCGTCCACATGCGACCCGCGAACCACTTCAGTTCGGTGCCGAAATCTACGGCCATTCGGGTATCGAAGCCGACATTGAATCCGTGCTGCTCGCGCTGGAATGTCTGCGCGTTGCGGAAGTGCAGAACCCCAGCGTCGATCTGGCGGACGTGCGCATCGTGCGCAGCCTGCTTGCCGGCGTGCCCGCGGGGCTGCCGACGCTGGCCCACGTGCATGCGGCTCTGGCCGTCAAGGATGCCAGCGAACTCAAGGAACTGACCAAGTCCTTTCCCGAGCAGTCACGCGAAGGTCTTCAGACGCTGCTCCAGCTCTATGGCGACGTCAAGGTGCTCGACGAGGCTGAAAAGGCGCTGGGCCATATCGCGGGTGTGAAGCCCGTGCTGGACGATCTGCGCACGACGGCTGCGCGCATCGGCACGGCCCGCGTAACCTTCGATCTGGCGCATGTGCGTGGCTATGCCTACTATAGCGGTGCGCGTTTTGCGATCTACGTGCCCGGTGCGAGCGATGCGTTGGTGCGTGGTGGTCGCTATGACGAAGTGGGTGCGGTGTTCGGTCGCAACCGTCCCGCAGCGGGCTTCAGTCTGGATATCAAGCAGCTCGTCAGTGCCGTGGCGCCCAAGCCGCTGAAGGCGGCCATCCGTGCTCCTTGGGGTGTGGACGGCGACGTGGCCCTGGCCATCGCATCGCTGCGTCAGCAGGGTGAGACCGTGGTCTGTGTCCTGCCAGGGCATGAGAGCGAAGTGGACGAGTTCCACTGTGACCGTGAATTGGTGCAGGTAGCCGACCGCTGGGTCGTTCGCGCTATCTGACGTTTGGTTTTTTAGTATTTGATCGGATTCGAAATGAAGACAAGCAAGGGTCGTAACGTCGTGGTCGTCGGCACTCAGTGGGGTGACGAGGGCAAGGGCAAGCTGGTCGACTGGCTGACGGAAAGCGCACAGGGCGTCGTCCGCTTCCAAGGCGGTCACAACGCAGGCCACACGCTGGTGATCAATGGCGTGAAGACCGCCTTGCACCTGATCCCCAGCGGCATCATGCGCGCTGGCGTGAAGTGCTACATCGGCAATGGAGTGGTGCTTTCCGCCGCCAAGCTGTTCGAAGAAATCGCAGGGCTTGAGAAGGCCGGCGTCCAAGTGCGTGACCGCCTGCGCGTGAGCGAGGCTTGCCCACTGATCCTGCCGTTCCACGCCATCCTCGACGTGGCGCGTGAAGCAGCCCGCGAGCGTGGCGGTGTCGAGAAGATCGGCACGACCGGTCGCGGCATCGGCCCCGCTTACGAAGACAAGATCGCCCGCCGTGCGCTGCGCGTGCAGGACATGAAGCACCCCGAGCGCTTCGCCACCAAGCTGCGCGAACTGCTGGCGCTCTACAACCACATGCTGGTGACTTTCCTTGGCTCCAAGGATTTTGAGTTCGGCGATGCGTTCAAGCCTTACATGAAGGACGGCGCGGTTCAGTTCGAGCCTGTGTTTGAAGAAGCCATGCGCCACGCGGAGCTGCTCAAGCCGATGATGGCCGATGTGTCCCGCGAACTCAATGATGCTCACGCTGACGGTGCCAATCTGCTGTTCGAAGGCGCGCAAGGCACGCTGCTGGACGTCGATCACGGCACCTATCCCTATGTCACCTCGAGCAACTGCGTGGCAGGCAATGCGGCAGCCGGCTCCGGCGTGGGCCCGGGCATGCTGCATTACATCCTCGGCATCACCAAGGCCTATTGCACACGCGTTGGCGGCGGTCCATTCCCTACGGAGCTGGATTGGGAAAAGGAAGGCACTCCCGGTTATCACATGAGCACGGTGGGAGCAGAGAAGGGCGTGACGACAGGCCGCAGCCGCCGTTGCGGCTGGTTCGATGCGGCACTGCTCAAGCGCAGCGCTCAGGTCAACGGCCTGTCGGGTCTGTGCATCACCAAGCTCGACGTGCTGGATGGTCTGACCGAACTGCAACTGTGCGTGGGCTACGAGCTCGACGGTGAGCGCATCGACCTGCTGCCCATGGGCGCGGACGATATCGCCCGTTGCGTTCCCATCTATGAAACCATCCCCGGCTGGACAGAGTCCACCGTGGGCGTGACCGATTACAACGCCTTGCCTGCAACCGCGCGCAAGTACCTTGAGCGCATTGAGGAAGTCACCGGCGTGCCCATCGCCATGATCTCCACCAGCCCGGACCGTGACCACACGATTCTGGTGCGCAATCCCTACGCTGCTGAATAAGAGTGCATTTCGCTATTGTGCGCAGTAAGACCAGCGACATCTGCTATTGAATCAGGAGTTATCTATGTTGACAGAAGACGGCAAGCACCTATACGTCAGTTACGACGAGTACCACAACCTCATTGAAAAGCTGGCGCTCAAGGTGCATCAGTCAGGCTGGGAGTTCGATACCATTCTGTGCCTGGCGCGCGGTGGTCTGCGTCCCGGCGACATGCTGAGCCGTATTTTCGACAAGCCATTGGCCATCATGTCCACCAGCTCGTACCGTGCAGAAGCCGGTACGGTGCAGGGGCATCTGGACATCGCTCGTTTCATCACCACCCCCAAGGGCGAAATCGCTGGCCGCGTGCTGCTGGTCGATGATCTGGCGGACTCCGGTCACACGCTCAACGCGGTGATCAGCATGCTCAAGAACAACTACCAGCCTATTACAGAGCTGCGCAGCGCCGTGATCTGGACCAAGGCCTTGTCGACGTTCACCCCCGACTACTCGGTGGACTTCCTGGCGACGAACCCATGGATCCACCAGCCGTTCGAAACCTACGACAACCTCACTCCAGAGAAGCTCATGGAGAAGTGGCGCGTTTGATGTCCTGACGACATCGCCGATCCTGCAAAAGGGGAAAGATGAAAATCTTTCCCCTTTTTGTTTTCGGGCAAGCAAACGGGACTATACTCAATCCCTTCCTCAGAAAGAACGCGCTGATTGCGGAGAGATCCGAAGATGCTGCGAGTTGATCTGAAGAAAGTTCTCAAAACTTTCCCGGTTGGTTCAAAAATCGGTATAGAATAGAGGGCTTCGCTACCAAGAGGTGGTTGCTGGTGATTCGGTGATGACTCTGGGTGGTGAGAAAAAAGAAATCTTGGATTTCTTCTTCTGGGTCGCAAAACTCGGTGTAGAATACAAGGCTTCGCTGCCGAGGTTGGAAACGACGGATGCGGCAGGTTGATGTGGTTTGATTGGTTATCCGGTCGGT
>NZ_JADKYZ010000011.1 GCF_015354245.1 Diaphorobacter caeni
CGCCACGAATCGCAGATTTGAAAGTGAACAGGAAAGTCAATGAAATCAACGATCTACCAACACCACCTCCGCGCCAGTGCTAGCTTTTCGTACCGTCACTTATTGCACTGAAAACGAGGAGACCCCTTTTCAGAAGACGACTGCACCAATTGACGGGGCGTAACGCCAGATGTGCAGGCGACTCCTGACAACGCAATATCAGAAGTCATCTGCACCAATCTCGACTATGCTCAATACTCGTGTGCACCAAAGCGAGGTGTGAGCATGGCGTCAGACACATCATTGATTGCCGAGCAAGGCGTGGCCACCCTGCCCGATGCGGCTTGGGCGCAGGCCCGGCAACGGGCGGAAATCATCGGGCCGCTGGCAGCGCTTGATGTGGTCGGGCATGAAGCCGCCGATGCCGCTGCTCACGCGCTTGGCCTGTCCAGGCGGCAGGTGTATGTCCTAATCCGCCGTGCCCGGCAAGGTGCTGGGCTTGTGACGGACCTGGCTCGCAGCCGATCCGGCGGCGGAAAAGGCAAGGGACGCTTGCCGGAATCAGTTGAGCGCATCATCCGCGAGTTGCTGCAAAAGCGCTTCCTGACCAAGCAGAAGCGTAGCCTGGCAGCGTTCCACCGCGAGGTCGCGCAGGCTTGCAAAGCGCAAAAGCTGCGGGCGCCGGCGCGCAACACCGTGGCTCTGCGGATCGCCGGCCTCGATCCGCTCAAGGCCACTCGCCGCCGGGAAGGTCAGGATGCGTCCCGCAGCCTGCAAGGTGTCGGTGGTGAGCCTCCCGCCGTGACCGCGCCACTGGAACAAGTGCAGATTGATCACACGGTCATCGACCTGATCGTGGTGGACGAGCGCGACCGGCAACCGATTGGCCGTCCGTATCTGACCATCGCCATCGACGTGTTTACCCGCTGCGTGCTCGGCATGGTCGTCACGCTGGAAGCGCCGTCATCTGTTTCGGTCGGCCTGTGCCTTGTGCATGTCGCCTGCGACAAGCGTCCCTGGCTGGAGGGTCTGAACATAGAAATGGAGTGGCCGATGAGCGGCAAGCCCAGGCTGCTCTACCTGGACAACGCGGCCGAGTTCAAGAGCGAAGCGCTACGCCGAGGCTGCGAGCAGCATGGCATCCGGCTTGACTATCGCCCGCTCGGGCAGCCGCACTACGGCGGCATCGTGGAACGGATCATCGGCACGGCGATGCAGATGATCCACGACGAATTGCCAGGGACGACCTTCTCCAACCCTGACCAGCGCGGCGACTACGATTCCGAAAACAAGGCCGCCCTGACGCTGCGTGAGCTGGAGCGCTGGCTCACATTGGCGGTCGGCACCTACCACGGCTCCGTGCACAACGGCCTGCTCCAGCCGCCGGCAGCGCGCTGGGCCGAAGCTATCGCGCGGACCGGCGTGCCAACCGTCATCACTCGCACCACGGCTTTTCTGGTCGATTTTCTGCCCATCATCCGCCGCACGCTGACCCGCACCGGCTTCGTCATCGACCACATCCATTACTACGCCGATGCGCTCAAGCCGTGGATAGCTCGGCGCGACCGCTTGCCTGCGTTCCTGATCCGGCGCGACCCGCGCGACATCAGCCGCATTTGGGTGCTGGAGCCGGAGGGGCAGCACTATCTGGAAATTCCATACCGCACCTTGTCGCACCCGGCTGTCACCCTCTGGGAACAACGACAGGCGCTGGCGAAATTGCGGCAGCAAGGGCGCGAACAGGTGGATGAGTCGGCGCTGTTTCGCATGATCGGCCAGATGCGCGAAATCGTGTCCACCGCGCAGAAAGCTACGCGCAAGGCGCGGCGCGACGCGGATCGACGCCAGCATCTCAAGGCAACGGCAGTTCTTTTCAAAACCACGCCACCACCGGACGCGGACATGGCTGACCCGCAGGCAGACAACCAGCCACCTGCCAAACCGTTCGACCAGATTGAGGAGTGGTAGCCGTGGAAGAATATCCCATCATCGACTTGTCCCACCTGATGCCGGTGGCCCAGGGCTTGGCCCGTCTTCCGGCGGACGAACGCATCCATCGCCTTCGCGCTGACCGCTGGATCGGCTATCCGCGAGCAGTCGAGGCGCTGAATCGGCTGGAAGCCCTGTATGCGTGGCCGAACAAACAACGCATGCCCAACCTGCTGTTGGTCGGTCCAACCAACAACGGCAAGTCGATGATCGTCGAGAAATTCCGCCGCACCCACCCGGCCAGCTCCGACGCCGACCAGGAGCACATTCCGGTACTGGTCGTGCAGATGCCATCCGAACCGTCGGTAATCCGCTTCTACGTCGCGCTACTTGCCGCGATGGGCGCGCCATTGCGCCCGCGCCCACGGCTGCCGGAAATGGAGCAATTGGCGCTGGCACTGCTACGCAAGGTCGGCGTGCGCATGCTGGTGATCGACGAATTGCACAACGTCCTGGCCGGCAACAGCGTCAACCGCCGGGAATTCCTCAACCTGCTGCGTTTCCTCGGCAACGAGCTGCGCATCCCGCTGGTCGGGGTCGGCACACGCGATGCCTACTTGGCGATCCGCTCGGACGACCAGTTGGAAAACCGCTTCGAGCCGATGATGCTGCCGGTGTGGGAGGCCAACGACGATTGCTGCTCACTGCTGGCCAGCTTCGCGGCTTCGCTCCCGCTGCGGCGACCCTCGTCGATTGCCACGCTGGATATGGCCCGCTACCTGCTCACGCGCAGCGAGGGCACCATCGGCGAGCTGGCGCACCTGTTGATGGCGGCGGCCGTCGCTGCCGTGGAGAGCGGTGAGGAAGCGATCAACCATCGCACGCTCAGCATGGCCGATTACACCGGTCCCAGCGAGCGGCGGCGGCAATTCGAGCGGGAACTGATGTGAAGCCAGCGCCACACTGGCCACTGCATCCGGCTCCCAGGGAAGGCGAAGCCTTGTCTTCGTGGCTCAACCGCGTGGCCCTTTGCTATCACATGGAGGTGTCCGAGCTGCTGGAGCACGATCTTGGTCACGGCCAGGTTGATGACCTGGACACCGCGCCACCACTGGCGCTGCTGGCGATGCTCTCCCAGCGGAGCGGCATCGAGCCGGACCGGCTGCGTTGCATGAGTTTCGCCGGCTGGGTGCCTTGGCTACTGGACAGCCTTGATGATCAGATTCCAGACGCATTGGAAACCTATGCGTTCCAGCTCTCGGTGCTGCTGCCGAAACTCCGCCGTAGGACGCGATCCATCACGAGCTGGCGTGCCTGGCTGCCCAGCCAGCCGATACATCGCGCCTGCCCGCTCTGTCTGAACGACCCGGCAAACCAAGCCGTACTGCTTGCATGGAAGCTGCCCCTGATGCTGAGCTGCCCGCTGCATGGCTGCTGGCTGGAATCCTATTGGGGCGTGCCTGGGCGGTTTCTCGGCTGGGAGAACGCCGACACTGCGCCGCGCACCGCCAGCGACGCGATTGCGGTGATGGACCGGCGCACCTGGCAGGCACTGACGACCGGCCATGTGGAGCTGCCGCGCCGACGCATCCACGCTGGATTGTGGTTTCGGCTACTACGCACGCTGCTCGATGAGCTGAACACCCCGCTTTCGACGTGCGGAACCTGCGCGGGGTATCTCCGCCAAGTCTGGGAAGGCTGCGGGCATCCGCTGCGTGCTGGGCAAAGTCTGTGGCGACCGTATGAAACCCTGAACCCGGCAGTACGGTTGCAGATGCTGGAGGCGGCGGCAACGGCAATCAGCTTGATTGAGATGAGGGATATAAGCCCGCCGGGCGAGCATGCAAAGCTGTTCTGGTCCGAACCCCAAACCGGTTTCACCAGTGGCCTGTCGGCGAAAACGCCGAAGCCCGAACCCGTCGATCACTGGCAACGGGCAGTCCAGGCCATCGATGAGGCCATCATTGAAGCGCGGCACGACCCCGAGACGGCACGCTCGCTGTTCGCGTTGGCTTCCTATGGTCGGCGCGACCCCGCTTCCCTGGAACAGTTGCGCGCCACCTTCGCAAAGGAAGGCATCCCCCCGGAATTCCTGTCACATTACGTGCCTGATGGACCCTTTGCATGTCTTAGACAGAATGACGGGTTAAGTGACAAATTTTGACGACCAGAACTTTCCGGTGCACACTGTCACATAATCGAACGTATATGTGACAGGTACGACATGCTGATAGGCTACATGCGGGTATCGAAGGCGGACGGCTCCCAGGCTACCGATTTGCAGCGCGACGCGCTGATTGCCGCCGGGGTCGATCCAGTACATCTTTACGAGGACCAGGCATCCGGCATGCGCGAGGATCGGCCCGGCTTGACGAGCTGCCTGAAGGCGTTGCGAACTGGCGACACACTGGTCGTGTGGAAACTGGATCGGCTCGGACGCGACCTGCGACATCTCATCAACACCGTGCACGACCTGACTGGGCGCGGCATCGGCTTGAAGGTATTAACCGGGCACGGCGCGGCCATCGACACCACGACCGCCGCCGGCAAGCTGGTCTTTGGCATCTTCGCCGCCCTGGCCGAGTTCGAGCGCGAGTTGATCGCGGAGCGCACGATTGCCGGCCTAGCCTCGGCCCGCGCGCGCGGGCGGAAAGGCGGCCGGCCGTTCAAGATGACCGCCGCCAAGCTGCGGCTGGCGATGGCGGCAATGGGTCAGCCAGAGACCAAGGTCGGCGACCTGTGCCAGGAACTTGGCGTCACGCGGCAGACCCTGTATCGGCATGTTTCACCCAAGGGTGAGCTACGTCCAGATGGCGAGAAGCTACTCAGCCGAATTTGATGCCGGCATGAGGCAACGTAGCGACAGCGTGGTTTGTCTCAATGGGAAGCGCTCATGATCGATCTTTGAAGGCCCGCAGCAGTCGTGTCACAGACAGGACGAACAAACCGGTCAGCGTGAGGGCTGCGATACCCCAGTACTCTCCGATGAACGCGCCGGCCGTCGTGCCGGCCAGCACAATGGCGAGAATCGGCAAATGGCAGGGACAGGTGAGCACGGCCAGCGCGCCCCACAGGTAGCCGGTGATCGGTTTGTGCGTCTCGGACGGCAAGCGCTCGGGGCTGTTCATGGCAGACTCTCCGCGTGCTGTGCCGGCTCGGTCGGCATGGTGGCCAACTGCACCTCCAGATCGGCCAACGCTTCGCGCCGACGCTCGACGAACTGGCGCAGAACGGCAAGCTGCGCGGCCGCTTCATCGCCGTCCGCAGCATCCAGCGCCCGGCACAGCCGCGCCAGCGCGTCCAGGCCGATGCCCGCCTCGAAGGCCGCCCGCACGAAGCACAGCCGTTGCAAGGCGGCATCATCGAACAGGCCATAGCCGCCCGGGGTGCACGCCACCGGACGCAGCAATCCGCGCAGCAGGTAGTCGCGCACGATATGCACGCTCACCCCGGCATCAAGGGCCAGCCGGGACACGGTGTAGGCGCTCATTGAAAACCTCCTTTTTTTATCCAGCGCAGCAGGAAAGCTGCTTCACGTCCTTGTTGAAGGTCTGCGCCGCAAGCTTCAACCCCTCGACCATTGTCAGGTAGGGGAACAACTGGTCGGCCAGTTCCTGCACCGTCATGCGGTTGCGGATGGCGAGCACCGCCGTCTGGATCAGTTCGCCCGCTTCCGGGGCCACCGCCTGCACGCCGATGAGCCGTCCGCTACCTTCCTCGATGACCAGCTTGATGAAGCCGCGTGTGTCGAAGTTGGCAAGCGCTCGCGGAACGTTGTCGAGTGTCAGCGTGCGACTGTCGGTCTCGATGCCATCGTGGTGCGCTTCCGCCTCGCTGTAGCCCACGGTGGCGACTTGCGGGTCGGTGAACACCACTGCCGGCATCGCGGTCAGATTGAGGGCTGCGTCGCCGCCGGTCATGTTGATCGCGGCACGGGTGCCGGCGGCCGCTGCCACGTAGACGAACTGCGGCTGGTCGGTGCAGTCGCCGGCCGCGTAGATGTTCGGGTTGCTCGTGCGCATGCCTTGGTCGATAACGATGGCCCCTTGCGCATTGACAGTGACCCCCGCCGCGTCCAGCGCGAGGCTGCGCGTATTCGGTGCCCGACCGGTGGCAACCAGCAACTTGTCAGCGCGCAATTCACCGTGTCCGGTGGTCAGCACGAATTCGCCGTTCACATGGGCGACCTGGCTGGCTTGCGTGTGCTCCAGCACCTCGATGCCCTCGGCGCGGAAAGCGGCTGTCACGGCCTCGCCGATGGCCGGGTCTTCCCGGAAGAACAAGGTGCTGCGTGCCAGGATCGTGACCTGGCTGCCGAGCCGGGCAAAGGCTTGCGCCAGTTCCAACGCCACCACCGACGAACCGATCACGGCCAGGCGTGCGGGAATGGTGTCGCTGACAAGCGCTTCGGTGGAAGTCCAGTAGGGTGACTCTTTCAGGCCCGGAATCGGCGGCACGGCCGGACTGGCACCGGTGGCGACCAGGCAGCGGTCGAACGTTACCTCGCGCTCGCCACCCTCGTTCAAACGGACGACCAGGCTCTGGTCGTCCTTGAAACGCGCTTCACCGTGCAAAACGGTGATGGCTGGATTGCCGTCCAGGATGCCTTCGTATTTGGCGTGCCGCAGTTCATCGACACGGGCCTGCTGCTGGGCCAGCAGTTTGCTGCGGTCAATCGCAGGCACAGTTGCCGCAATACCGCCGTCGAACGGACTTTCCCGGCGCAGATGGGCAATATGGGCAGCGCGGATCATGATCTTGGACGGCACACAGCCGATATTGACGCAGGTGCCGCCGATGGTGCCGCGTTCGATCAGCGTGACCGTCGCGCCTTGCTCGACGGCCTTCAGCGCCGCCGCCATCGCGGCCCCGCCGCTGCCAATGATGGCGATATGCAAACCGGCGCCCTCAAGTGCATCACGGATTTTTGGTTCATCTTTGAAATCACCAACCCGGATCGAGCCTTGATAACCCAATGCGGCGATGGCGGCCAGCAGTTGGTTGTGGCTCACGGCGGTGTCTGCCATGACTTGCGCGCGGCTTTCTGGATAGGACACCACAGCGGCATTCACGCCGGGAATCTTTTCCAAAGCATCTTTGACATGGGTGGCGCAGGATGTGCAGGTCATGCCATTCACGGTGATTTCGGTCATTTTTTTACTCCATTGAATTTCGGGGTGCAGCAGGCATCGGCTTGGCGTTTTCGTTGGATGGCGTAGATGGTCAAGCCGATGAAAATCGCCAGCGCAGGCAGCAGCACATAGTCCAGATAGCCGGTCAGCGCGGACAAGCCGACCACACCGAGCAAAATGACCAGAACAGGGGTGAAGCAACACAGCGCCACGAGGGTTGTGCCAATGATGCTGACCCGCAGCAGTGTCTTCGGGTCTTTCATGATCAGTTCTTGACTGATGATGGGTAGCCCGCATCCTCGGTAGCCTTGGTCAGTTTCTGCACGCTGGTCTTGGCATCATCGAAGGTGACCACCGCTTCGCGCGTCTCGAAGGTCACGTCAACTTTACTGACGCCATCGACCTTGGAAATCGCCTTCTTGACAGTGATCGGACAGGCCGAGCAGGTCATGCCCGGTACGGACAGCGTAACGGTCTGGGTGGCGGCCCACACGGGGGCAACAACGGCAGCGAGGGCAAGGGCGGAAAGCAGCTTTTTCATGGTGAACTCCTGTGATCAATAGAAAAATGGCACGACGTAGGGAAATCCGAGCGCGACCAAAACCAGCACGGCCACGCCCCAGAAAATGAGCTTGTAAGTAGCTCGCACTTGGGGAATCGCGCAAACCTCACCCGGTTTGCAGGCGGCTGACGGCCGGTAGATGCGCCGCCAGGCGAAGAACAACGCCACCAGCGCCACGCCGATAAAGATGGGGCGATAGGGTTCCAACACCGTCAAGTTGCCGATCCAAGCGCCGCTGAACCCCAAGGCGATCAGAACCAGCGGCCCGAGGCAGCAAGCCGAGGCGAGGATGGCGGCCAGCCCGCCAGTGAAGAGCGCGCCGCGCCCGTTTTGAGGTTCAGACATACGTTTGTCCTTTCGAATCTGAATTGGATAGCTTAAGCTTACTTCCGTAGTTATGTACGGAGTCAAGCGATATGGAAAACAATTTGGAGAACCTGACCATTGGCGTTTTCGCCAGGACGGCCGGGGTCAATGTGGAGACCATCCGGTTCTATCAGCGCAAGGGCTTGCTCCCGGAACCGGACAAGCCTTACGGCAGCATTCGCCGCTATGGCGAGACGGATGTAACGCGGGTGCGCTTCGTGAAATCAGCCCAGCGGTTGGGCTTCAGCCTGGATGAGATCGCCGAGCTGCTGCGGCTGGAGGATGGCACCCATTGCGAGGAAGCCAGCAGCCTGGCCGAGCACAAGCTCAAGGACGTGCGCGAGAGGATGGCTGACCTGGCGCGCATGGAGGCCGTGCTGTCTGATTTGGTGTGCGCCTGCCATGCGCGGAAGGGGAACGTTTCCTGCCCGCTGATTGCGTCACTGCAAGGGAAGAAAGAACCGCGCAGTGCGGACGCGGTGTAGCCCGAGGGAACTACGCCTTAGCGTGCTTTATTTTCCGTTTTCTGAGGCGACTCCAACGTCAGAAAAGACCGTGCGGTCGACTTTTGATATTTCGTGCTGTCGCCTTCTGAAAGTGACAATTCTCGAAAATAGTTCTTGAAATTCTATTCTTGATTGCATATCATCTCAACGAGTTTCGATAAGAAAGGATGCGCATGCGACCGTCTGTTGTGCTTGACATGAAGCGAAGCGCAGTGCGTGAAGCGGTAGGCCGCTTTCGCGCCGCGAACCCGCGCGTCTTCGGCTCGGTGCTGCATGGCACCGACCGGGATGGCAGCGACCTCGACCTGTTGGTCGATGCGCTGCCCGGTGCCACGTTGTTGGACTTGGGCGATTTGGAAGAAGAACTGAAATCGCTGCTCGGCGTTGACGTCGATCTGCTGACTCCCGGCGACCTGCCGCCGAAGTTCCGGGCCAAGGTGCTCGCGGAGGCGCAACCGATATGAGCGAGAACCGCCTGCCCGATTACCTCGACCACATTCAGCAGGCCGCAACCGATGCGCGCAGCTTCGTGGAAGGGATGGCCAAGGACGACTTCTTGGCCGACAAGCGCACCCAGCAGGCCGTCATCATGAGCCTGATCGTCATCGGCGAGGCGGCCACAAAGGTGATGGATGGCTACGTCGAGTTCACCCAGGCGCATGCCGACGTGCCGTGGCGCAGCATGCGCAATATGCGTAATCGCATGGCTCACGGCTATTTCGACATCAACCTCGATGTGGTGTGGGAGACGGTACAGGAATGGCTGCCGGCGTTGCTCCAGCAATTGCCCGCCGTGCGTCAGGATGCCGACGATGAAGACCGTAACGACAAAGGCATGGAGCCATGACCAATCAAGCCGCCGATGTTCGGCCCCTCTGGCGTGTTCGATCCCGCGACCTATGAGCCGCGCTCGGGCAAGACCTTCTGGATGGCCGCAACGGACGTGAGTTCGCTGGTGGGCAAGGAGGCAGCAGCCGACACGCTCATCGGCAACTGCACGACCGCACGACCAGCCTCCCGTTCAAATTCGAGTTAGAACTCATATCCAGCCTGTCTGGGGGCACTGTGAAAGAGGGATCTCCGATGACTGTTGAATCGAGAATATTTTCTGTAGCCGAGTATGTTCAGCCGTCCGAAGGCGAGCCTATTCGTTCCGTTGTGCTTGAAACCCGAGACTCAATTATCGTGGTTTGGCATGTCCATCCCGGGCAGGAAATTGCGGCTCACATTCATCCTCACGGCCAAGACACGTGGACTGTTTTGTCGGGAATGGCTGATTACTTTCAGGGCAATGGGATTGTTCGTGCCCTCAGGGAAGGTGAGATAGCCGTGGCAAGACCGGGCCAAGTGCACGGGGCGCGAAATACAGGTACCGAGCCATTTGTGTTCGTCTCGGTTGTGGCATCAGCCAATGCCGGTTTCGTATTGGCTGAGCGATAGAGCCCAATCTCTGGAGTTGGTCCAATGAGCGGTCGGGGAGATAGGTAACAGACATGCAGCGGACACGGCTGCTAAACCAGGTCGCAAACCTCCTTGCGTCGCAGCGTGCCGCAAGCGACGCGATCAATCGAATGGGGTCGGCATGAGACTGAACACCATCCAGTTCCCGACCGCGTAGCCGCCTGTCCTGCCGATCAGGTCTTGACCATCGACGCCTGGGATCAGTCCTGAATGTTCTTGGAGACCACTACGTTATGAGCCGCAGCCGCCGCAAAACACCCATCGTCGGGCACACGACCTGCGGCAGCGAGCGCGAGGACAAGAAGCTCTGGCATCAGCGCTGGCGCACCCGTGAGCGCACGGCGCTGACCAGCGCGTCGCCCGAAGCCCTGAGCGCCCATCTGCCCCTGCTGGAAAACCAGGCCAGCAGCGTCTGGTCGATGGGCAAGGATGGCCGCTCCTACTGGCCCGTCAAGCGCCAGGCCGCCACGGCGGATCGCATCGCCAATCACAAGGGACGCAACCCGCAAGAACGCGCCTCCCTGAAAAAGCGCCTGCTGCGCAAGTGGATGAGCAAATGAAGCTCTCCTTCCATCAGCACATTGCGCTGTTCTGGATGATCGGTGCTCCGGGCGTCTTCGCGCCCGTGATCGAGAACGCCAAGCGGCCCGATGCCGGCGCCGTCATGGCGTGGGGTGTCGCGATCGTGGCGGTGATGATCCTCTTCACCCCTTTGCTGCTGCGCTGTCCACCATTCCGGCGCTGGTATGGCCGGACGGATGCGCTGTCGGAGCGGCAGCGCCAGGCGCTTGCCGAGCGCGGCCTGCGCCGCTACTACCAGACCGCTTTCGATGACGGCTACGTGCCCCGCGTGATGCCCTACGTGTGGCGCATCATCTGGACGGTCGGCGGGTTGATGGCTGTGACCGCCGTACTGCCTACCAACACCGGACGGCCAGCCTTCGATGCCTTGGTGGTCTTCTCGACCTGGTATCCGATAGGCGTGATGCTGCTGGTTTTCGCGTCGAGGCCCCTTGGCCGGTTGATTCGCCAAAGAGCACAGGAGCGGCGGAAATGAGCACGTCAACCATCGAGGCGCTGGCCAGCGCCTGGGCAAGGATTGCCGAGGAAGCGGAATTCCCCGCTGACTACGAGGGGACTGCCACACCACAAGCGCATCGGGCTAGCGAAGCTATTCAGGAGCAGATTCGGGAGCGCATCGTCGCCACCAACGACATGCGGCTGTTCAGCCTGCTGCACCTGCTGGGTCAGGCGTCGCTGCGCATGGAGCAAGCGCTGTGGCCGGAGGATTACGAGCGGATGACGCGCGAGGTTGAGGAAGCCCTGCGGCAAGCCACCGACGCCAACGCCAGATCGTACACCCACGAAGAAGTGATGCAGGCGATGCAGGAACGCATCGACCGGGCGCGAGACAAGCCATGTTGATTGGCTATGCGCGCGTCTCGACGCAGGATCAGAACCTGGAGCTGCAACGCGAAGCCTTGAGCAAGGCCGGATGTAAAAAGGTCTTCGAGGACAAGGTGAGTGGCACGCGGGCAGACCGGCCTGGCTTGGCCAAGACGCTCGAAATGCTGCGCGAAGGCGATACTTTGGTCGTCTGGAAGCTCGACCGGCTGGGCCGGTCGGTCAAGCAACTGGTCGATCTGGTCGGCGATCTGCACAAGCACGGTGTCCAGTTCAGGAGCCTCACCGACTCCATCGACACCGGCACACCATCCGGGCGGTTCTTCTTCCACGTCATGGCGAGCCTTGCCGAAATGGAGCGCGAGCTGACCGTCGAGCGCACCCGCGCCGGGCTGGAAGTCGCCAAGCAGCTCGGCCGCAAAGGCGGCCGCAAGCCGAAGATGACCGACAGCAAGATCGAGTCGGCCAAGAAGCTGCTGGCCAGCGGGGTGCCGCCCAAGGACGTGGCCAAGAACCTCGGCGTGTCCATTCCGACGCTGTACCGCTGGGTGCCAGCCTCCACGCACGCTTAGCGTGCTTTATTTTCCGTTTTCTGAGACGACCCCATGGTGCGCATCACCGCTGCACTTGGGCCGATGAACACCAGACCGGCCTCGGCCACCTTGTCGGCAAAGCCCGCGTTCTCGCTCAGAAAGCCGTAGCCCGGGTGAATCGCGTCGGCGCCCGACATCGCCGCCACGTCGAGCAGCGCCGACTGGTCCAGATAACTGCGCGCGGACGGTGCCGGGCCGATGCAGTAGGACTCTTCAGCCATGCGCACATAGAGCGCGTCCCGGTCCGCCTCGGAATGGACCACCACGCTCGCGATGCCCAGTCGCCTGCAGGCACGCTGCACGCGCAGCGCAATCTCGCCGCGATTGGCGATCAGCACTTTTTTCAATGACTTCGTCTTTGCATCATTTCGCATGTTCAGCACTCCTCCAGCTCAAACAGCGGCTGGCCGGCCTTCACCAGCTCGCCGTTGTCGCACAGCACGCGCCGAACGCGTCCGCGCTGCTCGCTTTCGATCTCGTTCATGATCTTCATGGATTCGAGCACCCCCAGCACCGCGCCCGCCTCGACGGCGTCGCCGTCCTTCACCAGCGCGGAGCCTCCGGGAGTGACCGATCGATAGAACGTGCCCGCCATGGTGGCCTTGATGATCTGCAGCGCTGCGTTGATCGGCAGGTCCACGGGCTTGGCCTCCGGCGCGGTTGGCGGTTCGGTGGACGGCGCGGGAATCGCGCTCGCCTCCACGGCGCACGCGGCACCGGCATGGCGCTGAATGCGCACTTCCACGCCATGCTCCGCCAGTTCCAGCTCATCCACCTGCGCCTGCGCCGCGGTGGCGATCAGCGATTTGATCTTTTCAATGTCGAACGACATGCTTTCTCAGTTCCTGTGTTGGGAAATCGGACGCACCTGCAGACCGGATTGCACGAGGCGCTCGCGCACCAGCGCGGCCAGGCTGGCGGCACCCGGGGTGTCGCCGTGCACCAGCACCGAATCGATGGCGACAGGCATGCGCTTGCCGCTCTGGCTGGTGATGGCGCGATCCTGGAACATGCGCACCACGCGCTCGATGACGGCTTCGGATTCGTGGATCACCGCACCGGGCAGCTTGCGCGAGACGAGCAGGCCCGCATCGTCATAGGCGCGGTCCGCGAACACCACGCGCCGAACGGGCAGGCCCGCGTTGACGGCGGCGGTCTCCATCTCGGTCATCGGCGGCGCGATGACGGTGAGCGAGGCGTCGAACGCCTTGATCGCGCCCATCAGCGTCGCGGCGAGTGCAGCATCGGCAAAGCACATGTTGCCGAGCGCGCCGTGGAACGTCACGTGCTGAACCTTGCGCCCTGCGGCATGGGCGATGCCCTGCAGCGCTCCGAGCTGGTACCAGGTCAGCGCACGCAGCTCGGACGCATCCAACTGCAGCTGTCTGCGCCCGAAGCCCTGCAGATCCGCAAAGCCCACGTGCGCGCCGATGTCCACGCCGTTGTCGATGGCGAGCTGCACGGTATTGACCATGATGGAGGGATCGCCCGCATGAAAGCCGCAGGCGATGTTGGCCGAGGTGATCACCTTCATCAGCGCCGCATCGTCGCCCATGCGGTAGGGGCCGAAGCCCTCGCCCAAATCGCAGTTGATGTCCACGTTCATAGTTCACATATCCTGAAAAAGAAGCTCCACCGCGCGCCGCACACCCGCGAGATAGTTTTGCACGTCCTGCTGCGCCGACAGCGCCTCGGACAGGCTCACGCTCTGGAAGCGCAGGTGCCCGCCGATCGGTGTCTGCGCGAGCCGCCACATGTCCGCCTCGATCACCGTGGCGATCTTGGGATAGCCGCCGGCCGTCTGCGCGTCGCACTGCATGACGATGGGCTGACCATGCGGGGGAATCTGCACCACGCCCGGAACGATGCCGTGCGACAGCAGCTCGACGCGCCGCTCGGGCTGCAGGCCTTCATCTCCGTTCAGGCGCATGCCGATGCGATTGCTCTCCGGCGTGATCTGCCAGACCTGCGACAGAAAGCGCGTGCGGATCGCCTCGCCGAAGTTCTCCCATTGCGCGGCGGGCAGCACACGCACCACCGTCGCTGCGCCCGTTTGTGCGTCCGTTTGTGCGTCCGCAGCCTGCGGCGCGGGAATGCCCGCGCACGGGGGCAGCACGCCATACCGGCGCTTGGAGCCGGACGGGCGTCCCGTCGCGACTTGCAACACATCGCCCTTGCGCAGAGTACGTCCGTCGAGCCCGCCGAAGCCGGCCTTCAGATCGGTGCTGCGCGAGCCCAGCACCAGCGGCACGTCAATGCCTCCGGCCACGCACACATAGGCCACCCCGCCACGCTCGGGCGCACGCAGCGTGACGCTCTGCCCCGGCTGCACCACGACGCTCCACCAGGGCGGGCACCGTTGGCCATCCACCTCCATCTGCGCGTCCGATCCGGTGACGGCGATGCGGGTCGCCTGTTGAAACCGCAAACGCAGCGGAAAGATCACCACCTCGAGAAACGCCGCATCCACCGCGTTGCCCACCATCAGATTGCCGACCTGCGCGGCCAGCGCATCGAGCGGCCCGCCCACACCCACGCCATAGCGCCGGTAGCCGCGCCGCCCCGCGTCCTGCACGGTCGTGAGGCCGCCAGTTGCCAGTATCTCGATCACGACAGGGCCTCCACCGCGCGAAAGCGCACCACATCCCCCGGCGACAGCAGCGCGGGCGATGGCGCCGCCGGATTGAAGAACTGCCGATCAGTGAACCCGATCACGTTCCAGCCGCTGGGCAGCGTCTGCGCCTGCACGCCCGTCTGCGCGCCGCCGATGGACACGCAGCCGGCCTGCACCTTGAGGCGCGGCTCGGCGCGGCGCGGCGTGTGCAGCCGCTCATGCAGACCGCCCAGATACGCGAAGCCGGGGTGCGCGCCGAGAAAGAACACCGTGTAGGTCGCGTTGCTGTGCAGCTCGATCACATCCTGCACGTCGATGCCGTTGTGCGCGGCGACATGCTCGATGTCCAGACCGCGCTCTCCGCCATAGACCACCGGCAGTTCGAACTCGCGCGCGGCACGGCGGGACTCTTTGGGATGCATCCAAGCCTGCAGCACATTCGCCTGTACCTGGGTCGCGTCGATCCGCGCCGCATCAAAGACCAGCATGAGGTTGTTCATTCCCGGAACGGCCTCTTCCACGCCGGGCAGATCGGACACTTCGTGCGCAACCATCAGAATCCGCTCCTGCAAGGCCAGGCTGAGCGGCGGCGCGCAGTCGAACAGCAGCGCGCCGGTGCCCAGCGCGCTCACCGTCAGCGCTGGCGGCGTGCCCTGATGCGTCTCGCGTGCGCTCATGCCCGCGCCCTGACGGTGAACACCGGCTTGCCGAAATCCACCTTGTCGCCCTCGGCCACCAGCAGATCGCCCACCACGCCCGAGACGGGGCTGTCGATCGACTTGAGAAGCCCGCGCGACTCGAGGTAGAGCGCCGCTGCGCCCTCCTGCACCTGCGCGCCGGCCTCCAGCGCCGCTGCACCCGCCTGCGCGGGATGGCGCAGGCGCACGACGCCGAGCGCACCGGAGCGCACCACGACATCGCCGTCCGGTGTCTCGTTGGCCGAGGTGATCGACGCCGTCGGGTCACAGGCCGCGAATTGCCCACCTCCCGCAGCGCGCGTGACGATGCGCAGCCGCGTCGCGGCGTCGCGTATCTCGATGGCCTGCATGCCGCTTTGGCGCAACTGCTGCGCGATCTGAAGAATGTCCGCTGGATTCATGTGATCTGGAAAGAATGGTCTACGCTGGCTTCGCTGCAATCAGGGCAGCGCTTCGAACTTCAGGTCCTTGATCGCGGTGACCTTGTAGGGACGCTTGAGCTTGTACTCCGAATCGTCGCCGAACCACTTCTTCCAGTGCTGGTCCATGTAGCCGCTGGCCTCGAGCTTGCCCAACACCGCGTTGATTTCGTTGTGCAGCGCGGTCTCGCCCTTGGTCATGCCGATGGCGACGGGCTGGATGTAGAGCTCCTCGTCCATCACCACGGCGGGCTTGGGGCCCTTCTGCGACTGGATCGCGAAGGCCGTGGCGGACACGTTGTTGATCACGAACGCGTCGACCTTGCCCTGCTGCAGCGCGAGGAACGCGGAGGATGCGTCCTGATAGGTCAGCGGCGTCGCGCCCTTCAGGCGCAGCTTGATCGCGGTCTCGGAGGTCGAGCCCTTGGTAGAGCTGATCTTCTTGCCGTCCAGGCTCGCGAGATTCGTCAGACCCGAGGTCTTGCCGACCACCGCCACTTCCTTGCCGACGTTGTAGGCATTGCTGAACTCGACCTGCTCCGCCCGGGTCTTGGTGTAGCCCATGTTGGCGATGATGATGTCGATGTGACCGAGCTTGAGCTCGGGAATGTGCACGCCCACCGGGAAGCCGCGCACCTCGGCCTTCAGACCCATTTCCTTGGCGACGGCGTGGCACAGCTCCACGTCGGAGCCGATGGTCTCGCGTGTCTTGGGGTCCGGATAGCCGAACGGGGCGATGGCCGCGAACGTGCCGCACACCAGCGTCTTCTTGGCCTTGATGTTGTCCAGCTGATCGGCACTGGCGGTTGCCGAGAATGCAGTGATGGCAACGCCGAAAGCGGTCACCAGCGCAGAAGCCATACGGGACTTGGTTTGCATGATGGAGGTTCCTTGTGTTGGGTGGGGGGAATGGACGAAAACGGGATCAGTGCGAGCGCAGATCGTTGAGGAAACGCTGTGCCCGCTCGGACTTGGGGTTGCTGAAGAAGGCCTCCGGCGTATCGGATTCGATGAGCGTTCCGTGGTCCATGAACCAGACGCGGTCGGCCACTTCGCGCGCAAAGTTCATCTCGTGCGTCACGCACATCATGGTCATGCCATCGCGCGCGAGCTGCTTCATCACCTGCAGCACCTCGCCCACCATCTCGGGGTCGAGCGCGCTGGTGGGCTCATCGAACAGAATCGCCGGCGGGTTCATCGCAAGAGCGCGGGCGATCGCCACGCGCTGCTGCTGTCCGCCCGAGAGCTGACCCGGATAGGCCGACGCCTTGTTGGCCAGGCCCACGCGCTCAAGCAGCTGAAGGGCGCGCGCACGGGCGTTCGCACGCTTCTCGCCCAGCGCGGTGACGGGGGCGAGCTCGATGTTTTCCGTGACCGACAGGTGCGGGAACAGGTTGAAGCTCTGGAACACGAAGCCCACGTGGGCGCGGAACTTGTTGATGTCCAGCTTGGGCGAATAGACGTCCTGGCCGTCGAACTCGATGCTGCCCTTCTGGATGGGCTCGAGCCGGTTGACGGTGCGGATCAGCGTGGACTTGCCCGATCCCGACGGACCGCAGACGACGATCACCTCGCCCTTGTTGACGGTCGCGTTGATGTCGTTGAGCGCATGGTATTCGCCATACCACTTGTTGACGCCTTTGAAGGAGATCATGGGCTTTCCACCCTCTACTGCCTTGATCATGGGGATGCTCTTTTCGGGATTCATTGAACATTGACGGGCCGCACTGCAGCCACGGAAGCCTGGGACGCGCCCTGACCGAGCTTTCCCGCGCGGCGCAGCGCGATGCGCTGTTCGAGCCAGCGCGCCAGTTGCGTGAGCAGCGCGCACACCACGAAGTAGATCGCCGCGAGCAGGATGTAGACCTGGAAAGGCATGGTCAGCAGCGTCGCGTTGATCTGGCTGCCGGCGAAGGTCAGCTCGTTCACGCTGATCACATAGCCGAGCGCCGTGTCCTTGATGCTGGAGACGAACTGCGAAATGATCGCCGGCACCATGTTGTAGATGGCCTGCGGCAGCAGCACCTTGAAGGTGGTCTGCATGTAGCTCAGGCCGATGGCGCGCGCGGCCTCGGTCTGGCCGGTGGGCAGGCCCGTCATTCCGGCGCGCACGATTTCCGCGAGGTAGGCCGACTGGTAGACCACCAGCGTCACCAGCATCGTCGTGAAGCCCGCGACGGGACGACCCAGTATCTGCGGCACGATGAAGTAGGTCCAGAAGATGAACATGATGAGCGGCACGCCGCGCACCACGTAGACGATGGCGGTCGCGGGCCAGCTCAGGAATCGCAAGGGACTCAGGCGGCACAGCGCCAGCAGCACGCCCAGCGGGAAAGCCAGCACGATGCCGAAGATCGACAGCAGCAGCGTCACCGCCAGCCCGCCGAGCGGACCGTTCGGATACTGGCCGACCAGCAGCAGCATCCAGTTGTCGCGAATGATGTGGAGGATGTCGGTCATGGTCAGCGGGTCTTGATCTTGGTACGGTGTTCAATCAGCGCGCCAGCCCACATGAGCAGCAGCGACAGCGCCAGATAGATGACGGTCGACGCGAGATACACCTCGAAGGTCTTGAAGGTCTGGCTTTCCACTTCTTTGGTCACGTAGGTCAGCTCGGCCACGCCCACGGTCATGGCAAGGCTGGTGTTCTTGAACAGCAGCACGGTGTGGTTGATCAGCGGCGGCAGCGCGATGCGCATCGCCTGCGGCATGATCACGAGTCGGCTCGCCTGCAGATACGACAGTCCGAGCGCGCGCGAGGCCTCGAGCTGCGAGGCGGGAATCGAGCGGATGCCGCCGCGCAGGTCCTCCGACATGTAGGCGCCCAGGCACAGGCCGATGCCGATGAACGCGAAGATGAACTCGCTGTTGTGCGCGTTGATCCATTGCTGTGCGCCCTCGGGCAGCAGCGCGGCCACGCCGAAGTACCAGAGAAAGATGTGCACCAGAAGCGGAACGTTCTGGTGATATTCCACATAGGCCGTAGCCACCCACACGCTGAGCTTGTTGGTGCTCATGCGCATCACCGCGATGATGATGGCCATCGTCATGGCGAGCGCGAAGGCGATGGCCGCGAGCTCCAGCGTGTTGATCAAGCCCTTCCCCACCTGCGCCAGAAACTCGGGCTTGGCGAAGAGCGAAAAATCCAGTTGAATGCTCATGCCACGGCCCTCTCGCGTGCGTGGCTTGCGGCGCGCGCGGGAGCTTCACTGAGCGGTGTCCTGACCGCCGCCGGCGAACGAATAGTGATGGGATCTTCTCTCATGCTTTGAATGTCATCTCATGCCTTGATGTGCGCAACCGCACGCGCTGCGCTGGATGCCGAACGATGTCCACGCATCCGTCTCGCCGTGACCTGCGGATGGCCGGCGCAGACGCGGGCCATCCGCTCGGGGGATATGCCGCGAATTTCGCCGCCGCCGCACCGATGTGAAGCAGTGTGTGGCTTGCGTCGCGACATGCCTATTTTCATGCACTTTTCATGCCAGAGACTGCAGTACAACCCGCAACGGCGCTGGCGATGGCCGCGAATCCAGCCTCGATTTCCTCCATCGACGTGGCGAACGACATGCGCAGAAATCCGGGGCATCCGTAAGACGTTCCATCGATCACGGCGACACCCGCCTCTTCGATGAAAAAGTTCATCACGTCCACATCGCTCTGCAGCGACTTGCCCATGGCGGTCTGCAGGCCCAGCAGCTGCTGCACGTTCACGAAGACGTAGAACGCACCGTCGGGCCGCACGCAGCTCAGACCGGGAATCCGCGCGATCAGTTCCATCACGCGATCACGGCGCGATTCAAACAGGCGGGCCGCTTCGCTCACGCACTGCTGCGGTCCGTCGAGCGCCACCACCGCGGCGGCCTGGCTCATCGCGCTCGCACAGGTGGTGCTTTGGGTGAGCAGAAGATTGATGCGCTTGACCAGTTCCACGGGACCCGCGCCGTAGCCGATGCGCCAGCCGGTGAAGGCATAGGCCTTGGAGAGCCCATTGACCAGCAGCGTGCGCTCGCGCAGATCCGGCGCGATCTGCAGCGGCGACACGTGCTTGACGCCGTTGTAGACGAAGTGCTCGTAGATCTCGTCGGTCATCAGCCAGACCTGCGGATGGGCGCGCAGCACATTGCAGATGGCCTCGAGCTCGTCGCGCGTGTAGACCGCCCCGGACGGGTTGTTCGGCGTGTTCAGAATCAGCCAGCGGGTGCGCGGCGTGATGGCGGCGGCGAGTGCATCGGGCGCGAGCTTGAAGCCGCTTTCCTCGCTGCAGGCCACGATCACGGGCTTGGCCGCCTGCAGCGCGACCATGTCGGGATAGGACACCCAGAACGGTGCGGGCACGATGACCTCGTCCCCTTCGTTGAGCGACGCGGCGAATGCGTTGTAGATGATGTGCTTGGCGCCGCAGCCCACGACGATCTCGTCGGTGCGAAAGCCCAGTTGGTTCTCGCGCTCGAGCTTGCGGGCGATCGCTGCGCGCAGCGCGGGCGTTCCGGCCGACGCGGTGTAGCGCGTCTGTCCGCTCTTGAGCGCGTCGATGCCGCCTTCGATGATGTGCGGAGCCGTGTCGAAATCGGGCTCTCCGATCGTGAAGTCGATCACCTTGCGGCCCTGGGCGCGCAGGGCGTCCACCTTGGCCTTGGCTGCCATGCTGGGCGAAGGTTTGACGGAGGCAAGACGTTCAGAAAACAAGATGCTGTCCTTTACATGAAGAATGTGACCAGGGGATAAGCGCTTGGTGGAATTCTTGATGCACGAAGCAATAAAAAAAAGCGATATTTAAGAATAAAATTGCATCACATTTTTCGATCACATAAGAGATTTCCCGAAGGCCGCGCCATGATGACTTTCAAGCAACTCGAAGCGATCTACTGGGTCACGCAGCTCGGTGGCTTCTCGCAGGCGGCGGACAAGCTGCACACCACGCAGTCCGCCATATCCAAGCGGGTGCAGGAGCTGGAGACGCTGTTCAATCTGCCCCTCTTCGACCGCACGCAGCGCACCTCGCGCCTCACCGAAAAAGGAGAGGAGATGTACATGGTGGCCAAGAAGCTGCTGGAGCAGCGCGACGCGGCCGTGAACCAGTTCACCTCGTCGCAGGAAGTGGTGCGCCGTCTGCGCATCGGCGTGACCGAGCTCACAGCGATGACCTGGCTGCCGCGCCTCGTCAATCTGGTGCAGATGCACCATCCGCGCGTGGTGCTCGAGCCCGATGTGGACATGAGCATGATGCTGCGCGACAAGCTGCTCGCCAACGAGGTGGATGTGATCTTCGTGCCGGACTCGTGCAAGGACGAGCGCTTCACCACGCGGCGCCTGGGCGTGGTCGAGAACGCGTGGATGTGCAAGCCGGGCACCTTCGACGGCATGAAGATCAAGCGCCTGCACGACCTGTCGTCACACACCTTTCTCACGCAGGGCGACAAGTCGGGCACGGGCGTGCTCTACAACCAGTGGCTGGGGTCGGTCAACATGCACCCGACCAGCACCATCGTCTGCAACAGCCTGCTGGCCATCATCGGCATGACGGTCTCGGGCCTGGGCTTCAGCTATCTGCCGCGGCAATGCGTGGAGCCGCTGGTGCAATCGAAGTTTCTCGAGGTCCTCAAGATCAGCCCCGCTCTGCCCAAGACCAACTATGTCGCCGCCTACAAGAGCGATCAGCGCAGCACGCTGATCTCCTCCATCGTGCTGCTCGCGCAGGAAAGCTGCGACTTCTCGCGCGCGCTTCAGACGACCTGAGATCGTCAACACGCTCAGAGAAATCCCAGCTCCCCTCAAAGAATCAGGATTGCGCGGAAGTCGTTGACGTTGGTGTTCGTCGGCCCGGTGATGAACAGGTCGCCGATGGCATCGAAGAAGCCGTAGGAGTCGTTGCGATCCATGCAGTCCGCGATGCGCATGCCTTGCGCCGCGGCGCGCTGCAGGGTGTCGGGCGTGACGAATGCACCGGCGTTGTCCTCCACACCGTCGATGCCATCCGTATCTGCGGCGAGCGCCCATACGCCGGCCTGCCCCTTGAGCGCGAGGCCAAGTCCCATGCAGAACTCGCCAGCCCGCCCTCCCCGCCCGCCGGGCGAGCCAGGGGCTCGCTCACGCACGGTGACCGTGGTTTCGCCCCCCGAGAGCACCACGCAGGGTCTTGCGAAGGGCTCTCCCCGCAGAGCGATCGAGCGCGCGAGCGCCGCATGCACCTTGCCGACTTCGCGCGATTCACCCTCCATCTCGTCGCTGAGAATGTGCACGCTGACGCCCGCCTCCCGCGCCACCTGTGCGGCCGCTTCCAGTGATTGCCGGGGCGTCGCGATCAGGTGATGGACGTGAGCAGCGAACACCGAGTCGCCGGGCTTGGGCGTCTCGAGATCCCCGCGCTCCAGACTTGCGCGCACGGCCAGCGGCACCTCGATGCGGTAGCGGTCGAGAACCGCCAGAGCCTGCGCGCAGGTGCTGGCATCCGCCACCGTCGGGCCACTGGCGATCACGGACAGGTCGTCGCCAGGCACATCGCTGATCGCCAGCGTCAGCAGCTTCGCCGCTCCGCAAGCCGCCGCAAGACGGCCGCCCTTGATGCGCGAGAGATGCTTGCGCACGCAGTTCATCTCCGAGATGTCCGCACCCGAGGCCAGCAATTGCCGATTGATGCGCTGCTTGTCCGCCAGCGTCAGTCCCTCGGCGGGCAGGGTCAGGAGCGACGAGCCACCGCCGGAGATCAGGCAGATGACCAGATCGTCCGCGCAGAGGCCCCGCAGCGTTTGCAGCATGCGCCCGGCCGCCGCGTGACCTGCGGCATCCGGCACCGGGTGCGCGGCTTCCACGATCTCCACGCGCGCACGCAGCCCTTCGGGACGCGGCGGCACATGGCCGTAGCGCGTGACCACCAGCCCCGAGAGCGGCGCGTCCTCCGGCCACAGGGCCTCGAGTGCATGCACCATCGACGCACCGGCCTTGCCCGCGCCCACCACCACCGTGCGGCCCTTGGGCGGCGAAGGCAGGGAGCCCGCCAGATTCGCGAGCGGCAGCGCGCGCAGCACGGCCGCTTGATAAAGGTGTGCCAGAAAGGCACGCGGGTCCGTTGTAGTCAGCGGCATGTCCATCGGGCGCAGGCGTCAGGCGCCCATGACGTTGCGCGGTTCGCCGCGCACGAAGGCTTCGATGTTGTCGACCAGCTGATCGGCCAGCGTCTGTATCGCCTCTTCGCTCGCCCAGGCCACATGCGGCGTGAGAATGAAGTTGGGACGTGACGCGAGCAGCATGAGGGGATGGTCCATGGGTGGTGGCTCCACCGACACCACGTCGAACGCAGCGCCGCTGATCTGTCCGGCATCGAGCGCCGCGCCGATGGCCGACTCGTCCACCAGACCACCGCGCGCGGTGTTGATCAGCAGCGGCTTTTTCTTCATCAGCGCGAATTCCGGAGCGCCGATCATGTTGCGCGTCGCGGGCATGAGCGGGCAGTGCAGCGTGAGCACGTCGGATTCGGCCAGCGTCTGCTCGAACGGCGTGTAGAGCGAGCCCTGCCCGGTCACGCCCTTGAAGCCCGCGAACAGCACGCGCATGCCGAGTGCCCGACCCATCGCCGCCGTGGCCTGTCCGAGCACGCCATCGCCGATCACCCCCAGCGTGGAGCCCGCGAGATCGCGGATGGGATGGTCGAAAAAGCAGAACTGATCGGCCTCGATCCAACGCCCTGCCTTGACCGCGTCGCGATACGCGCAGATGCTGCGGCGCAGGGCGAAGATCAGCGCGAATGTGTGTTCCGGAACGGTGTTCACCGCATAGTTGCGGATATTGCTCACCACGATCCCGCGCTCACGGCAGGCGGCTATGTCCACGTTGTCCGTGCCGGTGGCGGCCACGGCCACCATCTTCAGGTTCGGCGCGGCTTCGATGGCCGCACGGTCCATGCGCACCTTGTTCACGATGACGATGTCCGCATCCGCCATCCGCGCGGCGACCTCGGCGGGGCCGGTGCGGTCGTACACGGCCAGCTCGTGCGCGAACGCCGGCTCGCGCAGCACCGTCTGCGGGCACAGCGTGGCGCGGTCGAGAAAGCGGATCTTCATGCCGGAACCTCGACGCCCAGTCGCTTGAGCGCGGCGTCGATCCACTGGGTGTCCAGAGTGCCCGCCTCGATCTCGCGAATCGTCACCTGCTCCGCCTCCTGCTTGCCGCGCGTGGCCGCCAGCAGCGCCTCGGCCTCGTCGATGGGCACGCACAGCAGGCCGTCGGCATCGCCCAGAATCAGATCGCCGGGGTTGATGACCATGCCGTTCAGCGCGATCGGCACGTTGATGGAGCCCGGTCCGTCCTTGTACGGACCGCGGTGCGTCACCCCAGCCGCATAGACCGGGAACGTGCCCGCGCCGATCGCGTCCACGTCACGGATCGCGCCATTCATCACGAAGCCCGCGATCCCGTTCTTGATGGCGGTGGCCACCATCAGTTCGCCGATCAGCGCGTTGGTCACGTCGCCGCCCGCATCCACCACGATCACATCGCCCGGCTTCGCCATGTGCAGCGCCTTGTGGATCATGAGGTTGTCGCCGGGCCGGGCCTTCACGGTGAACGCCGGTCCCGCCAGCACGCCCTTGGAGTGATACGGCCGCAGGCTGGCCCCTCCCGCGGTCATCCGCGACATGCAGTCGCTCACATTCGCCACCGGCAACACGCGAAACGCTTCGACGATCTGTGGGTCCACCCGGCGGGTGAGTGTGCAAATTTGAAATCCGTTCATTTCCATTGACTTTCGTTTCGGTTCTGACGCCCGTGCGAAATGGGGGCGAGAAGTCATGCCGACCTTGGAGCGGAGATCCACTGTGCAGGTCGGCAACAAAAGTGTAGGAAAGGGGAATGGAGAAAAAAAGCGAATTTAATTTCTGTTTTTATATCGCTTTTTGTTATGTTTAATTACCCGACACTGGGCGAACATCCGTCAAAACAGCTCCCCTTGAGCGGAAGTCAGGCTGACGAAATCCTCGCCCAGCGGCACGAGGATCGAGTCCGCGATCGGCTGGATCTGCTTGCTCAGATAGTGTTCGTAGTCGATGCGTGCGCGGCGCACTTCCAGGGGCTCCGGACCATTGCGGGTCATGACGTACTGGATCCAGCCGCCATTCTGGTATTGGGCGGGCCGCTGAAGGCGTGCGTTGTATTCGTCGGCGATGCGGGCGGCGCGGACCTGCGGCGGGACGTTCGCTACATAGGCATCGAGGCGGTGACGCAGGCGCTTGCGGTAGATGAGCAGATCGTCCATGTGCCCCGCGAGCGTGGCGCGCGCGTACTCGATCACGAACTCCCGATAGGGTGCGCCCTGAAAGACGCGCGAGAGCAGGCCCTCCTGGAACTGGCGCGCGAGCGGCGTCCAGTCGCTGCGCGCCATCTCCAGTCCGCGGTAGACCATGGCCTCGTTGCCGACGGCGTCGACGCTCAGGCCCGCGTAACGCTTTTTGCTGCCCACGTCCGATCCCCGAATCGTGGGCATGAAGAATTTCCTGTAGTGCGTATCGAACTCGATTTCGAGAAAGCTCGTCAGGTCCTGCTCTTCCTGCAGCGTGCGCGTCCACCAGGCGTTGATGTCCGTGGCCAGCTCGGCGGCCACCGCGTGGGCCGCTTCGTTGGTGTGGGTGCGCTTGAGCCAGATGAAGATGGAATCCGTGTCGCCGTAGATGACCTCGTAGCCGCGCTTTTCGACCAGATCCCGGGTGACCTTCACCATCTCGTGGCCACGCAGGGTGATCGCCGAGATCAGATCGGGGTTGAAGAAACGGCACTCCGACGCGCCCAGAACCCCGGCGAACGAATTCATCACGAGCTTGAGGGCCTGCGACAGCGGTTCGTTCTTCACGCGTTTGGCCTCGTCCCGCGCGCGCCACAGCGTGGTCACGATTTCCGGCAGACAATGCTTCTCGCGCGAGAACAGCGTGTCCCTTGGGCCCTTGATGAGGCTCTCCATCTGGTCCACATGCTGCCCCTCGGCCAGACCGACCGGGTCCACGAGGAAAGTGCGGATGATCGAGGGATACAGACTCTTGTAGTCGAGCACCACCACGGAGTCGTAGAAGCCGGGCCTGGAGTCCATCACATAGCCACCGGGCGAGGACTTGCCCTGCACGTCGCCCACGCTCGGGGCCACGTAGCCGAGCCGATGCATGCGCGGCAGATAGTGGTGGCTGAACGCGGCGATGGAGCCGCCGAAGTGGTCGATCTGCAGACCCGTGGCATGGGCGCGCTCCATCGCGAACTGCAGGAGCTTCGCCTTCTCGAAGATGCGCAGCACGAGCTCGCAGTCGCGGATGTTGTAGACGGCGAGCGCCGGTTTGTCCTCCTGGAAGCGGCGCTCGATCTCCGCCATCTTGTCGTATTCGTCACCGATGGCCTTGCCTTCGCCCAGCAGCTCCTGTGCCACGTTCTCGAGGCTGAACGAAGGGAAACTCCAGACCGCCGCTCTCAGGGCCTCGATGCCGTCGATGACCGCCCTGCCCGGCATGGGCGCGAAAAGATAGCCTTGCTTGCCCGGATGCGTGCGCCAGGCGATGGGCCGACGCTCGCGGCCAAGGAGCAGCGGCGTCGCGCATTCGTCGGCCGCTTTCTGCAGCACGCGCAGATCGAACTGAATGACGTTCCATCCGATGATGACGTCGGGATCATTGCGGGCAAACCAGTCGTTGAGGCTGTCGATCAGGTCCTTGCGGGTTGGGCAGTAGACCAACGAGAATCCGGCCGGCTGCGTCGATTCCGCAGAAGGCTCGCCGAGCATGAACACCACCCGCTCGGGCAGGCCATCCAGCGCGATGGAATACAGGTCCTGATGCTGGCTGGTCTCGATGTCCAGCGACACAACTTTGAGCTGGGGGCGGAAATCGGGCGCTGGCAGCAGCCGGCAATCCACCAGCGTGGCGTTGTCGACCCGCCCGCCCTCCCAGCGCACGCCCGCCGTGATGAAACGCTCCATCAGATGGCGCTCATGCGGACGGACGTCGGATTCGAGCAGCGATATGCCCAGCGGCTGCAGCGCGCGCGCAAGCCGCCCGAGCTGGCGGAAACGCCTGGAATAGACGCCCAGAACCGGCGCCTGCTGAAAGGTCTTGAGCTCCAGCTCCCGCAACTCCACGTCAGGCACGCCGCCCAGCTGCGCCCGCACCGCCGCTTCGTGGCGGGCCTCGACGAAGGCGACCGATGTCTGGGCCGTCAGCAGCACCTTCACGGGGCCGGTCTCCGTCGCCAGCCAGTATTCGATTTCGGCGCCCGCTGGCGTGTCACGCCAATGGCGGGTCAGGAGAAAGCCTTGGCGGTTGGAGGGCAGCACGAACGTTGAAACAGCGCGGATGTATGACGAAGGGGATGGCTATTGTCGGTCATGCGGACGCAGTTGCGGTGCATCCGGGCCCACCAAACGCCCACGCCAATCCTCACCGGAGTTGCTTTGCTGAAGTCCTTGTGCCCTTCTAAATTGCAAGGTCAGCTCAAGATATGTAATCCGAATTTATTGCATTCTCGAAGTGCCCGCCAACCAATGTGAGAACGGTGGAATGGCACTTGCCCTGGGCTCAGTCCTTGAGCAGCCGCGCCTTCACTGTGCGGCCCTTGATCCGCCCGCTGTTGAGTCCGGCGACCACGTCGTGCGCGATCTTGCGGTCCACCGCCACGTAGGTGGCGAACTCATTGATGTCGATCTTGCCCACCTGCTCGCGGGTGTAGCCGAGGTCTGCGGTGAGCGCGCCGAGCACGTCGCCCGGGCGGATCTTGTCCTTGCGGCTGGCGTTGATGTGGATGGTCGCCTTCGACGGCAGAAGGCGCCCGCCTGACGCCGGTGTCAACTCATCGAGCGGGTACCAGACCGAGGCGCTGCCCTGCAGCTGCTCGATGCGACCGACCGACCCCATTTCGTCGAGCGTCGACAGGTTGAGCGCCAGCCCCTTCTGCCCGGCGCGGCCCGTGCGGCCGATGCGGTGCACATGCACTTCGGGGTCGGGCGTCACGTCCACGTTGATGACGGCGGCCAGATTGGTGACATCCAGCCCGCGGGCCGCCACGTCGGTGGCGACCAGCACGGAGCAGCTGCCGTTCACGAAGCGCACCAGCACCTGATCGCGATCGCGCTGCTCCAGATCGCCGTGCAGCTCCAGCGCGCTGTAGCCCTGCGCCTGCAGCAGCTCCGCAAGCGCCCGGCAGCGCGCCTTGGTATTGCAGAAGGCCAGCGTGCTCTCCGGCCGAAAATGCTCCAGCAGACGCGCCACCGAGGGCAGCCGCTGGTCCGCTTCCACCTCGTACCAACGCTGCTCGATCTGCTCGCCGCTGTGCTGCGCGGCCACTTTGACGGTCACCGGATCGCGCATGAACCGCGCCGCCAGATTGGCGATGCCTTCCGGATAGGTTGCCGAGAACAGCAGGGTCTGCCGCTGGGCGGGACACTGCTTGGCGACTTTGGCGATGTCATCGACGAAACCCATGTCGAGCATGCGGTCCGCCTCGTCCAGCACCAGCGTGGACAGCGCATCGAGGCGCATGTTGCCCCGCTCCAGATGGTCGATGACGCGGCCGGGCGTGCCGACGACCACGTGCGCCCCATTCTCCAGACTGGCGGTTTGCCCGCGCAGCGGAACGCCACCCGACAGGGTCACCACCTTGACGTTGTCTTCCGCGCGCGCCAGACGACGAATCTCGGTCGTCACCTGATCGGCCAGCTCGCGGGTGGGGCACAGCACCAGCCCCTGGACCGAGAACACACGCACGTCGAGCTTGGCCAGCAGCGCCAGCGCAAAGGCGGCGGTCTTGCCACTGCCCGTCTTCGCCTGCGCGATCACGTCCCTGCCCTGCAGCGCAGGGGGCAGGCTGGCGGCCTGAATGGCCGTCATTTCAAGATAGCCGAGCCGCTGAAGATTGGTGAGCGCCGCAGGCGAAAGCGCAAGCTGGTCGAAGGAAAGAGGGGAAGCCGGAGAAAGAGTCATGCCGGCATCTTACGCAGGGATTCCCGCCAAGGAGGAACGACGCGATAAAGTCAAGCGGCCCGCCATGGCTTGTTCATCCCTGCGCCTCGAGTGAACAAGCCATTGAGCCAACGTTCAATGCATCGGCCGCCCGAGCCGTTGGCTCGCTCTGGAAATCGCGTAATTCACGAGGCAATAAAGCGCTGCCACGACGAGGTACACCGGCACCAGCGAGCTGTAGTTGGCGATGAGCACCTTGGCGTTCTGCATGAGTTCGCCGTAGGTGACGACGTAGCCGAACGTGGTGTCCTTGACCACGATGACCAGTTGCGCGACCAGCGCCGGGACGATGTAGCGCAGCGCCTGAGGAGAGACGATGCTGAAAAACACCTGGGCTTCGGTCATGCCCAGGCTTCGCGCGGCATCGGTCTGACCGCGCGGGACGGCGAGCACGCCCGCCCGGTAAACCTCCGCCACCACGGCGGCGGTGCTGAGGCCGATGGGCAGGGTCAGCATCCAGTAGGTGCTCAGCTTGATGCCAAGCGACGGAAGCACCAGAAAACACAAATAGATCAGCAGCAGCGTCGGCGTGCCGCGCAGGAACTCGATGACCGCGACGCTCGGCCAGCGCACGAAGCGCGACCGCGCCAGACGCCCCGTCATCAGGACCAGCCCGAGAGTCAGCGCAATCACTGCAGCCATCGCCGCCGATGCCATCGTGCCAAGCAGCCCTTTGCCGAGAAACGCCCAAGTCGTCGGCCAGACGAAGAACTCCCAGAGCCGGAGCTCAAGCTGCCCCGCCGAGTGAAACTGATAAACGATGCCCGCTGCCAGCAGGACCAACGCCGCCGCCGCGAGCACGCTCACCGCCCGCGTCACGGTCTGCACGCGAGGGCTCGGAGCGCCGAACAGAATGTCTTCCAAGGGACGGCTCATCGCAGTATCCGCACCTTCTTTTCCAGCATGGAACCCGCCCAGGCGATGAGCAAGCCCGTCGCCACATACATCGCGGCGGCCACCGCAAATGCGGCCATGCCCGCAGCGGAATCGTTGGCGATCTTGGAGACGAGTGCGGTGAGTTCCCTGCCCGGCATCGGAACCTGAGACGCCAATGAGGTCGACAGCATCAGCGCAATGAGCAGCGAGGTCATCGGCTGCACCACCGCGCGAAGCGCCTGCGGCAGAACCACGGCCGTGATGACGCGCATCGGGCTCATGCCCAGACTGAGCGCCGCCTCCGCCTGACCGCCGGAGACCGTGTTGATGCCCGTGCGCAGGTAGTCCGCAGTGAACGCGGAGCACACCAAGGTCAACGTCAGGATCACGCTGGGTTCATAGTCGATCAGCACATTGAGATCGGGCAGCGCAAACACGATGAAGATCAGCAGCGCCACGCTGGGAATGTTCCGGAAGATCTCGACGTAGACCGTCAGGGCCCAGCGCAACGGCCGCACCGGAAGCAGCCGGAGCACCGTCACCACCGTGCCCAGCGCGAAACCGGCCACGAACGACACGGCCGTGAGCTTCCACGTCAACAAAAGGGCCTGCCAGAAAGCAGGCCCGTAGTCGGCCAGGAGTCGAGCGACACTGCCCATAAATGAGTGGCGTTACGGCAGAGCGGGCGGCGTCGGGGCGGCGGTGCTGCCGGTACGCTGTCCGATGGACGTGGTCCAGAGTTTGGTCCAGGTGCCATCGGCTTGAATCTTCTTCAAAAACGCGTTGATGAAGGCCACGCCATCCGAGCCCTTGGGCAGGCCGATGCCGTAGGGATCCTGCGCACCAAAGGGCGCACCCGCCAGCTTCGCGTCACCAGTGCCGAGGCTCAGTGCGTTGAGCAGCAGCGTGTAGTCGGTCACATAGGCGTTCACGCGGCCTTGGCGCAGTGCGTCCATGGCTTCCTGATGGGTCTGGAACTCCTGCACGGTCGCCTTGGGTGCGAATTCCGCAAGAATCGCCGGCCCTGTGGAGCCCGCCTGCGTCGCAGTCCGCTTGCCTGCCAGATCGTTGTATGACTGGATCGCGTTGTTGTTCGACTTGACCAGCACCCCCGCCTGAGAGGTGTAGTAAGGGCCCGCGAAGGAGATCTTCTCTTGCCGCGCGGGAGTGATGGAATAAGTGGCGATCACCATGTCCACCTGATCGTTGATCAGCACCTGCTCACGCGTGGACGAGTTCACCTGCGTGAACTTGTACTTGGTTGCATCGCCCAGAATGTAGCGAGTGAGCAGTTGCGCCAGACCCGCATCGAAGCCGCGGATCTTGCCGTCCTTTTCGTTGAGCAGCGAGAACAGATTCGACGTTTGCGTGCTGCCCATGCGCAGCGTGCCCGCCTGCTTGATCTTGCTGGCCCAGGTGCTCGACGCAATGGTCGCCGCATCGGCGACCGGCCCCTTGGCGACCAGCGCGTCAAACTCCGCCGCATTGATGGGCGTGCCCTGTTGCGCGAAAACCGATCCCCCACTCAGGACCGACAGTGCCACCACGGTGGATTTCAGGATGGATTGGATCGACATGCATGCCTCTTGGGGTGGTGTGTGACTCAAACGAATATATAGCAGTTCATATAGCCGGTTTGGAATATGCATACTGTTGGCCTGCGCCGACAACTGGAGTGGACTGGCTACGCACAATCAGCTTTTGCGTGCGTGGGCCTCCTTGGGTTGAAGGACTGAAGTCTGGGATCAACGGCTGACGCTTCTGCCACCGCTCTATGCCAACGCGACGACGGGCCATGAAGGCGCGAATGGCAACGCCAAACCAGCGGTGGTTCGAGGTCACATCAGCCGAACTTAGAGCGTGTTTACGATCTCATCGCGAGGCTTGCAGGATGCGGATCCGGATGGGCTGCAAGGCGCAAACCGCAAACCGCAGCAATAGCTCGGGCAATTGCGAGGATTTGCAACGCGGCAGAGCGCCCGAGGCCGCGCCTGCAAGACAGTGTGGAGATCGTAAGCACGCTCATAGCACCGCTAAACCACCGCCGCGCCAAACGCCTCAGGCCGACGCGCCAGCAATTGCGACAGCCGTTGCAGTCCCGCCTGGAGGCGGCCGCGGTCCTTGATGCTGCCCAAGGAGATGCGAATGGCATTCACGGATGCACTGTTCGCTGCGTCCATCGCGAATGCTTCCGCCGGGGTGACTGCGATGCCCTCGCTGTCCGCCGCACGCGCGAGCTGCGAGGAACTCCAGTACCCGGGCAGCTCAAGCCATGCATGCAGGCCGTCTCCCGTGCCGACGTAGCGCCCGGCCAGCACATCCATGGCCATGCGGTGGCGCAGCCGCGCCTCCTTGCGGACGCCCTTCATCAACTCGCCAGCCGACCCGTCGAGGATCCACTGCGTGGCGAGGGCGGCCGTCAAGGGCGCGACCATCAGTGCAAATGACCTGAGCGCGACCAGAAAGCGCTCGCGTTCATGCGGATCGCGGATGAGCACGAAAGCAACGCGCAGGCCGGGCGTCAGGCATTTCGACAGAGTGGAGATGTAGTACACCCGCTCCGGCGCCAGCGCGGCGATGGGCGGCGGCGGGGCATCGGCGAGCAGCCAGTAGGGATCGTCCTCGACAATGCGGACGTTGCAGCGCCTGGCGATGTCGGCAATGTCCTTGCGCCGGCGTTCGGCGATGGTGACGGCGGTCGGATTCTGCAATGTCGGATTGAGATAGACCAGCCCGGGCCTGTGCTCGCGGCACGCGCGCTCGAGCATTTCCGGCACCATCCCCTGGCCGTCGGTCTCCACCGCGATGATACGCCGCCCGAACTGGGCCGCCGCGACCCGCAGGCCGGGATAACTGGTCGGCTCGGCCAAAATTACGTCGCCGGGTTCCGTCAGCGCAAGAATCAACGCGGCGATCGCCGCCTGCGCACCGGGACAGACGACCACCTGGCCTGAATCCAGCGATCCAAACATCGGCGCGAGCCATTTCGCGCCTGCCTTGCGGTCGGAGTCGCTGCCACCGCCCAGGTGGTAGGTCATCAGCAATGCGCTGTCGGTCCGCATCAACACTTGCGACAGCCCTTGTTGCAGCAGGTCATCGAAGTCCACGCCGTCCGGCGGCGGGGGCGTATTCATGCTCAGATCAAGGACCGAGGTCCACTCGACTTTCGGCGCCGCGACATAGGTGCCCCGAGCACCGCGCCCTTCCAGCAAGTGGCGGCGTCTGGCTTCGTCGTAGGCGCGCGTGATCGTCGTCAGATCGACGTCCAGTTGCGCAGCCAACCGGCGCTGCGGAGGCAAACGGTCACCGGGGCTCAAGGAACCGTCGGCCACCGCCGCCTGCAACGCGTCCGCGATCTGCAGGAATCGGGGCCCGCCCTGAGCAATCAATCGCGGCAACCAGATTGGAGAATTGTCATCTTGCATGGATTTTGGCTGCGACTTTTTGTCTCGATGTATGGATATTGTTTTTCAGTAGTATGTCCCTGAACGTGCTGCGACACCATCCTTTCCCGGCATGGCAGTGGCTGACGTTTGCGATGTTCTCGTTCAGGAGCCTGTGTTCCGCACGAGGAGGCATCACCAAGTCATAGGTTGGAAATTCTCAAAATGATCGATTGGGTCCCCGTAGTCTTCGTTGCGTTCAAGGCGCTCATCTTCGGCGCTTGCATGTTCTTCGCCATCAAATGGCATTACGATCAAGGCAAGAAAGGCAAGGACACGCGCGCGCTGCTGCGCACGGTAGGCAAGGTGGCGGCAGCCTTCCTGGTCGCGCTCGTGATCGTGCTGCTCTTCACCTTCGGCCTGGCCAAGCATCTCGGGATGGACTTGAACCTTCCCTGACGACCTGCGGGCCCGTGTGCCGGCATTCAACGACCAGTCAATCCACGCCCCATGCCAACACTGCTGCGCGCCATTCAATCGGACATCACCAAGCTCCCCGTGGACGCCATCGTCAACGCGGCCAATTCGTCACTGCTCGGTGGCGGCGGAGTCGACGGCGCCATCCATCGCGCGGCCGGCCCGGATCTCGTGCATGAATGCCGGCTGCTGGGCGGCTGCAAGACGGGCGAGGCCAAAGTGACGAAGGCATATCGGCTGCCTGCCCAATTCATCATCCACACGGTAGGCCCCGTATGGAACGGCGGCGACAAAGGCGAACCCGAACTGCTCGCCAGCTGCTATCGCAAATCCATCGCGCTGGCAGAGGAAAGATCCGCCGCTTCGATCGCCTTCCCGAGCATCAGCACGGGCGTCTA
Organism: Diaphorobacter caeni; assembly: GCF_015354245.1. GTDB lineage: Bacteria > Pseudomonadota > Gammaproteobacteria > Burkholderiales > Burkholderiaceae_C > Diaphorobacter_A > Diaphorobacter_A caeni. The sequence continues at coordinate 33,781 of NZ_JADKYZ010000011.1, forward strand.
TGGATACCCCATCGAATCCGCCGCGCAGATCGCCATTCGGTCGGTACGGGACAGCCTGCGGACGGACTCGTCCATCCAGGAAATCCTCTTCTGCTGTTTTTCAGCCGAAGACCTGCGTCTGTACGAGCGCCTGTTGAATGGAACCGCTCGCTGACGCCAAGTGACCGGAAAGCGCCGACACGGCCCGCAACCGGGCAGAACGGCGCATCAGCGGCCGCGCTCGCGTCAATAGCTACCCATATAGTCGCGCTTGCCGATCTCCACGCCGTTGTGGCGCAAGATGTCATAAGCGGTCGTCACATGGAAGAAAAACTGCGGCAGACCATAGTGCAGCAGGTAAGCGCTGGCCGTCAGCTTCTTTTCCTTGGGCGTGCCGGGGCGCAGCACGATCTCGCGGCCTTCGCTTTGGTCAAACTGCTCCGGCTTGAAGGATTCGAGATGGGCCAGCGCCTTGGCGATCAATGCCTGCAGGTCGGCGAAGCCCGCCTCGTTATCGGGCCACGACGGCACCTCCGCACCAGCCAGACGAGAGGCGATGCCCTTGGAAAAGTCCGAGGCGATCTGGACCTGACGCACCAGCGGGAACATGTCCGGGAACAGCCGCGCCTGCAGCAGCGCATTGGGATCGATGTTTTTCTGCGTCGCATGCGCCTCGGCCTTCTTGAGCACCTCGGACAGTGCACGCAGCATCTGCTGCAGGACGGGAACGGAGGCGGTGTACAGAGGACTGGTCATGGTGGGTTCACTTTCCTTCCAAAAGGGGCACAAGGCCGGGGCATGGCCGAGCTACAGCCAATCATGGAAGGCTAACAGCAAATGAATGGGCCGTTCAGTGGCCCGTTGATTGACGGGCCGCTCCCGCCCCGCCCTCAGCTCGATTCCCAAGCCGCTCTGAACGTCACCTGCGTTCCTGGCTTCACCGCAGTGCCCGGGGCCGGATTGATCCGGTACGGGCACCCGTAGCCTGCAAAGTCGCTGTCGTCCGGTCCGTGGATCGACTTTTCCTTGGCGATCAGGCCCTTGGATTTCAGCAGCGCGGCATACTCCATGTCGCAATCGGAACGCGGCGTGGGAATGCTCACCATGCCGTTGCTCACGGGTGCCGGGGCGGCGACTGGGGCGGCCTCCGTGCACGTCGGCGCTTCCACGCTATGGCCAAAACTCAGGAACGCAGGGCGCATCCCGGAGAATTCATGCGCCGCGACCTCGCGGTACTTTTCGGGGGCGCAGTTGAAACCGGTCTCGATGACCACCCAGTCCTCCTTCTCGGATTTCAGCATGGCGTCGCGCCAGCGTGCGGCGGCCTCGACCACGGCATCCTCGGCGATGGGCACGCTCAGCACCACCTTGACGAAACCGTCCGCACGGCTGCCCTCTGCAGACCAGTAGACGCTGGGGTCGTAGGCATTGCCGCAGCTGGAAAGGCAGTCGGACAGATAGTCTCCAGGCCGGAAATACTTGTCCGCCGCACCGAAGGTCAGATCGCCCGCCAGGATCGGCTTGTCGGCGTTGATGAGAGGCCCCACGTCCACCGGGCACTCCTTCGACAACTCAAGCTGCACGCCCTGAATCGACTGCTTGGCCTCGTCGGTCGTCAGCGTGAACTTGCAGCCCTGAAGATCAAACAACTGCTGGTTGCCCATGATGCGCATCGCTGGCCCGGACACCCGCACGACGTACTCGAGATTGAGGCCAATCGCCTCCCTCGACGCCAGCTTGGTCTGCAACTGAGTGATCGGGTCCGCCTTGGCCTGCGGCGGCACGGGGGATTGAACAGCGGCAGCGGGTTCCTCCGCCTTGCTGAACGGATTCCAGCAACCCGTCAAACTGAACGCCGCCAAAATCGGCAACAGAGCCTTCGCCAACCACATGTTATTTCTCGCTTTCATCAAATCGTTTCTCCTCACTGATCCTTGAGATCACTGCCACAGTGCTTGCACTTGATCGCCCTGGCCTGGATCGGCTCCGCGCAATACGGGCAGATCTTCATCTCCGGCCCCATGCCAGTCTGGGTGACCGTGCGCCCCGGGTAGGACGGGGGTGCCTGGTAGGCATTGCGCTCCTCTCGTCCACCGAAGATCAGCCGGAACCAGAAGCTCCAGATCTTGATGAACGCCCAGATCATCAGCGGCAGAAAAATGATCAGCCCGATGATCGCCCCGCCACCACCGCCCGCATGGGCGGCGCCGGGCAACAGCAGCAAGGGCAACAAACGTTCTGGCTTCATGTCCATCCTCTCGTTGAGATCCATTCACCACAGCCATGCGAACGGGCCCTTCATGGCGGCCGCCTTGCGGGCGAACTCGTCCTTGGAAAGCACCAGATACCGGATGCCCTCCACCAGCGCCACGATCGACGGGATGTAGGTCCAGCACAGCACGACGTAGACGATCCCCCATCCCCATGCGCCGGTATAGAACTTGTGGATGCCGAGCCCGCCCAGCAGCAGCGCCAGCACGCCGGCCGTCACCTTGCTTTTCTCGGACTCGTCCTCGCGCGCTGCCGCGCTCCTGCGCTGCGGCGCGCCGCAGGCCGGACATGCGACCGCGGACACATGCAGCGGCTTGGCGCAGCCATGACAGAACATCATGGTCTGGCCCTCGGTAGATTGGTCTTGCATATCGGTTTCCCCCGTTGTTGACTGATTGAAAGTTTGAAAAATCAAAGTTGCGAGCCCAGCGCGCCCAGCAGACCCAGGATTCCCAGAATCAAACCGGCAATGGCCATGCCCGAACCACGCTTTTGCTTGGCCAGACTGATGCCGCCCAGCACGATGGCGGCGACTGCAAAGCCGATGGCACCGATCACCTGGTCCATGTCCCAGTCGTCCGGATCGAACAACGCCACCACGACCACCAAGCCGCACACCAACGACGGGATAGGCAACCACAGCGAGCCTCCCTGGTCTTCAGTGGTGCTCTTGCGCGTCGCCAGCGCCGCGTTCACCGCACCGCATTGCGGACAGCTCTGCGCCGTCTCATGAATCTGATGGCCGCAGCCTCTGCAAAACGACATGTCTTCTTCTCCCTGTTGTCTGTATTGCCCGAATCCGGACAAGGCTCCGCCCACCCGCCAGGTGGGCGGTTCATTTGAAGCAGCGGAGACGAACTGATCCCCTGCCGGTGATTACCGGCAGTCCATTCAAATCTGAAAAATTGAAATAGAGGGGCGATTAATCCGGCAAGCCCAGATACCCCTTGAGCTGGTTATCCAGCTCCGCCTGCAACCCTTCCGGGCTGATGATCCGCACGTAAGGAATCCAATAACGCACGATGGGCAGAATCTGGTTGGGATGGGCGATCATTCCCGAAACCAGAATCTCGCCATTCTCAAGATCCATTTCCTTGTTCTGGCCGCCAATCAGCTGACGCCGCAGGAAATACGATGCCGCGGGCGGAGCCACCTTGAGCACCACCTTGGTCTTCTCCTGATTCAGCCAGATCGTGTCTTCCTGCTTGAGGTATTCATGGATCGACGCGTCCGGAACAAAGCGATCCGACGTCACCAGCAGACGGTCGATGCGCGCGACCGCATACGACTTGACCCTGCCCTGATCCGTGGCCTGCAGATACCAGGTGCCATCGTTGACCGCCAGCTTGTAGGGGTGCACGCTGACCATCTTGCGCGACTCATCCGGTTTGCAATATTCAAACTGCACGACGGAAGCATCCTGAATCGCCCCACGCAACTGGGCGACCTCCTGCTCCTTGACCTTGATGTTCTCGGTGCGCGCACCATGCACCAGCAGCGCCCCGCTGAGACTGTTGTCCAGCAGATCCCCAAGGAACTCGTTGGACAGCCGTGGCGACATGCCCTGCAGCCCCGCCAGATTGGCGATGCGCTGCACATCCTGCTGGCTGTAGGTCCCCAGCTTGTAGCGTGGCAGGGAGTAGCGCTGCCCCTTCTTCTCCAACCCGAGAAAGCTGAAGCGCTCGTTCAGATCACGCCGGATCGTGCGTTCATTCACATCGAACTCAACGGCAAGTTTCTTGATTTCCAGAGCCTCGCCCGCATTGAGACGCAAAAGAATTTCGCTGAGACGGTAGGCAATGGTGTCGAAGGAGGAAGTGGACATCGGTCAGTGGTTTTCGCTTGATTTCTGTTTGGTGATACCGATCGTAAGCAAACGTTTGGACAAACCATGTCCGAATTCAAAATAATTCCAATAAGTTCGGAGGAAATATAGATATCTGACCTTGCGGCAGTAGATCTATGGCGTGTTCATAGGCCACAATACGAACGACACATAAAGATACAAAATGGCAATACACACCCGAGACATCTTTAAGGTGGGTCAAAAAATTCAACACGACCCCGTCAACAAAGCTGACATCCAGAAGAAATGCCGTTCGTCGCACGATGGCATCGCCCGATCCGCATCGGCTGCTGGCCCCATGCCGTAGATGCCCCGTCCAGGCGGACTTCAGTCGACCTCTTACGCGCCCCCATTGCGCTCCGTTCACTCGCCGCCTCACGGCATGACGCCATCGCAGGTCGAGCGCGAAGCAGCGCCCACGACTCCCGCCCGGATCGCCTCACACCTCCGCAACCCAACAGCAACTTCCAACGGATACTCATGTCCAACACCAACAAGACCGATCAGTTCTATGACCAATTGACGACGCTGGTCGACCAGTCGCTTGCGGCGGTGCTCAAGAAAGGCTCCACCACCAATGGCAATCAGGACCTGGAAAGTGCCATCGCCAGTTCCAGGACTTTGCTGGAGAAGATGCGCGACCGGACCAACGCTGATATCCGCGAGTTGCGCGAACTGTCCGAATGGGACACATTCACCATCGCGTTCTACGGTGAGACGAACGCCGGCAAATCCACCCTGATCGAGACGCTCCGCATTCTGCTGGGCGACACCGAAAAGCTCGATACGCAGCGCCAATTCAGGGAGCTGGCCAAGGACTTGCGCGTGGATCCAGAGAGCCTTGCATCACTCGATCTGAGCATTCAGAAGCTGCAGTCCGAACTGGCTGAAAGCCAGCAACATGCTGACCAGCTCACACGGAAATTGGCTAATGAAGAGCAACAGCAGGCGGCCAGCCTCGACATGCTGATGGCCACCATCGAGCACAAGCGCAAACACCTGAATTTGTGGCAAAAGCTGGTGCACATGTTCAAGAAACTGGACGAAGAGAAGGCCCTGCCGGAGCGGGAGCTGGCACTGGTGCAACTCAAGGCCGGAAACCAGACAAAACTGGAAGCCATCGCCGCCGAGCCGAGCAGGATCCAGGCCGAGCTGGCGGCCAGAACAGGCGAAAAAGCCAATGTGGAAAGCGCATTCGCCCGTCTGGTTCCTCTGCAGGATGGAAGCATCATCGGCAACGGACGCTCAGACTTCACGCTTCAATCGCATTCCTACCGCTTCATGGCGGGAGGCCAGCAGTTCCAACTGGTGGACGTGCCCGGCATCGAAGGCGACGAAAAGCAGGTGATGGGAGCCATCGACTCGTCCGTCAAGAAGGCCCATGCCGTGTTCTACGTGACGCGCAACGCCACACCGCCGGGCTCCGGCAGCGACGGACAGGAGGGCACCATCGACAAAATCAAACGTCAGTTGGGAAAGCAGACCGAAGTCTGGGCGGTCTTCAACAAGAGCGCCACCAACCCTCAGGTCCTGCAGGGTGAGTCCTTGATCAACCAGAACGATGCCGTCGGTCTGGCCGACATGGGCAAATCCCTGACTGCTTCGCTCGGCGCCGAAACCTACAAGGGACATGTCTGCGTCAGCGGCATGCCCGCCTTTCTGGCGGCGGCCACCTGCCTGGTTCCCAACAATCCCCATCTCCGAAGCCGCGAGAAATTCCTCGCGTCCATGAGGGCCGATGAAATTCTGCAACGCAGCGGCATGCAGGCCTTCCTCCAGTTCCTGCGCTCGGATCTGTGCCAGAATTTTCAGGTCAAGATCCGCGATGCCAATCTGAAGAAGATTCGCAGTTGTCTGCAGGACGGCATCAGCCACCTGAATCAGGCAAAGAACAACTTCGCCAATGCCGCGCAGAAGCTGGCTGTCCAGCAGAAATTCGCCGCCTCTCAAATCGATGGGCTGTTGTCCGGCACATCGCAGAAGCTCAAGAGCGAATGCCATGATGAACTGAGCGGCAAGAAAACCGCCATGCGCACGGCCATCTACGACTACATCGAAAGCGACCAGAGCAACGACGATTTCAAGGAATACCTGACCGGCGAGATCGAATCACTCAAGACCAGCGTCGGTCGGGATCTGGAGGCGCGATTCGCCACGGTGTTCAAGTCCTTCACCGACGAAGCCGAATCCATCATCCAGAAGAATCAGAAGAACGTCAGCGAGATCCTGCACTACACGATCGATGACCCATTCTCCTCACTCAACCTGAGCTTCCAAACCGACTTCAAGATGGACAGCGGCATCAACGTCGTGGGCCTGATATCGGCATTGGGCGGCGCAGCGGCGCTGGTCTGGGCAACGTTCCTGGCGTCCAATCCCGTGGGGTGGACCACTGCGGCAGTGATCGGAGCTGTAGGGCTCGTGTTCAGTGTCTACAAAGCAGTGCGCAGCTTCTTCAGCAGCGACTACAAAAAGGAGCAGCAGCGCAAGTCCGCTGATGAGAATCTCGAGAAGGTTTTCGACAAGCTCACCGAGATGCTGGATGGCAATCTTGAATCAGCGAGCGTCAAGATCAATGAGGCGCTGCTCGCAACCAAGGCCCAGATGCGCATTCCCTACGAACAGAGCATCAACACCAAGGTGGCGCTGGAGGAGATCGCCGTCAAGATGGCCGCGCTGCGGGACAAGCTCGTCCCCAAGCCGGCCGCCACGACCACCGCAGCCCCCACGCCAGCCACAGAATCCGCCCTCGCCTGAACACCGGAGCAACGTCACATGACCAGCGCAATTCAATCATTCGAACAACAGAAGCAGCAAGCCCTCGGAATCCTGTCCAGTCTCAGCACGTTCGTGCAGGAGGGCAGCAGCCTGGGCATCCAGGTCCACAAGGATCTCGTGGAGAAGCTGCAGAACTCGATAAAAAACGCCAAGGAACAGAAGCTCAAGGTCGCCCTGATCGGTGGCTTCTCCGAAGGCAAGACATCGATCGCCGCCGCCTGGCTGGAGGAACTCGATCGCAAGAGCATGAACATCAGCCAGGCGGAATCGTCCAGCGAGGTCCAGATCTATGAATACAAGGACCAACTGCAGATCATCGATACGCCCGGACTGTTCGGCTTCAAGGAGAAGACCAACGCCACGAGCCAGGAAATCGAGAAGTACAAGGACATCACCAAGCACTACGTGAGCGAAGCCCACCTTGTGCTGTATGTGATGAACTCCGCCAATCCGATCAAGGAAAGCCACACGGAAGATCTGAAGTGGCTTTTCCGAACGCTCAACCTGCTGCCTCGCACCGTGTTCGTTCTCAGCCGTTTCGACGACGTGGCCGACGTAGCGGAGGATGCCGACTTTCAGGAAAAATTCCTCGTCAAAAAGAATTCGGTCACCAAGCGGCTGAACGACTTGCTCGAGCTGACTCCACAGGAGCAGAGCGATCTCTCCATCGTCGCCGTCTCGGCCAATCCCTTCGACAAGGGTGTGGAGCACTGGTTGCGCAATCTGCCCGAGTTCCGCAGCCTGTCGCGCATCGGCGTGCTGCAAAGCGCGACTCAGCAGAAGATCGAGCGCAACGGCGGACTGCTCGCGCTGGCGAACGAAACCCAGAAATCCATCATCTCGGACGTCATCACCCAGCAGATGCCCGCCGCCAAGGAGGCCTATGCCCTGCTCGCGGACGAAGCGCGGCGAGTCACCGAAATCAAGCAAAGCCAGTCGATCGAACTGCAAAAGGTCCACGGCAACATCGGGCAAGCGCAGACGCGGCTGCGCGGTCGCCTCTTGCGCTATTTCGAAGATCTGCAGTTGCAGACCCGAAAAGTCGGTGCGCCCACGTTCAATGATTTCATGCATCGTGAGATCGGCAACGAGGGTTGTCTGGTTCAGCAGCGCATTCAGGAAATATTCAGTGAGGAAATCGGCAGCATCAACACCGATCTGTACCGCATACAGACGAACGTCAACAACGAGTTGAAGCACTACGACGACGTGTTGAGCGCCATGAGCAAAAAAGGCGTCAAATTCCTGTCGCAACCGGGTGTCATCACCAAAGACAATGTTCTGCTGGCTCGCGACGGACTGAATGCCGCCACGAAAATGGTGGGCTTGGACATCAGCAAGTACCTCAAGTTCAAGCCTTGGGGCGCCACCAAGCTGGCGAGCGGTCTCGGCAGTGCGCTTGCCGTGGCCGGCATCGCTCTGGAATTGTGGGACAGCTACAAGGAGCAGGAACGCCAGGCGCAGTTCGCCAAAGTCATCGACGGCATGATCTCCAACTTCCAGACTCAGTCTAAGGAAGTGCTTCAGCTGATCGACGCCCCGGACTTCGCCGACCAGTTCTTCCCGACTTTCGTGACCCTCAAGAAGCAACTCGGCTCCATCGACGACGAGATGGTCGCGCTTCAAAAGCGTCAGGTGCAGTTCAAGAAATGGTACGACAACGGCACCGCCATCGACGCGGAATTTCGCGAGATCAACAGCCAAGGAGGAAACCACCAGGCAGCCTGGGAAAGCGTGCCGGAAATCGTGATCGACACCACGCCGATCATCGAATCCATCGCGCCAAAGACGCCGCCCGCAATACCCCAGGCTGAGACCAAGCCGGCAAAGGCCTCGCTCTGGTCCAAGTTGTTCTCGTGAGCACAGGGGGGTCTTACGCAGCGCGCCGCGTGAGGGGGTGCCTATCGCCGCGCTTGATCCTTGCGCCCTACATGGACGCACCGGTATCAGCGCAGTATGAGCAAAAGGTGACCGGATCTTCCGAGCTTCACACTGCCCTGCCGGCACACCCCGACTCACACCCTGACGGTGATGAATTCGGGCTTAGGCATTGACGATGGCGAGCCGATCGCTGCCGGAGATCTGTCTGTCATGCGGAATCTGTCAAGCTCAACCAGCCGCCACTGGCAACGCTCCTCCCCGTCACCTGCGCCATCCATTCCTCGCGTTCATTCCGGAGAGTTACGAAGAGGAATTTTTATGTACGTTACCCCACTCTCCTCAGCCGGCGGGAAATTCCCAGCACGGATATTGACTTGTACGGCCGGTTGCATCAACACCGGAGTGGTCAGTCCCGCGTCGCGGTGTGAACGCAGCGCAACGAACTCCGATTTTCCGATTCCGTCTCGCACATGAATATTCCTGTCCCTCTGTTCGCCCACTGTTGTGACACAGCCAGGAACGCGCCCGGGAGGCGGGTAATCGTGGCACATGTAAAGCGGAGTGCTCCGTTCAAACTGCATTAAGCGACGAATGGAGTCATAGAGCAGTTCTGCATCCCCACCATGAAAGTCGCATCTGGCGGTTCCCACATCCGGCATGAGCAAACTGTCGCCGACAAATACAGCCAACAGAGGTCCATCCAACCGCTCTCCCACCGCGTAAGCGATATCCGCTGACGTGTGCCCAGGCGTGTACATCGCACGCACGTGCAACTTTCCGACCTGAAAGCGTTCGTCGTCATTCCACAATCGATCAAACGCCGATCCATCCGTGGCTACATCGCGTGCATTGAACACCTCCCGAAATATAGTCTGTATGTCAGTAACGCGGCGCCCAATGCCTACTAATCCACCGAGCCTGCGCTTAAGTAACGCAGAGCCTGAGAGGTGATCCGCATGAATATGCGTCTCCAACAACCATCGCAGCGTCAAGCCACGACGAATGATCACCTGCTCCACAACGTCAATGGACACCGTGTCGACAATGCCGCTACTCAGATCAAAGCCCAGCACCGGATCGATAACGGCGCATTCGATGCCGTCATCGATCAAGTGTGTAAAGGTGGAGGTCCTTGTGTCAAAGAATGACTGCACATTGAAACTCTTAGTCATAGCCTCAACCGTAGATCAAACAGCCTCTTCTATTGCGGGAGTATCCGACCGCACGCTCACGCCCAGGATGCAGCAAAGCACTCTCTCAAGTTCACAGGACGGCGACGACTGGTGCGAAGCTCCTAGCTTTGCTGCAACAAAACCGTCGGGTCTCACCAAAACGGCATCACCCGATTGCACTTCATATAGTCGGCCGAACTTCGAGTCCACGGCAAGATATTCACCCTGCTCACCCACAGAAATAGCCGCCAATTCAATGCCTAAAGATGTGCTCGTCAGTCTGGCTGCCTCGCTCCAATGCATCGATAGGTTGTGGCCGATAAGCACGAACCCACGGCCCCAAAGGTCGACGGTGGAGAGGCGCTTGCCAGATCCACCCTGAAGCCAGGCATGTGGTGCGCGCACACCGGGCACGGTGCTTTCCACATACTCCACCAGTTCTGGGATGGGAGCTTCTTCTCCGTTGGACACCACCGCTTGCGAGCGGTAGACAGTGCCCAACTGGTAACCGGTATGTAGCACCGCATTGTCTCCATGTGGGGCTGTCCGCTGTTTCAAGAACAATTCTGCTTCAGTGGAAATCTTGCCCTGAGCGAACAACTCGCCCTCCCCCACGCGTGCGGCTTCAGCAATAGCCTGGTAATGCAGAGAGTTATAAGTAGCCGACTTCACGGTGACGCGCGCTTTGGATTTGCGTTCGGCTTCAAACGTGTCCAACAACGAATCACCGGCCTTACCTTTCAGCACCAAAGCCAGCTTCCAAGCCAAGTTGTTCGCATCCTGTATGCCGGAGTTCATGCCGAATCCGCCCCATGGCGAATGCCAGTGCGCGGCGTCGCCTGCAAACAGCACCCTCTTTTCGCGCCAGTGCCGCAGCAAGCCAGTGCTGTAGTCGAAACGATAGGTTTGAAAAATCTCGATCGGCAACTCCGGCATTCCCAACGCGCCACGTATGCGCTCCAGTAGCACTTCGTGTACCGGCGGCGTGTCCTCGTCATGCCGAAAGCTATATCGCCACAGGCCGTTGTCCGGATGCTTGCTACCAAACCATCCTGCATACCGTGGGTTCAAAACAAACGAGTGAAAGAATCCGTCCTTACCGAGTGTGTCGTCCAAATCGGCGCGAAACTCCACCAACACCTGATTGCCAAAGGTTGGGCCGTGATCCTGCCCACGACCGAGACGCGAGCGCACAAAGCTATGCGCCCCATCGCAGGCCACCACGTAGCGCGCGGTAACGTCTTTGACGGTGTGCGATTGCATGTCCTCCACTGTGAGGCGAACGCACTCGTCAAACTGCTCAATGTCTGTGACGCGTGCGTTGAAGTGCAACGAGGTATTCGGCCAAGATTCAGCGCGGCGGCAGATAGCGGCCTCATAGTCGGATGCGGGAATCTTACGCGGATACACCGGACTGTATTCTGCCCACTTGGTCTCATACTCCGCGTGGGTTCCCTCGATGGCTCGTATGGCCGCGACAGGACCATTGGCGACGTTCACATAGAAGCCTTGCCCATTGGCATCTTCGGTTTCCCAGCCCGCGTCCTGCAGCAGATCCCAAACACCCCATTGGCGGAAGAATTCAGCCGTCGATGCATGCAGATATTGGCCCTTTGGCAAAGTAGTAGTGCTGGGCCGCTTCTCGAACAAGGCAACGCTCAAACCCTCGCGTCCGAGAAGAAATGCCGTAGCCAGACCAACGGGGCCGCCACCACAGATCACCACATCAAAATGGTCTGCAGCATGGTGCTTTGAATGTTGGGTCATGGCAAAGCCCTTTCCGCTGCACTACGCGCCATACGTTCGGGACTCTTATTCCACTCGGACCATGACCCCACATACAACTGCGGCCTATGCCCCAGTGCACGCAGAGTCAACACCTCCAATGCGGAGAGCACACCACCGCCGCAATACACCACCAAGTCCTTGCCTTCGCGAACACCCACCTCGTCATACAGCTTCTCGATCTCAGCAATAGTTCGCAAATTCCCAGCCGGAGTCCATTGTTCTGCTGCAGGCAGATTACGTGCCCGTGGAATGCTGCCTGCCAAAAACGAGTTTTCATCGCGCGCGTCGATCAACAGTACATCCTCACCCAGCGCCTCCACGTCAGCTACGAGCACCTGTGGCAGGCCTCCCGCCTGCAGACGCAATCGCAAAGGCTCCTCGTTCGGTGCCCTATGCGTTTCTCCTTGCGATACCGGGCCTCCCTGATTCACCCATGCCTTGATCCCGCCGTCCAAGACTTTCACGTTCTGCAGGCCGGCCCAACGCAACACCCACCAGCCTCGCGCCGCGAGTGCCATGGAAGGGCCATAAGTCACGATATCCGTTTCGTCATTCACGCCCCAGGCTCTGAGCTGGCGCTCCAGTGCGTCGATGTCGGGAAGCGGCAGGTTTCCCGACTGCGGCGTGGGCGCAGCGGCAAAAACCTCGCGAATTTGGGCATATACGGCACCCAGAATATGGGCATCCCGGTAGTCCCCAAATTCGTCGGCGGGTTCGCCCAGGCGAACATCAATGAACAGCCGGTTTGGATTCGGAAAATCGAGCAGTTGCTCCGGCTGCACGATGTCAGCGGAAAGCGATGAGAGTTTGTACTCCATGAGATGTCCTTTTTGTTGATGGCTCACGCGTGCCTCAATCGGCAACCGGCAGATTGCGCTCTTTGATCAACTTTCTCCAGAAGCTGGTTTCCGTGCGCAGCACATTGGTCAGCGCGGCAGTGCTGGTATCGGGCAATTCCGCGGCCCAGCCCTTGACCGTTTCCTGAGTGGCGGGTGCTTTGGCAATACTTGTGATCTTCTCGGACAAACTCTTCACGATGGCAGGATCAAGATTCTTTGGACCAAACACCGCAATCCATGCGCCAATTGCCGGAACATCCTTGAACCCCAGTTCATGCAAGGTGGGTACGTTGGTCGCTACCGCGCTGCGCTCAGCAGAGCTCACGGCCAGAGCCTCCATGGTGCCTGCGGTGATGTGAGGCCAGGCCGTCACCAAAGAAATGATCGCGATGTCCACATCGCCGCCCATCACTGCCGCGAGTTGCTTGGACCCAGTGTTGTAGGGCACATGCACCATCTGCACGCCCGCACTCAGGTTGATAAGTTCACCCAGATAGTGCATACCGGTGCCCACGCCCGCCGATGCAAAATTGAGCCGAGCCTGAGGCTCCTTGGCATGCGCCAGCAGGTTTTTGAAGGTCTTGTATTTCCCAGTCTTGGCCACGATAACGTAGGGCGTAGTCGTGATCTGCGCGATCGGTTGCAGGTCACGCAGACCGTCTGCATTCTTGTCGTCAGTCGCCGCGCGAATGGTGATCGAGGAGCCGGTAACCAGCAACGTGTAGCCATCCGCAGGCGCACCAATCACCTGCTTGGCAGCGACCTCACCACCCGCACCGGGTTTGGGTTCGACCACAAAGGCCTGGCCGTATTGCGCTGCCAACTCTTGTGAAAACAAACGTGTCGAGTTGGCAGGAAAACCGTCGTTCCACGGCATGACTATCTTCACCGGCTTGTGAGGATAGCTCTGCGCATAGGCCGATGTGGCGCCGCAAAGTGCCAAGCTGCCCAATGCCAACATTAGTCGTCTTGAAATCGAGTTCGTCATTTGTGTGTTCTCCACTGGTTTGAATTTGCAGTCATCAACTACCCCTCAGCGAAGGTTGGGCACCTTGTCCTTAGTGCCCTCTTCACTCAACAGCGTGGCGCGCTCAGATCACTTTCGCGTTCCGGTACTCAGCGATGTCTTCATCCGACTTGTTCAGCAGCTGCTTGAGCAACGACTCCGTGCTGCTTCCCAATTTCGGCGGCGCGAGTTTGTATTGCACAGGCGTCCCCATTAGCCGTAGCGGACTCGCGATGGTGGAAACGGTGCCACCATCTTCGGTCGGCAAGTCCACACGCAATCCGCGATGAATCACTTGCGGGTCTTCGAAAACCTTCTGATAGTCATTGATGCGACCGCATGGAACGCCCAATGCTTCCAGCCGCTCAATCCAATCTGCCGAAGAGCGTGTGAGCATGGTTTCCGCAAGTTTTGGGATCAGCGTTTCGCGACCTGTGATACGCCCAGTCACCTTAGTCCAGCGCTCGTCCGCGGCAAGATCGGGCCGATCGATTGCCTCGCAATACTTCAGCCATTGCTGGTCATTTCCAACCGCTACGACCATGTCTCCATCCGCTGTGTGAAAGACCTGATATGGCACCAGACTCGCATGTGCATTGCCGTAGCGCATCGGCACCTTGCCACTCGAGAAATACCCAGTCACCTGATTGCCACCCAACGCTACCAAGCAATCAAGCAAGGCCATGTCGATGTACTGCCCGCAACCCGACACGTCTCTGTGATTGAGCGCGGCCAGAATTGCAATCGACGAGTACATGCCCGTGATCACATCCGCGATGGCGATACCCACCTTCTGCGCGCCTCCACCTGGCAAGTCGTCACGTTCGCCGGTGATGCTCATCAGACCGCCCTGCGCCTGAAAGACGAAGTCATATCCAGGTTTGTGCGAACTTGGTCCTGTCTGCCCATAGCCCGTGATAGAGCAGTAGACCAGCTTTGGATTGATCGCACTGAGGCTCTCGTAATCAAGGCCATAACGTTTGAGATCGCCGATCTTGTAGTTCTCCACCACCACGTCGGAGATCGCTGCAAGCTCGCGCACGATCTTCTGGCCTTCGGGACTTGCGATATCCAACGTGATCGACTTCTTGCCCCGGTTTGCTGCCGCGTAATAAGTCGAATCGTGCGTGTACTCGCCCTGATCGTCGCGTATCCAAGGAGGCCCCCAGCCACGCGTGTCGTCACCCACGCGAGGTCGCTCGACCTTGATAACCTCTGCCCCAAGATCTGCCAGATTCTGCGTGGACCATGGTCCCGCCAGCACGCGCGAAAGATCGAGCACGCGAATATGCGACAGGGCGCCCTGTGTCTGCTGCGTCGAAGTCATACCGTCCACCTCAATCCAGCTTTACATTGGCAGTCGTGATCACCTTGGACCACTTGTCGATCTCAGCATTCACGAACGCGGCGAACTCTGGCTGCGTCATAGTGCCCGGCTCAGCGCCTTGCTCCAAAAACAGGGCTTTCATTTTCGGCGTCGCCAACACCTCGCGCACATCGGCGTTGATCTTGTTGATAACCTCTGGCTTCATATGGGCGGGCCCATAGAGACCAAACCACGACGTGGCTTCAAAGCCCTTCACACCCGACTCATCCAGAGTGGGTACATCGGGTGCCGCTGCCGAACGCTTGAGCGAGGTAACACCAAGCACCTTCAACTTGCCCGCCTTCACGTGCTGGATCACACCCGGAATCGCATCGAACATCACCGGAATCGTTCCACCCAAAAGATCGTTGAGGGCGGGTGCCCCGCCCTTGTAGGGCACATGCATCATCTGCACGCCAGTCATCGACTTGAAAAGCTCGCCCGACAGATGGTTCGCACCACCCGTGCCTGTCGAGCCGAAACTGAGTTTGCCCGGATGCTCCTTGCCGTACTGAATCAACTCCTGCACGTTCTTCACCGGAAGCGCAGGATTCACCACCAGCATGTTTGGCACCACTGCCACTTGGGCTAACGGTGTGAACGCGGTCTTGGTGTCATAGCGCAAATTCTTGTAGAGCCCCGGATTAATCACGTGATGTGTAGCCGTCAACATCAAGGTGTAGCCATCAGGCGCAGTGCGTGCAAACTGCTCGGAGAAGATGCTTCCGCTCGCACCCGCCTTGTTGTCCACCACGACAGGCACCGACCATTTCTGGCTCAGCTCAGCGACGAGCTGTCTGGCCAAAATGTCGGTGGTTCCTCCGGCTGGGAACGGAACCACGATCTTCACTGCCTGCGTCGGATAAGACTGCGAGAACGCCGTAGCGGCAGACAGCACAGTCAACATTCCCACCGACCATTTCACGAATCCAGATTTCATTCCCATCACCGAAGTCTCCTATATCGTTAGTTGTATTTTTCGAATATCAATCTGCGTTTTTCAGTTCGGAAACTCGGCCATAGCCTCGCCCACCGCGACCACTTCATCACGCTGATTTCGCACTTCAACATCAAGGCATACCCAGCGGCTCTTGGAGGTGGACTTGATCAAGGTGATACGCCCCTTGGGGGTGATGGTGTCACCCGGTTTGACCGGACTCTTCCAACGCGTCTCCAGACGGCGCTGCACTGCGTTCTTCTCATACAACCAGTCCGTTAGCATGCAGGTAATGACGCCGAAGTTGTTCATGCCATGCATGATGATTCCACCAAAATTCGTCTTGCCAAAATCTCCCTTCATGTAGTTGTCATCCAAGTGCAGTGGATTGAAATCCAGCGATGCCTCGCAGAATTCACGGATGGTTTCGCGAGTCGGGGAAAAGGGCTTACCGACGACTTCCTGACCAATGCTCAATTGCTCAAAACTCATGTCTTTCTCCAATACTCGATTTACTGAGGACGAATCGTCTGGCCACGGCCAGAGCAAATCACTTCGTTGTGCTGGTTGAAGAACACGTTGTCGTGCACCACGAACAGACGATCCTTCTTGATGAACTTGTCAAGCGCACGCGCCTCCAGACGGATCACGTCACCCGGACGTGCGGGTTTGTTGTAGCTCCAAGATTGACCGGCGTTGACCGTGCCAGGACTGCGCATCCAGTCATCCGTCGGCGTGCAGGCAAACATCAGCAAGATGTGAATGGCAGGCGGCGCGATCAAACCACCGTAGACCGATTTTTTGGCGTATTCCTCATCGAAATACAGCGGATGCATGTCACCAACTACACGGCAATATTTCTGGATGGCCTCCAGCGTCAGCGTATAGGGAATGGTCTTGCGAGGCTGCCCTGGAATGATGTCGTCCCAGATCTTGCGAAGGTTCTCGTCTTTCCAGAAGTCTGTCTCGAACGTTGTCTCTTTCATGATTTCCTGCTCTGTTGAAATTGCAAAGGACATGCGGTAGAATGTCCGCCAAGCGGTCAATTAAGTCCGCTCTACGTTCATTTTTACAGCTTATTAATCTGCGTCAACAGCGGCGCGGGAAATCCCCTATGGCTACTCCAGAGAGCGAATCGTTTGTCAGAACCTTTGCACGAGGGCTGCGCGTCATCGAAGTGATGGGGCAATCCACGGGACGACAGAACATGGCTCAGATCAGCGAAGCCGCACAACTGCCGCGCACCGTGGTGCGCCGACTGCTGCTTACGTTGATTGAGTTGGGATTTGTCGGATCCGACGACAAGGACTACTGGCTCACCCCCAAAGTGCTGCGTCTTGGAATGACGTATCTCTACACACTGCCGTTCTGGCGGCAATCGCAAATGGTTCTGGAGGAGTTGGGAACGCGCATCAAGCAGTCGTGCGCCGTCTCGGTGCTGGATGACGGAGACATCGTCTACATCCAGCGCTTTCACACCAAGCGCATCCTCGCCTTCAGTCCGTCTATCGGTAGCCGCCTGCCGGCCTATTCCGTCTCGATGGGAAAGGTGCTGCTCAGCGGACTCCGCGACGACAAACTGGACGCCTATCTGGAGCAAACAGAATTCACCGCACTCACGCCACACACGGTCATAGAAAAAGAAAAATTGCGTACCATCATCACCCAAGTGCGAGACCAAAGCTATTCGTGGTCCGATGCTGAATACGACGACTCCATCTGCGGTCTGGCAGTACCTATTCGAGGCCACGGCGGCGAGATCGTTGCAGCCATCAACGTGAGTTTGATTTCAGGTGAATTCACAGAGGAACAAGCGCGTTCGGAATTTCTACCGTTATTGAAGCTCGCGGCATCGCGATTAAAGCAGACCGATTGAAGTACACCCATGCCGTCCTTGTCATAGACCCATATCTTCCTTGCACCCGCAGAAGTAATAAGCCCTCACCACACCAACAAAGCAAGCGCTCCATGGACAAAGAATTCCTCAACCACATCCTCGTGCAAGCCGATGTTCTGCAGACCGGCTGCGGCTGTTTCGATGGTCAGGAAGTGACCGGCGAACTGGAATACATCCGGGAAGCCGAAGCCATGCTTCATCTCACCGCCTCGGGTCTGTCCTCGCACGATGCGGTAGAGCAGGCATTCGGGCCGCGCTGGGACGCTGCCAACACTTCTGCCACCCAGCGCACCGCGCAGCTTGTCGAGCTGACCGAGCTTTTCGACTCCCAGAAACGATTGGAAGCCTTCCGGCAAATCCTGCCGCAACTGCCCGAAGGAGGCATGGACGCCACCACCATGAACCTGCTGCTGTGGCAGGCCGATCTCATGGGCACCTGTTGCAATGTGCAGGAGGGAATGAGCGATGAATATGGCAGCGAAGCGGACGAAATCGTCGCTCTGCTGGCATCTGGAATCGACTTCCCTCAGGCACTGAACCAAGTGTTCGACGGCCGCTTCTGGAGCGGATGCCTGCAGTCCGAAAGTCGTCTGCCGGACGTGCAGTCGCTCATCGGCAAGGTTCAGGCGCTGATCCGCTAGACGCCGGCAGTCTCCGCGACCGCTTTATTCACCGGCGCGCGCTGGACATGGGACACGTCGTCTCCGAATCCACGCAGCCACCAGACCAGCATGTCGCTGTCCACGACCGTGGCGGATATCTTGAAATCGCCGTTCGGCAGCACATCCATGACCTGATCCGTGGACAGCGGCGACTCCTGCAGGTGGTATCCGGCCACCTTGTCGATATGGAACGTGAGCCGAATCTTCGTGCCGTTGCCGAATCCGAATCGTCCGTCGTCGTCATATTTCTTGAGCTGAAAGTCGCCCGGATAGTCAAAGGAACGGGAACTGACCTCGGCGCCCAGAATGCGGTGCATGGCCAGGCTGCGCTCGTTCTGGTAGTCGCGGTAGCGGCAGACCAGATAGAACCTCGGCCCCTGCTGCGCCATGCCCAGCGGCATCACCTCTGATGTACTGCGCTTCCTGCTGGCGTTGCGATAGTCGATCGTCAACCACCGGTTGGAATACAGCGCCTCCGTGACCGCCTCGAAAACCTGCGGCGAAATTCTGGGCGCAATCAAAGGTTGGCTGGTGGCCACGACGCGGATCTTCTTGGGCCACTCACGCTCCAGCTTCGCGTTTTCATTGGAATGAAGAGTGCGATGCGCCTGCTCGAAAAATCCATCCATGGAGCGCATCAGACGCGCAGGCAACAGCTGCCTCAGGTGCTGCTCCGCGAGGTGAAGCAGCAGCGACTCCTGCGTGCTCAGATGTGGCAGGGCAAATGCCTTGGCCCCGCTCTTCCAGCAATAACCGTAGGGCTTGCTGCGATCGTCGCGCTCGATGTCGAAGTGCTCGCTGAGCATCTCCAACTGCCGCTGAATGGAGCGCAGATCGCGCTGGATGCCGGCATCCAGAAGCTGACTGTGCAACGTCTGCGCCGTGATCTTGCCGTGGCGTGGAATGCGCTTGAGCAACTCCATCGCAAGCTTGACGGTCTCAAGAGTGTCGGGGCGCTTGGTCTTGCCTGTCGTCGCCCTCACAGCATTCATTTCCATTTCAAATCACCAAAGAACTTCAAGAGTTTGACGGCGGTTGTAGAGAGCCTGGTGGGAAACCGTTCCTGCAGAAGGTCGTCCTTGGTGAGGTAGTGAAGCGCCACCGCATCACTTCGGGGTCGCGCAGTTCCGGTAAATGCGGACACAGTGAATACCTGATGAATGTAGTGAGGCGACTCGACCTCCAGCAAGAATGTCAACGCGCAGGCCTGAAGACAGGTTTCCTCGAACAGCTCGCGCGCAGCGGCCGCAATGGGAACTTCACCGCGCTCGATCTTTCCACCGGGAAGCAGCAACAGCCCTGCTCTGGTTTCGGCAAGCAGAATGCCCTGGGGCGTAGGCACGATGACAGTCGCTCTGTGATTTTTTGCCACGTGTAGGCCTCTCCGTATCCCGGTGACCGCGCACCGGATTGTTCTATCCAATTGATGCCAATGGTAACCAGCCGATTGGACTACTGACGTCCGATTCGGCTCTGCCAAGGAAAAACAGTTGCCATGCATGTGGTTCCCCCCAAACTATCGAAGTTGAGTGGGATTACGAAGAAACATGTGGTTACATATGTCGGGATTTGATTCATGCAGAGCCAAGCACGGCGCTGACTTTCGCAACCTAGTGGCGCCTAGCATTTCATCCAGTGATGCGCGGTGCATCAATTTTCAATTGGCATTATTTGCTACCTTTCAAAAGTTATTTCAGTCATTTATTTCACTTTATTTGGCCGTTTTTGCAACCTGATGCGACCTCGTCGCTGACAACAACCGGCCAACGCCCCACTCACATGAAAGCCCGCGAAGCCCCATAGAATCCCTGAACCCTTGAGCCTCCAGGCGGCCCTTGGCCCTATTGCCTTTGACCATGCTGCGCCCCATCTCCACCGTTCCCATCTTTGCCGTGCGAGGACTGCTGGACGGCGCGCGTTCCAAAGGGCTGGCGACGCGGGTGTGGCTGGAGCAGGTTCTGGGGCAAGCCCGGATCTCCGAATCGCTCCTGCATCTGGAACAGTCGCGGGTGACCGTTGAGCAGTACATCGCGCTGTTCAATGCCGTGAAGGACAGCCTCGACGATGAATGCCTCGGCTATCTGCCGGGCAGGCCGCTGCGCCGGGGCAGCTTCGTGCTGACGGTCCGCTCCACGCTGGGGGCGCGCACGCTGGCGGCTGCGGCGCGGCGCATGGCGGAGGCCTTTGGGCTGCTGCAGGATGATGTGCGGCTCGTGCCGATCCAGGATGGCGCGTTGTGCGGCATCGCGCTCGAGATGCGCGTGCCGTCCCATGCGCATGCCGATTTTCTGCACGGGCTGCTGCTGCGTGTTTTCTGGCGTCTGCTGGTGTGGCTGCACGGGGGTCGACTGGTGCCCTGCGGATTCGATTTTGCGTTCGACGAGCCGGCGCATGCGGCGGGTTACTCCCGCATCTTCACCGGCACGCTGCGCTTTGGACAGGCGCGGTCGGCGGTCTGGTTTGACGGCCAGGCGTTCGTACAGCCCATGCGCCGCGACACCGCCGCGCTCGACGCGTTCGTGCGCGCCACGCCGGACAATCTCGTCGGGCCCCATCTGCACCATGGCCGCATGTCCAAGAGCGCGAGCGTGCGCGCCTTTCTGCAGCAGTCCTGCCCCGAGTGGCCCGATCTCACGGCCACCGCCGAGCGTCTGCGCATTTCAGCCAGCGCGCTGCAGCGCCATCTGGCGACCGAGGGCAAATCGTTCCAGATGCTCAAGGACGAGCTGCGCCGCGACATGGCCATCGTTCGCCTGACGAGCACGGACGTCTCGCTCGCGGCGCTTGCGGCCGATCTCGGTTTCTCGGACAGCACCGCGTTCCAGCGCGCCTTCAAGTCATGGACCGGCAGCACGCCCGGCGTGTATCGCGCGCAGTCGCGCTAGCGACGTCAGGGCGAGCGCCGGCACCGCAAGCGCCTCACCATCGGTCCCCGTTCTGCAAACACCGGATGAGGTGATTTGTCAGCAGATCGACATGTTTCGCCATTGCCGCGCGAAACCCCCTCTCCTACGATCGTCTGCATACCCCGAGTGCCGTGGAATGCCGTGAGGGCGCTCCTCAACCATGCGCCCACGCTGCCGATACCTGCCGCCCGGCACTCCTTTCGACAACCCATCCGTAGAGCCAGCCCATGCTGCCACAACTGCATCGCCATCCCTGGATGGACCATGACATCGAAGCGTTTCGCGAACAGGTGCGCCGCTACATCGCGGCCGAGATGACGCCGCATCTTGCGCTCTGGCGAGAGCAGGGCTTTGTTCCGCGCGAGACGTGGCGGCGCTTTGGCGAACTCGGCTTCATGCTGCCCGAGATGGACGAGGCCTACGGTGGAGCCGGCGCGAGCCTGGCCTACCAGCTGGTGGTGCAGGACGAGCTGGCCAAGGCCGAGATGCCCTACAACATCATCGTGCACAGCATCGCCGCCCACTACATCCGCGCCTATGGCACCGAGGCGCAGAAGCGGCGCTGGCTGCCCCGGCTGGCCAGCGGGGAAATGCTGGCCGCCATCGCGATGACCGAGCCGGGCTGCGGCTCGGACCTCAAGGCGCTGTCCACCCGCGCGCGCCGCGACGGTGACCACTATGTGATCGACGGCGCCAAGACTTTCATCACCAACGGCAGCACCGGCAATCTGCTGATCGTCGTGGCGCGCACCGGCGAGGCTGGTGCCAAGGGCCTGTCCCTGTTCGTGCTCGAGACGGAGCACTTGCCCGGCTATCGCGTGGGCCGTCTGCTCGGCAAGATCGGCCAGCGGGCCTCCGACACGGCCGAGCTGTTCTTCGACGGCGTGCGCGTGCCCGCCGGACAGCTGCTGGGCGAGGAGGAAGGAGCGGGCTTCAGCCAACTGATGGGGCAACTGCCTTACGAGCGCATGCTCATCGCCGTGCCGGCGGCCGCCACCATCGATCAGGCGCTCGCGCTCACCGTGGAATACACCAAGCAGCGCAAGGCCTTCGGCGGCACCCTGTTCGACATGCAGACCACGCGCCACAAGCTGGTAGAGGTCGCGACCATCGCTCATGTGGTGCGCAGCTTCGTCAATGACTGCATCCAGCGGCTGCTGGACGGCACGCTCGACGACGAGGCCGCCTACATGGCCAAGTGGTGGTGCACCGAGCAGCAGTGCCGCGTGACCGACGAGTGCCTGCAGCTGTTCGGTGGCTACGGCTACATGGAGGAGTACCCCATCGCGCGCATGTACGCCGCCTCGCGCGTGCAGAAGATCTACGGTGGAGCCAACGAGATCATGAAGGAACTGATCTCGCGGAAGCTGTGACCATGCCAGACACATTGCAGCGACCGCTTGACGGCATCCGCGTGGTGGAGTTCGAGGGCATCGGCCCGGGACCGCTCGCCGCAAAGATGCTCGCCGACATGGGTGCCGACGTGATGACGCTGGCGCGCTCCGAGCCCGCCGCCGCTGCCGAGCAGCTTGGTGGCGCCACCGACAATCCGCTGCGCCATGGCAAGCGGATCGAAGTCGTCAACCTGAAATCACCCGAAGGCAAGGAGCGCGCCCGCGATCTCATCCGGCGCTCGGACGCACTCATCGAGGGCTTTCGCCCCGGCGTGATGGAGCGCCTCGGGCTCGGCCCGGCCGACTGCGCACGAACCAATCCGAGGCTCGTCTATGGCCGCATGACCGGCTGGGGGCAGGACGGCCCCCTCGCCCAGACTGCGGGCCACGACCTGAACTACGTCGCGCTGACGGGCCTGCTCTCGCTCGCTGCACGCAAGGGGAACGACGGGCACCATGAACACGCTCCCATCGTGCCGCCGACCGTTCTGGGCGACGCGACCGGCGCGCTTGGCCTGGCTTTCGGCGTGGCCTGCGCGCTGCTCGACGCGCGCACAAGCGGCACGGGGCGTGTCGTCGACGCCGCCATCGTGGACATCGTGGCCATGCTCGGGACGCTCGTGCAATGGATACGCGCCAACGGGCAGATCGACACCGCGCAGCCCAGCCCGTTCCACGACTCGCCGTTCTACGACGTCTATGCCTGCGCGGACGGCGGCTTCATCAGCCTCGCGGCGGTGGAGCTCGCCTTCTACGCCCAACTGCTGGGCCGCCTGGGATTGCACGACATCGACCCCGCCGCACAATACGACCGTGCGGCATGGCCCGCACACAAGCAGCAAATCACGGCGCTGATCCGCAGTCGGCCCCGCGCGTACTGGCAAGAGCGGCTCGAAGGCAGCGACGCCTGCTTCGCCCCCGTGCTCAGTCTCGCGGAGGCGACGGAGCATCCGCACAACGTTGCGCGCCGCATCTACGAGCGCACCGGATCGGGGGCCATCCGCATCGCCCCCGCCCCACGGTTCCAGCCCTTGCAAGCCACCACACAGGAGACAAAGACATGACCTACACCGCCAGCCAGCCCGTGCCGGTGCCTCAACCGATACGCGGCTGTCCGTCCACCATGGGCGATGCGCGCCAGCTCAACACCACCACGCTGATCCGCCATGCCGCCCGCACTCACGCCGAGCAGGAAATCGTCTACCGCACGCCGAGCGGCGGCTGGGAGCGGTACACCTATGCCGACTGCTACGCGCGCATCTGCCGCAGCGCGAACGCATTGCGCGCGCTCGGCGTGACGCCGGGTGACCGGATCGGCGTTCTCGACTGGAACAGCCGACGCCACTTCGAGCTCTACTGGGCCATCCCCGGAATCGGCGCGGTGATGCTGCAGATGAACCTGCGTCTGGGACACGAGGATCTGGGATACGTGGTCCAGCACAGCGACGCATCCTTCATCTGCGTGGACGAATCGCTGCTGCCGGTGGCCGAGGCCATCGCCGCGCACGCACCGCAGATCAAAGGCTGGATCGTCATGACCAACAAGCCGCTCGACCAGATCAAGACCACGCTGTCGCCGCTGCTGCACCACGAGGACCTGCTCGCGGCGGCCGACGCGACGATGGCCTGGCCCGAGATCGAAGAAAACTCCGCCTACAGCGCCTGCTACACCACCGGCACCACGGGCAAGCCCAAGGGTGTGTACTACTCGCACCGCGCCATCTACCTGCATGCCAACGCGATGGCGACCCATCTGGGCATGACGCTGGACGACTGCGCGATGTTCATCACCCCCATGTTCCATGGCCAGAGCTGGGGCCTGCCGCAGGCTACCGCGCTGATGGGCAACAAGATCGTGCTGCCCGGCCGCTACGTGGCCGAGGACACCAAGCCGCTGACCGACGCGATGATCGCCGAGGGCGTGACCGTCACCAACGGTGCTCCGGCGATTTTTCAGCCGATGCTGGCCTACATCGAAACGCTGGCGACCAAGCCCGACTTCCGCCGCCTGCGCATGCTCTCCGGCGCCACCGAGCCGCCGCTGTCGATGATGATCGGCTTTCACGAACTCACCGGGGCCGAGGTCGTCCACGCTTACGGCGCGACCGAAACCACGCCTCTGGTGGCCATCAACCGCCTCAAGCCATCGCTGAAGCGGCGCTTGAGCATCGAGCAGCAATGGAATCTCAAGCGCAAGCAAGGCGTGATCCTGACCGGAGTGGACGTGCGCATCGTCAACGAGCAAGGCCAGGACCAGCCGCACGATGGCGTCTCGGCCGGCGAGATCTGCGTGCGCGGCCCGTGGATCAGCGCCTCCTACCACGATCTGCCCGATTCCGATGACCGGTTTCTCGACGGCTGGTGGCGCTCCGGCGATGTCGGCACGATGGATCCCGACGGCTATCTCAAGGTGACGGACCGCATCAAGGACGTGATCAAGAGCGGCGGCGAATGGATCTCCTCCATCGACATGGAGAACCTGCTCGTGAACCACCCGGCCGTGCGCGATGCCGCCGTCGTCGGCATTCCCCATGCGAAGTGGCAGGAGCGCCCGTTGGCGCTGGTGGCGCTCAAGCCCGGCCAGCAAGCGACGCTGGAGCAAATGCACGCCCACCTCGGAAGCGCCTTCGCCAAATGGCAGTTGCCCGATCAGATTCTGTTCGTCGAAGCCATTCCCAAGACCAGCGTGGGCAAGAACGACAAGCGGCGCATGCGCGCCGAGCATGCAGGGCGCTATGCCGAATGACGCCCGAAACCCGAAGGAGATCCCCATGAATGATCGAGAACCCGTCATCGTCGGCGCGCTGCGCACCCCCGTCGGCAAGCGCGGAGGACAACTGCAGATGTGGCATCCCGTGGACCTGCTCGGCGAGACCCTGCATCAGCTCGTCGAACGTGCGGGCGTTGATCCGGCCGATCTCGATGACGTCATCGTCGGCTGCGTGCTCCAGTGGGGACAGCAGCACGGCAATCTCGGACGCCATGCCGTGCTCGCGGCGGGTCTGCCGGAGTCCGTTCCGGCGGTCACCATCGACCGGCAATGTGGCTCCGGCCAGCAGGCGGTGAGCTTCGCCGTGGACGCCATCAAGGCGGGAACCTACCAACTGGTCATCGGCGCCGGAGTCGAATCGATGTCGCAGGCGCCGATGCCGCCCTCCTTCATTCCCGGCTCTCCGCTGGGCCCGCAATACAGCCCCCGCGAACTCGCGCGCTACCAGGGCAATCCGCTGCTGCCGCAGGGCGTTTCGTCGGAACTGATGAACCAGCGTTTCGGCCTCACCCGCGAAGCCCTGGACGCCTTTGCCGTGCGCAGCCATCGACGCGCGTTCGAGGCCACGCAGGCCGGTCGGTTGCGCGACCAGCTGGTGCGCCTCACCGAAGATCCGGCCGATCCGCACAGCCCCGCAGTCACCGCCGACCAAGGCATTCGCGAGCACCCCGACGCCGCAAAGATGGCCACGCTCAAACCCGCGTTCGCCCCGGATGGCGCCAGCACCGCCGCCAATTCTTCCCAGATCAGCGACGGTGCGGCGGCCCTGCTGATCGCCAGCCGCGCCTATGCCGAGCGGCATGGCCTGAAGCCCCGCGCCCGATTCGTCAGCACCGCCGTCGCCGCCGCCGACCCGGTCATCCAGTTCACCGCCGTGCTCGACGCCACCCGCAAGGCGCTGCGCGAGGCCGGTCTGGACATCGCCGACATCGATCTTTTCGAGGTCAACGAGGCTTTCGCCGGCGTGCCGCTGATGTTCATGCAGGAGTTCGGCATTCCCGATGAGCGCATCAACGTCAACGGCGGCTCGGTCGCCATCGGCCATCCGCTGGGATCCACCGGCGCCCGCATGCTCACCGACCTGCTGTGCGAGCTCGAACGCCGCGGCGGCCGCTATGGCCTGCAGACGATCTGCGAGGCCTCGGGAACGGCCAACACCACCATCATCGAGCGGCTTTGACCCGCAAGAGCCATGAGCGCAATTCCACCGAGGAAAACCACATGAGCGAGATACTGATTGAACGCGAAGACGCCATCGTCACCTTGACCATCAACCGCCCGCGCGCCAGGAACAGCCTGAACCGCTCGGTGTTCGACGCCCTCCACGCCCAGCTCGTGCAACTGCGTCACGACGACTCGGTGCGCGCCATCATCCTGACCGGAGCCGAAGGCGTGTTCTGCGCCGGTGCCGACATCACCGCATTCGACGCGCTGCGCGCCGAACCGCTGCTGGGCTCGCGGGACGCGGCAGGCGGGCCCGTCTGGGCCGAGTTGGCAAGCCATCCCAAACCCCTGATCGCCGCCGTGGAAAAGCTGGCGCTCGGCGGCGGCATGGAGCTGGCTTTGGCCTGCGACATCGTGATCGCCGCAGAGTCGGCTCGATTCGCAGTACCGGAGGTCAAGCTCGGCGCCATTCCCGGAGCGGGAGGCACCCAGCGCCTGGTCCACGCCATCGGCAAGGCAAAGGCCATGGCGCTGTTGCTGACCGGCGATTTCATCGACGCCCGCAAGGCCTGCGAGGCGGGCATCGTGGCCGAAGTGACGGCCGACGGGCATGCGCTTGCCACCGCGCGGGCCATGGCAGGACGCATCGCCGCCAACTCGCCGCTCGCCGTGGCACTGGCCAAGGACGCCGCGCTGCAAAGCCTGGAGGGCCCGCTCGCCCAGGGCCTTGAGCACGAAAAGCGCAATTTCTTCATCGCCCTGCGTTCAGCCGACAACCTCGAAGGACAACAGGCCTTCATGAACAAGCGTCCTGCGCTCTTCACCGGCCAGTAACCCGCTCCCAACCACCGCAACCCGAAGGCCTTACATGCAATTGAATTCCAACCTCTCCGCCATCGTCACCGGTGGCGCTTCAGGCCTCGGTGCCGCCACCGCACGGCGCTTGGCCAGCCGCCAAGTCAAAGTCGCCATTTTCGACATGAACGAAGCCGCTGGCCAGGCCCTCGCACAAGAGCTCGGCGGCGTCTACTGCAACGTCGACGTGACCTCCGAAGAACAGGTGGACGCCGCCTTCGCCAAAGCCCGTGCGGCCCACGGTCAGGAGCGCATCCTCGTCAACTGCGCCGGCACCGCCGACGCCGTGAAGACCGCCAGCCGCGACAGAAAAACCGGCGAGATCCGCTCCTGCCCCGCCGATCGCTTCAACCGCATCGTGCAGATCAATCTGATCGGCACCTTCCGCTGCATCGCCAAGTCCGCAGCGGGCATGCTGACGCTCGCCCCCTTGCCGGGCGGTGATCGCGGCGCCATCATCAACACAGCCTCCGCCGCCGCGCAGGATGGCCAGGCAGGACAAGCCAGCTACGCCGCCAGCAAGGCCGCCATCGTAGGCATGACCCTGCCCATCGCACGCGATCTGATGGACGAGGGCATACGCGTCAACACCATCCTGCCGGGACTGTTCGGCACGCCGCTGCTGCAAAGCCTTCCAGAGCACGTCCAACAGGCCTTGGCGGCATCGGTGCCGTTTCCCAAGCGGCTGGGCGAACCCAATGAATTCGCCCAGGCAGTGGAGTTCCTCATTACCTGCGGCTACATGAATGCGGAGTCCATCCGGCTGGACGGAGCCATACGCATGGCTCCGCGCTGATGCGTTGTGGCGTGACGTGGCCCGGTGTCACGTGATTCAAGCTTTTCTGGGCACGATGAGACCATTGCCCAGATACCCAATCCATATGCCTCTCCGACTCCTCAGTCCGAAGGGCTGCTCTCAGTTTTCAAGGTGTCTCTGCCACAACTGCTTACTCGACCGCACAGGCATCCGATGCCGCCCCCCATGCCATATATCCACCGTCCACCGGCAAGGTCACACCCGTGATGAATTCCGCGCTGTCCGATGCCAGAAACAGCATCGCATCAGCAATGTTCTTGGCGGTCCCGAAACGGCCAGCAGGGGTACGGCGGAAGATCCGCTTCGCATCAAGTTTTCCGTCATCGATCAGTTGCTGAAGAAACGGCGTCATCATGTATCCGGGGGCAACGGCATTCACCCGTACACCTTGGGCAATCCATTCACACCCCATGGTTCGCGTCAGCATGCTGATACCGGCCTTCGCGGCACTGTATGCATTGCGTGGAGTCAACCCCATGACACCGGCGATGGAGCTGATGTTGAGCACGACCCCGCGTCGCTGTCGAAGCATATGCTTCGCGGCGGCGCGCGACACCATATAGGTGCCAGTCAGATGCACGTCCACCAGTTTGCGAAACTGCGCAACTTCCTGATCCACCGTAGGAAGAAAGGTGTCCGGTATTCCCGCGCTGTTGACCACCACATCCACACTGCCCAGCGTCTCTACCACACTGTGCACCAAGCTATCGACGGCCTGCTCATCCGAAACATCACAGACAAGCCCCAAGTTGCCGGCGCCCAATTCCTCGGCCCTGCTGCGTGCGGCGGATTCACTGAGATCCGCAATCGCCACCCGAGCACCTGCCGCGGAAAACGCCTGAGCCGTAGCCCACCCCAATCCGCTCGCACCACCCGTCACCAGTACCACGCGATTTTTCAATTCAACATACATGCCTTGACTCCGTCCTTCCTTGCATCCGATATCAACTTTCCAGCTTCACATTCGCTTCCCGAATGACCTTGCCCCACAATTGCGCTTGTTGGGTCACGAGTGCCGCGAACTCCGTCGGTGTCGTGGACATGGCCTCGACACCCATGTCCTGAAGGCGCTTGGTGATCTCTGGCAACGCCAACGCCTTGTTCAACTCCGCATTGAGACGTGCCACGACGTCGGCAGGTGCTCCAGCAGGTGCCGCCAAACCCTGCCACGCGTAGGACTCGAAATCCGCCACGCCGGCTTCCCTGAAGGTGGGCACGTCCGGCAGCGCCTGAATGCGCGATGACATTGCCACTCCCAGAGCACGCAGTTTTCCTGACTGCAGATAAGGCAGACTGGCCGCTGTGTTGACCAGATACATGTCTATCTGCCCACCCAATAGATCCTGCAATGCGGGCGCATCCCCACGATAAGGGACATGGATCATGCGCACGTTCATTTGGCGCTGAAACAGTTCCATTCCCAGATGATTCGGGCCACCTGCACCTGGACTCGCGTATTTCAATGTCTCTGGCTTGCCGCGCGCCATGGAAATCAAGTCCTGCAGCGTCCTGGCTGGGAAATCCGGCTTCACGACAAGCACGAAGGGAAACTTGGTCGTGCCCCCGATGAAAGAAAAATCCGTCTGGATACGATAAGGCACACGCGCATATAGATGGGGAGCCAACGCCAAGGTAGAGACATCCACGGTCCCGAAGGTGTATCCGTCCGGCCGTGCCCGCGCGATCGCCTCGCCTCCAATCATCGTTCCTGCTCCGGGGCGGTTGTCCACCACCATAGGCTGCCCCAGCGCACTGGACATGGATTGCGCCAATAGACGCGCCACCACATCGGTTCCGCCTCCGGCTGGAAACGGAACAATCCATTTCATCGCCTGTCTTGGATAGCTCGCCTGCGCCAACGCCGGCCAGCCATATCCGACAGAGGCGCCCAAAACGCTCCACCGCAACGTCCGATCCATCGCCGCTCTTCTGTTGTAGGTCTTCATGCCTTGTCTCCTTCGTCTTCGTAGTGATCTTCAGCTTTCCAGCTTGATGCCCGCCTTGCGGATGACATCACCCCACAAAGCCGCTTCGGACGCCACAAACCGCCTCGCATCCTCGCTGCTCATCGGCGCCGGCTCGATGCCCAGATCGGACAGGCGCTTCTTGACAACGGCCTGATCCAGCGCCTTGTTCAATGCACTTTCAAGGACGGCCCTTGCCGGAGCAGGCGTGCTCGCAGGTGCCACGAGAAATTGCCAGGAAAATGCCTTGAAGTCGGCAATGCCCAATTCAGTGAACGTGGGTACATCAGGCAGGGTGTCCAGTCGACGTTCATGCGCCACTGCCAGCGCGCGCAATTTTCCAGCCTTGATGTGCTGCATGCTGGATCCCGTGTCCACCAGCATGCATTCGATCTGTCCAGCCAGCAGATCCTGGATCCCTGGAGCCGCGCCACGATACGGCGCGTGATTCAATCGAACACCGGTTCGCTGCTGCAGCAGTTCCATGGCCACATGATTGGGACCGCCCAGTCCTGGGGAGCCGTAGCTCAAGGTGCCGGGCGACTTTCGCGCTGCCTCCATCACTTCATTCAACGTGCGATAAGCAGCAGCCTCGCGCACCACAAGGACGTAGGGGAAACGCGCAATGCCTCCCACGATGAAGAAATCTTTGAATGGGTCATATGGCAACTTGGCATAGAGCCCCGGATTGAGAGCAAGCGTTGCGTTATCTGCCGAGCCGATCGTGTAGCCGTCCGGCTTGGATTTGGCGATGGCATCCCCGCCAACGATCGTGTTGGCGCCGGGGCGGTTGTCGACCACCACGGACTGCCCAAGCAGCGGCTGCATTTCCACCGCGATGGAGCGGGCTACCACGTCCGTGCCACCTCCCGCCGGATAGGGCACGATCCAGCGCAGAGGCTGTGCAGGAAATGTCTGGGCATGTGACAGGGGTGCCAAGAATACGGACGCACCAAGCACGCCCATCTGGCGACGGGAAATCGTCATATTTGTCTCCTGAGAAAGGATGGAGGTAACCGATCGACCCGCCTCCTTCTTCCGAGTGGCTGGATCGACAAAATCCGGAGCGTGTCTAACCAGGCATCACATGGCTTTCCCTGACGCCACCGAACGTGCTCCAGGAGCCAGAGACGAGCCAGCCCGCGTCCACAGGCAGGTTGATACCGGTGATCATGGACGCCTCGTCGGACAACAAAAATGCAATCGCCTTGGCGATATCGCCGGGCATGATGAGTCGTCCCAGCGCGGAGTTCGACGCGAGCTTCTCCGGATCGCGAAGGCCCGCATCGATCTGGCTTTGCAGCGCTGCGGTCACCGTGTAGCCTGGAGACACCGTATTCACGCGTACGCCGGAGCGGCCCCATTCAGCAGCCAGTCCTTCAGTGAGACTGATGATCCCAGCCTTCGCTGGCGAATAGGCATGCAGCGGCATTGATCGCATCCCTGCAACTGACGCGATGTTGACAACGGCACCACGACCCCGCTTGGCCATGGACGATCCAAACACCGCGCACATGTTGAAAGTACCTTCCAGACTGATGGCCAGCGTGCGCTGGAACACGTCGCTGTCCAGCAGGTCAGGAGACAGAGGCGACTGGACAATGCCCGCGCAGTTCACCAGCAGATCCACCGCCAGATGCCGTGCCGCCAATGCATCGTGCAGTCGCTGCACCGCAGTTCTGTCCACGACATCGATTTGGAGGCACTCCACACCCACAGCCTCCGAAATCGCATGGAATGAACCGGACTGCACGTCTGCAACGAGGACAGTGGCTCCGCG
Source organism: Diaphorobacter caeni (assembly GCF_015354245.1). Lineage (GTDB taxonomy): Bacteria > Pseudomonadota > Gammaproteobacteria > Burkholderiales > Burkholderiaceae_C > Diaphorobacter_A > Diaphorobacter_A caeni. The sequence continues at coordinate 65,853 of NZ_JADKYZ010000011.1, forward strand.
TGAACGCAACAGTTGCGCCGTGGCGAGGCCGATGCCGCTGGCTCCGCCGGTGATCAACGCCACGCGGCCATGCAGGTGGCCCGGTACAGGCTCGTTCGTCATGGTGGCTCCTCAACGCATCGGCGAAAAAGATGCGGGACGCAAGAACCGCGTTTCCATGCGCACAATGAGCGGCAACACCTTGTCCGCATAGGCAATCCATTTCGGATCGCTCCACAGACGCGCCCGCCGTTGCTCGCGCTCCACCAGATCCGAGAATCCCCAGAGGTGGACCACCTGGTTGAGCTCACCTGTCTCGGTGGTAAAAAAGCCCTTCAGATCACCGAGATGCTGCAACAGCATGGACAGCCCCTCCTTCTCGTACAAAGAAAGAAAGGGACGCATGCTGGTGGGCCCCAGCGTGTAGCAACGCTCTTCAAGAATCACAGTTTTTCTCCAGTGGACGCAAGATCCTGATCACGCGAAGGATCCGTCAGGTGCGCTCGCGCGCGCAACTCCGGCCAGTGCCGGGCAATCACCTGTCCGGCTTCGTAGATGTGCTCGCGCATCAGCATTTCCGCGCGACCACTTTGGCGATTGCGAATGGCGTCGAGAATCCTCACGTGGTCATCGTGCGAACGCCGCACGATCTCGACCGTCTTCCACATCACGACCCTGTCGGACGCGAGCGGCAGTTCGTGAGATTTGCGAATGAATCCGGGCAACAGCTGATTGCCACAAGCATCGACGATGGCATTGTGAAAGCGGACATTCATTTGTTGGTACGCAGCATGCTCCTGAGGCACCAGCTCCGGTCCACGCGTGATGTCGCGACCGACCCGGATGCACTCATCCAGAGACTCCAGCGTTTGCCGCGACACGCCCTTCTCTGCCGCTTGACGGCAGGCTAGCCCTTCAAGCGATGCACGTATCTCATAAGCCTCGAGAACTTCACCCAAATGGAATTCACGCACCCAATAGCCACGATTGGGTTCATATCGAACCAGCCCTTGCTCCGTCAACGCCTTGAGCGCATTGACCACCGGAGTGCGCGAGGCCTGCATCTCCTCGGCCAAAGCAATTTCGGTGAGACGTTGGCCCGGTCGGTAATAACCGCTCAGGATGCTCTGTCTGATCTTGGCGTACACCACCTGCCCCAGACTCGACGCAAGGGACGAAGAAGTAGTTGAGCTGTTGTCTGTCATGCATGTATTTTTATTGCATGCAATGATCGTGATAAATAGGGTTTACCAGCATCTATTTACGGAAATAATTTCAACATTGCATGCAACTTAACTTCAACAACAAGGTCGGTGTCAGATATCGCCGCCCACTCTTCACCATGTGATCATTCGGTGGCATTTGTGTTGCAGGTTCTCGATTGCGTTCCTAAACTGGTCCGGCCCCCAATCAGAACGAGAGACAAACATGAGTACTCCCCTCACGATGCCCATCACCAAACCTCCCGTCATTGCGCCCATCGTGGAGCGCTCCCGCTACGCACGCGATGAAATCGTCCACGCGGACGTATTGCATGCAGACGAGCGCCTTTGGGTTCCTCACAATGAAAGCGTCTCGTTTCTGCCTCTGTGCTTTGGAGTGACTCAGGGCTACTACGTGACCTTGCTTCGGGTACGTCAAAGTGGCGTCCTCTCACGCCACCTGCATACCGGGAGCGTGCATGGACAGGTGCTCAAAGGCTGTTGGTACTACCTCGAGCACGACTGGATCGCCCGCGAAGGAAGCTTCGTGATGGAGCCTCCCGGCGAGATGCACACGCTGGTGGTCCCACCAGAAGTGCCGGAGATGATCACCCTCTTTCACGTCACTGGCGCCTATCTCTACTTTGATGACAAGGGCCAGATCACAGGTCACGAGGACGTGTTCACCCGACTGAAGAAAGCCCAACGTCACTACGAAGAAACAGGGCTTGCGCAGAGCGAGTTGGAAAAGCTCATTCGCTGAGAGCGAGTTACGGTCTCAGACGCGGAGTTGGAGACACTGAAGGACAAAGTGGGCCGCAGTCAATCGGCCCACTGTCGCATCCGTCAACCGCCGCGAGAGACGGGATGCCACAGCCCCAACGCGTCCAGTTCCGCCTTCAGCAGTTCTCCCAGCTGAAATTGCCGCTCAGGACCCAACCGCGCCGTGTGCGTTCCAATCGACAAAGCACCCATGGCGTGGTTGCCAATGCGAAACGCCACGCCGATTCCGGCCACGCCGGGCTCGATCGCATCGAAGGTGATGGCGATCCTTCGCTGTCGCACGGCATGCGCCATGGCATGCAGGCGTTCCTGGGAAATGCTCAGGGCGCTGTAGTCAGCCTCGTGCCGCACCCACAGTTTTTGTATTTCCTTCTCGTCCATCAAACCGAGAATCGCCACACTGCCCGTGCCGGTGCCCAGTAACCGGCGTTGACCACTCACGGTGGTCAGAACGTCGGCCAATGCACCTCCCAGTTCGCGGTGGTCGCACTGCACCATATCGCCATAGCGGACCATGAGAAACACCGTGTCCCCGGCAATCCGGGCAATGCGCTTCATTGGCGGGCCAAACATGGCGATGAGAGGCGTCATCTCCGGCATCAACGAACCGAGTACCACCGCTTGAGGTCCAAGTCGATAAAGGCCCTGAGCATCACGATGAACAAAACCCTCTTCAACCAGACAGCTCAGCAGCCGGTAGACCGTACCCCTGTCCATTCCCGACTCACGAACCAATTGGACCAGCTTGATCCCTTGCTCCGATTGGGTCGCCACGCTGCGCAGCAGCGAAAGCGCGCGGCGCACGCTCTGCGCGCCACGCACTCCATCTGTCTTGGTTTCTTCCGTGTGTCCCAAGTGGTGTTCCTATGTCTGGAAACTCACGTCAGCGGCCGGTGAAAACCGGCTTGCGCTTGGCAGCAAAAGCTTCCACCGCCTCGTGATGGTCCTGTGTCAGGTTGGTCAAACATTCGTACGCGGTGCCGGCATCCATGTGACCATGGGCCAGTTGTCGCAATGGAATGGTATATCCTGCCTTGGTCCAGCGGATCGCCTTGGTGGCACCCGCCTTCAATTTGGAGACGATTTTGTCGACGCGTGCGTCCAGCTCGTCCGTTGCCACCACATGACCGATCGCGCCCAACGTATGCGCCTCACTCGCCGTCAGCAGGTCGCCCGTCAGCAACAGCTCACGTGAACGGCCAAAGCCGATCAGCGCTGGCCACAGGAAGCCGCCACCGTCCGCCGCATTCAAACCCACGCGCACATGAGGATCGCCGATGCGGGCCTTTTCGTCCATGACCGTGATGTCACACAGCAGAGCCATCGTCGCACCCAAACCGACGGCATCTCCGTTGATGCGGCCGATGATCGGGATTTCGCAGTCAAGCATCGAGTACACGATGCGCTTGGCTTCCCAGGTAACGATCTCAAAACCCTCGGGCTCACGGATTGCGTCGCGCATCCATTCGATGTCCCCCCCCGCGCAGAACGCGCGACCCGCGCCAGTCACCACGATGGCCGAGAGGTCACGGCGCTCACCCAGATCGATGAAGATGCGCGAGAGGGTCTTGTGCATCGGGCCATTGACCGCATTGAAGCTGTCGGGTCGATTCAGCGTAACGTAGGCGACGCGATCACGGATTTCAAGTTGGACAGATGGGTTTTCGCTCATGGTGCAATACTCCTGCTTAGATGTTGATGATGAAAAAAGAAAGAAGAACAGGCTTCATGAAGGGCGCAGCAAGGCGCGTGCATCAATGCGTGCCAGCTGCTCCTCAGGTGTCCCGTACAGTTGCGCAGCGACATGCAACCGTCGATAAAGATGCGTCAACCGGTATTCCTCCGTGACGGCAATGCCACCTGATACCTGAATCAGCGCCCCTGCAGCACGCAGCACGCGCCTGGCCACATAGCTCTTGGCCACCGCCAGCGACGGCCATGGGCCGTGCGGTGCCGCATCCAGCTCCAGCGCCAGCCGCCCAGCAAGTGCCAACTGTTGCTGCAGATCGCAGAACACCTCCGCCATGCGATGCTGAAGCGCCTGCTGGCTCGCCAACGGCTTGCCGAACTGCTCGCGTTGCTTGAGATACTCCAAGGTCATCAGGAACGCCTCTTCAAGCACTCCGCTGGCGTCCGCCACCTGCGCTGCGGCAGCCAGGTCCACGGCTCGGTCCGCAGGCATCACCCGCACGGCTGGCACATCTCTCAGGTTCAACAACGCTGATGCGCGCCCATCCACATACCTCGCAGGCTGACTGGCCACACCCGGTGCCGTCAGGGCCACCAACGCGGCTGCGCCGTGTCCGGATCCCTCATCGTCCGCAGGAATGAGTACGTGAGTCGCATCCGCAATGCCCTCCACGCCCTGAACCGATCCCGTCAAACGCCCTCCCTTCAACACGGGTGAGCCTGCATGACTTGAACGATCCGCCATCGCAATCCGCATGGTTCCCGACATCAATGCGTCTGCGGTATCAGGCAGCGCCGCTGCCACATACGGGGCCAGCAATAAATGCAGCCCGATCGGCTCGGGTCGCGCGTCCCGCCCGGAGCGCCTGAGCAATGCGAACGCAGCCGTCATGCTGGCACCAAAGCCTCCCAAGTGCTCCGGCAGTGTCAACCCCAGCCATCCCATCTCCGCCATCTCGCTCCACGAACTCGCAGTGGCGTGGTTGCCTTTTTCGAACGTCGACACGCGGTCAGTATGCGGCTCGTTCTGTGCAAACCAGCGTTCTGCCGACTGGACGAGCATTTCAACTTCTGAATGTTCCATATCGCTGGCCCTACATTTCTAGAATGACTTTGGAGATGATGGATTTCTGGATCTCGTTGGAGCCCGCATAGATCGTCACCACACGGCGGAAGAAATGCCGTTCTGCCCAGCCGCGCCCCTCGGGCGCCAGCAGGCCTGTGCCGTACTTCTGCCCCAGCACCACACCTGCGCTACCGAGCATCGCCATCGCCGTCTCGCTGACACGTTGCTGCAGCTCCGACCCACGAATCTTCAAATAGGAGGAGGCGGGGCCGGGCTCCTTGCCCTGCATCTGCTCCGCGATCACACTCAGCGCAGCCGCTTCCAGGGCGATGAAGTCCACAGTCAGCGCAGCCAGCTTGCGACGCACCCAGGCAGTCTCGGCCAACGGCTTTCCATCCGCCGCCTTGAGCTCATGCGACATGCGCTCGAGTTCCAGAATGTCGCGTTTGGTGCGCGGAGCCTGCGCGTTGTTCACTCGTTCTCTCGCAAGCAGCTCCTTGGCGTAGGTCCACCCCTTGTTGAGCTCGCCAATCACGTTCTGGCGGGGAACGCGCACGTTGTCGAAAAAAACGGCGTTGACGCTATGTCCCTCGTCCATGGTGAGTATCGGCTGCAGGCTGATTCCCGGGTCAGTCATGTCCAGAATGAACACCGACAACCCTGCCTGCGGCTTGGCCTCCATGTCCGTGCGCGCCAAGCAGAACATCAGATCCGCGTGGTGACCACCAGAAAGCCAAGTCTTCTGTCCATTGATGATCCAGTGATCACCATCGAGCGTCGCGCGGGTCTTGAGCGATGCAAGATCCGAACCGGCATTGGGTTCCGAGAATCCCTGGCACCAGAACTCCTCGCCCGCGAGAATCCGAGGCAGATAGCGCTGCTTCTGCTCATCGGAACCTTCCGCAATCAACATCGGCCCAGCCAGGAAGAGACCGTGCACGTCGCCAAGAGGCGCATCAGCGAATGCACATTCCTCTTCGAAAATATAGCGCTGGAGTTCGCTCCAGCCCGTCCCGCCGACCGCAACGGGCCAATGCGGAGCGCCCCAGCCTTGGGAGTGCAGCATGGCCTGCCAGCGCGCCATGTCTTCGCGCTCCATATGCAGGCCGCCGCGTGTTTCGTGCACGAAATGCGCGTCCAGATGCTCTTGGAGAAAGGAACGCACTTCTTGGCGAAACCGAAGCAGCTCTGGAGTATCGAACAGACTCATGACATTCCTCCTTGCGGAAGCAGCACCAGCGATCCCGTGGTGGACCGGGATTCCAGCGCCCTGTGCGCATCCGCTGCCTGACTCAAGGGGAATCGTCCGCCCACGTGCACATTCAGAGCACCATCCGCAATCAAGCCGAACAACTCATCTGCGGCACCCTGAAGATTTGGTTGGCTCTTCACATAAGCAAACACACCGGGTACCGACACCGTAAGTGACCGCGCTGGTCCCAGATCAGCCAATGGCACGCTCGGCAAGCCTTCCGCGACCTGCCCGAGATTCACGATCTGACCAAATGGCTTGATGATCGACAGCGAGTCATGAAACACCGACCCGCCGAGCCCCTCGAACACCACATCGACACCCTGGCTGCCCGTGATGCGGCGCACGCCGTCCACGAAAGGCTCCCGGGAACCAACGATGACTTCATCGCAGCCATTGCCCTTGGCCGCTTCCACCTTGGCCTCCGACCCGACGACGCCAATCACCTGCAAATTCATGCGCCTCGCCCATTGGGTCAACAGCGACCCCAGTCCCCCGGCAGCCGAATGCACAAGAATGCTCTGCCCCGCCCGCAGTCTTGTCACCTTGCTCAGCAGCATGTGCACCGTCAGGCCTTGCAAAGTTGCCGCGGCTGCCTGCTCAAACGTCACCGCCTCTGGCAACTTGACCAGATAGCTCTCCGACAGATTCCGCAGGCTCGCGTAACTGCCGATGGGCGGGCACGCGTACGAGACTCGATCACCCTCTCTGAATCGCTTCACCCCGCCGCCGACAGCAACCACCGTGCCTGCTGCCTCGACACCCAGCGCACCGGGCAACTGAGACAGCGGAAAAATTCCACGACGATGATAGGTATCGAGGTAGTTGATGCCAACGGCGCTTTGACGTATCTGCACCTCCCCCTCGGCGGGAGCTGGAATTTCCACCGCTTCGTATTGCATCGCTTCCGGCCCACCGTATGCATGAATGCGCACGGCATATTCGGTCTTGTTGTTCAGATCACTCATGTAGTCACCAACTGCTCGCGCAGTTCTCTCTTCAAGATCTTGCCCATCGGGTTTTTCGGCAGCGCCGTCAAAAAGTGCCATTTACGCGGCGTCTCGTAGTCCGCCAGCCGCTTCGAGCAGAATTCGCGCAGAGCCTCCGCCTGCAGGGCCACGCCCTCCACGGCGACCACGCACGCCGCGATGTCTTCACCGAGCCCGGCGTGCGGCACCGCGACGACGGCGACCTCGGAGACACCCGGGAATTGATAGATCACCTCCTCGACGGCAGCGGAAGAAATCTTCAGCCCTCCGCGATTGATGATGTCCTTCTTGCGGTCCACAAAATGCAGATGCCCTTCTTCATCGAAGCGCCCGATATCCCCCGTTCGCACCCATCCGTCCACAAAAGTCGCACGCGTAGCCTCCGGATTGCGCCAGTAGCCCTGTGCAGCGGAGGGTCCGGAGAACACGATCTCGCCATCGTTTCCGACTGGCAGAGGATTCAGCTCGTCATCCACCACGCTCACCGCGCAACCCGTCATCGGCTGACCAATGCATCCCGCCTTGCGCGGCAGGAACCATGGCGCCAAAAAGGTCCCCGAGGGGCCCGTTTCCGTCATGCCCCAAATATGAATCTGGTCAGCCCACGGCAGGCGCTCACTGAACTTGTTGATCACTTCGATGGGCATCGCAGCCCCACCGTAGGCGACACGGCGCACCCTTGAGAGGTCGTAGCGACCACGCGCATACTCGTCGATCATGAAGTGCAATGGCGATGTGACGCCGTGGTAGACCGTCGTCCCTTCGCTCTCGATCAGGCGCAGCCGACCCGCGTTGTCCAGTGTGGTCTGCTCCAGTGTCACAGCTGCCCCACTCACCCAGGCCGCCATGCATGCCATGTTGAGCACCGAGCTGGTGTAGAGCGGCCAAGCGCCTTGATATCCATCCTGAGAGGTCAGGCCGATGCCACTGGCGATGGAGAAGCCGCAGTAGATCTGGCTTCTGTGACTGTGCATGACCGCCTTGGAGCGCGCCGTGGTCCCTGACGTGAACAAAAGAACACTGGTCGCATCGGCACTCGGGAAGTCCGGCAACGGTTCATAGTTGAACACCTGTTCCGGCTCCGGCCAGACATCGCGGTTGCGCGGCGGAGCACCGACGACCAGCCGTGCGGCATGCGGATAAAGCCTTGCCACCCGTTGCACATCGCCACGGGTGCAGACGATAAAGCGCGGCTCCACCAGTCCCAGTGCATAAGTCAATTCGTCGTCGGATCCCCGCACGTTGATCGGAGAGACGATGGCGCCCAGCCTCCAGCAACCCAGCGCGGTCAGCACACCTTCACGAACTGCATCGTTGTTGAGAAACAGCGCGACCCGCTCACCTGCGGTGAGCCCCTTGAGCAGCAGGCCCCTCGCCACCGCATTCATGCGAGACACCAGTTGCGCATAGGTGAGCCGATCACGGAATCCCCGGTGACTTTGGGCCGAAAGCGCCAATCTGAAAGGGTGTTCCGTCGCACGACGAATGAGCAACTGCGGAATGGATATTCCGTGCAGCGCGTTGAATGAATTGAGATCGCTCATGGTTCCACCACAGGTCATGCGACGCTGTACCCCCCATCGACCGGCAGCACGACTCCGGTGATGTAAGCCGCATCGGCAGAGCCCAGAAACGCCACCGCCTTGGCGACCTCGACAGGCTTTCCCCAGCGGGCTGCTGGGATGCGTTGAAGGATCGGAGTTGCACGCTCCGGGTCGGAAAACGCGTTGGTTGACATGCGCGTTTCAATCCAGCCCGGCGCGACTGCATTGACTCGGACACCGTGCTTGGCAAAGGCAACTGCCAGAGAGCGGGTCAGCGAAACCACCGCGCCCTTGCTCGCCGAGTAGGCTGGATTGCGCCCGGAGCCAAAATAGCTCCACATGGAGGCATAGTTGACGATGCTGCCACCAGCGCGCGCCAGCGAATCTCGCAAGGCAACGCAGGCGAGTTGCGTTCCGAGCAGATTGACATCGATGACTTTCCTGAATCCAAGCATGTCGAATTCACGTTCATCGTGCAGGATGACACCTGCCGCGTTGATGAGCATATCCACACGCGGATGCTGTCGAGCGAGCGTTTCGAACACATGGGCGTCGGTGATGTCCGCATTCTGGAATTCGATGCCCGACCCCTCCAGCTCAGACTCAGTGTCCAGCCCCAGCGCCACAACCCGCCAACCACGGCGACGCAACTCCAGACCGGCAGCCAGGCCGAGTCCGGTTCCACCGCCAGTGATGATCGCCAAAGATGTATTGTGATTTTCCATATCAACTCTTCTTCCTGTCAGTCCTGAGAAAGCGACTCCACGGTGGTCATGGCGACTTCAAAGCTTTCAGCATCGAGCGGCCGTGCAAAATGCTTGAGATGCGGCGCCGTCATCGCCCCCTCCGCAATGCACCGGATCACTTCCAGATCCACACTCGCGACGCCCAAGTCGCGCAGTGACGTGGCCAGTCCAACGCTGTGATGAAAGGCAATCTGCTGCGCCATGAACTCTTGGCTGCGCTGCTCAAGAGCAAACTGCACGAGCAATCCATATGCCACCTGCTGCCCATGCAACCGCGCGGCGATTTCCGGTACACGCGTGAGGCCGCGAGTCATCGAGTGCGCAATGGAGAGTCCACTGTTCTCAAACGCAAGGCCGGCCAGCAGAACGAGGCCCTCGGTCAGGTTCTCGAAGGCAAGGTCTGGCACACCAGCCTCCAGCGATCGCAAGCCCGCGACGGCGTTCTCCCGAATCATCCGATCACAGGTAAGAGACAACTGCTCTGCCGCCACGGTGCTTCGCCCGCCGAACAGATTCAAACCGTTCGCCGCCCTCGCCTGCTGGCCCTCGTAGAGCTTGCACAGCGCGTCGCCAATGCCCGAGATCAGCAGTGCACGGGGGGCCTTGATCAATACTTGGGTGTCAACGATCACCGCGTCAGGGTTGCGCGGCAGATGCTCAACGGACTCCATCTCGTGCCGAGCGTTGTAGTAGACGAAGGATTCGCTGCATGGCCCGTCATTGGATGCCGAGGTCGGCAGGACCACGAGCCGAGCGCCCAACTCCCTGGAAACCGCCTTGCCGGTATCCACCCCCTTGCCGCCTCCCGCCGCGATCACCACATCGGGCGTCTGACCCGATGCAGTGACGGTCTGAACGATCTCCTTGACCAGAGCGCGTGTCACGTCGCCATTCGACTCAGCCCACTCCAGTTGCAACCCATGCTGGGCACAACCGCTACGCAGGGGCTCCCAGACCAGTTGCGCCACGGTCGTGTCCGCCACGAGCAGTGGACGCTTGCCCAACCGCGCGCACATGGGTCCTGCGAGACCAAGTGCTCCCGGTCCTTGGAAGTACCGGTGTGCGGACCCGTAGGCGCGCACCTGTGTCATGTTCACTTCCGTGCTCATCGCAGCCAATGCTCCACACGTTCGATGATCCGATCCGTGCTCAGTCCGTACTTGTTCAGCAGGTAGGCATGAGAGCCACATTCCGTGAACTGGTCAGGAATGGCGATCTTCAGCACGGGTCGGTGCAGCCCCGCATCGAAAAGCGCCTCGATGGCCAGCGTCGCAAGCCCACCGCTGGCCACGTGGTTCTCGCAGATCACCAGACGCTTGACCGACGCCGCGAAGTCAAGCAGACCCGCTGCATCAAACGGCTTGATGCTTGCCGTGTGGAACAGACTGGACTGAATGCCTTTCTTTGCAAGCGCCTCGCGTGCGTTGATCACTCGCTCGGTCATGGTGCCGGTCGAGACAAAGCCGATGTCCGCTCCGTCTCCGATGACATGACCCTTGCCGACACGCACCCGGTGTGCCTTCGGATCAAACACCACTGGCACGTTGGCCCGCAGCAGTCGGCAATAAACCGTACCCGGAATGTCAACCGCCATGGCGGCGATCTGCTCCATCTCGGTTGCGTCGCAGGGGTCCAGCACCGTCATGTTCGGAATCGAACGCATCAGCGCCAGATCCTCATTGGCCTGGTGCGTCCCACCATAGCCGCTCATCAACCCGGGATTGCCTGCGAACATCTTCACGTTCTCGTCGCTGTGCGCACAGGCAATGGCGAGAAAATCATAGGCACGCCGCGTTGCAAACGTTCCGTATGTAGTGCAATACGCCACCTTCCCCACTTTGGACAAACCCGCAGCGGCAGTGACCAGCGCTTGCTCAGCCATCCCGACGTTGAAGAAACGGTCCGGGTACTTGTGTCGGAAATCCGCAATATCCGTGTACTTGCCCAGATCGGCGGTGAGCACAACAAGCTCGTCATGCGTTTGCGCCGCCTTCATGGTGCCGATCGAAAAAGGGGCGAACACCGCATCGCGGCCGACCACCGCCTCGGATTCGCTCATCGCAAGCGTGCGGGATTTCACTTCAGACATTTTCGGCCTCCAGTTCACGGGCTACAAGATCCCATTCATCCGCGTCGATGCGCACGAAATGCGCACGATCGCGCTGCTCAATGCGCTTGACACCACATCCCGGTGTCGTGCGCATGATCACCGCCTTGGGTTGGCCTTCTCGCTTGCGCGCCCAGGCGAAGGCGTCCAGCAGTTGATGCAGATCGTTGCCGTTGATCTCGCGCACCATCCAGCCAAAGGCTGCAAAGCGTGCTGGCACCGGCTCGATGTTCACCACCATCGGACCGTCGGCCTGAATGCCGTTGCAGTCCACCCAGCACACGAGGTTGTCGAGCTTGAAGCTGGCCGCAGTGTTGGCCGCCTCCCATGTGGATCCCTCCTGCAGCTCACCGTCCGAGACTTCAACGTGGATCGTCGACTGACGACCATCCTGTCGATAGCCCATGGCAGCTCCCGTCGCGATGCCCAGCCCATGCCCGAGCGATCCGCCCGTCATCTCGACTCCTGGCACATGGCCTTCCATGGTGCTCATCTCAAGCGGGCTGCCATCGGCTCCATAGCTGTCCAGCGTGCCTGGATCGACGATGCCAAGCTCGGCCAAAACGGCCCACATGGCGATGGAGTAATGGCCGGTGGAGAGATAAAATCGCTTGCGGTCATTGCGCGAGAAATCCAGATCCTCTGCACCAAACTCATGGAAATACAAGGTCGCCAGAAAATCGGCCATTCCCATGCCCTGCCCCAGATACCCCTGCCCTTTGCCGCGGGCCTGTTGGATCATTTTTCTTCGCAAGTTGAGCGCAACGGCCCTCAACTCCTGCGGCGTCTGCAGCGGCTGACGCTCCACTATTGCACGCTGATTCATGATGCTGGGTCTCCTTACATTCCGAGGTAGGTACTGCGCAGGTGCGCGTTGGAAAGCAACTCTTCTCCGCCGCCCTTGAGCGAAATCGAACCGTTTTCGAGCACGTATCCGTAGTCCGCCATCTGCAGCACCTTGAATACGTTCTGTTCAATCACCAAGACCGTCACACCGAGATCGCGGATCTTTCGGATGGAGTCGAACAGGCGATCGACCATGATGGGAGCAAGTCCCAGGGAGGGCTCGTCCAGCGCAAGCACCGATGGCTTGGCCATCAAGGCCCGTCCCACGGCAACCATCTGCTGTTGACCGCCGGAGAGCGTCGACGCCGGCAGCTTCTGACGCTCCTCCAGAATCGGGAAAAGATCAAAAACTTCCCGGAGCGTCTGGTCGCGAAGCGCTCGCGCTCTGGTGTTGTGCGCACCCACAAGCAGGTTCTCGCGAATCGACATGCCGCCAAAGAGCTGCTTGCCTTCAGGCGATTGCGAGAACCCGGCTTGCACAACTTCGTGTGGCTTCAGGCCCTGCAGAGGAACTCCCTCAAGAGTGATGCTCCCGCCTGTCGGCTTGAGCATTCCGGAGATGGTGCGCAGCAATGTCGTCTTGCCGGCGCCATTGGCGCCGATCAGAGCGACCATCTGCCCCGCCTCGACACTCAGGTCCATTCCACGCAGAACGGATACGTCGCCATACCCCACCGTCAAATTGCGAACTTCAAGCGCCGGCATCGATGTAGTCCTCTCCAAAATAGGCCTTGAGCACGTCGGGCTGCTTTACCACCTCGGCAGGCTCTCCATCTGCGATCAATTCACCGTGGTGCATGACGATCACGCGATGCGAAAGTCCCATGATCACTTTCATCACATGCTCGATGATCAGTACCGTCACACCGCGCTGATGGACTTTCTTCACCAGCTCCACCATTGCCATGGCTTCTTGCGGCGTCGCGCCAGCAACCACTTCATCCATCAGCAGAAGCTGGGGATCCGTAGAGAGCGCACGTCCCAATTCGACCTTGCGGCGTTCGAAGGCTGTGAGGTTGTCGGCATCCGTGTTCGCAACATGGCTCAGCCCCAGAAAATCGAGCAGTTCATCGGCCTTGTGAAGGCTGCGTTCCCGGTCGTTGGTTTTCACAAGTCCTCCGACCAGCAGGTTTTCGCGCGTCGTCATTCCACCGAACGGTTTGGAGAGCTGGAACGTGCGGCCAATGCCCGCCTGGCAAACACTCCATGGGCGCATGCTGGTGATTTCCTTGCCGTCGAGCAGGATCCGTCCTTGATCGGCATTCACAAACCCGGCAATCATGTTGAATGCGGTGGTCTTGCCAGCACCATTGGGTCCGAGCAATCCAAGGATCTCCCCCTTCTTCAATGTGAAGGACAAGTCCTTCACCGCCTGCACTCCGCCAAAACGCTTGGCAATGTGTTCAACTTGCAGCAGCGTGGTGCTCATGCCTTGCCCCTCCCGAACAGTCTTTTGCCAATGCGCTGGATCGGGTCCAGCAAACCCTTCGGCAGATAGAGCACTGCAAGTATCAGTACCAATCCGTAGAGCACCAGATGCAGCCCCGGCAATTGCCCACCGAACCAGGAGCGCGCCAGCTCCGCGACGGGCGCAAGGAAGGCGGCACCGACTAGCGGGCCAAACACCGTTCCCTGTCCACCGATGATGGCCATCAATGCCATGTCAATGGAAAGCTCCACTCCCATGTTGCGCTCCGGGTTGATGAAGCGGATGAACTGCGCGTAGAAGCTGCCGCCCAAAGCCGTCATGAATGCGCTGATGGCATAGGCCGTCAGCGTGTAGCGCGTCGGATTGATCCCCAGTGATTCCGCTGCGTCCCGATCACCGCGAATGGCCTTCAAGCAAACGCCCAACCGGCTGCGCTCCATGATGGCCGTGATGCCCATCACCAACACCAGCATGCCCAGAATGATGTAGTAGTACGGTACCTTGCTGTCGAACTGGAACAATGCCCAGTTGGTACCGACCAAAGGCACTGACAGCCCCTCGGCACCCTTGATGTTGATACCCAGCACCGTGTCGGTGTTCTCCACCCAGATCCGAACGATCTCGGCGACCGCGATGGTGGTCAGGGCGAAGTACGGACCGCGCAGACGCATGGTCGGGAACCCGATGGCCACCGCAAGAATCGCCGCTGCAACGCCGCCTACCAGCATTCCAATCCACGGAGACAAGCCCATGCCCGTCAGCAGCAAAACGGAGCAGTATCCGCCCACTCCACTGAAGACCGAGTGACCAAACGATATCTGACCGACGTATCCGCACATGAGGTTCCATGCACTGGCCAGATACGCAAAGTACAGCACCATGATGAGACTGTGCAGATAGAACTCGTCGCGCACCATCACCGGCAACGCAAGTCCGACTGCCAGCAGCACCACACTGACGACAAGCATCGACGAAGACTTTGGAGGCTGACCCATCATCGAGCCAGAGACCGCATCGGACCTGCCTGCCTGAAACGTTGAAGTATTCATGTATGACCTCACTTGCGGCCCATGAGGCCCTGGGGCCGCACCAGCAGAATCAGAATGAACAGACCGAGCGAGAAAATCGCGGCCGTCGGAGTCGCGACGAACTGGGAAGCGACCGATTCGAACAGGCCGATGACCACCCCACCGACCAACGACCCGGCGATGCTGCCGATGCCCCCCAGAACCACCACGATGAAGCTCTTGATGCCGAAGGAGAGTCCCACACTCGGAGTGATCGGAATGAACGAAGCGATGAGACATCCCATGACACCTACCAAGGCGCAACCAAGACCGAAGGTCACGCCATAAACACGCTCCACGTCGATGCCGGACATGGCGGCAGCGTCACGGTTCTGTGCTGTCGCACGGATCGAACGCCCCATCTCGCTGTAGGTGAGCCACAACGACAGCGCACCCGCAAGGCCCAAGGCGACCACAGCCGCGATCAAGCGAAAGACATTGATCGGAAAATCTCCCAGCATCACGGTTGTGCTGCTGATCGTGGGCGTGATGGAGCGAACGTTCGGACCGAAAAACATCAGTGCGAGGTTGTCGATGACGATATAGACCCCGGCCGTCAGCAACAAGGCACTTATGGGCTCAACCACCAGAGCCTTCTCGCGACGAATCAGCGGAGCAATGATGACGCTCTGCACGAGGTAGCCAAGCGCGAACATCAACGGCGCCGCGACCACAATGCTCAGATATGGACCCCATCCTGCCTTTTGCTGCATCCAGTACGCGGTGTACATCGCGAGCATGAGAAACGATCCGTGCGCGAAGTTCACGATGCGCAGAACACCGAAAATGATGCTCAAGCCCAGCGCTATTCCACCCAGCATGGCGCCAACGAGAATCCCGTTGATGGCCGAGAAAGTCAAAACATACCAATCCATGAAAAGCACTCCTGCATTCATTTGGGCAAGGCTGCGCCCTGCCGGAGTCACGCGACACCAGCGGGCAGTCTTGCAGCCGAAACAGTTGGAGGGATGGTTACTTGCGCTGAGACCAGGCGGGAACCGGCCACACAGGTTTCGTGGTCGCAGCCCGGTTTTCCGATGGCCAGACCGTCAGTCGCTTTCCACCGATGTTTTCCGAGATCACCCCATGCGCAAAGGTGTTCTGTCCTTGCTCGTCAAACTTGATACGCTGATAGCCAGGAAACAATGCGGGACCTGACGTGATGTCCGTGGCGGCCAGTGCGTCACGCAACTTCTGACGATCAGGACTCTTGGATCGCTCCAGCGCATCAGCGACCACGTACACGGCAGAGACGCCCTGTGCAACGTAAGCGCTCATGCCGTAACCGAGCATGTCACGCGTGCGCTTGTCGATATCGTGAAGCATCGGATCCTTGTTCACCTCGAGCATGTCGACTTGCCAATCTTCCTGAACAAAGTAGTAGGCAACCGACTTCGGCTCAACCACCTTGTAGAAGCTCGGATCTTCAGTGCCGCCACCCGCCGAGTGAACGCCAAAGGGAACATCCAGACGCTGCTCTGCCAACTGGCGTGTGAACAGCAACTGGTCTGGCGTGTACAGCGCAAGAATCAAGGCATCCGGCTTGGACGAACGGATTTTCAGCAATTGCGACGTGAAGTCCACCTGATTGGGAGGAGCAGGCTCGTCAAGAACGATCTCGAAGCCGCGCTCTGCTACCAACTTGCGGATGTTGGCCGCATGTGAGCGCCCCCAGTCGCCTCCTTCAAAAAACAAGGCCAGTCGCTTGGGGCTCTTGCCCGTTTCCTTGGCCAGCAAGGCAATCGCATCAAGCTGCTCGCGGGCGTCGTAGATGGCCTTGTTGTTGATGCGGAACGTGTACTTGAAATTGCGCTCGGTGACCTCGTCCTTGACCGCGCCTACTGCGACCCACGGCGTCTTGTTGCGCTCCGCTACTTCGGTTGAAGGGAAGGTGACCGCACTGTTGAAGGCTCCACAGAGCACCGCAACGTTCTCACGCTGGATCAATCGTTCCGTTTCCGCCACGCCCACGTCTGCCTTGGACTGAGAGTCTCCGAACACCGCCTCGAGCTTGGCGCCACCCATGCTCTTGATGCCACCGTTCTTGTTCAGAATGTCGACCGCCGCAATCACCCCGGCTCTCGTCTGATTTCCCACGGCGGCCGAGCCTCCGGTCAGCGGCAGCACACAGCCCATTTTGACCGTAGTCTGCGCTTTCACGGATGCCGAGAAAAACGCCACACCCGAAACCAATGCGGGGATCAGCACCGCACAGAATTTCCTTCTCATTGAACGCATCGTTGTCTCCGTTGAATGTTGTTGCGAGCAGGAGAAGTATGGATTTCAGGTCGGCAACGCGTCCTCGCTATTTGAAGGAATGTTCACCATATGAACTGCACGTTTTCACCAGCCAGACCGCATCGATTCTCGAGATGAGTCACGCGACAACAAACAAGCGGCCGTACGTCTGCAGCGGCCAATGCAAGCGCATGGTATGGGAACACGGCCATGACTTCCGTTCTATGCGCTTAGTCTCAATTCCAACACAAAATTGAAGCGCCTTGAACAATGCACCCATGCCTTCAGCCCCACCCGGAAACCCCACCACGCCCGGACCAGCGCATAGGTATCGAACCTGCAGTATTCCAACATCTGCCTTTCTATTTCGGCGCAGCGGGAGGGCATTGTGCGCAGAGCCTGCGCTTCGGACAAGGCATTCATTGCAGCTCCACCATGCGCGCCATGGCAGCGAAGGGCGACTACCGAAACATGCTGGTCCACTCCTCTCGCCCTCCACGCATGTTCCAGCGCATGCAGGTTGCGATGCAGACTCTCGTCAAAGTTCCACACCTGCGCGAGTTCCATTTCCACATCGATATCGAGAATGCCTGCGGGAGACAGCAGGTAGACGTCGTCCTCCCGCACATCCGCATAGCTTGCATGCACCCACACGTCATCGGATGAACGCAGGTCCAGTTTCACCACATCGTCATCGACGGCCCCGGCAGGTTGATCGGAGCAGATCCCGCGTTGTACGGAATCCGGCTTCGAAAGTGCTTCACTACTGCGGCTGAGCAAGGTGACCTCCACCTGTCCAATCGGCGTCCTGCGCAATCTCCAGATGCGGGAGTCACCACAGTTGACGGCGCAAATCTGGCCTGGACCGACATGCAGAGATGCCATCGATGGATAGACCTCCGGTGTCAGCTTGCCCATGTGGCGTCGGGCCGACGCCTTTCTTGCATGCAAGGCGCGCACCGGCAAGGTCACTTGCCGCTGCTGCACATCGTCGCTCACGGGAAATGCATCGATGAGTCCATGCAGGGCTGCAAGCAGCGAGCGGCTTGCATGCGGATGGGCCGGCGACAGATGCGATCCCCCCGCCACGGACAACCACACCCCGTCCGCTCGGACGATGGGCGGAGCGCAATAGATGGATTGCTCTTGAAGCAGATGCTGTACCTCGCCCAGATTCAACAGCATCGCATCGCTCTGTGCGCCACGCGGTGCGCCGGTGCATCTCTCGCTGTTTGAATACTGGAATGCTCCGACCTCTACGGCAAAAGGTTGCGCGGCACATGTCTCGTTCATGGATCTCCGAAGGCGTCTCAAGTTGAACTGCCTCCAAGTCTCGTGATGCACATGTCAAACTGCGTCGCACCCGCAAACGGCTTTTGTGCGACGCAATCTGTCGTTTCACCGTAGACAATGACCCTCATCGGCAAACACCCAACAGAAGAAAATCCACGAGCAGACGGCGCATTCATGGCGCCGGCTCGCAGAATCCGGGAGTCACTGGAATGAACAGCCACATCCAAGCCAACAAGAAAATGTTCCTCGACGATGAGCGCATGCCGCCTGGAGACGAGTCGCAGTGGCGCATCTGTCGGTCTTCCAACGACGCCATGCAGGCCATGCTGCAGCAAGGCGTGCCCGACTTCATCAGCTTCGATCACGATCTCGGCGGTGACGACACGGCCATGATTTTCGTGAAATGGCTGATCGACAAGGATCTGGACTCCCTGGGCTTCATTCCTGCCGAGTTCTCATTCGAGATCCATTCCCAGAATCCCATCGGCGCGCACAACCTGCGCCAGACGCTCTACGGCTACCTCACCTATCGGGACCAAGGCCCACGCGCTGCGGTCCAAGCCCCAACCCTTCCCGACAAGGAATCCCACACTTTGGCGAACATCCTCTACATCCACGGCCACGGCTCCTCCGGCAACAGCGAGAAGGCAACCCAGCTCAAAGCGCAACTCGAAT
Source organism: Diaphorobacter caeni (assembly GCF_015354245.1). Classification (GTDB taxonomy): domain Bacteria; phylum Pseudomonadota; class Gammaproteobacteria; order Burkholderiales; family Burkholderiaceae_C; genus Diaphorobacter_A; species Diaphorobacter_A caeni. The sequence continues at coordinate 84,758 of NZ_JADKYZ010000011.1, forward strand.
CACTCGGCCACAAGGTGCATGTTCCCACGCACCAATCCGATCCACGGATCGACCTGCGCATGTTGGAGGGCATGATGGAATCGGAAGGCATCGAAGCGGTCATCGGATCGAGTCTCGGCGGGCTGTACGCATTGCTTTTGAGCGAGCGCTTCGGAACCAGCGCCTTTCTGATCAACCCGAGTCTTCACCCGGAAGACTCGGTGTTTCGGGAGCACTCGGAGCGTTCAGCCATCAAAGCTGCGCTGGACAGCTTCAAAACGGATGCACCAGACAAAAAGGAGTGGCCAGATAACGGATACTCGCAGTTGGATTGGCCCCGGATCACCATGGCCATCGCCATGGATGACGAACGCATCGATGTGCCGTACACGGTAGAGACGTTAACGCGAGCGCACACTTTGAAGTTTCACGATGGACGCGGCCATCAGTTCAAAAACGTAGGTGACCTCGTGCCGCACATTGTTGAATGGCTCAAGCGCTGATCGACCACCGAAGATCAACGCCCGCATTCACGAATCGCACGGACACAAGAACTCGAATTGATTTTTTAAGAGAGACATCGGGATGACATCGGAACTGGAGCAACAACTTCGCTCCCAATACCCCAAGATATTCGCTGACTGGGACAAACCGCTGAGCGAGTCCGCCATGTCGTTCGGCCTGCAATGCGGCGACGGCTGGTATGGCCTCATTGATCAGCTCTGCCTCGAGTTGCAGCACGCCACGGATCACGATGGCGAACCCCAATTCGTCGCATCGCAAGTCAAACAGAAATGGGGAAGCTTGCAATTTCATGCGGCCAACGAACCGAGCGAAGTCCAGTCCGCCATCATTCAGCATGCGCAAACCCGCTCCGCCGCCATTTGCGAAATATGCGGAGGGCCAGGACAAACACTGACGATCAACCCGCGAAAGGTGGGGACCCGCTGTGCAATGCATGCCGCTGCTTGAGCGGTCCGAAACACAACCCAGAACGCATAGCCTGACCACGCCCGCGCGCTGAAAGGGCGCCCATCTCCAGAACATGGAAGGACAGCTCCGCTGCACTCTCCTGCTCGACCAAGAAACCTTCCCCAATCACGACAACCAGATGAGCTACCGACTAGACGATCGCCCCATCGGCTTTGGCACAGACCCTGCAACAAACGATGTGCACACAGGAATAGAAGGCAACTTCTTCATTCCATCCTACCAACGCGGCTACCGCTGGACGCCAGACGAGGTGTTCAAACTGCTCGACGACCTGATGGAGAGTGCCCGGGAAAGAAAGACACGATACAGCCTGCAGCCCATTGTCGTGAAGAAGCGACCCAACGGAGACTGGGAACTGATCGATGGGCAACAGCGCCTCACCACGCTGTGGTTGATCTTCAACTACCTGCACAAAGCAGGCTACAAGCGTTTCGGTGCGGCCTACACTCTGGAGTATGAAACCCGGCCTGGAAGCCACGCTTATCTGCAATCTCTGGATGCCGAACAAGCAACCCGGAACATCGACTACTTCCACCTGCATCAGGCGCATCAGGCCATCGGTGAATGGATCGATCGCCAAGGCAGCACTGAGCAGGCCAAGGAAGCCCGGGTCAACCAACTCCATGTCTACCTCTCCGATTCGGTACGCATCATCTGGTATGAAGTCCCCGAGAATGAAGAGCCGATTCCCCTGTTCACGCGCCTGAACCAAGGACGCATTCCGCTGACCGATGCCGAACTGCTCAAGGCAGTCCTGCTCACGCATGTGGAGCAGCAGGAGCCCGGTCGCCAGATCGAAGTGGCCGCCCAATGGGATGGTATTGAACGCGATCTGCAACGCGCAGAAATCTGGGCCTTTCTGGCCCCCCAGGGCAGTCACTCGCAGGACCAGCACGCCACGCGCATCGATTTGTTGCTGGACACGCTGGCCAACAAGCCAGCAATTGGAGCGCGTCGTTACTACACCTTCGACGCCCTGAACGATGATGCCCGCAAAAACAGCCAGGACTTCTGGAAAAAGGTGGTGGCCCTGCACGCCCAGATTCTGGGATGGTTCGAAGAGCCGCGCTGGCACAACAAGATCGGTTTTCTCGTCGCCTGCGGACTCTCCGTCGGAGACGTGCTCCAACTCGCGCAGGAGCAAACCAAAACTGCATTCGAAGCGGCTCTCGATGCTCGCATCAAGTCCACCCTTGATACGCGGGCCGATGATCTTCACGACACGCTGAGTTACGACAAGACCGGCCACAAGGTCACGCTGCAGCGCTTGCTGCTGCTGTTCAATGTACTGACTTGCCGCGAGCGCTTTCCTTTCAAGGAGCATCTCGGAAAATCGTGGTCACTCGAGCATATTCATGCACAGAATGCCCAGGACCTGACCCGCGCCGAGCAATGGGAGACTTGGCTTCAGGAACACCGCAGGGCTCTGGGTGACATCAAGACCGATGCCAATGCTCCAGCCATCGATGCGCTGCTCGATCGCATCCATGCGGTCCTCCCGCATGTGCATACACGGCAATTCGATCAGGAGCAATTCCGGGATCTGGCAGGACAAACGCTGCTGGCACTCAATGATGGCGTGGAGGAAGAAGCCGATCACAGCATCGCCAACCTCGCGCTGCTGTCCAACGGTGCCAACGCGGCGCTCAGCAATGCCGTGTTCGAAGTCAAACGCCAACGGATCCTGGCGATGGACAAGGAAGGCGAATACATCCCCGCCGCCACGCGCAACGTATTTCTGAAGTACTACGCCCAGGCCAACCATCTGCAGCCCCATTTCTGGAGCGAGACGGACAAAGACTCGTATTTGCAGACCCTCAAATCCACTCTGGCTCCCTACCTGCAATGACCCAAACCGCTTCCAACGTGCAAACGACCGACAACGCAGGTACTCTCACCAGCCTCGCACAGATCTTTGAACAGCCCATCAACGGCATGCAGGTCAACGCGATCGAGATCCCGCTGTTCCAGCGTGATTACGCCCAAGGCCGCAGCAGCGAACAGGCCCGCCATGTGCGGGAGCGCTTCATCGCCGACCTGTGCAACGCGCTGGATGGAGACACCGAACTCCATCTCGATTTCGTTTTCGGCGACGTGGTGGACATGACGCTGTATCCACTCGATGGCCAACAGCGCCTGACCACCTTGTTCCTGCTGCACTGCTATCTGGCATGGCATCATTTTCCCGATACGTCGATCAACCAGCCTTGGCATTCATTTCGATATGCCACACGTCCCGGCGCGCGTGCATTCTGCCAATTCCTCACGCAATGCCACCCCGACATGGCGAAGCCGAAACTGTCGGATTGGCTGCGCGACCAACCCGGCTACCTCCCCACCTGGAAGCACGACCCCACCATCCAGGGCATGCTGGTAGTGTTGGACCTACTGCATCAGCGCTACGCGGAGAAATCACAGGATCAACGAGCCTTCGCCTGGGCTCGGCTCATCGATCCGGAACATCCCGCGATACGGTTTCTGGTGCTGCCCGTGGCCGCACAGAAGCTGGACAACACCTTGTACGTGAAGATGAATTCACGCGGGCGACCGCTGAGCGCGTTTGAGAACTTCAAGGCCGACTTCGAGGCATTGCTGCACAAGCGGCTCGGCAAGGACGATGCCGAGGTCAAAAGCTTTTCGCACAAGATCGACACCCAATGGGCGGATCTGTTCTGGCAGTACCGGGGAGGCAATGACCTGATCGACGAAGAGTGCATGCGCTACCTGCGCTTTCTCTTCGAAGTTCTGGCGTGGAAGCGCGAATTGCCTGTGCAGACCAGCCAAGGCGATCTCAAGGCACTGAACACCCTCTCGGAATCGCTGTTGGGCAGCCATGCACCCGAGGCCAAGGCCCGCGCCGACTTCCAATGGGTCACGCAAGCCCTCGATCTCTGGCTTTCGGTGCAGTCCGGTGACACCACCGGCCCAGCGGCCATCGCCTCTCTGTTCGCAGAACTCTTCACCCGCGATCCCCACACGGCATCGACGCCGCTGAGAATCTTCAACTTCCGCGATTTTGGAGACGCTCCGGTTGGCGTGGACCTGTTTCATGCCTGCTGCGCACTCTACGGCACTCGCCCTTGGTCACTGGCCCATACCGTGCTTCTGTATGGTGTGATGCAAGGCCTGATGAACGGGACCTCGCCTGCGGATCTCCACCCACGCCTGCGTCTTCTTCGCAATCTGATCGAGGCGTCGCGCAGCGAAATCCGTTCCGATGACACCCGCAACAACATGCCGGCCTTGCTGCGCGAAGTGGAGATCATCATGGCCGGCGGGTCACTCACCGACGTGAAAACCTTCAATCAGGTGCAGGTGCGAAACGAGCTGACCAAACGGGCTCTGGCGTCCGCACACCCCGCACTCCAGAGCGCCATCGACCGACTGGAAGACCACGAGCTGCTGCGCGGTGGCTTGACGGTGTTCGATCTCGATCCAACGCAGGCCCACGACACCTTTGCCCAGCGCGCGACGGCGTTTGGCGCCTTGTTCAAAAACCCGTACCAGCTCGTGAGTGCCGCGTTGCTGGCCAAGGGCAACGAGGGGCGGGTCCACGGGCATGTCCATGGACGAGGATCCGGCCATCGGCTCACCTATCTTGGCGCTCCGCGCCAACGACAGGCCGGGCTCTGGGAAGACCACTGGCGCATTCGCTACAACGAACCTGTGCATCCCAGTGCGTCGGCGTTGATGGCGCTGCTGGACGACATGACAACAGGACAATCCCCGCAGCAAATCATTGGTGCGTTCACGTCCGATCCCGACACCGCCAAGGACTGGCGCTACTACATCGCCAAGTACGAGGTGATGCGCGGCGAACATCTGGAATTTGCGGGCAGCTACGTGGTGTCCCCTGATCCGGGAATGGCCATTTGCATGCCCAAGAGCGACTCGTGCGACAACCGAAGCAATCACCACGATGCCTACCTGCTCGCCCTCGCAGAAGCGGCCGGGTTGAGTTCCCTGAACATCCGCAACCAAGGCTGGCCGCGCTGCTTTCCCGGTCATGAGACCAACGAGCGGCATCTCGAACTGGCCCGGAGCGGCCTCAGGATCCGCTGCGTGGCCAATGGCTGGGCATTCAGCAACCTGCCCGAAGATCCCCTGCTTCGCGATGCCTACGACAGCGTCGCGAGCAGGCACAACGTGAAGGACGCGCTCTGCGAAATTCCGCAAAACAACGGGACTGACATGGCAGACCGGATTCACATCGGCGCCGTGATATTGCGTGACCTCGTGAAGGCTGGCTTGTAGTCAGGCTCGGGACGGACATCGGTCTCGCTCAGCGCCGCAGTTCAGGCAGATGCCAGAAATGCCTAATCTCGCGGCGCTGACATCAAGGAGGCCTGGTTCGTCCGGGGATTGCCGACGCGCAGTCCGTTGCGGCGAACTCTCTGTCCCATGCGCCTTCCCGGCCTTTGCCGATCCACGCCCAACGCATTCCCCTTAAAATCCCAGCCGTATCAACGCTTGCGACCACCGTAGCCCGATGGCTGATCGATCTTCAGAATCTCACCGCCGCAGCACTCTGGCGGATGTCGCGCAGCTGGCTGGCGTCGATGTCTCCACGGCCTCTCGCATCTTGAATGGCGACAAGATTCAGCGCGCCAGCGACGAGACGCGCAAGCGCGTTGAGGGGGCCGCCAAGACACTGGCCTACCAGCCCAATCTGCACGCGCGTAGTCTGCGCACTTCGCGCACCTATACCTTGGGCATCGCGGTCCCTCAACTCGACAATCCGGTCTACTCCCAAATCATTCTGGGTGCAGAGCGCGGCGCACGCGAGCTGGGCTATTCGCTGCTGATCGCACACGTCGACCAGCCGGGCAACGGAGAAAGCGCGTACGAGCGACTGGCGCAGCTCAATCGCGTGGATGGGCTGCTGATCACGACGCTCAATGACGACAGCGAGATGCTGCAGGCCGTCAAGCGTGCCAAGGTGCCGTTCGTGCTGCTCAACCGCAAGGCCAAGGGCGTCAGGAACTGCATCTATTTCGACAGTCGGCAAGCCGCCTTTCTCGCCGTGGATCATCTGATTCAGCAGGGGCATCGGCGCATTGCCCATCTGTCCGGGCAGGTGAACCCATCCACCGGCATCGGACGCTATGCGGGCTACTGCGATGCGCTCGAAGCGGCCGGCATTCCGCTCGATCCGCAACTGGTCGATGTGTCCGGCTACACCATCAACGGGGGAGCGGAGGCGATTTCGCGCATTCTGGATCGCGCGAAATCGCCGCCCACTGCCGTTTTTCCGCTCACGCTGAACGCGGCGGCCGGCGCGATCATGGCATTGAATGCGAGGGGCCTGCGCGTGCCAAAAGACATGTCGGTGATCACGGTGCATGACGGTCCGATCGCGCAGGTCATGCACCCGCCGCTCACGACCATCGACATGCCATCTCAACAGATGGGCTACGAAGGCGCGCAGGCCTTGATTCAGGTGATCCAGGGCGATGTCAAGCGCGTCGATCGCCAGATGCAGCCCCTCGGCCTCAAGCTCAGGCAGACCACGCGCTCGATTCGTTGAGCGAGGATCAGCCTCGCGCCTTCGACGCAGCTCCCATGGCGTCCGCCCGCTCAATGGCCCAGGCCACCCGCTGCGCATCCGCGCGTGGCCGCAGGTTGCCGATATAGGGCGCGTCGCAAGTCAGCCGCGCCATGTGTGCGATCTGCTCGCGTTCCAGCGCTGTCACGCCGAGATCGGCAAAGCACACCGGCAAACGCAGTGACGTGGCCAGACGGATGTGGTCGCGAACGTAGTCATCGCTCTCTTCCTGCGCCACCAACTGCACCACGGTACCGAAGGCCACCAGTTCGCCATGCAGCATGCGGGAAAGCATTTCGTTCGCAGTGAATCCGCGCGTGAGCGCATGGGCCAATGACAAGCCTCCGCTTTCAAACCCCAGGCCGGAAAACAGCACCGCCGCTTCGACCACCCGCTCCACATGTTCGTCCGGCCGTTGGTGCGCCTCCACCTGCTGCAGCGCCTGCACGCCATGTTCGGCGATCGCTTGGTAGCATTGATCCGCCAGCAGCCGGGCAATTGGCAGCGAGGGCGTGCCGAAGAAGTTGAGACCCCCGGCCAAGTGGCATTGCCCGGCCTCGAATTTCTTGCTGAGCGCATCGCCCATGCCTGCGGCCAGAAAGCGTTTGGGGGCCTGGGCCACGATCTGCGTGTCGACCAGCACCGCGTCCGGGTTGCGCGCGAGCAGTTGGACTCCGGCCACACGATGAAGCTCGTCGTAGAGCACGATCAGGCGACTGGTCGGTGAATCGTTGGAGGCGATGGTGGGCACGACGATCAATGTCGCACCCAGCGCCTTGGAGATGCCCTTGCCGGTATCGATGGTCTTTCCACCGCCCAGCGCCACCACGCAATCCGCGCCGGTCCTGCGCGCCTGCTCGGCGAGATTCTCGATGGCCGGAACGCTGCACTCACCCGGAAATCGCAGGAATGCAAATTTCAGGTGCGCATCCGCCAAAGCGGTCTCGACGGTCTTGCCCACCGCCTCGCGGACAATGTCGTCGCACACGACCACCGTGTTCTCGCAGCCCAGCTCCTTGAGCAAGGCCGACAGATGCGCAATGGCGCCCGGACCCTGCACGTATCTCCCGGGAAATCCGATGGTGCTGACCATTATTCGCCCCAGTAGAAATCGCGGCGTCCGCCGTCGAGACAGATGAGTTCGCCATTGATGAACCCGGCGTGCGCCGAGCACAGAAAAGCCACGAGCGCAGCCACTTCAGCGGGTTGGCACAGTCGACCCATCGGATTTTGCTTTTGCAGCAGCGTGCGCATGCGCTCGTCGAACTGCGCAATCAGTTCGGTGGCGACGTATCCGGGTGCAATGGCATTTGCAGTGATACCGAGCGGACCGACCTCCTTGGCGAGAGTCTGGGTGAATCCCGCAATGCCCGCCTTGGCTGCCGCGTAGTGCGACACGCCAGGGCGGCCGCCGCCCGTGAAGTTCATCGACGAGGTATTGACGATGCGACCGAAGTGGTTCTTCGCCATGTGAGGGATCGCCTCGCGGGACCAGAGAAACGTGCTGCGCATGTGCACGTGGATCATCTGGTCCCACGCGTTCGCTGGCATGTCCTGCACCTGATAGGCGGGTTTGACGCCTATGCCCGCGTTGTTCACCAGAATGTCCAGACGCCCGAAGTGCGCCACGACCGCTTTCAACACGTCAACGACGGCCTCCTCGTTGGCCGCATCGGCCTGGAACGCCGCGGCCTCGAAACCTTCCTTCGCCAGCTCCTCGACCGCGTTGTCGGCTGCGTCCCTGTCCAGATCGACGATGGCAAGCCGTACGCCCTCACCGCACAAGGCCTTGGCCTCGGCGAAGCCAATGCCGCGCGCACCGCCGGTGATCAGGGCAACCTTTCGTTCAATTCCAAAATGCATGGATCAACCTTTCATGGCTCCGGACGCAAGGCCCTGAATGAAGTAGCGGCTCAGGAAAATGAACAGCACCAGCAACGGCAGCGCGATCAGCGTGGCGCCGCTCATCAGCTCACCCCAGCGCGCATCGAACGTGCCGAGAATGGACGCGAGACCCACAGGCAGCGTCTTCTGGCTGTCACTGCTGACCAGCACGAAGGCGAACACGTAGTCGGTCCAGGACAGCAGAAACGAAAAGATCGCCACCGTCACGATGCCGGGCAACGACAGCGGCAGCACCACCCGAAAGAATGCGCCTGCACGCGTGCATCCATCGACCATCGCGGCCTCTTCGAGGTCGAGCGGCATCACCTTGAAGAAGCCCCACAGCAACCAGACTCCCAAGGGAATCGTGAGCGTGCAGTGCGCGACGACCACGGAGATCAGACTGTCCGCCAGTCCCAGAGAGGCGAAGATCGACAGCATCGGAATCGCCAGCAACAGCGGCGGAAACATGTAGGCATACAGCATGCTGCCGACGATCAGCTTTTTTCCCGGGACGCGGTAACGCGTCACCACATAGGCGATGAGCACTGAAATCACCAGCGTGATCACCACCACGGTCAGCGCCACCAGCATGCTGTTCTTGAACTGCATGGGGTAGTCCGTCAGCTCCAGCAAGGTGCGGTAGGACTTCAGGCCCGTGTCGATGGTGGAGGGAATGAGGGTCGGTCGTCCAAACAGATCGCGCTCCGGCCGCAGGCTGGAGACGATCATCCAGTAGATCGGGAAAAACGACCATGCGCACATCAGCGCCACGCCCGCGTACAGGATCACACGCTGCAGCGCACTGCGTCTTTGCGGCAGAGAATCGCTCATGACGGCTCCTTCTGATCCAACGGAAAGTACCGGAAATACACAATGATGAGCACCGTGAGCACCAGAAACGAAAGCGTGGCGACCGTCGCACCGCCCCCCACGTCGAATTCGCTGAACGCGCGTCGGTACGCGAGCACCGGCAAATGCTCGGTGGCGTTGAGCGGTCCGCCCTTGGTGAGAAGCCACACCACATCGAACTTGTTGAACATCCAGATGCTGCGCAGCAGGACGGTCACCGTCAGCATGGGTGCAAGCATGGGAAGCGTCACATGCCAGAAGCGCATCCAGGCGTTCGCCCCATCCACGCGCGCGGCCTCATAAAGTGACGCGGGAATGGTCTGCAGCGCCGCCAGAAAGCACACGGTGACGAACGGAGTCCAGGTCCACACGCTCACCGCGACGAGAATCGTCATCGCGGAAGTGGGGTTCTCGAACCACGCCGGCCGCCCGAGTCCCACATCCTGCGCCCACACCGTGAACAGACCCAGACTGCCGTCGAGCAGCCACTGGAAGATGACGGTGACGACCACGGTCGGCAGCAGGTACGGCAGCACGGTGATGCCACGCACGATGGGACGTCCGGGAAACTGCTCGTTGAGCAACAGCGCAAAGCCGATCCCCAGAATCACCTGCCCCACGATGGCCAGCAGCGCGAACACCGTTCCCACGCGAAACGCATGCCAGAAGCTCGCGTCCGAGAGCACGCGGGAATAGTTCGCCGCGCCCACCCAGGTCTTTGCCGACACGAACGACTCGGCTTTGAAGAAGCTGAGCCATATCGCATCGGCCACGGGCACCATGATGAGCAACAGCGTCAGCAGCACGGCCAGCCCAAAGGCGCCGAGCAGCAGGCGATCGCTTCCGGTACGTACGCGTTTCATGGCACGCTCAGAGCACGGTACGGTATTTCTGCGCCATCAGGTCCACGGCCTCTGCGGCGGGCATGTCCTTGAGCAGACGGTTCTGGATGGCCTCCGCCATGGCGTAGGTTTCGAACATCTTGCCCGGTCGCAGATCCACGCGCGGCCCTTCGGTGTCGATGGAGCGGATCACCACATCCTTGTTGACCAGAATGCCGCGCATGAATTCGACCAGGTCGGCATGCTTCTTGATCAGCGGGTTGGCGCGCCAGCGCGGGTCGTCATACACGTCCATGCGCGGTGGCTGGAAGTGCAGCGGCGCGGTGTGCAGGAAGTTGATGTAGTGGTTGTCGGTGAACCACTCCATGAACTTGTATGCCTCGTCCTTCATCGGCGTGTTCAGCAGCACCCAGCCGTCGTAGCCATGATTGACGGCGCGGCCCTTGCCTTCGCTGTCGGGGTACATGAAGAAGCCGGTCTTTCCCGCCAGTTCGGGCGCGCGGTCTTCAAGCACCTCGATGAGGCGACCCGCGTAGGGCGCATGCGCGATCTGCCCGCCCGAATACTGTCCCAGCACGGTGCCGAACAATGCCTGCGTCATGCCATTGGGCATCGTGGGCTGCATCTTCTTCATGAAGTCCAGATAGCGGATCATCTTGGGCTTCATCTCGGCGTTGTCGACGATGAGCTTGAAGTTGTCGTCCAGCAGTTTGCCACCATCGGCCCACATGAAACCGATCGACATCCACTGCGTGGCCGAGTTCGATCCCAGCGGCAGCGCCGCGCCAAAGCGGCTGTCCTCCGTCAGCGCCTTGCAGTTTTCCACCATCTGCTCGTAGGTGGTGGGGACCTTCAGACCCTTTTTCTCGTACAGGTCCTTGCGGTAGTACATCCAGCAGAAGTTGTAGTCGAACGGGTACCAGTAATGTTCGCCATTCATCGGGAACAGAATGCGCGGACCCCACTTGTGCTTCTCCACGAGCTTGGTCATCGGCGCGAGCTTGCCCGCCTGTGCGAGCAGCAGCACATGTCCCGCGAACGCAAGCGTACCCACGTCGTAGGGCGTGCCCGCCGAAATCGATGCCTGCAGCTTGCTGAAGGCGTCATCGGGCGGAACGGTGTCGATGACGACCTTCACGCCGGTCTTCTTTTCGTATTCGGCAGCCGCCGTCTTCAGCGCCTCGACCGAGGCTCGCCCAGGCTCCGAGTTCAGAAAGCGGATCGTCTTGGTCTGTGCATGCACCGCAGGCGCACCAAGCATGGCGAGCGTCGCGCCCGCCGTGGCACCCGCCACCACACGGCGACGCTTCAGGTCGACGGCGGCATTGGGGGAATTCTGCTGTTTCGAGTCCATGATGGCTTGTCTCCTTGTCGGCTGGCTGTCTATCAAGGTTGCACATCCGGAGATGTGCGGCGGTCGAAAAGCGAAAGCAATCGAAGCGGTCGGCGCTCTAGGTCGGCAAGAGGCTGTTGCCGTTGCTGCGATCGAAGAGATGCATCTTCTGCGTGTTCACGGTGATCCTGCAAGGCATGTCGCCGCGCATGCGATCCTCACGGCCGCTGAGCACGCGCAGGCGAATGCCCTCGCCCACATCGCACAGCAGCAGCGTCTGTGCGCCGAGCTGTTCGATCAGATTCACGCGTGCGCTGATTTCTCCAGAGTCCTGAATGCTCAAGTGTTCCGGGCGCACGCCAAGGACGACCGGACCCTGCACCTTGCTCCACTGCTCACCCGGCAGATTCACCCGCAGTCCCGACGTCTGAAACACGGGAGTGCCGTCGATCCGCGTGACCTCGCCTTCCACAAAATTCATCTCGGGCGCGCCGATGAAGCCAGCCACGAAGCGATTGCGGGGATGGTCATAGACCTCCAGTGGCGTGCCGACCTGTTGCACGTAGCCCTGGTGCATGACGACGATGCGGTCACCGAGCGTCATGGCCTCGACCTGATCGTGCGTCACGTAGATCATGCTGGTCTCGACACGCTTGTGCAGCGCGCCGATTTCCTCGCGCATGTGAACGCGCAGCTTCGCATCCAGATTCGACAGCGGCTCGTCGAGCAAGAACGCATCAGGCCTGCGCACCAGCGCACGTCCCAGCGATACCCGCTGCATCTGCCCGCCGGACAGCTGGCGCGGTTTGCGATCCAGCAAATGCTCGATGCCCAGCACCTCAGCGGCCCATTTGACCTGCTGCACGATCTCGGCCGCCGGTGCCTTTCGCATGCGCAGGCCGAAGGCCAGATTCTCGTACACCGTCTTGTGAGGGTACAGCGCGTAGTTCTGGAACACCATGGCGATGTTCCGGTCCTTGGGCTCCAGTTGCGTGACGTCCTTGTCGCCAATGCGGATGGTTCCGGCGCTCACATCCTCCAGCCCGGCCACCATGCGCAGCGTGGTCGACTTGCCGCAGCCCGACGGCCCGACAAGCACGACGAACTCGCCGTGATGGATGGTGAGAGACAGCTCCTTGACGACCTCCACATCGCCATAGGACTTGCGGACCTGATCCAGAACGATCTGCGCCATCAGGCACCTCCCGTCGGAGCCTCGCGCATGCGCGAGAGCCCATGGTTCACATCCTGAAGACCGCGCTGCGCGGCCTTGTAGAGTTCGAACAGCTCGGTGTAGTAAGCGGACCTGGCTGGGTCGGGCCTGGCGGTATCGAGCACCTGCGTGCAATGGCGCGCGGCGGCCAACGGATCGCTGAAGATGCCCACGCCCACGCCGGCCAGCAGCGCCGCGCCGAATGATGCGTCCGTCGTGCGCGGCAACAATATGTCGATGCCCAGCACATCGGCCACGATCTGACGCCACAAGGCGCTCTTGGAGCCACCGCCGATGATGCGCGCCTGCGCGATCGGCATCGCCTGCGCGGCGAACTGATCCTTCACCTCCCGCAGAGAGAACGCGATGCCTTCATAGACCGCCCGCGCGAAATGCGCGCGCTGATGCCGAAATGTCATGCCGACAAAATCGGCGCGCAGCATCGGATCCCAGTAGGGCGCGCGCTCGCCTTGAAGATAGGGGTGGAACAGCAGGCCGTCCGCACCGGCGGGCGCGGTCGCCGCGACCCGGTCCATCTCGGCGAAGGCCGCGCTGCCACTGCTGGCACCCTGCATGAAGAACGTGTCCCGTACCCACCGATGTGCGGACGCGCAGCTGTTGGTGCCGGTGATCGTGTACCACAGTCCCGGCACCGCCAGCGGGTAGTTGATCAGCGTGGGATGCACGTGCGGAGCGCTTCCCACGATGCTGACGGTGCCCGCCGTGGCGAGCTTGACCGTGCCGTCGCCAGGTGACACCGAACCCGCCCCGAAGGTTTCGATCGAGGTGTCCGAGGTGCCGCAGACCACGGGCGTTCCCGCCACCAGCCCGCATTGCGCCGCCGCTTCCCGCGTGATTTCGCCGACCACGGTGGTCGGTGTCACAAGAGGCGGCAGCGTCTCGATCCTCCAGCCAATCATGTCGCACAACTCCCGGGACCATTCGTCGTTTTTCGCATCAAACAGCATGGTGCCGACGGCTTCGGTGCGATCGGTCTCCCATGTGCCGGTCATGCGCGAACGCAACCAGTCCTTGGCCACATAGACGCGGTGCGTGGCACGCGCGATCTCGGGCTCGTTTTCCACCAGCCACTGAAACTGCGGCAGCGTCCAGGTGGGCGACGGGCGATTGAGCGAGATCTCCAGAATGCGTTCGCCATGCGCGCCCTGCAACTTCTGAACCTGATCGCCGCTGCGCTGGTCGCTCCAGAGAATGGCTGGACGCAGCACGCGCCCGTCCTTGCCCTCCAGCACGGGTGTATGGGCTCCGGCGCTGAACGATACGGCGCGAATGTCGGAAGCCTTGATGCCCGCATCCGCCAACGCGCGCGGCACGGTGTCGCACACCGCACGCCACCAGTCCTGTGGATCCTGCTCGCTCCAGCGCGGCTTGGGCGAATGCGTCACGATGTCCATCGACGCGCTCCCTCCCACATGGCCATCGCTGCGAACCACCATGGTTTTGAGGCTTCCGGCACCGATGTCGATGCCCATCAGCCATGCGTGATCGGCCGTGCTCATGTGCGCCCTTTCAAGGCGGCATCCAGCACGCGCGGCATGTCAAACCCATAGGTGCAATGTCCCACGCTCGCGTTGGCTGCGTCTCGCCGATGCAGGGCCGTGGCGGCGCCGCTGCCCTCTCCCAGGCGTCCGTCGAGAAAGGCCAGCGCAATCAAGGACAGTGCAGACGGCGTCTGAGCCTCCATCTGCACCCTCTGCGACGCAGGATACGAAGGTCTGCAGGTGTTGGGACAAAAGGCACAGGAACGCAAGGTGGCGATGGGATCTGCCGTGCCATCGGCTGGAGAAGCTAGTTTGGTCATGCAACACTCCTTGGCGCGAGACTGACCGCACCCTGCGGTGCGCGCAAGCCGACTTTTCCCGGGTTGACCAAGTTGTCCGGGTCGATACCGTCCTTCAGAATCTGCAGCATGTCCATGCCGGTGTTGAGTTCCGCGCGCAGCCATTCATTGCGGAAGATGCCCACGCCGTGGTGGTGCGCGATCGATCCGCCGAGCTCCAAGCAGATCGACTGCAGCAAATCCCAGGCCTTGTGGTGCAGTTCGAGCGCCTGCTGCTGTGGCTGGGGTGGCAACCGCAGCGTCATGTACTGGCATGCGCCTTCCGGGTAGATATGCGACCAATGCGCGCCGAAATATGCGCCTGGCTGCAGCCCCAGAATCGCCTCGCGCATGCGCTCATACATCTTCGGAAGCGCAGTCCACGAACCCGTGATTTCCACGGTGTCCATGTAATAGTCCGCCGTCTGCCACTTGATGGAATACGACTGATAGCGCGCCAGTTGCCAATGATCGTAGGGCTCGTTGGTGGCCACGCTCGCACCATGGGCCGCACAAATGCCCAACGCCAATGTCTCCTCGGCCTCTGCCAGTACCTTCGGCCCTGCAAACTGCAGAATCGCCAGAATCGGTTTTTGCGCAAACAGCGCCATGCCCTCGGTGCGTTGGCGCGACTCTTCCTCGTCATACAGACGCATCACGCTGGGGCGCCCTTCCGCTTGAGAAATCTCGCGCATCGCATCCATCGCGCTCTGCAGGCTCGGGAACGCCAGCGTCACGCCCTTCTGCACTTCTGGCTTGTGACCGATGCGCAGCGTCAGTTCAGTGATGAAACCGAAAACACCTTCGGAGCCCACCCACAGATCCTTGATGCTCGGTCCCACCGCACGCCGAGCCACGGGCCGCACTTCAAGCATGCGGCCATCGGGCAGCACCGCCTTGAGGCCCACGACGATGTCCTCGATCTTGCCGTAGCGCGACGACACCTGCCCCGCCCCGCGGCACGCAGCCCAGCCACCGACGGTCGACATGAACAACGACTGCGGCAAGTGATTGGCAGTGAATCCGCGCGCCGCCAACTGCTCTTCAAAATGCCCGCCGTTCATGCCCGCCTGAACCGTCACGGTGCAATCCGTCTCGTTGATTTCAAGCAGTTGGTTCATGCGCTTGAGATCGACGATGACTTCGCCGCAAATGGAGATGGCACCACCCAGAACGCCCGAGCCCGCACCGAAGGGAATGAGGCGAATCTTCTCGCGTCTGGCCAGTTTGACGATCTCGACGAGCTGCGCCTCGTCGGCCGGAATGACGATGGCCGATGGCAATGTGCCCGGCAGATCGCCAGCGCGCAATCTGAACAGTCCGTACGGCAAGCGATCACGCGCATACGCATAACGGTCCGCCTCGGACTGCAGAAAGAAGGCTTCCCCCACAATCGCGGCAAGCGCCTTGGCGTGCGCCGCAGACAGCATGGACTCGCGCATCGCGCGTGAATCCCCTGACCCATTGGGACTGGATGGCATCTCGTCTCCTGCTCTGTTTGCAATACCTGAACCACGCCACGCGAACGCACGATGCGCGCGTCGTCAGGACAAATGAACAATCGTTTGTTCACATTCTGTGAAGCGAAGCGAGGCTTGTCAACATCAACGGACTGGGTGAAATCCCCTATGCCCCCAGCGCTTCATCAAAGCTCCGTCAGCCACCGATCCGAATGCTCCATGCAAGGCGCAATATCAAGCTTCAAGTTGGACACCCAGGCATGTCGATGTTCAAACGATGTTCTCGATCCTGCGCATCACACGCACGCGCGAGGCCAGATCCGACTTCACGTAACGCGCTGTCGTATTGACGTCCGCATGCCCAAGCAGTTGCTGCACCAGCCCGATATCGTTGTCACTGGCCGCCAACGAATCATGCGCGTAGGTGTGGCGAAGCCAATGCGTCGACGCAGCCAGGAAATCCGAATTCAAGGCCCCCGCACGCTTCGCGCATTGCCTGAAAAAATCCTTGAGCAATCCATAGAGTCGCCCGCTGCTCAAACGTCCTGACTCGTTCATTTCTCTGCGCGCGTTGTGCGGCATCGCGCCTGGTGATTCGGCGAAATGCTGTGCCAGGCGCTCATCCAGAATGCCGATCAACGGCATGTCCTCGTGGGGGACATCGGCATACACCGACAGGTGCCCTGATTGGATCAATGCGAGCCTGTCCTCGCGATGCATTTCAAGCGCCGAGACTGCCGATGCCGGAAGAGGTATCGCGCGCTCCCGCCCGCCTTTTCCCACCCATCGCAACACCCACTCATCCGATTCCACGCCGTCAATCCTCACACGTTCCAGATGCCTCCAGGTCACGCTCGCACATTCATTGCGGCGCAAGCCCGAGGTCTGCAACAGGCGAATCAGGGCAACGAGTCTGCGCTTGCGCGGACCGTCCTCCATCTCCTCCAATGTTTGGCGGATGATTGCCTTGTCCTGCCCAGTGAATGAACGCATCACGTCCAACTTCACCTGCCGTTTGGGGCCGCCCAATGACACCGCAGCCGGATTGATCCGAAGGTATCCGTTGGCGTGCCATGCTGCGAACAGGCTGCGAACGGCCGCAGTGGTCAACTGCACACTCGCATCATTGAGCGGCCCCTTCAATGGCCTCCAATCTTCAGCAGCCCTCGTCCGCAGCTTGCTCTGCACCCAGTGCGCAGGCGGATTTTTCAGGAATGCAAAGAAGGCCTCCAGTTCAGACGTCGTCATGGCGCTGATGGCCATCCCGCGCTCCGTGACAGCCCACAACGCAAGCCGCTCGATCGCCCGTCTGTAGGCCTTCTGCGTCGCAGGCGTTTTAGCGCCCAAAGTTGCAAACCAGGCGTGGATCGCCTGAACGTCATCGGCGGCCGCCAAGGTATTGGGTTCGCCGCTGCGAAAGGGGCCGCGCGCGCCCCTCAGTGCCGATGGCCAGACGAGGTGCTCGAAAGGCACGTCAACACTCTTGCCTGAAATGGCGCGAGCCGCCCTCCCCTGCTTCGCAGACTTCGAAGATTTGACTACTGATGACGAGTCCGAAGCGGATGCGCTCGCCTGAATCCCATGATGATCGAGCCAGGAGTTCAACCGCCTGCCACGCAACCGACCGTAGCGCGGGATCGCGTCCCACCAACGCGCGCCCGCATCCACCATCCATGCACGGAGCTGCCCCAGCGTGACGACCTCCTGCACTTTGAGCACCGCATATTGGTTCGCACTGAAATCAATCCATTGCAACACCTCATCGCCTTGGGAGGGCCGAACCGCCAGACGCCGGTCCATCCATGCCAAGGCCGCGAGCTGCTCGGACAATCGCGACGAAGCGGCTGCATTCGCAGGCACATCCGTTGCAGACGCCTTCGAAGCCTTGCGGGCGGAGTCCTTGACTCGGGATGTCGGCGTCGGCACCACTTCCGGATAGGCCTCCAGGTACAACTCCAACAGCTCGTTCTCTGAATACATGTCTTCAGGGAACTGCTCGGCAAATGCCTCCAAAGATATCTGCCGCTCCGCGGCTTCGTCGGCAGCTGACGTCGAATGAACCGACCCGGCCTCATCCTTCGCTTTCGCTTTGATCTCCGCTTCTCCAGCCGTGACGGAACCGCTTTTCGCACGCCACAGGGTCTCGACCTGGATCGCCAACTCAGGCCACGCGAACGCAGCCGCCTCGATGCGCTTGCGCAGCCGCTGGTGGTACTGCTCGGCCCCGCTGCGCTCCGAGATTTTCCCGAGATGCGACAGATACAGCTTCGCGGCAACTTGCGGCGACACACCCTGAACCACCGAGCGGAGAAAGGCAATGTCATCGGCCGAGATGGGCTGCTGCGTGACCGCAGCCACAGCGCCCAAGGGACGACCACGACGCCGCTTCGGTGCAAGCGCCTCGCCCGACTGCGTGACATCAGCGTTGTCATCGATCAGAGCCGACTTGAAATGCTTGTTCATCTCTTCGAAAGCATTCTTGATTTCAAAAGCACAAAGGTTAATTTAAATTATCGTTCGTGACAATTAATTCAGAAATGAATTCTGAACAGTGCAAAACAATAGGTAGAAGAGTCGAAGCGGCGAGCGGGCGCTGTGTGAGAGAGGCCCCTTCAAGAGGCATCTACAGATTCGCGGCCTCACCAGTAAACGTTTCGCCCAGATTGATACGAAAGCCCGCCTTCGCCAGCAAGACCTGAGTGTGCGCGTCTGTCGGGAAATGGTATCAGAAAGGATCCACTGATTGCTGCGGAGTTGCCACCAAGCAGTTCAATGAGGACTAAGCCTATCGATGCTCTCAAACGACGATGTCACCGCTCAGTCCGGCAGGTGCGCACTCTTCCTGCACCACTTGGCCTTGATTCGCACGCTTGTTTTACATCCTTCAGCCGCACACAGCCTCCAGAGGGCGCTCACCAACCTGACTGGATGTGCAGCCCTGAAGCGGACACTCAGATGCATCGACCGCCTTGCCGAACATGGACACCGCCTCTTGCATCCGTATCAAGTCCTAGTCTCTCCGTCGTGTGAGAGACTCAAGAGTGCACGGCAGTCCATGTGCTCCGCTCCTGACCATTGATATGCGTGTGAACGAAACATCACCGACATCCGTTTACCGCCGGAAATGCAAGCACTGACCGCCTCGAACGCCCTCCCCTGCCCTATCCAGCCGGAGAACTCAGTACCTTTCTGCGCTGAAGTACGTACCGGGCTACCAGCCGGACAAATAAGGGAGGTTGTGCAAGTCTCCTTCGGTCTCCACTCTGTGCTCACATCCGAGTGATCTCAAACCGTCTTTTGCAATCCCGACGCAAGGATACGCTTCCTAGCCAACGGCCCGACTCGCTTTGCGCGAACCTGCTTCTTTCGGTGCGCTACTCGCCATCTCAGCTCAAGCGAGTGCCGCATAGGCTACGGATAAACGAGCGCTCTCTCACGTTCAACTGAACACAGGCACATCGATCACGATTGGATATTCATAGGGAGAGCAGCCGTAGAGGAGATTGACCTGTCGCCCTATTCATCCGGCCTGCGATCTCACGCGCGATGGGACATACAGTGCTCGTTCGGGCTGATGCACCGCGCATCACGCCCTATTCCTGCGTGGGCTGATGCACCGCGCATCACGCCCTATTCCTGCGTGGGCTGATGCACCGCGCATCACGCCCTATTCCTGCGTTACTTGGCGATATCTTCCAGGAATTTGAGAAGTTTCTGAACGCGTGCTTCAGAGAGAACTCCCTTCGAAAAGGACAGCGATCCGCCGCCATTCTTGTCGATCTGGAGACTCGCAATCTTCTGCCCGCCGACGAAAACTTCCTTCTTGTGGCTGTCCTGCTTTGGTGCTTGAGGCGATGCCAAAAACGAGAAGACCGCTGCAGCGTTGGGCCTTGGATTCTTCAGCTTCAGTTCTTCTGCACGCTGGAGGAGACCGCTCTTGTCTGTCGTCCAAGCGTTCAGCAACGGGGCGGTCCATCGGTACTGAAGGTCCAGAGGAGAAGCGAATGCATCCACCACCTGCTGAGGAAGCTCAGCAATGGTGATTGCACGGCTGACTGTCGATTGGTCTAGGCCAATGGCATCTGCCAACTTCCGGTGGGATGGAAACAGTCCTCGCTTCAAAATGGATTGGTACCAGACACCCTTCTCCCACGGAGACAGATCGTCACGGTTGCGGTTCTCACGCTCCATTTCGACGAACAAGCCCACATCGTCCAGATTGTCGACCAGCGCAAGAACCTCCAGGCCCAACTGGCGGCAAGCCTCGTGACGACGGTGTCCGTAGACAATCTCATACTTCCCGTCCGCCACCGGGCGCACCTTGATGGGCACCACATTTCCACCGGAGTTTTCGATCTCGAGCTTCAGTTGCTGAAACTGAACCGTCTCGAAATGCTTGGGATCGCGGTTTGCCCAACGGCTGCGAACGATCAGCGCCGTATCGATCAAGCGGGTGACCTTGGCGTTTTCCCACACCTTGGCTTCCTCTTGGAGCTCTTTCACCCGAGAGGCAGCTGCGGACAAATCCTGAACCTGCTCCTTCAGCGTTTCATTCTCCCGAAGCAGATCGGACTTCTGATTCACGGCGTGGGCCATCAGAAATCCAGGCGCCGTCTTGGGCCGGGTCTCGACCTTGTCGGTCGTTTCGGGTGCAGCCACTCCCGGCAACATCCCAAAGTTGATCTTGGAAGCTTTGTCTCGGATGCTCATCATTCATCTCCACTGTCTGTCTGCGAAGCCCAGACGGCTTCCACCTGCTGCTCGACCAACTCCACCATGCGGTCGTAGGCGTCACGCGCACGGCTGAAGGTCTTGGCGTTCATCGAGCCCTTGGGAACGTCGTAGACAGTGCCGAACTCGGCGCTGGCGGAAGACGTCACCGCCGTCTTCGGGATCTCGATGGGAAGGACCTTGTCACCATAGGCTTCAATGACCCATTGGCGAACCACTGAACTGGCCGCATCGGAAGACTCCACGCGTGAAAGCAGGACGTCAATGAACTCAAAGGTCTTGTCCTGACCCCGCGCCCGGATCAGCTGATTGCAGAGATCGGAGAACAGATCCCAGAATTGCGCACTGGACGCAAAGTCAAGCGCAGAAGGCGGAACCGGCATGATGACGCCGTCAGCGGCCATCAATGCATTGATCGTCACGTAGGACAGGGCAGGGGGGGTGTCGATCACGATCACGTCATACTCGGCGCGGGCTTGGTCAAGGCCACGGTCAAGAACCCGCCAGAACTCGAAGCCTGGGTCAGATGACTGGCGTGCCGGCAGCGCAAACTCCGCGCCGAACAGAAGAGGAGCAGCGCAAATCAGATCAACGGATGGCCAATAGGTCTTGCGGATGGCGTAGCTGAGATCGTCGTAGTCGCCCGCAAAGAGGGGCATGGCCGTGTTTTCGACTTCGACTTCCGCGTCAGGAAGCACGCCGAACAAGGTGGTGGCTGACCCTTGTGGATCCAGATCCAGCAGAAGAACCTTGTGACCGCGCAAGGACAAGCCTTGTGACAACGCAACAGCCGTCGTCGTCTTGGCGACGCCCCCTTTGAAGTTCGCAACGGTAATCGTGGTTCCAACCGCGTTTTCGGGTCGCAGATGTTCTGTACGGAATGCGCGAACCCATTGTTGGGCTTCACCCATCGTCCATACCCGTTTGTTGCCGACCATGTTTCCTGGAGGAAGGTCACCCCGTTTGGCGCGATAGACAATTTTGGTCTTGTCGACTTGACAAAGCTGTGCCAACTGGGAAACGCTCATGCTGGGCGGCGATTTTTCTGCCGTCGGTGGGAGCATTGCAGAACGGATGGCGGACATCATGCTTGCGACACGCGAAGCCTGAATCTCGATGTCTTCCAGATTCTGCCGTCTGATGGATTGCGTGAGCTTCATGATTACCTTCCTCAAATTGAAATAGATTCAATTATGCAGTGCTTCCGCGAAAATTCGGAGAATTCGCGATTCTGAAAGGAAGATGGGTCGCAACACTGGTTAAAAAGAGCTCTTTGTTGGAAACAAGATGCTTCAAAAGCTCACGAGATTTCAATTTATTCTAAATATTCAAGAGATTAGCCGTCTGTGGATATGTCGATTTTTCTAATAAAATCAATCAATTAGGATAAGTTGCGCTGTCTATTCGTACAGTCTTGAACCGGAGATGTCCAAGTTAGACCCGGAAATGTCCATGTTGCCCCCGGATTCGTCTGCATTTGAACCGGATGAGCCTGCCGGGACATGGCTGCCTGTGGATAAATGTCAAAACCGATGATGGACGGTGGTCAAACACAAGCGTCCACATTTGAACTGCCTGAATTTTGAGCAAATATTGTCATGACATGCAGAGTGTCCGGGGTTGAACCAGTTCGAAAAGACGGGATTGGGAGCACATGTCCAGATTCAAACCGTCGAATGCACGGTGAAACGGTGAGTGCGTGCTTGGAACGTCCGACTTTGAACCGTACCTTGTCGAGTGCATTATTGACCTGATCCAGAAACCGTCCAGCATTGAACCGTCCGTTTCAGGGTCCAATGTTTCGGGTTCTCGGATGAGCGTCCAAATCTGAACCGGCTGGAATGCCAAGTCATTGCGTCACGGGCTACGTCGGCGTGCAAATCGCTGGCAAAAACATCTCGCAGATCCTCTGGTTTTAGTGTCCAATGAGGTTTGGACAGTTGGAACCACGTCAATTTCACCTTATGGATACGATCGATTCATCTTTGCAACTTCTTCCTACGGGAGGAGGGGAGGGCGCGGAGCTGCGCAAACCGCACGAGATGATCGTCATGATTCCTCGCACCAAACGCGTCACGCTCACGGGACGAAAGATCTACAACGCGCTCCTGTACTTTTCGCAGGACCGACTGGTCGCCATGGACGGGATGCCCACGGCGGACTTCATGTTTTCAGCGCCCCTGCAGGCCATTCTGAAAGTCTCCGGCTCCAGCAGTGAGACGCGCACGGTGGCCAAACGCTATCTGCGGGAAATGCGCGGTCTGACGGTGGACTGGGAAACGACCGCTCCGGGTGACGGCGTCAAATGGAAAGATTTTTCCATGCTGGCCGAAGCGGCCATTGAAGTGCGCAATGGCGAGAACTGGGTGCTGTGGACGTTTCCCCCCACCTTGATGACGGCGCTGAAGGATCCCATGCGCTGGGCAAGGATTGATCTGGGCGTTCTCACCAAGCTGAGCACATATGCCTCCGTGGCCCTGTACGAAATCTGCGCGCGCTATCGTGACAACCCCGGTGGCCTGACCAGCAGAAAGCCTGTGGCCTGGTGGGCGGACGCGCTGAGCCCCGCTCCCGCAGGGTCGGAGCGGCGTGAGTGGCGCAAATTCAAGAACGAAAAGATCAAGGCGGCGGTCGAGGAGATCAATGCGGAGACCGAACTGCAGATCGAGATGATCGAGCACAAGCAGGGACGCAGCGTGTTCGAGGTGCAGTTCGCCGTGCGCAAGAAGCGCGTGGCCACCAAGCCCGTGGAGATTCCAGCGCCAGCGGATGCCGACCTCGTTCTGGCCGCAGAGTCGCTCGGCGTGAGTGAGCTCAAGGTGGAGGGATTGATCAAGGAGTTCGGCGAGAAGGCCGTCAATGAAAAGTTGAGCCTCCTGAAAAAGCGCATGGAAAACGAGGGGCTCAAGAAGGTGGAGAACCGCTATGCCTATCTGCGCTCCCTTTTGCGCAGTCCGCAGGCAGACGACGAAGCAGCGGTACTTCCTTCAACACCTCCCGCCGTGGCTCAGAAGATCGTCGAAATCAATCCCGAACCTGCGATGTCACCGCAGCAGGTACAGGGCAGGGCGACAGCGGACTGGCTGCAGGAGCGCCGAAAGTTCGTAGCCAATGAAATTCACAAACTGGACGGCCTCCACAGGGAGCAGCTTTTCCAGACGGTCATCCAGGAGCTCACGGAGATGGGTCTCATGACGCCCGTGCTCAAACGTCGCGCGGCTCAGGGCGACATGATGCATGGTGCGCTGGGTGTCTACAGCGTCAACCACTACGCCAAGGTTCTCTTCGGGCCGGATTGGAACAAGCCCGAGGCGGACCTGTTCAACTGACATGGCAGTTGGAACCTGAGTCTCCGGAGCGTGGATACGTTCGTCCTTGTTCAGGGACCAGCGACGAGAGACTGAATCGCGGTCGCATTGCATTGCGCAATGTCCCTTGATCTCATCTCGACGTGCCTGTGCTGAACAGGCGCGTCGCGTAGTCGAGTGTTCGTCATTTGTCCACCTCACCCTCGGACCATCATCCAGCCATGGCCAGGAGTCTTGATGCTCCGCATCCCTCCACGGCGCTGGGCCTTCATGTGGTGAGCGCGCTCCGGATCGAGTCTGCATTCAGCGCGCCTTTTCCTCGACTGAACGCTTCCAGATGTCCATCAATCGCCCCGGCCAATCTGCCGCTCCAAGCCACAGGTGGGATCTGAGAGCAGGTGAGTCTTTCAAACTGACAGCCTTCGATCCATCTGAGTGAGAGCCTCGTTTTGGGGCACAGCGTGGAAATTCCAATTTGGATCTGCACGGCTGCTTGAAATCAAGAACCTAGGGTTAACTCTAGTGTCCGAATCGACATACCGTACTAAATTCGCTTTATCGAAATCAATTCGGTGTATCGAATTAAGCGAGGTGACGTCATGGACTTGGGTTTGTTGGAACGCGTAGTGGTCATTTCCGGCGCTGGGCGCGGGATTGGTCGGGTTACGGCTCTCACGTTTGCGCAGGAAGGCGCGCGCGTGGTTGTCTGCGATGTGGATCTCGAAGCAGCGCAGCAAGTGGTGGGCGAGATCGAGGCGGCAGGAGGGGTGGGTCTGGCGTCACGGTGCGATGTGCGCGACGAGGCGCAGGTCCAGTCGGTGGTGAACGAGGCGATCGCGCGGTTCGGGCGGGTCGACGTGATGGTGAACAACGCGGGCATCTCCAAGGACGTGTCTCTGCTCAAGATGACCGAGGAGCAGTGGGACTGGGTGATGGATGTGAACGTGAAGGGCACATTTCACTTCTGCCGCGCGGTGCTGCCGTCGATGCGCGAGAACAAGTGGGGACGCATCATCAATCTGTCGTCCCGTTCGATGTTCGGCAATCCCGGACAGACGAACTACACCGCCTCCAAGATGGCGATCATCGGCTTCACGCGCTCGTTGTCGCTGGAGCAGGCGCGCCACGGCATCACGGTGAATTCCGTCGCGCCCGGGTTCGTCGAGACCGAGGGCATGAAGGGTCTGGAGATCTATCCGCGTCTGCGTGAAATGGCGCTGGCGAAGAACCCGGTGGGCTTCCTGGGCGAGCCCAAGGACATCGCCGGAATGATCACCTTCCTCGCATCCGAGCAGGCGCGCTACGTCACCGGCACCAACGTGCTCGTGACCGGCGGTCGTTTTTCTTCTTGATTTCCGAAGAACGCATTCAGGAGAGAACCGCATGACCACGGCCATCGAAGACATTGAAAGCAAGGTCCTGTACTGGGACGACCTGCCGGTAGGGGCGAGTTATGTCACTCCATCACGCACCATCACCGAAGCCGACGTGGGCGCATTCGCCGGGCTGACCGCGGACTTCAACAGCCTGCACGTCGATGACGTCTACGCCAGGAGCACCATGTTCGGCCAGCGCGTGGCGCACGGCCTGCTGGTGGCCTGCGTGAGCGTGGGTCTGGTGACGCGCAGCCGCGTGCACCAGTTCATGGAAAAGGCGCAGATCGCGGTGCTGGAAAACAAGCTGCAGTTTCCGAGTCCGACCTTCATCGGCGACACCGTCACCGTGCGGGTTGAAGTGCTCGAGCAGCGCGAAACCAAGAAGAAAGAGCGCGGCATTCTGATCATTCGTCGCTTGACCACCAAGCAGACGGGCGAAGTGGTGGTCGATTCCACGGTCGCCATGCTGATGCACAGAAAGCCCGAGTAAGACACCATGAACACCTATACGTTTTCCGATCTCACCAAGCTGGCCCTGCCCGATTCCATCGCTCTGATCGGAGCCTCGGAGAAGCCCGAAAGCATCGGCGGCCGCACGCTGGACAACATCGTCCAGCACTCGCAGTACAAGGGGCGTCTGCATCTGGTGAATCCCACTCGCCTGACGATTCACGACAGGCCGTGCTTTCCATCGGTCTCCGCGATCGATGATCCCATCGATGTGGCGCTGGTCACCGTGCGGGCCGATCATGTGCTGCCGTCGCTGCGCGAATGCGCCGCCAAGGGCGTGAAGTTCGCCATCATCCAGAGCTCCGGCTTTGGTGAGGTGGACGAAGAGGGCAAGCGCATGGAGCAGGAAATGCTGTCGATTGCGCGTGCCAGCGGCATGCGCATCTACGGCCCCAACTGCCCGGGCCTGAACAACATCAACGCGCGTCTGGGAATGACTTTCTCGCCCGCGTTCAAGCTCGATCAGATGCCGGGACCGATCGGTCTCGCGACGCAGGGCGGCGGCATGGGCCGCACGGTGCTGCAGGCCATGGCGCGCGGCATGGGCACGGGCCTGTGGTTCTCGGCGGGCAACGAAGTGGATCTGGAGGTGAGCGACTTCATCCACTACATGGCGACGGCCAGCGACATCAAGGTGATCGCCGCCAACATCGAAGGCGTGCGCAACGGCCCCAAATTTCTGGAAGCCTGCCAGCATGCAGCGCGCCAGGGCAAGCCGGTGGTGGCGCTGAAAATCGGCAAGTCGGAATACGGAGCGAAGGCGGCGGCCTCGCATACGGCGGCGATTTCGGGCTCTGCAGAAGTCAACAGCGCCGTTTTCAAGGAACTTGGCGTCGTCGAGGTCAACGACATCGATGAACTGATCGACACCGCTGCTCTGCTGGCCCACGGCAAGCCGACCGGCAAGGAAAAGATCGCGGTCTTCAGTTACTCGGGCGGTACGGCGGCGTTCGCGGCGGACCAGATCGGTGCGGGCGACCTCGAGCTCTCGACCTTCGACGAAAGCACGCTGGCCAAGCTGCGTGACTGCCTGCCGTCATTCGCGGCGATGAACAACCCCGTCGATACCACTGGCGCGGTGCTCGCGGATCCCGAGATCGGCTACCGATCCCTGAAGGCGATCGCGGACGATGCCGACGTCGGCATGGTGTTCTATCCGATCCCGTTCGACTACGGCCGCGACACCGAGATCGCAGCGCAGAACGCAGTGCGCGTGAACAAGGAAATCACCAAGCCTCTGGTGATGGCGTGGATGAGCGACAAGCGCGGCCTTGGCCATCAGGTGCTGGTGGATGGGGGAATCGTTCCCGCTGCGTCCATGACCAATGCCGTTCATGCCATGAAGCGCTTCATTGAATACGGGCAATGGCAGTCGTCGGTGGATGCCGCGTGGGTGCCATCATTGCTGAACGCCAAGCCAGCGCATGAGGGCGCGATCCGCACGGCAACGGAAGCCGAGGGCAAGGCCCTGCTGCGTGAGTTCGGTGTGCGGGTGCCTTCGGGCGTCGTGGTGCAGGACCGCGATGCGGCGGCGCAGGTGTTCCGCACGCTCGAGAAGGCGGCCGTCGTGATGAAGATCGTCAGCTCGCACATCACCCACAAGTCTGACATCGGCGGCGTGAAACTGCACATCGCTTCGCCAGAACAGGCGCAGACCGCGTTCGATGACATCGCGGCAGCGTTCGCGCAGCACGCGCCCGGCATCCCATTCGAGGGCGTGCTGGTCGAGGAGATGCAGACCGAAGCCTTCGTCGAGGTGGTGGTGGGCATCCACCGCGACCCGGTGTTCGGCCATGTGTGCACCTTCGGTCTGGGCGGCGTGAGCATGGAACTCTACAAGGACGTCAGTCGCCGTCTGCTGCCGCTGACTGCCCAACGTGCCCGCGAGATGATCGATGAAACCCATTGCGCGCAACTGCTCAAGGGCTATCGCGGCAAGCCCGCCATGGATGTCGACGCACTGGTTCAGACGCTGGTTGCCCTCAGCGATCTCGTCACAGAGCGCTCCGATGAACTGGACGAACTCGAAATCAACCCGCTGGCCGTATTGCGCTCAGGGCGCGGCGTGGTCGCACTGGATGCCGTGCTGACGCTGCGCGACAAGGAATGAACCGATCATGCTGATTACTGAAATTGGATACACCACGCCGACCTCGGTTGTGATCCGTGGCCAGGACTTTTCCACGCAAATCCTCGGCAAGATGGATTTTCTGGACATCATCATGCTGACCTCCGTGGGTCGCACGCCGACTCCGCAGGAAAAGGTCATGCTCAATCTGATCATGGTGACGGCGGCCGGTCACGGCATTACGCCCAGCGTGATCGCCGCGCGTATGACACTGCTGGGTGCGCCCGAGGCGCTGCAGGGCGCGGTGGCCGCTGGCATTCTGGGCGGCGGCAGCGTGTACCTGGGTCCCATCCAGAACATTGCCCAGACGCTGCTCGACATCAGCGCCCAGCTGACGCGGGACGCATCGGACGACGAAGTCCGTGCAGCCGCACAGGCCCATATCAGCGCCATGGCAGCGCAGAAGAAACCCGTGTGGGGCGTTGGCAGCGCCACGCACCAGGCAGGTGATCCGCGCGTGCCGACCATGCGCGAACTCGCGCGTGACAACGGCTTCTACGGCCTGCACTGGCGCGTGCTGGACGCCATCGGCGAACTGCTCAGCGAACAGAAGGGTCGCCCTTTCTGCGCGAACGGTGCTGGCGCGCTCGCGGCCATCGTTGCCGACATGGGCATCAGCCCGGCGCTGGGGCGCGGACTCATGCTCACCGGGCGCTGCGCAAGCCTGATCGCACAGCTGCTCGAAGAGCAGCAGACGCCGATCGCGCAGGAAATGTGGGATCTGGTGCTCAAGCAGGATCCCCGCTGCGGCAAATGAGCGACGGCACCGCTGACTGAATCAAGGCACACTCATGTTCTTCGACATTGCCGAGCTGGATCTCGGACGCTCCTACAAGCTGCTGTCTTCGTGCATCACGCCACGTCCCATCGCATGGGTCGTGACCCAAAGCGCCGATGGCCGATGCAATGCGGCACCGTTTTCGCTGTTCAACTTCTTCGGCGGCTATCCGCCGGTCGTCTGTCTGGGCATCGGAGAGCGCGATGGTGAATCCAAGGACACGCTCAGGAACATTGAGGCGCGAGGCGACTTCGTGATCAATCTGGTTTCGGCCGATCTTGCGGAGGCGATGAACATCACCGCGACCGCGTTCGAGCCGCAGGTGGACGAGCTGGAGATGGCGAATCTGCAGACCAGCGCATGCCGTCATGTGGCGGTGCCCCGCATCACGGACAGTCCCATCGCGCTCGAATGCCGCATGCGGCAGGTGATCGATCTGGACACCTCCGGCGTGATGCTGCTTGCGAACGTGCTGGGCGTGCACGTCAACGACGACGTGGTGGTGAATCGCGAGCGCTGCTACATCGATGCGGGGCGGCTGCAGCTCATCGGACGCATGGAGAGTCCCGGCTGGTACACGCGCACGCAGGACCGCTTCAAGCTCAAGATCGCCGCGCCGCAGGACTTCGTGGCGGCGGGGCGCGCCTGATGCCGCAATCCTCCGAAAGCAACCAACACAAACGAACGGCGCTGAAATCCAGCCGCCATTGGAAAGTGAAGACATGATCGATTTGAAGGGAAAGGTCGCGCTGGTCACCGGTGCAGCCACCGGCATTGGCGAAGCCAGCGCGAGACTGCTTGCGCAATGCGGCGCGCAGGTGATAGTTGCCGCGCGCAACGCGGACAAGGGCACGGCGCTCGCCACCAGCATCGGTGGTCGCTTCGTGGCGCTGGACGTCTCGCAGGAAGACCAATGGCGGCAGGTGATGCGTGACATTGAAGCGCGCGAGGGCAGGCTGGACGTGCTCGTGAATTCCGCGGGCACGGCAGGCAACGTTGCGGGCGGAACGCTGGAGGGCACCACGCTGGCCGACTGGCACCACGTGCTTTCGGTGAACCTCGATGGCACCTTTCTGGGATGCCGCGAAGTCATGCCCCTCATGAAGCGACAGGGTGGAGGTTCCATCGTGAACATCTCCTCGGTCGGCTCGTTCTACCCCACGACGCAGAGCGTGGCGTATGGAGCGAGCAAGGGCGCGGTCACGCAACTGACCAAGACGGTGGCTCTCACGGGCAGTCAGAACGGCGCGCGCGTGCGTTGCAACTCGGTGCATCCGGGCCGCATTGAAACGCCGATGCTGCAGAACATCGGCGAGCAGCGCAAGCTGCGCACGGACGTGGCCGAGAGCGGCATCAGCGACATCCAGAACTCGATCCGGCGCATGCCGCTGGGCGGATCGGGCACGCCCGAAGAGGTGGCGAACCTGGTGGCGTTTCTTGCGAGCGATGCGGCCAGCTACATCACCGGAAGCGAGTTCACCGTCGATGGCGGATGGCGATTGCTGCGCTGAAATCGCGAACACGCGCTGTGACAGATGGTCTGGACAGGTTGGCAATTTGATTGAAACGGATCAGTGTGCTGATCCATGTTGGAACACAAGGAGACTTGATGATGATGACGAAGAAGGCAAATGTGGTTCTGGGTCTCGCAGCATTGGCTGGGGGCCTCGGCTTTGGCGCAGCGGCATGGGCACAGCAGGGCGGCTATCCCAACCGTCCCGTGACGCTGGTCGTGCCGTTTCCTGCCGGAGGAACGACGGACGCGACGGCCAGGGCCTTGGCGCAGAAGCTCGGCGAGCAGCTCAAGCAGCCGGTCGTCGTGGACAACAAGTCGGGTGCGGGCGCGTCCATTGGCGCGGGGTTCGTCGCCAAGTCCAAGCCCGATGGATACACGCTGCTGGTGGGCTCGCTCGCCAACATGGTCGTCAACTCCTACGTGTACAAGAGTCTGCCCTACAACCCGCAAAAGGATCTGTTGGCGGTGCATGGCGTCATGTCCATGCCCGTCGTGATCGCGGCACGCGGCAACCTGCCGCAGAAGACGCTCAAGGACGCCATTGAGTTTTCGAAGTCCAAACCCGATGGTCTGACCTACGGATCGGCCGGCAACGGCAGCGTCTCGCATCTGACGGCGGAGCAGATGAAAACGCAGACGCATGCGAAGTTCGAGCATGTTCCCTACAAGGGCAGCGCACCGGCCATCACCGACCTGCTGGCGGGCAACATCGATCTGGCCTTCGACTACGCGGCCACGACCGCGCCCTATTTCGAGACGGGCAAGCTGATTCCTTTGGCGGTGACGTCGACCAAGCGTCTAGCCATCCTGCCGCAGGTTCCGACATTGTCCGAACTGGGCTACCCGCAGGCCTCCGTCACGTCGTGGATCGGCGTCTTCGTTCCGGCGGGCACACCCGTGGATATCGTCAGCAAGCTGGACGCCGCCATCAAGGAAGCAGCGCGCAACCCGGCCGTTCAGGATGTGGTGAAGAAGCAGGGCGGTGAGGCTTTCGACCTCAACGGAACGGAGCTCAAGAACTTCGTCGACGCCGAACACAAGCGCTGGAAACCGGTGATCGAGAACCTCGGCCTCACACCGAACTGAGCCCGCATATCGAATCATTCATTGCACATTCTCATGACACAACAGCATCTCAACTTCATCGATGGCCAGTTCCAGCCGAATGCGGGCGGCGCACGCATCGAAGTGATCAACCCGTCGACGCAGCAGTTCATCGACACGGTTCCCGATTCCAACGCGGAGGACGTGAACGCCGCCGTGGCCGCCGCGCGTCGTGCGCAGCCGGCATGGGAGAAGCGTCCGGCCATCGAACGAGCCGGCTACCTGCGTCAGATCTCCGCCAAGCTGCGCGAGCACACTGAGCGTCTGGCCACGCTGATCGCCACGGAGCAGGGTAAGCTCATGGACCTCGCGCGCGTGGAGGTGAACTTCACGGCCGACTACATCGACTACATGGCCGAGTGGGCACGCCGCATCGAAGGCGAAGTGCTCAACAGCGATCGCGCAGGCGAAACCATCTTCATGATGCGCAAGCCCCTGGGCGTGGTGGCGGGCGTGCTGCCGTGGAACTTTCCGTTCTTCCTCATCGCGCGCAAGATGGCCCCGGCACTGCTGACCGGCAACACCATCGTCATCAAGCCCAGCGAAGAAACGCCGCTCAACGCGTTCGCGTTCGCGCAGCTTGTGGCGGAGACGGACCTGCCGCCCGGCGTGTTCAACCTCATCGGCGGTGCGCGCGAGACGGGTGCTCTGCTGGTGGGCCACAAGGACATCGACATGGTGTCGTTCACCGGCAGCGTTGCCGCGGGCGTGCAGATCATGACGGCAGCGGCCGCCAACCTTACCAAGGTGAATCTGGAGCTCGGAGGCAAGGCGCCCGCCATCGTGCTCGCGGATGCCGATCTCGATCTGGCGGCGAATGCCATCTACCAGTCGCGCATCATCAACACGGGCCAGGTCTGCAACTGCGCGGAGCGTGTCTACGTGCACAAGGACGTGGCGGCGCAGTTCACCGCCAAGATGGTGGCGTTGATGCAATCCACCGTGTCCGGCAATCCGGTGACCGAGCCGCATGTGACCATGGGGCCGTTGATCAACAAGGCGCAGCTCGCCAAGGTCGCAAGGGCCGTGGAGCTGGCGCAGTCGCAAGGTGCGAAGCTGGTGACCGGCGGCAAGACGGTGGCCGGCGCAAGCGGCAACCATTTCGAGCCCACCGTGCTGACGCAATGCGATCACAGCATGGACATCATGCGTGAAGAGACCTTCGGCCCGGTGCTGCCGATCATGGAGATCGACAGCCTGGATCAGGCGCTCGGGCTCGCCAACGACAGCGACTACGGCCTGACGTCATCCATCTACACCCGCGACATCAACGCGGCCATGCGTGCCGCGCGTGAGCTGCAGTTCGGCGAAACTTACATCAACCGCGAGAACTTCGAAGCCATGCAGGGCTTTCACGCGGGGCGCAAGAAGTCGGGCATCGGCGGTGCCGATGGAAAGCACGGCTTGCTGGAGTACACCACCACGCACGTCGTCTATCTGCAGACATCGGCATGATTGCAGTGACCAGCGGGACCGCGATGGCCCGCTCGTCACGGAAATGAAAAAGCCACGGCATGCCGTGGCTTTTGCGCGTTTAGCGGGCGCGCTTCAGAGGGTCCCGTCGAACAGCGTGTTCGCCACCTCGCGCAATGACTGCAGATAGACATCGCGCGACGAGTGCAGGCGCGGGCTGGCTCCGGCGATGGAGAGGCCCATCAGTTCGCCGTTCACGTGGCCCGCGATCGCCATGTTCGCGAGACCTTCGCTGCCTTCGTTTTCAAGATACACCCAGCCGAGTTCGCGAAAGCCCGCGACCTGCGCCACCAGTTCATCCGTGCTGGTGAGCGTTCCCGAGGCCAGTCGCGGCCACGGTTCGTGCGCGAACATCTCCCGTACCTTGTCGTCGGAGTAGGTGCTCGCGATCGCCTTGCCGATGGCCGAGACGTAGATCTGGATCTGGTCGCCCTTGGACGAGGTGTAGCGAAGCCGGTCCTTGCCGGGAGCGAAGGCCTGGATTACCATCATGTTGCCTTCGATGCGACCGCACATGGCGCTCTCGCCGGTCTTCTCACGCAGCGTTTCGCAGGCCTCGTCCAGCCGTGCGCCGATCATGAAGTCCTGCAGTATCTCCTGCGCGACGAGGCGCAGTTTGGTGGTCGGATAGATGCGCCGCGTGCGGTTGGATCGCGTGAGATAACCGGCATCGACGAGCGTGCTCACCAGCTCGGAGCAACTGCTGTCCGCCAGATTCAATTGCTTGGCCAGCTCGTTGTTGCTCAACTCTCTTTGCTGCTTCGCGAAAACCTCAAACAACGCCATCGTTCGCGCTGCGGCCGGTACTTGAGCTGCCATTTCCAAGAACTATAAGTGGGTGCAGAAGGGTTCTGCGAAGTGGGATGGTGCAGTCAAAATTATAGCGGAGGGCGTTGAAGTTCCATGGCGCAAGGCGCCTCGATTCCACGCCTGCAGCGAGGAAGCGGACGCCATGTTTTCACCGTCGTCGCACTGCGGGTGATGCGAGTCTTCAAGTCGGCTTGTCGGCCAGCGACACGCCGGCCACCAGCCGCATCTCCGCCAGATACGCGTCCTGATTCTTGCGCATGCGCTCCAGCGGTCCGGCGATCGACAGCGCGACTTTGGCATTGCCGATCTGAAGTGGAATGCCGAAGGCCAGCACGCCCTCGTTGCCTTCCTCCTGCACGCTGTACCAGCCGCGCTCACGCTGGCCCTTGACGTTGTCTTCCAGTTCCACGGGGTCGACGATGGTCTCGCTGGTCACCTTGCGCATGGGCTTGAGGCGCAGCTGCCGGCGCATTTCCTCGTCGTCGAGACTGCCGAGCACGGCCTTGCCCAACGCCGAGGCATGCAAGGCGATACGTTCACCGGGGCGCAGCACGTAGCGCAGATGGTGCCGTCCTTCGGCGGTCGCCAGCACCTTGGCGGCGCCGTCGTCCAGCATGGCGCAGAACGCCGACTCGCCGGTCTTGTCGCTGAGCAGCTCGACCATCTCGAGACTGGCCATGTACAGCGGGTCATTGCGTGAGATGTCCAGCGCGATCGAGTAGAGCTTGCTGGTCGGATAAAAGCGCCGCGTCTTGGCGGTTCGCATCACGTAGCCGGCCTTCAGCATGGTGTGCAGCAGGTCCGAGCAGCTGCTGTCCGCCAGATCCAGAAATCGGGCCACGTCGGACACGGACAACTCGCGCTTTTCACGCGCGAAGACCTCGAGAACGGCCAGGGTCCGGGCACATGCGGGTACGTCTGCGGGCACACCGATTCCTTCATGAATTTGATAACGACAGGTCGTATTGTATTTCGAAATGGTGTCTTGTATGCCTTGCGTGTGTTCACAACGCAAGCGCGTCGGTGCCGCTGAAGGCGAGGAATTTATGTGTTCTAAGGGATTTCCATGAACCATGACGGTATTCGACGAATCTCGATTGACAACGAAAAATGCAAAACATACATTACGACCAATCGTTAGATAAAACGAAATATCGTTGAATATAAAGGAGCAACATGGAACTCAATCTCAAGGGGCGCGTGGCGCTGGTGACCGGATCCGGCAGCGGCATCGGTCGGGATACGGTGTTCAAGCTGGCGGAAGAAGGGTGCAGGATCGTCGTCTCGGACATCAACGCCGGCAGCGCCGAGGAAACGGCCGAAGCACTGCGCAAGGCGGGGCATGAAGCGATTGCCGTGGCCTGCGATGTGACGCGAGAGGACGAGGTCGAGCATCTCGTGGCGCAGGCCCGTTCCTTGGGAGGCGTGGACATCCTCGTGAACAACGCGGGCATCGTGAAGGACGGCTACCTCACGAAGATGACCGAGCAGGCCTGGGACAGCGTGGTGGACATCATCCTCAAAGGCGCCTTTCTGTGCTCGCGCGCCGTGCTGCCGGAGATGATGGAAAAGAAGTGGGGTCGGGTGATCAACATCTCTTCGCGCTCGCTCTTTGGCAACCCCGGACAGACCAACTACTCCGCCGGCAAGGCGGGGCTGGTGGGATTCACCCGCGCTCTGGCGCAGGAGCAAGGGCGTTTCGGCGTGACCGTGAATGCGGTTGCGCCGGGTTTCATCATGACTCCCGGCATGCGCAATCTGCCGCATTTTCCCAAGCTCCAGGAGGCGGCCACCGCCAAGGTTCCGGTGGGCTTTCTGGGCGAGCCGCGCGACATCTCCAACGCGGTCGCTTTTCTCGCCTCGGACGTGGCCCGCTACATCAGCGGCACCACGCTGTTCGTCACCGGTGGCCGCTATTCCGGCTGAGCGGCATTTTCATTCCCTGTTTTCAAGCGAACCGAATCACCATGAACTTTGATCTCACCTCCGAGCAGGTCGAACTGCGCGACCAGATACGCCGTTTCATGCAGCGCGAAGTCACGCCGCTCATCGACAAGTCCGAAGCCGAACGCAAGTTCCCGTTCGAGCTGTTCCCCAAACTCGCGGAGTTCGGCTACATCGGCGGCGTGCTGCCGGAGTCCGAGGGCGGCCTTGGCATCGACTACGTGACCTGGTCGATGATGTTCGAGCAGCTGGGCTACCACTGGCTGTCGCTGCGCACCATGATGAACTGCACCAACGTGCCGCTGCTGATGCTGGCAAGCCGTGGAACACCCGAGCAGAAAGAGAAATATCTCAAACCGCTCATGGAAGGCAAGCGCTCGATCTTCACCGCGATCACCGAGCCGAACGTCGGCTCCAATCCGGCCGCCGTGCAGACGCGCGCGGACCTCAAGGGCGATCACTACGTCATCAGCGGACGCAAGCTGTGGATCAGCAACGGCCTGTGGGGCGACATCGGCATCGTGGTCGCCCGCACCTACAGCCCGGACAGCGATGGCAAGCTCTCGCTTTTCATCGTCGACGCCAAGGAGTCTCCGTTCGAGCGTCGCGCCGTCGAAACCATGGTGCTGCGCTGCACGGGCACGGCGGAGCTGGGTTTCTACGACGTGAAGGTGCCGCGCGAGAACCTGCTGGGCGAAGAGGGCGAGGCCATGCGGGTCACGCTCGCGGGACTGGATGCTGGCCGTCTGCACATCGCACATGGCGCGGTGGGCGCGGCGCAGGCGGCGCTCGATCTGGCCACCGACTATGCCAAGAACCGGGTCCAGTTCGGCAAGCCCATCGGCAGCTTCCAACTGGTGCAAAAACACATCGTCGACATGACGATGCGAGTGAACGCGGCACGGGCGCTGTCCTATCAGGCCTCGTGCGCCATGCAGCAGGGCAGAGCGACGATGGAGTGCGCCATCGCCAAGCTCTACGCGACCGAGGCCGCGCACGAAGTGGCCGACATGGCGCTGCAGGTGCATGGAGGCCAGGGCTACGCCGTGGGCTATCCCATCGAGCGCATTTTCCGCGACACCCGTGGCGGCACGATCCCCGAAGGCACGACGGAAATCCAGACGCTGATCATCGGACGCAGCCTGCTCGGCATGTCCGCCATCGCGTGAGGAATGCCATGACTCAATCGAATTCGATCGAAAAGCAGGTCGCGGCGCTGAGCACGTTGACACCGGGCGGCTACTTCTGGGAAGACCTTCCCGTCGGCTTCAAGTATCAGACCGCGTCGCGGACCATCACCGAGGCCGACGTGGTCGCCTTCGCCACGTTGACCGGCGATCTGAATCGCGCCCATGTGGATGAGGAGACCGCGCGCAAAGGGCCCTTCGGGCGGCGCATCGCACACGGGCAACTGGTGGTGTCGTACATGT
Organism: Diaphorobacter caeni; assembly: GCF_015354245.1. Lineage (GTDB taxonomy): Bacteria > Pseudomonadota > Gammaproteobacteria > Burkholderiales > Burkholderiaceae_C > Diaphorobacter_A > Diaphorobacter_A caeni. Next base: position 121,807 of record NZ_JADKYZ010000011.1, read on the forward strand.
CGGGACTGAACACGCGCACCGTCGTCAATCAGCTGCTCGAGCCTTCCATGCTCGCGCTGCTCGGCACGGAGTGCCGTTTTCTCAAGCCGACTTTCATCGGCGACACGATCACGGTGGACATCGAGGTCGTCGAGGCGCGCCCCTCGTCCAAGCCTGACCGCGGAATCGTGAAGTTTCGGCGCAATGCGGTGTCGCAACGTGGCGAGGTGCTCGTCGAATGCATGGTGAGCATGATGTTCAAGCGCAAGGAGATGAAATGAATCTGTCCGATCAACCGGGTCTGTTCTCGGACCTGCATCTGCTGTTCAATCCGCGCTCCATTGCTCTGGTGGGTGCCTCCAGCCGCAGCGACAGCGTGGGCGGCCGCACGCTCGACAACCTGCTCGAGGTGTCCGAGCTGAAGGGACCGCTCTATCTGATCAATCCGACGAAGTCCGAAATCCGTGGCGTTCCCTGCTACGCGACGGTCAAGGATCTCCCCGAAGCGCCGGACGTCGCCATCATCACCGTGCCGGCCAAGTCCGTCATTCAGTCGCTGGAGGAATGCGCCGAGAGGGGTGCCCGCTTCGCCATCGTGCTGACCTCCGGGTTCGGTGAGACCGGCGAAGAGGGAAAGCGTGTCGAGCAACTCATGCGCGGCATCGCCGAGCGCAGCGGCATGCGCATCTACGGTCCGAACTGCCCGGGCCTCAACAACATCAACGCCAAGCTGGGCATGTCGTTTTCTCCGGCGTTTCGACTCGACCTGACGCCGGGCCCCATCGGTCTTGCCACGCAGGGCGGCGGGCTGGGCCGCACCGTGATGCAGTCCATGGAGCGCGGCATCGGCGTGGCCGCATGGGCATCCTCGGGAAATCAGGCCGATCTGGAAGTCAGCGATTTCATTCACTACATGGCCGACGCGCCGGATGTGAAAGTGATCGTCACCGTCATCGAGGGTTTCAAGAGCGGCGAGAAATTCGTGGCCGCAGTCCAGCATGCGGCGGCCAAGGGCAAGCCCGTGGTGGCGCTCAAGGTCGGAAAGTCGGAGTACGGCATTCGCGCCGCACAGTCGCACACGGCGTCCATCACGGGATCGGCGCAGATCAACAGCGTGGTGCTCAAGCAGCTCGGCGTGATCGAGGTCGACGACATGGACGAGCTGGTCGATACGGCCTGGCTGCTCGCGCGGCAACTGCCCACGGGAAAGGAAAAGCTGGTCATCTACGGTCCATCGGGTGGCGCCGTCACGCTGGCTGCGGACAAGGTCGGCAGCGCGGGGCTGACGCTGGCCGAGTTCGAGCAAGCCACGACCGAGAAATTGAAGGCGGTCCTGCCGGACTACGCCGCCATCGGCAATCCAGTGGACGTGGGAACGGAAATCTTCACCAACTCGCGGCTTGTGGACGATACGCTCCAGGCCATCGTCGAAGACCCCGAAGTGGCGCTCGTGCTCTACACCTTCCCGCTCGACTACGGAAAGGTCATGCGCGAGAACGCGGAGAGCGCGATACGCGTTCAGGCCAACACGAACGTGCCGATTCTTCCCGCGTGGATGAGCGACCGTCTCGGCGACGGCTACCACGCGCTGGTGAAGGCGGGGCTGGTTCCGTCGCGTTCGTTGAACAACGCGGTGCGCGCCATCGGACACTGGATCGAGTGGGGCCGCTGGATCAGGAATCGCGATCCGGGATTCACTCCCATGCCGGTCGGTGAGCCATCGGCGCGGTCGCAGGCGGCTTCCACAACAACGTTGACCGAGGCAGAGGGAAAGCAGTTGCTGGCCGATGCGGGCATCAACTTCCTGCAGCGTGGGGTCGCCACAGATGTCGAAGCGGCCGTGCGGCTGGCCGACGGCATGGGCTATCCCGTGGTCGCCAAGATCGTGAGTCCGCAGATCGCGCACAAGTCCGAGGTGGGCGGTGTCGCCATCGGTCTGGGGGACGCGAAGGCGGTGCGCGCGGCCTGCGAAGCCATCCTGTCGTCCGTGAAGGCCAAGGCACCGCACGCGACCATCGACGGCCTGCTGATCGAGCGCATGGCACCCGGTGGTGGCATGGAGGTCTTCATCGGCGTGCAGCGCGACGCGGTGTTCGGTCCCATCATGAGCTTCGGCCTCGGCGGCATCTATGTGGAAGTGTTCAAGGACATCAGCCGCCGCATGCTCCCGCTCACTCCCGCCAGCTGTGCGGACATGGTGCGCGAGGTGCAGTGCTTCCCGCTGTTCGATGGAGCGCGCGGCAAGCCCAAGAGCGATCTTGCCGCATTGCAAGCGTTGCTCCTGAAGGTATCGGACTTCGTGGTGAAGCATCCGCACGTGCAGGAAATCGACCTGAATCCCGTCTGGGTGGGACCACAGGGCAGCGGCGCCATTCCGCTTGATGCGGTGGTGATCGTGGACGCATCTCTCAAGAATCCATCGGAGCAATAAGCATGGCAGTCAAAACAGAAATCGGATACACGACGCCCGACGTCATCACGGTGCGCGGCAAGAATCTTTCCACCGAAATCTTCGGGAAGTTCGACTTTGTCGACATGATCTATTGGCTGAACTTCTCGCGCATGCCCGAGCCGCGCGAGAAGGCCATGGCCAACCTGATCCTGGTCGCTGCGGCGGACCATGGTCTCACTCCCAGCGCACTGTCGGCGCGGCTGACCTTTTTGGGTGCGCCAGAGTCGGTGCAGGGCGCCATCGCTTCGGGCCTGCTGGGCGCGGGAAGCCGGTTCCTTGGAACCGTGCAGAACGTGGCCGAGATGCTCCAGAAGGGAGCGAAGGAACTCGATCCGGCCGCGGATGACGCGGCGGTCGCGGCCTGCGCACTCAAGCTGGTGCGCGCGCATCGCGAAGCCCGGACGCCGATTTTCGGCCTTGGTCACAACATCCATGTGCATGGCGATCCCCGCGTCCCCGTGCTGCGCGATCTCTCCGAGCAGCATGGCTTCTACGGCAAGCACTGGCGTCTCGCGCTGGCGATCCCGGCCGCTCTGGAGCAGGAAATCGGCAAACGCCTTCCCCTCAATGGCGCGGGGGCGCTCGGCGCGATCATCGCCGACATGGGTCTCGACGGAATCTTCGGGCGCGGCCTGATGCTGGTGGGGCGCGCGGCGGGTCTGGTGGCGCATGTGCGCGAAGAGGCGGAGCACCCGACCGGGCAGGATCTGTGGGATCTGGTGCTCGATCAGGATCCGCGCAACGTCAAAGCCAACCGGACGAAGTGAAGACCATGGCACCCTTGAATGGCATCCGCATTCTGGACTTCACCGAACTGCTTCCAGGGCCCTTCCTGTCTCAGAACCTGGTGGAACTCGGCGCGATCGTGACCAAGGTCGAACGACCGCCGCACGGCGACAACGCGCGTCTGATGGCACCGGGCGTGTTCAAGGCCGTCAATCGCGGCAAGGATTGCGTCCGGATCGATCTGAAGTCCGCCGAGGGACGTGAGCAGGTCGAGCGGATGCTTGGCGATGCGGACGTGCTGCTGGAGGCTTATCGTCCCGGTGTCATGAAGCGGCTGGGCCTTGATTACGGGACGTTGAGCGCGCGTTTCCCGCGCTTGATCTACGCCTCGCTCAGCGGCTACGGGCAAGAGGGCGTGCGGGCGTTGTGGCCCGGGCACGATCTCAACTACCAGGCCACGAGCGGTGCTCTGGCGCTCTCCGGCCTTCCCGAAGGCAGACCGGAGCATGTGTTCGGTCTGCCGGTGGCGGATCTCTGCGGCTCGATGTACGGCCTGAGCGCGGTGCTGGCGGCGCTCGTCCAGCGTGGGCAGACCGGGCGCGGTCAGCATCTCGACATTGCGCTCGCGGATTGTCTGGCGCACTGGATGAACCCGAGGCTTGGCAGCTTCGAGGCGCAGGGGCTGGACGCGCTGGCCGAACAGCGCAGCGATGTGCTCGACAAGCCCGCCTACGGCGTCTTCCGATGCAGGGACGGGCAGGACATCACCATCTGCGCGCTGGAAAACCACTTCTGGCAGCGGCTGGTCGAGGTGCTGTCGCTTGATGCCGTCGCCGGCATTGAATGGATGGACTACGAGCATCGCGCAGCGAAGGCGGCAAGCATCCGCGGGCTGATCGCCGAGCGGGTACTGCAGCGCGACAGCGCCGAACTGCACGACGCACTCGTCGCGGCGGACGTCCCGGTGATGCGGCTGGTGATGCCTTCGGATCTACTGCGCGCCAGTGCGATGGCCGGACGTTCTCTGCAGGCGCACGACGGCAGTGACTTTGTGCGCTTTCCGGTTCAGCTCGAGGGCATGGGCGCGGACAGGGCTGCCAGCGGGACTGAGGGGGCATGAGCATGACGCACTCCGCAATGACCGCCAGTGCCGGCGGCCTGTATCGCAACACCATGCTGGAACGGGTGGTGCACGGTCAGCCGTTCGAGCAGGCGGCGGTGGCGGACGCGGTCGCACGTGGCGTGAAGCGCATCCTCGTGATCGCTTCGCCGCGTGCGAAGGACTCAAGCACGCTGGCCAGTCTGAAAGCTGCGCTGGGTGAGCGCCACGCAGGCACCTTCTGCGGAGCCTTGCCGCATGCGCCGGCTCCGTGCGTGATAGAGGTCGCTGCGTTGGCGCGCCATCTGCAGGCGGACCATCTGATCGCCGTAGGCGGTGGATCGGTCATCGATACCGCCAAGGCCGCGGCGTACGCACTGAGCGCGAGCGACGCGAACGATCCCACGGTGCTGTTCGATGCCCCTGATACGGGCAGCGCGGACCCCGCATCACGCGATTGGAATGCGAGCGCATGGCTGGGGGTCACGGCGATTCCGCAGACGCTTTCTGCTGCCGAATACACATGGTTTGCGGGAGTCTCTGACACGGATCGCAAGATCAAGAAGATCGTCGCGCACCCCGCCATGGCGCCGCGTACGGTGATTCTCGATCCGAAGCTGACGCTCGAGTTCGCTGTGCCCACGTTTCTTGCAAGCGGCATCAAGGCGGTGGACCACGCCGTCGAGAGATTGACCGCGCTGCACAGCCATCCCATGTCGGACGCGCTGAGCATTCATGCCCTCGGGATGCTGCTCGCGGCATTGCCCGCCGTGCATTTCGCGCCCGATGATCTGGCGGCGAGGCTGCAATGCCAATTGGCGTCATGGCTGTCGATCGCCGGGGGCTCGGCAGGCGTGCGCACCGGCGCAAGCCATGCGCTCGGACATGTGCTTGGCGCACATGCGGGTGTGGATCACGGGCTGACGTCATGCGCACTGCTGCCGTCGGTGCTGCATTGGAATCTGGCGCACAACCGGCCTCAGCAGGCACGCGTGCTGTCCCAATTGGGAATGGTGGGTGACGAGCTCGCACCGCTCATCAGCGAGTGCATCTCGCGGCTCGGATTGCCGACGCGGCTGCGCGACATCGGCGTATCGGACGGCCAGCTGGCAGAGATCGCCGAAAAAAGCCTGCACGACCCCGGCATGCGGCACAACCCCCGTCCGGTCCGCAGCGCCGCCGATGCGTTGGAGATCCTGGAGATGGCTTGGTAGCGTGGTTCAAAGGTCATCGCAAAGAAGTTGTTGGTCACAAGGTTGAATTCACTAAAAGGAGACGTTGAAATGAAGAAGCTTGTTTACTCGGTGATGTGGATGGTGGGCTGCGGTCTGAGTCAGGCCGCCGGGGCCCAGAGCTACCCCGATCGACCCATCACGCTCGTCATCCCGTACACGGCTGCGGGCATCACGGACGCGTCAGGGCGACTGGTGGCCAAGAAGCTGTCGGAGCGGCTGGGTCAGCCCATCGTCATCGACAACCGGCCCGGCGCGGGCGGTGCGGTCGGTGCCGAGTACGCGGCGCGCGCCAAGCCGGACGGCTATACCCTGTTCATGGGCACGCGCGGTACCCAGGTGACCAATGCGATGACGCAGAAGGACGTGAAGATTCCACCGGCCAGCGATTTCGCGTCGATCTACGGTTTCATCGACGCCGCAACCGTCATCGTGGTGAGGGCGGATGCGCCCTACAAGACGCTGCCCGAGCTCGTCGCGTACGCCAAAGCCCATCCCGGCAAGCTGAGCTACGCCACGGCGGGCAACGGATCGGCGGCCAACCTCACGGGTGAACTCTTTCAGGACGTGGCCGGAATCCAGATGACCCACATCCCCTATCGCGGCAGCGCTCCGGCCGTGCAGGACCTGCTGGGCGGAGCCGTGCCCGTGGCATTCGACTATCCCGCGACGACCGCAAGTTTCATCAAGTCGGGCAGGCTCAAGGCGCTGGCCGTGGTCTACGGCGAGCGCATCAAGTCGCTGCCCGACGTGCCGACAACGGCGGAGGCGGGCGTGAAGGGCGCGGAATCCTCAAGCTGGATGGGTTTCTTTGCGCCGCTCAAGACGCCGAAGCCGATCATTGAACGTCTCAGCAAGGAGATGGGCGTGGTCATGCAGGACCCGGAGATCCAGCAAAAGATCTCCGACATGGGTGCCATCCCGCTTCAGGCCGACAGCAAGGGGCTGGACAAGATGATCGACGATGACCAGCGTCGTTGGTCGGAAGTGCTCAAGCGCGTCACGATAAACTCAAATTGACGTGATCAGGCGGATGGGGTCCTGAGGCCATGCCAAGCCAGACCCTGCCCGCCGCGGCGCAACCGGCCACAGGCAGAAAGGGCATCAAGGCATCATGCTGTTCGACATGGAGACACTGGACCTGGCACGCAGCTACAAGCTGCTTTCTTCCACCATCGTGCCGAGGCCCATCGCCTGGGTGGTGAGTCAGGATGCAGGCGGCATCGTGAACGCCGCGCCGTATTCGCTGTTCAATTTCTTCGGAGGCCATCCACCGATCATCTGCATCGGCATGGGGCAACCCAAGGGCCGGGACAAGGACAGCCTCGCCAACATCCGCGCCACGGGAGAGTTCGCGATCAACATGGTGACGGACTCGCTCGCGCATGCCATGAACACGACGGCCGTCCCTTTTCCCGCAGGCGTGAACGAGCTGGAAAAAGCGGGCCTCGAGACACTTCCATGCGCCAGGATCAACGGCCGCAGAATCGCGAACAGCCCGCTCGCTTTGGAGTGCAGGCTTCAACAGATCATCGACGTGCAGCCGTCATCGGTGATCGTGGTCGCCGCAGTCCACGCCGTGCATATCGATGATGAATGCGTCAAAGACGCGGCGCGCTGTCATATCGACAGCTCACGCTTTTCCACCATAGGGCGCATGGAAAGCCCGGGCTGGTACACGCGCACGACGGATCGATTCGTGATGCCGCAGATGAGTGTGGAGCAATGGGAAGAGGGGCTGGGGAAGCACGACTGAACGAACAGGTGGCCGTGGCCAAGCAGCCATGGATGGTCGCCGTACCCGTTGCACGTGGAAGCCCGGCCATGCCCGCCGTCCTCCAGTGCAGGACTCCATTCCAATCGGCTCTGCTTGGGTGTTCCAGAACTCCGTCATAGATCGTCCCTCCACCACGCCGCGCATGCGGCGTAGGGATACGACGAGATCATGCGGGCAACGTCATGTCCGTGTGCGCACGACCAAGGATGGAGCGCTTGATGACGACGGGCTTGCCTCCCAGCCGCTGCTTGTTGACCCAGTGCACCAACGCGGAATCGAGATGCTGGGAGTGCTTGGGAAACCACTTCACCAGTTCGTCAATGAGTCTGCGGCACAGGGCCACATCGCCCGTCGCGAGTTTTGCGGCGACTTCGTGGGCGGACTTCAGGACCGCTGCGTGCTCGTCCATGTGGCACTGGCGCGGCGGAAAGCCGCTTTCTTCCATCATGCGGTCCTCCGATGCGAAATGACGAGTCAGGTGATCGAGCAAGCGCGCGTACTTCTGCGCGAGCTCCGAATCGTCCGCCGACTGGGCTTCGCTCGTCACTTCGACGAACTCGTTGTGCATCGCGTCCACTGAGGGATGGCCCAGCAGCAGATCGTCGTTCCAATGCAGGGTGTTCATGTGGTCTGTCGTCTCCTGATGAATAGTTCTTCTGAGCGTGCGGTTCTCAGAACGCCCCGCTCATCTCGAGAAACTGAAGGGGCCGGTGCGTCGCTCCGACAAAGAATTCCTGGAAGTAGGCGCAGCGATCGCGTCCGGCCTTGGCGACCGCCTGCAGATACATGCCTGAATAAGGAAAGCTCATTCCGGTACGTTCGCAGGCTTCCTCGTCGAAATCGCGGATCTCCACGGTGTGTGTGATGTCGGTGATGGGCAGCTTGAACTGCTCAACGATGACCTGTTTGAAATTCAGACCGTTGAGCTTGTCGATCTCCAGTTCCCACAATGGCCGAAGAGTCGCCTTGTCGGCATAGAAGCGGCTGAACACCTTGAGTTCGTTGCCATTGACGAGGATGATCCGGTCGAGCCGCATCACATCGGCGTCGGCACCGAGATGGCGTGTCCAGGGGCCGCGGCCCTTGGCCGTCACCCGGCTGATCGCCTGGGAGAAGATGGGCAGCACGGTCTCGCCGTCATCTTCCATGAAGCGGCAGTGCCATGGGTTGTGGATTTCGCGCGGCGCATCGGTCACGAAACTGCCCAGCCCATGCTGTCTCGACACCAAGCCCTGTTCCGCCAGTTCGCGCATGGCGCGTTGCACGGTACCGAGGCTGTAGGGCGTGAGTTCGGTGAATTCCTCTTCCGCCGGGAGCTTGTCGCCCGCTTGCCAGATGCCGGAGCGGATGCCGTCGGTCAACGCTTCAACGAGCCGCTGGTATTTGGGCCGCTTGTTGGGGTCTTTTTGGCCAAGCGCTGCAAACAACTCGGTCAGCTTGTTATTTTCAACCACATTCACCCCCTTGAATCACGTACTGTTGAAGACATCACCATTCATCGCTCGCAGCACTCCCGTCTGGATTGAATAGACACAAGGGACACCCGTTCGGCAAGGACGGGCGTGAAGCGTTTGATTCACGTCGCCCTTGCAGTGCCTGTCAATGGATTGGGCCGTCAGTGCGCCACGGCCAATGTGCCCTGTGAGGAAAGCTGTTCGAATCGCTTCTTGCTGCTGTCCGGCCGGATGGCGAAATAGCCGATGCCGCCCACCACGATCGCCAGAATCGCCGAAACGATGAACGCATGATCATAACCCTGCGATGGGCTCAGAGCGTTCTGGATCAGGCGCCCCGTGAGTGCGGGTGCCAGCAGCCCGCCAGTGGTGGCGAGCGCGCTGTTGATCGACATGGCGGACGAGCGCTGCGTCACGGGAACGATCTCGGCCACGATGGTGGAGCTCAGCACGAAAGTGAGCTGGGGCAGATTGAATCCCAGCGCGAGCAGAATCACCTTGGTCATGGGATCGTTCACCAGAAAGATGGCGGCGAGAATGCTCAGGCCTCCGGCCAGCACGAAGGTGCAGCTGACCCAGCCGCGAGCGATCAGCGATGACACCTTGCGCTGCAGCAGCTTCTGCGAGAGCCACGAACCGATGAACACCAGCGGTATGTTGATTCCGGTGAACAGCATGAACATCCAGCCCGCTTCCTTGCTGCCGTAGCCCATCACCTTGGAGAGATAGGATGGAATCCATGTGAACATGATCGCGAAGATCCAGTAGCTCACCCAGTACAGCATCATGTTGGACAGGTAGGTCTTGTCGAAGATGATCTTCCGGTAGGCGATCTTTGCGAGCGATTGGCTCGTGGACTGGACAGCGTTCTTGGCGACGTAAGGTCCTTCGCCGCCAAACACGAACCACAGGATCATCCATACGACGCTTGCGATGCCCAGAGTGGCGAATGCCGCATGCCAGCTGTGGTTGAGCATGATGTAGGTGAGGATCGGTCCGGAAATCAACAGACCCACCGTCACGCCCTGAAAGATGATCGAGGAGGGCAAATTGCGCTTCTCGTCCTTGAACCAGGAATAGCAGGCATGCAGCGCCAGCGGATAGGCGGGGCCCTCGCCGATTCCCAGCAGGATCCGCGAGAAATACAGCAGCGGCACCGTCGCCACGAAGGCCAGCGGAATCTGGGATATGCCCCAGATCATCGCCAGAACGATGAGCACCCACTTGGTCGATGTCTTGTTGGCGATGAAGCCGAAGATGATCGCGGAGATCGAGAAGAACAGAAAGAAGCTCGAGGCGATCATCCCGAACTCCGACGGATGTATGTTCAGCTCCTGCATCAACGGAACCGCGACGATTCCCAGAATGGCCTTGTCCATGAAATTGATCACCATGAACAAGGCCAACAACAGGGTGACTATCCACCCGCGTGTCACCAACGACCTTTCACTCATTGCCATTGAAGTCTCCTGATTTTTTAAAGTGGGGATTTAAGAATTTGAATGGGGTATGCGTATCGGCGCCGAATCCATGCCTGTACTGCAAGGCAAGCTGAACGAGTCCATGGGCGCAGGGAATATCGGCAGCGTGAATCTATGAATCTATGAATCAATGGAAGTGGGTTTATCTATCCTTTAAAACTATATAGGACTAGAGTGTTTCGCGTGCTCATGGAATACCCTTGATTCGAATCAATTGATTGGGGGCGATTCCGACGTCACAGCAGCACGTTGACTGCAATCTGCGCCGTGCTGGCACAGAGGATCAGGTTTTTCCACTGGAAATGGCGGCCGAAGTTCACCACCCGGTGCTGGGCCAGCAATCCCGGGCGCAGGGTGAACAGACTGGCCGCACCCAGCGCGATGGTGCTGACGAGCAGCGGGAGTTGCAGAACTCCGCCGTGCGTTGCGACGAACCGCAGACTGGCCGTCATCAGCACGAGCGTCACCAGCGCCGTGCGACGCTGCGCGAGGTCCGTGCGCTCGAACTGCAATCCCTTGTCCGGCTGTGTCATGGGCGTCACTCGATGCGCAGAGGCGGCTGAGAAGTCATTGAAACAGGATGATCACCAGGGCCGCGCCGAGCAGCAACATGCACAGCGTGAGCATGGCGAGGGCCTGGTTGTGCGGCAGTGGCCGTCCCAGTCGCATCGCGATCTCGCACTGTTTCCATTTGCGGTAGGCCAGCGAGGACAGCAGGATGGAGACGAAGGCGCTCATGGCCGAGTAGATGGCCCAGTGCGGATCGAGTCCATAGATCTGGGCGACCTGTCTGGTGGCGAGCGATACGGCCAAAAAGGCGAGGGCGGTGCGAATCCAGGCAAGAAAGGTGCGCTCGTTGGCGAGGCTGAACCGGTAGTCGGGCTCGCTTCCCTGCGAATACCAGGAGGGTCGGTCGTTGTTCATGTCAGAGATGTTTTTTCAGTGGCTACAGCGCATCGCGCAGCGACCACAGCAGGAACGCGCTGTTGGATGCGAGCACCACATAGATGAACACGCGAAAGGCCCGTTGGCTGATGCGCGTGAAGAGCCAGTTTCCGCATGCGACGCCCAGCAGCGCGAGGGGTACCAGACTGAAGGAGAACAAGATCACGCGCGAGCTGTCCTGCGCGTTGTACAGCTGCATCGCGAGAGACAGTCCGTATGCGAAGACGAAGAAGGCCACCACGGTGGCGCGCACTACCGCCTTGGGGAGCTGCGCCCCCGCGAAGTACACGAGCAGAGGAACACCGCCCATCCCCACCGCCGAGGTGAAGGCTCCGGCCAGTGCTCCGCACATCGCGTCGCGTGAGCGGGTGCGATCAAAGCGCACCTGCATCAGCAGGGCAACCAGAAACACCATCGTGAGCACAGCGATCATGAGCTTGAGCTGCACCGGCCGCACCAGAAGAATCAGGGCCATGCCGAGCGGCACTCCCACAAGGCCGCTCGCCACCAGCCGCTTGAGCAGCGTGTAGTCCACGTCCCGGCGCACCTGGGGCATCATCACGATGGACAGAATGACGGCGATGATCAGATTGATCTGCACTGCCGTGATCGGGTCGTGCAGCAGCAGCAGCAGCGGCACGGCGAGTATCGAGAATCCGAAGCCGGTGGCCGAATGCAGGCACGAAGCCAGCAGAATGACGAACGCTGAGCTGATGTAGAGCGACATGTTGTGCAAACCTCGTCGAGTGCGCTGTGACAATGCGGCTTCCATCATGCGCTCAATCGAACGCCGCGTCGCCGCATGAACAGGAGTCCGGTCAGGTGGAGCGCGCTGCCGCAGACACGCGGCGGCGCGCTCCCGTCGCGTCAATCCAGCGTGAACGCCACGCCCGGCACCGGCGTGAAGCCAAGGTCACCCCGGGCGATCACTGCCTCGCGGCCACCGTTCTCGGCCAGCAGCACGGCCTGGCGCGATTTCGCGCGCGCATCCACGGCGTTCGGGTCGCAGATGGCCCACAGCTTCTCGCGGCATTCCTCGAGCACGGCTTCATACTTGGGATTGGTGCCGAGGTCGGTCAACTCCTCGGGGTCCGATTCCAGATCGAAAAGCTGCGCGGGGTAGCCCACGTAGTAGACGTACTTGTACTTGCCGTTGCGGATCATGAAGGCGCCGGTGGCCGAGCCCATGCCGTGGTATTCGACCAGCACGTTGCGATCGGGCACCTGGTCCTGCGCCACATCGAACAACGACACGCCGGGATAGCCTTCGCGCAGTTGGGGCTCGTCATTGCCCATCGCGTCCAGAATGAACGGGTAGATGTCCACATGGCTCACCGACGTGTCGATCACCTTGTTCTTCGGGATGCCGTCACCTGCGATGATCATCGGCACCGCGGCGGCTTCTTCGAACATGGTGGACTTGCCCCACATGCCGCGGGTTCCGAGGTTATCGCCGTGGTCGGAGGTGTAGACGATGCGCGTGCTGTCGGCAAGGCCCGCCTCTTCGAGCGACGTCAGGATCTTGCCGACATTCTCGTCGAGGAACGAGCACAGGCCGTAGTAGCCGGCGATGGCGCGCTTGACCGCGTCGCGATCGAAGTAATCATCGTAGTTGAAGCTCTTGCGGTAGTCCTGCAGGTAAGGATGGGTGGGACGCTCGTCCTGCCCGTAGAGCTTGGGCATCGGCAGGTTCTGGTTGTAGTAGCGGTAGTAGTGCTCCGGCGGAGCCGTCAGTGGGAAGTGTGGCGCGACCAGCGAGACGAAGAGCACCCAGGGCTTGTCGCTCTCGGCCTGCTTCAGTGCGCGTTCGCGCAGCCAGACTTGGGCGCGCGCGGTGATGTCGCGGTCATACATGGTGTAGGTGCTTTCGCCCGGCCCTGCGTAGTGCGCCATCTTGTACGCGCCCTTGCGCACCGGCAACTCGCTGCGCACGAGACCCATGAGATCGCCCTTGCCCTCGAGAATGTGCATGGGCACGATCTCTTCGCTGAATCCGTGGTCCTCACCGGTCTTGCGGAAATGCAGCTTTCCGATGGACACCACGTCATGGCTGCGTTCGCGCAGATGGTGGTGCCAGCTCGGCACCTCGCCGTCGTAGGCGTCGGCATTGTCCCAGTAGCCCACCTGATGGATGTATTTGCCGACAGCGAACGACGCGCGTGAGGGAATGCACACGGGGCTGCTGCAATAGGCGGACGAGAAGCGCGTGCCGTTGGCGGCCAGACGATCGAGATTGGGGGTTTGAACGATATCGCTTCCATAGCAGCCCAGGGCCTTGATGGAATGCTCATCGGACATGATGACAAGCAGGTTTTGAGGTTTTTGACTCATGACGACTCCAGTGTTTTCGTGAGGTGAATGGCGCGGGCGCATCGACGATGCGCACCGATGGGAAAGTGTTGTTGTGTCCGCTGGTGTGATGTGGCGTCAGGCGCGCCGGCGTTCGGCCTTGATGAGATCGGCGGCTTTCTCGCCGATGACGATCGAGCCCGCGTTCGTGTTGCCCGAGAGCAGCAGCGGCATGATCGACGCGTCGGCCACGCGCAGCCCCTGCACGCCGCGCACGCGCAGCTGCGGATCGACGACGGAGGAGGCGTCCGAGCCCATGCGGCAGGTGCCCACGGGATGGAAGATCGTCGTCGCGTATTCGCGGATGAAGCCCAGCACCTCGTCATCGGAATCGATGTGAAATCCAGGGCGATACTCGTCGGCCACGTAGGGCTGCATGGCGCGCGAACGCGCGATCTGCCGCGCCATGCGCACGCCGGCGATCATGGTCTGTTCATCGTGCTCGGTGGAGAGGTAGTTGAATCTGGCCCAGGGCGACGCGAAGGGGTCGGTGGAGCGCAGCTTCACCTCGCCTCGGCTAGAGGGCTGCAGCTGGCATACCGACATCGTGAAACCGGAGAAGTCATGTGGCTTGCCGGCGGTCATGTCGGCACTGATGGTGCCGAAGTGGAACTGGATGTCCGGCGTCCCGAGCGACTGCTTCGAGCGCGCGAACATGCCGCCAAGCTGAATCCCCGCAGCCACGGGACCGGCCTTGCGGAACATCCAGCGCATGCCGATGCGCATCTGGCCGAACCAGGTGCGGATGTCGTCATTGGTCGTGATCGGCTTGGTGCACTTGTAGATCAGGCGCGACTGCAGATGGTCCTGCAGGTTCTTGCCGACTTCCGGGAGATCGTGCACCACGTCGACTCCCTTGGCCTGCAGCGCCAGTGCGTCGCCCACGCCGGAGAGCATCAGCAACTGCGGAGTCTGCAGCGCTCCGGCGCTGAGGATCACCTCCTGCTTGCAGCGTGCTTCCTTCACCAGCCCTGCCTGACGGTAGCGCACGCCCACCGCGCGCTTGTTCTCGAAGATGACGGACATGGCCTGTGCATCGGTGGCCACCTGCAGGTTGTCCCCCGCGATGCCCGAGCGCAGATAGGCCTTGGCCGAAGAACAGCGCAGGCCATTGCGCGTGGTGAGCTGGAAGTAGCCCGCGCCTTCCTGCTTTGCGCCGTTGAAATCGTTGGTGCGGGGAACTCCGATCTCGTTGGCGGCGCCGATGAAGGCCTCCACCAGTTCGTGCTTGTCGCGGATGTTGGAGACCGTCAGCGGACCGCTGCCGCCATGCAGCGAGCATTCGCCACGCTCGTTGCCCTCGGAGCGCTTGAAGTAGGGCAGGATGTCCTTCCAGCCCCAGCCAGGATTGCCGAGCGCTTCCCACTTGTCGAAATCCTGCGCCTGACCGCGGATGTAGACCAGGCCATTGATCGAGCTGGAGCCGCCGAGCGTGCGTCCGCGCGGCTGGTAGATCTCGCGGTCGTTCAGATGCGGCTCGGGCTCGGACTTGAACTGCCAGTTCAATTCCGGATTGAACATGGTCTTGCCGTAGCCGATCGGGATGTGGATCCAGATGTTCTTGTCGGCGGGGCCTGCCTCCAGCAACAGCACGGAGGTGGTCTTGTCCTGCGCAAGACGTGCCGCCACCGCACAGCCCGCGGAGCCGGCGCCGACGACGATGTAGTCGAAATTTTGCATGATTGTCCCGTTCAGATTTCAAGCGCCATCGGGCCCTGCGCCACGCGTGCGCAGCACAGCAGCACCTGACTTGCGCGCTCCTCGTCGCCCAGCAGGTAGTCGTTGTGTTCCGGCGTGCCCGCGCTGTAGGCGGTCTTGCAGGCACCGCAGACTCCCGCTTCGCAGGAGGATTCGCAGGTGATTCCCGCGTTGCGCAGCGCATCGAGCATCGTCTGGCCGGCCTCGATCGGCACGACCTTGTTCGAGCGCGTCAGATGCAGCTCGCTTGCGCCCGCGCTGAGCGCTGCCGCAGAGGCCTTGGGCGGCTCCGCGCCGAAGTACTCGAAGTGCACGGCATCGTTCGGCCAGTGGGCCGTGGCGTCGCGGATCGCGGACATGAAGCCGCCCGGGCCGCAGAAGTACACATGCTTGCCGTCTTCGTGACGGGCCAGCAGCGATGCGATGTCGAGCCCCTTGGCCGGATCGCCGCCGTCGTGATGGACCGTCACGCGCTCGGAAGACGATGCGCCGTCAAGGCGCCGGCGAAACGCCGTGCGGTCCTCGTCACGCGTGCAGTAGTGCATCTCGAAGGATTCGCCGCGCGCGGCCAGCGTCTCCATCATCGCGAGGATCGGAGTGATGCCGATGCCACCGGCAAGCAGCACCGAATGGCGTGCGCCGGACTGTATCGCAAAGAAGTTGTGCGGCTCGGAGACCTCGATCCAGTCTCCGGCGTGCACCTTCTCGTGCATCGCCTTCGATCCTCCGCGACCGCCCGGTGCGTTGAGCACGGCGATGCGGTAGCAGTCCACATCCGTGGGCGAGTTGCACAGTGAATAGCGGCGCGAGAGGCCGCCGGGGATCTTCACATCAATATGCGCGCCCGCCTCGAAACGCGGCAGCGCGCGATTCGCAGGATCCACCAACTCATACGACAAGATTCCCTCGGCCTCGTGGGTCACCGAACGGACACGCAGTTTCAACATGATGATCCCCTTGTGCCTCAGGCGTTGCCCAGTTCGGCGGCGGACTCTTCGCGCGCGTCGATCACATCGAGCTGGCTGCGAATGTGCGCATCGCGTTCCGCTGCACTCGGCAACGCATCGGCGGAGCGCATCACCGCGATGACCTTCTTGCCGATGTCCAGCAGCAGCTTGCGGTCTTCCTCGCGCGAGAGCTCGGGGATGTCGAGCACGCTGTCCTGCGAGTAGAGCGGAAGTGTCTTTCCAGCGGCGGTCAGCGCGTCATACAGCGCGTTGGCCGGAGCCTTGCCGCGCACCATGTCGCGTAGCAGTTTGCGGCACATGAAGACGCCGATGTCCGAGCTGCCGGGGTTTTCGGCGCCATGCACGGCGATCCGGCCCTGGCTGACGATGGCCTCCCAGTCGCCGGGCGCGCGCTGGCCTTCTTCGTAGCTGCGGTCACCGACCTGTCCTTCCAGAAAGTCGATCTTGTCCACGCCACAGCCCGACTCGTCGCCGAGACCATCCGGGTCGACCGTGTCATTGAAATGTCGCCAGCCCAGAATCATCATGTGGTTGTCGTCGATCGGGACATTCCAGCGCGTGCAGCCCGAGTTGCCGTGGCGCTCGCGCGCGGCGGTGGGCATGAGCGAGCCGATCTGCAGATAGTTGGGGAACACCATCTCGGTGATGCGCGACCAGACCTTGTTGTCCGGCAGTCGGCGATTGGCGCTGAAAATGCAGCCGTGGCCATTGCGCGTGGGCTCCCAGTGCATGACCGGCATGTCGCCGAAGCCCTCGAGCGAGACGCCCGCGGCGGTTTCGGCGTCCACTCCCTCGACCACCATCTTGTTGTGCAGCACGGCCGTGTGCATGTGGTCCATGATGTTCTCGTAGACCTGCAGCCAGTTGCATGGATAGATGTTCGAGAACGGCACCAGCTTGTTGTCCTCCGGGAAACCGTAGCTGTCGAACTCGGGGAAGGGCGGCTGCTCTTCCACGGGTCCCATGTAGGCGAACACCAGACCATTGCGCTCGAAGGCCGGGTAGGCGCCCTGGGTGACCGTCGCCTTCAGGCGCGTCGCATCGTGTTCGCAGGGTGCATCGAGCAGTGTGCCGTCCACGTCGAAATGCCAGCCGTGGTAGCAGCAGCGGATGCCCTTCTCGGAGACGATGGCGTATTCCAGCGATGCGCCGCGATGGGCGCACTGGCGATGCATCACCCCGATGTTGCCGCTCTTGTCGCGGAAGGCCACCAGGTTTTCGCCCATGATGCGGATGGCCTTGGGCACGTCCGTGAGTTCTTCGGACAGGCATACGGGCTGCCAGTAGCGTCGCATCAGCTCGCCCATCGGCGTGCCAGCGTCGGTGCTGGTCAGCTCCAGATCGGGAGCGGGGCGCACGCGCTTGTGATAACCGCTGTAGCGCTTGGCCTGGGTTGCGTTCGTGGTCATGGTTTTATCTCCTTCAATGCAATTGGCTTGTTTTCAAACTTGGCTGTTGGACTGACTGATGAATTTCAGGTGCTGGTAGGCGTCGAGCCCCTCCGGACCGCCTTCGTATCCGAGGCCGCTGTCTTTCAAGCCGCCAATGGGTGCGTCGGCCAGCGACGGCGTGAAGCTGTTGATGCCCACCCAGCCCGCTTCGATGCGTTCGGAGAACTCGGCGGCGCGCGCCATCCGGTTGGTGAAGGCGTAGGCGGCCAGGCCGAACTCGACGCTGTTGGCCTTGGCGAGACCGTCTTCCATGTCGCTGAAAGTCATGATCGGGGCGACCGGGCAGAACGGCTCCTCCGAGAGAATCGAGGCCTGCTCGCTCAGGTCGGTCAGCACGGTCGGCAGGTAGAAGTTGCCGACCTGACCCATCGCCTCGCCACCCGTCATCACCTTGGCTCCGCAGCCGTGCGCCTGTTCCACGAAATGACGGGCGGCGGCCAGACGCCGCTTGTTGTTGAGCGGCCCCATCTGCACGCCAGCGTCCATGCCGTTGCCGACCTTCAGCGCCTTGGTGAATTCGACGAATTTGTCGATGAATGCCGGCGCGACGCTTTCCTGCACATAGAAGCGGCTGGGCGACAGGCATACCTGGCCCGCATTGCGGAACTTGAACCCCACACAGGCGCGGGCGGCCTTCTCGATGTCGACGTCGTCAAAGATCAGCACGGGGGCGTGGCCGCCGAGCTCCATCGTCGCGGGTTTGAGGAATTCCCCTGCCTGACGGGCCAGCAGCTTGCCCACTGGCACTGAGCCGGTGAACGAAATCTTGCGGATCACGGGAGAGGCGATCAGCTTCTGCGAGATCTGTGCAGGCACTCCGAACAGCAGATTCAACACGCCCGATGGCACGCCAGCATCGACGAAGGCACGCACCAGCTCGACGCAGACGGCGGGAGTTTCTTCGGCTGGCTTGAGCACCACCGTACATCCCGCAGCCAGAGCGGCCGCCACCTTGCGCGCGGCAAGAAACGCGGGGAAATTCCAGGGAGCGAAGGCGGCGACGGGGCCGATGGGGCGGCGCACCGAGGCCTGCATCAACAGGTGCGCACGCGGAGGAAGAATCCGCCCGTAGGCGCGCTTGCATTCTTCGGCGCAATACACGATGCCTTCGATCACCCGATCGATCTCGCCCTGCGAATCAGCCAGCGGTTTGCCGTTCTCGAGCGTGAGCACGGCCGCCAGGTGATCGCGACGCTGGTCGATCAGAGCTGCCGCGCGCTTGAGAATGACCTCGCGCTCCCAGGCGCTGGTCTGCGACCAGGTGCGGAATGCCGCATCGGCTGCCGCGATCGCGTCATCGATGTCCTGCTCCGTCGCGACAGGCAGCAGTCCGATGACCACGTCCGTTGCGGGATTCACCACAGGCACGGTGTCGCGGCCTTCCACGCCGCGCCATTCGCCGCCGACCAGCAAACTCAGCCCTTGGGGGTAGGGATGATTCATTTGATATTCCTTCTCACTCTTGCCGCGCGGCCCTTCCGCACGATCGTTCTGGAGCTTGCGGACCTCTGCGAAAAAGGCTTGATGAAGCTCAAGTGAGATAGAACTATATAGGACTATAGATTTATAGAAACATAGGGAATGCCCTATGTCGCCTGGATTGGGCGTTTGACGAAGGAAGAAGGCGGGGAGAGGAGGGCTGGCTGACCCGCTACGTCAGGTGCAGGGCGTGCGCCGTTTCGGACACCGTGTCGATGAAGCGCAGCGCCGCAGGATGGAGTTCCGTGTCCTTGCGCCACAGCAGCGTGATGGGGACGATGTCCTGCTTCAGCCCCTTCTGGAGCTGCACCAGTCCATTGGCGCGCTCGCCTGCTTCGGCAATCGACTTGGGGAGCACGCCCACCAGTCGGCTGCAGGCCATGAGGCGGCTCATGTGATGAAAACTTGTGGACTCAACGGTCACCACGGGCGGCCGCAATTTCTTGCGAAGAAAGATCTGGTCCGTGAGGTCGCGCAGTGGCGTGCCCCGTGGAGGCATGACCCAGGCCACCGCGCACAGGTCGCTCCATCGGCGGGAAGCGTCGCGCGCCAATGCGTGGTCAGCCCCGCAGACGATGGAAAAGCTCTCGCTGTAGATGGTCCGGGTCTCGTACATCCGCGCTTGCTCGGCGTGGAGCACCCGCCCGAACACCAGATCCAGCTTGCCCGCATCCAGCTCGGCCAGCAGTTCCACGCTGGAGCCTTCACGCGTGACGAAGCGCACGGCCGGGCTCGATGCGGTCATGCGATCAATGGATTGCGCAAGCAGCGCGGGGTCCAGCGAAGGGACGAACCCCAGACGCACGCTCCCCGCCGCGCCGGACGCGAACTGCAGCACCTCGTCGTGCAGATGGGCCAGGTCGGTCAGCACCACGTTCACCTGCCTGAGCACCATGCTCCCCAACGGCGTGATGCGCATGCCGCGGCGATCGCGCGCGAACAGCTGCTGTCCGAAGAGTTCTTCGAAGTCCTGCATCAGCTTGGTGGCCCCCGGCTGCGTGACATTGCAGGCGACGGCGGCCTTGCGCAGCGATTGCATCTCGCACACGGCGCGGAACAGCTCCAGATGCTTGATGCGAATGCGTCCCTTGAAAGCGCTCAACGGCAGGGGCAGGGCACCAGTGGACGAGTCCGTGCGGGAAGATGGGTTGGTGATACGCATTGGTTATCACTGATGGCAAAAGTTCGATTATCCAGAAAGTCAATGGACTTGCAGAATGCATTGAAAGCCCCCTCAAAACCAGTTAACGGAGTTCAACAACATGCGCAAACGCACCTTTCTCCATGGCATCTCGTTGGCCCTCAGTGCAATGTTCGTCGGACCTCTGGCGCAGGCCGAGCCGAACGCGTGGCCGGAACGTCCGGTGCGCATCGTCGTGGCCTATCCGGCCGGAGGCGGCGTGGACTTCGTGGCGCGCCTGCTGGCGCAACGTCTGGGGACGGCCTGGGGCCAGGCGGTGACCGTCGAGAACAAGTCTGGCGCAAGCGGCACCATCGGCGCCGATTACGTGGCGAAATCCAGACCCGATGGGTTGACGCTGCTGCTGGCGTCTCCGGCGGAGGTGCTGGTCGGACCCATTGCCGGTCAGAAAACGCCCTACGATGCACGGCAGGCGTTCAAGCCCATTTCGCTGGCGGGCGAAACCCCGCTGGCCATCGTCACCAACCCCGCGCTGGGAATCAAGGATCTGGGCATGCTGTCCACGGTGGCCAAGCAACGGTCGCTGAAACTCAGCTTAGGCACACCGGGCTCCGGCAGTTCCATGCAGTTTGCGGGAGAGGCGCTGAACCAGACGCTGGGACTTGGCATGGGGCATGTGCCCTATCGCGGCGCGGCCCCGGCCGTCAACGACGTGCTTGGCAATCAGATACCGCTTGCCATCGTGGGCCTGCCGCCGCTCGTGGGTCACGTCACATCAGGAAAGCTGCAGGTCCTCGCCGTCACCACCGATGCGCGCTCGGCGGCCTTGCCGGATGTGCCCGCAGTGTCTGAGTTCCCGGGTCTTGCCGGTTATCGCTTCTCCAATTGGATGCTGTTGCTTGCTCCTGCCGGTACAGCGCAGAGCATCAGCGACAAGATTGCCAACGACGTGGCCACCATTTTGAAGGACCCGGAGATTCGGCGTCGCCTTGAAGTGGGAGGCGTCACCCCGATGGGGCTCCAAGGCGCACCACTCGCGCGTTTTCTCGCGGACGAGCGGGTGCGTTATGAAAATGTCGCCAAGAAGAGCCATATTCAGCTGGATTTCTGAGAGCGCAAAAGCGTTCTGAGAGCACGCGTTCGATCCGCCGGGGAGATCCGTTGAGCACCTGAAGAACGCGGTGGAAATTTAGCCAAATTTCAGATTCAGCGCATACTCTGCTCAACGATGAATATCCGATGGTGCGTTTGTTTTCCTCGACGTTGGGCGGCGGGTCTGGTGCTCGTGGCTTCGCCGTTGCTCTCGCAGGCGAGCGTGCATCTGGCCGGGGAGCAGGCACCCGAGACCGGCGTGTCCGTGCGTGCCGATCCGGGCCACGGCGCGCGGCGCGAGGCGCAGGAGGCGATGCAACGTGGTGACTACCTGCGTGCCGTGCAGTCGGCCCAGCGGCAGCTCAAGGAATCGCCGGGCGACGCGGAGATGCGTGCGTTGCTGGCGCGGGCCTATTTTCTCGGGCGCAACTATGAAGCAGCGGCGCGGGTGCTTCAGCAGGAGGTCCAGTCGTCGGAGCGCTCCGAGCAGGCACCTTCTGAATTGCATCTGCAGTGGCTGCTGGAGTGCTACGAGCAGCTCGGTGATGGCAATGGGGCGCTCTGGGTGCTGGAACGCCTGGTCATCCACCACCCCAAACGCGCCTACTGGTCCAGCCTGCTCTCGCTGTGGCAGAAGAAGCTGGGGCCGGATCACCGACTGACGCTGGATTTCCTGCGTCTGCGCAGGGCCACCGGAAGCATCACGACGGCGGAGGACTATCTGCAGCTGACGGCGTGGGCGCTGCGCAGTGGGGCGGCGCTTGAAGCGCGAGGCACGCTGGACGAAGGATTCTCCAAGAAGATTCTGGGCGTGGGACCGTCGGCCGATGCCCACAGGACGCTGCGCGCGCAGGTGCAAAAACAAGTGGAGGAAGAGCAGAAGCAGTTGTCGAGCCCGGATTGGGAAACCAATGCAGTGGCGGCCCGCAATGGCATGCTGCTGGTGAACGCGGGGCTGTCGGAGGTCATGCGGGGAGAGCATGTCCGGGGGCTGTCTCTGATGGAGCGGGGCATCCGCATCGGGATTCCGCATGCGCCCCAGGACGCCAAGCTGCGGCTGGCGATCGGATATCTGAACGCCGGACAGCGCAGCAAGGCCATCGATCTGCTGCGCACCGTGACGGGGCGCGGTGGCGCGGCCGATCTGGCCAGACTGTGGGAGTGGTACGCGCGCCAGTCCTGAGCGCGTCAACACGCTCCGAGCCGTTCAAGCGGGCGGGTGACGATCGATGCGGATGACGATGCGAAGCCCGCTGCCGGTGCTCGCGTTTTCCGCGCGGATCCGACCGCCATGCAGCTCCACGATGCTGCGGCTGATCGCGAGGCCGAGGCCGGTGCCGCTGTAGCGCAGATCCGCATTCTGGAAGCGGAAGAAGCGCTCGAACATGAGCTCGCGCTGCTCGACGGGCAGACCCGGTCCCTGGTCTTCCATCGCCACGTGCCAGACACCGTACTCGCACTCCGACGTCACGCGCACTTCGGCCCCGGACGGAGACACATGGATGGCGTTGGTGAGCAGATTCAGCAGCACCTGGCGCATCCATTTGGTGTCGATCGCGACCGTTCCCTGTCCCGTGTGCCGGGAGACATAGCGCAGCCCATGGTGCTCGAGCAGCACCGCCGCATCCTGATCGAACGACTGCAGGAACGCCTGCGGAACCTGATCCTGCACCTGCAGCGCGATGGCGCGTGCATCGGCTCTGGACAGCAGGAGCAGATCTTCGATGATGCGGTTCAGCCGCTCGATTTCCTCGAGCTGGATCTGGGCCGACTCACGCAGCGGGTCGCTCAGTCCCTCATTGAGGACCAGCTTTTCCGCATGCAGGCGGATCAGGGACAGCGGCGTCTTCAGCTCATGCGAGGCCTCGGCGGTGAAGCGGCGGATCTGGGCGAACGAGGACTCCAGCCGGTCGAACATCTGGTTGAGCAGCTGTGCCAGATCGGAGATTTCGTCGCGCGCTCCGTCCACGGGAATGCGTTGCCCCAGATTGTCCGAGCGGATGCGGTTGGCGGTATCGCGGATCAGGCGCACGGGCTGCAGCAGCATCCGGCTCAGCCCAAAACCCAGCAGCAGGCTGACCACCACCATGCCGAGCAGCAGCGCCGCGCAGACACGGATGTAGTTCGACATCACCTGCTGGACGGGCTGCAGCGGGGTGCCGATCACCACCTGGAACGGCTGCATGGAGAACTGGCCGACGCGCAGCTCTCCGATGTCTTCGACGCGCGCGTTGTATTGAGCGGGTCCGCTCTGGTCGGGGATGTCGTTGCCGTTCAGGCTGGACGAGCGCATGACGCTGCCGTCGGGCAGCTGCACCTCGATCAGAAAGACCGCCGCGGCGTTTTCGGTGATCTCGCGCACGCGCATTTCTCTGAAGGGAGAGCTGGACGTCGCGAATTCCGGCCCGAGGTGCGACTGGATCTGCCGGAACTCCGCCTCGTTGAGAATGTCCAGACCATGCGTGAGGTGCAGGTCCAGATAGTGGTAGCCCGCCACGAAGACGCAGCCCAGCGTGGCGGTGGCGGCCGCCGTGTACCACAGCGCGATGCGCGCACCGATCGAAGCCATGCAGGCGTCAGATCAACTGGTAGCCGATGCCGCGCACGGTCTTGAAGCGCGGCGTGCCCGGCGTCTCGAGCTTGGCGCGAAGCCGTGACATGTAGACATCCAGCAGGTTGGTGTCGGCATCGTAGGTGGACGACCAGATTTTCTCGGCGATGAGTGTCCGGGGAAGAATCCGTCCCGGGTTCTGCATGAAGATCTCGAGCAGGGCGTATTCGCGGCTCGTCAGATCGATGGTCTGGCCGTCCAGAAAAACCTTGTGCGCGACCAGATCGAGCTGCAGTCCCCCGCGCTGCAGCACCGCCTGCTTGACGGCGGACTGGCGCCTGAGCAGGGAGCGGATGCGGGCCTGCAATTCCTCGAGCGCGAAGGGCTTGGGAAGATAGTCGTCCGCACCCAGATCCAGACCGGTGACGCGGTCTCCCATGCTGTCTCGGGCACTGAGGATCAGCACCGGCTCGTTGAAGCCGCTTTGCCGCCAGAGCTTGAGGAGATCCAGACCGTCGCCGTCTGGCAGACCGAGATCGAGAATGACCGCGTCGTAAGGAGTCTCGGCCAACGCGTCGGATGCATCGCTGCAGTTGCGCACCACATCGGAGGCGTAGCAGCACTCGGACATTCCCTGCTGAACGAACTGTCCCAGGCGCACCTCATCTTCGACCACCAAAATTCTCATGCTGGGCTTGCTCCCCAATTTCCTATGCCAGTCGGGAATGTTACGTGAATCCTGCCCCTTGTCATCGGCACAAACGCGGCGTCGATTCTGAATGGAAATTCAGATTGGAGGGGCGACCACGGCGGGCCGCCCCTGCCCTCAGAACTCCATCTTCGCGTTGAAGCGCAGGCTGCGCTCCATGCCGGTTCCATAGGTGCCGCTCGACACCGAGTTCCAGTAGCGTTTGTTGCCAAGGTTCTCGACGTTGAGCTGCATGGACGCCTTGCGGCCCATCAGGCGGGTGGAGTATCCGACGCCCGCCGACAGCAGGGTCACGCCGGGAATCTGCGCCTGATTCAACGCGTTGACGTACCGTGCACCCACATAGGAGGCCCCGGCATGCACGGTGAGGCCCTTGAACCAAGGGGCCTTGTGCGTGATGGTCACGTTGCCGGTGAGCTTGGGCGTGTTCTCCGGAACCAGACCATGCAGACTCATGTTGCGATCCGGCTTCTGCTCGGCGAGCAGGTATTGGCCGGCGGTGTTGATGGTCCAATGCCGGTTCACGTCCCAGCTTGCGGTGGCCTCGACGCCCCGGAACGTGTTGGTCCCGTCGAGCAGGAACACGTTCGTGTCGGGATCCACGACGGCGTTGGCCCGGGAGATGTCGAACACCGCAAGGCTGCCGTTGAAGCCATCCTGATGGTGGCGCACCCCGAACTCGATCTGGGTCGCCGAGGCGGGCGCCAGAATCTCGAACTGATTGACCGCTCCCACCGGCGCGGACCCGGTTTCTTCGAGGCCCTTCATGTAGCTCGCATAGAGGGTGGTCTGCTTGGACACGTCAAACAGCAGGCCCACTGCGGGAGAACTGACGGTGCTCTTGTTCGACGTGGACACGCCGGCGGCCGACGTGTTGTCGGCGTGGTAGTAGGTCTGCCGGATGCCCGCCAGGAGCTTCCAGCGCGGATGCAGCTGGATCGCGTCATACGCGTAGATGCCCGTGTCCTTGCTGACCTGGGGCGCGTAGGTGATGGGCTTGCTGGAGGCCGGTGGCGCGGGCTGGGCGATCGGGTCGAAGATGTTCTGGCGACCCGTGAAGGAGCTCGTGCTGGGTTGGTTCGCGTCGCGTTCACTCGTCGACACGCCGATGGTCAGGTCGTGCTTGAAGCCGAGCAGCGAGAAGCGGCCATCCAGCTCGGTGCGGGCGAACTCGTTCACGTAGCGCTGGTTCTTCACCATGGTGGTGGTGATCGTGCCGGCCCCGGATTCGAGGTCGTACCCGCCGATGCGGGTGATGAAGCGGTCACGGGACGCCTTCGATTGCCCCCATTCGGCCATGACTTTCCAGTTCTTGCCAAGGGCGTAGTCCACCCGTGCCTGCACGTTGTCGGTCACGGGCTTGTAGACCGCCCAGGGGCCGGACATCAGGCGGGTGGGATCCGGAATGCGCGGGACCTGGATCTGTCCGTTCACCGGCTTGAGCAGGCTGATCAGACCCTGCTCGACCACCGAGCGCTCGTAGTGCTCCACATCGAGGCTGAACTTCAGATCGCGCGTCGCGCGCCAATCGGTGCCGAGGCTGATGAATTGTCCGGAGCCCGAGGCCCCGTCCACGCCGTTCTCGTAATGCGTTGCCGAAGCGTTGACGCGCAGACCGAACTGCCTGTCATCGCCAAACCGACGACCCAGATCCACCATGCCCCCATACTGGCCGAACGAATTGCCGGACAGCGTCGCCGTGCTCACGTCCTTGTCGCCCGCGCGCTTGGTCACGAGGTTCACGACGCCGCCGGGGCTTGCAATGCCGAACATCAGGGCATTGGCACCCTTGAGGGTTTCGATGCGCTCCTTGTTTTCCGTGGGCGAGGTGCTGACGCCTGCTATGGGAAGGCCGCCATTGAGGCGGTAGCTGGTGAACAGGTTGAGCTGGATGCCGCGGATCTTGATGCTGTCGTTGGCACTGCCGCGCGAGTTGTTGCTGGTGACACCGGCCACGTTCTTGACCGCATCGGCATAGCCGTCCTGGGCACCGTCGACGTCGTCGCCCGACACCACGGTCTTGGTCATCGGCATCGACTCCGGTGTGCCGGCCTCGCCCGCGTCGGCGGCGTCCGACGGGGCGGACGTGGTGGACGGGGCGGACTTCCTGTCGGCCTTGCGTTCCCTCTCGGCCTCACCCGTCACGCTTTCGCGCGCCTGGGCAACGGCCTCCGACTCCGAGGCAAATGCCGCGGGAGCCGCCATCACCGACACGCCAAGCAGCGTGTACATCACGGGCATGGGCAGCCGGTGGCGGCGTTTTTTTCTTGTCATACGATTTTCCTTTCGAACTGCAGGCGATCCGGAGTCGGCGCTCGCGTCATGGCTGGACGGCGTTGACCGCGACGGTCTCGGAGGTATGGATTCGAATGGACTTCTTGATGTCGTTGTAGCGCTTCCAGTCGGCGTTCTCCAGCAGCTTCGCCGAGCCCTGACGCTTGACGTCCTCGCGGCGTTCGAAGGAGGCGGGATCCTTGTATCCCATGAGCAGCACCGCGCGCCCCTTGGCGCTGTCGGGCTCGCGTTCGAGATACATGGCGTAGTCCGCCATGATGCCCGATCCACGCTGGCTGTTCATGTTGGGTGCGATGTAGAGATCGGTGTAGGTCTTGTAGTCGGCGGCGGAGACGAGCGAGTCGTAGAAGCTCACCACGTAGACGGGGCGCGCGCTGGCCGGAGCTGCCTTGCCTTCCGCGCGCACCAGATCCGCGCGCCTCACCCGGGCTTCGCCGCCCAGCTCGTTCCGTGCCTTGGCCTGCCATTGGGTGTAGGCCTTCTCGTTGGCGAAGTTCAGCACGGCGACCGTCGAAAAGCCCACCTTGTCCTGCTGCGGTGTGGCGCTCAGCGTCTGTGCGCCGCTCACCAGCCCTTGCTTGCGCCAGGCCTCCACCTTGCTCAGCAGCGAAGACGCGCTCTTGCTGCTGGCGTCCAGCGTCACGATGGCGTAGGCGGCGTCCGGCGCGGCGTGGGCCATTGCGCACGCATACATCAGTCCCATGGCCGCCAGTCCATGCGTGAAGGTGCGGCGTGTCGAATTCAAAAATGTCATGTCCCTGTCTCTCGTCTGTAGATTGAATGCTGTGATTCCGGGGAGGGTCGAGACGACCGTCCCCGGATCGGTTGGCTGACGTGCAAGTCGTCAATTCGTCGCGTTCTGCTCCATCACCCACATCAGGGAGTTCGCATAGAGCATGCGTCCTTCGTCGGTGAGGTCGGGGAAGCGCGTGGCATCCATCGGGAAGAGCAACCGGCGTGCCGGCGCGACATGGTCATTGGCCATGGATGCGCCCTTTTCGTAGGCGAAGAAGGTGCCGTGCTCGGGCTGGTTGGGAATGCCCGCGATGATCTCGGCGCCCGGCGGAACGCGCGACCAGGCCAGCACGCCGGGCGTCTTGTAGAGCTTGAAGTTCCCGGCGGGAATGCCGGCCGACAGCGGGTGTGCGGGACGCAGCATCTGCACGTAGTTCTCCGGCGGGTAGAGACTGCCCTTGTGATCGTTCACGCCGTAGTCGGTGTTGCGACGGCGTGCGACCATGTGGAACGAGTCGACCGCCTTGGCCTCCATGACGATCAGCGGTCCCGCCACGTCGGAGTACTTGTTGCCGATCTTGTACTTGTTGGTGGAGGCGGAAACGATCACCAGATCCATGCCCTTGGCGTGGCTGTCCGGCTCCATCTGGTCCACCACCTTCAGGTCGAAACCTGCGGATTTGAGCCACGCGATGTGCGCCTGATCCGATGCTTCATTGGCGGGCCAGGGCATGTCGAAGCGCCGCACGAAGAGCACCTTCTTGCCCTTGGCGAAGCTCTGCAGCCGGGACTGCGTCTGCGCGGGTGTCGTGGCGGCCTGCGGCGCGTCCGGCGCGCTCACCGCCCAGCGCAGCGAGGCGTCGAACAGTTTGCGGCCCGAGAACCAGCTGTTGCTCTTGGGGTCCTGCGAAGCCGGGCCCGTGGCGTCCGTCAGCACGGAAAAGCTGTTGTCGCCCAGAAACAGGCCGACGCGCCGCGCCGGGGCGGGCAGGTCGTTGACCATGAGCGAGCCCTTCTCGTAGGAGAAGATCGCCGCCTTGTCCGGATCGCCCTCGAAGTAGGCGGAGATGTCGGCCGAAAGCGACGGCTTGCCCCAGCCGGGATCGGTTTCGCCGGCACTGAACGTGAGCGGCGCGAAGATGCCGCTGGGCACGCCCGCGGCCTGGTTGATGGGCTTGGTCGCGCTCACCGAATAGGCGTAGTAGGCGGCATGATTGGCGTTGTGGAACACCTTCTCGCGCACGACGGAGAAGTCCTTGTGCAAGGCCTTGCCCGTCATGTCCATGTCGCCGAAGCTGTAGGCATTCCAGGTCACGACCGGGATGGTGCTCATCTTGTAGCGGTCGCCCAGCAGCCGGTGATTGACGGTGGAGGAGATCAGCACCAGGTCCTTGCCCTGCGCGGCGGTGGCGTTGTCGGTCACGCCGGCGAGCGTCACCTTCATTCCACGCGACTCGAGATACTCCTTGATGAGGCCATCGTCGTTGGCCCCTTTCTGTCCTTCTCCCACCACGAACAGGACGTTTTTGCCGTTGAGCGCCGTGGGCGACACCGGACCGCTCTGGGCCGACTGCGCGGCCACCAGCGCAACGGATGCGGCGATCCAGCGCACGATTGAATGTTTCATGACTCTGTCTCCAGAATGATTGGATTTATTTGTTCAGGACCAGAACTTCGGTGGCGCCGGCAAGAAACGCGCGGCCGCTCTTGGCGTCCACGGCGACGGCGCTGGACTTGGTGCCGGACGACGGCAGCTTGCTCTCCACCGAGGCGGTGAGCTTGGCGTTCTTGACCACGGTGAGCGCGCCATCGGCGCTGGGCACGAACAGCCGCACGAACCGGTTGGCGCCGAACTGCGCCGCGATGCCCGCTTCCCCGGCACCGGTGGAGACGTAGCCGACCATCTGGCCGATGTCGGGATCCAGCACGACCATGCGACCGCTGGCGGTGGAGACATACAGGCGTCGCTCCTTGTCGTCCACGCTCATGGCCACGGGCTCGGTGGCCGGCCAGGTGGCGATGCTGCCGCGCGTGGCGAGCGTGGCGGTGTTCAGCACGTGCAGCACATGGCGTTCCGCATCCGCGACGAACACGTCGCCGCGGGTGTCGGAGCCGATGCCACGCAGCTTGCCGCCGAGCGTGGCCGTGCCCACCACCGCGCCGGTGTCGGCCGCCAGTGCGGTGACCTTGCCGTCGCCCTCGTTGACGACGTACACGCGCTTGGCGCCGGGCACGTATTCCACCGACGTGGGGCGGGAGCCGGTGGACTTCACGGTCTTGATCACCTGCAGCGAAGCGAGATCGAAGACGGTGATGCTGCCGTCGGAGGCGCTGGTGACGTAGCCGCGCTGGATGTCCGGCGCGATGGCCACGCCGGACGCGTGACCGCGCACGGGCACCTGGCCGATCTTCTTGTCGGTGTCCAGATTCACGATCTCCAGCGCGCCGTCGCGCCCGATGTAGAGCTTGCGCCCGGCGGAGTCGACCTCCAGCGCCCGGATGTCTCCCTGACCGTCGGTCTTGATGCTCGAGACGACCTTGTAGGCAGGGTTTGCGCCGCCTGCGGAGGATGGAGCGTCAGCGGCATGCACTGAGCTCATGGCGGCCATCGTGGCCAAGGCCAGCAGGTGATGTGTGAGTCGCATTGTTGTCTCCCGTTGAAAGGAACGGTGCTGGCTTATTTCTGGGCGGCGGGCTGGAACAGCGACGCGTGGTTCGGAATCTGCGCGGCCATCTCGTCGCGGATGGCGGAGGCGGCGAGGAAATAGTCCTTTTCCGATTTCGTGTTGCCCTTGAACACGATCACCGTCAGGCCGATGTTCTGCCCGCTCTTGTCACGCAGAGGCAGCAGGTAGACGGACTTGGAGGGAGTCTCCTGACGGTTCCAGCGCGGATCCAGGATGGTGTAGCCCTTGGTCATCACGAGCACGTCGACTTCCGACGACATCTTTCCGATGCGCTCGGGGAACGTGCCCGCAAACGTCGTGTGAATGCCCTTGTGGCCCGTGGGCTCGCCCTGCAGCGTCAGGCTGAGCAGTTCTGGATGCTTGGCGAAGGTGTCGTCGACCAGCGCCTGGCTTGTCATCTTGTAGTTGGGCGCTGTCCAGTTCTTGAGCACCGGCACCGAGCCGATCGCCGCATTGCCTGTTCCCTGAGCACCGGCCGCGAGGCAGCTCAGGCCCAGCGCGGCGGCCATGACGATCTGTCGAAGATTGATTGTTTCCATATGCACTTTCATTTTTTGGAGAAGGTGCCCTATGGTCTTTTGCGTGCCTAAATCCGCGCTTAACGGCACATTACATTCCGTTCATCTTCGGCCTAGGGAAAACATGGAACGGAAAAAAATGATCTCGACGCGCGACGCGTTCGAAGCGCGCCGTGCGGATGGCCGCGCAGCGTTCTTGCGTCAGAGCGCGTTGACGATCTCAGGCGCCCGCTGAAGCGCTGAAGTCCCGCTGCAGCTCCGCCCAAGGCTCGTTCATGAACTGCTGCGCGGCATAGTCGATGAACGCCTGCACCCGGGCCGGGCGGATGCGGCCGGGCGGAGTCACGATGTGCAGCGCGATGGACTCCGCCTCCCAGCCGTCCATGGCGGTTTCGAGCGTGCCGTCGCGCAGTTCCTTCCACACCAGAAAAGCAGGCTGCAGCGCAAGGCCCAGACCCGCGAGGAGGGCGGGCTGCAGGGCTTCGGCGTTGTTGACCTGCAGCGGCGTGCTCATGGTCTGGCTGAACTCCCCCTGCATGGTGTGCCGGAATCGCCAGTGGTTGCCGCCGCGTGCGTAGCTGTACTGCAGGCCCCTGTGCCCGGCGAGTTCGCGCGGATGGGCGGGCTTGCCGTGGCGGGCGAAATAGTCGGGCGAGCCCACCAGCAGGATCTGCACCTTGCACAGCTGGCGCGCGAGCAGGCTGGAATCCATCAGGTTGGAGATGCGCAGGGCGAGATCGAAGCGGTCGCGGATCAGGTCCGTCTGCTCATCGCCGAAGTGCAGGTCCAGCTCGACATCCGGGTGCATCTTCATGAAGGCCGGCAGGATCGGGCTGAGCCGCGCGATGCCGAAGGACATGGGCGCGGAGATGCGGATGCGCCCCCGCAGGGTCGAGGCGCGGTCGATGATTTCGTCCTCGATGGCTTCGCCTTCCTGAAGGATGCGGGTGGCGCGTTCCAGCGCGGCCATGCCCGTGTCAGTCAGTGAAATGCGTCGGGAAGTTCTGTGGAAAAGATTGGCTTTCATCCTACTTTCCAGTCGGGTGATTGCCTTGGACACTGTGCCCTGCGAAAGCGACAGCTCCGACGCCGCCTTGGCGAACGAGCCCATCTCGGCCACTTTGGCGAAGACGGCCCAAGCCTCCAGATCAGGTAGTTTTTTCATGTGAATTGCCTGTTTTCCCGCGCCCTTGCGTGGTTCCAGCGTGATTTTCCGGCCTGTGGCGGCCCTGTTCCAACATCAAAAATGGAATGAATGAGTTTCCATAATTTCTATTTTCATCATAAGCCAATCTCCATAAACTTCGATCCATCGATTGAGCACATCAATGCCAATGGATGAACGAAGGCACGGATCCAACGCTCCGTTGTCCGACCGATTTTTCATCACCAAACCCTGAACTTGAAAGCTGACCGACCATGACCTCCAAGCAATACCGCGAAGTGCTGACCCCCGAAAACAGCCAGATCATCTTCATTGACCAGCAGCCACAGATGGCGTTCGGCGTGCAGTCGATCGACCGCCAGACGCTGAAGAACAACGTGGTGGGTCTGGCGAAGGCCGCGAAGGCGTTCAACATTCCGGCCACCATCACCACGGTGGAGACCGGATCGTTCTCGGGCCACACCTACCCCGAGCTGCTGGCGGTGTATCCAGAGAACAAGATTCTCGAGCGCTCGTCGATGAACTCCTGGGATGACCAGAACGTGCGCGATGCGCTGGCCGCCAATGTGGCCAAGGGCCGCAAGAAGATCATCGTCTCCGGCCTGTGGACCGAGGTGTGCAACACCACGTTCGCGCTCTCGGCGATGCACGATGCCGACTACGAGATCTACATGGTGGCCGACGCCTCAGGCGGCACCTCGCTTGACGCGCACAACTACGCCATGGACCGCATGGTGCAGGCCGGCGTGGTGCCGATGACCTGGCAGCAGGTGCTGCTGGAATGGCAGCGCGACTGGGCGAATCGCGGCACCTACGACGCGGTGATGGACATCGTGCGTGAACACTCCGGCGCTTACGGCATGGGCGTGGACTACGCCTACACCATGGTGCACAAGGCGCCCGAGCGCGTGACGCACGGCGCGACCATCGGCCCGAATCCTGCCAAGAAGTAAGCAGCTAGCCATCAGCGTTTTTTCCCGTGGCATGGTGCGCAGCCTCCGCGCACCACGCCATGCCCTCACGGAGTTGTCTCATCATGAAGTTGTATGTTTTGTCGCTCGGCGCGGGCCTTCTGGTCGGCGTGGTCTACAGCCTTCTGCAGGTGCGCTCACCGGCTCCGCCGCTGATTGCGCTGGTGGGCCTGATGGGCATTCTGGTGGGCGAGCAGATCGTTCCCGTGGGCAAGCAGCTGCTGCAGGGCAGCGCATTCAAGAGCGCCTGCGAACAGACCCACGCGACCACCCATGTGCTGGGGCAGCTGCCCGGCAAGCCGACGCAGCGGGCGAGCGTGAAGTCGCCGTCCGACGCGCCTTCCGCCTGAGCGTTCACCGATTCACAGGAGCCCATTCATGACCTCCCGCCGCAAAGTTCTGGGCGCCGCCACATCGCTTGCCGTCGGCAGCCTGTTGGGCTGCGCCAATGGCTCGCAAACATCTCGTCAAGGAGCATCGCGCATGTCCCAATCCACTCCAGAAGTCATCTTCTTCAACGGCCAGATCACCACGCTCGACAAGAGCCAGCCCATCGCGACGGCCGTCGCCATCAGTGAGGGACGGTTCGTCGCCGTGGGGAGCGACGAGGAGGTGCTCGCGCTTGCCGGCGACGGCACGCGCAAGGTGGACCTCAAGCGCAAGGGCGTGCTCCCCGGCCTGATCGACAACCACACCCATGTGGTGCGCGGTGGTCTGAACTACAACATGGAGCTGCGCTGGGACGGCGTGCGCTCCTTCGCCGACGCCATGGCCATGCTGCGCGCGCAGGTCGCCGTCACGCCCACGCCGCAATGGGTGCGCGTGGTCGGTGGGTTCACCGAAAACCAGTTCATCGATGAACGCCGACTGCCGACGGTCGCCGAGCTCAACGCCGTGGCGCCCGACACGCCGGTGTTCATCCTGCATCTCTACGACCGCGCGCTGCTCAACGCAGCGGCCCTGCGCGCCGTGGGTTACACCAAGGACACGCCCAACCCGCCGGGCGGCGAGATCGTGCGCGACGCCAATGGCAACCCCACCGGGCTGATGCTGGCCAAGCCCAACGCGACGATCCTCTATGCCACGCTGGCCAAGGGCCCCAAGCTTCCGTTCGAATACCAGGTCAACTCCACGCGCTACTTCATGCGCGAGCTCAATCGGCTCGGTGTGACCGGCGTGATCGACGCGGGCGGCGGCTCGCAGAACTATCCGGACGACTACGCGGTGGTGCAGCAGCTCGACAAGGAACAGAAGCTCACCGTGCGGCTGGCCTACAACCTGTTCACGCAGAAGCCCAAGGAAGAGAAGGAAGATTTCCTGAAGTGGGCGCAGGATGTCAAATACAAGCAGGGCAACGACTACTTCCGCCACAACGGCGCGGGCGAGATGCTGGTGTATTCCGCCGCCGACTTTGAAGATTTTCGCCAACCCCGCCCCGACATGCCGCCGGAGATGGAAGGCGAACTTGAGGGCGTGATCCGCGTGCTGGTGCAGAACAAATGGCCCTGGCGCCTGCACGCCACGTATGACGAAACCATCTCTCGCGCGCTCGACGTGTTTGAGAAGGTGCACCAGGAGACGCCGATCAACGGCCTGAACTGGTTCTTCGACCACGCCGAAACCATCTCCGACAAGTCGATAGACCGCATCGCGGCGCTGGGCGGAGGCATCGCCGTGCAGCATCGCATGGCCTACCAGGGCGAGTATTTCGTGGAGCGCTACGGCGCGCGTGCGGCCGAGGCGACGCCGCCGGTCAAGCGCATTCTGGAGAAGGGCGTCAAGGTCTCCGCAGGCACCGACGCGACGCGCGTGGCCTCGTACAACCCGTGGGTCTCGCTGTCGTGGATGATCACCGGAAAGACCGTGGGCGGCATGAATCTCTACCCGGAGCGCAACCTGCTTGACCGCGAAACGGCGCTGCGCATGTGGACCGAGAACGTCGCCTGGTTCAGCAACGAAGTGGGCCAGCGCGGGCGCATCGCCGTGGGCCAATTCGCCGACCTGATCGTGCCGAACAAGGACTTCTTCAAGATCCCCGAAGACGAGATCTCGTTCCTCACGTCGGACCTGACCGTGGTCGGCGGCCGCATCGTGTACGGCGCGGGCGACTTCACCTCGCTTGACGACAACGTGCTGCCGCCCGCGCTGCCCGACTGGTCGCCCACCAACACCTACCGTGGTTACGGCGCGTGGGGCCAGCCGGACGGTGCCGGCAAGAACTCGCTGCACCCCGCGCGCTATCAGGCGATTGCATCCTGCGGCTGCGCGAGCAACTGCGACATGCATGGTCATGACCATGCCCGCGCATGGGCCTCATCGGTGCCGACATCCGACCTCAAAGGATTCTTCGGCGCGCTGGGCTGCTCTTGCTGGATGGCCTGATTCAAGCGCACGTTTCCAACGCGCAGACGCCTCGTTTTCTGGAGAACTGATCGTGGCCACTTCCCCCCTCTCATTTGCAGACCGGCTGAGCGCCAAGGCGCGCCCATGGTTTCGCAGCGAAGCGATTCGCTTCATCGCCTACCTCGGCCTGTGCGCGGCATATCTGCAGGGGGGATTCAACAAGCTCACCGATTTCCCTGCGGCGGTCGGCGAAATGACCCACTTCGGCCTGACGCCGGCGCCCGTGTTCGCGGTACTCGTGATCGCGCTCGAGCTCGGCGCGTCGGCCATGATTCTGTTCGGCAAGCTGCGCTGGCTCGGCGCTCTGGCGCTCGCAGGCTTCACCTTGATGGCGACGTTTCTTGCACTGCGCTTCTGGGAGCTTCCCGTGGGGCCGGAGAGATTCGGGGCCGCCAACTCCTTCTTTGAGCACCTAGGACTGTGCGGCGCATTCCTTCTGGTCGCTTGGTACGACCTGCGTGACAAGTGAACGGCGAATGGGACGTGAACACAGACCGCCGACACCACCAGTACTGCCAATACCGCTCATACCACTGATACCGCCAAGCGAAGCGGATGCCCGAAGCCTGAGGAACCACCATGCAAGCGACGAAAACCAACACCTGGCTCACCCTGCTGCTGGGCTTCAACGCGGGGTATGTCGACACCGCCGGATTCCTGGCTCTGGCTGGGCTGTTCACGGCCCACGTCACCGGCAACTTCGTCACGCTGGGCGCCGCGCTGATCCACGGCACTTCCGGTGCCTGGCCCAAACTGGCGGCGCTGCCGGTGTTCTGTCTCATGGTGATGGTCACGCGCATCGCCAGCCACCGGCTGGTGGCCCGCAGGCAGGCACCCGTCAAATGTCTGATTCTGGTGAAAGTGGCGCTGCTCATCGCCGCTGCAGGCTTGATGGTGGCGTATGGACCGTTCGAGGACAGCAACGCCTGGCCCGCGTTTCTCGCCGGCATGCTGATGGTCGGCGCCATGGCCATGCAGAACGCGATGCAGCGCATCCACTTGAAGAGCACGCCGCCCTCCACGCTGATGACGGGCAACACCACGCAGGTGATGATGGACCTGACCGATCTGCTCAAGGGTGCGCAGGGCACGGCGCGCGAGCAGGCCGTAGCCCGGCTGAAAAGGATGCTGCCCGCCATCGCGGTGTTCGCAGTCGGCTGTGCGCTCGCGGCGCTGGCCTATGTGGGCCTGGGCATGTGGTGCTTCGCGCTGCCGCCGGTCGTCGCCGCGTTGGCGGTTCCATGGGCTTATGAAGAGGCGGCTTAGTACATCCCGTTCATGCTCGCTGAAGCTGCTTTGAAATGACCGTGGAGTAGCGGACAGCCAACACCGGCGCGAGGGGCTCGCGCAAAGACAGCGTCACGTTTCATGGCGATTCAAGAAACCCATTGAGCGGTTTGATGAATTTGCGCTTATACTGCGCCGACTCATCCTTCTTGATGCTGCTGCTCGAAGGTGCGAAGACCTCTCATGCAAAGGGAGTCGTTTCATCACGCATCTGTTTTTCAGCATCATGTCGAACTTTCCCCGACTAAAAAAAGCCCTGTCCCGTCAGGGCATCAACGTCTCGTTCCGAGACGGCATCTACGAGATCCACAACGAACAAGCCGCGGCCTCGATTCTGCTGCCGGCGAGCTTGCCACTTGAACAAAAGGCGGTGACCCAGCTGCTGGAGTTTGCCTCGGTGGCCGACCCCCATGGCCGCGGAGCCGTATGCAAGGCCTGCGCAACGCCGGACTTCCACCCGGGCAGCATCGCGCCGGTCGGGTCGGTGGTCGCCACATCGGCCGACTTCGTGATCCCCGCCGCCATTGGAACGGACATCAACTGCGGCATCCGCATCATGACCACAGGCCTCAGCCATGCTGAAGCCGAAGCGCACAAAAGCACCATCATCGCGAGACTCACCAGGGCGATCCTGCAGAACGGGCGCGACGTGCCGGTACGCAGCTCTGGGTTCAAGACCTTGTTCGACGCAGGACCTTCGGGCTTCATCGAGCAGCTGCCCGACCTCGGCATGTGGCGCGCGGTGGACCGCGACCGGCTGCATCGTGAATTGGCTGAATGTGTGGGCCTGCAGGATTTTCAGGGTGACTCCCGCTACGGACCGGACGCACTGATGCAGGAGCGCGAGATCGTTCGGCCGCCGTCCGCCGCGGATCTGGGCAGCGGCAATCACTTTCTCGAATTCAACATCGTCGACGAGATCTTCGATCGACATGCGGCCTACGCTGCGGGGTTGAAGAAGGGGGACGTTACCGTGATGATCCATACCGGCTCGCGCGACGTCGGATTCCATGTCGGCCGACGCTGGATCGACCTGGCGCGGCAGGAGTGGCCGCAGGGCCTCAAGCATCCCTCCCACGGCCTGTACGGACTCAGTGGCCCGCTGGCTGCGCAGTACATGAAGGCCATGGGCGTGGCCGCCCGCTACGCATGGTTCAACCGTATGGCTCTGGGCGAGATCGTCCGCCAGCAGTTGGCCGGAATCGCCGCACAAGATGCGTCTCGCCTGATCGTGGACGTGCCGCACAACGTGGTGATGCGCGAGGCCGAATTCAACGTGCATCGCAAGGGATCGACGCCAGCGCATGACGGCCAGTGGGCCCTGATTCCGGGATCGATGGGCGACCACTCCTATCTTGTCAAAGGTCTGGGCAATGAGGATTGGATCAGTTCGTGCAGCCACGGCGCGGGTCGGCAGGTCCGCCGTCAGGACACGCGGCGGATGAAGCGGGAGCTCGTGGATTCGGTCTGGCAATGCATCACCTTGCGCGAGGAACGTCTGATCGAGGAAGCGCCCAGCGCATACAAGCCAGTGGGACCGGTGCTGCAGGCGCAGGAAGAGGCGGGGCTGATCCGCGCCAGTGTGCGGCTCAAGCCCTGGCTGACGTTCAAGGCGTGAAGATGGAAGCGTGGCAACTTCATCGCCAGTTCGGAAGTGGCCCTTGAAGCATGTATCTTTTCGTACTGAATTGATTGAAAATACACCGGTGAGTTCAGTCAGCCCGCCCACTTCCACGGACCTTCTCTTGCAGCAGCCGCAGATGCGGCTGTTGCTGTCAGCGGCGATTCGTCAGTCGAGCAATGCGTTGATGATCACCAACGCCGACCTGGCGGGCGAGGGGCCGGTGATCGAGTTCTGCAATTCGGCGCTTTGTGAGATGACGGGGTATGCCGAGTCCGAGCTGATCGGTCGCTCGCCCCGGATGCTGCAGGGGCCGCTGACCGACCGGAAGGTGCTGGACGAGCTGCGCGCGTGTCTGGAGACGGGGCGTGATTTTGCGGGCGTGGCGCTGAATTACCGCAAGAACGGTTCGACCTATTGGCTGGAGTGGAACATCTCCCCTGTCAGAAGCGAGGGCGGAGAGATCTCGCATTTTGTCTCCGTACAGCGCGACATCTCGGACCGGGTGCATGCAGAGCAGGAGCGCGGGCTTCTGGCGCAGGCCCTGAATTCCAGCAACGACGCGGTTCTGGTGACGGACCGCTGGTTTGGGATCGTGTTCGTCAATCAGGCGTTCGAGCAGATGTCGGGCTACAGCGCCAGCGAGTTGCTCGGGAAGACGCCCATGTCGACCCTGCGCAGCGGCGCGCATGAGCCGGCGTTCTATGACCGCCTGAAAGCGGCGCTGGACAAGGGGGATGATTTTCGGGCGACGTTCATCAACCGGCACAAGAACGGCGGCGAGTATTACGCGGAGCAGAGCATTGCGGCGCTGCGCGATGGTGAGGGGCAGGTCACTCACTACGTCTGCATCTCCAAGGACATCACGACGCTGGTCCAGCGCGAGAACCTCCTCAAGGAGCAGGCGACGCGCGACCGCCTGACCAGTCTGCTGAACCGGCACGCGGGAGAAGTGGCGCTGCAGCGCTGTCAGAGCCATGCGCTGGAAACCGGCACGGCTTACGGACTGATCATCGCGGATGTCGATTTTTTCAAGCGGATCAACGATGAGCACGGCCACCTTGCCGGTGACCGCGTGCTCAAGCTGGTGGCCAAGGTTCTGCAGGATGGCGTCGGCGCTTCGGGCGATGTGGTGCGCTGGGGCGGCGAGGAATTTCTGATCATCGTCGGTGCCGTTGCGTCGTCGCGTGATGCGGTGGAACTGGCCGAACGGGTGCGCGCTGCGGTGGCCGCCTGCGCCGACCCGGCCGTGGGGCATTTCACGCTGTCGCTGGGCGTTGCCAGCTGGTCGGAGCGCGAGAGTGCCGACGCCGTGCTCTTGCGTGCCGACCGTGCGCTGTACCGGGCGAAGCACGCCGGCAGAAACCGCGTCGTGCTGGATGGGCCGGAGCAGTAGCCGGTTTTCAGCGCTTGGATTCGGGGCGTGAAGGCGTCCGGGTTCGTTTCAGCCAGCGCAGCAGTCCGGTGATGCTCAGCAGCACGATCATCCCACCGCTTGCGGCGATGAGCAGGCGGCCGCCGAGGCCGAACACCTTTCCGGAATGCACGGGATAGAGCCAGACCAGAAACCGGTCCGCGCCGGTGCCGCTTGCATAGCCGAACTGCGCGCGCAGTTGTCCCGATCGGTCGTCGATGAAAATCTGCTCGTAACGCACGCGCAACGCCAAGGAGCGAAAGCCGTTTTCCTTGAACGCCACCCGGTAGACGCCGCGCGCGGGGATATGGCTCACGTACCAGGGCGCATAGTCCTTCGCGGCATCGGGCAGCTGCTCTTGGGCGAGGGCGATGCCGTCTTCCGGCGACAGACGCGGCAGCGGATCGACGCGCGGCGCGGGCGCGGATGCGGGTGCGGTTGGCAGGGTCGTCAACGGATGGGCCGTGACCTTGCCGAAAAGACTCACCAGCGGTTTGAACAGCTCGTTGCCCAAGCTGAGGTAGATGGCGCTGAAGGCCACGCTTATGCTCACCGCCAGCAGCCACAGTCCGGTGGCGCGGTGCAGGTCGTTGATGAGCCGGAAACCGCCGGTGCCGCGCTTGATTTTCCACGCGGGTTTCCAGCGTTCGAGAAAGCCCGGAGACGGCGTTGTTGTGGCGGACGGGCGGGCTTTTCGCAGACGGGCGGGCAGCGTGAGATACACGCCGGAGAGCGACAGAAACAGCCAGACCAGCGCCACCGATCCGAGCAGCCAGTTGCCCCAGCGGCCCGGCAGCGTGAGCGTGCGGTGAAAGCGGTTCAGCCACGGCATGAAATGCGCGCGATCGCCCTTCCATTGCCCCCACTTGCGGGTGCCGAGGATGGTGCCCGTACCCGGGTCCACCAGCGCGCGGTCGAAATCCAGCACCGCCTTGGAAGCCCGACCGCCTGGGCTGTCGGTGCCGCGCGCGGCGACCTGCACCTCGATGGCCTGCCCTGCTTTTCCGTCCAGCGGCAACTGGGTCACGCTGATGCGCGGGTCCTGGGCTTCGATCCGCTCGATCAGAGCGCTGGCCGTCATCACCGGCGCTGTGCTGGCGGTGCAAAAGAGCTGAGGATTGAGCCAGGCGTCGATTTCATGCTCGAACGCGAGCAGGCTGCCGGTGGCGCCGCTGACGACGAGAAAAAGGCAGATCGCGAGGCCGCACCAGCGGTGCAGGCTGCGCAGCAGACCACGCATGCGCCGGCTGCTTACCAGGTGTGCGCGTAGCTCACGCGCAGTGCGGCTCCGGCGGCGGGCAGGTGGCTGGTATTGTTGTTGTTGCGAAGCAGCTGGCTGTACAGCGGGTAGTACTTGCGATTGAACAGGTTCTCGATGCCGACGGAAACGCGATTTTTGGGATCGATCTTCCATTGCGAGATAAGGTCCACCGTGGTGTAGCCACTCGCGTCATACCGGCCGAAGCTGGTCTTGCCGTTCAGACGGTAGTCCTTCGAGGAAAAGGACGTGGCCTGCAGGCGATGGTTCCAGCGGGTGCTGGGGCGGTACTCGACGTAGGCCGTCAGTTTGAGCGGAGGGATGCGGTAGCCGGTCATGTCCTGATAGCTGCTTGCGCCCTGTGGCAGTTCGCGGCCCTTCATCCAGGTGAAGCTGCCGCCGACGCTCCAGTGGTCGTCATCGCTGAAGTAGTCCACATTGCCTTCAAGACCAATGACCTTTTCCTTGGTGCGCAGCAGGCTCAGGCCATTGTTGAAGCTCTGCACGGCCCCCAGATCGGATTGCGACTGGAACGCGCTGAGGCCGCTTTGCACATTGCTGAACTTGCCGCGCCAGCCGATTTCGTAGGTGTTGGTCTTCACCGCCTGCAGATTGGAATTGCCAAGGTTGAAACTCGGCGTGGCATTGCGCACCACGATGCCGATGTCCGGCAGCTCGAAGCCCTGGCTGTAGGACGCGTAGAGTTCCTGGCCCTTGCTGAGACTGAGCACCGAGCCCAGATTGAAGCTCCACGAGCCGTAGTTCACCGTGCCGCCTCGGACCATCTGGGGGCTGGCCGCGCGTGATTGCGACAACGGGGTGAAATCGTTGAAGCTGGCCCGCGCGCGGTCGTAGCGCGCGCCGCCTTCGAGTGACCACTGGTCGCTGAACTTGTGCTGCAGTTGCGCAAAGGCGCCCATGCTGCGCGTGGTGACCTCCGGCATGTAGATCATTCGGCCTGTCTTGTTGAACACCAGGCCGCCGCTGGCGTCATAGGCCACGGGGTCGAAGATGTCGATCGGCATGTCGGTGCGTTCGTGGTTGAAGTCGGCACCCCAGATCAGCAGCGATTTCTTTTCCTCGCCGAGCGGTGTCTTGATGGTCAGGCGGCCGCCGAACACATTGGAGTTCTGCATGGCCTGATCGATGTTGGCGCCGCGAACCGGCACGGCGCGGGCGTCGAACGGCGCGAAGCGGGTGAAGAAATCGCGGTAGTACAGCTGGGCGGCCAGCGTGCTGCCCGCGATGTTGCGGTTTTCATAGTCCAGACCCAGCATGGTGTTCTTGATCTGGTTCTGATCGGCCAGTTGCAGACCCTTGATCGGGCGCGCGGCCACGGACCCGGCGGGCAGCTTGGCGACCGACGGGTCGGAAGCGTAGTCGGTGCTCTGCTGCGCGTCGTAGCGGCTCGCGGAGATTTGGATGCGCTGGTCGGCGTCGAGCTTGAAGCCCACCTTGGCAGCGGCGTTGTAGATGTTGGAGTCGAACATGTCGCCCTGGCTCGGCTCGGGCGCGATGCGGTGGCCGTTGGCGTCGAACGAGGCGCCGACGTGCTTGGCGCCGAGGCTCACCGAGTAGTCGACCACCTCGCCTCCACCGGAGAGGTAGTGCTGCACCTCGCCGCCCAGCCCTGCGGCGCGCAGCTTGGACAGGGGCGCGACGCCGGTCACGACCGTTTCCGCGCGCGTTTCGCCGGACGGGCGCTTGGTGCGGATCGAGACGATGCCACCCGCCGCGCCACTGCCGTAGATCGCGCTGCTGCCGCGCAGCACTTCCACTTGTTCGATGTCTGCGGCGCTGATGTTGGCGAGGTTTCTCGACGAATCGCGATTGGTGTTCAGCGGAATGCCGTCCACCAGCACCAGCATGTTGCGCCCGCGCAGGGTCTGGCCGTAGTCGGTGATCGTGTGGCTGGAGTCGGCCATGCCCGGCACCACTTTGCTGAGCACCGTGGCGAGGCTGTCGGAGCCCTGGCGCAGCTGCTCGATCTGTTCGCTCTCCAGAATCGTCACCTGACGCGCCGGGGCGGTCAGATTGTTCTGGGTGCGTGCGGTGACCGTGACAGCGGCCAGTTCCGGCGCGTCGGCGGAGGTCATCGCGGGTGCCGCGCTCGCTGTCGGCGCGATGGGAGCCACCGTGTTGGAAGACGTCTTGGGTGCGGCGGTCTCGAGCGTGTAGTTGAGCTTGCCGACGTGGCGCACGCGTAGCGCGGTCTTGTCGAGAAGCCGTGCGAATCCGCCATCGACCGAATGCGCGCCGGACAGCCCGTCCGTCGTGAGGCCGCTGAGCTTGTCGAGATCGACGCTCAGATTCACGCCCGCCTGCCCCGCGAACTGGATCAGCGCGGGGCCGAGCGGACCGGCTGCGATCGCATAGGACTTGTGGGCTGCGGCACTGGTGGCATCCGCCGACTGCGCAAGCGCCCACTGCGGCTGCAGGGCCGCGACCCCGAACAGCGCCACCAGCGCGCCGCGCACGGCCAGATGGGTGGCCGTGGGGCGATGCTTTCTCTGGGCGGAAGTTGCAGTGGGATGGGCGCTGGGTTGGTGCATGGCTAGGGATCCTCGGGAATCAATGTGTGTACTTGAAGCACATGTCAGGCGAGATCCGAAAACCGGACAGCTTTCGAGCAACTGTTACAAATTAGTGGCCGATGCCGCTGTGCGCCGTCCGCAGCGCGTGAAACTGGCACGACATAGGCGACGGCTGCAGCAAATCGATTCAGGGAAATTTGCAGTGACCCGTGCCCCATGCAACCGGCGCGGCCCAGACGAGAGCAGCCGCGCAAGGGCCGCCCCGCCGCGCTGGCTGCGTCCCCCTCCCGCGAAGCGAGAGAGGGGGAAGGCGCGAAGCGCCTCAGGGGGTGAAATTTATCTGCGGGCCACGCGCACCCACCAGCGTG
This sequence comes from Diaphorobacter caeni, assembly GCF_015354245.1. GTDB lineage: Bacteria > Pseudomonadota > Gammaproteobacteria > Burkholderiales > Burkholderiaceae_C > Diaphorobacter_A > Diaphorobacter_A caeni. Next base: position 165,646 of record NZ_JADKYZ010000011.1, read on the forward strand.
TGCGTTCGTGGAGCTTCACCGGCAGCGACTGGGTCAGCAGTTCGAGCACGCTGTCCGTGTCCTGCACTTGGAACGCACCGGACACGCGCAGGTCGGCGGCGTTGGGGTCGCACTGCAGGACACCTTCGCGGTAGCGCGCGAGCTCCTGCAGAAAATCGGCCAGCCGCATGTTGTTGGCGTACAGAATGCCCTGCGTCCACGACGGTGCTTCGGGCGATGCGGCAGTCACCGGCTGGATGGCGCGGCTGTCGAAGCGCGTGCGTTCACCGGCGCGCACCACCACGGTGTCGCCGGATTCGTCCGGCGTGATCTTGACGGCGCCCTGCAGCACAGTGAGTTCCGTGTGGCGTTCGTGCTTGCGAACGACGAAGCGCGTGCCCAGCGCCTGCATTTGGCCTTCATCCGTGCGTACGATGAAAGGCGGCGCGTTGCTGTCGGCGGGATGCGCCGTCTCCACCAGGATCTCGCCCGCGTATTGGCGCAGCAGCCGGGATTCGGCGGTGAACACCGCGTTGACCGACGTGCCGGTGTTGAGTGTCAGCCTGCTGCCGTCGGCCAGCTGGATGCTGCGGCTCTCGCCCTTGGCGGTGCGGAACTCCGCATTCCACATGTCCCACGGCAGATTGCGGTAGGCGAGCCAGCCCAGCGTCGGCGCGAAGAGGGCCAGCGCGGCCGTCCGCAAGACTTGCCTGCGGGCGGACAGCGGACGCGGGCGACCGAGCGTCGACATGCCAAGGCCTTTGGGGATGGCGTCGAACTGCTGCTTCAGCGCCTGCGCGCGCTGCCACATCTGCTCATGCTCGGCGCTTTGCTGGCGCCAGCGATCAAGCGCGGCCTGATCGGCTGCGGAGAAGTTCGACGCCCCCTGCCGGGTGACCCAGTGCACGGCTTCGTCAATGATGCTCGCGGTCTTGCGCGTCATGCAGCGCACTCTGTCGAATTCAGCCTCGCGCACAGGCATTGCTTGAAGCCCTGCGCGATGTAGCGGGTGACGGTGCGCAGACTGACCTGCAACTGCGCCGCGATCTCCTCGTACGCAAGCCCGTCGAGCTGCGCGAGCAGGAACGCGGTGCGGACCTTGTCCGGCAGCGCATGGAGCAGGGCGTCAAGTTCCAGCAGCGTCTCGAGCAGAATGGCCTGATCTTCGACGGACATGGTCGCCGCCTCGGGCAACTGCTGCAAGGACTCGAGGTAGGCCCGCTCCAGCGAGCGGCGCTCCAGGTGATTGGCCAGCATGCGCTTGGCCATGGTGGTCAGATAGGCGCGCGGCTCGCGGATCTCCTCGAGGGCCTGTGACGCCCGCATCTTCCACATGCGCATGAAGACGTCCTGCGCGATGTCCGCCGCGTCCCCGCCGTGACCGAGCCTGCGATGCAGCCACGAGAGCAGCCATGGGTTGTGCTGCACGTACATGCTGCCGAGCGTGTGGCTTGCAGAGTGGTCGGCAGGTGAGATCACGGCGGGTCCTCGGGTTGATCGGGCTGGGTTCAACCTTTTATTTTACATAAATGATATCTATTCTCATTAAAACCCCGAAGAGGACGCAGCCTTGCACGCTCAGAAGATGGTCATCGGCATCTCCGCGAGCAGTCTGATTTGATCCATGTTGGATTCGCCCTGCGCCTTGTTCACGCGGTGAACGCCGTAACGCAGCTGCAGCGACAGGCCTTTGGACCATCCCTCCTGAACCACGTAGCGCATGACCATGTCGCGTTCCCAATGTTTGCCCTGTGTGCCGCTGTAGCCGAGGTAGTTGGCGTAGACGGTGTTGAGGCGGCTGTTGTCTATGCCCGATCCTCGTGTGTAGGCCACGCCTGCGCTGAGGCCGGGCGTCACGAGTGCGCCGAGGTCCACGTCGTACTTGAGCTGCCAGGAGGCCTCACGCGGGCCGTTGAAATCGGAGAGCTGCATGGCGTTTTCGAGCCAGATGGAGCCACGGTTGGCGTAGTCGAACGGGTTGTCGCCGTTGACCTGCTGGTAGCCAAGGCCGAGCGTGTGCGGGCCGAAGGCGTAGGCGCTCATCAGGCTCCAGGTTGTGGTGTCGAGCGCGCCGGACTTCGCTTTTCCGGTGTCGCGGCTGCTGTACAAATTCAGGCTGAACGACAGCGCCTTCTTGTCTGCAATGGGTAGTTTGTAGAAGCTGCCGAGATACCAGGTTTTCCAGTTGTCTTCGTATTCACCCCAATAACCCGTGAGCGAGAGGTTTCGGAGAGGCGTGTTCCAGGTGCCTCCGGCAAACAGGAAAGAATCGCCGCTGGCGCCGGAGTAGTTGGCCTGCAGCCTGTTGCCGTTCTTGCGGGCGCTGCGATCGGCCCATGCCGTGAAGCGTCCGGCCTGCAGCGCCAGCGTGGGAATGTCGGCGCTGGTGATGAGCCAGCCCCGGTTGGTTTCCGGCAGCAGACGGGTATCGGACGAACTGAAGATCGGGTTCTTGGTGCGCATCTCTCCCCATTTGAATTCCGTGGAAGAAACGCGTGCCTTGAGCGCACCGCCCATGCGGCCGAAGCTGTCGGGGATGGCCAACCCATCCTTGGCGACATAGCGTGGTGTGGAGCGGGCGGAGTCGGCATCTGTTCCCAGATTGACGGCACCGTATGCGTGGGCATCCACGCCGAATCCGATGGGTCCGCGTGTGTAGCCCGACTGGAAGTTGAGCATCAGGCCATAGGCGCTTTCGCGCGCCTGTGTCTTTCCGCGTTCGCCGTTGGCCGCGCGAAAACTGCTGCCATTCTGGTAGTCCAGCCGCTCGAAGACATAGCGGTTGAGCAGGTTCAGGTGGCTGCCTTCGAGGAAGCCCTTGGCATTGTCCTGTGCGGCCAGCGCGGTGTTGCCACTGCAACTGATGGTAGCCATCAACGCGGCGAGGAGGGGACTTTGGAGTTTCATTCTGAGGGGCGCAGGAGGCGAGGAAGCGGCGTACCGCTCAGTGGGCAGACGCTGCGCGCGACGCGATCGCCTGGAAGCGCTGCCGCGCCTGATCCGGCGCTTCGCCCGGAATGGACATCGCGGACAACGGCGCATCACCCACCTGAATGAGCATCACCATGCCCATGGCGTAGTGGGGCGAGCACTTGATGCCGTAGACGCCCTTCTCGTTCAGGGTGATCTCGATCTCTTCGTTGATCTTGCCGACGAAAGCAGCGGCGTTGGCGGGCAGCATGCCTTCCACGGTGGCCGCGTTGTGGCCGGTGCTGGAAGCCAGATACTTGACGGTGTCACCCGGTGCGATCTTCAGCAGCTCCGGCTCATAGGACATGGCGCCATGTGGCCCGCGATTGAGCATTTTGACTTCGAAGGTTTCGGCAAAAGCGGCGGTGGCCAGGCCCATGCTGAGAAGGGTCGCGGCCAGTCGGGTGATGGTTCGTGTGGGCATGATGGGCCTTGAATTCAAAGTGAAGGAATGGGCTTGAAGCGCAGCCATGTCGATCCGTCCTCGGGGTCGGTCAGCGCGGTGATGTGCACCTGAAAAACCTGCTCGAGCAACTGAGCGGTGAGGACTTCCGCCGGAGGTCCCAGCGCGACCAGCTTGCCCGCGCACATGACGGCGAGCCGATCGCAGGCCATTGCCTGGTTGAGATCGTGCAGCGCGACGATCCGGGTGATCGGCCATTGGCGGATCAGCTGCATCAATGACAATTGCTGGTGCACGTCGAGATGGTTGGTGGGTTCGTCAAGCAGCAGCACCCGTGGCGTCTGGGCAAGAGCGCGGGCGATGTGCACGCGCTGGCGCTCGCCTCCCGAGAGCGTGTGCCATGTGCCGTCGGCTTTGGCCCCCATGCCAACCGCATTCAGGGCGTCATCGACGATGCGGTGGTCGTCGGCCTGAAACGGTTGCAGCGCCGACAGCCACGGCGTGCGGCCCAGTTCGACAGCGTCTCTGACGGTGATGGCGTCCTGCGTCTCGGCCAGTTGCGATACGAAGGCGAGATGTCGCGCTATGTCGCGCTGGCGCAGTTCCGTCAGCGGCCGCTGGTGCAAGCGCACGCTGCCGTCATGCGGCCTGGTGACGCCGCATAGCATGCGCAGCAGACTCGATTTGCCGGACCCGTTGGGGCCGATCAGTCCCAGCAGCTCACCCTCGTGAATTGAAAGCGAGACCTGCTCGACGATGCGAACATGCCTTGCACGCAGGCTGACGTCGATGGCCTCAAGCACCACGGAGGCTCCAGTGGAGGGATTGCGCGTTGAAGTCATGCGCGTCCTCCGCGTCCTTTGAGCAGGATGCATGCGAAGACTGGAGCACCCACCAGCGCGGTGATCACGCCGATGGGCAGCACCTGTCCCGGAATCATGGTGCGCGAAAGCACATCCGCGGCGATCAGAAAGATGGCACCCATGAGCGCACTGGCAGGAATGAGGTGACGGTGGCGCACGCCCACAAGCAGGCGTGCCGCGTGGGGAATGACGAGGCCGACGAAGCCGATGGCGCCGACGATGGAAACCATCACGGCCGTGATCAGCGCGGCGGCCAGAAGCAGCACGATCTGGACCCGGCGCACCGGCACGCCCAGCGCCGATGCCGATTCCGCGCCGAAGGTGAAGGCGTCGAGCGCGCGTGCATGCAGCAGGCAGATGAGCAGACCGGCCAGCGCCATCGATGCAGTCAGCCAGGTGTCGGGCCAGCGCACGCCGCTGAGATTGCCCAGCAGCCAGAACATGATGCCGCGCGCCTGCTCGGCGCTGCCGGACTTGGTGATGATCAGCGAGGTGAGGGCGTTGAACAGCTGCGATCCGGCGATGCCCGCGAGCACGATCTGCCCGCTGTTGCGCAGCCCGCCGCCGCCCGCCGCATGCGCCAGCAGCGCGACCAGCGCGAACGCACAGACCGCGCCGAAGAAGGCACCGGTCGTCATCGAGATGGCACCGGCTCCCAGACCCGCGACGGACACCAGCACCGCGCCGGTGGACGCACCGGCGGATATGCCCAGAAGATAGGGTTCGGCCAGAGCATTGCGCAGCAGGGATTGAAGAATCACGCCCGCAATCGCCAAACCCGCGCCGCAGCTGGCCGCCACCAGAGCGCGCGGCAGCCGGTAGTTCCACACGATGCCCTGGGTGATGGGGTCGAGCGCATGCTGGCCGCCCAGAAGCTTGTTCGACAGCACCTGCAGCACGGTGGTCGCCGAGATGTCCGTTTCGCCGATGGCGATGCCCAGCGCGATGGAGACGGTGATGAGCAGCACCGGCGCCATCGTTATCGAGCCAAGGCGCAGCCAGCCGCCGGCCGAACACAATCGCATGCGTGGTTCCTCGTGTTGAATGCGGTTGGAATTGGAGAAGAGGCGCGCCTATTTGCCAGCGTTCTCGAGCACGAGCACCGCATCGGCGATCTGCTCCATGCCGTCGACCATGCGGATCGATCCCTGCAGCGCGTCGGCGTCGACGATGACGATGCGGCTGTTCTTCACCGCGTCCATGTGCTGGGCGACGGGGTCCTTTTTGAGGAACTCGAGTTTCTTCTGATAGTCATCGGCGGGGAAACGGCGGCGATCCATGCGCGCGATGATGAGCACCGACGGGTTGGCTCTGGCGATGGTTTCCCAGCCCACGGTGGGCCATTCTTCGGCGGAGGTCACGATGTTGCGCAGGCCGAGCGACTGCATCATGTAGCCCGCGACGCCCTTCTGGCCCGCCATGTAGGGGTCGATGGCGAGGTCGGCGCTCGAGAACCAGAGCGCGGCCGAGAGGCTCTGGAGTCTGGCCGACGCCACCTTGGAGATGGCCTTCGATTGACGCTGCTGGAGGTCCTTGACCAGCGCATCGCCCTTGGCTTCGACGTCGAAGATCTGAGACAGCTGGCGCACGCTCTTGTAGAGCGCCTGCACGTCATACGATGCGGTGCGGGTGCCGTCCGCGCCGCTCAGGTTGTTCTTGCCTTCGCAGTCCGACGGCATGGCATAGGTGGCGATATGCAGGTCGTGAAACTGCTCGCGCGTGCCGACTGCGCCGTCCTTGCCGACCATCCATTCAAACTGCGACACGAGCAGGGCGGGGCGCTTACCGATGACGGATTCAAAACTCGGTGCATTGTCCGAAAGGCGTGGCACCTTGTCGTTGACCGCCTTGAACCGCTGCTGCACCGGATTGAACCAGAGCGCCGTGCCGACGACTTTGGAGCCCAGCCCCAGCGCATAGAGCATCTCGGTGCCGGCCTGACCGATGGTGACTGCGGAAGCGGGGGGCTTGTCGAATTTGACGGCGTAGCCGCAGTTCTGCACTTCCACCGGATACTGGGTGGCTTGCGCCGCCATGGGAGAGACGACGGCAACGGCGGCGACGAGCGAGGTGGCAAACAAAGTTTGAATCGACATCAGAATCTTCCTTTCGGTCCGGCCGAAAAGGGATCTGAAAGCGAAGCGCGCCACATGCCGATGGGCCCGCAAGTGCGCGAGGTAGCGCGTGTGCCAGCCGGAAGGGGAGAGGTACTGCTCACTTCCCGGACACCCCGCCGGCAATGAATAGGTGGTACTTGAGGCAGGTCTCCTGACTGACAAATCCTCGCTGCGCCATCGCCTTCCCGAACGCGTGTTCAGTGGCTTCTTTGATGGCGTGCTCATTGCCTACAGTTGCGGGGGCAGTTCCATTTCGCGGATCGCGCCTGAAGGGCTCGATCGATGGATTCCCTCATGCACGGGCGACCGCCGATGCACGTCCTTGCGGAACCAAAAGATGCGTTAATGTAGCCCATTTCACAGCGTCTCGCGGCGGTGACGCTGGAGCTGACCGTAGATAAGGTGCCCGTTTGAACCACTCCCCTTCGCCATTGATCCAGTGTGTGAAAGACGTTTCACAGGTATCGGAATTCCTGCACAACGCGCGCACCGACATGTTCGCCGAGCGCGTGGATGTGGACGAGATTCCCGCAGATGTGCGGCGTTTCAACGAGGTCTATGCATCGGGTGACGGGTGCATGCTGGCGGCATGGGCCGAGGATGACCGCGTGGTCGCGAGCATTGCTTACCGGCCTTATGACGGTCGCTTTCCGCATTTGAATCTGATGCAAGGGAAGGTGGTCGAGGTGGTGCGGCTCTATGTCGATCCGGCGTGGCGTCGCCAGGGGCTGGCGGCGCGGCTCTACGCTGAACTCAGGCGCCTGGCATTGGAGCAAGGCGTTCAGGTGTTCTATCTGCACACCCATCCATTTCTGGCGGGAGCGGAAGCCTTCTGGCGAATGCAGGGGTTCGAGCTGCTGTGCCGCGATGCCGATCCGGTCTGGCAGACCATCCACATGCAGGCCTTGATCAGACCACCCGCACCCTCAACGAAGCGATGATCGCGGCGGCCTGCGCGGTGGACAGGGTGCATCCTTTGAAGTGCTGCTGAAGATCACCAACGCTCACCTGCCCGAGCTCCGTCGCACTGAGGTCGGCGCCTTTGAAGTTCGTGCCTTTGAGGTTGGCGTCCTGCAGGGTTCCGCCCGCGATGGTGGCCGACGAGAAGTCGCAGCCGCCCAGATCGGCGCCGCTCATATGGAGACCTTCGACCCGCATCTTGCGGAACGAGATTCCACGAAGGTCTGCGTGCACGAGGATCGAGTCTTTGAAACTCAGGCCCAGAGTCTGAGCGTTCAGAAACGTTGCGCCCGTCAGCTTGACCTCATTGAACGAGGCGGCGGACAGCCTGGCGCGTGACCAGGAGGTGTTGTTGTAGTCGCCCCCTTCGAACTTGGCCTCCGTGAGGTCGGCCATGTCAAAGCGCGCCTGGGGCGCGCGGCAGCCTGTCCAGTGCGTCCTCGACAGAAGCGATTTTTCCAATCGCGCCGATGTGAATGAGCAGTCGACGAAGTGGGCTCCGGCGAGATCCAGCTCGCGAAGGTCGCAGTCGTCGAAGCGGCAGCCCTCAAACGAGAGGGGCTTGCCTTGGTGTGCGGAGATCAGTTCGCGTATCTGGTGGCGGTCGAGCGTTTGGGCCGCAGTGTTCATCAACTCGTTCATTTCAATTTCTTTTCGTGGCCTGTCTTGCCGATCCCGGTGAGAGTACCTGGGGCCGATGGGTTGGCATCGTCTTGATTGACCAGGATCTGTGGTGCATCGGCCCAAAGCCATCCGTATGGGCTACTCGTCGCCATCATGCATGTCCCGCTCTTCAAACGCCGAGCGCACGGCCTCCACCACGCGATCAGCGCGATGTGCGTCGTCCAGTTGCGGATACGCTTTTTTCAGCTTGCCCGAAACCTGCCAGCCGTTTTCCTTGAGCGAGCGGATGATGCAGTTGGCATCCTGATCCGGCATTTCCAGTACGTCCTTGAGCCGCTCCTGGGCGCGTTGGAAAATGATCAGGACCCGCGCCTCGTCGGCCATCTCGACCCGGATGGTGTGCGCCACGATCTCTGCGATGTAGAGGACATGCTCGGTCAGGTCGGGATAGCGCCATGCGAACTGCGCGTCCGGATAGTCGTCGAAATCCAGGTTGCTGGAGGTGCAGTCTTCATATTCGACGAGCTTGCCGAAGCGGTAGGAGTTCGCGTAGCGCTGCATGAAGGGGCGCGAGAACACCTCAAGCGTGCGGTCATATCGGGCACGGAAATCGATCGAGCTCGTGATGGTGGCCGATACCGGCAGGATCACGCCATGCGGCACGGCCTTGTCACGGATCAGCGTGTCGTTGACCAGAAAACGATGAATCCGGCCATTGCCGTCGCGCATCGGATGGATGTACACGAAGCCAAAGGCGAGAGTGGCCGCCCGGGCCAGAGGCTCGGCTCCGCGGGTGGCCAGCTCGAAGGCCTTCAATCCGTCGAGCAGTGCCGGCAACGTCTCATGCGGCGGGGCGATGTAGTGCACGATGTCCTCGCGCATCGTCGCCTGTCCCACGAAGACCGGCGAGCGCCTGAGGCCGAGTCCGAGCGCGTCCTGCCCCAGAATGCCGGCCTGCAGCGTGCGCAGGCTGTCGCCGCCAAGGGGATCTTCGATGTGTCCGCAGTACTTGGCGATCACATGGGCAAAGCGCTGGATTCTGTCGGCCTTGTCCGCTTCCTTCTCGATCAGAAAGCTCGCGCGCGACTCTTTGAGCGTCAGCCAGCTGGCCGTACGCATCAGAATGTCCGGCCCGAACGTCTGATCGAGCTCGTGCAGTGCCGCTTGCAGATCAAACTGCAGCGCCGTCTGCACCAAGCCGGTTCGTCGCACCAGTGGGCAGAAGCCGGGTGTGCCGGGCAGGTTGTCGTTGATGCGCCAGCGCCGATTCCTTTGCTGCGCCACACGGGTCAGGTATCTCTGCGGAGACACGGCATTGATGTAGCCCCCATTGGTGACATCCGGCACGTCGAGCGTCTGGCCAGTCAGCCATTCGAACAGGAAACCGGTGCGCCGCGCATACTGGCCGAACGGCGCTTCGCGGCACCAATTCTCGATGGGCTCTGGGCCGATCGCTGAGAACAGGCGGGCGAAAAACTCGAGGTGAATCTCCTCATACTTGAGCCCGAACTCGAAATGCCCGGCAAAGCTGTCCGCAGGCAGGTAGCTGCCGGGATACTTGTTCTCGGTACGACCATCGCTTTCGCGGCTGACCCGCGTCGTCCCGATCATCGATTCGACGCGCAGCGGTTGTGCAAGCGCGATACCGTAACGCTCGGCCAATGCTCTGAAGCCTACCTGCATTGTTGAATGCCCTAATTGCTGTGGAAAACAATAAAAACAAACCAATAGTATGCGAAAACAATATTTTCAACCGAAAAATCCATTGATTGCAGCACGAATTTGATAATATTTCGGCATTTTTGCTTTGAAATGATAATTTGATCCTTTGTGTCCATGTTTGCCGCTGACAATCAAAAGCATTAAATTCGGATTACATGAGATCGACGTCTTCCACATCCTCAAAGTCCACACCTTCATCAACCACGAGGGGCGCTCCTGCGCAACACAACGTCCCGAGTTCTGGCATTCTTCTCGACCTGTGGCTAAACGCATGTCCTCAGGAATTGCGTCGTTCCATGGGCATCACGGACGAGGACTCGTATCGGTACTTCTGGAACACCTGGAACCAATACCTGGTGCTTGCGGATCTTGGTGCATCCACCGATGAGCACCGCTGGACGCTCGCGAACGCATCGACCGTGCTGCATTTTCTGAACGCCGGCACGTCCCCGAGAAAAACGCAGGAGGGTGTCAGCGCGATCACGCGCCGCAGATACTGGCGTCTGCTGGACCGGATCTACGAGTTCGCGCTGTCAAAACACTGGATCGTCGCCAATCCTGCACGTGCCATCAACGAATGGGAAAAACCGCGTGCGGAGAACCCCAAGGGGGCCGTGCTCTCCAGCCACCAATGGGAGCGCGGCAAACGTCTGCTCCAGTCCGCTTGTCAGAGGCGAGAGCCGGACAACGCGACGGATGCCCGCAATCTGGCGATTCTGCTGTGCCTCTATGAATTGGGGATCACACCGCTTGAGCTGCGCTCGCTGAATCTCGACGCGCTGCAGGGCAACCCAGAGGCCAACACCTGGACGCATCTCCAGATCGACGGCTCCGGCGTGAACCAACGGCGCCGCTTTCATCTCGAGCCCCTGGTCGCAGCCGCGCTTTCAGACTGGGTCACCCATCGCAAGCACATGCCGAACGCCGGGAAGACCGAGCATCTTTTCTGCTCGACGCACGGCCGAATGATGAGCGCAGACAACCTGCATCTGCTCGTGCGCGAACACCTGCTGCAGGTCGCTGCCGCGTCGGAGAGCGACCCGGCCATGCGTCTCGGCCCACAGGTCATCAGAAACACCCGCATCGTCCGCTGGATCAACGAGGGCACACCACCTGCGCAGGTCGCTCTTCGCGCGGGTCTCAAGGACGAAAAGGGTCTGCATCACCTTGCGGATCATTTCAATCGGGAAGTTCATCCGGGGGCGCGGAGGACTGGCGAGCGGCGTTGATGCTGCTTTTGAGGCATTTCAGTTTGTTGCGTTGTTGCGCCGCTCGTACCAGCTTGTTCATTCACCGGGCGAACCAGCGATGGTGGCGGGCTGGATTTGTACAACAAGCTGGCGCGAGGCGCAGTATCAAAAGGACGCGTGAGTGGGCACGCGTACGTTCAACAAGTTCATTTGGCATAGACCAGATCGCGCAATCCCAGCGAGATCCCCGGCACGTACGTAATCACCATCAAGCACGTCAGGATCACGAGCACGAAGGGCAACAACTGGGTGACGATGCGGTCCAGAGAAATGCGGGCCACGGTGCAGGCGGCGAAGAGGTTCACGCCGAAGGGCGGGGTGATCATTCCGAGCGCCAGGTTCACCACCATGATCAGGCCGAAGTGCACCGGGTCGATGCCGAAGTGCTGCGCGACGGGGGCGAGAATGGGTGCCAGAACGATGATGGCGGCGCTGGTTTCGATGAACATGCCGATGATGAACAGCGCGGCGTTCACGCCGAGCAGGAACATGGCGGGGGACTTGAGCACTTCTTCCAGCCAGTGTCCGATGGCGTCCGGCACGCCTGCGCGGGTGATGAGGAAGGCGAACAGGCCCGCGTTGGCGATGATGAACATGATCACCGCGGACGAGAGCGCCGATTTGCGGAAGATGGCGTACAGGTCCTTTATCTTGATTTCGCGGTAGATCAGCGTGCCGACGATGAGCGCGTAGAACACCGCCACGGCGGAGGCTTCGGTGGGCGTGAAGACGCCGCCGTAGATGCCGCCCAGAATGATCACCGGCATCAGCAGCGCCCAGCTGGCCTGCAGCAGCGCACGGCCGAAGGACATGCGGCCTTCGCCGTCGTTCTTGCCCCAGCCTTTCCATTTGCAGTAGATCCACACGAACAGCATCAGCGCCAGGCTGATGAGAATGCCTGGGCCGAAGCCTGCGATGAACAGTTCGCCGATGGAAACTTCGGCGCTCACGCCATACAGAATCATCGGGATGGAGGGCGGGATGATCACGCCCAGCTCGGCGCTGGTGGCTTGCAGTGCGGCGGCAAAGCTGGTGGGGTAACCGTGCTTGATGAGCGCGGGAATCAGGATCGCGCCGATGGCAAACGTGGTCGCCACGGACGAGCCCGACACCGCCGCGAAGATCATGCAGGTAAGCACGCAGGTCATGGGCAGGCCGCCTTGCACGCCGCCGACGATGCTCTTGGCAAATTCGACCAGGCGGCGCGAGATGCCGCCGGTTTCCATCAGGTTGCCCGCGAGGATGAAGAACGGAATCGCGGCGAGCGGAAACCGGTTGATGGCGCCGAACATCTCCTTCACGGAAATCAGCATGTTGGCGTTGGACATGTGGATGCCTGCGATCGAGGCAAGGCCGATCGAGACGGCGACCGAGACGCTGAGCGCAAAGCACAGCACCATGGTGATGATCATCACTGGAGTCATTGGGCGGTCTCCAGTTCGAGGCGCTTGGGATCGAGCAGGTTGCCGATGATGCCGGGAATGCAGAACAGCGCCCCCACCGGAATGGCCAGATAGGCCCAGAACATGGACACGGATTCGAGTCCGGCCATGGATTGCACGCCGCCACGCTTGGCGTAGTCGAAACCCCACCAGATCAGCACGCCGATGAGCGCGAGCGCGGCCAGGCTGACGACCCAGTCGAGCACGCGGCGCATGCCCGGCGGGCTCCAGCGGTAGAGCACGTCAACGCTTACCATCGCGCCTTGCCGAAACGCCATCGGAATGGCGAGAAACACCATCCAGATCAGGCTGAAGCGGATCAGCACTTCGGTCCATTCGGCAGGTTGCTCAAGCACGAAACGCATCAGGATCTGGAAAATCCCGAGCGTCGATGCCACCAGGAGCATCAGACATGCGCCAGCCATTGCGATGGCCGTTGTCCATCGCTCGAGAGACAGGAAGAGGGATTTCATGCGCTGGGACGCACCCGCTGGAGGCGGGCGCGGCGAGGTTGCGTTGAGATGGGGGCGGGTGGGGTGAGGCGGCGGGTCAGTCGCCGTTCACTTGAAGTTGCGGATGCGATCGAGATTGGCCTTGCCGAAATCCTTCTCGAACTGCGCGTTCACGTTGGTGAGCGCGGAAACGAACTTGGATTTGTCCACGTTGTCGATCACCGTCATGCCCTTGGCGCGCAGATCGGTCACGCCCTTGGCGTCGTCCTCGTCAACGCGCGCGCGGTTGGCTTTGGTGCCTTCCTTGGCGGCTTCGAGAAAGGCTTTCTTGTCGTCCGCCGAGAGCTTGTCGAACGCCGCCTTGCTCATCACGAAGATGCACGGTGAATAGACGTGGCCGGTGAGCGAGAGGTGCTTTTGCACCTGATCGAACTTGGCGGAAATGATGACCGGCAGCGGGTTTTCCTGACCATCCACCGTGCCTTGCTGCAGCGCGGTGAACACTTCAGGGAAGGCCATCGGCGTGGTGATGATGCCGAACGCCTTGTACGCGGCGATGTGCACGGGGTTCTCCATCGTGCGCATCTTCAGGCCCTTGAGGTCGTCGGGCGATTTCACGTCGCGCTTGCTGTTGGTCATGTGGCGGAAGCCGTTTTCGGCCCATGCCAGCGCCTTGAAGCCTTTGGCGTCGAACTTGGCGAGCAGCTCATCGCCGATGGGGCCATCCAGCACGGCACGCGCGTGCGCCTTGTCGCGGAACAGGAAGGGCACGTCGAGAATCTTGGTTTCCGGCACGAAGTTGGGCACGGGGCCGGACGAGCTGAACGCCAGCTCCTGCGTGCCGAGCTGCACGGCTTCGATGGATTCACGCTCGCCGCCGAGCGCGCCGTTGTAGAACGTCTGGATCTTGTAGCGGCCGTTGGTGCGCTTTTCCACCTCTTTGGCAAAGGTGTCGATGGCCACGCCCTGGTGAGAGTTCTGCGCCACGGAGATGCTGATGCGCATGGTGGTCTGCGCGTTCGCCAGGCCGGGGGCCAATAAGCTGCCCATCATCAAGCCAACACCCAGAGCAATCGATTGAAGTCGCATAACGTTCGTTCCTCTCATCGGCGGTGCCGAAGTTGTCTCCAATTGGATGGTCAAACGAGCCGCAGCGGTTCGTTCGAAGCGGAAGCAGAAGCGGAAATCCACTCTGGTGAGCATTTTGAAGAAAGCTATCAGCGGCGGTATTGGGGTTTTTATGGTTCGCGCCCTCAAAGCAAAAGCCCCTTGGACGGCGGTAACCATCCAGAGGGGCTGTGCGTGAGAGGGAATGTCGGTAAACGGGCTCTGCGGGAAAGGGGCTTCGGTAAAAGTGTTTCGATGGAAGAAGTATGCGCTTGTGAGTGCAGAAGAAGTTTCTGAATCTTCCGCAGATTTCTGTCGAGATAGAATATTTTTCTGAAATCGTTCGAAATTCTTGGATCAATCGTCATATGGATCGCATCGACAGGAAAATTCTTTCCGTACTTCAGGCCAACTCGCGCGCCAGTCTGCAGGAGATCGGCGCGGCGGTGGGGCTGAGCGCATCACCCTGCTGGGGCCGCATCAAGAAGATGGAAGAGGCGGGTGTGATCGAGGGTTACACCGTGCGGCTCAACCCGCAGGCGCTGGGTCTGTCGGACACCGTGCTGGTGCAGGTCACGCTGGACAGCCACTCCGACAACACGCTGGAGAAGTTCGGCGAAGTGCTGGCCACCATTCCCGAGGTGGTGGAGGCGCACCTGGTGTCAGGAGACTATGACTACCTGCTGCGCATCGTCGTGAAGGACACGCGCGACTACGAGAGGCTGCTGCGCGAGAAGCTCTACAAGATCCGCGGTATTCGCCACAGCCGCTCCAGCTTTGTGCTGCGGACGCTGAAACGGGCGGATCTGCCGCTGTAGGACCAGTGTCAGTGGTCTGAAGGCTGCAAGCCCTGCACGTCCATTTCCTGGTACGAAACGATGCGCGAGCCCTTGACCCACTTGTAGCCGAACCAGATGATCAGGAAGAGCGGCAGGCCGATGTAGGTGGCGACGACGCCGACCCAGTCGATCTTGTCGGCCATGAAGTTCTCGTAGTTCTGGCCGAGCGTGATGATCATGCACAGCACGAACGCGAACACCGGGCCGATCGGGAAGGCGGGGGCCTTGTAGGGCAGGTTGCTCAAGGGGTAGCCCTGCGCCTCGCAGCCTTTGCGGAAGCGATAGTGGCTCACGGCAATGCCCAACCACGCCACAAAGCCGCACATGCCCGAGAGATTCAGCAGCCAGATGTAGACGGTGGAGGGGCTGAAGATATTGGTGAAGAAGCACATCGCGGCAATCACCGTGGTGGCGATGAGCGCCATCACGGGAACGCCGCGCCGATTCACACGCGCAAACAGCTTGGGCGCCATGCCTTGCTGTGCCAGTGCGTACAGCATGCGGGTGGAGGCGTACATGCCCGAGTTGCCCGCCGACAGCACGGAGGTGAGCACCACGGCGTTCATCACCGCCGCCGCGCCGAGCAGGCCTGCGTGCTCGAACACCAGCGTGAAGGGGCTGACCGAGATATCGCCCAGATCGTTCTTGAGCAGCTGGGGATCGGTGTAGGGGATCAGCAAGCCGATGATGAGAATGGCGAACACATAGAACAGCAGAATGCGCCAGAACACCTTGCGCACGGCGCGCGGCACGTTCTTGGCGGGATCTTCGGATTCGCCTGCGGCGATGCCGATCAGCTCGGTGCCCTGGAACGAGAAACCCACCACCATCGCCACGCCGATCAGCGCCGCGAAGCCGCCGGCAAAAGGCGCGTCTCCGTTCGTGAAGTTGGCGATGTTGCCCCACAGGCCTTCGGGCGAACCGCCCTTGAGAATGCCGAAGACCATCAGCAGACCAATGCCGATGAACACCAGCACGGTGACCACCTTGATGGTGGCGAACCAGAATTCGGACTCGCCGAAGCCGCGCGCCGACAGGGCGTTGAGCCCGAACATCAGCGCAAGGAACAGGGCGCTCCAGAGCATGCCGTTCACGTCGGGGAACCAGTAGGCCATCACCAGCTGCGCGGCCACGAGGTCGACCGCGATGGTCACCGCCCAGTTGTACCAATAGTTCCAGCCCAGCGCGAAGCCGAAGCCTTCGTCGACGTATTTCGCGCCATAGGTGGCGAACGAGCCCGACACCGGCAGGTGAGCGGCCATTTCGCCGAGGCTGGTCATCAGGAAGTAGACCATCAAGCCGATCACCATATAGGCCAGCAGCGCACCACCGGGGCCGGCCTGGGAAATCGTGGCGCCCGAGGCGACGAACAGCCCGGTGCCGATGGAGCCGCCAATGGCGATCATCGACATGTGTCGGGCTTTGAGGGTGCGGCGCAACTCGCCGCTGGTGGAAGAAGAAAGGCCGCTATCGCTCATGGGGGTCTTGGGTCACGGCCCGATCATCTGATCTGGCCGCTCCACGCTACGGGGAAACCCTCTATTTTCCCGGTTTTGGAAGACGCAGTGTGGATGCGGGTCTGGGCGGCCCCACGTGGCGCCGATTCGTGCCACCGATTCATGTCACCAATTGGCCTGCTCGAGCAGCAGCTTTGCCAGCGCCTTGATCTTGGGCGAGGCCTGCCGCGAGCGCGGGTAGACCAGCGCCAGTTCGCGGCTGCGTCCCTCGTGGCGGGGCAGGAGCCGCACCAGACGGCCCGCGCGCAGGTGCTCGTGCACCGCGAATTCCATGATCTGCACCACGCCCAGTCCGTGCAGGGCGCTCTCAAGCAGGGGATCGCCACTGTCGAAATGGATGGATTGCGGCACGGGCCAGTCTTCGGGCTGGCCTTGCTCATTGAGGAACTGCCAATGCACCCGGCGGCCGAGGTGGTGGTTGTAGACGCCGATGCAGGTGTGCTGCGCCAGCTCGGCCAGCCCGCTGGGCGTTCCGTGCTCGGCAAGGTAGGCGGGCGAGGCCACCGTCACCCAGCGCAGCGGCGGCAGGCTGCGCGCGATCATGCGGCTGTCCTCGAGTGGGCCGATGCGCACGGCGGCATCAAAGCCTTCGTCCACCATGTCGACGAGGCGGTCGGTGAAGCTCGCGTCGATCTGCAGTTGCGGATGTTGGCGCATGAGCTGACCCAGCAGGGGGGTGAGCATCACGCGACCGAACAGGGACGGGGCCGTCATGCGCAGCATGCCGCTGGGCTCGCAGCGTCGGTCCAGCAGCAGCTTGCGGGCATCCTCCAATCCGGCGATCAGCGGCGTACAGCGATCCACGAGTTCGCAGCCATCGGGCGTGAGCGACACATTGCGCGTGTTGCGGTTCAACAGGCGCACCCCCAGCGTGGACTCCAGTTGGGCGACGCTGCGCGAAATGCGCGACTGGCTGGTGCCCAATTGCTGGGCGGCGAGGGTGAAGCTTTTGCATTCGGCCACCTTGACCAGCATGTGGACGGCGTTGAGATCCATGGGTGTCGGTTCGATGAATAGATTGATTCAATTTTGCATTAGTGAAAGAAAAATATCGAATTTATCTTTTAAAGTGAATTAATTAGCATGAATCCCATCGCCGTTTTGGCTTTCTTGGGCTCTGGATTCATGACGCTTTCTTCTTCCAAATCTCCGGCATCGGCGCTGCGCCATCCCCGCATGGCGCTGGCGCTGCTGTCGCTGTCGCAACTGCTGATCGCGCTGGACGCGACCATCGTCTTCGTCGCGCTCGATGCCATCGGCCAGAACCTGCAGGTGGATGCGCGGCACCTGCAATGGGTGATCAGCGGCTACAGCGTGGCCTTTGGCGGTTGCCTGCTGCTGGGCGGGCGCTGTGCCGATGTGCTGGGCAAGCGGCGCATGTACCTCGTCGGCATGGCGCTGTTCGGGCTGGCGTCGCTGCTCGGCGGCTATTCGACGGATTCGCTGCAGCTGGTGCTGGCGCGTGCGGCGCAGGGCGTGGCCGCGGCGATGCTGTTTCCCGCCACGCTGTCGTTGATCAACACGCTGTGCGAGGCAGGGCCGGCGCGCAATCGTGCTCTGGCCGTCTGGAGCATGGCGTCGGCGGGAGGCCTCGCCGCCGGGGCATTGCTGGGCGGAGTGCTCACCCAGTGGCTGGGCTGGAATTGGGTGCTCTGGGTGATGGTGCTGCTCGCCTGGCCCTGCGCGCTGGCGGCGTTGCGCTATCTGCCGCGTGATGCGAAGAGCGGGCCCGGACAAGGCTTTGATCTGGCGGGCTGCATCACCGTCACGCTGGGCAGCACCTTGCTGGTCGCGGCGCTGGTGCAGGGGCCGGAATGGGGCTGGAGCAGCGCGGAGCTCATCGCCACCCTGCTGGCCGCGCTGGCGCTGCTGGGCTTGTTCGCCTTCATCGAAACCCGCTCGCGTTCGCCGCTGGTTCCCATGGCCTTGCTGCGCGTGCCGGGCCTGCGCACGGCGATGGCGCTCACGATGGTGTTCATGAGCAGCTATGGCGTGCAGTACTACTTTCTGGCGCTGTACTTCCAGCAGATCTACGGCTGGAGCCCGTTGCAGGCGGGGTCGGCATTTCTGCTGCCGACGGCGCTGTGCACCCTCGGCATCCGCTGGGCGGAGCGCTGGCTGCTGCGCAGTTCAGTGCGCAGCGTGCTCTTGGGCGGCTGGGTGGCGGGGACGCTGGGCATGGGCTGGATTGCATGGGCCTTGCCGCACGGAAGCACTTACTGGTGGCTGGTGCCGGGCTTCGTGGTGCTGAGCGTCGGGCAGGGGGCGAGCTGGACCGCGATGTGGATCGTGGCGGGCCAGGGGATTGAGCCTGAGCGGCAGGGCGTTGCTTCCGGCATCGCGGCGACGGCGCAGCAGGTGGGCGCGGCGCTGGGGTTGGCTGTGCTGGTGATGGTGGCGACTTCGCCGGTCGCCGCGCTGGGAGACGGCGCGGCCGAAGCGCCTGCCCGGTTGCAGGCGGTGGCGCGCGGTCTGCAGCATGCCGAATGGGGTGCGGCGCTGTTCGCGCTGGCGGGTTGCCTGATCACCCTGAAAATGAAAAGGCAGCCGCGAAGGGCTGCCAGTCCGGTGCCGCACGATGCGCTCGCCAAGGAGTGCCGCGCGGGTTGAGGGTGCGTCAGCTCAACAGCAGCGCGTCGTCCGACAGCTTTTCGCCACGCACCTTCTCGAACATCTGCAGCAGATCGGGCACGTCAGTGCGCGCGCGTTCCTCGCCAGAGATGTCGAGCACCACCTGGCCCTGATGCAGCATCACCGTGCGCTGGCCGACGTCGAGCGCCTGACGCATGCTGTGGGTGACCATCATGGTGGTGAGCTTGTTCTCGGCGACGATGCGGTCGGTGAGCTTGAGCACGAAATCGGCGGTACGCGGATCGAGCGCGGCGGTGTGCTCGTCGAGCAGCAGAATGCGCGAGGGCTGGAGCGCCGCCATCAGCAGACTCACCGCCTGGCGCTGGCCGCCGGAGAGCAGACCGATGCGGTCGGTCAGGCGGTTTTCGAGGCCAAGGCCAAGGATGGACAGGCGCTCACGGTACAGCTCGCGGTTGGACTTCTTGACCGCGCCCGAGAGGCCACGGCGCGTGCCGCGCTGGTGGGCCAGGGCCATGTTCTCTTCGATGGTCAGGTCTTCGCAGGTGCCGGCCATCGGGTCCTGGAACACGCGGGCCACGCGGGTGGCGCGTGACCAGACGGGCAGACGGGTCACGTCCTCGTTGTCGATCTTGATGGTGCCGGTGTCCACGCCCAGGTCGCCCGAGATGGCGTTGAGGAAGGTGGACTTGCCCGCGCCGTTGGAGCCGATGACGGTGACGAACTGGCCGGCCGGGATCTCCAGCGTCATGCCGCGCAGCGCGCGGGTTTCGATGGGGGTGCCGGGGTTGAAGGTGATGAAGAGGTCTTTTGCGCTCAGCATGATGATGACTTCCTTTTTATCGTTGTTCTGAAAGCATCAGGAGCCGCGCTTGGCCAGCTTGCGCTTGAGCTGCGGAATGACGAGAGCGATGGTCACGAGCACGGCGGTGACCAGATTCAAGTCCTGAGCCTTCAGGCCGATGAAGTCGCTGTTGAGAGCGAGAGCGATGAAGAAACGGTAGACGATGGCGCCGATGATCACGGCCAGAGTCGCGTATACGAGGCGGCGCGACGGCAGGATGGATTCGCCCACGATCACGGCGGCCAGACCGATCACGATGGTGCCGATGCCCATGGAGGCATCTGCGCCGCCCTGGGTCTGTGCGAACAGCGCACCGGCCAGCGCGACCAGCGCGTTGGACACGGCCATGCCCAGCAGCACCATGGCGCCGGTGTTGATGCCCTGCGCGCGCGCCATGCGGGCATTGGAGCCGGTGGAGCGGATCGCGAGGCCGCGCTCGGTGTAGAAGAACCAGTCCATGATCAGCTTGGCGGCGATCACGATCAGCAGCAGCAGGGCGGGGCGCGCCCAGTAGTCGGGCATGCTCTCGGGCTGGAGAATGGTGAAGATGGTGGCGTCGTTGATCAGCGGCACGTTCGGGCCGCCCATGATGCGCAGGTTCACCGAGTACAGCGCGATCATCATCAGGATGGAAGCCAGCAGATCCATGATCTTGAGCTTCACGTTGAGCCAGCCGGTCATGAGGCCGGCGATCGCGCCCGCTGCGGCAGCCGCCAGCGTCGCGAGAAAGGGGTTGTAGCCGCCGGCGATCAGCACGGCGCAGACTGCGCCACCCAGCGGGAAACTTCCGTCCACTGTCAGGTCGGGAAAGCGCAACAGGCGAAAGGAGATGAGAACGCCCAGCGCGACCAGGCTGTAAATCAAGCCGATCTCAACGGCGCCCAACAGTGAAAAAAGAGACATGGACGGTAGTGTCTGAAAAAAACAAAGCAGGAGCCATGTGTGCACGGCTCCTGCATGGATTCGCCGCAGTCATGACGGGGTAAGTCATGACTGTAGCCGTAAGTGCTTACTGCACCACTTGAGCGGCGGACTTGATCAGCTCTTCGGAGAGCTTCACGCCCTGCTTTTCGGCGGCGGTCGGGTTCACGTACAGCTCGGTCTTGTTGGAGACTTCGGGCTTGATCGTGCCTGGCTTTTCACCCTTGAGCAGGCGAACCACCATCTGGCCGGTCTGCAGGCCCAGATCCTTGTAGTTCACGCCCAGAGCGGCAATCGCGCCACGCTTGACGGAGTCGGTGTCCGAGGCGATCAGCGGCAGCTTGGCGTCCTGACCCACCTTCACGAGCGACTCGTAGGCCGAGACGACGTTGTTGTCGGTGTTGGTGTAGATCACGTCGACCTTGCCGACCAGACTGCGGGCAGCGGTGCCCACGTCCACCGAGCGGGGAGCGGCGGCTTCGACCAGCGTCATGCCGTGCTTGGGCAGCAGCGTCTTGAGTTCCTTGACCACCACGGCGGAGTTGGCTTCACCGGGGTTGAAGACCATGCCGACCTTCTTGGCGTTCGGCACGACCTTCTTGATCAGGTCGATCTGCGGCTCGAGCTTGAGCAGGTCGGACACGCCGGTCACGTTGGTCTTGGAGGGTTCCCAGTTCTTCACCAGCTTGGCGGCGACGGGGTCGGTCACGGCGGAGAACACCACCGGCACGTCCTTGGTGGCGGACACCACGGCCTGCGCGGACGGGGTGGCGATGGCCACGATGGCGTCAGGCTTGTCGCCCACGAACTTGCGCGCGATCTGAGCGGCGGTGCCCGGATTGCCCTGGGCGCTCTGGTATTGCCACTTCAGGTTTTTGCCTTCTTCGTAACCGGCGGCCTTCAGGCTTTCCTTCACACCGTCACGGATGGCGTCCAGCGCCGGATGCTCGACGATGGCGGTCACGGCAACGGACTTCTCCTGTGCCTGTGCCACGGGGGCGATGGCGGCCATTGCAAGCGCCAGTGCGCCAAGGGGTGCCCAAGACAATTTGTTCATTCTCTTTGATCTCCAGTCGGAAGGTTGTCAATTCCTGATGTCGTGCAGGCCGGGAACGGTGTTTCGGGGTTTCGTTTCTGCACGGAGGCAGAAGTCTACAACCTGTCACGCAATCTTCTAGTATGCGCGCACCAAGTCGTTGGAGAAACCGTGGTTAATCCCTGTATTGGTAAATCCGAAACAATGATTTTGTGGGATTCGCGACAAAATGACGGTTTCATGACGCAAAAAAGGCACATGCGCCCGAATCGGGCCCATGTGCCTTCGCGGGCGATGCTTACATTCCGGAGTAGTTCGGGCCGCCGCCGCCTTCGGGTGTCACCCAGACGATGTTCTGCGTCGGGTCCTTGATGTCGCAGGTCTTGCAGTGCACGCAGTTCTGCGCGTTGATCTGCAGGCGCTCGGCCTTGCCGCCCTTGGCCTCGTCGGGCACGAATTCGTACACGCCGGCCGGGCAGTAGCGCGACTCGGGTCCGGCGTACTTGGCGAGGTTGATGTTCACCGGCACGCTGGCGTCCTTGAGCGTCAGGTGGGCAGGCTGGTCTTCCGAGTGGTTGGTGTTGCTGATGAACACGCTCGAGAGACGGTCGAAGGTCAGCTTGCCATCGGGCTTGGGATAGACGATGGGCTTGCAGTCCGCTGCGGGCTTGAGGTAGGCGTGGTCGGGCTTGTCGCGGTGCAGCGTCCATGGAATGTGGCCGCGCAGCACGAACTGCTCGATGCCGTTCATGATCGTCGCGGTGACCAGGCCCTTCTTGAACCAGGCCTTGAAGTTGCGGGCCTTGTTCAGCTCTTCATAGAGCCAGCTGTTCTCGAACGCGACCGGGTAGGCCGACAGCTCGTCGCTCTGGCGACCGGCGCCGATGGCCTCGAACGCGGCCTCTGCGGCCAGCATGCCGGTCTTGATGGCGGCGTGGCTGCCCTTGATGCGGCTGACGTTGAGGAAACCGGCATCACAGCCCACGAGCGCGCCGCCCGGGAACACGAACTTGGGCAGACTCATCAGGCCGCCCGCGGTGATCGCGCGTGCGCCGTACGAGAGGCGCTTGGCGGGCTTGATGCCCTTGGATTCGTCGCCCTCGAGGTAGTAGCGGATGTTCGGGTGCGTCTTCCAGCGCTGCATCTCCTCGAACGGGGAGAGGTAGGGGTTGGAATAGTCGAGGCCGGTGATGAAGCCCAGCGTGACCTTGTTGTCCTCGAGGTGGTAGAGGAAGGCGCCGCCGTAGGTGTTGTTGTCCATCGGCCAGCCGGCGGTGTGCAGCACGAAGCCGGGCTGGTGGCGCTTGGGATCGATTTCCCAGAGTTCCTTGATGCCGATGCCGTAGGTCTGCGGATCGCGGCCCTCGTCGAGCTTGTATTTGGAGATCAGCTGCTTGCCGAGGTTGCCGCGCGCGCCTTCCGCGAAGATGGTGTACTTGCCGTGCAGTTCCATGCCGAGCTGGAACTCGCCGGTCGGCTCGCCGTCCTTGCCCACGCCCATGTTGCCGGTGGCCACGCCCTTGACCGAGCCGTCTTCGTTGTAGACGACTTCAGCGGCAGCGAAGCCCGGGAATATCTCGACGCCCAGTTCTTCGGCCTGTTGCGCCATCCAGCGCACCACGTTGCCGAGGGCCACGATGTAGTTGCCGTGGTTCTGAAAGCAGGCGGGCAGCACCATGTTGGGGGTGCGGAACGAGCCGGTCTCGGAGAGGAAGACCATCGCGTCGTCGGTGACGGGCTGGTTCAGCGGTGCGCCTTTTTCCTTCCAGTCGGGGATCAGCTCGGTGATGGCGCGCGGATCCATGATCGCGCCGGACAGCGTGTGAGCACCGGGCTCCGAGCCCTTTTCGAGCACGACGACCGAAATTTCCTGCCCCTTCTCGGCGGCGAGTTGTTTCAGGCGAATCGCGGTGGCCAGACCGCCGGGGCCTGCCCCGACGATCACTACGTCATATTCCATGGCCTCTCGGGGACCGTACTGGGCGAGGATTTCGTCGTTCGTCATGGGTGTCTCGTAAACGTATTTAAATTGGAAATCTGGTGCCTGCTGCCGTCTGTCGCGGCTTGGACAATCCGGAGATTGTATTCATCACCGGCAAGCATATTGGAGCGCGCGTGCCATTTGCTGTCATAAATGTGGCAGTGCAATATGCGCGGACGGTATAGGAAAAGGGTCCGCCGGGGTGCAGATGGCAGTCATGAGTTTGTCGCCACGTCGCCGGAAATTATGTCTTTGAGTCTTTTGCGTGAAATGCATTAAAACAGGAAACTCTATTCGCTTCAGCCTCTGAATGCGGGGAGAGCAGGATGCCGTTTTGTGCTAATCATTTTGCTTTTTTTTGCCGTTCAGTCGCCAGGCTGCAGCACCAGACGGGCTTCGAAACCGTGCGCTTGACCCTGCGGAGGTGAAGAGAGCAGGAATTGCGCATCGTGCTTCTGCGCAATGCTGGAGACGATGGACAGGCCCAGCCCGTAGCCGGTGCGCTGGGCGCTCTGGCGCACATGGCGGTGCTTGAGCTTGTCGAGCTGCTCAGGTGTCACGCCCTGGCCGTCGTCGCGCACCGTGAGCTCGCTGTGGGGGCCGACGATGATCTCGATGTTCTCGGCGTTCGAATAGGCGAGGGCGTTCTCGACCAGATTGCGCAGCGCGATCGCGAGCGCGTCGAAGTCGCCCTTGCAGGTCAGCGGCTTGGCTGCGAGTTCGGCGGCGCTCGGGGTGATCAGCTCGATGCGCGCCGAAGCCTCGTCGTCCAGCCAGAACTCGCGCATCACCGTGGTCGCGAGCTTGACCAGATCGATGCTGTCGCGGGTGAATGGCGCGCTCGATTCGGCGCGCGAGAGCTGCAGCAGTTTCTCGGTGCGCTGGCTCAGCGTCTGCAGGGAAGCGATGGCGGCCTCGACGTCGGCATGGTCCAGCCCATGCTCGAGCGCCGTCTGCAGGCGCAGGCGCGCGGCGGTGAGCGGCGTGCGCAGCTCGTGGGCGGCGTTGGCGGCGAGCGCGCGTTCAACGTCCAGAGCCTGGGAGAGTCGATCCAGCAGGCGGTTCATGTGCTCCTGCACCTGGGCGATTTCCCGGGGCGGCGTCGTCAGCTGGATGGGTTCGAGCTGGCGGCCGTCGCGCTTGGCGATTTCGCCCGAGAGGTCGTCCAGCACCCGCAGCTCCTGCCGTGCGATGCGCCGCAGCAGCCACGCCAGCGCGGGCAACAGCACGAGAAAGGGGACGATCAGTCCGAGCAGCGTGCGGTTGACGGTTTCGCTGCGCTCCTCAAGCGGATCGGCCACCTGCAGGAAGATGCCGCGCGTGGGGTGGCGCTGGGTGTAGACGCGCCATTCGCGGTTGTTCTCGAAACCCGGCGCCAGCGAGACGTCGAACATCGGGTCCCTGGCTTCTTCTGATTGTGCGAGCACCTTGTTGTCCGAGGAGACCAGCCGGTAGTAGACCTCGGCGTCGGCGAACGAGCCGGGTCCGGGGATGATCAGCGGTTTTTGCTCGGAGGCGGGCTTGCGCGTTTCGTCCAGATGGTCGAGCGCGATGTCGAACATGCGGTGCGACACCTCGACAAGTTCATTGTCGAAGTTGTAGTTGATCTCCCGCCCGGTGTACCAGACCACGGCGAGCAGGCAGAGCAACCAGACGCAGCCGACCCAGAGAATCAGTGTCTTGGTCAGCCGCCCCGCAAGCGTGTCCCGGCGCCGATTCACTGCGCGCTTCCCGTGGTGCCGGCGTTGTGGGCCAGCTTGTAGCCAATGCCGCGCACGGTCTCGATGTGCTCGCGCCCCAGCTTGCGGCGCAGGCGGCTGATGAACACCTCGAGCGTGTTGCTGTCGGTGGAGTTGTCAAAGCTGTAGAGGGCATCCTGCAGATGCTCGCGCGTGTGGTTGCGCTCGGGGCGCGTGGCCATCACGCGCAGCAGCGCCCATTCCTTGGGCGTGAGCGGAATCTGCACGCCCGCGCGCCGCACCTGCTCCATCGACAGATCGATCTGCAGATCGCCGATCGTCAGCACCGGCGTGGCGACCGCATTGCGGCGGCGCTCCACCGCGCGCAGCCGGGCGAGCAGCTCGGCGGGGTCATACGGCTTGACGAGGTAGTCGTCTGCTCCGGCATCGAGGCCATGGATGCGGTCGCTGACCTGGTCCTTGGCGGTGAGGGCGATGACGATGGGCCGGTCCTTGGTCGCCCGGATCTGCGGCAGCAGCGAGAGGCCATCCCCGTCGGGCAGGTGCAGGTCGAGCAGCACGGCGGCGTACTGCGTGGTCATCAGCGCCGTGCTGGCCAGCGCCAGGTTCGGCACCGCATCCACCACGAACGCCTTGGCGTGCAGATAGCCGCACACGGCGTCGGACAGGGCCTTGTCATCTTCTACAAGCAATACACGCATGGATGGCTGATGGGAGCTCGGGGAGGGCTCCAGTGTAGGGGAGCTTGGGCAGGAGTTTCGTTCAGCAATTGTTCAGGTCACCTCAATAGTCTTCAAGGTCTGATGAAGTTTTCTCCGCTGTTTCCATGACCGCCTGGACCCCGCGCCGCCTGCTCGGCCTGACCGTTTTCCTTTTTCTGCTGGTGGCTCTCTGGGATTTCTCCGGTCTCGATCTGCCTTTTGCCCGTCTCTTCGGCAATGCGGATGGCTTTGCGCTGCGCTCGAATCACGGGTTCGTGATCGCTTTCCATGAAATCCCGCGCACGCTCAGCAGCCTGATCGTGGTGGCTTTGCTGGGCGGCATTTTCAAGCCATGGAGTTTTCTCAAGCGTCTGGATCGCCGCGAGCGCGTGCAGCTCGTGCTGTCGGTGCTCGGCGGCATGCTGCTGATCACGCTGCTCAAGAAGGCGAACCATACGAGCTGCCCCTGGGACGTGAACGAGTTCGGTGGGCGTGCCCTCTATGTCTCGCATTGGGCACTGGGCGTGCGTGACCTCGGACCGGGGCATTGCTTTCCGGCGGGGCATGCCTCGTCGGCTTTCGGCTTTCTCGCGGGTTGGTTCGTGATCCGCAGGCTCGGGCCGCAGGTGGCCACGCGCTGGCTGGTCACGGTGCTGGCATTCGGGCTGGCGCTGGGTCTCGCGCAGCAAGTGCGCGGTGCGCACTACATGAGCCACACGCTCTGGACCGCCTGGATCTGCTGGACCTTCGGTCTGGTCGTCGACGTGGCCTGCAAGGCATTCATCTCCCGCTCCGAGCCCACCGATCCCCTCCATTCCGCCCACGAGGTGCAAGCATGAGTTCCGCAGAAATCAAATGGGGCACCCCATCCGCCGTATGGTGGAGCGGCGTCTCGCAGACCCGAGCGGGGCAGTTGCTGCGCAGGATTGATGACTGGTTCTCGACGCCGATGTCGGCGCAGAAGATCGTCATTTTCCTGTCCGTCTATCTGACGCTGGCGGCCAACTGGGCGCTGTGGTTCCAGCTCGAGCGCATCGGCGGCGCGCCGGCGGTGCTGGTGCGTACCGCACTGGTGCTGGGGGTGCTCAATGCCTGTGGAACGGCGGCCATTCTGGCCTTCACCGCATGGACGCGCTGGATGAAAGTGATCTGGCTCGCCGTCGCGATGACGGCGGCGATGTCGCAGTACTACATGCTCACCTACAGCGTGGTCATGGACCCCGGCATGGCCGCCAATGTGCTGCAGACCGATGCCCGCGAAGTCGCCGATCTGCTCGGTTGGCGCATGCTGCTGGCGGTGACGCTGGTGATGGCGATTCCGCTGTGGTGGCTGACGCGAGTGCGCATTCCGGCGATGCGTCCCGTCAAACAGATCGCGCGCAACGCCATGCTGCTGCTGGCGGCACTGGGCATCGCGGCGGTGGTGATCGCCACCATGTCGCGTGACTTGGCGCCGCTGATGCGCAATCACCCGCAGCTGCGATACATGCTCAACCCCATCGCGAGTCTGTACTCGACCAGCACCTCCGCGATCCGCCCACTCGTCACCCGCAAGAAAAAGCTCATCCCCATGGGCGCGGGAGCGGCGCTCGGCGCCAGCCACGCCAGTCAGAGCAAGCCCATGCTGTTCGTGCTGGTGGTGGGCGAGACAGGCCGCGCCGACCATTTCGGCCTCAATGGCTATGCCCGCAACACCACCGAACAGCTCGCCGCGCGCAACGTGATGAACTGGACCAACGTGCATTCCTGCGGCACCAGCACGCTCGCTTCGGTGCCCTGCATGTTCTCGCCCTTGGGCAAGAAGGACTTCGAAGCCCGCAAGGATGATTACGAAACCCTGCTCGACGTGGTGCAGGCCGCGGGCATGAATGTGCTGTGGATCGACAACCAGTCCGGCTGCAAGGGCGTGTGCGACCGCGTGCCGCATGCGTTCGCGTCGGAAGGATTGAGCGCCGAGCAGCGTAGCAAATTCTGCGACGCGAGCGGCGAGTGCCGTGACATGGCGATGCTCGAGAACCTCCAGCAGCGCCTCGACGCCATCCCTGCAAACAAACGCGACAAGGGCGTGCTGCTGGTCTTCCACCAGATGGGCAGCCACGGCCCCGCCTATTCCAAGCGCTCGTCCAAGGAGTCCAAGCGCTTTACTCCCGAATGCAAGACGGAGGTGCTGGCCGACTGCGCGCACTCCGAACTGATGAACGCCTATGACAACTCCATCGTCGAGACCGACCGCTTTCTCGGCGCGACCATCGACTGGCTCAAACTTGAATCCCAGCGCTACGACACCGGCATGCTCTACCTGAGCGACCACGGCGAATCCCTCGGCGAATACGGCCAGTTCCTGCACGGTCTGCCATACGGCATAGCGCCCGAGGTGCAAAAGCACGTGCCCATGGTCAGCTGGCTCTCGACCTCCTTCGAAAGCCGCGAAAAGCTCTCCATGGGCTGCGTGCGCGGCACGGCCGATGCGACCTACACGCACGACAACCTCTATCACTCCATGCTGGGCTTGCTGGACGTGAAGTCGCCAAGCTATGAGGCGAAGCTGGATATGTTTGCGGGGTGCAGGGGGTAGATCTGCTGACTGGCACGGTGCAGGACTGCCAGAGAAATCACATTTTGTAATTTAAGTTTGCACTTGCATTCCTTGCCGACAACGGTGCTGATGTTTGGTATTGTTTGTTATATCTATCGAAATTTCATTTCGATTGTTAATTTAACAAACAGACGCCGGCGTGCGTCGTTGAGTGGAGGGCTCTCGTGGGCTGACGCTCAGCGGGAGGACTACCAAGATGACAGGCAAGCCAGCCGCACGGCAGACGGACATGACGATGTACGGCGGTCCGATCACGCAAGGCTCATTGACGGTGTATATAGGGTCGGCAGGTGGCGTCGCCTGCTCTGCTTGCCCCGGTGGGGTGGCAGAGGGAAATCCGGTCAATCCGCTGCTCGGCGCCAAGGTCCAGACGGCGGAAATCGATGTGCTGCTCCCCGGCACCTTGCCCTTTGCCGTATCCCGTGAGTATTCCAGTCACCAGACCGATACACCCGCGCCGGTGGGCCTGCTGGGTCCCGGGTGGTGGCTGCCAGCGGAAGCCTCCATGCGGCAGGCGGAATCCATCCTGACGCTCAACGACAGCAAGGGCCGCAGCATCCGTTTTGGTGCCTTGGCGCCGGGGCAGTCCACGTTCAGTCGCAGCGAGAACCTCTGGATTGTTCGCGGCGGGCTGGAGCGGCTGGACAAGGTTCCGCAGTTGCCGGTCTCCCGACTCAGCGCGGCATGGGAAGGTCTGCACCGAGATGACCGGCTCAACACATCGCTCTTCTTTGTCTGTCATCAGCCTCAGGGTCCGTGGTGGATCTTTGGCCCGCGTCCGGCACGTTCGGAGATCGAAGGGCAGCGCCTTCACCTGCTCGGCCTGGCTGATCGGCTGGGGCATACGCACCACATTCACCGGGACGAGACGGGCGCAATGACGGCCGTGCAGGATGGCTGCGGCAGGCAGTTTCGCCTGGAGCTGAAAGTCTTTCCGCTGCTCCGCAATGAGGGCATGAACGGCTGGGGCGCTGACAGCGGCGTTCGCCTTGCGGCTGTCCATCTGGTGCGTGATCCGTTGTTCCCCGATCAGCCGTTGCCCGTGCAGCCGCTGGTCCGATATGAGTACAGCCCTCGCGGTGAGTTGACGGCCGTTCATGGACGTGAGGGAGACCGCCTGAGGCAGTTTCGCTATCACGAGCAGGCGCCGGGACGGATGACCGCCCATGCCTATCCAGGCAGGCCGGAGGTGAGCTACCTCTACGACCAACACGGCAAGGTGGTTGAGCAGCGCAGGCAGGGCGAGCCTTCTCTGCGTTTCGAGTATTTGGCTGAATCGACCATCGTCACGGACAGTCTGGGGCGCAAGCGGACATACCATTTCGAGGGCGAGGCCGGGTTGCGCCGGGTGGTCGGGCTGGAGCGCGCAGATGGCTCAATCACGCGCCAGCGCTACGACGCCAGCGGGCGGCTCGTGGCGTCCATCGACGCGCTGGGGCGCGAAACGCGTTTTGAGCTGGACGTCGCGACAGGCGATCTGATTTCCGTCACCGCTCCCGATGGTGCGCAGAATCATTGGCGGTACGACGATCAGGGGCAGTTGATCGCAAGCCATGCGCCGGGCGGTGCATCTGAATCCTTTGAATACGACCAGTTTTCGCGGCCCATTGCCACCACCGACGCGCTGGGACATGTCTCGCGCATGTCCTATCCGGATGAACGCACGGAGCAGCCTCACCTCATTCAGGATGCGCGTGGCGGCGAGAAGCGCATGGAATGGAATGCCGCGGGCCTTTTGACCCGCCAGACGGACTGTTCGGGCAGCGTGACCCGTTATCGGTATGACCGCTTTGGTCAACTGCTGCAGGTGCAGGGTGAAGAAGGATCAGGCCATTCGAACGAGTTTGATGGTCTCGGTCGCCTGACTGCGCATGTCAATGCAGCCGGACAACGCACCTCCTATGCCTACAACGAGGCGGGGGATCTGTTGCGCCAGACGATGCCCGGCGCAGTGGAGTTGAGTTTCGAGCGGGATGCCCAGGGGCGGGTTCTGGCGTATGGCTATGGCGGACTTGTTCAGCGCTGCCTCTACGATGCGGCGGGTCGTCTGGCCAGGCTGACCAACGAAAACGGCGCGCACATCGACTTTGAACATGACGTGATGGATCGTCTCGTCACCCAGCGCAACTTGGACGGGCGCGTGCAGCAGCAGCGCTTCAATGCAGCCGGTGAGGTCATCGAAACCATTGATGCAGGGCGGGTACATCGGTTCGCCTATGACAAGGGCGGACGA
Organism: Diaphorobacter caeni; assembly: GCF_015354245.1. Classification (GTDB taxonomy): domain Bacteria; phylum Pseudomonadota; class Gammaproteobacteria; order Burkholderiales; family Burkholderiaceae_C; genus Diaphorobacter_A; species Diaphorobacter_A caeni. Next base: position 196,492 of record NZ_JADKYZ010000011.1, read on the forward strand.
CTGATCTCGCACCAGACGGGCGAGGGCGAGACGCTGTATCAGCAGGGCTTTTCCTATGCGCAGGACGGGCGACTGATCAAGGCTTGGCACCGCACCGAACTGGGCGGCAACGAGATCAGCGTCCAGTTCGAGCGCGACAAGCTGGGCCGCGTGCTTCGCGAGACGCAGGCGATCAAGGGGCCTGCTGGTGAGCCGGTGTGGCGGTACAGCGTTGCGCATGCATACGATGCGATTGGCGTCGAGACGCGGACCGAGTACGACGGATTGCCTGCGGTGACATGGCAGACCTATGGCTCGGGTCATCTGCACGGCGTGTTGCTGGATGGTCGCAGCGTGATCGACTTCGAGCGCGACAAACTGCATCGGGAAACGCGCCGCACGTTTGGCGAAGTCAGTGTCGGTCGCAGTTATGACGCGCTGTCCCGCCTCATGGAACTGTCGGTCCACAGCCCATTGATTCAAGATTCCGACGCGGAGAGCAGAACGCATCACTACGACGCGCGTGGGCAACTGGTGCGCATCGACACGGCTCAGGGGCCTCTTGAATATGGCTACAGCCCCGCGGGTCGACTCATCCGGGAATCATTGCCCGGGCGCGAGGCGGTGGACTATCGTTTCGACCCCGCCGGCAACCGTATTTTTTCCGCGCAGATCCAATCCACCGAAGCCGACAACTGGGAAGAAACCGTGCGCCAAAACGTCGCGGAGGCGGGCTTCAACGTGCTCGGCAAGGCGTCCGTGGCCGAAGTGGGTGGCGGCGAGCAGCGCTGGTTGGACAACCGGATTCTCGACGACGGAGAGTACCGCTACGAATACGATGACTGGGGCAATCTGCGCCGCAAGTACAAGCCGCAGGGCAGCGAGCAACATCATTTCTTCTATGACAGCGTCCATCGACTGGTGCGCTACACACTGGAGTCGGATCAAGCCGTGCGTGGGGCGAACTACCACTACGACCCCTTGGGGCGACGGGTGTGCAAGCAAGTCCAGAACGCGGACGGCGATGGCCAACTCACTGGTGAAATGAAGACGCTGTTTTATGGGTGGGATGGCCAGCGTTTGATTGCGACCGGAAACGCCGCCGGTGAAAAGTACGAGCACACGCTCTACCAGCCCCATGGGTTTGTTCCGATGCTGCGTGTCGATGGATTCAGCGCCGTTGCCGACACGAGCCTGTCCACGTCAGTTCAAGAGAGTCTGGGCGCTCCGTTGACGCGTGACCAGATACAGCTGATCGATTCGCACCAGCAAGCCAGACAGCCCATCGCGCAGCAGCCTGCGCTGGAATGGAATGCTTATCTCAATGACCACAAAGGACAGCCGATTTCGCTGTTTGCTGGAAATGGGACCAGAACCTGGATAGGCGACAGCGATGTCTGGGGACGGACCGTTGCCGATGCGGCAGATGCGGACTCATCGAAGCAGTCCATTCGTCTCCAGGGACAGCATTGGGATGAAGAGTCCGGCCTGTCATACAACTACCTGCGTTTTTATTCGGCCTCGTTGGGACGGTACATCACGCAGGATCCGATTGGATTGTCGGGCGGGGTGAATTTCTATGCGTATCCGCTCAATCCGGCGCAATTGGTGGATCCGCTGGGGTTGAAGGTCACCATACTTGGGGGAGATCCTGAGCAGATCAAGAAACTGGAAGAAGCCTATGCAAGGGTGAAGAAAACCAAAAGAGGGGGGGAAATCTGCAAGACGCTGGAAAACTCGAAAACGAACTACTACATCCGCCCACTGGCTAACAGTTGGCATTATTGTTCGGTGAAAGCGGCTGCCAATCCTGCCAACAAGGCAGCGTGTCCACATGGAGGGAATACGGTGTACATGGATACTGAAAATGCCCCGGCTCTGCCTGAAGGTGACTATTTGATCTTCCCGACCATGGAAGTGATCATGGGGCACGAGTTGGGTCATGCGACGGGTACAAGAGATGCAGGGCGCAATGGAATGGACAATGTAATCAGGAACGAAAATCCGATACGTGCCGAGTTGGGAATTCCTCCTAGAACAAGCCTTGTTCCCCATACGTTGCAAATCGGTCCATATGACGAATGGCGGCCCAAGGAATGAAAAAAACCTTTTTTTTCGTTTCTGCCATGCTTGCTGCCTCTTGGGCTTATGCCGGAGGCAGCAGTACATGTTTCGCCGTGCACTTTTTCGATTTCGAGATCGAGCGCGTTGTACCCATTTCGGAGGATCGAATTTCTGACGTCAAGCCGTTCTATGTTGAAAGAGCGGTCATCGACAAACTCATCGTACTTGCCAACAAATCAGCGAAATCGCGGAAAGAAGAAGTGTACGAGTCGGGCAATGTTCGTCTGAAGGTCGATGCCGATGATTTTCAGATGTTTGTCGATTACAACGGGCATGCAAAAATCAACGGCAAGGACTTCCGGAAAATGAACAAAAATGCCATCAGACGCATCCTGATGGATGCACCCCAATGCAAGGCTCCTGATCAGAAGAACTGAATCAGGCGCGGCAGCCAGCGCCGCGCTCTCACTCTCATCTCAGGCCTTCTTCTCACGTGGCAGACGCCCCATCAGGAAGAACTCCGGATTCGGTTGCATGTCCGAAAAGCTCGCCATGCGGTTGGACAGGCCAAAGAATGCGGTGATGGCCGCGATGTCCCAGATGTCCTCGTCGTCGAAGCCATGGGCGTGCAGCGGCGCGAAGTCGGCGTCGTTGATTTCGTGGGCGCTGTTGCAGACCTTCATGGCGAAGTCGAGCATGGCGCGCTGGCGGGGCGTGATGTCGGCCTTGAGGTAGTTCACCGCGACCTGGTCGGCGACGAGGGGCTTCTTCTCGTAGATGCGCAGCAGCGCGCCGTGCGCGACCACGCAGTAGAGGCACTGGTTGGCCGCGCTGGTGGCGGTGACGATCATCTCGCGGTCGCCCTTGGTCAGGTGGCTGGTGCGGCCCACGCTTTCGGGGTCCATGAGGGCGTCGTGGTAGGCGAAGAACGCGCGCCATTCAGCGGGGCGGCGGGCGAGGGCAAGAAACACGTTGGGCACGAAGCCTGCCTTCTCCTGCACTTCGAGAATCTTGGTCTTGAGGTCTTCGGGAAGGGTGTTCAGATCGGCGAGTGGGTAGCGCGCGGCCATGGCGTTTGTCTCCTTGGGTGTTTTGAACTGAATGGACGGATCACCCGAGCATAGCGCGATGCGGTGCGCGTGCCTTTTCTCTATTTTCCCATCTCTCGCGCGTGCGGCCAGAACCTGCGCTGGTGCGTCATGAAGGCGTCCATGGCCTGATCGAGCAGGGCGATCTGCGGGCCGCGCTCGGGCTCCAGCACCTCCAGCGCGAGCCGCGCGGCTTCGAGGGTGGAGAGCTGGTGCGGCTCGTGCGCCTTGCGGATGGCGTAGCGCGTGGCGGGTGTGTTCTGCAGCGCGAGGCGGGGCAGGCTCTGCAGTTGGGAATGGGCTCCCACCATCTGACGACTCTGGCGCCATGTGGCGTCAATCAAGACCAGGCGGATGCGGGTGTCGGCGTCGCATGGCGTGTGTGGCGAAGCGTCTTCGCCGGGATAGAGCAGAACGGTGTGAAGCGGCCTCTGCTGGCCGCTCCATGCGCCAGTCAAAGCCGTCTGCAACAGGCCCTCCTCAAACCGCTCGCCGATCAGCACGCGGCTGTTTGGCAGGCACAGGTGCAGCAGCTGCCCGGTGTTTTTGGCGTGACCGACCTCGGCCGGGTGCATGAGGATCAGCACCTCGGTGCTCAGACTCACCTCGCGCGCTGTTCCGCAGATACATGCAGAGGCGGGCCGCAGGCAGCGTTCACAGAGCGGCCTGCGCGGGGAGGGCTGGACGGAATTCGGAGGCAACGGCGGGCGCGAGGTGTGGGAATGCGGGTCGCCATTGTGGCATCGGCAACATGGATCTCACGAATGTTGCGGCGCAATGAAAAACCATATCGTGAAATTCACCTATGGCAATTCGGCGCTGAACGCTCACAACAAGGCGCGTGGATGAGTGTCTGAAATTGGAAACATCCCTCCGATTGCCGGTTTGCAAAGTCTCCACTAACCTCGCAGGTGCCGACAAGAAACGATCACGCCAATGATTTGATTGGCTTGGCAAACTTCTTTCCGACAAGGGATGCTGGTTTCATTCGGAGCGCTAAACTCTGAAACTAAGTTACATCAAAAATTGCGCTGGAGGCGTGAATGCATTTCGACATAGTGATTGTTGGCGGAGGTGCCGGCGGGCTGGAGCTGGCGGCCCAGCTCGGCAGGCGGCTGGGCAAGACGCTTGGAGGCGAGCGCGTCCTGCTCATCGACAAGTTCCCGTTCCATATCTGGAAGCCCACCCTGCACGAGGTGGCGGCGGGCACGCTCGACGCGCACCAGGAAGGTCTCTCCTACACGGTGCTCGCCCGGCGCAATCACTTCAGCTTCACGATGGGCGAGTTCAGCGGGCTTGACACGCGTGGCAAGACCATCACGCTCGCGGCCATTCACAAGAGCGACGGTGAAGAGATCGTGCCTTCGCGCACCATCAGCTTCAAGCGGCTGGTGCTGGCGCTGGGCAGCGGCTCCAATTCATTCGGCACGCCGGGCATCGAGAACGCCTATCTGCTCGAGAACGTGCGCGACGCCCAGCGCTTTCACGCCGATTGGCTGAGCGCCAGCGCGCGCGCCTCGTTCGCGAGCAACCGTTCGCTGTCGATCGCGATCGTCGGTGCGGGCGCGACGGGTGTGGAGCTGTCAGCGGAACTGCTCGAGGCCCATGCCGCCTTGCTCGAGAGCCTTGGCAGCAACCAGCGCTTTCGGCTCGACATCACGCTGGTCGAGGGCGGCGATCGCATTCTGGGCGGGCTGCCGCCGCGCATCTCGGAGCAGGCGACCGTGGCGCTCAGGCGCAAGCAGGTGACGGTGCTGCTCGACACCCGCGTGCAGGAGCTAAAGAAAGGCGTGCTGATCACCTCGTCCGGGGAGATCGCGGCGGACATGATCGTCTGGGCGGCCGGCATCAAGGCGGCGGATGCCAACGCCCAGCTTGGCCTCACGGTGAACCGCATCAACCAGTTCGTGGTCGACGACCACCTTCGCACCAGCGTGCCCGAGATCTACGCCCTCGGCGACTGCGCCGCCGCGCCCTGGGGCGACGACAAGACCGTCCCCGCACGCGCCCAGGCCGCGCACCAGCAGGCCACGTATCTGTGCAAGGTGCTCGGCGCGATGCTGCGCGAGCACGAGGTCGACGAGGCCTACGTCTATCAGGACTTCGGCTCGCTGGTTTCGCTGGGCGACAACAAGGGCGTGGGCAATCTGATGGGCGGCCTCGCGGGCAAGAACTTCTTCGTGGAGGGCCTGATCGCCAAGTGGATGTACATCTCGCTGCACCTCATGCACCACCGCGCGATTCTCGGCATCGGCAAGACCGCCGTGCTGGCGCTTGCGCGGCTGCTGCAGCAGCGGGTGTCCGGGCGACTCAAGCTGCATTGAGCGCGGTTCAGCGCATCACTGCTGCATCGGCAGGCTCGGCACCATGCGGCGAACGCATTCGTGCATGCGCCTGCCGACGGCACGCCTGCCGGGATCGGCCTCGTTTTTCAGCAACGCGCCCGCATGCAGCATGGCGGTATAGCTGCCGTCGAGGGCCAGGTAGTTGAACAGCCGGGCGGCCTTGTCGCTCGGGTAGGGCCGGTCGAAGAGGCCGGATTCGTCGAGATAGAAATCAGCGACTGAGCGCTGGATCATCCAGCCCTGAAGCTGGCTGATCCGCGCGCTGACGACGGGATTGGCGCTCTGCGTCTGTTTCAGGGCGCGTGTCGCCAGAAAGACCGCCATCCAGTTGCCCTGTCCGGCGGCGATCAGCAGGTCGCTCCACAGTTTCTGCGCTTCCAGATACTGGGTCCTGGCATCCCATGACACCTTGCCCTGGAAGGCCAGTTCCCGGATGAACAGCCAACTGCGGACCTGTTGCGCGGATTGCAAGTATCGGGTGACTGCGGCCTGATGCGGGGTCGGTCCGATCTGCTGCGGCGAGAGACAGGTGAACTGGGCGACGTCCACATCCATCTCGTCGAAGGCGTTGAGCTTCCGATGGATTCCGGAGAAATCCACACCGGGATTGCGCCAGTGCCGAGGCAGGGGCCCCAGCCATGCGAATTCATCGTCGTTGGCCGCCACGGCGCGCTCGTATCGGAGCCGCTCCTCCTCGCGCTCGTGCTCCGATTGCTCCCGGATGTTTCTGTGCGCATTCACCTCGTTCGGCCAATCGGCGGGCAAGGGCGTCAGCGGCTTGATGCAGCCCTGAAACGCTTCCTCGTCCAACGCCCAGCACGCATCGGCGATGTCGTACTCCATCTTGAAGCTCATGGTCTCCAGCCGATAGCGGGTCTGCCCGGGCAGGCGCTTGATGCCCACCGAGCCGGTTGGCGAGGTGTCGCCGCGATACACCTCTTTTTCCTCCCCCACAAGCCATCGATAGGTATCGACCGGCCACGACGACGGTGCACCGGGAAGACGCTCCAGATGGATGCGATGGGTGCTCGTGTCGATGGGCTTCAGCACGGTGGCCTGGCCTTCGGCGGGCAGGAGCAAGGCCGCGGCTGCGGCTGCGAGCAGCGTGGTCAGCAGGCGCTTGTGGCGCGCGCCGCAATGATGGGTGGCGTTGACGGGCATGGACGGGCTTTCGACAAGGACACGGGGAGTCAGGGAATCGTACGTGACTTGCGTTGAACGGGTGTGGCCGTGGCGCTGCAGGCAAGGCGGATCGCCGTCGTCGAAATTACGGAATTTCGGAATAATCAAGCAATGCGAGTGTTTTTCGGGAAAATTACGATATTCCGTAATAATTGGTGGATCGCTTAAAAATAGGGCAGAATTACGGAATTCCATGTGTTTGGAGCATCGCATGTCCTCTCGCCCAGACGATCACGCTGACACAAGCCACGTTGTTGAGGTTCCATCCGACAAGCCGTCCTCTTCGAAAGCGATGGAGGAATTCCCCGTCCGCTCTCTGCAGGGGCTGGGACAGCTCGTGCGTTCCGTGCGCAAAAGCCAGAAACTGGCCATCGATGATGCCGCCGGGTTGATGGGGGTCTCGCCCGACAGCTTTTCGCGCCTCGAGCGGGGCGTGGGCGGAGTGGGCTCGGACCGGCTTCTGGCGATCATGGACGGGCTGGGTCTGGAGCTGGTCGTGCGCAAGAAGCGTCCCGCGCAGGCTATCCAGCCCCAAGGCATTCGGTCATGACGGAGGCAAACGCATCGGCACTCGGCATCTGGTGCGGCGGCGAACGGGTGGGAAGCATCCAGTTCGATCACGGTGATGAACGCTGGGGCTTGCAGTACTCGCCAACGTGGCTGGCCAACGGGGCCGCGTTCCCGCTGTCGCCGCAGCTGCCTCTGCAGACGCCGCCCGAAGGGCATGGGTCTTCGGCGGTGCGGCGCTTTTTGCAGAACCTGCTGCCGGAAGGCCCGCAACTGGACGACATCGCCCGCGCCTGCGGATTGAGCAAGGCGAATGTCTACGGCCTGGTGCAGGCGCTGGGCGCGGAGACGACCGGCGCGTTCCGGTTTCTGCCCATCGATGCGACCGGGGACGAAGCGGTCGATCAGCCTGCGCGGGAAGTGTCGCTGGCCGAGCTGTCCGAGCGGATCCGCCATCGCCAATGGCAGCCGTTCGCCAATTGGGACGGGCGGCTGCGTCTGTCCGTGGCCGGGCAGCAGGACAAGCTGGCGCTGCATGTGCAGCGCGGCGCGGCGGATCACGCGGGCGACATGCGGCTCGTGCTGCCCGATGCGCCATACACCTCCACCCATCTCCTCAAGCCGGAGTCGCAAGACCCGAAGATTCCCTTTCTCGTCGCCAACGAGCATTTCTGCATGCGACTGGCGGCACGCATGGGGCAGGACAAGGGGCTGCAGTTCGAGGTGGCCCGCGTCGACATCATCCGCGTGCCCGAGCCCGTACTGTTCATCGAGCGCTTTGACCGCATGCGATCGGACGCAAGCCCGTTGGTGCAGCGCCTGCACATCATCGACGGGTGCCAGGCCCTCGACTTCCCGGTGGCATCCAAATATGAGTTGAACACGGGTCCCAATCGCCTCTACCGCGACGGAATGAGTCTGCCGCGTCTGTTCAGCGCCAGCGGCCACGCGCAGCAACCCGCGCGCACTCGGCTCATGCTGCTGCGCTGGAGCCTGTTCCAGCTGCTGCTCGGCAACTACGATGCGCATGGCAAGAACTTCTCGTTCTATGTGCATGCGGACGGGCTCGCCCCATGCCCCTGGTATGACCTGCTCTCGGTCGCCATGTACCCCAGCATCGCGAACGAATACGCCATGGCGTTCGGCGACGCGTTTGCGGATGCGGAACTCACGGCCTATGAGCTCGCGCACTTCGCGCAGCTGTGCGGCATTGCCCCGGCGTTGCTCAAAAAGGAAGCGCAAAAGCTGGCGTCCGCCGCGCGGCAATATGCGCCGGAGCTCGCGCGTGCCGAGATCTACAACGAGGACGAGCGTGCGTTCGTGAGCCGCATCGCGGACCATGTCGATGGACAGGCGCGGTGGCTGTTTGACTTGGCGGGAGAGGCGTCCAGATTCAAGGCGGGAGACTTTTAGAGCGTACTCAACCCACATCCCGGTGCGAGGCTGTCGGCATGGCATCCGAGACGGATATCAATGAGATACTGTATATTTATACAGTAAATCATTTTCTACCCATGCCAGATGACCGCCACCAGCCCATCCCCCTTTGCCGCCGTGGCCGGAGCGCACAGGCTTGCCGGCATGGAGCCCGCGAGCCTGTCGCGGCTGGGCGTGTGGAAGGGGGGCGACTGGCAATCGGCGAATGACGATGGGGCGGTGCGGGCGCTGGCGTCGGGGCATGTAGCGCTGGATGCGGAGCTGCCCGGCGGGGGCTGGCCGGTGGGTGGGATGTCGGAGATTCTGCTGCCGGCCTCGTCACACCCGGAGTGGAGTCTGGTGGCGGGGGCGTTGGCACGGGCGCTCTCGGAGGGCGGGGCCCGGCAGCATGCGGTGTTGGTGGCGCCACCGCTGCAGGTGTTTGTGCCGTTTGCCGAAAGGGCTGGCGTGGCCGTGCGGCAGCTGTGCTGCGTGCACCCCGGACAGGCATCGGTTGGCCGGCTGAAGAAAAGGCAGGGACCGCTTGCCGATGCGGACAGCGTCTGGGTGAGCGAGCAGGCGCTGCGTTGCCGCGATGTGTGCGCGGTGCTCGCGTGGCTGCCGCATGCGCAGTCGCAGGCGCTCAGACGACTGCAGTTGCTGGCGGCGCAGCAGCGGCAATTGCTGTGGGTGTTCCGGCCCGAGCAGGCGCGCTTGCAGTCGTCGCCCGCGCCGCTGCGGCTGTGGGTGCGGACGCAGGAGACGTCGCTGCAGGTGCAGGTGATCAAGCGGCGTGGGCCGCCTTCGGCTGCGCCGGTGGAGTTGCCGCTGCTGCACGGGCACCTGATGGCCGCGCTGGCCGCTCAGGCATGGCGCAAGGAGCGTGCACATGCGGAAGCCACCGCGATGCTCGGCGCGCTCAGGCCACCCCACAAGGAGGCGTCTCATGCATTGGATGGCATGGCGTTTGCCGCTGGACGATGAGCAGCTTGCAAGCATGCCCGCATCGGCCATCGAAGCCTGTGGCTGGTGGGCGCTGCATTTCACACCCAATGTGGCCGTGCTGGACGAGGCCTTGCTGCTCGAGGTGCAAAGCGCCGAGCGCCTATGGGGCGGGCGCGCTGCACTGAGGCATTTGCTGCTGGCTCATGCTCCATCGCCTGCGCCTGCGATGCCGGATGAGTCCACCGATGCGCGCAGCCGCTGGGCCGAAGGGCCAACGGCCTTGCAGGCGCTGGCGCTGCTGCGTCTCAAGCAAAGCGGCAGGCCGCGTCCGCCGCAGATTCCTCAAGGCTTGCCGATGCATGCGCTGACGGCGCTGAAGCCGCATTTGTCGACGCTCAACAATCTGGGCTGCCGCACGTTGGGCGATGTGCGCGCCCTGCCGCGAACGGGCGTGGCGCGCAGGCTGGGGCAGGAGTGCCTGCTGGCGCTCGATCAGTTGTGGGGCGAGCGTGCCTGCCCGCTGGTCTGGATCGAACTGCCGGAGCAGTTCGATCTGGAGCTGGAGCTGCCATGCGTCGCGGCTTCGTCCGCCGATCTGCTGCATGCAGCAGAGCATCTTCTGAGCGCCCTGCAAGGCTGGTTGCGCGCGCGTCATCTGGGCGTGCTGCGGCTTGGGCTGCGTTGGCGGCACGATTTGCGGCGCCTCGATGGCGTCGATCTGGCGCCTTGGGGCGAGATGGAACTGCGCACGGCGCAGCCGCTGCAGGAGCTGTCGCATCTGCGGCGCTTGCTGGCGGAGCACATGGCACATGAGCGGCTGGCCGCACCGGTCCATCGGCTCATGCTGAAAACGCTGGAGGTGCAGGCCGTCAGGCAGATGAATGAAAGCCTGCTGCCCAAGGCCGGTGATGAACGCGGCGGCGAGCCATGGAGCCAGTGGGTGGAGCGGGTGAGTGCGCGCTTTGGCGAAGACTGTCTGCATGTGCCGGAGCGGCAGACCGATCATCGACCGGAGCACATGCAGATCTGGCAAAGCGCCAGCCATGCGTTGAGAAGGGACGTGCGCAGCAAGCCCGACACGGAGGCCGACCCGCGCGCCGCGTTGTGGCCCGCCTGGCTTTTGCCCGAGCCTCAGTTGCTCACAACCCAGCGACATCGGCCTTGTCTGCAGGGGCTGGCGCTGAGTCTGAAGGCCGGGCCAGAACGTCTGGAAAGCGGCTGGTGGGAGGCCGAAGAGGCATTGCCGAAGGAGGGGCGCGTTGGCCGGCAGGCCAGGCCGGGATACTGCAGCCGCGACTACTTCGTCGCCCACAACGCCGCTGCAGGCTGGGTCTGGATCTTTCGGGAGACCGGCACGCACGACTGGTATCTGCACGGGTTCTACGGATGAACGCCATGGCTCGGAAGATCACTGAAACCGCGCCGCCAACGCTTGCCCTGCCGGGCTATGCGGAGCTGCATTGCCTGAGCAATTTCAGCTTTCAGCGCGGGGCCTCGCATCCCGGCGAGCTGGTCGAGCGCGCAGAGCAACTGGGCTATGCGGCGCTGGCCATCACGGATGAGTGCTCGGTGGCGGGCGTGGTGCGCGCATGGCTGGCCGTGCGGCATCAGGCGGCAAAGCGCAAGGAGGCCCAGGAACGAGGCGAAGCACTGCGGGACTTTGAGCTGCCCTTGCTCTACGGCAGCGAGTTCCAGTTCGGCGACCTGTGCATCGTCGCGATTGCGCGCGATCTGCAAGGTTGGGGGGATCTGTGTGAATTCATCACGGCCGCGCGCGGGGCGGCGCTCAAGGGTTCCTATCGGCTGACGTCCGAGTCTCCCTGGCGGTTGCTGCATGGCTGCGAATTGCTGATTGCGCCGCATCGCGCTGCCTTCATGAAGGAGGATGAGGGCGTGGCTTGTCTTGTGCAGGCATTGGAGAGCGCCCGGGCGATGCTGGGCTGTGATTTCTCGATTGCAGTGGAGCTGCACAAGGGCTCGGGCGACAGCCTTTGGCTGCAGATGCTGCAGCAGGCGGGCGCGCAATTGAATGTGCCGTTGGTCGCTGCGGGCGGTGTGCTCATGCATTCGCGCATGCGCAAACCGCTGCTGGACGTGATCACCGCAGTGGGCATGAACTGCAGTGTGGCGGAATGTGGTCACGCGTTGGAATCCAATGGCGAGCGCCGTCTGCGCTCCCGTGCGCAGTTGGCCAGGATTTACGCGCCGCGCCTGCTGGCAGCGACGGTGGCGATGGCAGGCCGTTGCCATTTCAAGTTGGATCAGATTCGCTACAACTACCCGTTGGAGACGGTTCCCTCCGGCAAGACTGCGATGCAGAGGCTTGGCGAACTGGCATGGGAAGGCGTGCGGGAAAAATACCCGAATGGCGGCATGCCCGAATGGCTCAGGGGACAGATCCACAAGGAGCTCGATCTGATCTCGGAGCAGGGCTATGAGATGTACTTTCTCACCGTGCACGACATCGTGCGGCAGGCACGCAAACTGGGGATTCTCTGCCAGGGGCGTGGCTCTGCGGCCAATTCCGTCATCTGCTATTTCCTGGGCATCACGGCCGTGAATCCGGAGGTGGGCACTCTGCTGTTCGAGCGCTTCATCAGCAAGGAACGCAAGGAGCCGCCGGACATCGACGTCGACTTCGAGCACGAACGGCGCGAAGAAGTCATCCAGTACATCTACGACAAATACGGTCATGACCGTGCGGCGATCACCGCCGTCGTCATCACCTACCGACTGCGCAGCGCCCTGCGGGATGTCGGCAAGGCGCTGGGCGTGGCGCCGGCACTGGTCGACGCCTTCGCAAAAGACCATCACTGGTTTGACGACGCGGCGGCCGAAGATCGCCTGCTGGGTCTGGCCCGGGACGTGGGCGAGGACATCAGCGCGCATACGGCGCATTGGTGGTTCAGGCTGACGAGAGAGCTGCACGGCTTTCCGCGCCACCTGAGCCAGCATGTGGGCGGCTTCGTGCTCACGCAGGACAAGCTCACGCGGCTGGTTCCGGTGGAGCCCGCCAGCATGGCAAAGCGGACGATCATCCAATGGGACAAGGATGATCTCGACGCGCTGAATCTGCTCAAGGTGGATGTGCTGGCGCTCGGCATGCTCACCGCACTGCGCCGCTGTCTGGACATGCGCAACGCGATCCGCGAGCGGCCATGGACGCTGCTCAGCGAGATTCCGCGTGAGGACTCCGCCACCTACGACATGATCTGCGCGGCGGACACCATCGGCACCTTCCAGATCGAGAGCCGCGCGCAGATGAGCATGCTGCCGCGCCTGCTGCCGCGCACGTTCTACGACCTGGTGGTCGAAGTCGCCATCGTGCGGCCCGGTCCGATTCAGGGTGGCATGGTGCATCCGTATCTCCTTGCCAGAGAACGCCAGCGAAAAGGTCAGGAGCTGAGACTCGAAAAGCCGGCGCTCAAACCCGCACTCGAACGCACGCTCGGCATCCCCATCTTTCAGGAGCAGGTCATGCAGATCGCCATGGCGGCCGCCGGTTTTTCCCCCGCCGAGGCCGATGCGCTGCGCCGCTCGATGGCAGCGTGGAAGCGCCACGGCGGCGTCCATCACTTCCGTGATCGCGTGATTGGCGGCATGGTGAAAAACGGCTACCGCGAAGCCTTCGCCGAACAGATCTTCCAGCAGATGCTGGGTTTTGGCGAATACGGATTTCCCGAAAGCCACGCCTACAGCTTTGCCATGCTCGCCTATGCCAGCGCATGGTTCAAGCGACACGAGCCCGCATGCTTTCTGGCCGCGCTGCTCAACTCGCAGCCGATGGGCTTCTACACCCCGTCGCAGCTCGTGCAGGACGCGCGCAGGCACGGCGTGCGCGTGCTGCCGGTGGACGTCACGCGCAGCGACCGGCTCAGCACGCTCGAAGCGCCGCTGCAACCCATGCGCGGCGTGGCGCAGCCGCAGCCTGCCGTGCGGCTGGGTCTGCACCTCGTGGCGCATCTGGAGACTTCGGCGGCGCAGCGTCTGCTGCAGGCGCGCGCGCAAGCGCCGTTTGAAAGCACGCAGGACTTGGCCCTTCGCGCGCAGCTGGACCGCCACGACCTGCAGGCGCTCGCTGCGGCCGACGCGCTCACCAGCCTCTCGGGCCACCGCCGCCAGCAGATGTGGGAGGCCGCAGCCCAATGGCGCGCACCGCCCTTGCTGCGCGAGACGCCCACGCACGAAGACCGCCTCGAACTGCCGCAGGCCAAGGAAGGCGAGGCGATCCTTTTCGACTACAGCGCCACCGGCCTCACGCTGCGAAACCATCCGCTGACCCTGCTGCGCGCACGACTGGACCGCTGGAAGATCCGCACCGCAGCCCAACTGCTGGACATGCCTAACGGCCGCCGCGTGCGCGCCGCAGGCATCGTCACCGTGCGCCAGCGCCCCGGCACGGCCAAGGGCACGATGTTCGTCTCGCTCGAAGACGAAACCGGCACGGTCAACGTGGTCGTCTGGCCGTCGATGCTCGAGAAATGGCGCGACACACTGCTGCGCGCCCGCCTGCTCGCGGTGGAAGGTCTATGGCAATGCAGCCGCCCGAACGAGAGCGCCCCGCAACATGCCACGCGGCACCTGATCGTCGAGCGAGTGAAAGACCTCACCCCGCTGCTCGGGCGCCTGGGCGCGGTGCTCAATGGAAGTCGAGATTTTCATTGAGCACCGCGAGAGATGGGCCATCCGGCGCGCACCGAGCCATGATTAATTTAATAACGCATGTATCACATAAGATATAATACGAATTATAATAATATATTCCGATAACATTCAATTATCGTAGTCAAAAAGGAAGCGCCATGGAATTGCAACCGAGCAGCGTAAGAGGACCGCGCGGGGTTCAGCTGGAGGACGTCTGCGCCGCCGCCGATGCGGTTCTTGAGCGCGGCGAGCGCCCGACCATCGAGCGCATTCGCCTGCAATTGGGCCGTGGCTCGCCCAATACCGTGGGGCCGATGCTCGACAGTTGGTACGCGACACTCGGGAAGCGCCTGAAATCCGGACTGGGCGGGTCCTCCGCATCGATCGACATTGCATCCGGCTACGCTGAAGAAGTTGTCTCCGGTCAGTTGCCTGCACCGGTCATGCGAGCCGCCAAGGCGCTGTGGGGGCGTGCGGAGCAACTCGCGGGCGAGCGGGCGCAGGCGGGCGTGGCCGAGCAGAAACTGGCGCTGGCACAGGAGGCCATGGAACTGCAGGCGCAGCAGGAGCAGTTCGCCGTCGAGAAACAGCGCTTCGCTGAGCGCGCTTCGGCACTCGAGGCTGCCATGTTCGCCAAGGACCAGCAGATCCTGCAGCTTGGGCGCCAGCTCGAGGAAGTCAAGCACATGCTTCAGGCCAAGACCGACGAGGCCGAACTGCTGCGCTCGGACCTCTCCAAGCAGCGCATCGCGATGGATGCCATGCGCCAGTTCACCCAGGTCAAGGACGAAGAACACCGCAAGGAACGCGAACGCATCGAGGAGCGAGCCAAGTCCCAGGAGCGTCGCCTGCTGTCGGAAATCGACCGCGCCCGCCAGGCCACCAAAGCCGTGGAGGCGCTGCTGGACGCACAAGAGAAACAGGCGGCGCGTCAGCTCGCGGATTCAGAAGAACGAGTCAGGTCGATGGACGACCGACTGCTCGCCACGCAGGAAGAAAAAGCGGGACTGCTGAAGGACTTGCTGAAAGCCAAGGATCAGTTGCAGCGACTGCAGACGGAGGCCGCTTCGGCTCAAAGTCCAGGATCCGAAGCGCTGCCACGCAGCGGCCGGCTGCGCGCAAAGGCTCCCGTCATTCCGCCGAAGAAGCGGTTGAGAAAGTGATGCCGCTCCCCGAAGACGGTGCCGTGCCTTGTGGTTCCTTGCGTGACGGAGAGAAACTCAGGGTTCGCTTGTTTCCCCACAATAACGAATTAACATAATCAAAATCGTATCCAACAATCAGGGCATGCTGCGCAACGTGAAACCGGCGCTCTGGCATATCGATCGACGGGACGGCAGAAACACCGTCCCATCATGACAAGCACTCCCGGTCAGGTCAGATCAAACCCGGTCCGCCAGCCAACGCTCCAGATAGTGGATGCTGGTGCCGCCTTCCATGAATGCGGGGTCCTGCATCAGTTGCTGATGCAGTGGCACGTTGGTCTGTATTCCATCGGCGACGAGCTCGCCGAGCGCTACGCGCATGCGGGCCATTGCGTCTTCGCGCGACGGGCCGTAGGTGATGAGCTTGCCGACCAGCGAGTCGTAGAACGGCGGGATCTCGTAGCCGCTGTACATGTGCGAGTCGACACGCACGCCGGGGCCGCTGGGGGCGATCCATTCGCGCAGCACTCCGGGGGACGGTTTGAAGCTGTGCGGGTCTTCGGCGTTGATGCGGCATTCGATGGCATGGCCCTGGCAGACGATCTCGGTCTGCGACCATGGCAGCGGCTCGCCCGCCGCGATGCGCAGTTGCATCTCGACGATATCGATGCCGGTGATCCATTCGGTGACCGGGTGCTCGACCTGAACGCGGGTGTTCATCTCGATGAAGTAGAACTCGCCGTTCTCGAACAGAAATTCAAAGGTGCCTGCGCCGACATAGCCCATGCGCTCGCAGGCGCGCGCGCAGCGCTCTCCGACTTCGGCGAGACGCACCGAGTCGATGCCCGGTGCCGGGGACTCCTCGATGATCTTCTGATGACGTCGCTGCATGGAGCAGTCACGTTCGCCGAGCCAGACGGCGTTGCCATGCGTGTCGGCGAGAATCTGGATCTCGATGTGGCGTGGCGCGAGCAGGTACTTTTCCATGTAGACCGCCGCATTGCCGAACGCGGCGTTCGCCTCGGCCTTGGTCATGGCGATGGACTGCAGCAGCGCGGCCTCGTCGTCCACCACGCGCATACCGCGCCCGCCGCCGCCACCCGCGGCCTTGATGATTACGGGGTAGCCGATGGCTGCGGCCAGCGCCCGGGTCTTGTCATCATCGTCGCCGAGCGCCTCGGGCGATCCCGGCACGCAGGGCACGCCTGATTCGATCATCGCCTGCTTGGCCGAGACCTTGTCGCCCATGGTGGGGTCGTCTCAGAAAACGGAAAATAAAGCACGCTAAGCCGGTTGCAGCGGCCGTAGCGGCCTGAACTTGCCCGCGCCGATCTTGGCGCTGCTGCGCCAGAGGTAATCGCCGGTCAGGTTGATGTGCTCCCAGCCGAGCGGCGACAGGTACTGCAACAGGCCGTCATCGACGGCTTGACCGTGGCCACGCAAGGCGTTCGCGGCCCGCTCCAGATAGACCGTGTTCCATAGCACGATGGCCGCCGTCACCAGGTTGAGGCCGCTGGCCCGGTAGCGCTGCTGCTCGAAGCTGCGGTCGCGGATTTCCCCCAGGCGGTTGAAGAACACGGCGCGGGCCAGCGCGTTGCGCGCCTCGCCTTTGTTCAGCCCGGCATGCACGCGGCGGCGCAGCTCGACGCTTTGCAGCCAGTCCAGGATGAACAGTGTGCGCTCGATGCGTCCCAGCTCACGCAGGGCGACGGCCAGGCCGTTCTGGCGCGGGTAGCTGCCAAGCTTCCTGAGCATCAGCGAGGCCGTCGCCGTGCCCTGCTTGATCGAGGTGGCCATCCGCAGGATTTCATCCCAATGGGCGCGGACGTGCTTGATGTTGAGCGTGCCGCCGATCATCGGTTTCAACGCCTCGTAGGTGGCATCGCCCTTCGGGATGTAGAGCTTGGTGTCGCCCAGGTCACGAATGCGCGGGGCGAAGCGGAAGCCCAGCAGGTGCATCAACGCGAAGACGTGGTCCGTGAACCCTGCCGTGTCGGTGTAGTGCTCCTCGATCCGCAGGTCGGATTCGTGATACAGCAGGCCGTCGAGCACGTAGGTCGAGTCGCGCACGCCGACGTTCACGACCTTGGTGTGGAACGGCGCGTACTGGTCGGAGATATGGGTGTAGAACGTCCGCCCTGGGCTGCTGCCGTATTTCGGATTGATGTGGCCGGTGCTCTCGGCCTTGCTGCCGGTGCGGAAGTTCTGGCCGTCCGACGATGACGTGGTGCCGTCGCCCCAATGCTCGGCGAAGGGATGTCGGAACTGCGCGTTGACCAGCTCGGCCAGTGCCGCCCCGTAGGTTTCGTCGCGGATGTGCCAGGCTTGCAGCCAGGCCAGCTTGGCGTAGGTCGTGCCGGGGCACGATTCCGCCATCTTGGTCAGGCCCAGGTTGATCGCGTCGGCGAGGATCGTGGTCAGCAACAGGTTTTTGTCCTTGGCCAGGTCGCCTGACTTCAGGTGGGCGAAGTGCCGGGTGAAGCCCGTCCATTCGTCTACCTCCAGCAGCAATTCGGTGATCTTGACGTGCGGTAGGATCATCGCCGTCTGGTCGATCAGGGCCTGTGCGGTATCGGGCACCGCCGCATCGAGCGGCGTGATCTTCAGGCCCGACTCCGTGATGATGGCGTCCGGCAGCTCGTTGGCCAGCGCCATGCGGTTGACGGTGGCGAGCTGCGTTTCCAGCAGCGTCAGCCGGTCATGCAGGTACTGGTCGCAATCGGTGGCCACGGCCAGCGGCAATTCGCTGGCCTGCTTGAGGCTGGCGAATTTCGCGGGCGGCACCAGGTAGTCCTCGAAGTCCTTGAACTGGCGCGAGCCTTGCACCCAGATGTCGCCGGAGCGCAGCGCGTTCTTCAGCTCCGACAGCGCGCACAGTTCGTAGTAGCGCCGGTCGATGCCGGTGTCGGTCATCACCAGCTTCTGCCAGCGCGGCTTGATGAACTCGGTCGGCGCGTCGGTGGGCACCTTGCGGGCGTTGTCGCTGTTCATGCTGCGCAGCACCTCGATGGCGTCGAGTACGTCCTTGGCGGCGGGCGCGGCCCGCAACTTGAGCACGTCGAGAAATTCCGGCGCGTAGCGGCGCAGCGTGGCGTAGCTCTCGCCGATGCGGTGCAGGAAATCGAAGTCCTCGGGTTGCGCGAGCCGCTGCGCTTCGGTGACGCTCTCGGCGAAAGCATCCCAGGACATGACGGCCTCGATGGCGGCGAACGGATCGCGGCCCGCTTGCTTGGCCTCGATCAGCGCCTGGCCGATGCGCCCGAACAGCCGCACCTTGGCATTGATCGCCTTGCCGGATGCCTGGAACTGCTGCTGATGCTTGTTCTTGGCGGCATTGAACAGCTTGCCCAGGATGCGGTCATGCAGGTCGATGATTTCGTCGGTGACGGTGGCCATGCCCTCGATGGCGAGCGCCACCAGGGTCGCGTAACGCCGCTGCGGCTCGAACTTCGCCAGGTCGGCGGGCGTCATCTGGCCGCCCTCGCGGGCGATCTTGAGCAGCCGGTTCTGGTGAACCAGCCGCTCGATGCCGGAGGGCAGGTCGAGCGCCTGCCACGCCTTGAGGCGTTCGATGTGTTCCAGCATGTGCCGCGAGTTCGGTTTGACCGGGGATTGCCGCAGCCAGGCCAGCCACGTCGTCTTGCCGTTGTCGCGGCGCTTGAGCAGATCGTCGAGGCGACGGCGATGCACGTCCGTCAGCGGCTCAGCCAAGGCGTCGTAGAGACGCCGGTTGGCGCGGGTAATCGCTTCGGCGCTCGCCCGCTCGACGGCGTTGAGGGCGGGCACAATGACCGACTGCCGCCGCAGGTGCTCGATCAAGGCTCTGGCCAGCACGATGCCCTTGTCGGTTTGCATGGCCAGCTCGGTCAGCAACTGGACAGCCTGCCGGTAGTGGCCAATCGTGAACGGCTGGAAGCCGAACACCGTTTGCAGCTCGACCAGGTGCTCGCGTCGGGTCTGCTCACGCTGCCCGTACTCGTCCCAGCTTTCGATGCCGACCTTGAGCTGGTTGGCGACCAGTCTCAGCAATGGCGGGAACGGTGGCTCATCAGCGCCAAGGATGACGCCGGGAAAGCGCAGGTAGCAGAGCTGCACCGCGAAGCCCAGCCGATTGGCCGGGCCGCGCCGCTGCCGGATGATGGAGAGGTCGCTTTCGCTGAACGTGTAGTGACGGATCAACTCATCCTTGGTGTCCGGCAACGCCAGCAGGCTTTCGCGCTCGGCGGCGGAGAGGATCGAACGGCGGGGCATGCGGTTTCCTTCTTCTTGAAAACGTAGGTTTGCGACAAGCCCGCTCAACCCTCTGGCGCGGCACGGGAAATCAAGGCATTGCGATTCTCGAAAACAGTTCTTGAAACTTTATTCTTGAATTCTTATCATATCA
>NZ_JADKYZ010000012.1 GCF_015354245.1 Diaphorobacter caeni
GAGGCCACCATACCCGTTTACAAAGCGAACAGGAAAGTCAATGAAATCAACGGTCTACCCAGACCACCCCCGCGCCAGTGCTAGCTTTGCGTACCGTCACTTATTGCACTGAAAACGAGGAGACCCCTTCTCCACGTCCTGCGCCTGCTGGAGCAGCCGCCGCAGCACTTCGCGGTTGACCGTCACTGAGCACCAGGAGACGTTGGCGTTGGCCAGCACGCTGATCAGCGCGGGATGCTTGAGGGCGTCCAGCTCTGCCTCGCCAAACCCCATCAGCTTGCAGCGGCGCAGTTGCCCATTGCGCAGGTCATAGAGGGCCTGGGCGATGACAGCCTGGTTGAGTGGGTGTGCTGTGGACATGCTGGCCTCCCTCGCTTAGGTTCCAGAGTCCGCAGCGCCGGCTTCGAGATCGAGCAGGCGGCGGGCCAGTCGCAGCAGGCGGAACAGCTTGACCAGCGCGGTGTCGCTCAATCTTCGGGTTACGTCGCCCTGGCCGTACAGCAGCGCCGGCAGGTCGATGACGACTTGCCCGTTGTCCAGACCGACGTCGGCGGGCTGCTGACCGGCCAGGCAAGCCAACAGCGTATGGACGGCACGGCCCTTTGGCGCCAGGCTTGAGGTATGGGCACGGCAGGCGAAGCCGATACCGTCTGGGCGGTCATCGATGCACTCGCCCAGGTCTGCCTCGACCGCAATCTCGCGGGCGAACTGCGCGACGTGGATGCGCAGGTGCTCGGGTGTGTCCAGGCCGGGGGCGATGTACCAGACATCCGAGATCGGATAGAGCCCGCCAGCCTGCACCGGGATGGACTGCAAGACGTTCGCCGAGAAGTCGCGCGGCAGTGCATCGCCCAACTGGTCGGCGACCATGCGCTGGATGGACTCAAGCCGTTCGGTTGTCGGCGCCGGGGAGACGATGTGCTCTTGAAGCAGGCTGCCATCCGTGTCGCTTTTGCCCGTTGATGGCGTTGCCGCAGGCTTCGCGGCGGGTGGCGCGGTATCGACAGGTGGGCGCGCGATGGCCTCTGGCTCTGGCAAGGCAGGCGGTGTCGAGGGCGGCGTCGGCTCGCTGACCAAGGCACGCTGGCGGCTCTCGGATTCGGTCATGTCCAGAGCGAGCACGTCGTAATCGACGTCCAGCAATTCGGCCATCTGGCCGATCAGTTCGTCCTGTACGCGCTGCGTAGAGAACTCGTCGGCCTGGACATCGAATTGCGACAGCACTTCCTGAAAGAACTCGTCGAAGTCCTGAACCAGTGAGCGGCCTTTGGCGTAATGCTCCCAGGTGCGCTCGCAGGCCTTGCGCATGACCGACAACCGCTCGACCTGGTGACGCCCCAGGCCGGCGTAGAGCACGGTCGGGATTGCGGGCAGCAGGTAGCGTACGGCGTCGGCCATCCGGCTGATGTGCGATTGCTGCACGGGGTATCCGTCGGCGGCCAGGCGGCGAGCCAGCTCGGACTGGCTCAGGGTGGAGCGGATTTCCAGTTCGTAGAACTCGCGCGCTTTCTCGACGCCCAAAGCGCGCTCGATGAAGGTGAGGCCACCGCGCAGTTCGTTTTCCGCAAGATGCCCGGTGAGCGCGACGATCTCGCCACGCTCGGGCCATGGGCGGAACAGGCATGAGACCCGAAAAAAACGTTCGTCCCTGGTCTCCGACCAGAGTTCGCGCAGGATTGCCAGTCGCGTGTTGCCGCCATTGCGGATGATGTAGTGATCGTCGCCGGGCCGCCGGGTGATGGCCGGAGCCGCGTCCAGGCCACGCTCGCGGATGGATGCCTTGATTTCCTCGTACACCGGATTGCGCTTCTTGCGCGGGTCGTGGTCGTAGGGGCGCAACTGGTCGAGCGTCACGATCATGGGCGTGTCGGCGATCGGGTCGCTCAAGGTCGTTGCTGACGGGCCGCTGCGCTCGAACCCGGACGCGAGCAGTTTGCCGGCCATCTGCTGGGAGGTGATCTCAGTCATGGCCGCCCCCCTGCGCTAGGGATCGGGTCTCGCGCTCGGCGCGACGGATCTGCGCACGGGCGTTGAGGGCTGCCCGGTGATCGCTGGCCGTCGAGCTGGTGTAGATCGCGGCGCAGCCTGCCTTGGTGAACTTGAGGTGACCGCCCGCCGTGCGCTTTACGTGCCAGCCTTCGCCGACGGCGAACTCGATCAGAGCGCGCAGCCGGCTGTGGCCTCGGGCCAGTTCATGTGCGTTGGCCATGGGGCCTCCTGGTATCAAGAGGCTGTGGCGGACGGCCGGACACTGCGGCAAATCGATCCTGCCACTGCGGGAGCAATTCGCCAGCAAGATCGCGCATGGTGGCGAGCGCGGCGGGAGCGACTCTGCCCACTGGCTGGCGGTACTCGACCCGATGCACCGGTAGGCCGCGCGTCGCGGCACGCGGATAAGCCTCAATGGCCGGCACGTCGGTGGCCAACACGCCGATGTCGGTATGGTCTTGAAACAGATCGCGCAGCGCCTGCTGGATCAGCCGGGCGTTGGCGGACACCGGATGGACGCGGTTGATGAGCAGGTGCAGCGGCGGCGGCTCGATGCCCAGCTGCCGGTACGGCGCAATGTCCGCGAGCAACTGCATGGTGCCGCGCCGCAGCTCGCGGGCGGCGAGGATTTCCGGAGTCACGGGCGACAGCGCGAGGTCGGAGGCCAGCACCGCCATCTCCAGCAGTACCGAGCGCGCGCCCTGGGTGTCGATCAGCACCAGGTCGTAGAGGGGTTTGAGCGCCGGAAGCAGATGCCGCAGCCGCAGGCGCCCGTCTGGCGCGTGCAGCAGCAAGGTGTTCAGTTCGCCTCGGTGGTCGTTGGAGAGCACCAAGTCCAGGCCCGTGATGATCGTGCGGGACACAAGCTGGTCGAGGTCGCGCTCGTTGAAGGCCAGCAATTCATAGATGCCGCCCGGCGCGCGGTGAGCCAGCTCGTAGTAGGAGGACAAGGTGGGCTGCACATCGAGATCGAGCAGCAGCACGCGCAGCCCGGCGTCCGCAGCGAGACCACCCAGGTTTGCAGCCGTGGTGGTCTTGCCGACCCCACCTTTGGTTGAAATGATGGATACGACCTGCATGGCGTTCTCCGTATGAGGATGGAAAGTCCGCGGGAGGACGGGTCAGGCCCGGTTGTTGACGCGCTCGTCGATCCACTGATCGATTTCGATGGAATCCCAGCCCACGGCGCGCACGCCCAGACGCAGCGCCTGCGGGAACTGGCGTTTCTTCATCAGGTTGTAGATGTGGGCGCGCTTGAAACCGGATTTCGCTTCGACTTCTTCCAGGCGCAGGATGCGGCGCTCGTTTGGCTGCAGTACAGGTGTTTGCGACATGGCGGTCACTCCTGAACGCTCAGTGGCGTTTGTTGGCGTGACCTCTATTCAATAGACACGGCTGCGAAAAGACATTGCAAATGCAATCTCCGCTACTGCACATACAAGCTGGCAAATCTCAGCGGGAGGCGCTACGCAACCGGCGCCTGGCGGTGGCGAACTTGCCGTTCAATGTCCGCTCCGCGATACCCATGGCGCCGCTGTGATGGGCGACCAGCGCGCTGACCACGGCCTCCTGCGTCTTGAAGCTGGAGTACGGCGTGCCCGATGGCGACTGGCCGAGCATCAGCTCTAACAGGCCGCCAACGATGTTCAGGTAGGTGGCCTCGGCCCGATCACTGATCGGACACTGCGCGCATGCCGGAATCACCGTGGACTGCTTGAGCAGCGCGTCATGCTTGTCCTGCAACTCGCGAAGCTGACGTTTGGTCTGTTCCAGGGCGGATTTCAAAGCCTGGCGTTCGACCAGCATGGCTTGCCCTGTTTCTAGGGAGATGAATGGATGGATGATGCGCTCGCTGCGGGAGAAGAGAAAGCCGGGCCGCTGCTCGGGGTAGTGCTTGCGCATCCAGCACTTCAGATCGACATGGCGTACCGTCAGATCAGGCGATTCGATCAACGCGGTGTCGCGTGTCGTGATGCCATGCTGCCCGAAGGGCAGTTCCCCGTTGAGGATGCCGTCATAGATGCGGTCGGTGTACAGCCGCAGTTCGCCCAAACGCGGGCAGTCCAGCGACTGCGGCAGATTCATCGGCGACGAGACCGAAGCCAGGATCACCTGCTCGTATCGCAGCAGTCCGGCCCAGCGGATGGACGCTTCGAGCGGGCGGTAGAACACCTTTGATGTTGGTGCATCATTTTTGTTCTCGTGCATGCTCCGTCTCCTTCCAGGAGAAGAACTACAGGGCCGACTGCTTTTGCAGCCGTTCTCATGGTCGGCCTGTTGTCCGCGCAAGACGCGAGTGATGACGCCCGCTTTTGATGACTTCTGATCAGTTCGCGCAACGAGTAGGCGTTGTGTGCTCGATGTGCAAAAATCCATCGGGCACAAGAAAACCGAGCGTCTGTCGCGGCTCGACAGTGACGCTTGCGCTATCAGGATCGTGAGAAGTGGCTGCTCTCGCAAAACCGTATCGGTATGGTCTGATGCGCCAGCGGTTTCAAAAAGCGGCGAGCGCTCGGAATCTATTGCTCGGGGCTTGAGATTGGCAACGAAAATCCGCTGGTGTCATATCCGATCGAGATACTGATATAGCGAGATAGCATTACCGAGAAGTCGCCTATGGTGACTGCCGAGCGCTGATTCGACGCTAAACGCTGCCTGCCAAAACGTGGAAATTGCGAGTTGGCCGCGCAGAAGACGGATGGGCGGCCATGCGAAGCGATCGACGTTCCGTCCTTTGACCTTGACCGGACGGTGCTGCCGCCCCGCCTCAGCTCAACGGGCGACGGGATCTTCGGGCATATCAACCAACATTGCCGTTTTTACCAGGCGCTCTACAGTCTGCCTGGCCAGCACCGGAGACGCCTCCGATTGCTCTGCAAGCTCATCGGTTTCTATGGCATGTGCGGCGACCAGTCGAGCTGCAAGATGCTGGTTTGTCGGATCGACGGCCTCGATGACTGGACACTTGCCCAGGGCATCGTATGGCCGTAGCAGTGCGTGATAGATGTGCCAGGTGTCGATACCGCGCGGCACCAGCTTCAGGACAGCCTGAATCAGCTTGCGCTTGATGGGGTCGAGTTGCCAGTCCGGGACGCGCTGCCCACGGTGACCCAGATGGATCGACAGGAGATTGCCGGCCTGAATCTCGTAAGTGATCCAGCGGCGGGACTTGCCAACCAGCTTGGCGTAATCGGCCACCGACAGGTTGTGGGATGCCTCGAACATCTCCAGCAATTGCAAGCGCTCGCGCTGCACCTCTGACAGCGTGGGTCGCGCGTACTCGGGCAGATGCACCGCCGAAAGTCGATAGACGGAAGCTGGAACCGCTGGTGCATCGGGTGCAGGCGCAACGATCAACTGAGGGGAGTTTGGATTCAGGGCGGGCGGCTGCGCTGCCGCCTGTCCGGCAATTGTGGGCAGGCCCTGCAACGTGATGGTCAAGTGCGTGCTGGCAACTTCGACCTGATTCTGCTCGAACAAGTCCAGCCGGTCGGCCCAGTCCTGCATCATGACGCGGCGCTGCTCGACGTACTCGGCGTGGTTGTAGGTCGCGCTGATCCGATCCGGATCGGCATGCGAAAGTTGGGCGTCTACCCACTTGGGCGGATACCCCAATTCATTGAGCGCAGTCGAGATGGTGGCGCGAACGCCGTGCCCAGTGAGCCGGTCTTCATAGCCCATGCGTTTGAGCGCGCCGTTGAACGTGTTCTCGCTGAGAGGGTTTTTCAGGCACCAATCACCGGGGATGAGATACACCTGCGCTGGCTTCAGATTTCCCAGCAGATGACGAACGACTTCTTGTGCCTGCAACGACAGTGGCACGATGTACGGTGGGATGTCGGCGAAACGCTGGCGCTTCTTCTTGGTGAGCTGCTTGCGTTGCTTGAGCCTGACAACCGGGATGATCCACAGACCGCGCTCCAGATCGAACTGATCGGGCGTGGCGTAGCGCAATTCACCGGTTCTCACACCCGTGAGCAGCAGCAGACGTAGGCCCAATTGCGTATTCAGGCGACCGCTGTACTTGCGCAACGTCTGCAGCATTGCCGGCAGCTCGGGCATGCGCAGAAAGGGGTTGTTCTCCACCGGCGGCAGCGGCATCGCCACCACATCCAGATCCTTGGCCGGGTTGTCGCCCATGTTGGGCACCACCACCGAGGCGTAGGTGAATAGCTGGCTGAACCAGGTGCGCAGCTTCTCGGCTACCGACAGCGAGCCACGTTTTTCGACTCTGCCGATGATGTCCAGCAGATGGGCGCGAGTGACGTCGTAGATGGTCAGGTGGCGCAATACGGGAAACACATCCTTGGCGAAGACGCGCCCGATCTGCTTGGGCGTGCTCTGGCGGCCCTCATTTTCCAGAGAGAGGCTGCGGTGGGCCAGCCATTTGTCGTAGATGGCCTGGAAGGTGTGCTCGCCCGCCAGGACGATGGCGTGGCGCTTGCGCTTGCGCTCCGAATGCGGGTTGATGCCCTTGACCAGCATGGCCCGGGCCTCGTCGCGCAGATTGCGAGCGTCTTTCAGGGAAAGCGCCGGATAGCCGCCAAAGGTGATGCGCTCACGCTTGCCCAGCCAGGAATAGCGGAAGTGCCATACCTTGCTGCCGATGGCGGAGACGTAGAGGTAAAGGCCGTCGAAATCGGCAAGCGAGTACGGCTTGCCGGTGGCCTTGGCTTGCCGAGCCATGAGGTCCGAGAGCATATGTCCAACTCCAGAAGGCGAGTTGAATGCAATCGTTCTCTTCTAGCGCCAGCTCCTCCAGCAACAATGCGGATTGGGAACCTCGCACATTGTTTGGGCCACTTTTTGTACCAGTTTGGGCCGGTTGTCAGTGGTTCTCGCTGGATGTCAGTGGATCGATGTTTGGTGAAAATCATCAATCATGACAACGACTTGCGGCGTTCCCTGGCGTTCGGTGGAAGTCCCTGGAAAGTCGAAGTGGAGCGGGTGATGGGAATCGAACCCACGTTATTTGCTTGGGAAGCAAGAGTCCTACCATTGAACGACACCCGCGAAGCCTTTTATTCTAGCGCACCGCCTGCGGTTTACTGAGACTGGCGGTGGGCTTTTTCGTGCAGGGCTTACTTCATCACATCGCCAATGCACAGGTACTTGATTTCCACGTAGTCGTCCATGCCATGGTGCGAGCCCTCGCGGCCGATGCCGGATTGCTTGACGCCGCCGAAGGGCACGTGTTCGGTCGCGAGAATGCCGACGTTGACGCCGACCATGCCGTACTCCAGCGCTTCACCCACGCGGAAGATGCGGCCCACGTCGCGGGTGTAGAAATAGCTGGCAAGGCCGAATTCGGTGGCGTTGGCTGCGGCGATGGCTTCCTGTTCGGTCTTGAACTTGAAGACCGGGGCGAGGGGGCCGAAGGTCTCCTGCGTGGCGCAGAGCATGTCGGCCGATGCGTTGGCGAGCACGGTGGGTTCGAAGAACTGGCCCGAGCCCAGCGTCTTGAGCTGATGGCCGCCGGTGACGATGCGGCCGCCCTTGGCGACGGCGTCGTCCACATGGCGCTGGACCTTGGCGATGGCCGCGTCCTCGATCAGCGGGCCCTGGTTCACTCCGTCCTCGAAGCCGTTGCCGACCTTGGCTGCCTTGACCTTGGCTGCGAACTTGGTGACGAAGTCGTCGTATACGCCTTCCTGCACGTAGAAGCGGTTGGTGCAGACGCAGGTCTGGCCCGCGTTGCGGTACTTGCTGGCGAAGGCGCCTTCGACGGCGGAGTCGATGTCGGCATCGTCGAACACGATGAACGGGGCGTTGCCGCCCAGCTCGAGGGAGAGCTTCTTGACCGTGGGCGCGCTCTGCGCCATCAGGATGCGGCCGACTTCAGTGGAGCCGGTGAAGGAGATGTGGCGCACCACGTCGCTCGCGCAGAGCACCTTGCCGACGGCGATGGAGTTGTCTGCATCGGCGGTGATCATGTTGATCACGCCAGCGGGGATGCCCGCGCGGATCGCGAGTTCGACGGCGGCCAGCGCGGTGAGCGGCGTGAGCTCCGCCGGCTTGATGATCACCGGGCAGCCTGCGGCCAGCGCCGGTGCGACCTTGCGGGTGATCATCGCGAGCGGGAAATTCCATGGCGTGATGGCCGCGCAGACGCCGATCGGCGCCTTCATCACCATGAGGCGGCGGTTGTTGTCGAACTGCGGCAGCATCTCGCCGTTCACGCGCTTGGCTTCTTCGGCAAACCATTCGACGAAGCTCGCGCCATAGGCCACTTCACCCTTGGCCTCGGGCAGGGGCTTGCCTTGCTCGGCGGTCATGATGCGGCCGAGATCGTCCTGATTGGCCATCAGCAGATCGAACCACTTGCGCAGAATGATGCTGCGCTCCTTGGCCGTCAGCGCACGCCATTGCGGCCAGGCCTTGTTGGCGGCGGCGATGGCGGTCTCGGCATCCTTGGCGCCAAGATTCGCCACATCGGCGAGATGCGCGCCGGTGGCCGGATCGGTCACCGCAAAGCGGGATTTGCCAGCGACCCACTTGCCGTCGATCAACGCGTCCGTTTTGAGCAGGCTGGGGTCCTTGAGGCTGGCCAGCGGCGATGTCTTCATGTCCATGTCGTGTCTCCTTGGAAGTGTGGGATGGCTGCGCGCGCTGGAAAACAAGAATCAAGTCAAGACTGGCGATGCAATTCAGCCGCGCTTTGGAAATGGTTTGAATTTCTTTTAACGAGACAAATTATTCCATAAAACAAAAAATCATTCGACTGAGTGCATGTGCCGCCGCCAAACCCACGGGCGACGACAAACCTATAATGCTGGGTTCACTACTGAGGCCGCCATCCGACGAGTTTTCCGCGAGGCG
This sequence comes from Diaphorobacter caeni, assembly GCF_015354245.1. Taxonomy (GTDB): domain Bacteria; phylum Pseudomonadota; class Gammaproteobacteria; order Burkholderiales; family Burkholderiaceae_C; genus Diaphorobacter_A; species Diaphorobacter_A caeni. Next base: position 8,809 of record NZ_JADKYZ010000012.1, read on the forward strand.
CGCCCGGAACCCAAGACACACCATGAGCCAACCCACTTTTTCAGTCGCAGACATTCGCAAGACTTTCCTGGACTTCTTCGCATCCAAGGGTCACACCGTGGTGGCGTCCAGCTCGCTGGTGCCGGGCAACGACCCGACGCTGATGTTCACCAATTCCGGCATGGTCCAGTTCAAGGACGTGTTCCTCGGTGAGGACAAGCGCCCCTACAACCGCGCCACGTCCGTCCAGGCCTGCCTGCGCGCCGGCGGCAAGCACAACGATCTGGAGAATGTGGGTTACACCGCGCGTCACCACACGTTCTTTGAAATGCTGGGCAACTGGTCGTTCGGCGATTACTTCAAGCAGGAGTCCATCGAGTGGGGCTGGGAACTGCTGACCAAGGTGTTCGGCCTGCCCGCTGAAAAGCTGCTGGCCACCGTCTATGAAGAGGACGACGAGGCCTTCGACATCTGGACCAAGGTCATCGGCCTGCCGCCCGAGCGCGTGATCCGCATCGGCGACAACAAGGGCGGCCGCTACAAGAGCGACAACTTCTGGATGATGGCCGACACCGGCCCATGCGGTCCTTGCTCTGAAATCTTCTACGACCACGGCGCGCACATCGCCGGTGGCCCTCCAGGCTCGCCCGACGAAGACGGCGACCGCTTCATCGAGATCTGGAACCACGTGTTCATGCAGTTCGACATGAAGGAAGACGGCTCCATCGTCAAGCTGCCCGCACCGTGCGTGGACACCGGCATGGGCCTCGAGCGTCTGGCCGCCATCCTGCAGCACGTGCACAGCAACTACGAAATCGACCTGTTCCAGGCGCTCATCAAGGCCGCAGGCCGCGAGACGAACACGGCCGATCTGAACAACCCGTCGCTCAAGGTGATCGCCGACCACATCCGCGCGACCTCGTTCCTGGTGGCCGACGGCGTGATTCCTTCCAACGAAGGCCGTGGCTACGTGCAGCGCCGCATCATCCGCCGCGCGATCCGCCATGGCTACAAGCTGGGCCAGAAGACACCGTTCTTCCACAAGCTGGTGCAGGAGCTCGTGGTGCAGATGGGCGACGCGTACCCCAAGCTCAAGGAGCAGGAAGCGCACATCACCAGCGTGCTCAAGGCCGAGGAAGAGCGCTTCTTCGAGACGCTGGCCAACGGCATGGAAATCCTCGACAACGCGCTCGCCGGTGGCGTCAAGGTGCTGCCGGGTGACGTGGCCTTCAAGCTGCACGACACCTATGGTTTCCCGCTCGACCTGTCGAACGACGTGGCGCGCGAGCGCGGCGTGACGGTGGACGAGGCTGGCTTCAACGCCGCCATGGAACACCAGAAGAGCACTGCCCGCGCGGCAGGCAAGTTCAAGATGGATCGCGCTCTGGAATACACGGGCGATGCCAACACCTTCACCGGCTACGACAAGCTGGCCGAGCCCGCCAAGGTCGTCGCGCTGTACCGCGAAGGCGAGAGCGTGAACGAGCTCAAGGTCGGCGAGAGCGGCGTGGTCGTGCTCGACACGACGCCGTTCTATGCGGAATCCGGCGGCCAGGTCGGCGACCAGGGCAAGATCACCGTGGGCACGGCCGTGTTCAAGGTGGAAGACACCTTGAAGATCAAGGCCGACGTGTTCGGCCACCACGGCATGCTCGAGTCGGGTTCGCTCAAGGTGGGCGATGCGGCTGTGGCGGAAGTGGATACCGAAGTCCGCGCCGCGACCATGCGCAACCACTCGGTCACCCACATCATGCACAAGGCCCTGCGCGAAGTGCTGGGCGCGCATGTGCAGCAGAAGGGCTCGCTGGTCAATGCCGACCGCACGCGTTTCGACTTCGCGCACAACGCGCCCGTCACGGCCGAGCAGATCCGCGAGATCGAGGCCCGCGTGAACAAGGAGATCCTCGCCAACAGCGACACGCAGGCGCGCGTCATGGACATCGAAAGCGCCCAGAAGACCGGCGCGATGATGCTGTTCGGCGAGAAGTACGGCGAGACCGTGCGCGTGCTCGACATCGGCAGCAGTCGCGAACTCTGCGGCGGCACGCACGTGCACCGCACCGGCGACATCGGCCTGTTCAAGATGGTCGGTGAATCCGGTGTGGCCGCAGGCGTGCGCCGCGTGGAAGCCGTGACCGGCGCCAATGCGCTGGCCTATCTGCAGTCGCTGGAAGACACCGTGACCGAAGCCGCCGCGACGCTCAAGACCCCGACCTCGGAGCTCAATCACCGCATCGGCAGCGCGCTCGAGCAGATCAAGGCGCTCGAAAAGGAAGTCGCCGCGCTCAAGGGCAAGCTCGCTTCCAGCCAGGGCGATGAACTGGTGACGCAGGCCGTGGACGTCAAGGGCATCAAGGTGCTCGCCGCCAAGCTCGAAGGCGCCGACGCCAAGACCCTGCGCGACACCATGGACAAGCTGAAAGACAAGCTTGGCGCAGCCGCCATCGTGCTGGCCGCCGTCGACGGCGACAAGGTCCAGCTCGCAGCAGGCGTGACCAAGGCCGAAACCGCCAAGGTCAAGGCCGGTGAACTCGTCAACTTCGTCGCCCAGCAAGTCGGCGGCAAGGGCGGCGGCAAGCCCGACATGGCCATGGCCGGCGGCACGGACGCCTCCGGCGTGGCTGCCGCGCTGGCGTCGGTGCAGGCCTGGGTGGCTGAGCGGGTGTAATCACCGTTCGCTTCTGGCCTTCGCGGCTCGCAGCGATGTTCAAAAAAATGCCTGATTTCGATCAGGCATTTTTTTGTCTGCGTTCTTTGAGCGTTAATGCTCGAAATGCAGCTTGAGCACCGATGAGTTGGCATCCGCACCCGCAGCCGTCTGCACGCGGTCGGCCAGATGGGTGAGCAGCAGGCCCGACACATTGTCCAGTGCGGCGAGCAGTGCGGACTCGTCGCCGTCGAGCAGGTCCTGTCCATGCTGCAGCGGCGTGCCTGCGGGGCCGCCGATCTTCAGCGGTGCGCCGCTGTGCAGCAGTTCCAGGTCGAGGTTGAATTCGTCAAAGCTGCCGCGGATGCCCTCTGGCTTGCGTGTACCTGAACCTTGAATGGCTTCCGCAGCCTCCAGCGCGGCCATGGCGGCGCGTTGCACCACCTTGCGGCGCACACCCCAGGCGGCGCCTTGGGTTTCGACGAAGTTGATGATGTCGTTGTGCAGGTCGGCGGGGTTGAGCGTCTGCTGCGCGCGCTGCGCGGTTCCGAGGCGAAACAGCAGGTTGAGCACAATGACCACGAGGCCCGCCATCACGAAGCCGCTGCCGATGAGAAAGCGCCAGCTGGCAGGTACGTCCTGCGTCATCTGCGGCATCAGCATGATCGAGAGACCCGTGCAGATGGCAAGGCCCACGGTGAAGATGCCACGGCTGTCCATGGCGCGGGACGCGATCAGCTCGAAACCCGAGACGATGAGGAAGCACGCGGCGTAGAGCTCGACTGCGCCGAGCACGGGTTCGGGAATCAGCGTCAGCGCGAGCGTCACCTGCGGCAGGAACGCCGCGAGCGCGAGGATGGCGGCGGTCACCAGACCGATTCGGCGCGCGGTCGAGCGCGTGGCGTGCGCCAGCGCGATGTTGGTCGAGCAGGTGCAGGTGGGGAAGCCGCCCAGCATGCCGCTGATGATGTCCCCGATGCCGTTGGCCTTGATGCCGCCGCCCACGGCCTTCATGTTGGCGCGCTTCCAGTCGGCGTCGTCCATTTTGTCGAGCATGGTGACGCTGCCCAGATTGTCGAGCTGCGTGAGGATGGCGATGAGGCCGATGGCGATGACCATCGCGAAGTCGATCTGAAAGACGGGCGCGTGCACCGTGGGCAAGGCGACCAGCGGCGTTGTGGCGAGCGCATCGAGCCCGTCAAGTCTGCCGAGCATGGCCGCGACGATGATGCCCGCCACGATGCCCGCGAGCAGACTCAGCAGGCGCAGGCGCTTTCCGGCCCAGACGGACAGCACGATGATGCAACCCAGCGTCACGCCCGAGATGGCGACGCTGCCGAGGTTGATCTTCCATTGGTGGTCGAGGCCGAGCGTGTGCCGCATCGCGGACTCGACGAGCGCCATGCCGCCCATGCAGATCACGGTGCCCACCACGGCGGGTGGGAACAGCGGGCGCATGCGCGTCATGAGCGGCCCGGCGGCGAGCGCGACGAGACCGTAGACCAGCGCGATCACCGCCATCGCTCCGGGGCCGTGCGCAGCGACCATGGCCGAGACGAACGTGATCATGAACGGGTTGGGCATGTGCACCAGCAGCGTGCCGCTGCCGAAACGCCCGCCCCAGGCCTGCAGCGCGGTGCAGATCGCCATGCCGATGAGCGTCATCGTCACCATCGACTGCATGCCGTAGCGGTCGAGCCCCGCTATCTTCGCGGCCGCGAGCACATAGGTGATGAAGGCCATCGCCGTGGTCGCGTGCTGTGCGCCCAGCACCAGCAATGGCCCGAGGGGCACTTTGTCATCAGCGGCGTAAATCAGATCCGGCGGGCGGCGGCGAAGAGGCGAGGGAGGGAGGCTGAACCGGAACATGGGGCGCGCGTGGCGAGGCAGACAGAAGTCAACGATTGTCCGATGCGCGAGGCCTGCGGGCATGCGCGTTTGTCCTGACGGATTGGAGTGAACTTTCTTCGCGCAAATGTTACCCGGCTGAACTGCCGGAGCGAGCGCCACTCGCTGAAAACGCGCTGCCTGTGACGGACGAAAAAAAGCCTCCCGATTTGCATCAGGAGGCGATGAAAGCTGGGCAATCTGCATTGCCCGGCGCCATTTTGGTTTTCCTTTTCCTAACCTTCTTTTTTCTTTTTCAGTCCCCTTACGCCCCCAGCAGCAGTCGGCTGAGCAGACCGCCACCAATCACGAGCCACACTGCAAGGATGGCAGCCAGCAGCAGCGGCTTCACACCGGCCTTCTTGATCGAGCTGACATGCGTCGTCAGACCCAGACCCGCCATGGCCATGGCCAGCAGCACGTTGGCGGCCGTGTTCACATTGGAGACCAGTTCCTTGGGCAGCAGGTTCAGCGAGTTGAACAGCACCACGGCCACGAAACCGAATGCGAACCAGGGCAGGGTCATCTTGGTCTTCTTGCCATCCGCGCCGACCTGTGCGTTTTCCGTACGGGCCAGATATGCCGAGAGAATCACGAGGAACGGAGCCAACATCATCACGCGCACCATCTTGGAGACCAGAGCGGTGGCCGCCGCTTCGAGGCCCATGTTGCGACCAGCGGCCACCACCTGGGCGACTTCGTGCACGGTCGCGCCGGTGTAGATGCCGAATTCAGTGCCGCCACCAGGAATGAAGCCGGCCGTCAGATTCCACTGGTAGAGCATGGGGTAGAGGAACATGCAAATCGTGCCGAACACCACCACGGTGGCGACCGCGACGGTCACCTGGTCAGCGCGCGCCTTCACGACGGGCTCCGCGCCCAGCACGGCGGCCGCGCCGCAGATCGAGGTGCCTGCACCGATCAGCATGACTTGCTTGCGGTCCATGCCCATCCACTTGTGGCCGATCAGCATGGCCAGAATGAACGTGGCGCCAACGATGATGGCGTCCAGCGTCACGCCGGCAACGCCGACGTGCGCGATGTCGGTCGTGGTCAGGCGAAAACCGTAGAGCACGATGCCCAGGCGCAGCAGTGTCTGCTTGGTGAAGCCGATGCCCGTGCTGGTCGCCGGTGCAATGCTGCCATACACCGTGTTGCCGATGAACATGCCGATGAGGATGGAGAGAGTCAGCGCGCTCAGTCCGTTGGAGGCGAACCATTCGAATGCGCCAAGGTAGGCGGACACGCCGGCAATCACGCCGCAAAGCAGAATGCCCGGCAGGCGTTTGAACCAGATGGAGCCTGATGGTGGGGGAGCGTGGTGGGTAGCGGTCTTTGCGGTGGACATGGGAGTCTCTTCCTCGTTCTAATTTTGGTTAGAAGCTTTTTTGCTTCATTGGAACGAAATGTCTCAAAAACCTCATAAGCAATCCAACAGATTGTTTTTCTATAATCAATCAATGAATTCGCTTAATAACCAAAACTTCTATTAAAATCAATAGCAAACGATGACCTGCCAGTCGGGTCAAGCATGGGTTTGAAGGAAATTCCAATGGACGTGTTGCGCCTGACATTGAGGCAATTGCAGATTTTCATGGCCGTCGCGCGCACCGGCAGCACGGCCAGCGCGGCCGAGGCGATTGCGCTGTCACAGTCGGCTACCAGCTCGGCGATCAACGAGCTGGAGCGGCTGCTGTCGCTGCGCCTGTTCGACCGCACGGGCCGCCGCCTGCTGCTCAACGACAACGGCCGCGCCTTGCTGCCGCGCGCGCAGGCGCTGCTGGAAGGCGCGGTGGACGTCGAGCGCATGGGCCTCGCGCCTGAGGAGCAACTGCAGATGCTGCGCATCGGCGCGAGCACCACGCTTGGCAATCACGTGCTGCCACGCCTTCTGGCCGAATACCTGGGCGACCGCCACGCCAAGGCGGCTTCGTGGCATGCGCGCCTTGCCGTCAACAACAGCGCCGAGATCTGCGCGCGCGTGGCGGCGTTCGAGCTCGACATCGGTCTGATCGAAGGGCCGTCACACGAACCGGCGCTGGAGGTGAATCCCTGGCTGCGCGATGAACTGGTGCTGGTGGCCTCGCCATCGCATGCGCTCGCGGAGGCGGCCAGAGCATCCGGCAAGCCGCTGTCCATCGACGAGCTGCGCCGTGCCGTGTGGCTGGTGCGCGAGCAGGGCTCGGGCACGCGCGAGGCGTCAGACGCGGCGGTGCTGCCGCATCTGGGAGGCTACCAGCGCAGCATTGAACTGGGCAGTTCCGAGGCGATCCGCAGCGCGGCCGCACTGGGCCTGGGCATCGCCAGCCTGTCGCGTTTCGTGATCGATGACTACGTGCGCGATGGTCGCCTGATCGTGCTCGATTCGGCGATGCCGCATACCGACCGCCAGTGCTACTGGGTGGTGCACCGGGACAAGCATTTCACGCCCGCGCTCAAGGCGTTCGTGGCGCTGCTGGAGAGTTCGGCTAAGGTGGCTTGAGCCCGCGGTGCGACGCCAGCTCCCGCGGGGTTCAGAACAGCTCGATCTCGCCGTGCGCGATCTGCGTCTTGACCTCGCCGCGTGAGAGCATCAGGTCGTAGTAGCGCACCTGGTTGCGGCCATTTTCCTTGGCGTAGTAGAGGGCCTGATCGGCGCGGCCGAGCACTTCGACCGGGGCGCCGTCCATGGTGGAGGTGAAGCCGATGCTCACCGTGATGCCGCCGATCTGCGGGAACATGTGTTCCTCGACGGTGGAGCGAAAACGCTCGAAGGCCTGCGCCGCGTGCTCGAGCGTGGCTGAGCGCAGCAGCACCACGAATTCCTCGCCGCCGAAGCGGAATACCCGGTCCTGCGCGCGGAACGACGAGCGCAGCAGGTTGGCCACGAGGATCAGCACCTCGTCACCATAGAGGTGTCCGTAGACGTCATTGACCTGCTTGAAGTGGTCGATGTCAATCACGGCCAGCCATTGCTGGGGCGTGTCGGCTCCGGGCTCGAGCGGGCCGAAGTCTGAATTCGGTGCGGTGATGCGCGCGAAATGCTCTTCGAAGGTCTTGCGGTTGAGCAGGCCGGTGAGGGCGTCGCGCTCGCTGTAGTCGAGCAGGCTCTGGTAGTTCTGGTAGACCTGAAACACGCCCATGATGACGTCACGCTGGCGGCGCGTGAAGGGTTTGGTCTGGGTGATCTCAAGGCAGCCGTAGGCCTTTTCCTCGATCCACACCGGCAGCCAGAGCGTGTGGCTGTGGGGGGCGCTGCGCAGGGCCGCCTCGCAGTGCTCCCTGAGGCACTCGGTGAGCTCGGGCATGTTGGCGAGAATGCCGCGGGCCGGGTCGGCCGGGGCCTCGCACTCCGAGGAGATCACCTCGCCGCGATGGCTCCAGCTGCGGGGGCGCACCATCACCTGCGAGTCGCTGAAGAAGAACTCCAGCGCGCGCACTTCCATGCTCTTGCCCAGTTGCAGCAACGTGGTGAGCACCGATGCCTCCAGACGCAAGTGGTCCCGGTGTCCGGTCATCTCCACAAGGTGTTGAAGTATGGGTGTCATCGCTGACTGTTCCTGGGTTTCTTCCATGGCATTTCCGACGAAGGTTCAGCGCCTTTTGAAGACGAGATCCCACACACCGTGACCGAGGCGCAGGCCACGGTTTTCAAACTTGGTGAGTGGACGGTAGGCGGGCTGCGGTGCGTAGCCCTCGGCGCTGTTGAGCAGATGCGGATCGGCGCTCAGCACCTCGAGAATCTGTTCGGCATAGGGCTCCCAGTCGGTCGCGCAGTGGAGGTAACCACCGGGCTTGAGACGGGAGGCAAGCTTGGCCACGAGCGGCGGCTGGATCAGGCGGCGCTTGTGGTGGCGCTTCTTGTGCCATGGATCGGGAAAGAAGATGTGCACGCCATCGAGCGAGCCCTCGGGCAGCATGTTGTCGATCACCTCGACGGCGTCGTGCTGCAGGATGCGGATATTCTCGATCTGGCCTTCGCCCACGCGCTTGAGCAGCGCGCCGACGCCGGGCGCGTGGACTTCGCAGCACAGGAAGTTGTCTTCGGGGCGCACCTGGGCGATGTGCGCGGTGGCGTCTCCCATGCCGAAGCCGATCTCGAGGATCAGCGGCGCAGCGCGGCCGAAGGCCGCCGTGGCGTCGAGCGGGGCGGGCGCGTAGTCGAGCACGAAGCGCGGACCCAGCGTCTCAAGCGCCTTGGCCTGGCCCGTGGTCACGCGGCCGGCGCGCAGCACGTAGCTTTTGATGGCCTTGGGGTGGGCGACGTCGGCGGGAGCCGCAGTTGCGCCTTGCTGGCTCGATGCAGCGTCCGGGTTCGCGTCAGATGCGATAGGAGAAGTAATTGTTGTCACAGGAATAGATTGTAATTTCTTAATTGAGTCTGTAGGGCCAGGCATTCACCCAAAAAGCGAGAGCTTCCGCGATCGTGCCCTGACGTTGAGCGTCGCTCACGGGCAGGGCCAGCGCGGCGGCGGCATCGCACAGGGCGAGCAGCGGTCTGGCGCTGTCGATGGGCGGTGCGCCGTGTTGCTTGGAGAGTTTTTCACCGTCGGCGGCACGCACCAGAGGGGTGTGCAGATAGCGGGGGCTGCTGAACCCCAAAGTGGCCTGCAGCATGATCTGGCGGGCCGTATTGTCGGTCAAATCCTCACCCCGAACGACGTGGGTGACGCCTTGATCTGCATCGTCTGCCACCACCGCCATCTGATAGGCCCAGATGCCGTCGGCACGCAGCAGCACGAAGTCGCCGACGGTGGCCGCCACATCCTGAATCTGAGGCCCCAGTCTGCGGTCGTGCCACTTCACGCCCGCACTTGAGAGGGTGATGGAGCCCTCGTTGCGCACCTCGGTGGCTGACGATTGTTGACGCCGCACGGTGTGAAAACGCCACGAACGGGCGGGGCGTCCCTGCAGTCCATCTCGGCAGATGCCGGGGTAGACCTGTTCGGTGTGGCGTTCGTGCGTGTGCCCCTCGGCTTGCAGTGCCTGCGCGATGTCGCGCCGGGTGCAGGCGCACGGGAACGCCCAGCGTGCGGTCAGCAGCTGGTCGAGCAGTGCCTGATAGCGCGCGGTGCGCTGGGTTTGGTGGACGGGCGGTTCATCCGCATGCAGTTGGCAAGCGGCGAGCTGGGAAAGAATCTCGGCCGACGCGGCCTCGGAGCACCGCGGCTGATCCACATCCTCGATGCGCACCAGCCAGCGGCCACCGGCGGCGCGGGCGTCCAGCCAGCTGGCGAGCGCCGCGACCAGCGAGCCCGCGTGCAGCGGGCCGGTGGGCGAGGGCGCAAATCTTCCCGTGTACTGACCTGCCCACTGGCTGTCCGTCAACGCTGCTTCTTCTGTCATCTGCCGTCTGTTCCTTGGGGATCCTTCGCACGATCAGTTCTCGTGCGAAAGGTCTCAGAACGGCGATTTTACGAAAAAGCCTTGTTGGAATGAGCGACATCAATGGCGGCGAGCGCCAATTCGAGCCCGGAGATGAAGGCGTCCTCGAGCCGGTGGCCCAGACACCAGTCGCCACAGAGGCCGAGCTGGGCGTCGTCGTCCCACAGCGCTGATTGACCGAGCGGCATCATGGTGCGCGCGTGCGTCCAGCGGCGGATCTCGATCTGGCTGGGCGTTGCGCGTATGCCGGTCACTTCCGAGAACGCGCGCAGCAGCTTGGCCTGCACGCGAGCGGGGTCGTCTTTCAGATGCTCGAGCGACCACTGCGGGCTGGCCTGCACCGTCCAGCGTTCGACCTGCGAGCGAGCGGGCTTGGAGGATTCACGCGCCAGCCAGGCGATGCGGTGGTGGGTGCTGCGCGCCGCATTCCACTGCGGGCCGAGCGTGGTGAGGCCGGGGCGCACGGCTTGAGGAAAGCCGATCATCAGCGTCCAGCAGGGCGCGGTTCGACCTTGGCGAGCTCTTCTTCCCAAAGGGTCCGGTGTTCGCCCTGAATGGCCTGAGCGAGCGGCGCCGGCACGGCCAGCAGCACGGTGTCGAAGCCGGCGTGCACGCTGTTGCCGCCGTCGGGCAGCTGCGCGCGCAGCTGCCATTGTTCGGGAGAGACCACATCGCGCTCGATGGCGGAGATGGTGGTGTTGGTGACCAGGCGGCCCTTGTCGATGATTGGCTGTGCCCAGGTCTTGACGAGGGCATCCATCGCGGGAGTGGCGACCCAGTGGCGCTCGCCCGGTGGCGGTGCGGCGGCGACCACGCGGCCGGCCTCATCGAGCACGCGCACCGTGTTCACGCTCCAGGCGCGGCACAGGCCGGGAACCGTATCAAGCGCCTTCTGGAAACGCGCGTCGCGCACGGTGAAATACTGCGCACCCACGTCATAGGTGCCGCACACCGAATGCACGACCGAGGTGCGCCCCGAGGCTTCCGGCTGCTTCTCGAAAACCGTCACGTCATGGCCCGCCTGCATCAGCGTGCGCGCACAGGTGATGCCGGCCATGCCGGCGCCGATCACGGCGATTCGCTTGGGCTTGGAGCGGATGCCTCCATAGGGGCGGTGTTCGGGCTCGGAATTCCTGGAAGTAGTGTCTAGCATGACGGACCCAGTCTAAAAAAGTGGATGCAGCCCAAAGGAGTCATCGGGAGTCCACGGAGATCGTCACGGCGGCGCGCCCGAAAATCCCGAATGTGTCTTCCTTCGCGATGCGGCTTTGACACTCTACACGGCTTATGACTCCAATTGGCCGCGACCGGCTCAGAAGTGATGGTGGTTTTCCAGTAAGGAGCGTTGCGTGGCCTCGCTCTTGAGTTGCTTGAGCCACCATTGCAGGGCCTGGCCGGGCGACTTCTGCATGCTGCGGCCCCAGACATAGCTCAACCGCACCGTGCGCTGCGGGCGCTGCACGGCCTTCACGACGAGGTGACCGGCGTTGACATAGGAGCGCACCATGGGCTCGGGCAGAAACCCGGCGCCCATGCCGCGCAACTGGGCCTGGATCTTGGCGCTCATCGAGTCCACCGTCAGCACGTCCTGACCGGGAAGAATGCCCATCGTCACGTTCGAGCGGCTGGCGGAATCGGCCACGGCGATCATCCGGTGCTCGCGCAGCGTGGCGTCGCTCAGCGGCTCGGGCAGGTTGGCCAGCGGGTGATGCGGTGCGACCACGAACACGAACTTGAGCGAACCCAGCGGCGCGCTCTGCAGCCCCGCGATGCTCGGCGTGTCGACGGCCACTCCAATGGCGATGTCGGCACGGCCCGAGGTCAGGCACTCCAGCGTGCCGCTGAGAATGCCGTCGGTGAGCTTGAGCCGCGTCGGCGGCGTCGGCTTGATGTCGTAGAACGACTGCGCGAGCTCCAGCATCGTGGGCGTGGAGATGATCTGGTCCACGCTCAGCGTGAGCTGGGGTTCCCAGCCGGTCGCGACGCGGCGCACATGGTTGGCCACCGAATCCACGTCTTCGAGCAGACGCGCCCCTTCGCGCAGCAGTTCCGCTCCGGCCTCGGTCGGGTGGGCCTGGCGCGAACTCCGGTCAAACAGCAGCACGTCCAGTGCGTCCTCGATCTGGCGCACGCGGTAGGTGAGCGCGCTCGGCACCAGCTGCAACTCGCGCGCGGCGGCCGCAAAGCTGCCCGTGTCCGCTATCAACTGCAGCATGGTGAGATTTTCCGGTGTCAGTACATCGCGTGCGTTTTGCATGGTGGCGCCACTTTACTTCAATTCATTTGAACGATGCCTTCAACCGGCTTGAGACACGCGGCAGCACGCCCCATCTACAGTACATACATCGGGTTCGACGAAGCCCGCAACCCACACGAAGGAGCTTTTTATGTTGACCATTCGCCATTCTGATGACCGCGGCCTTGCTGACCATGGCTGGCTCAAGTCGCGTCACAGCTTTTCGTTCGCAGATTACTATGATCCACGCCACATGGGCTGGGGCAATCTGCGTGTGATCAACGAAGACCGCATCGCCCCCGGCACCGGCTTCGGCACCCACGGTCACCGTGACATGGAAATCATCAGCTACGTGCTTTCGGGCAACTTGGCACACAAGGACAGCATGGGCAACGTCAAGGGCATCCCGCCCGGAGACGTGCAGCGCATGAGCGCCGGCACCGGCGTGCGCCACAGCGAGTTCAACCATGCCGAAGGCGAGACCACGCACTTCCTGCAGATCTGGATCGAGCCCAACGAGACCGGCGTGCCTCCGAGCTACGAGCAGATCACGGTCCCCGACGACCAGAAGCAGGGCCGCCTGCGTCTGGTGGCCGCGCCCGGCGGCGATGAAGGCGTCGTGAACATCCACGCCGATGCACGCCTGTATGCAGGCCTGTTCAACGGCGCGGAACAGGCCGACCTGAAGATCGACCCGACCCGCAAGGCCTATGTGCATCTGGTCAAGGGGGAACTCAAGGTCAACGGCCAATCGCTCAAGACCGGCGATGCCGCGCTGATCAAGGACGAGGCCGACATCAAGCTCACCGACGGCAAGGACGCCGAGGTGCTGGTGTTCGATCTGCAGGCTTGATCCGACGCCATAGGAGCGTGTTTGCGATCTCGGCCCCCGCACGGGCCGGATGCAACGCTCAGTTGAACGAGGTAGAGAAAAGAGAGAAGACGCCCTCGCATGCTGGGATGCGAGGGCGTCTTTTCATGCGTCAAGGCGAACCTGACTCGTCGCTCTCACTTGGCGGCTGCGCCGCGCTGCCACTGTCCCTGCACCAGCCGCTCGTTCGGCTCGAAGCGGGCCTTGTAGTTCATCTTGGGGCTTTGCTCGATCCAGTAGCCGAGGTAGACGAAGGGCAGTCCAAGGGAGCGGGCCTGCTGGATCTGCCACTGCACGTTGTAGGTGCCGTAGCTGGTCTTGTCCTCGGGCTCGTAGAACGTGTAGACGGCGGAGATGCCGTCGTCGAGCACGTCGAGAATCGACACCATCTTGAGCGCTCCGGGCGTGCCGTCCGCGTGCGTCTCGCGGAACTCCACCAGGCGTGAGTTGACGCGGCTTTGCAGCAGGAACTGGGTGTACTGGTCGATGCTGTCGTGATCCATGCCGCCGCCTGCATGGCGCGCGTTCTGGTAGCGCAGGTAGAGCTGGTAATGCTCGGGCAGATAGCACAGGCGCAGCACGCGGGCCTGCAGATGGGAGTGCTGGGAAAAGGCGCGGCGCTGGCTGCGGTCGGGTTTGAATTCGTTGACCAGCACGCGCAGCGGCACGCAGGCCTGACAGCCGTCGCAGTAGGGACGGTAGGTGAACATGCCGCTGCGGCGGAAACCGCGTGCGACGAGGTCGGAATAGACGTTGTTGTGGATCAGGTGACTGGGCGTGGCAACCTGGGAACGCGCCAGCCGGCCCGGCAGGTAGCTGCAGGTGTAGGGGGCTGTCGCATAAAACTGCAGCGATTGCAGTGGCAGGTCGTTGAGCTGGGTCACACGGAAGATGGCGAAGACAACAATGAATCCCAGTATACGGGCTTGAAAGTCCAGTCGAGCTCATCGTTGGCACGGGCTTCGTGAACCTTGGTCAGAAACTGCGCGCGCGAGACTTCGCGGCCACCCAGCGATGCGAGGTGCGCGGTGTTCTGCTGGCAGTCGATCATCTCGACGCCCTGCGTGCGGCACAGGCCCACCAGCGCGGACAGGGCGACCTTGGAGGCGTCGGTCGCATGCGCGAACATCGATTCTCCGAACACCGCGCGGCCGATGGCGATGCAGTAGAGCCCGCCCACGAGCTTGCCGTCCACCCAGGTTTCCACGCTGTGGGCGGTGCCCGCCGCATGCAGCTGTTCGTAGGCTTCGATCATCGCGGGCACGATCCAGGTGCCGCTCTGCCCGGAGCGCGGCGAGGACGAGCAGGCGTTGATGACCGCGCTGAAATCGCTGTCGATGCGCACCTCGCACGAGGGCAGGGTGCGAAAGCGCTTGATCGTCTTGCGCAGCGAGTTGTGCAGTTTGAATTCCGCCGGGTACAGCACCATGCGCGGATCGGGGCTCCACCAGAGAATCGGCTGCCCCTGGCTGAACCACGGAAAGATGCCGTTGGCGTACGCCGCCTTCAGGCGCCAGACATCCAGGGTCGCCCCCGCCGCCAGCAGCCCCGGCGCGGGAGAGTCATGGCCCCAGCTGTCGTCGACGCAGGGAAAGGGTTCATCGGGATCGAGCCAGGTCAGCGATGGAGTCATGGATGAATGCAGCACGGTATCGAGGGATATCGTATTGCATTGTGGGCCCCATGGCAGACCGCCCGCTGAATTTCTCCAGCGGGCGGTCTCGTCACGCGTGCAGGCCGGTGATCAATCCTGGACGTACCAGGCGTCCTTCAACTCGCTCACGCGAACCGGCGCGTCCTTGAACTGCGCCTTGAGCCACTTTTCGACGACCTGGCGGTCTTCTTCGGTGGCGGAGCCGCGCGGGTAGGCCGTCACGAAGCCTTCGCTGAGCCAGCCGCCGAGCATCAGGCTGCGGGGCACGACGACCTCGGTGAGGAACTGGTCCATCAGCGCTTCCTGCGCATCGGGGGAGAGCTTGTCCTTGAGTTCGACTTCGTATTCGAAGCCCAGCTCCTGGAACTCTGCGATGTGCATCTTCTTGCGTTGGCGGCGGCTGCGTTGCTTGTTGGGTGGCAGGGACATGATGTGTGCATTGCGCGCCGCTTGGGGAGCGGCGCGGTGTTTGATGGATGAAAGTACGCCACTTTATTGCAAATGCAAAGGCGCAGCCTTGAAGTCGGGTGCCTTGTCGGCCACGACATTGAGCTTGACGCCGAACTCCAGCCATGCCTTGCATGCGGCGATCACCAGATTGAAGCCCTCCGTCTGGTCGAGCACCTGGCGGTACTGCTCCTGCGGCGAGCCCTCGAAACCCGAGGCGGTGATGGCCACGAAGGTGGTGCCGTCGGCCCGCTCCTCGAAGTCCCACTGAGCCCGGGCGGGCCATTCGATGACGAGGCGCCGGTTGGTGTCCAGCGTCACGACCCGCACCTTGGCGCTCACGCCGTAGTGCTCCCAATGCCAGGTGACTGTGGCGCCCTGGTTGAGCGCGCCACTCGCCCGGTCGAACCAGAATTGCGTGGTGACGCGGGGATCGACGAACGCGTTGAACACCTCGGCAACGGGCCGGCGGATCAGCATCGTGATCTTGGCGGTGGGCGCGGGAGTGCCGAGCATGCGCGATCAGAGCAGCTTGGTGCGGGACAGCCGCTTGGAGTTCTGAACCGCCTTGCGATGGATCGGCGCGACGGACTTCGCGCTGATGCGCTCCAGCGTCTTCGGCATGCGCGACAGCTGACCGGAGAGCGCCATGGGGCCGCGCATCCACGACCAGAACAGCGACTGCTGCATCTTGCCCATCTCCATGCACAGGGTCCACCACGACTGCGCGAAGGCAATCTGCTTCTCGGCCACCATGCCGGTGAATTCCTTCTGGTCGCGTTTGGAAAGATGGGTGGGGGAAGACAGCGCCATGCGGGTGACGCGGTGGGCGATGACCTGCGGCGCGGCGACGCTCAGCTCCGCCAACTGGCGGCCGGTGGATCGGGTTCTCGAGGGGCGGGACATGTAATGAAAACTCCTTGCGCATCGAGGCGTGCATCACGCTCTCGATGAGAGATCACGCTGGGAAGAATCAGCCGATCCATTCTGACGATTCCATATGACACGCGCCAGTGGGCCGCTTGTAGGAGGAGGGGACGAAATGCGCCGCGCCTTCGCGCTCCACCAGATTGGGCGCGTTCACCCTGCCGACACATCGACGTGATACGTCCCCCACGGACACAGCGCAAAGCGCTCCTTGAGGGACTTGCTCGCCATGTCAGGAAAACGATCGGCTTCGTAGACCGACCACAGCGGGCCGATGCCGCCCAGGGCGAGCGGCGCATCGTCGATGTGGGTGGCGATGATGAAGCGGCGACTCGTGATTTCCGCGGCGGAGATGGCCACGCCGTAGCCATCGATGGCGCGCACCAGAAAGGACAAGTTGGCGGCCCACGTGACGCCCGCGGCCTTCATCACGTCGCTGAACAGCGGGCCTTTGAGCGCATGCTTTTTCGCGTCGTATTCGAGCGTGGGATGGATGGTGACGGACGGGAGCGCCGTGATGGCGTCGTAGTCAAAGGCGTGGGCCTTGTCAAAGCGCACCTGGTGCTTGCCCATGAGCTGATCGAGCTGCGGATCGAACGCTTGCCGATTGCCCGTGCCGATGCGGCCGCTCACCGTGAGCAGCACGGGGCCTTTGGCGGCCTTGGGGGCGTGCTGGGCCTGAGCGGCAAGGGCGCTCGCGCCAAGGCCAAGAGCCGCGCTGCGGGCGGCCAGCTTCATGAAGTCGCGTTTGGGATGGTTGTGCATGGTGATTGTCTTCAAGCCAGACGGTAGCTCAGCGCCCAGAAATAGGGCCATTCGCGGACTTCGATCTCGCTTGCGTGCGGGGCCACCGCTTCGCGCAATTGCTGTTCCGTCGGGAAGTTCTTGAGCACGCGGTGAGTGCTGCCATCCTTGAGCGACCGGGACTGGTAGCTGTTGCCGTCCACGTCGGTGCCGGAGATCGGCGTGCTGCTGCCTTCGACATAACGGTTGTCGATCAGCACCACGCGGGCTCCAGGCCGGAGGGTTTTGTGCAGGCCGCGCAGAAACTCCTGTTGGCGAGCGATCGGCACGTGCGACCACCAGAAGCCCGCAAAGGCGGCGTCGTGGCGCTCGACGGGCGAGGGAAGCTGGTAGGCGTCGCCGACGGTGAATTGCACCTGCGCGAGCGGTACGCGGGCGCGGGCGATCTCCAGTGTTTCGACAGCCGCGTCGATGCCCAGCACCTGCTGGCAATGCGGGGCGTAGAACTGGGTCCAGTAGCCGGTGCCGCAGGCGATTTCGAGGACGGAGCCTGTGCCGATCCGCGTTGGAAGCCAGGCCTTCATGGCGCGCAGATCGTCCTGACGTTCGGGTTTCAGATAGATGCTGTCGTATTCCCGTGCGCGGGCGGCGTAGTAGCCAGGAAGGGATTCAGGCAGGGCGTCTTGCATGAGTCGCCATTGTGGGACGCATGCAAGACCCTGACAGGGAAAAGGACGCTCAGGCCTTGTTGGCCTGCAGCATCTTGATGATGCTCGAGAAGTCCTCGCCGCCATGCCCTCCGATGCTGTGCGCGGCGTAGATCGCGCGGGCCATGCCGCCGAGCGGGGTGCTGGCCTTGACCGACATGGCGCATTCTTGCGCGAGGCCGAGGTCCTTGAGCATCAGGTCGGTGCCGAAGCCGCCGGTGTAGCCGCGTGTGGCGGCGGAGTTTTCCTGCACGCCGGGGCAGGGGTTGTAGACCTCGAGCGCCCAGTTGCCGCCCGAGCTGCGGCGCATGATCTCGGAGAGCACCTTGGGATCGAGTCCGTTGGCCACGCCCATGGCGATGGCTTCGCTGGTGCCGATCATCAGGATGCCGAGCAGCATGTTGTTGCAGATCTTGGCGGTCTGGCCCGCGCCCACGTCGCCCGCGTGGAAGATGTTCTTGCCCATCTTTTCGAGCAGCGGACGCGCGCGCTCGAGATTTGATTCGGAGCCGCCCACCATGAAGGTCAGCGTGCCCGCAATCGCGCCGCCCGTGCCACCCGAGACCGGGGCGTCGATGAAGGCGATGCCCGCAGCTTCGGCGGCCTTGGCGACCTTCTGGCTGGTGGCGCCCGCGATGGTGGACGAATCGATGATCAGCGCGCCCTTGGCGATGCTCGCGAGCAGGCCGGCCTTGCCATTGCCGCCAAGGAACAGGCCCTCGACATGCTGGCTCGCGGGCAGCATGCTCACGACGACTTCTGCGCCCTGAACGGCGTCTTCAGCGGACGTGGCGACCTGCGCGCCTTCGGCCTTGACGCGCTCGCAGGCGTCCTTGGAGAGGTCGAACGCCTTGACGCTGTGACCCGCTTTCTGCAGATTGATCGCCATGGGCGCGCCCATGTTGCCGAGGCCGATGAAAGCGATTTGCATGTGTGTTGTCTCCTGTGGGTGAAATGGGTGGTTTGAAAGTTTTTCGCGGCGTGGTCTATTCGGCGATCAGCGCACCGCGTTCCTTGAGCAGCGAACGCAGGATGCTGCGATGGCAGCGGCGTTCCTCGTCGCAGTAGCAGCCGATGGAAAACGCCGCCGTCTGCGAGAGCGCGGCCAGCAGATCGAGCGTGCGGCTGCTCGCCGCGTCGGCCAGTTGCTTGCGGAACTGCTTGTCGAACTGCGACCAGAGCTTGGTGGCCTCGGCTTCGTGGCCGTCGGCGAACAGCTTGATGGCCTCCTGCGCGAGCGTCATCAGATCGGGCTCGGGCGAGAGTTCGGGATACCAGACGTCGTAGTAGTTGCGGCTCGAGAACTCGGCCTTGGGCACGCCACGCGGCGGACGGCGCACGGTGCCGATGCGCAGGCCTTCATCCTTGATGCGGGCAGTGCCGAGTTGAACGATGCGTACTGACATGTGCGGATCCTTGCGTTGTGGGGCCGAAGAATTACAGATCGCTTTCGAAGATGCTGTGGCGTTTTTTCTTGGTGACAGCTTTGGCGGGCGCTTTCTTCGCGGCAGCCTTGGCGGATGTCTTGCGTCGCGCGGAGGCCTTGGCCTGAGGGTTGTAGGCCAGCGCGCCATCGATCCAGTCCTGCCATTGAGCCCTCGTGGCATAGGCCGAAGGCTCGACGCAGAAATAGCCCTGCATCTTTCCCTGTGCATCCAGCGTCCGCACACCCGGGCGCTCGGCGACGCGGTCGTGTTCGGACGGCGGCAGGCGCACCAGCAGCTCGTCGCCCTTGACGCCAAGGCACATCTTGTCGTTCACCATGAACACGTACCAGCCGAACATCGTGCGCTCATCGACATCCGCGCAATGTGACAGGGCATCGCGCACCGCGGCGATGAGCTGCAGGGTGTCGTCGGAGAGAGGGCGGGTGGCCATGTCAGTGCATGATTCAGCGAATCACATCCGGCGCATCGCCTTCGAGCATGCGCCGCCCAATGATCACCCGCATGATCTCATTGGTACCTTCCAGGATCTGGTGCACGCGCGAGTCGCGCATCAGGCGCTCGAGTGGGTATTCGCGGATGTAGCCATAGCCGCCGTGCAGTTGCAGCGCCTCGTTGCAGACCATGAAGCCCGCGTCGGTGGCGAAGCGCTTGGCCATGGCGCAGTAGGTGGAGGCGTCGCGCGCGCCCGCGTCGAGCTTGCTGGCGGCCAGGCGCACCATCTGGCGCGCGGCGACGAGTTCGGTAGCCATGTCGGCGAGCTTGAACTGCAGCGCCTGGAAGCTCGCGATGGGCTTGCCGAACTGCTTGCGCTCCTGCATGTAGCTTTGCGCCTGCTTGAGCGCGCCCTGTGCCGCGCCGACCGAGCAGGTGGCGATGTTGATCCGGCCGCCGTCGAGTCCCTTCATCGCGATCTTGAAGCCTTCGCCTTCGCGGCCCAGCAGGTTCTCGGCGGGAATGCGCACGTTGTCGAAGCTGATCACGCGCGTGGGCTGGCTGTTCCAGCCCATCTTTTCTTCCTTCTTGCCGTAGCTGATGCCTTGGGCATTGGCGGGTACGGCGAAGGCGCTGATGCCCGAGGCGCCCGATTGCGCGTCGCCCGTGCGCGCCATGAGCACCAGCACGTCGGTTGCGCCCGCGCCGCTGATGAAGGCCTTGCTGCCGTTGAGGATGTATTCATTGCCGACGAGTTCGGCACGCGTCTTGATGGAGGCAGCGTCGGAGCCCGCACCAGGTTCGGTCAGACAGTAGCTGGCGAGCTTTTGGCCGTTTGTGAGCTGCTCGCCCCATTCGGCGCGCACGGCATCGGTCGCCCAGGTGCCGAGCATCCAGGTCGCCATGTTGTGGATGGTGATGAAGGCGGCGGTCGACGGATCTACCGCTGCGAGCTCTTCGAAGACCAGCGTGGCGTCGAGCCGGGGCAGGGCAAGGCCGCCAGCGTTCTCCGGAGCGTAGAGACCGCAGAAGCCCAGCTCGCCCGCCTTGGCGATGGCTTCGCGCGGGAAGATGCCTTCGGCGTCCCATTGGGCGGCATGCGGAGCGAACTCGGCTTCGGCAAAGGCGCGGGCCGTGTCGGCAAAGGCGCGCTGGTCTTCGGTGAGTTCAAAATCCATGGCGATGTCTCCTCGGATGGTCCGTGTCGTGATTGTTATGGGGTCGTCGGCAGGCTGGCCTCAGGTGGCGGCGGGTTGCCTGTGTGCAGCCATTGCGAGAGCGCGGTGCGGCGTGAGCGCGTCACCTTGACCATGCACTCGTGGTAGAGCTGTATCCATTCGGGCTTGCCTTCCTTGCCGCGGTTGTGGCGGTTGCAGTAGTCGCGGCGCGAGCGCTGCCAGTTCTTCTGGTCCTGACGCAGCTGCGGGCGCTCGTGCGCCGACAGCGCGGTCATCACGTCGCCGTAGTAGATGTTCAGGGCCGAATCGGCCTCCTGGAACTTCTTGACGGCGCAGGCGTTGACTTCGGCGACCGTGCCGTCCGGTACGCATTCGGCACCGGCCTGGGCCAGCGCGCCGGTGGCCGCCAGGCCCAGAACGAAGGGCAGCGCAGCATGCGTCACATGCGCAACGAGAGAGGTGAGTTTCGATTTCGCAGACATGCGTCCGATTTCAACACGGCCAGCCACGTTTGCGCGAACAAAGCCCGTGCCCGTGAACGAATCACGATGCACAGGCTTTGCCATGCCGCTTACTTCAGGCTGATCGTGGTGTTCACGCCGTGGCTGGTGGTCGAGTCATCGAACCAGCGGGCGGTCACGGTCTTGGTCTGCGTGTAGAACATCACGACCTGCTTGCCGTAGGGGCCCAGATCGCCGAGCTTGGAAGCGCGGCTGCCGGTGAACGAGAACAGCGGGACCGGCACGGGGATTGGCACGTTGATGCCGATCTGGCCGATATCGATGTCTTCCTGGAACTTGCGGGCCGCTGCACCCGACTGGGTGAAGATCGCGGTGCCGTTGCCGTTCGGGTTGGCGTTGATGAACTCGATGGCCTCGTCGATGTCGGCCGCCTCGGCGATGCACAGCACGGGGCCGAAGATTTCCTGGTCATAGACCGACATGCCGGGCTTGACGCCGGAGAAGATCGTCGGGCCGACGAAGTTGCCCTTTTCGTAGCCTGGCACGTTCGGCTTGCGGCCGTCGAGCTCGAGCTTGGCGCCGTCAGCGATGCCGCGCTCGATCAGGCCTTCCACGCGGGAGAGCGCCGCGCAGGACACGACCGGGCCCACATCGGTGCCCTTTTCGGTGCCGCCGGAGACCTTGAGCGTCTTGGCCTTTTCGACCAGGTCGGGAATCCACTTCTGGGCCTCGCCCACCAGCACCACCACCGACAGGGCCATGCAGCGCTGACCTGCCGCGCCGAAGGCTGCACCGGCCAAGGCGTTCAGGGCCTGTTCCTTGTTGGTGTCGGGCATGACGATGGCGTGGTTCTTCGCGCCCATCATGCATTGCACGCGCTTGCCGTTGAGGCTGGCGCGGTTGTAGACGTGCGTGCCGACCTTGGTCGAGCCCACGAAGCTGATCGCCTTGATGTCGGCGTGGTCGCAGATGGCGTTCACGGCGTCTTCGCCGCCGTGGATCACGTTCAGCACGCCAGCGGGAATGCCGGCTTCCAGCGCCAGTTCGCACAGGCGCATGGTGACCATCGGGTCCTGCTCGGAGGGCTTCAGGACGAAGGTGTTGCCGGTGGCGATCGCCATCGGGAACATCCACAGCGGAATCATCGCGGGGAAGTTGAACGGCGTGATGCCGGCGCACACGCCCAGCGGCTGGTTGATGGTGTAGGTGTCGACGCCGTTGGCCACGTTGTTGGCCAGCTCGCCGAGCTGCAGCGTGCCGATGTTGGCCGCGTGCTCGACCACTTCGAGGCCACGGAACACGTCGCCTTCCGCGTCGGGCAGGGTCTTGCCTTGCTCGGCCGTCAGCAGGGCGGCCAGTTCGCCCATGTTTTCACGGATCAGTTGCTGCAGCTTGAGGAAGATGCGGGCGCGGGTGCCGATCGGAGTCTTCTTCCAGGTCTTGAACGCTTCCTTGGCGGAGGCGACGGCGGCGTTGATTTCCTCGGGTGTCGCGAACGGCACGCGGGCCAGCACTTCCTGGGTGGCGGGGTTCACCACGTCACGCCATTGCGTGGTCTTGGACTCGACGAACTTGCCGCCGATGAGCAGCTTGACGGAAGGGGCCAGCACGGCGGAATGGGCGGGTGCGTTCATTGATGTCTCCTTGAAATCCAGTGGTCCGGTGGTCCGGTTGTGGTTGATTGGCGAATGTGCGGATGTTAGTTGTGCAAATATGTCTTATCAATAGACAATCCTGCAGTCTGGTTTTGCAAATTTGCACAATGACGGCTGGACTACTGCTTCGGATGGATCAATATGGACTGGGACAATCTGCGCTACTTCCTCGAACTCGCCCGCGCGGGCACCCTGATCGGCGCGGCGCGGCGCACGGGGGTGGAGCACACGACGGTCGCGCGGCGCATCCAGACGCTGGAAAAGCAGATGGGCATTCCGCTCTTCGTTCGGGAGGCATCGGGTCACCGGCTGACGGAAGCGGGGCGGCAATTGCTGCCGTCGGTGGAGGCGATGGAGACCGCCGTGCTGGGCGTGGAGAGCTCGGCCGAGGCGCACAGCGGCGCGAGCGGGCTCACCGGCCTGGTGCGCGTGGGCGTGACCGAGGGGTTCGGCACCTCGATCCTCGCGGCGCATCTGGCGCGCTTCACGCTCGACCATCCCGGCCTGTCCATCGACCTGCTGGCGCTGCCGCGGCTGCTGCATCTGTCGCGGCGCGAGGCGGACATCGTCATCTCGCTCGAGCGACCGACGCGCGGCTCGGTCATCGTCACCCGGCTGGCCGACTACACGCTGTGCCTTTACGGTCAGCGTGAGTATCTGGCGCGCCGCCCGCTGGTCACCCGGCGCGAGGACCTGCGACACCACGCCTTTGTGAACTACGTGGACGACCTGCTCTTCACCAAGGAACTGCAGTTCATCGACCAGCTCCACGCGCCTGAGCGCTTTGCGTTCCGCAGCACCAGCATCACCGCGCAGTACGAGGCCGTGCGGATCGGCGCGGGGCTGGGGGTGCTGCCGGCGTTTCTGGCGGACCGCGACCCGGTCCTGAGCCGCGTGCTGCCGCAGGAGGCACAGTTCACCCGCACTTTCTGGATGAGCATGCCGCAGGAGGCCAAGCAGCTCGCGCGCATCCAGGCGGTGTGGAATCTGCTCAAGGAGGTGGCGGGCAAGGAGAAGGCTCTGCTGCAGCCGGACTCACAGATCCGGCGATGAAGCCAGCCATGCC
This sequence comes from Diaphorobacter caeni, assembly GCF_015354245.1. GTDB lineage: Bacteria > Pseudomonadota > Gammaproteobacteria > Burkholderiales > Burkholderiaceae_C > Diaphorobacter_A > Diaphorobacter_A caeni. The sequence continues at coordinate 32,512 of NZ_JADKYZ010000012.1, forward strand.
GCAAGCATCTTGCAAGCTTGAGGAATAAAATAACGGAAGTTTTTGATTTTTCTCTTTTCAGAGCAAGGTATTCAAGAAACTCCACGGATTCGGGCTGCATCATTGGCGGCTGATTCCTGCGTTCTCACATCCTTCCCGTGATTCATGTCCGAGCCGGTTTGTGATTCGGACAGGGCCTGCCTTCGCCGGTCGGCCTTGCATTGTTTCTTCCATTTCACGGAGTTCCGCCCATGACAAAGCCGGCCCAGCCAGCCCGTCAGCAAGCGCCGGAGGGTCATGACGACCTGCAGCGCAACCTCACCAACCGCCACATCCAGCTGATCGCCATCGGCGGTGCCATCGGCACGGGGCTGTTTATGGGTTCGGGCAAGACGATCAGTCTGGCCGGGCCGTCGATCGTCTTTGTCTACGCCATCATCGGCATCATGCTGTTTTTCGTGATGCGCGCGATGGGCGAGTTGCTGCTGTCCAATCTGAAATACCGGTCGTTCATCGATTTCTCGGCAGATCTGCTCGGGCCGTGGGCGGGTTTCTTCACCGGCTGGACCTACTGGTTCTGCTGGATCATCACCGGCATCGCCGACGTGATCGCGATTTCGGCCTATGCGCAGTTCTGGTTTCCCGACATTCCGCAATGGGCGCCCGCGATTCTCTGCGTGGGCCTGCTGCTGTCGCTGAACCTGCTCACCGTGAAGCTGTTTGGCGAGATCGAGTTCTGGTTCGCGATGATCAAGATCGTCGCCATCGTGACGCTGGTCGGCACCGGCATCTACATGGTCGCCACTGGCTTCGCGTCGCCTGCGGGTCGCGTCGCGAGCCTCTCCAACCTCTGGAATGACGGGGGCATGTTCCCGCATGGCGCGATGGGCTTTTTCGCGGGTTTCCAGATCGCCGTGTTCGCGTTCGTGGGCATCGAGCTCGTCGGCACCACGGCGGCCGAGGCCAAGGACCCCGAGAAGACGCTGCCCCGCGCCATCAACTCCATCCCGATCCGCATCATCATCTTCTACGTCTGCGCGCTGATTGCGATCATGGCCGTGACGCCCTGGCGCGACGTGGTGCCGAGCAAGAGCCCGTTCGTCGAGCTGTTCGTACTCGCCGGGCTGCCCGCTGCCGCCGGCATCATCAATTTCGTCGTGTTGACCTCGGCGGCCTCGTCGGCCAACAGTGGCGTGTTCTCGACCAGCCGCATGCTGTTCGGCCTCGCGCTCAAGGGTGATGCGCCGCGCTCTTTCGGCGTGCTCTCCAAGGCCAGCGTGCCCTCGCGCGGCCTGCTGTTCTCCTGCATCTGCCTGCTTGGCGGGGCGTTTCTGATGTGGGTGATTCCCGATCTGGTCGAGGCATTCACGCTGGTGACCACGATCTCGGCGATCCTGTTCATGTTCGTCTGGTCGCTGATCCTGCTGTCCTACATCCAATACCGCCGCACCCGTGCGCATCTGCATGCGGCATCCAGGTACCGCATGCCCGGCGGCGTGGCGATGTGCGTGCTGTGCCTCGCGTTCTTCGCGGGCATTCTGGTGCTGCTGACGTTCGAGGCCGACACCCGTTCGGCCCTGATCGCCACGCCGATCTGGTTCGCGATTCTGGGCGCGGCCTATGCCTGGCTGCGCGGCAAGCGCGCGTCGCAGGCGCTGATGACACCGGTCGAAATCGAGCACGCGGAACAGGCCAATCAAGCCTGATGCGCCTATCTCCCAAGCCCGCTGATGGGCTTGCGGGCGGCGACAAGCGGCGGTGCAGGGGCGGTGGCAAACTTGTGGCCCGCCCGCTGCCGATTGACCGTCGCTGCCCATGACTTCCACGCCCGCCGCCGAACTCTCTCCCGTCAAGAACAAGCTCCTGTGGCTGGTGTCCCTCGGGTTCTTCATGCAGACGCTCGACGGCACCATCGTCAATACGGCGCTGCCGGCCATGGCCGAGGAACTGGGCGAGAGTCCGCTGCAGATGCATTCGGTCATCGTCGCGTATTCGCTCGCGATGGCGGTGCTGATTCCGGCCTCGGGCTGGCTCGCGGACAAGTTCGGCACGCGGCGCGTGTTCATGTCGGCGATTGCGCTGTTCGTGCTCGGCTCGGTGCTCTGCGCGCTGTCTCCCAATCTTCAGTTGCTGGTGGCCTCGCGCGTGGTGCAGGGCCTTGGCGGCGCCTTGCTGTTGCCGGTCGGGCGGCTTGCGGTGCTGCGGGCCTTTCCGCGCGAGCAATTCATCCGGGCGATCAGCTTTGTGGCGATTCCGGGGCTTGTCGGGCCGCTGATCGGGCCGACGCTGGGCGGCTGGATGGTCGAGTTCGCCTCTTGGCACTGGATCTTCTGGGTGAATGTGCCGGTGGGGCTGATCGGCCTTGTCGCCGCGAGCAAGTACATGCCGGTCGGCGAGAAGATGCCACCGCGCGGCTTTGACCTGCTCGGCTATCTGATGCTGGCGGCCGGCATGGCGCTGGTCTCTCTGGCGGTGGAAGGCATGGCGAGCGGCGGGGGCGTGCGCGGCGCTTCGGCGCTGATCATGCTGGTGTTCGGCCTTGCGTGCCTCTGCGGCTACTGGCTGCATGCGCTGCGCAAGCCCGAGCCGCTGTTCGCGCCCGAGCTGTTCACCGTGCGCACGTTGCGCGTGGGACTCCTTGGCAATCTGTTTTCGCGTCTCGGCAGCTCGGCGATGCCGTTCATGATGCCGCTGGTGCTGCAGGTGAGCCTGGGCTACTCTCCCATGCACGCCGGCATGATGATGTTGCCCACGGTGATCGGCAGCATGGCGATGAAGCGCTTCGTCACCCGGGTGATTTTCCACTTCGGCTACCGCGAGGTGCTGGTCACCAACACCTGGCTGCTGGCGCTCCTGATCGCGAGCTTCGCGTTCATTTCACCGGACGTTCCGACGCCGGTGCTGATCGCGCAGCTTCTTGTCTTCGGCGCAATCAACTCGCTTCAGTTCTCGGCCATGAACACCGTCACCCTCAAGGATCTGCTGCCGCATTTCGCGAGCAGCGGCAACAGCCTGCTGTCGATGGTGCAGATGCTCTCGATGGGCATGGGCGTGGCCATCGCGGGAGCGGTGCTTGCGGGCTTCCAGGCCCATCTGGGCAGCGCCGCGGCGGGTGACACCCTGTGGGCGTTCCGGGGCACGTTCATCGTGATGGGGCTGCTCACGCTGGCGGCCACGGTGCTGTTCATGCAGTTGCCCGACAAGGAGCAGCCGAACTCGCAACCGTCCGGCCCAGAGTCTCACAACTGAAAGAGCAAAAAGCAAAAAGCCCTGAAACGTGACACGGTTCAGGGCTTTTTGTCGTCAGCTTGCGATGAGGTGATCGCTGGAGTTCTCTCCGAGGAAGCCGCCGCTCTGGTGCGCCCAGAGCTTGGCGTAGATGCCCGCTTTCTCCAGCAGTTCCTGGTGCGAACCCTGTTCGACGATCTGGCCCTTGTCCATGACCACGAGTCGGTCCATCGCGGCGATGGTGGACAGGCGGTGCGCGATCGCGATCACCGTCTTGCCGTGCATGAGACCGTCGAGGCTCTGCTGGATGGCGGCCTCGACCTCGCTGTCGAGCGCGCTGGTGGCCTCGTCGAGCAGCAGGATGGGCGCGTCCTTGAGCATCACGCGTGCAATCGCCACGCGCTGGCGCTGGCCGCCCGAGAGCTTGACGCCACGCTCGCCGACCTGCGCGTCGTAGCCGCTGCGGCCCTTGAGGTCGGTGAGGTTGTCGATGAATTCGGCCGCCTCGGCCTTGAGAGCGGCGGCGCGCATGGCCTCTTCGCTGGCGTCGGGGCGACCATAGAGGATGTTGTCGCGCATCGAGCGGTGCAGCAGCGAGGTGTCCTGCGTGACCATGCCGATGGCGCCGCGCAGGCTGTCCTGCGTGACCTCGCGGATGTCCTGACCATCGATGGTGATCCGGCCGCCTTGCACGTCGTGAAAGCGAAGGAGCAGGTTGACCAGCGTGGACTTGCCCGCGCCCGAGCGACCGATGAGGCCGATGCGCTCGCCGGGACGGATGTTCAGGTCGAGATGGTCGATGACGCGCTTGCCGCCATCCTTGTAGCCGAAGCTCACGTTCTCGAAATGGATGCGGCCCTGGTCGACCACGAGCGGCTGGGCTTTCGCCGAGTCCACGATGGTGCGCGGCTTGGTCAGCGTGACGATGCCGTCCTGAATCGTGCCGATGTTCTCGAACAGGCCGGTCATCTGCCACATCACCCAGTGCGAGTAGCCCGCAATGCGCAGCGCCATGGCGATCACCGCAGCCACCACGCCCGTGCTGACTTCGCCTTTCGTCCACAGCGACAGCGCGAATCCGGTGCTGCAAAGAATCAGCAGGGTGATCATCGCGTGGTTGGCCAGTTCGAACTGACTCACGAGACGCATCTGCGCGTAGCCGGTCTTCTTGAACGCATCCATCGCGTTGCGCGCGTATTCGGCTTCGCGGCGCGTGTGGGCGAACAGCTTGACCGTGGCGATGTTGGTGTAGGCGTCCGTCACGCGGCCCGTCATCAGCGAGCGCGCGTCGGCCTGCTCCTTGCCAATCTTGCCAAGGCGCGGCACGAAATAGAAACACGCTCCCACATAGCAGGCCAGCCAGATGCCGAACGGCACCATCATGCGCCAGTCGAAGCTTGCGGCCAGCAGCAGGATGCTGACGAAATACACGACCACGCCGATCAGCACGTCCACGACGATGAACACGACTTCGCGCACGGACAGCGCGGTCTGCATGATCTTGGTGGTGATGCGACCCGCGAACTCGTCCGCGTAGAACGACATGCTCTGGCCCAGCATCAGCCGGTGGAAGATCCAGCGCATGCGCATGGGGAAGTTGATAGCCAAAACCTGATGCATCACCATGGTGTGCAGACCAAGCAGGGCGATGCTCGACAGCAGGATCACCACGATGCCGGTGAGCTTGCCCTGATGCACCTCCCACAGCTGCACGGCGGGCGTGGTGGCGAGCCAGTCGACCACGCGGCTCATGACGGCGAACAAAAACGCTTCGTAGATCGACAGCAGCGCCGAAGTCAGCGTCAGCAACCCGATCCAGCCACGCATGCCGCGCGTGCAGGCCCATAAAAAGGCGAAGAAGCCATGGGGCGGCAACTGGGGATCGTTGGGCGGGTAGGGCGGAAGACGCCTCTCAAAGAAATCGAACAGCACTCGTATGTAACTCCTGCTGCGATGGTACGGGCAGGGGGCGCCATTGTCCCCGGCTCCCCGAGAGACCGTAATTTTTCAGGGGCCTGCCAGATGCAATCGACGATCTGGATTGCCCCAAACCTCGCAAGCCGACCCTCTGTCTTCCAAGGCACGTCGGCTTTGTTGCATTTGCGCCAAAGGCGTTTGACTGGCGTAGAGGTGGTCTGAAGGCGTTATTTTGAACAAAGGTCAAAGCGTCCGATATTTGCGGACCTTGACAGACACCAGCAAGTTTCAAAGGCAACGATGCGAAATACTGCTGATCGCTTTTCTTGAACTCTGCTCTTTACGGGCCGACAAAGTTCGGTCAATCAGCCAGATGTTTGTAACGTGCATGTGTAAGAAAATGCGTAATTGCATAACTATTAGTTGCCATCTCAACATAGCTGGAAACATAATCGCCGGATAGTGCCTCGGCATGCGTCGATCCGATTCGTGCCGGGGGTCCCAAGGCCACGATTTCATGTTCATTCGTCCACTCCGCAGGTTCACCTGATTCCTTGATGTCCGAGTCTCCCTCTTTGCGCTTCCCGCTTCGGTTCTGGGTGCCGGGCCTGGTCGTTGCCATTCTGGGATTGCTGGGCAGCTTCGCGTTGTGGCGCCATCAGGAGAATTCGGCGGCTGCGGTGGCGCACATGCGTTTCGAGCAGGAGGCGAGCTCCTTCACCCAGGCAGTCCAGCGCCGCTTTCAGTCCTATATGGACATCTTGAGCGGCCTGCAGGGCGTGATGAAGCTCAATCCGCATTTGCAGCGTCGCGATTTTGAAAAGCTCGCGGACAACATGGAACTGGGGCGGCGCCATCCTGGCGCGCTGGGAGTCTCGTTCACGCGGGTCGTGCCCGGAGCCGAACGGCAGGATTTTCTGGCCCGCACGCGCGCCGAGCCGTCAGCCACAGGGCAGTCGCACAGGAGTTTCGATTTTCAGCCGGCGGATTACTGGCCTGAATATTACGTGGTCGAGTATCTGTGGCCGCTGCGAGGCAACGAAAAGATCGAAGGCCTTGAAATGCACTCGCAGCCACTGAACCTGCAAGCGGTCGTCCGGGCGCGCGATACCCGCAACATGGCGATCTCCGCGCCGTTCCCGCTGATCCAGAAGTCCCTCGCGTCCAATGGCGTGGTGATGCGCATGCCGATCTTCACGGCAAAGGGTCCTTTGGGCAGGGACAGCGACTTCTTCGGCACGGTGGATGTCGCCGTCAGCATGAGCGAGCTCATCGACAACGTGCGCGGTGAAGGCCCGTGGGCGCATCTGGTTCTCAATATGTCCGACATGGGCGAGCTTGATGCCGATGGCCTGCTCGTGCCGCAAAAGTCGCCCGCAACGCTCTACGAGTCCAAATCCATGGACGGCGTGGACAGCGCGCGCCTGCAGAAGGATGTGCATTTCGGCGGTCGCCTGTGGCGCCTGAGCTTCGAGCACGATACGCCGCTGCTCTCGCCGCTGGAGCGCAGTCTGCCCGCGCTGATGGCGGGCGCGGGCGTGCTTCTCACGGCGCTGATCTCGATTCTGGTGACGTTGTTGAGCCTGCGCCGCGCCCAGGCGCAAAGCCATGCCGACAATGTCAATGCCAGCGCTGCTGGCGAGCGAGGAGCGCTTTCGCTCGCTCTTCGGACAGGCGGCGGTCGGCATCATCCAGGTGCAAAGCGGCACGGGAGTGATCGAGCGTGCCAACGAGACCTTCGCCCAGATGCTCGGCTACACGGTCGCGGAAATCGAGGGCAAGAGCTTTCAGCATTTCACCCACCCCGCAGACATTGCCGCTGGCGGCGAGCAGATGCGCCGCATGGTCGAGGGCAATCTGGCCTCGGTCCGACTCGAGAAGCGCTACCTGCGCAAGGACGGAAAGCCCGTCTGGGTGGACCTGACGGCCACGCCGGTATCGCATCGCAACGGTCGTCCGATGCAGAACGTGTCGGTCATTCTGGACATCAGCGAGCGCAAGCACATGGAAGAGGCGCTGCGCACCAGCGAGGAGCGGTTGCGCGGCATTCTGGACCGGCTGCCCATCGGCATCGCCAAGGTGCGTGCGGATGGCTTCAACTTCAGCAACGAGCGCTTTTCGCAGATCTGTGGCTACGACACGCATGAACTCGCGAGTCTGGACAAGTGGTGGGAGGCGATCGTGCGCGATCCGCAGGAGCGCGAACTCTACCTCACGCGCTGGAACGAGGCCTGCCGCGAGGCCCGCGAGGGCAATGGCTACATCCGGGCGATGGAATGCGTCATCACCCACAAGGGCGGACATTCCCGTTCGCTCGAGATGGCCGGCGTGATTCTTGGCGACGACGATGACGACTATCTGATCACGCTGGTCGACGTGAGTCAGCGCAAGGCGGTCGAAGAGCGTGCGCGCTATCTGGCCTACTATGACCCGCTCACCCAGTTGCCCAACCGCCGACTGCTGCTCGACCGCTTGCAGCAGGCGCTCGCGATGAGCGCGCGCCACCAGAGCTACGGCGCGGTGCTGATGCTTGATCTGGACAACTTCAAGAGCCTCAACGAAACCCAGGGGCATGACATGGGCGACCGGCTGCTGGGCATCGTGGCGCAGCGTCTGCGCAGCTGTGTGCATGCCGACGACACGGTGGCCCGCCACGGCGGTGACGAGTTCGTGGTCGTGCTGCGTTCACTGGGCGAGAGCGAACAGGCGGCAGCGGCAGGAGCGGAAGAGGTCGCGCAGAGGATCCTCAACGTGATGCGCGAGCCGTTCGATCTCAGCAACGAGCACCATCACACGACACTCTCCATCGGCATCACGCTCTTTCATGGGCAGCGCGAGTCGGCCGATGAACTGCTCAAGCGCGGCGATCTGGCGATGTACCGCGCCAAGGCCGAGGGCCGCAACGCGCTGCGTTTCTTTGATCCCGAAATGCAGGCGGTGGTGGAGGCGCGCGTGGCGCTTGAATCCGACATGCGCGCCGGCATCGCGCAGGGACAGTTCGAATTCGCCTATCAGCCTCAGATGCTGCATGGCCAGATCGTGGGCGCCGAGGCGCTGCTGCGTTGGCAGCATCCGCTGAAGGGGGCGATCTCTCCGGCGCAGTTCATTCCGCTGGCGGAGGAGAGCGGTCTGATCCTGCGTCTAGGGGAGTGGGGCGTGAAGTCCGCCTGCGAGCGGTTGGCGAGCTGGGCGAATGATCCGGTGATGAGTGAATTGACGCTCTCGGTGAACGTGAGCGCGCGCCAGTTCCACCAAGCCGGTTTCGTGCCGCAGGTGCTCGCGGCGCTGGCCAGCACGGGGGCGGACGCGCGACTGCTGCGCCTTGAGCTGACGGAAAGCCTGCTGCTGGAGGACATCGACGACACCGTCAAGAAGATGGCCCATCTCAAGAGCTACGGCGTCGGGTTCTCGCTCGATGACTTCGGCACCGGATATTCGTCGCTGTCGTATCTGAAGCGCCTGCCGCTCGATGAACTCAAGATCGACCAGGGTTTTGTGCGCGACGTGCTGACCGATCCGAACGATGCCGCCATCGCCAAGACCATCGTCGCGCTGGGTACGAGCCTGGGCCTGCAGGTCACGGCCGAAGGCGTGGAGACCGAGGCGCAGCGCCAGTTCCTCGAGCGCAATCATTGCTATGGCTGGCAGGGGTATCTGCTGAGCCCGCCACTGCCGATCCGCGAGTTCGAGGCGCTGGTGCAGTCGCTGGCGATCGCCCACGGCAAGACGTCTGCTGCCGTCTGAGATCCTCACCACGCTCTGACGCTCTGGGGTCGTCAGCACGTTCCAAACGATTAGTATCGGAGGCATGACCACCCTTGGCTTGTATCTATTGACCGCGTTGGCGGAAATCATCGGTTGCTATCTGCCGTGGCTGTGGCTGCGCAAGGACGGCTCCATCTGGCTGCTGGTGCCCGCTGCCGCCAGCCTCGTTCTGTTTTCCTGGCTGCTCACGCTGCACCCCGACGCGTCCGGGCGCGTCTATGCGGCCTATGGCGGCGTCTATGTCTGCGTGGCGCTGGTCTGGCTCTGGGCCGTGGATGGCGTGAAGCCGGGGCTGTGGGATGTGGTGGGGGGCGCGGTGACGCTGGCCGGCATGGCCATCATCGCGTTTGCGCCGAGAAGTGCGTGAGTGCCGTTTTTTGTCAAATTTGGTAGCACCTTTGCGGCGCTGGCTTGAACAAGGCGCTTGCACGGTATGATTCCACTCTGAACATCCATTGCGCCCTGATCAACACCTCCTGACTCGTGCGTCTCAACTCCATCAAACTCGCCGGCTTCAAGTCGTTTGCCGAACCCACCAATTTCCTGCTTCCCGGCCAGCTCGTGGGCGTCGTCGGGCCGAATGGGTGCGGCAAATCCAACATCATGGATGCCGTTCGCTGGGTGCTTGGGGAGTCGAAGGCGAGCGAGTTGCGCGGCGAGTCGATGCAGGACGTGATCTTCAACGGCACGACCCATCGCAAGCCCGCGAGCCGCTCGAGCGTCGAGCTGACGTTCGACAACGCCGACCACCGCGCGGGCGGGCAGTGGAACCAGTTCACCGAAATCGCCGTCAAGCGCGTGCTCACGCGCGACGGCACCAGCAGCTACTTCATCAACAACCAGCCGGTGCGCCGCCGGGACGTGCAGGACGTGTTCCTCGGCACCGGCCTCGGGCCGCGCGCCTACGCCATCATCGGTCAGGGCACGATCAGTCGGATCATCGAGTCGCGTCCCGAAGAGCTGCGACTGTTCCTTGAGGAGGCCGCTGGCGTCTCCAAGTACAAGGAGCGGCGCCGCGAGACTGAAAACCGTCTCTCCGACACGCGCGAGAACCTGACCCGCGTCGAAGACATTCTGCGCGAGCTGAACGCCAACCTCGAAAAGCTCGAGAAGCAGGCCGAGGTCGCCGCCAAATACAACGCGCTGCAGGCCGACGTCACGCTCAAGCAGCATCAGCTGTGGTTCCTCAAGCGGGCCGATTCCGAAGCCGATCAGGCCAAGGTGCGCGCGGAGGGGCTGCAGGCGGTCAATGATCTTGAAGCCCGCATGGCCGATCTGCGTGCTGTCGAGGCCGATCTCGAGACCATCCGCCAGTCGCACTACGCCGCAGGTGACCAGGTCAATCAGGCGCAGGGCAGGCTGTACGAGGCGACCGCCGAGGTTGGCAAGCTCGAGGCCGAGATCCGTTACGTGGTCGAGGGCCGCCAGCGGGTGGAAAGCCGCCTCACGCAGCTGGCCGAGCAGATCGCCCAGTGGATGGGCCGCAAGGAAGAAGCCGAGATCGAGCTCGAAACGCTCTCCGGCGCGGGCATGGATGCCGAGGAAAGGGCCGAGCTGCTCGCCGCGCAGGTCGAGGAACAGGCCATGCAGATGCCCGACCTCGAAGACGCTCTGCGCCAGAGCCAGCAGCGCGCGTCCGAGCAGCGCGCCTCGGTCGTGCAGGTGCAGCAGCAGATCCAGGTGCTGGCCGCCGAGCAGCGTGGCTTTGGCGAGCAGAGTCGCCAGCTCGAATCGCGTCAGGAGCGTCTGCGCACCGACCGCAACGCGCTGGCCGCTCCTGATGAGGCGCGGCTCACCAATCTGCGTTCTCAGCTGGACGAGGCGACCGAGCTTGCCGAAATCAGCGAAGCGCAACACATGGAGCTGCAGGAAACCGTTCCGCAGCTCGACGAGGACCGCCGCACGCGCCAGCAGACGGTGAACACCGAAAGCGCGCGTCAGGCTGACCTCTCGGCGCGCCTCGAAGCGCTTAAGGCGCTGCAGGAAAAGGTCAAGACCGACGGCAAGCTCCAGCCCTGGCTCGCCAAACATGGGCTCGAAGGCATGCAAGGCCTGTGGAGTCGCATCCACGTCGAGCCCGGCTGGGAAAGCGCGCTTGAAGCGGCGCTGCGCGAGCGCATGAATGCGCTGGAGATCGGCCGCCTCGACATGGTGCGCGGTTTTCTCGGCCACGGAGGCAACGACGCGCCCCCCGCGCGACTGGCCTTCTACAACAAGCCGCAGGCCGGGGCGCCCGCAGCGGGCAACGGCCAGCCGCGACTCTCCGAGCTGCTGCGGGTGAGCGATGCCGGACTGAACGCGGTGCTCATCGACTGGCTGACCGGCTGCTACACGGCCACGTCGCTCGACGAGGCGCTCAACCGCCGCTCGCAACTGCAAGCTGGCGAGACCATCTACATGGCCTCGGGCCATGCGGTCACGGCCAACAGCGTGAGCTTCTATGCGCAGGACTCCGAGCAGTCCGGCATGTTGGCGCGCGCTCAGGAAATCGAGCATCTCGAAAAGGAACTGCGCGCGCAGTCGCTGATCAGCGAAGAGTCGCGCACCGCGCTGATCCGCGCCGAGGCGGCCTATGCCGATGCCTCGCAGCGCCTGGTCGCGGCGCGCCGCGAGGCCTCCGAGGCGCAGAGCAGGGCGCATGAGCTGCAGGTGGAGACGCTGCGTCTGACCCAGATGGCCGAGCAGACGCGCGCGCGCAGCGAGCAGATCGGCGCGGACCTTGCCGAGGTCGATGCGCAACTGAACGATCTGCAGGAGCGCAAGGTGTCCGCCGAGGCACGCTTCGAAGAGCTGGACATGCAGCTGGCCGACAGCCAGGAGCGCCATGCGCAGCTCGACGAGCGGGTGATCGACGCCGAGCGCAAGCTGAACGAATGCCGCGAGCAGCAGCGCACGCTGGAGCGACAGGCGCAGGAGGCAGTGTTCTCCCGGCGCAGCATGGAAGCGCGCCGCGCCGAGCTCTCGCGCACGATCGAGACGGCGGCCAATCAGGCCAAGTCGCTTGCTGACGAAGATGTTCGTGCCCGCGACGAAATGGGTCGCCTGTCAGCTGCTGCCGCGCAAGGCGGTCTGCAGACGGCGCTCGATGAAAAGATGGAGCGCGAGAAGTCGCTCGCCGCCCAGCGCAGCCAGTACGACGACCTGACCGCCAAGCTGCGCGCGAGCGACGAACGCCGCATGCAGCTCGAGCGCGCCATGGATCCGCTGCGCGCGCGGATCACGGAATTCCAGCTCAAGGAACAGGCTGCGCGTCTGGGACTTGAGCAATACACCTCGCTGCTCAACGACGCCGAGGCCGATCTCGCCGCGATCCAGCAATCGATCGCCGAGGGCAACGTGCGCATCGGCGGACTGCAGGGCGAGATCGACCGGCTGCATCGCAGCATCACGGATCTGGGTGCGGTCAATCTAGCCGCGCTCGACGAGCTGAATCTCGCGCGCGAACGCAAGACCTTCCTCGACGCGCAGACCGAAGATCTGACGCTGGCGATGAACACGCTCGAGGACGCGATCCGCAAGATCGACGCGGAAACGCGCACCCTGCTGTCGGGCACCTTCGATACCGTCAACGGCCACTTCGGGCGCATGTTCCCCGAGCTGTTCGGCGGCGGGCAGGCCAAGCTGGTCATGACGGGCGATGAAATTCTCGATGCCGGCGTGCAGGTGATCGCGCAGCCACCGGGCAAGAAGAACCAGACGATTCACCTGCTGTCGGGCGGCGAGAAGGCGCTGACCGCGATTGCGCTGGTGTTCGCGATCTTCCAGTTGAACCCCGCACCATTCTGTCTGCTGGACGAGGTGGATGCGCCGCTGGATGACGCCAACACCGAACGCTATGCCAAGCTCGTGGCCGCGATGTCGAAGGGAACGCAGTTCCTTTTCATCAGTCACAACAAGATTGCCATGGAAATGGCGGAACAATTGATCGGCGTGACCATGCAGGAGCAGGGTGTGTCACGTATCGTGGCGGTGGACATGGAGTCCGCGCTGTCCATGGCGGATATCTGACCATGACAGCGCAGCCGTCCGTTGCCAGATGCCACGCCAAGTTTTGAATTCACCATGAGTACTTTTCAGATCGCATTAATCATCGCCGGCGGACTCGTGCTGGCGGTCGTCGTCGGCTACAACGCCTGGTCCACCCATCGCAACGCGCCCAAGCGCGCCAGCCCGGCCGAGAGCGAGACGTCGTCCGACGCGCCGCCGGTGCGCCACGAACCTGGGTTCGAGGGCATGGGCTCGGCCAGCATCGGCCCGGACAATGGCATCGAGCCCAGTTTTGACGGGCATTCGGTCGATCTGAAGGATGCGCTGCAGATGCCTCTGCCGCCCGCGGAGCGCCGTGGCGGGCTGGATCCGCTGATCGACGCGCTCGCGCCCATCGTGGCCGATCAGATCGTCTCCGGTGACGCCGCGCTCGCCGCCTTGCCGCCCACGCGCCGCGCGGGCAGCAAGCCATTTGCGGTCGAAGGTCTCAATGAAGTGACCCAGCAGTGGGAAGTGCCGGTGGCAGGCCAGCGCTACCGCCAGTTCCAGGCGGGGGTGCAACTGGCCAACCGGCTGGGAGCGCTCAACGAGATCGAGTTTTCCGAATTCGTGATGAAGACCCAGAGCTTCGTCGATTCCATTGGTGCTGCGGTCGATTTCCCCGACATGCTTCACGAGGTGGCGCGTGGCCGGGAGCTGGACCAGTTCGCGAGCGAGCACGATGCGCAATTGAGCTTCATGCTGCGCGCGCGCCATGCCGCATGGAGCCCCGGCTACGTGCAGCAGAACGCCGCCAAGGTCGGCTTCACGGCAGGTGCCATGCCCGGTCGTCTGGTGCTGCCGGCCGCGGAGGCCGGTCTGCCGCCGGTGCTCACGCTGTCCTACGACACCCAGGCCGCGCTCTCCGACGACCCCGAGCAGTCCGCGATCCGCGATGTGCTGCTGAGCCTCGATGTGGCTCAGGTGCACCGTGTCGAGCAGCCGTTTGGCCGTCTGCGCGAAGTGGCCGCCGAGCTGTGCAAGTCGATGGATGGCGTGCTGTGCGACCAGAACGGCTCGCCGCTGCCCGCGATGACGATGGACCCGATCACGGCTGACCTCGAGACGCTCTACGACAAGCTCGACAGCCGCGAGCTGTCGGCGGGCTCGGCGCTCGCGAGGCGCTTGTTCAGCTGATGGTTGGCAAGAGCGTGTTGATGATCCCCGCGTGGAGATCGTGAACACGTTCTTACAGTCTGGGGGGCATTGTGTTTGCCCGACACGGGGCCGCTCATTCACAATGGCGGCCGCTTTCATTTGGAATGTGTCGTTTTGACGCGCGTTGACCGCGCGCCCATGCCAGCGAATGGTGCCCTGCGCCAGCGCAGCAGAAAGTATGCAACCGGCCATGTCCGACAGTTTTGATCTCTTTTCCCAACCCGCGCAGGATGTGCCTGCCAAGGTCGTCGCCAAGGTGAGTGCTCTGCGCGAGCAGCTTGACCGCTGGGCGCATGAATATTATGTGCAGGACGCCCCCACCGTGCCCGATGGCGAATACGACCGGGTGTTCCAGCAACTGCAGGCGCTCGAGGCGTCCTACCCGCAGATCGTCACACCCGATTCACCCACGCAGCGCGTGATCGGTGCGGTGCTCGACGGCCTGACGCCGGTGCGCCATGCGGTGCCGATGCTGAGCATCCAGACGGAGACCGACAACGAGGCCAGCGGCGCGCAGGCCTTCGATGCCCGCGTGCGCAGGGAGCTGGAGCTGTCTCCCGCGAGCCCGGCGGTCGAGTACGTGGCCGAGCCCAAGTTCGACGGTCTCGCGATGAATCTGCGCTACGAAAACCGCAAGCTGGTGGCGGCCACCACGCGCGGCGATGGCGAGGTCGGCGAGGACGTGACGCACAACATCCGCACCATCCGCCAGATTCCCCTGACGCTGCCCGCCGACCAAGGCGTGCCTCCAGTCCTTGAAGTACGTGGCGAGGTCTACATGCGCCGCGCCGATCTGGACAAGCTCAATGAACGTCAGGCGGCGAGCGGCGGCAAGCTGTTCGCCAATCCGCGCAATGCGGCAGCCGGAGCGGTGCGCCAGCTGGATTCGAACATCGCGGCGCAGCGGCCGCTGTCGTTCTTCGCCTATGGACTGGGCGAGATCACCACAGCCGCCGATGGCGGCCCGGACTTCCAGACGCATTTCCAGATGCTGCAGAAGCTCAAGGACTGGGGATTTCCGGTCGCGCCGCAGGTCTGCGTGGCGCATGGCGCGCCAGAGCTCGTCGCCTTCCATGAGCGCATGGGCGCCGAGCGCGCGACGCTGCCCTATGAGATCGACGGCGTGGTCTACAAGGTCAACAGCCTCGCGCTGCAGCGTCAGCTCGGCTTCAAGTCGCGCGAGCCGCGCTGGGCCGTGGCCCACAAGTATCCGGCGCAAGAAATGCCGACGCGCATGGAAGCCATCGACGTGCAGGTGGGACGGACCGGCAAGCTCACGCCGGTTGCGCGTCTCGCGCCGGTGCAGGTGGGCGGCGTGGTCGTGACCAACGCAACTCTGCACAACGTATTCGAGATCCGCAAGAAGGGCGTGCGCACCGGCGATACGGTGATCGTGCGCCGTGCGGGCGATGTGATCCCCGAGGTCGTCGGCCGCGTTCCGGGTGAGCGCCGGGCGTACGTGCCGAATTTCCGCATGCCGACAGCTTGCCCGATCTGCGGCAGCACCGTGGTGCGCGAAAAGGGCGAGGCCAATCACCGCTGCTCGGGTGGGCTGTTCTGCGCGGCCCAGCGCAAGGAGGCCATCCTGCATTTCGCCGCCCGTCGCGCGATGGACATCGAGGGCCTTGGCGGCAAGCTGGTCGATCAGCTGGTGGACGGGAACGTCGTGCGCGTGCTGCCCGATCTCTACCGCCTCGGCCTGGTCGCGCTCGCCTCGCTGGACCGCATGGCGGAGAAGTCTGCGCAGAACGTGCTCGACGGGCTCGAGAAATCCAAGCAGACCACGCTGCCGCGTTTTCTGTTCGGCCTCGGCATCCGCCATGTGGGTGAATCGACCGCCAAGGATCTGGCCAAGCATTTCGGCAACATCGACGCGATCATGGACGCGGGCGTCGAGCAGCTTCTGCAGGTCAACGACGTGGGGCCTGTGGTCGCCGAATCGATCCATACCTTCTTTGCCCAGCCGCACAACCGCGAGGTGGTCGAGCAGCTGCGCGCCTGCGGCGTGACCTGGCCCGAGGGCGAGGCCAGGCCGCAGGGCGAGCTGCCGCTCTCCGGCAAGACGGTGGTGCTGACAGGCACCTTGCCGACGCTCAGCCGCGACGAAGCCAAGGACATGCTCGAAGCCGCAGGCGCGAAGGTCTCGGGCTCCGTCAGCAAGAAGACCAGTTACGTGGTCGCCGGAGCCGAGGCTGGCAGCAAGCTCGACAAGGCCCAGGAGCTCGGTGTTCCGGTGCTCGACGAGGCGGATTTGCTGGCCCTTCTGGGCCGCACGCCAGAGTAAACACAGCAAGCCCGCCCAAGAGCACCAGCCATGCCCCCACACAGCGAAGACAACCCGCAGGCCGAGCAGCCCGCAACCATCCAAGACAGGGCGACAGGCGTGCTCGGGCGGATTCCGTGGCCGGGCAGGCCCTGGAAGTCGCGGCGCAATCTCTGGTGGCTGCTGGCTTCCGGGCCGATCGCGCTGTTTCTCTATGTGCTGATCCTGATCCCGTTCACGCCGTCGATCAGCGATCTGCGCAAGGCCAAGACCGACCAGCCCGCGCAGCTCGTGTCATCCGACGGCAGGCTGCTGGCCGAGTACAAGTGGATCAACCGCGAATGGGTCACGCTCAAGGAGATCGCGCAGCCGGTCAAGGACGCGCTGATCGCCACGGAAGACCATCGCTTCTACGATCACTTCGGCCTCGACTGGAAGCGCACGCTGTCTGCCGTGGTGCGCACGCTCGGCGGCGACAAGCAGGGCGGCTCGACGATCACGCAGCAGCTCGCGCGCAATCTCTACCCCGAGGAAATCGGCCGCGCGCCCACGCTCAACCGAAAGCTCAAGGAAGCGATCACGGCGCTCAAGATCGAGATGACGTATTCCAAGGACGAGATCCTGGAGACCTATCTCAACACCGTGCCGTTTCTCTACAACGCGTTCGGCATCGAGATGGCCGCGCGCACCTATTTCGACAAGTCGGCCGACGAGCTCAACGTGATCGAGAGCGCGACGCTGATCGGCATGCTCAAGGGCACGGTCTACTACAACCCGGTGCTCAACCCCGAACGCGCGCAGGACCGCCGCAACACGGTGCTCGCGCAGATGAAAAAGCGCGAGAAGCTCTCGGCGGCCGACTACGACAAGCTCATCAAGCGTCCGCTGCGCATCCGCTTCGAGCGGCAGGCCGAGGTCAACGGCCTCGCCCCTCATCTGGCGCAGCAACTGCGTCGCCAGCTCATCGACTGGGCCGATCGCGAGGGCTACAGCCTCTATTCAGACGGGCTGGTGATCCGCACCACGGTCAACGGCAAGCTGCAGGAGATGGCCAATCAGGCCGTTGAGAAGCAGGGCAAGGCGCTGCAGGCCGTCGTCAACAAGGCCTGGGCGCCGCAGAGCGTCTGGGGCGCCAAGAGCACGCTGGTGCAGAAACTGGTGCGTGAATCGACCCAATACGAGCAGGCCGTCGCCAAGGGCGGCGAGCCCGATGAGGTGCTCAAGAGCCTGCTCGAGAACAGCGATTTCATGGGCAAGCTCAAGCAGCAGAAGACGCGGCTGCAGGCGGGCTTCCTCGCGCTTGATCCGCGAGACGGCACGGTGCTCGCGTGGGTCGGCAGCCGCGACTACGCGCAGGACCCGTTCGACCACGTGCAGGCCGCGCGTCGCCAACCGGGCTCGACCTTCAAGCCCTTCGTCTACGGGGCGGCCTTCGCCAAAGGCATGAGGCCGGGCGATACCCTGATGGATGAGCCCGTCGAGATCCCCATCGACGGCGGCAGACAGGTCTGGAAGCCCACGGATGGCTCGGCACCGAGCTACGCTCCAATGACGCTGTCGGATGGCCTTGCGTACTCCAAGAACATCATCACTGCGCAAGTCATGCAGCAGGTCGGTCCCGAAAAGGTCGCCCAGCTCGCGCGGGCCATGGGCGTGCGTGAATCCAAGCTCGACGAGGTTCCCTCGCTCGCGCTGGGCACCAGTCCCGTCACCTTGAAGGAAATGGTCGCGTCCTACGGCTCCATCGCCAACGCGGGCGCCTACCTTGCCCCCACGGTGATCACCCAGATCGAGGACAAGGACGGCAAGGTGCTCGAAAAGTTCGGTCCCGCCAAACCGCAGCGCGCGCTGGCCATGGCGCCCGCGCAGGAATTGCGCAACGCCATGCGCGGCGTGATCAACAAGGGCACGGGCGTGGCGATCCGCTCGCGCTACGGCATCACCGCCGATGTGGCGGGCAAGACCGGCACCACGCAGGACAACACCGATGGCTGGTTCATCATGATGCATCCGCAGATCGTCGCGGGCGCGTGGGTGGGCTTCAACGACGGCCGCATCACGCTGCGCAGCGACTACTGGGGGCAGGGGGCGCACAGCGCGCTGCCCATCGTCGGCCAGGTGTTCCAGCAGGCCGTGCGCGGCAAGCTCGTCGACAACAACCTCAAGTTCGTCGACGAGCAGGAGCACAGCATCATCGGCGACGCCATCGGCTCGGTGCGCAACTGGGTGGTGGACCTGTTCGGCCGCTCGACCGAGCAGATCCAGCCGCCGGCGGCGACCACGCCGGAAGTCCAGGGCTCCCAGCTGCCGCAGACGCCGCGCACGCAGGCGCCCGTGACCTACGACAGTGACGAGTCGCGTCCGCAGATTGGCGAGGCCCCCCTCAAGCCGCTGCAGAACGCCACGCCCGATGCCGATCCCGAGCCACCACAAGCGCCTGCGGGCGCGGGCGAGTCTCAGGACCCGTTCTGGAATCCGCCGCAACCTCAACCCCAACCCCAACCGCAGCATCCACAACAACAACCGCCGCAACCGACTCAGGCGCCGTCCGGCGTGCAGCCTCCGATGCCTGCGAACGGCCAGATCCAGCCGCCGCAGGGGCGGGTGGTTCCGCCCGCCCAGCCGCAAGCGCCGGTACAGCCCGTACCAGCGCCCTATGTCCCGCAGCCGTCGCACAGCCCGGCACCGCCGATGCCCGGCGGCGGGCAGACCGTGCAGCCTCCTGCACCCGTGCCCGGAACGGTGGTGACGTCGCCGGTTGAACGCGGCAACGCGTCGCCGATGCCTTCGGGACTGAACTGAAGCGCACAACCGGACGAGAGCCGTCCGGTGGACAGGACGCCGAACCAACGTCCTACAGGCAAGTGACTCAGGCTGCTTTAGGCTGGCGGCTGGAGTCACGTTCACTTGCCTATGTTCTGGACCATTTTCTGGACTGCGCTGGTGACGCTGGTGCTCGTCATCGTGGCGCGCAATTTCGCGCTGTCCGAAAAGAAGATCGAGCGCCGCGTCAAGCATCTCTACCCGATCAGATCGCCCCAGTTCCGCCGCGACATGGGCAATCTGCTCGGTCCGGCCATCGTGTCCGGCAACCACATCGAGGCGCTGCAGAACGGCGACGAGATCTTTCCCGCCATGCTCGAGGCAGTGCGCGGTGCGCGCACCAGCATCTGCTTCGAGACCTACATCTACTGGTCGGGCGAGATCGGAGAGGCCTTCGCCGATGCGCTGGCCGAGCGCGCGCGTTTGGGCGTCAAGGTCCACATCACGCTCGACTGGATGGGGTCGCTCAAGATGGACAACGCGCTGATCGAGCGCGTCACACAAGCCGGTGCCGAGGTGCAGCAATACCGGCCGCTGCGCTGGTACAGCGTGGACAGACTGAACAACCGCACGCACCGCAAGTTGCTGATCATCGACGGCACCACTGCCTTCACCGGCGGTGTGGGCATCGCCGATCAATGGGCTGGCCATGCGCAGGACGAGGAACACTGGCGCGACATCCACTTCCGCATGCATGGCCCGGTCGTGCTGCAGGCCCAGGCGGCGTTCAGCGACAACTGGATCAAGACCACCGGCGAGGTGCTGACGGGGGAAGACTATTTCCCCGCGCAGCATCGCCACGGCGTGGCGGACGCGCAGTTGTTCATCGCCTCACCCGCAGGCGGCAGCGAGAGCATGCATCTCATGTACCTGATGGCGATTGCGGCGGCGACGCGCAGCATCGACCTGCAGGCCGCGTACTTCGTGCCCGACGATCTCATCATCGGCGAGCTGATCGCGGCTCTCGACCGCGGCGTGAGCGTGCGCATCACCGTGCCGGGAAAGCACATCGACTCGGGCACGGTGCGCACGGCCTCCAAGGCCACATGGGGCGATCTACTCGAGCGCGGGGTGAAGATCTACGAATACCTGCCGACGATGATGCACAACAAGATGCTGATCCTGGACGCCGAAATGGTGTCCGTTGGTTCGACCAACTTCGACGTGCGCTCGTTCCGCCTCAACGACGAGGCGAGCCTGAACATCTACGACGAGGTGTTCGCCGCCGACATGACGCAGGTGTTCGAGGCCGATCTGCAGCATTGCCGTGAATACACCCATGCCATGTGGGAGCGGCGCTCGCTGCGTCAGCGCGTGCTTGAATGGGTTGTGATGGCGTTTCGCTCGCAACTCTGACGGCAGATTTGACAGCAGTGAAGTGTCCGCGACTCGTGGCATGACCCTAGGCGAGGGCAGCCGCAAAGCGACCGAGGAGGCGTTCCTGTCAGTGTTCTGGCTTGGGGGCCGAGAGGTCGACGTTGTGCACGTTGTGTGCGCCGCTCTTGCAATCTTCGAACCACAGGCGCAGCGTGGTGCTGACGGTGCGGAAGGCCAGTTCGTCCCACGGAATCTCGTCCTCGCGGAACAGGCGTGCCTCGATGGTTTCGTGGCCCGGGTTGAACTGATCGCTCAGCAGATCGGCGCAGTAGAACAGGTGCACCTGGCCTACATGCGGCACGTTGACGAGCGAGAACAGTCGGCCCATGCGGATCTGCGCGCCGGCTTCCTCGTCGGTCTCGCGCGCTGCGCCTTCGGACGTGGTTTCGTTGAGCTCCATGAAGCCCGCGGGCAGCGTCCACTTGCCCCAGCGCGGCTCGATGTTGCGCTTGCACAGCAACACGCGACCATCGGGCATCACCGGGATCGTTCCGACCACGTTGAGCGGATTGTCGTAATGGATGGTGTTGCAGGCCGGGCAGACGGCCCGCACGCGGGTGTCGCCATCATCGGGAACACGTTGCTCGACGGCGGTACCGCAGTTGCGGCAGAAACGAACGGGGGAGCGAAAGGTCATGTGGGCTATTGTGGCGCAGGAAACAAGGGCACAGAGCGCACGCAGGCATGCGGCGGCGCTCCGTGCAGCGGGGCCGGATCAGACCAGCTTGACCTTCAGCGCCGGCAGGCCCTGAACGCCGCCTTCCAGCACATCGCCCTTGGAGACCGCTGCCACGCCTTCGGGCGTGCCCGAGAAGATCAGGTCGCCGGCCTTCAGCTCCCACGCCTGGGACAGCACTTCGATGGTCTCGGCGATGGACCAGATCAGTTGGGTGACTGTGCTGGCCTGGCGCTTGGCGCCGTTCACGTTGAGCCAGATCGGCGCGTTCTGGATGTCACCGGCCTGCGTCGCGGGCACGATGGGCGTGATGGGGGCGCTGAAGTCGAAGCCCTTGGCGATGTCCCAAGGACGGCCTTGCTTCTTGGCCTCGGCCTGCAGGTCGCGGCGCGTCATGTCCAGACCCACGGCGTAGCCGTAGACATGATTGAACGCATCGGCGGCCTTGATGTTCCTGCCGCCCTTGCCGAGCGCGACCACGAGTTCGATTTCGTGGTGCAGATCCTGGGTCAGCGTGGGGTAGGGCATCTCGCCTGTGCTGCCCTCGTTCACCACCAGCACGGCGTCCGCGGGCTTCATGAAGAAGAACGGCGCTTCGCGGCCCGAGAAACCCATTTCCTTGGCGTGCTCTGCGTAGTTGCGGCCCACGCAGTAGATGCGGTGGACCGGGAACAGGCTGTCGCTGCCGACGACGGGAACGGTGGTGACGGGCGCGGGGGTAAAGACGTAGCTCATGATGGGGTCGGTGGAGGAGGTGTGAATGAATCGACGAATCGACGCGGAACGCGTGTCGCGCACAGTTTGCCACGCGGATCGGGCTCGGGCATTCAGTAATGT
Source organism: Diaphorobacter caeni (assembly GCF_015354245.1). Lineage (GTDB taxonomy): Bacteria > Pseudomonadota > Gammaproteobacteria > Burkholderiales > Burkholderiaceae_C > Diaphorobacter_A > Diaphorobacter_A caeni. Next base: position 54,561 of record NZ_JADKYZ010000012.1, read on the forward strand.
CCACGCTGGCGCGATGCGGTGAGGTTGCGTATGCTCTTTCTTCCATGAAGCTCTACAACTACTTCCGTTCTTCGGCTTCGTTCCGCGTGCGCATCGTGCTGGAACTCAAGGGCCTGTCCTACGACTACGTGCCGCTGCATCTGGTGCGCGCCGAGCATCGTGCAGAGGACTTTGCAAAGCGCGTGGGCGATACCCTGGTGCCCGCGCTGGAGACCGACGATGCGCATCTGCTGACGCAGTCCATGGCCATCATCGAGTATCTGGACGAGACCCATCCCGAGCCCGCCGTCATGCCCAAGGACGCGCTGGGTCGCGCCCACGTCCGCGCGCTCGCGCAGATGATCGCCTGCGAGATCCATCCACTGAACAACCTGCGCGTGCTGAAATACCTCAAGAACAATTTGATGGTGGACGATTCGACCAAGGATGCCTGGTACCGCCACTGGACGCGGACAGGACTCGAGGCCTACGAGCGCCAACTGGCGCTGCTGGGCAAGGAGCGTGAAGCGGCGGGGCAGTCCGTCTCGCGCTTCAGTTGGGGGGCGACCCCGACCATGGCCGATTGCTGCCTTGTGCCGCTGATCTTCAACGCCCAGCGCTTCCATGTCGATCTGCAGGGACTCGACCGCACCATGGCCGCGTTCAAGGCCTGCATGGAGCTTCCCGCATTCCAGCGCGCCCAGCCATCCGCTTGCCCTGACAATGAGGCCTGAATTTTTCTGGATGGATGGAAGTGGTGATGAAGGACGAAAGCGCCTTGGCCGTTGATTGGCTGATTCCCGACTGGCCCGTGCGAGAGCATGTGCGTGCGCTGTGCTCCACTCGGGCGGGCGGCGTGAGCGAGGGGCCGTTCGGCAGCCTCAATCTGGGCGACCATGTACAGGATGATGCGTTGGCCGTGCAACGCAACCGCGAGATCTTCGGCGCCGCGTTGACGACGGCTGCGGGCGTGGCCCATCCGGTGTTCCTGAATCAAGTGCACGGAACCCATGTCGAATGGCTCAGGCGTGGGACGGCCGATGGCACGCAGGCCGATGCCTGCGCCACGCTCGAAGAGGGCGTGGCCTGCGTCATCATGGTTGCCGACTGTCTGCCCGTACTGTTCACCAACCGGCAGGGCGATCAGGTGGCCGCCGCGCATGCGGGCTGGCGCGGCCTTGCGGGGCCGACGGGGGGCACAGGCATTCTGGAAGAGGTAGTGGCCGAATTCGCCCGCACGGACGAGGTGATCGCATGGCTCGGGCCCTGCATCGGGCCTACAGCATTTGAAGTCGGTGCTGAAGTGCGCGCCGCGTTCTGCGAGGCAGGCGCAAGCGCCGAACGGTTTTTCAAGCCGCTCGGCGAGCACAAGTTCCTCGCCGATCTCGCCGGGCTTGCGCGCCATCGGCTTCAGCGCGCGGGCGTGGCCTCCATTCATGGCAACGACAGCAGCCTGCCGTGGTGCACGTTCAGCAATCCCGAGCGCTTCTTCTCGTACCGCCGTGACCAGCGCGCGCTAGGTGGAAGCGGGCGGCTGGCCGCCGCCGTCTGGCTGGACCGCAGGGTCTGACTTCTGGGTCGCAGCAACGCCTTGTTGTTGCTGCTCGTCCTGCCACTTGCGCATCGCCTGTTCCTCGCGAATCTGGCGCATGCGTTTTCGCACGGGCGTGCTGAAAACGTAGACGATGATGGACACCGGCAGCAGTCCATAAAGAACAAACGTGATGATCGCGCCCAGCAGGCTGCCGTTCGATGCGGTGGCCTCGGCGACCGCCATCATCAGCGTGACGTAGAGCCACGCGATCACTACCAGAATCATTGCCGTCAATGTAAAACTCCGAAACAACAAAAAGCCAAGGCGGCACGCCTAGGATTGATGGAAAGGTCCTGCAAGGGCTGTACGATGTTCGGACCGGAACCAATACCGGCATCGCAACGCGAACGTAGGAGACACCATGGATTCTGACGCACAATGGGCCGAGGGAGCCCGCCAATTCCAGCAACTTTGGGGAGACAGCTGGAACAAGCTGCTGCAATCAATGCCGCCAGCGGATCTGGGTGCCATGACTGCCATGATGCAGCCGCACAATCAGCTCAGCGTTTCGCCCGAGAAGCTCACCGAGCTCCAGCAGAATTTCCTCAAGGAAATGCAGGCGCTCATCGCGAGCGGCGTTCAGGAAAGCGGCAAGCCGCTGACCGACAGGCGCTTCACGGGGGAGGGGTGGTCGCAGAATCCCGTAGCCTCCAGCATCGCATCAGCCTACATGCTGCAGGCCAAGACGCTCATGGGCATGGTCGATGCGGTCCAGGCCGATGAAAAGACCAAGGCCCGCATCCGCTTCGGCGTGGAGCAGTGGGTGGCGGCGATGTCGCCGAGCAACTTCCTGGCGTTCAACGCCGAAGCACAGAAGATGGCCATCGACACGCAGGGTGAGAGCATCGCCAAGGGCGTGGCCAACCTGCTGCACGACATGCGCCAAGGCCATATCTCGATGACCGACGAGAGCCAGTTCGAGGTGGGCCGCAACGTGGCGACCACCGAAGGTGCGGTGGTTTTCGAGAACGAATATTTCCAGCTGCTTGAATACAAGCCGCTGACCGCCAAGGTCTACGAACGCCCGTTCCTGCTGGTGCCGCCGTGCATCAACAAGTTCTACATCCTCGACCTGCAGCCCGAGAACTCGCTGATCCGCCATCTGGTCGCCGAGGGGCACCGCACCTTTGTCGTGAGCTGGCGCAATCCGGACGAGACCATGGCGCAGCGTACCTGGGATGAATACATCCAGGATGCGGTCATCAAGGCCATCGAGACGGTGCAGGAGATCAGCGGCGCGGCGCAGATCAACACGCTCGGCTTCTGCGTGGGCGGCACCATGCTGGTCAACGCGCTTGGCGTGCTCGAGGCGCGCGGCGAGTCTCCGGTGGCGAGCGCCACGCTGCTGACCGCGCTGGTCGACTTCACCGATACCGGCATTCTCGACGTGTTCATCGACGAGAACTTCGTGCGCTACCGCGAGATGCAGATGGGCAATGGCGGTCTGATGAAGGGGCAGGATCTCGCCTCGACGTTCAGTTTCCTGCGTCCCAACGACTTGGTCTGGAACTATGTCGTCGGCAACTACCTCAAGGGCGAGACACCACCCGCGTTCGACCTGCTGTACTGGAACAGCGATTCGACCAATCTGCCCGGCCCTTGGTACGCCTGGTATCTGCGCAATTTCTATCTGGAAAACAACCTGCCCAAGCCCGGCGGCGTGACGGTCTGCGGTGAGGCGCTTGATCTCTCCAAGGTCAACCTGCCGATGTACATCTACGGCTCGCGCGAAGACCATATCGTGCCGATCCAGGGCGCCTACGCGTCCACGCAGGTGTTCCCGGGCAAGAAGCGCTTCGTGATGGGGGCCTCCGGCCATATCGCCGGCGTCATCAACCCGCCCGCCAAGAAGAAGCGCAGCTACTGGGTGCAGCCGCAAAGCAAGTTCCCGGCATCGTTTGACGACTGGCTGGCCACGGCGACCGAACATCCGGGCAGTTGGTGGACCGACTGGTCCGAGTGGCTCGGCGGCCATGGCGGCAAGCAGATCGCCGCGCCCAAGACCTACGGCAAGGGCGCCAAGTACAAGGCCATCGAGCCCGCACCGGGCAGCTACGTCAAGCAGAAGGCCTGACGGCACCGAAGTCGGTGCATCCGGCTTTCTACACCATATCGAGGTGCGGAAAGTCGGGTTGCGCCGTCCCAGTAAGGGCAAGTCATAAGAGGGTAAGCCTGTGCTCCCGTTTTGCCGGAGTCACGCAAGAATCTCACCATGGAAGAGCACGTGACGGCAACGCGCTGAAAGCAGAATCAACCAGTCCCAGCGTCCGGATCATGGAGAGATAAGCATCCAGACTCCGGAACCTACGCCAAGCAGTAAGAAAGGTCCGTCATGAGTGAAGATATCGTCATTGTTTCCGCAGTCCGAACGCCTGTCGGCAAGTTCGGCGGAAGCCTCGCCAAGGTGCCAGCCACCGATCTGGGCGCGGTCGTCATCAAGGAAGCGCTTGCGCGCGCCAAGGTGCCGCTCGACCAGGTGGGTGAAGTCATCATGGGTCAGGTGCTCACCGCCGGTGCGGGCCAGAACCCCGCGCGTCAGGCCATGATGAAGGCGGGCGTCGCCAAGGAAACGCCTGCGCTCACGATCAACGCCGTCTGCGGCTCCGGCCTCAAGGCCGTGATGCTGGCGGCCCAGGCCGTCGCCACGGGCGACAGCGAGATCGTCGTCGCCGGCGGTCAGGAAAACATGAGCGCCTCGGCGCACGTGTTGCCCAATTCGCGCGACGGCATGCGCATGGGCGACTGGAAGCTGGTCGACACGATGATCGTGGACGGTCTGCTCGACGCCTACAACCACTACCACATGGGCATCACCGCCGAGAACGTCGCCAAGCAGTTCGAGATCTCGCGCGAGCAGCAGGACGCGCTCGCGCTGGCCAGCCAGAAGAAGGCCGCGGCCGCGCAGGACGCGGGCCACTTCAAGGCGGAGATCGTGACCGTGGAGTTGCCGCAGAAGAAGGGCGATCCGCTCAAGTTCGACAGCGACGAATACATCAACCGCAAGACCGATGAAGCCGCGCTCGAGCGACTGCGTCCCGCGTTCGACAAGGCGGGCTCCGTGACCGCAGGCAATGCCTCCGGTCTGAACGACGGCGCAGCGGCCGTGGTCGTGATGAGCGCCAAGAAGGCCAAGGAACTGGGCCTCACGCCGCTCGCGCGCATCGTGGCGTATGGCACGAGTGGCCTGGACCCCACGATCATGGGCATGGGCCCCGTCCCCGCGACCAAGAAGGTGCTCAAGCGTGCGGGCTGGAAGGTCGAGGACGTGGACCTGTTCGAATTGAACGAGGCCTTCGCCGCCCAGGCCTGTGCGGTGAACAAGGAGCTGGGCGTCGACCCCTCCAAGGTCAACGTGAACGGCGGGGCGATCGCTCTGGGGCACCCCATTGGTGCGTCCGGTTGCCGCGTTCTGGTTTCGCTGCTGCACGAGATGGGGCGTCGTGGCGCCAAAAAGGGCATCGCCGCGCTCTGCATCGGTGGCGGCATGGGAGTTTCGCTGGCAGTCGAACGGTAATCAGTCACAGGAAAATTGAGCAAATCAATTCATTTGCTCAATTAAATTGTGAGAAATCGTTGCTTCCAGTGTTTACCTGAATTCAGCTCGGATAATTCTTAGCTAGAGTGAAATCCGAATCCAATCATCATTAACAGGAGATAGGCGTGAGTCAAAAAGTAGCGTACGTCACAGGGGGGATGGGCGGCATTGGTACCGCAATTTGCCAGCGTTTGCACAAGGAAGGGTTCAAAGTGATCGCCGGTTGCGGTCCTACCCGAGACCATGCAAAGTGGCTTGCGGAGCAAAAGGCGCTCGGCTTCACCTTCTATGCATCCGTCGGCAATGTCGGCGACTGGGACTCCACGGTCGAAGCCTTCACCAAGGCCAAGGCCGAGCACGGCACCGTTGACGTGCTGGTGAACAATGCGGGCATCACGCGTGACCGCATGTTCGTCAAGATGTCCCGCGAAGACTGGGATGCCGTGATCGAAACCAACCTGAACTCCATGTTCAACGTGACCAAGCAGGTCGTCGGCGACATGGTGGAAAAGGGCTGGGGTCGCATCGTCAACATCAGCTCGGTCAACGGAGCCAAGGGGCAGGCGGGTCAAACCAACTACTCCGCGGCCAAGGCCGGCATGCACGGCTTCTCGATGGCTCTGGCGCAGGAGCTGGCCAACAAGGGCGTGACCGTCAACACGGTGAGCCCGGGCTACATCGGCACCGACATGGTCAAGGCCATTCGCCCCGAAGTGCTGGAGAAGATCGTCGGCTCCGTGCCGGTCAAGCGACTGGGTGAGCCCAGCGAAATCGCGTCCATCATCGCCTGGCTGGCTTCGACCGAAGGCGGCTACGCCACCGGCGCCGACTTCTCGGTCAACGGCGGTCTGCACATGCACTGATGGTGCCAAGCGTTCTTCTGGCCTGGCGCGAGCGGGCCAGAAAAGCCAAACCCCGCCGAGGCGGGGTTTTTTGTTTGGCAGATCCCGCTGCTGGGCAGGATCTGCATAGGGGAGGGACGGAAGGCCTGAAGCCAAGCCCGCTACGCTGATGAACCGCTGCTCATGCCAAAGTGGATGGGCAGTGCGTTCAAGCGCTCAAAAACGGACTGGAGCGCGCTTGCGATCACGTTCGTCGTCGGGCCAGGCAGCGAGGATAGCGATGGTATTCATACGAAAACTCCTTTGTGCCTGTTCAACGCGGTACGGGCAGAGGGCGTTGACACCTGTTGGAAAGAAAATGCAAATTCACCAAGGGTTTACCCGATGCAATTTTTGGCGGTTTTCTTTTTAATTTTTTCTTGTTTGACAATGAGTTAAAGGCGATTCTTGAAGTTTTTCCGCAATTGGTTCAGCCGTTCTTCCCGTCAGTTCTGTCAACATTTCCAATACCAACGAAACATCATCGAACCTGTCTGCAGGTCCTGAACAAAGTCTTTGGCGAAACCCGCGCTCAGGGGATGCAAAAACAAAAACCTCGCCAAGGCGAGGTTTGTGGTGTCAGGATGAACTCAGGAAGCTTATGAAGCTGCTTTGAGCGTATCCCGCTGCGTGTCAGTACAACGGTGGTGGGACGTGTCTTGCGTCCGACGAGGTTGCAGTGCTTTCAGAAGCGGACTGGAGCGCGCTTGCGATCGCGTTCGTCATCGGGCCAGGCAGCGAGGATTGCAGTGAAGGTCATTTGAATAACTCCTAAGATGAGTGTTCAACGCCTGTTCCCTGCAATCCGTTGACAGCCAGTTCACCAAATTCTTGTAATCAAAATTATCTTTTGATTGATTCCTTGAATTTCAAGAATATCGTTTTCCGATAAATGGTTGCATCGACAACTGAATCTGTTGCTTCAACGAGAAGGGCGAAATTCAGCGTTCCACTGTCCGTCAAGCAGCCGCGCCGATCTCCTGCTGAATGGCTTCGATCTGCTCGGACAGTTCCAGCCAGCGCTCTTCGAGTTGCTCTATGGAGTCGTTGACGGCCTTGAGCTGCTTTCCAGCCTCCGCGATGTCGCCTCCGGACAGACCTGGCGTGGCCAGCTTCTCTTCGAGGGCGGCGCGCTCCTGGGTGAGCTTGGGCAGGCGCTTGTCGATCTGTTCCAGTTCCTTCTTGAAGGGCTTGGTCTTCTCTGACAGCTGCTGGCGGGCCTGCGCGGCGAGGCGGCGCTGCTCCTTGGGATCGGCGGCCACTTCCGGAGCGGCTTCAACGACTTGCGCCACCTCGGTGACCACTTCCACAACGGCTGCGGGCTGTTGCTGGTCCGACGTGATTTCCGCCTGGGCCTGTTTGGCCTGCTCGCGAAGACGCTTGGACTCTTCGAGCAGGTAGCGTTGGTAGTCGTCCAGGTCGCCGTCGAACGGAGCGACGACGCCTCGGCCCACGAGCCAGAAGTCGTCGCAGACCGCTCGCAGCAGGGCACGGTCGTGGCTGACCAGCATGACGGTGCCTTCAAAGCTGTTGAGCGCCATCGACAGAGCTTCGCGGGTGGCCAGATCCAAGTGGTTGGTCGGCTCGTCAAGCAGCAGCAGGTTGGGGCGCTGCCAGACGATCATCGCGAGCACCAGCCGCGCCTTTTCGCCGCCGCTCATGGTGCCGACAGCCTGCTTGACCATGTCGCCGGTGAAATTGAAGCTGCCAAGGTAGCTGCGCAGATCCTGCTCGCGCGAGGGCTCGCGGGAGTTCGGGCCCATGTCCCGGGCGAGGCGGATCATGTGCTCCAGCGGAGAGTCCGCGGGGCGCAGAACGTCGAGCTCCTGCTGGGCGAAGTAGCCGATGTTCAGTCCCTTGCCCTCGGTGACATTGCCGCCGAGCTGGGGCATTTCGCGGGCGATGGTCTTGACCAGCGTCGACTTGCCCTGGCCGTTGGCACCCAGAATGCCGATGCGCTGGCCGGCCAGCACGGATCGGTTGACGCCGCGCAGGATGGTGGTCTCCGAGCCGTTGTCGGCGCGGTAACCAAAACTGGCGTCCGAGATCGCCAGCATCGGGTTGGGCAAGTTGGCCGGTTCCTTGAACTCGAACGTGAAGTCCGCTTCGGCCAGAACCGGCGCGATCTTTTCCATGCGCTCCAGTGCCTTGACGCGGCTTTGCGCCTGCTTGGCCTTGCTGGCCTTGGCTTTGAAGCGGTCGATGAACTTCTGCAGATGCGCGATCTTGTCCTGCTGGCGGGCAAAGGAGGACTGCTGGAGCTCAAGCTGCTGAGCGCGCAATTCCTCGAATTTCGAGTAGTTGCCGCCGTAGCGGTTGAGGTTGGCGCTTTCGATCTGCAGCGTCACCGTGGTCACGGCGTCCAGGAACTCGCGGTCATGGCTGATCACGATGAGCGTTCCTGCATAGCGCTTGAGCCAGGCCTCCAGCCAGACGAGCGCGTCCAGGTCCAAGTGATTGGTCGGCTCGTCGAGCAGCAGGATGTCGCTTGGGCACATCAGTGCCCGGGCGAGTTGCAGGCGCATCCGCCAGCCGCCCGAGAAGCTGTTCACCGGACGGTCGAGCTCGTGGGCCTGAAAGCCGAGGCCCAGAATCAGCGCCTGGGCGCGCGGCGTGGCGTCGAGCACGCCGGCGTCAAACAGGTCGGAGTGGGCATGGGCGATCGCCATGCCGTCGCCCGAGTCCTCGGCGGCCTTGAGGGCTGCGTTGAGCTCGGAGAGGCGCGAGTCGCCTTCCAGTACGAAAGTGGTGGCGGTCTCGGAGGTCTCGGGCATGTTCTGCTCGACCTGGGCCATGCGCCATTGCGCCGGCATGTAGAACTCGCCCGCATCTTCGTGCAGGCCGCCGTTGAGCAATGCGAAAAGCGTGGACTTGCCCGCGCCGTTGCGGCCCACAAGGCCCACTTTCTCGCCGGGGTTGATGGTGACGGTGGCGCTGTCTAGCAGCACGCGCGCGCTGCGGCGCAGGGTGACGTTGCGAAGGGTGATCATGGATCCGGGGATTATCCCCGCGATTGAACCGCACCGGAGCCGCAGGGGTTCCGAGGCGGCATTGCGGCCGGATTCCATCATGAGAACCGAAGCTGTAAACCGGACGGTCGATTGTGTTTCAAGTGGCGTCAGAGCGCGCTTTGGGGCGGGATGGACTGACACAATGGTCAATACTTTGTCATCACGTTGAATTGTCGTTGTGCGTGGATGCGCCCAACCCTCCATCCGCACGGCAGCCCATGCATGGCGTCGCTGACAGTCCGCATGGGTCTCGACCAGAAGCCCCATGCCGCATTTTTCCAGCCATCCGTCTCAGTCCCTGCAGCCTCGCGGTGCCGTCGAAAAGCAGCGACCGTCTGGCGACGCCGCAGAGGCGAATCACTGGCGGATCGAGGACATTCCTCTCGAGCAGATCGAGATCGATGCCATCGCGCACCATGAAGATCTGTTCTATCTGCTGATGAGCGCGTCGTTCATCGAGACCGGATCGGACACCTACGCGGCCAATCTGGCCGAGCACTACAGGGACTACCCCGACATCGCCGCCTGGCTGCAGGATCGATGGGAGAACGAGGAACTGCAGCACGGCACGGCGCTGCGGCGCTACGTCGAGGCGGTCTGGCCTGACTTTCCGTGGCAGCGGGCCTACGACAGCTTCTTCGGCGAATACTCCAAACTCTGCACGGTGGAGGAGCTGCATCCCGACCGTCACCTCGAGATGGTGGCGCGCTGCGTCGTCGAGACCGGTACTACGGCCTACTATCACACCCTGCGAGAGCTCAGTGACGAGCCCGTGCTGCGCAAGCTGCTCGGCCACATCCGCAACGATGAGGTGGGGCACTACAAGCATTTCCTCAAGTATTTCAAGGAGTTGCAGGAGCGGTCCCCGGTGAGCCGCACGCGCATCGCGGGGACGCTGTATGCCCGGCTCAAGGAGTTGCGCGAGAGCGATTCGGATGTGGCGCTGCGCCATGTGTTCGCGCACCGCGGAAACTACTTCGCGGACAGCGACCGCCGCTTTGCCGACATCGCCCAGCGCGCGTATCAGCTCGTCAGCACCCAGCTTCCGGCCGATCTGGCGGTGCGCATGCTGCTCAAGCCGCTGTTGTTGCCGCAACGGCTTGAGAGCTGTCTGTATGCGCCGATAGCGCGCTTCGCCACGAGGGTGATGGCGCCTTGAGCAGACGTTGCCCTGATTAGCCGTTGAGTTCGGACAGCGCCTGCCGGGTCACCAGCAGTACCTGTTCGTCGCCTGAACTGGTGTCGAGCCAGAAGACGGGCAGACCCGGGAAGGCCGCTTCAAAGAACGGCTTTTCATTGCCGATCTCGAGCACCAGCACGGCATGGGGGCTCATGCGCGAGGGCAGGTCCCGGAACAGTTGACGGATGAAGTCCATGCCGTCGGCACCACCGGCCAGTGCCAATGCGGGCTCGGCACGGTACTCGTCGGGCAGACGGCTCATGCTGTCGGCGTTCACGTAGGGCGGGTTGCAGAGCACGAGATCCCAGCCATCGCCGAGCAGGCTCATGCCATCGCTCTGCAGCAGCGTCACGCGGTCCTGCAGGTGGTGCTTGTCCACGTTGATGCGGGCCACGGCGAGCGCGTCGGCGGAAATGTCGGCGCCCGTCACGTCCACGTCGGGATAGGTCATGGCCGCGAGGCAGGCCAGGCTGCCGTTGCCGGTGCACAGGTCCAGAACCTTGCGTGTTTCTTCGCTGAGCCATTCGTCGATGCTGCCGTCGGCCAGCAGTTCGGCGATGAAGCTGCGCGGAACGATGGAGCGCTCGTCGATGTAGAAGGGCACGCCCTGCAGCCAGGCCTCGCGGGTGAGGTAGGCGGCGGGTTTGCGGGTGGAAATGCGCTGTTCGATCAGCTTGGCGACCTGTGCCTGCTGCTCGGCGGAGACAGGCTGGTGCGAGACCGTTTCGGGTTCGTCGTCGTCGAGCGGGCTGTCGATGGGCAGACCAAGCTGCCAAAGCACAAGCCAGGCCGCTTCGTCGTGCGCATTGGTCGTTCCGTGGCCGAAGCCGACGCCCGCATCGCTCAGCTGTCTGGCGACGCCGCGGATCAGTTCGCCGACGGTGGTCTTGGCGTTCGCAGGGGCTTCGCTCATGCCTTGGCCGCTCCGGCGTTCAGCAGTTCGAGCGTTCGGCGGTAGATGTTGGCGAGCGGTTCGACGTCGGCGAGCACCACGTGTTCGTCGATCTTGTGGATGGTCGCGTTGGGCGGGCCGAACTCGATGACCTGCTCGCAGATCTGCGAGATGAAACGGCCATCGCTGGTGCCGCCCGTGGTCGAGAGCTCGGTGTCGATGCCGGTGACTTCCTTGATCGCGCCCTGAACGGCCTGCACCAGTTCGCCGGGCGTGGTGAGGAAAGGCTGGCCGCCGAGCGTCCAGATCAGGTCGTATTCGAGCCCGTGGCGGTCGAGCACGGCGTGCACGCGCTTCTTGAGCTGCTCGGCCGTGCTCTCGGTGCTGAAACGGAAGTTGAAATCGATCACCACCGCACCGGGAATCACGTTGGTCGCGCCGGTGCCCGCGTGGATGTTGCTCATCTGCCAGCTGGTGGGCGGGAAGAATGCGTTGCCGCGATCCCATTCGATGGTGGTGAGCTCGGCCAGCGCCGGAACGACCTGATGGATCGGATTGCGCGCCAGTTGCGGATAGGCGATGTGGCCCTGCACGCCGCGCACGGTGAGCTTGCCCGACAGCGTGCCGCGCCGACCGTTCTTGATCATGTCGCCGGTCTTCTCGACCGAGGTCGGCTCGCCGACGATGCACCACGCAAGCGGCTCGTTGCGCTCGCGCAGGCGCTCCACGACGATCTTGGTGCCGTCAACGGACGGGCCTTCCTCGTCGCTGGTCAGCAGCAGGGCGATGTGGATGTCGGGATTGGTTTCGGCCGCCAGAAACTCCTCGAGCGCCACCACGAAGGCGGCGATCGAGGTCTTCATGTCGCTCGCGCCGCGCCCATAGAGGCGTCCGTCGCGGTGCGTGGGCGTGAAGGGCGGGCTGCTCCACTGCTCGAGCGGGCCGGTGGGCACCACGTCGGTATGACCGGCGAACACCAGCGTGCGGGCGTTCGCTGACGCGGAACTGCGCTTGGCCCACAGGTTGCTGACGCGGAAATCATCCGGGCCGCTGTCCATGCGTTCACAGACGAAGCCAAGCGGTTCGAGGCGCGCCGCCAGAATCTCCAGACACCCCTCGTCGTTGGGAGTCACGGAAGGGCGGCTGATGAGCTGTTCGGTCAGAAGCAGGGTGGGAGACATGGGAGAGCGGAAACTTCTATTTTCTGTGCCTCAACGCGGATGGACGTCGAGCACGATTTCGGTGAACGACGGCTGGTCGTCGTCGACGCGCTGGTGCGCCTCGGCTTGGGCCTGTGCCGCCTTGGACGCCAGTGCAAAATCGTTTTGCAGGCGCCACAGCAGATTGGTGGGCGAATCGGCGTTGGCAAGACCTTCCTTGCGGTCGATCTTGTTGTCCATGATCATGTGGGCGAGCGCTTCCTCGAAGGTCTGCGAGCCTTCGGCCATGGATTTTTCCATCGCTTCGCGCACGCCGGAAAAGTCGCCTTTTTCGATCAGGTCGGCCACCAGCTTGGTGTTGAGCATCACCTCGACGGCCGGCAGGCGCGCGCCTTGGGGCGTGCGCACCAGACGCTGGGAGATGACCGCCTTGAGCGCGGATGCCAGGTCGCCCAGCATCGTCGGGCGCACTTCGACCGGGTAGAACGACAGAATCCGGTTGAGCGCGTGATAGCTGTTGTTGCCGTGCAGGGTCGCAAGGCAGAGGTGGCCAGACTGCGCGTAGGCAATTGCGGCGGACATGGTTTCGCGGTCGCGGATTTCGCCGATCAGGATCACGTCGGGGGCCTGGCGCAGCGCGTTCTTGAGCGCCGTCTGCAGCGTCGAGGTGTCGGCGCCGATCTCGCGCTGGTTGATGATCGCCCGCTTGTTGGTGAACTGGTATTCGATCGGGTCTTCCACGGTGAGCACGTGGCCGGTCTGCTGTTCATTGCGGTGGTCGATCATCGACGCGAGCGTCGTGCTCTTGCCGGAGCCGGTGGCGCCGACCAGAAGAATCAGGCCGCGCTTTTCCATGATGAGCCCGGACAGCACTTCCGGCAGGCCCAGCGTGGGCAGCGGCGGGATGATGCTCGGGATGAAACGGATCACCACGGCGTAGCTGCCGCGCTGGCGCATTGCGCTCACGCGAAAGCGTCCGATGCCGGCCAACGGCACGCCCATGTTGAGCTCGCCGGTTTCCTGCAGCTCCTCGATCCGGTGGGGTTCGATGACTTCTGAAAGCAGATTGAGAGGGGCCTCGGCCGAGAGCACCTGATTGTTGATCGGCACGCATTGCCCATCGATCTTGATGAGCGCAGGCGCGTGCGCCGACAGGTACACATCGGATGCCTTCTTCTCCGCCATGAGGCGCAGAATTCTTTCCATCGTGCTCATGAATCATCTCCCCCGTATGCTTTGAAATGGCCGGCGCGGGCTTGTGCCGCGTCACCCGGCCGGATGCAGGATATCAGTCGCGCAGCAGGTCGTTCAGGCTGGTGCTCGAACGGGTCTTGGCGTCCACGGTCTTCACGATGATGGCCGCATAGGTGCTGTAGGCCACGCCGTCCTTGGTGGTCTTGGGCAGGTTGCCGCTGATCACCACGGAGCCGGAGGGCACGCGGCCGAAGAACGTCTCGCCGGTGTCACGGTTGAAGATCGGGGTGCTCTTGCCGATGTACACGCCCATGCCCAGCACGGAGTTTTCTTCGACGATCACGCCTTCGACCACCTCGGAGCGCGCGCCGATGAAGCAGTTGTCTTCAATGATGGTGGGGTTGGCCTGCAGGGGCTCCAGCACGCCGCCGAGGCCCACGCCGCCGGAGAGGTGGACGTTCTTGCCGACCTGGGCGCAGGAGCCCACGGTGGCCCAGGTGTCGACCATGGTGCCTTCGTCCACGTAGGCACCGATGTTCACGTAGGAAGGCATCAGGATCGCGCCCTTGGCGACGAAGCTGCCGCGACGTGCGACGGCCGGGGGCACCACGCGCACGCCGGTGGCGGCGATCTCGGCTTCGCTCATGCCTTCGAACTTGGTGGGCACCTTGTCGAAGAAGTTCAGGTCGCCCGAGCGCATCAGCGCGTTGTCCTTGAGGCGGAACGACAGCAGCACGGCCTTCTTGATCCACTGGTGCACGGTCCATTGGCCCACGCCTTCGCGGGTGGCGACGCGCAGCTTGCCGGTGTTCAGCTCGGCGATCACGTGCTCAACGGCATCCACCACGTCTTTGGGAGCGGCGGCGGGGGACATGCTGGCGCGGTTTTCCCAGGCGTTGTCGATGAGGGTTTGCAGTTGTTGAGTCATGGATTTACTACTTCAGGTTCTCGATTGAATGAACTGGACGATGCGTTCGGCCGCTTCCCGGCATTCCGCGGTTTCGGCCACCAGCGCCATGCGCACACGCTGCGCGCCGGGGTTGATGCCGTTTGCCTCGCGGGCCAGATAGCTTCCGGGCAGAACGGTCACATTGTATTGAGCCAGAAGGGCTTTCGCGAACTCCGTGTCGCTCATGCCCAGAGAATCCGGCACCTTGGCCCACAGGTAGAAGCTCGCGTCAGGCAAGGCGACGTCCATCACCTTCGAGAGCATCGGGGTGATTTCGGCGAATTTCTGGCGGTAGAGGGCGCGGTTTTCGACCACGTGCTGCTCGTCGTTCCAAGCGGCGATGCTCGCCTTCTGGATGGTCGGGCTCATCGCGCCGCCGTGGTAAGTGCGATACAGCAGGAAGGACTTGATCAGATCCGCGTCGCCCGCGACGAAACCGCTGCGCATGCCCGGCACATTGCTGCGTTTGGACAGGCTGGTGAACATCATCAGGCGCTTGAAGTCGGTGCGCCCGAGCTTGGTCGCCGCTTCCAGGCCGCCCAGAGGCGCCTCGTCGCGGAAATAGATCTCGCTGTAGCACTCGTCGGAGGCGATCACGAAGCCGTACTTGTCGGACAGTGCAAACAGCTTTTCCCACTCGGACAGCGGCATGACCGCGCCGGTGGGGTTGCCGGGCGAGCACACGAAGATCAACTGCGTGCGCTGCCAGACTTCATCGGGCACGCTGTCCCAGTCGACGGCGAAGTTGCGCTCGGCCACGCTGGGCGCGAAATACGGCGTGGCGCCCGACAGCAGGGCAGCACCCTCGTAGATCTGATAGAACGGATTCGGGCTCACCACGGTCGCGCCCGGTCGGCTGGGATCAATCACCGTCTGGGCGAAGGCAAACAGCGCCTCGCGCGAGCCGTTCACCGGCAGGATCTGGGTCGCGGGGTTGACTTTCACTCCATAGCGGCGATCCATCCAGCCGGCACAGGCCTCGCGCAGTTGGATGTCGCCCGCCGTGGCGGGGTAGGCCGCGAGGCCGTCCATGCTGTTGGCCAGAGCGTCCTTGATGAGCTGCGGTGTGGGGTGTTTGGGTTCGCCGATGCCCAGACTGATGGCGCGGTATTCGGGCGCGGGGGTGACTCCCGCAAAGAGTTGACGCAGGCGCTCAAACGGATACGGCTGCAAAAGTGAGAGCAGGGGATTCATGTTCGCCATTATGGTGGAAGCACAGGCGGCCACGGCGTTCGCATTGGAATCGGGCCTGCCGGTTGCGCGTCAGCTTTGTCCGCGCTGGGCGCGGGCGCGCGCCATTGCGGCGGCGATCATGGCCTTCTTGGGGTCGAGCGCGGAAGGGGCTGCGGGAGCTGCCGCTTCGGCCAGCGATTGCGCCGCAGTCGCTGCAGCCTGCGCATTTGCCGCCACCGCCGGTGCGTGCCGCTGGCGTGTCAGATGGTCGAGGTAGCGGCTGCGGGCGTGATGGGCCAGCGGCTCGCTCCACGCGGCCCAGCCGGTGGATGAACCGCTGATGTTGTCCAGCGAAATGCAGTCCACGGGGCAGACCGGAATGCAAAGCTCGCACCCCGTGCAGTGCTCCGCGATGACGGTGTGCATGCGCTTGTTCGCACCGATGATGGCGTCCGTAGGGCACACCTTGAGGCACAGCGTGCAGCCGATGCACCAGTTCTCGTCGATCACGGCGAGCGTGAGCGGGCCTTCGAAGCCGTTGTCGGGGTTGAGCGCGGTGGCGGATCGGCCGGTGATGGCGGCCAGTCGCACGATGCCTTCCTCGCCACCGGGAGGGCATTGGTTGATGGCGGCCTCGTTGGCCGCGATGGCGCGGGCGTAGGCGGCGCAGTCCGGGTAACCGCAGCGCGTGCACTGCGTCTGCGGAAGGGCTGCATCAATGAGAGCGGCCAAGCCCTCGAGAGGCTTGGCCGCAGTGTCGACTGGCGTGTTGTTGTTGGTTGGGGCGTGCTGCTCGGGCATGCCCAATGGTACGCCGGTTCTTGCTTCGGATCAGGCAGCCTGGCGTGCCGAAGGGGTCGCCTGTGCGGCGGCCGGTTGGTGCGCCAGGATGAAATCACGCACGCGTGGGTACACCTGATCGCGCCAGCGGCGGCCACTGAAGATGCCGTAGTGACCTGCGCCGGTGACTTCCATGTGCGAGCGGTCTTCCTTGGGAATGCCGGAGCAGATGTCCTGGGCCGCCTCGGTCTGGCCGGAGCCGGAGATGTCGTCGAGCTCGCCTTCCACGGTCAGCAGGGCGGTGGTCTTGATGTCCTGGGGGCGAACGCGCTCGATGTTGCCCTCGGGCGACTTCACGTCCCAGGTGCCTTCGACCAGGCTGTACTTCTGGAACACCGTCTGGATGGTTTCCAGATAGTAGTCGGCGTCCATGTCGAGCACGGCGTTGTACTCGTCATAGAACTTGCGGTGCGCCTCGGCGCTGGCGTCGTCACCGCGCACCAGATCCTTGAAGTAGTCGTAGTGGCTCTTGGCGTGGCGGTCGGGGTTCATCGCCACGAAGCCGCTGTGCTGCATGAAGCCGGGGTAGACGCGGCGACCGGCGCCCGGGAATTTCTCGGGCACGCGGTAGATCACGTTGTTCTCGAACCAGTCGATGCTGTGCTGCGTGGCCAGATTGTTCACGGCCGTCGGCGAGCGACGCGCATCGATCGGGCCGCCCATCATGGTCATCGACAGCGGCGTCTTCTCACCGCGCGAGGCCATCAGCGAGATCGCGGCCAGCACCGGTACGGTGGGCTGGCAGACGCTCATCACGTGGCAGTTGCCGTAGGTGGACTGCAGGTGGCGGATGAACTCCTGCACGTTGTTCACGTAGTCATCGAGATGGAACTCGCCTTCGGACGTGGGCACCAGACGGGCGTTCTTCCAGTCGGTGATGTAGACCTTGTGGCCGCTGAGCATGGTCTTGACCGTGTCGCGCAGCAGCGTGGCGTAGTGACCGGAGAGCGGCGCGACGATCAGCACCACGGGCTGGCCCTTGAGCGTGGCCAGCGTCGGGGGATCATCGGAGAAGCGCTTGAAGCGACGCAGTTCGCAGAACGGCTTGTCGATCTCGACGCGCTCGTGGATGGCGACTTCCACGCCATCGACCTTGACGGTGGCGATGCCGAACTGCGGCTTCTCGTAGTCCTTGCCAAGGCGATACATCAGATCGTATCCGGCAGCCATGCGCTGGGCCATTGTGGTCTGACTGAACGGCGTCTGTGGGTTGCTGAACATTTTGGAAGCCACTTGCGCGAGTTCGGCGAAGGGTTCCATCAAGGAGCGCTGAGCTTCGTAAATGGTGTAGAGCATCAGTGGGACCACTTTCAGTAATGTTGCAGTGCAATATAACAGGGGTTTCAGGCGTCTGTCAGAGAGTGAAATCACCTACTTGGAGTGGGACATCACGCTGTCAGAGGCAAAAACCTCCTTTTGACACGCATACACATTGCAAATTTTTGTTATCAAAAGACACTTGCCGATAAAGTTTTGCTCGTGCCGGCGGAATCGACTGTTCGCGAAATTGAAAAATTGACACGAATCAAGTGTCGCACCCTTGGATTACGTGGAGTTGACGGCGAGGATGTGCTCACATGGATGCTCGCCGCCCGTGTGGCACAGTGTGTTTTTGACGGGGTACGGGGCATCGCGGACGGTTCAGAGGTTCTGAACGGGCACGTTCATCAGCAGCCAGGCCTCGAAAGCCTCGCGCGAGCTGTTGCGCAAAGCGCGTCGGAAGACCGTCTTGTCTCCCAGATAGAGGCAGTGGCGGATGACGGTGTAGGGGTTGAAGCTGCTGCCGGGATTCTGCTCGTCGAAGAACTGCTTGTAGCGCTTGACGACGGCGATGTTCTCGCGCAATAGCGCATTGAAGCGTGCGCGCGTCACGCCGGGGGCCCAGGCGCGCACGTCGTCCACGAACATGTCGACCTTGTGCGGATCGAAATCGAAATCCTTGAAGAAATGCTGGGCGATCTTCAGAAAGGTGAACGCGTTGAGCTCGCTGCCCATGGCGATGGTCTGCCTGGGCTCCTCGCCGGGATCGGACTCATTCAGATCCGCCGTTTCGTCCACGGCCCGCAGCAGTTCGGCGTCGGTCGCGTCGCGGATCTGCCGGAATTCGCGGTCGGCGAGCTCAAACAGGGCGGAGAGCACGTTGATGCGGCGTTTCAGCTCGGCGGGGATCGACTTCTTGTACTTGATCTTGTGATCCAGCACGCTCCACGAATCCTGGATGATGGTGCGCACCTGCAGCTCGAACGGAATGTGCGCGTAGCCCGCGTTCTCGGGCAGGGCGGCCTGCTCGGCGTTGAGCCGCAGGTCCAGATGCAGGCCCTTGTAGCCGAACGAGGCCTCCGTGCTCTCGACCGCGCTGACCTTGTCGGTCACGTCGATGACGTCGAAATAGTGGCTGACGATCTGCGCCACCTTTTCCAGCTCGTCCTCATAGAGGCACACCACGCGCAGGCCGATCAGGTCGGTGATGTAGTGCTGGATCTCATAGTCGATGCCGGATTCCTCCAGCGTCGCACGGTACTTGCGCGAGAACTTGCGCAGGCATTCCTCGCGGTCCTTGACGCGGCCCTCGACCTTGGAGATGTCGATGCCTTCCACCTGGGAGAGCACGGATTGCAGCAGTGCGATGTAGAACGCGCAGGCATGTTCCAGAACCGGCAGCTCCTGTCCATAGTATTGGCGGAACGCGTGTTCTTCGGCGGGAAGGTCTTTGTCGACGGTGAGTTGGGAGGGCATGCGCAATACATCCAGAAAATCCGGCTTGCCGCAAACGTCAATCGCCGCGACGGGCCGGTCCAAGGATGCTATTCCAAACCGTGCTCTCCACCGTCGTTTGCCTGTAGGAGAAAGCCACTATTGAAAGCCATGATGCGCTTGAGCTAGCAACAGGCTCGTCGTCTCCCGAAATCAGGGCTCAGGCGACGGCCGTCTCTTGCGGGTTTGCGGCTGCATTCGGCTTGGTGCGCGCGATCTGCATGACCTCGCGCGCGGGCAGATGCTTCAGGCGATGGTCGCTCCACACCTGACGCCAGCGCCGCGCCCCGGGCAGTCCGTTGCGCAGGCCCAGCATGTGGCGGGCGATCGAATACCAGTGCGTGCCGTGCTTCGCGGCCTCGTGCTCCATGTACTCCACCATGCGTTCTTCCACGAGTTCACGGGTGAGCCCGTTTGGCGCATCGCCGTAGAACACCTCGTCCCAGCGCGCGAGCCACCATGGGTTGTGATAGGCCTCGCGGCCCACCATCACGCCATCGAGCACCTCGAGCTGTTCCAGCACCGCGCTGTCGGCAACGAATCCGCCGTTGATCGCGATCGTCAGTTGCGGAAAGTCCTTCTTCAATTGCGCCACCACGTCATAGCGCAGCGGTGGAATCTCGCGGTTCTCCTTGGGAGACAGCCCTTTGAGCCAGGCGTTGCGCGCATGGGCGATGAACACCGTGCAGCCCGCGTCGGCCACCGTGCCCACGAAATCGCGCACGAAACCATATTCTTCCACCTTGTCGATGCCGATCCGGTGCTTGACCGTCACGGGCACGGACACCGCGTCCACCATGGCCTTCACGCAATCGGCCACCAGCTGCGGCTCGTTCATCAGGCAGGCGCCGAACGCGCCACGCTGCACCCGCTCGCTGGGGCAGCCGCAGTTCAGATTGATTTCGTCATAGCCCCATTGCTCACCGAGCTTGGCGCTGTGCGCCAGATCGGCCGGCTCGCTTCCGCCCAGCTGCAGCGCGACCGGATGCTCGGCCTCGCCAAAGCGCAGATGGCGCTCCACGTCCCCATGCACCAGCGCGCCGGTCGTCACCATCTCGGTGTAGAGCAGCGTGTGGCGGCTCAGCAGACGGTGCAGATGGCGGCAATGACGGTCGGTCCAGTCCATCATCGGCGCAACGGACGTGCGCCATGGGCTGAAAGCGGGGGAGGTGGATGGGGTGTCTTTGTCAGTGTTCATGCTGGATCCGGGCGCCGCGTGCGACGCGTCCTGCCTCCCGGCAAGCGCCGAAAACGCCCGAACGCATCAAGCGTTCGGGGGCGGCGCGACCTTCGGGAGAAGGCCGCTATTGTGCACTTGCCGTGCTTGCACCTGCACGCGCGAGGCTTTCGCTCACTGCCCGGGCTTCAGCGCAAATCCTGCCGATACGGTTTCACCGACAAGAATCAGCGCGGCGCGGGCTTGTTGTACATCGCGTCGATGGCCTCGCCGTAGTAGCCCATGAGGTTGTTGCGCTTGAGCTTGAGCGTGGGGGTCATGAAGGTGTTTTCAATCGTCCATGGCTCGCGCGTGAGGTGCACCGCGCGCGGCACGGCGTAGCGGGCGAAGCTTGTGGTCTGCCTCGTGATGCGGTCCAGCGCCGCCTTCTCTACCGCGGGCTTGCCGAGGCTGGCTGGGTCTTCAGGGTCCAGTTGGAGGTCGGCGGCGAGCTTGCGCCATTCCTCCTCGTTGACGGAGGCCACACAGGCGATGAATGGGCGGTTCTCGCCGACGACGAAGGCCTGCGCGAACAGCGGATCGGCGGTGATCGCCATTTCGAGGTCGCCCGGGGGGATCTTCTCGCCGGTCGATGTGACGATGATTTCCTTGATGCGTCCCAGAATGCGGATGCGGCCGCCGTCCACCAGTTCGGCCTGATCGCCCGTGCGCAGCCAGCCGTCCTCGGTCATGATGCGCGCGGTGTCTTCCGGCCGATTCCAGTAGCCCTTCATGACGATGGGGCCGCGTACCTGCAGTTCGCGGTTCTCGCCGATGCGTGCTTCGACGCCTGGCAATGCGCGGCCGACGGTGGACGGGTCGTTGTCGGTCAGCGTGTTGACCGAGACGACGGGCGTGGTTTCCGTCATGCCGTAGCCCTGAATCAGCGGCAGCCCGAGGCCCAGAAAGCACTTGGCGATGCTGGGCGAAAGCGGTGCGCCGCCGCTGACCGCCACGCGCACGCGGCCACCGAATTTCTCCAGAAGCGGCTTGGCGACAAGCGCGCGCAGCAGCGGCCAAGGCAGGGCGCGCATCCAGCCGCCGGTGTCGTCGCCGTCCTCCTTGGGGGCTGGCAGGCCCTGTGCGGCACAGAACTTGCGCCAGCCCACGGTCTGCGCGGCCTGAAAGAGCTGCATCTTGAAGCCCGATGACGACAGCACCTCCAGCATCTTGGCGTGCACACGTTCGTAGATGCGCGGCACGGAGACCAGAATGGTCGGCTTCACGATCATCATGTCCTGCGCGATCAGCGCGACGGAGCGTGCATAGGCCACGCAGCTGCCCGAGGCAATGGCGAGGTAGTAGCCGCCGGTGCGCTCGAAGGTGTGCGACAGCGGCAGGAACGACAGGAACACGTCCGAGGCGACCGGCGAGATGCGCTGCATCACCGCCTTCACGTCGGCGATCACGTTGGCGTGCGTGAGCATCACGCCCTTGGGCTTGCCGGTGGTGCCGCTGGTGTAGACGATGGCCGCCAGATCATCCGGAGCGGGCGGCGGCGGCAGCGCCTGGTCGGCGGGTGCGGCATCCAGCCATTCACCGAGCGGCGCCACGGGAATCTCATGGGATGGCTTGTCGCCGGTGGCGGGAAGCGCCTCGCCGGTCGCGATGACCACGCCGCGCAGGTGCGGAAAGCTGTCACAGGCGTCCGCGATGTGCTGCCATTGCGCGCTGTCGGTCAACACCAGCAGCGAGACCTCGGCATCGTTGAGGATGTAGGCGATGCTGCCGGGGTTGTCGATGGCGTGCAGCGGCACAGGCGCGCAGCCGGTCGCCATGACCGCCTGATCGATGCACATGGCGTTCAGGCCATTGGGCAGAAGAATGGCCACATGCGACTTCTCGGGAAGGCCCGTCATGGCCAGCGCGCGGGAATAGCGGGCGATTTCGGCCTCGGCTTCGCGCCAGTTCAGGCTTTTCCATTCGCCGTGAGAATCACACTGGCGGTAGGCCTCGCCCTCTGGCGTGAGGCGCGCGCGCGTGGCGAACAATGCTGGAAGGGTATGGACGTCTTGTAGTTCAGTGACAGGCGAATTCATGCGGCAACCAGTGAGGGAGACGGCGGCAGGCATGGAGTGGCGCGGGTGTACCCGGCTTGTCTGCATGCCTGCATCAAAGCCAATCATCTTACCCATAGAAGGGAATACCCGGACCGGATCCTGTCGCGCGGGTTTGAAATGTCCGAGAAAGATGTGACGAGGCGTCAGCGCGCGTCATCATCAGCAGGGGCTAACCGGCCGCGTTCAGCCCCTGCATGAAATGCGTCTGCATCGCGCGGCGTGCGGCCTCAGGGTCGCGGGCGTCAAAGGCCGCCATGATGATCGCGTGTTCATGGAGGGAGTCGGCGATGCGCCCGGACTTGAGCAGCGAGTTGTGGCGGCTGAGCTTCATGACCCGGCGCAGATCCTGCACCATCTGGAACAGCCATTTGTTGGCCGTGGCCTCGAGCACGCGCATGTGGAACTGCTCGTTGATGTTGAAGAATTTCTTGCGGTCCAGCGTGGCCTGCTCCAGCTCGGCGTGCAGCGCGTGCAGCTCGGCGAGCTGCAGGGGGCTTGCGAACTCGGCGACCCAGGCGGCCGCGTCGCTCTCGAGCAGGGCGAGCAGGTGATAGACCTGCTTCATGTCCTCGTGCGTCACCTCGGTCACCCAGGCGCCGCGCCGCACCTTCATGGTGATCAGTCCTTCGGACGCCAGCACCTTGAGCGCCTCGCGCAGCGGTGTGCGGCTGATGCCGAATTCCTCCGCGATCTTCGCCTCGTCGATCCAACTGCCGGGAGTGAGCTCGTCCGAAAAGATGCGCTGACGCAGCAATTCGGCAACTTCTTCGTACAACGCGCGCGGGGAAAGGGTGGCAATGCTCATAGGTAGGGGCGAGATTCTAGGGGGAAGCGGCGTAGTCGACAGAGACGATGCGGTTGTAAGGCGTGTTGTAAGAAACTTGTGCGACAGTCGCGGCCGCTTGCGTTCTGGCAGCTGCGTTGTCCGGCCTGTCAACAAACAAGCCATCGATTTTTGATAAAAGTCGCAGATCAGTCGCTAGAATTGACGTTTACGTAAACGTGATTCTTCACAATCATGGTTTACACGAATCACCTTGGCGACATTCCTGTGACTTGAATTTCCGACAAAGATATGACAATTTACGCTGAATTCAAAATTTTGGATCAATAATTATGAATTCGCTACGTCTTTTTGCATAACGAAATTTGGCGCACCCTTCAGGTAACCCTCCAACTTCTTCCAAAGACTCCATTTGCCATGACCGAAGCCTCCAAACCCCGTGACAACTTTGCCTCCTCCAGCATGGAAGACTGGCAGAAAGCCGCCGCCAAGTCCGCCCCCAATGGCGACGTGTCGGCCCTGAACTGGATCACGCCGGACGGCATTTCGGTCAAGCCGCTGTACACGGCCGATGACACCGCGGGTCTGCAGTACACCAACACGCTGCCCGGCATGGAGCCCTACATCCGTGGCCCGCAGGCGACGATGTACGCCGTGCGCCCGTGGACGATCCGCCAGTACGCGGGTTTCTCCACCGCCGAAGAGTCCAACGCGTTCTACCGCAAGGCGCTGGCTGCGGGCGGGCAGGGCGTTTCGGTGGCGTTCGATCTGGCAACGCACCGTGGTTACGACTCCGACCATCCGCGCGTGACGGGTGATGTGGGCAAGGCCGGTGTGGCGATTGACTCGGTCGAGGACATGAAGATCCTGTTCGACCAGATTCCGCTGGACAAGGTGTCTGTCTCGATGACCATGAACGGTGCGGTGCTGCCCGTGCTGGCTGGTTACGTGGTGGCTGCTGAAGAGCAGGGCGTCTCGCAGGACAAGCTCTCCGGAACCATTCAGAACGACATTCTGAAGGAGTTCATGGTGCGCAACACCTATATCTACCCGCCCAAGCCGTCGATGAAGATCATCGGCGACATCATCGAGTACACGAGCAAGAACATGCCCAAGTTCAACTCGATCTCGATCTCGGGCTATCACATGCAGGAAGCCGGTGCGAACCAAGCGTTGGAACTTGCCTTCACGCTGGCGGACGGCAAGGAATACGTGAAGACCGCCACCGCCAAGGGCATGGACGTGGACGATTTCGCGGGCCGCCTGTCGTTCTTCTGGGCGATCGGCATGAACTTCTACCTGGAAATCGCCAAGATGCGCGCAGCCCGCCTGCTGTGGTGCCGCATCATGAAGGGTTTCGACGCGAAGAAGCCCAAGAGCCTGATGCTGCGCACGCACTGCCAGACGTCCGGCTGGTCGCTCACCGAGCAGGACCCGTACAACAATGTCGTGCGCACCACCATCGAGGCGATGGCCGCGGTGTTCGGCGGCACGCAATCGCTGCATACCAACGCGCTGGATGAAGCCATCGCGCTGCCCACCGAGTTCTCGGCCCGCATCGCCCGCAACACGCAGCTCATCATTCAGGAAGAAACCCACATCACCAGCGTGATCGATCCTTGGGCCGGCTCCTACATGATGGAAAAGCTCACGCAGGACATGGCCGATGCCGCCTGGAAGATCATCGAAGAAGTCGAAGAAATGGGCGGCATGACCGCTGCCGTGGATTCGGGCTGGGCCAAGCTCAAGATCGAAGCCGCCGCCGCCGAGAAGCAGGCGCGCATCGACTCGGGCAAGGACGTGATCGTCGGCGTGAACAAGTACAAGCTCGCCAAGGAAGACGCGGTCGACATCCTCGAAGTGGACAACGTGAAGGTGCGCGACAACCAGATCAAGCGCCTGAACGACATGAAGGCAAAGCGCGACGAAGCCGCAGTGCAGGCGGCGCTCGCCGCATTGACTGCGGCCGCCAA
Source organism: Diaphorobacter caeni (assembly GCF_015354245.1). Classification (GTDB taxonomy): domain Bacteria; phylum Pseudomonadota; class Gammaproteobacteria; order Burkholderiales; family Burkholderiaceae_C; genus Diaphorobacter_A; species Diaphorobacter_A caeni. The sequence goes on from NZ_JADKYZ010000012.1 coordinate 79,736, forward strand.
GTCGGGCGAGGGCAATCTGCTGGATCTGGCGATCAAGGCCATCCGACTGCGCGCCACCGTGGGCGAAGTCTCCGACGCGCTCGAAAAGGAATTCGGCCGCCATCGTGCCGATACACAGAAGGTGACCGGTGTGTACGCTGCTGCTTATGACTCCGCTGAAGGCTGGGAAAAGCTCAAGGGCGAAATCAATGAAGCCTCTGAAAACCTGGGCCGCCGACCCCGCGTGATGATCGCCAAGCTCGGTCAGGACGGCCACGATCGCGGCGCCAAGGTGGTTGCCACCGCGTTCGCCGATCTGGGCTTTGACGTGGACATGGGCCCGCTGTTCCAGACCCCCGAAGAATGCGCGCGCCAGGCCATTGAAAACGACGTGCACGCCGTGGGCGTCTCGACGCTCGCGGCCGGCCACAAGACGCTGGTGCCCGCGATCATCGAGGAACTCAAGAAGCAGGGCGCGGACGACATCATCGTGTTCGTCGGCGGCGTGATCCCCGCTCAGGACTACGACTACCTCTACAGCGCAGGCGTGAAGGGCGTTTACGGCCCAGGCACGCCGATTCCGGCGAGCGCCAAGGACGTGCTCGAGCAGATCCGAAAGGCACAGGCAGCGTGACCCCGGCGGAGTTGTTGACCGGTATTCTGCAGGGCAGTCCTGCGGTGCAGCGGCGTGCCATGGCCAAGGCCATCACGCTGCTCGAATCGACCCGCGCCGACCATCGCGCGCAGGCCGACGAGCTGCTCACCGCCATGCTGCCGCACACCGGAAAGTCCTTTCGCCTCGGCATCAGCGGCGTGCCCGGCGTCGGCAAGTCGACCTTCATCGAAACGCTGGGCCTGCACCTCATCGGCAAGGGCCTGCGCGTGGCTGTGCTGGCGATCGACCCGTCGTCCACCGTCTCCGGTGGCTCGATTCTGGGCGACAAGACGCGCATGGAGCAGCTCTCGGTCCACCTGAGCGCCTACATCCGTCCGAGTCCGTCGAGCGGCACGCTGGGTGGCGTGGCCGAGAAGACGCGCGAGGCCATGCTGGTCTGCGAAGCGGCTGGCTATGACGTGGTGATCGTCGAGACCGTCGGCGTCGGCCAGAGCGAAATCGCGGTGCACGGCATGACCGACATGTTCTGCGTGCTGCAGCTGCCCAACGCGGGCGACGACCTTCAGGCCATCAAGAAGGGCGTGATGGAGCTGGCCGATCTGGTGGTCATCAACAAGGCCGACATCGATCCGCATGCCGCCACGCGTGCGCAGGCGCAGATCACATCGAGCCTGCGACTGCTCGGCATGCACGGCAACCCCGATCACGCGCACCACAACGAGCTGCTGTGGCAGCCGCGCGTGGTGCAGATCAGCGCGCTGAAGGGCGATGGCGTCGACAGTTTCTGGAACGCCGTCGAGGAATTCCGACGCCTGCAGACCGCCAACGGCAAGCTGCAGACGCGCCGCGAAAAACAGTCGCTCTCATGGATGTGGGAGCGCATCGACTTCGGTCTCAAACAGGCGTTTCGCCAGCATCCGCAAGTGCGCGGGCTGCTGTCGCAAATGCAATCCGATGTGGCGGCGGGCCGAATGGCCGCCTCCACCGCCGCGCGCGCCTTGCTCGCGGCACAAAGCACACCCAACTGATTCATTCAATTGCCATCTCTCACGGTATTTCACTGAAAGAAGCGACCATGCAAGACATCCTTGAGCAACTGGAAAAAAAGCGCGAACTCGCGCGACTCGGAGGCGGCCAGAAGCGCATCGACTCCCAGCACAAGAAAGGCAAGCTCACGGCGCGTGAACGCATCGAGCTGCTGCTGGACGACGGAACATTCGAAGAATGGGACATGTTCGTGGAGCACCGCTGCACGGACTTCGGCATGGAAAACACCAAGATCCCCGGCGACGGCGTGGTCACCGGCTACGGCATGATCAACGGCCGTCTGGTGTTCGTGTTCAGCCAGGACTTCACCGTGTTCGGTGGCGCACTGTCCGAAACACACGCAGAGAAGATCTGCAAGATCATGGACCAGGCCATGAAGGTCGGCGCTCCGGTGATCGGCCTGAACGACTCGGGCGGCGCCCGCATTCAGGAAGGCGTGGCGTCGCTTGGCGGCTATGCCGACGTGTTCCAGAAGAACGTGCTGGCCTCGGGCGTGATTCCGCAGATCTCGATGATCATGGGCCCAAGCGCGGGCGGTGCGGTGTATTCGCCTGCGATGACTGACTTCATCTTCATGGTCAAGGACTCGAGCTACATGTTCGTGACCGGCCCCGAAGTCGTGAAGACCGTGACGCACGAAGAAGTGACCGCCGAAGAACTCGGCGGCGCGGTGACGCACACGACCAAGAGCGGCGTGGCCGACATGGCGTTCGAGAACGACGTCGAAGCACTGATGATGCTGCGTCGCCTCTATAACTACCTGCCGCTCAACAACAAGGAAAAGCCGCCCGTGCGCCCCAGCCGCGATCCCTCCGATCGCGCTGACATGAGCCTCGACACGCTGGTTCCGGACAATCCGAACAAGCCGTACGACCTGAAGGAACTCATCGTCAAGACGGTGGACGATGGCGATTTCTTCGAGCTGCAGCCCGAGTACGCCAAGAACATCATCATCGGCTTTGCGCGCATGGAAGGCCAGACGGTCGGCATCGTCGCCAACCAGCCGCTGGTGCTGGCAGGCTGCCTCGACATCAAGAGCTCCATCAAGGCCGCGCGCTTCGTGCGTTTCTGCGATGCGTTCAACATCCCCGTCGTCACGTTTGTGGACGTGCCCGGCTTCATGCCCGGCACCTCGCAGGAATACGGCGGCATCATCAAGCACGGCGCCAAGCTGCTGTACGCGTACGCAGAATGCACCGTGCCGAAGATCACCGTCATCACCCGCAAGGCCTACGGCGGCGCGTACGACGTGATGTCCTCCAAGCACCTGCGCGGCGACGTCAACCTCGCATGGCCCAACGCCGAAATCGCGGTGATGGGCGCGAAGGGCGCGGTGGAAATCATCTTCCGTGAAGACAAGAACGATCCCGTAAAGCTCGCCGCCCGCGAAGCCGAATACAAGGAGCGTTTCGCCAACCCGTTCGTCGCTGGCGCACGCGGCTTCATCGACGACGTGATCCTCCCGCACGAAACCCGCAAGCGCATCTGCCGCTCGCTCTCGATGCTCAAGAACAAGCAGATCGAGAATCCGTGGCGCAAGCACGGGAACATCCCGCTGTAAATTCCACTATGACCAAGGTTCGATTCGATCCCCAGACGTATGCAGGTCTTGAGCGACTTGGACGTGTGGCGCTCTCCGAGAACTTTCACATGCGCGAGTTTCTGTACAGCGAGATAGCTGTTCAATATGGGTTGCGCAATGTTCCCGACCGAGAGTTGCTCGACGTCGCCATAGAGGCGGGCACCCAGTTGTGCTCTCAGCTTCTGGAGCCAATCCAGCAGCAGTTTGGACGCATTCATGTTCGCTCGGGATACCGAAGTTTCGAAGTGAATGCAGCTGGTGTGAATCGACACAATTGTGCCGCCGACAATCGGGGATTTCACACGTGGGATCATGCCAGCGAGCACCATGGTGTTGGCGCGACGGCTTGCATCAGCGTGCCGAGGATTTCACGTCAGGTGCTCTTGGGCCTGGTTCCCTACGAATCGATTGCTTGGTGGATTCATGATCACCTACCTGCTTGGAGCCATCTGGAGTTTTTTGCAACGCCGGAGCACTCCGATGAGGTGTGTTTCAACATTGGATGGCTTGAAAAGCCATTGAAGACCATGACGACCTGGCGAGGTGGGCCTCGGGCGCTGCACAAGTGCCTGCCATCCGTCGAAGACAGAGTAAAGCTGTCTCAAACATTAGTGAATGCGTGCGGCGTTTAAGCCGCAGATTCAGGAGTTCTTATGTTTTCGAAGATTCTGATTGCCAACCGCGGCGAGATCGCCTGCCGCGTGATCGCCACCGCCCGCAAGATGGGCATCAAGACCGTGGCTGTCTATTCCGACGCCGACAAGGATGCGCGTCACGTCAAGCTGGCCGATGAGGCCGTCCGCTTGGGCCCTGCGCCCAGCCGAGAGTCGTATCTGCTCGGTGACAAGATCATCGAAGCCTGCAAGCAGACCGGCGCACAGGCCGTGCACCCCGGCTACGGCTTCCTGTCGGAGAACGAAGGCTTTGCCAAGCGTTGCGAAGATGAGGGCATCGCCTTCATCGGCCCCAAGTCGCACTCCATCGCAGCGATGGGCGACAAGATCGCCTCCAAGAAGCTCGCCAACGAAGCCAAGGTCAACACGATTCCTGGCTACAACGACGCGATCGCTGGCCCGGATCAAGCCGTGGAAATCGCCAAGAAGATTGGCTATCCCGTGATGATCAAGGCATCGGCGGGCGGCGGCGGCAAGGGCCTGCGCGTGGCGTTCAACGACAAGGAAGCGCATGAAGGTTTCGCGTCCTGCCAGAACGAAGCCCGCAACAGCTTCGGCGACGACCGCATCTTCATCGAGAAGTTCGTGCAGGAGCCGCGCCACATCGAAATCCAGGTGCTGGGCGACTCGCACGGCAACGTGATCTATCTGAACGAGCGCGAGTGCTCCATCCAGCGCCGCCACCAGAAGGTGATCGAAGAGGCACCGTCGCCTTTCATCAGCGACGCCACCCGCAAGGCGATGGGCGAGCAGGCCGTGCAACTGGCCAAGGCGGTGAAGTACCAGTCCGCGGGCACGGTGGAATTCGTGGTCGGCAAGGACCAGGACTTCTACTTCCTCGAAATGAACACTCGCCTGCAGGTGGAGCATCCGGTGACGGAATGCATCACCGGCCTCGATCTGGTCGAGCAGATGATCCGCGTGGCCGCTGGCGAGAAGCTCTCGCTCACGCAAGCGGACGTGAAGCGCGAAGGTTGGGCGATCGAGTGCCGCATCAACGCGGAAGATCCGTTCCGCAACTTCCTGCCATCCACCGGCCGTCTGGTGCGTTTCCAGCCACCGGAGCAGAACATGTTCCAGTCCGAAGCCGGCATCAAGGACGGCGTGCGTGTGGACACGGGCGTGTACGAAGGCGGTGAGATTCCGATGTACTACGACTCGATGATCGCCAAGCTCATCGTGCACGGCAAGGATCGCAACGACGCCATCGCGAAGATGCGCGAGGCGCTCAACGGCTTCGTGATTCGCGGCATCAGCTCGAACATTCCGTTCCAGGCCGCGCTGCTGGCGCATCCCAAGTTCGTGACGGGCGATTTCAACACTGGCTTCATCGCCGAGAACTACGCCAACGGCTTCCATGCCGAAGACGTTCCGCACGCCGATCCGGATTTCCTCGTGGCACTGGCGGGTTACATGAACCGCCGCTACCGCGCACGCGCATCGGGCATCAGCGGCCAGCTGACCGGCCATGAGCTGCAGGTGGGCGCGAAGTTCACCGTCGTCGTGTTGGGCGCGCAAGGCGAGAACAAGCAGTTCCCGATCGAAGTGACGGATTACGACCTGTCCAAGACCTCCAGCTCCAGCACCGTGACGGTGAACGGCAAGGCCTACCAGATCAAGAGCTCGGCCGGCCTCGGCGACATCCGCGTGCAGGGCGAGTGCAACGGCAAGCCGTTCACCGCCCAGGTTGAACGCGGCACCGCGAAGAATCCGCTGATCCTGCGCGTGATCCACAACGGCACCCAGATCGATTCGCTGGTGCTCTCGCCCCAAGGCGCAGAGCTGTACAAGCTCATGCCTTACAAGGCACCACCGGACCTGTCCAAGTTCCTGCTCTCGCCCATGCCCGGTCTGCTGGTTGACGTGGCGGTGCAGCCCGGCCAGAAAGTTCAGGCCGGCGAGAAGCTCGCCGTGATTGAAGCAATGAAGATGGAAAACATCCTCTTCGCCGCACAGGACGGCGTGGTCAGCAAGGTCGTCGCAGGCAAGGGCGAATCGCTGGCCGTGGATCAGGTGATCATCGAGTTCGAGTGATTTGAACCGTTTCGCTGAATGAAGAACGCCGCAGTGCCCAAGCGCTGCGGCGTTCTTCGTTGCGGAATGGAACGCTCAAGCGATCAAGGTTTGCAGACCCTGCACCCACCGTGTTCTGCGCTTCAGGGTTTGAACGTGTGCCTTTCAATCCAATGAAATCCACTCTCTTGCGGCACAGACCATCCGGGTTCCGCTAGTTCCGCCACGCTTTCTGAAAGCCCGCAGCCAGCGCCACTCCCAGCGCCGCAGCCGCGCCAATCTGCAATCCAGCCGCCGTCCAGCCCCAACTGCCCATCAGCGTCCCCAGCATCACCGGCCCCACGACCTGGCCGAGGTAGTTGCCCTGCATGAGCACGCCGAGGCTCAGTGGCGCAAGCCGGGCTTCGGGTGCGGTGCGTGGTGCGGTGGCGATGCAGGTGCCGGGGATGATGCCCGCGATGGCGGAAAACAGGACGCACAGCGCGATCAGTGGCCAGGAACCCAGCGGGGCGAGATAGATGAGCAGACCCAACGCGCCGTTGATCACGAAGGTCAGCGTCAGCAGCACGCTGGGGCGCACGCCGCGCTGCAGGCACCAGCCTGCAAGCAGGTTGCCGATCATGTTGGCGGCGACGGTGACCGCCGCAGCGATTCCGGCCTGCGCAAGCGTGAGCCCGGCGCGCTCCATGAGAAAGCTTGGCAGAAAGCTCATGAAGGCGAAGAACTGCAGGTTGTAGGCGCCGAATGCCAGGGCCAGCAGCACGGGCGCGGGGGACAGGGCGACGCTCTTGATGTCCCGGCCACTGGGGGCGGTGGGCGCATGGCTTGCCGAGGCGGCGCTGACTTTCATCGCGACGGCCGCGGCGATGAGCAGCGCCAATGCGCCATCGACGATCCACAGCGCATGCCAGCCGCCGAGCATGGGGCCGAGCAGCATCGACAGCGAGATGCCCGCGCCCATGAAGCAGCTCCAGATGCCGAAGACGATGCTGCGGCGCGAGGGCGGGGTGAGGCGGTTGAGCACCGAGGGCGCGGCCACGACGATCAGCACGAAGCCGAGTCCTTCGATGATGCGCGTGGCGATCAGCCATGGAAAGGATGGCTGCATCACCGCCGCGAGGCTTGCCATGCCGAGGATCGCGAGGCCGATGACCAGCATGCGCCGGTCGCCCTGGCGCTGTACGAGGATGCCTGCCATCAGCCCGCCGACGAGTCCGACGATGGGAAACACCGACATCACCCAACTCAGCCCCGCCAGGTCGCGGCCGAACTCCTCGCGCATCTGCGGCACCGCGATGGGCGCCTTGCCCACATGCAGCGCGGAGATGACGCCCGCGATGATGACCAGCGAAATGGCGAGCATGTCCAGCCGAACGGAGGGGGATGGCGCAGTGGACGTGTTGGAGGACGCGGCAACGTTGTTCTGGTTTTTCATGCGAATGCGGACGAATGCGGACGAATACGGTCGGGAGCGGGTGAATGCAGGTGATTGGCAGCGAGGAAAGATCTGGAGCCTATGCCATTTCACGGCCAGCGTCGGCAAAAGGTCTTGAAGCTGGCGGAGTTCGATGCTTTGAGCAGTCACAATCCCCACAGGAGCGCGGACGATTTCCGCGCGCCGTTGTTCTGTTTCCGGAATTCTGTGTTTCGCAAAAAATGAAGTTTGACACCACGACCGTGAGCCTCGTCATCGCCGTTGCCGAAGAGGGCAGCATCTCGCGCGCCGCCGACCGGCTCGGACTTGCGGTGGCGGCGGCCTCCAAACGCGTGAGTGATCTGGAGGCGCAGCTGGGCGTCAAGCTGTTCAAGCGCCAGCCGCATGGTGTGAAAGTGACGGAAGCGGGCGCCAAGCTGCTCTCGCACATCCGTCAGATCGACAATCTCACGCAGCGCCTCGTGGGGGATGCGCTCACGGTCAGCCATGGGCGCGAGGGGCGGGTGATCATCGGCGCGCCCAAGTCTGCGATCATTCCGTTTCTGGCGCGCGACCTGGCCGCCATCCAGCGCAAGTATCCGGGCATCGTGCTGCAGATCGTCGAGGAGAACAGCCGCATCGTCCAGAAGCTGCTGCGCGACAAGGTCATCGACATCGGCATCTATGAAAAGACCGCAGGTTTCGTCGATCTGCCGCGCTTCGACTACCGGCAGGACCATCTGAACGTGGTCTACAGCCGCAGGCATTTCGAGCTGCCCGAGGGCGCGCTGTCGGTGGAGCAGCTCATCGAGCTGCCGATCATCACGCTGGGGCGCGGCTCGGCCATTCTGGCCTCGTTGCATCGCGCCCACCAAAGCCGGGGCCGCGTGTTCCGCAACGATTTCACGGTGAGCGGCTTTGACTCCATGCTCGCGCTGGTGCGCGAAGGCATCGGCGTGGGGCTGATGCCGCCCGACATTCTGCGAACCCTGCATCCCGAGCCTGAACTCCTGAGCCTGCCGCTCGAGGGAGACTGGCACGAGCGCAGCTACATGCTGTCGTTCAGCGAAGGGCAGGCCGAGCAGCAGACGCTGCGCAATGTGGTGGCGGAGCTGCTGGGGCAGAACAAGCCACAGTGACGTGATTCAGTACTGATTTCGCCATTTGCGAAATCAGGCATGTTGTCTTGATCCTTGCGGGCAAATCGCTGGGAAGCGACATTCGTTCCATCAACGAAAAGTTCGCACAGGAGACAAGAACATCATGCAACGACGCCATTTCATCGCAACGGGCGCAGCCGCGCTGGCCGCACCTCTGAGCAGCTGGGCCTCGGTGGCCGAACTGCCCAAGGGCACGGTCAAGATCTACGTGGGCTGGGCTCCTGGCGGCGGCACCGATGTGTTCGCGCGCATCGTCGGGCAGAAGCTGTCCGAGGTCTGGGGGCGTCCGGTGGTCGTGGAGAACAAGCCCGGAGCTACCGGCGCGCTGTGTGCCGACTTCTTTGCCAAGTCCAAGTTCAACGACGGCGTGAACCTGCTCATGGCGCACGTGAACACGCACGCCATCTCGCCGCAGATCTTCAAGAGCATCACCTATGACCCGCTCAAGGACTACGCGCCGATCGCGCTGATCGGCGCGACGCCGCACATCCTCGTCACTGGCAGCAAGGACAAGTACGCGTCGATTCAGGACGTGGTGGCCGCTTGCAAGAAGAACCCGGGCAAGATCAGCTTCGGCTCGTCCGGCACGGGCTCGGTTCAGCATCTCGCGGCGGAGATGTTCAACATGGCGGCGGGCGTGAAGACCATTCACGTGCCCTACAAGGGCTCGGGCCCGATGCAGACCGATCTGCTCGGCGGTCAGATCGATTTCAGCTTCGACACCATGACGGCCGCCGCCCAGCAGGTCAAGAGCGGAAAGATGCAGGGCATCGTGCAGACCCGCGTGAACCGCGCCAAGGGCTTCCCGTCCGTGCCGACCATGGACGAGCAGGGCTTCAAGGGCTTTGACGCGTCGAGCTGGTATGGCGTGGTCGGCCCACGCGACATGTCCAAGGAACTGGCGCAGAAGATCAATGCCGACATCAACAAGGTGCTGGCGATGCCCGACGTGATCAGCCGATTCGACGGCTATGGCGTGGAGGGCGGCGGCGGCTCGGTCGAGAAGTTCGCGGCCTTCATGCAGTCCGAATACAGAAAGTGGGGCGACGTGGTTCGCGCCGCCAACATCACCGAAGAAAGCTGAGCCGAATCATGAACGCAACCGCCAAACAAGCCCATGCCACCAACGCCGCGGCGCTGCCTCTGGCCGGCATCCGCGTGCTCGATGTCAGTCAGGTCATGGCCGGGCCGTTCGCCTGCATGCTGCTGGCCGATCTGGGCGCCGACGTGATCAAGGTCGAGCCGCCCGAGGGCGACCAGACGCGCGGCGCGATGGGTTTCAAGATGAAGGGCCCGGACAGCATGGGCTTTCTCAACATGAACCGCAACAAGCGCTCGCTCACGCTCGACCTCAAGAGCGAGGAGGGCCGTGAAACCTTCTATGAGCTGGCCAAGACCGCCGACGTGATCGTCGAGAACTACCGCCCCGGCGTGGTGCAGCGCCTGAAGATCGATTACGAGACCATCCAGGCGATCAACCCCAAGATCGTCTACGTGAGCATCTCGGGCTTCGGCCAGAGCGGCCCGTGGGCCAAGCGTCCGGGCTTTGATCTGATGGCGCAGGCCATGTCCGGCGTGATGAGCGTGACCGGCTACAAGGGCGAAAAGCCGGTGAAGGCCGGCGTGCCGGTGGCCGACATCGGCTGCGCGCTGTTCGCGACTTATGGACTGCTGTCGGCCTACATCGGCGCACAGCGCACGGGGCAGGGCCAGCACATCGACGCGTCGCTGTTTGACTCGGTGATGGCGTTCTCGGTCTGGGACATGTCCGAGTACTGGGGCACCGGCGTGCCGCCCGCGCCGCTGGGCACCAGCAACAAGATGAGCGCACCGTACCAGGCGGTGAAGGCGCGCGACGACTACTTCGTGATGGGCGCGACCAACCAGAAGCTCTGGGCCAAGCTCTGCGAGCTGATCGCCCGACCGGACCTGCTGGAGCACGAGCAGTTCGCCACCGTGCCGCTGCGCCTGAAGAACCGCGAGGTGCTGATCGAGACGCTGGAGCAGGAATTCGCCAAGCGCGACAGCGCCGAGTGGGTCGATGCGATGCTGGAGGCGGGCATTCCCGCCGGGCCGATCCTGAGCTACCCCGAGGCCTTCGAGGGCGAGCACGGCACGTACCGCAAGATGTGCATGGAGATCGACCACCCCATCGAGGGCAAGGTCAAGAACATCGGCTTCCCGGTGAAGATGCTGGGCACGCCCCAGCAGGTGCGCCGCCATCCGCCGCTGCTCGGTGAGCACAACGCGGAAATCCTCGCCGAGCTGGCTGCGCGCGAAGGAGTGGACGCATGACGGCGGAGACGGTCTCCCTGTCGCTGGATGACAGCGGCGCCGCCTGGATCCGCGTGAACCGTCCCGAGCGGCACAACGCGATGACGGCCGCGATGTACGAGGCGCTGCTCGAGTGCATCGCCGCAGCGCGGGCCGATGCGCGCGTGCGCTGCGTGCTGCTGCAGGGCGAGGGCGGCAAATCCTTCATCTCGGGCACGGACATCTCGCATTTCAAGGATTTCACCCACGGCAAGCAGGGCAACGAATACGAGGCCTTCGTCGAGCGGGTGATCGACGCGGTCGAGCGCATCAGCGTGCCCACCATCGCCGTGATCGACGGCTGGGCCGTGGGCGGAGGTCTGGCGCTGGCGACGGCGTGCGATTTCCGCATCTGCACGCCGAAGTCGCGTTTTGGCGCGCCCATCGCGAAGACGCTCTCCAACACGCTGTCGTCGCGCAACATGGCGCGGCTGGCGGCGGCGCTCGGCGTTCCACGCGTCAAGCGCATGCTGCTGCTGGCCGACTATCTGGGCGCGGAAGACATGCTGAACTGTGGCTTTGTCCAAAGCATCGCGAGCGCGGAGACGCTGATCGACGAATCGCGGCAACTGGCGGACAAGCTGATGGCACTTTCCGGCACCACGCAGGCGGCCGTGAAGGAAAGTCTGCGCCGCATCGTGGTGGACAATGACCTGCATGATGTCGATCTGGTCGAATCGGTCTATGGCAGCGCTGCGTTTCGCAGTGGAGTTGCGGCTTTCATCAAGAGTTGAGACCGCTGCACCGAGCCGAGCCGGCCTTCACAAAAAAGGAGCGGGCGGGTGATGGAGACACTGTTGGTCTATGTGGCGCTGGGCATCGGCGCAGGGCTGCTGGCAGGCATGCTGGGCGTGGGTGGCGGGCAGGTCGTCGTGCCGGGCCTGCTGTATCTCTTTCACCTGAACCATTTCCCCGAGCAGCATCTGGTGCATCTCGCGCTCGGCACCAGCCTCGCGACCATTGCCGTCACCTCGCTGTCGTCTGCATGGTCGCACCATCGCCTTGGCTCCATCAGTCTGGATCTCGTGCGGCGGATGGCGCCGGGCATCGTGGCCGGTGCCGTCGTCGGCGGACTCATGGCGGGACTGTTTCCCAGCCATGCGCTCAAGCTCGGCTTTGGCATCTTTCTGATCCTGTTGGCCATACAGATGGCGTTTTCGCTCAAGCCGAAGCCGGGGCGCGATCTGCCGCAGAGCCTTGGGTTGTCGGTCGTCTCCGCCGCGATTGGCTGGGTGTCCGCCATTGTAGGTGTTGGCGGCGGCAGCATGGTCGTACCGTATCTGACCTGGTGCAACGTGGACATGAAGACCGCCGTCGGCACCGCCTCCGCCTGCGGCTTCTTTCTGGCTGTGGCCGGGATGGTCGGCTATGTGATCTCGGGCTGGAACGCGCCGGGACTGCCCGCCTACAGCGTCGGCTATGTCTATCTGCCGGCCTTCGCGGCGGTGTCGCTGCTGTCCATCGTGTTCACCCGCGTGGGCGCGACGCTCGCACACCGGTTGCCGGTGGCCAGCCTCAAGCGCGTCTTCTCGATCTGTCTGCTGGTGGCGGGCGTGCGCATCCTGCTGTGACCCCCGTTCGCATGGATCGCCGAGAATGGCGGGCTTGCTTGCTCCGACCATTGCGCCGTGCCTTTGAATTCAACGTCCGTCAATCCCTCGACCATTCTTCACTCGCTCTGGCTGCGCGTGCTCTGCGGCGTGGCTGGCGCGCTGCTGCTGGGCGACGCACTGGTGTTGATGCTGTATGGCATGTTCAACGTCGGCATTCTCGTGCCGGCGGTGGTTGGCACGGTGCTGCTCGCGATGCTGGTCTGGCGCGGACCGATTTCCCGCTTGCTGGCCGCGAGGCCCCGGCTGCGGCGGCTCTGGCGGCTGGGCTGGTGGCTGTTCGGCATATGGGTGGTCAGCCTGCTGGTGTTCTGGCTGCGCATTGCCCAGCAAATGCATGGCGACGGCGAACCCCAGCCGGTCGATGCGATCATCGTGCTCGGCAGCGCCACGCGCGACGGCCAGCCATCGCAGACGCTGGCGCTGCGGCTGGACACCGCAGCCACGGTCGCCGCACAGCAGCCCAAGGCGTTGATCGCGACCAGCGGGGGTGTTGACTTCGGCGAGTCTGAAAGCGAGGGCCGCATCATGGCGCGCTATCTGCAGCAGCGCCACGGCATCGCGACCGAGCGACTGGTGATGGAAGAGCAAAGCACCAGCACCGCATTGAATCTCTCGCTGAGCATGGGGCTGCTGGCGGCGCGGAATCTGCCGGCCGATGCGTCCATCGCCATCGTCACCAGCGATTTTCATACCCCGCGCGCACAGTGGATCGCGCGCAAGGTAGGCATCCGCAATGCGCACACCGTGGCCGCGCCGACGCCGCTGTCCATCCGCTTCAACGCCTGGCTGCGCGAGTATTTTGCGGTGGCAAGCAGCTGGCTGCTCCGCGAGTTCTGAAAAGCGCGGAAAATAGGGCTTGGTTGCGTTGCACAAAACCTGTCCAGCGCCCGGTTTCCAAGAGACATACATCCATTCATACATCATTCAATCCAAGGAGTACTTTTCAATGGCGAGCGAACAACGTCCTTTCCGCGTTCTGGGAATTCAGCAAGTGGCCATCGGCGGCACGGACAAGGCGCGCATGAAGAAGCTGTGGGTGGACATGCTGGGTCTGGAGCAGACCGGCACCTTCCAGAGCGAGCGCGAGAACGTGGACGAGGACATCCTCGCCATGGGCAAGGGTGCGATGAAGGTGGAAGTGGACATCATGCAGCCCATGGACATCGACAAGAAGCCTGCCGTGCACGCCACGCCGCTCAACCACATCGGACTGTGGATCGACGACCTGCCCAAGGCCGTGGAATGGCTCACCGCCAAGGGCGTGCGTTTTGCGCCGGGCGGCATTCGTCCTGGTGCAGCGGGTTACGACATCACCTTTCTGCACCCCAAGAGCAACGACGAGTTCCCGATCGCGGGCGAGGGCGTGCTGATCGAGCTGGTGCAGGCTCCGGCAGACGTGATCGCCGCGCTCGGCTGATTTTCAACGTGAGCGCGACACCCATGTCCAGTCTCGTAGACAAGATCAACGCATTGAGCGCGGGCTCGCTGCCGGGCCTGCTCGGCGTTCACGCCGTGAAGGCTGAGCGTGGAGTCATTCACACCGAAATGCAGGTGCGCGCCGAACTCATGGCGCCCAACGGCTATCTGCACGCAGGCAGTCTGGTCACTCTGGCCGACACCTCCTGCGGCTACGGTTGCCGTTCCATGCTGCCCGAAGGCGCGAGCGGCTTCACCACCATCGAGCTCAAGTCCAACCACCTCTCGACCGCCCGCGAAGGCACGGTCGAATGTGTGGCGACCATCGTGCACGAAGGCCGCACCACGCAGGTCTGGGATGCCGTGGTCAAGCACCGCGAAACCGGCAAGACGCTGGTGATGTTCCGCTGCACGCAGATAATTCTCTACCCCGTTCCCAAGAACTGACGAAATCCTCTTCGTTGCTGCACATGCCCCGCTCGTCGGGGCTTTTTTTCGTCTATCTCCCGACACTTTCCGGTGACGGTAGGGCGGAATTTGCGGATGAAGCCGTCTCATTGCGCGACGTTTGAGGCGTGGCTTTCAAACATCGCCCAACGTCGCCTATCTGCCTTGCAACGTCTGCCAAATGGCGCGTGATTTGGCGGGCGAAAAGAGCAGATTTTTCAATCCCACAATTTGCGGGCTGAGTCTTCCCACGCTTGGTTTGCGCTTTCACAATCGCGGCCCATCAGGTTCTCTGGAGATTGCCCAATGAGCAGCACCCCCTTCCCACAAGCCGAATCCTCCGTGCACGAACAGCAAGTGCAGTTTTTCTCCAAGCCGCGCTCGGCGCCGAACTTGGACAATGCCCAAGTGACATGGAGCGTCGAGGCCATTCAGCAACTGCTCGACATGCCGTTCATGGATCTGCTCTGGCGTGCGCAATCCGTGCATCGCGCGCATTGGCCCGCGGGCGACATCGAGCTGGCAACGCTGCTCTCGGTGAAGACGGGCGGATGTCCCGAGAACTGCGGCTACTGCCCCCAGTCCGCAGAGTTCGACACGGGCGTGAAAGCGCAGAAACTCATGAGCGTGGAGGAGGTCACTGCCGCCGCGCAGGCCGCCAAGGACGCCGGCGCGACGCGCTTTTGCATGGGGGCGGCCTGGCGGGCACCCAAGGACCGCGACATCGACAAGGTCAGCGAACTGATCACGGCCGTCAAGGGCCTCGGAATGCAGACCTGCGCGACGCTCGGCATGCTCGAGCCGCACCACGCCGAGACGCTCCGGGGCGCGGGGCTGGACTACTACAACCACAATCTCGACACCGCGCCGGAGTACTACACCGACGTGGTCAGCACGCGCCAGTACCAGGACCGTCTCGACACGCTCAAGGCGGTGCGCAATGCGGGCATCAGCGTGTGCTGTGGCGGCATCATCGGCATGGGGGAGGAGGTGGTGCACCGCGCGGGCCTGATCGCGCAACTGGCCAATCTGCAGCCCTATCCGGAATCGGTGCCGATCAACAGTCTGGTGCGGGTGCCCGGCACGCCGCTGGCGGACAGCGCCCCCGTCGATCCGCTTGATTTCGTGCGGGTGATCGCCGTGGCCCGCATCACCATGCCCAAGGCGCGCGTGCGCCTGTCCGCCGGTCGCCAGAAGCTCGGCGAAGCGGTGCAGGCGCTGTGCTTCATGGCTGGCGCCAATTCCATTTTCTATGGCGACAAGCTGCTGGTGACGGGCAATCCCGAGGCCTCGGACGACGCGCGCCTGATCGCGAAGCTGGGCCTGACCACGACCCGACAAATGGGATGAACCTAAGGCAAAAAGAAAATGCGCTGCACCGACGCATCATCGGTGCAGCGCATCTGGGCTAAGGATTTTTAGCGTTTCGCGAGGCAGAAGCCGATGACCGCACCCACGGCCAGCGCCATCCCCGCGACGCGCCAGGGCTCGTCATGCGCGTATTCATTGCCAAGGCGGGCGGCCTCGCGGGTGCGGTGAGCCGTCTCTCCGGCCGCGCTGCTGACCGCGTCGCGCACATGGCTCACGCCGTCGCCCAGACGCTGGCGCATGTCGCGGATCTGAGGAACGGAGTCCAGCTCCTTGCTCGACAGCAGGCTGCCGAGGTCACTCAGCAATTGCTCGAGGCTGCTCACGGCGTCGGATGCATTGCGGTTTGAAAATTTCATGTTCTTCGCCTTTCTTGGATGGTTGCGTTTCGGGCTGAGATGTCCACCTGGGCTCAATAGCCGGTTTCCTGAACGTACTTGCGGTTGGCGCGCTCCCATGCGGCCTTGAAAGCGGGCTGTGCCTTTTCCCACTTCAAGCCACCTTGCGCATGTGCGGCATCCCACTTGCGGGCCCATTCGGCGCGGGCGGCGTCGTAGTCGGTTCCGGCCACGCGGGCTTCCCAGCCCGCGCGGTAGGCCGGTGCGTAGTCGTCATAGCCATGCTCGGGCGAGTAGTAGGGCTCCTCCACATGGACCTCGCGCCAGTGCGCGTCTTCGTCCGTGGGATTGATGACCTCGGCCGCGCCCTTGCCGGCCAGGCCTCCCACCACCGCGCCGACGATGGCGCCAGCCGCCGCGCCCAGCGGACCGCCGATGGCCCCCGCAGCGGCCCCGGTGACGGCGCCACCTGCGGCACCAAGGCCGGTGCCTACCGGGTGCGATCCGGGTTCGCCGGTGATGGGATCGCGGTTGAGTTTGTCGTTCGAGCTGCTCATGTTGGTTCCCCTTTGCTTCGAAGAGTCCGAGACGTGTTGAATGCGCTTGCGGTCAGACCGAAATCCGAGCCGCAGCGGCTTCACGTGGGCCTCCACCTCATTGGGCTATGCAATGCAGGCGATGTCTGTAGGAGAAATGAGCCTACTGCCTTAGGACAAGCAGGTTGACGGCGTCCAGCGGCCGCCGGAGCGGCGATCCAGAGAGGGTCAGAGCGCCTTTGCCAGCAGCACCACGCCCGAAACGATGGCGAACCCTTGTACCAGCCAGCGCATGAAGCGCGCGTTGATTCGGCTGTGCACGAAGCGGCTCGCGAACATGCCGACCGCAAGCGGGGGCAGAAGCAGCAGGGTGATCTGGATGTGCGACGCGTGGATCTTGTCCATGAAGAACAGAAAGACCAGCGAGATCAGCTCGCCCACCAGAAAGCACACCGCAATCGTCGAGCGCATCTCGGCCACGGGGCGATGCTGCAGGGTCAGGGCGAGCGGTGGTCCGCCGATGCCCGTGGCGGTTTCGGTGACGCCCGTGATCAATCCCGCCAGCAGAAACGCGATGACGCCCGGCGTGAATGCCGGAATGAACCAGGTGACCACGGCGGCGGCAATGGTGGACGCCCCGACGAAGATCGACAGGGCCTTGGCGCTCAACACCACCAGCACCGCCAGTCCGCCAAACGTCCCGACGAACCGCCCAAGGCTGATCCAGGCCACACCGCGAATGTTGATCGCATGCCGCTCGCGCCAGGCGACATAGAAATTCAGCGGCAGCATCAGAAACAGCACGCAGACCGGCAGCAGATCGGGCTGCAGCATCGCGAGCACCGGCGCGACGATCAGCGCGAATCCAAGGCCGCTCGCCCCCTGCACGAACGCGGCGAAGGCCACCGTGAGCGCCACGATGATCAGGTCAGGCGTGCTCATCGGCGCTCCCTGAATGTCGCGGGCACGCGAAGCGCCGTGGGCTTTTTCATTGCGGAATCAAGGCGTCTCTGGGTGGGATGAAGCGGCATCGCCCAAGGATACCGAAGCGTCAGCATCTTGATATCCGTCAGGTGGAAAGACCTTCGTCCCATTCTGCCCCGCAGAACAGCTTTCCCGGTCGATCGACTTTCCGGGGGTCGTCTCAGAATTCGGAAAATAAAGCACGGTAAGCAGTTTGCAGCGCCCGTGCGCGTCGTTACCAGCACCTCAACTGCCCGCTCAATCCTTGGCCAGCACGTCGATGATCGGACAAGTCGTATGGCCGTCCCTCGCGTCGCACTGCTGTACCAGTTCCTCCAGCACCCGCTGCATGGCCACGAGGTCAGCCATCTTCTGCTCGATCAGACCCAGCTTGCGCACGGCCAATTCCTGAGTCTCGCCGCAGGCGCACGCCGCATCCAAGGTCAGCAGTGCGGCCACCTCATCGAGTGTGAAGCCGAGCGCCTGTCCCCGCTTGATGAATCGCACACGCTTGGCCTGCTCGGGCGCATAGCGCCGATGCCCACCTGGCGGCTTGGGCGGCTCACCCAACAGGCCACGTCGCTGGTAGTAGCGAATCGTCTCGATATTCACCCCGGCGGCGTCAGCCAGCTTGCCGATGGTCAGTTCTGTTCCCATCACATTCCCCTTGACTCCGTACTTAGGTACGGGATTTAGAGTAACACTTGGGCAAACAGGTTCAAGGAAAACGACATGGCACGACTCACTGAAAAAGGCTCGTTGATCGCGGGCGTACTGGCCGCCATCGGCGCGTCGGTGTGCTGCGTCGGGCCACTTGTCCTGCTGGCACTCGGCATTGGTGGCTCATGGGTTGGCAGCCTGACCGCGATGGAGCCGTACCGACCCTTTTTCATCGGCATGACGCTGCTGTTTCTAGGACTGGCCTTCCGCAAGCTCTATCTGGTGCCGCAGGTCTGCACGCCCGGCACGCCGTGCGCTGATCCGCGCACACGCCAGCGGCAGCGCCTGACGTTCTGGATCGTTACCGTGCTGCTGCTTGGCCTGTTGGCCGTGCCGTGGCTCGCCCCACTGTTCTACTGAAAGGAGATCCCCATGCGCAAACTGCTGATTGCCCTGTTGGCAGCCGTGCCGCTCGCCGTGCTGGCCACCACCCCGAAAACCGTCACGCTGGCCGTGCAGAACATGACCTGCGAGCTATGCCCGATCACGGTCAAGAAGTCGTTGGAGAAGGTGCCCGGTGTGAGCGCCGTCAAAGTCGATTTCGACAAGAAAACGGCCACCGTCACCTATGACGCCGACAAGACCAAGCCGGAAGCGTTGACCTCGGCCACGACGAACGCAGGCTATCCGTCCACCGTGCAAAGGTGACGCCACGATGAACGCCGTCATCCTCGAATCCGTCCTGACCTGCCCGCACTGCGGCCACGCACAGCAGGAAACCATGCCCACGGACGCCTGCCAGTTTTACTACGAGTGCCCGGCCTGCCATACGCTGCTGCGTCCAAAGCCGGGCGATTGCTGTGTGTTCTGTTCGTTCGGATCGGTACCATGCCCGCCGATCCAGCAGCAGCGTGGGTGCTGCGGTTAAGTCGGGGACAACGGTCGCAATGGCCTGAACTTGCCCGGGCCGATCTTGGCGCTGCTGCGCCAGAGGTAATCGCCGGTCAGGTTGATGTGCTCCCAGCCGAGCGGCGAAAGGTACTGCAACAGCCCGTCATCGACGGTCTGGCCATGGCCACGCAAGGCGTTCGCGGCCCGCTCCAGATAGACCGTATTCCACAACACTATGGCCGCCGTCACCAGGTTGAGGCCGGAAGCGCGATAGCGTTGCTGCTCGAAACTGCGGTCGCGGATTTCACCCAGGCGGTTGAAGAACACGGCGCGGGCCAGCGCGTTGCGTGCCTCGCCTTTGTTCAGCCCGGCATGCACGCGGCGGCGCAGCTCGACGCTTTGCAGCCAGTCCAGGATGAACAGGGTGCGCTCGATGCGTCCCAGCTCGCGCAGCGCCACGGCCAAGCCGTTCTGACGCGGGTAGCTGCCGAGTTTTCGGAGCATCAGCGAGGCCGTCACCGTGCCCTGCTTGATCGAGGTGGCCAGCCGCAGGATTTCGTCCCAATGGGCGCGGACGTGCTTGATATTGAGCGTGCCGCCGATCATCGGCTTGAGCGCCTCATAGGCGGCATCGCCCTTCGGGATGTAGAGCTTGGTGTCGCCCAGGTCGCGGATGCGCGGGGCGAAGCGGAAGCCCAGCAGGTGCATCAACGCAAAGACGTGATCGGTGAATCCGGCCGTGTCGGTGTAGTGTTCCTCGATGCGCAGGTCGGATTCGTGGTACAGCAGGCCGTCGAGCACGTAGGTCGAGTCGCGCACGCCGACGTTCACTACCTTGGTGTGGAACGGTGCGTACTGGTCGGAGATGTGGGTATAGAACGTCCGCCCTGGGCTGCTGCCGTATTTCGGGTTGATGTGGCCGGTGCTCTCGGCCTTGCTGCCAGTGCGGAAGTTCTGACCGTCCGACGATGACGTGGTGCCGTCGCCCCAGTGCTCGGCAAAGGGATGGCGGAACTGCGCGTTGACCAGCTCGGCCAGGGCCGCCCCGTAGGTTTCGTCGCGGATGTGCCAGGCTTGTAGCCAGGCCAGCTTGGCGTAGGTCGTGCCGGGGCAGGACTCGGCCATTTTGGTCAAGCCCAGGTTGATCGCGTCGGCCAGGATCGTGGTCAGCAGCAGATTCTTGTCCTTGGCCAGGTCGCCTGACTTCAGGTGCGCGAAGTGACGGGTAAAACCGGTCCATTCGTCCACCTCCAGCAGCAGTTCGGTGATCTTGACGTGCGGCAGAACCATCGCCGTCTGGTCGATCAACGCCTGCGCGGTGTCGGGCACCGCCGCATCGAGCGGCGTGATCTTCAGGCCCGACTCGGTGATGATGGCATCCGGCAGGTTATTGGCCGCTGCCATGCGGTTGACGGTGACAAGTTGCGTTTCCAGCAGTGTCAGCCGCTCATGCAGGTACTGGTCGCAGTCGGTGGCCACGGCCAGCGGCAATTCGCTGGCCAGCTTGAGGCTGGCGAATTTCGCGGGCGGCACCAGGTAGTCCTCGAAGTCCTTGAACTGGCGCGATCCCTGCACCCAGATGTCGCCCGAGCGCAGCGCGTTCTTGAGTTCCGATAGTGCGCACAGCTCGTAGTAGCGCCGGTCGATGCCGGCGTCGGTCATCACCAGCTTCTGCCAGCGCGGCTTAATGAAGTCGGTCGGCGCGTCGGCGGGCACCTTGCGGGCGTTGTCGCTGTTCATGCCGCGCAGCACCTCGATGGCGTCGAGTACGTCCTTGGCGGCGGGCGCGGCCCGCAGCTTGAGCACGGCAAGGAATTCCGGCGCGTAGCGGCGCAGCGTGGCGTAGCTCTCGCCGATGCGGTGCAGGAAATCGAAGTCCTCGGGTTGGGCGAGTTTCTGCGCCTCGGTGACGCTCTCGGCGAAGGCGTCCCAGGACATGACGGCCTCGATGGCGGCGAACGGATCGCGGCCAGCTTGCTTGGCTTCGATCAGGGCCTGGCCGATGCGCCCGAACAGCCGCACCTTGGCGTTGATCGCCTTGCCGGATGCCTGGAACTGCTGCTGATGCTTGTTCTTGGCGGCATTGAACAGCTTGCCCAGGATGCGGTCGTGCAGGTCGATGATTTCGTCGGTGACGGTGGCCATGCCCTCGATGGCGAGCGCCACCAGGGTCGCGGAGCGCCGTTGCGGCTCGAACTTGGCCAGGTCAGCGGGCGTCATCTGGCCGCCCTCGCGGGCGATCTTGAGCAGCCGGTTCTGGTGCACCGACCGTTCGATGCCGGAAGGCAGATCGAGCGCCTGCCACGCCTTGAGGCGTTCGATGTGTTCGAGCATGTGCCGCGAGTTCGGCTTGACCGGTGACTGGCGTAGCCAGGCCAGCCAGGTCGTCTTGCCGTTGTCCCGGCGCTTGAGCAAGTCGTCGAGACGGCGGCGATGTGCGTCCGACAGCGGTTCGGCCAAGGAATCGTAGATGCGCCGGTTGGCGCGGGTGATCGCCTCGGCGCTCGCCCGCTCGATAGCGTTGAGCGCGGGCAGAATGATCGACTGCCGCCGTAGATGTTCGACCAAGGCGCTGGCCAGCACAATACCCTTGTCGGTTTGCATGGCCAGCTCGGTCAGCGTGTGGACGGCCTGCCGGTAGTGGCTCATGGTGAAGGGCTGGAAGCCGAATACCGTTTGCAGTTCGACCAGATGCTCGCGCCGGGTCTGCTCCCGCTGCCCGTACTCGCCCCAGCTTTCAATGCCGACCTTGAGCTGGTCGGCGACCAGTTTCAGCAAGGGCGGAAACGGCGCCTCATCGACACCAAGAATGACGCCAGGAAAGCGCAGGTAGCAAAGCTGCACGGCGAAGCCCAGGCGGTTGGCCGGGCCGCGCCGCTGCCGGATGATGGCGAAGTCGGTATCGCTGAATGTGTAATGTCGGATCAGGTCGTCCTTGGTGTCCGGCAACGCCAACAGGCTTTCGCGCTCGGCGGCGGACAGGATCGATCGGCGGGGCATCGTCAGGCATCTTTCAGGTATTGGTACAGGGTTTCCCGACTGACGCCGAACTCACGGGCCAGCTTCGATTTCTGTTCGCCAGCCTCGGCGCGATGACGCAATTCGGAGGCGCGCTCAGGGGACAGTGCTTTCTTGCGTCCACGATACGCGCCCCGCTGCTTGGCCAACGCAATGCCCTCGCGTTGCCGCTCACGGATTAAGGCGCGCTCGAACTCGGCGAACGCGCCCATCACCGACAACATCAGATTCGCCATCGGCGAGTCCTCGCCGGTGAAGGTCAAGCACTCCTTGACGAATTCGATCCGTACCCCGCGCTTGGTGAGCGTCTGCACCATACGGCGTAGGTCATCGAGGTTGCGCGCCAGACGATCCATGCTATGCACCACCACCGTGTCGCCCTCGCGGGCGAAGGCCAGCAGGGCTTCCAGTTCTGGGCGCTGGATGTCCTTGCCCGATGCCTTGTCGGTGAACACCTTGTCCACCTGTGTCTGCTCAAGCTGGCGTTCCGGGTTCTGATCGAAGCTGCTGACCCGGACGTACCCGATCCGTTGTCCCTTCAAGATGCTCTCCCGTGCAAAATGTCAGAAAAGAATCTATGACCCTTTGTTGATCGTGTCAACAAATATCAAAACTCACTCTATCCTGACGGATTTCGGGAGCAATCATTGACGCCAGATTAGGGTATAGCTCAGACTGACATTATTATTGCTGCGCCGCCGCAAAGAAGGTAAAATACCCCTTCCAAAAAATCAGCAAGCCAACTATCGGAGTTCCTACCCGTGTAAGCCTCTTTCTCGCTGCGAGCCAGCTTCAACCACTCACCACGCTCGCACGAGGCTGCACGTCCGATTCACTGCGTCTTGCTGGCCCCGGATCACTCGGGGTTCGTTCTCTATTCCGCTGGCCGGGAAGACGCGCTTGCGCTCGCCCCAACTGCCACCACTGGCTGGCAACCACAACGGAATAGAAGAATGATGAAATCCTTACGCCAGGACTGGCTTTCCAATGTCCGAAACGACCTACTAGCGGGCATCGTCGTCGCGCTGGCACTGATCCCCGAGGCGATTGCCTTCTCGATCATTGCGGGCGTCGATCCCAAGGTCGGCCTTTACGCCTCATTCAGCATTGCCGCAATCATTGCCTTTGCCGGTGGTCGCCCTGGCATGGTGTCTGGGGCCACAGGTGCAATGGCGCTGCTGATGGTGACCTTGGTCAAAGACCACGGCCTGCAATATCTGCTGGCTGCCACCGTGCTGACCGGCGTGCTGCAAATTCTCGCGGGCTGGCTCAAGCTCGGCGCATTGATGCGCTTTGTCTCTCGCTCGGTCATCACGGGCTTTGTCAACGCGCTGGCCATCCTGATCTTCATGGCTCAGTTGCCCGAGCTGACCAACGTGACGTGGCATGTCTATGCCATGACGGCGGCAGGTCTGGGCATCATCTACGGCTTCCCCTACATCACAAAGGCGGTGCCGTCGCCGCTGGTCGCCATCGTCGTACTGACTGCCGTAGCGATCTTCCTCGGTCTCGACATTCGCACCGTGGGCGACATGGGCAAGCTGCCCGACAGCCTGCCGGTGTTCCTGCTGCCTGATGTGCCGTTGAACCTCGAAACGCTCAAGATCATCTTCCCTGTCTCGGCCACCTTGGCAGTCGTCGGCCTGCTGGAATCCATGATGACGGCTTCCATCGTCGATGATCTGACCGACTCCAACAGCAACAAGAACCGTGAATGCGTGGGCCAGGGTGTCGCCAATATCGCCTCCGGCTTCCTCGGTGGCATGGCCGGTTGCGCCATGATTGGCCAGTCGGTCATTAACGTGAAATCCGGCGGCCGTGGCCGACTCTCCACGCTGGCCGCTGGCGTGTTCCTGCTGCTGATGGTGGTGTTCATCGGTGACTGGGTGGCCCGCATTCCGATGGCCGCACTGGTCGCGGTGATGATCATGGTGTCCATCGGCACCTTCAACTGGGCCTCGATCCGCAATCTGCGCGAGCACCCCAAAAGCTCCAGCGTGGTGATGCTGGCCACCGTGGTGGTGACGGTCGGCACCCACGACTTGGCCAAGGGCGTGCTGGTCGGCGTGTTGTTGTCAGGCTTTTTCTTCGCGCACAAGGTGGGCCAGATTCTGCGCGTCACCTCTCGCACTGAGGACGAAGGCCGCGTGCGCACCTACACCATCACCGGCCAGGTGTTCTTCGCCTCGTCGGAACGCTTCATCAATGCCTTCGACTACAAGGAGGTCATCGAGAAGGTGCGCATTGACGTGAGCCGTGCCCACTTCTGGGACATCACCGCTGTCAGTGCCTTGGACAAGGTGGTCATCAAGTTCCGCCGTGAAGCCACCGAGGTAGAAGTCATCGGCTTGAACGAGGCTAGCGCCACGCTAGTGGACAAGTTCGCCGTGCATGACAAAGACGGTGCCGACGACATGCTGATGGGCCACTGAGAGGAAACAGGATCATGAAGAACGAAAACAAAGTGCTGGCCTGCGTGGATCAATCCCACTTCGCCGAATACGTGGCTGACTACGCCGCATGGGCCGCTCGCCGCATGGACGCGCCGCTGGAGTTCCTACACGTCATCGACCGCCACCCCGAGCAGGGATCAGGCGAAGATCACAGCGGGGCCATCGGCATCGACGCCCAAGAAAACCTGCTGACCAAGCTCTCCGCAGAAGACGAGGCCCGCACCAAGAATGCTCGTGAACAAGGCCGCATCTTCCTGAACCGCCTGCGCGAACGGGCCACCGCTGCCGGTGCCGCGCTGGTCGATGTTCGCCAGCGTCATGGTGAGCTGGAAGCCACGCTGGCCGAACAGGAAGACGGCGTGCGCCTGCTGGTACTCGGACGCCGTGGCGAAGCCGCAGAAACGACACAGCGCGACTTGGGCCGCAATGTGGAACAGGTAGTGCGGTCCCTGCACAAACCGATCCTGACCGTGACCGAAGGCTTCAAAGAGCCGCAGCGCGTGATGATCGCCTTCGACGGTAGTACCGTGACCCGGCGTGGCGTCGAAATGGTCGCAGGCAGCCCGCTGTTCCGTGGCTTGCCAATCACCCTGCTGATGTCGGGAAAGGAAAGCCAGGACGCACCCAAGCAGCTTGATTGGGCCAAGACCACCTTGGAGGCCTCTGGCTTCAATGTGACCGCCTCGCTGATCCCCGGCGATGCGGAAAACATCATCGCCAAGACGGTCAAGGAGCAGTCCATCGACATGCTCATCATGGGCGCATTCGGTCACTCGCCGCTGCGCACTTTGATGTTCGGCAGCAAGACCGCTGACCTGCTGCGTTCCTCGACCGTCCCCACGCTTCTACTGCGATAGCGAAGGAGTCGCCTCAATGGACATGGAACAGTTCCGCGCTCGACTGCTGATCGAGCAAAGGGAAACCGTTGAGGCAATCCAGCAGGCTCAACAGTCCGCCGCGCCGGTCGAGCTGGATCAATCCTGTGTCGGTAGGGTGTCGCGTATCGACGCCCTCCAACAGCAGGCTCTCGCCCAAGGATTGCGGGAGCGGCTGACCATTCGCAAGCGCAAGGTCGAAGCTGCGCTGGCCCGCCTCGACTCTGGCACCTATGGGCTGTGCTGCGCCTGTCACAGTGATTTGGAGCCGGAACGGTTGAACGCCGATCCTGCTGTTGTGTTCTGCCAGGAATGCGCAACAGAGCGTCAATGACAAAGCCGTATTGATGCCCAACGGTGGAGCCGTTTTGCCTTAACGTGCTTTATTTTCCGTTTTCTGAGACGACCCCTTCCGGGTCAACCCGGGTTCTGTCGCCAGCGCGGCATTCCTCTCGACCCAGACGATGCTAGGGTTTCCCATGAGGCGCTTGCACCCTGACTGGGGTGCTCCTCTTTTTGGGGGATGTCGGGCGCTTTTCGTTAGTCTCAACGGACGATGTTTCAAACAGCGTCGATCTCCAGAATCCATGGCATCAGTCATCAGAACCTTGGGTTGGAGGCCCCGCCGTCATGATGGAAATCCGTGGACTTGCCTATATCGTCGCCGAGAGCACGAACCTCGATCAATGGAGCGTCTATGCCAAGGACGTGCTTGGCATGATGGCCACGCCGGCTGGCGATGGCACGCTGCACATCAAGATGGATGAGCGCCAGTTCCGCTTTCAGGTGCAGGCGGGCAGCAAGGATCGCTATCACGCGTCGGGCTGGGAATTGCTCAACAAGGCCGCTTTTGACGCGGCACTGAAAGCGCTGGATGACGCCAAGATCGCCTATGAGCTGGGCAGTGCGGAGCTGTGTCGTCAGCGCTGCGTGCAGCAGATGGCCGTGCTGTTTGACCCGGCGGGCAATCGCCATGAAGTGGTCTGGGGCTTCAAGTCCGACTTCAAGCGCTTTGCCTCTCCGCAGGGCGTGTCCAGCTTCGTGACGGGCGACTACGGTCTCGGTCACACGGTGCTGCCGGCGCCCGACTTCGATGTCACCGTGGCGTTTGTGCGCGATGTGCTGGGATTCGAGACATCCGACATCTACAACTTCAAGCCTGCGGGCGACGCGGGTCCGACGGTCCGCATTCATTTCTTCCACTGCGCGAATGGTCGCCACCACAGTCTGGCGCTGGCCGAGTTTCCGGTGCCGAGCGGCTGCGTGCACGTGATGGTCGAAGTGGAAAACATGCCGGAGGTGGGCCGCGCGATGGATCGCATGCAGCAGGGCAAGGTCCAGCTCACCGCGACGCTCGGCCAGCACACCAACGACCGCATGACCTCGTTTTACATGAAGACGCCGTCGGGCTTCGATCTGGAGTACGGCTACGGCGGCGCGATTCTGGATTGGGAACAGCACATCGTGCACGAGTTCACCGCCGTGAGCCTCTGGGGTCACGACTTCACGATAGGCCGGGTGGAACAGCCCGCCTGAGCGGGCGCTGGGCAGGGTCAAGAGACAAGACACACAGGACAGAACAAGGTAACTGGGTAGATCGGAGAGCAAGAAAAATGGTCAACAAGGTCATGAGTGCGAAGGATGTCGTCGCATCCATTCAGGATGGAATGACGATCGGCATCGGTGGCTGGGGCCCGCGCCGCAAGCCGATGGCGCTGGTGCGCGAGCTGCTGCGCAGTGATGTGAAGGATCTGACGGTGGTGTCGTATGGCGGCGCCGATGTGGGGATGCTGTGCGCGGCGGGCAAGGTCAAGAAGCTGATTTTCGCGTTCGTCACGCTGGATTTCATTCCGCTGGAGCCGTACTTCCGCAAGGCGCGCCAGAGCGGCGAGATCGAGGTGGTGGAAGTCGACGAAGGCCAGATGCTGCTGGGTCTGAAGGCCGCCGCTATGCGCGTGCCCTACATCCCCACGCGCATCGGTCTGGGCACGGATCTGGTCAAGCACAACCCGCAGATCAAGGTGATCGGCTCGCCTTACGACAGCAAGGAATGGGTCGCGATGCCCGCGCTCCATCTGGACGTGGCCTTGCTGCACGTGGACAAGGCCGACGCGCGCGGCGTCTGCCAGATCAGCGGGCCCGACATGTACATGGACGACCTCTATGCGCGTGCAGCCAAGAAGACCTTCGTGAGCTGCGATGAGCTGGTGGACTCCAGCGCGTTCGAATCGGCCGAGAGCTCGCGTCTCGTCTTCTGGGAGCGCTCTGAAACCACGGGCGTGGTGCATCTGCCGTGCGGTGCTCACCCCACGTCGTGCGGGCCTGCGTACGGTTTTGACAACAGGCACTTCAAGGAATACGCGAGCAGCGCCAAGGAAGATTCCGGCTGGAGCGACTACGTGAACAAGTATGTGAATTGCACCGAACAGGAATACCTGGACAAGGTGGGCGGTGCGGATGCGATCAAGCGTTTGCCACTGCCGGTGTTTTGAGAGAGGGAGGTGAGCATGAGCAGTGAAATTTCTTTGGTCGATCGCATCATCTGTGCGGCGGCGCAGGCGTGGAAGGATGACGGCGAGGTGCTGGCCACGGGCATCGGCCTGGTGCCGCGTCTGGCGGCGTCGCTGTGCATGAAATCCGTCAACACGGACATCATGATGACCGATTCGGAGGCCTGGATCGTGAGCGAACCGGTGCCGGTGGGGCCGCGCGGGGACTACCAGATCAAACGCGAAACGTGGATGGGCTTCTCGCGCATTTTTGACAACGTGTGGGGCGGCAAGCGCCACGCGATGGTGGGTCCGGTGCAGGTGGACCGCTTCGGTCAGGCCAACATTTCGATGGTGGGCGGCGACTACGCACGTCCCAAGTCGATGATGCTGGGCGTGCGCGGCTTTCCGGGCAACTCCATCAACCATGCGAATTCGTTTTTCGTGCCCAACCACAGCAGGAAGGTGTTCGTGGAGGGCGAGGTGGACATGGTCGCGTCGGTGGGCTACAACCCCGCGCGTCTGCCCAAGGGCTGGACGCTGGAGGAGATGACCGACATCCGCTTCATCTTCACCAACCTGTGCGTGCTGGACTTCGGCGGTCCGAACCACCAGGTGCGCCTCGTCTCGCTGCACCCCGGCGTGACGGCGCAGATGGTGCAGGAGAACACGGGCTTCCCGATTTTCATGCCGGAGAGCGTGCCGACCACGGCCACGCCAAGCGCCGCGCAACTGGCGCTGCTGGCCGAGCTCGATCCGCACAACCTGCGCGCATCCGCCCTGGGAGCCTGACATGCCAAGCCCTGCCAACACAGCTCAGGAGGCGAGCGAGTTCGTCACGCGCGAGGACAGCGCGGTCTACGAAACCGACGCGCCCGTTCTCTATGAAGTGAAGGACGGCATCGCCACCGTGACGATGAACCGGCCCACGTTCCACAACGTGCAGAACTCGCAGATGACCTATGCGCTGGACGACGCCTTCCGCCGCGCGGTGGACGACGACGCGGTCAAGGTGATCGTGCTTGCGGGCAGCGGCAAGCATTTCAGCGCGGGCCACGACATCGGCACGCCGGGCCGCGACATCAACAGGAGCTTTGATCGCAAGCACCTGTGGTGGGACCATGTGAACAAGCCGGGCGGCGAGCAGCTGTTCGCGCGCGAGCAGGAGGTCTATCTCGGCATGTGCCGCCGCTGGCGCGACATCCCGAAGCCGACCATCGCGATGGTGCAGGGCGCCTGCGTCGCGGGCGGACTGATGTTGGCGTGGGTGTGCGACTTCATCGTTGCGAGTGAAGACGCGTTCTTCCAGGACCCGGTCGTGCGCATGGGCATTCCGGGCGTGGAGTATTTCGCGCACGCCAACGAGATGCATACCCGCATCGCCAAGGAATTTCTGATGCTCGGCGAGCGCATGAGCGCCGGGCGCGCCTACGAGATGGGCATGGTCAACCGCGTGGTGCCGCATACCGGGCTGCAGGCGCAGGTGCTGGCAATGGCCGAGAAGCTGGCCGCGCAGCCGCGCATGGGTCTTGCGCTCACCAAGACCGTGGTGAACCGGGCCGAGGAACTGCAGGGGCTGCGCGCGACGATGGAGATGGCCTACGGGTATCACCACTTCGCGCACGCCCACAGCCTCGCGATGGGCGCGGGACATCTCGGGGGGCACGACGCCAAATCGATGGTGCGCGCCAACAAGGAGGAGGCCAGGTCATGAGTGATTCGATCAAGGACTCCAACTCCTTGCGCACGCCGCTGTGCGATCTGCTGGGTTGCCGCCATCCCATCATCCAGACCGCGATGGGCTGGGTGGCGGGAGCCGATCTGGTGGTGGGCACGACCAACGCGGGCGGCTTCGGATTCCTGGCAGGCGCGACCATTGCCGCTGAGCAGATCGAGGCGGAGATTCTCAAGGTCAAGCGCCTGACGGATGACCGTCCGTTCGGCCTGAACTTCCACATGTTTCAGCCGAACGCGCAGCAGCTGCTGGATCTGGCCGTGAAGTACCGTCTGCGCGCGGTGAGCTACGGCCGCGGGCCGGACAAGAAGGTGATTGGCCGCCTGCGCGACGCGGACATCGTCTGCATGCCCACCGTGGGCGCGCTCAAGCACGCGCAGAAGGCGATTGAAATGGGTGCCAACGTCATCACCGTGCAGGGCGGCGAGGGCGGCGGCCACACCGGCAGCGTGCCGACCACGGTGCTGCTGCCGCAGGTGGTGGATGCCGTCGATGTGCCAGTGGTGGCTGCAGGCGGCTTCTACGACGGACGCGGTCTGCTCGCGGCGCTGGCCTTTGGTGCGCAGGGCATTGCGATGGGCACGCGCTTTCTGATGACCAGCGACTCCAAGGTGCCCGACGTGACGCTCGAGCGCTACGTGCAGACCAAGGACGCCGAGAAGATCGCGATCTCGTATCTGGTGGATGGCATGCCGCAGCGCATGATTCCCAACGAATACCTCTCGATGCTCGAGAAGGCGAGCCCGATGAAGCGGCTGCGCATCGCCATCGATCTGGCGCTGAAGTGGAAGGCCGAGACCGGCATGACCACGGGGCAGGCGATGAGCATCTTCATGAAGGCGCTCAAGGAAGACTCGTCCTCGGTCGCGCAGACCGTGATGGCCGCCAATGCGCCCATGCTGCTGCAGAAATCCATGGTCGAGGGCAATCCGGCGGACGGCGTGATGTCGGCCGGTCAGGTGGCCGCGCTGATCGGGCGGCTGGACAGCTGCGAGACGGTGATCTCCGGCATCGTGCGTCAGGCGCTGGAGCGCCGCGACGCGCTGAACCAGCTCAATCAGCACGACCAGCTGGCGGTGGCCTGAACCGACAACAACAAACAACGTACAAGAGACAAACCGAAAGAACCGCATCCATGTCTTCGTCACAGTTCCATTCAAGAATTCATGACAACGGCGTCGCCGAACTGGTGATTGACCGTGCTCCCGTCAATGCGCTCAACGCCGCCGGCTGGAATGGCCTGGCCAAGGAAATCGAGTCGTTGGGCAACCATCCGCAGACGCGCGTGATCGTGATCCGCGCCGAGAACCGTGGCTTCTGCGCGGGCGTGGACATCAAGGAGCTGGCCGCCAACGACAAGCTGATCATCGACGTGAACGCGGGCAACTACGCCACGTTCAAGGCGGTTCACCTGAACAGGGTGCCGGTGATCGCTGCGGTGCACGGCTTCGTGCTGGGCGGCGGCATCGGAATCTGCGGCGCGGCGGACATCGTGATCGCCGCCGATGACGCGACCTTCGGCCTGCCCGAGGTGGACCGCGGCGCGATGGGCGGCGCGGCGCATCTGCAGCGCATGTTCGGCGTGCAGAAAACGCGCTACCTGTTCTTCACGGGCGAGATGATCGGCGCGGCCGAGGCGCTGCGTTTGGGTGCCATCGAGCGCGTCGTCCAGCGCGACGAATTGCGCGCTGCGGCCATGGAGATCGCGGCCAAGATCGCCGCCAAGAGCCCCGCGATGATCCGCATCGCCAAGGAGGCGCTCACCGGCATCGAGGACGGCAACCTCGAAGACAAGTACCGCTGGGAGCAGGGCTTCACCCTGCAGGCCTACATGAGCCCCGATTCCGCAGAGACACGCGATGCCTTTGTGGAAAAGCGGGACGCCAAATTCTGAGCACTGCTCGCGCATTGAGGAGATTTTCACCATGGATTTGACCTATACCCCCGCGCAGCAGGCATTTCGCGCGGAAGTGCGCGCCTGGCTCAAGGACCACGTGCCGCGCGAGAAGCTCGCGAGCTACGACACCCGCGAGGGATTTGAGCAGCACCGCCAATGGGAAGCGACGCTGGCCGAGGCAGGCTACAGCAGCGTGACCTGGCCCAAGGAGCTCGGCGGACGCGGCTGCGACTTGAACGAGTGGCTGATCTTTGAAGAGGAATACTGGGCCGCCGACGCGCCCCATCGCGTGAATCAGAACGGCATTCTGTTGCTCGGTCCCACGCTCATGGAGTTCGGCACCGAGGCACAGAAGGCGCGCTTTCTGCCGCGCATGGCACGCTGCGACGAGATGTGGGCACAGGGCTGGTCCGAGCCGAATGCGGGCTCTGACATGGCTGCGATCTCGAGCCGCGCGATCCGCACTGGCGACAAGTATGTGCTCAACGGCCAGAAGATCTGGTCCACCCGCGCCGTGTTCGCCGACTGGCTGTTCGGCCTGTTCCGCAGCGATCCGCAATCGAGCCGCCACCACGGCCTGAGCTACATCCTCGTGCCGCTCAAGTCCAAGGGCGTGACGATCCGCCCGATCCGAGACATCGGTGGCAAGGAGCATTTCGCCGAGATTTTCTTTGACGACGTTGAAGTTCCGGTGGAGAACCTGGTGGGCGCCGAGGGCAAGGGCTGGAACGTGGCGATGGCCACAGCCGGTTTCGAGCGTGGCCTGCTGCTGCGCTCGCCGGCGCGCTACCAGCGCAGCGCGCAGAAGCTGATCGAACTCTACAAGCGCCATCAGGCCGATGCCGACCGCGATTCATCGATCCGCGACGCCGTGCTGCGTGCCTGGATGGGCGCGGAGGCCTACACGCAATCGTCTTTCCACACGGTGGGCCGCCTGGACAAGGGCGCGCAGATCGGCGCGGAGGCGAGCACCAACAAGATCGTCTGGTCCGAGCTCGACATCCTGATCCACGAGACCGCGATGCGCATTCTCGGCCCGCGCGCCGAGCTGCGCGATGACGCCGAGGCCAATGAATGGCTCGAAGGTTTTCTGTTCTCGCAGGCCGGTCCGATCTATGCGGGCAGCAACGAGATCCAGCGCAACATCATCGCCCAGCGCATGCTGGGTCTGCCCAAGTCCTGAAGCCGAGAGGAGCACCCAATGGATTTCACCTTCTCCGAAGATCAGCTCGCTTTCCGTGACTCGATCAGCCGATTCTTCATGACCGAAGCCGCGCCCGAAATGCTGCGCGAGGTGTGGGAAACCGAATCCGGCCGCAGCCCCGAGCTGCGAGCCAAGATCGCAGAGCAGGGCATCGGTGGCCTGTCCGTGCCCGAGGAGTTCGGCGGCATGGGTCTGGGCGATGTGGACTGGGCCCTGCTGCTGCAGGAGATCGGCTACTACGCGCTGCCCGATTCGCTGATCGACACGGTCTACGTGGCCGCCGGAGTGCTGAGCGCACTGCCCGCAGGCCATGCGGCGCGAGCGCAGTGGCTGCCCGGCATCGCCGACGGAAGCATCCGCGTGGCCGTGGGTCACCCGATCAACCCGTGGGTGGCCGACGCCCAGCAGGCCAATCTGCTGCTGCTGCCGCACGCCACCTGCCAGGGCCTCGAAGTGCATGCGGTACTGCCATCGCAATGCACGATCAATCCGCTCAAGAGCATCGACACTTCGCGCCGCCTCTACAGCGTGGAGTGGACGGCCACGCCGCAAACCTGCATCGCCGCCGGAGCACAAGGACAGAAGATCTGGGACATGGCCGTGAACCGCGGCGCGCTGGGCTCGGCCGCACAGCTCGTTGGTCTTGCGCAGCGCATGGTGGACCTGTCAGTGGACTATGTCGCGCAGCGCAAGCAGTTCGACAAGGTGATCGGCAGCTTCCAGGCGGTGCAGCACCACCTGGCCAACGTGGTCACCAAAATCGAGTTCGCCAAGCCCGTGCTCTACCGCGCGTTCTATGCGCTGCAGCACGGCGAGATCGATGCGGACACGCGCGTCTCGCACGCCAAGCTGGCGGCCTGTGACACCGGCTGGTTCGCTACCCGCCAGAGCATTCAGGTGCACGGCGCCATGGGCTACACATGGGAAGTCGACCTGCAGATGTTCATGAAGCGCGCATGGGTGCTCGACGCTTCCTGGGGGGATCGTGGCTACCACAGCGCACGGCTCTCGCAGAGCCTGTTGCTCGATGCCAACCCGCCGCTCGGCCCTGGCAGCACCTTTGATCGTCTTGCGTCGCAGGGCGCGGGCAATGACGTGGCAAGCGTCAATGCAGTGAACAGCAACAGCAACAGCAATGTGGCCGAGGAGGCAACGGCATGAGGGCAGAGGCATACATCGTTGACGCGCTGCGCAGCCCCACGGGCAAGCGCAAGGGCTCGCTCGCGCAGGTGCATGGCGCCGATCTGGGCGCCCATGTGATCAAGGCGCTGGTGGAGCGCAACGACATTCCCGCATCGGAATATGACGACGTGATCTTCGGCTGCGTGGATACCATCGGCGCGCTTGCGGGCGACATCGCGCGCACGTCGTGGCTGGCCGCCGGCATGCCGCTGAACGTGCCGGGCACGACGGTGGATCGACAGTGCGGCTCGTCCCAGCAGGCCATTCATTTCGCCGCGCAGGCAGTGATGAGTGGCACGCAGGACGTGGTGCTCGCCGGTGGCGTGCAGACGATGTCGGCGATCCCGATCTCGTCGGCCATGCTGGCGGGACAGCCGCTCGGCTTCACCACGCCGTTCGCCGAGAGCAAGGGCTGGCAGGCACGCTTCGGCGATGCGCCTGTCAACCAGTTCTACGCGGCGCAGCGCATTGCCGAACACTGGAATGTCTCGCGCGAAGACATGGAAGTTTTTGCCAAAGAAAGCCATGACCGTGCGCTCAAGGCGATTGCCGAGGGCCGCTTCGACCGCGAGATCGTGCCGTTCGGAGACTTCCGAATGGACGAGACAGCACGCTTGTCGACGCTGGAAAAGATGGCGACGCTGGAGCCGGTCGATCCGACTTATCCCTGGATCACCGCCGCCGTTTCCAGCTCCACCTGTGACGCGGCAGCCGCCGTGCTCGTGGTGTCGGAAGAGGCGCTCAAACGCTACAGGCTCACGCCGCGCGCCCGGATCCATCACCTGAGCGTGCGCGCCGACGACCCGATCTGGCACCTCACGGCACCGATCCCCGCGACCGAATACGCGCTCAGGAAGGCAGGCATGAAGCTCGACGACATCGACCTCGTCGAGATCAACGAAGCCTTTGCCTCGGTGGTGATGGCCTGGCTCAAGGAGACCGGCTACGACCATGCGAAGACCAACGTCAACGGCGGTGCGATCGCGCTTGGACATCCGCTCGGCGCATCAGGCGCGAAGCTGATGACCACGCTGCTGCACGAGCTTGAGCGCACGGGCGGCCGCTATGGTCTGCAGACCATGTGCGAGGGTGGTGGTCAGGCCAATGTGACCATCATCGAACGCCTGTGATTCCTGCGGGAGTGTGATACCCAAAACGACGGAGACGGACACCATGCAGGACGACATATTCAACAGCTTCCAAACCACCCCGAACGGTCATCTGGATCGCCGCACGTTTCTGCGGGGGGCGGCCATGACCGCAGTGGCGGGTTCCATCGGAACAACGGCTTTGGGCACATCGGCTGCCACCAAGGCACCGGCTGACGCC
Source organism: Diaphorobacter caeni (assembly GCF_015354245.1). Classification (GTDB taxonomy): domain Bacteria; phylum Pseudomonadota; class Gammaproteobacteria; order Burkholderiales; family Burkholderiaceae_C; genus Diaphorobacter_A; species Diaphorobacter_A caeni. Next base: position 114,948 of record NZ_JADKYZ010000012.1, read on the forward strand.
ATCGAATGGGCAGCGCAGATGCGCAGCGGCGAAGTGACTCCGCTGGAGGCGCTGGATGCCACGATTGCACGCATCGAGGCCTATCCCAAGCTCAACGCGGTGGTGCTGCGCGACTTCGATCTGGCGCGTGATCACGCGAAAAAGCTCTCCGCACTTGGCGCCGCGGCGCGCACCGAGGCCACGGCCCACGCGCCGTTCTGGGGTGTGCCGTTCCTGCTCAAGGATCTGGGCGTGGGCATGCAGGGCACGATCACTTCCAACGGCTGCCGTTTCTTCAAGGACGCGGTCTCGCCGGTGGACAGCACCATCGTCACGCGCCACAAGGCGGCCGGTCTCAACATCTTCGGCAAGACCGCAGCGCCCGAATTCGGCATGACCACGACGACCGAATCCGCGCTCTACGGCATCACGCCCAATCCCTGGAACGCCAGGCACACGACGGGCGGCTCGTCCGGCGGCGCAGCGGCCGTGGTGGCGGCGGGCATTGTGCCGGTGGCGCACGCGACCGACGGCGGCGGCTCCATCCGCATTCCAGCGTCGCACTGCGGCATGTTCGGTTTGAAGCCCAGCCGTGGCCGCACCCCGGCGGGGCCGTTCGGCCTTGACGGCGCTGCGGGCCTGTCGGCCGGCCATGCGATCAGCCGCACGGTGCGCGACAGCGCCTTGCTGCTCGATCTGACGGCCGGGCCCGAGGCCGGATCGCGCGTGCTCCCGCAGCGAGACGTACCGGGCAGCTATCTGCAGGCGCTGTCGCTCGCACCCGAGAAGAAGCTGCGCATCGCCGTCTGGCGAAACAACTATTTCGGCCTGCCCGTGCATGCCGATTGCCTGGCCGCGCTTGACAAGGCAGCCAAGGCTTGCGAAGCCATGGGCCATGTGCTTGAAGACAAGATGCCCGAATTGCCGGTCGCGGAGATCTATGCGGGCATGGGTCCGGCCATGAGCGCGGGCCTGCTCGTGGCCATGCAGGCCCGCGAAAAGCAGTTGGGTCGCGCCGCGCGAGAGGACGAGTTTGAACCCATCGATTGGGCGATGTTGCAGTCCGCCAAGAACGCCAGTGCCGCCCAGTTGTTTGCCGCGCGCGCCGGGTTTGATCGTGCAGGGCAGCTGCTCGACCGTTTTCTCGTGCAGTACGACCTGATCCTCTCGCCGGTCACGGCCGTGCCGCCTCAGCTGCTGGGCGCGCTGCGGCTCGACCAGTCGTATGACGGCTACGCACGCGAGGCGATGAAATCGTCGGCGTTCACGTCGCTGCTGAACCTGAGCGGCCACCCCGCGATGAGCGTGCCCATGCACTGGACGACCGACAACCTGCCGATCGGCGCGCACTTCGTCGCCCCGTTCGGCGGCGAAGGCCGACTGCTGCGCCTGGCCGCGCAGCTCGAGCAGGCCCACCCATGGGCGCAGCGCATGCCGGATCTGAGCTCATTCAAAGTCTGAACATCAAGAAGCAGATTCAAGGAAAAATGAAAATGGCTATTTGCGATCAACGTACCGTGGTGATCACCGGCGCCGGTGGCGGTCTGGGCCGGGCCTATGCGCTCGCCTTTGCAGCCGAAGGCGCGAACGTGGTCATCAACGACATCCGCGCCGAAGCCGCGCAGGCCGTCGCCAGCGAGGTGATCGCCGCAGGCGGCAAGGCGCTTGCGAACACGGGCGACATCACGACGATGGCCGGCGCACAGTCGATTCTCGACGCGGCAGTGGCCGCGTTCGGCGATGTGAATGTGCTGGTCAACAACGCGGGCGTGCTGCGCGACCGCATGTTTCTGAGCCTGTCGGAAGAAGACTGGGACATGGTGATGCGCGTGCACCTGCGTGGCCATTTCTGCATGGGCAACACGTTCGGCCGCTACTGGCGCGACCAGAAGAAGGCGGGCAAGGTGGTGGACGCACGCATCATCAACACGAGCTCCGGGGCGGGTCTTCAGGGCTCCATCGGGCAGAGCAACTATGTGGCGGCCAAGGGCGGCATTGCCAGTCTGACGCTGGTGCAGGCGGCGGAACTGGCGCGCTATGGCATTACCGTCAATTCGCTCGCGCCGGCCGCGCGGACCTCGATGACCGAGGGCGCCATGCCCGACATGGTGAAGAAGCCGGAGTCCGGGTTTGATGCCTGGGATCCTTTGAATGTGGCTTCCATTGTGGTTTGGCTGGGCAGCTCGCTTTCTTCGCACGTTACGGGGCGGTGTTTTGAGGCCAAGGGGGGTGAAATCTCCGTCGCCGATGGTTGGTTTACCGGTGTCATCCGCGACAAGGGCGATCGTTGGGAACCTTCTGAAATGACTTCCGTGGTTGATTCGCTTATTTCTGATGGGCGTGTTCCGCAGAAGGTCTACGGGACCTGATCGTTTGTCTTTACGAAGCCTGTTTGGCTTCGATTGGTGGGTCGTTTTGAGGCGTCAAGTCAGCCTTTCATGCGTCGTTGCGAAGCCTTGCCGTACGGGCGTACTGTCTGCGCGCGAGACGCCTGGCCTGAAAGGCTGTCTTGGCGTTGTGGTGGTCTGTTGAAGGGCTCTGCACGCTTCTTGGCGTGCTGGCTTCGCGACTCCTTGAAGGTCGGTTTTCTTTTTTCTATTCCATTTGAGTGCGCATCATGGATCTTGGTTTGAATGACGAACAACGCATGATTGCGGAATCTGCGGCGGTTTTCCTTTCGGAGAACAGTGCGAGTGCGCGGGTGCGGGAAGTGGCCGAACGACAGGGCGGTTTTGACCGGGCACTCTGGGAGCAGGTCTGCGAGATGGGATGGAGTACGGTGGCGCTGCCCGAAGCCGCTGGCGGCATGGGCCTTGGGCTCATGGAGCTGGTGCTGCTGTCCGAGCGGATGGGGGCGCATCTGGCTTGCGTGCCGTTCTTTGATGCGGTGGTGGCGCCTGCGGCCTTGTGGCGGCATCTTTGTTTGAGCGGTTCGGGGCTGGCTGTGGTGCAGCGGCTGGCGCTGTCGAGCAAGGTGTGCGTGCTGGGCATGACGGTGCGCGGCGCGCTGTCGGCGAGTGCGCGCGTGGTGGTTGATGGCGCTTCGCTGGTGCTTGATGGCCGTTGGCCGCAGGTGGCGTCGGGGGCAGTGGCCGATGTGTTCATTCTTCCGACGACGCTGCCATGCGGTTCGTTGGCATTGTTGGAGGTGGCGGCGGATACGGCGGGACTGACCGTCGAGGCGCTGGCTACGGTCGATGGCACGCGCACCAGTGCGCACGTCACCGCCGCTCAAGTGAAATTGGCGGACAGCGCGGTGCTGGTGCAGGGCGATGCACTGCTCGCGCTGTGGGCCGAGCTGCGCAGCTTTGCCGCGATTGCGCTGGCGGCTGAACAGGTCGGAGTGGCCGAGCGGGCGCTCGAACTCGCGGTGGAGTACACCAAGGAGCGCGTGCAATTCGGCAAGGCCGTGGCGGTGTTCCAAGGCGTCAAGCACCGCGCGGCGCAGATGCTGGTGGGCGTGGAGATGTCGCGCTCGGCGGTCTACGGCGCTGCCGCTGCGGCCGATGCGGGTGCCGTGGGGGAAGCGCTGTTCATGTGCGCCGCACAGGCCCGCAGCGAGGCGACCGAAGCCGCGCTGTTTGCCACGCGCGAGTGCATTCAGTTGCATGGAGGCGTGGGCTTCACCTGGGAGTTCGATCCGCACCTGTACTTCCGCCGCGCGCAGACGCTGAGCCAGCGCATGGGCACGGTGGAGCAATGGCATGAAGAGGTGGCTGCGCTCCTGTTCGACGCCGACGGGCAACCACGGACACAACAACAACCTGCGCTGGAGGCCGCATGAACGTTCAAGAAACCGAAATCAATGAAGCCTTCCGCGCCGAGGTGCGCGAGTGGATGCACGCCCATCTCAGCGGCAGGTTTGCGCCGCTCAAGCACGCGAGCGGGCTGGGCGCCGAGGGCTACGATGCCCAGCTCGCCAAGGAGTGGGAGCAGGAGCTGGCCAAGGGCGGCTGGACCGGAATCGGCTGGTCGGGGGAGCACGGCGGGCGCGGCGCGACGCTTGCGCAGCAGGTGATCTTTCATGAAGAGTACGTGAGCTGTGGCGGCCCAGGCCGCATCGGCCATATTGGCGAGACGCTGCTTGCGCCCACGCTCATGCACTACGGCACGCCGGAGCAGAAGCAGCGCTTTCTGCCCGGTATTCTCGCGGGCAAGGACTACTGGGCCCAGGGCTACTCGGAACCCGGCGCGGGTTCCGATCTGGCCGCCATCCGCACCAAGGCGCGCATCGATCCGGCCTCCGGAGAATGGGTGATCGACGGCCAGAAGGTCTGGACCTCGTGGGCGCATGAATCCGAATGGATCTTCGTGCTCGCGCGCTGTGACGAGGCAGTTGCTGCTGCAAGCAGTGGAGGACGCCACGGCGCCATGGTGCTGCTGCTGGTGCGCCTGAACCAGCCCGGCGTGGAAGTGCGCCCGATCCGTCAGATCACCGGCACGTCGGAATTCAACGAGGTGTTCTTCGACGGCGCACGCACCGAGGGCAGCCTGCACCTCGGCCCCGTGGGTGACGGCTGGAAGGTGGCGATGTACCTGCTCGGTTGCGAGCGCGGCGCGTCCACGCTAGGCCAGCAGGCGCATTTCCGCTACGAGCTGAACCTGATCCTCGACCTCGCCCGCCAAAACGGCGCGGCCCGCAACCCGCTGCTGCGCCAACGCCTGGCGAAGGCGGCCCTCGGCCTGCAGACGCTGCGCAGCCACGCGCTGCGCTCATCGGACGAAGCCACCTCGCAGCGCGCGGCATCGGTCTCCAAATACGCCTGGTCCAACTGGCACCGCGACTTGGGCGAACTGGCAATGGAAGTGCTGGGCGAAGAGGGCGAATTGCTGCTGGACGACCCTGCGCTGCGCCCCTTGCAGCAGCTCTGGCTCGTGAGCCGCGCGGACACGATTTACGCGGGGACGAATGAAATCCAGATGAACCTGATGGCCGAGCGCGCATTGGGGATGCCGAGGTAACGAGCCACAACTTGTCTGAACACCGCCAGTTTCGACGGGTGCTGTTCAGTTCGGGCTCAACGCCGTGCGTGCAGACGGCAACGTGCTGCTGATTGCCAGCGCATATCCGCATCACCGGAACAAGTCAAAGAAATTCCATCCGTTGCTTTGAAGGCATTCCACGCCACCTACACCGCAAGGGTCGGAGCGCGCATTTCGGGCGATGGCAGTCCTCAGTTTCAGGTGAACGCCGCCGTGGTTGCAACGCCAGTCCCATGTTTGGCGAGCCGTGGGAGAAGGCGGTGCGGTCGCTGCTCGCCGTTGGCTGGGTTGTGCTGGCCTCGCGTGTGCGTTGGGGGTGGCAGGGTTGAGTCTGAGCGCTTGAGCGAGCGCGAGTGTAGTTTGATCTGGAGCAAGTAGCTGTGCGCGACCGCTCGCCGCTGTGCACGGTCGAATCCGGGTTTTCTCGCAAGGGTAAACCAGTGGGTTGCGCGTTCAAATGTCGTCTTTTGCGCCAAAACGGTGCAAATTCTGGCGGAATCTACGCCGAATTAGGGATTGGCCTATCGTCCAGGTAGACGATGTTGCGACGCAGCGTGAACGTGATGATTGGTGCATTGCAAACAATCCTGACGTTCCACTTTTCGCTTCATGACCACAGCACCTGTCTCCGCTCCCGCCCCCGCTCCTGATTACGTCGCTCCGCACGGACTGCTCAAGAACAAGACCGCCCTGATCACTGCGGCTGCCGGTGCCGGCATTGGATTTGCCGCGGCCCGCCGTTGTGCGGAAGAGGGCTGCAAGGCGGTGTTCGTCTCCGACGTGCACGAGCGCCGTCTAGCGGAAGCGGTCGCGCAGATCAAGGCCGAGACGGGCCTCGCCCATGTCTACGGAAAGCTCTGTGACGTGAGCAAGGAAGACCAGGTCCAGGCGCTGATCCGCGAGGCGGACGAGACGCTGGGCGGCATCGACGTGCTGATCAACAACGCGGGTCTGGGCACCAGCTGCAAGGTGGTCGACATGTCGGACGACGAGTGGAGCAAGGTCATCGACATCACGCTGACGGGCACCTTCCGCATGACGCGTGCCGCACTCAAGGTGATGCAGCCGCGCGGCAAGGGCGTGATCGTGAACAACGCCTCGGTGCTGGGCTGGCGAGCGCAGACCGAGCAGGCGCACTATGCGGCGGCCAAGGCCGGGGTGATGGCGTTCACTCGCTGCTCGGCGCTGGAGGCCGCGCCGCATGGCGTGCGCATCAACGCGGTGGCGCCTTCGATCGCGATCCATGCGTTTCTCAAGAAATCGGCCTCGGAAGAGCTGCTGGCCAAGCTGTCGGAAAAGGAAGCCTTCGGTCGCGGCGCGGAGCCATGGGAAGTGGCGAACGTGATGATTTTCCTCGCCAGCGATTACTCGTCGTACATGACGGGCGAGGTGGTGTCGGTCAGCTCGCAGAGGGCCTGAGCGATGAGCGAAGCAGCCACTCTCACGCAAACTGCCGCCAACCCTGCTGCTGCGCAGCGAGGCGGTGTGTCGTTCAACTCGGTGCAGTCGATTCTGGATGCGGTGGGCACATCGCTCGGCGCGACCGAGTGGATGACGATCACGCAGGAGCGCATCACCCAGTTCGCCGACGCGACGGGCGATCACCAGTGGATTCACGTCGATCCCGAGCGTGCGAAGAACGGCCCTTTCGGAGCCTGTGTGGCGCACGGGTATCTGACGATGTCGCTCGCCAATCTTTTCTTGCCGCAGCTCGCGCGATTCGATGGGTTGAAGATGGGCGTGAACTACGGCTGCGACAAGGTGCGGTTTCCCGCTCCGGTGCGCGTGAATTCGCGGGTTCGCGGCGTGGGCGAGGTGATCGCCGCCACGCGGATGGGCGACGACGGCGTGCAGGCGCACATCCGCATCACCGTCGAAGTGGAGCATCAGGATAAACCCGGAACTGTCGTCGAGACGATAAGTCGGCTCCATTTTTGATTGAACAATTAACGATTGGTTAAAGATCCCTGCCGCGAACCAGGACAAGACAGGCAGAGAACGGTCAGGGACTTCGGAAGGCAAGTGGCGAGTCGACGCAGAGCGGCGAAGCCAGGGAAAGGTCGGTGGACGCAGTGGGCACAAAACAGATCCGCGCGGCCATCTTGAAATGACAAGACGGAAAGTCAGGAGACAGTTTATGAAGGACGCAGTCATCGTTTCGACAGCGCGCACTCCCATCGGCAAGGCGTTTCGCGGGGCATTCAACGACACGGAGGCGCCGGTGCTGGGCGGCCACGTGATCCGTGCGGCGCTTGACAAAGCGAATGTGCGGAGCGAGGACGTCGGCGATGTGATTCTGGGCATTGCGGCCCAGCAGGGCACCCAGGGCTACAACCTCGGTCGCCTGTGCGGTTATACGGCTGGATTGCCGGATTCGGTGGGCGGCATGGTGATCGACCGCATGTGCGCTTCGGGCCTGATGAGCATCGCCACTGCGGCCAAGAGCATCATGGCGGGAGAGTACGACGTGGCGGTGGCCGGTGGTCTCGAGTCCATTTCACTGGTGCAGAACAAGCACAAGAATGCCTATCGCGCGCAATCGAAGGCCGTGCTCGCCGCCGAACCCACGGCCTACATCCAGATGATCGAAACCGCCGAACTGGTGAGCCAGCGATACGGCATCAGCCGCGAGGTGCAGGACGAGTACTCGCTGCGCAGCCAGCAGCGCGTGGCGCAGGCGCAGGCCAAGGGTCTGTTCAATGATGAAATAGTGCCGCTCACCTCGGTCAAGCAGTTGTTCGACAAAGAAGGCAACGTCACCGGGACGGAAGAGGTCACGTTGACCAAAGATGAAGGCAACCGTGGTGACACGACTCTTGAGAGCCTGGCCAAGTTGAAGCCCGTGTGGAAGAACGGCCAGTGGGTCGCCGAAGGCCAATTCATCACGGCGGGCAATGCATCGCAGCTTTCCGATGGTGCGAGCGCCAGTGTGCTGATGAGTGCAAACGAGGCGCGCGAGCGGGGGTTGACGCCTCTGGGTGTCTACCGTGGCATGGCCGTGGCGGGCTGCCGAGCGGACGAAATGGGCATTGGCCCGGTGTTCGCGATTCCGAAGCTGCTCAAGCAACATGGCCTCGGCGTGAAGGACATCGACCTCTGGGAAATCAACGAGGCGTTCGCCTGTCAGGTCATTCATTGCCGCGATACGCTGGGTATTCCCGATGACCGCTTGAACGTCAATGGTGGTGCAATCTCAATAGGTCATCCCTTTGGCATGTCGGGTGCACGACTGGTAGGGCATGCACTGCTTGAAGGTCGTCGCCGTGGCGCACGCTACGCGGTGGTCAGCATGTGCATCGGCGGTGGCATGGGTGCCGCCGGCCTGTTCGAGATTCAGTGATCGCATGTCCAAACTGCCGCTAGCAAAGAGAGTTGACCATGATGGAAAGCGCCTTCGCCAGAATGAGTTTTGCGACCTATACATCACCGAGCATTGCCTGCGTGCTCAAGGATGTTCCCGTATTTGACAAGGTTGCTCCCGCACGCACCGTGCCGCCGCAGTCGGACTTTGTCTCGGCCGAGCAGTTCAGCCAACTGGCCAGCCTGCTGTACGAAGCCGCGATGGACACGGAAGGCTGGCGGCCGTTTCTTGAGCTGCTGCGCAAGCAGCTCGGCGGCAACTACGCCTCGTTGATCGTGCGCCCTTGCAATGCAGATGACGTGGGGCTGGTCGTGTCCGCCGCCGGTGAGCGCCGCGACGTGCCCACCGGCAATCCCAAGATCGCGATGAGTCCGTTTCGCGGGCTGGTGACCGACCGCGTGGTGACGGTGAGCGACGTCATGTCCGATTCGGAATGGCGCGCTTCAGCCTACTACAGCGACTGGTGCAAGGACCTGAACGTCTATCACGTGCTGGCCGCCGACGTTGCCACCAAGGATGGCTGCGTCTACGGCCTGCGCATTGTGCGGCCCGAAAGCGATGTCAATTTCAGCAAGCAGGAAAAGGAATTCTGCGCGATGGTGCTGCCGCATCTCAAGCGCGCACTGAATCTGCATCTGGCCGTGAACCAGGACCGTCAGGTGATCTCGCTTTACAGCCGCGCGATGGCGCAGCTGATGGTGGGCGTGGTCATCCTCGACCAGAACGGCGTGGTGATCGAGTCCAACCCCGCAGCCACCAGCATCCTCGACATGCAGGATGGCCTGAAGGTGACGGGCGGCATGCTGGAGGCCAATTACGCCAACGACAACCGCAAGCTGCAGCGCCTGATCCGCGATGCGCTGATGCATACCCAGGTCTCTCGCCTGAGCATGACCGAGGGGATGTCGGTGAGCCGCCAGTCCGGCCAGCTCAACTGGGGCGTGGTGGTGCAGAGCATTTCGCCCGACGAGTGGACCGAAGGCAAACAGCGACCCAGCGTCGCCGTCTTTGTGCGCGACACCGGCGGCAAGGCCGACCCTCCGGTCAAGCTCGCGCAGCAGCTGTTCCAGCTGACGCCCGCCGAAACATCGCTCGCGATCCAGCTGGCCAATGGTCTGTCGCTGGAAGAGGCTGCAGAAGCGCTCAACATCCGCCGCAACACGGCGCGCGCGCATCTGCGTTCGATTTTCTCCAAGACAGGCGTGCGCCGCCAGACCGAGCTGGTGCGGATTTTCCTCAACAGCGTTGCGTGGTTGGGGAACAAGTAGTGAGATGTGAGTGTGAGAGTCCTTTGTTCGTTACTTCATTCAAGCCCGGGTCATGCCGGGCTTTTTTTTCGCCTTGATTTTTGCGGGCTTTGATTTTGATGCTGCCCCTTGGCGGTGATCGGTCAATCGCGTTGGGGAGGAGAGATCGGCCATATAGCTTCGATGCGCAGCCTTGCCTTACGCTTGTACTGATCTGCGGCTTCGACGTCTCGCGCTATGGCCCATCTCTCCGTTGTGGTGGTTGTTCGCATGCTCGGTGCGCTTTATTGGCCCGCTGCTGAATTTCAAACTTCCACGGCAATGCGCGTTCAAATCATTTTCAAATCTTCTTGATTTCCTGAATCCGGTTGTTGTCGCCGAGCAGCACCACTTTCGGCTTCCAGTGATCGACGTGTGCATCATCGATGGGTGCGTAGGTGCAGATGATCAGCAGATCGCCCACATGCGCTTTGCGGGCTGCGGCACCGTTCAATGAAATCGCGCCGGAGCCGCGCGCGGCCTTGATGATGTAGGTGGAGAAGCGCTCGCCGTTGTTGACGTTGTAGAGCTCGATCTTCTCGAACTCGCGCATGTCGGCGGCGTCGAGCAGGTCTTCGTCGATCCCGCAGGAGCCTTCGTAGTGCAGATCAGCCTCGGTGACTGTCGCGCGATGGAGCTTGGCGCGCAGCATGACTCTGGTCATTGTATTTTCCTGGTTGGTCAAAATGAATCGTGATTTGAATATTTTGAAAAATATGATATTGAAATGAATATCACCGTGGATATTCAAACTCACGCTCCCGGATTAACGGGCGGGCGAAGTATCTGTTTTTTCTTTTCATCGCTCAACCCCCGAATAAGGCATATGCATATGCCGCTTTTCATCGTTGGCGGCTTCTTCGCGTTGCAGTGAAATTGTCGCGAAGGGGACCGTGCACCGTCCATTTGGAGTATGTCGCCACGTCGCTTCGCGGCAAGACTGAACGGCATCCCTTCCATGTTCAGGTGGGGTCGTGACATACAGAACGACGGAGACAACGGAGCCCATGGACACTCCTTTTGACTACATCATCGTAGGCGCGGGATCGGCGGGCGGCACGCTGGCTGCACGCCTGAGTGAAGACGCGCGCAACCGCGTGCTGCTGCTGGAGGGCGGAGGAACGCACAAGGACTTGCTGGTCGACATGCCCTCGGGCTGGGGGCAGATGATCTACAACCCCAAATACTCATGGGGTCACAGGACGGAACCCGAGCGCTGGGCGGGCGGGCGCGCAATCTCGCTGCCGCGCGGCAAGCGGCTTGGCGGTTCGTCGTCGATCAACGGCATGATCTATGTGCGCGGAGACCGCGCGGATTTCGACAGCTGGGCGGCGCTCGGCGCCAAGGGCTGGAGCTACGCGGAGCTGCTGCCGTACTTCGTGCGCACCGAAAACCAGCTCAGCGATCAGCCAGCGTTTCAAAGCGCGTCGCTGCATGGCCGGGGAGGGCCGCTGACCGCCGCCGACGTGCCCGATCCGCAGCCGGTGACGCAGGCCATGGTGCGCGCGGCCATCGAGGCCGGGTTGCCCGCCTGCGCCGATTTCAACAACGGACATCCCGACGGAGCAGGCATCTTCCAGACCAACGTGAAGAATGGCCGCCGCTCGTCCATTGCCCGCAATGCCATCGAGCCCGCAATGGCCCGCAGGAATCTCGAGGTGCGCATGCAGGTGCTGGTCACCCGCATCCTCATCGAGAACGGCCGCGCCGTGGGCGTTGCCTGGCGCGACGACCGGGGCGGCGTGCACGAGGCCCGGGTGAACAAGGAAGTGCTTCTTTGCGCGGGCGCGCTGCAGTCGCCGCAGTTGCTGATGCTCTCGGGCATTGGGCCGGCGGAGCATTTGCGCGAGATGGGGATCGAGGTGCTGGTCGATCTGCCAGGCATTGGCGCGAATCTGCAGGACCATGCCATCGTGCCCATGTCCTGGCGCATGAAGCCCGGAACGCCGAGCTTCAACAAGTCGCTGCGAGGCATCGGCATTGCGGCGTCGGTGGCCAAGTATCTGGTCACGCGTACTGGCGCGATGGCCATGCCGGGATCGGAGTTCGCGGCGTGGTGCAGCAGCGATCCAGGCCTTCCGTACAACGACATCCAGATCCACGGCCTGCCGGTGACGGGCGATATCGAAGCCTTCATGCGCGACGGCAAAACCTACCGCACAGAGGCCTTCCCCGGCATGACGATGGCGCCATATCAGGTGCGCCCGTACTCACGCGGCGAACTCAAGCTGCGCAGTAGGCGGCCCGAAGACATGGCCAGCGTGCGCATGAACTACCTGCACGATGAGCGCGACCGCAAGGCCTTGCTTCACGGCATTCGCGTGGCGATGAAGATCGCGCAGCAGCCCGCGCTGGCCGCGTTGATCGAGGAACAGACCCGTCCCAAGGCCAACGTGCGGAGCGACGACGAACTGCTCGACTGGCTGGGCATGTATCTCGGCTCCGGCCACCACGCGAGCGGCACCTGCCGCATGGGCGATGCAAGCGATCCGCTGGCCGTCGTCACGCCCGATCTCAAGCTGCGCGGCGTCGAGGGCCTGCGGGTGATCGACGCGTCGGTCATGCCGCATCTGGTCTCGGGCAACACCAACGCGTCGACCGTGGTGATTGGTGACAAGGGCGCGGACCTGGTGCTCGGAAAACCGGCGCTCGCAGCCATCGACACCCCGCAGACCGCAGCGGCCTGAACCCCAACATTGCAAGCAACGACAACAAGAACAGATCCCATGAGTCAGACGACAGATTCCAAACGCTCCCGACGCTACATGCTGGTGCTCCTCACGGCACTTTCCGCCGTGACCTTCATGGACCGCCAGATCCTCGCCGTGCTGCTGCAGCCGATCAAGCAGGAGTTCGGCTTTTCCGACCTGCAGATCGGGCTGATCACCGGCTTGGGCTTTGCGATCACCTTCGGGCTGCTCGGCATTCCCATGGGTCGGCTCGCCGACCGCGCCGAGCGCCGCAGCCTCGTGGCATGGTGCCGTGGCTTGGGCGGCGCCATCGCGGCGCTGGGCGCTCTCGCCAGCGGATCGAGCGGGCTCACCGCCTCGCGGGGCGGCGCTGCGCTGGGCGATGCGGGCGGCGGCGCGGCCTCCATGTCGATGCTGGCCGACCTGTACGCGCCGCACGAGCGTTCGCGCGTGATGAGCATCTTCGGCATGGGCGGCAGCGCGGGCGCAATGCTGGCGCTGCTGGCCGGGCCGGTGCTGGCCGAGCTCTGGGGTTGGCGGGTGACGATGGCGGTGGTGGGGCTCGCCAGCGTGGTGCTCGCCTGCGTGCTGCGCTGGACGGTGGAGGAGCCGCAGCGCCATGCAGCCGGGCAGGGGGACAAAGCGGCGTCTGCGGCCGATGCCGCGTCGCGGAAGAAGACGCCCGCCGTGCTGCTGATCTGGCGCGAGCCGGTCACGCGGTGGCTCATCATCGGCGCGGCCTGTGCGCTGTTCGCCAACCTGTCGTTCGGCGCATGGAACACGGCGCTGCTCGCGCGACGCTTCGATCTGTCGCTGCGCGATGCAGGTTGGATCTCGGCGGGTGCGGCACTGTTCGCCGTGACGGGAGCCCTGATCTCCGGCTGGCTCACCGACCGCATGGCCCAACGCGACCAGCGCTGGCAGATCGGGGTTCCGGTCGTGGCGCTGTCCATTTCCACCGTATTCGGGCTCGGCTACTTGCTCACCGGCACGCACCAGTTTGCGTTGAGCATGGTGCTGCTGATGGGGTATGCGCTGCTTTCGCCGTGGTGGGCCGCTCCCACTTATGCCGCTCTGAGCCTCGTCGTTCCCTCGTCTCGCAGAGCCACGGCCAGCGCCATGGTGCTGATGTCCGGCGCACTGCTTGGCAACGGCCTCGGCCCCATCGTCGCGGGCCTGCTCAGCGATTTCTACAACGGCATCCGCCCGGGTGACGGCCTGCGTCTGGCGCTGCTCACCATGGGTTGCTTCATGCTGCCCAGCGTGCTCGCCTTCTCCCGCGCGATGGCACATTACCCACGGGCCTACCGGTTGGCCCACGCCCCGGCGGTTTGAATCGACTGGTGAACAAGACATGAAAAATGCCGTCTGGAAAATGATCTACCTCGCGCGCCGCAACCCCACGCTCGCGCCCGAACAATTCCCCGAAGCCTGGCGCTCGCACTCGGCCCTCGGCAAGCAGTGCAGGAACGTAGGCCAACGCGTCAAGGCGGTAGCCCAATGCGCGCGCGTGCTGGATGACGCGCTGCCTGCCACCCTCAGCCGCGACTACGACGGAGTGAACCTCATGGTCCTGGCCGACCGCAACTCCGGCGACGCCATCTGGAGCGATCCCGAAACCCTGAGCATCATGCGCCCCGACGAACCGCGCGTCTTCGCCGACTATGTGCGCAACTTCTCTATGCTCTGCGAGCAGCATGTGCTGCGGGGCAGTGCGGATGAAGCGGTCCACCCACAGCGCGATGCGATGATCCTCATCGGCTTCCTGCAGCGCGAAGCTACGTTCTCCAAAGCCCGATCAGCCCCCACCAGCCTGCCTGCAGCATGGATCACAGGCGGCCTCAATGCAGCACAGCGCATAGTCTGCAACACCCTCGACGCCGCCGCGCCCGAGGGCTATGGATATGGATATATCGTGGAGTGGTGGTTCGATACCGTCCAAGCAGCGAAAGAGGCTGCCCAGTCGCTGAGCGACGCGAAGCAGGCCTCCGGCGACAGCGTTTTCATGCTCACGCAAGTAACGCACAGCCGCCCCTGAAAAAAACGCGCCCCCGCTTCAGGCAGCGGGCCAACGAAACGAGCAGAGCCGCCGATCAATCCCCCCAACGGCAAGACGGGCCCTCAGGCTAGGCGTCTCACGCGCAGACAGTACTCTTGTACGGCAAGCGTGAGGAACGACGCATGAGGGCCCGTATTGCCGCCCCCAAACGAATGACCCATCGAAGCCGAAAGGCTTCGTGAGCAAAAGAAAAAAAGCCCGCAGAACAAAAGTCCCACGGGCTTCAAACCTTGGATATCCAAAAGAAAAAATCAGGCAGGAGCGGCTTCAGGCTCCTGGGTGTAGGCAACCATGCCCTTGGGGATGTACTTGCCTTCGCACTGCTCCAGATACTCCTGCGCCTTGGCGCGCGGATTGTAGAACTGCTTGTACCAGATGCGCGCCTTGAGAAACGGACCATCGCTCGGGATGAAGAGCGGGTTCAGGCAAGGCGCCTTCTGGTTCCACACCTCGAAGTCCTGCGCGAACGCGAGCAGGCTGGCTTCCTGGAACTGGCGTGCCGCGACCAGATCGGCTGGTCCGGGCTTGCCGCCGTGGGCGGTGCGCACGAGCAGGTTGTGCCAGACTTTGATCTTGCCGTCCTCGATGGGGGTGTGCATGATCATCATGAACGAGTTGAACATGCCTGTCACGCGCGAGACCAGAATGGCCGGGCCGTGGTACCAGGTGTCGGTATGCAGCATGTCGCTCGCGCCGCCTTCACCGACCAGCGTGCGGTGGCCGCCGCACTGGCGCTGGATGGCGTTCGTGCCCTTGAATTCGTTCTCGAAGCGCTCGACCGTGGAGCCATGGATGGGACTCAGGTGGCCGTAGTCGGCGATGTTGTCGACGACCTCCTGCGGGTGCTGGTTCAGCTCGCCGAGGTAGTCCCACGTGCCGTTGACGACGTTCTCGTCATCCCAGTCCGCGAAGTGGGGCAGTGGATAGTCGGGTTCGCCGCCTTCGGGATCGAACCAGACCCAGACCGCGCCGTAGCGTTCTTCGACCTTCCACGTCTTGACTGCGGCAGCCGCAGGGATCGGGCCGTCGTGATAGGGGATGTCGTCGCACTTGCCGTCCGCACCGAAGCGCCAGCCGTGATAAGGGCAGCGGATGCCGTCGCCTTCCACGTTGCTGCCGCCGCCGTCGAGCACCACGTAGCTGGTGGTGTTGCGCGCGGCCAGATGGGTCTTCATGTGCGGGCAGTAGGCGTCCAGCAGGATGACCTTGCCGGATTCGCGGCCGCGATACAGCGCGAAGTCCTGACCGAAAAAGCGCACAGCCACGGGCTTGTGGGTGTTGAGCGATTCGGCGTCGGAAATCATGAACCAGCCGCGTGGATAGGTGTATTCACCGAGGCGGTAGTCTTTGGTGGTTGCCATGGATGGCTGTCTCCGTATTGGTTGTGGGTAAGTGATATTGAGCGACGCCCTATGGCTTCGCATACTCTGTTTGGACGAGATGCCGGGCGCGCGATTGATCTATCGCAAATGGCTTATGCGCCTACGTTTTCGGCGACTTCCACGCGCTCCTTGTAGAGCGGCTGCAGGTCGATCATGGCGGGCGATTTGGCGAGCGGCGGGGCTTCGGCGGACGTTGCCAGCCAGAACAAGGTGGCCGCAATCTGTTCGGGCGTGGATGCTCCGTAGCGCTGGGCAAGCAGGCCGTCGTCGCCCAAGGTGGCCTTTACCGCCTCGGTCGATACCACGCCTGGATTCACGCTGAACGCGCAGATGCCGCGCTTCTTGTATTCGGTGTTGATGCAGCCCGCAAGGCGTGCGATAGCGGCCTTTGACGCGCCATACGCAAACCCCCATCCACCCTGGTCGGCGGGCACGGGCGGGTTGAACTGGCCTGCTGCCGAGCACAGGTTGATGATGCGGCCGGACCCCTGCGCCAACATGCCCGGCAACAGCCGCTGGGCGAGTTGGAGCGGCGCGTAAACATTGCCCTGCATGGTGCGCGCAAGTGCGTCGAGGTGGAGATCGGGCAGCAGGGCGTTGACCTCTCGGCCCTGATAGACGGCGTTGTTGATCAGCAGATCGACGCGGCCGCAGTGCGCGAGCACGGCGTCGGTCGCGCGGTCGAGCGACGCGCGGTCCATCAGGTCCATCGCGTGGGGGAAGACCTCGCCACCCGCCTCGCGGATCTGCGCGGCGGTGGATTCAAGGCTGCCGGACAACAGCGAACCATCTAGGTTGCGCAACTGGTGTGCGAGCTGCGTGCCTTCGGTCAGCGTGCGT
Organism: Diaphorobacter caeni; assembly: GCF_015354245.1. Taxonomy (GTDB): domain Bacteria; phylum Pseudomonadota; class Gammaproteobacteria; order Burkholderiales; family Burkholderiaceae_C; genus Diaphorobacter_A; species Diaphorobacter_A caeni. The sequence continues at coordinate 131,528 of NZ_JADKYZ010000012.1, forward strand.
GCGGTGATCGCCACGCGCCAGCCCTGGCGCGCGAAATGGATGGCGGTGGCGGCGCCGATGCCTCGGCTTGCGCCGGTGATGAATAGAACGGGGGCGGTCATGTCGCGGACTCTTTGTTTGTTGTTTGTTGAGTGCTGAGCAGATGGCGAGGCGATGGCTCAGGCCATCGCCAGTTTCATTTCGCTGAGGCGGCGGCGATAGGGCCCGAGCGCCAACGTGAAGAACAGCACGGTGAACACCATCAGCGAGACCACCGAGGTCAGCGCCCAGCGCAGGCCGTCGGCGCCCTGAGTGCCTGCAAAATGGTCGCTGAGAGCGCCGGTCACCATGGGCCCCAGACCGACGCCGAGCAAGGTGACGAACAGGTTGAGCAGGGCCGCGCCCACGCCGCGCTCGCTCGGGCTCACCATCTGGCTCACGGCACTGTAGGAGAGCGTGGGCCACCAGCTTGCGAAGAACGCGAAGATCAGCACGAACAGCATGGCGTGCGGAATCTGCGTGCTGCCCAGCGTCCAGAAGGCAGCGGTCGGCCACTGAAACACCGCGATGCCGGCGGGCAGCGAGATCAACGCGCCAAGTGCGGGAAGGCCCAGCTGCCAGCGGGGGTCTCGCTGGCAAAGACGGTCGCTGAGCCATCCGCAGAACACTGCCCCCACCACCGAGCCCACACCGCTCGCGAGGCCGAATGCCAGACCGGCATGGGCGATGCTCATGCCATGCGCCCGCATGAAGAAGGCGGGAGCCCAGACGCCGTAGCCGTATCCCGAGATCGCTGCGATGCCGCACGCGATGGCCACGTTGCGCAGCGGCTTCATCGACAGCAGGCGCAGCGACTGGCGCAGCAGCGATTCCTGCGGTGTGTTCCTTGCGGCGTCCGGTTGGGCAGCAGCGGTCTCGAACGCGCCGCGCGCCGGCTCCTTCACGAACAGATAGACGACCAGACTCAGCAGCACGCCCGGAATGCCGAACGCGAGAAAGGCGGCGCGCCAGCCGTAGGCCTGCGCGATGAGGCCGCCGATGGACAGCCCGAGCAGCACGCCGAGATTCGGGCCCATCATGAAGAAGCTGATCGCGAGCGAGCGGCGCTTGGGCGGGTACATGTCGGCGATCATCGAGATGGATGGAGCCATGCCACCAGCTTCACCCACGGCCACGCTCATGCGGGCAACGAACAGTTGCCAGTAGTGCGTCGCCATACCGCAGCCCATGGTCGCCAGACTCCACACGCCGCAGCAGATCGCGACGATGGTGCGGCGGTTGTGCTTGTCAGCAAGGCGTCCCACGGGAATGCCGAGCGCCGCGTAGAGCAGCCCGAATGCGAGGCCGGTGAGCATGCCGATCTGGGTGTCCGTGGCGTTGAATTCGGCCTTGATCGGTTCAATCAGGATCGATACGACCTGACGGTCGATGTAGGAAAAGATATAAACCGTGGCCAGCAGCGCAAGGCTGAGGTGGGTTCGCCAGGTAACGGCGGGGGGATGTTGGGGTGTAGGCATGAGCGGCATCGTGCGTGCTCCGAAACCGTGCGCCATCGTCCCTTTGGACGACGCTAGGGAAATCCTTAGACCCCAATATCCTCACGGAACGCACCAGATAATTCATACCCCTCAGGAGACCCGACAGTGACCCAGTTCAACCAGTTTGACGCCATCGCCGCGCTGCAGCAGGCGCAGAAAAAAGCCTTCATCGTGAACGGCGCCGTCAGCGCCGATGTGCGCCAGCAGCGGCTGCAGCAGGTGATCGACCTGCTCGTAGAGTGCCAGGATGAGCTCTGCGCCGCCATGGGCGAGGACTTCGGCGGGCGTCCTGTGGAGTTTTCGCTGGCAAATGATGTACTGGGGTCGCTGGCGTCGCTCAAGCATGCGCGCGACCATTTCCGCGAGTGGATCGGCGACTCGCCGCGTGAGAGCGTCAAGCCGTTCGACATGTTCGGCGCCACTGCCTGGGTGAAGTACCAGCCCAAGGGCGTGGTCGGCGTGATCGGCACCTGGAATGCGCCGGTCTTCACGCTGCTGTCGCCGCTGGCCTGCATCTTTGCGGCGGGCAACAGCGCCGTGCTCAAGCCATCCGAAATCGCGCCGCGCACGGCAGCCGTGCTGGCGGATGCCATCGCCAAGCGCTTTGATCCCGCCGTGCTCACCGTGGTACAGGGCGACGCCGCCGTCTCGGCCGCGTTCGCCGAGCAGGCATGGGACCATCTCGTGTTCACCGGCTCGATTCCGGTGGGCAAGTCGATCATGGCGGCCGCAGCGAAGAATCTCGTTCCGGTCACGCTGGAGCTGGGCGGCAAGTCGCCGGTGCTCATCGGCGAATCGGCCGACATCGCCAATGCCGCCGAGCGCATCGCCGTGGGCAAGGCGCTCAATTCGGGCCAGCTCTGCGTGGCACCCGACACCATCTGGGTGCATGCATCGCAGCTCGAGGCGCTGATCGCCAAGTTCAGCGAGGTCTACGCGGGCATGTACCCGAGCGTCACTGGCAATCGCGACATGACGCCCATCGTCAACGAACGCCATCTTGCGCGCGTGAGCGGCTATGTGGCCGATGCCAAGGCGCGCGGCGCACGCGTGGTGGAAGTGGGCCAGGCGGCGGGGGAGGCCGATCGCCGTCTGCCGTTTGCACTGGTGGTCAATCCACCGCTGGACGCCGAAATCTCGCGTCACGAAATCTTCGGCCCCGCCGTGGTGCTGCGCACGTTCGACAGCATCCAGAACGCCGTCGCGCAGATCAATGCGGGCGACCGTCCGTTGGCGCTGTACTACTTCGGCACCGACGTCGCCGAGCGCGACTGGGTGCTGGACCACACGCTCTCTGGCGGCGTCTCGATCAATGACGTGACGATGCATCCCGCGCTGCACGAGGCTCCGTTCGGCGGCGTAGGCGCGTCGGGCATGGGCCACTACCACGGCCGCGAGGGCTTTCTGCAGTTCAGCCATGCGCGTTCGGTCTACAGCGCGGGCGGCCACGATCCTCGCCGCGAATGGGGCATGTTACCGCCATATGGCGAGCACTTCCTGCCGATGCTGAAAAGCTCCGTCACGGCGTGACTTCCGGCGTTCATGGTCCGTTTGGCGGATGCGCGCAGGCGCGTTCGCCATGAATATGGCTCTTCAATACCGCTCATCCAGACTACGAAGGAGATGAAAAGATGAAGGACGTATTCCGCCAATTCGCGCTCGACGGACAGGTTGCCGTCGTCACCGGAGCAGGCAAGGGCATTGGCCGTGCCTGCGCGCTGATGCTTGCCGAGGCCGGAGCAGACGTGGCGCTGTTCGCACGCACCGAAACCGATCTGGCCGAAGTGAAGGCCCGGATCGAGGCCATGGGCCGACGCGCGATCGCCGTGCCCGGTGACGTGAACAAGGACGCGGATCTTGACCAGCTGATCGCGCGCTCGGTCGCCGAGCTCGGCAAGCTCACCATTCTCATCAACAACGTGGGTGGCGGCGGTCCCAACGATCCGCGCAAGGTGCCCGGCAAAAGCCTCGGCGACATGCTCGCGTTCAACGTGGTGCCGGCCTACAGCCTGATCCAGAAGGCTGCGCCGGTCATGGCGGAGCGGGGCGGCGGCGCTGTGGTCAACATCTCCTCGGTCGCGGCGAAATATGCGCAGAAGCACTTCAGCGCGTACGGCGCCGCCAAGGCCGCGCTCAATCAGCTCACCCGCAATCTCGCGCAGGACTACGGTCCGAGCGTGCGCATCAACGCCATCGAGCCCGGCACCATCATGACCGAGGCCCTCGCGCCGTTCCTCACGCCCGAGCGCAAGGACAGGATGGTCAAGAGCACGCCGTTGGCACGCATGGGCCAGCCCGAGGACATCGCGGCGGCCGCGCTGTTTCTGGCGTCGCCGGCGGCGAGCTGGATTACCGGGAAGATTCTGTCTGTGGACGGCGGGGTGGAAGCGCCGAATTTCTGACGCGCGGTGTGGGCTGAAAGGACGCCGCAGGGCTCGGAACCGCATTGCGCCGCACTGAATCTGTCAGCGCGGCGCAATGGTTGGATCGTCCGTCAGAACACCAGCCCTGTCGGGTTGGATGGCGTAGGGCCGGAGGGCGCGGTCGTCTCGGGTTCAGGAGCGGGGCGCGCGGCGGGTCTGGCGGCTTGCGCAGGTGCGGGGGCCTGTGCAGGCTCCTTGGCGGTGACCAGCGGCGTGGGCAGCGGTCTGCGGTAGGAGCCCGGGAGCTGCGACTTCTTGGGGTAGCCTGCTGCGTCCAGATACTGGGTCCACAGCGTATCGGCGAAGCCATTGAGGTGCTGTGCGCCGACGGTGGCGAACGGGATGTTGTTGTTGCCGCTCAGCGCCTTGAGCGCTTCCAGGCTTTCGTTGCTGCTCACCGTGCGCTCGGTGAACGGGATGCCGCGCGTGATCAGCAGATTGCGGGCGTTGACGCAGGGCGTGCAGTCGTCCCCGGTGTAGAGCGTGACGGGGTAGCGGTTGACGACCTGCTGCAGCGTGTAGGGCAGGGCGCCGTTGCCGGAATCGCTCTCGGAGAACTCCGTGGACGAGCCACCCTTGCTCTTGACGCTCGTGTTCGCGTTGGCGTTGTTGGCGGGCGGCTGATCGGAGAAGGTCACCTTGCCGTCGGGGCCGACGCTGCGGTAGATCTGCTGCGCTGTTGCACTGTCCACCGGCACCAAGGCCGAAGCGCCCAGCAGGGCGGCTGCGGCAAACACGGACAACTTTCCGACACGGCTCATTTTGGGGTTCCCTCCTGGATCATCCTGATTCGAACTCTCCGCTCTTGCGAACGGAGAGTCGCGATCTTGACACGAAAAAAGCCGCTATTCAATTGAGCGGAGCGTTGCAGCGGGTGTGGAGATCGTCCACACGCTCTCAGTTCGCCATGCCCTGGTGGCGCAGCAGCGCGTCGAGCTGCGGCTCGCGGCCTCGGAAGGCCTTGAACGACTCCATGGCCGGGCGGGCGCCGCCGGCTTCGAGAATCGATTCACGGTACTTGCGGCCGGTCTCGGGATTGGGCGAGCCGTCGGGCAGCACCGTTTCCTCGAATGCGGCATAGGCGTCGGCGGAGAGCACCTCGGCCCACTTGTAGCTGTAGTAGCCCGCCGCATAGCCACCCGCGAAGATGTGGCTGAACGTGTGGGCCATGCGGTTGTAGACCGGTGACGGCAGCACGGCAACGTCGGCGCGCACCTTCTGCAGCACGGGCATGACGGGCTGTGCAGGGTCATGTTCGGTGTGCAGCAGCATGTCGAACAGGGCGAATTCGATCTGGCGCAGCGTCTGCATGCCGGACTGAAAATTCTTCGCCGCGATCATCTTGTCGTAGAGCGCGCGGGGCAGGGCCTCGCCGGTGTCGACATGGGCGGTCATGTGCTTGAGCACATCCCATTCCCAGCAGAAGTTTTCCATGAACTGGCTGGGCAGCTCCACCGCGTCCCATTCGACGCCGGAAATGCCCGAGACGTCGCGCTCGTTCACCTGCGTGAGCATGTGGTGCAGGCCGTGGCCGGTTTCGTGGAACAGGGTGATCACGTCGTCATGCGTGAGCAGTGCGGGCTTGCCCTCGACGCCCGCCGCGAAATTGCACACCAGATGCGCGACCGGCGTCTGCAACTGGTGGGTGTCGGGACGCATCCAGCGGGTGCGCACGTCGTCCATCCACGCGCCGCCGCGCTTGCCCTTGCGGGCAGGTTGGTCGAGGTAGAACTGACCGACCAGCACCGCGCCCTGCGGCGTCTGGCGCTCGATGCGGTAGAACTCGACGGCCGGATTCCACACGGGCGCGCTGTCCTTGCGGATCGAGACTTCGAACAGCGTCTCCACGATCTTGAACAGACCGGCCAGCACCTTGGGCGCCGGGAAATACTGCTTGAGTTCCTGCTCGCTGAACGAGTAGCGGGCTTCCTTGAGCTTTTCGGAAATGAACGGCCAGTCCCACGGCTGCGGATCGGCGAGCCCCAGATCGTTCTTCGCGAAGGCGCGCAGATCGGCCACGTCCTTCTCGCCGTAGGGCTTGGCGCGCTGTCCCAGATCGCGCAGGAAATCGATGACTTCCTTGGGCGACTTCGCCATCTTGGTGACGACCGAAACCTCTCCGAAGTTCGCGTAGCCGAGCAGCTGGGACTCTTCCTTGCGCAGCGCCAGAATCTCCTGCATGTTGGCCGAGTTGTCGAATTTCAGGGCATCGCCCTCGGCCTGGTCCGAGGCGCGGGTCACATAGGCGTGGTAGAGCTTCTCGCGCAGCGCGCTGCTCTTGGCGAACTGCATCACCGGCAGGTAGCAGGGCAGCTTGAGCGTGAGTTTGTAGCCGGCCTTGCCATCGGCCTCGGCAGCGGCGCGGGCGGCCTGCTGGATGTCCTCGGGCACACCGTCCAGTTCATCGATCTCGGCGTAGTAGGCAAACGCGTCCGTTGCATCCAGCGCGTTTTCGCTGAACTTCTGGCTCAGCTCGGCCATGCGTTCCTGAATCTTGGCGAATCGCTCCTTGGCCGCCCCTTGCAGTTCGGCGCCGGAGAGCACGAAGCCGCGCATCGCGTGGTCCCATGCCGCGCGCTGTTCCTTGTTCAGCGAGCCCGGCGTGATGGCCTTGTACTTGGCGTACAGGCGCTCGTCGGCACCGAGGCGCGTCCAGAACTCGGTGACCTTGGGCAGAGCCTCGTTGTAGGCTGCGCGCAGCTCGGGCGTATCGGCCACGCTGTTGAGGTGGTTGATCGCGCCCCAAGCGGTTCCGAGCTTCTCGGTGGCCACGTCCAGCACCGCCGAAATGTCGTTCCAGGCTGCGGGAAAATCCGGCTGGGTGACCTTCTCGAGCGCGTCGTTGGCGCGGGCGATCAGGGCGTCGATGGCGGGGCCCACGTCGGACGGCTGGATGCGGTCGAACGGAGGGAGGTTGTAGTTCTCAAGAAGTGGATTGCTGCTCATGTTGGAATAGGTATCGCCAAAACGCCAGAATTCAAGCGCCACCGGAGCTGACCGGCGGCGTTTTCCCAACCCGGATCAGCCCGCTGTGCGCTCGGCCGATTCCATGGTGTTGACCAGCAGCATCGTAATGGTCATGGGACCGACACCACCGGGCACGGGGGTAATGAAGCCCGCCACCTCCTTGACGCCGTCGTAGTCCACGTCGCCGCAGAGCTTGCCCGCGTCGTCGCGGTTCATGCCCACGTCGATCACCACGGCGCCGGGCTTGACCATGTCGGCCGTCAGCACGTTGCGCTTGCCCACGGCGGCCACGACCACGTCGGCCTGGCGCGTCATCGCGCCCAGATCGGCCGTGCCGCTGTGCGTGACGGTCACCGTGGCATTGGCGGCCAGCAGCATCATCGCCATGGGCTTGCCGACGATGTTGGAGCGGCCGATCACCACCGCATGCTTGCCACGCAGATCCTTCATGCCGATGGACTCGAGCATCTTCATGCAGCCGTAGGGCGTGCAGGCCTTGAAGCCGACTTCACCGACCATCAACGCGCCGGCGCTGGCCACGTGGAAGCCGTCCACGTCCTTGGCGGGCGAGATGGTTTCGATGACCTTGTGGTCGTCGATGTGCTTGGGCAGCGGCAACTGCACGAGGATGCCGTGGATGCTCGGGTCGTTGTTGAGCGCCTCGACGCGGGCCAGCAGCTCTGCCTCGGTCATCGTGGCGTCGTACTTCTCGAGCACGGAGTGGAAACCGGCTTCTTCGCAGGCCTTGACCTTGTTGCGCACATAGACCTGGGACGCCTGGTTGTCACCGACGAGGATCACGGCCAGACCGGGCGTGATGCCGGATTTCGCCTTGAGCGTTGCGGCGCGTGCGGCGACTTCGGTGCGGAGTTGGGCGGAGAGGGCCTTGCCATCGATGATTTGGGCTGTCATGGTGCGGGGAACTTCAAAGAAACGAAAAAACGAAAACGAAAAGCGGACGGTAGAAATGCAAAAAGCTGCCGCGATTTTCGGTTCGCGGGCAGCTTTTGGGAAATGACGGGGCTTTCAGGGCGTGTTTACGATCTCAGCGCGAGGCCGCGCCTGCAAGACAGTGTGGAGATCGCATTGTGGAGATCGTCAACACGCTCTTAGGCCTTTGCCGTGGGGCCGAGTGCAATCTTGAGCAGGTCGGCCACCGTGTTGGCGTTGAGCTTTTCCATGATGTTGGCGCGGTGCGCTTCCACGGTCTTGATGCTGATGCCGAGGTCGTCGGCGATCTGCTTGTTCAGACGACCGGCGACGATGCGCTCGAGCACCTGCGATTCGCGGCCGGTGAGCTTGGAGAGGAGGGCATCGCGGCTGGCGGCCTGTTGGTGGCCGGAGAAGGCTTCGCGCGCATGGTCGAGCATGCGTTCGACCAAGGGCACCAGTTCGTCTTCGTTGAACGGTTTCTGGATGAAATCCAGCGCACCCTTCTTCATGGTGTTCACCGCCATCGGAACGTCGCCGTGACCGGTGATGAAGACGATGGGCAGCGGGGAGTTGCGCTCCAGCAGACGGTCCTGCAGCTCGAGGCCGGTCATGCCGCCCATGCGGATGTCGACGATCAGACAGGCGACCTCACGGGGGTCGTATCGCGCCAGAAATGATTCAGCCGAATCAAAGCAACGCACGCGGTAGTCTTTGCCTTCCAATAACCATTGCAGGGAATCACGTACCGCTTCGTCGTCATCAACGACGTAGATGGTGCCTTTTTTCGGGATCAAACTCATTCGATAGTCCTTGGCGTTGGCGTTGCTACAGATTCAGTAGTGGCCGCCTCTGATGTCGTCAGCGGCAACCAGAAAGAGAACCGGCACCCGGTTACTTCCGTTCCATTGTAGATGTTCTCGGCGTGCATTCGTCCGTGATGGGACTCGACGATGCTGCGGCACAGGTTCAGGCCGATGCCCATGCCTTCCTGCTTGGTCGAGAAAAAAGCCTCGAACAAATGGGCGAGCACTTCGGGCGCCAGACCCTTGCCAGTGTCCTGCACGGAGAATTCGACGACATTTTGCCCTTCCAGCTGGCGCGGCACAACCCGCAGCTCGACGCTGCGGCGTGCGGTGGGACGGTCGGCCTGGTTGATCGACTCCGCGCCGTTCTTCATCAGATTGATCAGCACCTGCTCGATCAGAATCGTGTCGGCCATCACCTTGGGCAGGCGTGCGGCGACATAGTGCGTGAGCCGCACGTTGTTGCGGCGCAGTTCGATGTCGGCCAGCTCCACCGCCTCGTTGACCATGCCGTGCACGTCCGCCAGCGTCTGATTGGGCTCGCTTTTCTTCACGAACTGTCGAATGCGCTGGATGATCTGCCCCGCACGCTGCGCCTGGTGCGCGGTTTTCTGCAGCACGGAAATCAGCATCTCCTCGCTGATCTGCTTGTTCTCGATGCGCGTGACCATGCCGCTGCAGTAATTGCTGATGGCGGCCAGCGGCTGGTTGAGCTCGTGCGCGACGCTGGAGGCCATCTCGCCCATGGTGATGAGGCGGCTCACCGATTGCGCGCGCTCCGCTTGGCGGGCAGCCTGTTCTTCGGCGAGGCGGCGCGGCGTGATGTCGGTGGCGATCACCATCTGCGCGAGGCGTCCGTCCACCCAGTTCAAATAGCGCGAGCGCACTTCCAGCCACTTGCCGAGCTCGGGCCGGTAGATCTCGGCGTTCTCCGAGCGGGCGCTGGTGAGCGAATCGGTGGGCAGGCCCATGAGGCCGTCTTCGTCGTCCACGCTGGCGGGCTCCTTGGAGGGCAGCACGCCCGCTTGGGCGACCAGTTCCAGATGCCCGTCGGTCTGTGAGCCGAACCATTGGCGATACAGGCGGTTGGCGAACAGCAGTTCGGCGCTGCCCAGCGGCGCGACCGACACGGAGGCGTCGAGCGATTCGAGCACGACGGTGAAGCGCTCGTGCGATGCGGTGAGCTGTTCGCGCACGCGGTTGGGCTCGGTGATGTCGGTCATCGACGTCATCCAGCCGGTCTGTTTGCCTTTGGCGTCCACCAGCGGCGACACATAGAGGCGCGCATCGAACAGCGATCCGCTCTTGCGCTTGACCCGCGCCTGGAACCCGCCGGGAACGCCCTTGCCGGACAGCTCGTCGTTGGTCTTGGACTGGAAGGTCTCGTGGTCGGTGTCGGGCCAGTAGGAATAGGGCGGGGTCTGGCCGACGAGGTCCTGCTCGCTCCAGCCGGTCATCTGGCAGAACGCGGCATTCACATAGGTGATACGGCCCTGCATGTCCACGGCGCGCATGCCGGTGAGCATGGAGTTCTCCATCGCACGGCGAAAGTTGGTCTCGGCCACCAGCGCCTGCTGCGCCTGCAGTCTGCGGCGCGTGTGCCGCCAGGTGGCGATCAGCAGCCAGGCCGTCATCACCGAGAGCGCGCCCACCAGCCAGAACAGCCCGCTGCCGATCACGCCCAGCGAGGTGCGATAGGCCTGCGCGCGCAGCAGCAATCCATTGCCCACGGGAGAAACCGGCACTTCGTATTCATTGGCGCGCACGTCGCGCGTGATCAATGCCGTGCGGCGCGGCTCGAGCGGCGTGCCCGCGAGGATCTGCCCGTTGCTGTCGAGCAGCGTGACCGCGTAGCGCGCAAGCACCTCGGTCGGCGTGCCGTAGCGCAGCAGGTTGTCGATGGAATACTCGCTGAGCACCACGCCCGCGAACTTGCCTTGCGATGCGAGGGGAACCTGCAGCTGAAGCAGTGGCGGCACGTCGTTGCGCGAGCCGATGGGCTGTGAATACACCGGCTGCTGCATGTCGCGCGCGAGTGAAAACGTGTCGGCCGTATCGCCGCGCTTGATGGTCTCGCCCACCACGCGCAACTGGCTGCTGGAGAGCGTCGGCGCGGCATGGCTCGCGCGGATGCGCAGGCGCTCGTCAATCCAGGTGACTGCCTGCAATTCGGGGTATTGGCTGATGAGCGCCTCGGCGCGGCGATCGAATTCGGCGCGGTCCAGATCCTGATTGGAGAGGTCGCGCGCGATGCGCATGACCTGTTCCTGGCGTTCCAGCAACCGCAGGCGCACGCGCTGTTGCGCGTATTCCACATCGCGCTTGAGTGCCTCCTTTTCGCGCTCGATTTCCTCACTGCGCAAATACCAGAAAGAAGCCACGATGGCTGCGAGAAACATCATCACCGCAGCCAGCGGGGCGAGGGCGGCAAAACGGTCCTGCCGCGTGGGCGAAAGACTGCGCCACCAAGTACGCCACCATCGCACTGGGGTTTTCAAAGTTTCTGCTGGTGGTTTTCCCGCATTGTCTGAGGCTGTCATGAGCGAGAGTTTATAGGAGCTTCGAGGGAGATTTCATACCGAGAAAAAATGTGCGATTGCAGCAAAATTCCATAATATAAAAAGTCATGGCACCATTCGAAATTTCGTCAAAACTGTGCGAAACTCCGTGCAAATTTATGGTTTTAATAAGCTATTTCCACCAAGGAGACTCGGCATGGCAGAAGCAACCCCTGGCCAAACTGGCAAAGCAATCGACCCTCAGGAAACACGCGAGTGGATGGATGCGCTGAGTGCCGTCATCGATCGTGAGGGCGCAGAATATGCGCACGAGCTGATCGAGCAACTGCTGGAGCACGCACGCGAGAGCAGCATCGACATGCCGTTCTCGGCCAACACCGGCTACGTCAACACCATCGAAACCGATCAGGAAGCCAAGTGCCCCGGCAACCTGATCATCGAAGGCCGCCTGCGCGCCTACATGCGCTGGAACGCGATGGCCATGGTGGTCAAGGCCAACCGCATTCACCCGCCCGAAGGCGGTGATCTGGGCGGTCACATCGGTTCGTTCGCCTCGCTGGCCAACATGTTTGGCGCGGGCTTCAACCACTTCTGGCACGCGGAAAACGAAAACCATGGCGGCGACTGCCTGTTCATTCAAGGCCACGTGTCTCCCGGCATCTACGCCCGCGCCTATCTGGAAGGCCGCATCTCCGAAGAACAACTGCTGAACTTCCGCCAGGAAGTGGACGGCAAGGGCCTGTCGAGCTATCCGCACCCCAAGCTCATGCCCAACTTCTGGCAGTTCCCCACGGTGTCGATGGGCCTTGGCCCGCTGATGGCGATCTATCAGGCGCGTTTCCTCAAGTACCTGCACGCACGCGGCATCGCCAACACCGAGAACCGCAAGGTCTGGGTGTTCTGCGGCGACGGTGAAATGGACGAAGTGGAATCGCTGGGCGCCATCGGTCTGGCCGCCCGCGAGAACCTCGACAATCTCGTGTTCGTCATCAACTGCAACCTGCAGCGTCTGGACGGCCCGGTGCGCGGCAACGGCAAGATCATTCAGGAACTCGAAGGCGAGTTCCGCGGCTCCGGCTGGAACGTGATCAAGCTCATCTGGGGCAAGGGCTGGGACGACCTGCTCGCCCGCGACAAGGACGGTGCGCTGCGCAAGATCATGATGGAGTGCAACGACGGCGACTACCAGGCCTTCAAGGCCAATGACGGTGCCTACGTGCGCAAGCATTTCTTCGGCCGCGACCCACGCACGCTGAAGATGGTCGAACACATGAGCGACGACGAGATCTGGGATCTGCGCCGTGGCGGCCATGATTCGCAGAAGGTCTACGCCGCGTTCGCCGCAGCCAATACCCACAAGGGTCAGCCCACCGTGCTGCTGGTGAAGACCGTCAAGGGCTTCGGCATGGGCAAGATCGGTGAAGGCAAGAACACCGTCCACCAGACCAAGAAGCTCGGCGACGAAGACATCAAGGCCTTCCGCGACCGCTTCAACATTCCAATTCCGGACAGCCAGATCGCCGACATCCCGTTCTACAAGCCGGCCGACGACACCCCGGAGATGAGGTACCTGCACGAGCGTCGCAAGGCGCTGGGTGGCTACCTGCCGCACCGCCGTGACAAGGCCGACGAGCAGTTCACCGTGCCGCCGCTCGACACCTTCAAGGCCGTGCTCGAAGCCACTCCCGAAGGTCGCGAGATCTCGACCACACAGGCCTACGTGCGCTTCCTCACGCAGCTGCTGCGCGACAAGGAAATCGGTCCGCGCGTGGTGCCGGTGCTGGTGGACGAAGCCCGCACTTTCGGCATGGAAGGCCTGTTCCGCCAGATCGGCATCTACAACCCGCATGGTCAACAGTACACCCCGGTCGACAAGGACCAGGTCATGTACTACAAGGAAGACACCAAGGGTCAGATCCTGCAGGAAGGCATCAACGAAGCGGGCGGCATGGCCAGCTGGATTGCAGCGGCAACCAGCTACAGCCACTCGAACCGCATCATGATTCCGTTCTACATCTACTACTCGATGTTCGGATTCCAGCGCATCGGCGATCTGGCATGGGCTGCGGGTGACCTGCAAGCGCGCGGCTTCCTGCTGGGCGGCACGTCCGGTCGCACCACGCTGAACGGCGAGGGACTGCAGCACGAAGACGGACACAGCCACATCCTGGCGAACACCATTCCGAACTGCATCAGCTACGACCCGACCTTCGCCCACGAAGTCGCGGTGATCATGCACGAAGGTCTGCGCCGCATGGTGCAGAACCAGGAAAACGTGTTCTATTACCTGTCGCTGCTGAACGAAAACTACGCGATGCCCGGCCTCACGCCCGGCACCGAAGAGAAGATCCTCAAGGGCATGTACATGTGCAAGTCCGGCGGCGCTGGCGACCTGCGCGTGCAGCTGCTCGGTTCGGGCACCATCCTGCGCGAATCGTTCTTCGCACAGGAACTGCTGGCCCAGGACTGGGGCGTCGCCGCGGACATCTGGAGCTGCCCAAGCTACAACGAACTGACCCGCGACGGCCAGGACGCCGAGCGCTGGAACATGCTGCATCCGCTGGAAACACCGAAGGTGCCGTTCGTCACGCAAGAGCTGTCCAACAGCACTGGACCCATCGTGTCGTCGACCGACTACATGAAGGCCTACTCCGAACAGATCCGCCCCTACATCCCCAAGGGCCGCTCGTTCAAGGTGCTGGGCACGGACGGTTTCGGCCGTTCGGACTTCCGCGCCAAGCTGCGCGAACACTTCGAGGTGAACCGCCACTACATCGTGCTGGCCGCGCTGACGGGCCTCGTGGAAGAGGGCAAGCTGCCTGCGCAGAAGCTCGCCGACGCGATCGCCAAGTACGGCATCAAGACTGAAAAGATCAACCCGCTGCACGCCTGATAGCCCAAGGGAGACACCAAGATGGCACTGACAGAAATTAAAGTCCCGGACATTGGCGATTTCGCGGAAGTCGGAGTGATCGAGCTTCTCGTGAAGCCCGGCGATACCGTCACGGTCGAGCAATCGCTGATCACCGTCGAGTCCGACAAGGCCTCGATGGAGATTCCCTCGAGCCACGCCGGCGTGGTCAAGGAACTCAAGGTCAACGTGGGCGACAAGGTCAAGGAAGGCTCCGTCGTCCTGATGCTGGAAACCGCCGGCGAAGCGGCTGCACCTGCGCCCGCACCAGCCGCAGCGCCCGCAACCGCTCCGGCACCCGCACAGGCGGCTGCACCAGCGCCTGCCGCGACCGCAGCGGCTCCGGCAGCTGCAACCAACATGGACATCAAGATCCCCGACATCGGCGATTTCAAGGACGTTGCCGTCATTGAACTGCTCGTGAAGGTGGGCGACACGGTCACCGCCGAGCAATCGCTGTTCACCGTCGAATCCGACAAGGCGTCGATGGAAATCCCATCGCCCGCCGCCGGCACGATCACCGCATTGACCCTCAAGGTGGGCGACAAGGTGAACGTGGGCGACGTGGTCGGCCAGATGAGCGGGCAGGGTGGTGCCGCACCGGCGGCACCCGCTTCAGCCACTGCGGCCCCTGCACCCGTTGCCGCTCCTGCAGCAGCACCTGTCGCATCCACTCCCGCTGCGGTGGCCGCGCCAGCCGCAGCCGCTGTCGTGCCCGCGCACAACCCGACCGTCGCGCCCACTGGCAGCCTGCCATACGCATCTCCTTCCGTGCGCAAGTTCGCCCGCGAACTCGGCGTGCCGCTGGAAGAAGTGAAGGGCTCCGGCAACAAGGGCCGCATCGTGGCGGAAGACGTGCAAGCCTTCACCAAGCAGGTGATGACCGGCGCTCTGCAGACCAAGGCGCAAGCCGCTGCTGCGCCCAAGGGCGGCTCCGGCGTTGGTCTCGATCTGCTGCCATGGCCGAAGGTCGACTTCGCCAAGTTCGGCACGGTTGAGCGCAAGGATCTCTCGCGCATCAAGAAGATCTCGGGTGCCAATCTGTCGCGCAACTGGGTCATGATTCCGCACGTCACCAACAACGACGATGCCGACATCACCGATCTGGAAGCCTTCCGTGTTTCCACAAACAAGGAAAACGAAAAGAGCGGCATCAAGGTCACCATGCTGGCCTTCGTGATCAAGGCGGTGGTCGCTGCGCTGAAGAAGTTCCCCGAGTTCAACACCAGCCTCGACGGCGACACGCTCGTCTACAAGCAGTACTACAACATCGGCTTTGCGGCAGACACGCCCAATGGCCTGGTGGTTCCGGTGCTCAAGGATGCCGACAAGAAGGGCATCATGCAGATCAGCCAGGAAATGGGCGAATTGGCGAAGAAGGCGCGCGACGGCAAGCTCGGCGCTGCTGATATGCAGGGCGGTTGCATGTCGATCAGCTCGCTGGGCGGCATTGGCGGCACGCATTTCACGCCGATCATCAACGCGCCTGAAGTGGCGATTCTGGGCCTCTCCAAGGGCCAGATGAAGCCCGTCTGGGATGGCAAGCAGTTTGTTCCGCGCCTGATTCTGCCGATGTCGCTGTCGTACGACCATCGCGTGATCGACGGCGCTGCGGCTGCGCGTTTCAACGCCTATCTGGGTCAGGTGCTGGCGGACTACCGCCGCATTCTGCTGTAAACGGCCGGAGCAGGATTTCGCATACAGACCGTGCCCAGCTGGGCGCGGCGACTATGCGGAATCCGGCGCTGGATTGTCGACAAGGAGCAGGCGGTGCAGCAGAAGCTACGCGATCTGAAAACACGTCCAATCATGGGCTTGCGTGACGCATTGCCTGGCATGACCGTTTTCCCGGACATCACTCAGGTGCTGCCCGCCGAAGATGTGGCATCGCACGGCAAGCACTTCATGCCGTTGCTTTCGCTTGATCTGGACATGTTTGACGATGCGTGGTCGGGCAGGATTCATGTGCTCGATCCGTGCGAACCATATGACGGTTGCGTTGGAGACTTTGCGGGGGATTTCACCAACGATTTGCTCAAGCCCAACTGGCTTGCTTTTCGTCTTGATGAACGCAACCGTTATCACTTGCTTGGCGACTGGCGTTACTTCTTGCTCGAGCAGCCTGCAACTGACTCGTTCGCTGAAAAGAACTGGGACTGGAGTGCGGTAGAACATCTGGCAGATGATTTGCGCGAAGTTGGCGTGACTGACCCTGGATTCGATGTCTTTTCCAATGCTGCCCGCGAATCCAAATATTCCATGCGCGACTGCCTTCTGTTGCATTACGAGTTAAGTCATGCGTCACATGCTGCCGCACGAAAAAAGTATCTTGAGCATGGCTGGGATATGAATTTGTACGGCGACGACTTTCTCAGGCCGCATGAACCTTTCTTCCAGCCTCGTGCAAAAAATGAGTACCCTGAATCAGGCGTCAGACATGTGCTGGAATACGCTGGTGGTTTCGCAGAATACGGCAATTGGTCCAGCTCCGGCGATGACCCCCTGATCGATACCGGCAACCGAGGCGAAGTCATCGTTCAGCTGCCGGGCGAGAACAAGCAGTTCTCGCATATCGCCACAGTGCATGCAGACAATTTTGGCACTCGGCATCCTTGCGAGATACTGGTTTTCTATGAGCCCGATTCACGCACCGTTCTGCATACGTTTGATTGGAGTTGAAACATGCAACGTCTAACGCAGTTCCAGTCAAATTTGATTTCCCAAACATGTCTGACGTGTTGATGTGGTCGTGTATCGCACCCAACGTTACTCATTCATCTAAACAAGAAACGCAATACAGGAGAAACACATATGCCAACCGTTGATATCAAAGTTCCCGACATTGGCGATTTCGCAGACGTTGGCGTTATCGAGTTGCTTGTCGCGCCAGGCGACAAGGTCGAAGTGGATCAGTCTTTGCTCACCGTTGAGTCTGACAAGGCTTCGATGGAAATCCCGTCGAGTCACGCAGGTGTGGTCAAGGAACTCAAGGTCAAGATCGGCGACCGTGTGTCCGAAGGCTCGGTGATCGTGAGCATGGAAGTGGGCGCAGATTCCACATCGCTGGCAGCTCCCAAGGGTGACAACGTGGCTGCGCCTGCGCCTGTGGCGGCACCAACTGCCGCACCCGCTGCAGCCACTCCAGCACCTGTCGCCAGCAACTTCGGCGGCACGGTCGACATGGACTGCGACGTGGTCGTTCTTGGCGGCGGCCCTGGTGGTTATTCCGCAGCGTTCCGCGCAGCCGATCTGGGCCTGAAGGTCATCGTGGTCGAACGCTACAAGACGCTCGGCGGCGTGTGCCTGAACGTGGGTTGCATCCCATCCAAGGCGCTGCTGCACGTGGCTGCGGTGATGGATGAGGTCAAGCACCTTGAAGTCGCGGGCATCAAGTTCGCAGCGCCCGAGGTCAACATCGACCAACTGCGTGGCCACAAGGAAAAGGTGATCGGTAAGCTCACCGGCGGTCTCGGCCAAATGGCGAAGATGCGCAAGGTCACCATCGTGCGTGGCTACGGCAACTTCGTCAGCGCCAACCACATCGAAGTGGAAGAAACCACGGGCGATGCGCAGGACAAGACCGGCACCAAGAAGGTCATTCAGTTCAAGAACGCCATCATCGCCGCGGGCTCGCAAGCCGTGCATCTGCCGTTCATGCCCAAGGATGAACGCGTGGTCGATTCGACCGGCGCGCTCGATCTGAAGAGCGTGCCCAAGCGCATGCTGATTCTGGGTGGCGGCATCATCGGCCTCGAAATGGGCACGGTGTATTCCACGCTCGGCGCGCGCCTGGATGTGGTTGAACTGATGGACGGCCTGATGCAGGGCGCTGATCGCGATCTGGTGAAGGTCTGGCAGAAGATGAACGCACCGCGCTTTGACAACATCATGGTCAACACCAAGACCGTGGCTGCCGAAGCAACGCCCGAAGGCATCAAGGTGTCGTTCGAGCCAGCGAAGGAGGGCGCTACCGTCCCCGCGCCGCAGACCTACGATCTGGTGCTTCAAGCCGTGGGCCGCACGCCGAATGGCAAGAAGATCGGCGCAGAAAAAGCAGGCGTTTCGGTGACGGATCGCGGCTTCATCAACGTCGATATCCAGATGCGCACCAACGTGCCCAACATCTTCGCGATTGGCGACATCGTGGGTCAGCCGATGCTCGCGCACAAGGCCGTGCACGAAGCGCATGTGGCCGCCGAAGTCATCGCTGGTGAATTGCAAGGCAACAAGGAACTGGCATCCAGCGCCTTCAACGCCCGCGTGATTCCAAGCGTGGCCTACACAGATCCCGAAGTGGCATGGGTCGGCCTCACCGAAGACCAGGCGAAGGCCCAGGGCATCAAGGTCAAGAAGGGCATGTTCCCTTGGGCCGCCTCAGGCCGCGCGATTGCCAATGGCCGTGACGAAGGCTTTACCAAGCTGCTGTTTGACGATTCACCCGAGGCGCACGGCCACGGTCGCATTCTGGGCGGTGGCATCGTCGGCACACACGCTGGCGACATGATTGGTGAGATTGCTCTGGCGATTGAAATGGGCGCTGACACCGTCGATATCGGCAAGACCATTCATCCACACCCCACGCTGGGCGAATCCATCGGCATGGCTGCGGAAGTCGCGCATGGTTCCTGCACCGACGTGCCACCTACGCGCAAGTAAGGCTTGTGCCTTGCCTTAAGAGAAAAGCAGCTTCGGCTGCCTTTCTTGTTTTGGAGCCTTCGCGGGTCGGGTCATTTCATCGGATCCAATGGCCCCGCCAAGGCGCCCATGCACAGTTGGCGTCCCATCTTGAGTGAAATAGGGTTTACCAACCATTTCCCTTGGATCCGCCCTCAATTCTGGCTCGCAAATCTTTGACCACTTTCTGTGCGTCAGCAGCGACTATTGCCGCATCGGCGGCTGCTTTGGCGGCCTCGGAGTGAGCTTTCTTCAACTCGGCCAGTTTCGCTGCGTCGGCCTCCTTCGTTGCGTCAGTGTCCTTCGTTGCGTCAGTGTCCTTCGTTGCGTCAGTGTCCTTCGTTGCGTCAGTGACTGCTTTCGCCGCTTCTGTTTCGGTATTTTGCGCAGCTTTTAGCATTGCGTCGGCATGAGTCGACTCGAGGTTGGCTGACGCATACGCGAAGTTCCCTTCGGCAAAATGCAAGACGCGAGTTTTTTCGTGGACGACTGTATTGAAAGTGGATCCATTGGCCACCGTTTCCAGAATTCCCATCATGTCATTGCAACCAAATTTGCCGACGGCTGCTTCCAGATTTTTGCGTAACTCGGCTTTCTGCTGGTTAAACGTCGCGGAGCTGTCGACGCTGTTATGGATTTGTTCAAGTATGTCGATGGCACTTTTTCTGGCGAGCTCTTGGGAAGCGCCTGATATTTCGGTTGCTTGAGGCGACTCTCTTCGGGATGCCAGGTGGTGTGGGCGAGTGGCAGGAGGGCGTGGCGACGAACGGAGTGAGGCTCGATACTCCTCTCTTGATTCAGCATTGGGTGGCGTGACGTTGCGTCCCCGCGGCGGCGCCAGGGAAGGATCTGCCGGCGTCAAGCGAGCGCGAGATGAGTCATACGTGCGGGCACGTGTGAGCGACGAATCCGGAGGCGTCAGACGAGCAACTGATGGCTCATAGGATGGTGTCCTTGTGGAGCCGCCGGTTTGCGGATTCACAAAAGCACGGGCGGCTTCGGCCATCAGCACGTTCATGACTTGAATCTCTCGAGAGGTCAGCGGGCTCGACCCCTCGAAGTCAGGGTTGAACGCGAGTATCTCGTCTGTCAATGCAGCGACTCCATACTGATCGGTCAAAGCCTGCTTGAACGCCAACCGTGTTTCATGATGAGTATTGCTCATCCAACTGAAGGTCTTTTTGAAGAAACTCTCTGCCTTGACTTCGGTCCCCTTCGAGTTCACTCGGATGTTGTCATCCAGTCCGGTTCTGGAGGATGCGCTCAGAAATGCTTCCAGATTGGGGCAGGTGCCGGAGTTCTGTACTGGTGGGGTCATGGATGATGTCTCCAGAATGAATGTGCTTGGTGAGTAACGGTCAGTGCGGCACCAGTTCCATGGAACGATTGAAGGCGGGATGTTACTTACGCTCAGATAGGCCAGACCGTGCAGTGGCCAGATTGCGCAAAAAGGTTCTTCCAGCGAAGGAGTAAAAGACGATGCCAACGCAAACTCTCATCAGTCAGGTGCTGTTCGATTTCGGCAGAGCACTTGGATTGGACGGGTTGATGCTCGATGACGACGATCATTGTTGCCTCAAGTTCGACGAACTGGAGGTGCACATCCAGGCGACTCAGGAAAACGCGCAAGTCATGCTTTACAGCACACTTGCGGTTACATCCGAGCCCACCCCCGCCGTGATGCGCCGTTTGCTCGCCGCCAATTACGGGATGCTCGGAACCATGGGGAATACGGTGGGTGTTCACCCTGAAACGGGGGAGGTGCTTTTGTCTCGCCGTTTCAGCAGCATCGGTCTAGAGGTATTGGACTTTGAGGCGCTTTTGCAAGGCTTTCTTGAAACGGCTGACACGGTCCAGACGTTTTGGGCTTCCGCTCAAGACACGCCGACGTCTGTGGAGCCGGATCTGCAAGTGCCCATGCACACGATGATCCGCGCGTAAGCTCTGGATCTTCAGGCTTCCACGAAGCGATGTCTTCAACCACATGGAGATTTTCTACGACCTCATCCGCAGACAGAAGCTCACAAATGGTGCAGTTCAAACTCGTGGTTGAAAAGTTTCGAGAAAAAGATCGAAATAAGTTTGGAGGGTTGATCGTTCTGCTGTTTTGGGTTAATTAGTTAGATACGATGTATCTTTTCACGTCGCAGTGCATATGAGCGCACCGTGCGAAAAGATGCGAAGTGTAAGTTTAGTTCTGCTATTTCAATTCATCTTTTAGAGCGGCTAACACAACCGATCAACAAACCTCGCGCAGATAATCGCTGCAGCTAGTTTCAGTAGCGCTTCATGAGTCTGAAGGCGTCGCTCGAACCGGATGCGCAGCTTGCCAAAGCCTGCAAA
>NZ_JADKYZ010000013.1 GCF_015354245.1 Diaphorobacter caeni
TGCGACCCAGAAGAAGAAATCCAAGATTTCTTTTTTCTCACCACCCAGAGTCATCACCGAATCACCAGCAACCACCTCTTGGTAGCGAAGCCCTCTATTCTATACCGATTTTTGAACCAACCGGGAAGTTTAGAGAACTTTTTTCAACCGCTTCTCTTGCTGCCTGCAATCCGCCTTTCGGCGACTTGCAATGTGACTGCTTGTTGAAGCGATGGAGTGATTGTAGTCCGGGTTTTCCCTGAAATTTGTGAGTTTGATAGTTTTTTTACGAAATCTGTCCATCTGCATGCCGCCCTGCCCCTCTGAGCAAAGGCATTTCCCGAGGGGCTGCATAGGCTCCATATATAGAGGGCCGCTCGCAGGTGCGGATAATCCCGTCCCATGGCACTCATCACACTACTAGATGCGCAACTGGCTTTTGGTCATGTTGCCCTGCTCGACCATGCGGATTTCGCGCTGGAGAACTCCGAGCGCGTCGGCCTGATCGGCCGCAACGGCGCGGGCAAATCCTCGTTGCTCAAGATTCTGGCCGGCATGGCCAAGGCGGACGACGGCAAGCTGCATGTTCAACAGGGCCTGCGCTCCACCTATGTGGCGCAGGAGCCGGATCTGAATCCGGAGTCCACCATTTTCGAGGTCGCCTCCGAAGGTCTGGGCAATGTGGTGGAGTGGCGCGAGCAATATCTCTCCGGCGCTGCGGATGTCGATCTGGATGCGCTGCAAACCAAAATCGAAGCACATGACGGCTGGAACTGGGAGCAGCGCGTGGAAGAGACGCTGCACCGGCTGCATCTCGATGCGACCGCGCGCATCTCGACCTTGTCCGGCGGCACGAAGAAGCGCGTCGCCCTGGCTCGCGCGCTCGTTGCCAAGCCCGACGTGCTGCTGCTTGACGAGCCCACCAACCATCTGGACCTCGACTCCATCACATGGCTTGAAGAACTGCTGATCGATTTCAAGGGCAGCCTCGTCACCATCACCCATGACCGGGCGTTTCTGGATCGCGTGGCGACACGCATCGTGGAACTCGATCGGGGGCAGCTGCGTTCCTATCCCGGCAACTTCGCGGCCTATGTGACGCAGAAGGAAGAGCAGCTCGCGCAGGAGGCCGTCATCAACGCCAAGGCCGACAAGCTGCTCGCGCAAGAGGAAATCTGGATTCGCAAGGGTGTGGAAGCACGCCGCACGCGCGCTCAGGGCCGCATCACGCGCCTGGAGAACATGCGCGCCAAGCGCGAAGCGCGTCGCGACGCGCTGGGCAGCGTGAACATGGATATCGCTTCGGGCTCGCAGAACGGTTACCAAGGCAAGATCATTGCCGAGCTGACCGACGTGAGTCTGGCCTTCGGCGAAAAGCAGATCGTCAAAAATTTCACCGGCACCATTCTGCGCGGCGACAAGGTCGGACTGATCGGCCCCAACGGCGCCGGCAAAACGACGCTGCTGCGCATGATTCTGGGCGAGCTCGAGCCCGACTCTGGCAAAGTGCGCCGCGGCAACAATCTGCAGATCGCCTATTTCGACCAAATGCGCCAGTCCGTCAATCTGGATGCGACGCTCGAAGACTTCATCAGCCCCGGCAGCGAATGGATCGAGATCGGCAACCAGCGCAAGCATGTGAAGAGCTATCTGAGCGACTTTCTGTTCTCCCCCGCGCGCGCCCACTCTCCCGTGCGATCGCTGTCCGGTGGCGAGCGCAACCGGCTGCTGCTCGCGCGCCTGTTCGCACGTCCCGCCAACGTGCTGGTGCTCGACGAGCCGACCAACGACCTCGACATCGACACGCTGGAACTGCTCGAAGAGCTGCTGCAAAGCTATGACGGCACCGTGTTCCTCGTGAGCCATGACCGGCAGTTTCTCGACAACGTGGTGACCAGCACCATCGCCTACGAAGATGCGGGCGTGTGGACGGAGTACGAGGGCAGCGTGGAAGACTGGCTGACGCAGTCACGCCGCCGCCGTGACCTCGCCGCCGCTGCTGCGGCTCCAAAGAAGGAAGCGCGCAAGGAAGAAGCCAGCCCGGCGGACAACGGCACGCGCGCCGCCCCTCCCGCCCAGAAACGCAAACTCAGCTACAAGGAGCAGCGCGAGCTGGACCAGCTGCCCGCCCAGATCGATGCACTGGAGACCGAGCAGAAGTCGATTCAGACCGAACTCGCGGATGGCACGATCTACTCACGCGATGCCGCACGCGCCGCAGCACTGAATGTGCGCGATGGCGAAATCGAAGAGCTGCTGATGCACGCGCTGGAGCGTTGGTCCGAACTCTCGGCCTGATGCGCCGGCGGGCCGCGCTGGTCAATACGGCGACTCAGTACGGCGGCTCATCGAGCAACGGGCCCGGCCCCACGCTCTTGAGCAGCCTTGCCAGCACGGCCGGTCCGATCTGGGGCAGCGGCAGGACGGCATCCACCGCGCCATGCGCGATGGCTTCCCGCGGCATGCCGAAGACCACGCAGGTGGCCTGATCCTGGGCGAAGTTGTAGCTGCCCGCCTCCTTCATCACGCGCATCGCGGACGCGCCGTCGCTGCCCATGCCGGTAAGCATGATGCCGATGGCATTGGGCCCCGCGGCAGCGGCAGCCGAGCGGAACAGCACATCGACGGATGGCTTGTGCCGGTTGACCGTCTCGCCATCGAAGATCGACGCGACGTAGCGCCCCACGCGCCGTGCCACGGCAAAGTGCTTGCCACCCGGCGCGATGTAGGCATGGCCCGGCAGGAGCGGCTCGCCATGCATGGCCTCGGTCACCGTCACGGTGCTGAGCTCGTTGAGACGCGCGGCGAAGCTGGCCGTGAAGCCTGCCGGCATGTGCTGCACGATGACGACGGGCGGCGCATCGCTCGGCATGCAGGCCAGCACCTCGCGCACCGCTTCGGTCCCGCCGGTGGATGCGCCGATGCAGATCAGCTTGTCGCTCAGCAGCGACGACGCAATCCGCAGCGGCTGCGTGTTCTGCAATGGCCGCTCGCGCTCTGGCGTCCTGATCGCACGCAGCCGCCTGCCAGACTCGAGCGACAGAGACGGCAGACGCTTGACCTTCGCTTGCGCGGCGACGCGAATCTTCTCAACGATCTGCTGCGCCAGCTCGAGCAGACCGTTCTCGATGCCAAGGCGCGGTTTGGCGACGAAGTCCACAGCGCCGAGCTCAAGCGCGCGCATCGTGACATCCGCGCCATGTTCGGTGAGCGTTGAAATCATCAGCACCGGCATGGGCCGCAAACGCATCAGACGACCGAGAAAATCGATGCCGTCCATATGCGGCATCTCCACGTCGAGCGTGACCACATCGGGATTGAGATCGCGGATCATCTCGCGCGCCGCCAACGCGTCGTTGGCCGCGCCCACGCACTCCATGTCCGCCTGTCGGTTGATGATTTCCTTGAGCAGGTTTCTCACCAGTGCCGAATCATCGACCACCAGCACCCGGCATTTGCCCGACATCTGCTCAGCCCTTCCGTTGACCAAAGAGATCCACGGAACCACCACGCGTGGCGCGCACCACCGAAGCCGCGTTGCCACGCGCCTCGAGCGCCGCCAGTTGTTCCTGGTGCGTGTGGGCCAGACGCTTGACCATCGCCTTGCCGGACGTGCCGAAGAACACGACCTTGCGCGGATGGATGTCGAGCACGTCTTCGGACACGACGGGAATGCGCTCGGTGCGCAGATACTCGCGCACGAACCCCGTATTGCGCTCCCCCACGTTCATGTTGGTGAACCCATGGATCACCTGCGCGCCGCCGAAGATCTTGGCCTGAATGAATTCGCGACGCGCGCCGAGCTTCATCATCTCGTTGATCAGCAGCTCCATCGCGTACGAGCCGTAGCGCCCCGACAGATCCGTCGAGTCTCCCACCGGCAGCATGAAGTGGTTCATGCCCCCCACGCCCGCGCGGCTGTCCCACAGACAGGCGGAGATGCAGGAGCCGAGCACGGTGATCAGCATCACGTTCTCATTGGTCACGAAATATTCACCCGGCAGCACCTTGACCGCGTTGTGCTGGAAATGGTTGTCGAAAAAGAAGAACGCGGCCTGCCCCGGCGCCACGGGACGCGCCTTGAGCTGCTCCAGCGACACGTCCAGCGGGCCGCGCGCACGCAGTGTTGATTGCGCCACTTCGGTGTTCATGGCCCGGTCCTCGATGCCGCGTCCACGGCGATCCTCGAATGGGTTTTCATAGACGCTCGTACACCGTCTTTCCGCGCAGCACGAACAGGTCGCGCGCGTCGCTGAAATGTTCGGCATGCCCCACGAAGAGCAGACCACCGGGTCGCATCACCGCGTGCAATCGCTCGAGCACTCCGCGCTGGGTTTCCGCGTCGAAGTAGATCATCACGTTGCGGCAGAACACCACGTCAAGCGGCTGCTGGAAAGGCCAGTCCGCGTCGATCAGATTGATGTGCTGAAACTCCACTGCCTGCTGCAGAGCAGGGCGCACGCGCACCAGCCCCGCATTCACCCCGGTGCCACGCAGAAAGAAACGGTGCAGCCGCTCCTCGCTCAGGCCCTTCAGGTGATCGTCACGAAACACGCCCTCCGCTGCCCGCTTCAGCACGCGCGAATCGATGTCGCTCGCCAGCACCTTGAAGCGCGCGGCTTGCGGGCCAAGCGTCTCGTGGGCCGTCATCACGATGGAGTATGGCTCCTCGCCCGTCGACGCCGCGCAGCTCCAGACATGCCAGGGACCGTTCGGATGCTGCGCCAACCAGGTGGCCAGCATCTCGAAATGGTGCGGTTCGCGGAAGAAGGCCGTGAGGTTCGTGGTCAGCACATTCACGAACTCCTGCCACTCCTCGTGGTCTGGTCGCAGCTCCAGCCAGTTCAGATAGTCGTGGAAACTCTTGTGGCCGGTTTCACGCAGTCGGCGCGCGACGCGGCTGTATGCCATCGCCTGTTTGCCGCCATGCAGATGGATGCCAGCGCGCGCGCGGATCAGCGTGCGGATGCGATCGAAGTCCTGCGCCGTCCAGAGAAACTCGCGCTCGCCGATATCTCCGTCGGGCATGCCGTCCGCAGTCAGGTCCGCCGCCGGTGCGCGGCGACGCCGCACGACTGGAGGTTCGTCGGGATGAAGGGAGGCAAGCGCTGATGTCATCGTGCTGTTGCCAGTGCGCTCACGCGTCTGCGGGGACCAGCCCCATGTCGACGCTGGACATCAGCTTCTCGATGTCCAGCAGGATCAGCATGCGCTGGGCCACACTGCCCAGACCTTCGATGCATTCGTGGTCGATGGCGCTGTCGAATTCGGGCACGTTGCTGATCTCGTCGCTCTTCAGATGCAGCACGTCGCTCACCGAATCGACGACCACGCCGACCACGCGGTCGAGCAGGTTCAGAATGATCACCACCGTGAAGTCGCCGTAGTGCGGCGCGCTGCTCCGGTGCAGCTTCATGCGCAGATCGACGATGGGCACGATGGTGCCTCGCAGATTGACCACGCCCTTGATGAACGCAGGCGTTCTCGCGATGCGCGTGGGCGCTTCGTAGCGCCGGATCTCGCGCACCTTGAGGATGTCGATTCCGTACTCCTCTTCGGCAATGCGGAACGTGAGATATTCCTTGCCCTGCGCCGCAGCGCCCAGCGCCTGCATGGCCGCGTCGTTCATACCAGCTCTCCCAGATCGCTCGCGAGCGAAGCGCGCGTTCCGCACGCCCGGCGCACGATGGACGTTGCATCGAGAATCAGCGCCACCGAGCCGTCTCCCAGAATCGTGGCGCCCGACACATTCGGAATCTTGCGATAGTTGGTCTCGAGATTCTTGACCACCACCTGATGCTGACCGAGCAGCTCGTCCACGCGCAGCGCGACTCGGCTGTCCTCCACTTCCACCACGACCATGATGTCCGCATGGCGCGCCAATGCCGATGCGCTGCGCGGCACGTCAAACAACTTGTCGAGCTCGACCACCGGCATGTATTCGTCGCGCACCTTCACCAGCGGCGAGCCCTGCGCGACCGTGTTCACATGGTCCGCGGAAACCTGGAAGGACTCCACCACCGAGGACAGCGGCAGGATGTAGACCTCGTCGCCCACCGCGACCGACATGCCATCCATGATGGCGAGCGTGAGCGGCAGTCGCACCGAGATGCGCGTGCCGTAGCCTTCGGCCGAATCGATCTCCACGCTGCCGCCCAGCGCCGCGATGCTGCGCTTGACCACATCCATTCCCACGCCGCGCCCGGAGACGTCGGTGACCACATCGGCCGTCGAGAAGCCCGGCTCGAACACCAGTCCCCAGACATCCTGATCGCTCATCTCGTCCGATACTGGAAGGCCGCGCTCGTGCGCCTTGCGCAGAATCTTCTCGCGCGAGAGGCCGCGCCCGTCGTCATGCACCTCGATCATGATGGAGCCGCCCTGATGCGAGGCCGACAGCGTGATCGTGCCGTGTTCCGGCTTGCCCGCGGCGACGCGCTCGACCGGCGTCTCGATGCCGTGGTCGCAGCTGTTGCGCACCAGGTGCGTGAGTGGATCGGTGATCTTCTCGACCATGCTCTTGTCGAGCTCCGTCGCTTCGCCCTGCGTGACCAGCTCGACGTTCTTGCCGCACTTGAAGGCCAGATCGCGCAGCATGCGCGGAAAGCGGTTGAACACCACCGACATCGGGATCATGCGGATCGACATGACCGACTCCTGCAGCTCGCGCGTGTTGCGCTCAAGGTCCGCCAACCCGGTGAGCAACTGCTGGTGCAGTCGCGTATCCAGCCCCAGGCTGTTCTGCGCGAGCATGGCCTGGGTGATCACCAGTTCGCCCACCAGATTGATGAGCTGGTCCACCTTGCTGACGGCCACGCGGATCGTCGCCGCTTCCACGTGGGAGGTCGTGTTGACCTTGTGCTCGAACCCACCGCCCACGGGCTTGCCGGCCTGAGCCGTGCTCTGCGGACTGACTTCGGGCTCGACCATCAGTTCGACCGGCAGTCCCGGCGCGCCGCTGAAGAGGCCGAAGAACTCGTCCTCCATCACCTCCGGCGGCTGCGAATCGGCAACGTCGGAATGCAACGCGGAATCCGGCCCCGCGATGATCTCCTCCTGATCGATCCCCAGCTGCTCGTCCGACAGATGGAAGGCCAGCAGATCGCGCAGTTCGTCATCGGTCAGGCGCGTTTCGACGATCAGCGCACGCACATTGGCCTGGAGCACCGGCAGTTCGTCGATCTGCGCCACGTTGGGCATGCTGCACAGCAGATCGGCCACCTCGTCCGCCGCCTCGGCGGTCTGCATCGGGCCGATGCGCAGCGCCAGTCTGCGCAGTGGTTGCTGCTCATCCCGCGCGACTTGCGGCTCGAAAAGGCCATACTCGCTCGCCACACCCGAGGGTACGCCCCCCGCAACTGCGGCGCCGGCAGCGGCTGCTGCAGCCGTCGATTGCAGACGCCCACTCACCAGCTCGCTGATGCGGCGCACCAGCGCTGCGGTCGATGGCGGCTCGCTGGTCTCGCCGTCCTGGTGGCGCGTGAGCAGCTCGCGCGACAGGTCGGCGGCATCCAGCAGCACATCGACCAGATCGGGCGACAGCGAGAGCTCGCGTCGACGCACGCGGTCGAGCAGCGATTCCATCTGGTGGGTGAGCTCGGCGATGTCGGTGAAGCCGAAGGTCGCAGCGCCCCCCTTGATGGAGTGCGCGCAGCGGAAGATAGCGTTGAGCTGCTCGTCGTTGGCGTTGGCCAGATCGACATGCAGCAGCATGTGCTCCATCTGCTCGAGGTTCTCGACCGCCTCGTCAAAGAAGATCTGGTAGAACTGACTGAGATCGAAGGGTGCTGGTGCGCCCGCGCCCGCGCCTTCTGGGTGGGTGTCGGCCATGCTGTTCTCCAAGTGGACTGCTGTGAGGCTGCGGCCCGTGCCTCAGCGCAGAACCTTCTGAATCACTTCGATCAGACGATTGGGATCGAACGGCTTGACCAGCCAGCCGGTGGCGCCGGCTGCGCGTCCGGCCTGCTTCATCTGCTCGCTCGACTCGGTGGTCAGGATCAGAATCGGCGTCGTCTTGAACTTGGGGTGCTCGCGCAGCTTGCGCGTGAGGCCGATGCCGTCAAGGCGCGGCATGTTCTGGTCGGCCAGCACGAGGTCGATGTCCTGACCCTCGGCCTTCTCGAGCGCATCCTGCCCATCGACCGCCTCCACGACGTGGTAGCCCGCGCCGGTCAGCGTGAACGACACCATTTTGCGCATGGAAGGCGAGTCATCAACAGCAAGAATGGATGGCATGGGAGTGGAACCTTTATCTAACTTTATGGGTGCAATGGAACGGGGGCCGTTGAGCGTGGAATGGTGCGGAGTCGGACTCTTCTCATCCAGAGATCAGAACAGCTCGATGGAGCCCGCAGCCATTTCGCTCTGCGTCACCGGATTGGGGCGTTGGGGCGCCACGTCGTGGAGGGCTGCCGCCTCGTCCGCAGAGCCCATGGCTTCGGCGCCGAGCTGGAAGGCGCAGGAGCGCACGACCTTGGTCGTGTGGGTGATCAGCTGTGTCGCCATGTCGTGGAACTGCAGTTCGGTGACCGCGCTGCGCAGCGCGACGCGTGCCTTTTCGAGGCGCTCGGACTGCATCACCACATCGTCGCTCAGCAGGCCGTCAGCCTCGCCGAAGCGCTGCAGCAGGTTGTCGGTCGCGTCGCCGAGAAGCCCTTCCAGGCGGTGGAGATCGTGCATCACCATCAACAGCGAATCCTGCAGCTCCGCCACCGTCATCACCGAAACGGGGACTGCAGGTTCACCAGAGCTAGTCAGCGTAGATTGCATTGTTTCTCCATGTGCTGAGGCCACCACCTTGCGCCAATCGGCGCGGCGCGGCGAGCCAGCGTCGACTCCCATGCGCGAACACCTTGCTGGCGACAGTACCGCCAGCATTTCAATATGTAAATGGGATGATACCGACTTCTCACTATCGCAAATTATCGACCTTGCGTAACTGTTAATACATACAGACCTTCATTCCTGACTCCATGGAACGGCCCACCGCCCCCAACGCAAGCCACCACTCCTTGGGAGCGATCCATCAGCCAACGATTTTCCGAAGCCAAACGAAGTGGATCAATTTGTTATTTTTAATTCACTTTGTTTGCAAAAATTGAAAATCGAATCTGAATCGATTCGGAGTTTCCCCAGCCCGGGTGTCAGCCACGCAACGAGCTTTCCGCGACCACCCGCTTCCAGACCTTCCAGAACTGGGGATCCAGCGTGTTCGCAAAATTGATCCGCATGAGCGTACACGGCCTGCGCGTGGCGTGGAACAGCGCGCCGGGCGCGATGAGGTAGCCCTCGTCGAGCATGCGCTGGGCGAGCATGTCGGTGTCCACGCCGGTCTCCACCCAGCCGAACATGCCGCTGGGCTCGGCCACGAACGTGCAGCCCGCCTCCAGCGCCAGTTGCACGCTGCGCGCGCGCGCCGTGGCGATGCGCAGCCGCATGCGCTCCGCGTGACGGCGCAGCTGGCCCTGCTCTATGCACAGCGCCAGCGCCTTCTCCAGAATGCTCGGCGTGGTGAGGGTGGACAGCAGCTTGGTGTCGAGGAGCCGCTCAA
Organism: Diaphorobacter caeni; assembly: GCF_015354245.1. GTDB lineage: Bacteria > Pseudomonadota > Gammaproteobacteria > Burkholderiales > Burkholderiaceae_C > Diaphorobacter_A > Diaphorobacter_A caeni. Next base: position 9,530 of record NZ_JADKYZ010000013.1, read on the forward strand.
CCAGCTCGGGCGGCGTGGCCAGGTAGCCGATGCGCCAGTTGGGCGCGAGTATCTTGGCGAAGCCGTTCACGTAGATGGTGCGCTGCAGCCCGTCCAGGCTCGACAGGCGCGTGGCGTGCGCGGGAGCGATATGGCCGTAAGTGTCGTCCTCGACGACGTAGAAGTTGAAGCGCTCGGCCAACTGCAGGATCTGGTGCGCGCTGCCCGGCGAGAGGCTGTAGCCCGTGGGGTTGTGCAGCACGCTCACGCTCACGTAGAGCTTGGGCGCGTAGGTTTCGCAATAGTGCGCCATCACCTCGAGATCGGGCCCTTCCGGGCCGCGCGGCACGGGCAGCACCCGCATGCCGAGCGCGTCGAGCCGCGCATATTCGAGCGACCAGCCGGGCTCCTCAACCATCACCGGATCGCCAGCCTTGAGCAGCGTGCGGCTCACGATGTCGAGCGCATGCGTCGCGCCCACGGTCGTCATGATCTGGTTGGGCGTCGCCGAGATGTTGATGTCCGCCAGCCGCTGCGCCAGCACCGAGCGCAGCCCCGAATCGCCGAGCGGCTCGCCGTAGCTCAGCGAGCCTGCACGCAGCGTCTCGATGGTGGTGATCTTGCGCACCGCGGCGGGCATGAAGCGCGCCTCCTCCAGCCACTGCACCGGCAGCACGCCCGAGCCCGGTTGCGGCTTGTTCGACGCCTGATAGAACATGCCGCGCATCAGCGAAGTGGCATTGATGAGCGAGCCCGACGAGCGCGGCGGCCGCACGCCGAGCGGTGCGACCGGGTTCACCGCCGCTGCAAGGCCCTCGTCGACCACCGGCGATGACCCGGGCGACGCGGCCGGGCTCTTCTGCAGCACGTCGCGCACGAAGAAGCCGCGCTGGCGGCGCGCATCGACCAGCCCCTGAGCGAGCAGTTTGTCATATGCGGCCACGACCGTATAGGCGCTCACCCCCTGCTGATGGGCGCAGGCGCGCACCGAGGGGAGCTTGGCGCCCGCTGGCAGCAGGCGGGTGCGAATGCGCTCGGCGAAGCGCTCGGCCAACTGGTCGGTAAGGGTCTGATCGGGTGTGCGGGTAAGGGCCATGGCGGTGTAATGCATTGCGGCAACGTGGCGAACCGGCGGTATGGTCGATCCGCCGCGTCTGCCCCGTTCCGCCAAGTATGCGATCTGTATCGGCCAAATCTCCAATACAGATCGTGAATTTGTAGAGCAAACTGTATTGGCACTGTAATGGTTTTTATCCTACAGTGAATCCCAAGCCATTCCCTTCACCCACCGAATTGCAATGCCCTTCGCCGAATTCACCGCACTGCTGGTTCTCGCCACGGCCATGAGCTTCACGCCCGGCCCGAACACCACGCTCTCGGCCGCGCTCGCGGCCAATCGCGGCATTCGTCCGGCAATGCGCTTCGTGTGCGCGGTGCCGGTGGGCTGGTGCGCGCTGCTGCTGCTCTGCGCGGCGGGCCTCGGTGCCGTGCTTCTCGCGGTGCCCGCGCTGCGCTGGGGCGTGAAGATCATCGGCGTCGCCTATCTGCTGTGGCTGGCCTTCAAGCTCAGCGGCAGCGGCAAGCTCTCCGAGGCCGACGCCTCGCGCATGCACATCGGATTCTGGCAAGGCGCGGCGCTGCAGTTCGTCAACATCAAGGCCTGGATGCTCGCGCTGACCATCGTCGGCGGCTGGATCATCGGCCGCGACGACGGCGTGCAGCGTCTGGCCATCGTTCTGCCGGTGATGGCGAGCTACGCTTTCACCAGCAATCTGCTCTACGCCTCCATCGGCGCGCTGCTGCGCAACTGGCTCGCCACCGGGCGACGCCTGTTGTGGTTCAACCGCCTGATGGCCCTGATTCTGGTGCTCACCGCGTACTGGATGCTCGGCACATGAACTCGCGCAGCAAGCCCCCCGAAAACCTGCATTCGCCCCCGGAGAGGGCAACCGCAGCGAAAATAGCGCTCACGCCCGCACCCGGGCATGGCCTTCATTCATCCCACAACGTTTTCCCCCACAGCCGCGCGCCGCAAGCCGGCTGCACACGCAAGAAGCAAGCATCATGACTCAATGGACTCTGGCCGCACGCGCCGAAAAGATGAATCCCTCGGTGATCCGGGAAATCCTCAAAGTGACCGAAAAGCCCGGCATCATCAGCCTGGCCGGCGGCCTGCCCTCGCCCAAGACCTTCCCGATCAGCGCGTTTGCCGAAGCCGCTGCCAGCATCCTCAACAACGACGGCGCATCCGCCCTGCAATACGCCGCGAGCGAAGGCTACATCCCGCTGCGCGAGGCGATTGCCGATTTCCTGCCCTGGGACATCAGCCCCGACCAGGTGCTGATCACCACCGGCTCGCAGCAGGCGCTGGACCTGCTCGGCAAGGTGCTGATCGACTCGGGCAGCCGCATCCTCGTGGAAACGCCCACCTACCTCGGCGCGCTGCAGGCGTTCTCGCCGATGGAGCCCAACGTGGTCTCGGTCGCAAGCGATGAGGAAGGCCCGATCGTCGCGGACTTCGTCGCCAAAGCCGGCTCCGGCGCCGACAAGGCGCGCTTCATGTACCTGCTGCCCAACTTCCAGAACCCCACGGGCCGCACGATGACCGAAGCGCGCCGCGCGGCGCTGGTCGCCAAGGCGCAGGAACTCGGCATTCCATTGGTCGAAGACAACCCCTACGGCGATCTGTGGTTCGACGAGCAGCCCCCGCTGCCGCTCACCGCGCGCAACCCCGAAGGCGGCATCTACATGGGCTCGTTCTCCAAGGTGCTGGCCCCCGGCCTGCGTCTGGGCTTCGTGGTCGCACCCAAGAACATCTATCCCAAGCTGCTGCAGGCCAAGCAGGCCGCTGACCTGCACACCCCGAGCTTCAACCAGCGCCTCGTCGCCGAAGTGATGAAGGGCGGTTTCCTCGATCGCCACGTGCCCGAGATCCGCACGCTCTACAAGGCGCAATGCGAAGCCATGGTGGCCGCTCTCGAACGCGAAATGGCCGGCCTCGACGTGAAGTGGAACCGACCCAAGGGCGGCATGTTCCTGTGGCTGCGCCTGCCCGAAGGCATCGACACCGCCAAGCTCCTGCCCAAGGCCGTCGACCGCAACGTCGCCTTCGTCCCCGGCGCCGCGTTCTATGCCGACAACGCCGACGTGCGCACCATGCGCCTGTCGTTCGTCACCGCCACCGTCGACCAGATCAACATCGCCATCGCGGCGCTGGCCGAAACGATCAAGGAAGAGCTGAACGCCAAGGCCTGAGCCAGGTGAATTTCGGTCTCCCAGACAGCTCACAAATGAAGCACATCGGGCGACCGAACCACCACCCCAACGCCAAGACAGCCCCTCAGGCTAGGCGTCGAAGCCGCAGACAGTATGTTCATACGGCAAGCCTTCGCAACAACGCATGAGGGGCTGTATTGGCGCCTCCAAACGACCAACGAACAAGCACACAAACAAGAGGCAAAGATATGTTGAGACTGTGGGGCAGGACTTCTTCGATCAATGTTCGGAAGGTGATCTGGACGGCCCAGGAACTGGACCTCGCCGTGCAGCGCACCGACGCCGGCGGCCAGTTCGGCCTAGTCCGCGAGGCCGAATACCTCGGCCACAACCCCAACGGTCTTGTCCCGCTCATCGAGGACGAGGACGGCTACCGTCTCTGGGAGTCCAACGTCATCGTGCGCTATCTCTGCGCCCGCTATGCGCATGGCGGCCTCTATCCAGACGACATCAAGGCGCGCTTCGTCGCCGAGCAGTGGATGGACTGGCAGCAGACGACCTTCAACCCCGCCGGCCGCGACGCCTTCATCCAGCTGCTGCGCACGCCCTCCGAGCAGCGCGACGATGCACGCATCGTGCGGTCGGTGAACGCCACCGTGCCGCTGCTCGCGATGCTCGAGGCGCATCTCGCCAAGAACGCCTACATGGCGGGCGACCACTTCTCCATGGCCGACATCCCCATCGGCTGTGAAATCCATCGCTGGTTCGCGCTGCCGCTGCAACGCCCACCGATGCCGCAGATCGAGCGCTGGTTCCAGTCGCTCGTGGAACGCACGGGCGCGCGCGGCGTGCTCGACATGCAGGTCAGCTAGCAGCGGATCGCCGCCGCACCAGCCAGCTTCTTTTTTCTTTCACCGTTGAGGTCCCACTTATGCGCGAACGTCGTTTCATGCAGGTCGATGTGTTTTCGTCTTCCGCCTTCAAAGGCAATCCGCTGGCCGTCGTCGTCGACGCAGAAGGCCTGAGCGATGCGCAGATGCAGACATTCGCGCGCTGGACCAACCTGTCCGAGACCAGCTTCCTTCTGCCGCCCACCCAGCCCGGTGCCGACTACCGCGTGCGCATCTTCACGCCGAGCAACGAACTGCCCTTTGCGGGCCACCCCACGCTCGGCACCTGCCACGCGTGGCTGCACAGCGGCGGCAGGCCGCAGCGCGAGGGCGTCGTGGTCCAGGAATGCGCCAAGGGTCTGGTGCCGGTCCGCGTGGACTACAGCAACGCCGCCGCGCCCCTCGCGTTTGCCGCGCCATCGTCCACGCGCAAGTCCTTCACCGAAGAACAGCTGGCCGCCGTGCTCGCCGCCATGGGCCTTCAACGCGACGAGATCGTGGACTGCGCGCTGCTCGACAACGGCCCGGTGTTCTGGGCACTGCTGCTGCGCGATCCGGACCGCGTGATGGAGCTGCAGCCCGATACCGCCGCGCTCTATGCGATGTGCACCGAAGTGGGCTTCGCCGCAAAATATGCGCCACAGAACGATGCGCTGATCGCCCGCTCGAGCCGCGAAGCGCGCGCGTTCGAGCGCAGCACGGCGGACGACGCAAGCGACATCGAGGTGCGCGTGTTCTTCAACGCCACCACCACCGCCGTCGAAGACCCGATCACCGGCAGCTTCAATGCGAGCTTCGCGCAGTGGATGATCGACGCGGGCCACATCGAGGCCCCCTACGTTGCCGCCCAGGGCACCTGCATCGACCGCGAGGGCCGTGTGCACATCTCGCGCGATGCCGAAGGCCAGGTCTGGGTCGGCGGAGCGAGCCACACACTCATCCAGGGCAAGGTGACGCTGTGACGATGAACGACACCCGCGCCCGCCTCGATCATCTCGTGGTCCTTGCCGACACGCTGAAACAAGGCGTGCGCTGGTGCGAAGCAACGCTGGGCGTGACGCCGAACGCCGGTGGCGAGCACCCGCTCATGGGCACGCACAACCGGCTCATCCACATCGCGGGCCCTGCGTTTCCACGCGCCTATCTCGAGATCATCGCGCTCAACCCCGGTGCCGTTCCCACGCGCACCGCCGGGCACAAGCGCTGGTTCGACATGGACGATCCCGCGCTGCGCAAGCAGGTGGCGAACGACGGCCCGCGGCTCATCCACTGGGTGGCCGCCGTGCCCGATCTTGCGAGCACACATGCCGCGTGGAAGAGTCAGTTGCAGATCGATCGAGGCAGCATCCTCAAGGCCAGCCGCCCCACGCCCAGCGGCCTGCTCGAATGGCAGATCACCGTGCGCGACGACGGCCAGCGCCTGATGGACGGCTGCCTGCCCACGCTGATCGAATGGGGCGCAACGCACCCCTGCGACGCCCTTCCCGCGAGCGGCGTGCAACTGCAGTCGCTGCAGCTCGTGCATGCCGATGCGGCGGCACTGGAGCGCGCGCTCGCCGCGGCGCATCTGGACCAGACAGAGATCGCTGTCACACCCACACCGCCCCACACACCCTCCAGCACCCTCCGCGCCACGTTCAGCACACCGCGCGGGCTCGTCACCCTGAACGCATGAACAGGAACCATCCCATGAACATCACCATGTCGCTCCCGTCCCTCGCGGACATCGAGTCCGCCGCGCGCACGGTCTACGAGGAATTCCAGGCCACTCCGCAGTACCGCTGGTCGCTGCTGTCGGAGCGCCTCGGCACGGACTGCTGGCTCAAGCACGAGAACCACAACCCGGTCGGTGCGTTCAAGATCCGCGGCGGGCTCACGTTCTTCGAACAGCTCGCTCAAAGCGGGCAGTTGCCGAAGTCGGTGATCAGCGCCACGCGTGGCAACCACGGCCAGAGCATCGCGTGGGCCGCGCGCAAGAACGGCGTGGCCTGCACCATCGTCGTACCGCATGGCAACTCGGTGGAGAAGAACGCCGCGATGCGCGCGCTGGGTGCCGAGCTGATCGAGCATGGCGACGATTTTCAGGAAGCGCGCGAGCACGCGATCGCACTGTCCGCGCAGAACGGCGCGCTGATGGTGCCGAGCTTTCATGCCGACCTGCTGCGCGGCGTCTCCACGCTGTGGTGGGAGCTCTTTCGCGCCGTACCGAAGATGGACGTCGCCTACGTGCCGATCGGCCTCGGCTCGGGGGCCTGCTCGGCCGTCGCGGCCAAGCTCGCGCTCGGTCATCCGGTGCGGCTCGTGGGCGTCGTGAGCACGCGTGCCACGACCTATGCCGACTCCATCGCCGCAGGCCGCGTGGTCGAGGCCCCCGTCAGCACGCAGATTGCGGATGGCCTCGCCGTGCGCGTTGCCGACGCGGGCGCGCTGTCGGTGCTGATGCAGCACCTCGACCATGTCGTGCAGGTCAGCGATGAAGAGGTTGCCGCCGCGATGAAGGCGATCTTCGAAGACACCCACAACGTGGCCGAGGGCGCGGGCGCAGCCGCGTTTGCCGCCGCGATGCAGGAGCGCGACCAGCTCAAGGGCCAGACGGTGGGCGCCGTGCTCTCGGGCGGCAACGTGGATGCGGCAGTATTCTCCAAGGTACTGGGCTGAACCTCTGTTCATTTGTTTTGCCAGTCGAAACCGGAATCGCTCGGTGGACGCTCGCAACACCGCATCGGCAGACCAGCCGTGGCAGCGCAAGGGTTTTCCCGGCGAGCGGTTTCGCTGGTCAAAACTTTTCCGCTCAAGATTGACGCACGCATCGCACACTTCCACCATTGCACGCAAACGCCGATGCAAACGGCGAAGGAGACACAGCGATGCGATGGAAACAGCGCCCCGAAGGCTCGAACTGGGGCGATTTCGGTCCGGATGACCAACTCGGCCGCACCAATCTGATCGGCCCCGAGCAGGTCCGCAAGGGCGCTGCCGAAGTGCGCGAAGGGCGCAGCTTCTGCCTCTCGCTGCCGCTCGATTTTCCGGGCGGCAACGCGCTCAACGTGCGCCGCCATCCGCCGCGCCTTCGCCCCACGAAGCGCGACGACATCGACTACCTGAACTTTCCTCTCGGCCACGTCCACCCCGGCGCCAGCGACGTGGTGAGCGACGATCAGGTGCTGCTGTCGCTGCAGTACTCCACGCAGTGGGATTCGTTCGCGCATGTGGGATCGCTGTTCGATGTCGATGGCACGGGTGAGCCGCGCATTACCTACTACAACGGATATCGCGGGCATGAACATGTGCTCGGCCCCGTCGATCACGGCCTGCCGTCTTCCACCGCGCGCTACCAGCCCATGTGCTGCGCGGGCCGCCCCGCCGACGAGAGCGTGGCGACACGCCTCGGCATCGAGAACCTCGCGGTCAAGGGCATGCAGGGCCGCGCGGTGCTAATCGACATCGCGCGCGTGTTCGGCACGGCGTTTCAGGACATCGGCTACGAGCAGCTCATGCACGCGATGTCGGTGACCGGCGCGAGCGTCGAGCCCGGCGACATGGTGCTGCTGCGCACCGGCTTCGCGGAGCTGGTGCTGTCCATGAACCGCCAGCCCGACCCGCACAAACTGCATGCAAGCTGCGCCGCGCTCGACGGCAGCGACCCGCGCCTGCTGCAGTGGATCACCGAGAGCGGCCTCACCGCGCTGGTGGCCGACAACTACGCGGTCGAGCGCCATCCACCACGCAACGTGCCAACCGACGGTTCGCGCTACCCCCTGCTGCCGCTGCATGAACACTGTTTGTTCAAGCTCGGCATTCCGCTCGGCGAGCTCTGGCACCTCCAGGAGCTCGCGGACGCGCTGCACGCGCTGGGCCGCACGCGCTTCCTGCTGACCGCGCCGCCGCTGCGCCTGCCAGGCGCCGTCGGCTCGCCGGTCACGCCCATCGCGACGATCTGAACCAACGCTTCCGACATTCAACACTCACAAAATCAGGAGACAAACCATGACCATGCCCACGCACCATTCCGCGCTTCCACGCCCAGCCTCGTCCGCCATTCACCGTGCCTGCCAGCTCGCCTGTGCCGCCGCGCTGCTGGGCACCGTCACGCTTTCGCACGCACAGGACGCGCAGATTTCCGACGACGTGATCCGCCTTGGCGTGATCTCCGATCTCGCGGGGCCGTTCGCCGACATCACCGGGCCCGGCACCGTCACTGCCGTGCAGATGGCCATCGACGACTTCGGCGGCAAGGTGCTCGGCAAGAAGATCGAGCTGGTGACGGCAGACCACCAGAACAAGGCAGACATCGCTGCCAGCAAGGCGCGTGAATGGTTCGACACCGGCAAGGTCGATGCGCTGATGGACGTGGCGGTGTCGGCACCGGCGCTCGCCGTGCTCGAAGTCGCCAAGCAGAAAAACAAGGTCATCGTCTTCAACGGCCCGGGCATCGACCGCCTGACCAACGACCTGTGCATGCCCAGCACCGTGCACTATGTGTATGACACCTACGCGCTTGCCAATGTGACGGCCAGCGCGATCACGCAGCGCGGCGGCAAGGACTGGTTCTTTCTGACCGCCGACTACGCCTTCGGCAACAGCCTGCAGGAAGAGGCGAGCAAGGTCGTCAACGCCAACGGCGGCAAGGTGCTGGGCGCCGCCAAGCACCCGATCGCCGCCACCGATTTCGCCTCGTTCATGATGACCGCGCAGCAGAGCAAGGCACAGATCATCGGCCTTGCCAACGCCGGCGCGGACACGGTGAATTCGGTGAAGGCGGCGCGCGAGTTCGGGCTGCTCGGCGGCAGCAGCAAGCAGACGCTCGCCGGCCTGCTCATGTACATCACCGACGTGCATGCGCTCGGCCTCAAGACCGCATCGGGCCTGATGCTGACCGAGGGCTTCTATTGGGACATGAACGACGAGACGCGCGCCTTCTCCAAGCGCTACTTCGCCAAGATGAAGAAGATGCCCAACATGAGCCAGGCCGGTGCCTACTCCTCCACCATGCACTACCTCAAGGCGGTGCAGGCGGCCAAGACCGACGACACGGCGAAGGTGATGACGCAGATGAAATCCACGCCGATCAACGACTTCTTCGCCAAGAACGGCCGCATCCGCGAGGACGGTCGCATGGTCCACGACATGTACCTCTTCCAGGTGAAGTCACCAGCGGAATCCAAGTATCCGTGGGACTACTTCAAGCTGGTCGCGACGGTGCCCGGCGACAAGGCCTTTCTGCCGTTGGCTCAATCCAAGTGCCCGATGGTCAAGAAGTGACGTGAGCGGATGAGTCAGGAGTCAACACCGATGAAGGCACTCAACCAAAAGACCGCGCTGGTCGTGGGCGCGAGCGGCGTGGTCGGCCAGGCGTGCCTGCGCCACTTCGCCGCGCTGCCCGACTGGAACGTGATCGGCGTGGCACGCCGACAGCTCACGGATCTGCCGCCGGGTGCGCAGTCGCTGCAGCTCGATCTGCAGGATCGCGCGGCCTGCGATGCTGCGCTTGGCACACGCGACGACATCACGCACGTGATCTACGCGGCGGTCTATGAGCAGCCCGGCGGCCTCGTCGGCGGCTGGCGCGATCAGGACCAGATGCGCACCAACCTCGACATGCTGCGCAACGTGGTCGAGCCGCTGGACCGCGCGGGCAGCGCCCTCGCGCATGTGAGCATCATGCAGGGCGGCAAGGCCTATGGCGTGCACATCCACCCCCGCATCGCCGTGCCCGCACGCGAACGCTGGCCACGCGATGATCACGAGAACTTCTACTGGCTGCAGGAAGATTTTCTGCGCGAGCGCCAGGCGAAATCCACGCGCTGGCACTTCAGCATCTTCCGCCCGCGCATCGTCTTCGGCGACGCGATGGGCAGCAACATGAACCCGATCCCCGCCATCGGCGTGTACGCCTGGCTTCGGCACGAACGCGGCCTCGCGCTCGCCTACCCCGGCGGTCCGGAGCGCGTGAACCAGGCCATCGACGCAGACCTGATCGCCCAGGCCTGCGCATGGGCCGCCACGTCGCCGAACGCACGCAACGAAACCTTCAACCTCGACAACGGCGACGTGTTCACCTGGCAGAACGTCTGGCCCGCCATCGCCGACGCCCTCGGCATGCAGGTGAGCGCACCCGAGCCGCAATCCCTCGGCGCCACCGTGCCCGGCGAACAGAAGGCGTGGGAAGCCCTCGTCGACAGGTACAGCCTCAAGGCGCCGCGCGATCTCGCGGCCTTCATCGGACAAGGCGCGGTGTACGCAGACTTCCAGATGAACCACGGCAAGGAAGGACCGCTGCCCCCCGTGATCATGAGCTCGGTGAAGATCCGGCAGGCGGGCTTCAACGGCTGCATCGACACCGAAGACATGTTCCGCAAATGGTTCGGGCAACTGCAGGCCAGAGGCCTGCTGCCGTCAGCGGAAATGGCTCGCGCGAAGTGATGTGCGAGGGTGTGCCTGCGAGTCCCCCCAGCGACAGCCTCCATCGCTTCATGCGCACACAATTCGCGCCATGGGAACGCTATATCTTGTACGTCACGGACAGGCTTCGTTTGGTGCGGAAAACTATGATCAGCTGAGCGCGCGCGGCGTCGAGCAGTGCGTGCGTCTGGGTGAATACTGGCGCGAGCGCGGCATGCAATTTGATGCCGTGATTCGAGGCTCGCTGCAACGCCATGCGCAGACGCTGGACGCCATCTGCCAAGGCATGCAGATGGATTGCGAGCCGCTGGTCACGCCGGCGCTCAACGAGTACGACAGCCACGCGCTGATCGCCGCAGTCCGCCCCGGGCCGCGCCCCGAGGTGCACACGCCCGAGCTCTACAAGCAGCATTTCCGACTGCTCTGCGATGCGCTCGCGCAGTGGATGAGCGGCACCATCACGCCTGTCGGCATGCCGGGCTGGGACGAGTTTTCAGGCGGCGTGCGCGGCGTGCTCGAACAGGTGCGCGATCAGCATGTGGGCCGCAACGTGCTGCTGGTTTCGAGCGGCGGCCCCATCGCCACCGCCATGAGCGAGGTGCTATCCACGCCCGCCGAAATGATGATCGCGCTGAACATGCGCATCCGCAACAGCGCGGTGACCGAGTTCAGCATCAGCCCCAGACGCCTGATGCTGCAGACCTTCAACTCGCTCGCGCACCTGGATTCCGATGCGCACCGTGATTGGATCACTTACGCTTGATGGCGTTTGCCAGAAGCCTCAACCGGGATTGCGCTCCACGAGCTTGAACGTGCCGGTCGCCATGCCGAGCAGTTCGCCCGCGTCATTGAAAAGCTCGCCGCGCACGAAGCTCAGGCTCCGCCCACGCTTCTCGCAGACCGCCGTGCAGATCACGTCTCCCGCTGCGGGCGCGATGTAGTGGATAGTCAGGTCCACGGTGATCACGCCATAGCGCCCCGGATCATGCGCACGCGCGGCGGCCGACAGCCCCACGTCGAGCAGCGTCGCGATGGCGCCGCCGTGCATGTCGCCGCGGCTGTTGGTGAACTGCTCCTGATGCGGCATGCGCACGCGCGCGCGGTCGTTGCCGATGGCCTCGCCCTTCAACGCAAAGGCGCGCGCCATGGGCATGGGCAGGCCGAAGATCATGTGCTCGGGTTCGGCGGGATAGGCGGGGATGTCGACGGTGAGGCTCATGGTCTGAAATTCAAGAATGGAAAGTGATCAACGGGGCACGGGTGACTGCAGCGCATGCAGTTCCCCGAGCAATCGGGCGAGCGCTGCTCCGGCGGCCTGCACCACGCGCGCGCCCTTGTCGGCACTGGCTGCGGCGGCATCGCCGACCGCGCCGCTGGCGTTGTAATCCTCGATGGCCCAGCCCATCTTGGCGCTGCGGCCATTGCCGAGAATCTCGAATTGCTCGGACCGGTCTTGCGAGGTCGAACGCCAATTTTCGGCACGCTCCATATGCACCGTTTCGGGCGCGAGATGCAGCATCATCGAGGTCTCGATCTGTCCGGCATGGATGCCGAAGCGGTGCTCGTGCGCGCTGAACTGCGCGCTCACCTCGTCGGGCAACGGCAGGCTGAACCAGCTGCTGCTGTAGACCATGAGGCCATGCCGCACGCGCAGCTCGCGCGCGACGATGTCCATCACGCTGACCTGTCCGCCATGGCCGTTGAGCAGCAGAAGCTTGCGGATGCCGGCGCGCGCCACGCAGGCGCCCAGCTCGGTCCACAGCGCGATCAGCGTGGCGGGCGACAGCGTGAGCGTGCCCGGATAGCTGGTGTGCTCGGTGCTGAAGCCGATGTTCTGCGGCGGCAGAAACAGCACCGGAATCCGCGCGTCGATCTGCGGCAGCGCGGCGGCGATCACGCCTTCAAGCAGCGTCGCGTCCACGCTGAGCGGCAGATGCGGGCCATGCTGCTCCACGGCCGCTACCGGCAGCACGGCAATGGTCTGCGCGGCCAGGCCATTGGTTTGCGCAGCGGCGAAATCATGCGCGCTCACTTCGGCCCAGTGCCGCGAGGGCCAAGAATTGCCGGAGGTGGTGGAACTGGAAGATGTCATGACGGGAGGTCGAAAAAAGCGCAAGCAGGCCGCAGCCCGGATCTGGCGTCCATTGTGGCAGGAAGCGTCCGGGATTGGCGTGACGCTGCCGGATCGCGCCTTTGTCTGGCAGACTCCAAGCCGTTCCGGCCACAAACTCAGCGCCCATGTCCTCTCCAGTGTCCAGCGAGCCCAGCCCCCACGGCGCCCAGAATCCCGCAGCGGATCGCCCTTCCGCACGCACGCCCACGCGCGACCTCACCAAGGGCCCCATCGTCAGCACGCTGTTCATCTTCTCGCTGCCGATTCTGGCGGGCAATGTGCTGCAGTCGCTCAACGGCTCGATCAACGCGATGTGGATCGGCCGCTTTCTCGGCGAGGCCGCGCTCACCGCCACGGCCAATGCCAACAACGTGATGTTCGCACTGATCGGCATGATATTCGGCGTGGGCATGGCGGCCACCATCCTTGTCGGTCAGGCCATGGGCGCGCACGACGTGGCGCAGGCCAAGCGGGTGCTGGGCACCAGCGCCACCTTTTTCGGTGCGGCGTCCGTGGTGATCGCCGCCGTGGGCTGGCCGCTCGCGCGCCGGCTCATGGAATGGATGGGCACGCCCACCGACGCGCTGCCGCTCGCTGAAGCCTATCTGCAGGTGATCTTTCTCGCGATTCCGCTGCTCTATCTGTTCGCGTTCGTCTCGGCCGTGCTGCGCGGGGCGGGTGACACCAAGACGCCGTTCTGGTTTCTGTTGCTGGTGGTGATCCTCGACACCGCGCTCAACCCGCTGCTGATCTTCGGCTGGGGACCGGTGCCCAAGCTCGGCATGACCGGCGCGGCGCTCGCCACGCTGATCGCCAACGCCATCGGATTCGCGCTCATGCTGGTCTGGCTGCGGTTGCGCAGCCATCCGCTGTGGATAGGCAGCCACGAGCTCGCGCTGTTCCGGCCCGACTTCACCATCCTGCGCGCGCTCGTCACCAAAGGCCTGCCGATGGGCGCGCAGATCCTGATGATCTCGCTCGCGATGATCGCGATGATCTCCATGGTGAACGCCTACGGCGTGCACACCGCGTCGGCCTACGGCGCGGCGCTGCAGCTCTGGACCTATGTGCAGATGCCCGCCATGGCCATCGGCGCGGCCTGCTCTTCGATGGCCGCGCAGAACGTCGGCGCGCACCTGTGGGACCGGGTCGAGGCCACCGCCCGCGCGGGCGTGTTCTGCAACCTCGTGATGACCGGCGCGCTGATTCTCATCATCGTGATGGCCGACCGCTTCATGATGGGCTGGTTTCTTCCCGTGGGCAGCGAGGCCATCGAGACCGCACGCCACTTGAACCACATCGCCATCGGCTCGTTCCTGTTCTTCGGCGTCACCTTCGTGCTCGCGGGCGTGATCCGCTCCACCGGCGCGGTGATGCCGCCGCTCATCATCCTGGCCATCGCCATGTGGGGCATCCGCGTGCCGCTCGCGCATTTCCTGCAGCCCCTGTGGGGCGCCGACGCGATCTGGTGGAGCTTTCCGATCAGCGCGCTTTGCTCCATGGTGATGACCATGGCGTACTACCGGCTCGGCAACTGGCGCAAGGCGCGCATGCTGGCGCCCGGGCCAGCGCGCGGCGCCAACGTCACTCGATCTTGAACCCTGTTTCCTTGACGATGCGTTTCCAGCGCTCGGTGTCGCTCTGGATGTGCCTGCCGAATTCTTCGGGGTTCTCGAAACGCGGCACGTAGTCGTAAGACTTCAGCTTGGCGATCACGTCCGGCATCTTCACTATCTTGGCGAGCTGCCCCGCCAGTTCGTCGACGATGGGCTTGGGTGTGCCCTTGGGGGCGAGCATGCCCGCCCACGAACCGAACTCCATGCCCGTGATGCCCGACTCCTTGAGCGTCGGAACCTGCGGGAACGATTCGGCGCGCTGCGGCAGGATCACGCCGAGCGCCTTCACTTTGCCGGCCTTGATCATTTCGACGGAGACGAAGGAGTCGAACGAGAAATCCACCTCGCCCGCCACCACGGCCTGCATCTGCGGGCTGGTGCCCTTGTACTGCGCGTTGATCACGGCGGGCGCGTTGACGACGCGCTTGAACTGCTCGGTCACCAGCGAGATCATGCTGCTGCCCGAGGACGCGGAGAGCGGCTTGTCGGTCTTTTTGGCGAGCGCGATGAGTTCCTGCATGTTGTTCGCCGGCAGGTCCTTGCGCGCGATGACGACGAAGCCGACGTCACACACCAGCCCGATGGGCTCAAAGCTCGAGAGCGCCTCGTAGTTGGCCTTGCTGATCACCGGCGTGAGCGTCTGGGCACCGGCAGTGTTGAACAGCAGCGTGTAGCCGTCGGGCGCGGCGCGCGCGACGAATTCGGAGCCGATGGCGCCGTTCGCACCGCCCTTGTTCTCCACGATGAACGACTGGCCCATGGCCTCGCCGAGCTTCTGCAGGATGAGGCGCGCGACCACGTCGGTCGTGCCCCCTGCCGGGAACGGCACGATCACCCGCACGGGCTTGTCCGGATACTTGCCTGAAGCCATGGACCACTGTGGCAGGCCGAACGACAGCGCGCCCGCCGCCGCTGCTCCCGTACGCAAAACACTCCGACGCGATACACCGTTCATAAGGTTCATCTCCTGAGTTGGCTGATTGGGACCGCGTGCATCATTGCCAGTGCGCTTGGGCAAAGTCCAATTGCAATACGCAATGCAAGCATTCGAGATGCGTATAGGACGATGAGAGACAACGGCTCTCACTCTGTGGAGGCGAAAGGGTTGTTGCAATGCAGCATCCCGCACTTGGTACAAACCACTAACATGGCGACATCGGGCCGCGACAATCACTCCGTCGCACGGTCAGCAAAGCGCCCATCAGGGAACCTAAGCCGGGCCGCAGGCTCACATCCAAGGTCATGTCATTCAAACGCACGCAGCGCTGGCTGCCCACTCTTCTTTTCGTAGCTGCCGGTGCCGCGTCTTTCGGCGCGTCCGCACAGATCCAGTTGAAGTCCAGCAGCGGCGGCATTCTGGGCAGCAGCACGGTGACCACGCCCCATGTGCAGGCCGAGCTGATCGCCCAGGCGCCCGACGGCATCGGTTCCGGCAAGCCGCTGTGGCTGGGGCTGCAGATCACCCACCAGCCCGAATGGCATACCTACTGGAAGAACCCCGGCGACTCGGGCCTGCCCACGCAGATCGAATGGAAGCTGCCCGAGGGCATTGACGCGGGCGAGATCGCCTGGCCGGTGCCGCACAAGATTCCGCTGGGCACGCTTGCCAACTACGGCTACGAGGGCACAGTGCTGCTGCCGGTGCCGATGACGGTGGCCAGCACCTTCAACCCTGGCCCGCTCGCCAAGGACGCGACCTTCCAGGTGAACGCCACCTGGCTGGTCTGCCGCAAGGAATGCATTCCCGAAGAGGGCACGTTCACGCTGCAGGTGCCGGTGCAGGGCACGACGGCGCTGAACTCCGCCGCGTTTGATGCGGCCGCCAAAGCCCATCCCCAGAATCTCTCCGCCGACGCCAGCGCCAAGGGCTCCGTGAAGGTCGATGGCGACGCGATCAACGTGCGTGTGGCCGGGCTGCCCGGCGAGCTCAAGGGCAAGACGCTGGCCTTTTTCCCCGAAACCGAGGCAGTGATCGAGACCGCCGCCGAAATCGAGCAGCAATGGGATGGCGACGTGTGGAGCGCGCGCGTGCCGCTGTCCAAGCAGCGCAGCGAAAGCCCATCGCCCATGCCCGTGGTGCTGGCGAGCGACGGCAAGGGTTGGCGCGCGGAACTGCCGGTGGACGGTGGTTGGCCGAAGACTGCAGCGGCGGCCACCATCTCCCCGGCGCTCGAAGCCGCGCTCAAGGCGAATGCGCAGTTGGGGGGCGACGCAGAGGCCGCGTTTTCCGCGACGCCGACGGCCGTCACCCCGGCGCCCGCCGGCATATGGCTGGCCGCCTTGTTCGGAGCGCTGCTGGGAGGTCTGATCCTCAATCTCATGCCCTGCGTGTTTCCGGTGCTGGCGATCAAGGTGATCGGCTTTGCGCAGCACTCGCAGGACCGCCGCGCGCATCGCGTGAGCGGGCTGGCCTACACTGCCGGCGTGATCGTTTCCTTCCTCGCGCTGGGCGGACTGATGCTCGGCCTGCGCGCGGCGGGCGAGGCCGTGGGCTGGGGCTTTCAGTTGCAGTCGCCGGGCGTGGTGGCGGCGCTGGCGGCGCTATTCACTGTCATTGGTCTGAACCTCGCGGGCATGTTCGAATTCCGCAGCCTGCTGCCCTCGTCGGTGGCGAGCCTGCAGGCGCGCCATCCGGTGGCCGATTCGTTTCTCACCGGCGTGCTGGCCGTGGCCGTGGCGTCGCCCTGCACCGCGCCGTTCATGGGCGCATCACTGGGCCTGACGGCCACGCTGCCCGCGCTCCAGGCGCTGACGATCTTCGCGGCACTGGGCCTGGGTCTGGCGCTGCCGTATCTGCTTGCGAGCTGGATTCCTGCCGTCGCGCGCGCCATGCCGCGTCCCGGCGCATGGATGGACACGCTGCGCCGCCTCATGGCCTTCCCGATGTTCGCGACCGTCGTCTGGCTGGTCTGGGTGCTGGGCCAGCAAAGCGGCATCAACGGCGCGGCCGCGCTGCTGGGGCTGCTGGTGGCGCTCGCGATGACGATCTGGGCGCTGTTCTCGCTGCAAGGCACGAGCCGCCGCATCCTCGCGCCGATCTCATTGCTGGTGCTTGCGGTGATGCTCTGGACATGGGCCCCGCGCGTCACGCAAATGCTGCCGGAGCCCTCCGCCGTGGCCGCCGAATCTGGCGGAACCGGCGACGCGCAGTCCTGGCGCGCATGGCAGAGCGGCCTGCCGGAGCAGCTCGTCGCGCAGGGCCAGCCGGTGTTCGTGGACTTCACCGCCGCATGGTGCGTGACCTGCCAGTACAACAAGACCACCACGCTCGCCGATGCCGACTTGATCCGCGATTTCGCCGACAAGAAGGTGGCGCTGCTGCGTGCCGACTGGACCCGCCGCGACCCACAGATCACCGCCGCGCTGCGCGAGCTGGGCCGCAGCGGCGTGCCGGTCTACGTGCTCTATGCCCCCGGCAAAGCCCCCGTCGTGCTGACCGAACTGCTCAGCAAGAGCGAGGTGCAGTCCGCCCTCGCCGCGCTGTGATGTCGGCCCCCGCGGGTTAACCCCCGTGCCGAGAGCGTTTGGCCTACAAGCGCTTCGGTTGACAATGTTTTAGACTGAAGCCGTCCGAGGGGACTTGCATCCACACCTCACACGGCGTCGCAGCGGCCGCGTCAACCTTCGGATGAGTCACAGCACAGGTGCACCCTGACATGAGTGGCCACTGCCCGCCCTGTAGCGCACAGGAGATGGGCCATGCTTGCAACTTCATCGCACAATCCGATCCGACATCCCTCGCAGCGCAGCCGCAACCTGCTGCTGGCGATCGCGCTGGCCAGTCTTGCGGTGGCGGGCTTCGTTCTGCCCTTCGTGTGGGACGTTCTGGGTGCCGTCGACGCCATGCCCAAAATGGCCTGGCTGCAGCAAATGCTGGTCAACATTCCCATCGTCAGCTGGATGATGATGTTCGTCTGGGGAGCCACGATTCCGCTGATGCTGCTGTTCATGCTGCACCAGTCGCCGCATCACCGCATGCGCAACGGCTTCTTCGTGCTGGTGCTGATGCTCATCGCCGTCACCTGGTATGTGCACATGCCATCGGCCGGTCGCTGCGACGTGCTCTACCCCAACGCAGAACTCGCCTGCAGCGCCATGCGCTGGGGTTTCAGCACCAGTCTGGGTCTGGCGACCGCCGCCTATGTGTTCGCGGTGTTCGTGGTGGGTTTCTCGTCGGTGGGACTGTTCGCGCAGTGCATTTCCGACAAGCCGGCGCACGCAACCTGATGCCGGATGAGCACCGGATCGCGCGCATTGCCGACCATTGAAGGCGAGATCGCAGGGGATTGCGCACCAGCCGCCCCCTGCCTCCTTTAAAATGGCGACCGGGTGCTCGCGGCGCAATGGTGCGTCGGGGCAGGTTTGTTCAGCGCTGGTCGGGCCGCCAGCGCACATCGGGATCCATGGCACGTTTGCCGTGGGCCAGACCTGTCCTTGTCATGACCCAGCACGTCTCCCGCGGGCCTGCGGCTTCGCGCACGCCCGCCCTTCTTTCCGTTACCGACCACATCGCGGCAAGACTCGCCCGCATCATGCATTCCGACGCCGCTGGCGGCGTGGTGCTGCTTCTGGCCGCCGCCGCTGCGCTCGTCTGGGCCAACTCTCCCGCGCAGGCGTCGTACCACGCGCTCTGGCACGCGGATCTCGGCTTTTCGCTGGGCCCGCTGCAGTTCTCCCAAAGCCTGCACTTCTGGGTCAACGACGTGCTGATGACGGTGTTCTTTCTCATCGTCGGCATGGAGATCCGGCGCGAGCTGCACAACGGTGCGCTCGCCGATCCGCGCCAGGCGCTGCTGCCCATGCTCGCCGCGCTCGGCGGCGTGGCCGTGCCCGCCCTGGCCTATCTGGCGCTCGTGCCTGCGGGCGGTTTCAGCAACGGCTGGGCGATTCCCACCGCCACCGACATCGCCTTCGCCGTCGGCGTGCTCGCGCTGCTTGGACGCGGTCTTCCGCCTGCACTGCGCGTGTTTCTGCTGACGCTCGCGATCATCGACGACCTCGTCGCGGTGCTCATCATCGCGCTGTTCTACTCGGGCAGCCTGCAGTGGGAAATGCTGGCGTTTGCGGCGCTTGGCCTGCTCGGGGTCTACGGCCTGCAGTCGCTCGGCATCCGTCGCGCCTGGTTCTACGTGCTGCCCGGTGCCCTGCTGTGGTGGGGCATCTGGCAGACCGGCGCGCACCCGACGCTCGCGGGCGTGCTGCTCGGCCTGATCACCCCGGTCCACATGCTCGCGGGCCGCGAAAGCGCCGCGCCCGTCGAGCGCGTGGCCGCGTCGCTGCATCCTTGGGTGACGTTCGCCATCATGCCGTTGTTCGCACTGGCCAATGCGGGCGTGACGCTGCTGGGCGAGGCTGCGCCGGTGGATGCGGCAGAGCCCTCGTCAGGACAGCCGCTGATGCTCGCGGTGGCGCTCGCCCTGCTGCTCGGCAAGCCCGTCGGCGTGCTGCTGGTGAGCTGGCTCGCGGTGCGCCTGCGGCTGTGCGTGCTGCCAGCGGGCATGGGCTGGTCGCACCTGCTGCTGGCAGGGCTGCTCGCAGGCATCGGCTTCACCATGGCGATCTTCATCGCCACGCTCGCATTCGCCGACGCGGCGCAGCTGAACGAGGCCAAGCTCGGCGTGCTGCTCGGCTCGGCCTGCGCGGCCGTGGCGGGTCTGCTCTGGGGCTGGCACCTGAAGCACAGGCAGCAAGCCGCCTGCTGAAGCGAGGACGCGCCCCTGTTGGCAAAACCGCACTGCACCCTCATTCCACGGGGGCGCGGCGGAGCCTGCATAGGCAAGGTTCCCGTTAAAAGCTAAACTGCATCGACAAACAAATTGTTGCAGATGAACTCCTTCCGGCCCGACTTCCTCACCGCCTTCGGCATGACCGCGCTGGCCGCGTTCACCGTGTCGTGGGTGATGTGGATTCTCGGCCGCCAGCACTGGCGCCAGGGCATGTCGCAGGCGGTGCTCAGCACGCTGATGTGCGGCCTCGCCTACACCTGCTTCGCGCTGCAGAGCAAGCTCGGCGTGACGTTTCTGCAGGTCACCGCCAAGATCCTCATCAGCGTCGCGATCGCGGCCTTCACCATCGCGCTGCAGCGCTTTCGCCAGAGCACCCACTGGCCGCGCGACTGGGCGACGATGCTGCTGCCGGTGGCGGGCTCGATGATGCTGGCCGTCATCTACCTGCCCAGCGACCTGCCCGGCTTCAACCGCATGCAGACCGTCATCACCGTGCTGCAGACAGCGTCCACGCTGCAGGTGCTCTACCGCATACGCCCGAACACGCCCGGCATCGGCTGGACGCTGGTCACCGCATCCGTCTTCGGCCAGATCCTGGCGATCGTGCCTCTGGTCTTCATCAAGGACCGCCCTGCCCCCGAGATGAGCGCTGACATGCCGCTCGCCAGCCTGATCGCCATGTGGGCACTGTGTCTGGTGCTGTTTCTCAAGCTCGTGGTGAGCTCCATCGGCTTTCTCATCATGCTGCGCGACCGCCAGTCCGCACTCGAGCGGCATAAGGCCCTGCTCGACCCGCTCACCCAGCTGAACAACCGCGCCGCGCTGGTCCGCGGCTTGACCCAGGCCATCGAAACCGCCGCGCGCAATGACAAGCCGCTGTCGGTGATGGTCATGGACATTGACCACTTCAAGCGAGTCAACGACCTGCACGGGCACCTCGTGGGCGATCAGGTGATCCAGCTCGTCGCGCGCGTGCTGCAGCAGCAGTCGCGCGGCAAGGATGTGGTTTCGCGCTACGGCGGGGAGGAATTCGTGCTGGTGCTGCCCGACTCGCTGCCGCACGAGGCGCTGGTCGCCGCCCAGCGCCTGTCCCGCGCGATCCGCAACACGCCCCTGATCCTGCCCTCGGGCGAAAAGCTCAACGTCACCGTGAGCGTGGGCATCCACTCCGAAGTGCCCGCCTCCGGCGCGCGCTGGGAACCCATGGTCGAGGCGGCCGACGCGGCCATGTACCGCGCCAAGCGCGGCGGCCGAGACCGCGTGGCTGTCTACTCCAGCCCGCAGCGCACGGCCATTGCTGCATGAGCGCAGCGGCATGGGCACGGCGCTGATCGATCACCGTCAGCCGTTGGCACACCTTGTGCTTTGCGATGGACAGTGCGCATGTGAGCGCAAACACGGGCAGCGGCCGTATTCCAACATTTTCTGAAATTTCGGAACCCGGACGGCCTTCGCGTTACTCACCAGTCTGAATCACCTTTCAAGCATTGATGCACTTCAAGGAGCCAGACGTGAATCAGCAAACCCGTTCCGACGAAATACTGAACGAAGCCCGGCAGATCATCGCCGACGCACAGCAGGTGCTCGATGCCGCTGCATCAGCCCACGCACACAGCGGCCAAGGCTCCCCGCAAGAGCATCGCGCCCAGCTGGAAAGCCAACTCAGCGCCGAGGACATCGCGCAGGTGGAGGCCAACGTGCAAGCAGAAATGGCGCGCATCCGCGACGACATCAAGGCGCGCAGCATGCATGGCAGCAAGCCATCGTCCAATCCCGCGGCCACCCAGGCACGCCGCACGCGCCAGATGATCTGAGCGCCTCGATCCATTCTTCTTTCACCCAAGGAGCGCATCATCATGAGCATGTCCATCTCCACACCAACCTATGGCACGCTGCAGCCCGCCGACAGCACCGGCGTCAGCGGCACCAGCAACAAACCCAGAGTCACCATCGCGTCCGAGGCGCTGCTCAGTCAGCGCATGGGCGAAGAACTAAAGGGAGCGCTGAATCAGCTCCAGGGTCTGGTCGCCAAGGCGGAAATCGCCTCCACAGAAGGCACGGCCATCGATGACCAACTGGCCAATTTCTGGAACGACTTCAGTGATACGAACGAAGACGGTATGAGTTTGGGGCAGATGTTCAACTCCAAGAAAGATGCACTCACGTACGTTCGCCGTTCCAGCGAGCAGTATCTCGGGGGAACGGCGAACGACATTCGCCGTGATATCCAAAAAATGCCAGAAGGCCCCGAGCGCGACAAGGCAATGGCCAAGCTGAACGATTTCGTCGAAATCAGCAAGCGAGCCATCGCCAATGACTACGACACGGCCATGCGTGTGCCCGATAGACAACTCGGCCCTCGGCACGCACCTATACACCCGCCAAACTACGATAAGCTGGACAGCACGGCAAAAACGGCAAGCGCTGCCCCAAGCCTGCTGTCCGAAGAAGACGACGATGACAACGTCACATTCGGACCCAACACCGGCAGGGGCGCTTCACCGATCGAAGAAGAGGAACTCATCTTCGATCTTCCCCTGAAACCCGGGCGCATGCCCTTCATCCCCCCTGCCCCCATCGAGGAAGAAGACAACGACACGTTCAGACCCAACATCGGCAGGGGCGCTTCACCGATCGGAGAAGAGGAATTCAGCTTCAAGCCCCTGAAACCCGGGCGCATCCCCGTCGTCACCCCTGACCCCATCGAGGAAGATGACGACAACAACGTCACATTCGGGCCGAATGTCGGTACGGGAGGAACTCCCGGGGTCCGCCCGAGTACCAACAGGCCCATCAACGTCCTGTTCGCGGATTTGGAGGCTCAGACCGCGTTGGTGAAGGAACTGAGCAACCGCCTCAAAACTTCAAGCTGATCCGCCATTGGCAATGAACTACTGACCGCCTCGCCGCAACGAGGCGGTTTTTTATTGAGGTCGTCCACTGCATAAAGCGCCCCGATTGGCGTGGTCGCCATGACCGCCGTTGTGCAGCGTGCGAGGATGAATCCTTTGCTCGCGCTGGCCGCCGTCGATCCGGCCGTTCACAACGCCAGGCGCAGCGCGCCGCGATCGCATGGTCGTGCGTGAGGGCCCGCAGGGCGTTTCCAAAAATTCGCAAGCACCGAAGACATCGCACAAGTGCAATCCCGCACATCCAAGGCAATCGACGACCCACTGGCCAATTTCTGGAACAATTTCAGCGACGCGGATGAGGGCGACATGAGCTTGAGCCGCAACTTTCACACCGAAAAGAGGCGCCGCAATACGCGCTTCAGGCCAGCCTCGGCTGGCTCGCAAGTGGCGTAGTGCAAATTCGATTTGAAAGGGGGACGACGCAGCTCACCGCGTTGCGGATCAGAACCGCCCCGTGAATGCGCTGCCGGTGGATGGGGAAGACGATGATGACAACATCACTTTCCTTCCGCCCAACACTACGCGGCCAAGCTGGATGTCCGCCGGTCCGACCAATGTGACACTCTTCGAGCTGGAGTCACAAGCCGAACTGGTGAGCGCACTCACGCGGCGCCTTCAATCGTCCAACTGATCGCTGATCGGCATCCTTACCCATCTCCTTATCTGCCAATCACCAAACGCCTCGCTGCAACGAGGCGGTTTTTCTTTGAATCGCACAATGCTCAGCATCGGCGTTTTACGCGACCCAGACACACAAAAGCGAACCGCGCCGCCCCTTGACAAGGAGCCAGCGCGGTTCGCGGTGCTTCGTTTGAGTGCTCAGAGCGTGTTTACGATCTCATCGCGAGGCTTGCAGGGTGCGGATCGGGATGGGCTGCAAGGCGCAAACCGCAGCAATGGCTCGTGCCATTGCGAGGATTTGCAACGCGGCAGACCGCCCGAGGCCGCGCCTGCAAGACTGTGTGGAGATCGTCAACAAGCTCTCGGAGACTCACTGCAGATTCACACCGTTTACCGACCATTGCAGCGTGCCTGTCAGATCTGTCACGCCGAGATGCATCACATAACCGGGCTCGGCAATCGTGGTGCTCTGCACGATCCAGTCGCCTTCGGGCACAACCAGTGGCTTCTCGGTTTTGACAAGCGTGTTGGTCAGATAGTTGAAGCGCAGCGGATAGAGCTCCAGACCCGGCTCGACCTCCAACATGCCCGTTCCGGCGGCGTTTTGCGACAGCGTGGCAAAGCGAACATGCAGCCCGCCATCGTCCTCCTGAATGGCATACAGCGATCCAGTGAGTATGCGCGACGCCCCTTCCGGCTGGTAGGCGATGGGAATCATGAACGTCTTGCCTGCGTCGCTGTCCTCCGGCAGCAACGTCACGAGTTGCCCGTTGAGCGTCGGCCAACGTTGGCTGTCCTCCAGCCTCACTTGATTGCCCTGCACCTCTGCCTCGCGCATGGCCAGCGCCACGCCGTCCTTGATCAACACCGAATAGCCGAGGTCGAAACCGCGCTTCGATGCATCTGCTGCCGCCTTGGTCTGCCCCACGCTCACGCTCACATCGGCTGTTGCCACCCCCTCTGCCATCACCGTATCGGACACCTTCACACTCGGCAGATCGCTGCTGCGCGCAAAGTTCATATAGGCATTGACGAACGCGCGGTAGTTGCTGCCCGCGAAAGCGAGACCGCTGAACTTCTCCTGCATCTCTGTGTTCAGCATGGAGTAGCGCGGGAAATACATCATCAGACCGCTCGCATCATCTTCGCCACCGTCCAGATGCACTACTGCCGCAGCCAGCGCCGCGTCGAACTCTGACACCAGCGCGGACGAGAGCATGTTGACGTCGCCCAGCTCGTGCACCAGCGATTTCGCATCCACCAGATCGGACGTGGTGCTGAAGATGTTGGATTGAAAATCTTCGGCTTCACGGCGCGCCAGCGCGATCGTCCACCATGCATTCAGTCCACCGTTCTGCAACGACTGCTGCAGGCTGGCCGAGGCCTTCTCCAGCACCGCGACCAACGCATTCACGCGCTGCAGATCGGTGACCGAGTAGGCGGTGAAACTCAGCTTGCCCGTTCTGTCGAACGTCTTGTAGCTCTCGACAATGGCCTTGCCCAGATCGGCGCCCGTTGAGGAGGGGTGATCGACCATGTGATTCACCACATCGGTCCATTGCCACCCCGTGGTGACCTCTTCCGAAGCCACCAGATAGTTCGCATGCGGCGCGAGCATCGAGGCCACTTCCACACTCGCCATCAGGCAGGCATCAAAGCCAATCAACTCGAAATGCACACCGGCCTGCTTGATCGCCGAGACGATGTCGTTGAGCGGCATGATCTTGCCGCCACCCAGCGCGTCGTCCTGACCAAAGCCATGCACCGGGCCACCGCCGTGGTCCCACAGCGTCAATGCGTATTGCTGCGCCGGGTATTGCTCTGCAGCCCAACGGATGAAATCGCGCAGCGTATCCGGCTGGTTCATCGCTGTCTGCGCCGGCTGTTGCGACTCCGGCAGCCGTTCGATCGACCAGCCATTGCCACCGCTCTTGGGCTGCAGGTGATAGCGGCTCAAGCGCGTCATGTCGATACCCGCGAAGGTGCCCGCGGTTTCGCCGCCACCGATTTCCAGCACCACGTTCACATCGTTGCTGGCGCGCGCCTTCAGCATGTTTTCCAGATCTTCAACCCCGGACTCTTCCAGATTCGATGCCACAAGGTAGACCATCATCGTGGTCTTCGCTTTTTCGCCGGAACCCGATCCGCCCCCCCCTCCGCACGCCGTCATCAGCGCGACCACGCACAGCGCGGTCAACCATCGCCACATGTTCCTCATCATTGCTGCCTCCTCTTGGTCCTCTCGTAGCACAAGGCACGACGCATCCACACGCATGCCCGCTCAGACAATGAGTAACGGTCGTGGCTCGATGGTTCCATCTCGGTAACGCACCCGATACATACAGACTCCTGCGCGCCCTACACTCGGGCCATCATGCTTCAAACTCCCGATACCGTCAGCACGCTGCGCGATGTGCTAGCGCGCTGCCATACCCTTGCCGTTGTGGGCCTGTCACCGCAATGGAATCGTCCCAGCCACTTCGCCGCCAAGTACATGCAGGCGCATGGATTTCGCATCATTCCCGTGAACCCGCTGGTGGCCAAGGAAGGCGGCGAGATCCTTGGCGAGAAGGCCTACGCGAGCGTCACAGAAGCGGCTGCCGCGCTGCACCTGCAGAGCGTGAAGATCGACATGGTGGATTGCTTTCGCAAGAGCGAGGACATCCCGCCCATTGCCGACGAGGCCATCGCCATCGGCGCGAAATGCCTGTGGCTGCAGCTCGGCGTTTTCAATGAACCTGCGGGCCTGAAGGCCGAGGCGGCAGGCTTGCAGGTGATTCAGAACCGCTGCGTGAAGATCGAACACGCGCGTCTGTTCGGCGGACTCGGCTGGATGGGCGTGAACACCAAGGTCATCTCCGCCAAGCGTCTTCAACAACTGCCGTATTGATCGAACAGCCAGCTCTCCATGACAGATTCCACACATCAGAACGGCGACCGCGAATTCGGCTTCGGCACGCGAGCCATCCACGCGGGCGCGCAGCCCGATCCCGTGACCGGCGCGCGCGCCACGCCGATCCACCAGACCACCAGCTTCGTTTTCGACAACGCAGAGCACGCATCGAGCCTGTTCAATCTGCAGACCTTCGGCAACGTCTACAGCCGCATCAGCAACCCGACGGTCGCGGTGTTTGAGGAACGCATCGCGAGCCTTGAAAACGGCCGCGCCGCGATGGCCTGCGCGAGCGGCATGGCCGCGCAGATGGCGGCGCTGCTCGCGATTCTGAAAAATGGCGACCACATCGTCGCGGCCAGCACGCTGTACGGCGGCACGGTCGGCCAGCTCGGTGTGGGCTTTGCGCGCATGGGCATCACGACCACCTTCGTCGACCCTGCCGACCCCGACAATTTCACGCGCGCGATGCAGCCCAACACGCGCGCCGTCTACGCGGAGACCATCGGCAATCCGCTCGTCAACGTGATCGACATCGCCGCGATTGCAAAAGTGGCCCACGCGCACGGCGTGCCGCTCGTGATCGACAACACCGTCGCCAGCCCGTACCTGTGCAACCCGCTCGCGTTCGGCGCGGACATCGTGGTGCACAGCGCCACCAAATACATCGGTGGCCACGGCACGACGATGGGCGGCGTGATCGTCGAGGGCGGAAAATTTCCATGGGACAATGGCAAGTTCCCCGAGATGGTGGAGCCCAGCCGCGCCTATCACGGCGTCAAGTTCTACGAGACCTTCGGCGACTTCGGCTACACCATGAAGGCGCGCATGGAAGTCAACCGCACCTTTGGCGGCGTGCTCTCGCCGATGAACGCCTGGCAGCTGCTGCAGGGCGCGGAGACGCTGCATCTGCGCATGCGCGAGCACTGCCGCAACACGCTGAAGGTGGCGCAGTTTCTGCAGGCGCATCCGCTGGTCGCGTGGGTGAACTATCCGGGTCTTGCCGATTCGCCTTGGTTTGAATTGGCGAAAAAGCAGTTCCGCAGCGTGGACGGGCAACCGGGTGCCTCGGGCATTCTCACGTTCGGCGTGAAGGGCGGCGCGGCGGCGGGCGAGAAGTTCATCGACGCCTGCGAGTTCCTGAGCCATCTCGCCAACATCGGCGACGCGAAGACGCTGGTGATTCATCCGGCATCGACCACGCACCGGCAACTGACGCAAGAAGAGCTGCAGAAGGCAGGCGTGTCGCCCGACATGGTGCGGTTGTCGGTGGGCATCGAGGATGTGGAGGACATCCTCTGGGACATTGATCAGGCGCTGACCCGATCACAGCGCTGAACCGGCAAACCGCAGGAACACATCCGCATGAACCCAGACAGCAGCCCCGTCGCACCAACGCTTCGCGTGGTGCACTCGATCACCGAATTGAATGTGCTCGACGCAGGCTGCATCGCCGTCAGCGGATCGCACGGTGGCCTGTCCGCCGCACGCTATGCGGTGGCGGCGCGGCCGCTGCTCAGCGTGTTCAATGATGCGGGGATTGGCAAGGACGACGCCGGCATCGCCGGCCTGGCGCTGCTGCAGCTGCATCAACTGGCGGCCTGCACCGTGAGCCACACCAGCGCGCGCATCGGCGATGCGCAGAGCACGCTGGAGGACGGCGTGATCCAGCATGTGAACGCGGCAGCGCGTGCGCTTGGAGCCGTTCCCGGCGAACCGTGCAGCGACTTCGTCCAGCGTCTGCGAAGCGTTCGCGCTCCCACCTGACTTCTCAATGAAAAAAGCCCGCCGTGCTCATCGCTCGGCGGGCTTGGTGTGCTGCAATCACTTCTTCAAGGTTTTCTCGACCTTGTTGGCCAGATCCCCGGCGGCGGCTTCTGCCTTGCCCAGGTTCTTTTCAATGTTGCCTTCCACCTGCATCTTGGTGTTGCCCGTGACCTTGCCCACGGTTTCCTTGATCGCGCCCTTGGCTTCTTCCACGCGGCCGGTGACTTGTTCCTTCTTCATGTCGAGCTCCTTTGTCGAGTTGAATTCATTGTTGAATGAATGAGTTCCCACTGTGCCCCCACATCGGGGCCGGACGGATCGGAACAGATGCCTGCCTCGTGTCAGTGACCGGAGGACATGACTGTAGTCAAGACTTTCATGATCTGAATGCCGGTGCGCGGGGCATTCGCGCCCCATGGCCGTCACACCCTGCGACAATCCCCGCATGAGTTTTCCTTCCCTCTCCAACGACCAGTTCCTGCGTGCCTGCCGTCGTCAGGCCACCGACTACACCCCGCTGTGGCTGATGCGCCAGGCCGGCCGCTACCTGCCGGAGTACAAGGCGACGCGCGCCAAGGCAGGCAGCTTCATGGGTCTGGCCACCAATGTCGACTATGCGACCGAGGTGACGCTGCAGCCGCTGGAACGCTTCCCGCTCGACGCGGCGATTCTGTTTTCCGACATCCTGACCGTTCCTGACGCCATGGGCCTTGGCCTGTCGTTCGCCGAGGGCGAAGGCCCGCGCTTTGCCAAGGTCGTGCGCGACGAGGCCGCCGTGGCCGAGCTCGCCGTGCCGGACATGGACAAGCTGCGCTATGTGTTTGACGCCGTCACCAGCATCCGCCACGCGCTCAAGGGTCGCGTGCCGCTGATCGGCTTCTCGGGCAGCCCCTGGACGCTGGCCTGCTACATGGTCGAGGGCAAGGGCAGCGACGACTACCGCACGGTCAAGTCACTGATGTATTCGCGCCCCGACCTGATGCACCGCATCCTCGAGATCAACGCGGACAGCGTGGCTGCGTACCTCAACGCCCAGATCGACGCGGGCGCGCAGGCCGTGATGATCTTCGACAGCTGGGGCGGCGTGCTCGCCGACGGGGCATTTCAGGAGTTCAGCCTCAGCTACACCAAGCGCGTGCTCTCGCAATTGAAGCGCACCGGCGTGGACGGCACGGACGTGCCGCGCATCGTGTTCACCAAGGGCGGCGGCATCTGGCTTGACGACATGAAGCCGCTGGACTGCGAGGTGCTGGGTCTGGACTGGACCGCCAACCTCGGCAAGGCACGCGCCATCGTCGGCGACAGCAAGGCGCTGCAGGGCAACATCGACCCGAACGTGCTGTTTGCGCCACCCGCGCAGATCGCCACGCAGGTCAAGGCGGTGCTCGAGAGCTTCGGCACGCCCCATGTGGACAAGTCCACCACCGGCCCGACGCATATCTTCAATCTGGGCCACGGCATCAGCCAGTTCACGCCGCCGGAGCATGTCGCCGCGCTCGTGGAGGCCGTGCACGGCCATTCCCGCGCGATGCGCCAGTCCGCCCTCGCAAAGGCAGGCTGATTCCTGCCACAGAACCGGGCGCTTCGTGCGTCCGGTCATGTACTTATGCACAAATTTCGTGGTACGGAGTTTTAAAAACAACTTGTTGCACCAATCTGCACAGGCCCGGATGCCACCTTCGGATGACTTTTCAAGCTGTTGATTTTCAACAGCTTTTTTCTTTTCCAAGTCGCCTCGAAACCTCCCTCAATCGACGCCATAGCCACGCCCAGCAAGGGCCCAAGCTTCGATATCAACAAAGTTATCCACAGAAATTCGAAGTACGACTGCTTTTCCACCAAAAATCAACCACTTAGCGCTTAAATCGAAAGCAAAATCCCGATTCATCCGCGTCCGCTAGCACAGTTTTCAAGCTTCCACAGGCCTTGACATCGCAGTTGTGCACATGTTTGGGCGAGCGAGACGGGTTGCGCGAAGGGCCTCAACGCATCTGGACGCCATGCTTGCAACCCCATACAGACGCTTGATTTCATTGATGTTTTTTGACTTCTCAATTGGTGTCAACGTGTATACGCAGCACCTGACAATTGAGCGCAATGGAAACCGCTCGCCAGTAGTTAACAAACTTATCCACAGAATTGACTTTCGATTGTGGAAAATCGGTGTTTCCACCATGGCGCCCCTGAAATGGCGCATGATCGACCCCTGCGATTCCGGACGGCGACCTCCCGCCGCCGCGCTCCCGCAATGACGGCCTCATGACCATCGAGACAGCAGACGACAACCCCTCCCTCGCCCCTGACACGCCCGCGCACCACGCGCTCTGGGTCGCGGTGGCCACGCCCGCGCACAGCAGCGTGTCGGAGCCGCTGTCCTACCTGAGCCCGGTGCAGCTCGTGCCGGGCACGCTGGTGCGCGTGCCGCTCGGTCGCCGCGAAGTCCTCGGCGTGGTCTGGGACGCCCCTGCGGGCAGCACGACCACCCTGCCTGAGGGCGTGCGGGCGCGCGCCATCACCGGGGTGCTGGGCGGCATCACGCCATTGAACGAAAGCTGGCGACGGCTGACGGCCTTCACCGCGCGCTACTACCAGCGCGCCCTCGGCGAGGTGGCGCTGGCCGCCCTGCCTCCACAACTGCGCGACCTGACGCCCGAGCAGATGGCGCGGCGCATCAAGCGCAAGGCCAAGGCGGACAAGAGCGCCGACAGACACGCCGACCAGAGCGCGAACGAGTCCTCCGCGCCGCCATCGCTTCAGTTGTCCGACGAACAGTGGCAGGCCACCCGGCAGATCGCGAGCGAGCCCGGTCCGTTCCTGCTCTACGGCAGCACGGGCAGCGGCAAGACCGAGGTCTATCTGCACAGCGTGCAACAGGTGCTGGCCGCCAACCCGCAGGCCCAGGCGCTGGTGATGGTGCCGGAAATCAATCTCACGCCCCAGCTGGAAGCGCGTTTTCTCGAACGCTTTGCGCCCATCTACGGCGAATCGGCCGTGGTTTCCATGCACAGCGGCATGACGAACCCGCAGCGCCTCAAGAGCTGGCTGGCCGCGCACACGGGCGAGGCGCGCATCGTGCTCGGCACCCGCATGGCGGTGTTCGCGAGCATGCCGGGCCTCGCGCTCATCGTCGTGGACGAAGAACACGACGCCAGCTACAAGCAGCAGGAAGGCGCCCGCTACTCCGCCCGCGATCTGGCGGTGTGGCGCGCGCGCGAGCAGAACGCCAAGGTGATTCTGGGCAGCGCCACGCCATCGCTCGAGAGCTGGCACGCCAGCCGCCCACCGAGCGCACAGGACCCGCAGGGAGGGCGTTATCTGCGGCTCAACATGCCCAGCCGCATCGGTGCGGCCGAGCTGCCGCGCGTGCGTCTGGTCGACATGAGCCAGCAGCCACGCGGCGCGGTGTTCTCGCCGCCTCTGCTGCGGGCGATCACCGAGCGCGTCGAGCGCGGCGAGCAGTGCCTCGTGCTGCTCAACCGCAGAGGTTTCGCGCCGGTGCTGCATTGCAAGGACTGCGGCTGGAAGAGCGACTGCCCGCACTGCAGCGCGCATCAGGTGTTCCACAAGATCGACCGCACACTGCGCTGCCACCACTGCGGCTTCACCCAGCGCGTGCCCCATGCCTGCCCGAGCTGCGGCAATGTGGACATCTCGCCGATGGGGCGCGGCACCGAACAGCTCGAAGAACAGCTTGCCGCCCTGCTGCGCAACGTGATCACGCCCGAGCGCCGCGCCGCCCGCGTGGCGCGCATCGACGCCGACACCACCAAGGCCAAGGGCGCGCTGGAAGAGCAACTCGCCGCCGTGCACAGCGGCGAGGTCGACGTGCTCGTGGGCACGCAGATGGTCGCCAAGGGGCACGACTTTCGCCGCATCACGCTGGTGGCCGCCGTGCAGCCCGATGGCGCGCTGTTCTCAAGCGACTTCCGCGCGCCAGAGCGGCTGTTCGCGCTGCTCATGCAGGCCGCAGGCCGGGCCGGGCGCGACGCCCACTACGTCGCCGCGCAGGGTGGCAATCCGCCCGAGATGTGGATACAGACCTGGCACGCCGAGCACAGTCTCTACGCCGCGCTGCGCAAACACGACTATCCGCGCTTCGCCTCCGAGCAGCTGCAGGAGCGCGCCGACGCGGGCATGCCGCCCTTTGCCTATCAGGCGCTGGTGCGGGCGGATGCGCGCACCCAGGAGGCCGCGCAGGCTTTTCTGAACGCGGTGAGCGAGGCCGCGCGCGAGCGGCAGTTGCCCGGCATCGAGCACGTCTTTCTGTTCCCGCCCGTGCCGATGGCGGTGCAGCGCGTGGCCAATGTGGAGCGCGCCCAGATGCTCATCGAGAGCACCAACCGCAGCGCGCTGCAGCACTTTCTCGCCGCGTGGCAAGAGGTCTTGCACGCCGCACGCCCGGAGCACAAGGCCGTGATCCGCTGGCTGGTCGATGTGGATCCGCAGGCCATCTGAAAACCTTCAGCCACCCACCTCAGCGCAGCGCCTCGACCACGCGCGTCCACCCCATGCGCTGCGCCAGATCGAGCGCGCTGTCGCCCTGCGGCGTGCGCTGGTTGTGCGCATCCGCACCGAGCTGCCGCAGCACCTGGACAGGCGCCAGATTGCCCGCGAGCGCGTCGCGCTGCAGCAGCGTCCAGCCATCGTCCAGCACCGCGTTGACCATGTCGGGCTGCTGCTCCAAATCCGAGGCATAGCGCTCGCGCATGTTCTCGCTCATCGGGTGCTCCTTCTCGCGCACCTGCTTCAGCGCCTCATCAAACGGCAGCCCGCCGGGGGCGGCGGCCTTCTTCCAAAGGCGGCTCAGACCGCTGGGCGGTTTGGGCGCGGGCACTTCATACGGCGTGATGTTGCAGAGCGCAGGATCGGGAAACGGCTGCCCCCAGGCCGCGTCATGCTCGGCCCGCTCCGCCGGGGACATGGCCGCGCGGATCGCCTGCACGGTGAAGCCGCCGCAAAGCACGCCCGTGCTCGTGTACATCCAGTCCTCCAGATCGGCCAGCGGTGCAGACACATCCGCGCCGCTCTGCAGTTCGGGAATGAAATTCGCATCGTTGAGCAGCGAACCGCTCAGCATATGCCCGTCGAACTGCACGTCGCCCACCCACATGTGCTCCACCGCGGGCGCGCCCTGCGTGGCCTGCGCCTCAGCGCTCACCGCAAACGGCAGCTTGATGGCCGCGAACTCCAGCCCCGGAATGATGCGCCGATACTCCCAGGACAGCTCGCGCCAGAAAAAGGGAAAGCTCTGCTGCGCGCGCTGAATGGCTTGCCGCATGGCGGGATCCTGTCGTTCGACGGTCATGTCATAGCTCCTCGGGAAAATTTGAAATCAAACTGAGATGCGCTGCCGATTGCCATGTGACTGCGATGCAAATGCGATGTCATTGCCATGCCATTGCGGCGAGATTGCGACAGCGACTCAGCGCTTGGCGATGCGCTGCATCATGTCCTGCTGGCGCTGGATGAGCTCCGTGATCTGCTCGGCATAGATCTCCAGAAGATCGCCCGTCAGAGGTGTCGGATCCTCAAAATCCAGGACCTCCACCATGACGCCTGCAGAGTCCATGCCCCAGACACGGTTGCCGTCCCCAACGATCTTCAACAGCGGAATCACCGTGGTCACTTCGTCTTCCACGAGCCGCTTGTGCTGCGCCGAGATCGAGGCCCATTCCGGCAGGTCCGGCGCGTCGATACCCAACAGCACCAGCCCGCGCCAGAACGTCCATGCGGGGCCCACGGCGAACTCCTTGGCCTGCGGCCAGAATTCATCCCTTGCCATCACGCACAGACCGTTGTTGCGCTGACAGAACCCGGCAAACGCCGGTGGCAACGGAAAGCCGACGGACGCCTCCAGTGCCGCCACCGCCTGCGCACTGGGCGCCGGCGCCGCCACGACTTCAAAGCAGGTCGAATCGACCGGCTCCAGAATCTCCCAGATGCGAGCGTGAAAGGCCTCGGCCGAGATCGGTTGCGTCATGCACAGCCTCCTGACTTCCTGAAGAAAATGTCCGCCCAGTCGAATGTCGGACCTTGCAACGCATCAGCACGCGTCGGCATAGGCCAGATGCGTGCCGCAATGCAGGCATTTGAACAGATAGGCCGTCAGATCACCCTCTCTGGTGATGAGCGGCAACGTTGACTCGCTGCAACCGTCGTTCAGGACCGAGGCTTGGGCATCAGGAAATTGCTGAAGAGTATCCCACCCCACGGGGCCGATGAATGCCGCCGCATCTCCGCAATGCGTGAGCCAACGTTCCGTCTGCCAGGCGATGAATCCCGGCGTGCAGCGGTCCACTTCCTGCGCGACCGCAGGAGGAACGACACCTTCGATATCGCCAGCGAACGAGGAGCCGTACTTGCGTGCTGCGCTACCGTCCGCAATGCACCAGGGGCACAGATGGGGAGGCTGCCTGCCCGGACCGTAAGGCTCACTCACGTAGACCCAGCCCGTTCGCATTTCGCAGCAAGGACAGACCAATGTATTGTTTTGCTCGATCGAACCACTCGCTACCGGATCGGGGTGATACCGAAACACCGGCAACTCACTGCGTGGCCTCAATCGCGACCCGGCGCCAGGTTCAGGTTGCCTGCCCAAAGCTGCCGGATCGACGGGCGTCGGCAGTGGCATGGCTTCGCCATTCTGTGACCACAGTGCGGCGCCCAATCGCTGCGGCTGCTCAGGATCAGGCAGCAGGATCAGCCGCTTGGCAGGAGACCACGCTCGCGCGACGACCACTGCGCCCTGCGGCAGGTCGGCGCACTTGCGCAGTTGTTGCGTATGCCAGCCAATGTCTTCGGCGGTGCGCGAACGGCGCTTGCGGTCACTGCGATCAAGTACCGGTAAAAACCGCCAAGTATCCCGCGTTGCACCGAGCCGGTCATCAACTTCCCAACCGTTTTCGTCGGCAAGGCGACTGCGCAACCACTGCGGCAATGACAGCCCGACCAACACCTCGCACGCGGCAATATCGTCCTGCGACGCTCCAGGCTGTCGGCGATTGCCGGGCTGCGCGCGGTTGTATCCCATGGCTAGGCGGCCTCTCTCACAGCGAGCGGTGCAATCATCGCGTCACTCTTCCTCGCCTTCCGGCTTGCAGCTCTTGGGCAGCGCCTTCTGGATGCGCTTGCCTTCGCCGTAGCAGTGCCACAGCACCTCGCCGTCCTGTTCGGATGGCACGAGCGTGAAGGTGCCGAGGGAGGTTGTCTTGCTCAGGCTCATGGAGTTGGAGTCGTAGTCGAAACCTGCTGCCTGGCTGTCGGAGATGCCCGCGTCTTCGAGCGTGTCGGGCACTTCTTCCTTGCTGATGTAGTACTCGCCGAGCGCCATGCGGGCGGCCGTGGAATTCGTCCATTCGCTGGTCAGTTCGGCGCGTCCCCGGTACTCGTGATAGGCGGGGATCGCCGCTGCGGCGGCCATGCCGATCACGGCGACGATCATCATCAGGATCACCAGCCCTGCCGCTCCGCCGCCCACACGTCCGGCATAGGGGATGAAGAACGCGAAGACGTACGAAAACGGGTTGCGGCCCGGCATCTTGATCTCGGGGTTGAGAATGCGCGCCACGCGCTTGGTGAGCCACGGGTAGCCGCTGATCAGCTCGTGCAGATCGGCGAAGAAGCCGCGGTTGGTCATGGTCTGGCGCGCGTAGGTCACCAGATTCACGTGGCGCCACTTGTCGGAGCCCGCAGCCAGCACCGACATCGCACGCGCGGCCACTTCGGCGGAGGTGCAGCAGGCGCGGCCATGCATGTCGCAGGTGTATTCCTTGGCGCGCGCATAGGCCGCACCGATCAGCGGCAGCCACAGCACCGGCGCACGCCAGATGTGGCCGGTCAGGTGGCCCTGCTTGATGTGACCGAGTTCGTGGCCGAAATAGAAGTTCACGCCATCGGGCAGGTCGTTCATCGCGTCCACGGTGTCCGACAGCACGATCACGAACTCGCGCCCGAGAAAGCGCGTCGCGAAGGCGTTCATCATGCCGTCGCCCTGCAGCAGATAGGCCTCTGGCGGCTCCTTGATGCCCAGCTTGTCGCAGCAGGCGATGTACTGCGCGTAGAGCACCGGCAACTGCTCCTCGGACAGCCTCACGCCGGTGCCGCGCAGCCAGGCGATCAGCGCCGACTGGGCGAACAGATAGCCGATGAAGCCGAACAGCACGTAGATCAGGGCCACGCCCAGGGTGCCCACGATCAGCAGAATCCAGACGATGATGCCCAGCACCAGCGTGATCCTGCCCAGCGTTTTCTCGCGCGGATAAACCAGATTGTCCATTGCTCTCCCTCTCCCAGGACCGGTGCAAAAATTGCAACCAAAATTAAACAATTAATAGATCAAAGCAATCATGCCGAAGGAATGTGCACTTGCACATGACTCCTGCTTCCGCCGCGCTCCTTGCGCTGACAAATGATGCGAGCCCGCAACAGTTCACCCGCTCGGATCCGGACTGCGCGCTCCCTCGGAATCCCCCTCGGTGGATGGAGTGGAGCATCGTTTGGGGACGAGGATGCGTCAGGGTATGCACCATTGCTGCGCCCGCGCCGCCGGGCGCATCGTCCGAGGCTCGCGGCGCACGGCCCGCAAGGTCCGCACGGTCCTCCACGCATGTCAGGTGCCGCGTCTTCCCCTTTTCTGGAGCAAACATGGTTATCCAATCGTTTCGCAAATCCGTTTCCGCCGCTGCCGTTGCCGTTGCTGTCTCCCTTCTGGGCAGCCTCGCCACGCTGCCGTCGGCGAGCTTCGCGCAGGACGCCTCGTCCGGGGCATCCTCGGCAGCCACCGCCGCCGCAGCCAAGGCCGCCAAGCCCAACGTCGTGGTGCTCGCCACCGGCGGCACGATCGCCGGTGCCGGCGCATCGGCGATGAACAGCGCCACCTACTCCGCCGCCAAGGTGCCTGTGGACAAACTGCTGGCCGGCCTGCCCGAGCTCGCCAACGTCGCCAACGTCAAGGGCGAGCAGGTCTTCCAGATCGCCTCGGAAAGCTTCACCAACGACAACCTGCTGACCCTGGCCAAGCGCGTGTCCGCCCTTGCCAAGCAGGGCGACGTGGACGGCATCGTCATCACGCACGGCACCGATACGCTGGCCGAGACCGCCTATTTCCTCAGCCTCACGGTGCAGACCGACAAGCCCATCGTGGTGGTCGGCTCCATGCGCCCCGGCACCGCGCTGTCCGCCGACGGCGCGCTGAACCTGGTCAACGCCGTGAGCGTCGCGGGCGCCAAGGACTCCAAGGGCAAGGGCGTCTTCGTCACCATGAACGACGAAATCCAGACCGCGCGCGACGTGAACAAGGACATCAACATCAAGACCGGCGCATTCACCAGCCAATGGGGTCCGCTCGGCATGGTCGTCGAAGGCAGGAACTACTGGTTCCGAGCCCCCGCCAAGCGCCACACGACGCAATCGGAATTCAACATCGACAGCATCGACAAGCTGCCTCAGGTCGACATCGTCTATGCCTACGGCAGCGTCCAGCCAACGACGGTCAACGCGCTGGTCGACGCGGGCGCCAAGGCGATCGTCCACGCCGGCACCGGCAACGGCTCGGTGGCCGACCGCATGGTCAAACCGCTGCAGGACGCGCGCGGCAAGGGCGTGCTGATCGTGCGCTCGTCGCGTGTGCCGTACGGCTTTGTCCTCCGCAACGCGGAGCAGCCGGATGACAAGTACGACTGGGTGGTGGCGCATGATATGCGGCCTGAGAAGGCGCGTATTTTGACTATGTTGGCGTTGACCAAGGGGGTGAGTACGTCAGAACTGCAACGCATGTTCTGGGAGTATTGAACTCCCTCTCCTTTTCTTGCTTCTGCAGGGGCGTTGGTGGCGGAGGCCGGGAGTTCCGCCCGGCGGCGGAGTAACTTTTTGGTCTTGCCCAAAAAGTTACCAAAAATGCGTTTTTCAATACCCGCGGCAGAACTCACTTCGCTCCTGCGTCGCTCCGTTCGAACAACCGCCGCGAGTCAGTGCTTCAATAAGAGGTATTTGCGGCACGTCGCTGCGCTCGTGCCGGGCATCTCGCGACTTCGCGAGATGCTGGGGTGCCAGCGCTGCGCGATTTTTGATTTGCTTGCGGGATCAACGTCCTTCAAAAGAGCAGCGGGCATGTAGTGCCCAACCCAACTCTGCGATCACCCCGGCACAAGCGCAGCGACGTGCCGCACATTCCTCTTCAAACTGATTTCCGGCGGTTGTCCGAGCGGAGCGCGCAGCGCAAAGCGAGTTCCACCGGAGGACTTCAAAGCGCGTTTTGGATTACTTTTTGCGCGCAAGCAAAAAGTGATTGCCCCGCCGGGGGCAGTCCCGGCCTCCGCCCTCAAACAAAGAGAAAAGCCCAAAAAACCCCAAAAATCAGGCCATCAAAGCCACAGCCAAAGAAAAAGAAACAAACGCCAACACCGTCGACACAAGGATGACCCGCGCCACCCGCCCCCCGTGCGCCCCAAACCGCTCCACCAACAACGCCACATTGCTGGCACTGGGCAACGCCGCCAGCAACACCAGCACCGTCACCGTGAACGGCGAGAGCGCCACGCCAAGCGCAATCGCCGCCTGGCACACCAGCCAGATCAGCAGCGGATGCACGAGCAGCTTGGCCAACGCGAGCGGCACGTATTGCGATGCGGGCACCTGCTCGTGCGCGTTCATCTGTGAACGGGCAAGCACCGCGCCGATCGTGAACAGGGCCACGGGAGAGGCGGCACCGGCGAGCATGGCGATGGTTTTGTCCACCGGGGCTGGGAGTTGCCAGCCGACCGCCGAGGCCAGCGCGCCCAGGGCAATCGACCAAGGCATGGGATTGGTCGCCATGCCGCGCAGGGCGTTCTTGACGGCCGTGGCTGCGCCCTGCGCGTCGGCGCCGTCGAGGCGCGACAGCGCTATGCACAGGGAGGTGGTGATGATCATGTCGATGGCCATGGTGAGAATCACCGGGCCGGCGCTCTGGTCGCCTAGCAGCGCGACTAACAACGGCACGCCCATGAAGCCGGTGTTCGGGAAGGCCACGACCAGGGCGCCGAAGGCAGCGTCGTTCCAGCCGATGTTGCCGCGCTTGGTGAGGGCGATGGTGGCGGCGACGAGGATCAGGCCGCACAGCAGGTAGACGCCCGCGACGGCCGGGTCGAGCAGCTGGCGGATCGGTGTTTGCGCGCCAAAGCGATACAGCATGCACGGCAGCGCGAAGTACAGGACGAAGGTATTGAGCCCGCTGATGGCCGACAGCGGCAGCACCTTGCCGCGCGTGGCCAGAAAGCCGCACAGCACCAGAGCGAAGAAGGGAAAGGTGACGGAAAAGACAGACAGCACGATGCGATGCATTGTCGCCGCAGCCGGACTTTCGCGTGCGCGCAGCCGAACCACGGGCCGGAAAATGAAAAAACCCGCGCTGTCTGGCGCGGGTTCCAAAATCCGGTCCTCTGCTCAATGCGTTCAAACCGGGAAATGTGTACAGCGATGGCTGCGTTCTCTGCCCGCATCGTGCAACCAACGCGGGTGCGGGCAAAGGCGGAAAGCGCCTCTGGCAAGGCGTCCGTTCAGACGGCCAGCGCCTGCTCGACGTCCTGCACCTTGCGGCGGGCCAGCGCCAAATTGGACTTGGACTTGTCCAGCACCAGGTAGACGAAGAGACCTTCGTGCTTTTGCAGCGGACGAATGATGTGATAGGCCTTGCCCAGGGTGATCAGGATGTCGTCGATGCGGTCGTTCAGGTTCAGCGACTTCATGGTCTTGAGCTTGGCTCGGACCACTTCGGTATTGCCCGCAGCAGCCAGTTCCAGGTCAACGCCGGAGCCGATGCTGCCCAGCAACATGCCGCTGCCGCTGTCGACCACCGCAGCGCACTGTGCGCCGTCGATCGTCATGAGTTGGGACAGAGATTCTTGAATGCTAGCCATGTGTTTTACCTCTTTGTACAGATACTTCAGAAATGGGATCCATGCGCACCGGGCCGTGCCCTCACTCCTTGCGCTCGGGACACTCAAACTCACTCAAACCATCACAAATTCAAACGCTCAACTCAGAAATGATTCGAGTGGTGTAACGTTTGCATACTTTCTGATCCATGTCAAACGTGCAAACGCTCAGCCATTTGTGAACTAGCTTCAGCGACCGCCCAGAGCGCGCGACCAAGCACGGCTTCCTTCCTCACAACCAGACACAGGATGCAAGGAAACTCGCTGGAAACGCTCTGAAAGATCGCCGTTCCATCGTCTGTTTCAAACGTCAGGCGACGCGTGCCGCTGTGGCCGATCTCAGCGGCCACGGCACGCGCCATGGCCATCATGGAGCCCGCCATGGCGGCCATCTGCGAGCCATCCTTGTCGTGCAGATCGCCATGGGAGGCGATCACGAAGCCGTCAGGCGTGGACAGCAGCGCGATCTGAATTTCCGGGAAGGGGGTGAAAACACTGTCAAGAATCTGCCGTCCCGTTACCGCTACCAGCGGAGGGACCACGGTGGACGCTTTGCTCATCATTCCTCACTTTGCAGAGACAACATCGACGCCAGCACACCGATGGCGTCGAGCATTTGATTGCGGTCGCGCGGGTCGGCCTGCAACACCGGCACCACGCCATGCCCCGCCTTGGTGAGCGCGGCGGCAAACACGTCGACCGCCGCGGCAGGTGCCGGGCGGGCGTTGAGAATCAGCACCACGGGCTGCTGCTCCAGTGCGGCGACGCCCTGAAGCAGATACGTCGCCTCCTGCACGGCGGCCGGGTCGTTGACGTCCACCATGATGAAGATGCCCATGGAAACCGAAAGAATCCATTGGCGCACGAAGGAAAAGCGCTCCTGCCCGGGGCAACCGCAGACCTGCACGCGCTCGCCGTCGCCGAGGTCGATTTCACCGAACTCCGTGCCGACCGTGGTGAACTCCTTGGCATTGCTTGCGCGGTCCAGGTTCACCACATCCGAAGAAACCATCTTGTCGCCGCACAGGGAGCGCAGCGCCGTCGTCTTGCCGATACCCATCGCCCCTACGAGAGCGATTCGGGGAAGAGAATCCATTACCACTTAGTTTCGACCTCCGATTCGAACCCAGCGCGTCAGGCGCTGGATCAGCCCCACGCGCACAGGGCGGCCACGATTGACCTGCTCCTGAGCCGCGTTGCTGGACATCGCCACAGCCGTCTTGTGGGCCGTGTGGCGCAGCACGCCACGGCGGTTGAGGCTGGTGATC
Organism: Diaphorobacter caeni; assembly: GCF_015354245.1. Taxonomy (GTDB): domain Bacteria; phylum Pseudomonadota; class Gammaproteobacteria; order Burkholderiales; family Burkholderiaceae_C; genus Diaphorobacter_A; species Diaphorobacter_A caeni. The sequence continues at coordinate 50,845 of NZ_JADKYZ010000013.1, forward strand.
AGCGCACGCGCGGTGTCCTGATCGAGCCCGCTGTGTCCGCAGAGCTGGCGAATATTGATGGGCGCGCGCGTGAGCAGCGCCATGGCGCGCACGCACGCACCCGTGTTGTAGGGCGCATCAAGCGACACCCAGCTCGTGAGCTGGTACTGATCGTCCGGGCCGTCCTGTTCCGCAGGAGCCGCGGCTTCCACGACGGCGGCCACCTTGGCCGCAGCCATCTTCTGGCGCGCGGTCCAGTCCATCAGAAACACCGCCGCGCGATCGAGCGCGTCAATGAGATCCGAGACCGTGAATTCCGCCGGCAGATGCGACACCCAGCGTCCGGCCCGCGACTTCTCGGCGACGCTCGAAGACTGACCGATGTAGATCACGCACGGCGTGGAGGCCGGCACAACCTCGCCGCGAGAAGAAGCATCCAGCAGCGCAAGCTGCGCCTCACCGGTGGACGCACGTTCCCACTCGATCAGCGACTTGCGCGCAGCGACTCCGAAAAGAGCGACGAATCTATCCAGATACGCCGGAGCAAGGAGATCTGGAGCTACCCCTGCAATGTTTTGTTTCATTTCTTGTTCCACCCGTAAACCGTGGCAATGAAAAAATTATATCGACGATGTAAGCTTCATTAATACCCGCTAACACCTCGTTGCCACTGTCTTACGTGTAGCTGACGTTTGTTTACCATTTATGCGCCATCAAAATCATTGCAACCCCAATGATTTCGCTAGAAGAAGGCCCATAAAGCAAGGAATAGACATCCATTCGTCGGCAAATTCCACAGCCTACAGTCGCAAATTGACTGGTTGGATGCCGTTTTGCGAGGCTTGTTCCGTGCCTAGCCCGATTGCACGATCTGCGCGGCGATGAATGTTACCCAATGTTTCTTACCGCGTGGTAAAGACGCTTGCATCAAACGGGGTTTAGTTATTGAGAATTACTACCGATTTCGTGAGCAACAGGGACTTGCGCTGATCGCTATGATTCACCGCTCCAATCCGCAGCCGCAGACAAGGCCTCTCGCCTCGCGTCTGCGGCATTTCTCCCTCATTTCCCTTGCATCGCCCTCACCATGTCCGCTGGACTCAATCTGGCTCAGCTCCAAGCCGTCCACTACACCGAAGGTCCCTGCCTCGTGCTGGCCGGTGCCGGCTCGGGCAAAACACGGGTGATCACGCACAAGATCGGCAAGCTCATCGAGAACGGTCTCGCACCCAAGCGCATTGCCGCCATCACTTTCACGAACAAGGCCGCCGCCGAAATGCGCGAGCGCGCCACCGGGCTGATCGGCAGACAGGCCAAGGACGTGCTGGTCTGCACCTTCCACGCGCTGGGTGTGCGCATGGTGCGCGAGGACGGGCATGCGCTCGGCTTGAAGCCGCAGTTCAGCATCCTTGACCAGGACGACGTGACGGGCATCCTCAAGGACTGCGCGGGCGGCACCACCGACGTGGCGACCGCGCGCCAGTGGCAATGGACCATCAGCGGCTGGAAGAACAATGGCTGGGACGCCCGCAAGGCCCTCGCCATGGCGCAGGACGACAACGACCGCAGCATCGCGCTCATCATGCAGCGCTACGAGGAGCGGCTCACCGCCTACCAGAGCGTGGATTTCGACGACCTCATCGGCATGCCGATGCGCCTGCTCAAGCACCACCCGGAAGTGCGCGAGAAGTGGCAGCGGCTGCTCGGCCACGTGCTGGTGGACGAGTACCAGGACACGAACGCCACGCAGTACGAGCTGCTCAAGATGCTGGTCGGCGAGCGCGCGCACTTCACTGCCGTGGGTGACGACGACCAGTCCATCTACGGCTGGCGCGGAGCGACGCTGGACAACCTGAAAAAGCTGCCCATCGACTACCCGAACCTCAAGCTCATCAAGCTCGAGCAGAACTACCGCTCGACCTCGGCCATCCTGCGCGCGGCCAACAACGTGATCCAGCCCAATCCCAAACTGTTTCCGAAGACGCTGTTCTCGGAACTCGGCGAAGGCGAGCCGGTGCGGATCGTCGACTGTGACACCGAGGAGCATGAGGCCGAGCGCACCGTCGCCCGCATCCAGAGCCTGCGCGCCTCCCACAATCCGCAGCCCGCCTGGAAGGATTTTGCGGTGCTCTACCGCGCCAACCACCAGGCCAAGCCCATCGAGAAGGCCCTGCGCAAGGCCAACATTCCCTACAAGGTCTCGGGCGGCACGAGCTTCTTCGACCGCGCGGAGATCAAGGACCTGTGCGCCTGGTTCCGCCTGTGGATCAACAGCGACGACGACCCCGCGTTCCTGCGCGCCATCACCACGCCCAAGCGCGGCATCGGCCACACCACGCTCGGCAAGCTCGGAGAGTTCTCGGCGCAGCACAAGCTCAGCATGTTCGGCTCGCTGTTCAACCACATGCTCGAGGCCATGCTGCCGCGCAAGGCGCACGAGAGCCTGCTCGAGTTCGGCCGCTACGTCAACGATCTGGAATACCGCGCCCGCCACACCCTGGGCACGGATGCGTCGCGCGCCTTCATGATGGACTGGCTCAAGGAGATCGGCTACGAGCAGCACCTCTACGACAGCGAGGACAGCGAGACCGTGGCCGCCGCGCGCTGGAGCAACGTGCTCGAGTTCTGCGACTGGATGGTGCAGCGCGCGGGCGGCAAGATCGAGGACGCGGCCGGCACGACGATGCAGACCGAGACCAAGAGCCTGCTCGAAGTGACCAAGAACATCGCCCTGCTCTCCACCATCAGCGAGCGCGAACAGGAGCAGGACATGGTCGTGCTCTCCACGCTGCACGCCTCCAAGGGACTCGAGTGGCCGCATGTGGTGCTCGCGGGCGTCACCGAAGGCATGCTGCCGTTCAAGCTCGACGATGACGACGGCAAGCAGCAAAAGGTCAGCGACGAGACCGCGCAGCGCCTGCAGGAGGAGCGCCGTCTGATGTACGTCGGCATCACGCGCGCGCAGCGCACGCTGGCGGTGAGCTGGACCAAGCGCCGCAAGAAGGGCCGCGACATGGTGACCACCCAGCCCAGCCGCTTCATCGCGGAGATGGGCCTCGACGCGTCCACCGCCCGCGAAGACCCGCGCGCCAAACTGCGTGCGCTGCGCGAAGAATTCGCCCGCAAGGCGCAGATCGCGCCCGACGCCAACACCTGAAACACTCCACCGAATCAGACTGAACCGGACGACATGCAAAGAGCCTCCTTCACGACGTTTGCCATCGTGGCGATCACCACCACCTTGCTGACCGCCTGCGCCAGCCCCTACGGCCCCCGCCCCGCATGCCCGACCGCGCAGCAGATGGAGCAGCCCGAGCTGCTCGGCCGCTGGAGCGTGCAGATGGACGGCGAGCCCGGCCCGATCACCATCGAGCTCGGCCGGCATCCCGAATGGGAAGGCACCGTCAAGGGCAGCATCCAGCGGCCGGAGTTCAAATCCATCGTGGTCGGCGACGTGAACAAGGGCGAGCTCACCATGGAAGAATCACGCGACGGCAAGAGCGTCAGCGGCAACTGGTACGGCACCGTGGCGGAAGGCAGCTGCGCGCGCCTCATCCGTGGTGAATGGGCGGGCAGCGACGACCGCAGCCTCCAGTTCACCATGCGCAAGTCCGCCGCACAATGATCATCGGCGCGTGGCTGGCCTCCCTCACCCCTGCACCCACATCCACAGCGACCTCGACCTCCACCTCCACCGCGCCCACCCCACCCCTCCTTCACGCATGACCTGCATGTCACACACCATCCTCCGTGCCTCCGCCGCCGCTGCAGCCCTGCTGTGCGGCTCGCTGCCCGCGCTGTCGCAGGCCCAATCCAGCGACACCTCCGAATCCGCCTGGCGTCAATGCACCGCGCAGTCCGATGGCGCCGCGCGTCTTGCCTGCTTCGACCAATGGGCCAAGGCCCAGCCAGCGGCCGACAGCATCGGCCCGGCCGCGCCCGAAAACGCCGTCGCGACATCGAGCGCGCCCGCAAGCGGCGCACAAGCCCAGGCTCAAGCTCAAGGCACATTGCGCCCACCCGCCGAGCTCACCGCCGAAGCGCAACCCGCAGTCCAGCCCAACGGCGGCTGCCGGGACGCATCGTTCTCCGAAGTCTCGCGCTTCTGGGAACTCGAGGAAGGCACCGACTGCGGCGCCTTCAGCTTCCGCGGCTACCGCCCGGTCTCCGTCATGGCCTCGGGTGCCGACGAGATCAACCGCCAGCCCACGTCGGGCAACCCGGTCAACAGCGCCAGCTTCGAGCGCCAGTACCAAAAGCAGGAAATGCGCCTGCAGTTCTCGGTGCGCACCAAGCTCGCGTCGGGCCTGCTCACCCGCGGCAACTCCAAGTACCGCGACTCGCTCTGGCTCGGCTACACGCAGCAATCCTCGTGGCAGCTGTTCAACTCCAAGATCTCCCGCCCGTTCCGCAACACGGACCACGAACCCGAGATCATGTACGTCTACCCCACCACCGCCGAGCTGCCCATGGGCTGGCGCTGGCGCTACACCGGAGTGGGCCTTGCGCACCAATCCAACGGCCAGGGCGACCCGCTCTCGCGCAGCTGGAACCGCTACTACGTGATGACCGGCTTCGAGCTGCCCAACCGCGTGACGGTCGACGCCAAGCTCTGGAAGCGCATCCGCGAAAGCGCCGACGACGACAACAATCCGCACATCCAGAACTACATCGGCCGCGGCGAACTGCGTCTGGGCTGGAACGTCAATCAGCGCAACTATCTGGGCCTCACCGCTCGCGGCTCCCTCAACGGCCACGGCAAGGGCTCGGGGCGCATCGACTGGATGCACACCCTCGGCGAGGGCTGGCTTGGCGGCAAGAGCAATCTGCGTCTGCACGCGTCGCTGTTCAGTGGCTATGGCGATAGCCTGATCGACTACAACTTCAAGCGCAACGTGTTCTCGGTGGGGTTCAGTTTGCTCGACTTCTAAAAGCGGAAGTGGGTTTTCCTTGGGCTTGGGCTTTGCCGTTGCTGCGGTGCGAGGGGCAGAGGCCGGGAGTTCCGCCCAGCGGCGGAGTAACTTTTTGGTCTTGCCCAAAAAGTCACCAAAAATGCGTTTTGAATACCCGCGGCAGAACTCGCTGCGCGACTGCGTCGCTCCGCTCGGGCAACCGCCGCGAGTCAGTGTTTAGCCAAGAGGAATGTTCGGCACGTCGCTGCGCTCGTGCCGCGCATCTCGCGACTTCGCGAGATGCTGGGGTGCCAGCGCTGCGCAATTCTTGATTTGCTTGCTGGATCAACGTCACTCAAAAGAGCAGTGGGCATTTGCGCCCAACCCAACTCCACAAACACCCCGGCACGAGCGAAGCAAAGTGCCGCAACCACCTCTTCCAAACTGATTTCCGGCGGTTGTCCGAGCGGAGTGACGAAGGAACGCAGCGAGTTCCGCCGGAGGACTTCAAAGCGCGTTTTTGATTACTTTTTGCGCGCAAGCAAAAAGTGATTGCCCCGCCGGGGGCAGTCCCGGCCTCCGCCCCCAACCACCCAGCAAACGCAAGCAAATAAGCAAGCAAAAAACAGCGCAAAAAAACTCAAAAGGGAGAGCCCGTGAGAGGCCCCCCTCTCACCCAGGCACCACAGCAGTGCACTCAATCTCCACCTTCGCCCGATCTTCAATGAGATCGGCCACCTCCACCGCCGTCATCGCAATGTCGAACGAGCCGATCACGTCCCGGTAAGCCTGCCCCACCTCCCGCCCTTCGGCCAGGTATTCCTTCTTGTTCTTCACATACCAGGTCATGCGCACGATGTGCTCCGGCTTGCCGCCGCCCGCCGCCAGCACGTCGACCACGTTCTGCAGCGCCTGCCGCACCTGCCCCGCAAAGTCGTCGGTGTGAAAGACGCTCTGCCCATCCCAGCCGATCATGCCGGCGATGAACACCATGCGGCCGCTCGCGGCGACGCCATTCGCATAGCCCTTGGGACGAGGCCAGCCAGAAGGGAGCAGTGCTTCTTTTGTAGTCATCTCTTCATCCATCCTTTCGATTCAAACCGATTCACTTTTCATTCATCCAACGCTCCATCGCGGCGCGTATGTGCTCGGGCGCGGCGATGGCCTCATGGGTGTCCAGGCTCGTGAAGACCAGCACCTTGCGCGCCGACACGCGCAGCACGCCATCTGCGCCGCGGCAGTCCATGTCCAGCGTGATCGAGCTCGATCCCATGCGGGCCACCGACAGGCCGAACTCGACCGTCTCGCCCATGCGCGTGATCGCGCGGAAATCGCACTCCAGATGCACGATGGGCAGACCCGTGCGTTGCCCGCACAGCATGTCGGCATACGAGACATCGAGCCCCTCGTTGAACCAGTCCTCGACCAGTCCGTTGAACAGCACGAGGTACTGCGGGAAAAAGATGATCCCCGCCGGATCGCAGTGCGCGAAGCGGATCGGCACCGGCCGCGCAAAACGCCGCGCATCCCTTGATGTGGTGGTTTCGGCGCTGGTCATCAGGCGTTGTGCAGCTTGAAGCGCTGCAGCTTTCCGGTCGCGGTGCGCGGCAGCGATTTCACGAACTCGATGGCGCGCGGGTACTTGTACGGAGCCACGGTCTGCTTCACGAAGTCCTGCAGTTGTCGCACCATGGCCTCGTCACCCGCGCCGCCGTCCTTGAGCACCACGAACGCCTTGACGATCTGGCCGCGCTCCGCATCGGGTGCGCCGATCACCGCACATTCGGCCACCGAGGGATGCGCCATCAGCGCGTCCTCGACCTCCGGCGCGGCAATGTTGTAGCCCGCCGAGATGATCATGTCGTCGGTGCGCGCCTGATAGACGAAATAGCCGTTCGCGTCCATCACGTAGGCGTCGCCCGTCATGTTCCAGCCGCCCACCACGTACTTGCGCTGGCGTTCGTCATTGAGATAGCGGCAGCCCGTGGGCCCCTGCACCGCGAGCTTGCCGACCGTGCCGACCGCGACCTCTTTGCCCTCGTCATCCACCACCCGCGCGCGGTAGCCCGGAACGGCCTTGCCGGTCGCGCCCGCATGGGCTTCGTCTTCGCGGTGCGAGATGAAGATGTGCAACATCTCGGTGGAACCGATGCCGTCGATGATCTCGATGCCCGTGCCGTCCTTCCACATCGCGCGCGTCGAGGCGTTCAGCGCCTCGCCCGCCGAGACGCACTTGCGCAGCGTGCTTTGGCGGATACGGTCGGCGAACGCGGACATCGTGCGGTACGACGTGGGCGCGGTGAACATCACCGTCGCGCCGAACTGCTCGATGCCTTCCACCAGCTGCTGCGCGCCCACCCTCTCGATCAGCGCCATCGACGCCCCCACCGACATCGGAAACAACACCTGTCCGCCGAGCCCGAACGTGAAGGCAATCGGCGGACTGCCGATGAACACGTCGTCCGCATTCGCGCGCAGCACATGTCGTGGCCAGCACGCGCAGACCGCCATCACGTCGCGATGGAAATGCATGGTGGCCTTGGGCACGCCGGTGGTGCCCGAGGTGAAGCCGAACAGACAGGTGTCGGTCACGGCGGTGTCGACATTGTCGAACGCGGGCGATGCGCCCGCCATCGCGGCCTCGAGCGATTGCGCATCCGACAGCGGCGCATTGAAGTAGCGAACGCTCCGCATGCTTGGCACTTTCCTGCAGGTCGCCTCAACCTCCTCACGCAAGCGCTCGTCACACAACGCGTGGCTGATCTTCGCGATCTCCGCGATGGCCGAAAGCTCCTTGGCGCGCAGCAGCGGCATGGCGCTCACCACGATGCCGCCAGCCTTGACCACGCCGAACCAGCTCGCGACCATCATGGGATTGTTGGGGCCGAAGAGCAGCACGCGATTGCCGGGCACGAGCCTCATGTCGCGCACCAGCACGCTGGCGATGCGGTTGGCCTGCTCCTGCAGTTGCGCATAGCTCCAGCGCACGCCGGGGGCCTGCAGCGCGAGCCGGTCGCCCCGGCCCTCGCGCACATGGCGGTCGAGCAGTTCGCTCGCGCAGTTCAGCCGTTCGGGAAACTGCAGCTCGGGCAGATCGAAAACGAACTCCGGCTGCAGCTCGGGCGGCGGCAGATGCCGGGCCGCGAAGGTATCCACGTGAGCGGTGTAGGACATGAAAATCAACCTCTCGCAAACATTTGATGGACGACGTGGCTGACGCGGTCAGGCTGCGCGTGCGGCAACTTCCTTGAGCAGCTCGCGCGCGATGATGAGCTGCTGCACCTCGGTGGCGCCTTCGTAGATGCGCAGCGCACGGATCTCGCGGTAAAGGCGCTCCACCGGCTGCTCGCTCACCACGCCCAGGCCGCCCCACAGCTGCACGGCCGCGTCGATCACCTGCTGCGCGTTCTCGGTCGCGACCATCTTGGCCATCGCCGCCTCGCGCGTGACGCTCTGTCCCTGATCGCGCTGCCATGCGGCGCGGTAGGTGAGCAGCGCGGCGCTATCGATCTGTGTGGCCATCTGCGCGAGCTTGGCCTGCGTGAGCTGAAAGTCCGCGAGCACGCCGCCGAACATGCTGCGGGTGGTGGCGCGCAGCAGCGCCTCATCAAGCGCACGCCGGGCGAAGCCCAGCGCAGCGGCGGCGACGGAGGTGCGGAACACGTCGAGCGTGCGCATCGCCACCTTGAAACCCTCGCCCGCAGCACCCACGCGCTGCGCGACCGGCACACGGCAGTCGCTGAACTTCAGGCGCGCAAGCGGATGCGGCGCGATCACGTCGATGCGCTCGGCGATCTCGAAACCCGGCGTGTCCGCATCGACGATCAGCGCCGTGATGCCGCGCGCACCCGGCGCTTCGCCGGTGCGCACGAAGACCACGTAGAAATCGGCGATGCCGCCGTTGGAAATCCACGTCTTCTCACCGTTGATGACATAGTGATCGCCATCGATCCGCGCCTCACACGACATCGCCGCCACGTCCGATCCGGCATTCGGCTCGGAGAGCGCAAACGCCGCAATCGCCTCGCCCTTGGCGACACGCGAGAGGTAGCGCTGCTTCTGCGCTTCACTGCCCGCCAGCGAAATGGCGCCCGAGCCCAGCCCCTGCATCGCAAAGGCGAAATCGGCGAGGCCGCTGTGACGTGCCAGCGTCTCACGGATCAGGCAGATCGCACGGGTGTCGATCTGCTCGCCCGCGCCGCCGTATGCGCTTCCCGCAATCGCATGCTGGAGCCAGCCCGCCTTGCCCAACTGCACTACGAGCCGGCGGCATTCCGCATCCACATCGGGGCCGTGTTCATGCGCGATGTGCTGCCGGGCCCAGGCGTCGAGCTCGAGCGCAAGCGCCTCGTGCCGCGCGTCGAAGAACGGCCACTTCAGATAGCTTTGATCAGCCATGTCAGTTCCCCTCGAATTGCGGCTTCTGCTTGGCGACGAAGGCGTGGTAGGCGCGCGAGAAATCCTCGGTCAGCATACAGATCGCCTGCGCCTGCGCTTCGGCCTCGATGGCCTGCTCGAGGGTCATGGCCCATTCCTGGTGCAGCATGGTCTTGGTGATGCCGTTGGCGAAGGTCGGACCGGAGACAAGATCGGCGGCGAGCTTCTGCGCTTCGGCGAGCACCGCGTCAGGCTCGCAGAGGCGGTTGAAGAAGCCCCAGCGTTCACCCTCCTCGCCGCCCAGACTGCGGCCGGTGTAGAGCAGCTCGCTCGCGCGCCCCTGCCCGATGATGCGCGGCAGGATGGCGCAGGCGCCCATGTCGCAACCAGCCAACCCCACGCGATTGAACAGAAAGGCAGTCTTGCTTCGCGCGGTGCCGAGCCGCATGTCGGACGACATCGCCATGATCGCGCCCGCGCCCGCGCACACGCCGTCAATGGCCGCGATGATGGGCTGCGGACAGGCGCGCATGGTCTTCACCAGTTCGCCCGTCATGCGGGTGAACATCAGCAGCTCGGGCGCCTTGAGCTGCACCAGCGGGCCGATGATTTCATGCACATCGCCGCCCGAGCAGAAATTGCCGCCCGCACCGACCAGCACGATGGCCTTCACATCGGTCGCCCATTTGAGTTCCTGGAACAGGTCGCGCAGCTCCGCGTACGACTCGAACGTCAGCGGGTTCTTGCGCTCGGGTCGGTTCAGCGTGATGGTGCCGACGCCCTTGTCCACCTGCCATTGAAAGTGCTGGGCCACGTAGCCCGCCAACTCTTTGCGGTTGCCTGCAACCAGTGCCGGATCGATGGTGCTGCTGCTGTTCATTGCGTGTCTCGCTTTCTGATTTCTGCTTTTCTGAGGTCTTGCTGATGGGTTGCGCTCACATCACTTCGCCGCCGGCGACCGCGATGCTCTGTCCGGTGATCGCGCTCGCGCCCGCGCCGCAGAGCCACAGCACGGCGTCGGCCACCTCGGCGGGCTGCACGAGGCGCCCCTGCGGGTTGCCCTTGACGAACTCGGCCATGGCCTGTTCTTCGGTGCGGCCGGTCTTCTGCACCACGCGCTCGATGCTCTCGCGCACGATCTCGGTTTCGGTGTAGCCGGGGCAGACGGCGTTGACCGTGATGCCCTTGTGGGCCAGCTCCAGCGCGAGGGAGCGCGTGAGCCCGATCACGCCATGCTTGGCCGCGCAGTAGCCCGAGACATAGCCGTAGCCCTTGAGCCCCGCCGTGCTCGCGACGTTCACGATGCGCCCCGCGCCCCGCGCCGTCATGCCCGCAAGCACCTGCTGGATGCACAGCATGGTGCCGGTGAGGTTCACCGCGAGCATGTGGCTCCAGGTGGCGAGATCCATCTTCATGAACGGCACGCTCGCGGCCTGACCGGCGTTGTTGACGAGGATGTTGATGTCGCCGAACGTGCCGACGGCCTGCGCGAACGCGGCCTGCACCTGAGCGGCATCGGCCACGTCGGCCTGCACCGCCTGACATTGCTGCGCATGGGCCTCGACCAGCGTCTGCAGGGGCGCGCTGCGGCGGCCCAGCACCGTGACCCTGGCTCCGCGCGCGAGCAGCTGCCGCGCGATCGCCTCGCCGATGCCCTGCCCGGCGCCGGTTACAAGGGCATGCTGTCCGGCCATGGAGGCGGGAGTGCTTGCGCCGCTCGTCATGCCAGCCCCGCCGATGCATGGGCTGCGGCCGCAGCGACTGCCACCTGCTGCTGCATCTTCTCGCGCTCGAAGTTCGCCTCCATCTGACGCTTGCCCTGGTAGTACTGCTTGGGCCAGGCGATCTGCGTGTAGCCGATCTTCGCGGCCTCGGTCAGCGTCCATGCGGGATTGGCCAGATGCGGGCGCGCCACCGCGCACAGATCGGCGCGGCCTGCGGCGATGATGCTGTTGGCGTGGTCGGCCTCGCTGATCGCACCGACGGCCATGGTCGCGATGCATGCCTCCTGGCGGATGCGGTCGGCGAACGGCGTCTGGAACATGCGGCCGAACGTGGGCTTTTCCTGCTTGCTGACCTGGCCCGACGAGCAGTCGATCAGATCCGCACCCGCCGCCTTGAAGGCCTTGGCGATCTCCACCGCGTCCTCGGGCGTGATGCCGCCCGGCACCCAGTCGTGCGCCGAAATGCGCACCGACATGGGCCGGTCTTCGGGCCACACGGCGCGGATCGCCTTGAAGATTTCGACGGGGTAGCGCAGCCGGTTTTCGAGGCTGCCGCCGTATTCATCCGTGCGGTGATTGGTGAGCGGCGAGATGAAGCTCGACAGCAGGTAGCCGTGCGCGCAGTGCAGTTCCAGCCAATCCGCACCGATCTCGGCGGCCATGCGCGCGCCATCGACGAATTGCTGCTTCACGCGGTCCATGTCCTCGCGCGTCATCGCCTTCGAGATCTGGCTCACGCCATCGAGATACTGCTGCGCGGAGGCCGACATGATGGGCCAGTTGCCATCAGGCAGCGGCAGGTCCGTGCCGTCCCAAGCGAGGCGCGTGGACGCCTTGGCGCCCGCGTGGCCGATCTGCATCGCAAACTTCGCGTCGCTGTTCGCATGGATCCAGTCGGCGATGCGCTTCCAACCCTGCTTCTGCGCGTCGGAATAGACACCCGGACAGCCGGGCGTGATGCGCCCCTCGGGACTCACGCAGGCCATCTCGGCGAACACCAGCCCCGCGCCGCCCATCGCACGCGCGCCGAGGTGCACGAGATGGAAGTCGCCGGGCACGCCATCGACGGCCGAGTACTGCGCCATCGGCGAGACGACGATGCGGTTCTTGAGCGCGAGATCACGCACCTTCCATGGCAAGAACATCGGCGGCGGAGTGACTCCGCCGACCTCCGCCGTCACGCCGTTTTTCTTCGCCAGCCATTGCTCGTAGCCGCCCAGCCAGTTCGCATCGCGCAGGCGCAGGTTCTCGTGGCTGATGCGCTGGCTGCGCGTGAGCATGGAGTACATGAACTGCTCGGGTTCCAGCTGATCGCAGTAGCGCTTTCCGCAGACCTCGAACCACTCCATCGCGTTCCACGCCGCGTTCTGGATGCGCAGCGTCTCCACGCGACGCGCCTCCTGGTAAGCGGCCAGCACGTCGGGAATGTGCTCACGCGTGTCGCCCAGCCGCTTGAACTGGCGCGTGAGCTCAATCGCGTCCTCGATGGCGAGCTTGGTGCCCGAGCCGATGGCGAAATGCGCCGTGTGCACCGCATCGCCCATCAGCACCACATGGCTGCCCTTGGCGTTTTGGAGCCACCACTGATCGCAGACCACGCGCTGGAAGTTGATCCACGCGGAGCCGCGCAGATGGCGCGCGTTGGTCATGAGCTTTGCGCCCTGCAGGTTGCCCGCGAACAGCTTTTCGCAGAACGCGATGGACTGTTCCTGATCCGCGCCTTCCAGGCCGCTGGCCTTCCAGGTCTCTTCCGTGGTCTCGACGATGAAGGTCGATGTCTGGTCGTCGAACTTGTAGATGTGCGCCTGGAACCAGCCATGCTCGGTGCGCACGAAGTCGAACGTGAAGGCCTCGTAGACCTTGTGCGTGCCCAGCCAGATGTAGCGGTTGGGGCGCGTGACAATGTCGGGCTTGAAGACGCTCTCGTACCGGCTGCGGATGCGCGAGTTCACGCCGTCGCTCGCGATGATGAGGTCCGCATCGGGATAGTCCTCGTCGCTTTGCGCATCGGTGTTGAAGACCAGCTTCACGCCAAGCTGCTCGCAGCGCGCCTGCAGGATGTTGAGCAGATGCTTGCGGCCGATGCCCACGAAGCCATGCCCGCCCGAGCGGATCGTGCGGCCCTTGAACAGCAGCTCGATGTCGTCCCAGTGGTTGAACGCCTGTTCGATCTCGGCGGCGGTCACCGGGTCCCATTCCCGCATGTTGTCCATGGTCGCGTCGGAGAACACCACGCCCCATCCGAAGGTGTCGTAGGGCTTGTTGCGCTCCACCACCGTGATGTCGTGACTTGGGTCGAGCTGCTTCATCAGCAGCGCGAAATACAAACCTGCGGGCCCCCCACCGATGCATACGATCTTCATGCTTGGCTTCCGATTCGTGAAATTGCTTTAGAACTAAATTATTTACTCCTCAACGATGAGCTAAGATAGAACTAACCCTTAATCCAGCCCTTCGTTACACGCGCTTTCCAGCCCTGCCCAGTCACATGAAGCCCCGCGCCACCGACTCCACGCACTACGCCAGCGACCGCCCCGGCCGCGAGGCAGGCCTGTCGCACGACGACCATCAGGCCGTGCGGCTGTGGCTGCGGCTACTGACCTGCAGCACGCAGATCGAGCAGACCATCCGCAGCCATCTGCAGGCGCAGTTCGGCACCACGCTCTCGCGCTTTGACTACATGGCGCAGCTCAGCCGCTTTCCCGAGGGGCTGCGCATGAAGACGCTGTCGGAATATCTGATGGTCACCGGCGGCAACGTGACCGGCCTGACCGACCAGCTCGTGGCCGAGGGCTGGGTGGAACGCGTGGTCGACGAGGGCGACCGGCGATCGATGTTCGTGCGCCTCACGGCCAGCGGACAACAGCAGTTCGACCGCATGGCGACCGAGCACGAGCGCTGGCTCGAGCAGCTGTTCGCACCGCTCGGCGGAACGCATGCCAAGGCGCTTTACGACCAGCTCGGCGAACTGCGGCGAGTGCTGGATCAGCCGAGCGAGACGCGCGATTGAGCGCAGTTGAGAGCATTCGCCTCAACCCGTCACAAAAATCCACGTCCAGCCCTTGCACATTGGCACCTACCGCTACACAATGCGTAGCACATCCGCGCTGGCCCCGGCGTTATTTGAAGATTGATGACATTTTCTGTCACCAAAGCGCTGCGCCGAACCGGCGCCCCACTGTCGCTACGTCATCTTCAAAGTCCGGAGGAATCCGCCATGGACCTGCAGTACCAGCTCAAAGCGGGCAGCTATTTTCTGTACGACCTCAGCGAAACGCCCAGCCAGGTCACCGGCGAGCGCCGCTACAAGCTGCAGACCGACACGGTCGCGGTGGCGTTCAACCGCCAGACCGGCGAAATCCACGAGCACGGCGCGCCCACGCGCATCCAGTCATGGGCGGCCCATACGCGCCGCCGTCTGCGCGCCGCAGGCGAATGGGACAAGGCCAACGACCTCGTGGTGGTGAGCGGCCCCTGGCCCGTCGACGAGCTCAACAAGTGCCTCTGGAGCCGCATCTACTGCCGGCGCATCTTCCAGCGCCTTGGCAGCCTGCCGCACGGCAAGTTCGCGCGCGGCTTTCATGACGAGACGATGCGCAAGGCGGCCTGAGCCACTCCACACCCTCCTTGCTTTCTCCGGTGCTCATGCAGGAGCGGGCCTGCGAAGTCCACGAGGCTTTTGAACAAACTCCACAACGGCGCAATGGGCCATAGCGTGAGGCGTCGCCGACGCAGATCAGTACTTCAGTACGGCAAGGAGGCGCAACGAAGCGATATGGCCCATTTCGCCGCCTCCAAACGATTGACCAATCGCCGCCGAAGGCGGCGCCGAGATCAAGAGTTCACTGCGCCTCTTCGGCGTCCTGATCCTCGCCCTCGTCCTCTTCCAGCGCCTCGACGTGCTTGACGACCAGCACCGGCAGATTGCACTGGTGCACCACGGCCTGCGAGACCGATCCGATCACCGCCGCACGCATCGCGCCCATGCCGCGCGCGCCCATCACGATGAAGTCGCAGCCCTGCGCCTCCGCCAGGTCGCACAGCGCCGCAGCGGGCGAACCGAGCACGATCTCCGTCTCGAACGGCACGTTCTCGGCGCGCACCAGCTTTTCCGCAGGGCGCGTGAGGTGCTTGCCGGCCTCCACGGCAGCCTCGGCGATGGCGTCGGCGCCCTGAGTCGCCAGCTCCAGAAAGGAAGCCTCTTCCTGCACATGGCCGAGCACGACGACGGCCTTCAGCCCTTCGCGAATCAGCATCAGCGCATGGCGCACCGCGTCGAGCGCCAGTTCGGAACCATCGACCGCAACGAGAATTCTTACCATGTGACTTCCTTTCGTTATTTGCCCCTGCTATGAACAGTGTAGAGCGACGAATGGGCTTGTGAAATATTCTGTATCGGCAGTCTGGGACAATCGCACCCATCATGCTGCAGTTCGAACTCCTCAAAACCGATCCGACAAGCCACGCCCGGCGCGCCAAGCTCACGCTCAACCACGGTGTCGTGCAGACCCCCATCTTCATGCCCGTGGGTACCTACGGCACCGTCAAGGGCGTGATGCCGCGCAGTCTCGAGGAGATGGGCGCGCAGATCATCCTCGGCAACACCTTCCACCTGTGGATGCGCCCCGGTCTGGACATCATGCAAAGCTTCGGCGGCCTGCATGGCTTCGAGAAGTGGAACAAGCCCATCCTCACCGACTCGGGCGGCTTCCAGGTGTGGAGCCTCGGCGCCATGCGCAAGATCACCGAGGAAGGCGTTCACTTCCAGAGCCCGGTCAACGGCGACAAGCTGTTCATGTCGCCCGAAGTGAGCATGCAGATCCAGACGACGCTCAACTCCGACATCGTCATGCAGCTCGACGAATGCACGCCCTACGAGACCAACGGCCACAAGACCACCGAGGCCGAAGCGCGCAAGTCGATGGAAATGAGCCGCCGCTGGGCCAAGCGCTCCAAGGATGAATTCGAGCGTCTTGAAAATCCGAACGCGCTGTTCGGCATCGTGCAGGGCGGCATGTACACCAACCTGCGCAAGGAATCGCTGGACGCGCTGGTCGAGATGGACTTCCCCGGCTACGCGGTCGGCGGCGTCTCGGTGGGCGAGCCCAAGGACGAGATGCTGGAGATCATGGCGCACACGCCGCATCTGCTGCCCGAGAACAAGCCGCGCTACCTGATGGGCGTGGGCACGCCCGAAGATCTGGTGCAGGGCGTGGCCGACGGCGTGGACATGTTCGACTGCGTGATGCCGACCCGCAACGCGCGCAACGGCACGATCTTCACCCGCTACGGCGATCTGAAGCTGCGCAACGCGCGCCACAAGTCCGACCACCAGCCCATCGACACCACCTGCACCTGCCACGCCTGCGCGAGCACGAGCGGCGTGAGCTGGGATGACGGCGGCCGTGACGGCTTCTCGCGCGCCTATCTGCATCACCTGGACCGCTGCGGCGAGATGCTCGGCCCGATGTTGACAACGATTCACAATCTCCACTACTACCTGAATCTGATGCAGGAAGTCCGCAACGCACTGGATGCGGGCACGTTCACGCAGTTCCGCGCGAAATTCAAGGCCGACCGCGCGCGCGGCGTCTGACGCCACTCTCGTGAAAGCGCCCGGTGGGTGAGCGCTTTCACACCAATGCGCACCGGCCCGTGCGCCGCACGGCGGTTCCGAGTCCGTGAAGGATTCCTTGCGGTGCGCACCGGCACCCGCGCCGAAGCGCATCCCCCAGCCCCCACAGCGCACCCACGCGCACCCCAATCCGGTGCATCTCGCACCATCGACGAGCGCGTTTTTCGGCGCTCCAAAACCCTATGTCACGCGGACGCGACACACGCGGGCAGTGCAACCCGTTGTAAGCTCTTGTTCAGATACCTCCTGTCGATAGTCCTCGACAGAATTCATCCCCCAAGGTGCACGCACGCACGCCTTCTGCCGCCATGGATTCGCCAAGAGCCGTACCCGATCCTGCACCAGCGCACCGGCCGCTGTCGGACGCGCACGCGGCCGCGGCTCTCGGCATTGCGGTGTTCGCGGCCTGCATCGTCGGCACGCTGAGTCGGCCCGTGGAGTTTCTGGCCTCGTTCTGGCCGGCGAACGCGCTGATGCTCGGCCTGATCCTGCGCCGCCCGTCGCTCGCGCGCGATCCCCGCACCTGGATCTGGAGCACCAGCGCCTTCGTGCTTTCCTCGCTGCTCATGGGCGATGGTCCGGCGGCCGCCATCTGGCTGTCGTTCGCCAATCTGGCCGGCGTCATCGCGGGCTGGCAGTTCTTTCAGGGCCTGGACCGCAACACCGTGCTGCTGCGCGGCACGCTGTCGGCGCTGTTCCTGCTCTGCGGCTGCATGGTGCAGGCGGCGGGCGAGTCGCTGGTCGGATTTCCCGCCACGCCGTTCCTCTTCGGCGGCACCTCGGCGAGCGCGCTGTTCATGTGGTTCACCAGCGCGCTGATGTGCAGCATGCTGATGCTTCCCATCGTGCTGAGCGCGCCCACGCTGCAGCAGATCCGCGCCATCCGCTGGAAGGATTGCGCGGATCGCTTTGACCCGGTGCATCTCGCCCCGCTGATCACGCTCATCGCCTGCGAGACCGCCGCCGTGCTGATCGGCGGGCCCGGCTCGCTGGTGTTCGGCGTTCCCGCGCTGATCTGGTGTGCGCTGCGCTACAAGCTGTTTTCCGTCGCGCTGCTGTGCTTCGCGGTGGGTCTGCTCAAGTCGTACACCGCATCGCTGGGCGTCATCACCTACACGCCCGATCACATGAGGGACGCGATCTCGCTGCGCTTTGGCATCACGCTGCTCTCGCTCGGGCCGCTGGCGGTGGCGAGTTTTCAGGCCGTCCGCAACGAGCTGCTCGACCGCCTGCACTACGCCGCACGGCATGACGCGCTGACCGGCGTGCTGGGCCGCAACACCTTCATCGAGCAGTGCGCACGCTGGTTGCAGAAGCTCGGCCAGGACAGCCGCGCCGCCGCCGTGCTGATGATCGATCTGGACAACTTCAAGGGCGTGAACGACACCTGGGGGCATGCGGCTGGCGACGAACTGCTGCGCGAATTCACCCAGCTGATCACGCTGCACCTGCGGCCCTCCGACGTGCTCGGGCGCATGGGCGGAGAAGAGTTTGCGCTCATGCTGCCCAACGTCACCCGCGACGAGGCGCACGAGATCGCCGAGCGGCTGTGCGACGCGACGCGCCGCCACATCTTCACCTTCAACGACGAGGTGCAGTTGCACATCACCGTGAGCATCGGTGTCGTGCACCAGGAGGCTCCACCCAAGCACGCGATGATCGAGCTGCTGCTGCGCGAGGCCGACCACGCGCTCTACGAGGCCAAGGACACGGGGCGCAACCGCGTGGTGATGTGCGCGCACGCGGTGTATTAGAAACACCCCCTGAGGCGCTTCGCGCCTTCCCCCTCTCTCGCTTCGCGGGAGGGGGACGCAGCCAGCGCGGCGGGGCGGCCCTTGCGCGGCTGCTCTCGCCTGGGCCGCGCCGGTGGCATGGGCCACGGATCGCTACAACCGCTGCTGAGTCGCTTCGCGCCTTCCCCCTCTCTCGCTTCGCGGGAGGGGGACGCAGCCAGCGCGGCGGGGCGGCCCTTGCGCGGCTGCTCTCGCCTGGGCCGCGCCGGTGGCATAGGCCACGGATCGCTACAAACGCTGCTGAGTCGCTTCGCGCCTTCCCTCTCTCTCGCTTTGCGGTAGGGGACGCAGCCAGTGCGGTGGGGCGGCCCTTGCGCGGCTGCTCTCGCCTGAGCCGCGCCGGAGGCATGGGCCACGGATCGCTACAAACGCTGCTGAGTCGCTTCGTGCCTTCCACCTCTCTCGCTTTGCGGGAGGGGGACGCAGCCAGCGCGGCGGGGCGGCCTGGCGCGGCTGCTCTCGCCTGGGCCGCGCCGGTGGCATAGGCCTCGGATCGCTACAAACGCTGCTGGGTCGCTTCGCGCCGCCCTCCCTGCTCTGCGCAATGCGTTCAGGGGGATGCAGTCCTCGCTCCGCTGCGGCGGGTCAATCCAGACGCAGTGTCTGCGGCGCGCCCGACAATTGCGCGCGCTGCAGAAAGCCCATCGCCGAATCCACGGTCACCGTCTCGATGCGGTCGGCAAAGCGTTTCTCGTTCGGGTGATCGTCGAACGCAATGTTCGCCGCCGTCATCCGTCCGCCGAGCCGCGTCATCGCGCCGATGCGCATGGCGCTCGGCTCGTAGCCCTTGAACTTGAGCCAGGCCTGCGCCTGCTCGCGCGTCGCCACCGTGGGCTCCATCCCCATCGCGAGCGACTCGAGCGCCCACTGGTTCGACTGCTGGTACTTGGTAGCCCAGGGATAGGCCACCATGCTGTACTTGGGCTCGTGCAGCGCCAGCGCCTTGCGGCGGTCCTGCAGCAGGGGCAGCATGCGCTCCTGCACCTCGGGCGTGGGAACCACCCAGACGGCCTCGTAGCGCCAGAGGTCGTCCAAAAAGAACTCTCCCAGCCCCTGCCGGTAGATGTGCGCCTCGGCCGTGCCGCATTCGTTGAGCTTGTGCTCCACGCGCCACTGGCCCTCGGGCGTCCTGTAGGCCCAGCCGAGATGCGAGTAGCGCAGGTTGTACTTGCTCAGATCCTGACCGGCGCGGCCCAGCACGATCACCTTGGCGCCCGTCGCGTCGAGCGCCTTGGCGGTCTGCGCGGCGAGCTCCATGCCCTTCTTGATGGTCTGCACACTCACGGGCTTTTGCTCGCAGGAGCGGCCCGCATGGGCTGCGCCGCCCACGGTGATGAGAGTGGCCGCTGCGAGCGCCATCACGGCTGTCGACTTCTTGTGCATGCGGTCGCTCCCGTTCACAGACGTTCGTTGTGCAACAGCGCCTGGCCGATGGCATCGGGCACGAAGGCGATCACCGCGCCCGCCACCGACAGCACGACGCCGCCGGTCACCAGACTGCACTCCACCGCCGTGCCCACGCCATGGGCCACGGCACGCGAGCCCTTGCCGACGACCTGCACGCTGGCCTGTGCGCCGTCCGATGCGCGCTCCAGCAGATACACCGTGCCGACCGCCGAGGCTTCCACCGCCTTCACCACCAGCACCGCACCGCCGACCGACAGCGCTGCGGGGATCGCCACCACCGCACCGGCGGCAGCGCCACTCGCGCCCACACCCATCACCACGGAGGCGATCGGCATCACCGAAAGCGCGAGCGACGCATCGCTCTGCGCGTCGGCCCGTGCGGTCAGGCCGCCGAGCATGCAGGCCACCAAAGCCATGTGAACCAGAGTCTTGCGAAAGATCGAACGCATGATGTTTCCCTTGCTTTGGCCGGCCGCGACTCGCGACCGGCGCTTTTGATTTCAATGAATGCTTCTTCTGAATGATCTGCCAACCGCACCCGCCATCACTTGGCGACGCTTTCCTCGGCCGCCGCCATGCTCTGCATCTGCGCTTCACGGCGACCGTGCAAGCGGGCTTCAAGGAGGTCGGCGTCGTAGCGGTCACGCAGCATCTTGGCCAGCGTGAAGGCCGTGGTGATCAGGTAGAGCCAGCTCACCGCCATGAAGGCCTTGAAGGTCGGGTTGATGTTCATGCCCAGCAGGCCCCAACCGGTCAGGCCCATGGCGATGGCGAAACCGCCCCAGACCACGAACCGCCACATGGGCGTGTCTGCGGCAGCGCCGCGCTTGCTCTGGTTGTCCCGTGTGAACTTGGCCAGCACGAAGGTGGCGGACAGACAGAACACATAACCCATCACCATGAAAACCTGCTCCAGTCGTTCACCCGGCAGCCACGCAAGGCCTGTGGCGCAGAGGAACACTGCGATGCCGAAGGAGACCCACACCTGCAGTTGCCAGGCGCGCGTGTCACGTTGAACGACGGGGTAGTTGCTGGAGGACATGTTGTTTGGAGCCGCTTCAAGCAAGCTCGTTGTTGAACATGGAACGAATGTTGCCGCAGCGGGCGTCAAAAGTAGTCGGAAGGATGGAGAGTTGTCTCGATATCCACTTTGAGTATCGTTTTTCGATACTTTTTGAGGACACTTCACTAAGTACGCAGCCAGAGTCGCATCTGCGGATAGACGGAGGCGTCCCTGAACTTCGACGCCTGCGAGGCCAGCGTCGTCATTCCCGCGTTGGCGAGCCCCGACGCGCCGAGATAGACCCCCAGCTCGAAATTCATGCGCAGCCCCGCCGCGTGGCCACGGTAGCCGCCGTCGTGGAACAGCACGGCCGAGTCGAGCCCCAGATGGCGCGTGGCAGCCCACGCCCAGGCCGTGGCCTCGATTTCACCGCCGTGCGGTACGGCGGGCATGTCCTGCAGGGCGTCGTCGAGCGTGGCGCGCACCTCGGGCGGCACCACCGCGAGATGGCCCGCCTCGTGCAGCAGATCGCCGGGCCACAGCAGCCTGTCCAGATCCACCAGCAGACCGCCCCCGCGAATCCGCAGGCCGGGCAGAAAGCTGTCCTCGGCCACCTCGCCCAATTCGACGTGAAGGCCGATCTCCCGCAGAAATCCAATGATGCGCAGCGCCAGCGCGCTGTCTTTGCCGCTCATGCCTTGAGCAGTTGCGCAACGCGCTCGCGCAGGCTGGCCGGCTGCACCTCGGCGGCGGCCATGGGCGCACCCACGTTCAGGCCCACACGGTTGAACATGCCACGGCGGAACGGGCGCACCATCGCCCCGCCCTGCTCGACGCGGCTGAAGTACGAGCCCCAGAGGTTGGTCAGCGCCATCGGCACGACCGGCGCGTCCACGCCCTCGGCGCGCGCGCGGTCGATGATCTTCATGATGCCGCCCTTGAACTCCTGCAGTTCACCATCGCGCGTGATGCCGCCCTCGGGGAAGATCGCGAGCAGATCGCCCTCGCGCAGCACCTGTGCGGCACGCTCGAAGGCGGCCTCGTACGTGGCCGGGTCTTCCTTCTGCGACGCCACCGGAATCGCCTTGGCGAGCTTGAAGATCCAGCCGAGCACCGGCACGCGGAAGATGCGGTGGTCCATCAGAAAGTAGATCGGGCGTGGGCTCGCCGCCATCAGCAGCACGGCGTCCACGAAGCTCACGTGGTTGCACGCGAGAATCGCCGCGCCCTGCGTCGGAATGTGCTCGTCGCCGCGCACCTTGAAGCGATAGATAACGCGCGAGAGCACCCAGGCGTAGAAGCGCAGCAGGTACTCGGGCACCAGCATGAAGATGTAGAACGCGACGATGGCGTTGGCGATGCCGGTGAACAGGAAGATCTGCGGCACGGTGAACTTGGCTGCCAGCAGCGCGCCCGCCAGCACCGAGCTCGCGATCATGAACAGCGCGTTGAGGATGTTGTTCGCCGCGATGATGCGCGCGCGGTGCGTGGGCTGGCTGCGCAGCTGAATCAGCGCGTACATCGGCACGCTGTAGAGACCCGCGAACAGGCTCAGCAGCAGCAGATCAATCATCACGCGCCAGTGCGCGGGGGTGGCGAGGAACGCCGCAGCGCCCATCTCCGCCACCTTGGGGAGATTGCGCGAGGCGAAGTACAGATCGATGGCGAACACGCTCATGCCGATGGCGCCGAGCGGCACGAGACCGATTTCCACCTGCCGGCGCGACAGCACTTCGCAGAGCAGCGAACCGACGCCGATGCCGATGGAGAACACCACCAGCAGCAGCGACGCGACCTGCTCGTTGCCGTGCAGCACCTCCTTCGCGAAGCTCGGGAACTGGCTCAGAAACACGGCGCCGAAGAACCACATCCAGCTGATGCCCAGGAGCGAGCGGAACACCACGATGTTGCCGTGCGCGAGCTTGAGGTTGCGCACGGTCTCGGTGATCGGATTCCAGTTCACCACCAGATCCGGATCGGTCGCGGGCGCCTTGGGAATCCACTGCGCGACCAGCCTGCCGACCAGCGCCAGCCCCACACAGGCCACGGCCACGGCGGTGTGGCCGATGCCCGGCATGGCGACGAGCAGACCGCCCGCGACGTTGCCCAGCAGGATGGCGACGAAGGTGCCCATCTCCACCATGCCGTTGCCGCCGGTGAGTTCGCGCTCGTTGAGCGCCTGCGGCAGATAGGCGAACTTGACGGGTCCGAACAGCGTGGAATGCAGCCCCATGAGAAACACGCAGCCCAGCAGGATTGCCGCATGGCCCATCACGAAACCGGCGGCCGCGATCAGCATGACGACGATCTCGAAGTCCTTCACGAAGCGGATGATGCGCGTCTTCTCGAGCTTGTCGGTGATCTGCCCGGCGGTCGCCGAGAACAGCAGAAACGGCAGGATGAACAGCGCACCGATCACCAGCCCCGCCATCGACGGCGGCATCCAGCTCACGCTGAGCTGGTAGGTCACCATCACCGTGAAGGCGAACTTGAAGAGGTTGTCATTGGCCGCGCCCGAGAACTGCGTCCAGAAGAAGGGCGCGAACCGCCGCTGCTTGAGCAAGGCGAACTGGTTGGGATGCTGCTCATGCGCCGATGCGCTGGCGGAGCGGTCGTCAACTGGCGTTGGGTTCATGGTCTTGTTGTTTTCCAAGTGTCGTTGTTCAGCGGCGCTGCTGGTTGCCAACGGGCATTGTGCCTTTGTTCGGCGAAACGGCTGTGGCGGCGTTCACACGCAGTCTGCCGAGCGCATGCAGCACCGGCCAGGCAGCGGCGGCGGCCAGAAGATGCTTGGCGCTGTGGCCGGAGAGCAGGCCGAAATCCAGCGCGAACACCTGTGCATCCGCGAGCTCGAACACCTTGGCGAGCGCGTAGAAGCCGATCACCACGCCGAGGTGCACATGCAGACCGCCGCTGCGACGCGGCACGAACGCCAGTCCGACCAGCGCCAGCATGCCGCTGCCCTGCGCCACCGCCCAGGGCAGCATGTTGCCACCGTGCTGCCAGATCAGCGTCGACGCGATGCCGCACACCAGCATGGCCGTCGCGGCCAGCCACGCGGCGGCATCGTCACCGCAGGCCAGGCGCACCGCGAGCCCCAGGATGCCAGCGAACGGCACGCACATGGCGAGGCGATCCCAGACCAGCGCCGCGTCATCGGGCGCGAGGTGGTAGTACGACGATCCCGCAAAGCAGCCGATCAGCCCCGCGAAGAACACGGCCGCCATGCAACGCGCCGTCGGTGCGACGTGCACCATGCGCGTGCGCCATAGCGCCACCAGCCCCGCGATGCCGGCGACCAGAAAACCCAGATTGCTGAGCACATCCATCGCGTGCGGCAGGCCGTGGATGGTGCGCTGATCCGCGAACGCGTGATAGCGTGGCGACTGCGCCAGCATCGGGCCGAAGAGGGTCAACAGCGACCACAGCGCCATCGCCCCGATGACGAGGTGGCGCGGCAGTCTGGACGACGACGAGTTGGTCAAGGTGGACAAAGTGGACAAGGTGCGCAGCATGGAAGGTCTCTCCCGCAAGTGGTCATGCCCCGCAGTCTGCGAACGCCGTCGCCGCTTGGCATCGTTTTTCCGCACCGGAACCAACGCACGAAACCGCTGGTATAGATAATCGATACCCATGAGCACCACCGCCGACCTCATCACCGCTCTCAAGAAAGAGCTCAAGTCCGCCCAGATGACCTACGCCGATCTGGCCAGAGAACTCGACATGGCGGAGTCCAGCGTCAAGCGCATGCTGGCCAAGGGCGACATGCCGCTCACGCGCATCGACGCGATCTGCCGCGCGCTGCGCATCGACTTTGCCGACCTCGCGCGCCGCGTGGCCGAAAGCCAGCCGCTGCTCAAGGAGCTCACGCCCGAGCAGGAACGCGCCGTCGTCGCGGACAAGAAACTGCTGCTGATGGCGATCTGCGTGCTCAGCCAATGGACGCTCGAGCAGATCACCGGCACCTACCGACTGACCGAGGCCGAGGGCGTGAAATACCTCGCCCAGCTCGACCGCATCGGCATCATCGAGCTGCGACCGCTCAACCGCTACCGCCTCAAGCTCGCCAAGACCTTCCGCTGGCGCCCGCACGGTGCGGTGATGGACTACTTCCGCGAGCACGCGCTGCTCGACTATTTCTCCGGCAGCTTCGACGGTGCGGGCGAGGGCATGCTGCTGGTGCACGGCTCCATCAGCCGCGCCGTGGCCCCGGCGTTCAACGAGCGCATGCAGCGGCTGGCACAGGATTTTTCACAGCAGCATCTCGCCGACCAGAAACTGCCGCCACGCGAGCTTGAGGGCTACACGCTGGTGCTCGGCATGCGCAGCTGGGAATTCGCGGTCTTCGGGCAGATGCGAAGGACTGTTAGTCCCTCTTGAGGCGCTTCGCGCCTTCCCCCCGCTCTCGAAACGCTTTGCGTTTCGGGCTGGGGGACGCAGCCAGCGCGGCGGGGCGGCCCTTGCGCGGCTGCTCTCGCTTGGGCCTCGCCAGTTTCAAACGCTGCTGAAGACGCGAGGCGCCACAGGTAACTGCGTTGTTTGCCGAAAAGATGGGGCAAGCAAGCATCGACACACTTGTACACAACACTTTGCCAAGCGCTCAAACAGAGAGAACTTCCGCTTCACACACGGGATTCATGATTCGCTTCACGGTGGCAGCAATCCAAGCCACCGAACAAGGAGCACCACATGATTCGCACACCTCTCATCGCCGCCAGCATCGCTGCTGCAGCATTCGGACTGGCAGCCGGAGCAGCTCATGCAGGCCCCCAGATCAACGTGCAGATCGGCACGCCCTACCCCGCCGTGATGCCCGTGCAGTACAGCGCACCGCCCCCTCCACGCTATGAACGCGTGCCCGCCCCGCGTCGCGGCATGGTCTGGTCGCAAGGCCATTGGGAGTGGCGCGGCCACCGCCATGTCTGGGTGCCCGGCACCTGGGTTCGCGTGCGCCCCGGCCACAGCTACCACCAGCCCGCGTGGGTGCAGCGAGGCGATCGCTGGCAGTACAACCGGGGCGGCTGGGACCGCGATGGCGACGGTGTGCCGAACCGCCACGACCGTCGCCCGGACAACCCTTATCGCAACTGATCGGATTCCCCCTGGACAGAGCGATTCACGCCGCCGGTGTGCTGCCGACAAACACGGTCAGCACACCGGCATAACCGTAACGGCGATGCTCCGCGATTTCACCGCGTGCAAAGAATCCCACGAGCGGCACGTCGCCGAGCGCACGACGCACAATCTGCAGTTCCGCGTTGCTGCCACCGAAGAACTGGCCGCTGCGATCCGAGCAGCTCACGTACACGGCGCCCAGCATGCGCCGGTGCGAAGTGATCCGGTCATAGGCGCCTGACGGCTCCACGTTCGTGCTGCCATGCACCGTGAGCACGTCTTCGGCGGGCTCGAGTTCTTCGCGTATCTCCGCGCAGATGCGCATCAGGTCGGCGCGTGCGGTGCTCCGATGGCGCTGGCAGAAAGCCATCAGCGAGCCCAACTGCACGCCTTCTTCGAGCGCCACCCCACGGCGCGTGGCATCCAGCCCCACGATGTGGCGCACCCGCGCGTCAGGGCCGAAATGCCCGGTGCTGTGCGGCTGGCGCGAGCCCGCATCGAGCAGCCCGACCATGGTCGCGTTCACCGCCTCGATGGCCGGCTGCGTGTCACCTTCGAGCGAAACCCCCAACGTCTCCAGCAGCATGTCGAGCGCGGGCACGCCGTCGAGCTCAAGCACCAGGTTGTCCTGCACCGCCGTCACCACGCCCCAAGGCGCAATCGGCCGACACCCCTGCGTCACGCGCGACACCCACTGCACCTCGGGCCCGAACGCCACGCCCGACAGGCCGCCCTGCAGCACGCCGGAATCGTCCCCGTGCCTCTGCGTGTGTTCACGCAGCAGATCCAGCGCGAACTGCACCTTGGTGCCACGGCTCGCCGCCACGCCGCCGAACACATGGCCCGCGCTGGTGCGCTGCGCCATCTCCTCCAGCACTTCGCTCAGATCGGGCGTGAACTCATCCGCGTGGACCAGCGCCGTCTGCATCGCGAAGCCCCCCTGCCCCGCACGCGGCATCGGCGCCACGCCCGAGAAGATGCGCCAGTGCTCGGGCGCGATGTCGCAGAGCATGACCGAGAGCGCGGGCTCGTCGAAATACTCCGCATTGTTCGCCGCGACGCCGATGCCGACGGTGCCGCTCCAGGCCTTCACGTCCGGCAGCTGCTGCGACAGGAATGCGAGCAGCTGGCTGGCCTCGCCAGCATAGTGGTCGGTGATGTACAGAAGCCCCAACGACGGCGCACGCGCGTAGCCCGGCAGGGCCATCTGTGCACGCAGCTGCGCCAGCACCAGAGCTCCCGCCATCCGCCATTGCGGGTGGGTGGCGTGGCCCGAGGGGAACAGCCTCGCCGACATCATCAAAGCGCCGTCCGGCCCGTGGTCTGGCGCGTGCGCCAGCCGTTCACTTCGATGCCTTGGGGCGGGTCTTCTTTGCAGCGGCGGATGTGGCCGTCGACTTCTTCGCCGCAGCCGCTGTCTTGGCGGCTGGCGCTTTCGCTGCGCCCGCAGCCTTGCTCGCGACCGCCATCGCCGAGCGCGTCATGGCCTCCGCGCCCTTCATGCTGTCAGCGGCGAACTGCGTCGCCATGTCGGACGCCTTCTTGAAAGCCTCCTGCGCCGCAGCGCCGCCACCCACACCCCCAGCACTCGCCATTGCAGGCGCGTTCGCCGCCTGCTGCGACACGTCGCGCATCGCGCTGGTTGCGATCTGCTGGAACTGGTTGGTCAGCGAGGTCCACCACTGCACCGGATCGACCATGCCCGACGCGCCGGGCATGAATGCCGCTGCGGTTGCGGTCTTGTCCTGCGATTGCGCGCGTGGCGCTTCGGCGGGCTTGTCCGCGGCTTTGGGTTCAGATTCAGGTTCCGGAGCCTTCGCCGCCTTGCTCGCGCTCGCCGCAGCGCTCTTGGCAGCGCCTGCGACACCCGCCATCTGCGCGCCGAAAGCGCCTGCGATGTCGCCCATCGCGACGTTCATGTTCTCCAGCGTGGCGAGCGTCATCTTCTGCACTTCGAGCGCCTGGATGGTGGCCGCGAGCGCGCGCGAATTCTGCTCGAGCCAGAACTGCACCGACTTCAATTCACCGATGCGCTTGTCCAGCTCTTCCACGCTCACCGTGGGTGCAACCCAGCTCGCGAGTCCCGGCATCGGCGACGCGCCGGACGTCGCGCCCTTCGCCAGATTCTGCAGAAAATCGAAGCCCGGTACAAAGCGCCCGAAACCAAAGGGTGTGTTGTCAGTGTCGCTCATGATGTGTTGTCTCCATGCTGATGGCGTGAACGGAATTGATGACAGATACTCGCGCAACTCGCAGCTTAACGTCAACAGCAGTTCACCTGAAAAAGCGCCGGATCGCGTGGCTCTTTCGCCGCAAAACCGCCATTGAATGCAGTTTTCAAGTGGTTTTGAACCCGCACACCACGCACGTCTTGGAAATCTCGCCCTAGAATGCCGACACCAGCACTGCTGGCGGTATTTCGAATCAACATACATACAAACCAACTTCATCATGGCAACTGCAAAGAAAGCGAGCGCGCCCGCCAAGAAGGCCGCTCCTGCAACGACAGCGAAAACCAAGGCTGCACCCGCAGCGAAGAAGGCTGCTCCTGCAGCCAAGAAGGCACCTGTGGCTACGAAGGCCGCCGTGGCCAAGAAGGCTCCCGTCGCCAAGAAGGCTGCTGCAGCTCCCGCTGCGCCTGCAGCCGTGAAGCCGATCAAGGACGTGTTCAACAAGTCCTCGCTGATCGCTCACCTGGTGGAAGCCAGCGCCGTCGAAGCCAAGGCCGTCAAGGCCGTGCTCGTGGCACTGGAAAACGCCATTGTGGCATCGGTGCACAAGAAGGGCTCCGGCGAGTTCACGCTGCCAGGTCTGCTGAAGATCGGCGTGCTGCAGGTCCCAGCCAAGAAGAAGCGCTTCGGCAAGGACCCCTTCACCGGTGAAGAGCGCTGGTTCGACGCCAAGCCCGCCACCGTGAAGATCAAGACCCGCGCCCTGAAGAAGCTCAAGGACGCTGCGGCCTGATCGGCGGCCACGCTGCCCACGCAAAGAAAAAACCGGCACATGTGCCGGTTTTTTCTTGCCCGCTCCATGCGCGGACGGTCAGCCCTGGGGCGTCTCGGTCAGATACAGCTGCGCGAGTCGCGCGCGCTCCCGCTCACCCACGCCGAGCTGCTTTTCCATGTACTTTTCGAGCCCGCCGAAATCGGCATCGACCGATTGCAGCGCGGCTTCGAGGAAGTCTTCCTGCACGCGCCACAGCACGTTGAGCACCTCCTCCGGCGCACCGTTGCCGATGGCGGCGGGCCGACGGTAGAGCGCGTTGGTCAGCAGATAGTCCTCCATCACCACCGAGCGCGGCACGCCGAGCGTCATCAGGATCAGCGCGGCGGCGAAGCCGGTGCGGTCCTTGCCTGCGGTGCAGTGGAACACCAGCGGCGCGTCGTCTTCGAGCAGGTGTTCGAACAGCTCCGCGTACTGCTGCGCATTGTTGGCGACGAAGGCGCGGTAAGTGTCCTGCATCAGCCCCACGGCGATGTCCGCCGTCATGCGTTGGCCCGCCAGAGTCATCTCCTTGGCGCGCTGCACCACGGTGGGCTCGATGGAGAGCGCGTGGTAGCGCACGTTCGGAATCGAATAGGCCTGCGCCGCACGTTCCACATCGCCGCGAAAGTCCAGCGCGCGCGACACGCCGATGTCGGCCAGCGTGCGCGTGTCCTGCGCGGTCAGCGCCGCCAGATGGTCCGAACGGAAGATGCGGCGCCAGCGCACCTGACGACCTTCATGGCCACGGTATCCGCCGATGTCGCGGAAGTTGGAGGCTCCTGAAAGATTGAGCGTACGTGTGAATTGATGATCCATGCCCACACTGTATTGGAAAAGCTCCGATTGGGTGTGACACCTGTTCGACATCAGCGCGCAGGCGACGCCAGCGGCAGTGCTTCATCACGCTCCGAGCAGCGGTAGACCGGAAAACTCCCCGGCACCTCGGTCGAACGCAGCGAGGCTTCCGTTGCATAGATCGACTCCGTCCACGACGCGGTTGAGGGCACTGCGTCGACCAGCACGCGCTGCTGCTCGGGGCCAAGAAACACGCCGACGCCCTCGAGATCCACGCGCCCGCAATGCACGCGCGGATTGAAATCCAGTTCCTTGGCGATCAGATAGCTCTTTTTGAGGAGCAGCGGCTCGGACAGGCGCTCGTGAATGAACACCAGCGCCATCACGCCGATCGTCGCTCCGGACAGCATGATCAGCGAGGAAAAAACGGAAATGCGCGTCGCGCGCTGCCTGCTGAGAACGTAGCGCAGAAAGTGCCACAGGCTGAAGACGATCATCAGATAGATCAGCGGCCGGCTCGCGAGAAACATCTGCACGAAGGTCAGCACCTGGCTCGATCCGGGAAACGCCGATGCGTCGACGCCGTACACGCGGTTGAGCAGCACGCTCGCCTGCAGCGCCGCCTGCGTGTACATGAACCACATGAACACCGCCAGCGCCGCCTGCGACGCGAGTTGTCCGCCGATGTGGCGCGTGAACTCCGAGTGGCTGATGTAGGCGATCAGATAGAACACCAGAAACACGATGCCGAACCAGAACACGCTCGGCGAGAGATCCCGCATCCAGCCGATCCCCGAGCGCGCCAGCAGATCGCCCAGCACGAACACGAAGAACAGCCCCACGACACCGGTGGCCGCCACACCCAGACTTCTCACGCTGTGGGCGTGCGTCTTTTTTCCCGCGTCGCTCCGTGCGGGCTCTTTGCGTTCGGGACTCTGGCCGCTGGGTGCGTCGTTCATCTTCACTGGGCTCTCAGAGCGTGATTACGATCTCAAAAACAAAAAGGCAACCACATGGGCTGCCTTCTGCTGGCGGTTCATTGGATCTCGAACTCGGCGCGATCCTTGCCGGCAATCCACTTCGGCGGCTTGCCGCGGCCGCTCCAGGAGGCCCCGCTGACCGGATCGCGGTACTTGGCGGCGGCCTTCACGCCGGCGGGCTTCCAGGGGAAGACCTGCTGCGCAGTGAAGCCGAACTCGGCGATCAGCGAATGCACGGTGGCCAGAGCGGCCTTGGATTCGGATTTCTTGGCTTCGGCGATCTGTTGGTCCAGTGCCTGCTTCTGTGCCAGAAGTTCTTTGTAGGTAGTCATCAATGATTCACGGGTAGGAGCGAAGAAACAGCGTATCGCCATCGGCAGGGAGGGGAGCATGGAGTGCACCCTCACTCACCGATGCGACGGCAGAGTCGGCTCGGATTTTATATGGCGACAGACGCGCCACCCGGCAGACAGGGCCATGCGACGTCAAGAAAACGCCGCACACCCCGCCTGGCGTGATTCAGCGGCCCATCCCGTGAATCGCCGCCGCAACCATCAGGCGAGGCAGGCCTTGCCCAGAGCACAGGCCATGCCGAGACTCAGACTGCAGCCGTCAATGCGCCAGGAGTGGTCAACTTGTCAGCGACCAGCAGCTCTTGCATCTGCGCCTGGCTCATGATGCCCAGTTGCTCGGCCACCACGGCAATCGGCAGTCCCGACGCGATGGCGGTCTTGGCGATCTTGGCGGCCTTCTCGTAGCCGATCATCGGATTGAGCGCCGTCACCAAGGTCACCGACTCGGCGATGCGTGCATCCAGCAGGCTGGTGTTGGCTTCAATGCCTTCCACGCAATTGACCTGCAGGGTACGGCAGGCACTGCTCAGATGGGTCAGGCTTTGATGCAGCGCCCAGGCCATCAGCGGTTCGAATGCGTTGAGCTGCAATTGGCCAGCTTCGACCGCCATGGTGATGGCGGCGTCGTTGCCGATCACTTCAAAGCACACTTGATTCATCACTTCGGGGATCACGGGATTGACCTTGCCCGGCATGATGGACGAGCCCGCCTGGCGCGCTGGCAGCTTGATGTCGCCCACACCGGCCTGCGGGCCGGACGACAGCAGGCGCAGGTCGTTGCTGATCTTCGAGAGCTTCACGGCAATGCGCTTCAGGATGCCGGAGATGTCCGCAAAGGCCCCCGTGTCGCCGGTGGCTGCAATCAGGTCACCCGCCTTCACCACGGGCACGCCCGAGAATTCGGCCAGCTTGGGCACCACCACGTCCACGTAACCGACGGGTGCATTGATGCCGGTGCCGATCGCGGTGCCGCCCATGTTGATTTCACACATCAGGCTGGCCGACTCACGCAGACGCTTTTCGTCGTCGGCGATCATCGAGACGAACGCGTTGAACTCCTGGCCCAGAGTCATGGGCACGGCATCCTGCAACTGGGTGCGGCCGATCTTGAGCACATCCTTGAATTCGACCGCCTTGGCCTGGAAGGCGCCGCGCAGCGCAGTCAGTGCCGCCAGCAGGTCCTGAATGCCGAAGTAAGTCGCCAGCTTCACCGACGTCGGGTAGGCATCGTTGGTGGACTGCGAAGCGTTGACGTGATCGTTCGGATGAATCACGTCATAGCGTCCCTTGCCCAGCCCCAGCGTTTCAAGCGCGATGTTGGCGATGACCTCGTTGGCGTTCATGTTGGTCGACGTGCCCGCGCCGCCCTGGATCACGTCCACCACGAACTGGTCGTGATGCTCACCGGCGATGAGAATGTCGCAAGCCTTGGCAATGGCATCCGCCTGCTGCTGATTGATGGCGCCCATCGTCAGATTGGCCACCGCAGCCGCTTTCTTCACATAGGCGAACGCACGCACCAGCGCTGGCATTTCGGCCACGGTTCGGCCCGTGATCGGGAAGTTCTCCACCGCACGGGCGGAATGCACCCCCCAGTAGGCGTTGTCGGGAATGTCCTTGGGACCCAAAAAGTCGCTTTCTTGGCGCATGGTTGGCAGATCAAAAGTTGGAAATGGTGTAACTCAGCCTTGGCGATGCCGCCAAGACCTCTTTGAACTAGATTCGGACGTAGCAAAGCCCAGCGAGTCAGCACCAACAAGGTGCAGATCCAGCTGGGCCGCTGCCGTGAACTATGCAAAAGAATAGATGAGTTTCAACTTTTCTTGCATACGGGGTCCAATGTCGCACTGTATTGGTGCGAATTGTTTTTCCGCGGACTGCAAGGAACCTCCGGCGCCATGGCCTTCCAACGGTATGTGGTCACTCTTGCCGGAGTGCCTGCGCGCGTGGCCTCAGGTCGCTTCCCGCTTGCGCCCGAAGATCGAAAAGCGCTGCCGCAAACTGGAGAGGCTCTGCATCACGCTGCTCACCAGAGAGGCGTCCGAACTCGCCGTCTTGTCTTCAGCCACCCGATGGCGATTGACCAGTGCCGGATTGGCACGGTAGTTGAAATGCGCCTTCATGGCGGCAGCCACTGCCAGCTGAAAGGAACTCTTGCGCAGCGGCTTGGTTGCAAAGCGGAAGATCTGCGCTTTGTTGATCATGCGGATGACGAGATCCGCATCCCCCGCCCGACTGAGCAGCACGGTCGTGATCATCGGATGGTGCTGCTTGAGCAGATGCAGGAAGCTGCCCATGT
This sequence comes from Diaphorobacter caeni, assembly GCF_015354245.1. Lineage (GTDB taxonomy): Bacteria > Pseudomonadota > Gammaproteobacteria > Burkholderiales > Burkholderiaceae_C > Diaphorobacter_A > Diaphorobacter_A caeni. The sequence goes on from NZ_JADKYZ010000013.1 coordinate 84,182, forward strand.
CGCTGCGGCCCACGCGCGCCTCCGAGACGATGACGCCCACATCATTGTTGGACAGCGCATCGAGCGCATCGCTGATGGAGGTGGCCAGAATGCAGCTCTGGTCGCTCGACAGCACCTGAGACATGGCCTGAAGCTCTGCCACGTTCGTGTCAATCAACAGCACCTTAGGCGGATTTTCCTTGACGCTGGCAATCAACTGCCTGGTCGCCAATGCGGCTTCGGTGTGGCTCGCCTGGCGTGCGGCGCTGCCGGCGGCGCAGGCATCGGCCATGATCTGCTGAATTTCCTCGTGATCCCAGGGCTTGTTGATGAAGCGAAAGACTTCGCCCTCGTTCACGCAGCCCACAATGGCCGCGAGATCGGAGTACCCCGTCAGAAGCAGGCGCATGGTGTTGGGGGAGAGCTGTCGGGCTTTCTCCAGCAGCTCCACACCCAGCATGCCCGGCATGCCCGGCATGCGTTGATCGCTGACCAGCACATCGATCGGCGTGCTCGACAGAATCTGCAGCGCCTCTTCGCCCGACGTCGCCGTGTGCACGTTGTAGGCGTTTCTGAAGATCATGCGCAGTTGATTCACGATGCGCTCTTCGTCATCCACGAAAAGAATGGAAGGGATGTGGGGTGGCATTGGCTTCTCCTCTTTTGATTTGTTGACTGGCTGCATCACGGATCAATCCGCAAACAAGGCTTCGCTGGACTCTGCGATCAGTTCATCGGCATCCGACGGGTCGCTCTTTGGGTTCTGCAGTGGCAGAAGAATGGTGAACGCCGTACCCACATCGGGCACCGACTCGACCAGAATGGATCCCCCATGCTCGTGAATGATCTTGTACGAGATGGACAGCCCCATGCCCGTACCTTCGCCGATCGGCTTGGAGGTGTAGAACGGATCGAAGATATGCGGCAGGACGCTTTCTGGAATGCCCGTGCCGTTGTCCTGAATCTCCACCTGCACCTGATCGCCTTCCGGGCTCACGCTGGTGCGCAGTGTCACGATGTTCGGACCGTCACGCTCGGGCATCGCCTGCACCGCGTTGGTGATGATGTTCAGGAACACCTGATTGACCTGCGAAGGCGAGCCGGAAATGTCGGGAACATCGGCGAACTCCTTGCGGATTTCGACCTTGTTCTTGAGCACGTTGCGCGCAAGCAGCAAGGTACTTTCCAGCCCTTCCTCCACCGAAAAGTTTGTGACTTTCTCGCGGTCCAGACGACTGAAGTTCTTCAGGTTGAGCACGATCTCCGAAATCTGATCGATGCCATGAATCCCGTCGCTGAGCAAGGTATCCACTTCGCGCAGCACGCCATGGTTCACCACGTCGCTCGCAGCCGATTCAAACTTGCTGAAATGGACTTTGAGCACATCGTTGTCCCGCTTCGGCTCGCGCATGGCTTTGGCAAAACCGAGTCCCTCGATGGCCAGCGTGTCGAACGGATTGAGCTGATCGCGCACCACGTTGAACGTACTGCGGATGTAGGCCAGCGGCGTGTTGATCTCGTGCGCGATGCCCGCCACCATCTGACCCAACGCCGACATTTTTTCGGATTGCACCAGCCGCACGTGCGACTCACGCAATTCAAAGTTCGCGTTTTCCAGCGTCTTGTTGGTTTCGCTGAGGCTGTCGTTGGCCTTGTTGAGCAACTGAAAGCTGCGGAACAGCTTCCAGCCCACCCAGGCCAGCAGGCACAGAAGGAATGCGGAATAGATCACCAGCGCGCGTTGATACAGTTGCAGGTGCGTCAGCAGCTTGTCGTTCTCCATCGTGTGCGCATCCGACAGCTCATCCAGAGTCTGGGCTGTTGGCAGAGCGCTGAGTTCGGCAAGCAGACTTGCGCCACGGTCCTGCTGTCGCACCAGCGTGTTCACGTGAGCGACGAAGATGCCAGCCAGATCCCGCACTGACGCATCCGCGCTGGCGGTAAAGCTGCGCAACGCATCGGCATCGCCCGCGATGCGATCGTTCAGCGCCGCTTCCGGATTCTGGGTATAGCCAATCGCATTGGCGAGCATGTCATTGGTCAGCCGCTCCAGGGTCTGCCGATCGCCCGCCGGCATCGAACTGCTCCGCGTGGCTTCCACCAGCTCGGCGGCCGCCACCGGCAGAAAGCGCGACGAGTTGCGCAGAATGGCGTTCTGCGACTTGAACTGCTCGGTCGCCGCGATCTTTTCGTCCATCAACCGTTGGAATCGCTCCAGAATCGGCTTCATGGCCGAAATGCTGTCGCTGTGCCCCAGCCAATACTTGGTGGTCGTGTCCGAGAGCTGATGGCCCAAGCGCGAGATCAGTGGCAGCGGGCTGGCCACCTGATCGTAGTTGGTGGACAGTCCCGTCTTGGCGCGCAGCACGTCGACGTTCCATTCCGCATCAACCTGTTTGAGTTCCCGCAGCGTGTTGACGATCTCATTGCTGATGTTGAAGTTGATCGAGCGGGTTTGCAAAATCAGGAATGCCAAAACCGCGATCAGGACCACCGCTGCAGCACCGATCAAACGCAACTGAAAGTTCTTGCTGTTGAACATACGGCCTCTCTTTCAATCCTGGGTCAATCGAGGCTTTGCGCGCTGGCAAGGGGCTTGCCATCGAGTTCGCCGGTAAGGGTGTGCAGAAACTTCACGATCAGCTTCTTGTCCTCAGCCGATGCCTGACGCCCCAGCTGGTACTGAAACATCACGTCCACCGCATCACCAAGCGTCTTGGCCGAGCCATCATGGAAATAGGGTGCTGTCAGCGCCACGTTGCGCAGACTGGGAACCTTGAAAGAGTATTTGTCGCTCTCTTTTTTCGTGACATTGAAGCGACCCAGATCCGACGCCGTGGGATTGCCGCGCTTGCCGAAATAGTCACCCATCACGCCGAAGGTCTGGAACATGTTTCCACCCACGTTCACACCCTGATGGCAGGCCACGCAGCCGTAGGATTTGAAAAGCTGATAACCACGCAGCTCATCGGTGGTGAGGGCCGCTTTCTCCCCGCGCAGATGGCGGTCGAATCTGGCGTTGGGCGTCACCAGCGTCTTTTGAAAGCTCGCCAATGCGTCAGCGATGTTCCGTGCGGTGACGCCGTCGGGATAGATCTTCTTGAACTCGCCCGCAGTGGCTCCGTCCTGGCCGAGCTTGCGGATCACCTCCGCCCATGTGGAGTCCATTTCGTTCGCGTCATGGATAGGTCCTGAAACCTGCTCCTCCAACGACGCTGCGCGCCCATCCCAGAACTGGCGGAAGTTGAAGCCGCTGTTCAACACGGTCGGCGTATTGACCTTGCCCAATCGCCCCTGCACCCCCTTCGAGATCGGCAAGATATCGCCGCCGCCCTTGGGAAGGTTGTGGCAACTGGCGCAGGACACGGAGTTGCTCCCCGACAGCCTCACGTCATTGAACAGCTTCTTGCCCAATGCAACCTTGCTGGCATCTTCCTTGTGGCCCAAAGGAAGCGGCAAGATCGGCTCGTTGAGAGCTGCCGGCTTCTGCGTCTGGGCACTGGCGCCCGTGGCCACCGCCAACGCAGCCAACCCGCAAATCCTGATCATCTGTCCCGCACGTCCCCCAACCGGACGTACCAATGCTCGGAAAAATGGCATCGTCTCCCCCTCCATAGGCAACTTCGTGGCTGCCTTACGTGTTTCGATATCTATTGCATTCGGTGCTCAGGATTCGCCGCTTCACGCGCCAGAACACCTGCAAACGCTTTTGACTTTCAACAATTTCTGCTCAAACCACCTTCTTCGGGCCCATCGCCATCGTATTGAGTGATTCAATCGAAAGTTTTTTGTCTTGAGTCGTTATCTATAGTATCGAAATGATGCAGAGACCGAAAGCCTTTCACAATGAACGATTGTGAACCGTAATATTTTGGCTATTAAAAGGCCTAAATACGCCCAAAACCAAGGGTAAACACGGGAAGGCAGCGTGCTTTGGCGTTCCGTTGTCGACTTGGGAAACGATGGCCAGAAGAGATGACAACGCGAAGTCGCAACAAGAAACCCGGCACATATCCGCCGGAATTTCATATCAGGCCCAGAACGACAAAAGCCCGTTCAATTGCTTGAACGGGCTTTTGAGAATCAAGTGGTGGCCTGGCGCGGAATCGAACCACGGACACGCGGATTTTCAATCCGCTGCTCTACCAACTGAGCTACCGGGCCACTTGGGGAAGACTTGAATTATATACAGATTTTTTAGCTCTTTTTGCAAATCGCCGAAAAATTTCTGTTTTTTAATTCTTCGTCATCCTCGTTTGTTGCGGCCCAAGTCTACACCGAGTTGACGCAGCTTTCGGTAAAGGTGGGTGCGTTCGAGACCTGTTTTTTCAGCGACCCGGGTCATCGAGCCGCCTTCGCGGGCCAGATGAAACTCGAAGTATGCTTTTTCGAATCCGTCGCGCGCTTCGCGCAGGGGTCGGTCGAGGTCAAAGCCCTGATGCGACATGGGGCCTTGGTCGATCTCCGCAACCATGGCGACCGCTGTGGCCGGAGCGCCGACGCCGCCATTGAGCACCTGAGGGCCATTTCCGCTGCCAGCGACTTTGGCTGCCGTGGCGCCGCCCTGACCCACGGCACCCGCCGCCTGGGCCTGCGCATTGCTCCCGTTGCCGGTGCTGCGCGCCAGACCCTGCTCCACTGCCTTGAGCAGCTTCTGCATGGTGATGGGTTTTTCAAGGAACGAGAACGCACCGATGCGCGTGGCTTCCACTGCGGTGTCGATGGTGGCGTGACCGCTCATCATGATGACCGGCATGTTCAGCATGCCGGATGTTGCCCATTCCTTGAGCAACGAAACGCCGTCGGTATCGGGCATCCAGATGTCGAGCAACACCAGATCGTAGACATTGTCCAGACGTGCATTGCGAGCCTGGGTGGCGTTCTCTGCGAGGTCCACGCTGTGACCCTCGTCGTTCAGGATTTCCGACAACAGATCCCGGATTCCCAGTTCGTCATCTACCACCAGAATGTTTGCCATGTGTTTTGATACACCCTTATTGCACGATATGCGCGTGTTGTTAAAGTGCTGAAGCGATGTCCGAAGGGAATGATAGCGACACTTGTGCCCCTTTCACCACATCGTTTTCCACACGATTGACCAAATCGACACGTGCGCCGTGTTCATCTGCTATTTTTTTCACCACCGCGAGCCCCAATCCCGTGCCGCGCGGCTTAGTCGTAACGTAAGGCTCGAATGCCCGTTGCAGTATATGCGCGGGAAAGCCTGGCCCCGAGTCTGACACAGTAAGGCGCACACGATTGGACGCATCGCTCAAAACCGTGCTGATTCGCACCGGCCGCGCGGGCTCTGCGCTTTGCTCCGCCGCCTGCTGGGTGGCGTCCTGGGCATTTTGTAAAAGATTATGTATGACCTGCCGAAGCTGCTGCGCATCGCCGTTGATGTGCGGATTGCGGGCATCCAGTTCGGCCTCGACGGCCACCGAAGCGTTTTCCGAACCGTAGAGATGCAGCACGTCATTGACCAGCGCGTTGAGGTCGAGTGAGTGCAATTCGGCTGCGGGCAGACGTGCATAGTCGCGGAACTCGTTGACCAGACGTTTCATCGCGTCGACCTGCTCGACGATGGTCTTGACCGACTTGTCGAGCACCGCCTGTTCGGCGGGCGCCACCTTGCCGTCGAGCTTCATCGCCAGACGCTCGGCCGACAGCTGGATGGGCGTGAGCGGGTTCTTGATCTCGTGCGCCAGGCGCCGTGCCACCTCGCCCCATGCCTGGGCGCGCTGTGCGGAGACGATTTCCGAGATGTCGTCGAACACCAGCAGCCGTGCGCCTTCGGGCAGCTCGGCGCCGCGTGCGACCAGGCTGGTGCCCTGCTCGCCCACGCCCGACGGCGGCGCATCGAGCTCGAAGGGATGCTGCCAATGGTCGAGCCCGTGATGCGTGCGCTCGCGATGGAATTCGTCGAAATGGCCTTGCACGGCCGACGCGAATTCGGCGAGTCCGGGGACATCGGCCAGCGGCTTGCCTTCAAACGCGGCCATGGGCGCGCGCAGGATGCGCGTGGCTCCGGGGTTGGACGAGAGGATCGTGCCCGCCACATCGAGCACGATGACACCGGCGGTAAGGTTGTCCTGAATGGTCTGCAGATTGGCGCGTGCGGCGTCAACCTCGCCCATGCTTCGCTCCACGGCCGCACGGGCATCGGCGAGCTGCTGGGTCATCGTGGCGAATGAACGAGTGAGCCCACCGAGTTCGTCATTGCTCTGAATCACCGCCTTGGGACTCAGATTCCCCGCCGCCACCTCGCGCACCCCGTCGGCGAGCAGCAGCAGCGGCCGCACCAGCTGATTGCCCAGCAGCACCGCCAGCAGCACCGCGCCGAACACTGCAAGAAAAAGACTCAGCGTGAGCGTGCCGATGTACATGCGCCTGAGGCCCCCACGGGCGAGCGCGCGTTCCTGATACTCGCGATTGGCTTCCTGCACCGCGATGGCGTTGGCCACGAGCGCGGGCGGCAGCGAGACCGTGGCCTGCAGAAAGCGCGGCTCGACCAGCAGGCCGAGCGTGGGGCTGCTGACCAGCGCCAGCGCCTTCACCCGCACGTTGTCTTCGGCCTTCGCGGTGGTGATGTCGTCCAGTCCCTCGATCTGGAACGTCATCCGATCCTGCCGCGCGGTGCGCAGCTGCTGCGGCGTGGGTCGATCCGGATTCAGCGAAAAGCGCGACTGTCCGGCGCTCGCCACCGGCTGGCCGGAAGCGTTCCAGAGCACGATGTCGGACGCGCCGAGCTGATCCTTGATGCGGTCGAGCACCAGCCCCGCTGCGGCATCGGGCACCTGCGCGAGCTGGGTGCTGGATTCACGGGTCTTGGAGGCGATGTCCGCGCCCATGGTGTCCAGCGTCACCCGCGCGAGACTCACGCCCGACGAGAGCGCGCCTTCGACGCGCACATCGAACCAGCTCTCGATGGACCGCGAGACGAACTGGTAGGACACCACATAGATCAACAGTCCCGGAATCACGCCGACGACGCCGAAGATGCCCGCGAGCTTCATCAACAGTCGACTTCCGAAGCGCCCCCGCTTGAGCCGCATCGCCAGCCGCAACGCACCCCACGCCAGCACCGCGAGCAGCAGCACGGCGACGAGCACGTTCACGCCCATCAGCCAGGCGAAATTGCGCTCGTAGAGGTCGCGGTTGTTGGTGGCCTGCGTGAGCAGGAACAGCAGCACGAGTCCGATCGCGCACATCAGCGCAGCGCCGACTCCGAGCGCCCAGCGCACGGTGCGACGACGCGTTTCCTGCTTGCGGGCAGCCTCGGAGATCGGGACGGGCTGCTGTGGTGCGTTCACTTGCTTGTCTCCACGGTGCTGCTGGTGAGCAGCACGCTGCGCGAGAGCATCAGACTCCAGCCGGTTCGGCCGACCGTGCTGAGCTGCAGCGGTCTCGGGAGCTGGGACATGTCGAGTCTGAAATTGAAGTGCAGGGTCTGCGTGCCGTTGTCTTCAAAGACATCGCCCTCTGCCACGTTCCAGCGCGCGATGCGCTGCATGATCGCCAGAGCGTCCCCCAGTTCATCGAAGTTCTGCCCCAGCGACACGCCGAGGCCCGTGTCGGAAAACGGGGTCGATGACTGGCTCAAACGCCAGCGGCGCGTGAGCGGCTGGTAGCTCAGGCGCATATGACGGGTAGCTCGCGCGACCACCTTGTCCGACCAGTACCAGCGCTCGCGCACGATCTGCGACTCCGCCACGAAGTACATGGCGATGCCTTTGTAGAGCGCGTCTTCGACCTGGTCGGGCAGTTCGAAACGCATGGTGGTCGAGAGCAGCAGGCCGTCCGTGGTCTGCTGGAGCTTGAAGTCGGTGATCTCGCTGCGGGAGTGCGACTGCTGGGCCAGGCTCTGCGCCGGAGCCAGTCCGCAGACCAGCGCGGCGACCAGCAGCGCGGAGCAGAACGCCGAACTCGGCGTCAAACGGGGCCACCACGCAATCATCCTGCCGCGTGCAGTCCACTCACGCAGCCAGCTTTTGCAGAAGTGCGTAGTAAAAGCCGTCATGGTCACCTATCGCATTCTCGCGGAGCTTGTCATCTCCCGCAGAATGGCCGGGCATTAAATGGCCCGGCGAGGTGAGTAAATCTGCATCAGTGTTGCGCGAGAGAAACGCTTTGATCTGATTCCGCCCTTCCACATGGAAGATCGAACAGGTGCAGTACAGCAGCCTGCCACCCGGCTTGAGCAGCGGCCAGAGCGCGGCCAGCAGCCGCTCCTGCAGCTTGGCGAGCTGCGGCAGATCGCTCTCGCGGCGCAGCCAGCGCACATCGGGATGGCGGCGCACGATGCCCGCGGCGCTGCAGGGCGCGTCGAGCAAGATGGCATCAAACTGCGCACGGCCATTGGCCTTGGGCCACCACTCGTCCACGTCGCCGGCATCGGTCACCAGCACCTGGGCCTTGAGCTTCAATCGCTCGAGCGTCTCGCCAATGCGACGGGCACGCTCGCCGTCCATCTCGAGCGCCGTCATCTGCCACTTCTGCTGCGCACCCGCGAGTTCGAGGATGTGGGCGGTCTTGCCGCCCGGCGCGGCGCAGGCGTCGAGGATCTGCAGAGGTTGTGCCTGATCCAGACCCTCGGTGATCAGCGGGGCGGCCAACTGGGCCGCGGCATCTTGCACCGACACCGCGCCCTCCGCAAAGCCGGGCAACTGCGACACCGGCGCGGCCTGCGCGAGTTCGATGCCACTTGCGCCCACGCGCACGCCCGGCAGGCCTGAGGCTTCGAGCGTTTGCAGATATTCCGCAGCCTGTCCACGCAGCGCATTCACCCGCAGCGTCATCGGGGCATGGGCATTGTTGGCCGCGAGGATCTGCTGCCAGTGGTCCGGATAGTCCTTCTGCACCGCACGAATCCACCACAGCGGATGGTTCCACTGCGCGACCGGGTCCTTGTCGGTGGCGGCGACCAGCGCATCGCGCTCGCGCAGAAAGCGGCGCAGGCAAGCGTTCACAAAACCCGCCTGACCGCGCGTCGTCGCATTGCGCTTGGCGGCCTCCACGGCCTGGCTCACGAGCGTGAACGGCGGATACGGAGCGGCATCTTCCTGCCAGGCCAGGGCAAGCGCCGTGCACAACAGGTTGTCGACGCGCGGCGGCGGGTTGCGCGCGGCCAGCTCCTTGCGCAGCGCCTGCGCGCGCCCCAGTTGGCGCAGGGCCTGAAACAGCAGCGCCTGCACGCCGGGGCGCAGACTGCGCTCGACCTGCTCGAGCACCGCCGTCGCCGACTGCCCGCCACGCACGGCCTGCAGGCACTGCGCGGCCGCATCAAGCTGCTTCCACAGTGCCGGGCCTTGCGGTTCTGCAGCGCAGTTCTGCGTTTGGGATGAAGAGGATGTTGTCTTCTTGGACTGAGTCGCCATAAGCCGGAAAAACCATTCGGGGCCGCGTGGTGCCGATCAAAGCATCAGTGCCCGCTTGAAGCCGAAAACCCCCGCCAGCATGCTCGCGGGAAACTGGGCTACGGCCTTGTTGTAATGATCCACCGCTGCATTGAATTGAGCGGTGGCGAGATCGATCTGCGTGCGCTGGTGCGCACTGCGTTCGATGAGTGAATGAAGCGACGTCGTCGCGGAGCCTGTGCCGGCTGCACCGCCGCCATCCCCCGCCTCCGAAGACTGCGCCTGTGAGGCCTGCACCAACGCCTGCCATGCGGCATCGAGCACCTTGCCCGCAGCGACCAGCGCGGAGCCAGCCTGCTCGTCCAGCGGACGCGAACGCATCACCGCCAGCGACGCCGCGTACTGTGTGCCCGAAGCCCGCAAGGCCTCGTGCATCTGCGCATCCTGCGGCACGCGCGGACCGGCAACCACGGCGTCGTATTCACCGAGCAGCGCCGTGCGCCGGAGCAGCTCCGCATCGAGCGCGCCGAATGCCTGGATCGCGGCCGAGCGCAGACGCACCAGTCGGTTGTACGCACCGACGGCCCAGAACACCAGCACGGCCAGAGCGATGAGCCAGCCAGTCAGGAACATGGGGTGCAATCCTTTGGAGGAAGACGACGTGTCATGCAATGCATGCCCGCAATGTAGAGCACTTTCGGCTCGCCAAGTGCTCACAAAAAGAAAAACTCCCGCACTATCCGTGCATTGCACGGCAGGGCGGGAGTCGGGATCGACGCGGTGCGTCGATCTCAGCGCGGGTTACGGATCAATCAATCCGCAGTGCCGGCGCCTTGGTCCTGAGCGGCAGGCTCCACTGCGTCGTCGGCATCACCTGCGGTGGCCAGCTCTGCAGCTTCGGCGTCGGCGATCGCACGGCGCTCGGCTTCGTCCATCGCGTCCTTGGCCTTGCGGGCCTGGTGGTATGCCAGACCGGTACCGGCCGGGATCAGACGACCCACGATGACGTTTTCCTTCAGGCCACGCAGCTCGTCGCGCTTGCCCATGATGGCGGCTTCGGTCAGCACGCGCGTCGTTTCCTGGAAGGAAGCGGCGGAGATGAACGAGTCGGTCGACAGCGATGCCTTCGTGATACCCAACAGGATGTTGGAGTACGTTGCCGGAATCTTGCCTTCCTTCTGCAGCGCTTCGTTCGTGTTGAGGATCTCCGAACGCTCGACCTGTTCACCCGAGATGTAGGTGGACTCGCCGATGTTCTCGACCACAACGCGACGCAGCATCTGGCGCACGATCACTTCAATGTGCTTGTCGTTGATCTTCACGCCCTGCAAGCGGTACACGTCCTGCACTTCATCAACGATGTAGCGCGCCAGTTCTTCGATGCCCAGCAGACGCAGGATGTCCTGCGGATCCGCGGGTCCGTCGACGACCAGCTCGCCCTTGTTGACGACCTGACCTTCGTGCACCAGAACGTTCTTTTCCTTCGGAACCAGTTCGTCCCAGACCTTGCCTTCCGGATCGGTGATCTGCAGACGGACCTTGCCCTTGGTTTCCTTGCCGAACGAGATCGTGCCGGTCATTTCGGCCAGCATGCCCTTGTCCTTTGGCGAACGCGCTTCGAACAGTTCGGCCACACGTGGCAGACCACCGGTAATGTCGCGGGTCTTCTGACCTTCGACCGGGATACGGGCCAGAACTTCGCCTGGGCCCACGTCCTGATCGTCACGCACCTGAATCAGAGCGCCGACCTGGAAGCCGATCGTCACCGAGTGATCGGTGCCGGGGATCTTCACTTCCTGGCCGTTCGCGTCGATCAGCTTGACCTGCGGACGCACCACCTTGGCGGAGCCGCGACGCTTCGGATCGATCACCACCAGCGTGGACAGACCGGTCACTTCGTCGACCTGCTTGGCAACCGTGAGGCCTTCCTCGACGTTCTCGAACTTCACGCGACCAGCGTACTCGGTGATGATCGGGCGTGTCAGCGGATCCCAGTTGGCGAGAATCGCGCCCGCCTTGATGGCCTGATCGGCCTTCACGGTCAGCGTCGCGCCGTACGGCACCTTGTGACGCTCACGCTCGCGGCCGTTGTCGCTGATGACGATTTCGCCGGAACGGGAAATCACCACCAGTTCACCCTTGGTGTTGGTGACGTAGCGCATCGTGCTGTTGAAGCTGATCGAACCGTTCGACTTGGCTTCCACGCTCGAGGCCACCGCCGCACGCGACGCCGCACCACCGATGTGGAACGTACGCATGGTCAGCTGGGTGCCTGGTTCGCCGATGGACTGCGCAGCGATCACGCCCACGGCTTCGCCGAGGTTGATCATGCCGCCACGACCCAAGTCGCGACCGTAGCACTTGGCGCACAGGCCGTAGCGGGTTTCGCAGGTCAGCGCCGTGCGCACCTTCACTTCGTCCACGCCCTGGGCTTCGATCTCTTCGATCGTGTCCTCGTCCAGCAGCGTGCCGGCCGGAACCAGCACCACGCGGGTTTCAGGGTGGATGATGTCTTCGGCAGCGACGCGACCGAGGATACGGTCACGCAGCGACTCGATGGTTTCACCACCTTCGACGATGGCGCGCATCAGCGAACCATTGTGCGTGCCGCAGTCCTGCTCATTCACCACGAGGTCTTGCGTCACGTCCACCAGACGACGTGTCAGGTAACCCGAGTTCGCCGTCTTCAACGCCGTATCCGCCAGACCCTTACGGGCACCGTGGGTGGAGATGAAGTACTGCAACACGTTCAGGCCTTCGCGGAAGTTCGCGGTGATAGGCGTCTCGATGATGGAGCCGTCAGGCTTTGCCATCAGGCCACGCATACCGGCGAGCTGACGAATCTGGGCTGCGGAACCGCGGGCACCGGAGTCGGCCATCATGTAAATCGAATTGAACGATTCCTGATCGACTTCCTTGCCGTGACGGTCGATGGTCTTTTGCTTGGACAGCTGCTGCATCATGACCTTGGAGACTTCGTCACCGGCCTTGCCCCAGATGTCCACGACCTTGTTGTAGCGCTCGCCAGCGGTCACCAGACCGGAGACGTACTGCTGTTCGATCTCCTTCACTTCCTTCTCGGCGCGGCCGATGATGTCCGCCTTCTGCGGTGGCACCAGCATGTCGTCCACGCAGATGGAAATACCTGCGCGGGTCGCGAGACGGAAACCGTTCTGCAGCAGCTTGTCGGCAAACACCACGGTTTCCTTCAGGCCGCACTTGCGGAAGCTCACGTTGATGAGCTTGGAGATTTCCTTCTTCTTGAGCGCCTTGTTGATGTTCGCGAAAGGCAGGCCCTTGGGAAGGATTTCGGACAGCAGTGCGCGGCCGACGGTGGTTTCCACGAGCTTGGTCTCGGGCTCGAATTCGCCCGTCGCCTTGTTCTTGGTCCACTCGGTCAGACGCACACTGATGCGTGCAGCCAGCTCGGCTTCACCGGCGTCCAGTGCGCGCTGCACTTCACCGATGTCGGAGAACACCAGGCCTTCACCCTTGCCGTTGATCTTGTCACGAGTGGCGTGATAAAGACCCAGCACCACGTCCTGCGAAGGAACGATGGAAGGCTCGCCCGAAGCGGGGAACAACACGTTGTTCGATGCCAGCATCAGCGTACGGGCTTCGAGCTGCGCTTCCACCGACAGTGGAACGTGAACGGCCATCTGGTCACCGTCGAAGTCGGCGTTGAACGCCGCGCAGACGAGTGGGTGCAGCTGGATCGCCTTGCCTTCGATGAGGATAGGCTCGAACGCCTGAATGCCCAAACGGTGCAGCGTAGGCGCACGGTTCAGCATGATCGGGTGTTCCTTGATGACCTCTTCCAGGATGTCCCACACCACTGGCGTGCCGGCTTCCACTTCCTTCTTGGCGGCCTTGATGGTCGTGGCGATGCCCATCGCTTCGAGGCGCGAGAAGATGAATGGCTTGAACAGTTCCAGCGCCATCAGCTTGGGCAGACCGCACTGGTGCAGCTTGAGGTAAGGACCCACGGTAATCACGGAACGACCGGAGTAGTCCACGCGCTTGCCCAGCAAGTTCTGACGGAAACGACCGCTCTTACCCTTGATCATGTCGGCCAGCGACTTCAGGGCACGCTTGTTCGCGCCCGTCATCGCCTTGCCGCGACGGCCGTTGTCCAGCAGCGAATCCACCGCTTCCTGCAGCATCCGCTTTTCGTTGCGCGCGATGATTTCCGGAGCCTTCAGCTCCAGCAGGCGGCGCAGACGCGAGTTGCGGTTGATGACGCGGCGATACAGGTCGTTCAGGTCGGACGTAGCGAAGCGGCCGCCATCCAGCGGCACCAGCGGACGCAGATCCGGCGGCAGCACGGGCAGCACTTCCAGCACCATCCACTCAGGCTTGATGCCGGACTTCTTGAACGCTTCCAGAACCTTCAGGCGCTTGGCGTTCTTCTTGACCTTGACTTCGGAGCCGGTCAGATCGCCACGCAGACGCTCGATTTCCATATCGATGTCGATGCCTTCGAGCAGATCCTTGATGCCTTCCGCGCCCATCTTGGCGATGAATTCATCACCGTATTCCTTGCGCTTGGCGTCGTAGTCGTCCTCGGACATGATGCCGAACTTCTTCAGCGGAGTCATGCCGGGGTCGGTCACCACATAAGCTTCGAAGTACAGCACGCGTTCGATGTCGCGCAGCGTCATGTCGAGCACGAGACCCAGACGCGATGGCAGCGACTTCAGGAACCAGATGTGCGCGCAAGGAGCGGCCAGGTCGATGTGACCCATACGCTCGCGACGCACCTTGGTCTGCGTGACTTCAACGCCGCACTTCTCGCAGATCACACCGCGGTGCTTGAGGCGCTTGTACTTGCCGCACAGGCATTCGTAGTCCTTGATGGGACCGAAGATCTTGGCGCAGAACAGACCGTCGCGCTCTGGCTTGAACGTGCGGTAGTTGATCGTCTCAGGCTTCTTCACCTCGCCGAAAGACCACGAGCGGATCTTTTCGGGCGAAGCCATGCCGATCTTGATGGCATCGAAATGCTCATCGGGCGTGAATTGCTTGAACAGGTCGAGTAACGATTTCATGGACTCTTTCCCTTTTCAAATTAAGAACGTTCCAGTTCGATGTCCAGGCCCAAGGAACGGATTTCCTTGACCAGCACATTGAACGATTCCGGCATGCCGGCTTCAATCGAGTGTTCACCCTTGACGATGTTCTCGTACACCTTGGTACGGCCCACCACGTCATCGGACTTCACCGTCAGCATTTCCTGCAGCACGTAGGCGGCGCCGTAAGCTTCCAGCGCCCACACTTCCATTTCACCGAAACGCTGGCCACCGAACTGGGCCTTGCCGCCGAGCGGCTGTTGCGTCACGAGCGAGTACGGACCGGTGGAGCGGGCGTGCATCTTGTCGTCGACCAAGTGGTGCAGCTTCAGGTAGTGCATGTAGCCGATGGTGGTCGGGCGCTCGAAGCGCTCGCCGGTGCGGCCGTCATACAGGTAAGCCTGTGTGCGCGTGTCGGTCAGGCCCTTGGCCTTGGCGATGTCGTCCGGGTAGGCCAGCTTGAGCATGTCCTTGATCTCGGCTTCGGAAGCGCCGTCGAACACGGGCGATGCGTAAGGCACGCCGGTACGCAGGTTGCCCGCCATCTTCATGATCTCTTCGTCGGTCAGCTGCGACAGGTCTTCCTGGCGGCCGCGCGAGTTGTAGATCTGCTCCATGAGTTCACGCATTTCTTCGGCACGTGCGTGGTCACGCAGCATGTTGTCGATGCGCTGGCCCAGGCCCTTGCCGGCCCAACCCAAGTGAACTTCCAGCACCTGACCGATGTTCATGCGCGATGGCACGCCCAGCGGGTTCAGCACGATGTCGGCGGTGGTGCCGTCTGCCAGGTAAGGCATGTCTTCCACGGGCGTGATCTTGGAGACCACACCCTTGTTGCCGTGACGGCCGGCCATCTTGTCACCGGGCTGCAGACGGCGCTTGACGGCCAGGTAGACCTTGACCATCTTGAGCACGCCCGCGGGCAGCTCGTCGCCTTGCGTGAGCTTCTTGCGCTTTTCTTCGAACGCGAGGTCGAAGCTGTGGCGTGTCTGCTCCAGCGCGTTCTTGATGGACTCAAGTTGCGCCGCGACGTTGTCTTCCGCAGGACGGATGTCGAACCAGTGGAACTTGTCCACGCCGTCGAGATACGCCTTGTCGATCTTCGTGCCCTTGGCCAGCTTCTGCGGGCCACCGTTGGCGACGTGACCGATCAAGAGCTTCTCGATACGGTCGAACGCGTCGGCTTCCACGATGCGCAGCTGGTCGTTCAGGTCGAGGCGATAGCGCTTGAGTTCATCGTCGATGATCTGCTGGGCGCGCTTGTCACGCTGGATGCCTTCGCGGGTGAACACCTGCACGTCGATCACGGTGCCCGAAGAGCCCTGATCCACACGCAGCGACGTGTCCTTCACGTCCGAAGCCTTCTCGCCGAAGATCGCGCGCAGCAGCTTCTCTTCAGGAGTGAGCGTCGTCTCGCCCTTGGGCGTGACCTTGCCGACCAGCGTGTCGCCGGGCTGCACTTCCGCACCCACGTAGATGATGCCGGATTCGTCGAGGCGGTTCAGTTGCTGTTCCGACAGGTTCGGAATGTCGCGCGTGATTTCCTCAGGGCCCAGCTTCGTGTCACGAGCCATCACCACGAGTTCTTCGATGTGGATCGAGGTGTAGCGGTCTTCTGCCACCACGCGCTCGCTGATCAGGATCGAGTCTTCGAAGTTGTAGCCGTTCCATGGCATGAAGGCGATCAGCATGTTCTGACCAATGGCGATTTCGCCCAGGTCGGTCGATGCGCCGTCGGCCACCACGTCACCCTTGGCCAGCTTGTCGCCCTTCTGGACGATGGGACGCTGGTGGATGTTGGTGTTCTGGTTGGAACGCTGGTACTTGATGAGGTTGTAGATGTCCACGCCGACTTCGCCGGCGACGGCTTCCTCGTCGTTCACGCGCACCACGATGCGGGTCGCGTCGACATAGTCGACGATACCGCCACGGGTTGCGGTCACCACGGTGCCGGAGTCAACGGCGGCCACGCGCTCGATGCCCGTGCCGACCATCGGCTTTTCGGGACGCAGCACTGGCACGGCCTGACGCGACATGTTGGCGCCCATCAACGCGCGGTTCGCGTCATCGTGCTCGAGGAACGGAACCAGCGAGGCGGCAACGGAGACGATCTGCGCAGGCGACACGTCCATGTACTGAACGCGCTCGGCGGACACCAGAGTGGAGTCACCACGTTCGCGGGCCGACACCAGATCGCCCGTCAGGCGGCCTTCTTCGTCGAGCGTCGCGTTCGCCTGGGCGATGATGTACTTGCCTTCTTCGATGGCCGACAGGTAGTCGATGTCCATCGTGACCTTGCCATCCACCACGCGGCGATACGGGGTTTCGATGAAACCGTATTCGTTCAGGCGGGCGTACAGAGCCAGCGAGTTGATCAGACCAATGTTTGGACCTTCAGGCGTTTCGATTGGGCAGACGCGACCGTAGTGGGTCACGTGCACGTCACGCACTTCGAAGCCTGCGCGCTCGCGTGTCAGACCACCCGGGCCAAGAGCCGAAACGCGGCGCTTGTGGGTGATTTCGGCCAGAGGGTTGGTCTGGTCCATGAACTGCGACAGCTGCGATGCGCCGAAGAATTCCTTCAGGGCTGCGGAGATCGGCTTGGAGTTGATCAGGTCGTGCGGCATCAGCGGCTCTTGTTCCGCTTGGCCCAGACGTTCCTTCACAGCCTTTTCGATACGAGCCAGACCGGTGCGGTACTGGTTTTCGGCCAGTTCGCCCACGCAACGCACGCGGCGGTTGCCCAGGTGGTCGATGTCGTCGACTTCGCCCTTGCCGTTGCGCAGATCCACGAGGATCTTCACGACGGACAGAATGTCGTCGTTGTCCAGCACCATCGGTCCGGTGGCGCCATCGCGACCGACCTTTGCGTTGAACTTCATGCGGCCCACGCGCGACAGATCGTACGTGTCGGAGTTGTAGAACAGGCGCTGGAACAGGGCCTGTACCGCGTCTTCCGTTGGTGGCTCGCCGGGGCGCATCATGCGGTAGATGGCAACGCGCGCGGCGAACTCGTCGGTGGTTTCGTCGATGCGCAGGGTCTGCGAGATGTACGCGCCCTGGTCGAGTTCATTCGTGTAGATGCACTGGATGTCGTGCACGCCGGCGGAGCGCAGCTTCTTGAGCAGCGCTTCGGTCAGCTCGTCGTTGGCCTTGGCGATGATTTCGCCGGTGTCGCCGTCAACGATGTTGCGTGCCACGACGCGGCCGATCAGGAAGTCCTCGGGCACGCTCACGTGCGTCGTGTTGGACTGCTCGAGTTCGCGGGTGTGGCGCGCGGTGATGCGCTTGTCCTTGGCGACCACGACCTTGCCGGACTTGTCGGTGATGTCGAAACGCGCGACTTCGCCCTTCAGGCGCTCGGGCACGAATTCCATCTGTGCACCGGTGTCCATCAGGCGGAAGTTGTCGTTCACGAAGAAGTTCGCGAGGATGGATTCCGGGTTCAGGCCAATGGCCTTCAGCAGGATCGTCACGGGCATCTTGCGGCGACGGTCGACGCGGAAGTACAGCATGTCCTTCGGATCGAATTCGAAGTCGAGCCAGGAGCCGCGGTAAGGAATGATGCGAGCCGAGAACAGCAGCTTGCCCGAGCTGTGGGTCTTGCCCTTGTCGTGTTCGAAGAACACGCCTGGCGAGCGGTGCAGCTGCGACACGATCACGCGCTCAGTACCGTTGATGATGAACGAGCCCTTGTCCGTCATCAGGGGCACTTCGCCCATGTAGACTTCCTGCTCCTTCACTTCCTTCACCACCTTGGAGGAGGCGGTCGAGGATTCGCGGTCATAGATGATGAGCTGCACCTTGGCACGCACGGCCGAGGAGAAGGTCAGACCACGGGTCTGGCACTCACGCACGTCGAAAGCGGGCTTGGCGAGGTTGTACTCGACAAACTTCATTTCGACGAAGCCGTTGTGCGACACGATCGGGAATGCGGCGTTGAACGCGGCCTGCAGGCCATCATCGCTGCGTTTTTGGGGGGCTGTACCAGATTGCAGGAATGCGGTGTAGGCATCACGCTGCATCTGCAACAGATAAGGCACTTTGAGCACACTGTCACGGCTGCCGAAGCTCTTGCGAATCCGCTTGCGCTCGGTGTAGCTGTACGTGGAAGTTTGGGCCATGAGATCTCCAGGCAAAGACATGAAACTGGTCTTCGACGACTGCCCTACAAGGCACACTTGTAGGCTTGGCGGTTGGCCACTACCAACCATGGCGGACGGCGATGCGTTGCACATCGCCCGAACCAAGGCACCTTCTGCTGTCGGATGAATCAGAAGGCACTAGAAAGCGGTTAAAGTGAATACTTGCAAACCGCTTTCTGGTGCGCTCTGGACACAATGGTCCGAATCTACCGCCTTGATCTGACAACAAAACGACCACGCAGGTCGTCAGACAAGACGTCTTTCCAGCACAGGACAAACCCTTGCACTAGAAGCGCCAAAGGCTGGAGGCCCCTTTTGGAACCTCCAGCCCTCAAAACTGACCGAATTACTTCAGTTCAGCCTTAGCACCAGCTTCTGTCAGCTTCTTGGCAGCAGCTTCAGCGTCAGCCTTAGGCATAGCTTCCTTCAGGGTCTTGGGAGCGCCGTCGACCATGTCCTTGGCTTCCTTCAGGCCCAGACCGGTGATTTCACGCACGGCCTTGATCACGCCAACCTTGTTTGCGCCTGCTTCGAGCAGAACCAGGTTGAATTCAGTCTTTTCTTCAGCAGCAGCAGCGCCACCAGCAGCGCCGCCAGCAGCGGGAGCAGCCATAGCAGCGGCGGACACGCCGAACTTCTCTTCAATAGCCTTCACCAGGTCATTGAGTTCCAGAACCGTCATGCTGTCCAGCGCGGTCAAGAATGCGTCTTTATCGAATGCCATTTTGATTTCCTAACAATTGGTTTATTTGAGGGATAACTGCGCGCTTTTCAATCAAGCAGCAGCAGCAGCTTCGCCTTCGCCCTTCTTTGCCGCCAGGGCGCCCAGCACAACGGCTGTACGCGAGATAGGCGACATGAGCAAGCCACACAGCTGAGCCAGCAACACTTCCTTGGAGGGAATGCTTGCCAGTTCCTTAACGCCGTTCACGTCCAGGGCCTTGCCACCGAAAGCGCCACCGCGAATCACGAGCTTGTCGTTCGTCTTCGCGAAATCGGCCACCACCTTGGCGGCGGCCACAGCGTCTTCGGAGAAGCCATAGATCAGAGGACCGGTCATCTGGTCGGCGACAACATCAAACTGGCTGCCAGCCACAGCACGACGTGCCAGAGTGTTCTTCAGAACGCTCAGGGAAACGCCCTTGCTGCGTGCATCAACGCGCAGTTTGGTCATGTCAGCGACCGTGATGCCACGGTATTCCGCGATCACCAGCGTTTGAGCTTTTGCGGCGAGGCTGGTCACTTCATTGATGACCGCTTCTTTCTCACTGCGATTAAGACTCAAGGTCTACTCCTTCATATGCGCACTCCGAACCTAAGTTCTCGATGCGCGCTTAAGTTGCAGCGACCAACTGTTGAGGAAAAATTTCTCGTTCCATCTGCAGCGGGATCGCCATCTGCGTTGGCTTCCACACGGTTTAAGTGCAGCGGTCTGCACACCAACGGTCTTGGATGACCCGACGCATCACTGCGCCGACCCACCACTGAGGCACTCTTGCGAGCGCCTCAAGATCTTTTTAGCAATTACGCTGCGATGGACTGTGTATCCACACGGACGCCAACGCCCATGGTGGAGGACACAGCGACCTTGCGCAGGTAAACACCCTTGCTCGACGCAGGCTTGGACTTGTTCAGCGCTTCGATCAGAGCAGCCAGGTTGCCCTGCAGCTTCTCGTTGTCGAACGAGCGACGGCCAATCGTGCCGTGGATGATGCCGGCCTTGTCGACGCGGAACTGGATCTGACCAGCCTTGGCGTTCTTGACAGCGGTAGCGACGTCAGGAGTCACGGTGCCAACCTTGGGGTTGGGCATCAGGCCACGTGGGCCCAGGATCTGACCCAGGGTACCCACGATGCGCATTGCATCGGGAGCAGCGATCACCACGTCGAAGGGCATGTCGCCAGCCTTCACTTGGGCAGCCAGGTCGTCCATGCCGACGATGTCTGCGCCTGCGGCCTTGGCTTCTTCAGCCTTGGCGCCTTGGGCGAACACGGCCACGCGAGTGGTCTTGCCGGTGCCGTGAGGCAGAACGACAGCGCCACGCACCACTTGGTCCGACTTCTTGGCATCCACGCCGAGTTGCACTGCAACGTCGATGGACTCGTCGAACTTGGCGGTAGCGGCTTCCTTCACGATAGCCACAGCTTCAGCGAATGCGTACAGCTTGGTGCTGTCAACCTTGCCGGCCAATGCTTTTTGCTTCTTGGTCAACTTCGCCATGATTACAGTCCTTCCACAGTCACGCCCATGGAGCGGGCCGAACCTGCCAGCGTGCGCACAGCGGCGTCAACGTCAGCGGCATTCATGTCCTTCAGCTTGGTCTTTGCGATTTCTTCCAGCTGGGCGCGGGTGATCTTGCCGACCTTGGTCTTCAGAGGATTCGAGGAACCCTTGTCGAGCTTGATGGCCTTCTTGATCAGCACGGTGGCTGGAGGAGTCTTGATGACGAACGTGAAGCTCTTGTCAGCAAAAGCCGTGATCACCACTGGCAGTGGCAGACCTGGCTCAACACCTTGAGTCTGCGCATTGAATGCCTTGCAGAACTCCATGATGTTCAGACCGCGCTGACCCAGCGCTGGACCGATTGGAGGAGATGGATTTGCCTTACCAGCTGGAACTTGCAGCTTGATAAAGCCGACGATTTTTTTCGCCATGGCTAATTTCCTTGCGGGTCATAACGCCTGTCTTGCTTTCACAAGACACGCTCCCCGGGGTTGCAGCTCGAAGTGAAGTGGCTTCCGATGCAGAGCTGTGAAGCATCGGACCACTGATCCTTGCAGATCAGGTCTTGGGAGAAAGACTTATGTCTTCTCGACCTGAGCGAATTCCAATTCGACCGGTGTGGAGCGTCCGAAAATCATCACCGACACACGCAGGCGATTCTTCTCGTAGTTGACTTCTTCCACGGAACCGTTGAAGTCGGTGAAGGGGCCTTCCTTCACGCGGATCAGCTCACCCACGGTGAACTCGATCTTGTGGCGTGGCTTCTCGGTGCCCTCTTCCATCTGGCTGACGATCTTCTGGACTTCATCGTCAGAGATCGGCGCGGGACGGTTCTTGGAACCACCCACGAAGCCCGTGACCTTGCTGGTGTGCTTCACCAAGTGCCACGTGTCATCTTCCATCACCATTTCAACGAACACATAACCAGGATAAAGGCGACGCTCGGTCGTCTTGCGCTGGCCATTCTTCATTTCGACCACTTCTTCGGTCGGAACCAGAATACGGCCAAACTTGTCCTGCATGCCCGCACGGGCGATGCGTTCGGTGATGTTGCGCTCCACCGCCTTTTCCATACCCGAATAGGCATGAACGATGTACCAGCGCAGATCCGGATTGCCTGCAGCTACGGGAGCAGGAACTGCCGCTGCAGCGCCAGCATTTTCCATGGCGTCATCAGTCATCAGTTACTTCCTCCAACCCAGAACCAAATCGTACAAGAGCCATTCAAGCGTCTTGTCGGTAAACCACAGGAACAGCGCCATGATCACCACAAAGGCGAACACATAGCCGGTCATCTGCAGCGCTTCCTTGCGGGTAGGCCAGACAACCTTGTGCACTTCCTTCCACGCATCGCGAGCGAAGGCCACGAATTGCCGGCCAGGCTCGGAAACAAGAAACACCACTACGGCCGCAATCAATCCCACCAGCAACACAGCCCATTGCACCAATGGACCCTGCTTGGAAAGCACATAGAAGCCGGCAATAGAGGCCAATACCAGTACGACGGCCAAGGCAAGCTTCGCCTTGTCCGCTCCAGTACTAACCGTTTCAACCTGAGAAGTGGCCATATGTGACTGCAATCATTTCTTATTCCAGCGTCGCACAAGACGCCGAAGCCCGCCAAGGCTTGGCGGGCTTATTGTTTCCACCCTTAGGTGGCAGGGGCAGTAGGAATCGAACCTACAACCTTCGGTTTTGGAGACCGACGCTCTGCCAATTGAGCTATACCCCTACGAATCAAAACTTACGCAATGATCGTGGCAACCACACCGGCGCCGACGGTACGACCGCCTTCGCGGATGGCGAAACGCAGACCTTCTTCCATGGCGATCGGAGCGATCAGCTTCACGGTGATGGACACGTTGTCACCAGGCATGACCATTTCCTTGTCGGCTGGCAGCACGATGGAGCCGGTCACGTCAGTCGTACGGAAGTAGAACTGTGGACGGTAGTTGTTGAAGAACGGAGTGTGACGGCCGCCTTCGTCCTTCGACAGAACGTACACCTCAGCGGTGAATTCCGTGTGTGGCTTGATCGAACCGGGCTTGCACAGCACTTGGCCGCGCTCGACGTCTTCGCGCTTCGTGCCGCGCAGCAGCAGACCCACGTTGTCGCCAGCTTGACCTTGGTCCAGCAGCTTGCGGAACATTTCCACGCCAGTGACGGTGGTCTTCTGGGTGTCCTTGATACCGACGATTTCGATTTCTTCGCCGACCTTGACGATACCGCGCTCGATACGGCCTGTCACCACGGTACCGCGACCGGAGATCGAGAACACGTCTTCGACTGGCATCAGGAACGCGCCGTCCACTGCACGCTCAGGCGTGGGGATGTAGCTGTCCAGAGCTTCTGCCAGACGCAGGATGGCGGGCTCGCCCTTGTCGGACTGGTCGCCTTCGAGAGCCAGCTTGGCAGAACCACGGATGATCGGGGTGTCGTCGCCTGGGAAGTCGTACTTGTCGAGGAGTTCGCGAACTTCCATTTCGACCAGCTCGAGCAGCTCTTCGTCATCGACCATGTCGCACTTGTTCAGGAACACGATGATGTAAGGAACGCCAACCTGACGGGCCAGCAGGATGTGCTCGCGGGTCTGGGGCATTGGGCCGTCAGCAGCGGAGCAGACCAAGATCGCGCCGTCCATCTGGGCAGCGCCGGTGATCATGTTCTTCACATAGTCGGCGTGACCTGGGCAGTCCACGTGAGCGTAGTGACGACCGTTGGTTTCGTACTCGACGTGAGCGGTGTTGATCGTGATACCGCGGGCCTTTTCTTCGGGCGCAGCGTCGATCTGGTCGTAAGCCTTGGCTTCGCCGCCAAACTTCTTCGACAGAACGGTAGCGATAGCGGCCGTCAGCGTGGTCTTGCCGTGGTCAACGTGACCGATGGTACCGACGTTGACGTGCGGCTTGGTCCGCTCGAATTTTTCCTTTGCCATTTCTTGACTCCGAAAACTACACCTGAAAATAAGGCGCAACCCGAACGGACGCACCTGAAACTTGTGGTGCCCATGGCGGGAATCGGACCCGCGACCTCTCCCTTACCAAGGGAGTGCTCTACCACTGAGCCACATGGGCAACTTCACAGCGCATTGCGCTTAACTTTTCTCACAAACCAGCTATGGAGCGGGAGACGGGAATCGAACCCGCGTCATTAGCTTGGAAGGCTAAGGTTCTACCATTGAACTACTCCCGCTTGATCCATTGATCAGCGTCGCACCCCAACGAGGACCTCGACTCTCATAATTTGGTGGAGGGGACTGGATTCGAACCAGTGTAGGCGTAAGCCAACAGATTTACAGTCTGCCCCCTTTAGCCACTCGGGCACCCCTCCGGAGAACTTGCAATTATAGCGGATTTTTCATCCTCACCCAAGAAACCCTAAAAATATTTTCAAGATTCTTGGCTTCGTCCAAGCCCACCAAACTGCAGCTCGTATTGTAGCCCGGCAGGAGGGCCACTTTCGGGAAAACACGAAGAGAAATGCACGGAAAGACGATTTTTTTGAACACGCCTTCTTTCTGTGCCAGGGGCATGCTTCTCGACACACTCGCACCCATTCTTTGTCCTTGCCTGTGGAGATCAAACTGCCCGTTTTCGAGCAGCGGTACAAAGGGAAATCCCCCCCTTCGGTCACCTGCCAATGAACCGCCCCACATCTCACGCCGCTGTACCCACTCCCCGCTCTTGCAACGCTGAAAGTGGCTTCACTCTGGTTGAACTCATGTGCACCATTGCGCTGCTGACGATTGTCGCCACTCTGGCCGCTCCGAACTTTTCCAGCTTGATCCAAAAACTGCGCGTGCATCAGGCCGCCATGGAGCTCAAGGGCTCCCTGCAAGTCGCCCGCTCCGAAGCAGTTCGAAGGGGAGACAACATCAAACTGCGAAAGAAGGACGTCACCGATGGCCGAAGTTGCAACGCCTCGCCCAGTGACTGGAGTTGTGGCTGGGATGTGTTCATTGACCTCGACAACAACGGGATTCCCCGCGCATCCACGTCGACCGAAGATGACGAGCTGATCCAGTCCTTCCCCGCTCCACCGGATGCTTCCGTGCGTTTCACAACCAACTCGGCCACATTGACAGTCAACCGCTGGGGTGCCATCAACGGCATTGGAGCAAGCTTCGCCGTGACTCCTAGAGCCTCAAGCGACTCAGGCCTCGACACCATGATATGCATCTCCTCCGGAGGACGAGTCAGATCCACTCCTGGCAACAGTTGTGCATGAGGGTGGTCATATGGGGATGCTTCGTGTTCATGCGGAGATTGGTTTCGCAGGGCCCTCACAATCACCGCCTGGATCATGGCTGATGCGAATGCAGGTCCCATGAAGCACGTGTGTTTTGCTTCCCGCAAAGCAAAACGCCCCTAACTCAAATGAGCTAGGGGCGGTTTGGGCTGTAATAGCCTGACGATGACCTACTTTCACACGGGAGTCCGCACTATCATCGGCGCGAAGTCGTTTCACTGTCCTGT
>NZ_JADKYZ010000014.1 GCF_015354245.1 Diaphorobacter caeni
TTTGCAACCGCTTGCGCGAGATTGCATTTGAAGGCGCTGAACCGGACGGCGGGCCGCGCTACGTGCTGGCGCAGAACGCGAGCGCGGGCGCTGATAAGCCGCTGTGGCTGTTCTTCAGCGTGGCGCGGATGGGCGGAAGCCATCGCCCCACGACGTTGCAGCGCTTTCTTGTCATCTCATAGAAACGCTCCATTGCCATGTTCACGGCTTCGGAGGCTCTGCGGGTCTCTGCTTCGATGATTGTTTGCATGGGAGTCATGGCGTCCTCGGTGGTCGGTGCGGCGGAATCTGGCTTGAGGATCGCAGGCCATCCAGCTTCCCCTCAAGCTCTCGCTGTCGAGCGAAGTAGCCATCAAAGTAGTTCACGATCCCGAATGCGGTCAGCACAGCCGACGCAATCCAGTAGCCCGTCCAACCATGAAATCCCTTTACTGTCTCAGTCACAGTAATGAAGATCAGGATGGTGATGATCCAGCGTAGGTGCTTCATGACTGTCCTTCACTCGGCAGGAATATCGCAATCGCGCGATCTGCAGCCTCAGCCCACAACTCACGCTCCCGATTGGAAATCAGAGCGATCCGCAACCTCTTGGTGAACTCGATGCAAAGCAAGGCTGAAGCAGTGCCGCTGCTCACTGATTTGAGCGCGCCCTCGACCACCGCCATCTGGGCATTAACTTCCTTTTCCGCCAACTCACTGATTCGCTCCATGAAGGCGCGTTCAAAGGCTTCACGTGCTTGTGTCATGTCTTTCCTTCCCGCCGCTGCCCGAACAATGCCGAGCTGCGCCGCAAATAAAAAAACCGCCACAAGGACGGCAACCACGAAAGGACAGTGTGGTAATTCAGTTCAGCAGAAGTCCGGGCTGAATCTCAGATTCGAGCCGGTGGATCTCGCCCTGCAGGATCGGCTTGTCCTTCTTACGATCCAGCATCAGGCGCGATCCGAACGAGGCGCGGACGGCAGAGTCCACCTCGCGGGCGATGGCTGATTGCAATTGCTGCCACAGGTTCATGTCACGCTGCTTGAGCGCGTCGCGCATGCGGTAGAACTCGCGCACCAAGTTGATCTTGAAGCCCGCGAGAACGTGAGTCCTGCGGGCTTTGCTTTATCTGGAGACGCCTCCGGCTGCCATAGGGCAACCGGGGCACACGAATCAGTTTCGCGGTAAGTTGTCGCGATTATGCACGACTTTGTCAAGTCTTGCAAGTCCTTGCGCAATAAATCAGCCAAAATTTCCGCAGTCCCATGATTCGGCCTTGGTGCCAGTCCCGATTCGTCAGGCCCAGCTTGCGGCGCGCGGCGCTTGGGTGCTCGCGTTGTGGAACGTAGTAGGCGAACAGCACTCGGCGGAACTGCATCGGCACGACCTGGAGCACTCGTTGCACCTGCATGGCCGACCAGTCCGGGATGAATGGCTCCATCGGCTCATCGCAATCCACACTCCGGGTCGGTGGGTGCTTGTAGTTGCCCTCGGCGCTGGCGCACTGCTGCTTCTTCCAACGGTCTTGCGCCCAAGCTCCGTACTTGCGCAACACTTCCTCAGCCTCGCGAAGCTCTACCGGCACTGTCATTTCAAAATCACGCTTCATAGGCTCCCTTTCCTAGACTTGCAATCCACGCGGCCTTCTTCTTTGCCAACTCAAAGCCGCGAACCTTCTCAACATCCGTGAATCGGTGACCATTCGCACACAGGACACGCCGGTGAATTTCCCCGGATGTTTTGCGCTTGCGCGTCTCCAGTACCTCTGTCCACGCTCCGCACTCGGGGCATTTCGGCGGGATGAATCGCTCTCTCACTTCCTCATCTCCCCAAAAGCTGCTGCACTGTCAAATTCAGCACAGCCATTTCGTCCAGCTTCAACACCTTCCAAATGCGTTGCTGGCCGTGAATGCCATTGAAGCTGCCACGATGGCAGTCTGCGCACAGTGGAATCGAGGTGAACCATTCGCCCTGCCTTAGCTCATGCGCTTCTGACGGGCCGTGAGTGCCGCACACGCCGCAGGGCAAATCCTTGATCCACTCAATATGGGCCTTCTCAGCCTTAGTTGGCGCGGCCTTGTTCTTAGACTGCATTCGTCGGCCCTCCCGTCAGGGTCACGCGGACGATCCCGCCTTTGTGCACGGTGTCATGGATCATCGGATGGCTCACGAATCGGCTGTCATCCACGCCCAGCGCGTCAGCGATACCGTCGCGGGCAGCCTTCATGCTGGCGAGTAGCCCATCGTCATCACGCTTACGCCTATCAGGTGGATAGAAGTCGATCCAAATGTGGATGCGTCCCGGGGGGAACGTATGCACCAGTCCTGAGCCCTTGACCGTGTAGTAGGCGTGTTCTCGGGCGGCTTTCTTGGCCTTGGCAAGCTGCGCCCAGTGCACGCGAGCATTGGGGTGCAGAGTGCGGTCAGGCCATGGCAATTCGATCTTCATGCCATCCCTCCAAAGATCACAGCCGCCAAAAGGAACCAACCCCAGCCACTCGCGCCAAGGGCGGCAAGAACGAACCCACACAGCATCGTGAAAAATGCGATGTCCTTCACTCCATCCCCTCCCATGCCTTGAACCGGACGCCCTGCTGCGCCCCGAATGCTTCCATCAGCTCCTGCAGCTCGCACATCTCGGCCTTGGTCATCTTGGAAGTGCGCGAGCCACAGACCACGAAACCACCGTCGATTCCAGGCACTGCCTTCTGCTTCTTGAGCGACGCGGTGAACACGTCTTTCCATTCGGAATCTGTCAGCCTGTTGCCGTGCCAGTTGACCTGCTCAGACACATCCTTGAGCATCGACCACAGGCGGCGGTTCTGGGCGTCGCTGCGGCGCTCTGGGCGCACTTCCAGCACGAGGCGATGCCCCGCCATCAGCCAAGCCTTTGCGTGCGTCCATGCGTGCATCAGCGCCTTGTGGGCTTGCACTGGCTCCCACAGGGAGAGCGTGATTCGCTCAGTCATTCCGCCCTCTCCTTCGCCAACCACCCGTAGCGGAAATGCGTCCACGCCACCTGTGATGCCATGTACTTGTATTCACCGTTGGCGTTGCGCTCGCTTGCATGGGCCGGGGCATCCGCGAAATACTCCCGCTCAAACACTTGGCGGCACTTGCTGTCGTTGCTTGGTTGTGTGGTCATGCTGCCCTCACGTACTTGACTACTCGGGTCTCATGCTTCAGGCCGCGCCAGAACTTGGCTTGCCTGCGGGCCATTTCGCGCGAGTCCTTGGCCACCTGCCAGTGCCATTCACGCGTCTTGTCTTTGCGCACCTCCACCACCCACAGAACTGATTTCATGCTGCCTCCTTGACTGGCTTTGGCTCGAATCGCATCACGCACTTTTGGTCGCGTGGAATTGAAGCCTCACACGCCTCTTTCATACCGCGCCAGCCTTCTGGCCTTGAGTCGCGAAACTCAATCACTCCCGCCGCGAAGAACATCCCGAACAAAAGGCCAAGTACGAAACCACACTGCATGTCCGCTGTCCTCACACCCCCTCCTTTGCTTCTTGGATGGCTGCGGCGGCACGGGTGATGGCGCGGCGAGTGGCTGCGGCCAAGTCACCATCCTCTTGCACGTAATCGGCATGCCACGCTTTGCCAGTGGGGTCTGGATCCTCGCCATTGGGAAGGGACTTCGCCGCACTGGCCTGATCGCCCTCATCCCACACAAATACAGTAAGTCGCAGCTTCACCATCAGCTCAAACGCTGCCGCCGAGTTCTTCAGCGGGTTGAAGTTCACGATGGTTGCGCCACCACCCACATGAACATTGATGCCGCCGCACTGGCGCTCACTGTTCGGCACCATTGCCCATCCGCATGCCTTGGCTGCCATTTCCATCAACTTGTGATCAGTCATCTGCTCTCCAATCGTTTAAGTTCTGCCCGCCTCAGGACTTCTTCTTTGCAGGCTCCACAGCCCACGCATCCAGCTTTGCCAGCCGCCTGATTTCCGTCTCGGCATGACCCCAATCCATCGCTTCCTGTAGCGCCTCCCGGCACTTCGCCACCTTCGTGTCCTTGCTCACCTTCATCACGCGTTGGATGAACTGGATTCGTCTCGCCGCGCAGTACAGGCACTTGGGACAAGTCACTGAAACTCTTCCAGGAGAGCCATGTGTTCTCACGGTTGCGCATTCGGGACACGTCATCCACGCGGAACCTCGCTGAATAGATCGCCCGTCATCCAGAGGGCGAACAGAATCTCCGATGCACTGGCGATGCCGCCGTTGCGCACGAAGTCCAGGAATTGGTTTGCCTCGGCGCGAGTCATTGCCAAACCTGCCTTCCTTCCAAGCCAAGCGCTTCACGGGCGAACTTCAGGCAGATCGGGTGGATGCTTTTGTCGCCCTTTTCGTGACGGCCCATGAGACTGCGCGCCCAATCCTTACCGTCGTTGCGCTTTTCAAGATCCACCTTGATTGGCTCCACCTTTGGCGCTGGCAACGCTGGAAGACCCTGCTCTTGCGCGTATGTCTTGCGCTGCGCGCAGGCCTCACACAACCTTTCAAACTGCGGAAGGTTTGGCGCGAATTCGGGGCACTCGCTACGCAGACGACTCGCCGCCGTTTCAACCACCTCAGGCGCAAACTTGCGCAGGGCGCTATCCCAAACCAGCATCGCAGCGCGGACGCCTTTGTCCTTTCCGTTCTCGTCTTTTTCGCCAGTTGAGAACTTGGACAAAAACTGATTACCGTATGCGCCGTGCAGCATCACGAAAAGTTTTTGAACCAGCATCGAAGCGGTGCGCGTCTCGGGCTTGCGCTGCACGTCGCGGATCGCATCCTGAGCGATTGTGGATACATCATTCATCGAAAACTCCGTCGTAAATTGCTGCGGCTGCGGCTGCGTATTTGTGTTCAGCGGTGGAGCGGCGGGATGGGCGCATTGCGGTGGGCATCGTGTCGCGGGCGTACCACTCGGCGCGAAATCCTTGCCATCCATTCGCGCAGCAAACCTCAATGGCCTCGGCGTCTGTCAATCCGGCCTTGGCAGCTTCGCGTTTCAAGCCCTTCACTGCTGCGGAGGTGGCATTACCTACGCGCTTGGCGGCGCGGACTTTGTTCCAGTCATCGAGCAGTTGATCATCAACCTCATCGAGGCCGAGCGCTTGCGCTTCGGTTCCCTGATGGTTCTTTGATGGTTCTTGACGGTTATTTGCGGGTGCAACACGCTGCACCCTTTTCTGCTGTGGATTGCACCCTTTAATGTCGTCAGTTGCACCCTTTTTGTCGTCAGTTGCACCCTTTTGAATGGGTGCAATTTCTGCGCCCTTAATCCAATCGCTGGAAATTCGGTACTCCGACGTCATGCTCCGGCCACCATTCCCGGTGTTTACAAGGATCAGCCAGCCAGCCTCTTGCATGCGGCGCAGTTGGTACTGGATCGTGCGCTCGGATTGACGCGTCTTTTCAGCAAGGGCCTTGATGCTCGGATAGACGCGAGTCCCGTCGTCACTTGCGTGGTCTGCAAGTGCAAGCGCAAGAAGCATCTCGCCGCCACCGTTGGGGTAGCGCTCAAATACCGCCGTCATCAGTTTGATACTCATGCGGACTCCTTACGAAACAGCGGCTTGCCTGTCTTGTTCTCGACGTATGAGACCATGCGATCGATTGCCTGACGCACAGTCAGCCCGGATGAACACCGACGGCTGCTTGCCGTGGAATTCAGCCATCGCCTCTACGACGCGAAGCTCTGTGTCATTGAGGGAAAGATTCACTCGCTTGGAACGGATGTGGGCAGGGTCTGCGTACATAGCTCAGGCCTCCTGTGTTTTTGGTTGGTTGGTGGTGCGCTTAACCGGGGCGGTAGCTGCCTTGAGGTCTATGCCGCGAAGCTGCTTGCGTTTTGCGACTTCGAGATACATCACGCGAGACTTGGGAATGCCGTGGTCGCGCCAGTTGCTCACACTGGACAGGGCGATACCGAAGATGCGAGACACCGCAGCCGTGCCGCCGAGCGTGTCAATGACTTGAGTGGCAAACGTATTCATGCGCCTATCTTAGCCAAAGCTAACGATTAACGCAAGCCTACGCAAACAAATAATTTATTAGGCTAGGCTAATGAGCACAATTCAAGAACGACTGACATCTGTATTCCCCGCCCCAAGAGCGCGAGGCGTGCAAGCCCGTATCGCGCGGCTCTGTGATGTTTCCGCCGCAACAGTGACGGCATGGTTTACGATGTCAGAAAAGGTAACTGGGATTTCGCGCTCACACGCGGAGTTAATTTGCCGTGAGTTCGACCTGAGCATTTCGCCGCTATGGCTCGCGGAAGGCAAAGGCCCGAGAGAGACAACAGGCGCGGATCATCGGACGAACGTCATCGCCCTTCACCCAGAAGATGCGCTCCCCGAAGACGTCGTGCAAATTGAAGAATACAAAGTGCACTTCAGCGGCGGGAATGGAAACACAGTAGTCACCTATGAACTGGAAGAGGATTCGGAGCCAGCAACCTACCGACTTTCTTGGCTGCAAAAGCACCGCCTCAGCGTCAAGCACCTAAAGAGGTTCAAGGTCCGGGGTGAGAGCATGGAGCCAATGCTTTTTGACGAGGACTCCATCCTCGTGAATCTGGCAGAGGGAGAATTCGAGCAGATCAAGGACGGCAAGGTTTACGCGTTTCGGTACGGAGACGAGCTTCGGGTGAAGCGCCTCTACCGGAGGCTGGATGGCGGCCTAACCCTTCGAAGCTACAACTCAGAGTACAAGGATGAGGACTTAACCCCCAGCCAAGTGGCCCAGCACATCACTCTGATTGGGCGTGTGCGCGACAAATCCGGCGCTGGCGGGCTCTAAACAACCACAGGAGGAAGTAATGAGGAAGTTTTTGTTGGCAATTGGCGCTTTCGCGCTCGCAGGGTCGGCCTTGGCGTTCATGCCCCAGGCAGGCACATGGATCGTGACATCCGAGAACACCGGCCAGCCTGGTCGCGGCTTCGGTCTGGACGTTCAGAACAACACTCTGGTCATGCAGATGTATGCCTACGAGGCGAACGGAGCGCCAACGTTCTATCTGTCAGCGGGCGCCATTGCCAACAACAGCTACGCCGGACAACTCAATAAATATGCGGGCGGCCAGTCGTTCGGCAGCGTCCCGCATGCGGGCTATGAGACTGGCTCTGCTGGCACTGTGAGCATGCGCTTTGTCTCTGGGGTCAAGGGCTACATCACATTCCCGGGTGAAGAAGAGAAGGAAATGTCCCGCTTTAACTTCGACTTCTCGTCTTCGCCGGAAAGCCTAAAGGGCAAATGGCTTTTCAGCTCCCTGACATCACTGCTACCCAGCGCAGACTATGTGGAGCTTTCAAAATTAGGATCAAAAGGAGCTAACGGCAGCGGCATGGTGATGTCCACCGATGGAAGGCTTGCTTGTGAGAACCAAGTCTCTGGAGCATCTGCTGGCACCACAGTTTGTGCGCGTGTTTCCGCCACGGGGGCGTTGCTTTGGGGTTATAGCTTCACAATCAATGTGAACGACGGCGAAGGAATTTACACGAATGCTGCTGGCAGCGTGGTGTACCCAGCCGTTGCGCGCCGGGTAGCAAATGCAAACGGAGTCGGCACAGGCTTGGCCCTCAAAAGCGACTCTTCTGAAGTCCAGCGCTCGCCTACAGTCGAGGACAACGAGATGTTGCGCGCCGGAATTGATGCATTCACCGATATGCTGGCCGCCACCAACTAGCGACAAAAAAAGCTGAGCAGCCCCGCTCAGTCAAGCACAAGCACATCAACCCGCCGCGAGCGGGTTTTTTGTTGCCTGAGCAAACAGCATCAGAAAAATAAATTAGCCTAAGCTATTGACTCAATCTTAGCTTTGGCTAACAATACATCCATCGCACCAAACAAAGCAGCACACGCAGCGGTTTGGGGTGGTGGTCGGACTAAGTACCCACGACCTAAAGCCTGGGCAGACCTAGGACCGCGAGCGGACAGCGGAACGCCTAGATGAAATCAAGAGGGCTTTCCACCGAGAGCCCTGCTGATTTCAACCAGGAGCAAATCATGCAAGGACAGACATTTACTGTTGCCGGATCAAGCGACTACCCGGTATGTGACTGCTGCGGCAAGACGAATCTGACGCGTGCAGTCATCGTCCGCAATGAGGAGGCCGAAGAGTTCAATGTGGGGTGCATCTGCGCATCCAAGCTGTTGCGCCAGATGTATCGCGGCAAGCGTCACAAGGTTAGTCCTGACGCCGTGCTGTCGATGGGGAAGGCTGCAAGCGCATCGAGTGCGTGGAAGCAGCGCAACGGTTGGTCGCCCTCTCACTTGGTGGCGGCATGAGCATCACAAGTCTCAATGAAAAGCGCAAGCAAGCCACGCGCACCAAATACAAAAACATGGTGCTCGCGGCTTTCGATTCGCTCACACCAAAGAGCGAGCAGCGCCAACAGATCGGCAAGCCGCAACGCCTCGACACCGATGCAGATGTGCGGCGCAAAGCCAAGCAGCAACTTTGAGCACACCCACCCCCGTGCGCTGCGTGATTAACCAAGGAGAGAGAGATGGAACAAGTAAAGATTGGCGCCCTTCGCGTCTGGCACATCCCGCAGATTCCGGGGAAGCCTTTTCATGTCGCTGTGGACACGCCACGGGAGGCAAAGAAGCTGCTTTCAGTTCTCGCGGACTACGACCTGTTTCAGCTTGAGCACAACATCAAGCCTGACTACTGCAACGTTGGTGGGCTGGAGGTCTATGAGCAAGACGATGGCGAGGGCGCGCCGGGCTGGTGCGAATGGTTCGACGAGGAAACGGGCTATGACATTGGCGAGTGGGAGCCGGAGGAATGAAGATGGAACAAGCACAGCACACACTTGATGATCTGCCAGACCTTGTCAGCAAGGCGATGCGTCAGGCGTGGCAGCTAGGCCAAACCTACTGGCAACAGGCCGACAGCGAATACCTCAGCCAACAAGCGAAGTCTGATGTCACACAGACCCGGTTTAACACGCTGGTCGAGGATACCCGCGCAGCCATCGCCCGAGCCACAGGACAAGGAGAGTAGACATGCAGACAGCACAGCATGACAAGACGGAACAAATCCTGCTCCGCGCCTTGGATGAGGCCGAGAAGCTTGGCGATACACCCCATGAATTGTGGGCAACCGCGATTGGAATCATCGGGTTGGATAGGCCGAAGCTGGCCGAGAGGATGAGCGGATTCAATCACAGCGTTGTTCAAGCGACTGTGAAGCATTGGGCAACTCCAGCGGCGCAGATTCGTAGAGGTTGACGCGCAACGCTCCCGGCAGCGTCAAATGTCGGGGCCATCACGCAGGCGGATTGATTGGATGCGCCACTTAATGCCAGTGGCGATAGAACAGACCGGCAAGGAGCAAACCCTTAGTCCGCCGCCGTGATGGTGAATGCGCAGTTGCGATGCGCGAGGCGTATCCCTCCCGAACACGGCATCCGACACGACCAGAGTCTGCAAAAGCTGCGCGAATAGCCACGAAGCGACGGCGCAGTGGTCATATCGGCGTGAGCGCGGCAATGACTCATGCAGGGCAAGTCGGGCAAGCAACCGGCCACCATCACCCCACCCCTCGCTTCCCACTGTGGAGGCCTCGCCCGCTTCGGTGGGCTTTTTTCTTACAACACCATGAAGATTCTCATAGCCTGCGAGTTCAGCGGCAAGGTGCGCGACGCCTTCTCCGCCCAGGGGCATGCCGTCATGTCCTGCGATTTGCTGCCGACTGAACGCCCTGGTTGGCACTACCAAGGCGACGTGCGTGACGTACTGAATGACGGTTGGGACTTGATGGTTTGCCACCCGCCATGCACGCACCTGGCTGTGTCCGGTGCGCGGCACTTTGCCGCAAAGCAGGCGTCAGGAGTCCAGCAGGAAGCGCTTGATTTCGTGCAGACGCTACTTGATGCGCCTATTGAAAAGATCGCGCTGGAAAATCCGATCAGCATCATCAGCAGCCGCATCCGCAAGCCGGATCAGATCATCCAACCATGGATGTTTGGTCACGGCGAGACAAAAGCCACATGCCTTTGGCTCAAAGGCCTGCCCCCCCTGCTCCCGACAGACATCGTGGACGGGCGAAAGCCACGCATCCACATGATGCCGCCAGGGCCGGATCGCTGGAAGCTCCGCAGTGAGACGTTCCAGGGCGTTGCCGATGCGATGGCCGCTCAGTGGGGCGTGCCGGAACTTGAATTTGAACTTGCCTGAAGGAGGTTTGTTATGAGCTACAGCACAAATCCAGTCCTCGACCAGATGAAGTATCAGGATGCCTGCGATGAAGCCGAGGATGAGCTTGAGGCTCGCGTCCAGAGCCTCTACAACGACACCATGGATGCCGTGAAGCGCGGCGATCTGTCGCGCATCGTAGAGACGTTCGGCCTCGATGAGAAGAACGGATACATCGCGGTGTCAGGCCTGAACTGCGGGCGCGCTCACGGCAGTCCCTATCAAACAAAAGCCCTTGAAACGCTTGCACGCGCTTGGGCACAACATCACGCAAAACCATGAACACCCCCATCCAACTGGCCTACGTGCCATCCCGCAAGAAGCCCGCCACAAACAAGCGGGCTATTTTTTTGGCCGTCGTGGCCCTAGCCCCGCTCTCTTACATCACCATCGTTCAAGGAGGCGTCTATGTTCCGGTTTGATTTGCGCGTGCTGCTCGGGCTCGCGTTTGCCGTCGTCGCTGGAATCTCCTACGGCGGCGCTGCTCAGGACACACAGATCGAAATCGCAGTCCAAGCCGACAAGGCGGACGCACCACGGGCCGCTATGGTGGCTATGAGGGGTGAGTGATGGCAATGAATGATCGAGACGAATTCGCAAAGGCAGCACTTCCGGCTGTTTTGAATGATGCGCTTCGCGTTCTGGAGCGCGAAGGTTTTCCAGATGAAAACTGGCGAGTGGGAATCGCGCAGGAAGCCTACAAGATGGCAGACGCCATGCTCGCAGCCCGCGCCCAGAACCCGGAGGCTAGCCATGAGTGAGCCGACAAAGGGGCCTTGGCGCGAAAAGCAGCTTGGTACATACAAAGAACCTGGATGGTGTGTGTACTGGCCCGATGCCAGCAAGCCCGGTATCCATATGCGACGACTCGATTATCAAGGTTGCTTTACCGAAGCAGACGCCCGCCTGATCGCCGAAGCCGGAGCTGTCTATCACGAGACGGGCCTCACCCCACGCCAGATGCAGGAGCAGATCAAGGAGCTGCGGGAGGCGTTGCGCGGCATGCTCGATTGCTTTGACGACGGCGTGGGGCAAGAGTGGAACGCAAGGCAGCTTATCTCCGCCCGCTCCGCACTGGCAAACACAGAGAGGAAGACAACATGATCACCAGCGAATCACTCGCAAAGATTGCCCCCGCAGTATTGGCGGCACAACAAACCATCACCTTTGCTGCCAAGGATGCTGTCAACGGGCATCTGCGCAACAAGTACGCCGACCTGCCTGCTGTCATCGACGCTGTGAAGACCGCATTGAACGACAACGGAATCGCGTTCATGCAAACCGGATCGCCGTCTGATGATGGGAAGCTTCATCTGACAACCAGACTCCTGCACACTTCTGGCGAATGGCTGCAAGACACCATCGTTATGCCTCTGCCGAAGCAAGACCCACAGGGCTATGGATCGGCAATGACCTACGCCCGGCGTTACGGACTGGCCTCAATCACCGGCCTCTATCAAGATGATGACGATGGCACAAGGGCCGTCGCCCCAGCGAATACTAAGCCAGTAAAAAGGCAGCTCACCGCCAAGATCGCAGACGAACTGATCAAGCGCCTCAAGGGGCAGCAAACCACCATCCACCAGATCGAGGACGAATATGCTCTCTCCAGTGATCAGCGCCAGCAACTGCTTGACGGCGCAATGGCATAACGTCGAGCAGAACACAGATGATTGGATGGCGCTACGGTTCGGGAAGGCCACGGCGTCACAGTTCGGAGTGATCATGGCAAACGAAGGCAAGGCATTTGGCGACCCAGCGAAACGCTACGCGCTCGAACTAGCCTTGCAAATTCTCACTGGCCGTAAGGCGGGCTACTCGTTCAAGTCTGAGCACATGGAGCGCGGCCACTTGATGGAGCCTGACGCGCGCAAGCGCTACGAAGAATTGACCGGCGAGATTGTGACCAACGGCGGATTCTTCGATTGCAATCGCTATGGGGACTCCCCGGATGGGCTTGTGACCGAGAGCGGCATTCTGGAAATCAAGAGCGTGACCGCGCCAGTTCACCACGCGAATCTTGTGCGCGAATCATTCGATCCGGCATACAAGTGGCAGCTTGTCGGGCACCTCCACTGCACCGGATTGGATTGGGTGGACTTCGCAAGTTACTGCACAGACTTCCCGGATGCAAGCAACCTGCTTGTGTATCGACTACACCGAGACGAGTGCGAAGACGAGCGTGACCGTTTGCGCAAACGACTCGCCGAATTTATCGAACTGGTCGATAAGACCGTTGAGCAAATCCCCGTTTAACCAACACCTACCGGGTAGGCCGGTGGGACGAAAGGCAAATATGCATATCGAAGATCGTGCAGGGCATTTGCTTGCCCGCACAGTCACCACACAAGCAGGCTGCATGGAGTTTCAGGGCTGCATCCAGTCCAACGGATATTCCAGAGCAACAGTCGAGCGCAAGACGGATTATGGTCATCGACACATATACCGCCTAACGAAGGGCGAGATTCCCGATGGCATGGATGTATGCCACGTATGCGACAACAGACGTTGCATCAATCCGAACCACCTGTTCCTAGGGTCTCGCCAAGAGAACATGGCGGACGCGGTGCGAAAGGGCCGACATGCTCACGGCTCTACGCTCCCCCACACCAAGCTCACCGAATTCCTGAAGGGTGAGATCGCAGACCTTGCAAGGCAAGGCGTTCAGTACAAGGACATTGCTGCGAAGTTCGGCATCTGCCGCCAGCACGCAGGTCAAATCGCAATCAAAAATGGAGTTCGTCGCAATGGCATCAGTTAATCGTGTAACGTTGGTCGGCAACCTTTGCCGAGATCCGGAACTGCGGACTTTCCCTTCGGGTGATCAGGTAGCGAATGTCACGATTGCCACAACAGACCGTTGGCGCGACAAGACCACCGGAGAGAACAAAGAGGCAACTGAATTCCACCGCGTTACCTTCAATGGCCGCTTGGCTGAAATCGCGGGCCAGTACCTGCGCAAGGGTTCGCAGGTCTATGTGGAAGGCTCATTGCGGACGAGGAAATGGACTGACCAGCAAAGCGGTCAGGAGCGTTACGCCACAGAGATTCGCGCCGATCAAATGCAGATGCTTGGAAGTCGGCAACCGGGCTCTGGCAATGATGGGTACGGTGATGACGACAACACACCGCCACAACGCCAGCGGGCCCCTGCGCCCCGCCCTGCCCCGGCACCAGCCCCGCGCCCGGCCCCTGCGCCGCGTCAGGCGGGTGGTAGCGGATTCGACGACATGGACGACGACATACCTTTTTCCGACCCCATGCGCCGCTCGCTGGGCCTCTGGCTCGCCTGCTAAATCTATACACGTCACCCACGACCTGCATAGATTTCTCGATTCTCTATACACAAGCCGCCCGCGAGGCGGTTTTCTTTTGCCCGGAGGGGATATGGATCACATTCAAGCACTGCGCACCATCGCTGAATATCCGGTGGCTGAGCAGGATGACATGCCAGCCGCGAACATGCGCAAGATCGCGATTGAGGCACTGGAGCGTCTTCGCTCTGCTGAGCCTGCTGAGCCTGCTGAATATCCGCCGCTGCCCGCGCGTTTCCACACGGTTTACGACGACATTGATGGCAAAACCGTTCCGCGCTTCTCCGCCGACCAGATGCGCGCCTACGTTGACGCAGACCGCGCAGCCCGAGCACAGGCACCCGCTGCGGTGGAGCCGGTGGCTGACTTGATCGACTGGGAAATGTTGCCCGAAGACGCCGGCGAGCGGAATAGGTTCGACCGGAACCTGACTCTACTGCATGGCGGCGATGCCCGCGTAGCAGTCACTACAGCACTGCGCCTCTGGGCGGCCGCCCACAGCGGCAGGGACTTCGGCCTGATGTGCGCAATCTTTGCAAACGAAGTAGCGAAGATGCACATCGCACAGGCATCCCCTGCGGATGCGCTGGATGCAAAGCGGTATCGATGGTTGCGTGACGTGCAAATCGGAGACGATCCCGAATCGATAAACCTTCCCCCAGCGAAGCGACGAGGACTTGACGCCGCTATCGACGCTGCTATGGCAGCACAGCAGGATGGAGGGGTGTGATGCTTCACGCTTGGACTGAAATCCTCCCCTTGTTCGTCCTTCGCTATCTCGCTAGACGCCATTGCGGCACGACCGGGGAAGATGGAATCAAAGTCTTTGATGCTCGCCCCGGCGTTCTAATTTTTGTTGCTCAGCGGGCAGCACAGGGAGCGAAGCCATGAGCAGAAAAACCAATGCTCACCCCACCGCAATATTTTCCATGTTGCTTGCGCTGCCGCCGAGCGATGAGTTTTGGCGCAACACATGGATGTTCACAAAACCCGTGTTCATGAACGCGTCTCGGCAGGGCCGCGACGCGACTCAGTTCTTGGCGGCGTTTGAAAACTACCCACTACCGCTTCAGCGCTACATCACTCGCCGCGCATCCCAATCAAAGGAGCCATCGTGATCCGAAAGTTCTTTCAGTCATTCTGGTTTGAGCATTTCCTCGGTCAGCGTTTCCAGTGGTATCGCCGCTGGTACGGAGGTCGATGGGAGCTGCACTGGATCGAGATCTGCTGCAGCTACATCTGGCTATCCATGCATCCTGATCACAAATGGCCTGAGTACCGTCAACCGTGCTCCCACGGCACACCAACGATCGAGGACTACCCGATCAGAACCAAGGAAGAAAAATGATTCGATTGCTTTTCATCCTTGCACCGGCACTGCTTGTCGGGTTGGTGATCTTTCTCTTCGCTCAATTGCTGGGTCTCAACGATCGCGCATCACTACTTCCCGCTGCTCTCATGTTCTTTGGAACTGTATGCATCGGATGGAGCGCTACGACTGCTCACCCTGGGCGAGGAGAAGGCCCATGAAGAAGCGAGTCCTGAGCCTCTCGATTGCCACGGTGCGCAGCCCATTCACAACAAGCAGTGATGCCTCATTTGACTTCAGAAAACTACTGAAATGACACACACGATTCCACAGAACCCTGTTGTCTTGCGTCGTGAGTACCTTGAATTGGCTCGCGTTGTCGCAACGCGTAGTCCAACAGCAACAGATCTCGCAAGACTTGTTGCTCTCACACAGGCCCTGCTTCGTGATCTGACCAATGAACCGTCTCTGGCTCTGCGTGTGCAGATCTCAGCATCAGCATTGAAAGGATGAGCAATGACAGCACAGACACAACCCTGCAAGCATATGCAGTTCGATGCGCAATGCCGCGTTGCGCGTCTTGAGGATAGCGGGCGCTTCATGCTTGAGGTCGGCGTGCGCTGCATCGATTGTGGCAAGCCGTTTCAATTTCTCGGCCTCCAACCCGGGCTGAACCTGAGTGGCGCAACAGCCAGCCTCGATGGGCTGGAAGCCAATATCGCCATCTGCCCGCAAGGCGTTCAGCCCACCCCATTGCAAGGCTTGCAGGGATACACCATCGAGGGGCACAACTGATGACAGCACAGTCACAACCCGAGCAACCAGAATCGTTGCAAATGGCGATTCGCAGCATGATTCAAGAAGCCGCCAGACTCCGTACACGCATCGCCCAGCTCGAAGCCGAGAACCAGCAGCTCAAGGCCGCGTTCGCAGATGCCGATCCGGTATCCGGGCAATGCCGCTTTGCGAACGAGAAGAAGTGGGGATGGTGCGCAGTCGAGCATGTGCGCATGGTGCAGGCCGATCCTCGATACGCCGCCGATGGCTATGAAGTCCGATACCTCTATGCGCACCCGGCAGCCTCCCGCCCTGCTTTGAGTGATGAGGAGATATTCGAAGCAGCAAAGCGCACCTTGCCCGGAAAGGCTCATGCCCTGATCCACGAGACAAACGCAGACTATGCGCATATGTGCGATATGGAGCCGGGCACACGATGGATATGCCAAGAGGTTCGGCCAGAGCACTCACTGTCTTTCGCTCGCGAGATTGAACGACTCGCAAATGGC
Source organism: Diaphorobacter caeni (assembly GCF_015354245.1). Taxonomy (GTDB): domain Bacteria; phylum Pseudomonadota; class Gammaproteobacteria; order Burkholderiales; family Burkholderiaceae_C; genus Diaphorobacter_A; species Diaphorobacter_A caeni. The sequence goes on from NZ_JADKYZ010000014.1 coordinate 16,097, forward strand.
ATTGGAGACCCCACATGACAGACAAATGCAAGATATCAAAGGGCGAAATCACCTTGTGCTCTGCGGCATCGAAGGCTTCATCGCTGGGGTTCATCGAAGTTCAGGCCATGCGCAACCATGAAACAAACGCCCGCCGCGAACGTGTTGCGATCCGCAAGGGTAAGCAGTCAGCGCCACTGGACTATTGCCCATGGTGCCGCGCGAACATCGACACATCATCAAAGGAGCCCACATGACAGACCAAGACCAAAGCCGCTGATGTGGTGTTGCCGGAGCCGTTTGGATACTGGCATGAAGGCGCGACATATGACGAATCCGAGTTCTTCAAACACAGCGAGTCCGGAGATGTAGCGTGCGAGGAATGCGTCAAGCTGCACACAGAGCAGACAGTACGCGCCCTGCTTGCAACTGAGCGCGCAGGGTTGCAAGCTCTGGGTTGCATGCTGCCAGAGGGGTACAAATCCGGCATTCAAACTGGCGCACAGGTAAGCCTGTTCTTCGAATCGCAGTCGAATGCCACCGCATGGCTCGAGGCCTTCATGGATCATTGTGAAGGCGCTGCCCCATCGGTGCCGCAAGGGTGGATGCCGATTGAGAGTGCGCCGAAGGATAAGACCATCCTGCTCGGCTATCGCAACTCCAACGGCCACTGGCGAACACTGCGCGGCGAGTACATGCTCGATGAGCACATGCAGGCCGGGTATCTGCAAGGAGCTTCCGAGATGGTAGCTGCAGGGCTGACAACACCAGAACGCGCGAGTGAGCTTGTGCAAGCCAAGGCTGACGAGATCAACCGCGTCCCGGCGTATGTCCGCCAAGCAGTGAAGATGCTGACCAAAGCCCTGCGCGACCACGAGAAGCGATCCGGAATCGTGGAGGCTGGCTCATAACCACCATCAGCAAACGATTCCGCGAACAAGACGAACCACTGCCCGCCGATTGAGCGGGCTTTTTATTTGGAGATTGAGATGCTCAGAATACTGAAATTCTTGCTCACTGGCGTCTGGCACATGCACACATGGGAAACCATAGATCGGAGAATTTGCACATCAGATCTCGGCGACAAGTGGACTCGCTACTACTGCCGTTGCACGGTCTGTGGCGAACACAAGAAATTTGATTGACCACCCCGCCCCTCATGGGGCGATATTGGGAGAGATGAAAAATGATGAACTTGCTAACGCTGGACGACATTACGGCTATGATCAAGCTCAGCAGACACCATGTACGTGATGTGGTGGTCAAGCAACCAGGATTTCCAGCGCCCGTTCCGGGCTCTGGTGTACGTAAACCCCGCTGGAGCGAGAGTGCTGTGCGAAAATTCTTCGCAGGCAAGCCCGCACAAATTTCCCACAACGCCTGAAACCCCGCGTCAGCGCTTGCTTTCGATTCCGGCCTCGGGCACCACCGCATCATCGCTGTTTTGTGAGACCGCTTCCAGCAAGCCTGCACCTTGAACATGAGGCGCAGGCTTTTTTGTTGGCGCCAAACCCGCAGTGCCCGCCCCGCCGGTGATGCATCGCCACTGCGCCCCGGGCGCCGAAGGTAAAGGCACCACCGCATGCAAGCGCCCCACCGGCCCGACGCCAAGACGCCCACCCCAGCCGCCTCCACCCAGAGCTTCAGCGACGCCGAGCGCGCCGCCGTCTACCGCGCCATCCACGAGCGGCGCGACATGCGCCATTTCAGCGGCGGCAGCGTGTCCGACGAGGTGCTGCTGCGCCTGCTGCGCGCCGCGCACCACGGGCCCAGCGTGGGATTCATGCAGCCGTGGCGCTTCATCCGCGTGACGAGCGGCGCACTGCGCGAGGGCATTCACGCGCTTGTCGAGCAGGAGCGCGGGCGCACCGCCGAGGCACTGGGCGAGCGCAAGAATGATTTCATGAAGCTCAAGGTGCAGGGCGTGCTCGATGCGGCCGAGGTGCTGGTCGTGGCCCTGCCGCCCGGCCGCGAAGCCCACATCTTTGGCCGCCGCACCCTGCCCGAGATGGACATCGCCAGCACCGCCTGCGCCATCCAGAACCTCTGGCTCGCCGCGCGTGCCGAGAATCTGGGGATGGGCTGGGTGTCGCTGTTCGATCCCGCCGCTCTGGCGCAGCTGCTGCAGATGCCTGCGGGTGCCCATCCGCTCGCCGTGCTGTGCCTCGGACCGGTCACCGAGTTCTATGCGCGTCCCATGTTGGAGCAGGAAAAATGGGCCACCCGCGCGCCGCTGCAGCAGATGCTGATGGACAACGTCTGGGCGCAGGAGAGCCGTCTGGAAGCCGAGTCGGACGCAGCCGCGCCGCCCGATCAACTCCCGCGCGACTGACGACGGCGCCCGCGCAGCACGCCCATCCCCGTGACCAGCAGCGTACTCAGCGCTGCGGCCCATCCGGCACCACCCAGCGGCACCGGCTGCGCGGCGGACGGCGCCGCCGCCGTGACCTTGATGCTGACCGTTGCCGTCTCCTGCACACCTCCCGAGGTGACGGTGTAGGTGAAGCTGGTTGAGCCGGTGTAGTCCTTGGCGGGCGTGAACTCCAGTTGCCCGCCCGAGAGCAAAGCGACGCTGCCTTGGCTGACCGTTACCGGCGCTCCCACCACCAGCGGCCTGGAGTCGATGGCGGTGATGGCGCGATCCGGGTTGGAGAAGCTGTCGTTCGCCATCACCGCAATGGTCGTGCTCGTGTTCCTGCTCGCGGCGGCAGCATCGTTGGCGATGTCCTGCACCGGCACGACGGTGATGGAGACCTGGTGCGGCACGGCTTGCGTTCCGTCGCTGGCGCTGACGCTCAACAGCGCGCTGCCGTTGTAATCGGCCGTGGGCTGGAACACCAGCGCCGCAAGCGCCGCCTGCACATCGGCAACCGTGCCGCTCAGCGTGACGGAGGCGCTGCCGCTGCCACCCACCGTGGCGGCCTTGGCAGGGGTGGCTTTGGCGGATGACTTGGATGCGCCTGCAGTCAACGTGCCGTTCGTCACCGTCGCGGTCGCGGTGATCTGGTCGAACGAGCCGCCGCCCAGCCGCAGGCCGGTAACGGGCAGCGGCGTGTCTTCATTCGTCGACAAACTGAGCGGGCCGCTCAACGCCGGGGGCGCATAGGCCTGCACCAAGACGGTGATCTGTCCGCTTTCAGAGATGCCCGACTGCGGACTCAACACCGTGTAGCTGAAGCTGTCGCTTCCATCAAAGCCCACGGCCGGCGTGTAGACGACCGAACCATCGGACTGCATGGAAACCGTGCCGTGCGCAGGCGCGCCGAGTGCCGTGAGCGTGCGCTGCGGATCTTCGAAACTGTCGGCAGCGGCCCCGCCGTCACCGGTCAGCACATTGAAACCTGCCGCTTTGCCGAAAGGGGTGGTGATGCTGTCATCCACCGTATCCTGCACCGCAGCGATCGTGAGCGACGTGCTGCGGATCGGAGCGCTGAGTTCCATGCTGCCCACACTGGCCACCACCACCGCTCCGGTGGCGCTGGCCACCATCGACAGGGCCGTCATCGAATCGGTGGCCACAAAGGTCACGTCGCCACGCTGCCAGTCGTCGCTCACCCCGCTGGACTGAAGCGTGAACAACTGACCATCCACCGTGACGAGCAAGGAGCCACCGGAGTTGCTTCCCACAGTCACCTGCTGCCACTGCAGCGGAACGGTATAAGTTTGCCCCGGCACCAGGCCTGTCAGCGTGGTTTCGACCGCGTCCATCGTGGGATAACCATTGATGTAGCGATGCGTGAGCAGCAACATGGTCGTGCTCACGTCAGGCGCCCCGCTCAGATTGGTCATGGCGCCATCGGGCGTGGTGCCGAAGGCGTCCACGATGGCGGGTTTGCCAGTTCTGGTTCTCCAATCCATGGGAGGCTGCGCTCCGATCCCTCCACTCAACGCTGGCGCGTCCTTGCGCTGAACCCCGCTCGCCAATCCATCATCATGCAGAGTCACCGTGACCGGGACAGGCGTGGCGACCGGCGTATTGAAGTCCGGCAAGGGCACGTACACCATCGAAGCGAGCGCCGCCGACACGTCGACAGGTGCGCCGACCAAAGTCACGCGGCTGGTTCCATCACCCGTCACCGTAGCGGCACCGGGCGTCGACACCTGCAACACTCCGCCTCCCGCCAGACCAGTCGGGATGCTCACCACCAAGGTCACGTTGGCGCTGTCGTCAGCCAATGTCGCCAACGCATTCAACGCGAGAGTCACGTCTTCCGTGCCCGTTACCGAAGCCACGGTCAGTGTGGGCACCTTGTTGACCGGCAGGACCGTGATCGCTATCTGCCCGTTGGCGGTGAGTGCACCACCCTTTCCGGTGTTGCCGTTGTCGTTGAGCGCCATCACCAGCGTATCGCTGCCGACATAGCCCGGCGCGGGCGCATAGGTCAGCGCCTTGATCTTGTCGTTGATCTCGGCAGTGGTCCCGGTGATCACGAGGCTGGCGCCGGTCTGGGCACCCGCCGTGAGCGTGCCGTGGCTGACGGAGATCGTGAGCGACTCGCTGCCCGATTCTCCATCCACATCGCCAACCGTGATTTGCGTGCCGCTGGCTACAGCCCAGGCAAAGCTGGTGTCCATCATCGTGGAGCGCACCGAAAATCCAAGACCCTGCATGCTGATTCTGTTGAGCGCAATGTCGGTACTGTTGGTTGTCGTGCTGGCATCCGCAATCACGATGCGCGTGGCAGCGCCCGGAGCGGTGAAGCTGACCTGCGCGTTCGAGGCGTACTGATCGAGCTTCCATTCGCTGACGGGGGCGCCCCCTTGAAAAAGCGCAATGGGATTTCCCGTCGCCACGTCAATGGCCGAAACTCGCAGAAACTGCCCCGCATCCCCCCGACCGCCAGCGGATGTCGACGCGCTCAAGGTATAGCGCTCGCCAGGCACCGTCGTCGTGCCCTGCCATGCCACTCCATTGGGCGTCAGATCGCCTGCGTTGTAACCCAGCCCGTTGTACACACCGATGTACTGCACGTTGCCGGACATGTTCCATCCCTGCCCCTGCTGGACGAAGTTGCCGTTGGTGATGAGATCTTGTTGAATGGTCGGCGCGCTGTTGACCGCCGCCACATCAAAGTTGAACTGGCACGTGGCGGATGTGTGGGCCGGGTCAGGGTTGCCGGACGACAGCGGAGTCGCCACCGCTCGAAAGTCAAACGCCATGAGACCGTTGAGATCCGTATTGGGCCTCCAGACGACTTGCCCCGACGCAATTTCGCCTGCCGTGACGAAACGGTTCGGGTCGTAGTCCACGCCATTGACGAGCAAGGCGCCCTTGGCATTGACAGCCAGTGTCGTATACAGAAATCCGGCAAAGCCGCCACCCTCCGGATCTGCAAAGGAGTCGAAATCAGTTGTCTTGAGCTGGTAGTTGCCGTTCTCGTCGATCAGGCGCACCAGCGTGCCCGGGCAGGTCGGGACCGCCGCCATCGCGGAGCCCATGGAACAAAGCATCGCCACGGCGGCGGAGGGGAGCGTGCGAGCGAAAGGCTGTAGCAGCGGCATGATTGTTAGAAGATGTGTATTTCTATCAATGGTATGCGCTTCTTAGTTATTCAACAACTTCTTCGATGGCCTTCGCCATCTGCAGAGGCTCAATTGACATTGCGTGGCTCCAGCACCACATCATCCAGGCACGCCCTGCCGATCAAGCGTGCATGACACTGGTCAAAACATCGTGTATGATCGAATCCATCAGAACTGATCAATACCGGTCACTTATTACAAAATAAAAGAATTGGTTTCCGTTCAACACGAATGCTAGCCAGAGAGCCCAAGGCTCTCAGGTCTCAAAGCCGCCTCAGTGCGGCTTCTTTTTTTGTCTGCGCATTACATCGGCAGATGCCCATCCAGCCATCGGTTGACCCGGTCCACGCCCAGCCCGGCGAAGGGCCGCTGCACCGCGACGATGTACACCCGGTCATAGAAATCCAGCACCGGGCAGAGGAAAGCGTAGATCTGATCGGCTTCGAGCGGCGTCGACACCGCATACACGTTGTGGGAGAGCCGGGACCAGCTCGGAAACTCGTGCAGGACCTTCACGATCGCGGCGCGATTCGCTTCCGACACCAGTTCGTAGGTGACAAGGAAAACGGTCATGTCCTCTCCCAGCGTGACGAGTGGGATGAACATGTTAACCAAATGTTACCCATGACAACAATAAATACCCAAAGCCCTTGTCGCTTCATGGCGCACGCTCAATCGCTCGCATCCATCACCATGGCACCCGCTCGCGCCTGAACCACAATCCATTGCCATGATTGGCTGGATCACATATCAAAACATGGGTTGCCCACTGCAGGTCGCATGTCGACACTAGAAGCCCTATGAACACCTCTTCCATCCACTCCAGCGCAGGCCCGCTTCGCTGGGCCTCGCGCCGGTGACACCAAAACTGCGCTGTTCTGGAAGGACACGAATCGCGGAAAGAAAGGCTTCTCGCTCGACATCCGCCTGCCCGAAGGCCAGACGCTGTTTTTCGGGCTTCTGGCACAAAGCGACGCGCCGGTCGAGAACTTCCGCACCGGCACGGCGCATCGCAAGATGGGGCTGCAAGGCGCTGGCGCACTCGATGCATTACCGCTGAGTCACCTCAGTCGCTCTTGTATCCCGTCGCCTTGACGATGGGGGCCCAGTGCGCATTGAGTCGCTGGCGCAGCTGGGTCACTTCTTCGGGCGTCGTGCCAGCAAGCGGTACATAGCCGATGGTTTCGATCTTCTGGCGCACTTCGGGGCGCGCCAGTACCTTGCGGATGGCTGCGTTCCAGCGGTTGACATGGTTGGCGGGCGTGTTCGCGGGCGCATAAAGCGAGTAGCCGGATTCGACCACGAGCGAGGGGTAGCCGCTCTCCGTGAACGTGGGCACGTCGGGCAGTTGGCTCACGCGCTGCTTGCTCGATACCGCCAGAATGCGCAGCTTCTTGTTGCGATGGTGTTCGACAAACACGCCGATGCCATCGACGGCGGATCCGATCTGGTTGCCCATGAGATTGGTGACCATCACCGGCCCGCCCTGGAACGGGATGATCGACATGTCCGCACCCGACTGACGCGTGAAGTCGTAGGCCACGAAGTGCAGCACCGACCCGAGCCCCGACACGCCGACGGCCGCCACCTGCCTGTCCGCCTTGGCCGCCTTCACGTAGTCGGCCAGCGTCTTGTAGGGCGAGCTCGCGTTGACCGCGATGCCGTAGGTAAGTTCGGCCACCGAGGTGATGGGCGTGAAATCCTTGTCCGGGTTGTAGCGCAGATTGTTGTAGACCAGCGGCGCGATGACCATGGTGTCCATCAGCGTCATCAGCACCGTATTGCCATCGGGCGCAGCGTTCTTCAGCGTCTCGGCGGCCACGCGGGTGCTCGCGCCGGGACGGTTGTCCACGATCACCGGCTGCGTGAATTCATCCTTGAGCGCATCGACGATCACGCGCCCCATGACGTCGGCCGCGCCGCCCGCCGGAAACGGCACGATGAATCGCACCGGCACGTTGGACGCCTGCGCGAACGGCGCCTGCGTGGCTGCCAGCGCCGCCGCGCCGTACGTGATGGCCTGACGACGGTTCAGATGAAAGGGCTGATCGGACATTGATGACTCCATGACTTGGGCTGTGGTCCGGTGCGGGCAGCAAACGCCCGGACGAATGGGAAGTGAGTGCACGTGTTCTCGCTGGCGATGACACTGGCGCTGATGAAAAGAAAACTGCAAGTCGATCATCTGCAATGGGTTCAGGAATGTCGAATCATGTTTGGAAATAGCCTATCAGCAAATCGAATTGGCGCCGCCCTCCGGCAGTGGGCAAGATGGGCCCACGTATTCCAGATGCTCCGACCCCATGTCTCGCTCCGCAACGCCCAGCCTTCCACATTCAAAAGCCCCCGACATCACCGTGATCGGTGCGGGCATCGTCGGGCTGTGCACCGCCCTGTCGCTGCAGCGCGCGGGCCTAAAAGTCGCTCTGTTCGACGCGACCGGCGCGGGCAGCGGCGCATCGTTCGGCAACGCGGGGCTGATCAGCACAGGCAGCTGCATTCCGATCTCGCTGCCCGGCATGCTCTGGCAGGTTCCGCGCTGGCTGCTCGACCCGGATGGGCCGCTTGCGCTGCGTCCCGCCTATGCGCTGAAGGCGCTGCCGTGGGTGTTGCAATGGCTGCGCGCCTCCTCCACCGCCAGAGTCACGCGAGCCAGCGCAGCGCTCAACGCGCTGCATTCGCCCGCGCTGTCACGCTACCAGGAGCTGCTGGGCGACGAGCGCTTCGATGCGCTGATCCAGCGGCGCGGACAGCTTCACATCTGGTCGCAGCCGGGCAAGCCCAGCCTCGCCGATCATCTGGTCTCCGAATTGCGTCGACAGCATCAGGTGCCCACGACGCCACTCGACCAGCAGACCTTGCGTGCCCGCATGCCCGAGATCACCGAACGCATCCAAGCGGGGATCTGCTTCACGGAGCATGCCAACACCGTCAGCCCCCAGGCCTTGACCCACGCACTGCTGGATTGCTTTGTGGAACGCGGTGGAGAGCTGCAGATCCGCAGCGTGCAGAAGATCGACGCATTGGATGAGGGCTTTCGCCTTTGGACGAACTCGGGCGATGTCACGACACCTCGAATCGTCGTCGCGACGGGGGCCCATTCAGCGGAGCTGGTGCGACCGCTCGGCATTCGCGTTCCACTGGAATTCGAACGCGGCTACCACGTTGAACTGCCCAACCCCGGCGTCACGGTGCTCCAGCCCTTCATCTACAAGGACAAGGCGGTGGCGGTCACGCCGATGCAGACAGGGCTGCGTTTCGCCGGCACGGTGGAAATTGCGGGGCTGCGCCATGCGCCGCAGCCGCGCCGCATCGCATCGATTCTGAACACCGCGCGCGAGCTCTTCCCCACGATCAACACCGAGGGCGCACGCAGCTGGTTCGGGCTTCGGCCTTCCACGCCCGACAGCGTGCCGGTGATCGATGCACCGTCAGTGCATCCGGGGCTGTATCTCGCCTGCGGTCATGGCCACACCGGCATGACGGGCGCGCCGATGACCGGCGAGTTGATCGCGCAGTTGGTGACGGGCAAGGCATCCGGTCTGAATGCGGCGGAGTATGGTTTGAGCCGGTTTGAATGAGCCATCGCGCATTCCAACTTTTGCTGCTTTCTTAATCGCTTCCTGAAACGCTCGCCAACTCCGCGCGCGCCAGCCCGATGAGCTGTTCGATTTCGGGATTCACGTTCTTGCTCTTGAGCCGGTAAGCGCAGTAGCGCAGTCGGCTCGGTGAGCGAAATGGCCGCACCACCAGACGCGCCGGATCGCAGATCAGCGATGGCAGCGCATCAAAGAGCACAAAGCCCAGACCGGCCGCCACCATCGAGCACGCCAGAATCGCGGCCGGGCATTCGATCACCGATTCGGGCATGCGCTCGCAGCCCTGAAATGCGGCCTTGGCCAGCACGTCCACACCTTCGACGCTGCTCAGGGAAATCATCGGCTCATTGAGAAGATGTTCGGGAAGAATCCATTTCTTGCTCGCAAGCTTATGGCCTCTTGGCAAATAGCACATGATCGGCAGCTCGCCGATGACTTCGCATTCCACGCCCGGCACCGGTGGCACCTCAAGCCCGAATCCCAGATCGCACTTGCCCGAACTGACCTGCGCCGCCACATGGTGGGCCACGCGCGAGTGCACGTAGAACAGGGTCTTCTGCGCGCGCTTGGAATACTCGGCAGTGACACGCGGAAGAACCGACGCGCCGAACGCCGGCGTGCAGGCCACGGACAGGGCGCGGTGCTGGTCGTTGTTCAGCCGTGCGGCGAACGAGTTGATCGACTCCAGCCCCACGAAGGAGCGCTCGATTTCTGCGAACAACGCCTCCGCATGGGCGGTGGGAATCAAGCGCCCGCCCCGGCGCTCGAACAGCGCGAGCCCGAGGCGGTCCTCCGCGTCGCGCAGCACGTTGCTGATCGCCGGTTGGGTGACATGCAGCCGCGTGGCCGCCCCCGTGACCGAGCCGGTCAGCACGATGGCGTGAATGGTTTCAATGTGGCGAAAGCCGAGTTGTCGAGCCATGGCATGAGTAGTGGCGCCTCGCGCATGACGATGTGGCAGCGTGGCGAAAGTTGGAGAAACGAGGTCTGCGTTTGTACAGCAATTTTCGTTCCACTCCGCGCTCCCGGCGTTCCGACACGCCGGCGCAAATGCCGCCGGCCTCCTCGGACAGTGCCCGCGATCTCAAGGAGTGCTGCGCTTGACCTGCTGCCTGCCCAGATCGGTGATCATGAAGTTGCCTTCAAAGGTCTTGCCGACCATGCCCCATTCCAGCAATCGGCCCGAGAGGTGCTTCTTGATGGCGTCCGTGAGGCTGACCAGCTCGCCCATTTCCAGGCGCTTGAGCATGGTGAGCTCATCGACGGTGGGCTCGAAGACGGTGGCGTGATAGACGGCTTCCGATGCCATGGCAGTACTCCTTTGTGTCGCTTGTGTGGGTTCGACCGGAGTGTTCTGGAGCGGTTCCGGGCGCGAAGCGACAAGGGAAGTTCTCCTACAACGGACGGTCTGGAGCTTCCAAGGAGGCCGTCGCCAATGAGCTTAGACCTTTGCCTTGGGTCAATCATCAGGGTAAGTCCCGATCTCCCGCCATGCGCCCGAGCCAGTCGCTGAACGCGATGAGCACCGGCGCTGCGGGCTGCGCGGGCGTCACGAGGTAGTAGGCACGCTCGCCACGCAGCGGACGCGGGCAGGCGATGACGAGATCGCCACGCTCCATCTCGGCCTCAATCAGCATCGGCGGCATCAGCGCCACGCCCAGCCCCATGGTGGCCGCCACGGCGATCATTGAGAACAGTTCATAGCGCGGCCCGTCCAGCGCGCGCGGCGCGTCCACCTCCATCGCGTGAAACCACTGCTGCCACCCGTAGGGCCGCGTGCTCTGCTGCAGCAGCGGCATCTGCGCGAGCTTCGCAGGACTCACCGGCTGGTGCGCGCGCCCTCGCCCGCGCGGCGCGGCCTGCTCAAGCAGGCGCGGGCTGCAGACCGGCACAACGTCTTCCTGCATGAGCAACTGCACCTGCACGCCGGGCCAGTTGGCGACCTGATCCTCGGTGCCCGCATAGAGCGCGGCGTCGAAGCCCGTGTCTGAAAACAGAAACGGCCGCGTGCGCGTTTCAATGTGCACGACGATGTCGGGCTGCTCCCTCACAAGGAGCGGCAGGCGCGGAATCAACCAGCGCGTGGCGAATGTCGGCACCGCAGCCAGCGACAACGAACCGCCGTGGCCCTGATGCGCCATCACGTCGAGCGTGTCGCGCTCCAGCCCCTGCAGCCAGCGCGCCACCTGCTTGCTGTAGTGCCGCCCGGCCTCGGTCAGCGTGACGCCGTGGCGCGTGCGCCGAAAAAGCTGCACCCGCAACTGGTCCTCGAGCGCAAGAATCTGGCGCGAGACGGCGCTCTGCGTAAGCGCCAGTTCCTGCGCTGCGCGCGTGTAGCTTTCATGCCGGGCCGCTGCTTCAAAACAGGCCAGCGCCTGGGTGGAGGGAAGGTGTCTGCGCATCGGCCCATTCTATTCATGTATGCGTAAAGCGCATTTCTGGATGAAAACAACTCGCTTGCGCTACCTGTATTGACGGGAATAACATTCACTCATTCCCCAAGCCATGCGATGCACGCATTCATGACTAGGGCTTACCCTCACTCACCCTCTCACACAGGAGACAGCACCATGGCCAACGCACGCTTTCAATGGGACGACCCTTTTCTGATCGAACAGCAGCTCACCGATGACGAACGCGCCATCCGTGACGCGGCCGCCGCCTACTGCCAGGACAAGCTGGCGCCGCGCGTGCTCGAACAGTTCCGCCATGAAAAGACCGACGTCTCCATCTTCCGCGAGATGGGCGAGCTCGGCCTGCTCGGCCCCACCATCCCCGAGCAATACGGCGGCCCCGGCCTGAACTACGTGGCCTACGGCCTGATCGCCCGTGAAGTCGAGCGCGTCGACTCGGGCTACCGCTCGATGGCCAGCGTGCAGAGCTCGCTGGTGATGGTGCCGATCAACGAATTCGGCACTGAAGCGCAGAAGCAGAAATACCTGCCCAAGCTCGCCAGCGGCGAATACATCGGCTGCTTCGGCCTGACCGAACCGGACCATGGCTCCGACCCCGGCAGCATGGCCACCCGCGCCTACAAGACCGCAGGCGGCTACAAGCTCAAGGGCAGCAAGATGTGGATCACCAACAGCCCCATCGCCGACGTGTTCGTCGTCTGGGCCAAGGAAGTCAGCGAAGGCGGCGCCGTCGGCCCGATCCGCGGCTTCATTCTGGACAAGGGCATGAAGGGCCTCTCCGCTCCGGCGATCCACGGCAAGGTGGGTCTGCGCGCATCGATCACCGGCGAGATCGTGATGGACGACGTGTTCGTTCCCGAAGAAAACGCCTTCCCCGAAGTGCAAGGTCTGAAGGGCCCGTTCACCTGCCTGAACAGCGCCCGCTACGGCATCGCCTGGGGCGCCATGGGCGCGGCGGAATTCTGCTGGCACACCGCGCGCCAATACACCATGGACCGCAAGCAGTTCGGCCGCCCCCTCGCCGCCAACCAGCTCATCCAGAAGAAGCTGGCCGACATGCAGACCGAAATCGCTCTCGGCCTGCAAGCCGCGCTGCGCTTCGGTCGCATGAAGGACGAAGGCATCGCCTCGGTCGAAGGCACCTCGCTCATCAAGCGCAACAACTGCGGCAAGGCCCTCGACATCGCACGCCTGGCCCGCGACATGATGGGCGGCAACGGCATCAGCGACGAATTCGGCGTCGCCCGCCATCTGGTGAACCTCGAAGTGGTCAACACCTACGAAGGCACGCACGACGTGCACGCCCTGATCCTCGGCCGCGCACAGACAGGCCTCGCAGCCTTCGCCAACTAAAGCGGCCTGCCCGCTCCGCGCGAAGCGCCACTGCGCTTCGCAGCGGAAGCGGCGCCTTGATCACCCCCTCCAACGCCAAGACAGCCCCTCAGGCCAGGCGTCGAAGCCGCAGACAGTACTTCTGTACGGCAAGGCTTCGCAACGACGCATGAGGGGGCTGTCTTGGCGCCCCCAAACGACTCGACCTTCGAAGCCGACAAGGCTTCGTGAAGAAAAAACCAAAAAACAATGACCCGCAGCGCACTCTCAGGAATCAAAGTGTTGGACCTTTCCAGAGTTCTGGCGGGCCCTTGGTGCACCCAGATGCTGGCCGATCTGGGGGCAGACGTCATCAAGGTCGAACGCCCGGTGGCCGGCGACGACACCCGCCACTGGGGTCCTCCCTTTCTTCGCGACGACGACGGCGAAACCACGCAGCAGGCCAGTTACTACACCTCCTGCAACCGCAACAAGCGCTCCATCACCATCGACATGGCGACGCCCGAGGGCCAGCGCCTGATTCGACAAATGGCGGCGGAGGCCGACGTGCTGGTCGAGAACTTCAAGGTCGGCGGTCTCAAGCAATACGGCCTCGACTACGACAGCCTCAAGAGCGTCAATCCGCGCCTCATCTATTGCTCCGTCACCGGCTTCGGCCAGACCGGCCCGTATGCCGAGCGCGCCGGATACGACCTGATGGTGCAGGCCATGAGCGGCCTCATGAGCATCACCGGCCATGCCGACGGCGAGCCCGGCGGCGGCCCGCTCAAAGTGGGCGTGGCGGTGATCGACGTGTTCACCGGTCTCTATGCCGCCAACGCGGTGCAGGCCGCGCTGCATGCGCGCAACGTGAGCGGCGAAGGCCAGCACATCGACATGGCGCTGCTCGACGTGGCGATGGCGATCCAGTGCAACCAGGCCTCTGGCTATCTCGCGAGCGGCAAGGCGCCCACGCGGGCAGGCAATCTGCACCCCAGCCTCGCGCCGTATCAGGACTTCCCGTCCGCCGACGGCAACGTGCTGCTTGCCATCGGCAACGACGGCCAGTTCGCGCGTTTCTGTGCAGCGGTGAATCATCCCGAGTGGTCGGCGGACGAGCGCTTCGCGAGCAACTCCAATCGCGTCAAGCATCGTGCCGCGCTGCTCGAGCTGATGAAGCCCGTGATGATGACGCGCACCACCGCCGAATGGGTCACGCTGTTCGAGGACAAGGCCGTTCCCTGTGGGCCGATCAACACGCTGGCCGAAGCCTTCGACGACCCGCAGGTGAAGGCGCGCGGCCTGCGCATTGACCTGCCGCGCTGGGGGAATGGAACCACTGCCGCGCCCGATGGCGTGAGCACCGTGCCCGGCGTGACCAACCCGATCCGCATGTCGGGCACGCCGATCACCTACCGCAACGCGCCGCCCTCGCTCGGCCAGCACACCGATGAGGTGCTGCGGGAAATGGGCCTGACCGACGCGGACATCACGCGCCTGAAAACCGAAAAAATCGTTTGACCCGTCGCAATGCTGCGCCATATCAACCGCGGGGAATTCACCTGCAGCGCTGCGCCCATCCACCCCGGAGAATGGCCAATCACACGCCAGCCCTCCGACACCCCGCCCATCCACACAATGGAGACAAACCCATCATGACGATCCGCCGCAACCTTCTGGCTCTTGGCACTTGGGGCACCTTTGCCGCATTGGGCGCGTTCTGCACCACGGCCGTGCAGGCGCAGGACAACTACCCCACCAAGCCCATCAAGCTGCTCGTGCCCTTCGCGGCCGGCGGCACGACCGACCTGATCGCGCGTATCGTCGCCGAGCCGCTCGGGCGCGAGCTCGGCCATCCGGTCGTCGTCGACAACAAGGGCGGCGGTGGCGGCAGCATCGGGGCGGCCGAGACCGCACGCGCCGCGCCGGACGGCTACAACCTCGGCATCGCCACGGTCTCCACCACCGCGACCAATCCGGCGATCAACCCCAAGATTCCGTACAACGTCGCGACCGACTTCACCCCCATCATCAACATCGCCGCCACGCCCAACGTGATCGCTGCCAATCCCAAGCAGCCCTTCAACAACTACAAGGGCTTTGTCGAAGAGCTCAAGAAGAACCCCGGCAAGTACTCGTATGCCTCGCCCGGCAACGGCAGCATCACGCATCTGATGATGGAGATGTACAAGCTCTCCACCGGTCTCGACATCGCCCACGTGCCCTATCGCGGCAGCGGACCGGCCCTCAACGACGCGGTCGCCGGACAGGTGCCGGTGATCTTCGACAACCTGCCCTCGGCCTTCCCCTTCATCAAGGAAAAGCGCCTGACCGCCATCGTCGTGGCCGCTCCCCAGCGCGTGCCCGCCATGCCTGACGTGCCCACGTTCAAGGAGCTCGGTCTGGAGCCGGTCAACCGCATGGCCTACTACGGCATCGTCGGCCCCAAGAACCTGCCGCGCCCCATCGTCGACAAGATCAACGCGGCCACCCGCAAGGTCATGCAGGACCCCGCCATCCGCAAGCGCATCGAGGAAACCGGCTCCATCGTCATGGCCGGCACACCCGAAGAATTCGCCAAGCAGATGAAGGAGGAGTACACGGTCTACAAGGACGTGGTCGTCAAGCAGAAGCTGACGATGGACAGCCAGTGATCCGCTGACCACCCCATCACCCGAAGACCCCGGCACGACGTGACTGTCGTGCCGGGGTCTTTCGTTGTGGCGCGCGAATATCAAATCATCGGTCGATGTTCATTGCATGACTGCCAGGGAGGCCGAATCAACGCTCTTCCGCTCAGGGGGTGGTCAAGTGAATATCAGCCCCGAAGCGCCCATAGAGCCCGAGAGCAATGGATCATTGAACGCCATGATATTTGCCAAAATCACGCATCCACACACGACCCCTCCCTAGAATAAACACATACTCATACACAGAAATTCCCATCGAATTCAGGGAGTTGAATGACGGCGATTCCGATGAGCGTCGCATTCAAAAATGCAGAGAGGCGAGGACGCAGGTTTTCGTGGAGCCATCATGCATCTTCCACCACGGTCCTTTCGCGGACTGCTTGCCGCACCGCTTCTCTGGTGCATTGCGTTCACCGCCGCAGCCCAGCCCGTACTGACCTGCAACGATGCCAGCACTACGCCTTCGGTGATTCACCGCAGTCAAGTCTGGGACGTGGTCAACACCTACGCGGCTGGCTTCAACGACGGTACCACCACCTACCCCACCAACAACCAGATGAACTGGTCCGCAGGCACCGAGTTCGACGACTCCGGCGGCGATCTGAGCACCGGCGTGCTCACTGCGGCCAGCCCCTACGGCTACAACGCGCCGCCCGCCATTCCCTCGTTTGAAAGCGGCTGGATCGCCTTGGGCGGCACGACGCTCGCACCCTGGATGGTGGGACTCAACGGGAGCGACAAGCCGAACGTGAACCCCAACGTCATGTACTACTATCTCTACCAGTTCAACATGGACCCGCAGGCAGATCCCGCGCAGTTCGGCATGACGTTCGGCGACTACGCGTTTGATGACCGCGTCAAGGGCATCTACCTCAACGGCACGCTGATCCAGACCACGAGCGATCCGAGTTCCCTCACCGCCACCATCGCGAGCCTGTCCCTGCTGCCGCCCACCGCCAACTTCCAGGCCGGGTTGAACGAAATCGTCATCGCCATTCTGAACATCGGCGACCCCGCCAATCCCCCTCTTTACCTCTCGCCCATCGGCAACCCGAGCATCACGGCCCTGCGCCTTGGGCGAGCCCAGATTTCGGATTGCACGCCTCCACCCACCGCCAGCCCGCCCCTTCCGCCTGTTCCACCCGGCGGCATGCTGACGTCGAATTCGGCCATCTCGTATGCAGGCACCGTCACCAATTGGGGCACGGCCACCACGGTGGATGTCTATGTTCAGAACGTCGACACGTCGCAACTGAGCGGCCCCTATGTAGCCACCATCGATCCCATCACCGGAACCTACACCTACGCGAATGCGCCCAACCTGCCGGCGGGCCACTACCTGACGCAGGCCCTGATGACCATTCCGATCACGGATCCCGTCAGGCCGGGGCGGGTGGCCATCTCCGAGATTGGCGAGTTCTTCGTCGCGGGCCTCACGATGGCGCCGCCCGCCAATGTCGACACCGCCACGCCGGCCACCATCTCCGGCCAGATCCTCTATCACGGCAGCGCCACCACCGTGAACGTGACGGTGACGAACACCGACACGCTGCAGAGCTTTGGCCCCTATCCGGCCGCCATCCAGCCCGACGGCAGCTACAGCGTGAACACGGCCCTGCTGCCCGCAGGCAGCTACACGGCGGTGGCGGCCATCGCCGGGGCGGCCGACCTGCAGGTCACCGGCAATTTCACCGTCAACGCAGCACCGGTCACCGGCATCACGGTCACGCCGCCGCCCACGCTCGACCCCACGCAGAGTCCGAACATCACCGGCCAGGTGACCCACCCCGGCACCGCCACGACGGTGAGCGTGATCATCACCAACCCCGCCTCCTCGCAGACCTACGGCCCGTTCGTCGTGCCCATTCAGCCCGATGGTTCCTACGGCGCCACCTCGGCGCCGCTGCCACCGGGCAGCTACACCGTCACGGCAACGGCCAACGGGGCCTCGGCCACCGGAAGTTTCGCGGTGGTCGGGCAGCCGGTGACTCAGGCGGCCACGCCGGTCACCGCGCTCCATGCATGGGCGCTTGCACTGCTGAGCGGTCTGCTCGCGGTGCTGGGTTGGTCGAGGATGCGCGGACATCCGGTCCGCTAGAAAACGACTTGACTGGCGGCTCCCGACCTGTCAATTCTGCGGTGCGGGCGAGAAGGTACCGGCCCACTTCCAGGTGGCGAACGCGCACCAGAGCAGTCCGATGACGGCCAGGCTGCCGCCCACCGTTCCCAGATGCTGCAACCCGGCATGCGTTCCCACCTGACTGCCGAGCAGCGCGCCCGCGCCGATGCCGACGTTGAACAGTCCCGAGAACAGCGACATGCCGACGTCCGTGGCGTCGGACGCCAGGCGCAGCACCTTGGCCTGCAGCGGCAGCACCATGCAGAGCATCGCCACGCCCCAGACCGAGCACACGACGTAGAGCGCCAGTTGCGAATGCGTGCTTGGCAGCAGCAGCCACAGGCAGGACGTCACCAGAGCGATGGCGAGCAGCAAAAAGGCGCGCGGCCAGCGCATGCCGAAGGCGCTGAAGCACACGCTGCCCACGATGCCCATGCCGCCGTACAGCAGCAGCACCCAGGTGGTCACATCGTTGCTCAAGCCCGCCACATGCTGGATCAGCGGTTCGATATAGCTGTAGACGGTGAACTGCGCCGTCACCATCACGATCAGCAGCGCGTAGGTGGCGACCAGAGCGGGGCGCTTGAGCAGCATCGGAATGCTGCTGGCCGAGCCCGCGTTTTCGCTGGGCAGTGACGGCAACAGGCGCCACAGCGTGAGCATCACCACCAAGGCGACAAAGCCGATGGCGCCGAACGTCGTGCGCCAGCCCAGCGCCTCGCCGACGATGCGGCCGAGCGGAATGCCGAGCACCATCGCCAGCGTCGTGCCCGTGGCAAGCAGGCCCAGCGCCTGCGCCTTCTTGCCCGCAGGCGCGACACGCACTGCCAGCGCCGCCGTGATCGACCAGAACACCGCATGCGCGACCGCGATGCCGATGCGGCTGACCAGCAGCGTCACGTAACTCCATGCAAACGCCGACAGCACATGGCTCACGATGAACAGCACGAACACGCCCATCAGCAGACGCCGACGCTCAAGCTGGCTGGTCGCCAGCATGGCGGGCAGCGACACCAGCGCCACGACCCACGCGTAGATGGTGAGCATCAGCCCGATCTGCTCGGTGCGCATGCCGAAGCTGCCGCCGATGTCGCTGAGCAGACCGACCGGCACGAACTCGGTGGTGTTGAAAACGAACGCGGCCAGCGCCAGGGCGATGACGCTCATCCAGGCCTGTGCGGGCGTGCGCGAGTCCTGCACCGCAGAGGGTGCGGAAGAAAAGTTGTCGGGAGAAGAAGTGGTATCGAAAGCGGACATGGAGAAAAGGCAGACTCACGCGCGCACAGAAAATGCTGCGGCGCAACAAGTGAAATTGTCCGCGCATTTCATGTGGCGCTCAGAGCCCCGCCCCTATGGCCCCGAGACCCTATGGGGTCACAGGGCCGTCACTTGGCAGGAATAGTCAACTGTGCACCAACGCCGGTCAGCCTTGCGGATCGTGGCAGACGGCTTCGATGTTGTGGCCGTCCGGGTCGAGCACAAAGGCGCCATAATAGCTCGGGTGATAGTGAGGCCGCACGCCCGGCGCGCCGTTGTCTCGCCCACCGGCCGCGATGGCCGCCTTGTAGAAGGCGTCGACCACCGCACGGGAGCGCGCCCGGAACGCGACATGGACGATGGGCTGATTGGGCGTGCCACGGCTGATCCAGAAGTCAGGCTTGGGCGGCTCGCCAAATCCCGCCGTATCGGTATGCCCGGTCTCTGCGGCGGACACCGCCATCAGCTTGGCGTAGCCGAGCGGCGCAAGCGCCTTTTCATAGAACGCAATGGATTTGGCGAAGTCCGAGACCATGACGCCGGTGTGATCGATCATGAAGTACCCCTCTTGAATGGCTGGATGGAAACCCAGTCATTTGAGTATGTCCGACATGATCGATCCTGTCCACGGAATCGGTGAAGGAAACTCAGTACGCAACCGTGAAGCGCTCGCGCCGGTGCGTGCCCTGCTCCAGCGCATCCACCAGCGCCACGGCCAGATCGGCCGCCGAGATCGTGCCGGGCGCGCCGTCGGGCTGCATCAGCGGCTCGTCCTTGCCGACGCGGTACTGGCCGGTGCGCTCGCCGCGATCGCCCAGATGCAGGGCAATCGGCGGGCTCAGCAGGGTCCAGTCGAGGGTGGTTTCGCCCTGCAGCTCCGTCAGCATGTCGCGCGCCGCGGTGGCTCCCGGCTTGATCGCTGCGGGGAAATCGGGTGAATCCACCAGTTGCTGGCCGTTGATGTAGAGGCTGCCGGCACCGCCGACGACCAGATAGCGTCCCACGCCCGCCGCCTTCGTGCCTGCAAGAATGGCGCGCGAGCCGGTCATGAAATCGTTGTAGATGTTCGGGTTCGTCCAACCGGCGTTGTAGGCGCTGACCACCGCGTCCACGCCACCCACACCGTTCAGGGCTGCCTCGACGTCTTCGGCCTTGAGCACATCGGCGCGCACCACCTTGAGGCGGTCGCGCGCGGCGAGCTTTTCGGGATGACGCGCAAGCGCCGTCACCTCGTGACCGCGTTGCAGCAGCTCGTCCAGCAGTGCTGCGCCTACGAAACCGGTGGCTCCAATCAATGCGACTTTCATGTTCGTGTCCTTTTCGTTCAATACGTTGTCTGGTTCAGGACTCCACTTTAGGTACTTCCGAACCAGCTGATAAGTCAGCAGATTTCGCCATCACTTTGAAGCACTGCTTCATAATCACTCCCATGGACGACTTCAAACGCATGGCGATTTTCGCCACCGTGGTGCAGCAGGGCTCGATGAGCGCCGCCGCGCGCACGCTCGGGATGACGCCGTCGGCCGTGAGCCAGCAGGTGCGCCAGCTCGAGCGCGATGGCGGCGTGACGCTGATGCACCGCACGACGCGCCAGTTGACGCTCACCGACGCCGGTCAGCGCTTCTATGCCGAATGCGCGCGCATGGTCGACGCGGCATCGAACGCGCGCGCCGAACTGCAGGCCGAGCTGCAGAAGCCCAGCGGCGAGCTGCGCATCTCCTCGACCGTGGGCTTCGCGCGCCACATCGCGCCCGCGCTCGGGCCACTGCTCGCCGCCTATCCGCAACTGCGCATGCAGCTTCTGGTGGACGACGCGCAGATCGATCTGACCTCTGCGCGCATCGATCTCGCCATCCGCTACGGCAATCTGCCCGATTCGCAATGGGTGGCGCGTCCGCTGGGAGCGATGCACTGGTGGCCTTGCGCGTCGCCGCAGTGGATCGAGGCCCATGGCGAGCCCGCATCGCTGCAGGATTTGCTCACCGCCAGCTGGCTGGGACTTCCGGCCTCCATCGAGTTCCAGGGGCTGCAGGTGCGCATTCCGTCACCAAGGCCCGGCTCCCGCGCTGTCGACGAACATGTGCTGCCCTTGGCGCCGCGCATCGCCAGCAACAACCAGCTCGCCCTGCTGCAGATGTGCGAGGCGGGGCTCGGCATCGCGCTGCTGGGCAGCATGGACGTGCAGGATGCCCTCTCCGCCGGTCGGCTGGTGCGGCTCTGCAGGCACTGGGACTTCGGCCGCGCGGGCGGACTGCCGATCTGGGCCGTCACCGCGCAGCGCAACATGCAGCCCGCCAAGGTGCGCCTCGCGCTCGCGCACCTGAGCCAGTATCTGAATGACGTACCCGGTGTTTTTCACAATCGTTGAAGGACTGCCGGAAGCTACGTTCTGATTCAACTATGAAGAAATGGCAAAACCTGACAAAGAATTCCGCAGGGGTCAACGAAAATGGAAGTACAAACGTCTTACACGCATCGCGGCACCGTTGTCGAACACCGGCGCCACCACTCATACGCTGTGGCCCGGCCCACCGAGACAGCATTGAAACAAGGGGAACAGACAATGTTCAGCACCACTCTCACCAAGCTCTTCACCGTTGGCACCCTGACCGCCGCGCTGGCGGGCTGCGTCGCCATGGATGATCCCTACTATCAAGGCGGCTACCAGGGCGGCTACGGGGGTGGCTACGCCACCACGACCTACTCCAGCTATCCGGTCTGGCAGGGCCCCGGCTATTACTACGACGGCGGCTACTACCCCAACAATCCCGGCATCAGCGGCGCGATCTACATCCGCAGCCAGGACGACTGGCGCTCGCGCGACTCCGACCGCCGCCGCGAATGGGAACGCCGCCGCGACAATGACCGCCGCGAGGCCGACCGTCGCCGTGACAACGATCGCCGCGAGGCCGATCGCCGCCGCGATCAGGATCTGCGCGAAGCGGAGCGCCGCCGCGAAAACGATCGTCGCGAAGCCGAACGCAACCGCAACTGGAGCAACAACAATAACAACAACAATCGCCCCTACCCCGGCGGCGCAGGCGGATACACGCCCAACAACAATCCCGAAGGCCAGCGCGACTTCAACCGCAGCGAGCGCATTCTTCGCCAGCAGGAAAACCGCCAGCTCAACAGCCCTGACCCACGCGTGAACCGCGAGCGCGCCGAAATCTTCGAGCGCCAGCGCCAGCAACGCGAAGCCGCGCAGCAGAAAAACAAGAACCCTTGGGGCACAGGCAATAGCCAAGGCAACTGATTGTGACGAGAATGGTGGCGAGGCCCGCGCGCCCTGCCCCATCTCCAACCGCCGTGGAATCCACATGAGCATTGATCGCCGCACGCACCGATCCACATCAGGCCGCCTGCCTGGCCGGCTGTGGATCTGCGCGTTGCCGCTGCTGTGCGCGATGGCGGTGCAGGCGCAGGTCATCCGCTGCACCGACCCGGTCACCGGCAAGGTCAGCTACACCGACGGCAAATGCGCGAGCGGCAACAGTGCCCAGGAAATCGAAGCCCGCAAGTCGCCCGACGAGATCCGCGCCGAACGCGAGCAGGCGGCGCAAGCCCGCGAGCGCGTGCAGGAGCGCCAGCAGCAGGACGCCAAGCGGCGCCAGAACAACGCCGAACTGCAGCGCAGCGAACAGGAAAGCCGCGACCGCTCGCAGTCCGCAGCGTCGAACAACCCGGCCAATTCACAGGCCTGCGCGCAGGCCCGCCGCAATCTTGAAGAAGTGCAGGCCAGCATGGGTCAGGGCATGTACGATGAGTCCGCCCGACTCTCCGAAGCCCAGCGCAACGCCGAGCGCGCCTGCCTCACGCCCGACGAATGGGTGCGCACCCAGCGCGATGCGCAATACGCCCCGGCCCCCGGCAACGGCTACTACCAGACCTATCCCTACGTGGTGCGTCCGCCGCATGTGGTGCGCCCGCCCGTGCGCCCTCAGCCCGAGCCCAAGCCGCCGGTGTTCACCAACTGCAACGTCTTTCGCTGCACGGACGCCAAGGGCAACGTCTACCCCCGCTGACATCCCCTCATCTGCCGATCAGCGCCGAGCGGGATCTCCGCGCAGCCCCTGCACGACGGTGGGATAGCGCAGGCGCACGCGCAGCTCGTCGTGCATGCGCCGGGCTTCCAGGCGCCGCGACTCGCTCATGAAGCTCAGCAGCGTGACCGGCAACTGGTCGCGCGCGGCATCCCGCGCCACGCGCGGCGGGCGGGGCAGGCCGAACAGATCGGCAGCCATGTCGAAATAGTCGCCCATCTTCATGTCGGTCTCGTCCCGCACGTTGTAGACCCGCTGCGCCTTGCCGCGCCACAGGGCCGCAAGACAGGCCGCCGCCAGATCGTCCGCCTGAATGTGGTTGGTGTAGACGTCGTCCCGCTCCTTGAGCACCGGCGTGCCGCGCTGCAGCCGCGCCACGGGCGTGCCGCTTGGCCGGTCCAGCCCGTAGATGCCGGGCACGCGCAGAATGCTCACCCGCACGCCGGAGCGGCCCAAGTGGCGCATGGCCCGCTCGGCGTTCACCCGTCGGTGCGCGCGCGGAGTGGCCGGCGCCACCGTGCGAGTCTCGTTCACCCAGACGCCCTCGCAGTCGCCGTACACGCCCGTCGTCGACGCATAGACCAGCGCATCGGGCAAGGCCCGCAGGCGCAGCGCGCGGCCCAGATTCTCGCTGCGCACGTCACGCCACCACTGCGGCCCGGTTTCACCCTCTCCGGGCGGCGGCGCGAGATACAGCACGCGCTGAAAGACGCCCGCCAGCCGTGACAGCGTGGCCTTGTCGTCCAGATTGCCCAGAAGCGGCCTCACGCCGGCCGCGCGCAAGGCGGGAGAGCGCTCCGCCGAGGTCGTCAGGGCAGACAGTGAAACCCGCGACGATTTCAATTGCCGCGCAGCGCGCATTCCCACGTCGCCGCAGCCGATGACCAACACCCGCATCCGGCGAAAGCGTGCCGGGAGCGCTCCTAAGGGACTTTGGTTTGAGGGCAAAATCGATACCTTTGGGAGCCAGCCCGCACCATCCCCGCGATGCGCGCGCCAGCCCCGTGAAAAGCAGACAAAAGAACTCCAAGGATACCCGCAACATGACGAGCGAGCAGACCACAGCCGCCACCTTCCAGATCAACGTTCAGCCCAGTGGGCGCACCTTCTCCGCACAGGGCGACGAAACCATCCTCACCGCCGCCATCCGCGGCGGCGTGGGCCTGCCCTACAGCTGCAAGGATGGCTCGTGCGGCTCGTGCAAGTGCAAGAAGCTCAGCGGCTCGGTGGTGCACAAGGAGCACGCCGAGAAGGCGCTCTCGCAAGCCGAGGAAGAAGCCGGTTTCGTCCTCACCTGCAGCGCCCGCGCGCTGACCGACGTGGTGCTCGAATCGCGCCAGGTCACCGACGAAAGCTCCTTCCCGGTGAAGAAGCTGCCGGTGCGCGTGGCCGCGCTGAACCGCCTGTCGCACGACGTGATGCAGGTGCGCCTGCAACTGCCCGCCGCCGACCAGTTCAGGTACCACGCGGGCCAGTACATCGAGTTCATCCTGCGCGACGGTGCTCGCCGGGCCTACTCCATGGCCACCGCGCCCCACTTCCAGGAAACCGCTCCGGGCGTGGAACTGCACATCCGCCACATGCCGGGCGGCAAGTTCACCGACCACGTCTTCAGCGCGATGAAAGAAAAGGAAATCCTGCGCGTCGAAGGCCCGTTCGGCAGCTTCTTCCTGCGCGAAGACTCCGACAAGCCCATCATCCTGCTCGCCTCCGGCACCGGCTTCGCGCCCGTGAAGGCGCTGATCGAGCACATGCAGCACAAGGGCACGAAGCGTGCCATCACGCTGTACTGGGGCGGACGTCGCCCGGCGGACCTCTACATGGACGCCTGGGTGCGCGAGCGCATGGCCGAGATGCCCCAGCTGAGCTACGTGCCGGTGGTCTCCAACGCCGAGCCCGAAGACCAATGGACGGGCCGCACCGGCTTCGTGCACAGGGCCGTCATGGAAGACTTCGCCGACCTCTCGGGTCACCAGGTCTATGCCTGCGGCGCCCCCATCGTGGTCGATTCGGCCCGCAGCCAATACTCCGCCGAACGCGGCCTGCCCGAAGAGGAATTCTTCGCCGACGCCTTCACGTCGGAAGCCGACAAGCACGCTTGAACGACATCATCTCCAAGGTGCTTCACGCGATCGGCCGCCCATAAAACGGGCGCTCAGCCCCCTAGGCGAGCCCCCTGTTCAAGAGATGAGTTCGCGGCAGAGTTCGGCGCAGTGGCGGCAGCTCTCCGCGCAGTCCTGGCAATGATCTGACTCGTGCTTCTCGCACTCGGTCGCGCAGGCCTCGCAGATGCGCGCGCACAGCTCGCAGATGGCCGACACATGTGCGCTGTCGCGCGCCATGGCGGCCGCGGCCACTCGGCATATTTCCGCGCATTCGACATCCTGCGCCACGCAGTTGAGCATGTGTTCCGCATGCACGTCGCGCAGGCACGCCGCGGCACAGAAGTCGCACAGCAGGGCGCAGCGCGAACAGGCGGCGATGCATTCCCAGTAACGGGACTCGGACAGTGAGGTGGGTGCGTCCAGCATGTCACTCCTTTCCGTCAGGCGGATCGCTGGCGATGTGCATCTCGCGCGCCAGCAGCGCAGCCCTCTTTATAGGCACACGGGAATCCTTCGTTCTGTAGGACTTGACAGCAATCTGCGTATGGAAGTCACAAGCCTTGCCAGCCTCCCATCAGATTTTTTTGCACAATAGACAACCTATGAACCGCAGAAACCTTCTTCTTACGACTGCAGCCGCCACCCTCATGGCCCTGACAGCTCCGCTGGCCGCTCACGCTGAGGATGCGCCCATTCGCCTCGTCGTCCCTTATGCCCCCGGCGGCCCACTCGACGTCACCTCGCGCATCCTGGCCGAGCGCGTTCGTGACTCGCTGGGAGTCGTGGTCGTCGACAACAAGGCGGGCGCGGGCGGCAACATCGGCGCCGACATCGTCGCCAAGGCCGCGCACGACGGGCTGACCATCGGTCTCGCCGCCACCGCGACCCACGCCGTCAACCCCTGGCTGTTCAGCAAGATGCCTTACAACGCGGACAAGGATTTCGCGGGCATCACCCAGATGGTCCGCGTGCCCAACGTGCTGGTCATCAACGCCACGCACGCCGACAAGCTGGGCATCCACTCGGTCGATGACCTGATCAAGTACGCCAAGAACCACCCCGCCAAGCTCAACTACGGCAGCGGCGGCAACGGCAGCGCCGGCCACCTCGCCGGTGAAATGTTCAAGCAGCGCGCGGGCATCTACGCGCTGCACATCCCGTACCGCGGAGCCAACCCCGCCCAGCTCGCGTTGTTGGCCGGAGAGGTGGACTTCAACATCGACAACCTCGCCGCCGCCGCCCCCAACATCAAGGCCGGCAAGCTCAAGGCTCTGGCCGTGACATCGCTCGAAGAATCGCCGATGCTGCCCGGAGTGCCCCCGCTGTCCAAGACCTTCAAGGGCTTCTCCATCGACACCTGGTGGGGCCTCGTCGCCCCCGCAGGCACCCCCAAGGCCGTGATCGACAAGCTCAACAAGGCCTTCACCGACGCCCTCAGGTCACCCGAAACCAAGGCCAAGTTCGCCACGCTGATGGCCGAACCCGTTCCCACCACGCCTGAGCAGTTCGACCAATTCATGGTCACCGAACGTGCGAAGTACCAGAAACTGGTGAAGGCTTCGGGCGCGAAGGTCGATTGAGCGGCTGACTGGTTTCAGGCTTCAGGCGACAAACAGACAAAGCACCTGCGACAGTCATGTTCAGGTGCTTTTCTTCGGGCTCGACAATGCGTGAAAATCCAGACCGAACCAACACGCTTGTTTGATTCAATGCCGTATGACCACTGAAGTCGTGTTTCATCCATTGGGCCCTACCGAAGAACAGCTTCGTTTTGCTCAGGCCCATTTCATCCGCTATTCCAAGTCGCAGAAAAAGGAATTCGAACGCCTGCTTCAACTGCGGCCAGCGACACCTGAAGATATCGACAAGCTGGAACTGCTGGTTGGCAAGATACCAGTGGACTATGCCGAATTTCTAAAGACCCAAAATGGTGGCCGCCCTCATCCATCCCGGTGTCGCGGCAATGATGGTCATATCTATGTCGTGAACGATCTTCTCGCGCTGTCGTTCAATTTGAGGTTTTACGCCAACGTGTTGAACTTCATGGGCATCTACAGGAACCGAATTCCGGATAGAAGCTTGCCTATTGGCAGCAGCCCAAACGGCGATGTGTTTCTGCTGAGTCTTCGGAATGATGATTTTGGCGCTGTACTCTATTGGCTGCATGAACTCGAAGCCGAGGAAAACGGCTCCGAGCACTTTGGCAACGTGAAGAAGGTCGCAAATTCTTTTACCGATTTTTTGGCGCAATATACCGGACGAAAGACCAAAGCCTAAGCCTAAGCCTAAGCCTGAAGTGATGCGACGCAAGGCTCGTTCTACAGCGTAGGACACCAGTCACTGGCATCCATCAGTTTTTCAATTCGCTGCTCTGTAACCCGACTCATTTGCATCGCAGATAACGACTCCATCACACGCGCGCCCATCAACTCCGCCATCGGCCACAGCACGAACGCCCGCTCCTGCCAGCGCGGATGCGGCAGCGTAAGGCGGTCGGTGCTCATCACCAGATCGGCAAAGCGCACGATGTCGAGGTCAAGCGTGCGCGGTGCGTTGCGATAGGGGCGCTCGCGGCCCGCGTCGAGTTCGATCTGCTGGAGGGCATCAAGCAGTGCGAGTGGAGAGAGCGCAGTGCGGATTTCGGCGACGGCGTTCAGATAGTCCGGGCCGGTCGCATCCACGGGCGCGCTGCCGTAGAGCGACGAGACGCGCACCACCTCGGTGTCGGGCAGCGCGGCGATGCTTTGCACGGCCTGTGCGAGCGCGGCGCGGGCATCGCCCAGATTGGCGCCGAGGCCGATCCAGGCGGTCTGCCTTTCAGCGGTCATTCCTGCGCATCGCCCGACGGAGCTGCGCCCTCGCCTGCGGCACCGCCGGGCTTGCGGCGACGGCGGCGGCGCTTCTTGGCGGCGGCGGACGCTGGCGGATCGCCGATTTCCGCATGCTCGAACGAGCCTTCCGGCTCCTGCGGTGCGGTGGTCTTGGGCTTGGACTTGCTGCCTGCGCCATCGCCTTGTGCACCGCCTGCATTGCCTGATTTGGGCGCGCGCTTGGCCGCCGGCTGGGCCTTGCGCTGCTTGGCACGCTGCTCTTCGCGGGCCTGCTCCATCATGTCGTCGCGGCGGGCGTCGTCGGCGTGTTGGAACTCCTGCCACCATTCGGCCAGATGTTCGTCCACCTCGCCAATGTCGGCACGCAGGCGCAGGAAGTCGAAGCCCGCACGGAAGCGCAGATGCGCGACCATGCCATACGGCGTGGAGCCCGAGCGCTTGTCGAAGCGCGGCTGCATGACCCAGATCTCGCGCATGTCGGCGGCGAGCTTGCCGCGACCGGAGACATCGCCGATGCGCTTGTCGAACACGTCGTCGATGGCGTCCTGCAGCGCGGGGAACGGCTGCTGGCGCGGCATGCGCTGCTCCCAGCCGGTCTTCACGTCCTGCCACAGCACGCAGGCGAGCAAGAAGCTCGGCGCCACCGTCTTGCCCTCGCCCACGCGGCGGTCGGTATCCAGCAGCGCGGCCTGCACGAAGGGGTGATCGGCGCGTTCAACGACGATGTCGAGCAGCGGATAAATTCCCTTGGCGAGACCCAGCGCCTTGAGCTGCGCAACCGACGCGAGCGCGTGGCCGGTCTGCAGCAGCTTGAGCATCTCGTCGAACAGGCGCGACTGCGGCACGTCGTGCAGCAGATGCTCGGATTCGACCAGTGGCTTGGCAGTCTTGGGATCGAGCTTGAAGCCAAGCTGCGAGAGCTTGGCCGCAAACCGCACGGCACGGATGATGCGCACCGGGTCTTCGCGGTAGCGCATGGCCGGATCGCCGATCATGCGCAGCACCTTCTTCTTGGCGTCCTCGATGCCCTTGTGGAAGTCGACCACGACCTGGGTTTCCGGGTCGTAGTACATCGCGTTCACGGTGAAGTCGCGGCGCGTGGCGTCCTCGTCCTGCGGACCCCAGACGTTGTCGCGCAGCACACGGCCGCTGGCGTCCACCGCATGCTGCATGCCGGCGAGCTGGGCCTTGCTGGTCTTCTCGTTGCCGCTGACCTGTTCGGCGGCGGAGTTGTCGAGGAACGCGCGGTAGGTCGAGACCTCGATCACCTCATGCTCGCGCCCGCGTCCATACACCACGTGCACGATGCGAAAGCGCTTGCCGATGATGAAGGCGCGGCGGAACAGGCCCTTGACCTGCTCGGGCGTGGCATTGGTGGCCACGTCAAAGTCCTTGGGGCGCAGGCCGAGCAGCAGATCGCGCACGGCGCCGCCGACGATGTAGGCCTCGAAGCCCGCCTGCTTGAGCGTGCGCACCACGTCGGTGGCGCGCTTGTCGACGAGTTCAGGATCGATGCCGTGCACCGACACCGGTACATCCACGCGCTTGCCAAAACGGTTCTTGGCCTTGGCCGGGCTGGCGCCACTGGTCTTGCCGAGCAGCTTGTCGATGAAGGTTTTGATCATGACTCTTGGGGGAACAGGTCCAGAATGCGCCAGCCGCGTTGCTGCGCGAGTGCACGAAGGCGTGGGTCGGGATTGGTCGCCACCGGATGTTCGACCTTTTCGAGAAGCGGCACATCGTTCATGGAATCACTGTAGAACGTGCACTCCACATCGGTCCAGCCGAGGTTTCGCTCCTTGAGCCAGGCCTCCATGCGCTGCACCTTGCCCTCGCGCATGGAAGGAATGCCGTCGATCTCGCCGGTGATCCAGCCATTCTCGTCGCGCGCCAACTGCACGGCGATCAGGTTCTTCACGCCCAGTTCCTTGGCGATGGGCGCGGTCACGAATTCGTTGGTCGCGGTGATCATCACGATCTCGTCGCCCGCTTCGTGGTGCGCGCGCAACAGATCGGTGGCCGCCGGCTGGATGGCCGGGCGGATCACCTCATTCATGAACCGCTCGTGGGCGAGCGCCGCATCGGCCTCGCCGCGCAGTCGCACGGCCTCGGTGGCGAAGCGCACGTAGTCGTGCACGTCCAGACGTCCGGCCAGATAGTCGTCGAAGAACGCCTGGTTGCGGCGGCCGAACTCTTCCTTGTCGGCCCAGCCGATGCGGATGGAGAACTCGCCCCACTCGAAGTCGGAGTCGAGCGGCAGCAGCGTATGGTCCAGATCGAACAGTGCCAATCGCGGCTTGTGCTGCGAAGTTTTGAGATTCATTCTTCTTGATATGTTGATGGTGCCGAGGTGCTTGTGGCACCTGCGGCAACCGGGTCATTCGTGCTGCAGCATGTCCTTCAGCAGGGGAATCGTGATGGCGCGCTTCTCGCGCAGCGAATAGCTGTCGAGCTGCCCGAGCAGTTGCATCAGGCTGCCCAGATCACGCGAGAACCGCTTGAGCATGTAGTCCATCACCTCGTCGGAGAGGAACACGCCGCGCGCGTCGGCTTCCTGGCGCAGCACCTTGCGTCGCTCGGTCTCGTCCAGAAAATGCAGCTGGAACACATGGCCCCAGCCGAGACGGCTGCGCAGATCATCGCGCAGCGGCAGATCGGCCGGCGGCAGATCGCCCGCCGCCAGTACCCAGCGCGGATTGCCCACCGCCGGGTTCAGCGCATTGATGAACCAGTTGAAGGCAGCGGCCTGCTGCTTGCTGTTGTAGAGATGGACCTCGTCCATGATCACCGCCACCCAGCGCTCGCTGAACGCGGCTGGATCGCTGACCGACGCGTCGAGCCAGCCCACCGATTGCCCCTGCTCGCGCAGGCCTTCGTAGGCTGCACGCAACAGATGGGTCTTGCCGCAGCCCGATTCACCCCAGAGATAAGTGGGAACCGGCGAACGCACATAGTGGTGGCCAGAGCCAATCGACAGCTTCAGATGCGCAAGCGCCTCCTGATTGGTGCCGACGAAAAATCGATCCAGAGTGGGTCCGGGAGCCCAGCCGATATCCAGCGCCAGTTGCTTCACGCAGTCACCTCGCTCGCCACGGGCGCGCAGACGCACGGCCGAAGGCCGGCATTGGGGGCGACAGGAACAACGGACTTCGAAATGAAGAATGGCATGGAACAAGCATCTGGAGCCAACCAGCCGGCCATCCGCATCGCAATGCATCGCGACGCCAACGAAACCGGCACGGCCAGCATGAACAGCAGGCGGGAACCCGTTGATTTTAGTGCCTTGAGAGGCACTGTCCTTTCATGAGGTGAAATTGCGAGAGAAACGCGAGAAAAACTCCCGTCACGCACCCGCCCCATCAGGGGGCCAACGCTGCGGACGCGACGCTTGATCAACGGCGCATGAGGGCCCGCATCACAGCCCGCAAGACAGCCCCCAACGAACAGCCAGTCGAAGCCAAAGGCATCACCGCAACAAAAAAACATCGGTATTGCCGGACTATGCCAGTGCGATCTTGCGCGGTATTCCCGGCAATTCGAGGCTAGCCCTTAAAATCGCCAAAGTTCTGCCTGCCTCGCGGGCTTTCCGCACCCTGAATTGCCTTCCATGAGTTCCTCCACACCTTCCACCCCCATTTCCTACAAAGACGCAGGCGTTGACATCGACGCGGGCGACGCACTGGTCGAACGCATCAAGCCGCTCGCCAAAAAGACCATGCGCGAAGGGGTGATGGCCGGTATCGGCGGCTTCGGCGCACTGTTCGAGGTGCCCAAGCGCTACAAGGAACCAGTGCTGGTCTCCGGCACCGACGGCGTGGGCACCAAGCTCAAGCTGGCGTTCGAGTGGAACATGCACGACACGGTCGGCATCGATCTGGTCGCGATGAGCGTGAACGACGTGCTGGTGCAAGGCGCCGAGCCGCTGTTCTTCCTTGACTACTTCGCCTGCGGCAAGCTGCATGTGGACACGGCCGCCGCCGTGGTGGGCGGCATCGCCCGGGGCTGCGAGCTCTCCGGCTGCGCGCTGATCGGCGGCGAAACCGCCGAAATGCCCGGCATGTACCCCGATGGCGAATACGATCTGGCCGGCTTTGCCGTCGGCGCGGTCGAAAAGTCGAAGATCCTCACCGGCCAGAGCGTCAAGCCCGGCGACGTGGTGCTGGGCCTCGCGTCGTCCGGCGTGCACTCCAACGGTTTCTCGCTGGTGCGCAAGTGCATCGACCGCGCGGAAGCCAATGGCACCATCCCCGAGACGCTGGACGGCAAGCCGTTCAAGCAAACCGTCATGGAGCCCACGCGCCTGTACGTGAAGAACGTGCTGGCCGCGCTGGAGCAGCACCCGATCAAGGCCCTCGCCCACATCACCGGCGGCGGTCTGCTCGAAAACATTCCGCGCGTGCTGCCCGAAGGCACGGCCGCGCACCTCAAGGCCGGCAGCTGGCCCCAAACCGAACTCTTCGCCTGGCTGCAGAAGACCGCCGGCATTGACGACATCGAGATGAACCGCACGTTCAACAACGGCATCGGCATGGTCGTCGTGGTGCCCGCCGAAGCGGCGGACGCCACAGCCGCCACCCTCGCCTCGCTGGGCGAAAGCGTGCACCGCATCGGCGTCATCGCCGAGCGCGGTGAAGGCGCAGCAGTCGTCGTCGCTTAAACCATCAAGCGCGGAGATCCATGGAAACCGCGTCGCCTGCGCCCGTTCAGCCAGAACAACAGCACCCACCGGAGCACCCGCACCACCACGGGAACGGGCCCAAGCCCTTTCGCGGTGTGAAGGTGGCGAGCTATCTGCTGATGGCCGCCATGCTCTTTCTGGTTCTGCACTACAGCCTGCTGCCTGGCCTGCTCAGCGTCTGCCTGGGCTTTCTCGCCACACGCTGGCTGGCGGTCAAATTCACCTGGCTGCGCAGGCGCTTTCCGCGCAAGCCCGGCAAGGTCGGATTCGGGCCCGGCCTCGCGGCCACGCTGGTGATCCTTGCGCCCATGGTGCTGGTGGCGCTGGCGCTTTCGCACTCGCGCACCTACATCGTCGACGCCCCGCAGCAATACAAGGAACTGCTGGATTTTCTGGCTGACACGGTGCTGGAGCTGCGCCAGAAGCTGCCCGCCGACCTCGGCGCGATGCTGCCCGCCGGCGCGGAAGAACTTCAGAAGGTCATGGCCGCCTACCTCGGAGCCAAGGCTGGAGCGCTCGCCATGGCCGGCCGCGCGTGGCTCACCGGCCTGCTCTATGCGTATGTGGGTCTGATCATCGGCACGCTGGCCGCCGTGCGCCACATCAGCAACCACCGTGGCCCGCTGGCCGTGCAACTGATCAAGCGCATCACCCTGTTCGGCGAAGCCTTCCGCCAGATCGTCGCGGCGCAGTTCTGGATCGCCTCGTTCAACACCGTGCTCACGGCGCTGTTCCTGCTCGCCATCCTGCCGGTCTGGGGCCTCAAGCTGCCCTACACCCCTGCGCTCATCACGCTGACCTTCTTCGCCGGCCTGATTCCCATCGTCGGCAATCTGCTGTGCAACGCGGTGATCACGCTGGTCGGCCTGTCGGTCTCCCCGGCTGCAGCCGCCGCCTGCCTGCTGTTCCTCATCCTCATCCACAAGGCCGAATACGTCATCAACGCCAAGGTCGTCGGCACGCGCACCCACATGGGCGTCTGGGAACTGCTGGCGGTGATGTTCGTGGCCGAGGCCATCTTCGGCCCCTCGGGCCTCGTCGCCGCACCGCTCTTCTATGCCTATCTGAAGAAAGAGCTGGAAGCGTCGCACCTGGTCTAGATTTCGAAAAGTATGTGCTCGCACACTTGTCAAATGAGTACCAGCGACGGCATCAATCTCTCGCGCATCATCGATTGACAAACGTCAATCCGGTGATGCGCCATCCCCAAAACGAGACCTCCATCCCCCACTTTGGTGCAAGCTTCGGCTATGCTGGATGCCGGACGTGGACTTCGAGCAACTCGCCTTGAAGAAGCCGAAGTCTCCACGCAATCCATCATCGAGACAGCTGCATTTTTTCGAAACGTAGTGAGATTGGAGACTCTGCATGACCATTCTGGTTGCCTATGTCGCGCGCCCCGAAGGCCGCGCCGCCCTCGACAAGGGCATTGAAATCGCCACCCGCCGCAACGAGCCGCTCGTGGTCGTGAACGCCGGCCCCGGTGGCCATCAGGAAGACCCCGCGCTGATCAGCGGCTACGAGGCTGAGCGCGTGGAAGAGCGCCTCGCCTCGCTGGGCATCAAGGCCGAGTTCAAGCAGTTCGTGCGCGGCAAGAGCGCCATCGACGAAATCGAATCGCTGGTGACGGAGCTGAACGTCTCCGTGCTGGTCATCGGTCTGCGCAAGCGCACCGCCGTCGGCAAGCTGCTGCTGGGCAGCATGGCCCAGGAAATCCTGATGAACGTGGACTGCCCGGTGCTGTGCGTGAAGGCGGGTTGATCCTCCAGTCTTCGTCGCTCCCATGAAAAAAGGGCCGCTGTTCAAACCAGCGGCCCTTTTTTGCATCGCGGGACACCCGCATCACCGATCGACGCGTGATTCCTGCGTTCGGACACGCCGCGCCGAGCGCATGCCGCACGCCAGCATCAGCAGCGCCAGCGCCCCAAGAGCGAACTCACCCAAGGTCGGCACGGGCTGCGCATCGCCAACGGGCGGCGCGGCCTTGTCATCATCGAGCACCGTCACCTTGGCGGGCGTCGCGTCCGCAGTGAAGGCCGCATCACCCGCAGCAGGAGCCTGCACCGTCAGCGTGATCTCCACCGAGCCGTCCCCAGCCACATCGTTCGCAACGGCCATGAGCACGCAGCTTGTCGAGGTTGCGCCTTCCGCAATCACCTGCGGCTGGGCGCAGGCCGAAGCGTCATAGCGATCCGCAGCTCCCGCCTTGCTCACGGTCACTTTCCCGGACGACTGAGACTTCACCGCCGCTGTTTTCGCAGGAATCAGCAGATCGGCAATCGCCAGGCTGACCTTCAAATCGCCTGCCGGTGCGGGCGATGATGACGTGATCGTGCAGATCGACTGCTGGTCCGTCGAGTCGTTGATCGTCGCTGGCGTGCACGCCACGCTGACATTGGCGGAGTCATCGTTCTGAATGGCCACGGACGCCGGCCCGGAACCGACCGCATAGGCTGGAGCGCCCGCAGAAGGCGGCAGCACGCTCACCTGCGCGTTGACGGAGCCGTCCCACGGATCGTTGTTGGCTGCCGCCGTGAGTTCGCAGGTCTGTGTGAAAGCGCCGGGTGCGATGAGCAACGTGCCATTGCATGTGGTCGCATAGCGCGGATCTGAACTGGCGGCGACATTGACGCTCAGCCCCGATGCCGGAGCGGCGATCGGCGAGGTCACCGTGCAGATGGCTTGCTGAGCTGACCTGTCAAAAAGTACCGTTGGCAAGCACGCCAGAGTCAATGCAGGCGGCGCGTCGTCGTTGTTCACCTCAATGGGGCCGCT
Organism: Diaphorobacter caeni; assembly: GCF_015354245.1. Lineage (GTDB taxonomy): Bacteria > Pseudomonadota > Gammaproteobacteria > Burkholderiales > Burkholderiaceae_C > Diaphorobacter_A > Diaphorobacter_A caeni. Next base: position 51,421 of record NZ_JADKYZ010000014.1, read on the forward strand.
GGACGCGGGGCCCGCGACCACATATTGAAAGGCCGTCGCCGCCGGCGCATTCAGTGTGATCGCGGCCATGCTGACATTGCCATCCCACGGATCCGTGTTGGGCGTCGCGTTGACCTGGCAACTCGCACTGCGCTCCCCGGCGGGAATGAGCTGCAACGCCGTGCAGCCGCTTGCGTCATAGCGGGAGGTGGTCAGCGCCGCTGGCAGCGTCAGATCGAGCGGCAAGCCCGCGGCGGGTGCGGGCGCGCTCGATGTCACGGTACAGGTCGCGAACTGTCCCGTGCTGTCGGTCAACGTCAGCGGGCTGCACAACAGCGAGACATCCGGCGGTGGTGGGAAAACGATACTCACGGTGGCCGTCGCGCAGACCTCCGTCACGACGGAGCACATCTGGTACGTGAAACTGTCCGTCCCCGTCGCGTTGACATGGGCCACATAGGTGATGCTCTTGCCATCGGTTGCAATGCTGGCCGTGCCCTTCGTCGGTGCGGTGGGAATCGCCTTCACCAGCATGTCTTCTTCTTGCACGTTGCTGTCATTGACCAGCACGTCGATCGGGAGGGGACTCGAGCCCGGGATGACCGTGAATGGACCATCGTTCACTGCCAATGCACGATTGGGAAGGGAAGCGAGATCCGTCGCTCCGGAATTGGGGCTCACTGACGTGGTCAGATTCGCTATCACCGTATGCAGATCCGCACCGACCCAGCCCGGCTTGTAGTTGCTGAAATGCACCAGTTTGTCGCCCCCAGATGCATTGACGATCAAGCCTTCGTTGTCTCTGTAGAACCCAAGCCCGCCGTATTGCTGATTGGTCAGCGCGGAAGTGCTCGCCTTCAGCACCGCCCTGTCGGAACCGATCTCCAATTCGCGAACCCTGTCAGCTCCTGTAGCACCCGTGTACCCGGACAGGTAGGCCTTGCCATCCAGGTCGAAGGCGATGTCCCCCAAAGAGCTGCCTTCAGGGTAACTGGTATTGGGATAGACCGGAGTCGTCGAGGCTGGGTCAATCACCACCGGTAATGACTTCAGCGCCGTCCCGGCCTTCACCGCGCCGCTGTCCTCCAAAGCGATCTGCTCAAGCGTGCCCTTGAAGTGATTCAGCGCCCAAAGATTGCCTGACATATCAAAGCCGGCACCGGTCATCAACGCATCGGCACGCATCACGCCCTCACCCACACGCTTGGCCTCGAGTTTGCCGGACGCCGCTTCGCTCGGCGTGAGCGTGACCAGAATCGCGCCCACCTTGCTCGCATTGCCTCCCGTGGAGCTTCCATTGCCCGTCCCCGTCATGTTGGGATGGACGAACGCAAACAGCTTGCCCTTGTTGACTCCCTTGCCCGTCAGCGCGAGACCGTCGACATAGACCGCAGCCATCGGCGTGACGTCCGCAAGATTCTTCCGGAAGGTGATGGTGTTGATGCTGACCTGGCTGCCGGATCTCAAAGCGGGCGGCGAGGCATTGCTGAGAGGGATGACGTGCAGATTCGACTTGATGCCACCGGAGTCGGTCTTGAGCACGAAGACGTCCGCCGCATGGGCCGGCATCGACAGCACGAGCCCGAGCCCCAGTCCCCAACCGCACAGACCCGCCAGTGGCTTTTTCCAACCCGCCATACCTTGCTCGCTTTCCGGATTTTCATGAGACCGCGCATCGACGCCGCAGCCCCCATGCCGGAGACATGTCAGGGACGCGCGAGTTGCTGAAGCCCCTGATTATGGGTAGAAACTATTAAATCACAGAAATAATTAGCGCGATTTGCGAAATTTGACAGGCCACGCGTATCCATCGAGCACCTGATCCGCGCGCTCCAAAAGCAAAAAGCCCCGCGAAAACTCCTCGCGAGGCTGGTGAAAACCGCATGCAGCATGCATGCTGGCTGCAGCGTGAATCCGCGATCAGAAAATCTGCGGAACGATCAGGTTCTCCGGCACCGGTTGGCGGAAATAGTCCGGATTGCGCACGCGCGCGGGCAGCACGACCTCGGGGTGCGGCACATCCTGGTAGGGCATCTGGCTGAGCAGGTGCGAGATGCAGTTCAGGCGCGCCTTTTTCTTGTCGTCCGCTGGCACCACCCACCATGGCGCCTCGGGAATGTGGGTGCGCTCCAGCATCACCTCCTTGGCCTTGGTGTATTCCTCCCAGCGCACGCGGCTTTGCAGGTCCATGGGGCTGAGCTTCCACTGCTTGAGCGGATCGTGGATGCGGCCGAGAAAGCGCAGATGCTGCTCCTCGTCGGTGATCGAGAACCAGTACTTGATGACGCGGATGCCCGAGCGCACGAGCATCTTCTCGAATTCGGGCACGCTTCGGAAGAACTCCTCGTACTCGTCTTCGGTGCAGAAGCCCATGACATGCTCGACGCCAGCGCGGTTGTACCAGCTGCGGTCGAACAGCACCATCTCTCCGGCTGCGGGCAGGTGCGACACATAGCGCTGAAAGTACCACTGCGTGCGCTCACGGTCGTTGGGCGCGGGCAGCGCGGCCACGCGGGCCACGCGCGGATTCAGACGTTGGGTGATGCGCTTGATCACGCCGCCCTTGCCCGCAGCGTCGCGGCCTTCGAAGAGGATGACGATCTTCTCGCGCGACTGCTGCACCCAGTCCTGCAGCTTGACGAGCTCGCCCTGCAGATGGAACAGGTTCTTGAAATAGTCGCGGCGCGAGGAGCTGTCGACGAGCAGACGCTCGCCGTTCTCGTCCACGTAGCGGTCGTCGATTTCCTGCTCGAGCTCTTCGTCATAGCTGTCCATGAGGTCGTCAGCCATGCGCTGCATGAAATGCTGAGGGTCTAGTGCGGAATTTTGAAACATAGGAGATGACCTACAAACACGCAACGATGATGACCCGCCCGCGTGACAACCCCATGACAGATCAATGACGAACCCGTGACGGATCATGCGTCGTCACGCCGCAGACTTGCTCCGCACCCCGATGAAAACGGGAATGCTCCACTCCACTCCACTCCACTCCACTCCACTCCGCTCAGCTCAGCTCAGCTCTGAGATTCGCGCAGACGCAGCAGCAGCTCCTGGATCGCCTCGGCATCCACCGATTCGCCCTCGTGCGCCAGATAGGTCTCCAGATCGCTGATGGCATCCACCATGTGGCCACGCTCCACGTGCGCAAAGCCCCGGTCGCGCCATTCGCTCCACGCCTCGGGCAAGAGCGCGATCAGGCGGCTTTGCACGTCGATCAGGCGCTGCCAGTCCCCCTCGGCGCGGTGGATTTCCTTCAGATTGCGCAGCATGCGCACCAGAATCTGGCGTGGCGAGGCCGAGCGCAGGTACTCGGCCAGATCGCGCAGACTGCCATCGGAGGCGTTGCGGCTGTCCACCACGAAGGTCTCGAGCCGCTCGCTCAGATCCTCGCGCGAGAGGGAGCGGCCGCTGGTCGGATCGATCACCACCTGCCCCTCGGGCAGTTGCACCTTGACGAGGAAATGTCCGGGGAACGAGATGCCGTGGGCTCGCAGGTTGACGCTTTGCGCCAACTCAAGCCACAGCACGGCCAGCGAGATCGGAATGCCGCGCCGCGAGCGCAGCACCACGTTCAGGTAGCTGTTGTCCGTGTCGTAGTAGTTGTTGAGATTGCCGCTGAACCCCAGATCGCTGAAGAAGAACTGGTTGAGCGCGGTGAGCCTGCGCATGGGTTCGGCGGACGGCTCGATGGTGCGCGCGAGACGCACCTGAAGCTGATCCACCTCGTCGAGCACCTGCTGCACGTCGAGCAGCGGATAGGCATCCTGCGCGATGCAGGCCGCCGCCTCGAGCAGCGGAATGGTTTCCTGCTGATTGCCGCCTTCCCGCACGAGGCTTGCAAAGTATTCCAGCGGAGTGGGAACATTGAATTGCAGTGACATAGGTCTTCCCTCAGCTACTGGACATGGGTGTTGGTGTCGAAAACACCGTGTCCGGTTCCATCCGATACGAAAACTCCGGCCTCTTCATCAAAAGCGGGACCTCCACACTGTCGAGAAGATTATCTGCGCAAAATCTGCCGCAGATTCATTCTGACAGCCCAGAGCGCGCCGAAGTACACCACGATAGAACCAATCAACAGCGCCGCCAGTAGGCCAACACGCCACATTGCGTGAGCGCGCAGCGCGATCCAGTCGAAATGCTGACTGCCCCACCATAGAAAAGCCGCCAGCAGCGCGCTGGCTGCGAAGACCTGCAACAGGAACTTGCGCCAGCCCGGACGCGGCTGGAAGCTGCCGCGACGCAGCAGCCCCACGAGCAGCCAGAGCGCGTTGACCAGCGCTCCCAGACCGATCGACAGCGCCAGCCCCGCATGCGCGAAGCGGGGCACGAACAGCAGATTGAGCAGTTGCGTGATCACCAGCACGGCGATGGCGATCTTCACCGGCGTGCGGATGTCCTGCGAGGCGTAGTAGCCCGGCGCAAGCACCTTCACCGCGACCAGCCCCAGCAGGCCGACGCCATAGCCCTGCAGCGCGAGGGTGACCTGCTGCACGTCGCGGTCCGTCAGCGCGCCGTAGTGGAACAGCGTCGCCACCAGCGGCTTGGCGAAGAGCAGCAGACCCATCGCGCAGGGCACGCTCAGCAGCACCACGATGCGCAGCCCCCAGTCGAGCATGCCCGAATAGCGCTCGGCATCGCCGCTCGCCTTGGCGATGGCAAGCTGCGAGGTGAGCACCACGCCCAGCGCCACGCCCAGCAGCGCGGTCGGGAACTCCATCAGACGGTCGGCGTAGAAGAGCCAGGTCACGCTGCCCTGCTCCAGATAGGAGGCGATCTGGGTGTTGATCATCAGCGAAATCTGCGCCACGCCCACGCCCAGCAGCGCCGGCCCCATGAGCTTGAGAATGCGGTGCACGCCCGCATCGGCGAACGCCTCACGGATGCTCTTGAATCCCATGCCGATGCGCGGCATCAGCCCCAGTCGCGAGAGCGCCGGAATCTGCACTGCGAGCTGCAGAATGCCGCCGATCATCACGCCCGCCACCATCGCGTAGATCGGCTCGATGCCATGGCGCTTGAACAGCGGCGCGCCGATCACGGCCGCAGCGATCATGCTCACGTTGAGCAGCACCGGCGTGAGCGCCGACACGGCGAACCGGCGCCAGGTGTTCAGCACCCCTGCCGACAGCGCCACCAGCGACATGAAGCCAATGTAGGGGAACATCCAGCGCGTCATCACCACCGCCGCATCCATGCCGCCCGGCGAGGTGCGCAGCCCGCTGGCGAGCAGCCAGACCAGCACCGGCGCGCCGACCACGCCCAGAATGCAGGTGACCAGCAGTGTCCAGAACAGCACCGTCGCCACATGGGTGATCAGCGTGTGCGTCGACTCGTCCCCGTGCTGCGCCTTGTGCGTGGCGAGCACCGGCACGAAGGCCTGACTGAACGCGCCCTCGGCGAACAGTCGCCGGAACAGATTGGGAATGCGGAACGCCACGTTGAACGCGTCGGTCATGACGTTGGCCCCGAACATGGAGGCCATGAGCAGATCGCGGACCAGCCCGAGGACTCGGGAGGCGAGGGTCAGCAAGGAGACGGTGGAGGCGGCTTTGAACAGTGACACGGAGGGCAGTGTATGCGTTGGCCGGAGGGGTCCGGCGAAAATATTTTTCGCGCTTCGGGATTACCGCTGGGCGCGTTGCTTTATTGAGGGCAGAGGCCGGGAGTTCCGCCCGGCGGCGGAGTAACTTTTTGCTCGCGCGCAAAAAGTCACCAAAAACGCGCTTCAATACCTCCGGCAGAACTCGACTTCGCGCTGCGCGCTGCGCTCGAACAACCGCCGGAAATCAGTTGGGAAGAGGTGTTTTCGGCACATCGCTGCGCTCGTGCCGGGCTCGCACTAGCGAGCCCTCTGCGTCAGCTGGAGCGAGCCTGCGAAGCCCAGCGGGCCGCCGGTCTGTTGACCCCAATGCCAAGACAGCCCCTCAGAGCGTGTTGACGATCTCGACGCGAGGCTTGCAGGATGCGGATCGGGATGGGCTGCAAGGCGCAAACCGCAGCAATAGCTTGTGCTATTGCGAGGATTTGCAACGCGGCAGACCGCCCGAGGCCGCGCCTGCAAGACCGTGTGGAGATCGTCAGCACGCTCTCAAGCTAGACGCGAAGCCGCAGACAGTACTCTCGTACGGCAAGGCTTCGCAACGACGCATGAGGGGCTGTATTGGCACCTCCAAACGATCACCCCATCAAACAAAGAATTTCCAGGCTATAATGCTCGGCTTTGCTGACATCATCCTCGAACACAAGGAAACTACATCATGGCATCTAAGCCTAAGAAAAAGAACCCCCGTCTGGCGTCCGGCCGCAAGCGCGCACGCCAGAACGTCAAGCTGAACGCAGCCAACACTTCGCTGCGTTCGAAGTACCGTACCGCTGTCAAGAACGTCGAAAAGGCTGTTCTGGCTGGCGACAAGACCAAGGCAACCGAACTGTTCGCCAAGGCTCAATCCGTGCTGGACACGATCGCCGACAAGGGCATCTTCCACAAGAACAAGGCAGCTCGCGACAAGAGCCGTCTGTCCGCCAAGGTCAAGGCCCTGGCAACAGCAGCCGCCTGACTCTCTTCAGGCAAACAGCCCGGGTGATTGTCCAATTGGAAATGACCCGCCGTTTGTAACGGGTGCGCTGTCAGCAAACGAAAAAACCGCCGCAAGGCGGTTTTTTTGTGCCCGCGCGGTTTTCACTTCATAACCGGAGCGGGCAGCAAAGAGGAACCTCAGGCTCAGCGATAAACGCGGAAACGTGTCTCGTCGGCGATGAATGCCTTTTCGCCGAATGGCGCTTCGTTCGAGCCGAAAGGCATCTGCGCGCGCAGGGCCCACGAAGCGGGCAGCTCCCACGTGCGGGTCACCTCGGCGTCGATCACCGGCGAGTAGTGCTGCAGGCTGGCGCCGATGCCAGCCTCGGCCAGCGCGGTCCAGACGGCGAACTGGGCCATGCCGGCGGAGTGCTCCGAGAACATCGGGAACTTGTCGGCGTAGAGCGCGAAGTCCTGCTGCAGTTTCTGCACCACGGCCTGGTCTTCGAAGAACAGCACCGTGCCTGCGCCAGCGGCAAAGCTGTCCATCTTGGCGTCGGTCTTGACGAAGGCGTCGGCCGGCACCATGGGGCGCAGGGTTTCGCGGGTGATGTTCCAGAGCTTTTCGTGTGCCACGCCAAACAGGATCACGACGCGCGAGCTTTGCGAATTGAAGGACGAAGGCGCCTGACGCACGGCCTCGCGGATCAGGGCTTCGGCCTGTTCGACGGAGATGGGGAGGTTCTTGCCGAGGGCGTATTGCGTGCGGCGCTTGGTGAAGAGAGAGATTGCGTTGCTGGTCATGTCTTGAAGAAAGTGGTGAATTCACGCCACCGGGGTCGTCGACACATGCCTTCGCGGCGGAGCTCCCCAGTGGCGTTCGTCCCAGTCTATTGCAGCCACCGCCGCCCGCGGATCCGGCGCCACGTTACCCGGATACCCCATAGGGGTGAGCCATTCATGCACTGCAGACAATCGAAATTGCCATGTGCATCCGATGCGCGCCTCTCCAAAGAAAAAGGCCTGGGATTCAGGCCTTGGGATCTGGAAGCAGGCAGGCTTCGGCTATCTGCAGATTGTTGTCTTTGGCGAAATTGAGAACGAAGTCCCACGCCATCGGCTCGTACTTCTGCAGTTCGCGGTTGACCACCACGCATTTCACGCCGTTCATGCTGGTGGGAATGCACCAGGGCGAGTAGCTCAGATGGCTGCCGGGGCTTGCGCCACCGGGCCGGAATTGACTCATGACCCCCGCCAGTCGCTCCGCCCAGTCACTGGGGCGGAAGGTTCGCCCTTCCTGGGTGATACCTTGTATGAATACTTCTTTTGCGTCGGGAGAAACCATCTGTGAGGCGTCGTGAATAGTGAGTCATGGCATCGTGCGCCACGGGGTCCGATTCTAACTCTTATATAAGAGACAAGACCGAATGGCCCCGCAACCCGCTTTTTCGATAAATTCAGCGCATGATGTTATGCGATTGATGCATTTCCGTGCGCATTGGAGGCACCCGCCCCTGCGCGCGGATCGCCCCGTTCGCATGACAGTGATGCGGAATACTCAACGAACATGTCATGGCGAGCCCCTAGAATTGCATCTCGTTTTGTTGGCCGTTGCCACACTGCAACCATGCCAGCGTTGTGTTTCCCCGCAATGTCAGGAGATTTCCGCATGACCGCTTTTGTCGAGGCTGCCTCGCCCCACGTGATGAACACCTATGGCCGCGTACCGATCGCTCTGGAGCGAGGCCAAGGCGTGCGACTGTGGGATGTGAACGGCAAGGAATACCTCGACGGACTGGCGGGCATCGCGGTGAACACGCTCGGCCACAACCATCCCAAGTTCGTGCCCGCGATCCAGGAGCAGGTCGCCAAGCTGATCCACACCTCGAACTACTACCACATGCCCGGCCAGGAAGTCCTCGCCAAGCTGCTGGTCGAGCGCTCGAAGATGGACAACGTGTTCTTCTGCAACACCGGCCTCGAAGCCAACGAAGCCGCGATCAAGATCGCCCGCAAGTACGGTGTTGACAAGGGCATCGCAAAGCCCGTGATCGTGGTCTACGAGCATGCCTTCCACGGCCGCTCCATCGCCACCATGACCGCCACCGCCAACGAGAAGATCCGCAACGGCTTTGGCCCCCTGCTCGACGGTTTCCTGCGCGTGCCGGTCAATGACATCGAGGCACTCAAGAAGGCCACCGAAGGCAACCCCGACATCGTCGCCGTGATGATGGAGCCCATCCAGGGCGAAGGCGGCCTGCACCCGATGCGCGCCGAGTACATGAAGCAGGTGCGCGCGCTGTGCGACGCCAATGGGTGGCTGATGATCCTCGACGAGGTGCAGGCCGGCATGGGCCGCACCGGCAAGTGGTTCGCCCACCAGTGGTCCGGCATCGTGCCCGACGTGATGTCGCTCGCCAAGGGCCTGGGCTCGGGCGTGCCGATCGGCGCGGTCGTCGCGCGCGGCAAGGCATCCGAGGTGCTCAAGCCGGGCAATCACGGCACGACCTTCGGCGGCAACCCGCTCGCCATGCGCGCCGGCATCGAGACCATCCGCATCATGGAAGAAGACCAGCTGCTGCAGAACGCCGCCGATGTGGGCGAGCACCTGAAGTCCGCGCTCAAGGCCGCATTCGCCGGTGAAAAGGGCGTGCTCGACGTGCGCGGCCAGGGCCTGATGATCGGCGTCGAACTCGACCGTCCCTGCGGCGCGTTGATCGGCCGTGGTGCGGAAGAAGCCAGCCTGCTGTTCTCCGTGACGGCCGACACCGTGATCCGCCTCGTGCCCGCACTGATTCTCTCGCGCGCCGAAGCCGACGAGATCGTGGCCCGCCTCGCGCCGCTGGTCAAGAAGTTCCTCTCGGAAGGAGCCCCCAAGCAATGAAGCACTACCTTCAGTTCTCCGATTTCACCGCCGACGAGTACAACTACCTGTTCTCGCGCGCGGCGATCATCAAGGGCAAGTTCAAGAGCTACGAGAAGTACCACCCGCTGTTCGACCGCACGCTGGCCATGATCTTCGAGAAGGCCAGCACGCGCACGCGCGTGAGCTTCGAGGCGGGCATGTACCAGCTCGGCGGCAGCGTCGTGCACCTGACGACGGGCGACAGTCAGCTCGGCCGCTCCGAGCCGATTGACGACAGCGCCAAGGTCATCAGCCGCATGACCGATCTCGTCATGATCCGCACGTTCGAGCAGAGCAAGATCGAGCTGTTCGCAGCCAACTCGCGCGTGCCGGTCATCAACGGGCTGACCAACGAGTTCCATCCCTGCCAGATTCTTGCCGACATCTTCACCTTCATCGAGCACCGCGGCTCGATCACGGGCAAGACCGTGACCTGGGTGGGCGACGGCAACAACATGGCCAACACCTGGCTGCAGGCCGCTGAGCTGCTGGACTTCACCGTCCACGTCAGCACGCCGAACGGCTACGAGGTCGACGAGAAGCTCGCCTTCGGTGGCCGCACGCCGCGCGACGGTTGCTACAAGGTCTTCTCCGACCCGATGGAGGCCTGCAAAGGCGCCGATCTGGTCACAACCGACGTGTGGACCAGCATGGGCTACGAGGCGGAGAACGAAAAGCGCATGAAGGCCTTCGCCGACTGGTGCGTGGACTCCGAAATGATGGCCGCCGCCAAGCCCGACGCCCTCTTCATGCACTGCCTGCCCGCCCACCGCGGCGAGGAAGTCATGGCCGACGTGATCGACGGACCGCAATCCGTCGTATGGGATGAGGCGGAGAACCGGATGCACGCTCAGAAAGCGTTGATGGAATACCTGCTGCTGGGCCGCCTCTCGGCCTGATCGCACACACCACCACCATGGTTCAGGCGCACATCCACACCGAGCTCCCGAACCATCGCACCATCAAAAGCCTGCTCGCCTTGCGCTGCAGGCTTTTTCTTTGCCAGTCGCGCGCACAGCGCCAGCACATCGAGCGGCGAAAACTCACGCGCGTGCGCCGCACCGACGCATCACGCATTCCCGGCCACTACGGCCCGCACGAGCACCTCACGCTGGCCGTGAGAGCGCTGCATGTGCGCATCCACATCTTCACGCTGAAGTTCCTTCAGGGTCATACCTAAGAGCATGTTGACGATCTCAACACGCTCCAAATTTTCCGGCCCGCTCCGTTCGTCCGCACCCGGCAGCTCGCGCATTCGCCCATGAATGCGCGGGCCGCCCGTGCGTCGTTGCCTTGTCCGAAAACTTTCATTTGCCCTGAATCACCATGTCCTGCACACCGGCTATCCATCCGTGCGTCAACTGCGGTGCGTGCTGCCATACCTATCGCGTCGAGTTTCCCGTCTACGAGCTGAAATCCATGGGCGGCAGCGTGCCCGATGCACTCACCCACACCGTCAACGGCAACCGCGTGCGCATGAACGGCACGGCACAGTTCCCGGTGCGCTGCCACGCGCTGACCGGCGGTCTGGGCGTCGAATCGATCTGCTCCATCTACGAGCAGCGCTCATCGACCTGCCGCAACTTCGACTTCGACTCCGACCGCTGCCATGAAGCACGGGCCAGGCATGGCTTGCCACCGCCGCAGCCCAACGACCCGATCTTGCCGCTGGCCGCATGAAGCAAGAAAAAACGGCGCAACCTGCTCATCGCACGTTGCGCCGTTCCGGCGTTCAAAAAAGGGGCTGCGGCTCAGTGCTGATCGCCCATGTGGCTGCGGATGTTGCCGTGCAGCGTCACGGGCTTGCTGTCCGAAAACTCACCGCCCGAAGTGCCGCACGATTTGCCCGCTCCGGGCGGGCTGTCGCAGCTGGAGCAGCCGCTGCCGCAGCCCGACACCTGCGCGAGCTTCGGGTTGATCTTGCCCAGCGGGTTGCGCCATTTCTGCGGCATGTAGCGCCACAGAACATAGAGCACCGCCGCGACGACGATGAGTCCCACAACGAGTGATTGGGTCATTCGACTAACCTCCAGTCAGCACACGACGATGGCACGCGCGCGAGGCCTCAGCCCCAGCCCAGCGCCACCGCGACGTGATAAACGATGAGACAGGCAATGTAGGCCAGCCCGAACAGGTAGGCAGCCATGATCGCCACGTATTTCCAGCTGTTGGTCTCGCGGCGCACAGTCGCCAGCGTGGCGAGGCATTGCGGCGCGAAGATGAACCAGGTGAGCAGCGACAGCGCGGTCGCGAGCGACCACTGGCTTGCGATCAGCGGGCCGAGCTGGGCGGCGGTGTCATCGCCCGAGGCGGACAGCGCGTACACGGTGCCGAGCGCACTCACCGCCACTTCGCGCGCGGCCATGCCGGGCACCAGTGCGATGCAGATCTGCCAGTTGAAGCCGATGGGCGCGAAGACCAGAGCCATCGCTTCGCCGATGCGGCCCGCGAGGCTGTAGGTGATGGCCGGTTCGGTCGCGCCGTCAGGAGCGCCGGGGAACGAGGACAGGAACCACAGCACGATGGTCAGCGCGAGGATGATGCCGCCCACCCGCTTGAGGAAGATGATGGCGCGCTCATACAGGCCGATGATCAGGCTGCGGATGCTGGGCCAGCGGTAGGCGGGCAGTTCCATCATCAGCGCGGCGCGGCCCTGGCGTGCGCCGAAGCGCTTGGCGACGTAGGCGACCGCCATGGCGCTCACGATGCCGGCGATGTACAGCGCGAACAGCACGAGGCCCTGCAGATTGAACAGACCGCCGATGGTGCGCTCCGGAATGAACGCTCCGATCAGCAGCGCATACACCGGCAGACGCGCCGAGCAGGTCATCAGCGGCGCGATCATGATGGTGACGAGGCGGTCGCGCCAGCTTGGGATCGAGCGCGCGGCCATCACGCCGGGAATCGCGCAGGCAAAGCTCGAGAGCAGCGGAATGAACGAGCGGCCCGAAAGACCCACCGTGCCCATCACGCGGTCGAGCAGGAACGCGGCGCGCGGCAGGTAGCCCGAATCCTCGAGCACCAGAATGAAGAAGAACAGAATCAGAATCTGCGGCAGAAACACGATCACGCCACCCGCGCCCGCGATCACGCCATCGGCCAGCAGGCTGCGCAGCGGACCATCGGCCATGTGGCCGTTGAGCCATTCGGCGGCCGATGCGGTCGTGGCATCGATGAAGTCCATCGGCACCGCAGCCCATGCGAACACGGCCTGAAAGATCAAAAACAGCAGCGCCGCCAGCAGCACCAGCCCCCACACCGGATGCAGCACGATGGCGTCGATCTTGTCATCGCGCGCGAGCTGCACGGCAGGCGTCTTCACCGCCAGATCGAGAATGCGGCGCACCTCGTCGTGCAGCGCAAGCACGCGCTGCGCCGCGTCGCCCTGAAGTTCCTTTTTCTCCGGGACGGCGTTCTTGAGCTGATCGGCATCGATCCACTGGAGCAGATCCTGCGCACCGTCCGCCTTCACCGCGACGGTGGAAATCACCGGCACGCCAAGTTCGCGGGAGAGCACAGCCTCGTCGATCACGATGCCCTGCTTTCGCGCCATGTCGGTCATGTTGAGCACCAGAACCATCGGCAGACCGAGGTTGCGCGCTTCCAGCACGAGGCGAAGATTCAGGCGCAGGTGCGTCGCGTCGGTCACGCAGGCCACCAGTTGCGGCAGCGGCTCGCCCGCGCGGCGACCCAGCAGCACGTCGCGGGTGACGGCCTCGTCCAGGCTCTGCGCGTGCAGGCTGTAGGCGCCCGGCAGATCGAGCATGCGCACGCGCTTGCCGCCCGGCGTGGTGAGCCAGCCCTCCTTGCGCTCCACGGTCACGCCCGCGTAGTTCGCCACCTTCTGGCGCGCGCCGGTCATCAGGTTGAACAGCGCCGTCTTGCCGCAATTGGGATTGCCCAGCAGCGCCACATGCAGCGCGCCGCCCGAAGCTGGTTGATTGCTTGCGCTTGTCGTCATCTCTTGCCCTCGTATCTCGATTTGTCTTTGTCGTCAGGTCGTGGCCGGTTGCACCAGCACGAACGCCGCTTCGTCACGGCGCAGCGCGAACGTCGCCTGTCCCACGCGGATCGCAAGCGGATCGGCACCGGGAAAGCCCGTGGCAAGCACGCGCACCTGCTCTCCGGGCAGAAAACCAATCTCCATCAAACGGAGCACCAGTTCTTTCTCACGCTCGTCGCTCGCGGGTTTGAGAGCGATGACGACGCCCTCCTGGCGGCGACCAAGCGTGTCCAGAGCAATGGCGGCAGGTGCCGCCAAACCGCTTGAAAGTGGCTTCCCGCTTGATTCTTGTGGCTGTACTCGCATGTCTTGTGGATGTGTCCTGAATGGTTTTAATTCTCATTCTAAAAGAGACCGGACGATTCGAGGTGGAATTCGGCGAGTGTCCCTTTGATGTGCATCGGTACGTAACGTGCGCCCATTCGCCCTGCCCATGCCAGTCGCCAATCTCCCCACCGCAGGTCAACTATTGAAACGACCCGGTCGCCAGCCTCCCTAGAATCCACCCCATCCGACAGCTCTGCTTGTGCCGCGTGACGGCTGAGAGGGACACCCCCGCCTTTGTGCCCATCCCGTGCTTGCGCCCGCAAGCGTCCGCCGCCACGCCTCAAGCTTTGTTTGCCTCCGTTGACCACATCGGATGCCTGCGCGCGCCTGCCTCGATCCCGTGGCTGTGCGCGCTTTGGCATTCAGGGAACCCGACTTGATGCCTCCGACCTCTTCATTGACCGCACGCCACCACGCGATGGGACTGGCGCTGCTGCTGGCGCTTGCGTTGGCTCTTCCGCTGCGCTCGCACGCCGCCACCGAAACACGGCTGCGTGCGCAGGACGTGGCGCTGATCGCGGCCTCCTGCGCCAACTGCCATGGGCCCGATGGCCGCTCCGTCGGCGAGATTCCGTCGCTGCGCGGCGCCACCTCCGCCCACCTGCAGCAGCGCATGCGCGACTTCAAGTCCGGCAAGGCCGCTGACGCCACCGTCATGACCCGGTTGATGAAGGGCTACGCGGACGACGAGATCGACGCGCTCGCGCAGTGGTTCGCCGATCCCGCCACCTCCACAGCCTCCACAGCCACCTCCGCCACTACCGCCACACGGAAGGAGGCCCAATGATGAACACGCCCTCCCGCTCCATTGCGACCATGGATCGCCGCGCGGTCCTGACCCACGCGCTCGCCGGAGCCGCCACTCTGTCCGCCCCGGGCTGGGTGCGCGCGAAGAGCGCATCGGCCCATGTCGTCGTCATCGGCGGCGGCTTCGGCGGCGCCACGGCCGCACGCTATCTGCGCGAACAAGCGCCGCAGCTGCGCATCACGCTGATCGAGCCCGAACAGCGCTTCTACACCTGCCCTTTTTCCAATCTCTACCTTGCAGGCTTGCGCAGTTGGGAGAGCATCGGCCACGGCTTTGACGGCCTTCGCGCAGCGGGCATCCAGGTGATCCATGCGCGCGCCGACGACGTAGACCACTCCGCGCGCACGGTGAAGCTTTCCAACGGCCAGACCCTCACCTATGACCGCCTCGTGCTCTCGCCCGGCGTGGACATGCGCTGGGGAGCCATCGCGGGCTACGACGAGCAGGCCGCGCAGAAAGCGCCGCACGCATGGAAGGCCGGCGCACAGACGCAGCTTCTGCGCAGGCAGATGGAGGCGATGGACGACGGCGGCACCTTCGTCATGACGATTCCGGACAACCCGTTCCGCTGCCCGCCCGGCCCCTACGAACGCGCGGCGATGGTGGCGCACTATTTCAAGCGGCACAAGCCGCGCAGCAAGATTCTGCTGCTCGACGCCAAGGACAATTTCTCGAAGAAGGCGCTGTTCCAGCAAGGCTGGAAGGCGCTCTACGGCGACATGATCGAATGGGTGGGCCTCGCGGATGATGGACTCGTCACGCGCGTCGATGCGGCCGCGCTCGAAGTCGAGACCAACTTCGGCACGCGCCACAAGGCCAGCGTGCTCAACGTGATTCCGCCCCAGAAGGCCGGCTTCATCGCCGAGCGCGCGGGCATGACCGACGCGAGCGGCTGGGTGCCCGTGCGCGCCGAAACCTTCGAATCGCGACAGGTCAAGGGCGTCTACGTTCTGGGCGACGCGACCATCGCCGCACCCATGCCCAAGTCCGGCTTCGCCGCCAACACCCAGGGCAAGCTGGCCGCCGCCGCCATCGCCGCCGAACTCACCGGCAAGCCGCTGCCCGCCGCCGTCTACGCCAACACCTGCTACAGCCTGGTCGGCACGGACTACGGCATCTCGGTCGCGGGCGTGTACCGCGCGCAGGAAGGCAAGCTCATCGAGGTGCCCGACTCCGGCGGCGTGAGCCCGATGGACGCCAGCGACGCCTTCCACGCGGCCGAGGCGCGCTACGGTGCGGCCTGGTACGCCGCCATCAGTACCGACATCTGGGACCGCTGACATGGATGCCTCATCCTCTTCCTCCTCCGTTTCCACCTTGCTGTGGGCCGGATTCGCGTTGGGCTGCACCTTTGGCGCGGCGGCGCGCGCAAGCCGCTTCTGCCTGTTGCGTGGCCTGCGGGAATGGCTCACGCCCACCGCGCCGCAGGCCCGTCGCCACGGCGCGCCCGCGCTGCAGACGTTCGCCCTCGCACTGGCCGTCGCGCTGCTCGCCACCCAGTGGCTGGCCCATGCGGGGCAGATCGATCTCGGCAGCGCGCAGCCCGTGCGCGGCAACATCTCCGTCGTCGGCATGCTGGTCGGCGGTCTGCTCTTCGGCATCGGCATGACGCTGGCCCGCGCCTGCGGAGCCCGCGCGCTGGTGCTACTCGCGGGCGGCAACCTGCGCGCGCTGATCACGCTGCTGTGCATGGCGATTGCCGCGCAGGCCACGCTCACCGGCGTGCTGTTTCCGGTGCGCCAATGGCTGCAGGGCTTTGGCCTCGTCACGCTGCCGCATGCGACGCTGCCCACGCTGCTGCAGCAAGGCGCGGGCCTGCCGGGCATGGTCGCGCTGATCGTGGGCGTGGGCCTGCCCGTGGCCGCCCTGCTCGCCTATGCCTTGTGGCAACCGGCCCTGCGCCGAGGCAGCGCCGCGCAGTGGATCGGTGCCGTCGTCATCGGCGCGCTCGTGGCCGCCGGTTGGTGGATCACCGGGCATGTCGGCATCGACCCGTTCGAGCCCGTGCCTCTCACCTCGCTGAGCTTCGTCGGCCCCGTCGCCGAAGCGGTGCTCTACCTGCAGGTGGCCGTGGGGCGCACGCTGAACATCGGCCCTGCCATCGTCGTGGGCACGCTCTGCGGCGCGGCAGCCATGGCGCTCGCCACACGCACCGCGCGCTGGGAAGGCTTTGACAGCCCCGCGCGCTTCGCCGCATCGGCCATCGGCGGCCTGCTCATGGGCCTGGGAGGCGTGCTGGCCGTGGGCTGCACCATCGGCCAGGGCCTCAGCGGCCTCTCGACCCTCGCCATCGCGAGCATCCCCGCCGTGATCGGCATCGCTGCCGGAGCGGTGCTGACGATCCAGATTCAATCCACCATTTTTCACACGCAACCAGAGGGACTACCAGCATGAAACGTCGCAACTTCCTCATCACCCCATCCGCGCTTGCACTGGGCGCTGCGGCCACCGTACCGGGCATCGCCCACGCGGCCCCCACCATCATCACGCCGCAGTCGCGCATCCTCCCGCGCGAGGGCAAGGGCCCGCGCATCGTCGTCTGCGGCGGCGGCTGGGGCGGCATGACCGCCGCGCGCTATCTGCGCGAGCTGATCCCCAACTCCGACGTGGTGCTGCTTGAGCGCAACCCCACGTTCTGGTCCGGCCCGATGAGCAACAAGTGGCTCATCGACGTGGTGAACACCGACTTCGTCAACCACGACATGCTGCGCCCCGCCAACAAATACGGCTACAAGCTGCTGCAGTGCGAAGTCAACGGCTTCGAGCGCGACAAGAAGCTGGTGCGCACCTCGCTCGGTGTGATCGACTACGACTACCTGATCCTCTCGGGCGGCATCCGCAACGACTACGAGGCCTGGTTCGGCAACGACCAGCGCGCCATCGACTACACGCGCAAGCACTTCCCCAACGCCTACATTCCCAATCAGGAAATGCTGGCGCTCAAGCAGAAGGTCAAGGACTTCAAGGGCGGCACGCTGGTCATGACGCTGCCTCCACCGCCGCACCGCTGCCCGCCATCGCCCTACGAGCGCGCCTGTCTGATCGCGTGGCACATCAAGAAGAACAAGATCCCCGGCAAGATCCTCATCCTCGACCCCAAGCCCAAGATCGCACCCATCGGCGTGGGCTACAAGCAGGCGTTCGACGAGCTGTATCCCGACATCATCACCCACGTGCCCAACGCGCGCGTGCAGGAGGTCGATCCGTTCAACAAGAAGATCAAGACCGCCGCGGGCGAGTTCAAGTTCGACGACGCCATCCTCATGCCACCGCACCAGGCGGCCGACATGGTCTGGCACGCCGACCTCATCGGCAAGACGCCGGACGGCAAGCCCACCGGCTGGGCCGACATGCACCCGCGCCTGTTCAACGCGCACAGCGACGAGAACGTCTACTTCGTCGGCGACCTGATGGGCACGATCTCCGACCAGTTCGGCCACTACCCCAAGAGCGGCCACGTGGCCAACTACATCGGCCGCATCGTCGCGCAGAACATCGCGCAGCGCGTGGCGGGCAAGGAAGTCACGCTGCTGCTGCCCGACAACCTCTGCTACATGATGGTCAACGGCGATCCGCAGGAAGAGATCTCGGTGAAGTTCGAGTACGAGGTCGATCCCACCGGCAAGGTCATCCAGACGCAGATCGACATGGACGTGCGCACCGCCGATCTGGTGAAGGAAGACTTCGCCTGGGCGCGCAGCAAGTTCAGCGACTTCCTGGCGATCTGATGATGAAGACAGCACATCCCCAGCACGTCACGCGTCGCGCGCTGATCGCCGGCGCGGCAGGCGCCACCGCGGCATTGGCGCTCCCGGCCGCAGCCCAGACGGCGGCGGCGCCTGTTGCCAAGTCACCGCTGGTCGGTCCTCTGGCACCCAATCCCGTCGAATTCAAGAAAGCGTTCGACGAGTTCACGCGCGGCAAGACGCCCAAAACCGAGGGCCTGCTGCTCGACGTTTCGGTGCTCGCCGACAACCCGAGCGCCGTGCCTGTCAAGGTCAAGGTCGATCTGCCGATCACCGACAAGGACTGGTGCGAGGAAATCATTGTGCTCGCCGAACTCAACCCCTCGCCCCTCGCCTGCCGCGTGAAGTTCACCCAGGCCAACGGCACGGCCGAGGCCTCGGTGCGCGTGCGCCTGTCGCAGTCGCAGACCCTGCACGCCCTCGCCCGCATGAAGAGCGGCCAACTGCTCACGGCCAAGCAAGCCGTCACCGTAGCCGCCAGCGGCTGCGGAATGTGAGCGCGAAATGTGAAGGAGAAATTCGCATGAACAACGGCAAACCACCACGCATCTGGGTGAGCAACGCCACGCCGAAACAAGGCGAGGTGATCCGCGTGCGCGCGCAGATCGAGCACATCATGGAGAGCGGCCTGCGCACCGACGCAGACGGCAAGATCCGCCCGCGCAACATCGTCACGTCCTTTGAGGCCCGACTCGGCAGCACGCCGCTGTTCACCTGGGAGCCCGGCATCAGCGTCTCGCAGAATCCCTACATCGAATTCACGTTTCTGGCACGCGAAAGCAGCGATCTGAATTTCCTGTGGAAGGACGACACGGGGCAGACGCTCACGGCGAAGAAAGCCATTGCGATCGCCTGAACGGCGGATAGTTGAATCGGGGTGTCTGGCTCTTTCGTGCAAGGATGAAGCCGCACCCCCGATTGCGAAATAATGGCAGCCCCGCGAAACACCGGCCAGCGCTGCCACCATGCCTTCCACCTCCGAACACCCCTGCCTCACCTGCGGCGCCTGCTGCGCCAGTTTCCGCGTCGATTTTTCCACCATGGAAACGCAGGAGTGCGGCGGCAGCGTGCCCGATGGGCTGGTGGTTCCGGTCACCGAGCACACCGCCCGCATGCGCGGCACCGATCATGCGTCGCCGCGCTGCGCGGCGCTCACCGGAAAGATCGGCGTGAAGGCCGCCTGCGGCATCTACGAATGGCGGCCTTCGCCGTGTCGTGAGTTCGATGCCGGATCGGATGCCTGCCAGCGGGCGCGGGCGCGGCACGGCATGCCGGTGCTGGACGATCCGCTCGCCGCGTAGCTTGCTCACAAACGGGTTGCGTCACGGTACGATGCACGCCATGAGCGATCCGCAATCCCCACCATCCCACGCCAGCGGCCCCAGAATCTGGGACATCTCCGCGCCCGTGCATGTCGGCACGCCGGTCTTTCCGGGCGATACCGAGTACGCGCAGCAATGGAACGCCACGATCTCGCCGGGCTGTCCCGTGAACGTGGCGACGATCACGCTGTCGCCGCATGTCGGCACGCATGCCGATGCGCCGCTGCACTACGACACGCAGGGCGCGACAGCGGGCCATGTGCCGCTGGACGCCTACATCGGCCCCTGCCGCGTGATCCACGCGATCGGAAGCGGCGCGCTGATCCGCTGGGAAGACATCGCGCATGCGGCGCAAAACCTGCCGCCGCGCGTGCTGGTGCGCACCTATCGCCGCATGCCCGTCGACCGCTGGGATGCGGAGCTCACCGCCTATGCGCCCGAGACCGTCGAGCGACTGGCCGACCTTGGCGTGCGGCTCATCGGCATCGACACCGCAAGCATTGATCCGGCCAACAGCAAGACGCTGGATTCGCACCAGATCATCCGCCGGCGCGACATGCGCGTGCTCGAGAATCTGGTGCTCGACGACGTCGCGGAAGGCGACTACGAGCTCATCGCGCTGCCGCTCAAGCTCATCACGGCCGATGCCTCGCCGGTGCGCGCCATCCTGCGCGAACTCAACTAGGAAACCTCTGCGCGAATGGGATCGTCTAGCCGCTTGACGATCGATTCGTGCAGAGGCTCCCCAGGACTGGTCAACGCAAATACACCCCCAGCAACACATTGAGCAGCGCCATCAGCGCGACCGCCGCCATGTCCGTCCACAGCACGGTCATCTGAACCCAGCGACGGCTCCGCAGCGCCTCGGGCGGCGCGAGGTGGCAGGCCATCTCGATCTTGCCGGGCGATGCCATCAGCAGCAGCGCCGCGCTCACGTTGTGCACCGCCATGAAGGGCAGCAAGGGCACAGAGAGCGCATGTGCGATCTCGGCCTGGGTGGCGGCGAACATCGCGTTCGCTCCGGTGTTCGAGCCCGTCACGAAGCCCCCCAGCGCACCCACGAACGGTGCCGCAAACAGATACGCCACGCCCCCGGCCGACAGCGCACGCGCCAGCTGCGCGGCCATGCCCGAGACCGCCATGAGCACCCCGAGCACGATGAACAGACCCGTCACGGGAGCCACCTGCGACCAGGATTTAGCGCTGCTCCCGAGCACCGCCGACGACGGCAGCCCGCGTGAAAAATACAGCGCCGCGATGAACAGCCACACGCCCGGCGACGCCAGCACATGCAGCGCGGGCGAGAGCTGCAGCACGCGCAGAACCACGCCTGCCAGCAACACGCCGAGCAGCAGCACCGCATAGGCCGTGAGTGCACGCGCACCCAAGGGACCAAGCGCAACAGACGCCACGCCATCCTTCGCCTTGCGCGCCCCGAAATGCCCGCGCGCGAGAAACAGCAGAATCATCACCAGCGCGCCCAAAGCCCCGGCAGGCGCGGTGCCCACCGTGAGGTTGGCTGCGGCCACCGCCACCGTCAGCAGCAGGCCCGACACGGCGCCCTGCACCACCGCCTTGCCGCGCGCCCCCGGCTCGCTCGCCAGCCACGCCGCCACCACGCCAGTGATCACGAACGGAATCACGCTCACGTAGGCCGACGCCACGCCCAGCGCATCGAGCGGCAGTCCCGCCATCGTCGCCGCGATCAGCGTACCCGGGCCCATCGAGCCCCACGGCACGGCGCACAGCCCGAGCAGCCCGATGACGGCCACCTTGCGCGCCGACAGCCCGCAATGCACCAGCAGCGGAATGCCGATGGTGATGCCAATGCCAAAGCCCGTCAGCGATTCGGCAAACGGCGTGACGCCATGCACCACCAGCAGCACCGCGCCCACGCCGTGGCCGGTGCGCGCCAGAATCCATTGCGCCAGCGCCTTCTGCGCGCCCGCCACGCGCAGCACCTCCGACAGCAGCAGCCCGCCGCCCACGATCAGCAGCACCTCCACCAGCACCGGCAGCCACACGCGCAGCGCCGCAAGCGCCACATCGCCCGTGATCGGAAACGCCGCCGCCATACCCACCAGCGCCAGCACCACACCCAGCAACGCGGCATGCAGCGACCGCACACCCGCAAACAGCGCCACAATCACCACCAAGACCGGCAGCGCACTCCACACCAGCTGCATTTCGCCACTCCGTTAAAATTTCGCTAAATTTCGTTTACGCAAGTTTATTTGCGGATAGGAAATTCGTCAAATCATGTCCCTCCACGAGATTTCGTCCCCCGCAGAACCCGATGTGCAGTTCGGCCTCGCCGTGCGCTCCCGCCGCTCGCAACTCGGTATCACGCTCGATCAGCTCGCCGAAGCCAGCGGCGTGTCGCCCGGTGCGCTCTCGCGCGTGGAGCGCGGCCTGCTCGGCGCGAGCCTGCGCAACGCGCTCGCGATTGCGCGCGGCCTGGGCTGTGAACTGGGTGAGCTGATCCAGTCGGAAGGCGAAGTGCAGATCACGCGCAAGGGCGAGCACCGGCGCTATGTGCACGAGGAATCCGGCGTCGAACGCCTCGCCCTTGCCCACCCCTCGCCGGGGTTGGAACTGGTGCAATACAGCCTGCCGCCCGGCGCCAAATCCACCCACTTCTCCGCCCACCGTGCGGGCACGCGCGAGGTGTTCCATATTCTCGAAGGCGACGTGCGCGTGTGGATCGGCCAGGAATCCGTGCTGCTCAACGCGGGTGACACCGCCGTGCTCGACATGGACACCGAACACCGTTTCGCCAACGAGGGCCGCAAGATCGCGCGGCTCATGCTGCTGGTGATTGCCCCGGTGAAATGACGCGCACGGGCACCGACCCGCACCCTACAATTTCGCACCTCACAAAGAGCAAGAAACGCCGTGGTTCAGCGCGCACAACGAAGCTCTGAATCACTCTTCACCATTTCAAAAGAATGACCAGCACCATGCGAGACAAACCCGCCAGCACCACCGAATCCATCGTCAAGGACGAAAAAGCCAAGCTCGATTTCAGCCGCGACATGAGCTACGGCGACTATCTGCATCTCGACGAAATCCTCAACGCCCAGCACCCCTTGTCGCCCGCGCATGATGAGATGCTTTTCATCGTGCAGCACCAGACCAGCGAACTCTGGATGAAGCTCATGCTGCATGAACTGCGCGCGGCCATCGCCGCCATCGCAGGCGGCACCCGCGCCGACGCCTTCAAGATGCTCGCCCGCGTGAGCCGCATCATGGAACAACTGGTCAGCGCCTGGACCGTGCTCTCCACCATGACCCCGCCCGAATACTCGGCCATGCGCCCTTACCTCGCCAATTCCAGCGGCTTTCAAAGTTATCAATACCGCAGCATCGAGTTCTCGCTGGGCAACAAGAACGCCGCCATGCTCAAGCCCCACGAGCACCGCAGCGACCTGCTCGCTCAAGTCCAGGCCGCCTACGAAGCCCCCTCGCTCTACGACGTATCGCTCCAACTGCTGTCACGCGAAGGTTTGAACGTGCCCGCTGACCGCCTGCAACGCGACTGGACTCAGCCGTACGAATACAGCGAAGGCGTGGAAGCCGCCTGGCTGGAGGTCTACCGCGACCCGCACAAATACTGGGACCTCTACCAACTCGGCGAAAAACTCGCGGATATCGAAGACGCATTCCGCCTCTGGCGCTTCCGCCATGTGACCACCGTGGAACGCGTGATCGGGTTCAAGCGCGGAACGGGGGGGACTGGCGGGGTGAGCTATCTGCGGAAGATGCTGGAGGTGGTGCTGTTTCCGGAGATTTGGCGGTTAAGGACGGCGCTTTGATGTGAAATCGAAGGTTCAATTTCGGCCAAATTCAGTCGTACCGCTGAGTGTCGGCAATAGAAAGTGAAGAACGCCCCACCTAAGAGCGGCTAACACAACTTCAATTTGAGGGCTCCAAAAGCATTTATGCTTCACAGCCTCATGTCCCGAGCCCCCATCAGCAAAGAGTTGTGGCAACAACTGCAACCCCTCATTCCCCCGTTCATTGCATCCCGCAAAGGTGGTCGCCACCGCACCATCAGTGATGAAGCCGCCTTCAACGGCA
>NZ_JADKYZ010000015.1 GCF_015354245.1 Diaphorobacter caeni
CAAGGAGGCCGACCAACACAAAGCACCGCCGCCGCCCAAGAACTACGGTGCGGACATTTCAACACTCATCCGCATGATCGAGGCGGGGGAGCTTTGATCCCGTTTCAACCCACTTTTACGAATAGCCTGTTTTTTAAGCGCCTGAAGTGATTCTAATGAATCAGTTCTGATTAGGGTCAACTTTGTGAGGAATAAATTATTCTTTCACTGTCATCTTTTGTGAACCACAAGTATCTGACTATCAAGTAAAAATGTTCGTAGCACGGCGTGCTCTATGGACAAACGCCTGTTTCGCCCCTCAAAGAGAGCTGGGATTCACATCCGTTTCAGTATTTGGCCGCGTGCAGCCAAAGTGCAACAGTGCAACCCGAGCCATCGAAAATCACCCTCATCAGAACTGATCGACATGATCGCATCAACATACACGGATGTCGATCCATGCGGCGAGTCCGGACTCGGGCTGCGGCATCGGCGCGACATGCTGGGCGCTTTGGGGGCCAAAGTCCCGCATTCCATACATATAA
This sequence comes from Diaphorobacter caeni, assembly GCF_015354245.1. Lineage (GTDB taxonomy): Bacteria > Pseudomonadota > Gammaproteobacteria > Burkholderiales > Burkholderiaceae_C > Diaphorobacter_A > Diaphorobacter_A caeni. The sequence goes on from NZ_JADKYZ010000015.1 coordinate 525, forward strand.
GTCACAGATAAAACGCATTTCGCGTGATTGATTCGCCAAACAGTTCGCAATACAGTGTCATATCACGATGCCAGAGCTTTCCTCGGGCTGCAGCATCCCGCTTTCCAGTAATTCAAGGTAGAGGTAGACACACCATGACCGATCGCATTGCCGTTCACGGCCTTCAAGTCGCTTCCGAGCTGTACAACTTCGTGGACAAGGATGTCCTGCCGGGCACGGGCGTGGACAGCGCCTCGTTCTGGAAGGGTTTCGACGCGCTGGTCGCCGACCTCGCGCCCAAGAACGCCGCCCTGCTGGCCGAACGTGACCGCCTGCAGAAGGAGCTGGACACCTGGCACAAGGCCAACCCCGGCCCCATCACCAACATGGCCGCCTACCGCGACTTCCTGACGAAGATCGGCTATCTGGTCGAGCCGCCCAAGGGCGCCAAGGCCACGACCGAAAACGTCGATGCCGAACTGGCCAAGATCGCCGGCCCGCAGCTCGTGGTGCCGATCCTGAACGCACGCTACGCACTGAACGCAGCCAACGCACGTTGGGGCTCGCTGTATGACGCGCTGTACGGCACCGACGCCATCAGCGAAGAAGGCGGCGCTGAAAAGGGCAAGGGCTACAACCCCGTGCGCGGCGCGAAGGTGATCGAATTCGCTCGCAACTTCCTCGACCAGGCCGTGCCGCTTGCCAAGGGTTCGCACAAGGATGCAACCGCGTACAAGGTGGTTGCCGGCAAGCTGGAAGTGACGCTCAAGGACGGCTCCACCACGGGCCTGAAGGACGCGGCCAAGTTCGTCGGCTATCAGGGTGATGCAGCGGCTCCGCAGTCGATTCTGCTGATCAACAACGGCATGCACATCGACATCCGCATCGACAACACCACCGCCATCGGCAAGACCGACGCGGCGGGCGTGTCCGACGTGGTGGTGGAAGCGGCTGTCTCCACGATTCTCGACCTGGAAGACTCCGTGGCCGCGGTGGACGCTGAAGACAAGGTGCTGGGCTACAGCAACTGGCTGGGCATTTTGAAGGGCACGCTGACCGAGTCGTTTGACAAGGGCGGCAAGACCGTGACGCGCGGCCTGAACGCCGACCGTGAATACACCGGCGCCGACGGCAAGCCGCTCAAGCTGCATGGCCGCTCGCTGATGTTCCTGCGCAATGTGGGCCACCTGATGACCAACCCTGCAATCCTGTGGGGCGCGGACAAGAAGGAAATCCCCGAAGGCATCATGGACGCCGTGGTCACCACCGCCATCGCCATCCACGACCTGAAGGGCCACGGTGCCAACGGCATCAAGAACAGCCGTACCGGCAGCGTGTACATCGTCAAGCCGAAGATGCACGGCCCCGCAGAAGTCGGCTTTGCCAACGAACTGTTTGGCCGCGTCGAGAAGCTGCTCGGTCTGCCCGAGAACACCGTCAAGCTCGGCATCATGGATGAAGAGCGCCGCACCAGCGTGAACCTGAAGGCATCCATCGCCGCAGCGCCCGCACGCGTGGCGTTCATCAACACCGGCTTCCTCGACCGCACTGGCGACGAAATGCACACCGCCATGCAAGCGGGCCCGATGGTGCGCAAGGGCGAGATGAAGACCAGCGCATGGCTGCAGGCCTATGAGAAGAACAACGTGCTCGTCGGCCTGACCATGGGTCTGCGCGGCCGCGCCCAGATCGGCAAGGGCATGTGGGCCATGCCTGACCTGATGAAGGCCATGCTGGAGCAGAAGATCGCCCACCCCAAGGCCGGTGCCAACACCGCCTGGGTGCCATCGCCCACCGGAGCCACGCTGCACGCGCTGCACTACCACCAGGTGAGCGTGGAAGACGTGCAAAAGGAACTGGAGAAGACCAGCGCCGACGACGTTCGCGACGACATCCTGGCCGACCTGCTCCAAGTGCCGGTCGCCAAGGACCCCAAGTGGAGCGACGCCGAGAAGCAGCAAGAGCTGGACAACAACGTGCAAGGTATCTTGGGCTACGTGGTGCGTTGGGTGGATGCAGGCATTGGCTGCTCCAAGGTGCCGGACATCCACAACGTCGGCCTGATGGAAGACCGCGCCACGCTGCGCATCTCCAGCCAGCACATCGCCAACTGGCTGCTGCACGGCATCGTCACCAAGGAACAAGTGCTCGACACGTTCACGCGCATGGCCAAGGTGGTGGACGGGCAGAACGCCGGTGACGCCAGCTACATCAGCCTTGAAAAGAACCCCCAGGGCGCCGCCATGCAAGCCGCGCAGGAACTGGTGTTCAAGGGCGAAGAGCAGCCTTCGGGCTACACCGAGCCGCTGCTGCACGCATGGCGCCTGAAGGTGAAGGCCGGCGCTAAGTAAGACGCGCCACCGTCCCTCGACCTCTCAAGAGCCCGCTGTTCGCAGCGGGCTTTTTTTGTTTCCCGAGCGGCACCGCTCTCCGGGTGGCTTCGCGCCATCCCAGTCATCCTCAGCCATCTCCCGCCCTCTCCCATGCCGCCTCGGGCCATGCACCGCAGGAGGAGCGCCGCGCCGTGCACCACTGACTGGCGGGGCGTTGGGCCAAGTCTTTGCTTTTGCTTTTGCTTTTGCTTTTGCGTTTGCTTTTGCCTTCTCAGCCCCACCACTGGAAAACATCTGTGATGTGTCGGCTTTTTCGGTCTTGCGGCCCTTTGCGCGCTTGATTGCAAACAAACCTTACGAAGCCTCCCCAGAACTGGGTATTTCCAAATGCTACTGCGCTTCCCGCTGGGTAAGAAGTTCAAGCCGGGGTGAATCGCAACGTCGGATGAGAGTTTTCGAGCGCAATATGTGTGAGCGATCACTCATTGAGAAAGCGCTATGAATTATAGATTTTCCATAGATTGATTTTTTCAACCGATATTTTGGTCACTCACAAAAGCAACAAATCTGTCACAAGTAGGCACGGGTGACCGGTTGCGTAATTGCTCGAGAAGTCAAAAATACAGACTATTGAAAACAACTTTTCAATAGATTTTGCGAGGAGCCCGCCGATTGAGGCGGGGTTGAACACCTTCTGCAACGCGCATGAAAAGCGCGTGCAACGAAGGGCCATCAGGGGGGGATTGCCCAACGGCAATCGACGACAAGATGAAGAAGATTCTTTCCGTCTTTGGTACACGGCCTGAAGCCATCAAAATGGCGCCGTTGGTCAAGGTGCTGGATCTGACGCCAGGCATCGAGAGCTTGGTGTGCGTGACCGGTCAGCATCGTCAGATGCTGGATCAGGTGATGCAGCTGTTTCAGATCCGGGCCGATTTCGATCTCGCCGTGATGCAGCCCAACCAGTCGCTCAACGGCCTGTTCACCCGTGCGATGTCCGGCGTGGACGAGGTGATCGCCAATGTGCGTCCGGACGTGGTGCTGGTGCATGGCGACACAAGCACCGCCTGCGCCTGCGCTCTGGCCGCCTTCCATCGGCGCACGCCCGTGGGGCATGTGGAGGCCGGGCTGCGCACCGGCAATCTCTCGATGCCGTTTCCCGAGGAAATGAACCGGCGCACCGTGGACGGCGTGAGCGAATGGATGTTCGCGCCCACCCTGACGTCCAAGGCCAATCTGCTGCGCGAGAACCTGCAGGGCCGCATCCACGTCACCGGCAACACCGTCATCGATGCCCTCGCCTCCACCTGCGACACGCTGCAGAAGGACGCCGTCCTCGGCGCCCGCATGCGGGCCGACTATCCGTGGATCGACCCTGAACGCAAGCTGATTCTCGTGACCGGCCATCGCCGCGAGAGCTTCGGCGACGGCTTTCGCTCGATCTGCGCGGCGCTCGCCGAACTCTCGGTGCGCCGCGACGTGCAGATCGTCTACCCGGTGCACCTGAACCCGGCCGTGCGCAACGTGGTGATGTCCTCGCTCGGCCAGTGCGACCGCATCCATCTGATCGAGCCGCTCGACTATCTCGACTTCGTCTGGATGATGCAGCGCGCGCACATCATCCTCACCGATTCGGGCGGCGTGCAGGAGGAGGCTCCGTATCTCGGCAAGCCGGTGCTGGTGATGCGCGACGTGACCGAGCGCCCCGAGGCCGTTGCAGCCGGCACGGTCACCATCGTCGGCACCCGCACCGAGCGCATTCATGCCGCCGTGACGCGCCTGCTGGACGACGCGCACTACCACGCATCCTTCGCGCGCCGCATCAACCCGTATGGTGACGGCAAGGCCTCGCAGCGCATCGTCGCGGCCCTGCTCGGCCGCAGCTTCCGCGAGTTCGGCGCTGGCGTGGACGAGAGCCCGTCCATCCCATCGGCGCACGCGGTGCCGATGCAGTCCGGCGGCTGAGGAGCCCACCATGTCCTCGCACAAGACTTCGCCTGCCCGACATGCGCCGGTGGGGCGGATCGTCGCCCACGCAAGCACCGCCATCGCCGCCACGGCCTGGTTGCTGACCAGCGTTTGCGCGCACGCCAGCCCGCTTGCCGAAGGACTGCAGCAGCTCGGCCAGGGGCAGCGGTTCGAACAGCGCATTTCGCTCACGGCACTGGGCGTGATGGGGCAATCGGTGAACATTCCCGCCGATTCGCTGCAGGAGTTCTACTGGCCGCAGCATGGTGCGGACAGCACACGTTCGCTGGTGATCACGACCCCCGCGAACCAGCCCGCACCGGCCCTTGCCGTCAACGGCGCGGCCACTGCCCTGCCACCCGTCACTCCGGGCAAGCCCGACGAGCTGGTGCGCACTGTGCTGCCGCTGGCCGGCTCCGCGCCCCTGGCGCGCATCGGCATGCAGGTGGGACCGCAGGCCCCCGCCACCTGCGACGCGAAAACCACCGGAGCGGTGGCGCTGAATCCGGAAACCTATCTGTCCTACCACGGCGCGGGCATGCCCACGCCCACGCCGAAGACCGGCACCTGGTCACAGGCCGTGGCCGCGATGCCCGAGCGGCCCTTCCTGCTGGTCGCTGCGCCTCCGTTGAGCCGTGAAACGTTCGACACCGCATGGCGCGTCGGTCTCGCGATGGCCAGGCAGGGACGGCAGGTCTCGGTGCATGCGCTGCCCAGCGTCGGCGACATCGTGGACACGCGCACGCTGAGCGTGCCGCCCGCACTCATGCCCATCAACGCCTTCGCGGCACTGAACGATGCGAGCGAACACCACGCCATCGCGAGCGCCGCCGAAATCGGCGCGCTGCTGATGCTCGATGCGGGTGGCCTGCTCGCCGACGTCGTCGTCGTGGACGCGCATTTGCAAAGTCAGCTGGCGAGCGCGCTCGATGCGCTGCAGATGCAGATCACCGACGAAGACGCGCTCGCCGTGTTCCAGCAGTGGCGCGACAGACGCATGCCGTTGGCCCGGGCCTCCGGCGCGCTTGCCGCGCTCGTGCCGACCCCGTTCGGCGCGCACAGCGCCTGGGCCATCAAGGCCGACGGCGCGGCCAGCATCGCGGCGCTCGACACCCACGCGCAATGGCAGCCGCTCACGGCTGTTGCCGACGGCGCCGCACGCCTTGCCAGCAGCCAGGCCCATCATCCGCTGCTGCGCGAATCCACCAACGGCCAGGCGCCACAGCAGCGGCAGCAGTTCACCGTGCAGGCCCCCCAGAACTGGGCCGCGAGCTTTGCGCTCACGCCGCCGCTGGCGTCCGGCCATACGCCGTCGCACATCCAGGTCAGCTTTCAACTGCCCGACAACGCCAGGCAGCAAAGCCCCGTCGGCGTGCTGCACTGGAACGGCATTCTGCTGGCGGCGCGCAATCTCAAGGGCTCGGGCGAGCGCGAAACGCTGGCCGCCGACATCCCCGTCTATGCCCTCAGCGCCATCAACGTGCTGCAGGTTTCGGTGAAGCAGGATGCGCCCTCCGGAGGTTGCACGCCGCCCACCGCGATACCCGCAACCGCGCTGCAGTTCGACGTGCGCTTCAACGCGGGCGCGGCGGCAGGTGCCGGCACGCAATCCACCGACAGGCCCGCGTTCGCCGACGTCATCAGCAGTCTGGGCAGAACGGCCGACATCGCCGTTCCGCAGAGCTATCTCACACAGGCGCGACGGGGTATCACGAACACCATTCAGCTGACTGCGGCCGCCAACGTCTCGCCCATCGCTTCGCGGCTCATACTGGTCGACGAAAAGAAATCCTTCGCGCCCACGCAGCCCTTCGTCGCGCTCGATGTGGACCTGCCCGGCACGCCGCGCGCCTTCGCGCTGCAGGACATGCAGGTCGCGCTGCGCGGCACGCCGATCAAGGGCCTGCCGTGGCCACGGGCCAGTGGCGTGACGGCGGTGCAGGCGGTTCACGCCGGCGGCCAGAACGGCCTGCTGTGGTATCCGCTGGGTGCAGAGACACGCGTGCGGCCCACGGGCCTGCTGGTCAATCACGGACGGCTCGCGCTGCTCGGCCCGGGCACCGAGGTCGCCTGGGTGAACGCCACCGGCTCCGTGGTGAGCGCCGCCGACGCCAACACGGCGGGGACCATGTACGAGTGGCGCAGTCTGTTTTCCTGGGGTGTCCCGGTGACGCTGGTGACGCTGGTCGTCTTCTTCGCGCTGCTGGTGGCCGCGGCCATCGCGGCACGCAGAGCCAAACGCAAATCGCAGGCAATGGAGGGAGCAACATCATGATGTCATCGCACTACTGGCCGTATCTGGTCGCCGACTACTACCACTGGCTCGAGATCGCCGGTGTCGTCGTGGCCCTCGTCATCTTCATCTCCAGCGTGGACGACCTGTTCGTCGACGCGTGGTTCTGGATCCGCAAGCTGTACCGCCGCTTCTTCGTGCGCGTGCGGCATGCGCCGCTGAGCAGCGAAGCGGTGCGCGCCAAGCGCGAGCAGCCGCTGGCGATCATGGTGCCCGCCTGGCTCGAATATGACGTCATCGCGATGATGCTCGAGAGCATGGTGAGCACGCTCGAATACAAGAACTACATGATCTTCGTGGGCACATACCAGAACGACGAGCGCACCAAGAACGAGGTCGAGCGCATGCGCCGCCGCTATCGCCAGCTGATCCGCGTGGAGGTGCCGCACGACGGCCCCACCTGCAAGGCCGACTGCCTGAACTGGCTGGTGCAGGCCATTCTTCAGCAGAACCAGCGGCAGGAAACGCCGTTCGCGGGCCTCATCCTGCACGACAGCGAGGACGTGCTCCACCCGCTGGAGCTCAAGTACTACAACTACCTGCTGCCCGGCGTGGACTTCATTCAGCTGCCCGTCGCATCCATCGAGCGCAACTGGTATGAACTGGTCGCGGGCACCTACATGGACGAGTTCGCCGAATGGCACACCAAGGACCTCGTCGTGCGCGAGAGCATGTCGCACATGGTGCCTTCGGCGGGCGTGGGCACCTGCTTCTCGCGCCGCGCGATGGACGCTCTGGCGCGCCAGACGCACAACCAGCCCTTCAACACCGACACGCTGACCGAGGACTACGACATCGGCGTGCGTCTGTCGCGCATGGGCATGAAGCAGATCTTCGCCAGCTTTCCCGTGGATCACCCCACCCGCCGCCAGACCTGGTTCGGCTTCGGCCCGCTGAAGGAAGAGACTCGCAAGCTGCCGCTCGACATCCGCGAGTTCTTCCCCAACACGTTCAAGACGGCCTACCGCCAGAAGGCGCGATGGACGCTGGGCATCGGCCTGCAGGGCTGGAGGCAGGTGGGATGGAAGGGATCGCTCGCCACGAAGTACCTGCTGTTCCGCGACCGCAAGGGCCTCGTCACGTCGTTCGTGGCGATTGCGGGCTACCTGCTGCTGCTGAACTTTCTGGCGTTCTGGCTGGCGGACAAGATGGGCTGGTGGCAGACCTATTTCCCGACGCAGTTCTCTCCGCGCGGCTGGGTGGGCACGCTCATCCTGCTCAACGGCATCGCGTTGGTGCTCAGAACCGTGCAGCGCGGCTTCTTTGTCAACCACCTCTACGGCTGGGAGCATGCGCTGCTCTCCGCGCCGCGCATGGTGATCGGCAACTTCATCAACGCCGCGGCCGCAGCACGCGCCTGGAAGCTGTTCATCGTGCACATCTTCACCGGCAAGCGCCTTGCATGGGACAAGACCATGCACGACTTCCCGTCCGCAGACCAGCTCGTGCAGCAGCGTCAGAGTCTGGGCGACCTGCTCGTGAGCTGGAAGGTCATCAACGACGAACAGCTGACCCACGCGCTGCAACGTCAGAAGCAACTGGGACTGCAGCTGGGTGAAGTGCTGATCCAGCAGCATCTGCTTGACGAGGACACCCTGCAGGAAGCCATCTCCTACCAGCTGTATGTGGAGGAGGTGTCGCGTCCAGCCCCACTCATGCCGGAGCCTGCATGATGCGCACGTTGCTCGTCAGCGCCAATGCGGCCGTCGCGCTCACGCTGGGCGCGGGCGCAGCCCATGCCGCGCCCCATGCGGCACCCGCGACAGCGGCGGCAGCGACTGCTCCCGCACAGGCCGCAGAGCGATCGCTCAAGGGCCAGGCCTACCGCACGGCAAGGCAAGCCTATGCGGCCTATGACGCCAAGCGCTATCCACAGGCCGAACAGCTCGCGCGTCGCGCGATCGCGTTGCGGCCCGACGTGCTGCGCTTGCGCATGCTGCTCGTCTACGCGCTGCAAAAGCAGGGCAAGATCGAGGACGCGCGCGCCGCCATCAACGAAGCGCAGGCCTATGGCCTGCGGTCCGACGAGCTGGATCAGGCCAAAAGCAATCTGCAGGCCGCTGGCGGCGCGGTGCAAAGCGACGCCTTCCGGCAGGGGTTTCCCATCGCCACGCAGGCGTTTGTGGACTACAACGCGCAGAAGTACGCGTCCGCCGCTCAGCTTGCCGAAAAGGCCTTCCGGATCGACCCATCGCAGGGCAACTGGGCACTGCTGTGGATCACCGCGCTCGAGGCGCAGAGCAAATTGCAAGCCGCCGTGGACGCGGCCGATGCCGCCATCGCGCTCGGCGCGCCGAACCACAATGACCTGCAGGCACGCAAACAGGCGCTGCTCAAATCCATGTCGGCAGAGCCGGCCGTCGGCGCCTATCGGGCACTGGGAGAGTTCCAGAACGACAACGCCGTCGATCTCGCCCGCAAGGCCGTCGACCTCGCGCCGGACACGCAGAGCCACCGCTTGCTGCTGCTCACCACGCTCGTGCTCGCCAACCGCATGGCCGAAGGCGAAGCGGCCGCCAGCGACGCGCTCTCGCAGGATGTGGAGGACACCAACGCGCTCGTCATGCGCGCGTATTTCCGCCAGCGCCAGCTCAAGACCGAACAGGCCAACAAGGACTTCGACGACGCCATGGTGCAGGACTGGCTCGACGACGTGCAGCGCACCGGCATCCGCCTCGTCGCCACCGACGCTGCGCTCGCCGTCGGCGATTTCGAGCGCGCGAAGGCGCTGCTTGCGCCGCTGCCTGCGGACGACCAGCCCGTGGCGCGGCGCCTCCAGCAGATCGCGGACCGCGAAGCGCCGCCCAAGGAGCTCACCCGCGCGAGCTACCCGCCGCCCAACATGGACTGCCACCTGACGCCCTACGGCTCGGTGTGCGACATGAAGCCCGCCGACGAGGCCAACACCGCCAGCGCCAAGGCCTATGCGGCCTACGGAAAGCAGGACTGGCAGGAGGCCATCGCCCAGGCGGAAAAGGCCGTGGAGCAGGACCCCGACAGCCCGCTGATGCAGAACCTGCTGACCATCACGCTCGCGACGGGCAACACCGCGCAGCAGTCGCGCGCGCTCGAGCGCATCAACGCCGAACTCCAGACCAAGCCCGGCGACGCCAACCTGCTGATGCAGCGCGCCTACATCCGCCAGCGGCGCAATGAATCGCTCGCGGCGCTCAAGGACTTCCAGGCCGCGCGCGCCACCGGCAAGGCGCCACCGCTCGCCATCCTCGACGAGGGCTATGCGCTCGCGCGTGTGGGCCGCAAGCCGGAGGCGGTGGCGATGTTCAAGCAGGCCATCGACCAGAGCGACGGCAACGAACTTGAGCTCACACCCGAGCAGCGCTACAACACACGAAGCGCCATCGCGGGCCTGTCGCGCGAATGGGGCGCGTCGGTGTCAACCAGCTACCGGGGCGCACGCGCTGCGGGATCGGGCCTCAACAACACGCCGATCACGACCGGCTCGGACTCGGTCTTCGGCATGGCCGATGTCTACTGGCGGCCACCGCAGTTCCTCAACGAGGGCAATCAGATCTTCGAGGTCTACGGCCGCGTGATGAGCACGCTGCATGCGGGATCGTCGAGCGCGCCGGAACAGTCCGTCATCGACCCCTGCACCGGCCGCCCGATACCGCTCGGTGCCAGCCGATACGACGGCGTCTCCGGCATGCCGACCACCATCGGAGCGCTGGGTGTGCGCTTCACGCCATCCACCGACTACGCCTTCTCCGTCGGTCTGGAGCGGCGCTTTCTGCTCGGATCGACAACGCGCTCGGGCTCGGTCACGCCCGCCTCGGCCGACCTGCGCTGCAAGCTCAGCGGACGCGATCCATCGCAGCCCGGAGCCCCCGTCGTCGGCAATGCGCAGTCCATCCTGTTCGACGCAAACGCGAGCCAGGGCGGATGGCTGGCCTACGCGACCTATGGCTTCTATCGCGGCACGGCGCTGCGCCATGACATGCCGAGCTGGTTCACGATGGAAGGCTACGTGCAGGGCGGCTACTACCGCGAAGACCTGTCCGCCAATTTCTGGATGCGCGACCAGAACACCGGCACCGACGGCGGACGCCAACGCGGCAAGTACCGGCGCGACCAGTGGTTCGCCAACGCCGAAATGCGCGTGGGCCGCAGCGTCCGCATGGACTCGGTGAGCGAGCGGCTGATGCTGTTTCCGCACTTCGTTCTCGCGGCCGACTACCAGCGCCAGAACTACCGCGCACGCGTTCCGCAGTTCAGCGAGGAGATGCGCGTGCTGGGCAACGGCTCGACCTGGTCCGCAGGCGCGGGTGCCGGCGTCAGCGCGCGCTACGCCTTCCGCGAGGATCACTACAACGCGCCGCGCTCCTACGTCGACTGGACCGTGCAGTACCGCACCAGCCTTGGCAGCGGCCAGAAGGACCGCGCCAAGGGCTGGTTCATGAGCCTCTCGCTCTGGTACTGAAACGGGCCATGGATGAGGCAACGGATGAGGCAACGGACGCACCGCAGGAGACACCACAAATGAAGCAAGACACCCATCACGATGAAAGCCTGCAGGCCCCGCAGCACACGCGTCGTGCGGCGTTGCGGATGGCCGCCGTCGCCTCCGCCATGCTGCTCACCACGCAGATCGCCTGGGCGCAGAACAACGCCTCCTCACTGGTCATCAAGGGCAAGGACGGATGGCTCTTCGCGGGCTGGGGCAGCCTCACGCAGGTGGACACGGCGGGCATCGACCGCTCCGTGCAGCTCGTGGGCCGCGTCAATCAGCTGCTCAAGGAGCGCCACATCGCACTGCTGCTCGTCATGCTGCCCGACAAGGTGCATTTCTACGCCGACAAGCTGCCCGATGGCACGAAGGTCAGCCCCGCCGTGGAGCAGCGCTATGCGCTCATCCAGGACAAGCTGCAGCGCGCCGGCGTTCGGACCTTCGACGATTTCGCCGTGCTGAAAAAGGTGAGCGCATCGGGTGCCGACGTGTTCTACCGCACCGACCAGCACTGGACACTCGACGCCGCCGACGCGACCGCTCAGGGCACGGCCGACGCGATCCGCCAGATCCAGCCGCAGCTCTCGGGCAGCACGGGCACGGGCACGCCGCTCGGCGCGCTCTCCAAGGAGCGGCGCTACGGCGATCTGGCCGAGATCTTCCTCACGCCCGAGGAAAAGAAGCAGGTCGGTCGCGAGGTCTATACCGTGCGCCGCCAGGCCGAGGGACAGGGCCTGCTCGACGATGCTCCCGCTCCGGTGCACGTGACCGGACACAGCATGGTCCAGCCGTATTTCGGCTATCCGCAGAAGCTCTCCAACCTGCTGGATCGTCCCGTGTCTTTGAACTGGAAACCCGGCAACATCGGCCCCTGGGTGATGCTGCTGGAATACCTCGAATCGTCCTCGTTCAAGCAGACCAGGCCGCAGGTGCTGGTCTGGCAGATGTTCGAGCCCAGCTTCAATCAAGGCCCCGATGCTGCGGGTCTGTGGGACAACGCGGCCGTCATGCCCGTCGACACATGGACGCAGCGCGTCACCCGCGCCCTCGGGAGTGCCACGCCATGACGCCGCGCGAAAACGCCCCGCCCTCCGCCGATCCGCCCAGCCGGGGGCATCGCGCCTCCGCCCTCGTCTGGATGGCGCTGCTGGTGGCGGGTCTCGGAGTGGGCATCTGGTCGCTCGCGCAGACCGAACTCAAACCTGAAAAATCGACGCGCGAGGCGTGGATGAACGGCAGCGCGGAGACCGCCATCAACCAGTCACTGCGCCTGCCCGGCCAGAGCTGGATCGAGATGGCAAGCGCTGCCACGCGCTACCGATTTCTGGGTGATCTTGGCGAGCAGGTCGTGCTCGGCTGCCCGCAGTGGATGTTCTATCACGACGGTCTGCGCGCGCAGCCGGGCACCGCGCCCGAGGTCGTTCAGCAGCGCCTTCAGCTGCTCGAGCACTGGCATGATCGTCTGCAGGCCCGCAACGTCAAGACGCTGGTGGTCGCCGTGCCCGACAAGGCGCGTGTCGAAAATGAATACCTGTGCGGCCGCACGATGAGCCGCAGCATGCAGGCGCGCTACGACGAACTGAGCAACGGGCTGTCCAAGCGCAGCATCCCCTTCGCCGATCTCCGCGCCACGCTGGAAAAGCAACCGGAGGACATGTACTTCCGCACCGATGTGCACATGAACGCTGCGGGCGCGCAGCGCGCAGCGCACGCCGTCGCGGCCCAAGCGATCGCGCTGCTGGGCGGCCAGCGCGGCGATCAGCGCTTCGACATCTCGGCGCCCAGCGCACCCGCGCCGCGCATGGGCGATCTGCTGGTGCTCTCGGGTCTCAAGGACGCGCCCGAGGGCTGGCGGCCCGAGATCGAATCCGCTCCTTCGCAGACGATCACCCCGGTGCGCAGCGGCGGACTGCTCGACGACACGCCGCCGCCGCGCGTGCTGCTGGCCGGCAGCTCGAACGGTCTGCGCAGCAACTTCGCCGAATGGCTGGGCAACGATCTGGGGCAGGAGGTGTGGAACCTCAGCATGGACGGCGGCCAGTTCGCCGGCGCGATGATCAAGGCGCTCAAGCAGGAGTCCAGCTGGCCGCAAAGCCTTCAGCTCGTGATCTGGGAGTTCTCTGAAAACACCTTGTCGCTGCCCTTGACCGACGACGAAAAGAAGGCGCTCAAGGAGATCACCGTGCCGGTTCTGGCAGCGGCCTCCACGCAGGGAGGGTGACGCACCATGCTGTTCAATTCCTACCTCTTTCTGCTGCTGTTCCTGCCCATCGCGTTGATGGGCTACTACGCCGCAGGCCGCGTCAGCCTCCGGCTCGCGGCGCTCTGGCTGTGCATCTCGTCGTTCATTTTCTATGGCTGGTGGAACCCGCAGTTCGTCGCGCTGCTGTCGTGCTCCATCGTCTTCAACTACCTTGCCGGGCTGCTGATCCTGCGCTTCTCGGGATCGCCCAGAAAGCAGTTGCTGATCACCGGCGCCAGCGTGATCGTCGACCTCGCTGTGCTGTTCCACTACAAGTATTTCGCGGCGCTGTTCAACTTCCTCAGCGAATGGGGGCTCACGCACGGCGCGATGGACACGCTGATCCTGCCGCTGGGCATCTCGTTCTTCACCTTCACGCAGATCGGCTTCCTGCTCGATTGCCGCTCGGGTCTGGTCAAGGAAAAAGGCTTTCTGAGCTACGTGCTCTTCGTGACCTTCTTCCCGCACCTGATCGCCGGCCCCATCCTGCACCACAAGGAAATGATTCCCCAGTTCGCGGACCCCGCGAACTACCGCTTCAAGGCCGAGAACCTGTCGATCGGCGGCGTGCTGTTCGTCATCGGCCTGGCCAAGAAGGTGCTGCTCGCCGACGGCATCGCGCCCTATGTGGACGCAGGCTTTGCGGCGCCCGGCGAGCTGCAGTTCTGGGGATCGTGGGCCACGAGCCTCTGCTATGCGCTGCAGATCTACTTCGATTTCTCGGGCTACTCGGACATGGCGCTTGGCCTCGCGAAGATGTTCGGCATCGGCTTTCCGCTGAACTTCAACTCGCCCTACAAGGCGGCGAGCATCATTGATTTCTGGGCGCGCTGGCACATCACGCTCACGCGCTATCTCACCGCCTATCTCTACTATCCCGTGGCGATGGCGGTCTCCCGCGCGCGCGAAAAACGCGGAATGAGCGTGGGCTCCAGCGCCGCCAGATCACCGGGCGGATTCGCCGCCACCATCATCGTGCCGACGCTGTTCACCATGGGCCTGGCCGGCGTGTGGCACGGCGCGGGCATGCAGTATCTGGTGTTCGGCATCTGGCACGGGCTGTGCCTGTCGATCAACCATGGCTGGCGCATCTTCGTGGTGGGCAAGAAGCCCGCCAACCAGCGCCACAGCGGACCGCTGATGCAAGTGGCCTGCGTGCTGATCACGTTCGCGGCAGTGCTGATCGGCCAGGCGTTCTTCCGCGCCGATGGCATGGGCAAGGCCTGGCAGCTCATCGAAGGCATGTTCGGCCTGCGCGGCTTCGAAGGGCTCGAATCGCTCGGGCACGCGGTGGGCATGTCGTTCGGGGACGCATGGCGGCTCGTCATCGGCCATCACCTGCAGGGCGTGTACATCGCGCTGCTGCTCGCCATCGCCTGGTTCACGCCGAACGCACACCAGATTCTGGGCGGCTTCTCGCCCGCGCTGTTCAAGACATTGAAAAACCCCAGCCAACTGCTGAGCTGGCGGCCCAGCCTCGGCTGGATGGTGACCACGCTGCTGCTGCTCGCGCTGTGCGTGGCCAACGTGCACAAGGAAACGCGTTTCCTGTATTTCCAGTTCTGACCCCCCGTTTTTTCAAAGAGAAGGAGCACCCCATGAGCATGAACGAAATCGAATCCCGCGCCGCATCGCTGATCGAGGGAATCATCATGACGCCCGTCGACTCGGAAACCCTGCTGATCGACTCCGGTCTGGTCGATTCGCTGTCCGCCGTCGACGTCACGCTCGCCGTCGAGCGCGAGTTCGGCGTGAAGATCCCGCCCTCGGAGATCGACGTGCATCTGCAATCGGTGCAGACGCTGGCGCAGTACATACAGGCGCGGGCACATGCCTGAGCACGATTGACAAGAAAACGGACTGGAATTCCGTGCGGGAGCGCCTGCTGAGCGGGCGCTCCGCGAAAGGAGAGCAACATGCGGTTTGACTTCGACACCTTCGAGTTCAGTGAACTCTCGGAACACCCCCGGCTTGCGGCGATCCACGACGCCTGCGGCCCCATGAGCTGGCAGGCGCTGCGCACCGCCGTGGACGTGTGGATGATGATGGCGACCGAGGCCGGTGCCCGCGCCGATCAGCCGCTGGTGATCACCGGCCACAAGGAGTCCGACTTCGTCGTCGCGATGCTCGGCTGCCTGCGGCTTGGCGTGCCCTTCGTTCCCATTGACGTCATCAACCCCGCCGAGCGCGTGCGTCGCATCACGGAACTCGTGCATGCGCGGCTCGTCTACGACGCGCAGACGCACCGCTTTGCCGCCACCGGACAGGAGGGCGCGGAGCTCGCCGAGAAGGGCGTGGCCTACATCATGTTCACCTCCGGCAGCACGGGCGATCCCAAGGGCGTGCAGATCGGACGCGAGAGCATGGGTCTGTTCGCAAGCTGGGTGCGCGAGTGCCTGCAGCTCGGCCACGCGCCGGTGTTCATGGACCAGATGCTCTTCAGCTTCGACTTCTCGCTGTTCAACTGGGTCGGCGCGCTGACCTGCGGCGGCACGGTGGCACTGTGCGCACGCGAGACCATCGAGGACAGCACCGCGTTCATGGACTATCTCGCGAAAAGCCGCGTGTCGATCTGGGCGTCGACGCCCTCGTTCCTGCGCCAGCAGATGCTGAGCGCCGACTTCACCGCCCAGCACCTGCCCGATCTGAAGGTCTTCGTGTTCGGCGCGGAGTCGCTCACGCCCACCATGGCCGAGGCGATCTGGGAGCGCTTTCCCGACATCCGCATCATCAACTCGTATGGCCCGACCGAAGCGACCTGCTCGACCACCTGGGTCGAGGTCGATCCCGTCATGCGCCGCGCCGCGCCGTTGCCCTTCCCCATCGGCCGTGCCAAGCCGTATGCCGACGTCTTCATCGAGGACGGCGAGATCTGCATCGCGGGCGACCATGTGATGCGCGGCTATCTGAACCGCCCCGATCTCAACGAGACCCGCATGTTCGTGCGCAACGGCAAGCGCGGCTACCGCAGCGGCGACATCGGCGACATGGATGCCCAAGGCCTCGTCACGTTCCGCGGTCGTCGCGATGACCAGATCAAGCTGCACGGCTACCGCATCGAACTCGCCGAGGTCGATGCGGCGCTCGCGCTGCTGCCCGGCGTGCGCGCAGGCGCGGCCATCGCGCTCAAGCGGCCCGACGGCGTGATCGTGCGCATGATCGGCTTCGTCGATCCGGACCACGCGGGCCCGCCCGGCCTGCATGCGCCCGGCGCCGGGCTTCAGGACTGGAAGGCGATTCTCGCGCGCCGCGTGCCGTCCTACATGGTGCCGTCCGAGCTGCTGGTCTGCCACGGCTTTCCAATGTCGCAGACCGACAAGGCGGACCGCAAGAAGCTCGAGCAGATGTACCGCGAAAGTCGCACGCCCGCCGCCAGCCGGCCCGTGCCTCGGCCGGATCAGCTCACGGGACAACCGGCATGAACCGCGCCCACCGCTTTTTCCCCGGCCTCGCGAGCGCGGCAGGCTGCGCGGCGCTGACCGCCGTGGGCACGCTGGCCATGCTGAGCACGCCCGAAGCGCTGGCCGAGGGCGCCTTCGGGCAGCTCTACGCCTCGCGTCCACCCGCTGGCTCGTCGTTCGTTCGCGTGATCAATCCGGGAACGGCACCGCTGCGCGTGAAGATCGCCAGCGGACCCGAGCAGACGCTCAAGGGCGACGTCGTCGCTTCAAGCTACGCCATCGTCAAGGGGCAGACCGAGTTCGTCGTGACGATCAACGGCAAGGCCTCGGCACCGCTCACGGTCGCGCCCGACAGCTTCACCTCGCTGATGCCTTCGTCGCCAACCAATGCCACGCAGCTCAAGGTGCTCGACGACTCCGCCGGCGCACCGCAGGATGCGTTGAAGGCCGGACTGCGCTTCTACAACCTCAGCGCGGACTGCAACGAGGGCGCCGTGGGCATCGCGCCTGCAGGCACGCCGCTGTTCAGCCCTGTCGCCTACGGTGCCACCACGGCGCGCGCCATCAATCCGGTGAAAGCCAGGCTGGTGGGCCGCTGCGCGCAGGTGGACACCGCCACGCTCGAGTTGCCCGCGCTGCAGCCTGGCGAGCATTTCAGCCTGTTCCTCATGGGCAGCGCGAGTCAACCCGTGCTGCGCGGCCAGCGCAGCTCAACCGATGGGTACAAACCGTGACCAAGAACCCGCCCGACCCTGCCTTGGAATCCAAGCGACCGCCGATGAACCGCACCGTTCTGCGTGAAGACCACCTGCTGCTCCAGACGCAGGTGGAGCGCTTCGTCAAACAGGAAATCCTGCCCTTCTACGCACAGTGGGAAGAGCTCGGCGTGACGCCTCGCGGACTGTGGCGCAAGGCCGGTGCGAACGGGCTGCTCAACTGCGCGATCCCCGCGCCCTGGGGGCAAGGCGGAGATTTCGGTCACGCGACCGTGGTGCTCGAAACGCTGGCGCGCAACAACTGCCTGGGCATCGGCTTCTCGATCCACTCCGACATGGTGGCCCCGTACATCCTGCATCTGGGCACGCGCGAGCAGAAGGACCGCTGGCTCACGCGCATGACCGACGGCGAATGCATCGGCGCCATCGCGATGACCGAGCCCGATGCGGGCAGCGATCTCAAGGCCGTGCGCACCCGCGCGCGGCGCGAGCGCGGCCACTATGTGCTCAATGGCACCAAGACCTTCATCACCAACGGCACGAACGCCGACATCGTGATCGTCCTGGCCAGCACCGCGCCGGACCTCGGTGCGCGCGGGCTCTCGCTGTTCGTGGTCGAACGCGGCATGCCCGGCTTCTCGCATGGCGTGCCGCTCAGAAAGATCGGCCAGCATGCACAGGACACGAGTGAACTGTTCTTTGACGATGTCAAGATACCGCTCGAAAACCGGCTCGGCGAAGAGAACGCGGCCTTCGAGCATGCAAGCGTCGAGCTGGCGCAGGAGCGCCTCGCGATCGCGCTGCGCGCCGGAGCGAATCTTGAAGGCATGATCGATGCGACCGCGCTGTACGTGAAGCAACGCAAGGCCTTCGGCCGCCGCGTCGTCGATTTCCAGAACGCGCGCTTCAAGCTCGCCGACGCCATCGCCCAGACCACCATGCTGCGCACGTTTCTCGACGATTGCCTTGGCAAGCACATGCGCGGTGAGCTCGATCCCGTCACCGCCGCCATCGCCAAGCTCAACGCCACCGAGATGCAGAACAGGCAGCTCGACGAGCTGCTGCAGCTCTTCGGCGGCTACGGGTACATGGCTGACTACGGCATCGGCCGCGCGTGGACCGACGCACGCGCGCTGCGGATCCTGGGCGGCACCAGCGAGATCATGCGCGACATCATCGGCAAGCGCATCTGAGGTCTTACCGACCGCTCGAGCGCGCCGCCGCTCAGCGCTGCTGCCTCTGCTGCGCGCGCATGGAAGACTTCCACACATTGCGCAGCTGCACGCCCTCGGCCGTGTCCTGCGAGACCCAGGGTTCGAGCGCGAACGCCACGACGCGCCTCGAGCCATAAGCCTGCGCCACGTTCCACTGCGCACGCAGGCGCTCAAGCCCGGCGGTCTGCGCGTCGAATTCGCCGGTCACGTTGGCCGCGCCCTGCTTCATTTCGAACAGCTCGACGATCAGATCGAAGTTCGCGCCGCGCTTGAGCAGCATCTGATGCAGAGGCTCGAGGTTGGTGTAGTTGTTCATGCCGTTCACGCCGACGCCGTCCTGGATCATCGGGCGCAGGACCACGCGGTCGAGGATGTAGCTCCACATGGTGGCCAGCTGCTCGGGCGTGCCCATGACGCTGTAGTAGGTCGACACGCTGGGCTCGCGGCCCGAGGTCTCGATGGCCACGTCCGACAGCTGCTTGAGCCAGCCCGCCACCATCTCGAGGCGCGCCTGCGAACGGCCGAAGTCGTACTGTTCGAGCTCATACGGGATGTACCAACCGGCGAACGCGGGATGCCTGGGCCAGGTGACCGAGCGCATGTAGGCGATGGAATTCGCGGCGATGTTCTGCAGGTAGTTGGCGACGTCGGCATCGCTCTGGCCGATCGCGGTCCACCAGCTCTCGTTGTAGGGCAGGCCGATGTGAACGCCCATGCCGAGCTTGGCGGCCTCGTCCATCAGACGCTGCAGCATGCGGCCACGCGCGTCCCACTTGTCCAGCGACTCGCCCTCGATCCCCACCCATTGCAGGAACAGCGAATCACAGCCGAGGTCCTTCATGCCGGAGAGAACACTGCGCCAACGCGCGTTGGTCCAGTCCATGTGCTCCTGCCAAGGCTGCAGGAACGAGCCGCCGGTCATCTGGGTGGTTTTGCAACCGGCCAGCGTCATGGCGCTGCCCAGGGCTACGGCTCCGGAAAAACGCAGCCAGTCGCGACGCGACAGGCCGTTGGAAACGAGGTGAAGTTTTGAAGACATGTCAACAACTTTAGCAACCGCATTACGAACATGCGGGTTTTTTGAAAAAGTTGGTCAATGGATGTGTCTACATGTTTTAACCTATTGATTTACATAGGTTTTTTTGAATTTTCCGTTCCAAAAACGAGTACCAGTCTTGATTCGAGTCAATTTTCACACGTGCTCTGAATCTTATATGTTCCACTTACTGGAAACTTACCGTCAATTATTTACAAAAGTTGCAATATTCAACCTTCGTGAGACGGCAAGGACTACATCCATTTCAGGCTGTTTGTGCTAGCTCCCCTCAGGGCGCCTTGCGCAGCACGAGAACGTCGATGCGGGATGGCACGCCGAGGCGCACCGCAAAGCCTGCCCACAGCCCCGCGCCGTTGCTCACGAAGAGCTTCATGCGATCCACGTCGTAGGTGCCGCGCACAAAACCGTTGTTGACCGGCGCGACCAGCCAGCGGTCCATGCCGAGGATGTGACCACCATGCGTATGGCCCGAGATCTGCAGCCCCACGCCCTGCGCCGCGTTCTCGCGCGCGAGCTTGGGCTGGTGCGCGAGCAGCAGATGGAAATCCGCACCCTTGGCCTGCTTCGCCACGGCGGCGATGTCGGGCGGCAGCCCCTCGGGCACGCCCGGGTCGGCGTTCTGCTGCGAGAGGCGGCCATAGGCCGGGTCACCGATGCCCGAAATCGCGAGCGTGCGGCCCTTGATCTTCACGCGCTGGGTCTGGTTCTCCAGATAGTTGAGGTGCTGCGCGCGGAACACCCGCGCCCAGGCTTCGTAGCCGCTGTAGTACTCGTGATTGCCGGGCGCGGCGAACACGCCGTACTTGGCGCGCAGCTGCGCCAGCGGCGCGAGGTTGCCCGCCTGGGTGGCGACGTCGCCGTCCACCATGTCACCGGGCAGCACGATGAGATCGGGCATCGCCGCCAGTGTGCGGTCGACGATGCCGTGCACATAGCGTGCGTTGTTGATCGGACTGGCGTGGATGTCGGCGATCACGGCCACGCGCAGCCCATCGAACTCGGCGGGCAGGCCGGTGAGCGCGATGTCCTGCTCGTGCACGTCCGGCAGCTTGAGCGCCTGCGTCACGCCAAAGGCCGACACCAGCAGCGAGATCACCACGCCAAGCCCCGTGGCGAGCCCACGCGCGCGCGGTGACATGCCCCCACCCACCAGCGCCAGCAGCAGACCGACGATGTCGCGCACCAACGCCATCACAAACGCCAGCGCGAGCGCGCAGAAGACCCAGCCCGCAGCCACCTGCAGCGGTGCGATCACGTCGTAGGCCAGCGTGGTGCTGCGCATCGCCCAGATCAGCGCGGCAGGCATGGCCCCCAGCAGCGCGGTGACAAGGAACGCGAACCAGAAAGCGCCGCGCTTCTCGCGCTGCAGCAGAGGCCACCACAGCCACAGGGCCACGGGCAAAACGATCAGGCTTGCGTAGAAAATCATGTGCTTGCTTTGAAAAACCGGACACTCCACTGCCGATACACTGCGCCTTGGAGTACCCCATGAGCCCCGCAGAACACGACGCCCCAGACACCAGCCACTGCCCACTGTGCGGACAGGCCAATCAATGCGCGATTGTCGCAGGCCTGCCGCCCGAGAGCTGCTGGTGCATGAATGAACCTGTCTCGCGCGAGGCTCTGGCACGCGTCCCCGAGGAGCAGCGCGGCAAGGCCTGCATCTGCCCGGCCTGCGCCCGCCCCGCACCCGCATCGGATTGACGCCAGAGCGGCCATTCACACCGCAGCGCGAAAACTGCGCATTTCGTGCCCTCGAACGGGCCCCCGTGCCTGCAGATATCACCAGCAGCCGATATGATTCGCGCTCGCTTTTTTCACTTCTGCAAAGGACCCGAAATGCCAACGTACCACATCGAAATGATGGAAGGCCGCACCGTCGAGCAAAAGCGCAAGCTGGCCGAAGAGATCACCCGCGTGAGCGTGGAAGTGCTGGGCGGCTCGCCCGAGTCCGTCGACATCCTGATCACCGACGTCAAGCGCGAGAACTGGGCCACCGGCGGCAAGCTCTGGCTGGACCGTCAGTGAGATGAAGGGTTTCCTGCAGGCCACCTTCAGTGGCTCTGCCTCGGCCAGCGCGTTGCGCGAGCGCTATGGCGATCGCTACCGCTGGCTGCTGCTGCTCTCCGTTCTGGCGGGCACCATCGCTTCGCTGATTCCCTCCACCAGCGTGAACGTGGCCATTCCGGCCATGAGCGCGTTCTTCGAGCTCGGGCAGGCTCGCGCGCAGTGGATCACCTCGGGTTTCATGGTGGCCTCCACCGTGTCCATGCTCACCACGCCCTGGCTGCTCACGCGCTTCGGCTACCGCGCCACCTATGTGGGCGCCGTTCTGCTGCTCATGGTTGGTGCGACCATCGGCGGCTTCGCACAGAATTTTCCGATGGTGCTGATCTCGCGCGTCGCCGAAGGCATGGCCGCGGGCATCATCCAGCCGATTCCGGCCGTCATCATCCTGCACGCCTTCAAGCCGCATGAACAGGGCCGCGCGGGCGGACTCTTCGGCATGGGCGTGGTGCTGGCGCCGGCCATCGCTCCCGCCCTCGGCGGCGTGCTCACCGACCTGATGGGCTGGCGCAGCACCTTCTTCATGGTCGTGCCGGTCACGCTGCTGTCGCTGTGGCTGGGCCTCAAGCTCGTGCCGCACTCCTCGCCCGGCGGGGCCGCCGTGGGCGAAAACACCTCGGGCCTCGACTGGATCGGCCTCTCGCTCGGCGCGGGCGGCACGCTGAGTCTGCTCAACGGCATGGCCCAGCTCCACCACGAGCCACGCGGCCCGGCGCTGCTGCTGCTCGCTCTCGCGCTGGCGCTGCTGGTGGGATTCGTGCTCTGGCAGAAGCTCATGCTCGCGCGCGGCCGCAAGCCGCTCATGGACCTGCGCCTGTTCCGCTGCCGCCCGTTCGTGATGGGCTGCATCGTCTCGGCGGTGTACGGCACCGCGATGTTCGGATCGACCTACCTGCTGCCGCTGTTCATGCAGATGGGCATCGGCCTGTCGGCAAGCTACGCGGGCAATCTGCTGCTGCCCGCCGGCATCGTGCTGGCGATGACCTTCCCCGTCGTCGGGCGCATGGCCGACCGCCAGCCCACGCACTGGCTGGTGAGCATCGGCCTCGGGCTGCTGGCGCTGTCGTTCGCGCTGATGATCTTCGTCGGATCGAGCACGGCGCTCTGGCTGCTGGCCGCCTTCATCATCGTCGGCCGCATCGGCCTCGGTTTCATTCTTCCGAGTCTGAACCTCGGCGCCATGCGCCCGCTCGACAAGTCGCTGATCGCGCAGGGATCGAGCACCATCAGCTTCATCCGCATGCTCGGCGGCGCGGCGGGCGTGAGCCTGTTCGGCATCGTGCTGCAGTGGCGCATGGAGGTGCACGAGGCCGACGTCGCGCTCGGCACCAAGGCCGCGCACCTGATCGCCTTCCACGAATGCTTTGCGCTGCTCACCGCGCTGTGCCTCGTCGCCATGGCCGCCGCCACACAATTGCGCTCTCCGCACCCCGCGACCGTCCGAAGCGACTGAGTTTGTACTAACCTATAGTGGTCACCAACCGGCCGCGCCTTGATGGGCCACGGCCGAACGAACGAACTGCGAAAGCCCCCCACGCATGTGCCAGCTATTAGGAATGAACTGCAACACCCCGACTGACGTGCGCTTCAGTTTCTCGGGGTTCGCCCAACGCGCGGGCAACACCGGCGATCACACCGACGGCTGGGGCATCGCGTTCTTCGAGGACAAGGGCCTGCGCCATTTCGTCGACCACGAGCGCGCCATCGACTCGCCTGTCGCCAAGCTGATCCGCGAGTACCCGATCCGCAGCAAGAACGTCATCGCCCACATCCGCAAGGCCACCCAGGGCGTCGTGAGTCTGGAGAACTGCCACCCGTTCGTGCGCGAGCTCTGGGGGCACTACTGGGTGTTTGCGCACAACGGCGATCTGAAGAGTTTCAGCCCCAAGCTGCACAGCCACTTCCAGCCGGTCGGCAGCACCGACAGCGAACAGGCCTTCTGCTGGATCATGCAGGAGCTGTCGAAATCGCACGCCTGCATGCCCAGCGTGGACGAGCTCACGCTCACCCTGCGCGAACTCGCGCCCGGCATCGCCAAGCACGGCACCTTCAACTTCCTGCTCTCCAACGGCCAGGCGCTCTGGGCGCACGCCTCCACCCACCTGTACTACCTCGAGCGCAAGCACCCGTTCACCCAGGCGCAGCTCTGCGATGAAGACCTCAAGGTGAACTTCGCCTCCGAAACCACGCCCGACGACAAGGTCGCCGTGGTCGTGACCGCGCCGCTCACCACCAACGAGGAGTGGACTGCGTTCAAGAGCGGCGAGCTCAAGGTGTTCGTGAACGGCGAATTGCGCTGAGAGGCTTTCAGGCCTTGATGCCCGCCGTCGTTCCCACGCCCGCCGCCAGATAGCCGCCATCCACCGGCAGCAGCACGCCGTTGACGTACGCCGCTCCGTCGCCGCAGAGGTAGACGATGGCGTTGGCGATCTCGTTCACCTGACCCATGCGCTTCGCGGGGATCATCGCCTCGAACGCGCGTTTGGTCTCGGGCGTGTAGTTCTTCTCGGTCATCGGCGTGAGCACCGGACCCGGCGCGACCGCGTTGACGGTGATGCCGTGGCAGCCCAGCTCCATGGCGAACTGGCGCGTGAGCCCCGCGATGGCCGTCTTTGACGTGCCATAGGCCACGCGGCCCACACCCGCACGTTCGGAGCTGATCGACGCCAGATTCACGATGCGTCCGTACTGCTGCGCGATCATGCCCTTGGCGGCGCGCTGCGAGCACAGGAAAGTGCCTCCCACGTTCACTTCCATCGCCTTGCGAAACAGCTCGTAGGAGCACTCCATCACCGAGGCCACCGGCATGATGCCCGCGCTGTTGACCAGCACATCGGCCGCCTTGCCGAACTGCTGCTCGACCGCGCCAAAGGCCGCATCCACCGACGCCGGATCGCTCACGTCGAGCGCCACCGCCATCGCGCAGCCCGCGCGCCGCGCGTTGAGCGCTGCCGCCACCGCACGGGCGTTGTCGATCTGGATGTCGAGCAACGCCACGCGATGCCCCGCATCGGCCAGCTGATGCGCCACCGCCTCGCCGATGCCCGAACCACCGCCGGTCACAACGGCCACGCGCGTCGATTCATTGTTTGTCATGGATGCCTCATCTCCGAATGGTGGAACTGACTTCGCCTCAGTGCGTCAGATGCACCATACCCGGAAATCGGCCCATGAGACAACTGGCGCGGAGGCCTGGTTTTCACGAGCCCGTCGTGCGAGGCTTTGCCAACACCGAGGCATGAAAATGATGCTCATCGGTGTTGTATCGCTTCGCGTCCTCGTTGAACTTCGTCGCGTAGGCCACGGCTTTTTCCTCACTGGGAAATTCAAGGCGCTCGTCCAAACGCATTCCCCATCCCGCTTCAGACTCAATGATCTCGACGCACCAGGTCTGAGGTGGAGAAGGCTTTGGGCTCTTCTGCGATTTCGGTCGAAACCTGGATTTCATTCCTGACATGTCTCCTCCTGTTGCGTGCGATGTGGACGCCATTGCAGCGGCGCGTTGGTTCGGAAGCTGGCGATCCTGCAGCCGTACTTCAGTTCCATGGCGGCGCATGGATCGGGTCGTGCATTTCCATCCAAAAAAATGCCACGGCCATAGCGCTCATACAGCTTCGCGACCTGCATCAGCGGCGCAACGGGAAACCGCCCGCAACCGCGAAATCCGATGTACGTGGAGGCGGGCGCAGCATGTCGAAACGCCTCGTGGATACCCGCGTGGATTTCGTCATTCCCGACGCGAAACCCGCTCTCGTCGGGAATCAAGCGCGCGAACGCGTAGTGAAACTCCCCGGAGCCCGTCCAGCAAACGGCATACACGTCCGCGCCATGATCGGAGTCGCTCACCTCCACTCTGACGCGCGCGGGCAGGCGCTGCAGATAGCGCGAAAAGATCAGCAGATCGGCTGAATGCCCGATCAGATCGCTTTCCGTCGTAGACGGTGCGCAGGGCTTTCCATCGGCGTTTTGCGTCGTCATCGTTGTCCCTTTCGAGTCAGTCAAATGGGCCGTGGCTCTTCATCGCGGCGCCACATAGCCGGGCGCCAGCGCGGCGCTGCCAGCGCCTTCGAGTTCGGCCGGGTCCGCCAATCGCAACCTGATTTCCTGCCCCCGCATGCCTGCGTCCGGGCTGCAATCCACCTGCCATTGGCGCATGACATACCCCGCAACCGCACCACGCAGCGACACCCGCAGGCGCCCTTGCTGCATCCCGAAGTCCTTCGCGATGACGTCCGGGTGCGGACGCGATGGATGTGGCACCAGGTTCAGCGTGAACAGGCGGTTCCACTGCACGTCGGCGCCGATCTGCTCGTCCTTGGAAGGTGGACTGGCGTCCTCCACGGCACGGGCGTCTTCCACGCGCGTCAGCACCAGATCTCGGAAGTGCCCCTTTGTCCGATCAAACGCGCGGATGTGCCAGCGCAATCCGGAATCCACCAGAGAATGGGGAACGATGACACGGGGGCTGGGGCCCTTCTTCATGGACAGATAGGTCAGCGCCAATGCCTGCCCCGCGTGAATGGCTCTGGTCACGGTCGCCAGCGTGCTCAGGTCGGGCTGGTTCAGACGCTTTGGCGATGCATGCGAAATGGTTTCACTGCTGCCCCCGGCATCCGCCGCCGATGCGCCCGTCGTCAGGGCCGCCAGCACCTTGTCGGGATCGTGTCGGAACAAGGGCTGGAAGGACGGCAGATAGCGATACTGCTTCTGTTCGTAGCTGACGTTGTGCGGCGCGAGTTGCCGGTACAGGATCAGATCGCGCGTGCCGGCGGCGGTCGCCACTTCAAAACGCTCCACGACGTGCTTTCGGGCCACCTCTCCGTAGAACCACACGCGAAACTCGATGAAGGCCAGACGCAGCCGTTGCGCGGCGGACAACGCGGACAGGGAATGGTCGTGCTCCATGGCTGTGTGCATGTTTCTAGTTGGACTCCGCAGCCATCAGGATCGCACGAACCTGCTCGTACTCGCGAAGTCGCTCGTAGTCCTTCGCGGTGGGGTTGGGAATGCGTGACAGGTCCATGTTGTCGGCGTTGTCAGCCAGCTTGACGGTTCGCGCAAGAGGGTCTGCCGCTGCGCGCCTTGCAGCTTCCAGACGCGTTTCACCGGGCCGCTTTGTCAGTGCCTCGATGGCCCTGACCACTTCGGGCGGGAAACCTTCACGCTTCAGATCGTCCAAGGTGACGCTGGTGTCCTCCACGACGTCGTGCAGAACAGCCACCATTTGCTCGAATTCACTTCTCACGCGGCGCATGACCCGAATCGAATGGAATATGTACGGTCGACCCGCCTTGTCCAATTGGCCCGCATGGGCGTTCTTGGCGATTTCGATCGCTCGCACCAAACAAGAAGAAGACATGTGACTCCTCAAAGCAAGTACAGGCCATCATACAACAAAAGATCAAAATGATTCTATTTTTCAAATCTTTTTGATTCGATTAATAACAGCAAGGCAAGTCCAGGTGTCTTGAATGCACATGCGTCTGCGCGACTCCAATGCCGGGGCGGCGACATCAGGAGGCCGCCTCAAGCGTGACCTGGTTTCGCGGAGCTTGTGGGTGGGCATTTCCGTCCACCGAATGCGCTGGGTGGCAGAAAAAAAAGCGGTATGAAAGTCTCCGTATGAAAAAGTTATTCAAACCCAAGTGTTCATGCGCACTGGCTATTGAAGGCTTTGAGTATTGTGGGAATTGAGGTGATGAATGCCCGGTGAATGCAGGTCATCTGATGGAACTCGACGGTCGCTTGGATTGCCTTTTTCGCGCCCATGGGATGGCTGCTGGGTGCCTCTATCGCCATGGTGTTTCTGTGTCCTGCCATGGCGCAGACCTCCATGAGCTTTGCCACGGCCCAAGAGGCACTGTTGAGCAACTCGGATCAACTGGGGGCTGCCACCAAAGCGGTGGACAGCGCCCGCCTGCGTCGTCAGGGCAACGAAGGGCTTGGTGGCCCGTCGCTGGCGGTCACCGGCATGGCCTACCGCTACTCGGTGAACGCCAACCTTGATCTGGACCCGGCGCGCCGCATGCTCAACGGCACGCTGGGCATGCTTCCAGGTGAACTGGGCGAGTCGGCGTCCAGCCTGCCGCAGTTGCCGTCCAACGTGGCGCTGCAGCGCGAAAAGAACAACGCCTCGGCCAGCCTGTCGTTGGTCTGGCCGCTGTACATGGGCGGGCTGACTGGCGCCGTGCGCAGCGGGCTCGATGCCGCCACGGATGAGGCGCTGGCCGATGCCGCGAACAGCCGCGAGTCTCTGCACGCGCTGCTGGTGCAGCGCTACTTTGGCGCGCAACTGGCCGAGCGCGCCGCTCAGTTGCGTGCGCGTGCGCTGGACGCCGTGCGCCGACACGATGCGGCCGCGCAGAGCATGCTCAAGGCAGGCGTGATTGCCAAGGTGGAGCGTCTGCAGGCGAGCGCGGCGCTGGCCGATGCCGAGCAGCAGGCGCGCAAGGCACGCGACGATGCCGAGCTGGCCGCCGCGGCGCTGGCGCGCACGGTCAAGGCTCAGTCCAAGGTGCTTCCGAGTTCTCCGCTGTTCGTGAGCAGTCGGCCGTTGCCACCGCTCGAGGAGTTCGTGTCCACCGCCGAGCGGCGCCACCCCGGCCTCGACAAGGTGCAGGCCAAGCGCCGCCAGGCCGAATCCTTGCATGACGCGCAGCAGGCCTTGCGCAAGCCGCAGGTGCTGGCCTTCGGCTCGCACGAGCTGACCACCAGCGGCAAACCCAACTGGATCGCAGGACTGGCTGTGCGCTGGACGCTCTGGGACAGCGTCGACCGCGATGCGCTGGCTGCGTCGTCGCAGCTCAAGATCGAACAGGCTGATCTGATGGAGGCGCAGGCGCGCAGCGACATTGCACTGCTCGTCGAGAAAAACTGGATGGGCGTGGAGCAGGCCCGCCGCCAATATCAAGCCCAACAGGCGCAGGAAAACCTCGCCCGTGAACTGCTGCGTCTGCGCGAGGCGGGTCTCAAGGAAGGCACCAGCACGCTGCTGGACCTGATCGACGCACAGACGAATCTCGCCAAGGTGGAGACACAGCGCGCCGAGAGCGCGAACCAATACATCCAGGCGCTGGCGGCCTTGCTGCAAAGCTCGGGACAGAGCGACGCTTTCCAGCTGTACATGGCCCAGGCTGACATCTTGATCCCTTCCGATGCACCATGACCTCAGACACAACAACTTCCCCTGAACCCAATGCGGCGGCGGCACCCCGTGACAAACGCCCTCTAGTCGCCATCGTGGTGGTGCTGCTGGTGATCGCGCTGGTGGCCTGGGGCTTCTGGCGCGCCGCGCAGCCCGCGCCGGCCTATTTCCAAGGCCAGATGGAGGCGCGCGAGGCCGACATCGCCCCCAAGGTCACAGCCCGCATTGCCAAGGTGCTGGTCAAGGAAGGTCAGCAGATCAAGCCTGGTGAGTTGCTGGTCGAGATGGACAGCCCCGAGGTGCGCGCCAAGCTGACCCAGGCGGAAGCCGCGCGCGATGCTGCCCAAGCCGTGGCCGACAAGGCTCAGGCAGGTGCCAGGCCGCAGGAAGTGCAGATGGCGCGCCTGAACTGGCAGCGCGCCCAGGCCGCTGCCGAGTTGGCCGACACCTCGTATCGCCGCGTGCAGAGTCTGTTCGACCAAGGCCTGGTAGCGGCGCAGAAACGTGACGAGGCGCTGACCAATTTCCGCGCTTCCCGCGATCAGGCACTGGCTGCCAAGGCGCAGTACGACATGGCGGCATCGGGTGCTCGCCAGGAGGACAAGGCCGCAGCCCACGCCCAGGCCCGTCAGGTTCAGGGCGTAGTAGCCGAAGTGGAGGCGGCGCGCGCCGAGACCCAATTGCGCAGTCCGGTAGGAGGCGAAATCAGCCAGGTGCTGGCCAAGGAAGGCGAACTGTCGCCGCAAGGCGTGGCCGTGGTCACCGTGGTGGACCTGAGCGACCAGTGGGTGGTGCTGAACGTGCGCGAAGACCAACTGGCCCGCTTCGCCCAAGGCAGCCGCTTTACCGCCCGCCTTCCGGCGCTGGACAACCGCGAGGCGCAGTTCGAGGTCTATTACCTCGGCGTGCTGCCCAACTTCGCCACCTGGCGTGCAACCCGTGCGGGCCAGGGCTTCGACGCACGCACTTTCGAGGTGCGGGCGCGTCCGGCCGAGCCCATTGCGGGAGCGCGGCCCGGCATGAGCGTGGTGGTCGAAGCGGCGCGTTGAGTTCCATGGCAAGCCCCTTGCTCGCCAGCCTGCGCCGCGAAGCGCGGCTGCTGCGCGGCCGACCCTGGGATCTGGCCATGATCAGTTGGGTGCCGCTGCTGGCGGTGCTGCTGTTGGCCTGGATATTCGCAGCCGGCCTGCCGCACCGGCTGCCGATCGCCGTCTGGGACCAGGACCACAGCACTCTGTCACGCCAGTTGGTGCGCATGCTCGGCGCGACACCGGGGTTGTCGGTGCGCGCGCAGGTGCTCAACGCCTCGGAGGCGCAATGGGAGCTGCAGTCCATGACCTCATACGCGGTCGTGCAGATACCGCCGGACTTCGCCCGCGACGTGAAGCGCGGCCTCGCTGCCAACGTGGTGCTGATGCACAACGCACAACTCGCCACGCATTCGAGCCTGATCCAGCGCGACGTGCGCCAGGTGGTGGGCACGCTGTCGGCCGGCGTGGAGATGCAGGCCCGCGCCAAGCGTGGCGACCCGCGTCAGGCGCTGCAGATGCGCATCGAGCCTGTGCGCACCAGCTTGGTGTCGCTGTTCAACATCTCGACCAACTATGAGCAGTTCCTTGCGGCGGCGCTGATCCCGGCGCTGCTGCACATTCTGGGCATGACGGCCGGTGCGTGGAGCGTGGGGCGCGAGTTGCGCGACTGCACGCTGGGCGACTGGGTACAGGAGTCCACGGGCGGCCGGCCTGCGGGGTGGTCTGAGGTGCTGAGCGCGCTGGCCGGCAAGCTGGCGCTGCCCTGGCTGAGCCTCACGCTGTGCGGAATGCTGGCGCTGCTGTGGCTCACCGTGGGGCGCGGCTGGACGGTGGCCGGCAGCTTTGCCTGGGTGGCGCTGGGCCTGACGGCGCTGGTCGCGGTGAGCTTGGCCATGGGGGCCTTGCTTGCAGCGCTCACGCTATCGCTGCGCACCGCGCTGTCGGGCGCGGGGCTGCTGTCGGCACCGGCCTTCGCGTTCAGCGGCGTGGGCTTTCCACTGCTGGCCATGCCTGCCTCAGCGCGCGGCTGGGCGCTGTCGATGCCCTATACCCACTATGCGCGGCTGCAGCTGGAGCAGTTCCAGATGGGCGCCTCCATCGTGCAGAGTCTGCCTGTGGTGTGCGGCCTTGTGCTGGCCACGCTGGTGCTGACGCTGTTGGCGACAGCAGGATTGATGCGGGGGCTCAAGCGCCCCGATAAATGGGGAGGACGCTGAGCATGGCGGGCCGTTCTTCCTTCCTGCGAGCCTTTCTCGATGCGCTGCGCGCTGTCATCAGCGACAAGGGCGTGGTCATGCTGCTGGTAGGCGCGCCGGTGCTCTACGGCTTTTTCTACCCCTGGTTCTACGGTCAGGAGGTGGTGCAGCGTGTGCCCGTAGCCGTGGTGCAGCAGGACGGTAGTGGCCTGGCGCGGCAGGTGCTGCGCTTTGCCGAGGCCAGTCCGCGCATCGCCGTGGCGCTGGTCACCGGCGACGAGGGCGAGGCCCAGCAGGCGCTGCTGCGCGGCGAGATCATGGGCTATGCGCTGCTGCCCGCCGACATGAAACGCGACGTGGTGCGCAGTCAGAACGTGGTGGTTCCGGTCTATGCCAACGGCGCCTATCCGCTTGCGGCCAAGCAAGTCCAGTACGGCTTTGCCGAGGCCGTGGGTACGGTGTCGGCCGGCATCGAACTGCGGCGCCTGCGCGCGGGCGGACAGAGCAGCCTGCAGGCCGCCAGCAGCCGTTCGCCCATCAACCTGCAAATGGACGCGCTGTTCAACCCCACCGAAGGTTACGGCAGCTTCGTGGTGGTGGCAGTGGCGGTGTTGATCTTGCAGCAAACCCTGCTGATGGGCGGCGCGCTGCTGGTAGGCACTTGGCGCGAGCGCGGCGAAGCCGCTGCACCGCCGCACGTATGGTTGGCGCGTCTGCTGGCGTTGTGCGCTCTGGGATGGCTCTCGGGCCTGTATTACTTTGGCTGGATCTTCGTGTGGCACGACTTCCCGCGCGGCGGCAACCCTTTGGGCGCAGTGTTGCTGCTGGCGGTGTTTGTGCCAGCCGTCGCAGGCCTGGCCGCGCTGCTGGGCTGGTGGCTGGGCAACCGCGAGCGCGCGATGCAGATGCTGCTGTTCACCTCGATCCCACTGGCCTTCCTCGCTGGTTTCAGCTGGCCCGCCGAGGCGCTGCCCACGCTGCTGCAGTGGCTGCGCTGGCTGTCGCCAAGCACGGCCGCCATCCAAGCCTCGTTGCGCCTGAACCAACTGGGCGCACCGGTGGATGCCGCCCTGTTCCAACTGACAGTGCTGCTGGCTCTTGCGCTGGCGGCATGGCTGGCGATTCTGTGGGTGGGACGCAGCAAAGACAAAGATTGAAATCGGTACACTCAGGATGCTCAAGGCGTTTGCAAGTCTTCCCACCTTGGCATGGTTGGACCAATAACCTGTTTCGTCCAACTTGACTAGGTAGCTCGCCTGTAGACATTGCGCGAATTTAGCGAGCGTCGTCTACAGGCTGGGAGTGACAGTCCCGAGTCAGCGGCACGGATTGAACATCACGAAAACTAGCTGGAAGCACGCATCTGGGTGCGACCATTCACCATAGACTGAGAGATGACATAAGAGCTTCCACATCGAGTGTCGGCGGCGATCAACAGCTGAATTTGATGCTCCCTGACTGCAATCACCAAGAATCGGCATTCAAGGATTTCCGCAGCCCTTGACGCCGACCACTCCGCCCCGGCCCCTTGGCGACGATTCAGCATCCATTCGGGCAAAATCCAGCCGATAGGAGTAGCCTGGAGTCAGGTCTGCCGGGAAGCCCACCTTGAAGAATGGAACAACATCAATGGCACTGACGAAAAAGGGCGAGTTCATGTACGGGACGACGTCCGGCGACACCCAAGCCGAGCTGCGCAGCTATAGCGTTGCGAATGGCCATGAGGCCGTCCGGTTTGCCTCGTCCAAATGCGATTGCGGGTGCCGGACTTTTGCGCTGCAGACAGATGAAAACGCCGGCGTGGCAATCCGCACCTGCAGCGACTGCGGGCAGGAACACCTCATGGGCGACAGCGCGGACTACGTTGAAGAGGCCGCCCCCGACGGGCACGTGTGCGTGTGCGAGAACGAGGTGTTCGAACTGGTATCCGGAGCCTCCGTGCACAAGGGCACACATGACGTGCGTTGGTACTACATCGCTTGCCACTGCGTGGAATGCAATCTGGTTGGGGTCTTCGCAGACTGGAAGTGTGAACCAGGTGATGCGGCGGCCTTCCTCGCCAAGGTGTGAGCGCGCCCCCCGCTGAGATCCTGCTCGTAGGCTCGAGCGGCCGAGTAGTGTCATGAGTTGGTTGGTGAACTTGGCTGTACTAATGACGGCAATCGCTGCAGACCCGCGGTTGGTGTTTGGAGGCCCGTTTAGGCTGGCTCCAGTCGTTCGAGATGTACCCAGGAAGGATCGCTTCCACGAATACCGGCCAATCGTAGCCATTAGCGTTGAACGACTGTTGCTCATTCAACAACGGTCGCTTGAGTGTGGAAGGCGCAAGCTGTGTAATTCATTGCGGTCAGGGATGCAAGCGTGCCGTGCCCTAGATCAGCGCCAAGAGAATGGATATAAAGAAAGGAGACGGCGCGATGAAACTCTTGGCCCAGGGCACACAAGCCTTGCGACCACATTAGTCACAAGTTTTTGGGATCGCTAGCCCTAGAAAACTGCGAATGACCGGATTGATTAGATGAGGGCATCTTCGCAAAGCAGCAGCGACGAGCATTACCGTTCCCGCAACGGTCAAAGCGATGGGTCATGGAAGCGATACTGGCGTCCCCGCTCATTAACAATGCTGACATGGCGCAGAGCGTCAGCGTCAGCGAAACCTTGCTGCCTAAGAACGGCATAGAGTTGGTAAAACTCGCCCTTGAGGTTGCCGGCGAAGATGCCTGGATCGTCAGAGCCGAGGGATACCATGATAGGCGTGTCGCCATCTTGCACATGGCCAGGAATGCCCATCCAGCGAAAGGCATGGTGCTCTTCAAATCGTTCGTATTGACTGATGCGTACGTTACTACTTGGCAGTGTTTCAATGACAACCCGGCGATCAGCCACATGTCTCATGAGGGCCTGCTGCAGTCGAAGATAGATGGCAGGTGTGAAAAGCGTATCTTGGACTTCGATGCTGAGGAGTGATTCACTGCGCTTCCAAAGCTCGCGGTCATGCTGCCACTGCCATAAAAGCGACAACGCTTCCCCGTCTTGTTCGTTTGCTTCACTCACCAGCCGAGCTTCTTCGCGCAGGCTGTCGACCAGTGAGGTATTTGTCCAGCGCCAGTCGGGATTATTCTGCAGCGAAGCCACGAACCCCATGTGTAGACCGCGCAAATGCATTGCCCGTTCAAACAGGTGGGTAGAAATAGGTGCTTTGAATACCTGTTCAAGCAAGTGCTTGAGTGCCAGCTCGACCTGATACGCCTGTACAGTGGTGTCTTGCAGTTCGCGCAGCAGTTTCCAGGCGGCCAAGAGGTCTAGGAGTCGCTCACTGCGTTTCAGGTGGAGCGTGCTGGGCATGCGCTCCAGCCATAGTTCCGGTTCAATGCCGAGTGCTGTGCCGTGGCCAATGCGTGCACCATCGCGCAGATCCAGCAGCTCCAAAGCATCCAGCATATGTCGTATGCCGGTCAGAAGGTGAGGAAAGTCTTCACCGACATGAAAACTGCGGTGCCCAAGCCCCGCGCGTGTAGCTTGCCGGAAGATGCTGGCAAATACCTCTGGCGGCGCATGCAACTCGTTGGCTGCGCCATCGACGCCACGAACCCAGCGATGCAGCCTTGGATGATCTTTCAGCGTCGTACGCAGCTGTGCCATCTGCACCTCCAGCTTGCGTCGTAGCTTGTAGTGGCGGTACGAGCCGCCTTTGTTGATGTCCCAGTCTACCTTGATGAAATGCGCCACCAGCGCCAACTGCTGGCGACGCGGCCATCGCACTTCGGCGCTTTTGCTCACGATGTCCAGTGCTTCGAGCACGCTGCGCAGAGAGGTTTTGTCGACGTCCACCCTGCTGTCATTTCCCTCCTGCAAGTACTCCAGATAGTCCAGCAGGATGATCTTCAGTAGCTGTGTATTGTCGGTAGCAGTGGATTTTGGGGCAAACCGTCCTTCCAGATAGCTGCTTTGGCTTCGCTGCGCATAGACGCCGTGCATGTCTCGTAGCCGCTGTAGATAACGCTTCTCAGCGAGGCTACGCAGTTCGGT
Organism: Diaphorobacter caeni; assembly: GCF_015354245.1. GTDB lineage: Bacteria > Pseudomonadota > Gammaproteobacteria > Burkholderiales > Burkholderiaceae_C > Diaphorobacter_A > Diaphorobacter_A caeni. The sequence continues at coordinate 35,660 of NZ_JADKYZ010000015.1, forward strand.
GTGGGTGAACTTCTGGAACTGATCGAAACCGTACAACTCTTCACCTTGCACCATCAACGAACGGTACTGGTTCTGCAACAACAGGTACAAATGCAATATGCGATCCACCTGAGGAGGCACGGAGTGCTGGCGCAGCAACTGAGTCATCCAAGCTAATTCCGCTGTCAATGCGTCTGCAAGGGTGTTGTGCAGCGGATTGAACTCCTTTGGCAACGTGGGAGCTGGGGCCGATCGGGTCCATCCGCGCAAATCGTCTGCTCGCCAAGGTAAGGGGGAGTGATCCGAGGAAGGCTGCTGCGCGAAATACACTAGCCAGCCACGCAACTGCCTTGCCAGCATGAGGTCATGCCGAAACTGCGTCGGGTTGAAATCGGTGTCGTGCAGTCGAGCCAGCTCGTGCACCCGTTCACTGGCAGCACTGCGCTGTGCCTCCTGCCACAGGGCACTGAATTGTTTCACCTCTTGGTCTGGCCGGGCCATGGCGCGTAACCAACATTGCTCTGCAAAGCTACTGCCGTTCAGATGTAAGTGACTTTCGTGCAGACCTTCGCGGCTAATGTAGTCCTCCACCGCAGCATCGCGTGGCGTGATACACGGCAGCAGCGGTGGCTGGCCGCGCCCAGGGAGTTTTTGGGTAGACAGATGCTCGACAGCTAAATGACCTCCCCGCTTGAGATGCAGCGCCTGCATGGCAGCCATAATAGGCATGCCGCTCACGCGACTCAGTACGCTTTGCTGCCACTCGCCGAAAAAATTCAGGCGAACGTGCACTTCTCCATGTTGTGTCTCCAAGTAGCGCTCAGCCAGAAGTCGCAAGGCGCTGGTAGCGAGTTGACCGTCCTTCAACCCCTCTGCCTGCGCCGCCTTAAAGCCCAGATCGAAGACATGATCCGGCAACCGTGCCTGCCAGGGTTGATTGCTGAGGTAAAGCTGTTGGCGGAGATCTTGTCCTTTTTGCGGTTTGGACCAGTCGCTGGTCAGTAGGTGCTGACGGAGTAGTGAGCTGCTTAGCGTGCGGCAGCACAGCAGGGCAAGTTGGGGTGTATGTACTGTGGGCATCGATTAGCCAGACACAATGGCGCCTAAATCGTTGCCAACTGCCTCGTAGATAAATGAATTAGGTTGAGGTGCGGTCATCCGGAAACTGTGGTTTGTCCAATCTTTTCCCAGACCGCTTCGCTGCACAAGGTTGATTCAGCGATCTCAAGGGAAATCTTTGCCGTCTTTAATTTTGCATTCAGACTTCTGATGAACTCCTTTGTATCCTCCTCATCCTTGATTAAGCCCAGCACAAGTGGACACGTCGCTATCATGAAGGTCAGAGGTGCGATGTCTGGTGTGACATCCACACTGCCGGCTGAGGTCTCACTAGCAGGAGTCAGAAACTTCTTTGTCACTAAGCTGCGAGCGGTCCTAGGGTTGCGCCTGTCGATAGTTCCGTGCGTCGATTTGTCTTTTCTGTGGTGATAGTCGACTTCTTCAACGAGGCATGCGTTGATCAGGGCCAGAGCAAACAATTCCATAGCTTTGCTGCAGCGCGCCTTGTCCTGTGTATTCGCGCGCATGGCTGATGAGATGTTGTCCAGGCTGAAATACAACCGATTCCAGATCTTGCCCATCAGCACGGCTGAAGGACTGAAAAGTTTTTTAAGATCTTGGCTAGCTTTCAGCCAGTGTTCGATCTGAGTTAACAGAGAGTCGATTCTCGTCTGTTCGACACTGTCGTCATCCTCACCATCGTCAACCTCTGTGTCGGCATCCTCATCCCAGTTGGGCATTGAGACGGTCTGCACCCCCATGATTTTGAACAACTGCCTCCTAATGCCGTCGGTGTCGTTAACGTCAAAATCTAGCAGATTGGAAATCAGACCTAAAGTGTTAAAGATGGACAGGTAACGCTGGGTGTTACTAGGGCTTTTGACGGCGGATTGACTGAAAGCGATGGCGGGGTAGGTACTATCCGCGCTGCTATCGAGTGCGGCGCGAATTTGCGCATCAAAAGTTTTGACATCCTTAGCATTTTTGACACGCACACCAATAATGCCTTGGCGTAACTGCAGACCTTTAGCGGTTCTTGCGCCCAGCAGTGCGGCGGTGGCATGCAGGGACCAATTAAGCGCGTTGTCTTTTCGGCCAACAGACAGGTACTGCTTTACCTTTAGCTGCAGTGCGTTTTCCTCTCTCGCATCGTTGGCACCGCGTGCCCCAGGTTTTTTGGAGATACTGACCGCTGTCAAGTGGAGGATATGGCTGCTGCCGACCATGCTCACCATGTAAGTGATGGCTTTAGCCGGATCGTGCTCACACAGCCTGGCCACATCTGCCGCCAGCGACACGTAGGCATTGCGTAGCGTAGCGTCGCGTGACTGTGGTCGCAGGTAGATGGCAGTATCTGGCTCGCCGTCCAACTGGCACAGATCGAAGGCGGCATTGATGGCCGCATGCAGATCGCCTTCTGCAATGTTCTCGACATCAATGTCATGCCGGTATAGGCTGCTCAGCGCCGTGGCACGCAAAGCGCCGGCGGCGGCTTCACGCGCAAATGCGGTGCCCTTGGAGCTCAAATGATAGTAAGAGAACAAGAGTTGCAGCACGGAACGTACGGGCAGCTTCAGGACATACTCGCGGAACAAGTCGAGGTCGAGGCGATCTCGCAGGCGCAAGCCCTCGGTAGCAATGGCATCAATTGCCTCTGGCAGATACACCTCTTTCCCATCCCCTGGCCTTTTGACAATGAATGCTGGTAGGCCGCTGCGCACCTTGTCTTTACGCTTTCTTTCGGTGAGCGTGTGCAGGGTCTTCAACTGGACCCGCCGCTGGATAGGGAAGAGCTTGAGCAGGTATTGCTCTTCCAAGTGCGTCACCATACGAGTTTGCTGCGTTTTGCGCTCTAAGGAGAAGCCCTTTTCATTGCTGGCGAAGTCTTGCTGGAAGTGGTTCTGTACCAGAAGCGAGTACATTTCCATGTCTCCGGTCACTAGTACCACCATTTGTGGTGTGTCCAAGTATTTGCGGATGCATTCCAGTATCTCTATGGCATAAGCGAACTTGGTGTCCGCGTCGTCAATGGCCAAGAGCAGAGCTTCGGAGTTGTGGGCCTTGCAGACCAACGCAATGGTCTGGTGCAACAGACGGCGCAGGCGTTGGCTGTCAGCCGCACGGTCCAGGCCGTAATCTAAGAATAGTTCTGCGTCCAAGTCTTTGAGGCTGTCTGTCTTGGAGACAAACAGGTGCAAACCACCGGCCATTTCCTTGAAGAGGGCCCGGAACTCCTCCTGGCACTTCCCCCAAGCGTGTCCGCGGTGATGGCTGCTATCCATCAGGCGCTTCAGGTTCTTGAGGATATGCAATAGCACGATTTCGCTGGACTCGATGCGGCTGGGGTCCAGATATAGCAAGGGCGTAACAGACACTGTGCCACCCTCTTTGTATTCTGCCTGTCGCTCATTCACATTGGCGTATGTGTATCCCAGAAAGGTGGATTTTCCCGCGCCTCGTGTTCCGTCAATGAAGTAGGTCAGGCCACTTCCGTGCGGGTACAGTTCTTCTTTCTCAACATTGTTTTGGGCCTCCACCGTGGAGACCTTGGATTTGGCTTGGACTAAGTCCTTGCGGATCTGCTGAAGCAGCGTGTCAAAGGCTTCACGCTGAATTAATTCAGCACCTGAACTCACCGGTCGGTTGTGATTGCTGGAATTAAGGTTGATCACAATATCGCTGTCGGACATAGCAGGTGTATGAGTTCGTTGGGGAATTGGTCATCATAGCGTTACAAACCGTATCACCAAGCTCATCTGCGCATTCAACGGCGTCCGCTCGGTGTTGATTTTCATCCAGAAGTGATCACTAGCTAAATGGTAACTGATCACCAGAAACCAGAGGTTGGATCATTCGCAGCACCGGCGCTCGGATGATCGCTGAATAGCCATCAGTGACAGTTGTGATGCGGCGGTGAACAGCAGCAACCGCCGCAAAGCGGGAGTTCGCGGATGGACGCCTGACTCACAGTGATTGCTGCGCCCCGCTATTGACAAGTCTTTAACTGCATCCAACCAAGTAGCGGTCAATTCAACCGCTTGTCCGATCAACTGATATATACGCGCGGAGCGATGTTAAGCAACATACCCCACGCATTCAGCCTTCCCTCAAAAGCTCGCGCGCATCCCCAGCATCACGCCCGTCTGCCCCTGCCCAGCCACGGCAGCACCAGAGCCACTCGCAGCACTGCTCACGGAGGTGGTCAGAGCTCCGCGATTGTTCATGCGCCCGGCTGTGGCGTAGACCGATGTGCGCTTGGACAAGCTGTATACGGCCCGCACGGCGAACAAGGTTGAGCGGTCTCCTGTGGGGCTGTCTTTGAACGACAGTCGACCCACCATGGCCTCAAGCGACACCGAGGGGGTGGCCGCATAAGCACCTTCAAGGAAGTAGATGTTGCTGCGAGGCTGTACGGCGTTGCCATCGTTGTCGCGGTAGATCATGCCACCGCCAACTTTGAATGGGCCTTGCTTCACGAAGCCATTCAATGTCACGCGCATGTCGTGTTTGTCGCTGGTGACAAGCCCTCCAGCCGCTCCTTTGGCTCCTTTGATTTGGCTGTAACCGGCGGCCACACCCCAGCCCGGAGTAACGTACTTGACCATGGCGGACATTGCTTTGCAGGCCTGTGCGTCTGCAGAATTCTCGCCTGCGCAAACGGTGCCTGTGGCGGAGGGCACGGTGTCACGGCCAAAGCTGTAGTTGGCAGCCACGGTGAGGTTATTGAATTTTCCATTGTAGGCAATGGCGTTGTCAAAACGTGCAGCTGGAATGTAGGACTCCAGAGAACTCAGGCTGTAAGCATTCGGTCCGAAGACCGTGTAGTCGTTGAGTGCCAGAGAGAAGTTGTCGTACTGACGGCCGAGGGATACTGTCCCCCAGTTGCCGCCGATGCCAACGAACGCCTGACGTCCGAACATGCGCCCACCTTGATTGAGTGAGCCTGTATCGATGCCGAAGCCGCTTTCCAGCACAAACTGCGCATGCATGCCACCGCCCAGATCTTCAACGCCACGAAAGCCCAGGCGCGATGGAACGGAGCCGCTCAGATTGGGCATGCGAACCAACGATTTGCCGCTGGGACCTGTCTTGCTCAGGTATTCGACTCCGGTATCCACCATGCCGTAGATGGTCACGTTGGGAACAAGCCTTTGCACGGGCTGGGCATGGCTGACCATGCTGGCCGTCGCTATGCAAATGGCGGTCACCAGTTTTGCGTTTGGGTGGTTCACTGTTGTCTCCTGTTGCCTTGAAATTTTGGACTGGCGCCTCGTCAAATCATGCGCCGCATCCGCCTCTACTGCGGCCCGACCGGTGCGCTTTGCCGCGCCGGACACGGCCCCTCCTCCGGGCGCTTCACATCGCCGGAAATTCGTGGTTCTCATGAAACCCGGGCTTGATTGCCCGGACAGCGGATCAGTTGTTGTCGACTTTCAGCCCCATACGGGCTGCGATCAGATTGCGTTGCATCTGCGATGTGCCTGCACCAATGGTCACGCTGCGTGCATCGCGGAAATGACGTTGCATGTCGAACTCCATGCAGTAACCGTAGGCCCCCAGAATCTGCATGGCGTTGTTGGCCATGCGCACATACGCTTCAGATGCAAAGAGTTTGGCAATGGAAATTTCCTTGAGCGCATCTGCCCCACTGGCAAGCGTCCATGCGGCACGCCACATCATCGTGCGTGAGACTTCCAGATCGGCCTGCATGTCCGCCAACATGTGAGCGATGGCCTGGTTGGTGCCAATCGGACGTCCGAACTGCTTTCTGTCCTTGGCGTATTGCAGGGCATCATCCAAGATGGCTTGCATACCGCCGATGTAGCCTGCAGTCACGGTGACACGCTCCACTTGCAAGCCAGCCATCACCACCTGCCAGCCGTTGTTCTCGCCGCCCACCAAGCGGTCAGCCGCCACGCGCACGTCGTTGCAGTGGATCTCATAAGTGCCCGTGCAGCGGCGGCCGAGCATGTCGAGCTTGCGCAACTCAAGGCCTTCGGAACGGTTATCCACCAAAAAGAGCGACATTCCCTTCCGGTAGTGCGCCTTGGGATCGGTTTTCACATACATGTGAATGATGTTGTCTGGCGCACCAGCCGATGTGGCCCAGAGTTTCTGGCCGTTGATGAGCCAGTCAGTGCCGTCGCGCACGGCGGTGGAGCGCATGGCTCCTACGTCGGAGCCTGCTTCAGGCTCGGAAATCGAGACCGAAAATTTCACCTCGCCTGCGAGCAGCTTGGGCAGCAACTGGGCCTTTTGCTCCGTAGTGCCTTTGGCGAGTAAGTTCAGACCGCAGAACAGCGATGCGCCAAGCGCTGTGAAGAAGTCAAAGCTCTTATATGAGATGGCCTCCGCCATCACGGCTAGATCAATCACGTTGCCGCCCATGCCGCCATATTCTTCAGGGAACGGCAGACGCAGCAGCCCCAGATCCACCCACGCCTTATAGAGCTCTTCAGGAAAGCGCTGCTCACGATCGCACTCGCGGATGTACTCCGGCGTAGCCAATTCGTTCATCACCCGAGTCACGCCGTCTCGCAGCATGCGCTGCTCTTCGGTAAAGCTGAAATCCATGCCTGTCATCTCCGTTGTCTGAGTTCTCGTGCGCAGTCATCGCTTTGCGGTCAGATCCTTGTGCCCCGAATTCACGAAGCGTGTGCTCAGTGAGCACACGCCCCATGCCCCACCAGGAGAAGGTTGCACGCCGGTCCTGCGGCTGCTCTGCGTCTGGATCGCGGATGCCTTTGTTGGCGTTGGAGTGCATCCGTTACGTCGAATGCATGAAGTCTATGACGCACATCTATAAAAATCAATATGCTGACCTTTTGGTGTTTTCCCTTGTTGTAAATTAAATCATTAGGTCAGACTATTGACCTAAAAATGACACACGCAATCATCAGTCACAGGTGATGCGCGTGGCATGAATCAATGAACCAACGACAAACAGGAGACGCCATGAACCCTTCTTCCCCCCCTTCAACGAAGCGACGCTGGATCAAGGCTGCAGCGCATCTGACGCTGGCCGCAGCGGCCGTGCTGACGCTGCCTGCACACGCACAGACCTACCCCAACAAGCCCGTGCGTATGATCGTTCCATACGGTCCCGGCACTGCACCCGATGTGCTGGGTCGCATCACGGCAGATGCCTTGCAGCGTCGACTGGGACAGGCCATCGTGGTGGAGAACCGCGCTGGAGCAGGCGGCAAGATCGGTACCGAAGCGGCAGCGCAAGCGGCTGCTGACGGATATACCTTGTTCCTCGGAACCAAGGATTCGCAGAGCATCATCCCCAACCTCTACCCCACCTGGAACGTCAAACCTCATCAGGCGCTGACGCCCGTGGCAAGCCTGGCCCGGATCGAGAACGTGCTGGTCTCTCACAATGGCTCCGCCATCAAGGCCTATGGAGATATGGTGAGCCAATCCTCAAAGCGCGAGCTGTCCTACGGCTCGCCAGGCATCGGCACCAATCTGCATCTGATGGTGGAGCTGATCAAGGCTCGCCAAGGACTGCAGCTCATGCATGTTCCTTACAGCAAGAGTTTTTCCGAAGCCATTCCCGCATTGATGCGCAACGACCTGGATTTGGTGGTGGCCGGTCTACCCCCAATGTTGCCTTTCGTGAAGGATGGCCGTCTCAAGGCCATCGCCATCACCGGCACCAGCCGATCGCGCTATGCGCCCGATGTGCCGACCTTTGCCGAGCTGGGAATTCAAGATCTGGAGACTGGCGGATGGTTCGGCGTCTTCGTCCCCACGGGCACGCCCGCTGCAGCTGCCACGCGACTGAATCAGGAGCTGGCCGCAATCGTGAAGAGCGACGAGTTCCGCACCCGCCTGGAAACTCTGGCCGCCGAGCCATGGGCCGCCTCCCCAGCCGATCTCAATCAGATCATCGAGAAAGAACGCACGCGCTGGGGCAAGCTCATCCAGAGCAGCAATATCGTGCTCAATTGATCTGCTCGTTTTCCTGATTCACCATTCAGTTGCGCTGCAATGCAAGACCATGCATTGCACGCAGCTCTGAACCCCATGGAGGTCAGATATGACCGGCTTTGTTGCACCCCTTAGATTCATGAGCCTGTTGGCAAGCACACTCGCGATCTGCCCCTCCGCGGCTATGGCAGACACCTTTCCCAATGCACCGGTTCGCATTGTCGTGACATTTCCGCCAGGCGGCGGTGCTGACTCGGTGGCTCGCCTGATTGCGCAGCAACTGGCGCTGCGCCTCAAACAACCCGTGGTGGTAGACAACCGCGCAGGAGCAAATGGCTCGATAGGCGCAGCCTCGGTTGCCAAAGGTGCAGCCGATGGCTACACCTTGCTGCTGACCGACCGCGGTGCTCTGGGTATCAACCCCAGTCTGTACCGCAGCCTTCCATACGACCCACTCAAGGACTTCACCTACGTAGGCATTGCGGCACACTCCCCCTATGTACTGGTACAACGCGCAAACCTCGCACCGCGTAAGATGAGTGAACTTGCAGCCATGGCCAAGTCCAGTCCTTGTCAGCTCAACTACGCCAGCTTTGGGCAAGGTAGCCTGCCGCAATTGGGCATGGAGGCGCTGAACACCAGATATGGTGCCTGCATCACGCACGTTCCTTACAAAGGCGGAGGCCCGGCGCTGGCTGCCGTGGTTTCAGGCGAAGTGGATCTCGCGCTGTTGGCGCTTGGCCCTGCTGTCCCGCAAATCAAGTCCGGCCGCATCGTGCCGCTTGCCGTGGGTGGACAAAAACGCTCCGCATTGCTTGCGCAAGTCGCCACCACCGCTGAGCAGGCTGACTCGGCGGACCTATTTCCCGCAACCTGGTTCGGATTCGCTTATCCCCGGCAGACATCACCCGCCATCGTCTCGCGCATGTCAGGCGAAATCCGGGCGGTGTTGCAACAACCAGAAATCCGCAAACGCCTGCAGGAAGACGGCTACGAACCCGGTCTGGCCGACGCGCAGGAGATGACTGCCGCCGTCGTGGCCGACGTCACGCGCTTCGCCGGCGAACTGGGCCGACTTGGAATTAAGCCAGAATAGAGACTTCCATGTAGCATCTACCCCCATGGCACAACGTCTCCAAATAGAAAAAAGCAAGATTGCACGTTACCTTCAGCTGGCAACTCTCTTTCGCAGCCGGATTACCAGTGGCCAATGGGCGGTGGATGAACGCATTCCCAATGTGGACGATCTGGCGTTGGAGTTCAACGTCGCCCGCGGCACTATCCGCGAAGCGTTGGACGTCATCGCAGAAGAAGGCTTGATCGAACGTTTCCGCGCAAAAGGTAGTTTTGTGCGGAAATCGCCGGCGGTCAACGTCGTGCATCACCTTGAGACCGACTGGAACTCGCTGATTGGCACACACAAGGATGCCAAGGTCACGGTGCTCGACCATGTTCATGGCGCCAATCTGCCTCACTACGCGCTGTCCGAAGGAACGCCCGTCAACGAGTACGAAATGATGCGCCGCCTTCACAAACGTGATGGCATTCCTTACCTGCTGGGTCGTTTCTATCTGGATCGCGAGTTGTATCAGTTGGCCACGCCCAAGCAATTTCGCACCGAACCAGTGCTCGCAATACTGCACAATGTTGCCAACGAAAGGATTGCTCACGCAAGGCAAACGCTCACCATCGCGTCTGCCGATCTGGAAATGGCAGAGTTATTGGACATCCCGCTCAACGCCCCCGTTGCCAAGGTATTCCGCGTCGCCGTCGACCATGCAGGCAATCTGATCTACGTGAGTGAAGGCTTCTACCGCGGCGACATGGTGAAGCTGGAAATCAAATTGAGATAGAAGGGACGAGTTTCTTGATCGTCCTTGGGCTCATGCGAGCTTTAGGGGGTCGAGCTACTTCGCATTCAGGTGCAAACAAATCGCCCAGGTGCACCTGAAACCCTCAATAGACTGGACGCTCAATTGCACGGCTAGAGCGGGGGCAGGAATTCGAGGGAAACATTACATGCATCCGCATCGAACTCCAATGAAGCCATGTCCGTACAGGAATCAAGCATCATGCAGACACATGAAATCCGGTGCGACCGAGTCCTTCCATCTCCACCGATACATATTGACCTCGCTTGATCCACTCCGCGGGGGTTGCACCTCCTGCCAACACCACCCATCCCGCCTGAAGCGGCTCTCCAGCTGATGCGGATAAACGCGCTGCGGCCACCAACGAGCGTAGCGGGTGCCCAAGAATGGCGGCAGTGGAGCCGATCTGGATCAGAGCATCATCCATCGACATGACCAGTCCCAAGTTTGAAAAGTCACATTTCGGATCGTGCCATGCACCGATAACGTAGCCGCTGGATGACGCATTGTCTGCCACCACGTCAGGCAAAGAAAACTTGAAATCTTCGTAGCGTGAGTCGATCACCTCCAATGCGGGAGCAATGGCTTCGACAGCTGCCAATGCTTCCATCAAGGTCGCGTCTGGTGCTATGGGGCGTTTGAGCATGAACGCCAACTCAGGCTCCACGCGTGGATGCACGAAGCGACTGAAATCCAAGGTGCCACCGTCCTCGATCAGCATGTCGCTGGACAGGCGCCCCCAGATCACGTCATCGATGCCCATCTGAACCATCTTGGCACGACTGGTGAAACCCATCTTCACGCCCGTGCGGCGGGCTCCGCGCGCCAAGCGCAGTTGCATTGCGGCGGACTGAATGGCGTAGGCATCGTCCATGCTGAGTTTGCCCTGCGGATCAATCTGTGCGATAGCGCGGCCTTCATGCGCGGCGCTGTCCACCTTGCGGGCCAGGTCGTTGATATTCATTGCGAAGCTCCCTCTTTTGAACTGGTTTCGAATTCAGCGCGAACATTGCCAAGACCGTTGATGCGCACGTTGAAGATGTCGCCTGCATTCACCGGCACCATGGGGCCGAGTGCGCCGGAGAGGACCAGGTCACCCGCACGCAGTGGTGTGCCCAGACGTGCCATGGTGCGAGCAAGCCACACCACGGCGTTCACAGGATTGCCAAGACACGCAGCACCCGCGCCGACAGAGACGGGTTCGCCCTTGCGCTCGATGAGCATGCCGCACAGACGCAGATCGATCTCACTGAGCTTGCGCGGTGTGGTGCCCAGGATGAATGCGCCGGATGATGCGTTGTCCGCCACCGTATCCACAAAGCGGATGTTCCAGTTGGCGATACGGCTGCCTACGATCTCCACCGCTGGAAGAACATAGTCCACGGCATGCATGACGTCAGCGTGCCCGGGGTTGGTCATGTCCAGATCACGCCCCAGCACGAAAGCAATCTCCGCCTCCACCTTGGGCTGATGAAGCTTGTGAAATGGCACGGGCTCACCATCGCCAAAGCTCATGTCGTCGAACAGCACGCCGAAGTCCGGCTGATCCACACCCAACTGCTTTTGTACAGAACGTGCCGTGAGACCGATCTTGCAGCCCACCCGGCGGTGACCGGCCTGCATGCGCAGTTCATTGTTCAGGCGCTGGATGGCATAAGCCGAGTCAGCGTCGAGCGTAGAAAATTGCTCTCTGAGCGGCTGAATGAACTGACTGTGGGTGCCCGCATCGCGCAGCATCTGCGCCGCGAGCTGGATATCTTGAGAGGTCATTGAATGGTTTCTTGCTTCAAAAAATCGGATGAAATGAACAAGCCTCAGCGAAGCCCGATCTCCAAAGTGAACGTGTCGCCGCGGTACAAACCTTCGGCCAAATAGATCAGTCGACCATTGCAGTCCACCGCCGTCCGACAGACCTTCACGGTAGGCGCGTTCAGCGGCAATTCCAGCAGTCGTGCCACTTCCAGATCGGCCGTACCTACCGTGAGTATCTGATTGGCAGAGGCGATCTGGTCACCCGCGATGTCTTGCAAAATAGGCAAGGTGGGCTCGCGCAGAAAGCGCTTGGGCGGTCCCTTGCGATACAGCTCGCGGTCAAGGTAGAAGCGCCCCACCAGATAGGCATGCTGATCACGCAGATGCAGCCGCAGCATCATTTCGTACTCCGGCGCAGGCTCGCCCATTTGCGCGGCGTAGGCTGGCAGCGTTTTGACATGAGCCTGTTCCAGCACCCTGATCTCCACCCCCTGGTGCGATTCGATCATGGACTTCCAATCGCTCTCCAGGTGGTGAATGCCCTTGGGTGCTGGCACTTTGATGACGAAGCTGCCTTTAGCGCGAAAGCGCTCGATCAGTTCTTCTTCGGCCAGCACGCCCAGAGCCTCGCGAATGGTCCCGCGTGCCACCTGGAACTCATCCGCCAATTGCTCCACATTCGGAATGCGCTCGCCCAAAGGCCACTCTCCCGAAACAATGCGGTTGCGAAACAAGGTGGCCAGTTGCAGATAGCGTGCAATGCGGCTGCGGCTGATGTCAGAGTAAACAGGCATATCCCAAGCACTCCCAGAATTCAGCGTGCCTCAACGGCACACGAAGTTGGCCGCATCATCGATGCTGCCGGAACCCGAATAGCGGGCAACGGCCGGGTACGAGCACAGCGGACGGGTCCGACCAGCGGGTATGTTGCCCAAGCCGTTGTTCTGAGCGGCCGTGCCCGCCGTGGCCACTATGTTGTCAGGAGTCTGCCCCTTTTCAACCCAGGCGACCAAGGGGGTGAGCAGATCGAACTGATCGGTGGCCGGTCCACCGCTGCAGTGATTCATGTCGGGCACCGCGATCAGGCGTGCATAGTTCTGCACATTGCCCGCGTCGTTACCCTGCTTAAGGCCCTCGTACCAAGCAACAGAGTCATTGAACGAGAACACCGGGTCTGCCGTACCATGGAAGACGATGATCTTGCCGCCACGGTTCTTCAGCACGCTCAGATCCTTAGGATTGGGCGGTGTCATGAACTCCATCGGCGACTGGCTGAAGACCGTCGTCGTACCGGTTACGGCAGCCTCGGCCTTGTCAAAATCGTAGTGGATCGCAGAGTCCAGCAATGTGGCACCGAGTCCTGTCAACACACTCGGATCCGCAGGGGGCGTGCTGAAAACGAAGGCTCCTGATACAGCACCCCGCGCGAGTGTCTGGCCGTATTTGTCTGCGCCTTTTCCTGCACCATCGGTCGTGCCCGTCTTCCACGAGCGCCAGCCCGGCGCATCCAACCCCGACGTCAAAGGCCAATCGCTGTAAAGCGTCTTGCCCGCAGAATCCTTGGGGCCTGCAAAAATTTTCTTCACTGCGCCCAGTTGGGTGGCGGTCAGACAACTGCCATCCGCAGCACCGCCGGGAGCACAGACAGCCACGTCCTTGTCGAGCGAAAAGGCCGTCTGGCAGGCCTTCACATCCGCCACCATGCCGTCCGTTGCACCGTCCAGCGCATCGCACTTGGCGACGATCTTGCTGTTCAGATACGTCAGATCACCCTTGCCAAGAGCCGACCAGATGGCCGGGCGCTGTGTGACCGGATCGGTTGATTGCGCTGCGTTCATCAGTACTTGAGCATCCCAATACTGAGCCACTGCAGCACGGGGCAGATTGATGCCTGGATTGCCAGCGAGAATGCCGTCGTACTCGTTGGCGAACCGGTAGGCAGCCACCATACTCAAACGCCCGCCGTTGGAGCAACCCGCCATGTACGAGCGGTCTGGTCCGCGTCCGTAAGCTGCCGCGATCAATCCCTTGGCCATCGGCGTGAGGGCACCTGCTGCTGCGTAGCCAAAATCTGCCCGAGCCTGTGGGTCCAGCCCGAAGACCAGTGCAGAGATGCCAAGGCCGGTTTCGGCGTCATCGGGATAGGCCTTGTCCGGCACGTGACCCGAGTCCGAGGTGAGCACCGCGTAGCCCTCCATCAGTCCATTGCTCTTGGGTGCGCCGCCCAGTTTCTGCCCGAAAGCGCGGGTGGAATCCGTGGTGATCACCCCTCCACTTCCGCCATTGGCCTGATGGAAGAAGCGTCCATTCCACTGCGCTGGCAAGCGCATCTCGAAGCCGATCGCATAAGCCTTGCCGTCAATGCCTGTGCGCGAGTTCATGTTTCCGCTGATCAGGCAGTGTGCAGGCATGCTGAGCGTCACACCACCGACGGAACTGCTGACCTCGCCCGCAGCCTTGCTCACAGCAGAGGCGATCCTGGTTCCGGTGAAAGAGTAGCCCGTCAACGTCTCGCAAGATGCAAGTGTTCCGGGGCGTGCCTCCGTCAATTGCGGTGGCTCTTCATCGTGCGAGTTGCTGCCAGAGCACGCAGCCAACAGCAAGGCGGAACCAACGATACCCAGGGCCTGCAAGCCCGCAATGGAATTCAACTTTTGAGTCATAGCGATACTGAAAAGACAGGGACGGGAAAATGAACGAACGAGCTCACCCGCACCACGGATGTGGTGAGCTCGGGAGTCGTGCGATGGTTAGCGGGCTTGCTGCGTTGGCGCTGCCGGGTCGATGCCCAACTCGCGCAGCACTTCGGCCGTGTGTTCACCCAGCACGGGTGGCGGATAACGCGTAGGCTCGCGCCCACCGTCGAACAGCACAGGACGCTCGATGCAGGTCACATCGCCCATTTCGGGATGCGTCACGGTGCGGAAAGTACCGCAAGCCTGCAACGCCGGATCGGCCATCACCTCATCCACACGGCGCACTGCGGAGTGCGGCACGTCGGCATCTGTGAGTGCCTTCAGCCAGTATTCACGAGGCTGCTTTGCAAAGTATCCACGCAGCACTTCGGTCAGCACCTTGAAGTTCTGAATGCGTGCCCCACGGTTGCTGAAGCGTTCATCTGCTGCCAGTTCTGATGCCTGCAGCGCCTTGGTGAAAGACTGCCAGAACTTCTCGGGTGACGAGAGCTGCACGCCCACCAATTCACCATCCGCGCAGCGGAAGGCAAACGTGTGCGAGTAGGCTGCGCGGGTGGTCGACTCCATCAGCGTGCCTTCCCGCGTGAAGCTGGCGAAGAAGTCCGGCATGAAGGACATGGCGGTCTCCGCCATGTTCACATCCACTCTGCGCCCTTCACCGTTTGCGGCTCTGCCTGCCAGTGCTCCCAGAATGCCGTAGCAGGCGTACATGCCAGCCACCTGATCGGCAATCGTCGGCCCACGCACTTCGGGGTCCTCCGGATCGAGAAATGCGTTGAGCATGCCGCTCTGCGCCTGACCGATGGCGTCGAACGCGGGACGGTCAATGCTCTCACTTCCCGGTGGAAATCCTGCAATGGCGCAATACACCAAGCGCGGATTGCGAGCGCGCAGCACATCGCAGCCAATGCCCAGTTTGTCTAGGCCGCCGGGGCGGAAGTTCTCCAGCACCACGTCGGCCTGATCGGCCATGGCGAGAAAAACCTCGCGATCCGCAGGGCTCGACAGATCAAGCTTCACGCTGCGCTTATTACGGTTGTACGCCACGAAGTTGGGGCTGTACTGTCCGCCTCTGAACGAGCGGAAGGGGTCACCCTCCGGTCGTTCGATCTTGATCACCGTAGCACCAAGATCCGCCAGAAGCAGCCCCGCATAGGGGCCGGTGATGAAGCTGCCAAGCTCCAGCACTACCACACCAGCCAGAGGCTCGGTGCGGGCCGTCACGGTTTGTGCGGGAGCTTGGCTCAAGATGCTTCCTTTTCGCCCTGCTCTTCTGCGCCACGCTGGTACTCACCGTAACCGGGGCGATAGGTCTTCTCATCCAGGAACTGGGTCATGGCTTTCTCGCGACCACCTTCGCGATCAAGGAAGCGCATCTCGCGCTCCTTGGCCAGCAGGTAGTCAGCCGCCTGATCCACGCTCATGCCACGCACCAGACGCAGGCTTTCCTTGATGGTACGAAGTGTTTGTGGGTTCTTCTTGGCCAGTTCCTGCGCCAGTGCTTCGGTGCGTGCGCGCAGTTGCTCGCCAGGAACAGACTGCGTCACCAGCTTGATTTCTGCAGCCTTCTTGCCATCGAGTTGCTCGCCGGTCATCGAGTAGTACACGGCGTCGCGATAGGACAGACCGTCCACAATCACCTTGCCCACCAGGCCACCCGGCAGAATGCCCCAGTTGACTTCGGAGAGACCGAACAGCGCCTCATCCGCAGCAATGGCGAAGTCACACGCGAACAGTTGCACGAACGCACCGCCGAAGCAGTAGCCGTGCACCATGGCAATGGTGGGCTTTGGGAAGCTTGAGAGCAATGTCCAGCGCCATTCGTGATTGGCCAGACGCGCCAGATGACGCTCACGTGGCTTGTCGTCAAGCTCGCGGAAGAACAACTTGATGTCCTGGCCCGCGCACCAGCTCTCGCCCTCGCCGCCCAGCACCAGCACGCGCACCTTGGGATCCTCTGCCAGTTCCTTGAGCACATCCACCATCTCGAAGTGCAGATCCGGGCTCATGGCGTTGCGCTTATCCGGACGGTTGAGGTTGACCCACGCGATGCCGTCATCGGAAATAGTGACTTTGACGTTTTTGAGTTCGTTGAAATTCATGAGAGTGTCTCCTGTGGACTGAAAATTGAAATGGTTGAATCAGAGATTGATGTGGATGTTCTTGACCTGCGTGTACGACAGCAATTCTTCGAACGACTCCTCACGGTTGTTGCCCGATTGCTTGGTGCCGCCGAAGGGTGCGGGGAAGAAATGGCGGGCCGCGTTGTTCACCCACACATAACCGGCTTCCACGCGACCATCGGCGCGGTGTGCAGTCGCCAGGTTGGTGGTGTAGATGCCTGCAGCAAGGCCGTACTCCACGTTGTTCACGTCCTTGAACATGGCATCTTCATCGCTCCACTTGATGATGGAGAGCACCGGGCCGAAGATTTCTTCCTGTGCGATGCGCATGCCCATGTTGGCGTCGGCGAACACGGTCGGCTCGATGAAGAAACCATTGGCGAGATGTGCGCCTTCCGGATGCTTGCCACCTGCTACCAGACGGGCGCCCTCCTTTTTGCCCAGCTCGATATAGCTCATGATCTTGTCGTACTGCGCCTTGGAAACGATGGCACCCATCGTGGTTTCCTTCTCAGTAGGAATGCCAGGGCGGAACGCCTTGACCCCCTCCACCACGCCTGCAACCACCTGGTCGTAGATGGACTCGTGCACGAACAGGCGGGTCGTGGAACTGCATGCCTGTCCGCACCATGTGAAGCACATGCCTGACACAGCGCCCGCGATGGCGCGTTGAATATCCGCATCCGGATAAATCACCAGAGCGTTCTTGCCACCCAGCTCCAGACTCACATGTTTGAGCTTGTCTGCAGCACCACGTGCAATCGCTTTGCCAGTGGAGATGCTGCCGATCAGCGTGACCTTGGGAATCAGGTCGTGCGCCACCAGCGCCTCGCCACAGGCCTGTCCACCAGTGATCACATTCATCACACCGGCAGGCAGCACGCCGTCAATGAGTTCCATGAGGCGCAAGGCGGACAGAGGTGCCTGCACCGGCGGCTTCATGATGACCGTGTTACCCGCTGCCACCGCGGGTGCCATGCGGCTGGCAGTGAACATCAGCGGATGGTTGTATGCCACGATGCGAGCGCATACGCCGAAAGGCTCGCGCACCGTCATGTTCACCACATCGCGCCCCATGGGAATGGTTGAGCCACGCTGCTCATAGACCAACCCTGCAAAATAATCGATGAGCTGGGTAGCGATATCCACGTCATGCATTAGCGCGGTCACGGGGTTGCCGCAGTTCATGGCATCGACGGTGGCCAGCTCTTCCTTGTTGGTGCGCATGATGTGCGCGATCTCGCGCAGCGCCTTGGCACGTACGTCGGGCGATGTCAGACGCCATTCCTGAAAGGCCTTGTGGGCTGCTGTAGCTGCTGCATCCACGTCGGCGGCATTGGCCTCTGCGCACTGGCCCAGACTCGCTCCGGTGGCGGGGTTGAATGTCTCAGCATAGCCTCCCTTCGGCTTGTGCCATGCGCCGCCGTAATACAGGTCGCGTTGTTTCGGCAGGTATTGCGCGATGTCTTTTTCACGGGACGAAGCGTTGTTCTCGTACATGTCTGGGGTCTCCTTGGGAAATAGTTGAATCGTGTCTGTTTGAGTCAATGATTACGCAGGAATGCGCCAATCACCTGAATAAGCCCGCTCGGGTTGTCACCGGGCAGGTCGTGCGAGCCCGTTATCTCGGTCGTTAGCACGCGTGGATTGACTTCGCGAACCTTCGTGAGCGTTTGCGGTGAGAGCATGTCAGAAGTGCTGCCCCGCACCACTGCGGCAGGCATGGAAAGCCCGGCCACCATGCCCCAGAGGTCCTCTTTCACCGGCTGTGATTTGCCTGTGAGAAGCACCTGCCTGAACTGGTCGCGATAGTGAAGATCGCGCTTGAGAGATAGCCCCTGCTCCGTAGGCCGCAGGAACGCTTTGAAGCGAAGATAGGTCGACGAATCCGGCAGCTCGCCCAAAATGCCGTGGTATTCCAGTGCGTCATCCACACTGGCGAAGAAGTCCGGCTGGTTGCCGATGCGCAGTGCCACGTTCCTGCGACCCGCAGCCTCCACATCGGGAGCAAAATCCAGGCACATCAGGCCTTCCACACGCTCTGGATACCATGCTGCGGTACACAGGCAGATGCGCCCACCCATCGAGTGCCCCACCAACGTGGCCCGGGGCCATGCCAAATGGTCCATCACCGCCACGATGTCTTGCGCCATGGTGCGCAAACCGTAGTCACGTGTCGGGCTCCAGCCGGACTCCCCGAAGCCGCGCAAATCAATGGCCACCACTTCGCGATCGATCGCCAGTTCCGTAGCGACACCAATCCAGTCATACGAGAAGTAAGACAGTCCATGCACGATGACGACAGGCGTCTCCTTCGCTGCGCCGTTGGCGGGCGCAAAGCGCCGGTAATGAATCTTGACGTCACCCGACGCCACACTGCCGGTCTCGCCATATTGCGGGTTCATTCCACAATCCTCGGTTCGTTGATTCGATAACATTGCATTCACGCCTCAGCCGTCATGACGCCCATGCCGGTCAGCCATTCGGGAATGGCATCGTAGTAACGCTCCTTGGGTGTCAGCGGTGTACCACCCGCGATCTCCTGCGCGGCAGCGGCAGCGGCAACCCAGCAGCGCACCTCGTGCCCGCCGAAGCCCGCGCGGGTATCGATTTCGAAATCGTCGATGGCATCGAGCGCATCGAAATCCAGCTTCTGCATGTGGCGCATGAATGACTGGTCCCACGCCACATCCGGCGGCATGCAGGGCCCGCGCCCCACAACCAAATCGCGCGCTGCCTTCACCACGCGAGCCTCGCGAGCCTGCAATTCCTCTACGCTCGGCGTAGCACGCTTGATGAGTCGGCGAGCCACTTCATAAGAGGTCTTGGCCAGCCTTGGCGTTGGTGGATCGTGCGAGAGACCGCCAGAGCCCAGAACCGCAACACGCAGCGATTGAGTGGCGAGAAAGCGTCCGATCTCCGCTCCCAGCTGGCGAATACGCCGCATCGACGGTCGCGGATCCGCGGCGCAGTTGATGAACACTGGCAGCACGTCATAGCGCGCCAGCGCTCCGGTCAATTGCACCAATGGAATGGTGAGCCCATGATCCACCTTCATGTCGTGCGAGATGCTGATGTCGAAATCCTTGCCATGCAGATGCCGCACGCAGTCCATCGCAAGATCACGCGGCACACGCAGCGGCCCGCCCTCTGCGCCCCAATCCCGCGAGCCTTCCGCTGCTGTCCCCATACAGAACGGCGGCATCATCTCGTAGAAGAAACCATTGAAATGGTCTGGTGCAAACATCACCACCACATCGGGCGCAAAGGCCTGAAGCTCCCGGGAGATCGTCTCCATCGTGCCAAAGAAAGCAGCTTGGCTGTCTCCCTGAGACTCTTCGATTCCGGTGAGCATCAGAGGGCTGTGAGAACAGCAGATCATCTGTACGGACATGGCGTCACCCCTTTAAACGTGAACATCATCCAGCGTGCTGGCAGCGAAAATTTCATCCACCGACAGCTTGCGTACCGCAAGTCCCTGCTCGAAGGAGTAGCGTGTCATGGCTTCGAGAACCTTGCGATTCTGCGCAACGCCATACGGCCAGAAATCTTCACCCATGACTTTTTGCGTGCTTTCCAATTCGGCCGTCACCCAAGGCAGACCAATCTTGAGCGCGGTGACCTCCATGAGTTCCTGATCCGCAATGCGTTTGGCCTGTGCAAATGCCTTGTAGACACTGGCCGCAAGCCACGGGTGCTTCTCTGCCATGTCCTTGCGTACACCCACGGCGTGCATCAGCGGAAACAGACCCGTGCGACTGAAATATTCCTTCTCTGCCGCTCGGTAATCTTCAAACAGGCGCTTGACTGGCACGCCCGGTTTGCCCAGGCACGACGGCGCACGAGCCGAGATCACAGCATCCAATCCCCCGTTCGCCAACAGCTCCGAAAGCGAGGACGAACTGGCCGATGTGAGCGGAAACCCTTCAGGCAGATTCAGCGGAAACTTGTCCTTGCGGCCATGCTGCTCCAGACCACCTTGCACCCAGTGGATGTCGTGCGCCTCGATGCCAAAATCATCCTTGAGAAAGCCACGCACCCACAGCGCCGCCGACTGCTGATACTCCGGCACACCGATGCGCTTGCCGCGCAGATCTGCAGGCGAATCAATACCACGATCCGAGCGTACATACACCGCCGAATGCCGGAAAGTGCGCGACACGAACGCAGGCACCGCCACATAGGGTGCAATGCCACGCGAGAGTGCGATCAGGAATGGGCTCAAACCGATCTCCGCCACATCGAACTCACCATGAAAATAAGCACGATGAAAACACTCTTCAACCGTCATGGCGAGGAAATTGACATCGCATCCTTCTACTTCAACCCGCCCGTCCATAAGCGGACGAACCCGGTCGTAATCCCAGGTAGCGATGGTGATCGGCAACCGCGCCATTTCGTATTCCTTGTTTGATTGATGATGGGATGAAGTTTATGTCAAAAAATCAAAAGTACATAGTTTTGATCTTTAGGTGCTTACACCAGTGACCAACGAAAGCCAAACAATCAAACTATTGATCTTTTAAAGAAGTGCAGAGACAGACAAAGATGCAAAAGCAACGACACCCAAGCAGGCTCCTCCCTTATAAAATCACCCCTCTTTCAGCATGTCTGGTGGGCGTGTTGACGGTAGGAACCGCTATCTCCTGCCATGCACAGCAGCAGCCCTATCCCACCAAAGCCATTCGAGTGATCGTCCCCTATGGCCCCGGCACCGCACCAGACACCATCGCACGCATCGCCAGTGACGGTTTGCAAAAGCGCCTTGGCCAATCGCTCGTGATTGAAAACCGCACGGGCGCGGGCGGCAAGATCGGCACTGAAGCAGCTGCGAATGCAACGGCAGACGGTTACACCCTCTTTCTAGGCACCAAGGACTCGCAAAGCTACCTGATCCACTTGCATCCGACCTGGTCCGTCAAGCCCGATCAGGCCCTCAAACCCATCGCGGGACTTGCCAAAATCGAGAATGTCCTGCTCACTCGCAACAACGCATCAGCCCCAGCATCGCTGAGCGCCATGCTCGATACAGCGAGCAAAAAAGAGCTCACCTACGGATCGCCTGGCGTGGGCACCAATCTGCACCTGATGGGTGAACTCCTGAAATCCGGGCAGAAGAATGTGAAGCTGCTGCACATTCCCTTCAGCAAAAGCGCAGCAGAAGCTCTCCCTGCAGTCATTCGGGGTGACCTCGATCTGCTCTTCTCAGGCCTGCCACCAGCACTCCCTCTCATCAAAGACGGCAAACTCAAGCCTCTCGCCATTACTGGCACAGTACGTTCACGCTATCTGCCCAACGTGCCGACGTTTGCGGAAAGCGGCATTCAGGGTTTTGAAACAGGCGGCTGGTTCGGCCTGTTTGCACCATCGGGAACACCCGCTTTCATGCTCAAGAAACTCGAGACGGAAATTGCATCGGTAATGCAAGAAGCGAGCTACAAGGAAAGACTGGAAAGCCTCTCCGCGGAAGTCTGGACCGCAAGCCCCGCCGAGCTAAGCCGCGTAATAGAGGTGGATGGGATGCGAGCGGGGAAATTGATTCGAGAGAATCGGATCGCCGCTGAGTGAGTTGCATGGTCGCAAGCCAACCCATCGCTGGCGAACATAGCCCCCTGAATCCCTGGAGACAGGACTAACGTAGCGACTGGACGGTGTCCGGGACTACGGGGGCAAGATCACACGGGTTGAGCGCTTGAATGAAGATGGATGTCGAAACTCTGTCTTTCAGTCAACGAATGAGCCTCCCACGCCACATACAAGCTGGGAGCAGCCATCCTGCGTTAGGGCTCCAATGACTGTCGACGCCGGTAGCGGACGCTCATCGGAGATCCTGCAGAACTTCTGAGCGCACAAAGGAACGTGGATCCAATTCGCCAGCGAACTAGAGCTGTCGGCCAGAAGCAGACAAACCTGCCAACAAAGAGCAGCCGCCCCTTTCGCTACAGCGACAAGGTGAGCGCCATTCCCGAATGAAGTACTCGTCGAACCTCCATTTCGTCACCAGTACGTAGAGGCGCTCATTTTTGCAGACCCTTTCTGCATCTTGGACGTCACCCAAACGACTGGAGCGGAGAGCCACCGACGTTGGATTGGAGCTAACACGGGCAGCATTGCAGAACAAGGCTTTAGAGGGATATGGGCCTGTTTGGGTACGCCTCGATACCCCGTAATACGCGCTGATGTCCCTGAGAGTGGCAGAACTGTTTGATCTGTGATCTGTGCTTTTCTCCGCTGACGCAACCACTTGGACACACTCATTTCACCGACGGATTTGCATTTCTGAGCGGTTGCACAAGCGCAATCAAGCCGACATTGGCAAAACATCATCCCTCAAAATACCTGAATTCAGGTAGATACAAAAAGTTGCAAATGTGTTGCAATTAATTCGCAACCACGCTGGATAAGTAGGCGATCACGCGCGGCGCCCGCGCACCTCCCAATCTTTGGAGGCTACCTGATTGCCGCCGACCTAAAGGTCACAGACCAGCGAGATCAATGTCGCTGTGAACATTGTTAGGTGAGTTTTTCGAATGCTCGCCCAGCACCTATTTACACGCAAATCACCCCCCATAGCATATGCACTTTCCCAAACAGGTTAACCAACGCCGCAGACTCATCGCATTGGGTTACAGCACCATCGCACTCACCAGCATGCTGGGCATGGCACAAGCGGCTACGCTGATAGTCACCAGTGACCAAGACACCGGCGGAGCAGGAAGTCTTCGCCAGACCCTGGCCAACGCCAATGCGGGGGACGCGATCGTCTTCGCTGACGGAGTCAGCACCATCACATTGACGAAGCAATTGGAATTGACCAAAAACGTCTCGATCGACGGAGGCATCTCAGGGGTCACGCTCGATGGACAACTCAAAGGGCGCGTGGTGCTGGTGAATGCAGGCGTCAACGCCACACTCAGCCGGCTGACGATCACCCGCGGCTTGCTGGCGGGCAAAGGGATCGGCGCCGAAGACTCCACCGCCTCCGGCTCCTCCTTGGGAGCGGGGATTCGCAACGACGGCAACTTGACTCTGGACAACGTGCAGGTGCAGGGCAACTACGCCACAGGCGGGGGCGGCGGCGATACCAGTACGGACATGGGCAAAAGCGCTGGCGGCGGCGGCAGCGGAGTGCGGGTCAGTTTGGGCAACGGACAGTGGTTGACTGGCAGCGGCGGCGCAGGAGGCTTCGGCGCCACCGGCAGCTCGGGCGGCACAGGCGGTACCGAGGGTGGTGGTGCCAAAAACTTTGGCTCTACGGGTGCCAGGGCCGGTAGCGGCATCAATGGTGGTGGCGGCGGCGGCGCGGCAGACACCGGTCGTGGTGGTGCCGGCGGCGGCGGTGGCGGCTGGGCTGGAGGCGGCGGCGGCGGTGGTGGCGGCACTACAGGCGTCACCTCCGGTGGTGGTGGTGGCGGCGGTTATGGCGGTGGTGGTGGCCGCATCAACCTCTCTGGGGTCAACGAGCTGGGAACAGGCGGCACAGGACCAGGCGCTATCAGCAATAGCGGCAGCGGTGGCACTCCCAACGGAGGAAGCGCAAGTGCGGGTGTCAATGGCGTCCAAGGTCGCAACACAAACGGCGGCGGCGGCGGGGGATACGCAACCCTCAATGGCGTCTGGGTTGGGGGCGGTGGAGGCTCCAGTGGCAACTCCGGCAGCGCTGGTGGTGCAGCCGTTGGAGGCATCTACAACGCCGCTGGTGCCCTATTGGATGTGAGGGGCAACGCCTGCAGCGTCAGCGGCAATCTGGCCGCTGGCGGCGGCGGATCAGGAACCTACAACGGCGGTGAAGCCACCGGCGGACTGTATAACGCAGGCACACTGAACATCACTGAGGCGTGTCGAGCCGCCATCTCCGGCAATGCGGCCGATGGTGGTGGTTTTGGTGGTGAAAATCGCGCCCCAGGCCGGTCTGACAACAATATGAATGGCGACTTGACGCTCGCTGTTGCAGCATCAGCCAACGGCAGTGTTTCCGCAGGCAGCACGCCAGTACCAAAAGCCAACAGCATCAGCGCTTGCACCAGCGCTACCTGCCAAGCCACTTATACTTTGAACGATGTGGTGACGCTGACCGCTACGCCAGCATCCGGCTACCGTGTCAATTGGGGCGGCGCGTGTACAGCTAGCGACACCAATCCGCTGCAGGCCAAGGTCACGATGACCAACAACGCCACGTGCACCGTCAGTTTTGCCAACATGTATGCGCTGAACATCGTAGCAACGGACAACGGCAGCATCGAATGCAGAGCATCCAGCAACGTCTTGTCCAACGGCGCGTTGATCCCATCGAACACTGCCGTCAGTTGCACAGCCACCGCCTTCGCCAACTACAAACAAGGCAGTTGGGCGAACAATTGCTCGTTAGCCACTGTGGGTGAGAGTTGCAACATCATCATGGATGGCGACAAGACCGTGGGAGCCGGATTCGTCAGGACCGCTGGCGGCACGGAAATTCCCGGTGGAGGCAACGTCACTCTGGAAACATCCAGTTCCACTTGCGTACTGACCAGCGGCCCCACCTACTCTGCCGCACCAAGCAGCGGTGCGCCTGCAGGCTTCAGCTTTCCTTACGGTCAAATCGCATTCAGCGCCACCGGCTGCGCGCCTGGCAGCGTCCTGGCACTCACTGTCACCCTGCCCAAGGCCCTGCCCGCAGGCTCCAGAATGTTCAAGTGGCTCGACGGACACTGGGTGGAATGGATGCAGGCCAACATCAACGACAACAGCGTTCAGTTCACGGTGAAGGACAATGACGGGACCTCCTCCGCCACACTCACCGGAGACACCAACCCTGTGGCTGGCAGCATCGACGACCCATTCCTGCTCGCAGCGCCTATGCCCGCAGCTGCGCCCGTGCCAACCCTAAGCCATTGGGCGCTGCTTGTGTTGAGCGTGCTGGCTGCCGGACTTGGAATGGGAGCGCAGTGGAGTAGGCGAAACCTCTAAGCGGACTTCGCTCCGAGCCACCTGCGGGTGGCTTTTGGGGCCATCGGAGGGGCTGCTATGGATTGGTTCGAACTTCTGGTTTGGGTCGACAGAACTTATTCGCGAGCCGAGATAGCGGACCTCCGGCATCCCGAGGACAACCTGTTAGCGAGGGGCTACTGCTAACCTGAAAGCAGCCATTGGGGAAGCGAATGTCTTAGCGCTCTGAATGAACGCTATGAGGTAGTGACCAGTAGTTCGTCCTGCTGCTATGAGCTGCAGTAACCGCTGCAGAAGAGACGCTCGAGGCCCCCACCGAGAGGTGCTGGAACACTTCACCAACAACGCGACCACACGCATCACGCGTGATCTAGGTCTTGCACTCTCCCCCACACTATCGATAAGCAGCATTACCGATAGCGTGATGGGCCTTGGATCAAGGCATGAAGCGTCGCGTCATTCAGGATTGCGAGACGCGCTGAAGAGCGTCAACACGCATGGTTTTTGGCCACATTGTTTCATGGTCCAATCTCTAAGGGCGCAAATAATATGGTTCCGTCCCGCCCAGAACCTTCAACGCTGCGTCTAATTTACGGGCCATATCAGATGCAGAAGTTCAGAATACTTTTCAGATGCTCGTCCACCAGTTTCAAATCGACCAGAGGGAGACTGGCAACCTTCAAGGCATGGCCGTTCCGCTCGCTCTCGGGCTCCCGAAACTGATAGGTATTCAGGCAAGGTTTCCACTCTCCTAATTCGGCGTGATGGGGATATAGGAGAATCACATTGGGCACTCGATATTGCTTGGCATAGGCGAACATCTGATACAGATCGGATGTGGAAATCTCTTCTCGCACACCGTTGAATCTGATTCGCTTCCATTTGGTATCTATCACGACCAGATGCTTACCAGACTCCGTGATCACGATGTCTGGGCGCAATTCAAAGCAAGGGGTACCGCTGTCACGCAGAGCTAGGTGACGCTTAGGGCCTTGCAGTTGTGTGATCAGCCCGAGGTGTGCGCAGACGTGTTGGACCCGCCGACCGATGTACTGCTCAAACAGCTGGTTCATGTCGAACAGAACCGCGAAACCGTCCCCGCCGCCGGAGGTCAAGTCGGGAGACTCTCCCTCAACGAACAACCGAGCCATTCTGATCAAAGGTGCATAGCGTTCACTGAGCCGATCCGTTGTGGCCTGTTCCCATTGGATAGCGCTGGCGGGTACGTCAGTTACGCCGTCAAAGCAAAACAGCAACTCTGCAATGCTCCGGGATGAGGTTTCAGTGCTAACGAGTCTGTGAAGCACGCGCAGAGCTGCCTTCAGTGCCCGGTTAAGGGGATTGTCTGGCGTGAATTCGTCGAAGGTGCAATGCAGCCGGTCTGGCCGGGCGAGATTGCGTTTCAACTGCTCCGTAACGTCGAGTCGACCACGCAAGGTCACGAGGTTGTCTTGTTGACTTTGATACCTGCGCACCACGCCTTTGTGAATGGCTTGCCAGAGCATATCGCAATACAGACGGATCAGAACTTCCAGAATCGAGTGTGATGCGCGGTCAAGCGACGCCAGTTCGCCGCCATGCAGCTGGAGGTTCAGTGCGCTGGCAACCATCTGCAATAGGTTCTGCCGAGTCCGATACTGTGGGGCCTCAATCTTTGGTAGTACTTCAACTTGCCAGCCTCCCAAATGGATGACGCCCACGTAGTTTTGCGCGATCAGCGTATTGCGGGCCCCGTGCTGGAATGCCTTGATTCTGCGTTGCCGCTCGGATTGCTCGTTGAAGCGTTCGAGCTGCTGGAATTGCGCCGCCGTCACCGTGCGTTCGGCTGCGCAAAATACCTCGGCTTTTCGAATGGACTGGTATTCCGTGACGCACAGAACTCTGTTCACTCTTTGGCCCCGTAGATGCGCTTGTATGCGGATATCGGAAACGGCAGAGGGTTGACCGAGTAAAGAACCACGGACTCGTCGCCCATGTCCTGGTCGCCGTCGGCTGAAATGGCGGGCAGCTCACGACGACAGATGAACTCACCACTGCCAAAGTCGGCCAGCACGCGGCGAACCTGTGACCAGTTCTCGTAAAAATACTCCTGCAACAACGGCAGCACTTTGAAGCGGAAGGCGCGATCCAAGTCTTGCAATGTTCGAACACCCATCAGGTAGGCGTGTCCAATGGTGTGGTCGCGGTCGTACAGCACTTCAATGCGTTGGTTCAGCGCCTGAAGCAGCCGATTCAGTTCGATGCCTTCGATGATGTGATCGCTTAGAAGGTCCGGGCGGGGCATCACTTCTTCAAACTCAAACCTCCGACGAAGTGCGGTGTCCAGCAGTGCGATGGAGCGATCCGCCGTATTCATCGTGCCCAGCAAATGCAGGTTCGACGGCACCGAAAAATCTTCGCCAGAGTAGGGTAGCTTTACGGTGACGGCATTCGTCTGACCTTCTCGTTTATCGGGTTCAATGAGGGTGATGAGCTCGCCGAACACCTTGGAAATATTGGCACGGTTGATCTCGTCAATAATGAGCACGTGAGGCTGCTCAGGCGTCTGTTCAGTCTGCGCCTCCAAGAGGGACTCCAGCTTGTCATACCGGATCGCCTCTGTGTTAAGCACGTACAGTGACGACTGACCAATCTCCCGGTTATAGAGTTCGCTGGTGGGAATTCCGCCCTCAAAGATGGCCAGCCAACGCACCGAGCGCATCTGATGGAACGGCGCATCCTCTACATATTCATAGTCGCCAGTGACTTCAGCGATTGCCCGGAAAATCTTGTTGCCCAGAGACACCACGATGAGGTCCCCCACCTTGATGTCATGCTTGAAGCGATCAACAAAGTTTGCTTGAGATGATGGCTTGTGGATATTGGGAGCTTCTTCACGGATTTTTGTGACGATGTCGGCTTTGCTGCCGCATTCAGTGAAGTCGATGTCTTCACCCCAGCCCAGCAGTACACAGTGGTTCTTGACGCAGTAGTCAAAGACTTTTGTTGCCTCTTGACTCCAACTCGCACCAAGAGACATTTTGAAGGTTGTGCGCTGCTTCAGAGGCTTGCCAGAAAGCCCAGGGGTGATCTGGCTGCGAAGCCGTGCAGCACTGCATGCACGTTTGAAGGCACCTGGCTGCACCTCGTAAACCACTTGACCGTCCTTTGCCACGGGCCGAAGGCCTTCAACGAATTCTTCGTAGCCATAAGACTGATGGAAGGTGACGAAGGAGATGCGGCCATCGCGTCGCAGCTCTTCAAATCGAGTTCGGATAGATGCTTCATCTGGAAGCATGCCATCGCAGAGCATGACTGCACGGCTTGTCGTTGTATAGGTTTTACCTGTTCCCGGGGGGCCGTATAGGATCTGATTTTTAGGTGTCGACATAGGTTCAATGGATGTAGCAGGCGAGCTTGCTACAGGAGCGTCTGGAAATGCTTCGACTGGAGAGCAGGATTGGTACCATCGCAGCAAAGCGTTTAGCTCTTCGTAGCTCTGGATGAACACTTTGTAAGCCCGCGGAGAAACACCGTCGCTTCTGATTTCAAAAAATCGAGGTGCGACAGATGCAAGATCGTGCGGAAGTGGCTTGCCCTTGCCGACGAGCTGAAATCGGCTTGGTACTGCTGGAGGGCCTATATCCTCGACCCAGACAATTGTCATGCCCTCCGAAGAATCGGGGTCAACGGCAAGCTGTCGGCCGTTTGGCAGGATAAAGCCTTTGTCGCCCCCTCTGCTGGACGAGATTTGGGTATTTTTGAATTGCCGCTTCAACTCCTGCAAAGCGTCTGAAAGATACATTGCCATCGATTTAGCCTTGGTGCTTTAAAAGGCTAACAATAAAAACCCTCTCTCCCTCCTTTCGGACTTCGATGGAGTCTTGAATTTTTGCACCTGTATGAGCAAAAAAATCTCTAGTTGCACCCCGTGAAGTGGGTCGGAAAACTGTCTCTCGTAGTTCCAAGAGGCATCTCACAGGTGCCGAATTGCCTTGGTAGAGTATGTCAATACCACGTGTCGGAAGCAAGTGCTCGTTCTCACGTTTGGTTCCTCTCGCAATGAAGCAATCATCAGGAAAGAATGTTTTCAAGTCTGCGGAGAAATATATGTACGAATTTCTGAACCAAGCTTCTGATTTAATGACAAATGAGATTTGTGTTTTTTCGAGGGTCATTGGAGCCTTTATGTTGAATGATTGATAGGGCTGCGACTGAATTCGCCAACCCAACACAGCGTGTTAACAAGCGCCATCTGAACCGGCGAGTTCACATTGACCTCCAGCAATGCCGGACTTGCCACCACACCAACCCAACACCGCGCTCTGGAGATCGCGACATTGAGTCGGTTTTTGCTGTACAGAAAGTCAATGTCCCGGGGCAGATATTCGCCGTTGGATGTGGTCATGGAAACGAGGACAGCTTCCGCTTCCTGACCTTGGAATTTGTCGACTGTGCCGACTCTCGCGCCTGCTGGGAGGACTTGCTTGAGACGGTTGACCTGAAGGTTGTAGGGAGCGACGACCAGTATGTTTTCCATCGTCATGGGGTGCTCTTCACCATTACGGTCTACGAAGCGGGAACGCAGAAGATCTGCGTAGATGTGGTTAATCAGTTCAGCTTCCTCGTCGCTGCGCTGCGAGCAGCCATCATGTTGCGCGGGGATAAATGAGATGCCGGTAGGTTTGAGCGCGTCGACCCTGTCTTGCGGCAGTACCA
Source organism: Diaphorobacter caeni (assembly GCF_015354245.1). GTDB lineage: Bacteria > Pseudomonadota > Gammaproteobacteria > Burkholderiales > Burkholderiaceae_C > Diaphorobacter_A > Diaphorobacter_A caeni. The sequence goes on from NZ_JADKYZ010000015.1 coordinate 65,702, forward strand.
GTCGCTGATTCTTGTTTCCTGCTTCTGCTTCAAGCCGCCCTGAGTAAACCGCATCGGAGATGAACTGGCAGACGTCAGGATGCATGCGCCAAGTGTCTTTCAGGAAGATGCCGCGGTCTTCGGCAATCGTGGCTTCGCCTTGCAGAAGATACTCCAGCGCTGATTGACCTGACTCACCGGGGTGGACGCCCTGGACAGGTTGCCCTAACTGCATCTGATCGCCGAGCAGCACGAGATTTTTCGCGCAGGTAGACATGGCGATCAGATTCGCCAGAGACACTTGACCGGCTTCGTCAACGAACAAGTAGTCAAAGGCAGATTCCAGCCGATTGTTTGAAAACAGCCAAGCTGTGCCTGCGACCAATTGGAACGAGCCGATGCCCTGCACAATCAATTTTGAATCGACTGTATCCCGGATGAATTGGCCGTTGATGCATGATTCTTCGGAGGTGGACTTCTTGACGCCGCAAAACGAGAACGTCTGCTCCAGAGCGACTCTCTCGACTCCTCGCAGCAGATTGTTGATGGCCTTGTGACTGTTCGAGGTGACTGCCACCTTTTTGCCCGCCTTCAGCAAATCCACAATGACATGTGATCCGGTATAGGTCTTGCCCGCGCCCGGCGGGCCCTGGATGAAGACACAACTATGATCAAGCTGAGACACGACTCGTATGCAACCTTTCAGAAGGTCTTCGCCCGGAGAAAGAAGCGGTGCGCCAGACTCGATGCCTTGCAACTTTGGCTTGTCACGGTTCAATAACCCAAGGCTGGCTGAAAACCTGTCATCGCCAGAGAGATGAGCCGACACAAATCGCTGGACGGCTTCCACAATGACGCTGGTATTGATGGGCAACCCCGCGCCCAGCGCCACATCAAAAGTGGGCATCGGATCATCTCCGGTCTTTTTGAGCTTGCGCAGGAACGTGACTTCACGCTTGCCTTCATGCACCTCCAACTCCAATACTTCTTGGAGGTTGTGCGTCAGAGTGCAGTTGTCGCCCGTCTTGAGCTTGGTCTCCTGTTCGGGAAAGCGGTAGCGATAACGCAGATAGTCGCCCTCGTTTTCTGGTTCAGCAGTGGGAGTGAGCCCTGCGATGGCCTCCAGCTCCTCCAGGAGCTCTTCCACTGATGCATTTTGGCGAGCGAAAAGTGCCCACCAAACTGGCTTTTCAGTGCGTCGGTGAAAACTCAGCAGATGAAACAAAAGCTCTTTAATTCGGTGCTTTGTGGTCCACAACAGGCGGTCGTCGGGTAAACCGTCCAACAGACGCAACCGATATTCCTCCATCAACCTCGCTGCTGCGGCAGCTTTCGGCGACACAGGGGCTTGTGCTTTATCGGCGCTCTGCGCACCGTCTGAATGATTCTGGGTCGCAGACGCTGGACGAATGGACAGAAGCCATTCGCGCAATTCAAAGGTACTGCGGACGTCATCTTCGTTGTAGTCCGCAATGGCGTGAAGTACAGCAGGGTCGCCCGTGGTCTTCCATTTTTCATAGAACACAACGCTGGCACCGGCAGTCTTGACGTCTCCCTTGCGCTCTTTACTGCTATAGAAGCGCTCAATGGATTTGATGGAGTAACTCGGTTCCCCGACACGGATGGCCTCACGCACCACGGCGTAGAGATCCACCAAAGTGGCGTTGCGCAGCAGATTGTCGACTTCCGTTTCGCGAGTGCCATGCAAGGACATCAATCGTTTGATCGCGGTGGCTTCGTAAGGAGCGTAGTGGTAGATATGAGCGCTGGGAAAACGCCGCAGGTGCTTCGTCACAAAATCCATGAACGCTTCGAACGAGAGCCGTTCCTCTGCTCGACTGTGTGCCCAGAAAGGCTTGAAAACGGATGCTCCTGATTCAAAGTAGTAGAGCCCGAACAGATATTCCAGTCCGCCTTCCGTCATGGGGTCTCCCTCCATGTCGAAGAACAGGTCTCCCGGGGCAGGGGGAGGCAGTCGAGCGAAGCCTTTGGCTTCATGGACTGGCAATACTTCAAAGACGGGCTGGCCGCAGTCGTTCGATTGACGTTGCAAACGCGCTTGATGAGAGAGGCGATGTAGCGTGTCGGGCTGGATGCGCGAAATTACCTGGCCCGATGGCAGGACTGACAACTTTTCAAGGGTATCTACACCGGCGGCCTCAAGCCTCGCGATTTGCGTCCTGCTGATGTTGGCAACCCGGTTCAGATGGTCATCAGCCTCCCAACGGGCTGAACAGATTTCGCGCCATCGGCACTGACCACAACGTTCAACTTTTTCGGGGTAAGTGTCGCGCTTTGCGAGTTCAGTCCACCGCAGAAACCGCGTGCGTTGCCGACGAAAATAGCGCAGGTAGTCGTCGACGAGAAACGTTTCCTTGCGTCCGTCGCCCAAGACCACGTGCATATGAATGGGCATGACTCCCTGTACACGCGCGAGCATGTCGGAGTACAGGCACAACTGCACCAGAAATTTTGCCCTGCTGCTGCGAGCCAGTTTGGTGTCGGCTACTTCATAGCTGAAGTTACCGAGCTTGGAGGGGCGGTCGACACAAATCAAAAAATCCGCATGACCTACCCAAGGATCTTCAAGCAGGGTCGCTTGAAACACCACCTGCGCACCACTTGCCATGGCTTCAGCGGTGGCGGTGAATTTCAGTTCGTCAGTGGAACCTGCATTTGTCAGGTCGATTGCGTCGTTGTGAGTGGCTTTGAGATGTTCCCAATAGCGAGCCTCATGTGCAAAGCCCTTGTCCTGGATGAGAACCATCTCCTCGGGGTCTTCCGCTTTGGGAAGCGGAGTCTGCATGTTCAGCAAATCCAGATGAGTCAAGTGCGCGCATGCGGAAAAGTTGACGAGATCTGTTGCTGAAAATCGCTTCTGCCCATCTTTTGTCTGCATTGTTCTAGGAAAAAATTCTTGATATGGTGGCGCTCACTGCTTGGGCTTTGTCACTGTGCGCCAAATGTCGCTGAAAACTCCAAGGACTGTAACGGAAAATACGGCACTCCAGACTCTTTGCGAGAGTACCTATTCACACGCCAGCCCTTACCAACCCTATCGATAAGGTATCTTATCGAGCAAGTTATCCGCTAGCGGGCAAACTGCCCAACAAAGCCTACGGTCACTTTAATTTGCGCTAAGGCCTCATCACTTGAGATACCGGACAGCGTCATTGGCGTTGCCAACAGCGTGTCAGTAAGTTCGCGAAGTCGCATCGCGTGCGCTCCGTCCAGCCACATGTCGGCGGGATGAACTCCCTTTGCCAGTTCTCCTCTCAATTGGGTCACGAACCGATTGCTCATTTGCCAATACGAGCTCCCGAGTCTTTTGAAGAACTGCACTCGTTTGGCATACGCTCGCCCGGGCACCAGAGTACGGGCGCAGGCTAGATGAATGGATGCAACTGCCGTGTCAATCGAGCACCAAGCAAACGGAGCTTGAGCAAACGGCATGTATCTCGCGACCTGGCTCCTTGAAATGGCGTGAGGCGCTGCGGTTAACGAAGCCAGTCTGAGGCACTCGATCACATGAAGCCCATTGTCCATAACCATATTGAGTGCTTGTGGCCCATCTTTGAGGAGCTTTTCATTGACATCGTTCACCAGCTCCCAATGCTCCAGCCGGTCTTTGAGTTGATTGACGCGCGTAGACATGACACACAAGTTTCCCGGCACATAGCCAAGAGTGTTGTCTAGGCGGTCTACAGACCAATCGCTGTCTGTTTGCGTTCCCTGCGTGAGGTCTGCGCCTGAGACCGGGCATACCGTTACCGCCACGCTTTTTAGGTAGTCTCGCGTCAACACAGAGCTCACCGGGATGCGACGTGCGTAGGCGTTGCGCCGTAGTGTGAGGAGCTTGCGCAGATACACGTCGGCAGCCCTGGCTGGGAAAGTCAGTCCTCGCTGATAACCACGAAGCATTTCGTCGTCCAACGAATCGCGATCAAGCTCAAAACGCACCACCCCCATATCCTCGCCGAGCAAGAACGCATAGCGGTCAGAAAGAGAGTCCTCCCTGTCCATTTGTGCGTCGACCGCATCCAGATGCGCCAAGGTAGAAGGTGCGGCACTCCAATAGCGTAGATTGTTGTATAGCGATTCCATATATTTGACCCCCTTCTTTCGGTTGAACTGATGCAGTTGAGACGTACTTAGAGCGGCTAACACAACTTCAATTTGAGGGCTCCAAAAGCATTTATGCTTCACAGTCTCATGTCCCGAGCCCCCATCAGCAAAGAGTTGTGGCAACAACTGCAACCCCTCATTCCCCCGTTCAT
>NZ_JADKYZ010000016.1 GCF_015354245.1 Diaphorobacter caeni
TGGTAGCGAAGCCCTCTATTCTATACCGATTTTTGAACCAACCGGGAAAGTTTTGAGAACTTTCTTCAGATCAACTCGCAGCATCTTCGGATCTCTCCGCAATCAGCGCGTTCTTTCTGAGGAAGGGCGCAAGTATAGCCCTGAAAATCACGCCTTCTATGAAAAAGGCGGATTTCTTTCCGGTTTGTCATCCCAAAGAGATGAGGCGCCCTCTTCCCACAGTCAGGCGACGGCCGCTTCCAGCGCATCAATGAACATGGCGGGCACGTCAAAGCCCGTCTGATCATGGATCTCTTGGAAACAAGTCGTGCTGGTCACATTGATTTCCGTGACGCACTCACCGATCACGTCCACGCCCACCAGCAGCAGCCCCCGGCTTTGCAGGATGGGCCCGAGCGCTTGCGCAATCTGCAGATCCTTGTCGCTCAGCGGCCGGGCGACGCCCTTGCCGCCAGCCGCCAGATTGCCGCGCACTTCATTGCCTTGGGGAATGCGCGCCAGGCAATAAGGAACCGGCTGGCCCCCGATGATCAGCACACGCTTGTCGCCGTCTGCGATCTCGGGAAGGAATTTCTGCACCATGACGCTTTGCGCGCCCTCCTTGTTGAGCGTCTCGATGATGCTGCCCAGATTCAGGCCATCCGCCTTCACTCGGAAGATGCCCATGCCGCCCATGCCGTCGAGCGGCTTGAGGATGATGTCCTTGTGCTCCTCATGAAAGCGACGGATCTGCTGGGCATCGCGCGTCACCAGCGTGGGGCCGATGAACTGCGGGAACTCCATGATCGCCAGCTTCTCGGGATGGTCACGCAGCGCGCTCGGCTTGTTGACGACCTTGGCGCCGTCGCGCTCGGCCTGCTCCAGCAGGTGAGTGGAGTAGATGTACTCGGCGTCGAATGGCGGGTCCTTGCGCATCAGTACTGCGCCGAAGTCCACCAGAGCGGCCCGGCGCTCGCCCTCCACCGCGAACCATGCATCGGCATCACCCGTCAGGCGGATGTCCCGCACCTCGGCCGTGACCTGCTCGCCGCGCTGCCAGGAGACATGACGAGGCTCGCACACCGCGATGGTGTGTCCGCGTCTCTGTGCCTCGCGCATCATGGCGAAGGTGGTGTCCTTGTAGATCTTGAAGTGCTCGATGGGATCGGCAACAAAGAGGATTTTCATGGGCTGTCGCGCCTATATAGATAGAGAGATCACTTCGCTGTGGGCGAGTGTGGACGTCCATACTGTTGCACAAACAGGGCAATGCTGCCGGCGATCACTCCCCAAAACGCTGATCCGATCCCGGCTATGGTGACGCCGCTCAGGGTCACGAGGAAGGTGATGAGCGCCGCCTCGCGATGCGATTCGTCACGTACGGCATTGGCCAGGCCACCGCCGATGGAGCCGAGCAACGCCAAGCCGGCAATCGCCATGACGAGCTCCTTGGGAAAGGCGATCAGCAGGCCGGTCACCACCGCGCCGAAGATGCCGATCAATATGTAGATGATGCCGCAGGAGGCCGCCGCCGTGTAGCGCTTGGCCGGATCGGGATGCGCCTCCGGGCCCATGCAGATCGCCGCAGTGATGGCGCTGAGGTTGAGCGCGTAGCCGCCGAATGGCGCCAGAACGAAAGTCGCCAGCCCGGTCATGGAGATCAGCTTCGAGATCGGCATGTCGTAGCCGCTTGCCCGGATCACCGCCACGCCGGGGAGATTCTGGGACGCCATCGTCACGACAAACAACGGCAGCGCCAGACTCATGATCGCCGCCACGGAGAACGTCGGCATGGTGAACACCGGCACCGCCAGATCCCAGTGGATGGCCGACCAGTTCATCTTGTTCATGAGGGCGGCGCAGAGGATTCCGGCCGCCAGAGTCAGCATGACGGCATAGCGCGGCAGAAAGCGGCGGGCCAGCAAATAGGTGAGCAGCATGGACAGCACCAGCGGCAACGCGGTTTCGGCCGCACTGAAAGCCTGCATGCCGAACTTGGCGAGCACTCCGGCCAGCAGCGCAGCGGCGATCTCCTGCGGAATCTTGTCCATCACGCGCTCGAACCAGCCGGTCACGCCCGCAAGGAAGATGAGCGCCGCGCTGACCATGAACGCCCCGACGGCATCGCCCATGGTGAAGCCGCCCATGGCACCGGCGGTCGCGAGCACCGCCGCGCCGGGCGTGGACCATGCGACCATCACGGGTTTCTTCAAAATCAGGGATGGGACCAGCGAGCACAGGCCCATGCCGATGCCCAGAGCCCACATCCACGAGGCGATTTCAGCCGGCGTCGCGCCGAAGGCCAGAGCCGCCTGAAAGACGATGGCGACCGAGCTGGTCAAGCCCACCAGCACGGAAACAAAACCGGCCACGAAGGCCGAAAGCGTCAGGTCCTTGAAAAATCGCATCGCGTATGTCGTTCCAAACTGCGACGCGATGCCAGCTCAAGGGTTCTTCAGGGCGAATCTGCGGCGCCCACGCAATATACAAAGAATCGCGTCCGCACGCTGGAATGCGTCAGACTTCCACCTTGGAGCCAAGCTCCACCAGACTGTTGCTGGGCAGGAGCAGGAAGTCGGCGACGCCCGCCGCGTTGTGGTGCATCTGGCCGAACAGTTTCTGACGCCAGAGCGCCATGCCGCTGTTGTTGTCGCCGGGCACGAACACATCGCGCGAAAGAAAGTAGCTGGTGCTCATGCTCTCGATCTCGCAGCCGCGGCCACGCAGTTGCTGCAGCGCCGCCGGAACGTCCGGGTCGTTCTTGAACCCGTAGTTGATCTTCACGCTCCAGCAGTCGCTGCCGAGCGATTCGATCTGCACGCGCTTGTCGAGCCCGATCCACGGCACTTCGTGGTTGACGATGGTCGCGAAGATGTTCTGCTCGTGCAGGACCTTGTTGTGCTTGAGGTTGTGCAGCAGCGCCGTCGGCGTGACCTTGGGGTCGGCGGTCAGGAACACCGCCGTACCGGCCACCCGTGTGATGGGCGGTTGCTGCAGGAACACCATCTGCAGGAAGTCGCGCAGGTCGATGCCGTCGGAGTGCAGCTTGTTGTAGATGAGATCGCGACCGCGCTTCCACGTCATCATCACCGTGAACACCGCAAAGCCGATGCTCAGCGGGAACCAGCCGCCTTCGAAAAGCTTGAGCATGTTCGACGCGAAGAACGTGACATCGATGAAGAAGAAAAACAGCGTGGGCGCGAGCGCCATCCACAGCGGATATTTCCAGCCGTAGCGCAGCACGAAGAAGGTGAGCACGGAAGTGATCGTCATGTCCAGCGTCACCGCGATGCCGTAGGCGGCCGCGAGATTGCTGCTGGAGCGGAACATCACCACCGCCAGCGCAATGGCGACGCACAGGCTCCAGTTGATGAACGGGATGTAGATCTGGCCCATGTCGCGCACGCTGGTGTGCTCGATCTGGATGCGCGGCAGGTAGCCGAGCTGGATCACCTGCTTGGTGACGCTGAAAGCCCCGGTGATCAGCGCCTGCGACGCGATCACCGTCGCCAGCGTGGCCAGCACCACCAGCGGCAGCACCGCCCAGCTGGGGGCGAGCATGTAGAACGGGTTCTTGATGGCCTCAGGATTCTCGAGCACCAGCGCGCCCTGCCCGAAGTAGCACAGCGTGAGCGCCGGCATGGCGATGCTGAACCAGGCGAGACGGATCGGCTTGCGGCCGAAGTGGCCCATGTCGGCATAGAGCGCCTCGGCGCCCGTCACGCAGAGCACGACCGCACCCAGAATGATGAAGCTGACGCCCGGATTCTCGAAGATGAAGCCCAGCGCGTAATGCGGGCTCAGACCGCGCAGCACCGTGGGATGCTGCATGATGTTCCAGACGCCCAATGCCGCGATGCTGATGAACCAGATCAGCATGATCGGTCCGAAGAACTTGCCGATGCCGGCCGTGCCGCGCTTTTGCAGCATGAACAGCGCGATCAGCACGATCAAGGTGAGCGGCACCACGCCCTTGGTGAAATGCGGAGAGACGAGCTCCAGACCCTCGACCGCCGAGAGCACCGAGATCGCGGGGGTGATGACCCCGTCACCATAGAAAAGGCAGGTGCCGAAGATGCCGATCATCATCAGCGCGGAGCGCAGCCTGGGCTTGTCCTTGACGGCCTGCGAGGCCAGCGCCAGCATCGCGATCAGGCCGCCTTCACCGTTGTTGTCCGCCCGCAGCACGAGCACGACGTACTTGAGCGAGACGATGATCGTCAGCGTCCAGAACAGGATCGAGAGAATGCCGTAGACGTTGTCATGCGTGAACGGAACATGGCCTGAGCCGAACACCTCCTTGAGCGTATACAGCACGCTGGTGCCAATGTCACCGTAGACGACACCGATCGCCCCCAGAGTGAGCGTGGTGAGAGAGGATTTCGAATTTTGCACAGGGATCAGTCACCCAGAACGCGAATGCGGGCTGTTGGGCGGTATTTTCCATCAATCACGGGAAATTTGCGCCGCCTGCAGCCCAAGGCCCGGTGATCGTTGACAGTTGTGGTGCGGCCACCATAGCAACCGCTCACAGACACTGATTTTTCGCGGTTTCGGTTGACGCGCCTATTGACCGGAGTGCTGACCGGAGTGCTGGCTGGCCTGCTTGAGCAGCTGCTGCAGAAACGGTTTCGCGGGCTCGGAGGGCTTGCCCGACTGCTGGATCAGATAGGGCGCGCCGGACATCGACGACGACGACGCCACCTTGTCCACGAACTGCTCGGCCGAATCCAGCCGGTTGCGGGTGCGCGAGAGCTTGAGCTTGAGATGGGCGACGGCGTCCACCGCGCTGTGCGATTCGCCGTTGCGGATGAAGACGAGGTCGGAGCGCTTTTCGAGCAGCGCGAGCATGGCCTGGACGCGCGCCTCCTCACTGCCGGAGAGCGCGAGCGCGGGCGCTGCAGGCAGACTCATGCAGGCAGCGAGCACCAGCAGCGCGGCCCGCCGGGACGGCGCAATACTGCACGTTCCGTGCGCCACCGCCGCGTCCTGGCGCTTGCTCATCAGTCGTAGACCTCGGCGTTCGGGTCGGTCGCCTCGAGCTCATAGCTCGCCGCCAGCATCGCCAGACGCGCGACCACGCCATACATGTAGAAGCGGTTCGGCGCACTCGCACCGGGGCGCGCGCCGGGCTGCGGCAGATGCGTGCTGTGCTCGAAGGCCAGCGGCACGTAGCTCGCGCCGGGTGCGTTGAGGTTCTCGTCGGTGCCGCGCTCGGCATGCATGCGGTAGAAGCCGCCCACCACGTAGCGGTCCATCATGTAGACGACCGGCTCTGCCACGGCCTGCTGCACGCGCTCGCGGGTCAGAACGCCTTCCTGGACGATCACGTCGTGCACGACCTGGCCGTCCTTGATGACGGCCATCTTGTTGCGCGTCTTGCGGTTCAGATCGTCGAGTTCCTTGGCGTCGCGCACCGTCATGATGCCCATGCCGTAGGTCCCGTTGTCCGGCTTGACCACGACCCATGGCTTCTCGTTGATGCCGTATTCCTTGTACTTGCGGCGCACCTTGGTGAGCGTCGCGTCGACGGAAGTCTGCAGCTCTTCGAGGCCCACGCCCTCGTTGAAATCAACGCCCTCCACCTTGGTGAACAGCGGGTTGATCAGCCACGGGTCGATGCCCAGCATCTTGCCGAAGCGCTTGGAGACTTCTTCGTAGCTCTGGAAATGGCGGCTCTTGCGGCGCACGCTCCAGCCCGCGTGCAGCGGCGGCAGCAGGTATTGCTCGTAGAGCTCTTCCAGAATGCCGGGCGCACCTGCGGAGAGGTCGTTGTTCAGCAGGATCGTGCAGGGGTCGAAGTTTTTCAGGCCCAGGCGGCGCTTGGTGCGGATCACCGGCTCCAGCGTGATCGACTCGCCGTGCGGCAGCGTGATCGTCGTGGCCTTCTTGATCTCCGGGCTCACCGAGCCGATGCGCACGTTCAGGCCGGCCATGTTGAAGATGCGCTGCAGCTGCATCACGTTGGCCAGATAGAAGGTGTTGCGCGAGTGGTTCTCGGGCACGATCAGCAGGTTGCGTGCCTCGGGGCAGATCTTCTCGATGGCGGCCATCGCGGCCTGCACGGCCAAGGGCAGCATCTGCTCGGTCAGATTGTTCCAGCCGCCCGGAAACAGATTGGTGTCCACCGGCGCCAGCTTGAACCCTGCATTGCGGATGTCCACGGACGAGTAGAACGGAGGCGTGTGCTCCATCCATTCGAGACGGAACCAGCGCTCGATCGCTGGCATCGAGTCCAGAATGCGTTGTTCCAGTTCGTTGATGGGGCCGGTCAGGGCGGTAATGAGATGGGGAACCATCAATGTCCTCGCAAGATTGCAAAAGGCTTTGGGCGGGGTAAGCCCACCATTTTACGAGACGCGGCAAATCGACTCTGAAACGACGTGCGGCAACCCCTATCGCGCGCCCTCGTCCTCGCCAACGCTACCTGCGCCAGAAAGTGGGCGTCAACAGCGCGATGAAGCTCAGGATTTCCAGACGCCCGAGCAACATGCCGAGCGTGCAGACCCAGAGCTGAAAGTCGTTCAGCACCGCATAGCTGGAGCTCGGCCCGAGCCGTCCCATCGCCGAGCCCGCGCAGTGCACGCTCGCCAGCACGGCGGAAAACGCGGTCAGCGGATCGAGATCGGTGAGCATCAACACCATGCTCAGCACGATCACCGTGGCGCCGTACATCAGCATGAAGGCCAGCACCGCGAAGATCATGCGGTTCTCCACCACCGCATGGCCCAGCTTCACCGGCTGCACCGCATTGGGGTGGATGATGCGGGCCATCTCGCGGCGTGCCTGCTTCAAGAGGATCAGCATGCGGGCCATCTTGATGCCGCCGCCGGTCGATCCCGCGCCCGTCGCCACGCCCGAGAGCATGATCATGAACACCGGAGCGAACACCGGCCAGTTCAGATAGTCGGTGGTCGTGTAGCCAGTCGTCGTGCCGACGGAAATCACATGGAACAGCCCCATGCGCAGCGCGTCAAGCGGCGCATAGACATCCTTGAACCACAGCAGCAGCGCGACGAACAGCCCGCCGCCGACCAGCGCCACCATGGTCGCGCGCATCTCCACATCGCGCCAGAAACCGCGCCAGTTGCCCTTGCGCAGCGCGATGAAGTACAGCGCGAAATTGCAGCTCGCGGCCAGCATGAAGAAGACCGCGATGCTCTCCATGAGCGGCGACTTGAAGTAGGCAAAGCTCGCGTCGTGCGGAGACAGTCCGCCCAGACTCACCGTGGTGAACATGTGCATGATCGCGTCCTCCGGCGTCATGCCCGCCCACCAGTAGCCGAGCGCGCAGAACAGCGAGAACAGAAAATACACGCCCCACAGCCCCTTGGCGGTTTCCGTCATGCGCGGCGTGAGCTTGGTGTCCTTGACCGGACCGGCCGCCTCGGCCTTGAACAGCTGGCTCGCGCCCACTCCGAGCAGCGGCAGCACGGCGACCGCCAGAATCAGAATCCCCATGCCGCCGATCCACTGCATGAAGGTGCGCCAGACGTTGAGCGACAGCGGCAGCTGGTCGAGATCCGACATCACCGTGCTGCCGGTGGTGGTGAGCCCGGAGACCGACTCGAAATACGCGTGCGTGAACGACATCGGCCGGTGGATCTCGTAGGACGCGAGCATCAGCGGAATCGCCGCGAACAGCGGCAGCGCCACCCACACCATCGACACCAGCATCACGCCATGCCGCGGCAGCAGCTCGCGCTGGTACTTGCGGGTGCTGAACCACAGAATCGCGGAAACCAGCAAGGTGAACAGAATCGAGACGACGTAGCACTCCCACAGCCCGTCGTCCGCGTAGACCGACGCGCCAAGCGGCACCAGCAGCGCGCCCGCGAACATCGCGAGCAGGACGCACAGCAGTCGCAGGACGGGCAGGATGTCGTTCATGTTCGGCGGTCGGATCAGAAATAGGTCGCGCTGACGCGAAACAGCTTTTCCACGTCCTTGACCAGCCGCTTGTTCGGCAGGAAGAACACCACGTGGTCATTCGACTGGATCACCGTGTGGCTGCGCGGAATGATGACCTCGGGCTCGCCCTCGGGTTGCGCCTGCTCCTGCCCGTCGTGGCACAGCGGATCAGGCAGCCCGCGCACGATCAGCCCCATATTCACTTCGGGCGGAAGATGGATTTCGCTGACCTTGCGCCCCACCACGCGCGAACTCTTCTGGTCGCCGCGCGCGACGATCTCCAGCGCCTCGGCCACGCCCCGGCGCAGGCTGTGCACCGCCTGCACGTCGCCCTGGCGCACATAGGCCAGCAGCTCGCCGAGCATCGCCTGCGCGGGCGACAGCGCGATGTCGATCTGCGTGCCGTGCATCAGGTCGGCATAGCTGCGCCGGTTGATGAGCGCGAGCACGCGGCTTGCGCCCATGCGCTTGGCGAGCAGGCTCGCCATGATGTTGTCCTCGTCGTCGCTGGTGATCGCGAGAAACAGGTCAATGTCCTCGATGTTCTCGTTGCTCAGCAGTTCTTCGTCGGTCGCATCGCCCTGCAGCACCAGCACGTCGGAGGGCAGCTGCGACGCCAGATCCACGCAGCGGTCCGGATTCATGTCGATGATCTTGATCTGCAGGTTGCCCTTCTTCGTGAGCTGGTTGGCCAGCCGCAGCGCCACGCGCCCGCCACCGGCCATCATCACCCGGCGCACCGGACGCGCGGCCTGGCCGCGCTGGCGATGGAACGAGGCCAGCACCTCGGGAATCTGCTCGCGTCCGGAGAGCACGAAGACCTCGTCGCCGGGCTCGACCATCGTCGAGCCATCGCAGGAAATGAAGCGGTCGGGCTCGTCCGCAAAACGCCGGTAGATCGCGACGATGCGCATCCCCACATCGGGCGCCATCAGGCGCAGCGCGCTGATGCGGTGGCCCACCATCGGAGCGCCGCCGCGCGCGCGCACCGACACCAGACAGGCCCGTCCGCCCGCGAACTCCCGCACCTGCATGGCCTCGGGAAACTCGATGAGCTTGCCGATGTAGCGGGTGAGCGACTCCTCGGGGCAGATGATGCGGTCGACGCCGAAACCGTCCTTGCCGAGCAGCTGCTCGGTCTTGTCCAGCCCCGACGAGCGCACCCGCGCGATCAGCTTGGGCACGTTGAACATCACCTGCGCGACCTTGCAGCAGACGAGATTGGTCTCGTCCTGCGCCGCGCAGGCGATCAGCAGATCGGTATCGTTGGCGCCGGCCTCGGCCAGCACCCGCGGGTCAATGCCGTTGCCGACGACGCCGCGCAGATCGTAGCGACTCTCGAGCTCGCGCAGCCGATCGGGGTTCTGATCGATCACCGTGATGTCGTTGCGCTCGGACTCCAAGCTGTCCGCAACGCTGGCACCGACCCGACCTGCACCCAGAATGATGATTTTCATCGTGTGTATCCCGCCCTGACTGGCTCAGCCATCCAAGCCCTTTGGCAGTGCCCGGCGCCGATCAGCCCCGGATCTCACCTTCGCCGAGCACGATCCATTTGAGCGAAGTAAGGCCCTCGATGCCTACCGGACCACGCGCATGGAACTTGTCAGTGCTGATGCCGATTTCAGCGCCGAGACCGTATTCAAAGCCGTCGGCAAAACGCGTGCTGGCGTTCACCATCACGCTCGCCGAATCCACCTCGCGCAGGAACCGCTGCGCGTGCACATGGTTGGTCGTGAGAATGGCCTCGGTGTGGTGGCTCGAATACTTGTTGATGTGAGCGATCGCCTCGTCCACACCCTCGACGATCCGGACGCTGATGACCGGGGCGAGATATTCCTCGCTCCAGTCGCTTTCCTGCGCTTCAACCAACCGGGCACCCGCCACAGGCTTGAGGAGGGCGAGCGCCTCGGCCGTGCCGCGCATCTCCACCCCCTTCGCCGCGAACACCGCGCCGATCTTCGGCAGGAATTCCGACGCCACGCCGCGCGCCACCAGCAGGCTTTCCGTCGCGTTGCACGGACTGTACTTCTGCGTCTTGGCGTTTTCCGTCACCTTGAGCGCCAACGCGATGTCGCAGGGGTCGTCCACATAGGTGTGGCAATTGCCGTCAAGGTGCTTGATGACCGGCACGCGCGCGTCGCGGCTGATGCGCTCGATCAGCCCCTTGCCGCCACGCGGAATGATCACATCCACATAGTCCGGCATGGTGATGAGCTGACCCACCACCTCGCGGTCGGTCGTCTGCACCAGCTGCACGCCGTGCTCGGGCAGGCCGGCCTCGGCCAGCGCCTTGCCGACCAGCAGAGCCAGCGCCTTGTTGGAGTCGATGGCTTCGGAGCCGCCACGCAGAATGCAGGCGTTGCCGCTCTTGATCGACAGGCTGGCGGCCTCGATGGTCACGTTCGGGCGGCTTTCGTAGATCATGCCGAACACGCCGATCGGCACGCGCATCTGGCCCACGCGGATGCCGCTGGGCTGCTGCTTCATGCCGAGCACTTCGCCGATGATGTCCGGCATCGCGGCGAGCTGCTCGCAGCCTTCAGCGCAGGTTTCCAGCACCTTGGGGGTGAGCTTGAGGCGATCGACCATGGGCTCGGCCAGCCCAGCGGCACGCGCGCGTTCGAGATCGCGGGCGTTGTCGATCTGCAGCGCGTCCACGTTTTCACGCAGCAGACGGGCCAGCGCCTTGAGGGCCTTGCTTTTGACGGCCGACGGAGCACGCGCCATCAGCGCGGAGGCCGCCTTGGCCTGAACTCCGAGGGCATGGGTGTATTCAGCGATATTGAGCGCATTCATAGCCTCGATTTTCACCGAAACCGCCCGACCCGCGTGCACAAGGGTTACGCTTGTGGCTTTCCGCCACTTCCAAGCCCCCAAGCGCCATGTCCGACACCGCCCTCTACGAACTGAACAGCCTCCGCGAACGCCTGCAGCAGCTCGCCGACGGTGGCCTCAGCCCCCACGGTTTCAGCGATGCCGCCCGCCACCAGAGCGCCCTGCTCGCCGCCCTGCCCGCGCGCTATTCCGACGTGCTGCTCGGCCTGCTCGACCGTCTGGAAGCCGGTGCCCTGTTCACCGAGGAAAGCTGCTCCTTCAGCCAGAAGGACCTGCACGACAGCCTGCAGGTCTGGCTGGACAAGGCTGACCAGCAACTCCAGCGCGGCTGATCCGGCTTTCTACGGTTCAACCTGGGTCTTCGGCAGGCGCAGCACGGCGCTCACGCCCGTCTGCCCGGCACCCGTGCGGTTGCGCACGCTGAGCGTTCCGCCCAGCGCCAGCGCCAAATCACGACAGATCGCCAGACCCAGCCCCGCGCCCTTGCCGCCGCCGCCCGTGATGAAAGGCTCGAACAGCCGCTCGGCCACGGCCTTCGCGAGCCCCTCGCCACTGTCCCACACCTCGAGCTCCCATTCCTGGCCGTTTTCGCCCAGCCGCATGCCCAGCACCGAACGCTGCGGCGCGTGCTGGATCGCGTTGGTCAGCAGATTCTTGAGGATTTCCTCGACCATCCAGCGCTCCCCGCGCCACGGCGCAGGCGTTTCCGGCCCATCGAGCGAAAAATCCAGCTGCCCGCGCGCAAGCAGCGGCGAAACTTCCACCGCCACGTCCCGCATCAGCCCCAGCAACTCGACGGACTCGACCATCTGCACCAGATCGGCCTGACCGCTCTGCGCGCGGTTCCACATCAGCAACTGGTGGACGACGCGGCTGGTGCGGCCCGTGGTGTCGGCGATGCTGGCCAGCGCCTCGCGCGCGGGCACGTCGCCCTTGAGACCCGATTCGGCATGCAGCTGCAGCACGGCCAACGGCGTGCGCAGCTGATGCGAGGCATCCGCCACGAAGCGCTGCTGGCGCTGGCGCGAACCGTCCACGCGCGCGAGCAGACCGTTGAAGGCCGCGAGCAAGGGGCCGACCTCCTCGGGCGTGGCCGCCGTGGCGATCGGCTGAAGATCGTCGGGGCTGCGCTGCTCCACCGAACGGGCCAGCACCCGAAGCGGCCTGAGCGCCGCCGTCGCCACCACCCACATCGCGACAAGCAGCAGCAGGAGCAGCGCGCATTGCCGCGCCAGCGTGTTCCACAGAAGCGCGCGGCCGATGGCGTAGCGATACGACACGTACTCGCCCACCTGCACCACCACGTAGCGCATGCCCTCGGCCGACTCGACCGGCTGCCACAGTGCCACAAAGCGCGCGGGCTCACCGCCCTCCATGTCCCGGTCGTAGAACTGCAGTCGCGAGGCGTAGGCCACGTTGAGCGGGGGCAGGCCGGTGTAGGCCGGCAGCGCGGCGTCGCCCGCGAGAAAATCGCCATTGAGAAAATTCACGCGGTACAGCAGCGGACTGCGGCCCGGCTGCTCGCGCAGGTCGGTGCGCACATCGGTGGAATACAGCTCCAGCGCCGAGTGCGGCAGCGTCACCTGCAGCTCGCCGCGCTCGAGGCGGATCATGTCGCCGAGCGCGTGCGCCGCCGTCACCAGCAGACGGTCGTAGGCCGACTGCGTGGTCTGCAGCGCGTTGCGGTAGCCAAGCCAGGCATCGAACAGCACGAACACCAGAAGCGGCACCGCCATCCAGATCAGCAGCCTGCGGCGCAGCGAGAACGCCCGCGCCGTGGCGTCCTGCAGGGCAGTGCCGTCAGTGCGCCGCGCCGCCATCCGGGCTTTCCTGAATCAGATAGCCCACGCCGCGCAGCGTCGTGATCTGCACGTCGGTGCCCAACAGTTTCTTGCGCAGCCGATGCGCCACCACCTCGACCGCGTCGGCCTGCGTGGCATGGTCCGAAGGAAACACCAGCGCGGTCAGCCGATCCTTGGTGACCGCATGGCCCGGGCGCTCCATCAGCGCGGCCAGCAGCGCCGACTCGCGCGGCGTGAGCTCAAGCGCCCGCCCGTCCACATAGGCCACGTGCGACGCGCGCTCCACACGCAGCCGCCCGCAGCGCATCTCGCCCGCTGTGCCACCCGCACGGCGGCACAGCGCGCGCAGGCGTGCTTCAAGCTCATCCAGATCGAAAGGTTTGGCGAGGTAGTCATCGGCTCCGGCGTTGAGTCCGGCCACCTTGTCGCCGACCGCACCGCGCGCCGTCACCACCAGCACCGGCACCTCGTTGCCCTTGGCGCGGATCTTGGAGACCAGCTGCAGCCCGTCCATCACCGGCAGGCCGAGATCGAGCATGACCACGTCGAACTGCCCCGCGCCGAGCTGCACCAGCGCCTGCACGCCGTCCATGCAATGCTCGACATGGATGCCGCGCCGCGTGAGCACGCGCGACAGCGCCGCGCTCAGGTCCAGATCGTCCTCCACCAGCAGCACCTTCATCGTGCGCGAGCCTCCGATGCTGCGGCGCACAAGGCGCGCTGCAATGCAACAAACGACAGGAAACAGGTGATTTTTCTCATTTTGAAAGCAACTTGAAAGCCAAGCGCAAGCCGGTCGAAAGGCGCGCCCCCAACGCGCGCATTGTGCTCCCTATAGTCGGGCCATCTTCCAATATTCCCAAAGACAAGGATAAGAGATGACCTTGAAGCCCACCGCCCGCGCGGCTTTCATCGGCATGGTTCTGAGCGCCGCCGCTTCCGCCAGCTTCGCGCAGGACGCCGCCTGCGCCAACCGAGGCGATCTGGACACCCAGTTCTGCGACGCCAACAAGGACATGGTCGCCGACACCCCCACCGACCCCAAGAAGCTCAAGGACCCGAGCACGCTGGTGTTCGCCTTCACGCCTGTCGAAGACCCCTCCATCTACGAAAAGCTGTTCCGTCCGTTCATGGGCCACCTGTCGCAATGCGTCGGCAAGAAGGTCGTGTTCTTCCCGGTGCAGTCCAACGCCGCTCAGATTGAAGCCATGCGCTCGGGCCGCCTGCACATCGCCGCGTTCTCGCCCGGCCCGGTGAACTTCGCCGTCAACCTCGCGGGCGCCGTGCCGTTCGCGATCCGCGGCAACGACCAAGGCCCCGTCGGCATGCACCTCAAGATGATCGTGCAAAAGGGCAGCAGCTACCAGAAGCTCGACGACCTCAAGGGCAAGCGCATCGCGCACACCTCGCCCTCGTCCAACTCCGGCAACCTGGCGCCGCGCGCCCTGTTCCCCAAGCTCGGCATCACGCCCGACAAGGACTACAAGGTCGTCTACTCCGGCAAGCATGACCAGTCGATCCTCGGCGTGAAGACCGGCGACTACGACGCCGCTCCGGTGGCGAGCGACGTGCTCCAGCACATGACCGACCGCGGCGTGGTCGGCAAGGACGACTTCCGCGTGCTCTACACCAGCGAGATGTTCCCGACCGACGCCTACGCGTTCGCCTACAACCTCGCCCCCGCGCTGCAGGAAAAGATCAAGGGCTGCTTCTTCGAGTACAAGGTCCCCGCCGAAATGGCCAAGGGCCTCGGCGGCGACCGCTTCCTGCCCATCACCTACAAAAAGGACTGGCAACTGGTGCGCGACGTAGCCCAGGCCTCCGGCGAATCCTTCACCCGCGAAGCCTTCGACAAGGCCGCGCAGAAGAAGTAAGCGCAGGATGAAGCACGCGGGCGGATGTTGAAACAGCATCCGCCCGCGTTGTCGTTTGGGGCCAGAGTGCCAGCATCCGTATCCGCACCCGAATCCGCCTGCCGGAGCGAGCCCAGGAAGCCCAGCGAGCGCCCAACCCGCCAGCCCCAACGGCAAGACAGCCCCTCAGGCAAGGCGTGAAGCCGCAGACAGTATGTTCATACGGCAAGGCTTCGCAACGACGCATGAGGGGCTGTATTGCCGCCCCAAAACGACCAGCAAACAAGCCCCAAGAACCACCATGACCGAACAAAAAGCCATCGAGATAAAAAACCTGGTGAAGGAATACAGACCCGGCCAACCGATTCTGAAATCCATCAACCTGTCGCTCCCCGCCTCGGGCCTGACCTGCGTGATCGGCCCTTCGGGCACGGGCAAGTCGACGATGCTCCGCTGCATCAACCGCCTGGTCGATCCCACCTCCGGCGAAATCTGGATCACCATCGAAGGCCAGCGCATCGACATGGCCAGGCTCTCGGGCAGCGAGCTGCGCCGCGCGCGCCGCCACATCGGCATGGTGTTCCAGGAGTACAACCTCGTGGACCGTCTGAGCGTGATGGAAAACGTGCTCACCGGCCGCCTCGGCTACACCTCGGCATGGCGCGCGTGGCGGCGCAAGTTCGATCCGCAGGACATCGAGCATGCGCAGCAGCTGCTCGGTGAAGTGGGCCTCGGCGACTTCGCCTCGCGCCGCGCCGATGCGCTGAGCGGCGGCCAGCGCCAGCGCGTGGGCATCGCTCGCGCGCTCGCGCAGCAGCCCGCCGTGCTGCTGGCCGACGAGCCCACCTCCTCGCTCGATCCCAAGACCTCCATCGAAATCATCCAGCTGCTGCGCGAGCAGGGTATCCAGCGCAAGATTCCGGTGATGGTCAACATCCACGACGTGGAGCTCGCGCGCAGCTTTGCCGACCGGATCATCGGCATGACCGGCGGCCATGTGGTCTACGACGGCGCGCCCGAAGGCCTGACCGAGGAGCATCTCACGCAGATCTACGGAGGCAAGGCATGGCTGGAGTGAACCCCGCACCATCGGTCAACGCCGCTTCGCCGCGCGGACCGTTCCGCATGGGCTGGCAGCAGAAGGCCGCCCTGCTCGCGCTGCTCGCCTACTGCGTCTGGGCGCTGTCCACCATGGGCGTGAACAGCGAGCGCCTGGCCAATGGCTGGTCGGCCGCCGCCAAGTTCATCGGCATGATGTTCCCACCGCAGATGAACAAGATGGACGAGCTCTGGCAGGGCCTCAAGGAAACCATGCAGATCGCCGTGCTCGCCACCGCGGGCGGCATTGCGCTGAGTCTGCCGGTGGGCCTGATGTCGGCGTCCAACATGTCACCCGCGCCGCTGCGCGCCTTCGGGCGCGGGCTGATCGCCGTGTGCCGCGCGCTGCATCCGGTGATCAGCGCAATCCTGTTCGTGAAGGCCGTCGGCTTCGGGCCGCTCGCGGGCATTCTCGCGCTGATCGTGGCGACCGTGGGCTTCGTCGGCAAGCTGTTCGCCGACGCCATCGAGGAAATCTCGCCCAAGCCCATCGAAGCCATCCGCGCGACCGGCGCGTCGTTCATGAACGTGGTGCTGTTCGGCGTGCTGCCGCAGGTGATCAGCCGCTTCGTCGGCTTCGCGACTTATCAGCTCGACTCCAATCTGCGCAATTCCACCATGGTCGGCATCGTCGGCGCGGGCGGCATCGGCGGCGTGCTGTTCGCGGCCTTTCTGCGCTATGAGTACAACTTCGTGTGCACGATTCTCGCGGCGGTGATCATCATCATCGTGATCGGCGAGATCGTCGTGAACGCCGTGCGAAAGGCCCTCCATGTCTGACGCCAGCATGAAACTCAACCCGTCCACCAAACCAGCCGCACCCGTCAAATGGCAGCACCACAGCTTCGGCCAGCGCCTGCTGCGCTATCTGCTGTGGATCTTCTGCATCTGGGCCATCGTGCAGTCGGTGCGCTACATCGAGGTGATTCCCGAGTTCCTCTACGACGCGCCCGAGCAGATGGCCGACATGCTCGGCCGCATGTGGCCCGTGGACTGGGCCTACTTCCAACCCGACGTGCTGCAGGGCCTGATGGAGACGCTGCACATGGCGACGCTGGGCACCGTGCTGTCGCTGTTTCTCGCGCTGCCGCTGGGCGTGATGGTCGCGCCCAACATCACGAAAAGCCGCACGCTGAACCTCGTCGCCCGCGTGCTGCTGGTGGCCAGCC
Organism: Diaphorobacter caeni; assembly: GCF_015354245.1. Classification (GTDB taxonomy): domain Bacteria; phylum Pseudomonadota; class Gammaproteobacteria; order Burkholderiales; family Burkholderiaceae_C; genus Diaphorobacter_A; species Diaphorobacter_A caeni. The sequence goes on from NZ_JADKYZ010000016.1 coordinate 16,651, forward strand.
GTTCGGTGAACTCGCTGGTCTGGGCGATGCTCTTCGTCGCCATCTTCGGCCCCGGCCCGCTGGCCGGCATGTTCGCCATCGCGCTGCGCTCGGTGGGCTTCGTCGGCAAGCTCATCGGCGAGGCGCTCGAGCAGACGCCCAAGGGCTCCATCGAAGCCCTGCAGGCGGCCGGTGCGAGCAAGTTCGCCCAGCTCTGGTATGGCTACTGGCCGCAGATCAAACCGGCCTTCTGGTCGGTGGCGCTGCTGCGCTGGGACATCAACGTGCGCGAGTCGGGCGTGCTCGGCCTCGTCGGCGCGGGTGGCATCGGCGTGGTGCTCAACACCTGCATCGACCTGTTCCAGTGGGACCGTGTGGCGCTGGTGCTGTTCACCATTCTGGTGGTCGTGGCCGTCGCCGAAATCGTGGTGCTGCAGATCCGCAAGCGCGTGCTGTAAACGCAACGCCAGCGTCAGTGCTCACTCTCCCGATGAGGAACTTCACATAGACTTCACGAAGCTCACCGTGGCTTCACTCCCGACTGACAGACTCGGTGCACAGCAAACAACGCCCCGGGAGGTCATTCATGCTGCGGCTTGCCAATCAGAAACTGGCGGCAGCCAGCGAGGTGCTGGTGAAGTTCCTGTCCCTGCTCTGGAGACCGCTGGCCGCGCTGCTGCGGCTGGTCTTCGGCTCATGGCAGCCGCCCGCATGGCTCGCGGCAACGCTGCGCGCCATGCGCCGGGGCGCCTGCTGGCTGCAGCAGCGGCTTTTGCTGCTCGTGCTGCTGATCGCGCTGGCCGCTGCCGCCTGGTTCGCCAGCCCCGCCGTCCTGAAATGGTGGCACGGGCTCACGCCTGAGAAGGTCGATCCGGCCCGCATCACCGCCACCGTCACGCCGCCGCAGCGCACCCGCGTCGAAGACGGCGCGCCACCGAATCCGCTGGTGATCCAGTTCTCGGGCGATGCCGCCCCCATCCATCTAAGCGCGGGGGTCGAGGCGAGCGGCGTGAGCCTCGAGCCCGCCATCGCGGGCACCTGGGTCTGGGAGGAGTCGCGCAAGCTGCTGTTCCGTCCGCGCGAGGACTGGCCCGTCGGACAGACCTTCTCCATCCGCCTGGCCGACAACGCGCTCGCCGCCCATGTGACTCTGGCCGACGCGAGCCGGAAAACCGGCTTCACCTCACCCCCGTTCGCAACTTCGCTGCAGAGCGCCGAGTTCTATCAGGACCCCACCGAGGCCAACGTGCGCCGCGCGCTCTACATGGTGCGTTTCACCCATCCGGTGAACACGGCCGAGTTCGAAAAGCGCATCGCCCTCAGCTACGACAAGCCCTGCGAAAGCGGGCTGCTCAAGTTCGGTGACAGCGCCAAGTGCGAGCCGCTCCAATACACGGTGAGCTACGACAAATGGCAGCTCACCGCGACCATCCTGTCCGAGCCGCTGCCCATTCCGGAGAAGACCCGCCCAGTGGTCCTCAAGATCGCCAAGGGCACGAGCGCCAGACGCGGTGGCCCGGCCGTGGCCGACGATCTGGTGCGTGCCGTGGGCATCCCCGGCCTCTACAGCCTCGCCATCAGCGACGTGAGCAACGTGGTCGTCAATGCGGACAACGGCGAGCCGGGCTACGTGCTCAACGTAAGCGCGTCGATGCCGGTGCGTGACCGCGCGATGGCGCAGGTCGTGCAGGCCTGGCTGCTGCCCGCAAAGCACAAGAACGCCGACGGCGAGCCGGTCGACAAGTTCGACTGGAGCAGCGCCAAGCGCGCCGAGTTCACCGACGCCCTGCTCAAGACCGCGACCAAGCTCACGCTCGATGCCCTGCCCACCGAGCGCGACGCGAGCGAGACCGTGAGCTTCCGCATGCCGCAGGCTGCGGGCGCTGGCGGCCGCTACCTGCTGGTGCGCGTGGCCAAGGGCCTCAAGACGCCCGGCGGCTACCAGCTTGGCGAGGCGCGTCAGGTGGTGCTCAAGCTCGACCCCTTCGCGCCGCAGCTCAGCATCGTGAGCCAGGGCTCGCTGCTCGCGCTCTCGGGAGAGAAAAAACTGCCCGTGCTGGTGCGCGACCTGCCCGGCGTGCGCGTGGAACTCAACCGCCTGCTGCCCAGGCAATTGCAGCACATGGTCACCCAGAGCAACGGCGAATTCGGCCGCCCGCAGATGTCGTACGGCCTCACGTTCGAAGACATCTCGGATCGCTTTGAAAAGAAGATTCCACTGGCCCTTCCGGCCGGCAAGGCGCACTACGAAACCGTGGATTTCAGCGGCTATCTCGCCAAGGACAAGACCGACCGGCGCGGCGTTTTCCTGCTGACCGTGCAGGGCTACAACCCGAAGGCGAAACAGCCCAAGCCGCACGACGAAGACGCCGAGATCGACGCGACCAGCGCGAACGCGGAGGAAGAAGAACACGGCTCCGGCGAGGAGGCGGCGGACGGTGGCGACGACAGCCGCACCCCCGAGAACTACAAGGAAGAGCGACTGGTGCTGGTGACCGACCTCGGCCTTGTCGTGAAAAAGTCCATCAACGGCACGCGCGACGTGTTCGTGCAGAGCATCGCCACCGGCCAGCCCGTGGGCGGCGCGCAGGTGGAGGTCTGGGGCCGCAACGGCGTGGCGATCGCCACGCAGACGACCGACGCCACGGGCCGCGCCAGCCTGCCGAGTCTGGCGGGTTTCGACCGCGAGAAGTCGCCCGTCGTGCTCGTGGTGCGCAAGGAAGGCGACATGAGCTTTCTGCCGCTCAACCGCTATGACCGCACGCTGGACGTCTCGCGCTTTGACGTGGGCGGCGTCTACGCCAAGGGCGTTCCCAACCAGATGCAGGGCTTCGTGTTCAGCGACCGAGGCATGTACCGTCCCGGCGACACCATGCACATCGGCATCATCGTGAAGGCGGGCAACTGGAACACCTCGCTGCGCGATCTGCCGGTGGAGGTCGACATCACCGACGCGCGCGGCCTGAGCGTCAAGCGCGAGAAGCTCAAGCTCGGCGCGGGCGGCGCCACCGAGATCAGCCACACCACGCAGGACAGCTCTCCCACCGGCAACTACACGGTCAACCTCTACCTGCCGCGCCGCGCGAATGCGGGCTCGCCCGAATCGAACGGACTGCTGGTCGGCACCACCACGGTGAAGGTGCAGGAGTTCCTGCCCGACCGCACCAAGGTGCGTCTCACGCTCAGCCAGCAGGCGAGCGAAGGCTGGGTCCGTCCGCAGGATCTGAAGGCGAATGTCGATGTGCAGAACCTGTTCGGCACGCCCGCGCAGGACCGCAAGGTCGAGGGCACGCTGACGCTCACGCCCGCGTTCCCGGCCTTCCGCGGCCTGCCCGACTACAGCTTTCACGATCCGCAGAAGGAAGGCCAGAAGCAGGTCGATGAGCTCGGTGCCCTGCAGACCAGCACCGAAGGACAGGCGCTGTTCGACCTGCGGCTCTCGCGCTTCGAGGCCGCGACCTACCAGGTGCATGTGCTCGCCCGCGCGTTCGAGCCCGAGGGCGGTCGCAGCGTCGCCGCCGAGGCGCAGACGCTCGTGAGCGACCTGTCCTATCTGGTGGGCGTGAAGGTCGATGGCGACACCCGCTACGTGGCGAAGAATGCCGTGCGCAACGCGTCGATCATCGCCATCGATCCCAAGGTGCAGAAGACCGCCGTGCCCAACCTCAAGCTGCAACGCATCGAGCGCAGGGTGATATCGGTGCTCGTCAAGCAGGACAACGGCGTGTTCCGCTACGAGTCGCGCACCAAGGAAATCCAGATCGACGAGAAGCCCTTCTCCATCGCGGCTGCGGGCAACGCGCTCGCGCTCGACACCGCAACGCCCGGCGATTTCGCCTACATCGTGCTCGATGAGAAGAACGTGGCGCTCAATCGCATCGAATACAGCGTCGCGGGCAACGCCAACGTCACGCGTTCGCTCGACCGCAACGCCGAGCTGCAGCTCACGCTCGACAAGAAGGACTACGAGCCTGGGCAGGAAATTTCGGTGAGCATCCGCGCGCCGTACGTGGGCGCGGGCCTGATCACCATCGAGCGCGACAGGGTCTACGCGCACGCCTGGTTCAAGACCGACAAGACCGCGTCGGTACAGAAGATCACCATCCCCAAGGACTTCGAGGGCACGGGCTACATCACCGTGCATTTCGTGCGCGATCCGTCGTCGGACGAGGTCTACATGAGCCCGCTGTCGTACGGCGTCGCGCCGTTCGCGACCACGCTCGCCAAGCGCACGGCCAACATCACGCTCACCAGCAGCGAACTCGTCAAGCCCGGCCAGACCGTGAAGATGACGCTCACGAGCGACCAGCCCACGCGCGCGGTCGTGTTCGCGGTCGATGAAGGCATTCTGCAGGTGGCTCGCTACAGGACACCCGCGCCGCTCAAGTTCTTCTTCCAAAAGCGCGCGCTCGAGGTGAACACGCTGCAGACGCTGGACATGATCCTGCCCGAGTTCAAGAAGCTCATGCTCGCCGCCGCCCCCGGCGGCGACGGCGAGGACGAGCTCGGCAAGCACCTGAACCCGTTCAAGCGCAAGCGCGACAAGCCGGTCGCGTACTGGTCGGGTCTGGTCGACGTGAACGGCAGCCGCGAGTTCAGCTACACCGTGCCCGAGAGCTTCAACGGCAGCCTGCGCGTGATGGCGGTGGCCGTCAACGACCAGAGCACCGCCGCCAAGAGCTCCACCACCGTCGTGCGCGGCGACATGGTGATCCTGCCGAACGCGCCGCTCGCGATGGCGCCCGGCGACACGGTGGAAGTCGGCGTGGGCCTCGCCAACAACATCGAGGGCTCAGGCAAGAACGTGCCGATCGCGCTCACGCTCAACGCGTCGGGCGGGCTCGAAGTGGTGGGCGACGCGACGCAGACGCTCAGCATCAACGAGCGCGGCGAGGCCAGCACCAAGTTCAGGCTGCGCGCCAAGGCGGGCGCGGATGCCGTGCTGGGCTCGTCACCGCTCGCGTTCAGCGCGGTGCACAAGAACTTCCGCGCCGATCTCAAGGAAGAAGTCAGCGTGCGGCCCGCGTCGCCCTATGTCTCTCTGGTTCAGGCGGGCAGCTTCCAGCGCTCGGGCGAGATCAGGAGTCAGGGCGACTTCTTCCCCAACTTCCGCCGCAGCGACGTGGCCGTCTCGTCCGCACCGTGGTCGTTCGCGACCGGGCTGATGCAGTATCTCGAGGCCTATCCCTACGGCTGCACGGAGCAGATCACGAGCCAGACCTATCCGGCCGTGCTGCTCTCCACGCGCCCCGAGCTGATGAAGGAAGTGTCGCGTGGCAGAACCGCCGAACAGGGCCCGCTGCCCGATGCCCGCAAGGTGCTTGAGCGCTACGTCGTTCAACTGCGCGCGCGCCAGACCGGCGAAGGCGGCTTCTCGGCCTGGCCCGGCGACGCCACGCCCGACACCTTCGCCACGCTGTACGCGGTGCAGTTGCTGCTCGAAGCGAAGGAACACAGGCTGCCCGTGCCGCAGGACCTGCTGCAGCAGGCCAACGCCTATCTGCAGAGCGCCCTCGGCAACGCCGATGCCGCGCCCGACCACTGGCGCATGAACACGCAGGCGCTCTACCTGCTCACGCGCCAGGGCATCGTCGCCCCGGCTGCGCTGGCCAACCTGCGCGAGGCGTGGCGCAGTGGTCAGGCCAAGGGTCTGAACACCGATCTCGGCGCCGCCTATCTGGCCGCGAGCTACCAGCTCGTCAAGCAGGACAAGGTGGCCGCCGAGCTGTTCGATCCCGTATGGAAGGACCTGCTCGCGCGCACCGCGAAGAAGCAGCGCCGCACGACCTGGGGCGCGTACTACGACCCGCTGGTGCACGAAAGCATGCTGGTCTACGTGGCCGCACGCCACTTCCCCGACAAGCTCAAGACGCTGCCGCCGACGGTATGGAACGGCGTGGCGGGCATGGTGCAGGACGGCTGGTACAACAGCCTCTCTTCCGCATCGATGGTGCTGGCCGTGGACGCGTATTTCAACGCGGTGAACCAGAACACCGAGGGCCGTGTGAGCCTGCAGTCGATCAACGCGCAAGGCCAGGCGGCGGCGCTGGCGCTCGGCAGCATCAACCCGGTGGCGCGCGCGCAGGTGCCGGTCGGCACGAGCAGGCTCAAGCTCGCCAACGACAGCGACTTCAATCTGTTCTACAGCTGGGCCGAACAGGGCTTCGAGCGCAATGTGCCCGACAAGGCGATAAGCAAGGGCATGGAAATCCATCACGAGGTGATCGACGCTTCGGGCAAGCCGGTCACGCAGGTGAAGATTGGCGACGAGGTCACCGTGCGCGTCCGCGTGCGCAGCACCGACCGCGAGAATCTGTCCAACGTGGCGCTGGTCGACATGCTGCCCGGCGGCCTCGAACCCGTTCTGCAGCCCGTGAGCAGCGGCAGCGGCAATGCCGATGAAGAAGCCGAGCAGAACGAGGAATCGCAGGAGCCGATCTGGAAGCAGCGCCTTGGCATCAAGGGCTCATGGAGTCTCGCCTACGCCGACATCCGCGAGGACCGCGTGGTGTTCTACGGCAGCGTGAACAAGAACATGATGGAGCTCACCTACAAGGCCCGCGCCACCAACGTCGGTGACTTCGTCGTGCCGCCCGCCTACGGCGAAGACATGTACGACCGCCGCGTGTTCTCGCGCTCGGCTGCGGCGCGTCTGCAGGTGGTGCCCAAGTGACCTCCGTCATTACGCCCCGCAAGGCGTCGTCGCCCCGCAAACGGCGATGGAGAAGAGCGGGAGCGGCCTCCGCTCTGCTGACGATGCTGATCACGCTGGCCGTCGCCATCCTGCGCGTGCTTCCCCACGCTCCGTTGAGCGAGCAGGTCGGCTCGTCGCGCGCCGTCTACGCGCGCGGCGGCGAGCTGCTCAGGCTCACGCTCGCGCCCGACGAGCAGTACCGCGTCTGGGTGCCGCTCAAGAGCATCTCGCCCACGCTGGTCGAGGCCGTGCTGCTGTATGAGGACCGCAGCTTCTACCGCCACCCCGGCGTCAATCCTGCTGCGCTCGTGCGCAGCGCCTGGCACATCACCAGCGGTGGTCGCCGGCAGGGCGGATCGACGCTCACCATGCAGCTCGCGCGGCGCGTCTACGGCATCGACAGCCGCAGCTATGGCGGCAAGGTCGCGCAGATCTTTGCGGCGCTCTGGCTGCAGGCGCGCTACAGCAAGCGCGAAGTGCTCGAGGCCTATCTCAACACCGCGCCCTACGGCGGCAACATCGAAGGCGTGCAGGCCGCGAGCATGATCTATTTCCGCAAGAGCGCCGCCGATCTCACCCTGCCCGAGGCGCTCACGCTCGCGGTGATTCCGCAGAACCCGGTCAAGCGCATCGCCGAGCGCGGCCGCAACGCGGAGCTGCAGTCCGCGCGCCAGCGACTGCTCGCGCTGTGGAAGGAGCGCGACCCGCAGGCCCGCCTGCTCGCGCCCGACGCCGAGCTGGCGCTCTCCGCCCAGTCGCGCGGCAATCTGCCGTTTCTCGCGCCGCACCTCACCGACATGCTGCTCGCGCAGGAGCGCGGCCAGCAGGACATCCGCAGCACCATCGATCTGCGCATGCAGACCACGCTCGAGCGCGTGCTCGCCCAATACCTGCGCACCCGCTCCGACGTGGGCCTGATCAACGCGAGCGCACTGCTGCTCGATGCGTCCACCATGGAGGTGCGCGCGCTCATCGGCTCGGCCGACTGGCACGACGCGAAGATCGAGGGCCAGGTCAATGGCACGCAGGCCAGGCGCTCGCCGGGATCGACGCTCAAGCCCTTCATCTACGCGCTCGCGCTCGATCAGGGACTGCTGCATCCCAAGACCGTTCTGAAGGACGCGCCCACCGCCTTCGGCCCCTACACGCCCGAGAATTTCGACCACCGCTTTGTCGGCCCCGTCTCCGCGCAGGACGCGCTGATCCGCAGCCGCAACATCCCCGCCGTCGCGGTCGCATCGCAGCTCGGCAAGCCCAATCTGCATGCGTTCCTGCGCCTTGCCGGGGTGCAGAAACTGCAGAGCGAATCGCACTACGGCCTCGCCCTTGTGCTGGGCGGCGGCGAGGTCACGCCCGAAGAACTCGCGGGCCTCTACGGCACGCTCGCCAACGGCGGCGTGACCCAGCCGGTCCGCTACACGCAGCGCGGCCCGAGTGACCAACCCACGGCCGCCGCGCCGCTGCGCCTGCTCAGCGAAGAGGCCGCCTTCATCACGCTCGACATGCTGCGCCACACGCCGCGCCCCGACACCGCACAGCCCGCGCGTCCCGCCGTCGCATGGAAGACGGGCACCTCCTGGGGATTCCGCGACGCGTGGACCGCAGGCGTCTTCGGCCGCTACGTGCTGGTGGTGTGGATGGGCAATTTCGACGGCAGCAGCAACCCCGCGCTGGTTGGCGTGGACGCGGCCGCCCCGCTGTTCATGCGCATGGTGGACGCGCTGCGCGCCCAGCGTTTCGACACCACCGAAGTGCCCAGACGCCAACCGCGCGACCTGCGCCAGATAGAGGTATGCGCCGCCACCGGCGGCCTGCCCGACGCGCTGTGCCCCGTGCGCACCAGCACCTGGTTCATCGCGGGCAAGTCCCCCATCCAGACCAGCCAGCTGCACCGCGCCGTGTGGGTCGACGAAGCCTCGGGCAAGATCGTCTGCGGCCCGCAGCCCGGTGCGCGCCAGCAGGTCGTGGAGCAGTGGAGCAGCGACATGCGCCGCCTGTTCCGCCAGTCCGGCCTGCCCCGTGCAGCCGCGCCCGACGACGGCTGCGACCGCGCGGACATGAGTGCCAACGCGGACGCGGGCAGCAGCCCGCTCGATGGCATCGCGACCGCAGACCATGCGCCACGCATCACCGCCCCGCTGCGCGGCGTGCGCCACATCCTGCGCACGCAAAAGCCCGAGCCGCTGGTGCTGCGTGCAGAGACCGACGCGGACATCCGCACCATCTACTGGTTTGCAGGCGACACGCTGATCGGCCAGTCCGCTCCCGGCGAAGGCATCACCTGGCTGCCCCCCATGGCGCAAGCCAGCCAGCGCCACACCCTGCGCGCCGTCAGCGACCAGGGCCAAACGGAAACGCGGGAAATCACCGTGGACATCGTGCCCTGAGCTTGCGATAACGTGCCCTGCACCGTGGCCATCGCCCACGGCCCAACGAAAGGTACGCTCCATGTCGCTGCGCAAGCACCCCGCCCTGACCGCCATCGCCGCCATCGCGACCCTTACGGCCACCCAATTCGTCCACGCAGAGGTCTACCCGCGTGAAAGCATGATCAAGGCCGAAAAGAAGGAAGCCGCTGGCGGCAAGGGCGTGCTCCACGGCGAATACGCCTTCACCCGCGACATGCCCAAAAAAGACGAAGCCATCAAGGAAATCAGCTGGCTGACCCTGAAGCCCGGCGACTCCATCGGCTACCACAAGCACACGACGAACGAAGACACCTACATCATCATCTCGGGCACAGGCATCTTCAAGGACAAGGACGGGAAAGACGTGCCTGTGAAGGCCGGCGACGTGACCATCGTGCGCAAGGGCGAATCACATGGACTGACGGCCACGGGGACCGAGCCGCTGGTGTTTGTGGATGTGATTGCGGAGCAGTGAGTGCCGAGACAGGCATTGAACCCCATGGAAGAGACCATTGACGTGGGAAGCGAGGTCCTGCTGCTCAGCATTCCCGATTGGCTCATCGCAGACCTTCCACTAAATGAACAAAGAGAGATTCTTGCATGCGTCGGACACACAACCACGGTGAAAAGCATTGATGACTTTGGCTACTGCTGGATTGGATTCGGCGCGACGATAGATATGAATGACACCGGATTCTTCAGCGGACATTCCTTTGGCGTTCCGGCCCTGTGTTTGAAGCTCGTCCGCAAGAACAGTGACAACTCCCAACGATGAATGCGATTGTGCCTTTCGAATTGGTGGAATCAATTCCGTTGTCACACTGAATGGGGCGTTTGTAAAAGCTGCAGCGCCTCACCACCCCCTCAAGGCCTTCAACACGGCCCTAAGCGGTTGCGTCACGCGCCACGACATCGAGTCCTCCATGGATCGAATCCTTGCGTCCAAACGATGCACCTCGTCAAGTGCCCCCTCCTTCGCCGTCGCCAGCGCACGGTTGAGTTCCTGCATTTCCATGCGCATCTGTACCAACGCCTGCTCCATGCGCCGGTTCCTTTCGTTCAGGTCTGAGCTGGCCAGTTCCGCCTCAAGGCTTCTGGCATAGCGTTCGGCATCAGCATGGGCGTCGCGCAGGCTCAGTGCATAGCGTTCGGCTTCACTGGCCATCGCTGTCGTTGCTGCCAGATCGACGTGCAGTTGTTGCACATAGTGATCTGGTTCGTCTGTTAGAGCACCATAGACAATGGGAAACCTCGCGCCGGTCTGCAGGCTGCGCGTGCGGGCATCCATGCAGCACATGGTAAACGCGCGCCTTGGAGCGGACGACGGGTTGACGCCAGAGCGATGAATCAACCAGTTATGCATCAGCACTGCATGGCCTGACGGCACCTCGAGTGCAACGATCTGCTCTGCATGGCAGTGCTCTTGCACCTGATCATGAGTGAGTGTGCTGCCTTGCATGCTCAGCAAACCGTTGCGATGCGATCCGCGAATGGCGTCCATGCAACCATTGGCCTGGGTAGCGTCGTCCAACGCAACCCAGATGGTCACCAGAGGGTCGCGATCGAGTTGCCAAACCGTACCACCATCCTGGTGCCATGGCAGGTTCGTACCCAGCCCCGCAGGCTTGTTCATGATCATTGCGCGAAAGATCGATACCGGTGAGTGCGCTCCATACATCCGGGCACAGATCTCGCGAAACACGGGCCGATCGATCAGTTGCGCAAACCGGTCGTCGTTCTCCAGCCCCTGAATCTTGCGATACAAGAGCGATCCTTCCTCGAACCGGGCAACAGCGTCGGGCAAGGCGTCGTACTCACCTCCGGTATCACGCTGCATCTGAATGTGGGGATTGTCCAGCTCGCCCAGCGCCAGCGTATCCGCTCTCTGTTGCAATGCTTTGACCTCGTCTGCACTCAACACCTGCCCTAGGTAGAGATACCCGTCGCGCTCAAACTGCTGCCAATCGATTTCGCTCACCATTTTGCTCCTCCCTTCTTCGCTGTTCACGTGCCGCCGTGTTTGCGCCAGTGGTCGCGCGTCCGTCTTTACCGGCGCTGTCGAATCGAGCATGGATGCTGCAATTCCACTCCATCTGGCCGGTACAGGCGGCTCGACCGGCATGCCCGTGCAAAACATTCTCGCCAACGCTTCCCGTCGAAGCGACTCGTCGCGCTCAAGGCTCGGGCGTTGCAGCGCAATATGGGCACTCCGCGCCTCACGTTGCGCCCACTGGTGCATCAGGCGCGTGATCAGATGCCCATGCAGCACCGAACTCAAATCCAAGACATCCCCAGCGCAGTCCATGTGCAGCAGCGCACCCTGCAGTTTCGTCCGGGTGTAGTCGTCAACGCATACCCCCACGCAAGGCACATCTGCCGCCAGGGCAAATACCAGTGGGTGATATCTGGAACTCACCACCAGTCTTGCCTGCGCGGTCATCCGTGCGATCTGCGCAGCGGGCAGCACCGGCAATACATGCATGACGACCTTTCGCAAGCACGCGGCCAGTGCCTTGCCCATATCTTCATCACTCCAGCGTGCTCCAGCCTTTGGCGCCGCACGCGCATGCGAGATGAAAACCAGTTCGCATCCCGCATGCAACGCAAATGCTTCAAGCTGGCGAGCCAGCGACTCGATCACGGGATCGCCCTCAGCGGGATCGCACAGCGGATGAAATGTCACTCCTATCCACGGAGACTGGATGGGAAACGAGAGCGGCCATGACAGCCCTGCTCCTGAGCCCGGATCTGCTCGCCCCAATGCATGGGCATCGTCGATTTGGAAACTCATGCGACGAGGATCTGCACCCAAGGTCAGCGCCCGTTGATAGCTGGGATATTCCCGAACACCGATCCACGATGCGGCCCGCAACATCTCGGACACCATCTCCCGATGGCGGTCATTCAACTCCGGACCGATGGTCTGGCCCAATATCACCACGGAGGCACCAATTTTCACGGCGCGCCGACACAGCGCCAGACGCTCGTAGATGCAGGCTGGCCAAGCGTCGCGCAAGTTTCCCCCACCGGAGATGAGCAGACCATCCGACGCATCGGCCAATGCGCCAAACGCCTTCGGCGCGCGACTCGTCCAATGTGGACGTGAGACTTGATCAAGCAGCGCCTCACGTTCGATTTCGGTGGCGCAATCATCGAATCCCAGCCGGGCAAATGCCTGAACACCATAGCTGAGCGATGTGAATTCAGGATCTGCGGAGATGACATGCAATTGAGAGCCGGGGGCGACGGATCGCAGCAACCGTAGATTGGACTCCAGCATGGCCTCGTCACCCGCGTGAAAGTTGGCTGCACCACCGATATCACCCACCAGCGTCCAGCGCCGGATGTTGCTGACCTTCGCCTTGATGCTCACGCCGTCGCCTCCACCGAGTTGCTTTTTCCCAGTTGAAGCGAGACGAGACGCTCGCGCAAGCGCGCAGCGCAGACGTCTGTACCGAAGCTGCTTTCCAGCATTGCGCGAGCGGTCTCGGCACGCCGTGCGGCTTCTTCACGCTGTTGAAAGACCTGACGCATCTGCCATGCGGCATGGCAGATGTCAGGCTCCGCCCACACCTGGCCTTCGTGAAAGGGGTAGTGGCCATCGGGCACCGGAACCAGCGCGCAATCCACGGGCCAACCCGTGTGCTTCGTCACCAGTTCGGTGGTGGCGGAATAGTCGGTGGCAATGACCGGCTTGCCGAGCTGCATGGCCTCCGCCACCAACAGCCCCAGCCCTTCCGCCCGATGCAGCGACACGACCGCATCGCTGCAGGCGATCAGTTGGAGGTTTTCCTGGCGGTTCAAAGTGCGCTCCATCAGGATCATGTCCGAGTCGCTGCACAGTGCTTCGCGCAACGCGTTGCCCTTTTCCTCATGGATGTCCGAGTGCAGCGTCTTGATGACGAGCGCCACTTTGGGGCGATCATCGCCGCAACGAAAGGCACGGCGAAACGCGCGGATGATCGCCATCGGATTCTTACGCTCCACATACGACAGAAAATCGAATGAGAAGTAGAACAGGAATACGTCGTCCGGCAATCCGAAACGGGAGCGCTCTGCCGCTGGCGGAACATCGAACGTCAGAGGCAAAGGCATGTGCAGCACGGGCTTGTCGAGCTTGTGCGCCAGCATGGTCTGCACGTATCGCGTTGGAGCCCACACTTCATTCACTACGTCGAATGCCTTGAGCCAAGGCTCAGGAAACTGCTCAAGCTCCCAAAATGGCACGACAGCCTTCCAGGCATCTGCACGTACCGACGAGGACACGAACTCAGCCACTTCAGGCAACTGGTCGGCATTCACCTGGAAAATCTGAATGGGTGCCTGACTTTTCGAGACCAGCGGGGCTCCGGGCGCCTGATCCACTTGAGCAGACAATGTGTTCAGACGAACAGGCAGGCCGTTGGCCCGCACTCCTGCGTGGCTTAGCGTGCGCAGCATTTTCCGTCCAGCCTCGGCCACACCCGTTGCCAACTCAAGGTACCCAATCACCGTCACTTCTGGTGTCCCGGAGCTGTGATTGTCATGTTCGCCCTTCAGACTCGCTCGCGAGTCCCAGGCAAACTTTCGCATCCCGGCGCGCCGCGAGACAGGTTCCACCAAACGGCTGTCCAGAAGCAAGTCGCGTGCGTGGCGCATGTACCACTGCAGATATCCCTCGACTCCTTGCTGCGTCGCGAGGTGAAATTGGGACTGCAGCCAATGTTCGCGCTGATGCACATAGGCCATTAACTGGGTCACGTAACCGGAGCGCCCCATCGCTGCATGCGTGCTGGGTAAGTGCAGGTATTCCTCATAGCATTCAAACGGATCACCACCGGACCAGCACACATGTCGCTCACGGAACATGCGGCGCACCAAGTCGGGAATCAACGTGCCTGAGGCGAAACGGCCATAGGCATAGGTGGCTCTGGGCACCTGGCCATGCCCGTTGTCCAGCACCTGTTGGGCATACTCGCCCATCAAGGTACTGAGCGACTCTGGAATCTCCTCGTCGCAAAACGCTTCTGTGTGTTTGGACAATCGCCGCGGATTCGCGGGATCAATGCCGCTGAAGTGGAAAAAGCGCAGCGGCGCACTGTCGACCAGCCATGTCTTGCCATCGCGCCCCAAGGTGCGCTGATGCAAGTTCCAATAGGCCACGTTGTAGCCCGTATCGCGCAGGATGCATGCACGGTCTGCAAAACCGGGAACGAGATCCATGAACTTCTGGTCCACGAAAATGCCACGTGCGGGCTCGTTCACGCAATGGTGCTCAAGACGCCTGCCCCACCAGCGCAGAATGTTCTGAGCCTCCTCGCCAGCACCGACCCCGAGAAAACCAAGGTTGTAGACGCCCGCGAGCATGATGCCCACATCGTCGGGAAAGACGTCACGCTCGGCAGGTTTCGTCAGATGGGGAGTAAGAACAAACGAGGCGCCTTCATCCAGCAGCCGAAATACGGACTCGAGCGGTGCAAATACTTCAATGTCCGGGTCGAGATAAACGACGTGTTCATGTCCGCGTGCGAGCAGATGACGGAACATGAACGGCTTGACCGCCGTGTTGAACTCCAGCACGTCGTAGCGAAAGGCGAACTCACGAAAACTGGGAATCGCCAGCGCATCGGCTGTGACCACCTCGCAAAATTCGGGGTAAAAGTCAGCATCCGCCAACTTTTCGTCCGCAAGGCACAGATAGATGGCGGCCTCGGGATGATGACGGCGTGCGCTCTCCAGCAACACCCTCGCCATCGGAACGTAGTTGTTCGAGCAGATCGTGAAGATCGCGCGGTTTTGAGTAACCATTCAACGCCTTGTGCAGAATGCACCGTAAATTCAGCTCTGACCGCAACCCCTCGCGTCATGACATCTGTTCTTCGGTGATCCCACGATCATGTATCAATGTCAACAATGCAGGATTGTCTTTATCAATCTACCTTTCCAATGGAGGGGCACAGAGGCTTAACGTCCCGCGCACGTCTTGCACAACTGCAGCGCCAACCGCTGCAGCGCCAGCCACCCGTCCGCTGGCCAGTCCGGTTGCTTCAGGCCCTTGACGATGCCGTCCACGATGTGGGCGGACTGCAGCAATCGTGACAGGGCAGCGTCGCCGACGCTCGGCAGTACGCGTTCGAACAGGCGCTCCTTCGGCCCCCAGACGCGGTTTTCGCGCAGGGCCATGGGCAAGGGCTTGCCTGCGTTCATGGCGTCTTTCACGCGCTTCAAAGAGCGGATGTCTTCGGCCAGCGCCCAGTGGACCAGCACCTCGGCCTCGCCTTCGGCCTGCAGGCCGTCCATCATGCGCTGCATGCGGGCGACGTTGCCGGAGAGCACGGCTTCGGAGAGTTTGAAGACGTCGTAGCGGGCGACGTTGAGCACCGCCTGTTCGACCTGCGACCAGGTGAGTTCGCCCTGCGGATAGAGCAGCGCGAGCTTCTGGATTTCCTGGTGCGCGGCGAGCAGGTTGCCTTCGACGCGGTCGGCAAAGAAGGCGAGCGTGCGCTGGCCCTCTTCGCCGGGCACGACGCGCTGGCTCTGGGCCGCGAGTCGCTGTGCTATCCATTGCGGGAGCATGCCGCGTTCGACGGGGTCGATCTGGATGCTGATGCCTGCGGAGTCAAGCGCGCTGAACCAGGCGCCGGTTTTGGTGGCCTTGTCGAGGCGCGGCAGCATCACGATGGTGAGGGTGCTGTCGCTGGATGCGGCATCTCGCGCGATCTGCTGCAGGGCCGCTCCGCCGTCCTTGCCGGGCTTGCCGCTGGGGATGCGGATTTCGATGATCTGCTTGTCGGCGAACAGCGAGAGCGATCCGCCCGCCGCGAGCACGCCGCTCCAGTCGAAATGCGCACCCTGCACGGTGAAGCTGCTGCGCTCGGTGTAGCCCGATTCGCGCGCGACGGCGCGGATGGCGTCCACCGCCTCCTGCTGCAGCAACGGCTCGTCGCCATGCAGCACGTAGAGCGGCTTCACGCTTTTTTGAAGATGCCCAGCCAGCTGGTTCAGTGCCACTTGCATGCGATCAGGTCACCGGCACCAGTTTGGCCTTGGCGAGGCGTCGCATGAGCTGCTGCACCAGATCGGTCTGCATGTTCTTGAACAGCATGGCCTCTTCGCCTTCCTTGGACAGCGCGATCGATTCGTTGTAGCTCACGTCGCGTTGCTGCAGCAGTTCGGTGCTGGGAATGAACTCCTCGCCGTTCGGTCCGGTCAGCGAGAAGTGCATGCGCAGGCGCAGTTGCAGCTCGCGCACCTGACCCGATGCGTTCAGGCCGACAACGATGCGGTCGCGGTTTTCCGAGAGGATGTTGCAGATCGCCTCGGCCTGCGCGATGTCGGCGATGTCGGTGATCACCTTGACGTCGCCGCCCGCGCCCTTCAGGGTGCGCACCAGCTCGCGCGCGAGCTGCGAGCCGGGCGGTGCCTTCACATAGATGGACTTGAACTGGAAGTCCGGCGCGCCACGCAGGCGAAAACCGCAAGCTGCGAGCGGCGCTGCAGCGAGCAATGCGAGAACGGTGCGTTTTTGCATGATGCGTTGTTTCCCCTGCGTTTGCCTACGCTTGCCTTCGAGCCGGACTCAGACCACCACGTTGACCAGGCGACCCGGCACAACGATGATCTTCTTCGGAGCCTTGCCTTCGGCGAACTTCTGGTATTCCTCGTTCGCGAGCGCAGCGGCTTCGATGGCGGCCTTGTCGGCCTTGGCGTCGACGCGGATCGAGCCGCGCAGCTTGCCGTTCACCTGCAGCATGAGTTCGATCTCGTCCTGCACCAGCGCCTGCGGATCGACTTCCGGCCAGGCGGTATCGAGCAGTTCACCCTGCGCCTTGGCGAAGCCCAGTTCGGTCCACAGCACGTGGCCCAGATGCGGCGTTGCGGGATACAGCGCGCGGGTCAGAATGCCGAAGCATTCGACCACGGCTTCGCGACCGCCTTCGGTGTCGAGGGCCTTGAAGTCTTCGAGCGCGTTGATCATCTTCATCGCACCGGAAACCACCGTGTTGTACTGCATGCGCTGGTAGTCGTAGTCCACCTGCTTGAGCACGGTGTGCACTTCCAGGCGCAGCGCCTTGGCTTCCTTGCCGAAAGCGACGCCCGCCACGCCGTTCTTGGCCGTGGCCTTGGCGCGTGCGGCGTCGAACTCCGGTGCCGAGAGCTTGGCGCCGAAGTTGTAGACGCGGCGCAGGAAACGGTAGCTGCCTTCCACGGCGAACTCGTTCCACTCCAGCGTCAGCTCGGGCGGCGCGGTGAACATGGTGTACAGGCGCGCGGTATCGGCACCGTACTTCTCGATCAGGTCCTGCGGATCGACGCCGTTGTTCTTGGACTTGGACATGGTCGTCATCTCATAGTCGAGCGCCGAGCCGTCGCTCTTGAGCGTGCCGCCGATGACCACGTCGTTCTCGTTCTTGATGACGTTGACTTCGCTTTCCCAGAAGTACTGCTTGCCGCCGTTGGCCGTGCGCTGCGAGAACGCACCGCGCAGCACCATGCCCTGCGTGAGCAGCTTGGTGAAGGGCTCATCGACCTTCACGAGGCCCATGTCGCGCATCACCTTGGTCCAGAAACGGGCGTAGAGCAGGTGAAGAATCGCGTGTTCGATGCCTCCGATGTACTGGTCCATGGGCATCCAGTAGTCCGCGCCATCCGCCACCATCTTCTCGCTGTTCTTCGCGTCGCAATAGCGCATGAAGTACCACGAGCTGTCCACGAACGTGTCCATCGTGTCGGTCTCGCGGCGTGCGGGCTTGCCGCAGCAGGGGCAGACCACGCCGGCGTGGAACGCTTCGCTCTTGATGAGCGGATTGCCGGAGCCATCGGGCACGAGGTCCTGCGGCAGAACGACCGGCAGGTCCTTTTCAGGCACGGGCTGCGCGCCGCAGTCTTCGCAGTGGATGATCGGGATCGGTGTGCCCCAGTAGCGCTGACGGCTGATGCCCCAGTCGCGCAGACGCCAGGTGGTCTTGAGTTCGCCAAGACCCTTGGATTCGAGCAGCTTGGCGACGGCGGCGACCGCGTCCTTGTGGCTCATGCCGTCGAATTCGCCCGAGTGGATGGTGACGCCGCGCTCCTTGTCGCCGTACCAGTCGTGCCATTGCGTGGCATCGTAGGTCTGGCCTTCCACGGCCACCACCTGCTGGATGGGCAGCTGGTACTTGAGCGCGAACGCGAAGTCGCGCTCGTCATGTGCGGGAACGCCCATGACCGCGCCGTCGCCGTAGCTCATCAGCACGTAGTTGCCGATCCACACTTCGACCTGCTTGCCGGTGATCGGGTGCGTGACGAACAGACCCGTCGGCAGGCCTTCCTTTTCCTTGACGGCGAGCTCGGCTTCGGTCGTGCCGCCCTTCTTGCATTCCTCGATGAACGCGGCGATCTTGGCATTGCCCTGTGCGGCCTGCGTGGCCAGCGGATGCTCGGGCGCCACCGCACAGAAGGTCACTCCCATGATGGTGTCCGCACGCGTGGTGAACACGTACATCTTGCCGTCCTGGATGAGGTTGCCCTGCGCATCCTTGATGTCATGCGTGAACGCGAAGCGCACGCCGGCCGACTTGCCGATCCAGTTTTCCTGCATCAGGCGAACCTTGTCGGGCCAGCCGGTGAGCGTGGCCTTTTCGTTGCCGATCTGCACGTGGTCCAGCAGCTCCTGCGCGTACTGGGTGATGGCCAGGTAGTAGCCCGGAATCTCGCGCTTTTCGACGAGCGCGCCGGTGCGCCAGCCACGGCCGTCGATCACCTGTTCGTTGGCCAGCACGGTCTGGTCCACCGGGTCCCAGTTCACGATCTGGGTCTTGCGGTAGGCGACGCCCTTCTCCAGCATCTTGAGGAAAAGCCACTGGTTCCACTTGTAGTAATCAGGATCGCAGGTGGCGACTTCGCGGCTCCAGTCGATGGCAAGGCCCATGGCCTGCATCTGCTTTTTCATGTACGCGATGTTTTCGTACGTCCACTTGGCAGGCGGCACCTTGTTCTTGAGCGCGGCGTTCTCCGCTGGCAGGCCGAAGGCGTCCCAGCCCATGGGCATCAACACGTTGAAGCCCTTCATGCGCAGCTGGCGCGTGAGCATGTCGTTGATGGTGTAGTTGCGCACGTGGCCCATGTGCAGCTTGCCGCTGGGGTAGGGCAACATCGAGCAGGCGTAGTACTTGGGCTTGTTCGCGTCTTCCGTCACGCGGTAGGCGTCGGCGGCGGTCCAGTGGCTCTGCGCTGCGCGCTCCACTTCGGAATGG
Source organism: Diaphorobacter caeni (assembly GCF_015354245.1). GTDB lineage: Bacteria > Pseudomonadota > Gammaproteobacteria > Burkholderiales > Burkholderiaceae_C > Diaphorobacter_A > Diaphorobacter_A caeni. The sequence continues at coordinate 35,946 of NZ_JADKYZ010000016.1, forward strand.
TTGTATTTGTCTTGCATGGAAACTCGAATGGGAAGGAATGCGGCCGCCACACCCTGCGCGATCAAACCAGCCTTTCGGGAAATCATCCCGAAGGCAAACGGGGTCAACGCGAGCCGAATGGTGGAAGATTGTAGGCGTTTGTCCTGATCCCCGGTTGGTGGCTCCGATAACGGGGGCCCGTCGCGCGCGGGCGCGCGCCCATGGCACGCTGATCTCCCCGCCGGCATGCAAGGTAAACGCAGGGCATGAGAAAATCGAGGAACCTTCCAGGCGCCTTCGGCGTCTGACATTGAAGCCATTGCTCTCAATTTGATAGAGCCAGCGGAATCACCCACGCGTCTGCGGTCCGCTTTTGCCCGATGATCCGCTGCCGGATCGCCCCTTTTTTCACCCCAACCTCACCGAAGGAGCGTGAACCTGTGCTTTCCGCTGCGTTTTCCGATTACTACGACACCATCAGCCACCTCGACCCCTGGATGCAGAGCGCCATCGGCCTCGCCGTGCTGGCCGTCATCGCCTATGTGCTGCGCTTCGTCGCGCGGCTGATCCTGCTGACGGTGCTGCCGCGCCTGGCCAGCAAGCTGTCCGCGCCGTGGATGCAGAACCTGGTGGACCGGCGCGTGCTCACCCGCCTGTCGCAGATCGTGCCGTCACTGGTGTTCCAGATCGGCGTGTTCGCGGTGCCCAAGTTGTCGCCCGTGGCCAGCAACATCATCCACAACGTGGCCGTGGCCTGCACGGTGCTGGCGATCGGGCGCATCGTCTTTGCGGTGCTCGACGTGATCGAGGATCACAACCGGCAAGCCCTCAGCAAGACGCCGGGCACGCGCTCGGTCAAGAGCTATGTGCAGCTCGGCCAGCTGATCACCATGCTGGTGGTCGGCATCGTCATGATCGGCGCGCTGATCGACCGCTCGCCGCTGATCCTGCTCTCGGGTCTGGGCGCAATGTCTGCGGTGCTGATGCTGGTGTTCAAGGACACCATCCTGTCGTTCACCGCCGGCGTGCAGCTCGCGGGCAACGACATGCTGCGCGTGGGCGACTGGCTGCAGATGGACCAGGTCGGTGCGGACGGCGCGGTGGTCGACATGGCGCTCAACACGGTGAAGATCCGCAACTGGGACAACACCATCACCACCATCCCCACCTGGCGGCTGATGAGCGAGAGCTTCAAGAACTGGCGCGGCATGTCCGAATCGGGCGGCCGCCGCATCAAGCGCAGCCTGCTGATCGACAACGCGACGGTGCGTTTTCTCACCGACGCCGAAATCGAGGAGCTGTCGCACATCGCCCTGCTGCGCCCCTATCTGAACAGCAAGACCGAAGAGATCGACACCTACAACAGCGACTTCGCCGAAAAGGCGCCGGAGATGGCGCACGAGGTGGTCAACCTGCGCAAGCTCACCAACATCGGCACCTTCCGCGCCTACGTGAACGCGTATCTGCGCGCCCACCCGCGCCTGCGCAAGGACATGACGCTGATGGCCCGCATGATGGAGAGCACCACCAACGGCACGCCGCTGGAGGTCTACGCGTTCACCGCGACCACCGTGTGGCTCGAATACGAAAGCATCCAGGGCGACATCTTCGACCACCTCATGGCGATCCTGCCGGAGTTCGGACTGCATGCGTTCCAGAACCCATCGGGCCACGACGTGAAGCTGCGGCTGGGGCAGAACGAGGTCGGCGTGCTGTCGGCCTGAGTCCCGGTCGCAGCGCCAACTCACGGCCTGCTGGCCTGAGGCAGGGGCTCCTCGGCCGGCGCCACGACCTCCGCGTCCGCCGCTGAATCGATGTCGCCGCCCTCAACATCCGACGAGGGCTTTGGCGACAGTGCACGCGGCACCGCAATGGGCTTTCCATCCGCATCGGCCAGCCCCACGAGCAGCGCCCGCCCATCGGGCAGCACGCGGAAGTCTCCGTACTGCGCGCGCTCGAACACCTTGCCCGTGCCTTCTGGGAAAAAGTAGGCATCGGTCACCAGCACCCAGCGGCCCTTCAGGCGCTTGAGCGGCAGCACGACCTCGCCCGCTACCGGATCGAAGCGCTCCGCGACCAGCCCCTTGACCGTGGCACGGCCCTTGTCATCGAGCGTGGCACGCACGCGCGCCGTGGGCAGCAGCGTTTTCTCGAGCCCCTCATGAACGTTGGCGGGCAGATCGAAGCGCAGCGCCATGTAGTCCCCTTGCATCAGCGAACGCGGGTCCACCGGCACCAGCTTCACCAGCACCGGCTGACCATGGGCGATCACCTGCTCCTTGCCGCGCACATCCCAATTCACCAGGCCGAAAACAAGCAGCGCCCCGGCGACCAGACAGACCAGCCGCGCGCGCGACCAGGCCGCCACCGGCATCAGGCCATCCGCTGCGTGATCACCGTCTGCACTTGCAGCACCGCGACCGGCCAACAGCCCCGGCAGCATGAGCCCCGCAAGCAGCACCGCACCCATGGCCGCCAGGCCCAGGCCCTTCTGGGCAAGAGGCCACGCGAGGCTGTAATAGAACTGCGACAACGCCCACAACGCCCCCAAACCGCACAGCACGGCAATGCGCCAGCGCGCGCCGATCAGCGCACCAGCGGCCAGCAGCGCAATCACGCCAAGCGACGGGCTGAACCACGCGGCCACGGCGAGCAGCACCCCCACGCCGAGCACCGTCTGCAGCGTCGGGCGCGTTGCCATGCCATGCTTTTTCCAGTGCGCGCACAACCCACCCACAGCCACGGCGACCAGCAGCGCAGCCCACGTACGCCCCACGAGAATCAGCAGCCGCGCCGAGTCCGCATCCAGGGCGCGGGGGCCCCGCAGGCCGAAGAACCAATAGGTCATTCCGTCGCCCCAGCCACTGCCGCCGACCCCCAGGACCACCATGAGCAGCAATCCCACGGCGGCGCTGTCTGCAAAGGCGGCCCACCCCATCCATGCCGGTTGCGCCGCCTGACGCTGCAGCCACTCGGGCTCCTTGCGCAGCCATAGCAGCCATGCAGCAGCCAACACCACGCCCTGCACATGCATCAGATGCAACAGTGCCACATCACCGAGAAGCCTAGTCAGACACAGATACAGCGCAATCGCGAACACCACACCCATGATGCGGCGTATCCATTGCGCGCGCGCAAGCGACGCGCCCACGAGCTGCAGCAGCGCCAGCAGGCCCATGACTATCACGACCTCCCGCGCACCACCATGCAAATCATTGGCCAGACGAATCATCAACAGGCTGCAGAACAGCCCCCACATCACCAGCGCAAGGCAGGTCACGAACACGCTGCGATGGCGACTGAGCAGCCAGCCGGAGCCCACGATGCCGATCAGACTCAACACATAGGAGGCAGGGTGGCGGAACCAGAAATCGGAATCGACCAGCGCGACGAGGAACACGCCCGCCGCAATCGCACAGACCACCGCGCCGATCAGCGCGAGCACGATCACGAAGATGCTTGGCTCTTCATCCGCGCTGGCTTCGGGCGAATCGCCGCTCACCAGCCCGAGTTGACGCGCGCGCGGCCACCACGATGGTTGTGAAGAAAAGAAGCTCATTGGAGCGCTCCTTCCGATGCATTCCGCACGGACTGCACACGCATGCCGCGCTGCACGGCCAGCAGGCCCGAGACAGTGGCGCCAAGACAGCCCAGCGTCGCGAGCGCGAAGACAAACAGGCTGGCCGTGGACTTCGAACCTTCAAAGACCACCCGCGCGACCAGCGACAGAATCCAGACATTGGCCGCGAGCGTGCACAGGCACAGGCTCGCGAAGTCGCGCAACGATCCTTGATAGGACACGAACATGGCAACGGCGATCAACGCGCCGGTCAGCGGATACGCGAGGCCGCTGCTCCCGCGGGTGAACAGGTCGATCACACCAAGCGTCGTCCATGCGGCCAGCGCCATGGCCAGCGCCGCACGGTGCGACCACCAGGCCATGCCGTCGCGGTGGCGCGTCCACGGCACGAGCGACACCAGCCAGGGCACCAGCGCAAGCGCCAGCCACATCAGGATGTAGATCATCTGCTGCATGAACCGCTCGCGCCCGCGAAACAGCATCTCCCACAGATCCAGATGCCCGAACCACATGGCGATCGCCGTCGCGGCGATGCCCACCCAGACCACCCACAGCACATCGCTGCGCGCGAGAAGCGTCCACAGCAGCGCCAGCGCCGCCCAGGTGGCGAACAGCTGCCATGCGTCCGCGCCGGTCTGGTAGGTCTGCCCGATGAACGCGAGCAGGCCGCCGAGCGCGAGCGTCGCGCACAGCAGCGCCGCGATGCGCCCGCGCCGCCACACGAGCGACGCCACGGCGCTCGCCAGCAGCGCGCCCTCGATCAGCAGGAGCTTGAACATCCGCGTCTGCTCCTGCCAGTTGGCGGCGATCCAGAAGATCAGCCCGCTTGCAAGCAGCAGCGCCGCCACGAGCAGCAGCCCCCAATGCAGATGGCGCGCGAGCGAGCGCGGCTCGCCGGGCGCGGTCGCGATCCGGTGCAACCGCGCAAGCGTCTGCGGATCACGCTCGGCCTGTGCGGCGAGCTGGTACAAGGTGCTATCCATGGTGACGACTCTCCCTTCTGGAACATGGGGCGAATGTAAGGGGCGCGCCCAGCACGAGGTGAATCCTGCCCTGCCGGTGCCACTTCATGACACGCAGAGTATCGGCTAACGATACGCGAGCCGCCTTTCGGCCGACGCGAGGCTATTTCTGCGCCTTGCCCGACTTGTCCGGTGCGACCACCGGATCGGTCACGAAGGCGATGCGGTGCAGCCCTGCCTTGTGCAGCTGGCCCATGAGTTCGACCACGCGGCCATAGGGCACGGTGGTGTCGGCGCGCAGCTGCACCTCGGAGTCCGCACGGCCGGCGGCCAGTTGCTGAAGGCGGCTTTCGAGCGCCGTTGGCTCCAGCGCCTCGTCGTTCAGGTAGATGGCTCCTGCGGCGTCCATGGCCACGGTCAGCGGCTTGTCGACCGCCGCGCCGGGCTGGGCGCCGTCGGCCTTGGGCAGATCGAGGCGAATGGCGCTCGCGAGCAGCGGCGCGGTAAGGATGAAGATCACCACCAGCACCAGCATCACGTCGACCAGCGGCGTGACGTTGATGTCACTCATCGGCTTGGATTCTTCAGTGCGCTCGAGTCGTCCAAAGGCCATGACGCGCGCTCGCTTTCCGGCTCATTCGCCCATCGGGCCGGAGGACTGGGCCGATGTGGTGCTGCCATCGGCCAGCAGCTCGCGCAGATCGTGCGCAAAGCCTTCGAGGTCGGCCTCGACGCTGCCGAGAATGCGGCCATAGACGTTGTAGGCCAGCACGGCGGGGATGGCGACCGCGAGGCCCGCGGCCGTCATGATCAGCGCCTCGCCCACCGGGCCCGCGACACGCTCGATGGTGAGCTGCCCCGCGCTCGCCATGCCGGTGAGCGCGTGGTAGATGCCCCAGACCGTGCCGAGCAGGCCGACGAACGGCGCGGTCGAGCCCACGGTGGCAAGCGTCACCTGCCCGAATTTCAGGCGCGAGATCGACTGGTGCAGGGCATTGCGCAGCACGCGCGTGAGCTGCTGGGCGCGGTTGCCCTGGCCCGCCAGCGTGTCGCTGGAATGGTGCGCCTGCGCAAGCGCCGCATCCACCATGGGCCGCACGAGGTTTTCGCGGTCCCATTGCTGGAGCTGTTCACAGGCGGCGGCCAGCGTGGGCGCCTGCCAGACGGCGGCCGTGCTGCGCGGCACGTCCACATGCGCGCGGCGCATCAGCCACGCCTTCCAGAAGATGAGCACCCAGCTCGCCACCGACATCAGCAGCAGCACCACCGCCGCGATCTGCGTGACGGCATCGCCTTGTCGCAACCAGGAGAGTCCGTTCATGGGCGGGCCGGGTGGTGGATCAGTCCTTGAGATGGAGCACGTCGAACATGTCGAACATGCCGCTCTTCTTGTCCGCGAGATAGCCCACGGCGCGCAGGCTGCCGCGCACATAGCCGGCGCGGCTCGAGGACTTGTGCGAGATCTCGATGCGCTCGCCTTCGGTGGCGAACATCACCGTGTGGTCGCCGACGATGTCGCCCGCGCGGATCGTCGCGAAGCCGATGGTGCCGTCCTTGCGCGCGCCGGTGTGGCCGTAACGCTCGTACACGGCGCGGTCTTCAAGCCTGGTGCCCTGCGCCTCGGCGATCACCTCGCCCATCTTGAGCGCGGTGCCCGAAGGCGCGTCCACCTTGTGCTTGTGGTGGGCTTCGAGAATCTCGATGTCGTAGCCCTCGTGCATGGCCTTGGCGGCCAGCTCGAGCAGCTTGAGCGTGACGTTCACGCCCACGCTCATGTTGGGCGCGAACACGATGCCGATCTTCTTGCCGCCCTCGGCGATGCGCGCCTTTTCCCCGTCGGAGAAGCCGGTCGTGCCGATCACCAGCTGCACGCCGAGCTCTTCGCAGACGGCCAGATGGTTCAGCGTGCCTTCGGGACGGGTGAAGTCGATCAGCACATCCGCGTTCTGGAGACCCTTGCGCACATCGGCCGTGATCTGCACGCCGCTCGCGTGGCCGAGAAAGGCCGTCGCGTCAGCGCCGACCGCCGGGCTGCTGGGCACGTCGAGCGCACCGGCGAGCACGCAGTCTTCGCTCTGGCGGATGGCTTCGATGAGCATGCGGCCCATGCGGCCGGATGCACCTGCCACGGCAACGCGGCGACGGGTGGAGGAAGAAGGAGCGGTCATCTCTGCTGTCGATTCATGCATGCCCCGCCTGCAGGAGCTGCGGCGAGGCGATTCTGGGATTCTTGTGGTGGCTTACTTCGGTGCCTCGAGCGGCGGATAGCTCGTGGACAGCGGTGCCGACGGAGGCTCATTGCCGGGATTGCTGGCGGGCGAGGGGTCCGGTTTGGCCGGGAAGCGCTTGAGCTGGTCTTCGGTGGCCTCCAGGTTCGGCACCTTGTTCTTGGCCGCCTTGGAGCCCAGCGACGCGACGAACTCCGCCTCGGTTGGCATCTCGTCGCCCTCGAAGCGGTCGAGCACGTCGTCCTTGAAGAACACGGTCAGCTTGCGCGTCTGCTGCTCAATGCCGGGGCGCTTGAGCGTGAAGATGTATTCCCAGCGATCGGTGTGGAAAAGCGGCATCACCAATGGCGTCCCCAGAATTTCCTTGACCTGCTGGCGCCCCATGCCGGGCTTGAGCGCATCGACCTGTTCCTTGGAAATGAAATTTCCTTGCACAACGTCAATCTTGTATGGTGTGATGGCACTGGCAAGACGCTGACTTGCACTGTCGATGCTTCCGCAGGCAGCCAGTCCGGCACTCAGCAAAATGATCGCGCCACAACGGACGCCGTAACGGGCGGGAGCAAACATGGTTAACGCCATAGGGATATGATCGGCCCATTGTAGCGGCTGGAATCCCCCGGGCCTTAACGCGCCTTAGGCAAACGAAAGACCTTGTCATGACGAATATTGACGAACTGAAAAGCACCGGCCTGAAAGCGACGCTTCCCCGACTGAAGATCCTCGACATCTTCCAGAAAGGGCAGCAGCGTCACATGACGGCTGAAGACGTTTTCCGCGTACTGCTGGAAGAACGCTCCGACATCGGCCTTGCAACCGTTTACCGCGTTCTCACGCAGTTCGAGCAAGCCGGCATCCTGCTGCGCAGCAACTTCGAAAGCGGCAAGGCCGTCTACGAACTCAACGAGGGTCAGCACCATGACCACTTCGTGTGTACGGGTTGCGGCAAGGTGGAGGAGTTCTACGATGCCGAAATCGAAAAGCGCCAGAACCTGATCGCCAAGCAGAAGGGCTGGGTGATTCAGGATCACTCGATGTCGCTGTACGGCCAATGTGCCGAATGCGCCAAGCGCGGCGTGGCCCATCGCTGATCCCAAACGGACTCCCACAAAAAACGAAGCTCCCTTCAGGGGCTTCGTTTTTTTTCGCCCGTCGATGCGAAGAGACGATGCCCGGGGCTGGTCAGGGCTGGATGCCGCTGGCCATGGCGCGGCGGTGGCGCTCGACGAATTCCTGGTAGGTGTCGATGCCGCGCAGTTGCAGGATCGTGTTGCGCACGGCGGCCTCGACCAGCACGGCGATGTTTCGCCCGGCCACCACCTGAATCACCACCTTGAGCACCGGCACGCCCAGCACGTCCTGGGTGAGCGGCTGGTAGGGCATGCGTTCGTAGTCGCGCTCCAGTGTTTCCTTGCGCACGAGGTGCACGATGAGCTTGAGGCGCATCTTGCGGCGCACCGCCGCCTCGCCGAAGATCGCGCGGATGTCGAGCAGGCCGATGCCTCGGACCTCGAGCAGGTTCTGCAGCAGATCGGGGCACTTGCCCTCGATGGTGGTCTGGTTGATGCGGTAGAGGTCGACCGCGTCGTCGGCCACGAGGCCGTTGCCGCGCGAGATCAGTTCGAGGCCGAGTTCACTCTTGCCGAGACCCGATTCGCCCGTGATCAGCACGCCCAGGCCCAGAATGTCCATGAACACCCCGTGCAGCGTCGTTCGCGTCGCGAAATGCTTGGAGAGATAGGCGCGCACCACGTCGATCACGAAAGCCGACGACTCATGGGTGGCGAACAGCGGAATCTGCGCGCGCTCGCACAGGGAGATCAGGGCATCGGGCGCGGTCTGGTCGTCGGCCATGATCAGCACCGGCGGCTCCAGCGTCAGGATGCGGGCCACGCGGCGCTTGCAGTCTTCCTCGGTGCCGTTGGTCAGGTACCTGATCTCCCGCTCGCCCAGCACCTGCGCGCGAAACGGGTGGATGTAATTGAGGTAGCCGACCAGATCGGCACCGGAGCGTGCGGCACGGACCGCCTCTTCATCGAAGCGCCGTGCGGATGCGCCAAGACCGGCCACCCAGACCAGCTTCAGGGAGCTGCGAAACTCTTCAAACAGAACATCGGCACTGACGAGATTGGGCTTCACAGAATTCCTGACCTGAAAAAGAGGGAATCATGCGCCTGCCAGACCGCCGCGATCCACGGAGACCTGCCGCAATCCGCCGGACTGCGCCGACCGGCGAGGATCGGAGATCGGAATCCGGAATCAGGCCGCCTGAGCGGAGCGCCAGTCGGCAATCATGCCATGCAATTGCGCCGCGTCCGTGCAGGACTTGATGCGCTCGCGCAAGCCGCTGTCGCTGAGCAGCTCGGCGATTTCGGACAGGATTTCCAGATGCTTCTGCGTGGCCGCCTCGGGCACGAGCAGAAAGATCAGCAGGGAAACCGGCTGTTCGTCGGGCGCGTCGAACCCGATGGGGTGCGCCAGTTGGAAGACCGCCGCCATGGGCGACTTCAGGCCCTTGATGCGGCCGTGCGGAATGGCTACGCCATGCCCCAGACCAGTGGAGCCAAGACGCTCGCGAGCAAAGAGGCTGTCGGTGATCAGGGCACGCGACAAACCATGCTGACTCTCAAACAGCAGACCCGCCTCTTCGAAAGCGCGCTTCTTGCTGGTGGCGTCAACACCGACCAGCACCTGCGCTGGCGGGAGAATGGAAGCAAGACGATTCATGGTGGCAATTATGCGCGTCCAGCGTAAACCCTTAAAGGGCTTACTATAAGCAACAAAAAACCGCCTTGGAAGGCGGTTGCGTATCCAATCCAGAATATAGCGGATTGCAGGCGCGACGGATGAAAGGGTTGCATTATGTATCAGTCGCGCCGAATACGTCGGTGACGGGTCCTTCAGGTCGCCGCAGCAGCCAGTGCCGATTGGGCCGTCGCCTTGCGCAGGGCAGGCTGATGGTCCTGCAGACGCTGCTTGTACTTCATCACCTTGCGATCAAGCTTGTCGACCAGCTCATCCACCGCCGCATACAGGTCGAAATGGGCGCTCTCCGCAAACAGATCACTGCCTTTCACTCGCACATTGCATTCCGCTCGCTGCCGCTTGTCTTTTTCTTTCTGATTTTCGACAGTCAGCAGCACCTTGACATCGACGACCTGGTCGAAGTGACGCGTGATGCGCTCCAGCTTGGAAGTCACGTAGCTGCGCAACGCGGGACTCACATCCAGATGATGTCCGCTAATCGTCAAGTTCATAAAACGTCTCCTGTGACGCATGGTTTGGAAAGAGCCCTGCACCCCGTCAATCGCGGTGCCGGACGGCGAACTTGAATGCACTCAATCTGGTTTTCACTATGCACTTGGCGAAGGTGAAAATCAACGCCTGACCTGCCGCATCGCCGGGGTTAGCGGTTACAGGTGCCAAGCTGCCAAAAAACGGTCACAATGCGAAGTTGTCCGGTCACCCAGAGAGTCCGGCAAATCCGGCCCACCTCCAGCCCTCCGCGCATTGCTTTGCGGCCTGGGCGTAAAATCCCCTCTCACGTCCCGAGCAGAAACCGCGCCGAGGCAATGTGCACCGCCGCATTTCTTCCTCTGGGATTTCTTTTTTGTGTTTGCCCACACTGACTGCAATGACCCAGCCTAGCTCCTCCGCTCTGCATACCTCCGCCCTGACCTCGCTGCCCCTTCTGGCGCGCGGCAAAGTGCGCGACAACTATGCAGTGGGTGACGATCGCATCCTGATGGTGGCGTCCGATCGCCTGTCCGCCTTTGACGTGATCATGGGCGAGCCGATCCCCGGCAAGGGAGAGCTGCTGACCAAGATGGCGCTGTTCTGGTTCGACAAGCTGCAAGGCATCGTCCCCAACCACCTGACCGGCGACGTTCCCGAAAGCGTGGTCACCCCAGCCGAGGTGCCGCAGGTCGTGGGCCGCTCGATGCTGGTCAAGCGCCTCAAGCCCATCCCGGTCGAGGCCGTGGTGCGCGGCTACCTGGCCGGCAGCGGCTGGAAGGAATACCAGGAATCGCGCTCGGTCTGCGGCGTGCCGCTGCCCGAAGGCCTGACCAACGCGGCCAAGCTGCCCCACTCGATCTACACGCCCGCAGCCAAGGCCGCGGCCGGTGAGCACGACGAGAACATCACCTTCGAGCAGACCGTCGAGATCGTCGGCGAAGACCTCGCCAAGCGCATCCGCGACGTGAGCATCGCGCTCTACGAAAAGGCGGCCGCCATCGCCCTCACCAAGGGCATGATCATCGCGGACACGAAGTTCGAATTCGGCCTCACGCCCGAAGGCGAGCTGGTGCTGATGGACGAGGTGCTGACCCCCGACAGCTCGCGCTACTGGCCCGTCGAAGGCTACGAAGACGCCCTCAAGAACGGCACCAACCCTCCAAGCTACGACAAGCAGTTCGTGCGCGACTGGCTCGAGGCCGTGCGCATCAACGGCAAGCCCTGGGACAAGACCGCGCCCGCACCGCGCCTGCCGCGCGAAGTGGTCGAGAAGACCGCCGCCAAGTACCGCGAAGCGCTGGAGCGTCTGACGGCCTGACGGCCCGCTTCCCGATACGCCGCTTCACGCGCAAAAGGCCGCCTGGATTCATCCGGCGGCTTTTTGCATTTCAGGGCGATGGATCACTGCGGCGAGTTGTCGGGCTCGTAGGGCTCGAAGGCGGCCTCCCCCGCCTCATCCGCCCTGAATCTCAGGAACGGCTTGCCCTCCTGATCGCGCATCACCAGCTCGCGCCCGCGCTGCATGAAGCCGCTCGTCTGCTGCAGCGCGCTCAGAAACGCCGGTTCGTCCTTGCCGCCCTCGAGACACAGGCGGATCGAGGTGGTGTCGAGCGCGAGCCTCAGCCGCGCGCCCTCGACCTCGTAGCGGCCCAGAAAACGGTTACAGCCGCCCGATCCTGAAAACTCCCCCTGAGCCGTGCCCGGCGGCAGACCGCTGCGCGAGGGGTGGAACTGGATGAACGCGGGAGCAACGCCCTTTTCGGGCGCGGAGACGGACGACACGGCCTCCTCGCCCACGCTCATCAGCCGCCAATGCGTCTGGGTGAACGCGACGGCGGCGCGCGCGGTCGCGTACGAGTTCGGATAGGGCTCGAGAATGACGTCGGTTCGGTGGAACGCAGGATCGGCCATCACCGGATGCGAACCCGGCGTGTAGAACAGCAGCTGGTTGTAGAGCGACACCTGGGCCTGCACCAAGTACTTGCCGTTGCGCTGCAACTGGCCCATCTCGAACGGGATATTCAGATCGAACGGTGCCTGCCCCGCCGGCTCGATGCGCTGGCGGGCGAGCGCCACCGGCGGCCGGCTCTCGTTGGACACGTCCATCAGCGCCGCCTCAAAGACGGCGTCCGGCGGAACATAGATGCGCGTTCTCGAGAACGCCCGCCCGGTGATGCGCGCATCGGGCCGGGGCACGCCCGCGCAGCCGCCGAGCAGGGCCAACGCGCCGCCGCAGACCAGCAGCCCGCGGCGCGCGACGCCGGGTGATGACGCTTCAACCGGCCGGCTCAAGGCGCTCTCGATCCCGCTCAGCTCAGCACGACGCTCGAGAGACGGCGGCGATAGGTCGCCACGGTCGGGTCTTCGGGAGGAATCTGACCGTCGGCGACCTTGACCTTGGGTGGCTCGATCAGCTCGAGAATGGCGATGTAGAGCTTGCGCGCAGCGTCGTCGTTCCAGGTCTTGTCGCGCATGAGGATGTCGAGCAGTTCGTCCATCGCATCGGTCCACTTCTGCTCGGCGACAAGCTTGCGCGCGCGGCCGAAACGCGCCTCGAAATCGCGCTTGTTGGCGGCGATCTTCGCGTCGAATTCAGCGACGGGGCCGTTCTGCGTGGAGAAATCGAGCGCATCCATCCAAGCCTTGAGCGCGCCGAGCTTGCGCGACAGCGCCGCCTTGGCGATCACTGGCGCGAAGGCCACCTTGGCATCGTCCTCGCGGCCCAGCTGCAGCAGCAGCTTGACGTAGTCGTAGCGCGCATCGTCGTTCGACGGATCGGTGACCACAGCGTGCTGATAGCGCTCGAGCAGCGATTCGGCACCTTCCTCGCCGAGTGCCTCTTCGGCATCTGCCACATCTTCCTCGGGCGCGGCCTCGTCGGCGGGCGGCACATGCTTGTCGAGGAATTCCTTGACCTGGCCCTCGCTCTGCGCGCCCATGAAGCCGTCCACCGGCTGGCCGTTCTTCATGAGAATGCAGGTGGGAATGCTGCGGATGCCGAAGGCGCCCGCCAGTTCCTGCTGCTGGTCGGAGTCGATTTTCACGAGCTTGAAGCGGCCTGCGTATTCGGTCTCGACCTTCTCGAGCACGGGACCCAGCGTCTTGCACGGGCCGCACCAGGGCGCCCAGAAATCCACCAGCACGGGCGTTTGCATCGACGCGGCGATGACTTCGGATTCAAAATTCTCTACGGTGACATCAATCATGGCAAAACCCGGTGACGTGAATGGGGGTGGTGGAGCGCGGCGCCTGTCTCGCGGGCCGCGCGGATCGGACGACTGGAAACCCGACAGTTGGGGGCATCCCCCGGATCCTCAAGGCTCGGTCAAGCCGCCATTCTCCAGCATATTCACCGCCGCATGAGAACACGCGCAGACCGCCCGCCTTTGCCGTTGACAGAGCAATTCCCCGGCCCATTGCACGCGACCCGCCCACAAAAAGTAAAATCATGGGTTCCACCCCAGCGGGGCAGCCACCGGGCGGCCCCTCGCACCTACCAAAAATGAATTCCATCCAAATCGGCGTGGTGATGGGCTCCAGCAGCGACTGGGAGACCATGCAGCACGCAGTAGCCATCCTCGAACAATTCGGCATCGCCCACGAAGCGCAAGTGGTTTCGGCCCACCGCATGCCTGACGACATGTTCCGCTACGCGGAAGCCGCCGCCGACCGGGGCCTCAAGGCCATCATCGCGGGCGCGGGCGGCGCTGCCCACCTGCCCGGCATGATCGCCGCCAAGACCACCGTGCCGGTGCTCGGCGTGCCGGTCGCGAGCCGCCACCTGCAAGGTGTGGATTCGCTGCACTCCATCGTTCAGATGCCCAAGGGCGTGCCCGTGGCGACCTTCGCCATCGGCACTGCCGGTGCGGCCAACGCGGCGCTGTTCGCGGTCGCCCTGCTGGCCAATGAAGATCCGGCCCTGCGCCAGAAGCTCGAAGCCTTCCGCGTGGAGCAGACCAACGCAGCGCGCGCCATGACCCTGCCGCCGGTGTCCGCATGAGCGCGCACGACAACTCCGCCGTCATCCTCCCAGGCGCGACGCTGGGCGTGCTCGGCGGCGGCCAGCTCGGCCGCATGTTCGCCCAGACCGCACAGGCGATGGGTTACTTCACCGCCGTGCTCGACAAGGATGAGACCAGCCCCGCAGGCCTCGTCAGCCACCACCACATCCGCACCGGTTACGAAGATCCGCAGGGTCTGGCTGAACTGGCCGGACTGTGCGCGGCGGTGACCACTGAATTCGAGAACGTGCCCGCCGGTTCGCTGAACAAGCTGGCCGAGACGCTGCCGGTGTCGCCCGCCGGATCGGCCGTCGCTATTGCCCAGGACCGCGCTGCGGAAAAGGCGCATTTCGTGAAGTGCGGCGTGCCCTGCGCGCCCTATGCCGTGATCGAGACGCCCGAGCAGCTCGCCGCCGTGAACGACGCGCTGCTGCCCGGCATTCTGAAGACCGCCCGCATGGGCTACGACGGCAAGGGCCAGGTCCGCGTGAAGACGCGCGAAGAGCTCAACACCGCGTGGGAACAGCTCGGCCGCGTGGCCTGCGTGCTTGAAAAGATGCTGCCGCTCGTGCACGAGTGCTCGGTGATCGTCGCCCGTGGCCGCGATGGCAGCATCGTGAACCTGCCGGTGCAGCGCAATCTGCACCGCGACGGCATTCTGGCCGTCACCGAGGTCTATGAAGGCAATCTGCCCGCGACCACCATCGAGAAAGCCATCGCCGCCGCCAAGTCGGTCGCCACCGGCCTCGACTACGTGGGCGTGCTTTGCGTGGAGTTCTTCGTGCTGAACGACGGCATGCTGGTGGTCAACGAGATCGCTCCGCGTCCGCACAACAGCGGTCACTACAGCCAGAACGCGTGCGACGTCTCGCAGTTCGAGCTGCAGGTGCGCTGCATGACCAACCTGCCGCTCACCCAGCCGCGCCAGCACAGCCCCTCCATCATGCTGAACCTGCTCGGCGATCTGTGGTTCAAGGAGTCCGATGTGGCGAAGACGCCCGCATGGGACCAGGTGCTGGCCCTGCCCGGCGCGACGCTGCACCTCTACGGCAAGCACGACGCCAAGCGCGCGCGCAAGATGGGGCACCTGAACATCACCGGCGCCACGCCCGAGGCAGTGCGCTCCGTCGCGCTCAAGGCCGCCGACATCCTCGGCATCGCGCCGTTCTGATGGCAGGCGCGACGTCATGATTCTGGACGCAAGCCAGCCCGGTTCGGTGAAAACGGCGGCCGAGGCGCTCGCGCGCGGCGACCTGCTCGGCATGCCCACGGAGACGGTCTACGGCCTCGCCGCCGATGCCGACAACGACGCGGCCGTGGCGCAGATCTTTGCCGCCAAGGGCCGCCCGACCAACCACCCGCTGATCGTGCACGTGGCCGACGCGGACACCATCCGCCGCTACGCCAAGGAAGTGCCGCTGTTCGCGCAGCAGCTGATCGACGCGTTCTGGCCCGGGCCGCTCACCGTGATCCTGCCGCGCCTGCCAGACGCCGCCAAGGCCTCGACCGGCGGGCAGGACAGCGTGGGGCTGCGCTGTCCTTCGCACCCCGTGGCGCACGCGCTGCTGCTGGCCTGCCAGAAGCTCGAATCTCCCGTCTGGGGCGTGGCCGCGCCGAGCGCCAACAAGTTCGGCCGCGTGAGCCCGACGACCGCCCAGCACGTGGCCTCGGAATTCGGCGACGCGCTGCTGGTGCTCGACGGCGGCGCCTGCGAGGTCGGCATCGAATCGACCATCGTCGACTGCACGCGCGGCGTGCCCGTGCTGCTGCGCCCCGGCGCGATCACGCGCGACGACATCGAGCGCGCCTGCGGCATCCGTCCGCTGTCCAAGGAAGAGATGCCGGAGCACACGCCGCGCGCCTCGGGCACGCTGCTCGCGCACTACGCGCCCAGCGCCAACGTGCGGCTGATGAACGCCAAACAGATCCAGACCGCGCTCGAGATCATGGGCAAGGACGCCGCGAACATCGCGATCTACTCGCGCGCCCGCATGCTCACACCGGCCAAAAGCGTGGTGCTGCGCCGCATGCCCGATGATGCGCATGAGGCCAGCAGGGAACTGTTTGCCGCGCTACGTGACTTCGACGCCGCCAAGGTCAAACTCATCTGGGTGGAGTCGCCACCAGAATCCGAAGATTGGGAAGGTGTCCGTGACCGGCTGCAGCGCGCCGCTGCGGCCTGAACGGGGTCCCTACAGTTTGTAGCGGATGCTTCGCCCATCGTTTACATGCACTAGTTACACTCACGCCATCGTTTTGGAGATTTTTATGGCAGCAAATTGGATGCGCCGCACTTTTGTGGCCGCGGCCTGCGCCTCGGCAGCCCTGCTCACCGCTTGCGGCTCCAGCAGTGTGGATTCGGCGATCAGCCCCGACCGTTTCGTCATCTTCGGCGACGGTCTGGCGGACCAAGGCCAGCTCGGCACCTCGTTCACCGTGAATGATGGCGCCATCAACAACTGGGCCGCACAGTTCGCATCGCGCTACGACGTGACGACGACACCGTCGTCCAAGGGCGGAACGAACTATGCGTACGGCAACGCCCGCATCTCCGCCACGCCCGACGCCGCAGGCAACGCCAGCACGCCGACGGTCGTCCAGCAGATCGACACCTTCCTCGCCGGCAACAAGATCGGCGACAACGACATGGTCGTCGTCAGTGCCGGCGTGAGCGACGTGATCGTCAACATCACGGCCTTCATGAACGGCTCGATCACCGAAGACCAGCTGCTTGCCAATGCCACGCAGGCGGGCGCCGATCTGGCTGCGCAGGTCAAGCGCCTGAACGCAGCTGGTGCCAAGCACATCGTCGTGACCGGCACCTTCGACCTGAGCCGCACTCCGTGGGCCAAGATCATCGATCAGGAACAGCGCCTCTCGAAGGTCATGCTCGCGCTGAACAACAAGCTCAAGATCGACATCAATGAGCTGGGCGGCAAGCAGGTCCTGTACATCGATGCGGCATACCAGGTGAACCTGTTCCAGGGCAGCCCGGGCAGCTACGGCTTCACCAACAGCGAAAAGGCCGTCTGCAATTCCGTGGACGCCGGCGCCGGCAACGGCACGGGCACCGGCCAGATCAACTCGGCACTGTGCAACACCAGCACCGTGATCGACGAGAACTACAACCGCTACGTCTTCTCCGACAACGTCTACCTGACCCCCGAGGCCAACCGCCGTCTGGGCGACTACGCACGCGACATCGTCGTGCTGCAATGGTGATCTGAGCCAGTTTCAGTCTCCCACACGGGCGGCAAGCGGTGCAGACCGTTGGCCGCCCGTTGTCATTGGTGGGTCGCCACATTCACCATTCAGGCATAAAAAAGCCGACCCCGAGGGGTCGGCTGCTGAACACCTTGGAGGTTTCCGTTCAGAACTTGTAGCCGATATCGAACGAGACGACATCCGGATTGAGCTTCACCGAGATGCTCTGCCCGGTGGACAGGTGCGCCTTGGTCTTCAGGAACGACTTGTAGTACGACGCGTTCACGAACCAGCGTTCATTGATGTTGTAGATGAAGCCGATCTGCGGAGTCAGAGCGAACTTGTTGTCCATCTTGGCCGTCGTCGGGTGGTCAGGACCGCCGCCGGTCAGACCGGTCAGCGTGGCCGTCGTGCGGTTCTTGAAGAACTTGGCATAGGTCACGCCCAGACCGACGTAGGGACGGAAGGCCGCATTGGCTTCCAGAAAACGGTACTGCACGAACAGCGTCGCGGGCAGCACCTTGACCTTGCCGAGCTGGCCCACGCCGTCGATCGCGCCATCACCGTAGAACTTGTGCTTGAACGGCAGCGCAAGCGGCAGATCCAGCGAGATGTTGTCGGTCAGCATGTAGTTCACGCCACCCGACACCTGGGTCGCATCGCTCACCGAGATCTTGGTGCCCGGAAAGCTGGGCTCCGAGAGATTGCCGCTGGTCGTGTCCGGCATGATGCGCGTGACGCCGAAACGCGCACTGAACGTGCCCGCCACCTGAGCCTGCGCACCCGCGCAGGCCGCCAATACCAGCACTGCCGCGCCAGCCTTGAAGGGGTAGATCAAGCAGTCGTGTCACCAGCCGCCATTTCGATCACGGCAATGGCAGCCGGGCGTTCACGTTCAAATTGTTCCGGTCTGGATGAGGCCGACTGACGTCTCGGATGGCGCGTGACATACG
>NZ_JADKYZ010000017.1 GCF_015354245.1 Diaphorobacter caeni
ACGCCACGAATCGCAGATTTGAAAGTGAACAGGAAAGTCAATGAAATCAACGATCTACCAACACCACCTCCGCGCCAGTGCTAGCTTTTCGTACCGTCACTTATTGCACTGAAAACGAGGAGACCCCGACTTCTTGCATCAAGCGATTCCGCAAGTGGTGATGCCATGTTTGCGCTGCTGGATGCGAACAACTTCTACGTCTCGTGTGAGAAATGCTTTCAGCCAGCGCTGAGAGACAAGCCTGTCGTTGTGCTCTCAGCAAACGATGGTTGTGCCATCGCTCGATCCGAAGAAGCCAAGGCACTCGGCATCAAAATGGGTGAGCCGTATTTCAAGTTCAAGCACTTGGAGCTGACCCACGGACTTGTCACCCGGTCGGCTTGCTTCCCCCTCTACGCGGACTTGTCGAGCCGACTCATGTCAATCGCCTCAGGCATGGGTTGCGACGTCGAGCAGTACTCCATTGATGAGCAATTCATCGATCTGTCAGGCGTGCGTGAGATCACCCGCCGCGCGTGGGTCATCCGCGATCGGATCCATCGCGGTCTGGGGATTGCATGCGGCGTGGGCATCGGCCCCACAAAAACCCTGGCCAAGTTCGCCAACCACATCGCCAAAGCCTCAGAGCGCCGCCCCGGTAGCTACCCGGCACGCTTGCAGCGTGTCTGCAATCTCGCTGAGCTGTCGCCTCAGGAGCTCGCAGCAGCGCTTGAGGCGACCCCAGTGGGCGAGATCTGGGGTGTTGGCCCCCGCATCAGCGCTCAGCTCTACGATGCCGGGATCCTCAACGCCCTGCAGCTTTCGAAACTCGATCTCGGAACTGTACGCAGGCACTGGTCCGTCGTGATGGAGAGGACGGTACGCGAGCTCAACGGCGAGCCCTGCTTGACTCTTGAGAGTCAGCCAGAGCCCAAGCAGATGATTGCCTGCACGCGCTCATTTGGAAGCCCGGTGAGCGAGCTCGATCCGCTCATTGAGGCGGTCAGCGACTTCGCCAGTCGCGCAGCGCAGAAGCTGCGCCTTCAGGGCAGTGTCGCCGGTCAGATTCAGGTCTTTGCGCACACGAGCCGGTTTCGGCCCCCGCCGCACTTTCACCGCTCGATCGTCGTACCTCTGATACGGCCCACGGCAGATACAGGCCTGATCGTTGCCAGTGCAGTCCATGGCATCAAGCGAATCTACCGGGAAGGCTTTGAGCTCAAGAAAGCTGGTGTCATCCTCATGGATCTGAATGACAAGGCAGATCTGCAGCACGAGCTGGACCTTGGCGACGAGATCTGCGATCGCGGCAGCTTGTTTGCAGCCGTCGACAAGCTCAACCAACGATATGGCCGTGGCACCGTTCACATCGGATCCACCGGCCTACAGACAAACCGTGCGCCGTGGCAACAGCGCCAGGATCAGCGCAGTCCACGTTACTCAACGGTTCTCGCTGAAATCCCTGAGGTCAAGTGCTGACTATGTACCTGCACTACCGTTCATTTCGGCTGCGTAGGCTTTCGCGTGCTCTTCTAATCGAGCAAATTCGGCGTCGGTAATTTGCCTCCCAAGCAATTGGTCAACGTGTTCCCTAACAACCTGAATTCCCTCTTCCGCATCCCCAATAGTGGCGTGCAGATAGAGCATTCCCCAAAGCCGATGCCAAGCGCCATTTAGCCCAATCATGTGAACACCCAGCGCATAGCCGGTATCCGTTCTACCGATGGCGTCAGCAATGATCGACTCGATTGGCGGAGGGCCCTGTTCATTCGGCATCACTACTCCCGAATAGCTATTTACCTTTGATTTGAGGATCACGAGTCGACCATGTTGCATTTCGACGTTTCACACGCTCGCGAAGCCCAACGGAGAAGAAAACAACACAACCCAACATGGACATCAGAACAAAGAAATTCCGAAAGACCGCTGACTCGAAGTATGGGAACAACAGACCAAGAACCATCAAGCCGCTGCCAATGGCCTCGCCGTATTTTCTCCATGTAGTCATTTGGCTCCAACCGGCATAAACCATGAAGACCACAAACACCACCAACACCCAGTTGATCGCCCAAAAAATGAGATCGAATTTTTCCACGCAAGCCACCATCGTCCAGTAATCACGGGCCAATGCCACACTGTCATCGGCCCCTATCTATCCGAAGCATTGTGCGCCACTGCAAAATTCCGTGACGAGATATGACATCGCGAGTTGATGAATTGCAAGCCACCATCAATCGCTACATCTTCGCGGACTTTCGCGCACGATCGCCCGAGAAAAAACCCAGTCACATCCGAGGATGAAACTGGGTTTTGGGTTTCAGGCATCAAGTGCCCGAACAGAGAAGCCCATCAATCGACGAGCTCATCATCTTCTTCGTGATCACATTCATAGTGCTCAAGAAGATCTTCATCGTAGGCAACTACGTCAGAGGTATTTCCGCGCAGCAGACACAGCATCTCAGAGATACCGATCGGCGAACTCTCGATGCAGTAGTTGGCATACTTGGGTCGATCCGTGAACCAAAATTCACCGCTGAAGGTAACTACCAGTTCAGGATCCCTCAAGCGAGCCTCTTCTTCAAAGCCCGCTGGACCCCACAAAAGCGGTCCATCGCTGGATCGAACTTCCGAGAGCTGATTGGCAACACACAGAGCGTGCATTTGCTGCAGGCGATTGACGAATGCCGGATTGACTTTCATTGAGCAGTATGTCGGACTATCTCCACTGTCGCTCGTGGCATGAGCACCGACCACGAAAGTGCGATTCAGATACCTGTCATGAAAGTGCAGCGTCTCGAACGATGCAACAGCTCTCAAAACGGTGTCCGTGTAGACCCGCAGATCCTCTTCGCCAAGATCAACCCACGACAGATCGAAATCGAATCGTGAGGACTGGTCAGTGAAGGGGCCATCAGCAGATGCAGCTTCAACGCGCATCAGCATCAGTTGCTGGCCGTCGATTTCGAGATACCAGCCATCATCGTCTTGGACAACAATGATTCCGGGACCCTTGTCGAGCAGCTTTCGGGCGAGCTCGTTTTCGGCTTCACACAACTTCTGCCAGAGCGATCCAATCTCACCCGGAACGTGCGCCAGAACGAGATCATCTTTGATGCGCCTTCCTGCGAAGCCGCGATCGATGATCTGAACGGTGTCCGTGCCATCGTAGAAAGCGCTCCAGGTGTCGTCGTTGGCGTGAAAGCCTACGCGTCCATCTTGTCGCCAAGTGACGCGTTCGATGGTCACGTCCTGCCGAGCATCCGCAAATGCGATCACATCGCCCTCAGTGACTGCGTGCGCGGGGATCTGCTTGAGGTTTCGTGCTTGAGTTTCCATTTTTACACTCCTTGAAAATGTGCCATCGCCGGAATTGGCGGGTAGGCGGTCATGTGCAGTGAAGTGATCTGTTGCGCCCCGCTCTATGAGGGAGCGGCCAAGAAAAAACCCAGAATCATCCGAAGATGAAACTGGGTTTTGGTGATCGGCCATGAATGCCGACAACAGTGAAATGCCTGTGGACTAGAACACCTTGCTTCGGTATGCATCCAAGGCCGTCACGATCGATTCGAACAGAATGGATCCGTCATCATCCAGCTTGGTCAAAAGCGCCATGCTGATCGATTCAAGAGCATCCTTGTAGCCCATGTCATAGGGGTCACTTCCCGGCAAAGACTGCTCGAAAGTATCCAGAACCTCGCGAAGCCTTTCCCCTGCAGCAGCTCGTTTCTCGAAGGCCTGCACAATTTCTTGAGCAGTCAACGGTTTTTCAGCCTTTCTGGGGAATTGCAGAATCGGTCGATACGCACGGAAATGCGTGCCTTTCATCCACAAGGCAACGTACTCACCATGCGGATATCCAATAATCCCCGCGTAAAAATTGCCGCGAGCGACTTTCCCCTGATGCTCTTCGTTCCATCCAGACTGAATCAGCACTTCGCGAAGGTGATCCTCGAAATCACAGATGTCCTTGCTGAACACAGACAAGCGGATGTCGGAATTGCGTTTCGTCATGTTGAAGACTCCTTGAAAATGCGCCATCGCCGGAATTGGCGGGTAGGCGTGCATGTGCGGTATGTCATCGGTTGCGCCCTGCTCTACCGGCGATCAGGCAAGAAAAAACCCAGTTCATCCGAGGATGAAACTGGGTTATGGGGGGGGTGTCAGAGCTTCAATCGCCTGAACTCGAAGAGTCTTCGACGACTTGCCTGTCCATGTAATGCCCATTTCCAAGATCGTCGAGGACGCCGTTCAAGGTATCCCAGAGACGCGACACATCACAGTATGCATGCAGCTTTTCAAGCTGATGTTCCTTGTGGATGCCGCGATCTCGAAGGAGGCCGATGAAGGCATTCAGAATGCAAGCATCATCTTCATGTGGGCTTGTCTCACCGCAGTTGGGACAACGAAAGCGCATCAGAACTGGTGATTCCGATTCACTGATCATGCCGCAGTAGTCCGCCTTGCGAACCAGTTGGCGATCAACCTCGTCACGGTCATTCTCAATGGCCGATCCATCACTCAGGTGCACTGAAATATTGAAGTCATCCAGCACTTCAATGCCCTGGCGCTCGTGGAACTCATTGAGAACCGCGTTGGCTATCTCTTCTCGCTCCAGCTCAGTCACCAGCTCAAGATCCAGATGCCGGGTTGTGTGCACTTCAACAAGATAGATGCCCTCAATTCCAACATCGTCCGGATCCGTCGCTTCACCAATGACGCGAACGAAACAGCGGATAACCTCACCCTCATCCACCTTCTCAGCCTCATCAGGTATGCATTGCACATACCCATCACGCTCCAGTCGAGCGATCGCAAGATCGAGTGCACTGACCTTTGCCGATGCAAGGCCTTCGCAACGCAAAGAAACACCATCGAGCGTTTCAACTCGCCAGATCTTTTCTCCGGCATAGCGCCAGACAGTCCCGTAGCGCATTTCGCCAGTCTTGCTCTCCATACAGGAGACAGACTCGTAAAACTTCAGAGCATGCGTCTGGATATTGTTGGTCTGCCCCAGATCCACCCAGATCATCTGCGCGATGGCTTGGGTGCGTGTCAGCTTGGCTTCGTCACTGGGAACAGTCGCAGCCGTATTCTGTTGTTGCGTTTCCATTTTGATCACTCCTTGAAAATGCGCCTTCGCCGGAATTGGCGGGTAGGTGTGCATGTGCAAAAAGTGATCGGTTGCGTGCATCAGACGCACCGCGGATCATGAAATTGAATGACGTTGTTTGACGTCATCTAACGTCATTCGGTGTGATCGCACGTCATGGAGTTACCCCGCACGTCAATCGTTCTTCCAGTACAGGACACCATCATTGCAACGCCATCCCGTTTGAGGATCTGAAGAGGTGAACAAGCCCGTTTTCACTGGGTCACGTTTCTCCACCACTTTGCATTGATGGTCTGCCACGAACTTGTCCCATTCAACACGCGTGGCATCCTCTCGCGCACGGGCCTCCGATACGGTGTCCCTGGCAACCTTCGCCGTCTCTTCCACGTAGTCAGGAATGAACTTGGCAAGAAGGGTCGCACCACCAATGAACCCACCGAATGCCAGAGCAAGCTTCAAGAAGAATAGATTGCGGCCCTGCTTTGGATCATCCTTGCGAAACTGGCTTGAAATCATCGAAAGGCTCGTGGAGAAAGCCAACAGCATCCCCAAGCCCAGCACGATTCGCGAGCTCCATGAAGCTATATTGCTGGCCTCTTGCGGTGCTAAGCCAGCGAAAAACATCGCGAGCACGAAAGCACCAGTAATCACAGTACCGACAGTCACAATAGCTTGCATAACGACCTTTCTGACAGCTATCTTGCGAAATCATCGTTCCCAACAAGGGACTCAGTTGCGATGAACCAATAGCGGCCACGACCGCCAACGGCATGTCCATCACGTTCGGCCTCTCGGCGTGCAAACTTATTTGCCTGCGCTTTGCTTGCCGCGTGAATGCTGGGATAACGGATTCCGTCCATTTCATCCCATGCCGGGTACTCAAAATGCATCACAACATCGAATACCTTCAGGGGCTTGCAGAGTGGCATGAATGCGATTCCCAATGCCTGCTCAACCTCATGAAGGGTGCCCACGATTTCAGGCTTGTCATAGCCCTGCGTGAAGGCGTAAAACTTCCCGTTTCCAAGCGCCCCAATTCGCGGGTCAAGATGTGTCGTTTGCATCATGACTGAATTCTGTCGCTGACATCAGATTTCAGCAAACTGCGTGTGCAGCTTCGACACAGCGTGACGGCATTGGTATGAGCTATTCCTTGCTGAGTCTCAAATTGTGAATGCGACCTTGGGCCGCAAGTTGGCAAATCTGTTCGACGTCCACAAGTTCAGCCCGAGGAAGCATGACCTCCAGTTGGGTCAATCCGAAGTGGGTGAGGCGAACCGCTCGAATCTGTTTCCACTCCTTGCGCGACTTGGCATATTCAGCCGCATCAATGCCCACGATGGCACTCATGTAGCCATACAGGTACTGCTCTGCCCACAGCAAGGCCATGCGTGCCGTTTTACGCTGCTCTGGCGTGAACTTCGAAGGCTTGATCCCCTTCAGAGCATTGAGCTCAATGCACGCTTGTCGTGCTTCATCAGCATCCGGGCCTTCGCCATCGTAGGCTTGCACCATATCCTTACGATCCGAAATGGCGTAGGGAATGGAGCGCTTGAGGGCAGAACCAAGATACATGATGATTCTCACGCCCAGCGCGAGCGATAGATCCCGAGGATGCTGGTTGCTGTGAAGCCGACTTGCTGCAGCAGCAATCCATTGCGCTCCAACCCCAGCGCTAGGCCGATCATCGCAAAGTTGGCCAGAAGGAAAGCGACCCAGCCGAATTTCGATGCACGAGTGTTTGTCGCCAGCAGAAACGCTCCGAGCAAACCCAGACCGCATCCACTCCACTCAAGAGCGTTCAACATCGCATGTCCCATTTCAGAATCTCATTATTGGGGGTTGGCAAGTGCCGACTATTCGTGCTCACGCAAGGCCGTTAGCGATGCGTTCAGCACTTCAGCCGCCTCCGCATTCAGGTCGGCCTCTTTCTGATCGATCTGGAGGCCAGAAGGCATTTTTCGACTCTCCGCACAGTCGTTCAACACGTTGATCGCAAGGCGCAGTGCGTCAGCAAGGGTGAGGCTCCCGGATCTATCGGTCATGGTCATCCTCATGCAAGTGTTGATGTTGGTACGCCATCGCAGCACAGCTTCTCGTGAAGCCAGCGGGCATACTCGTTCGCACTGTGCAATTCGATGTCTCCACCTTTGCCATAACCCCAACGGATATGAAAGCGCAACACGGATTCCATGTAGCAAACGAGATTGCCAGTGGGGGTCACGGTAATTGAACGAGCAGGGCCGTCGAATGGCCGATGGAACGCACGATCCGAGGTCAACATGATGTCCGAGTTTCCCGATGAATCTTTGGCGACGTTCACCCACCCTCGCCTTTCAGGATTGCGCCAAAACTGCCACCATGCATGATTTGGCCGCACCTCATAGTCACCTGGGGGAAGCTCAGCAAGTCGTTTGTATAGGCTCATGGCCTCTGCACCTCAATCAATGATTCGATACATTGAATTTTGCGAGTTCGCAAGGTGCAAGGCAAATGACGTGTGCAACGTCGATATTTAGTTTCGACCTAGCTACTTTCCCCTTATTTCGCTACACAAGATGCTGTTGGCACGAGAAAAAGCAGAGCTTGCGCAAGGGCGCATACAGCAGCGCTGTAAGCGGCATATGAGTTCCAACGTGACTGCTCATTAAACGTGTCATGGAGGTCTATGCGTTCACCGTTCTTACCTTGAATAATGATGTCGCCATCCAATAAAGCGCCAACACCGGATGTTCTGCTGTCAGCAAGCACCTTGGCTCTAGCTGATTTGACCCAAAGAAATGCTGACGTTACAGCAGACAAAACAACCACCACAGTCAATACAAACTTCAAAATCTCCATGTCATTCCTCTACCTGCAATATTGACCTTGATACGCGATTGCAACTAATTCTGAGCCATGATCTTGCCTCATCCAAACAGCGTAAGGGTGACCGGAATCTCTGGATGATTCCGACAAGGCCAGTTTCACAACCGATGATTCGTTGTCAAGTCATTCTGAATTAGGTCACGAGGTAGAGATGCCCAAACTCAGCATCATCTTTCTCCTTTGCTCCAACCAGCATAGGCATCATCCAGATCAGCTTACGCAAGGAGCGCCCCTGCCCGTGCACCTGGTTGCGCCAGTGACCCCTGCGCCAGTGTGCCGCCATGCCGCCAACAGTCGTCCCGGCCAAGTTCAAGCGATCTCGCTGTTCTGCAATGCGCTTTCCACAAATGTGGACAGGAACATAGCCCAAGGCAGATAGCTTGGAACGTGCACGAGCTTGTTCCTTCCCCACGCCGGAGACCGCCTTCTTCAGCAAAGCATCAGGCGTGCCAGCAGGCCAAGCA
The DNA here is from genome assembly GCF_015354245.1 of Diaphorobacter caeni. GTDB lineage: Bacteria > Pseudomonadota > Gammaproteobacteria > Burkholderiales > Burkholderiaceae_C > Diaphorobacter_A > Diaphorobacter_A caeni. The sequence continues at coordinate 8,422 of NZ_JADKYZ010000017.1, forward strand.
GTATCAATGTCGTCTGGGTAGGCGGCGACGTAGCACAGCGCATTGACGACCAACTGGATAGCGGCCTTGTAGACCGGAAAACGGAGACGCGTTACGTCCTCGCGGACACCAGCCATTTGGGGGCCAATATCTACCAGATCCAGATCCTTCGGAATCTCGTGCCCTGTAGCCGCCGCCTCGGCTTGAACCTCCTTGGTGATATTTCCTCCCGCCCTTTCCTTGGCCTTCCCGATTGCGGCCAGTCGCTCCGCCAGTACGGTGTCTATGGCCGTGGCCAGGTCCATGGTTCGGAACTCGCCCACGAAGTCCTGACTGAACTCCGGTTCGGGCCGGACGAACCATTTTTCAGAATCCGCGTGGTCCTTTGGCATGGCGGTTACGGTGATGCGCAGGTCTCCCACCTCACCCCGTTGTTCGACGTAGGCACCGTCCACCAGCCATCCTGGCTCAAGCTCCAGTTCAGGCTGCGGGCCGAAGTGAACATATTGTGAGGCGTATGGCATTCGGATCGTGTTTAACGGAATGTCGTCAATGTCGGTCTTCGACAGCATCTCCGTGAGACTTGGCGGAAAGTCCATGATTTGCCTTCCGGCCTGCACAAATCGGCCATACGCAGTGCACAGAGTCTGCTCGGCGTCGACGATGAGCGACGGTCCTGGACCATCAAGCGTCAGGCGCCGGGGGTGGTTCATTGCTTTGGCATTGAGTTCCCGCACGACATGCCCCATGGATTCGTTGAGTTGATCAATGGTCATGAATCCTGTCCGAGGATCTACTCTTTGCCGGAACATCTTGCCAATCGTCTCTGCATAGGTTCGGTTGGCCTTGTAGCGCTCAGGGTGGTAGCGGTACATCGGTGGTTCGGCTCGTTCATTTGATATCGGCGCACATTCGTAGAAGGCCAGGTCAAACTGATCGGCCACAAGAACGTAGGCCATCACAGGATCTTCGACGGATTGGGTCCATCGATCCCACACGACGCGTCCGGCCCGCCGATCTTGCCAACCTAGTTCCATGGTTACCTCCGGACCGTGGTTGGTGACCTTCAGATAGTCTAGATAGTCGTTCATCCCCTTCAAAAACGTATGAAGGTTTTCCAACGACTCCACCACCTTGAGGAACAAAGCATCTTGCTCTTCGGTAGCGTCCCAATTAAATTGCCCTTGACGCTGATCGTCACCACCGTGAATATCCAACGATGGGTCTATCTCAAAGAGGGCAGCGTATGCCTTTCCGAGTGCAGCCACCTTTTGCGGGCTAGTCTGGATCAGACGGGTGTACGCCTTCAAGTCAGGGTTGTACCGTCTGCCAAAGAGGGTTTTTACACTTTCCATTTTGAGTATTCATATGTTCATTTGGATGCGGCGCGACGATAGCGGGCTATAGCCCTTTTGTCGGCGTTACGCTGTTCACGCATTCGAGTAGCTGATGCAAAAACCTCCCAGTCTTCTTTCGCTGCTGGAGTGAAAGATACGGCCCACTTCAGAAAGCTGCTCACTGTGCAACTGCCGTGTGCTTTTTGTGCCGCCCGGAGGCTCACACTTGTGGTTCTCCAGATGACGATAGGCTGCTTGCCCGATATTGCGCTAACGCTGATAACAATCCGCGCCTCACCTTGTTCAGATTGATAGACGTTGCCAGACTCTATGTCGTCCCGGTGGAGCATTTTGTTCCTTTGTCAGTCAAAGTACGGGACTAGTGGCGCATTCAGCCGCTGGTAGAGAGGATGAACTGGAGAGCCGTTCTTGTTCTTTCCAAAGCAGACAACTTTCGACGGGTCACAGACCTCGCGCAGGATCTTTGCGACATCGGGACCACGGCCTGACTTGTGGCCTGGATTTCCCCAGCTCACCACGACAATGCGGGCTTGCGATGCAATGCGTCGAATCCAATCATCGTTCTCGGGCAGGTTCACCATGCCTTCCTTGGTCAGATCATTCGAGTACGTGCCGCGAATCGACATGACGTTCAGTTGATAGTACGCCCCAACACCCCAGTGATCGCGGGCTCTTTTGCACATACCGTCTACGGTGTTGTCGCTAACGTCTTCTGCAGCACCGGATGGGTTCATACTAATACCGCAAGCATAGTCATCAATGTCGCCCCAATAGCGGAACAGGGTGAGGCGATGGGTACGGTCGGAGTTGAAGATCGTGCGCTCGGCCACGATGGGATCAACGAAAAGACTGGGTGGCGGTGCCGCTGATCCAATTTCAGCAGTAGCGTATTTGGGCATGCTTTCCTATCAGATATCGCAATGTTTCGCAACGGGTCCGCGTGATCGGCCACGAAGAAACAGTGGTATCACGCTGCCGTAGATGACGAAAATGATCGTTGCCAACGACACCAACGTCATGGGCAACCACGACCGCCATAACGTCCAATAACTTGGCGGCTCGGCTGGCGGCTTGATGGTCAAACTCACTTTCGAGAGGTCTTTCAAATTCGACGTAGCGCCACCCTCCTTCAAGAGAATCCAGTCACGCGACCATGCGCGTTGCAGTGATCCAACTTCTGTTAGCCCGTTGTCGTGTTGAACTTGCACATTGGTTGTCGGATTGTTTTGGCTTTGCCAAATGTCGCCGTATGTGATCGCTGCGCCAATGGAAAAGTACCAGATTAACAATGCAAGGATAATTCGGATCATGTCTTCAAGTTTTCTCGATAGTGGGCATTGCGACAAACCGACAAGCACTCATGTGATTATCGCGTGTGCGATAGGATCAAATTCATTTAGATTCAGATCAATGATGGCGTCATCCGATAGCAGCATGCGCAGATCGGTGTTTTCAAGCGTGAGCGATTTCGCGGCCTTTAAATCAACTTTGCTTCGGATTTTTGATCAAAAGCGCACGACGCATCGACTCTGCGACCACCTCATCAAGAATGGTTCCGCAAAGCCCTGCTAGTGAGACACCCAATGCATCGCACTGTGCATCCAAATATACGCGTGTCTCACCAGATACCACTACTGGGAACCTTGAATCACCGGATATTTTGGACTGAATCCTCGCTTTGGATGATGCGCCCGTGAGCACATCAACAATAGACATTGGGCCGGTATCAAATGCCATGAATTTCCTCGATTAGCTTGAAGTCCCTTTGGCAACACTGGTTCAGAGCGCTCAAAACTCGCTACTTTCCTAACATTGCCTGGCTGCAGCCCAAGCAGCCACCCAGACCGCTTTCATTTCATTCCCAGCAGGATCATTCCAATCTCGCTGATACGTTTGTTCGAACGCAGCTTGCATAGCGTGTGCATCAGCCTGCTTCGCTACTTCCAGGGCATTCTCAGATCGGGTGATCTCTTCGCGCATACGCTGTTGGTTTTCCTCGCGGCGACGCTCTTGAGCGCCGCTACCTTCAGAACGTTCACTATCCTGACGAAGCTCGTCCAAATACATTGCATTTGCATTGTTCAATGCTTCTTGGGCAGTTTTAATAGCTTCACTCATAATATTCCTATATTTTTGAATTAACCTTTTAGCGATCTTGCTAGCTCTTTAGCCCCGTCACTCACATTTAATCTTGGATTCGCAGTACAGAATTTAGGCCAGCCTTAAGATCGGCCAGGAGTCGCATCCCTAGCAAGATCCCGTTCATATTCACCCGCGAAAAGCCAGCCTATCTAGACCAAAATCAAAGTCGGCTGCACCATCATGGTGATCCACTCTTCACATATACGGAAGAAGCGGGCGCATCTTCACTCTAGGATATAGCTCTTTCAGTGCGTCCAAGGTGAGTGGTTTACCACTCGAAGTTAGTTCTTTAAAGGCGTACTTCACACCGCTATAAACCCGCTCTACTGGATCAGTTGGATACTCAACCAATAACTGCTTTACCGCTTCATTCAACAGATCGCCTGCTGCATTCGCTACTTGATTCATGGTCTTTCCTTCGATTCAAATTTCGTAGATCAGGTAGTCCGTCTCGGAGAGCTTGACGATCCGCACCAGCATGTCATTGACACGCTTCGCTGTAGCCTCAGACTGGGCCACCGACTTTGCATTTACACCAGTGACCCGACCGCCAAGGCTGTACACACGTACATCAATTGTTCGTTGGCCTCGCTTCATTTTCTTTCCTATCTGTCGCGTGTAATGGCACGATAAATGGCCCATCCAGAAAATGCGGATGCAAAAGCGATGATGCCAACCCGAATCCATGGAGCATCCAACCCATCTGGCAGGTGCCCGAGCATCTGGTACTCAAAGTAAAAAAGGAATCCGAGACAAGTAACGAGAATCAATGCCGCGAAGACGCTTGAAAAGTCGAAACTCCGTTTCCTTTTGGTGTTTCGGAACACCTTCAGGTCTTCAGTGACCGACCCCGTCGTGTTTGGCCTATGCATGATTTCTTTCCTAGTTGTTTGATTGTTAATTTTTTGTAGGCTGTCCATGCGTCAGCCGCCACACCTGTATTGCCAGCTCGGGCCATCCAGTCTTTGCGCTGCTCATCATTCAACCCTTTCCACCAAGCAATTTCAATGCCCTCATCTGCCGTTTGTGATGACCCGGCAATTACGTCCAACTCACGTATCGTTGCAAGCAACATGGGATGGTCTCAGCGCACTTTTTGACGGGTTGTCAAACGCATTCGATGCATTCGCAGATTCAATGAACACAGCGGTTGGGGATTGGACTTTCGGATGCTCCATGGTCATTCCTCTCAAATCCACGTTTCAACGATTCTGGGATCATCCTGCGGCGAGCGTTGCAGACAGGTCAGTCCCTGCGGCAACTTTGCCCGAAGACCGTCCAGCGTCTTGTCCAGCAGAAGTTCGTTAGTCGGCTGATCCATCAGCCACTTGCGAGCAACGAATCGCCCCGGAAGATCAATCGGGCTGTCGTAGATGGTCCATAGCTCAAGCATGCCGCTTTCCTCTCATTCGCGAGTATTGATTTCGAGCACCTTCTTGATCAGCGCTCGAACGGGTTTGTCGCAATCTGCACAGCGCGGATCGCTCTCAGCAGCTACTAAATACAAGCCCATATCCTGGCCCACTCCGTCCCATGTATAGGTCTGCTTGGCAGTGAGCACGACTCTCGTGGTATAGCCTGAAATCCCACCACAGTGGGGACACTTCGAGATGGGATACACCGGCTGCATGTAGCTACTTACCTTCGTTAAGCACCCTCTGCATCAAGCAGAGAGCGATGACACTGGCAGCACACATACTTGCAGCGCCATTCGCTGAATTGATGCAGCCGATTACCCTTGCAGTCGGCGCAATACTTGACAAAGATAGCCATACCTATTCTCATAGTTCGGGGTTGCATACGTCGCACGGGATGCCACGTTTGGCCTCAGTGACGTTCTCGAAAATGAGGAAGTCACTCTCAACTCCGCAGCGGCTGCACGTCATCTTGCAGAGCGGCTTTCCAAAGTCCTTCGGATCTCCAAATGACACCTGCCCCGCATCACTCACATGCATGAGAATGCGTGGTTTTGCACGCTTTGGACGCGTTTCTGGGAAAAGGTCAACGAGCACGATCCTTTCCTCTACTTCTTAGCCAAGCTCGCCTGCTCGGCTTGATGAATTGCTAAAGCTTCCGCGAAGACTGCTTCGTCAAAGAAAAATTGGTCGGAATGGAGATCGGCTACTTTTCGCTGCGCTTCATCGATTTGAGCATCCAGTCGCGAACACTTTCTCAAATTGCTCAACGCCTTCTTCAGTTCAGCGGATGGCATGACTTTTTTCTAATTGAGTTTTGGCACTTCAGATTGACTCAGATTTTCAAGCGAAAACTCTTGCTTTCCAATGACCTCGTCCACCTTTTCCAAAGCAAGGCCTGCATCAATCAGTTGTTGGCGCAGACCCGCTACGCGACGCTCAAACGCGGCACGCGCTTGCGTCACTCCGTCGATGATGAACTGGGCATTGAAGTCATCTGCCAAGTCATAAAACTGGACGTTTGCTACGCACTTATCGAACCATGCATACCGGATTGCCACTTCCTGCAGTGCAATCGTCCCATGCGCCTGACGCACGCCACGCTCACTCAGATAAACGGTTCCCTGAATGTTCTGAAAACGATGTTTGTAGAGCACTCGCTGAATGTCGGCGTAAGCGTTTCGCCAACTTGAGTTGTGATAATTTGCTTCCAGCGACTTGGTGTCCAGGTCGAAAACAATAAGACAGCGGTCCATGAAATTCCTCGATTCGTTGATTGAATTTTAGTGTGCACGCACACCACGTCAAGAGGTTTTTTGCAGAGGCCCAAATACTTTTTCCGCGTGAGCGAGAAGCTCAGGGCCGAAACCGCGATACCGAGCGGTTCCAGGAGTGCAGAAGTACCCCTTCCAAGTCGATTCTGAAAGGGGTCTAACCTTGATGGCATGATTGAAAAGCGCAAGCGCTGCTGGCTGCGTGAGGCCTGCGCCCATGACCAGCACGCGCAGACGTTCGTTATTCGAGGACGATACAGTGTTCATGCACACCATTTTAGTGAGCCTATATGGCCCTCGCAACAATGTCGGACAGACACTGGATTTTCTTCATGATGACAGGTGGATCAACCTCAAATCAACCAGAAACGACACCATCCGAGATCAGGTAAGGCCGTTCACGCACCGCTCCACCAAGCACCCTTGCAGCGCGAATCCAGATCAGCTTGCGCTGGGTCAGTCCTGCCCCAAAGGCTTGCCGACGCCAGTGCGCCCTGCGCATATGTGGCGATGGACTATCGCTGATACCTCCGACACTCGCCTCCACTTGCATTGCACGTTCAAACACACTACCGACCCGTTTGATGAGGGTGAATCCACTACTTCGCGCCTTGGATAGGTTGCGCTCAAGAGCCTTACCTTGTGATCGTTCAATCCTCTCGCGAAACCCAGGAGGGAATCCATCCTGATAATCATCTTCAATGTCATCCGGGTACCGGCTGACATAAAGCAGCGCGTTGGCGACCATGCGAACGCACTCAAGGACCACCGGAATGTTCTCCAGATGAAGGCGACGATCTTCGTCCCGAGTTGCCCAGGACTCCAGAATTCTTACTCTCTCAGCCTCATCAAATTTCGATAGGTCTGAGAATTTTTCGTCATTGAGTGGGTCGCGCCCCTGTGCCTCAAGATGTTGTTTTGCGCCCTCTAGAAGCGGCATATCCATTTGGCGGGAGCCAAAGTGAAAGGTGAATGTCTCCATGCCACGCTCACCCCAATGTGAAGGCGACTGCACAAGACTGCCAACCAAGGTAAGACTCACAGACTTTCCGTCCTTGTGACTCTTCTCGGATAGTAAAACCCCTTCAAGCCGAGTACGTCCACCGTTAAAAACCAAACCAACATCTGTTCCGATATGGATGTAGGAGTCCTCAAATGGAAACTGCAGGTCACGTGCTGTGGCGTCACCAAGCTCAGAGTGAAGGAACGCCTCTTTCAAGGCTGGAGCAATATGGAAAACGACCTGACCGCCCCTAAAGAAGTCTGCGAGTGCCGTTGACAACCAAGACTCATTCATGCAACAGGAGTGTACAAGTTGGTCAAGTTTTGGGTCCGCCTTGATCATCTCTCGATCACCAAATGCCTGTCGCGTTCTAGCTAGGGTCAGTTGAACGAGGGAACTCCAGTTACGAGCTCTATCAGGCAGGCGCAAAAACTCCGCTATGTATGGCCTATTTTTATGTGCCCTGTAAGGAAAGTACCCAGCCTCAAGCATGTCAGTGCTTTCCTTCACTTGCCGTACTCGGCCTGCTCGCGGGCCTGAACGTTCAGGTCTGCAATGGCGTCATCCGATAACAGGATGCGCAGGTCGGTATTCCCGATCAGCACATAGGTGTCGTCGATCTCGCTGCAACCAGCTTCTTCAAGCAGCTTGCGAGCGGCCTTCGTGAGCTTCTTCGGCTTCGCCATCTTTGTGATTCCCTATCAAGAGTCCGAAGGCTCATACGTAATTTGTGTCGGCGGTCTTTGGTCGTCGAACACTGCAAACAAGTCAACATCCTTCAAACGGTACTGCCCACCTGGGCCACCATGCACGCAGTAATCCCCTGCAAACCCAATGCTGATGGGAAATAGTGCGTCGTTTTCGCCTTGACCGTAGTACTTCGACGACTTCCGAATGCGCCCCAGCAGTCGCTGGCCGTCTTGCATAAGCGCTGTTTGGCGAGCCTCAATTTCGGCAAACTGTTCTCGCATAAGCTCCGTATCGACTTTGCGGAATGGGGTGGACTTCTGATTCATGGTCAGTGCATTCCTTGATTGGTTAATTGGCTTGCTGGAGATGCACTGGCAGGATGTCAGGGTCGATCTCACTCCACTGCCAAAACTCCTGAGATGGCACACCACCGGGATTGCCATCTCTGTCACAGAAGAAGTCCAGGCCCGCGCCCTCATCATCAACTGCGAGAACCTCGCCTTGTTGGCCTCCCCTTCCCAAGTATTCAGCGCGAACTGTCAGCATGTCGCCACGCTTGATGGCAGCGGCCCAAGCTGGGCGTCCGGTTGTTGCTTCGCTCATGACTTTCCTTGGTGATTTAGGCCTGCTTCGGCATTTCAATGCCCAGTGAACGCATTGCTGATAGCAAGTCAGGATCAATCTCATCAATCGTGACTGAGGTAACGAGTGCACCATCACCAGTCCCATCATCCCAGGCAACCTTTCTCACACACTCCGCAACGTCAGCGTTTGTGTACGCGCCAATTACACGCGCACCAACGCCGATGCTAGTGGCGACAATATGAAGCTTCTTCATCTGCTTTCCTCTCAAACAGGCACGATGTCGAAGGAATCTGCCATCTCATAAGCAACGTATGATTCGCACTCATCCAGCGTGCCCAAAAAATACGTGTCTCCGCTATAGCGCCCTACCACTTTGTGTGTCTTCATCTGCTTTGCATCATTTGGTGGACGGTGGCACGGCCCGCATGACTTGCTTGCTGACACGATATTGCGTTCCGCTTTTCGTCGTCAGCACATGGGTGTAGGTGTACCCACCGCTGTAAAACGAGGTGGGTATTTCCTCCACTGAACCACCGGCACTGAGAGCCCGTAGAACTTGGTCAACGCCCGCCGATTTCAAGTCGTAGTGCATAGCTGGTTTCCGATCATTTATTGAGCAAGTACGCAAGCGCAGCATCAGCCAGCGAATCACCGTACTCGACTTTCAACAAGCCCTTGCCTTCAAGCTCGCGGCCAATGTCCGCCAGCTTGTTAGACAAAGGGATCGCGTGCTTTGCTGTCATGAGCAGCATTGCGGTTTCCCGCACTTTTGAAGCAAACTCGTCAGATGGCCCAAAAGTGTCCACTGGCGAGCGCTCCACACAGTCTTGCGCGGACTGCAGGGCAAGCAGCTTGTTCAAATGTTCAATGCCATGCTGCACTTGCTTGTCTATGTCCTGCATGTCTTTCCTCTCAGAGGTTTTTCGCTGCCTGGCGGATGCGCTGTGCAGCAGCCTTTGCTGAATCGCCAACAGCTGACCAGTCGTGGTGCCACCATTCAATCACTTCTGCCGCCGCTTTCACAGAAGTAGCTGCACATACTCGGCGCACTTCGCTGGCGACTTCAATCCACCAGTCGGCACCCTCTGCATCAGTCGTCGTGGAGTCGATAGCGGCGCGGTAAACCCGCTTAGCCTTGTCCAAGGTCATTTCAGTCATCGGGTTGGTCTCTCTCCGAATCGGCAATCGCTGCAATCGCCGCGTCGGCTGCAACCAGGTAGTCTTGCCAGCGGTACTCGTTTCCGCCAGCGTCGCCAATGTGGTCAGGGTTCTCATGGCATGCTGTGCAGATGGCCCGCGCCACCGAAATACGCTTCGCTGATTGAACTGTCATTGCGTCTCTCTCATTGATCAGGTCGTGATACCGTACCGCTCCGACAGCTCGGCAATGCGGTGCTCGCGCTGCACTTCCAGTGCATGGGATTCAGACGTAGCCAGCTCAGGGCGCGTGGCGACGGAAGCGCAATATCGCTCGCTCTGGCGCACCAGCCCGACCAGCTCGCTCAGTTCCTGCTGAATGTTCTCGAAAACCATTTGATTTCCTATGATTTCTAAGCTGTAGTCAGTGTTCGACTTGACGCTAAAACTTCGTCGGATCAGATACGACGGACTCGCTGAAGGAAATCGACGTCTTTGCGAGGCCCATGCCTGCAGTTGCGATCTGACTCTCAATGCTCCCTAACAGATCACCTTTGTAGAACGAAGTAATCTCAACATTTGTTGCACGGAGCATTTCTGGCGTAAGCTTTTCAGCCACCTTCTCAGCATCGCCCTTCAAAGCTTTCAAGTTAGTCCCAGTTGGCACAACGAACTGGAAATTGCGGTCTTGGTAAATATCTACTTTCATACTTTCCTTTAAGGGGTATATCCCGGTTTATGAATCGGATCGTCTGGATGCCCACCACAAGCGCCACACCAAAACACGCCCTCTAAGGGTTGATCCATGGGGATCAACTGATGGCCGATCATCTCCCGTTCTTCGTTGTAGTGAAGTGGATTCAGCGAAGCCAATGGAGGGTCAAAAACTTGCTTTTTCGCGGGCATCTTGCTCACCCTTCGTTACTGAGCAACGGAGGCCTCTGCTCGCTGATCGGAAGAGAGCGAGCAGATTCAATATCAGCATGATTTATCGACAACATGATGTTGTCACCGTAATGGAAAGCATGGAAATTCGGACTCTCCCATTCATCGCGCCCAAAGGGCATCGCATCAACAATGACCCCTTTCTCGGTGACCGCTGGCAGAACGGCACGGAGCTGCTTGAGTACAGAGCGCCCCTGCGCCTTGCGTCTATTGCGTGTGTAGAACTCTATGCGCTTCGCAATGCGGCCTCGCGGTTTGTTCTTAGACATACTGTTTCCCTTGCACCGTTGGAATGGACAGCAAATCAAGCACTGCTTGATTCGGAGCTGGTGCCACAATCAGTTGGCCCGCCCCCTCTTTCACCGCAATCTGCAGCACCTGCGCCCAGGCTTCCGGCGACAGTTTGAGCACCAGCACTTCACCGTTGATTTCGATGTGTGCAGCTTGCCTTGTAATTATCTGGCTCACTTTTCTGGTTTCCTTTACCTCGTCTTCAATGCTTGCTTGCTGACTTTGGCCGCTGCACGACGCAAGCGCTTTGCCACCTCGCGGTATGCCGCGACTTGCGCACCACCATCGGGCTCCGGCCATTCTTCATTCTCCAAAAAATCGGCTGCGCACTCGTATGCATAGACGATATCGCCCGCCTTCGGCTTTGGTGGTTTTTTTGGAGCTTCGGGCATCTGCTTTCCTTGATTACGTTGTGCAAACGGATGGCAACCCGACCAACCGCAACATCTCATCCTGGCCATCGCCATCGCGCAGCGGTCGGAGGTCATGGTCATCCCACATGACCTCAATATCTTGCCCCGTCTCAGCTCGCCAGAAATGTGGCGGATCAACCTGCCACGCCAGTCCCCAATTCGTGATGCGCAAAGCCAGCACAGTCACGATCCGGCCAAGACATTCGGGATCGTTGTCGGCTCGCACAATCACAGCCCGATCACCTACCTTGCATCGCATAGCTGCTTTCCTTTCAGGCCACGGCCTGTTGCTGATTTCTGGCCTGCATCGGCAACGACTTACCCTGCTGATACTCCGCGCCCCAATGCGCAAACGCATCGCGCCAAGTCCAGGCCGCAGTGCCATGAGTCGTATTGCCGCACTCTTGATGGATAGCGAAAGTTTTCTTCCAGCCGACACGCACCATCAGCGCAGCCTCTCCATCCTTGAGTACCCGGTTGCAGCATCTGCAGCGGTGGTGATGACCACGACGATCTGCCTTGTATGCCACCTCCCAAAATGCTGCGTTAGCTTGCATGGTCTGCTTTCCTTGATCTCATGTCGGCTCAAGAGCCGCCCTAAATTTTTGCCGCAGCTCTTCAATGTCGTCATCAGACAGATCGCTGCCATTCCTCTTACTCTCACGAATGTGTAAGGCAAGCTGCAGTTCTACCTGCTCACGCTCTGCTCGATATAGATCCGCCAAGTCAATGAACACTTCCCCAGCAGCCTCGCGTTTTGTCATTGCGTTCTGACAGCGCACGCACTCATCTTCAATGAAGAGGTCACTGCCCCACCCGTGACGGGGCCACGTTCCACAGAGCGCGGTGCGACGTTTCCACCCATCGTAGTTCTCACCTCTTTTGAGTGCTATCGCGTGCAGCTTCCAGCCACGCTGCCCAGCGTCATAACCTGTACCTGGATGACGCGGATTGGGTGCTGTCACCATCCATTTAAAGGTCGTTGCACTCATGACATTCCTGTCTTCCTATCTTTTCAGCCTACAAGTCCATCCACTTGAAACGGGAATCTCAACGTAAAGCGATGAGCTTCCGCCTTTTCAATAATCTCCACTTCGGCATATCGATCTTCAACTTTGAATGATCCACCATTTCTCTCTGCCCACTTGTTGCGAGCAACCTTGTCATAGACGAACAGTGATCTATCCCCGGTTGTGAATGCGCCAATTCTTGTAGATGGGCATTTGTCCAGATGCGCTTGCAGCGCCTGTAGCCACGCCAATTCTTCTTTTGTGAGCTGCTTCGCTGCCATGCTGCTTTCCTTTCACTTTTCATGCGTAGTTTTCAGCGTAAAAACGGGATGCAAAATTTCTCGCCTGCCAGCGCTATCGCATGCTTTGATGTAGCCCTTCTGCTCAAAGAGTTTCGATCCCCGCGCAGCAGCAAGAACTGCTGCAATCTTGTTCAACGGATGCACAAGCCGGCCTCCAGATTTTCGATAGGCTGCAAGCAACAAATCTGGATCACCTGCCCATGCACGCTTTGCGCCTTCATCGAGCATGGTCTGCTTTAACCCCTCTGCAATGGTCAGTCGGTCTGTCATGCTCAGCTACATTCCTTCAATTCTTCGATTTAGTCCCAGCAATCACCTTCAATAAAACGCAACACCAAATTGCCTGCACGGCCATCGATGCCGTTGCGTTACCAAGCGATCCGTGCTTGTAATCAGTTGTGATATCGAGAAGAGTCACCATCAGCAATGCAGGGGATGTAAAGACAAGCAAAAAGACTATCGAGGCTAGAGCCTCTTTTGCATCCCACTGAGTTGATCTTTTGCGAAGTGCTTTACATATATGCTTTCTCATTTGGCCTCATCCTTGACAGACTTCCACACAGGCCACCACGCCATAGCCAATCGAAATGCCAAGAAAGCGAAACACCAAACAAGGACGAATAGGTCACCCCCGCCTTCCGTGTTAGGAAATAATGTAGATAACGCCTCTACAACGCCTACCGCACGAAGGAGGCTTAGCATGAGTAAGGTAAGGAAAAATGCCAGCACAGATCTGAAAGACGCAGCTTTGATTAAAGGCTTGGACTTTGCACGTTGCATGAATTCTTTCCTCTATCTTTTGAATGCAGCCCAGTCAGGCTTCTCTGTGAGCATCGTCAAGCCCTGCAGCACGTTCACGATGTCTTGAAGCCGGAACCACTGGTCGAGTGGTCGATCCTTGTCCGCCTCCGTCGCAATCCCTTCGTTTTCCAGCGCGGTACGTGCAGCCTTCAAAGCGCGCGGAATTCCCACTGCGGCGGTTACGGCGGGAGTGATCAGCTGCTGGTAGCGAGCTTCGAAAGCCCTGAATTCTGAGTCGTCGTGGAGGATGGGACCCATCGGGGTATATCCGAGTATGTCATTGCAAACCGCCAAGAATGGGTCCTCTGCCATCTCACTTGCAATCCTTGCGTGAGTCTCCAGAATTCTCGCATCTGTAAATTTCATCGTCTTTCCTTTCAACCCAAACGACACTCGCCATCAAGAGACTTGCTGATGACGCCTAATCGCAGGAGAGACTCCACCGTTGCAGGGTGGACAGATCGGGTGGTGAAGTTGTCCTGTAAGCGGAACAGCCCAGTGTCAAGGTGGTGTCGAAGCTTCGCGCCAGCACGCAGCTTCGCGACAAGCAGTTCCTGAGGGGCACTGAGCTTCATTGCGTAGCTTTCCATCGTTATTCAGCGACGAGGTTGCCAGCAACCTCTTTGCATTGATCCGCGAGTCTCTTCAACTCATTCAAATTGAACTCATCCACATCAGCCCATTCGGCAGACATGACTTCGATTTTCTTCTGCAGCGATTTCAGGCTACGGCGCTGCGCACCAGCAAGTTGTTTTGGTGTTTGAGACATACCAATGCTCCTTCAGTTGGCCCAGCAAGAACCCGTATCGCGCATACGGCGTGCCGCCTCAGGCAGGTCTTTTTCACCGAACATTTCGGTGTGCATTTTGAAAGCGGCTTGAAGTAACGGCTCCATCCAGTGCCACATCTTCACAACGCGGCCTGCGTTCGTCTGCAGCGTGCAAACGAGCGATTCTTGACCCACTTCGTGCTCAGCCCAGCGAATCAACTTGGTTGCAATCGCAGGGGCGATCACGCAATCCTTCAAGCACGGCGTCTCGCTGCCATGTTTTCGATGCTCTGGCTGGATAGCCACCGCTTGAAAGCTCGCAAGAAAACGATCAGTCTTGGTGCGTGGAATCGTTGTTGGTGTAGTCATTGATCAGCACCCCATCCGCATCTCAGCTTGGCGCTCAGCAGCAGAGATTCGCCGAAACTCAGTTTCCTCGCGCTGCTCGCGCAGGAACGCAACGTAGGCGCGGCGCTCCGCACGCGGCATGGCCGACCAGTCGGGCACCTTCACGCTGCCCCGACCGCCGCACTCCACGCATGGCACGTCGTAGTCGCCGCGCATGTAGCGCTGCTGCGCATTCATCTCGCCTTCGTTGTCCCAGTCATGGGCCATTTCCTGCCATTCAGAAGACGTGATGCCATTTGCGAACGCTGGGTGATCCACCCTGCCCTCTCCACGACAGCAATCGCAGATTTGCCACTTTTTGTGGGGAGTGTTGAATGTTGTCATGGTGTCCACCCTTCAGTGCATTGCGCGAATCGTTGGAACCAACGGTTCAGCATCCTCTTCGCTCAGTCGGATGTGGGCACGTACCCAGCGCTTGAACTCATACTCACTCAGCGGATCATCCTTCGTGATGGTGTTGGAGTACCAGTGGCAGGAACCAAAGCCTTCAAGATGATCGAGCACAAAATCCGTGGTGATGAAGCACTCAGCACCTTCGATCAGACTTGGCTGGTGCTTGCGCATGAACGCCTCAGCCTTCTCGCTGCTGTGCGCAGCTACCAGATGCGTCTTCAGCTCACGGCGGTCATCTTCCAGCTTCTGCCACGCATAGACCGTGAAGATGGCTGGCTGGGATTCCTGTGCGGTGGTATTCATGATTTCAGCTCAAAGAGTGATTCGATGGCTGAATTATTTAGTGTACTTGTACACCATGTCAAGCATCTTTTCGCAAGGAACTGAAAACTTTCTCAGCATGGATCAAAAGTTCGTCCGTAAACCGGCGATGACGAGCAGTTCCAGGAGTGCAGAAATAGCTTTTCCATGCTGATTCAGACAAAGGACGGACCTTGATACCGCGATTGAAAAGCGCGAGCGCTGCGGGCTGCGTCAGGCCAGCGCCTGTCACAAGCTCGCGCAAGCGCTCATTGTTTACGTTATTTTTCGTGTTCATGTACACCATTCTAATGAGGCTCAGCGTGAATTCGCGGAAATTGAATTCACAGACCCAAAATGCGACCGATATCGCTTTCAGTCCATGCATCTCTACTTCTGACAATCTGAGGCTTCAGATACCTGAGAAACCCTGCAAGGTCAGGAACTCGGTAAAAGGGCTCACCGGCAACAACGTATCCAACACTTCTCGGCCAAGTTTCATCCCAACCTTCGAACAGATTCGGCCAGGGCCTGTACCTGTACTGCTGTAGATAGGACAGGTACAGAACCCACTTGGAGCCGTCCTGCAGCTCGTGGCAAAAGAAGGTGCTGCCAGGGTCGCGGTCGTCAGCCCAGAGTTGAGGCACTGCTGGCCTACGCATCCCGCCTTGGGCTGCGATTTTTGCCTGCATCATCGCGAGGCGGTGTCTCATGTTTTCAGCAACTTTCGCGTGCTCCTCGCGCTGTTTGGCAAGACTCTCCTGCCGCAACCGCTCACGTTCCTGCTCTTCATTGAATTCGTGTTTAAGCAGTTCAATGAACGCTTCAGTGTTCTCCAAAAGCTGCTTTCGCTCCTGTTCCGTCAGGCGTCGGCCACCGGCTGATGGGGAATAGTTGGGCATGTACTTCGGTCGGCCCAAGCTCCACTCATGGCCGTAAAGCGACTTGAAGCATTCACGCCCTAACAGAGTGAATTGACCAGCACTGCGAACGACGAAAATCGCCGCGTAGGCCGAGTGCCCGCACCCTTCCCTCTGGCACCTTATTTTTTGGCTTTCCTGCAGGCTCAGAACAGCGTAGAGATACGCATCCCCACTGGATTGATCCGCCATCACACGGCCCTCGCAACAATGTCAGCAAGCCGAACCGGATCACCCTCCACCAGTCGTTTGGTGGTGCTGACGCTCTTGTGGCCCAAGATCGCAGCGATATGCACCAAGTCACGCCCCTGGCGATGCTGCTTGACAGCAAAGGTCCGTCTCGCAGACTGGGCACTGCCACCCTCGATGCCCGCGTTTGAGTGGAGTTTTGTGATGTATGCACCAAGCGTGTTGCAGGAATAGCTCAGCACGCCCGATGGTAGCGATCTTCTGGTCAGCGCATAGGGTTGCCCTGCTTCGGTCAAGAAAATCGCTCCAGCGGGGTCTAGGCCACGATACGCTCCCTTCTTGACTGTGGCTCCGTGCTTCTGCTGCAACCGCCATTCGAGGTAGACATCAAGCGCAGCCACCACGCGCTTGTTTGACCAGTACAGGGGGCGCTCTTCGCCGTTGTGAGCTACATCCACGCGCACGGCACTTTCTCGCTTCACCGAACCATCAGCGTTCAAGTAGTTTGAGATGGTGATTGAGGCAAGCTCGGTGATCCCAAGCGCCGTGCCGTACAGCGTGAGCAGCAGCGCTGTGTCGCGCTCCGGTACGCGGCTACATGCCGCCGTCGCCTTCAGCATGTGTTCAAGCTGCTTGTCCTCCACCACCTGCGGTTTTGCCATCTTGCAATTCCTCCACGACATTGAATTACAGAGATACTACCGCCAATTCCCCGGACAAAGAGGCCGCGCTGCTCAGCACAGTGCCAGATGAAGGAAAGTTGGATTCCAAAAGCTGTCAGAATTTCTCTTTTCACAGGAGAACAAATGCAAGTCCAAGGCAAGAATATTTTTTTAACAGATAGCGAATGGAAGACGGCGATCTCTTCGCCCATCTCGAAGGAGACAATGCGTGTTATTTGCCTTGCTGTTGTCAACAACGGCGGCGCAGTGATGGTGCTGATGAGCGATGACTCAAGCATCGCTAAACGCATGGACACAAGCGCCGAGGTGAATACATTCATCGACACCGGGCACTGATCGGATATTTGGTTCAAGACCACCAAAATAAAAAAATAGCCCAGCCAATCCGAAGATTGAAACTGGGTTTTGGGGGTGTCAGGCTTTACATGCCTGGACTTGGACCGTCATCGGCAGTCTTCTGCTGGAATTGCTCCAGTAAGGGTGCTTTGTTCATCGCCCACCAGTCCGCAAGATGTTCAGTGCCGCGTGCCGTCACGATGTTGTCAAGATCACGTCTCGCTTGCTCAAACGCTTGCTGCTGCACTTTCTCAAGCGCTTCATCCGTCAGATCGAGTTCAATCACATCTTCGTCTTCATTGACGATGAATTCGAAGTCATCAGCCGACCACGCCTGCACTGACATTCCACGGCGCTGAAGTTCAGCGATCAACACATGCTCATCGAGCTTGGAAAGGTCGAGGGGAGTTTCCAACGTTGCAGCTTCCACGTTTCCGTTCAACTGCTCAAGCAAGGCTTTGGCATTGGCATACTCTGGAATGTCCTCTGGCTTCCACTCTGGTGAGTTGTTTTCCAGATCACGCTCGATGTATTGCGTCAACGCCAGCAACGATGCCTTCAGCTCGGTTTCAGTGCCCTGCAGCGATGGAGTCATCGTTGCACTTTCCACGTTTCCTTGGTGCGCCAGAAAACGCCCTTCAAACTCCTTCAGTTTCTCGGCAAAAAGTTCTGCTTGACCAGGCAGAACAAAATCGATCTCTACCTCGTCTTCAATCATGCCGTGAACGTTAGCCTTGGTTCCTGCCAGTGCTGCACGCACCTCTTGCAGATTCTGAGCCTTCAACCAAAACACTCTATCGTCAGTTTCGTCCAAAGAACCGTCGTACCCGAATGCCGTGACCTCAAAAATCTTCGTCCCGACGCTCAATGAAGATCCCACGTTTCCTTGCTGAAGCAATGAGTTTCGGAGACCTGCAACAGCCTGAACATCATCACGAGTGAAGCCCGGATTCTCCTGCGCGATGCGGTGTTCCGTTGACTTGTAGTTCTCCACCTTTCCTTGTACGTTCCGTTGTTGAATTTCCATTTTGATCACTCCTTGAATGTGCCCTCACCGGAATTGGCGGGTAGGCGGTCATGTGCAAGAAAGTCATCGGTTGCGCCCTGCTCTACCAGCGACCGGCCATGAAAAAACCCAGTCGCATCCGAGGATGAAACTGGGTTTTGGGGGTGGTCTGGCCGGATGGTCAGGCTTGCGCGATGACGACTCAGCCGCCTAAACGAGCTGAGATGTCACGTAACCATTTTTCTTGAGCTTCTGAGAGCTGCCTGTGCGTTGAGATGCAGGTTCTACACGACAGAATGAAGCTACGTTCACGCTCAGGAAGCCTTTCGTAGGCATCAAGGCACTTGTTGAGGTGTCCTTGTAACTCCGCGTCTTTCTTCGCTTGCTTCTCTTCGGCCTCTTCGCGTTCTCTCCGAACTTGCTCGCGGAACACAGGGTCGTTCAATTTGTTGAAGTCGATTGGCATTGATTACTCCTTTGCTTGCCGAACGAGTTCATCGTGTGCTTCATCACGCACAACAAACTCTTGGCCGGATCTCACACTCACTTCGGTCACGATGTACCCGATTGCGTCTTCCGAGTAGTGATTTCGGAAGACCACAAATCCGCCGTCCTCTTCTTCAATCGTCCAAATCCGTGCTGGAGTTTCGTTGAGAACCTTGCGAATGTACTCATCCTCAACACCGTAGGTTTCATACATCCAGCCGCAGAATGATGCTTTGTCGCTTTCAACCAAGTGATTGGCTTCAGGCTTGAACGTGGCTTCGAACTCTTCGATAGAGATGGTGGTCACTGATGACATTTGGGTTTCTCCTTGAATTTGCCCTCGCCGAAATTGGCGGGTAGGCGTGCATGTGCGCTATGTCATCTGTTGCGCCGTCTGAGTGGAAAACGTTCTTTGACGTTATATGACGTTGATTGACGTCAATCGATACCGGCTCGTGTAAATGGACGTCATTGAACGTCAGATGAGCTCATGTGACGTGTATTGACGTTGAGGCCATCCGCTCGTTGTGATGCGATCGCTCATGAAAAAAGCCCAGCTCAACCGAAGTTGAAGCATGGGCTTTGATTGAGCTGGGAAGCTCAGTTTGCGGGAACGCCAAGCAGCTCTTCGAGCGTCAGCATTTCGATCGTGAGTGATTCATCCTTATCGGGTTCATACTCGGAGTGCAGAAGCTTGATGGCTTCTTCTTCAGTGGGTTCATCAACGGACCAAAGGATGTACGTCGTTTGGCCGTAGTTGTGTCGATGAGTGATCGAGTACGGATTCTTGTGATCAAGACTTCGTGCATGCTGAAGATCGGCTAACGCCTTGCAGCGAACCGCTTGAGCCTGTGCGTTGATGCCATCGGCAATAGACTTGAGATGACGCATCCCAAGAACGTACTGCTCAAAGTCTTTGACGACCTCATCAACGATGTTCTTCAGATCGCTGTCTGTTGTTTGAGTCGACGACACAATGATCTGACTCTTGAAGTGAGCACAGTTCACCCTGTACAACCCATCCGGCAAGCGAGTCACGATGCAGCCGAAGCTGAAGCCATCGGGCTCATCACGACTGAAGTGGACCGAATGGATGCCGTCTCGTACCTGAAATGGCTCAGCTTGAAGTTGATGTGACGCCATCAACTCCAGAAACTCAGCTTCAGGAATGCGAACCACATTGAACCCTGTGTTAGCGCCCTGCTCCTTTGACTGTTGATTCATTTCGAATACTCCTTGAAAGTTAAAAACCCGTGCCGGGATTGGCTTCGGGACAACATGTGCAAGGTGGTATCTGTTGCGTCACAGGAGGTCACCCGAACGTTCTTCGACACTGAATGACGTCATGTAACGTCAAATGACGTTCTTTAGAGTTAATGCACGTCGATGCACGTTTCATGCAAGCATGAAAAAACCCAGTCGCATCCGAGGATGTGAGCTGGGTTTTTGGTTAGAACGCAATCAACTGATCGGCCATAGAGGCGACAGGCGATTGCTTCGGTGCCGGAGCTGCAGGAGCTTTGACCACAGGTTGTGCCTGAGGATCTGGGCTCGGGAGCTGAAAGCCTTTGCTATAGAGAGCAAAGGGATTCATCAACTGCTCACAGAGAGCATTCAGCAGCAGCACTTGCGATGGACCGATCGATGGCGACTGGTCCAGTGTTTTGCAAACATCGGAGATAACCTCGTGCACGTTCTGAATCTTCGGAGACAGAAACGCAAACGAGCTCGCCTTGTCAGCAATACGAGCCAAGACCTGCAGGCCACGTTTGGTGTACTTTTCAGCAGCACCATCCATACCGGCATCCATCAAGGTTGCCTTGATTTCACGAAGTACCTGCATAGGCATGTCCGTGATTTCATCTTCGATAGAGGTGGTCTGCTCAAGATCATCGGCATTCAAGCGATACACAGCGAACAAGAACTTCGTTGAACGAAGGATGCTTTCACTTGTGGGTGCCAGGTCATAGATGGCCTGACGATTGCTTGGATTCCTGTCGGCAAATTCCCTCACGACGTTGCCGATCTTGTCAGCCAGCTCGGTCGTGTAGGCATACCAGTCTTCGCGATTCTTTTCCAAGATGGCACTGACTTCTGCGACTTTCTCGGGCGAGATGGCCCAAGCGCCCAGAGAGTCGATGCGGGTTCCGTAGTTGCGGCATACACGGCTGCAGTCAATCTTGATGCGATTGAATGGTCGCAGTGTCGCAGCATCCACACAGCGTTGCAGCACCTTTTCCATACGACCTTCGCTTTCACTGCTGCCGAGGCCTGTGTCTCGGACGGCGGAGAAAGTGCGAGTCTGGAAAGTCACGAGGCTGCAGTTTTGCAGCAATTGTTCTGCGCTGACGGTTGTCATGATGCGTTTCCCTTTTAAAGATGCCTCAATCGAGGCGGTTGATGTGCAAGGGGTCATCTGTTGCGCTGGGTGATATCCGTCATCGCATCACGTTCATTGACGTTATTCGACGTTGATTAACGTCACTTAGCGTCATAGGGTATCTTTCGACGTAGACACACGTCATGCAGCGTGACTGCACGTCAATACACGCCGGGAAACTTCAGATCACGTCTCGCGGCGTGCATGCAGGATCCGCACCGGCAGGGCAGCGGTGCCAGCAGCCTGCGACATGTGGCCGATGTGTGGGGCCGATGAGTGGGGCAGGGGCGTGGGGCAGGGGAGTGGGGCAACTGCAGCGTGGCCTGCGCACCGTGGCGTGTGCTGTGTGGCCGGTGCGTGGGGCCGGTAGTTTGTGGCTGGGAAATGTTTGGATGTTCGTCGAAGCCATTGACGTTAACTGACGTCATTCAACGTTCTTTAACGTCACAGAGCGTCAGGCCACGTCAGGCATGAAAAAACCCGCGACATACCGAAGCATGTGCGGGTTTTGGGGTGGAAGCTTGATGCTTCTACGCGGCAACAGTCTCGGGAAGTTGCCAGCCGGTCAGTTCCTGGAAGCGCTCATTGGTCATGTGCCCTTTGTCATCTGTTGCGCCTCAGTGAGGCCTTAACGTTTTTTGACGTCAATTCACGTCAAACGACGCCCTACGACGTTCATCAACACCTCCGAACGTCAGCGCACTCCTGTTCACGTCAAAACGCCCTTCGAAAGTCATTCCAAACGCCCACTTGGGGCGAAGTAAAACCCAGTGCGGCCAGTTCCTTGATCGCACGGCCAATGTCTGGAACTCCGAATGCTCCCAACGCAAGATCCGCCGTGCCTACGTGGGCGGGCAGGGCGCTCTCCCAGCCGTCGAACAGCGGCCACGGCGCGAGCTTCTGCGACTGGTCCTGATGCTGGACTCGAAACCAAGCCTGTCCGTGTGGAGAACGCAACAACGCGATCGAGTAGTTCCTTGGGTGTTGCCACGGCCAGGGCGACGAGGCCACTCGGCGCGTGACTTCTGGGGCGGGGAAGGCATACATCGACTGTGGGGTAGGGCGGGGCGCTGCCGGTTCAAGTCTGGACGCCTGCATGGCATTCATGCTGCGCAGCCTCTCCCTATTCCGTGCCTCAGTTTCGATCTTGGCCAACTCCCATTTGGCGAGCAATGCAGCCGTATTGCTGTCCAGTAGCGCCGCATCCTCTGCGCTGATCTTCCGGCCACCCCCCATGTACTGCGGACGGCCAAGCGCGTGCTCGCCGCCGTAGATCTCAGCAAAGCACGTCGATCCCAACACCTTCACCCGGCCATCGTGCTCAACGACATGGATGGCTGCGTATACACCATGCCCACAGCCGTCCTTTTGGCAGCGGACCCGTTGAACCTTCTCCACACTCACCACAGCCAACAACCTCGGATTCATGGCCTTCTCTCGAATGACGTTCAATGACGTCGATTGACGTTAGTTCTTCTTCATCACATAGACCGGCTGTCCGCCGAGCTGGATCATCTCCATTCCTGGCGGCGGCAAACGATAGTCGCGGATCTGCGTGTTCCTCACCAGCTCGACGGCCTCATCCAGTGATGCAACATATCCCCAGTTGGTTGAGCGATCCCACGCACCGAAATCAAGGCACCGAATCACGTACCTTCTCTCTTCACCATCGCCGGACGTCTTGATAAACGGGCGCAACTCCCAGCGCATCAAATCCTCGGGCGAACGATCATCGTTTGGCGTCGAATCAAAATCCACCGGCAGCACTGGATCAATCAATATTCCGTCTACACAGTCAGCCGCCAGATACTTGTGGCCGTCCAACTCATACTGCTTTTTCATTCACGTTTGCCCATAAAAAAATCTCCCAGAAACACCGAAGTGTTTGCTGAGAGATTTGGTTCAAGCGGTGGCAAGTTCGGCTTCATGCTGATCTTGCGTGCTTGTCTCCGTTGTCAATGTCACACGCCAATTGAGGCGTTGAGCGAAGACAACCAGTGCATCCAGTGAGAACATGGATAGCTTACCCGTCATCAGATTATTGGCGCGTGTACGCGTCACACCGAGCAATTGCCCGATTTGTGTCTGATTCAGATTTCGACTCCCGAGCTCACCGACGATTTTACTCATCAGCGCAGCTTTGGGATCCAGCGCATGCTTTGCAGCATGGCTTTTCTTCATGTCGGCAATTACTTGATCATGTTCAGGACCGAATTCATCCCACGGTGTCGCAGGTTGGAACTTGTCTTGGAGCATAGTCACCTCTTCAAATAAGTTTTGATGTTCCTTTTGAGAGTATCCAGCTCTGTCGTCGGCATCTTGTTGGATTTCTTGATGTATGTGTGCATCAAGACAAACTCAGGTGCTTTCGACTCTGGATTTCTCGCGTAGGGAGCCAATAAAAAACGATAGAAATGTTCAGGGTCATCCACAGATAACTGATGTATTGCAAGAACAGTATCCAGCGGAAAATTCTTTTCAGAAAATTTCACTGGAGGCCAATTCTTTACAAACTTCATCTCTTGCTGCATCGGAATCGCTTCTTGAATTGCTTCATAAAGCTGTGTCCGTTCACTCTCACAGACATATCTTGCGATCGTCCCAAATGAATAGCGAACATGCTCCGGATAAGACCTCAACGTTGCCAGCGAAGATCCCAACATAATTAGTTCGCGATATCTTACCATCGTGAACCTCTTTGTGTATAGGTTTCGATACCCCCTTTTGTCATGATTTGTACTCCTTGAGAATGCCTCGGTTAAGGCGGTCATGTGCACTAGGTCATCGATTGCGCGGCTGTGGTGGCAGCGCATGGCGTGGGACAGGGGAGCTGGGGCGCACTCGCGGGGCCAACGCACCGTGGCGGGTGCAGTGTGGCCGGTGGTTTGTGGCTGGGACATGTTGAATGACGTTGAATGACGTCAATTCACACCGGGCAACGTTGAGCGGCGTGCAATGACGCCCAACACCTTGCACTGACGCATTTTGGCGTTGGGCAACGCTACTGCATATTGATTCACGTCGCTCAGCGTGCCGTGACTCCGTTTCGCGTTAGGGAGCGTCGGGCAACTTCGAATGACGTTCAGTGACGTCAACTCACGTTTTGGGCAGAGAACGCTGACCAACGTCGATTGACGTTAATCCACGTCGGCTTACGCCTTTTTGGATGTGGCATTGATGTTTCCATACAGGTCGGCGCGAGGCCTTTTCTCCGGTTCAATGTGCGCGTTCTTGTCGATGATCTCTTCGACTTCTCGGAGGGTCTGGACGTACTCATCAAGGTTCGCGTTTCGCTCGCGAAGTATGGACTTCAACTTTTCATCGATCACAGCGTTGTGCGATTCGATGTTCTTGTTGTGCAACGCCGTTTGGATTCCCACCGTCCTGCGGAAATTGGCGATCAGGTCCAGTGTGCCTTGGCGCTTCTCGATAAGGCCACGTTGCGTTTGCAGCAGATCTTTCAGGCTGTCACGGATGAGATTGAACACCGTGCTCCTGGGGATGCGAAGGATGACTTCGTTGGACTGAATCCGCTCGTACAGCAGCTTGCCGTTTTTGGTTTGCTTCCACTGGATGAAGGTCGGGTGGCGCGAATCCGAGGTAATTCCGCGATGCTGCAGGTAGCGCACAGCGATTTTTCCGTCGATGGACGGCTGCAGGATCTCAAGTGCGTAGGCGTACTTCTCAATCAGCAAATCCAGCTCGTACAGGGTCTGGTAGATGGCACGCGTGGAGAGAATCAGGCGGTCTTGTTCTACCTGTTGGCGGGTAGGGCGGTACCGCATTGAGCCTGATTTATCGGGCCATGTGAGATCACCGTCGTTTGCAGCTTCGGGTGCTGCTTTCGTCATAGTTTGATGCCTTATTATGTTTCGCCCGAAGGGCATCTTAACATGCGAGCTCATCACCGAAGTTTTTAGCAAAAGTGAATTTTGGGGGAGCCTCAGATTCCGTCTCTCAGTTTCAGAGATGGCCATCCAACATGTATGCCCTAGCGGTAAATAGAGTTGTTGCGTGAATGCATCGCGCAAAATCCTCTATTTGCGGATTTCCTCTTGTGTTGCGTGATCGTATATGTACAATGCACATTGTTCATTGCACATAGTTCATTTGCATATGTCCTTTGTACAAAGCACATAGTCAACACACCACAGCAGGGAAACCATGAATTAAAGCCCATACTCATTGCGAACCGTGATTGGCCTGGACATCGGGCGCAGCACTGTCAAAGCCGTTACCCGTTCAAAGAACGGCAATTCGGCTATTCAGGTCATGTTCCCATCCATCGTTGCTCCGGCAATCGAAATATCGACGGATTCAGAACGCAGTAAAGCCGCTCTTGATACCGTAGTGGTCAACGGTAAAAGCTACTTTTTTGGCGAAACAGCAGCCATTCAATCTCGCGTCGATCTGGATTCAGGCATGCGTGATGACTGGGTTTTTACCGACGAACACCGAGCTCTTTTTCTCGGCGCAATCAAGCGTTTGAAAAATCGCGGCGTCGAGCGCACCGAAAATGCAATTGTGGTCGTTGGTCTGCCGGGTAAGCACTACAGCAATCAGCGTGGAGCTCTGAAAGATGATCTGAGCAAGATTTATCCCGAGGGCCAGATCATTGTTTTGCCGCAGCCTCTCGGACCATTTCAATTGATGCAGTTTCAATCAAATGGTCTAGAATCTGATGAATTGCAACGCCGTGGTAATTCGTGGGGCATTATCGAAATTGGTCAATACACGACTGATTTCTGTGTCGTGTTGAATGGCCGAATTGTTGAACGCTGCTTTGGCTCTTCAAATGGCATGACAGTGGTTGCAGAAAACCTGCAAAAGCTTCTCGCGAAACGGGGAATCTCAATTGGACTTGAAGAAGCTTCTCGCGCTTTCGTGAATCGTCAAATCAAACACTTCGGGCAAGTGGAAGACATCGGCGATGAAATCGATCAATCCATTCCTGCGCTCGCTGAAGACATTCGCGTGAAAGCAAATGCTCTGATGGGTGAACATGCGCGGTCTTTGGATGGCATTTTGCTCGCTGGTGGCGGTGCTCCATTGATTTTCGAACACATCCGCAGTCACTGGCCTCATGCGAAATTGTGTGACGACAGTCGATTTGCAGTCGCTGAAGGCTTTAGCCGCTTTGGAGCAGGTTTCCAGCTTCACAAGCAAAACCAGACAGTGAAGGCGGCTTGAAATGTCCAAGTGGGTACGCGCCAAGGCCGAACGCGAACCGGGGACGAAGGTACGCATCGTTTTACTCGTGGATCCCAATGATCCCGAGAACGAGCAATTGATGCAGTTCCACGACTCCCTCCCATACCGTTCGGCCAATCAAACCTATGTGCAGGTGCTGCGCGATCACGCGGCATCTGAGTTGGCAGGATCCAGCAAATCCGCGCCACGACAACGGCATGCACCGCAAGCCAAAGCCAGTTATGAAAAACGATCAGTGTCAGTGAGCACTAATCAACCCGGCTCCGCTACAGTTTCAGAATCTCGTGGCGTGCAACAAGCTCCTGAGCCTGCACAAACAGTTCCCGCAGCCATTGATGATTCAGCTACGCAAGCAGCTCACGATAAATCTGATTCGGTGGGCAATGAAACTGCGTCGAGTGGGCATGAAGTTTCATTCTCCGAAACAGCCCAGAGTCACTTCAACATGGTCGATTGACCAACAGCCGTGGCAGCGGCCCAACTTGAAAAGAGGACGATATGAGCAAAAAAGCAAAGCCCGATCAGAATGTTTTTGTCGATCCGGCTGACTTCGATGGTGATATCCCATTCGTTCCTGGCTCATCGCGCACTGCGATGAAGGAACTGGGTGCCAAATCGCAGGATCTGTGGTTCGCACATCCTGATGACATCAAGGTCTTCGAGCACTTCAATCCACGCACGGACACACCCACTCACTTGGCCTATATCCGCTGGCTCGCAGACCAGATGAAGATCCACGGGTTCAAGCGCGACTTTCCACTGTCTGTGGTGGCCGTGCGCAATGAGGATGGATCCAGCTCGCCATTCGTGACGAACGGGCACACGCGTTTGCGTGCTGTGAAGATCGCTCGATCTGAGGGCGCTCAAATCGAATCCATCCCGCTCATCTACGTGGAGCAAGGCACGAGCATGGAGGATCTGACGATCGCTCTGTCGCTCTCCAACAGCGGCCAGCCACTGACGATGTACGAGACTGCCGTCACCTACAAGCGATTGATCACCTTCGGACGCACGCCCGAGGACATCGCGAAAGTGATGGGGCGCTCCTTGGTGTACGTGGAAGGCCTGCTGATGCTCATTGCGGCCCACCGCGACATCCGCGCCATGGTGCAGCAAGACCAGATCTCCGCAACGCTCGCGATCGACACACTGCGCAAGCACGGTGTCAAGGCGCTGGACGTGCTGAAGAACGCCCTTGAAGAAGCCAAAGCGAAGGGCGCATCGAAGGCCACAGCCAAGAATGTCCAAGCAGCTCCAGCTCAACAGCGCCGCAAGGTACTGCACAAAGCTGCGCCGAAACTCTATGACACGCTTGGCGAGATCACCAAGGATCCAGAGTTCAAGTCGATATCGCCTCAACTGCAGGCCAAGATCGAAGACCTGCTTCTGGATCTCCGCGAGAGTGGTGCCGATCTGCCGGTCGAGGAAGAGCAACCCAACTCCAAAAACTTGGAGCTCGATCTGCACGATAACGAGGAAACGGAATGACGTCGATTGACGTCAAGTAACGTCAACTAACGCTGATGCACGTCCAATGACGCCGATAGGTATCAGCGAACGTCGATAGACGTCAGTTGGCGCTACGCAACGTTGACCGACGTTTTTCACGAAATCACACACCGTCCGTCTTGTTGCGCGTTAACATAGCGGAATTCGCGCCCAGTGCGCGAAACGTGAATTGACGTTATGTGACGCTAGCACACGTCACGCAACGTGCAAAAACGTCGATTCACGCTATTTGACGTCAAATGACGTCGAGCATTCTTGCATCAGAAAGGGACTGAAGTGAGCAAGGCAAAGAGCAAAAACTGCCGCGTATTTGTAGTGGCAAATCCGAAGGGCGGCGTTGGCAAAACAACGCTGCTAGTGAACATGGCCGCCATGCGTCAAGCGCGTGGTGGCAACGTCATCATCATCGATACCGACAAGCAGGGAACTGCGAGCAAGTGGGCTGAGCGCCGCAACCGGCACCCTGAACTTGAAGGAACGGTGCAGTGTATTCAAGCGTTCAACGAGCTCGTTGCAACGACCGTCAAGGGCTTCAGGGCTACTTACAGCGACATCTTCATCGACACCGCTGGTCGCGACTCGGCAGATCTGCGCCGCTCGTGGGGCATGGCTGATGATGTGTTGATTCCAATGAGCTTGTCGCTCTTTGATCTTGAGCACATTGCAGACCTGCATGAAACCTATCTGCGCATGCAGGAGTTCAATCCGGACGCTAACGTGTCGATCATCCTGCGCCCGCAAACGAATCCACGGCGCGAAGAGCTGCAGCGTGCCTACGATGAAATCGCGGAGAAGACCTCCATTCCAATCGCGAACGTCCATTTTCCTGAACGCCGGATTCACTACCGAGCTACTGACAAAGGCTGGAGCTCAGAAGAAATTGGCGGAACAGCAGATGAGACAAAACGCACGGATCCCGGCGTTACTGACATGCTGAACATTTACGGGTACTTGTATGGTTAAAAAGAACGCTGGGCCATTCCGGCCCGCTGGTGCAGCCAAACAAACAGCGCCTGCAGCAGCGCCAATTCCAACTCCTGCGCCTGCAGCGCCAGTCGCTGCCACAACGCAATCCGTCATCAAATCAACGCCGGTCGATCAGGCCATGCGCAACATGGCCGCGAAGCCACCCGTTCAAGACTTCG
This sequence comes from Diaphorobacter caeni, assembly GCF_015354245.1. Classification (GTDB taxonomy): domain Bacteria; phylum Pseudomonadota; class Gammaproteobacteria; order Burkholderiales; family Burkholderiaceae_C; genus Diaphorobacter_A; species Diaphorobacter_A caeni. The sequence continues at coordinate 37,502 of NZ_JADKYZ010000017.1, forward strand.
AGTCATTTGTCAATGAAGCGAACGAGGCGGATCAGCGAAGCGCCGTTGTTTTGCCAGGCGGTGCGATCATTGAAGGCTATACGCCCAAGCAGCCACCATGGGCAGAGCTTGATGCGGAGAACGCGGGCAAGGCGTTCAACCTGCTCTTGTCTGATGCCGCAAAAGAAGCACTCAACTTTCTTGTGGCAAAGAAAAGCTACGTCAAAGCTAGGTACTGCAAGAACGTCATTGAAGCAGCAATCCTCCAAGAAGCAAACGAGCTCTGGGAAGAGAAGTACGGCAAGCGTTGATCATGCAGGACATGTCCTATCTTGAAATGCACTTTCTTCAGGGCTCGCGAGCTCTGAAAACCGGCGTCGGTGCCAAGTGGGACAGCGACTATGAAACGCTGGCGGTCTTGGAAAGCGCAAAGATGTTTTGCGTATCCAAGACCGAGGCGGAATTCACGCTCGATCACTACGATGACGCTGGCCGGTTGCTGGAGAGCGTGCCACTCTCACGTCGTGGGTTCGAGATCATCTCCGGTGAAGAAGCTCTGAGCGCTGCTGAGTACGTGGCCTACGACACGATGTTTTGGACGCTGCAGAAGGCAGCGGGGGCGTGAGTGGCTGACCAATCAGTTTATCGGCGATCCAAATTTTGCATTCGCGAGTGCCCGTGAGACAGTCGTGAACATGTGGCCCAAATACTCGCTTGCGGATTCGAACTTCAGAGGATCAACGGATCCATCAAAATGAAATTGAATCTCGACACTCTCCACCAAGTCCTTCGATCCATGCTCGTCAATTGAGGCTTGTATCGCTGCATCAGCAATCGCAGTGAAAGCATCCAAAGGGTTCTCTGGATTGATGGCTTCACTACAGCAGTTTTCAAGAGGCCAAATCTCTACAGTCAGTCCATCGCCTGACTGCGGAAAATCAGCACTGGTCACCTCTAGGTACCGCTGGATGCAATACAGCTCATTCCCACCATGGACAGTCAGAGATAGTTGCAGGGAAGGTTCAGCTTGAAAGCCACCGCCGCCTGGATAGTGGAATTCACCAAAAATAGCGAGCGACATCCGGAATGAAGGCCATCTTGCAATTGCACGTTGGATGATCTGCGGCCTACCTGTTGACGCATCGATTTCCGTGGTATCCGCAAGAAGCATTTCCGCAATGTTGTTGGGAAAACCGCCTTGTTCCCAAAGCCGATCTACACCCCACATCCAGCGATCGCCTTCATGCAAGTCACCCAAGAGCACTTCGTGAAACCCTGCTGTTGCACCTGTGAACTCATCGGCAGCAGCAGCTCGAAAAGCATCCGCTGTTGCGGGCTGCATAGCTCCAATATCTCGCCCCTTCAGGCGGCGAAGCAATGTAATGATGGATTGTGTCGATGGATGCATTGATTGTTGTTGGCTAGAAAACCTTACTCAGGATACCCGCCATTTTCGCCTTGTCCTTGTGGTCGTAGTTTGCCGTCACAGTCAGGCTTGAATGCGTTGCTTGAGCTTGCACGTACCGAGGATCAATTCCGGCCTCAAGGGCGTGCGTGATCGCTGTGTGGCGAAAGGTGTGGGGTGTGGCTGCACGGATCCTGGCGCTCATGACAGGATCCTCAACACCATCAGCAACCAGCTCTGCGAACTCTGTCACAACGTTGTAGACGGTCTGGTCTGTCATGGGCTTGACACTGCCGCCAAGCGCCTGAAAAACCGGCCTACGGTCGTCTGCAGCGGGAAGATCCGTCATGCCAAGCGATCGCCGGTAAGTGATCAGCTCGTTGATCAGATGGTCAGTGACAACGATGTACTCATCACCACCGCCTTTTGTGCGAATTTTCACGCGCCAGTGCCCCGACATTCGCTCGAAATCACGCATGCTCAGTGCGGCAAATGCACTACGCCGGATCCACGATCGGTAAAGCACTGCGATGACCCACCGTATTCGGTGGTACCGAGCAAGCTCGCGCTTGGTGTCACGCGGCATCACCTCGATCGCAGCGAGTACTTCATCCATTTCAGCAGCAGTCAGCGCCTTTCCTTCGTAATTCGGTGACGACTTCTTGCTTGGCAGATTCACAAGGCGCAGCGGGTTGATTTTGATGATCGGATTACCCTGCACCAGCACGTTGCGCATAGCCTCGAACATTCGATGCAATACCCTCACCGCCAGCCGAACGCTTGACCACGCGAGCGGTCCATCGATCGGCTGCTCTTTGAGCTGCATGAGATCCAAGACATGCTGGTCGAGAGGGAAGGGCGATCGAAGGTAGGCGACGAAGCGATTGGCGTCGTCCAGGCTGCAGTCGGCCAACTGCCGACGACTGAGCCCTTTGGTGTGATTGAGGAAGGCGAGCAGTCGACGCGATTCGCGCACGGCCTGCCGCCGTGTGTGCGGCGAACGCTGAGCGTAGGATCCAAGCCAAATTCTCAGCAAACGGGCATCATCCGATGGATCCTCAACAGGCGAAACCGCCGTGTGGGCCAAAGATGCGGCATGCACGAGCGAAGCTGACCGAATGAAGTCAGCATCGTCGTCGGAGAATGACTGGTTGTTCAAGGACGTCATGCGGCAAGGGAACTAGAGGGGGAACTTATTTGCGTTTTCGCACGCCGCCTTTAGAGTCGCATACAGGCCAAGCGCCTCTGAAAGCGCCATTTCCATGATCCGCATCTCTTGAGTGACATAGGTGTCGCCTTGAAGATTTCTTGCCTCTACAACACGCTTCGCCAAGTCATGCTCAAGCAGAGCAATACGCGTGTACTTCTCTGCTAACGCCAATCGTTCAACAGTACTTAGATGGCGATCAGCTTCCGTCTTTGACCGTTCAGCGGCATAAAACCCAAACGCATGCACAGCTATTTCTGATGCTGCGTTTCGGACTAATTGCCCTTGGACTTTGAACCATGCGATCGTTGAATCAGGACTAGAACCAAGTCCCCTGAACACTTCATTTGTCTGAGCGGAAGGCAGGCTGGATGAATTGCTTTGCATGTTTACTCCCTTTGGTTGAAAAGTCAGTGAAGGTAGTACCAGATACCACCATGAACCGCCCCGGGATTCGTGGAGGCTGTTTGGTTTAAGTCAGGCCGCCATCGTGGTGGCCTGACAGGCGAGTTGCCGCCAGTAGTTTGCCTCAGCTTCTGCAGGCGGGATGTACCCGATGGGCTCCAGCAGACGGTGGTGGTTGAACCAGGCCACCCATTCAAGCGTCGCCAATTCAACGGACTCCTTGGTTTTCCACGGTGCCCGGCGGTGAATCAGCTCAGCCTTGTACAGGCCATTGATCGTCTCGGCCAGGGCGTTGTCATAGGAGTCGCCCTTGCTGCCCACAGACGGCTCAATACCCGCTTCTGCCAGCCGCTCGGTGTACCGAATGCTCACGTACTGAGAGCCGCGATCCGAGTGACATACCAGACTCCCATCGCGTTCAGGCTGCCGGGCATACAGGGCCTGCTCCAGTGCATCGAGCACGAAGTCCGTTCGCATCGAACTGCTCACACGCCAGCCCACGATGCGACGAGCAAACACGTCGATGACGAAGGCCACATAGAGCCATCCCTGCCAGGTCGACACGTATGTGAAGTCCGAGACCCATAGTTGATTCGGGCGCTCGGCACGAAACTGCCGGTTGACGAGGTCCAGCGGGCAAGCAGCCTTGGCGTCACTGATAGTGGTGCGCACGACCTTGCCGCGCATTACGCCACGCAGTCCCATGCGGCGCATCAGGCGCTCGACCGTACATCTCGCCACGACCGTGCCCTCGCGTGCCAACTGCCGCCAGACCTTGTCGGCGCCGTAGACCTGCATGTTGGCCTGCCAGACGCGCTGTATCTCCGGCACGAGGACATCATCGCGGCGCGCTCTGGCGCAGCGTTTGTGCGGCTCGCGCAGCAGCGCCGCGTGTCTTCGATACCCCGACGGGGCGATCTGCAATACCTTGCAGACCGGCTCGACCCCGAAAGTGTTGCGGTGCTTGTCGATGAAGTCCCTCAGGACTTGAGTCGGCGGTCGAGCTCCGCCTGGGCGAAAAACGCGCTGGCCAGCTTCAGAATCTCGTTGGCCCGGCGCAGTTCCTTGACCTCGCGCTCCAGGTCCTTCACACGCTGTGCCTCGCTGGTAGTGACGCCTTCGCGCACACCCTTATCGACTTCGACACGCTTTACCCATTCATGCAGCGTCTGCGGCACGCAGCCAATCTTGGGGGCGATAGATTCAATGGCTGCCCACAGCGATGGGTACTCCCCCCGGTGCTCCTGCACCATCCTCACAGCCCGCTCACGGACTTCGGGCGAGAACTTGTTCGACTTCTTCATAGCTCAATCCTCTCAGAGAAAAGAGCCTCCTCAAAAGCCGGGGCGGTTCACCATAGGTGAAAGATGCAGCGATGAGGCCCACATAGACGCGGCCCATCCTCGTGCTGACGAAGCCATTTTTGGCGTGATGGAAGGTCACTGCCAACACCAGCAATGCCATCAGAAAGTAGACGATACCCAGCGCCCGAGCTCCTTCAAGGGGACCGAGCGATCGAGTCAAAGCGACCACTGCCAGGTGGACAAGACCGACCGACATAGAAGTACAGCCAAGCAGCCACTGATAGATTCGCCAGTTTCTGCTTTTTGACGATAAAGGGGGTCTCCTCGTTTTCAGTGCAATAAGTGACGGTACGCAAAGCTAGCACTGGCGCGGGGGTGGTCTGGGTAGACCGTTGATTTCATTGACTTTCCTGTTCGCTTTGTAAACGGGTATGGTGGCCTC
>NZ_JADKYZ010000018.1 GCF_015354245.1 Diaphorobacter caeni
CGCCACGAATCGCAGATTTGAAAGTGAACAGGAAAGTCAATGAAATCAACGATCTACCAACACCACCTCCGCGCCAGTGCTAGCTTTTCGTACCGTCACTTATTGCACTGAAAACGAGGAGACCCCGGCGCAGGTCAAAACCCAGGGCAGCGCTCGGGCGGTCGACCATGAAAAACGGGCCGTGAGGCCCGTGTTTGCTGTTTCGCTGGCGGAGAGGGCGTCGTTCACATCATGCTCTGCAGGCCGCATGAAACCTCAATTTTGTGTGGTCTAAGTTTCGAGATACCACCAAAAATACCACCAGGCCAAACGGTCTGGGCTACATGAGCTGTCCGGTCAGTTCAAGTGTGTGCATCTGAGCAGGGTACGTGTGGCGATGAAACATCACACCGTCACGCTTTCCAGGTAGGGCCGCATCACGTTGGCCACGCGGTTGACCGCGGCGTGGTGCCACAGCGCATCGATGGTCAGCTTGCGCTGCGCCCAGCCATCGCGCAGCGCCTCCAACGCCACGTCCATGCCGATCTTGTTGCGGTACTTGAAGCAGTCGGCCACCGTCTTGTTGGCGTTGAAAACCGGGACTCGCACGCCATCGATGTCGATGGGTTCAACACCTTCAGTGAGGGCCGGGCCCGACATGCGCACCACACGCAGCGCCGGCTGGTCCAGTCGGGGTGTGGGTGTGTGCGGAGGGATCGCCAGCCAGACCTCGAACGGCGCCTGGGTGCCAATGCCATGGACGCGCAGCGCCGACAGCAGGCACACGACACCACGCGGCGCCCGCAGCGCTACTTCGGCCAGGGACCGGTGCTCGCTGATTGGACGCCCCGGCAGGCTGTAGACGCCGCGTGCCACCCGTTCCAGCTTGCCTGCAGCGACCAGACGGCTGAGCACCACGGTCGGCAGTGCCTGCGCGGTCAAGTCGCGTGCGCGCAGAAGAGGCTGGCGCTCGGCGAGTGCGAGCACGGCGGATTCCATCGTTGAGTTTTTGCCATGAACCATGCATGCAGTTTGTTGTAAATAATAGTTATTTGTCAACAATTAACTAGTTAAAATAACAAACTCCGGGATTCGGTCGAGAGTCCCGGTTCAGTGCCTATGCAGTGGCGATTCACTCCCTGTTCAGTTTGTGCACTGGCGGGTCACTGGTGGTTCAGATAGTTCAGTTGTCGTGCTCCTGAGTCGACCGTATCGAGGGATTGAGGCCACTTTAGATGCCTCTGCGCCCAAGTTCCGCACTGGATTTACGCCCGAATCCAGCACGTCAGGGTGCTCGATCCGGGGACAGACTGCCTTCATGGATGAGTGCAGAGATAGGCGGTCTGCCGCCAGTTTCACAAGCGCTCCGCGCCCCTCCATTCGTCGGCAATGAACACCTCAACATACGACTTCGTCTCGGTTGAAATGCGCGGCTTGAAGGCCGCGCTGGTGGCTCGTGCGCAGGCGCAACGGGTCAGCGTGTCGGAGCTGGTGCGCAGCGCTGTAGCGCGCGATCTGGGTCTATTAGTGGTCAATGGTGAGACTCAAAGCGAGGAGGTCCCCCAAGGGGCTGAGCACACTGCATACGTCAAGCTTTCGATCCGCATGACCGCCGAGGAGGCAGCTCAACTGGCAGCCGGTGCCAGAGCCGCTGGCCTGTCGCGCGGTGCCTACCTGACCGGTCTAGTGGCCCGCGTACCCGTGTTGACAGGCGGTGCCAGCCGAGTTGAGAACATCGTTGCCTTGAGTGAATCCACCGCAGAACTGGCTACCCTCAGCCGCAACCTCCACCTGCTGAGCACGCTGCTGCGCCGAGGCGAAGACGAGTCCTCCAGGCCGCTGCGCTTGGCGCTCGATTACCTGGCGCACGATGTGCACCAGCACCTCGACCTCGCTTCCATCGCGCTCGCTGACCTGCAGCCGCGCCGCCCCGCCACCTCAGAACCAAGGGGCCGCACACGGCCCGGCAACCGAAGGAGCCAGCCATGAAAGCGCCATCTGGCTAACGGCGCTCGTCTCCGCGAGCGCCAGTCCAAGGTCATTCGTACGGAGCCAACATGTCTCACAACCCCTCGCTCGACGGCATCCTCATCACCTGGGGCGACCGCCTGTTCAATCCAGGCAACCGCATCGTCCAGGTGAAGCCCCAGCCCAGGCTGGGCGCCTCGGGCGTGCACCAGCGTGCCAACGCCATTCGCCAACGCATCCAAGCCACCGTCGTTCGGCGCGCCCCGCAGGTCATGGTGAAAGTCACCGGGGGAGGGCGGAGCATGGCGACCATTGCGGCGCACTTTCGCAACGTCAGCAAAATCGGACGACTGGAGATTGAGGACCAGCGCGGGGAGACCATGCAAGACATGGATAGCCTGCACCACTTGGCCGACGAGTGGCGCTTGGGCGGCGCGCATCCCTGACCATGCCGAGCCAGGCCAGCGGCGCGAGGCTTTCAACATCAGCTGTCGATGCCGCGCGGGAGGTCACGCAGACCGAACAGAAGGACCAATAACCCATGATGGTGCTGCGCGATCTTTTCGCCTACTAGCCAAAACGGAGTAGATAGTTGCCCCCAGCTTCTGAGAGTGAAGTGGTGCAAGGCGATTTCTTCAACACAGACGATTTGTACGGGGCATCAAGCAAGCACAGAGTGGGAATAGCGATCAACCCCAGCGATCCTTCAACCTCGTGACCCGGTTGAACACCACCTTCCCAACCACGCCATGGTCCGCACGGTCGGCCACGAAGTAGCCGTGGCGCTCAAACTGGAATTTCTGGTCCGGCTTGGCCGCAGCCAGTGACGGCTCCACATAGGCCGTCACCACCTTCAGGCTGTCGGGGTTGAGGGCGTCCAGGAAGTTCTTGCCGCCCGCGTCGGGTTGCGGGTCGGTGAACAGGCGGTCGTACAGACGCACTTCGGCTTCTCGGCCGTCGGCCGCGCCCACCCAGGTGATGGCGGCCTTGGCCTTGACGCTGTCAGCGCCGGGCGTGCCGCTCTTGGTGCCGGCGATCACGTTGGCGTGCACTTCGGTCACTTTGCCGTCGGCGTCTTTGGCGCCGACGCCAGTGCATTCGATGACGTAGCCGCCTTTGAGGCGCACCACGTTGCCTGGGAACAGGCGCTTGTAGCCCTTGGGCGGCACTTCTTCAAAGTCTTCGCGTTCGATCCAAACGTCTTTGCCGATCTTGAAGACGCGGTCAGGCGGCGGCGTCTGGCCTTCGGCAATGGTGCTGTGGGGCAGGGCGGGCTGGGTGCAGTCTTCGGTGTAGCCGTCAGAGCCGAACACTTCGGCCCAGTTGGTGAGCACCAGCTTGACGGGGTCAAGCACGGCCATGCCGCGGTGGGCCTTGTTTTCCAGGTCTTCGCGCAGGCAGCCGTCGAGCGTGCTGTAGTCGATCCAGGAATCGCTCTTGGTCACGCCGATGCGTTCGGCAAACAGCTGGATGGCCTCGGGCGTGTAGCCGCGGCGGCGCAGGCCGACGATGGTGGGCATGCGCGGGTCGTCCCAGCCGCTGACTTTCTTCTCGTTCACCAGCTGCGCCAGCTTGCGCTTGCTGGTGATCACGTAGGTCAGGTTCAGGCGCGCAAATTCGTACTGCCGCGGCGGTGGGGCCTTGAGCAGGCCGCCTTCGCACAAACGCTCCAGCAACCAGTCGTAGAACGGGCGCTGGTCTTCAAATTCCAGCGTGGCGATGCTGTGGGTGATCTGCTCCAGCGCGTCCTCGATGGGGTGCGCGAAGGTGTACATGGGGTAGATGCACCAGGCGTCGCCCGTGTTGTGGTGCGTGGCGCGGCGGATGCGGTAGATGGCCGGGTCGCGCATGTTGATGTTGGGCGAGGCCATGTCGATCTTGGCGCGCAGCACGGCGGCGCCGTCGGCCAGTTTGCCGTCGCGCATCTCGCGGAAGCGGGCCAGGTTCTCTTCCGGGCTGCGGGTGCGGAAGGGGCTGTCCACGCCGGGCTTGCCGAAGTCGCCGCGGTTGATGCGCATGTCTTCGGCTGTCTGCTCGTCCACATAGGCGTGGCCGGCGGTGATAAGGTGTTCGGCCGCGCGGTACATGAAGTCGAAGTAGTTCGACGCGTAGTACAGGTGGTCTTCGGTCTTGCCGTTGAAGCTGCTCTGCCAGTTAAAGCCCAGCCACTGCACCGCGTCGAGGATGGAGTCCACGTACTCCTTCTCTTCCTTCTCGGGGTTGGTGTCGTCAAAGCGCATGTGGCAGACGCCGCCGTAGTCGCGCGCCAGGCCGAAGTTCAGGCAGATGCTCTTGGCGTGGCCCACGTGCAGGTAGCCGTTGGGCTCGGGCGGGAAGCGGGTGCGGATCTTGGCCGGGTCGGGCTGGCCAGCGGCGTGGAAGGCGGCATCACCCGGGCCGCCGCCCCACTGGCGCTGGGCGTAGGTGCCGGTGGCGAGGTCTTTCTCGATGACCTGGCGCAGGAAGTTTGACGTCCTGAGCGCCTGGCCCTCAATTTCTGCGGGAGCTTGGTGGTGTCGAGAGATGCTGGACGAAAGGGACGGGGGGGGCATGCAGTCATTCTAAGGAGAGGCGGAAGCTCCAAGATAATCAAGGTCTAACCCACAACAGGTGTCACGCGCTTGAACCAAAGCACTCCCTTGCCGAACGCCTCTCTGCTGAACCAGCTGTTACGGTTCACTCCCACGGCGCGCATGTTTTTCTCGGGAAATCTCTGTACCCTGACGCAGGGATCCGAGGCTGACGGCCTCAAGCAGGGGACGATGCACCTGCTGAGTCGCGGCGAGCTGCAACTGACGCGCAAGGGCTTTGCGCCGCTGAACGTGCGGGCGCCCAGCGTGCTGTTGCTTCCCCGCGCGTTGGAGCACTGGGTTCAGGGCTCAGGGCCGCAGGGGGTGGACCTGATGTGCGCCACCCTCAGTGAATTGGCGCCGCCGCTGGACATGATCTTGCCGGACGTCACGGTGATTGACTTGACCGCCACGTCATCGCTGCAGCGACCGGTAGAGCTGCTGTTCGAGGAGGCCGAGGCACGTGCTTTTGGTTATCGGGCAGCGATCGACCGCCTGCTGCAATACACCTTCGTGGTGCTTGTGCGTCACCTGATTGATCGGCAACTGCTGTCCGGCGGTGTGCTGGAGGCCATGGTCGACAGCCGTCTGGGTGTGGTGCTGTCCATGCTGCACGAATCGCCAGAGCACGACTGGACGCTTGACAGCATGGCGGAGCTGGCGCACCTGTCCCGGTCTGCCTTTGCCCTGCGCTTTGTCCAGGTGGTGGGCATACCGCCGTTGACCTACTTGACCCACTGGCGCATGGCGGTTGCCCGCAACCTACTCGCGCAAGGGCAGGCAGTGAAGGCGGTGGCCTCTCAGGTGGGCTACGGTAATGCCACCGCATTCGCGCGAGCGTTTCAACGGGCCTCGGGGCAATCGCCCAGCGCTTGGCAGATGGAGCATCTGAGTCAGCCGTAGGTCCATCGCGCCCTGGTTCTGGACGATCGGTGGCGTGATGCGGACGCCGAATGCCGTTGTGCTGTGCCGAACGGACCCGACTTCAGGTTCAATGCCTTGAGGCAGAACTTTGAAGGAGATCACGATGAACCCGAGCGAAAAAGCAGTCCTGGCCGGCGGTTGTTTCTGGGGCATGCAGGACCTGGTGCGCAAGCTGCCTGGCGTGTTGCGCACCCGTGTGGGCTACAGCGGCGGCGATGTGCCCAACGCCACCTACCGCAACCACGGCACCCACGCCGAGGCGTTGGAGGTGGAGTTCGACCCCACGCAGACGAGCTTTCGCGACCTGCTGGAGTTCTTCTTCCAGATCCACGATCCGAGCACCCCGGGGCGCCAGGGCAATGACCGCGGCAGCTCCTACCGTTCGGCCATCTTCTACACCTCGGACGAGCAGCTGGCCACGGCGCAGCAAACCATTGCCGATGTGAATGCCTCGGGTTTGTGGCCGGGCAAGGTGGTCACCGAGCTCGCGCCCGCGGGGCCGTTCTGGGAGGCCGAGCCCGAGCATCAGGACTACCTGGTCAAGCACCCCAACGGCTACACCTGTCACTACCCCCGCGCGGGCTGGAAGCTGCCGCGCCGCGAGATCGGCTGACGGTCAACGCTCAAGAACGGTGGGGGTCGGCGCGCCAGCGGGCGGGCCGACCCGGTGTGTCTGTTTTCTTCCTGAGGAGATGGTGATGCAATCCCAGTGCATTCAACGGGCGCCCGAGCTGCGGGTGCCGTGGTGGATCGACGGCGAAGGGCGCAGCATGGCACCGCTGAAGCTGGCCGATCTGGGCGACGGGTTCAAAGTGATCTTCTGCTTCCAGCACTGGTGTCCGGGCTGCCACAGCCATGGCTTTCCGACCCTGCAGAAGCTGATCAAGGCGTTGGGTGATCGCGGCTTCGCGTTTGCCGCGGTGCAGACCGTGTTCGAGGGCGTCGAGTCCAACACCTTCGAGCGCCTGCGCGAGACGCAGCTGCGCTACGGCTTGAACATTCCTTTCGGACACGACCCTGCGATCGGACGGGCGTCGTCGCTCATGGCCGACTACGGGACGCGGGGCACGCCGTGGTTTTTGGTGATCGATCCGCTGGATGAGGTGCTCTACAGCGACTTCGAGCTCGACGAGCGGCAGCTGATCGGGGCGTTCGGCGCTTCGAACGATGGTCTCAAGGCGGCCTGAAGCCATGCGTGCTTCCACACCAAAGTCCGTGTCGGAGCCGAAGACGCCGGGGACGGGCCCGGCGTTTCGGCTGCCGTTTGACAACAGCTTCTTCCGGGACATGCAGGGGTTCTATGTGCCTTGGAAGCCCGAGCCGTCCCCGGCCCCGGCCTGGGTGCAGTTCAACGACGCCCTGGCGCTGGAGCTGGGGCTGGAACCGGCGGTGCTGAAGTCTGCGACCGGTCTGGCGTGGCTGTCCGGCGTGGAAATGCCGGCTGAGGCGGCGCCGCTGGCGCAGGCCTACGCGGGGCACCAGTTCGGCCAGTTCTCGCCACACTTGGGGGATGGCCGCGCCTTGCTGCTCGGGGAACTCATCGACACGGCAGGACAGCGTCGGGACCTGGCCCTCAAGGGGTCGGGCCGTACGCCGTTTTCGCGCCGTGGCGATGGCAAGGCGGCACTGGGCCCGGCGCTGCGCGAGTACCTCATGGGCGAGGCCATGCACGCGTTGGGCATTCCCACGACGCGTGCGCTGGCGGTGATCCGGACCGGTGAGCGGGTGAACCGCGAGGGCTCGCCCCCCGGGGCGATCTTGGTGCGCGTGGCGGCCAGCCACTTGCGGGTGGGCACTTTTGAGTTCTTCGCGGCGCGGGAGGAGGAGGTGATGCTTCGGCGGCTGCTCGACTATGCCGTGGCGCGGCATGACCCCGCCCTCGCCAAGCTTTCCGACAAGCCCATTCCGATGCTGGAGGCCGTCTGTGAGCGGCAGGCGCAGCTGATTGCACGCTGGATGGGCGTGGGCTTCATCCACGGGGTGATGAACACCGACAACATGAGCATCTCGGGCGAGACCATCGACTATGGTCCGTGTGCGTTCATGGAGGGTTTCGATCCGGCCACGGTGTTCAGCTCGATCGACCGTCAGGGGCGATATGCCTACGGCCAGCAGCCGGCCATGGCGCAATGGAACCTGGCCCGTCTGGCCGAAGCGTTGCTGCCGGTTCTGGACGCCCGCGATATCGACGTCGTGGAACGGGTGGAACAGGTGGTGGCCGGGTTTGCCGTGCGCTTTGACCGGCATTGGACCGGGCAGCTGCGCGCCAAGCTGGGCTTGGCCGCTGAAGAGCCGGACGACCGCGCCCTGGCGGACGACTTCCTGCAGCTGCTGCAGCGGGAAAAGGTGGACTTCACGCTGGCGTTCCGCCTCCTGTCCGACGCCATCACGGGGCCGGATGCCGCACTGCACGACCTGTTCGGACGGGAGCGCCCGGCGCTCTCGGACTGGCTGGCGCGCTGGCGCCAGCGCATGGCCCGGGAGGGAAGGACCTTGCAGGACTGCGCCGCAACGGCGTGGTCGGTCAATCCCTTCGTGATCCCGCGCAATCACCAGGTGGAGGCGGCGCTGTCGAGTGCCGTGGACGAGGCCGACCTCGGTCCGTTCGAGCGCCTGCTGGCGGTGCTGGGGCGGCCGTACGAGACGGTGGAGTCCGCGCGGCCATTCACGCTGCCGGCCTCGCCCGAAGTGGCCGCAGCCCACCGCACCTTCTGCGGCACCTGATTGGGGTACCCAACGATTTCTGAAAGGAGACTTCGCATGACCACAATGAAACAGGAACCCGGTGTCCTTGGCGAGGCGGCCGCTCCCCTGGGTGTGACCCGGTGGGTGGACGCGTCGGGCCAGGCGCTGGAACACTTCGACCTGGACCGCATGCCCGGCCGGTTCAAGCTCATCTTCTGTTTTCAGGACGCCTGCCCGGGGTGCCATGCGACCGGCTTTCCGGCGCTTGCCCGGGTGGTCGACGCGTTTCGGGGGAGCGACTTCGTCGGGTTCGCCGCAGTCCAGACCGTGTTCGAGGACTTCGGTTCGAACACCTGGGAGCGCATGCTGGCCAATCACGCCCGCTACGCGCTGGGCATTCCCTTCGGGCACGACGCCGGTGACGAACAGGACGGCGCGGGTTCGGAGCTGATGCGCCGCTACCGCAACGGCGGCACACCCTGGTTCATTCTGATCGATCCCGATGGCAGAGTGGTCTACAACCATTTCCGAATCGACGCCGACAAGCTCGTCACCTTTCTCAAGCGGCTGGAAAACGAACCGGCGGCACCGGAGCCTGGGCCCGACATGTTGACTTGGAAAGGAGTGATTCAACTGGTGGAAACGGGCAACCCGACGCCACCGCGCCGAGTTGAGCGCAGCGAAGCCGAGTGGGCCCAACAGCTGACGCCCGAGCAGTTCCGAATCACGCGGCTCAAGGGCACCGAACGGGCGCACAGCTCCTCGATGTGTACGCTGTTTTCGCCCGGGATCTACCGGTGCGTGTGCTGCGGCACTGAACTATTCGATGCGTCGACCAAATATGACAGCCGCAGCGGCTGGCCCAGCTTCACGCAGGCCATTGCCCCGGGTCTGGTGGGCTATCACGGAGACAACAGCCACGGCATGGCGCGGGTGGAGACGACGTGCAACGTCTGCGACGCCCACCTGGGTCACGTGTTTCCCGACGGACCCAAGCCCAGCGGTCTGCGCTACTGCATCAACGCCCTGGCACTGGAGAAAGCATGAGCAGCGAAAAGGTAGGCTTCGCTGGCAGCAGCCAGGGTCTGCTGGTGGGTGTCTTGGAACGCCCGGACCATGCACCGTTACAAGCCCTGGCGGTGTTTGCCCACTGCTTTACCTGCGGAAAGAACTCTCTCGCCGCGACCCGCATCAGCCGGGCGCTGGCTCAGCAGGGCATCGCCACGCTGCGCTTTGATTTCACCGGTCTGGGCGAGAGCGAAGGCGACTTCGGGCGCGGTGGCTTTTCGTCCAGCGTGGCGGACATTGTGGCGGCGGTGCACTGGATGCAGAGCACGATCGGCATGCCTGCACTGTTGGTCGGACACAGCCTGGGGGGGACGGCGGCCATCGCGGCGGCTGCCCGCCTCGACGGCATACGGGCGGTTTGCACGCTGGGCGCACCCGCGACGGCCGACCATGTGCTTCGTCACTTCGGTCCGACCAAGTCCGAAGAGGATGGGCAGATCCAGGTCGACCTGGGCGGCCGGGCGTTCAGGATCGCGCCGGCCTTCATTGAAGAGCTCCAGGCCCAAGCCCACGAGAACCCGGTCAAGGGGCTTCGCGCGGCCTTGCTGGTTATGCACGCGCCAAGTGACGCGGTGGTGGACATCGGCGAGGCACAGGACCTGTTCAAGGCGGCCAGACATCCTAAGAGTTTCATCAGCCTGGACGATGCGGACCATCTGCTCACGCGCCCGGCCGATGCGCAGTATGCGGCTGACCTGATTGGCGCCTGGGCCTCGCGGTTTCTGCCGATGCGAGCCGAGCGAAACGATGCGCCGTCGGACCTTCGTGCGGGCGAGGTGTGGGTGGGGGAGCACGATCACGCCTTCTGGCGATCGATGCGAGCAGGTCCGCACCACCTCGACGCCGATGAGCCAAAGGAAGTGGGTGGTGGCGAACGCGGGCCCGATCCTTATGAACTTCTGCTGATGTCGCTGGGCGCCTGCACGTCCATGACATTGCGCCAGTACGCCAAGCGAAAAGGCTATGCGCTCAAGGATGTCCAGGTCAGGTTGCGTCATGAGCGCGCGCACGCGACCGATTGCCAGGAGTGCGGGGATCGCTCGGGACAGGTTGACCACGTCACGCGGCAGCTCCTGCTGAGCGGACCGTTGAGTGAAAGCCAGCGACAGGACCTGTTGCGCATCGCCGATCGTTGCCCCGTGCATCGAACGCTGGAGAACCATCCGGTGATCACCACCACACTGATTCGGGACTGATCCCAACCACACACAAACGAAGGAGACGGAGCATGAGAGCCATCTGGAAAGGCACCACCATCGCTGAGAGCGATGACATCGTGGAAGTTGAAGGCAACGCCTATTTCCCACTCGACGCGTTGCGCCCGGAACATTTCAAACCAAGCGATACGCACACCACCTGTCCATGGAAGGGGCGGGCCAGCTACTACGACGTGGTGGTCGGCGAAGACGTGAACGCTGACGCGGCGTGGTACTACCCGTCGCCCAAGGCTGGTGCGGAGGCGGTGACCGGCAGGGTGGCGTTCTGGCGCGGTGTCGAGGTGCGGCCATGAGCGGGGAACAGAGGTTCGACGCGATCGTGATCGGAGCCGGTCAGGCCGGTCCCTTTCTGGGCGCGACACTCGTTGCCCGGGGTATGAAGGTGGCGCTCATCGAGGAGCGTGACCTGGGTGGTACCTGTGTCAATCGGGGCTGCACCCCAACCAAGACCCTACGCAAGTCGGCTCGTGTGGCTCACATGGCGCGCCGGGCCAGCGAATTCGGTGTGCAAACCGGGTCGGTCCAGGTCAACTTCAGGGCAGCGATGGAGCGCATGCAACGCCGGGTGGAGGAGGCTCGCTCTGGCCTGCAGGCCTGGCTGGGCCAGTTGGAAGGACTCACCATCATCAAGGCGCGCGGTCGCCTGGCGGGCCGTGACGGCGAACAGTTCGTGGTGCTGGCCGGCGAGCATCAGCTGGTGGCGCCCAAGGTGGTGCTGAACACCGGCACACGTCCCTTTGTTCCGCCGGTGCCTGGGCTGGACGAGCTGCCGTTCCTGGACAACGAACGGCTGTTGGCGCTGCGTGAATTACCGTCCAGGCTGGTGATCATCGGCGGTGGATACATCAGCCTGGAGATGGCTCAGATCTTTCGGCGGCTGGGAAGTGAGGTTGCCATTCTGGAAACAGGGCCCCGCCTCACGGCCCGCGAGGACGAGGACATTGCAGCCGCTGTGACCGGAATGCTGACAGCGGAAGGCATCGAAGTGAACACCGGCGTGCGCATTGAGCGGGTCGGCAAGGCGGACAACGACGCTGGCGTGCGGGTGCAGTTGGCTGGTGGCCGCAGCGTGGATGGCAGCCACCTGCTGGTGGCCACCGGGCGAATACCGAACACCGACTGTCTGGGCCTGGAAACGGTGGGCCTGGAGGTCAGTGCGCGAGGCTACCTGGTCACCAACGACCGGCTCGAAACCGCGGTTCCCGGCATCTGGGCGCTGGGTGACATCAATCAGCGCGGGGCCTTTACCCACACCAGCTACCACGATCAGGACATCGTGGCGGAGAACCTGGCCGGAGGGCAACGCAGCGCCGCCGCGCGCGTCGGCATTTATGCCATGTTTACCGATCCTCCGCTGGCCCACGTCGGTCTTTATGAGGCCGACGCGCGAAAACTCGTGACCGAAGGGCGACGCATTTCCCAGGCGGTTCACGCCATGAAGGACGTCAGTCGCGCGAAGGAAGAAGGCGAAACCGTGGGCAAGATCAAGCTCCTCATCGATGAGGACAGTGGTCATTTCCTCGGAGCGACCATGCTCGGGATCCAGTCGGACGAGATCATCCAGGCGATCGGTCTGGTGATGGCCAGTGGCGGCACCTGGAAGGTGGTCCGGGATGCATTGCCCGTTCACCCGACGGTCACCGAGTTCCTGCCCACCATCATTGATCGACGCAAGCCCTTGACCGCAAGTCCTGGGTGAGCCGGAGGACCCACACCATGCCCATCAACCGCTCATTCAGCGGCCGCAATCGCGATGTCCACAACCACGGCGGTCGACTTCCGCCAGGACAGTCCCTGACGGAAGGTTTTCCCGTGCTGACTGCGGGCCCCACCCCAAAAGCCTTGGCGCTTGGCGATTGGCGCTTGACCTTGAAGGTCGGTGTGCGGCCGGTTCGCGTTTGGACCTGGAGCGAATTCCAGGCCCTGCCCCAGACCGAGCAGGTGGTCGACATCCACTGCGTTACCACCTGGTCGAAATTCGACACCCGCTGGCGCGGTGTGACGTTGGACACCTTGTTGCAGGCGGCCGGACTGGAAGCGCCCACGCCTTGGGTGCTGGCGCATTCCCAGGACGGCTACTCCACCAACGTGCCGTTGGCCGATCTGACACAAGGGCGCGCAATGATCGCAACGCACTACGACGACCGACCGCTCGCGCCCGAGCACGGGGGACCGGCACGCCTGTTGGTGCCGCATCTCTATTTCTGGAAGTCGGCCAAGTGGGTCAATGCGCTGCAGTTCAACGAGCGCGACGAGGCCGGGTTCTGGGAACTGCGGGGCTATCACATGCGAGGCGACCCTTTCAAGGAAGAGCGCTATGGATGAGGCCGTTGGTCAGCAACGGCTGAGCTGGCAGTCCGCACGCATCGAAGCGTTGCAGGCACTGACCCCACGCGTCATGCGGGTGGTGCTGCGTCCTGACAGATGGGTTCGCCCGAGGCCGGGCCAGCATTTGGATGTCCGACTGACAGCAGAAGATGGCTATCAGGCACAACGGAGCTATTCGCTCCTCTCACCTCCTCAACGTACCGGGCTCTATGAGCTGGGCATTGAGCGGTTGGACGATGGCGAAGTATCCACCTGGTTTCACGATGGGGCCCAGCACGGCGAAACGATTGAAATTCTCGGGCCGGTTGGTGGTCATTTTGTGCTTGACGAGTCGAACACACGACCAGCCTTGCTGATTGGGGGAGGATCTGGCGTTGTTCCCCTTTTGTCCATGGCAGCGCAACGCGTGGGTGCATACAGCCAAGCGCATACAACGCTGTTGGTTGCCGCACGTCATCTGGACGAAGTGTTGCTCTGGCCCACCCTGCAGCGATGGGAAGCGTTTACGCCGCGGTTTCGCAGCCGACTGGCGCTCTCGCGGGATACCTGTGCCCCGCGCGCACAGGACCACGTTGGCCGCATTGATGAGGCCGATGTTGCTTGGGCATTGCAGCAATTGGGTGATGTGGCGACCGAATCTGCGCAGGTTTTCATCTGCGGGCGTAATGACTTTGTCGAGTCCATCGTTCATATGGTCACCGGGCTAAATGTGCCCGAGGTCTCCATCCGCACCGAGCGCTTCGGAAGTTGACTCTCTTTTTTCTCATCTGCCGTGACACCTGAAGACATCCGCCTAACCCGATACGTCTCTGTCCGTTCGCGCAGCGAACGGCTGTGTGCCCCTCTGAGCGCCGAGGACCATATTCCCCAACCGGTTTCCGACGTCAGTCCGCCGAAGTGGCACTTGGCCCACACCACGTGGTTCTTCGAGACTTTTGTCCTCGCGAAACAACAGCCGGACTATCGACTGTTCCATCCTCTGTATGGCTACCTGTTCAACAGCTACTACGAATCGGAGGGCGCTCACCTGGCACGCCCGCAGCGAGGAAGCTTGAGTCGCCCGACGGTGGCTGAGGTGATGGCGTACCGCGCGCATGTGGACGAGTCCATGCGCCGTCTGCTGAAGGAACCACTGGAGCCCGCAGTCGCGGCTTTGGTAGAGCTGGGCATGCAGCATGAACAACAGCATCAGGAGTTGCTGATCACAGACATCAAGTACATCCTGGGCCACAACCCATTGCATCCGGCGTATGACCCTCTGGGCATCGGTCCCCAAGATGTGACGGCCGAACATGATGGAACCTGCCCACCCCTGGACGATTGGCTTAGCGTCGAAGGGCAGACGATTCGCATCGGCCACCAGGGGCCAGGGTTCGCCTTCGACAACGAGTCGCCATCGCATTTGGCGCTCATTCAAGGGGTAGACATCCGTGTGGCGCTAGTCACCAATGATGAATACCTTCAGTTCATGCGCGACGGAGGATATCAGCGCCATTCGCTCTGGCATGCGGAAGGCTGGGACTGGGTGCAAACGCTCGAACACCGTGCGCCGATGTACTGGCAGCCCGACCCTAACCAGCCTGAAGGATGGGGTCATTACACGCTCCAGGGTGTGATGCCGCTGACCAGTCAGGCACCGGTGACGCACGTCAGTTACTACGAGGCACACGCTTTCTGCGATTGGGCGGGGTGGCGATTGCCCACCGAGTTCGAGTGGGAGGCAGCGGCAAGCCTGTTCGGCTGGGGGCGTCGATGGGAATGGACGCGGAGCGCCTATCAGCCCTATCCCGGTTTTGCCCGCAGCGAGGGCGCGGTGGGGGAATACAACGGGAAGTTCATGGTGAACCAGCAGGTCTTGCGCGGAGCGTCCTGGGCCACATCGCCGGGCCACGCCCGTTTGACATACCGGAACTTCTTTCACGCTCCGTTGCGTTGGCAGTTCACGGGCATCCGTCCTGTTCGCTCGCGGGAGTCCGCATGACTGATCGGGACAGACTGACGGAGCATGTTCTGCAAGGGTTGACGCGACCACAGAAGGCGCTCTCATCCGCTTGGTTCTACGACGATGAGGGCTCGCGCCTGTTTCAGCAGATCATGGCGCTGCCCGAGTACTACCTCACACGCCTTGAGCACGAGCTGCTGCGCTCACGCGCGGATGAGCTTTCCCGGTGGATAGATCCTCGGTGCAGCCCGATCGATCTGATTGAACTGGGCAGCGGCGACGGGGCCAAAACGCTGTCGCTGTGCCAGGCACTGGCGCAACGTGAAGTGGATTGCATCTACAGGCCTATGGATGTGTCCGCACACGCCCTAGCGGATCTGAGCCGCCGCTTTGACACGTACCTCCCCCGCATGGCCATCGAACCGGTGCTGGGAGACTATTTCGAGCATTGGCCTCAGGTTGCCGAAGGGCGACGCCAGGTTGCAATGTTGCTGGGCAGCAATCTGGGCAACCTGGACGAACACGGTGCCGTCAAGCTGCTGCAACGGGTGCATTCGCATTTGCGCCCAGGTGACCTTGTGCTGCTTGGTCTGGATCTGGTCAAGGACCCGGCCGTGTTGCGCGCAGCTTACGATGACTCCCAGGGCGTGACTGCTGCGTTCAATCTGAACCTGCTGACGCGGCTGAATCGCGAGTTGGGCATGGACTTCGATCTGACGAAATTTCGGCACTACGCCAGCTACTGTCCGCTGGAACACGTGGCCAGAAGCTTTCTGGTGAGCCAGGTTGACCAGGTGGTCCACAGCAGAACCCTTGACCGAGGGTTCGTATTCCATGCCGGGGAGACCATCTATACAGAGCAATCCCAGAAATACTCCCTGGCTTCGATCGAACACCTCGCAGGCCGAAGCGGGTTTGACAACACCTGCACCCTGACCGACCCCCGAGGCTGGTACGCCATCACCGTCTGGCACCGGCTACCGTTCACCCCAACGCAACAAACGTCGACCTGACATAGGAGTCCTAATGAGCAACAAGACCCATCTGCGCCAGACCATGCTGGACCTTGCCGAAGGGCGCCTGCGGTTTGCCGAACAGACCTATGCGCAATACCTGGTCGGTGCGGCGGGCCGCGGAGATGAACCCAGTGAAAGCGATGCGGCGTCGCGGGCCGTCAACAATGCTGCTCTGGCGCAGGCGTTCGAATGCCCCATTCACGACCACCAGGAGGCCCTGGAAGTCTTGCGTCAGATCGATTTCGGTCCCCGGGATTCGGTGGAGACAGGCGCCGTGGTTCGCATCGACGGGCGTTGGTTCGTGATTGCGGTTGCCAGCGATGCCTTCCAGTGCGACGGCAACACCTACATGGGAATTTCCACCCAGGCGCCCATCTACGCAGCGATCGCAGATGCCCGAGCCGGTGATGTTGTCAGCTTCCGGCAACGCGAACTGCACATAGAGGAAGTCTTGTGATGCACCTCATTCGAGTCTGAACGATGGGCAGCACGCTGCGCGACCTGGTCCGGCGCTTTCATGGCACAGGTCGGCTTGATGCCATCGTTCTGCGCCCGGATCGCCTCAAGGACGCAGTGTCCGTGCAGGAGGCCAGGGCCGAACCGGGTCTCGGGCTGATTGGCGATCACCGCTCCCTGAAGCTTCGTCAGTCGGATGCGCAACGCCATCGCGAGCTGAGTCTGATCCAAGCTGAGCACCTTGGCTTGCTCGGGGTCTGGACGGGGCAAGCTCCAATTGCCCCGGAGCGTTTGCGGCGCAACCTTGTGATCTCGGGCATCAACGTCGCCGCAATGCATTCACCCTTCCGGGAAGAACGCTTTGTCTGGCGAATTGGCGGATCGGTCCGCATTGAAATCACGGGGCCATGTCCTCCTTGTTCACGCATGGAGGACGAACTCGGTGAAGGCGGTTACGCCGCGCTGCGCGGTCACGGGGGCGCCACGGCACGGATCGTCGTAGGTGGCGTGCTACGGGTTGGAGATACCGTTAACTTCGAGGTTGAATCCACCGTGGGTTGATAGCCATGATCGAAGCAGAGCGTACGCCTGGGTTTCTCCATCTTCTCCAGATGACCGGCGGTGCGTCGTGGTTGCACATGTGCATCCACCACCGCGAGACGGAGAGTTTTCTCTCAAGCGTGACCGGCCTGGACAAGCTGATCGCCGCAGCGATGGTGTCTGAAGATACCCGCTCGCGGTTGCGCGTCCACGGGCAGGGCGTGATGGTTTTGCTCAAAGCGATGCATTTGAGAGCTGATGGAGTGGGGCATCCGGAGGACATGGTGTCCATGCGAATCTGGATTGATGAGCGTCGGGTTATCACGACCCGCGAGGAGGATGTGGATCCCATCCTCGAACTTGCGGAAGACATCTCTCAGGGGCGGGGCTCGGCAACGCCAGGTGACTTCCTTTGCGATCTCATCGAAGAGCACCTCTCGGAAGTTTCCGAGCAGGTCGAGATGCTAGAGGATGGGGTGAATCTGATCGGCGGCCTTCTGGTTCAACACCAGACGGAAGCGGCATGCCCGAGCATGGCCAATACCCAGACCGCGATCTCTGGCTTTCTCCGTCATCTTGGCCCCCAGCGGGCCGTTCTTCAAACGTTGACAACCCTCGTCGTCCCGCCGCTGAATACCAATCATCGAGGCCGACTGGAGGAGCACCTGAACCAGCTGTTGCGGTTGCTCGAAACGCTGGAGAATTTGCGTGACCGTATCGATATCCTCAGTGACCAGGCAAACCGCATTCAGGAGCGACAGCGGAACCAAAGCTCTTATGTTTTTGCCGTGGTATCCACAATCTTCTTGCCCTTGAACTTTGTCACTGGCCTGTTTGGCGCCAATCTTCTGGGACTGCCGTTCGCAGATGCCACCAACGGTTTCTGGGTGTTGGTAGGTCTTTGCTTACTAATGAGTGTTGGGTTGTTAGCGGTTTTTCGCTGGCTCAAATGGCTTTAGTAGACGGTTTGTGGACTCTCTGAGATGTATCTTCGGAGCCGTCCATCAAGGACGGGTGCGCTGTTAGGAAACACGATACGTGTCCTTAAGATGTGACTCAGAGGGAGCCTACAAGTGACTTGTTAGGCATCACTGAGTGAGAGGGCGACACGTTTCCTTAGTACAGGCAATAGCTCAGCTTCGAACCAGGGGTTTTGTGCAAGCCATCGATTGTTCCTCGGGCTTGGATGAGGAAGTGGAATGACGCTTGGCAGGTGCATGCGCCAAGACTGAACCACCTCCGTCACCGATGAGCCTGCATTGGGGAGATGGTAGTCTTGAGCAAACTGCCCAATGACCAAGGTGAGTTGGATGGACTTTAGGTGCTTGAGAAGTTCATTTCGCCATGCTGGAGCGCACTCAGGTCGTGGGGGTAGATCGCCTGAAACACCCGTTCCGGGAAAGCAGAACCCCATGGGCAAGATGGCGACTCGGCGCTCGTCATAGAAGAGTTCAGATGTAATCCCAAGCCAGGAGCGCAGTCGCTCGCCGCTGGCGTCTTGAAACGGAATTCCTGATTCGTGTACTTTCCGGCCGGGTGCTTGTCCGACGATGAGGATGCGCGCCGATGTAGGGGTCGTTTGCGGGAGAGGGCGAAATCCTACGCTAAGGCTTTGGCCAACGATATTCTCCGGTAAGATTGATGTGTTCCGAGGGGATAGGAGAAGTCGCTTGATATCTAGTATGACGTCTGTCGCACCTGCTTGATCGCGGCCGCGATAGCTAGATCGCGTTGCTCCTCTTCTCCATCCGCGTTCCAAGCTGCGGAAAGGCACCCATAAGCGTACGCCTGGTCGAGCAGGCGACGCGGATCGACGTCCAGCGCACGAGAGAATGCGTCCGCCATCTGTGCAATGCGTCTGGGATCGAGACAAAGGTCGTCTCTGTCAGCCGGATCGTAGAACATATTGGCGGCGCCAAAGCCCACTTCACCGACCAGACCGACGGGATCTATCACCAGCCAGCCGCGACTGGAGAACATGATGTTTTCATGATGCAGATCGCCATGTAGCCCACGCAGTTCCGAGGCATTGCTCATCATTTGATCGGCTATAATCGCCGCGTGGACGTAGTCAGTTTGACAACCTGCGTTTTGATCATCGCGCGCCCGCTGAAACAAAGCTGCAAAGCGATCCCGGATCGGGAGAAGGGCAGAAGGCAGGGGTTCCTCAGATGCGGCATACAGCTTCGCCATTAGTTCCGCTGCAATTTCGGTCGCCTGGTAGTCGCCGTGCTCGGCAACGATGTGAGAGAGCATTCGCTCCCCGGCATATTCGAGCAACATCAGATTGTTCTCACGACCGAGCAACCGGACTGCTCCCCTCCCATTGCGCCATACCAGATAGTCGGCCCCGCGCAGTTCATCAGCAATGTCTTCTATAGGTTTCAATCCCTTGACGATTGCAGGAGTCCCGTCTGGCAATGAAACTTTCCAAACGAGGCTGGAAAAGGTGTCCGCAATGAGAACAGGTTGCGAAACGTGCCAATGAGCAGGAAAAACAGGCGGCATGAACATCAACCCCAAGTCAGAGGGTCCAATCGCAGATAGAAGGCAAGGCGTTCGCGGTCGGGGGCTTCGATCCCCAATACATTGAATAGGACAGCGAAGGCGCGCTCTGCTTCATCTGGCGCTGCCCAGTTCTCTTCGGCGTTAGCAATCATGAGTGCCAAATCGGCATAGCGATCTGCTGTTCCGAGCCGCCCAAGGTCGATCAGACCCGTGCATCGAAGAGTTTTAGGGTCCACCATGAAGTTCGGCATGCAGGGATCACCATGGCAAACAACCATATCGGTGCGCTCTTGGTCGAGCCGCACCGGTAGCTCTCGTTCGACACGAGCCAAAAGATCGAGCTGCGGCGTACTCTTGTCCTCGTCCGGTAAGAAGTCGGGATTGACGGCATTGCGGGACACCACATCAACGGCGCGTCCGAACATTCGCGACAGCCTGCGCTCAAACGGACATTGATCAACCGATAGGCTGTGAACAGCGCCAAGTTGCTGCCCCATTGACGGCCACGCTTTGAGCAAATCCGCTCCAGACAGATCAGCCGCCGGTACTCCCGGAATTGCCGTTATCACCAAGCATGCACCCTCCTGTTCCTCCTGCCAGTTGATCACCTCGGGGCAAGCCACACCTCGACCTTTGAGCCAAATGAGGCGGTCACGCTCTCCAGCGAGCTCACCGCGGCGGGAAGCAGGTGCGATTTTCGCGAAGGCATGCCCGTCACCACGTCGAAAAACAAAATCACCAGATTCTCCGCCTCTGACAGGCAACCAGTCAGAATGCGATTCACCAAAAAAAATATTAGTTCGATTCAATGGAGGTTCCTTCAGTTTTCTGATGAAGCGCGGAGGTGGCTCAACCTGCGAAAAGAAACGAGTTGCTACGTAAGTCCGAGAACATGCTTTCCATGGTCTCTGAGCTCGCCTTTGGGACCGACATATCGGTAGAGAGTGACGCGCTCGATGCCGAGTTCCTTGCAGAGATCGGAAACTGAAGTATCGCGCTGGGCCATGGCGGCTTGCGCGAGACGCACCTGAGCTTTGGTGAGCGCGAATTTTCGTCCGCCCTTGCGACCGCGCGCTCTCGCGGAGGCGAGACCCGCCATGGTGCGCTCTCGGATCAGATCCCGCTCGAACTCGGCCAAGGTGGCGAAGATTCCGAACACCATGCGACCGGACGCAGTCGTGGTGTCGATCTGAGCGCCCTTTCCAGTCAGAACCCGCAGGCCGATCTTGCGGTCTGACAGCTCCTTCACCGTGTTGACCAGATGGGCAAGCGATCGTCCGAGGCGATCGAGCTTCCAGACCACCAGCACATCGCCGTCACGCAATGACTTGAGGCAGGCAGTCAAGCCAGGGCGATCATCACGACCGCCGGAAGCAAGATCATCATAGATATTGTCCCGTTCGACACCTGCGGCGCGCAAGGCGTCGTGCTGCAGGTCGAGAGACTGCGAGCCATCGGCTTTGGAGACGCGGGCATATCCGATCAGCATGTATCACAAACGTTCGATTATGTGACAGTATGCGCCGGAAAGTTCTAACCGTCAAAAGTTGTCACTTAACCCGTCATTCTGTCTAAGACATGCAAAGGGCCCATTAGGCTCGTAATGTGACAAAAATTCCGGGGGGATGCCTTCCTTTGCAAAGGTGGTGCGCAACTGTTCCAGGGAAGCGGGATCGCGCCGACCATAGGAAGCCAACGCGAACAGCGAGCGTGCCGTCTCGGGGTCGTGCCGCGCTTCAATGATCGCCTCACTGATAGCTTGGACCGCCCGTTGCCAGTGATTGACGGGTTCGGGCTTCGGCGCTTTCGCCGGCAGACCACTGGTGAACCCGGTTTGGGGCTCGGACCAGAACAGCTTTGCATGCTCGCCTGGCGGGCTGATATCCCTCACCTCGATCAAGCTGATTGCCGTTGCCGCCGCCTCCAGCATCTGCAACCGTATTGCCGGGTTCAGGGTTTCATACGGTCGCCACAGACTTTGCCCAGCACGCAGCAGATGCCCGCAGCCTTGCCAGACTTGGCGAAGATACCCCGCGTAGGTTCCGCACGCCGAAAGCGGGGTGTTCAGCTCATCGAGCAGCGTGCGTAGCAGTCGAAACCACAAACCAGCGTGGATGCGTCGGCGCGGCAGTTCCACATGGCCGGTCGTCAGTGCCTGCCAGGTACGCCGGTCCATCACTGCAATCGCGTCGCTGGCGGTGCGCGACGCAGTGTCGGCGTTCTCCCAGCCGAGAAACCGCCCAGGCACGCCCCAATAGGATTCCAGCCAGCAGCCATGCAGCGGGCAGCTCAGCATCAGGGGCAGCTTCCATGCAAGCAGTACGGCGTGGTTTGCCGGGTCGTTCAGACAGAGCGGACAGGCGCGATGTATCGGCTGGCTGGGCAGCCAGGCACGCCAGCTCGTGATGGATCGCGTCCTACGGCGGAGTTTCGGCAGCAGCACCGAGAGCTGGAACGCATAGGTTTCCAATGCGTCTGGAATCTGATCATCAAGGCTGTCCAGTAGCCAAGGCACCCAGCCGGCGAAACTCATGCAACGCAGCCGGTCCGGCTCGATGCCGCTCCGCTGGGAGAGCATCGCCAACAGCGCCAGTGGTGGCGCGGTATCCAGGTCATCAACCTGAGCGTGACCAAGATCGTGCTCCAGCAGCTCGGACACCTCCATGTGATAGCAAAGGGCCACGCGGTTGAGCCACGAAGACAAGGCTTCGCCTTCTCTGGGGGCCGGATGCAGTGGCCAGCGTGGCGCTGGCTTCACATCAGTTCCCGCTCGAATTGCCGCCGCCGCTCGCTGGGGCCGGTGTAGTCGGCCATGCTGAGCGTGCGGTGGTTGATCGCTTCCTCTCCGCTCTCCACGGCGACGATGGCCGCCGCCATCAGCAAGTGCGCCAGTTCGCCTATGGTGCCCTCGCTGCGTGTGAGCAGGTAGCGGGCCATGTCCAGCGTGGCAATCGACGAGGGTCGCCGCAGTGGAAGCGAAGCGGCGAAACTGGCCAGCAGTGAGCAGCAATCGTGATTGGCCTCCCATACCGGCAGCATCATCGGCTCGAAGCGATTTTCCAACTGGTCATCGGAGCGGATGGCCAGGTAGGCGTCGCGCGTGCCGACCCCGACCAGTGGGATGCGCAGTTCATTGCCGAGGAAGCGCAGGAGATTGAGGAATTCCCGGCGATTGACGCTGTTACCGGCCAAGACGTTGTGCAACTCGTCGATCACCAGCATGCGCACGCCGACCTTGCGCAGCAGTGCCAGCGCCAGTTGTTCCATTTCTGGCAGCCGTGGGCGCGGTCGCAATGGCGCACCCATCGCCGCGAGCAGCGCGACGTAGAAGCGGATTACCGACGGTTCGGATGGCATCTGCACGACCAGTACCGGAATGTGCTCCTGGTCGGCGTCGGCTCTGGCCGGATGCGTGCGCCGGAACTTCTCGACGATCATCGACTTGCCGTTGTTGGTCGGGCCTACCAGCAGCAGGTTGGGCATGCGTTGCTTGTTTGGCCACGCATACAGGGTTTCCAGCCGGTTCAGCGCCTCGACTGCTCGCGGATAGCCGATCCAGCGGTCGGCGCGAAGGCGATGGATGCGTTCGTCCGCCGGGAGACGGGCCAAGCCCTGGGCCGCCGGCAGCAGGTGGGACAAGTCGATGATGGGATATTCTTCCACGGCTACCACTCCTCAATCTGGTCGAACGGTTTGGCCGGCAACTGGTTGTCTGCCTGCTGCCCATCCATGTCAGCGCCCGGTGGTGGCGTGGTTTTGACAGGCGGTGCCGTTGCCTTGAGATGCTGGCGTCGATCCGCGTCGCGCCGCGCCTTGCGCGTAGCCTTCTGCGCGGTGGTAACGATTTCGCGCATCTGGCCGATCATGCGGAACAACGCCGACTCATCCACCTGTTCGCGCCCTTGCTGCCGCAATTTCGCCAGCGCCTGTCGTTGTTCCCAGAGGGTGACAGCCGGGTGCGACAAGGTACGGTAGGGAATTTCCAGGTAGTGCTGCCCCTCTGGTTCCAGCACCCATATGCGGCTGATGTCGCGCGGGTCGCGCCGGATCAGGAACGCAGGCAAGCGGTCCCGCCGAGCTATCCACGGCTTGAGCGCATCGGCGTAGTAGTGGATGTGGTCGATGACGAAGCCGGTGCGGGTCAGCGTGCGGCGGATGATGGGCAGAAAATCGACCAGAAAAGCCGTAGCGCGAGTGATGACGGTTGGCACGCCGGTCCGCGTGATAGCTTCGGCCCAGCGCGCGGCCGGCGGTTGGAGCAGGCCGTTGTGCACAGAGCCGTGATAGGTGCCGACCGCCAATGTGAGCCAGCGCTCCAGCTCGCGCAGTGTCAGGGCGGCCATCTTCTCGGAGGCGTATTCCCCGCGCTGGTCAGGATTGGAGAAGGTCGTCCCCGGCAATTCGTCGTGGATCATCTGCATCGCCGTGCCGATGATCCGTTCCACGATACCGCCGTAGTGCGGCTGCCCGAGCGGGCGATAGTCCAACCGGATGCCATGCTGCTCGCAGCCACGGCGCAGCGCCTCGCTCTTGAACTCAGCCGCGTTGTCCAAGTAGAGCAGTCTGGGCTTGCCGCTCATCGGCCAATCCATCTCTACGTTCAACCCTTCCAACCAAGGGCGCTTGTCGCAGGCGGCATGCACCAAGCACAAGCCGACCGAGACGGCGGACGGGGCTTCCAGCGTAACGACCATGCCAACCACGCAGCGGGTGAATACGTCGATGGCGAGGGTCAGGTACGGACGGCCAATCGGTTGCCGGTCGCGCTCGTCCACCACGATCAGGTCGATGACTGTGTGGTCGATCTGCACCTGCTCCAGCGGCGCGGAGACGGGTGGCGGAACACCACCAACACCTTGCAGGTCGCGGGCGGCATCTTGTCCTTCCCGGCGGTGAGTGACCTCGCGCGGATCGAGGCCGGCGATCCGCAGTGCCACCGTGTTGCGCGCCGGCACCCGCAGCTTTTGCAGCTTGCACGCCCGCACAACTTCGCGGTGGAACGCCGCCAAGCTACGCTTCTGCTTGGTCAGGAAGCGCTTTTGCAGTAACTCGCGGATGATTCGTTCGACCGACTCCGGCAAGCGGCCTTTACCTTTGCCACCGCTCGACTGCCCAAGAGCCAAGTCAGTGACCAGCCCCGAACCTAGCCGGGCACGGCGGATCAGGACGTAGACCTGCCGCCGGGACAGCCCCAATGCCTGGGCTGCCGCGTCGGCCGCTTCATGCCCAACCGTCTCCGACTGCGCCAACGGCCCAATGATCTCCGCACGACGACGCGCACGCTCCCATGCCTGTTCTGGCAGGGTGGCCACGCCGTGCTCGGTAATCGGTGCGGTATCGGTCGCCATGCTCACCTCGCTTTGGTGCACACGAGTATTGAGCATAGACGAGTTTTGTGCAGAGGAATCCTGATATCGGGTTATCAGGAGCCGTATGCACAACAGGCTTCAAACCGCGCTGAATGGTGCAGTCGTCTTCTGAAAATGACAGAACACTTGCCGGGTTACGATGAAACACCAACAAATGCCGCTCACTGCCTGCCCTGCCACGCCTTCACGGCCTCGGCCTGCGCCTGTGCCGCATATCCTTCATCGAGACTGCCGAAGGTGTCCGCCGCTACCTCGTCCATTAGGGTCTGCAAGGCCGTGTCGACACTATCCGCTTGCGCAACAAGTTGGGCCTGTCGGCGGGCTTCCATCGCTGCCTCGGCGGCTTGCAAGTCCTCTCGGTCTTGCAGTTCCTCCACGATGTTTTCGCGCCAAGTCGCATCACTGCCCGCCTCGTTGCATAGCTCGCTGAGACGCTGCGCGGCATCCTCTGAACGAGCAAAAAGCCGCGCACATCGCAGGATGCGGGCGGCTTCTTCCGGGTTGCCTCTGGCTTGGTCGAACAAGAGCATTTCGCCCACGGCGGCGAGGGCTTCAAGCTCAAGCTGCTTGTCGTCGCCGCTCATTTCGCGTGCGCCTTGTGCGCCTCAACGTAGGAGCGCAAAACAGCATTCATGCGCGACTGATAACGCTTGCCGGTGTGCTTGAAGAACTCCAACACTTCGGCATCAATGCGCAGCGTGATTTGCTTCTTGGTGTGGGGCAATTGCTCCGCTGCCTTCATCCAGACAGCATCAGGCAGATAGGGTGCATCGCTATAGTCGATCTGCTCATCCGGCATCGAGGCCACGGCATCCAGTCGCGCCTTCTGCTCGGCGCTCAACTGTGGCGGCTTCTTGAGGTCAAGAGTTCGCTTCACGATATTGCTTTCTTTCGTCGGCATTTGCTTTCCTCGCAGAGATAAGGCGGATGGTTTCCTCGTGTCGGACGGTGTAGACCACATACAGGACAGCCGAGTAGGCAAGCCCAATCGTTGCCCAACGATCTTCCCCGTAGTCCTCGCGTCCGTCGTAGGCTTCAACCCGCCCGGAGTCGTAAAAAACAAGCTCGGCATCCTCGAAGGAAACGCCGTGCTTTTTCAGGTTTCGTGCCGCTTTATCGGCGTCCCATTCAAGTTCCATTGTGTTCTTATTGTAGCGTCTTTTTGTAGTTACATCAAGTCTTATCGACTCATGCCGGGTGAGTTGTCGCGCTCGATCTTCTGCGCCTTGGCCTGCTCCTGCTGGCGTACAGGCTCGCGCCCTTCCAGCTTCTCCCACTGCTGGCGGTACTTCCCAAGCTCGGCGGCTTGCCGGTCGCCTGCGGCGCTGTAGGCATAGCGGGCGGTGCGCTGCGCGTAGTCGTTCCAGTCGCGCCCCTCGTCCTTCTGCCGGGTGGCCGGGGCGCACTGGCGGATAGCGCCCTCGATGGCGGCTTGATCGTGGCCGGTAACGCGCATCCGCACGGCAATCATGGAATCCACGCGGGACAAATCCACCTCGCCGCCCCGCTGCCGCTTGAGCACGTCGCGGTAATGCCGCTGATAGGCGTCGATCGCGCTGCCGCTGGCCGCTGCAAGCTCCAAGGCGGGCTTGGCCTTGCTGCGCTCGGGCTGCTGCGCCTTCAAGGCGGCTTGCCGCTGATACTCGGCGTCGATCTGGCTGGACAGAGCCAGCGCCTTGACGCACTCGCGGCGCTCGGCCTTGAGCAAGCGCACCTCGGGATAGCTGCCGTCCTCCCGCTGGTGCTTGGGCTTGCGGTTCTCGTAGCCGGGTGCGCGGTGCGGATGGATAGCGCCCGATAGCTTCGGGTCGCCGTATTCGCGGTTCAGGGCATCGCTCAGCCGGTTGCCCACGTCCTTGTCATGGACCGTCCCCAGCTTCGGCACGGTGATGATGGCCTGATAGTTGCCGGGGCTGGATTCCAGCACGGCGGCGGGCTGGTAGCCGTCCTTGATAAGCCGCTCCAGCTTCTCCCGGCTCATGTCGTCGATCAGGATGTGATGCTTCTTGTCCGATAGCGGCGTGTAGTAGAGGTTTTCGCCCCTGCGCTGTAGGCGCTGCATCTCCGGCGTGCGCTGCTCAATCTCCTGCGGCGTGAAACCCCGCGTGATGCCGTCCTTTTTGTCGAGGATGAAGGTTTGCTTGCCGCCGTCCTCGCGCATCTTGATGCTTGTCACCCGGTAACGCTCCGCGCCTACCGCTTCCGCGTACCGCTCGAACTGCTTTAGCTGCTCCGATTTCATCGCTTGCGCCCTCTCCTGCTGTATCCGCTGCCGCTCCCGCTGGATGCTCTCCTGAAGCTCAGGATTCGTGATCTTGAAGCCGTGCTCTGCTGCTAACTTCACGCACATGGTCTTGTATTCGTCGCACCCTGTCACGGTGAAGCTGCCCCACTTCTGCGCCGATAGCTGCAAGGCGGCAAGCGTGCTGTCCCGGTTGCGCCAGTCGTGAATGTCGATGCTCTTGCCCTTGTCCACGAAAGACACACCCCCGCCCCTCCCCGCTTCGTCCTTGCGGCTGTAGTGCACCTGCTGACCGACGATTTCCGGCACATAGGCGCGGATGTCTCGCACCGTCGGCGGCTCGCTGCGGTCGCCCTCGATGCGCTGCGGTTCACTGGCCCGGTGCCGCCACTGCTCGGCAAGCTCCGGGCTTTTCTGCATCCGCTGCCACTGCTCCAGGTCGGGATAGGGGCGGAACTGCTGCCGCCACTGCTCACGCTGCTTCTGGTGTTTCTCTTTCAAAGCGGCTTTCTCTGCGGCCTGCTCGGCGGCAATCACGCTGCGCATGGCGTTGAGCACTTCGCCCTTGCCTTTCCAGTTGCCGCGCATGAGTTCATCGCGGCGGGCCTTCTGCTGCTCGGCCAGTTGCTTGCGCTCCTGCTCCTGCTGCTTGTCCAGCGCCAGCTTGGCCGCGTTCTTTGCGGCGTAATGAGCCTTGCGCCCGGTGATGTAGTCCTTCCAGCCCGGCACGTCTGGCTTGATAGGCTCCGGCTCGCGCTGCGCTACCTGCTGATGCTGCGGCGCGGGCTGATACTCGCCTAGACGCTTCTGCATCTTGGCAAGGCTTGCGTTGCGGTCTACGTCGCTGGCCTTCACGCCAACATCCCCGACAAACACGGTTGCCCCGCTGCCGGTTTTCTCGTAGCGCATCCCCTTGGCTGCTAACTCGCGGTGCAACTGCTCCCAGCTTTGCGCCTGCTTGATGATGGCTGCACCGTCCTCGATGGCGATACGGTGGGCTGACTTCTCCCCGGTGCGGTTCTCCATGTCCCGCTTCTTCTGGTCGGGCTGGCGTGGCTTTTCCGGGTCGTATGGCGCTCGGCCTAGCTCCCCGTTCTCCAACACCTGATAGCGCCCGTTTTGCTCACGCTGCCAGCCTTGCGCGTGCTCAATCCGGGCAATGGCCTTGTGCGCCATTTCGATATCAAAGCCCCGGTTAATCTCGACAATCTTGAGCTTTTCAGGATGCACACGGTTGATGGCGATGTGCAGATGGATATTGTCCGTATCTTTGTGCAAGCCGTAGATGGCCTGGTGGTCTTTCCATCCGAGTTCTTCCATGAAGATGCTTACTGCTTCTTCCACCTGCTCCGGGCTGGGCTGCTCGCCCTCTCGCCAACTCATGATGTAGTGATTGACCGGGTTCTTGCTGCGCACGGATTCAGCGGCAAGGGCTACCATTTCTTCACGCTGTGCGGCGTGGCCGTCACAGAGGAAACCGCGCCCGTTGGCGTACAGCACCTTTTCATCCGGGTTCTGGTTGTGCGGCTCGCGGATGTAGTCGGCCAAGTCGCGGATGCTCCCCGTCTTGTGCTTGGTTTTTGAGTTCGGCACCTTCTTAACGATCACGGCTCAACCTCTCGATGTAGGCTTTCACTGCCAGCAGCGCTCCGGCTGTTTCCTTGCTGTAAACGCCTCCGCTTTCGTTGTGAATGTGTTTAAGCAAGCCGCCGATGCGGCGTAGCTCTTTGAGCATCACGGCGTCGGCGTTGGCAATGATCGGCCTGCCGAAGTAACGGCGGCGGACAAGCTCCGACATGCTCAACCCGGCAAGGTCGGCATCCTCTTTCAGACGGGCCTTCTCCGCTGCGGTCAGCCGCACGTTGATAACGGCGTCTAGCGGTTCCGGCCCTTGCGTTTCAAATGGCATCGTGTCTCCTTCTCGCCGGGGCGGCGGGGGCGGGGTGTGTCTTGGACAGTAAGAAGCGAAAGCGCCGCACTGTCCGGGGTCAAGGGGCGCGCCCCTTGCAGGATGAGCCAGACCGTGAGAAGCGAAGCGCCGAATGGGCAGGCGGGGATTGGCAGGAACATGGCGTAGCCATGTGTATGACAATCCGCATCCTGTTAAGCTCAACCGCTTTACTATCGTATCAGCAGTTTAGGTGCACGGGACGCACTTTGCAACAAGCACAAATGGCGCTATGCTGTCAACTCCGTAACCAGTGAGCAAAGGAGTTAGCACGATGAAGTACACAACAGAACAGCTAGAGGCTATCGCTGCAAAGCTGCGGGAGATGCCTCCAGTAGAGAAGAAGAAGCAG
Organism: Diaphorobacter caeni; assembly: GCF_015354245.1. GTDB lineage: Bacteria > Pseudomonadota > Gammaproteobacteria > Burkholderiales > Burkholderiaceae_C > Diaphorobacter_A > Diaphorobacter_A caeni. Next base: position 29,113 of record NZ_JADKYZ010000018.1, read on the forward strand.
GAGCACAGCAAGCAAGAGGCCGTGCGCATCCTTTCCAAAGAGATCGCGGCTTTGCAAAAGCGTGGATACACGCTTGACCAGATTTCAGAGACGCTGCGCGGCGAAGGTCTGAGCATCGCAACCCCAACGCTCAAGAGCTACTTGCAGAGAGCAAAGCTAGCGAAAAAAGCCCCGGTGCAAGCACCGGGAGACACACCCCCGCGCCTCCCCGCCGTCAAGAAGCCTGCGGATACATCAAAGGCGACATTCACCCCGAAACCTGACAGCGACGACATTTAAGGAGTAAGCAACATGGCGAAAAGCATTTACCTGATCGGTGGCAGCAAGGGCGGCGTTGGCAAGTCGCTTGTCACGATGGCAACGGTTGATTACCTGCAAGAGCGCGGCGAAAGCGTATTGCTGATTGAGTCTGACACCTCTAACCCGGACGTATGGAAAGCCTATAAGGAAAGCACGGAAACGGAGCTTATCAATCTGGATGAGGCGGACGGATGGATTCAGCTAGTGAACTTGTGCGATAGCAAACCGGATAGCGTCGTGGTCATCAACACGGCAGCGCGGAATAACAAGGGTGTGAGCACCTACGGTGAAACACTGAATAGCACGCTTGCGGAACTCAAGCGCAAGCTGGTCACGCTGTGGGTGATTAACCGTCAACGGGATAGCCTCGAACTGCTCAAGGAATACATGGATGCAATCCCGAACTCGGCCGTTCACGTGGTGCGCAATGGACACTTCGGAGAAGAAAAAAAATTCGAGCTTTACAACGGCTCCAAGCTGCGCACGGCGGTAGAGGAACGCGGCGGGAAGTCGGTGACATTCCCGGACTTGGCCGACCGTGTGAGCGATGACATTTACAGCAAGCGCATGAGCATTGCGATAGCACTCAAGGAACTGCCCATTGGCAACCGTGCGGAGCTTACCCGGTGGCGCAATGAGGTTAAAAAGGTATTGGAGGCCGTAGTCCATGAGTGACCTTGACGACAGCTTTGCAAAGCTGCTCGGCAGGCAACCCAGTGACGCGGAGCGGCAAAGTCTTTACCGGGTTCGGGATGCACTCGGCCTGAAAAACAATGATGCGCTGTGGCTGGTGCTCATGGCCTTGCAACACTACCAAGGCCAGTATGAGAAGTTCCCGCAAGCGATAGCACAAGCAGCCAAAGATACCTTGGTCAATTTCAAGGTAACGGCGGATGCAACCGTGAAAGCATCAGCGGAAGCAGCCAAGGCGGATTTGGCGCAAGCGGTAGCAGCAGCAGCGCAAGAGGTCGCGCACAACACATCAGCAAAGCAGATGTGGCAGTGGGCGGCGGGCTGCATCGCCGTGGCCTTCCTGTGCGTCGGCCTGTTCGGCTGGTACATGCACAGCAGCGGCAAGGATTCGGGCTATCAGGCCGGATACGGCGCGGGATACACCGAAGCCAAGGACGAGAAAGCGGCGGCGGCATGGGCCAACACGCCAGAGGGGCGCTTGGCCTACCGTTTCGCGCAAACCGGAAGCCTCGCCAGCTTGGCGAAGTGCGATAGGCCAGGGTGGTACGTCGAAAAAGGCGTGTGCTACGTCAAGCCCGCATCGGATGGCACCTACGGATGGAGGTTGCCATGAGAATCAAGATCAAAGGAGAAATCACGGCAGAACGCCTAGCGGAAGCACTGCACGCAGCAGCAGAAAAATACGAAGCTGTGAGGCCGGGGCACAAGGTCTATGGGGCCAATCTCTACCTAACCGCCTTCGATGCTGATGGTCTGCCGTTCGATCTGGTAGACCATCGCGGCGAACCGCTTTCGATCACCATCGAGGCCAAATCGGGCGAACTGGTGAAACCGGCCCTCACAGCAGAAGGAGAAGCACGCCGACAGAAAGACAAAGAGGAAGCACAACGGCAAGCCGAAAAAGCAGAAGCGGAAGCACAGGCAAGACACAGAAAAACGTTCGACGAGTACGAAAAAGAACGCCAAAAGCGACGGGAGAAAGAAGCCGAAGCAAGGAAGCAATTTGAGGACGCGAACGCAATCACTGCCGAACTCTTGAAAACCATGCCGGAACGCTTCATCGACGAACTGAACAAAACCGTGCAAGGCGTTTGGGACGACCTCAAGCCAACCGAAACGCAAGGCAAGAAGAAGGGCCAGCCGAAAGCGCTACCAGTCTTTTCCATCCATGCGGACGGGCTGGTGCACGAGGGGCAGACTCCCCGGCCTTTGCAGGAGAAGGCTACAAAGTAGTCGTGCCCACAGTCGCCGCAGCGAGCGCGGGCAAAGCCATGGGCAAAGATGCCGCACTCAAGATACTTGGCAAACGCTTTGCGCACGAAGGGCTTGGGGGTGTGGTGGTCGCCCTGGCCGTCGAACTGACCCGCGCTGGCCAACTCTAGCCAGGTCTCGTGGTGCTCGGCTACCGTTTGGTAGAGCAGCGTGCGTTCGGGGTGGCGTGGGTTGTAGCTCGCGTCCCAGGTCGTGGCGGCTGGTGCCCTGGCCCTGCAGCTGGCGCTCCACCACGATCTGCGTGGCGATGCCGGCGTGGTCCGTGCCCGGCACCCAGACGGTGTTGTGGCCCAGCATGCGGTGGTAGCGCGTCAGGCTGTCCATGATGGTTTGGTTGAACGCGTGGCCCATGTGCAGCGTGCCCGTCACGTTGGGCGGCGGCAGCTGGATGGCGAAGGAGGGCTGGCCGGCATCGGCCTGGCCGGTGCCGCGCACGCCGGCGCGGCCGTAGCCGCGCTGCTCCCACAGCGGCCCCCAGTGCGCCTCCAGCGGCGCGGGCTCGAAGGACTTGGACAGGCTGTTCAGGCCGGGCTGGGAGAGGAGGGTGTCGTCGCTCATGGCAATGAAGAACGGCATCCCGTGGGATGCCGTTCGCGGGCAGTGGATTGGAGGATGCGGGGCATTTTATTCGCTGCGCGCATGCTCCTGATTGAATAGCTGCCAGCGCTTGTCCATCAAGGGATGGAGGCTGTTTTTGTATGTAACGCCGCTGGCGGGCCGGCAGCATGCGGCTTTATGCACAATGCGGTGTTCTCGCCCCGTCCACTCCTATACTACCCGGCGTGACCACCGTGAAGAACACACTCCTACATGCTTCGGCGGCGCTGCTGGCCCTGGGCCTGGCCCCGGCCGCCGTCCAGGCCCAGGCCGGCCCTGCGGCCGAGCCCCTGAGCTACGCGCAGGCCGAGCAGCTGCTGCTCACCCGCTCCGACCGGCTGGCGGCCGCCGCGCGCGAGGTGGAAAGCGCCCGCCTGCGCCGCGAGGCCATGCAGGGGCTGGGCGGGCCGTCGGTGGCCGTCACCGGCACCGCGCTGCGCTCTTCGGCCAACGCCGACATCAGGGGGTAGATCAAGCAGTCGTGTCACCAGCCGCCATTTCGATCACGGCAATGGCAGCCGGGCGTTCACGTTCAAATTGTTCCGGTCTGGATGAGGCCGACTGACGTCTCGGATGGCGCGTGACATACG
>NZ_JADKYZ010000019.1 GCF_015354245.1 Diaphorobacter caeni
CGTTTCGCCGAGCTGCATCGCCAGCGCGCTGGCGATGCAGCTCAATCCCCATCAACCCAAATACCCATCGAGTAATCTTGAACCCGGACTTCCACTTTTGATTGGTACGTCTACAGGGGGCAGGTCACCACCACAAGACGGGTGCGGTGAGAGCGAGTCGTTAGCCTTCTCGTAGGTACTTTTTTGCGTGAGCTCAGTTTCCTTCACGACCAGAAGCTTCACATTCGGCGCAGGCAATCCCGTGCTGTCGAAAATACTTCACATCGCTGCCCCAGGTTTGGCCACGGCAGGCAACCTGGCCCCTAGGAAAGGAGCGTCTTGATCTCCACCTCGGATTTGAGCGTGCGGTGCACGGGGCATTTGTCGGCGATCTCCAGCAAACGTGCCCGTTGCGGCGCATCGAGTGGCCCCGCGAGTTCGACCGTCCGCTGGATTCGGTCAATCTTGCCTTCCTTGGTCTCACATTCAGCACAGTCTGCAGCGTGGATCTTGGCGTGAGTCAAAGTGACGCGGACGTCCTCGAGGGGCCATTTCTTGTGGCGGGCGTAAAGGCGCAACGTCATCGCCGTGCAAGCTCCAAGCGCACCGAGCAGAAGGTCATATGGTCCCAAGCCGAGGTCGTCACCGCCCACCCCCACCGGTTCGTCACTCACCAGCGTGTGGCGCCCTGCCTCAACGTTGACGGCAAAGTTGCCCGAACGGTCGCTGACTCGCACAACGCCCACCGGCAGAGACTCCGCTCCGGGTGTCGACGCCACCTCGCTTGAAGGGGCGGGAGCAGGCAAATACCGCTTAGCCCAGGCAGCGATGAGCCCTGCGGCGTACGTGGCATCGCTGTGACTGTTGAGCAGATGGTCGGCATCGTCGAGCGATACGAAGGATTTGGGGTGCAGTGCCTGTTCGAAGATTCGGCGTGCGTTGTCTACTCCAACAATCGTATCGCCGGGCGCGTGCAACACAAGCAAAGGCCGATGCAACGCATGGATTCGCTCGGCCTGAGGCTGGGAGGCTACGTCGTCTAGAAATTCCCGCCGCAACGTGAACTCCCGACCCGAAAGCGTTACACGGGCCTCTCCGTTGGACTCGATGAGAGCCAGCCCTCCCCAAAATGGCGCGTAACGTGTGCCGGTTCGAAGGGCGCGCCGAGCGTCACCACAGCACACGCATCGGCAATGCGGTGTGCAGCGGCCAGAACGGCTGCGCCACCGAGCGAATGCCCGATGAGGAGCGCTGGCGATCCATGCTCACTTCGCAGCCAGTCGGCCGCCGCGACTAGATCGCCGACGTTTGAACTGAAATGGGTGTTCGCGAAGTCACCGCCGCTGCCACCCAACCCTGTGAAATCGAAGCGAAGCACGCCGAACCCGGCCTCGACCAACGCACGCGAAATGTAGGAGGCCGCTTTCGAGTCTTTGGAGCACGTGAAACAGTGTGCGAAGACAGCCCACGCTCTTGGCAAAGTGTTTGGTTTATCAAGCCGTGCAGCCAGCAAATGGCCGAGGCTCCCGGGAAATTCAACTTTAAGGCTAGTCATGTTTCACTGAAGTTGATACGCATGCAAGACAGCAATCGAGGTTGCTACGACTCCAAGATTCGAACACGAAATCTATTCACACGCCAGCGTGTACTACAGACTCGATGAAGCACTTGATTGCCCCAGCCAAATATGACACTGTGCGCTTCGCCTTCCCTGAAATTTCGACATGCGTACATTGAAAGCTTGTCTGCACATTTGGCATGGAAGTTTGGCGCCAAGACTGCGCAGCAAAGGTCGACCGAGCCGCACATCCTGGTCGTTACTTCTAGAATGAACGGATGACTTCTTCCGTTGACAAAGATCCCACCGAACCAAGCAATTTTCTGCGCAACGTCATCGAAAACGACCTTGAACTAGGCGTCTATGCAGCGCGCAAATGGGGAGGCAGCCCCGGCGACGCGCAACACCATGCGCAAGGCATGCTAGACCCGGCCAAGGTCCGCACTCGATTCCCGCCTGAACCCAACGGCTACCTGCACATCGGGCATGCCAAGAGCATCTGGCTTAACTTCGAGCTCGCCAAGAAATACTGTGGCGTGTGTCACCTGCGCTTCGATGACACCAACCCGGAGAAAGAAGAGCAGGAATACGTCGATAGCATCCGCGACGCGGTGAAGTGGCTGGGCTACGAAACCTGCCTGGCTGACAGCCCCGTGGCTCCCGGCACCCTGCAGCCGCACGAATACTTCGCCAGCGACTACTTTGACTTCATGTACCGCGCGGCCGAGTACCTGATCATCGCCGGGCTCGCCTACGTGGACGAGCAGACGCCCGAGCAAATGCGCGCCGCGCGCGGGGACTTCAACACACCCGGAACTGACAGCCCGTTCCGTACCCGCAGCCCCGACGAGAACCTGGCGCGCTTCCGCCAGATGCGAGACGGCGAGCTCGTAGACGGTGCCGCCATCCTTCGCGCGAAGATTGACATGGCCAATCCCAATATCAACCTGCGCGACCCTGCGCTCTACCGCATCCGTCGGGCGACGCACCACAACACAGGCGACAAATGGTGCATCTATCCGATGTACACCTTTGCACATCCGATTGAGGATGCGTTGGAGCAGATCACCCATTCGATCGCCACATTGGAGTTCGAAGACCAGAGACCGTTCTACGACTGGTTGCTTTACCGTTTGGCAGAAGGCGGGTTGATCGCCAGCCCGCATCCGCGCCAGTATGAATTCGCGCGGCTCAATGTGACGCACATGGTCACCAGCAAGCGCAAGCTGCGCCAGCTGGTCGAAGACGGGCACGTCGATGGCTGGGACGACCCACGGATGCCAACCCTCGCAGGCCTCCGCCGGCGCGGCTACACGCCCGAAGCGCTCAGGCTCTTCTGCGAACGCAGCGGCGTGACGAAGTCCGGCGGCTGGATCGACTACGCGAGCCTCGAAGCGACCCTCCGCGACACGCTCGACCCCATCGCCCCGCGCGCGATGGCCGTGCTCGACCCGGTCAAGCTCGTCATCACCAACTGGGCCGAGCTGATGGGCAGCGACGCCTCACTGGACGACTGCACCGCCCCCGTAAACCCGCGCGACCCCGAAGGCGGCATGCGCCGCTTCAAGATCGGCCGCGAGGTGTGGATCGAACGCACCGACTACGAAGATGTGCAGCCAAAGGGTTTCTTCCGACTGTTCCCCGGCAACAAGGTGCGCCTGAAATACGGTCACACCATCGTGTGCACGGGCGCCACGCGTGACGCTGACGGCAAGCTGGTCGAAGTGCAGGCCACGCTGATGCCCGATACAAAGAGCGGCACGCCAGGCGCGGATGCGGTAAAGGTGAAGGGCAACATTACCTGGGTCGCCGTAGCCGATGCGGTACCGGTCGAGGTGCGCTTGTATGAACGGCTGTTTACCACGGAGCAACCGGGCAGCGGGGAGTTGCTGGATGAGCTGAATAAGGCGAGCCTCGTGACATGCTCGGCCTTCGCAGAACCGTCATTGTCTGTAGCGCAGGTTGGCGGTGTGGGGTTTCAGTTCGAGCGGCACGGGTACTTCGTGGTGGATGCAAAAGCGTCACACGATGGAAAGCTTGTGTTCAATCGGGCTGCTGGGATGCGAGACGGTCGGGAGAAGTAAGCAGCGCACTACGGATCCGCGCACGGAGAGACACCCACCCCAGGCAGAACGGCGCGCGCAAGAGTACGGGGAGCTGCGAGCAAAGGTCGAGCGGCACTCACCGACTTGACGAGCTCCACGTTCACAGCGGATGCGCTCGCCTCTACCAATGCCAATCAAATCCAGACGCAGGACAGCATGGCGCGCCGCCGTGAAAGGCCCGAAGTTTATGCGCCGCCGTACCTCTCAGTTTTTATGTGGGCTGCGGTTATCCCGGCATCGACAAGTCCATTAGCAACAGCTTCGACGAACCGATTGGCGCCGCATACGTAAACATGACGAGGCGTGTGGTCCCAGCGGGCAAGCACGTTTGCAATTGCCGCGGCATCAAGCCGGCGCCCCAGGTCGGAATGCCGCGGTGGTGGCTCGCGCGTGGTCACTGCGATGAAAGTGAAGTCGGGCCGTGCTGCTTCGAGTTCAAGCAACTCGGCATGGAAAGGAAGATCGGCTGGGGTGCGTGCGGAGCAGACCAACAGCACGGGCATAGGCACCGGCCGCGGTTCAGCCATAGTGGCCTTCGGCGCAACTTCCTCTGTGGGGTCCGCGGCCCACGCGCGCACCATCGCCATCAACGGCGCGATTCCCGAACCGCCCGCAATCAACAACAGCGGCCCGCCATCGGCGGGTCCCCAGACGAAATGCCCACCGAGCGGCCCACGCACCTCGATACTTTCGCCCACCTCCGCGATGTCATGGAAAAAAGGCGACACCTCACCATCTTCGAGCTTCTCGATGATGATTTCGACGGTATCGGCGCGAGGCGCCGATGCAATGGAATAGCTGCGTTGTGCGACATAACCATCGGGCGCGGTCAGCCGCACACTGATATGTTGTCCCGCACGGCGCGATGCCAGTTCCGACACATCGAGAAAGAAGCTCTTGATGCGTGGCGTGAGCTGCGAGATGCGCTCGATCTTCGCGTTGCGCCACGGACCTTGTTGCTCGCTGGACGTCATCAAGAATCGTCCGAATAGCGTTGCTGCCGCCAAGGATCGCCGTAAATGTGATATCCGCGCAGCTCCCAGAATCCAGCCTCATCGCGCGCGGTGAACTTGAGCCCCTTAATCCACTTCGCGCTTTTCCAGAAGTACAGGTGTGGCACCAATAAACGTGCCGGGCCGCCGTGTTCAGGCGCCAACGGCCGACCGTCGAAGTGCGTCGCAACCATGGCGCGACCGCCTAGCAAATCGGCAACTGGCACGTTGGTATCGTAGTCGTCTAGCGATAGCGCTAGCAGCCAGGGCGTCGGGGCCGCAATGCCGGCGTCGGCGAGCAGAGCGTCGATGGTCACACCTTCCCAGCGCGTGTCGAACTTCGACCAAGTCGTCACACAGTGGATGTCACCCTCCCAGACGGAGCGTGGCAGCGCCAGGAACTCGTTCCAGCTCCAACTTTTCAATGGCCGCGGGCCGTCGCTCAGAGTAAACCGCCAAGCAGCTAAGTCGATGCGCGGCACCGGTCCTTTCGAGAGCACCGGAAAGTCGTCGGTCTTGAACTGGCCCGGCGGCAATCGGTTGGCAATATCAGCCGTGGGCCGTCGCCCGCTAAATCCGCGTGTAACCATATCGAGGGCTCCTGTTTGTCGTTTAAGGCCAAGGCTAACGTTCTTTGCTCAAAAGTGCACTGCCATTTGGTCTGTTGTGCCATTTGGGAGCCCGCCCCTTGCCGGGCGTGCTGGATTCGCGCCCAGTGCGGCCCCACGGAAAGTATTGCTGCACCGCTGGCCTAGCTCCAACAATTTCAGGAGCCAGTAAAACGCCTGCCTAGTCGTTTGTCTATGGGTCCATCCGCATTGGAATTCGACAACCACCAAACTGTAGGGGTGCTGGCTCTGCCGATGGTCCGACTTTTAGCACCCATCGTCCTGACCTCTGGAGCACCCCTGCATGGTCGAACCCGTTACTCCGAATCGGACGCACGGCGTACTTAACAAGACGCACCGGCGTCTTGTAGCGCTTGCCTTCGGCTCAACATGAGGAAGAATGAAAGGATGCCTCCTGTGGGTAACGCCATCGCGTCGCTCGCAGCGGCACGGATTCGATCAAGCGCAGTTCGGCTTGCGAACTTGACTGCATGGTCCGGACTACAAGGAGTCGCAACATGGGTTTGAAAGAAACCGCCATCCTCGCCGGAGGTTGCTTCTGGGGCATGCAGGAGTTGGTACGCAAGATTCCTGGTGTCGCGAGTACACGCGTCGGCTACAACGGCGGCGACGTTGCCAATGCCACTTACCGCAATCACGGCACGCATGCCGAGGCGCTCGAAGTGGTATTCGATCCGGCGTTCATCAGTTATCGCGAGGTGCTGGAATTTTTCTTCCAGATTCACGATCCCAGCACGCCCAGCCCGCCGGGCAACGAAAGCGGGTGGTCTTACCGTTCCGGCATCTACTTCACTACGCCAGAGCAGCGGCAGATCGCGCTGGAAACGATTGCCGACGTCGACGCCTCGGGCCTGTGGCCGGGCAAGGTGGTCACCGAAGTCAAACCCGCCGGCCCCTTCTGGCAGGCCGAGCCGGAGCACCAGGACTATCTGCAACGTCGTCCGAATGGTTACACCTGCCACTTTCCACGCCCGCAGTGGAAGCTCCCCAGGCGGGTGGCTACATGCGCTTGAGGGCTGCCCCTGGTCAGCCAGTGCGCGGTCCCGGACAGTACTCTCACACAAAGATTTCATGACGAACGACCAAGACCCTGTGAATGCCCCGCAGTTGCGAGTTCCGCAGTGGATCGATGCGCACGGGAACCCGAGCTGGCCGCTCGAGCTGGCCGATCTCGGAGACGAGTTCAAGGTTATTTTTTGCTTCCAGCACGGGTGCCCGGGTTGTCATAGCCACGGATTTCCGACTCTAAAAGCGCTGGTTGAAGCGCTGTCCGGGCAGGGCTTCGGCTTCGCAGCCGTGCAAACCGTGTTCGAGTCTGCCGAGATAAACACATTCGATCGTTTGCGCGAGACGCAGCAGCGCTACGGGTTGTCAATCCCATTCGGGCATGACCCGGCCGTGGACCGCTATCCGAGCCTGATGGCGGATTTCGAGACGCGCGGCACACCGTGGTTCATCGTCATCGATCCGCTGGGGGAGGTCATTCACAGCGACTTCCGCCTCGATACCGAGCACCTGTTGGGGACCTTCGGCGGCGCCGACGAACTGCCTCAGGCCATGTGACGCCGCCTGCCGAATACCCCCAGAACCTGGAGCATGAAATGCAAGCCAACGTGACCGCCCCGCACGATCCGCCCGCCGACCCGGCGTCCCGAGCAGCGCTGTACATGCCGTTCGACAACAGCTACGCGCGTGATCTCGAGGGCATGTATGCGAGGTCGAGCCCAGCCGGCTCGCCCGCGCCTCGGCTGCTGCGGCTGAACCGCAACCTGGCTGAAGAGCTCGGTCTGGACGCCGACGAAATGTCCTCGGCCGCCGGCCTCGCTATGCTCGCCGGTAATGCCGTGCCGGCTCTGGCGCAGCCATTGGCGCAGGCTTATGCCGGGCACCAGTTCGGCGGCTTCTCGCCGCAACTCGGCGATGGCCGCGCCCTGCTGCTGGGCGAACTCGTCGACCGCCACGGCCGGCGCCGTGACATCGCCCTGAAGGGATCGGGCCGAACCCCGTTCTCGCGTCGTGGTGACGGCAGGGCCGCACTTGGACCCGTGCTGCGGGAGTACCTGATGGGCGAGGCCATGCATGCCCTAGGCATCCCCACCACGCGCGCGTTGGCCGCGGTAGCCACCGGCGCGACCGTACAGCGCGCGCAGATCTTGCCTGGCGCCATCCTGACGCGCGTGGCAGCCAGCCACTTGCGTGTAGGCACCTTCGAGTACATCGCCGCCAGAGGCGACGAGGTCCTGCTGCGCCGGCTGGCCGACTACGCCATCACGCGTCACGATGTAGCACTGGCCGGCACCCCCGCCCCCTACCTGGGTCTGCTGCAGGCGGTGGTCGAGCGCCAGGCTTCGTTGGTCGCCCGCTGGATGGGCGTGGGCTTTATCCACGGCGTCATGAACACCGACAACATGACGATCTCCGGCGAAACGATCGACTACGGCCCTTGCGCTTTCATGGAGCACTTCGACCCCAATGCCGTATTCAGCTCAATCGACACCTCAGGCCGCTATGCCTATGGCAATCAGCCGGCGATTGCGCAGTGGAACTTGGCACGCTTGGCCGACGCTTTGCTGCCCCTGATCGACGCCGATGCCGAGTCTGCGGCCCAACGCGCCGGCGCGGCTGTCGAGGCATTTGCCGAACGCTTCGACTTTCATTGGACGTCCGTCCTGCGGCTCAAGCTGGGCTTGGACGGCAGCAGCGGGGACGACCGCGCGCTGGCCGACGACTACCTGAAGCTGATGAGCCAGTACCGCATCGATTTCACGCTCGCGTTTGCCCGCCTGGCCGACGCGGCCCAAGGCAACGACACGCCGCTTCGCGCGCTGTTCGGAGGCACGGGCGCTGCGCTGGAACTTTGGCTGAAGCGCTGGCGCGAGCGCACCCAGGCGGTCGGCACGAGCCAGGTCGAACTGGCGGCGGCCCTGCGGAGCGCCAATCCGATCTACATCCCGCGTAACCATCACGTCGAAGCAGCGCTAGCGGCGGCCGTGGAGCGCGATAACTTGGCACCTTTCGAGCGCCTGCTGCGGGTGCTGGAACACCCTTTCGACGAGCATCCAGCAGACATCTCGTTAGCCGAGCCCGCGCCGGCAGAGCTGACGGAAAACTACCGAACTTTCTGCGGCACCTGAACGGCGGATAGCCGGGCGCAACTACTCAACTCCACCCGAAGGAACAACCATGCAAAACGACAGCGTACAAGCTGGCATCACGGGAGAACCCCCGCCCGAACTGGGCGTGACGCAATGGATCGACGCAGCCGGCCAGCCCCTGGCCGACTATGGCCTAGACAAGATGCGCGGGAAATTCAAGCTGATCTTCTGCTTCCAAGACGCCTGCCCAGGCTGCCACCTGACCGGCTTTCCGTCGCTGGTCCGTATGGTCGAGGCTTTTCGCGGTTCGCCCTTCGTCAGCTTCGCGGCGGTGCAGACGGTTTTCGAGGACTTCGAATCCAACACCGTAGATAGGGTGGCAGCGAACCAACGCAAATACGCACTGCCGATACCGTTCGGCCACGACGCCGGCGCCGGTCGCGTGGGCGCCAGTTCTGTGCTGATGCAGCGCTACCGTAACGGCGGCACGCCCTGGTTCATCCTTGTCGATCCCAGTGGCGCGGTGGTTTACAACTACTTCCGCATCGACGTCGAAAAACTCATTGCCGAGCTCAAACGCGCCGAGTCGGCGCCGCCTTTGCCCACGCCAGATGCAGGAACCATCACCTGGCGAGACGTCATCGAGCACGCGAAAGGCAATAATCCACCTCCGCCACGGCGACTCGAGCTCGACGACGCGCAATGGCGCCAGCGCCTGACGCCAGAGCAGTACCGTGTCACGCGACAGAGGGGAACCGAACCTGCGCACAGCTCGGACATGTGTGCCTTGTTCGAACCCGGTGTTTACGGATGCGTGTGCTGCGGTACCGAACTGTTCGACGCTTCGAGCAAGTTCCGAAGCAAGAGTGGTTGGCCCAGCTTCAGGCAGGCGCTGGCGCCTGGGCTGATCGCGCACCACTACGATTCGAGCCATGGGATGACGCGCATCGAGACCACCTGCAATGTGTGCGACGCGCACCTGGGCCATGTTTTCCCCGATGGGCCCGAGCCCAGCGGCCTGCGCTACTGCATGAACGCTGCGGCGTTGGTCAAGTCATGATGAACTTCGACACTATCGTTATCGGTGCTGGACAGGCAGGGCCATTTCTGGCGGCCAAGCTCGTGGATCGCGGCCGCAATGTCGCACTGGTGGAAGCCCGCGACCTTGGCGGCACCTGCGTCAACCGAGGCTGCACTCCCACCAAGACTTTGCGCAAGTCGGCGCGAGTGGCCTACCTGGCGCGTCGTGCGGCCGAGTTCGGTGTGCAAGTGGGCCCAGTGAAGGTCGACTTCGCCGTCGCTATGCAACGCATGCAAGACAGGGTCGACCAGGCGCGGTCAGGACTCGAGAGCTGGCTCGGCGGGTTGCAGGGCCTGCGCATCATTAAAGCCCACGGCCGGCTGATGGGTCGCGATGGTGGCGAGTTCCTGGTGCAGGCGGGCGAGCACATACTGCGCGCGCCCCAGATCATCTTGAACACGGGTACGCGCCCGTCCGTGCCGCCAATTCCGGGTCTGGCGGAAAACCCGTACCTTGACAGCGAGGGACTGTTGGCGTTGCGCGAGCTGCCCCGCAAGTTGGTGATCATCGGAGGTGGGTACATCAGCCTTGAGATGGCGCAAATCTTTCGCCGCCTCGGCAGCAAGGTCGCCATCATCGAGACGGGGCCGCGCTTGACGGGAAGGGAAGACGCCGACGTATCTGCTGCCATCATCGAGATGCTGCAGTCCGAGGGCATCGACGTCTACATCGGCGTGTCTATTGCGGCTGTCACACCGGGGGAAACTGAGGGCGGCACCTGTGTTCAACTTGCAGACGGTCGCATCATTGGCGGTAGCCACCTGCTGGTAGCTGCCGGTCGCGTGCCCAACACCGACGATCTGGGCTTGGATAGCGTGGGCTTGAGGGCCAACATGCGTGGCTACATCGGCACCAACGATCGGCTCGAAACCGAAGTGCCTGGCATCTGGGCGCTGGGGGACATCAACCAGCGCGGGGCCTTCACTCACACCAGCTACCACGATCAGGATGTTCTGGCCGAGAACCTCGCGGGGGGGCAGCGCAGCGCCGACGCGCGCAACAGTATTTACGCCATGTTCACCGATCCACCACTGGCACACGTGGGGCTGTATGAAGCCGAGGCCAAGCGCCTAGTGGAAAAGGAGGGTCGGCGTATTTCACAGGCCGTGCACGCGATGAAGGACGTGAGCCGGGCGAAGGAAGAGAGTGAAACCGTGGGCTTGATCAAGCTGCTCATCGATGAAGACAGCGGCCTGTTCCTGGGCGCCACGATGCTGGGCATCCAAGCCGACGAGATCATTCAATCCATTGGGCTGGTGATGGCCAGCCAGGGCACCTGGCGCGCGGTGCGTGAGGCGCTGCCCGTGCACCCCACCGTCACGGAATTCCTGCCCACCATCATCGACCGCCGCAAGCCCCTGGTCGCGAACTGAATAGAGGGAGCAAAGATGCCCATCAATCGATCCTTTCTAGGCCGCAATCGCGGCGTCGACAATCACGGTGGTCGTTTGCCTCCGGGACAATCACTGACCGAAAATTTCCCGGTCCTGACCTCTGGCCCTGCACCGCGCCCGCTTAGCGAAGCCGAATGGGCGCTGACCCTGAAAGTCGGCCCGCAGCTGGTGGCCCACTGGACCTTGGCCGATTTCAGGGCTTTGCCGCAGAGCGAGCAGGTGGTCGACATTCACTGCGTGACCACTTGGTCCAAGTTCGACACGCGTTGGCGTGGCGTCACGGTGGACGACCTTCTCGCCGCAGTCGGAGTGCATTCACCCACCCCATGGGTGCTTGCCCACTCGCAGGACGGCTACAGCACCAACTTACCGCTGGCGGACCTGACGCAAGGACGCGCCATGGTCGCCACCCACTTCGACGACAAGCCCCTGACGCACGAGCACGGCGGGCCGGCACGCCTGTTGGTGCCGCACCTGTATTTCTGGAAATCGGCCAAGTGGTTGAGCAGCCTTCAGTTCACGTCTAAGGAAGAACCCGGGTTCTGGGAAGTGCGCGGCTACCACTTGCGCGGTGACCCGTTCAAGGAAGAGCGCTATGGCTGAGCTTGTCGACAGCGCAAACGAGCCGTTGATCTGGCACGAAGCACAAGTGAACTTGGCCGTGCGGCGTAACGCTTGGAGCGCCCCCTCTGTGCACCAATGCAACCTAGAAACGCAATATGAAACCTGATGTCCTACTCTACACAACGAGTTGGTGCCCGTACTGCCATCGGGCCAAGGCTCTTCTCAAGGCAAAAGGAGTGCAATGGAAAGAGCTCAACATTGAGGCAGACCCAGCTCACCGGCATGCCATGACGGAGGCGTCTGGTCGAGACACCGTACCGCAGATATTCATCAATGGTACGCATGTCGGTGGCTCAGACGATCTTGCCGATCTCGAAGCCAATGGAGAGCTTGACAAACTTCTCGCGACCATTCCGCCTTCGAATTGAGCGGTAACGGCTCGGGCACGAGGGCCCGCGCACCAAGTGCTCGTTGATCGGACGCCCTGGACCCGGCCATTTCGAAGAATCGCTTCATTGTTTCGATGATCAGCATCTCCTAGGTTGTTGTAGCGAAAGCAATGTGCGACGGGGCACAGTTGGAAGTGATCAAGAAGTACGTCCAGCCACAAGACAGGCCGCACTGACAGAGGTCAAGCATTCCCCCGCGCTCAAAAGGGGACGGCTAAGCTTAAGCGTGAGTTCGCGCCCGACCCGCTCTGAACACGGCTCCCACTCGTGCATTGCTGGGACCCTTCCCCCTCATTGCGAGTAGCATGCTGCCAAGAAAGAAAGTCTTTGAGGAAACTCGGCTATGAGTGACTACAAACCTATCAGTTGCGAGTTCCATGATGTGCTGGAATCTCTCGCGACTAGGCATAAGAATGCCGAGGTTGAATACCTCAATACAGACGGAGAAACTTGCAAGCTCAACGCAGTAATCCGGGACGTGTACGCGCGCGGAGGCGTTGAGTTTCTTGCCTTGAGCTCGGGTGATACGTTGCGGCTGGACCAGCTTGTGTCCGTCAATGGCGTCAGGCTCTCGGACTTTTAGCGGACCAATCATCTTCCTATGAACCAAGTCGTCAGGTACCTCACCAAGTCTCGATTCAAGCTGGCCGCCGAGTGTCCCAGGAAGCTCTACTACACGGGCAAGAAAGACTACCTCGACCGCTCGCTTGATGACAGCTTTCTGGCCGCCTTGGCCGAAGGTGGCTACCAAGTGGGCGAACTGGCCTGCCTGATTCATCCAGGCGGCATCCGCGTTGACGACCTCGACCATCAAGTGGCGCTCGCTAAGACCGCTGAGCTCCTGCAGCAGGACGAAGTCACCATCTTTGAAGCTGCGATAGCGGCGGGAAATCTGTTCGTGCGCGTCGATGTCTTGCGCAAGAGCGGTACGCGCATCGAAGTCATTGAAGTGAAAGCGAAGTCCTATAACGCAAAGAAGGATGGTGATTTCAAAGGCGCCAAGGGCCAATTAAAGTCAGACTTCCTGCCATACCTGCAGGACGTCGCTTTTCAGCGCTACGTGGCAGTGGCGGCGCTCCCTGGTCATCAGGTCCACGCGTTCCTGATGCTTGTCGACAAAGAGCAATCCTCGACAGTCGATGGACTCAATCAGCGCTTTAAGGTGGTCGTGGAAGGAAGGCGCCTGAAGGTCCAGGTTACACCAGGCACGACGCCGGAATCCCTTGGCCAGTGCCTGCTGGCCAAGGTGCCGGTAGACGGACAGGTCGACATGATTCTGTCAAGCACTCTCGCGGTAGGGCCGGCGGATCTGCGCCCCTTCCGTGCAGCCGTGGATGCGTTCGCTCTTGCCTACTCTCAGGACACGCCGCTACTCCCCCTTCCATCATCGGCTTGTGGTGGTTGCCAGTTCAAAGCACCCAGCTGGCCACTAGCCGAGCAACCCAAGAGCGGCTTCCACGAGTGCTGGTCACAAGCATTCAACTGGGGACAACGTAATTCAATATGAACTGGACACGACTTACGGACGAAGAATCGAAGTGCTATGCAATGTGTGCGAAGCCCACTTAGGGCACGTTTTTCCAGATGGTCCTGAGCCCTCTGGGGCTCGATTCTGCATCAACTCGGAGTCGTTGAAGTTTGTAGAGTAATTTTAGAAAATGGAGGGGGTCGTGGGGATTAAGCTGTTCGGTCATAAGGACTGCCACAAAACCAAGATTTACCAGTCGTACTTGAAAGAAAAAGGAATCGAGTTTGATTTTTTAGATGTTCACGAAGACGACGCGGCAGCTGATGAACTGCGATCCCTTTATACTACTGGAAAGTTAAATTTCCCGACAATACTGGTTGGGACAAAGAAGCTGAGAAACCCCAAGTTCAAGGATCTCGACAAGTGGTTGGAAGCTTCGATGAAATAACGAGATCTTTTTTTTGAGGATTGTAATTAGCTTAGTAAGGAGTCAGATCAATGATTATAGCAGTTTTCCGCAGTCGTGTTGCCAAGGAGCACGGTGGGGAGTTTGAAAGAAGATACGCCGAGATGTCCGCGCTTGTCGAAGCCATTCCTGGTTACGGAAGCCATGAGCGGTTTTCTTCTCCTAACGGTGAAGATGTTCTAATTGTCGAGTTCCTTACCAGAGAAGCTTTCGATGCTTGGGATAAGCATCCCGAACACAAAAAAGCCAAGATGCTTGGCAAAGACTACATTTTTGAATCGTACGACGTGAAGGTCGGAGAAGTTTTTGAACGGCACACAAAGCCGGAGGTGAAATTATGAAAACGAGAACTACTTATGTCGTAGGTGGCGTCCGTATTCCATTTATGAAATCAATGACTGCCTATCGAGATGTCACCACGCCAGAGCTTATGACCGCTAGCCTGAAAAGTTTAGTCGAAAGATATAACTTAAAGGGCAAAGTCGTGGGTGACGTGGCTCTGGGTGCACTCATGCAAAGTTCGGCCAACTGGAACTTTGCGCGTGAAGTTGTTCAGGCTTCTGGCTTACATCCGAATACGCCAGCATATAACGTGCAGCGGGCTTGCGGTACCAGTTTAGAAACTACGATTCAGATCGCACACAAAATATCCAGCTACCAAATCGAGAGCGGTATTGCGGGCGGCGTGGATAGCAATAGCGACTTGCCAATTATGGTGACTCGTTCGTTCTCGCAGAAGCTCGTTGCATTGAATTCGGCCAGAACACTCGGCGAGAAACTAAGAATCTTTTTGAGCTTTAGGCCGAGCGATTTAAAACCCGTGCCACCCGCCGTCGTTGAACCGCGAACAGGGAAGTCAATGGGTGAACATTGTGAGTTGATGGTCAAAGAATGGAAAATTTCCCGGCAAGAGCAAGACGAGCTGGCTCTGGCAAGCCATCTGAACGCCGCGAAAGCGTACAAAGACGGCTTTTATGCCGATCTCGTTTTTCCATTTTTAGGAAAAAGTACGGATGGAATCATGCGTGGCGATACGACTTTAGAGAAGTTGGCAAAGCTAAAGCCAGCATTTGATCGATCCGAAAAAGGAACTCTGACGGCAGGCAACTCGAGTTCACTCACGGATGGCTCGTCCACCGTTCTTTTGGCTTCCGAAGAAGAGGCTAAAAAGAATAATTGGCCGCTGTTGGCCAAGATTGTGGATTCTCATACTTCTGCCGTGGATTACGTCGCTGGCGAAGGTTTGCTCATGGCTCCAACTGTGGCGGTCAGTGAATTATTGAAGCGAAACGGCTTAAAGCTTCAGGATTTTGATTTTTACGAAATTCACGAGGCGTTCGCTGGACAAGTGCTCTGCACGATGAAGGCGTGGGAGTCTGCTGAATACTGCAAAACACGTTTGGGACGATCAGAGCCTCTCGGAAAAATTGACCGCTCGAAGCTAAATGTCCGTGGAAGTAGCATTGCCCTTGGGCATCCGTTTGCGGCTACTGGCGCTAAGATCGTCGGAGTTTTAGCAAAGATACTGCACTCAGCTGGTCCTGGAAAACGTGGCCTTATCGTCGTTTGCACGGCGGGAGGAATGGGAGTGGCTACAATTCTTGAAAGTTAGGAGAAAAATATGTCGGATCTAAAAATGAATAAAGAAGACGGTGTTGAAAGCTATGAATTTGCAACCCCTGAAGCAATCGAAGAAGCATTGAAAATCGGGAAGCTTAGTCAAACGGTTTTCGGCATGGGTTGCTTTTGGGGACCGGATTCTAATTTTGGAGGGACGCAGGGAGTAGTGCAAACACGTGTTGGCTACGCTGGAGCATCAACTCTGGATCCGAGTTACCGCAACATCAACGGACACGCCGAAGTCGTCAGAGTGATCTACGATAAAGACCAAATCAGCTACAGGGAACTTCTTGGAAGTTTTGAATCATGGTCTGTTCATGGTAGAAAGCAGGGCCAGTATCGCCAGATACTTTTTGTTTTTGATCTGGAGCAAAAACAAGTAGCTGAAGAACTGATTCAAGCGATTGGAAAGGAGAAATCTCCCGAGGTGATTGAGGCCGGAGAACAAAATGGTTATTTTTGGCCCGCCGAAGATTACCATCAAAAGCATCGTCTTCGCAGAAACAAACAGCTTGTAAGTCTTGCAGAAGTAGATTTCGGTCCTCGCTGGGATGAACATCTGTATTTTACTAAATTAAATAGTACCGATAGAAAAGGCTTCAGTCTCTCAAGCTGGCTAAAAAAGTTGTCTCCGGAAATGCAGAAAGCTTACCGAATCGGTTAATCTGAAATTGCAGCTGGCTAAAGAACTCTATTTTCTATATGGGGTCGTCTCAGAAAACGGAAAATAAAGCACGCTAAGCGTGCGTGGAGGCTGGCACCCAGCGGTACAGCGTCGGAATGGACACGCCGAGGTTCTTGGCCACGTCCTTGGGCGGCACCCCGCTGG
>NZ_JADKYZ010000002.1 GCF_015354245.1 Diaphorobacter caeni
TGGTTTGCAGGCTTTGGCAAGCTGCGCATCCGGTTCGAGCGACGCCTTCAGACTCATGAAGCGCTACTGAAACTAGCTGCAGCGATTATCTGCGCGAGGTTTGTTGATCGGTTGTGTTAGCCGCTCTAAACACATGTGAAGTTAAACGCAACTCCGATTTCCAACTCCCGCAATAAGCGCAAAGAATCGGATTTCACCGACAGAAACGGATACGGACTTTCAGAAAAGCACCCCAGAACGACGTGAGCACTTGTAGATTGCGAGATGATTTCGCGAAAATACTCTTTGTGCGGAGCGATGGCATTCCAAAGCCAATCGAGATGCACATCGATATCAGCCTCGCCGTCCAATGGCGACGCCAATATCCATATGTCCTCTAACCAAGTGTTTTTGCCGAATCGTCGTTCGCCCTTACGATGGGCCTGCGTGGGACTCAGCCCAGTGATTCGCGCAATGCTGTCGTGATGCTGACCACACCCCACAATCCGCAAGGCAGCATCAAAGCGATAGAGTCTAGGTGTCCCAGCAAAAGCAGGATTGCGAACCACCTTCTCTCTGCGGCGGACGTAACGCTTGATACGACGTCGAACGGTAGAGGAGATACTGGCCATCAGCTTTCCCAGTTTTGTTTAAGTTCGTGAATCAACAATTCTGACAGCCATGCGTTTTTCGCAACATGTCTTTCCCAAGGAAAAAGGAAACTTGCTGCCAACCTTGTGGACACCAAGCATGGAGTTTGACAGATTTATCAAGTACTGCATCACGCACCCAGCCGCCGGGTTGCAGCTTCTTTCGGATATCAACCAGAAGCGGTCTTCAACTATTTCAGCGTATGCACCATTCCGCATTGTTTGGATCCGAAAAATGGATCATTTGCTGAATTTGCCAATCTGTTCATCAACTGACGTGTGATGCATCTTCTAGAGTGGGTTAGTCTGCTGTCGATTGACACCCACCATCAACTCTTCCCCCCAAACACCCGCCCCACCAACCCCACCGCATACCCCACATCCGGTGTCAGCCCAAACAGCACCCGATAAACAATCGGCGTGACCAGCATGTCGAGCAGCACCTCCACATCCGGCGCTGCTTCGCCACGGGCCTCGGCGCGCGCGGTGATCACGCCCAGCTGTTCGCGCACGATGTTCACGCAGGCGCATGGGATCTGCTCGTTGTGCGAGACGGCGGCCATGTCGTTGAGCATGGTGCGGCCCAGAGGAGAAGCGGACTCTTCCAGAAACTGCTCCGCCCAGGCCTCCAGATCACCGCGCAGGGTGCCGGTGTCGGCGGGTTGGACCGAGGGGCGGATGATTTCAATCGCGACGTCGGCGAGCAACTGCTGCACATCGCCCCACCGGCGGTAGAGCGTGGACGGTGTCACGCCCGCATGGGTGGCGATGAGGGGGAAGCTCAGGTCCTCGCGCGGCATGGTTTCGAGCAGGTCCTTCACGGTCTGGTAGACCGTGGCCTGGATGCGGGCGCTGCGGCCGCCGGGGCGGCTTTGGGATGGGACTTTTGCGGTCATGGT
Organism: Diaphorobacter caeni; assembly: GCF_015354245.1. Classification (GTDB taxonomy): domain Bacteria; phylum Pseudomonadota; class Gammaproteobacteria; order Burkholderiales; family Burkholderiaceae_C; genus Diaphorobacter_A; species Diaphorobacter_A caeni. The sequence continues at coordinate 1,529 of NZ_JADKYZ010000002.1, forward strand.
TATTAAAGCTAAAAAATTGCGTTAACGCGACTTCACCTCACAATTCGCTAACGCAAATTTTTCGCATTAATCCTACTCCAAGGCTGTTGACCATGTCATTGTCGCAACATTCCCCCAAGCCCCTCGCCCCCTGGCAAAGTCTCGCGATCCTGTCGTTCGCGCTGGGGACTTTTCTGGCCGCATCGAGCGCGCCGACGCCGCTGTACCGGCTCTATCAGCAGCTGTGGCATTTCTCGCCGGGCATGCTGACCTTCATCTTTGCGATCTATGCGTTCAGTCTGTTGCTGGCGCTGCTGACCACGGGCGCGCTGTCCGATCATCTCGGGCGCAAGCCGGTGATTTTTGCGGCGCTGGCGCTGGAGATTCTCTCGCTCGTCGTGTTCGCACGGGCCGCTGATGTGCAAGCGCTGGTGCTGGCGCGTGTGCTGCAGGGTTTTGCGACCGGCATGGCGAGTGCGGCCATCGGTGCGGCGCTGCTTGATCTGCACCGCGAGCGCGGCACGCTGATTGGAACGATGGCGCCGATGATCGGCATGGCCGCTGGCGCACTGGTGGCCGGGGAGCTTTCGCGCTGGTGGCCGCACGATCTGGGACGGGTGTTCTGGCTGCTGTCGGTGCTGCTGCTGGCCGTGGTGGCTGCGTTGATGGTGATGCCCGAGACGGGCACGCGCCGCGCCGGTGCATTGGCCGCGATGCGCCCCAAGGTGCGCGTGCCGCAGCATCTGCGCGAGGCGTTCTTGCGCGTGCTGCCGATGAGCGTGACGGTGTGGGCGCTGGGTGGTTTCTATCTGTCGCTCGGGCCAACGCTGATCCGCGCGGTCACAGGCTCTGACGTGGCCGCAAGCTTGGCGGTCTGCATCAACACGCTGAGCGCCGCCGCCGCGATCTGGACACTGCGCAGCCGCAGCCCGCGCGCCCTGCTGCAGATCGGCGGCGTGGCGCTGGTGCTGGGTGTCGCGTGCATGCTGGCGGGCACGCACTGGCACAGCCTGCTGCTGATCCTGCTGGCCTCGGTGATCGCGGGCTCGGGCTTTGGCGTGGGGTTTCAGGGCGTGCTGCGCAGCGTGATTCCCAAGGCCGAACCGCACGAACGCGGTGGGTTGATCTCCGCGATCTACATCACGAGCTATCTGGCATTCAGCGTGCCGGCCATTGCGGCGGGCATCGCTGCGGGTCAGTTCGGACTGCTGCCCACGACCTATGCGTATGGTGTTGGATTGATCTTGCTCGGAGCCATCGCGCTGATGGGCACGCGCGAGCGCGTGGCATCGAAGTCGGTATCCGCGCACATCGCTCAGGTCACGCGCCGCGGACGCTGAGCAACACCTGCGCCGACATGATCAGGCCGCCGCAGCCGCCTCCTCAAATGCCTCATCCAACCGCCTCACCCAACGCCCCTTATCCCCCACCGACGCGAAACTGGCGTAAATGCTGTTGAACGCCAGCTGGTAAGCATGCTGCGCCGTAAGCCCCGGCACTTCGGCAAAGAGGCGTGTGAAGTTGGTGTTCATGTAGCCGCCAAAATACGCCGGATCGTCCGAGTTCACCGTGGCGACGAGGCCTGCTTCGAGCAGTTGTTTGATGTTGTGATCGGCCAGCGTGGGGAACACGCAGAGCTTTTCGTTGGACAGCGGGCAGACAGTGAGCGCGATGCGGTCCTTGGCGAGGCGTTGCATGAGTTGCGGGTCGCGCACGGATTGCACGCCGTGGTCTATGCGTTCCACATGCAGCACGTCGAGCGCGCTCCAGATGTATTCCGGCGGGCCTTCCTCACCTGCGTGGGCGACGAGGTGCAGACCCTCTTCCCTTGCCATGGCGAAGACGCGGGCGAACTTTTCGGGCGGGTGGCCGACCTCGCTGCTGTCGAGGCCGACGCCGATGAACTTGTCCTTGTGCGGCAGCGCGGCCTTGAAAGTGGCGATGGCTGCGTCTTCGGACAGGTGCCGCAGAAAGCACAGGATCAGCGCGGCGGAGATGCCCTGCTCGCGCTCGGCGTCCACGCAGGCGCGGTGCAGGCCGTTGATCACCACGTCGATGGGCACGCCCCGGTCGGTGTGGGTCTGCGGGTCGAAGAACATCTCGGTGCGCACGACGTTGTCGGCCACGGCGCGGTCGAGATAGGCGCGCGCCATGTCGTAGAAATCCTGTTCCTTGAGCAGCACGCTCGCACCGGCGTAGTAGATGTCTAGAAAGCTCTGCAGATCGGTGAAGGCATAGGCTCGGCGCAGCGCTTCGACGCTGTCATAGGCGAGCTTGACGCCGTTGCGCTCGGCCAGCGCGAAGATCATTTCAGGCTCCAGCGAACCTTCGATGTGCATGTGCAGTTCGGCCTTGGGCATGGCCTGGAGCAGCGCGGGCAGGCGTGCGGGATCGATCGCGGGAACCTGGAACGACATGATCAGCAAACTCCAAAGGTGATGCCGCTGGCCTTGAGGTAACGGCGGTAGGCGGAGGACATGCGGTCCGCCGCCGAGTGCATTTCCGCACGCGGATCGAGCGGCAGCGCCTTGGGCAATTGTGACTCCAGAACCGGCTGGTCCTGCACAAAAATCGTGTGCTGGAAATCACGCAGTTGCGCGTCGGTCGATTCAAAGTCAGCCACGGCCAGGCGGAACCACACGCGCGACGTATCGGCCGTGAGCGGGCAGATGAACAGGCCAATGGCCTCGCGCCAGCCCTGCTTGGAGCTGCCCTCTTCCGGGATCTTGGTGAGCACCGCCGTGTAGGGAGCGGTTACCTCGTAGGTGTACTCGACCTCGGCGGCCTGCGTGGAATGCAGATTAGACTGCGGCTGCACGGCCTTGCAGCCCGTGGCGAGCACGCCGGTGGCGGTGTTCTCAACCTTGTAGGCCGCCATGGCCGTCGCGTCGCGGCTGCCGAGCCAGCCTTCGTGCACGAATCCAAAGTGCGACATGTCGAGGAAATTCTCGATGATGCGCGGCGCGCTCGCGGCCACGTCGTAAGGGCCGCAGTTCACCTTGCGCAGGTGTTCGTCTTCCTCGCCGACGAAGCGCGGCAGTTCGGTGGCCGACTCACCCTGTTCGAGCCGCACCCAGACGAGACCGTAGGCCTCCTGCACATCGAAGGCCTTCACGCGCTGCGTCGCGGGCGGAACGAAATCGGGCACGGCAGGCACCTTGATGCACTGACCGCCCGACGCGAACTGCCAGCCGTGATACGGACATTCGAGGTGGCCGTTCTCGACACGCCCCATCGACAGGCGCGCGCCGCGATGCGGGCAGCGGTCGACAAAGGCCTGCACGGCTCCTTCGTTGCTGCGCCAGAGAACAACGGGCTGGTCCAGCAGTTGCGCGGACAGCGGTGCGTCTTGCAGCACCTCATGTGATTGCGCGACGGGATGCCAGAGGGTGGTTTCGATCATGGGGAGGGCTACCTGAAATTCTTGTGTGCCAACAAAAAAGCCGCCCTGGGGCGGCTTTGGAGCGTGCTGGCGATCTTACGCCAAGTGGGCGCCCGCTCGCTCGATTCGTACCTTTTGGCCGAGTGCGGCGCTTGGCTGATCGAGAACCGGAAGGGCTCCACTCACAGCCGCCTCACACCATCACATACAGCTTGCGGACCTTCTCGCGAATGTCCCACACGCCGCGGGTGAACGGAGGGAAAAAAAGCGTGTCACCGGCCTTGAACTCGATGGTCGGTTCGTCGTCGGAATCGGGCATGAAGCTGCCCGAGCCTTCGAAGATGTACATCACCTCGCCCGTGTCCACCGCGCGGCGGAACTGGCCTTCCGAGCACTCCCAGAAACCGGTGTCGACGGCAGGACGATCGGTGATCGCCACGTCGAGGGTGCGCAACTGGCAGGCGGGCTCGCTCAGTGGGATCGCCACGGTGCCGCTGCTCACGAGGGACGCGAGGGCTCTGTCGTTGGAAATGACTTGAATGCTCAAAACAGGAACTCCTTTTTTTTCAAAATGTACTCAAGGCATGTTTGCGATTTCATCGCGAGGATTTGCAACGCAGGCAGACCGCCTCTGGCCGCGTCTGCAAGACCGTGTGGAGATCGCCAACATGCTCTTGTGCCTAGTCTAGCGCCCGCACCGAGTTGTTCAGCGAACGCGCACACGCCACCAGCGAGGGACCGAGGCGCTGCTCCGCTTCGGCCAGCGTCCAGCGGCTGGTGGGCGCGACGATATGCACCGCGGCCACCGGGCGGCCGTGGCTCCCGAGCACCGGCGCGCCGAGCGTCATGTCACCAAGGAAAAGCTCCTCGCGGTTGATCGCATAGCCGCGCTCGCGGGCTTCGCGCAGTTCGCGCATCAGCGCCTCTTCATCGGTGATGGTGAAGCGCGTGTGCGCCACGCGCTCGCTCTCACGGATGAGCGCGAGCGCTTCCTCGTCAGGCAAGGCGCTGAGCCACGCGCGCCCCGATGCGGTGCAGTACATGGGGATGCGGGAGCCGATCGGCATATGCACCGGCACGAACTGCGCGCTCACGAAGCGGGCAACGTAGACCATCTCGAGCCCATCGGCCTCGGTGAGACAGGCGGTTTCGGTGGTCGCATTGGTCAGCTCAGAGAGATAGGGGTTGGCCAGATCGATGATGGGATTGGCCGCCAGGTAGTTGAAGCCGATGCGCATGACGCGCGGCGTGAGCTGGTAGCGCCGCGTCTTGGGGTGCTTGCGCACGAAGCCCAGACTCTCGAGAGTGAACACCATCCGCTGCGCGGAGCTCTTGCTGATGCCGGCAGCCTCGGCCAGATCGGCCAGCGTCATGCTGCGCCGCTGCGCGCTGAAGGCGCACAGCACTGCCAGCCCCTTCTCCAGAGACTGGTTGAACAGCGGATTCACGTCTTCCTCGGACGCGGTCAGGGTCGCATTGGTCATGGGATGCGAGTGTATATCCACATCGAAAATATCGAATATCGATACATGAGAATCTAATAGTGGTTATTACCTATTCATAAATGAGTTCCAAAAATCGATGATTGCACGGTTCTTGCTCAGTTGTCCGAGCGGCAACTCCAAAGGCAAGTTCGCCCGGAAGTCCGCACCCGACTGGTGAATCGCCAATGGTTCATCACCTTCCCTTTCAGCTTGTCCAAGGAGTCTTCACATGCCATCCTTCATCCGTTCCACTCTGCGTCTCGCACTCGGGCTCTGCCTTGCCTCCACGTTCAGCTTCGCCAGCGCACAAGGCGCCGCACCCGCGAGCTACAACGTCGGCGCGACCGCCACCGGCATTCCATTCACCTTTCTGGACATCAAGAGCAACAGCATTCAGGGCATGATGGTCGATACCGCGCAGGCGGTGGCCAAGGCCGGTGGCTTTCAGGTCACGGTGCAGCAGACGGTTTTCTCCGCGCTGATTCCGTCGCTCACCTCGAACAAGATCGACATCATCTCGGCCGCGATGCTCAAGACCGCCGCACGCCAGCAGGTGGTGGAGTTCAGCGAGCCGGTCTATTCATATGGCGAAGGCCTGATGGTCAAGGCCGACGACAACCGCAACTACCCCACGCTCGATGAGCTCAAGGGCGAAGTCGTTGGTGCGCAGGTCGGCACCGTCTTCGTGGACATGCTCCAGAAGAAAGGCATCTTCAAGGAAGTGCGCACGTATGACTCCGTGGCCGACATGTCGCGCGATCTGGCGCTCGGCCGCATCAAGGCCGCCGTCGGCGACCAGCCCATCATGGTCTACCAGATCAGCCAGAAGGCCTTCCAGGGCGTGAAGATGGCCAACGGCTACCAGTCCACCAACGTGAGCGACGTCTGCCTCATCGTGCGCAAGGGCGACACCGAAACGCTGAACCGACTGAACAAGGCCATCGCCACCATCAAGTCCGATGGCACGCTGGCCCAGATCGTGAAGAAATGGGGCATCTGACGTCCGCTGACGACTGCGCCATTCCATGCAAGATTTCATACAACACGCACGCGACTTCCTGCCGATCCTGCTGCAGGGAGCGGTCGTCACGGTGCAGGTCACCGTGCTGTCGTTCCTGCTGTCCAGCGTGATCGGTCTGGTGCTCGCACTGGGCAAGCTCTCGCCGATCAAGGCGGTGTCGATGGTGTCCTCGGCCATCATCAACATCATCCGCGGGCTGCCCATCATCGTGCAGCTGTTCTACATCTACTTCGTGCTGCCGGACTTCGGCATCCAGCTCAGCGCCTTCCAGGCCGGCGTGATCGGTCTGGGCATCGCGTACTCGGCCTATCAGGCCGAGAACTTCCGCGCGGGCATCGAAGCCGTCGATCCCGGCCAGCGCGAAGCCGCGCTCGCCATGGGCATGCGCCCGGCCATGCTGATGCGCCGCGTGATCCTGCCGCAGGCGTTTCGCATCGCGCTGCCGCCCTACGGCAACACGCTGGTCATGATGCTCAAGGACTCGTCCCTGGTCTCCACCATCACCGTGGCCGAGATGACGCGCGCCGGTCAGCTGATCGCCTCCTCGACGTTCCAGAACATGACCGTCTACACGCTCGTGGCCCTGCTCTATCTGGCGATGAGCCTGCCGCTGGTGGGCATGCTGCGCCGTCTTGAAAAGCGATTTGGCGCGGGGAAGAGAAAGCCATGATCGAGATAAAACATCTGGAAAAATCCTACGGCGATCACCGCGTTCTGCATGACGTGAGTCTGAACGTGCAACGCGGCGAAGTGGTCTGCCTGATCGGGCCTTCGGGCTCGGGCAAGTCGACGGTGCTGCGCTGCATCAACGGCCTCGAGACCTATCAGGGCGGCGAGGTGCGCGCGTTCGGCGAATTGGTCAACAGCGCTGCCAGCAACATCCACCTGCTGCGCCGCCGCATGGGCATGGTGTTCCAGCGGTTCAATCTGTTCCCGCACCGCACGGTGCTCGAGAACGTGATGGAGGGGCCCTTGCAGGTTCTGCGCGAGCCCAAGGACAAGGTGCGCGAGGAGGCCATGGAACTGCTGCGCAAGGTGGGGCTCGGCGAGAAGTCGCACGCCATGCCGCCGCAGCTCTCGGGCGGTCAACAGCAGCGCGTGGCGATCGCCCGTGCGCTCGCGATGAAGCCGGAGGCCATGCTGTTCGACGAACCCACGTCCGCGCTCGACCCCGAACTGGTCGGCGATGTGCTCGAGGTGATGCGCCAGCTCGCCAACGAAGGCATGACGATGATCGTCGTGACCCACGAAATGGGCTTCGCCCGCGAAGTGGCCGACCGCGTGTGCTTTCTGCACAGCGGCAACATCGTCGAAGAAGGCCCGGCATCGCAGGTGCTCGGCGCGCCCACGCATGCACGCACGCAGGACTTTCTGCGCCGCGTGCTGCACGCCCCCATCGGGAAGGTGGCGACATGACAGCGGCGCCGATGACAGCGCACATTGCGCCGGACCGCTCCGTGCGGTCCGTGTCCTCGCATCCCACGGCCGATTCGCTTTGGGCCGCCACTGCGCCCGCAGCGCCCGACACGCCCGCACTGGCCGAGTCCATCAGCACCGACGTGCTGGTGATCGGCGCGGGCTACACCGGCCTGTCGACCGCGCTGCATCTGGCCGGCACGGGCGCGAGTGTCTGCGTGGTCGATGCGCACGCGCCGGGCTGGGGCGCCTCGGGCCGCAACGGCGGACAGGTCAACCCCACACTCAAATACGACCCCGACGAACTGGTCCGCATGTTCGGCGCAGAACAGGGCGAGACGCTGATCGAGACCGTCTCGGCATCGGGCGATCTGGTGTTCGACCTGATCGCCAGACACCGGATCGACTGCGCTCCGGTGCGTGCCGGGTGGCTCCAGGTGGGCTACACCGAAGAGGCCGTCGCAGGCATGCATGCGCGTGCGCGGCAATGGGAAAAGCGCGGCGTGGCGGTCGAAATGCTGGGCCGCGCCGAACTCGCCCAACGCATGGGCACCAACACCTTCGCCGGTGGCTGGCTTGATGGACGCGCCGGAGGCATCCAGCCTCTGGCCTACGCACGCGGCCTCGCACGCGCGGCACTGGCACAGGGCGTGCGCGTGCACGGGCAGACGCCGATCTCCGCTCTCGAGCGCCACGGAAGCCACTGGATCGCCACCACCGCCAATGGTCTGCAGATCAAGGCTCAGCAGGTCGTCATCGGCACCAACGGCTACACCGACGGCCTCTGGCCCGGTCTGGCGCGCACGGTGCTCGCGGCCAACAGCTTCATCGTGGCGACCAAGCCGCTGGGCTCCAAGGGCGCGGGCATTCTCGACAAAGGCGAGACCGGCTCCACCTCGCAGCGCCTGCTGCTGTACTTCCGCAAGGATGCCCAGGGCAGACTGCTGATGGGCGGACGCGGGCACTTCGCCGACCCGCAAGGCGCGCCTGATTTTGCGCATCTTGAGCGCTCGCTCGAACTGATGTTCCCGCAACTGGGCAAGGTGGAATATGAATACCGCTGGGCCGGCCGCATCGCCGTCACCCGCGACTTCATGCCGCACATCCACCAGCCCGCCCCCGGCATCACCATGGCCGTGGGCTACAACGGCCGCGGCATCGCGCTCGCGACCTGCATGGGCAAGCACGTGGCAGCGCTGCTCGATGGCAAGAGCGCGCAGTCCTGCCCGTTCCCAATCTCGACCATCCAGCCCATTCCGATGCATGGACTGCAGCGTTTCTACATCGCGGCGGGCGTGGCCTGGTACAGCCTGCTGGATCGCATGGGGAAGTGATCGATCTCGCACTCCTGAAAAACAAAAAGGCCGCTTGTGAAAGCGGCCTTTTTCATGGAGGGCAGTAAGAATTACTTGCCGCCTGGCACCTTGCCTTCCACGCCCTTGACGTAGAAGTTCACGCCCTTGAGGAACGCGTCATCGGCCACGGTGCCTGCAGCGACCAGGTCCTTGCCGTCCTGACCGGCGATCGGGCCCTTCCAGATGCTGAACGAGCCGTCGGCCAGACCCTTCTTCACTTCTTCGACCTTGGCCTTCACGTCGGCTGGAATGTCTTCAGCCATCGAGACCATGTCGATCGCGCCTTCCTTCACGCCCCACCACGATTGCTGGGTGGCCCACTTGCCCTCCAGTGCTTCCTTGGTGGTCTTGATGTAGTAGCCGGCGGGATTGAAGATGGCCGAGCCGAGGTGGGCCTTGGGGCCGTAGGCGGTCATGTCGGAATCCCAGCCGAAGGCGCGCTTGCCCTTTTCCTCGGCGGTCTTGAGCACGGCGGCGGAGTCGGTGTTCTGGAACAGGATGTCGGCACCGCCGTTGATCAGCGAGGTCGCGGCTTCGGTTTCCTTGGGTGGCGCGAACCACTCGTTCACCCACACGACCTTGGTCTTGATCTTGGGGTTCATCGACTGCGCGCCCAGCGTGAAGCTGTTGATGTTGCGCAGCACTTCAGGGATCGGCACCGAGCCCACCACGCCCAGCGTGTTCGACTTGGTCATCGCGCCCGCGATGATGCCCGCGAGGTAGGCGCCTTCGTACGTGCGGAAGTCATAGGTGGCGGAGTTCGGTCCGCTCTTGTAGCCGGTAGCGTGCTCCCACTTCACGTCGGGGAACTCGGGCGCCAGCTTCTGGATGACGTCCATGTAGCCAAACGTCGTGCCGAAGATCAGCTTGTTGCCCTGCGAGGCCATGTCGCGCAGCACGCGCTCGGCATCCGCGCCTTCGGGCACGCTCTCCACGAACGTGGTCTTGATCTTGTCGCCGAATTCCTTCTCCAGCGCCTTGCGGGCACCGTCGTGCGCGAAGGTGTAGCCACCGTCACCCACAGGGCCCACATAGGCGAACGCGATCTTCAGTGGCTCAGGTGCCGCAGGGGCCGGTGCGGCCGCAGCAGGCGCCGGAGCCGGTGCGGGCGCGGGAGCTTCTTCCTTCTTGCCACAGCCAACCATCGCGGCGGCCGCCACTGCGGACAGCGCAGCAACCTTGATCAAAGAGCGTTTTTGGAGATCCGTCATGTGAGATTCCTCTGTTGAATGAATAGTGGGAAAGCGCAAAAACCGACGAGCCAATCGATCAGGCAACCAACACCTGCGTCAGGCCAGCGTTCGAGGCGTGTTGCAAATATATGCACAAATCGGGCCAAGCTCACGAAATATGAAGGAATTTTGACCGCCTGTTGTTTACAAGCGAGCAAAAAGCCCTGCACCTTCCCCGCCCCCGCCAGCCGGAGCGAGCTCAGGAAGCGCAAAGAGCGAACACCCCACAACCCCAACGCCAAGACAGCCCCTCAGGCTAGGCGTCTCACGCGCAGACAGTACTCTCGTACGGCAAGCGTGAGCAACGACGCATGAGGGGCTGTATTGGCGCCCCCAAACGACCTGCCATCGAAGCCAGACAGGCTTCACAAACCACAAAAACAAAAACGAAAAAGGCCTTCATCCACCCTCCCCCGCAAGCAAGCCAACGGGAGAGGAAAAGAGAAAGGCCTTTCCAGGCAGAAAATTACTTCGCGCCTGGAACGGTCCCTTCAATACCGTTCACGTAGAAGTTGATGCCGCGAAGGAACGCATCATCACCCACGGTGCCGGAGGTGAGCACTTCCTTGCCCGTGTTGTCCTTGATCGGACCGGTCCACACGGCAAACGACCCATCCTTCAAGCCCGCGCGCGCCTTCTCGACCTTGTCCTTGATTTCCTGCGGCACGTCGTCGGCGATCTTCTTCAGGTCGATCGCGCCTTCCTTCACGCCCCACCAGAAATTGCCGGTCTGCCACTTGCCGGCCAGCTTGTCTTCCACAACCTTGGTGTAGTACGGAGCCCAGTCGATCACTGCAGAGCCCAGATGCGCCTTCGGTGCGAACGCGCTCATGTCGCCGTCCTTGCCGAATGCGCGCGCGCCGCGCTCTTCCGCGGTCTTGAGCACTGCGGGCGAGTTGGTGTTCTGGTACATCACGTCGACGCCGCCGTTGATCAGGCTGGTCGCGGCTTCGGATTCCTTGGGTGGCGCGAACCATTCGTTCACCCACACGACCTTGGCCTTGATGCTCGGGTCCACGCTCTGCGCGCCGAGCACGAAGCTGTTGATGTTGCGCACCACTTCCGGGATCGGCACCGAGGCGACCACACCCACGGTCTTGGTCTTGGTCATCGCGCCGGCGACGATGCCGGCGAGGTATGCGCCTTCAAACGTCTTGGTGTCGTACACCGCGACGTTGTCGGCCGTCTTGTAGCCGGTGGCGTGTTCGAAATTCACGTCCTTCAGATCGCCCGCAACCTTCTGCACGAACTCCTGGTAGCCGAAGCTGGTCGCGAAAACCAGCTTGTTGCCCTGACCCACCATGTCGCGCATCACGCGCTCGGCGTCGGCCGATTCGGGCACGCTCTCGACCATCGACGTCTCGATCTTGTCGCCGAACTTCTCCTGAATCGCCTTGCGGCCCAGCTCGTGCTGGAAGGTCCAGCCGCCGTCGCCGATGGGGCTCACGTACATGAAGCCGATCTTCAGCTTGTCGGCTGCAGGCGCTGGCGCCGCGGCCGGAGCCGGAGCTGGCGCGGGGGCCTCTTCCTTCTTGCCGCAGGCGGTCAGGGCGGCGACGGACACGGCCGACAGGCCGATCATCTTGATCAGAGCACGCTTGCTCACATTGCGCATGGGTGAATCCTTCATTTCAAAAATGGCTGACAACAAAAAACGGAACCGCGAGATGGGTTTGTAGTACTTGATTGTTCACTCACGACCCGGGATAGAAAGGCTTGCCGAGTGACGCGGGCATGTTCGCGCGGATCCAGGTGGGGTTTCGCGAGATCAGCACCAGCACCACGATGGTGGCCAGATACGGCAGCATCGACAGCACCTGGCTGGGCACCTGCACGCCCGTGGCCTGCAGATGGAACTGCAGCATGGTCACGCCGCCGAACAGATAGGCGCCCAGCAGCACGCGCGCGGGCCGCCATGTGGCGAACGTGGTGAGCGCCAAGGCGATCCAGCCGCGACCGGAGACCATGCCCTCGACCCACAGCGGCGTGTAGACCGTCGAAATGTAGGCACCCGCCAGACCGCACATCGCGCCGCCAAACATCACCGCCATCAGGCGGATGCGGCGCACCGGGTAACCCAGCGCGTGCGCCGAGCTCGGCGACTCGCCCACCGCGCGCAGCACCAGCCCGGCGCGGGTACGGTAGAGAAACCAGATCATCGCGAACACCAGCACGACGGTGATGTACACGAGCGGATGCAGCGTGAACAGCGCCTGGCCGACGACGGGCAGATCGGCAAGGCCGGGAATTGCGTACTTGGGCAGCTCGGGGAGGCGGGCCTGCACGTAGTTCAGGCCGATGAAGGCCGAGAAGCCCGTGCCGAACAGCGACAGCGCAAGCCCCGTCGCATACTGGTTGGTGTTCAGCCAGATCACCAGCAGGCCGAACACGCCCGCGAGCAAGGCGCCCACCAGCATGCCCGCACCAAAACCGACCCAGGTACTGCCGGTGTGCACCACCGTGGCGAAGCCCGCGATGGCGGCGCACAGCATCATGCCCTCGGCACCGAGATTGACGATGCCCGACTTCTCGTTGATCAGCAGGCCCAGCGCGGCAAGCGCCAGCACGGTGCCCGCGCTGAGCGTGGAGCCCAGCAGCAATGCATACGATTCCATCACTGGCCTCCCTTCACTGCGGCAGCAGGCGCTGCCTTGGAGCCGGACGAAACCCAGCGCACGCGATAGGCCACCAGCGTGTCGCACGCCAGCAGCGTGAACAGCAGCAGGCCCTGGAACACGCCGGTCAGCGACTTGGGCAGACCCAGTCGCGACTGGGCGAGTTCACCGCCGATATAGAACATGCTCATGAGAATCGCGGAAAAAATCATGCCGACCGGATGCAGTCGGCCCACAAAGGCCACGATGATCGCGGCAAAACCGTAGCCCGCAGGCACATAGGGCGTGAGCTGGCCGAGCGGCCCGGCCACCTCGAGCGCACCGGCCAGACCGGCCGTCGCACCCGAAATCAGCAGCGCCGTCCACAGCGCGCGGCGCGAGGAAAAGCCCGCATAGCGTGCTGCCGCCGGAGCGATGCCGCCGACCTGCAGCGCAAAGCCCGCACGCGTGCGGAACAGAAACACCCACAGCAGCGCCGCGCCCACCAGCGCGATGACCACGCCGATGTTCATGCGCAGTCCCTGCACGAGCTTGGGGATCTGCGTGACGCGCTCGAAGGCCTTGGTCTGCGGGAAGTTGTAGCCCATCGGGTCCTTCCACGGACCGTAGACCAGATAGCCGAGGAACAACGTGGCGACGTACACCAGCATCAGGCTGACCAGAATCTCGTTGGCGTTGAACCTGTCACGCAGCAGCGCGACGATGCCCGCCCACACCATGCCGCCAAGCATGCCGGCGATCAGGATCGCGGGCACGATCCACGGGCCGGTGGTCTTGTCGGCCAGCAGCGCGATGCCGCCTGCGGCCACCGCGCCAACGACGAACTGCCCTTCCGCGCCGATGTTCCATACATTGGAGCGAAAGCACACGGCCAGCCCCAGCGCGATCAGCAGCAGCGGCGTGGCCTTCATCGTGAGCTCGGCGAGCGCATAGCCCGACTTGATCGGCTCCCAGAAGAAGGCCTGCAGGCCGCGCACCGGGTCCTTGCCCAGCAGCGCGAACAGGCACACGCCGATCACCACGGTGATGGCAAGCGCCAGAATCGGCGAGCCGTAGGTCCAGTGTTTGGATGGCTGCGGACGTTGCTCAAGCTTGAACATGTTCGCCTCCCGCCTTGACGGCATTCGCGTCCCAGAGGCCGCTCATCCACTCGCCAATCAGTTGCACGGTCGCATCCTGACGGGCGATCGAGGGCGACAGCTGCCCCTTGGCCACCACATGCAGGCGGTCACAGATCTCAAACAATTCGTCCAACTCCTCGCTGAGCACCAGCACGGCGCAACCAGCGTCTCTCAATGCCAGGATCTCGCCGTGGATCTGCGCCGCAGCGCCCACGTCCACACCCCAGGTGGGCTGCGAGATGATCAGCAGACTGGGCTGCGCGTCGATCTCGCGGCCCACGATGAATTTCTGCAGGTTGCCGCCCGACAGCGACTGCGCCGCCGCCTGCGGCCCGCCCGCCTTCACGTTGAAGCGCGAGATGATGTCGCGCGCCTGCTGCTGCAGCACGCCCATGCGGATCCAGCCACCCTTGCCGAGCGCCGTCTTGCGGGTGAGCAGCAGGTTGTGCGCGAGGCTCATGCTCGGCACCGCGCCGCGTCCCAGGCGCTCTTCCGGCACAAAGTGCAGGCCCAGCGCGCGGCGCTTGCCCGGGCCCATGCGGCCCGCGTCCTTGCCCGAGACCTGCACCATGGCGGGCTCGGCGCGCGTGTCTTCGCCCGACAGTGCGTAGAGCAGCTCGCGCTGCCCGTTGCCGGACACGCCCGCGATGCCGACCACCTCGCCTTCGCGCACCTGAAAGTCAATGCCCTGCAGGTCGATGCCGAACTGGTCGAGCCGCGGCAGGCTGAGCCGCTGCACCTTGAGCACGACGGGGCCGACGTTGGGCTGGCGATGTTCGAGCTTGGGCGGCTCCGAGCCGATCATCATGCGCGAGAGCGAGGCATTGGTTTCCTGGGACGGATTGCACACGCCCGTCACCACCCCGCCGCGCAGCACCGTGCAGGCCGTGCACAGCGAGCGGATTTCATGCAGCTTGTGGCTGATGTAGAGAATCGAGCAGCCCTCGCTGGCCAGACGCCTGAGCACGATGAACAGCTTTTCGACGGCCTGCGGCGTGAGCACCGACGTGGGCTCGTCCAGGATCAGCACGCGTGGCTTGGTCAGCAGCGCGCGGATGATTTCGACGCGCTGCATCTCGCCCACGGAGAGCGTATGCACGGGACGGTGGGGGTCGACCTCGAGGCCGTACTCGCGCGCGGTAGCGTCCACCTGCTGGATGACCTCGGAAAGCGGAATGCTCTTGTCAAGGCCCAGCCAGACGTTCTCGGCCACGGTCAGCGTGTCGAACAGGCTGAAATGCTGGAACACCATGGCGATGCCGAGCGCCCGCGCCTCCTGCGGATTGCGGATCTGCACCGGCTTGCCGTCGACGACGATGCGGCCCTCGTCGGGCTTGACCGCGCCGTAGATGATCTTCATGAGCGTGGACTTGCCAGCGCCGTTCTCGCCCAAAATGGCGTGGACTTCTCCCGGAAGCACCGTCAGCGATACCCCATTATTCGCAACGACCGCAGGGTATCGCTTGGTAATACCCACCAGTTCCAGTCTTGGCACTGATGTGGGTGAAAAATTCTGTTCGGACAAAGTCATACAGCGAGATTGTCTCAAAGTTGTGAATGGTTATGCATCGAAACAGGCATTCCATGCACTGCCGACATGCACTGACTGCTACGAGTTTTTCCGCCGTTGCGCCTCATGACCTGCGCAGCGACAGCACCACCTCGCGAACGGTGTTGCGCAGCCAGATGGCCGCCGCCGAATGATGAGATCGGGAGTGCCATAGCTGGTAATAGTGAAGGGGTTGGAACGCGACCGGGCACGGCAGGATGGTGACCGGCAGCCGGCTCTCGAAGCGCTGACAGAACTGCCGGCCCGTGGTCAGCACCAGCAGACTGGTGGCGACGATGTCGGGAATCAGGCTGAAATGCGCGCAGCGCGCGGCGACGTTGCGGGTGAGACCGAGCTCGTCGAGCTGCAGATCGATCACGCCCTTGGCGCCGGGATAGGTGGGCGTGGGCGCGATGTGCTCGGCGCTCAGCCAGCCGTCGCGGTCCCAGCCCCGGCGCACCACCGGGTGGTCGTTCGAGACCATGCAGACCACCTCGTCAGAAAACAGGCGCCCCAGATGCAGCTCATCGGGGGGCTTGGGCCAATTGGCGATGACCAGATCGACGTCGCCCTGCGCGAGATGCGCCTGGTAATGCACATCCGCCGACAGCGGCAGCACCTCGATGGGGCACAGCGGCGCCTGGGCCTTGATGCGGGCGACGAGGCGCGGCAGGAACAGCGGGTCCAGATAATCATTGGCCATCACGCGGAAGGTGCGCGTGGCGGTGCGGGGATCGAAGCCGCGCGCATCGGAGAACAGCGCCTCGGCCGAGCGCAGGATGTTCGCGGCGGGGTCCACCATGCGCAGCGCCGTGTCGGTGGGCAGCATGCTCACGCCCGAGCGCACCAGCAGCGGATCGCCCGACAGATCGCGCAATCGCTTGAGTGCAGCCGAGACCGCTGGCTGGTGCATGCCCAGACGGATCGCTGCTTTGGAGACGCTTCGTTCAATCAGCACGGTATGAAGGACCCTGATGAGATGGAGGTCTATCTTGTCGAAAAGGTTTTGTTCTCTCATACGTGGAGCCGCATTCACGCCATACGCAATGGCTTATATTGAGGGTGTCGGAGCGGCGCGGGTGCGATGGCTCCGACACCCTGCAAGCAAGATGCGAGCCGCATGCACCCTGCGTTGTGCGCCAATGTGGGGACACGTTCCACTGGCATTCATAGTGTTGCAGACATTGGCGGTATATCGCCACTCATATATATACCGAGCCGTTCCGCAATTACCCTTATGGCATTGCCTACTCAAGCACGACAGATTCGCCCTTATGAGCTCTACCCGTCCCTTGCGTTTTGTCCGTCGCGGCCAGGTCGTGACATTGAATGGCGTAGCGCCCGATCGCACGCTGCTGGAAGTGCTGCGTGAAGACCTGGGCTGCTTGGGCACCAAGGAAGGCTGCGGCGAAGGCGACTGCGGTGCCTGCACCGTGGTGCTCGGCCGCGAACGCGAGGGTGCGGTGCACTACCAGTCGGTCAACAGCTGCATTCGCCTTGCGCACTCGGTTGACGGCATGGCGCTGTGGACGGTCGAGGACCTCGCCGCCGACCCGCTGATCCAGCCCTCTGAAAAATCCTCGAGCGACCTGCACCCGGCGCAGCAGGCCATGGTGAACTGCCACGGCTCGCAATGCGGCTTCTGCACGCCCGGCTTCGTGATGAGCATGTTCGGCATGTACCAGAACCACGTCTGCAAGGGCGAGACCATCACGCGCGAACTCGCGGCCGAAGAGCTGTCCGGCAACCTCTGCCGCTGCACCGGCTACCGCCCGATCTTCGATGCCGCCCAGAACATGGCCGAGCTGCCGCGCATGCAGGTCAACGAGCCGGAGCTGCTCAAGCAGCTTCACGCGCTGAACACGACCCACGCGACGAGCGACGCGGCCTATCTTGCGCCGGTCACGCTCAATGAACTGCTGCAGGCGCGCGCAGCGCACCCCGATGCGCTGGTGGCCGCCGGCACGACCGACGTGGGCCTGTGGATCACCAAGATGCACAAGCAGTACGCGCAGATTCTGGATGTGACCCGCGCCGAAGAGCTGCGCCGCATCACCTCCGACGCCAAGCAGATCCACATCGGCGCGGCCGTCTCGCTGACCGATGCGTTCGACGCGCTGGTGCAGCACTGGCCGCAGCTCAAGCGCTTCGCCACGCGCTTTGCGGGCATGCCGGTGCGCAACTCCGGCACGCTGGGCGGCAACGTCGCCAACGGCTCGCCGATCGGCGATTCCATGCCGCTGCTGATCGCTCTGGGCGCAAGCATCACTCTGGCCAGCGTGCGCGGGGAACGCAGTGTCGCGCTGGAAGATTTCTACACAGGCTACCGCAAGAATCTGCTCGCGCCCGACGAGCTGCTCACCGCCATCCACGTGCCGCTGCCGGTACCCAACCAACGGCTCGCGGCCTATAAGATTTCCAAGCGCTTTGATGACGACATCTCGGCGGTCTGCCTCGTCATTCAAATGCAGATCGACAACGGCGTGATCCGCCAGGCACGCATCGGCGCGGGCGGCGTGGCCGCCACCCCGGCGCGCGCGGTGCAGACCGAGACGCGGCTGAACGGACAGGTCTGGAGCGAGGCGTTGGCCACGCAGGCCGGCCAGTCGCTGCAGGCGGAGTTCAACCCCATCAGCGACATGCGCGCGAGCAGGGCCTACCGCCGCGAAATGCTCGGAGCCCTGTTCCAGCGCTTCTGGCTGGAGACATCGGGAGCCGCGACGCAGGGCTCCATTCACTCGCTTGCCACACTGCAACCGCTGGAGGTGCAGCCATGAACACACGCGCCAACGCATCCGAGCTCGACACCGCGCAACCCGCCGTCGGCTCGTCGCACTTTCATGAAAGCGCGCGCGCGCAAGTCGCGGGCGCGGTCAGCTACATCGACGACATCCCCGAGATCAAGGGCACGCTGTACGCCGCGCCGATTCTCTCGAACGTCGCGCATGGCACGCTCGACAGCGTGGACGCGAGCGCCGCACTGGCCATGCCGGGCGTGCGCGATGTCGTGCTGTCCAAGGACATCCCCGGCGACAAGATCCTCGCCGCGTTCGCGCACGACGAGCCGGTCTTCGCCATCGACACCGTGCAGTTCGTCGGTCAGGTGATCGGCCTCGTCATCGCCGAAACCGTGATGCAGGCACGCCGCGCCGCGCGCGCCGTCAAGCTGGAGATCACGCCGTTGCCAGCCATTCTGACCGTGGCCGATGCGCTCAACGCGCAGAACTACGTGCTGCCGCCAGTCCACGTGCGACGCGGCGATGCGGCTGCGGCGCTGGGCTCGGCCAAGCACCGGCTGCAAGGCAGTTTCGAGGTCGGCGGCCAGGAGCACTTCTATCTGGAAGGTCAGATCGCCTATGCGCTGCCGCTCGAACAAAAGCAGTGGTGGATCTACTCGAGCACCCAGCATCCGGGCGAAGTGCAGCACTGGGTGTCGCACGCGCTGGGGCTGGAGAACAATGCGGTGCGCGTCGAATGCCGCCGCATGGGCGGTGGCTTCGGCGGCAAGGAAACGCAGGCCGGCCACCTCGCCGTCTGGGCCGCCGTCGCCGCCAACAAGACCGGCAAGCCAGTGAAGCTGCGCCTCGACCGCGACGAGGATTTCATGGTCACCGGCAAACGCCACCCCTTCGCGTATGAGTACGACGTGAGCTTTGACGACACCGGCCGCATCACCGGACTCCAACTCCAGCTCGCGGCCAACTGCGGCTTCAGCGCCGACCTCTCCGGCCCCGTGGCCGACCGCGCGGTCTTCCACAGCGACAACGCCTACTTCCTCGAAGACGTGGACATCGCCTCGTTCCGCTGCAAGACGAACACGCAGAGCCACACCGCCTTCCGGGGCTTCGGCGGGCCGCAGGGCGTGATCGTGATCGAGTCCATCATGGGCGACATCGCACGCGCGCTGAACAAGGATGCGCTCGACGTGCGCATGCGCAACCTCTACGGCATCGACGAACGCAACGTCACCCACTACCAGATGAAGGTGGAAGACAACATCCTGCACGCGCTCCTGCCGCAGTTGGAAGCGACGTCCAACTACCGCAAGCGCCAGCAGGCCGTGGCCGACTGGAACGCGGGCAATGCGGTGATCAAGCGCGGACTGGCGATCACGCCGGTCAAGTTCGGCATCAGTTTCACCGCCACGCTGTTCAATCAGGCCGGTGCGCTCGTGCATGTCTACACCGACGGCAGCGTGCAGGTGAACCATGGCGGCACCGAAATGGGCCAGGGCCTGCACACCAAGGTCGCGCAGATCGTGGCCGACGAACTGGGCGTGCCGTTCGAGCGCGTGATCGTCACCGCAAGCGACACCAGCAAGATCCCCAATGCCAGCGCCACCGCGGCCTCGGCGGGCACCGACCTCAACGGCCGCGCCGCCCAGTTCGCCGCCCGCAACATCCGCGACAACCTGGCCTCCTACGTCTGCGGCCTCGACGCCGTCGGCGCGGGCGCGGTGCAATTCGCCGACGGCAAGATCATCACGCCCAAGCGCACGCGCGACTGGAACGATGTCGTCAAGGAAGCCTACGCCAACCGCATCCAACTGTGGAGCGACGGCTTCTACCGCACGCCCAAGATCCACTACGACAAGACCACCCTCACCGGCCGCCCGTTCTACTATTTCGCCTACGGCGCCGCCTGCACCGAGGTCGCCATCGACACCCTCACCGGCGAATCACGCGTACTCGCCGTGGACATCCTCCACGACGTGGGCCGCAGCATCAACCCCGCCATCGACAAGGGCCAGATCGAAGGCGGCTTCGTCCAGGGCATGGGCTGGCTCACCACCGAACAGCTCGTATGGAACGACAACGGCCTGCTCACGACGCACGCCCCCAGCACCTACAAGATCCCCGCGACGGGCGACATCCCGCAGCATCTCAAGGTCGATTTCTGGCACGAAGCCAACCGCGAAGACAACGTGGGCGGCAGCAAGGCCGTGGGCGAGCCGCCGTTCATGCTGGCGATCAGCGTGTATGAGGCGATGCGCGACGCCATTGCGGCGGCGCGCAAGGGTGTGGGTGTGGATGAGCAGGAGCCGGTGACGCTCTCAGCCCCCGCCACGGCGGAGAATGTGTTGCGGGCTCTCGGCAAGCTGAGCTGAGGGAGACGCTCAGGCCATCGACCAAGATTCGCACCTTCGTCGAAGGCACAGATCACCAACGGACAGTCGCCTATGGCAACAGCTTCAATCCCAGTTCTCTCAAGAAGGCGTTGTGCTTGTCCTTCGCCGCCGCAATCGCCTGTTCAATCTCCACCAACTCGCGATGAGTCGCATCAAGATCAATCTCCGCCTCGCTCACCACCGTGCTGATATAGCGCGAGATGTTCAGGTTGAAATCGTTCTTCTCGATCTCGGCCATCTCCACCTTGCGTGAGTAACGCGCCTCTTCCTCTCGGAACTGGTAGGTTTTGATGATCTTGGCGATGTGCTCGGGCTTGAGCTGGTTTTGGCGCTTGCCTTTTTCGAAGTGCTCGGCAGCGTTGATGAACAGCACATCATCCGGCTTCTTGCACTTCTTCAGCACCAGAATGCACACGGGAATACCGGTGGAATAGAACAGATTGGCGGGCAGCCCGATCACCGTGTCGATGTGCCCGTCCTTCAGCAGCTTGGTGCGGATGCGTTCTTCCGCCCCGCCGCGAAACAGCACGCCGTGCGGCAAGATGATCGCCATCACGCCCTGATCTTTCAGGTAGTGAAAACCGTGCAGCAGAAAAGCAAAGTCGGCTGCCGACTTGGGCGCGAGACCGTGGCTTTTGAAGCGCACGTCATCGGCCAGCGCATCCGTCGGCTCCCAGCGGTAGCTGAAAGGCGGGTTGGCGACGATGGCGTCAAAACTCGGCCTCTTGGCCGGGTTTTGCTCGCGCAGCATGTCCCACTCGTTGAGCAGCGTATCGCCATGGAAGATTTCGAACTCCGTGTCCTTCACCCCATGCAGCAGCATGTTCATGCGCGCGAGGTTGTAGGTGGTGATGTTCTTTTCCTGACCGAAGATCTTGCCAATCGCTCCACCCGCACCGGCCACCTTCTTGCGCACATTGAGCAGCAGCGAGCCGGAGCCGCAGGCAAAGTCCAGCACGCTATCAAGCCGCTTCTTGGTGCCGGTTTCCGGCTCGTGACTGTCCAGCGTAACGATGGCTGAAAGAACGTCCGAAATCTGCTGCGGCGTGTAGAACTCGCCGGCCTTCTTGCCAGAGCCAGCGGCAAACTGGCCGATCAGGTATTCGTAGGCATCGCCCAGCGCGTCCACATCGGTGGAAAACTCCAGCAGTCCTTCGGCAATTTTCTGGATGACGACGCAGAGTTTTGCATTCCGGTCGGTATACGTTTTACCAAGCTTTGGGGAGCTCAGGTCGATTTCGGAGAACAGGCCTTGAAAGGTGCTTTCAAACGACTCCGTCTCGATGTATTTGAAGCCTGCTTGCAGCGTGTTCAGCAGCTCATCGTTCTGAGTGCGCGCCAGATTGGCGATGCTGTTCCACAGGTGCGCGGGCTGGATGACGTAGTGCACCTTGCGACGCATCTGCTTTTCAAACGCGGGAATGTCATCCACATTGTTCGCATACCAGAGCGCCAGTGGCACCTTGCGGGCGTCGCCGTCTACATCGGGATAGTCCTTGCCCAACTCCTTCTTCGCCGCCGTCTCGTAATTGTCCGAGAGATAACGCAGAAAGAGGAAGGACAGCATGTAGTCGCGGAAGTCGTCCGCGTCCATGGCGCCGCGCAGTTGGTCGGCAATGCTCCAGAGCGTGTTGCCCAGTTGTTTTTGATTGGCTTCGGTCATTTCTTGGGGCGACGTTTGATTTTGGTTTCCAGCGCTTGAAGTTCGGCCTCGTCCTGCTGGTCAGCCGCGATAGCTTCCGCACGTTTACGGTCGCGGTCGAACTGGAGATACAACTCACCCGTGCGTGCTTCCATCTGTCCATTGCTGATGGAGCCTGTGTGCGTCAGCAGCGGAAAGCCGTTGGACGTGATGATCTGATCCACGTTCTGCTTCCAGAAGGCCATTTGCGTCTCTTGCTTGCGCTTGGCCCGCAGCTCGGCGGTTTCCAGGAAGATGACGACCAGCCGGTTCAGCGTGTCTATCTCGTCTTCGCTCAGGTAGTTCTTGGCCACAATGGCGTCCTCCTTGCGCACCTTGTTGCCCTTCCAAGCAAGCAGGCCAAAATGCGGATCGGCAGGATTTGCCCGCGCGGTGACGAGTTCAGCGGCGGTCTTTTCTGTCACGGCATAGATCAGCAAGTTCTGCACCGTGGCAAAAAAAAGTTGCGTTGCCTTTTCAGTTTTGTCGTAGTCGCTGGCGAGGGCAAAAAGGTCGCGCACCTTTTGATAAAAACGCTTCTCGGAAGCCCGGATGTCGCGGATGCGCTCCAGCATCTCGTCGAAGTAATCCGGGCGGCCATCCGGGTTCTTCAGACGCTCGTCGTCCATCACAAAGCCCTTGGTCAGGTACTCCTTCAGGACCGTGGAAGCCCAGCGGCGGAACTGCACGCCGCGCGGTGAACGCACGCGGTAGCCCACGGCCAGAATGGCATCCAAGTTGTAGAGCTGTGTCTGATATCGCTTGCCGTCAGCAGCAGTTGTCAAGGAATCCTTGACAACTGAATCCTCGCTCAACTCACCGTCTTCGAAGATGTTTTTCAGGTGCAGCGAAATGTTTTGCTTTGTGGCATCGAAGAGCTCCGCCATCTCCAATTGTGTCAGCCAGACAGTTTCTTCCAGCGCCCGCAGTTTGATCTGGCTGCGACCATCTTCGGTGGTGTAGAGAATCAGGTCGCTCATGCTTCGACCTCCTCCGTGGATGGGAAGAGCTGCTGCATCAAGCTTTTTTTGTGGGTCTTGAGGACTTCGAGTTTTTGGGCTTCGGCGGTGATTTGGGTGTCGAGGGTGCTTAGGCAGGAGGTGACCTTCCTCTGTTCTGCATCCTCTGACGGAAACGCGAACTGTATTTCTCGTACCAACCCTTGGCTGAGATTTTCTTGCCCGCCGCTATTGCTCATTTCCCGGATTTCTTCATATCGCCCCGCCATGTTTGCAAAGAGAAAATATGGATCTATGCCTTTTCGAGGAAGAATTGCGGCACATGCTTGGTTTGTTGCAGCCTCGATTCCTAGCAAAGCGACTTGACCGCGTGTTTTACCCTGGCCGTACATAGCCATCAATACTGTGCCTTTAGGAAAGAGCTTTGCTGAAGAGTTGGCTACCCCCTCCGAAGTAATAAACTCCTCTGCACTGGAAATCACTTGGAAATCCACCTGTGACGTTGTGATCCAGGGAATGTTTCCATTCCAGTAAGCCTTTTCGGTGCGGCTTGGAGTACCGTCAGAAGCCGTTTTAAATATATTGCCGATGGAGTCACTCACCCACTCCCCTGCGTTTTGGAATTCGGGAAAGCGGAGGCGCGGTTGCGTTTCACCTTCGCGCGGAAAAAGCTGCTGCATCAGCCCTTTTTTATGGGCCTTGAGCGCGTCCACTTTCCGCGCTTGCGCGGCGATCAGTTCGTCCGCCGAACTCAGGCACTCGGCGATTTTTTGCTGTTCAGCTTGTTCGGGAAGTCTGACCGATAGAGCTTTAATTATTTCAGCGTTGAGATTCTGAACCCCACTTCCCGCAGCGTTGTCCGCGAAGTATCGTTGGCTACTGGGAGCCGAGATCGAATAATAGAGAAAGTCTCTATTCACGTGCTTGGCAATGTCCGTGATGGCAATCCAGCCGTCATGAATACAAGTTTCAATCTGAAGAATATACGGCCGCCCGAAGCTCATCGAGTTTGAGAGAATCAAGTCTCCGGGTCTTACGAATCTAGTTTTGCTTAGTGCTTCACGGCGAACCTTTTCAGCGGTTCGAGTGACGTATTTGGCGTCTTTATCTACATCGCCAATCTTGAGCCAATTGAGTCCGCTCGCATCGGTGGTGAGAAACCCATCAATTGGGCGTGGAGAACCGCCACGAACAATTTCCGACAACTCGCTCATGCTAGATTTTTCCCAGCCATCTGCCCCCCGAAACTCCGGAAACCGCAGCTTCGGCACCATCACAGTCTTTGCCCCGCCCCTCGTCACGGCGGCTTTGTCCTTACGACTCATACGCACTCAATCCAGAAATTTCACGGCCACCTGCGCGCCTATCGAGAACGGGCCGTAGATCAGCCATCAACGCCAGTTCCGCTTCACCACGCGCTTTCCATCCAAGATCAAGCGGCTCCATCAGCTCACTTAGCAACTCGCCATCCAAAATCATGCGGTCAAGAATGCCGTCCACAAAGTTCTGAACAGCGTCTGCGGCCAAGCCATGCTTGGTGGCGATGGCGGCAAGCTCTTTGACGTTCTTCTCGGCCTTGAAGTGTGTGTAGCCGTCTCGGATGTCGGTCTCGGAGAGACCTTCGCCCGCCTTGAGCGTGTTGATGTACTCCGCAATATCGTCGCGCTCGCTCATGAACTTGGCATCGGCGCTGATCAGGCCGATCAGTTCCGCGCGCGTCATCTTGGCCTTGCCCGGCTCCTTGGCGGAGAACTTGGCGATGAGGCCCATGATGTAGTCGTAGTCGATCACGGAAGACGCGAAGAGCACGAACTCGAAGTCGAGCTGTTCCACTGGGTTTTCTGCGCCCGGGCCATCGCCATGCTTGCCACTGTCTTTGCCCTGTTGCTCCCGGAGCTTCTTGGCGGTTTCAAGATACTGGCCCTTGAAGCCGCGCAGGTTTTCATCGGGCAGTACCGTTTCGATGGCGGCTTTGTCTTCGCCGGTGAGATCGGTGTATTGATCGAGCTGAGTTTTGAGCCGTTGCACTTCCTTGAAATGGGTGACGAAAGCCGCGCGGGCCGCGTCGCCCTTCAGGTTGGCCACTTCTGAGGGCGAACAGGCCAGGCCCTGGGACTTCATGAACTCGTCCAGCTTTTGCACGGCGGCATCCAGCTTTTCGATGACCACCGGCGCTTTGTCCACAAGCCAGATTTTCCGCGCCTGCTCGCCAGTCTTCTCGCCGGAGAAAAGGGCGATGGCGGCATCAACCGAGTCTTGCTGCTGACGGAAGTCGAGGATGTTGCCGTAGGGTTTGGTGCCGTTGAGCACGCGGTTGGTGCGCGAGAAGGCCTGAATCAAGCCGTGGTACTTGAGGTTCTTGTCCACGTAAAGCGTGTTCAGGAACTTGGAGTCAAAGCCAGTGAGCAGCATGTCCACCACGATGGTGATGTCGATTTTCTGCGCAGCCGGGTAGTCGGCATTGGGCCACTGGTGGTCTTTGATGCGCTTTTGCACGTCCTGGTAGTACAGGTCGAACTCGCTCAAACGGTGGTTGGTGCCGTAGCGGGCGTTGTAGTCCGCGAGGATGGCCTTGAGCGCAGCTTTTTTGCCCTCGGGGTCTTCTTCGTTGTCTGCTTGCTCTTGTGGCAAATCCTCCTGGATCTGCCTCACATCCGGGTCGCCCTCGGCAGGCGGAGAAAAGACGCAGGCGATGTTCAACGGCTTGAAGTCGGGATCAGCAGCGTGCTTTTCCGCTTGCATCGTTTTGAACAGTGCGTGGTATTCGATGGCGTCGTTGATGGACGCTGTGGCGAGCACGGCGTTGAAGCGGCGTGCGCCAGTGGCGGCGTCGTGCTTATTGAGGATGGCTTCAATGACCGCCTTTTTGGCAATGGCCTCGCCGGGCTTGGGCGGGTTCTTGCCTTCGGGCTTGAAGTAGTCAACGTGAAAGCGCAGAACGTTCCCATCCTCGATGGCGTGGGTGATGGTGTAGGCGTGAAGCTGCTTTTCGAACAGGTCCGCCGTGGTGCGCATTGACGCTTGGGTGTCTTCGATTTTCTGCGAGCTGGCATTGGCGTCGAAGATGGGCGTGCCAGTGAATCCAAAGAGTTGAGCCTTCGGGAAGAACGCTTTGATGGCCTTGTGGTTATCACCAAACTGAGACCGGTGGCATTCATCAAAGATGAAGACGATGCGTTGGTCTTGCAGCGCTTCAAGCTGTTCTTTATACGTGGCCTGGCCGCTCTTGCTGCGCTGCTTGTTGCGCTTGCTGTTTTCATCGAGCGCGAGGCCGAGTTTCTGGATGGTGGTGACGATCACCTTGTCGGCGTAGTCCTCGGAAAGCAGCCGGCGCACTAGGGCGCCCGTGTTGGTGTTCTCTTCAACACAGCCTTCTTGAAACTTGTTGAACTCTTCGCGCGTCTGACGGTCAAGGTCTTTGCGGTCCACGACGAACACGCATTTGTGGATATGTTCGTTTTCCTTGAGCAGCGTGGAGGCTTTGAACGAGGTGAGCGTCTTGCCGCTGCCCGTGGTGTGCCAGATAAAGCCGTTGCCGTTGTTTTCGTCGATGCACGTGATGATGTGCTTCACGGCGTAGACCTGATAGGGCCGCATGATCATGAGCTTTTGCTCGCCCGCGAGCAGCACCATGTAGCGGCTGATGGTGCGCCCAAGGTCGCACTTTTTCAGGAAGTGCTCGGCGAACTCGTCGAGCTGAGTGATCTTGCGGTTGTCTTCGCCTGCAAACTCATAAATGGGCAGAAAGCGCTCGTCGGCATTGAAGGCAAAGTGGCGCGCGTTGTTGTTGGCGAAGTAGTAGGTGCGGTCGCGGTTGCTGACGATGAACAGCTGCATGAAGCACAACAGCGTCTTGGCGTAGCCGTTGCCTGCGTCCTGCTTGTATTCAACGATCTGCTCCATGGCTCGGCGCGGATTCACGCCGAGCGTTTTGAGCTCGATCTGCACGCAGGGCACGCCGTTGATGAGGATGAGAACGTCGTAGCGGTGGTGGCTGTTGTCGGTGTTGATGCGCAACTGGCGCACAACCTCGAAGTGGTTCTTGCACCAGTCCTTGATGTTCACCAGCGTGTAGTTCAGCGGTGTGCCGTCGTCGCGGGTGAAGGCATTGATGCCGCGCAGGGTCCTGGCAGCAGTGAACACATCAGGTGTGACGATTTCATCCAGAAGCCGGGCGAACTCAGAATCCGTCAACTTGACCCGGTTGAGAGCCTCGAACTTCTCGCGAAAATTCTGCTCCAGCGCGGCGCGATCACGGATGTCGTCGCGGAATTGGTACTTCAGGTTCTGAAGCTTGCCAATGAAGCCGTATTCGATGTGCTCTTCTTTGACGACGTGGCTCGGCGGAGCGGACTGCAGATCGCAGGTGTACTTGGATGAAGGCATGGGGACGTACGTTGGCGTGGAGCAGGAAGGCAATGTGGGCGGCGCGGGTAAGTATAGATTGTTACAGTTAACCCACGCCGAGCAGCGTCTGGAATGCATCAAATGTGTGCTAGCGCATACTTCAATACTGAACTTTGGGTTTATGGGCAACGGTGGGACTGGCGCTACAAGAGTGACAGCAATCACTGCCTATTTGGGCATAGACTGAAAAACCAAGTTGCCCGCGACGGTTTGCTTTCACCCCTCAAAATTCCGCACTCCAAGCCTACGCTCACGACAGCGCACCCCGCGCCCCTTCCCCGCAATCCGCGACAATCGCGGGCCTATGTCTTCAACGTCCTCTTCGTCTTCCGTTTCCCTTCGCATGGTGGTGATCCTTGGCCTGCTCTCGGCCATTGGTCCCTTTGCCATCGACATGTATCTCCCCGCGCTGCCTCAGATCGGCGCGAGTCTGAATGCGCCCGTGGGGGCGGTGCAGGCCAGCCTCACGGCTTTCTTCATCGCGCTGGGTGTGGGGCAACCGGTGTTCGGCTCGCTCTCTGACATGTGGGGGCGCAAGAAGCCGCTGTATCTGGGGCTGGTGATCTTCATCGTGGCAAGCGTCGGTTGCGCGCTGGCGCAGGACATCCACACGCTGGTCACGCTGCGCTTCGTGCAGGGGCTGGGCGCGGCGGCGGGCATGGTGGTGCCGCGTGCGGTGGTGCGCGATCTGCACACCGGGCACGAGGCGGCGCGCATGATGTCGCTGCTGATGCTGGTGTTCAGCGTCTCGCCGATCCTCGCGCCGCTTGCGGGCAGCGGCGTGATTGCGCTCGGCGGATGGCGGCTGGTGTTCTGGGCGGTCACGCTCGCGGCCGTGCTCGGGCTGGCCGCGATGGTGCACGGTCTGCCCGAAACCCGCAGCGAGGCCGCACGCCACGAGAGCAACATGGCCGACGTGTTCAAGGCCTATGCGTTTTTGCTGCGCGACTGGCATTACCTCGGCCTCGTGTTCATCGGTGCCACGGCGATGGCCGGCTTCTTTGTCTATCTTGCGGGCTCGCCGTTCGTGCTGATCAACCACTACGGACTTTCGGCCACGCAATACAGCCTCGCGTTCGCGTTCAATGCGATCGCCTTCATCGGCGCGGCGCAATTCACCGGCGCACTGGGCAAGCGCTACGGGCTGGTGGCCATCGTCAAGCTGGCGGCGTCCGCCTGCGGCGTGGTGATGAGCTGTCTGCTTGCCTACTACCTGCTGGGCGGCGACAACCTGTATGTGCTGATCGGTTTGTATTTCGTCTCGAGCGGGTTGATGGGGCTGGTGATTCCCACCACCTCGGTGCTGGCGCTGGACGACCATGGCGACATCGCCGGAACCGCATCGGCCTTGCTCGGCACGCTGCAGATGCTGACCGGCGCCATCGCTATGCAGATCGTGGGCCTGTTCTCCAACGGCAAGCCGCTGCCCATGGTGATCGGCATGGCGGCGGGCGCGCTCACCGGTGTGCTGCTCACATGGATCACTTTGAGCGGCAACCGCCACCGCACCGCTCACTGAAACTCGTCATGCGGCCGCCTTGTCCGCCACCTCCCGCACCATGATGCGGTTGCGGCCCGCGCGCTTGGCGTAGTAGCAGGCCATGTCGGCCGCGCGCAGCCAGGGCGTGACGTCGTCAAGATCAGGCGGAGCCACGACGATGCCGATGCTCACCGTTGTCATCGAGGTCTGGCCGTCGTAGGTGAACTGCCACTCCTCGATCGATGCGCGCACATGCTCGGCAATCAGCTCGGCCCGCTCGGCCGTGCAGTTGGGCAGCACCACGGCGAACTCGTCGCCGCCAAGACGCGCCACCCAGCCGACATGGCGCGCGAGCTCGTCGAGCAGGCTCGCGAACTGGCGCAGCAGCATGTCGCCCGCCTCATGGCCGAGCCGGTCGTTGACCAGCGTGAAGTGGTCGAGATCGAGATGCAGCAGCACCACGCCGCTGTCGGAATCCGCGCCACCGCCCTGCTCCGCCTTGCGGGCCAGCAACGCGCGGATGCGCTCGAGAAACGCGTTGCGGTTGGGCAGATTCGTCAGCAGATCATGGGAATGTGCCCACATGGGCTTGCGGCGTTCGTCGCGGGCGGAGGTGATGTCCTCCAGCACCCAGACCGCCGCCATCGCCGACTTGCGATCCATCGACATGCGCCCCACCACGCGCGCCCAGAGCTGACTTCCGTCCTTGCGGCGCAGCTCGAATTCACCTTCATAGCCGCCACGCGCCGCCGCACCTTCACGCATCTGCCGGGCCAGCTCGTCGAACTGCAGATCGTTGGCGAACAGTTGCCGCACGGATTGCCCCTCCAGCTCGACACGCGAATAGCCCAGCATCAGGCTCGCCTGCTGACTGAGCAGCTCGAGCACATCGTTGCGCGTGATGACGATGCCGATGGGTGCCTGCTCCAGAATGCCTTGCAGCTGCAAACGCGAGAACTCGGCCTGGTGGCCGTGGTGCTGCTGCTGGGCTTCGAGATGATCGAGCGCGTCGGTCAAAAGCCTGGATTCGGCAAAGCCCGACGGCGCATCGTCGCCGGTGTTCTCAGCCTGGAGAATGCCCTGTGCGCGCCGATGCAGTCGCGTCAGCGGCAGTGCCACCCAGGCCATGCCGAACAAGGCGATCAGCCCCACGAGCAACACACTGGCGGCGGCCAGCCACCAGGCGCGGCGCTGTGCGCCGTGCAGCGGAGCCATCAGCGCGCGCGAGTCGGTCACGCGCGCCACCCACCACTCCGGCATCGGCACGCCGGCCATGCTGACCAGATGATCGTTGACCGTCGTGGTCTCTCCGCGCCCCGTCGAAATCGGTTTGAGTTCCGCGCGCCACTGCGAGTAGACCTGCCCCACGCCGGGCTCCGTCTTGATGTTGCCCATCACGCGTTCAAGCTGTGGATGCGAGAGGATCACGCCATCCGAAGTGAACACGATCAGCCGCGAATCATCGCGTCCCGGCAGCGCCAGCGAATGCGGCAGCAGCCCTTGGGACTGCAGCCTCAGCACACCGCCGACGACGCCCAGTATCTTGCCCTCGTCGTTGACCAGCGGCAGCGTGAGCATGATGCGCGCAGCGCTCGGCCGGTCGCCGATCACGCCCGACACCAGCGGCTTGCCCTGCACCATGGTGCGCAGAAGAATGTCGCGCTCGTCCGTATCCACGCTGGAGGCGGCCTCCTGCTTGCCGTTCTGCAGGTTCAGAATCAGCCGCCCGTCGCTGCGCGCGATCTCCATCGCATCAAAAAAGCGCAGCGCCGGAAGCCCTTGCTGCAGCACCCATTCAAGCAGAGACGGCGACTGCAGCATCTGCGGCGTGATGCCATCGGCCAGCGTGCTCAGCACCTTCTGGCTCTGCTCGATCTTGCTGGCGAGCAGGCGCGCGACCAGTTCGACCTCATCAGTCTGCTGACGCACCAGGCGACCCGCGACCTCTTCGCCCGCCGCACGCGAAACCACCCAGGCCGTCACCGTGCCCGCAAGCGCCACGGCCAGCAACAGAATCAGCATCAGGCGTCGCACCAGCGGACCGGGCACCTGCCACGAAGACCACGGACCCGCGCCACGCTCGGCATGACCCACGGCATCGTGTCCGGTGATCGCGCTGCTGGTCATGACGAATCCCTTCGCGCTGACGCGCACGCTCGGGATGCAATAGCTGTGCTGAACATGTCGATTCGAAAGCCGCCCGGTAACCTGGCTTGCGCCAAAACGAAATCAATATACGGGGCACTCCGCAAGCATCCGTTGGGAAAACTACCTGATTCAGAGAAATCCCCTATGCACCATGGAGAGCCCGTCACAGGGCTTGCTCGTCGTGCTGAACGAGGGGGAATCACGCAAGAAAAATGCTTGGAAATCACCGAAGCGACGCATCGCATGCGCCGCCCACACGCGGCACCCGGCCTGCGCACAACAGGTCGCGATGCACGCCTACAGAACACGAGCGGTGCAAATGCCATTCCGGCCTGGTGCATGCGGGAAAGTACGCAGCGTTCAGGGTCTGCGCTTCAAGAACCAATCAGCTCTTGAAGCCCCATAGCAAAACACCGCCCATTCTTTCAAATGGTCGGTGGTTGGGGTGAACAGCGGAGGCGCGCCGTCTCAGCAGCGCGCCACGTTCTGCAGCGCCGTTGGCTGCGGCAGGCTCAGCACGTTGCCGGTTCCGGCGATGAGTCCGTGCTCACGCAGATGGCGCAGCACGCGCGAGAAGGTTTCGGGAGCGATGCCGAGTTGCGCGGCGATCAGGCGTTTTCTCTGCTGCAGCGTGACCTGCAGACTGCCGTCCTCGGCGGGCGAGGCGTTGCGCAGCAGCCATTGGGCGCAGCGCGCCTCGGCGTCCTGAGCCAGACGACTCACGGCCAGTTCGGTCTGCTGGACGTAGCCGGAGGCCATATCGCGAACCAGCGTCTGCGTCTCGCGCGAGAGTTCGGAGTAGGCCTTGTGGAATTCGGGAAGAGGAATGCGGCGCAGGCTGACCTGCGTGTCGGCGATGATGTCGACCGGATAGGTCTGATTCATAAGCACCGGTGCGGCATCAAGCCAGATCGGGCCCTCCACCATGCCGAGCTGGTGGCGCAGTTGGCCGGACTCCAGAAGTCCGAAAAGCACCCGTCCGCTGTCCAGATAGATCACGCTGTCTGGGCGCTGCGAGCGTTCACGCAGCACACGGCCAGCCTGGACGATTTCGGGCGAGGCAACAGAATGGGAAGATGACAGTGGAAGCATGGGTGCAACTGTGCAGTCCTCACTCACATCCCACATTGAGACAAGTCAAAAATAGCAAGGAACATCCCCGGATCACGCCCGCATTTTGGGGCTCGATGCGACCGGGGATCTGACCTCACCACGAGGAGGCCCTTGCTTGGGTGCTCTCGTCCGAGCGCTTTGATCGTGAGCCCCGCGCCCGGCCCACGCCCCAATAAGAAAGCACTTACTGTGCATTCTGAACAGGATTGGTGCGCTACAGCAACACTTTCTGCGAAAAATCAAGAAAAAGCTGGCGGCACGATGTTTGCTTTTCGACAATTTACCCGTCGACACAATTTCGTCATTTTTGGGGGAGTTCCGATGACGGGTTCCTCGACAACCGCCACGCCCACTTGGCGGCCCACTATTTCCAGCAGGAGAATTCATGAAAAAAAACATCCTGGCCTTTGCGGCCGCCGTCCTCTGCACCACGGGTGCATACGCGCAAAGCTCTGTCAAGCTGTCCGGTATCAGCGACATCTACGTCGGCTCCATGAAGATGGCCGGCGATGCTGACCGCACCAATGTCGTGAACAGCGGCGGCCTGACCACATCGTGGTTCGGTTTCACCGGCAGCGAAGATCTGGGTGGCGGACTCAAGGCCAACTTCCAGCTGACCTCGTTCCTGCAGACCGACACCGGCACCCAGGGCCGCTTCACGGGCGACACGTTCTTCTCGCGCGACGCCAACGTCAGCCTGTCCGGCGGCTTCGGCTCCGTGCTGCTGGGTCGCTGGATGGCCCCCAACTTCCTGCCGTCCGTGGTCGCCAACCCGCTGGGCGACTCGTTCGTTTTCGCTCCGCTGATCGTGCACATGAACGTGCCGCTGTTCAACGCCACCGGCTGGCAGTCCACGACTCCCGCCGACACCGGCTGGAGCAACCAGCTGGTCTACAGCACGCCCGACATCGGCGGCTTCAAGGCCAATCTGCAGTACCAGTTCGGCGAGCAGACCGGCGACAACAAGAGCAAGCGCAACGTCGGCGCGAACTTCTTCTACTTCGGTGGTCCTCTGACGCTGACCGGCTTCTACGAGCGCGCGCAGATCAGCAACCCCGGCTCCGGCACCTATCTGGGTACGACCAAGACCGCATGGATGCTCGGTGGCGCCTATGACCTGAAGATGGTCAAGCCTTACCTGTCGTACGGTCAGTCCGAAGCCGACAACACCGACATCACCGCCAAGACCCTGCAAGTGGGCGCATCCGTGCCGCTGGGCGCCGGCGCGCTGGTGGGCTCGTGGGCCAAGACCAAGCTGTCGGGCGCGGACATGAACCGCAAGACCCTGACCGTGGGCTACGACTACAACCTGTCCAAGCGCACCGATGTGTACGCCATGGTCATGAACGACAAGATCACGAACTACAACTCGGGCACGAGCTACGGCGTCGGCATTCGCCACCGCTTCTGATCGGGCTTGAGTCCTGACACGGTTGGTCGGCTATTGCGAGTGGCCGGCTGATCGAAAAGTTCTCCAAGACCTGCGCGCGCAAATCCTCCGGGGTTTGCGCGCGTTGTGCTTTTCAGAGCGTGTCTGCGATCTCAACCATCCGCGCTCACAACACCAGCAAGGCGCGGAAATCGTTGACGTTGGTGTTCGTCGGCCCGGTCACCAGCAGATCACCGATGGCGTCGAAATAGCCATAGGCATCGTTGCGGTCGAGCGCATCGGCCACCTTGCGGCCTGCGGCCTCGGCGCGCGCCAGCGTATCGGGGGTGACGAACGCGCCCGCGTTGTCCTCCACGCCGTCGATGCCGTCAGTGTCGGCCGCGAGTGCCCAGACATCGGCCTGCGCCTGCAGCGCCTGCGCGAGGCCAAGACAGAATTCACCCGCGCGTCCCCCCCGTCCTCTGGGCGTGCCGGCCGGTTGCGGGCGGATCGTCACCGTCGTCTCGCCACCGCTGAGAATCACGCAGGGCCGTGCGAACGGTTCGCCATGCTTGGCCGTAGCCCGCGCGAGCGCCGCGTGCACCCTCCCCACATCGCGCGATTCGCCCTCGATCTCGTCGCTCAGCACATGCACGGCCAGTCCCGCCGACCGCGCCGCGGCGGCGGCCACATCGAGTGACTGCTGCGGCGTGGCGATCAGGTGCACGGTGTGGCCCGCGAACACCGCGTCGCCGGGCTTGGGCGTTTCCAGTTCGCCGCGCTCCAACTGAGCGAGCACCGCTGGCGGCACCTCGATCCGGTAGCGCCCGAGAATCGCGAGCGCATCCGCGCAGGTCGTCGCGTCGGGCACCGTGGGGCCGCTCGCGATGATCGCCGGATCATCGCCGGGGACGTCGCTGATCGTGAGCGTCACCACCTGCGCAGGCGCGCAGGCCGCGGCGAGCCTCCCGCCCTTGATGCGCGAGAGATGCTTGCGCACGCAGTTCATCTCGGCAATGTTCGCGCCGCTCTCGAGCAGGGCCTTGTTGATGGACTGCTTGTCGGCCAGCGTGAGGCCGTCGGCCGGCAGGCTCAGCAGGGCCGAACCGCCCCCGGAAATCAGGCACAGGACAAGATCGTCGGCGCTCAGGCCCTTCACCAAATCCAGTATCCGGCCAGCCGCCGCCATGCCCGCCGCATCGGGCACCGGGTGCGCAGCTTCTACGATCTCGATGCGCTGCGCGAGACCTTCGGGGCGCTCGGGAATATGTCCATAGCGCGTGACCACCAGCCCCGACAGCGGCGCATCACTCGGCCACAGCGCCTCGACCGCCTGCGCCATGGCCGCGCCCGCCTTGCCCGCGCCGATCACCACCGTGCGGCCTTTCGGCGGCTTCGGCAGGTGCTCCTTCAGCGTGTGCAGCGGCTGTGCGCGCCGCACCGCAACGGCATAGAGCGACAGCAGAAAGCCGCGCGGATCGCGGCGAAAATCCGGCGCGCCCGCATCGGCGGTGGCGGCGACGGCATCAAGGGAGTGGGAGTCGGCGTGTGAGGGCATGCACAAATTGTACGGAGCGACGGCTCACCCACACGCCGGACCAGCCATGTCGCGCATCGCTTTCCGCAGCGCGCAACATGCCGGGTCAGTCTATGGCCACGATCAGGCCATCTTCTTCGACAGGTCCCACATCGCATCGACGAGCAGATCCACATCGGTCGCGTCGTGCCACAGATGGGTGGACACGCGCACGCCATAGTGCTCGGCCGCAGCGCCGATCACCGGGAAGTTGGAGTTGCGGATCACGAAGCCCTGCGGATACTCCGCCAACAGCCGCGCCACATAGCTCGACGACTTCTGGCTGTTCATCACATCCGCCTTGTTCTGGAACGGATTGAACGAGGTCAGCGCCGACAGCAGCTTGGGATCGTCCTTGGGCGAGTACAGCGCGTCCACGCCCCAGCGCTCGGCCACCTTCTCCTTCAGATAGGAGGCGAGCGTGATGTCGTAGGTCTCGATCTTCTTGCGCCCGATCTCGTCCCACATCTTGCAGGCCTGCACCAGAGACGCGAACATCGGCGTGTGCACGCTGCCGCAGCTGGTGATGGTCGCGGCGATGTCGAAGGTCGCCGTGCCGTTGGTCGTGCGCTCCAGCGACGAATACGAGCTCGTGTGGATCGGATACCACTTGGGCAGCGGCAGCGGGTTCGACGCGCGGATCTTGTTGCGCACGATGAGAATGCCGGTCGATCCCGGTCCGCACTGCCACTTGTGGCCCGCGCCGGACATGAAATCCATGCCCAGCTCGGCGTAGTTGTAGTCCATCATGCCCGGCAGATGCGCACCATCCACGATGCTGATGAGTCCGTGTGCCTTCACCACCGTCATGAGTTCTGCGATCGGCAGCATCGTGCCGGTCTTGTAGGTCGGAGAAGACCACATCATCGCCCGCACACGCTTGCCCTGGGCCTTGAGCGCGCGGATGCGCTCATCGAACAGACTCACGTAGGTGGCGGCGGTCTGGTTGTTGCCCACCGGCATGGCGATGCGCGAGACCTCGATGCCGTAGCGGTCGGTCGCGATCTTGAGCGGCGTGTCGCCGCCGCCATGCTCGTGGTTGGTCGTCACCACCACGTCCCCCGGCTCCCAGTCGATGCCCAGAATCGCGTGGCACATGCCCGACGAGGTGTTGGCCGAGAACGCCAGCTCGTCGGGATCGACGCCAAAGCCCGGCGCGGCTGCCTTGCGCAGATCCAGCAGGTTGGAGTAGCCGTTGAGGCAGTCCACGGCCTTGGCGCGGTTCTGCGAGGAAAAGGTGTCGAGCACCGTCGTCGGCATCGATCCCGCCGTGCCGATGTTCATGAAGGTCTTGCTCGGATTGAGCACGAACATGCCCTGCACGCCGCTCCAGAAACCTGCATCCTGCACGAGCTGCGCACGCAGCGCCTCGGAGGTCGATTGCGCGTTGCTGCTGCCGCAGGCGGCAAGCATGGGGCCGAGCGCCGTGGCACCTGCACCGTAGCTGAGCATGCGCAGAAAGTCGCGGCGCTTGGACGTCCAGCGACTGGTGTCGAGCGCCTGCGGCGCGCACTGCTCTTGGGCGTCGGGTTGAGTGATGGTCTGGTTCATGGGAGCCTCCGTGGATGGGTTCGATGACTGGACTGATGAACGCGGGAATCAGCGACGCCCGACGACCGCCGCGATCTCGATCTTCACGTCGCGCGGCAAGCGTGCGACCTCGACCGTGGCGCGCGCAGGTGCGGCGGCCTTGAAGTACTCGCCATAGACCTTGTTCATGGCGCCGAACTCGTTGAGGTCCTTCATGTAGACCGTGGTCGCGAGCACGTCCTCATACCCCAGTCCCTGGCTCTTGAGCTTGGCGCCGATGAAGTCGAGCACCGCCCGTGTCTGCTCCTCGATCGTCGTGCCCGCCACCGCGTTGCCCGCGGCATTGAGCGGCAACACGCCCGAGAAATAGATCGTGCTGCCGTGCGAGACCATCTGCGAATACGGCCCGATGGCCGGATAGATCTGGTTGGTGGACAGCACCTCGCGCTTGCCTCCCGGCGCCGCACATCCGGCCAGAACCAGGCCGAGGGCAAGGCCACCCAGAACGGTGGTGAAACGACGCATGTTTCTCTTCATCGTGCAACTCCTTCAAATCACCATCAAGGTCAAGAAAACATTTAAGAAAATCACTTTCACCAGCCGAATTCATTTCCGAATGTGTCTGATCGGCAGGCATCTTGCGTGAATGAATTCTAGAAACCCCGGGCACGATGCATATCGTCTTTTCTCCTTACGCAGTACTACGCAAACCAAAATACGCGTTACTGCGCAAAACAAATAAACACAGAATACATAATCCGCTTCATATTGCACCATCCACATGAAATCTCAGCATATTCACCATATTTGATAGCACCCACTCATTGCAGAACATAGACAATTCGAGATCCTCTCGTTTTCGAGACAGCCACATGCGCTGCGTTTCACAAGTGCCAAATCAACAACCGCATTGCTTTTCCATCAAATGGAATATCAAAACAGCTCATTTACACCTCGGGATATTCCACTTGACGGAGAGGCCGAAAATGCAATGATCCGTGCACTGACCCGATATACCGAATATCCATGCAGCTGCGTCTCAAAATGATATTGATGGCGACCGTTCCCTTGGGCGTGGCGCTGATCTGCATGGGAATCACCGCACGCCATCAAACCATGGCGCTGGCAAACGAGGAGCGCAAGCTCGTCGAAGCCGCCTATCTGCACAGCAAGGAAACCGAGCTGCGCCACTATGTCGAGCTCGCGCGCAGCACCATCGAACGGATTGCCGAATCCGGCGATCTGGGCGAGGCCGATCTGCAGGCCAAGGCCGTGCAGGTCGTGTCGCGCATGAAGTTCGGAGACAACGGCTATTTCTTTCTCTACGACCAGCAGGGCAAGCTGCTCGTGAACCCCGAACAGATGGCGGTCGCGAACGTCGATCTCTGCGACCCCGACACGCCCGCCGGTCAGACGCAGGCCACTCTTATCCTCGACCAGGCCAAGGCCGGCGGCGGTCTCGTGCGCTACGAGTGGCACAAGCCCTCGTCGCAGATTCTGGCGCCCAAGCTCGGCTATGTGCTGCAGGTGCCGGGCTGGAACTGGGTGATCGGCACGGGCCTGTATCTGGACGATGTGCAGGAGGCGCTCGCCCGCCTCGATGAGCACGCCAAGAACAACATCGCCGCCACCCAGAGGCGCATCTACCTGATCGCTGCGCTGTGCATGGTGCTGATCGCCGCGGCCGGTGTGCTGCTCAATCTGAAGGACCATCGCATTTCGAGCGACAAACTGCGGCGGCTCGCCCAGCGCGTGGTGCATTCGCAGGAAGAGGAACGCGCCCGCGTCGCGCGAGATCTGCACGACGGCGTGGTGCAGGTGCTGGTGTCGTCGAAATTTCTGCTCGAAACCGCACAGCTGCAACACCAATACAGTGCATCGCTCGATGGCAGCGCACCGGGAGGCAAGGCGCTGGACCAGGGCCTTGCGCGGCTCAACGACGCGCTCACCGAGATCCGCCGCGTCTCGCACGGTCTGCGCCCGGCGCTGCTCGATGATCTGGGCCTGCCTGCCGCGCTTGCCCTGCTCAGCGAGCAGATGACTCAGGGCGGCGCAAGCCGGGTGCATCTCGAGCCCTGCGGAGAAGTCCAGCCGATCCCCAACTCCCACGCGACGGCGCTGTATCGCGTTGCGCAGGAGGCCGTGAAGAACGCCTGCACCCATGCCGAAGCGCGCGACGTGCTGCTGAGCCTGCTCACCGGTCCACGCTCCATCACGCTCATCGTGCAGGACAACGGCAAGGGCTTCGACATCCAGCGCGTGCTCGCGGACGGCACCAGCGGCATTGGACTGCGCAACATGCGCGAGCGCATTGAGGCGCTCGACGGCCAGTTCTCGATAGCCGCCAGCCGCCTGGGCACGCGCATCGTCGCCACGCTCCCGCTGCGCGCCGATGCGGGCAGCGACGCGGCTCTGCCCCATTCCCGTTTCGACTCGAGCTACGCACCCGCATGAACACTTCTTCGCCCCATCATCCGAGCATCCGCGTGCTGCTGGTCGACGACCATCCGCTCGTGCGCGACGGCGTGCGCATGCGGCTTGAAGCCACGCCGCACATCCGCGTCGTCGCCGAAGCCGGCTGCGCCAACGAGGCACTGGCGCTCGCGGGCGAAGCGGCGCCCGACATCGTGATCACCGACATCCGCATGCCGGGCGCAAGCGGCATTCAGCTCACCGCAGCGTTCCGCGAACGCCATCCGCTGATCCGCGTGCTCGTGCTGTCCATGCATCAGGAAGAAGAATATGTGCGCCGCGCGATGATGCTGGGCGCAAGCGGCTATGTGCTCAAGGACGCACCCGCGCAGCAGCTTGTGCAGGCCATCGAACTCGTGCACGCGGGCCGCTCGTTCCTGAGCCCGGGCCTCGAGCAGTGGCTGCAGCCACCCGCCGACAACGCCAGCGCCCAGCGCACGAACCGCACGCTCACCCCGCGCGAAACCACGGTGCTGCAGCTGCTTGCCCAGGGCCGCTCCAACAAGGAAATCGCCGAGCTCATGGGTTCGTCCATCCGCACCGTGGAGACCCACCGCCTGCACCTGCGCCGCAAGCTGCGCATCGATGGCCGGGCCGCGCTCGTCAAGTACGCGGTCGACTACGCGGACCTGCAGCCGCAGGCGTGAGCGAAGGAGCGTTCGGGATTGCGTAGACTCGGGCAGAACAACCACGGATTCCACCGAACCACAGGAGACGGTTTTGCCCCATTTCGTAGACAACTCCCCGCCCGGCCATTGCATCTTCTGTCGCCTCATCGCGCGCGAGATACCCGCCGCCGTGGTGCATGAGGACGATCTCACCATCGCCTTCATGGACCTTGGACAGGTCAACCCCGGCCATGTGCTGGTCGCCACCAGGCGCCATGCCGACACGCTCTACGATCTGACCGATGACGAGGCCGCCGCCGTCATGCAGACCAGCCGCCGCATCGCGATGGCCGCGCAGAAAGCCTTTCCGTCCGCCGGACTCACGCTGCTGCAAGCCAACGGCGCCGAGGGCGGGCAGACCGTCAAGCACTTTCACATGCATGTCGTGCCGCGCCATGCGGACGACGGCATCGCGCTGAGCTGGCCGCGCAAGGAGCCCGGCGGTGCGGTGCTGGGCGAATATGCCGAGCGGCTGAAGTCGGCGCTCGCCGAAACCGCCGGCTGAACTTTTTCGGTCCGAAAAGAGTCTCACCCAGCGACCATGAAAAAGCGCTGGCTCCTTGCCTCCTCCGCCGTTGCCTCCTTGGCGCTCGCCACGGGGGCCGTCGCGCTCGACGCCAAGCAGCGCGAATGGATCTTTCAACCCAGCGACCGCGCCTGGGGTGGCGAGCGCGACATGAGCGGTCTCGAGGACATCTGGATTCCGCTCGACGCCTCCCTGCCCGGCAAGGAGAAGAAGCTGCATGCGCTGTGGATGCCAGCCGCTTCGCCGAAGGCCCCGGTGATGCTCTATCTGCACGGTGCGCGCTGGAACGTTTCGGGCTCGGTGCCTCGCATCCGGCGCATGCACAGCCTTGGCTTTTCGGTGCTTGCGGTGGACTACCGCGGCTTCGGGCAAAGCACCCGGGAGCTGCCTTCGGAAGCCTCCGCGCTCGAAGACGCCCGGGCCGCATGGCAGTGGCTGGCGGACAAAGCGCCGAAGAACGACCGCTACATCTTCGGCCACTCGCTCGGGGGCGCAATCGCCATCGACCTCGCCGCCACGGTACGCGATGAACGCGGCACGCTGGTCGAGGGCACGTTCACCAGCATTCCCGACGTGGTCAGCTCGTTCAAATGGGGATGGCTGCCGGTCTCGCCGCTGATCACCCAGCGCTTTGACAGCGTGCGCAAGGTCGCCAGCATCCAGTCGCCGCTGCTGGTGGTGCACGGCAGTGCCGACAAGCTGATTCCCGCCGACCTTGGCCGCAGGCTCTACGAGGCCGCGCCCGGCCCCAAGCGCTTTGTGCTGGTCGACGGAGGCACGCACCACAACACCAACGCTCTTGGGATGGAGCAGTACCGCGAAAGCCTGCGCGAGCTTTTCAACCTCAAGCTCTGAGATCGCAGACACGCGCTGAATCCCCCTTCGCCACCTCGCGCGGTCCGGTGTGAAGTCAGGATAATTGTCAATTCTTAAAGATTGACTATCGGTAAACAAATACAATTAGCCATTGCTTATAGTGGCATCGCGAATTCCCCATCTGAATTTCCGGGGGGCGCCGCGTCAGTGCGCTCCATTCGCCCATCCACCACAACAGACTTCGCGCCCACGTATTCAAGTCAACAGGCCATGCGTATACCAAGAGATCCGCTCTCAGAGCTGCCGCGCCAGTCCGGACCGGACTCCGTGGTCGACTCCGAACTCGGTACGCCGCCCGAGCGCTCCCGCTTCTACCTGTCGGTCACCGCCAAATTCTGGATCGCCGTGCTGCTGTCCATTCTCTGGGCATGGATGACGTGGGTCCTCGGGCGCAAATGGGTGCTCGAGATGGCGGATGTCTTCGGTGTCTCGACGGCCTATTTCCTGTTCATCGGCATCGCCGTCGTGCCAGGCTTCATGAACGCCTTTCTCGTCGCCAGCCTGCTGCTGGACAACCGCCCGCGCTTTCGCCGCGCCACCCGCTCCTGGCCCGGGGTGAGCATTCTGGTGGCGGCCTACAACGAGGAAACCAACATCGTGCAGACGGTGCTCAGCATCGCCAACCAGCACTACGCAGGGGCGCTGCAGGTCATCGTCGTCAACGACGGATCGACCGACGGCACCGTGGCCGCGGTGAGTCAGCTGCACTTTCCATGGCTCGAGGTGATGGACCTCAAGCAGAACGTCGGCAAAGCCAACGCCCTGACCAAGGCGCTCGAGCGCGTGCAGCATTCCATCACCATCACCATCGACGGCGACTCCTACCTGCACCGGCGCGCGCTGCAGAACCTGGTGCTGCGCTACATGAGCGATCCCCCCAACACCCGCGCCGTGGCCGGTGCCGTGCTGGTGCGCAACTCG
Source organism: Diaphorobacter caeni (assembly GCF_015354245.1). Lineage (GTDB taxonomy): Bacteria > Pseudomonadota > Gammaproteobacteria > Burkholderiales > Burkholderiaceae_C > Diaphorobacter_A > Diaphorobacter_A caeni. The sequence goes on from NZ_JADKYZ010000002.1 coordinate 43,537, forward strand.
CGCACCAACCTCGTCACCAAGGTGCAGGAATGGGACTACTTCCACGGCATCGCGGCCGTCAAGCGACTGCAGAGCATGTACCAGGGCACGCTGGTCGCGCAGGGTGCCTTCTCGGCCTACGACACCCAGACCCTGCGCGACGTCGGCGGCTGGCCGCACACCGTGGGCGAGGACATCGTGCTCACCTGGGCGATTCTCAAGGCCGGCTACCGCGTGGGGTTTGCGGAAAACGCCGTGCTGTTCACCAACGCGCCCACCACCTGGAAGCAGTTCATCCGCCAGCGTCAGCGCTGGTCGCGCGGACTCATGGAGGCCTTCAAGCTGCACTGGCAGATGCTGTTCAAGATGCGCCTGACCACGCTCTTCATCTGGTGGAATCTGCTGTTTCCCTATCTCGACGTGGTGTTCACGCTGGCGTTCGTTCCGGGCGTCATCCTCGCGCTGTTCGGCATCTTCTGGATCGCGGGACCGATGACGCTGGCCGTGCTGCCGCTTGCGTTTCTGGTGAACTGGCTGATGTATTCCATCCAGAAGAAAATGTTCGAGAAGCAAGGCCTGAAGGTGCGCAGCAACCGGCTCGGTCTTGTGATCTACGTGCTGTTCTACGGCCTGATCCTGCAGCCCGCCTGCGTTGTCGGCTACATCCAGGAATTCGTCACGCGCGGTAAAAGATGGGGGACCAAATGAGAGACGGACGACCGCCCGCACTCGCTGCAGGCCGACATATCAATCACGTGAACCACACGGCCCACGCCAACCGGCAAGGAACCTCCATGCGCATTCAACTCCACGTCAGCCTGTCGATGATCGCCGCCTGCTGCGCCCTGCTCACCGGCACCGCCACGCATGCAGCCGGCACGGACGCCGACGCCGCCACTGGCCAGCTGACGTCGAACCTGCTCGTGAGTCGCGACTCCGATCATTTCGACACGGACAAGCTGAACGTGGGCTATGTGTTTTCGAGCGGCTGGGGTCTCGGCTTCAACGTCTCGCATTTTTCGGCACCGGGCTGGTCGGCCAACGGCAAGGGGCTGTTCGCGCAATACCTGGAGCGCGGAAAGGACCGCACCATCGAGGCGCGCCTTGGAGCCACACAGACGGCCGGCCACACGCTCGCCACCGGCATGCTCGACTACATGCACCGCGTGAGCGACAAGACCTGGCTGGGCGTGAGCGCCGAGCGCGATGTCGTGGAGTCGATCCACGGCATCGAGCACGGCATGCACTACGACGCGCTCATGCTGGTGCTCGACCAGCAGTTCACCGACCGCTTCAACGTCGGTGCGGTGCTCGGCGCAACGCGCTTCTCCGACAACAACACGCGCCCCATCTTCCGCACCCGGTGGAACTACGAGCTCGTGGAAGGCAGCGGTCTCAATGTCTATCTGAAGACACGCAACTACCACAACAACCGCCCATACCAAGGCCATTATTTCGCGCCGGAGAATCTGGGCGAATACTCCGCCGGTCTGTCCTGGCGCACCGCATTTCCCGGCCCTATGGTGTTCTTCGCCAGCGCCGACGTCGGCCGCCAACGCATCGACAGCGACCACAACGGCATCTGGAGCGCGCGCATCGGCCTGCAGAACCACCACACCAGCAAGGCGATCTGGCAGGTCGCGCTGGAGACCAGCAACAACCGCGCGTCCTCGCTCGCCGGCGGCGTCGACCATTACCGCTACACCAGCCTGATCGTACGCCTCGTCTACCCCTTCTGATTTTCCGGAGAGCGCCTGCGCTGATGGACAATCGGCGCATGACCGATTTCTCTTCCCTGCCCTGCGTCGCCATCGCCGGGCCCACCGCATCCGGCAAAACCGCCGCCGCCCTGCAGCTGGCGGCCCGGCTCGCGCCGAAGTTGCCGGTGGAAATCATCAGCGTGGATTCGGCGCTGGTCTATCGCGGCATGGACATCGGCACCGCCAAGCCCACGCGCGATGAGCTCGCCCAGGTGCCGCACCATCTGATCGACATCCTCGATCCGCTCGAGGCCTACAGCGCCGCCGAATTCGTGAACGACACGAATCGCCTGATCGCGGAGATCCACGCGCGCGGCGCGCTGCCCGTGCTGGTCGGCGGCACCATGCTCTATTTCAAGGCGTTGATCGATGGCATCGACGACATGCCCGCGGCCGACCCGCTGGTGCGCGCCAGGCTCGATGCGCAGGCCGCGGAGATCGGCTGGCCCGCCATGCACGCCGAACTCGCCAAGGTAGACCCCGCGACCGCCGCGCGCCTCGCGCCCGGCGACAGCCAGCGCATCCAGCGCGCGCTCGAGGTCTGGCATGTCTCGGGCCAGCCGCTGTCGAGCTTTCACTCACGCCAATCCACCGAACCTGCGAAATCCGCCGGAAGTCCGTTGGCCGCCAATGCCCTGTACTCGCTCGAGCCGACCGATCGCAAATGGCTGCACGAGCGCATCGCCCAGCGCTTTCACGCCATGCTGCGCAGCGGCTTTCTCGACGAGATGCAACAGCTGCGCGCACGCGGCGACCTGAACCCGGATCTGCCATCGATGCGCTGCGTCGGCTACCGCCAGGCGTGGGAATCGATGGACGGAACGCAGCCCATGTCCACGCTGGCCGAACGCGGCATCGCGGCCACGCGCCAGCTCGCCAAACGCCAGATCACCTGGCTGCGCAGCATGCCGCAGCGCCATGTCGTCGCCTGCGATCAGGCCGATGCCGGCACCTTGCTGGTCGACGCCCTCGTCGCGCGCGTGCACGCCAGCGGAATCACGGCATGACGACCGGCGCAGCGGACAGCGACACCCTGATGCGCCTGCGCGGGCTGACCAAGCGCTACGGCGATGCGGTCGTCTTCGGCGACGTCGACATGGACGTGCGCGCTGGCGAATTCATCGCCGTGATCGGTGAGTCGGGCGTGGGCAAATCCACGCTGCTCAACTGCATGGCCGGGCTCGACACCTGGGATGCGGGCACCGTCACGCACCGCGCGGCCGATCTGGGCCGCATGGACGATCGGGCCCGAGCGATCTGGCGCCGCAGCCACGTCGGCTTCGTGTTCCAGGCCTTTCACGTGCTGCCGCATCTGGACGTCGCGCAGAACCTCTCCCTGCCGCTGATGCTGCTGAACCAGAACGATCCCGCGCGCGTGCAGGCCATGCTGCAGGCTGTCGGACTGGAGGGCAAAGGCGCGCGCCTGCCGCAGGAACTCTCGGGCGGGCAACTGCAGCGCGTCGCGATCGCACGCGCGCTGGTCCACAGGCCGCCGCTGCTGCTCGCCGACGAACCCACCGGCAACCTTGACCCCGAAACCGCCGCGCGCATCATGGACCTGCTGGTCGCCCAGACGCGCGAAAACGGCGCGGCGCTCGTGCTCGTCACGCACTCCGAACAGGCCGCCGCACGCGCCGACCGAGTGCTGCGCCTCACCGCCCACGGCATGCGAAGCGACAGCCCATGATGCTGGCCTTGCTCCGCACGGTGGTCTGGCAGAACGCACGCCACCATCCGTGGCGCACGCTGGCCGCCGTCGTGGCGGTGATGCTCGGCGTGGCGCTCGGCCTGTCGGTGCAGTTGATCAACGCCTCGGCTCTCAGCGAGTTCTCGCGCGCCGTGCGCACAGTGCAGGGCCAGCCCGATCTCGAACTGAGCGCGTCCCACGGCGGCCTGCCCGAGTCGCTCTACGGAATGGTCGCGGCACAGCCCGCGGTCGCGCTCGCGAACCCATGGCTCGAAATCACCACCGTCGCTGTATCCGATCCACCCTCCTCGCGAACCGTGACCCTGCGCGTGCTCGCCACAGACACCCTTGCCGTGGCCCCTATGGCCCCCGCGCTGATGCCACGCGCCGCCAAGGGCACCGAGCGGTTGGCCATGCTCGCGCCGGACACGCTGTTCCTCAACGCCGCCGCGCTCAAGGCGCTGCAGATCGCCGAGTCCGATCTGCCACTGGCCACGCTGCGCCTGCAGACCGGCGCGACCCGCCGCATCATGAAAATCGCGGGCACCATCGCCGCACCCGGCGCGCCCACGGCGGTGATGGACATCGCTGCGGCGCAGGACCTGTTCTCGCGCGCGGGCGAGCTGAGCCGCATCGACCTGCAGCTGCGCGAAGGCGAAGACCTCGCGCGCGTCCAGCGCGAACTGCAGGCGCTGCCCGACTGGCCGCGCAACATTCTGCTGAGCGTGCCCGGGGACACCACGCAGCGCGTGGACAACCTCTCGCGCGCCTATCGCGTGAATCTCACCGTGCTCGCCCTGGTGGCGCTCTTCACTGGTGCCTTTCTCGTCTACTCGGTGCTCGCGCTCGGCGTGGCCCAGCGCGCTCCGCAACTGGCGCTGATCGCCGTGCTCGGCGTCACGCCGCAGCAACGCCGCACGCTGGTGCTGGCCGAGGCGGGAGCCATCGGTCTGCTGGGCAGCGTGCTCGGCATCGCGCTCGGCAGCGCTCTTGCCGCACTCGCGCTGCGCGTGCTCGGCGGTGATCTCGGCGGTGGCTATTTCGCGGGAGTGCAGCCGCAGCTGCACTGGCGCGGTGCCACGGCCGCTGCCTACGGCGCGCTCGGTGTGGTCGCCGCGCTCGTCGGAGGCTGGTGGCCCGCAAGACAGGCGCTCGATCTGCCGCCCGCACAGACACTCAAAGGCCTCGGCGCGATGACGCGCGCCCCGCACAAGCCTTGGCCCGGTCTGGCGCTGCTGGCCGCCAGCGCCTGCCTCGCCATGGTGCCCCCCATACAGGGCATTCCCGTCGCCGCCTATGTCGCGGTGGGTCTGCTGCTGACAGGCGGCATCGCGCTGCTGCCATGGATGGTCCAGCTGCTGCTGCAGATCGCCCTGCCGTTCGCCCACATGCATGTTCTCGGTCTGCTGACGGTGGAGCGAGCGCACCGCATGCGCGGCGTCGCGGCCGTCACCGTGGGCGGCGTGGTCGCCAGCCTGAGCCTTGCCGTCGCGCTCACCGTGATGGTCACCAGCTTTCGCGCCTCCGTCAGCCAATGGCTCGAAACCGTCGTGCCCGCGCCCATGTACGTGCGCGCGGCGAGCGTGCCGGCAGGCGATGACGCGGCCGTCTTCTCGCGCGATCAGGTGGGGGCGATCTCCGAGATGGACGACATCGAGCGCATGCAGCCGCAGCGCGTCAGCAGCCTGCGACTCGACGCCACACAGGCGCCGCTCACCGTGCTCGCCAAGCCGCTCGGAACGCAAGTCGAGCAGGTGCTGGTGCTCGTCGACACGCCGCTGCAAGTGCCCGCAGGAAGCATTCCGGTCTACGTCAGCGAAGCCGTGCCAGCGCTCTACGGCGTGCGCCCCGGCGATGACTGGCCCGCCCTCGCCAACGCCATGCTGCCCCGCAGCGGCGGTGCATCCCCTCATGCACCCACGCGCTTTTATGTGGCCGGCGTGTGGCGCGACTACGTCCGCCAGTTCGGCGCCATCGTGATCGATGCGTCGGCCTACGAGCGGCTCACGGGTGATGCCCGCGCAAGCGATCTCGCGATCTGGCCCGCGCCCGGCGCGGATCTTTCGGCGCTGCAGCAACGCATCACCCAAGCCGTACCCGACGCCGCGCTCGAGTTCACGACCTCAGGCGCGATCCGGGCACGCTCCCTCGCGATCTTCGACCGCACCTTCGCCGTCACCTACTGGCTGCAGATCGTCGCCATCGGCATCGGCCTGTTCGGCGTCGCAGCCAGCTTCAGCGCACAGGTGCTCGCGCGACGCAAGGAGTTCGGCCTGCTCGCCCACCTCGGACTCACCCGCGCGCAGATCCTCGCCGTCGTCGCGGCGGAAGGCTCCGCATGGACCTGCATCGGCGCCGTCACCGGCACGCTGCTCGGCATCGCGGTATCGGCCGTGCTGATCTTCGTCGTCAACCCGCAGAGCTTCCATTGGACCATGGACCTGCACCTGCCCTGGCTGCGCCTCGCACTGCTCGCCCTCTCACTCATCGCGGCAGGCACGCTCACCGCCTGGATCGCCGGCCGCGCAGCCGCCGGGAAGTCGGCCGTATTGGCCGTGAAGGAAGACTGGTAATCCCGCCGAGCACGACAAGCACTGCCACAATCGCAAACCATGGAACACATCGCCAACGCATCTCCCGCATCGTCTGCCTCGCCTTCGAGCTGGCTGCACACCGCCATCGCCCGCATCGAGGCGGACTACCAGCGCAGTGCCGATACGCATTTGATTCCGTTGCCCATGCCGGGTTTTGCGGAGCATGGGATCGACCTTTATCTCAAGGACGAATCGACCCATCCGAGCGGCAGTCTCAAGCATCGGCTGGCGCGCTCGCTCTTTCTCTATGCACTGTGCAATGGCTGGCTGCATGCGCAGTCGACGGTGGTCGAAGCGTCGAGCGGTTCGACTGCGGTGAGCGAGGCGTATTTCGCGCGGCTTCTCGGGTTGCCGTTCGTAGCGGTGATGCCGCGCAGCACGTCGGCCGAGAAGATCGCGCTGATCGAGTTCTATGGCGGACGCTGTCATTTCGTGGAGTCGGCCGGCGAGGTCTATGAAGCCGCGCGCATGGTGGCAAGCGAGACGGGCGGCCACTACATGGACCAGTTCACCTACGCCGAGCGCGCGACCGACTGGAGAGGCAACAACAACATCGCGGAGAGCATGTTTTCCCAGATGCAGCGCGAACGCCATCCGGTGCCGAGCTGGATCGTGGTCGGCGCGGGCACGGGCGGCACGAGCGCGACCATCGGGCGCTACGTGCGCTTCCAGCGGCACGCGACGCAGTTGTGCGTGGCCGATCCTGCGGGCTCGGTGTTCGCTGCGTATCACCGCACGGGCGTCACCACGCTGACCGCGCCGGGTTCGCGCATCGAGGGCATCGGGCGTCCACGCGTGGAGCCCAGCTTCGTGCGCACGCTGGTCGACCGCATGGAGGAAGTTGCCGACGTGGATTCGATTGCCGCCATGCGCGCGCTGTCCGCGATGCTCGGTCGCCGTGTGGGTCCATCGACCGGCACCAACTTCATCGCCATGCTGCGCCTTGCCTGCGAGATGCGCGAGGCGGGGCAGCAAGGCTCGATCCTGTCGCTGCTCTGCGACTCCGGCGAGCGCTATCTGCCCACCTATTTCAACGAGCAGTGGGTGTCGAGCTGCATGGGCTCGTGCGACGTGGCGAGCAAACGCATTCAGACGCTCGTCGCCTGACGAGGCCATGAAGCACCGCGGGCTGACCCGGCGCGACTGGATGGCGTTCGCCGCGCGCGTGGCGTTGGCCTCGTCACTTCCGGGCATGACGACATCGGCCCTCGCGCTACCCCCGCGCACGCTGGTGTTTCCACGCGATCACGGCAGCCATCCCGAGCTGCAGACCGAGTGGTGGTACATCACCGGGCATGTGCGCTCCAAAGGCAAGCCGTTTGGCTTTCAAGTCACGTTTTTCCGATCGCGCGTCGCCAGCACTCAAGGCATGCAGTCGGCTTTTGCAGCAAAGCAGCTGATCTTTGCGCACGCGGCGGTGACCGACATCGAGGGCCGTGTGCAGCACCACGACCAGCGCATCGCGCGCGCTGGGTTCGGGATCGCGGAAGCATCGGAGACGGACTGTGACGTGCGGCTGCGGGACTGGAACCTGAAGCGCGAAGGCCCAGTGGATCAATACCGCTTTGCCACCCGCATCCGGTCCACACGATTCGAGATGGACCTCACGCTGCAAGGCACCCAGCCACTGCTGCTGCAGGGCCGCGCCGGACTCTCGCGCAAAGGACCCGATGCCGATCAGGCGAGCTACTACTACAGTGCGCCGCAGCTTGCCGTGCGCGGCATCCTCACCCTCAACGGCGTGCACCATGTGATCGATGATGTGGTGGATGACGTGGTCCAGCCACAGGTCAACCGCGCGTGGATGGACCACGAATGGAGCGAGGCGCTGATGCATCCCGAGGCCGTTGGCTGGGACTGGATCGGCATGAATCTTTTCGACGGGTCGGCGCTCACCGCTTTCCGGCTGCGGCGCGCGGACGGCAGCACGCTGTGGGCGGGGGGCTCGATGCGGGCGCCCGGTGGAGCGACCCAGCCCCGCGTCTTCGCGCAGGACGAGGTGACATTCACGCCCACGCGCCACTGGAGCAGCCCGCACAGCCAGGCCCGCTATCCCGTGCAATGGCGGATCGACACGCCCGTCGGCAGCTTTCAGGTACTGGCGCTGCTCGACGACCAGGAGCTCGACAGCAGCGGCTCCACCGGGACGGTCTACTGGGAAGGCCTGAGCGATCTGAAGAGCCCATCGGGAGAGACGCTCGGCCGTGGTTATCTGGAGATGACCGGCTATGTCGCCGGAATCAAGTTGAGCTGACCTTTGCGGCGCCAGCGACGCCCCGCTCCGCATCCGGAAAGCCTCGCGGTGAGATCGTCAACACGCTCTTACAGGGAAGCCCCCGAGATAAAATTTATTGACATTCGACGCATCATTGCCAATACTAAAATCAATGAAATAGCAAGCAGCAATTAATAAAACAAAAAAATAGTCATTCACACCAAAAGTTACTTCGGTGTCATCGGCATTGTGGGCGTTTCCTACAGGATCGCAAGCAACCGGACTGACGCTGCCAGAGGCGACAGCGGTTGACTTCCAATTTTCGAAAGTGACCTCGTCATCATGCTGGATCAAGTCGTCTGCATCATCGCCGAGTCCATGCGACTTTCCCGGATCGCGCATGCCGTCTTCAACAAGGACGATGGCGCGCAGATCGCCGTCAACGATGCGCTCGAGCAGATCGTCAAGGAACATCACGTCCTCAGCAGCAAGCATCTGTTGAGGGACTATCCAGAGATTCTGGCGTTCGTGGACCAATGCCGCAACGCCACGAAGCCGCTGACGCTCGAACATTCCGCATCCGGACTCAGCCTTGAGTTTTCCCCGGTGATCGACGCGCAGAGCACGCTGCATGCGATCCAGCTCATCGCCACGCCGCTGCCCGATGCGGCAACGAAGCCAAGCGCGCAGCAGTCGCTGCTGGAGCGGCGTTTCCAGAAGTCGCTCGAACACTTTCCGCTCAATGTGTGGATGTGCAGCCAGGAAGGCGAGATCTTCTGGATCAACCATACAGCCAACCGTTTCTCGCACAGTCAGGAAGTGGTGCACGACGCGTCCAACACCTACTGGATCTCGAAGATCCATCCCGACGACCTGCCGGAGGCCAACAAGACCTTCGCCAAGGCGATGATGGATGGCGTCGTGCGGCCATTCCGCTACCGCGTGCGCGACAACGACGGCACGTACCACTGGCACCTCTCGACCTACGCGCCGATCCGCGACGACGATGGCGCGATCCAGCACTGGATCGGCACGGGCATCAACATTCAGCAGTTCGTCGACACCGAAAAGCGGCTCAGGACGGATATCGACGCGCTCAAAGGCAGTCACAGCAACGACAAGCGCTTGCTCAAGGAGTCGAACGACCTGCTCGCCCAGTCGCAGAAGATGGAGCTGGTCTCCAACCTCGCGGGCGGCGTGGCGCACGACCTCAACAACCTGCTGTTCATCATGAGCCTGAACGCCGACCTGCTCTACAAGCGGTTGCCGGACCAGGACCTCAAGGACTGCGCCAACACCGTGCGCACCAACATCAAGAAGGCCGCGCGCCTGGCGTCGCAGCTCATGGGCTTCAGCGGCCGCAAGCCGCAGAACCAGCTGGCCGTCGACCCGAGGCAGCTGCTGCAGGACATCCGCGAGCTGCTTGACAACGCGGTGGGCGCGGAAACGAGCTTCTCGGTCCAGCTCGACGACGAGATCGACAACGTCCTCGTCGACAGGATGTATCTGGAGAACTCTCTGATCAATCTCGCGATCAACGCGCGCGATGCCGTCGCGGGGCGGGGAACGGTGACGCTGGGTGTGAGCAACGCAAAGCGACACGGACACGAGAGCGACGTCGAATACGTGGTCTTCAAGATGCATGATGACGGCGAAGGCATGCCGCCCGAGGTGATCGCGCGCATCTTCGAGCCCTTCTTCACCACCAAGGCTCCCGGCAAGGGCACGGGCCTGGGCCTGCCGATGGTGAAAAACTTCGCTGAAAGCTCGGGCGGTTTTCTCGACGTCGAATCACGGCCCGGCGTCGGCACGACCATGTCGCTGTATCTGCCCAAGTCGAATCAGTCGACGCTGACGATCCTCGAGCCGCACCCGGAGGAAGAGCCCGAAATCCATTCCGGAGAAGAGTCGCTGCTGATCATCGACGACGATGCGGGCGTGCGCAACGCGCTCGCACAGGCGCTCTACAGCGTGGGCTATCACACCGTCACCACGGCCTGCAATTCGGAATATGCGGTGGAATTCCTGAGCCGCGGCGTCAAGGCCGATCTCATCATCTCGGACATCAGAATGCCGGGCAAGATGAACACCACAGGCTTCCTCCACAAGCTCGAGGAGATGCATCTGGACGTGCCCGTGATCTTTGCGACCGGGTATTCAGAAGACACCGTGATTCAACAGGGGCTGATCGCGGGCAAGCACCCCGTGCTCTTCAAACCCTTCACCCTGGAGGAGCTTTTCACGAAGATCCAGGAAACCGTTTCCGCCCGCAAGCTGAAGGTTTGAGGGCCGGTCACGAATCCGACGAAATAGGCTTGGTCAAAAGCAAAAAAACCGCAGGGGTCTGAGTCCTGCGGTTTTTTTCATGGAAGCGATCAGCGGGGATCAGTGGGCCTTGCTGTCGCTTCGGCGGCGCTCCAGCCAGGCGATGAGCTCGCCCATGAGGCCGCGTCGGAAAGCCAGCACGCACACCACGAAGATCAGACCGGTCACGATGGTCACCGATTCACCCAGCGTGTTGAACCACTCGACGCCCGTGAGGTGCGCGAGGAAGTTGCCGAAATCGCCGATCTTGTTCTCGAGCAGCACGACCACGGCGGAGCCGAGAATCGGGCCGGACAGCGTGCCGAGGCCGCCGACCAGCGTCATCAGCACGACGTGGCCCGATGCGCTCCAGTGCACGTCGGAGAGCGTTGCGAAGCCGAGCACCAGCGTCTTGAGCGACCCGGCGAGGCCCGCCAGCGCTGCGGAGATCACGAAGGCCAGCAGCTTGAAGCGGTTGGTGTCATAGCCCAGCGAGATGGCGCGCGGCTCGTTTTCCTTGATGCCCTTGAGCACCTGGCCGAACGGCGAATGGATGGTGCGCACGATCACCAGAAAGGCCAGCACCACGATCACGAGACAGACGTAGTACATGGTCATGTCGTTCTGCAGATCGAGCACGCCGAACAGCTTGCCGCGCGGCACGCCCTGCAGGCCGTCTTCGCCGCCGGTGAAGGGCAGCTGCAGGCAGGCGAAGTACAGCATCTGGGCGAGCGCCAGCGTGATCATCGTGGCGTAGATGCCCTGACGACGGATCGCAAAGAACCCCATCACGAGGCCCAGCAGCGCGCCGGTCACGAGGCCCAGCAGCAGCCCGATTTCGGGCGTCACGCCCCAGACCTTGATCGACTGGCCGGTGATGTAGGCCGCACCGCCGAGGAACGCGGCATGGCCGAAGGACAGCAGTCCGGTGTAGCCGAGCAGCAGGTTGAATGCCGAAGCGAACAACGCGAACGTCATCAGCTTCATCACGAACACCGGGTAGGCACCGGCAAACGGCGCGACGATCAAACCCAGCAGCAGCAGGCCATATCCGATGGGGGCAAATTTCTTCGTATTCATGTGACTGTGCCCCTTTTATTTCTCTTTGCCGAACAGGCCGGCGGGGCGGATGAGCAGAACGATGGCCATGATGACGAACACCACGGTGGACGAGGCTTCCGGATAGAACACCTTGGTGAGACCTTCGATCACGCCAAGGCCCAGACCCGTGAGGATGGAGCCCATGATCGAGCCCATGCCGCCGATCACCACCACCGCGAACACGACGATGATGAGGTTCTGGCCCATGAGCGGAGTCACCTGATAGACGGGAGCGGCCAGCACGCCGGCGAACGCGGCGAGCGCGGCGCCGAAAGCGTAGGTCAGCGTGATCATCACCGGCACGTTGACGCCGAAGGCCTCGACGAGACGCGGGTTCTCGGTGCCGGCACGCAGGTAGGAGCCGAGCTTGGTCTTCTCGATCACGTACCAGGTGGCCAGACACACGACGATCGAGGCCACGACCACCCATGCACGGTAGTTGGGCAGCATCATGAAGCCGAGATTGGTCGCGCCCTCCAGCAGCTCGGGCGTGTCATAGCCCAGGCCCGAGACGCCGTAGATCGAGCGGAACACGCCCTCGATCATCAGCGTGAGACCCAGCGTGAGCAGCAGACCGTAGAGATGGTCGAGCTTGTAGATCCAGCGCAGCATCGTGCGCTCGATGATCACGCCGAGCAGCCCCACGATCAGCGGCGCAAGAATCAGCATCACCCAGTAGTTGATGCCGAAGTAGTTCATGGCCATCCAGGTGAGCAGCGCCCCAAGCATGAACAGCGCGCCGTGCGCGAAGTTGATCACGTTGAGCAGGCCGAAGATCACGGCCAGACCCAGACTGAGGATCGCATAGAACGAGCCATTGACCAGCCCCAGAAGGAGCTGGCTCAGCATGGCCGGTAGGGAGACACCAAAGATTTCCATGGGTAGCAAAAGTTAGAGGTTCAGCCGATTCGCCGTGTCACTTCCAAAGAGCGCATTTGCTCTCGGCCTTGGTGGCGAACACCTGTTCACCAGGCAGTTTCTTGATCAGCTTGTAGTAGTCCCAAGTGCCCTTCGATTCCGATGGCGACTTGACCTGCATGAGATACATGTCATGCACATAGCGACCGTCCGGACGGATCTGGCCCGCGCCGAAGAAGTCGTTCATCTTCATGCCGCGCCAGACTTCCATCACCTTGTCGGCATCGGTCGTCTTGGCGGCTTCCACGGCCTTCAGATAGTTCATGGTGGCCGAGTAGTCGGCTGCCTGAATTTCGGTGGGGCGGCGCTGGGTCTTGGCCATGAACTTGTCGGCGAACTTGCGCGTCTCGTCGTTCAGGTCCCAGTACCAGCTCGTGGTGAACTGCATGCCTTCGGTGGTCTTGAGACCGAGGCTGTGCACGTCGCTGTAGAAGATCAGCAGACCGGCGAGCTTCATCGACTTGCCGATGCCGAACTCCTTGGCGGCCTTGATCGAATTGATCGTGTCGCCGCCCGCGTTGGCGAGGCCGAGCACCTGGGCCTTGGAGTTCTGCGCCTGCAGCAGGAAGGACGAGAAGTCCGACGCGTTCAGCGGATGGCGCACCGCGCCCACCACCGAGCCGCCCTTGGCCTTGACGATGGCCGAGGTGTCGGCTTCCAGCGAGTGGCCGAAGGCGTAGTCCGCCGTCAGGAAGAACCAGCTCTTGCCGCCCGCATCCACCACCGCGGCGCCCGTGCCCTTGGCCAGCGCCACGGTGTCGTAGGCGTAGTGCACGGTGTAGGGCGTGCACTGCTCGTTGGTCAGCGCGGAGGACGCAGCGCCGTTGTTGATCATCACGCGCTTCTTCTCCTGCGCGACCTTGGCCAGAGCCAGTGCGGTGCCGGAGTTCGTGCCGCTGAAGATCATCGTCAGGCCCTGCGTGTCGATCCATTCGCGTGCCTTGGAGGCCGCGATGTCGGCCTTGTTCTGGTGATCCACGGTCAGCAGTTCGATGGGCATGCCCAGCACCTTGCCGCCGAAGTCGTCAATCGCCATCTGGATGGCGACGCCGCCGTTCTTGCCTTCCACGTCCGCATAGAGACTCGACATGTCGGTGATGAGACCGATCTTGACCTTCTGTTCCTGCGCGATGGCCGCGTGGGAGAAAAGGCCAACCGCCGCGAGAACGGCCGTCAGGGCTGTGAACTTGCTCTTCGTCTGCATGTTGTATGTCTCCAGATGGTTTATTGACGTGAGGGCGAAAACGGGGATCAGCGAAGAAGGGACGAAGGCTTGCGCGCGTGTGGCGCGACGATGGCCTTCATCCTGTCCGCTGGTTGGACCTTACTTCCAGAGCGTGCACTTGGACTCGGCCTTGGTCGTCCAGACCGTGTCGGCAGGCAGTGTCTGCAGCACGTTCAGGTAATCCCATGGCTTCTTGGAGTCGGCGGCTTTCTTCACTTCGACCAGGAACATGTCGTGCGCGAAGCGGCCATCGGGACGGATCGTGCCCTTGGCGTAGAAGTCGTTGATCGGCGTGGCCTTCAGATGGGCCATGACCTTGTCGGCATCCGTGGTCTTCACCGCTGCGACGGCCTTCAGGTAGTTCATCGTGGCGGAGTAGTCGGCCGCGTGGATGTCGGTGGGCATGCGCTTGGTCTTGTCGAAGAACTTCTTGGCGAAGGCGCGCGATGCGTCATCCTTGTCCCAGTACCAGCTGGTGGTGTGCAGCAGGCCTTCCGTGTTCTTCAGGCCCAGCGAGTGGATGTCGGACAGGAACACCAGCAGACCGGCGGTCTTCATGGTCTTGTTGATGCCGAATTCCTTGGCCGCCTTCACCGAGTTGATGAAGTCGCCGCCCGCGTTGGCCAGTCCCAGCACCTGGGCCTTGGAGTTCTGCGCCTGCAGTAGGAAGGACGAGAAGTCGGAGGCGTTCAGCGGGTGCTTGACCGTACCCGCGATCGTGCCGCCCTTGGCCTTGATCACGGCGGACGTGTCGGCTTCCAGCGAGTGACCAAAAGCGTAGTCGGCCGTCAGGAAGAACCAGCTCTTGCCGCCGCGCTCGACCACCGCGCCGCCCGTGCCCTTGGCGAGCGCCACGGTGTCATAGGCATAGTGCACGGTGTAGGGGCTGCACTGCTCGTTGGTCAGCGCTGCGGAGCCCGCACCGCTGTTGAAGTACACGCGCTTCTTTTCCTGCGCGACCTTGGCTGCAGCCAGTGCCGTGCCGGAGTTGGTGCCGCCGAACAGCATGGTCAGGCCGGCGGTGTCGATCCACTCGCGGGCCTTGGATGCAGCGATGTCGGCCTTGTTCTGGTGGTCCGCGGAGACCAGTTCGATGGGCTGGCCCAGCACCTTGCCGCCGAAGTCATCGATCGCCATCTGGATGGCGACCGCGCCGTTCTTGCCTTCCACGTCGGCGTAGAGGCTGGACATGTCGGTAATGAATCCGATCTTCACCTTTTCCTGGGCATGCACCGACGCGGCCGATGCCAGACCCACCACACCCATCGCGCACACGAGTGCCTTGAGAGTTGCCTTCATTACGTATCTCCTTTGAAATTCAAGCTGTTTTTTGAAATGACTCTGACTCACACACCGAGCAACTCGTTGAGCACCGGCATCTTGGCTTCCAGCTCGCTTGCGCCGAAGCGCTCGACGATCTGGCCATGCTCCATCACATAGAAGCGGTCGGCCAACGGCGCGGCAAAACGGAAGTTCTGCTCGACCATGACGACCGTGTATCCCTTCTCGCGCAGCATGATGATCATGCGTGCGAGCGCCTGCACGATCACCGGTGCGAGACCTTCGGAGATTTCATCGAGCAGCAGCAGATTCGCTCCGGTGCGCAGAATGCGCGCCACCGCCAGCATCTGCTGCTCGCCGCCGGACAGGCGTGTTCCCTGGCTTTGGCGACGCTCCGCCAGGTTGGGGAACATGGCATAGATCTCGTCGAGCGACATGCCCTGCCTGCCGGTCTTGAGCACCGGGGGCAGCAGCAGGTTTTCTTCGGTCGAGAGGCTCGAGAAGATGCCGCGCTCTTCGGGGCAGTAGCCCACGCCGAGGTGCGCGATGCGATACGTGGGCATGTCGATGGTCTCGACGCCGTTGATCTTCACCGATCCCTTGCGCGCGCCGGTCAGGCCCATGATGGCGCGCATCGTGGAGGTGCGGCCCGCGCCGTTGCGGCCCAGCAGTGTCACCACTTCGCCGGGTTGCACCACCATGTCCACGCCATGCAGCACATGCGATTCGCCGTACCACGCGTTCAGGCCCTTGATTTCCAATGCAGGCGTTCCGCTCATCTCAATGCGCTCCCTGCAGCTCTACGTCTGTTGTGCCCATGTAGGCTTCCATCACTTGCGGATTCCTCGAAACTTCTTCATAGGGACCTTCGGCCAGCACCGCGCCGCGCTGCAGCACGGTGATGCGATCGGCGATGGTGGAGACCACCTTCATGTTGTGCTCCACCATGAGAATCGTGCGACCGGCCGACACCTTCTTGATGAGCTGCGTGACGCGGTCCACGTCCTCATGGCCCATGCCCTGCGTGGGCTCGTCGAGCAGCATCAGCTCGGGCTCCATCGCGAGCGTGGTGGCGATCTCGAGCGCGCGCTTGCGCCCGTAGGGCAAGTTCACGGTGACCTCGTCGGCCATGTCGGCCAGGCCCACTTCGCCAAGCAGCTCCACCGCCCGACCGTTGAGCTGATCGAGGCTCTTTTCGCTTTGCCAGAAATGGTATGAATTGCCGAGCTTGCGCTGCAGGCCAAGGCGCACGTTCTCCATCAGCGTCAGATGCGGGAACACCGCCGAGATCTGAAACGAACGGATCACGCCACGCCGCGCGATCTGCGCGGGCGCCTCGCGGGTGATGTCCTGACCGTTGAACTTGATCGTGCCCGAGGTGGGCTCCAAAAACTTGGTCAGCAGGTTGAAGCAGGTGGTCTTCCCGGCACCGTTGGGCCCGATCAATGCATGGATCGAGCCGCGACGCACGGACAGGTTCACATCGCTGACAGCGGTGAAACCCTTGAATTCCTTGGTGAGGTGAGATGTTTCCAGAATGAAGTCGCTCATGGCAACCGGTGTACGCGGCGCCGCCATCCGGCACCGCACACCCTTGTCTCCTTCAGTAATGTTGCACCGCATCGTAGGTGCGCATTCCATTTGGAGGAACTGGTAGAAATGCCTATGTATTTGCGCCTATGTAAAAACAGGTGCGATCAGCGACTTTTTTGCATCTGGATTGCGCCAAAGCCCTTCAACTCAACGCAAGAACGACCGCTGACTCGTCCACGCGCAAGACCACGCGCATGCGTGATTTCAGGCCCGCGCCCGGCGCCGAGAAACCGACGATCTGCAAGCCCCCGCCTAGCGTGGCGGAGATTTCATCGCCCAGCGCTCCGCGAGAAATCCGCGTGACGGAGCCGCTCCAGCAGTTCTCTCCTTCACGCTTTTCCGAACCCGCCGCAGCGGCAAATACGGCGGTTGCCTTACACAGCGCTTGCACGGAAATACCCTTGTCGAGCCCCAGCAATTCCGCACTCTCGCGGGTGATGCGGGCGCGCACGCGAAAGTCCTCGCTGGCCGCTGCCTGCAGACTGACCAGCACGATCTGGCCCTGCACGTCCATGCCGGTGACCACGCAAGGCCACTGGTTGCGCATGCTGGTGCGCACCGCCAATCGCGCGGCGGTCTGCGCATGCACGTCGGTGTGCGCTTGCACCTGCTCGACGGCCTGCGTGCGTGCGCTCTTGAGCGTCTGCGCGGCCACCAACAGCTGTCTGCCGGCATCGGTCAGTTGGGCACCGCCGCCGCCGCGGCCGCCCACCACGCGCTCAACGAGCGCCACGCCAGAGAGATTGGTGAGCGTGTCCACGGCCTGCCACGCGGCCTTGTAGCTCACGCCCACGGCGCGCGCGGCCTTGGAGATGGAGCCCAGCTCGCCGATCTGGCGCAGGATGTCGAGACGCCGGTCCGACTGCACATGACCCAGGGCCTGCACAAAAGAAGGTTCGCTTTGTTTTCGTTGCATGGCCCGAATGATGCCGCGTGTTTGCGGATTGCATATACTCAGCGTTATTCAATCACGGAATAACGAATCAAGGACCACTCGCATGAACGCACAGCGCAGCCGCATCGGCTTCTCCCTCAAGATGATCTCGCAGGCCGCGCTGGCGTTCGCGCTGCTGCCCGCCGCACATGCGGGCGAAGTGGCGGTGGCCGTCGCCGCGAACTTCACCGCGCCGATGCAGAAGCTCGCCGCGATGTTCGAAAAGGCAACCGGCGACAAGGTCGTGATCTCCTCCGGCGCGACCGGCAAGTTCTACGCGCAGATCGTCAACGGCGCGCCATTCGACGTACTGCTCGCAGCCGATGACACCACGCCCGAAAAGCTCGAGAAGGAAGGCAAGGCCGTCAAGGACACGCGCTACACCTACGCCGTCGGCAAGCTGGTGCTCTGGAGCCCGCAGGCCAACTATGTGGACAACGAAGGCAAGGTGCTCACCAGCGACTTCGCCCACATCTCGATAGCCAACCCCAAGCTCGCGCCCTACGGTGCCGCGGCCATGGAGACGCTGGACAAGCTCAAGCTCACCGACAGCGTCAAGCCACGCATCGTGACGGGCGAGAACATCGGCCAGACCTTCCAGTTTGTCGCCACCGGCAACGCGCCGCTGGGCTTCGTCGCGCTGTCGCAGGTGATGCAGGACGGCAAGGTCGGCAAGGGCTCGTACTGGATCGTCCCTGAAACCATGCACGAGGCCATCCGTCAGGATGCGATCCTGCTGAACAAGGGCGCGGACAACGACAGCGCCAAGGCGCTGCTCAAGTACCTCAAGAGCGACGAGGCGCGTGCCGTGATCAAAACCTTCGGCTACGGCTTCTGAAACTTCGTCTTTCACGATGACGGGATGATGGATACTGCGCTGCAAATCCGGCGCACCTCGACCCCGTCAGAATTCCATGCACTTCACCGCCGAAAACTGGCAAGCCGTTCTGCTCACGCTGCGGCTGGCCGGACTCACCACCCTGCTGCTGCTCGTCCTGTGCACACCGCTTGCGTGGTGGCTTGCGCACACCCGGTCACGCTGGCGCGCGCCGATCTCGGCGGTGGTCGCGCTGCCGCTGGTGCTGCCGCCCACGGTGATCGGCTTCTACCTGCTGGTGCTCATGGGCCCGCAGGGTCCCGTCGGCCAGCTCATGCAGTCGATGGGACTCAAGCTGCTTCCGTTCACGTTCAACGGTCTGCTGATCGGCTCGCTGGTGTACTCGCTGCCATTCGCGGTCCAGCCGCTGCAGCGCGCGTTCGAGGCGCTCGGCAGGCGGCCGATGGAGGTGGCGGCGACACTTGGCGCGGCGCCTCTGGACCGCTTCTTCAGCGTCGCGTTTCCCATGGCGCGCAATGGCTTTCTGACCGCCGCCGTGATGACCTTCGCGCACACCGTGGGTGAGTTCGGCGTGGTGCTCATGCTCGGCGGCAACATCCCCGGCCAGACGCGCGTGGTCTCCGTGCAGATCTACGACCATGTGGAAGCGCTGGAGTACACCCAGGCGCACTGGCTCGCGGCCGGCATGCTGGTGTTCTCGTTCCTCGTGCTGCTGTCCATCCATCTGCTGCAGCGTCCGCAGTCCCGCACATGAACTACGGAATGAACCTCGGCAACATGGAATCCACCGCGCAAGGCCTGCAGGCCCGCTTTCGACTCGCACGCGCCAGCTTTGAACTGCAGGTCGATCTGCAACTGCCCGGCCATGGCGTGAGCGCGCTGTTCGGGCCATCGGGCTGCGGCAAGACCAGTTGCCTGCGCGCGATGGCGGGGCTTGAGCGCGCGCAGGGCCAGATGCTCGTCAACGGCGAGGTCTGGCAGGACGATGACCGGCGCATCTGGCGGCCCACGCACCAGCGCCGGCTTGGCTATGTGTTCCAGGAGGCGAGTCTGTTCCCGCATCTCGACGTGCGTGGAAACATCGCATACGGAATGCGCCGCACGCCCGCATCGGAGCAGCGCGTGGCGCTCGAACAGGCGGTCGAACTGCTCGGCATCGCACGGCTCATGGAGCGACGCCCAGATACGCTTTCCGGGGGCGAGCGCCAACGCGTGGCGATCGCACGCGCGCTTGCGGCCAGCCCGCAGGTGCTGCTGATGGACGAGCCGCTCGCCGCGCTCGACGCGCAGCGCAAGAGCGAGGTCCTGCCCTACCTGGACCGATTGCATCAGAGCCTCGACATCCCCGTCGTCTACGTGAGCCACTCCCCCGACGAGGTCGCGCGGCTCGCCACGCATCTCGTGCTGATGGAGGGCGGACGGGTGCTCGCCAGCGGCCCCACCGATGAAATCATGTCGCGCCTCGACCTGCCGCTCGCCCACGGCGACACGGCCAGCGCGCTGGTGCAGGCAAGCGTCATCGGCTACGACGCAGACGACCAACTGCTCACGCTGCACAGCCCCGCCGGACCGCTCCATCTGCCCACCGCGCGCGTGCATGCGATCGGTGACCACCTTCGCATCCGCATCATGGCGCGCGAGGTCAGCCTCTCGCGCTCGCCTCTACAGGACAGCAGCCTGCTCAACTCGCTGCCCGCGCGCATCACCTCCATCACCGACGAAAGCGCCGGGCAGGTCCTGGTGAGCATGGATGCCTCGGGAGTCGTGCTGCTCGCACGGATCACTCGTCGCTCGTGCGCTCAACTCGGGCTTTCCGTGGGCGATCCGGTACATGCCAACATCAAGGCGGTGCTGCTGCTCGACTGAATTTCCGGACATCGCAGGCACGCGGTGTAAGCCCTGTGTCAGGTGTTGTCCCGGCGGTGGTTTTTCTAGGGAATGCACTGTCTTGTTTCGGTACTCCAACGCATAGACTGTTCTCTACAATTGCGCGTTCTGTGCCATGCGGGTCCCTGACTTCTGATCGAAGAGGGTTGGCCGTGTCTGGCGCCTAGGCCTTTCCCGGAGACCAAATGCAGGCTTTATTAGCACTCTCAAGAGCCATCGATCGGCTCAACGCCTTTATCGGCAAATACTCAATCTGGTTGATTTTTCTAGCCACTTTCGTGAGCGCCGCCAACGCCATCGTGCGAAAGGTATTCGACTTCAGCTCGAATGGCTTTCTTGAAGTGCAGTGGTATCTCTTCGCCTGGTCATTCCTGATCGCCGCCGGCTTCACTTTGCTGCATCGCGAGCACGTGCGCATCGACGTGGTCAACAGCCGCCTGTCCAAGAAGACTCAGGTCTGGATCGACATCATCGGCTTCGCCTTCTTTCTCACGCCGCTGTGCGTGACCATTCTGTGGCTCTCGATGCCCGTGGTCATGCAGATGTACCACTCCGGTGAAATGTCGGGCAACCCCGGCGGCCTGATCCGCTGGCCGGTATGGGCCGCCATTCCCGTGGGCATCACGCTGCTGCTGCTCCAGGGCATCTCCGAACTCATCAAGCGCATCGCCTTCCTTACCGGCGATGGCCCCGACCCGATGGGCAAGCTCAGCGACAAGAGCGCCGAAGAAGAACTGGCCGAGGCACTGCGTGCCGAAGCTGAACGCAAAGAAGCTGAAGCCGCCGCTGCCATGGCCGCTCCTGCCAAGCACTGATCGCGCAGGAGCCACACACAATGG
The DNA here is from genome assembly GCF_015354245.1 of Diaphorobacter caeni. Taxonomy (GTDB): domain Bacteria; phylum Pseudomonadota; class Gammaproteobacteria; order Burkholderiales; family Burkholderiaceae_C; genus Diaphorobacter_A; species Diaphorobacter_A caeni. The sequence continues at coordinate 64,692 of NZ_JADKYZ010000002.1, forward strand.
AATTCATCACCACCAACTACGCCCCGATCATGTTCGCGGGGCTGATCGTGTTTCTGCTGCTGGGCTTCCCCGTGGCATTCAGCCTCGGCGCCGCCGGTCTCGCCTTTGGTTTTCTCGGCATCGAACTCGGCGTCTTCCCATCCTCCGTGATGGCCTGGCTGCCCCAGCGCCTCATCGGCATCATGGCCAACGACACGCTGCTCGCGGTGCCGTTCTTCACGCTCATGGGCCTGATCATGGAGCGAAGCGGCATGGCCGAGGATCTGCTTGACACCATCGGTCAGGTGTTCGGCCCGATGCGCGGCGGTCTCGCGCTCGCCGTGATCTTCGTGGGCGCACTGCTGGCGGCAACGACCGGCGTGGTCGCCGCCTCGGTGATCTCGATGGGCCTGATCTCGCTGCCCATCATGCTGCGCTACGGCTATGACCGGCCACTGGCCAGCGGCGTCATTGCCGCATCCGGCACGCTCGCACAGATCATCCCGCCGTCGCTGGTGCTGATCCTGATGGCCGACCAGCTCGGCAAGAGCGTCGGCGAAATGTACAAGGGCGCGTTCATCCCCGGCTTCATGCTGATGGGCCTGTACGTCGTGTGGGTGGCGCTGCTCGCCATCTTCAAGCCGCATACCGTGCCTGCACTGCCGCCCGAGGCGCGCATCTATCGCGAGGACAACGGCAGCTCCGGCTACACCTCGCTGGCCGTCGTGATGGGCGTGTCCACCGCCGTGGCTATTTTCCTGGCCAGCCACATGGCCGACGTGCACACGTGGTGGCAGGGCGTGGAAGTGCTGGATGTGCCCACGGATGAAAAGGTCGTCACCGCGATGTGCGGCGGTACCTTCATCGCCTTCGTGATCGCGAGCCTGAACAAGCTCTTCAAGCTCGGTCTGCTGTCCCGCCTCGCCGAGCGCGTGACCTTCGTGCTGATTCCGCCGCTGCTGCTGATCTTCCTGGTGCTGGGCACGATTTTCCTCGGCATCGCCACACCGACCGAAGGCGGCGCGATGGGCGCCATGGCCGCGCTGGTCATGGGCTTTGCTCGCAAGCGCCTGAACATGGCACTGCTCAAGCAGGCGCTCGCATCGACCACCAAGCTCGCCAGCTTCGTCATGTTCATCATGATCGGCGCGACCACCTTCAGTCTGGTGTTCCAGGCAGCCGATGGTCCCAAGTGGGTCGAGCATCTGCTCACCGGCCTGCCCGGCGGACAGGTCGGTTTCCTGATCGTGGTGAACATCATGATCTTCTTCCTGGCCTTCTTCCTGGACTACTTCGAACTCTCGTTCATCGTCGTGCCGCTGCTCGGCCCGGTCGCGGAAAAGATGGGCATCGACCTGATCTGGTTCGGCGTGCTGCTGGCCGTGAACATGCAGACCTCGTTCATGCACCCGCCGTTCGGTTTCGCGCTGTTCTTCCTGCGCTCGGTCGCACCGGACAAGCCTTACGTTGACCGCATCACCCACAAGGTGATCCAGCCCGTGACGACGATGCAGATCTACAAGGGCGCCGTGCCGTTCGTGCTGATCCAGCTGATCATGGTCGGCGTGCTGATCGCGTTCCCCGGCATCGTGACGGGCGCGCTCGACAAGAAGGTTGAGGTCAACATGGATGCGGTGGGCACCGAGATGCTCAACCAGCTCAACCAGGACAGCGGCTATGGTGCGGACGAACCTCGAAGCCCGTCGTCCTCTGACGAGACAGGCTATGGCGGTTCGGGCTACGGCGAAGGCGCCGCCCCATCCGTCAGCCCCGATGCACCCGCATCCGAACCTGCTGCCACCGATGCAGCTCCCGACGCAGCTCCCGCCGCCGATGGCGGCTACGGATCCGATGATCCGATGAAGGCGTTGCAGGACGCCGCAGGGGCCAGCGCCGCCAAATAAGCCGCGTACATCTCCCTTCATCTACAACCAAGCCAGTCGGTTTATACCGACTGGCTTTTTTTCATCCATGGTGAGTGCTGGCCTCCTGCCGGATGTGGCCATTCCCTATGCTTCCTGCACGCAGGTTCGATTTGTGGAGCCATCGCTCGATGGCGAGGTGCATCGCAAGGAGGCGACATCTCCATCCATCGCACGGCCAAATCCGCTCACCCATCGTCATATCCGTCGTCATCACCGCCACCCACAAAGAAAAAACGCGACGCGTCCGAAGACACGTCGCGTTTTTGTGGGTGAAACCGGGAGGCTTAGATCTTCACCGAGTTCATGTACTGGTTGAACGGGAACTCCGAGAAGCGGTTCCACAGGATCTGGTCGCGCTGGTAGGCACGCATATCCTGGTGGATCTTCTTGAACTCGGGCGACTTGGCTTCGTGCTCGGCGAACACTTCCATCGACGCCTTGAAGCCCGCATCCATGACGGCCTTGGGGAACGGCTTGAGCTGGGTCTTGTTGGCCACCAGACGCTTGATGGCGATGGGGTTCACGGTCTGGTACTTGGACGTCATGTCGGCGGCAGCCCAACGGGTTGCGGCTTCCAGGATCGCCTTGTTCTCGGGCGACAGCGTGTTGAACTTCTTCAGGTTGACGAAGAACTCCAGATCGGCCGAACCTTCCCACCAGCCGGGGTAGTAGTAGAACGGAGCCACCTTGTTGAAGCCCAGCTTTTCATCGTCGTAAGGACCGACGAATTCCACGGCGTCCAGCGTGCCCTTTTCGAGCGCCTGGTACACGTCACCGGCAGGCATGTTCTGGCCGACCACGCCCAGCTTGGCCATGGCCTCGCCGAACACGCCGCCGCCCAGACGCATCTTCAGCCCCTTCAGGTCGGCCACACCCTTGATTTCCTTGCGGTACCAGCCGCCCATCTGGGTCGTGGTGTTGCCGGCGCTGAACGTGCGGAAGTTGTACTTTTCAAAGAACGCGTCCAGCAGCTTGCGGCCATTGCCATGGTCCTTCCAGCCGGCCATCTGCAGCGTGGTCAGGCCAAACGGCACGGCGCAGCTGAACGCGAAGATCGGATCCTTGCCGGTGAAGTAGTAGGCAGCCGACTGTGCCATGTCGATGGTGTCGGCCTGCAGCGCATCCACCACGCCGAAGGCGGGCATCAGCTCGCCGGCAGGGTGCACCGAGATCTCGAACTTGCCGCCCGACATCGCCTTGACGGCTGCGGAAAGCTTCTCGGCGCTGCCGAAGATCGTGTCCAAAGACTTGGGAAAGCTCGATGCCAGACGCCAGCGCACGGCGGCCTGTGCGTGAACTGCGGGGACAACGCCTGCTGCGAGCACGCCGGCGATACCGGCCTGCTTGATGACGGAACGACGATCCATGAATTTCTCTCCGAACGATGTAGTTGAATGAAGATGATCAACAACCTGCTGACACTTGCATGCGTCACATCGCGCTCGAACAACAATGAAAAACGGCTTGGCAGCCGCATGAATTCCGCCTCATTCGCGCGCGATATGGGTGAGGGAATTCTATGGAATTGCATTGCCCGTCCGCAGCGGGTTTTCCCCTGCGTGTGGTACTCGGTTGCTACAAATTCTGAGTTTTGGCGTTTTTCAAACAGCAAAAGCCCGCAACCGGATCGCCGGATGCGGGCTCTGGAAGGCGAGGGGTCGAAAGCGCCCCGAGCCTCAAGCTACCTTGGGGGTGTTCACCGCTTCACGTGCGCCAAAACGCTGCTCGATGGACGCCTGAATGCCCTTGGCATCAAGCCCCTGCAGCGACAGCAGCTTGACCGGATCGCCATGCTCGATGAACACGTCGGGCAAGCCCAGCTGCAGCACCGGGCGCAGCACGCCGGCGGCGTTGAGCGCCTCCATCACGGCGCTACCCGCACCGCCCATGATGCAGCCCTCCTCCACCGTGACCAGCGCATCGTGCGTGGCGGCGATGTCGAGCAGCAGTTCGGTGTCCAGCGGCTTGGCCCAGCGCATGTTGACGACCGTGGCGTCGAGCGCCTCCGCCGCTTCAAGCGCGGGATACAGCAAGGTGCCGAACGCGAGGATCGCGATGCGTTGGCGTCCCTTGGACGCATCAGCCACGACGCTCGCCTTGCGGCGCACCTCGCCCTTGCCGAACGGCAGACCGTCGAGCTCCGCGAGCGGCGCAACGCCCACGCCCGCGCCACGTGGATAGCGCACGGCGACGGGATGGTTCTGCTCGTAGGCCGTGGTCAGCAGCTGACGGCATTCGCGCTCGTCCGCCGGGCAGGCCATGCTCATGTTGGGAATGCAGCGCACGAACGAGATGTCGTAGGCACCCGCGTGCGTCGCTCCGTCCGCGCCGACAAGGCCCGCGCGGTCCAGCGCAAACACCACGGGCAGGTTCTGCAGCGCCACGTCGTGAATCAGCTGGTCGTAGGCGCGCTGCAGGAAGGTCGAGTAGATCGCGACGACCGGCTTCACGCCTTCGCAGGCCATGCCCGCTGCAAAGGTCACCGCGTGCTGCTCGGCAATGCCGACGTCGTAATAGCGCTTGGGAAACTTGCGCTCGAACTCCACCATGCCCGAGCCCTCGCGCATCGCGGGCGTGATGCCGACGAGTCGCTCATCCTTGGCTGCCATGTCGCACAGCCACTGGCCAAAGACCTGGGTGAAGGTCTGCTTGGGCGGCGTGGCGGGCTTGACGAGACCGACCGCCGGGTCGAACTTGCCGGGGCCGTGATAGGCGACGGGGTCGGCCTCGGCGAGCTTGTAGCCCTGTCCCTTCTTGGTGACCACGTGCAGGAACTGCGGACCCTTGAGGCTCTTGATGTTCTCAAGCGTGGGGATCAGCGAATCGAGATCGTGGCCGTCGATGGGCCCGATGTAATTGAAGCCGAACTTCTCGAACAGCGTGGCCGGAACCACCATGCCCTTGGCCTGCTGCTCAAGGCGCTTGGCAAGTTCAAGCAGTGGCGGCACGGGCTTCAGGACTTGCTTGCCGACGTCGCGCGCCTTGGTGTAGAACTGGCCGCTCATGAGCTGCGCGAGATAACGGTTGAGCGCGCCCACCGGCGGGCTGATGCTCATGTCGTTGTCGTTGAGAATCACGAGCAGATTCGCATCCGCCACGCCCGCATTGTTGAGCGCTTCGAACGCCATGCCGGCCGTCATCGCACCGTCGCCGATCACCGCGATGCCGAAGCGGTTCTCGCCCTTCTGCTTGGCGGCCAGCGCCATGCCAAGCGCAGCCGAAATGCTGGTGCTCGAATGCGCGGTGCCGAAGGTGTCGTATTCGCTTTCGGCACGGTTCGGAAAACCGGCCAGCCCACCAAGCTGACGCAGCGTCGTCATGCGGTCCCGGCGGCCCGTGAGGATCTTGTGCGGATAGGACTGATGGCCCACGTCCCAGATGATGCGGTCCTGCGGCGTGTTGAACACCTTGTGCAGCGCCACGGTCAGCTCCACCGTGCCGAGGTTGGAAGACAGATGGCCGCCCGTCTTCGATACGCTCTCCAGCACGAAGGCCCGCAGTTCATGGGCCAGCGTCTTGAGTTCCGCGCGCGAGAACCGGCGCAGATCGGCCGGGTCGTTCACAGTCTTCAGCAGGGAGTAGGAGTTCGTGGACATAGTGGGGGTCTTCTCGCCTTCCTCAGCTTCGCGTTGCGCACGGGCTGAGTCGGCCTGTTATCTGCTCGTTGTTCGGTTCATTCCGTTGAATGATCAATGCGTGCGGCGCACCACCGCATCGGCCAGCGCGGCCAGCGCACGCGTATCGGTCAGCCCCGATTGCGCGAGCGCCGCGTGCGCCTTCTCGCGCAGTTCCTCGGCATACTGCTGCGCGCGCTCAAGGCCCAGCAGCGACACGTAGGTCGGCTTGTCGCTCGCGGCATCCTTGCCGGCGGTCTTGCCAAGGGTCTGCGAATCGGCGATCACGTCAAGCACATCGTCGACCACCTGGAAAGCGAGGCCTACCGCAGCGCCGTACTCGCCAAGCGCGACGCGCGCCTCGCGCGTGGTTTCCGCACAGGCCGCACCCATGGTGACGCAGGCCTGCAGCAGCGCGCCGGTCTTGAGGCGGTGCATCCTGCGCAGTTGATCTTCCGTCAGCGACTTGCCGACGCTGGCAAGGTCGATGGCCTGACCGCCCGCCATGCCTTCGGCTCCCGCGGCGCGCGCCAACAGACGGCACAGCGTCGCCTGCATCGCAGGGGGCACGCCCTCGTCCGGCGTCAAAAACTCAAATGCGAGTGCCTGCAGCGCGTCGCCCGCGAGCAGCGCCTCGGCCTCGCCGAACTGCACATGCACGGTGGGCTTGCCACGACGCAGCACGTCGTTGTCCATGCAGGGCATGTCGTCGTGCACCAGCGAATAAGCGTGAATCAGCTCGACCGCGCAGGCCGCGCGCAGGGCCGCGTCGCGCAGACCGCCCACGGCCTCGCTCGCCGCCAGAACCAGAAGCGGACGCAGGCGCTTGCCGCCGTCCAGCACCGCGTAACGCATCGACTCGCCCAGCCCGGCAGGCGCATCCGCCCTCACCCAGCGCGAGAGGCAATCCTCCACCGCCGCGAGTTGCGCGTGTTGCCAGGTCTTGAAATCAAAGTTTGCTGCTTGTGCTTGCACTGCGGAATCCATGGTTCGTTCGTTCTTCGTTCTTTTATTTATTTGCAGGTTGTCCGGGGGCCTTCGGCTCGCGCGCTCACTCCTGCGTCCACGACTGCAGCTTGCCGTCGTCGAGCACCTTGATCTGCTCCTGCACCGCATCAAGGCGCGAGCGGCAGAACGTCAGCAGGCTGGCACCGCGCTGGTAGCCGGAGAGCATCTGCTCGAGCGGCATCTGGCCGGACTCGATCTGCTCGATGAGCTGCTCGAGCTCCTGCAGCGCGGCTTCGTAGCTGACAGGTTCTTTGGCGGCCGTGGCCGCTGTTGCCTTGGGCATGGGTAGGGAGGGCGCTGAACGCGAGGGTGAAAAACAGGCCATTTTAGGCGCTGCGTCCTCTGGCGGTGAGTGGAATGGATGTTTAGGGTGAATTACCTTTTCGGTTATGGTCAGGCGCTCCATCCGCGAGACCGAGGAATCCCGGGAGCCCGCCACAGGCGCGGCAATCGCACCAAATTGGGGCAATTCACTTACTTGGCCTCCGGAAATAACCCCACCGCCTATAATCCCATTTCCGCATCGAACCGGCTTATGGGTTTTTCCTTGGGCCGGTTTCGTTTTTCCAGACTGCGCGTATGCGCATCCTCCCTGTGGGGAGTCTTTAGGTCAGGTCATCCATGTCTGATTTAAGTCTTCAACTGCAGCAGGCCGCAAGCCAACTTCCAGTTTCCACTTATTTTGACGAGGCGCTTTTCAAGCGCGAGCTGGAGACCATCTTCCAGCAAGGTCCCCGCTATGTGGGGCACCAACTCGCCGTACCCAACCCGGGTGACTACTACGCCCTTCCGCAGGAAGGCGAAGGGCGCGCGCTCGTGCGCAATGCCCAGGGACAGGTCGAACTGATTTCAAACGTCTGCCGTCACCGGCAGGCCGTCATGCTCAAGGGGCGTGGCTCGCTGCAGGGCCACGGCAAGGGGCATGCGGGCGGCAACATCGTCTGCCCGCTGCACCGCTGGACCTACAACCCCAGCGGCGAGCTGCTGGGCGCGCCCCACTTCTCGCACGACCCGTGCCTGAACCTCAACAACTACCAGCTCCAGGAATGGAACGGCCTGCTGTTTGAAGCCAACGGCCGCGACATCCGCGCCGATCTGGCCGGCATGGGTCCGCTGTCGGAGCTGTCCTTTGACGGCTTCGTGCTCAGCCATGTCGAGATGCACGAGTGCAACTACAACTGGAAGACCTTCATCGAGGTCTATCTGGAGGACTACCACGTCGGTCCATTCCACCCCGGTCTCGGCAATTTCGTGACCTGTGACGACCTGAAGTGGGAGTTCGCCAAGGAGTATTCGGTGCAGACGGTGGGCGTAGCCCCCACCTTCGGCAAACCGGGCTCCGAGGTCTACAAGACTTGGCACGACGTGCTGCTTTCCTACCGCGACGGCAAGCTGCCTGAACGCGGCGCGATCTGGCTGACCTACTACCCCCACATCATGGTGGAGTGGTATCCGCACGTGCTGACGGTCTCGACGCTGCACCCCGTGAGCGTGAACAAGACGATGAACGTGGTGGAGTTCTACTACCCCGAAGAAATCGTCGCGTTCGAGCCCGAGTTCGTGGCCGCGCAGAAGGCCGCCTACATGGAGACCGCCATCGAAGACGACGAGATCGGCGAGCGCATGGATGCGGGGCGCCGTGCGTTGTTCGAGCGCGGCGACAACGAGGTCGGCCCCTATCAAAGCCCCATGGAAGACGGCATGCAGCACTTCCACGAGTGGTACCGCTCGAAGATGGGTGATTCTCTTGCTGGGTGACTTCGTCCACGAAGCCTGTTCGGCTTCAATTGGTGAGTCGGTTTGAGGCGCCAATACCGCCCTTCATACTTTGTTGCGAAGCCTTGCCGTATGAACATACTGTCTGCGGCTTCGCGTCGCGTCTGAAGGGCTGTCTTGGCGTTGGGGTGGGTGATCAAGAATTCGCTTTCGCTGCTTGCGCCCGCTGGCTGAATACCTGAAGCCGTGGGCCTATCCCTCTTTTCATTCCAATCCTGCGAACGCGGCATTTTGGGTCGCTGTACGATTCGTCTCCATATGCTTCGCTCGCTTCTGCTGGTTTGCGCCACCCTTCTTCCTCTGGCGGCTGCCGCACAACGGGATCCTTCTGCCGAGAGCAATTGCTACTCGCGGCTCAGCCATGACAGCATGCGTGCGTGCATCAAGGAGCAGTCAGCAGCCGCCACCAAGGAATTGGAATCTGCGGAGAAGCAGTTGGCCTCCGCCATCCAGAGCGAGCTGCACCATTCAAAATCGTCCGCCCGCCAGCATCTGTCGGAGGCCAATGCACGATATCGACAGTATCGCAAGGCACAGTGCGCATTTCAGGCTCAGGCGGCCAATGGCAAGAAGTCCGCGCCGGACCGCGAAATGCTGTGCACTACGGCGCTCGATCTGCAGCGTGCCAAGGATTTGAAGGCAACGGCCGAGATGCTGCGCTGATCCACCGGGACTGCCGACGTTCTTTCTGATGCTCACGGGGCGGTGCAGTGCCTGCATCACGCTGCAGAATGCAATGGGCCTTGGCTGGAGCCATTCGCCGACGTCCGCCACCGAATGCGCCGCACCTTTCCCACAGCGAGACCCCACACGCGGCGACTGGCCGCGTATCCCCTTAAACTTCGAACGTACGCACCCGCGTCCACATCCATTCGCCCGGGCGGATGCACTCTCCACCACGTCGACGTCTTTCGGAATCGGTCAATCAATCATGCATGCGCTCTGGATGGTCCTGGCAGCCTTTTTCTTTGCCAGCATGGGTGTGTGCATCAAGGCCGCTTCGCCTTACTTCAGCCCGGCCGAGATGGTGTTCTATCGCGGGCTGATCGGCATGATCATGATGTACTTTCTCGCGCGTCATCAGTGCATGTCGCTCAAGACGCGCTACCCCGGCATGCACGCCTGGCGCAGCCTGATCGGCGTGACCTCGCTCGGTGCCTGGTTCTATGCCATCGCCCATCTGCCGCTCGCCACCGCGATGACGCTCAACTACATGAGCAGCGTCTGGGTGGCGGTGTTCCTCGTGGGCGCGGCTCTCTGGACCTGGCGCCCCTCGGCGGCCACGCCCAAGCCGCCGCTGCAGGGGTCATTGGTGGCGACCATCATCGTCGGCTTCGCAGGCGTGATCCTCATGCTGCGTCCCAATTTCAATCAGGACCAGGCGTTCGCCGGCATGCTCGGCCTCATGTCGGGCATGGCCGCCGCCTTTGCCTACATGCAGGTGGTCGCGCTCTCGCGCATCGGCGAGCCGGAAACCCGCACCGTGTTCTACTTCGCAGCCGGCTCCGCGCTCGCGGGCGGCGCCGCCATGCTGGCCACCGGCATCTCGCCCTGGGCCGGCTGGAACACGCTCTGGCTCATTCCCATCGGCGTGCTCGCCTCCATCGCGCAGCTCTGCCTGACCAAGGCCTACGCCCAGGCCCGCACCTCGCGCGAGACGCTGGTGGTGGCCAATCTGCAGTATTCGGGCATCATCTTCGGCGCCATCTCGGGCATGGTGTTCTTCGGCGACAAGATCCCGATGCTTGGCTGGCTCGGCATGTTCCTCATCATCGCGAGCGGCATCGCGGCCACCATCCTGCGCTCACGCTCCGCGCCGGACGCACCCAGCGAGGAACGGTAACCCCTCCCCAACCTTCCAAGGAGGCTTGGCGGCCGCCTCCGCGTGGAATGCGCGAACACATGCCCGAGCAGCATGCCAGTGGCCTCCGGGCTGTGGACGCAACGCATCCACCAACGCCCTCTTCTCCTTGTTCTGCTTTCCGATTCGGCCACCGCATCTGACCGACAGAGCCCACGCGCGAGCGCCGCGCCTCGACACCATCATTCGGGAATCACGCTCCCGGCATGAATGCCATTCCTGAAGATTTCAGGTAAAAATGCCATCAGAGCGTGTTGACGATCTCATCGCGAGGCGTGCAGGATGCGGATCGGGATGGGCTGCAAGGCGCAAACCGCAGCAATGGGTCGTGCCATTCCGAGAATTTGCAACGCAGCAGAGCGCCCAAGGCCGCGCTTGCGAGACCGTGTGGAGATCGTCAACATGCACTCAGAAGATCTCGCTGTTGCACAACCGGTGCACGGAGGGAACCCTGCCGCAAACGATTTCATCGAATCCAAAATGACAACATACACCACCCTCATTCAAGTTTCCGAGTTGCAAAGTCTCATTGACAGCGGCGCGCCGTTCATGGTGTTTGATTGCAGCTTTGATCTCGCCAACCCCGCTCAGGGAGACTCCCAATATCTCGAGTCGCATATTCCGGGTGCCGTCCGCGCCGATCTGGACAGAAACCTGAGCGCCAAACACGGCAGCCCTGGCGCAGACGGGAAAATCATCGTCGCGGATGATGCGGACAAACCCGCATCCGGCGGACGCCATCCGCTGCCCAATCGCGAGCGATTTGCCATGTGGTTATGCGAAATCGGGTTTACCAATGACATGCAGGCGGTTGTATACGATCGCAACAACGCCAATTATTGCGGCCGACTGTGGTGGATGCTCAAATGGGCGGGGCACGACGCGGTCGCCGTGCTGGACGGTGGACTGCCAGCGTGGCAGACTGAGGGAAAACCCGTCGAATCAGGAGAAGCGATTGCACACTTTCAATCCAATTTCGAGCTCAAGCCCGCTCTCGCCCGTTTGGTGAATGCCGACGACGTATTCGCAAATATCGACAATCCCGACCAAACGGTGATCGATGCCCGCGCTCCAGCCCGTTTTCGCGGCGAAGTGGAGCCGCTGGATCCTGTGGCAGGACATATTCCCGGTGCGCTGAATCGACCATTTACAACCAATATCGGAACTGACGGCAAATTCAAACCGGCCGCGCAGCTGCGTCAGGAATTCGATGCACTGTTGCTTGGGCATGACACGGCGGGAGTGGTGCATCAGTGCGGCAGCGGAGTCAGCGCTTTGCCCAATTTGATCGCGATGGAGATTGCCGGATTGGGCAGAACAGCCCTATATGCTGGCAGCTGGAGTGATTGGTGCAGCAATCCAAACCGTCCAGTCGAGAAAAATTAACGATTGGAAATTCACAATTACACGTTGTTTTAGGTGTATCTTTACGTAACGCAAAATAATTGCGGTTTTGTTGTGTGACCTGGTTGAATATCCATGCAAGTAGTCTGCTATTTCGGTAAGGCCGCACGCCAAGGCAAGGTAGCCTTGCCCACGGACAGCCTGTTGGCTGCCTGCGAAGATTTCGCGCGACGCCATGAGCTCACCGGTCTGCTGGCGATCTCGGACGGCTACTTCCTTCATGTGCTGGAGGGAGAGGACGCCGCAGTGCAGAATCTGGTGGGGCGCATTGCCGCGTTCTGGGATCAGGAGTCCCCCACGATCCTGTTCGAGAGACCGATCTCCCAGCGCAGCTACCAGCAGTGGAATGTGGTGATCTCCCACGGCTCCAAGCACCGTGCGGATGCGGCGCAGCGGCTCAACGAGACCAAGCGCTTTCTGGACGACGATCCGGGTGACGCGTCGGACCCGTTCCGCTATTTCCTCACGCCCAACCGCTCCAGCAAACCGGTGCAACACACCCAACCGGTGCGTCAGGTGGCGATCTTCAGCAACTCGGTGCTGTGGTTCAACCCGATCTTCAGCCATCTCTCGGAACGCTTCGGCACCCAGGCCTGTGCGCTCAAGGTCTCCAACACCGGCAAGGACGCGGACAGCTATCCGCTCGACTATGCGGACGTGGTCGGCGATTCGGCAGGCCCCGTGCGCATCGTCGGCATCAGCGAAGGCCTTCTGTCGTCCACGCTGTCGCAGCCGCTGCTCGAGAAGATCGAACTGATGGTGTTCCTCATGCGCCGCAGCGGTCAGGGAACAGATACCGAGTTCGTCGCCCGCGCGCTGTCCCACCCGGTGGTGCAGCGCTGCAAGCCGCGCGTGCTTTTCGTCACGCCGGGAGGCAACACGTCGCTGTCGGACATGCTCCACCAGATGGTGCAGGACGCGGGCTTGCAGTCCACAGAAACGAGAGGGTCGGTACTCATGGGTGGTCCCACGTGGAAAGCGATTCACGAGCAGCTTCTGTCCATGGTGCGTCCATTGCGCAGGGGGGCCAAGGCTGAAGAAGCGCCGGAGCCGGCCGCCATCACCGAAGTGGATCTGATGATCGACGTGGAAGCCGGTGATTCACTGCCGCCCACGGAAATCGCCCCGCTGACCTCCGATCCCGTGCCAGAGCCGATCCCAGCACCCGCCCCCGCGCCGCAGCCCGAGCCGTCATCGGCAACCAAGGCCGGCGGCAAGAAGGTGGCCAGCAAGTCCCCTGCTGCGCCAGCGGCGGCTGCGATTCCCGAGCGCTCGGTCGATCTATCGGGGCCCGCGCTCAAGGACATGCTCGACCGCCTGATGTACGGAATCGGCGCCGCCACCTGGGCCGGTTGGCTCGACATGCGGGTTCACGATTTCGCGGCACGCACAGACAATGCGCCCGACCCCAAGGTGCTCAAGCAGGTGGCGGAGGCAGTCACCCATGATCTGGAAATTCTCGGCAAGCGGGGACAGATGCGGGAGATGATTTCGACCTTCACCGAACACCATGAAATCATGGTGCCGCATCCGCTGGACTCCACCCTCGTCCTCTATCTTTTCGCCCGACTGGACGACCTTCCCCTCGCCACCCTGCGCCGCCTCATCCTCGATGACTTGATGGATTGACTTTCTGTCTCCTGTGTGGGAAGCGATCAAGGGCACTGCTTGCGTCCCTGATCTGCAGCCCTGAAGCGGGAGAATTCCTTCTCTCCAACGAAAAAGGACTTGGTGTGAGCCAAGTCCTTTTGTTTTTGTGTCGCACCGGATTCGGTGCGACGAAATCGGCGCAAGCCGCTCTTTCAAACGTTCGTGATCGAAATCGCGCGCGTGTTCAGGCAGGCCTCGAGCGCTTCCGGACCGCCTTCAGATCCGTAGCCGGAATCCTTGATGCCGCCGAAAGGCAGCTCGGCCGAAGGCGTGGCGGGCTGGTTCACCCAGAGCATGCCGACCTCCACGCGCTGCGAGAGCAGATGGGCGTTCTTCAGAGACTTGGTGAACGCGTAGCCCGCGAGGCCAAAGGCCAGGCGGTTGGCCTCGGCGATGGCGGCGTTGAGGTCGGTGAAGCCTTGCACCGCAGCGACCGGGCCGAAGGGCTCGTCGTTGAAGATGCGTGCGCTGGTGGGCACGTTGTTCAGGATCGTGGGGGCATAGAAGTTGCCCGCGCTGCCGATGCGCTCGCCGCCGGTGAGGACTTCGGCGCCGCTTTGCACGGCATCGCTCATGAACTCGGCCATGGCCGTGAGGCGACGGGGATTGGCGAGCGGGCCCATCTGCGTGCCTTCGGCCAGACCATCGCCGACCTTCAGGCCCTGTGCGTACTTGGTGAGCGCCGCCACGAAATCGGAGCGCACGTCTTCATGCACCAGAAAGCGGGTGGGCGAGATGCAGACCTGTCCGGCGTTGCGGAACTTGGCTCCGGCCGTGCACTTCACGGCGAGCGCGATGTCGGCGTCGTCACAGACGATCACCGGAGCGTGGCCGCCAAGTTCCATGGTCACGCGCTTCATGTGCTGACCGGCGATGCCCGCGAGCTGCTTGCCCACCGGAGTCGAGCCGGTGAAGGTGACCTTGCGCACGATGGGGTGCGGGATCAGGTAGCTCGAGATCTCGGCCGGGTTGCCGTACAGCAGGTTGATCACACCAGCAGGCACGCCCGCGTCAGCAAAGGCCTTGATGAGCTCGGCGGGGCTCGCCGGGGTTTCTTCCGGCGCCTTCACGATGACGGCGCAACCAGCGGCCAGCGCGGCGCCCAGTTTGCGCACGACCTGATTGATCGGGAAATTCCACGGCGTGAACGCGGCGACCACGCCGACCGGGTCCTTCACCACCAACTGGCGCACGGCCAGATTGCGCGACGGAACGATGCGGCCATAGACGCGCATGCCTTCGTCGGCGAACCATTCGATGATGTCGGCGGCCGCCATGGCCTCGCCGCGTGCCTCGACGTAAGGCTTGCCCTGCTCCTGCGTGAGGATGTGGCCGATGGCGTCGGCGCGCTCACGCATCAGCGCGGCGGCGCGGCGCATGGTTTTGGCGCGCTCGACGGCAGGAATGTCGCGCCACACTTCGAAGCCCTTCTGAGCGGACGCCAGCGCGGCGTCCATGTCGGCGCGGTTCGCATGGGCCACGCGGCCGATCTCGCTTCCGGTGGCGGGGTTGAACACGCCGAGCGTCTTGCCGTCGGCGGAATCGCGCCACTGGCCGTCAATGAAAAGTTGGGTATTGGGATAACTCATGCACTTGGCTCCTGAATGGATTTGACGGAAGGAAGGCGCGAAAAGCGCGCGTGCGCCGCGCGTGACTCACAGCCTCTCAATATAGGGCAGAAGCCATGACCATGCCGGGACAACGTTTCACAAGCTGGAACCGATGTTCGAAAAACATTGTTCGAAGGCAAACCTGCAGCATATGAAACCGGGGCGGGACATGCGAGTGCCGCTCCGCCGCGCTGCCTGCGCCCTCCCGACCCAAACGCGAAGTGCTTCGAGAGCGAGGAGAAGGCATGCAGCGACTCAGGAGTCGTGTTCTCATCAATGATGCACTGGAACCAGAAAATCGCGGCTGATGCGCGAGCCCAGCTCGTTCACGCGGTCGAGGAACTGCGTGAGATACGCGTGCAGCCCGGTCGCGAGAATCTCCTCGATGCGGCCGTAGCGCAGATCGGCCAGCAGGCGCCCCGCTTTGCGCTGCGTCTCGCCCGAGTGCTCGTTGGCCACGGCGGCGAGGTTCTCCACCACCTGCTTCATGTTGGAGTGCAGCGAACGCGGCATGTCGGCGCGCAGCATGAGCAGCTCGGCCACGCGCTCGGGCGTGATCACGTCGCGGTAGACCTTGCGGTAGATCTCGAAGGCCGAGACGCTGCGCAGAATCGCGCTCCAGTGATAGAAGTCGAACTCCGGCGTGGCGCGTTTGGGATCGCGCACGCTGCCGTGGAAGTCCGTGTCCACCGCATGGAACTTCACGTCGAGCAGCCGCGCGGTGTTGTCCGAACGCTCCAGCGAAGTGCCAAGGCGCATGAAGCGATACGCCTCGTCATGCAGCATGGTGCCCAGCGTCACGCCGCGCGAGAGATGCGAGCGGTACTTCACCCATTCGAAGAACTGCCCCGGATCGCGCTCGAACGCTCCATCGCGCAAGTGCTGGTTGAGTGCGAGCCAGGTCTGGTTCTGGGTTTCCCAGACTTCCGTGGTCAACGCGCCGCGCACGGCACGGGCGTTCTCGCGGGCGGCGCGCAGGCAAGAGAAGATCGACGAGGAATTGGTCTCGTCGTGCACCATGAAGGTGAGCACCTTGTCCTGCGTGATCTCGCCATAGCGCGCGGTGTAGGCGGGAATCAGCTCGCTGATGGAAAGCAGGCCGCGCAGGCCTTCCTGCGCCTTGTCTTCGGACTGCGGCAGCAGCGAGGTTTCGTAGCTCACGTTCAGCATGCGCGCGGTGCTCTCCGCACGCTCGGTGTAGCGCGACATCCAGAACAAATGGTCAGCGGTTCGGCTCAGCATGATGTCAGGCTCCGTCGAAGTTGTTTTGGGATTGCATTTGCGACTGGCCCTGCGGCATGGACGACTGGCGCCCCGGCATGTCCTCCGGATTGAGCACCCAGGTGTCCTTGGTGCCGCCGCCCTGCGACGAATTGACGACGAGCGAGCCCTCCTTCAACGCCACGCGCGTGAGCCCGCCCGCGACCATCTGCACCTTCTTGCCCGAGAGCACGAAGGGCCGCAGATCGATGTGGCGCGGTGCGATGCCCGAGTTCACGAAGGTCGGGCAACTCGACAGCGAAAGCGTCGGCTGCGCGATGTAGCCCGCCGGGTTGGCGAGCAGCGCCGCGCGGAATTCCTCGATCTCGGCCTTGGTCGCCGCAGGGCCGATCAGCATGCCGTAGCCGCCCGCGCCATGCACCTCCTTGACGACGAGCTCGTGCAGATGGTCGAGCACGTACTTGAGATCGTCCGGTTTGCGGCACAGCCAGGTCGGCACGTTGGCGAGGATCGGCTCCTCGCCGAGGTAGAAGCGGATCATCTCGGGCACGTACGGATAGACCGACTTGTCGTCCGCAATGCCGGTGCCGACCGCATTGCAGATCGCCACGTTGCCCGCGCGATACGCCTCCATAAGCCCCGCGCATCCCAGCGTCGACGTGGGGCGGAACACCTTGGGGTCGAGAAAATCGTCGTCGACGCGCCGGTAGATCACATCGACGCGCTGCAGCCCGCGCGTGGTGCGCAGATAGACGAACTTGTCCTTGACGATGAGGTCCTGCCCCTCGACCAGCTCCACGCCCATCTGCTGCGCAAGAAAGGCATGCTCGAAGTAGGCGCTGTTGTACATGCCGGGCGTGAGCACCACGACCGTGGGCTCGGAGCTCGTCGACGGCGCACTCGCACGCAGGGTATCGAGCAGCATGTCGGGATAATGCGCGACCGGCGCGACCTTGTGCATAGCGAACAGCTCAGGAAACAGCCGCATCATCATCTTGCGGTTTTCCAGCATGTACGACACACCGGAGGGCACGCGCAGATTGTCCTCGAGCACGTAGTAGACGCCGTTGCCGCTCGAATCCGGCGCACGCACGATGTCGATGCCCGCAATGTTGGCGTAGACGTTGTTGGGCACATCAACCTGCACCATCTCGGGGCGGAACTGCGCGTTCTGATTGATCAGCTCGCTGGGCACGATGCCCGCACGGATGATGTCCTGACCATGGTAGACGTCGTGGATGAAGCGGTTGAGCGCCGTGACCCGCTGCTCCAGCCCCTAGCGCATGCGCAGCCATTCATGCGAGGGAATGACGCGGGGAATCAGATCGAAGGGAATGAGGCGTTCGGTGCCCGAGCCATCCTCGTCCTTCGCGCCATACACCGCGAAGGTGATGCCGACACGGCGAAAGATCATTTCCGCTTCCGTGCGACGCGCCTGCATGACGCTGTCGGGCTGCCGGGCCAGCCATTGGGCGTAGCGCTTGTAATGCGCCCGCTCGGCACCGGCGGCGATAGGAAGCGATTCGTACATTTCGTCAAACTTGTGCATAAAGAAGGCCTCCTGAGAACACAGAATAGCAAGTTGCGGGCCTGTTTTGGGCCCTTGCGAGGCGTGCTGCATCAAGGCTATCCCTAGTTTGTAATCACTCTTCATTTTTTGTGTTCGAATGCTTCCAATACTGAAGCGTTCGCTCTCGCTCGCAAACCCAATCCGCTGGCCGCTCCGAGTGCCAGACCATGGCACCGCACTCCGGGGTCGTCACGAGGGGAATCTTTCGTGCGCGATAGCGCTCGGCCACCTCTTCGGCGGGGTGGCCAAAACGGTTGCGATAGCCCGACTGCACGACCGCCACTCCGGGCCGCAGCGCGTCAAGCCACGCCGGGCTCGACGACGTCCTGCTGCCATGGTGCGGCACGAGCAGCCAGTCCACGGGATCCAGCGCATCGCGTGCGAGCTCACGCGCAAGCAATTCACGCTCCTGTGCCTGCTCGATGTCTCCGGCCAGCACCGCCGTGACGCCGTGCGCGTCGGTGATTTCAAGCACGCAGCTCATGGCGTTCGACTTGAGGCCGGCGGGGTTGCCGTGCGCCAGTTGCGTCGCCACGTCGAGCGAAGGATGCAGCACCTCGAAGCGCACGCCATCCCATTGCCAGGCGTGGCCCGCGATGCAAGGCTGGAACGGCCTCCCCAGCCAAAGCCGGTGCTCGCGCTCGACCGATGCCATGAGCCGCGTCTGGGCCTGCTCAGTCAACACGGCGGTCGCGCCGCCCGTGTGATCCGCATCGCGATGGCTGAGCACCAGCATATCGAGCCGCTCGCCCATGGCACGCAGCAGCGGCAGCACCACACGCTCACCCGCATCCGAGTCGGCGGAATACATCGGTCCCGCGTCATAAAGCACACTGTGCCGCGCAGTGCGAACCAGCACCGACTGCCCCTGCCCCACATCGATGGTGAGCAGATCGAAGCGGCCAGGCGAGGGCCGCACGGGCGTCCACCACAGCGCGGGCAGCAGGCATGGCAAGGCCATCACCCGCACCCGCCACGGCAGCCGCAGCGCCAGCCAGATGCCTCCGCCTACCGCAAACGCACCCGCCCAAAGTGGCGCCACGGGCAACGTCAACTGCGCCAGCGGCAGGCCCGCGCACCATTGCAGCACAGCGACAATGCACTGCACCGTCCACAAAGCCACCGTCCACAGGGCAGGCCACGCGATGCCCAGAAACGCAACCGGCAGCACCACCAACGTCACCCACGGAATCGCGAACAGATTGGCGAGCAGCCCCACGACCGACATCTGCCCGAACAGCAGCAGGGTCAGCGGCGCGACCGCAAGCGTCACCACGCCCTGCTGCTTGATGAGCGCCAGCAGATGCCGCTTGCCGAACAGCAGCAGCCGCGCACGCCAACCCATCACCTCGTCAACGGGCGCCTGCGCGGGCAGCGCCGAATGACTCGCGAACAGAATGCCCACGGCCACGAAGCTGAGCCAGAACCCCGCCTGCAGCATTGCCCACGGATCCCACGACAGCACCAGCGCGCAGGCCAGCAACCACACATGCGGCCACGGCCAGCGACGCCCGCCCAGCCGCAGCAATGCCACCGTCGCCAGCATGAAGATCGTGCGCTGCGCGGGCACGCCCCAGCCGCTGAAAAGCGCATAGGCCGCCGCGAGCGACACGCCGCCGAACATGCTTGCAAGTTGCGCAGGAACCCGCTGACACAGCCATGATGAGCGTCGCCACACCGCCCCGATGACGGCGCCCGCAAGCCAGGCGAACATGGTGATGTGAAGACCCGAAATGCTCACCAGATGCGCCACTCCCGTGGTGCGGAACACCTCCCAGTCCTTGCGGTCAATGGCGCGCTGATCACCAGTCACCAGCGCCGCCACCACACCGGCGGCACGGGCGCGCGATGCGTCCTGCGCCGCCGGGTTGAACACCAGCCGATCGACGATGGCGTCGCGCACCCGCTGACGCAGACGCTCCACCGGATGCGACCAGCCGTCCTCGATCCAACGCGGCCCGACGCGCATGCCCACATAGCCCGTGGCCTGCACGCCCTGCTCCCACATCCAGAGTTCGTAGTCGAAGCCAAACGGATTGGCCGCTCCATGCGGCGCCTTCAGCCGTACCGGCATGGCCCAGCGCTGGCCCGCGACCAGCCGAGGGATTGGCGCGTCGGACGACGCATCTCCATCGTCCGCGTAGAGTCCATGTGCATACCAGCTCAGATCAACCAGATCAGGTGCCCGCACCGCGCGCCCGTCGAGCGTCGCGGATTCGACCTCCATGCGAAACCGCACGCCGTTCTCGCGCACCTGCGGCATCGCGGAAATCGAGCCCACGATCAGCAGATCACGCCCCTCCAGCTCGCCAGCCAGCGCCCCCTGCGCAAAGGCCACGCTGCGCCATCCGATCTGCGCGAACGTCACCAGCGCCACGCCGACGAGCATCAGACACGCCCGCGTCCATGGCCAGCGCCATTGCCGACGCCCCGGCCCGATCCGATGCAGGCACAGCAGACAGCCACACAGCCCGAGAGCAGCCAGTCCGAGGTAGGTGTATCCACTCCACAAGCTGCGCTGCTGCAACTGCAGCGCCGTCCCGAGCAACATGCCGAGCAGCATGGCCGTGCCCAGCCAAGGGCGACTAAACGCTGCAGTGCGATGGGTGACGACAGACATCCGCCGATGCTAGGGATGAGCCCGCAGGAACTCCTTGACCGAACCGGGCGAGCCGCGATGTTCACCCCAATTCCACCAATGGGGCTCCCGACTGGGTACCATTGACGTTTGCACACAGATCGACAGCGCATCCCGTGCTGCCTTTCGCCGTGGCCCTCCACTCTTTTCCCTTTCCCTTTCCGTTTCACACAGGACTGCCGACATGAGCGTTTACGACAAACTCAAGGAACTCAACATCACACTGCCCCCGGTCGCCACGCCCGCAGCCGCCTACGTGCCCTTCGTGCAGACCGGCAAGCTCGTGTTCCTCTCGGGCCACATCGCGCGCAAGGACGGCGCCGTCTGGACCGGCCAGCTCGGCAAGAACGTCTCCACCGATGAAGGCAAGCAGGCCGCCCGCGCCGTCGCCATCGACCTGCTCGGCACCCTGCACGCCGCCACCGGCGACCTCAACCGCATCAAGCGCATCGTCAAGCTCATGAGCCTCGTGAACTCCACCGGCGACTTCACCGAGCAGCACCTCGTCACCAACGGCGCCAGCGAACTCATTGCCCAGGTCTTCGGCAACGAAAAAGGCGCGCACGCCCGCAGCGCCTTCGGCGTAGCGCAGATTCCTCTGGGTGCCTGCGTGGAAATCGAACTGATCGCCGAACTGGCGGACTGAAAAGCAAAAACAAGCAGCTGCGAAGCCCACGGGCCACGCAGCGCAGCGGGCAACAAAGCCCCCACCCCAACGCCAAGACAGCCCCTCGGGCGAGGCGTCGAAGCCGCAGACAGTACTTCGGGTACGGCAAGGCTTCGCAACGCTGCATGAGGGGCTGTATCGGCGCCTCCAAACGACCAACGAACAAAGCCAATCAAAAAATGACGACCCCACTGGTGCTGACGATTCAATCGCATGTGGCGTATGGACATGTGGGGAACGATGCGGCGATGCTGCCCCTGCAGCTCCTCGGCATCCAGCCCGTCGCCATTCACACCGTCCAGTTTTCCAACCACACCGGCTACGGTGAATTCAAGGGCCAGGTCTTCCAGCCCGCCCACATCGCGGACGTGCTCGACGGCCTGCGCGCGCGCGGCGTGCTCTCGCGCTGCATGGCCGTGCTGTCGGGCTATCTGGGCGATGCCGGCGTCGGCGAAGAAATCCTCTCGGCCGTGCAGGAAGTGCGCGCCGCACACCCCAAGGCGCATTACCTCTGCGACCCGGTGATGGGTGACGTGGGACGCGGCATCTTCGTGCGCCCCGGCATTCCCGAATTCCTGCGCAAGCGCGCCCTGTCCATGGCCAGCGTGATCACGCCGAACCACTACGAGTTCGAACTGCTGTGCGGCGGCACACCGCTCACCACGGTGCCCGCCGCCATCAAGGCCGCGCGCTCCATGCTCTCGCACATGCATGACGCGACATCGGCGCTCATCGTCATCACCAGCCTGCGCACAGACGACCTGCCGCAGGACAGCCTCGCGACGCTCGCCATCACCGCCGACCACGCCTGGCTGGTGCAGACGCCCTACATCGATCTGCAGCCGCTGCCCAACGGCATGGGCGACGTGTTCTCGGCGGTGCTGCTGGGCCACCTGCTCCAGGGCAACACCGCCCCCGTCGCGGTCGCGAGCGCTGTGAGCACGCTCTATGCACTGGTCCAGCGCACGCAATCGGGCGAGCGCGATCTGCCGCTCGTCGCCTGCCGCGATCAGATCATCAACCCGAGCGAGCAGTTTTCCGCCACGCCCGTCTCGGCCTGACGGACAGCACGCCCTGAGAGCGTCCATTCCATTGTTGACGCTCTCGGTCCAGATCGGCGGACACCTCATTCTCACGGCGGTTGTACTTGAGCGCGATCCTGTTGACTTCGCGCAGGCGGATGTCCTCCCATCCGATTGGGGTGCCATCGTCGGTGCATATCTCCTTGATGCTGATCCTGCTAACGAGATCGCCCACCGCTCACTCCCATGGTCCATCGCGCAGAAACCAAGAAGGTTCCAACCATTTGAAGCTGGCGAAAAAGCCAAATGAAGCCATCCGCGGTGGTGTTTTGAAATGAACCACCTCGCCCGACATGCCCCTTTCCTGTGACTGAATACCCACTGCGCTGAGTGACGGCAAGTTCATTGGAGGGTGAAGATGAAATGTAAGCAATTGTGCTACTCTTGTTCGCCCCCTTGATCCGGGTGTTTGGTGAGGAATGCGAGCTTTGCGATCGCAGGCGGGCAACGCGATGCCCGCCCCAGCCAAATTACCTGAATCAAGGGATACCCATGGCGCGCGATTCAGGCGATGCTTGCAGTCCACCAAGCCACGACGACAGAACAGAGATGCCCGAAGATCCAGCCGCAGCCCACCCTTCCCAGCCCCCTTCCGGTTTCGCTGCGCCGCGCATCGACCCTGGCTCGACGCTGCCGACGCCCGTCCTCGTGGTCGAGGACGAGCCGGAGTTCCAGCAGCGTCTGCGCGAGGTGCTGCTGCAGTTGGGCTATGCGCCGGATGCGCTCATCTTCGCCGCCACGCTGGGTGAGGCACGCGCCATGCTGGCCAGCCAGCCTGTGGCGATGGCGCTGGTCGATCTGGCGCTGCCCGACGGCAATGGCCGCGAGCTCATCACCGAGCTGCGCACGCAGGATCCCTGGCTCGGGATTCTGGTGGTGACGGCATGGAGCTCGGAAGACGACATCCTCGGCGCGCTGCGTGCCGGCGCGACGGGCTATGTGCTCAAGGAGCGTGACGACTTCGAGGTCATGCTCTCCATCCGCAGCGCGCTGCGCGGCGGCGCCCCCATCGACCCGTTCATCGCGCGGCGCATTCTCGAACTGCTGCCCGACGCTCCCGCCGTACCGCCTCCACCGGGTGCATCCACCCTCGTTGAGGTCGCCTTCGCGCCGCAAGCCGATCCCAAACCCGAGGAGACGCCCTCCGGTGAATACCTGAGCAAGCGCGAACGCGAGATTCTCAAGATGGTCGCCAACGGCCTGTCCAACCGCGAGATTTCCGAGCACCTGCACCTCTCGTACTACACGGTCGAGACGCATGTGAAGCGCATCTACCGCAAGCTCTGCGTGAACTCGCGCGCGATGGCCGTGCGCGCCGCGCTCGAGCGCGGCGACCTGCTCGGTTGATGGAGCACGTCCGCTGGGTCCGGAGGCTTTGTGCGCTTGTCGCGCTGCTTGTGCTTTGCTGCCTTCCGCTTTCCCCAGCCCATGCCGCGCAGGACGATGCCTGCAGTTTCCACGTGCTTTCCGTTCAGGCCACCAAGGCCGGTGCGGATGCGCGGGTGCGACCATCCGACGGCTGGGTGCCCGTCACGCTGCCCGATGTCTGGAGCCGACGCTGGCCCGATCACTCGGGCTCGGTCTGGTATCGCATCGACTGGGAACGCCAATGCCCAAGCGGCACCGATGCAGGAAAGGAGCCCGTCGGTTTCGGCTTTCAGCGGATCTTCATGGCGGCGGAGGTCTTCGTGCAGGACGATCGGATCTGGAGCGACGCCGCGCTGACCGACCCGATCACCCACGGCTGGAACACCCCTCGCTGGTGGGCGCTGCCCGCGTCCGCCGTGCGGTCAGGCGTCAATACGGTGTGGGTGCGCGTCGTCGGCCCTGCCGAACTGACGCCGGGCATCGAACCCATTCAATTGGGCACGGTCGAGTCCATGCGCCATCAGTTCGAGGGACTCGACTGGCGCCGCCGCACCGCCTTCGTGCTGACCAACGGGATATCGGCCGCATTCGGCTGCATCTTCCTGGTGATATGGCTGATGCGTCGCTCGGAACGCACCTACGGCTGGTTCGCGCTGATGTCGTTTGCCTGGTCGCTCTACCTCAGCACGCTGCTCAGCAGTGCCCCATGGTCCATCTGGCCCATCGTGTCCGAAGGCGGCGGTCCGTTCGAGAGCTCGCTGCGCATGGCACGTCTGAACATCATGGCCATGGTGGCGTACATCGTGTGCTTCAGCATCTTCAGCCTGCGCTTCGGCGAGCAGCGCCTGCCCCGCACGGAGCGCGTTCTGTGGATCGCCGGGGGACTGGCATGCCTCACCATCCTGCTCGTGCCGCGATCACTTCTGGAGGCCTCCTCCCAAATGATCTCGCTGTGCTGCGCGCTGGTTTTCTTCATGGTGTGCCTTCAGGTCCAATGGCGTGCCTGGCAACGGCGAAGCCTGCAAAACATCGCCATGGCCCTGTGCTGGGCCTCTTTCCTGATCGTCAGCGCCCACGACCTGCTGTTGATGTTCCGAATCTGGGACGACCACGAATCCTGGGTGCCGCTCACCGTCATCCTCACCACCGCCTTGATCGCGCTGCTGCTCGGCTGGCGCCTTGCGGCCAACACGCGCCGCATCGAGCACTTCAACATCCAACTCGAGCAGCATGTGAACGACGCCCGCATCGAGCTCGCCAACGCACTGGAGCGCGAACACGCGCAGAAGCTCGAGCACATCCGCCTGCAGGAACGCGTGCACCTCGCCCACGACCTGCACGACAGTCTGGGCGGCAGTCTGGTGCGCAGCATCGCGGTGGTCGAGCGCGCCCAGCGCAGCCAGCAGACACTGCCCAACGAGCGCATGCTTTCGCTGCTCAAACTGCTGCGCGACGACCTGCGCCAGATGATCGACCATGGCTCCAGCGTCGGTGCCACCGTGCCCGAAACGCCCGAGCTGTGGATGGCCCCGCTGCGCTACCGCTTCACCCGCATTTTTGATGAGCTCAACATCGCCTGGGAGTGGCACAGCGACCCCGTGTGGCGCAGCGAAGATGAACGCCCCAGCGCACTGCAATGCCTCGGCCTCTCACGCATCCTCGAAGAAGCCCTGACCAACGCCATCAAGCACAGCCAAGCGAAAACCATCCGCGTCTGGTGCCACCAGACAGCTCCGTTCCTGCTGCTCCTGCATGTCGAAGACGACGGCAAAGGCTTTGACGTCCCCGCCGCACACGATACCAGTGGCCTCGGCGTCGGCATGCGCAGCATGGCCGAGCGGGCAAGACGCATCGGCGGTCAACTGACGGTGACCTCCACCATCGGCAAAGGCTCCGTGGTGCGCGTGGACGTGGCGCTTCAATGCCAGAATCCGGTGTTCAACATCGACATCGATGTCGACAACACGATCAACAACACCCTCAGGAAAGACAGCTCATCATGATTCTGGAAGTCGTGGACATCCGCATCCAACCCGGCCAACAAAGCGCCTTTGAAGAAGCCGTCGTGCGCGGCGTCACGACCGTGATCTCCAAGGCCGTGGGTTTCAAGGGCTACACCGTTCGTCATTCCATCGAAACGCCTGAGCGCTATCTGCTGCAGATCCAATGGGAGACTCTTGAAAATCACACGGTGGATTTTCGGGGGTCGCCTGCGTTTGCGGAGTGGCGGGCGGTGGTGGGGCCGTTTTTTGCTTCGGCGCCGGTGGTGGAGCACTTCACTTCTGTTGTTTGAATTTTTGCTTTTTTGCTCGCTTGGTTGAGGGCGGAGGCCGGGACTGCCCCCGGCGGGGCAGTAACTTTTTGCTTGCGCGCAAAAAGTCACCAAAAACGCGCTTTCAATACCCGCGGCAGAACTCGCTTTGCGCTGCGCGCGCCGCTCGGACAACCGCCGCGAGCTAGATGTTCACTCGGAGGTGTGTTCGGCACTTTGCTTCGCTCGTGCAGTACATCTCGCGACTTCGCGAGATGCGGGCGCGCCAGCGCTGCGCGATTTTGATTTGCTCGCGGGATCACGTCACTCAAAAGAACAGTGGGCGTTTGCGCCCAACCCAACTTCATCGACACCCCGGCACGAGCGAAGCAAAGTGCCGCAAATTCCTCTTATTGAACATCTGACTCGCGGCGGTTGCCCGAACGAAGCGACGCAGTCGCGCAGTGAGTTCTGCCGCGTGACCCAGTATTCAAAAGCGCGCTTTTGGTGACTTTTCGCGCGCAAGCGAAAAGTTACTCCGCCGCCGGGCGGAACTCCCGGCCTCCGCCCTCAACCAAAGAGCAAAAACAAAAAAAGAAAAGGTGCAAAGTCGAAACCCGACCCCACACCTTTCCTCTCAGCGAAAAAGAAGAAAACCCGACTACTCGACCCGGATCACATCCGCGATCTTGAAACCGAAATCTCCTGCCTTCCCCTTGCGTCCCCGCGCAGCGCGCGCATTGTTCAAAGACCGGATCTCAAGAGTCTCTTCCCGCTCCTTGCCCCCACGCCCAATGCCCGTGAACCGCACACTGCGCGTGTACGCCGCGGCACCCGCGAGCTGGTCCTTGTCGTCCAGGTCGATCAGCATCAAGCCGCGTCCACCCTTCTCCATGAGCTTGAGCTCGGCGATCTCGAACGTGAGAATGCGGCCGGCGATCGAGGCGCAGCACACGTGCGTCGCGGGTACCAGATCCGCACCACCGCTCGTGAATGCGGCGTGCGAGGGGCGGCACAGGGTTTCCTTGTCGCCCAGGCTCACGAACGACTTGCCGCCGCGGTTGCGCGCCGTCATGTGTTCGACCGTAGTGATGAAGCCGTAGCCACCCGATCCCGCGAGCAGCAGGGCCGCGTTGTTCGGGCCGGCGAAGTAATGCACCGGCTGCGTGCCGCTTTCCAGATCGATGAGCGTGGTGATGGGCTGGCCGTCACCGCGTCCGCCGGGCAGTTGCGACACTGCGACGGAGTACACGCGGCCGTTGTTGCCGAAGACGATCAGCGTGTCCACCGTGCGGCATTCAAACGTGCCGTACAGCGTGTCGCCCGATTTGAAGCTGAAGCTGCCCGCTTCGTGGCCGTGGCCCGTGCGTGCGCGCACCCAGCCCTTGTCGGAGACGACCACCGTGACCGGCTCGTCCAGCACCTTCACTTCGGCGACGGCCTTCTTCTCTTCCTGGATCAGGGTGCGGCGCGCATCGGCGAACTGCTTGGCGTCGGCTTCGATTTCCTTGACCATCAAGCGGCGCAGCGCGTTCGGGTTGGCCAGAATTTCTTCGAGCTTGCCCTGCTCTTCGCGCAGTTCCTTCAGGTCCTGTTCGATCTTGATGGCTTCCAGTCGCGCCAGTTGACGCAACCTGATCTCGAGGATGTCCTCAGCCTGACGGTCGCTGAGCTTGAAGCGAGCAATCAGCGCTTCCTTGGGCTCGTCGGACTGGCGGATGATGGCGATCACCTCGTCGATGTTCAGCAGCACGAGCTGACGACCTTCGAGGATGTGGATGCGGTCAAGCACCTTGTTCAGGCGATGCTGCGAGCGGCGGGCGATCGTCATCTGACGGAAGCTGATCCACTCTTCGAGCATCTGGCGCATCGATTTCTGCACCGGCTTGCCGTCGAGGCCGATCATCGTCAGGTTGATCGACGACGAGGTCTCGAGACTGGTGTGCGCGAGCAGTGTGGTGATGAGCTCCTGCTGCGGCACCTTGCCGGTCTTGGGCTCGATGACGATGCGCACCGGCGCGTCCTTGCTGGACTCATCGCGCACGCCGTCGAGCAGCGCGAGCATGCTGGCCTTGAGCTGGTTCTGCTCCTGCGAGAGCGCCTTCTTGCCGGTCTTGACCTTGGGGTTGGTGAGCTCTTCAATCTCTTCGAGCACCTTCTGAGTGCTGGTGCCCGGCGGCAGTTCGGTGACGATGAGCTGCCACTGGCCGCGCGCGAGTTCCTCGATCTTCCAGCGCGCGCGCACCTTCATGCTGCCGCGGCCCGTGCGGTAGGCGTCCTGGATGTCCGAGGTGCTGCTGATGATCTGACCGCCGCCCGGATAGTCGGGGCCGGGCAGGAGCGCGAACAGTTCCTCGTCCGTGAGCTTGGGCGACTTCACCAGCGCGATGCAGGCGTCCGCCACTTCGCGCAGGTTGTGGCTCGGGATTTCCGTCGCCATGCCGACCGCGATGCCGCTCGAGCCATTGAGCAGCGAGAACGGCAGACGCGCGGGCAACTGCCTGGGTTCGTCAAAGGAGCCGTCGTAGTTGGGCATGAAGTCCACCGTGCCCATGTCGATCTCGTCGAGCAGCAGCGTGGTGATCTTGGCAAGCCGCGCTTCGGTGTAGCGCATCGCGGCGGCACCGTCGCCGTCGCGGCTGCCGAAGTTGCCCTGACCGTCGATCAGCGGGTAACGCTGGCTGAAATCCTGCGACAGGCGCACCAGCGCGTCGTAGGCCGACTGGTCGCCGTGCGGATGGTATTTGCCGAGCACGTCGCCGACGACGCGCGCGCTCTTCACCGGCTTGGCGGGCACGTTGCGCGTGGGGCCGCTGAAGCCGAGGCCCATGCGGTCCATCGCGAACAGGATGCGTCGCTGCACCGGCTTCAGGCCGTCGGACACGTCGGGCAGCGCCCGGCCCTTCACCACGGAGAGGGCATATTCCAGATAGGCCTGCTGCGCGTACTGCGCCAGTTCGAGGCCGTCGCTGTCCGGTTGGTCAGCGGAAAATTCAAGTGTGGATTGATCGCTCATTCGTTCGCAGACAAGTCTTGCAATGGCGCGCGCGCGGCCATGTGCACAGCGGAGCTGCGCGCCGCGGCGCCGAGAGGTGATGTGTGGTTGGTGTTGATGGAAGAGGACGAGCCGCCCTGCGCCGGCGAGGAGTCCTCGCCCGCAGGACCCGCGTTGCCCGCATTGCCCGCAGGTATTTCCATGCGGATGCGTCCAGGCACCGCTTGCTGCGCCTGATGCGCACGGTGCGCGCGGATCGGCTCGGGCGGCTTGAGCATGGCATACAGGCCCAGCACGCTCTTCACGTAATTCTGCGTTTCACGGTAGGCGGGAATCTGGTTGCCGGCACGCTGCACGGCACCTTCGCCCGCGTTGTAGGCGGCCAGCGCCAGATCCTTGCGGCCGTGGAACATCTTGAGCAGATAGCGCAGATAACTCGCGCCCGCGCCGAGATTGGTCACCGGGTCTTCGAGCTTCTGCGCCACGCTGCGCTTTTTGTCGCTGGCCACGCCGAAGCGCGATGCGGTCGCCGGCATCAGCTGCATGAGTCCGACCGCGCCCTTGGGCGAAATGGCCTGCGAGTCGAAACCGGATTCGGTCGCGATCACCGCCTTGAGCAGTTCGTACTCGAGCCCGTAGGTTTCGGCCGCGCCGCGGATCTGCGTGCGCACGCGCTTGTAGCCCGGCGAGATGTCGATGAACGCGAGCTTGCGTGCACCCGCATTGCGCGCCGCGGATTCGAGCGAATAGTCGGGCGGATCCAGGCGTTCCGTGGCCCCGTCGCGGGTCGAGTCGAACTGGTCGCCGCGAAAGAACAGCGAGTAGTTGGCATCGATCTGCTCGGCCGCGAAATGCGTCACGCCGCGTGAATCGACATAGGCCCAGAGGTCGGCATGGGCGGACTGCTGCGCAGCGAAGAAGCACAGCAACGCCGCCACCACCGGCATGCGCCAGCGGCCGGAGGGTCGTGCTGAAGTCTGCGGCGCGAACATGGCTTAGATGTCCACCTCGACCTCGTCGCCGTGCACTTCCATGAGCTCACGGCGCGCGGCGGCTTCGCCCTTGCCCATGAGCTTGGACATCAGACCTTCGGTCGCGCTCACGTCAACGCTGCCCACGCGCACCGGCAGCAGGCGGCGGGTGTCGGGGTTGAGCGTGGTTTCCCAGAGCTGCTCGGCGTTCATTTCACCGAGGCCCTTGAAGCGGCTGATCTGGCACTTCTCGCGCGGCACGCCGTCCTTGACGGCCTTGTCGAGAATCGAGTCGAGTTCGCCCTGATCGAGCGCATAGACCTTGGCCGCAGGCTTCTTGCCACGCGCGGGAATGTCCACGCGGAACAGCGGCGGCCGCGCGACGTAGATGTTTCCGGCGTCGATGAGCTTGGGGAAGTGACGGAAGAACAGCGTCAGCAGCAGCACCTGGATGTGCGAGCCGTCCACGTCCGCATCCGAGAGAATGCAGATCTTGCCGTAGCGCAGACCGGAGAGGTCGGGCGTGTCGTTCGGGCCATGCGGATCGACGCCGATGGCCACCGAGATGTCGTGCACTTCGGTGTTGGCGAACAGGCGGTCGCGCTCGACCTCCCAGGTGTTCAACACCTTGCCGCGCAGCGGCAGCACGGCCTGGTTTTCCTTGTCGCGGCCCATCTTGGCGCTGCCACCGGCGGAGTCGCCCTCGACCAGGAACACTTCGTTGTATGCCAGATCGCGGCTTTCGCAATCGGTGAGCTTGCCGGGCAGCACGGCCACGCCGGAGCCCTTCCTCTTCTCGACCTTCTGGCCCGCGCGCTGTCGCGTCTGCGCGGCCTTGATGGCGAGCTCGGCGAGCTTCTTGCCGAAGTCGACGTTCTCGTTGAGCCAGAGTTCGAGCGACGGGCGCACGAAGCTCGAGACCAGACGCACGGCGTCGCGCGAGTTCAGGCGCTCCTTGATCTGGCCCTGGAACTGCGGATCGAGCACCTTGGCCGAGAGCACGTAGCTGGCGCGCGCGAAC
Organism: Diaphorobacter caeni; assembly: GCF_015354245.1. GTDB lineage: Bacteria > Pseudomonadota > Gammaproteobacteria > Burkholderiales > Burkholderiaceae_C > Diaphorobacter_A > Diaphorobacter_A caeni. Next base: position 95,303 of record NZ_JADKYZ010000002.1, read on the forward strand.
ACGTCTTCGGGCATGAGCTTCACGCCCTTGGGCAGCAGCGAGTGGAACTCGATGAAGCTCTTGACGGCCTGGAACAGACCATCGCGCAGGCCGCTCTCGTGCGTGCCGCCTGCGGTGGTGGGGATCAGGTTGACGTAGCTCTCGCGCACCGGCGAGCCATCTTCGGTGAACGCCACGCACCATGCGGCGCCCTCGCCCTCCGCAAAGCTCTCGTTGTGGCGATCGGCATAGCCCTCGCCCTCGAACAGAGGGATCACCGGATCGGCGGAAAGCGTCTGCGCCAGATAGTCGCGCAGGCCGCCCTTGTATTGCCACGACTGCGTGTCCTTGGTCTTTTCGTTGACCAGCGTGACGGTCACGCCGGGCATCAGCACGGCCTTGCTGCGCAGCAGATTGGTGAGCTCGCCCATCGGCAGGGCTGCCGACTCGAAATACGATGCATCGGGCCAGACCTGCACGGTCGTGCCCTGCTTGCGCTCGCCGGACTGCAGCGCGCGGGCGACGAGCGGCTCGATCACGTCGCCGCCGGAGAACGTCAGCTTCGCGATCTGGCCTTCGCGGTGCGTGGTCACTTCAAGGCGCTTGGACAGCGCGTTGGTCACCGACACGCCCACGCCGTGCAGACCACCGGAGAAGCTGTACGCGCCGCCCTTGCCCTTGTCGAACTTGCCGCCCGCGTGCAGACGCGTGAACACGATCTCCACGACGGGTGCGCCTTCATCGGGGTGCAGGCCGAACGGAATGCCGCGGCCGTCATCCTCCACGCTCACCGAGCCGTCGATGTGCAGGGTGACCTTGATCTTCTTGCCGTAACCGGCAAGCGCCTCGTCGGCGGCGTTGTCCAACACCTCCTGAAGGATGTGCAACGGGTTGTCCGTGCGGGTGTACATGCCCGGACGCTGCTTGACGGGCTCCAGTCCCTTGAGGACGCGAATGGAGCCTTCAGAGTATTCACTTGCCGGATTGGATGCGGGTTTGGTTGCCATGGCGGCGCATTGTAATACTGGATATAAAAACAGGCTGATGGAATTCTTCAGCCGCTGACGGGGAGTCCGTCGCTGAGCAGACGCGCGAGGTTTTGGCTACAGTGACGCAAATGCAAAGCGAATTAAAAAAATTGTCAATGACGCAGGTGTTGGCTTGCGGCGCTGCCGTGGTCACGCTGTCGATGGGGATCCGCCATGGTTTCGGCATGTGGCTGCAGCCCATCACGCAGGACATGGGCTGGACTCGGGAGACATTCGCTTTCGCGCTCGCCGTGCAGAATCTGGCCTGGGGTGTCTTCGGCATTGTAGGAGGCATTGCCGCCGACCGCTTCGGCGCGTTCAAGGTGCTGATCTGCGGCGCGGTGCTCTACGCTCTCGGCCTCGCTGGAATGGCCACATCGCCGACGCCGGGATGGTTCGCGCTGACCACGGGCGTGCTGATCGGCGCGGCGCAGGCGGGCACGACCTACGCGGTGATCTACGGCGTGCTGGGTCGCCAGATCTCGCCGGACAAGCGCTCCTGGGCCATGGGCGTGGCGGCGGCTGCGGGCTCGTTCGGCCAGTTCCTCATGGTGCCGGTCGAGGGCCAGTTGATCCTGCAGCTGGGCTGGAAGACCGCGCTGCTGGTGCTGTCGATTGCTGTGCTGCTGATCATTCCGCTCGCATTCGGCCTGCGTGAGCCGGGCTTCCAGAGCGGCGCCGCACGCGCACCGCGCACGCAGAGCGCCGGTGCCGCGTTCAAGGAAGCCATCCGCTACCCGAGCTTTCTGCTGCTGACCGCCGGTTACTTCGTCTGCGGATTCCAGGTGGTGTTCATCGGCGTGCACATGCCCAGCTACCTCAAGGACCACGGCCTGTCGCCGCAGGTGGCGAGCTATGCGCTCGCGCTGATCGGGCTGTTCAACGTGTTCGGCACCTACATCGCGGGCTCGCTCGGCCAGCACATGCCCAAGCGCCACATTCTCGCGTTCATCTACTTTGCACGGGCGGTGGCGATCACCGTGTTCCTGCTGGTGCCGCTGTCGCCCGCATCGGTCTATGTGTTCTCGGCGGTGATCGGCGCACTGTGGCTGTCCACCGTGCCGCCGACGAATGCCACGGTGGTGCAGATCTTTGGCGTGCAGCACATGTCGATGCTCAGCGGCTTCATCTTCTTCAGCCACCAGATCGGCAGCTTTCTCGGCGTCTGGCTCGGGGGCTATCTCTACGACAAGACCGGCAGCTACGATGTGGTCTGGTATCTGTCGATTGCCCTTGGCATCTTCGCGGGATTGGTGAATCTGCCGGTGCGCGAGAATGCCATCCATCGCGCCACTCCCAAACTGGCCTGAGCCATCCTCCATGCAGAGCACCCACGATCCATCCGCTGAACAAGCCCCTGCGCCCCGCGCCGGGCTCAGGCTTGCCGTGGCCCTGGGCGTGGTCGTGGCTCTGCTCGCGGTCTTCATGCTGTATACCGACCCGGAATTCATGATCACGGTCGCCGACCAGCTCTGGTCCTGCTTTTGATGCACCGCTCAACCCCTTGCATTGCCGGCGAGTTGGTCAATAATCGCCCACCTTCCCGCTCTCGCCCTGCCGCTTCGGCAAACATGGCCCATTGATGTCCTCCTGCACACCCGTCAGCGCATCCTCCGGCGAATCCGCCTTGCAGCATGCCCCGTTGCATCCGCCTTCGGACTGGATCCAGCGTTGGTCGCATCTGGTGCCAACGGGCGCCCGCGTGCTTGACGTGGCCTGCGGCCCCGGTCGGCACATGCGGTGGTTTGCCGAACTCGGCTTCGCCGTCACCGGCGTGGACCGCTCCGGCGAAGCGCTGGCCTCCGCCGCTCGCTTCGGCGAGGTGATCGAGGCCGACATAGAAGGCGACATCTGGCCACTCGCCGGACGGCAATTTGGCGGTGTGGTGGTCACCAATTACCTCTGGCGACCAAATTTCTCGGACATTCTCGCCAGCGTCGCCCCCGGCGGCGTGCTGATCTACGAAACTTTTGCCATCGGCAACGAGTCCGTAGGAAGACCGGCGCGTGCGGAATTTCTGCTGCAACCCGGTGAATTGCTGGGGCTTTGCAAAGGTTTACGCATCATCGCCTACGAGGACGGATTCCTTGAGGAGCCCGCCCGATTCGTGCAGCGCATCGTCGCCAGACGTGAAACCGCACCCGCGACAGAGTTGTTCAGGGCCCGACTGGGTCGCTCTGTCTAGTTAGAATGCTTCTTTCCCCGTTTAACGATACGGACATGACTTCTCCCAGCGCTCCTCTGACCGGCAGCATCGTCGCTCTGGTCACCCCCATGCATCAAGACGGCAGTGTGGACTACCCCACCCTGCGCAAACTGATCGACTGGCATATCGCCGAAGGCACCGCCTGTCTGGGCGTGGTTGGAACGACCGGTGAGTCGCCCACGGTCAACGTGGAAGAACACTGCGAGATCATCCGCGTGTCCGTCGAGCAGGCCGCCAAGCGCGTGCCCGTGATGGCCGGCTGCGGCGCCAACTCGACGGCCGAAGCCATCGAACTGGCCAAGTTCGCCAAGAGCGTCGGCGCCGACAGCCAGCTCCAGGTCGTGCCCTACTACAACAAGCCGACGCAAGAAGGCCAGTACCAGCACTTCAAGACGATCGCCGAGGCCGTCGGCGATCTGCCCATGTACCTGTACAACGTGCCCGGTCGCTCGGTCGCGGACATGCAGCACGACACCGTGCTGCGCCTCGCGCAGGTGCCCGGCATCGTCGGCATCAAGGAAGCCACCGGCAACATCGAACGTGCGCAGTGGCTGATCCGCGACGTGCCCAAGGGCTTCGGCGTCTACTCCGGTGACGATCCGACCGCCGTGGCACTGATGCTCTGCGGCGGCCAGGGCAACATCAGCGTGACGGCCAACGTGGCCCCGCGCATGATGGCCGAGCTGTGCAAGGCGGCCATCGCCGGCGACGCCCGCAAGGCCATGGAAATCCAGCTCAAGCTGATGCCCGTGCACAAGAACCTGTTTGTGGAAGCCAACCCCATCCCCGTGAAGTGGGCCATGCAGCGCATGGGCCTTTGCGGCGGCACCCTGCGACTGCCCATGACCACGATGAGCCAAGGCAATGAAGCCGTCGTGGAAGCTGCGCTACGCTCGGCGGGTTTGCTCAACTGAAGTGATACCGGTCTGCCCGCGCGGCTCAGCTGGCCAGCGGCACTTCCAAATCAATGAGGAATTTCGCGTGAACGCTACGACTCGACTTGGCCTGCTGGGCCTGGCACTGGCCTTGTCGGCCTGCTCCGTGCTGGAGAGCGACAAGATTGACTACAAGAGCGCCAAGAAGGGCGCGACACTGGAAGTGCCGCCCGATCTGTCGCAGCTCTCGACCGACACGCGCTACACCGTGCCTGGCGGCGCGGCATCGGCCGTGGCCTTCGAGGCAGGCCAGAAAGCCAAGCCCGTCGGCCCGAACACCGCGCCGTCCACCATCGGCGACGTGCGCATCGAGCGCGACGGCAACCAGCGCTGGCTGGTGATTGACCGCCCTGCCGAGAAGCTCTGGGATCCGGTTCGCGACTTCTGGCTCGAAAGCGGCTTCGTGTTCACCACCGACAACTCGGAGCTGGGCATTCTCGAAACCGACTGGGCCGAAAACCGCGCCAAGATCCCGCAGGACATCATCCGCTCGAGCATCGGCAAGCTGTTTGACGGCCTGTACTCGACCGGCGAGCGCGATCGTTTCCGCACGCGCCTCGAGCGCAACGCCAAGGGCGGCACCAACGTCTTCATCAGCCACCGCGGCATGATCGAGGTCTACAGCTCCCAGCAGAAGGACGCGACGATGTGGCAGCCCCGCGCCGTCGATCCCGAACTGGAAGCCGAATTCCTGCGTCGCATGATGGTCAAGCTCGGCGTGAGCGAAGAGCAGTCCAAGGCTGCGGCAGCTTCCGCGCAGGCCGCACCTCTGGCCGCCACCGCCAAGGTCACGAGCGTCGGCGGCGTACCCGCCATCCAGATGGATGAAGGCTTTGACCGCGCATGGCGCCGTGTCGGCCTGTCGCTGGACCGCACCGGCTTCACCGTCGAGGACCGCAACCGCACCGAAGGCGTGTACTACGTGCGCTATGTGGCACCGGACGCCAACAAGAAGGAACAAGGCTTCTTCAGCAAGCTGTTCCAGGGCGCGCCGGACGCCGTGCCACCGCTCAAGTACCGCGTGACCGTGCGCAGCGAAGGCGAGCGCAGCACCGTCTCGGTTCTGAACGCTTCAGGAGCACCGGAGTCCTCCGCCAACGCCGAGCGCATCCTGCGCGTGCTGGCCGACGACATGAAGTAATCCGCTCCCGGCATCCACGTGGCCATGTGCAATGCATGGCCACGCGCCGGGGCGCTTTCGGTCCGACGACCCCTTTTCTCTTCCCCCCTCTTTTCATTCCCTTTTCCGCTCATGCTTCGCTTCAAAAGCCTTGGCAGCGGCAGCTCCGGGAACAGCACCCTCATCGAAGGACGCAGCGGAACGACGACACGTCGCCTGCTCGTTGACTGTGGCCTTGGAATTCGCACCATCGCCGAGCGTCTGGGCGAAGCGGGCAACGCCATCGCGCAGATCGACGCCATCTTCATCACCCACGAGCACTCCGACCACATCGGTTGCATGGAGAAACTCGCGCTGCGCCACGGCATTCCCGTCTGGATGAGCCACGGCACCTACACCGCCATCGGTGAGCCGGAACTGCACGGACTGCTGCGGATCGCCCACCACGGCGACGCCATCGACATGGGCGGCGCGTTCGAGGCCCTGCCGTTCGCCGTGCCGCACGACGCGCGCGAGCCCCTGCACCTGCGCTGCAGCGACGGCAGCCACCACATCGCCGTACTGACCGATCTGGGGCACGCCAGCCCCTGCGTGGTTCCGTACATTGCAGACTGCCAGGCCCTGCTGATCGAAGCCAACCACGACGTGGAGATGCTGCAAAGCGGCCGCTACCCCGCGTTCCTCAAGCGCCGCATCGCTGGAGCCAATGGTCATCTGGCCAATGAGCAGGCAGGTGAACTGCTGCACACCATCAATCACCCACAGCTGCAGCGCGTCGTCGCGGCTCATCTGAGCGCAGAAAACAATCGTCCCGAACTGGCTCGGGCGGCGCTTGCCCACGCGCTCGGATGGAGCCCCGACGACATTGACATCGCGTATCAGCGAGGCGGCTCGCCCTGGATTCAGGTCGGCTGAACCATGCCGGGAGCCCGCTCGCGCGCCCCGTTGAAAATCCCCTGTTACTAATTTGGTTTTTCAATTCGCACTATGCATTGCGATTTTGAAGTAACCCTGCACCACGCCAGCGGGTGAAGCACACGCCTCAAACCCAATCCCCCGAACATCGCATTGATAATTGCCGGTTATATGACGGTGTTTTGCATTTTCATAAATGGAATAACATAAAGTCACATTCAATAATCATCGTCGACGGCTCCCGCAATCAAGCATCCCAGAACGACGAAAGCCCCGAACCTTGCGGTGCGGGGCTTTGAGATACCTGAATTGAACGGCCGGAATGCGTCCGGCTGATCAGTATCCGTCGATTCGCTGATTACTTGGTAGCGGAAGCGGCAGCGGCAGCAGCAGCGTCGGCAGCGGCCTTGGCAGCGTCAGCGGCAGCGTTGGCGCCAGCAGCGGCGGCGTCCACAGTGGCCGAAGCGGCGGCGGAAGCTGCGTCCACAGCTGCGGATGCGGCTTCAGTAGCGGCCGTAGCGGCTTCGCTGGCAGCAGCAGCGGCCTGTTCAGCAGCAGGCGCTGCGGCAGGTGCTTCCACAGGAGCTGGTGCTGGTGCAGGAGCCGCAGCTTCTTCCTTCTTGCCGCAAGCGGACAGAGCAACAGCAGCAACCAGAGCGGCCAGAACGATGGAATTCTTCATTTCAGTTTCCTATTTGGACAGACAATTCAAAAAAATAAAAAGCCATTACGTCCATCTTTGGGCAAGCGGTACGCTAGGCCGTTTGGAGCGCTCGATTGAACTCACACCCCAAATTTTCAATACAGCTTTGCATTATAGGATTTATTTGCGTCAATAGTGGGTTTCACCAAGATGAAACAGCAGATTTACATTGGTGTGACTTTTTTGTCACAACCCCAATATCGTCGCGGGAAACCCCGGCCGGCTGCGCGAGGTAATCCATTCACCGAGTTTTTCGCGCCATTCGACGCAGAACTGAACATCATCGCTCGCGATGCCGCGACTGCGCTCCACATCCACCCGCTGCATGGTCCAGCGCGGTGACCAGATCACGCTGGGCACATCGCCCGCGTTGCGCACGGCGATCTGGCGGCAATCCATCAAATGCTCCCAGCGCGTGCGCCACTGGACAAATCGCGGAAACCGAACCCGCACCTGCTCGAAATTGGCCGACAGCAAAGTGCATCGCCGCGCACCGCCGCCACGCGATCCGCCCGCCCAGCTGTTGAGCGTCTCCAGCATCTCGCGATCCCCCAGCGGCCAGTCGCGGAAATCGGCATCGCAGAGCACAAGCTCCCGCCACCCCTCCTCCGCCGCCGCACGCAGCGCCTCGCGCACCCATGCGTCGAACTGCAGGCGCCCGTCAAAGCGCCCGAGCGGCGCGGTCGATGGAATGGGAGGAGTTTGCTCAGCGGTCATGGTGCAGTGAGTATGCCGATGGTTTCACGCACCCTATCAAATCACCGATGCTTCGCGCACCCAGCCATCATCGAACCAGGATTCGAGCAGCGAAATCGCCGCCTCGCTCGCACCGGCCAGTTCCTTGGCGCTCAAGGCGCGCTGATCCGCAAACTTGCGCATCAGCTTCGCGTCACGGCCCGAGGCGCGGTAGCTTTCGCCGTTGATATAGACGTGGGCGTCGTCATACATCATGCGCGTGCGCCTGTCGAGCTCGACGCCCGTGACCTGCAGGTCAAGCTCTTCCTGCGGTGGGTCGAACCAGACGTTGCCCTTGGGTTCGGTCAGCGCCTCGCCCAGCGCGCGCTCGACAATGCCCGACTGCGCCAGTGCACGCAGCACGCCTTCGCGGGCGAATTCCTGCAGCTCGGCGGGTACGAGGCCCGGTGCGTCCACCGCCTCCTGCTTGGGATCGCGGTAGATGGGAGATCCGTCGGAGTCGCCCAGCGCGTCGGCGATGCGCAGCAGGGTCTCGCGGGCCAGCTCGTCGCGCTGGGGCGAGCGGAAACCGATCGAGTACGTCATGCACTCCCCCTCGGCGATGCCGTCATGCGCCCAGCGCGGAGGCAGGTACAGCATGTCGCCGGGTTCGAGCACGTATTCCTCTTCGGGCTCGAAGTTCGCGAGGATCTTGACCGGCATGCCTTCGACCAGCGTCGTGTCGCGCTGGCGGCCGATGCGCCAGCGGCGCTTGCCGTGCGCCTGCAACAGGAACACGTCGTAGCTGTCGAAGTGCGGACCGACGCCGCCGCCGTTGGTGGCGTAGCTGATCATCAGATCATCGAGACGCGCCTCGGGCACGAAGCGGAACTGGTCGAGCAGCGCGCGCGCGGCGGCGTTGTGCAGGTCAACGCCCTGCACCAGCAACGTCCAGTCGCGGGTCTTGCTCGAGGGCAGATCATCGGGATCGAACGGCCCGTGGGCCAGCGACCAGCCGCTCTTCTTCTGCTGGATCAGGCGTGACTCGACGCCCTCTCCGGCGGCAAGCTCGAACAGCTCCTCGCGCGGAATCGGGGCCTGAAAGCCGGGGATGGCCTGGCGCACCAGCAGCGGCTTCTTGTGCCAGTGCTTGCGCATGAATTGGGATGGCGACATGCCACCGAGCAGTGGGGTTATTTTCTGAACATCCATGGCGTGAAAAAGGCCGCGTTGGCGGCCGTCGAATGAACTGCGACAATTCTCCTATGGAAATCACTCAACAATGTGTTGTCGCACTGACCTGGGTCTTGAAGGATACGCTGGGCGACGAACTGGACGTGCTGGAAGAGCCCGTCGAGTTCCTCGTGGGCGGCGATGATCTGCTCAAGCGCATCGAAGAAGCTCTGCAGGGCCACAAGGCCGGCGACGAAATCTCGCTGCACCTCGAACCCGAAGAAGCCTTTGGCGACTATATCGACAAGCTCATCTTCCTGGAGCCGCGTCAGGCATTCCCGGAAGACATCGAGGAAGGCATGACCTTCGACGGCCACGCCCTGCCCAAGGGGCTCACGCCCGACATGCCCAAGGATGCGCTCTACACCGTCGCCCAGCTGTACCCCGAACACGTGGTGCTGGACGGCAACCACCCGCTGGCCGGCATCGCGCTGCGCCTGAAGATCCGCGTGGAAAGCGTGCGCGAAGCGAACGAGGAAGAAATCGGCCGCGGCTCCGCCGGCACCGGCTTTTTCCGCATTCAGCCACCCATCGCACCCGGCAACGACACGGTGCACTGACAGAGCCCGCACTCTCCAGAAATAAAAAAGCCCGAAGCGCTTCAAGCGCCTCGGGCTTTTTTAATGACTGAATACCGCATCGCCTCTCCCACCGCCTGAAACCGGCGCGGCCCAAGCGAGAGCAGCCGCGCAAGGGCCGCCCCGCCGCGCTGGCTGCGTCCCCCTCCCGCGAAGCGAGAGAGGGGGGAAGGCGCAAAGCGCCTCAGGGGGTGCTTCCTCTAGTACCGCGAAATCTGCCCATTGACCATCTGCACACGGTCGCCCGGGCGCAGATCGCCCGGCTCGGGCACGTCGTAGACGCGCTGACCGCCATTGCGGTCGAGCTGAATGAACAGTCGGTAGCCGCCGCCCACCTCGCCACGTGGCGCGTTGTGCCCCTCGATAGCGTTGCCGGCCGCCGCTCCGCCGAGCGCGCCAGCGGCCGTCATCGCCGCACGTCCCATGCCGCCGCCGATCTGGTTGCCCAGAACGCCGCCCACCACCGCACCAAGAATGGCGCCCACACCCGAGGTGGAGCCACGTTGGACGGTACGCGGAATCGCCTCGATCTGGCTCACGACGCCATATTCCATGACACCCTGAGGAGCGGGCTGACCATAGCCGCCGCCGTAGGTCGGCTGCTGCTGGGGATACGGCTGAGGCTGGCTTGGTGGCTGCTCGTAGCCATAGCCAGGCCCGTAAGGGCGCTGTACGACACAGGCCGACAGCAGACTGGCCATGGTCAGGGCACCGACCCAGGTGCCGATTCGCGAAAACTTGCTGCGCATCTTGTTGTTCCTTTCCGTTGGAGCCAGGCGCTCCTCGACATCACGCGTTGAAGTCCATACAACGCTCGACGACGAGATTCCGTTGGCTTGAAGAATGACGGCAAGCATAGCCCGGCAAAGGGGCCGCTTCTGTAGGTGCGGCCTGACTTTACCGAGCCGAAACACGCGGTGGGCGGTTCGAGTCATTTACCCATAGCGCTTTGCGCCTCCCGCAGCGCATGCAACTGGCGCAGCCCAAGCGGGAGCAGCCGCGCAAGGGCCGCCCCGCCGCGCTGGCTGCGTCCCCCTCCCGCGAAGCGAGAGAGGGGGAAGGCGCGAAGCGACTCAGGGGGTGTTGCTTCTCAGTGCTTGCCGGTGGAGCCGTAGCCGCCCTCGCCGCGCTCGCTGGCGGAATCGAATTCGGTGACGACATTGAACTGCGCCTGCATGACCGGCACGATCACGAGCTGCGCGAGGCGCTCCATGGGCTGCAGCGTGAAGGCCACGTCGCTGCGGTTCCAGGCGCTCACCATGAGCTGGCCCTGGTAGTCGCTGTCGATCAGCCCGACGAGGTTGCCGAGCACGATGCCGTGCTTGTGGCCGAGGCCCGAGCGCGGCAGGATCAGCGCGGCGTAGCCGGGATCCTTGAGGTGGATGGCGATGCCCGTGGGCACCAGTTGCCAGGCATTGGGCGCGAGCGTGAGCGGCTCGTCGAGACAGGCCCGCAGATCGAGCCCCGCGCTTCCGGCGGTGGCGTAGGCAGGCAATTGATCCGCCATGCGCGGATCGAGAACTTTCACATCAATCTTCACTTGAATTGCTTTCTTTGCGGCGATCCACCGGGCTTGCGGCCAAGGAGACTGCCAAATGTCTTGCGCGCCAAGCGCGCCATGGCGTACAGCCAGAGAAGTATAAGGAACGGCCACGCGGTGCTGACGCCAAACACGGACGAGATACCGAACAGCACGATCACCGCCATGAAGAGGAAGAACGGCGGAATCTTGAGACCGGAGCCCGGCATGGGCGGCGATGCGCTCTTGTCCTCGGTCGGCCGCATGTCTTCCCAAGCGTCGAGCGCCACGGTGTGCGCCGTGGTGGGCGTCATGGTGGGCGCCGTGGTGGGCGTCATGGTGGGCGCCGTGGTGTGGGTCATGGTGGGCGCCGTGGTGTGGGTCGTGGTCTTCGCCCCCACGCCGGCAGCCGTTTTGACGGCTGTCTGGGCTGCTGGCGTTCTGTCTGACGATTTCGGTGCCTGCACGCCCGGCGGTGGCGGCCGCAGCTCCGCGGCCCGCGTCTGGGCGCGTGTCGGCACCGCCTGCCTGGGCACCGGCGTCATCTGCTGACCGCCGGCCAGCGCCCTCGCCTGACGCTCGACCATGTCCTCCACGTACCGAGCGAAATCCCCATTGGGCGGCGTATCCGCGAGATGCCCATTGCCTGAACCAAGGAGATTGCGCATGGTGATGGCTCCTGTCAGTTTCTGATGGGCACGCGTCTGGCGATTTCGGCGACCAGCTCATCGGCCAGCGTCTGCTTGGAGGCCCGCGGAATCTCGCGATGCCCTTCGGCGTCGATCAGGATCAGCGCATTGTCGTCCTGCCCGAAGGTCGCGGGGCCGATGTTGCCCACGAGCAGGGGCACCCCCTTGCGCGCGCGCTTGGCGCTCGCATGCGCCAGCAGGTTCTCGCTTTCGGCCGCAAAGCCCACGCAGTACAGCTCGCCCGACTCGGCGCGCTTCGAATGGGCGATGGCGGCCAGAATGTCCGGATTCTCGACAAAGGCCAGCGCCGGAACGTCGCCCGAGCCGTCCTTCTTGATCTTCTGCTCGCTCGCATGGGCCGGACGCCAGTCGGCCACGGCCGCCGTGGCGATGAAGATCGAGGCCTCGTTCGCGAACACCGTGGCGGCATCGAACATCTGCTGCGCCGATTTCACGTCCACCCGCTGCACGCCGCGCGGCGTGGGCAGGTGCACGGGTCCGGCGATCAGCGTGACCGCAGCGCCCGCATCGCGCGCCGCCCGGGCAATCGCAAAGCCCATCTTGCCGCTGGAGAGATTGGTGATGCCGCGCACCGGATCGATGGCCTCGAACGTGGGACCGGCGGTCACCAGCACGTGGTGACCCGTCAAGCGCTTGATCGACAGATGGGCCGCCAGATCCTCAAAGATCTGCGCGGGCTCGAGCATGCGGCCATCGCCGGTCTCGCCGCAGGCCTGCTCGCCATTGCCCACGCCCAGAATGACCGCACCGTCCTGCGTCACCTGCGCCATGTTGCGCTGGGTGGCGGGGTGCAGCCACATTTCGCGGTTCATCGCGGGGGCCAGCAGCAGCGGCACGCGCTCGATGGGGCGGGCCAGACACAGCAGGCTCAGCAGCTCGTCCGAGCGCCCCTGCGCCAGCCGCGCGATGAAATCCGCGCTGCAAGGCGCGATCAGCACCGCATCGGCCTCGCGGCTCAGGTTGATGTGCGGCATGTTGTTGGGCTCGCGCGCGTCCCACTGCGAGCCGTAGACCGTGCGCCCGCTCAGGGCCTGCATGGTGACCGGGGTGATGAACTGTGCCGCGGCCTCGGTCATGACGACCTGCACCGTTGCCCCCGCTTTGATGAGCAGGCGGCAAAGCTCGGCCGACTTGTAACAAGCCACGCCCCCACTGAGGCCCAGAACGATGTGTTTTCCTGCAAGCTGTGTCATGGCGGGGAATTTAGCAGACAAGTTGGCAGGTATAGCCGCACTGATCAGCAAGCCATCCGGGCCGACCCGTATAATCGGAATTTCCCACCACCTTAAAAGACATGACCAAGTTTGTCTTCGTTACCGGCGGTGTGGTGTCTTCCCTGGGCAAGGGAATCGCCTCAGCCTCCCTTGCTGCGATCCTGGAATCGCGCGGCCTCAAAGTCACTCTCATCAAGCTGGACCCCTACATCAACGTGGACCCCGGCACGATGTCGCCGTTTCAGCATGGCGAAGTTTTCGTCACCGACGACGGTGCCGAGACTGACCTCGACCTCGGACACTACGAGCGCTTCATCGAAACCCGCATGAAGCAGTCCAACAACTTCACGACGGGCCGCATCTACCAGTCCGTTCTGGAGAAGGAACGCCGCGGCGACTATCTGGGCAAGACCGTGCAGGTCATTCCCCACATCACCAACGAGATTCAGGAATACGTCAAGCGCGGCGCCGGCATCGGCACCGACGACGCAGTGGATGTCGCGATCTGCGAGATCGGCGGCACCGTGGGCGACATCGAATCGCTGCCGTTCCTCGAAGCCGTGCGCCAACTCTCGCTCAAGCTCGGCCCCAACAATTCGGCCTTCGTGCACCTCACCTATCTGCCCTACATCGAGGCGGCGGGCGAGCTCAAGACCAAGCCGACCCAGCACACGGTGCAGAAGCTGCGCGAGATCGGCATTCAGCCCGATGCGCTGCTGTGCCGCGCCAAGCACGCCGTGCCCGACGAGGAACGCGAGAAAATTTCGCTGTTCACCAACGTGCAGGCCTGGGGCGTGATCTCGATGTGGGATGTGGACACCATCTACAAGGTGCCCCGCATGCTGCACGAGCAGGGTCTGGACGGCCTCATCTGCGACAAGCTGCGTCTGAACACCCCTCCCGCCAGCTTGAAGCGCTGGGACGATCTGGTCTACGAGACCGAGCATCCGCAAGGCGAGGTCAAGGTCGCGATGGTCGGCAAGTACGTCGAGCTGTCGGACGCCTACAAGTCGGTCAACGAAGCGCTGCGTGCCGCTGGCATGCAGAACCACGTGCGCGTGAAGATCACCCACGTCGATTCGGAAACCATCGACGACAAGAACGCCAAGGAAAAGCTCGCCCAGTACGACGCGATCCTGGTGCCTGGCGGCTTCGGCTCGCGCGGCGTCGAAGGCAAGATCTCGACGGCCCGCTACGCCCGCGAGAACAAGGTGCCGTATCTGGGCATCTGCCTCGGCATGCAGGTCGCGACCATCGAATATGCGCGCCATGTGGCGGGCCTCGAAGGCGCGAACTCCACCGAGTTCGATCCCCACGCCAAGCACCCCGTGATCGCGCTGATCACCGAATGGAAGGACGAGGACGGCACCATCAAGACGCGTGACGAGAACTCCGACCTCGGCGGCACGATGCGCCTCGGCGCCCAGTCGTCCGACGTGCAACCCGGCACGCTCGCGCACAGCATCTATGGCGACGTGGTGACCGAGCGTCACCGCCATCGCTACGAAGCCAACACGCAATATCTGGACCAACTGCGCGACGCGGGTCTGGTGATTTCCGCGCTCACGCAGCGCGAGCACCTGACCGAGATCGTCGAGCTGCCAGCCAAGGTTCACCCTTGGTTCATCGGCGTGCAGTTCCACCCGGAATTCAAGTCGACTCCATGGAACGGCCACCCCCTGTTCAACGCGTTCGTGAAAGCGGCCGTGGTTCAGCACAAGGGCGAGAAAAAGTAAGCACTGAAGGACTAGTCACATCATGAAACTCTGCGGATTCGATGTCGGTCTCGACAAACGTTTTTTCCTGATTGCAGGCCCCTGCGTGGTCGAGTCTGAACAGCTGCAGATGGATGTGGCCGGTCAGCTCAAGGAGATCACTTCGGCGCTTGGCATTCACTTCATCTTCAAGAGCAGCTACGACAAGGCCAACCGCTCCTCGGGCACGAGCTTTCGCGGCCCGGGCATGGAAAAGGGCCTTGAGATTCTCGCCAAGGTGAAGAAGGAGCTCAACGTGCCCATCCTCACCGATGTGCACACCGAAGCCGAAATCCCGACCGTCTGCAAGGTGGTCGACGTGCTGCAGACGCCCGCGTTCCTGTGCCGCCAGACCGATTTCATCCGTGCCGTCGCCCAAAGCGGCAAGCCGGTGAACATCAAGAAGGGCCAGTTCCTCGCGCCGCATGACATGAAGAACGTCATCGACAAGGCACGTGCCGCCGCCAAGGAAGTTGGTCTTCCCGAAGACAGCTTCATGGCCTGCGAACGCGGCGCGAGCTTCGGCTACAACAATCTGGTGAGCGACATGCGCTCGCTGTCCATCATGCGCGAGACCGGTGCACCGGTCGTCTACGACGCCACGCACAGCGTGCAGCTGCCCGGTGGCAACGGCACATCCAGCGGCGGCATGCGCGAGATGGTCCCCGTGCTCTCGCGTGCGGCGATCGCCGTGGGCGTGGCCGGCGTGTTCATGGAGACCCACCCGGACCCGTGCAACGCCCTCTCGGACGGCCCCAACGCCGTGCCGCTCAAGCACATGAAGGCGCTGCTCGAAACGCTGGTGGCGCTGGACGACATCACCAAGCGCAACGGCTTCCTCGAAAACCATTTCGAAGCCTGACACACACGATTTGAATGCCCGCCGGAACCCGTTTGCCCCCGCAGACTATTCCGGCAATTTTCTGGTTTTAAAACTCCTCTTAGGAACATCATGAGTGCCATCGTTGACATCGTAGGCCGCGAAGTGCTGGACAGCCGCGGCAACCCCACTGTTGAATGTGACGTGTTGCTGGAATCTGGCGTGATGGGCCGTGCGGCCGTTCCGTCGGGTGCTTCCACCGGCTCGCGCGAAGCCATCGAACTGCGTGACGGCGACAAGAGCCGCTACCTCGGCAAGGGCGTGCTCAAGGCCGTCGAGCACATCAACACCGAAATCTCCGAAGCCGTGCTGGGCCTGGATGCTTCCGAGCAAGCCTTCCTCGACAAGACACTGATCGACCTCGACGGCACCGACAACAAGGGTCGCCTTGGTGCGAACGCGATGCTGGCCGTGTCGATGGCTGTGGCACGCGCTGCGGCTGAAGAATCCGGCCTGCCGCTGTACCGCTATCTGGGCGGCATGGGCGCAACCCAATTGCCAGTGCCGATGATGAACGTGATCAACGGCGGCGCACACGCCAACAACTCGCTTGATCTGCAAGAGTTCATGATCATCCCCGTGGGCGCACCTTCGTTCCGCGAAGCCGTGCGCTGGGGCGCTGAAGTGTTCCACGCGCTCAAGAAGATCATCCACGACAAGGGCATGTCCACCGCCGTGGGCGACGAAGGCGGTTTCGCGCCTTCCGTGGAAAACCACGAAGCCGCCATCCAGCTGATCTTACAAGCCATCGAAAACGCTGGCTACACCGCTGGTGAGCAAATCGTTCTGGGCCTCGATTGCGCAGCCAGCGAGTTCTACAAGGACGGCAAGTACGTTCTCGAAGGCGAAGGCGGCCTGCAACTGACAGCCGAGCAGTGGACCGACATGCTGGCCACCTGGGTCGACAAGTACCCGATCATCTCGATCGAAGACGGCATGGCCGAAGGCGACTGGGACGGCTGGAAGCACCTGACCGAGCGTCTGGGCAGCAAGGTTCAACTGGTGGGCGACGACCTGTTCGTCACCAACACCAAGATCCTGAAGGAAGGCATCGACAAGAAGATCGCCAACTCCATCCTCATCAAGATCAATCAGATCGGCACACTGACCGAAACGTTTGAAGCCATCGAAATGGCCAAGCGCGCAGGCTACACCGCCGTGATCTCGCACCGCTCGGGCGAAACCGAAGACTCGACCATCGCCGATATCGCCGTGGGCACGAACGCTGGTCAGATCAAGACCGGTTCGCTGTCGCGCTCGGACCGCATGGCCAAGTACAACCAGCTGCTGCGCATCGAAGAAGATCTGGGCGACATCGCCGTGTATCCAGGCCGCACCGCCTTCTACAACCTGCGTTGATTCCAGGTCAGGCCATCAACACGTTGTAACAACGCGTTGACCGCATGAGCGCGCGGCGCCGCTCAAGCCAGTTATCCTTCGGGGTTACGGCTTGATGATGGGCGCCGCGGCTCTGCAGCAACGGACTGCGTGTACCATCCGCCTCCAACGCTTTCCCGCCGCACCACCCCAGTCCATGAGCACACGCATTGTTCCGCTGATTCTTCTGCTGCTGCTCTTGCTGGTGCTCACCCAATTGCTGAGCGGCCGCGGCAGCGTTGAACATGTCGCCAACATGCGCCAGCAGATCGCGGAACAGAAAGCGGCCAACGACAAGGCCCGCACCGAGAACGAGCGCCTCTCCGCCGAAGTCTCCGATCTCAAGGACGGGATGGACATGGTCGAGGAAAAGGCGCGCAGCGAACTCGGCATGGTCAAGCCCAACGAAATCTATGTCCACGTCGCCCCCAAGCGCTGAGCCCTCGCGCCCGGCCGTGCAACGCATCCTGCACATCGCTTTCTGGGGAGTGGACGCGCACACCACGGCCGCCGCCTTCGAGACCCACGCGCGGGCCCAGCCAGGCTGGACCGAGCGCCTGCAGATCACGGCCCATGTCCTGCCCAAGACGGTTGACGCTGGCACAGACGCCATCACCGACTGGCTCGCTGCGGAGCTGGGCACCGCTCCCCACCCCCATCTGAGCCTGCTGGTTCCATCCGACCCCGCACGGCATACCGTCCCCATTGAACTGCAGCTGCGCAGCGCGCTGATCCAGGCTGGAGTGAGTTTTCAGGTCCTCTACGGCGCGGCGATGACCGAACAGGTGCGCAACACCGCCAACGCCTTGGCGCTGACGGCCAAGGCCATCCTCCCAAGCAGCGAGCGCGCCTGCTTTGCGGTGAACGACACGACAAAACCCATCCACCCGCGCATGCGAAGCTGGAACTGCGAGAAGTGCAGCGATCCAGAGTGCGAACACAAACTGTTCACCGGCCTGCTCCCAGCATAGAAAATCGGGCTCAAAGCAGCGGGCAAACGAAGCGCGCAGGGCTCTCGATCCCCCACCCCAACGGCAAGACAGCCCCTCAGGCTAGGCGTCGAAGCCGCAGACAGTAGTTCTCTACGGCAAGGCTTCGCAACAACGCATGAGGGGCTGTATTGCCGTCTCCAAACGATCAACCAAACCAACGAAGCCAACGGCTTCGTGAAAACGGCAGATCAAATCACTGGATATTCCGCGAGCCCGGAGGCTGCATTTGGGGCTCGGTGAAAAGCTGTGCGGTATCCACCGCATCGTACCGATACTGCTGTCCGCAGAACTCGCAGCCCACTTCGACGGAGCCGCGCTCGTCGAGCACGCTCTGCACCTCTTCCTCGCCCAGGCCCTTGAGCATCGCGCTGACGCGCTCACGGCTGCACGAGCACGCAAAGCGCGGTCCATCGACGCCCTGCTGCGGCACGAAGCGCAGCAGTTTCTCTTCCCAGAAGAGGCGACGCAGAATGGTGTCGACATCCAGCGTCAGCAACTCGTCGCGCGTGAGGCTGGACGCCAGCGTCGAGATGCGGTTGTAGTCCTCGTTCACGTCCATCTGGTCGGCTTCCGCCTCCAGATTCTGCGCCGCATCCAGATTGCCCTCGCCCTTCACCGGCATGCGCTGGATCAGCAGGCCAGCCGCCACCTCGTCATTCGCCGCCAGCACCAGCGTGGTGTCGAGCTGCTCGGAGTGGCGCATGTATTGCTGGATCACATCGCTGAGCTTTTCCAGCTTCTGGCCGTGTTCGCCGTTGAGCGGAACGATGCCCTGATACGGCTGCTGACCCGGCATGCGGTTCTTGGGATCGAGCGTGATCGCGCAGCGACCATTGCCATTCACGTTGACCAGCGAAGACAGACTCGCCGAATCTTCCGGCGCGGTCGTCGGAATCGTCGCGGTGGCGCGCAGGCTCAGATCGGGCTGCACCTCGACCACGGAGAGCTTCACCGGCCCATCGCCGTGGATCTGGAACACCAGTGCTCCGTTGAACTTGATGTTGGACTGCATGAGCACGCCTGCCGCAGCCATTTCGCCGAGCAGCTCGCGCACGGCGGGCGCATAGTTGCCCGTCTCGGTGTTCGCCGCACGACGGCGCAGGATCTCCGTCCACGCATCGGTCAACCGCACGATCATGCCGCGCACCGGCAGCCCATCAAAAAGAAACTTGTGAAGCTCTGACACTGAAACCTTTCAAATACCCTGAGGGACTGACTCCTCCACCTCAGGGGATCAACCATCAACCAATCTTGCGCAACCCCTTCTTGAAGCGGTGCGCGTTTTCCACGTAATGCTGCGCGCTGCGGCGCAGCCCCTCGATCTGCTCGGGCGAGAGCTGCTTGACCACCTTGGCCGGGCTGCCGAGGATCATCGAACCATCGGGAAATTCCTTTCCTTCGGTGACCAGCGACCCCGCGCCGACCAGGCAGTTCTTGCCGATCTTCGCCCCGTTGAGCACCACCGCGCCGATGCCGATCAGCGACTCGTCGCCGATCGTGCAGCCATGCAGCATGACCTGGTGACCCACCGTCACGTTGGCGCCGATCACCAGCGGCACGCCGCGATCCGCATGCAGCACGCTCAAGTCCTGAATGTTGGTGCCTGCACCAATGGTGATCTTGTCCGTGTCGCCACGCACCACGGTGCCGAACCAGACGCTTGCGTCCTCGCCCAGCACCACGTCACCCAGCACCTGCGCGCTGTCGGCAATCCATGCCGATTCCGGCACGCTCGGTGTCAATCCATCCAACTCATAAACTGCCATGGCGCGATGTCTCCTTGATTTGTCTTGCGAAACTAGAATTGTAGGGATGGAGTTACGCCAACGAGCATTGCAGGTCTTGTGCATCACGGACCCCGAAGAGAAATCCGCCATCGCGCTGGATATGTATGCGCGGGCCGCGCAGTTTTCAATAGATGCGCATGCCGCGCTCGCAGCGCCCGCCGATGTCGCGCTTCCCGGCCACCCCGAGAAGCCAACGCTGTTGCGCCACACCGAAGTCGCGCGCCGCTCGCCCGCCACGCCCGAGGGCCGCGCGGTGCTGATGCATGCGATCGCTCACATCGAGTTCAACGCCATCAATCTGGCGCTCGATGCGATCTGGCGCTTTCCCGGCATGCCCGAGTCCTTCTATCTGGACTGGCTGAAGGTGGCCGGCGAGGAGGCCAAACACTTTCGCCTGCTGCGCGACCACCTGCGCACCATGGGGCACGACTACGGCGATTTTCCCGCGCACCAAGGCCTCTGGACGATGTGCGAGAAGACGGCGGACGACATCGTGGCGCGCATGGCGCTCGTGCCCCGGACGCTCGAAGCCCGTGGTCTCGACGCCACACCGCTCATCCAGAAAAAGCTGCGCCAATTCGGTACGGCAGACGCGCTGGCCGCCGTGGACATCCTCGACATCATCCTCAGCGAAGAGATTGGGCACGTGGCAATAGGTAACCATTGGTATCGTTGGTTATGCAAGCGTGACGGTTTGGACCCTCATTCCCACTTCATTGCGCTGACGACCCAGTACGAAGCACCCCGTCCCAAACCGCCGCTGAACGAGGCTGCGCGCCTGCAGGCGGGTTTTACCGAAGAAGAATTGCTATGGCTGAATCCATAAGTGCGCATTGACACACATCAATCAGCAAAAAGTTGTTGATAAATATCGCCAAAACATTCGCCACGATATCAGCGACAATCAAATCAATCGTTCCTACAATTTGAGTTGATTTAGCAATAGATTGCTTCGCCCGGATGCCGGCCGTTCCTTCGCGTACAGTGGTCCGCATCCGCCTCTCCAAGCATGTACACAGCCCCGATTTCTCCGCCCAACGTCACCAAAAGCAGTCAATCCCTTGGCGCTTTGATCGCACGTCAGGCTATCGTGAATGCCGAGGGCCGGGTTATCGGGTACGAGCTTTTCAATCGCTCTCGCAATCATTCTGCGCACACCGCCGCCAGCGACATGATGCTGGCGCTCACTGCGCTCTCGCATGCCGGTGTGGATGAACTGCTGGGCGACACGCTCATCTTCGTGAACTGCACGCATGAGAGTCTGGTGGAAGGCCATCTCTCGCTGCTGGACCCGAACAAGGTGATTCTTGAGGTTCCGCCGCTGGGCCACACCGCCGCCGAGGAAGTCAAGACCCGCCTGCCCACGCTGCAGACCCTGCACGAGCGCGGTTTCCGCCTCGCCTTCAGCCAGACCGTTCTGGAGTCGGCCTATGCCGCCTGGTTGCCGCTGGCGGACTTCATCAAGCTCGATCTCTCGGTGCTGCCTGCCGATCAGGTCACCGTGCTGGCCAAGTACGCCGCGCGACAGACCAAGGCCCAACTGATCGCGGAAAAGGTCGAAACCGCCGTCCAGCTCGAACTGCTGAGCAATCTGGGCGTCAAGCTGTTCCAGGGCTACTGGCTGTCCCGACCGCAGTTGGTCGAGGCCAAACTGCTCTTCCCCACCGCGAGCTCGGTCGCGCGGCTGCTGCAGCTGCTGCGCAACCAGGCCAGCCATTCCGAGATCGAAGCGCTCGTCAAGCATGACGCGGTGCTGAGCTTCAACCTGCTGCGTCTGGCCGTGACCTCCGGCCTGAGCCCGCGTGACGGGCTGCAATCCATGGAGCATGTGATCAGCCTGCTGGGCCACCACCGGCTGACCTGCTGGGCGACGCTGCTTCAGAACTTCCGCGTCACCACCGACGAACCACTGGCGACGGCCCGCAACGCCGTCGAGCATGGCCGTTTCATGGAGCTGCTGGCCAAGGCGCAGCAACTGCCGCCGTCGGTGAGCGATCAGGCCTTCCTCGTGGGCGTGATCGCACAGCTCGACAACCTGCTCGACATCCCCTCGGCCGCCATTGTCGACCTGCTCCAGATGCCGCAAAGCGTGCGCGACGCCGTGCTGCACCAATCCGGCTACCTGGGCGGGCTGCTCACGCTCGCCCAAGCCTCCGAAATCGGCGCTGTGGACGAGCTGCTGCAATCAGCCTCGAAACTCGGCCTTGCGCAAAAGCAGGTGATCGAAGCGCGCACCGCATCACAGGACTGGGCCGAGGACCTCTGAGAGCGGTGCCTGGCTGATTGCCGTCGACACCGACTCACAGGGTGTCGGTTCAATCCAGTTCCAGCTTGCGCTCGCGGATCAGGGCCGACCACTTGGCGTTGTCCTGCTTCACGAATTCCGCGAATTCCTTGGCTCCCAGTGGATGGACCTGCGAACCGGAGCTCGCGAACTTGGCCTGCAGATCGGGCTGCGCCAGCACCTTGGCGAGCGCGTCGGCGATTTTCTGGGTGATCTCGGGAGACAGCCCCGCCGGAGCGACCAGCCCCTGAAAGCCCACCGACTCCATGTCCTTGAGCCCCAGCTCGCGCACCGTCGGCACGTTGGGCAACTGCGGATCGCGCTGCGGTCCGGTGACGGCCAGCGCCTTGAGCTTGCCGCCCTTGATCTGCGGAAGCAGCACCGAGCCCGCATCGATCAGCAACTGCGTCTGCCCGCCGATCAGTTCCTGAATCGCTGGCGCGCTGCCTTTGTAGGGCACATGCGTCACATTCAGGCCGGTGACCTGGTTCATCAGCTCGCCGTTCAGATGCGTGGACGTTCCCGCACCGCCCGAGGCGAAATTGGCCTGCCCCGCATGCGCCTTGGCCCAGCTGACCCATTCCTTCATGTCCCGCGCGGGATGGTCCGGCCGCGTCACCGCCACGTAGCTGCCCTGACTGATCTGCCCGATGTAGCTGAACTGCTTGATCGGGTCATACGGCATCTTCTTTTGCAGATACGGTGCGATCGCGAACGGCCCGGTGTTGGCGAGCAGCAGCGTGTAGCCATCGGGTGCGGCGCGGGTCAGCTCGGTCGCGGCAATCGTGCCGCCCGCGCCCGGCTTGTAGTCGAGCACGATCTGCTGGCCGATGGCCTCCTGCAGCGGAATCTGCACCGTGCGCGCGGTGAAGTCGATGCCGCCGCCCGGCGGATAGCCGACGATCAGGCGGATCGGCTTGGCCGCCGGCCAGGCCTGCGCAAACGCCGCGCCCACCGATGCGCCCAGCGCCAATGCGACGAGCCATTTTTTGTGATTCTTCATTGTTGTCTCCTGGTTGAAATGCTTTTGCGCCGCTATCCGCGCGGATGGTGCTGCGCGTGCAGGGCCTTGAGCCGCTCGCGCGCCACATGGGTGTAGATCGTGGTCGTCGAAATGTCCGCATGGCCGAGCAGCAGCTGCACCACACGCAGGTCGGCGCCATGGTTGAGCAGGTGCGTCGCGAACGCGTGACGCAGCGTGTGCGGCGACAGCGGCGAGGTGATGCCCGCGATCTGCGCGTGCTTCTTGACGATCACCCAGAACATCACCCGCGTCATGCCCGCTCCACGCTGGGTGACGAACAGGTCATCGGTCTGCTGGCCGCCCAGGATCGCGCCCCGGCTCTCTGCCAGATAGCGCTCGAGCCAGCGCATCGCCTCTTCGCCGAAGGGCACGAGCCGCTCCTTGCCTCCCTTGCCCATGATGCGCAGCACGCCCTCGCGCAGGCCGAGGTGAAAAGTCTTGAGCGTCACCAGCTCGCTCACCCGCAGCCCGCTCGCGTACATCAGCTCGAGCATGGTGCGGTCGCGCAGGCCGAGCATCGAATCCACATCGGGCGCCTTGAGCAGTGCCTCGACCTGCTGCTGCGACAGCGTCTTGGGCACGCGCAGCGCCTGCTTGGCGGCCTGCATGCGCACGGTGGGATCGACGGTGATGCGCTTTTCGCGCAGCGCCCAGTGAAAGTAGCGCCTGAGGACCGTGAGCCGCCGGTTGGCCGAGGTGGCGCGCGTCTCGGCATGGCGTGCCGCGAAGTAGCCCTGCAGATGCGTTTCTCCGGCCTGGTTCAGCTCGATGGGCGGCTCCTGCGTGATCAGCCAGTCGGCGAATTTCGTCAGGTCGCGGCGATAGGCGTCCAGCGTGTTGCGCGCAAGGCCGTCCTCCAGCCAGAGGGCATCCATGAACTCGTCTATTGCAATCTGGCTTTCAGACATGCAGCGAACATAGCACGTAAAAACGCCACCTGCGGCGAGGTGGCGTCGGGTCGATTCAGTCTCGAATTCAGCCCCGGACCGGCGCTCAGTCGAGCGTCAGCTTCTGCTTCTTCACCACGTCCTTGTAGACGTCGAATTCGGCCTTGATCTGCTGGGCGAACTGCTCGGGCGTGTTCGCCACGATGATCGAGCCCGTGTCCTCGATGCGCTTGCGCACGGCCGGATCGTCAAGCGACTTGCGCGTGGCATCGTTGAGCTTGTCCACGATGTCCTTGGGCAGACCCTTGGGGCCGAGCAGACCGTAGTAGGCCAGGCGGTTCACCGGCTCGAGACCGACTTCCTTGAAGGTCGGCACGTTCGGCAGCTCCTTCAGACGCTGCGGCGCGGAGACCACGATGGGCACCAGTTTGCCCGCCTTGATGAACGGCAGCGCCGAAGGCAGGTTGTCGAACATGATCGGCACCTGTCCCGCCACCACGTCGTTGAGCGCGGGGCCCGCGCCACGATAGGGGATGTGCGTCACGAAGGTGCCGGTCAGGCTCTTGTAGAGCTCCATCAGCATGTGGCCGATGCCGCCCGTGCCGGACGAGCCGTAGGAATACTTGCCGGGATTCTTCTTGATCTCGGCGACAAAGCCCGCGTAGTCCTTGGCGGGGAAATTCGGGTTGACCGCGATGATGTTGGGCGTCGCGGCGATGTTGATGATCGGCGTGAAATCCGTGATCGGGTTGTACGGCGTCTTGGTGTTGATCGCGGGATTGGCCGCGGTCGTCGACACCGTCGCCACCCCCAGCGAATAGCCATCGGGTGCCGAGCGCGCGGTTTCGGTGGCACCGATCACGCCGCCGCCGCCGCCCTTGTTCTCGACGATCACGGGCTGGCCCAATGCCTTGCCCAATGGGTCCGAGATCACGCGCCCGATGATGTCGGTCGTTCCTCCAGGTGCAAATGGAACCACCAGACGAACGGGTTTGCTGGGATATCCATCTGCGAATGATGTGCCTGCGGCCATTGTGAGAGCCAGAGCCATCCAGTGTCGGCGTTGCATATAAGAAACTCCTCACATTCGAAAACATCGATCTGAAAAGGCATCCTAATCGCAGCAACGCACAACGGGGTTCCCTTTTTCTGCCCGATTCCTCGGGGATTTCCCGAAAAACCGTCGGCCCAATTTCGGACCGATGAATGCCGCCGGAGCACCTCGCTATGCTGCACGCGGTGAACTACGCCCAACTCCTGCTGCCCGACTTCTCGCTGATCCTGCTCGGCTATCTGATCTGCCGCCACACACTTCTCAACCGCTCCGTCTGGCAGTCGGTCGAAGTGCTGGTGTACTACCTGCTGTTTCCCACGCTGCTGTTCCAGTCGATCCTCAAGAGCCCCATCCACATTCAGGAGGCCTCGAGCCTGATCGGCGCCACCCTCACGCTGGGCGCGCTGGCCGTGGCGCTGTCGTACTGCCTGCCCTGGGTGCCGGTGCTCGGCAAGCACATCGAGCGGCGCGAACATGCCGCCGCCGCGCAGATCGGCTTTCGCTTCAACTCCTACATCATGCTGGCGCTGTCCGATCGCATTCTCGGGCCGCAAGGTCTGCTGATGATGGCCATGGTGATCGGCATCTGCGTGCCGCTGTTCAACATCGCCGCTGTCTGGCCGATGTCGCGCGGATCGAATCGCGGCTTCGTCGGCGAGGTGGTGCGCAATCCGCTGATCGTCGCCACCATCGCCGGCCTCGTCTGCAACTTTCTCGGCCTCTCCATCCCCACATTCATCGAGCCGGTCTTCACCCGCATCGGCGCGGCCTCGCTGGCGCTGGGCCTGATGGCCGCAGGCGCGGGCCTGCAATTGGGCGAACTGCAGCGCAACCGGGCGCTGACGGTCTCCATCCTCTCGATCCGCCACCTGATCCAGCCCCTCATCGCATTCCTTCTCGCGCGCGCCTTCCGGCTCGACGCCGCGCAGACCATCGTGCTGATCCTGCTTTCGGCATCGCCCACAGCGCCCTCCTCCTTCGTTCTGGCGGCGCGCATGGGCTACAACGGACCGTATGTCGCGGGGCTGGTGACGCTGTCAACGATGCTCGGCGTGCTCAGCCTGCCGTTCGCGCTGGGGCTTTTGCAGTAAGAGCGTGTTCACGATCTCATCGCGAGGATTTGCACTGCGGCAGACCGCCCGAGGCCGCACCTGCATGACCGTGTGGAGATCGTCAACACGCTCCAAGCGCCCAGGCCACATGCTCGCGCACGATCTCGCTGGGATGATCGGCGCGTGACTGCAGCGCCGCGCGCAGTTCCGCGTCCTCGGCCTTGGCCAGCGCGTTGCCCATCGCTACCGCGATGTTGCGCAGCCAGCGTTCGTGGCCAATGCGGCGGATCGGGCTGCCTTCGGTGCGGCGCAGGAACTCCGCCTCGTCCCACGCGAACAGGCGAGCGAGGGTGTTGCCTTCGAGCCCCGGCCGCACGTCAAAGTCGGGCAGCACGCCGCGCTGCGCGAACTTGTTCCACGGGCATGCCAACTGACAGTCATCGCAGCCGTAGATGCGGTTGGCGAGCAGCGGCCGCAGTTCTTCGGGAATGGAGCCCGCGTGCTCGATGGTCAGGTAAGAGATGCATCGGCGCGCGTCGACCGTGCGCTCGCCGACGATGGCCTGCGTCGGGCAGGCCGTCATGCAGGCCGTGCAGCTGCCGCAGTGCGACGTGGTCGGCTCGGTCGGCTCCAGCGCCAGATCGACGTAGATCTCGCCCAGAAAAAACATCGAGCCCGCCTCGCGGTTGAGCACCAGCGTGTGCTTGCCGCGCCAACCCTGACCGCTGCGGCTGGCCAGCTCGCACTCGAGCACCGGAGCCGAGTCGGTGAACACCCGATGGCCGAGCGGCCCCACGGCTTCGGCGATCCGCTCGGAGAGCTTCTGCAGGCGCGCGCGCAGCACCTTGTGATAGTCCCGCCCCCGCGCGTACATCGACACGATGCCCTCCTGCGGACGTGACAGACGTTCAAACTCGATGGCCTGCCAGCCTTCGGGGACGCTCTGCGGCAGATAGTCCATGCGCGCGGTGATCACACTCACCGTGCCCGGCACCAGTTCGGCCGGACGTGCGCGCTTGAGTCCATGCGCCTGCATGTAGTGCATCTCGCCGTGGAAGCCGCTTTCCAGCCAGCGCAGCAAACCTGCTTCAGAAGACGACAAATCCACTCCGGCCACGCCAATTTGGGAAAATCCCAGTTCGCGAGCCCAGAGCTGAATTTGAGGAACGAGTTGACTGCTGCACCACATCACCCGCAAATTGTAGAAACAAGTGCCCCTGCATCGGCCGAAAAAGGCCCGCAGGATGCGACTGCACGCGTTCAAATGCAATGGAGCAGCGAGGACGACACCGCCGTTTTCGCTCGCCAACTGGCCTCCCTGCCCGAAACCAGAAACGCCTTCATCACTCTGCACGGGGATCTCGGCGCGGGCAAAACCACCTTTGTGCGCCACCTGTTGAAGGCCCTCGGAGTAACAGGTCGTATCAAGAGCCCTACCTACGCCGTCGTCGAACCCCATCAGGCAAGCGGCCTCGACATCTGGCATTTCGACTTCTATCGCTTCAAC
This sequence comes from Diaphorobacter caeni, assembly GCF_015354245.1. Taxonomy (GTDB): domain Bacteria; phylum Pseudomonadota; class Gammaproteobacteria; order Burkholderiales; family Burkholderiaceae_C; genus Diaphorobacter_A; species Diaphorobacter_A caeni. Next base: position 122,716 of record NZ_JADKYZ010000002.1, read on the forward strand.
GACCCGCGTGAACTGGAGGACGCGGGCTTTCGCGACATCTTCGCCAGCCCCGGTCTCAAGCTCGCGGAGTGGCCCGAAAAGGCTGGCTCTCTTACCCCGACTGCTGATATAGCTATTTACATTGAAGCATTGGACGATGAGATGCGGCGCGTTACGCTCGAGGCTCGAACGTTGTCGGGCAGAAATCTGCTCAAAGGTTTGAACATATGAAGAAGTCGAGACTCACACTCGCATGACACCATCGCCCAGTGCCACCCATAAAGGACCTCTCGTGAACGACGAGTCGCCCACCGACAAGGCCTCCCCTCCCTCCCGCCGGGCTCTGCTCAAGGCGGGCACTCTGGTGCTGCTGCTCGGCACTCAGCAGATCGCGCGCGGCGCCGCCATCGTGGCCGTGCGCGTCTGGCCCGCGCAGGACTATTCGCGCGTCACCATCGAGTCGGACACCAAGCTGGTCACCAAACACACCTTCGTCGAAACGCCGCCGCGCCTTGCCGTCGACATCGAGGGCATTGACCTGAATCCGCAGCTCAGGGAGCTGGTCGCCAAGGTGCGCGCCGACGACCCGAACATCGCGGGCATCCGCGTCGGTCAGAACGCGCCAGGCGTGGTGCGCATGGTGGTCGACCTCAAGCACGCCGCGCGCCCGCAGGTCTTCACGCTCACGCCCGTGGCGGCCTACAAGCACCGGCTGGTGTTCGACCTGTATCCCGCCCAGGAGCGTGATCCGCTCGAAGCGCTGATCGCCGAACGCCTCAACGACCCCAAGGCCACCGTCGCCCAGGCGCCCGCGCCCATCGACAAACCGGCGAATGCGCCTCAGGACCCTCTTGGCGACCTGATCGCGCAGCGCAGCGAGAAACCACTGCAGGACCGCCCCATGGTGGCGGTCGCGCCACCTCCGGCTCCGCTGCCGCCCGTGACCGCCGCGCCGGTGCCTGCACCTGCGCCCGTGGTGATCGCCACGGCACCACCACCACCGCCGCCTCCCCCTCCGGCCCCCGTACCAGCACCGCCGCCGCCACGCCCTCCGGCTCCGGCACGCGCCCCCTCCGCACCGGCGGTTGCGCGAGCCACCGACCGGCTGATCATCGTGGCGCTGGACCCCGGCCATGGCGGCGAAGACCCCGGCGCCATCGGCCCCAACGGCACGCGCGAGAAGGACGTGGTGCTGCGCATCGCGCATCTGCTGCGCGACCGCATCAACGCCACCACCGTCGGCGGCAATCCGATGCGTGCGTTTCTCACGCGCGACGCGGACTTCTTCGTGCCGCTTGGCACCCGCGTGGAAAAGGCCCGCCGCGTTCAGGCCGACCTGTTCGTGAGCATCCATGCCGACGCCTTCACGACGCCTGCAGCCAAGGGCGCGAGCGTGTTTGCTCTCAGCGAACGCGGCGCTTCAAGCTCGGCCGCGCGCTGGCTCGCGAACAAGGAAAACGAGTCCGACCTGATCGGCGGCATGAATGTCACCTCGCAGGACCAGCACGTGCAGCGCGCCCTGCTCGACATGAGCACCACGGCGCAGATCAACGACAGCCTGAAGCTCGGCAACGTGCTGCTCGGCGAGATCGGCGGCTTCGCCAAGCTGCACAAGCCGCGCGTGGAACAGGCGGGATTTGCGGTGCTCAAGGCCCCCGACATCCCAAGCGTGCTGGTGGAGACCGCGTTCATCAGCAACCCGGACGAAGAAGCCAAGCTGCGCTCCTCGGTCTATCAGAACCAGCTGGCCGATGCGCTGATGCGCGGCATCACCCGCTACTTCGCCAAGAACCCGCCGCTGGCGCGCAGCCGCTCCGTGTAAAGAAACTCGGGGTGCAGGTCATATTTGGTATCTCTTTCCCCGGTTTGTCCTCCTGACCGGGATCACGAACGTTGTAGTGACATGGGCAGGGTCGATCCGACTCTGGCCTCGTGAGGCGACGCCGACATCCGCGGCCCGCCTCCTGCTACCGAAGAAAGGGGTACACACATGAAAAACATCCGCATCATCACCGCCGCCATCGTCTGCGCGACCACACTGGGTCTCGTGGGCTGTGCATCGCACCCCACCAACCGCCAGGTCGGCACCGGAGTAGGTGCCGTGGCTGGTGGATTGGTCGGCAACGCGGTGTTCGGCGGCCCAGTGGGCACCATCGGCGGCGCTGCCGCAGGCGCGTTGATCGGCAACGAAATCGGCGGACGCCACGACTACGACCGCCGCGGCTATCGTCACTGATCGCGCAGTGGCCCACCGAGGCCACTCTCTCCATGCAAAAAGCCCCTGACGCCTTGCGGCATCAGGGGCTTTTTGCATGTGGTTCGGAGCGCTCTCAGCCCTGCGACGCGGCCTCGCGCTGCTTCTCCGCACGGCCTGCCTTCCAGGCACCGAAAATCGCGATCAGGCCCGGCACCAGGATCAGGCCCCAGATGATCTTTTCCAGATTGGCCTTCACCCATTCCATGTTGCCGAAGAAATAACCGGCCGAGACGATGCCCAGCACCCAGATCAGCGCGCCGACGACGTTGAACATGGTGAACTTCGCCCGCGTCATGTGGGCCACGCCCGCCACGAAGGGCGCGAAGGTGCGGATGAACGGCATGAAGCGCGCAAGAATGATGGTCACGCCGCCATAGCGCTCATAGAAAGCATGGGCCTGGTCGAAAGCCCGCTTGTTGAACCAGCGCGAATCCTCCCACTGGAACACCTTGGGCCCGAGATAGCGGCCGATCGTGTAATTGCACTGGTCACCCAGAATCGCTGCCGCCAGAAGCACCGGCACGGCAATCGAAAAATGCATCAGCCCCGCGCCGCACATCGCGCCGACGATGAACAGGAGCGAATCCCCCGGCAGGAACGGCATCACCACCACGCCCGTTTCCACGAACACGATGATGAACAGCAGGGCATATACCCAAGGCCCATAAGCCACCACAAACGCTTCAAGATGCTTGTCGATGTGCAAGATGAAGTCGATCAAAAAACTGACGATTTCCAAACCCGTTCCCCGGTGTTCAACGAAGGAATGGACTGTAGCGCATCGGCCTCAGCCGCTCGCGAAAATGGAGATTGCAGAGGAATCACCATAGAATAAAGCGAACGCATCTGTAAAGCAGAGAGGGATTGACAATGAAGGCAGACCTGCAGGTTCGCGATCTGCGCTTTGGCTACAAGGGCCCGCTGTTCGAGCATTTCCATGCGGCCATCGACACGCCCGGCGTCTATGGTCTGTTCGGGCGCAACGGGACGGGAAAATCAACGCTGCTCAAGCTGCTCGCTGGACTGCTCACGCCCGAAGACGGCGAGATCCGCGTGCTCGGGTTCAGGCCGCGCCAGCGCCATGCCGAATTTCTTGCGCAGGTCTATCTGCTGCCCGAGGAATTCCACCTGCCCGACCTCAAGCCCGAAGCGCTGGTGCGCAACCACGGCGTGTTCTACCCGCAGTTCAACGCAGCGCTGTTCCGCGAATATCTCGCCGAGCTTCAGGTGCCGCCCGGGCATCGCTTCTCGCAGATGAGCCTTGGCCAGAAGAAGAAGGCGACGATCGCCTTCGCGCTGGCCACCTGCACGCCCATCCTGCTGATGGACGAGCCGACCAACGGCCTCGACATCGAAAGCCGCATGCAGTTCAAGCGCCTGATGCAGCGGCCCGAACACGCCTCGCGCATCGTGCTGATCAGCACCCATCAGGCCCATGATCTGGAGAGCATCATCCGGCACATCTGGTTCATCGACGGCGGCATTCTGCGCCTGTCATCCGACATGCCGCGCCTCGCCGAACATCTTGCGATGGGCGTGGCGGCCTCCGCAGCCGAACTGCCCGATGCGACGGCGCTGCTCTACTCCGAGCCGCTCGGCGCACAGGTCGCCTGGGTCGCGCGCCGCGATGCGCTGCCTCCGGGATCACCCGCCACACCCGTGCAGCTCGAGCTGATCTACAAGGCGCTGAGCCTCGATCCGCAGCGCGTGCTGGCCGCAGTGCAGGAGCAGGCACCATGACGTCGACAAGCACACTCTCCGCCGCGTCCGGTTCAACCTTCCGCCGCTCCCGCTTTTCGGCACTCGTGCGCGTCGATCTGGCGGAACGCTGGAGAAGCTACGGCAGCGTGCTGCTGGTGGCGCTGGTCGTGCAGGTGATCGTGCTCGGATGGATTCAGTTCACGATCAACGACCCCAAGCCCATGGACATGGACGCGCAGATGGGTTGGCACGCCAGCTTTCTGTACATCTTCGGCATCGCCTTCTGTTTTGTGTTTTTCGCCCCGATGCAAAGGCAGGAGTCCAGCCTTCTGATACTGATGCGTCCCGCATCCATCTTTGAGAAATGGTTGCACACGGCGCTGTTGCTGCTGGTGCTTTTTCCGCTGGCCTACACGCTTGTCTACTTGCTGGCCACCGTGCCGCTCAACGGCATCGCAGCGATCATGGAGTCGGCCCGCCACGCACGCGCGGCGGCCTCCCCCTCGCCACTGCCTGCCGCATCGCAGGTCGGATTCCACGTGTTCATTCCCTATCTCTCGATGGGTGACAACGCCTTGGCAGAACGCGGGAAGCTGTTGCTGCTGCAGTGGTGGTACACGGTCATCTGTGGCTCCGCCGCGTTCGCGCTCGTGCGCTTTCGCCGCGCGGCGGTGTTCAAGAGCCTGGCGCTCGCGTTCTTCGTGGGCCTCTTCAGCGTGATGCTGCTGAGCGGCGGCGCCCGCATGGGCGGCGATCCGCGCGTGCTCACCAGTTGGCTGGAAGGCGATGGAGCCTTCCCCTTCAGCGTGTCCGCCGTGCTCGCCAATCTGCTGCTGTGGGTCTGCGCTCCGCTGCTCGTCTGGGGCTCGGCTTACCTGGCCTTGGGTGAAAGGGACCTCGCATGAAGCCGCGCTATGCCTCGATCATCTTTGGCGCGGCCGTGCTCTCTGGCTGGGCCGGCATCTGGATTGCGCAGATGGGCACACCGACCGTCGAGTCGAGGGCGCTGATCAGCAAACCCGCCTCCGAATTGCACGGCGTGAAGCGCGTCGTCTATGACGTTCCATCCCACCACCGATGGAGATACCCACGCGAGACGGTGGTGCTGGCCGGATGGAATGGTGACCTGCGCCTGCAAACCGATTCCCGGGGGGCGAACGACCAGCCCCTGCAACTGGTGCGCGAAGGCGATACGGTGTTCGTGCGCCTCAAAGAAACGCCCGCCGGAACTCCGCAGCCCACCGCCAAGGACAATACCCCGCCCGCAACCCACCACCCGGTGAGCCTGACCCTGCCCGCTTCGGTCTCGGAGCTCTCCTGGCCCAGCGTGCGACTGCGAATGGCCAGCTCCGCCAACACCCCGTCGCTCACGGTACGCACCTATGCGCTGAAGGTGGGGTATGAGCCATCCCAGCGCGAGCATCTGGGCGATCAGGTCGATGCCCAGATCGTCGCCGACCTTCAAAAAGACATCGTGCCCGGCAGACTCGATCATATGACGGCGATCCTGCTGCCTCGTGACGCCTGTGAAAGCCGCAACCGATTCAGCAAACGCTACGAGTCAGACTTCGAATACAAGGGCGGCTTCTTCCCGCAGATCACGCTGCTGGCCGACATCGGCAAGATCGACATCCAGACGATGGAGCCCGACATGCAGATCACGCTGCGCACCTCGCAGGACTCGATGCTCAATGTCGAGAAGATCGCCTATCTCAAGCAGCTGCGCCTCGAAACGATGAGCCCCGCCGAAGCTGGGGAGATCGCCAAGACCGAGCTGAACGACCCGTTCAGCGCCTGTCCATCCGCCCAGATGAAAAGGCGATGAGCGGCAAAAGAGCCCTCGGGCAGGCTCTTTTTCGCGCCACTAGAATGACCCGGTGAACGAAGCCAACACCCCCTCCCCCGCCGCAACATCCGCACAAGCCTCCCACCGCCGCCCGATCCGCGATCTGCCCGATGAACTGATCAGCCAGATCGCGGCCGGAGAGGTGGTCGAGCGCCCCGCCTCCGCCGTGCGCGAGCTGGTGGACAACGCGCTCGATGCGGGCGCCTCGCAGATCACCGTGCGCCTGCTGGCGGGTGGTGTGCGCCTGATTTCGGTGGAGGACGACGGCATCGGCATTCCGCCCGAGGAGCTGCCGGTGGCGCTGCGTCGCCACGCGACCAGCAAGATCACCAATCTGCACGACCTCGAGGCCGTCAACACGATGGGCTTTCGCGGCGAGGCGCTGGCCGCGATCGCCTCGGTGTCCGAAACCGCCCTGCTGTCCCGCACGCAGGACCAGCAGAGCGGCTTTCTGCTCGACGCGCGCAGTGGTGAGCTGCGCCCGGCGGCACGCAGCCGGGGCACGACGGTGGAGGTCAAGGAGCTGTTCTTCTCAACGCCCGCACGCCGCAAGTTCCTGAAGACCGACGCGACCGAGCTCGCGCACTGCGTGGAAGCCGTGCGCCGCCACGCTCTCGCCCGGCCCGATGTGGGCTTCGCGATCTGGCACGAGGGCAAGCTGGTCGAGCAATGGCGCGCCACCATGGACGTGGCCGACGTCGGCGACGGCGACAAGCTGCAGCAGGGCCTCGCGCGCCGCCTGAGCGACGTGCTGGGCTCCGATTTCATCGAAGAATCCGTTGCCGTGCAGCTCCAGCACGGCAACGTCACCGTCACCGGCCGCGCGGGCGTGCCCGACGCGGCGCGTTCGCGGGCCGATCAGCAGTTCTGCTACGTCAACGGCCGCTTCGTGCGCGACAAGGTGCTCACCCACGCGGCCCGCAGCGCTTACGAGGACGTACTGCACGGCCAGAAGCAGCCGGTCTACGCGCTGTTCATCGAGATCGATCCGCTGCGCGTCGACGTGAACGTGCACCCCACCAAGATCGAAGTGCGCTTTCGCGACAGCCGCGAGGTGCACCAGGCCGTTCGCCACGCCGTGGAAAACGCCCTCGCCGTGCCGCGCGCCCAGGCCCTCGCCGCAGCTGCGGCGGCCAACGAAGCCGGGCAAGCCGCGCCCTCCGCCGACAGCGCCGCGCCGACATCCTTCACGACACCCGCAGCGCCCTCCCCCTGGGCTCCTACCCCGAACTGGAAGGCCCAGTCCACCATGCCGTTCGAAGAGCGCGTGGGCCACAAGGTCGAGGACCTGCAGGCGCTTTGGGGCGCGCCCAAAACGGCTGCGCCCGGTCTGGAAGGCAATGCCCAGCCTTCTTCCTTCGCCGCGTCCGCACCGCAGGCACCGGCCGTTCAATGGCAAGCCGCCACCGCCCAGGCACCCGCCACGGAATCCGAGGCCGCGCCCTGGCCGCTGGGACGTGCCGTGGCGCAGATCCACGGCGTGTACATCCTCGCCGAAAACGCGCAGGGCATGATCATCGTGGACATGCATGCGGCGCACGAGCGCATCGTCTACGAGCGCCTCAAAACTCAGGTGATCGACGAGAACGCGCGCATCGCCAGCCAGCCGCTGCTGATTCCGGCGACCTTCGCGGCCACGCCGCACGAGGTCGCGGCGGCCGAGTCGAACACGGACACGCTGGCGCTGCTCGGCATGGAAATTTCGCCGTTCTCTCCGCGCACGCTGGCCGTGCGCGCCGTGCCCACCGCCCTCGCCCAAGGTGATCCGGTGGAGCTCGCGCGCAGCGTGCTCGCCGAACTGGCACAGCACGACGCAAGCACCGTCGTGCAACGCGCACGCAATGAAATTCTGGCGACCATGGCCTGTCACGGCGCCGTGCGTGCCAATCGCAAGCTCACGCTCGACGAAATGAACGCGCTGCTCAGGCAGATGGAGGTGACCGACCGCTCGGACCAGTGCAACCACGGTCGCCCCACCTGGCGTCAGCTCACGATGAAGGAACTGGACGGTCTGTTCCTGCGCGGACGCTGATCGTCACACGCGCACCGACGGACATCAGTCGACTCCGTCGTCTCCCGATGCCTGCTCCGTCGCGCCGGAGCGCCAGCCCCATTGCGTGGCGCGCTGGTGGATGAAGTCAGTCCCCAACTGCGCGGGCTGATGCAGGCTCGCGGCCACATGCTCGATGGCGAGGGTCGACCGCTTTCGAGTCAGCACCGCATCGTCCGCCGCTGCCACATTGCCCACCAGCAACACCGTGGCCGCAGCCGCCGTTGCGCTCAATGCACAGGCTCTGCTCATGGTCTTCATCGGATGGCCCCTTTCCATCTTCTTTTCCATTCCTGATTGAATCTCCGCCCCCATTCCAGAACACGGGGCGCGGAGCGCCACTGTCGGCCCCTGCGATGACAGGCAGGTGTCACCCTGCTCGCCTCGGATTCCCCCTTGGATAGAACGCTGGCCACTTGGTTCACGCTCCAATAGATAAGGGTTAACACCTAGATTATCACGCTGAACGTGAGGTCATCCCCAAACGCCGGAACGGAGCCTCGAGCTCACCAAAAGTGTGCAAAAACAAGGACTTCCTTGATGTGCAGTGCACAAAACCCGACTTTTGCAGATGCAAACTTACCAATTTGGTGCATGACACCATGTCTTTTTGACATAATGTCGGATTCACTCCAGAAACACGTTGTCACCAAGATAGAAGGTTCCGCTTTATGAAGCACGCATCGCTCGGGCAATTCCTCGAACAAGTCGCCCAACGCAATCCCGGTCAACCGGAATTCCTGCAAGCCGTCACGGAAGTGATGGAGAGCCTGTGGCCCTTCATCGAAAAGAACCCGCGCTATGCAGAGCAAGGCCTGCTCGAGCGCCTGGTCGAGCCCGAGCGCGTGGTGATGTTCCGTGTGTCCTGGACCGACGATCAAGGCAACGTGCAGGTCAACCGCGGCTTCCGCATCCAGCACAGCATGTCGATCGGCCCCTACAAGGGCGGCCTGCGCTTCCACCCCTCGGTGAACCTGTCGGTGCTGAAGTTCCTGGCGTTCGAGCAAACCTTCAAGAACGCGCTCACCACACTGCCAATGGGCGGTGGCAAGGGTGGCTCCGATTTCGACCCCAAGGGCAAGAGCCCCGCTGAAGTCATGCGCTTCTGCCAGGCCTTCGTGATGGAACTGTTCCGCCACGTCGGTCCCGACACCGATGTGCCCGCAGGCGACATCGGCGTGGGTGGCCGCGAAGTCGGCTTCATGGCCGGCATGTACAAGAAGCTGGCGAACAACGCCGCATCGGTGTTCACCGGCAAGGGCCTGACCTTCGGCGGCTCGCTGATCCGTCCCGAAGCCACGGGCTACGGCACGGTGTATTTCGCTGACGAAATGCTCAAGACCAAGGGCAAGAGTTTTGACGGCCTGCGCGTTTCCGTGTCCGGCTCGGGCAACGTGGCGCAATACGCGGTCGAGAAGGCCATGGAACTGGGCGCCAAGGTCGTGACCGTGTCCGACTCCTCCGGCACCGTGATCGACGAAGACGGCTTCACCGCCGAAAAGCTGGCCATCCTCATGGACGTGAAGAACCACCACTACGGCCGCGTGAACGATTACGCCGCCAAGGTCGGTGCCAAGTTCGAAGCCGGTGTGCGCCCATGGCACGTGAAGGTCGACGTGGCTCTGCCATGCGCAACCCAGAACGAACTGGACGAAAACGATGCCAAGCTGCTGATCGAAAACGGTGTGATCTGCGTGGCCGAAGGCGCGAACATGCCCTCGACCATCGAGGCTGCCAAGGCATTCGAAGCCGCCGGCGTGCTGTACGCACCGGGCAAGGCCTCCAACGCCGGTGGCGTGGCCACTTCCGGTCTGGAAATGAGCCAGAACGCGATGCGCCTGTCCTGGCCACGTGAAGAAGTGGATGCACGTCTGCTGCAGATCATGCAGAACATCCACGCCGCCTGCCTGAAGCATGGCAAGCGTGCTGATGGCACCGTGAGCTACATCGATGGCGCGAACATCGCTGGCTTCGTGAAGGTGGCGGATGCCATGATGGCACAGGGCGTGATCTGATCTTTTTCCTCTGATCTTTTCTGTGCTGTGTGGGAACCGCCTTCTGGGCGGTTTCTTCGTTTGGGGTGCTGTTTTTTGCGCCTGCTCGGTCATTGAGGGCGGAGGCCGGGAGTTCCGCCCGGCGGCGGAGTAACTTTTTGCTTGCGCGCAAAAAGTAACCCAAAACGCGCTGTCAATACCTCCGGCGGAACTCGACTGCGCGCTTTGCGCTCCGCTCGGACAACCGCCGGAAGTCAGTTGGAGAGAGGTGCTTTCGGCACTTCGCTTCGCTCGTGCCTCGTGCTAGCGCTGCGCAGCGAGCAGCAGGCCGCCTGCGCCCATGAAGAAGCCGCCGGTGGCCTTGTTGAGACGCACGACACCCTTGGGTGTGCGGATCCAGCGCCTGATCTGACGACCACAGGAGGCGTAGACCAGGGTCGACACATATTCGGCCATCAGGTAGATCGATCCGAGCACCAGAAACTGCATGGCCGCTGGCTTGGAGGGGTCGATGAACTGCGGGAAGATCGCGGCGAAGAGGATGATGGCCTTGGGATTGGTGATGCCGAGCAGGAACTCCTGCATCGCGAGCGTCTTGACCGAATAGTGCCGAGGCTCGGCGACCACCGCAGTGCCGTCACCGCTCTCGATCATCGCCGCCCCACCAAAGTCGCGGCTGCGCCAGGCTTTCCATCCGATCCAGAACAGGTAGGCCGCACCGATCCATTTCACGGTCAGGAAGGCCGACTCAGACGCGAGCAGCATCGCGCCCAGTCCAATCGCCGAGACCGTCAGAAAAATCGCGAACGCAGCGACCCGCCCCGTGGTGGCCAACAGCGCCGGAACGACGCCCGCCCGAATGCCGTTGTTGAGCCCGCAGAAATTGTTGGGACCGGGGGTGAGGGAGATGGCGATGGAGACCGGTATGAACAGGAGAGCATCCATGGCGGTCCCTGCCTTTGCATATTGAAGGAAATGAAGCCACCCAGTGTAATACTCGGCATGGTTTTTCGCTGGCACCGGGCCGGCCCCACCCTTCAGGAGACAACGTCAACATGCGCACCACCACCATCATCAACCGCCGGTTTTTCCACACCTCCCTGATCGCCGTCGCGGCCACGGCTGCCATGGCCGCGCCGCTATGTCATGCCGGCCAACGCCTTGATCAAATCATGCAGACCAAGACGCTGCGCGTGGGCACGCCCGGCGACTACCGTCCCTTTGCCATCAAGGCCGATGGCGGCTACAGCGGCCATGACGTCGACGTGATCGAAGCCATGGCCAAGGAGATGGGCGTGAAGATTGAGTGGGTGCCGACCACCTGGCCCAATCTGATGCCCGACCTCAAGGCCAACAAATACGACGTGGCCGTGGGCGGAATCACCCGCAACGTGGCGCGCCTGTCGCAGGCCGACATGCTCCCCGGATACGCGCCCTTCGGCAAGGTGGCGCTGGTCCGCAAGGCGGACAAGGACAAGTTCCAGACGCCCGAAAGCCTCAATCAGTCCGGCGTCCGCGTGATCAAGAATCCGGGCGGCACGAACGAGGCCTATGTGCTGCAGAATCTCACGTCCGCTCAGGTCAGCACGCATGACAAGAACGCAGAGATTCCCGCGCTGATCGCCGAGGGCAAGGGCGACGTGATGATCACCGAAACCTACGAAGCGCTGCATTACGCGCGTGTTGAGCCCCGCCTGCACGCCGCATTTCTGGAAAACCCACTCACCCCGGTGAACACATTGGGCTTCATGTTTCCCGCCGACGATGCGGACTACGCCCGCGTGCTGCGCTTCACATGGGAGCAGATCGACAATCGGGGTGGATTGAAGTCGGCTGCGGGCAAGTGGTTGAAGTGAAGCAAAAAGTTCAATCACGACACGCTGGCTGAAAGAGAACTTGTATGCACGGATGGCGCAACTGGCCCGTAAAATCGCGCGCAATCGCGCCGCCATGCACCAAAGATTCTCTTTCTGTGATCGGCAACGTTTGGCAGATCACCGCATGAACCCCAATCCCCAGATCGAACGTGAACGCCCCTCTCTGGGTAAAGCCTCGCAATGGCAACTGCTGCTGCAGGACATCGCGCTTTCGCTGCGTCAGTGGCCGCTGTGGATGCATCTGGGCTGGCAGGATCTGCTGCGGCAGTATCGACGCTCGTTTCTCGGTCCGGCATGGATCGCCATCAACATGGCGATCTTCACGGCAGCCTTCGGCTGGATTGGGGCACAGTTGTTCAATCAGGACACGAAGACCTACATACCCTACTTCTGTCTTGGAAACATCTTCTTTGGATTTCTGACGTCGACATTCAACGACGGCTGCAGAACCTACATCGATGCTGCCCCGTTTCTGAAGCAGGCGTCCTACCCCAAGTTCACCTTCGTCTTCCGGGTGGTGTGGCGCAACCTGCTGCTGGCGCACCAAATTCCGCTGATTCTCGTGGTACTGTGGTTTGGTGATCTGCTCGGTGGCGCGCTGTGGCATGTCTGGCTCGCAGGACTGGCCGCAAGTACCGTCTGCGCCACCTTGGTGCTCGCCATTCTGGCCGCCATCGCCACGCGATTCCGCGACGTTCCCATGGTGGTGGGCAGCATCCTTCAGATCGCGTTCTTCATGACGCCGGTGATGTGGCAGTCAAGCCAATTGAGCGCTTCCCGCGCACACTTGGTCACCGTGCTCAATCCGCTTGCCGCGTGGCTTGAACTCATGCGCGCTCCCTTGCTTGGAAAGATGCCGTCCGATACCGCGTGGCTCACTACAGGTGTGGCTTTCGGTCTCTTGCTCGTGCTTTGCACGGTGATCTATCTTGCGGCGCGCCGTCGCATCAACTACTGGCTGTGAACGAAGTACCTGCCATGAAGCCCTTCATTCAGCTCAGCCATGTCGACATCAGCTTTCCGGTCTTCGACGCTCAAAGCATCGGACTCATCAACACCCTGGTGCGCTTCACCGGCATGCCACGCAGCAGGTCTTCCACGCCAGCGCCGATTCGAACCGTCCATGCGTTGCATGACATCAACCTTGAACTCCGATCGGGTGATCGCATTGGTCTGATCGGACACAACGGCGCAGGCAAATCCACCTTGCTGCGCGTGCTCTCAGGCGTCTACGAACCCGTGCGGGGACACATCCGGCAGCACGGCAGCGTATCCGCACTCACCGACATCATGTTGGGGATAGACGCTGAAGCATCAGGAATGGATTTCATCATTACGCGCGGCATCGTGATGGGCCTGTCCAAACGCGAGGCATGCAATCTGATTGACGAAATCGGTGCATTCACAGAACTGACAGATCGACTGCACATGCCCGTTCGCACCTACTCCGCCGGCATGCTGCTCAAGCTTGCATTTGCGGTGGCCACCACGGTCACACCGGACATTCTGCTGATGGACGAGGTCGTCGGCGCGGGAGACGCCAAGTTTCAGGAACGCGCGCAGAAGCGTCTGCACGATCTCATGTCGCGCGTGAGCATTCTGGTGGTCGCAAGTCACAACGAGCAACTACTCAAGTCGTTCTGCTCGCACGCGTTGGTGCTCAGCCACGGACAAATCGCTCATCGAGGCAAAGTGGATGAGTGTCTTGCCTACTATCACGCGAACGGCTGAAAAATGTTTTTTACAGTGATGCGAAACGGTCCACCATTGGGTCTCGTGGAGTGCTAATCTTGCAAGCAAATGTCAAGACGCTGTGAGTTCCGGAAACCCCGTCGCCCACAGACTTTCTACCACGCACCCTGGCCACCCGTGCATGGCCGTTGATCAACCATGAGAATACTCATAGCGATGTGTTGCATGCAGTACCGGACTGGCGCCGAACTGTTTGTGCGCGACATCGCGCTGGCACTGAACCAGCGTGGTCACAGCATCATTGTCTTCTCGCCCATCATGGGTGACATGGTTGACGAATTGCGCACCGTCTGCATTGCCTGCGTCTCCGATCTGACGCAGATTGCCGAGGTGCCGGACATCATCATCGGCAACACGCGCGATGAGACCGTGGCATGTCTCGCCCTGTTTCTCGGCGTGCCGGCCATGTTCGTCTGCCATGACCGCACCGCGTCTCACGGACGTCCGCCACTCTTCAGCCGGATCCGTCAACATGTCGCCGTGGACGAAAACTGCGCTGAGCGTCTCTATCTGGAACACGGCATCCCCCGATCATCGATAGAGCTCATATCAAACGGCGTGGATCTCACACGCTTCAAGCCACGCGCACCATTGCCCGACAAGCCGCTGCGCGCAGCCATCTTCAGCAACGATTCAACCGAGCATCAGGACACCCGCGCGATTCGTGCGGCCTGTCTGGCCAGCGACATTTCGCTGGACGTGATCGGAGCAGGAGTAGGCCAACAGGCCTGCGCGCCCGAAGACATTCTTTCTCAATACGACCTCGTGTTTGCCAAGGCCCGTTGCGCCATGGAAGCGATGGCCGTAGGTTGCGCCGTCATCCTGTTCAACCAGAACATGGGATTGGCCGGCATGGTGAAAAGCAGCCATGTAAAGGCATGGCAGGCCTGGAATTTCGGTCGCAGGCTTCTTCGATGCGAGGTGTCCGAAACCCATGTTTCAGCAGCCATAAGTGAATATGACGCCACCGATGCTCAAATGGTCAGCGAGCACGTTCGCACCCACCTGTCGCTCGATGCCACTGCCTCAAAGCTTGAACACGTCGCGTGGCGCATCCTGCAGCAAGAGTCATCTCTCGCTCCAGTTTCTCCTGAAATTGAAATCCGCGAATTCACCCGTCACTGCATGGACAACCTGCTGCCATTTGGCGCAGCGTATCTGGCTGCACAGACGGGAATGGCGAGGGAACGTATCGAATCTCGCGACACCATCATCCGGCAGAGGCAGGAACAGATGGTCCTGCTGGAGCGAGTCCATGAAGCGAGTATCCAGGCGCTGCGCGAAGCCGGTTCACGCGAGCTGACGAACGCAATCAATCAGTTGTATGAACGCGAGCGCCACATCCAGGCACTGCTTGCCAGCAAGAGCTGGCGGGTGACCGCCCCACTACGCTGGCTTGCAGCAAGGTTGGGCATTCAATGAGCCTCACATTTTTTTGAACACGCTCTCCGCTGCGTCCGGGTCATCAACATGAAACCTCTTCTGCTCATCGCGCATCCTGGGCACGAATTGCGCATTTTTCAATGGGTTTGCAAAACCCGCCCGCATGTGATCGTGCTGACCAACGGAGACGGCTCCATCGGACAACCACGCCTGGAACATTCCCGTCAACTGCTGGAATCCATCGGCGTGCGGATTCGCGAAGACTGGCTCGCATCCGTGCCGGACTCCACCATCTACAACGCCTTGCTTGGTACGGCAGCATCGCCGTTTCAGGCATGGCTCCAGACGTTGATCGGCATCGGCATGCAGGGACACTTCGACACTGTGGTCGCAGACCAAGCCGAGGGCTACAACCCCAGTCACGATCTTTGTCGAGTGATGGCCAACTGTCTTGCAGACGCCTTGCGGCAATCAGGCCACCCCATTCGCGGTCTGGAGTTTCCGCTCATCAGCCACTCCTGCGACCCTGCCAGACAACATGATGTGGAAGTGGAGGTCACGCTGACGGATGCCGAGCTGGCGCACAAGCTCGGCACCATGCGTCAATATGCCAGCGGCACCAGCAAAACACTGGAGTACGAACTGCAGACTATGATCGACGCATTCGGGGAGACATCGTTCGCGCGGGAGTGTCTCTACCCAGCCGCACGCACAGCGTATGAATCCAATGAATTGCCTCCCACCATGCCCGAATTCGAGCGCATTGCCGAGGAGCGATATCAGGCAGGCGTCTACCGAGACGTGATCCGCGCAGAACACCTTCGGCGGTTGGTGCAGAACATGATCAACAAGGCCTGAGATGACGCACGACATGCTGCACAAGATTCGCATCGCCATCATCGGCTACGGCCGCTTTGGCCGCGTGCACGCGATGAGGGCTCGCACGCATCCCGGATTCGAGGTGGTGTGCGTCGTCGATCCTCAACCCCATGCAAGGCAGGCCGCACAGATGGCTGGTTTCATGGCCGTCGCACGTCTGCAGGATTTACCGCACGGAGTGGAGGCTGCCGCCGTGGTGACTCCCTACGATACCCATGCGGAGAGCGCGATCACGCTGATGCGCATGGGTATCGACGTACTCGTGGAAAAGCCGTTGGCGAGCACCGAACGAGACATCGACGCGCTGCTGGATGTCGAATGCGCAACTCAACGCAAACTTTGCACGGGACATATCGAGCGCTTCAACCGCCTTCTCGGAGCCCCACCGTGGAGCGAGACTCCGCAGAGCATCGCCTTCACTCGTTGCTCGAGCCTTGGATTGAAAAGCGGCTCCATCGTGCTAGATCTGATGGTCCATGATCTCGATACCGCCTCCTTTCTATTCGCCCGGCCGGCCGAGGAAACCTTCGAAATCATCGATGTGGAGAAACGAAGCCACGCAGTGAATGCACGCGTGCTGTTCTGCGGCACCCAACTCCATCTGAGCGCAAGCCATGGCGCTCCGAGCTCGGATGCACGTCTGAATTGGCAGGATTTTGAAAACCACAATGAGCTCTGTTTGAGATCAGCTGGCATCACTCCACCAGGCCTTGACGCGCTGACACTCCAATACACGGCGTTCCATGAGCGGCTTCTCGGTACGCCCTCGCAGCGGCCCATCGCGACGGCGGCCGAAGGTGCCATCGCTGCGCGCCGGGCCATCGCCATCGAGTCGTGGTCATGAGCGTCCCATTCTTTCGCAGTCCTTGGCAGACCCCGGAACTGGCTGAGCTCATGGGAGGTCGAATGACCGAGCTTCTGCGGAGCGGTCACTACATTCTGGGGCCGCAGGTGCAACGGTTCGAGCTGGCACTTGCGAGCCATCTTTCCAACGGCATGCAGACCGTCGCCGTCAATTCGGGCACTGATGCCCTGGTGCTCGCGCTGCAACTTCTCGACTTGAAAGCAGGCGACGAAATCATCGTGCCCGCAAGCACGTTCATTGCGTGCTACGAAGCCATCGTCCGTGCCGGGGCAACGCCTGTACTGGTCGATTCGCTCGACGATGATTTTCTCTGCAATGCAGACCAGATCGCACAACGCATCACACCACGCACACGTGGCGTAATCGCCGTGCCGTTGTTCGGTGACACGAGCGCCACGCCCGCCATCATGCGGCTTTGCCAGTCACGCGGTCTGGCACTCGTCGAAGACATTGCGCAGGCGCTGGGTGCTCAAACGCGTGATGCAAACGGGCATTTGCTGCAGGCGGGCACAATGGGCGATGTCAGTACAGCAAGCTTCTACCCCACCAAAACCTTGGGTGCTGCGGGCGACGCGGGAGCGCTGATCAGCGCACGATCAGATCTCATGGAACGGGCACGCGCGCTGCGCAACCATGGCCGA
Organism: Diaphorobacter caeni; assembly: GCF_015354245.1. Lineage (GTDB taxonomy): Bacteria > Pseudomonadota > Gammaproteobacteria > Burkholderiales > Burkholderiaceae_C > Diaphorobacter_A > Diaphorobacter_A caeni. Next base: position 139,940 of record NZ_JADKYZ010000002.1, read on the forward strand.
GCGGGAGCGCGCCACACCGAGGTGGGATTCAACAGCCGCATGGACGAGATGCAGGCATTGATGCTGATTGAAGGAATGGCACGGCTTGAATCATGGTTGCAGGAGCGGCGCACCATCGCCACGCAATACCTGCAAGGCCTGTCTGGCTTGGTCGACATCAGCTTGCCACGCAAACGGGAAGGACACGCTTGGAATTACTTTGTCCTGCGCTGTCCGCAACGTGATGCACTAAAGGAAGCCCTTGCATGCCACGGCATAGACACCCGCGTCTACTACGATCCACCCATTCATCAACAACCGAGCTATCTGCAACGCTTTGGCTCAGTAGTATTACCCAACGTCGAACGCCATTCAAGGCAGGCACTGGCCTTGCCGTTGTTTCCCGGCATGACTTCGTCAGAAACAGAGCAGGTGATCGACGCAGTGTGTACAGTCGCGCATCAGCTTCGCGAATGACGCGCCTCGCTACACCATAGAACCAATCAGAGGGAACGCATATGAACGATCCAAGTCTTGCTCCGCGAGACACTGCAGATGTTGACGAGTGGCTGTTTTCCGGATGCAAGGACTCGCAGACAACATACGCCGACTGGAGTCTGGCGCGTGGCGTGCAGATCCACGGAGTGCAGTCCAAACAGATCACCAATGTACTGACCGATGACGGCTCGCTCACCGAAATCTATCGCAAGGACTGGCAGTTGGATGATCTGCCGGTGGAGCAGATTTTCCAGAAGATCATGTCTCCCGGCAGCGTTTCGGCATGGCATGCACATCGCCGTGCCACGGATCGGTTGTTCTGCGGCTATGGACGCGTGAAAGTCGTGCTGTATGACGCACGCAAGCACTCCCCGACGCAAGGACTGCTGACGGTGCATCGCCTTGCACTCGAGCGCCCCACCCTGCTCGTTGTTCCGCCGGGCATCTGGCATGGCGTGCAAACCGTTTCCGATTCGCCAGCCATCGTCATCAACGCAGTCGACATTGCGTATTCATACGAGGATCCCGATCACTGGCGACTGCCACCAGACTCGCCGGAAATCCCCTACCAATTCAAGCGCCGCGCTTGAGCTTGTCGGTCAAATCGAACATGCCCCGCGTCTCCATCATCATGGCAGCCTATGGGCGTCCGCACCTTCTGAAATGGGCCATCGAGTCCATTCAGAAGCAGACCATCACGGACTGGGAATTGCTTGTGGTGTCGGATGCCTGCCCGCACGGGACGGCAGAAACCGCCCAGATTTTTGCAGATGCCGATGAACGCATCCGCGTCATCCAACTGGCGCGCAATTGGGGGGAACAATCTGGCCCCAACAACGTGGGGCTTGCACGATCGAGCGCCCCGCTGGTTGCATTTCTCAATCAGGACGATCTCTGGTTCCCCGATCATCTGGAACTCCTGATTGATGGGATTGACGCCGCTGGCGCGGACATTGCCTTTGGTGCCAGCGCACACATGGGGTTGCCTCCCAATGGCGACATGCGGTGCTGCCCGAGCAGTCTGGCGGGCATGGGCGACAACGGCAGATACTGCCCCGTGAAGACCTTCGCGCCCATGTCCGCTTGGTTGGTCAAGAGGCGCTGTTTGGAGCGTATCGGTACACTTCCACGTGCGGCGGACTGCATCGCCGAATCATCACAGACGTGGCTGTTCAAGGCATGGAAACACAAGCTGAAAATCACTGCAGTGCCGGAACTCACCTGCCTGATTTTCTCTTCGGGCAATCGCGCAAACTCCTATTTGAATGAAGAGAGTTCGGAGCAGGCGTACTTCGGGGAACAGATTCGCTGCAACCCGTATCTGCGCGCGCGCATTCTTGTCCACGCCAGTCCAAGCTACCGCCCAGAATCCAATCCGCGCAAGGAACTCTTTCAGTTCCATTTTAAAAAGCTGCAAGCGAAATTTGGCTTGTTTCCGCGCGCTGTGGAGTTCTGGTTCAAGCACGGTCGACGTAGCGGCGACTACATCCGTTACCTGCGATCGGTACGTGGACTGCCCAGCCAAACGAGTACACCTGCAAACCACCCACAGATCCTGCGACGTCGCTGGATCGAGCGTCACTGCACCTACGAACTTGGAACACGCATCGACTGCAGCGAAAGCGGCCAGGGAGAGCGTCATCTGCGCGACGGCTGGTGTCTCGCAGACGCTGCGGGCAGCCTCATGTTTGCACCCACAGTCAGTTTGCACTTTCGACTTCAATCACTCAACGCACAAGCATCACGCCTTGTCATGCATTGGCAACTTCCAACGGGCGCAATTCTTTATGCGAGTCTGAATGGAGCAGGGATTCCATTGGCGAGCGCCATTGAATCCGACGAACCTCCGAACGCAGCCGAATGGGTCTGGAATATTCCTCGCACTGCGACGCGCAGTCTCGACTTTGAGATTCATACGCCAACGCCGGGATGTCGACTGGTGCGCATGCGTCTGGATTGACGAGCCCGGAACAGCCAATGGCCAAGCTGACGAGCGAAACTACTGCAGCGTTTCCTTCGCCGACTCCGGCAGCACGAAGGGCATCACGTCGATGCCCTCTTCCAGCAGTTCCGCCGTCTCTTCGGCCGAGGCCTGACCGCGGATGCCGCGTTCGGGGGCGTCGCCGTAGTGGATGCGTCGGGCCTCTTGCGCAAAGCGTTCGCCGACGTTTTCGGTATTGGCGATCACATGGCGGGCGGCGCGCAGCCAGGCGTCCTGAAGTTGGGACTGCAGCTCGGCGGGCAAGGTCTGGGGGCGGTTGCTCACGTCCTGACGAGGTGCCTGCGCGGCCTCCTCTTCGTTCGCTTTGCCTTGTCTTGCCGAAGTGGGCGCAGCGGACGACGCGCGCAGGTTCAGGCGTGGAGCGCTCAGGCCCTTGCGGATATCGCCGCTGCCGCACATAGGGCATTGGACGAGGGCGCGCTCCATCTGGGACTGAAAGTCTTCCTCGGAGGCGAACCAGCCTTCAAAGCGGTGGTCGGCATCGCAAAGCAGATCAAGCACCTTCATGGCGGACGTTCAATCCTTCTACGGCTGTCAAAAACGAGGAAAAGGCGTGAGCTGACGCGGCTTCGTCATGCGATCGAAAGACGGCATCAGGAGGCGCATGGTAGCGCCAAATGCGTCAGCCGCGGCGGCGCATCAAATAGCGGTACACGAAGCCCGGGAATGCGAGCGTGAGAAACAGGGTGCCGGTGATCGCGTAGAACTCCCAGCCTTGAGGGGAGTTCTGACCGACGCGGCGCTCGAGCAGCATGGCCACGACGCCGACGATGAAGTAAAGCACCACCAGTTCGAGCAGTCGAAGGGCGAAGGGCTTGTTGGCGCCCTTGGGCTTGGGAAGCGGCCCCACGAGCATGAGGCGCTGAGAAAGGAAAGGCCAGTTGGCGGCGGCGAACGCCGCCAGAATCACGAGCCAGATCGCGGCGGTCTGTGACATGCGGCCTCTTCCTTCTCTTGGTTGACGTCAGTCGATCAGGTTGCCAGCGCGCGCACGATGGCGTCAGCGCACAGGCTCATCAGGCCACCGGGCAGCAGGCCCAGCACCAGCAGCGCCGCAGCGTTGAGCGTGAGCACGGTGCGCACGTCCATTGGCGCGGACACGCTGGTGGCGGTGAGCGGCTTGTCGAAGTACATGACCTTGACGACGCGCAGGTAGTAGAACGCACCGATCAGCGACATGATCACGGCGAACACGGCCAGCGCGATGTGCGAGGTGGCGCCCGACGAAATCAGCGCCTGCAGCACCGAGAGCTTGGCGTAGAAGCCGACCAGCGGAGGAATGCCGGCCATGGAGAACAGGCAGATGGCCATCACGCCTGCGTACAGCGGGCTGCGTTGGTTCAGGCCTGCGAGGTCGGAGATCTCTTCGCTTTCGAAGCCGTCACGCGCCAACAGCAGGATCACGCCGAAGGCGGCCAGCGTGGTGAGCACGTAGGTCACCACGTAGAACATGGCGGCGCTGTAGGCGTTCTCGACGGCATTGGCGTCCACGTTGCCGTGGATGACGCCGGACATCAGGCCAAGGAGCACGAAGCCCATCTGCGAGATGGTCGAGTAGGCCAGCATGCGCTTGATGTTGGTCTGCAGCAGACCGGCCAAGTTGCCGATGAGCAGCGAGCAGACCGCCATCACCATCAGCATCTGTTGCCAGTCAAAGGCGAGCGGCAGCAGGCCATCGACCAGCAGACGCATGGTCATGCCGAAGGCCGCGAGCTTGGGCGCACTGCCGATCATCAGCGTGATCGACGTTGGCGCGCCTTGGTAGACGTCGGGCACCCACATGTGGAAAGGCACGACACCGAGCTTGAAGCCCAGACCCGCCACCACGAACACCGTACCGAACACCAGCACCTGGTGACGGATCTGACCGCCGTTGATGGCCTGGAACACCTGGCCGATGTCGAGCGAGCCGGTGGCGCCGTAGATCATCGACAGACCGTAGAGCAGGAAGCCCGAAGCCATCGCGCCGAGCACGAAATACTTCATCGCGGCCTCGACCGATTGCGAGTGATCGCGGCGCAGTGCCACCAGCGCGTAGCTGGCGAGAGTCAGCAGTTCGAGGCCGAGGTAGATGACCAGGAAATTGTTGGCGCCGATCATCACGAACATGCCCAGCAGGGCGAGCAGCGACAGCGTGAACATTTCGCCGCCGCGCAGCATGTCGCGGTCGGATGCGTAAGGACGTCCGTAGACCATCGTGACCATCATCGCCACGGCGGCGAAGCACTTGAGCCAGCTGCCCATGGCGTCGGAGACGACCATGTTGCCCCAACCGTAGAACGTGGAGCCGTTGCGGGCGTACATGGCTTCGAGCACGGCCACGACGAGCAGCGTGAGCAGCGTGAGGATGTAGGTCGGAGTGCGGCCCTTGCTCTTGACGCCCAGGTCGACCAGCGCGATCACGCAGGCCATGACCAGGAGGACGATCTCCGGATAAATTGCCAGCCAGCTGATGTTGTCAATCATTTCTTATCTCTCAATCCAGTCTGGTCAGTTCAGTTTCGACTGCGCCACATGCTTGATCAGCTCGGCAACCGAAACATCCATCACATCGGTGAATGGCTTCGGATACAGACCCATGTAGAGCACTGCGACAGCGAGGATCGCCAGCACGAGGAACTCGCGGCAGCCGATGTCCTTGAGTTCGGCGACATGGTCGTTGCCGATGGGGCCCAGATACACGCGCTTGTACATCCACAGCGTGTAGGCGGCACCGAAGATCAGCGCCGTGGCGGCGCCGAGGCCGATCCAGAAGTTGTACTGCACGGCACCCAGAATCACCATCCATTCGCCCACGAAACCGGCGGTCGCGGGCAGACCGCAGTTGGCCATGGCGAACAGCAGCGCGAAGGCGGCGAACTTGGGCATGGTGTTGACCACGCCGCCGTAGGCCGAGATTTCACGCGAGTGAACGCGGTCATACAGCACGCCGATGCACAGGAACATCGCGCCGGACACGAAGCCGTGGGCGATCATCTGCACGATGCCGCCGGAGATGCCGAGGCTGTTGAACATGAAGAAGCCCAACGTCACGAAGCCCATGTGAGCGACGGACGAGTAAGCCACCAGCTTCTTCATGTCGCGCTGGACCAGCGCCACCACGCCGACGTAGATCACGGCGACCAGCGACAGAGCGATCATGAGCCAGGCCCATTCACGCGCAGCATCGGGAGCGATCGGCAGCGAGAAGCGCAGGAAGCCATAGGCACCGAGCTTCAGCATGATCGCGGCCAGCACGGCGGAGCCACCGGTAGGCGCTTCCACGTGCACGTCCGGCAGCCAAGTGTGCACCGGGAACATCGGCACCTTCACCGCGAAGGCGGCGAAGAACGCAAAGAACAGCAGCGTCTGGGCCTTGCCCGACAGCGGCAGTTGATGCCATGTCGCGATGTCGAAGCTGCCGCCCGAGGCGTTGTACAGGTAGATCAGCGCGATCAGCATCAACAGCGAGCCGAACAGCGTGTACAGGAAGAACTTGAACGCGGCGTAGATGCGGTTCGGACCGCCCCAGATGCCGATGATCAGGTACATCGGGATCAGCGTGGCTTCGAAGAACACGTAGAACAGAATGCCGTCCAGCGCCGTGAACACGCCGATCATGATGCCCGAGAGGATCAGGAACGAAGCGAAGTACTGGTTCACGCGCTCGGTGATGTTCTCCCACGATGCGATCACCACGATGACGGTGATGAAGGCGGTCAGCGGAACGAACCAGAAGCTCAGGCCGTCCACGCCGAGGTGGTAGTGCACATTGAAGCGCTCGATCCACATGGCTTTTTCGACGAACTGCGCGGCAGCGGTCGTGTTGTCGAAACCGGAGAACATGGGCAGCGTGACCGCCAGCCCGACCAGTGCACCGATCAGCGCGATCCAGCGCACCATCGGTGCCTGGGAATCACGCCCGAAGAAGAGCAGCAGAACGCCAAAGGCGATCGGTGCCCAGATTGCAAGACTCAACAAACCCATTTTTATATTTCTCCTACTACTTGTTGAGCCACACGAAGTACGTCATGAGCGCGAACACACCCAGGATCATGACCAACGCGTAGTGATAGAGATAACCCGTCTGCCAGCGACGTGCCAGCTGACCGAGCTTGGCCATCAGCTTCCAGGAACCGTTGACGATGGCGCCATCGATGATCGCCTGATCGCCGACCTTCCAGAACAACGTGCCGAATGCGCGAGCGCCACGGGCGAAGATGTTTTCATAGACCCAGTCCACGCCGTACTTGCCTTCCAGAACCTGGTACAGACCGATGCTCTTGGAAATCGACATGATCTTCGCGGGGATTGCGGGCCAGACCATGTAGAACAGGTAGGCCGTCACCACACCGGCCAGCGCCAGCCAGAACGGCGCCGCGGTGAAGCCGTGCAGAGCCATGGAGAGCCAGTCGTGGATCTCGTGGCGCAAGGTGGCCATCGCGGGATGCTTGCTTTCATCGACGAAGATCACGCCCTTGAAGAAGTCACCCAGCACCATCGGGGCCAGCGCGATCGCGCCGATCACCACCGAAGGAATGGCCAGCAGCATCAGCGGACCGGTCACCACGAGTGGCGACTCATGCGGCTTGGCATCGTGGCCATGGCCGTGGTGGTCGTCATGCGCGTGATGGTCGTCATGGTGCGCATCGGGGTTCTGGTCGTAGCGTTCCTTGCCGTGGAAGACGATGAAGTACAGACGGAACGAGTAGAACGCCGTGATGAACACGCCGGCCAGCACCGCGAAGTTGGCGAAGCCGGTGGCAGGCAGGTTCGAAGCGTGCACCGCTTCGATGATCGCGTCCTTCGAGTAGAAGCCCGAGAAGAACGGCGTGCCGATCAGCGCGAGATTGCCCAGCAGGAACGTGAACCAGGTGATCGGCATGTACTTGCGCACGCCGCCCATCCAACGGATGTCCTGGTTGTGGTGCATGCCCATGATGACGGAACCGGCGCCAAGGAACAGCAGTGCCTTGAAGAACGCGTGCGTCATCAGGTGGAACACGGAAACCGAGTAGGCCGACACGCCCAGAGCGATGGTCATGTAGCCCAGCTGCGAGAGCGTGGAGTACGCGATCACGCGCTTGATGTCGTTCTGGATGATGCCCAGGATACCCATGAACAGCGCCGTGATGGAGCCGATCACGACGATCAGGTTGAGCGCCACGTCCGACATCTCGTAGAGAGGCGACATGCGCGAGACCATGAAGATGCCGGCCGTCACCATGGTGGCGGCGTGGATCAGCGCGGAGATGGGGGTGGGACCTTCCATCGAGTCGGGCAGCCATGCGTGCAGCGGGAACTGGGCCGACTTGCCCATCGCGCCCACGAACAGGCAGATGGCGGTCACGGTCACCAGCAGCCAGCCGGTGCCGGGCAGCACTGTGTTCTGCAGCTCGGGCAGCTTGGCGAAGATTTCCGAGTAGTTCAGCGTGCCGGTGTAGGCAGCGATCAGGCCGATGCCCAGGATGAAGCCGAAGTCACCCACACGGTTGACCAGAAAGGCCTTCATGTTGGCGAAGATCGCGGATTCCTTCTTGTAGTAGAAACCGATCAGCAGATACGACACCAGACCCACCGCTTCCCAGCCGAAGAACAGCTGCAGCAGGTTGTTGGCCATCACCAGCATCAGCATGGAGAAGGTGAACAGCGAGATGTACGAGAAGAAGCGGTCGTAGCCGTCGTCTTCCGCCATGTAGCCCATGGTGTAGATGTGGACCATCAGCGACACGAAGGTCACGACGCACATCATCATCGCGGTGATGCTGTCGATCAGGAAGCCGACTTCCATCTTCAGACCACCCACCTGCATCCAGGTGTAGATGGTCTGGTTGAACGTGGCGCCTTCGAAGACGACCTGCTTGAACACGAAAGCGGACAGCAGGAACGACAGCAGCACGCCGAGAATCGTCAGCGAACTGCTGCCGGTACGGCCGATCTTGTTGCCGCCAAAAGCGGTGCCCCAGATCCCCGCCAAGGCTGAGCCGACCAGCGGTGCCAGGGGCACTGCCAGCAGCATTGATGCATTAAGGGTTTGACTCATTCTTCAGAACCTTTGTTATGCGCCTCAACCCTTGAGGGTGTCGAGCTCTTCAGCGTTGATGTTGCGGTTGTTGCGGAACAGCAGCACCAGAATCGCCAGACCGATGGCCGACTCCGCGGCAGCCACTGTCAGGATGAAGAACACGAATACCTGGCCATGCATGTCGCCAAGGTAATGGGAGAACGCGACGAAATTCATATTGACGGCCAGCAGCATCAGCTCGATGGCCATCAGCAGAACGATGAGGTTCTTGCGATTGAGGAAAATGCCCACCACCGACATGGCGAACAGCATGGCGCCCAGTGCCAGAAAGTGACCCAAAGTCAAAGTCATTGTTTCTTCTCCTCAGCTGCGGTTTCAGCCTCTGGCGCAGCCGGTGCGACAGGCTTTTGCACAGCGTCCATCTTCACGACCTTCAGGCGGTCGGAAGCACGCACGCGGATCTGTTCGGATGCGCTGGTGGCCTTGCTGTCCTTGCGCTGACGCAGCGTCAGTGCAATCGCGGCGATCATCGCAACCAGCAGAATCACGGCGGCGATTTCAATCGGGTACAGATACTCGGTGTAGAGGAGCTTGCCCAGTTCCTTGGTGTTCGAATAAGGAATCACCTTGCCCGCAGCATCCAGCACCACGGCGGCGGCCTTGGGCTCTTCCATGCCGCGGAAACCGGTCATCAGCACGGCACCCATTTCGAAGGCGACCAGCGCGCCGATGAAGGCGGCCAGCGGGAAGTGCCGCCAGAAGCCCTGACGCACGGTGTCGATGTTGATGTCCAGCATCATCACCACGAACAGGAACAGCACCATCACGGCGCCGAGGTACACGAGCACCAGAGCGATGCCGAGGAATTCAGCCTTGAGCAGCAGCCAGATGGCTGCCGCCTGCGAGAAGGCCAGAATCAGATTGAGCACGGCGTGCACGGGATTGCGCGCGGTGATCACCCGGAAGGCTGCAAACAGCAGCACTGCCGAGAACAGGTAGAAAAAGGCGGTTTTGGCGTCCATGAATCGAATCTTCTTTTCTAGATCAAGGAGCCGCTTCAGCGGTACTTGGCATCCGCCGCCTTGTTGGCGGCGATTTCGGCTTCATAACGATCGCCCACCGCCAGGAGCATGTCCTTGGTGTAGTACAGATCGCCACGCTTTTCGCCGTGGTATTCGAAGATGTGCGTCTCGACGATGGAGTCCACCGGGCAGCTTTCTTCGCAGAAACCGCAGAAGATGCACTTGGTCAGATCGATGTCGTAGCGTGTGGTGCGGCGTGAGCCGTCATCGCGGACATCCGATTCGATGGTGATGGCCATCGCCGGGCAGACGGCTTCGCAGAGCTTGCAGGCAATGCAGCGCTCTTCGCCATTGTCGTAACGGCGCAGGGCGTGCAGGCCACGGAAACGCGGCGAGAGAGGCGTCTTTTCCTCGGGGAACTGCACCGTGATCTTGCGACGGAAGGTGTAGCGGCCGGTCAGGGCCATGCCCTTGGCGAGTTCCCAGAGCATGAAGCTCTTGAAGAAATCCTTGATGGAGAAATTAGACGCAGGAGCGGTCACGGTAGTCATTCTTGTCCCCGCTTATTTCCAGATGTTCCATGGCGACAGCAGCCAGGCGGCAATCACGAGCAGCCAGATCAGCGTCACAGGAATGAAGATCTTCCAGCCCAGGCGCATGATCTGGTCATAGCGGAAGCGCGGGAAGGTTGCGCGGATCCAGATGAACATGGACACCACGAGGAAGGTCTTGATCGCCAGCCAGATCCAGCCGGGGATGAAGCCGAGGAAGTCGAACGGCGGCAACCAGCCGCCGAGGAACATGATCACGGCGAGGATCGACACGAGCCACATGCTGGCGTATTCAGCCAGGAAGAACACCGCGAAGCCCATGCCCGAGTACTCGACCATGTGACCGGCCACGATTTCCGCTTCGCCTTCGACCACGTCAAACGGGTGGCGGTTGGTTTCAGCGACCGAGGAGATCAGATAGACGATGAAGATCGGGAACAGCGGCAGCCAGTTCCACGACAGGAAGCTTGCGCCCATGCTGGCGAACTGACCTTGCGATTGACCGGCGACGATCTCGGTCAGGTTCATCGAACCCGACACCATGATCACCACCAGGAAGCAGAAGCCCATGGCGATTTCGTAGGACACCATCTGCGCCGACGCGCGCAGCGCACCGAGGAAAGCGTACTTGGAGTTTGACGACCAGCCGGCGATGATCACACCGTAGACTTCGATCGAGGTGATCGCCATGATCAGCAGCAGACCTGCGTTCACGTTGGCCAGAGCGACATCGGGAGCGAAGGGAATCGCCACCCATGCGGCCAGCGCCGGCATGATCGCCATCAGCGGGCCCAGATAGAACAGGCCCTTGGCGGCAGCGGTCGGCTGGATCAGCTCCTTGGTCATCAACTTCAGGCCGTCGGCCAGAGGTTGCAGCAGACCCATGGGGCCCACGCGGTTGGGACCAAAGCGGATCTGCATGAAGCCCAGCAGCTTGCGCTCCCACAGCGTGAGGTAGGCCACGGCGCCCATGAGCGGCGCGACGATGCAGACGATCTTCAGGAGAATCCAGAGCACCGGCCACACCACGGCCGTCCACCAGCTGGCGCTGATGGCGTTCAGGCCGCCGTTGTAGATTGCGTCGATCATTGCGCGGCTCCCTTCAGTGCTGCGCGACCGTCAGCAGTCAGTTGCAGCGAAGGCGCACGGCGCACCAGGCTGTCCAGTTGGTAGATGCTGGCAACGCAAGGCTCGCCTGCAGCGGCGCTGGCCGCCTTCAGAGGTGCGGACGTCGCGTTGTTCAGCAGTTCGGCGGGCACCTGCGTCACTTCACCGGCTTGCTTGCCGGTGATGCGGGTGAGCACGTCCTGCGAGGTTTCGTAGTTCATGTCGGCCAGGCCCATCAGATTGCCCAGCACGCGCAGCACCTTCCATGCGGGACGCGCATCGCCTGCGGGCTTGACCACGGCGTGGAAGCTCTGCACGCGGCCTTCCGCGTTCACGAACGTGCCGGCGGTTTCGCTGAACGGCGTGATCGGCAGCAGCACGTCGCTGAAGTCCATGTTGGTCTTGAACGGGCTCATGGTCACGACCATCTGCGCGTTGTTCAGACCGGCCTTGGCGGCGGCGCCAGCGGCGGAGTCGAACTCGGGCTCGGTGTTCAGCAGCAGCGCGGCCTTGAGGGCGCCCTGCAGCATCTGGCCTGCATTCAGACCACCTTGCTGCGGCTGGGCCTTGACCCATTGCGCACCGACGGTGTTGGCCGCTTCGGTCAGGTAACCGACGGACGCGCCGGTGTTCTCGCCGATCCATTGGGCCAGAGCCAGCAGGTTCGAAGCGTAGCCATGGTGCGCGGCGGCGTTGCCCAGCAGGATCGCCTTGCGTTCACCGGACAGCAACGAGGCCGCCACGGCACGCGCGCCTTCGCTCACGCTGTCCACGGCGATCGGTGTCGGCATCGACTTCTCGGCGGCGACGGCGGCGACCACCTGCGCCAGCGCATCGGTCCACATCGCGGCTGGAGCCACGATCGCCTGCGATACGGGCATGGCCCAGTCGTAGACCTTGGCGTTGATCGCGTTGACCGCGCAGCCCTTGCGGGTGGCCTGACGGATGCGCTGCGCGAACAGCGGATGGTCCTTGCGCAGATTGGAGCCGACGACCAGCACCGACTGCAGCGTCGACAGCGATGCGATCGATGTGCCCAGCCATTGCACGCCTTCGCCCTTGGCGAATTCGGCGTTGCGCAGACGGTGGTCGATGTTGTCGCTGCCCACACCGCGCACGAGCGCGCCGGCCAGATACAGTTCTTCCAGCGTGCTGTGCGGGCTCACCAGAGCGCCGATGCTGTCTGCACCGTGGTCGTTCTTGATGCCGCGCAGACCATTGGCCACGTATTCGAGAGCGGTCTGCCAGTCGACTTCCTTCCACTCGCCGCCCTGCTTGAGCATGGGCTTGGTGAGGCGGTCGTCGCTGTTCAGCGCTTCATAGGAGAAGCGGTCGCGGTCGGCGATCCAGCATTCGTTGACGTCTTCGTTCTCGAGCGGAACGACGCGCATGACCTTGTGGTTCTTGACCTGAACGATCAGGTTCGAGCCTGTCGAATCGTGCGGCGACACCGACTTGCGGCGCGACAGCTCCCAGGTGCGGGCGCTGTAGCGGAAAGGCTTGCTGGTGAGCGCGCCGACCGGGCAGATGTCGATCATGTTGCCCGAGAGTTCGGAGTCGACCGTATCGCCCACGACCGTGGTGATTTCGGAATGCTCGCCACGATGGATCATGCCCAGCTCCATCACGCCGGCCACTTCCTGACCGAAACGCACGCAGCGGGTGCAGTGGATGCAGCGGCTCATTTCCTGCATGGAAATCAGCGGACCGACGTCCTTGACGGGAACGACGCGCTTTTCTTCTTCATAGCGCGAACCGCTGCCGCCGTAGCCGACGGCCAGATCCTGCAGCTGGCACTCGCCGCCCTGATCGCAGATCGGGCAATCCAGCGGGTGATTGATCAGCAGGAATTCCATCACCGATTGCTGGGCCTTGATGGCCTTGTCGCTCTTGGTGCGGACAATCATGCCCTGCGTCACCGGCGTGGCGCAGGCGGGCATCGGCTTGGGAGCCTTTTCGACATCCACAAGGCACATGCGGCAGTTGGCCGCGATGGACAGCTTCTTGTGGTAGCAGAAGTGTGGAATGTAGGTACCGGCCTTCTCGGCGGCATGCATGACCATGCTGCCTTCCGATATCTCTACCTTCTTACCGTCCAGTTCAATTTCAACCATATTGTTTCTCGCGATCCGGCGGCTTATGCAGCCTGCTTGGAAGCGTTCTGGATCTTCGCTTCAAACTCGTGACGGAAGTGCTTGATCATGGCGCGCACCGGCATCGCTGCCGCATCGCCGAGCGCACAGATCGTGCGGCCCATGATGTTCAGTGACACCGAATCCAGCAATTCGATATCTTCCGGACGGCCTTCGCCGTGCTGAATGCGGTTGACCACGCGCCACAGCCAGCCCGTGCCTTCGCGGCAGGGGGTGCACTGTCCGCACGATTCGTGGGAATAGAAGTACGACAGACGCAGCAGGCTCTCGACCATGTCGCGCGAGTCGTCCATCACGATCACGGCGCCCGAGCCCAGCATCGAGCCGGCCTTGGAGATGGAGTCGTAGTCCATCGTGCATTGCATCATGATGTCGGCGGGCAGCACCGGCGACGAGGATCCACCGGGGATCACGGCCTTGAGCTTGCGGCCGGTGCGCACACCGCCCGCGAGCTCCAGCAAGGTGCTGAATGGCGTACCCATCGGCACTTCGAAGTTGCCGGGGTTGTTCACGTCACCGCTCACCGAGAAGATCTTGGTGCCGCCGTTGTTGGGCTTGCCGCATTCGAGGTAGGCCTGGCCACCGTTGCGGATGATCCAGGGCACGGCCGCGAACGTTTCCGTGTTGTTGATGGTCGTCGGCTTGCCGTACAGACCGAAGCTGGCCGGGAACGGTGGCTTGAAGCGCGGTTGGCCCTTCTTGCCTTCAAGCGATTCCAGCAGCGCGGTTTCTTCGCCGCAGATGTAGGCGCCGAAACCGTGGGCGGCATGCAGCTGGAAGCTGAAGCTGCTGCCCATGATGTTGTCGCCGAGGAATCCGGCCGCACGGGCTTCTTCCAGAGCCGCTTCGAAGCGGTCATACACTTGGAAAATTTCGCCGTGGATGTAGTTGTAGCCCACCGTGATGCCCATCGCATACGCGGCAATGATCATGCCTTCGATGACGATGTGGGGGTTGAACATCAGGATGTCGCGGTCCTTGCAGGTACCGGGCTCGCCCTCGTCCGAGTTGCAGACGAGGTGCTTCTGGCCGGGGAACTGGCGGGGCATGAAGCTCCACTTCAGACCCGTGGGGAAGCCTGCGCCGCCACGGCCACGCAAACCGCTTTCCTTCATGGTGGCGATCACCTGGTCCTGCGTCAGACCTTCGCCGCCGTCCTTGCCGAGGAGCTTGCGCAGCGCGACGTAGCCGCCGCGTGCCTCGTAGTCCTTGATGGACCAGTTGCTGCCGTTCAGACCTGCGTAGATCTGCGGATTGATGTGACGGTCGTGGAAGCAGGTCTCGACACCCGTGGATGCGAACTTGTCCAGAACCGCATTGGCTGCTGCGTTCATCATGCCTTGCCCTCCGCGGCCTTCAGGTCAGCGATCAACTCGTCGAGTTTTTCGTTGCTCATGAAGCTGCACATGTGGCGGTCATTCACCAGCATCACGGGCGAATCGGCGCAGGCGCCGAGACATTCCGACTGCTGCAGCGTGAACATGCCATCGGCCGTGGTCTCGCCCATCTTCACGCCGAGCCTGTGCTCGAGGTGGTGCAGCGCCTTGTAGCCGTCGCGCAGCTGGCATGGCAGGTTGGTGCACACGTTGAGCTTGTACTTGCCGACGGGCTGCTGGTTGTACATGTTGTAGAACGTGGTGACTTCGTGCACCGCGATCTCTGGCATGCCCAGCACTTCGGCGATCACCGCCTCGCTCTCGGCACTCACCCAGCCCTGTTCCTGCTGGACGATGGACAGGCACGCCATGACGGCGGACTGCTTCTGGTCAGCCGGGTACTTGGCCACCTCACGCGCAAAGCGTTCTTTGGTCGCTTCGGTAATCATCGGTCAACGTCTCCAAACACGATGTCCAGGGTGCTCAGCACCATCACAGCATCGGCCAGCATGTGGCCGCGGCACAGTTCGTCCATGGCGGACAGATGTGCGAATCCTGGTGGACGGATCTTCAGGCGATAAGGCTTGTTCGCACCATCGCTGATCAGGTAAATGCCGAACTCGCCCTTGGGGTGTTCGACGGATGCGTAGGCTTCGCCTTCCGGCACGTGGAAGCCTTCGGTGAAGAGCTTGAAATGGTGGATCAGATCCTCCATGTTGCTCTTCATGCCTTCACGGTCCGGCGGTGCGATCTTGTTGTTGTCGGTGATGACCGGGCCGGGGTTGGCCTTGAGCCAGTCCACGCACTGCTTGATGATGCGGTTGGACTCGCGCATTTCGGCCACGCGCACGAGATAGCGGTCGTAGCAGTCGCCCTTGGTGCCCACCGGCACGTCGAAGTCCATGCGGTCATAGACTTCGTAGGGCTGCGTCTTTCGCATGTCCCAGGCCACGCCGGATGCACGCAGCATCGGGCCGGTCAGGCCGAGGTTCATCGCGCGCTCTGCGGTCACCACGCCGATGTCCACGTTGCGCTGCTTCCAGATGCGGTTGTCGGTGAGCAGTGTTTCGTACTCGTCGCAATTCTTGGGGAAGCGGGCCGTGAAATCGTCGATGAAGTCGAGCAGCGTGCCCTGACGGTTCTTGTTGATTTCCTCGATGGCGCGGGCGTTGCGGATCTTGCTCGCCTTGTACTGCGGCATCGATTCCGGCAGATCGCGGTAGACACCGCCCGGACGGAAGTAAGCGGCGTGCATGCGCGCGCCAGAGACGGCCTCGTACATGTCCATCAGGTCTTCACGTTCGCGGAACGAGTAGATCAGGATGGTGGAACTGCCCGCGTCGTTGCCCGAGGAACCCAGCCACATCAGGTGATTCATGATGCGGGTGATTTCGGAATACATCACGCGGATGTACTGCGCGCGGATCGGCACCTCGATGCCGAGCAGCTTCTCAATCGCGAGGCAGTAGGCATGCTCATTGCACATCATCGAGCAGTAATCCAGTCGGTCCATGTAGGGCAGCGACTGGATGTAGGTCTTGCTCTCGGCGAGCTTCTCGGTTGCGCGGTGCAGCAGGCCGATGTGGGGGTCGGCACGCTGGACGACTTCGCCGTCCAGCTCCAGCACCAGACGCAGCACACCGTGCGCTGCCGGGTGCTGCGGACCAAAGTTCAGGGAATAGTTCTTGATTTCAGCCATGTTCTTCCGTCAAAAAGGCGCCATAGGCGCCTCTCAGTGCAGGCCTCCGTATTTGTCTTCCCGGATGATGCGCGGCGTGATCTCGCGGGGCTCGATGGTGACCGGCTGGTACACGACACGGGCAGCCTCGGCGTCGTAACGCATTTCGACATGACCGGAGAGCGGGAAGTCCTTGCGGAACGGGTGACCGATGAAGCCGTAGTCCGTGAGAATGCGGCGCAGATCGTCGTGGCCATCGAACACGATGCCATACAGGTCGAACGCCTCGCGCTCGAACCAGTTGGCAGCGCTCCAGATCTCGGACAGCGTGGGCAGCACGGGAAAGTCGTCGTCGGCGCAGAACACACGCACGCGCACGCGCTGGTTCAGGCTGATCGAGAGCAGGTGCGACACTGCGGCGAAGCGCGGGCCATCCGTGCCAACACCGGCATAGTCGGAATAGTCGACGCCACACAGATCCAGCAGGACCTCGAACTTGCAGCCCGGCGCATCGTGCAGCAGACGCATCGCATCCACATAGTGGGCCGGGGACACTTCGATCGTCACTTCGTCGAGCGCCACCGTCACCGAGCGAGCTTTGTCGCCCAGCACTGCAGCCAGATTGCTTTTCAGGACTTCAGGGTGAATTGCATTGACAGTCATGTTCACCTCTTCAGACACGAGCAATGGTGTGGGTGCGGCGAATCTTCTGCTGCAACTGGATGATGCCGTAGATCAGCGCTTCGGCCGTCGGAGGGCAGCCGGGCACATAGACGTCCACCGGCACGATGCGGTCGCAGCCGCGCACCACGGAGTAACTGTAGTGGTAGTAGCCGCCGCCATTGGCGCACGACCCCATGGAGATCACCCAGCGGGGCTCGGACATCTGGTCGTACACCTTGCGCATGGCGGGAGCCATCTTGTTGCACAGCGTGCCGGCCACGATCATCAGATCGGAGTGGCGTGGGCTGGCGCGGAACACTTCGGCGCCGAAGCGGCCGATGTCGTAACGCGCGGCGGCCGCATGCATCATCTCCACCGCACAACAGGCCAGACCGAAGGTCATGGGCCAAATCGATCCGGTCTTGGCCCAGTTCACCACCGAGTCGTAGCTCGTGGTGACGAAGCCCTTGCTCATCACACCTTCAATCATCGCGTTTGTCCTTGTTGCGAGCGGTTATTCCCAGTCCAGGGCGCCCTTTTTCCACTCGTAGGCGAAGCCCACGACCAGAATGGCCAGGAAGACCAGCACTGCCACAAATCCTGTCATGCCGACGTCTTGCAGAGTCACCGCCCACGGGAAGAGGAAGGCGATTTCCAGATCGAACAGGATGAAGAGAATGGCAACGAGGTAGTAACGCACATCGAACTTCATTCGAGCGTCATCAAATGCCTCAAAGCCGCATTCGTAAGGGGAGTTTTTTGCCGCGTCCGGGCGATTGGGGCCCAGAATGTACCCCAAAAGCAGAGGTACGACGCCTACGCCGATCCCCACCAGGATGAACAGGAGGACGGGGAGGTATTGATCGAGGTTCATCGGAGGCGCTCACCGCAGAAGGCCAGAACCCAGGCTTGTTGCTTGCTCGAACAAGCCTGGGATTGGTCTTTGTGTATTGGTGCCGTCGGCGAGACTCGAACTCGCACAGCTTTCGCCACTACCCCCTCAAGATAGCGTGTCTACCAATTTCACCACGACGGCTTTTGACTGTGTCCGGATGGCATGAGGAACCTGCTTCGCAGATTTGTTTGGCTTTCCAGACAGAACGAAATTCTACCCCGGAAAAACCCTGTCACAACCAAAGAACGGAAATATTTCTCAGCTTTTTAGTTTTTAGGAATTTCCGCAGCGCCAGATGCAGGCACGGCAGCGGGAACCGCCACGTCGGAAGCGGCTGCGGATGCATCGCCAGCAGGGGCCGCGGCAGGAATCGATGCCGCAGGGCCTTCAAGCACGCTGCCGGTGCTCGCGGGACGCGCATTGCCAAAGTAGGCCAGCGCCAGCGTCGTCACGAAAAACACCGTCGCCAGAGCGGCCGTGGTGCGCGACAGGAAGTTGGCGCTGCCCGATGCCCCGAACAGACTGCCCGAGCTGCCGCTGCCGAATGCCGCGCCCATGTCTGCACCCTTGCCGTGCTGCACCAGGATCAGACCGATCATGCCGAGGGCGGACAGGATCTGCACCGCCAGAATAATGTTGACAACCATACCCATGTTCAAACTCCTAAATTGCTCGTACCGTTGCTGCCACCAGCGTTGATCACTGGGCCGCAGAAATGATTTGCAGGAAATCGGCCGCCTTGAGCGACGCGCCCCCCACCAGCCCGCCATCAATGTCGGGCTGCGCAAGCAGCTCCGCCGCGTTGGCCGCGTTCATGCTGCCGCCGTAAAGCAGCTTGATGCCAGCGGCCTTCTGCGATGCCGCGGCCAACTGGGCACGCAGCACGGCGTGCACCTGCTGCGCCTGCTCGGGCGATGCCGTCTTGCCCGTGCCGATGGCCCATACCGGTTCATACGCCACGATGATTTCGCTCACGCAATGGCTCACCGAATGGATCGCGGCAGCCAGCTGGCGCTTGACCACAGCCTCGGTCTTGCCCTCTTCGCGCTCCGCAAGCGTCTCGCCCACGCAGACGATCGGCGTGATGCCGGCCGACAGTGCGCGCTGCGCCTTGGCACCGACGATGGCGTCGGTTTCACCGTGGTACTGGCGACGCTCCGAATGCCCGACCAGCACGTAACGCGCACCGAACTCCTTGAGCATGCCCGCCGACATCTCGCCAGTGTAGGCACCCGATTCGTGCGCCGACAGATCCTGCGCCGCCAGCGCGATGGGCGAATTGGCGACCAGTTGCTGCACCTGCGCAAGATAGGGAGCAGGCACGGCGACGGCGATGTCGCAGCGCGCACGCGCACCGACACCTTCGCGCAGCGCGCTCAGCAGCGCGGCATTGGCAGCCAGACTGCCATTCATCTTCCAGTTTCCGGCGATGAGTTTCTTGTTGTTCATGTGCCCCAAGTCAGAATGATCTTGCCTGTATGTTGATTGGATTCCATCAGTTCGTGGGCCCGCGCCGCCTCCGCCGCCGGGAACACGCTGTGAATGATGGGTCGCACCTTGCCGGATTCAAGCAGTGGCCAGACTCGCTCGCAGAGCGCCTGCGCAATCGCCGCCTTGAACGCCACGGGACGAGGACGCAGCGTCGAACCGGTGATCGTGATGCGACGACGCAGCACAAGCCCCGCGTTGAATTCCGATTTCACGCCGCCCTGCACCGCGATGATGACGATACGGCCATCTTCGGCGACGCACTCGACCTCGCGCGCGACATAGTCGCCCGCCACCATGTCGAGCACCACATCGGCACCCTTGCCATCCGTGATGCGCTTGACCTCGGCGACGAAGTCCTGCGTCTTGTAGTTGATCGCGTGATCCGCACCGAGCGACAGGCAGTTCGCGCACTTGTCGTCGCTGCCGGCCGTCACGATGACCGTGGCGCCGAAGGCCTTGGCCAGTTGAATCGCCGTCACGCCGATACCGCTGCTGCCACCCTGAATGAGCAGGGTCTCGCCCGCCTTCAGCTGGCCACGGTCAAACACATTGCTCCAGACCGTGAAGAAGGTCTCGGGCAATGACGCCGCTTCAACGTCACTCAGTCCCGCAGGCGCGGGCAGGCACTGCTCGACCGGCGCCACGCACCACTCGGCATAGCCGCCGCCGGCCACCAGAGCGCACACGCGGTCACCCACGCGGATGCCCGCCTTCGCCATCGCGTCGGCGTCGCCCGATTCCACCACGCCAGCGACCTCAAGCCCCGGAATGTCGGAGGCTCCGGGCGGCGGAGCATAGTGCCCTTTGCGCTGAATCACGTCCGGGCGGTTGACACCGCTGGCCAGCACACGAATCAACAACTCGCCCTTGCCCGCATTCGGCATGGGGCGCTCACTCAACTTCAGGCCCTCGGGCGGACCAAATGCCGTGATTTCCACGGCGCGCATGTTCGTCGTCATCCTGAGTCATCCGAGTTGCTGAGCCCATCCATTCCACGCGGAATCAAGACAGGCCCATCAATTCAAAAACGAAACTGCCGCAAGCCATTTCTGGCTTGCGGCATCCAGCCCTTCAGCGTTTATTGCTGCTGTTGCTGTTGTTGGTCGTCGCGGTTCTCACGACGCTCGCCACGGTCATCGCGACGCTCGCGGCGTTCGCCGCCACGGTCACCGCGATCACCCCGGTCACCACGCTCTTGCGGAGCGGGACGGCCGCTGTCGCCGGCAGGACGATCCAGCAGCGCCTTCATGGACAGCTTGACGCGGCCCTTTTCGTCGGTTTCCAGAACCTTGACCTTGACGATCTGGCCTTCCTTCAGATAGTCGGATACCTTCTCCACGCGCTCGTGAGCGATCTGGGAGATGTGCAGCAGACCATCCTTGCCTGGCAGCAGATTGATCAACGCGCCGAAGTCCAGAATCTTGGTGATCGGACCTTCGTAGATCTTGCCGATTTCGACTTCGGCGGTGATCTCTTCGATGCGGCGCTTGGCTTCGTCAGCCTTTGCACCGTCGGTTGCGGCGATGGTGATGGTGCCATCTTCCTCGATGTTGATCTGCGTGCCGGTTTCTTCGGTCAGCGCACGGATCGTCGCGCCGCCCTTGCCGATCACGTCACGGATCTTCTCGGGGTTGATCTTCATCGTGTAGAGCTTGGGAGCGAAGCTCGAGACTTCGGTCTTTGCCTCGCCCATGGCGTCCTGCATCTTGCCCAGAATGTGCATGCGCGCTTCCTTGGCCTGAGCCAGAGCGACCTGCATGATTTCCTTGGTGATACCCTGGATCTTGATGTCCATCTGCAGCGCAGTGATGCCGTTGGTGGTACCGGCCACCTTGAAGTCCATGTCACCCAGGTGATCTTCGTCACCCAGAATGTCGGTCAGCACGGCGAAGCGGTTGTCTTCCTTGATCAGGCCCATGGCGATACCAGCCACGTGCGCCTTCATCGGAACACCAGCGTCCATCATCGACAGGCAGCCGCCGCAGACCGAAGCCATCGACGAAGAACCGTTCGATTCGGTGATTTCAGACACCACACGGATCGTGTAGGGGAACTCTTCCTTGGTCGGCAGCACGGCAACCAGCGCGCGCTTGGCCAGACGACCATGACCGATTTCGCGGCGCTTGGTCGAACCCATGCGGCCCACTTCGCCGGTGGCAAAGGGAGGCATGTTGTAGTGGAAAATGAAGCGGTCTTCGAACTCACCGGCCAGCGCATCGATGCGCTGCGCGTCGCGCTCGGTGCCCAGAGTGGAGATCACCAGAGCCTGGGTTTCACCGCGTGTGAACAGCGCGGAGCCGTGGGTGCGTGGCAGCACGGAGTTGCGGATTTCGATGGGGCGCACGGTGCGTGTGTCGCGACCGTCGATACGTGGCTCGCCGGCCAGAATCTGGCTGCGAACGATCTTGGCTTCGATGTCGAACAGCAGTCCTTCAACCTTCACCGAATCAAACTCAACGCCTTCAGCCTTGAGCGAAGCCAGCACCGAAGCCGATGCTTCACGCAGAGCTTGCGTACGGGCCTGCTTGCTGCGGATCTGGTAGGCGGCGCGCAGCTTTTCTTCAGCCAGTTGCGAAACCTTGGCGATGAAGGCTTCGTCCTTGGCGGGAGCTTGCCAATCCCACACGGGCTTGCCAGCGTCGCGCACCAGTTCGTGAATCGCGTTGATGGCGATCTTGCCCTGTTCGTGACCGAACACCACGGCGCCCAGCATCACTTCTTCGGGCAGTTGCTGCGCTTCGGACTCGACCATCAGCACGGCCGCTTCAGTGCCGGCGACGACGAGATCCATCTGCGAATTCTTGCGCTCGGTCTGACCGGGATTCAGAACGTATTCACCGTTGATGTAACCCACGCGGGCCGCACCGATCGGGCCGTTGAACGGAATGCCGGAGATCGACAGAGCTGCGGACACGGCGATCATCGCGGCGATGTCGGCATCAACTTCAGGGTTCAGCGAAATGGTGTGGATGACCACGTGCACTTCGTTGTAGAAACCTTCGGGGAACAGCGGACGGATCGGGCGGTCGATCAGGCGGCTGGTCAGGGTTTCAAGTTCGCTGGGCTTGGCTTCACGCTTGAAGAAGCTGCCGGGGATCTTTCCTGCGGCGTATGTCTTCTCGATGTAGTCCACGGTCAGCGGGAAGAAATCCTGGCCGGCCTTGGCATTCTTGGAACCGACGACGGTGGCGAGCACCACGGTGTCATCGATGTTGACGAGCACGGCGCCGGAAGCCTGACGCGCGATTTCACCGGTTTCCATGACGACGGTCTTGTCGCCCCACTGGAAGCTCTTGGTCACTTTGTTGAACATGGTCATGTAATGAACTCCATTCATTGTTGTTGGTGACGGAAACGGCTGTTTCCGTGATGGGTGGAGAGCAATTCGGAACACGATGCCATTCCAGTGAACCTGCCCCGCTCGCCCTTCGGCAGGGTCATTGGAATGACACAGCTTCGCTCTTTATTGCTTCTCCGAAGTAAAAAACGCCTGAGCTAGCGTGCTAACCCAGGCGTTTTCTCATGCCGGTACGATTACTTGCGCAGGCCCAGCTTGGCGATCAGCGCGGTGTAACGCTCCGCGTCCTTGGACTTGAGGTAGTCCAGGAGCTTGCGACGACGGCTCACCATGCGCAGCAGGCCGCGACGACCGTGGTGGTCCTTGGCGTGTTGCTTGAAGTGAGGAGTCAGCTCGTTGATGCGGGCGGTCAGCAGTGCCACTTGCACTTCTGGGCTGCCAGTATCGGAAGCGGAACGAGCGTTAGCCTTTACGACTTCTGCCTTGATGGAAGATGCGATCATGATTTTTTCCTTGAGACAGGATCCAGGGAGCTATCAAAACTGAAGCACCAAAATCCCTTGATTACTTGCGCCACTGGCTGGAAGGGTCAGAAGCGTGCGTTCTGCACCATGCAAAACCCGACGATTATAACCGAGAGCGGTTTTCACCCCTTTTACAACCTGCGCACAGACCAAAGCGCCGACCGCTGACCTGGCTCATCCACGCAAGCGGGCGATGACTCAAAGATGACAAGCCCGTCCATACACCGGGAACAAGGAGTCACTCATGTCCATACACCCGCTTCGCATCTCGCTGTGCCTCGCCATCACCATGGCGAGCGCTTTCGGAACCGCCACGCTCGCCCACGCCGCCAAAAAGAGCAAGGACGCACAGACCTCGAGCCAGAGCATCAAGGTCAGCAAGAACAAGGCCGGAAAGAACGACTCCGGCGAATCACAGAGCGAAAGAGATAAAAGACTTTTCAGAGAATGTCAGGGTTTGCCCAATGCAGGCGCCTGTTCGGGTTACACTCGCAGGTAACGCAAGAATGAGCATCGAAGTTCGCGCCACAAACGAGAGAACTTCTGGCTTTTTGAGAAATTTGGGATTTTTTCCAAAGCACTGAAAAAGCCATGCTATAATTCAAAGCTTGGCGGCTGTAGCTCAGCTGGATAGAGTACTTGGCTACGAACCAAGGGGTCGTGGGTTCGATTCCTGCCAGCCGCACCAAAACGACAAGCCTCAGAGTGGAAACGCTCTGAGGCTTTTTCGTTTTCCGAGGCTGAGAAATGGATTCCTCCGACATGGGGCCGATCTGAGGCAAGATCAGCACATGAACAAGGCCTTCACCAAAGAAACCGACGGAGACGAGGACGACGACCTGCCGCAACCGGCAGGCATCCCCGCCGGCAGCAAGAACTACATCACCCCCGCAGGCTACGCGCGTCTGCGGGCGGAACTGATGCATCTGATCGACGTGGAGCGCCCGCAGATCGTCGACATCGTGCACTGGGCCGCGAGCAATGGCGATCGCTCGGAAAATGGGGA
This sequence comes from Diaphorobacter caeni, assembly GCF_015354245.1. Lineage (GTDB taxonomy): Bacteria > Pseudomonadota > Gammaproteobacteria > Burkholderiales > Burkholderiaceae_C > Diaphorobacter_A > Diaphorobacter_A caeni. Next base: position 164,187 of record NZ_JADKYZ010000002.1, read on the forward strand.
CTATCTCTACGGAAAGAAGCGCCTGCGCGAGATCGATCGCCGCATCCGCTTTCTGACCAAGCGCCTTGAAATCGCCGAAGTGGTCGACGCATCCCTGCATCAGGGAAGTGATCAGGTGTTCTTCGGCGCGACCGTGACCTACATAGACGATCTCGACGACACCGAGCGCACCGTCACGATCATGGGCATCGACGAGGCCGACAATGCGCAGCAGCAGATCAGTTGGGTATCGCCCGTGGCGCGCGCCATCGTCAAGGCTCGCGAAGGCGATGAGGTGACCCTGCAGACGCCAGCCGGGGTGCGCACTCTGGAGATCATCGCGGTGCGCTACCCTGCTCCACCCAAGCCATAGCCATAGCCACTAGCGCAACCACAACTGCACCCGCAACCGAAAGATCACGGACCGCATGTCGACGAAAAAAATGCCAGCTCGAACGCTGGCATTTTTGTTTGACTTCTCCTGGAATCAGGAAACCAGAGGAATCTCGCGCAGAACCCGCAGCACCGAATGCGTGCGTCGAAGGTTGCGCAGCACGGCCTCGAGGTGAGCAAGATCCCGCACCTGGATCAGGAAGCGCAGATCGATGGTTTCCTCCATCGCCTCACCCTCCATCTCCACCCGCACGATGTCGGCTTCCGAACCGGCCAGCTCCGCAGCCACCCGCGCGAGCACGCCCTTGCCGTTGGTGACGGTGACGACGATGCCTGTCTCGAACAGACGCGAAGGCTCTTCGGCCCAGTCCACGGCGATGAAACGGTCCCCGTCCTTCGCCTGCAGCTTCATGGCCGTTGCGCAGCGCACGTTGTGCACCACCAGACCTTCACCGCGCCCCAGATAACCCGTGATCGGATCGCCCGGCACCGGACGGCAGCACTGCGCATACTGCACCGAAGCGCCCTCGCTTCCGTCGAGCGTGATGCCGCCCTGCGATATGGTTTCGTGCGAGCTGTAACGCTCGCGGGTCAGCAGCAGCGCATCGGGTCGCTGCCCATCTTCGGACATCAGCAGCGCCATGCGCTTGGCGACGATGCTGGCCACGCGCTTGCCGAGGCCAATGTCGGTCATGAGCTCGGAACGCGTACGGCTGCCGGTGAAGCGCAAAAGCTTGTCCCAGATGGACGTCTGCGAATCCTCGTCCGGCAGGTTTTCCATGCCCTCGGCACGCACCGCCTGGGTGAGCAGCTTCTCGCCAAGACTCGCCGACTCGGTCAGCTCCATCGACTTGAGATAGTGACGGATCTTGGAGCGCGCACGTCCAGTGCGCACGAAGGCAAGCCAAGCGGGATTCGGGTGCGAATCGGCCATGGAGATGATTTCCACCACGTCGCCGTTCTTGAGTTCGGTGCGCAGCGGCACCTGCTCGCCATTGATCTTGCCCGCGACCGCGTGGTCACCCACGTCGGTATGCACCGCGTAGGCGAAGTCGACCACGGTCGCGCCACGCGGCAGCGCCATGATCTGGCTCTTGGGCGTGAACACGTAGACGGCGTCGGGGAACAGGTCCACGCGGACATGATCCCAGAACTCGGCCGCGTCCCGGGTCTCGTTCTGGATGTCGAGCAGCGACTGCAGCCACTTGGTGCCCATGCGCTCGACCGACGACGCACCCGCGCCGCCCACTTCCTTGTAGAGCCAATGCGCGGCCACGCCCGCCTCGGCCACGATGTTCATTTCTTCGGTGCGGATCTGAAACTCGATGTTCACCCCGGCAGGCCCGACCAGCGTCGTGTGCAGTGACTGGTAGCCGTTGGCCTTGGCGATCGCGATGTGGTCCTTGAACTTGCCCGGCACCGGCTTGTACATCTGGTGCAGAACGCCGAGCGCCGTGTAGCAGTCGGTCACGCTCGGCACGATGACGCGGAAGCCATAGATGTCGGTCACCTTGGCGAAGCTCAGGTGCTTCTCCGTCATCTTCTCGTAGATCGAGAACATGGTCTTTTCGCGCCCCGCGACACGCACGCCCATGCCCATGCGGCTGAACGCGACGTCGATCTCGGTCTGCACCTTGCTGACCATGTCGCGGCGACGACCACGCGCCTTGTTGACCGCCTTGGAGAGCGTCGCGTAGCGCCATGGATGAAGATGGCGGAACGCCAGATCCTGCAGCTCGCGATAGGTCTGGTTCAGCCCCAGACGGTGCGCGATGGGAACGTAGATCTCGATGGTTTCGGAGGAAATCCGTCGCCACTTGGAGCGCGGCATGTCCGAGAGCGTACGCATGTTGTGCGTGCGGTCGGCCAGCTTGATGAGGATGACGCGCACGTCGCGCGCCATCGCCAGCAGCATCTTGCGAAACGATTCGGCCTGATTTTCTTCGCGCGTGTCGAACTGCAGCTTGTCCAGCTTGGTGAGTCCGTCCACCATCTCGGCCACCGACGCGCCGAAGCGATCCACCAGATCGGACTTGGTCACGCCGCAATCTTCCATCGCGTCGTGCAGCAAGGCCGCGCTCAGCGCCTGCGCATCGAGCTTCCAGCTGGCGCAGAGCGCCGCCACGGCAATCGGATGGGTGATGTAGGGCTCGCCGCTGTTGCGCATCTGGCCGAGATGCGCCTGATCGGCAAACCGATACGCCTGACGCACCTGCTCGATGCTGGCGTCGTCCAGATAGTCCAGTTTCTCCAGCAGTGCGGCAAAGCTCGCCGCTGCCGCATTGGCTGCGGCAGCACCAGAGCCACCCGGCGCCCTGACCGGGGGACTGATGTTCGACGACGTTGCTGTTGCCTGGTTAGACACTGCGTTCATGCCCCAAATGTAGCGATTGCAAAAGAGTATGACTATAAAGCGCTACAGAACTTGCGTTGCCGCGTAGGGGCTCCCAGCTTTCAGGAGAGCCGCCCGTTCCCAGCCCGTTTGCTGCGCCAAGCCGCTCGAAAGCGACGTTATTGCAGTGCAGCAAGCCAAATATTAAACAGCCTTCGCGCGAACGAGAAGCTTTTGGACGTTGCACCAACGCATCAATGATTGATTTTGATGCGAAAAACAGGCTTGCCGAAAGAAAAAATCTTAATCACTGTCTTAGCCAGATACAGGCAGTCTCACGGCATACCGAGCAGATCATGCCTTGCGTGTCTCTGACCGAGCATATTTCAGGCAAAAAAATAGCGCCGTCGGACGGCGCTATTTTTCATGTGAGGCATCGGCCTACGCGGGTTGCCCCGCATGGCCGCAGGCGATCAGAGATCAGCCCGGAACCTTCTTGAGCATTTCCAGACCGACCTTGCCGGCGGCGATTTCACGCAGCGCGGTCACGGCGGGCTTGTTGCGGCTCTCGATCTTGGGCGAGTGGCCCTGGCTCAGCATGCGGGCGCGATAGGTCGCTGCCAGAACCAGTTGAAAACGGTTGGGGATCTGCTCGAGGCAGTCTTCCACAGTGATGCGGGCCATATGATTCTCCGGGGATCCAGTTCAGGGAATGTGGAGCGATTCGAAAGTATCGGCCCGGGCTCTGCGCTGGGCGGCGTACTTCAGACGCTGCGCGTGAACAATGGTTTTCAGATCGAAAAGCGCATGTTCAAAAACTTCATTGATTATAACGAAGTCGAAATTGCATGCTTGCGCCATCTCTTCCGCGGCGTTCACGAGACGGTGCTCGATCACGTCCGGCTCGTCCTCTCCACGGCGCTCGAGGCGCGAGCGCAGCTCTTCCCAGCTCGGCGGCAGGATGAAGACCAGCACGGCGTTGGCAAAGGTCTTCTTGACCTGCATCGCGCCCTGAAAGTCGATCTCGAGGATCACATCCCCGCCCTTGCCCACGCGGTCCTCGATGGCCTTGCGCGAGGTGCCGTAGCGGCGCCCGTGCACATTGGCCCATTCGACGAAGCCATTGGCCGCGACCATGGCGTCAAATTCCTGATCGGAGGTGAAGAAATACTCCCGCCCGTGCTTTTCCTGACCGCGAGGAGCGCGCGTCGTGTGGGAAACCGAAGGCTGCACGCGCGAGTCGAGCTCGCGCAGCGCCTTCACGAGGCTGGATTTACCGGCCCCGCTCGGGGCCGACACTACAAATAAATTACCTGGATAGTCCATAGATTCGAGCACTTTGCGCGCTTCCAAAACGGAATTATCACTCGATGTTCTGAACCTGTTCACGCATCTGCTCAATCAGCACCTTCATGTCGACGCTGATTTTGGTCAATTCCATCGCGGCGGATTTGGAGCCGAGCGTGTTCGCTTCGCGGTGCAGTTCCTGGATCAGGAAATCGAGGCGCTTGCCCACTTCGCCGCCCTTTTTCAGCAGATGCTCGATCTCGTCGAGGTGCGAATCCAGGCGTGTGATTTCCTCGGCCACGTCGATGCGGATGGCGAACGCCGTGGCTTCGGTCAACGCGCGGTCCTGCGCCATCTCGGGCGCCACGCTGCCCTCGGCCAGACCCATGGCCTCCTTCCAGCGCTCCATGAAACGCTGGCGCTGCTGCTCGACCAGCTGAGGCACCAGCGGCACGGCCTGCTTGGCAAGCACGCGCAGTTGGCTCACGCGATCGATCAGCGTCGCCGCCAGCCGCTCGCCCTCGCGTTCGCGCGCGGTCGACAGATCCTTGAGCGTGCTCTGGGCCAGTTTCTTGAGCGGTTCAGTCCAGTCCTGTGCGGAGCCCGAACCGGTCGCGCACAGGCGCAGCGCGTCCGCCACGCTCAACGGAGCGGCATTGGGCAACCAGGCCTGAACGGTGTCCTGCAGCGAGTTCAGACGCTGCAGAATCTGCGGTGTGGGGTCAGGCAGCGAGGCGCTTTCGCTGGCCTCGACGAAGAATGCCCGCACCTCCACCTTGCCGCGCTTGAGCTTGGCCGTGAGCAGGCTGCGCAGCATGGGCTCCTGTGCACGCAGATCTTCCGTCAGGCGGAAAGAAAGGTCCAGAAAGCGGCTATTGACCGATCTGATCTCCAGTCCCAGTTGGCGATGCGGCGCGTTTTGTCGCTCTTCGCTCACTGGAGCCTCCAGCTGTGCGCTGGCGTACCCTGTCATGCTGTAAACTGCCATTGGACTTTTCGGTGATTGGTTGCTTGCAATCCGGCGATTATCCGGGTTCTGACCGACCCGTGATTGCATCCACTGCCATATGTCGAAAATCAAGCCATCTCCACTGCCCCCGGATACCGTCATCGGCGGATACCGAATCGTACGCCGCGTCGCCGCTGGCGGCTTCGGTGTCGTCTATCAGGCCGTTGGCGCAGACGACCAGACCGTCGCCGTCAAGGAATACCTGCCGTCGTCCCTCGCCTCGCGCGGGCCGGGAGAGCTGGCTCCGGTCGTCGCTCCCGAAAAGCTGTCGCTTTATCGCCTCGGTCTCAAGAGTTTTTTCGAAGAAGGCCGCTCGCTGGCCCAGATTTCGCACCCCTCCGTGGTGAGCGTGCTGAATTTCTTCCGTGAAAACGAGACCGTCTACATGGTGATGAACTACCTGGAAGGCGCAACGCTGCAGGACTTCATCATCACCGCGCGCGATCAGAAGGCGCAGAAGATCTTCCGTGAATCGACCATCCGCTCGCTGTTCGACGAGGTGCTGCGCGGCCTGCGCATCGTGCACCAGCACAAGATGCTGCACCTGGACATCAAGCCCGCCAATATCTTCATCACCGATGATGACCGTGCCGTGATGATCGACTTCGGCGCCGCGCGCGAGGTGCTGTCCAAGGAAGGCAACTTCATCCGCCCGATGTACACGCCCGGCTTCGCCGCGCCCGAGATGTACCGCCGCGACGCGCAGATGGGCCCGTGGACCGACATCTACGCCATCGGCGCCTGCATCTACGCCTGCATGCACGGCTACCCGCCCACCGAGGCGACCCAGCGCTCGGACAAGGACCGCCTCACCGCCGCGCTCGCCAAGATGCGCGGCCTCTACTCGGACAACCTCATCGAGGTCGTCGAGTGGTGCATGGCGCTCGATCCGCTGTCGCGCCCTCAATCCGTGTTTGCGCTGCAAAAGGAATTGAGCCGCGAAGGCGAGCGCCGCTATACCAAACTCACGGTTGCAGAGAAAATGCGCCTGCAAATCGACACACTCGTGGCTGATACACGCAACAACGTCCTCAAAGTAGGCAGCGGCCCAGGGAAAATCCAATGAAATTCTCCGTCTTCCAGATCAGCCGCAAGGGTGGCCGTGAAAAGAATGAAGACCGCATGGGCTATTGCTACACGCGGGAATCCGGCCTGTTCGTATTGGCCGACGGCATGGGCGGTCACCCCGATGGCGAAGTGGCCGCGCAGATCGCCATCCAGACCGTCTCCGCCCTCTTCCAGCGCGAGGCCAAGCCCGCCTTGGCCGACGTACCCACGTTTCTGACCGCCGCGCTGCTCGCCGCGCACCACCAGATCCTGCGCTACACCAGCGACAAGTCACTCGGCGACTCCCCGCGCACCACGCTCGTGGCCGCCGTGGTGCAGGACGGCCGCGCCCAGTGGATCCATTGCGGCGACTCGCGCCTGTACATGGTGCGCGACGGCCAGAAGGTCACCCGCACGCGGGACCATTCCTATCTCGAACTGCGCAACGCCTCGTTCCAGGGCCTCGAGAACATCAACCGCAACGTGCTGTTCACCTGCCTCGGCTCGCCGTCCAAGCCCGTGTACGACATCAGTGACCCGGTGAATCTGGAGCAGGGCGACCGTCTGCTGCTGTGCTCGGACGGTCTTTGGGGGGCTCTGGACGACGACAAGATCGCCAAGGAACTGGGCCGCAGCTCCGTTTCGGAAGCGGTGCCCAACCTCGTCGAGGAAGCCTTGCGCGAGGCCGGCAGCTCGAGCGACAACGTCACAGTGGTGGCGATGGAATGGGAGACGCCGGACCGGTTCGCTTCCACCATGGGCATCTCCACCGACAGCATCAGCGACGACGTGTTCGCCTCCACGATCCAGGCCGGGCTGATGGACAGCTCCGGCTTCCCCGACGAGATCGACGATCTCGACGACGAGGCCATCGAACGCTCGATTGCCGAGATCAACGAGGCCATTCGCCGCACCTCTGCGGCACGCAAAGCCTGAAAAGCGGACAATCGGAGGCATGACGACCACTGCCTCCTCCTCCAGCGATTTCGCCCGCATCGGCCGCGCCAACGACGCGCTGCGCCCCGTGCGCATCACCCGCAACTACACCATGCATGCGGAAGGCTCGGTGCTCATCGAGTTCGGCAACACCAAGGTGCTGTGCACCGCGTCGGTCGAAGAACGCGTGCCGCCGCACAAGCGCGGCAGCGGCGAAGGCTGGCTGACGGCCGAATACGGCATGCTGCCGCGCGCCACGCATTCGCGCTCCGACCGCGAAGCCGCCAAGGGCAAGCAGACCGGCCGCACGCAGGAAATCCAGCGCCTCATCGGCCGCAGCCTGCGCGCCGCATTTGACCTCGCCAAGCTTGGCGAGCGCACCATCCAGCTCGACTGCGACGTGATCCAGGCCGACGGCGGCACCCGCACGGCCGCCATCACCGGCGCATGGGTGGCGGCGCATGACGCGGTCACCCACCTGCTTGCATCCGGCAAGCTCACCGAATCTCCGATCATCGCGGAGATCGCAGCGATCTCGGTCGGCATCGTGGGCACCCAGCCCATGCTCGATCTCGAGTACCGCGAAGATGTCGCCTGCGACACCGACATGAACGTCGTGATGACCGGCGCAGGCCACTTCATCGAAGTGCAGGGCACAGCGGAAGGCGCAGCCTTCTCCCGCAAGGAGATGGACCAGTTGCTCAACCTTGCGGAAAAAGGCATCGGCGAGCTCATCGTGATGCAAAAACAGTCCCTGAAATAAAGGCTTCCACAGCCCCCAAGGTCTCGGAACAAACACCACAACGCCAAGACGCCCTTCAGACGCGACGCAAAGCCGCAGACAGTATGCTCATGCGGCAAGGCTTCGCAACAAAGTATGAAGGGCTGTATTGGCACCTCAAAACGAATGCCCCATCGAAGCCGCAAGGCTTCGTACCGACCAAAAACAAAGATGAAAATCGTTCTCGCATCCAACAACAAGGGAAAGCTGGTGGAACTGCAAAGCATGCTCGAGCCGCTCGGCGTCGAGCTGATCGCGCAATCCGAGCTCTTCACCGGCGAAGCCGAAGAGCCCTACGACACGTTCGTTGAAAACGCCCTCACCAAGGCCCGCTTTGCCGCGGAAAGAACGGGGCTGCCCGCCATCGCCGACGATGCCGGCATGTGCGTGGAGGCCTTCGGCGGCCTGCCCGGCGTGCAGACCGCGTACTACTGCACGCAGTTCGGCTATGAAAAAAGCGACGCCAACAACGTGCGCGCCCTGCTTGAGCAGATGGAGAACATCGACAACCGCCGCGCCGCCATGGTGAGCACGCTGGTCGCCATCCGCAGCGCCAAGGACCCCGAACCCTTGATCGCCGTGGGCCGCGTGCGCGGCGAGATCCTGCGCGAGCCCAAGGGCACGAACGGCTTCGGTTTCGACCCGATCATGTTCATCCCCGAACTCGGCCACACCTTCGCCCAGCTTCCTCCAGTCGTGAAGAACTCCTACAGCCACCGTGGACGCTCCACGCAGCGTCTGCTCGACATGCTGCGCGAAAACTGGTTCTGATCGATCGGAAAAGAAGGTCGCAAGCCCATGAGCATCCCCATCGTTTCCGCGGACAAGGCCAACGCTCCCGTCACGGGCAAGCCGCTGCGTTCCATCATGGACTACATGCGCCCCGGCGTGCTGCAGCTCACCAGCCTGCCGCCGCTGTCGCTCTACATCCATCTGCCGTGGTGCCTGAAAAAGTGTCCCTACTGTGATTTCAACTCGCATGAAGCACAACGCGGCGGAGGTGGCGCCCACGACGAAAAGCGCTACCTCGCCGCGCTGATGGCCGATCTCGAGGCCGCGCTGCCGTTGATCTGGGGCCGCTCGGTCCACAGCATCTTCATCGGCGGCGGCACGCCGAGCCTGTTTTCTCCCGAATCCTTCGACCAGCTGCTCAGCGACGTGCGGGCGCGCCTGCGTCTCGAGGCCGACTGCGAGATCACGATGGAAGCCAACCCCGGCACCTTCGAGAAAGACCGCTTTCGGGCCTACCGCGCGGCGGGCGTCACCCGACTGTCCATCGGCGTGCAGAGCTTTGACGACCGCTTTCTCAAGGCGCTCGGCCGCGTGCATGACGGCGCGCAGGCGCTCGCCGCCGTCGAGGAGGCAGCGCACGCGTTCGAGACGTTCAATCTCGACATCATGTATGCCCTGCCCGGCCAGACCCCGCTCGACCTCGAGCGCGACCTGCAGACCGCGCTGTCGTTCGCGCCGCCGCACCTGTCGGTCTATCACCTGACCATCGAGCCGAACACCTACTTCGCCAAGTTTCCGCCCACAGTGCCCGACGAAGACACGGCCTATGACATGCTCGACCGCATCACCGAACTGACCGGTGAAAGAGGCATGCGCCGCTACGAAATATCGGCCTATGCACGCGCCAACCACGAGTGCTGGCACAACACCAACTACTGGGAATTCGGAGACTATCTGGGCATCGGCGCAGGCGCGCACAGCAAGCTCAGCTTCGCCCATCGCGTGGTGCGACAGGTGCGCCTGCGCGATCCCGAGCGCTACATGGAAGGCGCGCTAGCGGGCCTCGCCGTCGCGCAGGACGACGATGTGCGGCGCGCGGATCTGCCGTTTGAATACATGCTCAACGCACTGCGCCTGCGCGATGGTTTTTCGCTGCAGGACTACATGGACCGTACCGGCACGCCGCTGTCGACGATCGACGCGGGACTGAAGGAAGCTGAGGCCAAGGGCCTCATCACGCGCAGTGGCCTGAAGATCCAGCCCACCGAGCGCGGCTTCGATTTTCTGAGCGATCTTCAATCCCTCTTCCTGGCCGCCTGAGCCAGCGTTTCATCTGCCGCGCAAAGCTCAGTGCCGTCAGCCGCAACGTGCGGCGATGATCTTTCCGCCGGCATCGAGTTCGAGGTTCAGGCGCTGCCGGTCGAACTCCTTGGTCACCATCTGCCCCGGCCGCAGCACGCGCGCCATGCGGGCACCGGCACGCACGCGCGCACTCTCTGTCACGCTCGGCGTGGGCATCTTGCCCACCGCCCATTGCGCCGGCGGTGCGTTGCAGATGTCGCCGGGCGGCGCTGTCGTCTTGCCGATGGGCTCGGTCGGTGCGGGTGGAGGCGGTGGTGGTGCAGGTGTGCTGCTGCCCGGCCCCTGCGGCGACACTGTCTGGCACCCCGCCAAGAGCAACGCCACGCCCAGCGACAACAAACCCGATGAAAGCGCTCGCATCAACCACCGTCCTTCCAGTCAAAACACATGCCCTCACCTTACCCCAAACCGAGCGTGAGGTCGCAATCAACGGTAACGAGGCGCTATTCAGCGTCCGAACTGTCACGGCATGAAATCACCGCATGACGAACAGCTCGCGATGCAGTCGCCAGCGCCCCGCGCCGATGCGCCCGCAGGCGTCCTTGAGCACCGTACCCAACGCCGCCGGTCCACAGAACCAAATGTCGATTCCGCGCGCGCCCTGTTGCGCCAGCAACTCGGGCACAAAGAAATCTCCGGCGGCCGCATCATGCACGCTCAGATGCACCGCAGGCACCGCCTGCTCACACAGTTGCCGCAAGCGCATGAGCAATGCATCCCTCGCCGCATCGCGCGTGCAGTAGTGCATCTGCACATCGCCCGCGTCGGGGACGCGTGAAGTGCCATCCGGCATCGGCTGACGCGCTTCAAGAAATGCCAGAAACGGCGTGATGCCCACACCACCCGCTATCCATACTTGATCGCGCCCCACCTTGCCCTTGGCGTCAAACCGCCCATAAGGTCCTTCGATCTGCACGCACTGCCCCACACGCAGCAAGGCCGCAAGCGCCGATGTGCAGTCCCCCAGCGGTTTGATCACGAAGCGCAGCAACGGCTCGCCACGCGCGCTGAGTCCCAGTGCCATGGGCGCACTGGCGATGGTGAAAGGATGGGCGCCCTCTGCGCGGTCAAAGCTCAGAAACGCGAACTGCCCGGGACGAAATCCGCGCCAGTCCCGAGGCATGGCGCAGACCAATTCAAAAGGTTGCCTACCGTCATCCCCATCGGCCATTGTCACGCGCTCGATCCGCGCATCGACTATGCGCGAACGGCCGATGCGCCCCATCAGCGAAACGCAAGCCGCCACGCCACCCACGGTGAACATCAATGCGACCCATACACCAAGCGGCCCGAGCCAGAATCGCGCAGGCATCAGCACGACGGAGTGACACACCAGCGCGAGATAGATCAGCGGCATGGCGCGATGCGTCCAGCGCCAGCGCCGGTAATTGAGCAATTGCTGGCACAACGTCACCAGCAGCAGCCCGAGCAGAATGTAGAACGCGATCTCACCGATGTCCTTGGCAGGAGAACGCAGTGCGCCAGCCCATGCGAGCATCGCCTCACGAGCGGGACGGCCCGCGCTGCCCCAGACCTCCTTGATCCAGCCTCCAGACTCCTTGGCGAGCCAATGCGCAATGGCCGTGCCGCCCGCGCCGATGCCCGCCCATTTGTGCAGGCGGTAGACCTGATCCATGCCACCCACCACACGCTCCATCCACGGCTGGCGCAGCGCGAGCAGCATGCACAGCGACATGAGCCCCACCGACAGCAGACCGCTCAGATACAGCGCATGCTGCCTGAGCGCCCACGCCCCGGAAGCCGCGCCGTCGGCATCAACGAGGGGAAAGATGCGCCAGCCCGGCGGCGAGACAGCCACCCACAATGCCGTGATGACCGCGAGAAACGCTCCCAGCACCCAGTGCTTTTCGATGTGAAACCTGCGCATTGTTTCTTCCCCTTCGTCTTGGCTTGCAGAGGATCAGCGGTGCAGCTTGGCGTGTTCGATGGCGCCGGATGTCGCGTTCACATAGAGCTTCATCCGTTGGCCCTGCGCGTTGCTGGCCTTGGCCTCGTAGCGTCCGTCATCCCATTCGATCTCGCGGATGTCCCGGTATCCGGCAGCTTCGATGCGGTCATAAATCTGGCGCAGATTCAAAGCGGGCGCGGCCGAGGTCGCTCCCGTTGCGGCTGGCGCCGCGGCAGGTGCTGCGTTGCCCTGGGCCACCGCGAGCGAGGCGGCGCCGCCTATCGAGAGCGCCAGTGCCAGCGGAGCCGCAACGCGGGTGAAGGTCTTGTGTGCGGCAGCAAAACGAGATGTGTACGACATGAAAAGCTCCTTGATGAACGATGGTGGAAAATGTTCGACACGTCCTTGTTCCTGTCCAATTCCGTGTCTGACTGCATTGTTGAAAACCATGCGTGAAAGCAAACTGAACCGGCCGTTCATCCGTGGTTCATCTTCGATTCGATATAAACAACCATCCCTCTGAACGCTCGCACGAATCCCAATGCCCAACCCCACCCTCACAACCTCCTGGCGCAGCCGCCTGCTTTCCGCATTCGGACTTGCTGCGCTGGCGTTCGGCCTGTGGTCGTTCGTGGGTGATCCATCCGGCATGCCGCAGGCCAGTGAGAGCGATCACGAGATGGCGCGCCGCGCGCTGAGCGAGGGCAAGGTGCTGCCGCTGCGCACCGTGCTCGCGCAGGTGGAGCGCGACTTTCAGGGGCAGGTGCTTGAGGTCGAGCTAGATCGTGAAGACGGCTTGTTCGTCTACGAAATCAAGCTGCTGCGGCCAGACGGCCAACTCATGAAGCTCGAAGTCGACGCGGCAAGCGGCCGGGTCATCAAGGCCAAGCGGAAAGGCAAGCACTGATGCGCATTCTGGTCGTCGAAGACGAGCCCACGCTGCAGGCGCAACTGGTGCGCGCGCTCGAAGCCGCCAACCACACCGTCGAGACCGCGAGCGACGGCGCAGCGGCTCAATACCTCGGCGAGGTCGAAGATTTCGACGCTGCGATTCTCGATCTGGGCCTGCCCGTGGTCGATGGTCTCACCGTGCTGCGCGCCTGGCGCGCTGCGGGGCGCAGCATGCCGGTGATGATTCTCACGGCGCGCGGCGCTTGGCACGAGAAGGTCGCGGGCATGGATGCGGGTGCGGATGACTACCTTGCCAAGCCCTTTCACATGGAAGAACTGCTTGCGCGCCTGCGCGCCCTGCTGCGGCGGCTGGGCAGCCAGTCCAGCGCCGAATGGCAATGCGGCCCGATCCGGCTCGACACGCGGCAGGCCCGTGTGCTCGTCGATGGTCAGGCGCTCGTCGTCACCAGCCACGAATTCAAGATTCTTTCGCTGCTGATGCAGCGCGTGGGCGAGGTGTTCTCCCGCACCGAACTCTCCGAGCACATCTACCCGCAGGACAGCGACCGCGACTCCAACACCATCGAGGTCTTCATCGGCCGACTGCGCAAAAAGCTCCCGCCCGGCAGCATCGAAACCGTGCGCGGTCTCGGCTACCGCCTCGTCGATCCGCACACCAGGTCATGAGCGACGCGGTGACGCTCCCGACCTCATCCGGCTCGCTGCGCGCACGCCTGCTGATCGGTTCGCTCGCATGGATCATCGTCACGCTCGCGCTCGCCGGTTGGGGACTGCGCAATCTGTTCAAGGAGCACATCGAACAACAGCTCGAGACCCAGCTCGTGCTGCATCTCAACCAGCTCAGCGCGGCGGTGAACATGCAGTCCGGCGGCAAGATCGCCGTCACCCCGCTCGCGAGCGACACGCGGTTTGAACAACCGCTCTCGGGTCTGTACTGGCAAATCGACGAGCTCGGGCGCGATGCTCAGCAGCGCCCGCAGGTGACCCGCGAAGCCATGGCGCGCTCGCGTTCGCTCTGGGACCAGGTGCTGGCCATGCCGGCCGCCGTGCAGTTCGCCACCTCCAGCAAGAACTACAGCACGCTGACGCTGCACGACAGCGAGAACCACACGCTGCTCGCCGTCACGCGCAACCTGCAACTGCCCGATACCGACAGTCCCCCGCTGCGCCTTTCCGTTGCAGCCGACAGCGCGCTGATGACCGAGCCCCTTCAGCGCTTCACGTCCATGCTGTTGCTCACGCTCGGTGTGCTGGCCCTCGGACTCTCCATCGCCGTGCTGATCCAATTGCAGCTGGCGCTGCAGCCGCTCAAGCTGCTGCGCCAGCGCCTGAGCGCGGTGCGAAACGGTGACGCAAACACTCTGGAGGGCCGCTTTCCACAGGAGCTGCAGCCGCTGGTCAACGAGTTCAACAAAGTGCTGCACACCAATGCCGAAATCGTGCAGCGCGCGCGCACGCAGGCCGGCAATCTCGCCCATGCGGTAAACACGCCGCTGTCCGTCCTGCGCAACGCTGCCGAGCAGGAAACCGGCGCCCTCGCACGACTCGTGAGCGAGCAGGCCAGTACCGCGCAGCGCCAGATCGACCACCATCTTGCGCGCGCCAGAGCCGCCTCCGCCGCGCGCACTTCAGGCCTGCGCACGCCGGTGCTCGCGCCACTGCAGGCACTGGTCCGCACCATGGAAAAGCTGCATGCCGAACGCGGGCTGCATTTCGAGATGAATGACGTCCCGCCCGAACTCGCCTTCCGCGGCGAAGAGCAGGACTTCTTCGAGCTCATGGGCAACGTGATCGACAACGCAGGAAAATGGGCTACAAGCCGCGTGCTGATCCACGCAGCGCACGCGCAGGACCCGGCGATGCTTGAAATCACCGTCGACGATGACGGCCCGGGCCTTTCCGAAAACGAGCGGAAACTCGTCTTTCAGCGTGGCAGGCGCCTCGATGAACAGCGCCCCGGATCGGGCCTTGGCCTCGACATCGTGCGCGATCTCGCGCAGACCTACGGCGGCGAAGTGCAGGCGCTGGAATCGCCCCTGGGTGGACTGCGCATGCGCCTGCTTCTGCCCGCTGGCACGCAACCGTCCAACATCTGATGGAAGTTGATGTCAGCTGGGCCGCGCTGCAGAGCGACAATCCGCCCAGAGAATCAATCCTGCTTGCGCGACCGGTCTCTTGACAGCATCGGCACCACCGCCAGCACGATGAGCGCGAGCAAAGTGCAGAAGATGGCGGCGGACTCCTCTCCCACCCCCACGGCCACGCCGATGGCGGCCGTGAACCAGATCCCTGCGGCAGTGGTCAGCCCTTTGACGTCCTCCGTCCCCTGCTTGGAGGACTTGAGAATGGCCCCGGCCCCCAGAAAACCCACGCCCGCGATCACCCCCTGAATGACACGGCTCGTCTCCATCGCGCTCACGCCCACCAGTTGCGCGATGGTGAGAAACATCGCCGAGCCCATGGCGACCAGCATGTGCGTGCGCAGCCCCGCCGACTTGCCGCTGGCCTCGCGCTCAAACCCCAGCACCCCGCCCAGCAACGCCGCAAGAAACAGCCGGAAGACCACGCGCGTGGCCTGCTCCAGATCCTGAAAATCCGACATCTCGCTGCCGATGGTGTTCAGAATGATGTCCATGCTGGACTGGGAAGTACTGTTGTTGTTCATGGCGGGCCCGCATTCGAAGATGACGGCGACCATCGTATGGCGAGCGACGTGCGGGACACCAGTCTCAGCCGCCGTTTGCGGCATCGGCTGACAGGACATGCATCGAATCCGCATTCTGGGCAGTGCCGCCGGGCCGAGCGAGGCAGAAACGAAAAAGCCCCCAGACGCACAGTCTGGGGGCTTGATTTCATTGAGCAAGATTTGGTAGGGCCTCCCAGAGTCGAACTGGGCACCAATGGATTATGAGTCCACTGCTCTAACCAAGCATGAGCTAAGGCCCCGGGTATCGGGTGGTGCGTTCGCCACGCGCTGGTGGGCGGCGAACGATGCATTGTAGTGGCTTAATTCCGGTGGCTCAGCGCGTTGCTCACCAATTTCGACGTGATATCGACAATCTGGATCATCTTGTCGTAGGGCATGCGCGTGGGGCCGATCACGCCGAGGGTGCCGACGATCTGGCCATCGACCTCGTAGGGCGCGCTGACGACGGAGAGTTCCTCGAAGGGGACGACCTGGCTTTCGCCGCCGATGAAGATGCGCACGCCCTCGGCCTTGCTCGAGTTTTCGAGCAGGCGCAGGATCTGGGTTTTCTGCTCGAACAGGTCGAACGCGCGGCGCAGGTTGCCCATGTCGCTAGAGAAGTCGCTGACCGACAGCAGATTGCGTTCGCCCGAGATGACGACGCTGTCGGTGGACTCGGACATGGCCTCGGAGCCGACGTTGACCGCCGCCTGCATCAGCGCGCCGATCTCGCTTTGGAGCGCCTCGACCTCGGACTGCAGGCGCTCGCGCACCTGCTCCATCGCGAGGCCGGAGTAGTTGGCGTTGAGAAAATTCGCGGCCTCGATGAGCTGCGATTGGGAAAAGTCCGCCTGGGTGAAGATCACGCGGTTCTGCACGTCGCCGTCGGGCGAAACGATGATCACCAGCAGGCGCTTTTCAGACAGACGCAGAAACTCGATGTGCCGGAAGACGGACGGTCTGCGCGGCGACATGACGACGCCGACGAACTGCGAGAGATTCGACAGCAGGTGGGCCGCGTTGGCGATGACCTTCTGCGGCTGCTCGGGCATGAGCTGGACCGTCGGCAGTTCGTCGCGCTGCACGGTGAGCATGGTGTCCACGAACAGCCGGTAGCCGCGCGCCGTGGGAATGCGGCCAGCGGAGGTGTGTGGGCTGGCGATCAGCCCGAGCTCCTCGAGATCGGCCATGACGTTGCGGATGGTGGCGGGCGAGAGCTCCAGCCCCGAAGCGCGCGACAGCGTGCGGGAGCCCACGGGCTGCCCATCGGCGATATAGCGCTCGACGAGCGCTTTCAACAATAACTTCGCACGGTCATCAAGCATCTGGGCATTCTAAGGTGCAGACCCGCACTGCGTGCGCCGCCGCATGCCCCGGCCCTGACTGCAACGCAGGGGTTAACCCTTGAGCCGCATGCCGACTCTCCGTGCTTGTGCGCTGGCGGGGTCGGCGGACATGATATACAAGCGTCTGAAGCCCTCCCGGTGTGACGATGGTCCTGATTTTTTTGCGTGCAAGCCTTCACGGCAAGCGCCTTCGAGGCCAGAAAGTCACATCACTTCATGATGTAATTTCCGAATGAATCTCACCTTTCGCAAAGTAGCCCTCATAGGTAAATACCAGCGTCTGGCCTCCGATGCCGCCGCGCTGGAGAAGTCCCGGCTGGCGCTGGAGGACATCGGTCGCTTCCTGATCGAGCAAGGCTGCGAAGTGCTGCTGGAGGACGAGAGCTTCGCCAACACCGGGCTGACCGGCTACGAAGTGGCGACGACCGAGGAGATCGGCATGCACGCCGAGCTCGCGCTGGTCGTGGGCGGCGACGGCACCATGCTGGGCGTGGGGCGGGAACTGGCGCGCTACCAGACGCCGCTGGTCGGCATCAACGGCGGGCGATTGGGTTTCGTGACCGACATCGCGCTGGAAGATTACCGCAGCGCGCTCGCGCCGATCCTGCATGGCGACTTCGAGGAGGACGAGCGCCCGATGATGCGCGCGCGCGTCATCCGCGGCACGCAATGCCTGTTCGAGGCGCTGGCGCTCAACGATGTGGTGGTCAACCGTGGCTCCACGTCGGGCATGGTGGAGCTGCGCGTGGAGGTGGGCGGCGTGTTCGTCTCCAACCAGCGCGCCGACGGTCTGATCGTGGCCTCGCCCACGGGCTCGACGGCCTATGCGCTGTCCGCCGGTGGACCGATGCTGCATCCATCGCTGCGCGGTTGGGTGATGGTGCCGATTGCGCCGCACACGTTGTCGAACCGCCCCATCGTGCTCTCGGACTCGGAGGAAATCGCCATCGAGGTGGTGGGCGGGCGCGACATCTCGGCGAACTTCGACATGCAGTCGATTGCCAAGCTGCTGCACGGAGACCGCATTCTGGTCACCCGCGCCGAGCACTCCGTGCGCTTTCTGCATCCGCGCGGCTGGAGCTATTTCGCGACGCTGCGCAAGAAGCTGCGCTGGAACGAGGGAGGCTCCTGAAATGGCGTTGAAGCGCATTGCGCTGCGCGATTTCGTGATCGTGCAATCGCTGGACCTGGACCTGCAGACCGGCTTCACCGCCCTTACCGGCGAGACCGGCGCAGGCAAGTCGATTCTGATTGACGCGCTGCAGTTGCTGCTCGGCGCGCGCGCCGAAACCGGCGTGATCCGCGAAGGCACGGAGCGTGCGGATCTCTGCGCGGAATTCGATCCTCCCGCGCAGCTCTCCGACTGGTTTGACGAGGCCGGCATCGAGCAGGACGAGCTGCTGCTGGTCCGCCGCACCATCGACACGCAGGGCAAGAGCCGCGCGTGGATCAACGGCACGCCCGTCACCGCCACGCAGCTGCGCGTGCTCGGGGAACATCTGCTGGACATTCACGGCCAGCATGCCTGGCAGAGTCTCACCCGCCACGACAGCGTGCGCGCCCTGCTGGACGCTTATGCGGGCGTGCAGACCCAGGCGCTCAACGCGCTGTGGACCGACTGGCGCGACAAGCTCAGGACGCTGGAGCACGCACGCGCCGCGCAGGACACGCTGCAGCAGGAACGCGAACGCCTGCAGTGGCAGATCGGCGAACTCAAGAAGCTCTCGCCGCGCGCCGACGAATGGGACGAACTCAATGCCCAGCACGCCAAGCTGTCGAACGCGCAATCGCTGCTCGACAACGCGCAGGAGGCGCTGCGTGCGCTCGAAGACGAGGACGAAGACACGGGCGCGCTCGCGCGTCTGTCGCAGGCGCAGAATCTGCTGCAGAGCTACGAGCATGTGGACGATTCATTCCGCTCGATGAACGAAGTGCTCTCGGCCAGCCTCGCGCAGGCCGAGGACGTGGTGCGATCGCTGCAGGGCTTTCTGCGCCATACCGAACTGGAGCCCCAGCGCCTGGCGGAACTCGACGCGCGACTGTCGCAGTGGATATCGCTGGCGCGGCGCTACAAGCGCCAGCCGGAGGATCTGCCCGCGCTGTGGGAGGGTTGGAAGACGGAGCTCAAGGCGCTCGATACCGCAGCGGACCTCGACACGCTCGCCAAGGACGAGGCCGCGAGCCGTGCCGCCTATGACAAGGCGGCGCGCGCACTTTCGCAAAAGCGCAGCAAGGCTGCGCCGCAGCTTGCGGCAGCTGTCACACAAGCCATGCAGAATCTGGGCATGGCCGGTGGACGCTTCGTCGTGGAGATCGACACCGCCGCCGAACCCGGACCGCTGGGCACGGACCATGTGAGCTTTCTGGTCAGCAGCCATCCCGGCATGACGCCCAAGCCCATCGGCAAGGTCGCTTCGGGCGGCGAGCTGTCGCGCATTTCGCTCGCGATTTCGGTCACCACCAGCGAGCTGGGCGAAGCGCCGACCTTGATCTTCGACGAAGTCGATTCAGGCGTGGGCGGTGCGGTGGCCGAGACCGTCGGGCGGCTGATGCAGCAGCTTGGCAAGGCACGGCAGGTGCTGACCGTCACGCATTTGCCGCAGGTGGCAGCCTGTGCCGATCACCATCTTGTGGTCGCCAAGCACAAGAGCCAGCAGGGCACGAGCAGCTCGGTCAAACCGGCCGACGGCGACGCCCGCGTGCAGGAAATCGCGCGCATGCTGGGCGGCGAAAAGCTGTCCGCCACCACGCTGGCGCATGCGCGGGAAATGTTGGATTTGCCGCAGGCCGTTCTTTGACGGACTGCGACTGGAAATCGAGGCAGGAGGAAAGTAGTCAGATATGGCGCTCGAAGTTGTGCTGATCACCGGCATGTCCGGTTCAGGAAAATCGGTGGCCCTGCATGCTCTGGAGGATGCGGGCTTTTATTGCGTGGACAACCTGCCACCGGAATTGCTCTCGGCGTTCATCGCGCTCGAGCACGTGAACCATGGCAATCGCCTCGCCATCGCCATCGATGTGCGCAGCGCCACCGCCCTGCCCTTGGTTCCGCAGCAGCTCGAGCGCATCCGCAGCGATGGCGTTCGCGTGCAGTGTCTGTTTCTCGACGCCTCGACCGAGACGCTGGTGCGCCGCTTTTCAGAAACGCGCCGCCGCCACCCGCTCTCCAAGGACGAACTGCGAGACGGCCAGAGCGCGCTTTTGCAGACCATTGAACTCGAGCGCGAACTGCTCGCCGATCTGCGCGAGCAATCGCACGTGATCGACACCAGCGCGATCCGCGCGTCGCAGTTGCAGGGCTACGTGAAAAGCCTGATGGCCGTGCCGCCCAGCCGCATGATTCTGGTGTTCCAGTCCTTCGCGTTCAAGCGCGGCGTGCCGGTCGATGCGGACTACGTCTTCGACGTGCGCATGCTGCCCAATCCGCACTACGAACCCGCGCTGCGTGAGTTGACCGGCAAGGACGCGCCGGTCGCGGAGTTTCTGGAGCAGCAACCCGCCGTCAATCAGATGGAGCAGCAGATCTCGCAGTTTCTTGAAAGCTGGCTGAACGCGCTGGCCGAAAACCACCGCAGCTATGTGACCGTGGCCATCGGCTGCACGGGCGGGCAGCACCGTTCGGTCTATCTCGTCGAACGGCTGGCAAAGCACTTCAGCCCTGCGTGGAACACGCTGCGCCGCCACAGAGAAATGGATGCACGCGCCAGCGGGCACTGACCCGCAGGCAAGGATCGTTCAGAGAGTGGCGAGCAGCTTGCGCACCGGCGCGGGAAGGCCCAGCGCACTCCATTCCTCAGAATTGAAATAGCCCGCGCCATCGGTCTCGCCGACTCTGGGCCTGCGCGCCGATGCGTGCATCACGACCGGGTGCAGGTACAGATCGCGGTGCGTGAGCACATGGGTCACCACGGGCAGATCTTCGAGCGACGCGTGATGGCCCGTGGCGTTCTCCAGCAGCGCCCGCTCCTCGAACACCGGTGGGCAATACAGCCCCGCCCAGATGCCGGTCTGCGGTCGGCGCTCAAGCCACAGACGACCAGCCTCGTCGCGCTCGAGCAGCAGCCACCAAGCATGCGAGCTGCGCTTGAGCTTGCGCGTGCGCACCGGGTACTCTTCGGGATCGCCATCCTTGTGCGCGATGCACACCGACTCGAGCGGACACAGCATGCAGGCCGGGGATTTGGGCGTGCAGATGCCCGCCCCCAGATCCATCATGCCCTGCGTGTAGCGCGGCATGGTGTTGTGCAGATCATCGCCCGGCAAAAGCTGATCGGCCAGCGCCCAGAGCTTGCGCTCATTGGCGGCCACGGCCAGATCCTCATCAAAGCCCAGCACCCGCGTGAGCACGCGGCGCACGTTGGCATCGAGAATCGCCGAGCGCTCGCCAAAGCAGAACGATGCAATCGCACCGGCAGTCGAGCGGCCGATGCCCGGCAGCGACGACAGCTGCTCGACCGTATGCGGAAATTCGCCGCCGAATTCGCTCACGACCTGCTGCGCCGCCTTGTGCAGATTGCGTGCGCGGCTGTAGTAGCCAAGACCGCTCCAGAGCGCGAGCACCTCGTCCTGAGGCGCCGCCGCCAGCGCCCTCACATCGGGAAAGCGCGCAAGAAAGCGGGCGTAGTAGTCAAGGACCGTGGTGACCTGCGTCTGCTGCAGCATGATCTCGGAGAGCCACACGCGATAGGCGTCCCGCGTGTTCTGCCACGGCAGATGGTTGCGACCATGCTCTTTTTGCCAACGCACGACGCGCGTTGCAATCTCCGGAATCCCAATGCTCATCTTTTGGATTATTACTGAACTCGAAAGTCCACGGCGCTTCACACCACCCCGAAGCGCTGGCTGCGTCACCCCGTCCGGATCACGCCGCGTTTCGAGAGCGTGCAGAGATCGCAAACACGCTCTTGAGGAGAGATCATTCAAACAGCAGATCGACCTCGGCGTGCTGCAGCATGCGCTCCTGGGGCGCCAGCGGCGTGTGCACGAGGCGATCCGTCAGGCTGTTCAGGCGCTGCTCCAGTTCCTTGAGATGCGCTTCGGCGGATTCGATTTCCGCGATGCGTTCAGCCAGTCCGTTGGCCGCCGTCTGGATGCGGTCCACCGCCTCGATGCGGCGCGAGAAGCTGCGCTTGCGTTCGCGCAGTTGGGCGTCGAGCTGGGCCGTCGCCGACTTGCTCCACAGCTCCAGCTCGTTGGAAGCCGAATCAAGCACCGCGCGCAGCCGCAGCGTGAGGCCGCGCAGCAGTCGCTGCGAGAACTCCGGCTGCGCGAGGCGCAGGGCGTTGCCCATGCCGATGTACTGTTCGTGGCGGCGCTCGATCTCGGTGACGTCCGCGATGTAGGACTCGAACTGCGGCGCGGCCGGAGCATGCAGCGAGAAGCCGAATTCCGCGTTGAGCTGACGGAAGGTGCCGCCCAGCATGTCGCGGATCTCGAGGCCCGACTCCTGCGCGCTTTCAAGCAGCCCTCGCACGCGCGCCAGCGTTTCGGCGTAGACCTTGCGCAGACCCAGCTTGAGCATGCCGCCCTGCAGCGCCTCGGCGAGCGGCGCCATTTCGGCCTTGAGCGCGCGCGAGCCCATCTTGTGGAAAACCTCGCGCATCATCTTCAGATGCACGGCGCGCAGCGCCTGCACCTTGGCCGCGCTGGCGTCGAACTCCCGCTGCTCAAGCTCGATGCGGCCACGCATCGCCTGGATCACCGTCGCGTTCTTGCCGCGCAGGCTGTTGAGCTCGGACATCTGGTCATCGAGGTCACGGCGGCGGATGTTGAGCACGCGCGTGGTTTCTGCCTGCAGGCCATTCACGCCATTGGCGACGACGCCGCGCAGAATCCCTTGACGACGCCCGAGAATGCCCTCGCCAAGTGCTTCTTCGAGATGCGGCAGACCGCTGGCCTCGAGCAGCACGTCGTCGGCATTGATCTTCGCGACCAGCCCCTTCTGCGCCGACACCGGCACCACCTGGCTCAGCGACACGCCCAGGATGTCCGCTGAGTTGCGGCACTGCTGGTCCAGCTGGTCCTGCACCTGCGTGGGAGTGCTCAGCGAATCCCACAGCGTGTCGATCTTGTTGAGCACGACGATGCGCGTCTCGTTGTTCTCGACCGAAGCGCCCAGATGCTCGCGCCAGATCGACAGGTCCGAACGCGTCACGCCCGTGTCCGCCCCCAGAATGAAGACCACGGCATGCGCCTGCGGGATCAGGTTGATGGTCAGCTCGGGCTCGGCACCGACGGCGTTGAGGCCCGGCGTATCCAGAATCACCAGCCCTTGCTGGAGCAGCGGATGCGGCACGTTGATGAGCGCGTGGCGCCACATCGGCACCTCGACCATGCCCTTGGAATCGGTCAGCGGATTGTCGTCAGGCGAATCGTCGTGCCAGAAACCCAGCGCGCGGGCCTCGTCGACGGTCACGGTGCGCACTTCGGACACCTTGGCGAGCGAAGTCGCCATCTGGTCGGCATCGTCGATCTCAAGCGGAATCTCGGTCCACTGCTGCTGCTTGAGGCGCCACTCGGCCAGGCCCTGCGGCTGCAGTCGGGTCTCGATGGGAAGCAGGCGCAAGCTCGCGGCGGTGCCCGTCTCATAGGAGAGCTCCGTCGGGCACATGGTGGTGCGGCCGGCGCTGGCCGGCATGATGCGGCGGCCGTAGTCTGCAAAGAAGATCGCGTTGATCAGCTCGGACTTGCCGCGCGAGAATTCGGCCACGAAAGCGACCATCACCTTGTCGCTGCGCACCTGCTCTTCCAGACGCTGCAGCCGCTCCTCGATGGAAGCGTCCATCAGGTCATGCGCGCTCATCCATTCGGCCAACTGCTTGAGCTGCTGGGCGAATGCGCGCTTCCACACGCCGTGCTGGTCAAACTGTTCGTTGAATGAGGGTCCCACGGTAATCTGCTTTATTGTTATATCGTATCAATCGTTGAATGCCGATTGATACGAAAGTTGCTTATATAACGCAATATAGCATCGCATCATGCGGAAGGGCCAAAGCAATTGTGGTCTAACGGCCCGACTGGACGGATAGACAACAGAAAGTTGCCCGTCGTCTAGGCCTTTTGGCAGTGCGCGCAGAAAAAGGTGCTGCGCTGCCCTTGCCGCAGCATCCTGATCGGCGTGCAGCAGACCCGGCACGGCTGGCCTTCGCGCCCGTAGACATTGGCCTCAAGCTGGAAGTGCCCCGCATTCCCGTCGGCGGCAGAAAAGTCGCGCAGCGTGCTGCCGCCCGTGGCCACGGCACGGGCCAGCACCTCGCGGATGGCGGTGTGCAGTCTCAATGCCCGCACCGGCCCCACCTTGTTGGCGGGAGTCGTGGGCCGGATGCCGGAGAGAAACAGCACCTCCGACGCATAGATGTTGCCCACACCCACGACGACCTTGCCGCTCAGAAGCAACTGCTTGATAGGCAGACGGCTGGCCTTGAGCCCCTTTTTGAAATCATCCAGATCAAAATGCTCGTCGAGCGGCTCCGGCCCGAGCTTGGACAGCAGCTTGACCGCGAACGGGTCATGTTCGCCATCCAGCGCCAACACGGCACCGAAGCGGCGCGGATCGTGCAGCCGCAAAAGTCCCCGCGTGGTGCCGAGCTGAAAATGGTCGTGCGATCCGAGCGGCGGCAGATCATCGGCAAAGCGCAGACTGCCCGACATGCCGAGGTGCAGCATGAGCATGCCGCGATCCAGGTCCACCAGCAGATACTTGCCGCGCCGCCGCACCCCCAGCACCGTGCGCCCGACAAGCGCATCGGGCACGACGCCCAGCGGCCAGCGCAGCGGCTTGCCCACGAAGACAGAACTTATCTGCGCTCCGCTGATCTGTTCAGCAAAGCTGCGCCGCGTGACTTCCACTTCCGGCAACTCTGGCATATCAAGAATCTCTTTCCAGTTCAAATGTCGCAAAAGACGCAACGGACCAGCATGTCGCGAGGTATGGAATCGCGTGCACGAGCCAAGAACCACAGGAACCGACCCGAGCATGGATTATTATGATCTGATGGTGCAAATTCATCGTTTACGCGCAGTTGCCTTGGCCGCAGCCATGGCCATGTACGCCCATGTCTCATGGGCTCAGACTCCCGCCTCGCCAGAGTCCGCCACCGCCCTGCCCACGGAGGAAACACCTTCGAGCGACGACAAGGCCGCCGTGGATGCGGAACTGTTCTATGAACTGCTCGTGGGCGAGATGACCACGGGCCAGGGGGATACCGCCTCGGGCTACGCACTGATGCTGGACGCCGCACGGCGCAGTGGTCAGGAGCAGCTGTATCAGCGTGCCACGCAGATCGCGCTGCAGTCGCGCTCGGCCGAAAGCGCCCTGATCGCCGCACGCGCCTGGAAGGACGCCTTCCCCAATTCGCGCGACGCCAACCGCTATCTGCTGCAGATTCTGGTGATCCTCAACCGCACCGAAGAGACGACAGGACTGCTCAAGCAGGAACTTGCGCTGTCCAATCAGCGCGTCAAGCTGCTCACCCTCAGGGCGCTGCCGCAGGTCTATGGCCGCGTGAGCGACAAGGCGCTGGCCGCCAAGGTCGTGGAATCGGCCGTCGCCGGCGAACTGAGCAATCCCGGCACCGGCCCCGCCGCCTGGACCGCCATCGGCCGCATGCGCCTGGCCGCGGATGACACCGCAGGCGCGATGGACGCTGCCAAGAAGGCCCTGGACCTTGACCCGAATGACGAAGGCGCGGGCACGCTGGCGCTGCAGCTCGTCGACGTCGGCGCTCACGGTGCGCACGATCTGCTCAGGAAATACCTGGCAGGCCAACCCAGCCCCGAAGTGCGCATGAACTACGCGCGCTTTCTGCTGCAGGACCGCCGCAATGAAGAGGCCCGCGAGCAACTGACCCTGCTCACGAAGAGCAATCCCGAACTCGCCGACGCTTGGCTGGTGCGCGCCTCGCTCGACGTACAGGGCAAACGCCCCGACGATGCCAAGGTCGCTTTGCAGCACTACATCACGCTCTCCGAGCCCAAGGCGGACCACCCGGCCGTCGCCAAGGCACTCTCGCGCGCCTATCTGATGGCCGCGCAGATCGAGGCCGACAGCAACAATCTGCCCCAATCCCAGGAATGGCTGACCAAAGCCGCCAAGGTCGCTCCCGGCGATTTCTCGGTGAGCGTGCAGCAGGCTTCGCTGCTGGCAAAGCAAGGCGACCTGCCCAAGGCCCGTGCGCTGATCCAGTCCCTGCCCTCCAACAACAACGACGAGCTGCAGCGCAAGCTGCTCGCCGAAGCGCAGGTCCTCAAGGAAGCCAAGCAGTTCGCCGAAGCGGTCTCCGTCGTCGGCAAGGCCGCCACACTGACACCGAACGACAACGATCTGGTCTACGAACAGGCCATGCTGTCCGAGAAGGCCGGCGACCTGCCCGGGATGGAGCGGCTGCTGCGCAAGATCATCGATCGCCAGCCCGACTACTACCACGCGCGCAATGCGCTGGGCTATTCGCTGGCCGACCGGGGCGTGCAGCTTGACGAGGCCAGATCGCACATCGACGCGGCACTCAAGGCCGCACCCGAAGACCCCTTCATCCTCGACAGCAAGGGCTGGGTCGAGTTCCGCCTCGGCAACAAGCAGGAAGCGGTGCAGATCTTCGAGAAGGTGTTCACACGGCAGCAGGACGCTGAAATCGCCGCGCACTACGGCGAGGTGCTCTGGAGCCTGGGCCACCAGGACAAGGCGCGCGAAATCTGGCGCAAAGGCCAGGAGTCCGAGCCCGACAACGAGACGCTGGTCGAAACGCTCAAGCGCCTCGGAGTCCAGCTTTGAGCCAGTCCCTGCAACGCCGCGCTGTCGTGCTGGGAGCCGCCGCGCTGCTCGCGGGCTGCGCACAACCCAAGCGCGAGCCGGGTGTTGCCATCAATGGCGAGGATTTCTGGACCGGGCGTCTTGGTCTGCAGGTCGACGAAGGTGCAGAGAAGAATTTCAGCGCGGGCTTCGACCTCTCCGGCGACGCGGGTCGCGGCAAACTCACGCTCTACAACCCACTCGGCAACGTACTGGCCAAGCTGCAATGGTCACCGGGCCTTGCGATGCTGGACTCCCCCGATCAGAAGCTTGAATCCGACTCGCTCAGCGCCCTGCTGATCCAGCTCACCGGCAACGACCTGCCGATTCAGGCGCTCTTCGGATGGCTGCGCGGCGTGGACGTCAAGGTCACCGGCTGGAGCGCGGACCTGAGCCGCATGGACAGCGGCCGCCTCACCGCGACCCGCATCTCGCCACAGCCCGGTGCCGTGCTGCGCATCGTCCTCGAGCGCTGAAGCGCACCCCATTCACCTCCATCCGGAAACCAACCAAGCAGACGATCGCCATGCAGGCCATCTACGACGTGCCGGCCCCGGCAAAACTCAATCTCTTTCTGCACATCACCGGCCGCCGCGACGACGGCTACCACCTGCTCGAGTCGGTTTTCACGCTCATCGACTGGCATGACACACTGCACTTCGAGCTGCGCCATGACGGCCAGATCACCCGCGAGGACCTCTCGGTGCCGCTGCCGCCCGACGACCTCTGCACCCGCGCGGCCCGCGCGCTGCGGCAGGCAGGCGGAACGCCTCTGGGCGCTCACATCGGCATACACAAACGCGTGCCCGCGCAGGCCGGCATGGGCGGAGGCTCTTCAGATGCCGCCAGCACACTTCTGGCGCTCAACCGCTTGTGGGGATTGAATCTTCCGTTATCACAACTTTTGCGCATCGGCGTGAAACTCGGCGCGGACATTCCGTTTTTTTTATTTGGAAAGACGGCTTTCGTGAGCGGAATCGGTGACATAATTCAACCTCTCGATTCGCAGCAGATGCCACCGCAAGCAACACTTGCAGTAGTGAAGCCGGAAGCAGGATTGGATACGAAAGAAATTTTTTCAAGTCCTTTTCTCAAACGTGATTCCAAGCATGCTACAATCGAAGACTTCGCTGCAATGCACTATCACTTCGGTGAAAACGACTTGCAGCCAGTCGCTCAGGCAATATGCCCCGAGATAAAAAAAGTCCTCGACTTTTTTGAATCAAAGGAAATGCATGCTAGAATGACGGGCTCAGGAAGTGCAGTGTTTGCACAGATGCCGCATACAGCAGATTTGACGGACGCACCAAGCGCGTGGCAAATCAAAGTATGCAAAACTCTGGCAGTTCATCCTCTGGTGGGTTGGGCTACAGAAACGGATATAGGTTGATTGCTCTCGGCAGTTGACCTGTGTAGGGGAGTCGCCAAGCTGGTTAAGGCACCGGATTTTGATTCCGGCATGCGAAGGTTCGAATCCTTCTTCCCCTGCCAAAATTTTTCCCAACCACGGGACTTCAAGTTCAGATCACTGAGCCGCTCATGCAAGCCAATCACCCAGACTTCATGGTTTTCACGGGCAATGCCAATCCTGGCCTGGCCGCTGAAATCGTCAAGCACCTCGGCACCAATCTCGGTGCAATGGACGTGGGTCGTTTCTCCGATGGTGAAGTCACCGTCGAAATCAAGCAGAACGTCCGCACGCGCGACGTGTTCGTCGTTCAGTCGACCTGCGCGCCCACCAACGAAAACCTGATGGAACTGCTGATCATGGTGGATGCGCTCAAGCGCGCCTCCGCAGATCGCATCAGCGCCGTCATCCCCTACTTCGGCTATGCCCGTCAGGATCGCCGTCCGCGTTCCTCGCGCGTGCCGATTTCTGCCAAGGTGGTTGCCAATCTGCTGCAGACCGTGGGCGTGAGCCGCGTGCTGACCATGGACCTGCACGCTGACCAGATTCAGGGTTTCTTCGACATTCCCGTGGACAACATCTACGCGTCTCCCGTGCTGCTGGGTGATCTGAACCAGAAGAAGTACGAAAACCTGATCGTCGTGAGCCCCGATGTGGGCGGCGTGGTCCGCGCACGTGCGCTGGCCAAGCAGCTCGGAACCGACCTCGCCATCATCGACAAGCGTCGCCCCAAGGCGAACGTGTCGGAAGTGATGCACGTGATCGGTGACATCGATGGCCGCAACTGCGTGATCATGGACGACATGATCGACACCGCAGGCACCCTCGTGAAGGCTGCCGAAGTGCTCAAGGAGCGCGGTGCCAAGAACGTCTATGCCTATTGCACCCACCCGATCTTCTCGGGCCCTGCCATTGAGCGCATCGCCAAGGGCTCCGCACTCGACGAAGTCGTGGTGACCAACACCATCCCCCTGAGCGACGCCGCCAAGGGATGTGCCAAGATTCGCCAACTGTCCGTGGCGCCGTTGATCGCCGAGACGATCCACCGCATCAATACGGGCGAGTCGGTGATGAGCCTGTTCTCCGACCAGAACAACAACTTCTGATTCTTCAGAAGTCGTCGTGAACGCCAAGCCTCCCTCGGGAGGCTTGTGTGCTGTACGGGATACAGGAAAAGCCGGACCGGCATACGCATCCATCCAGTCAGGAAATGCGCGTCGGTTCTTTGAAACAGGGTCAGACTGGTCGCGGTCGGCCCATCCAGGAGTTAGATATGAAATTCGTCGCTTTTGAGCGCGCAAAGCAAGGTACGGGTGCGAGCCGCCGTCTGCGTATTACGGGCCGCACGCCTGGTATCGTCTACGGCGGTGCTGGCGATGCCCAACTGATCGAGCTGGACCACAACAACCTGTGGCACGCTCTGAAGAAGGAAGCTTTCCACGCTTCCGTGCTGGACATGGAAATCGACGGCAAGGAATCCAAGGTCCTGCTGCGTGACGTCCAGTTCCACCCCTTCAAGCAACTGGTTCTGCACATCGACTTCCAACGCGTCGATGCCAAGACCAAGCTGCACATGAAGGTTCCACTCCACTACAAGGGTGTGGAAGAGTCTCCTGCCGTCAAGGGCGACAAGTGCCTCGTGACCGTTCTGGTGACCGAACTGGAAGTCTCCTGCATGCCTTCCGACCTGCCTGAGTTCGTCGAAGTCGACCTGAGCGGCCTCGTGAAGAACGGTTCTCTGCGCGCCTCCGACGTGAAGCTGCCAAAGGGCGTTTCCGCAGTGGTCCGTGGCGGCAAGAACCCCGCTCTGGTGTCCATCGCTCTGCCAGCAGTTGAAGAAGTTGCTCCTACCGAAGGCGAAGCAGCTGCTGCAGCACCCGCAGCCAAGAAGGGCAAGAAGTAAGCAAGCAATACTTCTTCGCGCTTTTTGACCAGCGTCGCGACGGCCCACCTCGGTGGGCCGTTTTGCTTTGTGGCGCACCCTGCGCCCTCCACATGGACTTGCGACAAGCACGATAATCCGGAACATCATGATCAAACTGTTTGTCGGCTTGGGCAACCCCGGCCCCGAATACGAAGCCACCCGCCACAACGCCGGTTTCTGGTGGATTGACGAGCTCGCCCGCGACCTCAAGGTGAATCTGGTTCCCGAGCGCAGCTACTGGGGCCTCATGGCCCGTGCCACCGTCGGGGGCAACACCATCTGGCTGCTCGAACCCCAGACGTTCATGAACGCCTCCGGCAAATCCGTAGCCGCCCTCGCCCGCTTCTTCAAGATCAAGCCCGAGGAAATCCTCGTCGTCCACGACGAACTCGACATCCCTCCCGGACAGGTCAAACTCAAACGCGGCGGCAGCCACGCCGGCCACAACGGCCTGCGCGACATCCACGCCCAACTCGGATCGTCCGACTACTGGCGCCTGCGCGTAGGCATAGGCCATCCGGGCGTCAAGTCCGAAGTCGTGAACTGGGTGCTCAAGAAACCGGCCCCCGACCAGCGCAAGCTGATCGATGACAGCATCATCCACTCGCTCAAGTCCTGGCCGGTTCTGGTCGAAGGCGACATGGAAAAAGCCACTCTCCAGATCCACACCAACAAGCCTCCAAGGCCCAAACCACCCAAGCCGCCCAAGCCATCCCAATCTGTGGAAGCAGCTTCAAAAGACTGAGCGAGGGGGTGAGCTCGGCTCGTGTCGGCCTTGATGCTCGCTTTTGTTTTGGTTTCAGTTTTGGCTCTAGCTCTTGCTCTTGGTTTGAGGGCGGAGGCCGGGACTGCCCCCGGCGGGGCAATCACTTTTTGCTTGCGCGCAAAAAGTAATCAAAAACGCGCTTTCAATACCTCCGGCGGAACTCGACTGCGCGCTTCGCGCTCCGCTCGGACAACCGCCGGAAATCAGTTTTGAAGAGGTAGTTGCGGCACGACGCTGCGCTTGTGCCGGGGTGCTTGCAGAGTTGGGTTGGGCGCATCATGCCCGCTGTTCTTTTGAACGACGTTGATCCCAGGAGCAAATCAAAATCGCGCAGCGCTGGCACCCCAGCATCTCGCGAAGTCGCGAGATGCCCGGCACGAGCGAAGCGACGTGCCGAACGCACCTCTTATGAGAATTCTGACTCGCGGCGGTTGTTCGAGCGGCGCGCGCAGCGCAAAGCGAGTTCTGCCGCGGGTATTCAAAAGCGCATTTTTGGTGACTTTTTGGGCAAGACCAAAAAGTTACTCCGCCGCCGGGCGGAACTCCCGGCCTCCGCCCTCAACCACGCGGCAGGAGACAAAAGAGCCCCAAGCAAGCACTGCAACCCCACAGCTTCAAACAGAAGAAGAAGCATCCCCCTGCAACCGCAGATACTTCTCCATCAAGGTCTCCTTGCTCTCCTGATGCTCAGGATTCACCGGAATGCAAGCCACCGGACAGATCGCCACGCATTGCGCCTCTTC
This sequence comes from Diaphorobacter caeni, assembly GCF_015354245.1. Lineage (GTDB taxonomy): Bacteria > Pseudomonadota > Gammaproteobacteria > Burkholderiales > Burkholderiaceae_C > Diaphorobacter_A > Diaphorobacter_A caeni. The sequence goes on from NZ_JADKYZ010000002.1 coordinate 195,526, forward strand.
AAAATGCCCCACGCATTCAGTGCACTTGTCTGGATGAATGTCGTAATGCTCCTCACCCATGTAGATTGCATGGTTGGGACACTCCGGCTCGCACACGTCGCAGTTGATGCACTCGTCCGTAATCATCAAAGCCATGACAACGCCCTCCACGCACTTTGGCGAAGACCGAAAACAAAAGACGACAAGGTTGAGCTGCGCGTGTCCATGCCCTGATTATCCGATGCCCGGCCCCGCAGCACCCGCGGCGGGTGCATGGCCCAAGACAGGCTGCGGTTTTTGCCGCTATGCTCGCAACCCATGGCTTTCTTTCTCCTCAAGCGCCTGTTGACTCTGGTGGTGACGCTTCTGGCGGCCTCTGCGGTCGTCTTCGTCGTGCTGGAAATCCTGCCGGGCAACGCCGCGCAGGTGGCGCTTGGACCCGACGCCTCACCCGAAGCCGTGGCCGAGCTGGCCCAGCAGATGGGTTTGAACCAGCCCGCCCTCACCCGCTACATGCAATGGGTGGGCGGCCTGCTGCAGGGCGACATGGGCACGAGCTACACCTACGGCTCACCGGTGCGCGAGCTGATCTTCGAGCGCCTCGCGCTCAGCGTGCCGCTGGCCATCATGGCGATGCTCCTCACCACGCTGATGGCACTGGCGGCCGGCATTTATGCGGCATCGCGGCACAACAAGCTCGGTGACGTGGGCATCATGGGACTCGCGCAGATCGGCATCGCGATTCCCAATTTCTGGTTCGCGATCCTGCTGATCCTCGTGTTCTCTGTGAAGCTGCAATGGTTCGCCGCGGGTGGCTTTCCAGGCTGGAGCGAGACCGATGGCGGCGGCTTCTTCGCCGCGCTGCAGGCGCTGCTGCTGCCCGCCATCGCGCTGGCCGTCGTGCAGGCCGCGATTCTTGCGCGCATCACGCGCTCGGCAGTACTCGACGTGTCGCGCGAAGACTTCGTGCGCACCGCGCGCGCCAAGGGTCTCACGCAGCGCTCCGCACTCTGGAGGCATGTGCTGCGCAACGCGATGATTCCCGTTGTCACCGTCATGGGCCTGCAGTTCGCCAACCTGCTCGCGGGCACCATCGTCGTCGAGAATGTGTTTTATCTGCCCGGTCTGGGACGACTGATCTTCCAGTCGATCGCCAACCGCGACCTCATCGTCGTGCGCAACTGCGTGCTGCTGCTGGCCGCGATGGTGGTGGTCGTGAACTTCGTCGTCGATGTGCTCTACGCCGTCATCGACCCGCGCGTGAAGGCGGGGGAGCTGTGATGACCTCGACCACATCGACCGCCATGCCATCACCCACCGAGAGCGCTCCGGGCTTCTGGCGGCGCGCGCTGCGCAACCACAGCTTCGCCATCGGTGCCGCGCTCACGCTGATGCTGCTGGCCATGGCCGCGCTGTCCTTCGTCTGGACGCCGCATTCCGCCTACGCCGTGAACATGGACGCGGCCCTGCAGCCCCCCAACGCCACCTACTGGCTGGGCACGGACGCCTACGGCCGCGACATCGTGTCGTCGCTGCTCGTGGGCGCACGCAGCTCCATCATGGTCGGCGTGATCGCCGTCGGCATCGGCCTCATCATTGGCACGGCGCTGGGCCTGCTGGCCGCCGCACGTCGCGGCTGGGTGGAAGAAGTCGTCATGCGGATCGCGGACTTCACCTTCGCGTTTCCTGCCCTGCTGCTGGCCATCATGCTCACCGCCGTCTACGGCGCGAGCATCCGGAACGCCATCATCGCCATCGGCATCTTCTACATCCCCACCTTCGCACGCGTGACGCGCGCATCGGCCAAGCAGATCTGGGCGCGCGACTACATCCTCGCCGCACGCGCCTGCGGCAAGGGGCCGTGGCGCATCACCATCGACCATGTGCTGCCCAACATCCTCCCCGCGCTGATCGTGCAGGCCACGATTCAATTCGCGCTCGCCATCCTCGCTGAAGCGGCGCTCTCCTATCTGGGCCTTGGCACGCAGGCGCCCGAGCCCTCCTGGGGCCGCATGCTGGCCGAGGCGCAGACGCTGATGTTCCAGAGCCCGCTGCTTTCGGTCTGGCCCGGTGTGGCCATCGCGCTCACGGTGCTCGGATTGAACCTGCTCGGCGACGGCTTGCGCGATCTGCTCGATCCGCGTCTTGCGCGCCAACGTTGAGGGACATGTGATGAACCACAACGAAGCCACCCACAGCAGCACGCCACTGCTTGAAGTCAGCGGCCTCGGCATCACGCTGAACACGCATCGCGGCCCCGCGCAGGCCGTGCGCGACGTGGGCTTCACGCTTGCGCGCGGCGAAACGCTGGGGCTGATCGGCGAATCGGGCAGCGGCAAATCCATCACCGCCATGGCGCTGATGGGCCTGCTGCCCGAATCCGCGACGACGCAGGGCAGCGTGCGCTTCGATGGACAGGAACTGCTCGGACTTTCCGACAAGGCGATGTGTGCCCTGCGCGGCCATCGCATGGCCATGGTGTTCCAGGAGCCGATGACGGCATTGAACCCGGTACACACCATTGGAAATCAGGTGGCCGAGCCGCTGCGCCTGCACCAGAAGCTCTCGGCGCGCGAAGCCCGCGAAGCTGCGCTCGCGCTGCTCGACCGCGTCGGCATTCCGCAGCCCGCGCAGCGCTTTGACGCCTACCCGCACCAGTTCTCGGGCGGGCAGCGCCAACGCATCACCATCGCCATGGCGCTCGCCTGCAACCCCGACCTGCTGATCGCCGACGAACCCACGACCGCGCTCGACGTGACCGTGCAGCAGCAGATCCTCGACCTCATCGCCGATCTGGTGGACGAGCGACGCATGTCGCTGATTCTCATCTCGCACGACCTCGGCGTGATTTCGCAAAACGTGGACCGCATGCTCGTGATGTACGGCGGAACCGTCGTCGAAAGCGGCTCGACTGCGCAGGTCTTCGATCACATGGCCCATCCCTACACGCGCGGCCTGCTCGCGGCGCGCCCGCGCATGGCGGCGCTCGGTCAGAACAGGGCGCGACTGCAGACGATCCGCGGCACGGTGCCGGAGCTCGTCGATCTGCCCCGTGGCTGCCCGTTCGCGGGCCGCTGCGAATTCACCACCGACGCCTGCTCGCGCGAGCGACCTGCCGAACAAACGCTCGCGCCCGGCCACGAAGTGCGCTGCCTGCGGCCCGAGGCGATCGCTGCCGAGCACGGAGCACACGCATGAACGCCAACGCGAGCCCCCTGCTCGAAGTGCATGAGCTCACGCGCAGCTACGACCTGCCACGAGCCTCGCTGTTCGGTCCTCGCGAACAGGTGCATGCGCTGCGCGGCGTGAGCCTCGCGCTGGAGGCGGGAAAGAGCCTCGGCGTGGTCGGTGAATCGGGCTCGGGCAAGTCCACGCTCGCGCGCCTCGTCATGGCGCTGGACACGCCGACCTCGGGGAGCGTCCGGCTGCTCGGGCACGACCTGCACCAGCTCGATCCGGCTGCGCTGCGTGCGGCACGGCGCGATTTTCAGATGGTGTTTCAGGACCCCTACGGCTCGCTCGATCCGCGCCAGACCGTGGCGCGCATCATCACCGAGCCCATGGCCGCGCTGCAGCGCGCCAACCAGGCCGAGATGCGCGAGCGTGCGCTGGAAGTGCTCGCCCAGGTCGGGCTTCGCGCCACCGACATCGACAAGTTTCCGCATGAGTTCTCCGGCGGCCAGCGCCAGCGCATCGCGATTGCGCGCGCGCTGATGACCCGACCCCGCCTCATCGTCGCCGACGAACCGGTCAGCGCGCTCGACGTGTCGGTGCAGGCCCAGGTGCTCAATCTCATGCAGGACCTGCAGCAGCAATCGGGTCTGTCGTATCTGCTGATCAGCCACGACCTCGCGGTGGTGAGCCATCTGTGCGACGAAGTCGTCGTCATGCATCAGGGGCAGATCGTCGAGCGCGGCACGCCCGCCGAACTGTTCACGCAGGCGCAGCATCCCTACACGCAGACGCTGGTGAACGCGGTGCCGCAGATCGCGCCGGGCCTCGCGCGCGCGCGCCGCGCGGCACGCAGGGCAGCCTGAGCATCATTCCTATCTGTGCGGACGTTCGCATCTGTAGTAAAACACGGTTGATACGCAGACCACCCGCAACGCATCCTCGGTGATGCCGATGCGGTTCGGCCTGCCTGCAACCTTCTGGAGACCCCCACCTATGTTGAATCGTCGCACCGTCCTGGCGACCGGCGCACTGTCTGCCGTGCCTTTGATGACCCCGCTTTCCTCGCTCGCGCAGACGAAGAAGGACTCGGTCTCGCTGGCGCTCACGCTGGAACCACCGGGGCTCGATCCCACGGCCGGTGCGGCTTCGTCGATCGCCGAGATCACGCTCTACAACATCTACGAGACGCTCACCAAGATCAACGCCGACGGCAGCGTCTCGCCGCTGCTCGCCGAAAGCTGGGAGGTCTCGCCCGACCTCAAGACCTACACCTTCAAGCTGCGCAAGAACGTGAAGTTCCAGAACGGCGAGCCGTTCAACGCGAATGCCGTGAAGTTCTCGTTTGACCGCGCGGGCGGCGACAAGAGCACCAACAAGGACAAGCGCACCTTCGCCGGGCTCAACGCCAAAGTCGTCGATGACAGCACCCTCGTGCTGATCAACAGCGAGATCGACCCCGATCTGCTGTTCGTGCTCGGCCAGGCCACCGCCATCATCGTCGAGCCCAAGAGCGTGGCCACCAACGCCACCAAGCCCGTAGGCACCGGCCCCTACAAGCTGGACGCCTGGGCGCGCGGCTCGTCGATCACGCTCGGCGCATCGCAGAGCTTCCGCCAGCCCTCCGCCATCAGGATCAAGCGCGCCACCTTCCGCTTCATCCCCGACCCGGCCGCGCAGGTCGCCGCCATGCTCGCCGGGGACGTCGATGCATTCCCGCGCATCACGCCGCGCAGCGTCGCGCAGTTCAAGGCGAATCCGCGCTTCCAGGTGGTGATCAGCGGCTCGCGCGCCAAGACGATTCTCGCGATGAACAACGCGCGCAAGCCGTTGGGCGACGTGCGCGTGCGCCGCGCCATCGCCGCAGCCATCGACCGCAAGGCCGTGATTCAGGGCGCGGCCGATGGCCTCGGCGCCCCCATCGGCAGCTACTACGTGCCCGGCGCCTTCGGCTACATCGACACCACGGGCGTCAATCCGTATGACGTGGAAAAGGCCAAGAAGCTGATGGCCGAAGCGGGCGTGAAGACGCCGCTCGAACTCACCATGACGCTGCCTCCCGCGCCGTACGCACGTCAGGGCGGCGAGGTGATCACGGCCGAACTTGCCAAGATCGGCATCGTCGTGAAGACGCAGAACGTCGAATGGGCGCAGTGGCTCTCGGGCACCTACACCAACAAGAACTACGATCTGTCCATCGTCTCGCACGTCGAGCCGTTTGATCTCAACAACTACGCCAAACCCGACTACTACTGGGGCTACCAGTCCGACAAGTTCAAGGCGCTCTACGAAAAGATCCAGACCGCCGAGCGCCCCGCCGACCGCGCGCGGCTGCTCGGTGACGCGCAGCGCATGCTGGCCGAGGAAGTGCCCAGCGTCTACCTCTACCAGCCGCAGTGGGTCACAGTCGCCAACAAGAATCTGCGTGGCCTCTGGAAGGACATGCCGGTCTTCGTGAACGACCTGTCCGCGCTGTCGTGGGCATGATGCTTGCGGGTCGCTGCCGCTGAGTGCGCCGCTGAACCATTGCACCCCAAGGGGGTGCACGGTGCGCTTCGTTCCGTGTCGTTGTTTCGTCGTCCTTGTTTGAAAAGATCTGGTTGATGTCTGCTGCCCTCCACGAACTCAGCGCCAGCGAACTGCTGGCCGCCTACCGCTCCCGCCAACTCTCGCCCGTCGAGGTCACGCAGTCCGTGCTGGACCGCGCGGCCCGGTGGGAGCCCGAACTGCACGCCACCTACCTGCTGAACCCGCAGGGCGCGCTTGTTCAGGCGCGTGCCAGCGAGGCACGCTGGCAGCGCGGCGCGCCCGTCGGCCTGCTCGACGGCGTGCCGGTCACCATCAAGGAAAACATCGCCACCAAGGGCGAGCCCACGCCGCTCGGCACCGCGGCGACGGAGCTGTTCCCGTCAATGGCCGACTCGCCCGCGGCGGCGCGGCTGCGCGAATCGGGCGCGGTGTTCTTCGCCAAGACCACGATGCCCGACTACGGCATGCTGTCCTCGGGGCTCTCAAGCTTTCACGCGCTCACGCGCAATCCGTGGGATTTGAGCAAGGGGCCGGGTGGCTCGAGTGCAGGGGCCGGCGCGGCGTCGGCCGCCGGTTACGGGCCGCTGCACATCGGCACCGACATCGGCGGATCGATCCGCCTGCCCGCGAGCTGGTGCGGCATCTTCGGTCTCAAGCCCAGCCTTGGCCGCGTGCCCATCGACCCGCCCTACACCGGCCGTGCGGCGGGTCCGATGACGCGCACCGTCACCGATGCCGCGCTGATGATGCAGGTGCTGTCGCAGCCCGATGCGCGCGACAGCATGAGCCTGCCCGCACAGAGCATCGCCTGGCAGGAAGCGTGCAACGCAACGCCCGCGTTCTTTGACGGCAAGCGCATCGGGCTGCTGCTGGATGCGGGCTGCGGCCTGCCGCTCGATGTGGAAGTGCGCAGCGCCATCGAGGCCGCAGCGCAATGGCTGACGGCGGCGGGCGCGCAGGTCGTGCCGATGAAGCCGTTCATGACGCCCGAGATGCTCGAAGGCATGGACCATTTCTGGCGCATCCGCTCGTTCGCCGACATGCAACTGCTGCCCGCCGAGCGCCTCGCCAAGGTCCTGCCCTACATCCGCACCTGGGCCGAAAGCGCCGCAGATTTTTCGGGCAGGCAGGTGTTCGACGCGAGCCAGCAATTCCATCTCACGCGCGTCGCCACGGTGCGCGCCTGCAACGCGTTCGACTACGTGATCTCTCCGGTCGCGCCGCATGTGGCGTTTCAGGCCGAATGGGCGTCACCCACCAACGATCCATTCAAGCCGCTCGAGCACATCGGTTTCACCGTGCCGTTCAACATGTCGGAGCAGCCCGCGTCATCGGTCAACTGCGGCTACACCGCGAGCGGCCTGCCCATCGGCCTGCAGATCGCCGGTGCACGCTTTGACGATCTCGGCGTGCTCAAGGCGTCGCGCGCGTTCGAGCAGATGCGCGGCGCGCAGCGCGCATGGCCCGAACCTGCCCCCGGCGCATCAACGCTGTGACGTCGCGAGCTTCACCGCGAGGCCCACGAAGACCAGCGCGGTGATCTTGTTGAGCCAGAACTGACCTCGCGCCGACTTCAGCAGCAGACGCCCGAACACGCCCGAGAAGATAGCGATCGCGCCAAAGACCAGAAACGTCGCGACGATGAACACCGCGCCGAACGCGAAGATCTGCGGGGCGACGGGCCCCAGCGCGGGATTGGCGAACTGCGGCAGAAACGCCAGGAAAAAGATCAGCACCTTGGGGTTGGTGAGGTTCATCACCACTCCGCGCATCACCATGCGCAGAAGGTCTCCGCTCGACGTGGCCTGCACGGCCGCAGCCGCTTGCGCGTCGTCGCCCTCCTCCTTCACGCTGATCGGCGCGCGCCACGCACCCCATGCCAGGTAGACGAGATAGGCCGCCCCGCACCACTTGAGCACCGTGAACGCCATCTCCGACGCGGCGAACACGGCGGCCAGCCCCAGCGCCACCGCCGTGGTGTGCACGATGATGCCCATGCACAGCCCCACCACCACGGCAAGCCCCATGCGCCAGCCGCGCTGCGCCGACTGCAGCAGCACGAAGAGATTGTCCGGCCCCGGGCTCAGGCCCAGAAGAACGGCTACGCCAAAGAAGGTGATGAGGGTCTGGAGGGTCGGCATGGTGGGCAAGCAAGCGAAAACCCCTGCATTCTGCACCGAACCGATGCCCGAGCACGCCACCGGTCGTCGCACAATAGAGGGTTCGCGCGAATGAGGCAACATGCCGCTTCGCGCCCTTTTTCCTACTTCCACACATCCATGGATCCGATTCTTCTGGTGCTGCTCGCGGCAACGGCCTCCTATTTCATCAATGCCAAGCAGCAGCGCCAGCGCATCGCCGTGCTCGCCGAACACCTGCAGCCATTCCAGATCGAGAAGCACATCGAGGCGCTCACGCAGGGCTATCTGCGTGCCATGGGCGAGAAGGAAGACGAGCGCCGCCTGCAGGTGCTGGCACTGCTCGGGGACAACGAGCAATCGCTGGTCAGCCAGTTCAACCGCTTCAGCGCCTCGTTCCAGAAGGTCGGCGAGCCGATGGCGCGCGTGAGCAAGCTGCCCGTGAGCCTGCCGTTCGCCACCCAGTTCATGGCCGGTGGCACCTTCGACATGCGCAAGCTGGTGCAGGTCCACGCACAGGGTTTCGAGCGCGTGGTGCGCAACGAAGCGGGCCGCGCGCCGCGCGACCGGGCCTTCATGATGACCGCTGAGATCCTGCTGATGCAGCACAGCTGCCACTGGTTCTGCAAGTCCAAATCCATCGCCTCCGCGCGCATGCTGGCGCGCAACAAGACGCCGCACGAACAGCTCCTCCAATCGGTGTCGCCCGAGACGCGCGCGGCGTATCAGGCATTGGTCGGCTGATCGCGCCACAGCGCCGCTGTAGGACAAGCCCGGGGCTTGTGCACAAGCCCTTGCGGGCCGCGCCGCGCTTCCCGCAGAATGGTGCCAGCGTTACATGCAGCAACACCGCATGCCCCAGCCCACATGAACAAGACCGTCGCCTCCTCCGTCAACCATTGGATCGCAGCCGGTGTCCAGCACGCCGTCCTCTCGCGCACCATGCCAGCGCTGCGCCACGATCTGGCGGGGTCCGTGTCGGTGCTGCGCATGGGCATGGCCGTCATCTCGCGCAAGCTAGAGACCAGCGCCGAGCCACTGTCACGCGAAGAGATCGCGCCGCGGCTTCTGTCCATCGAATCGGGCATCAACGATCTCAACCAAGGGCTGCGGCGGCTGCGGCACTGGGACAAGCAAAGCCATGAGCTGCTGAACGCGCGAGACCTGCTCGGTGAAATCTGGGAACTCTCGCGCCCTTTTCTCGCGCTGCGCTGCATCGAGCAATCGCCCCTCGCGGATGCCGACGCGGCCGCCTGGCCACGGCACCCCATCCCGCCGCAACCGCTGATGTATCTGCTGCTCGCCAGCATCTACCACCTCGCGGAAGGCACCGACAGCGTGCCGCAGCGCATCGCCGTCACGCCCGACGATGAGTGCCTTCACCTCGTGGCCGAAGGCCTTGCGCCATCAAGCGGCGTGCCGGACGTGCTGCGCAGCGATGGCCCGCTCAACACCCCGCCCATTGACCGCACCGGGCTCCTGTGCCTCGCGGAGCACCTGCAGCGCCGCATCGAATTCACGTCCGCTCAGTCCGTGCTCATTCACCTCGGTTGAACGCCGACGATCCAGCCTTCGAGCGCATCCATGTCCGCCGGCAGCCCGTAGTTCGCATGCCCGGCAAGATGCTGGCGATGCGCCCAGCCGGCTTCGAGCATGCAGAGCACCGCATCGACACTGTCTCCGCTGGCGTCGCCTTCAAGCTGCTCGCGTTGCGCGCCGCTCAGCTGCACTCGGATGCCATCGAGCATGGGCAGCGGCTTCGGCAGCTGCGCCACGATCTGTCGCCTGGTTGCAGCACGTTCCGCCGTCCACTTCGCACGGTCATCGCTCTTGTAGCTCGCGCAGCCCACCCACTGGCGCGCCAGCCAGCCCGGATAGGCCTCCAGGGCCACGCGGCTGCGGTCGCCCTGCAGCAGACCCGGCAGATGCACGCCCGCCGCGCGCAGCAACGGCACGCCCGCGTGCATCATGTAGGCGACGGGCGGATTCACCCATTTCATCGACGGACTGGAGCCCGCGGGGCCATCCGTGGCGCGGTGCGCGAACTTGCCGCCGACCGGCCGCGCGGCGCAGAAAGCGGCAAACATGTCGCGGATCTCCGCACGGGACAACGACGCAAAATGCGCCATGCAGTCGCCCCAGTCGCTCGGCCAGTTCAGCGCATTGACCAGTTCACGCGGAAGCCCGAAGGGAAGATCGAAGCCGCCCACCCAGACCTCGGGCTGGGCAAGCCAGGCAGCGAAGGCGTCGAGGCTTTCGATACGTTCAAGCGCGAGCAGTCGGATGCACGGATCGCCGTGATGCCCGCCAGGCTCCAGCCATTCGCCCCGCGCCAGCACGATGGCTTTGCGGCGCGTGGGACTGCTCGAGAAATCGCAGCCGATCAGTTGCGGCGGCCGCGCGTTCATCACATCAACCGAGGCCCAGCGCCGTCACGCCCACCGCGATCAGCACGGCGCCGCAGATGCGTGCCTTGCGATCGCCCTCCTTGAGCAGATGGCCGCCGATCAGCGCGGCAAACAGCATCGAGACCTCGCGCGCGGGGGCGACGTGCGACATCGGCGCATGCTGCATCGCGTAGAGCACCAGCACATAGGCGATCGGACTGACCACGGCCACGGCCAGCGCGTATTTCCATTGCACCTTCCACAGAGCCTTGAGCTCCGCAGGCTTGCGCAGCGCGACCGGCGCCAGCAGCATGATGCGCAGGATGTTGCCCATGTAGTCGACCAGAATCGGCGACATCAGCATGATTTTCACCGCATAGCCATCGACCACGGTGTACGACGCGATGAACACGCCGGTGAGCACGCCATAGAACATGCCCTTGTGGATGCGGGCGCGGGCACTCTGCTCCTTGGCCGCCGTGCGCAGCAGGTTCACGCCACCAGCGATCAGAAACACGCCGCCGACCACCGCCGCGATGCCCAGCGCGCCGAGCGCGGACAACGATTCGCCGAGGAAGGTGATCGCGATCATCGACGACAGCAGCGGCCCTGTGCCACGCGCCAGCGGGTAGACCACGGTGAGATCGGCCTTGCGGTAGCCGCGCAGCAGCACGACGAAATACAGCACGTGCAGCACGCCGCTCAGTGCGACGATGCCCCACTCCTTGGGCCCCCACAGCGGCACCACGTCACGGCCCAGCCACCAGCCGAGCGGTGCCCAGACCACCATGTTGAGCACCGAGGTGAAGAAGGCAAAGCGCGAGTCGCCACCGGCGCGCTTGGCCACGATGTTCCAACCCGCGTGAATCAGCCCCGCGAGAATGATCAGACCGAAAGCCGTGAGAGACATGCGTTGTTCGTTATGGGATGGTTTGTCTGCATGTTCAAGGCGAAGCGCGCCCTGCCGGTGCGCTTCTCATCCCCTCGAGCGCACTTTGCGCCGAGGAGGCAACCGCGATCAGGCGCGGCCGATGACCGAGGCCGTCGCCATCAGCTCTTCGAGCAGCGCGAACGACACCTTGCCCGATGTCGAATACGGATCGAATTCGGGACGCTCGGAGTACTTGAGCACGATGGAATGATTGAGCTTGGCGAGGTTCACATGGCCCATGGTCCAGCCGCCGAAGCGCCGTTCGGAGATTTCCTCGAACGACAGCAGCTCCACGTCCTTGTGGCGCACGTCCGCCTGGATGCTCCCGAACAGCTCGCTCACGGTGGAGCGGCCACCCTCGATGGCCTGCAGGAAAATGCCGCCGCCATAGCACAGCACGCCCGTGATGCCGCTCGCCGGATTGTGCGAACGCGATTGTGTGAGGATGGCTTCGATGGCCGCTGGCGACGTGTCGACCGCGCGGCTCACATACAGCAAACGCACCAGCATGCTCATTTCCTTCCGGGAATCAGTGACAGGAATTCGCGGCGCAACGTGGGGTTCGTGAGGAACACGCCACGCATCACCGAGTTGATCATCTTGCTGTCCATCTCGCGCACGCCGCGCCAGGACATGCAGAAGTGCGACGCCTCCATCACCACGGCCAGGCCATCGGGCTGGGTCTTTTCCATGATGAGGTCAGCCAGTTGCACCACGGCCTCTTCCTGGATCTGCGGACGGCCCATGACCCAGTCCACCAGACGCGCGTACTTCGAGAGACCGATCACGTTGGTGTGTTCATTGGGCAGCACGCCGATCCAGATCTTGCCGATGACCGGGCAGAAGTGGTGGCTGCAGGCGCTGCGCACGGTGATCGGGCCGACGATCATCAGCTCGTTCAGATGCTCGGCGTTCGGGAATTCGGTGATCGGCGGCGGCGCGACGTAGCGGCCACGGAACACCTCGTTGATGTACATCTTCGCGACGCGGCGCGCGGTGTTGTTCGTGTTGTGGTCGCCCTTGGTGTCGATGACCATGCTGTCGAGCACGCCCTGCATCTTCACTTCCACTTCGTCCAGCAGCTTCTCCAGCTCGCCGGGTTCGATGAATTCGGAGATGTTGTCGTTGGCGTTGAAACGCTTGCGCGCAGCGGCCAGACGCTCGCGGATCTTCACGGAGACAGGCGTGCCCTCGTCGGCCAGTGGCTTGGCGTTCAACGGCTCTGCGTTGGGGGCGTCAGGGATTTGTGACATATCGGCATGGTAACAGCGATTGGAGTCCACAGTGCGGGATGGTACATCTCGCCTCGCGGCTTGTCGGGCAATCGCCAGCAGCTATTAAATAGAGAGCAACAAAGCTCCATTTTCAGTACCTGTTGCCGGTGACCCAGATGAGCGAGCGCATGATGGCTGCGGCGATGTGATCGAGCATGCGCTGGCGCAGCGGACGGCTCGTGAAGGCTTCGAGGGCCATGGGCTGACCGGCCTTCTCCATGGCGTGCACCAGACGCTCGTGCAAGTCTTTCGCGAAGTCAGCGTCCTCGACGACCACGTTCGCTTCGCGCGCGAGCAGCAGCGACAGCGGCTCCAGATTGGATGAACCGACCGTCGCCCAGGGCCGCTCGCCGTTGGCGTCGATCACCGCGACTTTGGCGTGCAGAAAGCTCGGCGCGTATTCAAAAATCTCGACCCCGGCTTCCAGCAGCGCGCCGTAGACCGGCCGCGACGCGTGGTACTGCATGAAATATTCATAGCGCCCCTGCAGCAGCAGCTTCACGCTCACGCCGCGCCTGGCCGCGACGATCAGCGCGCGGCGCAGCTTGCGGCCCGGCAGGAAATAGGCGTTGGCGATGATGATTTCCTGACGCGCGCTGCCGATGGCGCGCAAATAGGCCTTCTCGATGCGCGCGCGATTGCGCAGGTTGTCACGAAACAGCAGCGCGGCTCGCATGCCCTTGACCTTGGCGGCCGAGCGCTTGGCCGCGCCCTGCGCGGCGCCCGCAGCCTTGAGGTCGGCGACGGCACGCGAGATCTGGCGCTTGCGCACGTCGTGCACCGCACGCATGCGCCACCAGAGCTTGTCCATGTTGTCCGAGGCCAGCTCGACCACCGCCCCCTTGGCGCGCACCGCAAAGTCGAAGCGAGGAAACTCGAGCTGACCATGGTTGGGGTCATAAAAGTCGTCGAGCACGTTGATGCCGCCGCAATACATGGTCTCGTCGTCCACCACGCAGAGCTTGCGATGCAGTCTGCGCCAGGCCTTGGGCAGCAGCAGCGAGAGCTGTCCCACGGCGGAATACACCTGCAGCTGCACGCCGGCGGTCTGGAATCGATCCCGCAACGCCTTGGGCACCGGCCCGGTGCCGAAGCCATCCACGGCCACGCGCACGTCCACGCCGCGCTCCGCCGCACGGATCAGCGCATCGGCCACGCTCTGGCCGGTGGCGGTGCAGTCGAAGATGTAGGTTTCGAACTGGATGCTGTGCGCCGCCGCATCCATGTCCGCGATCAGGGCGGGGAAGAACTCCTGTGTGCCCTGCAGCAGCTGAACGTCATGTCCAGGCAGGTAGTCGATGCGTTTGCGCGGCGCCGCCGGGCTCAAAGACGGAACTCCGCGATCAGTGGCAGGTGGTCCGACATGCGCCACCAGATGCGCCCGCTCGGCACGTAGAGGCTGGTCGGGTGCAGACCGCGCACATAGACGTGGTCCAGCTGCGCCATCGGCAGGCGCGCAGGATAGGTGTTGGAGCGCGGGCCCTCGTCGTACTCGAACAGCCCGAAGCCCGCGAGCATGCGCTTGATCTGGAAGCCCCAGTCGTTGAAGTCGCCGGCCACGATGAGCGGCGCATCCTTGGGCACCTCGCGCTCGATGAAGCGGTGGATCTGCGCGATCTGGCGGATGCGGCTCTCGTGGATCAGCCCCAGATGCACGACGATGGCATGCACCCGCTGGCCCTGGAAATCGATCTCCACGTGCAGCAGCCCGCGCTGCTCGAATCGGTGGTCCGAGATGTCCTCGTGGCTGGAACCGATCACCGGCCAGCGCGAGAGCAGCGCATTGCCGTGTTCGCCGTCGCGGGTGTAGGCGTTGGTGCGGTAGACCGCTTCATAGCCTTCGGGAGAGAGATATTCCGCCTGCGGAACCTCGGGCCAGCGGTCGAAGTACTTCTCTTCGCGCCGGTTCATCTTGCGCACTTCCTGCAGACAGACGATGTCGGCATCCAGCTGCTCGACCGCGTGGCCCAGATTGTGGATCTCCAGTCGACGGCTGGGGCCCAGACCTTGAACGCCCTTGTGGATGTTGTAGGTGGCAACGCGAAGAATGCCGGAGTGCTCGTCTTGCGTGCTGGTCGTCATGTGTGTAGTCATCTTCTGACAAATCTTGGCAGCCACAGTATGGCTTCGGAGTTCGACGACGAGTAGCAACGGTCCGCAGCTTCTCGCCAGTCCCACCATTCATATGCAGTGTGTTCCCGGGGATTCAAGAGCACGGGCGTGCCCGAAGGCACCTCGAGGCCGAAAACCCGCTCCACATTCTCGCGCACGCCGGGCTCGTAGCGGTGCAGCCACTGGGGATAGATGCTGTAGACGTTCTCGAGGTTCCAGTCGGTCAGCCTGCAGCCCTGGGCATTGCTGTCAATGCCCGTTTCTTCGAGCACCTCGCGATGCGCAGTGTGCGCGAACGCCTCATCCACCGCGTCCTTGCTGCCCGTGACGGACTGCCAGAACTCGGTGCGCGCACCCTCGCCCGTCTCGCCGGTTCCTCCGGTGCGCCGAAGCAGCAGCACCTGCAGATCCGCCGTGTGGATCACGACCAGCACCGACTGCGGAATCTTCCAGCCGGCCGCAACGGCCGGAGCGCTCGTTTCACTCATCATGTCTGCGGAGTATCTCCCACCATTGTGCGCGCTTGCCACGGCATCCGCATGTCAGCGTTTGGCTTGACTGGCCTGTGCAGATGCGCCCGTTGCAGGCTTGGTCGCCACGGGCGGCGGCAGCTCCTTTTCCTGCAGCAGCCGAAGCTGGTGCACCAGCTGGTTGTGCGAATGCAGGAAGGCGGCCGCGATCACCTTGCCCTCGTTGGTGTTGCTCCAGCCCATGCCCGCACCGCCGCCGACCTTGCCGAGCACAAAGCCGCCGACGCCCAGATCGGTCGCACGGGCCGACCCGGTCGATGCGGCGACCTGCTCGGTGGTCTCGTTGTCGGTGAGGAACAGCGCGGTCTGCGCCTCCTTGAACTTCACCTGCTCGGCCACGCCGGCCAGCCCCGCGATGTCGCGCAGCACCGGAATCATCGCGATGATGCCCGCAAGGCCACGCCCCGCGTCCTGCTCGCTGAAGGTGAGGCTCGGCGTCATCGTGTACTGCGCCTCGTAGCCCTTGCCCTTGCTCACCGTGCCGTTCGGACGCAGCACGCCCGAGTCGCGCAGCTCTCCCTCGCGGATCGTGCCCTGCAGGCCCCCCGCGCGGTCCACCACGCGAAAGCAGCCGCTTTGCTGCATCAGCAGCTTCACCAGCGGCACGGGGGTGGGCGGCAGGTTCACGCTCGAAGGCATGATGTAGCCGCGTGGATTCTCCAGCAGCGCCACGGTGGCGATGGGTTGCTCGCAGCGCTCAAGCGTCGGATTGGCATCGCGCGCGCCCGCAGGGCCTGCCGAGCCCGTGACCTCCGAACTGCCCTGCCCCAATTCCGTCTTTTTCTCGCCGCAGCCCGCGAGCGACAGCGCCACCAGAACGCCAACGCCGACGACAGCGCCAGCACGGGCCGGTGTGCGCATCCGAGTTGCAGACTTCATGCATTCCCTCACAAAAACAATGGCCGCCTGGAGCCTGTTTGCGATCTCAGCGCAAGACCGTGTGGAGATCGCGAGCATGCTCTTGAGGCCCTGAAAAACAAAAACGCCAAAGCCCGAAGGCCTTGGCGTTATACCGTTTTCCGCTGAAAGCCGTCTGAAAACTTATTGCGCGGCGGGTGTCACGTTGCGCAGCTTGATGTGCAGTTCGCGCAGTTGCTTCTCGTCGACCGGCGAAGGCGCCTGCGTGAGCAGATCCTGTGCGCGCTGGGTCTTGGGGAAGGCGATCACGTCGCGGATCGATTCGGCGCCGGTCATCAGCGTGATCAGACGGTCCAGGCCAAAGGCCAGACCGCCGTGTGGAGGCGCGCCGTACTGCAGCGCGTCCAGCAGGTAGCCGAACTTGGCGCGGGCATCCGCCTCCGAGATCTTGAGCGCGGTGAACACCTTGCTCTGCACGTCGGCGCGGTGGATACGCACCGAGCCACCGCCCAGTTCCCAGCCGTTCAGGACCATGTCGTAGGCCTTGGCGATGCACTTGCCCGGATCGGTGTCCATGAGGTCTTCATGGCCGTCCTTGGGCGACGTGAACGGATGGTGCACGGCGGCCCAGCGGTCGTTCTCTTCGTCGTACTCGAACATCGGGAAGTCCACCACCCACAGCGGTGCCCACTTGTTCTCGAACAGGCCGGACTTCTTGCCGAACTCGCTGTGACCGACCTTCAGACGCAGTGCGCCGATGGAGTCGTTGACGATCTTTTCCTTGTCGGCGCCGAAGAACAGCAGGTCGCCGTCCTGAGCGCCGGTGCGCTTCAGAATTTCAGCGATGGCCGCATCGTGCAGGTTCTTCACGATGGGCGACTGCAGACCGTCGCGGCCCTTGGCCACTTCGTTGACCTTGATCCATGCGAGGCCCTTGGCACCGTAGATCTTGACGAATTCCGTGTACGAATCGATCTCGCCGCGCGAGATTTCCGCGCCGCCAGGAACGCGCAGCGCCACGACGCGGCCACCCTTGGTGGTGGCGGGCGTGGAGAACACCTTGAAGTCCACGTCCTTCATCACTTCGGTGAGTTCGGTGAACTCGAGCTTCACGCGCAGATCGGGCTTGTCGGAGCCGAAGCGGAAGGCCGCGTCCTGGTACGTCATGATCGGGAACTCGCCCAGATCCACGTTCAGTTGCTGCTGGAACACTTCCTTGATCATCTGCTGGAAAATCGCGCGGATTTCCTCTTCGTTCAGGAACGACGTTTCGCAGTCGATCTGCGTGAACTCCGGCTGGCGGTCAGCGCGCAGGTCTTCGTCGCGGAAGCACTTGGTGATCTGGTAGTAGCGGTCGTAGCCGGCCACCATCAGCATCTGCTTGTAGAGCTGGGGCGACTGGGGCAGCGCGAAGAACTCGCCGTCATGCACGCGGCTTGGCACCAGATAGTCGCGCGCGCCTTCGGGCGTGCTCTTGCCGAGCATCGGGGTTTCGATGTCGATGAAGCCGAGCTTGTCGAGGTAGTTGCGCACCTGGATGGCGGTCTTGTAGCGCAGCATCATGTTGCGTTGCATGTACGGACGGCGCAGGTCCAGCACGCGATGCGTGAGGCGCGTCGTTTCCGACAGGTTCTCGTCGTCGAGCTGGAACGGAGGCGTCACCGACGCATTCAGCACGTGCAGCTCATGGCACAGCACTTCGATCTGGCCGCTCTTGAGCTTGTCGTTGGTCGTGCCTGCGGGACGCGCGCGCACCAGACCCTTGACCTGCACGCAGAACTCGTTGCGCAGGTCTTCGGCGACCTTGAACATCTCGGGGCGATCCGGATCGCACACCACCTGCACATAGCCTTCGCGGTCGCGCAGGTCGATGAAGATCACGCCACCATGGTCGCGGCGACGGTTCACCCAGCCGCACAGGGTCACGGTTTGGCCCAGCAGGGCCTCGGTCACAAGACCGCAGTATTCGGTACGCATTGCCATGGTCTAACTTCCTGCGCCCTCTTGGGACGCGTCTATTGCATGTTTGTTTATTGTTTGGATTCGTGAGCGATCGGGTCGGGAGGCGTCACCACGCCCATCGACACGATGTATTTCAGTGCCGCATCGATGCTCATGTCCAGCTCGATGCAGTCGCTCTTGCGCATCATCACGAAATAACCACCCGTGGGATTCGGCGTGGTCGGCACGTAGACGCTCACGAACTCGTCGCGCAGGTACGCGGCCACCTCGCCCGTAGGCGCGCCGGTCACGAACGCCACGGTCCACACGCCCTCGCGCGGCCACTGCACCAGCACCGCAGTGCGAAACGCGTTGCCGCTCTCGGAAAACAGCGTGTCCGACACCTGCTTGACGCTCGAATAGATCGAGCGCACCACCGGAATGCGGCTCACCAGACTGTCGCCCCACTGCACCAGCTTGCGACCGGCGAAGTTGCTGGCCAGACCGCCGACGAGCAGCAGGATCAGGAGCGTGAGCACCACGCCGAAGCCGGGGATGTGGATGCCCAGCAGCTTGTCGGGCTGCCAGTCACCGGGCAGGATCTGCAGGGTCTGGTCGAGCGTCGAGACGATCCAGTTGAGCACCCACGCGGTGATCACGCCGGGCACGATGACCAGCAAACCTGTCAGCAGCCACCTTCTGAAAGCAGACATCATGTTCGGCTTTCTCGCATCACGCCTTGGCCTCGGCGGCCACGGGTGCGGGAGCAGATGCGGGAGTGGCGGCAGGCGCAGGCGCTGCGGCCGCGCTGTCGCCAGCGGGGGCGGAAGCGGCGTCGCCGCCCGCGCCCTTGGACTCGGCAGGCTTGGGGGCGCTGCCGCTGTTCTTGAAATCGGTGGCGTACCAGCCCGTTCCCTTGAGCTGGAAGCCGGGAGCCGTCAATTGCTTGGAAAACGCCTCGGCGGCGCACTCAGGACACTGAGTGAGCGGCGCATCGGATATTTTTTGCAGCACATCCTTGGCAAAGCCGCAGGAACTGCATTTGTAGGCGTAGATAGGCATGAAAACCGAAAGGAGCTGGTTTGCAAAACCCTAAATTATAGGCGTTGCCACCTATTCCCCTCATTGCGCTGATTCTTCGACACCCGCCAGACGGTGGTGGCCCGCATGGGCGTTGCCGATCACCTGCGGCGCGAGCGAGCCCACGATCATGCCGAACATGGCCGCCAGCACGCCGGCAAGCTGTTGCGGAAAGGCCGTGTGGAGCGCGGGCGTCGCCATGAAGACGATCCACACGCCGATGCCCAGCACCACGGCGGCAACGGCGCCCTGCGTGCTCGCGCGCTTCCAGTACAGGCCGAAGACCAGCGGAACGAACGCGCCCACCAGAGGCACCTGATAGGCGCTCGAGACCAGTTCGTAGATCGGCGTGCCTTCCATCTTGATCGAATAGGCGAGCACGCACACCGCGAACACCAGCACGCTGATGCGCATGGTCAGCAGCACCTCGCGGTCGCTGACCTTCTCGGGGCGGAACTGGCGCCAGATGTTCTCGGTGAAGGTCACGCTCGGCGCCAGCAGCGTGGCGGAGGCGCAGGACTTGATGGCAGAGAGCAACGCACCGAAGAACAGCACCTGCATCACCAGCGGCATCTTGTCCATCACCAGCGTGGGCAGCACCTTCTGCGGATCGTCCTTGAGCAGCGCGGCCGTCTCGGCCGGCATGATGAGCAGCGCGCTCGCCACGAGGAACATCGGCACGAACGCGAAGAAGATGTAGGCCGTGCCGCCGATCACCGTGCCGCGCACGGCGGCCTTCTCGGAGTTGGCCGACATCACGCGCTGGAACACGTCCTGCTGCGGAATCGAGCCCAGCATCATGGTGATGGCCGCGCCGAAGAAGAAGATGATTTCATGCCAGCTCGGCTCGGGCCAGAACTTGAACAGGTCTCGGCTCGTCGCCAGATCGATCACCTTGCCCGCGCCGCCCGCCATGTCGCTCGCGAACCAGGCCAGAATCACGAGGCCGGCGACCAGAATGATCATCTGGATGAAGTCGGTGACCGCCACCGACCACATGCCGCCCCAGAGCGTGTAGACCAGAATCGACAGCACGCCGATGGTCATGCCCCATGGCACGCTGATCGCGCCGCCCGACAGCAGGTTGAACACCAGCCCCAGCGCCGTGACCTGCGCCGAGACCCAGCCCAGATAGCTCAGCATGATGATCAGCGAGCAGACCACCTCGATGAAGCGGCCATAGCGCTCGCGGTAGTAGTCGCTGATGGTCAGCAGCGTCATGCGGTAGAGCTTGCCCGCGAAGAACAGGCCCACGAGGATCAGGCACATGCCCGCGCCGAAGGGGTCTTCCACGACCGCGTTCAGACCGCCCTCGATGAACTTGGCCGGCACGCCCAGCACGATCTCCGACCCGAACCAGGTCGCGAAGGTCGTGGTGATGATCATGTACATCGGCAGATGGCGACCGGCGATCGCGAAATCGGCGGTGTTTTTCACGCGCCTGGCGGCCCACAGGCCGATGCCGATGGTCACGAACAGGTAGGCAATCACCATGAAGAGCAACACGCTGGCACTCCTGAGGAAGGTGTAGGGGTTTGAAAAGGAAAGCGGGGATTATCAGTAGAAATGACGCCAGCGCATCAAAATCTGCATCACCAGCAGCCCCAGCACGAAGCCGACGCCGCCATAGACGATGCGCTGCAGCAGCCGGTTGGTGCGCTTCTGCTCGGCCAGCAGATCCTGCAGTTCGCCCCCGTAATCCTTGGGTTTCTGCTGGAGATAGTCGTGCATCAGACGCGGCAGCTGGGGCAGCAGCTTGGCGTAGAGCGGCGCCTGCGCCACCAGCTCGCGCCACACGCGCTTGGGGCCCATCTGGTCGAGCATCCACTTCTCGAGAAAGGGCTTGGCGGTGCTCCAGAGATCGAGCTCAGGGTCAAGCTGGCGCCCGAGGCCCTCGATGTTGAGCAGCGTCTTCTGCAGCAGCACGAGCTGCGGCTGGATCTCCACCTGGAAGCGGCGCGAGGTCTGGAACAGGCGCAAAAGCACCATGCCGAGCGAGATTTCCTTGAGCGGCCGGTCGAAATAGGGCTCGCAGACCGAGCGGATCGCCGACTCGAGCTCATTCACCCGCGTGGTCGCCGGCACCCAGCCGCTTTCGATGTGCAGCTCGGCCACGCGCTTGTAGTCGCGGCGGAAGAAGGCCGTGAAGTTCTGCGCGAGGTACTCCTTGTCGAACTCGGTGAGCGAGCCGACGATGCCGAAGTCGAGCGAGATGTAGCGCCCGAAGGTCTCGGGCTCAAGGCTCACCTGGATGTTGCCCGGATGCATGTCCGCATGGAAAAAGCCGTCGCGGAACACCTGGGTGAAGAAGATTGTCACGCCGTCGCGCGCGAGCTTGGGGATGTCCACGCCCGCGTCGCGCAGCTTCTCGACCTGATTGATCGGCACGCCGGTCATGCGCTGCATCACCAGCACCTGCGGATGGCAGAAATCCCAGAAGATCTCGGGAATCTCGACCAGATCCAGCCCGTCCATGTTGCGGCGCAGTTGCGCGGCGTTGGCGGCTTCCTTGATCAGGTCGAGCTCGTCATGCAGATAGTTGTCGAACTCGGCCACCACCTGCATGGGCTTGAGGCGCTTGCCGTCGCTCGAGAGCTTTTCAACCCAGCCGGCCATCATGCGCATCAGCGCGATGTCCTTGTCGATCACATTGAGCATGCCGGGACGCAGCACCTTCACGGCCACATCACGCGTGACGCCATCACGGTCGCGGATCACCGCGAAGTGCACCTGCGCGATCGACGCGCTCGCCACCGGAACGCGATCAAACGACTCGAACACCTGATCGACCGGCTTGCGGAAGGCCCGCTCGATGGTCTCCACCGCCACGTTCGGATCGAACGGCGGCACGCGGTCCTGCAGCAGCGCAAGCTCGTCCGCAATGTCGGGCGGCATCAGGTCGCGGCGCGTGGACAGCACCTGCCCGAACTTCACGAAGATCGGCCCAAGGCTCTCCAGAGCCTCACGCAGCCGCTGCCCGCGCGGCGCATCCAGCTTGCGACCGAAATTGGTGAACCGCGCGATGCGGCTCAGCACCGGGTTCTGAAAACTGTTGAGGACCAGCTCATCCAGCCCGTAGCGCAGGCATGTCCAGACGATCGTGAAGCCGCGAAAGAAACGACTCATGGCGCTCAAACGTCTCCGCGCGAAAACGGCATGGAAGCCACAAAGCCGCGCAACGCCTGCGCCACGCGCCTGGCCACCGAACCAACGGCATGCGCCGGCGCGTCACCGATGACGCGGGCGAGATCTTCCTCCACATCCCAGCGCACGTTGTCCACCAGCCAGTTGATCTCGGCCGCGAACTTCACGTCGCCATCGATCAGGATGGTCGGCTTGTCACCGCGCATCGCGCCCTGGGCAATCGACAGCGGCGAGGTGTCCGCCACTTCAATGCGCAGATCGGGCGTGGCCGACGCCGGAGCCAGATCCAGCAGGCCAGCCGGCGTGATCTGCAGCGCCATGGAGTACGCACGCCACTGCACGCGCGCAATGCGCCCGCTCTGGTCGCCCAGACGCTCCATGGCTTCTGGTTCCTGCATCAGGACATGATTCAGGAACAGCATGGCGCGGTGCTGCACTTCGTGCACCAGCCACTGCGGAGGTTGGGGGCCGCTCGCGATTCGTTCGAACAGGCCATCCAGGAAGGTAAAGGGGGACTTTGGGGTCATAACCCCTCGATTATTCCCTGAACTGGGAGGGAGGGCTTTTGTTTGGGGGCGGAAGTGCTGTTTTTGTGTTGCTTGAGTTGGTTGTGTTGGTTGTGTTGGGTGGTGTGGGCTTGCTGCGGGCCTTGTTGCAGGGCTTGTTGCGGGCTAGTTGCGAGGTTGTTGTGGGGTTGCTTTTCGAGGCCGGGACTGCCCCCGGCGGGGCAGTAACTTTTTGGTCTTGCCCAAAAAGTTACCAAAAATGCGCTCTTCAATACCCGCGGCAGAACTCACTGCGCGACTGCGTCGCTTCGTTCGGGCAACCGCCGCGAGTCAGTGTTTCACTAAGAGGAGTTTGCGGCACTTTGCTTCGCTCGTGCCGGGGTGTTTGTGGAGTTGGGTTGGGACACAAATGCCCACTGCGCTTTTGAGCGAGTTTGATCCAGCGAGCAAATAAAAAATCGCGCAGCGCTGGCACCCCAGCATCTCGCGAAGTCGCGAGATGTTCGACACGAGCGAAGCAAAGTGCCGAACACACCTCTTATGAAATATCTAGCTCGCGGCGGTTGCCCGAGCGGCGCGCGCAGCGCAAAGCGAGTTCCGCCGCGGGTATTGAAGAGCGCGTTTTGGGTTACTTTTTGCGCGCAAGCAAAAAGTGACTCCGCCGCCGGGCGGAACTCCCGGCCTCCACCCTCAAAAAAACAACACCAAAACAAAAAACGCCCTCCCCAGCCAAGCCAGAAAGAGCGTTTCGATCAGCAATCGAAAAGAAAAGATTACTGCAGAGCCTGCACTCCAGCGACCAACCAGCCACTGCCACCCGTCTTCGGCTTGGTCATGTTCCAGACCTCGCGGAACGGCGACGGACCTGCGGAAGGCTCCTCGCGGATCATGCCGGAGAACTCGACGCTGGCCATGTAGGCATCGCCCAGATCCTCGATGCCCAGCAGCTGGGCTTCGATCATCACCACGTCCGTCTGGTTCGGTTGACCATCGGTGCGGTTGGTTTCGCGCTCGGTCAGCTGCGAACGGATTTCCGAGACCATGTCATCGGTCATCATCGAGCGCAGCGAGCTGATGTCGGCGCGGTCCCATGCCGCTTGCAAGGTGATGAAGTTGCGCTTGGCCGCTGTCAGGAAGCCTTCGGTGTCGAAGCCGTCCGGCACGCCCCAGTTCTGCGAACCACCCAATGCCGATCCGATCATCGAACCACCGGCTGCGGCGGCTGCGCCGACGCCCGTGGCGGCACCGGCAGCGGCTGGCGTGAAGGCCATGTTGCCGTGGTCGAACGGACGGGCCGATGCATCGTTGCCCACCTTGTCAGGGTTGTACTGACGTGGTGTCTCGGCATGCGCGGGGTTGGCGTTGCCCGCACCCTGGAAGGCGAAGGGCGAAGCGTTGTTGGCGCCTGCATTGCCACCGCTGCGCGCACGCATGATCAGGCGGATGACGAAGAACGCAGCCATCGCGAGCAAGGCGATCATGAGGATGTTGGCGAAGCCCTCACCCAGACCCAGCGAGCTGGCGAGCCATGCGAGGCCCAGACCGGCAGCGAGACCGCCCAGCATGGCGCCCCAGGGCTTCTTGGGTGCGGCAGCGGGAGCTGCAGGCGCGCCCGGCTGGCGAGCCGGTGCGGCGTTGTTGGCGCTCTGTGCGGGAGCGCCCGGCGCGGCGGCGGGGCCGCCGGCTTCGCGTTGCGTCACATTCGACGATTGCTTGCCCATCGATTTGCCACCGCCCATGCGCTTGGCATCGGCATCGCCCATCGTGACCACGAGCATCATCGCGACCAAGACTACAGACCACAGTTTCATCATCCGTTCTCCATTTAGTTGTGCAAGGCCCCTTCGCGCTTTGTTTTCAATGTTGAATTTGAGCTTATGGGATCGTTCAGCACTTGATTCCAACATGCAAAGCCACTATCCCGCCAGTCATATTGTGATAGTCCACATGTCCGAAGCCACTTTGCTTCATAAGGGTTTTGAGCTCTTCCTGGCCAGGATGCATGCGGATCGACTCGGCCAGATAGCGGTAGCTCTCGGCGTCGCCTGCCACCATGCTGCCGATGCGCGGCAACACGCTGAACGAGTACCAGTCGTAGGCCTTCTCGAGCGGCTTGGCGATCTTCGAAAACTCGAGCACCAGCAGGCGGCCGCGCGGCTTGAGGACGCGATTCATCTCCTTCAGAGCCTCGTCCTTGTGCGTCATGTTGCGTAGTCCAAACGCGACACTCACCATGTCGAAGTGGTTGTCGGGAAACGGCAGCTTCTCGGCATCGCAGACCAGCGTGGGCAAAACGATGCCCTTGTTGATGAGGCGATCGCGGCCGACGCGCAGCATGGCTTCGTTGATGTCGGTGTGGATGACGGTGCCGCTCGGGCCCACCTTCTTGGAGAACGCGATGCCCAGATCGCCGGTGCCGCCCGCGATGTCGAGCACGCGGTTGCCTTCCTTGAGATTGGCGACCATCACGGTGTAGGCCTTCCACGCGCGGTGCAGGCCACCCGACATGAGGTCGTTCATCACGTCATATTTGGAGGCGACGGAATCGAACACGCCACGCACGTGGCGCGCCTTTTCCTTCTCGTCAACGGTCTGGAATCCGAAATGTGTGTTGCTCATGGTGTGATGATGCTAGGCGCGGCTTGGCGCAAGGTACAGCGACAACCACGCGGCCGTGCGGGACTTGGAGCCCGCAGACAAGCGGCGTGGTGAATACCCGAATTGTGACTCAACGGGAGCGGGGGTCTCAGTGGCCGCCGCAGCTCGGGCCATGGGTATGGCCTTTTTTCTGGGGCATGGGGGTGTCGCGGTCCACGCCTTCGGCCTTGAGACGAAACTCGTACTCGGCCCATAGCGCGGCCTCGTTCTGGCCCAGTTCGTAGAGAAAGCTCCACGAGAAGATGCCGCTGTCGTGGCCGTCGGAGAACGTCGGCTTCACAGCGTAGTTGCCCACGGGATCAAGGCCGACCAGCGTCACATCGCGCTTGCCGGTCTGCAGCACTTCCTGGCCCGGGCCATGACCCTGCACTTCGGCGGATGGCGAGTACACGCGCATCAGCTCGAACGGAATGCGAAACGTCTTGCCATCGGAGAACGTCACCTCCAGCTGGCGCGACTGCTCGTGGACGGTGATGGATTGAGGCGTGGGCGAACCCGGTGTGATGCCTGCCATGGTTGTGTCAGCCTTGAAAAAAGAAAAGGCGGGCGGCGCCAAACCGCTCCGCC
Organism: Diaphorobacter caeni; assembly: GCF_015354245.1. Lineage (GTDB taxonomy): Bacteria > Pseudomonadota > Gammaproteobacteria > Burkholderiales > Burkholderiaceae_C > Diaphorobacter_A > Diaphorobacter_A caeni. The sequence continues at coordinate 221,331 of NZ_JADKYZ010000002.1, forward strand.
CGGGGCTCAACGCCAGTGCGATTCAGGGAAACAGCGTGGAGAGTCGCTGCGCCAAATGGGCGTCGAGCAGTTCCAATTGTGCAGCGACGGCGGATTCCTTGTCCGCATCGCGCGCACGCTGGGCAGAAGCCCAGACCGCCGCGGGAAAATGGCTGTCCCAGTCGTAGCGCGCGATCACATGCCAATGCAGGTGCGCCACCATATTGCCCAGCGCCGCCAGATTGATCTTGGTGGGCGCAAGCACTTGGCGCATCACGCGCTCCACCTCCGCCACCGCCTGCATGCACAGGTTGCGATCGGCATCGCTGAGGTCGGACAGCTCCGCCACATGCTCGTTCCAGACCACGCGGTAGAAAGCGGGAAAGCCCTCTTCCGCCGCGCGGATCAGACGCAGCTTGTCGCCACGCCAGATCAACGCGCCACCGTCCTGCATGCACAGAACGCAGGCTTGCGCGGTCATACCAGCACCCGCTCGATGCCGCCTTCGTTGGCGCGCTTGACGTACTCGGGCATCCAGTTCTCGCCGAGAATCTCGCGCGCCATCTCGACGACGATGTAGTCGGCCTCGAGCAGGCCGTTCTGCAGGTCGTCCTGATAGCGGCTCAGACCTTGCAGACAGCTCGGGCAGCTCGTGAGGATCTTCACGTTGTCCTTGGCGCCCACGTCGCCGGAAGCGCGCAACACGGCCTCGCCCTTGCGGATTTCCTCGGTCTTGCGGAAGCGGATCTGCGTGGAGATGTCAGGGCGCGTCACACCCAGCGTGCCGGATTCGCCGCAGCAGCGCTCGCTCTTGAGCACGTTGTCGCCCACCAGCGCCTTCACGGTCTTCATCGGTTCCTGCAGCTTCATCGGCGTGTGGCAGGGGTCGTGGTACAGGTACGAACCCTTGCCCGCGAGCGTGATGCCCTTCTCCAGCAGGTACTCGTGGATGTCGATGATGCGGCAGCCTGGGAAGATCTTGTCGAACTGGTAGCCCTGCAGCTGGTCGTAGCACGTGCCGCAGCTCACCACCACCGTCTTGATGTCGAGGTAGTTCAGGGTGTTGGCCACGCGGTGGAACAGCACGCGGTTGTCGGTGATCATCTTCTCGGCCACGTCGAACTGGCCCGAGCCGCGCTGCGGATAGCCGCAGCACAGATAGCCCGGCGGCAGCACGGTCTGCACGCCCGCGTGCCAGAGCATGGCCTGCGTGGCCAGGCCCACCTGGCTGAACAGGCGCTCCGAGCCGCAGCCGGGGAAATAGAACACGGCCTCGGTCTCCGAATTGGTGGTCTTCGGATCGCGGATGATCGGCACGTAATCCTTGTTCTCGATGTCCAGCAGCGCCCGCGCCGTGCGCTTGGGCAGACCGCCCGGCAGCTTCTTGTTCACGAAGTGGATGATCTCTTCCTTGAGCGGCGCAGCGCCCACGGAAGCCGGCGGACGCGCCGTCTGCTTCTTGGCGACGGCGCTGAACAGATCGACCGCCGCGCGCTGCGCCTTGAAGCCGACGTTCACCATCGCACCACGCATGAACTTGATGGTGTCGGGATTGGTAGCATTGAGCATCGCCATGGCCATCTTGTTGCCGGGACGGAAGCTCTTCTTGCCCATCTTGCGCAGCAGATTGCGCATGTTCATCGTCACGTCCCCGAAGTCGATCTTGACCGGGCATGGCGTGTAGCACTTGTGGCAGACCGTGCAGTGGTCCGACACGTCCTCGAACTCCTGCCAGTGCTTGATCGACACGCCACGGCGCGTCTGCTCTTCGTACAGGAAGGCCTCGACCAGGAGCGACGTCGCGAGAATCTTGTTGCGCGGACTGTAGAGCAGGTTGGCGCGCGGCACGTGCGTGGCGCACACCGGCTTGCACTTGCCGCAGCGCAGGCAGTCCTTGACCGAATCTGCGATCGCGCCGATGTCGCTCTGCTGCATGATCAGCGACTCGTGCCCCATCAGGCCGAAGGACGGTGTGTAGGCGTTGGTCAGATCGGCGAACATCAGCGAGGTGCGCGAGTGCGCATGCTGTGGCTCGGACTGCAGCTTGTTCTGGTCGGCACGGAGCTGTTCCGGGTTGCGGATCAGCTTGCCGCGGTTGAAGTAGCCGTGCGGGTCGACCTTGCGCTTGTACTCGGCGAACGGCGCGAGTTCTTCATCGGTCAGGAATTCGAGCTTGGTGATGCCGATGCCATGCTCGCCCGAGATCACGCCGTCGAGGCTGCGCGCCAGCACCATGATGCGGGCCACGGCTTCGTGCGCGGTCTGCAGCATGTCGTAGTCATCGCTGTTGACCGGGATATTGGTGTGCACGTTGCCGTCGCCCGCGTGCATGTGCAGCGCCACCCAAACGCGGCCCTTGAGCACGCGCTTGTGCGTGGCGTTCACCTCGGCGAGGATCGGCTGGAACGGCGCGCCGTTGAAGATCTGAGCCAGCGGCGTCTTGAGCTGGGTCTTCCAGCTCGCGCGCAGCGTGTGGTCCTGCAGTTGCGGGAACAGCGTCTCGACATTGTCGAGCCAGCTCTGCCACAGCGCACGCACCTCGGCAACCAGCGACAGCGCCTGGCTCACGCGGTCTTCCAGCAGCTCGGCCGATGGGATTTCGCCCGCGTCGTCCTGCTTGCCCAGCGGCAGATTGCCGCGCGCGAAGAACTCCTCCAGCGCATCGCAGAGCTTGAGCTTGTTGCGCAGCGAGAGTTCGATGTTGATGCGCTCGATGCCGTCGGTGTACTCCCACATGCGCGGCAGCGGGATCACCACGTCTTCGTTGATCTTGAAGGCGTTGGTGTGGCGGCTGATCGCGGCGGTGCGCTTGCGGTCGAGCCAGAACTTCTTGCGCGCCTCTGCGCTCACGGCGATGAAGCCCTCGCCATTGCGCGAGTTGGCGATGCGCACCACTTCGGCCGTGGCCTGTGCCACGTCGTCGGCGTTGTCGCCGGAGATGTCGCCGATCAGCACCATCTTGGGCAGGTGGCCGTTGCCCTTCTTGCTCTTGGTGGCGTAACCCACGGCCTTGAGATATCGGTCGTCCAGATGCTCCAGACCGGCCAGCAGCACGCCCGAGCGCTTCTGCTCGGCGAACATGAAGTCCTTGATTTCCACGATGCTGGGCACCGCGTCCTTGGCGTTGCCGAAGAACTCGAGGCACACCGTGCGCGTGTGATCGGGCATGCGGTGCACGATCCAGCGTGCGCTGGTGATCAGGCCGTCCGTGCCTTCCTTTTGCACACCTGGCAGGCCCGAGAGGAACTTGTCGGTCACGTCCTTGCCGAGGCCTTCCTTGCGGAAGGTGCGGCCGGGAATGTCGAGGCGTTCGGTGCGCAGCGGCGTCTTGCCGTCGGCGGCGAAATACTGCAGCTCGAAGCTGGCCATTTCGGCGTCGTGGATCTTGCCGAGGTTGTGATCAAGACGCGTGACTTCGAGCCACTCGGCCTGCGGAGTCACCATGCGCCAGCTCGCCAGATTGTCGAGCGCCGTACCCCACAGCACGGCCTTCTTGCCGCCCGCGTTCATGGCGATGTTGCCGCCGATGCACGAGGCTTCGGCCGATGTCGGATCCACCGCGAACACAAAGCCCGCACGTTCCGCCGCATCGGCCACGCGCTGGGTGACCACGCCGGCCTCGGTCCAGATCGTGCCGACTTCGCGGTCCACGCCCGGCAGGCTGCGCATCTCGACCTCGGTCATGGCCTCGAGCTTTTCGGTGTTGATCACCGCACTGCGCCAAGTGAGCGGAATCGCGCCGCCGGTGTAGCCAGTGCCGCCTCCACGCGGAATGATGGTCAGCTCGAGCTCGATGCAGGCACGCACCAGCTCGGCCATTTCGGCCTCGGTGTCGGGCGTGAGCACGACGAAGGGGTATTCGACGCGCCAGTCGGTCGCGTCGGTCACGTGCGACACGCGCGAGAGACCGTCGAACTTGATGTTGTCCTTGGCCGTGTGCTTGCCGAGGCGCTTTTGCACCTTCTTGCGCAGCTCGCCTGCTTCGACCAGTGTCGAATCGAACTCGTCGATGGCACGACGCGCGGCCGCCACCAGAATGCCGACCAGCCGGTCGCGCTCGGCGTCCTCCTGGGGCTGGCGGCGCTTCTCGATTTCGGACAGGCGGTGCGAGAGCGCCTCGACCAGCATCTTGCGGCGGTCCGGGTTGTGCAGCAGGTCGTCCTGCAGATAGGGATTGCGCTGCACCACCCAGATGTCGCCCAGCACTTCGTACAGCATGCGGGCGGATCGGCCGGTGCGGCGCTCGCGACGCAGCTGATCGAGAACGCCCCAGGCAGAGGCGCCCAGCAGACGGATCACGATTTCCCGGTCGGAAAACGAGGTGTAGTTGTAGGGAATTTCGCGGAGACGGGTGGGCTCTTCGCCCTGCGCCTGCAGGGCAGCCAGCGCAATCGGAACATTCATGGGGTTTTCGCCTGGATGGGCAGGCCGCCTGAAACCGGCAGCCCGCGTGCCTCGGGGGTGCGATTTTATGACAGCCCGTTACTTCCCGCTGCACTGCAGCAAGAGCCATGGCAATCTATACATGATTAAGGCGAGAAATTGATGGCCTGTTCTCGGCAAAAAACCACAGAAAGGCCGGTTCAGAGCCCGGAAGCGGCGCGTTCATCGCCCGCTCTGCAGTGCCGCACGCCCCGCAGCCACCCAGACGCTGTCCTCCTGAGGCGTATGCACCCGGCCACAGAGCACGTCGCGCAGATGCCGCTCAAGCGGGTTGCGCCGCGAAAGTCCGTGGTTGCTGGTGAGCGAGAGCGCCTCCTGCACCACGGCAATGGACTGCGCCATGACCAGGTTCTTCACCAGTCCCGCGTCCGTTGCCGAAGTGCTCACTTCGCCATCGAGGTCGGCCGCGAGCCGCGCCAGCAGCACGCGGTTGGACAGCAACTGTCCCTCGATCCGCCCCACCGCCTCCTGAAACCGAGGCAGGCTCGCGAGCGGCGCGCCCAGATTGGCAGGGGTGCGCTCATTCAAGAACGCCACCAGCCAGTCCCGCGCCGCACGGGCCACGCCGTCGTAGATCGCCCCCAGCAGCAGGGTCATTTCCGCCTGAAAAGCCCCGTCCTTGGCTGGAGTCGCGCCCGGCGGCGCCAGACCGATGGCGTGATCGGCGGGGGTGAGCACGCCGTCGAGCACCACATCGTGACTGCCGCTCGCGCGCAGGCCGAGGTGGTCCCAGGTTTCCTCGATGAGCACGCCGGGGTCGTCCGCACGCACCAGAAATGTCCCCACGCGCGCAGCGGCTTCATCGGTGCGCGCCCAGACCGCCAGCCAGCGCAATGCGGGCGAGCCGGTCGAATAGATCTTGCGGCCGGAAATCCGCCAGCCATCGGGCGTCCTCGTGGCCACGGTGGCGGGCAATCCGCCACGCGCAGGCGAGCCGAGCTCGGGCTCGACGCGCAGCGCGTTGATCAGCGCGCCGCGCTCCACCGCGTCCTTCACCAGCTTGCGCGCCAGTGCTTCAGGCCACGACGAGCCGGCCCGGCCCGCCTGACGCTGCTGGATGTACTGCATGCTCAGCACCAGCGCGGTGGCCGGGCAGCCGTAGCCGATGGCGCCCAGCACCTCGGCCAACTGGGTGCTGCTGGCGCCCTGCCCGCCCAGCGCAACGGGTGCGGCCAGCGCCAGCAGCCCGGCTGCGTGCAGATCCGCAAAGTTCTCATGCGGAAACGTGCCGTCGCGGTCATGCTGCACGGCGCGCCCGGCGAAATCCACCGCGAGCACGCGCGCGGTGTCGGCCCAACTGAGCGATGCGTTCATGCTCAGGCCGCCTTGCGTTCGGACTGGCTGGCGTTGAGCGCGTTAAGCGCGTCGCGCTGCGCCACCTTCTCGCGGATCAGCGGAATCAGCTCGCGACCGTAGTCGATGGCGTCAACCAGCGGATCGAAGCCGCGCAGCAAAAAGGTGGTGATGCCGAGGTCGTAGTACTTGAGGAGTGCCTGCGCCACCTGCTCAGGCGTGCCGAGCAGCGACGTGGAATTGCTGCGCCCACCGGTCTCACGCGCAATCGCGGTCCACAGGCGTTCGTCGACGATGTCGCCCTTGGCAGCATCGGAGAGCAGGCGGCGCGCACCCTCGCTCTGCTGCGGCCCCGCGCCGCGCGAATGCGAGATCTGCACCTGCTGCTTTTTCGTGGCGTCAAGAATCCGAGCGGCCTTCTCCCAGGCCAGCTCCTCGGTCTCGGCGATGATGGGACGAAACGAGATGCTGAACTCCACCTCGCGGCCATGGGCAGCCGCCTGTGCGCGCACGCGGCGCACCAGATCTTCCGACTGCGCGAGCGACTCGCCCCACAGCGCGTAGACGTCGGCATGCTTGCCCGCCACCTGCAGCGCGGGCTCGGACGCGCCGCCAAAGAAGATCGGCACGATGGGCTGCTGCAGCGGCTTCACCTCGGAGGCCGCGCCCTTGAGCTTGTAGTACGTGCCTTCGTGGTCGAACGGCTTGGTCTCGGTCCACACGCGGCGCAGGATGCTGAGGTATTCGTCGGTGCGCGCATAGCGCTCGTCGTGGCTCAGAAAATCGCCGTCGCGCTGCTGATCCACATCCGAGCCGCCGCTGATGTAGTGCACCGCGAGACGCCCGTTGGTGTAATGATCGAGCGTGGCCAGCTGGCGCGCCGCGAGCGTGGGCGCGACAAAGCCCGGCCGGTGCGCCAGCAGGAACTTCACCTTCTGCGTCGCCGCAGCCGCATAGGCCACGGTGAGCAGCGTGTCGGGACTGGTCGAGCTCGCGGGCACCAGCACCCGGTCGAAGCCCGCGTATTCATGTGCCTGCGCGAAGGCGCGCACATAGGCCGGATCGACCGCAGGCCCCTTGCGCGCAATGGTTTCGGACACTTCGTGAGGCTGGATCATGCCAATGATTTGAACGGGCATCTTGTTGCTCCTGTGGATGGATGAATGAGTAGGCAAGTGCCCTCATGATCGCCACCGAGCACAGGGATTCCAACGAAGAAAAACGCGTTAGGTTCTGCGATTTTCAATGCGGAAAACCGGCACGCACGGGCCTCACCGGATCCTCGTCCATGCGCCGCAGCAGCACGTCCAATCCCTGCGCACCGGCACCCGCCACCGGCTTGTCCGCGCGCTGCACTCCTGTAGCCGTCGCGGTTGCGGTGCGGCAGACCAGGTCGTCTTCGGACCATGCGGATCGCCCCGGCGCCGAGCGCGCGCGCAGCCAGCCATCGCGATCCGCCAGCAGCTGAAAGCCGCGCGCATCCTGCTCACGCTCGCCCAGCAACAGGGCCAAAGCGGGCAGCAGTTGCGCATCTTCGGCAAGGCACTCGGGATCATCCACATCCGCACGCGAACCCACCATGACCGAGACCATGCGGGGGTCTTCCTGCGGCGCGGGCGATGATGCTGCGGAGGGCAGGACAAGCAGCACGCGCTGCCCCTTCAAACCGTCGCTGCGTCGCTCCCCGCCATAGCGGCAGCGCAGCGCAAACGCGGGCATGCGCACGGGGCGCTCCCACGTTCCCAGATCACGCAGCGACTGGCCCGAAGCGCGCGCCTGCAGGTAGTCGAGCACCTGCCAGATGTCGGCGTCGGAGAGTCGCGACGGCGATGCGCCCGGCATGGTCTCGCGCGCGAGGCGTTCATCGCGCATGCCGTGACGCACCCGCCAGAACAGCTCGCCTTCGAGCCGCTTCCACAGCAGCCCTCCGGTCAGATCGGGCGGCCAGCGCCCCAGCGTGGCCGCGAGCGGCCCCTGCCCTCGCGCATCCGCACCATGGCATTGCGCGCAGTTCTGTTGAAAAAGCGCCTGTCCACGCAGGATGTCGGCGGGCCGGAATCCGCTGTCAGAGCGATGCAGGCTGGTCGGCACCGCCGGTGCAAAGAGCAGATGCGCGGCGGGCCACGGCGCCGCCAACAAAGCGAAAACCGCAACGCCCATCAGGCCCGCAACCAGCGCGCTGCGCACTCGCCTGCGCAATGCCGCAAGCGCGATGGCCACGCTGAAAAGCAGCACCGCAGCCACCGCGCACATGCCGGTGATCGCTACACGCCGCGCATGTCCCGGATCGATCCACATCATCTCCGCGGACAGCCGCAGCGCGAACGGCCACGCGGGCTGACCGGCGACCAGCGGCGCGAGGCCAAGCGCATGCAGACCGTCTCGCAGCGCGAACTGCGCGGCCAGCAGCCACTCCAGAATCCATGCAACCCAGACCTCGGACATAACTCGAACGCAGGTCGGCCTCAGGTCAGCACATCGGCGAACACATGCGATGCGAAGCGCGCAGGATCGGTCGTTGGCTTGAGCACTTTCACGAGCTTGAAGTCGCGCGCATAGAACTCGATTTCGTCCTTGAGGTTCTTGCCCACCGGATGACTGCGGTGCGTGAGCGTCGCGAGCACCGCGCGCAATTCGCTCTCCGCCACCTTGGTGTAGGGGCTGTAGATGCGCGCGGTCTCGGCCGGGTTGTCGGCGACGAAATCGGAGGCCTCGACGATGGCGCGGGTGAGCGCCGCCGCCGTGCCCTTGTCGTTGCGCACCATCGCGCCGCTCACGCCAAGCACGCAGCAGGTCTTGGCCGCATACTCGCCCGAGAGATTCGTCGCCAGATCGACCAGCCCCTTGGTGCGCCGCTGGATCAGCAGCAGGTTCGGATCACCATCGGCGATCGCATGCGCCTCTCCCTTCTCCACGGCGAGGCCCAGCATGTCCCCTGGAAACTGACGCCACTGCACATCGCGCTCGGGATCCAGCCCCGCCTTGGCGAGCAGCACCGAGAAGAAATTCTTGCCGGGCGCATTCAGATCCGAGACCGCAATCGTCTTGCCTTTCAGCTTGGCAAGGCTGGTCACGCCGGCCGCCTCATAGCCCACCAAACGCGAGCAGCCGCCGTGCGAACTGCCAACCAGCTTCACGTCAAATCCCGACTCCAGCGGCTTGATCCAGCGATGGATCATGCCCACGCCCGCGTCGGCCTTGGACGTCGCAATCGCCTCGAGCAACTGGTCGGTCGATCCCGCAAAATTCACGAGCTCGACCTTGAGTCCGTGCTTCTCGAAAATGCCGCGCTCCAGCGCCACCGGCGCGGCGGAAAGGCAGATCGCATTCGCGTTCCATGCCAGCTTCACCGGCTTGAGCGCAGGCGCCGCCCACACCCGCCCCGCCACCGCGGCGGCCGCGCCCGTCGCCGCAGCGGCACCCGCTGCGCGCAGCCAGCGGCGACGCGCCAACGAATCGATCACTACCCCCGCCTTGTATCTCACGTCATTCATCTTTTCGTCCTTCGTTTGAGAAATGAAATCAGCCCTGATTGGAGCGAATCAACGCGCATGGGCGAAGGAAGAAAAACAGAAATCGATATGCGAAACGGGGTGCAAAGCAACGGACATCAAACGCTCAAGCGCACCTGCTCAAACCGCACCGGCGCAAAGCCCGCATCGCGCACGTGCAGCGCCTCGGAGAGCAAGGTCTGCACGGCCACATCCACGCGATTCGACACGTCGGGATGCAGAACGCCACCGCCCTCCGGCAGATGCGTGACCTGCGCATCCGTTGCGTAGATGCCGGAGAGAATCTGCTTGGCGCCCAGCGCCTGCAGCACCGGGCGCAGCGCGTAATCGAGCGCCAGCATATGATGCGGGCTGCCGCCCGTGGCCAGCGGCAAAACGGTCTTTCCCTGCAGCGCGGTCTGCGGCAGCAGATCGAGAAACACCTTGAGCACGCCGCTGTACGCGGCCTTGTAGACGGGCGTGGCCACCACGATCACCGTGGCGTTCGCCACCTGCTGCGCGGCCTTCACCACGTCAGGGTGATCGAACTGCGCCTGCAGCAGCGCGAGCGCATTCAGATTGCGGACATTCAGAGTCTCCACATGGACGCGATGCGCTGCCAGACGTTGACCCACGTGAGCCAGCAATGTGGCCGACCGCGAGCGCTCGGACGGGCTCCCGGCTATCAATAAAACGGACATGAATTTCCTGTTGCTTCACTTCAGAACTGCAGCGATCAGACCATGCAACCACTGCTGATGCCCACGAAGTTTTCAAACTAAGAAACCGCGTTTTCCGAATATGCAGGAACACCGTCCTGCAGATCACGCAGCGCATAAGCAAGCATGCTTTTCTTTGTTCACGCCCGCGGCCTCGCTGCCTATCGTGGCGACATGACCAAAGCACTGCACCACACCATGAAGCCTCCACGTTTTCAATTACGTTTTCCATTGCGCTTTCAATTGCGCTTTCGCTTCGCCGCCATCGCGCTCGCCGCCGCAGTTCCCATGCTGACGAGCCTGCCCGTCTCCGCCGAAAGCTGGCCGTCGCGCCCCGTCAAGCTGGTGGTTCCGTTCCCGCCCGGCGGCGCGGCGGATGCCATTGGCCGCTACTACGCCGACAAGCTGACCCGCGCGCTGGGCCAGCCGGTGATCGTCGACAACAAGGCCGGCGCAGGCACGGCGATCGCCGCCGAATACGTGGCACGCGCTGCACCCGACGGTTACACGATCTCGCTCGCCACCAGCGGCCAGCTCACCGTGCTGCCGCATCTGCAAAGCAATCTGCGCTTTGATCCGGTGAAGGATTTCACCCCGGTCTCGCTCGTCGCCTCGGTGCACAACGTTGTCGCGATCAACCCCAAGCTGCAGATCCACTCTCTGCCCGAACTGCTCGCGCGCGCCAAGGCCAATCCAGGCAAGGTGACCTACTCCTCCTGCGGCAGCGGCACGCTCTGCCACCTGACCGGCGAGCTGCTGCAGAACCTCTCGGGCAGCGAGCTGCTGCATGTCCCCTACAAGGGCAGCGCACCCGCAGTCACCGCAGCGCTCGGCGGCGAGGTCGACCTCGCCATCGACACGCTCACCGTGCTGGCTCCGCAGATCAGGGCCGGCAAGCTGCAAGGTCTGGTGCAGACCGCCGCTACTCGCTCGCCCCAGTTGCCCGACGTGCCAAGCGCCCCCGAAGCCGGCCTGCCCAGCTTCATCAGCTCCGGCTGGTTCGGCGTGGTCGTCCCAGCCAACACGCCAGCTCCCATCGTCGCACGCCTGCAAAAAGAACTCCACACCATCGCCCGCGCCCCACAGACCGACCACGACCTGCAGGAGCGCGGCATCAGCGTGGAATACAACACGCCCACCGAGTTCGCGTCGCTGATCAGAACCGATTACTCACGATGGGGAAAGGTGGTCCAAGCAGGCAAGATCCAGCTCGCAGCGCAGTAACGGTGGGAGCGGCTGCATCGATCCCGCATTCAAAACAGCGCGCCTCCGAAGCACACCAGCCCCAAGATCCCCCACCACAACGCAGAGATGGGGCTTGAGACGAGGCGTCGCCGACGCTGACAGTACTCTCGTACGGCAAGGAGGCGCAACGAAGGATCAAGCCCCATCTCTGCGCCTCCGCACGACTCACCATCGAAGCCGCAAGGCTTCGTCAGTCACAGCAACAAAAATCAGAACAAAACGCGAGAGCGAATCGTCCCCGGCACCTTGGCCAACTTCTCCAGGGCCAGATCGGAGGACTTGGCGTCGAGATCGATGACAACATATCCAAGCGTCTCATTCGTCTGCAAAAACTGCGCGGAAATGTTGATGTGGTTCTCCGAAAGAATCTGATTGATCTGCGAAAGCACGCCCGGCACGTTCTTGTGGATGTGCAGCAAACGATGCTTGCCCGGATGCGCAGGCAGCGCCACTTCGGGGAAATTCACCGACGAGGTGGTGGTCCCGTTGTCACTGAACTTGACCAGCTTTTCCGCCACCTCGAGCCCGATGTTGGCCTGCGCCTCCATCGTCGATCCGCCGATGTGGGGCGTGAGAATGACGTTGTCCAGCCCACGCAGCGGCGACTCGAAAATGTCGGCATTCGAGCGCGGCTCGACCGGGAACACGTCCACCGCCGCGCCCGCGAGGTGACCGGACTTCAGCGCCGCAGCGAGCGGGTCGATCTCGACCACGGTTCCGCGTGACGCGTTGAGCAAAATCGCCCCGGGCTTCATCTTGGCGATCTGCTCCGCGCCGATCATCCACTGCGTCGACGGCAACTCGGGCACATGCAGAGTCACCACATCGCTTTGCGCCAGCAACTCGTTGAGCGACACTTGGTGCGCGTTGCCCAGCGGCAGCTTGCTGACCACGTCGTGAAAGATCACCTTCATGCCCAGCGACTCGGCCAGCACCGAGAGCTGCGTGCCGATGGAGCCATAGCCGACGATGCCCAGCGTCTTGCCGCGCGCCTCGTAGGACTGCTCCGCACTCTTGCTCCAGCCGCCACGGTGCACCGCCGCATTCTTGGCGGGAATGCCACGCAGCAGCAGAATCGCCTCGGCCAGCACCAGCTCGGCCACCGACCGGGTATTGGAATAAGGGGCATTGAAGGCGACCACGCCATGTTCGCGCGCCGCCTGCAGGTCGATCTGGTTGGTGCCGATGCAGAAGGCGCCCACGGCCACGAGCTTGTGCGCGTGGGCCAGCACCTCGGCCGTGAGCTGGGTGCGCGAACGGATGCCAAGAAAGTGCACGTCGGTGATGCGCTCCTTGAGCTCCTCATCGGACAGAGCGCCCTTCACCGTCTCGACATGGGTGTAACCGGACGCGTGCAGCACCTCCAGTGCGCTGGGATGAATCCCTTCCAGCAACAGGAATTTGATCTTGCTTTTGTCCAGTGAAGTCGTCTTGGCGTTCATGCATTCCCCTTCGATTGCCTGCGATGCGCAGGAGTTTGAATACGCGTTTCCCACAGCATTGTGCATTGCACAAAACCTTGCTTTATCGATGACAATTGCAGCGCTCAAAATGGAGCACAATTCATGACAGAACTTTGTGACTGTCATTGTCAATAGTCATTGCAAGCCACGGCCCTCACCGTATTTCCCCTGTTGTGAGCACTTTCTTGCTGTGCGACAACGACATCTTCTTGTCACATTGGGCGAGTTACCATCTCGCCGCAAATAATCCACTCTCTACATCCATAGGAGCCTACATGCGGATCAAGCAACTGGCGCTGGCCACACTCGTCGCAACCACCGGCATTGCTGCACAAGCGCAAACCGAAATCCAGTGGTGGCACGCGATGACCGCCGTGAACAACGAATGGGTCAACGATCTGGCCAAACAGTTCAACGAGAGCCAGAAGGAATTCAAGGTCATCCCCACTTACAAGGGAACCTACGACGAGACCATGACGGCTGCCGTGGCGGCCTTCCGCTCGGGCGGCGCTCCGCACATCCTGCAAGTGTTCGAAGTGGGCACGGCCACGATGATGGCCTCCAAGGGAGCCACCGTTCCCGTCGCCAAGGTGCTGTCGGACAACGGCGTGACTTTCGACCCCAAGGCCTACATCCCCGCCGTCGCGTCGTACTACACGGCCCCCAACGGCCAGATGCTGAGCTTCCCGTTCAACAGCTCGACCACCGTTTTCTACTACAACAAGGACGCCTTCAAGAAGGCCGGCCTGAACGCCGACAAGGCGCCGGCCACCTGGCCCGAAGTCTTCGAAGCCGCCAAGAAGCTCAAGGCCAGCGGTCACAGCTGCCCGATGACGCTGGCGTGGATGGGCTGGACCCAGCTCGAGTCGTTCTCCACCTGGCACAACGTCGAGTTCGCCACGCACCAGAACGGTCTGAGCAAGGACGGCTACAAGGCCCGCATGAAGGTCAATTCGCCACTGCACGTGCGCCACATCGAAGACCTCGAAAAGGCTGCCAAGGCGGGCGAATTCGTCTACAAGGGCCGCGGCTCGCTGCCCCAGGCTTCGTTCGTGTCCGGTGAGTGCGCGATGATCCAGACCTCGTCCGGCTTCTACGGCGACGTGGCCAAGAACGCCAAGTTCGGCTACGGCATCGCCCAGCTGCCCTACTACCCCGACGTGAAGGGCGCACCGCAGAACACCGTGATCGGCGGCGCTTCGCTGTGGGTGATGGCCGGCAAGAAGCCTGCGGAGTACAAGGGCGTTGCCAAGTTCTTCGAATTCATCTCGCAGACCAAGGTGCAGGCCGCGAGCCACCAGCGCACCGGCTACCTGCCCGTGACGATGGCCTCGTTCGATCTGACCGAAAAGTCGGGCTTCTATCAGAAGAACCCCGGCACCGACACCGCCGTGAACCAGATGATTCGCAAGGTGACCGACAACTCGCGCGGCATCCGCCTCGGCAACTACGTGCAGATCCGCACCATCGAGGACGAAGAACTCGAGCAGGTCTGGGCCGGCAAGAAGTCGGCCAAGGATGCTCTGAACTCCATCGTCAAGCGCGGCGATGAACTGCTGGCTCGCTTCGAAGCGGCCAACAAGGGCAAGTAAGCAGACAGTCCGGTATCGGCGCATGCGCCTCGTGTCCCAGTGGGCGTGAGGCGCAAGCCGCATTTTTTCACATACCTCCGCAGCCTCAAAAAGGCTTCGGCGGTTTTTTGGTTTTTGAAGGCATATGGAAAAACGAGTCCTTTTCCGCTCCGCCTGGCTGCCCTGGCTGTTGCTGCTGCCGCAGATGGCCATCATCGGCATCTTCTTCTTCTGGCCTGCCGCGCAGGCCATCCTGCAGTCCTTCCAGATGGAGGACGCATTCGGTCTGAGCAAGGAATGGGTTGGCTTTGACAACTTCATTCAGCTCTTCAACGACGCTTCCTATCTCGAATCCTTCTACCGCACGGCCATCTTCTCGGTGCTGGTGGCGGGCGTGGGCATCGCCGTGTCTTTGGCGCTGGCCATCTTTGCGGACCGCATCGTGCGCTTCGCCATGGTCTACAAGACGCTGCTGATCGTGCCCTACGCCGTCGCGCCCGTGATCGCCGGTGTGCTGTGGGTGTTCATGTTCTCGCCTTCCCTCGGCGTGGTGTCGTACGCGCTGGAGCGCATTGGCTACAACTGGAACTTTCTCATGAACGAGAACCAGGCCATGGCGCTGATCGTGATGGCGGCCGTCTGGAAGCAGATCTCCTACAACTTCCTGTTCTTCCTCGCGGGTCTGCAATCGATTCCGAAGTCGCTCATCGAAGCCGCGTCGATCGACGGTGCCGGGCCATGGCGCCGCTTCCTGAACGTGCAGCTGCCGCTGCTCTCGCCCACCACGTTCTTCCTTCTGGTGATCAACATCGTCTACGCGTTCTTCGACACCTTCGGCATCATCGACGCGACCACGCACGGCGGCCCCGGACAGTCCACGACCATCCTGGTCTACAAGGTGTACCTCGACGGCTTCAAGGCGCTCGATCTCGGTGGCTCGGCCGCGCAGTCGGTGATCCTGATGTTCATCGTCATCGCGCTGACCGTGATCCAGTTCCGTTATGTTGAAAAGAAAGTGCAGTACTGAGCATGATTGACCGACGTCCCTGGCTCGATGTGCTGTCTCACGCCGTGATGATTCTCGGCGTGGCCATCGTGGCCTTTCCCATCTATCTGGCGCTCATCGCCTCCACCCACACCGCGCAGGAAATCGTGCAGGCGCCCATGCCGCTGTGGCCCGGCACCAACATGCTGGAAAGCTACAAGGCCGCGCTGTTCGGATCGGGCAAGCTCGGCTCCAACACCGATCTGGTGCGCATGATGTGGGTGAGCTTCGTGACCGCCATGGTCATCACCGTGGGCAAGATCGCGATCTCGCTGCTCTCGGCCTTCGCCATCGTCTACTTCCGCTTTCCGTTCAAGCAGCTGTGCTTCTGGCTGATCTTCGTGACGCTGATGCTGCCGGTGGAAGTGCGCATTCTGCCCACCTACAAGGTGGTGGCCGATCTGGGCCTGCTCAACAGCTACGCCGGTCTCACGCTGCCACTGATCGCGTCGGCGACGGCCACGTTCCTGTTCCGCCAGTTCTTCCTGACCGTTCCCGATGAACTCGTGGAAGCCGCGCGCATCGACGGCGCGGGCCCCATGCGCTTCTTCAAGGACGTGCTGGTGCCGCTGTCGAAGACCTCGATTGCCGCGCTGTTCGTGATCCAGTTCATCTACGGCTGGAACCAGTATCTCTGGCCGCTGCTCATGACCACCTCGGAAGACATGTACCCCGTGGTCATCGGCATCAAGCGCATGGTGGCCGGTGGCGGCGAAGCGGCCATCGATTGGAACGTCGCGATGGCCACGACCATCATCGCCATGCTGCCGCCCGCGCTGGTGGTGATCCTGATGCAGAAGTGGTTCGTCAAGGGCCTGGTGGATACCGAAAAGTAACCCCCAGGCACCCCACACAACCAGCTTCAACCAGAACGAATTCAAAGTTTTTCATATGGCATCCATCACACTCAAAGACGTCGTCAAGCAATACGGAGTCGGCAAGCAGGCCGTGCCCGTCATCCACGGCGTGAATGCAGACATCAAGGATGGCGAGTTCATCGTCATCGTCGGCCCCTCGGGCTGCGGCAAATCGACGCTGCTGCGCATGGTCGCGGGCCTTGAGGAAATCTCGGGCGGCACGATCTCCATCGGAGACCGCGTGGTGAACAATCTCGAGCCCGCACAGCGCGACATCGCCATGGTGTTCCAGAACTACGCGCTGTACCCGCACATGAGCGTATTCGACAACATGGCCTACGGCCTGAAGATCAAGAACGTGCCGATGGACGAGATCAAGCAGCGCGTCGACGGTGCGGCCAAGATCCTTGAGCTCTCGCACCTGCTCGATCGCAAGCCGCGTCAACTCTCCGGCGGCCAGCGCCAGCGTGTGGCCATGGGCCGCGCCATCGTGCGCAAGCCGCAGGTCTTCCTGTTCGATGAACCGCTCTCCAACCTCGACGCCAAGCTGCGCGCGCAGACCCGCATCGAGATCCAGAAGCGCCACCAGACACTGGGCATCACCAGCCTGTTCGTCACGCACGATCAGGTCGAAGCGATGACGCTCGCCCAGCGCATGCTGGTGATGAACGGCGGCCTGGTCGAGCAGTTCGGCACACCCGAGGAGGTCTACCACCGACCCGCGTCGACCTTCGTCGCGAGCTTCATCGGATCGCCTCCGATGAACCTGCTCAAGTCGGCGCCGGGCACCCGGGCGGGCACGATCTTCGGCATCCGCCCCGAGCACCTGGACATCACGCCGAACAGCGGCTGGTCCGTCGTCGTCGACACCGTCGAGCTGCTGGGCGCCGAGCGCCTGATCTACGGCCGCGTGCAAGGCGGCAGCGACGATGAGCAGCTCGTCGTGCGCGTCGAGGAAGGCACGTTCACGCCGAACAGCGGCGACGTCATCCATGTCACGCCACGCGCGGACCGCGTCCATACCTTCGACGTCAACACGGGCAAGCGCATCTAGCACAATCGTTTCCTTTCGGGAAATCGAACATGGCCTCGCTGATTCACTCCACGGTCCCGGTGCTTCCATCGCCGGACCTCGCGGTCAGCGAGGCTTTTTACGTTCAAATACTCGGCTTTCAAGTTTTGCTGTCCATGCCCGGCACCTACCTGATCGTTGCGCGCGAGGGCTGCGAAATCCATTTCTGGCCCTGCGGCGACAACACCGAGCTGCCGCGCAATTCATCCTGCTACGTGCGCGCAGACACCGACGCGCTGCATGCCGACTTCGCCGCACGCGGACTCACGCTCGCCCTACCACAAGACCGCGAATGGGGCATGCGCGAGCTGTATGTGATCGACCCGCACGGCAACCTGCTCAAATTTGGAGAACCTGTATGACTGCACTGGCCGCATGGCCCTATCCGCGCTGGGTGGCGCATCGTGGCGCGGGCAAGCTCGCGCCCGAGAACACCATGGTCGCGTTCCGCATGGGCGCATCGTATGGCTACCGCATGTTCGAATGCGACGCCAAGCTCAGCCAGGATGGCGTGCTGTTCCTCATGCATGACACCGATCTCAAGCGCACCACCAATGGCGTGGGCACCGGCAGCGACCGCCCCATGGGCGAGCTCGCGCAGCTCGACGCGGGCGCGTGGCACTCGCGTTCGTTCGCAGGCGAACACCTGCCCACGCTCGAGTCGCTCGCGCGCTGGTGCATCGCCAACCATCTGCATCTGAACGTGGAGATCAAACCCACGCCCGGTCAGGAAGAAGCCACGGGCCGCGCCACCGGCGAGCTGATGAACCGACTCTGGCCCAAGGACCAGGTGCCGCCGCTGTTCACCTCGTTCAAGCCCGATTCGCTGCGCGGCGCGAAAGCTGCGGCACCGGATGTTCCGCGCGGACTGCTGGTCGACAAGTTTGCCGACGGGACCGGCGAGGCGGACATTGCGATCGCGCTGGAACTGGGATGTGTGGCGATGGTGCTGAACCATGCGCTGTGGAATCCGGCGCTGGTGGCGCGGGTGCATGGAGCGGGGATGCGGTGCAGCAGCTACACCGTGAATGATGAGTGGGAGGCCAAGCGCTTGCTTGACATCGGCACGGATTGCATCATTACCGATCGGGTGGATTTGTTCAGTCCTGCGGGCTGAGCCTGCTCTTTCACCTGTTTTGCAGGCGCGTTCCGGCTGCGCTCCAGCATCTTCTTTGAGGACGCAGGCCGGGAGTTCCGCCCGGCGGCGGAGTCACCTTTTGCTTGCGCGCAAAAGGTGACCCAAAACGCGCTTTGAAGTCCTCCGGCGGAACTCGACTTCGCGCTGCGCGCTCCGCTCGGACAACCGCCGGAAGTCAGACTGGAAGAGGCGTGTTCGGCACTTCGCTTTGCTCGTGCCGCTGGCTTGTGCGCGCGTTCCTACGAGAGGATGCCTGTGCTGGCGCTACAGTGGTGGTTTGCTTTCTGCAATTCGCACTCTAGTCCGTATGGATCTCACACACTGCACGCTGGATACTTCGCCCCGTCGTTCGTGGGCCACCGTGGTCGGGGTCTGTTTGATTTCGCTGCTTGTCACGTGCATGTGCGTACTGTCGCCCGCCATGGAAGCGCATGCCGCGAACACGATGCAAACGAATGCGGATGCGGACCCGGGGCCGCCGCTACCGCAGCCGGACGATCTGCGCAAGCAACTGGATGCCATCCCGGCCAAGCTCACCGAGGACACGGATGCGCGCAAGCTGCTGGGTCAGCTCAACGGAATCGGCGCGGCAGCGGAGCGGCTTGCCAAGCAGCGGACGAGTGAGCTGGCCGATGTCGATGGACGCCTCGCGGGGCTTGGGCCAACACCGGAGAAAGGGTCGCCCGCCGACGCACCGGATGTGGCGGAGCAGCGGGCCACGCTCAACAAGCAGCGCTCGGCCATTGATTCGGATCTCAAGCTGGCTCGGCTCATCGGCGTGGATGCGGAGCAGCGCAGTGCGGACATCCTCAAGCAGCGGCGCGCGCAGTTCCAGGCCACGCTGACCGCACGGGTGGAGTCGCCGCTCACGCCCTCGTTCTGGAAGGTGTGGAAGCTGGCAGCGCGCGACGATCTGGAGCGGCTGCAGATGCTTGGTGACGACCTCCGCGCGACGGCGGCCGAGGCCACCTCCACGCCGCGCAAGCGCAACAACTTCGCACTGCACATGCTGGGCGCGCTGCTGCTGATCATCGGCGGCACCTGGGCCGCCGAGCGGATTCTGGTGCGGGTGCTGCCATCACGCTTGCCGTCCGGGCGCCTGCGCCGCACGCTGATGGCCAGCATTGCCGTGGTGCTCAATGTGCTGATCGTCACGCTGGCCGTGAAGATCGCCTGGAACGGGCTGCGGCTGAACGCGGAATTCGACGAGCCGCTGCAGGCACTGGAGTCCATCTGCCTGCAGATGGCCGCCTATGGCAGCTACGTGATCGCGCTCGGGCATTCGCTGCTGTCGAGCAAGCGTTCGACATGGCGACTGCTGCTGATCTCGGACGACCTTGCGCGCCGTCTGAGTCCGTTTCCGTGGTGGTTTGCGCTCTCGTCGGCGCTCGGCGGCGTGGCGACCGAAGTCAGCGCCATCGCGGGGCTCAGCATTTCTTCGGAAGTGCTGGTGCACATCGTTTCCGCGCTGCTCGCGGCGTTCATCACGCTGTCCGCGCTGCGCCATCTGCGCACGCCCGATTCGCAGATGGCGTCGGCCGACGAACCGAAGGAGGCCGCCGCAGAAAGCGCCGCGCAGCTCAGCGAGCGCCCGTGGTGGTTCGGCATGCTGGCCGCTGCAGCCGGGGTTGCGCTGATCGCCGTCGTCGTGCTGGCCGCGCTCGGCTTCGTGGCGCTGGCGGCCACGATAGCGCGGCAGATGGTGTGGACCATGGTGGTGCTGTCCACGATGTATCTCCTGTTCAAGCTCACCGATGATCTGTGCGAGTCGCTGCTGTCGTCCCACGGAGGCTTCGGATCGCGCGTGCAAGCGTCGCTCGGCATCGACGCCAAGCTGCTCGATCAGGTGGCGGTGCTGGCCTCGGGCGTGCTGCGCGTGGCGCTGTTCTTCTACATGGTGATCGCGTTGATGGCGCCGCTCGGAACCGCACCCGACGAGGTGTTCCGCCGCGGCTCCTCGGTCGATCACAGCCTCAAGTTCGGCGACTTCACCATCGCGCCCCAGGCCCTGCTCACAGCGGCGGCGGTGATCTGTCTCGGCTTCTTCGCCATCCATCTGTTCAAGCGCTGGCTCACCAACCAGTTCTTCCCCAACACCTCGCTCGAACCCGGCATGCGCAGTTCGATCACCACGCTGATGGGGTATGTGAGCGGCGTGGTCGTGATCGCGGCAGCGCTGGCGGGGCTTGGCATCAGCGTGGAGCGCATCGCCTGGGTGGCGAGCGCGCTGTCGGTGGGCATCGGCTTCGGGCTGCAGGCCATCGTGCAGAACTTCATCTCGGGCCTGATTCTGCTGGCCGAGCGGCCCGTGCGCGTGGGCGACTGGGTGAAGCTCGGCGACACCGAAGGCGACGTGCGCCGAGTGAACGTGCGGGCCACGGAGATCCAGCTCTCGGATCGTTCGACGATGATCGTGCCGAACTCGGAATTCATCACCAAGTCCGTGCGCAACATGACGCTCGCGGGCGCGCCGGGACGCGTGATGCTGAACCTGCCCGCGCCGTTGGACACCGACGCGCCGCGCATGCGCCAGATCATTCTCGAGGCCTACACCTCGCACCCGAGCATCCAGGACAGCCCCGCGCCCGTGGTGCAGCTCGAGGGCATACAGAACGGCACGCTGATGTTCCTCGCCATCGGCTACATCGGCAATCCGCGCAACACGGGCAGCGTGCGCAGCGATCTGCTGTTCGAGATACTCAAATCATTGCGCGAAGCCGGCCTGCACCTGTCTCCACCCGCGACCACCTCGATCACGTCCGGTACCGGCCCCACCCCGCCGGGATCGAGCGGCGACCCGGTGATCGATCAGCTCACCAACCCGCGCTGATGGTTTCGCGCTGATCAGTCCTCACTCAGCTCGGCGTGGTGCGCGATTTCGCCACGCTTCCAGTACGCGGCGATGCGCATGCGCTTGGCATCCACGCCCGGCTTGGCGAGCAGCGTGCGGCGCAGCTGCGCCATGTCGTTGTGCTCGCCCGCAGCCCAGACGAAGCCGTCGCCTTCTGGAATCGACAGCTCTTGAGCGGCAGCGTCGAGCGAGTCCACCCATTGCAGATCGACCTGCGCGGCACTCGCGAGCGGACGTTGGTCGGCCGTGTGATCAAGCTGCACGCGGACCGTGGCGCGCGCGCCGGCGGGCAGTTCGGCAAGGCGGCGCTCGATGGCGGGCAAGGCGCTGGCGTCCCCAAGCAGCCAATGCCATTCAAAGGCCGTGGGCACGACCATGCTGCCGCGCGGGCCTGCAATGCCCACCCATTGGCCGATCTGGGCCGTGGCCGCCCACTGTGCGGCAGGGCCCGCTTCGTGCATGGCGAACTCGAGCACCATCGTGCCCTTGGCAGAGTCCCAGCGCACGGGCGTGAAGTCACGGGCTGTCGGGCGCTGGCCGCCCTCGAAATGCGGGCGGCCATCGATCAGGGTGGGCAACGTCGGCTTTTCCTGGCCCGCAGCGGGCAGCAGCAGCTTGACGTGGTCATCGAAGCCCACGCTGGCGAAGTTCGACAGATCGGCACCGCCCAGCGTCACGCGCACGAAGCCGGGACTGACGATTTCCCGCGACATGAGCTGCATGTGGCGCGAACTGAGGCCGTGGCGCACGCGCTCGACGCGCAACGGGGCGGTGGTGGGGGTGATAACGGTATCGACGGAGGAAGCATGGGTCATGGACAACGGCTTTCTTGATTGGCTAGAATGTTGATTTAGTCAACAAGATACCCGCATTATGTTGACTTTGTCAACCATAAAACAAGACCACGCCATGAACGATGTTTCCGCCTCCACGAAGGTTCTGGACGCCTTGCACGACCTTGTCCATGCCTACCGCAGCCACATGCGGGCCGAGATGCATCGCCACGACGACCGGCTCAACCGGAGCTCCGTGCGCTGCTTGCTGTTCGTGGGGCACGAGCCGCTGTGCACCCACAAGGCGCTGATGGAATTCCTGCATGCCGACAAGGCGCAGATCGCCCGCACGCTGAGCGAAATGGAAGACAACGGCTGGATCGAGCGCGTACCCCACCCTGACGACCGCCGCAGCCGCCGGCTGAAGCTGAGCGAGCGCGGTCAGACGCTGTTCACCACGATGCAGGCCGCGCGGGCCCAGGTCGGCGAACGCATGCTGCAGGGCGTACCCGAGGCGCAGCGGACTGCGCTGGCCACTCAGATGCAGCAAATGCTGACCAGCCTGAATGAATCCGGCACGCCAGCCGCGCCTGCGGCTTCTGCCTGCGCCTCAAGTGAGCGATAAGACCCGGTCAGAGCGTGTTGACGATCTCATCGCGAGGCTTGCAGCGTGCGGATCGGGAAGGACTGCAAGGCGCAAACCGCAGCAATAGCTCGGGCTATTGCGAGGATTTGCAACGCAGCAGACCGCCCGAGGCCGCGCCTGCAGGGCCGTGTGGAGATCGTCAGCACACTCTCAGGCCCTCCAGCCCCGCATGAGCACCCACTGTGTAGTGGCAATCGCAACACTCAGGGCCACGTAAGAAAGCCATTTCCCATCGTTGCCGAAGACCCACAGTCCAGTGATGAGAGCGGCGCATCCAACTACGAAATTTATAGCAACAGGTCGAATCCAGCCCAGTGGCTTCACCCGTTGGCGAAAAAAAATCTGCGCCAGAATCACCATCAGCAAAGCCACCGCAAGAGCGGGTAGCACAAAATTCAGAAAGTGGTTCAGCGCGAGTAGAGGATTCATAAATATGACTCAGATCAAGTCAGCCATTCACCGCATTCGACCTTGATCGCGTACAAATTTTATAATCGACCCATGGCAGTTTGGGCTTTAGGCATCAATCACACGACCGCGCCGCTTGACATGCGCGGTCGTTTTGCGTTCGCGATCGATCAGATCGCGCCGACGCTGATCGGCCTGCGCCAGGCCCTGACCAGCAATACCGTGCGCCACCCTGGGGTGGAGACGGCCATTCTGTCGACCTGCAACCGCACCGAAATCTACTGCGCAGCAGACGCGCCAGCGCTCGACCACACGCTCGACTGGCTGGCCCACTCCGGCGGCGTGAGCCCCACCCTGCTGCGCTCGCATTCCTACACGCTCGAGAATGATCTCGTCGCGCGCCACGCGTTCCGCGTCGCGAGCGGCCTTGATTCGATGGTGCTGGGCGAGGCGCAGATCCTCGGCCAGATGAAGAACGCCGTGCGCGCGGCCGAAACGGCGGGCGTGCTCGGCACGACGCTCAACCAGCTGTTCCAGCGCAGCTTCGCCGTCGCCAAGGAAGTGCGCAGCTCCACCGAGATCGGCGCGCACAGCATCAGCATGGCGGCCGCCGCCGTGCGCCTCGCCGGTCAGCTTTTTGAAGACCTCTCGCAGATCAAGGTGCTGTTCGTCGGCGCGGGCGAGATGATCGAGCTGGTCTCCACGCACTTCGCGGCAAGGCACCCCAAGCAGATCACGATCGCCAACCGCACGCTCGAGCGCGGCGAAAAGCTGGCCTCGCAGTTCGGCGCGAACACCATGCGCCTGTCCGACCTGCCCGAGCACCTGCACGAATATGACGCGGTGATCTCCTGCACGGCTTCGAGCCTGCCGATCATCGGCCTCGGAGCCGTCGAGAGCGCGCTCAAGAAGCGCAAGCGCCGTCCGATCTTCATGGTCGATCTGGCCGTGCCGCGCGACATCGAAGCCGAGGTCAAGGACCTGCGCGACGTCTATCTCTACACCGTGGACGATCTCGCCAACGTGGTGCGCACCGGCCAGGCCCAGCGCCAGGCCGCCGTGCAGCAGGCCGAAGTCATCATCGACCACGGCGTGCAGAGCTTCATGCACTGGCTCGACCAGCGCAAGCCGCAAGGCGGTGCCGTGCCGCTGATCCAGCAGATCAACGCGCAGACCGACGAATGGCGTGCCCACGAAATCGCGCGCGCCAAACGGCTCATCGCCAAGGGCGAGGACATCGACACCGTGCTCGAGGCCCTCTCGCGCGGCATCACGCAGAAGATGCTCCACGGCACCATGGCCGAGCTGCACAAGGGCGACGCCGAGCAGCGCGCCCAGACGGCCGACACCGTCCAGCGCCTGTTCCTGCGCAAAGAGCGTTAGCGTCCCCTCCTTTTCAGGCCAGCCCCATGCGCTGGCCTTTTCTCGCTGCGCGCGCCGCAGCCCGGCCACTCGACCATACCGTCGATGGTCATCCCCGAATTCCATTGCATCCCCACGATGAAATCCTTTCTCAGAATCCAGCTCGAGAAGTATGCGCAGCGCCTCGAAGAGCTCGACTTCCTGCTCTCGCGCGAGGACATCATGTCCGACATGAAGCAGTACCGCGCGATCTCCAAGGAGCACGCCGAGGTCACGCAGATCGCCGGTCGATACAGGCGCTACAACCAGATCGAATCCGATCTCGTCGGTGCGCGCGAGATGCTCGAAGACCCCGACATGGCCGAGATGGCGCAGGACGAGATCGCGAGCGGCGAGGCGGAGCTCGTGCAGCTGGAGGATGAACTGCAGCGCCTGCTGCTGCCCAAGGACCAGGACGACGCACGCAACGCCTTCATGGAAATCCGCGCGGGTACCGGCGGCGACGAATCCGCGCTGTTCGCGGGCGACCTGACCCGCATGTACACGCGCTATGCAGCCACCAAGGGCTGGAAGGTGGAAGTCATGTCCGCCAACGAAAGCGAGATCGGCGGCTACAAGGAAGTGGTGCTGCGCATCGAGGGCGACGATATCTACGGGCGCCTGCGCTTCGAGTCCGGCGGCCACCGCGTGCAGCGCGTGCCCGCCACCGAAACGCAGGGCCGCATTCACACCAGCGCCTGCACCGTTGCGGTGATGCCCGAGCCCGACGAGCATCAGGCCATCACGCTGAACCCGGCTGACCTGCGCATCGACACCTTCCGCGCATCCGGCGCGGGTGGCCAGCACATCAACAAGACCGACTCCGCCGTGCGCGTGGTCCACCTGCCCACCGGCATCGTCGCCGAATGCCAGGACGGCCGCAGCCAGCACAGCAACAAGGCCAAGGCGCTGCAGGTGCTGCAGGCGCGCATCCAGGAAAAGGAACGCAGCGAACGCGCCGCCAAGGAGGCCGCGCTGCGCAAGGGCCTGATCGGCTCGGGCGACCGCTCGGACCGCATCCGCACCTACAACTTCCCGCAGGGCCGCCTGACCGATCACCGCATCAACCTGACGCTCTACAAGCTGCTGGCCATCATGGAAGGCGACATGGACGAGGTGCTCGACGCGCTTGCCCACGCGCGCGAAGCCGAGCTGCTCGCCGAGCTGGAAGTCAACGCGTAAGCCCTTCAGCCATGCCTTTCACGCCAACCACCACCATCGCCCAACTGCTCGCGCAGGCCGCGCAGCAGGGAATGGCACGTGTCGACGCGCAGATGCTGATGCTGCACGCCGCCGGCCAGCCCACGCATGCGCGCGCCTGGCTGATCACGCACGACAGCGACGAATTGACCGATGCGCAACGGGCGCAATGGGATGAGCTTCGCCAACGCAGACTGCAGGGCGAGCCCGTCGCCTACCTCATTGGTCAGAAAGAATTCTTCGGCCTGACGCTGCACGTCGACGCGCGCGTGCTCGACCCGCGCCCGGACACTGAAACGCTGGTCGACTGGGCGCTCGAGCTGCTGCCCGGCGACGGCACGAATCTGCGCCTCGTCGATCTCGGCACCGGCAGCGGCGCCATCGCGCTCGCGCTGCAGCGCGAACGCCCCAAGGCCGAGATCTGGGCCGTGGATGCCAGCGCTGACGCGCTCGCGGTCGCCAGCGGCAACGCGGCACGGCTGAAGCTCCCGGTGAACTTTGCGCATGGCAGTTGGCTGTCCCCGTTGCAAGGCCCGTTCGACGCCATCGTCAGCAACCCGCCCTACATTCCATCGGCCGATCCGCATCTGGCCGATCTCACCCACGAGCCGCTCTCGGCACTGGCCAGCGGCGGCGATGGACTTGACGACATACGGCTGATCATCGAGCAGGCGCCCACGCATCTCAAGCCAGGCGGCTGGCTGTTGCTTGAGCACGGCTGGGATCAGTCCGAAGCCGTCCAGGCACTTTTAGCAGCCGGGGGTTTTGACGCCGTGCAAAGCCGCGCCGATCTGGCTGGCATTGCCCGCTGCACCGGGGGGAAAATCCCGCAAAGCCACCGTTCTGACCAGACAGTGGAATAATCGACGCAATCCGCCCTGAGACTTGATCAAGGGCATCCAGTTTTCAGGAGAATTTCATGAGCGACGTACAACAACGCATCGACCAACTCGTCAAGGGCAGCGATGTCCTGCTCTTCATGAAGGGCAACGCCAGCTTCCCCATGTGCGGTTTTTCGGGCCGCGCGATCCAGATCCTCAAGGCCTGCGGCGTGGACCCCAAGAACGTCACCACGGTGAACGTGCTTGAAGATCAGGAAATCCGCCAGGGCATCAAGGACTACAGCCAGTGGCCCACCATCCCCCAGCTGTACGTGAAGGGCGAATTCATCGGCGGCTCGGACATCATGATGGAAATGTACGAATCGGGCGAACTCCAGCAGGTGCTGGGCGGTGGCGCTGCCGCCTGAGTCGCGCTCAAGCCGATTCATTGCTGAAAAGCCGACTGATCCGTCAGTCGGCTTTTTTATTGGAGAGACGACAACCCGCGTGATTTCCGGATGATTTCCTGACATGGCGCCACCAAATCACGCGCGCCCGCTACACTGTTTGCATCGCCATTCGCGGCATGGACGCTCTCTGGTCCCGCCACCTCGTGCATGCAGCTTCCCGAAAGCATCTTCGTCATTCTCCTGCTGATCGCGCTCAGTGCTTTCTTTTCACTGGCCGAGCTCTCGCTTGCCGCGTCGCGGCGACTGCGTTTGCGGCAGCTGGCGGTCGATGGGGACATGCGCGCGGACCGGATTCTGAAGCTGCAGGAGGCGCCGGGAGACTACTTCACCGTTGTCCAGGTGGGCCAGAACGCCGTCGCCATTCTGGGCGGCATCGTCGGCGAAGGTGCGCTCACCCCGACCCTGAGCCGTCTGTTCGCACTCTGGACGTCGAGCTCGAATGCGCAGACGCTGGGCTTTGTCTGCTCGTTCCTCGTCATCACCTCGCTGTTCATTCTGTTTGCCGACCTGTTTCCCAAGCGCCTGGGCATGGCGGAGCCCGAACGCTGGGCCGTGCGGGTGCTGGTGCCGATGCTCTGGTGCATGCGTCTGTTCAAGCCGGTGGTGTGGCTGTATGCGAAAACCGCCGACCTCATTTTCAAGCTGCTCGGAATCGACACGGTCCGCGATGAGCGCATCACCTCCGACGACATCCTCGCGATGACCGAGGCCGGCGCACGTGCCGGTCTGCTCGCGGCCAGCGAACAGCAGGTGATCGCCAACGTGTTCGAGCTCGACTCGCGCACGGTGGCCTCCGCGATGACGCAGCGTGACCGCATCGCCTTCTTCCTGCAGGACGACCCGGACACCGTGGTCCGCGCGCGCATCGCGGAAGAGCCGTTTTCGACCTATCCCGTCTGCGATGGCGACATCGACCATGTCATCGGCTATGTCGATGCCAAGGACCTGTTCCAGCGCGTGCTCAACAACCAGACGCTGTCGCTCAAGGACGATCAGCTGGTGCACAAGGTGCTGATCGTTCCCGACCGGCTGACGCTGGCCGAGGTGCTGGACCAGTTCAGACAGGTGCACGAAGACTTCGCGGTGATCGTCAACGAATACAGCCTCGTGGTCGGCGTGGTGACGCTCAACGACGTGATGAGCACGGTGATGGGCGATCTCGTGGGGCCGGACGACGAAGAGCAGATCGTGCGACGCGACGAGAACTCGTGGCTGATCGACGGCGTGACGCCCATCGAGGATGTGCTGCGCGCGCTCGATCTGGACGAACTGCCGCACGACGAGGAATACGAAACGCTGGCCGGCTTCCTGATGGTCATGCTGCGCCGCGTGCCGCGCCGCACGGACAGCGTGAACTTCGGCGGCTACAAGTTCGAGGTGCTCGACGTGGACAGTTACCGCATCGATCAGGTGATGGTGTCGCGGCTCAAGGATGCGGGCGGAGGAACGCCCTCACCCGCCGCTCCGTCGGAAACGTGAACTGCCCAGCGGTCAGGCTGACGTGACCTTCTCGTTGAAAAGCCAGTTCCGCTGCGCGCTGTAGACGGCGTTCGGATAGGGATTGCGGCCACGGCTGCCGTTGTAGCGGCCGAGCGCCATGAAGGTGTCACCCTTTTCGCGGTCCAGATAGTGGCGCAGGATCACGCAGCCAAAGCGCAGATTGGTCTGCATCTGGAACAGCTTGCCCGCATCGCCGTCGCCGATCACGCGCGTCCAGAACGGCATGACCTGCATGTAGCCGCGCGCGCCCACCGACGAGACGGCGAACTTGCGGAAGGCGCTCTCGACCTGGATCAGGCCCATGACGAGCGAGGTGTCGAGCCCCGCGCGCTTGGATTCATACCAGACGGTCTGCAGAAAATCGCGGCGCACTTCCCACTCGGGCTTGCGCTTGCGCAGCTTGTCGCTCATCGTTCCAAGCCAGCGCAGATACATGATGCGCGCCTCGGTCGTCGCGAACAGGGGCTCGGGCGGCCCCTGGTTGGCGACGGCGGAGCTGAGGGCGGTGCGCACCGAGTCCATCAGCGGCTCTTCGAGCTGGCCACCCGCGTGCGCCATTTGCGGCGCACCCAGCATTCCCAGCGGAGCCGTAGACAGGGACAGCATGAGCGAACGGCGCGAAACGCCCTCCTCCCGCTGCTTTCCTCCCTCAGTGAGACTTTCCTTCAAGCTCATACCTTCAATCGTTCCTTCACATGCGCGAACACGTCGCCCACAGCCACCTTGGTGGCGGCGGCATCACGTCGGCCCTGGTACTCCAGCTGGCCTTCCTTCAAACCGCGGTCCGAGATCACCACACGGTGCGGCACACCGATCAGTTCCCAGTCCGCAAACATCGCACCGGGGCGCTCGCCTCGGTCGTCCAGCAGAACGTCAACGCCCGCCGCCTGGAATTCGGCATACAGTCTCTCGGCCGCGGCCTTCACTTCTTCGCTGCGGTCCATGCCGATCGGGCAGATCACCACGGTGAACGGCGCAATCGCGTCGGGCCAGATGATGCCGCGCTCGTCATGGTTCTGCTCGATGGCGGCGGCCGGCAGACGCGTCACGCCGATGCCGTAGCAGCCCATCTCGAAGAAGGCGGGCTTTCCGTCCTCAGCAAGGAAGGTCGCGTTCATGGCCTTGCTGTACTTGGTGCCGAGGTAGAACACATGGCCCACTTCGATACCGCGCTCGATGGCAAGTTCACCCTTTCCGTCGGGAGACTTGTCGCCCGCAACCACGTTGCGGATGTCCGCCACCAGATCCGGCTCCGGCAGGTCACGCCCCCAGTTCACGCCGGTGATGTGGTGGTCGATCTGGTTCGCACCGCAAATCCAGTCAGCCATCAAAGCCACGTCACGGTCTGCAACGACCTTCACGGGCTTCTTCATGTTCAGCGGGCCCAGATAGCCGGGCTTGCAGCCGAAGTGGTCCTCGATCTCGGACAGCGTGGCGAAGCGGAAGTTCGCTTCCAGACCAGGCACCTTGCTGACCTTGATCTCGTTCATGTCATGGTCGCCGCGCAGAAGCAGCAGCCAAACCTGACTTTTCACAACTTCGCCTTGATCATTGACTTCATCTGTCGCCAAAACCAAAGACTTGACAGTTGTTGACAAATCAACGCCCAGCAATTCGGCAACTTCACCACAGGTCGCTTTGCCCGGCGTGGGCGTCAGCGTCTGAGGCTTGCTGGCTGCGGGACGCGGACCCGTGGGCGCGAGGGCCTCGGCCTTTTCCATGTTGGCCGCGTATTCGCTGTTCGGGCAGTAGACGATGGCGTCTTCGCCGGTCGAGGCGATCACCTGGAACTCTTCGCTCAGATCACCGCCAATGGCGCCCGAATCTGCAGCAACGGCACGGTAACGGAGGCCAAAACGGTCAAAAATGCGGCGATATGCTGTCGCCATGACCTGATAGCTCGCCTTGGCTGCCGTCTGGTCACGGTCAAAGCTGTAGGCGTCCTTCATGATGAACTCGCGACCACGCATCAGGCCGAAGCGCGGACGGCGCTCGTCGCGGAACTTGGTCTGGATCTGGTAGAGGTTCTTGGGCAGCTGCTTGTAGCTGCGGAACTCCTGACGCGCGATGTCGGTGACGACTTCTTCGCTGGTCGGCTGGATCACGAAATCACGCTCATGGCGATCCTTGATGCGCAGCAGTTCGGGCCCCATCTTCTCGAAGCGGCCGGTTTCCTGCCAGAGCTCGGCCGGCTGAACCACCGGCATGGTGCATTCGACGGCACCGGCGCGGTTCATTTCTTCGCGCACGATGGCCTCGACCTTGCGCACCACGCGCAGGCCCATGGGCATGTAGTTGTAGATGCCCGCGCCCAGCTTTTTGATCATGCCCGCACGTGTCATGAGCTTATGGCTCACGACTTCAGCGTCTGCTGGGGCTTCTTTCAGAGTGGAAATAAGGAATTGGGAAGCTTTCATCTATCGATCTCAGGCCACTGAGGTTAGCCCGCTTGCCGCATGCGGGGTACCGTGCATAATGGTCACAGTTTTTGAATTTGGGGTTAGATTATGCTCGACCGGGACGGATTTCGCCCGAACGTCGGCATCATCCTGCTCAACCAGAGGAACCAGGTATTCTGGGGAAAAAGGATCCGGACACACAGTTGGCAGTTCCCTCAAGGTGGCATTGATCGCGGGGAATCCCCCGAGCAAGCCATGTTCCGGGAACTTCACGAGGAAGTCGGGCTTCTGCCCGATCATGTCAGGATCATTGCCCGTACGCGGGACTGGTTGCGCTACGAGGTGCCTGACCGGTATATCCGCCGCGATGCGCGCGGACATTACAAGGGCCAGAAGCAGATCTGGTATCTCCTGCAATTGATGGGGCACGACTGGGATTTGAACCTGCGCGCCACCAATCATCCAGAGTTCGACGCCTGGCGTTGGAACGATTATTGGGTTCCGCTCGATGTGGTGGTGGAGTTCAAGCGGGGCGTCTATGAAATGGCGCTCACCGAACTGGCCCGCTTTCTGCCGCGCCACGAGCAGCGCAATCGCTATCTGCGAAGCGGCATGCGTTCGCGGGACGGCCAACCGGTTCCCGACGTGGTTCAGCCAACGGCTACGCGCTTCAACTCGATGATGCTCAAGCCCGGCATGGAACTGCCACCGGGCGCCAGCTTTGATCCGAACCCGCAAAGCCGGGTTCTGACGCCGAACGACGGCGAACTGCTCGCCCAACCGGCGCAGTTGATGAGCCCCGCCAAGCCGCTGCAGCACGACGAATAGTCGCTTGCCGAAGCAAGGCGAAGCACGCATCGGCGAAACAGCCCCGGAAACCCCGAGTTTCCGGGCGCCTCCCAGAGCCATCATGTCAGTGATGCGCGAGCACCAGATTGTCGCGGTGCACCATTTCAGGCTCGGCGGTGTAGCCAAGCAAATGTTCAAATTCCGATGACGGCTTGCGGCACAGCAGACGCGCCTCGGCACTGGCGTAGTTGGCAAGGCCGCGCGCGATTTCCTCGCCGCTTTCGTTCTTGATGCCGATGACGTCACCACGCACGAAGTCGCCTTCCACCGCAATCATGCCGATCGGCAGCAGGCTCTTGCCGCTGCCGATGAGCTTGGCGGCCGCACCCGCATCCACGGTCACCGCGCCACGCATCTGCAGGTGGTCCGCCATCCATTGCTTGCGCGCCTGGGTCTTCTGCGTCTGCGCGACCAGCAGCGTGCCGATGGACTCGCCTTTTGCCAAGCGGATCAGCACATCCTTTTCGCGCCCCCAGGCGATCACGGTGGACGCACCCGAACCGGCAGCGCGCTTGGCCGCCAGAATCTTGGTGATCATGCCGCCCTTGCCGATGCTGGAGCCAGCCCCACCCGCCATGATTTCCAGAGCCGGGTCGCCCGCGTCCGCCACATCCACAAACTTCGCGCTCGGGTCACGGCGCGGGTCGGCGGTGTAGAGGCCCTTCTGGTCGGTGAGAATCACCAGCGCGTCGGCCTCCACGAGGTTGGCGACCAGCGCTCCCAGCGTATCGTTGTCGCCGAACTTGATTTCATCGGTCACGACGGTGTCGTTCTCGTTGATGACCGGCACCACCCCCAGACGCAGCAGCGTCAGCAGCGTGATGCGCGCATTCAGATAGCGCTCGCGATCGGCCAGATCGGCATGGGTGAGCAGCACCTGCGCATTGCGCATGCCCTGCTCGCGCAGCTTGGTCTCGTACATCTGCGCCAGACCCATCTGCCCCACGGCAGCCGCCGCCTGCAGTTCGTGGATCTCGCTGGGCCTGGTGGTCCATCCCAGGCGCTTCATGCCTTCGGCAATCGCACCGCTCGAGACCATGATGACCTCGCGGCGCACGCCGCCATCGCCATGAACCAGCGCCGCCAGTTGGCGACTCCATTCGCCGATGGCGACTTCATCCAGCCCCTTGCCCTCGTTGGTCACGAGACTGGAGCCGACCTTCACCACGATGCGACGCGCATCGCTCAAAACATTGGAGACCATTTTTTGTGTGTAGTTGGCATGGGAGCCCGGACCACGGCACGACGCACTGGCCACGGGCGAAAGCCATTATGAAACGTCAGACGGCTTTCATGGAGATGACGGCTGTGCTTTTGAACGCTCGATCAGGAACGCTCGTCATCTCCGGAGGCGAAACGGGGATCAAAGCGAGGGTCGAAGCGTGGATCATCATGCGCATCCACCTCGTCCTTCGAGAGGAAGCGCGGATCCACCTCCTCCGGCGTGTTCTGTGCCAACTGCTCGGCGTGCACATGCTGGAAGATCGTCTTGATCAGCGGCTCGCAACCTTCACGCGTGAGCGCGGAAATCTCGAACACCGGCCCCTTCCATTTGAAGCGCTTGATGAAGTCCTTGACCAGCTTGGCACGGTCCGCTTCGGGCACCATGTCCAGCTTGTTGAGAACCAGCCAGCGCGGCTTGTCATAGAGTTCCGCGCCGTACTTGCGCAGCTCCTCGACGATGGCCTTGGCCTGCTCGACCGGATCGACGTTGTCGTCAAACGGCGCCACATCCACGATATGCAGCAGCAGACGCGTGCGCTGCAGATGGCGCAGAAACTGGTGACCAAGACCCGCACCTTCCGAGGCACCCTCGATGAGACCCGGAATGTCGGCGATCACGAAGCTCTGCTCGGGACCCACGCGCACCACGCCCAGATTCGGGTGCAGTGTCGTGAACGGATAGTCCGCGATCTTGGGGCGCGCATTCGACACCGCCGCAATGAATGTCGACTTGCCCGCATTCGGCATACCCAGCAGACCGACGTCAGCCAGCACCTTGAGTTCCAGCTTCAGATTGCGACGATCCCCGGGGAAGCCCGGTGTCTTCTGGCGCGGCGCACGGTTGATCGCGCTCTTGAAGCGCAGATTGCCAAACCCGCCATCGCCGCCCTTGGCGATGGTGATGGTTTCACCCGGATTGAGCAACTCGAAAAGCACCTCACCCGTCTCGGCGTCAGTGATGATCGTGCCCACCGGCATGCGCAGCGTGACATCCTTGCCCGCCGAGCCAAACATGTCGGACCCCTTGCCATGCTCCCCGCGCTGCGCCTCATGGCGACGCGAAAAACGATAGTCCACCAAGGTATTGAGATTCGGATCGGCCACGGCGAACACATGGCCACCACGACCACCGTCCCCCCCATCCGGCCCACCGAATTCCTTGTACTTCTCGTGGCGGAACGACACGCAGCCATTGCCCCCGTCCCCAGCGGCAATGTCAATATAGGCTTCGTCGACGAACTTCATGATGCAGGAGTTTACAAAATCGCCCGTTCCGCACTCGAAGGAAAGGACTTGAGCCCTGAAATCAACTTCAGGGCAAACGCGGCAAAAACACCGCACGACGGCGCCGGAAGCGCAACGCACCTTCGATCACCCAGCCACAATGCCAAGATGGCCCGTCCGGCTGGGCGTCGAAGCCGCAGACAGTACTCTCGTACGACAAGGCTTCGCAACAACGCATGAAGGGCAATATTGACACCCCCAAACGATCCACCAATCGAAGCCGGAAGGCTTCGTACAAAACGAGAAAAACAAAAGCCAAAAACAACAAAGCCCCGATGGATCGGGGCTTGGCTGTGTGTTCAGCGAACAGCTTAGACCGGAGTGATGCTCACGGTGTGCTTGTTCATCGCACCCTTGTGGCCGAAGGTCACGTGACCATCCACCAGTGCGAACAAGGTGTGATCCTTGCCCTGACCCACGTTCACGCCAGCGTGAATGCGTGTGCCGCGTTGACGAACGATGATCGAGCCAGCGCTGATCAGTTCACCACCGTAAGCCTTGACACCCAGCATTTTTGGCTTGGAGTCACGACCGTTTCGCGTAGAGCCGCCGCCTTTTTTCTGTGCCATGAGATATTACCCCCTTAAGCAGCAATCGCGCCGATCAGCAGTTCGGTGAACTGTTGACGGTGACCTTGAGACTTTGCGTAGTGCTTGCGACGACGCAGCTTGAAGATGCGCACTTTGTCGTGCTTGCCGTGAGCAACGACCGTTGCCTTCACAGATGCGCCGGACACCAGGGGTGCACCAACCTTGAGTTCAGCGCCGTTGCCGACTGCCAGAACCTGGTCGATCACAATCTCCTGGCCTACGTCCGCAGCAATCTGTTCTACTTTGATTTTTTCGCCAGCAGCAACGCGATATTGCTTGCCACCGGTTTTTATGACCGCGTACATGTAAACCTCTTTTGAAATGAGCTCCGCGAACGAACTTTCACGGAACCCAAGAGTATACCCCAGTCAGAAAACCATTGGCAAGCCCCGCCCCCGATGCCCCGAAAGGCAGCACGCAAGCCTATGGCAAAGTGAGCCACTCAATCGCCTCAAAGCCCGCCACAGCGCACAATCCACCGGCTTTCATATCCAACTTAACCCATGCCTCAACAGGAAGGCGATCCGTCCTTCCTATAATTTGAGGCTTTGACAACACTCTGACTGCATCACCTTGGCCGCCAACAACAACAGCACCAGCGCCACACTCGCATTGATCGCCGACGACATGCGCGAAGTGGACAAAGTCATCGCCGCACGCCTCAGCTCCTCGGTGCCGCTGGTGAGCCAGGTCGCACAGTACATCATCTCGGCCGGCGGCAAGCGCCTGCGCCCCGCCCTTCTGCTGCTGATGTCCGGCGCGCTCGGCTACAAGGACGCACAGCGCTTCAATCTGGCGGCCGTGGTGGAGTTCATCCACACCGCGACCCTGCTGCACGACGACGTGGTCGACGAATCCACCCTGCGCCGCGGACGCCCCACCGCCAACGAGAACTTCGGCAACCCCGCAAGCGTGCTCGTGGGCGACTTCCTGTATTCACGCGCCTTCCAGATGATGGTGGATACAAACAACATGCGCGTCATGCACATTCTTGCCGAAGCGACGAACATCATCGCCGAGGGTGAAGTGCAGCAGCTCATGAACACGCATGACGCATCGCTCTCGGAAGCCGCTTACCTGAACGTGATCCGCTCCAAGACCGCCAAGCTGTTCGAAGCCAGCGCACGCCTTGCCCCCGTACTCGCAGGCAGTTCCGCCGACATCGAGAAAGCCTGCGCCGACTACGGCCAGGCGCTCGGAACAGCGTTTCAGGTGATCGACGACGTTCTGGACTATGACGGCGACGCCGCCGAGATGGGCAAGAATCTCGGAGACGATCTGCGCGAAGGCAAGGTCACCCTTCCCCTCATCATCGCCATGCAACGCGGCAACGAAGAGCAATGCGCACTGATCAGAAATGCCATTGAAGTGGGCGAAACCGACAACCTGCCCGCCGTGATTTCCATCGTCAAATCCACCGGCGCGCTTGACGCCACACGCGACGCGGCAGCAACCCAAGCCCGACTCGCCATTGATGCCATTGCAGGCTTCCCGACCAATGCCTACACGGATGGACTGCTACAATTGGCGGCTTCGCTGCTTGATCGGCGCATCTGAAATCAAGCAGCCACACAACACCATCGGGGTGTAGCTTAGCCTGGTAGAGCGCTACGTTCGGGACGTAGAGGCCGGAGGTTCGAATCCTCTCACCCCGACCAGAATTCAAGACAAGAGCCGGATCCGCAAACTGCTGATCCGGCTCTTTTCATTGGCGAGCAGCCGCTTCCATTGCATTGCCCCAGCGGCACCGTCAGCCGCACCTGTTAACAATTACCAACTGATTCGCACCCCATCAGGCCGTCTCATCATCGACTTCACTGAGGGAGATCAACCTCTGCCAGGTCCTAAACAACGCGCAACCCATGACGCGCAAAAGCCACAGCCTCTTGATTAATTGTTTGAAATCAACAAACTACAACCACTACGCCCATCAAACCGAACGGGCGTCCTTTTCAGGCTCCGAGCAGTTCCCGAGAGCTCACAATCGACCCAGGCTCGCTGTACAGCTTGTTGCGAATCAGCGATGATAGGATCGTTCCCCCTTTCCTCGACACAAATCAATTGCATTCATGGCCGCTGTTGATACCGCCCCCAAAAGCGTGACTCCGATCGTTCTGCCGGGACTGGCAAGAACGTTGATGTCCGCCGGCAAGCTCGACCAGAAGGCTGCAGAAGAGATCGCCAAGAAGGCGCAGGGCTCGAAATCCGCCTTCATCTCCGAACTGATCAACTCGGGAAGCATTACCGCAGCAGAGTTGGCGCACACCGTCTCCAGTGTCTTCGGCGCCCCCTTGGTGGATGTGGACGCGCTCGACACCATGCGCCTGCCGCAAGATGCCCTCGATGCCAAGATCTGCCTAAACTATCGCGTCGCGGTTCTGAACAAGCGCGGCAATCGTCTCGTCATAGCGACAGCCGACCCCACCGACCACGAGGCGGCCGAACAGATCAAGTTCACGACCCAGATGGGGGTGGACTGGATCATTGCCGAGTACGACAAGCTCGGCAAGTTCGTCGAAAAGATCACCAAGGGTGCAGCGGAAGCCCTGGACAGCATCGTGTCCGGCGGTGATTTCGAGTTCGGGGATGTCCCGGTCGAAGCGGCGGAAGACGCTCAGGATGTCGGGCAGAACGACGTTGAAGACGCGCCCATCGTCAAATTCCTGCAGAAGATGCTGATCGACGCATTCAACATGCGCGCGTCGGACCTGCACTTCGAACCCTATGAACACACCTACCGCGTGCGCTTTCGCATCGACGGTGAATTGCGGGAGATCTCGAGCCCGCCGCCAGCCATCAAGGAAAAGCTGGC
The DNA here is from genome assembly GCF_015354245.1 of Diaphorobacter caeni. GTDB lineage: Bacteria > Pseudomonadota > Gammaproteobacteria > Burkholderiales > Burkholderiaceae_C > Diaphorobacter_A > Diaphorobacter_A caeni. Next base: position 258,875 of record NZ_JADKYZ010000002.1, read on the forward strand.
ATCGCGCATCAAAGTGATCTCGCGTCTCGACATTTCCGAAAAACGCGTGCCACAGGATGGCCGCATGAAGCTCAAGATCGGCGCCGACCGCGTGATCGACTTCCGCGTGAGCACCTTGCCCACGCTGTTTGGCGAGAAGATCGTGATCCGTATTCTGGATCCCAGCAGCGCCAAACTCGGTATCGATGCCCTCGGCTACGAGCCGGAGGAAAAAGAGCGTCTGCTCACCGCCATTGGCCGTCCCTACGGCATGATTCTGGTCACGGGACCTACCGGCTCCGGCAAGACCGTGTCGCTCTACACCTGCCTGAACCTGCTGAACAAGCCAGGTGTGAACATTTCGACCGCGGAAGACCCGTCGGAAATCAACTTGCCGGGCGTCAATCAGGTCAACGTCAACGAAAAGGCGGGGATGAACTTCGCCGTGGCGCTCAAGGCCTTTCTGCGTCAGGATCCGGACATCATCATGGTCGGCGAAATCCGTGACCTGGAAACGGCGGACATCGCGATCAAGGCGGCCCAGACCGGTCACTTGGTGCTCTCCACGCTGCACACGAACGACGCACCCACCACGCTGACGCGCATGCGCAACATGGGGATTGCCCCGTTCAACATCGCATCAAGCGTGATCCTGATCACCGCCCAGCGACTGGCTCGACGTCTTTGCCCCAATTGCAAGGAACCAGCCGACATTCCGCACGAAGCGCTGGTCGATGCCGGGTATCAAGAAGAAGAGATCGACGGCTCCTGGGTCACCTACAAGCCGGTGGGCTGCAGCGCCTGCAACAACGGCTACAAGGGCCGGGTCGGCATCTACGAAGTGATGCCGATCTCGGAGGAAATGCAGCGCATCATTCTTCGCGACGGGAGCGCGTTGGAGATCGCCAAGCAGGCGCGTCTGGAGGGTGTGCGCTCGCTGCGCACTTCCGGCCTCTACAAGGCACGAACCGGCATGACTTCGCTGGAAGAAGTGCTGGCCTGCACCAACGAATAATAAAACAGAGGAAAGCATCGACACGATATGGCAACTGCAGCATCGAGGAGCGTCAAGGACTTCGTCTACGAGTGGGAGGGCAAGGACCGTGGTGGCAAGGTCGTGCGCGGTGAAATTCGTGCGGCCGGTGAAAACCAGGTCAAGGCGACGCTGCGTCGTCAGGGCGTGCTCGCGACCAAGATCAAAAAGCGGCGCATGCGCTCGGGCAAGAAGATCAAGCCCAAGGACATCGCCCTGTTCACCCGCCAGATGGCGACGATGATGAAGGCTGGTGTGCCCCTGCTGCAGGCCTTCGACATCGTCGGGCGCGGCAACACCAATCCCAGCGTCACCAAGCTGCTCAACGACATCCGCGGCGACGTGGAAACCGGCACCTCGCTGAATTCCGCGTTCCGCAAGTTCCCGATGTACTTCGACAGTCTCTACTGCAATCTGGTGGAGGCTGGCGAGCAGGCCGGTATTCTGGAAGCGCTGCTGGATCGTCTGGCCACCTACATGGAGAAGACCGAGGCGATCAAGGCCAAGATCCGCTCGGCTCTGATGTATCCCTGCGCAGTGGTCGTGGTGGCCTTCGTCGTGGTGACCGTGATCATGATTTTCGTGATCCCGGCCTTCAAGGAAGTCTTCACTTCGTTCGGTGCCGACCTGCCCGCCCCCACGCTGTTCGTGATGGCCGTCAGCGAGTTCTTCGTCGCCTATTGGTGGCTGATCTTTGGCATCATCGGTGGCGGTGGATATTTCTTCATGCAGGCATGGAAACGAAGCGAAAAAATGCAACGCTTCATGGACCGCGCGTTGCTCAAGATGCCGATTTTCGGTGATCTGATCAACAAGTCCTGTATCGCACGCTGGACACGCACACTCTCCACCATGTTCGCTGCCGGTGTTCCGCTGGTGGAAGCGCTGGACTCGGTGGGCGGCGCTTCGGGCAATTCGGTCTACAGCGAAGCCACCTCCAAGATCCAGAACGAGGTTTCGACCGGCACCAGCCTGACCAACGCCATGACGAACGCCAATGTGTTTCCGTCGATGGTGATCCAGATGGTCGCCATCGGCGAAGAATCGGGTTCGATCGACCACATGCTCGGCAAATCCGCAGACTTCTATGAGGCGGAAGTGGATGAAATGGTGGCTGGTCTCTCCAGCCTGATGGAGCCCATCATCATCGTGTTCCTCGGCGGCTTGATCGGCGGCATCGTGGTGTCCATGTACCTGCCTATCTTCAAGCTCGGTCAGGTGGTCTGATGTTCGGTGTGGATTGGATGGATGCCGTTGCCATCGGCATCCTTGGCTTGCTCATCGGCAGTTTTCTGAACGTGGTGATCCACCGCGTGCCCGTGATGATGGAACGGGACTGGGTTCAGGAAGTTCTGTTGTTCGCTGCCGACAAGGGCCTCAAAGTCACCAACGACAAGGGCGATGTTCTCCAGGCGAAGGAAGAAAAAGAGTTCAGCCTCATCGGCTGGCTCTCCGGACTGTTTCAGAAACAGCCGGAAGCACCCACCGAAGACACATTCAACCTCATGACCCCCGCCTCGCGCTGCCCGCATTGCGGCCACGCGATCCGCTGGTACGAGAACATTCCCGTCGTGAGCTATCTCGCGCTGGGCGGCAAGTGCTCCGGCTGCAAGGCACGCATCAGCCCACGCTACCCCTTGGTGGAGCTGGTCACAGGCGCCTTCTTCTACCTGTGCGCCACGAAGTGGGGATGGTCGGTCACTACGCTGATGTGGTGCGGATTCTCGGCCACCATCATTGCTTTGGCCATGATCGACTGGGACACGACATTCCTGCCTGACAGCATCACGCTGCCGCTCGTGTGGGCCGGGCTGATCGGCTCCGCCATGCACTGGTTGCCCGTCCCGCTGATGGACTCCGTGATGGGCGCTGCCGCCGGTTATCTGTCGCTGTGGCTGGTCTACTGGGCCTTCAAGCTCATCACGGGCAAGGAGGGCATGGGCTATGGTGACTTCAAGCTGTTTGCCGCGTTGGGCGCTTGGTTCGGCTGGCCGGCTCTTGTCCCGATCATTCTCATCGCGTCGGTCATCGGCGCCATCGTCGGTCTCGGCATGAAAATGCTGAGCTCGCTGCGTGAGGGCAAGTACGTACCGTTCGGCCCCTTCCTGGCGCTGGGTGGATTGACGGCGATGAGCATCGGCCCGCAGCGCATTCTGCAGTTCGTGTTCTTGGCCATCGGACTTCCACAGGGCTGAATTCCGCATGACGCACCAACCGCGCAACAGCTTGCATATCGGACTCACCGGCGGCATCGGAAGCGGCAAGAGCACCGTGGGCGGCATGCTGCGCGATCTCGGCGCTGCGCTCATTGATGCGGACCAGAACGCGCGGGCGGTGACCGCCACCGGTGGTGCAGCGATTGCGCAGATCCGTGAGGTGTTCGGCGATGACTACGTGGATGCCAGCGGCGCTCTGGACCGTACCCGCATGCGTGAACTGGTGTTCAAGGATGCCAGCGCCAAGGGGCGACTCGAGGCGATCGTCCACCCCCTCGTCGGTCAGGCCACCTGGGCGGCGGCCGCAGCCGCAAAGCAGGCCGGGACCCGTGTCATCGTGTTCGACATTCCCTTGCTGGTGGAGTCCCGCCACTGGCCATCGCAGCTCGATCAGGTGATCGTGGTCGATTGCACGCGCGAGACGCAAATTGCACGGGTAGAGCAACGCAACGGACTCGCGCGGGAGGCCATCGAAGCCATCATCGCGGCTCAGGCCACTCGACATCAGCGCCGGGCCGCAGCGGACTGGGTGATTTTTAACGATGGGTTGTCTTTGTTAGATCTGCAAACAAAAGCTCGCGAGATCGCTGACCAGTTCGGGCTATGATGTGCCCAAAGTGCTGACACAAATCAATCACCAAGCACCTCCTGAGCAGAAGAAACCCGAGAAGCCCGCAGCGTGATTCTCTACGAATATCCTTTCAACGAACGCCTGAGAACCTACTTACGGTTGGAGCAGCTGTTTCGCCGCTTGGGCGAGCTGATCCCGCGCGCGCATCCCCTCGACCACCATTTCGCACTCGTCACCATTTTTGAGATCATGGACGTGGCGGCGCGTGCCGATCTCAAAACCGATGTGCTCAAGGACCTGGACAAGCAGAAGCTGGTGCTTGACTCGTACCGCGGCAATCCTTCCATTTCCGAACGCGTGCTGGATGGCTTTGTGGCGCAGCTCGATGGCTGTTTCAGCGACCTCAATGCACAGAACGGCAAGACCGGTCAGGTGCTCACTGACAACGAATGGCTGATGAGCATCCGCAGCCGCGTGGGCATTCCCGGCGGCACCTGCAGCTTTGATCTGCCCGCCTATCACGCATGGCGCAATCTCGCGCCCGAGAAGCGCCAGCGCAACCTGGAAGACTGGTCACATTCACTGGCACCACTGGCCGAGTCGGTGTTTCTGCTGCTGCGACTGATGCGCGACTCAGGCATGCCGCAGAAGGTCGTGACCACGCGCGGACAGTTCCAGCAGACGCTGCCGCATGGCCGCACCTTCAATCTGCTGCGCCTGCGCATCGATCCCGCCTTCAAGCTGATTCCCGAGATCAGCGGCAACCGCCTCCTCGTGTCCGTGCGCCTGATGCAACAGGACGAAAACGGCAAGCTGCAGCCCGCCACGGAAGACGCCAACTTCGAGCTGACGCTGTGCTCCTAAGGGGAGCGGACGCCAGAACACCATGAACCAGAATGCATCCGAACCGGGCAGCGCCCCGAGGCAAGTGAAGTGCCCCACCTGCGGCGGCCCGAGCCTGTACAGCCCGGCCAACCGCTTTCGCCCGTTCTGCAGCGAGCGCTGCAAGATGATCGATCTCGGTGCCTGGGGCAACGAGGACTTCCGCGTTCCCGCCGAAGCACCTCCCGAAGACAATATCTACGGCGATCCCAAGCTCGAGCCCTGATTGGCCCCCGATCAGCCGATCACCGATGAATCGAAGGACTGACCGCGCTCCTCGGCAAACCACTCAAGCACCGGAACCGCGCCGGGCAGAATCGGCTTGACCGTCGGTGGCCAGTCCTGCCAGGCCATGCTCTGGCCTTCGCGCATCTCGAACTCACCCTGCCAGTCGTAGACCTTGCACCAATGCAGCCGCACGAGGGCGTGCGGATAATCGTGCTCGGTCACTTTCCAGATGCTGGCCGCACCGATCGTGATGCCAAGCTCTTCCTGCAGCTCGCGACGCAGCGCCTGCTCCACCGTCTCGCCCGCCTCGAGCTTGCCGCCCGGGAACTCCCAGTAGCCCGCATAGGGCTTGCCTTCGGGGCGCGAGGTCAGCAGCATTGCGCCATCGCGCTTGAGCAGAATGCCGACCGCGACCTCGGTGTGCTTGCGCGCTTCGCCCGCCACAGGATCAGCCATTGACGTACTGCCCCGCAAAGTCACGCGCGAACTGCGAGGCCACGCGGCCGCTGCGGGAACCACGCTCGAGCGCCCAGACCAGCGCCTGAGGACGCGCCTCGACGATCGCCGCCTCGGGCACGCCGAGCGAGCGCAGCCACTGCGACACGATGGTGAGGTATTCCTCCTGGCTGAACGGATAGAAGCTCACCCAGAGACCGAAGCGCTCGGACAGCGAGATCTTCTCTTCCACCGCCTCACCCGGATGCACCTCGCCATCGGCGGTGTGCTTGTAGCTCAGGTTCTCCTGCATGTACTCGGGCAGCAGGTGACGGCGGTTGCTGGTCGCGTAGATCAGCACGTTGGGCGTCGAGGCCGCCACCGAACCATCGAGGATCGACTTGAGTGCCTTGTAGCTCGCCTCGCCATCTTCGAAGCTCAGGTCGTCGCAGAAAACGACGAATTTCTCTGGGCGGTTCGACACCACTTCCACGATGTCCGGCAGATCGACGAGATCGGCCTTGTCCACCTCGATCAGTCGCAGCCCCTTGTCCGCGTACGCGTTCAGGCAGGCCTTGATCAGAGACGACTTGCCGGTGCCGCGCGCGCCGGTCAGCAGCACGTTGTTGGCGGTTTTGCCGTCAACGAACTGCTGCGTGTTCCGCTGGATCTTCTCCTTCTGGCCGTCGATTTCCTTCAAGTCATCAAGACTCTGCGTCGACAGGTGGCGCACCGGCTCCAGAACGCCGTGGCCGTTGCTGCGCTTGCGGTAGCGAAAGGCCAGCGAAGCCCCCCAGTCGGGCTCCGACATCGGCTTGGGCAGCACCGACTCGATGCGTTCAATCAGTTGTTCCGCTCGCTGCAGCAAGCGCTCAAAGGCTTCGTTCATGTCTCTTCCGTCAATCTGTCTCGAATGCTTCAGGAGCGGTAATCGGCGTTGATGGTCACGTATTCGTGGCTCAGGTCGCAGGTCCACACGGTGTCCGCCGCAGTGCCGCGGCCGAGCTTCACGCGCACCGTGATTTCGGTCTGCTTCATCACGCGTTGGCCGTCTTCCTCGCGGTAGTCGGGGTTGCGGCCACCTTGCTTGGCGACGTGCACGTCGTCCAGATACAGATCGATGCCGCTCTGATCCAGATCGTCGATGCCCGCGTAGCCCACAGCCGCCAGAATGCGGCCGAGGTTCGGGTCGCTGGCGAAAAAGGCTGTCTTGACCAGCGGCGAATGCGCGATCGCATAGGCCACGAGGCGACATTCATCGCCCGTATTGCCGCCTTCGACCTGAATGGTGATGAACTTGGTCGCGCCTTCACCATCGCGCACGATGGCCTGCGAGAGCTTCTGCGCCACGTCGAGCAGCGCCGCTTTGAGCGTTTTGCCGTCGGCGCTGTCCATCGACGTGACCTCGGCATTGCCCGCCTTCTGCGTGGCGATCAGCACAAAGGAGTCGTTGGTCGAGGTGTCGCCATCGATGGTCACGCGGTTGAAGGACTGGTCCGCCAGATCGCGCACCAGATCCTTGAGCAGCGCGGGAGCGATGTTCGCATCGGTCGCGACGAAGCTCAGCATGGTCGCCATGTTGGGGCGGATCATGCCGGCGCCCTTGGAGATGCCGGTCACCGAAACGGTCTTGCCCGAGAGCTGCACCTGAGTGCTGAAGGCCTTGGGCACGGTGTCCGTGGTCATGATGCCGGATGCGGCATTGCCCCAGTTGTTCGGCGCAGCGGCGGCGATGGCCGCCGGCAGACCGGCGACGATGCGCTCGACCGGCAGCGGCTCCATGATCACGCCGGTCGAAAACGGCAGGATCTGCGCGGCCGTGATGCCCAGTTCCTTGGCCAGCGCGTCGCAGGTCGCATTGGCGCGCGCGAGACCATCCGCGCCGGTTCCGGCGTTGGCGTTGCCGGTGTTGATCACCATGGCGCGGATGTCCGAGCCCTTGGCCAGGTGCTCGCGACAGATCTGCACCGGAGCCGCACAGAAGCGGTTCTTGGTGAACACGCCCGCGACCGCCGCGCCTTCGTCCAGCAGGAACACGGTCAGATCCTTGCGGTTGGCCTTGCGCACGCCCGCTTCGGTCACGCCGATGCGCACGCCGGCGATGGGGTGCAGAGACGCGGGATCAGGGGCGGAAAGGTTCACTGGCATACAACGGTGTCCTTGAAAAAAGAAATTCAGTCGATCGGGTCAACTCCCGCGAGGGCGCGGAGCGAAACCATGATGCTACAAGCAAAAACACGGGCATGAAGCCCGTGTCGTTCTTTGTAGAGCAGATCAGGCCAGTTTGCCGTGACACTGCTTGTACTTCTTGCCGCTGCCACAGGGGCAGGGGTCGTTGCGGCTGATCCGCAGGCCCTCGTATTCGGGGGGCAGCGGCTGCGATTCGGGGCCCTCGCCGGGATCACCCAGATCGGAGCTGCCGTGGTAGGTCGCGCCCTGCAGACGATCACCCTGATTCTCCAGCGCCTGCGACGCCTCTTCGAGCTGCTCGTTGGAGCGGATCTGCACCGTCATCAACGTGCGCGTCACGGAGTTCTTCACCGAGTCGATCAGCTGACGGAACAGCTCGAAGGCTTCGCGCTTGTATTCCTGCTTGGGTTGCTTCTGCGCATAGCCGCGCAGGTGAATGCCCTTGCGCAGATAGTCGAGCGCGGAGAGGTGGTCACGCCAGTTCGAGTCGAAGCTCTGCAGCAGCACCGCACGTTCGAAATTGGTGAACTGTTCCTTGCCGACCAGCTCGACGCGGGAGTCGAACAGCTCGCGCGCGGCAGCCAGCACCTTCTCGAGGACTTCGTCATCGGTCATGCTGTCGGAGCCCTGCACCGCCTCCTGCAGCGACAGCTCGATCTGCCAGTCGCCGGCCAGCGCCTTTTCAAGGCCCGGCAGGTCCCACTGCTCTTCCACCGATTCTGCAGGCACGTACTGGTGCACCACGTCGGTGAAGACGTCGTCGCGCATCGCGGTGATCAGGCCCGTGAGGTCTTCCGCGTCGATGATGTCGTTGCGCTGCTGGTAGATGACCTTGCGCTGATCGTTGGAAACATCGTCGTACTCGAGCAGCTGCTTGCGGACGTCGAAGTTGCGCGCCTCGACCTTGCGCTGCGCGGATTCGATGCTGCGCGTGACGATGCCGGCTTCAATGGCTTCTCCTTCGGGCATCTTCAGGCGATCCATGATGGACTTGACCCGGTCGCCCGCGAAAATGCGCATGAGCTGGTCGTCCAGACTCAGATAGAAACGCGATGATCCTGGATCACCCTGACGGCCTGAACGGCCGCGCAGCTGGTTGTCGATGCGGCGCGATTCATGACGCTCGGTCGCGATGATGCGCAGGCCGCCGAGAGCCGCAACCTTGTCGTGATCGGCCTTCCACTCGTCACGCAGCTGCTGGATGCGCGTGGAGCGAGCCGCTTCGTCGAGCGACTCGTCGGCTTCGACCGCAGAAATCGTTTTTTCGATATTGCCGCCGAGCACGATGTCGGTGCCGCGACCGGCCATGTTGGTGGCGATCGTGATCATGCCCGAGCGTCCGGCCTGCGCGACGATGTCGGCCTCGCGGGCGTGCTGCTTGGCGTTCAGCACCTGGTGCGGCAGCTTTTCGCGGTTGAGCAGCTCGTCGATGATCTCCGAGTTCTCGATCGAAGTCGTGCCCACCAGCACAGGCTGGCCACGTTCATGGCAGGCACGGATGTCGGCGATCGCGGCGTCGTACTTCTCGCGCGTCGTCTTGTAGACGCGGTCAAGCTGGTCTTCACGCTTGCTCTGGCGGTTCGGCGGGATCACTACGGTCTCGAGACCGTAGATTTCCTGGAATTCGTAGGCTTCGGTGTCCGCCGTGCCGGTCATGCCCGAGAGCTTGTTGTACAGGCGGAAGTAGTTCTGGAACGTGATCGAGGCGAGCGTCTGGTTTTCGGCCTGGATTTCCACGCCTTCCTTGGCTTCCACGGCCTGGTGCAGGCCATCGCTCCAGCGGCGACCGGCCATCAGACGACCCGTGAACTCGTCGACGATCACGATTTCGCCGTTCTGGACGACGTAGTGCTGATCGCGGTGATACAGGTGATTGGCGCGCAGCGCGGAGTACAGATGGTGAACCAGCGTGATGTTCGATGGGTCGTACAGCGATGCGCCTTCGGCGATCAGACCGGCCTGCGACAGCAGTTGCTCCGCGCGCTCGTGGCCTTCTTCCGTGAGGAACACCTGCTGCGACTTTTCGTCCAGCGTGAAGTCGCCCGGCTTGGTCACGCCCTCGCCCGTGCGCGGGTCGGCTTCGCCTTCCTGACGCGTGAGCGTGGGAACGATCTTGTTCATCTCCACGTACATGGCGGTGTGGTCTTCGGCCTGACCGCTGATGATCAGCGGCGTGCGCGCTTCGTCGATCAGGATCGAGTCCACTTCGTCGACGATGGCGAAATTCAGGCCGCGCTGCACACGCTCACGGCCTTCGTAGACCATGTTGTCGCGCAGGTAGTCGAAACCGTACTCATTGTTCGTACCGTAGGTGATGTCGGAGCCGTAGGCAGCCTGCTTTTCTTCGCGAGGCATCTGCGGCAGATTGATGCCGACCGAGAGGCCAAGGAAGTTGTACAGCCGCCCCATCCAGGTCGCGTCACGATTGGCAAGGTAATCATTGACCGTCACCACGTGCACGCCCTTGCCGGACAGCGCGTTCAGATAGACAGGCAGCGTCGCCGTGAGCGTCTTGCCTTCGCCGGTGCGCATTTCGGCGATCTTGCCGTAATGCAGCGCCATGCCGCCGAGCAGCTGCACGTCGAAATGGCGCATCTTCATGATGCGCTTGGAACCCTCACGCACCACGGCAAAGGCTTCGGGCAACAGGTCATCCAGCGACTCGCCCTTGGCGACGCGTTCCTTGAATTCCTGTGTCTTGCCACGCAGTTCGTCATCACTCAGCTTCTCGAACTGAGGCTCAAGTGCATTGATGCGAACAACCGTTTTGCGATACGTTTTGAGCAGCCGGTCATTGCGGCTGCCAAATAATTTGGTGAGAAAGTTGGTGGCCATGCAAACAGGACCGCCGGGCACGCACCACGCGCGCCAGACGACCGTAATCCCTAAGACTAATTGGTATCAGATGGGGCCGGTTCCGGAAATTGCAACAGATGCATTGCACTGTTATTTGCCTCCGGACACGGGGGCTCGTGCCGCAGATTCTACCCGTGCGCCGTCGATCGCCCTTCACAAAGTCCAGCTACCGGCACGAGGAAGTGGATTTGAGCCCCATCAGCGACGCGCGAGAGCCACGCCGACGCACGCGAAGTCCGGGCAGAGCGATCCGCTCACCCTCGGCCGATAATGTCGGCACACTCAGATTTTTGCCCCATCCTCATCCAGATGTACCGACGCCACGAAGCCATCCCTCTCCTTCAGGCCGCACAGGAGTCTTCCACGCTCGCGCAGTTGACGAGGCTGACCCGCGACTCCAGCGCGCGCCTGAAGGCCATCGAACCGCTGATACCGCCGGGCATGCGCGCGTCGATCCAGGCCGGCCCCATCGAAGGCTCCACATGGTGTCTGCTCGTGAAAGGAAATGCCGCAGCGTCGAAGCTCAGGCAGCTGCTGCCATCGTTCGAGGCGCATCTGCGGACCAAGGGCTGGGATGTGCAGCACATCCGCGTCAAGATCCAGACACGAATGGAGAGCTGAATACTCGCTGCAGAAATGAAAAAACCCGCCGAAGCGGGTTTTTTGTTTTGGTGCCGGTTGTCGGATTCGAACTGACGACCTACCGCTTACAAGGCGGGTGCTCTACCAACTGAGCTAAACCGGCGAAGCTCTTATTCTAGCTTCAAGTTTTGAGTGTTTTGGACAAAACCCAAAAAACTTTTCTATTTGGTTCACTTCACGAGTTTAAGAGACGGGCGAGCACCGCCTCCCGCAGGAGGCTTGGGCGGAGGCGCATCACCTTCCGTCTCGTCGCTCTGAGCGCCTCCCACGGGCACGAGCTGTGGCGCGGACCGCTCCGCGGCCGTTTCCGCCCGGGATGCCGATGCATCAGCCGCTCCATCATCCATCTGCGGCGGCAGAGCGTCTTGCGACACGGCACCTTCGAGATTGTCGACCGGAGGAGGAAACGCCATGCCCTGCCCGTTCTCGCGAGCGTAGACGGCGATCACACGGCCCACGGGGACCATGATCTCGCGCGCCACACCGCCAAAGCGGGCCTTGAACTCGATGTAGTCATTGCCGAGCTGCAGGCTGCTGGTCGCATCGTAGCTGGCGTTCAGCACGATCTCGCCGTCCTTCACGAACTCATGCGGCACTCGAACGGACTCGTTCACGCTGACCACGATGTAGGGCGTGAATCCGTTGTCGATGCACCATTCGTGGATCGCGCGGACCAGATAGGGCCGGGTGGAAGTGATTTCCGGGGCGTTGATCATGTTTTGAATGCGTCAGTCGTCAGTGCGTTGAGCCAGTGGAAGCAGCACGCAGCTTACTTGCGCATCACCTTCTCGGAAGGCGTCAGCGCTTCGATGTAGGCCGGGCGCGAGAAGATGCGCTCTGCATACTTCAGCAACGGAGCGGCGTTCTTGCTCAGTTCGATGCCGTAGTAGTCAAGACGCCAGAGCAGCGGCGCGATCGCCACGTCAAGCATCGAGAAGTTCTCGCCGAGCATGTACTTGTTCTTGAGGAACACGGGGGCCAGCTGGGTCAGGCGGTCGCGGATGTGCGAACGGGCCTTTTCCAGCGCCTTGTCGTTGCCCTTGGAGGCGCGCGACTCGAGCGTGTTCACGTGAACGAACAGTTCCTTCTCGAAATTCAGGAGGAACAGACGCACTCGGGCACGATCCACCGGGTCGCCGGGCATCAGCTGGGGGTGCGGAAAGCGCTCGTCGATGTACTCGTTGATGATGTTCGATTCGTACAGAATCAGATCGCGCTCGACCAGAATCGGCACCTGACCGTACGGGTTCATCACGTTGATGTCTTCGGGCTTGTTGTAGAGATCCACATCACGGATTTCGAAGTCCATGCCCTTCTCGAACAGAACGAAGCGGCAGCGGTGTGAAAAAGGACAGGTCGTACCCGAATAAAGCACCATCATGGTGAGCGGCTCCTAAAAAGTCAAAAGAGTGGACGCTTTCGCGGCCACTCTGCACCGGTCGAACCGAGGCTCGACCGGAAGAACAAGGCATTGAATATATGGCGGTTACTTGACGTCTTTCCAGAAGGCTGCGTTGAGCCTCCACGCAATGAGCGTCATGATTCCCAGGAAGAACAGAACCCATACGCCCACGCGGATGCGCGTATTTTGCGCCGGTTCGCCCATCCACTGCAGGTAGTTCACGAGATCACCTACAGCCTCGTCGTATTTCTGGGGCGACATGGTACCAGCGGTCACCTGCTCCCAGCCCTTGAATACCTGAGTTTTGTGTCCGTGGCTTTCCACTTCTTCGTAGACGGGGCGGCGATCACCCTGCAGCTCCCACATCGGATGCGGCATGCCGACGCTTGGGAAAGCCAGGTTGTTCCAGCCCGTTGCCTTGGTGTCGTCACGGTGGAAGGTGCGCAGGAAGGTGTAGAGATAGTCAGCACCCGTGCCGTTGTGACCGGCGCGCGATCGTGCGATCACAGTCAGGTCGGGCGGGTTGGCGCCAAACCATTCCTTGGCCAGCTTGGGATCAATGGACGCCTTCATGGTCTCGCCGATCTTCTCGGTGGTGAACATGAGGTTGTCCTTGATCTGCTGCTCCGTGAGACCGATGTCCTTCAGACGGTTGATGCGCATGAATGCCGCCGAGTGGCAGTTCAGGCAATAGTTCACGAAGATCTTCGCACCATTCTGCAGGGACGCGGTGTCGCTGGTGTTGACCGGCGCCTTGTCCCAGGCGATTCCACCTTCGGCAGCCTGTGCACCCGCAGCGATTCCAAGCGCCGCGACCAAGGTCAAGATAACTTTTTTCATCATGGTTGTGGGCTCCTGCTCAATGCGCGGCAAAGGTGACACGATCCGGCACCGGCTTGGGCTCACCCAAACGGCTCCACCAGGGCATCAACAGGAAGAAACCGAAATAGAACAGCGTACCGACCTGGGAGACTCGCTCGCCGATGGGCGATGGCGGCTGCACGCCCAGATAGGCCAGCACGACGAACCAGACCACGAAGATGGCGTACATCCACTTGTGCCAGCTTGGACGATAGCGGATCGAACGCGCCGGGCTCTGATCCAGCCATGGCAGGAAGAACAGGATGATCACGGCACCGCCCATCACCACCACGCCCCAGAACTTGGCATCGATGGCGAGCATCAGCGCGATGGCGACGACGGCGGCCACGGCCACGGCCCCCTTGGCGATGGCTGGCAGCTTGGACTTGAAGATGCCGAAGCCGGCACCCAGCACCACGCAGGCGATCAGCGCGTACATCATCTCGCTGGTGATGGCACGCAGCATCGAATAGAACGGCGTGAAGTACCAGACCGGCGCGATGTGGTTCGGCGTCTTCAGCGGATCGGCGGGGATGAAGTTGTTGTACTCAAGGAAGTAGCCACCGAACTCGGGGGCGAAGAACACCACGGCCGAGAAGATCAGCAGGAAGATGCAGACACCGAAGATGTCGTGCACGGTGTAGTACGGATGGAAGGGGATGCCGTCCAGCGGATGGCCCTTGGCGTCCACGGGCTTGCCAGGGCCCTTGATCTCGATGCCGTCGGGGTTGTTGGAGCCCACGTCGTGCAGCGCCAGCAAGTGCGCGACGACCAGACCCAGCAACACCAGCGGCACAGCGATCACGTGGAAGCTGAAGAAGCGGTTCAGCGTGGCGTCGCCCACCACGTAGTCACCACGGATCAGCAGCGCCAGATCGGGACCGACGAACGGAATCGCGGCGAACAGGTTCACGATCACCTGGGCGCCCCAGTACGACATCTGGCCCCATGGCAGCAGATAGCCCATGAAGGCTTCGGCCATCAGGCACAGGAAGATCGCGCAACCGAAGATCCACACCAGCTCGCGCGGCTTGCGGTACGAGCCGTACAGCAGGCCACGGAACATGTGCAGATACACGACGATGAAGAACGCCGATGCGCCGGTCGAGTGCATGTAGCGGATCAGCCATCCCCACGGGACGTCGCGCATGATGTATTCGACCGAGGCGAACGCGAGATTCGCGTCCGGCTTGTAGTGCATCACGAGGAAGATGCCCGTGACGATCTGGATCACCAGCACCAGCAGCGCGAGCGAGCCGAAGATGTACCAGAAGTTGAAGTTCTTCGGAGCGTAGTACTCCGACATGTGAACCTTGTAGGCCTCGAAGGCCGTGGGGAAGCGGTTCTCCAGCCAGGTCGACGTCTTCTCGAGCGCCGACGCATTGGGGGAGACTTCCTTGAATTCGCGGTAAGCAGCCATGTGTGTGTTCTCCCTCAAGCCTTCTTGTCGTCGCCGATGAGCAATCGGGTGTCGGACAGGTACATGTGAGGCGGAACCTCAAGGTTGTCGGGAGCGGGCTTGTTCTTGAACACGCGGCCTGCGAAGTCGAAGGTCGAGCCGTGGCAGGGGCAAAGGAAACCGCCCTTCCAGTCATCCGGCAGCGAGGGCTGGGGGCCGGCATGGAACTTGTCCACCGGCGAGCAGCCCAGATGGGTGCAGATACCGACGACGACCAGGACGTCCGGCTTGATCGAGCGCCCCTCGTTGCGCGCGTAGGGCGGAGTGAATTCGTCGGGCTTGCGCAGCGATTTCGGATCGGCCAGCTGGGAATCGAGCGCGGGCAGCTCGTCGATCTGCTGCTTGGTCCGCTTGACGATCCAGACTGGCTTGCCGCGCCACTCCACCGTCATTTTTTCCCCTTCCTGCAGAGATGAGATGTCCACCTCCACCGGCGCACCGGCGGCCTTTGCCTTCTCCGATGGTTGAAACGTGCTCACAAAGGGGACGGCAACTCCAACGCCGCCCACCGCACCAGCGCAGCCAGACGCAATCAGCCACGTCCGTTTGCTGGAATCGATCCGGGATTCACTCATGGGGGTCCTCGATTTGCTTCGCTAATATGGTTAACAATAAATTGTAGCGGAGTGAAAATGGTTAATGCACCATAGCAATACCCCTTAAGCTAGGCAATACTTCAGTGTTTTCATCTATATCAAAGGATTTCATTTATGAGCTTCATGTCTGAGTTTCGCGAATTCGCTGTCAAAGGCAATGTGATTGATTTGGCTGTCGGCGTGATCATCGGCGGAGCGTTCGGCAAGATCGTCGACTCCATCGTCAACGACCTCATCATGCCGGTCGTCGGCTTGATCTTCGGCAAGCTGGACTTCTCGAATCTATTCGTTGCACTGGGGAATGTTCCAGAGGGAACACCCCATACCCTGGAAGCCATCCGCAAGGCAGGCATCCCGGTTTTCGCCTACGGCAACTTCATCACGGTCGCCGTCAACTTCATCATCCTCGCCTTCATCATTTTCCTGATGGTCAAGCAGATCAATCGACTCAAGCGCGAAGCTCCGGCCGAGGCTCCAGCTCCGGAAGCCACGCCCGAGGACATCGTTCTGTTGCGCGAAATCCGCGACAACCTCAAGCGTTGATTTGATTTTTTTACAACACTCCAAGCAAAACGCCGCTCAATCGAGCGGCGTTTTGCTTTTCATCACAATTTCACATATTAAGTATTGCGCTTGTTCATTCCCGCCATCCCGCGAGTCTTTTAGCAACCTGAATGGATTCAATCAAACTCGCCGCGTCCGCGATTCCACGCCCTGCAATATCGAATGCCGTGCCATGGTCGGGGCTGGTGCGCACCAGCGGGAGGCCGAGCGTCACGTTCACGCCGGAGTCCACGCCGAGGTACTTGATCGGGATGAGGCCCTGGTCGTGGTACATCGCGATCACCACGTCGAACTCCCCCACCTTGTCCACGCTGCCGCGCGCCCGCATGAAGACGGTATCTGGCGCGAACGGACCTGTGGCGAAAATGCCCTCTGTCTGGGCCTTGGCGACCGCCGGAGCGATGATTTCCAGCTCTTCGCGTCCGAACAGCCCTCCCTCCCCGGCATGCGGGTTGAGACCCGCCACGCCGATGCGAGGTGCTCGACCCAGCGTTCTGGACAGCGCGTTGTGGGTTATGCGCAATGTCTGCAGCACATTTTCGAAAGTAACTGCATCAATTGCATCACGCAGTGATACGTGAATGCTCACCAGCACGGTGCGCAGTGAGTCGTTGGCCAACATCATGCGCACCGGCATCGCGCCGATGTCCACCCCCTTGAAAGCGGCGGATTCCGCCTGCAGCAGTTCGGTGTGTCCAGGAAAGCTGACCCCGGCCAGCGACAGCGCCTCCTTGTGCAGCGGCGCGGTCACGAGCGCGGCCACCTCCTCGCGCAGGGCGGCGCGCGCGGCCCAGACCACGCATTGCGCGGCGGCCTCCCCGCCTTCGCGGGAAAGCTGACCGACAGGAACGAGCGCAGCAGGCATGCCTGGCAACTGAAGCACGGGGATGCAGCGCGGAGGCATGGAGAGCGCCTCGCACGCATCGTCGATGCGCGCCACAGGCAACGGCAGATCGCCCTCCTCACTCACGCATTGAACGGCACGCCGCAGGGTCGCCACGTCACCGACGACAAAGCAGCCGCGGGTGACCTCGGGCGCATCCCGGAACGCCTTGGCGATGATTTCCGGGCCGATGCCCGCCGGGTCGCCCTGCGTGATGACGAGTGGTTTGGTCGAAGTCCGTGATTCAGCTGACATGGGGATGCGGGGTTCTGGATGCTTGGCCCTTGGGACTCAGGCGGGATTCTCGATTTCGATGAACACATGCTCAAGGCCCAGTTGCTGCGCCACATGCGCGGCGGCGGCTGGCGCGCCGTAGCGCTCCGTCGCATGGTGGCCTGCGGCGAGAAATGCCACTCCGGTCTCGCGCGCGAGGTGCGCCTGGGGCTCGGAGATCTCGCCGGTGATGAAGGCATCGGCTCCGGCGGCGATGGCCGACTCGAAGAAGCTCTGTGCTCCGCCGGTGCACCAGGCCACACGGCGGATCTCACGGCCATTGCCCGGATCTGCGAGTGTCACCTGTCGACCCAAGGCGTGCTGCACATGGCGCGCGAGATCGGCCGCACTCTTGAAATCCGCTGGACCGGCAAAGCCCAGATCCTGCTCACCGAAGCGCTGGTCGGCCTGCAGGCCGAGCACGCGGCCGAGCTGGGCGTTGTTGCCGAACTCGGGGTGCGCGTCGAGCGGCAGGTGATAGGCGAAGAGATTGATGTCGTGCGCGAGCAGCAACTGGATCCGCTGCTTCATCCAGCCGGTGATCCGGCCGTCCATGCCGCGCCAGAACAGGCCGTGGTGCACGAAGATCGCGTCCGCCTTCTGCTCGATGGCCGCTTCGATGAGCGCACGGCTGGCGGTGACGCCGCTCACGATGCGCGAGATGGTTTCCTTGCCTTCAACCTGCAGGCCGTTCGGCCCGTAATCCTTGAAGCGCTCGGGCTGCAGGAGTTCGTTGAAGGAGTTCAGCAGGATTTGCCTTGAGGTGCTCATGCCCCGGATTGTCCCAGATGCATGAGCCGCCGCGTCACCTCAACGTGTCTTGGGCTGCCAGCCACGCGAGGCCAGCGGCCAGAAACCGAGCACGAAGCCCAGAATGCCCATCGCCGCCACGTAGTGAGCAGGGGCCATGAGGTCATATTTCTGCCAGACGCTGATGATGATCGGCGTCAGTCCACCGAACACCGCATAGGCCATGTTGTAGGCGAACGAGAGACCCGAAAAACGAACGGCTGGCGGAAAAGCGCGCACGCCGGTGATCGGCAGCAGCGAAATCGAGCCACAGAAGAAACCCACGAGCGCGTAGAGCCAGATGAGCGACTCGGGCGTGCCCGGCAGGCTCATGTAAAACAGGTAGGAGGTCACGGCAAGGCCACCCCAGCCGATCAGCATCACGGCCTTGGTGCCGATGCGGTCGGTCGCCCAGCCGCAGACGGCGCAGCCGATGGTGAGGGTGAGCGTCGCCGCCACGTTGGCCTCCAGCGAGAGCGTGGGCGCGATGTGAAAGACCTTCTGCAGATAGGTCGGCGTCATCAGGATCACCACCACCACGGTGGTCGACAGCACCCAGGTCATCAGCGCCACGAGCAACATGGCCGGGCGGTGTTCGCGCAGCACGGTCTTCACCGGCAACTCGCTCGCCACCTTCTTGCGTGCGGCGAGCTCCTTGAAGATCGGCGTTTCTTCGAGGAAGCGACGCAGGTACACCGAGATCAGGCCGAACACCCCGCCCAGGATGAACGGAATGCGCCAAGCGTACTCGTTGATCTCGGCGGCGCTGTAGTGCGTGTTGATGCCCACGGCGATCAGCGAGCCCAGCAAAATGCCGCCGGTGATGCCCGCCGTCAGCGTGCCGACGGCGAGGCCGTAGTGGCGCTCGGGAACGTGCTCGGCCACGAACACCCAGGCGCCCGGCATTTCGCCGCCGATGGCGGCGCCCTGCAGCACGCGCATGGCCAGCAGCAGCAGCGGTGCCGCCACACCGAGGGAGGCATAGGTCGGCAGCAGACCGATCACCAGCGTGGGCACGGCCATCAGGAAAATCGACAGAGTGAACATCTTCTTGCGCCCCAGCTTGTCGCCGAAGTGCGCAATGATGATGCCGCCGATGGGGCGCGCCAGATAGCCGGCCGCGAAGATGCCCAGCGTCTGCAGTTGGCGCAGCCATTCGGGCATGTCCGCCGGAAAGAACAGCGCGCCCAGAATGTTGGCGAAAAAAACGTAGACGACGAAGTCGTAGAACTCCAGCGTACCGCCAAGTGCGGACAGACTGAGCGTCTGGTAATCGTGTTTGTTGAGTGTTCGCTGCGGCTCACCGGCTGACGGGAGCGTGGCCGCAGAAGTCATGTTGGTCATTGCGTGATTCAGTAGTTCGTATGAACAACTGCACGACGAATGGCGAACGGATCGCGCCACTGGGTCCAACCTTCACAGATCAGCCGATTGGGCATTCTGGTGGTAGGCAAGCCGCGAGGATGCTGCGGGGTGCGGAGACGGAGGCCGTGGCAGTTGATTACATACTAAGGGTTTACCCACATTTGCAACGGAATGAATCAAAACAACCATTCCTTTTGAATGGTTGAGCCCCGGCCTCCCCTGTGCGCGCTCTTCGCCGGAAGTGGACAGACGGGCGACAATGCTTCTTTTTGCACGTAGAGAACCATTCAACATGAAGCGCTTCTGGCTGCTTTTTTCTCAGGCCGTCACCGTCCTGCTCGCTGCGTACTTTGTCGTGGCCACCCTGCAGCCGAGCTGGCTGCAACGCGGCGCGTCGCGCAGCGGCGCGGGCATCAGCCTCATCGAGGCCCCCTCCACCCCACGTGCCGAGCCGCCCGCAGGCAGTCTCGCCAGCTCGGCGCGCAAGGCCTCGCCCGCCGTCGTCAGCATCAACACCAGCAAGGCCGCACGCGCCTCGCGCAGCAACGACCCGTGGTTTGAATTTTTCTTCGGCGATCAGGGCAACCAGGCCCAGGTGGGCCTTGGCAGCGGTGTGATCGTGAGCCCCGACGGTTTCATCCTCACCAACAACCACGTGGTCGAAGGCGCGGACGAGATCGAGGTGACGCTGACCGATGCCCGCCACGCCAGCGCCAAGGTGATCGGCACCGACCCGGACACCGACCTCGCGATCCTCAAGATCGACCTCGACAAGCTGCCCGTCATCGTGCTCGGCGATTCCGACCAGCTGCTCGTCGGCGACCGCGTGCTCGCCATCGGCAATCCGTTCGGCGTGGGCCAGACCGTGACCAGCGGCATCGTCTCGGCGCTCGGCCGCAGCCAGCTCGGCATCAACACCTTCGAGAACTTCATCCAGACCGATGCGGCCATCAACCCCGGCAACTCCGGCGGTGCACTGGTCGACGTGGACGGCAACCTCATGGGCATCAACACGGCGATCTACTCGCGCTCGGGCGGCAGCATGGGCATCGGCTTCGCGATTCCCGTCTCCACCGCGCGGCTGGTGCTCGACGGCATCGTCAAGGATGGGCAGGTCACACGCGGCTGGATCGGCGCGGAGCCAAACGAACTCTCGCCCGAACTCGCCGAAACCTTCGGCGTGAAGGCCTCCGAGGGCGTGATCATCACCGGCGTACTGCAGGACGGCCCAGCGGCACAGGCGGGTCTGCGTCCCGGCGACGTGATCACCAAGGTCGGCGACAAGCACATCCGCAACGTCTCCGAACTGCTCTCCACCGTGGCGGCGCTCAAGCCCGGCGTGGAAACCAAGTTCGCCGTGCTGCGCCGTGACAGCGAAACCGAGATCAGCATCACCCCCGGCACACGCCCCGCGCCTGCCAAGCGGGCCCAGCAGCGCTGATTCAAACACACCGCCCAGCTTGGCGGCGTTCAAACAAAAAGGGCAGTCCGTTTCCGGTCTGCCCTTTTGTTTTGGTGACTTGCTGGGATGATCAGGACGTCTTTTCGGAATCGCCTTCCGGCTTTTCTGCCTTGTCCAGTTCTTCGGGTGCCTTGGTGTTGCGCTGGAACCAGCCCGCCGCGATGATGCCGATCTCGTAGAGCAGCACCATCGGCACGGCCAGCGAGACCTGCGAGAGCACATCGGGCGGCGTCACCACGGCGGCGACCACGAAGGCCAGCACGATGAAGTAACCACGGAAGGACTTGAGCTTGTCGATGTCCACGATGCCAAGGCGCACCAGCAAAATGACCACGATCGGCACCTGGAAGGCGCAGCCGAACGCGATGTAGAGCGACAGAATCGCCTCGACATACGACGAAATGTCGGGCGTGGCCGCCACGCTCGAGGGCGTGAAATGCTGAATGAAACCGAACATGCGCTCGAGGACGAAGAGCTGCACGAAGGCGATGCCGATGTAGGCGAGCGCGCTGCCGAAGAAGATCAGCGGCAGCGCGAACTTCTTCTCGTGCGAGTACAGGCCCGGCGCGACGAAGGCCCAGATCTGGTACATGATCCACGGCAGCGCAAGCAGCACGGCCGCCATCGCCAGCACCTTGAGCGGCACGATGAACGGCGAGAACACGCCCACCGCGATCAGCTTGGCGCCCTCGGGCATATGGTGCCGGATGGGCGTTGCCACGAAGTCGATCAGGCCGTCCGGGCCGGGCCAGAAGGCCAGCAGCGCGATGGCGACGAGAATGCCGTAGATGCTGTAGAGCAGGCGGTCGCGCAGCTCCATGAGATGCTGCACGAAGGGCTGCTCGGTGCCGGCCAGTTCGTCGTCTTTGGGAGATGGTGTGTCAGCCATGTTCAAACAAAAGCGCGAGCCCTCAAGACTCGCACGCAGGTATCGGAGCATGCCTTGACGCGCGGACTGCGCCTGGGGCATGGCGGCAAAGCGGGTTGCCGCGCGTAATGTGACTCAAGGGAGACTCAAACGGAACTCAAAGCGGCTTTTTCGGGCGGAACCGCGCCACGCGCGCCGCGCCCGATTGAGCCTTGGTACGCACGCCGGAGCGCGACTTGTACCACTGCGGCGTCGCCCCGCGCTTGACGCGCCAGTTCTTGCGCGGATGGCTGTAGGCGGGCGTCACCGAACTGTTCGAGCTCCAGTCGTACTCGGAAGAAGTGGACCCTGAGCTGTCGGAAGACGAGTCATTCAGGGACGACGTGGCGTCACTCCAGTCCTTCTCGAAATCCTTGGCGCTGGTGTGGACCGACTGCTCGACATCGCGCGCCGCCGACTCCACGTTCTCCTTCATCTTGCGCAGCTCGTCGAGCTCCATCGAACGGTTGACCTCGGACTTCACGTCGTTCACGTAGCGCTGCGCCTTGCCGAGCAGCGTACCCACGGTACGCGCCACCTTCGGCAGCTTTTCGGGCCCGATGACGACCAACGCCACCACGCCGATCAACGCCATTTTCGAGAGGCCAATATCAATCATTCAATGAACCCGGTCGTGCACTCGAACATCAGCGTTCCATCAGCTCTTGTGCTTGGCTTCCACGTCGATGGTCGACTTGTCGGCCGCGGCGTTGTTGGTCACCTGACCCGCAGCGGCGTTGTTGCCGGCTGCCGCGTCGGCGTTCTCAGCCTGACCGCCGTCCTTGATGCCGTCCTTGAAACCCTTGACCGCTCCACCCAGATCGGAGCCGATGTTCTTGAGCTTCTTGGTGCCAAAAACCATCACCACGATCAGCAGCACGATCAGCCAGTGCCAAATAGAAAACGAACCCATGTGATTCTCCTAACGAATACAGACCATTCTAGACGCCACTCATGTCAGGACGGTCATTAACCAGTAACTTTCCCGGGCACGGGCCGGGAATTCCCATTGCGCTCAACCCTTTTTCCAGGGGCGCGGACCGCCGATGACGTGCACGTGCAGGTGGTGCACCTCCTGCCCGCCCTCGTCGCCGGTATTCACCACGATGCGGAATCCACCCTCCGGATAGGGGTTGCAGCCATTTTCCTGCGCCAGCCGGGGGGCCAGTGTCATCATCTTTCCCAGAAGCGGTGCATCTTCCGCCGTGACCTGCGCCATCGACGGAATGTGCTTCTTGGGCACCATCAGAAAGTGCACCGGCGCCCAGGGGTTGATGTCGTGGAAGGCGAAAACGTCCTCGTCCTCGTAGACCTTCTTCGAAGGGATCTTGCCCTCGATGATCTTGCAGAAAATACAGTTCGGATCGTGCATGGGGAAACTCGTCTGGAAAAGAGCGGATGACTGAAGAAAAACGGGATCAGCCCGCCGGATGCAGCGGCAACGGTCGGCACATCACAGCTGCTCCGACAGCTTGAGCGAGGGACGCACGCCCACGTCGGCAAAATGCTGCTTGAGCCAGAGCGCACCGGACTCTCGGCCAAGTTCGAACAACTGGCGCACGAAAGGCATGTCGGAGCGCATCTTGCTCGCGGAGCCGAAGGGCTCGAGCGCCGTGCCGCCGTCGATGCGATGCATCAGCACATTCTTGTAGCGCCGGCTGTCGAGCTTGCCTTCGGCGAGCAGTCGGCGCACGAACTCGATGGCTCGCAGTTCGGCCAGCAGACCCGCGTTGAAGGTGACCTCGTTGACGCGCTCCATGATTTCCTGCGCGTCGTCGGGCAGACGGTCGTGGTCGATGGGATTGATCTGCACCAGCAGAATGTCGGCCGACTCCGTACGGTAGATCAGCGGGTAGATCGCCGGATTGCCGGAATAGCCACCATCCCAGTAATGCTCGCCGTCGATCTCCACCGCCTTGAAGAGCATGGGGAGGCAGGCCGAGGCCATCACTGCGTCGGCACTCAGCCGCATGCCGGAGAAGATCTCGCCGCGCCCCGTGCGCACGTTGGTCGCGCAGACAAACACCTGCTTGGCGTTGTTGGCGCCGATGAGTTCGAAATCGACTTCCTTCTCAAGCAGCTTGCGCAGCGGATTGATGCCGAGCGGGTTCATTTGATAGGGCGAGAGCCATTGCGTGAGCATGTTCATGAACGCGCCCGCCGCGGGCATGGGCACGCCCCAGAGCATGGTCGAGCCCATGGTGCCCACGCCCTCCCAGAGCCGCGCGAGCGTCTCGCGCGCCTTCTGGGCACCGGCCAACTGGCGCTCCTGCGGGTCCTTGTACTCGCTCGCGGCCACGGCAAAGCCATGGGCCAGCGCGACGGCATTCATCGCGCCCGCGCTCGTGCCGCTCACGCCCTCGATGCGGATGCGCCCGTCCTCCAGCAAGGCATCGAGCACGCCCCACGTGAAGGCTCCGTGCGATCCCCCGCCCTGCAGCGCGAGGTTCAGCGTCTTCTGACCGTTCTCGTCAAGCATCGATGGCCTGTCCCTTGCTCATGGCGAGCATGCCGCGCACGATGCGATAGAGGAACCACAGCGAAATGATGCCCCAGGCGATCCAGCCCGGAACGAAGAACAGCAGCCACAGCGGCGAAGTCACCACGTACAGGATCCCCGCCCAGATGACCGAGCGGATGCGCCACGAAAAATGGCTCGCCTGCCAGGTGCCTTCGGCGTCGCCGCGCTTGACGAGGTCGATCACCAGCGCCACCAGCAGAAGCACTACGCTCACCTGCGCCGTCGGCAGCACGGCGGCCACCGCCACGATCAGGTGCAGGATGTAGCTGACCCAGCCCACCGCCTTGAGGTTTTCTGCACGCTGATTGGGTTCGATGTCGATGATGTCGTTGCGATTGTTCAAGCTGAACCTCCTTCATCAATGGCACGTTGATCCGCCTTGCGGGCGGCCTTTTCCTCGAGCCCGCTCAAGCCCACGCGGCGCTCCAGTTCGGTGATCACGTCGGCCGGCGTGAGCCCATAGTAGGACAGCGCCACCATGGAGTGGAACCACAGGTCCGCGACCTCATAGACCAGCTTGGACTTGTCCGCGCCGTGGTCCACGTCCTTGGCCGCCATGACGACTTCGGTCGCCTCTTCGCCCACCTTCTTCAGGAACGCGTCCGGGCCCTTGGCGAACAGGCGCGCCACATAGCTTTTGTCCGGATCGCCGGACTTGCGGCTCTCCAGCACCTCGGCCAGTCGGGCCAGGGAGTCGTTGGAATTCAGGTCTGTCTGCACTTGGGAAGCATTGCTCGTCATGGTGTCGCTCATTCAATCGCTTTTTATTTATAGATGGACTCGGGATCTTTCAAGACCGGATCGACCGGCGTCCAGCCTCCATCCAGCAGGCGACTGTAAAAGCAGCTGTGGCGTCCCGTGTGACAGGCGATGCCCGGCTCGTGCCCCGTCTGGGTCACCTTGAGCAGAACCACGTCGTTGTCGCAATCGATGCGGATATCGTGCACCGTCTGCACATGGCCGGACTCCTCGCCCTTGAACCACAGCTTGCCGCGCGAGCGGCTGAAATACACCGCGCGGCCCAGCTCTGCGGTCTTCTCGAGCGCCTCGCGGTTCATCCACGCGAACATCAGCACGTCGCCCGACGACGCCTCCTGCGCGATCACGGGCACGAGGCCCTGCGCATCCCATTTCACTTGATCTAGCCAGTTCATTCCCGAATTGTGAGGCATTGGAGCCATCGGCATGCGACGGTATGGATTTTTTCGGATCCCCAAACACATCGACCCGCTCGAAGAGCGGGTCGATGAGGGGTCGACTCAGGCGTCAGCGCCTTGCGAAGCGGCGGCCAGCCGGGCCGCTCGCCAGCAGGATCACCAGCCCCAGCATCAGCTGCGCCCAGGGGGAATCCACCGGAATCGGGAACGCAGGCGGCGTACCGCCACCGGTGTTGCCGCCATTGCCGCCGCCCGTGGTCGGGCTTCGCACTTCGAGCTTCGCCTCGTCACGGTCGTTGAGCGGGTTCGAATCGAAACGATCATTGGTCACGCTCGAGACGATGTACAGCGGGTTGCCGTCCACCGGACCCGTGAAGGTCGATGTGCAGGTGATCGTCTCGCCGGGCTTCAGCACCGCCACCGACTGCGCCGGAACGCACTGTGTCGTCGCATCGCTCGGCACGCCGTTGAGGTGGCAGGACACATTGATGCCGTCTTGCGGACCATTGTTCTTGCACACCCCGACCACCTGCGTGAACTCGCCCGACGTGACGCTGGAGGGCGTCGTGAGCGTCACCTGCAGGTCCACGCCGCCGATCGGCGTGGTCACCGAGCACTGCAGGCAGGCCCCCTTGTCGGCCAGCACCGTGTTGACGACATCCGCTGGGCGCAGCACCGACAGCACCTTCACTGTGAAGTGCACCACCTTTTCGGCGGCGACACCTCCAGCGGCACCAGGCATGGTCACGCTCTGGGTGCACGAGCTGCCAGCAGCCGCGCAGGCAGGCGTGCTGCTCCACGACTCGCCAGCGCCCGCGTAGACCGTGTTCTGCGGAACCGTTTCCGTCAGCTTCACGACATCGCCCGTCGCGCCCAGATTGCGCACCGTGATCGCATAGGTGAGCACGTCATCGGTCTTGAGCACCGGCACGCTGCCCGCCGTCACGCTCACGCCGTTGACGGCGACCAGCTTCTTCGTCGTCGTCAGGTCCGCTGCGGTGATGACAGGGTCGCTGTCGGTTGCCGAGCATTGCGCCGCAGGCGTGCTTGGCGTGCCGGCCACGCAGTTCGCACCGGCCAGGTTGGCCGTGTTCACCGCGTTCTGGCCCGCAGCCGCGATGACCTCTGCACGCACCGTGTAGCGCACCTCGCCGCCATTGGCGGCCACCGTGATGCCCGAGCACCCGGACGCATTGCAAGTGCCCGCCACATTGGGCGCAGTGCTCGCCTGTGGCGTGATGGACAGATCCGTCATGCCGTTGGCATCATCCGTCCACGACAGGCCGGTCGCATCGAGGCCGCCCGTGTTGACGATGGTGACGGTGTATTCCGTCTCGCTGCCTGCAGTCAGTTGCGTGCTGCCGTTGTCCTTGGTGATCGTCACCGCGGGCGGGGTGTTCACGCCGCTGGTCGCGGATGCGCAATGCAGATCCGTCACCGCCGTGCAGCTGCCGGGAAGCGGAGGCACGCCGCCGTTGTACGGATCACCGCCGCCACCGACCGCCGCCAGATTGGTCAGTCTGTCGCCGTCGTTGACGATGGCGCCGTCGAGCGTGACCGGGAAGGCGATGCTGCTCGATGCGCTTGGCGCCAGACCCACGAAGCTTGCCGTGCTTTCGCAGGTCAGCATCGGGTTGGCGAATGTGCAGGTCCAGTCCGCGCTCACGGCGGAGAGGTTCGGCGTCACGCCCGCAGGCATGGCATCCGCCACGGTGATCGTGCCCACGGTGCTGGCGCTCGCGCTGGCGTCGTTGGTCACCACGAGCTCGTAGCCGGGGTTGCCGGTGCCGATGATCCAGTTGCCCGTGGCGCGCTTGGTCAATGCCAGCGATGGTGCGCTCACAGACGTCTTCACTTCGGATTGGCACAACGCGTTCTTCGCGTCAGGGCAGCTCAGATCACCGCCACCGGACACGGAAGCCGTGTTCGTCACCAGCGGCCAGGCGTCAATGCCGGGCGTCACTGGGATCTCGATGATGACAGGCTGTGCATTGGCTGCCATCGACGAAGTGATCGTGCAGGTGACCTGATTGCTCGTCGCTGCAGCGCGCACGCAGTTCACGGGCGCCGCGGTGGGCAGGGTTCCAATCACGAGGCTGCTTGGAATCACGTCGGTCACGATGATGTTGCCCGATGTAGCCACCGTGCCCACATTGCTCACCGTGAAGACGTACTTCGCCTGAACACCCACATCGAACACCGCTGGGTCGGCTGTCTTGACGATGCTGAGCTGCGGGGCATTCACCCCCGTCGTCACAGAATCCTTGCAGCGCGCCTGAAGGTCCTTGTCAGCGGTGCTGGCCGTGCACAGCGGGTCACCGCCGCCGCGCACATACGCATCGTTGACGATGGCTTGCGGATTGAGTGCATTGCCGGCCTTCGGCGTCACCAGAATCTCGAAGCTCTTCTCGCCCACCGTGGCAGCGAGCGGCGCAGCGACCGTGCAGGTCACCAATTGGCCGCTGACGCTGCAATCGGGTGTGGGAACAGCGTCAATCGTCAGCAGCGCAGGCACCGAATCGGTCACGACCACGTCGGCAGACGTGGCTGCATCGCCAAGGTTCTTCACGGTCAGCACATATTTGGACTGCTGACCCACTGCGAACACCTGCGGGCTGGCCCGCTTGGTCAGCTCCAGCTTGGGCGCGCTGAACGGGTCATCGGTCGTGCCGACGCACTTGTCGTCGTCGACACAGGTCAGGTCGCCAAAGCCTCCATTGGCCTTGGCGGTGTTGACCACCGAAGTATTCAGCAGCGTCGCGTCAGGCGTGACGGGAATCGTGAAATTGACCGATGCGCCCGTTGCCAACTTGGCCGGCACGGAGCAGGTCACCACCTGCCCTGCATTGGTACACGCACCGTTGTTCAGCGTGGAAAGATCACCGATGGTGAGCCCCGCAGGAATTGTGTCGGTGATGGTGCCAACGCCCAGCGTGGCCGTCTGACCATTGTTCAGCACGGTGATCAGATAGTTGCTGGGTTTGCCCAGTTCGAACTTGGAGCCGAGCACCTTCGATACCGTCAGCACAGGCCGATCGATGTTCGTGGGTACCGTGGACGTGCATGCGTTCGCGGCGCTGCAATCCATGCCGCCACCGCTCACGGTTGCGGTGTTCGAGACCTTGCCGGTGAGCCCTGAGGCAACCACCACGTTGGCAACGATCGGCGAAGCCGCGCTGCCCGGCAGCAGTACGACGCCGGGGGCACTGGTGCAACTGATCTTCGTCGATGTGCTGGCGCTGCAGTTCCAGTCCGGACCCGTTGCGACCGGCCCGATCGTGATGCCGCTCGGCATGCTGTCTTCCACAGTGAATGTGCCCGTGGTGCTGCTGGTACCGACCGCGCTGCTGTTGTGCACCTTGATGATGTACTGCCCCGTGCCGCCCGCCGCAAAACTGGTGGGAGCTGCGGCTTTCTCGATCAACAGATTCGGTGCACCGGAGTTCTCGCTCGTCACCGTGTCCGATGGGGCACAGGGCTGCGTCGTGCAGCTCACGCCGGATGGCGGTGTCGCCGTGGCGGTGTTGGTGATGGTGTTGATTGCGCCGAGATCCACATCACCTTCAATGGTGATGACGATGCTTGCGCCGTTCTTGAGCGACACATGGCTCAGGCTGATCGGGCTCGTCGTGCCCGTCGCCCCAGTGCCGCCGCCCGCTTGCGTACTGTCGCAATTGGCGTTGGCAGAGGCCGTGCAGGTCCACGTGGAGACCGTCACGTCTTGAGGAACGGTGTCACTCACCACGACATCATCCACATCGCTCGGGCCCGCATTGCTCACCGTGATGGTGTAGGTCAGTGGCTGACCGGGCAAGTATTTTCCATTGCCGGAGACCGTCTTTTCGATGCTCAGATCCGCGACTGGAGTCACCGTAGTGGTGGCGCCGCTGCAGCTCGTCGCGGGCGCGCATCCAGTGCCTGGAGCGGGAGGCGTACTGCCTCCAGTGGGATCCACCGATGCTGCGTTCGTGATCGCGCCCGAGGTAGTCGGTACCGTCACGCTGATCGTGAAACTGGCGGCTCCATTCGCTGCACCTGCGGCCAATGGCGCGCTCAGGGTCGCAGAGCATGTTGCCGGGGAACTGCCGAACGCACAATTGATGCTGCTTAGACCATTGCCCGCAAGCGCGACAGGATTGCTCACGCCGACGGGCAGAAGCTCGCTCACATGCACGGTCTGGCCTGCGGCGATGGCGGTGCCTCCGCTGTTGCCCAGCCCAAGCGTGTACGTGAGTGTCTGACCGGCGAGCACGGTAGCCGCCGCGCTTTTGTGCAGCGTCACGTTGGCAGGCGTGTTCACTTGCGTTTCAAAACTTGCGCAACTGACGTTGGTCCCCTCAGTGCATTGTTCGCCGGGGTCCGCACCGGGATTTCCAGCGCCAGTGGGGCTGGTGCTGGCGTAGTTGATCACACGGCCACCGGTAGACGGCATAGTGGTGGTGAGCGTGAAGCTGACCGTGCCGTTGTCGGCACTCACCGGCCCGGGAACCTCGCAGGTCAACTCCGCCCCCGCGGTACTGGGCAATGGCGTGCCGCAGTTCACGCCGGCCGACACCGCGTTGACCGTCACGCCTGCAGGGAGTTTTTCCTTCACGATCAACACCGGACCAGTATCCACTTCGCCACTGTTGGTGAGCGTCAACGTGTACTGGTAGCTCGAGCCCGCGAGTGCCGTGGCGCCGCCCGTCTTGGTCAACGTCACCTGCGCCGGTTTTTTCACCGGTGTGGTCACGGTCGACGTGCAGTTGCCTGTGCCATTGCAACGGGCATCTCCACCACCGCTGGCGGTTGCCGTATTGGTAGCTGGTCCGATCAAATCCTTGGTCGGCGTGACGGGGATTCTGTACGACTTGGTCGGCGATGCCGTGGTCAAGGTGCCTGTCGTGACCGTGCAGGTCACCGTCTGCAAAGCCTTGGTACAACCTGTCGGCACCGAGCCCAACGTCATATGGGTGGGCACCACGTCGGTCACGACAACATCCGATGAGTTGCGCGAACCCGAAGTGAGCGTCACGGTCAACTCGTAGAAGTTTTCAATGTCGATCAGCAATGGGGACGAGACCACCGTCTTATTCAGCGTGATGGCAATCGGGTCCTGGACCGTCACTGGCGGTGTCGCAGGATCGCACGCCTCGGTCGCGCTCGCCGATGTACAGGCCGGATCGCCACCACCGCCAAGATTGGCCTGGTTGGCGGCGCCGTTGGCCACCGCAGCATTGCTCACCGCCACCGGAATGGTGATGACGTAGGTACCGTTGGATAGACCGGCGGGCAACTGACATGAAGCACCCAGATCGCTGCCGGTGCTTGGGCAACCGGACAGTGTGGCGTTCGTGGCCGTGGGTTCATTGCTCAGGGTGATGCCCGTGGGCAGCACGTCCGCTATCGTGATGGGTGCCGTCGTCGGGCCATTAACCACCGCGATGCTGATTGCATAGCTCTGTCCCGTTGCCCCGACGATCAGCGGATTCGCTGAAACCGTCTTGGTTGCAGTCACCTTGGGCAGCACGGCTGTGTTGGTGAACGTGCAGACAATGTCGTCACCTGCCTGCGGCGTGATGTTCACACTGGTTCCCGTTGTTCCCGGTGCTGGCATCGGCGTGCCGCCTGCAAAAGTGTTGCTGCAGGTATAGCTGCTTTGGTAGCGAGCGATATTGGCGACCGGATTGCCCGCAGGCACTTCGTTCAGCGTGTAGCTCATTCCGGCAGCCGCAGTGAACGCCGTCGTGGCAACGCTGTTTTCTCCCGTCGATGTGCTGCGGCTGGGACCGCCACTGATGGCTACCGTGAACTGATCACTTTCAAGCACACGGCTCACGAGATTCTTCGCCACGGTCAACCGTGGCTTGAGGGAATGCGTGACGCTGCACGACGTACAGGAAGGCGGCAGATCACCTCCACCGCCCGTTGCCACGACGCTGTTGTTCACACCCACCTTGGCAGCAGCATTCACTGTGGCCGTGTAGGTGACCGAGTACGCGCCCTCCGCCGTGCCTGCCGGCAACGTGCAATTGAGCGCACCCGAGCAATTCAGCGCTGGACTGTTGCTGACGATCTGCCCGAACGTCAGCCCGGCTCCAAGCGTGTCGCTCAAATTCAGCGCTGCCGTCAGCGGCGCACCGCTCACGTTCGCCGTGATGACGTAGGTGATGGTGTCACCGATCGCCACCTGCACTCCGGCACTGCCCGTGCCCGTCTTGCTCACAGCAACGATCGGCTTGGCAACCACTGTCTGCGCGGTGGCCACATTCGGCATGGGCATGCCTGCAGATTCGTTGGTGGCAACGATCTTCGCCGTAAGCGGAATGGCGCCCGGGTTGGTTGGAAGAACAACATAGTTGAACGCGAAAGACAGCGTCTGTGCGGCGGTCAGCGTCGTCGGCATCCCAGTGAAGGTGATGGCACAAGCGCCCTGCGAATAGGTCGCCGTCACGCCCGCAGGACGCACCGTGAAATTCACCGCGCTCGGGCACGTGGCGGGCACCGAAGAGTTGCCCAAGGTCACAGCGTAGGTCACGCCTGTGGCTGTGACCGTGCTCGCGTTGCTGAACACAAAGCTGCCATACGCGGTGCCGCCGGATTGAACCACGCCGGTCATGGTGGCCTGCGCGCCCACGTCCACTGTGGTGGAAGCAGGAACCACCACTACTTCAGGCTTGTAGACTTGAGACTTTTCCAGCGCCCAAAGGTCAAGCGCCTTGCCGTCACCAAAATATTGAGTGTTGCCGCTGCAATCGTTATTCGAGTTGGACGATCCCGACCAGTTTCTATAGTACTTGGCACTTGTGCCGCTGCCGGTAGCGGCTGCTGAGTCCACCCCCACCAGCGAGTAGGTCGCAGGTGCTGGGACGGGTGCGGAGCTTCCGCTGCCGCAGAGTTTTCCGTTGAGTTCACCGATGAGCACACCGCTGGCCGTGCGGTAGCCACGGTCGTCGAAGTACACAGTGGTGTCACCTGCATTCGCTCCATTGAGTTTGGTCAACGTCGGTCCGCCATTCACGTTGCCTTCGATGTCCACCATCGGAAAGTGGATCTCGCCGTTGCGGCCCACAATTTCGTATTTGTAGGTACCGGCGGGAAAGGCGTTTCCATTGTTGTCCTTGCCATCCCACAGCACGGTGTGCGTCCCCGTGCTGGCCAACCCGGTCAGCACCCGGTTCAACACGTTGGCCGGATCGAAGTCGGTGCCATTTCGGCTGATGACGATCTGATAGGTCTGGGTATTCACCACATCAAAGGTGAACAGCCCCCCAACGGATACCGTGGATTGATTGCCTCCGACGTTTCCCAGAAATTGGGGGCTGCTCAGTTCCGGAGACGAAGGTGTCAGCGGCAGCGAGAGCGCAGTCAGCACACGGTTCACCTCAGCGGCATTGGCTCCGCCGGGAGAGATGTCGCTGAAGAAAATAGGATACTCTGGCGCCTGTGCCTTGATGCCTGCATTGCCGGAGGCACCGTTTTGCACCGAAGTTCCATTTCCACGGAAGTCACGATACAACGGCGATCCATTGGTATCCAGAAAACCTTTGCTGTTGGCATAGAACGCCGCGCGGTACGGATCGACTCCCCTGAGTTCCTGTTTGTAGCGATATCCATCCGAAGACACGTAGTACACGCTCGTTGCAATGCGTCGTGCGCGATTGCTCATGTCCGAATTGGAGTTGTTGCCACCGGTATCCACAGTCCATGCATACGTGAACACTCGACCATCAATGTCGACCAGTGACTTGGGGTCACTGTTGCGCACCGTGATATCCCAAGCTGACACCACGTTCTGTGCCACGGGCGGAGTATCCAGACTACCCGTATTGTCGCCGTTGCCAGTCCCACCGCTGAACAGCACACCATAGATGCCGGTGGCTGGCGCCTGATATGCACAGGGCAGGTAGCGATTTGCGTTGCCGCCATTCTGTGATTTGTCGGCACTCAACGGGCCTGCCAGCTCTGCAGCCCTGGACACAATCAGCCCATCAATGTTGGGGCTGGTGCCGGCGCCATTGCATATGTACGCAGCGGAGCCAGTCGCTGGCGCAGTCTCACTGCCCTTAGCACCAAAACTCTGCGGACTGAAAAGATAAATCTGCCCGGCGTTGTTGGCGGTACGGTTTCTCGATCCCAAAAGGATGTATTCATTCTTTTGCGCGTACACGTAGAGAAACTGCCGCTGGCTGACCACGGAATCCGGCAAATATGAGCTGTTGGCGAGACTCATCACGGCACGCCCCGTAGTCGTATCGCTCGCACCCGCAGGATGCAACGACCGCGTACCCTCCGCCCACGAAGCGCCTGCCACCAACAGCGCAAGCGCCATAGTCAAAGCGCGATGCCCGCCTGCGCGCAACCATCGCCCGGTGTTGCCACCCATCATTTGCCTGTACTCCAGTAATCTCACCGTCCTCACGGACGCGGCCATGCATGGGGCACGCCCGTCGGATGTATCGGTGCTGTTGCGCAAAAAGCCGGATTGGCTTCACGCAGGTTTTATGGATGCGATTGCTCTTTCAATCGAGCCCGGGGCCTGCGATCAGACCGCCCACAGGACGCGCAAAAGCCGCAATGACGAGAAACGAGTTCGCTCCTCATGGATCTGCTCGAACCGGCTTGTCATCACAAGGGATCTGAAAATCATCAGTTTTGACTCGATAGATCAGATATTATTAACCCTATTTACACCTTGTATCACTTGATGTTAATTATTGTTAACATACGTGACAATAGAAACCGTACGCAAACAGTTCAGTGTGTGGTTGCGCCGAGACGTTTGGACTTGCGCCCATTCGAGCAGGCAAAGAAAAAGCCCACCGATGCCCCAATGAGCATCGGTGGGCTTTTCTGAAATGTTTCAGCCGGACCGAGGATGCCGCGCGAAGCGACCGAATTGCCGGTTACAACCTCACCGGAATCCCCCGCTCCCGCATGCGTTCCTTGGCCTGCTGGACGGTGTATTCGCCGAAGTGGAAGATGCTCGCGGCGAGCACGGCGTCCGCGCCGCCCTGCTGCACGCCGTCGGCCAGATGGTCGATGTTGCCCACGCCGCCGGATGCGATCACCGGCACGCTCACCGTGTCGGACACGGCTCGGGTGAGGGCCAGGTCGAAGCCGGACTTGGTGCCGTCACGGTCCATGCTGGTGAGCAGAATCTCGCCCGCGCCGCGCTGGGCCATTTCGGCGGCCCATTGGACGGCGTCGAGGCCGGTGTTCTTGCGGCCGCCGTGGCTGTAGACGTCCCAGCCCTCGCCGCGCTCGATCGCATCCTGGCCCTGGCGGCGCTTGGCGTCGATGGCGACGACGATGCATTGCGCGCCGTACTTGTCGCTGGCGGCGTTGATCACGCTCGGGTCGGCGATGGCGGCGGAGTTGAAGCTGGTCTTGTCCGCGCCCGCGTTGAGCAGGCGGCGCACGTCGGCCACGGTGCGCACGCCGCCGCCCACGGTGAGGGGAATGAAGACCTGGCTGGCGACGGCTTCGATGATCGGCAGAATCAGGTCGCGGCCATCGCTGGTGGCGGTGATGTCGAGGAAAGTGAGTTCATCGGCGCCTTGCGCGTTGTAGCGAGCGGCGATTTCCACCGGGTCGCCTGCGTCGCGCAGTTCCACAAAGTTCACGCCTTTGACGACGCGGCCGCCGGTGACGTCGAGGCAGGGAATGATGCGTTTTGCAAGCACGGTGAGTTCTCCGAATCAGACTGACAAATTTTCAAAAACCAGACGCTATACCAGACGGTATTCCAACAGATTCCCGCCCTCGGGGGCATGGCGCGGATTCAACGCTCCGAGAGCCGCTGCCGACCGCTCCAGCGCGCTCCCGGCGGCAGTGTCACGGGCTCGTCGACGCAGGCGGCCTCCACGCAGAGCATGGTGCGATAGCCGTCTTCGGGCATGTCCTTGAGCTGCGCGCAGAGCTTGGCGCCGGGGTTCCAGACGACGACGTTGCCCCAGCTCGCGCTGTTCTCGATGATGAGCGATGCGCCACCCGAAAGGTCCCGCAGAACCATGGGGCGATCGGTCGATGCGAACACGCTGTCGTACTCACCATCGAAGCGGATCGCGCCCTGCTGCACGTTGCGCAGGTCACGCACCGCGTCCCAGCGCGCCAGACCATCGAGGCCTTCCAGGCTGAGCTGCGCGACGTCGTTCACCCGCAAATAGCTGTGCAGTGCGCCGGTGAAGCTCAAGGCATCGCTGCCGGTGTTGTGCAGATCGAGCGTCATGCGCAGGCTGCCCTTGGCCAGTTGCACGATGAGGCGTGC
Organism: Diaphorobacter caeni; assembly: GCF_015354245.1. Lineage (GTDB taxonomy): Bacteria > Pseudomonadota > Gammaproteobacteria > Burkholderiales > Burkholderiaceae_C > Diaphorobacter_A > Diaphorobacter_A caeni. Next base: position 294,395 of record NZ_JADKYZ010000002.1, read on the forward strand.
CTCGAAGCCATGCGGCCACCAGGCGCGCGTGCGCTCGTCATCCTTCAGCAGAAAGATGGCCTGCGCATGGTCGCCGCTCTCATTTCGATGGGCGGATTCGAGAGCCCACGGCAGATTGCGCGCAAAGCCGTGCTTGACGAGCGGACCGCGCTGGTTGAATTGCGGAAAACAGATCGGCACGCCCCCGCGCACGGCGGCCTGGCCGTCCCAGACCGCGCGCGGGCTGAGAAAGAAGTGCTCGCCCTGCGCTGCGGTGCTCCACGAGATGACCTGCGCGCCATGCAGCGCGACCACGGAGGTGTCGCCATTGGCAAGCGACAGGCGCACGACGGGCTGGCCGTTGAAGGTCTCGTGCCGGATGGCTTCCGAGGCGGCTGCGGACTCGCTCATCACAGGCGGCGCGCTTCGCCGTTCTGCCAGCGCCAGACGTCGGCGCACATCTGATCGACGTTGCGGCTGGTCTTCCAGCCAAGCAGGCGCGCGGCGGTGTCGGGATCGGCCCAGTAGGCGGCCACGTCGCCGGGACGACGATCGACGATGCGATACGGCACCGGCACGCCACTGGCGCGCTCGAAGGCCTTGACCATCTGCAGCACCGACACGGGCTCGCCCGTGCCGAGGTTCACCGTCAGCAGGCCCGCATGGTCCTGCAGATAGCGCAGCGCCGCGACGTGGCCCTCGGCCAGATCGCTCACATGGATGTAGTCGCGCACGCCGGTGCCGTCAGCCGTGGCGTAGTCGCCGCCGAAGACGCTGAGCTCCTTGCGCGTGCCCGCCGCCACCTGCGCGACGTAGGGCATGAGGTTGTTCGGCACGTCCTGGGGGTCTTCGCCGATGAGGCCGCTTGCGTGCGCGCCCACCGGGTTGAAATAGCGCAGGCGCGCCAGTCGCCATTGACCGGGCTCCGAGCGGTCGAGATCGGCCATGAGCTGCTCGGCCATGAGCTTGCTGTGGCCGTAGGGATTGGTCGGTTGCAGCGCCGCGTCCTCGCGGATCGGTGAGCCGACGGGATCGCCGTAGACCGTGGCCGAGGACGAGAACACCATGGTGCGCACGCCCGCCGCGCGCATCGCGGAGAGCAGCGTGACGGTGCCCGCCACGTTGGTGTCGTAGTACTTGAGCGGATCGGCCACCGACTCACCCACGGCCTTGAGGCCCGCGAAGTGGATCACGGCAGTGATGCCATGCTCGCGCAGCACGCGCGAGACCAGAGCGCCATCACGCACGTCGCCTTCGATGAGGGTGAGCCGCTGGCCGGTGATGCGCGCAAGTCGCTCGAGCACCGAGGGCTTGCTGTTGCAGAAGTTGTCGAGCACGACATAGGGCAGTCCCTGCTCGGACAGCGCGGCGCAGGTGTGCGAGCCGATGAATCCGGCTCCGCCGGTCACGAGGATCATCAGGCGGACAGCTCGTCGGCGCGGTCCTGGGCGGCCGCAAAATCGAGATCGCCGCTGTAGATGGCGCGACCGCAGATCACGGCTTCGACGCCTTCGTGCTCAACTGCGCAGAGCTGCTCGATGTCGGCCATGCCGGCCAGACCGCCCGAGGCGATCACCGGGATGGACAGCGCCTGCGCGAGCTTCACGGTGGCGTCGATGTTGATGCCCGAGAGCATGCCGTCGCGGCCGATGTCGGTGTAGATGATGGACTCGACGCCCCAGTCTTGGTACTTCCTGGCGAGATCGACGACCTCGTGGCCGGTGAGCTTGCTCCAGCCGTCGGTCGCGACCTTGCCGTCCTTGGCGTCGAGGCCGACGATGATGTGACCGCCGAAGGCGCTGCAGGCGTCCTTGAGGAAACCTGGGTTCTTCACTGCGGCCGTGCCGATGATGATGTAGCGCATGCCGGCGTCGATGAAGGTCTCGATGGTGTCCAGATCGCGGATGCCGCCGCCGAGCTGCACCGGGATCTCCTTGCCGACTTCCTTGAGGATGGCCTTGATGGCGCCCATGTTCTTGGGCTGGCCGGCGAAGGCTCCGTTCAGGTCCACCAGATGCAGACGGCGTGCACCGGCGTCTGCCCAGCGGCGCGCGATGGCGGCGGGGTCTTCACCAAAAATCGTGGATTGGTCCATGTCGCCTTGCTTGAGGCGCACGCAGTGACCGTCCTTGAGGTCGATGGCGGGAATGAGCAGCATGATCGTAAACGGGAGAGGGGCGAATCAAAAAATGGAAGGTCGGCCCAACCAAGGTGGATGAATCAGGGCTTCCAGTGAAGGAAGTTGCGGAACAACGCCAGTCCATGTTCGGAGCTTTTCTCCGGATGGAATTGCGTAGCAAAAATATTATCGCGTGCGATGGCCGATGCAAAGTACCCACCGTAGTCCGCCTCGCCGGCGACATGGTCGGCGCTGTCGGGCCTGGCGTAGAAGCTGTGCACGAAATAGTAGAAGCTGTCGTCCGGAATGCCGCGCCACAGCGGGTGAACGGCACCGCCATGCGGCACCTGGCGCACGCGGTTCCAGCCCATCTGCGGGACCTTGAAACGGCTGCCGTCGGCCTGCGTGCGGCCTTCGAGATCAAACTTGACCACTTTTCCGGGGATTATGCCGAGGCCCGGCGTGTCGCCCTCGGTGCTGTGGTCCAGCAGCATCTGCATGCCGACGCACACGCCGAAGAGCGGCTTGTTCGCTGCGGCTTCCAGCACGCTTTCCTGCATGCCCGATTCGCGCAGCTCGCGCATGCAGTCGCGCATGGCGCCCTGCCCCGGCAGCACCACGCGCTCGGCGGCGCGTACCTGCTCGGGGTCGGAGGTGACGACGACGGTCCAGCCGCTGCCGTCCGCCGCAGCCAGCACGGCCTGAGAGACGGAGCGCAGGTTGCCCATGCCGTAGTCCACGACCGCAACGGTTTTAGATTCACTGCTCATAGTTGCTTGGCACCCATGGATTCGGCGGAATGCATCCGGCGGGATTACAAGGAGCCCTTGGTGGACGGAATCATGCCAGCGGAGCGCGGATCACGCTCCAGCGCGTCGCGCAGCGCGCGGGCGAAGGCCTTGAACACGGTTTCGCACTGGTGGTGGGCGTTGATGCCCTTGATGTTGTCGATGTGCAGCGTCACGCCGGCGTGGTTCACGAAGCCCTGGAAGAATTCGTAGGTGAGCTGCGTGTCGAAGCCGCCGATGCTGCCCGCCGTGAACGGAATGTGCAGATGCAGGCCGGGACGTCCCGAGAAGTCCACCACCACGCGCGACAGCGCCTCGTCGAGCGGCACGTAGGCATGGCCGTAGCGGCGGATGCCCTTCTTGTCGCCCACCGCGCGCGCGAACGCCTGGCCGATGGTGATGCCCACGTCTTCCACCGTGTGGTGGCCGTCGATGTGCAGGTCGCCGTCGCAGTCGATCTGCAGGTCGATCAGCCCGTGGCGCGCGATCTGCTCGAGCATGTGGTCAAAAAAACCGATGCCCGTGGCGATGCGCGACGCGCCCGTGCCATCGAGGTTCACGCGCACCTTGATGCGTGTTTCCGCCGTGTTGCGGGCGACTTCGGCGACGCGGTCGGCATTGGCATCGACCGCAGGTGTGGAGGGTACAAGTGATGATGTCATAGGGAAGCCTGGAGCGCCGCGAGCATCTGGGCGTTGTCGGAGGCATTTCCGACCGTCAGACGCAGGCAGTTGGCCAGCAATGGGTGCATTGTAGAAACGTTTTTGATCAGCACTTTTCGTGCCTTCATGCCATCGTAGGTCTTTGCGGCATCCGGAACGCGGATCAGCACCATGTTGGCCTCGCTGTCCCACACTTTGTCGATGCCGGAAATCGCCCTCAGATCGGCAATCAGCTTGGCCCGTTCCGTGCGGATTTCAAGGGCCTGCGCGGCGAACACGTCGGCATGTTCGAGCGCGAAGATCGCCGCCTCGCAGTTGAGCACGCTCACGTTGTAGGGCGGGCGCACCTTGTCGATCTCGCTGACGACGGCCTCGGGGCCGATGAGATAACCCAGACGCACGCCGGCGAGGCCGAACTTGCTGAGCGTGCGCATCAGCAGCACGTGGCCGTTGCGCTCGGGCTCGGCCTTCATGCGCGAGAGCCAGCTGCGGCTGGCGAACGGCTGGTAGGCCTCGTCCATCACCACGAAGCCGCCCTGCTCGCCCACGGCGTCGATGACGGCCTGCACCGACGCCTCGCTCCACAGCGTCGCGGTCGGGTTGTTGGGATAGGCCAGATAGGTGATCGCGGGCTTGTGCTCGGCAATCGCGGCCAGCATCGCGGGCACGTCGAGCTCGAAGTCGGCGTTCAGCGACACGTTCACGAAATCAAGCCCCTGCAACTGCGCGCTCATCGGGTACATCACGAAGCCCGGCATCGGCGCGAGCAGCTTGGCGCGCCCCCCGGCGTGCGGCTGTGCGCAGGCCAGCGCCATCAGGTTGATGATCTCGTCCGAGCCATTGCCGAGCAGAACCGCGCTGCCCTCGGGCACATCGGCATATTTCGCGAGCGCGTACTTGAGGTCGTCCTGACGGGCGCCAGGATAGCGGTTGATCTCCAGCGCACCCAGGCGCTTGCCGAGCTCGGCCTGCAGATGCGCGGGCAGGCTGAACGGGTTCTCCATCGCGTCCATCTTGAGGTAGCCCACCGAACCCTGCACCTTGTACGCGTGCATGGCGCGCACGTCGGGACGGATGCGATCAAGTGCTTTGGATTGGGATGCGGACAAGGTGGTCATGATGAGAGTCTTCGTCTGGTTCGTCGTCGTGATGGCGAATGGAGGGGTTGAGAAAGTAAAAAAGGAAGAAAGAAAAAGGGAAACTGCGGCGGAAGGAAAAGGAAAGAGCGGGGTTCGTTCAGGCTGCTGCGTCGAGAGGAACCGCCGCCTGCTGCGGATGCACCATGGTCACGCCGCCGAACTGCGTGCCGTGCGGCAGATGCAGCGTGAGCATCTGGTCGCAGCCGCTGTGCTGCGCACAGGCGACCGCGAGGCAGTCGCCGAACGCCAATTGATGCCGCGCCTGCACGGCCCACGCGGTCTCGAGCGTGGCGGCGTCGGTCTTCCAGGGATTCCAGGTCTGGTAACGGCGGATCGCGGCGCGCGCGTCACCCTGGGACAGCGGCTCGGCCGCCGTCGTGACCTGGTCGTAGAACTCGCACAGCGCCTGGCTGCCGGTGCGGCCGCTGCGCGTCTTCCAGAGCGCATCGAGCCAAGACAAGGTGGCGGCGTACAGATCGGCACGGCCCACGTCTTCGGCGGCGATCAGCACGGAGGTATCGACGAACACCGGATTCATGCTTCCGGGCCCTTCGCTGCGTTCGTGCGCTCCAGAACCGCCTTGCGGCTCGCGTCCGACGCGTCGGTGGAGGCATGCCAGCTGCGCTCGTCGGTGCGCCACGCGAGGTAGGCGCGCTCGTAAGCGTCCTCACGGCGCTGCATCTCGGCCATGAAGTCCCCCACCATGCGCGACACGCTCGTGCCGCGGCGGGCAGCCTCGATGCGGGCCCATTCGAGCACGTCGTCATCCACGGTGATGGTGAGATTTTTCACAGGGCCCAGTTTACACGAAATTCGTGTTGCACGAAATTCGTGTGATTTGATCCGGATACAAAAAAGCCGAATCGGCCCTGCGGCGGATTCGGCGAATTCGGCTTTTCCCGTGCTCTGCGCGGTCAGCGCATTCAGCGGTACTGGGGTGGCTGCGCGTAGCGGCCCTGATCTGCCGGGAAGGCATCCGGACCACCCCGTGGTGCGGGGCGGGCCACCGGCTGTGCGGGCCTGGCCTCGGCGATCCGCACCTCGAACAGCGCCGTGCCGATCACGCCGATGTTGCGGGGGGAGCCTGCGGGCGTGTTGCTCGCGTAAGCGTTGTCCTTGGTCGAAAAGCGGAAGGTCGCGACCTCCTCCCGACTCTTGCGGAAGCCCTCGATGCGCAGCCGCTCCCCGGCGCGCAGCAGATAGCCGCCCGCGCCCACGCTGCCCGGCTGACCCGAGAGCACATCGAGCCCGTCGACCGTCGCCACCAGTTCGTAGTTGCGCTGGCTGCGGTTCACGTAGACCAGCTCATAGCGCTCGCCTTGGCGACCGGCCACCCGGTAGTCGTCACCGCCGCGCGTGGAGTAGATCGGCAGCGCGCGCCCATTCCCGTCGAGCACCGACCATTCGATCTTGCCGTCGTCGAGCAGCACGCTGCGCTGGCTGTCCGCGTTCGCCCCCAGCGCACCGAGGATGCTGGCCTCGTCGGTGTAGCGCATGGAGCGCATGGCCTGCGGACGATCGGGCGTGATGCGCGTGGCATCCACATGGACCACGCGCGAGGTGCGGCCCTCGCCCCACTGGGTGCCGAGCGTGGAGTTGGCCTGCGGCGACGCAGCCACGGATGCGGAGGCAGAAGCAGGGACGGTCGAGGTCGAGGGCGCGCGCGCCTCGTCGGCCACGGCGCCTGTGTACGTCGGCGGCATGGAGCACCCCGCGAGCAGCACGCTGGCACCCAGCCCGAGGCCCAGCAGCCAGCGCCTGAGCGCATCGCGCCTCCGCCATGAAGCGAGGAGGCTCGCGATGGCTGTCCGTGTGTGGAGATTCATGTGCCGTATTCCCATGTATTGGTGTTGTGCGGTGAAGCTTCAGCGCTTCGCGACGCAGTGTCCATGGGAAAAACGGGCTGCGCTCATTGGCGCAACATATGGAAAAACTTATTGCAATTGTCAGACCATAACTGCAAGCATCTGCTGCAGTCAGGTCCGAGAATCACTCCGCCTTCAGGCGCATCTCCGCAGCGCGGGCATGGCCCTGCAGGCCTTCGCCGTAGGCGAGTTCGGCCGCGATCTTGCCGAGCACCTGCGCACCTGCCTCGCTCACCTCGATCAGGCTGGAACGCTTCTGGAAATCGTAGACACCCAGCGGCGACGAGAAGCGGGCCGTGCCGCTGGTGGGCAGCACATGGTTCGGGCCCGCGCAGTAGTCGCCCAGGCTCTCGCTGGTGTAGGCGCCGAGGAAGATCGCGCCCGCGTGCTTGAGCAGCGGCTCCCATTGGTGCGGGTCGCGGCTGGAGACCTCCAGATGCTCCGGCGCGATGCGATTGCTGATCGCGCAGGCCTCTTCCATGTCCTTGGTGAGGATCAGCGCGCCGCGACCATTGAGGCTCTTGGCGATGATTTCCTTGCGCGGCATCTCGGGCAGCAGGCGGTCGATCTCGCGCTGCACCGCGTCGATGTAAGCCGCGTCGGGGCACAGCAGGATGGATTGCGCGAGTTCGTCGTGCTCTGCCTGGCTGAACAGGTCCATCGCCACCCATTCGGGCGGCGTCGTGCCGTCGGCAAGCACGAGAATTTCGGAAGGCCCGGCGATCATGTCGATGCCCACCATGCCGAACACGCGCTTCTTGGCGCTCGCCACATAGGCGTTGCCGGGGCCGGTGATCTTGTCGACCTTGGGGATGGTCGCCGTGCCGTAGGCCAGCGCCGCCACGGCCTGCGCACCGCCGACGGTGAAGGCGCGGTGCACGCCGGCCACATAGGCGGCGGCCAGCACCAGCGCATTCTTTTCGCCGCGCGGCGTGGGCACGACCATGATGATGTCCTGCACGCCCGCGACCTGCGCAGGAATCGCGTTCATCAGCACGCTCGACGGATAGGCCGCCTTGCCGCCCGGCACGTAGATGCCCACGCGGTCCAGCGGCGTGACCTTCTGGCCGAGCAGCGTGCCGTCTTCGTCACGGTAGCTCCAGCTCTCGCCGTTGGCCTTCTTCTGCGCCTCGTGATAGGTGCGCACGCGCTTGGCCGCCGCCGTGAGCGCGTGCTTCTGCGCGTCGTTCAGGCCGTCGAAGGCGGCCTTGAGTTCGTCCTGCTTGAGCTCCAGCGCCGACATGCTCTGAACGCTCAATCCGTCAAAGCGTGCGGTGTATTCCAGCACCGCCGCGTCACCGCGCTGTTGCACGTCGGCAAGGATGTCGGCGACGCGCTGCTCGATCTCGGCATCGGTGTCCGCCGACCAATGCAGGCGCGCCGCGAAGTCGGCTTCGAACGTGGTCGAAGCGGTGGACAGACGCAGAGGGACGGCTTGCGAGGACATGGCGAACAGCTTTCTATGGAAGATCGAACGAACGAAGCGGTATTGTGGATTCAATCCTTGCGGATGGCGGATGCGAACGCGTCGATGATGTGGCGCAGCGGCTCCTGCTTGAGCTTGAGCGCGGCCTGGTTCACCACCAGATGCGAGCTGATGTCCATGATGCGCTCGACTTCCACCAGATTGTTCGCCTTGAGCGTGTTGCCGGTGGAGACCAGATCGACGATGGCATCGGCCATGCCGGTCAGCGGCGCGAGTTCCATGCTGCCGTAGAGCTTGATCAGGTCCACGTGCACGCCCTTGGTCGCGAAGAATTCGCGCGCGATGTGGGTGTACTTGGTCGCGACCTTCAGGCGCGAGCCCTGCGTGACCGCATGCTCGTAGTCGAAATCATTGCGCACGGCCACGCTCACGCGGCACTTGGCGATGTTCAGATCGAGCGGACGGAACAGGCCCTGGCCACCATGCTCGATCAGCGTGTCCTTGCCGGTCACGCCGATGTCGGCGCCGCCGTACTGCACGTAGGTCGGCACGTCGGTGGCGCGCACCATCACCACGCGCACATCGGGCTGGTTGGTCGGGAGAATCAGCTTGCGCGAGGTCTCCGGATCTTCCAGCACCTTGATGCCGGCAGCGGCCAGCAGAGGCATGGTTTCGTCAAAAATGCGGCCCTTGGAGAGAGCCAGAGTAATCATCGTCATTGGATTCTTTCCACGTCGGCACCGAGGCCGCGCAGTTTGCCTTCCATGCAATCGTAGCCGCGATCAAGGTGATAAATGCGATCGACCAGCGTCTCGCCGCTCGCCACCAGACCCGCGATCACGAGACTGGCCGAAGCGCGCAGGTCCGTCGCCATCACGGTCGCGCCAGAGAGGTGCTCGGTGGTAGCGCCGTTCGTGCCCAGACCTTCGATCACGGCCTCGCGCGCATCCGTGGTGCGGATTTTCGCACCGAGGCGCAGCAGCTCGCTCACATGCATGAAGCGGTTTTCAAAAATGGTCTCCGCCACCGTGGATGGCCCCTGGGCCACGACGTTCAGCGCCATGAACTGCGCCTGCATGTCGGTCGGGAAACCGGGATATTCGGTCGTGCGAAAGCTCTGGGCGGTCAGATTGGCGGCGCCCGGGCTGGTCACCTGAATGCCGTCGCGGCGCGCCTCGATTTCCACGCCCGCATCGCGCAGCTTGTCGATGACCGCGCCGAGATGCTCCTCGCGCGCATGGCGCACGAACGCGTCGCCGCCCGTGGCCGCGACGGCGCAGAGAAACGTGCCCGCCTCGATGCGATCGGCCACCACGGCATGTTCGCAGCCGTGCAGCCGCTCCACGCCCCGGATGCGGATGCACGCCGTGCCGTGGCCTTCGATCTTCGCGCCCATCTTGATGAGCATTTCAGCGAGATCGACGATCTCCGGTTCCTGCGCGGCGTTCTCCAGAATGGTCTCGCCCTCGGCCAGCGTGGCGGCCATCAGCAGATTCTCGGTGCCGGTCACGGTGACCATGTCGGTGGTGATGCGCCCGCCCTTGAGGCGCGTGCGCCCTTCGGGCAGCGAGGCGATCATGTAGCCGTGCTCGACCACGATCTCGGCGCCCATGGCCTTGAGGCCCTTGATGTGCTGGTCCACCGGACGCGAGCCGATCGCGCAGCCGCCAGGCAAAGACACCTTCGCGCGACCAAAGCGCGCAAGCAAGGGACCGAGCGCGAGCACCGAGGCGCGCATGGTCTTGACCAGTTCGTACGGAGCCTCGGGCAGATGCAGTGCGCCCGCGGCGATCCGCACGGTGCAGTCGTCGGCCGCGTCGCGCGCGATCGACACGCCCATGTGGCGAATCAGCACGAGCATGGTCGCCACATCCTGCAGATGCGGCACGTTGTGCAGCACCACCGGCTCGTCGGTGAGCAGCGCGGCGCACAGCTCGGGCAGCGCGGCGTTCTTGGCGCCGGACACCGGCACCTCGCCACGCAGTTGGCGGCCGCCGCGGATCAGCAGCTTGTCCATTGAAACGGCTTGGGGGGAATATTGAACTTCAGGCAATCACAAATCTCTGTCGCGACTCGATCAGGCTTGTCCGCCCTGTGCGGACCATTCGGCCGGCGTGAAGGTCTTCATCGACAGCGCGTGCACCTCATCGGTCTTCATGCGGTCGCCAAGCGTCGCGTAGACGCGCTGGTGGCGCTGGATGAGGCGCTTGCCCTCGAACTCCCCGGACACGATGGTGGCGTACCAATGACGGCCATCGCCTTCGAGGGTGATGTGCTCGCAGGGCAGGCCGGCACTGATGAGATCCTTGAGTTGGTCTGCGGTCATGGTGGATACGAATGAATGGAATGGGAGGAACGTTGCGGCTGGGCGGCCGGACTCAGTTGCGGATCTTGTAGCCGATGCGCAGCAGATGCACGGCCAGCGCGCTGATGAGCAGCCACGCGCCGCCGACGATGGCAAGGCTGGTCCAGGGCGACACGTCGCTCTGCCCGAAGAAGCCGTAGCGGAAGCCGTCGATCATGTAGAAGAACGGATTCAGGTGGCTGACCTTCTGCCAGAACTCCGGCAGCGAATGGATGGAATAGAACACGCCCGAGAGGAAGGTCAGCGGCATGATCAGAAAGTTCTGGAACGCCGCCATCTGGTCGAACTTGTCGGCCCACAGCCCCGCGATCACGCCCAGCGTGCCCATGATGGCCGCGCCAAGCAGCGCGAACACGATGATCCACAGCGGCGCCGAAAAGTCCGGCACGGCGAAGAACAGCGTGATGATGAACACGCCCACCCCCACCAGCAGCCCGCGCAGCACGGCAGCGCCGACATAGGCGCTGAACCAGGCCCAGTGCGACAGCGGGGTGAGCAGCACGAACACCATCGAGCCCATGATCTTGCTCTGCACCAGGCTTGACGAGCTGTTGGCGAACGCGTTCTGCAGAATGCTCATCATCACCAGACCGGGGATGATGAAAGCGGTGTAGGTGATGCGGTCATAGACCAGCACGCGGCCTTCGAGCACATGGCCGAAGACCAGCAGATACAGCACGGCCGTGAGCACCGGCGCGGCCACGGTCTGGAAAGCCACCTTCCAGAAGCGCAGCACTTCCTTCTTGAGCAGGGTCTGCCATCCGGTCATGCGGCACCGCCTTGCTGTTCGTTCATCACGTGGATGAAGACGTCCTCGAGATCGGCGCGGCGGATCTCCACATCCTCCAGCACCACGCCGCCTTCGCGCAGGCCGACCAGCAGCTGCTCGACGTCACCCGCATCCTGCGCGGGAATCTGCACGATGCGGCCGGTGACGCGCGCACGCGCCGCGATGGACGCCGGCAAGACGCTGTCGGTCTTGAACTGCAGCACGTTGGCCGATGCGGACTTGAGCAGATCGGACATGCTCGAGAGCTTGACGATGTTGCCGTGCTTGAGCATCGCCACGCGGCTGCACAGCGCCTCGGCTTCTTCGAGATAGTGGGTGGTCAGAAGAACGGTGTGGCCCTCGCGGTTCAGACGCGCGATGAAGTGCCAGAGCGTCTGGCGCAGCTCCACGTCCACGCCTGCGGTCGGCTCGTCGAGCACGATGATCGGCGGCTTGTGCACCAGCGCCTGGGCGACCAGCACGCGACGCTTCATGCCGCCCGAGAGCTGGCGCATGTTGCTGTGCGCCTTGTCGGTGAGGCCAAGGCTCTCCAGCAGTTCGTCGATCCAGGCATCGTTGTTCTTGACGCCGAAATAGCCCGACTGGATGCGCAGCGTCTCGCGCACGGTGAAGAAAGGATCGAAGACCAGCTCCTGCGGCACCACGCCGAGGCTGCGGCGCGCGGCGGCGTAGTCGCTCTGCACGTCATGCCCCATGACCTTGACGCTGCCGCCCGAAGCGCGCGCCAGACCGGCGAGGATGCTGATCAGCGTGGTCTTGCCCGCGCCATTGGGGCCGAGCAGGCCGAAGAACTCGCCCTCGCCAATGTCGAGGCTGACGTTGTTCAGCGCCTGAAAAGGCCCCTTGGGGGTGTTGAAGGTCTTGGAGACAGACTGAAATGATACGGCTGGCATGAAGCCTTCCATTCTAGAACGGGAAGGCCCGCAGCGACAGGAGAGGGTTTTGAGGGGCGCGTTCGCCCTCCCCTCAATCTCGGGTCATTCCGCCGAGAGCAGTTCCTGCACGCCGTACAGACCGGCCAGACTGCCCAACGACGCGGGCAAGGCCTTGATGGCGAAGGTCTTGCCGAACTCCAGCGCCGTGCGGCGACATTCGAGCAGGACGGCGAGCGCCGACGAATCGAACACCTTGAGCGCTCCGGCATCAACGACCAGGTGCTGTTCCTTGTGCGCCTTCATGGCCTGCATCAGCATGCGCAGGCTGGCAGTGGCCTGCGCGTGCGTGAGCTCGGGCGGAAGCACCAGCATGCTGGGAGCGGCGGCGGATGCGTTCATGGCGTGTACCTTCGGGCTGGATTACTTGCCGTTGCCGGCGGCATTGGCCTTGTTGCGGGCCACGAGCGACTCGATCAGACCGTCGATGCCCTTGGCATTGACCTCCTGGCCGAACTGCGTGCGGTAAGTGTCGACGATCCAGACGCCCAGGACGTTCAGGTTGTAGATCTTCCAGCTCGCACCGTCCTTTTCCAGTCGGTAGTCGACCTGCACCGGATCACCCTTGCCGCGCACCTCGGTCTTCACCAGCACATCCTTGTCGCCGGCGGCTGCACGCAGCGGCTTGACCTCCACGGTCTGGTTGGTCACCTGGCTCAGCGCGCCGGAGTAAGTGCGCACCAGCAGCACCTTGAACTCGTCCTGCAGGCGCTTTTGCTGCTCGGGCGTCGCCTTGCGCCAGCCCGGGCCGACGGCGGCGGCCGTCATGCGGCGGAAATTCACGTGCGGCATCAGCAGGCGATCCACCAGCACCATGATCTTGTCCACGTCACCCGACTTGATGGACGAATCGCTGCGGATGGTCTCCAGCACCTCGTTGGACAGGCGCTTGATCATGGCATCCGGTGTTTCCTCGCTGGCCAGAGCGGCCACGGGAACGGACAGCAGCATCAGGGATGCCACGGCAGCAGCGGATTGCGAAAAAAGGCGTCGATTCAACATCTTGGAAATCCTTGTTAGTTCACATACAGACTTGAATGTATGTGCTTGACGGCATGCGTGCCCATTTTCAACACGGTGCCCGGGTTTGTTGCGTCCCGGAGGTACCGGGTTGAAAGCAATTGCAACCTGTGGCGCAATCGCCAAAGATCACCGCAGGCGGAAACTCAGTAGTCCTCGGGCAGCTTGCCTGCGTCTTCGTCTTCCACCTGTCCCTTGCGAGGAACGATGCGCTGGCTGCGCACCTGCAGATAGACGTCACGCGTGAACGAATACGGATCGAGCGCGGCGGCATCGAGCACGTCGCCCGCATTCAGAAGCGAGGCACGTTTGTCGACGAGGCCAATGCCGGTGAGCGAATTGCGCACGGGAATGTCGTCGATCTGACCGATCAGGTTGCCCTTCCAGTCCACGGGCAGGGCCACGGTGTCCCGGATGGTCGAGGGGCCAAGGAACGGCAGAACCAGATACGGTCCGGTCTTCACGCCCCAGCTTCCAAGCGTCAGGCCAAAGTCCTGCTTGTGACGCTGGATGCGCATCTCGCTCGCGATGTCGAGCAGGCCGCCCAGACCGAACACGGTGTTCACGTTGAAGCGCACCATGCTGTCGAGCGCGTCCGAGCCCCGTCCCTGAAGCAGATTGTTCACAAATGACCAGGCATCCCCCAGATTGGCGAAAAAGTTCGTCACGCCGGTGCGCACCGGCTTGGGAGTCACTTCCTGATAGGCGGTCGCGACGGGCTTCAGGACCGCGCGATCGACTCCGTCGTTGAACGAATAGATGCTGCGGTTGAACGATTCGTAGGGATCGTCAGGATGCGCCTGCTGAGAGACACGGGAAGAACTCGCGCATCCGGCCAGCAAAGCAAGTCCCAGCGCCGCAGAACTGCCGCGCAGGATGAGTTTGGAGTATGTGGTTTTTTGCTTTGTCATTTTTTACTGCCAGATCCGCTCGAACTGCCGCCGTCTTCGGCTTTGCTGTAGAGAAATTGGCCAATGAGATTTTCGAGGACGACCGCGGACTGCGTAGCGGTGATTGTGTCACCCTCCGCCAGATTGTCGCTGTCGGCGCCCGCCTCGATTCCGATGTACTGATCGCCGAGCAGGCCGCTCGTGAGGATCTTGAGCGAGCTGTCCTTGGGAAATTTGTACTGCTTTTCGAGCTCCAGATGCACGTTGGCCTGGAAAGTCTCGTCGTTGAACGCGATCGTCTTGACGCGACCGACCACGACCCCGGCGCTGCGCACCGCCGCCTGGGGCTTCAAGCCGCCGATGTTGTCAAAGCGTGCCGTCACCGCATAGCCCGACTTCCAGTTCAGGCTCAGCAGATTGGCCGACTGCAGTGCAAGAAACACGAGTGCGGCCGCGCCCAGAAGCACGAACAGGCCGACCCAGACGTCATTTTTGGATTGCTGCATGGTTTGCTACTTTCTCCAGATCCCGAGATACCGGTCTCTTCGCTTCCAAATTCGATTGATCAAATGCTGAACATCAGCGCCGTGAGCAGGAAGTCCAGCCCCAACACTGACAGCGACGCGATCACCACGGTGCGCGTCGTCGCACGCGAAACGCCTTCGGGCGTAGGCTTGGCCACATAACCCTGCAGCACCGCCACAAAGGTCACGGCCACGCCGAAGACAAAACTCTTGACCACGCCGTTGCCCACGTCCTTCCAGACATCGACGCTGCTCTGCATGGCCCCCCAGAAGGCACCGGAATCGACGCCGAGCATGAGCACACCGACCATCCAGCCGCCGATCACCCCAACGGCATTGAACACCGCCGCCAGCAGCGGCATCGCGATCACTCCGCCCCAAAAGCGCGGCACCAGAATGCGGCGCACCGGATCGACGGCCATCATCTCCATCGCCGAGAGCTGCTCGCCCGCACGCATCAGACCGATTTCGGCCGTGAGCGAGGTGCCCGCGCGGCCCGCGAACAGCAGCGCCGTCACAACGGGGCCAAGCTCTCGCACCAGACCCAATGTGACGACCAGACCCAGCGCATTGGTCGAGCCATAGAGCTGCAGGATGTTGTAGCCCTGCAGCGCCAGCACGAAGCCGACGAACAGCCCCGACATCGCGATGATCGACAGCGAATAGTTGCCGAGGAAGTGCACCTGGTCGCGCACCAGGCCGGGGCGCTTGAACGCCTCGCCGCCGAGCTGGAGCATGCGCCAGAACAGCTTGGCGCCCTGACCGATGTCGGCCAGTTTGCCGCGCACCGCGAAACCCACGTCGGATGGTCGCCACCAGCTCATGATTTGTCTCCCGACGCCATGCCCACCGGACCGAAATCCTGCGCCACGCTCGGGCCGGGATAGTGAAACGGCACAGGCCCCGTGGGCAGTGCATGGACGAACTGGTGCACCAGCGGATCGGTGCTCTTGCGCACCTCTTCGGGCGAGCCCTGAGCGGCAATCGTGCCGGGGCCGAGAATGATCACGTGGTCGGCCAGACGGAACGTCTCTTCCAGATCGTGCGACACGATGATCGTGGTCAGTCCCATGGAGTCGTTGAGCTGACGGATCAGCTGTGCCGACGTGCCCAGAGAGATCGGATCGAGCCCCGCGAAAGGCTCGTCATACATGATGAGTTCGGGATCCAGCGCGATCGCCCGCGCCAGCGCCACGCGCCGCGCCATGCCGCCGGAGATCTGGCTCGGCATGAGGTCACGCGCGCCGCGCAGGCCGACGGCGTTGAGCTTCATGAGCACGATGTCGCGGATCAGCTCTTCGGACAGGTCGGTGTGCTCGCGCAGCGGAAACGCCACGTTCTCGTAGACGCTCATGTCGGTGAACAGCGCACCGAACTGGAACAGCATCCCCATGCGGCGACGCGCGGCGTACAGCGCCTTCATGTCCATGGCGCCGACATTCTTGCCGTCAAACAGCACCTCGCCGCCCTGAGCGACATGCTGCCCGCCGATCAGGCGCAGAACGGTCGTCTTGCCGCCGCCGGACGCGCCCATCAGCGCGGTCACCTTGCCGCGCGGCACGCTCAGGCTGACGTCGCGCAGGATCGCGCGCTCGCCGTATCCGAAGTGGACATTGCGCAACTCGACGAGCGGATCAGAGACAGTGGGGGCGGTTTCAAGCATGGATAAAAACAATCGGCTGCAGCCTTCCAACAAGAAGGAGCAACCCTACATCATAGGGGGAAACCCGTTTCCCATATCCATCGTATGTTGAACCCACTGTTGCGAAAACAGTGCTTGACTATACTTGGGTATTGTTGGCAAAGACAGGCGACGCTTGCGGCCTGTCAATGACATGGAGCTCGCGCACCGCGCGGCGCAGCCCTCCAGCGCCCATACACGCTCACGGGCAAGGTTTGCGCAACCCCATACCCGCCCTCGGCTCCATCAGGGAGTCGAGAACGCCTTTTTTCATCATCACTTCTCAACGAAAGGGCTCCAGCTCAATGAAGAACCACGTCCAGAACGCCATCCCCATCAAGACCTCCTCCGTTGCACGCTCGGCCACCGGCCTGCATCTGATTGGCGATCTCTACGGCTGTCTGTGTGACAGCCGTCTGATGCTGGACGCCGGATATCTGGAGTCTTTCTGCAAGGAGAAAGTGGCCAGCGCCGGACTGACCGCCGTCGGCAGCCTGTTCCACAGCTTTGGCGAAGGCGGCGGAGTCACCGGCGTCGTCGTTCTGGCCGAATCGCATCTGTCCATCCACACCTGGCCCGAATCGGGTTACGTCACGCTCGACGTCTATGTGTGCAACTACACCAGCAACAACCGCCCCAAGGCGCAGAAACTGTTCGACGACCTGATGGCCGCGTTCAATCCGAACGACCCGCATCTGCACACCGTCGAGCGGGCCTGACATGGGCGTGATGATCACCCCGCAGGCCGCGGCACCTTCGTACGCGGCCGAGCGGCTCACTCCCGATTTCGGCTTCTACCTGAAGAACAGTCGCCTGCTGGTGAGCGTGCAGTCCGAGTGGCAGCAGATCGAGGTGTTCGAAAACGCGCAGTTCGGACGCGTCATGCGCATCGACGACTGCTTCATGACCTCGGAGCGCGATGAATTTTTCTACCACGAGCCGATGGTCCACCTGCCGGCCATCGCGCACCCCGGGGTGCGGCGCGCGCTGGTGGTGGGCGGCGGAGATGGCGGCGCGGTCGAAGAACTGCTCAAGCTGCCCCAGATCGAACGCGTGGTGCTCGCGGAGCTCGACGCGCGGGTCATCGACGTGGCGCGTGAATGGCTCCCCAGCATCCATCGCGGCGCCCTCGACGATCCGCGCCTTGAAATCCGCATTGGCGATGCACGCCGCTTTCTTGGTCAGACCGATGAACGCTTTGACCAGATCGTGCTGGACCTCACGGACCCCTTTGGCCCGGCCACCGATCTGTACACGGTGGAGTTCTACGAGAGCTGCCGCCGCGCGCTCGCTCCGCACGGAGTGGTCTCGCTGCATCTGGGCTCCCCGATCCACCTTCCCCAAAGCCTGATGCGCATCGCCGCATCGGTCAAGCAAGTCTTCCCGGTATTCCGGCCCTACCTTCAGTATGTGCCGCTCTACGGCACGCTGTGGTGCATGGCCATGGCGTCGATGCAGACCGATCCCGCGCTGCTTGGCAGTGAAGAAGTGGATCGCCGCATCGCCGAGCGCGGCATTCCGTCGCTGCAGCTCTACAACGGCGCAATGCACCTGGCGCTGCTTGCGCAGCCCAACTTCGTGCGCGAGCTGCTGAGCCAGCCCGCCGAGCCGCTTCGGCGCGGGGACATGCTCGAGGAGGTGCGGGACCCGTCGGAGCATCCTCCCGTCATCATTCAGTCGGGACGGGTGCCAGGGCCGCTTTGAGCTCGGAAACAAAAAACGCAGCCCAAGGGCTGCGTTTTTTGTTTCATGTTCCGCCTTGCGGCATCAGAGCATGTGATTGAGAAAGGCCTTGGCGCGTTCGTGGCGCGGATCGGCGAAGAACTCCTGCGCCGGGCGCGCCTCGATGAGTTCGCCCTGATCCATGAACACCACGGTGTTGGCCACCTCGCGCGCAAAGCCCATTTCGTGTGTGACCACCAGCATGGTCATGCGCTCGTCGGCCAGCTCGCGCATGGTCTTGAGCACCTCGCCGGTCAGCTCGGGGTCGAGCGCCGAAGTCGGCTCGTCGAACAGCATGATGTCCGGCTCCATCGCAAGCGCACGGGCGATCGCCACGCGCTGCTTCTGACCGCCCGACAGGCGCGACGGATAGTTGTCGCGCTTGGCCGAGAGGCCCACCTTGGCGAGCAGCTTTTCCGCGCGCGTGATCGCCTCGTCGCGCGAGAGTTTCTGCACGATCATCGGCGCTTCGATGATGTTCTCGAGCACCGTCAGATGCGGGAACAGATTGAAGTGCTGGAACACCATGCCCATCTTGCTGCAGATGCGGCGCACCTCGGCCTCGGGCGCGTAGGTGCATTTGCCCGCCGCATCGGTGGACGCCAGCGTCGCGCCTTCGACCGCCACGCTGCCGCTGTCGATGGTCTCGAGGTGATTCAGGCAGCGCAAGAACGTGCTCTTGCCCGAGCCCGAGGGGCCGATCACCGCCACCACCTCGCCGCGCGAGATGGTCAACGACACGCCGCGCAGCACCTGCGTGGCGCCGAATGCCTTCTTGATGTCGCGCGCATCGATCATCGTCGGCTGCAGGTTCGCGTCACTCATCGAATTTGGCATAGCGTTTTTCCAGGCGCTGGAAAGCCCAGGTGAGCACCAGCGTCATGATCAGATAGAAGGCGGCGGCCACGATGAACGGCGTGGTCGTGAAGTCGCGCTGCACGAAGCCGCGCGCGGCGCGCAGCAGGTCATTGAGCGCGAGCACGTAGATCAGCGAGGTGTCCTTGACCAGCGTGATCGTCTCGTTGCTCATGGGCGGCAGGATGCTGCGCACCATCTGCGGCAGCACGATGCGGCGCATGGTCTGCGGATAGCTCATGCCCAGCACCTTGGCGGCCTCGTACTGGCCGCGATCGACAGAAAGAATGCCGGCGCGGAAGATTTCCGCGAAATAGGCTGCGTAGTTCAGCGCGAAGGCGACGACGGCAGCGGGAAAGTCAGGCAGGCGCACGCCGATCACCGGAACAAACGGCAGCGCGAAATAGATGAACAACATCTGCAGCATGAGCGGCGTTCCGCGCATGAGCCAGATGTAGCCGTTGACCATGGTCGACAACGGCTTGAAATGCGACACGCGGGCCAGTGCCAGCACCAGTCCCAATGGAACTGCGAGCAGCAGCGTGATCGCGAACAATTTCAGAGTGACGGTGGCACCCTGTGCAAGCGGCCCGAGAAGGGAGAGAACGTAGTCCATACCAGAAGCTTCAGAGCCTTGTGCGCGACGGGCCTGCGCCCGCAGCACATGCAGTGCGCCAACCGCACCGCTTTACGCAAGAACACCGCAGCGCAGAACGCACTGCGGTGTCACGAAGAAAGCTCAGACGAAGCTGATTACTTGATGATGTCCTTGCCGAACCACTTGGTGGCGATCTGCGCGGAAGTGCCGTCGGCCTTCATGTCGCCCATGGCCTTGTTCAGCTTTTCCAGCAGCTCGGTGTCGTCCTTGCGCACGCCCACGCCGTAGTCTTCGGTGCCGAAGTTTTCTTCGAGCACGCGGTACTCTTCAGGCTTCTTGGCCACGTAGTAGCGGCCCACCACTTCGTCCACCACCACGGCTTCGAGGCGGCCAGCCGACAGGTCCATCAGCGCGGTCACGTTGTCGCCAAAGGTCTTGAATTCCTTGAACGACTTGAACACCGCGTCTTCCTTCTTCACCGCGTCCACGGCGGAAGAGCCTTCCTGCGCACCCACCACCTTGCCGGACATGTCGGCCTTGTTGTTGATCGCGGACTTGGCGGCCACGACGATGATCTGGTGGTTCTCCATGTACGGCGAGGTGAAGCCGATCTTCTCCTTGCGTTCGTCCGTGATGGTCAGGCCATTCCACAGCGCATCCACGCGCTTGCCGGACAGCTCCGCCTCCTTGGCGCTCCAGTCAATCGGCTTGAACTCTGCCTCGACGCCCATGCGCTTGGCGGCTTCGCGGGCCATGTCGATGTCAAAACCCACCAGCTCGTTCTTCTCGTCACGGAAACCCATGGGCGGGAAGTTGTCGTCCAGACCCACGACGATCTTGGTGATCGCAGCCGGAGCCGGAGCGGGCGCAGCCGACGGCGCAGGAGTTTCGTTTTTGCTGCATCCAACCAGAGCGGCACCCAAAGCGAGGAGTGCAACAGCGGCAATCTTTTTCATGGTCTTGCTGAGAAGTTAAAAAGGAAAAGAACAAAAGGACCCGGCAGCCACAGCCAATGCCCGTGCCTGCACGCGATCCGTACGAAAAGGGAGAAAACCCTCTATTTTCGCCCAGCTTGGGCGTCAGGTGGCGGAGTCGCACAAATTACGCGGGCAATTTGCTGCGGCGCTCGTACGCATGCTCTCGGAGCCCTCAAGAAACCGTCGCAAGGCGCTTCCAAAACATGAGCAACGTTCCTGGCCTGCCCGCCCGAGTCACAGCGCACGCTCAACATCCTTGCGCATCGCGAGACAATCGACGCAAACCACGGGCCACCCCGGACAATGGAGCCTTCTCACTCACCGTCAACACCCGATCTCATCACCATGCGCCCCCTGCTTTCCACCCTCGCCTTCGCCACGCTCGCTCTCGCAAGCACCCTCAGCCATGCCGACGTCAAGGTCGACGACGCCTGGGTACGCGCCACCGTGCCGCAGCAGAAATCCACCGGCGCCTTCATGCGCATCTCCAGCACCGAGCCCATCACGCTCGTCGGCGTGCGCACCAGCGCCGCGCCCGTCGCCGAGGTGCATGAGATGAAGATGGAAGACAACGTGATGAAAATGCGCAAGGTCGAACCGGGCGTCGCCATCCAGCCCGGCAAGCCGTTGGAACTCAAGCCCGGCGGCTTTCACGTCATGCTCATGGACCTGCCCGCCGCAATGACCGCCGGAGCCCATGTGCCGCTCACGCTGGTGTTCAAGGACGCTGCGGGCAAGGAGTCGACCGTCGACGTGCACGCCATGGTCCGCGCATTGAATGCCAATGCACCCGCCGCCATGGACCACGGCAAGCACAAGCACTGAAGCAGTCCTCGCAGCCGCCCAGCAAAATCGGGCAGCTTGCTCGATAATCCGCCGTCAGCCTTCACTACATCCTGTTGACCGATGGAGTGGCTGGCGGCGGTTTCGTTTGTCGGGGCGTGCGCCCTCCTCCTCCCCACCATTCCGTCCGACAACAACAACTACAACAACAGCCCATGCCGTCTCAAGCCGAAAAACAATGGAACTCTCCGCGCTGGGCACTTGCCGTCCTGCTGGCGCTGCTCGGCATGCTCGGGCCGTTTTCCATCGACACCTATCTGCCCGCGTTCCCCGCCATCGCCGGTTCGCTCAATGCGACGCCGGTGGAACTGCAGCAGACGCTTTCGGCCTACCTCTTCGCCTTCGCGTTCATGACGCTGTTCCACGGCTCGCTCTCCGACAGCTTCGGGCGCAGGCCCGTGGTGCTCTGGGGCATCGTGGTCTACACCATCGCGTCGGCTGGCTGCGCGCTCTCGCAGACCATCGGCCAGCTCATCGCCTTCCGCGCCCTGCAAGGCCTGTCCGCCGGAGCCGGCATCGTCGTCTCGCGCGCCGTCATCCGAGACCTGTTCCCGCCCGCCGAAGCGCAGCGCGTGATGAGCCAGGTCACCATCTTCTTCGGCGTCGCCCCCGCCATCGCACCCATCGTCGGCGGATTCTTCTCGGTCTACCTCGGCTGGCACAGCGTGTTCTGGTTCCTCACCGGCGTCGGCATTTTCCTGTGGATCGCCAACTACCGCCTGCTCCCCGAGTCCCTGCCGAAAAAAGACCGCCAACCCTTCGACATCGTGAACCTCATGCGCGGCTACTGGGAACTGGGCACCAGCCCCCGCTTCCTGCTGCTGTCGCTGGCCAGCGGCGTGCCCTTCAACGGCATGTTCCTCTACGTGCTCTCCGCCCCCGCCTTCCTCGGCGACCTGCTGCACCTCGGCCCCACGGAATACTTCTGGTTCTTCATGCTGACCATCTCCGGCATCATGGGCGGAGCCTGGATGAGCGGCCGCCTCGCAGGCCGCATCCCACCCAAGCGCCAGATCCGCCACGGCTTCGTGATCATGTTCGCCGTCGCCATCGTGAACCTGGTGCTCAACCTGCTCCTGCCACCCCACGCCTCCTGGGCCATGTTCCCGCTGGCGATCTTCTCGTTCGGCTGGGCATTGATGGTGCCGGTGGTCACGTTGCTCGTGCTTGACCTCTACCCTCAGCGCCGGGGCATGGCTTCTTCGATGCAGGCTTTTGTGGGGTCCACCGCCAACGGTCTGGTTGCCGGTGTGCTGGCTCCTCTGGTCATGCACTCCGCCATTGGGCTGGCGGCTACCTCTCTTGTGCTCATGTGCGTGGGGTTGGTCGCTTGGGTCTACTTTCACCATCGTTGGCCTGAGGTGGGGCGGACTTCGCACGTGCAGTGACCTTGCATGGGCCCTCTCGTCTGTGCCCATGCTCGATGGGGCTGGTATTCGTTTTAGCTTTTGTTGTGTTGTTGGGGGCGGAGGCCGGGAGTTCCGCCCGGCGGCGGAGTCACCTTTTGCTTGCGCGCAAAAGGTAACCCAAAACGCGCTTTTCAATACCCGCGGCAGAACTCGCTTCGCGCTGCGCGCTCCGCTCGGGCAACCGCCGCGAGCTAGATGTTCACTCGGAGGTGTGTTCGGCACGTCACTTCGCTCGTGCCGCTCATCTCGCGACTTCGCGAGATGTGGGTGTGCCAGTGCTGCGCGATTTTTGATTTGCTCGCTGGATCAACGTCACTCAAAAGAACAGTGGGCGTCTGCCCCCACCCAACTCCGCAAACACCCCGGCACGAGCGAAGCAACGTGCCGCAACCACCTCTTCCAAACTGATTTCCGGCGGTTGTCCGAGCGGCGCGCGCAGCGCAAAGCGAGTTCCGCCGGAGGACTTCCAAGCGCGCTTTTGGTGACTTTTCGCGCGCAAGCGAAAAGTTACTCGCCCGCCGGGGCGAGACCCGGCCTCCGCCCTCAACCCCGCAGCAAAAAACAAAAAAGCCCAGAGCAGTCAACCCACTCCAGGCTTCAAGCAACCCACCGCCAAAGCGGCAGATCAACAGATCAGCAGATCAACGCGGCGTACGTGCCCGAGGCGCGTAAGGCTTGGCGCCCGCGCCAGCCTTCACGTGCGAAGGCTTGCGATCTCCGCCGAAGGAAGGCTTGCGGCCACCGAAGCCCTCGCCATCGCGACGACCACCGCCGAAGCCACCTTCACGGCGGTCGCCACCACCAAAGCCGCCTTCGCGACGCTCACCGCCGCCGAACGAACGTTGCTGGTCGCCACGCGGCGCACCAAAGCCACCGCGCGAACCGTTGTTGTCACGGCCACCGAAGCCACCTTCGCGGCGCTCGCCGCCGAAGCCGCCTTCACGACGTTCGCCACCGAACGAGCGTTGCTCGCGGTCACCGCCGAAGGAACGCTGGTCGCGATCACCGAACGAACGCTCGCCACCACGGTTGCCACCGAAGGAGCGCTCACCGCCACCGAACGAGCGCTGCTCGCCGCGGTCGCCACCAAAGGAGCGACGTTCACCACGGTCATCACCGCCGAAGCTGCCGAAGCCTTGCTTGCGGCCGAAACCGCCCGCATCGCGGCCACCGCCGAAACCACCGCCCGAACGGCCACCGCCGCCATGGCGCTTGTTGCCGCCGCCACCGTTGCGACCGCCACGACCGAAGTCGGACTGGGGTGCACGCTGGGTAGGCTCGAGTCCCGAAATCACTTCAGGGTTGAAGCGCTGCTTTGTGTAGGCTTCGATGTCGAAGATGCGGCGACGGTCGCGGAACTCGGCGAGCGTCACGGCCAGGCCCTGACGACCCGCGCGGCCGGTACGACCGATGCGGTGCGTGTAGTCTTCCGCCTTCATGGGCAGGCCAAAATTGAACACGTGCGTGATCGTGGGCACGTCGATGCCGCGCGCAGCCACGTCGGTGGCCACCAGAATTTGCACCTGGCCGTTGCGCAGCGCCATCAGGCGGCGATTGCGCAGGCCCTGGCTCAGCGCGCCGTGCAGAGCCACAGCCGAGAAGCCGTCCTGCTGCAGGTCGTTGGCCAGACCATCGCATTCAATTTGCGTGCTGGCGAAAACCACGGCCTGGTTGATCGTGGTGTCGCGCAGCCAGTGATCCAGCAGCTTGCGCTTGTGCTGTGCGTTGTCGGCCCAGAACAGCATCTGCTTGATGTTGGCGTGTTGCTCCTGTGGCGAATCGATCTGGATCTTCTTCACCGAAGAGCCGTTGTCGTGCATCACACGCATGGCCAGTTGCTGGATGCGCGGCGCGAACGTGGCGCTGAACATCATGGTCTGACGACGCTGGCTGGTGAGCTGATTCAGCTCGGCGAGGTCGTCCGAGAAGCCCAGATCGAGCATGCGGTCGGCTTCGTCGACGACCAGGAACTGCACCTTGTCGAGCTTGATCTGCATCGAGCGCTGCAGGTCGAGCAGACGACCGGGCGTCGCCACCACCAGATCCGCGTTCTGCAGCTTGGCGATCTGCAGTTGGTAGGGCATGCCGCCAACGACGTTGGCAACGCGCAGGCCCTTGCAGTGACGCACCAGATCAATGGCGTCATGCGCCACTTGCTGGGCCAGCTCGCGGGTCGGGCACAGGATCAGGGCGCCTGGAACGGCTGCCTTGAAGTTGCGCGGGTTGGTCGGGTCCTTGCGGCGAGCGCGCTTGGGAGCGGGCTCGCCCTTGGCTGCGGCTTCGGCGCACAGCGCTTCGTATTCGGCGCGTTCACGTGCGAAATGCTCGTCCTGTTGCTTGAGCAGCGTGTGCAGCACGGGCAGCAGGAAGGCGGCGGTCTTGCCGCTGCCGGTCTGGCTGGAGACCATCAGGTCGATGAAGCGGTCGCTTTCGCCGTCAGCTTCCATCGCCAGAGGAATGGCGCGTTGCTGCACTTGGGTAGGCTGTGTGTAGCCCAGATCCTTGACGGCCTGGACAAGCTCGCGGGCCAGTCCCAGTTCGACGAAGCCGTTGGGCGCTTCTTCCACTTCGGCTGCGGCCTCGGCAGCAGCTTCGGCTTCGATCGATGTCTCTACGAGATCGTTGGTTGTAGTGAGGTTTTCTTCGGCAAAGGAAGAGTCAGCAGGCGCGAAATCGCCCTGCGAATGCAAAGAGTCAGTCATGTGTATATGCAACCGCGGGCGCAACCTGCGGAGGCTTCAATCAAACGGTTAAAAAAACATCAACCATTCAACGAAGCCAGCGCCAGCGTGAATCGCTGGGCGGGTGGGTGTTTTTCAGTGGCAAGCTCGTTGAAAGTCCCAGTGGACCAACATTCCGAACGCCGCGAACCCGATGTGAAAGGGAGATGTGCAAAGTGCAGGAAAAGAGCCGTGGCACCACTCGAATCGTTCGGGCCACCAAGCGCATGTTTCTTGCAAGACCGCAATTATGGCACGATCCGGGTTTTCCCGCAATCTCCTGCTCACCCACCGCCCCTGCGTTGGCAAATCGTCACAGCGACAGAAAAGTGCTCCGGTAGTGAGCGAGTTCGTCGATGGATTCGATCACGTCGGCCAGCGCCGTGTGCTTCTGCGCCTTCTTGAACGAGTTGTAGGCCGAAGGCTTCCAGCGCTTGGCGAGCTCCTTCAGGGTGCTCACGTCGAGATTGCGGTAGTGAAAGTACGCCTCGAGCTTGGGCATGTACTTGACCAGAAAGCGGCGATCCTGACCGATGGTGTTGCCGCACATCGGCGTCGCGCTCTTGGGCACGTAGCGCTTGATGAACTCGAGCAGTTGCGCCTCGGCTTCGGCCTCCGTCACGGTGGACGCCTTGACCTTGTCGATCAGGCCGCTGCGGCCATGCGTGCCTTTGTTCCAGGCATCCATGCCGTTGAGCAGCTCATCCGACTGGTGCAACACCAGCACCGGACCTTCAATGCGCGGCTCCAGATTCGGGCCGGTGATGACGATGGCGATTTCCAGAAGGCGGTCGGTTTCGGGGTTCAGGCCCGTCATTTCGCAGTCCAGCCAGACGAGGTTCTGGTCGGATTTGGCGAGGTCGGGAATGGTCGGTGTAGCGGTGTCAGACATGGCGGAGATTGTCGCCGATCACCTACACTTGCGCTCTTCGCCCCTGAAATTTCCGCTCTGCAAAACGTGTCTCCTTCCCTGCTCTGGACCTCGCTGTTCGCCGTCTTTTTGCTCGCCGGTCTGGCCCTCAGACTGTGGCTTGCCACGCGCCAGATGCGCCATGTCGCGCAGCACCGCAATCAGGTGCCTGCGGATTTCGCGGATCGCATTCCCCTCCCGGCCCACCAGCGCGCGGCGGACTACACCATCGCCAAGGGGCGGCTCGGATTCATCGAGATGACGCTCGGCGCGGCCGTGGTGCTGGGCTGGACGCTGCTCGGCGGACTGGAAGCGCTCAATCAGGGGCTCATCGATCTGATGGGCGGCGGCATGTGGCAGCAGCTTGCCCTGCTCGCCTGTTTCGCGCTGATCAGCGGCGCCATCGATCTGCCGCTGTCGTACTGGCAGACTTTCGTGGTCGAGCAGCGCTTCGGCTTCAACCAGATGACGCCGGGCCTCTGGTTGGCGGACATCGCCAAGTCAACGCTCGTCGGCGCGCTCATCGGCCTGCCGCTGGCCGCACTGATTCTCTGGCTCATGGGCGCCACCGGGCCGCTTTGGTGGCTGTGGGCATGGTGCGTGTGGATGGGCTTCAACCTGCTGCTGATGGTGGTCTATCCGCTGTTCATCGCGCCGCTGTTCAACAAGTTCCAGCCGCTCGCCGACGAGTCGCTCGCCACGCGCGTGACCGCGCTCATGCAGCGCTGCGGTTTTGCGGCCAAGGGCCTGTTCGTGATGGACGGCAGCCGTCGCAGCGCGCACGCCAACGCATATTTCACCGGCTTCGGCGCGGGCAAGCGCGTCGTGTTCTACGACACGCTGCTCAAGCAGCTCACGCCCGAAGAGGTCGAGGCCGTGCTCGCGCATGAGCTCGGTCACTTCAAGCACAAGCACATCACGCGCCGCATCATCGGCATGTTCGCGATGAGCCTCTTCGGCTTCGCGTTGCTCGGCTGGCTGTCCACCAAGGGCTGGTTCTACACCGGCCTCGGCGTGATGCCGAACTTCAGCATGCCCGGCGTCGCCGGCTCCGCACCCAACGACGCGCTGGCGCTGCTGCTGTTCATGCTGGCCGTGCCGATCTTCAGCGTGTTTCTCTCACCTGTTTTCGCGCAGATGTCGCGCCGCCACGAGTTCGAAGCCGACGCCTTCGCCGTCGCGCAGACGCAAGGCCAGGATCTCGCATCGGCCCTGCTCAAGCTGCACGAAGACAACGCATCCACTCTCACGCCCGATCCGGTCTACGTGAAGTTCTACTATTCACATCCGCCCGCCGTCGAACGGCTGGCGCGCATTCCCCATACTCCCCACACCGCTGGAGCCGCGGCATGACATCTGCATTGAAAATCAAGGACTGGTCGCAGGAAAAGCGCCGCGCGCTCAGCGCCGTCGAGCTAGTCACCCAACTCGTCGACCTGCAGGGCTGGAGCCTCAATGGCGACGGCGCGGACGTCGCCATCGAGAAGACCTTTCGCTTCAACAACTACTTCGAGACCATCGCCTTCGTGAACGCGGTGGCGCTCATCGCGCACCAGCAGGACCATCACCCGGATCTTTCGGTGCACTACAACCGCTGCACAGTGCGCTTCAACACCCACGACGTGGGCGGTGTCTCGACCACCGATCTTGATTGCGCGGCCCGCGTGGACGCCCTGCTCGCAGCACCATGAGCGCCCGTCCCGAACTGCAGAAGGGCCTCGTCGTCGGAAGCCATGGCCGCCACTGCGTGGTGGAGACGCCCGATGGCGAACGCCGCATCTGCCACCCGCGCGGCAAGAAGAGCCAGTCCGTCGTCGGCGACCATGTGCTGTGGCTTCCCGCCGCGCCTGGCCAGGGCGATGAGGGCACGATCGAGAAGGTCGAGAAGCGCCGCAATCTGTTCTACCGACAGGACGAGATCCGCACCAAGTCGTTCGCGGCCAATCTCGACCAGATCCTGATCCTGCTGGCCGCCGAGCCTGTGTTCTCCGAAAGCCAGCTGGTGCGCGCGCTGATCGCCGCCGAGGCCGAGCACATCACGCCGATCATCGCGCTCAACAAGAGCGATCTGGTCGAACCCTTCGCGCGCGCCTGGGAGCGGCTGTGGCCCTACCGGCACATGGGCGGCGCGGGCGACACCAGCCACCACTACCGCGTGCTGCCGATGTCGCTGACCGAATCAGGCACTGTTGATCATCATGCGCTGCTGCCCGTTCTCGAAGGCAAGACCACGCTGGTGCTCGGCCCTTCGGGCGTCGGCAAGAGCACGCTGGTGAATCTGCTCGTGCCCGGAGCCTACGCGCAGACCGGCGAAATTTCGCAGGCGCTCAACTCCGGCAAGCACACGACGACGACGACGACGCTGTACTGGATCGATGAAGCGCGCAAGACCGCGCTGATCGACTCTCCGGGCTTTCAAGAATTCGGACTGCGTCACCTCGCCCCGACCGATCTCGCGCGCTGCATGCCCGACATCGCCGCGCATGCCGGTGACTGCAAGTTCTACAACTGCACCCACCTGCACGAGCCCGGCTGCGACGTGCGCGCCCGCGTGCTCGACGCTGCGGACGACCAGAAGCAGATCGACACGATCAGCGCCAACCGCTACCGCATCTACGGCGAGCTGTTCGATGAATTGAGCGCTCCGCCGAAGTACTGACGACGAAGCCTCCGCCAGCACAGCGCTCAGCGCGCGATCTCAACACGCTCTCAGGCCTTACCCGCGCGGTGCATGCCGCGCGCAAGGGTCAGCGTGAAACGCGTGCCGCCCATCGTGGAAGCGGACACCTTCACATCCCCGCCATGCTGGCGCGCGATGCGCCTGGCCACCCAGAGCCCCAATCCAAAGCCGCGCGCCTGATCCGCATGATTGCCGCGCTCGTAGCGCTCGAAGATGCGCTCCACCGATTGAAGCGACATGCCCGGCCCTTCGTCACTGACCGACAGCTCAAGCCGCCCGCGCTCGTCGATGCGCGCCTGGATCAGGATGCGCCCTGCCTGCGCATACTTGATCGCGTTGTCGGCCAGATTGGACAGCGCGATGGAGACCAGCATCTGGTCGCAATGCCAGTCGCTCAGTTCCTCCGCGATGTCAAAGCCCAACTGGTGGCGCTGTGACCACTGCACGAGCTGCGCGGCGTCGGCGACGAGATCCTCGATCGGCACGCTCATCAGCTGCGGCGCGAACGCCGTGGTGTCGAGCCGGTCATTGAGCAGGCTGTTGGCCACCAGCGTGTCGAGCCGCTTGCAGGCCCGGCGGATCTGCACGGCGCGCGCGACCTGCGTCTGCAGATCGTCACTCGGGAACGTCTGCTGCTCGGCGGCCGCGCTGTCCACCACCGCCAGCGGCGTGCGGAACTCATGGTTGATCATGTTGAAGAACTGCCGCTGCTCATTGCGCATTTCGCGCTCGTTGTGCAGGGCATGCTGCAACGCATTGCGGGTGTGCAGCAGCTCGTCGGTGCGAAGGCGCACGCGTTCTTCGAGCGTCTGCTCGGACTTTTCCAGCGACTCCACAAGCTGGCTCTGGCGCTCCATGGATTCCCCGAAGCGGTGAAACAGGCGCGCGCCCACCGCCACGGCCACCAGCAGATTGGTCAAAAGCGATTTCAACTGCCACAGGATGCTGGTCTCGATTTCCGGCGGGGACACGTAGCCCATGTAGACCCCCACCACATACATGCCGGTCATGCCGTACAGGGTGGTCGGCAGGATCATGAGCAGCGTCTCCATCGACGGCCCATCCTTGATCAGATTGCCCCAGGCCACATAAGCGAACAGCGTGCTGATCACCCAGGGCGCGATGATGCCGACCCAAGCCACATCCTGATAGAAGTCCAGCGGGATGCTCGGCAGACACAGCAGCGGCGCGATCCCTGCCAACAGCAGCAGCTTGTCGACCCGCTTCCAGCGCGAGTGGATCGTGAGCAGCTCTCGAAACTGCCACGCGATCGCGATGGGCAGCACCAGCGTGCCGATCTTCACGGCCGCGTCGCCCCAGTACGCGAGATCGGCCGGAAGCCACAGCTGCAGATAGCCTCGATCCGCCGCGCCATGGATCAGCGTTGTGGTGGCACCGACGGCCAGCGCCGCCAGGCTGCGCTTGCGCAGCACCAACGCGGCGCCGATGATGAGCAGCACAAGCACCAGGTTGATGCCCTGATGGACACCCGATGCCCACTCGACGGTCGAGAATTGCGTGAGCAGCAGGCTGGCCCGCCACACGCGCGCATCCAGACTTACCGGACTGGTGGTCTGCACGCGCAGGTAGAACGGCCGGTCCGGCAGCAGCGGAAACAGCAGTTGCCGCACCTGAATGCGCGACGCCATGGGCACCGTGTCACCGCTTCGGCGCTGCAGCCAATGCTGGCCGTCGAACTGGTAGAGCTGCACCTCGTCCAGATAGCTCGGCAGAATGCTGAGCCACAGCCCGTCATCCGTGCCGGTATGCGGATCGAGCGGAATCTTTGGCGCCGCCACCTTGAGCCAATGAACGCTGCTGCTGTAGCCCTTGTTGAGCGGCCCGCTCAATGTCGTGAAGGACGTGTTCGGCAACGCCGCGACATCATCGATGTCGAAGCGGCCCTCCTCGTCGATGAACAGTTGCGCCTGCGTTTGGCCGCCGATCTGCACACCCCTGTCAGGCTGCGACAGCAAGGCGGGACTCAGGATCACCAACGCGATCGTGGTGATCGACAGCAGCAGCCATGCGGGCAGCATCGCACGGCGCAGCCAGTCTGTGGCGGGGACGAGGGAGCGCCTCACCGATGCCGAAGTGGATGAAGCTGTCATTGCAGGCATTCCAAAGAAGAGATGGACAGGGCTGGAGCCGCCGAAGGTGACACGGCGCGCATCACCATCGATCCAGCCCTGGGCGACTCAGCGCGACGCTGTCCGCTCAACGCTGGCGGCGACGCATCGTCACCACCGCAGCCAGAGCCAGCAGTCCTGCCATCAGCATCTGCCCCCACTGCGACAGCGTGGGCACTGGCGTGGGAACGGGGGCGTCGCTGACCGTCACATCCTGTGTCGCCGTCGCACCGGCGGTCGTACCGGTCGCCGTGGTCGTACCGGTTTTCGCCAGCGTTCCACTGGCCTCGCAGGTCACCACGGCCCCCTCCGCAATGGTGTCACCCTGCGCCCACGCGGCCCCGTTCGGGCTGATCGTGCACGCACCCTGGGTCACGCCCTGGGGCAGCCCCGTCGCCACGCAACTCGTGCCTGTCGTCGCATCCGCCGTGCCGATGTTGCTGCACGTGAAGCTGCCCTTGTAGGGACGGCCGACCACGCCGCTCGCGGGAAGACCCGACACATTGACCACCAGATTTGGCGCTGCGGGCACGAGCGCCAGCAGCAGCGTGGCGGTGTCGTTCGACGCATTGGTGTCGCCGGTGGCGCTGGTGTGTCCAACGACAGTGGCTCGCGACATCGCGTTGACGTTGCCACCCACCTCGCAGGTCACCACTTCGCCGCCAGGCACCGCACTGCCCGCCGACCATGCCGCGGCATTCGGGCTGATCGCGCAGGCTCCCTGGCTTACGCCCGGGGGCAGTCCAGCCACCGTGCACGTGGTGCCGCTTGTGGCGGCCACGCTGCCGACGTTGGTGCATGTGAAGCTGCCTGCATAAGGCTTGCCGATCACGCCGCTCACGGGAAGGCCCTTGAGCTCCACCGCCATGTCCGGTTCGGCGACGCTCACCGACTTGCTGGCGCGGTTGTTGGTTGCATCGCCATCATTGCTCCCGCCCGTGTTCACCTCCACCGGACCGGTACCTGCCCCCGTGACCGTGCCGCTCACCGGGCAGGTCACGGTCGCTGCCGGCGGCACGCTGCTGCCCGCCGCCCAGTTGGCGGCGGGTGTGGACGGCGTGATCGTGCACTGCCCTGCGGTGACGCCCCGTGGCAGACCGGTCACGGCGCAGTTGGCCGCGAGGGCCGTGGTCGCGCCCTGATTGGTGCACGAATAGCTTCCGCTGTAGCTCGCGCCCACCACTGCGGTGGTCGGCAATTGGCTCAGATCCGGCACCATGTCGGCCAACAGCGCTGTCTTGACCAGCGGCCCGAGCAGGGCCGGCACGCTGTCGCCCGCAATCGGATAAGTGCCATTGTTGAGCTGGTCCGCAGACGTGTCACCGGGCACCAGAACCGTCATCTGGAACGTGCCGGACTCGCCCGGCGCCAACGTGCCGATACTGCAGGAAGCCGCCGCGCCTGCAGTGGCCGGCGCCGTGCAGGCGCCTCCGCCCACGCTCGGTGAACCGATGGATACGAAGCTGGTCGTCTTGGGCGCCTTGTCGGTCGTCTGCGGCATCGACGGCTGGACGATGACGTTGTTGACCGGAACGTCGCCGTTGTTGGTGTAGGTGTATTCGTAGGTCACCTGAGTCGAGCCGTCCGCACCCGTGTGCCGCATGACGGCGGTCGGCCCCGAAGCCGTCACCCAAAGACTGGCGCCGCTGACGCCGGACTGCATGCGCACATTGTTCAAGTACACCGCCCCGGTGTGCCCCGTCTTGCCGCAACCCGCAGCAATCACGCGCAGCGTGATCTGGTCGCCCGGCTTCACCTGTTGGGCGTCGAGTGGAATGTCGAACGCCTGCCAGTCGGTGTAGGTGACTTCGCTGTTCTTGGACAGCTTCCACGGAATGCCGGGCTGATTGGCGAAGTTGAAGGTGCTGAACAGCGTCGTGCCGTCGGCCTTCGTGATCTCGATGAAGAAATAGGGCTGCTCGTTTTCTTCGTGATCGTCGGGAGCCTCGAGCACCGGAGCTGCGGTGAAGCGGACATGCACCTTCCCATCGGCATCCACGTCCGATGCGGCGATCGTGATCTGCTGCTCGATGGAACTGGCCTTGCGGTTCTTGCCGCTGCTATTGTCCGAAGTGTGGACAAGGGCGACCCGGTCCGACCAGGTCAGGAGGTTGTCGGTGGTTTTGTCGGCACCCGCGTTGCGCACCGTGGAGAGGTCGCCTGCCGACGATCTCGTCAGGCCCAGATCGGCCGACTTGGTCGGAGGGAATGTGGTGATGGTCTTTGGAATTTCCCAACCGAAGCGCGTCCAACCCTCAAAGGCCGTGACCGATTCGAAGTTGCCATTGCTGAATTCCGCATGCGCCGCAGGTGCCAGCATCAGGCCGCAGGAGCACAGGGCCAACGTCATGCGGCTCCAGCGTCGCCATGGAAGGGACCGAGCGCTGTCCTGGGAATCAAAGGGGATGGTGTTCATCAGATATCTCCTCAAGTTGCTTTGAAAAATCGACCGGCAAAGCGCTGCCCTGCTCGGCAGAGGCCATGCATGAAAAAAGTCACGTGGGAGAAAGCGATGCGACCGCGCAAAGCGCGTGCAGGTGGCGAATCGGGCCGTGATGGAGCCCGCTCAACCTTGTTGTTGCTTTATAGGATTTGCCTTCTCATGTAATAAATTATTGCAACCGCTCAGTTCTGACGCCATATACCAAACACCACCAAAACTCACCGTCCGAAAAAAATTTCCAGATAGGTATACATCTTTGGTATGCAAAAACTATCGATGCGACCGCACGCATCCCGCACGACGAAATCGCGCTGGATGAAGCTCAGTGAGGAGGATGTGGGAAAGAGGTGGGGAAGCGAAAAAGGACGGCGCGGGCTCAGTTCAGAAACACCAGTCCCTTGCCGAAGATGGCGCGCACCGGCAAGGCCGAGCCGGTTTCCAGCAGCGTCTTGCGACGCACGCGCGCCAGATGGGATTCGACGCCATGCACGCCGTCTTCGTCGTCCGTATAACCAAGTTGCCGGACCAGATCAGACTTGCTCACGATGGCGCCACCGGCCGCCATGAGGCAGTGCATCAGCTCGAACTCGCTGCCCGTCAGCCGTACGGCCGACATGTCCGGAGCGACCAGCTTCGACGCGCGGCGGTCAAGCCGCCACGACATCGCGGCCGCAGCCGCTGCCTGACGCAGATCGGACTCCCGCGTGGGAATGGCCGACACGTGCTGCTGCCTGTAACGCAACTGCGAACGGATGCCCGCGAAGAGTTCATTCATGTCGGCAGGCTTGACGAAATACTGCAGCGCGCCCGCATTCAATCCTTGAATGCGGCTCTCCGAATCGCCACGCCCCGTCAGCGCGATCACCGGCACGTTCTGCTCGGAAAGAATGCGGATCAGGTTCAGCCCGTTCTGACCGGGCAGCCCCAGATCGACGACCACCAGATCGGTTTTCTCCTGCAGCAGACGCACGTAGAAATGCTCTACCGACTCCACGCCCCAGACACGCAGCCCTGCCTTCTTCAGAAAGCTGCAGACATTGGCACGGGTGTCCTCGTCGTCTTCAACGACGGTGATCGTGGGTACGGAAGTGGATGGGATCGAAGTCATTTCAATTGGAAGCATATAACATATTCAGTTACCAATCGATAGCAATCCCGCCCTATTCCCTACTCCAAAGTCACGAAGCACATTTGTTTACAAATCCGAATGATGCGTATCAAGACGGCCCGTGCCGAGCCAGCGCATCAGCCCAGCAGGCGCGCAAACGACAGCAGCGCGAGCAGCAGCATCCACACGACCACCGAGCGCCAGACCAGGCCGACGACACTGCGCAGATGCGAGACCTCAGGCTCTCGGCCCGGGGTGCTGGCGCTGTCGCCGAGGTCAGGATCGGCCTCCCAGCCCTGAGTCGAACCGACCTCCGACTTGAGGCGCAGCGCCTCGCCGCCCAGACGCACATTGATTGCGCCTGAAGTGGCCGCGAGAATCACGCCGTCGTTGTCGTTCGGGAAACGCTGCGCATGAAAGCGCCAGCCGTCGATGGCCTCCTCGAAGCTGCCGACGACCGCGAAGCTCAGGGCCGTCAAGCGCGCGGGCAGCCAGTCGATGACCATCCAGGCCTTGGCGGCGGCCTGCTGCAGCGGCGCGCTGGCGGGGTGGGTCGCGAGCGCCCGGCTGCGCGGTGACCAGTAGCGGGCGACGAACTCGGCCATCCGATAGAGCACCGCGCCGGTGGGCCCTAGGCCCAAAGCCGCCAGCACCGAAAACCATGCCAGCACGCCGAACACATGGCGGTGAGCGGCGATCACGCAGAACTCGATCACATGGCGCACGACCTCGCTGCGCGGCAGTTCACCGACTTCCACCTGCTTCCATTCGGCCAGACGCGCGCGGGCGCGATCGGCATCGCCCTCCTCCAGCGCATCGCGGATGCCGGTGAAGTGGTAGCTGAACTGGCGAAAGCCGAGCGTGAAATACAGCACGGCCACATTCCACAGCAGCGCCACGGGCCAGCCGATCCAGTGCGCCAGCGCCCAATACACGCCCAGCGCGACGGCCGAAGGCACCAGCACCGCGATGCACCAGGCCACCCAGCCGTGCACCGTGGTTCCAGTATCGAAATTGCGACTGACCGACAGAGCCCATGCGCGCGGTCCTGCATGGATGGGATCACTGCGCGACAGGGGTCGGGCCTGCTCTATGAGCAAGGCGAACAGGATGGCAAAAAAACTCATGGGCGCCATCATACTGGCGCAGATTCCGAGACAACGTTTTTCAGACGGGCGCGGACAAAAATTCTGCGATCCGAAAATCCGTCATCAGGCCATCATGAAACGGTAGAAATTGCGCAGCATGCCGGCCGTCGCGCCCCAGATGTAGCGCTCGTTCGCACCATCCTGATAGGGCATCGCGTACCACTCGCGGCGCAGGCCCTGCCACTCCATGTAGTGGCGCTCGTGGTGGCGCGGGTCGAGCAGAAAGGCAAGCGGCACCTCGAACACGTCGGCCACCTCGTCGGGATTGGGCGTGAGCGTGAAGCCCGGGTGCACCAGCGCGACCACCGGCGTCACGTTGAACGCGGTCACCGTCACATAGGTGTTGAGATGGCCCAGCACCTCGACAAAACGGTGTTCGATGCCGACCTCTTCCGTGGTCTCGCGCAGGGCCGTGCCATTGGGGCCACCATCGCCCGGATCGGCCTTGCCGCCGGGAAACGCGATCTGCCCCGAATGCTTGTTCAGCCGGGTGGTGCGCTGGGTAAGCAGCACCGTCGGCTGCTCGCGCATGATGATGGGGATCAGCACCGAGGCGTCGGCCGGTTCGCGGTCGACGACGCCGCGATCACGCAGCACGTCGGGCGTCCAGACTGGCGGCGAGGCAAAGCGTGCACGCAGCGCATCGGGAGTCATTGCACCGGAAACCACGGCCGGCAAGTGCGCATCCACCCCGGCGATGGGAGCCATGCGCGGATCGAAGTTGGGAATGCTGGAAAGCTGCAGCTCTTCTGGCCGGATGGCGGCGGAGACAGCGGGAGCAGGAACAGGAGCAGAAAAGGAGGTCACAACCGTCGTTCGTCTTTGTTGCCTGGCCATGAAAAAAGCCGCTACAGGCTTCACGCACTGTAGCGGCTTTTCGCGAGACTCGCAGAAGCGGCGTTGAATTACGCTGCTTCGACAGCCTTGACGCGCGAAGGCAGCTTTTCCTTGATACGCGCCGACTTGCCGCTGCGCTCACGCAGGTAGTACAGCTTGGCACGACGCACGTCACCACGGCGCTTCACTTCGATGCTGGCGATCAGAGGGGAGTAAGTCTGGAACGTACGCTCCACACCTTCGCCGCTCGAGATCTTGCGCACGGTGAAACCGCTGTTCAGGCCACGGTTGCGCTTGGCAATCACCACGCCTTCGTAAGCCTGCACACGCTTGCGGGTACCTTCCACCACGTTCACGCTCACGATGACGGTGTCACCAGGGGCGAAAGCGGGGATGGTCTTGTTCAAGCGAGCGATTTCTTCCTGCTCGAGAGTCTGAATCAGATTCATGATTTCTTCCAAACGATCGTGTCCGCGCCAAGATTGGCTTGATGCCCGGATTGGCATCTTTGTGGCTCAAAGCGGGTGTGCAAATCCAGGTTTGCGCACCTGTCGGGCTTGAAGAGCGGCCGGCCAGAGGATCGAAAAGCCTTTGATTATAACAACTTGGGCAATTTCGCCAAGTACGCCTCGTCCGCCTTGTTCAGAGCCCCCTTTTCGCGGGCCGCGTCGATCAGTTCCGGGCGGTGTCTGGCCGAGAGCGTCAGCCGCTGATCCCGGCGCCAGCGCTCGATCTGCGCATGGTGGCCCGACAGCAGCGCGGCCGGCACACTCTCACCCTGCCACTCTTCGGGGCGGGTGTAGTGCGGATTGTCCAGAAGCCCGTCCAGTGCGGGATTGAAGCTATCAAATTGATGGCTTCCGTCGTCGTGCAGCACGCCGGGTTGCAGCCGCGCAACAGCATCGATCAGCGCCATCGCCGGAATCTCGCCGCCCGAGAGCACAAAATCCCCGAGACTGATCTGCCGGTTCACGAACCGGTCGATGAAGCGCTGATCGACGCCCTCATACCTGCCGCAGAGCAGCACCGCCCCCGAACTTGCGGACCATGCCTCGACAGAAGAGTGAGTGAGCGCTCGCCCAATCGGCGAAAAAAGCACCAGCGGCGCTTGCGTTTCAACGCTTTCGGCCCGATCCGAACGGATCGCCTCGAGACAGCGCGCGAGCGGCTCGGCCATCATCACCATGCCAGGGCCACCACCGAACGGCCGGTCATCGACACGCCGGTAATTGCCTTCGGCATGGTCGCGTGGATTCCAGAGGCGCACGTCGACCTGCTTGCTCTGGTAGGCGCGCCGCGTCACGCCGCTTTCTAGAAACGGGGCGAACAGTTCGGGAAACAGCGTGATGATGTCAAAGCGCATGACGACCTGCCCGCTCCTCAATAGTCCGGCTGCCAGTCGACGGTGATCCGGCGCCCTTGAATGTCCACCTTGTCCACGAAGGCCGAGACAAACGGAATCATGCGCTCCAGCGGCTTGCCGCCCTCGACCTCCTGAGACAACACCAGCGTGGTCTGTGGCCCGGTCGCCATCAGATCCTTGACGACGCCAAGGTTCACGCCCTCGCGGTTCTGCACGTCGAGACCGATCAGATCGACCCAGTAGTACTCATCCTCGGCCGCCTTCGGAAAATCCGCCCGGGCAATGAAGATCCGCGCTCCGCGCAACGCTTCAGCGCCATTGCGGTCCGGAATCTCCTCGGCCGTGGCCACGATCGAGTCCGAATGCTCCCGCGCCTGCTTCACCGTCAGCAGCACCGTACCGGAAAAAAAGCTCTTCGCCCCCTTCTCGGACGGCTGCAGATACCAGGTGCCGCCGCTCAACAACGCCTCGGGATGGGTGCTGTAGGGCACGATCTTGAACCAGCCCTTGATGCCCCAGGCCTCACCGATGCGCCCTACTTCGACGGCATCGGAAGGCAGAGCAGCGGATTGCAAAACGGGAAGTTCAGCGGGCATAGGAAAAGAAAGGGAAAAGAAAAAGAAAAAACTACCGGACAAGAAAGCCAACAACAGCCCCCTCACCCCAGCCCTCTCCCGCAAGCGGGCGAGGGAGCAAGACCAACATGCAGCCAGAGCGGGCCAATAGCGCCCGACGGGCACAAAAGCCACAGCCCCAACGGCAAGACAGCCCCTCAGGCTAGGCGTCTCACGCGCAGACAGTACTCATGTACGGCAAGCGTGAGCAACGACGCATGAGGGGCTGTATTGCCGCCTCAAAACGACCCGCCATCGAAGCCAAAGGCTTCGTAGAACCAGCAAACCAAACAACAATAAAAAAAGCGGACTCCGTCGGCAAAACCAACGAAACCCGCTTTTTGGAAGCGCTAGTGCTTAGGCAGCGGCCTTGGCACCTTGCTTGATCAGACGATCAACGGTAGGCGAAGCCTGTGCGCCAACGCTCTTCCAGTAGGTCAGACGGTCTTGAGCAATGCGCAGACCCTCTTCACCTTCCTTGGCGGAAGGATTGTAGAAGCCCAGACGCTCGATGAAGCGACCATCGCGACGAATGCGCTTGTCAGCCACAACGATGTTGAAGAACGGACGGCCCTTGGAGCCGCCGCGGGAGAGTCGAATAACGACCATAATGAATCCTTCGGGTGGAAAAGCAGTTACCACCGATATGTTTTGGCAACTGCCAAGGTTTTTCCTGCTGCGATTGAGACACGCGACATGGCCACCCGGCCAGCGACACGCAGCAAAGTCCGCAATTATAGCCAGTTCCTGGAAAAAGATGCTCAACATTCGTGCAAGTCGGGAAAATGACATCCCGACCATCACCTCCATCTACCGCCATCATGTCCTGCACGGCACCGGAACCTTCGAGATCGATCCCCCCACGGAAGCCGACATGACCCAGCGCCGCGCCGACGTGCTGGGCAAAGGCCTGCCATGGCTGGTGGCGGAAAACAGCGACACCCAGGAGATCGTCGGCTACGCCTACTGCAACTGGTTCAAGCCGCGCCCGGCCTACCGCTTTTCGGCGGAAGACTCCATCTACGTGGCCGACTCCGCACGCGGCCAGGGCGTGGGCCGCCAGCTCCTCGACGCCCTGAGCGTCGCCGCCGAACAGGCCGGCGTGCGCCGTTTGCTCGCGGTGATCGGTGACTCGGCGAATGCCGGATCGATCGGCGTACATGCCGCCGCGGGCTTCAGCCATGCGGGAGTACTGCGCTCCACTGGATGGAAGTTCGGACAATGGCTAGATATCGTGCTCATGGATAAACCCCTGGGAGACGGGGATACCACAGCCCCGGAGTGAGCGCGCCTCGCCGACAATCCGGCCATTCGCCCCTCCCCAAAGAAAAGAAAAGAAAACACCCGAGACATGAAAGCAACACAAGCCGCAGAGGCCTCAGAAGCAACAGCTGGCACAGCCGCTCCAGCAGCCGCCACCAAGATCAAGATCAAGAGCAAGAGCAAGACTGTCGCCGCCTGGCTGGCGTTTCTCGGCGGACCGCTGGGCCTGCACCGCTTCTACCTCTATGGACTGTTCGACACGCTGGGCTGGATGCTGCCGATTCCCACGGCGCTCGGCGTGTACGGCATCCAGCGGGTGATGGAGTACGGTCAGGACGACCAGTTCAGCTGGCTGCTCATCCCGTTGCTGGGCTTCACCTTCGCGGGCTGCGCGCTGCGAGGCATTCTGTACGGGCTGATGACGCCCGAAAAGTGGAACGCGCGCTTCAATCCTCAGGCTGCACCGGACGCACCCGACGGACAGACGCGCTGGGCCACCATCTTCGCCATTGCGCTGGCGCTGCTTGTCGGCACCACCGTTCTCATGGCCAGCATCGCTTTCAGCTTTCAGCGCTACTTTGAATACCAGATCGAAGAGGCGCGCAAGATTTCTCAATGAGCCGTCAATAGCAAGCCTCAAAGCAAAAGCGCCAGACCCTTGCGGTTCTGGCGCTTTTTTATTCCAGCCATCAACTTCAGACGAACAGCTGCAGACTGATCCAGTAGGCGATGGCCGCGACGAAGGCACTGGCCGGGATCGTCAGAATCCACGCCCAGACGATGTTGCCCGCCACACCCCAGCGCACGGCGCTTGCGCGTTGCGTAGAACCAACGCCCACAATGGCGCCCGTGATGGTGTGGGTCGTGGAGACCGGAACGCCCATCGCGGTGGCGATGAACAGCGTCAGCGCGCCACCGGTTTCGGCGCAGAAGCCGCCGACGGGCTTGAGCTTGGTGATTTTCTGGCCCATGGTCTTGACGATGCGCCAGCCGCCGAACATCGTGCCCATGCCGATAGCCATGTAGCAGCTGA
The DNA here is from genome assembly GCF_015354245.1 of Diaphorobacter caeni. Lineage (GTDB taxonomy): Bacteria > Pseudomonadota > Gammaproteobacteria > Burkholderiales > Burkholderiaceae_C > Diaphorobacter_A > Diaphorobacter_A caeni. The sequence goes on from NZ_JADKYZ010000002.1 coordinate 335,227, forward strand.
TGATGGTCCACAGCGGTGGCGATGCATCGCCCGCCGAGGTGTAGCCGGTGGCGATCAGCATCATCCAGATGATGCCGATGGTCTTCTGCGCGTCGTTGCCGCCGTGGCCGAGGCTGTAGGCGCCGGCGGAGACCAGCTGCAGACGACGGAACCACTTGTCGACCTTGCTCGGACGGCTGCGGCGGAAGGCCCAGGCGACGATCACCATCATGATGGAGCCGAGCAGAAAGCCGAGCAGCGGCGAGATGAAGATGAACGCGACGGTCTTGAGAATGCCGCCCGCCACGAGCGCGCCGGCGCCGGACTTGGCGATCACCGAGCCGACGATGCCGCCGATCAGCGCGTGCGACGAGCTGCTGGGGATGCCGTAGTACCAGGTGATCACGTTCCATGTGATGGCGCCGACCAAGGCGCCGAACACCACATGGGTGTCGACGATCCCCGGCTGGACGATGCCCTTGCCGACGGTCGCCGCCACGCTCAGGTGGAAAATGAAGATCGCGATGAAGTTGAAGAACGCCGCGAACACGACGGCCTGGGTTGGCTTGAGCACGCCCGTGGAGACCACGGTCGCAATGGAGTTGGCCGCGTCATGAAAGCCATTCATGAAGTCGAACAACAGGGCCAGCGCGACCAAGACGATCACGACCCATAGGGCTGCTTGTACTGTTTCCATGCTGATGAGGAGTTGATGCCGGAATTCGGGCGGGTTCGCCGAATCGGCTTCAGGAGTTCTCGAGGATCACACCCTCGATGAGATTGGCGACGTCTTCACACTTGTCGGTGATCGTTTCGAGCAGCTCGTAGATCGCCTTGAGCTTGATGACTTCGCGCACATCGGGCTCTTCGCGGAACAGCTTGCTCATGGCGCTGCGCATCACGCGATCGGCATCGCCTTCGAGGCGGTCGATTTCTTCGCAAGTCTTGAGCGCTGCCTCGGCGACGGCCGGGTCGGCAATGCGCGACAGCAGCTTGACGGCGTCCTGCACGCGCTCGCAGCACTTGAGGCTCAGATCGGTGAGACGGGTGATTTCATCCGTCATGTGATGGACGTCGTACAGCGCCATGGTTTCGGCCGAATCCTGAATCAGGTCGGCGACATCGTCCATCGTGTTGATCAGCGAGTGGATCTGTTCGCGGTCGATGGGGGTGATGAAGGTCTTGTGCAGGGTGCGGTTGACTTCATGGGTCACGCGGTCAGCGGCGCGCTCGGCGTTGTCCACGTCCTGGTTGTACTTGTCGCGCAGATGCGGGTCGTTGTAATTGGCCACCAACTGCGAGAACGCACGCGCTGCCTCGACGATGCGATCCGCATGCTGATTGAACATCTCGAAAAAATTGCCCTCCTGGGGCAACAGCTTTCCAAACAACATGCGAACTCCTGAGGCAGCCTTTGGTCACCAATTGTAACAATTTGACAGTCCGGTGACATCTTCGTGAAAGATGGAAGTTTAACCGGGCAGGCCCCCGGCCTCTGACCCAAAAGACCAATATCCCTGCGTATCTATCTTGACATTGGGCAGCGCTCAACAGGTTTGGTGTTAGAAGAGCCCGTCATTTCCTTATGCACTGCGGAATATGAAGAACACGGCGCCGACCATGCAGAGCCCTGCCCAGAGATAGTCGAGCTTGAGCGGTTGCCCCATGTAGAACACCGCGAACGGCACGAAGACGGTGAGCGTGATGACTTCCTGCAGTATTTTGAGCTGACCGAGCGACATGGTGGTCGCTCCGATGCGGTTGGCGGGTACCTGCAGCAGATATTCGAACAGCGCGATCCCCCAGCTGATCAACGCCGCGATGTACCACGGCGAGGTGCTCAGGTTCTTCAGGTGCCCGTACCAGGCGAAGGTCATGAACACGTTGCTGGCCAGCAGCAACAGAATGGTTTGCAGGGGAATCGGGAGGGACTGGAGAAATTGCATGATGCCGATGCTTCGCGCGTGGGAGGCTGCAATGTAGCGCAGGCCGCAGGTGCCCCGCGTCAGCCGACCCCCTGCCCTGCGGAAGGAGAGGGTGCGGCCAGCACGGCGCCGCCCGAATCACTGCCCTATTCGCTGCTTTATTCGCCGAGGTAGGCGGCGCGCACGCGCGGGTCGTGCAGCAGGGTCTCGCCCTCGCCCGTCATGGTGATGATGCCGGACTCCATCACATAGCCGCGATTGGCCATCTGCAGAGCGCGGCTGGCGTTCTGCTCCACCAACAGGATGGTGACGCCGAGCTTGTAGACGTCGCCGATCACCTCGAAGATCTTGTCCACCATGATGGGCGACAGTCCCATGGACGGCTCGTCGAGCAGCAGCACCTTGGGCCGGCTCATCAGCGCGCGGCCCATCGCGAGCATCTGCTGCTCGCCGCCGGACATGGTGCCGGCTAGCTGGTCCTTGCGTTCGCGCAGTCGCGGGAAGATGTTGAACATGCGCTCGATGTCGTCCTTGATGCCGGCCGCATCGTCGCGCGTGTAGGCACCCATCTGCAGGTTCTCGGTGATGGTCATGCGCGCGAACACGCCGCGGCCTTCGGGCACCATGACGAGGCCCTCACGCACCAGATCCCATGCGCCCTTGCCCTTGATGCTCTTGCCGAGATACTGGATGTCGCCCTCGTTCATCGGCAGCAGGCCGGTGATGGCCTTCATCGTCGTCGTCTTGCCCGCGCCGTTGGAGCCGATGAGCGAGACCAGCTCGCCCTCGCGCACCTCCATGTCCACGCCCTTCACCGCCTGAATGCCACCATAGGCTACGCGCAGGCCGCTCACTTTCAACAGAATTTCGGCCATGCTCAATGTCCTCCGGTGCCCAGATAGGCCTCAATCACTTTTTCGTTCTTCTGCACTTCGGCAGGCGTGCCTTCGGCAATCTGCTTTCCGTAGTCGAGCACGGTCACGCGGTCGCACAGGCCCATCACCAGCTTCACGTCATGTTCGATCAGCAGGATGGTGCGGTTGTCGTTGCGGATGCGGTCGATGAGCTCGCGCAGCTGCACCTTCTCGGTCGCGTTCATGCCGGCGGCCGGTTCGTCGAGTGCAATGAGCTGCGGATCGGTGGCGAGCGCCCGCGCGATCTCGAGGCGTCGCTGGTCGCCGTAGGACAGCGTGCGCGCCTTGAATTCGGCATATTTGCCGATGCCCACATAGTCGAGCAGTTCCTGGGCGCGCGCGCGGATTTCCGCCTCCTCGCGCTTGAAGCCGGGCGTGCGGAACACCGCGCCGAACAGCCCCGAATGCGTGCGGATGTGCCGCCCGACCATCACGTTCTCGAGCGCCGTCATCTCGGCGAACAGCCGGATGTTCTGGAAGGTGCGCGCGATGCCGGTCTTGGCGACCAGATGCACGGCCGTGGGCTCGTAAGTCTGGCCCGCGAGCGAGAAGCTGCCCGCGTCGGGCGTGTAGAGGCCGGTGATGACGTTGAAGAACGTGGTCTTGCCCGCGCCGTTGGGGCCGATCAGACCGTAGATCTGTCCGCGCCGGATGGTGATGCCCACTTCGGAGAGGGCCTGCAGTCCGCCAAATCGCTTGGACACACCGGCCACCTTGAGCACCACATCGGATGATGTTTCTGCCGTTTCTGCCATATCGTTGCTCTGTTGATTCTGTGAAGTTTCGTAGCTGTTCCGAGGGCTGGCTCAGGTCTTCTGGGGAAGACTCTTGCCATGCTCCGGAGAAGGCCACAGACCGCGCGGACGCAGCAGCATGATGACGATCATCGCCAAGGCGATCAGCAGTTGGCGCAGGATGGAGGCGTCCAGACGTCCGCCGGTCAGGTCCTGCAGCGGACCTGCCACATAGCGCAGCACTTCGGGCAGCGCGGACAGCAGCACCGCGCCCAGAATCACGCCGGGAATATGGCCGATGCCGCCCAGCACCACCATCGCGACGATCATCACCGACTCCATCAGGCTGAAGGATTCTGGCGACACGAAGCCCTGGAAGGCCGCGAACATCGCGCCCGACACGCCGCCGAACGAGGCGCCCATGCCGAAGGCCAGCAGCTTCATGTTGCGGGTGTTGATGCCCATGGCCTTGGCGGCGATTTCGTCCTCGCGGATCGCCATCCAGGCGCGGCCGATGCGCGAGTCCTGCAGGCGGTAGCAGACGATGATGGTCACGATGACCAGCGCAAGGAACAGGTAGTAGTAGAGCGTCACCGAGCTGATGTCGAATCCGAAGATTTCCTGCCGCTTGCCGAGGTTGAGTCCGAAGACCTTGACCGAGTCGATCTCGCCGAGGCCCTTGGGTCCGTTGGTCACGTTGACCGGGTGATCGAGGTTGTTCAGGAAAATGCGGATGATCTCGCCGAAGCCCAGCGTCACGATGGCCAGATAGTCACCGCGCAGCTTGAGCACCGGTATGCCGAGCAGCACCCCCGTACAGGCCGCGAGCAGCAGCGCGAGCGGAATCACCATCCATAGCGACAGGTGCACGCCGTTCGGGAACTGCGCGGCGAACCACGCGAAGTTCTCGCTCAGGTGCGGCGAGGCCAGCAGGCCGAACATGTAGGCACCGACCGCGTAGAAGGCCACGTAGCCGAGGTCCAGCAGACCGGCATAGCCCACCACGATGTTGAGGCCCAGCGCCAGCATCACGTAGAGCAGCGCCAGATCGGCGATGCGCACCCAGGCGTTGCCGAAGTATTGAAGAATCAGCGGCAGCACCAGCAGCGCAATGCCGCCCAGCACCCAGTTGATGGTCTTGTTGTTCTTGCTCATGGTCGTGCTTCCTTCAGGCGCGGTCCGCCACGCGTTCACCCAGCAGCCCCGAAGGACGCAGCGTGAGCACGATGATCAGCACGATGAACGCGAAGATGTCGGCGTAGTTGCTGCCCAGCAGACCGCCGGTCAGCTTGCCGAGGTAGCCCGACCCGATGGCTTCGATCAGCCCCAGCAGCAGGCCGCCGACCACCGCACCGGCCAGATTGCCGATGCCGCCGAACACGGCTGCGGTGAAGGCCTTGAGGCCCGGCAGAAAGCCCATCGCGTGCTGGGCCGTGCCGTAGTTCGATGCGTACATGATGCCGGCGATGGCCGCCAGAATCGCGCCGATGATGAAGGTCGCCGAGATCACCATGTCGGGCTTCACGCCCATCAGCGCGGCCACCTTGGGGTTCTCCGCCGTGGCGCGCATCGCTCGGCCGAGCTTGGTGTAGTTCACCAGGTAGACCATGGCCGCGAGCGCGACGACGGTGGTCACCAGGATCAGGATCTGCGTGGGCGTGATCACCGCGCCACCGATGTGGTACGGGTCGGAGGACAGCAGGGTCGGATAGGGTTTGTAGTTGGGCTTCCAGAGGATCATCGCGATCGTCTGCAGCAGGATGGACATGCCGATGGCCGTGATCAGCGGAGCCAGTCGGGGGCTGCCGCGCAGCCGCTTGTAGGCCACTTTTTCGATGGTGAAATTCAGAGCCGCCGCGACGATGCAGGCGATGATCGTGGCGATCAGCAGAATGACCCAGCCCGGTGCGCCGGGCATCGACTCCTGCATCATGCCGATGATGCTCCAACTGGTGAGCGCTCCTATCATGAGCACTTCGCCGTGCGCGAAATTGATCAACTGAATAATGCCGTACACCATCGTGTAGCCAAGGGCTATGAGGGCGTACATGCTGCCGAGAACCAGACCGTTGATGATCTGCTGCAGCAAAATGTCCATAAAGAAAATCCTTCGCGTTTGATGGGCGCGGACCACACCTGCCGACAGTCGAACCAGCCTCAGCCGCAGCCCCGAAGCGCTACTAGCAAAAAACCCGCCAGCCTTTTTGCCTGTGCGGGTTCATGTGAATGAATCGATACCAGCGAAATGCAACCGGCCCCTGACGTTTCTGCCGGGATCTTGTCCCGACGCCTGCGCCACGTTAGCCAATGGATTTCATTATTAAGACAAGCTCAAATCTCTCCACATAGGGAACACGCGAATTGCGCAACATTCGGCACCGAAATGGAACGCATCTGAACTGCCGTTCTATTTTTCTTGCTGCGCCGCAGCATTGCGTGCCTGCAGCTCGTCGAGCTTCTGTCCGATCTTGATTTCGAGCCCGCGCGGCACCGGGCGGTAAAAGCCCGGCGGCTCCATGCCGTCCGGCAGGTAGTTCTCACCCGCCGCGAACCCGCCCTCCTCGTCGTGCGCATAGCGGTAATTCTTGCCGTAGTCGAGCTCCTTCATGAGCTTGGTCGGCGCATTGCGCAGATGCATGGGCACGGGTCTGGTGCCGTCCTGCTTCACGAACGCGCGCGCCTCGTTGTAGGCCTTGTAGACGGCGTTCGACTTGGGCGCGATCGCCAGATAGACGACACACTCGGCCAATGCCAGCTCGCCTTCGGGCGAGCCGAGTCGCTCATACACTTCGGTGGCGTCCAGCGCCAGACGCAGCGCGCGCGGATCTGCAAGGCCGATGTCCTCGCTCGCCATGCGCACCAGACGGCGCGCCATGTAGCGCGGGTCCGCACCACCATCGAGCATGCGGACCAGCCAATACAGTGCGGCATCGGGGTCGGAGCCGCGCACCGATTTGTGCAGCGCGCTGATGGTGTCGTAGAACTGCTCGCCGCCCTTGTCGTAGCGGCGCATGCGTTCGCCGAGCACCTTGAGCAGCCATTCGTCGGTGATGGCCGCCACACCCGCCTGCTTGGCCGTGACGGACAGCGTCTCCAGCGTGTTGAGCAGGCGGCGCGCATCGCCATCGGCGTAGGAAATCAGCCGGTCGAGCGCGGTCGCCTCGATCTCCGGAATCGCGCCTAGCGCCTGCGCCTTGGCGACGATCTGCTTGAGATCGTCCTCGGACAGCGACTGCAGCACATAGACCGCCGCCCGCGACAGCAGCGCGGAGTTCACCTCGAACGAAGGGTTCTCGGTGGTCGCACCGACGAACGTGAACAGGCCGCTTTCCACGTGCGGCAAAAAAGCGTCCTGCTGGCTCTTGTTGAAACGGTGCACCTCGTCGACGAACACGATGGTGCGCTGCTGCATCAGTCCGTCGCGCGCGGACTGCGCCTGCTCGACGGCCTCGCGGATGTCCTTGACGCCGCCCAGCACCGCGCTGATCGAGATGAACTGCGCGTCAAAGGCCTGCGCCATCAGCCTCGCAATCGTGGTCTTGCCGACGCCCGGCGGACCCCAGAGGATGCAGCTGTGCGGCTGACCCGACTCGAACGCGAGCCGAAGCGGCATGCCCTCCCCAAGCACATGCTGCTGGCCGATCACCTCACCCAGCGTGTGCGGGCGAAGGCGTTCGGCGAGGGGTTGATGAGCGGAAGAATTCGGATTCACGGGCAGGCACGGCGACGATGGATGAGAGCCTGATCGTAACCGCGCCAGCCGCCGGCGCGGTTTACTGCTTCACCACATCCGCATTGGCGGGTGGCTTGAATTGAAAGGTCGCGGGCGAGACCTGTGCATTGACCTGCATGTTGGTGAAGGTCAGCACCGAACGCTGACCGAAGCTGTCGACGATGTCGAGCGTGGCCAGCGTGTCTCCGGCAAAACCGACGCGCACGGACTTGATCTGCCCGTCCTTGGCCTTGGGCTCGGCCAGCACCCATTGCTGCCCCCCCTGCTCGGGCGCGGACGTCAGATTGAAATCGGCCTTGAGCGCCGACAGATCGGGCGCGCTCGCGAGCAGTGCGGCCGGTGTGCTGCCCAGCGCCTGCGACTGCGCGCGCTGGGTGACCTGGTTGAGGTCCACGTCGTAGAGCCACAGCGTCTTGCCATCGGCGACGATGGTCTGCTCGAAGGGGCGCTTGTAGTCAAAGCGGAAATTGCCGGGGCGCTGAAACTCGAAGCTGCCGCTCGACGTCTTCACCTTCGGCGCCTGCCCGTCCTTGCCCGGCGAGGTGACGGTCTGCGAGAAGTCCGCGCGACCGGTCTTCGCGCCCTTCATGAAGCCCTCAAGGCTCTGCAGGCCGTCGGCGCTGGCGACCTGCGCGCAGGCTGCCAGCAAAAATGTCGTGATCAAACGCTTGGTCATCATCATTGATTGAAACTCCTAGAGGCGCGCGGCGCATGAGTCGCGTGATTGCCGTTGGAGTCTTCCGACCTTCAGAGGTTCAATCACCCACTCGCGCGTTCATTCGCCGCCGCGCGCGGGCACCAGCACTTCGCGCTGGCCGCTCGCGGTGAGCGCGCTGACCAGACCGGCCTTTTCCATGTCTTCGAGCAAGCGCGCCGAGCGGTTGTAGCCGATGCGAAGCTTACGCTGAACATAAGAAATACTCGCCTTGCGGTCTTTCAGCACGATCTCGACCGCCTGGTCATACATCGGGTCCTTCTCGCCGCCGCCTTCACCGGCCTCGCCGCCGAAGCCGCTGTCCTCGCCATCGCCCGTGCCACCTTCAAGCACGCCCTCGATGTAGTCCGCCTCGCCCTGTGCCTTGAGGTAGCTGACCACACGGTGCACCTCGTCATCCGACACGAATGCGCCGTGCACGCGGATCGGCAGGCCCGTGCCGCTGGCCATGTAGAGCATGTCACCCATGCCGAGCAGCGCCTCCGCGCCCATCTGGTCAAGGATGGTGCGGCTGTCGATCTTGGAGCCCACCGAGAAAGCGATCCGGGTGGGGATGTTGGCCTTGATGAGGCCGGTGATCACGTCGACGCTCGGGCGCTGCGTGGCCAGAATCAGGTGGATGCCGGCGGCGCGCGCCTTCTGCGCCAGTCGCGCGATCAGCTCTTCGATCTTCTTGCCGACCACCATCATCAGGTCGGCCAGCTCGTCGATGATCACCACGATGTGCGGCAGGCGCTGCAACGGTTCGGGCTCCTCGGGCGTGAGGCTGAACGGATTCGGGATCGACTCCTCGCGCGCCTTGGCATCATCGATCTTGGCGTTGTAGCCCGCCAGATTGCGCACGCCCATCTTGCTCATGAGCTTGTAGCGGCGCTCCATTTCGGCCACGCACCAGTTCAGGCCGTTGGCCGCCTGGCGCATGTCCGTCACCACCGGGCACAGCAGGTGCGGAATGCCTTCGTAGACCGACATTTCCAGCATCTTGGGGTCGATCATCATCAGGCGCACATCGCGCGCCTCGGCCTTGTAGAGCAGCGACAGAATCATCGCGTTGATACCCACCGACTTGCCGGAGCCGGTGGTACCCGCGACGAGCACGTGCGGCATCTTCGCGAGATCGGCCACCACCGGGTTGCCGATGATGTCCTTGCCAAGACCCATGGTCAGCATGCTCTTGGCGTCGTGATAGACCTGCGAGCCCAGAATTTCCGAGAGCTTGATCGACTGGCGCTTGGCGTTGGGCAGCTCGAGCGCCATGTAGTTCTTGCCGGGAATCGTCTCGATCACGCGGATCGACACCAGCGACAGCGAACGTGCCAGATCCTTGGCCAGATTCACCACCTGCGAGCCCTTCACGCCGGTGGCGGGCTCGATCTCGTACCGCGTGATCACCGGACCGGGGGCCGCAGCCACCACGGACACCTCGACGCCGAAATCCTTGAGCTTCTTCTCGATCAGGCGGCTCGTCATCTCCAGCGTTTCGGGCGAAACCGTTTCCTGGCGCGCCTGAGCGGCATCCAGCAGGTCAACCTGCGGCAGCTTGCTGTCGGGCAGCTCGGAGAACAGCGGCTTCTGACGCTCCTTGACCACGCGCGTGCTCTGCTGAGGCTCGGTGAACACCGGCTCGATGATCTGCACCGGCTGCGGGTGGAGCTCTTCGCTTTCGATGCGCTCTTCCATCACCACCTCGGCGCGCTCGCGCGCGGCGCGTTTGCCGGCGGCCTCGTCCTTGGCCTTCTCGCGCTTGGCGCGTCCACCCTGCACGAAGCCATCGATGCGACCACCGATGCGCTCGGCCAGTTGCCCCCATGAGAAACCGAACACCATCGCGGCGCCCAGCACCACCAGGATCACGCAGATCAGGCCCGAGCCCGCATCGCCAAGCCAGTTCAGTGCGAACTGGCCCATCGCGTAGCCCAGCATGCCGCCCGCCTGTCCCGGCAGAAAAGTGTCGTAGCGATACAGGCGGGTCCATTCCAGCGCCGTGCTTGAAAGCAACAGAATCAACAGGCCCATCCAGAACATCGAGCGACGCGCCCAAGGGCCGACCGCCGAAGGCACCTGCTCGCCACCGCGCATCCAGTACGCAAGCGACGACAGCCAGGCCTTCACCGCAGCCGCGATGCACCACCAGACCGAGAAGCCAAGCGCGTAGTAGCTGCCGTCGGCAATCCAGGCACCGAGGCGCCCGAGCCAGTTGTGCACCTGCAGACCATCTCCCGCGCCCGATGTGGACCACGCCGCGTCCTGCGCGTTGTAGCTCAGCAGCGCCAGCAGCCAGAAAACCAGGGCCAGCAAGCCCACGAGCAGACCGATTTCATGGCTGAAGCGCGCGGCCCACGAGCGCGGGGCGGACTTGCCGCCAGCAGATGCATTCAAGGTATTGAGGGAATAGGTCATAACAAACTGAGGGACTAGCTTACAGCATGGTCAGCACCTGCGCCCACCTCGAGGAGCGGCAGCGACAGCGCAAAACACCTGAATTCATTCTGGAGCGACGATGCAGGATAGTACTGTTTTTTCATCCAGTTGATTCACAGGAATCAACCGATAGCCCGGCAACTTCACATTGTCGCAATTTACCAGCCATATCAAGCAGTTGCGAGCTCTTCTTAAATGTGACCGGATGTGCCAGAAGCTGCCGCTCCTGCAGACATGAAACGCATTGAAAATGCTCTCGGAATTGATCTTGTCTATCTGGAAGATCAAAAACCTTGGCTCACTGCGCCTATGCGGCGTCCCTACAATGGGAAGTGCGGAAGCTGTCGTCCGCTCACAGGAGGTCGGAGGACCTCGCCAAGAGCACCCAACGCAGCCCTTCATGCCGTCCGACGGGGAGAAAACATCGCCCCGCTTCACTTTTCACCGTGCCGACATCGCTCCGGAAGAAGCCGTGCGATGGCGTCATGCAACCTGAGTGGCATCCATGTCGACAACAACACACGCAAAAGTCCTGATCCTCGGCTCCGGCCCCGCCGGCTACACGGCAGCCATCTACGCCGCCCGCGCCAACCTCAAGCCCCTGCTGGTGACCGGCATGGCTCAGGGCGGTCAGCTCATGACCACCACCGAAGTGGACAACTGGCCCGCCGACGTCATGGGCGTGCAGGGTCCTGAGCTGATGCAGCGCTTCCTGGAGCACGCGGAACGCTTCCAGACCAGCATCGTATTCGACCACATCAACAAGGTCGACTTCAGCCAGCGCCCCTTCACCCTCACCGGTGACAGCGGCACCTACACCTGCGACTCGCTGATCATCGCCACCGGCGCCTCGGCCAAGTACCTCGGCCTGCCCTCCGAAGAAGCCTTCATGGGCAAGGGCGTCTCGGCCTGCGCCACCTGCGACGGTTTTTTCTACCGCGAGCAACCCGTCTGCGTGATCGGCGGCGGCAACACGGCCGTCGAAGAAGCGTTGTACCTGAGCAACATCGCCAACAAGGTCACGCTCGTCCACCGCCGCGACAAGTTCAAGGCCGAGCCCATCCTCGTCGACAAGCTCATGGACAAGGTCAAGGAAGGCAAGATCGAACTCAAGACCCACTTCACCCTTGACGAAGTGCTCGGCGACAAGTCGGGCGTGACCGGCATCCGCATCAAGAGCACCCAGACCGGCCAGACCGAAGACGTGGCGCTGCAAGGCTGCTTCATCGCCATCGGCCACTCGCCCAACACGGAAATCTTCAAGGGCCACGTGGACATGGACGAAACCGGCTACCTGATCACTCAGGGCGGCCTGAAAGGCTTCGCCACCCAGACCAGCGTCCCCGGCGTGTTCGCCGCCGGCGACGTGCAGGACCACGTCTACCGCCAGGCCATCACCAGCGCCGGCACCGGCTGCATGGCCGCGCTGGACGCGCAACGCTTCCTCGAACAAGAAGAGTGACCCCAAGCATCTCGCAACGCGAGATGCCGGCACGAGCGCGGCGACGTGCCGAATGCCCCTCTTCCAAACTGATTTCCGGCGGTTGTCCGAGCGGAGTGACGAAGGAACGCAGCGAGTTCCGCCGGAGGTATTGAAGGCGCGTTTTAGGTTACCTTTTGCGCGCAAGCAAAAGGTAACTCCGCCGCCGGGCGGAACTCCCGGCCTCTGCCCCCAAACAAACCACCAAAGCCAAAAACAAAGAACCAAGCTATAATCTCAGGCTTTGCTGAATATTGGACCGCTCATCGCAGCGCCCGAGGACGGCAAAACAAGGGCTACCGCCACCCATCAACTGGCGAGGTGAGGTTGTCAGCACACCCTGCCAATTCAGGCAGTTCTCAGGTGCAGACGACCGTAAAAACTTATAGGTGTTGTCCTCATGGCACGCGTATGTGAAGTAACGGGCAAGAAGCCCATGGTGGGAAACAACGTTTCCCACGCCAACAACAAGACCAAGCGTCGTTTCCTCCCCAACCTGCAATACCGCCGTTTCTGGGTTGAGACCGAGAACCGTTGGGTGCGCCTGCGCGTCTCCAGCGCTGCTCTGCGCCTGATCGACAAGAACGGTATTGACTCCGTGCTCGCAGACATGCGCGCTCGTGGCCAGGCTTAATTTCCTCAAGGAGAACAAAAATGGCTTCTAAAGGCGGACGCGAAAAAATCAAGCTGGAATCCACTGCGGGTACCGGCCACTTCTACACCACTACCAAGAACAAGAAGACAATGCCTGAAAAGATGTTGATCACGAAGTTCGATCCCAAGGCTCGCAAGCACGTCGAGTACAAGGAAATCAAGCTGAAGTAATCACCATTGCTTCTGTTTGCTTTAAAAAAAACCGCCTTTGCGAAAGCTCTGGCGGTTTTTTGTTTCACGATGACTCCATCCCGACATTTCGCTGGACTGCGCTGTAGCCCGATACAGCAGGTTTATCAATAACTTACGCGCGTCCATCATATGCCGGTGCTTTCCGAAACCTGACCCGGCTTCCGCTCTCATGGCTCCCATGTGGCTCTTGGAAATCGGGTCTTCCAAGGAGTCATCATGGCAAAGATCAAGCTCACCAAGACCGCCGTCGAGACGGCGCAACCCCAGGCGCAGGCCGTCGAGCTGCGGGACACCGTGGTGCCCGGCTTCCTGTGCAAGATTACACCGGCGGGCCGCCGCGTGTTCATGCTCCAGTACCGCACGAACGCGGGCGAGCGCCGCAAGCCCGCTCTGGGTCTGTTTGGGGAATTGACCGTCGAACAGGCCCGCGTCATGGCGCAGGACTGGCTGGCCGAGGTTCGCCGGGGTGGCGATCCTGGCGGTGCCAAGGCCGAGGCGCGCAAGGCGCCCACGATGGCCGAGTTGTGCAAGAAGTTCATGGAGGACTACTCCAAGAAGCGCAACAAGCCCAGCACCTGGCGCGGCTATCAGGCGGTCATCGACCGCTGCATTGTCCCGATGCTAGGCCGCAAGAAGGTGGCTGACGTGAAGCGCCCCGACATTGCCGGGTACATGGAAAAGCTCTCCTACAAGCCCACCGAGGCGAACAAGGGCTTCGCCATCCTGCGCAAGATGTTCAACCTGGCCGAGGTGTGGGGCTTCCGCCCGGACGGCACCAACCCGTGCCGCCATGTTCCGATGTACCCGCCCGGCAAGAAGACCCGCCTCATCGTGGACGATGAAATGGTGCTGATCTTTCGCCAGTTGGAGACGCTGGAGGCGGAGGGCTGGAGAACTACGTTATTCCGCTGGCGATCCGCCTGCAATTCGAGTTCGCAGGCCGTCGCTCCGAAATCTGCACGCTCGAATGGGACTGGATCGACCTCGCAAACCGGCGTGTGATGTGGCCCGACAGCAAGACCGGCGGCATGTCCAAGCCCATGAGCGCGGAAGCCTATCGGCTGCTTTCGGCTGTGCCGCGCCGGGAGGGCTGCCCCTACGTCCTGCCGTCGCCCAACGACCCGACCCGGCACCTGACCTTCGGCGAACACTATGGCGGCTGGTGCCGGGTGCTCAAGGCCGCCGGCGTTCCGCACGTCGGCACGCATGGCATCCGCCACCGCTCGGCGACGGACATTGCCAATTCGGGTGTGCCCATCAAGGTCGGCATGGAGCTGACCCAGCACAAGACCGTTGCGCAGTTCATGCACTACGTCCACACCGAGGACAAGCCCGTGCGCGATGCGGCCGAACTGGTGGCCAGCCGCCGCCAAGCCATCACGGGCGGACGGCAGCGCCAGCCCCAGGAGGCCGTGGCATGAACACCTGCACGCTTCCTACAACGGTCGTCAAGGCAATTTCCCAGACACTGTCTGGCGAATCTTCCCCAGCGCGGGGCGGGCGGATCGCTGAACTGGAAAACTATGCCCGTTTCGGGTATAGTTTTCGGGAGCGCCAGCTATGACCGTCTTCAAACGCAAGGACTTTGCACGGTGGCAGGCTGGCGAGAAGTTGCCTGATGCCGCGTTGTGCAAAGCAGTCCAGGAGATGGAGGCCGGTCTGGTGGATGTTGACCTGGGCGGCTTTCTCTACAAGAAGCGGGTCGCGCGCCCTGGTGGCGGCAAAAGCGGCGGTTACCGGACGCTGCTGTCGGCACGGATCGGCAGCCGCTATGTGCTCCTGCATGGGTTCCCCAAGAGCGACAAGGCGAACATCACGCAGGACGAAAGGAAGGCGTTGCAGTTCGCCGGCAAGGTGTTTCTGGAATTGTCGGCAGAGAACTTGGCGAAGGCGCTGGAATCCGGCGTTCTACTGGAGGTGTGTTGTGACGAGCAAGCTCATTGAATCCCTGCGCGGCGATCTGGCCGCGCTGCACGATGCTGGCGCGATCGGCAAGGTCACGATGCGCGAGTTCGATGCCATCTGCCCGCCGCCAGTGCGGGAGTTCAGTGCCGCAGACATCAAACACCTGCGCGAAGAGCTGAAATTCAGCCAGCCGGTGTTCGCGCTGCATCTGCACACGACTGCTTCGACGGTACGCAAATGGGAGCAAGGCGATACCCACCCGGCCGGGCCGGCGCTGAAGCTGCTGAACATCATCGCCAACAAGGGTTTGCAGGCCATCATCTGATGCCCCGCACTGGTGACCGCCACGCATGGATGAAGCCGTAGTCGTTTTCTCCCGCAAGGGCCTGTTTCAGACCCGGATTGTGGCGCGCGATGTTCGCAGCCGGGAACATGCGCGCAAGTTATGGCCGTTGGTGTCTCCCGATGCTTTGCGGCAAATGGTGACGTGGGTCAGCCCTATCTTTGAAGATGGAAAGCTGCGTCGGCGCTCCCATTTTCGGCAGTTGCCTGTCGAGCGCACCTACGACCTCAAGACACACTTTGATGACGAAGAAGCCACACGGCAACGGGCTGTACAGGAAAGCCAAGAGCATCGGCGCGCAAAAGAGTTGATCGCGGCAGAGCTTGCTCGGCGCCTGGATGCCCGGCTTGCCATGCCGTGGTGGTTCAAGGATGTGGATGCGTCGGACTACCCGTTGGAAGGCAATCTATTGCTCGGCGCTGATCGTGTGGCGACCGAGCATCCGTTGGATACGCCCTTCGGCAGCCGATTCCGGCTTGATGTTGCGGTGCTGGGGCCGCCCGTTCAAGCGGAGCCGATGGTTTTGGGTGGCGTGGAAATCGAACTTGGACATGCCTTCGACGGGCGCAAAGCACTGATCGGCAAGTCGCTGGGGTTCCCGCTCATCTCCATCGACATCACGGAAATGTCGATCGACGAGTTGACGCCGGAATGGGCGCAGCAGGCATTGACCGCCACCACGCGCAGCCACGAACAAGGGCGCAGGCAAACGTACATCTATCTCCATGACCTGCTGTACCCCCTCTACGCCCAACTGCCAGCATTCCTCGATGACGAGCAGCGTCACCAGTTCCTGGTGTTTGTAGATGATGCAACCTTGCAAAAGCTGGCGCACTGGATGAACTTGCTGGCGGAAAGGCTGGAATACCCGAAGGGGGCTGTTGCGGTCGCGTTGGTCAACGGAAAAAGCGAACAGTCACGCAAGATGCTGGAGCGTGCAGGGGAAGTCGCCGGGCCTGATTGGAAGGACTTCAATAGCCAGCGGTGCCTGCGTTTGACTCTTCCTCGCCCTCGAAACACTGCGGATCTTCAAGCTCATCGTTTTCATATGACGATGGCGCGACTGCTGCTTTCCCATGCCGATGCACTTGTCGGCTACAAGTATTGCAACGGCGTGAACAACAACGATCCAGAGGAGGATGTCTGGATCGCACATCGCTGGATTGCCGAGCAGGGTATCCATACCCAGCACCGTGTGCTGCCCAAGCGATTGGCCGAGCCGATCAACCGGCTGATCGCAGTGGTGTCCGATTTACGCCGCGATCATGAAACGTCCACCGCAGAGGCGTAGCCACGCGATGCCAAAAATCATCTTGCAGTCGAATACCCCGGTTGAGCTGAAGGCCCGGCTTGCCGAACTGGATATTGCCGTCCCTCCTCGCTCAGAGGGCCGCAGGAATCACCATGCAGAGCGCTATTGCATCGCGCATCTGCTGGCGACGCTGCCGATCAATCGGCTTTCTTTTCCGCTGACCTTGACCCATGCCGATAGGCCGGACTTCGTGCTGGACATGCCCGGTGGCAACGTCGGCATTGAGCATACGGAAGCGGTGCCGGAGAACGTAGCTCACGCCGATTGTTTGCGTGAAAGGGAAGGCTTGGGGCCAGATGTTTATTTCACACCGCATGTCATGCCTGGAGAGCCGCCCAAGACGGCAGTGCAACTCCGAAGCGAAATCATGGCTGATGCGCCTGGGTGCGGCTGGGAGGTGGATTCTCCAGAGCGCGAGTGGGCTTCGGCAATCGCCCACTACGTCGGAGAAAAAATTCCAAAGGCAACGGCTGACGGCTTCGTTCGATACCCGCTCAACTGGCTGATCGTTTACGACAACTGGCCATTGCCCGCCGTGGACTACACCAAGGCAGCGGCCTATTTGATGCCATTGCTGGGTGAAATGGGCGCGTTCTCTGTGTTCGATTCGGTTTTCGTTCACGACGATTCCCGTCTGTGTGAGTTCAGCGCTGTCCCCATCATTCATGCCTTGGTGAGGCCGGGCTCGATGCGATAGGCCCAATGCGCCGGCAGTATTTGCGTCCCGGCGTGCCGCCGTCGGGCTCGCGGGCTGCGCCCCGCGTTTCGTGCCGAATCGCGGCCATTCGGCTTTGATCCCTGACGCCTCCGGCCCTTGTGGGCCTGCGCGCTCTGCTCGCCCCAAAAAGCCGAGGGTGTGCAGTGGGCGGGGTGTAGGCGGTCTTGCTGTTCCCTTCACCGTATCACGGCGTTCTCGCCGTCAAGGGCGGCGCGCGCTGGTGCGCGCTTGCGTCCTGGCGGCCGTCTGCGACCCCTGACTGCTTGCGCTGCGCCGTGCTGGCGACGGTTCCGGGCAATTCCGCCCGAGCAACCGGAGCACGATCATGTCGCAACTGTCCTTTTCCTCGTTCGATGCCGCGCTGATGGTGCGCGATTCCCAAGGTCACTACCTGCCGGCTACGGCTGACCAGATTCTGGACGCCGCGCGCCAGGCCATCGAGCAGAAGATGCAGCGTGGTGCATCGTTCACTTCGCCGGTGGCGGTCAAGGAGTACCTGCGCGCCAAGCTGGCCGGCTTCGAGCATGAGGTGTTCGCCGTGCTGTTCCTCGATACGCAGCATCGCTTGATCGAGTACGTCGAGATGTTCCACGGCACCATCGACAGTGCATCGGTGTATCCGCGCGAGCTGGTCAAGGAGGCACTGCGGCTCAACGCGGCGGCGGTCATCATTTCGCACAACCATCCGAGCGGCAGCCCCGAGCCGAGCGCCGCTGATCGGGCGCTGACGCAGCGGCTCAAGGAGGCGCTGGCACTGGTGGACATGCGCGTGCTCGATCACGTCGTCGTCGCGGGTAGCAGCACCGCGTCCTTCGCCGAACGCGGCTTGATCTGACCCCAGGGGGCTTCGGCCCCCTTTTTGCTGCGCCTGGTGGCGCAACTCCGGCCCTCACGGGCCTGCGCGTGCTGCGCACTTGCCGAAAGCCGGGGTGCGTGGAGGTGTGAGGGAGGCGGTCTTGCTGTTCCCTTCATCGTGCCACGGCGTTCTCGCCGTCAAGGGCTGCGCGCCGATGGCGCTTGCGTCCTGGCGGCCGTCGTTGACCCCTGACTGCTTGCGCTGCGCCGTGCCCCGGAAGAGTCGGGCAATTCCGCCCGGCAACCTTTCAGGAGTTCACCATGAACAACGCACTCATCACTGACGATCAGCGCATCGTGCTGCTGGCCAACGGCCGCGAATCCTTGGAGAACGCGGACTTCGATCCGGCGCCCGTGGTTAAGCTGTTCACGCCGGGCGGCGGCGCGACCTGGCTCCTGACCGAGATTGATCCCGACGACCACGATCACGCCTTTGGTCTTTGCGACCTGGGCCTGGGGATACCGGAAATCGGCTGGGTCAGCCTGGGCGAGCTGGCGACGGTGCGCGGCGGGCTGGGCCTGCCGATCGAGCGCGACCTGTCTTTCCGTGGCGAGAAGCGGTTGAGCGCCTATGCGCGCGATGCGCGGCTGGCCGGGCGGATCGTCGTCTGACCTCGCCCTTGGAGCGCCGCAAGGCGCTCCTTGCGCTTTCTCGATCCTCACAGGAGATCCATGCCATGAGCAGCCATCACGACTACATCATCGAAATCACCGCGCAGCACGATGCGCTCAAGCCCTTCGCGCCGGAGAACGGCCAGCCGCTGCGCTTCAAGATCGGTGACGCGGTGATCTACACCAACGAATACGGCGTGCAGTTCCGTCGTCGCGTCACCGGGTTCTACCGGCCCAGCGGGCTTTGTGGTCAGTATGCGCGTGGAGCGCGCTATCTGCTGAACTCGACTTCGCCGTGGGTGCCGGTCGCGCAATCCTGCCTGAGCCCTGACGACTCGGCCTGATGCCTTCGTGCTCCAGACGGTGCTCTGTGCGCGTTCTTTTCAAGGTGTCAGGAGCCAGCCAGCTCCCGACGCCAGTGCCACGACCAGAACGGGTGGCACCTTGCCGATGACCAGCAAGCCGAATGCGGCGAGCGCGAGCCCAAAATCCGTCCGATTCTGGATCGCGCTGGTCCACACCGGGTCGTACAGCGCCGACAGCAGGATGCCCACCACCCCCGCGTTGATGCCCGCCATCGTGGTCTGAATGCCCTGGCGGTGGCGAAGGCTCTCCCAGAACGGCAGTGCGCCCACGAGCACCAGCAAGGCCGGCAGAAAAATCACTCCCAACATCACCAGCCCACCCCACCAGCCGTGCAGCGGCCCCTGGGCCACCGCGCCCAGATACGCCGCGAAGGTGAACAGCGGCCCCGGCACCGCCTGGGCGGCACCGTAGCCTGCCAGAAAGTCGGCGTTGCTGACGGCACCGCTGGGCACCACAGTGGCTTGCAACAGCGGCAGCACGACGTGGCCACCACCAAAGACGAGCGCGCCGGCGCGGTACACACCTTCGAGCAAAGCCAGGACGGATGATCCGCTGACCGCCGCCCACAGCGGCAGGCCGACCAGGGGCAAGGCGAACAGCAGCAAGGCCACGATGCCGAGCTTGCGTGAGACGGGATAGGCATGGACCTGGCCACCGGCCGGCTGTGACAGCTTCAGTCCCCAATGGCCCAGTAGGCCCGCGACAACGATCGCGATGACCTGGCCCGTGGCCGATGGCAGGAACAGGGTCAGCAGCGCGGCAAGTATCGCCAGGGCGGCACGCGGGCGATCCGGGCAGAGCGACTTGGCCATGCCCCACACTGCCTGCGCCACGACGGCCACGGCGACGACCTTCAGCCCATGCACCCAGCCCGATTCGGCCAGCCCCTGGTATTGGGCGATGCCGAAGGCGAACAGGATCAGCGCGATCGCCGACGGCAAGGTGAATCCCGCCCAGGCCGCCAGCAAGCCTGGCCAGCCCGCGCGGCCCAGGCCCAGCGCCATGCCGACCTGGCTGCTGGCCGGGCCTGGCAGGAACTGGCACAGCGCGACCAGATCGGAGTAGCCGCGGTCATCCAGCCACCGGCGGCGTTCGACAAATTCCGTGCGGAAATAGCCCAGATGCGCGATCGGCCCGCCGAAGGAGGTCAGCCCCAGCCGCAGGAACACCAGAAAAACGCGCCAGGCACTGTCGTGCTGTATGGAGGTCGGCTCTGCCATCAAATGGCCTCCTGCCGCATGCGTTTGGACAGCGCCTCGGCGCTCTCCTTGCGCTCGCTATAGCGGTCCACCAGATAGGGGGCCGCATCGCGCGTGAGCAGCGTGAACTTCATCAGCTCCTCCATCACGTCCACGATGCGGTCGTAGTAAGCCGAAGGCTTCATGCGCCCGGCCTCGTCGAACTCCTGATACGCCTTGGCGACGGAAGACTGGTTGGGGATGGTGAGCATGCGCATCCAGCGGCCCAGTACGCGCATCTGGTTGACGGCGTTGAAGGACTGCGAGCCGCCCGAGACCTGCATCACCGCGAGCGTCTTGCCCTGGGTCGGGCGCACCGCGCCGACCGACAGCGGAATCCAGTCGATCTGGGTTTTCATGAGGCCGGTCATGGCGCCGTGGCGCTCGGGTGAGCACCACACCATGCCTTCGGCCCACTGCGTGAGCGCATGCAGTTCCTGCACTTTGGGGTGATCGCCCGGGGCATCGTCCACCAGCGGCAGGCCCGAGGGGTTGAACATGCGCGTCTCGCCGCCCAGCGCGCGCAGGATGAGGGCCGCTTCCTCGGCCGCGAGCCGGCTGTACGAGCGTTCCCGCAATGAACCATAGAGCAGCAGAAAGCGCGGCGCATGGCTGGCGCGATCGGGTGCCAGCAATTGCGCCGCGTCTGGTGGCTGAAACAGCGTCGTGTCGATATTGGGGAGGTCAAGGCGCAATTCAGACACGGCGGCCTTCCGTGTCGATCACTGGCTCGCCGTCTTCCTTGTTGAACGCGCCGCGCTGCGGCTGCGGCAGGATCTCCAGCACCGCTTCCGACGGCCGGCAGAGGCGCGTGCCCAGCGGCGTGACCACGATGGGCCGGTTGATGAGGATGGGGTGTTGCTCGATGAAATCGAGCATCTGCTCATCTGTCCACTTGGGATCGCCCAGGCCGAGTTCCGCGTAGGGCGTGCCTTTTTCGCGCAGCACGTCACGCACGCTAAGGTCGGCATCGGCCAGCAGCTTGACCAGCGTGGCGCGTGAGGGCGGCGTCTTCAGGTATTCGATGACCCTGGGCTCTTCGCCGCTGTTGCGGATCAGGCCGAGCGTGTTGCGCGACGTGCCGCAGGCGGGGTTGTGATAGATCGTGATGGTATTCATGCCGTATTCCTTTGTGTGTTGCGCGGCGCCTGTTCGTACCAGCCGCGCGAGCGGTTGACCACGCGCACGACCAGCAGCATCACCGGCACCTCGATCAACACGCCGACCACGGTGGCCAGCGCGGCGCCGGACTGGAAGCCGAACAGGCTGATGGCGGCGGCCACGGCCAGTTCAAAGAAGTTGCTCGCGCCGATCAACGCCGAGGGACAGGCGATGCTGTGCTTCTCGCCCACCCGGCGATTGAGCCAGTAGGCCAGGCCGGAGTTGAAGAACACCTGGATCAGGATCGGCACGGCCAGCATGGCGATCACCAGTGGCTGCTGCAGGATGGCCTGGCCCTGGAAAGCGAACAGCAGCACGAGCGTAAGCAGCAGTGCGGCGATGGACAGCGGGCCGATGCGCGCGAGCGCGGCATCGAATGCGGCCTGGCCGCGCCGCAGCAATGCGCGGCGCCACATTTGCGCGAGGATGACCGGGATCACGATGTAGAGCCCCACCGAAGTCAACAGCGTGTCCCAGGGCACCGTGATGGCCGACAGGCCCAGCAGCAGGCCGACGATGGGCGCGAAGGCGAACACCATGATGGTGTCGTTCAAGGCCACCTGCGACAGCGTGAACACCGGATCGCCGCCGGTCAGCCGGCTCCAGACGAACACCATCGCCGTGCAGGGCGCGGCTGCCAGCAGGATCAGTCCGGCGACATAGCTGTCGAGCTGCTCGGCGGGCAACCAGTCAGCGAAGACCTGGCGGATGAAGATCCACGCCAGCAGCGCCATCGAGAATGGCTTGACCGCCCAGTTGATGAAAAGTGTCACGCCGATGCCGCGCCAGTGCTGCCCAACTTGGCCCAGCGCGCCGAAGTCCACCTTGAGCAGCATGGGGATGACCATCACCCAGATCAGCAGGCCGACCGGCAGGTTGACCTGCGCCACTTCCATGCGGCCGATGGCCTGGAACGCGCCGGGCGCGAGCTGGCCCAGGGCAATACCGCAGGCGATGCACAGCAGCACCCACACCGTCAGATAGCGCTCGAAGACGCTCATGGTCGAGGCGGCCGGCATGGAGGATGCCGATTCAGTCACAGCGGTCATGGGCGCCTCATTGCTTGCCGATGTCGCGCAGTTCGCGCTGCAAGGACATAGCGTCCAGACGCGCCAGCGGCAGCGACAGGAACAGTTCGATGCGGCGGCGCAGGGTCAATGCCGCGTCTTTGAAAGCCTTGATTTGTTGCTCTTCGGAGCCTTCGACCGCTGCCGGATCGGGTACGCCCCAATGTGCGGAAACCGGCGTACCAGGCCAAAGGGGGCAAACCTCGCCGGCGGCGTTGTCGCAGACGGTGAAGATGAAGTCGAACACCGGGGCGCCCGGTGCCGTGAATTCATCCCAGCTCTTGCTGCGGTAGCCGGTGGCCGGCATGTGCAGCCGCTCCAGCGTGGCAAGCGCCAGCGGATGCACCTCGCCCTTGGGGTGGCTGCCGGCCGACCAGGCTCGAAAGCGGCCCTGCCCCAGGTCGTTGAGGATGCCTTCGGCGAGGATCGAACGGGCCGAATTGCCCGTGCAGATGAACAGTGCGTTGTAGGTGGCGTCGGTGGTCATGGCATCAGCAATCGCAGTGGGAGGGTTCGGAGACTTCGCACACACCGCCCTGGCAGCAGTGCTCGGTCAGGTAGCCGAGCAACCCGTTCATGTGGGCGAAGTCGGCGCGATAGATGAGGTTTCGGCCCTGCTGCTCGATGGTGACGAGGCCGGCATGCGCCAGTTCTTTCAGATGAAAGGACAACGTATTGCGGGCCACGTCGAGTTGTTCAGCCAGCACACTGGGCGTCCGCCCTTCAGGGCCGGCGATGACCAGGGCGCGGAACACGCGCAGGCGCTGGGCATGGGCCAGCGCGCTCAGGGCGGAAACAGCTTGGGTCTCGTTCATTATTCAATAATACAACATTCATTGAATCATTGTGCGACTTCCCGCGCAACTGAACTCAGAAGGGTCGGAAGGCTGTTGAACGTCTCTGCATCGTGACGCAGGTTCGGGTGTTCGGACTGCTCCTGACGAGATGTCCTGGCGCGCCACCGAGACGCTGCGTACAGCATGGGGCATCGATGCGGCCGAGCCAACGGCATCGGCCGCATCCGCATCATCACGATGCTCAGAGGGCTTTGGTTGTGCGCCGGTACATCGTGCCCCAAGCCAACCCCAGCACAGCGGCCACCAGCGATCCCGCCAGCACGCCGAGCTTGGCTGCGCCCAGCAGAGTCTCATTGTCGAACGCGAGCATGGCGATGAAGATGGACATCGTGAAGCCCACGCCCGCCAGCAGACCGATCAGGACAATTCCGCTCCACGACACGCCGGGCGGCAGTCGGCACCAGCCCAAGCGGACCATCAGCCAGCTCACGCCCACCACGCCCAACGGTTTGCCCAGCACCAGCGCCAGGCCGACGCCAGCCATCACCCACTGCGGGCCGGCGGCGGACAGGTCGATGCCAGCCATGCTCACACCTGCATTGGCCAGCGCGAACAGGGGCATGATCCCGAACGCCACCCAGGGGTGCAGCGCCGTCTGCACGCGCACCACGGGCGGCAACAGCTCGCGCTGGGCCAGCCGCAATTGCTTGAGCGGCATGGCGAGGTGGTGGGCGTTCTTGGCGTCGTCGTGATCGCGCAGCTTCTGCGCTGCGTGCGCCACCATGTCCAGCGGGCGCTCGCGCGTGGGCAGCGGCAGCACGGGCGTGAGCATGCCGAGCACCACTCCGGCCAGCGTCGGATGCGCGCCGGTCATCAGCAGGCCGATCCAGACGATGGCGCCAGGCAGCACGTAGGCGAATGCCGAGCCGACGCCCATGCGCTGGAAGCCCAGCACCACGAGGATGCCCATCGCAGCAACGAGAAAGCCCGACAGGTCCAGGCCGCCCGAATAGAACAGCGCGATGATGAGCACCGCGATGATGTCGTCGATGATCGCCAGCGCCAGTAAAAAGACGCGGACGTTGCCCGGAATGCTCCGGCCCAGCAGGGCGAGCACGCCCACGGCGAAGGCGATGTCGGTGGCTGTGGGCACGGCCCAGCCCTGCAGGCGCGATGGGTCGGTGTTCAGCGCCACGTAAATCAGCGCGGGCACGGCGACGCCGCCCAGCGCCGCCATGATCGGCAGGCTGGCCTGGCGCAGATTGCTCAAGGCGCCTTCATGGATTTCACGGCGGATTTCCATGCCCACGACCAGGAAGAAGATCGTCATCAGGCCATCGTTGATGACGAAGTGCAGCGACTGGGCGACGGTGAAGCTGCCGATGCCAAGCGACATCGGCAAATGCCAGAGCGCGTGGTAGCTGTGGGCAAACGGCGAATTGGCCCAGATCAGGGCCACGGCGGCCGCTATCAATAGCACGATGCCGCTTGCAGCTTCGATGTGCAGGAAACGTTCGAGGGTGGCGAAGGCGCGTTCGGCCAAAAGTTGGGCGCGCGGCAGATCCTGCCGCGTGGTGTGGCGATTCATGGTCGTCAGAACTCCGCGTGGCGGCCCGACCGACGCATGAACCTGTCCCGCTGCGACATGCAGCTAACACCCAACCAACATTTTACAGGGTGGTATCGAGCAGATCGACTGCCTTGGTGTGAGGTGCCCTTGAACCTGGGCGTCCCCGGCCACCTGGGAGATGGCCGGTCGCGCTGTCGTGCTGCGCATCGAGCCGCCTGCGGCGTCTCGCCCCTGTCGGGCTTCCATCGTTCCCTCGCTCCGCTCGGCTGACGCCTCCGGCCCGGCTTCCAGCTTCGGGCCTGCGCGCTTCGCTTGCCGTGCGGTCGGCGTGTCGAGGGGCCGTTGCCTTGTCCAGCCGTCTTCCCTGACTTCATCACCTTGTCCGCGACTGTAGCCCGCTTCCGTGTGCCATCAAGGCGCGCAGGGCCGTGTCCTCGGCTGCGCCTGCGGGCCGCACCACCCCTGCGCTTGTTTCCTTGACGGCCCCCGTCCGCGCGCTCCTGACCGTCGCGGGCGATGAACTCAGGAAAGACGGTGGCAACAGGGCCAACCGGGTTCTTCGTGCCGACCGCACCGAACAGCCGGAAGGCTGGGCTCCGAATCTTGGAATCCGGTGTGCGGTGTGAACAGCAAACCCTTCTTTGTCAGGAGAAAGACCATGCAACTCGCATCCCGTTTCGCTTCCCATTCCCCGGCACTGCGCAGCGACTCCCCGCTGTCCGATGACCAGATTCGCAGGGTGGCCCCGTCCATCTTCGCGGACGCTCCGCATGAGAGCCGTTCCGAGCGGTACAGCTACATCCCCACCGCCGCCGTGCTGACCGAGCTTCGGAAAGAAGGGTTCCAGCCCTTCATGGTGTGCCAGACCCGCGTGCGCAACGAAGGCAAGCGCGAGCACACGAAACACATGTTGCGCCTGCGCCATGCCAGCCAGATCAACGGCGCGGAGGCCAACGAAATCGTGCTGCTGAACTCGCATGACGGCACCAGCAGCTACCAAATGCTGGCCGGCATGTTCCGCTTCGTGTGCAGCAATGGGCTTGTCTGCGGCGACACCGTGGCGGACGTGCGCGTACCTCACAAAGGCGACGTGGCGGGCCAAGTCATCGAAGGCGCTTTCGAGGTGTTGAGCGGCTTTGAGCGCGTGAAGGAATCCCGCGACCTGATGCGCGGCATTACCTTGGACGATGGCGAATCGGAAGTGTTCGCCCGCGCCGCGCTGGCCCTCAAGTACGACGACCCGGACAAGCCCGCGCCCGTTACCGAGTCGCAAATCCTGATGCCACGCCGGTTCGACGACCGCCGCCCCGACCTGTGGAGCGTGTTCAACCGCACGCAGGAGAACCTGACCAAGGGCGGACTGTCCGGGCGCAGCGTCAACGGACGCCGCCAGCACACCCGCCCCGTGCAGGGCATTGATTCCGATGTGCGCCTGAACCGCGCTCTGTGGCTTCTGGCCGATGGCCTGCGCCAGCTCAAAGCCTGACCCGTCCCCCCGCAGGAGGGGCGGCTTCCCCTCCATTCCTTGTTTCACTCGATTGGAGAATCACCATGAACGCCATCACCCAAACCGAAGCCCGCGCCGTCAACACCGCCGCCGCTGTCCCGCTGGAAGCCGCCGACCCGACCAAGAACCTGATTCTGGTTCCGCTGTCGCGGCTGGTACTGCGCCCCACGGGCCGCAACGTGCGCAAGACCGTCCCGCGCATGTCCATCCCCGAACTGGCCGCGAGCATTCAGCGCGTGGGCCTGTTGCAAAACCTGATCGTGATCGCATCCGCCGATGGAGAGCATTACGAGGTGGTCGCCGGTGGCCGTCGCCTCGCAGCCCTCAAGCTGCTGGCGAAGAAGCACCGCATCGCCAAGGATTGGGACGTGCCTTGCCTGCTGGTGGCCGATGGCACGGCCCGCACCGCCAGCCTCACCGAGAACGTGCAGCGCGAAGCCATGCACCCGGCAGACCAGTTTGAAGCCTTCGCCGCGTTGGTGGCCGAAGGCCGACCCATCGAGGACATTGCAGCGGATTTCTCCGTCACGCCGCTGGTAGTGCAACGCCGCTTGAAGCTAGCAAACGTCTCCGCGCGCCTGATGGACGACTACCGCGCCGACGCCGTGAGCCTTGACCAGTTGATGGCTCTCGCCATCACCGACGACCACGCCGCGCAGGAAGCCGCGTTCTACGATGCCCCGCAGTGGCAGCGCCAGCCGCACAATCTGCGCGAACGCCTGACCGAGCGCGAAATCGACGCCTACCGGCATCCGCTGGTGCGCTTTGTCGGGCTGGACACCTACGAGGCCGCAGGCGGCGGCGTGAGCCGTGACCTGTTCGCGGAAGGCGATGCGGGCGTATACCTCAACGACGCCGCGCTGTTGGAACGGCTGGCGCAGGACAAGCTAGCGGGCATCGCCGCCACCATCCGCGCCG
Organism: Diaphorobacter caeni; assembly: GCF_015354245.1. Lineage (GTDB taxonomy): Bacteria > Pseudomonadota > Gammaproteobacteria > Burkholderiales > Burkholderiaceae_C > Diaphorobacter_A > Diaphorobacter_A caeni. The sequence continues at coordinate 362,343 of NZ_JADKYZ010000002.1, forward strand.
AGGGCTGGGCCTGGGTGGACGCCACGCCGAGCGTGACCCATGCCGATCTGCACGCTTTCCAACGTGCCCCGAGGGAGCGGCGCACGCCGAACAAGCGCGAGGCGCAGCGCATCGAGCGGCTGCAAGCCAAGATGCAGGCCATCGGCGAGGCCGTGGATGCCGCGATGGAGGCCGACGACGAGACCAAGGCCGAAGCCCTGCAGGCGGAAGGCGAGCAGTTGGGCGAACAGTTGCAGGCGCTGGAAGATGGCTTGCAGGACTACAGCCCGAACACGAAGGCCGCAGCCGGTGCCATCGTCACCATCGACCGCAACGGCGAGGCCGTCATTCATCGCGGCCTGATGCGCGAGGCCGAGGCCAAGGCGCTGCGCACGCTGGAACGGCTGCGCCAAGGGTTCAGCGGCGAGGATGCCGAGAACGACGACGAAGGCGACACGGCGGACGCAACGCAGGCCCCCGCCATATCCGACCGGCTGGCCCAGCGTTTGAGCGCACACCGTACCGCCGCGCTGCAAATCGAAGTCGCCCGGCATCCGCAAGCTGCGCTGGCCGCGTTGGTGCATGGCATGGTGCAGACCGTGCTGCAAGACCGCTACCACGGCCACGACCTGCCGCTGGGCGTGCGCCTCACGGTGCAAGACCGGCTGGAAGGCATGGCCCCGGACTGGCCGGAATCGCCTGCCGCTGTGGCGCTGCGCGAACTGCAACGGGTGGCAGGTGAAGCCTTGCCGCAGGACAGCGCCGAACTGTTCGCCGCGTTGCTGGCGATGGAGCAAAGCGAACTGGTCAAGCTGCTGGCCGTGTGCGTGGCCTCCACGGTGGATGTAGTGACGCCTCGCGCCGTGCCGCATCAACCGGGTGAGGAACTGGCGCAGGCCGTGGGCCTCGACATGGCCGCATGGTGGCAACCGACCGCAGAAGGCTACTTCAAGCATGTTCCCAAGGCGGCAGTCCTGCAAGCCGTTGGCGAGTACGCGCCCGAGCAGGTTTCCCGGCTGGCGAAGTTGAAGAAGGCCGACATTGCCAGCGAAGCCGAACGGCTGGCGAACGGTGCCGGGTGGATGCCCGCCATCTTCAAGGCCGAAACGCCGCAAGCCACGCAGGCGGAACCGCAGGAGCAGGATGACGCCCCGGAAGATGCCGAGGCAATGGCGGATGAACTCGCCGTGGCGCTGGCCGCTTGACTTGCGCCGACAGCAAGCGCCCCGGCATCGACCGGGGCGCTTCGCTTGAAGGAGGAACGCTCCATGACCCGCACCACCACCAGCCGCCCACGCATGGCGGCGATCTACGCCCCCGGCACGGTACGCGCCCGCCGCTGGCACGGCGATGGCGACGTGCGCGGCTACCGCCCGCCCTCGGGTTGGTCAGCCCGCGCCGACCTCACCGACATTCACCCCATCACGGGCCGCGCCTTGCCGTGTGCCGTGTGGTGGCTCATCGAGACGAAGGAATAACCCGATCGGCACCGCGCCCAGGCCGTTCCGTCCTGGGCGCGGTGAAAAAGCAAAATCCGGGCGCGGCGGTGGCCGCGCCCGGTGTTCAAGGCCAACAGCCGAATCAGAACGCCGCTGTCTTCGCGGTGGCTCAGGCGGCGGCGTTAGAGCAGCCGAGCATCCGCCCGGCCCACACCTGCGCGCTGCGCTTGTCTCCAGGGGAAAGCCCTGCGGGCTATCCCCGCCGCGCGATGCTTGGCGCCCCTTGATGCCGCCGAACCGGCTGCGCCAGATCGGCCCGGCCAGCGCCCCGCCGTGATGGACGAGGCGTTGGCGAACACGCCGGGGCTTACTGCGGCAGGTTGTGCAAATGCGTGCCGTCCTCAACGCTGGCGGTTCCTGCCTGTCACGTCACGAAGGACGGTTCACGGACAACCCGCCCGGCATCGCTATGGAGCTTCCACGCCACGCCTCAAGACCGGCACCGCAAGGTGCGGCAGGGGCGTTCTCGCTTGTTGTCGTCGGGTGGTTGACCTGGCCCGCGTCAGCGGGCGAGCCGGAGCAGCCTTCATGCGGAGATGCCGAGCCGGCCCTGTCTCCTTGCGGTGCGGTTCGGCCCAAGGCGTCCTTGTGTTGTTGTGAATCCTGGCGGTGGCGCGGCTGCGCCTCGGGCTTCATGGCTGCAACCGTCCGGCGAAAACAATTTCCCCGCCGCTGCGCGGCTTCCTCGCGGGACAAATTCTTTTCGCCTCCCGGCTCTCCACTGCGTTTCGACCGCAAGCGGTGCAGCCCGCCCGTCCCCCGCCGGCCGGATCACAACAAGGACGCGATGGGCGCGAACCTTGTTCCACCAAAAGGAGTTTCATCATGGCCAACATCGGCACCTTCACCGCAGACAAAGACGGCTTCACCGGCACGCTTCGCACCCTGACGCTCAACGTCAAGGTCAAGCTGGTGCCCAACGACAAGGGCGACAACGAGAAGGCCCCCGACTTCCGCCTGCAGGCCGCCAGCCACGACATCGGCGCGGCGTGGAAGAAGACCAGCGAGGCCGGGCGGGAGTACATCTCCGTGACCCTTGACGATCCTTCGTTCCCGGCCACGGTCTACGCCCGCCTGATCGAAGGCGAGTATGGCACGCACGACCTGATCTGGTCGCGCAGCAAGCCCCAGGCGGCGTGACCGCCGCCCGCAGCGCCCCGCCACACCGGCGGGGCGCTGCGCTGTTTCTTCGCGCCAAACCTGGCAGCGGCAGGCAGTAACCCATAGCAGGTTGCGTTTCCATACGCGGAAGCTGCGTCCGTGCCATCGGTCAGGACATGGCGTGTCGGCACGATGCGCCGCCGGGCTTTCGGGCTACGCCCCGTGCCGTCTTCGTCGTCACGGCCATTCGGCTTCAATCCCTCACGCCTTCGCGCCTACGGCGCTGCGCGCTTCGCTTGCCTCTAGGGGAAAGCCCTGCGGGCTATCCCTGCCGCGCGATGCTTGGCACCCCTCGATACCGCCGAACCGGCGCCGCCGGATCGGCGCGGCCAGCGTCTACGGCTGGGCCGCTGCTGCGAGCTGGCTTTCAGCCTCGCTCATCAGCACCGCCGTGCTGCATTCGAGCGCGCCGGCAATCTTGAAGATGATCGCCAGCGTGGGCATGTGCTCGCCACGCTCGACCTTGCCCATGTGCGAGCGCTCGATGCCGGCCAGGTGCGCCAGCGATTCCTGCGCGATGCCGCGTTCCGTCCGCAACGCGCGCACCGCAGCGCCGAAGGCTTGCGCCAACTCGGCATCGTAGGTGGTGGCGCCGGCCGGTCGGCCGCGCTGGATGGATCGCTTCTGCATAGACAGAAGCGTCAAGTCGCAGCACAATTAAAACCACGTTATCTTTAACTCTTGACTGGAATTTCACGGTTTTGTGTTTTTACGGAAATCCGCATCTACGCCTCTGCGGATTTACGCATCAGCGCAAAACCACGGAATCACAATCGTGCTTTTTACAGAATCCGCCGATGCGTTTTCACGCTTTGGCGGATTCGTACAAATCAGAGGATCGCCATGACCCCGCTCATCACCGAGGACGAACGCCAGCAACTGCTGGCGCACGGTGAGACCCGCGCAGCGGGCCGGGCCATTGACCCGCTGCCCGTGGTGCGGCTGTTCACGCCGGACGCGCACGCCACCTGGCTGCTGGCCGCGCTCGATCCTGCGGATGGCGATACGGCTTGGGGCGTTTGCAACGTGGGCATCGGTATGCCCGCGCTGGGCACCATCAAGCTGTCCGACTTGGCTTCCATCGTCGGCCCGCGCCAACAGTCGGTCATGCGCGACCGTTATTTCCAGGCAGTGCGGCCCTTGTCGGAATACCTGCGGCTGATGCAGGAAAACGGCGGCATCGTTGATTAGAGGCCGTTCGCGGCCCAGCGCAGCAGATCGTATTGAGACTATTTCTGTCTTGCCTCAGACCTGTGAGGTCTTAATTTCCACTCTTGCACCAAGACAGTGCCACTGTGTTGAAAACAGTCACGATCTCTGGCGCGGGCTGCGGCACGGTATTCCATGCCGCGTGATGTTTTGGGACTGCGCGGCCGTCGTATTCGGACGCATTGCGCAATACCTCGGAGCCCATCGGTCTTGACACTTGATGTTACAGCTCAAACAGATTCGGATGATGTGTTGATGCGAATGCGGTAGCTCCGTTCTGAACGCCCGTGACGACGTTTCCGTGGTTCAAAGGGAGCTTGCGTCATGGTCAATCCTCACCACATCGCGCAGTGGTATCCGACCGCTGCCTATTTCTACATCCTGTGCCTGGATGCGCTCGCATTGGCTTGGGAATACTTGCGCCGCCATCCCGAATACCGGCTCGACTGGCTGCGCCACCAGCGCCGGCCGCGCGCAGCACAGCAGGCCGCGCTTCGCTGGGGCCTGCGCCTGCTGGAAGACCCGGCCCTGGATGCGCGCGACGCGCATCCGGCCTGGCTACCCGGCCACGATGCCGTGGTGCAGCTCTACGCGGATGCCGATCCGCCTGCCGGTGCTCCAGTCTTCTCGCTGTGGAGCATCCTCGGCCACAAACAACTGATCCACGATGGCAAGCAACTCGTGCTGATCGCACACGGCCCCGGCGGGTGCCAACGCTTCGCGCTGGCGCCGGGCCTGGAAGACGGCATGGCGGTCGCTTATGCACATCGCGGAAGTGGCGGCGGCGCTGCCGCGCCTGCGCGCAGCGCGACGCCGGGGGCGGCCAAGCCCCGGCCGACACCTGCCGTGATGCTGGAGCTGCACACGCTGCAAGCACTCGACGCGACCCTTGCGGGTGCGTCTTTGCGCGACGTGGCCGAAGGACTGTTCGGGGCTGATGCCGTGGCGGCCGACTGGCACGCCGACGGCGACCTGCGCGCCCGTGTGCGCCGCCTGGTGCGCCGGGGCAATGCGTTGATGCGCGGCGGCTATCGCCGCTTAGCACAACTGCCGCCGCTTGAGAAGGGACGTTTTGATGGGGACGCAAAACGTCCCTGAGCAGGAGGGCCGCGTTTTCTGAGACTGCCGCCATCCGGTTGCGCTGTGTGGCCGGAGCTTTGAAAGCTATGGAGGTTCACACCATGCGTCCTGCACCTTTGCGGCCTGCCGCCGCTCCTGTTCCCGCTGCCGCGCAGCCGCAGCGCTACCTCACCAACGACGAAGCCGCCGAGTACCTGCGCCTGTCGCCGCGCACGCTGGAAAAGCAGCGCGTGCTGGGCGGCGGCCCGCGCTTTCGGAAATTCGGCCGGCGCGTCATGTACGCCGTGGCCGACCTCGATGCCTGGGCCGCCGACCGCAGCTTCGAGACGACCTCCGATCCCGAGTACGCCGAGCACCATGCGGCGGACAGCCGTGCGCGCTGATCGGCGGTGCGCGGGTGGCCTTCGCCATGTCCAAGCCCACGCAGGAACGCGAACAGCTCGATCTGTTCCGCGCCTTGCCGGGCGACATGGCGCCGCGCGACAGCCAGGACTTGATGGCTTTTCCGTTTTTCTCGCTGGCGAAGTCACGGCGCACCGCGCCGATCGACTTCCGCGCAAGCAACGTCACGATCCGCGTGGAAGGCACAGCCGAGCACGGCATCGCCACGATCTGGGACGCGGACGTGCTGATATGGGCGGCCTCGCAGATCGTGGAGGCACGCGACGCGGGCCTGCGGCCGTCGCGGCTGATGCAGGCCACGCCCTACGAGATCCTGCGCTTCATCGGGCGCGGTACGGGTCTGCGCGACTACCAGCGCCTCAAGGCGGCGCTGGATCGCCTGCAATCGACCACGGTGGCCACGTCGATCCGGGAGACCACGGGAAGGCGGTTGCACCGCTTCTCGTGGATCAACGAGTGGAAGGAACTGGCCGATGCCAAGGGAACGCCCCTGGGGCTGGAGCTGATCTTGCCCGACTGGTTCTATGCGGGCGTGGTGGATGCCGCCCTGGTGCTGACCATCGACCAAGCGTATTTCCGGCTGACGGGCGGCATCGAGCGGTGGCTGTACCGCCTGGTGCGCAAGCATGGCGGGCGGCAGGAAGGTGGCTGGCAGTTCGACTTCCGACACCTGTGGCGCAAATCGGGCAGCGCCACGCGCTTCTCGGACTTCGCTTACGACCTGCGCGTGCTTGTCGCGCGGCAGTCGCTGCCCGGCTACGTCCTGGGCATCGAGCGGATGCCGGGCGATGGGGCCGAGCTGCTGATATTCCGCCCAGCGCGTCCCGTGCCGCCTACGGCACGGGGATAAGCGGTGCGCAGCCTGTGGACGGGCTCGTGCTATCAGGAGTACGGGGACTAGTGCTATCGGGAGTATGGCTATCGTGCTATCAGGAGTACGAATCGCCCGCAAAGCCAATGCTGGCGCGGGTTTCGGCCTCCCTTAACTTACCTAACCTAAATTCTCTAACTGGTAGTAGAAGCGCCGCGCCACGGTGGACAACCGCCACGCGGCCACAAACACGGCAGGCAAAGCCCGGTTTTCCAACACGGAGGGCCAGGCCATGATCGTCGCGCTGCTCAATCAGAAAGGTGGCGTGGGCAAGACCACGCTCGCCACCCACATCGCCGGCGAGCTGGCGATGCGCGGGCAGCACGTCGTGCTGCTGGATGCCGACCCGCAGGGTTCATCGCTGGACTGGACGCAACGCAGAAGTCAGCAAGGCTTGCCACGGCTGTTCAGCGCTGTGGGCCTCGCACGCGAAACGCTGCATCAGGAAGCGCCAGAGCTTGCCAGGCGGGCAGATCACATCGTCATCGACGGCCCGCCGCGCATCGCTGCGCTGGCGCGCTCCGCGCTGCTGGCGGCCGAGCGCGTGCTGATCCCGGTGCAGCCCAGCCCCTACGACTTGTGGGCCAGCGCCGAGATGGTCGCGCTGATCCGCGAGGCACAAGTCTTTCGGCCTGCGCTGCGCGCGGCCTTCGTCATCAATCGGCGCGTCAGCACCACCGTGATCGGGCGCGAAGCGCGCCAGGCGCTCGCCGACCAGCCGCTTCCTGCGCTGCGCGCGGAAGTGCATCAGCGCATCGTGTTCGCCGACAGCGTGACCGCTGGCCGGCTTGCACGCGAGACGGAACCGGACAGCGCCGCCGCGCGGGAAATCACCGCGCTCGTGGACGAACTGCTGCGGTGGACGACATGACCGCGAAGTCACCACCTCGCGCAAAGCGCGTCGGCATCGGCGCGCGTCCGCCCGCGAATCCGCACGCCGAGGCGTGGATTCGGCAGGGCGATGCCGATGCGCTCGGCAAGGGCGACCTCTACACGGCCCGCCTCACCCTCGACATCACGCCCGCGCTGCGGGCGCGCATCAAGATCGCCGCCTTCGGCCAAGGCGTGACCGTGGCCGATCTGCTGCGCGGCCTGCTCGAACGGGAGTTTCCCGAACAACGCAGGGAGAACACACCATGACCGCATCCGCTTCGCCTGCCGCTGGCGCGGCCACGGCTGCGCCTATCGGCCAGCCAGCCAGTGCGCCGCTGACGCGCGTGGCGCTGGCCTACATCGAGGCCCGTTTCAAGCTCTACCTGCGCTTCGGCGAACCCGCGCGCACGCACCAGCTCGACCGCTGGCGGCGCAGCGCGGTGTTCCTGCCGGGCGCGGTGTTCTGCCGCGTGCGCTGGCAGGCCAATGATTACGGCACCGTGCGCTGGCAGCTCATGGTGATGCAAGCCTGCACACCGCTGGACGATGCGCAGCGCATTCCCGGCGTGCAGCCGGGCGCACGCCTGCTGCTGCACGCCGAGGGCGACGGGCAAGTACGCGCCGTGCTGGAGCGCATCGACGCCATCGAGGCGCTGGGCATCGCGCCTGTCGCCGCCTCGCCTGCGTACTGGCGCACGCTCGCCAACCGGCTCGCTGCGTGCCTGCCGCTGCCCAAATACACCGCCGAGCGGCACGCCGCGTGGCTGACCGGGAGGGCGCTGCCATGACCGCCGTTTCAACCGCTGGCACCGCGCCGCTTCCTCGCTCACGCCTGCGCGCTCGCATCGTGCTCGCGGGCCTCGCCGCCTGCGGCCTCGCTGCGCTGGCCTGGGCGTCCTTCGTACATCCGCTGCCGCGCCTAATCTACAACCCGTCCGACAGCGTGGCCGTCGGCTGGTATCGCGTCGATCCGCTGCGCCATCGGCCCAGCTCGCTGTCACGTCCGCTACCACCATCATTGCGCGTGGACAGCATCGTCCTGATCACGCTGCCGCCAGACGCCGCCGCGCTGGCTGCGCAGCGCGGCTACCTGCCGGCGCGCGTGCCGCTGCTCAAACGTGTCGGTGCCATCGCGCCGCAGCATGTGTGCATCTTCGATGCGCTGGTGTGGATTGATGGCGTGCCGGTGGCCGCCGTCTTGCCCACCGACCGGCTGGGCCGCCCGCTGCCATCCTGGCTGCAGTGTCGGCAGCTTCGGCCTGGCGAACTGTTCCTGCTCAGTTCGACCAATCCGGCGTCGTTCGACAGCCGGTATTTCGGGACGGTGCGTGTATCCGCCGTGATCGGCGTCGCGCACCCGGTCTGGCTGGAGAAGCGCCCATGATCGCCGCCGATTCGCTGCGCATCATCGTGCTATCAGGCGTGTCGATCCGGTGGCGTTCCGCGTGTCGTCGCGCGTGCAGTGCGGGCGCATCCGCGCTGCACTTCGCGCTGCCTTCGGCGCAGCCATCCAACGCGCAGGCGTCTTGCCTCGAACGCTGCCGGCCTGCGGCCGTGTCCGCGTTCGCCGGCGCGCTGGCTGCTCGCGCAGCAGCGCGGCCGGGCCGCCGCTGCCCGGAGCGCCAGCGAGGGGCAAAGGCGGAAGGCAAGACAAAAGGACGCGGCACCGGGCCGCGTCGAAAGCCAGTCTGCACGTGGGGGTGGCGCGGCACGGTGCGGCTTCGCCGCCGTGCCGCGTGTGGCCGGAGGCCCGCGCCAAGACAGGGCTACCCGCGTGCTTCGCACGCCGGGGTACGCCCCAGCTTTCAGGGAGCGCAGCCATGAGCGACCGCCGCGATGACGATTTCCGCGTGCGCCCCAGCGCCCCGAAGAACCGGGGCAAGGGCCTGGGGCAGAGCTTCGTTTCCAAGGTGCTCAAGCAGGCGGGCAAGGCCAGCGGCGGCAAGTCCACGGTGCGCCGTCCGGCGTCGGCGCGTGGCACCGGCCAGCGGCCCGGCTCACGCCTGGGGCGCGGCCATACGGCGGCGCGCTTCGCGGGCGCGAAGCTGACACCCATGTCGCGGCGTGTGACCATCAAGACGCTGCTGGTGAACCAACGCCAGGCCAGCCCGCAATCGCTCGCCAAACATCTGCGCTACATCGAGCGCGATGGCGTGGGCCGCGACGGCGAGCCGGGCCAAGCCTATGGGCCGCAGACCGACACCGCCGACCTCGACGCTTTCAAGGAACGCTGCGCCGACGACCGGCACCATTTCCGCTTCATCCTCTCGCCCGAGGATGGCGCGGAGCTGGAAGACCTGCGCACCTACACGCGGCACCTCATGGGCCGCATGGAGGCCGACCTTGGGACGGGCCTCGATTGGGTGGCCGTGAACCACTGGAACACCGACAACCCGCACACGCACATCGTCGTGCGCGGGCGCGACGACACCGGCAAAGACCTCATCATCGCGGGCGACTACATCGCCGATGGCTTCCGCCATCGCGCCGCCGAACTGGCGACGGAATGGCTGGGGCCGCGCACCGAGCTGGAGATCCAGCAGACCTTGCGGCGCGAGGTAGAGCAAGAGCGGTGGACGAGCCTGGATCGCACCTTGAAGCACGAGGCCGGCGACGATGGCGTGGTGCATGTCGAACGGCTCAACGAATCCCGCTTGCAGCGCCAACGCCTGCTGCTGATCAGTCGCCTGCAACGCTTGCAGCGTCTCGGCCTGGCCGACGAGACGCAGCCGGGCACCTGGGCCGTCCATGCCGATGCAGAAAAGACCCTGCGCGCCCTGGGCGAGCGCGGGGACATCATCCGCACGATGCAGCGGGCCATGCGCGGCGAGCCGCGCGAGCTGGCGGTGTTCGAGCCGGAAGACGATGGCCGAACCATCCTCGGGCGCGTAGCCGCGAAGGGGCTGGCCGACGAGCTGCGCGACCGGGGCTATCTGGTCATCGACGGCGTGGACGGCAAGGCCCATTACGTCGCGCTCAACGCCCGCGACGAGTTGGCGAACTATCCAACCGGGGCCGTGGTGGAGGTGAAGGGATCGGCCGACGTGCGCGCGGCCGACAGGAACATCGCCGCGCTGGCGAGTGATGGCCTGTACCGCACCGATCATCACTTTGCCGTGGCGCAGGGCCAGGCCGTACCGGGCCGCGACCCGCAGGAGGTTGTGGCGGCCCACGTCCGCAGGCTGGAAGCCCTGCGCCGGGCGGGCATCGTGGAGCGAGTGGCCGAAGGGCTATGGAAGGTGCCGGGCGACCTGCCCGAGCAGGGCCGCCGCTACGACGCACTGCGCCTGGGCGGCGTGGCGGTGGAGCTGAAATCGCACCTGTCCATCGAGCGGCAGGCGCGTGTGATTGGAGCCACCTGGCTCGACCAGCAGTTGATCGGCGGCGGCTCGGGCCTGGGCGACCTGGGCTTTGGTGCGGAGGCCAGGGAGGCGCTACAGAAGCGCGCCGACTTCCTGACCGAACAGGGGCTGGCCGAGCGGCGCGGGCAGCGCGTGATCCTGGCGCGCAACCTGCTGGGCACGTTGCGCAACCGGGAGCTGGTGCAGGCCGCGAAGGACATTGCCGCTGAAACCGGCCTGGAGCATCGCCCGGTGGCCGACGGGCAGCGCGTGGCCGGCATCTACCGGCGCTCCGTCATGCTCGTCAGTGGGCGCTACGCGATGCTCGACGATGGAAAGGGTTTCAGCTTGGCGCCGTGGAAGCCGGTGATCGAGCAGCGGCTGGGACAGCAGATCACAGCCACAGTGGGCGGCAGTAGCGCTTCTTGGCAGATTGAACGAAAACTTGGAATTTGATGGCATCAAATGTCTTGGGTGAGTACGGCAGTCCAGCCCGCGAGATGTTGCTCTGTGATGCGCCTCAGTGCCGCGATCCAGGCTGGGCTGTCGTTCAGACAAGGAATGTAGTCAAACGCTTGTCCTCCAGCCTGTAAAAACGCCTGCCGCGCTTCCATGTTGATCTCTTCGAGCGTCTCCAGGCAATCGCTGACAAAACCCGGGCACATCACTTCCACGCTGCGGATTCCGGCTTTGGCCAGTGCTTGTAGCGTTGGCTCGGTATAGGGCTGCAGCCACTGGGCCGGGCCAAAGCGAGATTGGAAGGTCGCCGTGTATTGCTCGGGTTGAAGTTGCAGCGCCTGCGCCAAAAGACGGGCCGTGGTGCGGCATTGGTTTACGTACGGGTCGCCCAGCCGCACATTGCGCTCGGGTATGCCGTGGAAACTCATCACTAAGTGCTGGGCGCGTTGCCCTTTGTTCTCCCATTGCGCGTGCACACTACTGGCCAAGGCCGCGATGTAGTCTGGGTGGTCGTGGTAATCGTTGACAAATCGAAGCTCTGGATACGTGCGCGAGCGCCTCACCCAATTCGCAACATCGTCAAACAGGCTGGCGGTGGTGGCGGCCGAGTATTGTGGGTACAGTGGCAGCACCAACACCCGTTGCACACCTGAATCCAGAAGCGCCTGCAGTTGAGTGCCCACAGCAGGACGGCCATAGCGCATGGCGGGCAGTACGGGTGTCGGCGGATGGAATTCACTCAAACGATCGCCCAGCAACTCGACCTGGCGCTGTGTCCACACAGCCAGAGGTGAGCCGGCTTCTGTCCACACCGATTCATATTTGGCAGCCGATCGGCGTGGGCGAACACGCAGGATGACGCCATGTAGCAGCGGCAGCCAGAGAACGCGCGGAATCTCCACCACGCGTGGGTCTGATAGAAACTGCCCCAAGTAGCGGCGCAGGGCCGCAGCCGTTGGGGCGTCGGGGGTGCCCAAATTGCATAAAAGTACGGCAGTGGATTTTCCCGTGGTCATCGCGTAATTTTTTTCGTAGATGAAGAATTGCCGTACCAAAGCAGCACTAAGAGCTGCGCAGCAGTTGTTTCAAGGCCCCAGCTAATGTGGGGTGGCGCCAAGTAACCCCCGCTTCTTGTGTGCGACGCGGTACCAGGCGCTGACCGCCCAGCAGCAGCACCGACATCTCGCCCAGTGCCAGGCGCAGCGCCCAGGCGGGCGCAGGCAGCAGCGCGGGGCGATGCAGGGTGTGCGCCAGGGTGCGGGTGAAGTCGGCATTGCGCACCGCCTCGGGCGCGCAGGCATTGAAGGCACCACTGGCGTCGTGGTGTTGCAGCAAGTGGTCGATCAGCGCCACCTGGTCGTCCAGGTGAATCCAGGGCATCCATTGCTGGCCACTACCCAGCCGGCCGCCCAGGCCCAGGCGAAACGGCGGCAGCAGCCGGGCCAGCATGCCGCCCTGCGGGGCCAGCACCGGCGCGGTTCGCAACAACGCGACGCGCACGTTCCACTGGCGCGCACGCTCGGCCTCTTGCTCCCAGGCCACGCACAGGCGGCTGCCAAAGTCGGCGTTTCCGGGAGCGCTGTCTTCGGACAACCATTGCTCGCCGCCGTCGCCATACCAACCCACGGCCGAGCCCGAGAGCAGCACGCGCGGTGGCGTGGCTTGCTTGCCCATCCAATCGACTAGGCTTCGCGTCAGATCTACACGGCTGCGCCAAAGCAGGTCGCGCCGCGCTGCGGTCCAAGGGCGGTCGGCAATGGGGGCACCCGCCAAGTTGACCACGGCGTCCAGCGGCGCACTGCCGTCGAGCGCTTGCAACTGCGCAATGCCTTGGGCGCCGCTGCACAGCGTTGGTACTTGCTGGGGGTTGCGGCTCCAGACCCACAGGTCGTGACCCTGGCGTTGCCAGTGTCGGCACAATGCTTGGCCAATCAGGCCGGTTCCGCCGGTCAGCAAAATACGCATGGATTTCCTTTCAGGCGGTTGGAACTGTGGGAAATAACAGCACGCAGCAAGGTTGGCGTATTCAAGGCTCCTTCAGGGCACCCACAGCTTCTGCATGTGCCGGATCCCGGCGTTCGTGCGTCACCCAGATCAGTGCCGAAGTATCGACACCCAGCTCTCTCGCTCGTGCCACGATGGCATCGAGCTGCGCGATAGGTAACTGCTTTTCGCGCGCCAATATCCATGCGTAGCTGCTTGCACTGGGGCCGAGCACCAGCGCCCAGCGGTAGCCTGGGTCTAGCGCGGCGACGTGGTAGCCGCCGTAGAACGGCCCGAAGAAAGACACTTTGAGCGAGCCGGTGGTGGGCGCGCCGGTGAACAGGGCTTTGCCCACGGCTTCCCGCCATTCGCCGGTGGCGGGTGCGTAGCCACGGTTGACCACGCGCACGCTGGCATCGGCCTGCACGGTGTAGCTGGCCGAGATGTCGGTCAGGCCGCGCTCAAAGGGATGATCCAGCCGTGCGATCTCGTACCAGCGGCCCTGATAGCGCTGCACGTCGAAGGGGCTGACGGCCGTTACGCCCGGCGGTGGGCGCGTGCTGGTGCAACTCGCAAGCAGCAAAGCGCAGACGACCAATAGCAGTCGCTGACAGTGCGCAAAGAAGATGCCAGTAGCAGATACGCGCACAGTTTGGAATGGGTAAGCCAGTGTGAGCATGGGAAGGAAAGTCCTTATTTTTTCAATGGGCGTGGCGCCATTGCATGACTAGGGGCTGCAAGCCCGACAAATGCTGAACCGTGCTGACACCTTCCAGCGGCCATTGGTACAGCGCCGCGCAGGAGCCGCCTGCCCATAGGGCCGTGGCCGCAGGCAACTGGGCGCGCAGCTCGCGCAGGCTGGTCTGCACGAAGCTCGATTTGTGCAGATTGCTGAAACTCAGCGCCACCACATCGGCCTGATGTGCCCGCGCTGCCTGGGCGATGTCGATCAGCGGGGTCTGCGTGCCCAGCGACACGCAGGTGGAGCCCTCCAGTACCAGCAACGCTTCGACCATCAGTAGCCCCAGACTGTGGTGCTCTTGCGGCACGGTGGTGAGCAACACCTTGGGGCCTTGTTGCATGGGTTGCGGAGGCAGCGAGGCAATTGCATGGCGCAACACGCCGGTGATGACCTCGGTGTACAGATGTTCTTCGAAGATTTCAAAGCGCCCCTGCGCCCAGGCTTCGCCCACTGCTGTCGTCAACGGCGCCACCAGATCAGTGACAAAGGGCGCGAGCCCCATGCGCAATTGAGCATGGCTGAGGCCGTGCCGCAGGGCGCCGGGGTCGTGTGAGGCAATGGCGTGGAGCATCCCTTCGATCACCGGATCAGCGATGACTCCTATTTTTGTCTTGGACAAAATAGCGGGTTGCGCTGGGGAGCGCTGCGTCAATAGCGCCTGCAACGCCGCCTGATCCAGCCCCACCACCTTGCCAGGCCGCATGCCCGCATCGAGCAGCCGACTGATCAACTTGAGCCGGTGCACCTGATCTGCGCCATACAGCCTGTCGCCTGAGGAATCGCGGGATGGAGTGGGGAATCCGTAGCGCCGTTCCCACACGCGCAAGGTGTCCTTGCCTAGGCCGGTTTCACGCTCGACTGCGGCAATCGACAGGCCAGCGTCGCTGGATGCCGACGGTTCCAGGGCAACTGAAGGCGTCAGAGAGTTCATGATTAATTGAGATCGTTCATTAAATTGTCTATGACAAATATTGTTTTGTCTAGTACATTACGCCATATCCGCAGCGCAACCGTGCTGCACGCTCAGCCACCGAAGAATTGGAAAAACCATGAAAGTCGCAGTCATCGGATCCGGCATCTCGGGCTTGGCAGCCGCGCACCGGCTGCGCGGGCAGGCGCGGGTGACGCTGTTCGAGGCGGGCGACTATTTCGGCGGCCACACCCACACTGTGGACGTGACCCTGCCCAATGCCCAGGGCCAAGCCGTGACGCACGGGGTGGACACCGGCTTTCTGGTGTTCAACGAGCGCACCTATCCCGGCCTGATTGCGCTGCTGGCCGAATTGAATGTGCCCAGCGCTGTGTCCGACATGTCGTTTTCCGTCCAGGTGCCAGGTGCGGGCGCGCTGGGTGCCCAGGCACTCGAATGGAGTGGCTCCAGCCTGGCGACGGTATTTGCGCAGCGGCGTAATCTGCTGCGCCCACGCTTTTTGCGCATGCTCGGCGAGCTGCTGCGCTTCAACCGCCTGTGTACCGCGCTGGCAGACAGCGGCCAGGAGCAGGCACTGGCCCAGCCGCTGGGCGATTTTCTCGATCAGCATGGCTTTGGCACGGCGTTCCGCCACTGGTATTTTCTGCCTATGCTGGGCTGCATCTGGAGCTGCCCGACGAACCAGATGCTGCGCTTTCCCGTGGCCACCATGGTGCGTTTTTGCCACAACCATGGGCTGATCCAGGTGAGCAACCGGCCGCAGTGGCACACCGTGGCGGGCGGCGCGCGCCAGTATGTGAACGCCATCGTGCAAGGGCTGGACGCGCGCCTGGCCACCCCGGTCACGCACATCGAGCGCAACGCCGCTGGCGTGCTCATCCGCACCGGCAGCGGTGTTGAGCACTTCGATGCCGTGGTGCTGGCCGTGCACAGCGACCAGGCCCTGCGCCTGCTGGCGCAGCCCAGCGCCGCCGAGCAGCGGGTGCTGGGCGCCATCCGTTACCAGCCCAACCGCGCCGTGCTGCACACCGACACCCGTGTGATGCCCAGGCGCCGCGCCGCCTGGGCGGCGTGGAACTACGAGCGCGCCGTCGATGGCGCACAGGAGTCGGCCCGCGTGTGCCTGCATTACTGGCTCAACCGCTTGCAACCACTGCCGTTTGCACAGCCGGTGCTGGTGTCGCTGAACCCGGTGAGCGCCATCGACCCGGCGCAGGTGCTGGGCGAGTTTGACTACGAACACCCGGTGTTCGACATGGGGGCGCTGGCCGCGCAAAAGCAGGTGCCGCAGTTGCAAGGCACGCAGCACACCTGGTTTGCAGGTGCCTGGACCGGCTATGGCTTTCATGAGGACGGCTTGCAGTCGGGCCACCGTGCTGCCGATGCGCTGCTGACGCACATGCGCCATCGGGAGGCTGCATGAACATTCCTGCCCCAAGTGTGGGCTCGCCGCACCCTGTGCCGCACATCGGCTTTGGGCATGTGTGGCACACCCGGCTGCGCCCGCACCGCCACCGCTTCAGCGTGCCCACCTTCTTCCTGCTGCTTCCCATGCGCACGCTGCATGCGCGGCCCGAGGCAGCGGGTGTTCTGGCGCTCAACCGCGCCGGCGCGCTGTCGTTTCGTGACGCCGACCACGGCGACGGCAAGACCGGACGCACGGGCGGCGCGTTGGCCTGGCTGGATGCGCTACTTCACGCCGAGGGCATTACCGACGCCCAAGGCGAAATCTGGTTGCAGTGCTATCCGCGCGTATTGGGATACAGCTTCAAGCCGGTGAGCTTCTGGTACTGCCACCGCGCAGACGGCAGCCTGCGCGCCATCGTGGCCGAGGTGAACAACACCTTTGGCGAACGCCATGCCTACCTGCTCGACCACCCGCGCTATGGCCAGGAGCTACGCGCAAGCAAGGCGTTTCACGTCTCGCCGTTTTGCGCCGTGGTCGGCGGCTACCGCTTCGAGTTTCACCGGGGCGGTGCCGATGGCCTGCAATCGGCGCGGGTGCGCGTCGACTACCACGACACCGAGGGGCCGGTGCTGCTCACCGGCATCGCCGGGCGGCTGGAGCCGCTGACCGCAGCCAGCCGCCGCCGCGCCCTGTGGCGCTACCCCCTGCTCACCCTGGGCGTGATGGCCCGAATCCTCTGGAATGCCTTGTTGCTCTGGCTCAAGCGCGTGCCCTTGCACAGCAAGCCGCAAATGCCGGCAGCGCCCGTTTCCCGTTCATCCTCATCCAGCCACTGACCATGAACACCACCACTGCTTTGCCATTTCATTTGCCTGCGGGCCTGCCCGCGAATGCGCGCCACGCCCTGCGCCTGTTGCAGCGCCTTGAGCACGGCACGCTGCATCTGGAGCTGCCCGACGGCAGCGCCCTTCAACTGGGCCAGGGCGGCCAGCCGCATGCCAGCCTGCGCCTGCACGATTGGCGGGTGTTCAGCGCGGTCATGCGCTCGGGCGACATCGGCCTGGCCGAGGGCTATATCGAGCAGCACTGGAGCACGCCGCATTTGGCCGATCTGCTGCGCCTGCTGATGGCCAACCGCAACGCGCTGGAGTCGCTGGTGTACGGTGCCTGGTGGGGGCGGCTGGCCTACCGCTTGCGTCATCTGCTCAACCGCAACACGCGCACCGGCAGCCGGCGCAACATCCACGCCCACTATGACCTAGGCAACGCGTTCTATGCGCTGTGGCTGGATCAAAGCATGAATTACTCGTCGGCCTGGTTCCAGGGCGATCTGGCGGGTGATCTGACCGCCGCACAGCATGCCAAGGTGCGCCGGGCGCTGCACAGCGCCGGGGTTCAACCGGGCAGCCGCGTGCTGGAGATCGGTTGCGGCTGGGGCGCACTGGCCGAGATGGCGGCAGGCGAGTTTCAGGCCCAGGTGACGGGCGTGACCCTATCTACCGAGCAACTGGCGTTTGGCCAGCAGCGCCTGCACCAGGCCGGACTGGCAACCCAGGCTGAGCTGCGTCTGCAGGATTACCGCGACATCCAGGATGCGCCCTTTGACGCCATTTGCTCCATCGAAATGGTCGAGGCCGTGGGCCAAGCTTACTGGCCCGGTTACTTTGGCACCGTGGCGCGTTTGCTCAAACCCGGCGGGCGCGCCTGCGTGCAAAGCATCGTCATCGACGATGCGCTGTTTGAGCGCTATGTGCAGGGCACGGACTTCATACAGCAATACGTCTTCCCTGGCGGCTGCCTGCCCAGCCCGGCGCGCTTTAGCGCGGCGGCGCAGCAGGCGGGGCTGCGCGTGGTGGAGGAGCTGGCCTTCGGCACCGACTACGCCGAAACCCTGCGCCGCTGGCACTGCGCGTTCATGCAGCAGCATGCCCAGGTGCTGGCGCAGGGCTTTGATGCGAAGTTCCTGCGCACATGGGAGTTCTACCTTGCGTACTGCGAAGCCGCCTTCGACAGCCGCAGCATCGACGTGGTGCAGTTCACTCTGGTCAAAGACTGAAAAAGGGGTGCGTCTTGCGCTTGATATCCATGTCTTTGCACCTTTTTTCACCATTGAAGCGCCTTGCACTGTTTGCTGCGTTGGCCGTGGGCATGGCCGTTGCCAGCGCGGCGGCAGAGAGCGCAGAACCGCCGCCCGCCTTCATCCAGCAGGCGCTGCCCGAGGCCAGCCTGTGGGGCCACGGGCAGATGCGCTTTCTCGGGCTGCGGATCTACGACGCCCGCCTGTGGGCAGACCTGCAGTTCGAGGCGGCCGACTTCGGCGCCTACCCGCTGGCGCTGGAACTGACCTATCACCGTGCCTTCAAGGGGGCGGACATCGCCAGGCGTTCCATCGAGGAGATCAAGCGCCAGGGCGAACTGCCCCCCGCGCAGGCCGAGCTCTGGCTGAAGGCGTTGGCCGCGGTTCTGCCCGACGTGCAGGCCGGTGAGCGCCTCACGGGCCTGCACCAGCCGGGGCAGGGCATGCGCCTGTGGCGCGGCCCGCAGGCGCTGGGCTTGATCGACGATGCCGAACTGGCGCGCCGCTTCTTCGGCATTTGGCTGTCACCGCGCACGTCCGAACCTGGCCTGCGCAGCGCTCTGCTGGCGCGCAAACCAAAGGCCGGGCCATGAGCCGTACCCTGTCACTGGACGCCTCGCAGGCGCTGCCCTGGCGTGCCGGATTGGCCTACGGGCTGCTGGGCCTGCCCCTGGCCTTCGCCGCGTTGCCGCTGTATGTGGTGCTGCCGCATTACTACACCAACGATCTCGGCCTGCCGCTGGCCACTGTCGGGCCGCTGCTGTTGCTGGTGCGGCTGATGGACGCAGTGACTGATCCGCTGCTGGGGCTTTTGAGTGATCGCCTGTACCGCCGCAGCGTGCATGCGGTGCTGTGGATGGCTGGCGTCTGCGCGCTGCTGTTGGGCGGCGGCATGGCGGGGCTGTTCTTTCCTCTGGTGCAGGGGCCGACGGCGCTGGCCGCCTGGATGGTGGCGGGGCTTTTATTCACCTGCCTGGCGCACAGCCTGCTGGTCATTGGCCACCAGTCCTGGGGGGTGCGCCTGGGCGGCGACGCCGTGCAGCGCAGCCGCATCGTGGCCTGGCGCGAGGGGCCGGGGCTGCTCGGTGTGATCGCGGCCAGCGCCCTGTCGGTAGCCTGGGGAGCAGGCGCCATGCTGGCGGTGTTTGCGCTGGCACTGCTGGCGGGCTGGCTGCTGCTCTGGCAGGCACCACGTCCGTCACCGTCAAGCCAGCCGCTTGAGCCGCGCGGGCCGCGCCATCTCCCGCTTTGGCAGCCGCTGACCCAGCGGCCTTTGCAGCGGCTGCTGGCGGTGTTTTTGTGCAGCGGCATCGCCAGCGCCATCCCGGCTGCGCTGATGCTGTTTTTCGCCCAGGACCGGCTGCAGGCCACGCCGCCGCAGATTGCGCTGTTTCTGGTGCTGTATTTCGTCAGCGCCGCGCTGTCCATGCCTGTCTGGCTGCGGGTGGTGCGCCGCCTCGGATTGGAACGGTCGTGGCTGGTCGGCATGCTGCTGGCAGTGGCCTGCTTTGGCTGGGCCGCCGGGTTGCAGGGCGGGCAGGTGGTGGCCTTCGCCGTGATCTGCGTGCTGTCTGGCACGGCTCTGGGGGCCGACTTGGCGGTGCCCGGTGCGCTGCTGGCCTTGCTAATCGCGCGCCAAGGTGGGCAGGGCGTGCAAGACGGCGCCTACCTGGGCTGGTGGAACCTGGCTAGCAAGCTCAACCTGGCGCTGGCCGCCGGGGCCACGCTGCCGCTGCTGCAATGGCTGGGCTACGTGCCAGGCAGCCAGGATCCGCTGGCGCTGCAACACCTGGCATGGATGTATGCGCTGCTGCCCTGTGTGCTCAAGATCATGGCGGCCTGGCTGTTGTATCGGCTGCTGATCGCTCCTGCTAACCCAACCCAAGGAATCGCACCATGAACACCCGCCGCCATGCGTTTTTTGCCCTGCTCGCAGGTTCGGCCGTGCTCGTCGCGGGTTGCGCCAATCCGCAGGTGAGCGACTACGCCCGGCAGCAACCCACGTTGGAACTGGATCGCTATTTCAACGGCCGCATCCGCGCACACGGCATGTTTCAAAAACGCGGCGGCGAGGTGGTGCGCCGCTTCACCGTGGTGATGGACTGCCATTGGCAGGGCAACCAGGGCGTTCTGGACGAGGCGTTCACCTATTCCGACGGCACGACCGAGCGCCGGGTCTGGCGCCTGACCAAGCACGCCGATGGCCGCTACACCGGCCGCGCTGACGACGTGGTGGGCGAGGCCCAGGGGCAGACTTCGGGCAACGCCTTTCGCTGGAACTACACGCTGCGCCTGCCGGTGGACGGCACGACGTACGAGGTGCAGTTCGACGACTGGATGTTCCTGATCGACGAGCGCGTGATGCTCAACCGCGCCACCATGAGCAAGTTCGGCGTCTCGCTGGGCGAGGTGCTGCTGTCCTTCAGGAAGGAGTGACGCCGTGCCCCTCAATCCTCCCATCACCGACTGGCGTGGCCGGCGCGTCTGGCTGATCGGCGCGTCCAGCGGCATCGGGCGCGCCGTGGCCGCACTTCTGCATGCGCGTGGCGCGCAGGTGTGCGTATCGGCACGTCAGCAGGCCCGGCTCGCTGACTTCGTGCGAGAGCACCCCGGCAGCCAAGCGCTCGCGTTCGATGTGACCAACGCGCAGGCCGTCGCCAGCGCGGCGCAGCAACGGCTGGCAGACGGCCCGCTGGATCTGGTGTGCTATTGCGCCGGTCACTATCGCCCCATGTCGGCCGACGCGCTGGATTTGCCTGAGCTGTTGCAGCACCAGCGCGTCAACGTCAGCGGTGCGCTGCATGTGCTGGCTGCAGTGCTGCCCGCGCTGCTGGATGCGGCCCGCGCCGGGCGCACGCCGCACCTGAGCCTGGTTGCGAGCGTGGCTGGCTGGCGCGGCCTGCCGCAAAGCCTGGCCTACGGCCCCACCAAGGCGGCGCTGATCAATCTGGCGGAAAACCTGTTCCTTGACCTGCGCCCCAAAGGTGTGGGCGTCAGCTTGGTCAACCCCGGCTTCGTCGATACCCCGCTGACGACAAAAAACACGTTCACCATGCCGGCACTGCTCACGCCCGAGCAGGCAGCGCAGGCCATCGTGCGCGGCTGGGAGCGCGGCCGATTCGAGCTGCACTTTCCCCAGCGCTTCACCAGTGTGCTCAAGCTCATGCGCTGCCTGCCCTACCGCTGGTATTTCGCTCTCGTTCACCGCATCACCGGGCTTTGACCATGAACGCCACGCTACCCGTCCATCCTGATATCGACCCAGACACCCAGGCCGCCACGCAGCGGCTGATTGCGCTGTACGAGCAGCTCTCGCCCGCGCATCTGTCTGAGCTGGACAAGCATTATGCGCCCGACGCGCACTTCAAGGATCCCTTCAACGACGTGCGCGGCGTGCCCGCCATCAGGCAGATCTTTGCCCACATGTTCGCCACGCTGGATCAGCCGCGCTTTACCGTCACCCACCACATCGCGCAGGGCGAGCAGGCTTTCCTGGCTTGGGAATTCCGCTTTCGCATGCGCCGCTGGCGGGCAGGGGTGGAGCAATGCATCCGCGGCGCTACTCTGGTGCGCTTCGATCACCAGGGTCGGGTGGCGCTGCACCGCGACTACTGGGACGCCGCCCAGGAGCTGTACGAAAAACTGCCCGTGCTGGGCGGTCTGATGCGCTGGCTGCGCCGCGCCGCCTCGGCCACCGCCACATCCAAGGAGTCCCATGCTCACCGTCCATCACCTTGAAACCTCGCGCTCCCAGCGCATCCTCTGGCTGCTCGAAGAGTTGGCCGTGCCGTATGACCTGTGCCTCTACCGGCGCGACCCGGTAAGCCGTCTGGCACCTGCCGCGCTGAAAGAAATTCACCCGCTGGGCAAGTCGCCCGTGCTTGTCGATGGCGATACCGTGGTGGCCGAATCGGGCGCCATCATCGAATACTTGGCGGAGCGCTTTGGCGCGCATGCGCCGGCCCATCTCGCCCATCTGGAGCCGGCTCGCGGCACGCCCGAGCACCGCCTCTGCCGCTTCTGGATGCACTACGCCGAGGGTTCATTGATGAACTGGCTGCTGATGCACATGGTCTTCGACACCATCACGCGCCAGCCCATGCCGTTTTTCGTGCGCCCGATCGCCCACATTCTGTGCGGCAAGGTGCAGCAGAAACTCATTCGCCCCAATGTGAAAGCCGCCCTGACCTTCATGGATGCTCACCTGGCGCAACAGCAGTGGTTTGCGGGCGAGCACCTGAGCATGGCCGATTTCCAGATGAGCTTTGCGGTCGAAGCCGCCCTGGCGCGCAGCGGCAACGAAAGCGCATGGCCGCACCTGCTGGCCTACCGCCAGCGCATGCAAGAGCGGACAGCCTATCAGCGTGCGCTGGAAAAGGGCGGGCCGGTGCTGATGCCAGCCTGAAGCCCAAGCAAGACAAGATGACAGCCACAGCCCGTATCGCATCCCCAGCTCCCTCCAGCGCCCTGGTCTGGCTGCGCCGCGATCTTCGCTGCGACGACCACGCAGCGCTATACCACGCGCTGCGCCGCCATGCGCGGGTGTACTGCGCCTTCGTGTTCGACACCGACATCCTCGATGCGCTGCCCAGCCGCGAAGACCGGCGCGTGGCCTTCATCCACGCCAGCGTGTTGGAGCTGCACGAACGCCTTGGGCAACTGGCCGTGCGCAGCGGCGCGCCCGGCGGCGGGGTCATCGTGCGCCATGGCCCGGCGGCGCAGTGCATCGTGCAGCTTGCCCGGCAACTGGGCGTGCAGGAGGTGCTGGCCAACCGCGACTACGAACCCGAAGCCATCGCGCGCGACCGCCGCGTGGCCGACGCCCTGCGCGCGCAAGGCATCGCCTTCAGCGATTACAAGGATCAAGTGCTGCTGGAACATGACGAGGTGCTGACCCAGCAGGGCCGGCCCTACAGCGTCTTCACGCCCTACAAGCGCGCCTGGCTGCAACGGCTGGACGCCTTCCAGCTCAAGCCCTACCCGGTCGATCGCCACGCCCGCCGCCTGGCGCCGCCGCCTGCGGGCGAACGCCTGCCTGCGCTGGCCGAGCTGGGCTTTGCCCCCGGCAACCTGCACGATCTGCCCCTGCCCACGGGCATGAGCGGCGCGCAGCACCTGCTGCAAGATTTCGCGCCGCGCATGGCGGCTTACCACGAGGCACGCGATTACCCCGGCCGCAAGGGCGTGTCCTACCTGTCGGTTCACCTGCGCTTTGGCACCGTGTCCATCCGCCAGATGGCGGCGCTGGCGGCGCGGCAAGCGGCCAGCGGCTGCGAAGGGGCGCAGACCTGGCTGTCGGAGCTGGCCTGGCGCGACTTCTACTTCATGATCCTGTGGCACCACCAGCAGGTGCTCACGCAGTGCTTCAAGCCCGAATACGAGCGTGTGCAATGGGACGATGCGCCCGAGTTGTGGCAGGCCTGGTGCGAGGCGCGCACCGGCTACCCGCTGGTCGATGCCGCCATGCGCCAATTGCTGCAAACGGGCTACATGCACAACCGCCTGCGCATGGTGGTGGCGAGCTTTCTGACCAAGGATCTGGGCATCGACTGGCGCCGGGGCGAACGCTTTTTTGCCCAGCATCTGAACGACTACGACCTGGCCGCCAACAACGGCGGCTGGCAATGGGCGGCCTCCACGGGCTGTGACGCGCAGCCGTACTTCCGCATCTTCAATCCCGTCACCCAGTCGCAGCGCTTTGATCCCGGCGGCCAGTTCATCCGCCGCTACCTGCCCGAACTGGCGCGCGTGCCTGATGCGCACATCCACTTTCCCGCCGCCATGAAGCCCGCCGCGCTGGCCGCCTGCGGCCTGCGCCTGGGCGTGGACTACCCGCAGCCCGTCGTTGACCATGCGCGGGCCAGGGAGCGCACGTTGATGCGGTTTTCTCTCCTGTCAGAGAGTGACACTTCGTGAGGCCAAAGAACTATGGAATTACGACACCTCCGTTGCTTTCTAGCGGTCGCTGAAGAGCTCCACTTTGCCCGCGCGGCCGAGCGGCTGCACATCGAGCAGTCTCCGTTGTCGCGCGCCATCAAGGAACTGGAAGAAGATTTGGGTGTGGTGCTTTTCGCCCGCACCACGCGGAGCACGCGACTTACTCATGCCGGAGCATTATTTCTTGAGCATGTGCGCCGCGTGCTTAAGGCCCTGGAGCAAGCACGGGACAGCGTGAAAGCCGCCGCCAATGGCTTTCACGGGCAGTTGCGCGTGGCGCTATCCGATGGCGTCACTCCGTCACGCCTCTCTGCTTTGCTTGCACTTTGCCGGCAGGAAGAACCCGAGGTCGAAATCCGCTTCTTCGAGGTGCCGCTGTCGCAACTGCTCAAAGGGCTACAGGACGATCTGTACGACGTGGGTTTTGCCCAATCCAACGAGGTTGGCGATGGCATCGTCGCCGTGCCTGCCTGGAGCGATGCGCTGATGGTCGCGGTGCCGGCACGGCATCCGCTGCTGGCCCACAAGCGCATTCCGCTGGACGAACTGCTGCGCTATCCGCTGGTCTTGTGCGATCCACAAGTGTGCGAAGGCCATGCCAAGCACGTCGAACGGGTGCTGCGCCGTGCCGACATGGAGCCGCTGATCGCGGAGCGGGTCGCGTCCTGCGATTTGATGATGGCGCTGGTATCAGGGGGCATCGCTCTCGGCTTGACCGGCGCGGCCCATATCGCGACGAGCCGTGAACCTGGCGTGGTGGCGCGGCCGCTGGCGACACGCGTGCCGCCGCTGACCACATTTCTGCTGCGTCCAGAAGGAGGGCCGTCCGACGTGCTGGCGCGGTTCATCGAGCGCGTGCTGGCCATCGACTCGCAAGAGTCTGCCCGGCTCGTCTCGGACCTTCATCCCGATCTACCGGAGGAACCTGTGCCATGAAGAAAATCATTCCGTTCTTGCTCGCGTCCCTCTTGACTGCCTGCGGCCAGTCCGAAGCTCCACAGAAGCCCGCTGATTCCGCAACCACCATCCCGACGGTGGAGGAACTGGCTGCCAACCCCGAACGGCTCAAGGAGCTGCGGCAGCAGTGCAAGACGGATCGCCCCACGCTGGGCGACGTGCTGTGCAACCGGGTCGCCGAAGCCACGCGCAAGCGGTTCTATGGCGACGGCGAAACCCCATACACGCCGCCGAAAGAGTCGCCCAAGTTCTGATTGTTGGCGGCTCGCCGCATTACCTTCATTTTTTTGCCCGACACGCCGCAATGCGCCCGCGCTTGCGGCGTTTTTCTTTGGTGCGCTACTGCGCTAATTCTTTCTTTTTGCTCGATCTTTCTGCTCCAAACGGTCTTTGACCGGCACTGACTCGGCACCCATCCTGACGCGTGCGGCACGTTCTTGTGCCGCTTTTCCACAAGGAATCAGCGCAGGAGAAATCGGAGGCCAGGTCATGCAAGGGACGAACGTGCTGTTCGGTCAGATCGCCGTGGTATTCGGCATCGTGATCGCCGGGGTGTGGGGCGCCACACAATGGACAGCAGCAGCCCTTGGCTACCAACTACGCCTTGGCTCGCCCTGGTTCGATTTCTTCGGCACGCCGGTCTATTACCCGTGGCGACTGTTCGAGTGGTGGTTCTTCTTCGATGCCTATGCGCCCCGCATTTTTGACACCGGCGGGGCCATCGCTGGCGGCAGCGGCTTGCTGGCGGTGGTGGTCGCCATCGGCATGTCGATATGGCGCTCGCGGCAGGCACGCCTTGTCACGACCTACGGATCGGCCCGCTGGGCGAACGCGGATGACATCCGCAAGGCGGGCCTGACGCAGTCGGCCGGCGTGTTCCTCGGCCAGCACGACCGCCAGTACCTGCGCCATGAAGGGCCAGAGCATGTCCTGACGTTCGCACCCACGCGCTCGGGCAAGGGCGTCGGCCTGGTAGTGCCCACCTTGTTGAGCTGGCCGGCCTCGGCGGTCATCCACGACATCAAGGGCGAGAACTGGCAGATCACCGCCGGCTGGCGCAGCCGTTTCAGCCACTGCCTGCTGTTCAACCCGACCGATGCGAAGTCGGCGGCCTACAACCCGCTGCTGGAGGTTCGGCGCGGCGCGCATGAGGTGCGCGACGTGCAGAACATCGCGGACATTCTGGTCGATCCCGAAGGCGCGCTGGAGAAGCGCAACCATTGGGAGAAGACCAGCCACGCGCTGCTGGTCGGCGCGATCCTGCATGTCCTCTATGCGGGCGAAGACAAGACGCTGCGCGGCGTCGCCAACTTCCTCAGCGACCCGGCCAGCCCCTTCGAGCTGACCTTGCACCGGATGATGACCACGCCGCACTTGGGCGAGGGGCCGCATCCGGTCGTTGCTTCGGCGGCGCGCGAAGTGCTCAACAAGTCGGACAATGAGCGTTCCGGCGTGTTGAGCACCGCCATGTCGTTCCTTGGCCTGTACCGCGATCCCACGGTGGCCGAAGTCACATCGCGCTGCGACTGGCGCATCGCCGACCTCATTTCCGCCGAGCACCCCGTATCGCTGTACCTGGTGGTGCCACCTTCGGACATCAGTCGCACGAAGCCGCTCATCCGCTTGATCCTCAACCAGATCGGGCGACGGCTGACCGAATCGCTCGACGGCTCCGACGGCATCGAGCGCCGCCACAAGCTGCTACTGATGCTCGACGAGTTTCCGGCCCTGGGCCGGCTCGACTTCTTCGAGACGGCCTTGGCCTTCATGGCGGGCTACGGCATCCGCAGCTTTCTCATCGCGCAGTCGCTCAACCAGATCGACAAGGCGTATGGGCAGAACCACTCCATCCTCGACAACTGCCATGTGCGCGTGACGTTCGCCACCAACGACGAGCGCACCGCCAAGCGCATTTCCGAAACCTTAGGCACCGCGACCGAGTTGCGCGCACAGCGCAACTACGCGGGCCATCGGCTCGCGCCGTGGCTGGGCCACCTCATGGTGTCGCGCCAGGAGACGGCCCGCCCGCTGCTGACGCCGGGTGAAGTCATGCAGCTTCCGCCCGACGAGGCCGTGGTGATGGTGTCCAGCGTGGCCCCCATCAAGGCCACGAAGCTGCGCTACTACGCCGACGCCAATTTCAAGCGGCGCGTGCTGCCGCCGCCTGCGCTCGCCGCTGGCAACTATGCGGATGCACCGCCATCGCGCCCGGACGACTGGAGCGGGCTGGCAATCCCACCAACGCCCAATGCACCGGCCACGGCATCCGCTGATGGCCTCGAACACCTGGGCACAGCCGACGACGGCGGCCCACGGTGTCAGCCCGAACTCTCCGAAACCGTCGCCTACGACCCCGAGATGGCCCAGCCCGCAGCCGACCTCGCGCTGCTCGATGACGACGACCTGCCGCTTCCCCTTCCTCGCCAGCTTGATCCAGCCATGCAGCGCACGGCCCGGCTGGCGTCCCTCGACCCCAACGACGGAATCGAGCTATGAGCTACCGCCTGAACCTCTTTATCCAACCCGAGCACGCCCAGCGGCTCGATGAACTGGCCGCCAAGAAAGGCGTGTCCAAGTCCAGCATCGTCGCGGCGGCGCTCGTATCGTGGCTGTCGCCCGATGCCGCCGACCAGCGCGAGGCGGCCATTGCCAAGCGGCTGGACCGCTTGTCGCGCCAGGCCGAGCGCATGGAGCGCGACCAGAACATCGCCATCGAAACGCTGGCGCTGTTCATCCGCTACTACCTCACCGTCAGCACGCCAGTTCCCGAAGCGCACCAAGACGCGGCCCGTGCGCAGGGGAAAGCACGCTTCGAGCAGTTCACCGAACAGCTTGGCCGCCACCTGCTGCGCGGGCGCAGCCTGGTGCGCGACGTGGTGGAGGAACTGCACCCCGACCCGGTGCGGATGGAGGACGCAGCGGCAGCCGCCCAGGCACGGGAGCGTGCGTCATGAGCGCCGCTCCCCAATCCATGAGCGCCACATCGCTCGACCGGCGTATCCAGATGCTGCGCACGGCAATGGGGCCGCTGATCGCCACTGCGCTCGAAGACCCCGACGTGGTGGAAATCATGCTCAACCCGGATCGCACCCTTTGGGTGGATCGCCTGTCGTCGGGCCGCGCGTCGATGGGCGTGGAGATGCCGGAGGCCGATGGCGAGCGAATCATCCGCCTGGTCGCCGCCCACGTCGGCGCGGAAGTGCATCGCGGTCAGCCGCTGCTATCGGCCGAACTGCCCGAAACCGGCGAACGCTTCGAGGGCATCTTGCCGCCCGCCGCGCCGGGGCCGGCCTTCGCGCTGCGCAAGCGCGCCATCGGCGTGATCCTGCTGGAGCGGTACGTCGTGGACGGAATGATGACCGCCGCCCAGGCGGGCTTTTTGGTGCGCGCCGTGCGCGAGCGCCAGAACGTCCTGATCGCCGGGGCCACCAGCAGCGGCAAGACCACGCTCGCCAATGCCTTGCTGGCCGAAATCGCCGCCACGGGCGACCGCGTACTGGTGCTCGAAGACACGGTGGAGCTGCAATGCGCGGCCCGCGACCACGTGCCGCTGCGCACGCGCGCAGGCGTGGTGTCGATGACAGAGCTGGTGCGCTCGTCCATGCGCCTGCGGCCTGATCGCGTCGTCGTCGGTGAGGTGCGCGGCGCCGAGGCGCTGGATCTCATCAAGGTGTGGGGCACGGGCCACCCCGGCGGCATCGCCACCGTCCACGCTGGCTCCGCGCTGGGCGCGCTGCTGCGCATGGAGCAACTGATTCTCGAAGTGGCGGTGAACCCGCCGCGTGCGCTGATCGCCGAGGCGGTCAACGTGGTGATCCACATCGCCGGTCGCGGGCGCAAGCGCCGCATCGAGAGCATCGCCCGCGTCGTCGGCTTCGACGGTGTGGGCTACCGACTGGCGGACGCGCTGGAGACGCCGTTTCCCGAGCTGCCGCTATTTCCCGAGGCCGCACCCGCTGCGGCGACTTCCCCGTCCCTTGACCTCTCTGGAGAACTGCCATGACGCAGATGATCGTTCCTGCTTTCCGTTTTTCTGTAAATCCGGCTTCGCGTACTTCGCGCCTGCGCAGCCTGATCGGCCCGGCTTACCGTGGCCTGCTGCTGGCCGCGCTGCTGCTGTTCCTGGCCGGAACCGCGCAGGCCGCCGGTTCCTCGATGCCGTGGGAAGGCCCGCTGCAATCCATCCTCGAATCCATCCAGGGGCCGGTGGCGCGCATCGTGGCCGTCA
Source organism: Diaphorobacter caeni (assembly GCF_015354245.1). Classification (GTDB taxonomy): domain Bacteria; phylum Pseudomonadota; class Gammaproteobacteria; order Burkholderiales; family Burkholderiaceae_C; genus Diaphorobacter_A; species Diaphorobacter_A caeni. Next base: position 391,480 of record NZ_JADKYZ010000002.1, read on the forward strand.
TCATCATCATCGCCACGGGCCTGGCGCTGGCCTTCGGCGACACGTCGGGGGGCTTCCGCAAGCTGATTCAGATCGTGTTCGGCCTGAGCATCGCCTTCGCCGCGTCCTCGTTCTTCCTGTCGTTCTTCTCGTTCTCTGGCGGAGCTGTCGTATGAGCGGCCCGGACAGCTTCGCGGCCGGGTTCGAGGTGCCTTTGCACCGCTCGCTCACCGAGCCGATCTTGCTGGGCGGCGCACCGCGCACCGTGGCGATCGCCAACGGCACGCTAGCCGCCGCCGTCGGGCTGGGCCTGCAACTGTGGATTCCGGGCGTGGTGCTCTGGATCGTCGGCCATTCGCTGGCCGTGTGGGGTGCGCGTGTCGATCCGCAGTTCATGGCCGTGTTCGCCCGGCACATCAAGCACCGCCCGCTACTGGACGTGTGAGGGGATGCCGCCATGCTGAACCTCGCCGAATACCGCCAGCGCCCGGCTTTGCTCGCCGACTGGCTGCCCTGGGCCGGACTGGTCGCGCTGGGTGTCGTCTTGAACAAGGACGGCAGTTTCCAGCGCACGGCCCGGTTTCGCGGGCCTGACCTCGACAGCGCCACGCAAGGCGAGCTGATCGCCACGTCGGCGCGCTTGAACAACGCGCTGCGCCGACTGGGTTCGGGCTGGGCGCTGTTCATCGAGGCCGAGCGCCGCGCTGCCGCTGATTACCCGCACTCCGAGTTTCCCGAGCCGCTGTCTTGGCTGGTGGATGAAGAACGCCGGGCCACCTTCGAGGAATCGGGCAACCACTTCGAGAGCGGCTATCACCTCACGCTGGTGTACCTGCCGCCCGAGGAATCCCGTGCCCGCGCCGCCAAGATGCTCTACGAGAACACGCCGACGAATGGCGTGGACTGGCGCGAGCGGCTGCAAGCCTTCGTCGCGGAAACGGATCGGGTCTTCGACCTGCTCGATGGCGTCATGCCGGAAATCGCCTGGCTCAACGACAGCCAGACGCTGACCTACCTGCACGCGACCATCTCGACGCGGCGCTACCGCGTCGGCGTGCCCGAGGTGCCGTTCCACATCGACGCGCTGCTGACCGATTCGGCGCTGGTCGGTGGCCTCGCGCCCATGCTGGGCGACAAGCACCTGCGCGTGGTGTCGGTGCGCGGATTCCCGACCTCGACCTGGCCGGGGATTCTGGACGACCTCAACCGCCTGGGATTTGGGTATCGCTGGAGTACGCGATTCTTGTGCCTCGACAAATCCGAGGCGGAACGGGAGTTGGGGCGCTTGCGCCGGCAGTGGTTTGCGAAACGGAAGAACGTCATCGCGCTGCTGCGCGAAACGATCTTCCAGCAGGAAAGCCCGCTGGTCGATACCGACGCGAACAACAAGGCCGCCGATGCCGATGCCGCCTTGCAGGAGCTGGGCAGCGATCAAGTCGCCTTCGGCTACCTGACGGCGACCGTCACCGTCATGGACGAGGACCCCGGCGCAGCCGACGAGAAGCTGCGCATGGTGGAGCGCGTCATTCAGGGGCGCGGCTTCGTGACCATCCCCGAAACGCTCAATGCCGTGGATGCGTGGCTTTCATCGCTCCCCGGCAACGCCTACGCCAATGTGCGCCAGCCCATCGTCTCGACGCTGAACCTGGCGCACATGATGCCGGTTTCGGCGGTATGGGCCGGGCCGGAGAAGAACGACCACCTGGGCGGCCCGCCGCTGATCGTCACCCGCACCGATGGCGCGACGCCGTTCCGGCTGGTGACGCACATAGGCGACGTGGGCCACACGCTGGTCGCCGGGCCGACCGGCATGGGCAAGTCGGTCTTGCTCGCCACGCTGGCGATGCAGTTCCGCCGCTATCGCGGCTCACGCATCTTCGCGTTCGACATGGGACGCTCCATGCGCGCCACCATCCTAGGGCTGGGCGGCGAGCACTACAACCTGGGCACGGACGGAGAAATCGCCTTCCAGCCGCTCGCCCGCATCGACCGAGAGGGCTACCGCACCTGGGCCGCCGAATGGATCGAAGGCCGCTTGCTGCACGAAGGCGTGGCAGTCGGCCCGGACGAGAAGGCGGCCATCTGGTCGGCGCTGCAAAGCCTTGCCGGTGCGCCGGTGGAGCAGCGCACGATGACCGGGCTTTCCGTCCTCTTGCAGTCCAATGCGCTGCGCCAGGCGCTCGCGCCGTATGTGCTCGGCGGCGCGCACGGCAAGCTGCTGGACGCCGACCACGACCGGCTCGGCATGGCCGACGTGCAGTGCTTCGAGATGGATGAGCTGATGCACAGCAAGGCCGCCGTCATGGCCGTGCTGCATTACCTCTTTGCGCGCTTCGATGAACGCTTTGACGGTGCGCCCACGCTGCTGATCCTCGATGAAGCGTGGCTGTTCCTTGATGACCCGGTGTTCGCGGCACGCATCCGCCAGTGGCTCAAGACGCTTCGCAAGAAAAACGTGTCGGTGATCTTCGCCACGCAGTCGCTCGCGGACATTAAGGATTCGAGCATCGCGCCCGCAATCATCGAGAGCTGCGCAAGCCGCATCTTCCTGCCGAACCCGCAGGCGACCGAGCCGCAGATTCGCACGATCTACGAGGGCTTCGGCCTCAACAGGCGGCAGATCGAAATCGTCGCCACCGCGCAGCCCAAGCGCGACTACTACTACCAATCCCGCCTCGGCAACCGCCTGTTCGACCTCGACCTGGGGCCGGCGACGCTGGCCTTCGCGGGCGCTTCCACGCCGCAAGACCAGCGCGCCATTGACGAGGTTCTTGGCCGCGTGTCGCCGGATGCCGGCCCTCCCGGTTTCGCGGGCGCCTGGCTGCGCCATCGCGGCCTTGATTGGGCGGCTGACCTGCTGCCCTCGTTCCCCGGCCTCACGTCGGGTTCCTTCGCTGACCACCCACAGGAGATCCTGCCATGAAGAAGCGCCTTGTCGCCGCTGCTATCGCGGCCATGCTTTGCACCGCCACTGCCCATGCGCAATGGGTCGTGATCGACCCGACGAACCTCGTGCAGAACACGATGACCGCGATCCGCACGCTGGAGCAGATCAACAACCAGATTCGCCAGCTCCAGAACGAAGCGCAAATGCTGATGAACCAGGCGCGCAACCTCGCCAGCCTGCCGTCCAGCGTGGTCGGCCAATTGCGCGCCAACCTGGCGACGACCGAGCGGCTGATCGCCCAGGCCCGAGGCTTGGCTTACGACGTGACCCATCTGGATCGGGAGTTTGCACGCCTGTATCCCGAGCAGTACGCCGCCACCGTCAGCGGCGACCAGATGTATCGCGACGCCCAGGAGCGGTGGAAGAACACGCTCAACGGCTTGCAGACCACCATGCAGATGCAGGCGCAGGTGTCGCAGAACCTGGGCGAAGACGAAAGCGTGCTGACCGATCTGGTCGGCAAGAGCCAGTCGGCCGAAGGCGCATTGCAGGCGATGCAGGCCATGAACCAGTTGCTTGCCTTGCAGGCCAAGCAGTCGATCCAGTCGCAGCGGCTCCAGATCACGCAAGACCGGGCCGCCTCGCTGGAACTGGCGCGGCAGGCGGCGGCCACCGAGCGCGCCCGCGAAGTGCGGCGGCGCTTCCTCGGGGAAGGCACGCCGTACACGCCGCAGTCCGTCAACTTCTACCGCGACTGACGGGGGCGACATGCGATGCGTCCTCGTCCTTGGTACCGTGCTGCTGGCCGCCTGCGGCGAGCAGCCAGCCGACAACCTCGCCGATGCCCTGGCCGCCGATCCCGTGCGGCTCAAGGCATTGCGCGCGCAATGCGCGGCCCATCCGCCACAGGTCATGCAGGCCACGGGCGAGGACGCTTGCCGCGCCGCCGCCGAAGCCTTCCGGCGGCGCTTCTTTTCCGGCGAGGCCGGGCCGGATGAATACCGGACGCTGGCCGACCTGCCGCCGATCCCGCCCAGCTTCGAGGAACCGGCCGATGGCCCCGCGCCGGACTTGCCCGCCCCGGAGGACGCGCCATGAATGACGTGACCATCATCGATCAGTTCCTCAACACCTTCGCCACCTACATCGACTCGGGTTTCGGGCTGCTGCGCGGCGAAGTGGCGTTCCTCACGGCCACGCTGATCGTCATCGACATGACGATCGCCGGGCTGTATTGGGCCATGAGCCACGCCACCGGCCAGGGCGATGACGTGATCGCCAAGCTGCTGCGCAAGGTGCTCTACGTCGGTGCCTTCGCCTACATCCTCAACAACTTCAACTGGCTGGCCAGCATCGTGTTCCGCTCGTTCGCGGGGCTGGGCATCACCGCCACCGGCTCGGCCATCACGATGGAGAACTTCTTGCAGCCGGGCCGGCTTGCCAAGACCGGCATCGACGCCGGGGCGCCGATTCTGGAGCAGATCGGCGAGATGGCGGGCTTTCCCGAGGTGTTCGCCAATCTCGATCCCATCGTGGTGATGTTCCTCGCGTGGCTGGTCGTGGTGCTGTGCTTCTTCGTGCTGGCGATCCAGCTTTTCATCACGCTGATTGAGTTCAAGCTGACCACGCTCGCAGGGTTCGTGCTGGTGCCGTTCGCGCTGTGGAACAAGACCAGCTTTCTCGCCGAGAAGGTGCTGGGCAATGTCGTGGCCGCCGGCATCAAGGTGCTGGTGCTGGCCGTGATCGTCGGCATCGGCTCGGGCCTGTTCTCGCAGTTCCAAGTCCATCCTGCCGAGCCGAACATCGACCACGCGCTGGTCATCATGCTGGCCTCGCTCACCTTGCTGGCGCTCGGGATCTTCGGCCCTGGCATCGCCACGGGCCTCGTGTCCGGTGCGCCCCAGCTCGGCGCGGGCGCGATGGCCGGCGCCGCCGTCGGCGCTGCCGGGACTGCGGTTGCCGTCGGCGCAGCGGCTACGGGCGTGGGCGGCGCGGTGGCCGCTGGTGCGCGCATGGCCCCGGCTGCCGCCAAGCTGGCCGGCAGCGGCGCGCGTGCCGCCACGTCGGCGGCCGGCAGCGCGAAGTCGGCGTTCCAGGCGGGTTCCGCCGCAGCAGGCGGCGGTGCCAAGGGTGCGATGGCGGGCTTGGGTAATGTCGCCAAGACCGGCGCGCAGTCTGCCGGACGCGCTGCCGCATCCCGCGCTTCCGCTGCCGGGCAGCGCATGGCCGCGCCGTTCCGCGCGGGCTGGAACGGTGACGCTGGTGCGTCAGGCGGGCAAGCCGCCGCCGCCAGCGAAGCGTCCGCAAGCACTGCCGCTGCACAGCCCGCCGAGCAGCCCGCTTGGGCCAAGCGGCTGCAACGCCGCCAGCAACTCACCCATGCCGCGACCACCACCGCCCACACGCTGCGCGGTGGCGATGGCGGCGGCTCCGGCCAAGGGCCGAGCCTGCGCGATTCCGACTCATAAGGAGAACAGACCATGCGATTCAAGAAACCGCAGGTGCGCTACGCCGACACGCCGCAGCCTGCCACGCCGTACCAAGCTGCCGGCCAAGTGTGGGACGACCGTATCGGCTCGCCGCGCGTGCAGGCGAAGAACTGGCGCTTGATGGCGTTCGGCTGCCTGACGCTCGCGCTGCTGATGGCCGGCGGCCTGGTGTGGCGCTCGGCGCAGTCCATCGTCACGCCCTACGTCGTGGAGGTGGACAACGCGGGCCAGGTGCGCGCCGTGGGCGAAGCCGCCACGCCGTACCGGCCCAACGATGCGCAGACGGCGCACCACATCGCGCGCTTCGTGACGCTGGTGCGCTCGCTGTCCATCGACCCCATCGTCGTCCGCCAAAACTGGCTGGACGCCTACGACTACACGACCGACAAGGGCGCGGCCGTGCTCAACGACTACGCACGGGTCAACGATCCGTTCGCGCGCATCGGCAAGGAATCCGTCACGGTGCAGATCACCAGCGTGACCCGCGCCAGCGACACGTCTTTCAACGTGCGCTGGACGGAGCGGCGCTTCGTCAACGGCGCTGCGGCAGGCACTGAACGCTGGAACGCCGTGATTTCCATCGTCCAGCAGACCCCGCGTACCGAGCAGCGCCTGCGCAAGAACCCCCTGGGCATCTACGTCAACGGCCTGTCCTGGGCGCGTGAACTGGATTCTTCCGAAGGAGCAAAACCATGAACCTGTCTTTCCGCTTTTACGCTTTGCCGTTGATGCTTGTTGCCCTGGCAGGCTGCGCCACGCAGGGCAAGCCACCGCCGACCATCTCGCTCGATGAGCCGGTGCAGGCCCAGCCGCTGCCGGAGCCGCCCGCGCCGGTCGAAGTCGTCACGGTGCCCGAGCCGCTGGCGCTGCCGGCGCAGTTGAAGCCATTGCCCGAGGCCGCCAAGCCTGTGCCGGAACCGGCCGACGAAACCGTGCGCGTCTCGCGCGCCAATGCCGAGGCGCGCATCGCGCCCACGCGCGAGGGCTACGTCAATGCGATTCAGGTGTGGCCCTTCACCGATGGCGCGCTGTATCAGGTCTATGCGGCCGTGGGCCGCGTGACCGTGATCGCGCTCCAGCCCGGCGAGGAACTGGTGACGGTCGCCGCCGGCGATACGGTGCGCTGGATCGTGGGCGACACGTCCAGCGGCAGCGGCGAAGCGTTGCGCGTCAACGTGATGGTCAAGCCCATCCGCTCGGGCCTCAAGACGAATCTCGTCATCACCACCAGCCGGCGCACCTACCTGCTGGAGCTGACCTCGACCGAAAAGACGTGGATGGCGTCAGTGTCCTGGGAGTACCCGAAGGACAAGATGCTGGCCTTGCAGCGCCAGGCGCAGGCGGCCAATGCCGCTGCGCCGGTCGATACCGGCTTGTCACTGGAGAAGATCCGCTTCCGCTACGCGATCAGCGGCAGCAATCCGCCGTGGAAGCCGCTGCGCGCCTTCGATGACGGCGAGAAGGTCTATATCCAGTTCCCCGCCGGCATCGCGCAAGGCGAGCTGCCGCCGCTGTTCGTGATCGGTGCGCAGGGCGACGGGCAACTGGTGAACTACCGCTTCCGTGCGCCGTACTACATCGTGGATCGCCTCTTTGGCGCGGCGGAGCTGCGCTTGGGCGGCGACAAGGGCGATGTGGTGCGGATCGAGCGCACGGATGGCACGCGGAGGAACTGACCATGAGCCAGGACGACACCCCCGACCGTGCCGCGCCGCAGGCGGGCAAGGTCGCGCCCGAGGCGGTGGCGCTGCGCGCGCAGCCGCGCCCGGTCACGCGCCTGAACCGGCGCACGCTGGCGATGCTCATGGGCGGCCTGTCGGTGGCCGTGCTCGGAGCCACCATCTGGTCACTCCAGCCGCACCGGCGCGGCGCGGGCGAGCAGACCGAGCTTTACAACGTCGATCGCGTCTCCAAGTCCGAAGGGCTGGACGGCCTGCCTTCGGACTACTCGAAGCTGCCGCCGAAGGTGCCCGAGCTGGGGCCGCCACTGCCGGGCGATCTTGGCCCGGCCATCGTAGCTTCGCAGCAGCCGGTCACGCCCACCTATGCGCCGCCTGGCCATGACCCGGCGGATGCCTTGCGCAAGGAGGCCGAAGCGGCGGCGGCTTCGACGGTGTTCTTCCGCTCGGGCCAGCAGGGCAAAGCCACCGCGCCTGCGACAGCCCAAGCCGCTGCGGCTGCGCCGGGCAGCGCCTTGGCGGGCTTCGACCCGCTGGCGGCCGGGCCGGCCTCGACGGCGGCCCAGCCTGCCGACCCGACTGCCACGCAGAACCGGCAAGACCAGAAGGAGGCGTTCCTGAAAGGCGGTTCTACGGAAACCCGCAATTCCGGCAACCTGCAAATGCCGGCCTCGCCGTATCAGGTCATGGCCGGGACGGTGATCGCGGGTGCGCTCGTGACGGGCATCAAGTCGGACGTGCCGGGCGACGTGATCGGCACGGTGACGGAGCCGGTTTATGACTCGGCCACAGGCAAGTTCCTGCTGATTCCGCAAGGCTCGCGCATCATGGGTAAATACAACAGCCAGGTCAGCTACGGGCAGAGTCGCGTGCAGGTGGTGTGGAACCGGATCATCCTGCCCGACACGTCATCGCTGACGCTGGACAACCTGGTGGGCACCGACCCGGCCGGTTATTCCGGCCTGGAAGATGGCGTGGACTACCACTGGGGCCGCATCTTTGCCGGCGCGGCGTTGACCACGCTGCTGGGCGTAGGCGCGGAACTGGCCGCGCCCGAGAACCGCCAGGACGGCAACCGCATCGTGATCGCGGGGCGAGATAGCGCCCAGGACAGCATCAATCAGGTGGGCCAGGAGATGACCCGGCGCAACATGAACATCCAGCCGACCTTGACCGAGCGACCGGGCCTGCCGGTGCGGATCATCGTCAACCGCGATTTGGTGCTGCGGCCGTACCAGCCGATGTTCTTCCAGAGGGGGACTATGCGATGAGTACGAGCAAAAAGCTGCGGCTGGGGCCTCTACCCAAGACCGAGAACTTCAAGTTGACCTTTGCCTGCCCGGCCAGCCTGAAAGCCGACCTCGACCGCTACGCCGCGCTGCACGCGCAGACCTACGGTGAGGCGGTTGATGCGGCGACGCTCATCCCGCACATGCTCGAAGCCTTCATGGCAGGAGATCGGGGATTCAGGAAGGGCACCACGACGCGGAGCATGCCGTCCAAGCCGACATGATGGCCGCGACCACTGCCCAGCAGCATCCATCGAACGCGCGGCCCAAGGCCGCGCGTTCTTCATTCTGGATGCCGCCAAGAGCCGCCTGGGCTATGATGACAAGACAAGCCCGCCGTCCCTCGGCAATCCGGCACGACACAGTGCGATGCGGCTTTCTCTCCCAACGCTCCTATGTGGCTCCTAGCTCCCGAGGCCACACCTCGCCAAAGTGGCTGAGAAAAGAGCTAACCTACTGTCCCATATGCGGTTTCAAGCCCTGCGTGATTTTCACGAAGGACTTGACACCGGAACTTTTTTGTTGCCCTGATTGTTTGTTTGGTTACGCCGCCTTCGGCGTCGATGTTTATCCGTTTGGAGGCGCCAAGAAACGCCTTCATGCGTTGTTGCGAAGCCTTGCCGTACAGGCGTACTGTCTGCGGCTTCGGCGCCTAGCCTGAAGGCGTTTCTTGGCGTTGTGGGGGTTGATCAGGAGGCAGTGGTGGCCGCTTGGGCCCGCTACTCCCGTGATTCAATTCCGCTCAATGGAACAATTGTTTGCTGTCACCTGTTTGCCAATGATGTCATTGGCTTGCTCCTAAAATCGGCGCTGACTCCTCACGGAGTCCACGTTCTCAGGGCGGGGCGAAATTCCCCACCGGCGGTATCTGATGCGTTTTTTCAAGAAGCGACATCAGCAGCCCGCGAGCGCCGCGCTTCATTCAAATGGGATGCGGGTCAGCAGATCTGGTGAGATGCCAGAGCCGACGGTCACAGTCCGGATGAAAGAGAAACGTGAAGCAAGATGCTCTGTTGCGGCTCCTGTGGGGTGCCGCGCACGGCATTGCGCTTCGCGCGCCCTGATTCATTTCAACGCTTCATCGTTTCAAGAAACAAAGCAAATGAATCAGACCGACATGCAACATCTGTCTCCCAACGCGGCCGCACCCGCCGTGCCTTCCAACACCCGCATCGCCATCATCAGCGCCAACTGGCACGATGACATCGTGCACCAGGCACGCGACTCGGCGATCCGCCGTCTCGTCGAACTCGGCGCCAACGCGGCCAACATCCAGACCGTGGAACTGCCCGGCGCTTTCGAGATTCCGCTGATGGCCAAGAGGCTCGCGGAATCGGGTCAGTTCGATGCGGTGATCGCCTGCGCGCTGATCGTCAACGGCGGCATCTACCGCCACGAGTTCGTGACCACCGCGGTGATCGACGGCCTCATGCGCGTGCAGCTGGATACCGGCGTGCCCGTGTTCTCGGTGGCGCTCACGCCGCTGAACTTCCATGATCACGACGATCACCACGACTACTTCTTCCACCACTTCCTGAAAAAGGGCGAAGAAGCCGCCAACGCCTGCGCGCACACGCTCGCGCAGCATGCGCAGGTCGCCAAGCTGCTGGCCCCGCAGGCTGCCTGAAAACGATCTGCAGAATCAAATGAAAAAAACCTGCGAGCCTTGCTGTTCGCAGGTTTTTTTGTGGGCAACCGATGCCGGAAAAGCTCAGCCGTGCGCCGCGCGCAGACGCATGGAGAAATCCTGCAGCGCCTTGATGCCACTGGTCTCCGCACGCTGACACCACGCCTGCAGGTCGGCCGTCAGCTGTTCGCGCGATTGCGAGGTGTTGAGCCACAACTGGCGCAGTTCCTCGCGCATGGTGATCATCTTGTCGAGCACCGGGTGCGCCGCACGGGCCTCCACCAATTGCGCCTGCCAACGGGCTGGCACCTTCTCGGCGTCGCGATGCAGCCAGCGCTTGGCGGCACGCATCGCGGTGACGTCGGCCTTCTTCGCCTTGAGCGCTTCAAGCTCGTCACGGCAGGCCTTGCGCACGCCACGCGCATAACGCGCCATGACCTCGTAGCGATTGGCGATCACGGCCTCAAGCGTCTTCTCGTCGGCCACGGGCTTGACCTCGCCGAGCAGCATCTTGGGCGGCAGCTTCTTGACCTTGGCCCAGCCCACCTTCTGCATCGCGCTGATGTAGAACCAGCCGATGTCGAATTCATACCGCTTCACGGAGAATTTGGCCGATGTGGGATAGGTGTGGTGGTTGTTGTGCAGTTCCTCGCCGCCGATCACGATGCCCCAGGGCACGAGATTGGTCGACGCATCCACAGCCTCGAAATTGCGGTAGCCCCAATAGTGGCCCACGCCGTTGACCACACCGGCCGCCCAGAAGGGAATCCAGAGCATCTGCACCGCCCAGACCGTGAGACCTACGCCGCCGAACAGGATCACATCGAGAATCAACATCAGGCCCACACCCTGCCAGCCAAAGCGCGTGTACACGTTGCGCTCCATCCAGTCGCTGGGCGTGCCGTGGCCGAACTTCTTGAGCGTTTCCTCATTCTTCGCTTCGGAGCGATACAGCTCCGCGCCGCGCCACATCACTGTGTTCAGGCCGCGCGTCTGCGGGCTGTGCGGATCGTCCTCGGTCTCGCACTTCGCGTGGTGCTTGCGGTGGATCGCCACCCACTCCTTGGTCTGCATGCCTGTGCCGACCCACAGCCAGAAGCGGAAAAAGTGCGACGGAACCGCACCCAGATCAAGCGAGCGATGCGCCTGCGAGCGATGCAGAAAAATCGTCACCGCCGCAATCGTGATGTGCGTGGTCAGCAGCGTGTACAGCACGATCTGCCACCAAGCCAGATCCCACACGCCATGGGCCAGCCATGCAATGACGGCGTTCAGCGGAGCCCAATCAGGTAACAGCATAGACAAGCAGCCTTCACAACACAGGGTTTCGCCGAACTCCGGCGGGACATGACGACATTAGGAACCGGTCATGAGGCAAGAATGCCCATACCCGCAAAAAGTTCCGAGGTATGCAGGACAGCGCCGCAACATCCGCGAGAGGGACGTGCCTGCAAAACCGCTTGAGAGCGTCAACACGCCCTCAGGCCGACAACGGATGGCGGCCAGCTATCGTTTACTTGCGCGTCCAGACCGCGGCGAAGAAACCATCAGTCTGGTGCGTGTGCGGCCACAGACGCAGGTAGCGCGTGCCGGTCTCGCCGCCGCTGCACAGATCATTCGCAGAGGCGACCTTCAATTGCGTGAGCAGCTCGCCCGCATCCAGCGCCTCGAAGCCTTCATGCGCGGCTGAAAACGCCTCGGCAATCGCCTCGTTTTCCTGCGGCAGCACGCTGCAGGTCGCGTAGATCAGGCGGCCGCCCGGCTTCACGAGGCGCGCGGCGCTCGCGAGGATGGCGGTCTGCTTCTGCGCGAGTTCGGCCAGCGCCTCGGGCGACTGGCGCCATTTCAGATCGGGATTGCGGCGCAGCGTGCCGAGGCCCGAACAGGGCGCGTCGACCAGCACGCGGTCGATCTTGCCCGCCAGGCGCTTGATGCGCTCATCGCGCTCGTGCGCGATCGCCGCAGGATGCACGTTGGACAGCCCCGAGCGCGCCAGACGCGGCTTGAGCGCTTCCAGACGGTGGGCCGACACGTCGAACGCATAGAGTCGGCCGGTGCTGCGCATGGACGCGCCGATGGCCAACGTCTTGCCGCCGGCGCCCGCGCAGAAATCCACCACCATCTCGCCGCGCTTGGCGTCGAGCAGCAGGGCCAGCAATTGCGAGCCCTCGTCCTGCACCTCGATGGCGCCGCGCACGAAGGCGTCGAGCTTGGTGAGCGGCGGCTTGCCGTCGATGCGCAGGCCGAGCGGCGAGTAAGGCGTCGCCACCGACTTGATGCCGACCTTGGCCAGCTCTTTCTGCACCACGTCGCGCTTGTCCTTGAGCGCATTCACGCGCAAGTCGAGCGGCGCGGGCTGCGCCATGCTGTCCGCCAGCGCCCAGAAACCCGCCTCGTCCAGCTGGGCCTTGAGCGGCTCGACCAGCCAGTCCGGCAGGTTGTGGCGGTGGTGGGCCATCAGTTCGTCGAGGTTGACGCTGTCGCAGGCATCCAGCCACTTGATTTCATGGTCGGACAGCGCCGCCTTCACGAAATCACGCGGGCCGTGGAAGCCCAGAATGGCCAGGCGCCGCTCGCGCGGGCCGCTGCCGGAGCGGGCGAGCTGCTCGAACAGCAGCTTCTTGCGCAGTACGGCGTAAGTCGTTTCGGCCAGAGTGGCGCGCTCGCGCGGACCGAGATTGCGGTGGTCGCGGAAAAAACGGGAGACCACGGCGTCGGCCGGGTGCTCGAAGGTAAGAACCTGCCTGATCAGCTCAGCGCAGGCATCCAGAAGGGCTTTGGGGTGCATCCTCCAATTGTCCCATCTTTGGGAACACCCCCGGAGTCGCTGCGCGCCTTCCCCCCGCTCCATGCATTGCTTACGTCCAGGCTTTGCTTGCGCAATGCGGACCGCTACTCCCGAACGAAGACCGGCTGCCCCGCCACGCTCAGCAGCTGCTCCTTGCTGCCGGCCTGATCCCATGGAACGACCCATGCCATGCCGCCCAGATCGATGCGCTCGCCGATCTCGGAGCACAGTTGCTGTTTGGCCGCGTCCTCGGTACGGGCGAGCGCGACGAGCAGCACGTGGGCGCGCCGGTCGGGCATGCAGGCGATCTTCTTGCGCAGGAGCCAGGCCTGTCGCACCGGGTGGATGCGCGCCAACTCGGCCTGAAGCTCCGCGAGCTCGAAGGCGCTCAGTTCATGCGCCTGCACGGATTCAAGAATTCCGCTGCGGTTGAGCTCCTGCATCACCTCCGCCTCGGCGTTTTCGGCTTCGCGGCGACGCTCGCGCCATTGCTTGAGCGCCTGCTCCGGGAATTCGCGCCCTTCGCGCTTGGTTTCCAGCTCCTGCACCGCCATGCGCGCGGACCAGAGCCGGTGCGCGGGGTGATGATTCCACAAGCGCTCCAGATACTGCAGGCAACGCTCCGGATCGGTCTCGACCATGTGCAGCGCCTTGCCGATCAGCGCCTGCGGCTGCACCGGATCGCGATCCAGCGCCTTGCGGTACAGCTCGACCGACATGCTGGACGCGGGATTGAGCCGCTTGATCAGCTGTGCCATCTCCACCAGATCGGCCACGCTGTTGTTGGCGGCATTCGCCTGCAGTTCCATCACCCGGGTGCGGGCGCGCTGCAGCCAGGCGTGGTGGCGCTTCCACCCGTCGGCATTGTCCTTGCACCATTCGCGGTCGAACTGGTCGATCCAGCGTGCTGCGCTCGCGCCCAGCAATTCAAGCGAACCGCGCTCGGACCACTGCTCGGGCAGGCGCGGGCGCTCCTTGTCCTTGCTCAGAGCGGCCAGTCGCTCGCGCAGCACCGGGTGCGTATCGTCCACGCTCGAGAGATGCCCCAGCCCGCTGCGCAAGGCATCCTGCGCGAAGTTCTGGTCAGGAATCTGCACCAGCAGGCGCTGCATCGCCTTGTAGGGCCCGACGGGCAACGGCTCGCGCACGGCCTGCGCCCAGTGCAGGTTCCAGAAGCGGGTGTGCAGCCACTGCCCCTTGACCCGGCTCTCCACCAGCTCCGCCACGGCCTCTTCGCGCCCGATCAGCTTGGCGGCAAGGCGGTCGGCCTCGTACTCGTTCTGCCGCGCCATCGCGAAGGTACGGGCGACGAAGCGCGGCGAGTACCAGCGCAGAAACGCCTGTGTCGCCACGGCGAACGGGCTCGCCGAGTCTTCCATGCTCTCGTAGAGGCGCATCCAGCTCTTGCGGGTACGGTAGATCCACGAGCCGAGCTTTCCATGATCGCCGCGCAGATGGCCGTATTCATGCGCCAGCACCACCAGCATGCGGCGCTTGTCGAGCGCCATGAGCATGGGCAGGCCGATCATCAGCTGATTGACGGAGCCGCCCAGCACCCCGAAGCGCGGCACCTGGCGCACGCCGGCGTTGAATTCGTCGTCGAGATAGACCTCGTGGATCGGCGGGCCCTTGATGCGCTTCTGGATGCGCGCAAGCGATTGGAAGAGCTCGGGCGCATCCTCAGGGGTCACGCGCACGCCGACGGGCGGCTCGGTCGGCACGCGCAGCGCCTTGAGCCCCACCCAGAGCAGCCCGCAGGCGGCGAAGATCAGAGAGATCCAGACAAAGCCGAATCGCACGTTCATCAACTGATGCACACTGAAGGCCAGCAAGGCGAGCGCGACGACCACGCAGCCGATCACCCACAGATAGCCCAGCGCCGCGAAACGGATCACGCTGCGCCGGTAAGCCCGGCTGTCGTGGGCGCAGTCCTGCTCGCTGGTGCGCGCCAGATGAACGAAATCGGCGTAATCCATCTCCTGTCAACTCCCTTTGTCAACCCTTACTTCCTCCCAATAGTAACCATGTCTGCAGAAAAACTCCCCACTTTGGTCGTGACTCCGCCTGGCCTTTACCGCCATTACAAGGGCAACCTCTATGAAGTGCTGGACACGGTGCGCCACAGCGAGACGCTGGAGCCGATGACGCTGTACCGCGCGCTCTACGGCGAGCGCGGGCTCTGGGTGCGGCCGGCCGCCATGTTCGGCGAAACGGTGGTCATCGACGGAGTGACGCAGCCCCGCTTTGCGAAGCAGCCGCAAGACCCGCAGGAATGAAGAAGCTGTGCGCTCAGCCGCGCATCAGCTCGGCGACGGCGCGCGGATAGATCACGTGCTCCTGCGTGAGCACCCGGGCGGCCAGCGTGTCGGCCGTGTCGTCCGGCAGCACGGGCACGACGGCCTGCTCGAGAATCGGGCCAACGTCGAGCTCTGCCGTCACCCGGTGCACCGTGCAGCCGGCGAACTTGCAGCCCTCGTCGATCGCTCGCTGGTGCGTATGCAAGCCGGGAAAGGCCGGCAGCAGGGAGGGATGGATGTTGACCATGCGCCCCTCGAAGTGCTGCACGAATCCGGGCGTGAGAATGCGCATGAAGCCCGCGAGCACCACGAGCGCCGGGTCGTGGCGGTCGATGATCGCGGCCAGCTCGGCGTCGAACGCCTCGCGCGTGGGAAACTGCTTGTGATCGAGCACCTCGGTGGCGATGCCGTTGTCCTTGGCGAATACCAGACCACCCGCGCTGGCTTTGTTGCTCACGACGGCGGCAACGCGGGCACCATAGCGGCCAGCCCAGTCCTGCTGCTGGGATGCACGCACAATGGCAGCCATGTTGGAGCCACCGCCCGAGATGAGGATCACGATGTTTTTCATGGGCGGCGATTGTCGCACCGAAGCCAAGGGGCGTCGGGGCGATCAGGTTATTTGATGGAACGTTGAACCGAGCACCGGAAAGAGAGAAACGCATGCCCTTCGATCCCCACACCACCCCGCTGACCGCCGAAGAAGCCCGCGTGCTGGCCACTCTGGTCGAAAAGTCGCGCACCGTGCCCGACAGCTACCCGCTCACGCTCAACTCGCTCGCCTCGGGCTGCAACCAGAAAAGCAGCCGCGATCCGGTGATGCAGCTCTCGGACGGCCAGATCCAGGAGGCGCTCGACAATCTGCGCCGCCGCTCGCTGGTCACCGAAATCGGCGGCGCGCGCACTTCGCGCTGGGAACACAACTTCCCGCGCGGCGTGGGCGTGCCCGACCAATCGGCCGCCCTGCTCTGCCTGCTGATGCTGCGCGGGCCGCAGACCGCCGGCGAACTGCGCATCAACTCCGAACGCTGGCACCGCTTTGCCGACATCTCCTCGGTCGAGGCCTTTCTCGATGAACTGCAATCACGCAGCGAGGAAAAAGGCGGCCCGCTGGTCGTGCTGCTGCCGCGCGCGCCTGGCGCCCGCGAGCAGCGCTGGACGCATCTGCTGTGCGGCCCGGTGGACGTTGCGGCGCTGGCGGCAGCCTCCGGCAGCAGCGCGGCGCCCGCCCCGGCCTCAGCCCGCGACAACGCCATGGCGGAGCGCATCACCGCCCTCGAATCCGAAGTGGCGAGTCTGCGCCATGCGCTCGCCCAGGTCTGCGAGCAACTCGGTATCGAAATCGAATCGAACACCGCTGAAAATTGAATCAAAACTGTCCCGGCGAGGACAGTTTTGAAAAGCACACGCGTGCTACAACAGCGCCTGAACCGGGGAACCTCTCCCTGCCGATTTCATAGGAGACACGCAATGGATTTGGCCTTCACGCCCGAAGAACTGGCGTTCCGCGACGAGATTCGCGAATGGGTGCGCGCGCACCTGCCCAAGGAGATTTCCGACAAGGTCCACGACGCCCAGCGCCTCACCCGCGAGGACCTGCAGGGATGGGCCAAGATTCTGGGCAAGAAGGGCTGGCTCGGCTACGGCTGGCCCGAGCAGTTCGGAGGCCCCGGCTGGAACGCGATCCAGAAGCACCTGTTCGAAGAAGAATGCGCCATGGCGGGCGCGCCGCGCATCGTGCCCTTCGGCCCGGTGATGGTGGCGCCAGTGATCATGGCCTTCGGCTCGCCAGAGCAGCAAAAGCGCTTTCTGCCCGGCATCGCCAGCGGTGAAGTCTGGTGGAGCCAGGGCTACAGCGAACCGGGCTCGGGGTCGGATCTCGCGAGCCTCAAGACCCGCGCCGAACTCGTGGGCGACAAATACATCGTCAACGGCCAGAAGACCTGGACGACGCTCGGCCAGTACGGTGACTGGATGTTCAACCTCGTGCGCACCAGCACCGAGGGCAAGCAGCAGGCGGGCATCAGCTTTCTGCTGCTCGACATGAAATCCCCCGGCGTGACCGTGCGCCCGATCAAGCTGCTTGACGGTGAATGCGAGGTCAACGAGGTGTTCTTCGACAACGTCGAGGTGCCTGCGGACCAGCTCATCGGCGAAGAGAACAAGGGCTGGACCTACGCCAAGTACCTGCTCGCCCACGAGCGCACCAACATCGCCGACGTCAACCGTGCCAAGCGCGAACTCGAGCGCGTCAAGCGCCTGGCCCAGCGCAACGGCGTGTGGGACGACGCGCGCTTCCGCGACCAGATCGCGCTGCTGGAGGTCGACGTCATCGCGCTCGAGATGATGGTGCTGCGCGTCCTGTCCGCGGAGAAGGCGGGCAAGAAGTCGCTCGACGTCGCGGGCCTGCTCAAGATCCGCGGCAGCGAGATCCAGCAGCGCTACACCGAGCTGATGATGCTGGCCGCCGGCCCCTTCAGCCTGCCCTTCATCCAGGAGGCCATGGACGCCGGATGGAACGGCAGTTTCCCCGGCGGCGACGTGCTCAATGCGCCGCTGGCCGCCAACTACTTCAACATGCGCAAGACCACGATCTACGGTGGATCGAACGAGGTCCAGCGCAACATCGTGGCCCAGACAGTGCTCGGTTGAAAGGGAGACAAGCAACATGGATTTCGATTTCACAGAAGACCAGCAGTCCCTGCGCGACGCGGTCGCGCGCTGGGTGGACAAGGGTTACGCCTTCGAGCGCCGCAACGCGATCGTCGCGGCAGGCGGTTTTGATCGCTCCGCCTACGGCGAGCTCGCCGAACTCGGCCTCACGGCGCTCACCGTGCCAGAGGCCAACGGCGGCATGGGCCTCGGCGCCGTCGACGCGATGATCGTCATGGAAGAACTCGGCAGAGGCATCGTGCTCGAGCCGCTCACGCAGACGCTGATCGCGACCAACGTGCTGAGCCAGTTTGCCGACACGGCCACCAAGGACCGCTGGCTGCCGCGCATCGCGGGCGGCGAGGCGCTGGTCGTGCTCGCCCAGCAGGAACTCAAGTCCCGCTACCGCCTCGACGTCTGCGAGGCCAAGGCCAGCAGATCGGGCAGCGACTACACCGTCTCCGCAAGCAAGAGCATTGTCCCGGCGGGCGACCAAGCGGACGCATGGCTGGTTCCCGCGCAGCTCGATGGCCAGATCGCGCTCTTCCTCGTCGAGCGGAGCGCCAGCGGCGCAAGCAGCCAAGGCTACGTCACCCAGGACGGCAGCCGTGCGGCGGAAGTCCGGCTGACGGACGCTCCCGCCGAACTGGTCACCACGGATGGACTCGCTGCCCTCGAATCGGGCGTAGACACCGGCATCGCAGCGCTCTGCGCCTATGCGATCGGCGCGATGGAGAAGACCCTGTCCGTCACCACCGAATACATGAACCAGCGCAAGCAGTTCGGCGTGGCGATCGCGAGCTTCCAGGCGCTGCAGCATCGCGTGGCCGACATGAAGATGCAGCTCGAGCTGGCCCGCTCGATGAGCTATTTCGCCAGCCTCAAGCTCGGCGACGACCCTGCCGCCCGCCGCCGTGCGCTCTCGCAGGCCAAGGTGCAGATCGGCAACTCCATGCGCTTCGTCGGCCAGCAGGCGGTGCAGCTGCACGGCGGCATCGGCGTGACCGACGAGTACATCGTGAGCCACTACTTCAAGGCGCTGACGCAACTGGAGATGACTTTTGGCGACACGCTGTATCACCTCGGCCAGGTCTCCGACCGCATGAAGGAGACGGCCGGCGTGTTCGGCTGATCCGCGCAATCGCGCACCCATCAACGCCCCACCGGCCCCGCGCCGTGGGGCGTTTTGCGTTGACGCGTTCAGACGCCCCTCACATGCGGTAACCACAGCAAACCGCCTTTCAACATGGTCGTTGACCAAGTGCAATGACGAATCCACGATAATGGAGAGTTCAGCGCCGGTGATCCGGCCCCGTCACTCCGAAAGTGACCTTTTGCCAGACTGATCTGGCCGTATGAAGTTTTATGAGCGCTACTGCCACATCCTACGATCCGATTCGCAAACTGCTGGAAACGGCAACCCAGCAGATTGAAAAGAACGAACTGCACGAAGCCGCGCAGACGCTCAACGAATGCCAGAAGCTGTGGCCCAACGACGCCCGCGTGTTCATGCTCGCGGGCCTGATGGCCGAGAAATCCGGCAACATTCCCGCCGCCTTCGATGCGCTGCGCCGCAGCGTGGCCGCCGACCCCAACTGGACACCGGGTGAACTTCAACTCGCGCTGCTGTACTCGCGCCGCGGCATGTATGACAAGGCCATCAAGCACGCCGAGCGCCTCGCCAGACGTGAGCCGAACAATGCGCTGGTGCTCGCCCACCTGGTGGACTTTGCCCACGCCGCCGGCAACATGGAGCTGGCCATTCGCGAAATCCGACGCGGCCTGACCTACCTGCCCAAGGACGTGCAGCTGCGCCGGGTACTGGCCAACGACCTGCAGGTCACCGGCCAACGCGCCGAAGCGCTCGAGGTCTGGAGCAGCCTCATTGAAGACAACCCAAAGGACGAGATGGCCCTGCTCGGTCGGGTCACGACGCTGATCGAAGGCGGAAAGCCCTCCGCCGCCACCAGCGACACCACCACGCTGCTCGAGCTTTCGCCGGGCAACACGATCTACGCCTACTACAGCGCGATCGCCCACGGCGTGACGCCGGACCATCAGCCGCCGGAACTCAACCGCATGCTGTTCGACAGCATGGCCGAAGGCTACGATCAGGCCGTGGTGCGCGGCCTGCACTACCAGCTGCCCAAGATCGTCGCAGAGAAGATCATCCAGCGCTTCCCGACCAAGTCACTGAGCGTGCTGGATCTGGGCTGCGGCACCGGCCTGCTGGGCGTGTGCCTCGGCCGTCTCGACGGTTTCCTGATCGGTGTGGACATCTCCACCAAGATGATCGAGCAAGCGGCGCGCCACGAAGTCTACGATCGCTTCCATACGGTCAACATGCTGGACGCCCTGCGCGAGACTCCCGGCGACATCTATGAAGTCATCACCGCGCTCGACGTGTTCATCTACACCGGCGACCTGACGGCCACCGTGCCCAACGCCCATCGCATCCTGATGCCCGCAGGCGACCTGTACTTCTCGTGCGAGATCGCCCCCGAAGACGGCCCCGATCTGGTCCTGCAACCCTCGGGCCGCTATGCGCACAAGCGCAGCCACGTTCTGGCGCTGTGCAAACAGGCCGGTTTTGCCGACGTGCAGATCGAGGACCTCGTCCTGCGTGACGAAGCGGGTGGCCCGGTCAATGGCTTCCTCGTCACCGCGCGCAAGGCAGCCGCCTGATCACCGCACCAGTGCGATGAACCCAAAACGGCGCGTTTCCCACGCGCCGTTTTTCTTTGGATGGAGCCCCCGCTCAGCCGTGCCGGTGATTCACCCGCCGGGCGATCCACTCCCCTCCCAGCTGCAGCGCCGACACCAGCGCCACCAGCACGACGATCACCTCGAACATCACGCGCGTCTCGTATCGCTCGTAGCCGTAGCGGATGGCCAGATCGCCGAGTCCGCCCGCACCCACCGCACCCGCCATGGCCGATGCGTTGATCATCGCGATCACGGTGACCGTCATGCCTCCGATGATGCCCGGCAGCGCCTCGGGCAGCAGCACGTGGCGCACGATGTGCCAGCGCTTGCAGCCCATGGCGCGCGCGGCCTCCACCAGACCGCTGTCCACGTCATTGAGGCTGACCTGCGCGATGCGCGCAAAGAACGGAATCAGGTTGATCGACAGCGGAACGATGGCCGCCCAGGTCCCGAGCGTCGTGCCCATCAGCAGGCGGGTGAACGGCAGCAGCGCAACGAGCAGGATGATGAACGGCACCGCGCGAAACAGATTCACCGCGAGTGACAGTCCCTTGTGGACACGCGGCCGCGCATACAGGCCGCGCGGGCCGGTGAGCGTCAGCACCACGGCCAGCGCCAGCCCCACGCCGATGGCGATGACCGACGAGACGCCCACCATGACCAGCGTCTCACCCAGAGCCTGCAGATATTTCTCAATGGGAGCCGACATAGCCCAGCACCTCCAGATGATCGGCGCCCGTCGCCACGCGCAGCGGCTCGAGCGAAGACGACGAAGACGAAGACGACGACAACAACGTCGCCGCAGGAACGGACACCAGCACCTGTCCCAGAGAATGCCCGCTCAGCCTGTCGATTCCGCCATGCAGCAGCGTCACATCGGAGCCCAGCGCGGAAAGCGCCTGCAAGGAGACCCCCTGCCGCTGATGCGCCCCTTCATATCGCAGGCTCAATACGGCACGCGACATGCCGGCCGAAGGCGCAGGCTGCAGACGTTGCGCGAGGTCCTGCGGAATGTCCTGCCGGAGCGGCGAGAGCAGCGCGCGGCTGGCGTGGGACCCGGGCGCGCCGAACACCTTCCACACGTCGCCGACCTCCTGCACGCTGCCTTGGTCCAGCACCATCACCCGATCGCAGATCGCGCGGATCACGGCCATGTCGTGCGTGATGAGCACGATGGTCAGGCCCAGTTGCCGGTTGATGTCCCGCAGCAGCGCCAGAATCGATTGCGTGGTCTCGGGGTCGAGCGCCGACGTGGCCTCGTCACAGAGCAGCACTTCGGGCGAATGCACCAGCGCACGCGCGATGCCGACGCGCTGCTTCTGCCCGCCCGAGAGCTGGGCCGGATACGCATCCGCCTTGTCCACCAGCCCCACCAGATCGAGCAGCTGCAGCACCCGTTGATGGATCTGCGCGGGCCGCGCTCCGGCCACGAGCAGCGGCAGGCCGATGTTCTCTCGCACGGTCTTGGCGGACAACAGGTTGAAGTGCTGGAAGATCATTCCGATCTTGCGACGCAGCGCGACCAGCCCGTTCTCGTCAAGCTGCGCCGGATTCACGCCATGAATGCGCACGCTGCCGCGCGTCGGCCACTCCAGCGCGTTGATGGTGCGCAGCAGCGTCGACTTGCCCGCGCCGCTGCGACCGATGATGCCGAAGACCTCGCCCCAGCGCACATCGAAGCTCACTGCAGACAGCGCGTGCACATCGCCCGCCTCGCCGCCAAAGGACTTGCCGACGTCTTCAAAGACGATGTGCGGCTCGAGCTGCACCTGCGGGGGAAGTCGGGTCATCGCCTGCTCCTCAGAACGCGGGAATCACCGAGCCCTGGTACTTGGTCTCGATGAACTTGCGCACCGGCTCGGACTGGTAGGCACCCACCAGCGCCCTGGTCCACGGCGCATCCCGGTTTTCGGCGCGCACGGCGATGAGGTTCACATAGGGATTGCGCTCGCGCTTTTCCACCGCGATGCCGTCGCGCGTCGCGACCAGACCCGCCTGATATGCAAAGCTGTTGACGATGGCGGCGGTCGCCAGATCGTCAAGCGAGCGCGCAAGCACCACGGATGCGACCTCCACCAGCTCGACCTTCTGGTGCAGCTTCTTCACGTCGGCCAGCGTAGCTGTGCCGGTGAACGGATCAAAGCCATCGCGCAGATCGAGCACTCCCTGATCGCGCAGCACGACAAGCGCGCGCGTCTGGTTGCTCGGGTCATTGGGAATGCCCACGCGCGCGCCTGCCGGAAGGTCGGCGAGCTTCTTGTACTTCTTCGAATAGAACGCAATCGGCGAAATGTAGGTATCGCCAGCCGACACCAGCTTGTAGCCGCGCTGCTGATTCTGGTCGCGCAGGAACGGCACATGCTGGAACGAGTTGGCCTCGAGATCGCCGTTGTTCACGCCCTCGTTGGGACTGACCGAACCGCTGAGCACCACCGCCTTCACGGCCAGACCGCGCTCCTTGGCCACCTGCGTGACGACCTCCCAGATTTCTTCGTCCACCCCGCCGCGCACTCCCACGCGGATCACCGAAGGTGTCGCTGCCTGCGCAGCAGTGGCGCCCCACATGCCGACCGTTGCCGATGCCATCCATGCTGCACCGGATGTGCGGAGAAATTCGCGTTTGTTCATCATGATGTGTGCTGCCTTTGCGTGCTGAAAATCCGTTGAGATGAACCCAGTATCCATAGCAGGGCACCGGTAGAACAACGAAGCTTTTCAGCTAAGCACATGACTTTTGTTGGCGCGTTCGACCCCGATTTCCGCATGCTTTTCAATGCACACGACCGCCCTTCACGAAGCGCACGGGCTCCGCATCCAGGCTCCGGATGATGCGGGTGAGCTGGTCATCTCCCGCCACTGCTCCCGCTGCTGCTCCCGCAGTTGTCGTCTGATCCGCGAGCGGTGACTTGCACAGCAGATCGTCGTCGCTCCATGCCGCCGCTCCGCGCGCATTGCGTGCGCGCAGCCAGCCGCTGCGGTCGGTCAGCCACTGGGTTTCGTCCAGCGTCGCATGGCCGTTGATGAGCGCCACCGCCTCGCGCGCATCCATCACCGAAGTGACCACGCAGTCGACGGAATCCGGCGGTGCGGAAGCGGAAGATCGCGCAGGCAGCCACACGGTCAGCGCACGTGGATCAGGCAGCAGCTTCTGTGGATCGGTGGTCGTCAGCAGAACGCGCTGCGCTTGAAAGTCACCAAGCCGCCGCTTGCCCGCGTCATGGCAGCGCAGTGCCATGTCAGGCAGCCGCACGGGCTGCGACCAGTTGCCGGTCGCGCGCAACAGCTCGCCCGCAGCCAGCGCGCGCAGATAGTGCAGCAGCTCCCAGGTCTCGCGCAGGCTCAAAGATTCGCCGAAGCCGGTCATCGTCTGCCGACCATCACGACCCTGAACGCCGTGACGCACGGCCCAGAGCAGATCGCCGTCGGCGCGTCGCCACAGCAGCGGGCTCGCGAAGTTCGGCGGCCAGACAGGCTGCACCGCCGCCAAAGTCCCCTGCCCCTTGCCATCCGCGCCATGGCATTGCACGCACTGCGCCGCATAGAGCCGCGCGCCGCTTGCAATCGCGTGATCCGTGAGGGGCTCGGAGGCCGCATGAAAACTCGTGGGATGCGCATGCGTGAACAACACGGCTGCAGAGGGCCAGGGCGCAAGCACGAGCGCCAATGCACTCGCACCCCACAACCAAGGCCGCCCCCTGCGCCACCAGATCGCTGCGAACAACAGCAGCATCACGCCAGCAAGCACCAGCAGACTGATCGCGAACCGCCGCGCCTCGGCCTGGTCGATCAGCAGATTCTCGCCTGCCAATCTCCAGCCCCAAGGCCACGCGGCCTGTCCGTCCACATCGCCGACAAGGCCCAGCCCATGCATCGCGCGCAGCAGCGCCCACTGGACGCGATGCATTCCCTCCAGCAGCCATTCGAGCCAGATGGCGCTGTTCGTCACATCATTCAAAGCGTGTCCGGCAAACCCAGATGAGAGAGCGCCTGCTGCCGCAGCTCGACAAAACGCGACTGCGCGCGGTGACGCGGATACGGAAGATCGACATGCAGCTCGGCCACCGCACGCGCAGGACGTGGCGAGAAGACGATCACGCGGTTCGCCAGAAACAGCGCCTCCTCCACGTCATGCGTGACCAGCAGTACCGAGAAGCCCGCACGTTGCCAGAGCTTGAGCAGCTCGCTTTGCATCGACAATCGCGTGAGCGAATCGAGCTTGCCAAGCGGCTCATCGAGGATCAGCAATTGCGGGTCGTTCACCAGCGCACGCGCCAGAGCCGCGCGCTGCGCCATGCCGCCCGAGAGTTGATGCGGGTAGCTGTTCGCGAACTCCGTCAGCCCCACCAGCTCGAGCGCCTCGTCGATGCGCGCATGCTGGTCCTTGATGACCTTGCGCGCCTGCAGCCCGAGCGCCACGTTGTCGCGCACCGTGCGCCACGGGAACAGCGTGGGGTCCTGAAACACCACGATGCGCGAAGGATCGGGCTGGTCGATCTCCTTGCCGTCCTGCGTGATGCGGCCCTGCGTAGGCTCCTCCAGGCCCGCGACCAGACGCAGCAGCGTGGACTTGCCACAGCCGCTCGGCCCGAGCAGCGCAACGAACTCGCCGGGCTTCACCGCAAGGCTCACATCGTCGAGCACCGCCAGCGCGCCCTGCTTCTGCGCAAAGCTGTGACTCACATGCTCAATGTCGATCCCGGCACCGCGCTCCGTCACCGGCGCATCAATGACCGCATCACTCACTGCTTGTGCTGAATTCACCATTTCACGGTTCCTTTCTGCCAGACCAGCACACGGTCACGCAGGGCGAACAGCAGCGTGATCAGCCCGGAGCACAGCACCGCCATCACCAGCAGCGCGCCGTACATGTTGGCGTAGGCCGCCCAGCCCTGGGCCCACTGCAGATACCAGCCAAGGCCCGCCTTCACGCCCATCATCTCCGCGGTGATCAGCACCGAGAACGCCGCACCAAGGCCCATGAAAAGGCCGACGAAGACCTGTGGCAGCGCGGCCGGAATGGCGACGCGCAGCACCAGAAACCAACTCGACGCTCCAAGCGTGCGCGCCACGTCGTAGTAGCTCTTGTTCACGTTGGCGACACCCGACCAGGTCAGCACCGCGACCGGGAAGAACGTGGCCAGCGCGATCAGAAACACCGCGGCGCTGTAGCTCGACGGCGCGAAGAAGAACGCCAGCGGCAGCAGCGCCGACGCGGGAACCGGTCCCAAAAAACGCAGCAGCGGATGCACCCAGTAGCCCGCGATGCGCGACCAGCCCACCCACACGCCCGTCACGAAGCCAACCACCGCACCAATGGCGATTCCGTTGACCAGCAGACGCAGCGAATGCGCAATCGACAAGCCCAGCCGGCTCGCGTCGTCGATGAACACCTCAAACAGGCTTTGGGGCGGCGCGAAGAACGGCGGCGGCAGCGTGCCGGTCTTGGCGGTCAGCACCTGCCAGAGCGCAAGCAGCCCTGCACCGGCGATGAGCCACGGACCGGCGGGCCTGAGCTTCTGAAAGAAGCCACCAAGCCGCTCGCCCGCCAGCGAGATCGCCAGCAACAGCACCGCGACGGCCGCCGCCGCAATGGCGAACTCCTGCGTGTAGGCCCAGTCGCTGAAACCGATCTCCTTGTTGGGCCAGAACGCGGTCAGCGCCGCGAGCCCGAACCACGCGAGCGCGGCCCATGCCCCCTGCTTCCAGAAAGCGAATCGCGCAGCGGTGCGCACGTCCTTGGTTCTGGTCTGTGCGGATGATGACGGCTTGTGCACCGGCGTCGCTGCGCCCGGTGCGGTGAGAGAAATGGGCAGGCTGCTCATGACAGTACATCCAGAGAAACATGGTTGGCAAAGCGCACGGGATCGGTGCTCTTCTTGAGAATCCCGGCAGTACGGAAATCGGCCGCGAAGTCACGCACCTCGTCGCGCAGATTGCCGCCTGCGGGATGGTGCTTGTAGGTCAGCTCGGCCAGCAGCTTCTGCAGATCGTCGACCTCGAACTTGGGCGTGTACTTGGCGAAGATGCGCGCCGATTCGTTGGGGTTTTCGGCCACGTATCGCGAGGCCTGAGCCAGTGCGCGCACCACGCCTGCGACGTGCTTTTTGTCCCCGCGCGCAAACTTGCCTCCCGCGCCCAGCACGCAGCAGATCTTCTCGGCGTACTCGCCCTTGGCGCTGTTCCCAAGCTCGGTGAAAACGCCGGGGTTGCGCTTCTCGATGAGATAGAGATTCGGGTCACCATCCGCAATCGCGTGCACCTCGCCCTTCTTCACCGCCACATCCAGCAGGTCGGCCGGATAGACGCGCCACTCGACATCCTTCTCCACATCGAGCCCCTTCTTCGCCAGATGAATGCTGTAGAACTGCTTGGCCGGAGCGTTCAGGTCGGCCACGCCGATCACCTTGCCCTTGAGCGTCTTCACGTCCTGCGTGACGCCCGCCGCATTCACGCCGACCAGCCGCAGGCAGCCACCGTGCACGCTGCCCACCAGCTTCACGTCGAGCCCGGCTTCTAGCGGCTTGACCCAGCGGTGGATCAGGCCCACTCCGACCTCGGCCTTGCCGGTCGCGAGCGCCTCCAGCAACTGGTCGGCCGCGCCGCCCCAGTTCAGCACCTCGACCTGCAGGCCGTTCTGTTCAAAGAAGCCGCGTTCCAGAGCGATCGGCACCGGCACCTGGCAGAAGCTCGCCTGGCTCCAGGCAAACGTGATCTTGCGCGGCTGCGACAGCACCGGAAGCGGAGCAAACGCCGCTGTGGCGGCGGTGCCGGCGACCGCGGCACTGGCGAGAAACTGACGGCGGCTCAGACCATCGAGCACACCCACTGGACCCAATTCGTTCATGAGAAAACTCCCTGTTCGTTCGTTGATCGATGGGCTGAACGATAGGCAGGCGAGACGGCTTTTCCAACAAAGAATTCCGCGTATCGATATGCGCAATCCACGCCGCACGGGAGTCGCCACGCAGTGCATATGCATCTGCAAAAAGCTTCGTAGGCAGCGCTTTCGGGCACGTTCACGATGCGCTCATCAGCAACTCCAACACACCAACAACGGAGCACCTCATGAGCCTCAACGACTACCTCACACACAAACGCAGCGCCGTGCTGGCGCGCGACGAACGCATCGCGAAGGGAGCGGAGCAGGCGCACACGCTGCAGGCCCATGTCACCGCCGAGGGACGCAGCGGAGTGCGCCGTCTGCGCATCCGCGAGCACCAGATCATCAGCGACAGTCCGTACGATTTCGCGGGCTTCAACCTCGGCCCCTCCTCTCCCGAGCTGCAGCTCGGCGTGCTCGGCACCTGCGTCACCCACATCTTCGAGATCCAGGCGGCCAAGCTGCAAGTGCCCCTCGAACACCTTGAAGTGAAGGTGCAGGGCCGCATCGATCCGCGCGCCGGTCATCCTGGCCACGAAGCCACACCGATCTGGCCGCACGACATCGCCTACGAAGTGCAGGTGGAAACGACGGCCAGCGACGAGCGCCTCGCCGAGCTGTTCGAGGCCGTCGAGCGCAACTGCCCGATTCTCAACCTGCTGCGCAATCCGCAGCGGATCGCAGGCCGCGTCGTGCGCACCGCAAGCACCTCGCAGAAGAAATCCGAACCGCAAGCGGTGGCGGCATGAGCGAGCCCACAGTCCCTCCGTGGCACGCGGACACCATCGTGCTGCACTCCGGCTACAACGGGCACGAGCACCAGCGCAGCGCAGCCGTTCCGATCTACCAGAGCACTTCGTATCTGTTCGAGAACGCGCAGCAGGGGGCCGACCTCTTCGACCTCGTCGAGGAAGGCCACATCTACGCGCGCACCGGCAACCCCACGCAGACCGTGCTGGAGGAGCGCATCGCGCAGCTCGAGGGCGGTACGGCCGCGCTGGCCGTGGCGTCCGGCATGGCGTCCATCGACATGGCGATCGCGACGCTGGCACAGGCGGGCGACCATGTGGTCGTCGCATCGCAGCTCTATGGCGGCACGCAGAACCTCATTGCCCATGTGCTCAAGGCGCGCGGCATCACGAGCACGCTGGTGCATCGCGGCGAACTCGCGCGGCTCGAGCAGGCGTTCACGGCGCAGACCAAGGCCGTGTTCGTCGAGTCGGTCGCCAACCCTTCCGGCAACATCGCCGATCTCGCGACCATCGCCGCCAAGGCACATGCGCACGGCATCGCGATCATCGTGGACAACACCAGCGCCACACCGCTGCTGATCCGCCCGTTCGATCACGGCGCCGACATCGTCGTGCATTCGGCCACCAAGTACATCGGCGGACATGGCAACGTGATCGGCGGCGTGATCGTCGACGGTGGCCGCTTTGACTGGGCCGCGCATCCCGAGCGCTATCCGCAGTTCACGACACCCGAGCCCGCGTTCCACCACTTCGTGATCACCGAGAAATTCCCCGAGTTTCCGTTCGTCGCGCGCACGCGCACCGTGGTGCTGCGCAACAGCGGCGCATCGCTTGCAGCGCTCTCGTCGTTCCTGCTGCTGCAGGGGCTTGAGACGCTCGCGCTGCGCCTTGATCGCATCAGCCGCAACACGCGCGAACTGCTCGACTTTCTGGTGCAGCACCCGCTGGTCTCGCGCGTGAGCCATGTGTCGCAGCCCCACCATCCGGACCACATCCACGCACGGCGCTATCTGCGCGGCGGGCATGTGCCGGGGCTGATCTCGTTCGAACTCCATGGCGGGCGCGACGCAGCGCGCCGCTTCTACG
Source organism: Diaphorobacter caeni (assembly GCF_015354245.1). GTDB lineage: Bacteria > Pseudomonadota > Gammaproteobacteria > Burkholderiales > Burkholderiaceae_C > Diaphorobacter_A > Diaphorobacter_A caeni. The sequence goes on from NZ_JADKYZ010000002.1 coordinate 420,591, forward strand.
ACGCGCTCTCGCTGTTCCAGCGCCTCGTCAACATCGGCGACAGCAAATCACTGGCCGCGATTCCCGCCGAAACCACGCACCACCTACTCACCGACGACGAGCTGCAGCAAGCTGGCATCGCGCCCGGACTGGTGCGACTTTCAGTGGGCATCGAGCATCCCGAGGACCTGATCGCCGATCTGCGCCAAGCGCTGCTGCATGCCGACGCCCCGCGCACCGAACCATCGCACTTCACTACCCCAACATTTGCACTGGAGGAACACCCATGAGCGCAGCCGCATTGGCCCTTGCCCAAGCCCCCGTTGAAGACCACGACGCCGCGACCGCGCTGCCGGTCATCGACCTCTCCGAACTCGACGCGCCAGGCGAGCACGCGGCGTTTCACGAACGACTGGCACGCATAGCCCGCGACACCGGCTTCTTCTATCTTGAAGGTCACGGCATCGACGTGCAGCGGATCCGCACGCTCGAGCGCCTCACGCGCGAGACCTTCCAACTGACTGCCGACGCCAAGGACCGCATCGCCATCCGCAACACGCCGCACTTTCGCGGCTACACCGGCGTGGGCGGCGAGATCACGCGGCTCAAGCCCGATCTGCGCGAGCAGCTCGACTTCGGCGAGGAACTGCCCGCGGTCACCTCGAGCGACCCGGAACATCCCGTCTGGTGGGGGCTGCAGGGGCCGAACCAGTGGCCCGATGAACTGCCCGAGTTGAAGCCCGCCGTGCTCGACTGGCTTGACGAAACGCGTGTCGTGGCCGAGCGCCTGCTGCGCGCGTTTCTCGTCGCGCTTGGCCAGGCGCCCGATGCGCTCGACGCGCTGATCGGCGCGCCGCGCAACCATCGGCTCAAGATCATCCACTACCCCGGGCAGCCTCAGGGGCAGTCCGACCAGGGCGTGGGCGCGCACAAGGACGGCGGCCTGCTCACGCTGCTGCTGCAGGACGATGTGGGCGGTCTGCAGGTGCTGGGATCGAATGGCTGGATCGACGTGCCGCCGCGAGAGAATGCCTTCGTCGTCAACATCGGCGAGATGCTGGAGCTCGCGACCAACGGCTATCTGCGCGCCAACGTACACCGTGTGGTCTCGCCTGGCAACGGCGCGGATCGCTACTCCATCGCCTACTTCTTCTCGCCGAGCCTGCACGCGCAGGACGTGCCGCTGCTCACGCTGCCCGTGGCCCTCGCCGAGCAGGCCACCGGTCCCGAGAGCGATCCCGACAATCCGCTGTTCCGCCACATCGGCACCAACGCGCTCAAGGGCCGCATCCGTTCGCACCTCGACGTGGCCGAGCGCTTCTATCCCGCGCAGTTCGCGCTGCTCAAGGCCCAGGCGGTGGCACATGGCAGGCCGCTGCAGGCATCAGCATACTGACTGGTCAGACTCCGAGCAATTGAGCCAGTCGTTCCGGCTGCTCGTGCAGTTGCGCGGAGTCCTCTGCAACCACCAGTCGCCCCTTCTCCATGACCACCGCGCGGTCCGTGTGGGCCAGCACCTTGCGGTAGTCGCGGTCCACGATCAGCGTGGAAATGCCGGTGCCGCGGATCTCGGCGATCACGCGCCAGATGTCGGCAACGACCAGCGGCGCAAGGCCCTCGGTGGCCTCGTCCAGAATCATCAGGCGCGGGTTGGTCATCAGCGCGCGGCCGATCGAGACCATCTGCTGTTCGCCGCCCGAGAGCTGATTGCCGCCGTTGTTCCAGCGTTCCTTCAAACGCGGAAAGGTCTCGAGCACGCGCTCGTAGGTCCAGTGCCGCTCGCCGTTCAGACCCGCGCGCGCGCTCATCAGCAGGTTTTCCTTCACCGTGAGATTCGGGAACACGCCGCGCCCCTCGGGCACATAGCCGATGCCCAGCCGCGCCATCTTCTCGGGCGGCGCGCCGGTCACCGGTTTTCCGTCGCAATGCACGCTGCCGCTGCGCGCGCGCACATAGCCCATGAGCGTGCGGATCAGCGTCGTCTTGCCCATGCCGTTGCGCCCGAGCAGACCCACAGCCTTGCCACGCGGAATGTCGAGGCTCACGCCATGCAGGATGTGGCTGTCGCCGTAGTAGGTATGCAGGTCCTCGATGCGGAACATGCCGCTGTCCGCGCTTGCCTCAGCCATGTTGCTCTTCCCCTAGATAGGCGGTGCGCACGACGGGATCGACGCGGATCGCATCGGGCGTGCCGCTCGCGACCACGCTGCCGTTGACCATCACCGTGATGCGGTCAGCGATGCGGAACACGGCATCCATGTCGTGCTCGACCAGCAGCACGGCGTGGTGTGCCTTGAGCTCGCCCAGCAGCGCCAGCATGCGCTCGGTTTCTTCCGCGCCCATGCCCGCAAGCGGCTCGTCGAGCAGCAGCACCTCGGGCTCGGTGGACAGGCACATCGCCACTTCGAGCTGCCGCTTGGCGCCGTGGCTCAGGCGGCCCGCCTGCACATGACGCCAATGCAGGAGTCCGGCGCGCGCCAGCGCGGCCTCTGCACGCTCGTTGCTCAGCGCGCAGCCGCTTGCGGACTGCCAGATGTGCCACGGCCTCGGGTGGGCCTGCGCCTGCGCGGTGAGGCGGCAGTTCTCCAGCACGCTGAACTCCGGGAAGATCGTGGTGCGCTGGTAGCTGCGGCCGATGCCGGCGCGTGCGCGCTGCGGCTGGGACATCTGGGTGATGTCACGGCCGTCAAGCGTGATCGTGCCCCCGCTCGCGGCAATCTCGCCCGACAGCATGTTGATCAGCGTGGACTTGCCCGCGCCGTTGGTGCCGATGACCGCATGCACCTCACCGGGATGCAGGTCGAGATTCACTTCGTTGACGGCGATGAGTCCGCCGAACCTGCGCGTGAGGTGGCGCACCGCGAGCTTGGGCATGGATGCGTCGCTCATGCGCGGCTCCTTCGCTTGAACAGCTCGCCCACCCCCATCACGCCCTTGGGCAGCAGCGCCACGAGCACGATGATCGCGATGCCGAGCGTGAGCTGCCAGTGGTCGGCAGCGCCGCCGACCAGCGCGTGGGTGCCGAGCAGCTCCTTGAGCAGCACGAAGGTGACGGTGCCGACCACCGCACCGCGCAGCGATCCGATGCCGCCCAGAATCACCATCAGCAGCACCTCGCCCGAGTGGTGCCAGGCCAGCAGTTCGGGATTGACCACCCCATCGCGCGCGGCCAGCAGAAATCCCGCCACGCCCGCGAACACACCGGCGATCACGAACGCCGCGAGCTTGTACCAATAAGTCGCGAATCCCGCCGCTCGCATGCGCTGCTCGTTCACGCGGATGCCCGCGAGCGCCGCGCCAAAGCGCGAGCGCGCGATCAGCGCGAGCAGCAGATAGACCAGCACCAGCGCGCACAGCACCACGTAGTACTGCGTGCGGCTGCTCTCCATGTCGAGCGCGCCGATGGCGGGGCGCACCATGAGGTAGATGCCGTCGCTGCCGCCGCCCACCGAAGTGTCGTGAAAGACGAAGTACGCCAGCTGCGCGAACGCGAGCGTCACCATGATGAAGTAGACGCCCTTGGTGCGCAGGCTGAATGCACCGATGAACAGCGCAGAGAGCCCGCTGGCCGCCATCGCGGCGAGCAGCAGCACGAGAAAATTGCCGCCCTCGGGCGACGAAGCGAGCACCGTCGCATACGCGCCGATGCCGAAGAACGCCGCGTGGCCGAGGCTCACCAGCCCCGTGCCGCCCACAAGCAGCTGCAGGCTCAGCGCGAAGATCGCGAGGATCATGATCTTCACGACCAGATCGGAAAGGTAGGAAGACCACACCGGAGCCAGCGCCGCGAGAATCACCGCGACGACCATCGGCCAGATCAGGCCGCGCAGCCCGCGCTCGGCATTGCGCGCGGCGGCGGGCATGCTTTGCTCGGTCACCATCGGCGCATCGGCGTAGCTTTGTTCTGCCGACTGCAGCTCGGTCAGGGGCGTGTTGCTGGTCGCCATGGCTCAGCTCCTCTTGCCCATGAGGCCTTCAGGCCGCCACACGAGGATGATGGCCATGAGCAGATAGATGCTCATGCCGCTGAGCTCCTGGAAAAACACCTTGCCGAAGGTGTCGACGAAGCCGACCAGCAGCGAGGCGACGAGCGCCCCGGTGATCGAGCCGATGCCGCCGATGACCACCACCACGAAGCAGATGATCAGCACGCTCGAGCCCATGTTCGGGTAGACCGACGCCATCGGCGCGGCGATCATCCCCGCGAGCGCGGCCATCGCCACGCCCAGCGCGAAGACGATGCGGTACAGCCGCTTGATGTCGATGCCGAGCCCGCGCACCATGTCGCGATTGCTTGCTCCCGCGCGCACCATCATGCCGAGGCGCGTGCGGTTGACCATCCAGTACATGGCGGCCGCGACGAGCAGACAGACCAGCGTCGCGAACACGCGATACCACGGGTAGCTCATCATGCCGAGCAGCGAGAAGCTGCCGCTGAGCCACTCGGGCGGCTGCACGCCGTGCACGTCGTTGCCGACGAGGATGGCGCGCAATTCCTCGAACACCAGAATCAGGCCGAAGGTCATCAGCACCTGCTGCAGATGGTCTCGCTCATACAGAAAGCTGAAGAACGCCCATTCGAGCAGATAGCCCAGCACCACGGCGAGCACCACGCCGACCAGCAGCATGGTGATGAAGTGCTGCCCCAGATACGGCGCGAGCGCGAACGCCATGTAGGCGCCGATCATGTAGAAGCTGCCGTGGGCCAGATTGATCACGCCCATGATGCCGAAGATCAGCGTCAGCCCCGATGACAGGAGAAACAGCAGCATCCCGTACTGAACCGAGTTCAGGCACTGCACCAGAAAAGTCGCAAGATCCACGGCAGCCCCGAATCAGTCGTCGTGTCGATGAGAAAGCGGCGCCAGGGCGCCGATGTTCAAACAGTGCTCAGAGTTTGCAGCCGCGCGCCGGATCGGCCAGTCCCTTCACGGCCACGCCGAGCTTCTTGTTTTCCTTGCCATCGACCTTGCGCAGATAGATGTCCTGCACCGGGTTGTGGGCCTTGCTCAGCGTGAAGTCGCCGCGCGGGCTCGCGATGGTGGCTTTTTCAACGGCCGCGCGGAACACGTCCTTCTTGTTCACGTCGCCACCCGCCGCCTTCAGGCCCACGGCCAGCATCTGCGCGGCGTCATAGCCCTGCACGGCATAGACGTCGGGCATGAGCTTGTAGGCCTTGGCGTAGTTGGTGCGGAAGACCTTGTCACGCTCCGTGCCCAGTTCGTCGGCGTAGTGCAGCGTGGTCAGCATGCCCTGAGCGGCCTCGCCCTGCGCGTCGAGCGTTCCGTCGGTGAGAAAGCCCGGGCCGTAGAGCGGGATGGTCTTGGACAGGCCCGCCGCGTGGTAGTCCTTGACGAACTTCACCGCGCCCGCGCCCGCGAAGAACGCGAACACCGCATCGGGCTTGGCCGCCGCTATCTCGGTGAGCAGCGCCTGGAATTCCACGTTCGGGAACGGCAGCGTGAGCTGCTTGTTGACCTTGCCGCCGTTCTTCTCGAAGCCTTCCTTGAAGCCCGCGACCGCCTCTTCACCGGCCGCGTATTTCCAGGTGATGGTCATGGCGTTCTTCTTGTTCTCCTGCTTGGCGGCGACCACGCCCATCGGGTAGGCGGTCTGCCAGTTGCTGAAGGACGAACGGAAGATCGTCGGCCCGCACATCGGCCCGGTCACCGCGTCGGCTCCGGCGTTCGGCACGATGAGGATGGTGTTGCTTTCCTTGGCCGCGCGCGCCATCGCCATGGCCACGCCCGAGTGCACCGTGCCGACGATCACGTCGACCTTGTCACGCTTGATCAGGCGGTTGACGTTGTCGGTCGCCTTGGAAGGATCGGATTCGTCATCGACCTTGAAATACTCGATCTCGCGCCCGCCGAGCTTGCCGCCCTGCTCGCCCACATACATGCGAAAGCCGTTCTCGATGGCCACGCCCAGCGCAGCGAAGGTGCCGCTGGCGGGCAGCATGAAGCCGACCTTGATCTTCTCCTGCGCGAATGCGGTGCCCCCCATTCCCGCCAGCGCGGCAAGCGATGCCAGCGTCATCGCGCCCCTGAAATTCCATGCGTTTTTCATTTGGGTTGTCTCCATTTTCTGGCGTCAATATCTGTATGCCGATGATCGCGTGTGTTGGCCGATCACGATGTGGGGAATGCCCGTAGCGTGCACCGGCAGCAACGCAATTGTTGGCTCGGCCGGGCTGCGCTTTGCGCGCCTTCAGGTGGCGGGCTCGCGCAGGCGAAAGCGCTGGATCTTTCCCGTCGCCGTCTTGGGCAGCTCGGCCACGAACTCGATGAAGCGCGGATATTTGTAGGGCGCAAGCCGCTCCTTCACGAAGGCCTTGAGTTCCTCCTCGCTCGCCAACTTGCCGGGTTTGCAGACCACGAACGACTTGGGCTTGACGAGTCCGTCCTGGTCGATCTTTCCGACCACCGCCGCCTCGAGCACCGCCGGGTGCTGCATCAACGTGGCCTCCACCTCGAACGGCGAGACGTAGATGCCGCTCACCTTGAGCATGTCGTCGCTGCGGCCCGCGTAGGTGTAGTAGCCATCGGCGTCGCGGCTGTACTTGTCCCCGCTCTTGAGCCACTCGCCGCGGAAGGTGTCGCGCGTCTTGCTGCGGTTGTTCCAGTACATCAGCGCGGTGCTCGGGCCCTTGATGAAGAGCTCTCCGATCTCGCCATCCGCCACCGGCTTTCCGTCCTCGCCACGCAACTCCACCTCGTAGCCCGGCACGGGCTTGCCGGTGCTGCCGTAGCGAATGTCATCGGGCCGGTTGGACAGAAAGATGTGCAGCATCTCGGTCGATCCCAGACCATCGACGATGTCCGCGCCGAAATGCGCCTTGAAACGCTGGGCGATCTCGGCGGGCAGCGCCTCCCCCGCCGACGAGCACATGCGCAGGCTGACCTGATCGCGCCCGGGCAGCGCCGGATGCGCCATCATTCCCGCGAACCCCGTGGGCGCACCGAAGAACACGGTCGGCTGGTGCTGCACCCAGCGCGAGAAGACGGCCACCGGCGTCGGCCGCTCGGCCATGAGCACCACCGTCGCACCCACGCTCAGCGGAAAGGTCACGGCGTTGCCGAGCCCGTAAGCGAAAAACAGTTTGGCCGCGGAAAAGCAGATGTCGTCTTCGGTGAGCCCGAGAATCGCCTTGCCGTAGAGCTCCGCCGTCCAGTACGGATTGGCCTGGGTGTGCACCGTGCCCTTGGGCTTGCCGGTGGAGCCCGACGAATACAGCCAGAAACCCGGATCGTCGCCCATGGTGCGGGCGGGCAGCGCGAGCGGCGTCTGCACCTCCACCCAGTTGTCAAAATCCTGATAGCCGTGCGGCATGCCGTGTGCCTCGCACGAGCGCGCCACCCAGATGTGCTGCACCTCATGTTCGCCGCGCTTCAGCGCCTCCTGCACCATGGGCACCAGCGCACCGTTGGTCAAAATCGCCTGCGCGCGGCAGTTCTGCAGCAGGTAGGCGTAGTCGTCGGCGGTGAGCAGCGTGTTCACCGCCACCGGCACCACGCCCGCATACATGGCGCCAAGAAAGCTCACCACCCATTCGCGCATGTCCTGCATCAGCAGCAGCACCCGCTCCTCGCGGTGCACGCCGCTGCTCACGAGCGCATGGGCCATGCGCCGCGCCTGATCCTCAAGCTGGCCGTAGGTCAGCGTGCCGTGGTCGTCAACATAGGCCACCTTGTCGGCACGGGCGCGGTTGGCATCGAACAGGTGGCGCGCAAAGTTGAAAGGCCGGTCGAAATCCACCGCCGTGGTCCCCGCCTGCCGCTCGGGCATGAGGTTGACGACTTGCAGCATGGCTCGGTTCTCCTGTCATCTGTGATGGTGCGCGATTGCGTGCATTTGACTGCTTCCACGCCCACTGAATATGCACTATGTTGCGCATAGATCAAAGATAGTTAGGATAGAATTCACTGTCAAGCACTATATTGCATGATTCGTATTTACCCTTGGGATGACGTCGTGCAGCAGCACACCGGCGCGAAAGCACCGAGCCAAAACACGATCAACCCAGTGTTTATCATTCATGCCTTCTTTCAGGAAGTCTTATGGAGCAGATGCACGCCGACAGCGCAGCGGGTGACGCGGGGCACGACGGCCCCACCGACGCGGACCCAAGGAATCAGGTGTTGCAGGCCCTGGGCGAGCGGGTTCGCCAGTTGCGCGCGCGGCGCGGCCTCACCAGGCGCGGCCTGGCCGTCAGCGCCGAGGTTTCCGAACGCCACCTCGCCAACCTCGAGTACGGCACCGGCAACGTCTCCATCCTCGTGCTGCACCAGATCGCCCAGGCGCTGCAGTGCTCCATGGCCGAGCTGCTCGGCGACGTCACCACCTCCAGCGCCGAATGGCTGCTGATCCGCGAACTGCTCGAGGGCCGCAGCGAGGACGACCTGCGCCGCGTGCGCGTCGCCGCCGGTGAACTGCTGGGCACCGCGCCAAGCGGCGATCAGCACCGCCACTCGCGCATCGCGCTCATCGGCCTGCGCGGCGCGGGCAAATCGACGCTCGCCAAGATGCTGGCCGACGACCTCGGCGTGCCCTTCATCGAGCTCAACCGCGAAATCGAAACCCTGGCCGGCTGCAGCGTGCGCGAGATCTACGACCTCTATGGCGTGAGCGGCTACCGCCGCTACGAACGCCGCGCGCTCGAAGAAACGGTGCAGATCTACGCCGACGTGGTCATCGCCACGCCCGGCGGCATCGTCTCCGACCCCGCCACCTTCAACGAGCTGCTGTCGCACTGCACGACCGTCTGGGTGCGGGCCCAGCCCGAGGAACACATGAGCCGCGTGATCGCCCAGGGCGACACCCGCCCCATGGCCGCCAACCCCGAAGCCATGGAAGACCTGCGCCGCATCCTCGCCGGCCGCGAGGAGTTCTACGCCAAGTCCGACCATGTGCTCGATACCAGCGGCCAGACGCTGGAGCAGAGCTTCGCGCGGTTGAAATCGCTGGTCGCGACGTAAGAGCGTGTTGACGCTCCAGGAGCGTGCCTGCGATCTCCGGCGCTGCAGCGGGATCGCGCCCTGAACACCTTTTCGCCTCATGCACCCCGCCATGAGGCGGTCCGTGCTTTCCCTAGGAATCCGCAAAAACTGCATCATATTGCATGTTTTGGCGTGCACAAAAAATCACAGGCTGCATAATTGTGCCAATCGCGACCGATTTGATGCATTATTATTCATCTCACGAGGCAGCCCATGTCCCTGCAGCAGCACCCCATCGTCGACTACCGCACCGCGCCCTCGCAGTACCGCCACTGGTCGTTTGAAGTGGACGGTCAGATCGCGCGCCTCAAGCTCGACATCGCCGAGGACGGTGGCATCCGCCCCGGCTACAAGCTCAAGCTCAACAGCTACGATCTGGGCGTGGACGTGGAGCTGCACGACGCGCTCAACCGCATCCGCTTCGAGCAACCCCAGGTACGCACCGTGGTGGTGACCAGCGGCAAGGACCGCATCTTCTGCTCGGGCGCGAACATCTTCATGCTCGGTGTCTCGTCACATTCATGGAAGGTGAATTTCTGCAAGTTCACCAACGAGACGCGCAACGGCATGGAAGACAGCTCCAAGCACGACGGCCTCAAGTTCATCGCCGCCGTCAACGGCGCCTGCGCCGGCGGTGGGTACGAGCTGGCTCTCGCCTGCGACGACATCGTGCTGATCGACGACCGCTCGTCCGCCGTCTCGCTGCCCGAGGTGCCGCTGCTCGGTGTGCTGCCCGGCACCGGCGGCTTGACGCGCGTGACCGACAAGCGCCATGTGCGCCACGATCTGGCCGACATCTTCTGCACCAGCGTGGAAGGCGTGCGCGGCCAGCGTGCGGTGGACTGGCGTCTGGTGGACGCGATTGCCAAGCCCGCGCAGTTTGCCGACACGGTGAAACAGCGTGCGGAAAAGCTGGCTGCGGGCAGCTCGCGCCCCGCCAACGTGCAAGGCATCCAACTCACCCACGTGGAGCGCGAGCTGACGGACAGCAGCCTGCGTTACGCACATGTGCACGTGGAAATTGACCGGACCAAGCGCACCGCGACCATCACGGTGAACGCACCGACGGCGACGCCGCCAACGTCCGCCGACGCCATCGAAAAACAGGCGGCTGCCTGGTGGCCGCTCGCCATGGGCCGCGAACTGGATGACGCGATCCTGCATCTGCGCACCAATGAGCTTGACATCGGCACCTGGATTCTCAAAACGCAAGGCGATGCGGCCAACGTGCTCGCGCATGGCGCATCGATGCTGCTGCACAAGAAGCACTGGCTGGTGAGCGAGACCATCGGTCTGCTGCGCCGCACCTTTGCGCGGCTCGATGTGTCTTCGCGTTCACTGTTTGCGCTGGTTGAGCCGGGTTCGTGCTTTGCCGGCATGCTGGCTGAACTGGCCTTCGCGGCCGACCGTACCTACATGGCCGTTCTGCCCGATGAGCCTGACCGCGAGCCGAAGATCAGCCTGGACGAATTCAATTTCGGGCTGCTTCCTTTGGTGAATGACCAAAGCCGTCTGCAGCGCCGCTTCTATGAAGAAGAGGCACCGCTCCAGGCCGTTCATGCGAGCATCGGCGACGCACTCAATGGCGACGATGCGTTCAGGCTCGGCCTCGTCACCGCCGCGCTCGACGACATCGATTGGGAGGACGAGATCCGCATCGCGATTGAAGAGCGCGCGGCGATGTCCTCCGATGCACTCACGGGGCTCGAGGCCAACCTGCGCTTCAACGGCAAGGAGAACATGCTCACGCGCGTGTTCGGTCGCCTCTCCGCATGGCAGAACTGGATCTTCATCCGCCCCAATGCCGTGGGCGAAAAGGGCGCGCTCAAGCTCTACGGGTCGGGCCAGAAGGCGGGCTTCGATCCCAACCGAGTCTGAGTCTGAGTCTGAGCACGAAGCACCGGATCACAAAGGAGAAGAGAGATGAGCAGCATTGATTACAGCGTCAAGATTCCCAACAACGTCGACCTCGCGGGCGACCGCACTTTGCAGCGCGCGCTGGAGAGCTGGCAGCCCAACTTCATCAAGTGGTGGGACGATGTCGGCCCCGAAGGTTCGACCAACCACGAGGTCTATCTGCGCACCGCGGTGAGCGTGGACCCGCAGGGCTGGGCACAGTTCGGCCACGTGAAGATGCGCGACTACCGCTGGGGCATCTTTCTCAATCCGGCCGATCAGGAACGCAGCATCCACTTCGGCGATCACAAGGGCGAGAAGGCCTGGCAGGAAGTGCCCGGCGAGCATCGCGCCAACCTGCGCCGCATCATCGTCACCCAGGGCGACACCGAGCCCGCATCGGTCGAGCAGCAGCGCCATCTGGGCCTGACCGCGCCGTCGCTCTACGACCTGCGCAACCTCTTTCAGGTGAACGTCGAGGAAGGCCGCCATCTCTGGGCCATGGTCTACCTGCTGCACAAGTACTTCGGCCGCGATGGCCGCGAGGAAGCGGAGGCGCTGCTCGAGCGCCAGTCGGGCGACGAGAACAACCCGCGCATTCTCGGCGCGTTCAACGAGAAGACGCCGGACTGGCTCGCGTTCTTCATGTTCACCTACTTCACCGACCGCGACGGCAAGTTCCAGCTCGCCGCGCTCGCCGAGAGCGCCTTCGACCCGCTCGCGCGCACCACCAAGTTCATGCTGACCGAAGAAGCGCACCACATGTTCGTCGGTGAATCGGGCGTCTCGCGCGTGCTTCAGCGCACCTGCCAGGTGATGAACGAGCTCAAGACAGACGACGTGGCCCAACTGCGCGCGGCCGGCGTGATCGATCTGCCGACCATCCAGCGCTACCTGAACTTCCACTACAGCGTGACCATCGACCTGTTCGGCGCCGACCAGTCCAGCAACGCCGCGACCTTCTACAGCTCGGGACTCAAGGGGCGTTATGAGGAAGGCAAGCGCGCGGACGACCACGCGCTGCACGATCAGCACTACAAGGTGCTCGAAGTGGTGGACGGCAAGCTCCAGGAAAAGGAAGTGCCGATGCTCAACGCACTGAACGAAGTGCTGCGCGACGACTACATCAAGGACTCCAACGCGGGCGTCGGACGCTGGAACAAGGTGATGGAAAAGGCGGGCATCGACTTCCGCCTCATCGTTCCGCACAAGGCCTTCAACCGCCAGATCGGCGCGCTCGCGGGCGTGCGCATGAGCCCCGATGGCCGCCCGGTGACCGAGCAGGAATGGCAGACGCGCAAGGACGAATGGCTGGCGAGCGACGCGGACCGCGCCTTTGTCGCGTCGCTGATGCAGCAGTGCCTCGCGCCCGGCAGGTTCGCAGGCTGGATCGCGCCACCGGTCATGGGCATCAACCGCCAGCCGGTGGACTTCGATTACGTGCGCTTCAACTGAGGCGGACCGAAACGCATCGCCGAAGCCCGCGATACAGACGGCACTCCAACGGTCGCAAGGAGACAGCAGATCATGAGCACCACCACGCTGATCGAGAACGGCATCCTCAACCAGCATCTCATCGACCCGGAAATCTGCATCCGCTGCAACACCTGCGAGGCGACCTGCCCCGTGGGCGCCATCACGCATGACGACACCAACTACGTCGTCATGGCCGACCAATGCAATGGCTGCATGGACTGCGTCTCGCCCTGCCCCACGGGCAGCATCGACAACTGGCGCAAGGTGCCCGTGGAAGAAGCGTATTCGGTGGCAGATCAGTTCGGCTGGGAAGCCTTGCCGCCGGAATTGCCACCCGAACGCCTCGCAGCAGCCGCGCAGAGTTCAGGCTCGGCGGGTGGCACCGACTTGGAAGACCTGTCGCAGGCGCAGGCAGCCATCGCCGCGGTCGCCGCTGCTGCCGCCGTTGCGGGGCTGGCATCGAATGCCGGAGAGATGCGCGAAGCCGAATTCCGTTCGGCAATGTATGGCGCAACGGTTCCGCCATGGTCCGCCGCCCACGCCTACACCAATCTGCATGGCCCGAAGAACCCGGTGAGCGCCACCGTGGTTGGCAACATCAACTGCACCGAAGCCGGCTTCGACAACGAGACGCACCACATCGTGCTCGACTTCGGCGCGATGCCGTTTCCAGTGCTCGAAGGCCAGTCCATCGCCGTCATCCCGCTCGGCGTGGACGCCAACGGCAGAGCGCATGTCGCCCGCCAATACTCCGTCGCGAGCGCGCGCAATGGCGAGCGGCCCGGCTACAACAACGTCGCGCTCACCGTCAAACGCGTCACGCAGGACCACGAAGGCAAGCCGGTGCGCGGCGTAGCGAGCAACTATCTCTGCGACCTCAAGGTGGGCGATGCAGTGCAGGTGATCGGCCCGTTCGGGCACTCGTTTCTCATGCCCAATCATCCGCGCTCGCACATCGTGATGATCTGCACCGGCACCGGCAGCGCCCCCATGCGCGCGATGACCGAATGGAGACGCCGCCTGCGCAAGAGCGGCAAGTTCGACGGCGGCAAGCTCATGCTGTTCTTCGGCGCGCGCACTCCACAGGAGCTGCCGTACTTCGGTCCTCTGCAGAACCTACCCAAGGATTTCATCGACACCAACTTCGCGTTCTCGCGCGTGGCGGGAAGCCCCAAACGCTACGTGCAGGACATCATCCGCGAGCGCGCCGTAGACCTCGCCGAGCTGCTGCGCGATGACAGCACGCACATCTATGTCTGCGGCCTGAAGAGCATGGAAGAAGGCGTGGTGCTCGCGCTGCGCGACGTGATCGTGCAGGCCGGCCTCGACTGGGACAGCGTGGCGGCCAGGCTCAAACAGCAAGGCCGCCTCCACCTCGAGACTTACTGAGCGCGCCGCTGCCCGGCGAGCCTGCGCACCACCGTCACCAGCGCGTCGATTTCCTCGAACGTGTTGTAGAACGCGAGCGAAGGACGCACGGTGGTCTCCACGCCGAAGCGCCGCAGAATCGGCTGCGCGCAATGGTGGCCGGTGCGCACCGCGATGCCTTCGGCGTTGAGCGCCTTCCCCACCTCATCGGTCGTGTAGCCCGCCAAGGTGAACGACAGCACGCTCGCCTTGCCCGGCACCGTGCCGATCAGGCGCAGACCGGGAATGCTGCCGAGCTGCTGCATGCCGTAGTCGACCAGCGCGTGCTCGTAGCGGCTGATGTTCTCGATGCCGAGCCGCTCCACATATTCCAGCGCAGCACCCAGCCCCACGGCGTCGGCGATGTTGCCGGTGCCCGCCTCGAAGGTGTTGGGCAGTGGCTGGAACACCGTTTTCTCGAAGGTCACATCGGCGATCATGTTGCCGCCGCCCTGCCAGGGCGGCATGTCTTCGAGCACCTTTCGGCGACCCCAGAGCGCGCCGATGCCGGTCGGTGCAAAAATCTTGTGGCCGGAGAACACGAAGAAGTCCGCGCCGATGTCCTGCACGTCGACCGGCGTGTGCGCAATCGACTGCGCGCCATCGACCAGCGTGACAATGCCGCGCCGCCTGGCGATCTCCACCACCTGCTTGACGGGCACCACCGTGCCCAGCGTGTTCGACACATGGCCAATGGCGACGAGCTTGGTGCGGTCATTGATGAGCTTCTGGTATTCGTCGAGACGGATCTGCCCCTCGTCGTCCACCGGAATCACGCGCAGCTTCGCACCCTTGGCCTCGGCCAGTTGCTGCCACGGCACGATGTTGGCGTGGTGCTCGAGATGCGAGACGATGATCTCGTCGCCTTCGCCCACGTGCTTGCCGCCCCAGCTTTTGGCGACGAGGTTGATCGCCTCGGTCGTGCCGCGCACGAAGATCACCTCGTTCACATCGGGAGCGTTGATGAAGCGGCGCACCACCTCGCGCGCATGCTCGTAGGCATCCGTCGCGCGCGCGGCCAGCGCATGCGCGGCGCGGTGGATGTTGGAGTTCTCATGCTCGTAGAAATGTGCGATGCGCTCGATCACCTGACGCGGCTTGTGCGTGGTGGCCGCGTTGTCGAGCCAGATGAGCGGCTTGCCGTTGATGCGCTCCGAGAGAATCGGAAAGTCGCGCCGCACGGCCTGCACGTCAAAGCCCGGATGGCGCTCATGATGCGACGCGGGCGTTGCGGCCTGCGCGCCATGCGGATGCGGCTTGGCGGGCGTGACGAAGCCGCTTGGCAACTGCACCGCATCCACAAAGTAGAACTGCGGCGCGCTGCTCACATGGCTCGTCGGGTTGGCCCACGGCACACCCGCTGCCGGAGTGCCGACGGGCGCCGCCGCAGTCAGGCCCGAGAGGCGCGGCTCGTATCCCGGAAGCGCCGCAAAGGCCACGTCCGGCACACCATTGCCCGCCTGCGCCTTCGGCAGATCAATCTGCGGGCGATGCCCGAGCGCGAGCGCCTGCGCAGGATTGCTCGGCAGCAGGTTGGTGCCGGGAATCTGGCCTTGGGGAATGGGCGTTCCCGGCAGGTTGGGCGAGAAGCCCGCCGGGCTCGCGAAGGGCGATCCAGGCGGCGCGATGTTGTGCGGCGGTTGCACGCCGAAGCCACTGAACGCACTGGACACACCGGGTGCACCGGGCGCGTCCGGCGCATTGCGGAAGATCGCCGACGCGAGCTGCGCAAGCAGCTGCGTATCAAGCGGGCTCTGCAGCTCGTGCCCGATGGCTGCCGGTGCGGCCGAAGGCTGGGTGGGAATGGACGACGTCAAGGCGCTCTCCTCCACCGTTTACTTGTAGGTGTCCAGCACGGAATAGTCGTGATAGCGCGTGATCTCCACATCGTCGAGCACGGCAATCGCGTCGGGCGTGAGCACCGCGAGCGAGCAGTACAGCGAGATCAGATACGACGCGATCGCGTGGTTGTTGATGCCCATGAAACGCACCGACAGCCCCGGCGCCTGTTCGCCCGGCAGCCCCGGCTGGAACAGCCCCACCACGCCCTGGCGGCGGTCGCCCACGCGCAGCAGCAGGATCTTGGATTTTCCATCGGCCACCGGCACCTTGTCCGAAGGAATCAGCGGCACGCCGCGCCACGTGATGAACTGCGATCCGAACAGGCTGACCGTCGGCGGAGGCGTGCCACGGCGCGTCGCTTCGCGGCCGAACGCTGCGATGGTGAGCGGATGCGCGAGAAAGAACGCCGGATCCTTCCACACCTTGGTGAGCAGTTCGTCGAGGTCGTCCGGCGTGGGGGCGCCGCTCAGCGGGAAGATGCGCTGCTCGTCGCTCACCTGCGCGAGCAGGCCGTATTCCGGGTTGTTGATGAGCTCGCTCTCCTGGTTCTCCTTGATGGTCTCGATGGTCAGGCGCAGCTGTTCCTTGATCTGGTCATGCGGGCTGCTGTAGAGATCGGAGATGCGCGTGTGCACGTCGAGCACGGTGGACACGGCATTCAGAAAGAACTCGCGCGGCTTCTCGTCGTAGTCCACGTAAGTGCGCGGCAGCTGGTTCTCATGCTCCTTGGCGGTGCATGTGACCTTGATGGCCTCGGGGTTCTTGACCTGATTGACGCGGTAGATGCCCGCCTCCACCGGCACCCACTGCAGCAGGTGCGTGAGCCAGCGCGGGGTGATGGTCGAGAGCTGTGGCGCGGTCTTGGTCGCGTTGGCCAACTGGCGTGCTGCGTTGTCGCCCAGTGCGGTGGTGCCGCCTACGGTTGCTGTCATGGAACAAGGCTCCTGAAGAGATCGGAAGAAGAAAACAAGAAAAGGAAATAGCGAAAGAAGTAGCCGAAGTGTTGGCGACGCGGACCACCGCCTCAACAGGCTATAGCCGTCAAGCGCAGGTATTGCGTGGCGCGCAGCGCGGCGATCTGATCGGTGCGCGAGAGCAGCTCCGACGCCTTGATGCCGAGTGCCGACGCGAGCTTGTGCAGCGTGATCAGCGACGGCGTGACCAGCCCGCGCTCCACCTCGCCCACATAGGTGCGATGCAGATCGGAGTGCGCCGCCAGCATTTCCTGCGACCAGCCGCGCGCCTCGCGCAACTGGCGCACTGCCAGCCCGAAGTCATGGACGAAAGTCTGTGAAGTCATCTGCATGCTTCACGCGGCGACGCGCGCCTCGCTGACCGTGGCAGTCCCCGCCGAATCCACATCTTTCTGCAGCCGCGCCTGCGACACGTTGGTGCCGGGCGGCACGTCGTCGGTGATCCACACGTTGCCGCCGATCACCGCGCCCCTCCCGATCGTCACCCGTCCCAGAATCGTCGCGCCCGCGTAGATCACCACGTCGTCCTGCACGATGGGATGCCGCGCCCAACCTTTCTGCAGATGGCCTTGCGCATCTTTCGGAAAACGCTTTGCGCCAAGCGTCACCGCCTGGTAGATGCGCACGTTCGCACCGATCTGCGCGGTCTCTCCGATCACCACACCCGTGCCGTGATCGATGAAGCAGCCCGAGGCGATCTGCGCGCCTGGATGGATGTCGATGCCGGTCTGGCTGTGCGCGAGTTCGGAGACGATGCGCGCGAGCAGCGGCAGCTCCAGCCGATAGAGCGTGTGCGCGATGCGGTGGTGGATCAGCGCCAGCACGCCCGGGTAGCTCAGCACCACCTCGTCCACGCTGCGCGCCGCCGGGTCGCCCTGGAACGCGGCCAGCACATCGGTATCGAGCCATTGCCGCAACTGCGGAAGACTGTGGGCAAACTGATGCAGCGCGTTCGTCGCCTGCGCATCGATTTCCTGATCGCTGACCGCACTGCCACGCTGACGGTAGTGCAGCTCGATGCGCGCCTGCGCGAGCAGCGCCTGCAGCGCGCTGTCGAGCGTGTGGCCGACGTAGAAATCCTCGGTCGCATGCCGCAGCTCGGGCGGCCCGAGCCGCAGCGGAAACAGCACGCCCTTGAGCGACTCCACCGCACGCGCAATCGCGTCGCGCGAAGGGAATTCGCGGTGCTCGGTATCGGTGCGGTTCTGCTTCTCGCGCCACTGGTCGCGCACCTGCCGCAGCTGCCTGACGATCTCGGGAATATCGAAGGTACTCATGGTGCCGTCCTCCGTCTCGATCAGTCCTGCACCCACGGCAGCCCGTGGAAGCGCCAACCGTTGAAGTGCCCGCGCTGCTGCGCATCGTCGATGTCGCCTTCGAAGCCCTCGCTCACGTTGAACACCCGCGCCACGCCCGCCTTCGCTACCTCCTGCGCCGCGAGCGCCGAACGCTTGCCGCTGCGGCACAGCAGCAGCACCGGAGGTGCGTGCTCATCGTTCTTGGGCAGCTTGGACACCAGCGCCGCCAGCTCACGCGCAAAGCGCGGATTGCGGTTCAATGACGTCCCCGTCGCCCAGGCCACATGCAGACTGTCCGGCACATGCCCCACGAACTTGCGCTCCTCGGCCGTGCGCACATCGACCAGCACCGCCTGCCCCCGCCGCACCAGCTCCCAAGCCTGCACAGGCGGCACGCTGCCCGCGTAAGGAAGCCCCTCCTCCTGCGCGCTGGCCATGGCCTGCTGCAGCACAGGCGCCAAATCTGCCACGTCGATATCCGCGATATCCAGTTCCACCGTACTCATGATCGCTCACCTCATTGGTTGCCACATTCCGCCATTCGCCATCGGCTGATGGCTATGGACTTCAATGTAGGTGGGCGTTCAAATCACAACAAAGAATAAAAAACGATGTGATTGGGTGGAAAGTGCATAAGGCTGCGCCGCCCAGGCACCCAAGTGCCTCAGCGAGGAATGTGCGCGACTGAACCCGATGCTCTGCAATGCACGAGCGGGGAAGACGCGAAGCGCCTCAAGGCGTGCTGACGATCTCGGGCGATCAGCTGTTCAACAACCGCGAAGACTTCGGCACATGCGCCATCAGGAACTCCATCTGGTCGGCCAGGATCCGCCGGTTGCGCAGGATGAAGTCTTCCCAGAGGCTGGGCACGTAGGGCGCGTAGAGCAGCGGCATGTGTGCCTGCTCGGGCGTGCGGGGGCCCTTGCGGTGGTTGCAGGGGCGGCAGGCGGTGACCACGTTCATCCAGTGGTCCTGGCCGTTTCTTGCGAAAGGCACGATGTGCTCGCGGGTGAGGTCTTCCTCGTGGAAGTGACCGCCGCAGTAGGCGCAGACGTTGCGGTCGCGGATGAAGAGCTTGCTGTTGCTGAGCGTGGGCTTGAGGTGAAACGGGTCGATGGCTGGAACGCCCTTGGTGCCGATGATGCTGCTGACCGCGATCTGGGACTGTTCGCCCGTGACGGCGTTGTGCCCGCCGCGGAACAGCGCCACCTGCGCGCCGAGTTCCCAGCGCACTTCGCCGGCCGCGTAATGGGTGACCGCCTGTTCCAGCGATACCCACGATTGCGGCAAGCCCTGAGCGGACAGCTTCAACACCTTCACCACACGCCTCCAGTTCATCCGTTGAAAAACAAGACTCGGAACGCAGATAACAGTGCCGGATCGGTTGGAAAACGACCAGCTGACTCACAATATACTCTTTTCGTGACGAAATGGCGTCTTTTGCCCTATTGGCGGCATGTGACGCTATCAAAAGAAAAGTACAGCGATGAAGATCTTTAGAGGCTTGCACCACCCGGGTGTCGCAGAGGCATGTGCTCTGACCATCGGCAATTTCGATGGCGTGCACCGCGGACATCAGGCCATGCTGGCCCTGCTCAACAACGAGGCCCGCCAGCGCGGCGTGGCCAGCTGCGTGCTCACGTTCGAGCCGCATCCGCGCGACTATTTCGCGGGCAAGCTGGGCAAGCCCGAACTCGCACCCGCCCGCGTCGGCACGCTGCGCGACAAACTGGGTGAACTGGCGGCCTGCGGCGTGCAGCAGACCATCGTGCTGCCGTTCAACGAAAAGCTGGCCAGCCAGCCGCCCGAGGCCTTCATCAACGACGTGATTCTGGAAGGCCTGAACGCCAAATACGTGCTCGTGGGCGACGATTTCCGCTTCGGAGCCAAGCGCGCGGGCGACTACGCGATGCTGGACGCCGCCGGGCGCGCCCATGGCTTTGACGTGGCGCGCATGAACAGCTACGAGGTCCACGGCCTGCGGGTGTCCAGCTCGGCCGTGCGGGAATCGCTCGGCAAGGGCGATCTGGTCGAAACGGCGCGCCTGCTCGGGCGGCCCTATGCGATTTCCGGCCATGTGGTGCATGGGCGCAAGCTCGGCCGCCAACTGGGCCGCTCGGCCGCGACGGGTGCGGAGCAGGACGGCTTTCGCACGCTCAACCTGCGCTTCAAGCACTGGAAACCGGCGGCCAGCGGGATCTTCGCGGTCGCCGTGCACGGCCTTGCGGAGCATGCCCTGCCGGGCGTCGCCAATCTGGGCGTGCGCCCCTCGATCGACCCGAACGACGTGAACGGCGGCCGGGTGCTGCTGGAAACCCATTGCCTCGAATGGCCCACCCATCTGGGGGCCGAAGGGGCTTACGGTAAAATCATCCGCGTGGAACTCCTGCACAAACTGCACGACGAGCTGAAATACGACAGCCTCGACGCTCTGACCGCTGGCATCGCCAAGGATTGCGATGATGCCCGCGCGTTCTTTGCCGCCTCCACGCATGCCGAAACCCGGCGTCAGACGACACGCGACCGAATTTGACGCTCGCTCGTCACATTGCACCCCGCATCTCTCGTATTCAGAGCTCCGCGTCATTGACGGAGCTTGTTCGCTTTCAAGAATCTTCAGCTCATGTCCGATAAACAGCAAGCCACGACCACGTCCGACAAAACGGATTACCGCAAGACCCTGAACCTGCCCGACACCCCCTTTCCGATGCGTGGCGACCTGCCCAAGCGCGAGCCGGGCTGGGTCAAGGAATGGCAGGACGAAGGCATCTACAAGAAGCTGACCGACGCCCGCTGCGGTGCGCCCAAGTTCATCCTGCACGACGGCCCTCCATATGCCAACGGCCAACTGCACATCGGCCACGCGGTCAACAAGATCCTGAAGGACATGATCGTCAAGAGCCGCCAGCTCGAGGGCTTCAACGCGCTCTACGCACCGGGCTGGGACTGCCACGGTCTGCCGATCGAGAACGCCATCGAAAAGCTGCATGGCCGCAACCTGCCACGCGACGAGATGCAGGCCAAGAGCCGCGCCTTCGCGACCGAGCAGATCGCCCAGCAGATGACGGACTTCAAGCGCCTCGGTGTGCTCGGCGACTGGGAGCATCCCTACAAGACGATGAACTTCGAGAACGAAGCCGGTGAGCTGCGCGCCTTGAAGCGCGTGATGGAGCGCGGCTTCGTCTACCGCGGCCTCAAGCCCGTGTACTGGTGCTTTGACTGCGCATCGTCGCTGGCCGAATTCGAGATCGAATACCAGGACAAGAAGAGCAACACGCTCGACGTGATGTTCAAGGCGCACGAGCCCGCCAAGCTGGCTGCCGCGTTTGGCCTGCCCCAGCTCGACAAGGACGCGTTTGTCGTGATCTGGACCACCACCGCGTGGACCATCCCCGCCAACCAGGCGCTGAACCTGAACCCCGAGCTGCCCTACGCGCTGGTGGACACCTCGCGCGGCCTGCTGATCGTGGCCGAGACGCTGGTGGAAGACACCATGAAGCGCTGGAACCTCGAAGGCAAGGTGCTGGCCGTGACCAAGGGCGAGAAGCTCGCGGGTCTGGAATTCGAACATCCGCTGTACGACGTGGACGCGGGCTACAAGCGCCTGTCGCCCGTCTATCTGGCCGACTACGCCACCGCCACCGACGGTACCGGTATCGTCCACTCGGCGCCTGCCTACGGTCTGGACGACTTCCAGTCCTGCATGGCGCACGGCATGAAGCTCGACGAGATCCTGAATCCCGTGCAGGGCAACGGTGCCTACGCGCCCGACTTTCCGCTGTTCGGCGGCCAGCACATCTGGAAGGCCGTGCCGGTCATCCTCGAAGCGCTGGACAAGGCCGGTCGCCTGCTCGGCACCACCGTCATCACCCACAGCTACCCGCACTGCTGGCGCCACAAGACGCCGGTGATCTACCGCGCCGCCGCACAGTGGTTCATCCGCATGGACGAAGGCGAAGGCGTGTTCACCAAGGCCGGTGACAAGCCCGAAAAGACACTGCGCCAGATCGCACTCGAAGCCATCGAGCACACCAGCTTCTATCCCGAAAACGGCAAATCGCGCCTGCGCGACATGATCGCCGGTCGTCCCGACTGGTGCATCTCGCGCCAGCGCAGCTGGGGCGTGCCGATCCCGTTCTTCCTGCACAAGGATTCGGGCGAGCTGCATCCGCGCACCATGGAAATCCTCGACCAAGCTGTGGAAATCGTCGGCAAGGGCGGCATCGAGGCCTGGAGCCGCGTGACCACCGAAGAAATCCTCGGCGCTGAAGAAGCCCAAAGCTACACCAAGAGCACCGACATCCTTGAAGTGTGGTTCGACTCCGGCTCCACCTTCTGGCATGTGCTGCGCGGCACGCACAACGAGATGCACCACGACTCGGGCCCCGAGGCGGACCTGTACCTCGAAGGCCACGACCAACATCGCGGCTGGTTCCACTCGTCGCTGCTGCTCGCCTCCGCGATCTATGGCCGCGCACCGTACAAGGGCCTGCTCACGCACGGCTTCACGGTGGACGGCCAGGGCAAGAAGATGAGCAAGTCGCTTGGCAACACCGTCTCGCCGCAAGAAGTGAGCGGCAAGCTGGGCGCGGAAATCATCCGCCTGTGGTGCGCATCGACCGACTACTCGGGCGACCTCGCCATCGACGACAAGATCCTCGCCCGCGTGGTGGACGGCTACCGCCGCATCCGCAACACGCTGCGCTTCCTGCTCGCCAACGTGAGCGACTTCGACGCCGCCAAGGACAGCGTGCCGTTCGATCAGATGCTCGAGATCGACCAGTACGCCCTCTCCCGCGCTGCCGCGCTGCAGCAGGACATCCTCGCGCACTACAAGGTGTACGAATTCCACCCCGTGGTCACCAAACTGCAGCTGTACTGCTCGGAAGACCTCGGCGGTTTCTACCTCGACGTGCTCAAGGACCGCCTCTACACCACGGGCGAGAAGAGCCACGCGCGCCGCAGCGCGCAGACCGCGCTGCACCAGATCACGCACGCCATGCTGCGCTGGATGGCTCCGTTCCTCAGCTTCACGGCGGAAGAAGCGTGGAAGGTGTTCGGCTCGTCCGAATCCATCTTCCTTGAAACCTACGGCACCATCGCCTCAGGCGACGACGCGATGAGCGCCAAGTGGGAGCGCATCCGCGCGATCCGCGACGTGGTCAACAAGGAAATCGAAGCCGTGCGCGCCAGCGGCGCCGTGGGCTCCTCGCTGCAGGCCGAGATCGTCCTCACCGCCGCGCCGGAAGACCATGCACTGCTCGCGTCGCTGGGCGCCGATCTCAAGTTCGCGCTGATCGTCTCGAAGGTCGAGCTCAAGGCGGGTGATGCACTCGCCGTCGAAGTCAAGCCATCGCAAGACACCAAGTGCGACCGCTGCTGGCACTACCAGAGCGACGTGGGCGCGAACGCCGAGCACCCCACGCTCTGCGGCCGCTGCGTGAGCAATCTCTACGGCACCGGCGAAACCCGGTCGTTCGTCTGAGCATGGCGCGCGGCAGCAGCTCCGGCGGCGCAAGCATCTGGCCCTGGCTCGCCTGGGCCGTGGTGGTCTTCCTCGCGGACCAGTTCACCAAGGTGCTCATCCTCGGCTACTACAAGCTCGGCGACGCCACGTACATCACGAGCTTCTTCAATGTCGTGCGCGCCCACAACACCGGCGCGGCGTTCAGCTTTCTCGCCAACGCGGGCGGCTGGCAACGCTGGGTGTTCACCGGCATCGGCGTCGCGGCGGCCGTCTTCATCGTCTGGCAACTGCGTGCCCACCCGGGTCAGAAGCTGTTCGCGTTCTCGCTCTCCAGCATCCTCGGCGGCGCCATCGGCAACGTCGTGGACCGCCTGCAGCACGGCTATGTGGTCGATTTTCTCGACTTCCATCTGAACGGTCGCCACTTCCCCGCGTTCAATATTGCGGACAGTGCGATCACCGTGGGAGCGATCTGTCTGATCCTCGATGAGCTGCTCAGGGTGAAGCGAAGCAAGTAGTTGCCAATCGACATTCAATCACGTATGAAGAGCTGAGTTCTATGCAAATGGATCTCAGCTTTTTTCATTCCGTTCAAACAGGTGATTTCCCTGAAAATCCTGCACGCGGAGCAGTGGAGAATCTCCACCATGAAGCAATCACGTTGTACCGGCAGCCAGATCATCGACGCGCTCAAGCATGTAGAGGTCAACCTGACAGACTCAGCGCTGCGCAGATACATTGGCGTTCGCCACACAGCGGTCCTATCCGTACACCAATGAGCGCCTAATAATGGCCTTATGCGCTGTCTCACGGCTGCAGGACATGGCCGCATGGTTCCACTTCTCGGATCGACGGATTTCGGAGAGATTGCCCATCCCGCAAGAGGCATGTACATGACTGACAAATACCCTGATTTTTCGCTCTCTGCAGCCGAGCTGCAGATTCTTCAAAACCATGCCTCCGAGCAAATGCAGGCTTTCGTCAATGAGGACAGCGCAATGTCATACACGTTGAACGTCACCTTCTCATATTGCGTGTTTGGCCGCACGGTCACCTGCAATGTTTCAGGTGGACCACCAGTCGTGATATCGGACGACGTGGGTTTGTGAAACGCCGTCCGACTTGCTCAGTTCGCGTCAAACAATGAAAGCTGCTCTCTGGTCCACTCCGGCAACGCGCTGCGCCAGTTGAACAGCCCGATTTAGATGGCGTGTCCCAACCGTGCCGTGCGGTTCCAAGCAACGGTCATGGGCAGCCTCCATGCAAACCGTAGCCGCGTCGCCATGGCAGAAAGTCCATGCTTTCCAGACAAGCCCGCCCTCACTTCGCAAACGTCTTCAAGATCCGTTTGAAATAGAAGCGCCACGCGAAGGTATAGAAAATCACCACGATGCAGCAGATGCCCAGCCCCACGCTGATCGGGGCGTTGAACAGGAATTTCCAGGCCCAGTAGACCTCGGAATACCCCATGAGGATGGCGGTGCCCAGTCCCCACCAGACGCCCTCCGCACGCCACACCGCTACCGTAACGACGGCATGCAGGACCAGCGCGAGGACGCCCAGCACGGCGTTCAGCATCAGCAGCATGCCGGGACGCTGCTCCAGCTCTCCAGCGAACCCGTTCATGGTTTTGGGCTTGTCGTTAGCCTTGCCAAAAATGAGGGCGTCGAGAACGAACGCCCAGAACGACGCCTTGCCACGCAGCCCCTCGGGCTTGCCGCTGCTGGAGTTGGCGATGGAGTTGATGAAGTTCTCCGCCAGCGCGTTCCGGGTCCGCTCGGAAAACGAGTCGCCGGAATCACCGTCGTTCTCATCACCACCTTCCGCTGCCTTCAACCGATCCACCTCCTCCTGAACCTGCGCGCGCAGCGCCTCCGGCACGTCCTCGATCGCCGAGCTGCGGTCATGCACCGCCGCCACGCAGACCCGCAACGTGCGCAGCTGCGGCTCCAGCTCCTTGAGTCGCCAGCCTCGATCAGTCACATATTCAACGTAGATGTCTTCGCTCATCATGTCGGCAGGAATCTGCTCCAGCGACTTGGCTCCCTCCTTGTACGCGAGTGCGTAGCGCTCCGGCGTCATCAGCCTGCGCGGCACGTAGCGAATGGCATCCGCGTCTGCATCCAGCGCGGCCTCCACGATGACGTTGGTGATGCGCTCGCGCGGCATGTCGGCAAGGCTCAAAGGGCGGCTGCGAGCCTGTGCGATGAGCGTCGCTTCATCCGCATTCGCACCCACGGTGCGTGCAGCCTTGCGCAGCCAGCGCGTGTCCTCGTCGCCGTTCCATTCGGGGGTATACGACGATTGCAACGACAGCACGCTCGACGCCTCGACGCCTGCTTCCATGTCGCGCCCGATCGCCCGGTATGCGCAGGCCAGCACATAGTGCATGTTCTGGGCATAGGAGACATGCGGCAATGCCCGATAAGCATCGGCGATGGCGCCCTCGAATTCTTTCGCCCACAGCCTCGACCAGGCGCGCAGCTCATGCCAGCGGCTGTGCTCGCGTGGCTCGCCTTCGCTGCTGGCCTCGGCCAGATCCTCGTCGACCAGTTGCGTGGTCACCTCGAGCTTCAGCGCATCGGGCACGTAGAAAAATGCATTGCGATCGCCCTTCAGCGCCAGCTTGCAGAGCTCCACCGAACGCTGATCCAAAGGGACATGCGCGAGCTCATTGCCCTCGCGCTCGATCGCCTCGGCGAACAGTTCGGGCGTGACATGCGCCTTCGGAACATGCTCAAGCGAAAGACCGCTGCGCACCGCCTTGCTTGCCAACTGGGGCGTCACCAATTGCGGCGATGCGTATTGGATGTTTTGCGCATTGGCCTTGATCGCCGTTTTCTGCACCGCATCCGTGCGCAGCCAAAGCGGCACATCACCCAGCGGAGCATGGTTTCTCAATGCCTGCTTCACGCGCTCCTCTTCGAGCAATCCGCCCCACACGCTGCGCAGACTTTCGTAGTTCCATTTGGTCGGCAGCTTGCCATGCTCCTTGTCAGCACGGTCCCAGCTCCAGTCATCGGCATACAGCGAGCGGGCCAGCTGCAGGCCCTCGGCAGTCATGCAGATGACGGGGATCTGCGCGGCATCCTCCGCGCTGCGGCGTATCAGGCGCTCAAGGCGTTCCGGTGTCTGAAAACGCGCCGGAGCCCACTCCAACTCGCTGACATGCGCGTTCACCGCGTGATCGACGATCTCGTCATCCAGCCATTGCTCAGGCACCGCGCCGAGATAACCACCGCCCGTGGCGACGGCCGCATACCAGCCCTCCCGCGTAGTGGGCAGGTTGTCGGGCGAGAGCTCGGACGGCTCGTCAGCGGCCGCATCGTCAATGCCCTCCGCCGACTCATCCACATCAACTTCATCTGCGACGTGATCTCCATCCCCGCGCGCCGCCTGCGCCACGCGCAGCGCATCCATGCTGGGCGCGGTCTGCAGCCACAGTTCATGCCACATGTCACCATCGCCGGAATCAGAATGCACGTAGAGGCTCAGCCAGACCTGACGCGACTCGGCCAGCGCACCGCTGTCGCCGGGCAATGCCGCACCCATCGGCACCGGCCAGCCCGGCCTCAGCTCACTTCCGTACAGCTGCGGCGCTGCGTCCTCGGGATCATTGTCGGGCGCGCCGAATCGGGCACCAAGCAACTGCAGCACCTGATCGCGCGTCGCGTCGAGCAGCGCGCCCTGATTGACGCTCAGAAAGTCATACGTTCCGTTGTGCTCTTCGTCCACATAGCAGCGCATGATGCGGCGGCGAACGGTGGTGGCGCGGCGGTCCTCGGCTTCGGAATCTGCGGCATCGTCATCATCGTCGTCTTCCTCCCCTTCTTCATCCTCCGCATCCCGAGCGGCACCGCTGGCAGCCAGCGCACGCAGCTTTTCCTCCGTCTCCTGCAACATGGATTGCGCGAGCGGCACCACCTCCTGCAGGCTGTCGATGCGCTGGAAATACTCTTCGGCTGGTTTCTCGAAAAAGCGCGCCGGGGCTGTGCATTCGCCATCCTCCGGCGTGCTCTGCCACAGGGGGTGATCACTGCCTTCGGCGCGCAGCGTGACGCGTCCGTCGCCATAGTCCGCGCGATAGACGACCGTGGCGTCGCGGTCGATCCAGGCGAGCTGCGCTCCATCGCGCGCGATGAAGGGCACAAGCGGCGTCTTCGGCTGCGCGGGCACGATCCAGTCCTCTTCATTGGTGAGCGGTTCCACCAGATCCTCCGGCGGCGCAACGAAACTTCCGTCCGTGTGCAGCAGGCCCCAACGGCCAGACGGATCGACTCGTTCCGAAGTGCGCGCCACGGCGAATTCGCCGGTGGTCCGGAAATCCTCGCCATAGGCAAGAGACGGTGTGGGAAGCTCGGTACCATCGATTCGGATGTAGCGGTCACCGTTGTAGTTGTTGACCGCGATGCCGCAGGCCAAGCGCTTACCAAGATGCTTCGATCCCTGGAACAGCTCGCGCCCCGAGGTGTCCATGTATCCTGACGAAGACGACGACGAGTAGGAATAACTGTCGCGCTCCTTCATGAACCAGACATAGCCGTTGTCGTCGAAGTCATCCAGACGGTAATAAGTCGGCTCCACCACCCATTCGCCGCGCGAGTTGATGACGCCGTAGGTCTTGTCGTCACCTCCTGCCCCGACAACGGCGACATCGTGCACACCGAAATGCCCTTGGTATTCAAACTGCGGCTCGATCGCCCATTGCCCACTGCGGTTCACAAAGCCAAAGCGGCGCTTGCGGTTCTTGTCGTGCCCCACGGCACACGCCAGCCCGTTGTCACCGAAGTAAGCGACATGCATGAACGCGGTGTCGCTCACAAAATGCCCGCTGGCGTCGATCACGCGCCATTGCATCTTGTCGACCTTGACCGCCGCCACGCCGCCATTCATGGCATGCGCCTCCGCGAACTGCGGTGCAATCACCACCTCGCCCGCCAGATTCATGTAGCCCCAAAGATCATCACGCTTGAATCGCGACAGCCCCTCTGCCGAAAACGCACGCGCGTCCTGCAGCTGCGGCTCAACCACCCAGTGGCCCTTGCCATCGACATAGCCCCACAGACCATTGCGCGCCTTGGCCGCACCGATCCAGCCGCCCCGCCCATCCGCCGTGAAACCCTGGGTCTTCTGCACCCCGTGCAGTGGAAGGTGAATGCGATCGCCATCGACGATCAGAATCTGCTGGACTGACTTGTCCGCACGCAGCGGAATACACAGCAGACGCGGCGGCTGCGCGGGTTTCGACGAATCGTTCATCGTGAAAGGTCCCTCCATGAAGACGGGGTGCGAACAACGCACCTATTGATCCAAATTTGCTATCAAGCAATAGATTACCATTGATGTAATTATTCAACGAACGACATCCGGCACAGAAGAGCAAACGGATGCCGTTTATCGCCAAAAATCAAAAGCGTGACCGTATCCGTTGCAATGGCGGTGCATTTCGGGAGAATTCGGAGCGTGTTTACGCGCTCAAGGGCATCACGCAGAATCGACAAAACCAAGAAAGGGACGCTCATGGACGGCGATCAGGAAAGCAAGAAGCAGGACATCAAGATCAAGCAGCCGCCCGTGCTGTTCAAGCAGACGCAGGCGGTGATCAACCAGGTCTCCGCATTGCTGGGGGCCCCGGTGGTCGCCTACTGGAACAATCCGCGCGGCTCGGTCTGCCACTCCGACGTGGTCGCGCTCTACGAAGTGCTCAAGAAGGTCGGCCATCACGACACGCTGTACCTGTTTCTCAAGTCGGATGGCGGCAGCGGCCAGGTGTCGACCCGGCTCGTGAACCTGCTGCGCCAGCACTGCAAGAATCTCGTCGCGCTGGTGCCGCTCGAATGCGCCTCGGCCGCCACCATGATCGCTCTGGGCGCGGACCGCATCCTGATGGGTCCCACGGCCTACCTGACGGCAGTGGACACCTCGCTCAACCATTCGCTCTCGCCGCTGGACCGCGACAACGACCGCGTGAGCGTGAGCCTCGACGAGCTGCAGCGCGTCATCCGCCTGTGGCGCGAGCAGCAGGGCGACACCATCGACAACGCCTACAAGGCGCTGTTCCAGTATGTCCACCCGCTGGTGATCGGCGCACTGGACCGCGCGGAATCACTGTCCATCATGCTGTGCAAGGAACTGCTGAGCTACCACATCAAAGATGCGGCGGTGGCCGAGCGCATCGCCACCACGCTCAACTCCAAGTACCCATCACACAGCTACCCCATCCTCATGGACGAGGCCGCCAGAATCGGGCTCAAGGCCGAACGTCTTGCCGACGACGTGAACCATCTGCTGCTCAAGCTCAGCGGCCTCTACAGCGAGATGGGGCAGAAGGCCACGACGGACTACGACGAAAGCCGCGCTCACGGCAACGAGATCGTCAACATCTGGGAAAGCTCGGACATGCAGGTCTATTTCCAGCAGGATCGCGACTGGTTCTACCGCGCCGAGGAGCGCCGCTGGATCACCCTCAACGACCACAGCAGTTGGCGTTACATCGACAAGCAAGGCGCACGCATCAAAAAGGGTCTGCTGCACGTGGCCTGAACGAACAGACCGGGAAAGGCGTGACGCAAAGGCATACCATTGGAGGCTTACGTACAGTCAGTTCCACACCATGAGCATCGTCGTCTTCTACATGCGCAACCACGGCCAGAGCGAGGCCACGCCTGATTGGCGGCCCGAGTGCCTGCATTTCAGTGACAGGGAAATGAGCGAGGCGCTCAAGCAATGCCAGGTGCTGCGCTCCGACGCGCACAACGCGCATGTGGTGATGTCCTCGGAACTGCGCGACATGGTGGGCCCCGTGGGCGTGAGCGCCGTGGAAGACGGCAAGACGCCCGACGGCCATGACTACGAATGGAGCAAGGCGGGGCGCGCAGGCAAGAGCCGCAGAAACGCCAGCGAACCACCGAAGACGCGCCAGGACATGGACCGCTGACGCCACACTCCCTCTTCCCAAAATGACAGACTCCACCACTTCACTGAAATTCGTTTCCTGCAGTTTCGAGCGGCACGCCGAAGCCATCCTGGCCATCTTCAACGACGCCATCGAAAACTCCACCGCGCTCTACGACTACAAGGCGCGCACCATGGACAACATGGTCGCGTGGTTCGACGCCAAGCAAAAGAACGCGCAGCCCGTCATCGGCATCGAAGATCCGCAGACCGGCGAGCTGCTGGGCTTTGCGAGCTGGGGGGCGTTTCGCGCCTATCCCGCCTACAAGTACACGGTGGAGCATTCCGTCTACGTGCACTCGGACCATCGCGGCAAGGGTCTCGGCATGCGGCTGATGAACGCGCTGATCGAGACGGCCCGCCAAAGCGACAAGGTGCATGCGCTCATCGGTGCCATCGACGCGGCAAACGGCGGCAGCATCGCGCTGCATGAACGCCTTGGCTTCCGCCATGTGGGCACCCTGCCGCAAGTCGGCTTCAAGTTCGGCCGCTGGCTCGATCTGGCCTTCTATCAGCTCATGCTGGAAGCCACGCCCGCTCAACCCGTGGACGGCTGAAAGGCACGGGCGGTCTCGGCTATTCTTCTCCCTTTGAATTGGAGAAGAGCCTCCAGGAGCGCAGCATGAAGAACACCATTTACCCCATCAACTCACCACGCCGCCAGATCGCCATCGCCGCGCTCGCGCTGCTTGCAGGCGCCACCGCCATGCCGCAGGCATTCGCGCAGACAGCAACCGGCAACTGGCCCGCCAAGCCCATCACCTTCGTCGTTCCGCAGGCCCCCGGCGGTGCCAACGACGTGATCGCGCGTGCGGTGGCACAGGGTCTTGAGAGCACGCTGGGCCAGCCCGTCATCGTCGACAACCGCCCCGGTGCCAACGGCAACCTCGGCACCAGCCAGGTCGCCCGCAGCACGCCCGACGGCCACACCTGGCTGGTCACCGCGCAGAGCGCCTACACCATCAACCCGGCGCTCTACAGCAGCATTCCGTTCGATCCGATCAAGGACTTCACGCCGGTCATGCAGCTCGCGGTCGCGCCCTATCTGCTGGTGGTGAACCCCAAGTTCCCCGCCAAGAATCTCGACGAACTCGTCGCCTACGCCAAGGCCCATCCAGGCAAGGTCGAATTCGCGTCGGCGGGCAACGGCACGCTGAACCACCTGCTCGGCGAAATGCTCAAGACGCAAAAGCGCGTCGACCTGCTGCACGTGCCCTACAAGGGCGCATCCGCCGCCGCGACCGACGTGGTGGCAGGCCAGTTGCCAATGACCTTCGGCAGCTTCCCCGGCGTGATGCCCTTCGTCGCGAGCGGCAAGCTGCGCGTGCTCGGCGTGGCCGCAGACAAGCCCACCTCGCTCGCGCCCGAGATTCCGCCACTGGGCAAGGACCTCGCCGTGACCTCGTGGTACGGCCTCTTTGCACCCGCGGGCACGCCAGCGCCCATCGTCAACAAGGTCCACGACGCGGTCGCCAAGGTGCTCGCGACACCCGCGATGCAGGAGCGCCTCAAGGCACTGGGCGCGGAACCCGTAGCGTCCGATCCGGCAAGCTTCAAGGCCTCACTGCCCGCCGAGCTGGCCTACTGGAAAAAGGTCGTCAAGGATTCCGGCGCGCATATCGACTGACGCGCGCAACGCCTCAACCGCGCCGCGCCTTCTCCAGCACCGCGATATCGAGTTTCTTCATCGTCATCATCGCGTCGAACATCCGCTTGGCGGCGGCGCGGTCGGGGTCGGTGAAGGCTTCGAGCAGGATGCGCGGGGTGATCTGCCACGAGATGCCCCAGCGGTCGCGGCACCAGCCGCATTCGCTTTCCTCTCCCCCATTGCCGACGATGGCGTTCCACAGCCGGTCCGTCTCTTCCTGATTCTCGGTCGCGATCTGGAACGAGAACGACTCGTTGTGTTTGAAGTGCGGCCCGCCGTTCAGGCCCACGCAGGGAATGCCCGCGACGGTGAATTCAACGAGCAGCTCCTCGCCCTGCTCGCCGTCCGGATAGTCGCCGGGCGCCTGATGCACTCGGCCCACACTGCTGTCCGGGAAAGTCTGCGCATAGAACTTCGCGGCGTCGAGCGCGCTCTTCTCGTACCAGAGGCAGACCGTGTTCTTGCTGATCATGTCCGAGTCTCCTGAACGTGTGAGGAAGCGGTCCATTCTCCCGAGATGAGCGAATCCTTCAAGCCGTAGACCGCGCATGCCCCATGGGCTCTTGCCGTGCGCCGGGGCCACATCGGCTTCATCTTGTCCAACCCATTGCATGCCGACACATCTTTGGCCGACATTCAACGGGTAATCCCTTGATCGCGAATGTCACGCCCTCGTCATACTGCGCGGGTCCAATGTAATCGTTTACATGATTTCAATGATGGATCGGAAGGCGAAGAAGCTCCATGCGCATTCAGGACGTTGCTCAGGCTGCAGGCGTATCCGTCGCCACCGTGTCGCGCGCGCTCAACGAGCCCGGCAAGGTCGCGGCCGAAACGCGCACCCGCGTGGAGCAGGCTGCTTCCCGGCTCGGCTACACGCCCAACGCGAGCGCCCGCACGCTGCGCACCCAGCGCAGCAAGGTGATCGGCGTGGTGCTGCCCACGCTGCTCAATCCCGTGTTCGCCGAATGCTTCGAGGGCATCGCATCGACCGCCGCCGCTGCGGGCTATGCGGTGCAGCCATTCACCACCGAATACCAGATCGGGCGTGAAAGCCGCGCAGTGAACTCACTGCTCGCGGGCAATGCGGACGGGGTGATTCTGGTGGTCTCCAACCCTGCACGTTCAAGCGCGCTGCAGCGGCTGGTCGAGGCTCGCCTGCCCTACGTGCTGGCCTACAACCGGCACGCCAAACATCCCTGCGTCTCGGTCCACAACGAGGCTGCCGTGGCCGAGTTGATCGCGCATCTCGGCACGCTCGGCCATCAGCGCATCGCGATGGTCAGTGGCCAGCTGCAGGCCTCCGACCGTGCACGCCAGCGCCATCGCGGCTACCGACAAGGCATGCAACGCGCGGGGCTGCAGGAGATGCCGCTGATCGAGGTGCCGTTCGTCGAAACCGCCGTGCAGGAGCTCGCATCGCTGCTGCGCCGGCAAAGCGCAGCCGAGCGCCCCACGGCGCTGGTCAGCTCCAACGACCTGCTCGCGATCCGCTGCATCCGTGCGGCGCATCTCGCCGGTCTGCGCGTGCCCCAGGAGCTCAGCGTGACCGGTTTTGACGGCATCGCGCTTGGCGAAGACCTGACGCCGATGCTCAGCACCATCGTGCAGCCGAACGCCGAAATCGGCCAGCGCAGCGTGGAGCTTCTAGTGCGCTCCATGGCGGCCGATGCGCCGTTGTCGGCCGCATCCAGCATCACGCTCGCGCACCGCTTTCGAGCGGGTGAATCGTGTGCGGCGGCGCGCCGGACACCATCCGTTTGATCCGTTCTTTCATCCACACACTTTCCCAAACCACACCAGAGGGCACCACTCCATGAAACACCGCATCCAGCAACTCACGCGCGTCACCGCGCTGGCACTCGGTCTCGTCGCTAGCAGCGCGTTCGCGCAGACCGCCATCTGCTACAACTGCCCGACTGAATGGGCCGACTGGGGCACGCAGATCAAGGCCATCAAAGCCAAGACCGGCGTGACCGTTCCGCCCGACAACAAGAATTCCGGTCAGTCGCTGGCCCAGCTCGTCGCCGAAAAGGCCAGCCCCGTGGCGGACATGACCTACGTGGGCGTGACCTTCGCCTACCAGGCGATGAAGGACGGCGTGGTCCAGCCTTACAAGCCCGCGCAGTTCGCCGACATTCCCGATGGCCTCAAGGACCCGGCGGGCCACTGGTTCGCGATCCACTCCGGCACGATGGGGTTCATGGTCAACGTCGATGCGCTCGGCGGCAAGCCCGTGCCCAAGTCGTGGGCCGATCTGCTCAAGCCCGACTACAAGGGCCTCATCGGTTACCTCGATCCGGCATCGGCCTTCGTCGGCTACGTGGGAGCGGTCGCCGTCAACCAGGCGCGCGGCGGCACGCTCGAGAACTTCGGTCCCGGCATCGACTACTTCAAGCAGCTCAAGAAGAACGACCCGATCGTTCCGAAACAGACCGCCTACGCGCGCGTGCTCTCGGGCGAAATCGCCATCCTGCTCGACTACGACTTCAACGCCTACCGTGCCAAGTACAAGGACAAGGCCAACGTCGAATTCGTGATCCCCGCGGAAGGCTCGGTGGTCGTCCCCTACGTGATGAGTCTGGTGAACAAGGCGCCGCACGCGGCGGACGCGAAAAAGGTGCTGGACTTCGTGCTCTCCGACGAAGGCCAGACCATCTGGGCGAACGCCTATCTGCGCCCGGTGCGCAACATCGCGATGCCCAAGGACATTCAGGCCCGCTTCCTGCCCGCGAGCGAATACGCGCGCGCCAAGACCGTGGACTACGGCAAGATGGCCACCGCTCAGAAAGCGTTTTCCGATCGCTATCTGAAAGACGTCCAGTAAGGACGGCACTGCAGTTTCATGCCATCCGGATTCCGTCCCTCACGCACGCTGCTGGCCGCCTGCGCGGCCCCGGCTGCGGCGTTCTTCGCGGCGTTCTGGCTGCTGCCGGTGGTGCGACTGCTCGCACTGCCTGCAGAAAAAGGCCTCGCCAGTTATTTCGTCGTTCTCACCAACGGCCGTTACCTGCAGAGTCTGCTGCAGACGCTCGGCCTGTCGCTCGCCGTCACCCTCGCCACGCTGGTGATCGGCGCGCTCGTGGGCATCACGCTCGCGCGCCAGCGCTTTCGCGGCAGGCAGCTGCTGCTGTCGCTGCTCACGCTGCCACTGTCGTTTCCCGGCGTGATCATCGGCTTCTTCATGATATTGCTGGGCGGCAGGCAAGGCGTGCTCGCCGACATCACCCACTCGCTGGGCTGGGGCCGCGTCACCTTCGCTTATGGACTGCTCGGGCTGTTCCTCGCGTATTTGTACTTTTCGCTTCCGCGCGCCATCGCCACCTATACCGCAGCGGCCGAGGCCATGGACGCCCAGCTTGAAGAGGCCGCGCGCTCCATGGGCGCATCGCGCTGGAACGTGGCGCGCGACGTGTGGATTCCCGAACTCGCGCCCACCACGCTCGCCTGCGGCGCCATCGTGTTCGCCACCGCCATGGGCGCGTTCGGCACGGCGTTCACGCTGTCCGCCAAGTTCGAGGTGCTGCCGATCACCATCTACAACGAGTTCACCAACTACGCCAACTTCGCGCTCGCGGCCAGCCTGTCGATCGCGCTCGGCGTGATCACCTGGGCCGTGCTGTGGATCTCGCGTCGCGTCTCCGGCAGCGCCGCCATCTGAAGGGGCCACGTCCATCATGAGAAATGCAAGACAAGCCCCGCTTTCACTGATGCTGCTGACCGCGCTGGTCGCAGTGTTCATGCTCGCCCCCATCGCCCTGTCGGTGATGGCCGGCCTCGTCAACAACTACAGCGCCGGTCTCAAGAGCGGTCTCACCATGCGCTGGCTGTTCGAGGTCTGGGACACCTACGGCAACACCGTCGCCTGGTCGCTCGCGATTGCGGCGATGTGCGTCGTCGGCAACCTGCTGATCGGCGTGCCCTGCGCCTACATGCTGGCGCGCACCCAGTCGCGCTGGGCGCGGCTGTTCGAGGAGCTGCTCACGCTGCCGGTGGCCGTACCGGGTCTGGCGAGCGCGCTCGCGCTGATTCTCGCCTACGGCACGCTGCAGGGCTTTCGCCAGAGCTTCGCGTTCATCCTCGTCGGGCACATGGTGTTCACGCTGCCTTTCATGGTGCGCACCGTGTCGTCGGCGCTGCAAAAGCACGAACTGCTCGCGCTCGAAGAAGCTGCACGTTCGCTCGGCGCGAGTTTTTCCCAGCGCTTTCTCGGCGTGCTCGTGCCCGCAGTGCTTCCCGCCATCATCGCCGGCAGCCTGATGGTGTTCACGCTCTCCGTCGGCGAATTCAACCTCACATGGATGCTTCACACGCCGCTCACGCGCACCCTGCCCGTGGGTCTGGCGGACAGCTACGCATCCATGCGCATCGAGATCGGATCGGCCTACACGCTGGTCTTTCTGGTGGTGATCCTGCCGGTGCTCTGGGCACTGCAGACCATCGGCACCCTGATCGGAAAACATCATGGAAATTGAACGCACGCGCATCGACATCATCGACTGCGCCAAAACCTACGCCGACGGAACACGCGGCCTGCAACCCACCACGCTGACCGTGGAGCCCGGCGAAGTGCTCGCGCTGCTTGGCCCCTCGGGCTGCGGCAAGACCACGCTCCTGCGTCTGATCGCCGGACTCGAATCGCCCGATGCGGGGAGCGTCATCCGCTTCGGCGCGACCGACGTGACGCACACGCCGATCGAGCACCGCAACGTCGGCATGGTGTTCCAGCACTACGCGCTGTTCCCGCAGATGACGGTGCAGGCCAACATCGGCTACGGCCTCAAGATCCGGGGAACGCCGGAAGCAGAACGCCAGCGCATCGTCGGTGAACTCGTCGACCTCGTGCGCCTGAACGGCCTTGAAAAGAAGCGCCCCGCCGAGCTCTCGGGCGGCCAGCGCCAGCGCGTGGCTCTCGCGCGCGCCGTGGCCGCCAAGCCGCGCGTGCTGCTGCTGGACGAGCCACTCACCGCGCTGGACGCCAAGCTCAAGGAATCGCTGCGCGACGAGCTCGCCGAGCTGCTGCGCCGCCTGCACATCACGGCCGTGCATGTCACCCACGATCAACAGGAAGCGCTCGCGATCGCCGACCGACTCGCTGTGATGCGCGCGGGCCGCATCGTGCAGATCGGCGATGGCGAATCGCTGTACCGCACGCCGACGCACCCCTTCGTCGCCTCTTTCCTCGGCCGGGTCAACAAGCTCGCCAGCAACGACGGCGGCCTGCTGGAGCTCGGCGGCATCACGCTCGCCGGCCCTGCAGCCCACACGACACATGCGGCACGGGCATCGGTTCTCGTGCGCCCCGAGGACATCCAGATCGGCCAGGCCGAATCCGGCTGGGGTCGCGCCGAGGTGCTGCGCAGAAATTTTCTCGGCGACCGCATACAGCTCACGCTGAACGTCGCCGGACAGGGCACACTGCTGGCTGACGTGAGTCGCGATCACGCGGCGCGCGAAGGCGAGATGGTCGGCATCCGCATCGCGCCCCAACACCTGATGCACATGATGGAGGACGAAGCGCCATGAACACCAGAAGCAATGACGGGATGACCCTGCTGCTGCAGCTCTCCGACCCGCACATCCGCGAGCCGGGCAAGCTCGCCTACGGCCGCATCAACACCGCGCCCTACCTCGCGCAGGCCGTGCAGACCATCCTGCACCAGCCCCAGCGCCCCGATGCCATCGTCATCACCGGCGACCTCACGGACTTCGGCCGCGCCGCCGAATACGAGCACCTGCAATCACTGCTCGCGCCGCTCGGCGATGTGCCGCTCTATCTGCTGCCCGGCAACCACGACGACCGCCAGCAACTGCGCGCGAGCTTTCCGACGCATGCGTACCTCGGCACCGACGGATTCGTGCAATACAGCGTGCCCGTCGGGGCGCTGCAGCTCATCACGCTCGACACCGTCACCCCCGGCGAGAGCCACGGCACGCTGTGCAGCCAACGCCTCGCATGGCTCGAAGCGGAACTGGAAAAGCAACGCCACAGGCCCGTGGTGATCGCCATGCACCACCCGCCCTTCCAGACCCTGATCGGCCACATGGACAAGATCGGCCTGCTCACCGGAGCCGCCGAACTCGAGGCCATCGTCGCCCGTTTCCCTAACGTGGAGCGCGTGATCTGCGGGCATCTGCACCGCAGCATCCAGGTGCGCTTCGGCGGCACCATCGCATCCACTGTGCCGTCACCGGCGCATCAGGTGTGCCTCGATCTGGCCCCCAACGCCGCCTCGGCCTGGACGCTGGAACCACCGTCCTACGCCCTGCATGCACTGCCCCAAGGCGGCCGTCTGGTATCGCATCTCGCGGCCAGCGGCGCGTTCGAGGGGCCGTTTCCGTTTCATGAAGGGGGCAAGCTGATCGACTGAGGTCAGCTTGTCAGCATCGCCAACGCCCGCTGCCTGAAACTGTCGTCCTTGAGTGCCGCCAGATCCGGCTGGGCCCGGATGTTGCCCATGCGCAGATGCCAGTCGATCAGCTCATCGAGGCCGACATAGGAAGGCGCGGCATCGGCGGGAAAGTCCAGCATGGGGGTCTCGGACACCACCTCCATGTTGTACTTCTTGAGGATCGTGAGAAGCTCGGCCTTGCCGCTGCCGCCGTCGATGAACGCGTTGCGATAGTCGCGCAGCGCGCGCAGGTAAGCCACCATGTAACGGGTGCCCGCTTCGGGATTGCGGCGCGTGAGGCTGGCCGCATAGACCAGATAGCCGTTTGGAAAATTGGGTTTGAACTGATCCATCGACATCACGCGCACGCCGTTGATGCGCTTGAGCACCTGCGTGGCGTGCGGCTCGTTGATGCAGCCACCGTCGATGGATTTGTTGCCCATGCCCGCAACGACATTGGGCAAACCCAATTGCACGATCTCGAAAGATTTCTCGCTCACTCCATGCTTGCGCGCCAGCTCCGACACGAACCAGCTGCTGGGTGCGGCAAGGCCGGAGGCGATCTTCATGCCTTTGATGTCAGCGGGCGTCTTGTAGCGCCCCGACTCCACCAGATCCCGGCGCAGCACCAGGCTGATCGAGCCATGGCCCGGCGAGTGCTGCCCCGCGCTGGCGACGATCGTGAGGTCGATGTTGCGCTGGCGCGAGTTGAAGATCATGGGGTTCGGCCCGCTGGCCAACACGTCGAGCGCTCCGATGGCAAGCGCCTGCGCGGCGTCTCCCGAACCCGGGAAGGCCCGCACTTCGACGTCCAGCCCCTCGGCACGGAAGTAGCCTTTCTCGACGGCGATCAGCGAGACGGCATCAAACATCGCGGCAATGATGCCCACGCGCAGTTTGACGGGTGGATTCATCGGCGTGCGCGCCGGTGCCTTCTGTGCAAAGACCGATTGTGGAATGCCCGATGCGATGGGAACGAGCACGGCGCCAGCCGAGGCCGCAAGAAGGCTTCGGCGAGAGAGGTGAATCTGTTGAGACATGGTGAATGGCTTTCTGAAGTGCAATGCGGATCCGCTCAGCTGCGGGACTTCCATGGCAACAGACGACGCTCGATGGCATCCAGCAGCGCGAAGGAGCACATCCCCACGATCGATATGACGATGAGGCCGACATACATGTCCTCCACCGTCAGCAGCTGCCATGCACGCCAGATCACGAAGCCGATGCCCGATTGGCTCGACACCATCTCGGCCGTCACCAGCAGCAGAAGCGCCGAACCCCATCCCAGCCGCAGACCGGCGAAGATCACCGGCAGCGCACCCGGCAATGCGATGGTCAGATAGCGGTTCAGACGACCGGCGCGAAAGTTCTGGCCCACATCCAGATAGATCTTGTCGATGTTGGCCACGCCGGCCGACGTGGCGATCAGGACCTGGAAGAACACGCCGACGGCGATGATGGCCCACTTCGATTCCTCACCGATGCCGAAGATCAGCATCAGCAGCGGCAGGATCGCCACTTTGGGAATGGGAAACAGCGCGCCCACCACGGGCTGCAAGGCAGCACGCACGATGGGAACCAGCCCCATGACCGCGCCGAGCATCACCGCAGGAATGGCCCCGAACAGAAATCCGATCAGCGCACGCGAGAGACTGACCAGCAGGTGATGACCGAGCGACTGATCCCATTGCGCGGAAAACGTCATCGCGTAGAAGGTCTGAACGATCTGCGAAGGCGCCGGGAAGAAGCGCACGTCAAGTGCGCCGCTGCGTACGGCCAGCTCCCACAGCGCCAACAGCGCAAGCGGCGCGACGATGGCGGCGATGCGCTCCTTGGCACGCGGAGAAACAAGGCCCACATCGCGCAGCGGGGTCGGCGCACGGTATTCAATGGACGGAGCCGAACCCTGTTGTTCGACATTCGAAATGGCGGTAGCAGTCATGCAATTGTCTCCTTGGTCTGGCGGCTGCCGAGCACCTCCTCGCGCAGCTCGGCCCACAGGCGGGCGCTGAGCGCGCCGTAGCCTTCGCTGGCACGCACTTCGTAGGCTCCACGCGGGCGAGCCAATGTCACCTCGATGTCTGCCTTGAGCGTGCCGGGGCGTGATGTCATCACGAGCGCGCGATCGCTGAGGACCAATGCCTCATCAATCGAATGCGTGATGAACAGCACGGTCTTTCTGGACTCCTCCCAGATGCGCAGGAGTTCCTCCTGCAGGATGGCCTTGTTCTGCTCGTCCAACGCGGCAAAGGGCTCATCCATCAACAGAATTTCGGGGTCGTTGGCAAACGCTCTCGCGATGGACACGCGCTGCTTCATGCCGCCCGAGAGCTGGTGCGGATAGGCCTGTCTGAACGCCGTGAGGCCCACCTTGTCGATGTAGTGCGAGACCACCTCGTTGCGCTCGGCACGCGGCACGCCGCGCATGCGCAGCCCGTACTCGACGTTCTTTTCCACCGTCATCCAGGGAAAGACGGACTGCTCCTGGAACACCATGGAGTGCAGCGGCTTGCTGCGGTCAAAGTGCGCCAGTTCGAGCTCGCCGCTGGTGTGGGTTTCGAGCCCCGCGATGATGCGCAACAGTGTGGATTTGCCGCAGCCCGATGGTCCGACAATGCAGCAGAACTGGCCTTGGTAGATGTCGAGCGTCACGTCGGACAGCGCTGTGACGCGGCTGCCCCGGCTGATGAACTCCTTGCCGAGTTGGCGCGCACTGATCTGCGGAACCACGGCTGAAGGATCACGAGGTATCGGCTTGATCGCATCGATCCGCGCCGTGTTCGGCGGCGACCTCTCGGCGATGTGGGGCTGCTGTGGCGCGAACGTCGGCGTGACTCGACCAGGCAACGGGCGATCGACTTGCAATACGGACATGGTGGTGTGTCTCCGTTGAGTTGAGGTAGGTTTCTCCGCGCTTGAGACACGAAAAATCCATGCAATGAAGACTAAGACGCGATGCCGAAAAGCGCGTAACCTCACTTTCCTGACACTTACCCATTCGTCCGAAATTGCGGGTCAACGCTTGCGTTCGAGACGATCCGACAAGTGCTGAGGAACAGTCGCGCGGCGCAGTCCTACAAAAAAGGCCCTCTGCTTGCGCAAAGGGCCTTGTCGATTCCGCTTCAACGATCGCCGAAGCGGCCGGATCAGTTCTTCTGCGCCGCCAGCATGTAGTCCACCGCCATGTTCGACAGCGCACGCACGCCGTAGATCATCGACGACTCGTCCGCGAAGAACAGCGGGGAGTGGTTGTTGGGCGCGGTGTTGGGGTCCTTGTCCTTGGGCGTGACGCCGAGGTAGAAGAACATGCCCGGCGCTTCCTGCTGGTAGAACGAGAAGTCTTCCGAGGCCGCGGACTTGGGCTGCACGCCGTAGTTGCCCTTGCCGGCGACGCGCTCCAGCGTGGGGCCCATCTGCGCGACGAGGTCGGCGGGGTTGACCACCGCGTTGTAGAGTTCGACGACCCGCACCTTGGCCTTGGCGCCCGAGCTTTCAGCGATGTGCTCGGCCGTGGTGGCCAGGCGCTTGTGGATGTCCTTCTTCATGCCCTCGTCATACGTGCGGATGGTGCCGATCATCGACACCTTGTCGGGAATGATGTTCATGCGGTTGCCGCCGTTGATCGCACCCACGGTGACCACGGCGGGCTCCATGCCGATGTTGGCCTGGCGGCTGATGATGGTCTGGATGCCGGTGATGATCTGCGCGCTCGCGACGATCGGATCGACGCCTGACCACGGACGTGCGCCGTGCGTCTGCTTGCCGGTCACGTCGATCCAGAACTGGTCCGCCGACGACATGGCCGGGCCCGGACGCCACGCGATGTAGCCGGCGGGATAGGCGCTCGAGACATGCAGGCCGAAAACCGCGTCGACCTTGGGGTTCTGCATCACGCCTTCCTTGACCATCTGCTTGGCGCCCCAGATCTTCTCGCCGTCGGGCTCGAAGGTCGCGGGAGATTCCTCGGCGGGCTGGAAGATGAACTTCACGCTGCCGGGCAACTGCGCCTTCATGCCGGCCAGCACTTCGGCGGTCGCCATCAGCATGGCGACGTGGGTGTCGTGGCCGCAGGCGTGCATCACGTCCACTTCCTTGCCGAGGTACTGGCTCTTGGCCTTCGATGCGAACGGCAGTTCGTTCTGCTCCTTCACCGGCAGCGCATCCATGTCGGCACGCAGCGCCACCACCGGGCCGGGCTTGCCGCCCTTGAGCAGGCCGACCACGCCGGTCACGGCCACGCCGGTCTTCACCTCCATGCCGAGCTTGCGCAGGTGCTCCGCGACCAGCGCCGCCGTGCGCGTTTCAAGATTGCCGAGTTCGGGGTGCTGATGAATGTCGCGGCGCCATGCGATGAGCTGCTGCTCGATGGCCTTGGCACGCTGGTCGATCTGCGCGTGCAGCGTCTGTGCCTGCGCGCTCTGGATGGCGGCCAACGCGGCCTGCGGCGCTTGCTGCGCCTGTGCGCCAGCCGCCAGAGCCAGGGTGGTGAACGCCGCCAGCGCCGCGCGCTGGATGGCCTTGTGCTTGCGAGAGGACTTGCGGTCGCTCTGGGTCATGAAGTGTCTCCAAAAATGCTGAATTTGCGCTGCCACAGCCCCGGTGTCCACCGCTGGTCGCGGCAGCGTCAACGGGCTCCGTGACGACGTTTGATTGTAGGTGTGCTCTCACTTCCCAAAAGCATCCTTGCGTGCTTTGAACGAGGATTCCACGGAGGCCTGAGCAAGCTCCCACTTCGGCCTCCATACGCTTAACCACGCAAAAATCAACTGCGGACAGCCCTAAATCCACGCAGCGACACACAACTGTCACATACATGTAGACTTGAGCGACAGTGAAGCATTTGTTGAATCTCTTAGCCGCCATCGCGTTACTCGTGTGGGGAAGCCACCTGGTACGAACCGGCGTGCTGCGCGTCTTCGGGGCCAATCTCCGATCCCTTCTTGCCCGCAGCATGGGCAACCGGTTCACGGCTGCGCTCTCCGGCATGGGCGTCACCGCGCTGGTGCAGTCGAGCACCGCCACGTCGCTGATGACCTCGTCCTTCGTCGGACAGGGCCTCATCGCCCTGCCGGCCGCGCTCGCCGTGATGCGGGGCGCGGATGTCGGCACCGCGCTCATGTCGGTGCTGTTTTCCGTCGATCTGTCCTGGCTCTCGCCCGTGTTCATTCTGGTCGGCGTGATCCTGTTCGTCACCCGCCAGGCCAGCACCGCCGGCCGCGTCGGCCGGGTGCTCATCGGCCTCGGCCTGATGCTGCTCGCGCTCGAGATGGTGGTGCAGGCCAGCGAGCCGATGCTCGCGTCTCCCATCATCAAGGCCATGCTGAACTCCATCAGCAGCGACATCTTCATGGAACTGGTGATGGGCTGCGTGCTGGCCGTGGTGGCCTATTCCAGCCTGGCCATCGTGCTGCTGATCTCGGCCATGGCGGCATCGAACGTGGTGCCGCTCGACGTGGCCCTCGGACTCGTGCTCGGCGCCAACCTCGGCAGTGGCCTGCTGGCCGTGATGACCACCGCCAAATCCGCCGTCGAAGTGCGCCAGGTCACCGTCGGCAACATGGTCTTCAAGGTGCTCGGCGTGATCATCATGACGCCCTTCATCGGCGCATGGATGAAGTACGTGCAGCCGCTGCTCCCCAATGCCGCGCAGAGCGTCGTGCTGTTCCATCTGGCCTACAACATCATCATCAGCGTCGGCTTCATCGGCTTCACCCAGTGGGTCGCCGAGCTCATGACCAAGTTGATGCCCAAGCCCGTGGAAGACAAGCCGCGCCGCCCGCATCACCTCGACCCGTCCGCGCTCTCCACCCCATCTCTGGCCATCTCCTGCGCCGCCCGCGAGGCCCTCTATCAGGCCGACGTGGTGGAGACCATGCTCACCGGCATGCTCGACGTGATCCAAAAGAACGACGAACAGCAGGCCGAGCGCATCCGCAAGATGGACGATGAAGTTGACCAGCTCTACTCCGCCATCAAGTACTACCTCACCAAGATCTCGCGCG
Source organism: Diaphorobacter caeni (assembly GCF_015354245.1). Lineage (GTDB taxonomy): Bacteria > Pseudomonadota > Gammaproteobacteria > Burkholderiales > Burkholderiaceae_C > Diaphorobacter_A > Diaphorobacter_A caeni. Next base: position 464,925 of record NZ_JADKYZ010000002.1, read on the forward strand.
AGGCCCTCGGCGAAGAGGAAAGCAAGCGCTGGGCCGACATCATCAGCTTCACCATCAACATGGAGCAGATCGGCGACATCATCGAGCGCGTGATCATCGACATCGAAGACAAGAAGATCAAGAAGGGCCGCAAGTTCTCCGAAGCCGGCATGGCCGAAATCACCGAACTGCACGGCCGCCTGGTCAGCAACCTGCGGCTCGGCATGAGCGTGTTCCTGAACGGCAACGTGCGCGACGCCAAGCGGCTGCTCGAAGAGAAGGTGCGCTTCCGGGATCTGGAGCGCACGTACTCCACGACCCATCTGGCCAGGTTGTCCGAAAACACCATGCAGAGCATCGAGACGAGCTCGCTGCACATCGATCTGATCAGCGATCTCAAGCGGATCAATTCGCTGATCTGCTCGATTGCCTATCCGATTCTGGAGTCGGCCGGGGAATTGGTTCCCAGCCGGGTGAAGGCGATCAACGAGGCGGCTGCCAATGCTGCACCGAGTGGCGCGTCGCATGCGGCGGGTGGGGGGGCTGGCGTTGAGCACAGCAATGCTTGAGGGGGCTGTTCCTCTATTGCTTGTGTTTGTGTTTGTGTTTGTGCTTCTGCTGTGGCGTTGAGGGCGAAGGCCGGGTCTCGCCCCGGCGGGCGAGTAACTTGTCGCTTGCGCGCGAAAAGTCACCAAAAGCGCGCTTTGAAGTCCTCCGGCGGAACTCGCTTTGCGCTGCGCGCGCCGCTCGGACAACCGCCGGAAATCAGTCTAGAAGAGGTGTTTGCGGCACGTTGCTTCGCTCGTGCCGGGGTGCTTGCAAAGTTGGGTTGAGGGGCAGACGCCCACTGCTCTTTTGAGTGACGCTGATCCCGCAAGCAAATCAACAATCCCGCAGCGCTGATGCCCCAGCATCTCGCGAAGTCGCGAGATGTTCGGCACGAGCGCAGCGATGTGCCGAACACACCTCTTGGTTAAGCACTAGCTCGCGGCGGTTGCCCGAGCGGCGCGCGCAGCGCAAAGCGAGTTCTGCCGCGGGTATTGAAAAGCGCGTTTTGGGTTACTTTTTGCGCGCAAGCAAAAAGTGACTCCGCCGCCGGGCGGAACTCCCGGCCTCCGCCCTCAAAAAAACAAACAAACGAACGAACAAACCAAAGTCACCCCTTGGCAACAGGCGCCACTCCAGCAGCCTGCGCAGAGGACTCAGCCTCCTCAGGCCGCCGCGCATACCGCTGCGCCAACACCGCACACACCATCAACTGGAGTTGATGAAAGATCATCAACGGCAACACGATCAGGCCCGCATCCGCAGAAGGAAAGATCACCTTCGCCATCGGAACGCCGCTGATCAGGCTCTTCTTGGAGCCGCAGAAGACGATCGTGATTTCGTCTTCCTTGTCAAAACCGAGCTTGCGCGAGATGAACGTGGTGAACAGCAGCACGATGGCCAGAATGATCGCGCTCACCAGGAGCAGTCCGAGCAGTGCGGTCAAGGGGAGCTGGCGCCAGATGCCCGCGACCACGGCCGCGCTGAATGCGGTGAAGACCACGAGCAGGATGGAGCCTTGGTCGACGACCTTCAGCACCTTGGCGTGCTTCTTCACGAAGTCTCCGATCCAGGGGCGCAGCAGGTGGCCGGCGATGAAGGGCAGCAACAGTTGCAGCATGATCTTGCCGATGCTGTCGAGCGCATCGTGGTGCGCCTCGCCGGCCTGCGGCAGGACGATCTTCACGAGCAGCGGGGTGACGACGATGCCGAGCAGCGTCGAGGCCGACGCGCTGCAGATCGCGGCGGGCATGTTGCCGCGGGCCATGGCGGTGAAGGCGATCGCCGATTGCACGGTGGCGGGCAGCACGCAGAGGTACAGCACGCCAGTGTAGAGCTGTGGCGTGACCAGCGGTTCGAGGACCGGGCGCAGCCCCACGCCGACGATGGGAAACAGGATGAAGGTGGTGGCGAACACCAGCAGGTGCAGCCGCCAGTGGCCGATGCCCGCAAGAATCGCCTCGCGCGAGAGTTTGGCTCCGTGCAGGAAGAACAGCAGCGCGACGGCTGCCGTGGTGACGCCCTCAAAGAAATGGGCCACCTGTCCGGAGACGGGCGCGAAGCTCGCCAATGCCACCGTGGTGATGAGCATCAGCGTGAAGTTGTCGGGAAGGAAGCGGGAGCGAGCCATGACGGGAACCTGACCACGAGGGGTCTGTGTGGGTTGGATGAGTACTGCTGCGGATTGGACCGCAGTGCGGGCACAAAGTAAAATCGATTTATCTGATAATTTCATGAGTTGAAATCATGAATGTGACCTTGCGACAGCTGCAGGTGTTTCTCTCGGTGGCCGAGACGCGCAATTTCAGCCGCACCGGCGATCTCATCGGGCTCACTCAACCGGCCGTAAGCCGCAGCATCACCGAGCTGGAGGCGCAGCTGGGTCTGCAGCTGGTGAACCGCACGACGCGCGAGGTCGAGCTGACCGATGCGGGCCACAGCCTGGCCACGCGGCTGCCGCGCGTGCTCGACGATCTGGACTCCACTCTGCTCGACGTCGCCGGCATGGCGACCGGACGCCGGGGCCGGGTGCGCGTGGCGAGCAGCCCGACGCTTTCGGCCAATCTCATGCCCGAATGCATCGCGCTGTGCCACGAACTGCATCCGGGCATGGAGCTGATGCTGCTCGACCGGGTGCAGAACGCGACGCTGGCGAGCGTGCTGTCGGGCGAGGTGGATTTCGGCGTGGTGATCGATCCCGAGGAGCGCGAGGCGCTGACCTGCGAGACGATCCTCAGCGAGCCGTTTCTGCTGGCATGCCCCAGGGATCATCGGCTCGCGGACCGACAGCAGGTGCGCTGGACGGACCTGAATGGTGAATCACTGGTGCTGCTGGATCACGCGTCGGGCAGCCGCCGCCTGATCGACGAGGTGCTTGCCAGACTCGGCGTGCATTGCACGATCGCGCAAGAGGTGGGCCACAGCACGACGATCTTTCGCATGCTTGAAGCGGGTCTCGGCGTCGCGGTGATTCCCAGAATGGCGCTGCCGCCACAGGGTTTTGCAGACGATTCCGCCCTCTGCATGCGCCCGCTCACCCCGCGCATGGACCGTCAGGTGATGCTGGTGCAGCGCCGCAATCGCGCGCTCTCGCCACTCGCGCAGACGGCCTGGCAACTGGTGCGCGAGCAGGCCTCCAAGCTGGCGGCGTCCAGCCCCTCGCCATCCGCCAAGCCGGTGCACGGCGGCACCGTCAAGAAGCACAAAAGGCAGCCCGGTCACCAGCCGAAATAGTCGGCCAGCAGCAGCGCCGCCTCGGGCGTGAATGCGCCGCGCGCGAGATGCTCGTGCACCACGTCCGTGGTCCACAGCTCGAAGCGCTCGACCTCGCCGTCCTGGTTCGCGGGCTCGATCCCGGTGGGCACGGTGGCGGCAAACCAGTCGATGCGCTCGCGCATGTAGCCCGCGTTGTTTTCCTCTTCCGCCGGCTGCGCGAAATCGACATGGCCGCCATGCCGCAGATCGCGCAGATCGGCCATGCGCAGGCCCGCCTCCTCCCAGGTCTCGCGCTCGAGCGCTTGCCTGAGCGAGTCGGCGGCCGAAACCATGCCGCCCATCAGCGTGTCCCACATGCCGGGGTTGTTGGCCTTGTTGAACGCGCGCTGCTGCACCCACATGCGGCCATCGGGCGCTGTGCCGATCAGGTGCACGGCGCAGGTCGCGATGCCCAACGGACGCACCGCGCCGCGCTCCACCGTGCCGACACGCTCGCCGCTCGGATCGAGCACGAGCAGCTGCTCGTTGCGCCACGGGCCGCACATGCCGGTTCGCCGCAGCGCTGCGGCCAGCAGGTTCATGGCCTCGGTGGGGTCGCCCTGAATCGAGCGCAGATGCCAGCCGTCATCGGCCCGCTGCAGCGCCCCGAACACCGGATCGATGAGGCCGCGCTGCACGATCTGCTCGAGCACGACGGACTCCACCGAGCCCACCACATGACCTTGCACCATCAGCGCATCGCGCGCTGCCAGCGGTGCGCGCTGCGCATGGGCGCGCGCCGTCGCCAGCCACGCGGGCGCGGGCGCGGGCGTTCCGATGCTTGCCTCGCTTGCCAGCATGACCGCCACCCGCCCTCAATCCAGCGTGAGAATGGTCGACCCGGTCGTCTTGCGCGCTTCCAGATCGCGATGCGCCTGCTGCACGTCCTTGAGCGGGTAGCGCTGCTCGATGTGGATCTTCACCTCGCCGCTCGCCACCACGGCGAACAGATCATCAGCCATGGCCTGGGTGGCAGCGCGGTTGCTGATGTGGGTGAACAGCGTCTGACGGGTCACGTAGATCGATCCGTACTTGCCCAGAATCGCCGGAGCGAACGGCGGCACCGGACCGGAGGCGTTGCCAAAGCTCGCCATCAGGCCGAACGGACGCAGACATTCAAGCGACTTGTCCCAGGTGTCCTTGCCCACCGAGTCGTACACCACCTTCACGCCCTTGCCGCCGGTGATCTCCTTCACGCGCGCAGCGAAATCCTCGGTGTTGTAGTTGATGGCATGCGCCGCGCCATTGGCGAGCGCGAGCTGGGTTTTGGCGTCCGAGCCCGCCGTGCCGATGAGCTGCAGGCCAAGCGCCTTCGCCCACTGGCAGGCGATCAGGCCCACGCCCCCGGCAGCCGCGTGGAACAGCACGAAGTCGCCCTTGTCGAGACCTTCTACCGGACGCGCCTTCTTGAGCAGATACTGCGCGGTCAGGCCCTTGAGCATCATCGCCGCGCCGGTCTCGAAGCTGATCGCGTCGGGCAGCTTGCAGACGTTCATGGCGGGCATCACGCGTGCCTCGCAGTAACTGCCGGGCGGCTGACCCGCGTAGGCCGCGCGGTCGCCCACCTGCAGGTGCGTGACGCCCTCGCCCACCGCCTCGATCACGCCGGAGGCTTCCATGCCGATGCCCGCCGGCATCTTGAGCGGATACAGCCCCGTGCGGTGGTACACGTCGATGAAGTTCAGGCCAATGGCCTTGTGGCGGATGCGGATCTCTCCGGGTCCCGGATCGCCCACTTGCACGTCAACGAGTTGCAGCTCTTCGGGGCCGCCATGCTGGCGGATCTGTACGGCGAGGCTCATGGCTTTGGATCTCCTGTGTCGTTGTGTGGTCGGATGAAAAAATCCCGAGTCAGCATCCTGCCACGATTCAAACACCCGCGCGCGCGTCGGCCCTCCCACGGTCCGGAATGCACGCCTCCCGGCCGCTACCTACAATCGCCCTCTCATGTCTCAAAAAATAGCACCCGGCACCATCGCCATGCTGACGATCGCGCCGCTCCTGTGGGCTGGCAACGCGGTCACAGGCAAACTGGTCCATGACCTCATTCCACCCGCCACACTGAACTTCCTGCGCTGGGCGCTGGCCTTCGTGATCCTGCTGCCCTTCGCGTGGCAGGCGCTGCGCCCCTCGAGTACGATGTGGCCGCACTGGAAGCGCTACTGCCTGCTCGGCCTCCTGGGCGTGGGCTGCTACAACGCGTTGCAGTATCTGGCGCTCGGCACGTCGACGCCGCTCAACGTCACGCTCGTCGGAGCGAGCACGCCGGTGTTCATGCTGTTCATCGGCGCGGTGTTCTTCGGTGTGCCCGCGCGGCGCGCGCAGATCGTGGGCGCGGTGCTGTCCATCGTCGGCGTGGTGCTCGTGCTCTGCCGAGGCGACATCCACCAGCTGCTCTCGCTGAAGCTGGTGATCGGCGACGTCTACATGCTGCTCGCCGTGATCTCGTGGTCGCTCTACAGCTGGCTGCTGGTGCGCACCAGCGAGCCCGCGAGCATCCGCAGCGACTGGGCCATGTTCCTCATCGCGCAGATGCTGTTCGGCCTCGGCTGGTCGGGCGCCTTTGCGGGCGTTGAATGGTCCCTGGGCACGCACGAGATTCTCTGGAGCTGGAAGCTCGCCGCTGCCATGGCCTTCATCTGCATCGGCCCGGCCATCATGGCGTATCGCTGCTGGGGCCTCGGCGTACAGCGCGCGGGACCGGTGGTCGCGGGCTTCTTCATCAATCTCACGCCCCTGTTCGCTGCCGTGCTGTCGCTCGCGCTGCTCGGCGAGGCTCCGCATCTCTATCACGCCATCGCCTTCGCACTGATCGTCGCGGGCATCGTGATCTCGTCGCGACGCTGAAAGCGATCCCCCCCGAGCCACTTCGCGCCTTCCCCCTCTCTTGCTTCGCGGGAGGGGGACCCGCCCATTTCATGCCCTGCGCCACAGGCTGTTGACACGAAAACGTCACACAAGCGTCAAACCGCTGTCACTCTCGCTTTCTAGGATCCGTGCCAGAGAGAGCGAGGGAGTCGTCGCGCTGCCCAGCCATCCACCCCTTGCTTCTCGTTTGCGTTTGCGCGGCGTTCAACTCCTTGAACGCGGCACAGCGGTTTCACCCATCCAACGAAAAGCACGATGTCTCAATCCCCACTGCTCTCCCGTCGCAAAACCCTGAAAATGCTCGCTGGCATCCCCATGCTGCCGCTGGGCGCAGGCGCGTCCGCAGCCCTTCTCACCGCATGCGGCGGTGGCGGTGGCGGCAATGCGAGCTTCAAATCGGTGAGCTTCACCGGCATGGCCGCGCCCACGCTGGCCACGCCCGCAGCCATGGCCACGACGACCGTCGGCTCGGCCATGAAGGTGCTGTTCGACGACGACAGCAGCCAGAGCTACAACCTCGCCTACCAGCCGTTCTTCATCACCGGCGACATGGTCAGCGACGGCAAGGGCGGCAAGATCCTCGCCGGCGGCTATGTGGACATCAACAACAAGCCAATCACCGACGCCACCGTCGCCGGCAGCGAACGTCAATACTTCTCCGACTCGCCGGACGGCACGTCGCTGCTGACCGTGGCCGACGCCAAGGTCGACGGCGTGAAGGGCAAGCCCGTGTTCGCCGTGGTGCAGTTCGAATACACCACCTGGGCGCAGGACGGCAAGACCGACATGTACGGCAAGCTGCCATCGCCCATCGCCGTGCTGACGCTCGACCAGGACCAGAACACCGGCAAGCTGAGCCTCGTGAAGTACCACAACGTCGACACATCGAAGGTGCACGGTCTGTGGATCACCTGCGGCGCCAGCCTCTCGCCCTGGGGCACCCACCTGTCGAGCGAAGAGTACGAGCCCGACGCGTTCAGCGTCGCGTCGAACTCGATGTTCAAGGCCTACTCCAAGAACCTGTACGGCAGCGAGACAGCGGCCAACCCCTACAACTACGGCCACATGCCCGAAGTCATCGTCCAGAAGGATGGCACGGCCACGATCAAGAAGCACTTCTGCATGGGCCGCATCTCGCACGAACTGGTGCAAGTGATGCCCGATTCGCGCACCGCGCTGATGGGTGACGACGCGACCAACAGTGGCTACTTCGTGTTCGTGGCCGACAAGGAAAAGGACCTGTCCTCGGGTTCGCTGTACGTCGCCAAGGTCGGTGCGGGCTTCTCCATCGACCCATCTGCAGCCGGTGCCGCCGCGCTCACATGGATCAAGCTCGGCTCGGCCACCAGCGCCGAAATCGAGCAGCTGGCCAACACGCTCAAGCCGACCGACATCATGACGGTGGTGAGCAAGGACCCGGAAGACACGAGCTTCACCAAGATCGTCGCCAACGGCAAGACCGAGTGGGTGAAGGTCAACACGGGCATGGACAAGGCCGCCGCCTTCCTCGAAACCCATCGCTATGCTGCGCTCAAGGGCGCCAGCCTGGGCTTCACCAAGATGGAAGGCACGACGGTCAACGCCAAGGACAAGATCGCCTACTCCGCGCTGCAGAACTGCCAGTCGTCGATGGTGGCCGGCAATGCCGCCAACGTGCCTGACAACGGCGTGTCCATCCCCAAGGCGCTGAATGCCGGCGTCGTGATGGCGCTGAACCTGCGCGGCGGCCAGAAGGACACTTCCGGTGCGGCCATCAACAGCGAGTGGATGCCCGTGGACACCAAGGCGCTGCTGGCCGGTGAGGACATCACCGCCGACGCGCTCGGCAACACCGGCAACCCGAACAAGATCTGCAACCCCGACAACCTCAAGTTCTCGGAGAAGATGCGCACGCTGTTCATCGGCGAAGACTCCAGCCAGCACGTGAACAACTTCCTGTGGGCCTACAACGTCGACACCAAGCAGCTCACGCGCCTGATGTCGATCCCCGCAGGCGGCGAATCCACCGGCCTGCACGCCGTGGACGAGATCAACGGCTGGACCTACATCATGAGCAACTTCCAGCACGCAGGTGACTGGGGCAGCATCCACAGCGTGGTGAAGGAAACCCTGGATCCGCTGGTGCGCGCCAACTACAAGAACAAGTCGGGTGCGGCTGTTGGCTATCTGACGGGCACGCCGAACCAGCCTTCGCTGAAGGCCTGATGCCCCGTTGACCGGCACCTTCGCCGGTCAACGCCTCCAACCCAAAAGCGATGCCTTGTGCATCGCTTTTTTTGTTTCCTCTTCACCGTCCGTGCTGACGACGATGCAGTCAGCAGGCTCGACTTATCCATCGTTTGCCAACGTACCTTGCGCGATCAACCCCATTGACAGGCATTTAGAGCCTCCCTACTATTGTCCTAAATGTTTGAACCATGTTCTATTATTTAGAATTCAAGGTAAAAGCCAATGGACTCAACGCTTGCAAAAGGTCTTGCCACCATCGAATGGATGGTGCGTCAGCAGCGTGACTGCCGCGTCATCGATGTGGCGGAAGCCTTTGGAATTGGACGCAGCAACGCCCACCGCACCTTGCAGACGCTCGTGGCCTGCGGTTGGGCCGTGCAGGACCCCGTCAGCAGTGCGTATCGCCCCACGCTGCGTCTTTTCGAACTGGGGTCCCTGGTCGCAGACGCCTCGGACATGACGACGCTGCTGCGGCCGCATCTGTCTCAACTTGCCGAAGCGACCGGAGAAACCATCCACCTGGCCGCGCTCGACGGAGCGGAAATCATCTATCTGGACAAGTTCGACAGTCCGTTGCCGGTAGCCGCCTATTCGCGCATCGGCGGTCGCGCGCCAGCGTATTGCGTCGCGTCCGGCAAAGCGCTGCTCGCGGCGATGCGGCCGGATGAAGCGGCACTGCGCGAGCGTCTCGGCACATTGTTGGCCCACACGCCCAACAGCATTCTGGACTTCGACGTTTTGTGCTCCGAACTCGCGCGCACACATGCCCGCGGGTATGCAATGAACCGCGAGGAATGGCGCTTGGGCGTATGCGGCCTGGGCGTTCCCGTCTTCAACGCGCGAGGGGAAGCGGTGGCCGCTCTGGGAATGAGCGTGCCCTCGATCCGCTTTACGCGCACTCAGGCACGCGAGCTCGCCGAACAGGTCATGGCCTGCGCGCGTGACGCGAGCAGCACGCTTGGCTATCGGCATGCGCCAGCGTCTGCAATGCGACTTCAATCGGTGACGCCTACTCTTTCCAAAAGGAGACAAGACCCATGAGCAAGTCCATCCCCCTGTTGCCAGCGGCCCTGATCGCCGCAGCGTTGACGACCATTGCACCCGCGCAGGCTCAAAGCGGAGATGCCGCGACGTATCCCAACAAGCCCATCCGCATGATCGTTCCTTATCCACCGGGGGGTGGAACCGATGTCATTGCGCGCATCGTGCAGGAGCGCTTTTCCTCTCTGCTCGGCCAACAGGTGCTGATCGACAACCGGGGCGGCGCTGCTGGATCGATCGGCACCGATGTCGCCGCCAAAGCGCAGCCCGATGGCTACACACTGCTGTTCACGCTGTCCTCGCACACCATCAATCCGAGCATCTACTCCAAGCTGCCGTTTGACACCGCCAAGGATTTTGTTCCCGTCGGCATGGTCGCTTCACTGCCGCAGATTCTGGTGGCCAATCCGCAGTTCACGGCCAACAGCGTGTCCGAGCTGGTGGCGCAGGCGAAAGCCAAGCCCGGCAGCATCTCCTTTGCCAGCGTGGGCAATGGTTCACCGGGCCACCTGGCAGGAGAATTGCTGAAACTGCGCACAGGCACCGAGATGACGCACGTCCCCTATCGCGGCGGCGGCCCTGCCGTGACCGACGTGATGGGCGGTCAGGTGCCTCTGCTGTGGGTCTCCATTCCCGCAGCCGCGCAGTTCGTCAAATCCGGCAAGCTCAAGGCACTTGCCGTCTCGACACAGAAACGCAGTGCGTCCTTTCCAAACGTACCGACGATGCAGGAGGCAGGCATTGCCGACTTCGAAGTGGACTCGTGGTACGCGATCTTCGCGCCTGCAAAAACACCCAAACCCATCATCGAAAAAATCAACAAGGTGATCAACACCGTGGTGCATGAACCCGAGATTCGCGACAAGCTGCTCGCACAAGGCAGCGAAGGCGTCGGCGGTACACCGGCAGCACTGGGTCAGGTGGTTGATGGTGAACTGGTGCGCTGGGCCAAGCTGGCCAAAGAGGCACACATTCGCGCGGATTGACATCCTTCGCCACGAACTTTTCCTTCCTTCATTTCTCACGCACAGCACGCACAGCCATGGCAAACAATTCCTCTACCCTTCCGCACGACAACAACGTGGTGGCCGAACTCGTGGCGCGTGCGCGCGCTGCGCAGCGCCGATTCGAGACCAGCTCGCAGGAACAGGTCGACATGACGGTGGCCGCCGCCGGTTGGGCCATCATGGAGCCAAAGCGCAACCGCGAACTGGCTGAACTCGCCGTGGCCGACACGGGTGTCGGCAATGTCGAGGACAAGGTGCGCAAAAATCACCGCAAGACACAGGGACTGCTGCGCGATCTGCAAGGTGTTCGCTCGGTCGGCCAGATATCGGAAGATCCCGAAAAAGGAATCATCGAGATCGCACGCCCCGTGGGCGTCGTGTGTGCCGTGACGCCATCCACCAACCCCGGCGCGACGCCCGCCAACAAGATCATCAATGCGTTGAAGGGCCGCAACGCGGTGATCGTTGCGCCATCGCCCAAAGGCTGGGGCACCGCAGCGCGTCTGATCGAATTCATCCACCAGCAATTCGACAAGGTAGGCGCGCCGCATGACCTGGTCCAACTGCTGCCGGCACCGGTCAACAAGCAATCCACAGGCGATCTGATGCGCATGTGCGATCTGGTGGTCGCAACAGGATCGCAGGCCAACGTCCGCGCGGCCTATGCCAGTGGCACGCCAGCTTTTGGCGTAGGTGCAGGCAATGTGGCGAGCATCGTCGATGAGACGGCTGATGCTGAAGCGGCATCGGACCGCATCCTGCGCTCCAAGACCTTTGACAACGCCACCAGTTGCTCTGCGGAGAACAGCATGGTGGTTGTCAATGCGGCCGCCGACGCCATGATCGCCGCACTGCAGGCACGCGGCGCGGTGCTGCTCTCCCCCACGCAGAAGGCGACGTTGCAGCGACTGATGTGGAACGAAGGCCGGCTGTCATCCGCAGTGATCGGCAAGTCAGCGACTGAAATCGCCCTGCGCGCCGCCGAGCTGGATGCATCGGATCGCGACGCCTGGCTCGCCATTGCCGAGCAGAAGCCGCGCATTCTGATGGTGTACGAAGACGGCGTGGGCGAAGCGCATCCGTTCTCCGGTGAAAAGCTCAGCCCGGTACTGACGGTGTACCGCGTGCCGGATTTTGCAGCCGCAGCGGCCATGGTCGAGCGCATCTACCGCTTCGAAGGCGCCGGTCATTCCGTCAGCCTGCACAGCAGCGATGCCGCGCGCGCGATGCAACTGGGTCTGAACTTGCCCGTGTCTCGCGTGATCGTCAATCAGCCGCATGCGCTGGCGACCGGTGGGAATTTCGACAACGGCCTGCCGTTCTCCTTGTCCATGGGCTGCGGCACCTGGGGAAAGAACAACTTCTCCGACAACATGAATTGGCGCCACTACGTCAACATCACCCGCATCGCCAGCCCCATCGCGGAGCGCGTACCGACAGAGAACGACATCTTCGGCGCCTTCTTCGCCGCGCATGGCGCCCACTGACACTCAATGACCTGCACTCCATGAACATCAACGCCCCCACACACACCGTGCATGCGCTGATCGAAGCGCAGGCTGCCCTCCAGCCCCAGGCCACCTACGCAGTGAGCACAGAGGAGCCGACGCGAAGCATCACCTACGGTGCACTCGCGCACGGTTGCCGACAAGTCGCCGCACTGCTGCAGGAACTGGGTGCCGCGCCCGGCGACACCGTGTCCTTGGTCATGCCGAATGGCCTGCAAACATTGCGTCTGCTGCTTGGATCCATGCATGCGGGCCTGGCGGTGAACCCCGTCAACCTGGTCGCTCAGCCAGAGCAAATGCGCTACGTGCTGGACCACTCGGACTGTCGGATCGTCTTTGTCGCGCCCGAATGGGAGCACAAAGTACGCAGCATGCTGGGCGATATCCAGCGGGAAATCGCCATGGTGGTGATCGACCCCGACGCCAGCGAGCTGCCCGGTGAATCGCAACGACACCCTGTGTCCTGGCCTGCCCCACAACCCAATGCGATGGCGCTGCTCATGTACACATCCGGTACAACAGGGCAGCCCAAGGGAGTGATACTCAGCCAGTCGAATCTGGCTGCGAACGCATTGTCGATCAGCCGCGAACATGCGTTGACCGCCCAAGACCGCGTGCTGGCGGTTCTGCCGCTGTACCACATCAATGCCTTCGTGGTGACCATGCTGACTCCTCTCGTTGAAGGCGGAAGTCTGGCCCTGCCTCCGCGATTCTCGGCCGGAAGCTTTTGGGCCCAGGCCCATCGCACGCAATGCACGTGGATCAACGTGGTGCCAACGATGGTCTCCTACCTGATCGAAGGTGGCGAACCGGCCCCCGAACATCGACCGCAGGGAATCCGCTTTGCACGCTCGGCGTCCGCCGCACTGGCACCGGATCACCACCGCGCATTCGAATCGATTTTTGGCATAGGCATCATCGAAACCATGGGCCTGACCGAAACTGCCGCACCGGCGTTTTCCAATCCGCTCAATGCACAGATGCGAAAGCTGGGTTCAGTGGGCCGCGCTTCGGGCGGCGAAGCATGTGTGCTCAATGCCGATCTGCAACCGGCGCCTGACGGTCAAACCGGCGAAATCGCGATTCGCGGCCCGCATGTCATGCAGGGCTACTACAAGAACGAGGACGCCACGCGCGCCAGCTTTGCCGCCGACGGCTGGCTTCGCACCGGCGACCTGGGGCAGCGCGATGCGGACGGCTTCTTTTTCGTCACGGGACGCATCAAGGAGTTGATCATCAAAGGCGGTGAGAACATCGCCCCCCGAGAGATCGACGAGGCATTGCTGCAGCACCCCGCCGTGCACGAAGCCGCCGCCGTCGGCATCCCTGATCGCCATTACGGTCAGGACATCGGCGTCGCCATCCTGCTTCGAGAGGGCGAGCAATGCAGCGAAGAAGAGCTGCGAGCTTTCAGCGCCGAGGTGCTGGGGCGTTTCAAGACACCCGCGCACATTCTCTTCGTCGACGAACTGCCGCGCGGTCCTTCAGGAAAGGTGCAGCGCTTGAAACTGCTGCCTTTGTTCGAGCAGCGCGCCGCAAGCCGTTGACGCACGCGGATGCCACCCATGCCATGCTGACGGCTGCCAGCGTGGCATGTGGTTCCTCTTACTCCACGATCGTCAGTTTCGCCACCGACAGCGCCAGCCATTTCGTGCCATGGCGCGGGAAGTTCACCTGCGCGCGCGCATCGTCGCCCGTGCCTTCGATGGCGAGCACCTTGCCTTCGCCGAACTTGTTGTGAAACACCGCCGTTCCTGCGCTCAGGCCGTGTGATGGCTTGGCCTTCTGCACGGGTACGGGCGGGCTGGCAAAGGTTTCTGATTTGCCTGCGCCGTAGCCACCACCATAGCCTCCGCGACCCGCGACCCGGTTGCCGTAGGCGGCATCAGGGTTGTAGGTTCCAAAGCCCTGCTGCTTGGGCGTGAGCCACTTGAGCGCGCCCTCGGGCAATTCGTCGAAGAAGCGGCTCTTGATGTGATAGCGCGTCTGTCCATGCAGCATCCGCGTCTGCGAATGGCTCAGGTAGAGGCGCTTGCGGGCGCGCGTGATGGCCACGTACATGAGGCGGCGTTCTTCCTCGAGACCATCGCGGTCGCTCATCGAATTCTCGTGGGGGAACAGGCCTTCCTCCATGCCGCCGATGAACACGCAGTCGAACTCCAGCCCCTTGCTGGCGTGCACGGTCATGAGCTGCACGGCGTCCTGGCCGGCCTGCGCCTGGTTGTCGCCCGCCTCGAGCGCCGCGTGGGTGAGGAAAGCGGCCAACGGAGACAGCGTTTCGCCGGTATCCGCATCCACCACACCCGGCGTGCTGCCAGCAAGCGGCTCGTCGATGCGCGGCAGATCGGGATCGATGCCCTGGCTTGCCGGACTTTGCGTGAGCGGCTGCCCCAACTCGTCGAGCGGCAGCGCGACCGCATCGCGGCCAAAGCCCTCCTGCGTGACGAAGCTCTCCGCCGCGTTGATCAGTTCCTCCAGATTCTCGATGCGATCCGCGCCTTCCTTTTCGTTGCGGTAGTGCTCGACCAGGCCGCTGGACTCGAGCATCTGCGTGATGATGCCGCGCAGATTCATGCCGTGCGTCTGCTCGCGCAGCACATCCAGCATCGCCACGAAAGCGCCGAGATTCGCGCCCGCCTTGCCAGACACGGCGCTCACCGCATCATGCAGCGAACAGCCAGTCGCGCGTGCGGCATCCTGCAGCGATTCGATCGAGCGCGCGCCGATGCCGCGCGGCGGGAAATTCACCACGCGCAGAAAGCTGTTGTCGTCGTTCGGGTTTTCGAGCAGGCGCAAATAGGCCAGCGCATGCTTGATTTCCGCGCGCTCGAAAAAGCGCAGGCCGCCATACACGCGGTACGGCACCGAGGCGTTGAAGAGCGCCGATTCGATCACCCGGCTCTGCGCGTTGCTGCGGTAGAGAATCGCGATCTCGCGGCGCTCGTGGCCATCGTTCTTCACGAGCTGCTTGATCTCGTCGACCATCCATTGCGCTTCGGCCAGATCGCTGTTGGCCTCGAACACCCGCACGGGTTCGCCCGGTCCCTGCGTGGTGCGCAGGTTCTTGCCCAGACGTCGGCTGTTGTGCGAAATGAGCTCGTTGGCCGAGTCGAGAATGTTGCTGTAGGAGCGGTAGTTCTGCTCCAGCTTGATCTGGTGCTTGACGTCGAACTCGCGCACGAAATCGGCCATGTTGCCGACGCGCGCGCCGCGAAACGCGTAGATGCTCTGGTCGTCGTCCCCCACGGCGATCACGCTGCCGCTGGCGCGCATCGCGCCGCCCACCATGTCGCCGGCGATCTGCTTGAGCCAGGCGTACTGCAGACGGTTCGTGTCCTGGAACTCATCCACCAGAATGTGCTGGAAGCGGCGCTGGTAATGCTCGCGCACGGGATCGTTGTCGCGCAGCAGCTCGAACGAGCGCAGCATCAGCTCGCCGAAATCCACCACGCCCTCGCGCTGGCACTGGTCTTCGTAGAGCTGGTAGAGCTCGACCTTCTTGCGGCTGTCCGCGTCATGCGTGGGCACGTCGCCGGGGCGCATGCCCTCTTCCTTGCAGTTGGCGATGTAGTAGGCCAGCTGCTTGGGCGGAAAACGCTCCTCGTCCACATTGAACTGCTTGCACAGCCGCTTGATGGCCGAGAGCTGGTCCTGCGTGTCAAGAATCTGGAAGCTCTGCGGCAGACCCGCGAGCTTGTGGTGCGCGCGCAGCAGCCGGTTGCACAGGCCGTGGAAGGTGCCGATCCACATGCCGCGCACTTTCACCGGAAGCATCGCGGTGAGGCGCGCGATCATTTCCTTGGCGGCCTTGTTGGTGAAAGTCACGGCCAGAATGCCGCCCGGCGTCGCGTAGCCGTTCTGCAGCAGCCAGGCGATGCGCGTGGTGAGCACGCGCGTCTTGCCGGAGCCCGCACCCGCCAGAATCAGTGCGTGGCCCGCAGGCAAGGTGACGGCGGCGAGCTGCTCGTCGTTGAGCCCCTGCAACAGCGGAGATGTTGCACTCGCTGCAGGGCTTTGCGCATCGCCGAAAAGACCCGCCGGACGCGCGGAAAACATGTCTTGTGAAACCATCCCTCCATTGTAGAAAGCCCGATGGGAGTCACGTCTTTGGCGGGCTTTATCGGCAGGCAATAGCCACACGAGCTTGTGCGACATTTCAAAGTCGCGGGAATCCATCTAGAATCAATCACCGGGCCCAAGATTTCTTGGCCCGGTTTTTTGTGCCCGAAACATTGTTTTCGCGCGGCATGAAAACCGGTTGCCGGACCAAGCGCCCTTTCTGCAATGAACTGTTAGGAGCTTGGAACTCATGGAAATCTTCGACTACGACAACATCCTGCTGTTGCCCCGCAAGTGCCGCGTGGAAAGCCGCTCGGAGTGCGACACCAGCGTGCAGCTCGGCGAGCGCACCTTCCGCCTGCCCGCCGTCCCCGCCAACATGAAAACCGTGGTGGATGAAAACATCTGCACATGGCTGGCACAGAACGGTTATTTCTACGTGATGCACCGCTTCGATCTGGACAACGTCCAGTTCGTGAAGGACATGCACGCCAAGGGCACGTTCGCGTCGATCTCGCTCGGTGTGAAAAAGCCTGACTACGACACGGTCGACGAATTCGTCGCCCAGGGTCTCTGCCCCGAATACATCACCATCGACATCGCGCACGGCCACGCCGACAGCGTGAAGAACATGATCAGCTACCTCAAGGCCAAGCTGCCCAAGGCCTTCGTGATCGCCGGCAACGTCGGCACGCCCGAAGCCGTGATCGATCTGGAGAACTGGGGCGCTGACGCCACCAAGGTCGGCATCGGCCCCGGCAAGGTCTGCATCACCAAGCTCAAGACCGGCTTCGGCACGGGCGGCTGGCAGCTGTCGGCGCTCAAGTGGTGCGCGCGCGTGGCCACCAAGCCCATCATCGCCGACGGCGGCATCCGCAGCCACGGCGACATCGCCAAGAGCATCCGCTTCGGCGCGAGCATGGTGATGATCGGTTCGCTGTTCGCGGGCCACGAAGAGTCGCCCGGCAACACGGTGGAAGTGGACGGCCAGCTGTTCAAGGAATACTACGGCTCGGCCAGCGACTTCAACAAGGGCGAATACAAGCACGTCGAAGGCAAGCGCATTCTGGAGCCCGTCAAGGGCAAGCTCGCCAACACGCTCATCGAAATGGAGCAGGACGTGCAGTCGTCCATCAGCTACTCCGGCGGCAAGAAGCTCATGGACATCCGCAAGGTGAACTACGTGATCCTCGGCGGCGACAACGCCGGTGAACATCTGCTGATGTAATGAACGTGAGCGACGCATCGGCGGACAGGAAACCTGTGATGCCGATGCGAAATTTCCCGGAAAATTTTCATTTTTTCCAAGACCGCTCACAATTTGGTGCATAATAGCGGCTTCGGCAAATTGCTGAACGCTAAGGGCTCTTAGCTCAGTTGGTAGAGCAGCGGACTCTTAATCCGTTGGTCGAGTGTTCGAATCACTCAGGGCCCACCAAGATAAGCAAACCCGCTGCAACTTCACGGTTGCAGCGGGTTTTGTCTTCAGGACACGCGTTCCCGCATCACCGAAAAACCCTTGATGGTCGGTTGAATTTCTGCTTTTTCTGCAGACCTTCAGTTTCGATGTATAATTCAAGGCTTCGGTTTTCAGACATTGTCCTTGCGACAGACTGATCACCCAAGGGCTCTTAGCTCAGTTGGTAGAGCAGCGGACTCTTAATCCGTTGGTCGAGTGTTCGAATCACTCAGGGCCCACCAAAACAGCGACGCGCTGCAATCTCACGGTTGCAGCGCGTTTTCGTTTGCGTGCTCATTACACGATCCAGACCACGGTATTGTTCAACAATCCCTATGGATTTCCCCATTGGCACGGGGCGCGCGTCATGCGTCAATCGAGGCTTTGTCTTTTTGTTCAAAGCTCCTGCGACATGCGCACTCACCACTCGATCTTCTCCTCCCTCACCGTTGCAGCCACGCTGGCACTTTGCTCCCTGTCCGCACAGGCGGCCGACTACCCGACCAAGCCCGTCGAACTGATCGCATCCGCAGCTGCAGGCGGTGGCACCGACAACATGGCACGCGCGTTCACCGAAGCCGCGCGCAAGCATTTCCCGCAACCCATCGTCGTGGTGAACCGCCCCGGCGCGGCCAGCTCGATCGGCTTCACCGAAGTCGCCAACGCCAAACCTGATGGCTACAAGCTCGGCATCATCACCGTGAATCTGGCGATTCTTCCCGCGCTCAACCTGACCAAGGTGACCGTCGAGGACTACATCTACATCGCGCGCCTGAACAATGATCCGTCCGCCATCACCGTGCGTGCGGACTCGCCCTGGAAAACCATCGAGGACTTCCTCGCCGAAGCCCGCAAGAACCCCGGCAAGCTGCAGGTGGGCAACGCCGGCATCGGCGATGCATGGCACGTGGCCGCACTCGCGCTGGAAGAAAAGACCAAGACCAGCTTCAACCACGTGCCCTACCAGGGCGGCAACCCCGCAGTGCTGAGCCTGCTCGGTGGACACGTGGATGCCGTCACCGTGAGCCCCGGTGAAGTTGCGCAGCACGTGGCGGCAGGCAAGCTGCGCATGCTGGCGGTGATGGCCGATCAGCGCATGCCCGGCGTGTTCGCGCAGACCCCGACCTTCAAGGAACGCGGCATCGATCTGACGGTGGGCGCGTGGCGAGGTCTGGTCGCCCCCAAGGGCACGCCGGACGCCGTCGTGAAGACGCTCAAGGACATGGCGCGCAAGGCGGGCAACGAAGCGAGCTTCCGTGAAACGCTGGAGAAGACCAACCTCGGTTACTCGTATGGCGAAGGCGACGTGTTCCTCAAGCAGATCCTCGGCGACCGCGAAATGTTCAAGGGCATTCTCGCCAAGCTCGACGTGAACAAGTGAAGGCATGACCGTGGACATGACATCCCAGGCGCAGCGCATGCAGGACATGCTGACGCGCGGCGAGATGCTGCAGGCGCCCGGCGCGCCTGACGTGCTGACCGCCCGCCTCGTCGAGCACGCGGGCTTCAACGCCATCTACATGACCGGCTTCGGCGCGACGGCCAGCACACTGGGCGTGCCCGACATCGGCCTGATGACGCAGACCGAAATGCTCACGCAGGCCCGCAACATGGTGCGCGTGACGGGCATCCCGATCATTGCCGACGCCGATGCGGGCTACGGAGGCATCAGCAACATCGAGCGCACGGTGGTGGAATACGCCCACTCGGGCGTCGCCGCGATCCACCTCGAAGACCAGGTCGCTCCCAAGCGCTGCGGTCAGATGGCGGGCATCCGTCTGCTGAGCGTCGGTGAAAGCGTCAAGCGCCTGAAATGCGCGGTTCAGGTGCGCGGCAAGCACCCGCTGCAGATCATCGGCCGCACCGACGCGCTTGGCGTGGACGGCATCGATGCCGCCATCGACCGCGCCAAGGCGTATCAGGATGCGGGCGTGGACCTCGCGTTCGTTGATGGCGTGAAGACCATCGCGCAGGTCGAGCAGATCGCCAGGCGCCTCGACGGTCGCAAGGTGATCTCCATCGTTGAAGGCAATGAGACCACGGCGCTGTCCGCCCCGCAATTGCGTGAGATGGGCTTTTCCGTGGTGCTGTATGCGGTGACCACGCTGTTTGCAGCCGCGAAGACCTCGCTGGATGTGCTGCAGCAGCTCAAGCAGTCGGGCTCCACCCAGGCCGATGCATCGAAGATGATGAACTACACGGACTTCGTGAAGATCGTCGGCATCGACAAGCATCAGAAGCTCGACGAAATGTTTGGCGGCGAATAACGCCTCCCGGACGGCCGCAAGCAAAAAAGGATGGAGCGCCCTCTCGGCACTCCATCCTTTTTGCTTTTCAGCCGAATCGGATTAGAGCGTGTTGACGATCTCATCGCGAGGTTTGCAGGATGCGGATCGGGATGGGCTGCAAGGCGCAAACCGCAGCAATAGCTCAGGCTATTGCGAGGATTTGCAACGCAGCAGACCGCCCGAGGCCGCGCCTGCAAGACCGCGTGGAGATCGTCAACACGCTTTTAGGCTCAGCGCGGCAGCTCGCTCGTCCCCATCAGAAACTCGTCCACGGCACGCGCAGCCTGGCGGCCTTCGCGGATGGCCCAGACCACCAGCGACTGGCCACGGCGCATGTCACCGGCAGCGAACACCTTGTCCACGCTGGTCGCGTAGCCGCCCATGAAATCGGTGCTGGCGCGAGCGTTGCCGCGCGCGTCTTTTTCCACACCAAAGGCTTCCAGCACCGCAGCGACCGGGCTCACAAAACCCATGGCGAGCAGCACCAGATCGGCCTTGAGCACTTGCTCCGTGCCGGGCACTTCGGTGATCCTGCCGTCCTTCATTTCGATGCGCACGGTCTTGAGCGCGGTGATCTTGCCCTTCTCACCGATGAACTCTTTCGTGGCGATGGCGAACTCGCGCTCGCAACCTTCCTCGTGGCTCGATGACGTGCGCAGCTTGGTCGGCCAGTAAGGCCACACGAGCGGCTTGTTCTCCTGCTCGGGGGGCACGGGCATCAGCTCGAACTGCGTGATGCTGACGGCGCCATGGCGGTTCGACGTGCCCACGCAGTCGGAGCCGGTATCGCCGCCGCCGATCACGATGACGTGCTTGCCGTCGGCACGGATCTGGCCCTTGAGCTTGTCGCCCGCGTTGATCTTGTTTTGCTGCGGCAGGAATTCCATCGCGAAATGGATGCCGTCTAGGTCACGCCCCGGCACCGGCAGATCACGCGACTGCTCCGCGCCGCCGGTCAGCAGCACGGCGTCGAATTCCTTCTGCAGTTCTTCGGGCGTGACGGTTTCCTTGGCCCAGTTGGTGACCTTGGAGCCCTTGCCCAGACCGTCCTTGGCGGCGCCGACAAACACGCTGGTGCGGATCTTCACGCCTTCGGCTTCAAGCTGCTCGGCGCGGCGATCGATGTGCGACTTCTCCATCTTGAAGTCGGGGATGCCGTAGCGCAGCAGGCCGCCGATGCGGTCGTTCTTTTCGAACAGCGTCACATCATGACCAGCGCGAGCCAGTTGCTGCGCGGCAGCCATGCCCGCGGGGCCGGCGCCGATCACGGCGACCTTCTTGCCGGTCTTGACCTTCGCGAGCACGGGCTTGACCCAGCCCTCTTCCCAGGCGCGGTCGATGATCGCGTGCTCGATCGACTTGATGCCGATGGGGTCGTCGTTGATGTTCAGCGTGCAGGCTGCTTCGCAAGGCGCGGGGCAGATGCGGCCGGTGAATTCCGGAAAGTTGTTGGTGCTGTGCAGCACCGTGATCGCGCTCTTCCAATCTTGGTGATAAACGAGATCGTTGAAATCCGGAATGATGTTGTTGACCGGGCAGCCGTTGTTGCAGAACGGCGTGCCGCAGTCCATGCAGCGCGCGCCCTGGATCTTGGCCTGTTCGTCATTGAGGGCAATGACGAATTCCTTGTAGTTCTTCAGGCGCTTGTCGACGGGCTCGTAGCCCTCTTCGATGCGCTCGTATTCCATGAAGCCTGTGGTCTTTCCCATGATCGTGGTGTCCTTGAATTTATGAATTTCAAATGCCTGAAGTGACTGCCCGTGCCTTACTTGGCGGGCGCGGTCTCCTTCTTGGCCTTGGGCGCAACGGGGGGCGTTGCAGGCTCTTCAAGCACCTTGCGTTCATAAATTTCCGACAGCGCGCGCTTGTATTCGGTCGGGAACACCTTCACGAACTTGCTGCGCGAGGCGGCCCAGTTGTCCAGCAGTTCGCGGGCACGGCGGCTGCCGGTCCAGCGGGCATGGTCTTCGAGCAGCTTCTTGAGCTGGGCTTCATCGGTCTGGTCACGGTGCCAGATGCCGCGCGCAACGGTCGCCGTCTGCTCTTCGGCAGGCAGGATGCGTTCGAGCGAGACCATCGACATGTTGCAGCGCGAGTCAAACTGGCCGTCTTCGTCGAACACGTAGGCGACGCCGCCGCTCATGCCCGCCGCGAAGTTGCGGCCCGTCTTGCCGAGCACCGCCACGGTGCCGCCGGTCATGTATTCGCAGCCGTGGTCACCCACGCCTTCAACCACGGCCGTCGCACCCGACAGGCGCACCGCGAAACGCTCGCCAGCCACGCCAGCGAAGAACGCCTCGCCGCGCGTCGCGCCGAACATCACGGTGTTGCCGACGATGGTGTTGGCCGTCGTGGCACCGCGGAATTCATGGCTTGGGCGCACGACGATGCGGCCGCCCGACAAGCCCTTGCCAGTGTAGTCGTTGGCTTCGCCGGAGACGTTCAGCGTGATGCCCTTACACAGGAACGCGCCGAACGACTGACCGCCCGTGCCTTCAAAGTGGATGCGGATGGTGTCATCCGGCAGACCTTCGGGGTGCACCTTGGTGACCGCGCCGGACAGCATCGCGCCGACCGAGCGGTTCACGTTGCGCGCCACTTCCATGATGCGCACGCTCTCGCCGTTCTGGATGGCGGGCTGGCAGCGCTCGATCAGCTTCACGTCGAGTGCGGATTCCAGCTTGTGGTCCTGCTTCTCGACATGAAAACGGGCCACGTCTTCCGGCACGATGGGCTGGGCGAACAGGCGCGCGAAGTCGAGGCCCTGGGCTTTCCAGTGCTCGACACCCTTGCGTGTGTCGAGCAGATCGGCGCGGCCGATCAGGTCGTCGAACTTGCGGATGCCGAGCTGCGCCATGATCTGACGGACTTCTTCTGCGATGAAGAAGAAGTAGTTCACCACATGCTCGGGCTTGCCGCTGAACTTCTTGCGCAGCGTCGGGTCTTGCGTGGCCACGCCGACCGGGCAGGTGTTCAGGTGGCACTTGCGCATCATGATGCAGCCCTCGACGACCAGCGGAGCGGTCGCGAAGCCGAACTCATCAGCACCCAGCAGCGCGCCGATGACGACATCGCGGCCAGTCTTCATCTGACCATCGGCCTGCACGCGGATGCGGCCACGCAGACGGTTGAGCACCAGCGTCTGCTGGGTTTCGGCCAGACCGATTTCCCATGGCGAGCCTGCATGCTTGATGGACGACCAGGGCGATGCGCCCGTGCCGCCGTCATGGCCTGCGATCACCACGTGGTCGCTCTTGCACTTGGCAACGCCCGCGGCAATCGTGCCCACACCTACTTCGGAGACCAGCTTCACCGAGATGTCCGCGTGCGGAGCCACGTTCTTCAGATCGTGGATCAGCTGCGCCAAGTCTTCAATGGAGTAGATGTCGTGGTGCGGCGGTGGCGAGATCAGGCCCACGCCCGGCACCGAGTAGCGCTGCATGCCGATGTATTCGGACACCTTGCCGCCAGGCAGCTGGCCGCCTTCACCGGGCTTGGCACCCTGCGCCATTTTGATTTGAATTTGATCGGACGAAACGAGGTATTCCGCCGTCACGCCGAATCGGCCCGACGCCACTTGCTTGATCTTGGAGCGCAGCGAATCGCCATCGAGCAGCTCGATGTTGGCTTCGACCTGTGCCTCGCCAATCACCGAAGCGAGGGTCTCGCCCTTCTTGATCGGGATGCCCTTCAATTCGTTGCGATAGCGCTTCGGATCTTCGCCGCCCTCGCCGGTGTTGCTCTTGCCGCCGATGCGGTTCATCGCGACAGCCAGCGTGGCATGCGCTTCGGTGGAGATCGAACCCAGCGACATCGCGCCGGTGGCGAAGCGCTTGACGATCTCGGCAGCGGGCTCGACTTCCTCGACAGCGATCGCCTTGGCGGGATCGACCTTGAACTCGAACAGGCCACGCAGCGTCATGTGGCGCTTGCTCTGGTCGTTGATGAGCTGCGCGTATTCCTTGTACGTGCTCCAGTTGTTGGAACGCGTGGAATGCTGCAGCTTGGCGATGGCGTCAGGGCTCCACATGTGCTCTTCACCACGCGCGCGCCAGGCGTATTCGCCACCGGTCTCGAGCATGGTTTCAAGCACCGGGTCATCGCTGAACGCGGCCACGTGGTTACGGATGGCTTCCTCGGCCACTTCGAACACGCCGATGCCTTCCACGCGGCTGGCGGTGCCGGTGAAGTACTTGTCGACGGTCGCGCTGTTCAGGCCCACCACTTCAAACAACTGCGCACCGCAGTAGCTCATGTAGGTGCTCACGCCCATCTTGGACATGATCTTGGAGAGGCCCTTGCCCACCGCCTTCACGTAGTTGTAGATGGCCTTGTCGGCGGACAGCTCACCCGACATGTCCTTGTGCAGATCGGCCAGTGTCTCGAGCGCGAGGTAGGGATGAACGGCTTCCGCGCCGTAGCCCGCCAGCACGCCGAAGTGGTGCACTTCACGCGCACTGCCAGTTTCAACCACCAGTCCCGCCGTCGTGCGCAGGCCTTCGCTCACCAGATGCTGGTGGATTGCCGAGAGCGCCAGCAGCGCGGGAATCGCCACTTGTGTGGCCGAGATGTTGCGATCGCTGATGATCAGGATGTTCGCGCCACCCTTGATCTCGTCGACGGCCTGCGCGCACAGCGATGCGAGCTTGGCTTCGACGCCTTCCTTGCCCCAGGACAGCGGGTAGGTGATGTCGATGGTCGCGCTCTTGAACTTGCCGTGCGTGTACTTCTCGATCTCGCGCAGCTTGGCCATGCCCTTGAAGTCCAGGATCGGCTGATGCAGCTCGAGGCGCATCGGCGGGTTCACCTGGTTGATGTCCAAAAGGTTGGGCTTGGGGCCCACGAAGGACACCAGCGACATCACGATGGCTTCGCGAATCGGGTCGATCGGCGGGTTGGTCACCTGCGCGAACATCTGGCGGAAGTAGTTGTAGAGCGGCTTGTTCTTGTCCGAGAGCACGGCCAGCGGGCTGTCGTTGCCCATTGAGCCGATGCCTTCCTCGCCGTTCTTGGCCATCGGCGCGAGCAGGAACTTGATGTCTTCCTGCGTGAAACCGAAGGCTTGCTGGCGCTCCAGCAAAGGCAGCGCCGAAACGGGTTGCTGCGCGTCGGCTGGCACGTTCACTTCGTCGAGCTTGATGCGCAGGTTCTCGATCCACTGCTTGTAGGGCTTGGTGTTGACGACGTTGGCCTTGAGCTCGTCATCTTCAATCAGGCGCCCCTGCTCCAGATCGATCAGCAACATCTTGCCTGGCTGCAGGCGCCACTTACGCACGATCTTGCTGTCGGGCACGGGCAGCACGCCCGCTTCGGAAGCGAGGATCACGAGGTCGTCATCGGTCACGACGTAGCGCGATGGACGCAGGCCGTTGCGGTCGAGCGTGGCGCCGATCTGGCGGCCATCGGTGAACACGATGGAGGCCGGACCGTCCCATGGCTCGATCATCGCGGCGTGGTATTCGTAGAACGCGCGGCGACGCTCGTCCATCGATTCGTGCTGCTCCCATGGCTCGGGAATCATCATCATCACGGCCTGGCTGATGGGGTAGCCGGCCATCGTCAGCAGCTCAAGGCAGTTGTCGAACGTGGCGGTGTCGGACTGGTTGGCGAAGCTGATGGGATAGAGCTTCTTGAGGTCGTCCGCCAGCACGGGCGATGCCATCACGCCTTCGCGCGCCAGCATCCAGTTGTAGTTGCCGCGCACGGTGTTGATTTCGCCGTTGTGCGCCACATAGCGATACGGGTGAGCCAGCGGCCACTCGGGGAAGGTGTTGGTCGAAAAACGCTGGTGCACCAGACCGATGGCCGACACGCAACGCTCGTCCGCCAGATCCTTGTAGTACACGCCCACCTGGTCCGCCAGCAGCAGGCCCTTGTAGACCACGGTGCGGCTGCTCATGCTCGGCACGTAGTATTCCTTGCTGTGCTTGAGCTTGAGGTTTTGAATGGCGGCCGATGCGGTCTTGCGGATCACGTACAGCTTGCGCTCCAGCGCGTCCTGCACGATCACATCGGCGCCGCGACCGATGAACACCTGACGCAGGATGGGCTCTTTTTCCTGCACGGTGGGCGACATCGGCATGTCACGGTTCACCGGCACATCGCGCCAGCCGAGCAGCACCTGACCTTCGGCCTTGATCGCGCGCTCCATCTCCTGCTGGCAGGCCAGACGCGATGCGTGCTCCTTGGGCAGGAAGATCATGCCGACGCCGTATTCGCCGGGCGGTGGCAACTCCACGCCCTGCTTGGCCATCTCTTCACGATAGAGCTGGTCGGGAATCTGGATCAGGATACCTGCGCCATCGCCCATCAGCTTGTCGGCACCGACGGCGCCGCGATGGTCGAGGTTCTCCAGAATCTTGAGCGCGCCGGTCACGATGTCGTGACGCTTCTGACCCTTGATGTGGGCCACGAAGCCCAGGCCGCACGCATCGTGCTCGTTGGACTTCGAATACAAACCGTGCTCTTGCAAGTGCTGGATTTCTGCTGCCGTAGTCATGGCGCTCTTCCTCAATTTATCGCGGGGAAGGCAAGATTAGTGCATTGCAACAAACTCACGCAAGCACTTTAATTGGGGTCAGAACACTAATTGAAAAAGCACTTTTTTGGTGCGTATTAATTAGGGACATATCAAATTCAAGAGCAACAATCCATTCAGGACAAAAGCATGAATTGGATTTTTTCAGTCCGCTTCTTTGGTGATCACCGGTCTTCCGGCGCGCGCCTTCACCACGCGGCGTGGAGTGGACTGTTGCAAAGAAGCCAGAAAATCTGCATCGCCCAGCGCCCAACCATTGAGCGCACTGTCGGTAATCGCCATCTGCTCGGCCCGGCCAATGCCCTCGCGCACCAGTTCCGCATAGGCCTCATCACGCGCAAACGGCGTGTTGCCGAGCGCCCAGTAAAGCGGGTGCGGCGTGATCAGCCGATCCGAGCGCAGGCCGATGTAGTGCCCGTGGCTGGACCAGCGAAAGTCGGCCGGATCGTTGCACAGACCATCGCGCACCGGGTTCAGATCGAGATACACCATGCACGGCAGCAGATGCCGCTCGGCCTGCACCAGCGTGTTGCGGTAGCGCCCTTCCCAGAGCGTGCCCGAGCGCCCATGCCGCTGGTTGAAATAGCGCACGTAGCGCCGCCCCACCGCCTGCATCAGCAGCGTGAGCCCGCGCTCGGTCTGCGGCGTGGCGAGCAGGTGGAAATGGTTGTCCATGAGCACGTAGGCGTGCACCGCAACCTGATGCTCCTTCGCGTATTCGCACAGCAGCCCCCACATCATCTCGCGGTCCGCCGCATCGAAGAAGATCGGCTGACGGTTGTTCCCCCGCTGGATCACATGGTGCGGATAACCGGGAAGCGTGAGACGGGGAAGACGGGCCATGAAGAAGCGCGAAACGCAGAAACAAAAAGAACGACGCCGACCATGATAGTCCTACGCCACGCCTGCCACTGCCACGTCGGCCCCATCGAAAATGGCTGATTCGGTCCGATGTTCGTGAGCGTCACTAGAGGCTGGAGCAGACCGTCACCGCACGCTGGTACGAAGAAGGCAGTCGCGCGGAAGGCGTGAACACCACCATCACGATGAAGTGACGACGGCGGACTGCCACCTTCTTCGCATCGTCAATCGGCGGCCGCTTCGCTTGCGAGTCCGAAGCGGTGCGCGAGCGACTGTTCAAGGCCAAACTCCTTGAGGATGGCCTGCAGCCGCTCCTGCGCGCTGCGCTTCTTCTGGCCGGTGTAGCGCGCCAGAATCAGCTCGTTCTTCATGCTGTGCTCCCAGCCGACCAGCTCGGTCACGGTGACCTGATAGCCGCTCGCCTCGAGGTAGAGACAGCGTAGCACATTGGTGATCTGGCTGCCCAGCTCGCGCGTGTGAATGGGATGGCGCCACAGCTCGGCGAGCGGCGTGCGCGAAAGCTGCAAGGCCTTGCCTTGGCGAAGACAAGAAGCCACCTCGGCCTGGCAGCAGGGCACGAGCACCATCGCGCGCGCCTTCTTTTCGAGACCGAATGCGATCGCGTCGTCAGTCGCCGTGTCGCAGGCATGCAGCGCGGTGATCACGTCGATCTGCTCGGGAAGCTCCTGGGACTGCGTGGACTCCGCAACCGACAGGTTGAAGAACTTCATCCGCTCGAAGCCCAGCTGCTTGGCCAGTGCGCGCGAGCGCTCCACTAGCTCCGCGCGCCATTCGATGCCGTGAATTTCTCCCCGCCCCAGCTGCTTGAAAAACAGGTCGTAGAGGATGAAGCCAAGGTACGACTTGCCCGCGCCATGGTCAGCCAGGGTCGGTGCGTGCTCGTTCGCGGCGAGCTCGGTCAGCACCGGCTCGATGAACTGATAGAGGTGATAGACCTGCTTGAGCTTGCGGCGCGAGTCCTGATTGAGCTGGCCTTCGCGCGTGAGGATGTGCAGCTCCTTGAGCAGCTCGATCGACTGGCCGGGACGCAGCTCCGCCAGCACCGCCGCCTTCGCTGCTTCGGCCTTGGATGCGTGCTTTTGAACGTCTTGCTGGCGTTGTGGCTTCTGCTTGGTCGACATGCCGGTCACGCCTTCGTTTGCTGCTGCATGTGCGGGCAGGCGTGGGCACCGACGTCGAGCGCATCCCATCCCTGCTTGCCCAGTTTCTCAAGCACCTCGATGTTGCGCTCGAAGATTTCCTCGGCTTCTGGGAATGCTTCCACCGCCTTGTCGATGCTGTCCTCGCGCAGCAGATGCAGCGTGGGGTATGGTGCGCGATTCGTGCAGTTGCTCACGTCATCCGCGTCCGTGCCCTCGAACTGGAACTGCGGATGGAACGAGGCCACCTGCAGGATGCCGCCGAGGTCGAGCGCCTCGACCATGTCGTCGGCCAGCTCCAGAAAATCGTTGAAATCCAGAAAATCCTCGAGGCAGTCCGGTGCCATCAGCAGCGTGGTGTCGCGCCTTTCCGCAGAGATTTCAGCAAGCGCCTCAAGCTCGCGGTGCAGATCGTCCGCCAGCTCGCGAGCATCGGTTGCGTGGCTCACCACGTAGTGAATCTGTCCCTTCACGTGCACACCCTTCGCGAACGGGCACAGATTCAAACCGATGACGGCCTTCTCGAGCCATTGGACAGTGTCTGCCACGACCTGGCCATCGCGCGCTGCAAGCGTGGAATCTGTGGGGGACGCGGACGTGTTCTCTTCGGACATGGATGCATTTCGTGGGATCTGAGGGGCGTTATTCTAGGCCCCCGCTCTTTTTGCATCCGCTGACGGGTCTTGCGGCTCGGCCAGCTCAGGCATTGAGCAGCCGCGATCCCGTCAGCCGTTCATGCTCGCGTCCGGCATAGCGGTCCGTCATGCCGGCGATGAAGTCCGCCACCACGCGCGCACGCTTGAAGGCGTCACCCGCCAGCGCCTGCGCGGCCTGAGCGGGCGGCATCTCGGATGGGTTCTGCAGATAGATGGCGAACAGTTCACGGATCACCCGCTGCGCAAGCGCCATGGTCTCCATCACCTGCGCATGGCGATACAGCTCGCGGAACAGGAACTGCTTGAGCGCCAGCGACTCGGCACGCATCTCCGCCGAAAACTGCACCAGCGCGGGCGCGTGGCGCACGTCGTCCACGTTTCCCGGCGCAAGTCTGGATATCGCGCGCGAGGTCGCGTTGATCACGTCATAGACCTGATCGCTGAGCATGCGGCGAATGGTTTCGTTGAGCAATCGGCGCTGGCCGAACTCCTCCTGCAGCTGGGGATGGGCTGCGAGCGCCTGCAGCCTGTAGCGCTCGAACAAAGGCACGGAGCACAGCTGCTCCATGCTGATGAGCCCCGAGCGCACGCCGTCATCCACATCGTGCGCGTTGTAGGCGATTTCGTCGGCGAGATTGCAAAGCTGCGCCTCCAGACTGGGCTGCCAGCCACGCAGAAAACGTTCGCCGACGCCGTGCGGCTCGCGCTGCTCGATGAGTTCGGCATTGCGCCGCGAGCAGTGCTTGAGGATGCCCTCGCGCGTCTCGAAGGTAAGGTTGATGCCGTCGTATTCAGGATAGCGCTCCTCGAGCGTGTCCACCACCCGCAGGCTCTGCAGGTTGTGCTCGAAGCCGCCGCAGTCCTTCATGCATTCATTGAGCGCATCCTGGCCGGCGTGGCCGAATGGCGTATGCCCCAGATCGTGGGCGAGACAGATGGCCTCCACCAGATCTTCGTTGAGCGCGAGCGAACGGGCGATCGAGCGCCCGAGCTGCGCAACTTCCAGCGAATGCGTGAGCCGCGTGCGAAAAAGATCGCCCTCGTGATTGAGGAACACCTGCGTCTTGTAGACCAGCCGACGGAACGCGGTGGAATGCACGATGCGGTCGCGGTCACGCTGGAACTCGGAGCGCGTGGGCGCGGGCGGCTGCGGAAAGCGCCGTCCACGGTTTTGATCGGAATGGCAGGCGTAGGAAGCGAGAGGCCGGTGGTTCATCATCACGTGCTGCAAGTCTTCGCTCCTTCGCATCTCGTCGCGTCTCGTCTCGCCGGTTCACCCGTTCATCGGATCAGTCGCAACAGGCGTCAATCACATCACGTACCAGCGCATCCGGCGCGGGCCGCATCACGGCCTTGCCCGGCCCGTCGATCAGCACGAAGCGGATTTCGCCCGCTTCCGATTTCTTGTCGATGCGCATGAGCTGGAGATAGCGACCAGCGTTGTCATCGGCATCGATGCGCGGACCACGCACCGGTAATCCCGCGCGCTCGATCACGGTGCGCAGACGCAGCACAAACGCTTCGTCCACCATGCCGAGCCGCTTGGACAACTCGGCCGCCATCACCATGCCGGCCGCAACGCCCTCCCCGTGCAGCCAAGCCCCGTAACCCATGCCCGCCTCAATCGCGTGACCGAAGGTGTGGCCGAAATTCAGAATCGCACGCAGACCGGACTCGCGCTCATCCTGCCCCACCACCCATGCCTTGATCTCGCAGCTGCGCTTGACGGCATGCGCGAGCGCGGCGCGATCACGCTGAAGCAGCGCATCCATGTTCGCTTCGAGCCAGGAGAAAAACTCCATGTCGTAGATAGGCCCGTACTTGATGATCTCCCCGATCCCCGCAGCCAGCTCACGCCCAGGCAACGTATCCAGCGTGTCGAGATCGCACACCACCAGCTGCGGCTGGTAGAACGCACCGATCATGTTCTTGCCCAGCGGATGGTTGATGGCCGTCTTGCCGCCCACCGATGAATCCACCTGCGCCAGCAACGTGGTCGGCACCTGCACGAACGGCACGCCACGCATGTAGCTCGCGGCCGCAAAGCCGGTCATGTCACCAATGACACCGCCACCCAGCGCGAACAGCACGGCCTTGCGGTCAGCTCCGTTCTCGAGGAGCGCATCGAAGATCTTCTGCAGCGTCTGCCAGGTCTTGTATTCCTCTCCGTCGGGGAGGATGACGGTGTGGACGGCGCGATATTGCCCCTTCAACGCGTCCTGCAGCTTGCCGACATAGAGCGGCGCCACGGTTTCATTGGTGACGATCAGAGCCGACGTGCCCTTGGGCAAGGCACGGTTTGCATTCAGATCATTCAGCAGCCCTTCGCCGATATCGATGAAGTAACTGCGCTCATCCAGAGGAATTTCGACGGAAACAAGGGACATATGCGAAATGAGGTGTGTGAAAAAGGAAAAGTCAGGGCAGCCTTCAACCTTCAAGTGTAGGCCACCTCACGCTCGCTCCTATGCATCAAGGTTCCTATGAGCGTGTTGACGATCTCCACACGGTCTTGCAGGCGTATCCTCGGGCGCTCGTAAATCCTCGCAATAGCCTGAGCTATTGCTGCGGTTTGCGCCTCGCAGTCCATCCCGATCCGCATCCTGCATACCTCGCGGTGAGATCGTAAACACGCCCTAAAAGAAAAGCCCCGAAGATGACTTCGGGGCTTTGGGTCAGAGAGTCAAGGCAGCCGCTCATTCAGAGCGGTGCCTTCAAGGCCGTCAAGGGCATGCCTGACTTGTACTGCCGTTCAGGCGGAATGTCACACGCTTGGTGGCCGTTGCGCTGCCACGGGTTGCCGTCACAAGGAAACCTTGCACACCGCATGCAGGACCCGTGGTCGTCACCACGCCCGTCGTCGCGTCCGTTGTAGTGACAGAGATTGGCGTACCGCTCACGAAACCAAATCCACCAGAAGTCGATCCCTCCAGCCAATCTGGCAGGCCATTGAAATTCCACTTCACTTCGGTAGACGGATCACCGCCGGTTGCAGAGAACGCATACTGGTAGACCGAGCCCATGGTGGCATTAGGGATCGTGCATGCATTGTTGATATCACCCGTGCAGCCGCCCAGATTGATCGCCAGTGCATCGGCTGTAGCCATGCCAGTCACGTTCAGTGTCATGTTCTTCTGAACGGTCTTGCCTGCAAAGTCAGTCACCTTGACCACGAGTGGGTAGCTGCCCACTGTCTTCACGGTAGGTGTGCCCGAGATCAATCCGACACTGTTCATTGTCAGGCCTGTGGGCATTCCGCTGGCGACGGACCATGTGTACGGTGCATCGCCGCCAGTTGCTTCCAGCGCAAAACTGTAGGGCATACCATTGACGGCATCAGGCAAGGCCTCGGTCACGAAGGCAAGGGCTTCGCTGGACGCCAGTCGGTCATACGCAGTCACGACCAGATAGGAAGTAATCGCGTCTTGAATGCCGTTCGCCACATTGTTGTCAGCACGATCCGTCACGAACTGCAGCAGGATCGGGCCTGGATTGACACCGCTTTGCAGCGAGAACAGCGCGGTACCGCCCACGCTCTGCACGCGGATGGACGAGCTCTTCTGCGACCCCGATGTCAACAGGGCTCCAATGCTGGCGTCCGTGGTGGCCGTCGTCAAAGGCAGAACGCTGACTTGCAGGTTGGCCGCCGTTGGATTGGGAATGGCCTGATTGGCATCGTCATACAGCGATGCCTGAACCGCGACGCTGTTGGCGAGGTTGGACAGGTTGGTGCTGGTGCCCAGAGGACTTGTAGCCTGAGCCTGACCAATCACCCAAGCTGCCTTGCCCGTGGAGGCGCCAACCGTGATGTCCACGCTGGTAGCGATCTGCTTTCCATCACGCGGGTCCGTGACGGAACAGGTGATACGCGCCGTTCCGGCTTTTGTTCCAGAGTGGAAATGGAAGGAGTTCCCGCCCGAGTTGGATCCCAGCGTAATCGAGCGATAGGCATTGGGCACCTTGACGCCATCCACATCCGTCTCGTGCGAAGTGTCACCATCTAGATAATACAACGCGCCGGAATCCAGACCGGCTGCGGTGTTGCAGCTGAAAATATCGGTCCCACCAGGGATTGGCTTTCCATCCGTCTCCGCACTCACATACAACGTGGTAGTGAACTGCGCATAGGCACCGATCGTGGCCGTATTTCTCGCGGGGTCAATATTCAATGGAAGCTGAGTTTTGTCAGCCCGCAGTGAAATCTTGTAGGGCTGATCCGATGTTCCCCCGCTACCACCACCGCCACCACATGCAGCAAGCGACGCCGCCATCACGAGCGACGACAGTCTCAAAATATTCTTCATCTCATTCACCTTACAAATTAACGGACCGGTCCACGATCGGAAATCACCTTGGGCGTAATAAAAACCAAGACTTCATTCTTGGTTGATTCGCGAGTGCGATTCTTGAAGAGGTTGCCCAGTACAGGAACATCACCAAGGAAGGGCACTTTGTTTTCCTGATTGGTTTCTTCCATGGTGAAAATACCGCCAATCACAACCGTGCCTCCATTTTCAACCAACACTTGCGTCTTGACGTGCTTGGTGTCGATGGCGACACCTTGAGTCGTTGTCTCGCCACGGCTGTCCTTGTTGACATCCAAATCGAGAATGATATTGCCCTCCGGGGTGATCTGGGGTGTCACTTCGAGCTTGAGAACCGCCTTCTTGAACGAAATGGTGGTCGCACCGTTGGGCGCAGTGACGGAGTACGGATACTCCGTACCCTGCTCGATCAACGCTTTGGTCTGGTCAGCTGTAATCAGCCGCGGGCTTGACACGATCTTGCCTTGTCCATCTGCCTCCATGGCCGAGAGTTCGAGCGTGAGGAATCGATTTGCAGCAGAGTTGAAAATGGACAGGGCAAAACTGCCAGCGCCGCCTGCCATCGTAGACAAAGAAGCCGGTAAATTCACGAAATTCCCGCCAACGCCAGAATTGCTATATGAATAACCATTCACGCCAGCTGCAGCATTGGCATTCGTGGTGTTGGATCCCAAAGCGACTCGATTGCCACCTCCGATACCGTAGCCGCCGTCACCTCCATTCGAAGCACGCAAATCGCCACCACCAAGCTTCACCCCCAAGGAGCGACCAAAGGTATCACGAGCCTCAACAATACGCGCCTCAATGAGAACCTGACGAACAGGCACATCCAGGTTCATCAAGAGTTGTCGCACTTCTTCCAGCTTGCTTGGCGTATCCGTCACAAACAGCTGATTGGTGCGCGGTTCAGCGATGGCGTGACCGCGATTTGTCAAAAAGCGAGTGGTTGTACCTGCACCGCCGCCGCTGCCTCCGCCACTGGTTGTCAGCTGCGTGAGCATTTCCGTGGCCTTGGCATAGTTCAACTGATAAGACTGTGTTCTCAACGGCTCCAAGCGCTCGATCGCTTGGGCTGCCTCAAAATCCTTTTTGGTCCGCTCGTCAATTTCATCCTTGGGCGCAATCCACAGCACCGTGCCGGATTTGCGCATGCCCAGTCCCTTGGCGTCCATGATGATCTGCAATGCCTGATCCCACGGAACGTCCTTCAGACGCAGCGTCAGCGAACCCGTGACCGTGTCCGATGTGACGATATTGAAATTCGTGAAGTCCGCAATCACCTGAAGCAGGGAGCGCACTTCGATGTTCTGGAAATTCAACGACAGCTTCTCACCGGTGTATCCCGGGCCTTGGGACAGCTTGTTCAGATCCACCTTCTTCTGGCGGACTTCCACCACGAACTGGTTGTCGCTCTGATACGCACTGTGGGTCCAGTCGCCGACGGAGTCGATCACCATCCGCACCCGCTCGCCATCCTGTGAGCTGCTGATCATCTGCACTGGCGTGCCAAAATCCGACACATCTAGACGACGACGCAGACCTTCCGGCAACGATGAGCGCATGAATTCCACGATCAGCGACTTGTTCTGCTGCTTGATGTCCACACCCACCTGACTGTTGGTCAGGCTGACGACCACGCGGCCTGCTCCATCCGCGCCACGGCGAAAGTCGACGTCCTTGAGTGGCAGCGAATCACGGTTATGGTCTTCCGCGAATTTGGTGGCCACCGGCATCGGCACGGACGCGTTTCCACCAACGGCACCCAGAATCACCAGCAGGCTGTTGCCCTGGATTTCCGTGGAATACGTGGTGGCCTGCTTCAGGTTGATGACCAGACGGGAGCGCGATGCGCCCTGAGCGATGTTGGCCGACTTGAGATTGCCCTGATTGATATCAAAGGTGCTCCTGCCGGTGCCATTGGAGACGTCGGGAAAGTCCAAAGCGATGCGCGCTGGTGACTGCACGACGAACCCGGCCGGCACTTCGGTCAGAGGTTCGGAGAGGTCAATCCGCACCACTTCGGCACCGCTTTGCGTGAAGCCAGAGACCGACTGAATGACGCCGCCAGCGTGTGCGAATGTCGTCCCCATCACTGCGAACAACGCCATTCCCGCCGTCCACAGCTTCTCTCGAAGGTTGATTTTCTTGATGATCATTTCTTTCCCTCTGGACCTTCCTGCAGGTCAAGCGTTGCCGGACGTTCGATCCAATCGCCTGTCGGATCCTGGACAATTTCTCTCAACTGGACACTGGTTTCGGAGACCTTGGTCACCAAACCATAGTTCTGTCCTAGGTGATTGCCCACCCGTACCTGATACAGCAATTTGTCGACTCTGATCAGGGCAATGGGCACACCGCTCTTGTTCATGCTGCCCACCATGCGAA
Source organism: Diaphorobacter caeni (assembly GCF_015354245.1). Classification (GTDB taxonomy): domain Bacteria; phylum Pseudomonadota; class Gammaproteobacteria; order Burkholderiales; family Burkholderiaceae_C; genus Diaphorobacter_A; species Diaphorobacter_A caeni. Next base: position 500,588 of record NZ_JADKYZ010000002.1, read on the forward strand.
TGGCATCCAGCGGATAGCTCTCAAGCGGTTCCTTGCGGCGCGCCAATTCCGGCGTGATCAAAGCAGAGTTGACAGCCGAATTGTTCGAGTCGCGCTTGAGCGCCTGGGTCAAGCGCATGGACTCAAACGGATTCAGCGTGGTGTCCAATCCATATTCCGCTGGAATGAACTGCTTGGGCTCCTCGATCGGGGTGATCTTGGGCTTGATGGTGCCACGCAACTCCGACATCCAGGTGCGCAACTCGGTTTCGTCATCCGAAGCGCAGCCCGACAGAAGCACCAAGCCGCACGCCATCACAATGGGGTAAAAATGCTGCTTCATTTTTTCTTCTTCCTTGCAGCGTCCGCGACCTTCTTCTGCTCCGCGATTTCTTCTGGATCGAGATAACGGAACGTCTTGGCGGTCGCATCCATCGCCAGCACGCCATTGCCATCCTTCGCGTTCACTGTCGTGATCGAAAGATTGTTCAGCGTCACGATGCGCGAGAGGTTGGCCACATCAGAAGCAAACGACCCGAAGTCCGGGAATTTTCCTGTCACGCGAACGGTGATGGGGAGTTCTGCATAGTAGTCACGCGCCACCACCTGTCCGGGGCGGAAGGTCTCGAACTGCAGACTGCGCCCCAGTCCGGCCTGGTTGATGTCGGACAAAAGCGCAGACATCTCTGACTTGCTTGGAAGCTGCTTTTCCAGCTGCGTCACGTACTGCTGCACCTGTTCCCGCTGCTTTTTCAGCGCTTCAAGGCTCACGGCCTTCGTCAGCTTCTTCGTGTATTCGTCACGCAGAGTCAATTCCTTGGCTGTTTCCGCCTTCAATTGATCTTCGTAATCCTGAAGCCAGAAATACCATGCCAACCCCATCACGACCACAGCGATCAGCGCGCAAAGCAGGATCTTGGGCAGGATAGGCCACAGAGACGGGTCCTTGGGATCCAGATTGGAGAACTGCCGCTGCAGCTTGTCCTGGACCTTCGCCATCTCAAATTTTGGAGCACGCTTACTTGCCATTCGCCGCTCCCTTCTTTTCGTTCTTCGGCGCCGCTTCGGCACCCTTCTTGAGATCGGAGCTGCGCACCAGCTGGAACCTCATCTTGAACGACGCGACGCGGCGCACGTCCTTGGGAGAGACGGTTGCGTTGGCCGCGACGATTTCCAGCAGTTCAGGCTTGGCGAACCATGGTGTGTTGCCCGAGAGATTGCGCAGCAGTTCGGACACACGCTCATTCGACTGGGCCATGCCTTGCATTTCAACCACTTGGTTGGTCTGCTTGACGGTCGTGATGTAGATGCCGTCCGGCAACTGCTGTGCCAGCTCCTTCAGCAGATACACGGGCAGATTGCGGTCGGCCTGCAGGTCTTCCACGGCCTTCTGGCGTGCGCGCAGAGCGGCAATCTCGTCTTCGATCGACGCGATTTCCTTGATCTGCTCGTCCAGTTTCTTGATCTCGGTCTGCAGGAAAGCATTGCGCGCCTGCTGGTTCTCGATCTTGTTCTGATACCACATGTACACCGCGCCCGCGATGACCACGCCCAGCACGGCGGCCAGGAACATGGTGATCTGAAACGCCTCTTTCCGGCGCTTTCTGGCCGCCTCTCTATGAGGAAGCAGGTTGATTAATATCACTGCAGAAACCTCCGCATCGCCAACCCACAGGACGTGAGATATGTCGGCGCCTCTCGTACCATTTTCTTGAGTCGGACCGAGCCCGCGATCTCCATTCCGTCAAACGGATTGAGCGTCGAACAGACAAAGCCCGTGTTCTTGGTCACCGCTTCCGTCAGTCCGGCCAGCGGCGCCGATCCGCCCGCCAGCATGATGTGGTCGACGCGGTTGTAGGGCGTGCTGGTGAAGAAGAACTGCAGTGCGCGCGCGACTTCCTGCGCGAGGCTGTCCACGAACGGGCGCTGCACGGCCGAGTTGTAGTCTTCCGGCAGATCGCCGCTGCGCTTCTTGGTCTCGGCCTCTTCCTGCGAAAAGCCATACTGGCGCACGATCAACTGCGTCAGTTGCGAGCCACCGAACGCCTGATCACGGTCATAGAGCACTTCGTCGTTGCGCAGGACCTGCATGCTGGTGGTCATGGCGCCGATCTCAAACAGCGCGACCACGGCGTCCTGCCCCTTGTTCGGCAGCGACTCCACAAGACGATTCGCGGCCATGCGGGCCGCGTTGGATTCGATGTCGACCACCACGGCCTTCAGGCCAGCGGCTTCGGCCAGACCCTGTCGGTCCTGGACTTTTTCCTTGCGTGATGCGGCGATCAGCACGTCCACATCATCGGGCGCAGACTTGTTCGGGCCGATCACGCAAAAATCGAGACTCACCTCATCCAGAGAAAACGGGATGTACTGGTTGGCTTCGGACTCCACCTGCACTTCCATCTCCTGCTCGCTCAGGCCGCCGGGCAAGGTGATGCGTTTGGTGATGACCGCGGAAGACGGCAAAGCCAAGGCCACATGCTTGGTCTTGGTGCCGCTTTTCTTGACGAGACGCTTGATGGCCTCGGCCACTTCGTCGAACTTTTCGACGTTGCCGTCGATGATCCAGCCGCGCTCCAATTGTTCCATTGCGCAACGCTCGAGCACGTACGCGCCGGCCTTGTCGCGCCCCAACTCCACGAGCTTGACACTGGACGAGCTGATGTCTATCCCGAGCAACGGGGCAGACTGCCTACCAAAAAGTGACCCCATTGTTATCAAGATCGCCTCCCAAAAATTCCCACTGATAGAGCGCAACAAAACTTAACACTTCACATGAATGCTATCAGTAAGGTTGTTATCCAGCAAAGAGATTTAGCCATTTCAGGCCCAAACGCCGTTGTCAAAAGCAGACGCTCTCTCCGATCCGGATTCCCTGTGCCACCCGATAAATTCGATCAACACATGATGAAACGCCAAGCGGCAAGACAGTTTTTATAATGTGCCGCTAGCATCTGGATCCCTATGCCTCGAACAGAAACATCTCCGCACTCCCCGCCTACGCCTCCCAAGTCCCATCGATCTCCACTGCGCTGGCTAGCCAAGGCCATCGCCTGGCTTCTGGGCATTGCAGCGGCTTGCGTGGTGGCCGGGGTCATCGTCGTGGCCATCGGTCTGGCCATGGCCTACCCCAATCTGCCTGACATCTCGCAACTGGCTGACTATCGACCCAAGCTGCCTCTGAGAGTCTACTCACAGGAAGGCGCGTTGCTGGGCGAATTTGGGGAAGAACGCCGAAATTTGACACCAATCAACGAAATCCCGGACGTCATGAAAAACGCCGTGCTCGCCATTGAGGACTCACGCTTTTTCGAGCACGGTGGTGTCGACTACAAAGGCATGGTCCGCGCCATGCTCGCCAACCTCGGCAAGGTCAAGAGCCAGGGGGCATCGACGATTACCATGCAGGTGGCGCGAAATGTTTATCTCTCCTCCGAGAAGACATTTACCCGGAAGATTTACGAGATATTGCTGACATTCAAGCTCGAGCATTTGCTGAGCAAGAATCAGATTCTCGAAATCTACATGAACCAGATTTATCTGGGCAATCGCGCATATGGATTTTCAGCCGCGAGCGAGGCCTATTTCGGCAAGCCGCTCAAATCCATCACCATCGCCGAAGCGGCCATGCTGGCAGGCCTGCCCAAGGCCCCTTCCGCCTACAACCCCATCGCCAATCCCAAGCGCGCCCGGATGCGCCAGCTCTACATCATCGAGCGCATGCAGGAGAACGGCTACATCACCGCCGAGCAAGCGGCCGAGGCGAAGAAGGAAGACCTGAAACTGCGCTCCGGCACGGACGACACCCGGGTCCACGCCGAATATGTCGCGGAAATGGTCCGCCAGATGATCTTTGCCCAATATGGCAACGAGGCGTATACGCGCGGCCTGAACGTCTACACCACGCTGAATGCGGGGGACCAGGAAACGGCATACGCCGCGCTGCGCAAGGGCATCATGGATTACGAGCGCCGCCAGCATTACCGCGGGCCGGAGCGTTTTGTCGATCTGCCCAAGGATCCCGGCGAAACCGAAGACATGCTCGACGACGTGCTCGCCAATCACCCCGACAACGGCAATGTGCTGGCCGCCGTCGTGCTCGAAGCTTCGGCGAAGAAGGTCGTCGTGGCCCGCGCCAACGGAGAAGCGATCACGATCACCGGCGATGGCCTCAAGCCCGTCCAGTCGGGCTTGAGCGACAAGTCGCCGCCCAACATCAAGCTGCGCCGCGGCGCCATCGTGCGCATCGTGCAGATGCCCAAGCAGGGCTGGGAAATCACGCAACTGCCGGAAGTCGAAGGCGCTTTCGTTTCCGCCGATCCGCGTACCGGTGCCATCAAGGCGCTGGTAGGCGGCTTTGACTTCGACAAGAACAAATTCAATCACGTGACTCAGGCGTGGCGTCAGCCAGGTTCGAGCTTCAAGCCGTTCATCTACTCCGCGTCGCTGGAAAAGGGCTTCTCGCCATCCACCGTCGTCAATGATGCCCCGCTGTTCTTCAGCGCCGGCGTCACCGGTGGCCAGCCCTGGGAGCCCAAGAACTACGACGGCCGATACGATGGCCCGATGACCATGCGCACTGGTCTCGCGCGCTCCAAGAACGTGGTCTCCATCCGCATCCTGCAGGCCACCGGCACCAAGTTCACCCAGAACTGGGTGACCCGCTTCGGTTTCGATGCCGACAAGCACCCGGCGTATCTGACGATGGCGCTCGGGGCAGGCTCCGTGACGCCGATGCAGATGGCGACCGCTTACTCCGTCTTTGCCAACGGCGGCTACCGCGTGAATCCCTACCTGATCACCCGCGTCACCGACCACCGTGGCCACGTGCTCTCCGAAGTGCCGCCTCCATCGCTCGCCGACATGGACCGCGTCATCGACGCGCGCAATGCCTTCATCACCAACAGCCTGCTGCAGGAAGTCGCCCGCTCAGGCACAGCGGCCAAGGCCCAGGCGACGCTCAAGCGCCCCGACATCTACGGCAAGACCGGCACGACCAACGACGCCTTCGACGCCTGGTTCACAGGGTTCCAGCCTACGGTCGTCGCCATCACCTGGATCGGCTACGACACCCCCCGCAACCTCGGCAGCCGCGAAACCGGCGGCGGCCTGAGCCTGCCGATCTGGATCAGCTACATGGAGCGTGCTCTCAAGGGCGTCCCCGTTTCCGAGCCCACCGTTCCACCGGGCGTGGTGAACGTCGGCGGCGAATGGATGTATGAGGAATATGCCCGCAGCGGCGGCGTCTCCAATCTGGGCATGGATGCATCATCCGGCTCGTCATCCAGCGTGGCTCCCACTGCCCCACCGCCAAGCGAGGAGCGCAACAAGATTCTCGACCTGTTCAGAAACTGAGAATCGCGAAAGCACAAACAAAAAGCAGCGCCCAAAGGCGCTGCTTTTTTATGCAAATCGATCCTCTCAGATTGGGAATCCCCAAACCTCGATCCCCAGAAGCGATCAGGGCTTGCGAGCAATCACCCCAACGGCAAGACAGGCCCTCAGGCGCGACGCGAAGCCGCAGACAGTATGTTCATACGTCAAGGCTTCGCAACAAAGCATGAGGGGCTGTATTGCCGCCCCCAAACGACCAGCGATCGAAGCCAAAGGCTTTGTAGAAACAAAAAATCAAGCAAAAACCAAGGACAGACCGGATTGGGCGCTGGCGTCGCGGCTGAGTTCGGCAAAGAACTCGGCGCCGCCTTTGGTGTCCTGCCAGGCCGCGCCATCAAATCGGTAGTGATACCCCCCGCTCTGCGCCGCCATCCACACCTCATGCAGCGGCTTTTGCAGGTTGATCACGATCTGGCTGCTGTTCGCGAACGTGATGGTCACCATGCCGCCGGAGCGTTGGCTGTCCAGATCCGCGTCGGTGGTTTCGTTGATTTGGTCGCAGCGTTGCTCGATGGCCAGCAGCAGTTTCTCGGCGCGATCCATGAATTCGATGTCAGTCATTACAATTCGATGATGTTGAAGTCTTCCCAAATTCTATTCAGGTCGATTGCCCTCGCAGGGATTGCGGTAGTCCTGCTGGGCTGCGGGCAGCGCGGTCCGCTGTTTTTGCCGACCGAACCGGCGGCCGCCAACCGCGCCACGCTGCCCCAGACGCTGGATCCGACCCGCAAGTCCACGACGACCGCAACCGGTGAGGCCTCCGCCACGCCGACACCAGCCGCGCCCCCTTCAGGCACCGCCTCAGACGCTCAGCGCTGAATTCGCTCTTGATTTCAATCAATACCGGGATTTGATTTTGGACATAAATTGTTGCTTTCGATACGAAATTGCAATATGTCATTGGAACCCGTCGAACTTTACCGAGACAAGCGCCATATCTGCCTGATGTTCGCAGACCTCATCGAGGAGGATGGTGCCGCAGTGCAGGCGAATCAATTCCTGATTGTCGATGGGGACACCGGAGCGATCATCGATCCGGGCGGCAACCTCGCCTTCAACGAGCTGTTCATGGGCATGACCAAGTACTTCCCGCCGAACAAGCTGTCGTACCTCGTCGCCTCGCATGCCGATCCGGACATCATCGCGTCGCTTGACCGCTGGATGACCAGCACCAAGGCGCAACTGGTGATCTCCCGCATCTGGGAGCGGTTCGCGCCGCACTTCACCAAGGTGGGCAAGACGGAAAACCGCGTCATTGGCGTGCCGGACCAGGGCGCGCACCTGCCGCTAGGCCAGACCGAGTTGGTGATGCTGCCCGCGCACTTCATGCACGCGGAAGGCAATTTCCACTTCTACGACCCGATCAGCAAGATCCTGTTCAGCGGCGACCTCGGCGTCTCGATGATGTCCGGCACGGATGCCCGCAAGCCGATCACGGACCTGATTGCCCACATCCCCCTCATGGAAGGGTTCCACCGCCGCTACATGGTCTCCAACAAGATCCTGCGCCTGTGGACCCGCATGGCCCGCCAGCTCGACGTGGCCATGATCGTGCCCCAGCACGGTGCTCCGATCATGGGCAAGAAGGCAATTCAGGACTTCTACAACTGGCTCGAGGGACTGAACTGCGGCATCGACCTCTTTGACGACCGGAACTACCAGTTCCCGACCGGCAGGATCGACCCGGTGGCACGCCGGTTCGTCCCGGCCTGAGTCGTCCCGGAGCCGCTTGATTGGGTCCATCAAGCGGCTTGTTTGCCGACACGCCCCCTCAGCTTCTTCCAGATGCGCGCGCCCAGCAGCACGCCGATGATCGCCGCGTAGACCATCACCTCGTCGAAGTTGTTCTTGCCTGCACGCATCCAGAAAAAATGCAGCAGCGCGAGACCCGCGATCAGATAGATCGCGCGGTGCAGCATCTGCCAGCGCCGCGCGCCCATGGCTTTCAGAATGCGCTTGGGCGAAGTCACCGCCAGCGCGGCAAGCAGCACAAACGCGAGAAATCCCACGAGGATGAACGGCCGCTTGGCGATGTCGCGCAGCAGCTCATCGAACTCAAAGCCCATGTCCAGCCACGCGTAGCACAGCAGATGCAGCGCGGCGTAGAAGAACACAAACAGCCCCAGCATGCGGCGAAACCGCGCGAGCGATGGCGCTTGGAGCCACTGCCGCAGCGGCGTGACGGCCAGCACCACGCAGAGCATGCGCAGCGTCCAGTCGCCGGTCGAGCGAATCAGCGCCTCCGCAGGATTCGCTCCGAGCAGATCATTGAAGGCTGCGTAGATCAGCCACGCGAACGGCAACAGGCACAGCGTGAACACCACCGGCTTGGCCGCAGACAGTCGCAGCGTGCTTTCCAACCCGTTGCTGCGCGAACGTTGCGCGAAAGTGCTCGCCACAATCAGTAGAACTTCTTGAGATCCATGCCTGCGTAGAGCTGGCCGACCTGCGCCTCGTAGCCGTTGAAGATCAACGTCTTGCGCTTCTTGGCGAACAGTCCGTCCTCGCCGATGCGCCGCTCGCTCGCCTGACTCCAGCGGGGATGATCGACCTCGGGGTTCACGTTGGAGTAGAAACCGTACTCGTTCTTCGCCGCCTTGTTCCACGCCGTGCCGGGCTCCTTGTCGGTCAGCACGATCTTGACGATGCTCTTGGCGCTCTTGAAGCCATATTTCCACGGAACCACCAGCCGCACCGGCGCGCCGTTCTGGTTCGGCAGCACTTCACCGTACATGCCAAAGGACAGCAGGGTCAGCGGGTGCATGGCCTCATCAAGCCTCAGGCCTTCGGTGTAGGGCCAGTCCAGCACGCGCGAGCCGATGAAGGGCATGGTCGCCTTGTCCGCCAGCGTGACGAATTCCACGTACTTGGCGGCAGGTGTCGGCTCCACGCGCTTGATCAATTCCGAGAGCGAGTAGCCGATCCATGGAATCACCATCGACCAGCCTTCCACACAGCGCAGGCGGTACACCCGCTCCTCCTGCGCGCTGAGCTTGAGAAGCTCCTCGATGTCGAAGGTTCTGGGCTTGCCGACCAGTCCCGCCACCTCCACCTTCCAGGGCCGCGTTCGCAGCGTGCTCGCGTTGCGCGCGGGGTCGGCCTTGTCGGTGCCGAACTCATAGAAGTTGTTGTAGCTTGTCGCGTCCTTGTACGCGGTGATCTTTTCCATCGTGACCGCGCCCGCCGCCTTGGATCGGGTGAACGGCAGGGACGTCAGCTTGCCGGCGGGTGCGTATCCGGCCGATTGTGCAAAAGCACCACCGGCAGCCGCTCCCAGAGCGCCCGCCGCGAGGCCTTGCAACAAAAAACGCCGCCGCTGTTCATACACAGCGCGCGGCGTGATCTCGAAGGAATCAGGATGAATGAAGCCGTGGTCTTGGGTGCGAATCAACATGATGGATGCCTCTGCGTGGGAAGTTGCAGACTACGACAAAAGCATTCATGGTGGAGTCGGCAAACGCCCTCAAAGTTCACCGTAGCTGTGCAGGCCGCTCAGGAACATGTTCACGCCAAGGAACGCGAAGGTGGTGACAGCCAGGCCGACCAGCGCCCACCAGGCCGACATCGTGCCGCGCAGCCCCTTCATGAGGCGCATGTGCAGCCACGCCGCATAGTTCAGCCAGACGATCAGCGCCCAGGTTTCCTTCGGATCCCAGCTCCAGTAGCCGCCCCATGCCTCGGCCGCCCAGAGCGCGCCGAGCACGGTGGCGATGGTGAAAAAGGCGAAGCCGACGGCGATCGCCTTGTACATCACGTCGTCCAGCACTTCGAGCGCTGGCAGGCGCGCTGCGATCTTGCGGCGTGCAAGCAGAATGCCCGCGACGATCAGCGCCGAAATGCCGAAATAGACCATCCAGTACGAGCTGCCGGTCTGCTGCGTCTGGCGGAAGGCGAGCGGCTCAAAGCACAGCGCCACGCCCAGCAGCCACAGCGGCGCGAGCTTGTACCACTTGGTCTCGCTCGCCTGCTGCTTGATGAGGTAGGCAAAAGCCACCATCGCCGACAGCGCGAACGTGCCGTAGCCGACGAAGTTGGCAGGCACGTGCAGCTTCATCCACCAGCTCTTGAGAGCCGGCACCAGCGGCTGGATCTGCTGCGCGTCACGCGCCACGGTGTACCAGAGCAGAAAGCCCACGGCCGCGCTCACCACCAGCATGACGAACCCGCCAAGCGCGCGCGTCTTGTACTGTGACTCAAAGTACAGATAGAACAGCGCCGTCATCCAGCAGAACATCACGAACACTTCGTAGAGATTGCTGACCGGAATGTGGCCGATGTCGGGGCCGATCTGGTAGCTCTCGTACCAGCGCACCATCGTGCCGATCAGCGCCATCGTGACTGCGGCCCACGCGATGCGTGAGCCGAGCTTCATCATCGCGTCGCCCTCGCCCTTGACGAACATGCCCACCCAGTAGAACACCGTGCTGATGAAACACAGCATGCTCATCCACAGAATCGCCGATTGGCTGGAGATGAAGTACTTGAGCAGAAAGACCTGGTCGGCGCGGGCCAGATCCCCGGAGCCATCCACTTGGTAGAGGCCGATCGCGCCGAGCGACACACCGGCCACCACGAGCATCAGCGTGGCCAAGGGCCGCCAGAACCAGCCCAGCCAGATCGTGCAGGGAATCGCGCCGATCAGGATGCCTTTTTCGTAGACGTCCATCGCGTGGCCGTAGCGCTGGAGCGCGAACAGACCTCCCCCGATCACGAGCGCGGCGAACAGCCAGTCAAGCCAGTTGCGCCGGGAGAAATACCCTTCGTTCAGGGTCATCGTAGTGGTTGCGGTGTTCATGCTGCGTTGCCTCCGGGATCGCGCGCGATACCCAATAATTTTCCGCTCAATTGCTCAAACTCCTTGTCGCCGTCCATCGTCTTGCGGTTCGTGGACAGAGCCATGGTGGCCTTCGCCCCATGCTGGGCAGGCGTGAGCCAGATCCAGATTCTGCGCTCTCGCACATAAAGCATGGCGAACACCCCCAGAATCAACAATGCGCAACCAAGATATACGATGTTCTTGCCGGGAGCGCGCGCCACCTGGAACACGCTGGCCTGCACCTGATCGAAGTTCTTCAGTTCAAAGAACACAGGCACCGGATAGAGCTGCACGTCGCTGAGCGTCAGCACCGCCTGGGTCATGAAGTTCTGCGTCTTTTCGTCGGGAACCATGGCCTTGAGGCCGGCCTTCTCGCGCGAGACCTGCGCAAGCTCGTAGAGCACGCCATTCAGAATGCGCACCAGCACCTCGCCCGCGCGGGCGCGCTCGGCCTCGGGGACGTTCGCCTCGATGAAATCGGAGATTGCCTGCAGGCCGACCTGCTTCTGACCGTTCTTGCTGTCGCCCTCGGCAAACAGCGTGAGCGCGCGCAGCGCCGACTGCTGCAGCTGGCTGGACAGCTCGGGACGCTTGTCGTCAAGCGCGAGCCGGGTATAGCGCTGCACCGCCTGTTCGCGCAGCGCGGAATCGGCCAGCGCCTCGCGCAGATGCAGGAAGCCATCAATGCCGCCTTCGGGGTCCACCGGCACGCGCAGGTAGCGGAACGGCTCGGCAGGCGTCTCGCGCACACCGAGCAGATAGACCGGCTGGCCATCGCCCGTGTCCACCGGCAGCATGTAGTTCACGAATTCACGGGCCTGACCCGACGCGTCGCGCAGCTTGTAGGTGATGCTGGGGCCGACATTGCGCAGATCGCGCTTGGTCGCACTCTTGTTGCCTGCGCCGAGACGCGATTCGATCGTGTGCTTGAGGTCGACCTTGCGCACGTCGACCTCGGAGCCCGCGCCGCTCAGATTCTCGACGTTGAGCACGCGCAGCGCGGTGAACTCCAGCGTCGCGGGTTGACCGCCGATGTCGCTCGCAGGCAGCTTGAGCGATCCGCCGATCTCGCCCGAGACCATGAAGGGCTTGACGCCCTGCTGGAACGAGCGCGCCTGCAGCTGCACCTTGGAGCCGCCATCGTCAAAGCTCGACTGGTAGATCTCGATGCCCTTGTAGCTCGCGGGATGGTTCACCTCGACGCGCGCTTCCTTCTTCTCGCCGGTTTCCTTGTCGTGAATGACGATGTCGCTCGCGAACAGCTTGGGCATGCCGGTGGAGTAATACTCGACGATGAACTTCTTGAGCTCGATCGCGAACGGCAACTCCTGCAGCAGTACGCCGTCGGACTGGTTCAGGATCGCCGTGCTCGACTGCGTGCCCTCGGCCACCAGCAGGTTGGCGCGGAAGGTGGGATTGCGATCCGAGAGGCGGTGCTCGGGCGCCACCTCGGAGATCAGACCGCCGCCCGTATAGGGCGACTTGCCGCCCAGCAGCATCTGCGCGCGCACGATCAGATCGCCGTCAAACAGACCACCCAGACAGATCAGCACGATGGAGGTATGGGCCGCAATGTAGCCAATCTTGTTGGCCGCGCCCGCCTTGGCCGCCAGCATCCAGCCGGTGCCCGGACCGGCTTCGGTGTCACGCTGCTGGAGCTTGACCTTCCAGCCACCAGATACCAGCATCTTCCCAAGGCGCTGCGCCTCGTCAGCCGGAGCGCCTGCAAGGTCCGCCTTGGCCTTGTGATGAAAGGCGTTCAGGCTTTTTTCGCGAATGTTTTCCTTGTAGTTGCGAATGTCCGCCAGATATTTGGGTGCATGCCGCGCCACGCACAGCGATGTGCTCACCACCAGAAACGCCAGAATCAACAGAAACCACCAGGCGCTGTAGACCGCGTTGAGCTTGAGCGACAGAAACAGGTCCGCCCAGAAGGGACCGAACTGGTTCACATAGTTCACCGCCGGCTCGTGCTGCTTGAGCACGGTGCCGATCACCGAGGCGATGCAGATCACCGTGAGCAGTGAAATGGCGAATCGCATCGACGCCAGCAGTTCGGTCAGGGATCGCCAGTTCGGAGAGCTGGGCGACGCGTTGGAGGCGTCTAGAGTGGCGTCGGACATGAAAACTAAAGCGAAAAAAGAAAAAGGGCGGCCCATCCATCAAGATGCGCCCGCCCTTTTGGGTGTGATTATCGGCGGATGGTTCCGTCAATATGCCTTGCGGAACCGGAGTTGGCCTTGAAATACTTTAACGCAGACCGGCAATGTAATCAGCAACCGCCTTGATTTCACGGTCATTCATCTTGGCGACTTCCTGCGTCATGATCGCGTTGTTTCCACGCTTTCCATCACGGAAATCGGTGAGCTGCTTGGCGGTGTAATCCGCATGCTGCCCGCCCAGACGGGGATATTGCGAGGGAATGCCGGCCCCATTGGGGCTGTGGCAACCGGCGCAGGCCGCGATATTGCGATCCTGAATGCCGCCGCGGTAGATCTTCTCGCCGAGAGAGACCAGTTCCTTGTCCTTGGAGAAGCCCGTCTTGGCCTTCTTGGAGGCCAGCCACCACGAGACATTGCGCATGTCGTCGTCGGACAGCATGGCGGCCATGCCCTTCATCACGGGATCATTGCGCTTGCCGGACTTGAACTCCTGCAGCTGCTTGACCAGATATTCCGGATGCTGCTGCGCCAGCACGGGATTGGCCACAATGCTGGAATTGCCATCGGCCGCGTGACAGGCCACGCAGACGGCATAACTGGCCTCGCCCTTGGCGAGGTCCGGCTTGGGTGCTTTGGCTGCGGATTCGCCCGCAGCCCATGAAGGAACAGCGGTCGCTGCGACCGCAAAAGCCATCAACAAAGAGGCAAGCAACTTCATATCGAGGGTTCTTTTCTTATGAGTGCAAAACCGAGCCATTCTACAATGAGGGGCTTTTTGCGCCATCCCTTGGAAACCCGATATATGTCAATAAATCAGCAAGTGTCTATGACTGACGCTTCAAGTTCAGTACCCGACGCAAAGACGGCAATGGGGTGGATGCACACAGCGCGCTTTTTCACCACCGCCGCCCAACTGGACCAACTGCCTCAGGTGGACGTGCCAGAAATCGCGTTCGTGGGCCGCTCCAACGCGGGCAAATCCACCTGCATCAATACCCTCACGCAACAGAAGCAACTGGCCTTCGCCTCGAAGAAGCCCGGACGCACGCAGCACATCAACTTGTTCTCTCTGGGCAGACAAGGCGTGACCGACGCGGTGCTCGCCGACCTTCCCGGTTATGGCTACGCCGCCGTCTCGCGCACCGACAAGCAGCGCTGGCAGCGCGTGATGCTCAACTACCTGGTGAGCCGCCCCAGCCTGACCGGCATCGTGCTGCTGTGCGACCCGCGCCTCGGCCTGACCGAGCTCGACGAAGCCCTGCTCGAAGCCGTGCGCCCACGCGTGGAAGCGGGCCTGAAGTTCCTCGTGATCCTGACCAAGGCCGACAAGCTCACCCGCAGCGAACAGGCCAAGGTGCTGTCCATCACCAAGCTGAACGCGGGCGGCGGCGAAGTGCGCCTGTTCTCGGCCCTCAAGAAGCAGGGCGTGGACGACGTCGCCAAGCTCCTCTGGCAGTGGGCCCATCCGCCCGTGAGCGAGCAGGCGGCAAGCGACGCGGAACAGGACAGTGCCGACGCAGAGCCGCCATCGGAAGACTCGGACGACTGAGCCCCACACCCTGGCAAGCAAAAGAGCAGCGGATGAAAAGTCCGCTGCTCTTCTTTTTTCGTATGGTCAGTACAGCGAGGGCTCGCCAGCCGGGCGCGTCTTGAACCGCTTGTGCACCCAGTAGTACTGGGACGGCATCTTCATGATCGCTGCCTCGAGCTCCCGGTTCATGCGCGCCGTGTCGGCCACATGGTCGTCGGTCGGAAAATGCTCCCACGCGGGCGTGAGGTGGGCGACATAGCCCGTCGGCGTCATCTCGTTGTAGAGCGCCACGACCTTGGCCTTGCCCAGACGCGCGAACCGCGAGAGCGAGGGAATCGTCGCCGTGTTCTGCACCGCAAAGAACGGTACGAACACCGAGTCGTTCTTGCCGTAATCCATGTCGGGCAGCAGATACAGCAAGCCGCCTTTGCGCAGACACTGGATGATCGGCTTCACGCCGTCCGCCCGATTGAGCATGCGCACATGGCCAAAACGCTGACGCCCGGTCATGAACCAGTCATCGAGCACCGGGTCCGGATTCGTGGCGAAGATCGAAGTGAACTCGCGCGTGGTGTTCAGCGGCAACGCGAGGCCGCCCGCATCCATGCTGTAGAAATGCGGCGCGAACACGATGGTCGGCGTGTCGCCCTCCAGCTCATGAACGGCCCCCTCGAGCTTCACGCGGCTGCGCACCAACGCTTCCGAGCCGAACCAGAGCCAGCTGCGATCCAGAAACGTCTGGCAGAACGCCTCGAAGGTCTTTTTGGCCAACGCCCGGCGCTCGGCCTCAGGCATGTCAGGAAAGCACAGCTGCAGATTGCGCAGCGCGATCTTGCGGCGCTTGCCGGCGAGCACGAACAGCACCCGTCCCACAAAGGCGCCCAACCCGCGCAGCATCGGCAGCGGCAGCTTCGCGAGCAGATGCATCATGCCCACACCCAGCTTGCTCCAGTTCATGCCGACTCCTTGGTGTCGGCAGGCGACATCTGCGGATCCACGCGCGGCTGCTTGTAGCGGCCATAGCCCCAGAGGTATTGCTTTGGACACTGCCGGATGGTGTTTTCCATGGCCACGTTGATGTCGCGCACCGCGTCCTCCAAGGTGGGTGACAGCGGCGTCGCCAGTTCCTCCAAGTACAGGATGAAGCCACGCCCCCACGACTTGCGCTCGCAACGCGCGGTGATGATGGTCGCTCCGGTCTGCAGCGCCAGACGCGCCGCCAGCGTCATCGTGTAAGCGTCGCGTCCAAAGAACGGCGACCACATTCCGAGCCCCTGCGGCGGCACCTGATCGGGCAGCAGCCCCACGGCCGCGCCCTTGCGCAGCGTCTTGATCATCTGGCGCACACCGGCCAGCGTCGTCGGCACCGCCTGCACGCCCGGGCGGTTGCGCGCCGTCTCGAGAATCTTGGCCAGCCATGCCTGACGCGCCGGCCGATACAGCACCGTGATGTCGCCATGTTGCGCCGCCCAGCGCTGCGCCGCCGCATGCACCGAGAGCTCGAAACAACCGATGTGCGGCGTGAGAAACACCAGTCCCTTGCCCTGCGCAAACACCCGCTCCACGCACTCGCCATTGACGATCGTGCAGTGCGGCAGCGAGCGCCCCAGCCAGATGCGCGGCATTTCGAACACCATGCGCCCCGCATGCCCGACGGCGGCACGCACCTGAGCGAACGAATAGCCCGCCTGTTTCGCGTTGTCGACAAAGCGCCGGCGATAGGTCGGCGAGAGCGCAAAGGTCACCCAGCCCATGATCGCCCCCAGGCTGTGCAACAGGCCTATCGGCAACACGGATAAAAGACGAAAGAATGAATGCATTAGAATGTGAGCTGTCGCTGAGTTAAATGAGCAACTTGCAGAGCGACATAAAACAAATCTGCTAAAGCGTTCGCCAAGGCTTCTATTGCAGCTTGGGCAGCGCCCCAAAAGCTGAACACAGGAGTTTATTCAATGGCGAGCGACTTTCTCTTCACATCGGAATCCGTATCCGAAGGTCACCCGGACAAGGTGGCCGATCAGATCTCCGATGCAATTCTGGACGCTATTTTCGCGCAAGACCCGCACAGCCGCGTAGCGGCCGAAACACTGACCAACACCGGTCTGGTGGTATTGGCCGGTGAAATCACCACCGGCGCGAACGTGGACTACATCCAGGTGGCCCGCGACACCATCAAGCGCATCGGCTACGACAACACCGAATACGGCATCGACTACAAGGGCTGTGCAGTCCTCGTGGCCTATGACAAGCAAAGCCAGGACATCGCCCAGGGCGTGGACGCGGCCAGCGACGACCAGCTCAACATCGGCGCCGGCGACCAGGGCCTGATGTTCGGCTACGCCTGCGACGAAACGCCCGAGCTGATGCCCGCGCCGATCTACTACGCGCACCGCCTCGTCGAGCGCCAGGCGCAGCTGCGCAAGGACGGCCGTCTGCCGTTCCTGCGCCCCGACGCCAAGAGCCAGGTGACGATGCGTTATGTGGACGGCAAGCCCCACAGCATCGACACCGTCGTGCTGTCCACGCAGCACAGCCCCGACCAGTCGGAATCGGCCACCAAGATGAAGGCCAGCTTCACCGAAGCCATCATCGAGGAAATCATCAAGCCCGTGCTGCCCAAGGAATGGCTGCTGGACACCAAATTCCTGATCAACCCGACCGGCCGCTTCGTCGTCGGCGGCCCTCAGGGCGACTGCGGCCTGACCGGTCGCAAGATCATCGTTGACACCTACGGCGGCGCATGCCCTCACGGCGGCGGCGCGTTCTCCGGCAAGGACCCAACGAAGGTGGACCGCTCCGCCGCCTACGCCGCACGCTATGTGGCGAAGAACGTGGTGGCTGCTGGTCTGGCACGCCAATGCCAGGTGCAGGTGGCCTACGCCATCGGCGTGGCCCGTCCGATGAACATCACCGTCTACACCGAAGGCACTGGCGTGATCCCTGATGCGGAAATCGCCAAGATCGTCGCCGCGAACTTCGATCTGCGCCCACGCGGCATCATCGAGATGCTCGATCTGCGCCGTCCGATCTACCAGAAGACCGCCGCCTACGGCCACTTCGGTCGTGAAGAGCCCGAGTTCACATGGGAGCGCACCGACAGGATCGCCGCCCTGCGCGCCGCGGCCGGCCTGAAGTAATCAGCGCCTCACGCCCCAACAGAAAGCCAGATCTCCGGATCTGGCTTTTTGCTTTGCGCGGCTGACTTGGCGATTGTCATATTTTGCCTACGCGCACTGTCCGCGTGCACCCACCGCCGCTCACCTGCCCCTCACCTAAGCTCAAGGCATTCCAATCGATTCAGCTCAAGGATTCAGCCATGCTCAAGTGGGCCATCATTTTCGCCATCATCTCGCTGGTTGCCGGCGTCTTCGGCTTCACGGGCGTCGCCGCAGGCGCTGCCAGCATCGCCAAGGTGCTGTTCTTCATCTTCCTCGTGATCGCGGTGATCTTCATCGTGCTGGCCGTTCTGGGCATAGGCGCGGTTACTTGATCACCTCCTGAGGCGCTTCGCGCCTTCCCCGCTCTCGAAACGCGCTGCGTTTCGGGCAGGGGACGCAGCCAGCGCGGCGGGGCGGCCCTTGCGCGGCTGCCCTCGCTTAGGCCGTGCCAGTTTCATGCGCTGCTGGAGGTGCAACGCAGCATGGGCGACTTGATTACAGCCCGCGCGCGAGCAAGGACAGGCTGCGGCGATATTCCGGGCGCAGCCGGTACAGCTGCGCGGGCCGGTGCGCCGCACCGCCGCGCACCGCGCCGGGCACCGCCTCGAGCATGTCGAGCTCGTCCATCTTGCGGCGAAAGCTCACCTTGTTCACCGCCTCGCCCAGCACCGCCTCGTAGGTCTGCTGCAACTGCGGCAAGGTGAACTCAGGCCCGCACAGAAACACCGGCAGCGACGAATACAGGCTCTTGCCGCGCACCCGCGCGACAGCGGCCTCCACGATGCGAGCGTGATCGAAGGGCAATTGCGGCAAGGCCGCCACATCGAACAGCTGCAAATGCGACCGCGCCCGTGACGGTGACTGCGACTGGACCGATCCCTCTATGTTCGCTGCCAGCGCCGCCTGCAAAGCATCGTGC
Organism: Diaphorobacter caeni; assembly: GCF_015354245.1. GTDB lineage: Bacteria > Pseudomonadota > Gammaproteobacteria > Burkholderiales > Burkholderiaceae_C > Diaphorobacter_A > Diaphorobacter_A caeni. Next base: position 518,547 of record NZ_JADKYZ010000002.1, read on the forward strand.
GACACCAGTGCGCAATACGTCACCGCAATCGACCAGCCACGCGGATCGCGCGCCAGCCCCGAGAACGTCGCGAGCTGCTCGAGATAGGGGCTCGCGATGCCCACCTTGCTCTGCAACACCCGCGCCGCGCTCGCCTCGGTATCCGCATCTTCATCGGCATGCACAAAGCCACCGGGCAGCGCCCACGCGCCCTCGAACGGCGCCTGCTCGCGCCTGAGCAGCAGCACCTGCAGCACGGACTCCCGCAGCGTCAGCAGCACCACATCCACCGTGCAGACAATGGGCGTTGGGGAACTGCGATCTTTCATGGCGGGATATCCTGTGGTGCGACGTGTCGCTTGGTTCATTGTTTGTTCATTGCAATCTAAAACAAACTCTAACCCATTCCAGTTGAGCCACCAACAGTACTTGCAACAAAGCCACTCTCCCCCATATCACTCCGCATTCATTTCCGAAATGTTAGTTGCAAAATTAAATTAACAAGATTAGACTGAGCCCATCATGCAATCTCTGGAGGCTTTGGAACATGTCCCGGAACACCCTCAACACGCAGCTGCTTCTCATCGATCCGCAGAACGATTTCTGCGATCTGCCCGGCGACTGGTGTCCCACAGATCCTCTTGGTGGCCAACGGATGGCGCCCGCCCTGCCAGTCCAGGGTGCTCATGCCGACATGCAGCGCCTTGCGCGCTTCATCCGCACCAACGAGTCGCGCATCGACCGCATCACGGTCACGCTCGATTCGCACCAGCGCTACGACGTGGCTCACCCCGGTTTCTGGCGCAAGGGCGACGGCACGGATATGCCACCGTTCACCCCGATTCTCGCGAAGGAGGTGCGCGCCGGAGCCTATGCGCCGCGAGACCCACATGCCTTGGATCGCGTTCTGCATTACATGGACACGCTGGAATCCCAGGGCCGCTACGTGCTGATGGTCTGGCCCGTGCACTGCGAGATCGGCAGCTGGGGCCATGGCGTGCATGGCGATGTGCTGGCCGCCTGCGATGAATGGCAGATCAGCCAGCGCCGCGCCGTGCGCAACGTCTTCAAGGGCATGAATCCATGGACGGAACACTACAGCGCCATCCGCGCCGAAGTGCCCGATGACGACGATCCCGAGACCCTCGTGAACGAGCGCCTGCTGCGCGAACTCGCCACGGCCGAGCGCCTGATCGTCGCGGGCGAAGCCGGCAGCCACTGCGTGCGCTCCACGGTCGAAGACATCGTGAACCATCTGCCCGCCCTGGTGCCCGGCTGGACGCCTTCGCGGATCGTGCTGCTCGTCGACTGCATGAGCCCCGTGGGCGGCTTCGAACGCGAGCAGACGGCGTTTCTCGAATCCATGCACACTCGGGGCGTGCGGTTGGCACAATCAACCGAACTGGCACTCTGACCACTTCGTCGGCGTTCAAGGAAGCGATCACACACCATGCGAACACAGGACAAGCCCGTCATCACCAGCCTGCTGGACACCGACCTCTACAAATTCACCATGTGGCAGGCGCTGCTGCACCGGCATCCGCAGACGCAGGTCGAATACCGCTTCGTCTGCCGCAACCGGCCCGAGTATCCGCTCACCGAGCTGCTCGACGAGGTGAACGCCGAGCTCGACGCGCTGTGCCGGCTGCGCTTCGCGCCGGACGAGCTCGACTACATCGGTTCACTGCGCTTCATGCGCAGCGACTTCATCGACTTTCTGCGCATCTTCCAGTTCCAGCGCAGCTTCATCCGCGCATGGGCCGATGGCGAGACGCTCAACATCGTCGCGACCGGCCCGCAGGTGCACGTCATGGCGTTCGAGATCTTCGTGCTGGCCATCGTCAATGAGCTGTATTTCCGCCGTTTCGACCAGGTCGCCGCTATGGACGAAGGCCGCAAGCGGCTGGCCGCCAAGATCACCGAAGTGCAGGCGCTGGCAAGCGAAGCCAAGCCGATGCGCAACCCGTTCGAGCTCTTCGACTTCGGCGTGCGCCGACGTTTCAGCGCGCCGTGGCAGCGCGAGGTGGTCACCGCGTTCGCCGAACAGACATCGCAATGGTTCAAGGGCACAAGCAACGTGCTGCTCGCGCGCGACCTGAACCTCGTGCCCATCGGCACCATGGCGCACGAATATCTGCAGACCTATCAGGCGCTCGGCGTGCGGCTGCGCGACTTCCAGAAGCAGGCGCTGGAAGACTGGGTGCAGGAATACCGCGGCGACCTCGGGATCGCGCTCACGGACACGGTCGGCATGGATGCCTTCCTCGCCGATTTCGATCTCTACTTCGCCAAGCTGTTCGATGGCCTGCGTCACGATTCCGGCGATCCCTACGTCTGGGGCGAAAAGGCGCTCGCGCACTACCGCAAGCTGCGCATCGACGCGAACACCAAGCGTTTCGTGTTCTCCGACGGTCTGAACGTCGACAGCGCGCTCGCGCTCTATCACCACTTCGGCGACCACGTGCAGCTCGGCTTCGGCATCGGCACGCAGCTCACCAACGACATGGGCCTCAAGCAGCTCAACATCGTCATGAAGATCGTGCACGCCAACGGCCAGCCCGTGGCCAAGCTCTCCGACAGCCCCGGCAAGACCATGTGCGACGACGAAACCTTTCTCGCCTATCTGCGCCAGGTCTTCAACGTGCCCGATCCGGTCCTCACGCCAAAGGAATGACACGCCATGTTCCGCATCACGCTCGCGCAACTGAACTTCACCGTCGGTGACATCGAAGGCAACGTCAAGGCCATGATCGCCGCCGCGCACAAGGCGGCGCAGGACGACTCGGAGATGATCGTCTTCTCCGAGCTCGCGCTGTGCGCCTACTACCCCGGCGACATGCTCGACGACAAGCACTTTCTCGACCGCATCGAAGAAGGCATCGCCGCACTCAAGCGCGCCTCCACCACCCTGCCCGAGCTGCACTGGGTGATCGGCACCCCCACGCTGCGAAGCGGTCCGGGCAAGCATCTGCACAACAGCCTGCTGGTGCTCAAGAACGGTCAGATCCGCCTCAAGTACGACAAACAACTGCTGCCCACCTACAACATCTTCGACGAGCGCCGCCACTTCGAGCCCGGCCCCGACGTCGCCAAGGTGCTGCGCATCGGTGAGACCCAGGTCGGTTTTCTGATCTGCGAGGACGGCTGGAACGATGACGGCGACGACTACAGCGCCAACCCCTTCATGCGCATGGCCGACGCCGCACCCGAAGTGGTCGTGAGCATCAACGCCAGCCCCAGCAACGTGGGCAAGCGCGAACAGCGCCACCAGGTGTTCGCCGACGCGGCCAAGCGCCACGACCTCACCATCCTCTACGTCAACCAGATCGGCGGCCACGACCAGATCGTCTACGACGGCGCTTCGTTCGCGGTCGAGCCCGAGCGCGGCGTGGTGTTCGAAGCCAGCCGCTTCGTCGAGGACGTGCGCACGCTGCAGCTGAGCAACGGCCGCTTCAGCCTGCCGGGTGGAGAGCCCCTGTCGTCGGTGCCCAGAGAAGGCCTTCCGACCATGAGCTTCTACCGCGAGCAGATCGTGCTCGGCCTGCGCGACTATGCGCGGCGCTGCGGCTTCAGCAAGGTGGTGGTCGGCAGCTCCGGCGGCATCGACAGCGCGCTCACCCTGGCGCTGGCGACCGAGGCCATGGGAGCGGACAACGTGATCGCCGTGACCATGCCATCGCACTTCTCCAGCAGCGGCTCGGTCGACGATTCAAAGACGCTCTGCCAGAACCTCGGCATCCAGCTCTTCACGCATCCGATCGCCGAACTCGTGCACCAGTACGCCCAGCAGTTTCTCGGCGCGTTCTCTCAGCCGCTCGTCGGCCTGCCGCTCGAGAACCTGCAGGCACGCGTGCGCGGCACCATCCTGATGGAATACTCGAACGCCTTCGGCAACCTGCTGCTCACCACGGGCAACAAGTCGGAGATCTCCGTCGGCTACTGCACGCTCTACGGCGACACCAACGGCGGCCTCGGCCTGATCGGCGATCTCTACAAGACCGAGGTCTTCGCGCTCTCGCAGCACATCAACGAGCACGCGGGCCGCGAGCTGATTCCCCAGACCATCATCAGCAAGGAACCCTCCGCCGAACTCGCGCCCGACCAGCGTGACGCCGACAGCCTGCCGCCCTATCCCGTGCTCGACGAAATCCTCAAGCTGCTGATCGAGGGCGAAGGCCTGTCCACCGGCGAGTACGAACATGCTCGCCAGTTCATGCAGCGCCAGCGCGCCAGCAAAAAGGGCCGCGAGCTCATCCAGCGCGTGCGCATGATGGTGGCGAAAAGCGAATACAAGCGCCGTCAGGCCCCGCCCATCATCCGCGTGCGCGCCAAGGCCTTCGGCTCCGGCCGCCAGATGCCGATTGCCGCGCGCTACATTTGAACGTTCCACGACCGCCCCAAGTCTGCTTCACCCAGCCTCCCCGCCCCATGTACGACACCGCCATCCTCATCGGCCGCTTCGAGCCGGTTCACACCGGTCACCTCGCCCTGCTCAACCGCGCGCTGCAGGAGGCCCGCAAGGTCATCGTCATCGTCGGATCGGCCTTTCAGGCACGCTCGCCCAAGAACCCGTTCACCTGGAAGGAGCGCGCGGAGATGCTGCTCGGCAGCCTGAGCGATGCCGACCGCGGGCGTGTCGACGTCGTGCCGGTCCGCGACTACTACGACGAGGCGCGCTGGGTGAAAGCCGTGCAGAAAGCGGTCAGCGAGCGCACGCAGTCCGGTGCGCGCATCGGCCTCGTCGGGCATTTCAAGGACGCGAGCAGCAGCTACCTCGCCTCGTTCCCCGGCTGGGAACTCATCCCGCTCGCACGCCAGGGCGAGATCGACGCCACGATGATCCGCAACGCCTATTTCGGCGCCACGGCGGACACCATTCCGATTGCGCTCTCGCCATTTCACGACGTGCTGCCCAAATCGACACGCACGCTGCTCGAGCAGTTCGCGACCCGACCCGAATTCGGCGAACTGCAAAACGAATGGCGCATGCTGCGCGGCTACCGCGAGGCCTGGGCAAGTGCGCCCTATCCTCCGGTCTTCGTCACCGTAGACACCGTGCTGCGCTGCCAGAACCAGATCCTGCTGATCCGCCGCGCCCACGCCCCCGGCAAAGGCCTGCTCGCCCTGCCCGGCGGCTTCATCGAGCCCCGCGAAAGCATCTGGCAGTCCTGCCTGCGCGAGCTGGTTGAGGAAACCCATTGCGACGTGACGCCCGAGCGTCTGCAGCAGGCCCTGCAGTCGGTCCATGTCTTTGACCACCCCGACCGCAGCCAGCGCGGCCGCACGATCACGCACGCGCACTACTTCGATCTCGGCGATTCACCGCTGCCGTCAGTGCAAGCGGACGACGATGCCGCGCAGGTTCTGTGGATGCCGATTCCGGAAATCGCGAACAACGAAGAAATGCTGTTCGAGGATCACTTTCAGATACTCAATCATTTCCTGAGAAACCAGATTCTCGGCGATCGCTGATTTGCCCGCCGTTATGATGTGCCGCAATTCACTGAATGCAGCACATCAAATCTCGCGGCAATGAAGCTGTTATTTCCCCGGTCCGTCTGGATCAAAGCCTTTTGGACCGCGCTGATCTTCACGATTTGCGCGATCGTCGTTCGCCTGTTCTGGGAATATCCGCGCTGCCAGAACGATGAGCTCAACTGGGTGGCGATCGCCCGCAATATCGATGCGGGACATGACTGGCCGGTCTCAGGCCCATTCTTCATGTATGTGCTGCGCGAGTTGAAATCACTCACCGCAATGGGTTATGTGCACCTGATTTCCGGACTGGGTGTTTTCAGCGTTTTCGTGGGAACGCTGCTCATCATTCTGGGATATTCACGCCTGCGCATCACGCGGCCCGGAATCACACTGGCGACGCTGGCTCTTTCCAGCTATTTCTGGGTGCCGCTGCTGGAAGCCCGGCCGCAGCAATGGGGGCAGATTCTCGTATTCATCGGCACCATCTCCGCATGGCTCTGGCTGCACCGCCGCGGTGGCTGGCTGATTTTCCCAGTGCTGGCGCTTGTCTCGATTTCGCACATCCTGAGCCATGCGATTCTGGTTTTCATCTGCACCGCGCTCACTCTCGCGGATTATTTTGAGAATCGTCCACTGACCAAACGCCACGCGATTCTGCCGGCCTGCACGCTGCTGAGCCTCGTGGTCTATGTCCTGCCCAACGGCCCCTACCAGACCATGTTGCGCGACATCGCACAGAACCATTTGCACCGCTTGCTCGTGGTCGCGCCCTATCTGGCGGCGGGGACGATTGCGGCAATCCTCGCCATCATGGCGCTCAAGCCCAAACTCCATTGGCGCGCGCACTGGTCAAGGCACGCGATGGAGTACGCACTGACTCACCAGACCGTCATCTGCGCGGGCTTGCTCGCCGTCTTCTTCATCGCCATGGCCGCTCAGGCCAGCGTTCTGCCGAGCGCCTCCTGGCATCCGTATGGAGGGTCGATCTGGACATTCTTCATCTTTCAAACCGGCAATCTGGTGTTCGCATCCCTGTTCGTGATCGGACTGTTCGCGTTTTTCAAAGCCACATCAGATCAGGAAATCGAAACCTCCCACGCGCGCCTTGTGACCTGGACACTGCTGTCCTTTGGCGTTCTGGGACTTCTCACGCTGATCGGTTCTTTCTGGATGCGGGATACCAACTGGCTGCTGCGACTGATCAACTACGCCATTCTGTTCGCCGCCCCCATCGCGGCGATGGGCCTGGGCAGCATCCGCGTTCTCAGGCAGTACCCGGCCCTCTACCTCCTGCTGGTGCCGCTGTTTGTTGTAAGCATCTGTCAGGCCGTTCGACCGGACGGCTATCTGGGCTGTTGAAACCTGTTGTTTTGCGATTCGGGCCATTTCACATCCGGATACACGCCTGCGATTTGTCTCCCGTGGTTTGATAGACTCATCGGCTGCAGCCGTTCCGCCCATCACATCCACCTCCAATGGCAAAACTCTCCAAGACTTCCGTCATTTTTGCGATCCTTTTGATCGCTGCCATTTTGTGCGTCTATGTCCCTGGGCTGAACAACCAGTTGATCTTCGATGACCTTCGACTGGCGGAGGGCGACTTCTTCGGCAGTTACGGTAGCCTGCTGCAGTTCAAACAGCGCATGCTGTCCTACGGAAGCTTCGTCTGGGTACAGAACCTGTTTGGTGAAGGCTGGTGGAAGCAGCATCTGTTCAACGTCTTCCTGCACGTTCTGACTGTGGGCGCGCTGTACGCGCTGTTCAAATCGCTGCTCGAGCGCACCCAATTCCCGCACGACATCGAGCAGCAGGAACACTTCAAGTCCTCGCGCATGGCGGCGCTGCGTGTCGGCCTGATCGTCTTTGCCCTCAATCCGGTGGCCGTCTACGTCGTGGGCTATCTGATCCAGCGCTCCATCCTCATGGCCACGCTGTTCGCCGTGCTCGCCTGCTTCGCCTACGTGCGCGGACTGGTCAAAGGCGGCATCGGCTGGTTCATCGCAGCCACCGTCTTCTACGTCGCGGCAGCCCTGTCCAAGGAGCAATCCGCGCTGACCGTGGCGATGGCCGTGCCGCTGTACATCTACGTGCGCCGCCCCTCGTGGAAAAAGATCGTCATGGTGTCGGCCGCCACCGCCGTCGTGCTGGTGCTCGCGGTGGGTGCAGTGCTCAGCATCTACGGCAACCTCATCGGCAACCTCATCGACAACCAGTCCGTCGCCTACCTCAAGCAACTGCAGGCCATCGACCCCAACGTCGGCGGCAAGGTCTACGCGCTCAGCATCCTGAATCAAGCGGCGCTGTTCTTCGTCTACGGCTTTCTGTGGATGATTCCCTACGTGGGAGCCATGTCCATCGACATGCGCCCCGCCTTCCCCATGTCCTTCGGCTCCGGTCTGCATCTGTTGGGCGCCGTGGCCTTCGTCGCCCTGCTCGCGGCGTCGATCTGGGCCGTGCTGCGCAAGGACGGCGTGCTGCGCTTCGCTGCGCTGTGCCTGCTGTTTCCGATGCTGTGGTTCTTCAGCGAATTCGCCGTCGTCTGGCTGCAGGACCCACTGGTGCTGTATCGCAGCTACCTCTGGGCGGTCGGCATTCCCGGTCTGGTCGCCATCGCGCTGACGGGCTTCAAGCCGCGCACCATCTACATCATCGGCGTGCTGCTGGCCCTGCTGTTCGGCGGCCTCGCGGCCGAGCGCGTGATGTCCATGCGCGACGCCGAAACCGTCTGGGAAGACGCGGCCAGCAAGATCGATCTCAAGGCCCCCGCCAACGCCGTGGGCCGCTATCGCCCGTATCTGAACCTCGGCACCGAGCGCATGGAGCGCGGTCGCTATGCACAGGCCGAACGCGACTTCATGACCGCCGATGCGCTCAATGACCTGAACGGCAATGCCCGCTTCAGCATCGGTGTCGCACTGCTCCAGCAGAAAAAATACCCCGATGCCATCCGCGCCTTCAAGGCTGCGGAAGAAAAAGGCTACACCGGCCAGACACTGTGGTTCCAGCGCGCGGAGGCCTATGCGGCGCTCGGACACCCCAAGGAAGCCTTCGACGCCTTCAGCACGGCGCTGCAGACCGGTGGTTCCGACGTGAACGACAGCGCCGGAGCCAAGCAGCTCACCGAGCAGACCCACCTGCGCCGCGCCGAAATGGGCATGACCATCCAAAAGTACGACGAAGCTGTGAAGGACTACGAGGCCGTGTTGCAAACATCGCCCAACAGCTCCCGCGCGGCCGTCGGCCTCGCCATGGCGCTCACCGGCAAGGGCGAATCCGCCAAGGCCAAGGAACAGATGGACGCACTCATCACCCGCACCCCCAGTGGCCCCGCGTTCTACGCCCGCGCCATGGCGCACTACGGCATGAAGAACACGGCCGAGGCGCTCAAGGACCTCGACCAGGCCACTCAGGCCGATCCCGCCAACGCCCAGCGCTACGCCATGGCCAAGGCCCAGATCAGCGCCCCTCCAGCCCCCAAGCAGTAACCCGACAAGCCAGCCGTGACCCTGCGCGTACTTCACATCGGCAAGTTCTATCCCCCCTACCGAGGCGGCATGGAGGTGTTTCTTGCCGACCTGCTGAACGAACAGCGCAAGCAAGGCATCGACGCACATGCGCTGGTCCACGGCGATCCCGAACCCGACGATCCAGCGTGGATTCAACGGGTGCCGGTGCAGTTCAGTCTGGTCTACGCGCCCATGGCCGCAGGCTTTCGCAGTGCCATGGCCAGGGCCATAGAACGTATCCGGCCCGACGTCCTCCATCTGCACCTGCCCAACAATTCTGCGCTCTGGGCGCTCACCCTGCCCAGCGCCCGCAAGGTGCCGTGGGTGATCCATTGGCAGTCCGACATCGTCTTCTCGGACATCAAATGGTCCGTGGCTTTGGCCTACATGATCTACAAGCCCTTCGAGCAGGCACTGCTTGAGCGCACGGCACAGATCATCGCCACTTCACCGCCCTATCTTGAAGCCAGCAAGGCGCTGCGCAATTGGCACGACAAGACTGCCATCATCCCACTGGGCATCAACGTGGAGGCCACACCGGCACCCGTGGACATCCCGGCCGAAATGCAATGGCGCGGAGACGCCCAGCTCAAACTCCTGTCGATCGGACGCCTCACCTACTACAAGGGCTTCGAGACCCTGATCGAGGCCGTGAGCACCATGCCCGGCGTGGAACTGCTCATCGTGGGAGAAGGTGAACAGCGCCCCGAACTGGAAGCCAAGATCAAAGCAACGACACGCCCCGGACAAGCACCCAACGTCCGTCTCGTGGGTGCCGTCGACGATGCCCAGAAGCACGCCCTGCTCGCCCGATGCGACATCTTCTGCCTTGCATCCTGTGAGCGCACCGAGGCCTTCGGCATCGTCGTACTCGAAGCCATGATGCACGGCCGCCCCTGCGTGGTCACCGACCTTCCCGGCTCCGGCATGCCGTGGATCGTCGCCCAAGCCAAGAGCGGCCTGCGCGTGCCCTATGAGGACGTGCACGCATGGCGCAGCCACATCGCGCGCATGCAGCATGATCTCGAACTGCGCAAACGCACTGGCGAGGCTGGTGTGCAAGCCATCAAGCGCATGTTCAGTATCGGCCCCTGCGAACGCGAGATCAATCGCTACTACAGAGGCATGGTGCCCGAGTCGGTGGCCGTTCCGCGGCAAAACGGCCTCATGATCGTGATTAGTGCGCGCAATCAGGAAGCGCATATCGCTCACATCATCCAACGCGTCAAAGAATTGGCACCAGGAGCCGCTGTAGTGGTCGTCGACAATCGCAGCACCGATGCCACCAGCCACCTCGCCGAAGTGAGCGGAGCCATCGTTCTGCGTCCCCTGCTTGCAATGACGACCTGGGGCACGCTTCAAACCGGTCTGCGCTATGCGCAGGCACACGGATATGAAACGGTGGTCACCATCGATGCCGACAGCTACTATGAGGTGGAAGAATTGCCAACGCTGCTGCAAGCCGCGCGGCAGAACCCCACTGCTGACCTCTCCGTGGCTTTCTTTCGTGCCCAGCACAGTTTGGTTCGCCGTCTAGCATGGAAGTGGTATCGCCTGCTCACCGGATTCGATCTGCAGGATTTCGTCTCAGGTTTTCGCGTCTACCGCCGCCAAGCAATCGATGTGGCGATCTCCTCGGAGGCTACTTTGCTGGACTATCAAGACGTGGGTACCTACCTGTTGATGCGCCAGCACCGAGTAAAAATTCTGGAAGTGCCATTGATGATGGTGACAGCGAAAGTGGACAATTCAAGCATTTTCCGATCTTGGGGCAAAGCCTTGCGCTACTTCGCCACCTCGACATTGCTGGCACTTGCTCACGGCCGCAAGCAATCCAAGGCATAGCCAAGCGACTCATCCTCTTTGCAAGTGTCCACCACGTCTGTATACGGATCCACGCCGAGTCAACGCAGCACTTCCAACAGGTCTATCGCTAGCATTCGATACGGGGGAACTCGGCGATCTCAAGCTTAGGTGAACTTAGTGAACGGGGTATGGCGCTCAACCTTCATACAGTCTGACTCAAGTGCGCCTAGCAATGATCCGATCACGGAGGCATGATTGGCACCGCCAGTCACACAACCCTGCAAAACTCCACTTCGGTTGTAGCACTTCAAACGCCGAAGAGCCCGTGCATAGCGAGATGACTGACTGAGTGTGCGTGTACTCAAGGCAAAGCGGTAGCGATGCCTCAATTGTAGTGACGTTTGCTATCCAATAAATTAAAATACACCGGACATCAAAGTCAAATTGACTGAAATGACTCGGTATAGGCATCAGTTTATCTACTGCACCCACTTTCACCGCCACATCCAACAACAGCGTTACGCCTTTACCGCAGGATTTTTCGAAAGACACATCAAACATCATCAAAGAAGGTAAATTCAATTCATGCCATCTGATTTGCACAACAAGAAATTGAAAGCAGAGTTTGATTTACTCGCCGACAATTACTACCAAGAGCATAAAGCCAATATTTCCATTACTGGCGAAAACCCCGAATATTTCTCCGAATACAAGATTTCTGATTTTAGTGAATATTTCAAAAATCACACACTTCCCATCGATATATTAGACTTTGGATCTGGAATTGGAAATTCCATACCCCACTTTAGAAAATACTTCTCCAACTCCAAACTATGCTGCGCCGATGTTTCATCAAGAAGCATGGAAATTTCCCAGGAAAGATTCCCTGGAAATGAGAAATATCTACAAATTGATGATTCAATACCTGCCGAAGACAATAGGTTTGATGCCATTTTCACAGCATGCGTATTTCATCACATACCACATATTGACCACAAAAAATGGCTTGCCGAATTAAATAGAGTTACAAAACCAAACGGCGTACTTGCCATATTTGAACACAATCCATTAAACCCACTCACTGTTCATGCAGTCAACACCTGCCCTATTGACGCAAACGCCAAATTGATTCGCGCTAAATCAATGAAGGAACTACTAATTTCCACCGGATGGAGAAATGTAGAAATAGAGTACAAACTATTTTTTCCAAAGGCTCTTAAAAAACTTCGCTTTCTAGAAGCACACATGAAAACAATATTTCTAGGAGCTCAATGGAGAATTACGGCAGTTAAATGAAATCACCCAAAAACATTGCAATATATAAATTTCTGACCGTCGGAACACTAAACACCGCATTTGGTCTCAGTATTATTTATTTTTCAATGTATTACTTAAAATGGAGCCCGGTACTATCAAACTTGACTGGCTACATTTTCGGACTAGTGCTAGGATATATCTTAAACAAAAATTGGACGTTCAAATCAAAAGAATCCAGTTATAGCGAGATGCTCCGCTATGCAGTCGTAATTGTAACATCCTATATAGCAAACGTTGGTTTAGTATACCTAAGCACGACACATCTTCAATTGAGTCCCTACCTCGCTCAACCACTCGGCATGGTTACATATACTGGACTTACATTTATTGGATGCAAAATATTTGTATTCAAAAGCTCAAAAAATATTATTTATGAATAGATCAAACGACACAGCAACAGTCCCCATCCGCATCGGCATTGTTGTTCCATGCTTCAATGAAGAAGACGTAATACGAGAAACAAATGATCGCCTCATTATGCTGATCAATCAGCTGCAAAGTAATGGACTAATCTCACATGAAAGCTCCATTATTTATATCGATGATGGCAGTCGAGATGCAACATGGAGCATCATTGAGGCACTCTCCCAATCCCACCCCACAGTCAGTGGAATCAAGCTTTCACGTAATCAAGGCCATCAAAATGCTTTGCTTTGTGGCCTTATGACATCTCCTGGGGATGCGCTAATCAGTGTGGATGCCGATCTGCAGGATGACCTCAATGTGATACCTCAAATGATTCATCACTTTCTCAAAGGTAACGAGATAGTTTATGGCGTAAGAAAGAGTCGAGAAACTGATACATATTTTAAACGATTTACAGCCGAGGGATACTACAAGTTGATGTCGATAATGAAAGTCGACATTATATTCAATCATGCCGATTATCGCTTGCTAAGCAGGCGTGCCATAAATGCACTTTCGGAGTATCGAGAGATCAATCTATTTCTACGCGGCCTAGTTCGTCTTCTCGGATTTAAAAGTGAAGTGGTTGAATATGATCGCGCAGAACGATTTGCCGGAGAATCCAAATACCCTTTACGCAAAATGCTCTCCTTTGCCTGGCAAGGTATTACCTCTTTCTCAACAGCCCCATTGAGATTAATTACCTTTTTAGGCATAACCGTTTCAATTGTAAGCATTGCGCTTGCCGCCTGGGGATTCCTTTCCACGCTTTTCACTGATAGTACATTACCAGGTTGGGCCTCCACGGTAATCCCCATGTACTTCCTTGGGGGGGTTCAGTTGTTTAGCCTAGGCATAATTGGCGAATATATTTCAAAAATCTATATGGAAAACAAAAGCAGACCTCGATTTCATGTGGATCAAAAAATTGGAACCTCATTCTCCAAAAATAAAAAAAACCACGAATGAAGTATTCGACACTAACCCAGATAGTGGTAACAGCCAGTTTTCTTTGGCGTACGCCAGACACGCCTTAAAAGTATATGGAAACCCCATTCAGACCTGGAAAAGAGTTTCTTTTCAAAGTTGCAATTATATTGTTCGCCGCATTACATGCGATCCCCTTTTTGGCGGGCTACAGACTTTCAGCGGATGATGTCGCATACCACTGGTTTGCGATGAACGGCATTGATGAATCTATAAGATTTATAAAAGAGGCCGCCATCGGCCAAGGGAGAATAGTTCACTTCCCTGATTTAATAACCTCTTTAATAGGTGCATACTACGCTGACATACTAGGATTTAGAATATTTTATGTACTTCTATTTTTTTCAACATTCTTTTTATTCTCCACCTATATCAATAAGGCTTTTGGATTAAATCTAACTTGGTATGTTTTTTTTATATTACTCGCCCTTCATCCACTGGATTACTTCCATACATCACCCGGCGCATACCCATTCAAAATCTCTTTTCCAATATTTTTTATATTAATCTCGCGAATAAAAATATTATCAATTAGATCCGACCCCCAAGGCTCATTACTTTCAAGAGAGTTTCCTTGGCTATGCCTATGTCTCGCAGGCATGCTTTTTAGCGAATATGCATTTGCATTCGCAACCTCCTTAATATTAATAGAATTAATAAGCCGGATCACAATTTCGATCGCCAAAGAATCAAATACAAGCCCAGTAAAACGACTCTCACAACAAATCCTCTCCAACAAGACTTTTCGCGATTGCTTTCTAATTGCTCTATTTTTATTGCTATACATTGGTTTTCGCTTAGTTTTCCCTTCGACATACGATGGCAACAAACTACCACAGAGTTTTGATTTACGATTATTCTCCAAAACGCTAGTAGCTCATATTGTTGGAGGATCCACCATATCCTCATATATGAGAACCCCCTCCTGGGATATACTCACCAATAACTCAATAAGACCACATCAGTTTATAGAGTTAGCAACTACCTGCGCACTATCATTTTACATCTCACTAAAGTCAATTGAGCATGTTATTCAATCTCAGAAAAACAGTCGAACCGCGTTGACCGTCGTAACTTCCGGGTGTTGCGCATTAGCCCTCTCCGTCATCATTACACTCCCTGTCGCCATCACAACAAAATATCAATCTTGGTGCACATCGTTTTCAAACTGCATATTCCTCGACAGCAGCCTATCATATATTGGCTTTGGTACGTTTATTGCTTTTTCTTCAATACTAATAATAAACACCAAAAGCAAAGTCACGACGATTTACCCGTATGTTTTCGCATCCATCATCTCATTGATTGCCACCACCTCAAGTCTCAATAATCTACATATAGAGACTTCAATGCGAAACTATGTCACCGGTTGGGATCGGGTAAATTTGATAGCGTGCAACCCTAGCATTGCTTCCAAGACAACTTCCCTATCCAATTTCATAGATCCATCACACCAAATCAGCATGCATCCAAATTTTGATCATGATAGATATTGGTCCTTACTCGTAGAGCAACAGAAAAAGAAGATATCTCAAGTTGAGTGCGATATCAAAAACAGCACGGCATTCATTGGAGTGACAAAACACGAGAGAGTCACATTCTCACAAAATGACAAAGGAAGGCAGCTTTTAATCAACGGATGGGCGAATCCGGAAAGCTGGGGAGTATGGTCCAACTCCAATCAGGCAAGTCTCTTGATTCCAGTAACTCAGTCGCATGCAGCGATAGAAATCGAAGCAAATGCACTAATCACACCTTCGCATTCTTCTCAAACAGTTGACATCTTCATTAATGATGAGTTTTTTGAATCATTCAAACTATATAAATCCACTGCCAATTTTATAAACATTGACACGGACAAAATTCGCCAAAGATTCTCACCAAAAGGAGGCAGCCTCATATTATCATTTTATTTTCATGACGCAAAAAGCCCATCAGCATTAGGAATTAATGCTGACGAGCGAAATTTGGCAATCGGACTGGTAGCAATTACTATAAATTAAATATCAATCAGCCGACCCTAAAAAATCCTCAAGCTCAGCAACAGGTTAGAGGATTTTTTGGGTGATTTTTTCATCTATACATTGTTCAAAACTGCCACCTACAAATGGGAGTAAATCGCACTTGTACTGCTGGCACATTGCGCCCATGTGAAGGCCAGAGATCGATTCACACCATTGGCAGAGACCTGAGCACGCCACACCTCATCCTGCAACGCATGCCCAAGCGCATAGGCAATCGAGGCCTCATCCTCTGGCTGCACCTTCAACCCCACATCACCCACCACTTCCGGCAGCGACGAGGTACTTGACGTCAGCACAGGTATCCCCGACGCCATCGCCTCCAGTGGAGGCAAGCCGAACCCTTCATACAAAGAAGGAAAGCAGAACAGTCGCGCGCCTGCATACAGAAAGGGCAAGTCCTCCTGTGGCACGAAATCCAGATACCTGAGCCACCCCGCGTTAGCTCCGAGCATCATTAGATCGTGAATCTCCTCTGCCTGCCAGCCACGAGATCCCGCCAACACCAAAGGCACGTTCATACGCAGCGATTCGGGCAACCGCGCATATGCCCGAATCAATCGTGCAAGATTCTTGCGCGGTTCAATGGTCCCTACATACAGCGAATAGCCGCCATGCACCAGTCCATAGCGATGCATTACGGCAGAGGTTTCTTCGGATGTACGCGGATGAAACGACGTGTCCACACCCAAGGGAACTGCGCAGATCCGATCCTCAGGCCAGTCAAAATGTTCTATCACCTCACGGCGTACGGATTCCGCATCGGTGATAAGGAAATCAGCCCGCTCCATTGTTTTCGGCAAGTCTCTCTTCAGCAATTCCACTCGCGCTGCTGGATGAAACTGGGGGCAGACGATGTGCGACAAGTCGTGGATCGTCGCCACCGACTTGCCCGGAAACGGAGGCAGAAAATAGTTGGGCGAGTGAAACAACGCATGCCGCTCCTTCTGCATGCGCCAGCGCGACCAGATGGGCATGAGAGTTGAATAGGCTCGCACCGCCAGCTTGTTGCCGGCAAGCACTCGTCTAAGCGTGGGTCTGTTCAGCTCTTCTGTGGATACCGTCTTGGCGCGAGCCTGCACCGCCTCACTGCTGATCCATTGCCCGAGGGAGTAGAACCGCAGTGATTCCACGCCTTCGCACTGAGGCAGTCGCGTCGCCAGTTCATAGGCATAGCGACCAATGCCCGTCAATGGCGCATGAATGGCATCAGCGCCCAGAATGACATGTGCCACGTCACTGGACTCCTGGCTGGTCCGACAACATCCAGGTCAGCGTCTCATTCAACGGACGAGGCTCCCATGCGCCTATCAGCTGGCTCAATCGTGACGCGTCACCACACAAGGTCTTCACTTCATTCGCACGCACGAATGCGGGGTTGGTGACCGCCTTGATCGACTGCCCGGAAATACTTTCGGCCATCTGCAGCACTTCACGCAATGACACCAGCCGACCCGAGCACACATTCACGGTTTCATCCACGGCCGCATCAGAATCCAGCAAACGGCGATAGGCAGCTGCAACATCGCGGACGTCCGAAAAGTCGCGCCAAACCTCCATGTTGCCCAGCTCGATCACATCCGCCCGGCGTAAAAAATGACTCACTATCTTCGGCAACAAAAAGCTCTCAGATTGCCCGACGCCCGTGTAATTGAAAGGGCGCGTAATCGTGATCGGGAGCTTGTCCATCCACAGTCGCGCCATGTACTCCATCGCCAACTTGCTGACCGCATAGTCATTGGCCGGATTGGCGGGAGTGTGCTCGTTCAGCGCACCCTCGGTCGTGTTGCCATAGATGTTGGCGCTGCTGGCGAGCAACACATGTTCTGGCGATTGAGCAAGCGCAGCCAAAGCGGAAAGCAGATTGCGTGTACCCACCACATTCACGTCGTAGAAGGCACGTGCGTTGCTGTGCCCCACGAAAGCGATTGCAGCCAGATGAATCACCGCTTGGGGCTGCACCTGCTGCACCCAATCATCCAAAGCATTCGCGTCCAGCAAGTCCACGTGCCGGTAACGAACCCGCTCCGGTTCAGGATGCGAGCCAAGTCCCCAGACTTCCCAGCCATGTTGCTCCAACTCACGAGTCAAAAAATGACCCGTGAACCCATTGACACCTGTGATCAGAGCTCGCCGCACTTGTGAAGCACCTCAGAACGAGAAACCGGCCTGATTGCGGCGCAGATCCGCCTCCACCATCATCTGGCACAGTTGCTCCAGCGTGGTCGTGGGCTTCCAGCCCAGCTCGCGCTGAGCCTTCTCGGGATTGCCAATGAGCAATTCCACTTCCGCTGGACGATAGAACTTGGGATTCACACGTACCAGTGTTTTTCCGGATGCGACATCGATCCCTACTTCTGACTCTGCGGCTCCCTGCCATTTGAGCTCGAAACCAGCAGCCTTGGCAGCCATGGAGACAAAATCGCGCACTGTCTCGGTACGATTCGTTGCCAGCACAAAAGTATCGGGCTTTTCAGCCTGCAGAATGCGCCACATGCCTTCCACATAGTCCTTGGCATAGCCCCAATCGCGTTTGGCATCCATATTGCCCAACTCCAACACGTCCAGCTTGCCAAGCTTGATCTTGGCGAGACTATCAGTGATCTTGCGGGTCACGAATTCACGGCCGCGCAGTGGGCTCTCGTGATTGAACAAAATGCCGCTGGATCCAAAGATGTCGTAGCTCTCACGGTAGTTCACCGTCATCCAATGCGCATACAGCTTGGCTACGCCATAAGGGCTGCGCGGGTAGAAGGGCGTGGATTCGCGCTGAGGGATCTCCTGCACCTTGCCGAACATTTCAGACGTACTGGCTTGGTAGAAGCGAATCTTTGGGTTGACGATGCGGATAGCTTCTAATAAGTTCACTGGGCCGATACCGGTGATTTCTGCAGTTGTCACCGGTTGCTCAAACGATACCCCCACGAAGCTCTGCGCCGCGAGATTGTAGACCTCGGTCGCCTCTGTGGTCTGCAGCAGACGAATGCTGGCCGACAAGTCCGTCAGGTCATATTCTACAAGATGCAGATTCGGATGATTCTGAATACCCAATTCTTCGATGCGCCAGAAATTGACGGAACTGTTCCGTCGATAGGTGCCATAAACCTTGTAGCCTTTCGCTAGCAAGAGTTCCACCAAATATGCGCCATCTTGACCAGTAATACCTGTTACAACAGCTTTTTTCACTGAATTCCCTTTATACACAAACTGGCTTTAATACCATTCCAGACAGATGGGTGGTCTAACACCAGCTAATCTCAAAAACCATCACCTAGAATCAACCCAAGAGCCTCAACTTCAATAAACCCGATTCATCAAACCAATTGATCCGAAGGATAGCTTCTATACAGCCACGCAGGCCTTCGCCCCTCATTAATCACATTTTTTTTGATTGATTTGGAGAAAATATACTGCCCCAAATCAAATTTTCTAAAATCCAGCAACCCTCCAAACTTAGACAAATCGAAGTAATTCCCCGAGCCATTCGCATGGACATCAGCAGTAAAATTCCAAACAGGCTCAAACCCTTCGAAGCGCAAAAGTTTATCAAGCTCATGGAGATTATATTCGCGATTATGACGCCCATAAGGCCCATAGCCGCTATAAGGATCATAAATATTAACCCCAGCCAACATTCGAGCAACATTCTCCAAACGAGAAACATTTGGAGTGGTAAGAACCAAAACCCCTTCCGGCTTCAATACCCTAAAAATCTCCCGAAGCACTCCGCAAGGGTCATTTTGCATATGTTCGAGAATTTCAGCAAATATCACCACTTCAAACTGCTCATCTTCGAATGGAAACCTATCATTCTCAACATTGAAGTGATGATATGAATAGGGCTCCGAAGACCTCACACCGTCTAAATCAGTAAAGTCCACTTGCTGCTCATAGACTCCATTTTTCTCCAAGGAAAAATAATTGGCAAAGGTAACCTCGAGATTCGTAAATTTCCTTAGCAATGCCGAAGTAAAATAAGGATTTGCCCCCAATTCAAGGCAACGCCCATTCAGGTCCTGCACCATACCCCATGTGTATGCGAATCGCCTAAAGTCGGTTTCTGCATATGCACGCATTTCAGCCTCAGGAGCCCCCCTCACCCGAACAGATGTTATGAATTCGTACAACATCTTTTCAGAAACCCCATCTGGCAACGGTAATTTTGGCGACAAAGGAAATCTATCAACTGAACTGACAATCGGTATTCTCTTTGCGGCGCGGAGTATTTTTTCAAGCACTGGGTTACCCAATCATTTAGTTAATTACCTTCTTCAGAAGGATTTCCGAACTTTTCGCCCAACTCAGCCATGGCATTTCTTCTACGGAAACATGTTCATTTTTTTTATACCTCTCCATCCATTCACGAAAAAAAATCGCCAATGAATCGACACCCGAATCACTGAAGTATTCAGCATTTATTCCCGCCACCTCACGAAACACTGGAATATCCCGTGCGACTATCGGCAGGTTGTGCTGAGCTGCCTCGATGAGAGGCAAACCAAAACCCTCCCCATAAGAGGCCGCAATCAAGCAATTGCAGGCTGCATAAATTTTCTCCAAATACTCATCACTAATCGACTGAAGCCAAAATAGCCTCTCACCCAGTCGATCATGCCCTTTGATCCTGGCGATCAATTGATCGGTCAACCATCCAGACTTACCAACAATCACCAGATTTGCATCAGTTCCAACAGCCCAGAGTTGATCAAACACATCAAGCATTTGAAGATGCCCCTTCCGAGGCTCCAGCGTACCAACCATGAGAAAGCTGAGACTATTATTCAACTTGGACAAAATCTGTCCCGCCCCCTCAGGCAGCCCGATGCTTGGTATAGAATTATCAATATCAGCCCCGATGTGCGCCCAATTTATTATTGGCATATACTCATCAGAATCTATCACCCTCTCTTCAACCCATTTAGACAACTCATCAGCAACTGTCTTACTTATACAAATCATCTCATTCGATCGAACAACCACATTCAACCAAGCAAGAAATGCGTCAGAAGCTCCCGGAGGGAAAAATTGAGGCATCGTGATGCTGAGCAAATCGTAAATCAGAAACTTGACCGCGACCCCATCATCTCTCATACGCTGATAAATGGCAGCGTTAGAGACAACTATTTGAGGATGGAAATCTAAACCGAAGAATATATCCCCTGCAGAATACTCCACGATTTCATCGACTTGATTCGTTGAAGAGCATCCCAAAAAGCTTGCTGTAAATGTACGTGCGTACCTGTATCCCTCCTCTAACGACGCCTTTACTGGCAAAACGTTAAAACCGGGTGGCGGATTCGAAAGCCATTGTTGCAAAACGCTTCTGACTACACGCTGGATTCCGCTGCGAGCATCCACACGTACGAGCTCTGATACATCAACCAGCAACTGCCGCGGGTTATAGTTTTCATGCGTCAATGCTTTTTTCAGACGCTCTGCACTTTGAGCCCAAGTCAACCATCGCATGCCATCGGAGGCAATGTACTGCCCTTGTTCACTCCCAGTTAGCCAATCATGCATGGTATTGGCCAGGGCCTGCGCAGTCTGTCCATGGAAATAACTGGCGTTCTCACCTGCAATCTCGTGAAAGACTGGGATATCACGAGCGATCACAGGAATTCCAGCTCGTGCCGCTTCGATCAACGGGAGCCCGAAGCCCTCATTCAGACTGCTGATGATCAAGCAACTTGAACGCTGATATATCTGTGCGAGATATTCATCACTAATGCCCTTAAGCCAAAAAAGCCTGTGCTGGCTTTCTACATGTCGACCCAAGCGGTCCACCAACTGTTCAACCTTCCAGCCTTGCTTACCAACCAATACCAAGTTGCAATCGACACCTTGCTGCCAAAGCAGTTCTACAGCGGAAAGAACTTGATCCTGCGCCTTGCGCGGCTCAATCGTCGATACCACAAGAAAAGTAGGTCTGGATGCCAATGCCGAGTACACAGCATTCGCGCTCGACGGTATTCCACTGGAAGGCTGCGAACCTTCCAGATCAGCACCAATATGCACCCAACTGGTTCTGAATTTCGTGGATGTCTCTATTTCTTTTGCTTCAATCCATTCATTCAGCGAATCCGCAGTCGCCTTGGATATACAGATAGCCTCATCTTGGCGAGCTATCAAACGAAGCAAATTCTCATGCAACTGACTTGCGTGAGGATCTGCAAAGCAATGAGGCAACTGAATCGCCAGCAAGTCGTATACAAGAAACTTGACTGTCACACTCTGCTGACGCAATCTATCAAAGAACGACGCATGTTTCAGTTGAACATGATGCTGCATGTCCAATCCGAAGAATAGATCACCACGTTTAAACTGGATGGGTGCATCGTCCAACCTTGCAGCCAATGCCTGACCAATAAAGCGTGCTGCGAAGTTTCTCGCGTAGCAATATCCATGCTCAAGAGTTGCAAACACGGGCTCAACCCGAAATCCCTTTGGGGGATTATTCAACAGTTGATTCAAATAGGCACGTACAACACGCTGAACTCCTGTTGCAGCATCATTGTGATATAACTCTGAGACATCCACGAACAGTTGGCGCTCCATCCCATTGAGCGAGCTCTGAGCAATATCGTGCGACAGGCCTATTAACTCATCGCACGAGAAATCCAAGGGAGAACTCCTCAGTGTAGCAACCAATGGTTTCCACATATCTTGCCAAGGTGCCGTCAATTGCTGGAGCGGAACTCCGCGACTTGTACCTAGCGCATTTTCCCAAGCTTTAATCGCCTTGGCCGCAGTCACATTCCAATCGAATTTTTTCACCTGCACGTGAGAATGTTCACGCAAACGTCCCAGATACTTCTCATCGGTCAGGGCTTGTTGCAAACGGGAACGCATCGATCCCACATCGAAGGGGTTGAACAGTGCCTCTGCCAGTCCAATCACTTCAGGCAAACTGGTCGTGTTAGATCCAATCACCGGAGATCCACAGGCCATTGCCTCCGCTACTGGTAACCCAAACCCTTCGTGCCACGACGGAAACACAAACAGCTTACACAGATTATAGAGCAGCACCAATTCATCATGGCTGACATAGCCGGATATCAATAATTGCTTTTCCGGCAACTTCAACTCCGTTGCCAAATCATGTAAACCTCGAGCAATGGCTTCGGGCATTCTCCCAGCCAATACCAATTGGTGCTGTTCACGTACGGCCGTTGGTAACTCAGCCCACGCTCTCAGCAAGGCAGGCAGATTCTTGCGCTCATCACCACCGCCTGTATAGAGTACAAATGGATGCTGCAACCCAAGGCGCTGACGCAGCAATTGGGCTTCAGGTGTTTGCGTATCCACCAAGTGGAAGCTGTCATCGACACCCAACAAGGTATTGGTTATAAGCTCCGGCGCTATCTGCAGCGTCTCTCGCGCTTCATTCTTAGAGAACTCCGAAATTGCAAGAAAGACTTGCGCCTGTTTCAAGAAGCCTATTTGACGGCGGTAATAGGTTGCATAAAGTGGATTGATATCCAGATACTTTTCAGGAGACACCAATGGAATCAAGTCAAACAACGTGACGCTGGAAATTCCACGAGTGTTCAAACGCCCCAAACTGATCACTGCATCGTCACCGAAACCTTCGAATAGACTTGTTACATGAACCACATCTGGCTCAAGGCTATCCAGAAATGCCTCACGAATCAACTCCGCCGCGTGCGCACGATGAGTGTTCCGCGAGTTGCTGGCGTGCACGCTAGTTGGTGCGTGCCATACACGGATATTTGCTTGCGGTAACAGGTCATCGAATGCACGCCTAATACTCGCAATGGTCTCTGGCAAAAAGCTGCTCAATGCCAAATAGACCTCATGTTCTCCCCGATTGCGCACTACGGCTTTTGCAAATTCCATCGCATAGCGGCCAATCCCCCGGAATCGGCTTTCGGTTTGGGCACCCTGCATATCAATGACAATTCGCATCACTTTTCTTTCGAGGCGTTCTGCTTATCCAGCTCAGTATTAAGCACAATATATATCTGCTGCCCAAAGTTGCCCAAGCTTTCCACCGACTTGGGTAAATTAATCGCACCCATTCGATTCTCTAGCGACGCCCCAAGCGCAGGATTCCAACGCTGAGATATCTGCATAAGATGTTGATGCAATGCGGGAAATCGTGCAAGCTTCTGATTGATGCGAGCACTCCACAGGGGATTCCGTAAAACGGGACGCATCACTACAGCCAACGGCCGCTGAAACAGATTGATCGAATGCGTCAGCGTGGAATTGGCGACGCCGCGAACGGTTGCACCAGGATGCATCACACATCCAACAACGAAGCGCACTGGAGCCATTACTCTCCATGAAAAGCTACGACGCAATGCATCACGCTCTTGCTCAAGTAATTTCAAGCGTTCCGTCATTTGCGCCTCAAACTCCTGAGCAGTTTGAACGCGCAACAACGCTTCATCACGCTCGCGTTGAACGATGTGCAGTCGTTCTATCAATCCGTCCTGCTCTTGCTGTCGAGAACGGATTTGAGCAATATTAAGTAGATCCCTGCTCATCTGCTCCTGCATACGAGCAATATCTTGCTGCATCAGGGATACACGATCAAGCAATCCCGCGTGACGTGCTTCATAGTCACTTTGGAGCGCCGTGATTTCCGTACTACTCCGACCCACATGCTGAGTCTCAAACAGGTTTGCCAGTTGTCGTAGATCGAGACCATAATCTCTCTGAAAAGCCACATCAAAATCTCTGGCCAGTGACGCATCACTGACCTTTTGAGCGATGATCCCGTAGTCGGGACTTACCCCTTCCAGTACATCGGACAGACTAATTTTGGCGCCCTCTTCATGAAGTGCTGCTGATTCCTGCATGCGCAGGATCTTGACGCGAGCGAACTCGTGGAACTGTGCTAAAAAACTCAACAGAAGCGGAGGGATCGGACGCTGATGTGTAGGGTCGAGATAAAAATTGCAACTTCCCACAACCAAGTTTTCTGGGTTGGGAGTTTCCAATATCAGAAGACCACCTGGCTTCAGGACCCTTCGTGCCTGCGTCATCAATTCATCCAGCGCTTCAAATGGTATGTGCTCGATGAAATGAAAGCCTGAGACGATATTTAGCGTATTGTCTGGCAGTGCCCGCAGAAACGCCAACGCATCTCCTTGCTCGACCGTTAGCCCACGCTCTAGGCATGCTGCCAACATCCCAGTATCCTTGTCGATGCCGCGCACGCGAAAGCCCTGATCCCTTAGAAGTTCAAGCCATTCACCACGTCCACACCCCAAGTCCAAAATTTCCGCCTCAGGATACATAGTCAGCAACGGCCTTACGAATGGCAAATAAGCCTCCAGTCGTTCGCGGATCAATTCACGCGAGCCTCGGTAACGATCTTCAAAGGCTCTATAAAAACTTTCCGTGCTCATCTCTGCATTTCCACTTGAGGCGGTAGCCAACTAACACCGACAAAAGATCCTTTGTTCACATTGATCACATTGAACATCAATGCCAAATCGCGCCATTCATAGTTGGCAGCAACGTGAGTCGCGCCTTGATGCAGCCCTGTCGTAACAGAGTAGGAACCAACCCCCATATTGGCCGCAAAATCAAAAATCAAAACGAGCTTCTCGCCTTTTCGCAGTTCATTGATCTCCAGCCCCATATGGTGCGTGTTGGTTCCAAAAATCGGCTGCCCCAACCGATCTTTGAACATATATCCAAATGCCAAGGAAGACAGGTCTGTCTTTATATCAATCGTGACTCTAAGGCGTACTCTGTCACCCACATTCACATAGTCGACCAAATCACCCCGTTCATTGAACAACTCAACTGAATGCACGCGCGCTTCACCCGTACCGGATGTGGTTTGTGCTCGTCCGTCCTCCAAGCGAGTAACTTGAACGGTAGAATTTTCGCGCTCAGCAATCAATGCATTATAAAAATCCATCACCTCTTCGGGAGGTCCATCCTTTATTACATGCCCATTTTCCAACAGGATTGCACGGCTGCACAGACTTTGAATGGCTGCGCGATCATGCGAGACAATCAACAGTGTCGTGCCTTGTGATCGGAAATCCCTGATCTTATTGAAACTCTTGTGCTGAAAATATGCATCGCCGACCGACAGCGCTTCATCAACAATCAGCACATCAGGCCGAACAGCTGTTGCCACACTGAATGCCAGACGCATCTGCATGCCACTGGAGTAGGTACGCACAGGACGATCAATGTAATCGCCAATTTCAGCAAACTCTTCAATTGTCGGCATACACCGTCCGATCTCATCCGAGCGTAGCCCCAGCAATTGACCGGCCATGAAGACGTTCTGGCGCCCCGTGAAATCCGGATGGAAGCCCATGCCCAGTTCCAACAGTGCTGCCACCCGTCCATGCGACTGTACTCGACCATCTGTCGGCTGCGTTGTGCCAGTAATGATCTTTAGCAAGGTGCTTTTCCCCGCACCATTCACACCGACAAGCCCTACAGCCTCACCAGGAGCAATCGTAAAATTGACGTCCCGAAGAATCCATTTTTTCTCGTGACCCGACTTACCCGTCAGCCACTCGACAACACGACTCCATTTGCTGCGATAGCGTTTATAGGCCTTACTGACATTGGAGACAACAAGCGTGCCCATCAGAGTTCATCCACCAGTTCGCCAACTCGCGAAAGAAAAAACCAAGCACCGATCAACAAAAAGCATACCGTCACAACACACACAGGCAGAAGGCTGCGCCAATCTGGAAGAAGCCCATCCAAGAAAAGCCGTTGATAGGAAGAGATCAATGCATGCATGGGATTGAATTTCAGCAGTCGCTGAGCGGTTTCTGGTAGAGCCGAAAACGTATAGACAATCGGTGTCAACCAAAACCAGAATTGCAACACCACCCCCGTCAGTTGGCCCACATCACGAAAAAAAACATTAAGCGTTCCAAGAAAAACCCCCAGCCCCAGTGCAAACAGAATCTGCAGTGCCAGCAAAGGGATAAATGCCAGCAATGTGAGCCCACCCCAATGTCCTACGGCCAGCAAAAAAACCAAGTAGATGACCATTAAAATACCGAAATTAATCAGTGCAGACAAAGTCACAATCACCGGGAGACAGATCCGCGGGAAATTTGATTTTTTAATCAAATTTCCATTTTCAACAAATACATTATTGAGTCGACTCAACATCTCCGAAAACAGATTCCAGGTAATGACGCCGGAGCAAAGATAGATGCTAAATGCATAGGGTGTTTGCTCATGACCAGCAAGAGTGTTGCCCATCAACTGCCCGAAAATCACCGTATAAATCACAATCATGGTCAGTGGATTCGCCACCGACCAGAACGCACCCAACAGCGACTCTCGGTACTTGCCATGGAACTCGCGCATGACGCTGCTCCATACAAATCCGCGATACGCCCACAGCGCACGAAACATGGCTAACCCAGGCATCTGAAATCAGGCTCCTGCAGACTCGTTAGCGACACGTCCATACGTATCTTCGAAACGAACAATATCGTCTTCGCCCAAATAGCTCCCAGACTGCACTTCCACGATCTCCAGCGGCAACTTGCCTGGATTGCGCAGCCTGTGCACATGGCCAAGAGGAATGAACGTCGATTCGTTTTCCCCCAGCAGCAGCACCTGATCACCGTTCGTGACCTCGGCGGTCCCTTTGACCACCACCCAGTGTTCCGCGCGATGGTGGTGCATTTGCAGGCTCAGACTGGCACCTGGATTCACCACAATGCGCTTGACCTGGAAGCGCTCTCCGTAGTCGATGCTGTCGTACCAGCCCCAGGGGCGATGGACCTTGCGGTGCGAATGGGCCAGATCCTTGCCGTGCTTTTGAAGGTGGGCGACGATCTGTTTGACTTCCTGAGTACGGCGCAAGTCGGCGACGAGGATGGCGTCAGGGGTTTCGACTACGGCGATGTGCTCGAGGCCCACACCGGCGACGAGGCGGCTGCTCGACAGGAACAGGGAGTTCTTGCAGCCATGTTGCACGGCGTTGCCGATGATGGCATTGCCGTTTTCGTCATGTTCTCGCACGCTCCAGAGGGCGTCCCATGCACCGACGTCGGACCATCCCGCCTGGAGCGGGATGACGCGTGCGGCGATGCCTAGTTCCGGCAATTTGGGCAGGCGCTCCATCACTGCGTAGTCAATGGAGTCGGAAGGACTGGCCTTGAAGGCTGCGGCTTCAGGACGCACGAAGTCGGCGTCTCGCTGGGCATCGTTCATCGATTGTTCGCACGCGGCAAGAATGTCCGGGCGACATTGCTGCATGGCCTTGAGCCAGACGCTGGCACGGACGACGAACAGGCCGCTGTTCCACAGATAGTTGCCTGCTGCAAGATAGCTTTGAGCACGCTCGCGATCAGGCTTTTCGACGAAACTCTGGACTTCAAACGTGCCGCCCTGCTCGGTCGTGCCGTGCTGGATGTAACCATAGCCGGTTTCGGGACGATCCGCGACGATGCCGAAGGTGACCATGTCGCCTTTGCTTGCAGCGCAGAAGGCGCTTTGGACGGCTGCGTGGAAAGCAGCCTTGTCGGCGATCACGTGGTCTGCGGGCATTGCCAGCATCACGGGGTCGGCACCATCAACTCGCGCCTGAAGCGCAGCGATGGTGAGTGCAGGAGCGGTATTGCGACCCGTCGGCTCCAGCAGAATGCGGGCGTTGTCGATGTTTGACTGCTGCAGTTGGCTGGCAACAAGAAAGCGGTGCTCGACATTGCAGACCAGCAGCGGAGCCGAAAGCTCCACGTTCGGCGCAATGCCCTGCAATCTGGTTGCAGTGTCCTGCAGCATGCTGGCAGTGCCTGCCAAGGCATGGAACTGCTTGGGATAGGTTTCGCGCGAAAGCGGCCACAGACGTGTGCCCGAGCCACCGCAGAGAATGACGGGAAGAAGCTGATCAGTCATGGTAGGAGGAGATGACAGACGATGCGGAGGCGGTATTGCGCGGAAGGCTTTCCATATCCGCCTCAAGCATCGCAAGACGTTGATTCAATCGGCGCACATCGCGCTCGATGCGCGTGTTCACCATGTCCGCGTGCAGTGCCTTGACGAACAGCACAATGCAGGCAAAAAGCAAAAGCAAGGCAGGCGGGTAGGAGATACCCACGGAATAGGCGATGCGGTCGACCAGTCCTGGCCAGGCGCCAAGCAGCGCGGCGGCGGCGGCGACGGCGACCCAGAACAGGCCGTGCATCAAGTAAAGATGATCGCGGCGAATCAGATACAAAATCAGAATCGCCAGCCCCACGCCCAAGAGCATGGTGGTGGTTTGCAAAGACGCCATATCAGCCTGTGATTTCAGCAGGAGCAGTGCACGACGAACCTGAGACACCGCTCGAATCACGCTGTGAATGGCTTGCTTATATAAGCAAGACCCACCGCAATATCGTCAGTGCAATACTCCCCCAAATACCCAATTGAAACCCACTAATGGGTCGACAAAGCTGCCAATTGTAGGCGGAACGCCCCTTCTTCAGAATCGCCATGATGATGGATAGTCGTCTGCTATTGAATATGCAGCGCCGGGAAGCTTTCCGGAAGCAACAATGGCAACGAGTTCAGATTGCATTTCAAGTCAATCAACCCTAAATCAACGAACAAAACGGCAGTCTGCGCAAGCAGATTGCCAATCCGACGGTTGACAATTGCAATCTATTACGTGAGTAACGCGGACATACTACATGGCGCTTGAAGGGTACTGGGGCGTTTCTGTTTCCCTCATATTGCTGCGGCGCGCGCCATCTGCGATCTGTGGAAAACCGTCCAGGTGTTCAGCGCGCCCTGTCTTGCGTCTTCAGCGCAGATCCTCCCGCGGACTCATGGATGAATGCTCAATCGCGAGTGCCCCACGCCGCCACCCTTCTCCACACGGATCTGGGTGGCGATGCGGTCTTTCAGGCCTTCGACGTGGCTGATGATGCCGACCATCTTGCCGCTGGCGTTCAGCGTGTCGAGCGCATTGAGCGCGACGTCCAGCGTTTCCGCGTCGAGCGTGCCGAAGCCTTCGTCGAGGAACAGCGAGTCGATGGATGTCCTGTGGCTGACCAAGTCGGACAGCGCGAGCGCGAGTGCCAGGCTGACGAGAAAGCTTTCGCCGCCCGACAGCGTGCGCGTGTCGCGCGCCGCGTCGGCCTGCCACTGATCGACGATTTCGAGTTCCAGTTCGCCTGAGGATTTGCGGCGCAGCAGGTAGCGGCCGTGCAGGCGCTCGAGTTGCCGGTTGGCGAGCGTGAGCAAATGATCCAGCGTCAGTCCTTGTGCGAACTTGCGGAACTTGTCGCCCTTGGCCGAGCCGACCAGTGCGTCAAGGCGCTGCCAGGTGTCGGATTCGCCAGCCTGCGAGCTGATCAGCGCGAGCAGTTCCTGCTGGCTGCCGCGCAAGGCGTTGTCGCGCTCCAGCGTGGCGAGCCTGCCGCCCAGTTGCTGGCTCAATCCGGTGGATTCGGTCTCCATCCGCGCGATATCCTGCTCCAGCGCTTCGCGGCTCGCTTCAGTGGCGTTGCGCGCTTGCAGGGCTGTCAGTTGTGTCTGCTGCGTGTGCAGCAGTTCTGCGGCGACCTGTCGCTCCTGCTCGCGCCGCTGTTTGGCGGTCTGCAGCTGGTTGCGCTCTTCGGGTGCGAGGCGCGCGTCGAAAAACGCGGCTTCGTCTGCGAACGGACTGCGCTGCATCGCATCGTGCCAGTGTTGCTCGGCCGTCTGTTGATCCTCACGCAGTCGGGCCAGCGCATTCTCCAGTTCGCTCACGCTGCCGGCCAGTTGCTCGGTGCGGGCGGTGATGGCGTCGATGCGCGCGGCGCAGTCGGAGAGCGCCTGCGCCGCGTTCAGATCGCTGGTGATGTCGGCGATTTCGTCCGTCACATCCGCAGCCCGCGTGCTCCAGTGATCGCACTGTGCACGCACCTGCTCGCAGGTGGCGCGCTGGCGTTCGATGTCGATGCCGAGACCCTGAAGGCGCTCCTGCGTCTGCTGCCATGCGCGACGCTCCTCGTCGCGCTCGCGCAGCCAGGCGTTCGCGTCGGAGGGCAACCCGGCAAGGTCGGCAAAACCCGCGCTGCACAGAGCCGCCAGCATCTGCTCCTGCCGGGACTGCAGGCTCGTGCGCTGCTGCGAAAGCAGCGCCGTGGCTTCCGCCGACTTCTGCAGCAGGCTTTCCACCTGCTGCTGCAGGCGCAGGGCTTCTTCGCGCGCGGCATGCACCGTTTGGGTCAGTTCAGTCTGACGCTTGCCCGCTTCATGCAGATGCTGATCGATGGCTTCGACGGATTGCAGTTGATCTCGCAGCGCCGTGGCCTGCGACTGCGCGGATGACAGCGCCTGGGCCAGCCGCTCGGCCAGTTCCCAGTCCTTGGCCTGCAGCGGTTCGTCGTGCCGGATCTGCTCTCGCAGTTCGTCCCATGCGATTTGATTGGCGCGGCCTTCCTCGATCAGTTGCTGTTCGCGCGTGAGCAGATTGTGGGCCTGTGCCTGCAGTGTGGCGAGCTGCGCGTCGCCATCACGCCGTTGCTTCTCACCTTGCTGCTGCGCATGCTTCAAGCGGTCCAGCTCGGCGCGCGTGGCCGTGCTGTCCAGTTGAGCGTAGTGCTCGATGGCCGGATGCTCGTGCGCGCCGCACAAGGGGCAGGCCTCGCCGGGTTGCAGGTTGGTACGGTGCTCCGCGAGGCTGCGGATGATCTGCTCCTGCTCCAGCATGCGCTGCTTGTCGGCCACGCGCTCGTTCAGGATGCTCTGCGCTGCTTGCGCTTCGAGCTGCAGGGACTGTTGCGCGTCGGCCTTCTGACCGGCATCGACGCGCTGCTCGCGCACGTCAAAGAACTTCGCCTTCATCTCGCGTTGGCGACGGGCGCTTTCATCGAGCCGCTCGGTGATGGAGAGATTCTTCTCGGCTCGCTGCGACTGCTCGCGCAAGGCGGCCAGCGTGTGCGTACCCAGCAGCAGGGCTTGCTTATCCTGCAGCGACTGCAGTTGCGCCTGGCCCTCGGCATGGGCCTTGGCTGTCGCTTCGCTGCGCTGGGAGTGCTGCGCCGAACGCGTGCGCGCTTCGTCAAGTTTTGCCGTCGTGTCGTTGGCGATCCGCTCGTTCGCGCGGATGTCGGCCTCCGCCCTCGCCTGCTGCGCGAACTGTTCGCGCCACGCGCCCAGATGCTCGGCCAGATGCGCATGGTGAGCGTGCGCACTCGACCAATCGATCAGAGTCGCCCGTTCGTCTTCAAGTCGCTTCAGTTGCGTTGCGGCCTGTTCGTCCAGCAGCCTCGCGAAGGCGAACGCCAGCGCATGTTCGCGCCGTTGCGCCGCGCCTTGCGCAGCGAGTTCGCTCTGCCGTTCACCCAGTTGCAGGACTGCATTCCGGACGGCGGTATGCGCCGCCTGCCACACGGTGTGAACAGGCTCCAGCGCCTGCGCCGGTTCGCTCGCCGCGAGCCTTTGCATGTCCGGCGCGGCGTGCTCGATGGCGGTGTCGGCCAGCTGCAGACGCTGCTGTGCGGCCTCCACGGCCGCCTCGCCCTCCGCGACGTCCACGCGCCACTGCAGCTGGTCGCGCAGCACATGCGTTCTGGACGACAGCTCCGCGTGTTGAACGCCAATCGCCGCGACCTCCTCCTGGATCGCCGCGCGTTGCTCGTCGCTGAGCAGCTCCATGCCATCGGCGCGCGATTGCATGAGCGCGAGCTTGTCGCGCTCGTCGCGTGCCCGTTCATAGACGCGCTGCGAAATCTCGCCGTAGATCTCGGTGCCGGTCAGCTCTTCCAGCAGCTCGGCGCGGTCGTTGGCGTTGGCGTTGAGAAAGGCCGCAAAGCCGCCCTGCGCAAGCAGCATGGAGCGGGTGAAGCGCGGGAAATCCAGACGCGTGATGTCGGTGATCTGCTTGAGCTTCTCGCTCACATGGCGGGTGATGACGGTGCCGTCGCCCTTGGCCAGTTCGACCTGTGGCGACTGCAGCGCGCCGTCCACCTTGTCGCGCGCGCGGCGCTGGCTCCAGGACGCGCGGTAGACCTCGCCGCGCACCTCGAATTCCAGCTCGGCGCTGCAGTCCGCCGTGTGGCGCGTCATGATGTCGTTGACCGACTTGGACTGCGTGCCCAGACGCGGCGTCTCGTGATAGAGCGCGAGACAGATGGCGTCGAGCAGCGTGGACTTGCCCGCGCCCGTCGGCCCGGTGATCGCGAACAGGCTGCTTTCCGAGAGCGGCGGCGCGGTGAAATCGATGGTCCACTCGCCCTTGAGCGAGTTGAGGTTCTTGAGCTTCAGGCGTCGGATCTTCATTGCGCGCCCTCGCCTTCTTCGTGAGACGCGCCCACCACCACCTTGTCCACGATCTGCCGGTAGCGCTGCGACAGGGCGCCGCGCAGTGCGGCATCCATGCCCTCCTCCAGACTCAGGCGGCGCTCGAACACGTCGTGCGGATCGAGCTCGTCGAGCGTCACGCCACTGTTGTCGAACAGCTGCGCCATGGTCTGCCCGCGTTCGCGGCGAATGCGCAGCACCTCCAGCGGCTGGCCTTCGACCAGCTTTTGAATGCGCGCCGGAAGATCGGCCAGATAGTCATCGGTGCTCACCGTGATCTCGAGCCAGACCGTCTTGCCCGCCTCGGCCTGCGCGGCCAGGCGCGGCAGCGTCTCGGAGATGTAGCCCAGATCGCCGCGCACGCTCATCATCGGCTGGAAGACCGGCACGGACAGCTCCGTCACGGCCTGCAGCCCGGACGCGTTCAGATCGACCAGCAGCATCTGCTTGTGCTGGCCCAGCTCGTCAAAGCTCAGCGCGATCGGCGAGCCACAATAGCGGATGTGCTCGTGGCCGCCGACCTTCTGCGGCTTGTGGATATGTCCGAGCGCGAGGTAGTCGACCGGAGGGAACGCCGTGGTCGGGAACGCTTCCAGCGTGCCCACATAGATCTCGCGCACCGACTCGCTGCTGCTCGCGCCGACGGTGGTCAGATGCCCCGTGGCGATGATGGGCAGACGCCTGCCGGTCTGTTGCTCCAGCTCGTCGCGTCTGGCGCAGGCCGCGTCATACACGCTCTGGTAATACTGCTGGATGGCTGCGAGCAGCTGCTGCTGGCGGTCCTGCGCGCTCTGGCCGAACTCGGACGTGACGACATCTCGCGGACGGATGAACGGAATCGCGCAGACGATGCAGCCCGGCTGGGCCGGCTCACCCGCCACATGCGTTGACAGCACGCGGACATGGGAGGCCGGATCGGTGGCGGCCGGGTAGACATGGGTGTCGAGCACGGACAGCAGCTCGCGGCTTTCGCGCAGCGTGGCGACGGAATCATGATTGCCCGCAAGCAGCAGCAGGCCCACGCCCGCGGTATGCAGACGCACGACCAGATCGCTGTACATCTCGCGCGCGTAGCTCGGCGGCGCGCCGGTATCGAAAATGTCCCCCGCGATCAGCACCGCGTCCACCGCGTGCTGCTGCACTTGGGTGAGCAGCCAGTCGATCAGAGCCTGATGCTCCGCCTGACGGGACTTGCCCATGAAGTTCTGGCCCAGATGCCAGTCAGAAGTATGAAGAATTCGCATTGCTTGGAAAGAGGGGTTGCGCGGCCTGCCATGCGGCGGCGGGGCAACCGGAATTCGGGTTCAGCATGAATTCTGCCCCGACACTGCGTCCTCTTTGGGCTTTGCGAATATTTTTCTCGCCCGTTCTCCGCGAGTGGAGAGCGCCATGCGCCGATGTCGGCGCATGTGCTTGCGTTCAGTTCGCGTAGTTTCCGGTTTTGGCCGCCAGCGCCTTCCAGCGCACGATCTCGTCGCGCATGCGCTTTTGCAATTGTTCCGTGGTGGCGTCGGAGAACGTCAGGTCAATGCCCTGGCGCTGCAGCTTCTCGCGCAACTCGGGTTGCTTGAGCACCTGCGCCAACTCCGTATTCAAGCGGGTGACCACCTCCGCCGGAGTGCCCTTGGGCGCGAACACGCCGAACCACATGCCCACGTCATACCCGGGCACGGTCTGGATGAACGGCGCCACATCCGGCAAATCCGGAATGCGCCGCGAGCTGCCAAGACCAAGGGCCCGCACCTTGCCCTCCTTGACCAGCGGAACGAGTTGCAGGCTCGGTCCCACCACAACGTCCAGGCGCTCGCCGATCAGATCCTGCAGCGCCTCCCCCACCCCCTTGTACGGAATGAACTGAATGTCTCCACCCATCTGCATCTTCAGCAGATCGGTGGAGAAACTCGTGGTGCTGCCCATCTGCACCTTGCCGGGATGGGTCTTGACGTATTGGACGAACTCCGGGGCGTTGGCATAGGGCGTCTTCAGGCCGGTGACGATGAGCACTGCGGATTCACCGACGGCCTTCACCGGCACGAAATCGGTTTCCAGATTGAACGGGATCTTGCGATAAAAGCCCATGTTGGCCGTATGCACGCCGCTGAGCAACCCCAGCGTGTAGCCATCCGGTGCGGCCTTGGCGACGACATCCGCCCCCAGGTTGCCGGCCGCGCCGCCCCGGTTCTCAATCACGATCGCCTGCTTGAGCCTTGCTCCCAACGGCTCCGCGATCAGCCGCATGAGCACGTCCTGCGTGCCGCCCGCAGGAAACGGCACCACCACCCGGATCGGCTTGGCCGGGTAGCTCTGCGCGAAGGCGGTCGCGGTGGCCAGGCACATCGCCCCCGCCAGCGTCGCACCGAACACCACTGAACGTTTGAACCACGAATTTGTCTGCATGCATGTCTCCTTGAGCAGGTTGCAGGGTTGCGATCGCCACGTTCGGCCGCACCCGTCTGCAGCCAGTTTATGAAGGATGCGTCCACCGGGCAAACGCGCCAATCCCGCCGTTTACCCAATCGTCCGGAATTGCAGCAACGACGCAAATTCCGGACGAAATGGTAAGAGGCCGGAGCCTGCGGTTCTGTGATTTCAAAGCCTCGCCACTAATCTTTCCAGCACTCGACGCCCCGATCTGCCGGTGCACATCGAGCCCAACGATCTCAACAAAAACCGCACTGGAGACAATTCGAATGACACTCAAAATCATCGCAACCGCGTTGACCGCGGGACTGCTCGCTCCCACGGCTTTCGCTCAAAGCCAGGTATCCATCTACGGCGTGGTGGACGAATACGTCGGCACCGTCCGCACCGCCAATGACAAAGGCCCGGCCACCTCGACGCAGGTCGTCAACTCGGGCGGCATGACCACCTCGTTCATCGGCTTCAAGGGTTCGGAAAACCTTGGAGGCGGACTGAAGACGGTGTTCGGCATCGAGAGCTTCATCCGCCTCGATACCGGCGTGTACGGTCGCAATGACGCCGACTCGTTCTGGGGACGGCTCGCCATCGTGGGCCTGTCCTCCGATCAATGGGGCACTCTCACCGTGGGACGCCACGTCACTCCCTACGCCCTCGCGACCGGCAACTTCTCGCCGCTCACCGGCTCGACCACCTTCAGCCCCTCGTTCGCCACCGTGTTCAAGGGCAATGTGCAGGGCGACACGCGCCACAACAACAGCCTTCGCTACGTCACGCCCAAGATGGGTGGCCTGGTGGTCGATGCGCTCTACTCCTTTGGTGCAGAAATCAATGACGGCCCCAACGCCAAACAGGCGCGCTCCGTCGACGCCGTCATCCGCTACGAAGGTGACCGCTGGGCGGCGGCGGTGGGCACGCGGCAGATCAACCTGAACGCCAACGACAACGGCCGCAAGCAAAAGTCCTACATGGCGGGACTGTCCTACGACTTCACTGTGGCGCAGATCTATGCACAGGTCCACGATGGCCGCGAGACCTTCCGCAGCAATCCGAATCTGGAAGTCAAACGCCGCGTCTACGAACTGAGCGGTGCCGTCCCCCTTGGCGCCGGGCGCATCACCGCCGCCTACGCCTATTCAAGCATCGACGACCGCAACCCCGCAACGCCCGACCAGCGCCGCGTCTGGTCAGTGGGATACATGTACGCGCTCTCCAAGCGCACCGACCTCTACGCCGTCACCTACCGCGATCTGCAACGCAACGTGCTGATCGAGCAGCGCATTCTCGCGGCCGGCGTGCGCCACCGCTTCTGAACCGAAAGGACCCAACCATGACTTCCCTGCTTTCCACTCGTGCCGTAGCAACTGCGCGTCGGGCGACGCTTGCCGGTTTCCTCAGCCTCGTCGGTGCCAACGCCGCCTTCGCCGCCCCGCCCGAAGGCACGCTCGCCGTGGCCAACATCTCGCTCGCACAGGCTACGAAGGTGGTTGAAGGAGCCATTGCCCATGCGCGCACCCACAAGGTCGGAATCTCGGTCGTCGTGGTCGACACGTCGGGCTACGTCGTCGCCGCTGCGCGCATGGATGGCGTGCCGTTCGGAAGTTTCGATGTAGCGCGCGGCAAGGCGATCGCGAGCGTCGCCACCGGCGGGGTCTCGGGCAAGGACCTGATGGACCGGTACAAGGCCAACCCCATCGTGTTCGGGCAGATCAGCTCGCTCTCCTACGGCGGGCCGATGTTCCCCTCGCAAGGCTCCCTGCCCATCTTCAAGGACGGCGTACTCATCGGGGCGGTAGGTGCAAGCGCCGCCTCATCGCAGATGGATGAAGACGCGGGCCGCTCCGGCATTCAGGCCATCGGCGCCACCGAAAAGCGCTGACCCCGTTCATCTCCACATTCGCATCCATTCGAGGACATTCACATGACGACCTTCAACGACAACTCCAGCCAACCCCTGCAATACAGCTGCTGCGTGGGCCTGACGCAATGCATTCACCAACTGCCCTGCGACAACCGCATGCCGCAGGGCGATGGCGTCAGTGCCGACCGCGTGCGGGAAATCGCCGACTCGCGCGGCACCACGCTGCGCTCGCCATCGCGCCGCTCGGCGCTCAACTGGGGCGCGCTGCTGGGTCTGAGCTCGCTCGTGCCGCTGGCAGGCTGCGCGAGCACGGAAAAGGCAGCGGCCACCGCTTCGGCAGGAG
Source organism: Diaphorobacter caeni (assembly GCF_015354245.1). GTDB lineage: Bacteria > Pseudomonadota > Gammaproteobacteria > Burkholderiales > Burkholderiaceae_C > Diaphorobacter_A > Diaphorobacter_A caeni. Next base: position 555,912 of record NZ_JADKYZ010000002.1, read on the forward strand.
GCGCGTCCGACAACGCTCCGCCGCTCGGCAAGCGACACGAGCTGCCATCCACCAAGGAAACCGTGCGGGTGGGCGCCATGGACCCGTCCGCGCCCGCGGCCGTCACCGTGGATTCCGGCGACTGGGTGCACTATCCCAACACCTGGGTCAACTGGGCCAACGAAGCCAAGTACGGCATGGGTTTCGACGAGCGTGAGCCCATCCGCAAGCGCTACCCGGCAGGCCCCTACTCGCTGGTCGGCCCGGTGGCCGTGCGCGGCGCCGAACCGGGCGACTGGATCGAATGCCGCATGCTCCGACTCAAGCCCATTGAATGGGGATGGAACAGCGCACCGATGGGCGTCGGCGCATTGCCCACCGAGTTCAAGCAGCCCTTTCTGCACTACTTCAAATTCGACGACAGCCGCAAGCGCGCCGTCTTCAAGAACGGCATCTCCTACGATCTGGCGCCCACGCAAGGCGTCATTGCGGCCATGCCAGCCACCGATGAGCCGGTCAGCGGCATCCTGAGCGGTGACTACGGCGGCAACATCTCGCTGCGCGAACTCTCCGAGGGCACCTCCATCTTTCTGCCCGTGCAACGTGCGGGCGGCATGATCTGGACAGGCGATTCGCACGCCGCCCAAGGGGACGGCGTGGTCAATCAGACGGCCATCGAAACCGCGATGGAAGACATGCGGATCCAATACATCCTGCACAAGCGTTCGCCGCTCAAATCGATCATCGCCGAGACGCCCACGCACTGGATCAGCCTCGGCCATGGCGACACGCTGGAGAAGGCGCTCACCACGTCGGTCCTCCATACGCTGGACTGGCTGACTCCGGCCGCGCAGATGGAGCGCATCGATGCGTACTCCATGCTCAGCGTCGCGGGCAGCGTGCGCGTCACGCACTACGCGCACCAGCTGCGCACCGTCTACAAGAACACCCCCGCCAAGGGCGTGCACGTGATGGTTCCGAAGAGCGTCTTTTCGCCGGACCAGGTGGCCTCCATCTCACGCCGCACAAGGACCGGCTCATGATCATCGAACAGCGCACCTACACGCTGCAGCCCGGGGCGCTGCCCCGGTTTCTCGCCGCCTACGAAAGCCATGGTCTGCCCGCGCATCGCGACATCTACGAGCGGCTGATCGGCTACTTCACCAGCGACAGCGGAACGCTCAACCAGATCGTTCAGATCTGGGCGTTCGACAGCTTCGAGTCCCGCGCCGAGCGTCGACAGCGGCTGCAGAGCGACCCGCGCTGGCAGCAGTACATGAAGCTGGTCAAGGGCCTCGTGGCGACGCAGGAAAACCGCTTTCTCACGGCGCTCCCCTGGACGCCCGAGGTGCGGCGCATGAACGATGCGGCACCCGCGCACTGACGTTGAAAGCGATCACGGCCATGTCATCACTGCCATCCCGAACTTCCCTCACGCTGCACAGCGCCGCACTCGCCGCAGCCTTCGCGCTCACAGCGCAAGGTGCGCTCGCGCAAGCGCCAGCCTCACCGCTTCAGGGCCACGCCGACGCCGGTGCCGTCCTCGCCCGTCAGACTTGCGCGGCCTGCCATGGCGCCGACGGCAACCCCACGGCGCCGAGCTATCCGCGACTGGCGGGGCAGTTCCCTGAATACATCGCCAAGCAGCTGCGCTCGTTCAAAGCCCCGGCGGGACAGCGCGCGCATCGCGCAAGCGCGATCATGCAGCCGTTGGCCGCGACGCTGAGCGAGCAGCAGATCGTTGATCTTGCGGCCTACTACGTCAAGCAGAAACCGGGGACGTTCGCGTCCGTCAACACGGAGCTGGTGGAGGCGGGCCGCAAGATCTACTTCCAGGGCAATCCATCCAACGACCTGCCTGCCTGCGTCTCCTGCCACCGCCCGGATGGCTCGGGCATTGCGCCCGACTTCCCGCGCCTGACGGCCCAGGACCCGACCTACGTCGCCGAGCAGCTGCGCAACTGGGAAGCGCAGCGCGGCGGGCGCGGAAAGCTCATGACGATGATCGTGCCCCACATGCGGCCGGCGGACATCGACGCGGTCGCGCAGTTCATCGCGCAGATGAAGTGAGGGAACGCATGGCGGGCGCTACTCGTCCTCGACGATCACGCCCCGCCGGTAGTCGCTGGGCGGCACGCCCATGTGCTGCACGAAAAAGCGCGCGAAGTGCGACGGTGCGGCAAAGCCCAGCTCGTCGGACACTTCGGCGAGGCTCTTGTCGCTTTGCGCCAGCAGCTCGGTGGCAACCGCCATGCGCGCCCAGTCAAGGTACTGCTGCGGCGGCACGCCCACGCAGAGCTTGAACTGTTCAAAAAAGCGCGATCGCGACAGCCCCACCTGACTCGCGATCCACTCCAGCCCCGGGTTCTCGCGCGCCTTCGCGCGAATCAGCGCGAGTGACTTCTGCACGCGCGCGTCCATGGGCCGCTCGGCCTTGTGGAAGTTCGCGCGCATGGACTGGTCCACATGCGTATCCACCACTTCGCGAACCAGATTCAAGACCAGCGGCTCGAAGTGCTGCTCGACCTGCGCGGCGCCGGCCTGCAGCGTGGCGGCCAGCCGCTGAAGGCACAGGCGCAGCGGCTCGGTCAACACCATCTGCGGATGCTGGAAAAGGCGCAGCAGCGGCAGGTCCATCATCCCCAGCGCGTTCCCCAGCCACTGCGTGTTGGGCAGCACGGTCAGCACTTGCGTTTCGCGCTCGCCGTCGCTTGCGAGCTTGCGGTGCGGCAGCCATGGATTCACCAGCACCGCATGCGTCTCGTCGAGCCGGTATTCCTCATGCGCGACCTGAAAGCCACAGGGCGCACCGCCGATGTAGAAGATGAAGTTGAACTCCAGATGCGAGTGCTCGACCAGCGCGCGCGCAGTGGAATGCACGGCTATCCGGCCAAACGAACCTTGAATCGCGACGGACGATGTTTCAATGCTCAAGAGAGTTCTCCTTCTCCTTGCTGTCGACTGTGGTGGGCCTTGCTGAGCCCCAGTGCTTCGCACGCCACAGCATACCCAACTATGGGTCCAGGAAATATTCGGACGATCCGGTAAGCCTTCGGATGGAGTGGCTGCGGGCAAGCGAGCCTGCAGGCCTACATTGAACGTCATATCGACACACCCCAACGAAAGGCAGGACATCCATGGGCAATCATCCCCTTGTGGCTGGGCATGGACCGCGCCATGTGCTGGTCGTGCATGGCTGGTTTGGAAGCGCTCAAAGCTGGCGTTCCTTCATCCCGGAAATCGACCCCGAGCAGTTCACCTACGCATTCATCGACTGCAGGGGATACGGAGCACGCCAGCACGAAGACGGCCCCTACGACATGCAGACCGTGGCGGGCGACGTGCTCGCCGTGGCGGACCAGCTCGGCTGGAAGGAGTTCGACCTGATCGGCCACTCGATGGGCGGCAAGGCCATCCAGCACGCTCTGCGGCTGGCGCCCGGGCGCGTGCGCCGACTGGTGGCGATCACGCCGGTGCCTGCGGTCGGCGTGCCGTTCGACGACGAGACCTGGACGCTTTTCAGCAACGCGGCGGGCGATGCCGACGCGCGCACCGCCATCGTGAGCCACAGCACCGGGGGACGCATGTCCGCATCGCTGGTGCAGCACATCGTCGCGCATTCGCTGGAGCAATCGCGCACGGATGCGTTCGCTGCCTATCTTCCCTCCTGGGCCCGCACGGATCTCTCTGACGGTCTTCAGGGACTTCCGCATCCCATGCTCGTGGTCGTCGGGGCACATGACCCCGGCCTGACCGTGCAGGCGATGCAGGCCACGTTTTCAACCCTCTACCCACAGGCGCGCATCGAAGTGCTCGCCGACGCCGGCCACTATCCGATGGACGAAACGCCCCGGGAACTGGTCACGCTCGTCGAGCGCTTTCTCAGCGCGTGAACCGCGCCCTCTTTCTCTCTTTCTTTCACACACCCACGAGACCCGTATGGACACCCCCATCACCTTTCCATCCGACGGCCTGAAGCTGTCGGCCATCCTCAACGTTCCGTCGGAACTGTCGGCTTCTGAAAAGCGCCCGGCCATCGTCGTGCTGCATGGCTTCGGCAGCAACAAGGAAGACGGCATGGTGCAACTGGCCTGCCGGCTGTTCGAGCGCCTGGGCTATGTCACGCTGCGCTTTGACATGCGCGGCTGCGGCCAGAGCGAAGGGGAGCGCGCTCGCGTCATCTGTCTTGAGCAGGTAAGCGACACGCGCAACGCCGTGAGCTTTCTGAGCGAGCATCCACAAGTGAACGCCGACGCCATCGCCGTGATGGGACACAGCTTCGGTGCCGCCGTGGCGGTGTACGCGGCCGGCGTGGACCAGCGCATCGCCGCCTGCATTTCATCCGGAGGCTGGGGCGATGGCGAGGCCAAGTTCCGCACTCAGCACGCCTCCCCCGAGGCCTGGGATCGATTCCAGAGCATGCGCGCGCACGGCAAGTCGCAGCAGGCCATCGGCGAGAGCGTGCGCGTTTCGCGCTTTGACATCGTGCCGATCCCCGTGGCCATGCGCAGCAACCTGCCAGCGGGTTCGTTCATGGACTTCCCGTTCGACGTAGTGGAAAGCATGTACGCCTTTCGCCCCATCGACGTCGTCGGCCAGATCGCGCCGCGCCCGCTGATGCTGCTGCATCCCGCCGTAGACTCCGTCACGCCGACGCAGCAGTCCATCGACATGTTCACCCGGGCCGGAATGCCCACCGACCTTCATCTCGTTGCGGGCATCGACCATTTCATCTTCTCCGATGACAGCACACTGGTGCTCCAGCTCGTCACGGACTGGCTGCGAAAATTCTTTCCCATTGACGGTCCCACCGACGGAGCCAGAACATGAATGAACGCCCCCCACATCCCATGGTGACATCAGCGGCGCTCGAGCGTTTCGCCCATGCTCTTCTGCAGGCGGGGGGCATGAGCGATGCCAACGCGCATCAGGTGGCGCAGGCTCTGGTCTGGGCAGACATGCGCGGCACCGGCTCGCACGGGGTTTCACGCATTCCTCTGTACCTGCAGTGGCTGGCCAGCGGGCAGATGAAAGGCGATGCATCGCCCCGCGTGGTGTCGCAGTTGCCCGCACTCGTGATGGTGGACGGTCAGCACGGCCCCGGCGCACCCGGCATGAACGTGACGCTGGACGCGGTCACCGACGGCGCCAGCCGCGCCGGCGCGTGTATCGGCCTGCTGCGCTCCACGACGCACACGGGAGCGCTCGGCTATTTCACCTCCCGCATCGCGGATCGGAACATGCTCGGCATCGCGATGGCGGCTTCCGGCCCGCACATGGCCTATCACGGAGCCGCCGTGGCCGGCGTCTCCACGGCCCCGCTGTCCATCGCCTGTCCTGGCGCCAGCGCGCAGATGCCCATCGTGTTCGACATGGCCTCCAGCGCCATGGCCCTCGGCAAACTGATGCAGGCCAAGGCGACAGGAGCAACGTTGCCGCCGGACGCCGCCATGGACGCCACCGGCCAGATGACCACCGACCCATCCGCCGCCACCACGCTGTTGCCGCTCGGTGGCCCCAAGGGGTCGGGACTCGCATTGATGGCGGAGGTCGTCAGCAGTCTGCTCGTCGACAATCCCCTTCTGTCCGTCGCGCTGCAAACCCCGCCCGAGCAGCGGATTCACGAGCAGAACGCCGTGCTCATCGCGATCGACATCGTGCAGATCGTCCCGCTCAGCCGTTTTCGGGAAGAAGCGCAGGCCCTGGCGCAGGCCATGAAAACCCTGCCGGCAGCCCGGAAAGATGCCCCCATCCTGCTGCCCGGTGAGCGCGGTCACGCTCACGCCAACCGTGCAGCCAGTGGGGGTATCCGCCTCTCGCCGCCAACCATGCAGGCGCTCGAGAAACTGGCCGAACGATTCAAGCTGACGGCCCCGTGGGCCTGATGTTCAGAAGCGTCTCCCTCTCCATTCGCCCCTTCATTCGTCTTTCCGCTCGCCTCGCCGTCCGGCAAATGTCCAGTCTCGCGCCAATCCAATCGGCGATTCGCAGGACAGCCCTCTTGAAAAGCTGAAGAATTGCCTTATTATTAGCACTCGATGCTCGTGAGTGCTAACAGCCCTCGAAGGCATAAAGTTGCAATGTCGGCCTGGATCCATCCGGGCCAGCTTCTTCATCGTTCCATCAATCCAGTTGAAATTTCAGGAGTAGGTATGAATCTGCGTCCCCTGCACGATCGCGTGATCGTCAAGCGCCTCGAGAACGAAACCAAGACCGCTTCGGGCATCGTGATCCCCGACAGCGCCACCGAGAAGCCTGATCAAGGCGAAGTCGTGGCCGTCGGCCCCGGCAAGCGTGACGACAAGGGCGCTCTGATCGCTCTGAACGTGAAGGTCGGTGACCGCGTTCTGTTCGGCAAGTACTCCGGCCAGACCGTCAAGGTCGCTGGCGACGAACTGCTGGTGATGAAGGAAGACGACCTCTTTGCAGTCGTCGAAAAGTAAGCATCTTCATGCTTGCCGGCCCGACTGATTCGGGCCGAAATCGCTTCATCTAATCAAGTACCTCATTCTTCAGGAGCCAAAAAATGGCAGCAAAAGACGTAGTTTTCGGCGGCGAAGCACGCGCCCGCATGGTTGAAGGCGTGAACATTCTCGCCAACGCAGTCAAGGTCACTCTGGGCCCCAAGGGTCGCAACGTGGTGCTGGAGCGCTCGTTCGGCGCCCCTACCGTGACCAAGGACGGTGTGTCCGTGGCCAAGGAAATCGAACTCAAGGACAAGCTGCAGAACATGGGCGCTCAGCTCGTGAAGGAAGTGGCCTCCAAGACCAACGACATCGCCGGTGACGGCACCACGACCGCTACCGTGCTGGCACAAGCCATCGTGCGCGAAGGCTCCAAGTACGTGGCCGCTGGTCTGAACCCAATGGATCTGAAGCGCGGCATCGACAAGGCAGTTGCAGCCCTGGTCGAACAGCTGAAGAAGCAATCCAAGGCCACCACCACTTCCAAGGAAATCGCTCAAGTCGGCTCCATCTCGGCCAACTCCGACGAATCCGTGGGCAAGATCATTGCTGACGCAATGGACAAGGTCGGCAAGGAAGGCGTGATCACCGTGGAAGACGGCAAGAGCCTGGACAACGAACTCGACGTCGTTGAAGGCATGCAGTTCGACCGCGGCTACCTGTCGCCCTACTTCATCAACAATCCTGAAAAGCAAGCCGCGATTCTGGACAACCCCTTCGTGCTGCTGTTCGACAAGAAGATCAGCAACATCCGCGACCTGCTGCCTACGCTGGAGCAAGTGGCCAAGGCTGGCCGTCCGCTGCTGATCATCGCTGAAGAAGTCGACGGCGAAGCGCTGGCGACTCTGGTGGTCAACACCATCCGCGGCATCCTGAAGGTCGTGGCCGTGAAGGCTCCTGGCTTCGGCGACCGTCGCAAGGCCATGCTGGAAGACATCGCCATCCTGACGGGCGGCAAGGTCATCGCTGAAGAAGTCGGCATGTCCCTCGAGAAGGTCACTCTGGCCGATCTGGGCCAGGCCAAGACCATCGAAGTGGGCAAGGAAAACACCATCATCATCGACGGCGCTGGCGCTGGCGCTGACATCGAAGCCCGCGTGAAGCAAATCCGCGTGCAGATCGAAGAAGCGACTTCCGACTACGACCGCGAAAAGCTGCAAGAGCGCGTGGCCAAGCTGGCCGGCGGTGTTGCCGTGATCAAGGTGGGCGCTGCCACCGAAGTCGAAATGAAGGAAAAGAAGGCCCGCGTTGAAGACGCCCTGCACGCTACCCGCGCTGCTGTGGAAGAAGGCATCGTGGCCGGTGGTGGCGTGGCTCTGCTGCGCGCCAAGCAAGCCGTGGGCAACCTGTCCACAGGCCACGCCGAGCAAGACGCCGGCGTGAAGCTGGTGCTGAAGGCTGTTGAAGCTCCGCTGCGCGAAATCGTGGCGAACGCCGGTGGCGAGCCATCCGTGGTCGTGAACGCCGTGCTGAACGGCCAAGGCAACTACGGCTTCAACGCTGCCAACGACACCTACGGCGACATGCTGGAAATGGGTATTCTGGACCCCACCAAGGTGACGCGCACTGCCCTGCAGAACGCTGCTTCCGTGGCATCCCTGCTGCTGACCACCGAATGCATGGTGGCCGAGGCTCCAAAGGATGACGCTGCTGGCGGCGGCATGCCCGACATGGGCGGCATGGGTGGCATGGGCGGCATGGGCATGTAATTGCCCTGCGGGGTGGCTGGTGGGTAGAGGCTCCAGCCGGCTCGCGTCCGGAAGTCATTCCAAAACAAAAAACCCTGCAGGTCTTTGGATCTGCGGGGTTTTTTGTTTTTGCTTTTCGTTTTTTTGCTTCTGCCGTGTCGTGCAGGACAGAGGCCGGGACTGCCCCCGGCGGGGCAATCACTTTTTGCTTGCGCGCAAAAAGTAATCAAAAACGCGCTTTGAAGTCCTCCGGCGGAACTCGCTGCGTTCCTTCGTCACTCCGCTCGGACAACCGCCGGAAGTCAGTTGGGGGGAGGTGTGGTCGGCACTTCGCTTCGCTCGTGCCGCTGTTCGCTCAATTCGCGTAGGACTCCAGTGGCTTGTCGTTGGGGTCCTGCAGCAGTTGCTTGAGCGTGTCGCTCATCGGCAGGTTCAGGGGCTTGTTCGTGGGCGGGATGGGCTGCATGAACCACTTGTCGTAGATCTTCGCGACCTCGCCCGACTTCATCATGTCGGTCAGGGCTCCGTCGACCGCTTTCTTGAAGACCGGGTCGTCCTTGCGGAACAGCAGCGCGATCGGCTCTGAGCCCAGCACTTCGCCGACGATCTTGAAGCCGTCGGGGTTCTTGCTGTTGGCGATGACGCCGGCGAGCAGGTTGTCGTCCAGCACAAAGGCGTCGGCGCGGCCGGATTCGAGCATGAGGAAGCTCTCGAAGTGGTCCTTGCCAAGCGAGGTGGGCAGGTTGACGTTGTTGTCCTTGCCGTACTTGCGCAGCAGCTGCACGGCCGTGGTGCCTGCGGATGCGGCGACGTTCCTGTTGTCGAGCTGCTTGAACGAGGTGATGCCGGAGTCCGCGCGCACCGCCATGCGGACCTGGCTCACGTAGGTCGTTACCGCGAAGGAGACCTGCTTCTGGCGGGTGAGGTTGTTGGTGGTCGGGCCGCAGCCCATGTCTACCGTGCCGTTTTCGACCAGCGGCATGGTGTTCTGCGCGGTGAGGGCCATGTATTCGAGCTTCACCTTGGGCGCGATGCGTGCCATCACCTTCTCGCAGAGCTCGACGTGGTAGCCCGCGTATTTGCGTTCCGCACCGATGGCGTAGGCCATGGGGGCCGAACTTTCGCGCACGCCGAGCACGATCTTGCCTGCGCTCTGGATTTTTTCCATCGTGCCTGCCGCGGGTGTCTGGGCATGTGCGGAGGCGGCCAACAAGCCGGCCAGTGCGAGGCCGGTCCAAACGAACTTCATGGGATCTCCTTCTGTCGTTGCAGTGATGCTTGCGGCCGCAAGCCATGCGCGGATGGGCACAATGGCTTGGCCTGCCTCACTATCGTTCAGAAGGGGCGCCGCGCCCAATAGAGGTTTGCACCAAGCAGTAAGTTATTTTTCGTGCGACTGCAGGTAGTGCAGCAAGCCGGCCGTGGACGGGTCGAGTTGTTCACTGTCTCCCGCCGCCAACAGCGGCTCCAGTTCCTTGGCGAGCACCTTGCCGAGTTCGACACCCCACTGGTCAAAGCTGTCGATGCCCCAGATCGCGCCACTGGTGAACACGCGGTGTTCGTACAGGGCGATCAGCGCACCGAACGAGGCGGGGTCGAGCCGCTCGAGCACGAGAAAAGTGCTCGGGCGGTTGCCGGTGAAATAACTGTGCCCGCTGCTGCCGGGGCGCCCCACCATGAGGGCCTGCGCCTGCGCAAGCGCGTTGGCCAAGAGGCGCGGATGGTGATCGGGCAGGTCATGCCCACCTTCGCGCAACGCAATGAACTCGACGGGCACGATGTCCGGACCCTGATGGATCATCTGGAAAAAAGCGTGCTGGCCGTTGGTGCCCGGCTCGCCCCAGATCACGGGCGATGTGGCGTATGGCAGGACCTCGCCCTGAGCATCGACGCCCTTGCCGTTGCTCTCCATTTCGAGTTGCTGCAAATAGGCGGGCAGACGGCGCAGGCCGTGGCTGTACGGCGCGATGCTGCGGCTGGTGAAACCGTGGAAATTGCGGTACCAGACATCGAGCAGGCCAAGACGCACCGGCAGATTCGACTCCAGCGGCGCGGTGCGGAAATGCTCGTCCATGAGATGCGCGCCGCGCAGCATCTCGCGAAAGTGCTGTTCGCCAATGGCGATCGCGATGGGCAGGCCAATGGCCGACCACATGGAATAGCGGCCGCCGACCCAGTCCCAGAAGCCGAGCGTGGTGTCGATGCCGAACTCCGAGGCCGCCGTCAGATTGGTCGTGAGCGCGATGAAGTGCTTGCTGAGCGAGCGCTTCGCGTCGCGCTCCACCGAGCCGCCGTTCGCCAGAAACCAGCGGCGCGCGGCGTGCGCGTTGAGCATGGTCTCGGCCGTCGTGAAGGTCTTGGAGGCGATCAGGAACAGCGTGCTCTCGGGCCGGATCTTGCGCAGCACGCTGCCAAGCTCCATGCCGTCCACGTTCGAGATGAAGTGCAGCGTCTTGCCCGGATGCGCGAAGCCTTCGAGCGCCTTCACCGCCATCGCGGGGCCGAGGTCGGATCCGCCGATGCCGATGTTGACGATGTCGGTGATCGCGTCGTCGGCGCGCACGCGCTCGGCGATCTCAAGCATCGCATCCAGTGTGTCATGCACCTCTGCAAGGCTCGCGGCGATGCCCTCATTGGCGACCTGCGCGTTTGCCGGACTGCGCAGCAGCCAGTGCATGACCGCGCGGTTTTCCGTGTTGTTGATCGGCTCGCCCGCGAACATCGCGTCGCGGTAGGCCTCGAGGCCCGCTTCGCGAGCGAGCTGGGTGAGCAGCTCGCGCGTTTTCAGGTCGATCAGGTTCTTCGACAGATCGGCAAACACCAGCGGTGCCTGCTGGCTGAAGCGCGCAAACCGTTCGCCGTCATCCGCAAAGGCGCCGCGCACGTTGAAGCCGTGCCCGGTCTTTTCAAAATGCGCCCCGAGCAGCTGCCAGGCGGCAGTGCGGTCGCAGCGCGTCCTCGGATCCATCATGCAGCGGCCAACATCATCTGTTCAAGCTTGGCCGCATCGGCTGCGAAAGCGCGAATGCCTTCCGCGAGCTTTTCGGTCGCCATGGCGTCGGCGTTGAGCGCGTAGCGGAAGCCCGCCTCGTCGTAGCTCACGGCAGGCAGGTCAAGCTGGCGCGCGGCCTGTGGATCGAGCGCACGGGTGATCGGCTCGTTGCTCTCGGCCAGCTTGGCGAGCAGATCGGGCGCGATCGTCAGCAGGTCCGAGCCCGCCAGCGCGATGATCTGGCCCACGTTGCGGAAGCTCGCGCCCATCACCTCGGTCCGAATGCCGAAGTGCTTGTAGTGGTTGTAGATGGCGCGCACGGATTGCACGCCGGGATCGTTGGCGCCGGCCATCTCGGCCTCGTTCCAAGTGGCGCCGGCCTGCTTCTTGTACCAGTCGTAGATGCGGCCCACGAACGGCGAGATCAGCTGCACCTTGGCCTGACCGCAGGCCACGGCCTGGGCGAACGAGAACAGCAGCGTGAGATTGGTGTGGATGCCGCGCTCCTCGAGCTGCTTGGCCGCCTGAATGCCTTCCCAAGTGGAGGCGATCTTGATCAGCACGCGGTCGATGTGCACGCCCTCGGCCTGATACAGCTCGACGATGCGCTCGGCGCGGGCCACGGTGGCCTCGGTGTCGAACGACAGACGGGCATCCACCTCGGTGGAGACGCGGCCTGGAATGATCGACAGGATCTCGCAGCCGAAGCGCACGATCAGGCGATCCATCAGCTCGTCGATGCTGCGGCCCTTGAAGCGGGTGACGCATTCCTGCATCAGCGGCGCGTACTCGGGCTTCTGCACGGCCTTGAGGATCAGCGACGGATTGGTCGTCGCGTCCTGCGGCTGGAAGGCGCTGAGCTGGTGAAAATCCCCGGTGTCCGCGACAACGGTGGTGAATTGCTTGAGTGCTTCGAGTTGGTTCATGGAAATTCTCCTCATCCAATGGCCTCGGATCATCCTCTGTCGGTCCGCCGATGAGGTTTGGCAACCCATGAGTGTATTCGCAGTGATGGAATGGGTTGAACGGGTATTGTCCTGCCTTGAAACTCGGTAACATCGGAACCAGCTCTTCAAGTTACAACTTCTCAACTATTTTTGCGCCATGAGTTTTGATCTGGTTTTGTTTGGCGGCACCGGCGATCTGGCTTGGCGCAAGCTGCTGCCCGCGCTGTTTCAGGCCTGGCGCCATGGTTCGCTGCCGCCGGGCGGGCGCATTCTGGGCGTCGCGCGCGACGATCTCAGTGACGACGCCTACCGCGCGCTGATCGCAAGCCGCCTCGATGCGGTCGAGTCCGACAAGCGCCCCAAAAGCGAAGAATTCGAAAAATTCGCGCAACTGCTGCAGTACCTGCGCATGGATCTGTCCCAGTCCGCCGACTATGAACGCCTCGCGCAGACCCTGCGCACGCGCGGTGCCGAGACGGTGGTGCTGTACCTGGCCACCGCACCCAACCTGTTCACCACCACCTGCGAGCAACTGGGCGCGGCAGGCCTGAACACGCCGAACACCCGCGTCGTGCTCGAAAAGCCGCTGGGTCACGACCTCGCTTCCAACCGCTCGATCAACGCGGCCGTGCGCAAGGTGTTCTACGAAAAGCAGATCTTCCGCATCGACCACTACCTCGGCAAGCCATCGGTGCAAAACCTGCTGGCCATGCGATTCGGCAATGCGCTCTTCGAGCCCCTGTGGCGCCGCGAGACTGTGGCCAGCGTCGAGATCACCATGGCCGAGAAGATCGGCGTGGAAAAGCGCGGATCGTTCTACGAAGGCACAGGCGCGCTGCGCGACATGGTGCAGAACCACGCGCTGCAACTGCTGTGCGCGATCGCCATGGAGCCGCCGATCAACGCGCACGCCGATGCGATCCGCGACGAAAAGCTCAAGGTGCTGCGCTCGCTCGCGCCCTGGAGCCCCGCGACACTCGCGCGCGACGTGGTGCGCGGCCAATACACCGCAGGCAGCCTGAGCGGCGACCGCGTGCCCGGCTATCTGAACGAGCCCGGCGTTGCCCCGGACAGCCGCACCGAGACCTTCGTCGCGCTGCGCACCGAGATCGCCAACTGGCGCTGGGCGGGCGTGCCGTTCTACATCCGCACCGGCAAGCGGCTGGCGGCCCACGAGGCGCACATCGTCCTCAACTTCCGCCCCGCGCCGCACCCGATCTACCGCACGCCGCTCGGCATGGCGAACCGTCTGGTGATTCACCTGCAGCCGCGCGACGGCCTCGCGCTGCACCTGTTCTCGGCGGGCAACGACAAGCGCGGCGCGCGTGCCGATGCCCAGTCGCTTGCGCCCGTGCAACTCGATCTCGACTTCGACAAGCGCTTTGGCAGCGAGCGCGTGGGTGCCTACGAACGCCTGCTGCTCGACGTGATCGCCGGGCGGCTGAACCTCTTCGTGCGCGCGGATGAACAAGAGGCCGCATGGCGCTGGGTCGAGCCCATCATGCAGGCTTGGAAAGACTCCGACGAAAGCCCCCGGCCCTATGCCGCAGGCACCTGGGGACCGAGCGCCGCCAGCGCTCTGGTCGCCCGCGATGGCAACACCTGGATGGAAGAATGCTAGACCGAATCACCGCATCCCTTCCCTCGCTTGCGCCCGCCGAACAGCGCGTGGCGAAGCTCGTGCTGGACGACCCGCGCGCGTTCTCCCACCTGCCGGTGCGCGAACTCGCGGCCCGCGCCAACGTGAGCAAGCCGACCGTCGTGCGCTTCTGCCGCAGCATGGGCTATGACGGCCTCGCCGATTTCAAGCTCAAGCTCGCGGGCAGCGTGAGCGAGGGCGTGCCCTTCATCCACCGCAGCGTGGACGCCGACGACAAGACCGGCGACGTGCTCGTCAAGGTCGTGGACAACGCGGTCGCCGCCTTCCTGCAGTACCGCAACGCCGCGAGCACTGCGGCGCTCGAACGTGCCGCAAAAGCCATCGCGTCGACCTGGCAGACCGGCAAGCGCATCGAGTTCTACGGTGCGGGCAACTCGGGCATCGTCGCGCAGGACGGACAGCACAAGTTCTTTCGCCTCGGCATCACCAGCATCAGCACCAGCGACGGCCACATGCAGGTGATGAGCGCCACCATGCTCGGCAAGGGCGACTGCGTGGTCATCATCAGCAACTCGGGCCGCACGCGAGATCTGATGGACGCGGCCGACATCGCGCGCAAGAACGGCGCGACGACGATCGCGATCACCGCCAGCGGCTCACCGCTCGCGCACACCTGCGAAATCCACCTCGCCGCCGATCACCCCGAGGGTTACGACCGCTACAGCCCCATGGTCTCGCGCCTGCTGCACCTGCTCATCATCGACGTGCTCGCCACCGCCGTGGCACTGCAGATCGGCGAACCGCTGCAGCCGGTACTGCAGCAGATGAAGAACAATCTGCGGGCGAAACGCTATACCTGATCGGGGCGGGACTGCCGTGATGCGCGTTCAGACGCGCATCATCAGATGATCGGGCACAGACTGCACGCTGGATGTACCCACGCTCGTCGCTGCGGCATCGACGCGAGCGTCGGCTTTTTCGGAGGGGCCGATGCTCTCCAGCCGACGCACCCAATGTTCCGACGTGTTGATGAATCGCTCGAAAACCTGCAGCATGGTCGGCGACGTCATGTGCTCGAGCGCCAGAGCTCGGCTCAGCACGATCTGGCGCTGTCCACCGTCCAGCCCCAGCGTCGCACCCTGCGTGCCGTCACCGAAGAGGTTCGCCTCCAGCAACTCGCGGTACAGCGACTCCAGCCCTCCTGCAGGAATGCCGCCAAGCACGCAGTACATTTGGACGATCTGCTCGTCCGGCAGGTGCTCGAAATCGATGCCCACCCGTTCACCAACCATCAATCGCGCGCAGTGCTGCGCGTTGAAGGCCAGTGGATGCGCCAGTCCAATGTTCTGACCTAGATCCCGCAGCAACTGCTCAGCGGAAATGCTCATTCGATGTTCTCCTTGGTTTGATTTCAACGCAACGTGCTGCAAGCCGCATCACGTCAGTTCGAAATGGCTGGCAAACGATACCGGCCCGTCGTAGCCGAATGTTCCATTGGCGTCGCAATGGATACGCCCGGATATCGAAATGAAGCTCGCATCCGGGTTGACCTTGGCCGTCTCCCCCGTCAGGGTTGGAATCGGATCTCCCGGTATGAATGACAAGATGGTGAGGTCTTTAAAATGTCCCAAGGTGTAGGTCACATTGAGAAAGTGCCCACCATGGCCATCGGATTCCACATGGAAGCTTTTGGAATGTTCGTGACTGCCACCGAGCATGAAGTTTCTGCCATCGGGAAGCGTGATCGGCGCTCCCGGCTTGTTCATCAGCCCATCGAAATCAGAGAGAAGCCCTTGATGCAGGATGCGCGAGATGGTCAGTGCCCTGTTGACATCGCCACCCGTCATTTTCAGTAGATTGACCTCTGCTTCATTCACCATGAGGTCATTGGCGGCCAGAGTGGACAATTGTCCCGTCTGCTGAACAGGATTGGCCAACGGCTGCTTGTTGCCGCTCGCATCCGTGAAGGCATAGGGCGTAGCCCGCGTGAGATCCTTTCGCAAATCCTTGCTGATGGCGCCTTGTGGAGATGCCGACGCATAGCGTTGACTTTGCTGGACGAAGGTTTGAAGCTCCGCATCCAGCCTTGCCTGCTGCTGCGTGTTCAGTATCTGAACCCCGCAAGCGTGCACCAGTCCCCGGTCGTCACCGATCACGCCATAGACCGAACCCACAATGGCCGCAGCCGAGCTGAAAGGCGATTTCGGCGGCGTCGCAGCGCCCATGTCCCGCGCCTCAAGATCCAGCGCCACGCAATGCCTGAGCATCCGCAGATCGACCGCGCGGCTCATCATCTCCTTGCCCAAGGCTGGCGAGAAATTCCCGTCATCCATCAGCACATTGCTGGCGGTTTTGCTCAACGTGTCGCACAGCTCGTTCATCACCGGCAAACGCATGGTGGCCGCCAGCTCCGTCACCTGCCCCGATTCGAGCGTCATCAGGGCCTTGAGCATCAAGCTCTCGCGCAGTTCCATGAGCTGATCCTCGCCATCGATCTTGCTGCCCAGCGCCATGAACAGCTTCAAGGCATCATCTCCCACCTTGCTCAACGCCTCCAGATGCACCAGAGCCTCCTCTGGGCGAGCACAGCGGAATGCCGCCGATACTGGCGCAAACGCCGCCGCATAGTTCTGCTCCATCTGACTTTTCATCAGACTGGCTCTTGCCTTCAGTTCATCGCTGCATCCCTGGATGCCGAACTCCTTGAGAGACTGAAGCAGCGTGATCACCTGGTCGTCGGACAGGCTCGCCACCTCCGCATGTGTGAGCGTCGCCAGCGACGCGGCCAGTGTCTGGACCTGCTGCTCAATCTTCGTTGCGCCCAATCGGTGCAAATGATTCAGTTCCGCATGGGCGTCGGACTGCTTCAACGTCTGGTGTGCAGCCGACAGGTCCGAAGCCAGTGTCGGAAGATTCCGCGGCAGCGTCGAGAGACTCGTCAATTGGGACAGCACGGAGTTTTCAAGCTGATCTGCGCGCGTCGTGACCGCCCCCATGATGAGATTGCGGCTCGCACCCACGTCTTCGCCGGCCAAGCGCGTCTGCGTGTGCAGCAGCGTGTACATGTCGGCGCTGGGCATGCTGTTCAGAATGAACGACGTCAGTGACGCGGCCGTCTGCTGCTGGGTGATCGTTGGCGCCTCTGGATCGACATGCAGGTCGATTGCCTGCAGCAGCACGGCATTCGACAACTCCTTGAATTGGTCCGGAGGCAAGCGGCCGTAGCCACATTGCATCAGCGCGTCGCTCGCCAACTGATGCAGCATGTCGTAGGTTCCACGCCCGCTGGCATTCTGAAGCACCTGCTGACTGACCTGCGCCATCGCAAGGTCCAACGAGGTGGACAGCTCCGAGTACACATGGTCCATCACCACTTGCTCCTGCTGAATGATGCCTTTGTCCAGGGCTCCTTTCAGTTGCTTGAGTGCGGTGCTGGCGTCCACGAGCGAAGGCTCAAGCTCTGCCAGCGCCTGCTTGAGCTGATGGATGTCCGCCATGTCCATGCGCGACAAGGCGGAGTTCACGGACTGCTCCAGCACACCCGAGAATTTCGCGCCGGCCTTGAGTGCTCCAGAGGCCGCGCCTTCGAGCTTGCTCGCCCATTTCCCCACTTCACCGACAGAGCCACCCGGCGTGGTCAATGCGCCAATGCATTTCTCCACCCCCTGCGTCGTCGCATGCACTCCCTCCCGCACTTTCCGGGCAGCGCGTGCCGCGCTGGTCTCGCCAGTCAAACCAAACACCCGGGACAAAAGCGCCGGAGCGGGTGGCGAAGCAAGTGCTGTTCTCACGGCCACTCTGGCGGGCATCGGAGTGGCTGGCCGTATTGAATGCCCGCCAAACGTCGCATTGCCGGGCACACTTTGCGGCTGCGGTTGCGCGACGGGTGCCGACAGTCCGGGATTGACAGTTTGGAGGCTCATGACAACGTCCTTAGAAGAAAGGCGGCCATGGATCCAATCGATCCACATCCGCATCATTCTGAGTAACACCGCCACGACATTGGTTCCATGACCTCACCGCCAATGCCTGCACGCAGCCAGATGGCGAGCACGCTGCGATCAGGAAATCATGCCTTCACGCCGGCACGAGCACCACCGGAATGCGCCCCTCCTCAACGGCGTGGCAAGCCACGCGCGATGCGCCATCGCCGAGCAGCTGCGGACGCTCGCTGCGGCAACGTTCGTTCGCGAACGGGCAGCGCGGGTTGAACGCGCAGCCAGGTGGAGGATTCAGCGGGTTGGGCACCTCGCCACGCACCGGCGTGCGTGCGCGGCCCGTGTCGTGCATTTTCGGGATCGCGTCGAGCAGCATGCGGGTGTAAGGGTGACGCGGACGCGAGAACAGCTCCTGCTTGTCCGCGATCTCGACCAGTCGTCCCAGATACATCACGCCAACCTGGTCGCTCACATGCCGCACCACGGCGAGGTTGTGGCTGATGAAGAGATAAGTGAGGTGCTGCTTGCGCTGCAGGTCCTTCATGATGTTGAGCACCTGCGCCTGCACCGAGACGTCGAGCGCCGACGTCGGCTCGTCGCAGACCAGAAATTCGGGCTCGGTCGCCAACGCGCGCGCAATCGAGATGCGCTGGCGTTGCCCTCCCGAGAACTGGTGCGGGTACTTGGCCATGTCCGCCGGAGCCAGCCCCACGGACTGCAGCAGTTCGCCCACGCGCTGCGTCAGCGCTTGCTTGTCGCTGATGAGGCCGTGTTCGATCAACGGCTCGGCCACGATGTCGCGCACCAGCCAGCGCGGATTCAGGCTGGCGTACGGGTCCTGAAAGATCATCTGGATGCGGCGGCGCATGCTGCGCATGTCGCTTCCGGCATAGGCCGCATGCGCGTCCTTGCCATCGAACTCGAAGCTGCCGCGCGTGGGCTCGTAGAGACCCACGAGCAGGCGCGCCACGGTGCTCTTGCCGCAGCCCGATTCGCCGACGAGCGCGAGCGTCTTGCCCTTCTGGATCTCGAAGCTCACGCCGTCCACCGCATGCAGCAGTGCGCGCGGCTTGCGCTCGAGCACGCGGTTGAGCCACGGCGGCGACACATCGAAAGTCTTGGCCAGATCCTGCGCGCGCACCAGTGGCTGTGTCGGTGACGATGCGGGGTTGTGATCGCGGTCGCTCATGCGGGAACTCCTGTCGCTGCCACGCCTGTCCCCGCCGTGTTTTCGCGGAGCCAGCACGCGGCCTGCGTCGCACCCGCGGGAAGCAGGTCGGGGCGCTCGCTGCGGCAGCGGTCGAACACCTGCGTGCAGCGCGGGTTGAACGCGCACCCCGTGGGAATGGCGTTCAGACGCGGCATCGCGCCGTCGATCTGGTTGAGGCGCTCGCGGTCTTCGTCCATGTCGGGAATCGATGCCATGAGGCCAGCGGTGTAGGGGTGGGCGGGATGGTTGATGACCTCGTGCACCGGGCCGATCTCCGCGACGCGTCCGGCGTACATCACGGCCACTCGGTCGCAGGTTTCGGCGATCACGCCCATGTCGTGCGTGATCAGCATGACGGCCGCGCCGCGCGAGCGGCAGATGTTCTTGAGCAGCGTGATGATCTGCGCCTGGATCGACACGTCCAGCGCGGTGGTGGGCTCGTCGGCGACGATCAGTTCGGGCTCGGCCGCGAGCGCGAGCGCGATCACCACGCGCTGGCGCATGCCGCCCGAGAACTGGTGCGGATAGTGATCGATGCGCTGCTCCGCCGCCGGAATGCCGGTGTCCTTGAGCAGCGAGATCGCCCGCTCGCGCGCCTGCGCGGCATTCAGCGGCAGATGCGTGGTGATGGTCTCGATGAGCTGGCGGCCGACGGTGTACAGCGGATTGAGCGAGGTGAGCGGATCCTGGAAGATCGCGCCGATGCGCCGGCCCCGGATGTGGCGCATCTTCTCTGCTGGCAGGTTGTCGATGCGCTCGCCGTTCAGCAGAATCTGGCCCGAGGCGATGTGCCCCGGCGGCTCCAGCAGGCCGATGATGGACGCGCCGGTAAGCGACTTGCCCGCACCGGACTCGCCCACCACGCCCAGGATTTCTCCGGGCGCTATCGAGAAGGAAATGTTGTCGAGCGCGCGCAGCGTGCCCTTGCGGTTCGGGAATTCGACGACGAGGTTCTGGACATCCAGCAATGACATGGCGCTCACCTCAACGCAGGCGGGGGTTGAGGGCGTCGCGCAACCAGTCGCCCAACAGATTGACGGACAAAGCGATCAGCACCAGCATGATGCCGGGGAACACCGTGATCCACCATTCGCCGGAAAACAGGTAGTCGTTGCCGATGCGGATCAGCGTGCCGAGCGATGGCGAGGTGGGCGGCGCGCCGACGCCGAGAAAGGACAGCGTCGCCTCCGTGATGATCGCCGTCGCGACCTGGATGGTGGCGAGCACCATCACCGGACCGAGCACGTTGGGCAGCACATGGCGGCGCATGATGCGAAACGGCGGCACGCCCGTCACGCGCGCGGCCTGCACGTATTCCTTGCCGTACTCGACCATGGTGCTGGCGCGCACCGTGCGCGCGTACTGCACCCAGCCGTTGCTGCCGGCAAAGGCAATCGCCAGCACCAGCACGGCGAACGCGACGCCCTCGGCAGCGTTCGGAAAGACGGCGCGGGCGACACCGGCGATCAAGAGCGCCACCAGAATCGCGGGGAACGAGGACACCACGTCGCAGGCACGCATGAGCAGTGCATCGATCCAGCCGCCCTTGGCGCCCGAGATCAGACCCAGCGTCACGCCGATCACGATGGACAGCGCCACCGACACCACACCGACGATCAGCGAGATGCGCGCACCGTAGATCAGCGCCGAGAGAATGTCGCGTCCCTGATCGTCCGTGCCGAGCGGATATTTGCCCGTGCCCTGCTCCAGCCATGCGGGCGGAAGACGCGCGTCCGACAGCTCGAGCGTGGTCAGATCGAACGGATTGTGCGGAGCCACCCAGGCGGCAAACACCGAACAGAAGATGCAGACGAAGGCGATCGCCGCCGCCAGCATGGCGACCGGCGAAGATCGGAAGCTGTGCGCGACATCGCTGTCCCACCAGCGGGCAAGGGTTGATTTCATCGACATGTGCTCTGCGCCTTTTGTTTGAATTGCCTGCCCATTGCGTTTCGTGGTTCGCTCATGCCCATGATTCACTCCGCCGCGGCCAGCGGCATGCCCTGCTCGATGAGGCCCGCATGCAGCGCCGCGCCCAGCGGAAGGATGTCGTCATTGAAGTCGTAGCGGCTGTTGTGCAGTGTGCTGTTGCCCGCGCCCATGCCCTGGCCAATGCGCAGATACGCACCCGGCTTGTTCTGCAGCATGAACGAGAAATCCTCGGCCCCCATGCTGGGCTCGAGGTCCCGCACCAGGTTCTCCTCGCCCACGATGGTGGCCGCCACGTCACCGGCGAAGCGCGCTTCGCTCTCGGTGTTGATCGTGGCCGGGTAGATGCGCTCGTAGCGCACGTTCACGCTCGCCCCAAAGCCCATGGCGATGCCGTTGCAGACTTCCTGAATGCGCCGCTCCACCATCTCCTGCACGGCGGGGTCGAACGAGCGCACGGTGCCCACCAGCGTCGCGCTTCCCGGCAGCACGCTGAAAGCACCGAGATCGCCTGCCTGCACCGCGCACAGGCTCACCACCGCACTGTCCAGCGGCCGCACATTGCGCGCAACGATGCCCTGCACCGCCGTGATGATGTGGCCCGCGACCAGCACCACGTCGACGGTCTGATAGGGATGCGCACCGTGTCCGCCCCTGCCCGTGATCTCGATGGTGATGCGGTCGGCCGCCGCCATCATCGGACCATCGTTGAGACCCACGGTGCCCGGCTTCATCTGCGGCCAGTTGTGCATGGCGAAGACCGACTGGATGGGAAAACGCTCGAACAGGCCGTCCTCGATCATCACGCGCGCCCCGCCAAGCCCCTCCTCGGCCGGTTGGAAGATCAGCGCCGCCGTGCCGTCAAACTGCCGCGTCGCGGCCAGATAGCGCGCCGCGCCCAGCAGCATGGTGACGTGGCCATCATGCCCGCAGCCATGCATCAGCCCCTGCCTGCAGGACTTCCAGGTGAACTCATTGCTCTCCTGCATCGGCAGCGCGTCCATGTCGGCACGCAGGGCCATCATGCTGCCGCTTGCGCGCGTCTGGCCGTGGATCAGCGCGACCATCCCGGTGCGGCCGATGTGCTCATGCACCTCGTCCACGCCGCTCTGGCGCAACGCCTCGGCAATGCGCTTGCTCGTGTACTGCTCCTCAAACCCCAGCTCAGGGTGCGCATGAAGGTCGCGCCGGAACGCGGTCAATTCGGGATGAAACCGCGTGATGTGCGCAAACGCCCGTCCGCCCGCCTTCCATCGTGTCGTCTGCATGTCAGTGCCCTCCTGCCTTGCCGCCGACGGCAAGACGTGGATCGACCGCGAAATACAGCATGTCCACCACCAGATTGATGATCACGAAGATCAGCGCGATCAGGCAGAGATAGGCGGCCATCACGGGGATGTCCGCGTACATCACCGCCTGGATGAACAGCAGACCCATGCCGGGCCACTGGAACACGGTCTCGGTGATGATCGCGAAGGCGATCAGGCCGCCGAGTTGCAGCCCGGTGATCGTCATCACCGGCACCAGCGTGTTCTTGAGCGCATGGCCGAAATAGATCGTGCGGTCGGTCAGCCCGCGTGCGCGTGCGAACTTGATGTAGTCGGTGCGCAGCACCTCGAGCATTTCCGCGCGCACCAGCCGCATGATCAACGTGAGCTGAAAGATCGCCAGCGTGATCGCCGGCAGGGCGATGTGGTGCCATCCCTTGGCGGTGAGCAGCCCCGTGCTCCACCAGCCCAGTTGCACCACATCGCCGCGCCCGAAGCTTGGGAACCAGCCGAGCGTGACCGAGAAGACGAGAATCAGCAGAATGCCGATCAGAAAGGTCGGCAGCGACACGCCCAGCAGCGAAATCGTCATGAACACCTGGCTCAGAAAGGTGCCACGCCTGAGCGCGGCATAGACGCCCATGGGCACTCCGACCAACAGCGCGATCACGGCGGCCACCAGCGCCAACTCCAGCGTCGCCGGAAAGCGTTCCGCGATCAGACGCGACACCTTCGCGCCCTGTCGCAGGCTCAGACCGAAGTCACCCTGAGCGGCGTTCACCAGAAAGTGCCAGAACTGCACGACGAAGGGCTGATCCAGCCCCAGAGAGGCGCGCAGTTCCTGGATCTGCTGCGGCGTCGCATCCTGCCCCAACATGGTGACCACGGGATCTCCGACGTACTGGAACAGCAGGAACGAAATGAACGCGACCGTGACCATCACGATCACGGCTTGAATCAGTCGGCGCAGGATGAAGGCGAGCATGCGGTGTGGGGAGGTCGGTCCTGAATTCTTCTTCAGTGCGCAGTAGCAGGAATCCTGCCAAGCTGAACGCTCTGTCCAATGAAACACTATGCCGCTGAGCACCGGGGAACAGCCGCCGGGAAATCCCTGACAGACAAATGCGACAGGCCCCATGCCGCTCAAAACGCCATGCCCACCACTCCATCCGCGCCGCGGATTCCACAGATCATCAAGGGGAATCCGTGCATGCACGGACACACGCAGTCACACAACCCACACGCCAACGGCGCTGCCCACCGCTTCACGACGAGGCACCAGCCCCGCCTGGATCACGGCACAAATGACAGGGACGAAAAAAAACCGCCGCTCCGAAGAGTGGCGGTTTTCATCTCTAACTCAAGCTGGCAGATGCCAGCCGGAAATTAGAAGGAGTGGCGGATACCAACTTGCAGGCCGGTTTGAGCCTTGCCAGCGCCAGGACCGTCTGTGTTCAGGTTCTTGGAAGCCAGACCCAGGTTTGCGCCGTCCTTGTTCTTCAGGTACGACACGTTGCCGTACACAGCAGTGCGCTTGGACAGGTTGTACACGTAGCCCAGGCTCAGCTGGTGCGACTTGGCATCGTCAAATGCCTTTTGGTCGTACAGAGCGTACTGGATCTTCACTTCGCCAGCGCCCACTGGAGCGGAAGCGCCCAGCATGTAAGCGTTGACCTTCTGGTTAGGAGCGCCGTCGATCTTGTCGCGGGTCTGTTGAACGATACCGTTCAGCTTCACAACGTTCAGGTTGTACGAAGCACCCAGAGTCAGGGCGTTGCGATCGCGGTTAGCGGCAACGGTGTCACGGTCGTCGTACGACAGAGCAACGCTCAGAGGACCGTTGTCATATGCAACGTAACCACCGATGTAACGACCAGCGTGGCCGGAAGTTTGCTCGTCGAAGCCGTAACCCACAGCTGCGTTGAAGCCGCCGAAGTTAGGTGTGTAGTACGAAACCATGTTGCTGGAACGGATGCCGTTTGCATCGCCAGCTGTACCGTACCAGTTGCTCCAGCCCATGAATTGGCCGATACCGGTTTGGTTGAACAGGTCGTAGGAGCTGGTCTTCGTGTAGCCAGGAGTCAGGTCACGACCCAGACGCACTTCACCGAAGCCGCCCGACAGGGACACGGTCGAACGACGCTTGAAGTTGAAGCCGGAAGCATTGCCGTCGTCACCGAAGATTTCGCCTTCGAGCCAGAAGCCAGCCTTCAGGCCGCCACCCAGATCTTCCACGCCGCGGAAGCCGATACGGCTGGTGTAGTTGCCGCTAGTGTAAACGCCGTACTTGCTGTCGCCAGCTGCGTTGGCCTTGTTCACATAGCCGATACCAGTGTCGACGATACCGAACAGGGTCACGGAAGATTGAGCCATCGCAGCGCCGGAGGAAGCCAGCACAGCCAGGGCAATCAGTGATTTTTTCATTGCGAGTTACTCCAAGGTTAAACAGAGGGCCCTGGATCAAGGGGACTAGAGGCACATACTTCTGTGCAGCCCGCCGGTTCCCCCGGGCCAACCTCCTGGTGGGGAAGTTAGTCCTATTGCAACAGACGCCGCGATCTTTCGCAAAGGAATTCCCTCACAAAGGGCTGAAAAGCCAGAATTCCGTTGCGGTGTTGCAACACCCCATATCCTCTAGTTAAAGCACTCAAACGGAGCTTCGTCAACCCGGCAATACGGCTATTTTTGTAAACAACCTGCAGCTGGATCGATTCTGCCGACAATAGCGCCCAATGGACCACATTCTTACCGCCGCAGACGCCGCCCTGCGCACCCTTTTCGCCACACCCAAGGCGAGCGAGCCCTCGCCCGCGGGCCACTCCGAGGAGCCGGAGCTGAGCAGCGACGAGCGCCGTCTCTCCGGGGCGCTGATGCGCGTGAACCACGTTGGCGAGGTCTGCGCTCAGGCGCTGTACCTCTCCCAGGCTGCGGTCACCCGCGATCCGCAGCTGCGTGAAAGCCTGCTCGAATCGGCCCGGGAAGAACTGGACCATCTGGCCTGGACCCGCGACCGTCTGGATGCGCTTGGCAGTCGCCCCAGCCTGCTCAACCCGCTGTGGTTCGCGGGCGCGTTCGCCATCGGCCTCGGTGCAGCCAAGGTGAGCGACCGGATCAGCCTCGGTTTTGTGGTGGAAACGGAACGTCAGGTGTCCGAACACCTGCAGGGCCACCTCGGAACGCTGCCCGAGGCGGACACGCCTTCACGTCAGGTGGTTGCCCGGATGCAACAGGACGAGGAGCGCCATGCCGCCCAGGCGCTCGCCGCAGGAGCCCAGGAGCTGCCCGCCCCCGCCCGCCTGCTCATGAAGATGGCCGCCAAGGTCATGACGACGACCGCTCACTATATATAGAGGAGCGGCGCACCCCTTGGGGAATCAGCCCTCGACGATCTCGAAACCGGTGGTGATCTCCGCCGTCTTGCCCAGCATGATGCTGGCCGAGCAGTACTTCTCGTGGCTCATCGCGATCGCGCGCTCCACCGCTGCCGGCGGGATGCCCTTGCCGGTCACGGTGAACTGCATGTGGATCTTCGTGAACACCTTGGGATCGGTGTCCGCGCGTTCTGAGGTGAGCTTGACGCTGCAGCCGCGCACATCGTGGCGCCCGCGCTTGAGAATCAGCACCACGTCATAGGCCGTGCAGCCACCAGTGCCCGCGAGCACCGTCTCCATCGGGCGCGGTGCGAGGTTCTGCCCACCGTTCTGCGGGTTCGCCGCATCGGGCGCGCCGTCCATGGTCAGGACATGGCCGCTGCCGGTTTCCGCCACGAAACCCATTCCGGAGCGGGTTCCCGAGTTGCCGGTCCAGCTGACTGTGCATTCCATCATCTTTCCTCTCAAAACTGACTCATCAACGCAACACCATGTCGCGCAATGAAGAATTCATGCTGATTTTGCTGCATCGCAGCAAGATTTGGGAGTAGAATTCAACTCATGCGCCAAACAACGCTGACAACAGCCTGATTTGTTTGGTGCGCCGATTGTCTCCTCCATCTCCTCAAAGGATGGATTTGGCCCCGAGCTTCACGGCTTGGGGCCATTTTTTTGCCTTTTTGAACATCGACTGTCTGCTTTGCACCGCGTGCAGGCCAGCTTGTTCCTATGATGGCGGCCCAAGCACTGCCATCGCTCAGTGCCACCGGACCGCCAGATGACGAACAAACAACAGACACTCAGCCCCTTTGACTACCTCAAGAAGATCCTGACCGCCCGCGTCTACGACGTCGCCGTCGAGTCCGATCTCCAGGTCGCCAAGTCCCTCAGCCGCCGCCTGCACAACAAGGTGCTGCTCAAGCGCGAGGACCAGCAGCCCGTGTTCAGCTTCAAGCTCCGCGGCGCCTACAACAAGATGGCCCAGCTCACGCCCGAGCAACTGTCGCGCGGCGTGATCTGCGCCTCCGCCGGCAACCACGCGCAGGGTGTGGCGATGAGCGCCTCCAAGCTGGGCACGCGAGCCGTGATTGTGATGCCAACCACGACGCCTCAATTGAAAATCGATGCAGTGAAAACCCTTGGCGGCGAGGTCGTGCTGAGCGGCGAGAGCTACAACGACGCCTATGACCATGCGGCCAGGCTGCAGAAGGAAGAAGGCCTGACCTTTGTGCATCCCTTCGATGATCCGGACGTGATCGCGGGACAGGGCACGATCGCCATGGAGGTGCTGCGCCAGCTCCAGGCGCTCGGCAGCAACAGGCTTGACGCGGTGTTCGTCGCCATCGGCGGCGGCGGCCTGATCTCGGGCGTGGCCAACTACATCAAGGCCGTGCGCCCCGACATCAAGGTGATCGGCGTGCAGATGAACGATTCCGACGCGATGATGCAGTCCGTCAAGGCGCACCAGCGCGTGACGCTGCCCGACGTGGGCCTGTTCTCCGACGGCACGGCCGTCAAGCTGGTCGGCGAGGAGACCTTCCGCGTCGCCAGCGGTCTGGTGGACGATTTCGTCACCGTGGACACCGATGCCGTCTGCGCCGCGATCAAGGACATCTTCGTGGACACGCGCTCCATCGTCGAGCCCGCCGGCGCCATGTCGGTGGCGGCCATCAAGCAGTACGTCGCCAAGAACAAGACCAAGGGCGAGACCTACGCCGCCATTCTCTGCGGCGCAAACATGAACTTCGACCGCCTGCGCTTCGTCGCGGAGCGCGCCGAGGTCGGCGAGGAGCGCGAGGCCCTCTTCGCGGTGACCATTCCCGAAGAGCGCGGCAGCTTCAAGCGCTTCTGCGAAGTGGTCGGCTCCCTCCCCGGCGGCAGCCGCAACGTCACCGAGTTCAACTACCGCATCAGCAACGAAAAGCGCGCCCATGTGTTCGTCGGCCTCACGACCCATGGCCGCGGCGAATCCGAAAAGATCGCGAAGAACTTCCAGAAGCAAGGCTTCGACTCGCTCGACCTGACACATGACGAACTGGCCAAGGAGCATCTGCGCCACCTCGTCGGCGGCCATTCGTCGCTCGCGCAGGACGAGCGCCTGATGCGCTTCACCTTCCCGGAACGCCCGGGCGCGCTGCTCAAGTTCCTCAGCCTGATGCAGCCACACTGGAACATCAGCCTGTTCCACTACCGCAATCAGGGCGCGGACTACGGTCGCATTCTGGTGGGCATGCAGGTGCCGCCCGAGGACGCAGCGGAGTTCGACCAGTTCCTCACGACGCTGGGCTACCCCTTCGTCGAAGAGACGCTCAACCCCGCCTACCGCCTGTTCCTCCAGGCCAGCGGCAACTGAGCGCACGCCGCGCACTCCACCGCAACTGACTTCGCCATGCAAGCGATCCGCCACTATCTGCTGGCCGTGCAGTTCTTCACGCGCATTCCGGTGAGCGGACCGCTGGCGGACTGGGTCGGCTACAGCCCGGCCATGCTGCGCGCGAGCGCCGCGCATTTCCCGGGCGTGGGCTGGCTGGTCGCGGTGATCGCCGCCGCGAGCTTCGGTGCGATCAGCTGGCTGCTGGGCCCCGCGCAGATCTTCACCCCGCTCGTGGCCGCCGTGCTCAGCACCATCGTCACCGTGCTCGCCACAGGAGGCTTTCACGAGGACGGTCTGGCCGACGTGGCCGATGGCCTGGGCGGCGGCTACCAGCGCGAGCGCGTGCTCGAGATCATGAAGGACTCGCGCATCGGTGCCTTCGGCGCGATGGCGCTGGTGCTGGCGTTCGCAGCCAAGTTCGCGCTGCTCGCGCTGCTCGGGCAGCAAGGGCTGTCCATCGCGCTTTGGGCGCTGCTCTGCGGCCATGTGGTGTCGCGATTCTGGCCGCTGATCGCCGTGCGCACGCTGCCGCACGTGGGCGACACCGCCACCTCCAAGAGCAAGCCGCTGGCCGATCAGATCACGCCCGGCGCGCTGGTCACCGCGCTGCTCTGGTGCGTGATTCCGGTGCTGCTCTTCGCACTGGCGCTCGGCTGGCGGACGGCGGCCGTGGCGGTGCTGACCAGCGGCCTTGGAGCCGTCTGGATGCTCTGGCGGTTCCACAAGCGCCTGCAGGGCTTCACCGGCGACTGCCTCGGCACGATCCAGCAGGTGAGCGAGATCGCCTTCTATCTGGGCGTGGCCATCGCCGCAGGGCAGCAGTGGATCTTGCCGATCCAGCCATGGCTGAGCCTGTGAACACGCCGCGCCTGTGGCTCGTGCGGCATGCACGGCCATTGGTGGCGCCCGGCGTCTGCTACGGGGGGCTTGATGTCGCCGCCGACGACAAACACACCCAAGCCAGCGCGCTGCGCCTGCACTCCGCCTTGCCACCGCACATCACCGTCATTCACAGCTCGCCGCTGCGCCGCTGCCGGCAATTGGCGGATGAGCTGTTCTCTCTGCGCGCCAACACAGCCCCGATCCAGCTCGACGCTCGACTGCAGGAAATGGATTTCGGCACCTGGGAAGGCCGCCGCTGGAACGACATCGCCCGAGCGGAGATCGATGCGTGGACAGCGGACTTCACCCGCTTTCGTCCCGGCGACGGCGAGCCGCTGCAGCAGATGCTGGCGCGCGTCGCACAGGCTCTGCACGACGCTCAACAATCGGGGAAGGACGCCGTCTGGATCACCCACGCGGGCGTGATCCGCTGCGTGCTGTGGCTTCTGGAGCATGGGCACGACGAGCCCAAGGCCAACGAGTGGACGATGGCAGCACCCGGGTTCGGCGAATGGTTTTGCCTTCCCTTTGCTCCTCCTTGATCACCACTCAATTGCAAGCGAACGCAATCATTGTCCCTGCGCGGGATTGAACGGCGGGGGCGTGATGCCGGGAGTCGTGCCCTGGGGCATCATCGGCGATTGAACAGCCGGGGGAACCGCACCGGCAGGTGGCGGCTGGTACGCGGGGGACGACGCGGGCGCGTTGGCCGCGACCTTGAGCGGCATCTGCAGCGTCATCGACGCAGGGCCCTTGAGATCGAATCCCAGCACCGCCTCGCGCTTGTTCACCGACTGCAACACCATGCCCTCGGCCACTGGAGCGCCGATGCGGTACGGCTTGGCGGGCTTGCCATCCACCTCGATCAGCGCGGCGCCGTGACCGCTGCGGGTGCCGGCCAGCACGCCCACGAGGGTGTAGCGCGTGGGCGCGGCGGGGGCCGCCTTGGCGACCACTTCGGTGCCGCCCAGCAGACGCACCAGCGACGGCACGTCGACGACCGTGGGCGCGGCCGGCAGCGCGGACGCTCCCTGACCCAGCTGGGAAGCCGAGAGCCTGAGCCCCCAGAACACCACGCAGGCTGCCGCCAGAAACCACAAAACGAGGGTTCCGGCGCCCACCTTCCAACGGCTGTATGTGTTTGTCACCATCACGCGATTATGATTGACCCGATAACCACATTCCAAGTCGATCTGACGACATGCTGCAAACTGCCCAAGCCCTCGCCCGTTCCTCCCGCCGCAAAATCGCGCGCGGCTTCACTCTGATCGAGCTGATGGTCGTGCTCGTCATCATCGGCGTGCTGGCCGCGCTGATCGTGCCCAACGTGCTCGACCGCGCCGACGACGCGCGCAGCACCGCGGCTCGCACCGACATCACCAACCTGATGCAGGCGCTCAAGATGTACCGCCTCGACAACCAGCGCTACCCCACGGCCGAGCAGGGCCTGCAGGCGCTGATCGCCAAGCCCGCGAGCGGCCCGGTGCCGAACAACTGGCGCCCGTACCTCGAAAAACTGCCCAATGACCCTTGGGGCCGTCCCTATCAGTACCTCAGCCCCGGCGTGAAGGGCGAGGTGGATGTGATGTCCTTTGGCGCCGACGGTCAATCCGGCGGCGAAGGCAAGAACGCGGACGTGGGCAGCTGGCAATAAACCCGGACACTGACCGCGCTCCGTGCCTTCTCCCGTCGCCCTTTCGTCAAGAAACCCTTTCCGCCCCATGACACGCGCACACCGGGGCTTCACGCTGCTGGAGCTGCTGGTGGTGCTCTCCATCGTCGCGCTTGCCACGGTCGGCGTGAGCTTTGCCATCCGCGACAACGGCGCGACCGATCTGCAGCGCGAGGGTGAACGCCTCGCCGTGCTGCTCGAGACCGCGCGTGCGCAGTCGCGCGCCTCGGGCACGGCCGTGCGCTGGCGCACCACCGAGCAGGGCTTTGTCTTCGAGGGCCTGCCCACGCTCAAGCTGCCCAATCACTGGCTGGTCAGCGGCTCGCGCGCGAGCGGCCCCGCGCAGCTGTGGCTCGGGCCCGAGCCCATCATCAGCGCGCAGCAGGTCTGGGTCGTGAACGACGCCTATCCGGGCCGCGCGGTACGTGTAGGCACGGACGGCGTGCGCTCCTTCACCGTGGAGGCCATGCAATGACCAAGCGGGCACTGCAGCGCGGCTTCACGCTGATCGAGGTGCTGGTCGCGCTCGCCATCGTGGCGATCGCGCTCATGGCGGGAACGCAGGCCACCTCCGCATTGATGACCAACGCCACGCGTCAGACCGACGTGATGCTCGGCCACATCTGCGCGCAGAACGAACTCGTGAAGGCCCGCCTGATGCGCGAGCTGCCGGCCTATGGGGACCAGCAGAGCCTGTGCGAGCAGGCGGGCCGACGCTACCAGGTGGTGACCTCGGTGTCACCGCTGCCCAACCCGCAGTTCCGCCGCGTCGATGCGCAGGTCTTCGACGAGCGCTATCCGGTGATCCGCGTGTCCACCATCGTCGGCCGATACTGAAGAAGAAAAAGAAGAGCCGAGATGCGCAGACACCCCGCTTTTGCTCCACGCCGGTCTTCACGCGGCTTCACGCTGATCGAGCTGCTGGTGGCGATCACCATCATGTCGCTGATCGCGCTGCTGAGCTGGCGCGGCATCGACGGCATGGTGCGCTCGCAGCAGATCACGCGCGAACGCTCCGACCACCTTGTGGTCATACAGAACGCGCTCGCGCAGTGGCAGTCCGATCTCGACTCCATCCAGCCGGTGGACAGCACCCAGCCACTTCACTGGGACGGACAGGTTCTGCGCCTCACGCGCCGCACCACGCAGCAGCCCGATCAGGGCGTCGTGGTGGTGGCGTGGGCCAGGCGCGACGCCAACGGCACGCCGCAATGGCTGCGCTGGCAGTCACCGCCCGTCAACACCCGCGCGGCCTGGAGCGCCGCCTGGCAGACCGCCGG
The DNA here is from genome assembly GCF_015354245.1 of Diaphorobacter caeni. Classification (GTDB taxonomy): domain Bacteria; phylum Pseudomonadota; class Gammaproteobacteria; order Burkholderiales; family Burkholderiaceae_C; genus Diaphorobacter_A; species Diaphorobacter_A caeni. Next base: position 587,506 of record NZ_JADKYZ010000002.1, read on the forward strand.
GCAATGGGCGCGCACGCCGTCAAGCAGCGAAGCGCAGCGCGAGACCGTGCTGTTCCCGCTGGCCGATGTGCAGCTCTACTACTACGTCGGCGGCGCCTGGGCGAATGCGCAGTCGAGCGTCGGCGGCTCGTATGCCGAACAGTCGCTCGGCGGGCTGACCAAGGCGGCTGCCTCGGTCCCCGAAGGCATCCGCCTGTCGATCACCCTGCCCGAGGGCGGCGCGATCACCGGCACGATCACCCAGGACTGGGTCAACCCCGTGCTCGGCGGCAACAAGACATGAGGACGACGATGCAGCACGCCCTCACCTCACGCCCTCCGGGGCGACGCGAACGCGGCGCGGCGCTGCTCGCGGCCATGCTGACGGTCGCGCTGGTCGCCACCTTCGCCGCATCGGCCATGTGGCAGCAGTGGCGCGCCATCGAGGTCGAATCGGCCGAGCGCGCGCGCATCCAGTCGGCGTGGATTCTCGTCGGCGCGCTCGACTGGTCGCGCCTGATCCTGCGTGAGGATTCACTGGCACGCGGCGACAGCACCGACAACCTCACCGAGCCCTGGTCGATCCCGCTCGAAGAGGCGCGCCTCTCGACCTTTCTTTCCGCCCAGCGCAACGTCTCGCAGGTCGATGACGCCAGCGCGCAGACCGACAACGCGTTTCTTTCTGGACGCGTGACCGACATGCAGTCGCGCATGAACCTCACCAATCTGGTGAAGAACAACGCCCTGGACGCAACGGCCATGGCCCAGTTCGAGCGTCTGTTCGACTATCTGGGGTTGCCGCAGAGCGAGCTGTCGCTGATCTCCTCCCACATGCTGCGCGCGGCGGCTTCCGACACCAGCGACGCGCAGAGCTCCGCCATCGCGCTGATGCCGATGACCATCGCGCAACTGAGCTGGTGGGGCGTCGCGCAGAACACCATCGCCAAGTTGGCCCCCTTCGTCACCATTCTTCCGCTCTCCACCAAGCTCAACATCAACACCGCCGGCGCGGAAGTCATCTGGGCCAGCGCGGACGGCCTCGACATGTCGGACGCGCAACGCCTCATCCAGTCCCGCTCGTCGCAGTATTTCAAGTCGGTGAGCGTCGCGGCCAATTTGCTCAGCAAGCCCGAGCTGCTGACGGCGACGCTGTTCGACGTGTCTTCCGAATATTTCGAGGTGCGCGGTCGCATGCGCATCGATCAGACCATCGTCGAGGAACGCTCGCTCGTGCACAAGCAACGCGGCAAGGTCCGCACCCTGTGGCGCGAGCGCGGCGGCTTTCTGCGAAGCGAGTCGGCCGACGCGATGGGCAAATCTTGATCACCGGGTACAAACGATGCCAGTCACCGTCACGCGTCACGCCTAAAATGGCGCGCGAACACCAGTCATGAGCACCCTCATTCTTTACCTGCCTCCGGGCACGCCTGGGCCGAACACCGAATTCAGCTACACGCTGACCGCCGACGGCCACTCCGCAACCCGCCAAGCCAGCGCCAAGGCCGCACGCCTGCCCGATCCGGGCCGTACGGGCGAGGTCGTCGCCGTCGTGCCCGCACGCGGGCTGTCGTGGCAGCGCGTGACCCTGCCGCAAGGAGCGACCGCCTCCGCCGCGCGCCTGCGCTCGGTGCTTGAAGGTCTGCTTGAAGAGCAACTGCTGGATGAACCCGCGCAGCTGCATTTCGCGCTCGCCCCCGACGCGCAGATCGGCGAACCCGCGTGGGTCGCCGTGTGTGACCGCGTCTGGCTGCGCGAGACGCTGCAGCTGCTCGAATCGGTGGGCCGCAGCGTGGGCCGCATCGTTCCCGAATTCGCTCCGGGCGCGTCCGACGCGCGCGAGGTCTATGCCATCGGCGTGCCCGAAGAGGCGCAGTTGGTGCTCACATCCGCCAGCGCCGATCAGGCCGTGAACGTGCTGCCGCTGAACTCCGCCACGCTGGCGCTGGGCATGCAGAGCACCGATCCCGACCAGCCCGCCCGCGTGCGCGCCGAGCCGGCCGTCGCGGGCATGACCGAGAAGCTGCTCGGCCGCTCCGTCGAGCTGTCGACGTCCAGCCAGCGCTCGCTCGTCGCCGCGCGCGGCCAATGGAATCTGGCACAGCTCGAATTCTCGAGCAGCGGACGCACGCGCGCCCTGCGCAGCGTGAGCGGCGGCTTCAACGCCTTTCTGCGCGCGCCGCAGTGGCGCGCCGCGCGCTGGGCGCTCGCCATCGCCGTCGTGGCTCAGATCGTCGGCCTCAACGTGGCCGCCTACAAGGAACGCCAGTCGCTGGCGGCCAAGGAGGTCGGCATCCGCAGCACCCTGCAGCAGGCCTTTCCCAACGTCAAGGTGGTGGTCGACGCTCCCGTGCAGATGGAGCGCGAGGTCGCCCAGCTGCGCCAGGCGGCAGGCAGCCTGTCGCACCGCGATTTTGAGCCCCTGCTCGCCGCCGCAGGTGCCGCGCTGCCGGTCAGTCAGGTGCCATCCATGGTGGAGTTCGCCGATTCAGAACTGCATCTCACCGGCGTGAGCCTCACCAATGACGAGCTGTCCACTGTGACCCAGCGCCTGCAAGCCGACGGCTTCGTCGCCCGCGCACAGGGTTCGCAGCTCTGGATTCGCGCAGCCGGGGAGCGGCCATGATGAAGAACAAGAATCCCGCGGCCAAGTCCGAAGCGCTCGACGCGCTCAGAGAACGCTGGAAGAGTCTCGCCGCACGCGAGCAGATGCTGGTGCTGATCGCCGCGAGCGTCGTCGGCCTCGCCATCGTGTGGTGGGTGCTGCTGTCGCCCGCGCTCAAGACGCTGCGCAGCGCGCCGGCAGAACACGCGCAGCTCGACGGCCAGCTGCAGCACATGCGCAGCCTCCAGCAGGAAGCGCTCGAGCTGCAGAAGGCCCCGCGCGTGCAGGGCGATGACGCGACGCGCGTGCTCCAGAGTTCGCTGGCGCAGGCGCTCGGCTCGACCGCGCAGGTCTCCGTCGTCGGCGATCGGGCGACGGTAACGCTCAAGGCCGCGCCCGCTGGCGCTCTGGGCCAGTGGCTCGCCCACGTGCGCAGCACCGCGCGCGCAATCCCGATTCAGGCCAAACTCGTTCGCACCAATGGCGCGGGCAAGTCCGGCGCGAACGCCGCCAACACGCTGCCCGCCTTCTGGGAAGGCACACTGGTGCTGACCCTGCCGGTCGCGAACTGACATGGCGATCAGCAAACCACGCACCGCCAACCGCTCCGCTCGCGGCACCGAAGCGCCCGTGCGCTCGCCGCGCGGCTGGGCCATCGTCGGCGGCGTGCTCGGCGCCCTGACGATGATCGCCGTGCAGGCACCCGCCACATGGCTGGCCTCGGGCGTGAACAGCGCCACCAGGGGCATGGTGCAACTGCAGCAGGCGCGCGGCACGCTCTGGAACGGCTCTGCGCAACTCGTGCTCACCGGCGGCGAGGGCAGCTCCGATCAGGTCGCGCTGCCCGGCCGCCTGAACTGGCAGCTGCGCCCTGCCCTGGTCGGAGCCAGCGTCGTTCTGAATGCCGACTGCTGCACCACCACGCCCGTGCGCATGCACGCCGGGCTGCGCTGGAACGGCATGCAGCTCAAGGTGGCCAACAGCCAGAGCCAGTGGCCCAGCGCCGTGCTCAGCGGCCTTGGCACGCCATGGAACACCATTCAGCCGCAAGGCCGACTCTCGCTTGCCACCACCGGACTGCAGATCGACTGGAACGCCGGGCGCATGGCGCTGCAGGGCCATCTGCAGCTCGACGCGCTTGACGTATCCTCCAAGCTCTCCACCCTGAGCCCGATGGGCAGCTACCGCGTGAGCGTGAATGGCGGCGACAGCCCCACGCTCGCGCTCAGCACCTTGAGCGGCGCGCTGCTGCTCAACGGATCGGGCCAATGGGTGGGCCAGCGCCTGCGCTTCACCGGCGAGGCCAGGGCCGCAGCCGGCCGCGAGGCCGCGCTGGCCAATCTCTTGAATATCATTGGGCGACGCACCGGCGACCGCTCCATACTCACCGTGGGTTGAACCAACCATGACTTTCTTGCCTCCACATCGCCTGCGACTCGCACTGCACTCCATCGCCGCCAGCACCCTGCTGCTGTGCGCCAGCGTTCCGCAGCAAGCCGTCGCCGCGCCGCAAGGCAGCATCCAGTCCAACGAGCCGGTCACGCTGAACTTCGCCAATGCCGACATCGAGGCCGTGGCCCGCACCATCGCGACCATCACCGGCCGCAACGTGGTGGTCGATCCGCGCGTGAAGGGCCAGCTCACGCTGGTCACCGACAAGCCCGTGCCGCCAACCACCGCGTTCCAGCAGTTTCTCGCGGCGCTGCGCCTGCAGGGCTTCACCATCGTCGAGGCGGCCGGTCTCTACAAGGTCGTTCCCGAGGCCGACGCCAAGCTGCAGGCCGGCGGCGTGACCGTCACCCAGGGCAGCTCGGGCACGGGGCCCGCCAGCGGCCAGATCGCCACGCAGATCTTCAAGCTCAACTTCGAGAACGCCAGCAATCTGGTGCCGGTGCTGCGCCCGCTGATCAGCCCCAACAACACCATCAACGTGAACCCCGGCAACAACTCGCTGGTGATCACCGACTACGGCGACAACCTGCAGCGCATCGCCCGCATCATCGCGGCGATGGACGTCTCCAACGCGAGCGACGTCGAAGTCATCGCGCTGCAGAACGCCATCGCCTCGGACCTCGCGCCGCTGGTGCAAAAGCTCATCGACGGCTCCGGCAACTCCGGCGTTGCTGCAACCGGCACGCCCGGCGCGGCCGCCGCCGGCCAGTCCGACACGTCCTACCGCACCACCCTGCTGGCCGAGCCCCGCAGCAATTCGCTGATCGTGCGCGCGGCCAATCCGGCGCGTCTGGCGCTCGTGCGCTCGCTCGTGGCCAAGCTCGATCAGGCTCCCGCCGCAGGCAGCTCCGCCGCGACCGGCAACATCCACGTCGTCTATCTGAAGAACGCCGACGCAGTGAAGCTCGCGGCCACCCTGCGTGCCGCGATTTCCAACGGTTCGATGGGCGGCAGCAATTCTGGCTCGGGCTCCGGCTCGGGCCTGCCCTTCAGCGGCAGCAGCGGCGGCACAAGCGGTGGGCTGATGAGCACCGCCAGCAACAGCACCACGCAATCCTCGGGCCTTGGCAGCAACACCAGCGGTGGCCTTGGCGGAGGCACGCAGTCCAGTTTCGGCAGTTCGCAGAACAACGCGAACCAGGGCTCCACGGGCGGCCAGATCCAGGCCGACGCCTCGACCAATTCGCTGATCATCTCGGCACCCGAGCCGCAGTACCGCCAGATCCGCGCCGTCATCGACAAGCTCGACGGTCGCCGTGCGCAGGTGCTGATCGAGAGCCTGATCGTCGAAGTGTCCGCCAACAAGGTCGCCGAATTCGGCATTCAGTGGCAGGGCATCATGGGCAACTACGGCAGCACGCTGGGCCTTCTGGGCACCAACTCCAGCCAGTCGGGCACCAACATCCTGGATCTGGCGCTCGCCGCGGCCAGTGGCACCACCTCCACCATCACCTCCGCCCTGTCCAGCAAACCGGCGGGCGGCACCATCGCGGTCGCGCCGCGCATCAACGGCAAGTACTACCTCGGCGTGCTCGCCAACTTCCTCGAGAACACGGGCGACGCCAATGTGCTCTCGACCCCGAACCTGCTCACGCTCGACAACGAAGAGGCGCAGATCATCATCGGCGAGAACGTGCCGTTCGTGACCGGCTCCTACGCCAACTCCACCGGCAGCTCGACCGTGAATCCGTTCACCACCGTCGAGCGCAAGGACGTGGGCCTGATGCTGCGCGTGCGCCCGCAGATCAGCGAAAACGGCTCCGTCAAGCTCACGCTCTATCAGGAAGTCTCCAAGGTCAACAGCACCACCACGTCGAATGCGAACGGCCCCACCACCAGCAAGCGCGCCATCGAGTCGTCCGTGATGGTGCAGGACGGCAACGTCATCGTGCTCGGCGGTCTGCTCGAAGACAGCTACGCGCTCGGCCAGGACAAGGTGCCGCTGATGGGCGACCTGCCCGTGGTCGGCGCGCTGTTCCGCAACGAGCAGCGTTCGCGCAAGAAGACCAATCTGATGGTCTTCCTGCGCCCCATCGTGATCCGCGACGACGCCACCAGCGACGCGCTGGTGCAGGACCGCTACGAAGCCATCCGTGCGCTGCAGATGGGCACGCAGCCCGCCGACAGCACGCTGATGCGCGCGGTCAACGAAGCCCCCGTGCTGCCGCCGCTGAACACGCAGACCACGCCGTCCAAGAACGGCAGTGCGCCCGCGAAGCCGGTGCCCACATCGATGTTCCCGGTCGAGGTGAACCGCAACAAGTCCACTGCGCAGCAGCCCGCGGACTCGACCGTGCAGGACCCCAACTTCACGCCGCAGTAAACCGCCTCAAACGCTGCCCATCCACCCATCGATTCAACGCCAGACCGACCGTCAGCCAGACCGCCCATGCGCCATCCCCTGCCATACACCTTCGCACGCTCGAACCAGTTGCTGCTCGAGGACGATGGCCACCAGCTGGTGCTGTGGCACGGCATGGCGCCCGACATGGGCGCGATGTCCGAGGTGCTGCGCAAGCACGCCGTGCAGCAGCTCATGCCGTTGGACAACGGCGCGCTCGCCCAGCGCATCAGCGCGGCCTATTCACAGTCCGATTCGAGCGCGGCGATGGTGGTCAGCGAGGTCGAGTCCGACGCCGACCTCTCTCGCATGATGCAGGAGCTGCCCGCGGTCGAGGACTTGCTGGAGTCGGCCGGCGACGCGCCCATCATCCGCATGCTCAACGCGCTGCTCACGCAGTCCGTGCGCGACGGCGCGAGCGATATCCACATTGAGCCCTACGAGCGTCATTCCAGCGTGCGCTTTCGCGTGGACGGCACGCTGCGCGAGGTGGTGCAGCCCAACCGCGCGCTGCACGCCGCGCTGATCTCGCGCCTGAAGATCATGGCCGATCTCGACATCTCCGAGAAACGCCTGCCGCAGGACGGCCGCATCTCTCTGCGCCTTGGCACCCGTGCCATCGACGTGCGCGTCTCCACCCTGCCCAACGCCCACGGCGAGCGCGCCGTGCTGCGTCTGCTGGACAAGAGCGAGAACAAGCTCAGCCTCGAGTCGGTGGGCATGCAGGGCCCCGTGCTCACGCAGTTCGAGCGCCTGATCTCGCAGCCGCACGGCATCATTCTCGTGACCGGCCCGACCGGCTCGGGCAAGACCACCACGCTGTACGCGGCGCTCGCCCGCCTGGACGCGACGAGCAGCAACATCATGACGGTGGAAGACCCCATCGAATACGAGCTCGCGGGCGTCGGCCAGACACAGATCAACAGCAAGATCGACCTGACCTTCGCCAAGGCCCTGCGCGCCATCCTGCGCCAGGACCCGGACGTGATCATGATCGGTGAAATCCGCGACTTCGAAACCGCCCAGATTGCGATCCAGGCGTCTCTGACCGGCCATCTGGTGCTCGCCACGCTGCACACCAACGACTCGGCCAGCGCCATCACACGCCTGACCGACATGGGGGTGGAGCCGTTCCTGCTGTCCAGCTCGCTGCTCGGCGTGCTCGCCCAGCGACTGGTGCGCAGGCTCGATCCGAGCGAGCCCTCGGGCTATCGGGGCCGCACCGGCATCTTTGAATTGCTGGAAGTGGACGACCAGATCCGCGCGCAGATCCACGGTCAGGTCAGCGAATCGGAGATCCGCGATCAGGCGCTGGCCAATGGCATGTCGCTGATGCGCACCGACGGCGAACGTCTGGTGGCGGCGGGCATCACCAGCGCCGAAGAGGTGCTGCGCGTCACGCGCGACTGAGCGCGCGGGATCTCAGGAAAAGTTCAGGAAGCCTCTGCCTCTCAGAGCGCGTCTACGCTCTCAGGCGCCGGCCGGCAGCACCGGCTTTCTGACGGCTGGCGTACCGGACGCCGGGTTGCGCACCAAACCGCGCTTGAGCTCCTTGAGCAGCAGCACCATCTGGCGCGACGCATGCTCGCACTGCCGGAACGTGCGCTCCGCCATCACCATGTCGCCCTGTTCGATCTGGGTGATCAGCTCCGCGGCCTTGAGATGGAAATAGCGATTGCGCACCAGCAGCATGTCATAGGTCGGCAGATGGCCGAGCGCCTTGCGGCCCGCGTCATGCAGCCATGCGCCGAGTTCCGAGCTGCGGTCATCGCGGATCACGTCCGGACGCAGCTGTTCATCGATCTGTCCTTCGCAGGCCTGCCACAGCCAGGGCAGCCAACGCTCGTGGCTCACGATCAGTGCCTCGATGTCGAACTCCACGGACAGGCGGCTGACCTCGTCCCCGAAGGCGACGAGTTCGCTGGCTTGCAGTGCGGGCACGGTCGACCAGTCCTCGGGCCGCTCCGCCTTGGCGCGTTGCTTGGAGGAGGCGGCTCCCGACGAAGAGAAAAAACGTTTGAGCATGTCCATGTCACTCCCTCTCAAAGTTGGATTGCATGGCGCAAAGCGTTCGGCACTCTCTGCTTCCCTTGCCGCACTTCAACCATACCAAATACCAATTGAATATTTAATATTTTAATTTAAAACTATCAGCCTGTCTGGAGCGTTGGAAAATGCGCACGCTCCGCTCAAACACAAGCAAAGGCTGACCCGTGTGAGTCTAGGTAGTTAAAAATAGTTTGCACATACCCCAGTTCAGGTAATTTGGGGTTTGAGGCAGGTCATTTAACATTGATTTACATTTTGCGATAAATCGATTGCCCGCACGGAGGCGCAGTTTTTGACCGACACACACAATGGGACGATGCGTACCACTCCCATGCCCTCCCTTTCCATGCTCGATCTGGTGGCCGTCCGCGAAGGCGGCACCGTCGCCGATGCGCTCGCCATCGCGGTGCGGACCGCACAACGTGCGGAGCAGCTCGGCTTCAAGCGCTACTGGCTGGCCGAGCACCACAACATGCCCGGCATCGCCAGTTCCTCCACGGCCGTGCTCATTGGTCACATCGCGGGCCAGACGGGTTCCATCCGCGTGGGATCGGGCGGCATCATGCTGCCCAACCGCGCGCCGCTGGTGGTGGCCGAGGCCTTCGGCACGCTCGCGGAGCTCTATCCCGGCCGCATCGAACTCGGCCTCGGCCGCGCGCCCGGCACCGACGGCCCGACGATGCGCGCGCTGCGCCGAGACCGCGTCGAGACCGAAGAGGACTTTCCGCGCGACGTCGCCGAGCTGCAGCGCCTTCTTGGCCCCGTCCAGCCGGGCCAGCGCATCGTGGCCGTTCCAGGCTCGGACACCAACGTGCCGATCTGGCTGCTGGGCTCGAGCATGTTCTCCGCCCAGCTCGCCGCCGAAAAGGGCCTGCCCTACGCTTTCGCCTCGCATTTCGCGCCGCGCTTCCTGATGCCCGCCATCGAGATCTACCGCGCCAACTTCAAGCCCTCGGCCACGCTCGCCAAGCCCTACGTGATCATTGGAGTGCCGCTGATCGCCGCGCCCACCGACGACGAGGCCGAATACCTCGCCAGCAGCACCTTCCAGCGCGTGCTGAGCATCCTCACCAACCAGCGCGGACGGCTCCAGCCTCCCGTCGCCAACTATCTGCAGCAGCTCGGCCCGCGCGAGCGCGAAGCGATTGCCGACTTCCTCGCCATCGGCGTCATCGGCGGCCCCGAGACCGTCAAGGCGGGCTTCGAGAAACTCGCAGCAGCCACCGAAGCCGACGAGTTCATGCTGGTGAGCGACGTCTACGACCCTGCCCTGCGGCTGCGCTCGCTGGAGATCGCTGCGCAGGCGATGCAGAACTGATCTGCCCGCGGAGATCGCGGCGCCTCTGCAACCGGCTACCATCAGGGCCTTGGCGCCGCGTTCCGTTCGCGTTGAACGGGAACGGAAAGGGCGCCGCCGAACCTGAAAACACGCATGCCCGCCTTTTCCTTTGAAGCACTGGACGCCGCCGGCCAGACCCGCAAAGGCACGATCGACGCCGACAGTCCCAAGGCCGCCCGCAGCCTGCTGCGCGCGCAGGCCCTCGTGCCCTTGGCAGTGGAAGCGCTCGCCGCGAACACCGCCGGGCAGGCGCCGTCGCTCAGCCAGCGGCTGCTCACCCGACCGGTGTTCAACTCCACGCAGCTCGCCATCTGGACGCGCCAGCTGGCCGGGTTGATCGTCTCGGGCCTGCCGCTCGAGCGCGCGCTCAGCGCCCTCTCCGAAGAAGCCGACACCGAACGCCAGCACCATCTCGTCGCCGCCCTGCGCGCCGAGGTGAATGCCGGCTCCACTTTCGCGAAGGCGCTGTCGCAGCACCCGCGCGAGTTCTCCGACATCTTCTGCGCGGTGATCGGCGCGGGCGAGCAAAGCGGCCATCTCGGCGAGGTGCTCGACAGGCTGGCCGACGATCTCGAGCAGCGCCAGGCTCTGCGCGCCAAGCTCATCGGCGCCTCGCTGTACCCGGCCATCGTGACCTGCGTGGCCATCGTCATCGTGCTGTTCCTCGTCGGCTATGTGGTGCCGCAGGTGGCCAACGTGTTCGCCGGAACCAAGCGCGCGCTGCCCGTGCTCACCGTGGCCATGCTCACACTCAGCGATGTGGTGCGCAACTACGGCTGGCTGATGCTCGGCGTGGTGATCCTCTTTGCGATCTTCATGCGGACCGCGCTTTCGCGACCCGCGTTTCGCGCCACCTTCGATGCCTGGTGGCTGAATCTGCCCATCATCGGCAAGCTCGCGCGTGGATACAACGCAGCGCGCTTCGCAGGCACGCTGGCGATGCTCGCGGGCGCGGGCGTGCCGATTCTCAAGGCGCTGCAGGCCGCCGCCGAAACCCTCCACAACCGCGCCATGCGCGCCGATGCGCTCGACGCGCTGGTGCTGGTGCGCGAGGGCGCACCGCTGGCCTCGGCCATCTCGCAGAAGAAGCGTTTTCCGAGTCTCGTCTCGATGTTCGCGCGCCTGGGCGAGCAGACCGGCCAGCTGCCGCTGATGCTGCAGCGCGCGGCCAACCAGCTCTCGACCGAAGTGCAGCGCCGCGCCATGCAGCTCGCCACGATTCTCGAGCCGCTGCTGATCGTCGCCATGGGTCTGATCGTCATGCTCATCGTGCTGGCCGTGCTCATGCCGATCATCCAGCTCAACCAGTTCGTCAAGTAACTCCAACCACGAGACCAGAAAAGCCATGCCCGTCACGCTGGATGATCAACTGGTGGTCGCGATCTCCTCGCGCGCCCTGTTCGACTTTGAAGAAGAGAACCGCCTGTTCGACGCCGAGAATCCACAGGCCTACATGCAATTGCAGCTCGACCGGCTGGACACGCCGGCGCGCCCGGGCGTGGCGTTCTCGCTGATCAAGAAACTGCTGGCCTTCAACGCCGACGGGAAGCAGCGCGTGGAGGTGGTGATGCTCTCGCGCAACGATCCGGTGAGTGGCATGCGCATCTTCCGCTCGACCAAGGCCGCGGACATCCCGCTGCAGCGCGGCGTGTTCACCCAGGGCGGCGCACCGTTCAGATACCTGCGCCCGCTCGGCGCGCACCTGTTCCTCTCGGCCAACGCGCAGGACGTGACGCAGGCGCTGCGCCTCGGCCACCCGGCCGCGCACGTTTTCACGGATTCGGTGCGCGCCAGCGACTCGCATCCCAACGAAGTGCGCATCGCCTTCGACGGCGACGCCGTGCTGTTCTCCGACGAGGCCGAGCAGGTGTTCCAACGCGACGGATTGGAAGCCTTTCAGCGCCACGAACTCGACAAGGCCACGCAGCCCTTGCCCGAAGGCCCCTTCAAGCCATTGCTGGCCGCCCTGCACCGGCTGCAGCAGGCCAGCACCAAGGGCATGCGCATCCGCACCGCGCTGGTCACCGCACGCAGCGCCCCGGCGCACGAACGCGCGATCCGCACCCTGATGGACTGGAACATCTACGTCGACGAAGCCATGTTCCTCGGCGGCCTTGAAAAAGGCCCCTTCCTGCGCGAGTTCGAACCTGATTTCTTCTTCGACGACCAGACAGGCCATGTCGAATCGGCCGCTCGACATGTGCCCGCAGGCCATGTGAGCAGCGGCATCGCGAATGGTTGAACAAACTCACAGAGGCACAACGAAGGATCGCGCCCATATCGACGCCGAACAGACGGCGTCAACAAAACAAAATCAAAGAAACCGGCTCAGCAGCTTGCGCGAATGCTTGTCGAGGGCCGAGGAATCGCGCACACGGAACTGCAGCCCATCGCTCGCGGTGATGAGCAGATGCGTGCGCCCTTCGAGCTTGCGGATGTCCTCTTCGGCCTTGAGCACCAGATCGAAGCGCCCCCTGTCCGTCTCCACGCTCCAGGTGCTCGGCGTCGCGAACGTCGACACGCTGACCAGTTTCTGGATCGTCGGCACGAACTCGCGCGCCGCCAGTTCTTCTTCGATCAGCGTGCGCTGTTCGGCAGAGAGCTGGTCCATGCGGTCGATCCAGACGAGCTCGTGACCATCGGTGCCGAACAGCGACAGGCCCTCGTTCGGTGCCGAGATCGGATAGGCGCGCACCGGCAGCACGCCGACATGCTCCTTGTCGTCGGCCGCAAGGCGCAGCGTGAGGCGACCATGGGCGTTGCGCGAGAGTTGGAAGGCGACGTTGGCTGTTGTCTGACTGTGCAATGACATGATTTCTTTCGCTCCGGATCTCTCGGCTCAGGCGTGTGCGGATGAAGGGTCGGCCGGGGCCTTGGAGGCCACGCGGGATGCGGCGTCGATCACCACGCCCGCGGCTTCGGCGTCCTCCTCGGCGCGGCGGGCCTGCGCCATGTAGAGGCGCCAGTACGCGCCTTCCTTGGCCATGAGCTCGTCGTGCGGGCCGACTTCCACGATCTCGCCGCGATCCATCACCACAAGGCGGTCGGCCTTGCGCAGCGTGGACAGGCGGTGGGCGATCGCGATCGTCGTGCGGCCTTGCACGAGGTTGTCGAGCGCCTTCTGGATTTCCTTTTCGGTCTCGGTGTCGACGGCCGAAGTCGCCTCATCAAGAATCAGGATGCGCGGGTCGATCAGCAGCGCGCGCGCAATAGAGATGCGCTGGCGCTCGCCGCCCGACAGGCCCTGGCCGCGCTCGCCCACGAGCGAGTCGTATCCGTGCGGCAGGCGCAGGATGAATTCGTGGGCATGCGCGGCGCGCGCGGCGGCGACGATTTCCTCGCGCGTCGCCTCGGGCTTGCCGTAGGCGATGTTCTCGGCGATAGTTCCGAAGAACAGGAACGGCTCCTGCAGCACCAGGCCGATGTTGCGGCGGAAGTCCGACACGGCGATGCGGCGCAGGTCCACGCCGTCAAGCTGGATCGAGCCCTCGCTCACGTCGTAGAAGCGGCAGATCAGGTTGACCAGCGTGCTCTTGCCCGAACCGCTGTGGCCGACCAGACCGATCATCTCGCCGGGCTTGATCTGCAGGTCGAGGTGCTTGATGACCGAACGGCTGCCGTAGCGGAAGCTCACGTCCTCCATGGTCAGCGCGCCCTTCACGTCGTTCGGCAGACGCACCGGGTTCTGCGGATCGGGCACGTTGCTCACGTGATCAAGAATGTCGAAGATGCGCTTGGCGCCGGCCGCCGCCTTCTGGGTGACCGAGACGATGCGGCTCATCGAATCAAGGCGGCTGTAGAAGCGGCCGATGTACGCGATGAAGGCGGTGAGCACACCGACGGTGATGCTGCCACCGGCCACCAGCCAGATGCCGAAGCCCCAGACGATCAGCAGGCCGATTTCGGTGAGGAAGGTGACCGTGGGAGTGAACAGCGACCAGGTCTTGTTCACCCGGTCGTTGGCCTCCAGATTGGCCTTGTTGGCGTCGGCAAAGCGGTCAGACTCGCGCTGCTCCTGAGCGAAGGCCTTGACCACACGGATGCCGGGAATGGTGTCGGCCAGCACGTTGGTCACCTCGGACCAGACGCGGTCGATCTTCTCGAAGCCCGTGCGCAGGCGTTCGCGCACCATGTGGATCATCCACGCGATGAACGGCAGCGGCACCAGCGTGACGAGAGCCAGCCAGGGGTTGATGGAGAACAGGATCGCCGCGGTCATCATCATCATGAGCACGTCGGTCGCGAAGTCGAGCGCGTTGAGCGACAGGAACAGGTTGATGCGGTCGGTCTCGGCGCCGATGCGCGCCATCAGATCGCCGGTGCGCTTGCTGCCGTAGTAGTCGAGCGAGAGCTTGAGCAGATGGTCATACGTCTGGGTGCGCAGCCCCGAGCCGATGCGCTCGGACACCTTGGCCAGCACGAAGGTGCGTGCCCAGCCAAGAACCCAGGCCAGCACTGCCGAAATCAGCAGGCCGCTCAGATAGAAAACCACCGTGCCGGGATCAATCTTCTGGCCGTTCTGGTACGGGATCAGGATCTTGTCCATGATCGGAATCGTCAGATACGGCGCGACCAGCTGCGCGCCCGTCGCGGCCAGCGTCAGCAGGAAGCCCAGCAGCAGTTGATTTTTGTAAGGCTTTGCAAAACGCCACAGGCGCAGCAGCACCCAGGTGGACGTCTGCGGGGCCTGCTGCCGCGCGCAGGCCGGGCATTCCTCGCTGTCGGGCGGCAGGGGCGCATGGCAGGTCGGGCAGAGCGTTTCTTCCTCGTCCTCGGCGGGCAGCGACGAGCCGTCGCGCAAGGCCAGAAGGCGGCGTTCGATCTTCTCGAACTTCTGCATCAGCAGCAGCGCCTGCGGGTGGCGCGCCAGCGTGAAGCGCCACAGCTCGTGACGCTTGGCCTCGTCATGCAGCTCGAGCGTGCCTACGCCGCCATGGTCCAGCAGCCGCAGCGACATGCCTGCCTCAAGCGGCCAGTCCCGGATCACCCCTTCCGCATTGCGAAAAATCATGCGCTGCGGCGTGAGCACCAGCAGGCCGTTCGCAAACCGCAGATCGGGGGTCAGGTCAACCTCCAGGGATGCCAGCACGTTTTCATCTGTACGGAGCTGTGCTCGCACTTGCTGTCCGGCGGGGGAATTCATGACGCCGGCAGCGTCCACAGGATGGTGGTGATTTTGCATTTGGATTATTTTTCGGCCCTTGGCACCTACAAAACTCTGTCAGTGTCCTCATCTGAATTGTCCATGACAGGAGGGTCGGTTTGGCGACTCCCGTTTTAACGCGCCGCCCGCCCCTTCGGCTGACATCCCGACACTCAAGTCGCAATTAACGCGCACAATGCACGCTGTTGCAGCCTCTTGGTGATCGACAATCCGGTTTCCATTCTGGCGTTTCAAGAATTCACTAGTTGCAATCCATGGCGACATTCAAAGATATCCAACTCCTGCGCACGACCTATCTGCGCGGCCCCAGCGTCTGGACCTACCGACCCGTTCTGGAGGTCTGGCTCGATCTGGGAGAGCTGGAGGACTACCCGTCCAACAAGATCCCCGGTTTCAATGAACGACTCACCGCCTGGCTGCCCGATCTGATCGAGCACACCTGCGGCGTGGGCGAGCGCGGTGGCTTTCTGCTGCGCCTGAAGGAAGGCACCTGGATGGGCCATGTGCTGGAGCACATCGTCATCGAACTGCTGAACCTCGCCGGCATGCCTGCGGAGTTCGGCCAGACGCGCGAGATCTCCCAGCGCGGCGTCTACCGCATGGTGTTCCGCTGCCCCGAAGAGTCGGTCGCCCGTACGGCGCTCGATTGGGGCCACAAGCTGATCATGGCGGCGATCAATGACCAGCCCTACGACATCAAGCCCGCGATCCAGGCCATCAAGACCGCGATCAACGACCGCTACCTTGGCCCGAGCACCGGCAGCATCGTCGATGCCGCGGGCGAGCGCCGCATCCCCCACATCCGCCTGAACGACGGCAACCTCGTGCAGCTCGGCTACGGCGCCGCTCAGCGCCGCATCTGGACCGCCGAGAGCGACCAGACCAGCGCCATCGCCGAGGGCATCGCCCAGGACAAGGACTTCACCAAGCGCCTGCTGGCCGCCTGTGGCGTGCCTGTCCCTGAAGGTCAGATCGTGAACTCGCCCGAAGAAGCCTGGGAAGTCGCGCAGGACATCGGATTTCCGGTCACCGTCAAGCCATCCGACGGCAACCACGCGCGCGGCGTGACGCTGGACCTGAGCGCCGAAGACGACATCAAGACCGCCTTCGCGCTGGCCCAGCCTGAAGGCTCCGACGTGATCGTCGAGAAATTCATCAACGGCACCGAGCACCGCCTGCTCGTGGTCGGCGGCAAGGTCGTCGCGGCCTGCCGTGGCGAAACCGTGAGCGTGGCCGGCAATGGCAAGTCCACGCTGGCCGAACTGGTCGCCGTGGTCAATCAGGACCCGCGTCGTGGCCCCGAGCAGGAATATCCGCTCGACTGGATCAATCTGGAAGCGCCCGCCGTCAAGCTCGAACTCAAGCGCCAGAACATGACGCCCGCGTCGGTGCCCGCGCAGGGCGAGTCCGTCCTGCTGCAACGCAACGGCAACATGGCCATCGACTGCACCGACGAGGTGCACCCCGACGTGGCCTACTACGCCACGCTCGCGGCCAAGATCGTGGGTCTGGACATCGCCGGCATGGACATGATCCTGCAGGACGTCTCCAAGCCCATGAAGGGCCAGGGCGCGATCCTCGAAGTGAACGCCGGCCCCGGCCTGCTCATGCACCTCAAGCCCACCAGCGGCGCGCCGCGCCCCGTGGGTCAGGCCATCGTCGAGCACCTGTTCCCGACGACTGAAGACGGCACGGGCGCGGGCCGCATTCCCGTGGTCGGCATCGCCGGAACGCGCGAGAACGCGTTCATCGCGCGCCTCGTCGGCTGGCTGCTGCAGCTCTCGGGCAAGCTCACCGGCGTGGCCAGCGAGCAAGGCATGTTCCTGAACAATCGCCAGACCCAGAAGACCAACACCGCCAACTGGGCCGGCGCGCACCGACTGCTCACCAACCGCCTCGCCCAGGCCGCCGTGATCGAGACCACCGCGCGCTCGATCCTCGCCGAGGGGCTGGCCTATGACCGCTGCCTCGTGGGCGTGGTCACCGACATGGACGGCTTCGAGACGCTCAAGGACCACGACGTGCACGAGCAGGGCCAGATGACCCGCGTGTTGCGCACCCAGATCGACGTGGTCCTCGACGAAGGCGCTGGCGTGCTCAACGCCGACATCGAACAGGTGGCCGATCTGGCCCGCCTGTGCGACGGCGAGGTGCTGCTGTACTCCCTGCAGGCCGACAACGCCCACATCGCCCAGCACCGCGCCGACAACGCCGAAGGCCGTGCGGTGTTCGTGCGCGGCGATCAGGTGGTGCTCGCCACCGGCACGCAGGAACGTGTGCTCGGCACGCTCGATGCGCTGTCGCTGCCCGGTGGCCGCAAGCCCGACACGCCTGCCCTGCTGGCCGCCATCGCCACGGCGTGGTCGATGGACATCGCGCCCGATCTCATCGGCGCGGGCATCAAGACCTTCGAGTACAACGAGATCTGAGATCGATCTCACCCCCAGATGATTTCTCTGCGTTGCCGCACACGAAGCGGCAACGCGAAAAAGAAAGAAGAACATGCAAGTCACCCGCGTCCGAGCCCTGCGTGGCCCGAATCTCTGGACCCGCAGCACGGCCATCGAAGCCGTCGTGCACTGCGACACCCATGAGTGCGTGTACTCCGACATCGCCGGTTTTGAAGACCGCCTGCGCGCACGCTTTCCCAAGATCGGCACGCTGCAACCCCACGGTGCGGACCAGCGCCTGTCGCTCGCCCATGTGCTCGAAGTCGCGGCGCTGTCCCTGCAGGCACAGGCGGGCTGCCCCGTCACCTTCAGCCGCACGCACTCCACGGTCGAGCCCGGCACCTTCCAGGTCGTCGTCGAATACACCGAGGAAGCCGTCGGCCGCAAGGCCATGGAATACGCCGAAGCGCTGCTGCGCGCCGCGATGGACAACACCGCGTTCGACGCCGACAAGGCGATCGCCGATCTGCGCGAGACCGACGAGGACGAGCGCATTGGCCCCTCGACCGGCTCCATCGTGGACGCCGCCGTCGCGCGCGGCATTCCGTTCCGCCGCCTGACGTCCGGCTCGCTCGTGCAACTGGGTTGGGGCTCCAAGGCCCGCCGCATCCAGGCCGCCGAACTCGACATGACCAGCGCCGTGGCCGAGTCCATCGCGCAGGACAAGGACCTCACCAAGCGCCTGCTGCACGCGGCCGGCGTGCCCGTGCCGCTCGGCCGTCCCGTCAAGGACGTGGACGACGCCTGGGTCGTCGCTCAGGAAGTCGGCCTGCCCGTCGTCGTGAAGCCGCAGGACGGCAATCAGGGCAAGGGCGTGGTCGTCAACATCACCACGCGCGAAGGCCTCGAAGCCGCCTACAAGGTGGCCGAGGAATTCGGCGACGACGTGATGGTCGAGCGCTTTCTGCCCGGCCATGACTTCCGCCTGCTGGTCGTCGGTGGTCAGCTGGTCGCCGCAGCGCGCCGCGAGCCGCCCCAGGTGCTTGGCGACGGCGAACACAACATCCGCGAGCTCGTCGAGATCGTCAACCGCGATCCGCGTCGCGGCACCGGCCACGGCACGGCGCTCACCAAGATCCGCCTCGACGACATCGCCATCGCGCGCATCGCCTCCGAGGGCCTCACGCCCGAATCCGTGCCCGCACCGGGCCAGCGCGTCGTGCTGCGCAACAATGCCAACCTGTCCACCGGCGGCAGCGCCACCGACGTGACCGACGACGTGCATCCCGAGGTCGCTGCCCGCGCCATCGAGGCCGCGCAAACCATCGGCCTGCACATCTGCGGCGTGGACGTGGTCTGCGAGACCATGCTCAAGCCGCTCGAAGAACAGAACGGCGGCATCGTCGAAGTCAACGCCGCTCCCGGCCTGCGCATGCACCTCGCGCCCTCGTTCGGCAAGCCGCGCAACGTCGGAGTGCCCATGGTCGACGAGCTGTTCGCGCCCGGTCAGGACGGCCGCATTCCGGTCGTCGCCGTCACCGGCACCAACGGCAAGACCACCACCACCCGCGTGATCGCCCACCTGTTCACCTCGCACGG
Organism: Diaphorobacter caeni; assembly: GCF_015354245.1. Classification (GTDB taxonomy): domain Bacteria; phylum Pseudomonadota; class Gammaproteobacteria; order Burkholderiales; family Burkholderiaceae_C; genus Diaphorobacter_A; species Diaphorobacter_A caeni. The sequence continues at coordinate 606,421 of NZ_JADKYZ010000002.1, forward strand.
CTGGCGCACCGCCATGACCAACACCGACGGCGTCTACGTCAACGGTCGCCAGATCGACAGCGGTGACTGCTCCGGCCCGCGCAGCGCCCGCAACGCGCTCGCCCATCCCGAGACCGACGCGGCCGTGCTCGAATGCGCGCGCGGCGGCATCCTGCGCGAAGGCCTCGGATTCGACCGCTGCCAGGTGGCCGTGGTCACCAACGTCGGCGAAGGCGACCATCTGGGTCTGAACTTCATCACCACCGCCGAAGACGTCGCGGTGCTCAAGCGCGTCATCGTGCAGAACGTCGCCCCCTCGGGCTACGCCGTGCTCAACGCCGCCGACCCGCTGGTCGCGGCCATGGCCTCGGTCTGCCCCGGCAAGGTGATCTTCTTCGCGGCCGACCGCCACCACCCCGTGATGGCCACGCACCGCGCCCAAGGCAACCGCGTGGTCTACGTCGATGGCGACAACATCGTCGCGGCCGAAGGCTCGTGGCGCGAGAGCATTCCGCTGCGCGACATCCCGATCACGCGCAGCGGCCTGATCACCTTCCAGGTCGAAAACGTCATGGCCTCCATCGGCGCCGCCTGGGCCTCCGGCCTGCCGTGGCAGACCATCCGCCGCGGCCTCGCAGGCTTCCTGAACGACAGCGACAACGCCCCTGCGCGCTTCAACGTGATGGACTACAAGGGCGCCACCGTGATCGCCGACTACGGCCACAACCCCGACGCCATCCGCGCGCTCGCGCAGGCCGTCCAGGCCATGCCGGCCAAACGCCGCAGCGTGGTGATCTCGGGCGCGGGTGACCGCCGCGATCAGGACATCGTCGAGCAGACCCGCATCCTCGGCCAGTACTTCGACGACGTGATCCTCTACCAGGACGCCTGCCAGCGCGGCCGTGAAGACGGTGAAGTGCTCGGCCTGCTCAAGCAGGGCCTCGAGGGCGCACCGCGCACCACGTACAGCACCGAGATCCACGGCGAGTTCATCGCCATCGATCACGCGCTGGAGCGCCTGCAACCCGGTGACCTGAGCCTCGTGCTCGTCGACCAGGTGGAAGAAGCCCTCGCCCACCTGAACAAGCGCTGCGCCGAAGCCAAGGCCTGACGCAGACGCCGCCCCCACTCTCACCGACCGCACACGACAAGCCATGCGCCACCTGATCCGGAACACCTTCGCACCAGCTCTCGCACTGGCCTGTCTGTCGCTCTCCGCCTTCGCGGCGGACGGTGAAAAAATCGGCACGGTCGACACCGCCTTCAAGCTCATCGGCCGCGACCACGACATCATCGTCGAGGCCTACGACGACCCAGAAGTGAATGGCGTCACCTGCTACGTCTCGCGCGCCCGCATCGGCGGCGTCAAGGGCACGCTCGGCCTCGCCGAAGACCGCGCTGAGGCATCACTTTCCTGTCATCAGGTGGGCGCCATCTCGTTCCCGCAGCCGCTCAAGCCGCAGGACGAAGTCTTCAGCGAACGCATGTCGATTCTGTTCAAGCGCCTGCGCGTCGTGCGCATGGTGGACGCCAAGCGCAACGCGCTGGTCTACCTCACCTACTCCGACAAGCTCATCGACGGCTCACCGCAGAACTCGGTCTCTGCGGTGCCGGTGGCGCACGGGACGGTGATTCCGGTGAAGAAGTAGCAAGCGCGTGTGGAAATCGCAAGCGCGCTCCAAAAGCACGTTGGCGATTTCAGGCCTGCGCGGCCAGCTTTCTCAACGCTTCCTCAAACACCTCCACCGGCTGCCCGCCCTGAATCAGATGGCGGTCGTTGACGATCACCGCGGGCACCGAGTTGATGCCGTGCTGGTGATAGAACGCCTCGCGTTCACGCACCTCGCTCGCGTATTCGTCTGACTCCAGAATCGCTTTCGCACGCGCCTCATCGAGACCCAGCTCGCGCACGAGGCGCAGCAGCACGGCATGGTCGCTGGGGTTGTCTCCGTCCGTGAAATAGGCCTTGAAAAGCGCATGCTTGAGCGCGCGTTGCTGCTCGGCCTGGCTGTCTTCTTCGAGCCAATGCAGCAGGCGATGCGCGTCGAAGGTGTTGTAGATGCGGCCGCGCCGATCCATGTTGAACGTGAAGCCGACGCCCGCGCCTCGCTCGGTGATCGCCTGCTGGTTCTTGCGCATCTGCTCGGCGGGCGCGCCGTACTTGCGCTGCAGATGCTCGATGACATCCTCACCCTCGGGCACCATGTCGGCGTTGAGCTCGAACGGCTGGAAATGCAGGTCGATCTGCACATCGCCCTTCACGCGCTCAGCCGCCATCTCCAGCGCGTTCAGCCCGATGGCACACCACGGGCAGGAGACGTCGGAGACGAAGTCGATCTTGAGTTTGACGGGTGCGTTGGACATGGAAAACTCCGTGCAGAGAAAGCTGTTTTGAATGATTGATCAAGCAATCTACGCCAATTCAATTTTCCCTGCATGAAGCCGTTTACCTGCGCGCGATGGCGTGCGGCATGGATCGCACAATCATCGCTCAATCGGCCTTGGCAAGCCAGTCGCGCAACTCGGTCTTGAGCACCTTGCCGTAGCTGTTCTTCGGCAGCGCCGGCACAAAGCGGTAGGCCTTGGGCCGCTTGAAGCGCGCGATGTGGTCGAGGCACAGCGCGTCGAGTTCGGCATCCTCGGGGCGAGCACCGTCGGCCGCGACGAGGAAGGCGATGACGACCTCGCCCCAGTCCGCATCGCGCTGACCGACCACCGCCACCTCGCTGATCTGTGGATGCATGAGCAGCACCTCTTCCACTTCGCGTGGATAGATGTTGGAGCCGCCCGAGATGATGACGTCCTTGGAGCGGTCGCGCAGCGTGAGAAAGCCGTCGGCGTCCATGCTCGCGACATCGCCCGTGTGCAGCCAGCCGCCACGCAGCGTGGATTGCGTGGAGGACTCGTTGGCCCAGTAGCCCGCCATCACCGCATCGCCCCGCACGGCCACTTCTCCGAGCTCGCCGACCGGCACCTCGCAGTCATTCGCATCGACCACGCGCACCTCGACGCATGCATGCGCCTTGCCGACTGACGCGATGCGCTCGGCCCAGCGGGGGTGCCCGGTCTCCGCGATCTGCTCGCGGGCGAGTGCGGTGATCGTCATCGGGCATTCGCCCTGACCGTAAATCTGCACGAACTTCTGACCCATGGTGTCGAGCGCGTCGCGCAGGTCTTCGACATACATCGGTCCACCGCCATAAACGATGGTCTTGAAGGCCTCCACATCGGCCTCGACACGACGGACGTGCTCGACGAGGCGATGCACCATCGTGGGCGCGGCGAACAGGCTCAGATGGCCGACGCTGGCCGCCAGTTCCACCAGTTCGGCCGGATCGAAGCCGCCCGACACGGGCACCACATGCCTCGCGCCGCGCAGCATGTGCGCATAGTTGTAGAGGCCCGCGCCGTGCGACATGGGCGCGGCGTAGACCATCGCGTCATGCGCCTGCACGTCATCCACGTCCGTGAAGTAGGCCATGGTCGTTGCAAGCAGGTTGCGGTGCGTCTGCATCACTCCCTTGGGCCTGCCCGTGGTGCCCGAGGTGTAGAACAGCGAGGCCACGTCGTCAGGGCGCCTGTCCTCCATCACGAGCGGACTGGCATCGCTCACCGCCGCCTGCCAGTCCGTGTCGCCGAAGACCAGCAGAGCATTTGGCGATGCACCCGCGTCCAAGGCCGAATCGCGCAGTTCGGGCGACACGCAGACCGCACGCGCGCCGGAGTTTTCGAGCACGTAGGCCAGCTCCTTGCTGTGCAGTTTGTAGTTCACCGGCACCGAGATCGCACCGGCCCAGTGGATGGCGTGCAGCGCCTCCAGATACTGCGTGCAGTTGGCCGAGAAGATGGCCACGCGGTCACCTGGCTGCACGCCGCAGCGCGCGCGCAGATGAGCGGCCAGACGCGCCACGCGACCCGCGAGCGTGTGGTAGTCGCAGACCGGCTGCGCGCCCAAGAACACGGCGGAGCGCTCTCCATGCGCGAGTGCCGTGCGATGAAGCAGCTGGGAAATGTTCATCGCGCGCGCTCCAGAACGCTCACGTAATTGGCCACCGCCGAGCCGCCCATGTTGAACACCGCCCCAAGCCGGGGATCGCGCACCTGGATGTCGCCCGCCTCGCCCATGAGCTGCATGGCGGACAGCACATGCATGGAGACGCCGGTCGCGCCGATGGGGTGGCCCTTGGCCTTGAGGCCGCCGGACGCGTTGACCGGCAGGCGGCCATCGCGCATCACGGTGCCGTCCTCGAGCACCCGGTGCCCCTCTCCTGTGGCCGCCAGTCCCATGGCCTCGTAGGTGAGCAGTTCGGCGATGGTGAAGCAGTCGTGCACCTCGGCGAACGAGAGATCATTCACGCCTACGCCCGCATGCTGAAGCGACTGCTGCCATGCGCGGCGCGGGCCTTCGAACTGCACCACATCGCGACCTTTCATCGGCAGGTAGTCGTTGACCTGAGCGCGCGAGCGAAATCGCACTGCGCGCGGGAAGTCGGCGAGCGCGTCGTCGCTCGCGAGAATCAGCGCGGCTGCGCCATCCGAGACCAGCGAACAGTCGGTCTTGCGCAGCGGCGCGGCGATCATCGGGTTCTTGTCGGAGACCGTGTTGCAGAACTCGAAGCCCAGATCTCGCCGCATGTGCGCCCATGGATTGAGCGCGCCGTTAGCGTGGTTCTTGGCGGCGATGCGCGCAAGCGCCGCGCTGTGGTCGCCATGGCGCGCAAAGTACTCCTGCGCAATCCCGCCGAAGATGCCGGGGAAGCCACCATCGCCCGCCTGCACCTCGCCCGAGTAGCCGCAATCGCCCAGAATGCGCGTGACTTCCGCGCCGCTCACCGCCGTCATCTTCTCGGCGCCGACCACCAGCGCGACGCGCGCGCGGCCGGCCTCGATGGCGTCGCACGCCGCATACACCGCGGCCGAACCCGAGGCGCAGGCGTTCTCCAGCCGCGTGGCGGGCTTCCAGCGCAGAGCGGGGTCGGCCTGCAGCGCCAGCGAGGACGCGAAGATGTCGGGCGCGAAGCCGCCGTTGAGATTGCCAAGCCAGATGCCGTCCACCGCCTGGCCGTCAATGCCCGCATGCGCCATGGCCTGCGAAGCCGATTCCGTAATCAGTTGCTGAAGCGACAGGCCGTCCAGCTTGCCAAAGGGCAGATGCGCCCAACCCACGATTGCCACACCCATGTCCATCTCCTTGATTGGGGTTGTTCCGTGCATGCATGGTACGAAGCCGCCAAGCCAGCGTACAGTCGCGCAACTACACTAGGGTTTACGCTGAATCCATCCACCCACGCCGTCATGACCGCCGATCTCTTCGCTGACGACTCCGCCGCATCCGAGCCCTTGAGACTTGGCGAAGAGGCCGTGCTGCTCAGAGGCTTCGCGCTCGACCAGGCCGATGCGCTGCTCGCGGACATCACCGCCATCACCACGCGCGCGCCGTTCCGGCACATGGTCACGCCGGGTGGCAAATCCATGTCGGTGGCGACCAGCAGCTGCGGCGATCTCGGCTGGGTGAGCGATCTGCACGGCTATCGATACGCGAGCGCAGACCCGCTGACCGACCTGCCCTGGCCAGCGACGCCCGAACGCTGGCTCGATCTGGCGGAGCGCGCCAAGCGGGCCGCCGGCTTTGCAGACAGCAGCGCCCCTGACGCCTGCCTCATCAACCGCTATGCGCCTGGCGCGCGACTGTCGCTGCATCAGGACCGCGACGAGCGCGACTTCGGAGTGCCCATCGTCTCCGTGTCGCTGGGCTTGTCTGCCGTGTTTCTGTGGGGCGGAAACCGGCGCGCGGATCCGTACCGCACAATGGTTCTGTCGCATGGCGACGTTCTGCTCTGGGGCGGCGTGGACCGCCTGCGTTTTCATGGCGTGAAGCCGGTGGCGCAAGATGCGTCGTGCCGATGGGAACATCGGTTCAACATCACCATGCGCAAGGCCGCCTGACGCCGTGCGTTGCGCACCGTCTCCCTTTGCCATGTAGGGCTTTGGCCGCGCGGAATGGTCGGCTGTCGGCAACGGGCTAGGATTTCAGGCCGCTTCCACTCGATTCGGCCATTTCTTCTTTTCCGCTCTCAACACAGAAGGACCTGCGTGCGCGTTCTATACGTCGAAGACAACGACCAGCTCAGAGAATCCATCACCCTGCTGCTGCAGGACGATGGCCGTGAGGTATGCCCCTGCACGACTGCCGAGGAGGCGCTGGAACTGGACGCGCCACGGCCCTTCGATCTGGTGATCACCGACGTCACGCTGCCCGGCCTCTCGGGGCTGGAACTGAGCGCCCGCCTGCTGGACGCCGACATCGCGCGCTGGATCGTGCTGTGCAGCGGCTACCAGCTCGACGAGCAGATCCGCGATCTGGGAGGCGCCAACGTGCGCGCACTGGTCAAGCCCTTTGGCATCGACGAACTCGAGTCGCTCGTGGACTCCGTGCAGACCGCGCTGGACCAGGCGCGCTGAATCTCCTCACCGCACCCCGCATGTAGTAAGCGGATAACACCCGCGCACGCCCAAGCCTGTCGACAATGCCGGAAACCGATTCCCCATTGCACACCACACAGGAGACAGACATGGCAGGCAAGAAGATTCTGATGATCTGCGGCGACTACTGCGAGGACTACGAGACCATGGTGCCCTTTCAGGCGCTGCTGGCCGTGGGCCACACCGTGCACGCCGTGTGCCCCGACAAGGCGGCGGGCGACAGCATCAAGACGGCGATCCACGACTTCGAGGGCGCGCAGACCTACAGCGAAAAGCCCGGTCACAACTTCACGCTCAACGCCACCTTCAGCGCAGTGAAGGCAGAGGACTACGACGCGCTCGTCATCCCCGGCGGACGCGGCCCCGAGTATCTGCGCACCTACCCGGCCGTGGTCGCGGCCGTGCGCCATTTCTTCGACGCCAACAAGCCGGTGGCGGCCGTCTGCCACGGCGCGCAGCTGCTCGCGGGCGCGGGCGTGCTCAAGGGCCGCACCTGCTCGGCCTACCCCGCCTGCCGCGTCGAAGTGGAACTGGCCGGCGGCACCTATGCCGACATCGCCATTGACAAGGCCCACACCGACGGTAACCTGGTCTCGTCTCCCGCATGGCCCGCTCACCCCGACTGGATCGCCCAGTTTCTCAGCCTGCTGGGCACTCGCATTCAGCATTGAGAAGCGCCCGGCGGACCTCGCCTGAGCCGCACCCGCTCCGTTCGCGAAGCGAGGTGCCGTGCTCCATGCGCCATTGACGCCGTTCGCGAAACCAGTCGCACTGCCGTTCGCGGATGCCGTCATTTGCGCGATGGAGGAATGAATGCACAATGCGGTGGCCCTTTCACCCTCAAGAGTACGAAGGAGACATGCCATGTGCGAGGTATTCATCAGCGCGGACCCGAACCTCTACGCCAGCCGCGCGCGCTCGGTGCGGCTGCACGGCGTGGTGACCAGCATCCGTCTGGAAAACCTGTTCTGGAAAGTGCTCGAAGAAATCGCCACGCGCGACGGCATGAGCGTGCCCCAGCTTTGCGCGCGCCTGCATGACGAACTGCAGGAGGCCCACGGCAGCGTGGAAAACTTCACCTCGTTCCTGCGCGTGTGCTGCGGCCGCTACCTCGCGCTGCAGCTCGCGGGTGGCATTCCGCAGGATCGCTCCATCCCGATCCGCAGCCTCAACGCGCAGCAGGTGCTGGACACGGAGCGCCAGACGCCAGCGACACACGCCATGCGGCGCACCGCTTGAGCGAACCGTTGGTCAGTCCTGGGACTGCTCAACATCAACATCAACATCAACATCAACATCGACCGCATCACCGATCGCGTAGAAGTGTCCGCCGGCAATGTAGTGCAGGCTGCGCAACGCATCGGGCGCGCTCTCGAACAGCCAGTGCCCATCGCGAAACACCCGTGAATCGGCCCATGCGCCTACGATCTCTCCAATGAACAGGTCGTAGGCCGCCTGATTGTGCGGCTCGCTGACGAGCCTGCAGGCCATCCACGCCGAGCACCCGTCGACCAACGGCAGATCGCACTCCGGCAGCTCAAGCCACTCGACACCGGCGCGCTCCAGCTTGTCCGCCTCGTTCAGGGCACTGTGCGTTCCCACATGGTGCACCAGCCGCGCCTGCGCACGCGTAGGCACCTGAATCACGAACTCCCCGCTTTGCTCCACCAGCGCCCGCGTGCGCGTCGCCTTGTCGATCACCACCGTGAGCTTGGGAGGCGAGTAATCCAAAGCACATGCCCAGGCCGCCGCCATCACATTCGATTCACCGGCATGCCGTGCGGACACCAGCACCGTCGGACCATGGTTGAGCAGTCGATAGGCCTTGGAAAGATCGACGGGCAGGACAAACGAAGAAGAAGAAGAAGAAGAAGAAACAGAAGACATGAAAGACCCGGAGGAGAACCCAAAGACTTCAAAGTATCGCCCAGGACGGCGGCCCACAGATGACCACGAGTGCCCAAGGCATCGGGTGGCATCGGGAAGCGTCGGAGGGGTACAGGAGCACACGAAACATCCAGTGGTCACGAGCACCCAATCAAAACAAAAAGTGCCTGAAGACATGGAGCCTTCAAGCACTTTCCAACTTCTGGATTCATCCATCCTGACGCGTCCGAGTCACCTTTCTCGCAGAGCCTCTCGGCCCTTGTTGAAAGGCTTGATCAGATACTGCATGACCGTCTTGCTGCCGGTAAGAATTTCCACCGACGCGATCATCCCCGGGCTGATCGGAAACACCTTGTCCTCGCGCTTCAGATGATCCGCCTCCGTGCGTATGAACACGCGGTAGTAGTACTGATCGCGCTTCACATCATCCTGAATCGTGTCGGGCGAGATCGTCACCACCTTGGCGGGCAGACCTCCGTAGATCGAATAGTCGTACGCCGTGATCTTGACCGTGGCCGTCTGGCCAGGGTGGATGAAGGCAATGTCGCGTGGAGAGATGCGGGCTTCCACCAGCAACTTCTCGTCGAGCGGCACGATCTCCATCAGCTTGCCGTTGGGCGGAACCACGCCGCCGACCGTGGTGATCGCGATGTCCTTGACCACGCCACGCACCGGCGAAGTGAAGGTCAACCGCGTCAGCGCATCGGCTCGGCCACGGGTCACCTGCCGCAGCGATTCGATTTCCGCATTCGCCTTGGCCAGATCCTCGCGCGCCTTCACGAGATACTGACTGCGTGCATCAGCGATGCGGGTGGTCAGATCGTTGGCCTGACGCTTCAAGCGCAGCACTTCGACGTCGCTTGCGGCGCCGCGCACCACCAGCGGTTCGGTCAGCGACAGCTCCTTGCGCACCAGCATCAGCGCTTCCTGCAGACCCGAAATCGTTCCGGAAAGCCCTTCACGCCGCGAGTCATAGAGCGCCGTTTCCGTGCGCACCAGATCGGCGTCCGCGCGCACGTCGTCCGGAAACTTCAGCGGCGTGCCGTTCACTTCGGCATACAGACGCGCCGAGGTCGCCTGCGCCGCGCGCATGCGCACCGCGCTTTCCTGCACCGTGGCCTCGCTCTTGGTCCGGTCGAGCTGGGCCAGCACCTCGCCCGCCTCGACGATGTCGCCTTCCTTGACCTTGAGCTCCACCAGAATGCCTCCTTCCAGCGACTGGATGACCTGCTCCCGCGAAGAAGGAATCACCTTGCCCGTGCCGGTTGATACCTCTGAGAGTTCGAACGCAGTGGCCCAGATCGCAAACGCCGCAACCATCAGCGCCGCGATCCAGACGATCAGAAAGGGAAGCGGCATGCCCACGCGCTTGCTCGGTGAATTCACCGGCATCGGCGGCATCTTGCGCATCATCGGCCCGCCCCCTCCACCAGCGCCGACATGTTTGACGTTCACCGTCATTTTCTGAGGAGCCACGCTTTTCGCGGCACTCGCAGCCTTGTCCGCCGTTGCCTGCGCATCCGGCTGGGATTGGATTTGCCCGACAAGCATGGGCTCGGGCCTTTCGTTCGCGTTCATCGCGTCATGCCTTGCCATTTGTCAACTCTCCCAACACATGCTTTTTCGGGCCATCCATCACCACACGACCGTTGTCCAGAATGATGACGCGATCCACCCACTGCAGCACCTGCATGCGATGGGTGGCGACGATCAGGGTGCGCGGGGCGAGCCACGGCGTCAGAGATTCGATCACCTGATGCTCGGTCACCTCGTCGAAATGGGCCGTCGGCTCATCAAGCAACAACACCGAAGGCTGGCGCACGATGGTGCGCGCCAGCAGCAGCGCCTGGCGCTGTCCGCCGGACAGGCCAAGACCACCTTCCTGAATCATTTCGTCCAGCCCTTCCGGACGCCCCTGGACCAATGCCAGGCCGCCCGACATGCGCAGCGCCTCCAGCAGTTCCTGATCATTCGCCATCGGTCGACCCAACACGAGGTTTTCGCGGATGGTCCCGTAGAACAGGTTGGAGTTCTGCGCAAGCAACCCGATGTCGCGGCGCACATCCTGCGGATCGATCAAGGCCAGGTCGAGACCATCCAGGCTGATGCTTCCCGCACTCGGCTTGTACATCCCCGCGAAGAGCTGCAGCAGCGTCGACTTGCCCGCCCCCATGCGCCCCAGCACGGCGATCTTTTCGCCGGGCTGCACGCGCAGATTGGGCAGCTCGAGCGCGGGACGCCTGGCTTCTTCGGAATACTGGAAGCGCACACCCGTCGTGCGGTAGTTGCCGTGCACATGCGCGACATGCACGCGGCGGGCCTCGTCCGGCACATCCACGGGTCGCTCCATGAGCTTGTTGAGGCCTTCGCGTGCCACCTTGGCCTGCTGCCAACGGGACAGCAGGCTGGAGATCTGGGCCATCGGCGAGACCATGCGCGAAGACAGGATCGAGCTGCCCACGAGCGCGCCGGTCGTCATGTCGCCGTTCATCACGCGATAGCAGCCCACCAGCAGCACGACGGCGTAGACCACGCCCTGAATCTCCTGTGTCCACGTCATCAGCGTGTTGGTCAGAAAGCGCTGGCGCATGCCGATGTCGGCCGACACCATGTTCACATGGTTCCAGCGGTTCTGAAAACGCGGCTCCGCGCGCAGCGACTTGATGTCGTCGAGTCCTTGCACCGCCTCCACCAGCATCGCGTTGCGCAGCGCCGATTCGCGCATGCCGGCGTTGGCCAGTCGCGCGAGCGGACGCTGGGCCAGCAAACCGGGCAGCAGCAGCAGCGGCAGCGCGGCCAGCGGAATCCACACCAACTGCCCGCCGATCAGCCACAGCACGCCAAGGAACAGGAAGAAGAACGGAATGTCGGCCGCGGCCCCGATGGTCGTCGACGTCAGAAGCTCGCGCACCTGATCAATCTCGCGGATCTGGGCGATGAAACTGCCCGTCGATTTGGGGCGCGCGTCATAGCGCAGTCGCAGCGCGCGGCCGAAAACCGTCTCGGATATCTGCAGATCGGCGCGCTTGCCGAGGATGTCGATGATGTAGGTGCGACACAGCCGCATCAGAAACTCGAACGCCATGGCGAGCATGACTCCGCCGAACAGCACCCAGAGCGTGGCTTCGGACTGCGAGGGCACGACGCGGTCATAGACCTGCATCGAAAACACCATGCCCGACAGCGCGAGCACGTTGGCCACCAGCGATGCCAGCACGACCTCGCCATAGCGATGCCAGTCCTTGAGAGCGATCTTCCAGAACCAGCTGGGTTTCCAGGGTTTGATGTACTCATCGACGCGAGCATCGGGCACATCGGCCAATGGGCGCAGCAGTGCAGCGCGCACGACGAGCGTCTTGAGCTCAGCACCGTCCATGACGGTCTCGACGCCCCGCTCGCCGCTGAAAGCGATGGCGACCCTGTTCTGCGCGTCGACAGTGCGGATCACGCCCACACGTCCATCGGCAAACTCCACCACCACCGGCAGGCGCCATGCATCGAGCAGCGAGGCATCGAAGCTTGACAGCCGAAGGCTCAGGCCCATCTGGCGAGCCATGATTTCGAGCAGCGTTTCAAGTGCCGTGCCGCTCTCCCACGCCAGCGCCACCCTGGCATTTTCGGCCGACGCACCTATGCCGTAGTGGCGACCGACAGCCAGCATCGCATCAAGCCATGCCGTGTATTGTTTTGGCAATTCCATCTCTGTTCAACTCCTGGCAGCGACCGCAGAAGGCATGCGCCACATCATTCGGTTATGCGATTTCGAGCAAGTCCCATCGGCGGTCACGGCAGCAGTTCCATACCTTGGATGATCTTGTTGTTCAATCCGAAGAATTCGCGCAGACGCCCCGTTGCGGCGAGGTACTCGAGGCGGTATTGCCACAGGTCGTGCATCAGGCCCTGCGCATCGGAGTCCGCCTGGTGGATTTCCTGCTCCGCGTTCAGCAGATCCAGAATCGAGCGCGTGCCAAGCTGATACTGCTCGCGATAGAGGTCACGCACCGACAGGATGCTTTGCTTGCGATGCTCCACGTCGGCCAGACGTGCCTGACCACCCAGCGCCAACTCCTTCCATGCGCGAGATTGATCGCCTGCCTGCAGCAGAGCTGTCTCGATGCGCTCGCGCGTGGCGACCTCTTCGGCAGCCGCGGCATTGATCTGCGCATCCGCAGCACCGCCCTGATACAGCGGAACCGACAGGTTGATTTGCAGCGAGTGGTACATGCCGCGCCGCTCGTAGGTGTTGGGATTGACGCCCTTGAGCGCCTTGTTGCCCGCCGCGTCAAGCGTGATCGTGGGCCACTTCGAGGCACGCGTGCTGACGAGCTGCGCCTTGGCCGCCTGCCGTTCCGCCTGAACCATCAGCACGTCGGGCAGCAGCTGGAAATCCGGCGTTCCGCTCATCCACAGCGCATCGTCTTCCAGACCGGGCAAGACAGAAACCCTGCGCGCACCGGCCTCACCGACAAAAGTGCGCAGCTTCTGGCGCCACTGAGCAAGCTCGGACGACATCTGTCCCAAGTGGGCCCGCGCGCCCTGAGCCCGTGCGCGCGCCTGAATCGGATCCGCCTTCGTGCTCAGGCCCGCGTTGGCTCGCAACTCTGCCAGCTCCAGCACTTTGTCCACCGCATCGACCTGCGTTCGTGCCGTGTCCGTCAGGGCCTGATAGCGATGCACCATCAGCACCGCCTCCGCCGTACTGCGAGAGATCACGTCAATCTGCTTGATGACCATGGCCTGCTGGCGCCGCACCAGTGCCTGGCTGCGGCCGACCTGGCTGTCCACCTTGCCGAAGTCATACAGCATCTGTGACGCCGAAATGTTCGCCAGCAGGCTGCCGCCGCCCGTGCTCGATGAATTGCTGGTTCCGGTGCCCATGCCTGCCCGAATCTGCGGGTAGTACCCTGCCTTGGCGTAGTCCACCCCAGCCGTCTGCTGCGCAAGCGTCGCCACCGCATCGGTGATGGAGGGGTGCTGCTGAACGGCCAGTTGCACTGCACTCGCCATGGGCAGCAAGCCGGCAGGCATGCGATCCTTCGTCAAGGGCCGAGGCGCGGGCGCGTCCACCTCGGTCGCCAGACTGGATGGCGCCAGTTTCCTGCTCTCGGCTGGGATGGGCGAACTCACCGACGGCACCCCGCTCTCCGTTTCGCCTCCATGCTCGCCCGTACGTTCGCCCCTGTGCTCACCTTTGAGCGCTGCCGACGTCTGTGCGCCCGCATCCATATTGGTCTGCGCACAAGCCGATGAATACGCGAAGGAAAGCATCGGAGACACCACCAGCAGGATGGTTGCCGCCCCGAGCCTACTCCCCTCTCGGCGCCCATTGACCTGCTGGCCTACTGACCCGTCTAAATGTTTGGAACTAATTTTCATATCCCTCGGATATTTTCCAAATTAATGCATGCAAATAATCCAACATGCACTCAACACACAATGCACAAATACGCGCCATATCCATCCAATGACAACAATGCAGCGCAACCCCATTCAAATACAAACTGAAATCTCTTCCCCATAGGAAAGCCAAACCCGGAAAACCACATAGACCGGGGAAATTCGATGGGGAACAGTTGGAAGTCGATGCGAATGAGATTTCAAACACAAATCACCGAATTCAATCAATTCAGATTCACTCATCGCGACACACATCACATATTAATATCAGCCCAGAAAAACAGGGGATGCACTTATTAAATTTAAAAATTAATCAATCACAAAAACTCTTCTTCATAAACAAAGCTTTTTTTTCACGCACAAAAATGCACCTTTCGTCATGAATACAAAAGGTGCAATTTCAATGAAAATCGACTTCAAATGAGGAAACCGAGGGGTTGCGGACTATTCACAAGTCCCCAACCCCTCGTCCGCTTCATCAGATCAGAGAGATCTGATGATTGGCCAGCAAGGTCGCCAAGTCGGTTTCCACACCGGTCAGCGTCACAAGAGTCGTGGACGAGAACGTTCCGCCCGCGCCATCCCGGTCAATGCTCACCATCGTGTTGCCACCCGAGGTCGTCACCGACAGGTACTGCGCGATGTTGTCGCCGGCGTTGATGGTCGCAACGCCGTTGATGTACTTCGAAGCAAATTGCCCGTCGACCGTCGGCGTGTAGCCCACCAGCAGATCGCTCACATCGATGCGGTCCGCATTCGCGGTCGCCTCCCATGTTCCGACCTTGAAGCCGTTCACCACGTCAGAGCCGTTGCCACCCGTCGCGTTGTTCGCGTTGAGCAGCTTGTACATCAGCGTGTCGTTGCCACCGTTCGTCAGGTTGAAGGTGTCATTGCCACCACGACCGTCGAAGTAGTTGTTGCCCGCGTTGTCGGTGAAGGTGTCATTGCCGGAGGCCCCCGCAATCCCTTCGATTTCGCGGAACGTATGCGTGCCAAAGCCCGTGTTCTGGGCCGTCGCAAGCGACAGGTTCACCTGGATCGCAGCGCTGCCCGCAGCCTTGTAGTCAACGATGTCCAGGCCACCGGTGTCGCTCCACGATTTCACGCCCGAGATTTCCGTCGTGCCGCCGCCACCCGTGAAGATGTCGGTGCCCTGAGTCGCCATGAACGTATCGTTGTAGCCCGAACCGACAATGCCGTTGCCGACATTGGCATTGTTCGATGCCGTGGCGGACTCTGTCGTCAGCACATAGGCACTGTTGGCCGCGCCCGCCGAGATCCCTCCCCACGAAGAGTTCACGATCTCGACCGTATTGCTGCCCACGGAGCTCACCCCACCCACGTCTGCCGCAGCACCACTCTCGCTGCGCAGAATGACCACGCTATAGGTTGCGCTTGCATCCAGCCCGTAGAAGTCAACGATGGCGGTGCTGTCATTGGTCTGGTTGCCCGACTGCGGGTTGATGGTCTGGGTACCGACCACCGCACCCGTTGCCTCGTTGACGAGTTGAACGGTGTTGCCATAGAGCGAATTTATGCCGCCTTTATCGAGAATCCGGAAATGCAGGGACGTGCCATCCGCCACCTGGTTCTTGTTTTCGATATAGGTCGTTTTGCCCTGCTGTGTGAAAGCCAACAGATCACGATCACCATCCCAGTCGATATCTATCGCCACCGCGCCCGTCACCGGATTGGCGGAGGAACCAATCGTGCTCGTACCCACCTGCGTCAGCAGATTGGTCGTCGCGAAACTGGTTGCGGTACCGGTCGTCGTGTTGGTGTACAAGTTGATCGGACCCGTCTGCGCTGCCGCAGAGATGCCAATCGCAATGCCTCCGGCCATGCCAGGCAGTTCGATGACGTCCATCTTGCCGTCGTGGTTCCAATCCAGTGCGATGGACGCGCCACCAGCCAGCGTATCGCCGAAGGTGTACATGCCCGCTGCGGTGGGCGTTCCCACGCCGTCGCCATTCGCATCGCTGAACACCAGCTTGCCGGTGCCGTCGTTCATGTAGATGCGGCTTGCGTATTCGGCGTTGGAATTGGCTGCGCCGCTGGGACTGCTTGTGCTTTCGCTGCCGCGACCCAGGAACAGATCCATGTACCCGTCACCGTTGAAGTCCGCCCATGTCATCGCCACACCATTGCCGATGGCAGGATCAGAGTCGTCTCCACGTTGGAACACGTTTTCGACGATTTGACTGACGTTCCACGCACCGGTGTTCGTACCGTTGACCACCACCAGGCGCGCATTGTTGGTGCTGTTGGCACCGCTGGCATTCACCACCGATCCATTGGGCGCAACAATGTTCTGGCTATGCATCACGAAGTCGACAACGCCATCGTTGTTGATGTCGACGCCAGAGAGCTCCATGTCCGGCTGAGACTGGTTTTGAGCCGTCGGAGCCTGGTACCCTGCCGCACCGATTGCATAGGAGTTCGCAAACGCCCCGTCTTTGCTCATGCCGGTCACTGTGCCGTCGTTGTTCAAAACGATCTGGGAACCGTAGCCACCGCGGATGTCCGTGTCATTGGGTGTCTGGTCACCAATCACCATGTCGACATAGCCATCACCGTTCTTGTCGATGGCCACAATGCCACCGTACCAGCTCCATGTGTTTGCACTTCCTGCCGTGTTCGCGTCACCCGCAAAACTGCCAGTCTGGGGTGAAGTCGTGAACGCTCCCACCTGATAGGCCGCATACGTGGATCCGTTGTAGTAGAACATCTGCTGACCGTCGTCATAGACGCTGTCCACCGCGAACAGGTCCATATAGCCATCGCGGTTGTAGTCGATGAAGGTCGCGTTCTGCACATAGCTGGCCCCTGAATAGCCAGCACCGGAGTTGCTCACCAGCTTCGTCGTGGAGAAGTCGCCCAGAGAGGAAGACGACGTCGCTGTCGAATCCAGCATGGTCTGGTTGCTATGGATGCGCCACAGACCATCCTCGCTCAAGGTTACCGCCGTCGCCTTCTGGTTGGAATCACCACCGCCAGCACCCACAGTCACCACCGGCGTAGGCGCGACCACCAACTCGTTTGTCGTTGCATCCGACGTGATTGCCACGCCGTCCGCGCCGTACAGCACCGCCGTCACATCGTACGTCCTCACCGTCAGCGCATTGGCATCCGGAATCTGCACATACCACGTGTTGTTCAGCGGATCGACCACTACCGCGCCCGTCTGCGAGCTGTACGTCACGCCATTGACCGTCACCTGAACATACTCGCCCGGCTGGATTTCAAAGCCGACGGAACCGGCGATGATGGGGGTCGTGTCCAGAGTATTCTGCGCTTGCACCACGACGACGAGGTCGACGTTGATGGTCAGCGACGCGTTCGCGCCCTGGTTGCCTGCAGCATCGACGACCTTCGCCACATAGGTATGTGTCGAGTTGTCGGCAAGCTGGTCGGGCAGCACGAAGGTCCAGTTGTTGCCCGTGACCGTGGCGTGGCCCAGCAGAGTTGTGCCCTCGTAAATGTCCACGGTTTCGTTGGCCGCGAGCGCTGTGCTCAACGCACCCTTGAGCAGCGGTGTGCGGTCGTCCGTGGTCGTGCCAGTGCCGAAATCGCCCTGAGCTGCACCTACGTTGTCGTTGTACAGGATGGTCGTCGTCGTGGTCGGGGCCACAGTGTCCACGCTCAGCGTGAATGCCGTGGATGCCGAGCCCTCCGCACCGCTGTCGCTCGTGACGACTGCGGTGTAGCTGTAGCTCTGGCCGTTGGCCAGGCCGCTGAGCGCGTACGTCCAGCCCGTTCCCGCTGCGTCGACCGTAGCGTTGCCCAACAGGGTCGTGCCCTGGTAGATGCGCACGGTCTCGCCCGCTGCGATGGCCGCACTCAGTGAGCCGTTCAGCACCGGAGTGGTGTCGTCCGTCGTAGTGCCCGACGCATAGTTGCCCTGCAGTGCGCCGACGTTGTCGGAGTACGTGTCGATGGTGGTCGTGACCTCCGGCGCGCTGGTGTTCACGGTGAGGGTGAACACTGGCGATTTGCCCGTCGTGCTTGCATTGCCTGCCTGATCGACCACCAGCGCGGTGTAGTTGTAGGTCGCGTCGGCGAGATCATGGAGCTGGTAGGTCCAGCCCGTGCCCATGACCGTTGCCGTACCCAGCAATGTATTGCCCTGGTAGATCTGAACGGAGTCTCCCACGCTCAGTCCGTACTGCAAGGTCCCCCGGAGCAGCGGCGAGGTGTCGTCCGTCGTCGTGCCCGAATCCATGGCGTTGTTCACTACGGAACCGGCGTCATCCACGTAGCTGTCGATGGTGACCATCACGCTCGGAGCGTTCGTGTCCACCGTGAGAGAGAACGTGTTCGACAGCGGCCCCACATTGCCAGCCGCATCCACAACCTTGGCTACATACTGGTAGGTGGTTGCATCCACCAGACCGCTGAGCTGCAGATGCCAGCTGTTGTCGGTTGCATTGACGCTCGCCTCGCCCACAAGCACGCTGTCCGAGCCCACGATGCGGTACACGAGCACCTGCTCTCCAGCGCCCAGAGCCGCTGGAATGGAGCCGTTCAGCACCGGCGCGGTATCGTCGGTGACCGTGGCGTTGCCATAGTCACTCTGCAGCGTTCCTTGGTCGTCCGTGTAGCTGATGATGGTCGGCGCGCTCGTCGATGCGCTCGAGTCTTCAGTCAACGTGAACACGTTGGAAGTCAGGCCCTTGTTGCCGGCCTCGTCAACGATCACAGCCGTATAGCTGTGAGCGCCTGCAGTCAGCGCGTTGAGCTGGAACGTCCAGGCACCGCTCGCCACGGTAGCCTCGCCCAACAGCGTTGCACCCTCGTAGATACGCACCACGTCGCCCGAGACAAGACCCGCTACGCTGCCCTTGAGCAGTGGCGATGGATCATTGGTCGTCGTGTTGTTTCCGAAGTCGCCGTCGTTTGGCGTGACGTTGTCTTCGTACGCAGTGATCTCGATTTGGTACTCTGCCGTGTTGCTCGGCGGGACGGTGTCGAGCTTCACCAGCGCCTGCGCGCTGGCCGGATTGCCCAATTGATCCGTCACCTGTGCCGTCACGGTGATCGTGCCTTCGTTCAAGGTGCTCAGGTCTGCCGGTGCAGCCGTCCACGCATTGTTGTTGATGGTAGCTACGGCATTGACGCTGTTGACGCCATCCGTGAACGTCACGTTCACGGTCAGCCCGTTCGCGATGTTCGCCGTGGTGCCACTCACCACCACATCAGACACTTCCGCCGCATTGACGATGTTGTCGCCTTCGATCGGCGCATCAAGCCAGATGCCGGACACGCTGGTATCCACCGTGTAGGTCTGTGCCGCCGTCTTGACGCCTTCGTTGCCTGCAGCGTCCGCCATGGTGGCCGTCACCTGCAGCGTCTTGTCCGCATCGGCTGCAAGGGCTGCACCGGGGACGCTCACGCTCCAGGTCGTGCCCGTCACGGTGGCCTCGTAGGTCGCGCCGTTCAGGCTCACCTGCACGCTCGTGGCCGTCACGTCCGCCGGTACGCCAACGAGCGTGCCCGTGAGGGTCACCGCTGCGCTCTGCGCCTCGGCTGCGTTCACGACGTTGTCCGCCGTCACCGGGTTCACCGTGAGCGTGACTGCGCTCATGTCCGGCGCCGTCGTGTCCAGGTTCACCACGAACGGTGTGCCTGGCGCGCTTTCGTTGCCCGCCGCATCCACGCTGGTGGTCGTGAACTGGTGCTCGCCATCGGCGGTGAGCGCCGGGGCCGTGTACGACCAGCTGCCGTCCGGCTGCACCGTGGTGCTGCCAACGAGCGTTCCGTCCACGTACACGTTGACGAGGTCGCCCGCCGTACCCGTGCCGCTGAGCGTCGGAGTGGTGTCGTCGGTGACGCCGCCGCTCACGAGGTCGCCCTGGTGGCTGCCCACGTCATCCACCGCCTTGCCGATCGCCGGCACGCTGGAGGCCTGGGTGTCCACCGTCAGCGTGAAGCTGGCCGTGGCCGTGACATTGGCCGCATTGGTGCTGCTGGCCACGTAGCTGTGCGTGCCCTCCGCCTGCACCGGCAGGCTCACGCTCCAGTGGCCCGTGGCGTCCGCCACGACACTGGCGACCGCCGTCGTGCCTTCGTGGATGGTCACCAGCTGCCCCGCGTTGGCCTTGCCCGCAAACGTCGGTGTGCTGTCGTTGGTGGTGCCTCCGTCGGCGATCGCTCCCGTGATCGCCTGCACGTCGTCCTGCACGCTGCTGATGGTCAGCTCCAGCGTGCTGGTGTCCACCGTGAAGTCCAGCGCCGGGCTCGGTGCGCTTGTGTTGCCCGCCGCATCGGTGAGCGTGCTCGTCAGGCTGTGGCTGCCCTCCGCCAGCTCCTGCGCCGGCGTGAAGCTCCAGGTGCCATCCGGCTGCACGGTGGCCGTGCCGATCGGCGCGCCGTTGTCCATGATGGTGACCGTCTCGCCCGGCTGGCCCGTGCCGCTGAGGGTGGGCGTCGCGTCGTCCGTGGTGCCGCCTGCCGTGATCACGCCGGGCGTGTTCACGTTGTCGGTGGCCACCGGTGCTGCCGGTGTGGCCGGGGCCACGGTGTCCACCACGAGCGGGTACGCTCCCGTCGGTGCGCTCTCCACGCTTGCTGCGTTGGTGCTGGTGGCCGTCAGGCTGTGGCTGCCCTCGCCCAGGGCGCTGACTTCCACGCTCCAGTGGCCTTGCGGATCCACCACCGCGCTGCCAACGGCCGTGCTGCCGTCGTACACCGTCACCGTGGTGCCGGCCGTGCCCGTGCCCGAGAGCACCGGGGTGTTGTCGCTGGTCACCGCATCCTTCTGGATGTTCTTGAGCGCGCCCGTGTCGTTGGCCGACACGTCCGTGATCGAGGGGGCGGCCGGAGCCACGCCGTCAAACGTGAAGGCGATCTCGCCGGTCTCCGCGCCCGCGTTGCCTGCTGCGTCCACCGGACGCAGCGTGAAGCTGTGGTCCGTGCCCGTGATCGGGGTGCCCGGCGCCACGCTGAACGTGCCGTCCGCATTCACCGTCGCCGTGCCGATCACCACGCCGTTGTCCAGCAGCTCGACCGTCGCAACGCCCGCCGCCGCCGTGCCCGTGTAGGTCGGTGTGCTGTCGTCCGTCGTCTCGCCCGCAAGGATCGGGCTCTGGTCATCGCCCACGTTGTCTTCCAGCACCAGGCCGCCCAGGCTGCCGTCCGGCGGCGCAACCGTGTCGGACGCCTGCGATGCGCTGGCCGCCGTGTTGGGGTTGCCTGCCAGATCATGCGCCGCGCCTGCCGACACGCTCACGATGATCGTGCCAGCATCACCCTCGTGCGGTGTGACCCGCAGCGTGTACACGCCGGGCGAAATCTGCGTGAATTGACCCGCGTCGCCTCCGCTGACTGCGATGTCGCTTGCGTCGAATCCTTCGACCTCCTCGCTGAAGGTGAAAGTGAAAGTGACGACACCGTTCTGGCCGAGCGTGCCTGCGACATCATCGGTGATCGTCAGCGTGGGAGCCACGCCGTCGACGGTCGCCTGCGTCTCTCCGCTGACGTTGCCTGCGGGGTCCGTTGCGATCACTGTGACGATGCCGCCATCGGTCAAGTTTCCGGGGTTCGGAACTTCAAAGCTGCCGTCCGGACCAGCGGTCACGGAATCCTTCGTGCCGTCGGGATAGGTCACGGTCACGGTCGCGCCCGGCTCGGCCTCGCCAGTGATCGGCTGGGTTGGGCCCACAGGATCGACCGTCGGCGCGGGAGGCGCCACGGCATCCACGGTCGCGGTGGCTTCATCGCTGACATTGCCCGAAGGATCTGTTGCAGTCGCTGTGATCTTGTCGCCGTCCGTGAGATCGCCCGGATTGGGGATGGTGAAGCTGCCGTCCGGACCAGCGGTCACGGAATCCTTCGTGCCGTCGGGATAGGTCACGGTCACGGTCGAGCCAGGCTCAGCGGTGCCGGTGATGGGGTCTTTGCCGTTCACCAGATCCATGTCGGGCACCGCCGGTGCCGACGTGTCGACGGGTGGCTGCTCCGGCGTACCGCCATCGACGGTGGCAGTTGCTTCGCCGCTGGTGTTGCCGGCAGGATCGGTGGCAGTGACGGTGATCTTTTCTCCGTCTTCAAGCCCGCCGGCATTGGGCACTTCAAAGCTGCCGTCCTTGCCGGTGGTCACGGTCGCTGTCGAGCCGTCGGGGAAGGTCACGGTCACGGTGGAGTCGGGCTCGGCCTTGCCGGTGATCGGTTCATCCGGGGTCACGGTGTTCACGGTAGGAACGTTGGGAGCGATCGCATCGATGGTCACGCTGGCTTCGCCGCTGGTATTGCCCGAGGAGTCGGTGGCTGTCACGGTGATCTTGTCGCCGTCGTCGAGGCCGCCGGGGTTGGGGAGGACAAAGCCGCCATCTGCACCAGCAGTCGCGGTCGCCGTCGAGCCATCGGGGAATTTCACGGTCACGGTCGAGCCGGGTTCGGCCGTGCCGGTGATGGGGTCCTTGGCATTGGCTGGGTCCACGGTCGGAGTGGGCGGCGCGATGGCGTCGACCGTTGCCGTGGCCTCTCCGCTGGTGTTTCCAGCCGCGTCAGTCGCCGTCGCGGTGATCCGGTCTCCATCTCCGAGGCCTGGATTGGCCACCGAGAACGTGCCGTCCTCGCCGACCTGTGCGGTTGTCGTCGAGCCATCGGGGAATTTCACGGTCACGGTCGAGCCGGGTTCGGCGTGTCCAGTGATTGCATCATGTCCGTTGACTGGATCCATGGTCGGCGCATTGGGTGCCACCGCATCCACCGTCGCCACGGCGGGGTCGCTCACGCCGCCGGACGAGTCCGTGGCGACGACCGAGACGATGTCGCCATCTTTCAGTCCCGGATTGGGAACCGAGTACTTGCCGTCCGCACCTGCCGTCGCCGTGGCGGTCGTGCCGTCGGGGAAGGTCACGGTCACGGTCGAACCAGCGGTGGCCACCCCCGTGATGGGGTCCTTGCCGTTCACCGGATGGATCTCGGGCAACGGCAGTTTGACGGGCTGAGACGAATCCGACCCACCGATGCTCGAACCCACGGCCAGCAGCGCTGCCATGCCGGCCGCCCAGGTCAGCACCAGCGGAACGGCCGCGTTGTCCGATTCTGCCAGCAACGGCTCTATCGAATAGAGATTCGAGTAGCTGTAGCCAAGCGCCCCCTCGCCCTCCCCGAACGAGGCGAGCCACAGGCCTTCCTGGTCATCCTCCAGCACCAGGTTGCTCTGGCCACCCTCCAGCTGGGCAAAGAAGTCCTGCACGGTGATGACCTCGCCGTTGTGCAGCTGGATGATCAGATCCTTGCCATTGCGGATCATTTCCTTGACATCCGCGCGTGTGACCCCGACTTGGACCACCGACGCATCCGACAGACGGAATTCGGCCGGCATGCCGTATTTGGAAACTGCGGATTTCTTCGAAATGACAACGATATCCACGTGACCTGCAGAAGAAGACATAAAAAAGCTCACTTAAAAAATTGAAAAACGGGCAATCTCATAGACCACAGAGAGCCTGACGACAGATTTCATGAAATCAAAAGATGCGCTCCACTCGGGCGCCACTCACTCATTCAATTTATTGACCCCATTGAACCGTGCAAGAAGAACAGGATTCATCGAATTTATTCGAGGTCAATATCAAATATTCCCCGACGCGAATAAACGAAGGGCCACAGATTACCGAGACATATCACCAAACATTTGACGCAACTCAAATCAGAACCGAGCCAATCGACTCCATGCATTTAGTTAACACACTTCTTAAGCCATTGACCTCAGTTAACAAATAACCCATTCAAAACCGAGAAAGGAAATGCTCCGCGATTAACCTGCCGCATCCGAATTTAGGGATCAACTGCTTCACTCGATTCCCTCCATGCATCAAGAAATCAATTCACCCGATAGAGCATCAACATCCAATGCCTGACGACTTATTGCTCATCGGGCATGTGGCGAATTAAATCATTCCTCAACAGATTTCATTGATCTGAGTGGGCGCAAGAGACAATTCTTTAAATACGCTCTTCAAAACATAAGAATCAGTGAGTTGTACCCACAGGCGCGAGATATTTTCCAACCCACTCAATTGCGCACACCGATCGATACCCCATCGCTGCAACAACAAATCAGTCCTTGAAAAAAGAAAGCCGACTCAATGCAAACAGAGAGATGCCCGCGGGCAAAAATACACACTCAGTTTATGCAAATCTCACTGCCACTCAGATAGTAATCTTGATGGCACTCTATTGATGCATCACTAGGACTTCACCACAAGGGATTCTCTTGATGTATCAAAAGTCATTCATGCAAACATGATCTCAATGATCAAAAATCACAAAGAAAAATCCTGAGAAATTGGCATTCAAGTGGATTTACTTGAATAAATGAGTAAAAGATGTGATTCGATTGAATATGCGAGTATTTCAACTCACTCAAATTTCACTTAATTTGAATGATTCATTGACAAAGCGCATTGATTCATTCGATACCAAAATCCCACCAAAATGCTGAAATCAGGAAAGTGCACTCCAACTTCCGCAATGGCGCTCCATTGAGGATGGGCACAAAACTGATGTATTCGGGAGACAGATTTCCAGACGGTGCGCTGAAAACCACCGCAGACTTGATGCGGGTTCAGAAATGGCGTCTCAGATGGAGCGCCAAGGACTCGTGTTCACGCCGCCTCGAAAGATAGCAGGCAGGAGCAGGAGCGTGCCGCGCGAGGTGGGGCGAGGTGGGGCGAACCGGGGCAAGGCGACGGAATGCGCTCGTTCCGGCATTCCGTCGGTTCAGCCGCGCCAGACTGCTCTGGCTGGCGCGGCGATTGATTTTCAAGCGCGCATTGCGCGGTTTGCAGGCTCCTTGGTGGGGCACCTGCGGAGCATGTGGCGGATCACTCCACCGTCACGGATTTGGCCAGGTTGCGCGGCTTGTCCACATCGGTGCCGCGTGCCACGGCGGTGTGATAGGCGAGCAGTTGCAGCGGCACCACGTGCAGGATAGGGCTCAACGCACCGTAGTGCTCCGGCATGCGGATGACGTGGATGCCCTCCTCGTTCTCGATCTGCGAATCGCCGTCTGCCAGCACATACAGCACGCCGCCGCGTGCACGCACTTCCTGCATGTTGCTCTTGAGTTTTTCGAGCAACTCGTCGTGCGGCGCCACGGTGACCACCGGCATGCTGCTGGTGACGAGCGCAAGCGGGCCGTGCTTAAGTTCGCCAGCAGGATACGCCTCGGCGTGGATGTAGCTGATTTCCTTGAGCTTGAGCGCACCTTCCAGCGCGATCGGATAGTGGATGCCGCGTCCGAGGAACAGGGCGTTTTCCATCTTCGCGAAATCTTCGGCCCAGCTGATGACCTGTGGCTCCAGCGCCAGCACGGCCTGCAGAGCGACGGGCAGGTGGCGCATCGACGTAAGGTACTGCGCTTCCTGCTCTTCGGTCAGGCGTCCCTTGGATTGGGCAAGCGCCAGCGTGAGCAGGAACAGGCCCGCGAGCTGCGTCGTGAACGCCTTGGTCGACGCCACTCCGATTTCCACGCCCGCGCGGGTGATGTAGGCCAGCTCGCATTCACGCACCATGGCGCTGGTCGCCACGTTGCAGACGGTGAGCGTGTGCGTCATCCCGAGACTCTGCGCATGGCGCAGCGCGGCCAGGGTGTCTGCCGTTTCGCCAGACTGGCTGATGGTGACCACCAGCGTCTTCGGGTTGGGCACGCTGGTGCGGTAGCGGTATTCGCTCGCAACTTCCACGTTGCAGGGTATCTTGGCGATGGATTCGATCCAGTACTTGGCCGCGCAGCCGCTGTAGTAGCTGGTGCCGCAGGCGAGGATCAGCACCGAATCGATCTCCTTGAACACGCGCCACGCGGCGGTGCGGGTGCCGCCGTCGGCGTCCAGTCCGTCGAACAGCTCAGGCACGATGCCCTGCACACCTTCCAGCGTGTCGGCGATCGCGCGTGGCTGCTCGAAGATTTCCTTCTGCATGTAGTGGCGATACGGGCCGAGCTCGGCTGCGCCGCTGTGGGCATGCACGGTGCGCACCGGACGCTCGGCATCGCTCATGCGCTGGCCGGCGTGGTCAACGATCCAGTAGCGGCCGGGCTGCAGATCGACCAGATCGCCTTCCTTCAGATAGACGATCTGGTTGGTCACGCCCGCCAAAGCCATCGCATCGCTCGCAAGAAAATTCTCGGACTCGCCCACGCCCAGCACCAGCGGCGATCCGGCTCGCGCGCCGACCACGCGGTGCGGCTCGTCCTTGTGCATCACCGCGATCGCGTAGGCACCGTGCAGTTGCGCGACCGCTGCCTTCACCGCGTCAAACAGGTCGCCGTCATACAGACTGTCCACCAGATGCGCGATGACCTCGGTGTCGGTCTGGCTTGAAAACGCGTAGCCGCGCGCCTGCAGCATGCGGCGCAGCTCCTGATAGTTCTCGATGATGCCGTTGTGCACCAGCGCCACCCGCCCCGCACGGTCGGTCTCGGCGGGTGCGGCGTTCGGGCCGTGGCTGAAATGCGGATGGGCGTTGTGCACCGCCGGCGCACCATGCGTGGCCCAGCGGGTATGGGCGATGCCCGTCGCTCCCTGCAGATGCTCGGCATCAACCTGATCCTGCAGCTCTGCCACGCGGGCCGTGCTGCGCGCCCGATGCAGACCACCCATGGGGTTGCTGCCCATGCTGGCCTCGTGCACTGCGACGCCGCAGGAGTCGTAACCGCGATACTCCAGCCGCTGCAGGCCCTGCACAAGAATGGGAACGATGTTGCGTTGGGAAACCGCGCCGACGATGCCGCACATAGATGAAAGCTCCATGCGGAGCTGCCGGCTCCGCGTTCGGGTGAGAAATTTCAAGGATCAGTGGTCAGTGATCGCTGATCAGGAATGGACGGCATCGTACGCAGGCAATCATGAATTTTGTTATTCATTTTTGATTGAATTTGAAATAATATTTCTCAACAAATCAAATTTGAAATTGAATTTCAAAAATCTATAAATTATGGAACTGCAAGACACCATCGACAACGTCGATCGACAGCTGCTCGATCTTCTGCAGCAGAACGCCGCCATCAGCAACCAGTCTCTGGCCGAGCAGGTCCACGTCTCGCCGCCCACCTGCCTGCGTCGGGTGAGGCGTCTGCACGATCTGGGCCTGATCGAGAAACAGGTCGCCTTGCTCCAGCCCGAGCGGCTCGCCGCGCTGCAGGGACACGGTCTCACCGCGATCGTCGAGATCACGCTCGATCAGCAGGGCGCAGAGTTCCTGAACGCCTTCGAGTCCCGCGTGAAGACCGATGAACAGGTGCAGCAATGCTGGCGCGTGTCGCCCGGGCCGGACTTCATTCTGGTGGTCCACGCACACGACATGCCCGCTTACCACGCGCTCGCGCAGCGGCTTTTCACGCATGACGCCAATGTGCGCAACGTCAAGGCCTTCTTCGCCACGCACCGCGCCAAATTCGATACGCGCGTGCCCATCCGGCTTGAATAGATGCAGTTTGTCACCATATGGAATCCATGCAATGCCCGCCGAATTCTCTCGGCCCTCGGCATTCGCCTACTATTCACCAGTACATATCCATAAACGTCGGCCATAGCCAACAGCGCCGATCCAGGAGCGTGATGCATGGAATTCAAGGACTACTACAAGATCCTCGGCGTCGAAAAGAACGCCTCCGCGGACGAGATCAAAAAGTCATACCGCAAGCTCGCCCGCAAATACCACCCGGATGTCAGCAAGGAAGCTGACGCCTCGGCACGCATGGCCGAAGTCAATGAGGCCAACACCGTTCTGTCCGACCCCGAAAAACGCGCGGCCTACGACAACCTCGGCAAGGAAAGCGCCTATCGCGCGGGCCAGGATTTCCGCGCGCCGCCGAACTGGGACGCCGGCTACGAATTCACCGGCTCGCACGACGGCGACGGCATGGACAGCGCCGCCTTCAGCGACTTCTTCGAGCAGATGTTCGGCCGCGCCGCGCGCGCCCAGCGTGGCGCCGGTGGTGGCGGCGCTGGGGCGGGCGCCTCCCAGTTCCGAGGCGGGCCGCCTCCCTCGCAGCGCGGTGAAGACCACCACGCCAAGATCGAACTCGACCTGCAGGACTCCTACAGCGGCGCTGAGCGCATGCTCACGCTGCGCGGAGCCCGGCTCGACGACAGCGGCCATCTGGTCAACGAAGAGCGCCAACTGCAGGTCACCATTCCGAAGGGCGTGCGCGAAGGCCAACTGATCCGTCTGTCCGGCCAGGGCAGCCCCGGCTTCGGCGGCGCACCGAACGGCGACCTCTTTCTCGAAGTGCAGTTCAAGCCCGACACCCGTTGGCGCGCTCAGGACCGCGACGTCTACCAATCGGTCAATGTCACCCCTTGGGAAGCCGAACTCGGCGGCCCCGTCGAGGTAACCACGCCCAACGGCAGCACGGTCGAGGTCAACATCCCCGCCCACTCCAAATCCGGCCGCAAGCTGCGCCTGAAGGAGCGCGGCCTGCCCGCCGCCACGCCGGGTGACCTGTATCTGGAACTGCACATCGTCCAGCCCCAGGCCACCACGGAAGAACAACGCGCCGCCTACGCCCATCTGGCCAAGGCCTTCCCGCAGTTCAACCCACGCAGCGGCCAGTGACGCGCAAGCTAGAAGAAGGACACTTCACATGCCCAACCCACACGACACCCCGCGCGCTCTCGGCGAACTGCTCGACGACCACACCCTGAGCCTCGAAGACCTCGCCCGCGCCTGCGCCAAAGCCCCGGACTGGGTGACCGAACGCGTCTCGGAAGGCCTGCTGCAGGGACAGGAGGCTGCTGGCACCTGGCGCTTCACCAGCACCACCGTGATCCGTGCGCGCCGCATCGCCAGACTCGAATCGACGTTCGATGCTGATCCTCAACTGGCTGCGCTGACTACTGATCTGATGGAGGAAGTGGTGGAGTTGCGGCTGCGAATGCGGCAGATGGAGGAGGCGCTGAAGGCGCGCTGAGCAGTCCTGCGGTGAGGCTCTCCCCTGCTCGATCACCGTGGTGTGGGGTTGAGGGCGGAGGCCGGGAGTTCCGCCCGGCGGCGGAGTAACTTTTCGCTTGCGCGCGAAAAGTCACCAAAAGCGCGCTTTTGAATACGGAGTCACGCGGCAGAACTCGCTTTGCGCTGCGCGCGCCGCTCGGACAACCGCCGCGAGTCAGTGTTTAACCAAGAGGAATGTTCAGCACGTCGCTTCGCTTGTGCCGAAACATCTCGCGACTTCGCGAGATGCTGGGATGCTGGGATGCCAGCGCTGCGCGATTTTTGATTTGCTCGCTGGATCAACTGCGCTCAAGAGAGCAGCGGGCATGTAGTGCCCAACCCAACTCTGCAAGCCCCCGGCACGAGCGAAGCAAAGTGCCGCAACACCTCTTCAAAACTGATTTCCGGCGGTTGTCCGAGCGGAGCGCGAAGCGCGCAGTCGAGTTCCGCCGGAGGTATTGAAAGCGCGTTTTTGATTACTTTTTGCGCGCAAGCAAAAAGTGATTGCCCCGCCGGGGGCAGTCCCGGCCTCCGCCCTCAACCAAAGACCAGCAACCAGCAACCAGAAGAAATTACTTCTTGG
Source organism: Diaphorobacter caeni (assembly GCF_015354245.1). Lineage (GTDB taxonomy): Bacteria > Pseudomonadota > Gammaproteobacteria > Burkholderiales > Burkholderiaceae_C > Diaphorobacter_A > Diaphorobacter_A caeni. The sequence goes on from NZ_JADKYZ010000002.1 coordinate 635,693, forward strand.
AAGGCCGCTTCCAGTCGGCAATACTGACCTGCTTCCCCCGAGCCACAGTCAACGCCCCCGGCAAAGCATTCTTCGTCACGGTAGACCCCCCACCCACCGTACCACCCGCACCGATGGTGACCGGCGCCACCAGCACGCAATTGCTCCCGATGTGCACATCCGCCTCGATCACGGTGCGGTGCTTGTTCACGCCATCGTAGTTGGCGGTGATGCTTCCGGCGCCGTAGTTCACCCGCTCGCCCACGGTGGCATCGCCGAGATAGGCCAGATGGTTGGCCTTGGCTCCGTCCGCCAGCGTGGAGTTCTTCACCTCCACGAAATTGCCGATGTGCACCTCGCGGCCCAGTTGCGCGCCTGGGCGCAGACGTGCGAACGGCCCGATCAGTGCGCCCTCGCCGACCGAGACGCCGGCCTTCTCGCCGTCGATGTGGGTGAACGGATGAATCACGGCACCCGCCGCGATCTTCACGTTGCTGATGTGGCAGTACGCGCCGATGCGCGCGCCTTCACCGATCTCCACGGCGCCCGTGAAAATGCAGCCCACGTCGATGTCCACGTCGGTCGAGCAGTTCAGTTGGGCGAGCACGCCGCGCGCGTCGTCGCGCAGGTCGAATCGCGCGGGGTCGGCCAGGCGCACGCCCTGCTCCATCAGCTTGGCGGCCTGGCGCAGCTGGTGGGCGCGCTCGAGCGCCGCAAGCTGCATGGGACTGTTCACGCCCTCGACCTGCAGCGGGTCGTCGATGCAGTGACCGATCACGGGAACGCCATCGGCCACCGCCATCGCGACCACGTCGGTCAGGTAGTACTCCTTCTGCGCATTGTTGTTGTCCAGGCGCGCGAGCCATTGCTTCAAGTGCCTGGCGGGCGCGGCCATGATGCCGCTGTAGATCTCGTTGATCGCGCGCTGCGCGTCGCTCGCGTCCTTGTGCTCGACGATGCGCTGGACCACGCCGTTCGCGTCGCGCACGATGCGCCCGTAGCCGGTGGGGTCGGGCACGCGCACCGAGAGCAGCGCGAGCTTGTCTCCGCCGGACGCTTCGACCAGATCGGCCACGGTCTGCGCCAGCGTGAGCGGTACGTCACCCGAGAGCACAACGACCACGCCATCATCGTCCTGCAGCTTGGGCACGGCCTGCTGCACGGCATGGCCGGTGCCAAGCTGCGGCTCCTGGCGCACGAACTGCATGTCGAGCGACGTCGCCATCGGCAGCTGGAATGCGGCGCACGCGGCTTCGACCTGCTCGGCGCCGTGCCCCGTCACCACCACCACGCGGCGCGGTGCGAGGCTCTGCGCCTGCGACACCACGTGCTGCAGCAGCGGTCTGCCCGCCAGACGTTGCAGAACCTTGGGAGTGCGGCTTTTCATGCGCGTGCCCTTGCCCGCGGCCATGATGATGATGTCGAGTTGCGCTGTCATGTGTGTTGGATGCGAGTCGGCGGCTCGCCAGAAGAGCAAAAGACGGATTATCAGCCTATCCGCCGCCCGCGAGCTCCGTCGTGCGGCGCTCCCACGCGAAGCGCACGGCCTGCCCGGCAACTGGCTCGAGCACCAGATGCCTGCCCGGTGCGACATCGAGCATCTGCCCCGCAAAGAGAAACAGGTCCTCGGACCGCTCCGCGCCCACCGCAGTCAGGGTGATCCAGGCGTGGCCGCTGCTCGCGAGCAGCCTGAGCCGCATCGGCTCGCGGCTGCGCAGGCTCGCGGCAAGGCCCGATCGCAGGATGTTCGTCTCGAAGAATTCCACGCGTTCGGAGGGAACGGAGGGCTGGCTCCGGGAAAGACTCCATTGTTGCGTGACGGGAACATGCGCGGTGGTCATATCCGGCTCCTTCTGCCTGCTGTAAATCGTCAAATCCGTTGAATACGCTGAATATTTGACTCGCACTGCTTTCCGTCGTCCAATGAAATGGATTCTGCTGATAGATGCACAATTCGCATCAATCCCGACGCCACACGACGATGAAGCCCAACAGACCCGCTCCAACGACCGCCGCCTCGCGGCCACCCACCCCGCCGCCGATTGCACATCTGCGCACGCGACCGGTCTCGGTGGGCCACTGGCGGGCGTTTCTGGCCGTTGCGCGGCATTTGAATTTCCGCGCCGCGGCGGACGAGCTGGCACTGACCCAATCCGCCGTGAGCCGGCAGATCCAGTCACTCGAAGAGGAAGTGGGCGTTCCGCTCTTTCTGCGCCACACCCGCGCCGTCGAATTGACGACGGCCGGTGGCCAGCTGTTCCAGACGCTCACTCCCGCGCTCGAGCGCCTCGACGCCGCCGTGCGCATGGTGCGCCAGAGCGCCGGCCGCAAGAACGTGGCGATCACCACCTGGGCAAGCTTCGCGTCGATGTGGCTGATCCCGAAACTCGAGGATTTCCAGCGCAACCATCCCGACATCGACATCCGCATCGACGCGAGCGACAACATCGTCGATCTGGACACCTCCGACGTCGACCTTGCCCTGCGCTCCAGCGTGCCGGGCTCCCAACCGGCCGGAGCAAAGCGGCTGTTCGGCGAGCAGCTCTGCGTGGTGGCCAGTCCGTGGCTGCTCAAGAGCATGGAGCCGATCCGCACGCCCGCCGACGTGGCGCGCTTCACGCTGATCGAGGCGGGCGACGCCCACCGGCTGCCCTATTTCGAGTGGATCACCTGGAGGCGCTGGTTCGAGGTCTACGGCGTCTCGCGCCTGCAACCCGCTCGCTGGCTGTATTTCAACTACGCGCAACAAATCGTGCAGTCCACGCTCGCCGGTCAGGGTCTCGCGCTCGCCCGCATGCCGCTGGTTGCGGATGCGCTTGCCACCGGCGATCTGGTGGAGGTGCTGCCGGGCCACCGACTCGACTCGCCGCTGGCCTACTGGCTGATCGTCGGACCGCGCAGCTCCCAGCGCCCGGAGGTGCAGGCGTTCTGCGCTTGGCTGCAACTGCAGGCGCAGACCACGCGCGAAGCCATCGGCGAGATTCCCGATACCGACCTGCTCGACGATCTGCACTGAGTCTTGCCCCCGTTGCAAGCCCTTTGAGAAAGCGCAAGCCTCATTCGGCCAAGAATGCGGCTTATCCATCAATGGATTTGCGTTGAATCAATCGCCGGTCAAACATGACTCCAGATTGCAGAAACACCTACTCACAAATTTAACAATTAGATGGCATTCTGGTCCGCTTTACCCTCACAGCAGGAGGATGCGGATGACCTTGATGCCCTGGAGCGCGGAACTGGAACTTGGACTCGTCGAGATCGACACGCAGCACCGCGTGCTGGTCGATCTGGCGAACGCGATGCATGACGAAATCCGCGATGTCGGACCGCACAGTGCGGCCATAGGGCAGATTCTGGAATCGCTGGTGGACTACACGCACAACCACTTCATCATGGAAGAAGTGCTGTTCCGCAAGTATCAATACTCCCATGAAGAAGCCCACGAGGCGGAGCACGGCGTCTTCACCGGCCGGATCATGGACCTGCTGACCCGTTTCGAAGACGGCGACACCGTCGGGCCCGAGGCGCTCGAGCTGCTCAAGAACTGGCTGACCCACCACATCTGCGTGGTGGATCGCGCCTATCTGCCTTTCATGAAGGCGGCACTTGCAAGCGAAGCAGCCGCCGATGCGGTCCCCGGTTGAGCCTCGGGGAGCCATGAAGATAAGCGAGGGAAGTGGGGGTCCGCTCCCCATGACGCTTCGCGGCCGCCGCGAAGCGCCTCAGTGGGCATTTCTCAGTAGAGCGTCACGCGCGCGAACTTGCGCTTGCCGACCTGCAGCACAAAGGTGCCGGCCTCGACCTTCAGGCCCTTGTCGCTGATCACCGTGCCGTCAATGCGCACACCGCCGCCGTCGATCAGGCGGTTGGCCTCGCTGCCAGATGGGGCCAGATTGGCCTGCTTGAGCAAGGCACCGATGCCCAGCGGCGCGCCCGACAGCTGCACCTCCGGAATGTCGTCGGGAATGCCGCCCTTGGAGCGGTTGATGAAGTCCTGCTCGGCCGCCTCGGCCGCCGCACCGCTGTGAAAGCGCGCGGTGATCTCCTTGGCCAGCAGCACCTTGGCATCCTTGGGATTGCGCCCGCCCTCGATCTCGAGCTTGAGCGCGGCGATTTCCGACAGGCTCATGAAGGACAGCAGCGTGTACCAGTCCCACATCAGATCGTCCGAGATCGACAGCACCTTGGCGAACATGGTGTTGGCGTCCTCGGTGATGCCGATGTAGTTGTTCTTGGACTTGGACATCTTGTTCTCGCCGTCCAACCCAACAAGCAGCGGCATAGTGAGCACGCACTGCGATTCCTGACCATATTCCGCCTGCAGGTGGCGACCCATCAGCAGATTGAACTTCTGGTCCGTGCCGCCAAGCTCCAGATCGGACTTGAGCGCCACCGAGTCATAGCCCTGCAGCAGCGGGTAGAGGAACTCGTGCAGGCTGATCGAGCTGCCGTCCGTGAAGCGCTGGTGGAAGTCGTTGCGCTCCATCATGCGGGCCACCGTGTACTTGGCCGACAGCTGGATCATGCCGCGCGCACCGAGCTGGTCGCACCATTCGCTGTTGTAGCGCAGCTCGGTCCTGTTCGGGTCGAGGATCTTGTAGGCCTGATCGCGGTAGGTCTCGGCGTTCACCTTGATCTGCTCGGCCGTCAGCGGCGGGCGGGTGGTGTTGCGGCCGGAGGGGTCACCGATCAGCGTGGTGAAGTCGCCGATCAGGAAGATCACGGTGTGGCCAAGATCCTGGAGCTGGCGCATCTTGTTCAGAACGACCGTATGGCCAATGTGGATATCGGGCGCCGTGGGGTCCAGCCCGAGCTTGATGCGCAGCGGCTTGCCGGTCGCTTCGGAACGCGCCAGTTTCTGGGTCCAGTCCTCCTTGGGAAGCAATTCGTCCACCCCGCGCAGCGTGATTTCGAGCGCCTGTCTGACACTGTCAGTGACCGGGTATGTTGTAACAGCTGAATGATTCATAAGGGTTTTTAGGGGTGTCTGGTCAGACATGGTCGTTATACTTCTGCACTTCGATGCGGTGAAGGATTCTAGTAGGCTCGTCTTATGACAGGTGCCTTCCTCCTTGTAACTGCGCACCAGAATACTGCGATATCCACCCGCACGCCCCTGCCTGACACTTTCAGCTGGCCCGTGTACGGATATACGCCAAAAGCTCAGGGGTACGACTTTTGAAGCATGGTTTAACCACCGCGTACACGGCCTTGGCCGAGCGCCTAGTTCTAATAGCCCAGAACCATCCGAAGCGCATTGCGGCTGCCGTGGCGGCCGTTCTTCTGACCGGTGGCGGCGGCGCCTTCGCCGTGGCCAATCTGGGGCCTGACGCCTCCGATCTGCCGATCCGCACGATCACGCACGCGGCCACCTCGCTGGCCGAAGACCAGCCGCTGTCGGCGCTGGTGGACATTCCGAGCTACTCGCTCTACCGATCCGACACCACCCGCAGCAGCGACAGTGCCGAGAGCCTGCTGCAGCGCATGGGCGTGGCCGATCCGGCCGCAGCCTCCTTCCTGCGCACCAACGACCTCGTCCGCCAGAACCTGCTGGGCCGCGCCGGCCGCTCGGTCACGGCCGAGACCACCGACGATCACCGCCTCACGCAGCTCACCGCCCGCTGGGCGCCTGACGAAAGCGGCAGCTTCAAGCGCCTGGTGATCAAGACCACCGGCGACGGCAAGTTCTCCGCCAACATCGAAACCGCACCTCTGACCGTGGGCAGCCGCTTTGCGGGCGGCATCATCCGCAATTCGCTGTTCGCGGCGACCGACGCCTCCAACATTCCCGACTCGGTGGCCGTGCAGCTCGCCGACGTCTTCTCCAACAACATCGACTTCCACCGCTCCCTGCGCAAGGATGACCGCTTCTCGGTCGTCTACGAAACGCTGGAAGCCGACGGCGAGCCCCTGCGCGCCGGTCGCGTGCTGAGCGCCGAGTTCCACAACAACGGCAAGACCTTTGACGCCGTCTGGTATCAGGAACCCGGTCGTTCCAAGGGCGCGTATTTCACGCTCAACGGCGACAGCATGCAGCGTGCGTTCCTGACCTCTCCCGTGGAGTTCACCCGCATCAGCAGCGCGTTCTCGATGCGCATGCACCCGATTCTCAGAACCTGGCGCGCCCACAACGGCACGGATCTGGCCGCCCCCACCGGCACCACGGTGCGCACCGTGGGTGACGGCGTGGTGAGCTTCGCAGGCGTTCAGAACGGCTACGGCAACGTCGTCTACATCAAGCACTCCGGCAATCAGGAAACGGTCTATGCCCACCTGAGCTCCGTCGACGTCAAGCAGGGCCAATCGGTCGAGCAGGGCCAGAAGATCGGCGCCGTAGGCTCCACCGGCTGGGCCACCGGCCCGCACCTTCACTACGAACTGCGGGTGAACGGCGAGCAGCGTGACCCGATGGCCACGGCTTTGGCCAGCGACGCATCGCGCCCCATCTCCAAGGCTTCGCGCCCCGCGTTCGAACGTCTGGCTGAAAACATGCGCATCCAGCTGTCCTCGGCAGCCCTGCAGACGACGGCGCGCGCCGACTGATCATCACCCGATCCCCTGTCGACGTGCAAGGACGCAGATGACGACTGACCGCGACGACAAGCCAAGCCTGTTCATAGGCCTGATGTCCGGCACCTCGCTGGACGGCGTGGATGGCGTGCTGGTGGCCTTCTCAGGCAATGGCAAGCCCCAACTGAGGCATCACGCCTCCAGCCCGTTTCCGGACGATCTGCGCACCGAGCTGCTGGCGCTCAACACCAGCGGCGCCAACGAACTGCATCGCGCAGCCCTCGCGGCCAACGGTCTGGTGCGTGTCTATGCACAGGTGGTGCGCGATCTCCTCAAGCAAGGTGGCCTGAAGGCCGGCGACATCACCGGCATCGGCGCGCATGGCCAGACCGTGCGCCACCGCCCGCAGGAATTCGATCACAACGGCTACACCCTGCAGCTCAACAATCCCGCCTTGCTGGCCGAGCTCAGCGGCAGCACGGTCGTGGCGGATTTCAGATCGCGCGACGTGGCCGCCGGTGGCCAGGGCGCGCCGCTCGTGCCCGCCTTCCATGTGGGCGTATTCGGCCGCGCGGGAGAAACCGTGGCCGTGCTCAACCTTGGCGGCATCGCCAATCTGAGCGTGCTGCGGGCGGATGGCAGCGTGCTCGGCTTTGACTGCGGCCCCGCCAACGCGCTCATGGACTATTGGTGCCACCAGCACACCGGCAAGTGGTACGACGCCAATGGCACCTGGGCCGCTCAGGGCAAGATCGTCGGCCCGCTGCTTGGCGCACTGCTGCAGGAACCCTATTTCGCCCAGAACCCGCCCAAAAGCACCGGGCGCGACCTGTTCAATCCCGACTGGCTGAAGCAACGCCTCGCCAAACACCCGGACATCGACTCGCAGGACGTGCAGGCCACGCTCGCCGAGCTGACCGCCATCTCCTGCGCCGATGACCTCAAGCGCCTCGCCCCCGATGCCCGTGAGCTCATCGTCTGCGGCGGCGGAGCGCTCAACCAGCACCTCATGCAGCGCCTGCAGGCCCACCTGCCCGGCGTGACGGTGCAATCCTCGGCCGCGCATGGCATCGACCCCCAGCAGGTCGAAGCCGCCGCCTTCGCGTGGCTCGCGCGCCAGTGCCTGCTGGGCCAGAGCGGCAACCTCGCATCGGTCACCGGCGCACGCGGCCCGCGCGTGCTCGGCGCGATCTACCCCGCCTGAGGCAAAGCGGCTACAAGGCGCTTTCCAGAAAAAACAAAGCCGCCTCGAAGGGCGGCTTTCGCGTTCAGGCCGGAGCCCGATGCGACGATTACACCGAGAAGCTCGATCCGCAACCGCAGGTCGTCGTCGCGTTCGGATTCTTGATCACGAACTGCGCGCCCTGCAGATCTTCCTTGTAATCGATTTCCGCGCCCAGCAGATACTGGTAGCTCATCGCGTCGATCAACAGCGACACGCCATTCTTGGTCATGGTGGTGTCGTCTTCGTTGGTGATTTCGTCAAACGTGAAACCGTATTGGAAACCCGAGCAACCGCCGCCCTGCACGAACACGCGAAGCTTCAGGTCCGGATTGCCCTCCTCGGCGATCAGATCCGCCACCTTGGCAGCGGCGCTGTCGGTGAAGACGATCGGTGCGGGCATTTCGGTCGTGGTGATGTTTTCTGCAACTGCGCTCATGGAATGAGACCCTCGTATAGCAATATATAGGGGAGATGCTACTGCAATGGGCGAGTAAATGCATCGGAAATGTGGTTTGACGCCAAACCCGTTGTGGGCATTGAAATGAAAACGGAAATCGGCAACAACGCACAGCGCCGCAGGCCGACCGATCAACGAAGCGCAGCGAGAGCCCACCCCGCCCACACAACGGTGAGATAGCCCCCTAGGCTAGGCGTCTCGCCCGCTGACAGTACTCTCGTACGGCAAGGGCGAGCAACGACGCATGAGGGGCTATCTCACCGCCTCAAAACGACCAGCCAGTCGAAGCCGAAGGCTTCGGCAAAAGACAGCCAACAAAAAACCGCCCGAAGGCGGTTTTTTGTGAAAGCAGCTGTCGAACCAAGGCCCGACAACAACAAGCGATCAACGCTTGGAGAACTGCTTGGCGCGGCGTGCGGAGTGCAGACCGACCTTCTTACGCTCGACTTCACGTGCATCACGTGTGACAAAGCCAGCTTGGCTCAGCACAGGCTTCAGCGACGCGTCATAGTCGATCAGCGCGCGGGTGATGCCGTGACGTGTAGCGCCGGCCTGACCGGATTCGCCACCACCGTGCACGTTCACTTGAATGTCGAAAGACTCGACATTGTCGGTGAGCACCAGAGGCTGCTTAGCGATCATGATGGAGGTTTGACGGCCGAAGAACTGCTGAATGTCTTTGCCATTCACAGTGATCTTGCCGGAACCCTTCTTCAGAAACACGCGGGCGACGCTGGACTTGCGACGGCCGGTGCCATTGTTCCATTCACCAATCATTCAAGGCTCCTTAGATGGCCAGCACTTTAGGCTGTTGTGCGGTGTGAGGATGCTCTTCGCCGCCATACACCTTGAGCTTCTTGATCATGGCGTAGCCCAGAGGACCCTTGGGCAGCATGCCCTTGACGGCCTTCTCGAGCGCGCGGCCAGGATGCTTGGCTTGCAGGTCACGGAAGTTGGTGGCAGTGATGCCGCCTGGGAAGCCCGAGTGACGGTAGTACACCTTGTCGAGCGACTTGGTGCCGGTAACCTTGAGCTTGGATGCGTTGATGATGACGATGTAGTCGCCGGTATCAACGTGAGGCGTGTAAATGGCCTTGTGCTTGCCGCGCAGACGGAGGGCAACTTCGCTGGCTACCCGTCCGAGCACCTTATCGGTGGCGTCAATCACAAACCACTCGTGCACGACCTCAGCGGGCTTTGCGCTGAAAGTAGTAGTCATGAGTTTCTCTTTTCAATGGAGAAGTGGTTTGGGTGGTCCTTTTCCACGGTCGGTGCAACTCTGATGGAAGCCTCTTAGGTGGTATCGCCCTGGAGTCCAGCCTCTCGGCGCGACTTCAGAACCCTTTGCCGCGGGACCTATGAATCGCTGCAAAGCCAACCATTATACAAATTTGGCGCCATGGTGCGCAAGCGGCGTGCAACGACGCGGCAAAACAACGGCCTGGCTGCGGCCGCGCGAAAGCTCACTGGCTGTACATCTGCCGCTGGCGGCGCTCTTCCTCGCGCTTGCGTCGGCTCTCCACGCAGACGGGATGGCTCTCCATGCCCGGTTGCTGGCACTGGTTGTGCACGCACATGGGCTTGGCAAGGAATCCAGCACCCGAGCAAGCATCTTCCGGATTCACGCGCTTGACGGGAGCGGCCTGCGAGGCGGCCGCCACCTGAACGGGCGCGGGTGCCGGAGCGGGCGCCGCCGGGGCGGGCTCATGCACCACCGCTTCCACCGGCTTCTTCACCGGAGCGACCTTGGGCTTTTGCTCCTTGACCACTGCCACTGCCACCGGCATCGCCGAAGCAGCCGCCGCGCTTTCGCTCGCGGCGGCCAACGCCAGGTGGGTCGCCTCACTGGCCGCCGAGGATGCCTGCTCCGGTGGCTCCGCCAGCTCGGTGATGATGTCCTCTTCGGGCGTCGGAATCACCACGGACTGCTGCGCCACCGCCTGCTGCACCGGGGCCGTCTGCGTCATCAAATACCAAGCCGCCGCTCCACCCACCAGCACCGCGAGGGCGGCGGACAGCATCAAGGCGCGGCGCGCTCCGCCGGTGCGGCCAACGGCCGCCTGCCGCCGGCTGGACGGGGACTTGGATTTCCCGTTCTTGGCTGAAGTGCCGTTGCGGGCCTTGGAAGCGGCGGCAGCCAGAGGCGGTTTGCCGTTCGGATCGACGATCTTCGTGGGCTGAAACGGATTGAATGGCTCGGCCACCGAGTCCTGAAAGTCATCCATCGCACGGACGACGGTGTCCTGGAACTCGGTCTCCGGCGCCTCGTCGCGCGATCTGTGCGCGGGTTCCGGCTTGCCCGATCCGGGCACATGCAGCACCGTGACCAGGTGGTCGGTATTGCGGCGGCCCCCATTGGCTGAGTCCTTGGCCGAGTCTTTGGCGCCGTGCGCGGCGTCGGCAGGCTGGGAGGCCGCCGGCTCTGCGGAGTCGGCAAGGCCCTCCAGAATCGACGCGTCATTGCGAACCTGCGCCTTGGGGTCGATCCAGTTTTCGCCGAGGTCGGCGCGGAAGTCGAATTTGTCCAGATGGGCCGGTGCCGTGGTCAGCCCCATCTGCTCGAGGAAGGCGTCCACCGTCCACTGACGGTCACGCGGCTGCAGCGACAGCGCCTTGGTGATCGTTTCCACGAACGCTGGCGAATACTCAATGCCGAACTGCTTGCGCACCGTGCGCGCGACGCGGCCAAACGGAACCATGCGGTCGCGGATGGAGCGCAGCGTCGAGGGCAAGGGAACGTCGTTGCAGATCACGCCGTAGATCACGGCGGCCAGTGAATAGATGTCGCTCCACGGGCCGGGCTTGAGGTCGCTGTCCGCATCGGCATATTGCTCGATGGGAGCGTAATTCACCTTGAGCACGGCGGTGTGCTTCTGGTCGCGGTCTTCGATGGCGAAGCGCGCGGCACCCAGATCGAGCAGCACCGGCGGGCCGTTGTCCTGCAGAAAAATGTTGTCCGGCGAGATGTCGCGGTGCAGCGTCTTGCCCTCGTGCAGCACGCGCAGCCCGTTGCAGACCGACCAGATCACCTTGCGCAGCCACTCCTCCGACGGCGGCGTGCGCATGTGCGTGCGGGCCTGCTTGAGCGTCATGCCGGCATACAGCGGCATCACCATGTAGGCGGTCTGGTTGGCCTCCCAGAAGCGGAAGACCTTCACGAGCGAGGGATGATCGAACTGCGCGAGCAGCCGCGCCTCGTCGACGAAGGAGGCCAGACCGGCCTGAAACGACGGCTCGTCCGACGAGGAACGTACCCACAGCGTGCGCCCGTTGGCGCGCGCGGCCAGCGACGTCGGCATGTATTCCTTGATGGCGACGAAGCGCAGCAGGGAATGGTCGAATGCCTGGTACACCATCCCGAACCCGCCCACGCCGAGCAGCCCCACGATCTCGAACTCCCCGAGGCGCACACCCACGGGCAGTGCATCGACATGGTCGACGGTGCTTGGAAGACGGGAGCCGGGAATTTCGGACATGGACAATCAGGTGGGGTGACGCGTTGTCAAGAATATTCGAGTATCAGAGGTTAGAGCATGTTTGCCGGACAGAGGGCATTCATGCCGACACAAACGGCGAATTTTCATCCGAGGTTGCAAAAACCATACTCCGGTAGAAACCGTGTTTTCGTGACGGAAACCACACATTTTGCAACGAACCGGCCCGCCGGCCTATTTCAACGGTTTTTCATGACGCAAGACGTGCACCTTCCCACTGGGACGTAAACTCCAGCGATGTTCAGTTATCGACACGCCTTTCACGCAGGAAACCACGCCGATGTGCTCAAGCACACGGTGCTGATCAGCATCCTGCAATATCTCACGCAAAAAGAGACCGCTCTGACCGTGCTCGACACGCACGCCGGAGCCGGGCTGTATCGACTGGACAGTGAGTTTTCCGAGACCAGCGGCGAAGCCGTCGACGGCGTGCAGCGCCTCTTCGACGCCAAGGATCTCACCCCCGCCCTTCAGGCCTATGTGGACGTGATCCAGTCGTTCAACAACGGCAACTCGCACAAGGTCTACCCCGGATCGCCCTTCATCGCGCAGCACCTGATGAGCGAGCGGGATCGCGACCGCCTCAAGCTGTTCGAGCTGCACCCCACCGACACCCGCACGCTCAAGGCCAACGTGGCCCAGCTTGAAGCGGGCCGCGCGATCGCGGTGCTGCAGGAAGACGGCTTCGAGGGCATCAAGAAATTCCTGCCACCACCGGCCAAGCGCGCACTGGTGCTGTGCGATCCAAGCTACGAGCTCAAGACCGACTACGGCCGCGTGCTCGACATGGTGGATGATTCGCTCAAGCGCTTCCCGACGGGTGTTTACGCCGTCTGGTATCCGATCATTCCGCGCCCCGAGGCGCATGATCTGCCGCGTCGCCTGAAGACCATGGCCGTCAAGGCCGGCAAGTCCTGGCTGCACGCCACGCTGACCGTCAAGTCCAGCAAGCTCAGCGGCGTCGCCATGGGCGAGAAGCGCCCCGGCCTGCCCGCCAGCGGCATGTTCGTGATCAACCCGCCGTTCACCCTCAAGGCCGAGATGCAGAAGGCGCTGCCGCAGATGGTCGAGCTGCTCGCCCAAGACCGCAACGCGACGCAGACGCTCGAGTCGGGCGGCTGACTCCGGAGCGATTCGAGAGCAAGTCGGGAGCGTGACCGGCGAGCGCGTCAGCGCTTGCGTGCCGTCGATTTGCCCGACGCCTTGCCCGCGGCCTGATGTGGGTGTTTTTGTGCAGTGCGGCCCGACGACTTGTTCGCCGATCGCGCAGACACCTTCGCCGACGCGCTGACCTCGGCCAGCGGCATGCGCGAGACGACTTTCCGCCCACCGCGTTCGCTGCGCTCCTCGGCGGTCAGCAATGCGTCGGGGCAGGAATCGCTGCCCTTGTGCAGCTTCCACAGCTCCACCTGCTTGATGCCGAGCCCCTGAATTCCCAACTCCCGCGCCGCGCCCTGGCTCAGGTCGATCACCCGACCCGGCGCGAACGGGCCACGGTCGTTGACGCGCACCATCACCGTCTTGCCGGTGGAAATGTTGCGCACGCACAGCTTGGAGCCGAAGGGCAGCGTACGATGCGCGGCCGTCATGTCCTCGCGGTCAAAGCGCTCGCCGTTGGCCGTGAGCCGGCCATGGAACTGACCGCCGTACCAGGACGCCAGTCCCTTGTCGATCAGCACGCCCGGGATGGAGGTGTCGACGTCATCCACATCGCCATCGTCATCTTCGTCACGCGGCTTCGAAGCACTGCGGTCCACGGGCGGGCGCAGGCCAGCGCCATAGGCTGTCACGCCTTCGCCGCTTTCGGGCTCGCCGGGATAGGGCGTCACGCTGCCCTTGTTGACCTCCACCGCAGCGGGTGGCCCGCTCCATGTTCGCTCGGACCAGCGTGGCCGCAGCGTCACCGTGGGAGCCACGGTCTCTGCGGGAGCGACCGGCGAAGGCACCGCCGCATCCGCCTTGGCATGGACCGTCGAGTCAGGCGTCGTGTCGGAGGGGGCGACTGCCGTCGGCTGCACCGCACAGCCCGCGAGCAACACGCCCAGCAACAGGCTGCCGCCCGCCTTGATGAAGCGGTGGAGCGGTGCGCGCGCGGTGGTCGCGATGATCAGTGGGATGTCTTTCCGGTTGACGCTGTTCATTCACATCGCCCGGGAAATGGATGGAAACTGGATGGAAGTTGGATAGGTTCAGCGGGCGTCCTCGCCTGCAAGCATACGATGAGTCTTTGCGCTTGGTCTAACTTTACATACATCCTGAGATCGAGCCTTCTGAGCCGCCCGAAGTTCCCCGCGCACGCTTTCCCCCTCTGAAAAACGGGCGCTCCGTACCGAAGATTGTGATGATTCGGTTACGGCTGGAGTCGGCTCTTGCCACTCGCTTGCAGGTCTTGCGCGGAGTGAAAAACGAAAGGAATTGTCACCCCGCCAGACCTCCACGCCGCAGCCCTCGGCGTGGAGTTTGCGTCAGCGCATCAAGTCTGCTTATATGCCGATGCGCTTGCAGATCTCGAGCGTCGCTGCGCTCTGGTTCATCGTGTAGAAGTGGATGCTCGGCACGCCACCCTTGATCAGCTGCTCGCAAAGGTTCGCGATCACATCCAGACCAAACGCACGGATGCTCTCCACATCATCGCCATAGCCCTGCAGGCGCAGACGAATCCAGCGCGGAATCTCGGCGCCGCAGGCATCCGAGAACCGCATGAGCTGCGACGCGCCCAGGATCGGCATGATGCCCGGCACGACCGGCACATCGACGCCAAGCTTGCGGGTGTCATCGACGAAGCGGAAATACGCATCGGCGTTGAAGAAATACTGCGTGATCGCCGAGTCCGCGCCCGCCTTCACCTTGGTGGCGTAGGCGTTCAGATCGGCTTCGGCAGAACGCGCCTGCGGATGCACTTCCGGGTAGGCCGCCACCTCGATGTGAAAGTAGTCGCCGGTCTCTTCACGGATGAAGGACACCAGATCGCTGGCGTAGTGGAACTCGCCGCCGATGCCGTAGCCACTTGGCAGGTCGCCGCGCAGCGCCACGAGGCGGCGCACGCCCATCACCTTGAGCAGCGCAAGCTGCTCGCGCACGCTGTCGCGCGTCGCGCCGATGCACGAGAAGTGCGAAGCCGCATCCACGCCCTCGGCCAGGATTTCCTTGACCGCGTTGAAGGTGCCTTCCTGCGTGGAGCCCCCGGCGCCATAGGTCACCGAGCAGAACTCGGGCTTGCGCTCATAGAGTTGCGCACGCACGCCGCGCAGCTTCTGCGCACCTTCGGGGGTCTTGGGGGGAAAGAATTCAAAGCTGACCGGCAGCCTGTTCCGTACTTGTTCCTGACTCATTTCCCTCTCCTTGCCAAAACAAAAAACTCGCGATTGCCGTCGCCACCCTCGATGGCGCTGTCCATCCACTTCTCGACCTTGAGACCCACGGTCTGGCAGCAATCGCGGATGCGCTGCTCCACCTCGCCATACAGCGCCGGATCGCGCACGATGCCGCCCTTGCCGACCTGGCCGGGCTGCAGCTCGAACTGCGGCTTGACGAGCATGAGCAGCTGGCCCTTGGCCTTGAGCAGCGGCACCAGAGCGGGAAGAATCAGCGTGAGCGAGATGAACGACACGTCGCCCGTGATGAAATCAAACTCGGGCGTGATGTCCACGTTATCCAAGCCTTCCCGGCGCTTGCGCTGCACCGGCATCGAACCGTCGACCTTCGCCTTGGCCTTTGCGGCGCGCTCGGCCTTGAAGTCCTCGATGTCCTGTTCCTTGGCATCGTCGCTGTCGTCATAGTCGTCATCGACCAGCCCGCCATTGCGCATCCATGCATAGGGCGCGCTCGGCTGCGTGTCGTTGTCTTCTTCTTCCTCAACGATCTCGCTGAGCGCGTCCTCGCATGCATCGCGCAACGAGTCCGCCGTCATCGAGCGTGCATTCAGCCCCTCGACGCAGACCACGCGCGCATCGCTGCGCAGACGTTCATGCAGCTGCGCATGGCCCACGTCCACGCCGATGACCTGCACGGCGCCCTGCTGCAGCAGGCAATCGGTGAAGCCGCCCGTGCTCTGCCCCACATCGAGACAGCGCAGGCCCGCGACCTTGAGGCCCGTGGCCGTCAGCGCGCCTTCGAGCTTGAGACCGCCGCGCGAGATGTACTTGGCCTCCGCCGCATCCAGCAACTGCACCTCGGCCATCTCTGGAATATCGTCGCCATTCTTGGCCACCTTGTTCCAGGGCAGCCCAGGTGCCAGGCGCCACTCGACACCGGCTGCGATCAAGCGCTGGGCCTGCGAACGCGTGGTGGCATGGCCTTTTTCTACGAGGTAAACATCTGCGCGCATGGCGCCTCCAAAATCACAGCGATTTGTCTTCTGCGCTCACAAGAGCGCAGCCACGGCATGCGAAGAGTTCAGAGCACACGAACCCATCGCAGCCGCCAAGACAGCCCTT
This sequence comes from Diaphorobacter caeni, assembly GCF_015354245.1. GTDB lineage: Bacteria > Pseudomonadota > Gammaproteobacteria > Burkholderiales > Burkholderiaceae_C > Diaphorobacter_A > Diaphorobacter_A caeni. The sequence goes on from NZ_JADKYZ010000002.1 coordinate 651,794, forward strand.
CAGGCCAGGCGCCGAAGCCGCAGACATACCCAGTGGGTAGACAAGGCTTCGCAACGACGCATGAAGGACTGTATGGGTGGCCCCCAAACGAGTGACCACCCCACCATCGATCAATAACGGTATGTGTCTGGCTTGTAGGGGCCAGTCTTCGCCACGCCGATGTAGGCAGCCTGATCGTCGGTCAGCTCGGTCAGCATCGCGCCGACCTTCTTCAGGTGCAGACGGGCCACCTTTTCGTCGAGGATCTTCGGCAGCACATACACCTTGCCAACTTCGTAAGCATCAGGCTTGGTGAACAGTTCGATCTGCGCGATGGTCTGGTTTGCGAACGAAGACGACATCACGAAGCTGGGGTGGCCGGTAGCGCAGCCCAGATTCACCAAACGGCCCTTGGCCAGCAGCGTGATCTTCTTGCCGTCGGGGAAAGTGATCTGGTCGACTTGCGGCTTCACTTCTTCCCACTGGTACTTCTCGATCGAAGCGACGTCGATTTCGTTGTCGAAGTGACCGATGTTGCAGACGATGGCCTGGTCCTTCATCGCAGCCATGTGTTCGTGGCGGATGATGTCCTTGTTGCCGGTGGTGGTCACGAAGATGTCGGCCTTGTCGGCGGCGTATTCCATCGTCACGACCTTGTAACCTTCCATCGCGGCTTGCAGGGCGTTGATCGGGTCGATCTCCGTCACCCACACTTGCGCGGACAGCGCGCGCAGAGCCTGCGCCGAGCCCTTGCCCACGTCGCCGTAACCTGCCACGCAAGCGACCTTGCCAGCGATCATCACGTCAGTAGCGCGCTTGATGCCGTCCACCAGCGATTCGCGGCAACCGTAGAGGTTGTCGAACTTGGACTTGGTCACCGAGTCATTCACGTTGATTGCGCGGAACAGCAGCGTGCCCTTGGCGGACATCTCGTTCAGGCGGTGCACGCCGGTGGTGGTTTCTTCCGTCACGCCCATGATCTTGGCGCTCTTGCGGCTGTACCAGGTGGGGTCTTGCGCGAGCTTGGCCTTGATCGCGGCGAACACGATGCGCTCTTCTTCGCTCGTGGGGTTGGCCAGCACGGATTGATCCTTCTCGGCCTTCTTGCCCAGATGCATCAGCATGGTGGCATCGCCGCCGTCATCCAGAATCATGTTCGGGCCTTCGCTTTCGGTGTTGGCGAGGCCGAATTCGAAGATCGCGTGGGTGTATTCCCAGTAGTCTTCCAGCGACTCGCCCTTGATGGCGAACACGGGCGTGCCAGTGGCGGCAATCGCTGCAGCGGCGTGATCCTGTGTGGAGAAAATATTGCAGGAAGCCCAGCGCACGTCAGCGCCCAGAGCCTTCAGCGTTTCGATCAGCACAGCTGTTTGAATGGTCATGTGCAGCGAACCGGTGATGCGCGCGCCCTTCAGCGGCTGCGCCTTGGCGAACTCTTCGCGAATGGCCATCAGGCCGGGCATTTCGGTTTCGGCGATCTTGATTTCCTTGCGGCCCCAGTCAGCCAGCGAAATGTCCGCAATCGCGCGGTCTTGTGTCTTGGTGTCCATGGTTTGCTTTCTCCACTCGAGAATTTCAAAAACCACGTTCTGGGGGAGCAAAAAAGGAGATTGCGTCTCACCGCACAGAAAGCGTGGGCGAGCGTCGTTGCCAATGTGTTGATCCGAGCCTCACGCCTGACTGGCGCTGCAACGCTCCTCGGAAAACGCGGATTATACGGGAATGCAGCGCGTCAGTGCCCCAACCCCACGAGCCGATAACCCACTTGCAGCTCGGTGATCAGATGCTGCGGCTGGGCCGGGTCGTGCTCGATCTTCTGGCGCAGATTGGCCATGTGCACCCGCAAATAGTGCGCACGATCGAGGTATTCAGGCCCCCAGACCTGCAGCAGCAACTGGCGATGCGTGAGCACCTTGCCCTGCCCGCCGATCAGCGCGGTGAGCAGACGGAACTCGATGGGCGTGAGATGCACCGCTTCGCCCGCGCGCGTCACCTCGTGCGTCGCGAGATCGACCTGCACGTCGCCGAACTGCGTGCGGCTCGTGGGCGCGCCGCCCTTGCCCGTCGCCATCTGCTGCGCGCGGCGCAGCAGCACGCGCAGTCGCGCCATCAGCTCGGGCACGCCGAACGGCTTGGTCAGATAGTCGTCCGCGCCCGCATCAAGCGCGGCCACTTTCTCTTCCTCGCGCTCGCGTGCGGACAACACCAGCACCGGCACGGCGGACCATGAACGCAGCTCGGTGATCACACTCTTGCCATCCGCATCGGGCAGGCCCAGATCGAGCACCACCACGTCGGGCTGCCGACTGGCCGCCTCGATCAGTCCGCGCCTGGCGGTCTCGGCCTCGAACACCTGCCAGCCCTCGTCCTCGAGCGCCAGCCGCACGAAGCGGCGAATGCCCGAATCGTCTTCGACGAGCAGGATGCGGGGCGTGGCTTGGTTCATGGTAGTGGGCTGTGCGGATCTGAAATAAGCAAAACGGCCAACTTGGAATTATGGTGCGAGGGGCATGTCGTCCATCGCGGGCGGCACCTCGAGCGGGATGCGGACGGTGAACGCCATGCCCGGGCCGGGCACGGCGGGCTCCACATCGATGTCTCCGCCATGCGCCTGCACGATGCGCTGCGCAAGCGTGAGCCCGAGACCAATGCCCGACACCGACGACTCCGGCGCGCCGCGCGTGAAGGGCTCGAAGACCTCCTGCGGATTCATGTGCGCAGGCAGCCCCGGGCCGCCATCCTCCACGCTGAGCAGCAACTGCGATGCGCCGGTGCGCGCCCACACGCGGATCGGCGTTCCGACCGGCGTGTACTTGATCGCGTTGTCCACCAGATTCACCAGCACCCGCTCCATCAGCACCGCATCGAGCCGCACCATCGGCATGCCGGGCTCGAGCTCCGTCCTGACAGGATGCTCCACCAGCCGATCCCGCAACTGATGCAGCGCGCTGCCGATCACATCCTCCACCGGCCACCATTCGCGCTTGAGGTGCACACCGCCCTGCTGCATCCGCGCCATCGCGAGCAGGTTGTCGACGAGCTGCTGCATCGACACGGCCTGCCGCTGGATCTGCCGCACCATGTCGAAGGTGACGCCGGAACTTGCATGGCGCTGCGCGACGTCGGCCGCGCCAAGAATCGAGGTAAGCGGCGTGCGCAGATCGTGCGACACGGCGGACAGCAGCGTGTTGCGCATGCGCTCGCCTTCCATCGCGACCTGCGTGTGCTGCGCGATCTCGACGAAGTGCACCCGCTCGAGCGCCAGCGCGATCTGGCTCGCGCAGGCCTGCAGCAGGCGCTGCTCTTCGGGCACTTCTAGGCGCTCTGGCGAGCGCAGCTCCAGCACCAGCACGCCGCGCCCGCGCACAGGTGCAAGCAATGGCACATAGAGCGCATTCGCGGCCGCGAGCGTGTCCGTTCCGCGCCCGGCCATCTGCCCGTGCTCCATCGCCCAACGCGCGAGGCTCGCGTCCATGCTGCTCGCGCTGCCGGGCGCGGCATGGAGCTTTTCATCCAGATCCGGCAGCAGCAGACCGGCCTTCGCGTCGAACACGCCCGACATGGTGCCCAGCGCAATCTCCGCAATCCGCTCCTGCGTGAGCGCACCTGACAGATCACGCGCCAGACGCGCGAGCGCACCGGCGCGGCGCTCGCGTTCGGCCGCGACCTGCGCCTCGTGCCTGAGCCGCGCCATCAGTTGGCCGCAGACCAGCGCCACGCCGAGCATCAGCGCGAAGGTGAACAGGTACTGCGTGTCCGCGATGTTGAACGAGCCGCGCGGCTGCACGAAGAAGAAATCAAAGCAGAGCACCGCCAGCAGCGCCGCCCACGCTCCCGGCCCGCGTCCCCAACGCAGCGCCGACAGCACGACGATGAGCAAAAACAGCATCACCACATTCGCAGGATCGAAAACCCGCAGCAGCAGCTCCGCCACCAGCGTACCCGCGAGGCAGGCCGCCGTCGCACCCGCGTATGCGGCCCAGCGCACCGGCGCACGCCGTGTGCCGGGCGCAGCTGCGGCCGACACCGTCGGCGGCTCGGAATGCACCCGCGTCGAAAGCACCAGCACGTCGAGCCCGGAATCGAGCTGCGCGATGCGATCCGGCATGCTGCGCGCCAACCAGCGCATGGGAGACCACGCGGCAAGCGGCACCTGCGCCAGCACCAGATGGCTGGCATTGCGCTCGCGCGCAAAGTGGACCAGCGCCTCGGCTACATCGGCGCCGGGAATGGTGGCCGTCTCCGCGCCCAGTCTGGCGGCCAGCGCCAGCGTCTTGAGCACGGCGGCCTGGGCGCTGCGCGGTCGGTGCTGGCGCTGCGGCGCATCCACGTAGACGACCACCCAGTCCGCCTCGAGCCGCCGCGCCAAACGCGCCACCTGTCGCACCAGCGCGTCATCTCCCGCACGTCCGCCCACCCCCACCAGGAGCCGCTCTCGCGTGGGCCAGACATTGCCGATGGAACGCTCGCGCCGGTAATCACGCATGTCATCGTCCACACGGTCGGCCGTGCGGCGCAGCGCCAGCTCCCGCAACGCGAGCAGGTTGCCGCGCCGGAAAAAATGCTGAGATGCGCGCTCCGCCTGTTCAAGCTGGTAGACCTTGCCTTCCTTGAGCCGCCTGAGCAACTCGTCGGGCGAGATGTCCACCATCACCACTTCATCGGCATCGTCAAAGATCTGATCGGGCACCGTCTCGCGCACCTTGATGCCGACGATCCCTCTCACCACATCGTTCAGGCTCTCCAGATGCTGGACGTTGAGCGTGGTCCACACGTCGATGCCCGCATCGAGCAGTTCGTCCACATCCATCCAGCGCTTGGGATGGCGCGAGCCCGGCGCATTGCTGTGCGCAAGTTCGTCGAGCAACAGCACGTCCGGGTGCCTCGCGAGCGCCGCATCGATGTCGAACTCCCTGAGCTGCTTTCCCTGATACGGCACCTCGGCCAACGGCAGCAGCTCCAGGTTGTGCAGCTGTTGCGCGGTTTCCGAGCGGCCATGCGTTTCCACCAGCCCCACGAGCACCGAGCGCCCCGCCTGCCGCTCGCGCTGCGCCGCCGAGAGCATGGCGTAGGTCTTGCCCACGCCCGCGTTCGACCCGAAGTAGATGCGCAGCTTGCCGCGATGCGCGCTCGCCCGCTCCTGCTGCAGCCGCGCCACCAGCGCATCGGGGTCTGGGCGCGAATCGCCGCCATCAGGATGAGTGCTGGATAAGTTCGGCATATCCGGACAAGCGTAGCACCGACCGGATCAGACCAGACCGATGGAAGCGACAAACATATCAATCAGCTTGATGCCCACAAACGGCACGATCAATCCACCCACGCCGTAGATCAGCAGGTTTCGGCGCAGCAGCGCGGCGGCGCCCACGGCTCGGTAAGGAACGCCGCGCAGGGCCAGCGGAATCAGCGCGATGATGATCAGCGCGTTGAAAACCACGGCGCTCAGGATCGCGGACTCCGGGCTGTGCAGCCCCATCACGTTCAGCGCCGCGAGCTGCGGATAAGTGCCCACGAACGCGGCGGGGATGATCGCGAAATACTTGGCCACGTCGTTCGCCACGCTGAACGTGGTGAGCGCACCGCGCGTCATCAGCATCTGCTTGCCGGTTTCCACCACCTCGATGAGCTTGGTCGGATTGCTGTCCAGATCGACCATGTTGCCCGCCTCCTTGGCCGCCTGCGTGCCGCTGTTCATCGCGACGGCCACGTCGGCCTGCGCTAGGGCGGGCGCATCGTTGGTGCCGTCACCGGTCATCGCCACCAATCGGCCCGCCGCCTGCTGGGAGCGGATGAGCTGCAGCTTGTCTTCGGGGCGTGCCTCGGCAAGGTAATCGTCCACCCCCGCCTCGGCCGCAATCGCCGCTGCGGTGAGCGGGTTGTCGCCGGTGATCATCACCGTCTTGATGCCCATGCGGCGCAGCTCCGCAAAGCGCTCGCGGATGCCGTGCTTGACGATGTCCTTCAGCTCGATCACGCCGAGCACGCGCGCGTTGTCCGCCACCACCAGCGGCGTACTGCCGCGGCGCGAGACCTCGTCAACGATCTTCTGCACCCCTGCCGGGAACTGCCCTCCCAGCGCCTCGACATGCTTGCGCACCGCATCGGCCGCGCCCTTGCGCAACGCACGCGGTCCGGTGCCGTCGCGCATGTCCACACCGCTCATGCGCGTCTGCGCGGTGAACGGCACAAAGGTCGCGTTCAACGAGCTCAACTCGCGCTCGCGCAGGCCATGCCTTTCCTTGGCCAGCACCACCACGCTGCGGCCTTCGGGCGTCTCGTCGGCCAGCGACGCCATCTGCGCGGCGTCGGCCAGTTGCGCTGGCGAGATGCCGGGCGCGGGCAGAAATTCGCTCGCCTGGCGGTTGCCGAGCGTGATCGTTCCGGTCTTGTCGAGCAGCAGCACGTCCACGTCGCCCGCGGCCTCCACGGCACGGCCCGAAGTGGCGATCACGTTCGCCTGCATCATGCGGCTCATGCCGGCGACGCCGATGGCCGAGAGCAGGCCACCGATGGTGGTCGGAATCAGACACACGAGCAACGCGATCAGCACCGTCAGTCCCACGACCGCACCCGATCCGCTCTGCGCCACGGCGAATGCCGAGAATGGACTGAGCGTGACGATGACCATCATGAACGCCAGCGTCAGGCCGACCAGCAGGATCGACAGCGCGAGTTCGTTGGGCGTCTTCTGGCGCTTGGCCGATTCGACCATCGAAATCATGCGATCCAGAAACGATTCACCGGGGTTCACCGTGATCTGCACCACCAGCCAATCCGACAGCACCCGCGTGCCGCCGGTGACCGAAGAGAAGTCACCTCCGGCTTCGCGTATCACAGGTGCGGATTCGCCGGTGATTGCGCTTTCATCGACCGACGCGACACCCTGAAGCACCGTTCCATCCAACGCCACGGTATCGCCCGCCTCGATCAGTATCACCGAACCCGCGCGCAGCTCGTTGGCGGGCACGGGTGTCCACTGCGCACCGAACTGCGGCTTGCTCAGCAGCTTGGCGACCGTGTTGCGCTTCATGCCCCTCAGACTCGCCGCCTGCGCGCGGCTGCGCCCCTCGGCCAGCGCCTCCGCGAAGTTGGCGAACAGCACGGTGAACCACAGCCACAGCGAGATCAGCAGAATGAAACCTGCGGATGCTTCGCCCTGCCCGCGCAGCGCCTGGATCCAGAGCAGCGTGGTCAGGATCGCGCCCAGGTAGACGACGAACATGACCGGGTTGCGCCACTGCGCACGCGGCGTAAGCTTGCACACCGAATCCCACAGCGCATCGCGTGCCAGTCTTGCTTCGAACAGCGGCAACGTAGATTTTCTCGACATGATGCTCATTCCTTGTTCTTGTTATCGCGCTCGTTGTCATCGAGCGCGAGATTGAGCGCAAGCACGTTCACGCGCGGCTCCCCCAGCAGCCACAGATCGCGCGGCGTGATGTGGCGCTCCACCAGTGCGGAGACCTGCGCATCATTCAAACCACGCGCCTTGGCGACGCGCTCGATCTGCAACCGCGCATTCGTGACCGAGATGTGCGGATCCAACCCGGACGCGGATGCAGTGACCGCGTCGACCGGCACCCGGTCCTGCGCGCCCAATCCGTTGAGCGTGCGATAGGCCAGTGCACGCTCGGCCACCACCGAGTCCAAGGTTCTGCTGGTCACGCCCTGATTGCTCGCGGCCGCCAGCGCGGCGTTGTAGGGCGCTGCAATCGTTGCTGCCGGGTCCTTGGGGTCCGGCGCGCTCGTCACGCTCGGACGGCCTTGAAAGTAGCCTGCTTGGGTGAAGTTCTGTCCGATCAGGGAAGAGCCGATCACCTGACCATTCTTCGTTATCAGGCTGCCTTTCGCCTGGTGGGGAAATACCCAGTTCGCCACCACCGTCGTGGCGAGTGGATAAGCCAGCCCGGTCACCAGACACAGCGCCACCGCCGCGCGGACGCACTGCCCCATGGTCTGTCTCCATCCCGTCCGCCGATAAGGAGCAGACTCCTGTGCGATATTCGTTTGAACCAACGTGCCCATGACACTCTCCTGCGAAGGGCCCTGACCGCTTCGCCCAACAATCCCAGACTTTGAAATACCTGCTGCGCGTGAGCCACTTGCTTCACGAGTACAGCTTGCCCGCCAGCATCTGCAGGTGCTCGACCACCGGACCCAGAGCCAGCGATGGCAAGAACGTCAAACCGCCCACTACCAGAATCACGAACACCAGAAGTCCCATGAACAGCGGCGTCGCCGTCGGGAAGGTGCCGGGGCCCGGGGGCACCGTGGTCTTGGCGGCCAGGCTCCCGGCCACGGCCAGCATCGGCAGCATCGTGAGGAAACGGCCGAACAGCATGGCAAGACCCAAAGTCGTGTTGAAGAACGGCGTGTTGGCGTTCAGACCCGCAAAGGCGGAGCCGTTGTTGGCCGTGACTGATGTGTACGCATAAAGAATTTCGGAAAAGCCGTGCGGCCCGTGGTTGGCGAGGCTCGCTCCCGCATCCGGCCAGACGGCCGCCAGCGCGGTGAAGCCCAGCACGCAGGCCGGATGCGCCAGCACCGCCAGCATCACCAGCTTGATCTCGCGCGCCTCGATCTTCTTGCCGAGAAACTCCGGCGTGCGGCCGATCATCATTCCCGCCACGAACACGGTGAGGATCGCGTACTGAATGAGGTTGATGATGCCCACGCCATCGCCACCGAACACGCAATTGAGCATCATCAGCGCAAGCGGCGTGATGCTGCCCAGCGGCGTGAGCGAGCTGTGCATCGCGTTCACCGAGCCGGTGGTCGCCGCGGTCGTCGTGGTCACGAACAGCGCTGTGTCTGCAATCCCGAAACGCAGCTCCTTGCCCTCCATGTTGCCGCCCGGCTGCGTGGAGGCAAGCGTCTGGTCCGCACCGCCGCGCGCCAGCAGATCGCTGCCGCTTTGCTCGGCATGGAACGTCAGCGCCAAAAAGCCGATGAACATCACCATGCAGGCACCGAACAGCACCCAGCCTTGACGGCGACGCAGCAGCATCGATCCGAATGCATAGGTCAGTGCGGCGGGAATCAGCAGCATTGAAAAGATGTGCACGATATTGGTGAGCGGCGTTGGGTTCTCGAACGGATGCGCTGCATTCATGCCGAAGAAGCCGCCACCGTTGGTACCGATGTGCTTGATGCTCTCAAGGCTGGCAATCGGGCCCATCAGAATGTTCTGCGCAGTGCCTTCCAGCGTCGTCGCTGCGACCTGCGAGGTCAGCGTCTGCGGCACGCCCTGCCATACGTAGAACAGCGCGACCGCGAAGCACAGCGGCAGCATCACGCGCCACAGCACGCGCACGTAGTCGACCCAGTAGTTGCCCAGATCCTTGGCGCTGGTACGAGCCAGTCCGCGCACAAAGGCCGCTCCCACAGCCACGCCGGTAGTGGCACCCGCGAACATCAGAAAGGTGATCACCACCATCTGCGTCGCATTGGAAAGACTGGCCTCTCCGGCATACGACTGCCAGTTGGTGTTGGTGATGAAGGAAGCGGCGGTGTTGAACGCCAGATCGGGCGTCTGCGCCGCATTGCCCAGATCGCCAAGGGGCAGACTCACCTGCAGACGCAGCAGCAGGTAGCCCAGCAGCATCATGAACGCGTTGGAGGCCACCAGCACCACACCGTAGCGCCTCCAGTCCATGCGATCGTCGGGGTTCACGCCGATGGCGCGGTAGCTCCAGCGCTCGATGAACCAGTGCGATTCGCCCGTAAAACAATGGGCCAGCCATTTGCCCATCACCACGGTCAGCGCGCCCACCATGAGCAGCACCAACGCATATTCCAACCAGACCATCCACATGAGTGCTTCTCCTTGAAATCAAAGACGCACCAACGCGGCGATCAACCCGAGCATCCCGCCGAAGCAGGCCACGGTCACGGCGACATAAACGACATCCAGCATCGCGCGGCTCCTCAGAATTTTTCCGGGCGCACCAGCGCATAGCCAAGATAGGCGAAAAGACCGACCACCGCCGCGATGGCGATCCAGTCGGTCCAGCTCAGAGTCCACAACATGATTTCCTCCCGTACCGCCCATCGGAATGAGGGCGGCGGATTGCGATGGAGGAACTGTAGAAATGACCGCGTCAAGAGCCGGTTGAGAATGACGCGGGCGGTATCAAGATCGCGTCAAGATGCCGATGCCTGAGGCTTTTCCGCCGGCCGCTGCACGCGCCACGCAAACCAGAACACGACGGCCAGCACGGCGAGCGCCATCAGCACCACGCCGTTCCAGCCCATGTGATCGAGGAACCAGCCCGCCCCCGCGCCAAGAATGCTCGAGCCCATGTAGTAGCTCCAAAGATAGAGCGATGAGGCGTGCCCCTTGTTCTGCGTCGCCATGCGCCCCACCCAACTGCTCGCCGTTGAATGCGCGATGAAGAACCCGGCGGTGATCAGCACGATGCCGAGCACGATCAGCGCCAGACTCGTGAACTGATGGCCGATCATCGTGCTGAGCACGCCCGCCGCCATGACCGCCGCGCCGACGGTCAACACCCTGCCGCGCCCCACGCGATCCGCAAACGCCCCGGCCAGCGGCGACGCGAAGATACCGAACAGGTAGGCGTAGAAGAAATAGCTGATCTGCACCTGGCTGAGCCGATACGGCGCGCCGCTCAGCAGAAAGCCCGCGTAGTTGTAGATGCTGACGAATACGCCCATCAACCCGAACGAAATGATGAACAGCGACAGCAGCCCGTCGTGCCGCAGATGCTGCGCCCACGCCCTGAGGTGATAAGCCGCGCCCAACCCGGACTTGCGCACAAAGTTGCGCGACGGCGGCAGCAGCCAGATGAAACCGAACGCCAGCAGAAGATCCAGCACCGACAACGCCGCAAGCGCATGCCGCCAGCCGAAGTAATCCGTCAGCACGCTGGTCCCGATCCGCCCCGCCATGCCGCCAAACGCCGTACCGCCCACATACAGCCCCATCGAGAATCCCAGCCCCTTGGGATCGATTTCCTCGAACAGGTAGGCCATCACCACCGCAGGCACCCCGCCGAGCAGAATCCCTTCAAGCAACCGCGCCGCGAGCAGCGCATGCCACTGCGGCAGAAACGACACCGCCAGATTGCACAGTGCCGCAAGCGCCAGCGACACAAATATCAGTCGACGCCGCCCCAGCCCCTCGGACAACGCACCCGCCACGACGATGGACACCGCCAGACTCGCCGTGGTCAACGACAGCGCCAGCGCACTCTGCGCAGAGCTCACGCCGAACGTGGCCGCGAATTCAGGCAACAGCGGCTGCACGCAATACAGCAGCGAAAAGGTGGCGAAGCCGACGAGAAACAGAGCAAGACTGACGCGGCGATATTCTGGGGAGCCGCGTTGAATCCCTGTGCCGACAGGAACATCATGGACATCGGCGCGTGATGCGGGTTGTGGCTGCTCAAGCGCTGGCTGCGCGTCATCGGCCTCGGGGCAGGTCATTGGAAGCTAGGAGAAATGGCAAATCTACCCAAATTGTGCGCCCAAGACGCATGCATTGGGGACTGCGGGGCATATCCCCTCACAATCGCCCTCCGCCCTTTAGACAGACAGGTGGCATCGATCCCGCTCATACGCAAGATGAGCAGCGCCCCTTCCTTCAATGAACGGCAGCCCACAAGCTGAGCGCCGTTTTCGTATCAGCACCGGCCGGTGAATATCGGTATTTGCTGCTGTTTTTCACGCTGCCTCTGGCCTTGTTCCCCGTTTATTTGCGAATGCAAAACTCGTGACGACTCCCAATGCGAGGCCACGCTGAAAATCAGCGCATGCAGGACAAGACAGCGACCCTGATTGGTTTTCGCGCGTCTCTGTAAAATACCCTTATCAGCCGAGGTTTCACAAGATGAGACCCGCGCTCTCCTGACAGTCTTCTCTGGATTTCCCCTTGACATACGCCCCCGAAACCCGGCGCCGCCGCACCTTTGCCATCATTTCTCACCCCGACGCCGGTAAAACAACGCTTACGGAAAAGCTGCTGCTGTTCTCGGGCGCGATCCAGATCGCCGGTGCCGTCAAGGGCCGCAAGGCCAGCCGCCACGCCACATCCGACTGGATGGAAATCGAAAAACAGCGCGGCATCTCGGTCGCATCCTCCGTGATGCAGATGAGCTACCGTGACCACGTCATCAACCTGCTCGACACCCCTGGCCACAAGGACTTCTCGGAAGACACCTACCGCGTGCTCACGGCCGTCGATTCGGCACTGATGGTGATTGATGCAGCCAACGGCGTGGAAGCGCAGACCCGCCGGCTTATCGAGGTCTGCCGCCAGCGCGACACGCCCATCATCACCTTCGTCAACAAGATGGACCGCGAAGTGCGCGACCCGCTCGACATCCTCGACGAAGTCGAACGCGAACTCGGCATGCCCTGCTGCCCCATCACCTGGCCGGTGGGACAGGGCAAGTCGTTCGGCGGGATCATCAATCTGCGCACGCAGAGCATGACCGTGTTCTCGCCCGGCAGCGAAAAACGCCCGCAGGAATTCGAGACCATTCCCCTCAGCGAGGCAGACAGGCTGCGCGAGCGCTTCGGCAAGGCATTCGACGACGCGCTGGAAAGCATGGAACTCGCCGTGGGCGCCTCAGCAGAGTGGGACCACGAGGCCTTCCTCGCAGGCAAGCTCACCCCCGTGTTCTTCGGCTCCGGCGTGAACAACTTCGGTGTGATGGAAGTGCTGGACGCGGTCGTCGACATGTCACCCCCTCCCGGCCCACGCAAGAGCACGTTGCTGGTCAACAAGCAACCTGTTGAAAAGATCATCCAGCCCGAAGACTCGAACTTCTCTGGCGTGGTGTTCAAAGTGCAGGCCAACATGGACGCCAACCACCGCGACCGCATCGCCTTCGTGCGCGTGGCGTCCGGCAGGTTCACGCACGGCATGAAGATGAAGGTGCAGCGCACCGGCAAGGAACTGCGCCCCACGTCGGTCGTCACCTTCATGAGCCAACGCCGCGAGGCCGTGGAAGAAGCCTACGCGGGCGACATCATCGGCTTCACCATCCACGGCGGCGTGCAACTCGGCGACACCATCACCGACGGCCCGAACCTCCAATTCACCGGCCTGCCCTTCTTCGCGCCCGAATTGTTCATGACGGTCGTGCTCAGAAACCCACTTCGCACCAAGCAACTGCAGCAAGGCCTCATGCAGCTCGGCGAAGAAGGCGCAATCCAAGTATTCAAACCCGAGGCCGGCGGCAACATGCTGCTGGGCGCCGTCGGTCAACTGCAGTTTGAGGTCGTCCAGCACCGCCTGAACACCGAATACGACTGCGACATCCGATTGGAAGGTTGCCAATACACCGGTGCGCGTTGGATCACCGCGGATACACCTGCAGAACTGCGCGAGTTTGAAAACGCTTATCCGTTGCGCATGGCGCGCGATGCGGCGGATACGCTGGCGTATCTATGCACAAGCCCTTACGACGTGCGACTGGCGCAGGAGCGGTTTCCGAAGATTCACTTCCACCCGTTGCGCGAGCATGCGGGGTTGGCGTTGCAGGCCAGTTGATTCCCAGACTCGCTATGGCATTCGCTCCAAAGTATCTATGGAGCGCAGCCATAGCTTGAAGCTTCACTGTGAATTCTTGCTTGGCTTCACTGCAAACCAGTGCAAGTTTCTGAACTCTCCGAGCCAAGTCAAACTTGGATTTGATCGCAACAGTTGCTCGCTGTCAGCGAGGACGGCAACACGCTCTGCTCCAGTTTTGGAGAAATCAAAACTTTGCGGATTCACGTGAACATGAACCTGATCGACAGAAGTGGCACCCACAATGTAGCCTCTGGCCTCCGTCACGCCCGAATCCAAATAGAAGCCCAAGTGCTGGTAACGATTCACTTCCGGCCATTCGGAGGCCAACAATCCCATTTTTTCCCAAAACACCTTGTGCGGGTAGTAGAGCACCCCGTTGGAGATAGGTACGCCAGCCGCAGCAAGGGTCAGTGGACCAATGCCATCCCCGTTCATGACCACCGTGCGCCGCGCACGCGAAGGATTTGAAGCGTCTATCACGAACGGGCGATTGCCGTCTGCAAGTGATATATCTCTAGGCGCTCGACCGATAGGATTGAAAGCGAGGCTGGTCAGCAAATGCATGACGATCAACATAGATATTGCTTCTCGCATGCGATTTCTCAGTAGCCACCAACAGGTTGCAACGCCTCCGATGACCATCGCCGCAGTAAACACGACGCTTCCACCGGGCATGATCATTAAGGGTGTATGGGTCAGGGCTGCCGCGATGAGAATACCGCTGGCAATTGTCATGACCATCGGGAAGACTAAAGTGCCACGACTCTTCGACAGAAGGGCCCCTGCTTCACCTGCGAATCCAGCCACTAAAGCGAAAATAACCGTGATCGCCAAGCCCAATCCGACTTCCATACGGCCAGTGGGCATGTTCCCCCACAGCGTAAGCTTGGCGAGCCAGATCGGGAATCCCACAAATACGTAAATGCAATAGCAGGCGATGAAGGCAGCGCTAGCGAGAACAATCCAGCGCCTGCTATGTCGACGCAAAAGATGCACCAAGCAGATTGTTGCCAACGCAAAGGGAAGAATGAAGTAAGAACTCGCCTCTGACTCGTTCGTCACAGGACCTGGCAGACGCAACACAACTTCTGCATTGTTGTAACCTCGCAAACTCCACCACCAAGACATATCTCCGCCAGGCAATGAACCACGTCTACCTGGATACTCCGTGGCCTGCATGATTGCAACAGCATCACGCGTGTCCAACCACCAACTCCCAAGCAACGCGCCAAGTACCGCCAGCGCGACCACAACGCCCATGAACTGAGCTGCACCGAACCGCAGTTGCGATCGATTTTCAATTGCCCATCCGATGCCGACAAAAACCAGCAGACTACCCACCACAATCAGCCATGCTGGATAAAGAACAAGAAACCAACATGCGAGCAGCCACCCCAGAATAAGCCCCATGATCAGCGCCTTGCCAACGCTAGTGCACTTGACCAACCCAGTCAGCACGACGAAGGCAAATGCGGGAAACATGATCGCGTATAGCGGCCAGTTGGACCAAGCCGCAGCATACGGTGCCACACAAAATGCAAATGACAACCCGAAATTGAGCCCCCGTTGCGAGGGTCTTAATACATTCAGGAGGCACCACACCGCAAGCAGTCCACCCCAAAACGGGAGTTGCCACTGCCAACTCATAGCCTGACGTAACGGCAACAAAAAGTAGCCCCAAGTGGCAGGTCTGGCCAAAGCCGCCCATTGCTTTACCGGCGCCCCAGTCATTCCGATCACACCCATGTTCTGTCCGCCCAGTCCAATGTTTGAATTGACGATCGGGAACTGAGGATCGTGATGGATCTGCGCAAGAACGTTGGGCATCAAAACACCCCACTCGTCGCCTCGAATAGCACGAGGAGAAAACACCACGCTCTTGGTGTTTCCTTTTACATCCAGCATGCTCTGACCAAACGGGCCCTGCAGGAGCCAGCCCAAAGACGACCCTGTAACACCGAACGCAACCAACAACGCGAACAAACCGCCAATCCATACAAATGGGGCACAGCCGACCGTCCACTTGGAAGTCGTTCGCCCGCCGCGATTTGTACGTTTGCGTCCCAAATACGTGATGACGCCCGCGGCGATCACGACTACCGCAAGAATCCACCAATGCCGTTCTCGAATCGTCTGTACCACCACGAAGGGCGCACCCGCATCAGGGCTGGCCAAAGAGAGCTTTGCCCCATCTGGATAGGTCGCCGATACCCGAAAGGAATGAATACCGGGTGAAGGGGCCTTCGAAAGCTTGACATCCCAACTGAACCCGGCGCCGTACTGTCCACCAGTGGCGGGATTCTCGGGCGTGAGATCTGCTCGCTCGCTCCATCGAACATCCGCCCCCGTAAAACTCTCGCCGCGAATCGACATGTCCATCGTTGGCAAGTCCGTACCATTAACGCCGGTCACCACCCAACCACGCAACGAAATTTTTTGCCCGGCTGCATCGTATTCCGACTCAACCACCATTCCGAATCGTTTCGGAGGCTCTGCAGCCTGTGCACCAACAACTATCGATGTAAGCAAAGAAAAAAGGATTAGCAAGTATCGGGCCAACATCGTTATCGGATTCACCATGTCAAAATTCAAGTTAAAACCAGGCAAAGCGTCTTGCCAGCACCGTCCACCGCTTGTAGATCGATAGTTCCGGCGGAGCCACTCCAAGGGATAGTTGTATGCTCGCAAACTCACTGCCAATGAATGCGCAGTCTTCGCTTTCAGCGAGAAACCCCTAGATGGCTTACATAAGAGACAACATGTCAGATCGACAGATACGTTTTTTTTCGCTGGTTTGGCTGGGTTGGATTCTAAGTGCAGCGACCAGGCAACTGATCCGCTACTTCCCTCAACCGGATGCTCCACTCAATGGAGATGCCTTCTGGATATATTTGCCCAATGCGCGCAAATGGCTTGATCATTCGTGGACTTTCTTCACAACCGACCCTTATAGCTATCACGTAGCGCCTCTGGGGTATTGGTGGGCGGCAATTTGGCGAGCGGATCCAGCTACGATTCAGATGGCCAACTGCATTCTGTTCCTCGCTTGTGTCGTTCTGATGTGGCGTTGCGCAAGTCGACTTGGCGGCTTCTGGGCTGGAGTGACGGCTACCGCACTTCTCGTCTACTACCCTACTCTGACCAGCTTCATTCCCCAAGTACTGACAGAGCCACTCTACCTTTTCGGCTTGCTGCTGTTCATTGCAGCATCGGTCGAGTATCTTCTGGGCACAAAATATCCGCGCTGGTTGCTCAGCCTATCAGCATTCGGGCTGATGATCACTTTGCTGTCCCGGCCCGTGCTTCAGTTCATGGCAGTCGGAACGGTACTGATGCTTTCCATCGTCTGTCTACTACTCTGCCGACGATCGGAACAGGTACAACGCGAACGATACGGGAAAGTCTTGAAAATCAGTCGACATTTCCTGGCAGCGATCGCTATAGCCCTGACGCTTCCTATCGCCGTGGTAGCAAAGAACGGCGTCTATTTCGGTCTGTGGAGTCTGGGTACCGGCGCAGGGACAGGACTACTTTATGGAGTAAGTCCTTTCAAAATGGGCCAGGAGCCAGTCTATTTGGGATTCAAATATGACGCATATCAAGTCGCCAAAACTGCGAATCCGGAAACCACGAGCACGCTGTCCAAAGTCGGAGATTCCGACAATGCCCGCGTAGCCATATCGATCATCAAGAACACAACGTTCATTGACAACACCGTGTTTTTTTGGAGCAAATTCAAAGCTTGGACTCTATACAGCACGCCAGAGCTTCTACTGTATCCAAAAGCGCGACAGTTTCGCATCTTCGAATGGCTGAGCATTGCTCTTGCGATAGCCATCGGCACCATCCGATTTGCCAAGAGCCAAATCACGAAAGCGTCGTCCAAATTCGAAGCAAGAGACCGCGACTCCACCACCACATGGGTTCTCTTACTTTTAGGGCTACTGACTTTAGCCATGATTTTTCAGTTGTTGCCCGTGCTCTACAACGCTCGATACAACATGTTCTTCATCGAACCCACTCTGATACTGCTTTCTGCAACCAGTATCGCGACGCTAATCAGATTCGCATGGCCTCATTGTCTCTGGAATCGAAACGTCAGCCCCCCTTCGTCACCGACCTACTTTTGGATTCGCGGCATTCTACTCACCATTGCATTTATAGCAATTTTGATACCAGGTTCAAATGCGCTGTTGCGCAAAGCGCAACGAAATGAGGCAATTGCCATTGACCCTCTACGCTTGGGCCCCGTTCAAACGATCCTTGATCAGCGGAATATAGGCGAGCCGACCTTCGTCGGGGCACGCCGCCCACCAGGTGAGCATCAATGGTTGCTTGATTCAGGGGTAGGCACCATGCAGATTCCAATCAACTTGGACAATGCTGAAAAGATATCTCCCGTCGACACCATGGATGCGATATGGCTAATCCGTTTGTCTGTGAGGACAACGACAGACAACCGGAAGTGCAGCAATGCATCTGTTGCAGTCGCCGACTCGTACCCCTCTGAGGGTTGGTATGAACCACCGCAGACGTTCAAGCTTCGCACCGACGGAGCTATGCACACCTACGCGACGCACGGAAACGACAGAATGCGCCCAAGCAAGAACACGACATTTTCAATTACGTTCAACTGTCCTGCTGGGTCCATTGTGACGTTTGGGAACTTGGAATTGTTAAAGTCCGTGCTTCCCGAAGCTGCTCGAGACCTAATACAGAACCGACAGCCAATTGACCCATACTTTCAGAGAGAACGCGAACAGACGCCCTCAAGCTGAAGTTGCCTCATCACCACCATGACTACATTTCTCACAAGCATCACAGTCCTTTGTGTTCTCGGGATTTCCTTTGGACAACTGCTGTTCAAACGCGCCGCTCAATCCATCGCAAACGCTTCGAACTGGCAGGATTGGATCTTCAACGGCTGGTTGATTGGCGCTCTGGCACTCTACGGCCTCACGACACTAGTGTGGGTCTGGGTATTGCGGAACGCCCCCCTCCATCTGGCATACCCTTTCATGGGACTTGCGTTTCTTTTCGTTCCGATTCTGGGATGGTTGATTCTGGGTGAAAGAGTTCAAACACCCACGATCATTGGAGGCGTGTTGATTCTTGCCGGAATCACCATCGCCTCGCGTGCATCCTGAATATTCCAACATGAAAATCGCCGTCGCCATCCCCTGCTACAAAGTCACCAATCACGTCATGGGCGTGATTGCCGCCATCGGCCCGGAGGTCGATGTCATCTACGCTATCGATGACGCCTGCCCCAACCACAGCGGCAAGTTCATTGAAGAGCACAACACTGATCCGCGGGTTCGCGTGCTCTACAACCCGGAAAACCGCGGCGTAGGTGGCGCCATCGTCACGGGCTACAAGGCGGCGATTGAGGATGGGATGGACATCGTCGTCAAAATCGATGGCGATGGGCAGATGAATCCCGCGCTGCTGCCGCAGTTCGTTCGACCATTGCTGCGTCATCAGGCCGACTACACGAAGGGAAATCGTTTCTTCCGCCCCGAATCCGTTCAAGGCATGCCTCCAATGCGCCTCTTTGGCAATGCAGTGCTTTCGTTCCTCACCAAACTGAGCTGCGGCTATTGGAACAGCATGGATCCGACAAATGGCTACACAGCCGTACGCACCAACGTGTTGAAGGAGCTTCCACTCGACAAACTCGAGCGCCGCTACTTCTTCGAGACCGACATGCTGTTTCGACTGAACACCGTGCGCGCGGTAGTCAAGGATGTGCCGATGGATTCGGTCTACGCCGATGAGGAGTCCAATCTCAAGATCAGCAAGATCCTGCCCGAGTTTTTGCGAAAGCATCTTTCGCGTCTGGGTCGTCGCTACGTATACAACTACCTGGTACGAGATTTCAACGTCGGTACTGTATACAGCCTGATGGGTGTGTTGCTGGTGCTGTGCGGAAGCCTTTTCGGGCTGATGCACTGGATATCCGGCAACGTGCACAACCAGACGGCGTCGAGCGGGACAGTCATGCTCGCAGCGCTGCCGATCATCATCGGCATTCAATGTCTCATCGCGTTCATGCACTATGACGTGAGCAATGCGCCCACCGAACCACTGAGCACGACGTTGGACGATCTGCTGGCACCTGTTCACTCGCCCGATACCGGTCAGAACCTCTAATTTCCAAGCTCCATCTCTGCATGCGTCTGCCTTCCCGTCCATTTCGCTCTGCCCTTCCGTCCTTCGCCGCCTCCCTGATCCTCCATGCGGTCATTGCGCCGGCCTGCGCGGCGGACGCTGCCCACAGGTCGCCGCTCGTCGTCGCTCCGACCGTGGAGGGCATGTATGTCTGCCCCAGTGCGACAGCCGATATGCAGCGCGTTGCCAGCCATGTGCAGGCGGCGCAGGAGTGCAGCCGACGTGGGGAAACAGGATCCGCCGCCGTCAATGCGCTGCTGGACACCCTGGAGCCCGGTGGCCCGAAAGGTGATGTACAGGTGGGATTCACGCTCACGCTGCAATTGCTCGGGCTCTACAGAAAGACCGACTCAGGGTGGAAAATCAACGATGACCACGTGAATGCGTCACTGCAACTCATTCGCGAAATCAAACGGCCGGTCGTCATCTATCTCGCGGCGGACCACTTCGACACCGTTGGTCCACTTGCCGAAGAGCTCGGAAAGGACCCGCGCAATCTCATGTGGCTGAGCGACGGAACGCCACCGCAGCTGGGCTATTTTGGCTACACGATCCTGCCCTACACGCTGTCGACCGATCCTTCGATTCCGGTGAACATGTACCGGTATGCTGCGCTTGAATACATTGCCAGCAAGCTCCAAACGCTGCCCAAAGAAGCGCAGGAGCGTATCGTCGCGGTAAATCTGGTGGGTGAGCTTCACCACATGTTCCCAGACTTCGAGAACGGCATGGGTTTGAAGCAGGACATGCGCGTCACGGACTACAGCCCTGCGTCAGTCGCCGGATTCAAGACATGGCTGCGAGCCAAGTACGGAACGGTGGAGACGCTGTCCAGACGCATGGGACTGCAATTTGCGAGCTTTGAAGAAGTTCCGGCGCCGACCAAGGACATCCGCAAAGACAAGCTGCAAAGCTTTGGTGAGCACTACGACGCCTACGCGGATGGAGTGCTCCCCATCGGTGGATGGCTGTGGGATCCCAAGGGAGCCGTCAAGCGGCTGGATCTCTACGTCGATGGCAAGCAGGCAGGCACCGTCAGCCAACAGTTGAATCGTCTCGATGTGTACCGTGCCGTGGAAGAGATCACCTCGGCCAATACGGGCTACCGCATCGACTATGACTACAGTGGCCTCAGGCCCGGCAAGCATATCGCGCAGATCGTCGCGATCTCGGACGACAAGCGCAAATCGCTTCTGGGCGAACGGGAGTTCGTGGTGGTTCCGCGCGATCAGTCAACCATCGGATCACGCGCGCCAGCGGGCCTTCGAAATCTTGCACCCACCGAGAAGACGCTGCCTGGCATCCGCACCTACATGGACATGCCCAAGCCGTTGCAGGATCTGTATTTCAATCCGCTGGCACGCGATTGGAACGAATACCGTGCTACTCAAGTCTACGGCTTTCTGGAAGACTTTCACGCACGCGCCCTGAAGGCGGGAATCCCGGCAGACAAGCTCTATTCCCACCAGATCGTGCCGAACGTGAATTCTTCCTGGAACCAACAGCTGTTCGCTTCCGACACGACGCTGCGCGGCAGCACGCCATGGAAGCAGGGGCTCAACATGTACGGTGGCTCCACCGACAGTCCGTGGATGAAGTTCTTCATCGCGCAACGCAAGATCCACGACTACGGGGTTCCCGAATTCAATCCGCAGCAGTGGAAGCTCGACGGCGTGCATCTGGCCGCCATGCAGGCACAGAAGCACGCGGGTGCGCGCTTCATCTCGCCCTACTATTTCTCGGTGATTCCCCAGCGCTTCAAGGCAGCCACGGAACATGGAGTGAATCGCATGGAACTGGGCCCCGACAACCCCAAGGACGGATCGGACAAGTTCTATCGGGCGATCATCGAATTCGCCAGACAGTGACGAGGGCTTCGGCAGACTACCACCAGCCTGCCGAGCGTGCCTCTATCATTGCCGCCTATGCTCCCCCTCTCTCAATGGCCACAGTCGGACAGAATCCCTCTGCACGGCATCTTCACCGACATCGACGACACCCTCACCACCGACGGCGCGATCACGCAGGATGCGCTTGACGCGCTGGCCGCACTGAAGGCCGCTGGCCTGCATGTCATCCCCATCACCGGGCGTCCCATTGGCTGGAGCGAGCCGTTTGCATCGATCTGGCCGGTGGATGCCATCGTGGCAGAAAATGGTTCAGTGGCTTTCCGGTATGACAAAACAGGCCAACTGCAAAAGATTTACCAGCAGGACGACGTCACCCGCGCACGCAACTACGCGCGCATGCAGGAAGTCGCGCAGCAGATCGTGCGCGAAGTTCCAGGTGCCACGCTGGCGACCGACTCGGCTGGGCGCGAGACCGACATCGCGATCGATCACAGCGAATTCACGCATCTGCCTCAGGCGGCCATCGATCAGGCCGTGGCCATCATGCGCGCGGCCGGCATGAACGCCACGGTGAGCAGCATTCACATCAACGGCTGGTTCGGTGATCACAACAAGCTCGAAGGCGCACGCTGGATCGTGCGCGAGCAGTTCGGGCGCGATCTCGACAAGGAGCTGGATCACTGGGCCTACGTCGGCGATTCGACGAATGACCAACTGATGTTCAAGACATTCAAGAACAGCGTCGGCGTGGCGAATGTGACGCGCTTTGTTCCGCAGCTCAAGGATTTTCCGAAGTACATCACGCAAGGCGAACGCGGAGCAGGATTCACCGAAGTGGCCAATGCAGTGCTCCAACTCGCATAATGCGTTCTCGTGAGTAAGGCTGGTGCAAAAAATTGGCGGGTGAAGTCGCTCCCGATTCCTTGCAGCCGCAATGAAGATTGAACGACGCAACAAAATAGCAAGAGGCGTTTGCGCTCGTCGGCAAAGCAAAAGGAACCCGATCCCGTGGATAAATCGCGCAATGTGTCTCGCTTAGCAGTACTTGAAGGATTACGGGGCCTCGCGGTCTCCATGGTTTTCATCATGCACCTGCAGTCGTATACGCCAGTGCTTTGGCCAGGCCAATCGGCATTTGGTGCAAGCTCTGGAGTCGCGCGGATTCTCAGCACGTTTTGGATCGGAGTGGATCTGTTCTTTGTGCTCAGTGGGTTCTTCATCACACTCGCCGTTCTGCGTCCTCCGGACTGGAACTCGGTTCAATTCCTGAAGAACAGATCCACCCGCATTCTTCCCGCCTACTATGTCTCGATGATCTTTGCGATCGTCACCTTGCAGGTCAGCATGCTGCTGACGACACACGGTTGGACAGACTTGTTCATGCATCTGCTTTTGATGCACCACCTGCAGGAATGGTCCTTCTTCTCGATCAACGGGCCGTATTGGTCGCTAGGTATCGAGTTCATGTTCTATCTGTTCATGATGGCGTCGGCGCCATTCTGGCGGACCAGACACGGCTGGCTCATGGTGCCATTGATGTTCGTGATCGCCCTGACATGGCGCTCGGGAGTCTGGAGTGGAGTGCCAATTGGTCAACGGTTCTTCATGGCTTCGCAGTTGCCCGGCAGCCTTGATGAATTCGCCATGGGTTCGCTCGTCGCGATGGGCTATCTGCGCGGAGTGTTCAGCACACAAGGCACTCGCCGTACAGTCATCGGATTGACTGCACTGCTTGCGGGCGCGATGATCGTTCTATATTGCATGCACGCGTTCTCCAAGTACCCCTACTGGGAGACGCGCTGGTTGGTGTATTTCGGAAAGACTTTGCTCAGCACCGGCTTTACTCTCGTACTTGTCGCATTCCTCTATTTCTCTCAGCAAGAACGCATGCTGAAACTGGTGAAGTTCAGTACGCTCGGTTGGATTGGCGCGGTGAGCTACAGCGTCTACCTCTACCACTCGGTGATGATTCATATCGGTCATCAACTCATTGGTCCTCACACGGGGCCCGGATGGCTCTTCAATGGCATCGTGGTTTCATCCACGCTGCTCCTGTCATGGCTGAGCTACCAATTCATCGAACGTAGATGGCACCCAAGTCTGCCACCCGCGACTTGATGCAGCCCCAACAAGAAAGGCACCCGAGGTGCCTTTCCCTACATTCCATCTTGCTAAAAATATGGCCAGACCCGATGGGACTTCGATCTTGCCAAGTAGAAAGAAGGTCGCGGCGCTCGCTGAGCATCTCGGCAATCGCCGAGGAACATTGCCTTGCAGCAGAGGCCAAGCCCTCCGGAGAGGGCGTGCAGCACCTCAGAAAGATCAGTGCTGCAGGATCTTGTTCAAGAACTCCTTGGTCCGCGGCTGGCGGGCTTCGGGGTTGCCGAAGAATTCGTCTCGCGAGCAGTCTTCCAGAATCTTGCCGCCGACGTCCATGAAGATCACGCGGCTCGAGACCTTGCGGGCGAAGCCCATTTCGTGGGTCACGCACATCATGGTCATGCCTTCGTGGGCGAGGCCGATCATCACGTCCAGCACTTCGCCGACCATTTCGGGGTCGAGCGCGGAGGTGGGTTCATCGAACAGCATCACGATGGGGTCCATCGACAGCGCACGGGCGATCGCCACGCGCTGCTGCTGACCGCCCGAGAGCTGGCCGGGGAACTTGTCCTTTTGCGCCGACAGGCCCACGCGGTCGAGCATCTTGAGGCCGCGCTTCTTGGCGTCGTCCGCGCTGCGGCCGAGCACCTTGATCTGCGCGATCGTCAGGTTCTCGGTCACCGAGAGGTGCGGGAACAGTTCAAAGTGCTGGAACACCATGCCCACGCGGCTGCGCAGCTTGGGCAGGTTGGTCTTGGGGTCGTGCACCGCCACGCCGTCGACGAAGATTTCGCCTTTCTGGAACGGCTCCAGCGCGTTGATGGTCTTGATGAGCGTGGACTTGCCGGAGCCCGAAGGTCCGCACACGACCACCACTTCGCCCTTCTGGATGTTGGTGGAGCAGTCGGTCAGCACCTGAAAGCTGCCGTACCACTTGGAAACGTTTTTGAGTTCAATCATTTTTTGAATTCCTCAGATGGGAGCGACTTGTCAGCGGATGATGGCGATCTTCTTGTGCAGGCGCTTGACGAACCACGAGAGCGCGTAGCAGAGCACAAAGTAAGTCACGGCGGCCGTCAGATACGACTCCACCGGGCGGCCATAGTTCTTGCCCGCGATGTCGAAGCCCTTGAGCATGTCATAGGCGCCAATGGCGTAGACCAGCGACGTGTCCTGGAACAGGATGATGGTCTGCGTGAGCAGCACCGGCAGCATGTTGCGGAAGGCCTGCGGCAGCACGACGAGGCGCATGTTCTGACCGTAGGTCATGCCCATGGCCTGACCGGCGAACACCTGTCCACGGGGAATGGACTGGATGCCGGCGCGCATGATTTCGCTGAAGTAGGCGGCCTCGAACGCGATGAAGGTGACCACGGCGGAGGTTTCCGCGCCGATGGGTTTTCCGATGATCATCGGCATCAGCAGGAAGAACCACAGGATCATCATCACCAGCGGAATCGAACGCATGCCGTTGACGTAGATGGTGGCGGGCAGGTCGAGCCACTTCTTGCCCGACAGGCGCATGAGCGCGAGCAAGGTGCCGAAGAAGATGCCGCCGATGGTGGCGATCACCGTCAGCATGACGCTGTACTTGAGACCCTTCCAGACATAGTTGGCGAACAGATCCCACGAGAAGAATGACCAGTCGAGAGCGAGATTCATATCAGTGACCTCCTCCGCTGGCTGCGATCATGCCCGGCACACGCGAGCGCTTTTCGATGAATGTCATGATGCGGTTCACCACGAAGGCCGAGAACACGTAGAGCGCCGTGACCGCCAGATAGACTTCCACGCCGCGTGCGGTTTCTTCCTGCGCCTGCATGGCGAACATGGTGAGTTCGGCCACGGAGACGGCAAACGCCACCGAGGAGTTCTTGAACACGTTCATCGTCTCGCTGGTGAGCGGCGGAATGATGATGCGAAACGCCATGGGCAGCAGCACATAGCGGTAGGTCTGGAACGTGGTGAAGCCCACCGCCATGCCCGCATAGCGCTGGCCGCGCGGCAGGGCCTGAATGCCCGAGCGCACCTGCTCGGCGATGCGCGCCGAGGTGAACAGGCCAATGGCGAAGACCACCAGAACGAAACCATCCACGCGCTTCAAGGCAGGGAAGATGGCCGGAATCACGTGATACCAGACGAACACCTGCACCAGAAGCGGGATGTTGCGGAACAGCTCGACCCAGGCGTTGCCCAGTCGAACGATCCACGGCCGGTCCGGCAATGTGCGCAAGGTACCGATGATCGAGCCGAGAACCAGCGCGATCAACAACGACAGCAACGACACCGACACGGTCCAGCCCCAGGCGGACAGCATCCAATCCAGATAAGTGGTGTCGCCATTTTTTCCAAAACAGCTTTGCCCGACCTCTTGGGTAATGGTGTCTTGACAGAACACCTGCCAATCCCAACTCATACGAGCACCTCTTTATTCTTCAAATTCAAGAACCGTATTGGCTGCGTTGCGCTGCAATATGCCTGTCATGTGCATGCGATAGTACATAACGATTCACAGCCAGCACGATTCAAAACAAAAGCGCCCCTTCTCCGTGGGTCGAAGGGGCGCAGCTCATTTCGAAAGATTACTCAGCGACCTTGTACTCTTCCATGGGCTTGTCGTTCGGAGCATCCCATGCAGCCTTGGTGGCAGCCGACAGCGGCAGGCCGATCTTCACGTTGTTGGGAGGAATCGGCTGCATGAACCACTTGTCGTACAGCTTGGCCAGCGTGCCGTCCTTGATCTGGCGTGCGATGGAGTCATCCACGGCCTTCTTGAAGGCGGCATCGTCCTTGCGCAGCATGCAGGCGATCGGCTCGACCGACAGCACTTCGCCGACGATCTTGTAGTCGTTGGGTGCCTTGGACTTGGAGATGTTGGCGGCCAGAATCGAGCCGTCCATGATGAAGGCGTCGGCACGGCCGGTTTCCAGCATCAGGAAGGAGTCGGCGTGGTCCTTGCCCATGACTTCCTTGAAAGTCAGGCCGTCGGACTTCTTGTTCTTGCGCAGGGTCTGCACGGAAGTGGTGCCGGTGGTGGTCACCAGCGTCTTGCCGTTCAGGTCCTTGATGCCGGTGATGCCCGAGTTGGCCTTCACGGCGATGCGCACTTCTTCCACGTAAGTGGTGAAGGCGAACGCGGCGTCCTTCTGACGAGCCGTGTTGTTGGTGGTCGAGCCGCACTCGATGTCCACGGTGCCGTTCTGCACCAGAGGAATGCGGTTCTGCGAAGTCACCGGCTGGTACTTGATTTCCATCTTGGCCAGACCCAGTTGCTTCTGGATGTCCTTGAGGACGTTCTCGCCCATTTCGGTGTGGAAGCCGACGTACTTGCCGTTGCCCAGCGTATAGCCCAGACCGGAAGATTCACGCACGCCGAACGTGACGGCGCCCGAAGACTTGATCTTCGCCAGTGTGTCATTGGCTTGCGCGAACGCGGTGCCTGCAGCCAGAACGGAAATGGCAGCGACCATCAAATGCTTCTTCATAAACTCTCCTTGCAAGTGAAGCGGGAAAATAACGAGGGTACTGACTACAACGACTCACGACCCACGGTGCAGTACCGGACAAGCGTAACTCATTGTTTTCACCTCAAGCAAACTATCAACTGGGATTGCA
Source organism: Diaphorobacter caeni (assembly GCF_015354245.1). GTDB lineage: Bacteria > Pseudomonadota > Gammaproteobacteria > Burkholderiales > Burkholderiaceae_C > Diaphorobacter_A > Diaphorobacter_A caeni. The sequence goes on from NZ_JADKYZ010000002.1 coordinate 679,049, forward strand.
CCATCAACCGGGAAGCTGATCTGTAGGGTATTTCCAGAAGTCTCTCAACAAATAGCTGGCAGGCAGATTCAGGGAGCGCTGCGCCGGCGGAATCGGCTTGGTGAACCACTTGTCGTACAGCGCGTTGATCTCGCCGCTCTTGATCATCCGGCGCATCTCGTCATCCACCAGTTTCTTGAACGCGACATCGTCCTTGGGCAGCATGATCGCGAGCGGCTCCGTCGTCAGAAACCGACCGACGATCTTCACCGCCTTGGGCTCGTCGCTGCCAGCGGCCAGTCCCGCGAGCAGCACATCGTCCATGACGAACGCATCCGCCTGGCCTTTTTTCACCATCTCGAACGCCGCCGCATGATCCGGCGCAGTCACTATGTCCATTTGCAAGTAGCGTGCCCGGTTGAGCTGCTCGAGTGCCGCCAGCGGCGTCGTGCCCTTGGTGGACACCACCTTCTTCTTGGTCAGATCGTCGATCGCCTCGATCTTGCTGCCCGCGGGCACGAGAATGCGCGCGCCGGTGATGAAGTGGGCGATGGTGAAGCTCACGTCCTTGCGGCGCGCGGCATTGTTGGTGGTCGAGCCGCACTCCATGTCGGCCTTGCCGGTCTTGACCATCTCCACTCGATTGGCGGGCGTGACCATCAGCAGCTGCACCGGCATGTCCTTGGCGCCTGCCTGCTTGCGCACCTGCTCGGCAATGCGAAGGCACAACTCCAGTGCATAGCCGACGGGTTTGCCGTCCTGCACATACGAGAAGGGAATCGAGGCTTCGCGGTGCGCGATCACCAGCGGCGCGCCCTTGGCGACACGCTCGAGCACGCCTTCGGCATGCGCGGTGGTGATGGAAGAGGAAAGCGCGAAAAGAGCACCCAGGCATGCGAATGCCCGGAGGAGAGTGTTTCTCATGATCTGTCTGCGCTCCTTGATTGCGAGAACGGGGGCAGCGCATGAGCCTTGGAGCGGGGTAACGCTCGCGCAGCGGAAGCACGGACTGCCCAACGAAGACAAGCAGCCGTTGTGTGACTACTGTCAAAAATTTTCAGCGAATGTATCGATCTGAATCGTCGAGCGCCAATGCTAATTGCTGCGGGGAAGTATGCAATCAAATCATGGAATGACCACATTGACGCGTGCACATTCAATCTTCGACATGTGCCGCATCCGTCTGTGACTGCAGGTAGGTCCACAGCGACTGCGCGAGCGTGTTTCCCACCTCCTTCGCATTCGGCTTTTCCCGGTAGGCACGCACCTCCATGGCGACCTGCAGATGCGCGGCGTCGCTCGGTGCGGCGCTCACCAGCTTGCCGGCACGCAGTTCCTTCTTTACGGCGCTGTGCGGCAGAAACGCCACACCATGGCCTTCCAGCGCCATGGCCTTCAGTCCCTCGGCCATGTCGGTTTCGTAGACGCGGTCCAGATGGATGGTGGTCGCCGCTTCCTTCAGGATCAGATCGGTCACGCGGCTCAGATAAGCGCCCGGCGCGTAGCCCAGATACGGCAGCGGCTGCCCCGGCTTGCCCGGCAGGCAGAACAGCGGCTTGCCCTCAGCATCGGGCTTGCAGTAGGGCGCCAGCATTTCCTGGCCGAGGCTCACCATCTCGTAGCGATCCGCGTCGAGCTGGATCGGCTGCGACGGATGGAAGTAAGCGATGAGCAGATCACTGCCGCCCTCGACCAGACGCATCACCGCGTCATGCACGTTGAGCGCAAGCAGCCGCGTCTTGAGCGGGCCGAACTCGGTTCGCAGCTTGGTCAGCCACGCGGGGAAAAAAGTGAAGGCCAGCGTGTGGGGCACGGCGAACACGATCATGTCCTTGCCGGTGGTCGTGTGCGCCCGCAGCATGGCGCGGGTGTTCTGCAGCGCCTGCAGCATTTCAAGCGCCTGATCGTAGAGCGTCTTGCCGGCGCTGGTCAGCCGCGTCGGATACGAGCTGCGGTCCACCAGATCGGTGCCAGCCCAGGCTTCGAGTGCCTGAATGCGGCGCGAGAACGCGGGTTGCGTCACATGGCGCAGCTGTGCCGAACGGCTGAAGCTGCGGGTTTCTGCGAGGCTGACAAAGTCCTCAAGCCACTTGGTTTCCATGACGGGCATTATCCGCGTCCAGCCGCCGACAAAGGGCGTCGGCGCTCCGATGCTCACAATCTTTGATGCTGCAGCGCAGCAATTTTTTGTCGCCGATCTCGGGGAACACCCCGACATTCCCCCGGGAGCTTAGGGGGCAAAATCAAATTCATCACTCGCGCGCATGACGCGGCCTCTCTCATGCACCACATGGTCGGGCAAGGCGTTGGCATCCCTCCGTTCGTTGAATCATTGCTCCCGCCGTTCCAGATGTCCTTTCAATCTCCCGTCGAGCCAGACCCACAGGCCGCATCGGACACCCCGCCAGCCCCCGCCACCCCCACCGCCTCCGACGAGCCCCGGTCCCTTCGCATTGAAGACTGGCTCACCGTCATCGTGATGGCGGCGCTCGCGCTGATCACCTTCGCCAACGTGATCGTGCGCTACTTCACCAGTTCATCGTTCGCATGGACCGAAGAAATTTCCGTGTTTCTCATGATCGTGCTCGCGCTCATCGCAGGCTCCGCCGCCGTGGCGCGTGACCGGCACATCCGCATCGAGTTCTTCTCGGAGAGCGGCTCGGCCAACCGCCGCCGCAAGCTCGCGCAGCTCGGCGCAGTGCTGGTCGCGGTGCTGTTCACGCTGATCGCGGTGCTCAGCATCCGCACGCTCTGGGACGACTACCGCTTTGAGGAAACCTCGCCGGGCATCGGCGTGCCGGTCTGGTGGTACACGATGTGGCTGCCGATTCTCTCCATCGCCATCGCCCTGCGCGCCATCGGCCTGTTCATCCGCCGCTCGCGCCAGTCGGACGTGGAATACCTCACCGACCCCACCGAGTCCGGTGACGCTCCGGCAGGAGGCCAGCAGCCATGATCGCCACTCTGCTGTTCGTTGCCTTCATCGTGCTGATGATGGTGGGCGTGCCCATTGGCGCGGCCCTGGGTCTGGCGGGCGCGGCCGCGATTGCGCTCGCGAATCAGGAGACGCAGTGGTTCGGTCTGCTCGCCGTGCCGCAGAATTTCTATGCGGGTCTGGGCAAGTACCCGCTGTTGGCGATTCCGATGTTCGTGCTCGTCGGCTCGATCTTCGACCGCTCCGGCGTCGCGTTGCGCCTCGTGAACTTTGCGGTCGCCATCGTCGGACGCGGCCCCGGCATGCTGCCGCTGGTGGCCATCTCGGTGGCGATGTTTCTGGGCGGCATCTCGGGCTCGGGCCCCGCGAACGCCGCCGCCGTCGGCGCGGTGATGATCGCCGCGATGAACCGCGCGGGCTATCCGGCGAGCTTCTCCGCCTCGGTCGTCGGCGCCGCCGCGGCCACCGACATCCTCATCCCGCCCTCGGTCGCCTTCATCATCTACTCGGTGCTTGTGCCCGGCGCATCGGTGCCCGCGCTGTTCGCAGCCGGCATGGTGCCCGGTGTGCTCGCCGGCATCGCGCTGATCTTTCCCGCCGTGTGGATGGCGCGCAAACACAAGATGGGCCACCTCGAATCCTCGCTGCCACGTCCTCCGTTCTGGAAGAGCCTGCGCGAAGCTTCGTGGGGCCTCGCCGCGCCGGTCGTGATTCTCGGGGGCATGCGCGCGGGCTGGTTCACGCCGACCGAAGCCGCCGTGGTGGCGGTGTTCTACGGGCTGTTCGTCGGCATGGTCGTCTACCGCACGATCAAGGTGCGCGACCTGTTCATCATCCTGCGGGAGGCGGGCGAGCTCTCCGCCGTGATCCTGCTCGTGGTCTCGCTCGCGGGCATCTTCGCGTTCTCGCTCTCGACGCTCGGCGTGATCGATCCGGTCGCCAACGCCATCGTGCATTCGGGCCTCGGCGAATACGGCGTGATGGCGCTGCTGATTCTGCTGCTCATCACCGTCGGCATGTTCCTCGACGGCGTGTCGATCTTCCTGATCTTCGTGCCGCTGCTGCTGCCTGTGATGAACCATTACAACTGGGACCCTGTCTGGTTCGGCGTGATCCTCACGCTCAAGGTCGCGCTCGGCCAGTTCACGCCGCCGCTGGCCGTCAATCTGATGGTGTCCTGCCGCATCGCCAACGTGCGCATGGAATCGACCGTGCGCTGGGTCGGCCCGATGCTGCTGGCCATGTTCCTGGTGATGATCGCGGTGATCGCGTTCCCGCAGCTGGCGCTGTGGCTGCCGAAATATCTGGGTTATTGAACGATTTTTCTGAACGATTTTTCGAACTGTTTTTCTGACCATTCAACGAGGAGACCAACGCATGAAGCTTCGCACTTTCCTGACCGCCACGGCCGCAGCCGCCGCTGCTCTCGCGCTCTCGCCTTCGGCGGCGCTGGCGCAGCAGAACTACAAGAGCGAGTACCGCCTGTCGCTGGTGCTCGGCCCGCCATCGCCCTGGGGCATGGCCGGTCAGATCTGGGCCGACCTCGTGAAGGAACGCACCAAGGGCCGCATCAACATCAAGCTCTACCCCGGCGTGTCGCTGATTCAGGGCGACCAGACGCGTGAATTCAGCGCGCTGCGCCAGGGCGTGATCGACATGGCCGTCGGCTCGACCATCAACTGGTCGCCGCAGGTGAAGTCGCTGAACCTGTTCTCGCTGCCGTTCCTGATGCCTGACTACGCTGCGGTGGATGCGCTCACGCAGGGCGAAGTCGGCAAGGAAGTCTTCAAGACGCTGGAAAAATCCGGTGTCGTGCCGCTCGCGTGGGGCGAAAACGGCTACCGCGAGCTGACCAACTCCAAGCATGCCATCAGCAAGCCCGAAGACTTGAAGGGCATGAAGATCCGCGTCGTCGGCTCGCCGATCTTCACTGACATGTTCTCCGCGATGGGCGCCAATCCCACGCAGATGAGCTGGGCGGACGCGCAGCCCGCGCTCTCCAGCGGAGCGGTGGACGGTCAGGAAAATCCGCTCTTCATGTTCACCATCCTGAAGCTGCACACCGTCGGCCAGAAGCATGTGACGACCTGGGGCTACATGGCCGACCCGCTGGTGTTCGTGGTCAACAAGGACATCTGGGCGAGCTGGAGCAAGGCCGATCAGGACATCGTGCGCCAGGCCGCCATCGACGCGGGCAAGCAGGAAATCGGCATCGCCCGCAAGGGTCTGGTCGAGCCCGGCAAGCCGCTGCTCAAGGACATCGCCGGCATGGGCGTGACGGTCACGCAGCTCACGCCCGAGCAGCGTGCCGCATTCGTGAAGGTCACCCGCCCGGTCTACGACAAGTGGAAGCCGACCATCGGAACCAACCTCGTGGACATGGCGGAAAAGGCCATCGCCGCACGTCCCAAGCAGTGACGACCGTCCTCCCGACGTAGTACGAAACCGGGCATCTCAGCGACGCTGGATGCGCGGTTTTTTTTCGATTTCCGAGTTTTCAACGAGACATGACCGATCTGCTTTCTCTCTACCGCACCATGGTGCGCATCCGAGCGTTCGAGGACGCCGCCGAAGCCGCGAGTCAGGGCGGCGTCACCTGGGGCGGCGCGGCGACCGACAAGGCCGTCGAAGTGCGCGTCAAGGGCCCCCTGCATCTGTCCACGGGTCAGGAAGCCGTCGCCACCGGCGTCTGCGCCCATCTCACGCCCGAAGACCTGCTCACATCCACGCACCGCGGTCACGGCCACACGCTGGCCAAGGGCGCGGACGCGACGAAGATGATGTGCGAACTCTTCGGCCGTGCGACCGGCTACAACGGCGGCAAGGGCGGCTCCATGCACATCGCCGATTTTTCGGTGGGCATGCTGGGCGCCAATGGCGTGGTCACCGCCGGACTGCCGATCGCCGTGGGCGCGGCGCACGCGCTCAAGATTCGCAAGACCGGCGCCATCGCCGTGAGCTTCTTCGGTGACGGCGCGATCAACCGCGGACCGTTTCTTGAAGCGCTGAACTGGGCACAGGTCTACCAGTTGCCGGTGCTCTTCGTCTGCGAGGACAACCAGATCTCCGCCACCACCAAGTCCGCACCGATGACCGCCGGCAGCAACGCCGCAAGCGCGCGTGCCGAGTCCATGGGCATCGCCGCCACGCGCGTGGACGGCAACGATGTCGAGGCCGTGAGCGCAGCGGCCGAGACGCTGATCGAGCAAATCCGCGCGGGCTCGGGACCACGGCTGCTGCATGCGATCACCTATCGCCAGAAAGGCCACGTGTCGGTCGACCCCGCCACCTACCGCGACCCCGCCGAAGTGACGGCGGCGCTCAAGAACGACCCCATCGTGCGCGCCCGCCATCTGCTGGTGCAGCGCGGGCTGGCAGATCAGGCCGCACGCATCGAAGCCGATGCCAAGGCTGAGATCGACGCGGCGCTCGCCACGGCCAGCGCCGCCCCTTGGCCCGACCGCTCCGCGGCCTACACCGACATCATGACCACCGGGGAAGGAGTCTTTGCATGACCGACTTTGCAACATCCACACCGCCCCGCGTGACCACGATGAGCTACGCCCAGGCCGCAGCCACCGCGCTGGAAGAGGCCATGCGCGCTGACCCGCATGTGGTCGCGATGGGCGAGGACCTTGGGCGCGGCGGCGTGTTCGGCCAGTACCGCACGACGGACGGCAAGAATCTGGTCGACGTGTTCGGCAGCGAGCGCGTGATCGACACGCCGATTTCCGAAGCCACCATCATGGGCGCGGGAGTGGGCATGGCGCTCGCCGGGCTGCGCCCGGTGGTCGAGATGCGCGTCGCCGATTTTGCGCTCTGCGCCATCGACGAGCTGGTGAACCAGGCCGCCAAGAACCGCTACATGTTCGGCGGACAGGGCCGCGTGCCGCTGGTGGCGCGCCTGCCCATCGGCATCTGGACGGCCTCCGCCGCGCAGCACTCGCAGTCGTTCGAAGCATGGTTCGCGCATGTGCCCGGTCTGGTGGTGGTCGCGCCATCGACGCCGGAGGACAACTACGGCCTGCTGCACGCCGCGCTCGCTTCGGGCGACCCCGTGGTCTACATGGAGCACAAGGAGCTCTGGGGCATGCAGGGCGAAGTGCGACTTGGCGAACGCGTGGAGCTCGGGCGTGCGCGCACAGCGTTTGCAGGCAGCGGCAACGGCAACGACGTGACCATCGTGTCGTGGTCCAGGCAGGTGCAGGCCTGCGTGGACGCGGCCAAGGATCTGGCCGCACAGGGCATTCATGCCGAAGTGCTCGACCTGCGCACCATCTGGCCCTGGGACAGGGATGCCGTGCTGCAGAGCGCCAGCCGGTCAAAGCATCTGCTGGTCGTGCACGAAGCCGTGCAGGCCGCTGGCTTCGGCGCCGAAGTGGCCGCGACCGTGGCCGAGCACACCGATGCGCGCGTCTCACGTCTGGGGGCGCCACGCATTCCCGTGGGCTATGCCCACACGCTGGAGACCGAGTCGCGCGTGAGCGCCGCGCAGATCGCGCAGGCCGCCGTGCGGCTGCTCAAGCGCTGATCACGCGCCGAGTCCGACCAGTGCGTCGGACTCCGTCGCGCCGCGCTCCTGGGATTCGCGCTGCAGGTTCCACATGCGCGCGTAGCGCCCATCCAGCGCAAGCAGTTGCGCATGCGTGCCGCGCTCGAGAATGCGGCCGCCCTCCATCACGATGATCTCGTGCGCATCGACCACGGTGGAGAGACGGTGCGCGATCACCAGTGCCGTCTTGTTCTGCGCGGCGCTGCGCAGCTCGTTCTGGATGGCGCGCTCGTTGGCCGAATCGAGCGCGGATGTCGCCTCGTCAAAAATCAGAATCGGAGGATTCTTGAGCAGCGTGCGCGCAATCGCGACGCGCTGCTTCTCGCCGCCGGAGAGCTTGAGCCCGCGCTCGCCCACCATCGTGTCGTAGCCCTTGGGCGTGGAGGCGATGAAGTCGTGAATGCGCGCGGCCTTCGCTGCGGCCTCGATCTCCTCGCGGGTGGCGCCCGCGCGTCCGTAGGCGATGTTGTAGGCGATGGTGTCGTTGAACAGTACGGTGTCCTGCGGCACGATGCCGATGGCGCGGCGCACGCTGGCCTGCGTGACGTCACGGATGTCCTGCCCGTCAATCGTGATGCGGCCCTGCTGCACGTCGTAGAAGCGAAACAGCAGCCGCGCGAGCGTGGACTTGCCCGAGCCCGAAGGGCCGACGACGGCGACGGTCTTGCCTGCGGGAATCTCGAAACTCACGCCATGCAGAATCGGGCGTGCGGCCTCGTAGGCGAACTGAACGTCTTCGAACCGCACGGTCGGCGAGGCACCGCACACCAGCGCCTTGGCGCCGGGTTGATCCGCGACTTCGCGCTCGCGGTCCATCAACGAGAACATGCGGTCCAGATCGGTCAGGCTCTGCTTGATCTCGCGATAGATCGCGCCCAAAAAATTCAGCGGGATGTACAGCTGGATCATGAACGCGTTGATCATCACCAGATCGCCAAGCGTGAGACGGCCATCGACCACGCCCTGCGTCGCGCGCCAGAGCATGGCGACCAGCGCCGTGGCGATGATCAGCTGCTGCCCGGTGTTCAGCATGCTCAGCGAACGCTGGCTTTTCAGGCGTGCGGTGCGCAGCTTGTCCAGACTCTCGTCGTAGCGGCGTGCCTCGTATTCCTCGTTGTTGAAATACTTGACGGTCTCAAAGTTCAGCAGCGAATCGATGGCCTTGGTGTGCGCCGTCGAATCGGCCATGTTGGCCTCGCGGCGAAAGCGCGTGCGCCATTCGGTCATCGAGACGGTGAACGTCACATAGAGCACCAGCGCCGCCACGGTGATCCAGAAGAACCACGCGTCGAACTTCACCGCCAGGATGCCCAGCACCAGCGCGACCTCGATGAAGGTCGGAAAGATGCTGTAGAGCGAATACGAAATCAGCGACTCGACGCCCTTGACGCCGCGCTCGATGTCTCGCGTCATTCCGCCGGTCTGGCGCTCGAGGTGAAAGCGCAGGCTCAGGCCGTGCAGATGCTGGAAGGTGTTGAGCGCGATGCTGCGCGCCGCGCCCTGCGTGGCCTTGGCGAAGACCAGTTCACGCAGCTCGGTGAACAGCGACGTCGACAGCCGCAGCAGGCCATAGGCGAGCAGCAGGCCGATCGGCACGACGAGGATCGCGGCCGCGTCACCGGGCTTGATGGACAGGGCGTCCACCAGATGCTTGAGCAGAATCGGCACGCCCACGTTCGCCAGCTTGGCCGCGAGCACGAACAGCAGCGCGGCGATCACGCGCCATTTGTATTCCATCAGAAACGGCACCAGACGCCCGAGCGTCTGCCAGTCGCTGGCGGTTCGGGGGATGGTCTTGGTGTCGGGAGAATCGGGAGATGAGCCGCGGCCGCGCATAGGTAGATTGCTTCTTGTGGGTGCTTGTTGTTCTGGAGAATCCGGTTGATTGTGCGCTGAAGTTCAGACACGCGTTGCACCTTCATGACTGCACCTGCACAAGGGCTGCTCGATACGGCGTCGGCACGGATGCTGGAGATTCCGGATAATAAGGGTTTACCCTAGATTCACTTTTGTCTTTTGCGGCAACAGTGTCGAACCGATTCCATGACAACAATAACCATGACCGATCCCGAAACCCTGCGCACCATCGCGCCCAGCCTGCCCGACGACAAGGAACTGGTGCTGCGCGTCATTCCCATGCCGGGGGACACCAACAGCAACGGCGACATTTTTGGCGGTTGGGTGATGGCCCAGGTCGATCTGGCCGGCTCCGTGCTGCCCGCCCGCATCTCGCAGGGCCGCGTCGCCACGGTCGCCGTGAAGGAATTCGTCTTCAAGCAGCCAGTGCGCGTGGGGGACATCCTGTCATTCTTCGCCCGCGTGGACCGCGTGGGCACCACGTCGATCACCGTCGATGTGGAGGTGTTCGCCGAGCGCATGTCGCTGCAGGGCCAGCACATCAAGGTGACGGAAGCGACGCTGACCTATGTCGCCATCGACGAACAGGGCCATTCGCGCGCCATTCCCAAGAAGGACGCCAAGAAGGCTTGAAGCGTGGCGGACGGCTCCCGCAGGATCTCGCCGGGATCTGATCGGGATCTCCCAAGGATGCCAAGCCCCAGAAAACGAAAAGGCGATGCATTCAATATGCATCGCCTTTTTCATCGCTCACTCACTCGCCGCAGGGCAACCTCTGCGTTGCCCAAGGATTGCGGCAGGAGTCGTGCTGACGATCAGGAAGCCGCTGCGGCGGGTGCCGACGACGTGCTGCCGCTCGCGGACGACGAGGAAGCGCCGCTGCGCGAGGCACCGTTGCCGATGCCGGCCTCGATTTCACCGGACAGCTGGCCGCCCTCTTCGATCACGACCTTGCCGTAGCGGATCTTGCCGCTGACCTTGCCGGTGCTGTAGATCACGAGCTTGTCGCGCACCGTCAGGGTGCCGTTGAATTCGCCATGGATTTCGGCGATGTCGATCTCGGCCGAGCCGCGGAATGCGCCCTGCTCGGCGATCTGGATCACGCGCGAGTCCATGGTCGCCTCGACCGTGCCTTCCACCACCAAGGTGTCGCAATCGGTGATCTCGACGCCCTTGAGCTTGATGTTCGGGCCGACGGTCAGCTTGCTGCCGGCCGACTCATTGGCGACGCTCGAAACGGATTTGTTCACTACGGCTCCCAGGCCTGTTGCTGAAGACGACGAGGCAGCCGCGGTCGAGCCGCTGCCGCCGGACAACGATGATCCGCTGCCCAGTACCGAGCTCGGCTGGCGAGGTTGCAGTACATCAGAATCACGTTTGCCGAAAAATGGGTTTTGCACAGCCATCAATTCTCCTTGAAATAACACTCAACCAGAAACTGCACAGTTTCTGTTCATCGGGCACCTTACGCACATGCGCGGTCAGCGTCAAACAAGCCCCGCCGATCCGCTCGGGCTCGTCCAACGAGTTCCGCTCGAAAAATCGGGAAATGAAAGCGCAGCCGAACCGCCTCAAGTGTGTTTGCACATGCTTTCTGATGCTGCCGCAAGACAGTCAATAGCACGCGTGCCCTATGGCGAAGAATCGTAATGAGGAAATAAGGCCTCGAACGTCTTGTTAGGCAAGAAGCGTAACCAAATGGGTCTGATTTTCCAGTTTCTCGCAGTGTTTGCAGCGCCAGGCTGCGGCGGCATGGCCTGCCGCCGCGCTTTCAGGAGACGATGTAGGACGCCGTGCCGACCGAGAGCAGCTCGTCGCTCGCCGAAAGAAACTCCATGCGCACGGTCGCCACGCGCGAGCCGAGCCGCAGCACCTGAGCGCGCTGCTTGAACTGCGCGCCGATCGCGGCGCGCAGATAGTCGATGCGCAAATCGATGGTGCCGAGCCTGGAAAAGCGCTGCAGCCGCTTGGCGGGCGGCTCATCCATATGGCGCGCGCCGATGGCCGCCATCACCGCCAGCCCGGCCATGGAATCGAGCGCCGCGCTGATCACGCCGCCGTGCACTCGATTGAAGGCGAAGTGGCCGACCAGCTCGGGCTTCATCGCGATCCGCGACTCCACGCCCTGCGGCGCGATGCGCGTGATCTGCAGACCGAGCACCTGATTGAACGCGATCTGGCGCTCGAAGATGTCGGTCAGCGCGTCGATGAACTCGGGTTCGAAGGTGACCGCATCGGCAGCGATGGACACGTCCTGCTTCATGCAGCGTCCATCACAGCTTGCTGAAATCGGGCGCGCGCTTTTCCATGAAGGCCGTGAAAGCCTCCTTGGCGGCGGGTTCGCCGAGCATGCGGCCAAAGCTCGCGGCCTCTTCGTCGATGCGCGCAAGCAGCTCGTCGGCATGGGTCTTCTTGAGCAGGCGCTTGGTTTCCATCAGCGATGCGAGCGACTTCGCGGCGAGTTTTTTCGCCTGCATCTGCGCAAGCATGTTGCATTCGGTGGGCGGCACCACGCGGTTGACCAGCCCCACCTCGAGCGCCGCCTCGGCCATGAAGGGCTCGCCCAGCAGCAGCGCTTCGGCAGCGCGGTGGTAGCCGAGCATCTGTGGCGCCAGCAGGCTGGAGCCCGCTTCGGGACATACGCCCAGATTCACGAACGGCATGGAGAACGCGGCGTTGTCGCCCGCGTAGACCAGATCGCAATGGAACAGCATCGTGGTGCCCACGCCGACCGCCGGGCCGCAGACGGCCGCGAGCATCGGCTTGGGGAACGTGGCAAGGCATCGCAGAAAGCGGAACACCGGCGCGTCGTGAGTCGTCGGCGGATGGTTCAGAAAATCACTGATGTCGTTGCCTGCGCTGAAGATCGCCACATCGCCCTGAAACACCAGCACGCGGGTCGCCGCGTCGGCCTTGGCGTTGTCGAGCGCATCCGCCATCTGCGTGTACATCGACGCCGTGAACGAATTCTTCTTCGAGACACGATTGAAGGTGATGGTGGTGACACCTTGTTCGTGGTGGACCAGAAGGTCCTGTGCGGGCGTGCTCATGTGGGGCTCCTGAATATGAATGGGGAATCGAACGGGCGCGGCCCCATGAGGCCCGCCGCCTGCGCTCATTCCTTGTAGTAGACGATTTGACTGGTGGTGGCCAGCATCAGGCCATCCGCGTTCCACAATTGTGCCGTCTGATCGCAGAAGCCATTGCGGAATTCCTGCGCACGGGCCTGCGCGAACAGATGGCCGGTGCCGGTCTGAGCCAGTTGCTCGCCGCTCGCGTGAAAGTACGTGGTGATCGATACCGTGCCCGCCGGCACCTGACGCGCGCGGCGCAGCCAGGGACGCGGAAAGAACACGTCGGACGCCGCCGCCAGCCCCACGAAATCAAGCATGCGCTCTGGCGCATCGCGCACCCACAGTTGCGAGAGGCTGGTGTCGCCACGGTCATCCCAGACCGTCGGCAGATTGCCAGAGACCGGACGCATCTCGTAGGAGCTCAACCACTGCGAGCGGAATGCCGGCGCAGCACGCTCGCATTCCAGCGGACCGGGAACGATGGGCATCGGCGCGTCGGTGACGCTCCAGGTCTCGCGGCGCACGGCCGTCACGACCGTGGCGGTCGTCGCGATCACCACTTCGCCGTCGGCGTTCGCCTGTTCGAGCGTGACGATCCAGTGCTGCGTCGAGCGGTTGGTGCGCGCGGGCGTGGCCCGCACCGTGAACTCACCGGCCGTCACCGCACCCGCGAAATTCACCGTGAGCGACAGCGGATCGCCAAGCAGTTGGGGATGTTTCAAGACCGCCTGCAGCAGCGTGGCGGCGGTGATCCCGCCGAACGGACCGACCATGTTCCAGTAGGCATCGGTCGTGCGGCCGGTGTAGATGCCCTGCTCGCTCGTCTCCAGCAGCAAGGCATCGTCCAGAGGATGAATCGTGGCTTGATTTGTCATGTGTGCCAGTGTGCCGTTTTTTGCGGAAAGCGGTGGTCGTGATGGTGACTCGCCATTCCCCAAATGCGCCAAAGCGATGGGCGGACATCGACATGCCCGCCGCATCGCCTCGTGGAGATCAGACCCGCTCGAAGATACCGGCGGCGCCCTGTCCCATGCCGACGCACATGGTCACCATGCCGTACTTGAGCTTCTTGCGCTGCAGCGCATGCACCACCGTGGCCGAGCGGATCGCACCCGTCGCGCCCAGCGGGTGGCCCAGCGCAATCGCGCCGCCCATGGGGTTCACCTTGGACATGTCGAGCCCCAGCGTGTTGATCACGGCGAGCGACTGCGCGGCGAACGCTTCGTTGAGTTCGAACCAGTCGATATCGTCCTGCTTCAGGCCCGCATAGCGCAGCGCGGCCGGAATCGCCTCGATGGGGCCGATGCCCATGATTTCCGGCGGCACGCCCTTGCTCGCATAGCTCACGAAACGCGCGAGCGGCGTGAGGCCAAAGCGCTTGACCGCAGCCTCGCTCGCCAGAATCAGCGCGCCCGTGCCGTCGCTGGTCTGCGAGCTGTTGCCCGCCGTGACCGAGCCGCGTGCGGCGAACACCGTGCGCAGCTTGGCCAGCCCTTCCAGTGAGGTATCGGGACGCGGGCCCTCGTCGAGGCTCACGGTGCGCGTGCTGGCCATCGTCTCGCCCTTGGCGAGGTCCAGGCCTCGGTCCGTCACCTCGATGGGCGTGATCTCGCTCGCGAACTCGCCCGCCTGCTGCGCGGCAATCGCGCGCTTGTGCGACTCCAGTGCGAAGGCATCCTGCGCGTCACGCGTGACCTTCCACTGCTGCGCCACCTTCTCGGCGGTCAGCCCCATGCCGTAGGCGATGCCCACATCGCCATCGCGCTCGAAGATCGAGGGCGAAAGCGATGGCGCATTGCCCATCATCGGCACCATGCTCATGCTCTCCACGCCGGCGGCAATCATCACGTCGGCCTCGCCCACGCGGATACGATCCGCCGCCATCGCGACGGCCGACAGGCCCGACGCGCAGAAGCGGTTCACGGTGATGCCACCCACGCTGGTGGGCAGTCCCGCGAGCACCGCGCCAATGCGCGCCACATTCAGCCCCTGTTGAGCTTCGGGAATCGCGCAGCCGCAGATGATGTCCTCGATCGCTTTCGGATCGAGGCTGGGCACCTGCGCGAGCGCGGATTTCAGAATCGTCGCGAGCAGATCGTCGGGACGGTAGTTGCGGAAAAAGCCCTTGTGCGAACGACCGATCGGCGTGCGCGTGGCGGCAACGATGTAGGCGTCTTGCTGTTGTTTCATATTCAGTACTCCTTGCGTGACGCGTTCATCAATTGCGTACCGGCTTGCCGGTGTTGAGCATGCCCAAGATGCGCTCATGCGTCTTCGGATGGGCGATCAGGTGCGTGAACGCCTTGCGTTCCAGCTTCATCAGATATTGCTCATCCACCAGCGTGCCCGCATCCACATCACCACCGCAGACGATCTCTGCGATCAGCGAGGCGATGTGTTGGTCGAATTCGCTGATGAAGCCGCCGTCGCGCATATTCACGAGCGAGCCCTTGATCGTCGCAACGCCGCTGCGGCCTGCGACCGGGAAGGTGCGGGCCAGAGGGGCGCGCCAGCCGCCGTTTGCCATGGACTTGGCCTCATTGATGGCAACGTAGAGCAGCTCATCCTTGTGCGCGACGATGATGTCGCTGTCGAGCAGATAGCCGAGCTTGCGTGACTCGATCGCGCTGGTACCGACCTTGGCCATCGCCGCTGCGGTGAAGCCTTCGGTGAGAAACGGCAGCAGATCTTTGCCCGTACTGGTGGCTGCGTTTTCGGCAGCGCGACGTGCAATGTAAGTGAGGCCACCTGCGCCGGGCACGAGACCCACGCCCACTTCGACGAGGCCGATGTAGCTCTCCATGTGCGCCACGCGGCGGGCGGAATAAACAGCGAGTTCGCAACCACCGCCCAGCGCCATGCCGTGGATCGCGGCGATCACCGGCACCTGCGCGTAGCGCATGCGCAGCATCATGTTCTGCAGTTCCTGCTCGATGCTTTCAATCGCGTCGGCGCCGCCGACGACGAACGCCGGCATGGTCGCTTCCAGATCGGCGCCTACGCTGAACGGCGCGTCGCCGGACCAGATCACCATCGCCTTGAAATCGGACTCGGCCACGTCGACCGCTTCCATCAGGCCTTCCATGACTTCGGGGCTGATGGCGTGCATCTTGTTCTTGATGCTGGCGATCAGCACTTCGCCGTCCAGCGTCCAGGTGCGCAGCGCCTTCGATTCGGCAATCGTCGTGCCTGCGGTCTGCCAGTCGGGCAGATTGGTTTCGCCAAGCAGCTTCTCGGGGAAGATCTGGCGCTCGTATACAGGCAGCTCGCGACGCGGGATGAACTTGCCTTGCGATGCGCTCCACGAACCCTGCGCGGTGTGCACGCCACCGGCTTCGGCCACGGGGCCTTCGAACACCCACTTGGGCAGCGGCGCCTTGGTCAGCGCCTTGCCCGCATCGATGTCTTCCTGCACCATCTTCGCCACGTCGAGCCAGCCGGCTTCCTGCCACAGCTCGAACGGACCCTGCTTCATGCCAAAGCCCCAGCGCATGGCCTGGTCGATGTCGCGCGCGGTATCGGCGATGTGCTCCAGATGAATCGCGGCGTAGTGAAAGCTGTCGCGCAGAATCGCCCAGAGGAACTGGCCCTGCGGGCCTTCCGCGCCGCGCAGCAGTTTCAGGCGCTCGCCCGCAGGCTTCTTGAGCATGCGGCCGTAGACCTCGTCGCTCTTCTGGCCTGCGGGGATGTACTCCTCGCTCGCCAGTTCAAACTGCAGAATGTCGCGGCCGAACTTCTTGAAGAAACCGGCCTTGGTCTTCTGGCCCAGGTTCTTCAGGTCGAGCAGCTTCTGCAGCACCGCCGGTGTGCCGAAGTTGCCGTAGAACGGGTCGGTCTCGAGACTCAGGTTGTCCTGCAGCGTCTTGATGACGTGCGCCATCGTGTCCAGACCCACCACGTCCGCCGTGCGGAACGTGCCGCTCGATGCGCGGCCCAGCTTCTTGCCGGTGAGATCGTCCACCACGTCGTAGGTGAGGCCGAAGTTCTCCGCCTGCTTCATGGTCGAGAGCATGCCGGCGATGCCGATGCGGTTGGCGATGAAGTTGGGCGTGTCATGCGCGCGCACGATGCCCTTGCCGAGCGTCGAGGTGACGAAGGTTTCGAGCTGGTCGAGCACTTCGGGCTTGGTCGTCGGCGTGTTGATCAGCTCCACCAGCTGCATGTAGCGCGGCGGGTTGAAGAAGTGGATGCCGCAGAAGCGCGGCTTGATCGCGTCGGGCAGCGCCTCGGAGAGCTTGGTGATCGACAGGCCCGACGTGTTCGACGCGACCAGCGCGGTCTTGGCGACGAACGGTGCGATCTTGTGATACAGATCGAGCTTCCAGTCCATGCGCTCGGCAATGGCTTCGATGATCAGGTCGCAGCCCTTGAGCAGCTTCATGTGCTCTTCGTAGTTCGCGGGCTGGATCAGATCGGCGTCTTCGGCCACGCCGATCGGCGAGGGCTTGAGCTTCTTGAGATTGGCGATCGCCTTCTCCGCAATCGCGCTCTTCGGACCTTCCTTGGCGGGCAGGTCGAACAGGATCACGGGCACCTTCACATTGACGAGATGGGCGGCGATCTGCGCGCCCATCACGCCCGCGCCGAGCACGGCGACTTTCTTCACCTGGAATCGGGACATGTTCATAGTTCCTTGGGAATTCTTGTGTTCAATTCACGCGTTGCCAGACCTGGGTGCGCCAAAAAGGGCCCAGATATCCGCGCACTTCAAGCTTGGCTCCGCCGTCGGTGGGCGTGAAGCTCGCGCGGTATTCCTTGCCGTTCTCGGGATCGATGATCTTGCCGCCGGACCACACGTCCTTGTCGGCCTCTTTCTTGCCGCCGCGGATGATCTCGAGCCCGACGATGGGCTTGTCCTTGCGGTCGCCCGTGCATTCCGCGCAGACGTCCGCAGGACTCGCGCCCTTCTTGAGCACCTTCTCGATGCTGCCCTTCAGGCCGCCGGCTTCTTCGGTGACGCGGACTTCGGCCTTGGCCTCACCGGTCTTGTCGTCCATGTTGCGCCAGAGGCCGACGGGCGACATCTGTGCGAATGCGGGCACGGCGAGCGCCATGCCCAGCACGGCTGCGAAGCATTTCTTCATAGGGCCTCCTGCGTCAAAGGTACTCAAGTGGTCGCGTGCTGGTTCAGGCGAGTGCCGCGTCGGTGTCCATCAGCGACTTCGAGCCTGCGCGTGCGGTGCGCATCAGCGATGCGGTTTCGGGGAACAGCTTGGCGAAGTAAAAACGCGCCGTCTGCAGCTTGCCCTGATAGAACGGATCGGTGCTGCCGTTGCCGATTTCGCGCAGCGCGACCTGCGCCATGCGGGCAAAGAAGTAACCGAACACGAGGTGACCCGCAACGCGCAGATAGTCCACGGAAGCCGCGCCCACTTCGTCGGGGTTCTGCATGCCCTTGAAGCCGATTTCGGTGGTGAACTTGGTCATCTGGTCGCCCAGCATCGCGATCGGATTGATGAACTCGGCCATCTTCTCGTTCACGCCTTCTTCCTCCACCAGCTGGCCGATGAGCTTGCCGAACTTCCTGAGCGTCGCGCCCTGGTTCGACAGGATCTTGCGGCCCAGCAGATCGAGCGCCTGAATGCCGTTCGTGCCTTCGTAGATCATGTTGATGCGCGCATCGCGCACGAACTGCTCCATGCCCCACTCCTTGATGAAGCCGTGGCCACCGTAGACCTGCTGGCTCATCGTCGTCGCGGCCCAGCCGTTGTCGGTCACGAAGGCCTTGACGATGGGCGTCAGCAGCGCGACGAGATCGGCGCTGTCCTTGCGCACCTTTTCATCGGGGTGATTGAGTTCCTTGTCGATCAGGAACGCGCTGTAGGTGATCAGCGCGCGGCCACCTTCGGCATAGGCCTTGGCGGTCAGCAGCATGCGGCGCACATCGGGGTGCACGATGATCGGATCGGCCGGCTTGTCCTTGGCCTTGGTGCCCGAGAGGCTGCGCATCTGCAGGCGATCCTTGGCGTAGACGAGCGCGTTCTGATACGCCACTTCCGTCAGACCCAGCGACTGATTGCCCACGCCCAGACGCGCCGCGTTCATCATCACGAACATCGCCTGCAGGCCCTTGTTGGGCTCGCCCACCAAGGTGCCGATGGCGCCGTCGATGTTGATCTGCGCGGTTGCATTGCCATGGATGCCCATCTTGTGTTCGAGCGCACCGCAGAAGATCGGGTTGCGCTCGCCGAGCGAGCCGTCGGCCTTCACGTTGAACTTGGGCACGAGGAACAGGCTGATGCCCTTCGAGCCGACCGGCGCATCGGGCAGGCGCGCGAGCACCAGATGCACGATGTTTTCGGTGAAGTCATGCTCACCCGCGCTGATGAAAATCTTGTTGCCGGTGATCTTGTAGGTGCCGTCCGCCTGCGGCTCGGCCTTGGAGCGCAGCAGGCCCAGGTCGGTGCCGCAGTGCGGCTCTGTCAGGCACATGGTGCCGGTCCACTCGCCGCTGGTGAGCTTGGGCAGATAGAGCTTCTTCTGCTCGTCCGTGCCGTAGGCATGCAGCGCTTCATACGCGCCGTGCGACAGGCCGGGGTACATGGTCCACGCCTGGTTCGCGCTGTTGAGCATTTCGTAGAGCGCCGAATTCACCACGAACGGCAGGCCCTGGCCGCCGTAGTCCGGGTCGCAGGAAAGCGCTGGCCAGCCGCCGTCGATGAACTGCTTGTAGGCTTCCTTGAAGCCCGTCGGCGTCTTCACTTCGTGCGTGGCCTTGTCGAGCACGCAGCCCTCTTCGTCGCCGCTGATGTTGAGGGGGAAAGTCACGTTGGCCGCGAACTTCCCGGCCTCTTCCAGCACCGCGTTGATGGTGTCGGCATCGACGTCGGCAAACGGCTTCATCTGCTGGTAGTCGTCGGTGATCTTGAAGACCTCATGCATGAGGAATTGCATGTCACGAAGCGGCGGCGTGTAAGTAGGCATGTGGACTCCGGGAAGAAAGGTTGAGGGTGAAAACGGTTTGTGGAATGTTCTGGAAAGCGGGTGCCGATGTGGATATCAGCTTGCGGCGGAAGCATCTGCGCCGTAGCGCTGGAGAATGCTGTTGAAGCCCCCCACGGCACGCTTGATCGAGCCGGGAGTGCGCAGAAAACGTGCCTCGTAGTGCAGCGCGAGAATCAGTCCGTGGATCTCGAAGAGCATCTGCTCGGCATCCACATCGGTCTGGAGCTGGCCGCACTCGGCGCATTGCTCGATGGCACGCTTCATGGCGGCGTGCCAGGTGAGCACGGAATTGGCGAGCGCATCGCGCACGGGGCCGGTACGGTCATCGAACTCGACCGCGCCGCTGATGTAGATGCAGCCCGAGTCGATTTCGATGGAGGTGCGCTTCATCCAGTTGTCGAACATCGCGCGCAGACGAGCAATGCCGCGCGGCGCAGTCATCGCCGGATAGAAAACTTCCTGCTCGAAACGCGTGTGGTATTCACGGATCACCGAGATCTGCAATTCCTCGCGTGAGCCAAAATGCGCGAACACGCCGGACTTGCTCATGCCGGTCACATCGGCGAGCGCGCCGATCGACAGTCCTTCTAGACCGATGTGCGTGGCCAGTCCCAAGGCGGCGTCGATGATGGTCGCCTTGGTCTGCTGCCCTTTTTGCAATACGCGGCCTTCGCGGCTTGCGGCAGCGCGTGCGGGCTTGGGAGAAGTGGTCGTGGCGGTCATGCTCAAGGATAAAACGAACGATCGTGCTATTTTGCACAAAAGTTTGCCACAACGCCAGTCTTTGATCTCTTCTTCTTGCAAATGCAGGGAAAACCCTTGCGAAAGCCTTTTTCAGTCAAAAAAAAATCCGCCTCGTGGCGGATTCTCTGATGAGTGAGCTATGTCAACGCTCAGTGCAGCAATGCGAGCACGTTCTGAATGTCGTCCGCCGGCGAGCTCTTGAAGCCCGATCGCACAAAGCGCAGCAGGCGGCCACGCATCAGATCGCCCAGCAGTGCGGCGCGCATTTGCGCCTCCGCCGTCGGCGCTGCGGCTCCGGCCGCATCCGCGCCATCGCGCAGGCATTGGCGCAGCGACGCCTCAATCTTGTCGAAGAACAGGTTCATGCGCTGTTGCAGGCGCTCGTTCTCGAACACCAGCGCATCGCCGACCATGACCTTCACCATGCCCGGATTGCGCTCGGCGAACTGCAGCACCATCGTCACGATGCGCAGCGCCTGCTGCGTGCCGTCGATGGCGCTGGCGGCATCCACTGGCGGCTCGGTGATGCGGTTGATCAGCGTGAACACGCTGCTTTCGATGAACTCGATCAGCCCTTCGAACATCTGCGCCTTGCTGGCGAAGTGGCGATAGAGCGCGGCCTCGCTGACCTCCAGCCGCGCGGCAAGCGCCGCCGTGGTGATGCGCTCAGCTCCCGGCTGTTGCAGCATGGCGGCCAGCGCCTGCAGGATTTGCACCCTGCGCTCTCCCGGGCGCGGACGCTTGCGTGCAGCTGTAGGCACGGCGGATGTGACGATTTCGGTTTCTTCTACTGAGGACATAGGCTCGCATTCGCAACAGTTGTAAGGAGAATTTTCGCACACTCACTTACCAAATCGCATTGGAGGTCACTTGAGCTGTACAAATTCAAGAATTGCCAACCCGTCAACGGTCCATGTCGACACGCCTGCATTCGGTCGCCAGACCGCATGCAGCCTCGCTGCCGGGACATGCGATGGTCCACGGCAGAGGCTATGTAAAGATGTGGCTCAGTAGCTGCGAATCATGGTGCCGTAGGCCTGATCGGTCAGGATTTCCAGCAGCATGGAGTGCGGCACGCGGCCGTCGACGATGTGCACCGCGTTCACGCCGCTCTTGGCCGCGTCGATGGCACCGGCGAGCTTGGGCAGCATGCCCCCGGAGATCGTGCCGTCTTCGATGAGGTCGTCGATCTCGCGCGAGGTCAGCTCGGTCAGCAGCTTGCCCTGCTTGTCGAGCACGCCGGGGATGTTGGTGAGCAGCACCAGCTTCTCGGCCTGCAGCACGGAAGCCAGCTTGCTCGCCACCACGTCGGCGTTGATGTTGTAGCTCTCGTTCTCTTCGCCAAAGCCGATGGGGCTGATGACGGGGATAAACGCGTCGTCCTGCAGCGCCTTCACCACGCTCGGGTCGATGGCGACGATGTCACCCACCTGGCCCACGTCGTGTTCGATGTTGGGATCCTTGTTGTCGAGCAGCTTGAGCTTCTTGGCGCGGATCAGGCCACCGTCGCGACCGGTCAGGCCCACGGCCTTGCCGCCCGCCTGGTTGATCAGGCCCACGATGTCCTGCTGCACTTCGCCGGCCAGCACCCACTCGACCACTTCCATGGTTTCGGAGTCGGTCACGCGCATGCCCTGAATGAATTCGCCCTTCTTGCCGAGGCGCTTGAGCGCGGTCTCGATCTGCGGGCCACCGCCGTGCACCACGACCGGATTCATGCCGACCAGCTTGAGCAGCACCACGTCTTCGGCGAAGTCGGCCTGCAGTTCAGGATCGGTCATGGCGTTGCCGCCGTACTTGATCACCATGGTCTTGCCATGGAACTTGCGGATGTAGGGAAGCGCCTGGGCCAGGATTTCGGCCTTGTCGCGCGGGGCAATCGAGGAAAGATCGTTCATGGATGGAGGCCGTCCGGAAAAGGAGGTGGTCAGTGAATCGGATAACCTCAAATTGTGCCGCAAACGCAGGCACGCCGGGACATTCGGCCGGCAATAGCGCCCCGATCCAGTGCGCCAATCGGTGCCCATGGCACTATGAGACTGTCACGACGCATGAAACTCGCGCTCCCCAAGCAAGGGCAGGCGCGCCGCGCCTCAGGGGGCAGCGGTTTCAGTGCTTGATCCAGTTCGGCACTTTGAAGCGGACGATGCACAGGTAGGCCACCACGTAGCTCACCATGAACAATCCGCAGAAGGCGATCAGCACCCAGGTCTTGTTCCAGAACAGCACGGCAGGCACCACGGTGAGCAAGGTGAACGCCCAGAGATACGGCGACGTGCGGTTGTTGCGCATCAGCATGCGGCGCGATTCGTCATCGTGGAACACACCGATCACGATGCGGCGATAGATCAGCTGGTGAAAGTGCAGCGCATCCGCCATGCCCGGCGACACGCCGCGCGCGAGCTTGCGATAGATGGAGAACAAAGTCTCCCAGATCGGATAGATCAGCAGCAGCACCGGGAACCACGGCGAAACGTCCGGATTGCGCTGCACCAACGAAATGCTGACCATCGCGATCACCACGCCCCAGATATAGGCTCCGCCGTCTCCGGCGAACAGCATGCCGCGCGGGTAGTTCCAGACCAGAAATCCCCCGGTCACGGCGGCAAGGCAGATGATCAGCGAGCCGAGCGCGCGGTCGTTCACCTGCAGGCACACATGGGCCAGGGCCAGACTGATGACCAACGCCACCATGCCAGCGAGTCCGTTGTAGCCGTCGATGATGTTGAACGCGTGCGGCAGCCCGGCAATCGCCAGCAGCACAATGCCCATGCCGATCCACGGTGCCTGGATCAGCAGCGCATCAAGCCATGGAACCCCGAGGCGCGGAATGTTCATGCCCAGCAGCCAGATCGCCAGCACGCCCGACAACAGCGTGAGCGCGAGCCGGTAGCGCACCGTCATGCGCTGCGTCATGTCCTCGACGATGCCGCCCAGCGCCGCCGGCAGCAGCGCCACGATCCACCAGTACGCCCAGTTGCCCAGCCGCAGCGAGCCCGGGTCACCGGCCTGCGTGGACTGCACCACGCCCACCGCCCAGCTCACGCACAGCCCCGTCAGGAGCGCCACGCCTCCCATGCGCGGCACCTCGCCCGTATGGAAGCGCTGGGGCTTGAACTCGTCGTAATGCGGCGTGCGACGCCCTCGCAGCGCGCGAATGATCAGCGCGGCAGTGAGGCTGGAGACCAGAAAACCAATCAGGGACAACCAGATCATGTGCGCTCGGCCCCTGCGGGAATCGACGCCATGGGCGGCAACTGCCGCGCCCGACGATAGACAGACGAAGTCCAGAGCCTGAGCAGGCTGGCCACATGCCACGCCAGATGAGAAAGCGAGCGGCCACTCGCACGCTGTGCCGCATGAATCAATTGCACCGGGGCTCGCACAATGCGCCAGCCGGCAAGCCGAATACGCAAACTCAGATCGACATCCTCACAGTACATGAAATAACGCTCGTCAAAACCTCGAACCTGCCTCCACACGGACGCAGGCAAAACCAGACAGGCACCATTGACCCAATCCAGACGCTTCTCGGACTGTCCCTGGACACGACGTTGCCAAAGTGCAACAGGTGTAGGCAAGGCGCGCTCGCTGTCCTGCACGCGGCCCGTCTCATCGACTTGCACCGGATAGGCGCAACCGACCCCTGACTGGGCAGCGGTCGCCACCAGAGCGGCGAACGGATCCGCATTCAGACGGATGTCCGGATTGAGCACGCACACGAAGTCTTCCATGGCTCCGGACAGCGCGCGGTTGTGGTTTTCACCGAAGCCCAATGGACTCTCGTTGCGCCTCACCTCCAGCTCGAAAGGCCAATGGCCATCGGGGCCTCCGGGCAGAGACACCTCCTCCAGCGGCTTGTTCAGCGTCAATACCACCCGATGGATGGAAGGCCCACTGAAATGTTTCAGGTCGTTGAGCAAATCTGTCACGGAAGCACCATGACCATGGCTCACTATCGACACGACCAGATGCCTTGGAATTGTTATCTCGGAATCCATTGGATGCGTATTGTCCTCGTTACAGGCTCCATCCGTGTCATTAATTGATTCCCGCCAAGCGTTGTGGCTTAGTCATAATTCGGGGATGACACAGAATATTGAGGATTTGCACGTCTATCTGCGCAAAATCCGCCCGGGCGAACGCACCTCGCTGTCGGTTATCGCAAGTTTAGTTCATCAGAATGCCACGGTCCTCGACCTTGGCTGCGGCAGCGGTGCGCTCGGACAGTATCTGAAAGAGACTCTGGGCTGCACCAGTGACGGCCTGACATGGAGCGAGGCCGAGGCCGCCCATGCCCGCCCGAACTACGGCCAGGTCGAAGTCGCAGATCTGGAAACCTGCGATTTACTTGCTTTATTTACAAATAAACACTACGACTACATTGTCTGCGCAGACGTGCTGGAGCACCTGCGCCAGCCAGAGCGGATTCTGAGTGCCTGCCGCAAGCTGCTCAAGCCCGAAGGCAAGCTTTTGGTGTCGGTGCCCAATGCAGGTTACGCAGGCCTCGTCGCCGAACTGCTGCAGGGTGAATTCCGCTACCGCGAAGAGGGCCTGCTCGACCGTACCCACCTGCGGTTCTTTACCCGCCGTTCGCTCGCCCGCTTTCTCGGCGAGAACGCCTGGCGCATCGATGTGCTCGACACCGTGCGCCGCGAGCTGCCCGAATCGGAGTTCAAGACCCAGTTCGACGATCTGCCGCCCGCCGTCGCGCGCTACCTGCTCGCCACGCCCGACGCCCTCGCCTACCAGTTCATCGGCGCCGCGCACCCCGTGGCCGAGCCGGTCACGGACAATCCGGATCAGGCCACCGAACACGAACCGGCGCATGCGCTGTTCACTTCCCAGCTTTATGTGGATCTTGGCAACGGCTACGCCGAAGACACCAAGATCAGCGCCACCGGAGCGATGGGCGAAGAACGCCAGCGCGTGAAATTCGAGATCCCCGTCGCCGATTCGCCATTGAGTCATTTGCGGCTCGATCCCGCCGACCGCCCCGGTTTTCTGTATCTGTACTCCATCGTGCTGCGCGCCGCGAACGGTGATGCGCTCTGGAGCTGGTCGCCCGACCAGCCCGACCACTTCCGCCTTGCCAAGACGCCGCAGCACCAGATTCTCTGGCAGCCTCCTGCCCCGCGCGTGTCCTCGGCCACGGTGATGCTGCTCACCGGCGACGATCCGTGGCTTGAATTGCCGCTCGCCCAAGCGGACCTCGCGGGCGCGCTTGAGCAGACGCTCACGCTCGAACTCGAGGTCGGCTGGCCCATGTCGGCTGACTATCTGGCAATGGCCCACCAGGTGCAGCCGCTGCATTCGCACATCGACCAGCTGAGCACGCATGTCGGGGACTTGAGCGGAAAGATCGTCGACCTGAACGGCCAGATCAACACCCTCAACGGTGAAACCTCCAGCCTCATCCACTCGCTGGCGGCCAGCGAAAACCAGCGCCGCAGCTTCCAGGACGAGTCCGCGCAGTTCCAGCGCAACGCGACGCGGCTCGAGCACGAGCTCGTCAAGGTGCAGGGCGAGTTCAAGGATCTCGCCGAGCATCTGAAGAACATTGAAAACTCGACGGTCTTCAAGGCGACGCGGCCTCTGGTCAACGCCAAGATCGCACTCGACCGCCTGCGTGGTCGCGCGCCCAAGCATGAAAAATTGAAGGTCAAGCGGTTCGTGCAGTCGACCGCGCCGGCCACGCCGATCGCGCCCACGACCCATCCCGTGGACGTGATCGTGCCGGTCTACAGAGGCCTGGCCGACACGCAACTGTGCGTGGAATCGGTGCTCGCCGCGCCGGTGCAGGTGCCCTACCGCCTCATCGTCATCAACGACTGCAGCCCCGAGCCCGAAGTCACGGACTGGCTACGCAAGCGCGCGGCTGGCGAGCCACGCATCATGCTGCTCGAGAATGAGGAAAACCTCGGCTTCGTGGGCACGGTCAACCGCGGCATGGCGCTGTCGGACGCGAACGACGTGCTGCTGCTCAACAGCGACACCGAAGTCGCCAACAACTGGCTCGACCGCATCCGCGCGGCGGCCTATGGCGACAAGAAGATCGCCTCGGTCACGCCGTTCTCGACCAACGCGACGATCTGCAGCTATCCGCGTTTCTGCGAAGACAACCCGCTGCCGCCCGGCTACGACACCGCGCGCATGGACGCGCTGTGCGCGAGAACCAACCCCGGTGCCGTCGTCGACGTGCCCACGGGCGTGGGCTTCTGCATGTACATCCGCCGCGACAGCCTGAAGGACGTCGGCCTTTTCGACGTCAAGAACTTCGGCAAGGGCTACGGCGAGGAGAACGACTTCTGCCAGCGCGCGGAAGGTGCCGGCTGGCGCAATCTGCATCTGCTCGACACTTTCGTGCTGCACACCGGCGGCGTGAGCTTCGGCGACAGCAAAAGCCCGCGCGAGCGCGCGGCCATGGAAAAGCTCGCGCGCCTGCATCCGAACTACGCGACGGATGTGCACAAGTTCGTGCAGGCCGACCCGGCGCGCCCGTATCGCCTCGCGCTCGACGTGGCCCGCATCCGCGACGCCAATCAGCCCGTGATTCTGGCCGTGCTGCACGACCGCGCGGGCGGCACG
This sequence comes from Diaphorobacter caeni, assembly GCF_015354245.1. Lineage (GTDB taxonomy): Bacteria > Pseudomonadota > Gammaproteobacteria > Burkholderiales > Burkholderiaceae_C > Diaphorobacter_A > Diaphorobacter_A caeni. Next base: position 705,723 of record NZ_JADKYZ010000002.1, read on the forward strand.
GTGCGCCATGTGCGCGAGCTCGCCGAACATCTTGCCGACAAGGCCGTGTTCCTCACGCTCACGCCATCGGCCAACAGGAGCCTGACCCTGCGCATGGCCTCCGAGGCCGAGGGCTTCGATCTCGTGTTCAAGATCGACGAGCAGTTCGAAGACCTGCTCAACGTGCTGCGCCAGCTGCATGTCTCGCATGTGCATTTCCACCACCTGCTGGGGCACGACAAGCATGTGCGCGACATTCCAGCGCTGCTGAACGTCACCTACGACTTCACCGCGCACGATTTCTACAGCTACTGCACCTACATCACCATCACCGGCGAAGACAACCGCTACCAAGGCGAGCTCTCCCCCGGTCAATGCAAGTGCTGCACGCCCGACATGCCCGCGCCGATGGAAGGCAATGTGGCCCGCTGGCGCGGTGCCAACGCGCGCTTCCTGAGCGCCGCGCGCACGGTGATCACGCCAAGCCATGACACGGCCAAGCGCATCATCGGCTTTGCACCCGCCGCCAACGTGCACGCGATCCAGCACACCGACATCGACGCGAACGTACCTCTGCCGGTTCCCGCGCCACAGCCGATCACTGACAACCGCGCGCTGCGCATCGTCGTGCTCGGCGCGCTCAGCGCCATCAAGGGTGCCGACGTGCTCGAAGCCGCCGCCGTCGAGGCCGCGCGCCAGGGGGCGCCCATCGAGTTCCACCTGCTCGGCTACGGCTACCGCCACCTGCTGAGCCAGCCCAAGGCCGCGCTCAGCGTTCACGGCGCGTACAAGGAAGAGGAACTGCCCCAGTTGCTCGCGTGGCTCAAGCCCGACCTGATCTGGTTCCCCGCGCAATGGCCCGAAACCTACAGCTACACGCTGAGCGCCGCGCTGCAGGCTGGTCTGCCGGTCGTCGTGCCCGACATCGGCGCCTTCGCCGAACGCGTGGTCGCGCGTCCATGGACCTGGATCCACGAATGGGATCGCGACGCCAAGGAATGGGTCGGTTTCTTCGAGCAGATCCGCAACGAGAACTTTGCGCCCGCCATTGCTCCGTCGCTCGAATCGGCCCAGCCCGAAGCGCCCAAGGTGCCCGAAGCCGAGGCCTGGACCTACCGCAGCGATTACTTCAGCCACATGTCCGCGCCCTCGGAACCCGCAGCCGATGCGGTGCCGCTCGAAGGTGACTACATGGCGCAGTTCGTCCCGGAGCGTGCTTACAGCGGCGCGACCAAGGCGGGCATTCTGGGAATGCTGGTCTATCTGCGCTCGCTGCCGGTGCTGCGCGGCGTGGCGCGCAAGATTCCGCCGCAGTTTCAGCGGCAAGTGAAGACGTGGCTGAACGGCTGATCGGACGTCACCCTATCCACAAAAAATGGGCTCCTCGTCGGGAGCCCATTTTTCTTTCCGCGTCGCTCGATGGACTTATGGAATCACCCGAAACAGCGTCCAGTTCGCGCCATCGGTCTTTTCCAACTGCAAATGCAAGTTGCGCTTTAGCGACTCGCCATCCTGCATGGTGGCGAGCACAAAGTCCGCCTTCACCTTCGCAAAGTCGAAGCGCTCGGGCTGCACGCCGAGCGTCACCGCGTCCATGCGCGGGCTGCTGATGCGGAAGTCCTCGCCAGCTAGCTCGGGTTCGAGCTTGATCTGCATGAACTGGTAGCGGTTGTAGACCTGCTCCTGTCTGCCCTCGGGATCCAGTTCGCGCCAGAACTTCAGCGGTGGATCATAGAAGAAGCTGTTGACCACGCCCACGCCTGTCACCGGCAGCGCGCTCACCCAGAGGTCCTGGTTGACCACGGCGACACGCGCGGGAGCACTGGCTCCCGGAGGCTTCAGTACGGACTGCAGCTCCGGCAGCAATTGCACGTGCTGGGGTGCCTGCTGCAGCGGATTGAACGGCAGGCTCACGGCCAGTGTCCACGCGGCGCTGATCGCCACCGCGCTCCAGACGCGGCCTCGCACCACCAGATAGGCCAGCCACGCCGCACCCGCCAGAATCAGTGCCAACACGGCCGGATTCAGCCAGTCCTGCATGGGCACGGGCATCGCGGTGAGATGGTGCCAGTTGATCCACGCAAACCCTGCGGCGGTCAGCGCCGCGCAAGCCTGCAGCAACGACGCTCTGGCGCGCGAGCGTTCTGCCCATTCACGCAGCGCCGCGGCTTCCTGCATGAAGTAGCCCAGCAAAAGGACCTGTGCCAGCACCAGCGCCACATCGAGCCGGAAGGCGGGCACCTTGCCCCAGAGCGTCACGCGCGCGAGCCACGCGGGAATGCCCACGAACATGTGCACCAGCACGAACGCAATGAACGCCCACAGCACGAGCACCAGCGCGTCGATGGAGCGCTTGATGACAACGTGCAGCAGCGTGGCCACCGCCAGCGGAATCAGAAGATAGAGGCTGCCTGCCGCATCGCTCGGAATCGACCACTGCGAACTCGCGTAGAGCGTCACCAGATTCGCCAGTCCCTTGGACAGATGCCAGGGCTCGACGTAGCCGCCCAGCTCCACTGAGCGCTGCCCCGGATACACCGTCTGCCCGAGCGCCCGAATGGCCTCGTGCGCATCGCCCCACCAAGCCCCCAGCAGCGCGCCGCCGACCAGTACGGCCAGCACCGCGCCCACGACCTGCGCCGTGCCGACGCTCCAACGCGAACGCGTCCGCCACAACTGCGCGAGCGTGGCCAGCGCCATCAGGTAGGCCAGCGGAATCTGCCAGCCCGGATACAGCACCAGCACAAAGCCCGCCGCCGACCAGCCCAGCACCATGCCCCACCATCCTGCAGCGAGTTTGCCTTCGGCCAGCATCATCCTCACGGCGGCCAGCGCCGCGAGCAACGGGAAAAAGCTCACGTAGGCCGGCCACCCGGACCACCCCACCGAATAGGCCGAACCCGGCACCAGCACCGCCAGCACCGCCGCCTTGCGCCAGTCCATCACGAACCAGCAGCGCAGCACCGCCCACAGCGCGAGAAAGCAGGCGAAGAACGGAAACCACCAATGCCACGCCAGCGCGCGCTTCAGATCGAGCGAGAAAAAGCCCCAGCTCGCAGGCTTGGCAATCGCTTCGAGCCCCAGCGTGGGCGTGCCGCTCATGCCCACGACATTCATGTTCTGGCCGTACACGCCATGCAGCAGATTGAGCGAAGCGAGCGGATTCGGCGCGGCGCTCTGGCTCATGGCCAGCGGCGTGACGATCAGCCATTCATCGCGCCGCACCTCCTGCGCCTTGCCGAGGAAATTCGCACCGTCATGCTGCAGGATCCCCGCCCGATCCAGCAGCAAAGGAAGCGATGAACCGCTCCAGCCCGCCGCCACCAGCAACGCGAAGGACGCCAGCACCGCCGCGATGAATCCACGCGCGCCCGCGATGCCGTCGCGCCGCGCAAACGCGAGCAGCAGATACGCCACGGGCAACAAGGCGGCCAACGCGAGCGCCAGTTGGGCTCTAGTGGAAGGCTTGCGCGCGCCTTCGGGAATCTGCACCTGCCGTGCCGATTCGCTGAGTTCCAGATCGAAGCGCCCCCCATCACCATTCGTGACGCTCACGCGCAGCGGGAAGCTGCCTGCGGATGCATCCTGGGGCAGACGCACCGGAAGATGAAAACCGCTGTTCAGCCACAGCGCCTGTTTCGTGGACTCGACGACATCGGGCCGGTTGGTCAGAAAGCCGAGGCGGCCACGATAGACGGATCGGTCACCGAGCCAGATCTCCACCAGCGTGACGTAGACGCTCGGGTTGTACGCGGCGGCCCAGCCCTGCAGGGTCAGCACGCCGTCACGCACCTCGGCCCTGTCGACAAAGCCCTTGCCTGCGGCCTGAACGCCATTGGCAGCAACGGGCGCGTCCAACCCGGCACGCGTATCCCGCGCATGGGTTGAAGTGGAAAACAAAGCGATGACGAGCCACAGAAGCAGCGCGAACACCGTCATCCAGATGTGGCGGCGCGGCTGTATGGCCTCTACGGCAATGGACAGAAAACTCCTCGGCAGCATGGTGTGCGCGGCTTGCGCACGATGCGCCAACCCTGTTCCTCCTGTGCCGCGCAAGTTAACACAGTTTGCCACGGCCTCCGCTCCGAGGGAGGACGCTTATCTGTACCCCGGCATCACCCGATAGCGCAGCTGCTGCATGAGCCTGCGGCGCAGCATCTGCATGCCGTTGAGCTGCGGCTGGCGGAACACGCCGACGGTGTCGCCCCAGGCCGCGCTGTCCTCACTCGCGTGTGGCTCCCAGTCGGTGCTCACCTGCAGCAACTCCAGCGACGCGTACTTGGCGAGCGCGCGGTAGGCATCAGGATAGAAGCGCCAGCAGTCCTGCGGATAGCGGTGCTCTGGCCCGCGCGACGGCGCGAGCAGAAAGATATGACCGCCCGGCTTGAGCACGCGCACCATTTCGAGCCACGAGCACCAGAAGTACTCCACATGCTCGAAGGCCTGTCCGGAGACGATCACGTCAACGGAGAAGCTGTCGAACGGCAGACGATAAGGCGACTCGAGCACCACATCCACGTTCGGCCCGGCCCCCAGGTCCACGCCGGTGTATTGCCAGCTTGGGTGCAGAAAGAACTGCTTGTAGCTGCCGTTGACGTCGTAGCTGCCGATGTCGATGATCTTGAGCGGCTTGTTCGTGCTGCCCGAGAGGTATTTGTGGACCAGCCCCTGTACGTGGGCCAGCGAACTTGTATGCATGCTTCCGAATCCTTGCAAAATCAGTTTTCAGGCGCTTCACGTCTCCGACGGCACGTCAACCTGGCGTGGCGCAGGCGAGGGCAGCCGCGCAAGGGCCGCCCCGCAGCGCTGGCTGCGTCCCCCTGCCCGCATTGCAACGCAATGCGAGAGCGGGGGGAAGGCGCGAAGCGACTCAGGGGGTGTGCTCCCTTCACGGCTTCTCGATGACGATGGCGTCCTGGTGGTGCCAGAACTGACGCTCGGCCACCTTGAGCAATCGCGCCTCGGGCAGCGTCTCGGCGATGCGGGCGCGCACAAAAGCTTCGGACGTGAAGGTCGTTCCGTACTCCTGACCATCGATCGCGTTCGATTCGCTCGACGCGACGAAAAAGTAGCCGTTGTCATCCAGCGTGACGTTCTGCTTGAACACGGCTTCCGCGCCGTGCGTGGTGAACACCAGCACGCCGCCCGGCTCCACCATGTCGAAGATGCGGCGCAGCCAGCGCGACCATGTTGATGCGGGCAAGTGCGTGAACAGCGACAGCACGAACACCAGATCATGCTTTTTGTTCCATTGCACCTGCTCGGGCACGGAAGGCGACACGAAGCCCTCCACGCCGAAGGTGCGACGCGAGAACTCCACCGAGTCCACCACCACGTCGTTGGCCACCACGCGCTCAGCACCCAGCGCCTTCACCAGATGGCGCGTGAAACGGCCGTGGCCGCTCGCGAACTCCAGAACGCTCCGGGTACGCAGCAGCGGGTGACCCACCTCTTCGAGCAACAGCACCAGTTCGGACAGGGTGCGCCAGCCATCGGCCAGATAGTCGCGGATCGGGTTCAGACTGGAGGGATGGGCGGCAAAGAACTTGAAGATGTCGTCGGCCTCCGAGATCTGGCAGGGGCACCCCATCCACTGGCCATACGACAGCAGAGGGAAGTGTTCCTCGATCAGGTTGTGCGCGGCCAGGCGGGTCGCGGCAACGTCGCGCGCCGCCACCAGCGCCTGACCAGCGGCCTCCATCTCGCCACGGCCCATCAGGGCCTTGGCCTCTGCGATGGGGTCGGGAATGGTCGTCGAAGCGTTATCAGAGGACATCATCAATATCTGGAAAATTCGTTGAAAGGCCGGAACGGCCAAGGCGGAGCATCAGGTCCATTCGTGCGGAAGGCGCACCAGCCCCGGCATGAGCGTCGGCGACACGAAGCGGAAATGCTGATAGTGCAGCCACGCATCGTAAAGCACGAGACCGCTTTCATCGAACAGGTAGGCGCTGACCACATATTCTCCGCTGTGCAGCGGGAGATTCGGAAAGCGCAGCACGGACTCCCATGTCCCGTCGGCAAGACGACGCGGATGCGCGCCCTCTTCATGCGTGGCCAGCGAGGTGATGCCCGTGCCCTGAGACTGCTCGATCATGAAACCGAGATTCGGTCGCTCATCGCCGCGTCCGCGCACATGGAAGGTGACCGCGAGGTCCACGCTCTCGAGCAGCGGCGGCTTGCCCTCGCCGAGATCGGCAATCGTCACCGACAGCATGCTCGCGCCCAGACCGTCCGGGTTGGACGGCATGCGCGTGCCGGTGGTTTCTGGCTTTGCGGGCAGATCATCATCCAGCGCGTTGAGCGTCACATCGGACTCGTCTGCCCCGCCCTCGATCAACGCAGGTTGCAGTGCCGGTGCTGCCGCGTCCGAACGCAGACGGCTGTGCATCTCGTACGAGCCCATGACCGCCTCGGTCGGCCCCATCTCCATCACCTGCCCGCCCTTGAGCCAGATGGCCTGATCGCAAAGATGGCGGATGTGGTACGAGCTGTGCGAGCAGAACAGAATCGTGCAGCCCGCGTCGCGGAACTCCATGATGCGCGCCACGCACTTCTTCTGGAAATGCTGGTCGCCCACGGCAAGCGCCTCGTCGATGATCAGCACATCGGGCGGCACGGCGGTGATCAGCGCGAAGGCGAGTCGCACCGTCATGCCCGAGGAATAGGTCTTCACCGCCCGGTCCATCGCATCGCCGAGTTCGGAAAACGCGATGATGCCCGGTTCGAGCTTTGCCATTTCCTCGTGGCTGATGCCGATCAGGCTGCCCGCGAAATACAGGTTGTCGCGCCCGCTGAACTCGGGGTGAAATCCCGCGCCGAGCTCAAGAATCGCCGTCACGCGCCCCACGCGGTCGACCGTGCCCGAACTCGGCTGCATCGTGCCTGCCAGCAACTTGAGCAGCGAGCTCTTGCCCGCGCCGTTGTCACCCACCACGCCAACGCACTGGCCGCGCTTGAGTTCGAAAGAAATGTCCTTGAGCGCCCAATGGCTGCGATGGCGCACCTTGTCACTGAACAGCGCCTTGAAGCGCTCGCGCGGCGAATCGTAGAGCTTGTATTCCTTGCTCACATGGCTCACGCGCAGCACCACGTCATCGCTCAATTTCGCCGGAGACTTCTGTGCATTCATAGCCAATCCACCAACTGGTCATGGCTGCGGCGCACCGCCACCGACAACAGCAACGCCGCGCCTGCAATCCACAGCGCGAGAGCCAGCCAGACGTTCCAGGCGGGCCATGCCCCCTGCAACAGAATCGTCTGCCAGCCCGACACCACGGGCGTCATCGGATTGATCCACAGCACCCAACGCCATGCGGCCGGGAACATGGTCATCGGAAACAGCACCGGCGAGACGAAGATCCCGATCTGCAACGCAAAGCCCACGATCTGCACCGTGTCCCGCAACGCCGCCGCCATGATGGCGAACAGATAGGCCAGCAGAAAGCTCATCACCACTTGGAGCAGCAGCAACGGAATCACCGCAATCACCGGCAGCGCAAAGTGGTGCACCGGCGCATAGGCCAGCGTCAAAAGAAGCAGCATCGGCCCGAACACGACAGTGCTGGCCAACACCGTGCGCGCAGGAAAAATGATGGGTGGCAGCGCATTCTTCTGCAGCAGCCCGCCCGCATCCAGCAGACTCGTCGTGCCACGCCCAAACGCATCGCAAAACGCCATCCACGCCAGCGAACCGACAATCAGATACGTGCCCACCCGACTCGTGGGTGCATGCTCGCCCAGACGCATCGCGAACACGACATCGAACACCAGATAGTAGGCGGCCACCGTCAGCAACGGCTGGATATAGGCCCAGAGCACGCCCACGGCGGAGCCCTGATAGCGCGCGACGGCTTCGCGCCGCGTCAATACCGCCACCAGATTGCGCAGACGCCAGAGCTGCGCTAATTCAGACAGAAATGTTCCCATGCAAATGATGAATCGCAGGGTGATTTGGAATCAATCAAAAAGAGCAGAAACGACAACGCGAGAGGCTTGCCGATAAGCAAACCTACTCGCGCTAGAACCGTTTCCAAGCAAAGTACTTCGCACGCACAACCGTTAGTACAGGTCGGGCAGCGCACGAATGGTACCAGCGATTGCGACGAGCCCGTGACTTCTGACGCGATCACTCGCGTCGTGTCACGAGCTCAATTCAATATGATTACTTCTTGACGGGAGCGGAAACTGCGGGCTTCTCAGCACCCATTGCCTTGAGCGCGTCTTCATGGATCTTCGCATCCTTGATCAGCGCCTTGTTCTTTTCCAGACGCTTGTCTGACAACAACTTGGTCATGGAATCCGCCTTCAACTTGTCGGAGACTTCTTCAAACGCCAGCGTGCGGGCTGGTCGCTTGTCGGCAAATTGAATGATGTGCCACCCAAATTGGGTCTTGACCAGATCACTCAGCGGCTTGTCCTTGGAGAGTCCGGCCACGGTCTTGTCGAACTCGGGAACAAAACGTCCCGCCGGGCTGTAACCCAGATCCCCGCCTTTTTCGGCGTTGGACTTGTCATCGGAATTCTCTTTTGCCAATTTGGCGAAATCAGCACCGCCCTTGATTTCCGCCAGCAGTTTCTCCGCCTTGGCCTTCGATTCGGGGGTATCACCAGCGATCAGGATATGACTCACCTTGGTTTCGCCTGGCACTTCGAACGCCTTCGGGTTCGAGCGGTAATAGTCACGCGCGTACGCTTCGACCGCCTTTGCGTCAGGCGTATGCGAGGCGTCAAACTGCTCCATGCGCACGGTGGAAAGCACACGCTCCTTCGCGATCTGCACCTGAGCCTTCACTTCGGCCGAGTTCGCAATACCGTTTTTCTCAGCCTCTTGGGCAAGCAGACGTCGTGCAGCCAAGGTAGTGGCGATTTGCTTCAATGTCGCAGGATTGTCAAGAGCACGTTCCCGAGCACTAGGAGGGGCCAGAGCCAGCTCTGCACGGACATCCTGATCCGTCACCTTGACCGTTCCAACTTCCAGCACCACGGCGGGCTGAGCAGCCAGCGCGCCCGTGACAACACAAAGACCGAGAACGGCCACACCCAATTGACGAGACATTTTCATAACGATCGGAAAGTCCTTAATTCACGAAACAAACTACCAGCAGTTCAAAGAAGCAACGCTTCCAAGCGAATGCCGCGAACGGCCTGCGCACTGCACCACGAGCTTGAGTCCACTGCTTACAGGTCACACGATTGCTTCAAGCAACCATTTGGCGACTCAACGCCGCACAAGCTCCATGTCAATTTCGTAGAGATAAAAAAAGGCGGGGAGTTCCCCGCCTTTTTACTTACGCATCGCTGCGTTCAGTCCGTAACGAATTAAGGACGAGCGAAACGGTGACCCCAGTTCACGCCGAAGTTACCAGCGGTACCGGCAGCCACGGATGGGTTGTAAGCGCTAACGAACGCTTGGCCCAGGATTGGCAGGCCAGCGGAAGTTGCACCGGGGGTGTTCAGCTGAGCCCAGCCGTTCGTGAAGCCAGTGTCCATGTCCTTCAGTGCCACGGAAGCTGCCAGCACTGCGGACTGCGATGCACCAGCGTTGTTGAAGCTCAGAACGGATGTTTCGCCGCAGAACAGGGTAGGCGCTGTGGGCGTACCGGGAGAGATCACCACGTCGTCTGGGGACTCTGGGGAGTTCTCTTCACGATCCCAAGCTGTGTAGCTCACGTTCAGCACGCAAACAGCGTCGCCGTTCATTTGCGTGTTGGACGCAGCGAAGTGCTTGTTCACGTATGGGTTGTACACGGCTTCTGGGCCACTTGCAGCAGCGTAGTCCACGGCAACAGCGTAACGACGTGTAGGCATGGAGAACACCCAGTCAGTCTCAGCCTTGATGTCGGGCTCAGTCCAGTACTCGTTGATCACAGCACGGGTTGTGATGGCATCAGCCAGCTTCACAGCCTGGTCACCAGGCCAAGTCGCAGCAGCAGTGGTGTACTGAGTGTACGGTGTAGACATGTCAGGCAGGTCATACATCGCAGGCTTCACGTACACCTTACCAGCAGCGTTGGCACCGAACAGTGCGTCAGCCGTGTAGGTGGTGGGATTGACCACGTTTACGTTGGTCTGTGGGAAGTACACGATGTGACCGGTACCCAGCACAGGAGGCACTGCCACCGAATCAACCGCTTCGATAGCCGTAGCTGTACCGCTCCACGACAGTGCCTTAGGCACGTTCATGATGGTCCAGTTGGCTGCCAGGCCGGTCGTGGGGTTAGCCATGCCGATAGCTGGAGCTTCGTAAGCAGCTTCGTCTGCCAGGTCGGTGTTGATGGCGGTCCAAGCAGTGTTGGTGCCGTCGTTCGCGCACTTGGCAACGCTGTCCTTGTGCTTGATCAGCGGGTACAGACCACCGGTGGTCGACTTTGGAATGTCGGCCATGTTGAAGATTTCAATGTAACCTTCACGGGTGCCGTTGGCACGCTCTTCAGCCGTCACCTTGGAGTTCAGACGCGAAGTGATGAACGGTGTGCTGTTCAGTGTAGCCTTGGCTGGCTTCGTGCAAGTAGCGTCTTCGGTCGTCAGGTACGACAGGCCGTCGGAGTTCTTGCTGACGTTGGCAGTCCACACGTCGCCTGGCGACAGGAAGACTTGGAAGTCAAAAATGTCGTCAGAGTTGCGAGCGCCGCGGAAGCGAACCTTCACAGCCTTGCCGTTCACGGTGTCGGTGTTGATCAGCGACAGCAGCATGGCGTTGCCATCTTGCGTGCTGAAGTAAGGCACGAGCAGCATGTGACCAGTGCCGGTGTTACCGAACTGCAGGTCGTTAGCAGTTGCTGGCGTTGTAGTGCCGCCGATCGTTTGGATGGCGTGCGCGCTGCCAGCAAAGCCCACCACAGCGGTGGCGATGCTCAGAGCGAGAACATTCTTCTTCATAGAAACTCCAGTTGAAAAGTTGTTTGGCGCAACTAAGGTAGAGGTTGATTACGCCTTTTAATCCTAGCATAGCGGGAAGGCAGTTTGCCTAGAGAATTCACCCCGCCGATGAGAGTATGTTGGTTGGGTGCAACAATTACAGGTACTCGATACTCGTTTCCTCCATCAGTCACGCCAATTCAACCTGCAATAGGGCAACGTACGTGGACTCAAAGTTTCTCGAATATCCACCATTGTCCATCCTCCAATAGCCATGTTTCGTCAATGTACGTGACGACTTGTTTCGGAAAATTCTGACGGAACATCGCGGCGGCCGTGGCAGCCAAACGAATCTGGACATCGCACTTGTCAGCCGTTGGACAAGTGACCTTGACAGCCTCTCCCTCCAGAACCCTCACGTCCTTGCCACGACGCTCCACAAACTTCTCTGGAGGCACCGTAGCGCGAAACCCAGGGGTATTGTATTGATAGGCAGCGTTTTGGTCACCTTTTATCAACGCTGCCCAACGGGCGTTGGCTCTTGCCTTGACAGCAGCTTCCGGACTACCCCCTCCGAAACTGGCACAGCCCGCCAGCAGCGCAACCGCCACACCCAATCCTGTGAGCCTGGCTACCCATGCGCCGCGCCCACTATTTCGTAAGCGATCCTGAGCGACTCCAGCATTCATCATAAAAAGTTACTCCTTGATACAGATTGAATTCGCAATTGTCCAGTTTACTGAGGCTGCGGAGCCGAGATCGGGGCTGCGGTCCTCGGCTTGACCTTGTCTCGGTCAAACGCTTCCACATCTCGCAATCCCTTCATCCGGTCACGAAGTTCATCAGAGACTTCGCGAATGTCGATGTCCGTGCGCACCACACGCGGAGAAATGACGACCAGCAACTCAGTGCGTTTGCTGTCCTTCGTATGCTCCCCAAACAGCGCACCAAGCACAGGAACTCTGGACAGCAGGGGCACACCCGTTTTCGCTGCCTGCTCCGCATCTTTGATCAGGCCGCCTAGCACGATCGCATCACCGGAACGGACAGCCACCTTGCTGCTGATCTGACGCTGCATGAAGGCGTACTGCTTGGTGTCGGCATCCTGAGCGCCCAGATCCGTCAGCATCTGATCAATCTGCATCGTGACCAAGTTGCCCGCATTGACTGATGGCGTAACCACCAAACTGACCCCCGTATCCTTGTACTGGATAGTCGATGTGGTTGTCGTCGTCGTTGAATTGGGAATGTAAGTCGTTGATGTCTGCACTGGCTGCTGATCACCGACGGAGATGGTCGCGGTGTGATTGTCCAGAACCATCAGGCTGGGACTCGAAACCACTTTCAGGTTGGTGATCTTCGACAAAGCGGACAACGCCGCACGCACCCGTCCATAGGGATTCAGAACAGAATAAGTGAATCCGCCAGCCAGCGCACCGGTCTGTGGAGCTCCGCCGACATAGCCGATTCCGGAGCTGTCCACCTTGCTGCCATTCGCCGTTTGATCCGTAAACGCCCACTTCAACCCATAGTTCAAGGTATCGTTCAGGGTCACCTCAATGATCGATGCCTCGATCAGTACCTGAGTCGGAGGGATGTCAAGACGCTTGAGCGTGGCTTCAATCCGCTCATATTCGGCTCGCGTCGCCCAAATCAACACGGAGTTGTTCAGCTCGTCTGCCACGACGCGGATCGAACCAAAGCTGGCCGTCACGGAAATGGACGGACGATTCGAATTGGCGGTATTGCTCTGACGAAGACTGGTCAATCCTCCGGAGCCGATTCCGGTTCCGGCAGACTGCCCAAACGCGCTGCCTCCCGCATAGCCGCCATATCCACCCATGGTGTTTCCGCCATAGGCGTTGTTGTATCCGCCCATGGAGTTGTTGAAGGCGTTGTTGTTGTTGAACGCGTTGTTCGATCCCGTCACGCCGGCCACGCCGCCCTGCCCCGGTGCAACCCCCGTCGCACCCGTGGCTCCTTGGGCGTTGCCGCTCTGAAACGGATTCTGCATGCCACTGAAGATTCCGCTCAAGACGGTCGCCAGATGGCGCGAATTCACGTTCTGAACCTGATAGATGAACAACTGCGGCTCCGCGCCGTTGTCGCTCGGCTTGTCGAGCTTCTCGATCCAGCGGCGGGCTTCCTCCAGATAGGCGGCTCGCGGGGTCACCACCAGAATGCTGTTGATGCGCGCGATGGGCAGCACTCGGAGTGCGCCGTACAACGGAAAATTCTCGCTCAAGGCTACGGCCGGGGTATTGGCGGCTGCCGCAGCACCCCCACCAGCGCTCCCCGGAATGGCTTGAGCGGAGCCTGCGGGCCGCGCCACGCCTCCAGGGGCTCCACCGCCGCCTGCCGCCGCGCTGCTGTTCAGCAGTTGCAGCGCGGACTCCACCTCCTTGACAGAGGCGTATTTCAATGGGAAGACGCCGACCGACATGCCCTTGAGCATGTTCACGTCGAAGGTCTTGACCATGTCCATCCAGCCTTCGGCCTGATTGCGCGTGCCGGCCATGACCAGCATGTTGCGCAGCGTGTCCACCCGGACGATCGCTTCGCCCTGCACCATCGGCTTCAGAATGGCCGCCATTTCCGTGGCGCCAATGAACTCCAACGGAATGATGACCACGCCATAGCCGGGGGGCAGAGGCCCCTTGGTGCCAGCCACGCGGATGTTGGAGACCACGCCCTTGAGCGAGTCCAGTCGGCCCACGTGGTAGACGCCACGCGAGTCACGCCCCATGGCAAGCCCGTTGACCTGCAGCGCGCTCTCCAGCAGCGACAGCGCGTCGTCCGGGGAGATCGGACCGCGCGTGGCCAAGGTCACGCTTCCGGTGATCGGCTGGTGCAGCACGTAGTCGACCTTCAGCACCTCGCGCATGAACACGGTGACCACATCCTGGATGGGGGCATCCTCGAATTTGTATCCGCTGGGCGAACCTTCCACCGGCGTGTAGGCGGGAGGCATGTTGATGAGCTTGTCATCACCGCGCATGATGCGCGGCTCGAAATCCGGGGCCGGCTTGGACTTGTCGTCACCCGCCGATTCCGCCGACACAACCGACGCTGCGGTCTTGCCATCCGGTGCTCGCGCGGCGGGATCAGCGGCATTTTGAGCGTGCAGGCTACCCGTCAAGGCAAACAGAAGCCCCGTAGCAATCAGTTGACGCGATTTCATTGAATTCACTCTATTCATTTGGTAACGGGACGTGCTCCAGCTCGGGCACGAATTTCATTGCGACGACGCAGGCGCTCACGCTGGGCCTCTTCCATCGCTTGACGACGTTGTTCGGCGGTGGCATCCAAAGGAATCTGTCCTGCCCCGGGCGCACCCGCCTCTGGCGGTGCTCCGGGAACCGGCGCTTTGGGCACGGGTGCCGGCTTGGCGGCGACCAGCAGCAGCTTGCGCGTTTCACCGCCATTCTCGAAAACGGCTTCGCGGTCTTCTATGGACTTGAACGTCCATGCACCCAGCTTGTCGTTGATGGAGACCATGCGCACCTTGCCATCGACCTTGGCCAGCATGCCCGAGGGAGAATCCTCGCCGCCATAAAGACCAAAGACGTGAATGCCCGCAAACGGATCAGGCGGCGGAGCCTTCTTCTCCTCGTCCTTGGGAGGAGGCGGTGGCGGGGGGCGGCGACTTGGCGAGAACAACGGGCGCTCCAGCGTCTCCACGAACAATGCCACGTCCACTTTGGAGGCGGAGGCCGGCAGCGGATCGGCGAATTGCAGATCGGGCATCACCGCCTGGGGAGGTGTCCAGATCGTGTTGCGCAGGGTTCCATCGGGCTTGATCCACAGCGCTGCCAGCCCCAGCGTGAGCAGCAGGATCAGAATGCCGAGAATGCGTGTTGCGGACAAGGTCATGCAGGTTTGCGGTGCAACACCGAGAGTTTGAGTTCCGTGCCGAGGCGCTGAGGCTTGTCAGCCCTCTGCAGCCCGACCACCTGAATATTGATGCCGTCCACCAGAATGACCGGCGTCAAGCTAGGCAGCACCGCCAGAGCGGCCTGCAGATGGATCAGTTCGCCCTCCGCGCGCACGGACAGCGAGATTCTCTCGAAGCCCTGCTCCATTTTTGCCGGCAGCACCTGACTGCTGACCACGGTCAAGCCCGCGGTGCTGAGGATCGAGCGCACGCGCTGCTGCGCATCGTTGCCCGCCTGTGTGGCATCCACCTCGCTTGGATAGACGAATGTTGACATGCGCTGCTCCATCTGGGCAACTTTTTCATCCATCTTCCCGGCGCTAGCCTGCAAACCCAGAAGCCTCGCGAATCGGGGCTCGAGTCGACTGAGCTGCTCCTGCGCATCCGCGTGCTTGATCGAGAGGTAAGTGCCCAATGCGAACAACGGCAGCAGGCAGACGAGCACCGTCACAGCAAGAATGCCCCAGTCGCGGCGTGACAGTTGATTCATCGTGACCCTCCAATCGATTCAGACGGCTCAACTCGAGTGCCCGCATTGCCCGGCGGCGCAGCGACCACAGGCGCCTTGGGCGCGGGTGCAGAAACGGGTGCCGGCGCTGGTGCTGGCGCAGTTGGTGCCGATGCGGCAGGAGCAGGAGCAGGAGCCGATGCCGTCGCCACAGCGGCTGAGGCCGCAGGCGCAGGCTGTGACGCCGCGGAGGCCGGAGCCGAAGGCGCCAACGCGGCCGCTGTGGCCGCATCAGCCACCGACACCCCAAAATCGTCCGTCAACTGAAATTCGATCTGAAAGGTTTCCTTGACCATGCCGGGCTGCCGAACTGCAGCGGAGAGCGCGCGGACCTCCTTCACCTCAGACAAACCGCCGAGCTTCTGCATCAGTGAAGCGGAATCGCTCGCCTGGCCTGCAATCATCACTTTGCGCCCCTCAATCTGCAGTCGCTGCAGCACGGTGTCATCAGGCAAAGCCTTGGTGAGCGCCTGCACCACCTGCAAAGTATCGAGGCGATGACCAATGATATTGGCCAGCGCCTTGACCTGATCCTCGATTTTCAGCAATCCTTCCCGCTTGCCCACTTGCGGGCCAGCCTGCTTGTCGAGCGCCGCATAGGCGACATTGGCCTGTATGGCCTTCGCTCGCAATTGCAGATAGGGAGTGACCGCCATCGCGGCACACAAGGCCAGCGCCACGCAGGTCAGCGCCGCAACGATGGTCCAGTATTTCTGACCGCTGCGCGCACGGCGCGCCTCGCCGAACCCGGGCAACAGCATGGCCGCATCGTCACGCTGTGGCAACAAGGCCCAGGCCTCCGGCTCCGCTCCGGCTCCCGTCACGCCGGTCCTCGACGCAATGTGCTGCACCACCCGCTCTCGCGCGGCAAGCACCATGTCCACGGTCACCGCATCCGGCGACGAAGCGGAGACGTTCGTATTGATCGCATATCCCCAGAGCAGGCTCGACGACGCAAAAGGGTTGCTGTTGAGCGCCTCAAGCGACAGCGCCTGCTGCATCTTGTCGGGATCCAGCAACGGCATCACCAGTCGCTTGCGCAACAGCAGGCTCTCTGGAATCAGCCGCGCCTCGAAGCTGCTGTCGGAGGGCTTGGCGGCCTCGCTGCCTTCACGTGTCTTCAGCCGGAAACCGCGCGTGCGCGCGTCAGGCTCCCAGATGGATCGACCCTGGACATCGTCGGCCACCACCTGAATTTCAACGCGCGGAGCCAGCCACGACCATGCAGGAGTCAGCATCAACTTCGCCCACGGGGCTTTCAGGTCGTGCCAAAGATTCCTCAGGTCGAGGCCAAACAGCCTCAGATCATCGCTCGCAATGGGCATGCTTCAAGTTCTATGGTTTTGGCAAGGGAGCTTGCTCCACTCGGGAATCGGCGTAAAAAACCCGCCATGGTAACCCGTCAGGTGACGAGTTGGTAATCTGGTACCGACGAATGACCATGATGGCGCCGCCATCCGGCAGCGGAACTCGAGCGCTCATCTCCACGGACCGGGACGAGGTCGCCCCACCAATCCATGCACCGTTCAGTTGGCTGGTGTCCGCGCCGACATTATCTCCACCACGGGCTTGCACGAAACCCGCGACTGCAGCCTCATTACCGCCTGCAACAATATTGAGCACATTGGGGGGAGCCGCCTGCACATTGATCTGCCCACTGCCCCCGGAGTCAGTCGTGATCATTGGAGCAATCCGGGCATAGATGGTGTAGTCCATGCCCGGCAGTCGCATCAGATCTTCGGGGGCCTCGAATCCCGGCGGCTTTCCCGACGGACCCGGCGTCGTTCGCGCCATCATGATGGCATTGGCGAGCGTTCCCGCCACACCTGCATCCACACCAGCTCCCATCTGGAACAAGGCTTGAAGCAATTCAAGTGGCGCTCTGTTGATGTTGATGAATCCATTCATGGGCGTCATGCGAACCATCACGTCCCTGCCCGCATAGGAAACAGGCGCCTCCACCAGTTTCTCGGGACGTTTTCCGCTGGCGACCAGCGACTGCAACGCCAACTGCATGGCTCCTTCAGCCACGGCCTTCGCCATGACGGTCTGACGAGCGAACGATGCCACCTTGAGTTCCGACTTGACCGACAGCATGATGCCGGTCACGAGTACGCTCAAAGACGCCACCAGCCACAGCACGGCTATGAGGGCAAAACCGCCCTCGGTCCGACCATGGGCGCAGGAAAGCGAATGCAACCCAGATCTCATTGCGAGCCCCCGATCACCTCATCGTCGCCATCCGCGCCATCCGGGCGGGACACCGGCAGCGGCCACAGCGGAACCACCCATTGCAGGGGAGCACGCGCCTCACGCTGAATGTCGAGCACCACGCGCGCAGGCAGAAAATCCGGGTGAGCCCACTCGGCCTCCCATTCGACATTGGCATCGACGTTCGCTGGGCGGGAGTTCTCATACTGCAGGGAGAGCCCCGACACGCCGACCATCAGGACCTGCGAAGCGGCGGAGCCCCAATCCGGAAAACCCGGCTGGTCTTCCCAAGGGACATAGCGCAACACCAGCGCCGACGTGTTTCCCGCCGGCTCCACACCCAAATGAAAGAAGCAGCGTCCACCCGCACCATACCGGGCCGGGAGCACACCGATCCAAGACACTTGAGACGAAGCCCCCTGAAACTGCAGCGGTGGCCCTCCCGGTCCCGATGCGCCGACCTTGGGCAGTGGCGCGCCCTCCAGGGCGGCACCCGGCACGGCGCGGGCCGAGATCCGCCCCAGCGTGTCGCGAACGAAACGCTCTGCAAGGCGATCGTCATCCTGCATGGCGAAGTTGGCGTCGACCCGCTCGCTGCTCTGGCCTGCGGTGCGCATGGCAGACACGAGCGCAATCATGATGATGGACAGAAGCACCATCACCACCAGCATCTCCAGCAGCGTGAACCCGCCAGCGCGCCGCGTCCTCATGCTCCGGGTTTCCTCGGTCCGCGCTCGGGCCGCAGTGTCTGAAGCACCAGCTCCTTGGGCTCACCGCGTTCCACCCAACGGACGGCGACCTGCACTTCGTGCAGCTTGGGCGCCTGGGGATTGTCACCGCCGCCCGAATCAAATGGCTGCGATTGGAGCGACCAGGCGATTTCGCCCACGCTCCCCGATTCGGCGACCCCTGCAGCCGGAACGCCATCCACGCGACTCAGCGTCGACTCGGCCACCGACGTGGCCTGCTGGCGCAGATCCAGATCACCCACCGCACGCACGCTCGAACCCGTGGCACGGTACAGCACGCCCAGCGACATCGCCATGATGGCAAACGCGACCAGCAGCTCCAGCAGAGAGAATCCGCGCGCCCTAGCAGGATGTCGGCCCATGTTGCGTCGACTCATTTCTGAACGGGCTCCTGCTCCACGCGACCAGAAAACCAGTCCACGCGCAGACGCACGCCGTCTCCGGTATGGCGCAACACGTCGACACTTCCGCCGCTCGCGCCGCCCGATGGCAGGAAGCGGATGCCGAAATGCGAGTCCTTGGCCTCACTGTTCGCCACGATGGCGCGCAGCTCGATGGTGTCCGGAATGGGTCGCGACTGACCACCCTCCACTCCGTACTGCTTGCTTTCCAGATTCACCATGAACACGGATTCGCGTCCGCTGAGCACCGCCTGCTGACGTGCGGCGCGCATGCCGGTGACCACCCCACGGACCACATCGCGGTAGTCCATGGAGGTTTTCATTTTGTCGTATGCGGAAGGCGCCACCGACATGACGAGCGCGAGGATGGCGAACACCACCATCAGCTCGATCAATGTGAATCCGCGCTCCCGCACCACAACAAAGCCACGCCTGCTTCTAGGAATTACTTGGAATTGCGCACGTCGGCGTTCTCACCCTCGCCGCCGGGGGCGCCATCGGCACCCAGCGACAGGATTTCAATGCCGCCGTTCGGACCTGGATTGGCATAGCGGAAAGGATGGCCCCACGCATCGGTCGGAACGTCGTCGCCCTTGAGGTAAGGGCCCGCCCAGCCATTGCTGCTGCCGGGACGCTTCATCAGCGCGCCCAGGCCCTCATCGGCGGTCGGGTAGCGGCCCACGTCGAGCTTGTAGATTTCCAGCGCCTTGTCGATGTCGGCAATCTGCACGGCCGTCGTTTTCGACTTGGCTCCGCCCAACTGGTTCAGAACCTTCGGGCCCACCAGACCGGCCAGCATGGTCAGAATCGCCAGCACCACCAGCAATTCGATGAGTGTGAAGCCCGCCTGGGCTTTTTTACGAGTGTTGTTCATGGTTTGAGTCATATAAAACAAAACAGTTGATCAAGCGGCGAGATCGTTGACGGACAGGATTCCCATCAAAATCGATACGATGATCGAGGCAATCAGGATCCCCAGCACCAGAATCAGCACCGGTTCCACCAGAGTCAGGGTGCGTTTGATACCCACCTCCACCTCACGGTTCAAAATATTTGCCAGCTCGAGCGTCATGGGTCCGATGCGTCCGGTTTCTTCCCCCACACGCAGCAGGTTGATGGCCAGTGGCTCGAAAACTCCCGTGCCAATGGCGGCATCCGCCACTTTGCCGCCTTCTTTCACCTTCGGCCCCATGGTTTCCAAGGGCTTTCGCAGCAACAGGTTGGTCACTGTCTGGGTCGAAATGTGCAACGCCGTCAGCAGCGGCACTCCATTGCCCAGCAGGGTTCCGAGCGAGCGCGAGAAAAGCGTCATCTCGTATTTCTTCGACAGCCCCCCGACAAGCGGCATGCGCAGAACCACGCCCTGCCACCATTGGCGCCCTCCCGGCGTCTTGAGCCACTTCAGCAGCATCCACACCACCAGCGCCCCCACGATGACGATGAACCAACCATAGTGCTGAAACACCTTGCCGATATTCATCACGACCCGCGTCGGCATGGGCAGCGCATCACCCATGTCATTGAACAGCTTTTCAAACTGCGGCACCACGAAACCCAGCATCGCCACGAGCGAAAGCACCGCCACGCCCAGCAGGATTGCGGGATAGATCGCGGCCGAAATCACGCTTTCGCGCAAGGACCGGATGCGTTCCATGTGCTCGACGAGCCGCGCCATCACGGATGCCATCTGGCCACTGATTTCGCCGGACCGGATCATGTTCACGTAGAAATCGCTGAAGAGATGGGGATGGCCCGACAGGGCTTTGCTCAAGGGCGTGCCGCTCTTGACCTTGTCCAGAATGTCGACCAGCAGCGACGTGACCATGGGCTTGTAGCTCATGTCGATGAGCACGCGCAGCGCATTGTCAAGAGCCAGTCCCGCCTTCAGCATGATCGCCAGTTCGGAGGTGATCGACAGCACGTCCGCCGCATTCACCTTGGCCTTGGGATTGCCTTGCTTGCGGAAGGCCTTCGGCCCGCCCGGAAGGGCCCCAGCCTTTCCACCGCCTCCGGCCAGTCCCGACTCCCGCACGTCCAGCGGAGTCAGGCCCTGATCGCGCAACCGCTTGAGCACCTGCGCAGCGCTCGCGGCGTTCATGTTGCCCTTGGTGACCTTGCCGTTGGCGGCGGCGGCGCTCCAGTCGAAATCAGGCATCGCTCTGGTCCTGTGTCACGCGGGCGAGTTCGTCCAGGCTGGTCGCCCCGGCGAGCACCTTGCGCAGACCGTCTTCGTGCAGACTGAGCATCCCGTCCTTGGCCGCAATCGTGTTGATTTCCACAGCGTCCTTGCCCTGCAGAATGGCCGAGCGGACCTTTTCGTCGAGGACCAGCAGTTCGTGGATGCCGGTTCGTCCACGGAAACCCGTCTGGCGGCACTGCTTGCAGCCGACAGGTCGGTAGATGGGCGTGCCGTGCGCGGCAAAGCGCGACAGGCCTGAGGTGGTCCACTCCGTCTCGGACGGCACGTAGGTTTCCTTGCACTCTCCGCACAGGGTACGCACGAGACGCTGGGCCAGAATGCCGTTCACCGACGAGGTGATCAGATAGCCTTCGACGCCCATGTCCTTCAGGCGGATGATCGCGCCGGCTGCCGTGTTGGTGTGCAGCGTGGAGAGCACCAAGTGACCGGTCAGCGCGGACTGCACGGCGATCTGCGCGGTTTCGCCGTCCCGCATTTCACCGATCATGATGATGTCCGGATCCTGACGCAGGATCGAGCGCAGCGCGTTCGCGAAGGTCAGGTTGATCTGCGAGTGCACCTGGATCTGGTTGATGCCTTCGAGCTGGTACTCGACCGGATCTTCCACGGTGATGATCTTCTGCGTCTCTGAATCGAGCTTGGCCAGTGCCGCGTACAGCGTGGTGGTCTTGCCGGAGCCGGTCGGCCCCGTGACCAGCATGATGCCGTAGGGGCGCGCCAGAAGAGCATTGAATTTATCCAGCGTATCGGTCGCGAAGCCCATGTCGGCCAGACTGAAACGAACGCTCGCTCTGTCCAGCACCCGCATCACAATGCTTTCGCCGTGCACAGTGGGAACGGTGGAGACACGCAGATCCAGCTCGCGCCCCTTCACCCGGGTCTTGATGCGACCGTCCTGCGGCAGGCGACGCTCGGCGATGTCGAGGTGCGCGAGCAGCTTGACGCGCGAGCCGACGGCAGCGCTGTGTTTGGGCGGAACGATCTCGGACGAGTGGATCACGCCGTCGACGCGGTACCGCACATGCATGCCGTCGTCGAACGGCTCCAGGTGAATGTCGGATGCACGCATGTCGATCACGCGACCGACGATGGCATTGACCAAGCGGATGACCGGCGCTTCGCTGGCCAGATCCTTCAAGTGCTCGACGAAGTCGCCCGAATCGCCATCCAGAGCGCCGAACTCATCCCCGTCGACCGCATCCTGCTGCGGCTGAGTGAGCGCGCGTTCGATGTCGGACACATTGCCGATGAAGGGCCGGACCTCAAGGCCGGACACCATCTGCAGGGCCTTGAGCACGAAGTCGTCCTGCGGCACCGCCATCGCCACATCCATGCGTCCATCCTCCACACGCAGCGGAAAGACGTTGTGGCTGACGAGAAAATCGGGCAACAGCCCCTCCACGTCCGGCATCAGCGTGGGGAATTCTTCCGCCGTGACGAACGGCACATTCAATTGTCTGGACAGCGCCTGACTGATGTCGAGTTCGGACACCACGCCCAGTTGCACCAGCACCTTGCCAAGCAGGCCACCCATCTCGTGCTGTGCATTGAGCGCACGCTCCAGATCGCGATGGTTGATCTTGCCAGCCTGCAGCAGCAGCTCACCCAGACGCAAGCGCGCCGGCTGAATCGGCTCAACAAGTATGGGTTCCGCAGTGTCGGCTGGTTGTGTCATCATAGAAAGTTGCTCGTTCCCTCGCCGGCAACATCGCTTCGATGCTGCTGGCGGCATAACCCGCCATCATACCGGTCAAGCCTTTGACCGTCAGATCTGGATTCCTTCAAGAACTCATGCCGCTCGCACTGTCACGCAAATACCAAAAAAGGGGAAATTGGGGAGCCGCGCTCGCTTCGCTGGCGCTGTGCGCACTTCCCGCGCATGCGCAGATCGCACCGGACGGGCTGATGCCGCGTGCACCGCTCTATGTCACCCCTCTCGTCTCCGGGGTACTGCTGTGCAACGCCGGCAACCGCGTCACCGAGCTGAAGACGCTGGAGCAGATTCAGGACTGGTGCGTCAAAAACAACGCGACGGATGACCTCGCCGCCAAAACCCTGCTGGACGCGCTGGAGCCCGGTGGCCCCGCAGGCAAAGTGCGGTTGGGATACACACTTCTGGTCCCGCTGCTGGAGTTGTTCGAGCGGCAGGAAGGCCAGTGGAAAATCAGCCCCACCAAGGCCAAGCGCTATCTGGACGTGATCGCCGCGATCCGTCGTCCGGTGGTCGTCTACCTCATGGGCGATCACTACGACAGCAGCTCTCAGCTCTCTCAGGAGCTCGCGCGGGATCCGCACAATCTGCTGGCCTATGCCACGGGCCCGGTGCCGACCAGCCGCTACATCGGACACGGAATCATTCCGTTCACACTGCGCAGCGACCCGGACATTCCCGTCAATCGATACCGCTTCGAGGCGCTGCGCCACATGACACGGCAGATCAGCGGACTGGACGCGTCAGTGCGATCACACATCGTGGCCGTGACCCTCGCCGGGGAACTGCACCACATGTATCCAGGGTTCGAGGATGGAGTGGGCGAGTACGACAACATCCAGGTCACCGACTACGGCCGCGAGTCGCAGGCCGAGTTCAGAGGGTGGCTCAAGGAGAAGTATGGTTCGATAGAGCGTCTGAACCGGCAATTGGGCAGCCAATTCGCTGCCTTCTCCGACGTTGAGGCTCCGGCGCTGGACATCAGGAAATCTCCACTGCGCACGTTTTCTCAGCACTACGACGCCTATGCCGCCGGAACGTTGCCGGTTTTCGGCTGGCTCTGGGATCCAGGGCAGAAAATCCAGAAGCTGGATCTCTACGTCGATGGCGCCTACCACGGTCCCGTCTCCCGCGGACTGGGGCGCATGGATGTCTATCGCGCCAAGAAAGAGGTGACGACGCCCAACACCGGCTTTCGCAGCGACCTCACGTTCCGCGACATGCCCAAGGGCAAGCACATCGCGCAGATCGTCGCCACCTCCGGCGGCAAGCGCTTTCTGCTGGGCGAGCGCGAGTTCGTCATCGTTCCGCCCGACCAATCGTCCACCGCAGACTCGCCCGCACCGAAGCGGCTGGCCGCCCTGCCCGAAGCCAGCACCCTCGAAGGCGTGGAGTACTGGCTGGACCGCCCCAAATCATTGCAGGACGTGTACTACAACCCGCTGGCACGGGAGTGGGACGCGTTCCGGGCATTTCAGGTAAACGCTCTGCTCGACCGCTTCTACCGCATTGCGCGCTCGGAAGGCATTCCAGCTGAATTGCTCTATTCGCACCAGATCGTTTCGGAATCCAATGGCGCATGGAACCCCGTGCTGTTCGCCTCGGACTCCTCAGTGTCCAACACCACGCCATGGCGCACCGGAATCAACCAGTACGGCGCGAGCCCCTATGCGTTCGAGTACCTGAAGAAAAAACACATCCGCGCCTACGGCGTGCCCGAATTCAACCCATTGCAGGGCGCCAACCCCGAGGCGGCCCGCAACGCATTCGTACAGCACTACCAGGCAGGTGCCAAGTTCGTGAGCCCCTTCTTCCTGTCGGTCGTGCCCGCACGGCTGAGGGCTCCGGATGACAAGCGCCACTTCGACATCGCGCCGGACAATCCCAACGATGGAGCCGACACGCTGCACTCCGCGCTGGAGTGGTTCGTGCGTAAATAATAGGCAAGCAGCAACGGCCTCTCAACACAGGCCTCTCCTGCGAATCGAAGCCGTTGCCCTGCCCGTCCTGTCAGTCGAAGACTTCCGCTCTCTTGAATGCCTCGCCCTGCGCGTCCTTCGCCGAGAGGCTTGGAGTGCCGTCAAAGTGCCAGTCGACCGCGATGTCAGGGTCGTTCCACGCGATGCAGCGCTCATGCGCAGGCGCGTAGTAGTCGGTCGTCTTGTAGAGAAAATCGGCGGTGTCGCTCAACACCACGAACCCATGCGCGAAGCCCGGTGGCACCCAGAGCTGGTGCTGGTTGTCTTCGGTAAGCTCCGCGCCCACCCATTGGCCAAAAGTGGGGGAGCTTCTGCGGATGTCCACCGCGACGTCGAACACGCTGCCACGCACCACACGCACCAGCTTGCCCTGAGGCTGCTGGATCTGGTAGTGCAGGCCGCGCAGCACGCCACGGGTGCTGCGGCTGTGGTTGTCCTGCACGAAATCGTGCTTCGTGCCCGTAGCTTCGTTGAAAGCCTGCTGGTTGAAGCTCTCAAAGAAAAAACCGCGCGCGTCGCCAAACACCTTGGGCTCGATCAGCACGACCTCGGGAATGGCCAGACGGGTTGCTTTCATTCTTTCACTCACTCACTTCATCGATTCAATAAATCTTGTCGCGCAGAACACGCATCAGGTACTGGCCGTAGCCGCTCTTGGTCAACGGCTTGGCGAGGCGCTCCAGCTGCTCGGCGTCGATCCATTGGTGGCGCCAGGCAAGCTCTTCCGGACAAGCGATCTTGAGGCCCTGGCGATGCTCGAGCGTCGAGATGAACTGTCCCGCTTCCAGCAGGCTTTCGTGCGTTCCGGTATCCAGCCATGCATAGCCTCGACCCATGATTTCGACATGCAACTGGCCCTTCTCGAGATACAGGCGATTCAGGTCGGTGATCTCGAGCTCGCCGCGCGGTGAAGGCTTGAGGCTTCTGGCCAGTTCGACCACCTGCTCGTCGTAGAAGTAGAGCCCGGTGACCGCGTAGTTCGACTTGGGATCGGCAGGCTTTTCTTCAATGGACAGCACCTTGCCAGCCTTGTCGAACTCGGCCACGCCATAGCGCTCAGGGTCCTGCACGTGGTAGGCGAACACGCTGGCACCTCCGGTGCGCTCGCGCGCGCTGCCCAGCAGTTCGTGGAAATCGTGCCCGTAAAAAATGTTGTCGCCCAGCACCAGCGCGCTCGGGCTGCCGTCGAGAAACTTCTCGCCGATCAAAAAGGCCTGCGCCAGACCATCGGGGCTGGGCTGCACGGCGTATTGCATGCGGATGCCCCATTGGCTGCCGTCACCGAGCAACTGCTCGAAGCGCGGCGTGTCCTGCGGCGTGCTGATGATCAGGATGTCGCGGATCCCCGCAAGCATCAGCGTGCTCAGCGGGTAATAGATCATGGGTTTGTCGTAGACCGGCAGCAGTTGCTTGCTGATGGCGAGCGTGGCCGGGTGCAGGCGCGTGCCCGAGCCACCCGCGAGGATGATGCCCTTGCGTGGGCTTGGATTATTGATCGTCATGCGGTTTTCTTTTTCTCGCAGGGATGGTCAGGAACTCTCAGAGGATTTCCGTGAGCATGCGTTGAACGCCATGCTGCCAATGCGGCAGCGTGAGGCCGAAGGTGTCCTGCAGCTTCGACGTGTTCAAGCGCGAATTGTTCGGGCGCCTGGCGGGGGTGGGGAAGGCCGATGTCGGCACGGGCGCGATCTCCGTCGCCTTGATCTGCAGATCGGGCTTGATCTTCTGCGCCTGCTCGATCACGAATCGGGCGTAGTCATGCCATGTGGTCACGCCACCGGCCACGCAGTGATAGAGGCCCGCATCTTCGGGCTTTTGGTGCAGATGGCGGATCGCGTGCGCGGTCACGTCGGCCAGCAGATCGGCCCCCGTGGGTGCGCCAAACTGGTCGTTGATCACCGTGAGGCGGTCACGCTCCTGCGCAAGACGCAGCATGGTCTTGGCGAAGTTGCCGCCGCGCGCCGCGTAAACCCAGCTGGTGCGCAGAATGATGTGCTTGGCGCCGCTCGCGCGAATCAGCTCCTCGCCTTCGAGCTTGGTGCGGCCGTAGACGGACAATGGCCCGGTCGCGTCGGACTCCACCCACGCCGCGTCGCCCGAACCGTCAAAGACATAGTCCGTGCTGTAGTGGACGAGCCACGCGCCCAGTCTGGCGGCCTCTTGGGCAATCAGCCCCGGTGTCGTCGCATTGAGCTTGCGCGCGAATTCGGGCTCGCTCTCTGCCTTGTCGACCGCCGTGTGCGCGGCCGCATTGACGATCACGTCGGGGCGCAGCGCACGCACGGTGGCAACCACGCCTTCCGGATTCGAAAAATCGCCACAGTGCTCGGTGCTGTCGAAGTCAAGCGCCGTGACCTGCCCCAGCACGCTCAGGCTGCGCTGCAGCTCCCATCCGACCTGACCGCCCTTGCCCAGCAGAAGAATGTGCATGACTACGCCTTGTCCTGAGTCTGGTACTGCTGGGAGATCCAGTCGCGATAGGAGCCGGTCTGCACGGCGGCCACCCACTCGGCGTTCTCCAGATACCACTGCACGGTCTTGCGGATGCCCGTCTCGAAGGTCTCCGCAGGCTTCCAGCCCAGCTCGCGCTCGAGCTTGCGCGCATCGATCGCGTAGCGGCGATCATGGCCTGGCCGGTCGGTCACGTAGGTAATCTGCTCGCGGTAGCTCTTGCCGTCCGCGCGCGGGCGCAGCTCGTCGAGCAGGCCGCAGACCAGATTCACGATCTCGATGTTGGGCTTCTCGTTCCAGCCGCCGACGTTGTAGGTCTCACCCAGCTGGCCGCCCTCGAGCACTCGGCGGATGGCGCTGCAGTGATCGCGAACATAGAGCCAGTCGCGGATCTGCATGCCGTCGCCATAGACCGGCAATGGCTTGCCAGCGAGCGCGTTCACGATCATCAGCGGAATCAGCTTCTCGGGGAAATGATAGGGGCCGTAGTTGTTGCTGCAGTTCGTCGTGAGCACCGGCAGGCCGTAGGTGTGGTGCCACGCGCGCACCAAGTGGTCGCTCGCTGCCTTGCTCGCTGAGTACGGGCTGTTGGGCTCGTAGTTGTGGTCCTCGGTGAAAGCCGGGTCGGTGGGCTTGAGCGAGCCGTAGACTTCATCGGTCGAGACGTGCAGGAAACGGAAGGCCTGCTTGTCCTCCGCAGGCAGGGAAGCCCAGAAGTGACGCACGGCCTCGAGCAGCCGGAAGGTACCGACCACGTTGGTCTGGATGAAGTCTTCAGGACCATGGATCGAGCGGTCCACATGCGACTCGGCCGCGAAGTTCACGACGGCACGCGGCCGGTGCTCCTTGAGCAGGCGCTCAATCAGCTCCGCGTCTCCGATATCGCCCTGCACAAAGTGATGGCGCACGTCGCCCTTGAGTGTCTGCAGATTCTGCAGATTGCCCGCATAGGTGAGCTTGTCGACATTGACCACCGGCTCGTCATTGACGGCCAGCCAGTCCAGCACGAAGTTGGCGCCAATGAAGCCTGCGCCGCCGGTTACCAGAATCATGGAAAGTTGCCCAGATCGAAAATTTGTCTTAGCCGCCGATTATCCCACCCATCGTCCGACAGACGTTTCAGCCCCAAAAGTCATAGACTTCGGGGGATCCGATCCAACCAAGATCAATCTACTCCACCCGAGCTCAACAAGGAGCCAGCATGAGCAGCAAATCGTCGCCTGGAGGCAAGGGAGGCAGCGCCATTCCGGAGCAGCTTCAGCAACTCCCCCATCTCGCCAAGGAATCCGCCGAGCAGATCTGGCTGGCGGGACTCGGTGCGTTTTCCAAGGCCCAGCAGGAGGGCGGCAAGGTGTTCAACGTGCTGGTGCAGGACGGCCTCGCGCTGCAAAGGCAGGCCCAGGCGATGGCCCAGGAGCAACTGCAGGCCGCCAGCAGCCGTCTGGAGGGTCTGACCAGCAAGATGAGCGAGCGCGCCGCAGAGCCGCTCGACAAGCTGGAGTCGCTGTTCGAGCAACGCGTCGCCAAGGCACTGCAACGCATGGGTATCCCCAGCGCAAGGGATCTTGAGGCGTTGCAAGCGCATATTGACGCGCTTTCCAGAGAGCTGCAAGAGACCCGCGCTCAGTTGCGCGCCGTCCAAGGCCAAGAACAAGGCGCGGAACCAGTCGACGCGCCCCCGGCACGCAGAAGCACCCGCAAATCGGGCAGCTAGAAATCCTACCCCGAGCCGAGAACCCCACATCTCATTGATTACCCACTGTCCACGACCATCTCGACCCGTTAGAGTCGACTCTCAACAAGACGCAATAGCAATAGCAATAGCAATAGCAAGAGCGTGTTTACGCTCTCAGAGGGCAAGGAGACAGAGGCATGGCGACCAAAAAGGCACCGCGCCGCACCGCCGAGCGGATTTTGCAGAGCAGTCTGGCGCTCTTCAACCGGTTTGGGGAACCGGGCGTTTCCACCAATGCCATCTCGGCCGATCTGGGCATCAGCCCCGGCAATCTTTACTACCATTTCCCCGCCAAGGACGATCTGATCAACGCGCTGTTCGGGCAGTACGAACAGGCGCTCACCCCCATCCTGCAGGCGTCGGACGGCGTCGCCAATGTCGAGGATGCCTGGTTCTTCATGCATTCGGTACTGGAGGTGAACTGGCACTACCGCTTCATCTACCGCAATCTCAACGAGCTGCTGTCGCGCAATCGTCAGCTTGAGGCACGCGTGCGGGAGACGCTGGATGGACTCATGCAAAGCCTGTTGCGCCTGCTGAGCAGCATGCAGCACAACGGCGCATTGATCGCGCCGTCCATCGGCTGGGGCACGACGGCTCGCAGCATGGTGCTGCTGCTGGTGTTCTGGCTGAGCTATGAATATGCGCTCGATCCGCGCAATGCCCTCGAAGAGGAAAACGCCCAGAGCGCGGCGATGCGCAATGCGGTCCATGTGCTCGGACTGCTCACGCCCTACGCGGCCCCCGATCAACGGGCGCATCTGCAGCGGCTGATCGACGCCTATGCGCCGGACAGCATCGAGCCCGAATCCGCAGCAGCCTGACTCAAGACAACCGGTTCAAGTCAATACACCACCGCCGCCCGGTGCGCGGCGATTTCCAGCAGCCCGTCAAAAATCAGCTGCTCGACCAGCTCGAACGGCCGCGTCATGCTCGGCGCCATCTTCCAGCCCGCCCCGCCGGTCATCATGCAGGCGGGCTCCATGCCGCAGTGATCCTTGAGGTGCTGATACATGCGCTCGACCGCCCCGGCAATGGCGTAGGTGCCGCCACTCGTGAGCGCATCACTCGTGTTGGATGGAAATGGCCGCACCTCGCCGGTCGGCACATGCAGCCCTGCCGTGCCGGTCTCCAGCGCGCGCAGCATGATGCCGTGGCCCGGCAGGATCAGACCGCCGAGGAACTTGCCGTCGGTGTCGATCGCCTCCACCGTCACCGCCGTTCCCACCATCACCAGCACCAGAGGCCGTGCAGGCCCTTGCGCCAGCAAACGGTGACGCGCACCGATCATCGCCACCCAGCGGTCAGCGCCCAGGCGCGAAGGATGGTCGTAGCCATTGGTGAGCCCCGCTTCTGCGAGCGACGGAACCACCCACTGCGGCGTCACGTCCCAGAGTTCCATCTGTTCAGCCACGCGGCGCTTGACCGCATCGCCCGCCACCACACAACCCAGCATGCGCTCGGGAACGGGAAGCGTCGCCCACGGCCCCTCGGCGAGACGATCGATATGGTCCAGAAATTCGGCTCCGTGCGCCAGAAGCTGGGCGCCGGGTTGAGGTGCATCAAACAACGCCCACTTGAGTCGGGTGTTGCCCACATCGATGGCCAGAAAAGTCATGCCAGCGATTATCGTGAGTTTTCGAGATTTAACACTTGTCAGCAGAAACCACAGTGCAGAATGTCACCCTTGCCAAGCGCCCAAGGCAAACTTAGGGTAAATCTCTGACATAGACTGTCACATCGAGCCCTTACAGTGGCAAGTCGCTTTATTCCGAAACCTCAGGAGATCACAGCATGGGATTGTTTAGTTTCATCAAAGAAGCCGGCGAAAAGCTCTTCGGCGGTTCCTCCGCTCAGGCTTCCCCCTCCGAAGACCCGAACGCCAAGGCAGCAGCTGCCATCGCAACCTACATCGGCACCCAGAACCTCGGCGTGTCCGACGTGGTCGTCAAGTTCGATGGCGCCTCCGGTGCCGTGACCGTGAGCGGCGTCGCGCCCACGCAAGCCGCCAAGGAAAAGGTCACTCTGTGCTGCGGCAACGTGGCCAGCGTCCAGTCCGTGGACAACCAGATGAGCGTGACCAACCCGGAACCCGAAGCCCAGTACCACGACGTGGTGCGCGGCGACACCCTGTCGGCCATCGCCAAGAAGTACTACGGCGACGCCAACAAGTATCCCGCCATCTTCGAAGCCAACAAGCCGATGCTGTCCAGCCCGGACAAGATCTATCCCGGCCAGAAGCTGCGCATTCCGGCGCTGTAAGCGCGGATCGCGCGTGCCCGTCACTGGGCACGTCCAATGAAAAAGCCAGAGGCCTCACCGGTCTCTGGCTTTTTTCATTCACTCGTTCATTCGTTCATTCATGCTTCATGATCGGGAGAAGGGGCTGTGCCTTTTCGTCTTGGATATGCGTAGTCTTGGGTGAGGAGATTTGGTTTTTGTTTCTGCTTTTGTTGCGCTGTTTGAGGGCAGAGGCCGGGAGTTCCGCCCGGCGGCGGAGTAACTTTTTGGTCTTGCCCAAAAAGTCACCAAAAATGCGTTTTTCAATACCCGCGGCAGAACTCGCTTTGCGCTGCGCGCGCCGCTCGGGCAACCGCCGCGAGCTAGATGTTCACTCGGAGGTGTGCTCGGCACGTCGCTGCGCTCGTGCCGGGCATCTCGCGACTTCGCGAGATGTGGGCGCACCAGTGTTGTGCTTTTTTGATTTGCTTGCAGGATCAACCTCGTTCAAAGAACAGTCGGCGTCTGCACCCCAACCCAACTCAGCAAGCACCCCGGCACGAGCGAAGCAAAGTGCCGCAACACCTCTTCCAAACTGATTTCCGGCGGTTGTCCGAGCGAAGCGCGCAGCGCGCAGTCGAGTTCCGCCGGAGGTATTCAAAGCGCGTTTTTGATTACTTTTTGCGCGCAAGCAAAAAGTGATTGCCCCGCCGGGGGCAGTCCCGGCCTCCGTCCTCAAACAGAGAGCAAAAGAAAAAGATAACTCACTGCCTCCAGGGCAAACCACGAAACCGCCACCCCCCCAGCCGATTGCGCTGCCCATTGGCATCCACATCCCCCTCAAACCCCTCGAGGATGTTGTAAGCCTCCACCCCCAACTCCGCAGCCCGCTTGGCCGCAGCCACAGACCGAACCCCGCTGCGGCACAGCAGCACCGCCTTGCCGCCGGGCGGCACGGCAGCGCGCAGCTGCTCATCAAACGCCGCGTTCATCGCCATGCCCGGCCACTGCTTCCAGGCCACCGCCACCGCGCCGGGCACGTAGCCCACCCATTCGCGCTCGGCATCGGTGCGTACGTCGATGAGGACGGCCTTGCCCTCCTGCACCCATTGCCAGGCAAGTTGCGAGCTGACATCGCCCGCATAGCCATCGGCGGGCTGGACGGAGTCAGGGACAGAAGAGTTGGGCGTCGTATTCATGGCGATCATTCTGTCAGAAGCGCCACCGCTCGGGGCGGCGATCAGGCTCTCGGGCGCAGCCAAAGACCGCGCGAGTGAGGCGCAAGGCGCCTCAGGGGGGCGTGTCACTCCCAGGAAGGAGTCGCTTCTTCCTTGAGGCTGCGGCGCAGCACCTTGTAGTCGGGCATCACCGTGGCGACCGTTTCCCAGAAGCGTGGCGAGTGGTCCATGACGCGCAAGTGCGAGAGCTCGTGCACGACCACGTAGTCGATCACCGAAGGCCTGAAATGCAGCAGCCGCCAGTTCAGGCAGATGGAGCCGTCCGAGCGCGCGCTGCCCCAGCGGGTCTGCGCGCTCGACAGTCGCAGCCGGGTCCAGCGCACGCCCAGTTGCGGCGCGTAATGGTTGAGGCGCTCGATGAAATGCGCGCGTGCCTGCCTGAGCAGCCAGGCGTGCACCGCGTCACGGATCTTGGCGGGCTCTGCCGTGCTCGGCAACGCGATATGCAGCTCGCGCGGTGCGCCTGGGTACGGCGCATCGATCAGCGCACCGCCCCGCTCCTTGAAGCGATGCTCGGCGTCGAGAACGATCCGGAGCGGCTCGCCATACAAGGGGAAAATGCCACCGTTTCGCCAGTCTATGCGCGCGTCCTCGCGCTTTTGCTGTCGCAGCTGGGCGTCGCCGAGCTTGCGCAGAATCCAGTCCGATTTTTCCTTGAGCGCATCGTCGATGGCCGAGAGCGTCACCCAAGCGGGCGCACGCACCGACAGGCCGTCGGCATCGACCACGAAGCCGATGCTGCGACGGCGCACGCGCGTGAGCGCATAGGCCACGCGCGCATTGCCGAGCAGCAGCTCGCGATTGGCCTTGGGATGGCGAAACGATGCGGGCTGCAGCACGCGCGAGAGCGGTTCGGGTGCAGGGCTCGCTTCTGTGGATGGGGCTAGGAGTGCGGGTTCGGCCGAAAACTCGGCCCACAGGTCCTGAGAGTCGTCGTTGGCCTGCTTCAAACGGCGGCTGCGGCCATCGGGCGTGGCGCGCGGCGCGGCGGGTTTCTGAGAGCCTGTTGTGGGTTCAGGCACCGGCTTGTCGGCATCCTCCGCGATGCCGAACAGCTCGAGCGCCATCTGGATCAAGCCCTGTCCCACGGGTCGCTTACTTTCCGGGCGGATAGGCGTCAGGGTCGAGGCGCCGCATTTCCGCTTCGATCCAGTCCTGCGCGGCCTGCATCAGCTCGTCCTGGTTCTTGCCCTCGGACGGAATCTGCGGACCCACCGACACATCGACGATGCCCGGGCGCTTGGTGAACGGCGTCTTGGGCCAGACGCGGGCCGATGTCACGGCGATCGGCACCACCGGCACGCCCGCGCTCACGGCCAGACGCGCACCGCCGCTCTTGTACTGCCCGACTTCGCCGCGCGGAATGCGCGTGCCCTCGGGGAACATGATCACCCAGGTGCCTTGCGACAGCAGCTTGCGGCCTTGCTGGAGCACCTTGGCGAAGGCGCGGCTGCCTTGGCTGCGGTCGATGTGGACCATGTCGAGACTGCCGATGGCCCAGCCGAAGAACGGGATCTTGAGCAGTTCCTTCTTGAACACGTAGGCCAGCTGGCGCGGCATGATGGCCGGCATCAGAAAGGTCTCATAGGTGGACTGGTGCTTGCACAGCAGCACCACGCCCGCCTTGGGATCGGTCGGCAGGTTCTCCATGCCGGTCACGCGGTAGCTGATGCCCATCAGAGGACGCGCGCTGTGCACCGACATCGCAAGCCAGGCGCGCGCGATGCGATAGACCGTATCCTGCGACCCACCGAACAAACGCACCACCAGCATCGCCAGCGAATAAGGAATCACGGTGACACTCATCCACAGCAGATGAAGAACGGAACGGATGAAAGCCATAGTGTTGAGGAGTGGATGAGTCGGTTGTGTGAATGAAGTCGTTGTCGAATGAATTCGAAGGCCGTCAATGCGCGGCCGCCTTGGCCGCCTGAGCCGCCGCGACGAAGTCCACGAAGGCGTTCAGATCGGCGTGCACATGCGTGCCCTCGGGCCAGGGCGCGGACAGCGCACCCTTGGACACCTCGAGCTCGGCCGCCGTTCCCGAGCACACCAGATGCAGTTGCGGCACGCCGATGGCCGCCGCCGCCTGCAGGTGCGACAGCGTGCTGCCCACCGCCACCATCTCGCTGCGCTCGACGCCGTAGCGGTCGCGGATCTGCTCCATCAGACCGGGTGCGGGCTTGCGGCAGCTGCAGTGCTCGGCATCCGAATGCGGGCAGAAGAACACCGCGTCAATGCGGCCACCGAGCGCCGACACCTGCTTGAGCAGCCGCCCGTGGATGGCGTTGAGCGCATGCACATCGATCACCCCGCGCCCGAGCCCCGGCTGGTTGGTGGCGATCACCACATGCCAGCCCGCACGCGACAGACGCGCCACGGCTTCGAGCGCACCCGGAATCGGAACCCATTCGTCGGGAGTGGCGATGTACTCATTGCCCATGGCGTTGAGCGTGCCGTCGCGGTCGAAGATGGCGATTTTCATGACTGGATTATGAAAGCATTCGAGAGAAATCCCGCTCTACACGCTCTTGGGTCCCTGACGGCGGTGTCCGCTCAAGCCAGACGAGACAGGTCAGCCACGCGGTTCATCGCCACGTGCAGCGACTTGAGCAGGCCCTGGCGATTCAGACGCACGGCCTCCTCTTCGGCGTTGACCATCACGTCGTCAAAGAACTTGTCCACGGGCGCGCGCAGCGCGGCCAGCGTCTGCAGGCTGCCGGTGTAGTCGCCGTTGGCGAACTTCTCGTCGGCCACCGGCACCGTCTGCTGCATGGCGGCGTAGAGCGCCTGCTCGGCGGGTTCCTGGAGCATGGCGGGATTGACGTGCGCGTCCACTTCGCCAGCCTTCTTGAGGATGTTGCCAATGCGCTTGTTGGCGGCGGCGAGCGCGGGCGCTTCGGGCAGTTCGGCGAACGCGCGCACGGCCTGCAGCGCCTTGGGCATCTCGCCCCATGGCACGTTGGCGGCGATCACCGCATCGGCCTCCTGCGCGCTGTAGCCCTGCTCGCGCAGGTAGCCCGCAAGGCGCTCGTGGACGAATTCAAGCAGTTGCGCGTTGCTCTTGTCGGCATCGGGCAGCAGCGCGCCGAAGCTCTCCGACGCGGCCTTCACGACGCTTGGCAGATCGAGCGGCAATTCCTTTTCGATCAGCATGCGGACCACGCCCAGCGCGTGGCGGCGCAGCGCGAACGGATCACGGTCGCCGGTCGGCAGATTG
Source organism: Diaphorobacter caeni (assembly GCF_015354245.1). Classification (GTDB taxonomy): domain Bacteria; phylum Pseudomonadota; class Gammaproteobacteria; order Burkholderiales; family Burkholderiaceae_C; genus Diaphorobacter_A; species Diaphorobacter_A caeni. Next base: position 741,119 of record NZ_JADKYZ010000002.1, read on the forward strand.
CCGATGCCGAACATGCCGACCAGCGTTTCCAGCTTGTCGGCCAGCGCCACGATCACGCCCACGTTCTCGCGCGGCAGTTCGTCACCCGCGAAACGCGGCTTGTAGTGGTCCTCGATGGCATGCGCCACTTCCACGGCCAGGCCGTCATTGGCCGCGTAGTAGCCGCCCATGATGCCCTGCAGCTCGGGAAATTCGCCGACCATGTCAGTCACCAGATCGGTCTTGGCGAGCAGCGCGGCGTTGTCCACGCAGTCCATCAGATAGTCGCGCGCAAGCTCGCCTTCGGCGGAATGCAGCGCGGGGTTCTCCGCGACGATGGCGGTGAACATCTGCGTGGCGATCGCCTTGGCGATGTCGCGCACGCGCTGCGTGCGCTCGCCCTGCGTGCCGAGCTTGTTGTGGTAGACCACCTTGGAGAGCAGATCGACGCGGCTTGCCAGCGTCTTCTTGCGGTCCTGATCGAAGAAGAATTTCGCATCGGCCAGACGCGGACGCACCACGCGCTCGTTGCCGCCGGTCACAGCGCTCGCGTCGGCGGGGCTGATGTTGCTGACCACCAGGAACTGGTTGGTCAGCTTGCCTTCGGCCGAGAGCAGCGGGAAGTATTTCTGGTTGGCCTTCATCGTGAGGATCAGGCATTCCTGCGGCACGTCGAGGAATTCCTTCTCGAACTGGCAGACCAGCACGTTCGGGCGCTCGACCAGCGCGGTCACTTCGTCGAGCAGCGCCTCGTCCTCGATGGCCTTGACGCCACCGCCCACGCGCTCGGCCGCAGCCTTGAGCTGGCGGGCGATCTCGTCGCGACGCTCGGTGAAGCTCGCGATCACCGCGCCCTGCTCGCGCAGTTGCTTGGCGTAGTCGTCCGCACTCGCGAACACCACCGGATCGACGCTCGCTTCAAAGCGATGGCCGTGCGTCGAGTTGCCGGCCATGAGGCCCAGTGCGTTCACCGACAGCAGCACCTCGGTGCCGTGCATGGCGACGAGGCCGTGCGCGGGACGCACGAAGTTCACGCTGCTCCAGCCGTCCTGCAACTGATAGCGCATGACCTTGGGGATAGGCAGCTTGGCGATGGCTTCATCGAGCGCCTTCTGCACACCTTCGGTGAGCTGCGCGCCCTTGGCGGTGCTGTTGTAGAAAAGAATGTCGGCCTTGCCGTCGTTCTGGCGATCCAGCGTGGCGACGGCGGATTCGTCGGCACCCAGCGCATTGAGCTTCTTCAGCAGCGCGGGCGTGGCCTTGCCGTCGGCCGTGAGGCCCACGGTCACGGGCATGAGCTTTTGCGAGACGGCCTTGTCGGCGGCCTGCGGCAGCACTTCGGTGATGTGGGCAGCCAGGCGGCGCGGCGAGGCATATGCCGTCAGGCGCGAGCCGGGCGACGTGAGGCCCTGGGCCTTGAGCTGCTCGAACATCACGCCCGCAAAGGCGTCGCCGAGCTTCTGCAGCGCCTTGGGAGGCAGCTCTTCCACGAACAGTTCAACAAGAAGATTCGGAGTGGTCATGATCAGTGGTTCTTTCGCTTCTGCGCCTCAGGCGGCCTTCTTGTTGTTGTTCTGTTGCTGCTCTGCCTTGGCGAGATCCGCCAGCACTTCGTCGGCCCATGCCTTGGGCGCCATCGGGAAGCCGAGGCGCGCGCGGCTGTCCAGATAGGCCTTGGCCACGGCGCGCGCCAGGTTGCGGATGCGGCCGATGTAGGCGGCGCGCTCGGTCACCGAGATGGCACCGCGTGCGTCCAGCAGATTGAAGGTGTGGGCGGCCTTGAGCACCTGCTCGTAGGCGGGCAGCGCGAGCTTGGCTTCCATCAGGTGCTGGGCCTGCTTTTCGTAGGCACCGAAGGCGGTGAACAGGAACTCGGCATCGGAATGCTCGAAGTTGTAGGCCGACTGTTCGACCTCGTTCTGGTGGAACACGTCGCCGTAGCTGAGCTTGCGGCCATTGCCATCGTCGGTCCAGACCAGGTCGTACATGTTCTCGACGCCCTGCAGATACATCGCGAGGCGCTCAAGACCATAGGTGATCTCGCCCGTCGCGGGCTTGCAGTCGATGCCGCCGACCTGCTGGAAATAGGTGAACTGCGTCACTTCCATGCCGTTGAGCCACACCTCCCAGCCAAGGCCCCAGGCGCCCAGCGTCGGATTCTCCCAGTCGTCCTCGACGAAGCGGATGTCGTTCTTCTTGAGATCGAAGCCCAGCGCCTCGAGCGAGCCGAGGTACAGCTCCAGAATGTTGTCCGGTGCCGGCTTCAGAACCACCTGGTACTGGTAGTAGTGCTGACCACGGTTCGGGTTCTCGCCATAGCGGCCGTCCTTGGGGCGGCGGCTGGGCTGCACGTAGGCAGCCTTCCATGGTTCCGGGCCCAGCGCGCGCAGGAAGGTGGCGGTGTGCGAGGTGCCCGCGCCCACTTCCATGTCATAGGGCTGCAGGAGTGCGCAGCCCTGGTCGGCCCAATACGACTGCAGCTTGAGGATGATTTGTTGGAAGGTCAGCATGACTGGTTCTGTCTTGTTCGATGAACGCGTTTTCACGCGTGAACCGAACATTTTAGTTTGCACAAACAAAACGGGGGCCGCAGCCCCCGAGAATCTCGATAGTGACAGTGTTACTTGCCGTCCCAGCGGCGCAGCACCAGCGATGCGTTGGTGCCGCCAAAGCCGAAGCTGTTGGACAGCGCCTGACGTACCGGAGCGTCGCGCGTCACGGTCACGAGCGGCATGCCTTCGGCGGCGGGCTCGAGCGTTTCCACGTTGGCCGAACCGGCGATGAAGCCCTTGTTGAGCATGATCAGGCAGTAGATCGCTTCCTGCACGCCGGTCGCGCCCAGCGAGTGGCCGGTCAGCGATTTGGTCGACGAGAACGCGGGAATGTCCGAGCCGAACACCTCGCGGATCGCGCGCAGCTCGGGCACGTCGCCCACGGGGGTCGATGTGCCGTGCGTGTTGATGTAGTCGATCGGGCCTTCCAGACCTTCGATGGCCTGACGCATGCAGGCGATCGCGCCGTCACCGGAGGGAGCGACCATGTCCTCGCCGTCGCTGGTCGCGCCGAAGCCGACCACTTCGCCGAGGATGTTCGCGCCGCGCGCCAGTGCATGCTCGAGGCTTTCGAGCACCACGGCGCCGCCGCCGCCCGCGATCACGAAACCGTCACGGTTCGCGTCGTAGGCGCGCGAAGCCTTCTCGGGCGTCGCGTTGTACTTGGCGGACATCGCGCCCATACCGTCGAACAGCAGGGCCATGCCCCAGGACAGCTCTTCGCCGCCGCCCGCGAACATCACGTCCTGCATGCCCCAGGCGATCTGCTGGGCAGCCGCGCCGATGCAATGCGCCGAGGTGCTGCAGGCCGAGGTGATCGAGTAGTTGATGCCCTTGATCGCGAAATTCGTCGACAGGCAGGCGGAGACCGTGGAGCTCATGCAGCGCGTGACCTGATACGGCCCCACGCGGCGGATGCCCTTGCTGCGCAGCGTGTCGGCCGCTTCGATCTGGTTGGCCGGCGAGCCGCCGCCCGAGCCCATGATCAGGCCGGTGCGCGGGTTCGACACCTGCTCGGGCGTCAGGCCCGACTGGGCAATCGCGTCGGTCAGCGCGATGTGCGCGTAGGCCGCCGCATCGCCCATGAAACGCAGTTGCTTGCGGTCGATGCGCTCTTCCAGATTGATCTCGGGAATGCCCGCCACCTGACTGCGCAGGCCCAGCTCGACAAACTCGGGCATGGCCTTGATGCCGGGACGGCTGGCGCGCAGCGAAGCCTCCACCGTGTCCAGGTCGTTGCCGATGCACGAGACGATGCCCGCGCCCGTGATCACCACGCGCTTTTTCATGCTGCAGTCCCTTGGCCGTTGCCTTCGCGCATGAACAAGCCTACACGCAGGTCATTGGCCACGTAGATTTCCTTGCCGTCGGCGAGCAGACGTGCGTCGCCAATGGCCATATTGAGCTTGCGCTTGATGACACGCTTGATGTCAATTTCGTAAGTGACCAGTTTCACGTCGGGTCCGACCTCGCCGGTGAACTTGACCTCGCCCGCGCCAAGAGCGCGGCCACGGCCTGGCAATTGCAGCCAGGTCAGGTAGAAGCCGATCAGCTGCCACATGGCGTCGAGGCCGAGGCAGCCCGGCATCACCGGATCGCCTTGGAAATGGCAGTCGAAAAACCACAGGTCCGGCTTGACGTCGAGTTCCGCGACGATCTTTCCCAGACCATGCGCACCGCCATCGCTGTCGATGTGCGTGATGCGGTCAAACATCAGCATGGGTGGCAGGGGCAGGCGCCCGCTGTCCGGCGTGAACAACCGGCCCTCACCGGAGGCGATCAGTTGCTCATAGGAAAAGGAATCAGCCATTGTCAGTCATTCTCCAGACGGCCAAGCGCCATCTTCGTGGGATGGCCGGAGTTGAATCCGACCATAAACATTCTTGCAAAAGGGCATCATTATCAAGGCTTGCAGTAGTCCAACCGCAACATGGGGCCAAGAAAATCATACAAAACCCGGATAGTTCGCTGATTATCGTCAATGCACAACACCGACTCGGTGGCGATTTCCCCGGATTCCAAGCAGAACGGCAACCACCAACCCCAGCCCCCAGAGCGGCCAGAGCCCAAACCGCCCCACCCACCAGGCGAACGGCGTGACCGGCCCGGACACGCCCCGGACCTCTGCCTGCAGCACGCCGCGCTTGTCATTTTCAAGGCGGTGCGTGACCTGGCCGCGATGGTCGATCACTGCGGTGGCGCCGGTGTTGGTCGCGCGCACCATGGGGCGCTCGAACTCCAGCGCGCGCAGCCGGCTGATCGCCAGATGCTGGTCAATCGCCACGGAATCGCCGAACCAGCCGATGTTGCTCAGATTCACCATGAAGGTCGGCGAACGGGCCGCATCGACGAAGCGCGCGCCCAGTTCCTCGCCGAACAAATCTTCGTAACAGATGTTCGGAGCGATGCGCTCGCCCTTCCAGTCGAACGAATCCTGTCCGATGTGGCCGCGGTTGAAGTCGCCGAGGGGGATGTTCATCATCTCGGTGAACCAGCGGAAGAACGGCGGGATGAATTCGCCGAACGGCACCAGATGGTGCTTGTCATATTGATACGGCTTTTGCATGCCTGGCGCATAGCCGTAGACCGAGTTGGTATAGCCCTCGGTGAAATTGCCGAGCGGAATGCCCACGAGCAGCGCCTGCTCGCCGCCCGCCTTCACATAGCGCTCGGTGACGGCCTCGAGATAGCCGGTCGGCAGCTGCTTGGGCAGAAGCGGAATCGCCGTCTCGGGCGCGACCACCAACTGGGCCGTGGCCTCGCGCAGCCGTCCGCCGTACCAGTCAAGCGCCATCGGAATGCCGCTGCCCGGCAGGAATTTTTCATCTTGCGGAATCTGTCCCTGCATCAGGGCCAGCGTCATCGGCTTGGAGAGGTGGCTGGCATCCACCTTCCTGAGTTCGGTCTGGCGCTGGGAGGCAAGCCCGCCGAGCACCATGAGCACTCCGGCCACGCCGATCCACCATTTCTGGTTGCTGGCGTCCTCCGAACGCATCATCGCGATCGAGGCCGCGATGAAGGCGGCTGCAAAGCCCATGCCGTACACGCCCACATAGCGCGCAAGCCCTGCGAGCGGTCCTTCGACGTGCGCATAACCGATGGCGCCCCAAGGGAAGCCCGTCCACCACTGTCCACGCGCGAGTTCCGCCAGCAGCCACAGCGCAGCGAACAGGAAGGCGGCATGCAGACGGTTGTCCGGCAGGCGCTTGCGGAACCACCAGACGACCAGCGCGTAGTACCCACCCAGAAACGCGGCCAGCCCCAGCACGGCGGCGACGGCCAGTGGCGCGGCGAGGCCGCCGTAGGTGTGCATGGAGATGTAGAGCCACCAGAACGTGCCGCAGAGCCATGCCGTGGCGAACAGCCAAGCCATGAAACCCGCGCGGCGCGGCGTCGCGCTCTGGAAAATTGCATGGACGAAGGCCGCCAGCGCCGCGATCTGCAGCCACCACAGCGGTTGTCCGCCCCAGGGCCAGGCGAGCGACAGCGCCTGCGCCACCCCGGCCAACAAAACCAGTGGCCAGAGCCACCATGCGCCGCCCGCGTTGTGGGCGGCGGGATCAACTGGCACAACGCCGGACTGCTGCATCGTCACCTTTGTCTTCAGGAATCGTCCGTGCCCGCATCCGCTGGAGCGGGCGAGACCTTGAACCAGCGCACCGCCCCGCCCTTGCCATGCAGCACGACGAAGCGCAGGCCGCCAAGGTCGAAGTGCTCGCCCTTGCGCGGCACGCGACCGAGTTCATGGGTGATCAGACCGCCGATGGTGTCAAAGGACTCGTCGGGGTCACTGCTTCTGAGCTCGACGTTGAACGTCTCCGCCACGCGCTCGACCGGGGTGTCCCCGCTCACGCGGTAGGTCTGGTCGGCCAGGCCGAAGATGTCTCCCTCTTCCTCGGGAACGTCGAACTCGTCCTCGATCTCGCCGACGATTTCCTCGATCACGTCCTCGAAGGTCACCAGTCCCGCGATGCGGCCGAACTCGTCAATGACGATGGCCATGTGACTGCGCGAACTGCGAAATTCGGTGGAGAGGTCGTTCAGGCTCTTGCTCTCCGGCACGAAGAGCGCTGGACGCACCATGGTGCGGATGTTCAGATTCGGCGAGCGCGAGAGCTTGAGCAGGTCCTTGGCGAGCAGCACGCCGATGATGTTGTCGCGCTCGCCCTGATAGACCGGAAAGCGCGAGTGCGCGGTGCGGATGACCTGAAGGATCAGCTCGTCGATGGGCTCGTCGATGTTCAGCAGGTCCATGCGCGTGGCAGGCACCATCACGTCGCTGGCGGTCATCTCGGCCATGCGCAGCACGCGCTCCAGCAGCACCCGGGTGTCGGCGTTGATGACGTCGCCATCCTCGGCCTCGGCCATGGCCGCCACCAGCTCCTCGGTGGAATTGGGGCCCGGGTTGATGAATTCGATGACGCGCTGCAGAAGGCTGCGCTTGTCTTCCCTCTCGGAATTTCGCGCGGGATGGGGGTCTGACACGGTCTTGTATGCAGGACGTGCGGTAGTGAAACAGTCCTCTAGGATAGCGGATTGTTCAAATTCGCCCGCCAGCAGGGTCTGCGGCGGCGGGCAAAAGCGGCTCGTGCCGCCAGGCACGCCAAGGCAGCGCCATGCAGCCGATCGCTCGGCGGCTTACTCCGCAGCCTGGTGACGGCCTTCGCGCACGCCCTGTCGGATTTCCTGCAGCCCGCCGAGCATGCTCCAGAACTGCTTGGCCTGCTTCTTGAACTGGTAGTCCATTTCGCCGAACTTCACGGCCACCAGCTTGCTGACATGCGTGTCGAAGCTCGCGGGCGGCAGCTCGAGGTAAGCCTCGGACTCGGAGCCGTCGCGGTGCACGGTGGCGCCGGCGTTGCGCGCGATCTTGAGCATCGCGGTGTTTTCGGAGAGCGCGTGGATGAACATCATCTTCACGTCGCGGCTGCGCGCCAGCATCACGGCGCGGTCAAACAGCTGCGCACCGTAGCCACGGCCTCGCGCCTTGGAGAGCACAGACACGCCGAACTCGGCGCAGCTCTTGAACTCCTCGTGCTCGGCATAGGCCACATGGGCCATGGCGATGAGTTCAAGGCGGCGGTTGAAGATGCCGATGACTTCGTCGCGCTCGAAATCGATGTGATCGACGTAGCGGCGCACCTGCGCGTCGCTGGCCGGATAGCCAAAGCGCAGGTAACGATCCTCGGGGCTGAGAGCCAACAGGTGGGCGGCAATGCGCTCGCGATGCTGGGCAGCCAGCGAACGGATGGGCACTGAAGCAGAAACCATTTTTGAAGCACCTCGTTGTGTCGGCGTAGTCTGATCGTCATTGGAGCCTGCGCCCCAGATGCGTCGACCCATGTCCCAGGAAGCGAGCAGCCAGTCTTTCGTCAATAGCATGATGCCGCCATTCTAGGGTTTTCCCTAGGACTTTGCAGCGCCGATGTTGCAATGCAATATAAAAACCGGGGATGTTGGCGTTTGTTGTCAGTTGTCTGTTTCCGAAGCCAGGCGGCATCAGCGTTTGGCGCTCCTCATTGGAGAGCAGAGCAAATCAGACGGGGACGGCCGTGGTTGCCTTGACACGGTCAAGTACGAAGCTGGTCTTGCAGTCCTGCACGCTCGGGTGCTTGAGCAGCGTGTCCATGATGAAGCGGCTGTAGTGCGCCATGTCGGCCACGACCACGCGCAGAAGATAGTCCATCTCGCCGGTCAGAGCGGAGCACTCCACCACCTCGGGCCAGCTCTGCACGCTCGCACGGAACAGATCCATGGGATTGCGCTTGTGGCTTTCGGTGTTCTTCTCGAGCCGCACGTTGATGTAGGCGGTCAGCCCCAGCCCCACGGCCTCGGGTTTGACCAGCGCGACATAGCGTTCGATGATGCTGGCATCCTCCAGCCGCTTGGCACGGCGCAGCACCGCACTTGGCGACAGGCCGACCCGCTCGCCGATCACGTCGTAGGTCTCGCGGCCATTGGCCTGCAGGCTGCGCAGGATGGCGCGATCCAGCTTGTCGAGCGACACGGAGGCGGTTTCGCCAGTGACTGAAGAAGTACTCATGGGATGCGATTTTCAGCCACGGAAACGCACAAGTTAACCCGAGACTTCCCTAGCGCAAAATTACTGCCATTTGTTTGACAAATTCACATGAATAGTGCAACGAATGCGAAATCCATGGATGAAATAGGCGGAAAAAAGACCGTATAGCCAATTACATTCAACACTGCACAACCGCATGCTTTCGCCGCACGGCCCGGATCCGAAGACCCGCCGGACCGATCAGAACACACCCCCTATTCCCGCACTGGAGACCCGCCATGAACGCTCCCACCGCCGACAGGACAATCAACGACGCCGCTGCCGCCAGCGGTTCCGCCTGGGAGAACCCCATGGGCACCGACGGTTTCGAGTTCATCGAATATGCCGCCCCCGATCCGGTCGCCATGGGCAAGGCCTTCGTCGCCATGGGCTTCAAGCCCGTCGCGCGCCACCGCCACAAGAACGTGCTGCTGTACCGCCAGGGCGAGATCAACTTCATCATCAACGCGGAACCCGACAGCTTCGCCCAGCGCTTTGCGCGCCTGCACGGCCCGAGCGTCTGCGCGATCGCATTCCGCGTGCACGACGCCAAGGCCGCCTACGAGCGCGCGCTCAACCTCGGCGCGTGGGGCTATGCGGGCACGTCCGAGCCCGGCCAGCTCAACATCCCCGCGATCAAGGGCGTGGGCGACAGCCTGATCTATTTCGTGGACCGCTGGCGCGGCAAGAACGGAGCGCGCCCCGGCGACATCGGCAACATCGGCTTCTTCGACGTGGACTTCGTGCCGCTGCCCGGCATCAGCACCGAGGAAATGCTGCACCCCAAGGGCGCCGGACTGACCTACGTGGACCACCTCACCCACAACGTGCACCGCGGCCGCATGGTCGAGTGGGCGGATTTCTACGAGCGCCTGTTCAACTTCCGCGAGATCAAGTACTTCGACATCGAGGGCCAGGTCACCGGCGTCAAGAGCAAGGCGATGACCAGCCCCTGCGGCAAGATCCGCATTCCGATCAACGAGGAAGGCAAGGAAAAGCCGGGCCAGATCCAGGAATATCTGGACATGTACAAGGGCGAGGGCATCCAGCACATCGCCATGGGCTCGGACAACCTCTACGACACGGTCGACGCCCTGCGCGCCAACGGCGTGCGCCTGCTCGACACCATCGACACCTACTATGAGCTGGTCGACAAGCGGATTCCCGGCCACGGCGAAAGCGTCGAAGAGCTGCAAAAGCGCAAGATCCTCATCGACGGCAAGCAGGACGCCGTGCTGCTGCAGATCTTCAGCGAGAACCAGCTCGGCCCGATCTTCTTCGAGTTCATCCAGCGCAAGGGCGACGACGGATTCGGCAACGGCAACTTCAAGGCGCTGTTCGAGAGCATCGAGCTTGATCAGATGCGCCGGGGCGTGCTCTGAGAACGTGTTGACGACCCCAGCGTCACAGTTTGCGATTGGGCATATGTGGTTAACAATGCTGCGCCGCAATAAATTGTAAATATACTGCGCAAATATTTACTTTTCAGAGGATCCGCCGTGCTCCGCGCTTCTTTTCTGCTCAGTGTTTTGCTCGCCGGCGTGCCCTTGGTCGCCATGGGCCAGAACGCCTCGGCGCCCATGACGCTGGTCGTCCCCTATCCCGCGGGCGGTCCGCTCGACACCTCCGCGCGCCTGATCGCGCAGGAGGCGAGCGGCCAGCTCGGCCACATCCAGGTGGAGAACAAGCCCGGCAAGGGCGGCGGCACCGGGGCGGAACTGGTGGCCAAATCGCCCCACACCTCCAACATGGTGCTGATGGGCGCAGTCGCCACGCACGCGGTGAATCCGTGGCTGCACAAGCAGCTCCCGTACGACCCGCTCAAGGACTTCAAGCCGCTGGTGCTCGTGGCACGCACGCCCAACGTGCTGGTGATGAACGCCGAGCTGGCGCAGGAGCTCAACATCCAGTCCACCTCCGATCTGGTGAAGTACCTCAAGGCCAACCCGGAGAGACTCAAGTACGGCTCCGGCGGCAACGGCAGCATCGGACACATCGCGGCGGAGATGTTCAAGTCGCTGACCAACACCCGCATGGCGCATGTGCCGTTCCAGGGATCGAGCCCGGCCCTCAAGGCGCTCGAATCCAAGGAAGTGGCGCTGGTGTTCGACAACCTCGCTTCCTCGCTGCCGCTGATCCAGACCGGCCACCTGAAGGCGCTGGGCGTCACCTCGCTCGGCCGCGATGACTCGCTGCCCAAGGTGCCCAGCATCAACAGCGAGGTGCCCGGCTTCAACGTGGTGACCTGGTTCGGGCTGTTCGCCCCCGCCTCGCTGCCCGAAAACGACGCCCGCCGCTTCGCCGATGCCTTCCAGGCAGCGATGAAGAGCCGTCAAGGCACGGCGGGACTGAGGAAGATGGGCATTGCGCCCGAAGACGTCCGCCTCTCGAGCTTCCAGGAGTTCGTGGAGTCGGAAAACAACAAGTTCGGTTTTCTGATCAAGGCGGCCAAGATCCGCATCGAATGAGCAGCGGCCACGCACGGGGCTGACAGGCCCGCATTGGCCGCGATGAAAAGGAGCACATCATGGGACAAGCCCCTGTCGTCTATGGCCAATCGAGCCGTCCGCCACGCGGCGACTACAGCCGCGCGCACGAGGATTTCACCTGCGCGCAGGATTTCGACGCCTACACGGCGGCCGATCACGACACCTACCACCGGCTCTACGAACGCCAGTCCGCGCTGCTGCCGGGTCTGGCGAGCCAGGCCTTCATCGACGTGCTGCCCAAGCTCGGCGCCAAGGAGCGCATTCCGCGCTTCGACGACATCAACGAGCAGCTCTGGCGCGCCACGCGCTGGCAGATCGTCGCCGTGCCGGGGCTGATTCCCGAGCGCGCCTTCTTCTCGCTGCTCGCCAACCGGCAGTTTCCGGTGACCGACTGGATCCGCAAGCCCGAGGAGTTCGAATACATCGTTGAGCCCGACGTCTTCCACGACCTCTTCGGCCATGTGCCGCTGCTGTTCAACCCGGTGATCGCCGACTACATCCAGCGCTACGGCCAGGGCGGGCTCAAGGCCGAGGACCTGGGAGCCGGCGAGATGCTGGCGCGCCTGTACTGGTACACCATCGAATTCGGGCTGATCCGCGAACCGGCGGGTCTGCGCGCGTATGGCGCGGGCATTCTGAGTTCCAGCGGCGAGCTGCAGTACAGCGTGCAAAGCCCCGAGCCCCGGCGCCTCCCGCTGGAACTGGCGCGCACCATGCGCACCCGCTACAAGATCGACACCTACCAGCAGACCTATTTCGTGATCGACAGTTTCGAGCAACTGTTCGAGCTGACCGCGCCCGACTTCACCCATCTCTACGAAGAACTGCGCCTGCTGCCCGAATTCGCCGCCGACAGCGCGCCGCTGATCAGCACCTGACGCGTGCCGCAAACGGCAGCTGCGACTCGATCAGCGCCCAGAGCCGGGGCGCGCCCAGCATCTGCACATGGGCGTATCCGGCCAGCAGATGGGGTTCGCCGTTCGCCAACTGCGAGGTGGATTCCGGGAAGACCACGTTGTCGCAGTCCGAAAAGACGCAATGCCAGCGCACTCGCGAGAACGCGCTGCCCGTTTCGGCCTCATCGCTGCGCAGCTGCGCGAGCCATGCGCTGCCGGGCCGCATCTCCTTGACGTTGGTCCCCAGCACGCACATCGCCAGCGGCGAGCCATGATGCGGAGTGCCGATGGTGATCGCCGCGTGCGGCACCAGCCCGCTGCCCGCAGGCAGGCTGCGCAGCCAGTCGCGCAGCACCAGCCCACCCATGCTGTGCCCGACCAGCAGCGGCGCCACGCCGGTGGCCTCATGCAGACGCCGCACGGCGGCCTCCACGGTGGGCCGTGCCGTCGCGATGCCGTGCAGCAGCATCGGCAGGCTCACCGCGACATAGGGAATGTTCTGCGCGCGCAACTGCAGCATGGTCTGCGTCCACACCGCGCGGTTGCACATCCATCCATGCACCAGCACCACGCCGCAGCGGCCTTGCGCATCCGGCGGCAGATGATCGCCCACCTCCCACTCTCGCCACGGAATCTGCCAGGCGAACTGGTGCATGGACTCCTGCGTCTCGGCATTCCAGGCTCGAAGCACCGCGTCACGGCTCGCCACCGGCAGACCGAGCCGCCGCTTGAAAATCTGCATGACCCAGAACTGCAGCCCCAGCCACAGCCGCCCGGCCAGCATGAACAGCACGACGCCGACCACCGCCAGCCACGCCGAACGCGGCCACGCCCAGGCGACCCAGGCGATCACGCAGAGCACGTTGAACAGACTGACGGCACGCAGCCACCAAGCAACCATGAATTCCAGCCTCTCGAAGCCCAAGTCAGCAGCCATTGTGCATGTTGCGTCCCAAATTGCGCCTGACGGGCAGGCACAATGATTGAGAGCGTGTCGGCGATCTCCACACGGTCTTGCAGGCACCGCCTCGGGCTGAGATCGCGAACATGCTCCGAGAGACAACCGCCACCACAAGATCAGAACCATGACCCGCACCACGCCCGCCCTCCCCACTGACATCACCGTGCTGGAGCGCGGCTGGCTGTCCGCCAACAATGTGCTGTTTCAGGGCGAGCATGGAAGCGCGCTGGTCGACAGCGGCTATTTCACCCACGCCGACCAGACCGTCGATCTGGTCGCCGCCACGCTCGGCGAGAAGCCGCTCGACCTGCTGATCAACACCCATCTGCACAGTGACCACTGCGGCGGCAACGCCGCCCTGCAGGCGCGCTGGCCGCAGCTTGCGACCCGCATTCCGCCGGGCCAGTTCGAGCAGGTGCGCCACTGGGACCCCGTCGCGCTGACATACGAGCCCACGGGCCAGCATTGCCCGCCGTTCCGCGCCGATGGCGTGCTCGTTCCGGGCGAACAGATCGCGCTGGGCGACCGGCACTGGCAGATCCACGCCGCCCCCGGTCATGACGCGCATGCGGTCGTGCTGTTCGAACCCTCGTCGCGCGTGCTGATCTCGGGCGACGCGCTCTGGGAGAACGGCTTCGGAGTGGTGTTCCCCGAGCTTGAGGGAGAGGAAGGCTTTGCCGACGTCGGCGCGACGCTGGACCTCATCGAGCGCCTTGCGCCCGAAACCGTGATCCCCGGCCATGGCCCGGTGTTCGGCGACGTGCCGAGAGCGCTCGAGATCTCGCGCCGCCGCCTTGCGGGCTTTGTCGCCGCCCCGCTCAAGCACGCGCGCCATGCCGCCAAGGTATTGCTCAAGTACAAGCTGCTGGAATGGCAGCGCATTCCCTTGGAAGATGCACTGCGCTGGCTGGAAAGCACGCCCTATTTCCGCCTGCTGCACGAGCGCCATTTCGCGACCCTCGGCCTGCGCGAATGGGCCGAGGAGCTGGTGCGCGATCTCGTCGCCAGCGGCGCGGCGGCACGTCACGAAGCGCTGCTGCTCAATGCCTGATGTCGGCCGTCAGCCGACTTTGAGCGACAGCGTTTTGCGGCTTGTGCATAAAACTCGCAAAAAGTTCCGTCGCATCCCCAAAAAAGCATAGCAAACGGCAACACCCTGTTGCCGAAGCGCCACATTTCACCCCAATTCCTCCCAGAAATTGCCGGAAATTGGGGTGACAAACATAACAAGCACGAGAACGAGAGTGATTCTCAACAATAATTCACTCCAGTTAAACAGAGGGTATTTTTCATGCAATCCAAACGTTCTTACGTTAAGAAGCCACGCAGCCTGCGCCTGGCTGACAGCGTTGCAGCAGCCGTCGTTCTGCTGCCGCTGAGTGCTTTCGCTCAAACCACGGCCGCTCCCGCCGCCACTGAAGCCCTCCCCACCGTGACGGTGAAGGAACAGGCCATCGACCCGAACCCGAACGCCGAAGTCGGCGCGCCCTACAAGGCCAAGACTTCCGCCGATTCGCGCCACACCCGCCCGCTGGCCGAGACACCGCAGACCATCTCGGTGATCACCAAGTCCGCCATCGACGACTCCGGCGCAACCGACTTGAAGCAGATCCTGTCGGCCCAGCCCGGCATCACACTGGGCACCGGCGAAAACGGCAATGCCTTCGGTGACCGCTACATCATCCGTGGCCAGGAAGCCCGCTCCGACGTGTTCGTCGACGGCCTGCGCGACCCCGGCATGACCACCCGCGAAAGCTTCGCGGCCGAACAAGTGGAAATCACCAAGGGCCCGAACTCCACGTTCGCAGGCCGTGGCTCCGCTGGCGGCGCGGTCAACGTGATCACCAAGCAAGCCACGCTGGATTACGACTTCACGCGCTTCTCCGGCTCGGTCGGCACCGACAGCCACTACCGCCTGACGATGGACGCCAACAAGGCCATCAACGACACCTTCGCGCTGCGCGTGAACGCGCTCGTGGGCTCGGAAGACGTGCCAGATCGCGGCCCGTCCGAGCGCAAGCGCAAGGGTCTGGCGCTGTCGGGCCTGTGGGAAATCAATCCTGACCTGAACGTCACCGTCGACTACTACGGCTTCCGCGGCAAGGACAATCAGCCCGACCTCGGCGGCTACCTCGTCGGCACCGCACCCGCCCGCTACCCCGCGAGCAACGTGCCCGTGTACGCACAGTCCAACGACTTCCTGAAGTCGGACGTCGACACGCTGACCGCACGCGTCAACTACCGCCTCACGCCCGACGTCAAGCTCAACAGCCTGACCCGCTACGGCACTTCGAGCAACGGCTACGCCACGACCGGCGCATCGAGCCGCACGGCCTACAACGCCGATGGCTCCACCTACACCACCGCCGGCCTCGACGGCGGTCACACCGGCTGGCAGGAAGTGCACTACTTCGCGCACCAGACCAACCTGCGCTGGGACACCCAGATCGGCGGCATGAAGCACGAGTTCATCACCGGCTTCGAGTACACCGACCACATGGTCAAGTCGGGCAACTACACCGTCGGCAACACCGGCGCCTACAACTGCCGCACCAGCGCGACGGCCACAGCCAACAACGGCTGGTGCTTCACCAATGCAGCCGGCGCGAGCCTGGGCGACCCGACCACCATGGCCGGCCGCAACTACTCACGCAACGGCTGGAACCGTGACTGGCAAGTGCGTACCTACGCCCTGTCGCTCATGGACACCGTAGATCTGACCGACAAGCTGACCGTGTTCGGCGGCGTGCGTGCCGACCACTACAAGCTGTCCATGCTGACCCGCAACGCCGCCACCGGCGCGCAGACCGGTGACTACGGCTTCAGCGACACGCTGTTCAACGGCCACCTGGGCGTGAGCTACAAGATCAACCCACAAGGCATCGTCTACGCTGGCTACGGCACATCGCAGGACATCAACGGCGGCGAGCCCGATGCGGGCACCAGCAGCGGCTACGGCGGCCTCGTGATCTACAACGGCAGCGCCGCAGGCGCCAAGCCCGAGCGTTCGCAGAACTTCGAACTCGGCACCAAGTGGAACATTCTGGACGACAAGCTGCTGGCGACCGCAGCCGTGTTCCAGACCACCAAGACCGACGTGATGGAAGGCGCGAACTACGACACGGCTGGCACGTTCAACACTGGCAAGAACCGCGTGCGCGGCGTCGAATTCGGTCTGGCCGGCAACGTGACCAAGGACTTCCAGGTGCAGGCCGGTGTGGCCATCATGAAGTCCAAGGTGCTGCGTTCCGCCACCGCCACCAACGTGGGCCGTCCGCTGTCCAACTTTGCTGACCGTTCGTTCGCTCTGCAAGGCAAGTACCAGCTGACCAAGGACCTCTCGATCGGCGCCATCGCCCGTCACGAGAGCGACCGCTGCGGCGGCCAGCCTGACACCGCTGCCGGCTACACAGCCGCCGGCGTGTGCTCGCAGCCCGTGCCTTCGTTCACCGTGTATGACGCGTTCGCTTCGTATCGCATCAACAAGCACGCCGACGTGCGCCTGAACGTGCTGAACCTGACCAACAAGGACTACTACACTGCCGTGTACCGTTCGGGCGCGTTCCTGTACAAGGGCGACGCACGCGCCGTGCGCCTGACGCTGAACCTGGATCTGTAACTGGCCAGCCGAGCGATCCGCAGCGCGTGAGAATTGACTCTCCGGCGCTGCGGATTGGTTCAGGTCTTGCATGACACAGATCAGTGACCATCGATGCCGGGCCCCTGCCCGGCATTTGTGCTTGTATTTATCGGGTATTCATCGATTTCCGAACTTGAACAGGGAATCCAGATCATGTTGATCACCATCGACAAGGTCCTGACCAAAGAGCAGGTCCTTCAATTCCGCCAGCAGCTCGACCACGCCGACTGGAGTGACGGCGCCGCCACCGCAGGCACGCTGGCCAAGAGCGTCAAGCGCAACCAGCAGCTCGACGACAACGGCGAGCTCTGCATCGCGCTCGGCAACCAGATCGTGCGCACGCTCTCGCAGACGCCGCTGTTCATCTCGGCCGCGCTGCCGCGCACCATCTATCCGCCCAAATTCAACCGCTATGCCGACGGCGGCACCTACGGCGCGCATGTGGACAGCGCGCTCATGTTCCTGCCCGGCAGCAGCCAGCAGATGCGCACCGACCTGTCGGCCACGCTGTTTCTGGCCGAGCCCGACGAATACGACGGCGGCGAACTCGAGGTCGAAGGCCCGTTCGGCGTGCAATGCGTGAAGCTCGAAGCGGGCGACATGGTGCTCTATCCATCGAGCAGCCTGCACCGCGTCACGCCCGTCACGCGCGGCGCACGCGTGGCCTCGTTCTTCTGGATCGAGAGCCTCGTGGCCAACGAGACCGAGCGCACGCTGCTGTTCGATCTGGACCAGTCCGTGCAGCACATGGCCCCTTCCTTCGCCCCCGACGACCAGCGCCTCGTGCAGCTCACCGGCGTCTATCACAACCTGTTGCGACGCTGGGCCAAAACCTGACATCCACTGGATCGCAGAACGTTTTAAGATCCGTTTCCCTCTAGGAGTGCACCTCATGAAAACCATCAAAACTGTCTTGTGCGCCGCCATCCTGACCATCGGAACAGGCAGCGCCTTCGCTCACGGCAACGTGACCTGCAAGGAATATCCCAAGAACGAATGGCGCCCGCACACCGAGCTGCAGCAGAAGCTCGAGAAGGAAGGCTGGGTCATCCGCCGCATGGAAAAGACCGCCACCTGCTACGAGGTCTACGCCAAGGACCCCAAGGGAAAGCGCATCGAAGCGTTCTTTGATCCCAAGACCTTCGAACGCGTTGAAGAAGAATAATCCGCTTGCTGAAAGCCAGACCGCGCCGCTGAAGGTGCGCGTCTGGGACTGGCCCGTGCGTTTGCTGCACTGGGGTCTGGTGGTCTGCATCGCGCTGTCCTGGTGGAGCCGCGAAGACCTCGGACCCTTGCACGAGCGCACGGGCTATGTCGTCATCGGCATCCTGGCGGCACGCCTGCTGTGGGGTTTCGTGGGCACGCATTACGCGCGCTTCGCGCAGTTCGTGCGCGCACCCCGGGCCACCATCGCCTACGCGCGCGCCGCGCTCAAGGGCAAGGCGCCGCGCTACATAGGCCACAACCCGCTGGGCGGCTGGATGGTGGTGGCGCTGCTCGCCTGCCTGAGCCTGCTCACCTTCACGGGCTGGCTCTACACCACGGACATGTTCTGGGGCTACGGCTGGCTTGCCGAGCTGCACAAGTATCTGGCCTGGACCCTGCTCGGCCTCGTCGCCCTGCACATCGCCGGCATGCTCTGGACCTGCTGGGAGCACCGCGAAAATCTGGTGCGCGCGATGTTCACCGGAAAAAAAGCCACGCCATCCGCAGACGACGTGGCTTGATCGTTAGCAACGCTCAAGACTGGCGCGTCCCAAGCGAGTGACAGCCGAGCAAGGGCCGCTCCGCAGCGCCGGCCGTGTCCCCCTCCGCTGCGCAACGCGCAGCATCAGAGAGGGGGAAGGCGCGAAGCGACTCAGGGGGTGCCAGCCGTTTACGGCAGGTCTTTGTTCGGCTCGGGTTCCGCCGCGTTGCGCGGCCCCACTGTCCCCAATCGCGACTTGATCGACTGCGGCTGTCCCGTGAGGATGGCCGCATAGTTGGTCGTGTTCGCCAGCACGTTCTTCACGTAGGTGCGGGTCTCGGTGAACGGCACGTTCTCGGCCCAGATCGCCGCGTCGATCACCGGACCGTTGCGCCAGTTGCGCGGGCGACCGGGCCCGGCGTTGTAGGCGGCGGCGGCCAGCGCCATCGAGCCGTCGAAATCATCGAGCGCGAGCTTGAGATACGCGGTGCCGATGGTGATGTTGGTCTCGCGGTCATAGATCATGTCGGGCGTGAAGTCGGTCATGCCGATCTTGCGGGCCGTCCACTTGGCGGTCGCAGGCATCACCTGCATGAGGCCCGAGGCCCCCACATGCGAGCGCGCGTCCATGATGAAGCGGCTTTCCTGACGGATCAGGCCATAGACATAGGCGGGATCAAGGCCGATGCCCTTCGAATGGTCCACCACCGAGCTGCGGAACGGCATCGGAAAGCGCTGCGTCGCGTCAATGAACGACTTGGTGCGCTCGCTGGTGTTGATGCAGCGGTCCCAGATCTCCTGCTTGCAGGCCAAGTCGGCAGCGGCCAGCAGCTCGCGGTCATTCAGGCCGCCGGGGTTGTGCAGATTGGTCGCGTAGTTCCATTCGCGCACACCCTCGCTGCGCAGACCGAGCAAGATGGCATAGAGCCCGCGGTTGAGCCCCGGATTGGCGCGCGCGCCTGCGATCTCTTCGGGCGTGAGCGGCGAAGGTGCCGGTGGTGTGGTCAGCTTCTGGCCGAGTTCCTCGCGCGCCAGCTGCTCGTAGAAGCTGCTGGTGCCCGCGATCGACTCGAACAGACGCTTGGCATTGGCCTTGTCCTCGTCACCAGGACGGTTCGACAAATAGGCGCGGCCACGCCAGTACACCCAGGTGGGATCGGTGCGGCCCATCGCGCTCATCGCGTCGATGCTGCGCGAGACGACCTTCCACTGCCCGGCACGCATCGCGGCGCGCACGCGCCAGCCCAGCATGTCGTCGTTCAGGTCGGCGTCCCGCGTCACATTGTTGAAATAGCCCAGCGCATCGGGCGACAGCGAGTTGGCCGCCTGCTTGCCGATCAGCCCCCAGAGCCAGTTGCGCTCCTCGGCCGAGAGCTGCACGCCCCATTTGTTGTCGAGCATGTTCGCGGCCTGCGCCGGATCGCTCATGGCCATGCGGATCAACGCCAGCACGATGAATTCCTGCTTCATCTTGCCGCGCGCCGTGGCCCGGCCCGTCAGGTATTTCGTGGGCGAGTCGATGGCCTCGCGCAGACCGCCCGCCGCCTCGGGAGCGACAATCTGCACGGCCTTGGCCACCGCGCGCAGACGATTGGCCTCGGCCGCGAGCCGCGCCTTGCGCCAGACGTCGTTGGCCTTGATCTTCTTGTTGGCGTACAGCTCGGACGCCGCATAGGCGCAGCCGTCATCCAGCTCACGCTGTCCGTACCAGTTGCGAAGAATCAGCTCCGCGCCCTCTTCGGTCGCCTTGCCGAGCATCTGGTCAACATTGAGGGCGTAGCACTGCACCTCCTTGTCGTCGCGCATGCGGAACTTGAAGTGCATGTCCATGAACCGCTCCCAGTCGCGACGCTGACCCAGCAGCAGCAGCCAGTCGTTGCGCAGGCGGTCTTCCTGATAGCTGCCCGCGTAGCGTTGCAGGAAAGCATCAACCTCGTCCTGCGTCGCCTCCTCGATCCGCGCCTTGAGTTCCCAGTACGCAGCCCACGGCTCGAGCACGTGTCCACGCGCGCCGGGCAACAGTGCGGTGAGTTTTTGCTTGTCCTTCTGCCTGAACGCTTTTTGCATTTCAAGCAGCACATCATCGCCTCGGGTTTGTGCCGAAACGGGAGCAACCGTACTTGCCAGACTAGCTCCGAGCAGTAACGGTGTCAGAATCTTGAGCCATTGCATTACTGGATTATGTGATGGACAAAGCAGCCCTGCGTCGCGCACTGGTAGAACAACGACTGAATTTGCCCGACAGGTTGGTTCGCACCGACATGTTGCAGCGTGTCATGCGCATCTGGCTGGTCGATCGGCCCGACATCATCATCGGCGCCTACTGGCCCATCAAGGGCGAATTCGACCCGCTTCCGGCCTTGCACCGCTGGAAGGAAGACGGCGAGCTGCTCGACGAACCCCAGCGCCGCCGCATCGGCCTGCCGGTGGTCAACCGCGAACACAAGACCCTTACCTTCCACGCCTGGTACCCCGGCTGCCCGATGGAGGAGGACGCCTACGGCATCCCCAAGCCCAAGGACACCGAGCTGATCGTCCCCACCCTGCTCTTCGTGCCCTGCGTGGGCTACGGCGCGGGCGGCTACCGCCTCGGCTACGGCGGCGGCTTCTACGACCGCACGCTCGCCGCCCTCGAGCCCCGCCCGTTCACCGTGGGGCTGGGCTACACCAACGGCTATGTCGACGAGTTCGAGCCCGAAGCCCACGACCAGCCACTGGACGCCATCCTCAACGACAACGGCGTCGTCTGGCCGGTGGGCTGAACGCTGAACGTGCCTGCGAAAGTCGTCAGTACATTTATTGACGACTTTTACCATTCACGCACGCTGCGCCTGCCACTGCGCCCAACCGCGCGCACGCAGCTCGCACGCCGGACAGGTGCCGCAGCCGTATCCCCAATCGTTCAGGCGGTCGCGCACGCCCTGATAGCAGGTGTGGGTGTCGCGCCGGATCAGCTCGACCAGCCGCGCCCCACCCAGCTCGAAGGCCAACTGCCAAGTCTGCGCCTTGTCGATCCACATCAGCGGCGTCTCGATCAGCAGACGCCGCTCCAGGCCCAGATTGAGCGCCAGCTGCATCGCCTTCATCGTGTCGTCCCGGCAGTCGGGATAGCCCGAAAAATCGGTCTCGCAGACCCCGGTCACGATCACGCTGATGCCGCGCCGATAGGCCAGCGCCCCCGCCAGCGTCAGAAACAGCAGATTGCGCCCCGGCACAAAGGTGTTCGGCAACCCATCCGCCTGCATCGCGAACGCCACATCCTCGGTCAGTGAAGAGCCTCCGATTTGCGCCAGCACATCGAGCGAGAGCAGATGATCCTCCCCGAGCTTCGCGCCCCACTCAGGAAACGCCCCGCGCAACGCCTGCAGCGCCGTCTTTCGTACCTCCAGTTCCACGCTGTGCCGCTGACCGTAGTCAAACCCCAGCGTCTCCACCCGCTCATAGCGCGAAAGCGCCTGCGCGAGGCAGGTTGTGGAATCCTGACCGCCGGAGAAGAGGACGAGGGCGGTCTTATGGATGGCGTTGGGAGCATTCGATAAGGACATGACTGAAGTGAGGACCGACATGGGCCAGAATTAGAACACCGCACGTGCCTCATGCGCCGCGCGCATGTGCCTGCCCTCCTCACGCCACTCCCACGAACGAGGTTCACCATGCTCCAACTCTTCATCGGCAACAAGAACTACTCCTCCTGGTCCATGCGCCCCTGGGTGCTGCTCAAGCAGGCGGGCATCCCGTTCGAGGAAGTACTGGTGCGCTTTGACAGCTTTTCCGAAGGCTCCAAGTTCAAGACCCAGATCGCGCAGGTATCCCCCACCGGCAAGGTTCCCGCGCTGGTCGACGGTGACCTCGCCATCTGGGACACCCTCGCCATTGCCGAATATCTCGCAGAAAAATTCCCGGAAAAACGCCTCTGGCCGCAGGATGCGAAGGCCCGCGCCATCGCACGCAGCGTCTGCGCCGAGATGCACAGCGGCTTCACCGCGCTGCGCAGCCACTGCGGCATGAACATCGAAGCCGACCTCGCCGACATCGGCGCCTTGGTCTGGCGCGACAAACCCGCCGTGCAGGCCGATGTGAACCGCCTCATCGAGATGTGGACCCAACTGCTCGACACCCACAAGGGTCCGATGCTGTTCGGCAAATTCAGCATTGCCGATGCTTACTACGCTCCGGTCTGTTCACGCATCACCACCTATGCGCTGCCCGTGCCTTCTCACATCCGCGCTTATGTGGAGCGGGTGATGGCGTTGCCTGGGGTCCAGGCGTGGGTTGAGGACGCGCTCGCGGAGCACGATTTTGTTCCGTTTGACGAGCCGTATCGGGTCAGGGGGAATGCCGTTTAACTATTGCCTATTGTCTATTGCCCTCGCGCTGGGTCGTGGGGAGATATTCGGCTTTTTGTTCTTGTTTTTGGTTTTTGTTTGAGGGTGGAGGCCGGGAGTTCCGCCCGGCGGCGGAGTCACTTTTTGCTTGCGCGCAAAAAGTAACCCAAAACGCGCTTTTCAATACCCGCGGCAGAACTCGCTTTGCGCTGCGCGCGCCGCTCGGGCAACCGCCGCGAGCTAGTGCTTAACTAAGAGGTGTGTTCGGCACGTCGCTGCGCTCGTGCTGCATCTCGCGACTTCGCGAGATTCCGGGGACGGGCGCGGCGTCATTTGCGCGCGGCGGATCGGACATCAACGCTGAATAGCACAGTGGGCGAACACCACCCCACCCAGCTTTGCAAGAGCCCCGGCACGAGCGAAGCAACGTGCCGCAAACTCCTCTTCAAAACTGATTTCCGGCGGTTGTTCGAGCGGCGCGCGCAGCGCAAAGCGAGTTCCGCCGGAGGACTTCCAAGCGCGCTTTTGGTGACTTTTCGCGCGCAAGCGAAAAGTTACTCGCCCGCCGGGGCGAGACCCGGCCTCTGAACTCAAACACTACGAACCAAAGAAAAAACACCACAAAAAAGCCAACCCACAGGCCAAGCAGCCACACAGCTCAACACCCTGCCCTACACTTGCGCCATGCAAATCTATATGGTGGGCGGCGCGGTTCGCGACCGCCTCATGGGCCAACCGGTGAACGACCACGACTGGGTCGTCGTCGGTGCGCTGCCCGAAGAAATGACGCAGCTCGGCTACACCGCGGTAGGCCGCGACTTCCCCGTGTTTTTGCATCCGCAGACGCACGAGGAATACGCACTCGCGCGCACCGAGCGCAAGAGCGGTCGGGGCTATCGCGGCTTCGTGGTGCAGACCTCGCCGGATGTCACGCTCGAAGAAGACCTCTCGCGCCGCGATCTCACCGTCAACGCCATGGCCGCGCCGCTCGACTGGAGCGGCAACGCCGACGCCGTGGTCGATCCCTACGATGGTCAGCGGGATCTGCGTGACAAGGTGCTGCGCCACGTGACCGACGCGTTTCGCGAAGATCCGGTGCGCATTTTGCGCATTGCCCGCTTTGCAGCGCGTTTTGCCGATTTCAGCGTCGCGCCCGAGACCATCGCGCTCATGCGCGAGATGGTGGCCGAGGGCGAGGTCGATCACCTCGTGCCCGAGCGCGTCTGGCAGGAGCTCTCGCGTGGTCTCATGGAGCCGCGCCCCTCGCGCATGTTCGAGGTGCTGCGCGAATGCGGCGCGCTCAAGGTGCTGCTGCCCGAACTCGACCGCCTCTGGGGTGTGCCGCAACGCGCCGAATACCACCCCGAGGTCGACACCGGCGTGCACGTGATGATGGTGGTGGACATGTCCGCCAGACTGCAGGCACCTGCCGGCGTGCGCCTGGCCTGCCTGATGCACGATCTCGGCAAGGGAACGACGCCCGCCGACATCCTGCCGCGCCATATCGAACACGAGGCGCGCAGCGTCGATCTGGTGAACGCCGTCTGCGACCGCTGGCGCGTGCCCAACGACCTGCACGAACTCGCCGTGCTGGTGGCGCGCGAACACGGCAACATCCATCGCAGCAAGGAGCTCGGCGCCAGCGCGTTGCTGCGCCTTTTTGAACGCTGCGACGCCATCCGCAAACCCGCACGTTTTGAAGAAGCCCTGTTCGCCTGCGAATGCGATGCGCGCGGGCGGCTGGGTTTCGAGAACAATCCTTATCCACAGCGCGCGCGACTGACCCATGCCCTGCAAACCGTGCTCGACGTGAAAACCGGCCCCATCGCGGGGGCCGCAGCCAAACGCGGTCTCAAGGGCGAAGCCATCGGCGCGGCCGTCGCCGATGCAAGGCGCGAGGCCTTGCGCGCATGGCTGTCCAACGAAGCACCGACACCATGACCGAAGAAACCCCGTTGATCCAAACCACCGAGCAACTGCGCGAACTGGCAAACCGTGGCCAATCCGGTGAAGGCTGCGACTGCCACCTGATCCAGTTCCAAGGCTGGGACAGCATCACCGACATGCGCTGGCCCGCCGCCCAGATGCAGCAGATCGCCGACCTGCGCGAGCCCGGCGTGGATGAGCCTACCTTCGAAGAATTCCACCCCCACCGCACCCGCTACGAAAGCCCCGAAGCGCCCATCGCGCTGGCCTACTTTCCGGTCAACCGCAGCACGGTCTGGCGCTGCAGGAAATGCGGCATTCAGGTCATGCGGTACACGGAGTTCGGGGGGTACTACGTGGATCAGCGTGTGCGGGTGTTGAATGCGGCGCTCGTTGTGGATGCGCCTGCACCGACGGTCTGAGGGTCCGCTTATCCAATACGCCATGATGGAGAGGTGCTGTCCTCGTCTGCACGTGGGGGCTGGTATTGGATTTCTTATTTGTTTGCTTGCTTTTTGCTTCTGCTGTTGGCTGGTTTGGGGGCAGAGGCCGGGAGTTCCGCCCGGCGGCGGAGTAACTTTTTGGTCTTGCCCAAAAAGTCACCAAAAATGCGTTTTCAATACCCGCGGCAGAACTCGCTTTGCGCTGCGCGCGCCGCTCGGGCAACCGCCGCGAGCTAGATGTTCACTCGGAGGTGTGTTCGGCACGTCGCTTCGCTCGTGCCGTGCATCTCGCGACTTCGCGAGATGCTGAGACGCCAGTGCTACGCAATTTTTTAATTGCTCGCTGGATCAACTTCGTTCAAAAGAACAGCGGGCATGGGTTACCCAACCCAACTCCACCAACACCCCGGCACGAGCGCAGCGAAGTGCCGCAAACACCTCTTCAAAACTGATTTCCGGCGGTTGTCCGAGCGGAGTGACGAAGGAACGCAGCGAGTTCCGCCGGAGGTATTCAAAGCGCGTTTTTGATTACTTTTTGCGCGCAAGCAAAAAGTGATTGCCCCGCCGGGGGCAGTCCCGGCCTCCGCCCTCAAACCAGCAAACGAGCAAACGAGCAACCAACAAAAGCACAAAAAAATCAAATCAAAGACTCAACCCACCGAACAATCTCCCCGCTCGGCAAAGCCCCAGAAATCCGCCCCAACTCCACCCCCTCCCGAAACACCGCCATCGTAGGAATGCTGCGAATCCCGAACGGAGCAGCCGTCTCGGGATGCGCCTCCGTATCCAGCTTCGCGAACTGCGCCCGAGTCTGCAAAGCCTGAGCAGCCTGTGCATAAGCAGGCGCCATCATCCGGCAAGGCCCGCACCAGGGTGCCCAGAAATCCACTACCACCGGCAATTGGCTGCGCCCGATGTGCTTGGGAAAGCTGACCGCATCCAGATTCACCGGCTCGCCCGTCAGCAATGGCTGATGACAGCTGCCGCAGTTGGCGGAGTCGCCCAGCTGGTCACGCGCGATGCGGTTGGTCTTGTGGCAATGGGGGCAGACAACATGCAGTGAATCGGACATGGCAGATCTCGTGAAGGGCAATGCGAACGTAGACGAACAAACGAACAAACGTGCAGACGTACAAGCGAAAAACAATCAAACGTGAGCATCATGTGGCGATCTCCCACGCTTTTTCAAGCGCTCGAGTACCCTGCGGCGTCATGGCCTACAAGGTCCGTCTTGCCGCTGTTCAGACGTAGCGTGCGATCAGGCTCAGCAGCCCGCTGAGCACCAGCGTGCTCGCAAGGGGAATGAACCAGTCGCGCCCGAACAGGCGGAAGTGGAAATCGCCCGGCAGCCGCCCCAGCCCGAGCTTGCGCAGCCACGGGGTGATGCCGTTGATGAGGATGAGCGCCAGAAAGACGACGACGACCCAGCGGATCATGATGGTGTTGACTCAGAGCCTGTGCGTTCGGTCGCCGTGCGAGAAGCCCATGGGAATCCATGGCTCGCCCACGCCCAGCATGATGACCTTGAACAGCTCGCCCATCTCGTGCTCCATCACGAGCTTGGCGGCCTGCGAGCGCTGCTTCTGCTCGCGCGTCTCCATCTCCTTGGCGATGCCGCAGTTGAGCAGGAAATGCGCCTGGTTGGTGTAGCCGAGCACCTGCAGACCGGCGTCCTGCGCGGCCAGCGCCGTGCCGGTGAAGTTCACGTGCGCGGTGATGTCCTTGAGGCCCACGTCGACCAGCGGATCAAAATCCACCATGTGCGCGCGATGGCACACCAGCGTGCCCATGTGGCGCTGCGGATGGAAGAACTCGGTCTCGGGAAAGCCGTAGTCGATGAAGATGGCCGCGCCTTGCTTCAATCGGTCCGCGATCGTGCGGATGAAGGCCTCGCCCTGAGGCTGCAATTCGGTCAGATAGTCCTGCGGACCCGGCACCTCCACGGGCGGGCGCAGCTCGGTGGGGCGATCGTCAAAGGCAAAACTGCCGTCAGCCGCGATGACCACGCCGCGCTCGCTCCACACGCCGTCCTGCTCGCCGCCCTTGCGGAAGACCAGCTTGACCGGCATGGCGTCCAGCACCTCGTTGCCGACGATCACGCCGTGAAGGTTGTCCGGCAACTGATCCGCCCACGCCACCTGATCGCCGAATTTTTCCAGCGTCTGCTGCTGGCGCGCGCGCAGGCTGCCCGAGAGATCGACGATGGTGTAGCGCTTGACCCGGCTGCCCAGTGCCTCGAGCAGTTGCTTTGCCAAGGCACCCGTGCCCGCGCCGAATTCCCAGACCTCCTCCGTGCCCGAGGCATCGAGCGCCTCGCGCACCTGCTGCGCCAGCGCCCAGCCGAAGAGCGGCGAGAGTTCGGGGGCCGTCACGAAATCGCTGCCCGACTGCGGCATGGTGCCGAACTTCGCCGTGCCGTTGGCGTAATAGCCGAGGCCGGGCGTATACAGCGCCAGCTCCATGAAGCGGTCAAACGCCAGCCAGCCACCCGCCGCGCGAATGGCCTCTTCGATGTGCTGCTTGAGCGCCGTCGTTAAACTTGAGGAATCTATTGATGTGTTCACACCCCCGATTGTCCCCCAATGCCCCCGACCGCACGATCAGCACGACCTCGCACCGTTCTCGTGACCGGCGCCGCCAAGCGCCTGGGGCGTGAAATCGCGCTCGCGCTCGCGGAGGCCGGCTGGCGGGTGGCCGTGCACTATCGTTCGTCGGAAAGCGACGCGATGGACACCGAAGCCCGCTGCGCGGCGCTCTCGGGCGACAGCGCGCGCTTCGCGGCGAACTTCGACGACGAGGCCGACGTGCGCGCCCTGATGCCGCGCGTGGTGGCGCGTTTCGGAGCGGTGGACGCGGTGGTCAACAGCGCTTCGCTGTTCGAGCACGACAGCGTCGACACCTTCAGCTTCGCCTCGCTCGGCGAGCACCTGCGCAGCAATACCGGCGCGCCCATCGTGCTCGCGCAGAGTCTGCACACGCATCTTCGGCAGCGCGCCGAGGCCGGCGAAGCCGATGTGCAGGGCGCCGTCGTCAATCTGCTCGACCAGAAGCTTTGGAACCAGAACCCCGATTTCCTGAGCTACACGCTCTCCAAAGCCGCGCTGGAAGCGGCGGGCACGATGCTCTCGCTCGCCCTCGCGCCGCTGGTGCGCGTAGTCGGCGTGGCGCCGGGGCTCACGCTCACCAGCCACATGCTCGAGACCGAAAAATTCGAGCAGCTGCACCGCCTGAGCCCGCTCGGGCGCTCGTCCACACCCGCCGACGTGGCGGCCACCGTGCAATTCGCGCTCGCCAATCGCTCCATCACCGGCACCACGCTGCTGGTGGACGGCGGCCAGCACCTGATGCGCTTCGAGCGCGATTTTTCCCTGATGTGAGCGCCCCGCGCGTTGGCATCACCCCTTTTTTCTCTTTTGCCTTTTCAGCCATGCACAATGCCGCTGGTACCCAGATCCTGACGCTCACGGGCTTGCGCTTCGACGCCAACCTCGGCATCCTCGCCCACGAAAAAACCGCCCCCCAGCCCATTCAGGTCGACGCCGAACTCAACCTCGGCACCCAGCCGCTGCGCCCAAGCGACGACGACATCCTGCATGTGCTCGACTACCGCAAGGTCCGCCAGATCATCATCGACGAATGCCGCGCCGAACACGTGAACCTGCTCGAGAGCCTGATCGGCAAGCTCGCCCAGCGCCTGATGCAGCTGCCCGGCGTGCTCGGCGTGCGCGTGAAGATCGCCAAACTGGAAATCTTTGACGACTGCGAGGTGGCGATCCGGGTCGAAACCGGGCAGTGGTAAGGCTCCGGGAGCCGTAGGCACGCCAGAAACAAGCCCTTCGAAAGCGATTTCGCGCCTTGCATGCGACAATTGCCGTTTGGCGCGTCCGCGAAACCTGTCCTCCGAAAATCCATCGGTATGCAGTTCGCCTGACGCGCTTTCTGGCCTTGCGGCCAGTTTGTACACAAACCCCGATTGACGACGGAAGCACGCGAAACGCAAGGCAATGCGGTTTTCGCGCGACGACCGGACAGTGGTGAACCGCCATGAACGCTATTACTGACAACCCGTGGATCGCCGACGCTGCAGCCGATGAGGCCGGCGCCGAAGCCGCTGCCCAACCCGGCAAGATCAAGATCGAACGCGAGCAGATCAAGCTCGAGAAGCGCCTGTGCCGCGAGGTCGGCCGCGCGATCACCGACTTCAACATGATCGAAGAGGGCGACCGCGTGATGGTCTGCATGTCCGGTGGCAAGGACAGCTACACGATGCTCGACATTCTGCGCAAGCTGCAAAAGCGCGCTCCGGTGAAGTTCGAGCTGGTCGCCGTCAACCTCGACCAGAAGCAGCCGGGCTTTCCCGACCACATCCTGCCCGAATATTTCAAGAGCATCGGCGTGGAGTACCACATCGAGACGCAGGACACCTACAGCGTCGTCAAGCGCGTGATTCCCGAGGGCAAGACCACCTGCGGCCTGTGCTCGCGCCTGCGCCGCGCGATTCTGTACTCGGTGGCCGACAAGCTGGGCTGCACCAAGGTGGCGCTCGGCCACCACCGTGACGACATCGTGCAGACGCTGATGCTCAACATGTTCTACGGCGGCCGCATGAAGGGCATGCCGCCGAAGCTGGTGAGCGACGACGGCAAGCACGTGGTGATCCGCCCCATGGCCTATGTGCCCGAGAAGGACACGATCCGCTGGTCGCAGTACCAGCAGTTCCCGATCATCCCCTGCAACCTCTGCGGCAGCCAGGACGGCCTGCAGCGCGTGGCCGTGGGCGAGATGCTGCGCGAGTGGGACAAGAAGTTCCCCGGCCGCATCGAGAGCATGTTCCGCGCCATGGGCAACATCGTGACGACACACATGATGGACCCCGAACTGCACGACTTCAAGAACGCCAAGGCCACCGGCATTGCCGATCCGAACGGCGACATGGCCTTTGACCACGAAGAGCTGCCCACTACACCCACCTTGCCGGGCGGCGTGCAGGTTGTTCAGCTTTCCTGAGAGCGTGTCGACGATCTCCACTCGGTCTTGCAAGCGCGGCCTCGGGCGGTCTGCCGCGTTGCAAATCCTCGCAATAGCACGAGCTATTGCTGCGGTTTGCGCCTTGCAGCCCATCCCGATCCGCATCTCGCAAGCCTCGCGCCGAGATCCTCAACACACTCTGAGAACTTGACAGAACTTCGGTAATCCAACAGTCTACGCATTGTTGAGATTGGTTCTCAATTGATGACCCATCTCCCGGGCCCCCAGCCCCGACTGTCCGGATTACCTGTCATGACCCATCTGCCCCGACGCTTTCATCTCTCGATCTTTCTCGGGCTCTTCGCGGCCCTGCTGCTTTCGGGCTGTTCCACCACGCGCCAGGTGGAAAGCAACGTCAACAGCTATTCCACGCTGGCCTCGCTGCCCAGCCCTCCCACCTACCGCCTCGAACGGCTGCCCTCGCAGAACGCCAACGCGGTGCGCTTTGACGCCATCGAATCCCAGGCCCAGCAGGCTCTGGCGACCGTCGGTCTGCAGCGTGACGACCGCAGCGCCAGCCTCGTGCTGCAGATCGGTGCCGAAGCCGGCTTCGTGCCAAATCCCTATTGGAATGCCTACGGATATGGCTACCCCGGCTACGGTCCCTCGCCCTTCTACGGCAGCTTCGGGTTCGGCTTTGGCCGCGGCTGGGGCATTGGCCTTGGCATGGGCGGTGGCTGGATGATGGACCGGCCCACACCACTGCACCACCGCAAGGTCAGCCTGATCCTGCGCGACGCCAGGTCGCAGAAGATCGTCTACGAAACCTCGGCCGTCTTCGAGGATGTCTGGACCGACGACCCCGCCATCTACGGCGTGCTGTTCCGTCAGGCGCTCGCCGGGTTCCCGACCCCGCCGCAAGGCACGCGCATGGTCAGAACACTGGTCGACCGCAGCACCACCGTGCCCGTTCCGGACGCAGCGGCCGTTGCCCCCGCCCCTGTCCCTGCTCCCACCAAGGTTGAATCAGCACCTGCGCCCGCTGCGCGTTGAACACGGCGGGATCACACATCCCGCTACACCTCGCGCGCGGCGATTTTGCAAAGATCCACATTTGCGTGCAAATCATCGTGCTAAGGTCAAGGCACGAAGACCAGCACAGCTGGCGCGAGCTACCGCTCACTCACTCTTTTTCTGCAAAGACCACCGCTCCAATCGTTTCGAAAAGGATCCGACATGAAGAACAAAAACCAGAACAACGGCACGAACCGCATCGCCACCTCCGCACTCCTGTGCGCACTGATGCTCGGCGGGGCCGTCGCCGCACAGGCAGCCGGCCTGGGTGACGCGCTGCGCGACAAGGTGGGCAGCGGCAGCAGCAGCGGAGCGACGGGAAGCGGCGGTTCCGGCTCCATGCTCTCCGGCGCGCTGGGCGGTGGAGGCGACTCCTCGTCCGCAGCCCTGTCCGCCATGGGCCTGTCCGGCTCCGGTTCTGCAAGCAACGCGGCCGGCGTCATCACCTATTGCATGAAGAACAACTACCTCAACGCCGACAAGGCCGCTGCCGTCAAGGACCAGCTCCTCGGCAAGGTCGGCCTCGGCCCGAAGGAAGAGCCCAAGGATGAAGGTTTCCTCAGCGGCGCCACAGGCATGATCACCGGCAAGGACGGCAAGAGTTTCAGCCTCGACAAGGTCAAGGGCAGCGTCAAGGAAAAGGCCTGCGATCTCGTGCTGGACAACGCCAAGTCCCTCCTCTGACAAAAGAAGCAACCCGAATCTCAAGCCGATGCGCCCCGTGGTCCATCGGCTTTTTTCACTCCGTTGTCCTCTCTCCGCATCAGAGCGTGCTGGCGAAGCGACCATGCCAACGCCGCTCCGATCGCCGCTCCCATTGGCACTCCCATTGGCGCATTGCGGATCCCCCGCAAAAAAGGCAAAAGACAAACAACCGGGGACGCAAACACCCGCCCTCTGGCGGAAGCCCTGATTGCGGGACAATGAAACGCGCAGTGAAAATACTCACGTCTCCGCACATTCTTTCCAGAAAACCCGTGTCGGCCCGTTCAGCCGCCTCAACGCTCCAACCCGCATGCACGTCACCCGCATCATTGCCATACGCCACGGCGAAACCGCCTGGAACGTGGACACCCGCATCCAGGGCCACCTCGACATCCCCCTCAACGACATCGGCGAATGGCAGGCCCGGCAGGCCGCCGGCGCTCTGGCCAACGAAAGCATCGACGCGATCTACAGCAGCGACCTCAAGCGTGCCTTCGCCACCGCCGAAGCCATCGCCGCAGCCACTCAGGCTCCGCTGATCGCCAACCCGCAACTGCGCGAGCGCAGCTTCGGGGATTTTCAGGGCCGCACCTTCACGCAGATCGAGGCCGAGTCGCCCGAGGACGCGATGCGCTGGCGCAAGCGCGACCCCGATTTCGTGCCCGCAGGCGGCGGTGAATCGCTGACCATGCTGCGCTCGCGCATCGACGCTGCGGTCAACGACATCGCCTCGAAGCACCCCGGCGAACAAATCGTGCTCGTCGCGCACGGTGGCGTGATGGATGTGCTCTACCGCCTCGCCACCAAGCTCGACCTGCAGGCGCCGCGCACCTGGCAGCTCACCAACGCTGCCATCAACCGGCTGCTCTGGACGCCCGACAGCGGCCTCACCCTCGTCGGCTGGGCCGACACCCAACATCTGAACCAGCAACAAAGCCGCGATGAAATCCATTCCTGACCATCTGCTCCAGCTGCTGGGCAAATCCGTGGACCAGATCGAGACGCCCGCGCTGGTCATCGACCTCGACGCCATGGACCGCAACATCCAGCGCATGGCCGACTTCACGCGCAAGCACCGCGTGCGCTGGCGTCCCCACGCCAAGCTGCACAAGAGCGCCGACATCGCTCTGCTGCTCGAGCAGGCGGGCGCCATTGGCCACTGCGTGCAAAAGCTCTCCGAGGCCGAGATCCTCGCGGCGCACGGCGTGAACAACCTCTACATCAGCAACGAGATCATCGCGCCCACCAAGCTGCGGCGCGTCGCCCAGCTCGCGCAGGACCTCGATGCGCGCGGCGGTCGCCTCGCCATCGCCGTGGATTCGGAAGTCGGCATCGAGCTGCTCGCGCGCGCGCTGCGCGAGGTGACCAGCCCCGGCATCATCGACGTGTTCGTCGAGCTCGACGTCGGCCAGGGCCGCTGCGGTGTGCCGCCCGGAGAGGCTGCCGTCGCGCTGGCGCAGGCCGTTGCCGAGCACCCGCCGCTGCGCTTTGCGGGTCTGCAGGCCTACCATGGCCGCGCCCAGCATTTCCGCACGGGCGCCGAACGCCGCCAGGCCATCGCGCAGGTCATCGAAGAAGTCACGCACACGCGCGATCTGATCGTCGCCGCGGGTCTGCCGGTGCACCTCATCACCGGCTCGGGCACCGGCACGCTGATCCATGAGGCCGCGAGCGGCGTCTACGGCGAGCTGCAGGCGGGATCGTTCCTGTTCATGGATGCGGACTATGCGCGCAACGAGCGCGACCCCGCCCAGCCCGCGTTCGAGCACGCGCTGTTCATCAAGTCGCAGGTCACCTCCGCCAACGACAAGCACGCCGTCTGCGACGCGGGCCACAAGTCCCACGCCATCGAATCGGGCCTGCCGACGGTGCACAGCCTCAACGGCGAAAGCAATGAGGCAGAGGCAGCGGACGAGGCAAGCACGCTGCGCTTTGCCAACGGCGGGGACGAGCACGGCATCCTGCACCCCGGCAGCACCGGCGGCTGGCTGCCCGCGCTGGGCTCCACCATCTGGCTGATTCCGGGCCACTGCGATCCCACGATCAATCTGCACGACCACATGATCGGCGTGCGCGGCGGGCTCGAAGGCGGTACGGTCGAGAGCATCGTGCGCGTGGATGCGCGCGGCGCGCTGCGCTGAAGCAGACGACTCTCACGGCACACTTCCCAAACGACATCGGCCCGCTGCAGCGGGCCGATGTCATTCATTCAGCTCATCCGATTTCAGCGCTGCGACTCGCTGCCGCCTTTCGCGGACACCGCGCGCTTGCGGCGTGCCAGCACGCCGCCCAAGCCGCCGAGCAGCCCCGTTCCAAGCAGCCACGCGGGCAGGCCCCAGACCGGCACCGGCACAGCCGATGCGCCAGGGCCCGTCGGTTGCGTCACGTTGGAGTCCGTCTGCAGCGCGATCACCTGCGGCACTGCGGTCGCCGGGCTCCAGATCGAATCACCCGCCTGCGACGCGGTGATGCCGCAACTGCCCAGACTCAGCATCGTCACCGTCGCGCCGCTGATCGTGCAGACCGCCGGCGTGGTCGATGCATAGCTCACCGGCAGACCGCTGGATGCCGTGGCGGGCGATGGCAATGCGAACGTGCCGCCCTGCGTGAACTTCTGAGGAGGCTGCGCGCCGAACGTGATGGTCTGCGCCTGCAGCGGCACGTTCTTGGACTGCAGATACCAGTTGTTGCCCACCTGGGCAAGCGAATAGAGGAAGTTGCCCGCGCGCGGCGCGCTCGTGAGCACGAAGGCGTTCGGTGCCGAAGCCCCCACCACGCTGACCACCTCGATGCCATTGCCCGTGGTGGCCGCGCCTGCGCCGTTGATGTTGTGCACATCGATGCGGGTCGGGCCGCTGCCGAGCACGGAATCGCCCTGCACCACCAGCTTGTCGGTGGGCGCCGCGTCACTGCCCAGCGCCGTGCCCAGCACCAGCATGCCGTCGTTGCTGGTGTAGTTGCCTGCAACCGTCATCACCACGCCGGGCTGCCCGGGTGCCGCCTTCTGGATCGACTTCCCGCGAGCCCCCGACTTGGGCAAGGCCGCCGTGTTCGGCAGATTGACGATGCCTCCATTCACGAGGCTCAGAAGGGTCTGATCGAAGCCGTCGGCATCCAGCATGCCACCGCCCGATACCGTGTGGGCCGACCTGAAGCTGAACGCGTCCGCCGCGCCCGCAACCAGACGCCCGGCACTCACCAACGTGGCGCCGTCATAGTCGTGCCCCTGGGCGAGCGTGGTGGCACCCGAATTCATCTGCTTGACGGTCGCCAGGCCGCGAATGAGAGGCGAAAAGGTGATGTCGTCGGTGTGATTGAAATTCACGAAACCCAGGGCCGTGTTGGAGCCGATGAAGTCGGCCTGCAATGTGCCGGAGGCTCCCCCGGTTCCCACATTGATCTCGACCGTATTCGCCGGGCTGTTGGGCACCACCACGTTGCGCCCCATCAGCACGCGGCCTGCCACCGTCATCGTCGCGCCATCAGCGACGCTCAGGACGGCGTTGGTGGGCAGATCCGTCCCTGAGAGGGTGGGATCGATCTCGGCGGCCCCGAACAGCGCCATGAGCACATCGCCGGTCACCGTGACGGATGTTCCCGTCCCCGTGACGTTCATCGTGCCGTCGGCATTGAACGGCATCGTCATGTTGTTGGCGCCATTCAGATTGAAAGAGAAACCGCCGATGTTCAATCCACTGCCGGCGTAGATGCCCAGCGGCGTCTGGGATGCCGGTGGCGTGGGCGCAAACGTGGCGCTGGCGCCGCCGCTGACCGTCAGGACGCCCTTGCCCTGCAACCCGACGATCGTGTCGCCCGCGACCAACCGCGTGCCCGCGCCGTCCACCGTCATCACGCCAGAGCCATCAAGCTGCAGGAGACTGGTGCCGGCCTGATTCGCGGTCGAACCAGAAAATCCACCGATGATCAGAACACTGTCGGAGGTGACCTGCGCTCCGGCCTTCACATCCATCACACCCGGAGTGATGCCGCCCACCGACAGGATGCCCGCCGCAAGCGAGCTTCCCGCATCGGTGATCGTCGCGCTGCCTCCCGAGCCGGCCGGCGTGGAGTCATCCGTGCGGCCATTGCCGATGGAGAATTGCAGGGTCTTGACGGTCGCTCCTTTTTCCACCTGCGCGCGGGCATGGCCCAGCACCCCCACCGAAATGGCGGAAACATACGGTTCGGAGCTCACATCCAGAGAGGCGGCAGCGCCGGTCACGGTCAGAGACGCCACATCGCCCACCTCTGGAGCCATGCCCAGATACCAAGCCTTTGCGGCACCCGTGACCATCACCGGCCCGGTGCTGGTCTGGATGAAGACCGGATCCTGATCACCAGGCGACAGCGTGGGCGCATGTGCACCGCCCGTCTGGATCTCCCAGTTGCCCGGAATGTCCCAGCTTTGCGAAACCGTTCCCTTCCAGAAAACATTGTCCCTGGCCGCATGCGCCGACAGCGGCATCGCGACGCACAGCGCAACCCCGGACAGGGCCCGCACCAGCGGATGCACGACAAAGTGGATGGAAGGCTTCACTGGACGCATGTTCATTCCTTGCAGGCTCGATCACGGGGAGGGGAATGCAGAGTCATCGGTAGTGAAACTGCATTAATGGGTATTTCTAATAGTAACTTGTGAATAGTTAATGTCAATTAAAAATATTCATTGATGCTTTTTTAATTAAAACCGTCTGGCATCCACTGGCATCTCATGGAGCCAGGCGCGGGTCAGTTGGTTTGACGAGACAACAATGGAGTGCGAAAAGGCACGGAGGGCATCGCGCGGGTGAATGCGCGTGGACGCGCCGGGCGCGCTGCGCCCGATCGCACACAACCTCCACTCAGCGTGGAGTCACGCTATGCAGCGGCGCACTTGCGCACGGTATCCAGCGTCCGCGTCGTGATCTGCTTGCCGAACGTTTTTTCGAGCAATGCCATGAACACCGGCCCCTTCTCGTGAGGCACGTAGGCACAGAACGCTTCCGTACCCTCCAGCTTGAGAATCGCGGCCTGCTCATGCTCCAGTGGAAGCATGAGTTCCTCCCCGGCATAGGGTCGGAGCAGAAAAGTCACGACCGGCTTCGCATTGGCCGGCAGCGCAAACTCCGAGAAGGGCGCACGCTCCACCAAAGACTGCAGAAACGACGAGGGCCGGACAATCGTCATGAACCGCTTTCCGAGATGCTTCTCCATGGCCTCTTCCGCGATCCGCTCCAGCGCGGGAACCGCCTGCGGCTCCGCCGAAAACGCCACGTTGCCGCTGGACAAAAGCGTTTTCACGTCCACAAACCCCGCAGCCTCGAAGCAGCGCTTGAGTTCCGGCATCTTGCAGTTCATGGGGCTCACGCCCCTGAGGAAGGCCACATAGCGTTGCATGGATACTCCCGGTTGTCTCGGTCGCAACCGAGGTTCACGCCTGCCAACTGCCGCTGCCATCATCCCACCACGGACAGTTTTCCAGATCCTCGACAACCTCGTATTCAACGGCTTGCCCGGACTCAAAGCTCACGATGATCACGGCGTCGTTGGCGACCTCGGCCGCAGTGTTGAACTGCAACTCCAGCGCCCGATTCGGCCTGAAAATGAAGCTGCAGGAATCCGGATCGACCCGAGGTGCGCCACATGCCTGCAAGTGCTCCAAAGCATGAGTCAGATGCGTCTGGCTACTTTTCATCACGTCTCGAAAAAACGCTTCTTCTTCCGCATCTGGCATCTCGCCCACTGGCCAGAATCCGAAGTACGACGACTCGCCGCGGGCCTCGAAACACCACTCATCGCCCAGTTCGTTGACAACAACGCCTGCGCCGAAGATATCCTGCAACCGGATCACACAAGAGGAGCGAACATGGTCGTCGGTCATGCATTTCTTTCCGTCACGCGCGCCTTTTCGGACACCGCCCTCAGCGGCTGGTCTTCATCCCCTGCGCCGCCGCCCAGGCGCTGATGTCGTCGCGCCGGATCGCCGCCGCCATGAGCTGCGGGAAGGCGTCCGGCGTGCAGGCGAACGACGGCACGCCAAGCGCGGCGAGCTTGCTCGCGAGCTGGGCGTCGTAAGCCGGAGCACCCTCGTCGCTGAGCGCGAGCAGCGTGATGAACTGCACGCCCGATTCCACGAGCTCATGCGCACGGCGCAGCAGACCCGCCTCGACGCCGCCTTCATAGAGGTCGGAGATCAGCACCAGAATCGTGTTGCGCGGCTCGCGGATCAGGCTCTGGCAGTAGCCGACGGCACCGTTGATGTCGGTGCCCCCGCCGAGCTGCACGCCGAACAGCACGTCGACCGGATCATCGAGCTTCTCGGTCATGTCGACCACGGCGGTGTCAAACACCACCATCTTCGTGTCGACCGCAGGCAGGCTCGCCATCACCGCGCCGAAGATGCTGGAGTAGACGACCGAGTTCGCCATCGAGCCGCTCTGGTCGATGCACAGCACCACCTCGCGCTGCGGCTTGCGGGCCTTGCGGCCGTAGCCGATCAGCGTCTCGGGCACGATGGTGCGGTAGTCGGGCTGCCAGTGGCGCAGGTTGGCGCGGATGGTGCGGTTCCAGTCGATCTCGGCATGCCTCGGCCGGCGGTTGCGCTGGCTGCGGTCGAGCGCGCCGCTGATCGCGCCGCGCATCGGCTCCTCGAGCTTGCGCATGAGTTCATCGACCACCTTCTGCACCACGGCGCGCGCCGTGGCCTTGGTGCTCTGCGGGATCACGCTGGACAGCGAAATCAGATCGGCCACCAGATGCACGTCGGCCTGCACGCTCTCCAGCATCTCGGGCTGCAGCATGAGCTGGCGCAGGTTGAGCCGCTCCATCGCATCACGCTGCATGACCTGCACGACCGAGCTTGGGAAATAGCGGCGGATGTCGCCCAGCCAGCGGCTGACGTTGGGCGACGAATTGCCGAGGCCGCCGCGACGCGGACCGTCCTCGCGCTTGTGCTGTTCGTAGAGCGCCGCAAGCGCCTGATCGACATCGCCGATGCCACCGGACAGCGCGCCGCAGCTCGCGTCCGCGGGCTCGCCGAGCACGAGCCGCCAGCGCTGCAGCCGGTCGGTGGGCGGCAGGTCTTCGAGCGTGGTGACGGGCGCTGCCGCAGCGGCGTTTGCGTTCGGGGTGTTCTTGGTACGTGCCATGTTGATTTTTCCTCAGGCTCTCAGGTCTGGATTGGAGCCAGGCCCCAGAGCGTGCGCAGCGCGGGCAGCACCAGCGCCGCGCGTTCCGCATCGAGATCGTCCGCCGTTGCGGCCCCGTGGGATGGCGTCGCCTGCGCGCCGTGCTTTGGCCCACGCACCGCGCGCGAGCCGAGCTGCTGGCGCTCGGCGCGGCTGAATTCCGCAAAGCTGCGGCGCACCAAAGGCAGCACCTGGATGAACTGCGCTTCGCCAAGCTGCGCAAGCCAGGCGTCGACCGCACCCCAGATCGCATCGTCGTGCAGCAGCACCAGCGCCTGGCCGTTGAGAAAACCATCGAGCCACGCGGCGGCGTCGACCGGCACGACGCCGAGCGACAGGTTGTGCGCGAACTGCAGGCCGATCTTTTCCTCGTCCCAGATCTTCGCATCGAGCAGCAGCCGCGTCGCCATGCCGCGCAGCAGCGCCGCGCAGGTGTCGGCCTCGGCCATCACCACCAGCGCGCGGTGCCACGCGGTGGTGGTCTCCTCGGCATCGCGCAGGCGGATCGCCTCGTCGGCCTGCAGCGCGAGCGTCTTCACGCCGCGCGCGGCCTCTTCATCGAGCGACAGACAGGCGTTCGGCAGACCGATGGCCGCGCGCAGCACGAGCTGATCGATCACGCCCGCCAGCAGCTTGCTGTCGGTCTGGCGCACGCTGCCGTAGCGGTAGACGTTGGCGAGCGCGGGCAAGGCGCGCAGCAGTTGCTGCACATCGCCGGTGATGGCCGCGCGCGCAGAGACCTCGTTCATCAGCCGCTCCACCAGCTGCGGCAGCTGTGCGAGCAGCGCATCGTCGATGGCCTCGGCGATCTCGGGCAGCGCGGTCTGAGGAGTGAGCGACTGCAGCACGCGCTTGACGGCGGCGGTCTCGACGGTCGATCCGAAGCGGCTCGCCTCGATGAGTTTGACCACGAGTTCGGGCCGCCATTGCAGATCCCAGCTCTCGCGGAAGGTGCCGCGATTGCGCTGCTGGTCCGACGCGCGGCGCCCCCAGTGAAGGTCCAGCAGCCGCAGGCGATGCAGCAAATGGCTGCGCGCCAGATCGGTGTCCTTGCGCAGGTCGAGCGCAACGATCTTCGAGCCCGCCTCGGGCTTGAGCCGCAGCGTTTTCTGCTGTTGCTCCAGATCGCGCTGCAGCGGCACCAGCGGCACATCGGCAGGCACGCTGCCAAGCACATCGCCCACCACCAGCGCATCATGGATCAGCTTGAGCGGAGCGGACTCGCCCATGCAGACCACCGTGCGCACGGCCTCGTGCAGCTCGGGCAGGCCGGGCTCGGTCTGACCGCGCAGCGCCGCCAGACCCTCGGCCAAACGGGTGGCCTCGATGATGTGCGCGCTCGAACAGTCGAGGTCATGGTTGCGCAGCAGTTGCGCCACGCGCGAGAGCCAGCCTGCCGCGCGGCTCGGCTGGATGAAGCGCGGCGATGGCTCTGCGGCGGCGTTGTGGTCGGCGGCCGCATCGGTGCGCCACAGGTGCGCATACCAGCCCGGCGCATCCACGCCCGCGCCATAGCCGCTGCCACTCGCGAGATTGCGGTGCGTCCACGGTGCCCATGTCGCCTGCACCTTGATTTTCGGGAGACCCTTGAGCGTGGCGGCATCGGCCTTGGCCGTCATCTTCGTCGTCGATATCGCCTTCAGCGCGGGCACATGCCATGCGCCGCAGATCACCGCGATGCGCTGATGCCCGGCCTTCTGCGCCTCGCGCATGGTCTGGCGCATCGTGGCCTCGCGGCGCTCCTCGCGCAGCGCGTAGGCCTCGCCGCGCAAGGTGTTGGGCAGCTCTTCGCGCAGCGCCGTCATCGCCTCGGCCACCGCGTCGAACACCGCGCCGTCGCCCCCGCGTTCCTCGACCAGTCGATTCCACCAGGTCTCGCCGTCGGCGTAACCCGCCGCCTCCGCGAGCGCATCGAGCGGGTCGCGTGCAAAGCGCTGGTCGGGATGCGGCTTTTCGAGTTCGCGTTCGGCCTCGACAGCGCTGTCGGCATCCGCCGCTTCGGGCTCCTCGGAAGCATCCGATGCTGGCTCGCTCTCCGCCTGCTTCGCCAGTTCCTCTGCCTTGCGCTCTCGCGCCTCCTCGGCCTCCTTGTCGAGCGCCATTTCGGTGGCCTGCGGCAGGTCCATGAATCGCACCGGCACGCCATGCTTCACGGCCCATTGCAGGGCCACCCATTCGGGCGAAAACTCGGCGAGCGGAAAAAACGACGCGCGGCTCGGCTCGTCCTGGCCATAGACCAGCATGGCGACCGGCGGGCGCAGTTCCTCGTTGGCGACGGCCGGCAGCAGCGCCTCGCACTCGGCCGGGCCTTCGATCAGCACGGCGTCGGGCTGCAGGGCCTCCAGCGCCTTGAGCAGGCTGCGCGCGCTGCCCGGCCCGTGGTGGCGAATGCCAAAGAAGTGCAATGCTGAATCCATGTTTCCCGTTCTTCTTCAATTCATCCAATGACCGATGGGCGACAGATCAGAGCCCGTAACGCTCTTCCATCGCCTCGTGCCGCTCGGTCGATTCGCCCGCGTCGCGCGCCAGATCGCTCCAGCACAGCGTCATGCCCTTGGTGAGCGCCGCAAGCTTCGCGGAGATCACGCGCGGCGGCACATCGGCCGGTGCCGTCACCGCCAGATAGATGCCGGGCAGGCCGGCGTCTTCGTCACCATCCTCGTCGTCTTCGTCCGACTGGTCATCGTCATCGGAATCGACCACGCGGTAGCTGTCGCTGCTGTACTGCCATGTGCTCCAGCCCTCTTCCTCCAGCGCATCGCGGATCGCGCGGATCTGCTCCTCGCCGGGATGCAAGCCGTCGACCATGTAGCTCGGGCCATGGCCACCCTTTTCCAGCACATGCAGCGGTTCGCTGTAGATGCGGATGTAGTGCTCCTGCTCTTCCTCGTCTTCCGGCGGCTGCTCGGCGAGGCTGGGCACGAACACCACCCAGTCGTTCATGCCCTGATCCATTCCGCGCTGCGCGGGCTGAACGATGCGCGCCGTGGCCGGTCCGGTGCGGCGTGCCATCACGTCACGCGTGCGGCCGTCCTCTTCATGGCGCAGATAGATCAGGCCCCAGTCCTCCTCCAACGGCGCGTCTTCGGAATCGACGGGGTCGAGCTCCATGTCAAGAGCGATGGCCTGCCTGCGCACCTCGGCCCATTGCTGCGCGGCGCTCGCGGCGATCAGCAGGTCCCAGCGCTGGCGCACTTCGGGGTGCTCTTCGCTCTCCAGCACGATGCGGCGCTGCTCGACCGCCGTGTCGAAATCCTTGAGTTCCATCGCCGCATCGGCCCACAGCCCGCGTGTGGCGACGGCAGCGGGGTCGTGCGCAATCACCTGCTCGACCAGCGGACCGACCTGAGCAAAACGCGACTCGCGGAAAGCCACGCGGGCCCGGTACCAGGCCGCCTGCGCGGGCAGCGTGGCCGCGATGCGCGCGGCCTGCTCCTCGACCGCCGCGTGGTCCTCGGCCTTCATGCACACGCCGAACCAGCGGTTCTGCAGCGCGATCGAGTCCGG
This sequence comes from Diaphorobacter caeni, assembly GCF_015354245.1. Taxonomy (GTDB): domain Bacteria; phylum Pseudomonadota; class Gammaproteobacteria; order Burkholderiales; family Burkholderiaceae_C; genus Diaphorobacter_A; species Diaphorobacter_A caeni. The sequence continues at coordinate 783,498 of NZ_JADKYZ010000002.1, forward strand.
TGCCGCCTCCACCATGGCACGCAGCCTGGTGCGCGCCAGATCATGGCAGCCAAAGTTGGAGAGCGCCGTGGCCAGCGTCGTCACCACATCCTCGTCCTGCGGCAGCGCGCGGTGCGCCTGCTCCAGCCACTGGATCACCGCCTCGTTGTCGAGCCCGCTCGCCGCATCGGAATTCAGCCATTCGACCAGCTCCTCGGGCGGACATGGCGCGGCGATGCCGCCCGCGTTCGCCAATGCATCGCTCGCGGTGTCGAGCTTGGCGGCTGCGCCGAGGTCCAGGCGCAGCATCGGCAAATGTTCGCGTGCGCGGGCCATCGCGCCTTCCGCAAGCCAGGGCACTTGGCGCGCGAGCGACAGTTCGACCTGCGCGAGCGTCAGGTCGATCAGCACGCGGTGATTGCCCACGGTGTGCAGGTGCTCGATGGTGCTCCAGATCGCGTGGCCGAGCGAGGCGGTGTTGAAGTCCGGCTGAACGCGCGCAATCGCCAACGCGGCGCGGCACCACATCAAGTAGTCCTCAAGCTCGATGTCGTCGAAGTCGGGCAGCAGCTCGATGGCCGCCGCCGCATCGCCCGCCATCGCCAGCGCACGCGTGCGCAGGAACAGTCGCGTCGCCTGTTCGCGGCGGTCGTCGTCATCCGAGTCCTCCTCGGACTCTTCGAGCAGCTTGAGCGCGGTCTGCGGCTCGCCGAGCGCGAGCCACTGATCGACCTCGGTGCTCACGAACAGCGTGGTCACCTCCTCGCCCGCACGGCGCTGCTCGTCGCGCTGGCGCTTCAGATAAAGCACCGCTTCACGTGGCTGGCCCTGGTCATGCAGCGCATTGGCGCGCTCGATGCTGATGCAGCCAAAACACGACCAACTCGGGTCGATGCGCGCCAGCGTCTCGTCGCAGGCCGCAAGGCGTTCTTCGGACCATCCTGGCCCGTCCACGTTGGCGTAGGTGGCCACCAGATCCTGCGTGATGCACACGCTCTGCGGGCAGGCGTGGGTGCGCTCCTGGTGCGCGCTTTCGTACGATGCGACCACCTCGCCGAGCTGCGTCTCGCCATGGTGGCGTGCAATGCGCGAGGCGTTGAGCCAGTGCTTGAAATAGATGTCGAGCCACGGAATCTCAAGGCTGCGCGCGGCCGCCAGCGCCTCGGGCACCAGCGCCTCCACGAGCGCATGGTTGCCGCGATACTGCTGATACGGCACGTCGTGGATGAGATAGGCAAGGCGCTGCTGCCCCTGCTCTTCCAGCTGTTCGGCAAGGTCGTTGACCCAGGCAAAACTGTCCATGTGGCTTGCTCCTGAAATTGGCTTGTGGGGTTCAGTTCCGAGTCGTCGGCGCGCACAGCGCCGCCACCGCTCCATTGAAGTCATTGAGCAGATCAACGAGCGGCGGCTGGCCTTCAAGCTCCTCGCCGCCAGGCGCCATGATGACCTTGAAGCTGCGCAGCAGCGCCACCGCGTGCGCGGGCACGGCGCGACCCTCTCGATGGCTCTGCAGCAGCGCTTGAATCGCGGGATTGTCGAGATTGATGTAGAGCCGCGCGGACACGCTCGCGTCGATGCGCTTGGTGAACGCGCGCGCCAGACTCAGCGCCGCGCCCGCCATGCGCTTGCTCGCATCATCGGCCTCGAGCCGCGCCTTGAGCTGGGCCTCGCGGTCGGGCACGGCGATCAGCGGCAGCTCGGGCGAGACGAAGCGCGCGGGCACCACCAGCTCGCCCCAGGCCAGTTGCGTGCGCAGCCAGGCGATCTCGCTCTCGGGCAGATCGGCCGCGCGGAACATGCGCGCATTGCCCGTGGCCGTGCCGATCTCGACCAGCAGCACGCCACGGTCGCGCACGTACTCGCGCAGAAATCCCGCCACAGCGTAGCGATCACCACGCGCAACCGGCACCTGCAGCGCGCGGAACAGCACGTCCTCGAAGCCACCGCTCTGCCCCAGACTCAGGTGAATGCGCCCGTCGCGAACGAGGCTGCGCACCGGAAGGTCGCCCTGGCTCGTGGAAATGCGCACGGCGTCCTGGAGCATCGCGAACAGTTCATCCTCGCAAAGCGCCGCGCCGAGCAGCGCCTCGTTGTGGCGCGTGAGCAGTCGGCTCCATGCGGGCGCCTGCTCCTGGGCGAGGCTCGCGAGGCCCTTGATCAGCGCGCTTTTGAGATGCGCGCGCACCGCCGTATAGGCATCGTCGCGCTGCAGATCCTCACGGCTCGCGGTGGGCGTGAGCGCGTTCGATTCGATCACGCCGCCGATGAAACCGGCCCACACGGGAATCAGGTCGCGCGCCTCGTCGTCCAGCAGCATGCCGCGCACGTAGACGCTCAGATGCCGGTTGTCGCTCGTGCCGTAGGTCGCTCCGTCCTGCACCCACAGGAGGCCGCGCGCATCGCTGTCGCCCTCGGGCTCGATGGGGATCACGCAGATCGGCTCGAAGTGGCGCTCCATGCGCGTCGCGAACGCCATGCGCTGGCGCTGCAGCACGGCGGGATGAACGACCACGCCGTCCTGCGTGGCGCGCCACGGCGGCGGATCGGCGTTGACGCATTCATCGTCGAACCACAGCGGCTCGCGCAGCAGCGCGCAGTAGCGCCCCAGCACTTTCTTGAGCACGCCGCCCGAGCACAGATGGTTGAAGTCGTTGCGCATCGCCAGATGGATCTCGGTACCTACCGGCCGCGCGGGAATCGGCTGCACCGCATAGCGCCTGCCGTCCGTTGAAAGATAGCGCCAGCCCTCGCCCGTCGACTGGTACGAGGTGGTGTTCACCAGCACCTGCTCGGCCACGACGAAGGCCGAGAGAAAGCCGAGGCCGAACAGCCCGATCAGTTCCTCGCTGCCCTCCTGTCCCGTCGCGCGCAGCTGGCGGGTGTAGCCATTGCCCAGCGTCGCGAGAAATCTGTGCAGCTCCTGTTCAGTGAGGCCCGAGCCGTTGTCGCGGATGATGAGAGTCTGCGCGGCATCGTCGGCGATCACGTCGATGCGGCCGGGCTCGGTGAAGCCCGGATCCTCGAGCCTGCGACGCGAGATCGAGTCGTGCGCATTCTGGATCAGCTCGCGGATCGCGACGACCGGCGTCGAATACAAGTGTTTGGCGAGCACGTCGAACAGCCCGTCCAGATGCACCTGCGTGGTCTGCAGGGCCGGTGCCGTTCCATCGTCGAAGTCGTTGCTGCTGTTTTCGGTCATGCGGTGGTCGTCTTCTGTCCAATGGCGTCTCAGAGCTGCTCGCGGCAGGCGCGGTACAGGTCCTTCCAGTCCGAGCGCTCCTTCACCACGGTCTCGAGGTATTCCTTCCACACCACCGTGTCCTGCACCGGATCCTTGATGACCGCGCCGAGCAGGCCCGAGGCCACGTCCGCCGCGCGCAGCACGCCGTCGCCGAAGTGCCCGGCCAGCGCCATGCCGCTGTTGATCACGGAGATCGCCTCGGCCGTGGACAGCGTGGACGTGGGCGACTTGATGCGCACGCTCTTGCCGTCTTCGGTCTGGCCGTTGCGCAGCTCACGGAAGATCTGCACCACGCGCTTGATTTCCTCCAGCGCCGGAGGCTCGGCCGGCAGCGCAAGCGCGCGGCCCATCTCGCCGACGCGCTTCATCACGATCTGCACCTCGTCCGCTTCGCTGGCCGGCACCGGCAGCACCACGGTGTTGAAGCGGCGCTTGAGCGCGCTCGACAGCTCGTTGACGCCCTTGTCGCGGTTGTTGGCCGTGGCGATCACCGAGAAGCCCTGCACCGCCTGCACCTCGCTCTCCAGCTCGGGCACCGGCAGCGTCTTTTCGGAGAGCACGGTGATCAGCGTGTCCTGCACATCGGCGGGAATGCGCGTGAGTTCCTCGATGCGCGCGATCTTGCCGCGCTTCATCGCGTTGACCATCGGGCTCGGAATCAGCGCCTTCTCCGACGGGCCGTGCGCGAGCAGCTGGGCGTAGTTCCAGCCGTAGCGCAACTGCTCCTCGCTGGTGCCCGCCGTGCCCTGCACGAGCAGCGTGGAATCACCGCTCACGGCGGCGGCCAGATGCTCCGACACCCACGACTTCGCCGTGCCCGGCACGCCGTACAGCAGCAGCGCGCGGTCGGTCGCGAGCGTGGTCACCGCGATCTCCATGAGGCGCGCATTGCCGATGTACTTGGGCGAAATCTCCACCCCGTTCTTGAGCGTACCGCCCATCAGGTACTGCAGCACGGCCCAGGGCGAGAGCTTCCAGTTGGGCGGACGCGCGCGGTCATCGACCTGCGACAGCGCGTCCAGTTCGTGCGCGAATTGTTGCTCTGCATGTTGACGAAGAACCTGGCTCATGGTGTGAAGCTCTCTGTTGGCAAGAAGATTGAAAAAGATCAGGATGACGCGGCCACGGCCACAGGCTCCGCGACCCGTGTCAGCGTCTGGCGGATGTCCGCGATGCGGTGCACGTGCTGCCATGACTCGTCGACGTTTCCCTGCTCGGCGCCTGCGGCGCTGGCCTTGTCGATCACCGCCAGCAGCTCGGGCAGCGCCGCCGGATCGAGCCACAGCGCGGCGCTTCCGAGCGCCTGCGACAGGTCGTGGCGCACGCTCCAGTTCGTGCTCGCGCCGTCCGCCGCCAGGGCATATTGCGACAGCGCCGAGACGATCTGCGCGGACAGCTGCGGCGAGAGCTGCTCGCCGGGCTCCATCAGCTCGCCGATGCGGATCAGCACGACCACCAGCCTCGGCGCGGCCTTGACGCGGCTGCTCCAGTAGGCCTCGCGCTCGGGCAACGGCATGGCGGCCAGCAAGGAGTTCAGGCTCTGCAGCGCGAGGCGGCTTTCCTGCATCGAGGTCAACAGCCCCAGCCACTCCCGGCTGGGCGCGCGCGCCGCCGCTTCGAGCAGGCCGTCCCACAGCGAGCGCTTCCACTCGGTCTTGCCCGCCCACGCGAACAGCGCCTCGGGCATCATCCCGAGATGCGCGAGCCACCACGCGGGCGGCGTCATGCGCACGAGTTGGTAGAGCCACCAGGCGCGCTCGCCGCCCTTGAAGAAACCGCTGGGCTTGATGGCGATGCCGTCGCGCGGCCAGTCGGCGTTTTCCTTTTCGGGCGGCTCGATGGTCCATGTGTCCCCATCGCCATTAAGCTTGAGCAGCGGCATGATCCACGCGACCACGCGCTGCGAATGCGCGCTGTCCGGCAGCGTCGACAGCAGTTCCGCCGCCAGCTGCTTGATCTCGCCGCTGCGGTCGGTCAGCAGGCGCTCAAGGAGCGGCTCGTCGTCCATCGACAGCTTCGCGCTCAGCACCTCCAGCATCGCCAGACGCTCCTTGGCGTTGAGCTCCTTGATCGCGGCCTCGAAGCGCTCGCGTGCCGCGCGTGGATCGCTGCCCCGCTCGCTGCGCAGCACGGCCACGCGCTGCTCGAAGCTGCCTTCGCTCCACAGCTGTTCGACATCGGCCTGCTGATCGGTGCCCACCGCGTACTTCCACGCGGGATTGAGCTGCGCCAGCCACAGGCCGCGCGCGCCCAGCACGCCAAGCAGATCCGCTCGCAGCGCCGAGTTGCGCGCGCCCGCGTCGAGCGCCGTCGGCAGCGTCTGCTGCGGCAGCCGCATCCCGGCGCGCGCAAGCACATGCCAGCTCTGGCGGATCAGGCTTTCAGGCCCGTCGCGCAAGGCGGCGTTGAGCGCGCGCATCACCGCCTCGTCGGTCGGCATCGGCTGCACGTCATCGGGCGCGGCGGACAGGGCCAGCGGCGGATCGACGGCAGCCGGCACATGGCCCGCGCGCTGCCACAGGGCAGCCGCACCCGCCGCACGCAACAGCTTGATCGAGCCCGCGTGCGCATCACCTGCCGACGGCAGCGCGGCATTCGCGTCGCGCACCAGCGCCTGCAGCGCGATGGGCCACTGCGCATCATCGACCGCGTCCATTCGCTGCGTGCCGACCAGCGCCTGCTGCATCAGCCCCTGCCAAAGCGAAGAATTCATGGGCGCACCGCCCGTCAATCCACCCGTTGATCCGCTCATTGCACCTCTCCCGAAAGCGCCCAGATGAGCTGCGCCCCGTCGTCGCCCACCAAGCTCCACGCGCTGAGCAAGCGCCAGCGCTCATCGCTCCACTCGCCCATCGCCAGCACCGGATGTCCGCCGCTCGCCGCAAGCAGGCTCCACGCCTGTTCATCCGGCAGATCGAGCTGCAGCACGCGCTGCTCGCCGTCAGTGCCTTCGTGAGCGGCATCGGTCACCACCGCCTGCCAGCCAGCGCCCTCGGCGCGATGCAGATGCACGCCCTGCAGCATCAGCGGCTGCAGCGGCTGAAACGGATTGCCCGCAAGCCGCTCCGCCAGATCTCGCCAGCTCCGCTGCGCCTGGCTGTGCGCGAGCAACGACGGCGACGCGTCGCCCTGCTCGTCGAGCAGGCTGCTCGCATCTGCGGCGATGGCACGCATCGGCGCGCCGCCCGGATAGAAATGCAGACTCGCCGCGTAGCTGCGCCCCACCAGCCATGCGCGCTCATAGCCACGGCCGCCGTGCGCGTAGTCCTGCAGCAGCGCGATGCGCCGCGTCCGCTCGCCGAGCAGCCACATGCGCCGCTCCACGAGTCGGCCCTGCCCCTCGATCTGGCAGCCGCCCAGCACCCGCCAGGTGTCCGCCACGGCGGGCGAGGTGGCCAGCAGTTCGGCCTTGTCCTGATTGAAACCGAGCGCGCCCATCACATCGTCGAGCATCGCGGGCGGCAGCTGATCGCGGCGCGCCGCGGCGTCGAGCAGCAGCTGCCACTGACCCAGATGGCTGAGCAGCACGGCCGGCCAGTCGCCACGCGCGCTCGCCACGTCGTACAGCTGGGTGACGCGCGCGGCCATGCCGGGCGCCTGTGCATCCACCAGCCGCGCGGCCATGTTCCGCCACGCCTGATGGGTGCTTGCGTCGTCAAGCTGCTGCGAGGCCAGCCCTTGGCGCAGCATGTCCTGCATCCACAGCGAGAGTTCGGCCAGACCGCCGTCCACGCGGCTCCAGCGTTTGGCTTCACGCTTGGCGGAGGCCTCTGGGTCGGGCGGCGCGGCGGCCACTGCGGCGGCCTTGGCCTCCTTCTTCTCGGCGCGGTCACGGCGCGAGTCGAGCCATTCGCTGACCCAGAGCGGGCGCGTGTCGGAAGCAGCCACCTGCCCTGCCGTACGCAGGAGCAGCAGCGCCAGCCCATGCTTGCACGGGAACTTGCGGCTCGGGCAACTGCATTTGAACGAGGGACCGCTCAGATCGACCTGCGTCTGATAGGGCTTGCTGCCGCTGCCCTGACACTCGCCCCAGACTGCCGCCTCATCGCTGCCGAGGGTCGGCCATTTGCCGGGAGACTTCAGGCCCTGCGCGGCCTTGGTTGAGGAAGCATCCGGGGACAGCCCCAAAACTTCTGCTTCGCTGGTTAGCACGTGCTGCCTTCTCCATCCCGCCTGTGATAGCGAACAAGTATTAGTCTTGCCAGATTTATACCAAAGTCCCGATGTCAATCTGGCGAAGCCCTGCCGGGAGTTTGTGAACTTGTGCATCGGCGCCACATGGCGATTCAGGGTAGACGCCAGTAGCGGCCCCGTCGGCGCCGCAGACAATCTCCGCCATGCTCTCTCCCAGCCAGGTCATCGTCATCGCCACGCCGGTGTTCTTTTTGCTGATCGCCGTCGAATGGCTGGTCAGCATGCGCCGACAGAAATACAAGTACCGGCTGGCCGACGCGTTCAGCTCGATGAGCCTCGGACTCATGAGTCAGACCAGCGCGGTCTTCACCAAGCTGCTCACCGTGGGCATCTACACCGCCGTGTTCGAGCATGTGGCGCTGGTGCGCGCGGACGCGTTCTGGCTCAGCGTGCCCGGCTGGCTGATTGCGCTCGTGCTCTACGATTTTCTCTACTACTGGAACCACCGCATGGGCCACGAGGTGGGCGTGCTCTGGGCCGCGCATGTGGTGCACCACCAGAGCCAGCAGTACAACCTGTCGACCGCCCTGCGCCAGCCCAGCACCTATGCGCTGCTGTCGTGGCTGTTCTATCTGCCGATGGCCCTGGTCGGCGTGCCGCCGCTCGTGTTCGTCGTCGTCGGCCTCATCGATCTGCTCTACCAGTTCTGGGTGCACACCGAGCAGGTGCGCCGCCTCGGCTGGTTCGACCGCTGGTTCTGCGCGCCCAGCAACCACCGCGTGCACCACGCCGTCAACGACCAGTACATCGACAAGAACTACGGCGGCATCCTCATCCTCTGGGACCGACTCTTCGGCACCTTCAAGCAGGAAGACGACCGCGAACCCTGCGTCTACGGCACGCGCGGCCTGCTCAAGAGCTGGGACCCGCTCTGGGCCAACCTCTCCATCTACAACCAGCTCGCGCACGACAGCTGGCACGCGCGCAGCCTGAGTGACAAGCTGCGCGTCTGGCTCAAGCCGCCGGGCTGGCGCCCCGCCGACGTGGCCGAGCGATTTCCCAGACCGGCCTTCGTGCTCGACGAGCACCGCGTACTGTTCGATCCGCCCCTGAGCCGCGCCGCCAGAGGCTTTGCGGCGATGCAGTTCGTCGCGCTGATGACCGCAGCGGCGCTGTTTCTCTGGAACGCCGACCAGGCCCCGCTCGCGCACAACCTCATCTGGTTCGCCTCCATCAGCGCCGCGCAATGGACCCTCGGTGCCGTGCTCCAGGGCCGCATCAGCGTGTGGCTCGCGCTGATGCTCGACGCCGGCGTGCTCGCGGCCGCCACCGGCGCACTCGGGCTGATGGAGTGGCACATGGTCTTCAAGCCGGCCGCCATGCTGCTGGCCTGCGCGCAGGTGTTCAGCGCGCAGCGCCACGCCCCCGTGGACAGCAAGGGCCGCACCCACCCGTACTCGCTGCGCTGGATGCTGCTGGCACTGCAGTGGTCCTTCATCGGCGACGTCTGTCTGATGCTGCCCGCCAGCGGCATGTTCGTGCCCGGCCTCGTGAGCTTTCTGCTCGCCCACCTGTGCTACATCGTGGTGATGAAGCGCGGCATGCCCTGGTTCGCCGACCGCCGCGCGCTCGTCATAGCGCTGCTGCTCGGCGCGGGCATGTACGCCTTCCTCTGGACCGGCGGCCTGCCCGCCGATCTGCGCATCCCCGTCGCGGTCTACGTCGCCGTCATCGCGCTGATGACCGCGCAGGCCTGGGGCCGCTGGCGCGTCATGCGGTCGGCCAACGCGCTGCAGGTGGCGCTCGGCGCGAGCCTGTTCATGCTGAGCGACGCCATCCTCGCGCTGGACCGCTTCGTGCAGCCGGTTCCCTATGCGCTGTTCTGGGTGCTGATCGCCTACTTCGGCGCGCAGGCGCTGATCGTCTGGGGCTTGACCGGAAAGCCAGCAGCCAGCCGTCAACCGTGAAATCCCGACAGCGATTGACCGATATATCACCCAAAGGCGATAATTGAAGGATCGCCATTTCAGGAGTCCCCACGTGGACAGTGCCAGTTCAACCAGTGATTTATCGCGCGCCGCAATGGCAGCGTTGCTGGCCGACTGACTGGACTCCCCGCTTGAACGGGAGCCGGTCACCGGCACCAGAACCGTTCAATGCATTGCGGCGCGACTGAGCGCTCGCCTCAGGCTCGACATGCGTGTCGGCCTCTCCTGCGCCCACCTTTCGAATCATGGAAGCACTTCGGAGTCGATCGACGCCGGAGCGTTTGACGCGTACCGTTTCCGCGTGGCCCTTCTTCATTCTTGCCTCACCGAAGGAGAACGCCATGAAGACCTTTTTCTTTCGCACCGCCCGCATGACGTCTCGCAACCGCAGCTGCACCACAGAGACGAGCAGCGCCGCCGCATCGACCGCATCGCCCTCCCAGCCGCTGCAGGACCAGCTGCGCGAGCTCGACACTCTCACCCGCTGGCCCACGCACCGCATCCGCAGCTTTCTTGCGACCCAGTCGCGCCGTGCGCGCTGAGACGCTGGCCCGTCACGCCCCCGCAGCGTCCTGAGCGCAAACTCAGCAATTGCCAAGGCGTGGACGGCGAACTCGCGAACCCGCCACGGCCCTGGAGCGCGCAAGATCCAGAGTGGTTCATCGTCATATGGCTCTGCTACGCTGTCGTGACGACGCTGCTCGGGCGCTTTCACATGAAGCGCCGAGGCTGGTGACAACAAAGCGCGCAGCACGCACCAAGACAACCACATCAGGACCGCGCATCGCATGCAAGCTCTCCACAACCTCAATGCGCAAGCAGCGCTCAACACGCTGGTCAGCCTGTTCTTCGCCTTCATCTTCGGCAGCGTCATCGGCCTCGAACGCCAGATCCGCCAACGCACGGCGGGCCTGCGCACCAACACGCTGGTGGCGGTCGGCGCGGCGGTGTTCGTGGATCTGGCCATGCGGCTGAGCGACGCGGACGGCGCCACGCGCGTGATCGCCTACGTGGTCTCGGGCGTGGGCTTTCTCGGCGCCGGATCGATCATGAAGGAAGGCGCCACCGTCACCGGCCTGAACACCGCCGCCACTCTGTGGGGGTCCGCCGCCGTGGGTGCCTGCTGCGGCGCGAGCATGATTCTCGAGGCCTTCATGGCGACCCTGTTCGTGCTCGCCTCCAACACCCTGCTGCGCCCGGTGGTCAACACCATCAACCGCCGCCCCGTGAACGAAGAAGCGGGCGAGGCGATCTACTACGTCTACGCGATCTGCACGAGCAGCGTTCAGGCGGCGGTGCGCGAACGGATGCTCGAGTTGCTCGATGCCGCGACCTACCCGGCGCGCTCAGTGGAAAAACATGCGTTCGGGCCGAGCGACACGGAGATCGAGGTCGTGCTGCACGCAACGTCCGTGGACGCGGATGAGCTCGACGGTGTCGTCAAGCAGATTGAGGCCTTGCCCGGCGTCCTCCAGGCGTTCTGGAACTCCAGCACGGAGGAGTGAGGGGGCGGGGAATTCGTTCCCATCCGCTCCTGCCGGGACGCCCCGGCCTCAACTGGCCGCAGCCACGATGGTGTTGAGAATCAGCACCACCAGTCCGAACACGCCGATGACCATGCAGACGTCCGCTCCCTTGCGTTCACGCATCGCGTAGCCTCCCACCAGCAGCAACATGGCCACGCTCCCCGCGATGATGTTGAAGTCGAACAGTTCCATGCTTGATCCATCGTTGTGCGCTGTCGAAAGAGGTTGACGACGACGAAGGTCCTCGAAGTCCGGCAGCGTGTGAGTTATGTATGACGTAAGACGTGAGACACTTTTTCTTACTAACGATTGTCGGAACTCCATGCCCGACATCACTTGACTTACCTCAAGACACCTCGCAACCCGCCCCAGCGACCTGCTTGCATATTCCCAACCGCAGCAAAACCTGCATATCCATATCGCGAAAAGTACTAACAACTGCGCCACAATGGACTGGTTGCTTTCAGCCAGACTCTTGTCCGGCGTCCTTTCCCGTTTTCTTTCCCGTTTTCTTTCTCGTTTTCATCCCGTTCCGATTCATCCCCTGTAGCTGGAGACTTCTTTCATGAAATACGACAACATCCTGCAGACCATCGGCAATACGCCCGCCGTGAAGATCAACCGTCTGTTCGGCGCTGGTGCCAATGTCTGGGTGAAGGCCGAGCGCGGCAATCCCGGCGGCTCGATCAAGGACCGCATCGCGCTGGCGATGGTAGAGGACGCCGAGCAGCGCGGCACGCTCAAGCCGGGTGGCACGATCATCGAGCCGACCTCGGGCAACACCGGCATCGGCCTCGCGCTGGTCGCCGCCGTCAAGGGCTACAAGCTGATCCTCGTGATGCCCGAGAGCATGTCCATCGAACGCCGCCGCCTGATGCTGGCCTACGGAGCAAGCTTTGATCTGACGCCCAAGGAAAAGGGCATGAAGGGCGCGATCGCCCGCGCGCAGGAACTGGCCGCATCGACCCCCGGCGCATGGATTCCACAGCAGTTCGAGAACCCCGCCAACATCGACGTGCACGTGCGCACGACGGCTCAGGAAATCCTCGCCGATTTCCCTGACGGCATCGACGCGCTGATCACCGGCGTGGGCACTGGCGGCCACCTGACGGGCGTCGCGCGCGTGCTCAAGGCCAAGTTCCCGAGCCTCAAGGTCTTCGCCGTCGAGCCCGTGGCCTCGCCCGTGATCTCCGGCGGCCAGCCCGCACCGCACCCGATCCAGGGCATCGGCGCGGGCTTCATCCCCAAGAACCTCGACACCACGCTGCTCGACGGCGTGATCCAGGTCGACGCCGAACCCGCCCGCGAATACGCCCGCCGCTCGGCGCGCGAAGAAGGCATGCTGGTCGGCATCTCCTCCGGCGCCACACTCGCCGCCATCGCCCAGAAACTGCCCGAACTGCCCGCAGGCGCGCGCGTGCTGGGCTTCAACTACGACACGGGCGAACGCTATCTGTCGGTGGATGGATTCCTGCCGAGCTGAGCTCGTCGTCCTGCATATCCACTGCCCACCTGCCGTGGATACCCCAGCCCCGAACTGCGGTCGCGTGCCGTGGTGGGGCTTTTTCATGCCCGGCACTCATGCCTTGCACGTTTGCGAGCCATTCCATCCGAACCTTCTTCACGACATCAAATTGACAGCAACAGCGGAAAAGCATTGGCTATCATGTTGATGCATTGATCCCATTCATCAATTAAAAACACTCGGTCAGCGTGACTGGATCGAGAGGGCTCACCATATCGATGCCGCACAGCGTGGCACCCCAACCCGCGCGTTCAATCGTGCACCGCACACCGGCTCGTGCTGCTGACCAGACCACCATGTCTTCACTCACCACTCGACGCGAACACCTGCGCTGCCTGCTGGCTCTGACAGCGCTGACGACGGCAGGCTGCAGCGCTGCCGCCTCTCCGCACTCCACGCCGTGGGCTCCTTGGAATCCCCAAACGCCGAAGCCCTCCAACATGTCACCCGACAAAGCCTACGCCCTCTTTCTGGCCTGGAAGGCCTTTGTCGGCCCGGTGCGCAAGGCGTCGTTCACCGGCATCGAGCAGCGGCCCAACGGCAGCTTCAAGGCGATCCATGGCGGTGCCGATTTCGACTACGACATCGATACCCGAACGCTGATGGTGATGCGCCTGCTGACCGAAGGCGCGAACCCGCTGATCCGCGACGACCACCCCGGCGTGGTGGCCAACCGGAAGCTGGCGCTGCAGGAGCCGTTCACCATGGGCGGTGCGCAGTTCTTCATCAATCCGCGTCCGTGGTTGACGGATCTGCATCGTGCTCGCTCGCCGGGCATGAATGCCTACATGCTGCGGCGGGACTTCAACGATGCGGACATTCCGAAGGAAAGCTTCGTGCTCGACGTGCGATGGCTTCTCTTTTGGGGGTTCTACTGGTATCCGCACGGCGGCAATCTGGTCGGAGTGGAAGAGCCCGGATTCAAGCGCGCCTTCCGTCCACAGGACTATCTGGAGCGCACGCGTCCGGCGCTCGAGAAATGGGCCAACGCACTGCTGGCAAAGGGTGAGCCTCCGGATCTCTGAGCACAAACGGGCCCCTGCGGAGCTGGACTGCCGGCAAGGGACATGGCGTTTCGCTATGATTTCGTCCCCTGATTGAACTGCTCTCGCCCGATCACCACGGGCCAGCCCCACATGCTCCGCATCTCCGAAATCAAGCTGCCGCTTTCCGCGTTGCCAGCGGGCGAATTCGACGCCGACACCCATCCCGAGGCCGCCCTGCGCGCACAGATCGCGCAGACGCTGGCCATCGACGCAAGCGCCCTCGCCTCCCTGCATGTGCACAAGCGCAGCTTCGACGCGCGCAAGGTCGAGTTGATGGCGGTGTACATCGTCGACGTGACGCTGGCCGACGCGGCGCAGGAGGCCGCGCTGCTCGCGGCGCACGAGAAGAATCCGCATGTCAACGCCACGCCGGACATGGCGTGGAAGCCGGTGGGGCAGGCCCCTCACGACCTGGCGGAGCGCCCGGTCGTCATCGGCTTCGGGCCCTGCGGGATCTTTGCCGCGCTGGTGCTGGCGCAGATGGGATTCAAGCCCATCGTGCTGGAGCGCGGTCGCGAGGTGCGCCAGCGCACCAAGGACACCTGGGGCCTGTGGCGCAAGCGCGTGCTGACGCCCGAGTCGAACGTGCAGTTCGGCGAAGGCGGCGCGGGCACGTTCTCGGACGGCAAGCTCTACAGCCAGATCAAGGATCCGCGCCACCTGGGCCGCAAGGTGATGGAGGAGTTCGTGCAGGCCGGTGCGCCCGCTGAAATCCTGTACACCGCACATCCGCACATCGGCACGTTCAAGCTCGTGAAGGTCGTGGAGACGCTGCGCGAGCAGATCATCGCGATGGGTGGCGAAGTGCGTTTCGGGCAACGCGTGAGCGATGTGCAGGTGCAGACGGATGCCGACGGCACGCGCCGCGTCACCGGGCTCACGGTGGTCAATCTGGCCACCGGCAAAGAGCAACCGCTGCCCGCCACGCAGGTGGTGATGGCGCTTGGCCACAGCTCGCGCGACACGTTCGCGATGCTCTACGAGCGCGGTGTGGCGATGGAGGCCAAGCCGTTTTCCATCGGCGTGCGCATCGAGCATCCGCAAAGCGTGATCGACCGTGCACGCTGGGGCAAGCATGCGGGCCATCCGCTGCTTGGCGCTGCCGATTACAAGCTGGTCCATCACGCGAAGAACGGCCGCGCGGTCTACAGCTTCTGCATGTGCCCAGGCGGCACCGTGGTCGCTGCAACGAGCGAGCCGGAGCGCGTGGTGACCAACGGCATGAGCCAGTATTCGCGCAACGAGCGCAATGCGAACGCGGGCATGGTGGTGGCCGTGGATGAAAGCGATTTTCCGAGCGACGTGGCCTCGTTCGAGCAGCATCTCGGCAAGAGCTACGGCGTCGAGAACTACCAGACGGGCACGACGCATCCGCTCGCGGGCATCGTGCTGCAGCGCCAGCTCGAATCGAATGCCTACGTGGTGGGCGGCAGCAACTACAGCGCGCCGGGTCAGCTCGTGGGAGATTTTCTGGCCAGACGCGACTCCACCGCATTCGGCGACGTGCAGCCCTCATACAAGCCTGGTGTGCACCTGACCAGCATCGACAAGGCCCTCCCCGCGTTTGCCACCGAGGCGATGCGCGAGGCGCTGCCGGTGTTCGGCCGCAAGATCCGTGGCTACGACATGGCCGACGCGGTGATGACCGGCGTGGAGACGCGCACCTCCGCGCCGCTGCGCATCGGCCGTGGAGCCGACTTCCAGAGCCTGAACACGCAGGGCCTCTATCCTGCGGGTGAAGGAGCCGGTTACGCGGGCGGCATTCTGTCGGCGGGCGTGGACGGCATCAAGGTCGGCGAGTCCTTGGCGCGTCAGATGCTCGGCTTGGCCGACGCCGCGTAAGCCTCGCGCAGATCGCGCTTTAGCACCTTGCCGATAGCGCTGCGCGGCAGCTCGTCGACCAGCACCAGATCGGCCAGGCGCTGGGTCTTTCCCGCCATCGCGTTGAACCACTGCCTGATCTCGTCGGCCGTATCCAGCGCGCCCTTGCGCCGCACGACGTAGGCCACCGGGGTTTCGCCCCACAGCTGCGAAGCGACACCCACCACAGCCACGTCCTCGACCGCAGGGTGCGCACGCATCTGCGCCTCAAGGTCGCTCGGGTAGATGTTGAAGCCGCCGCTGATGATCATGTCCTTGCGGCGATCCATCAGCGTCAGAAATCCGTCCTCATCGAATCGCCCGACATCACCCGTGCGGATGAATCGCTTGCCCGTCGGATCGAACCATTCGGCCTCGCGCGTCTTCTCGGGTTGGCCGTGGTAGCCGGTCATCATGCCGGTGGAGTGGCCGACGACCTCGCCGATTTCGCCCTGCGGCACCTCGTTTCCCGCTTCGTCGATCAGGCGGATGTCGCTGTTGGCGGCCGGCCGGCCGACGGTGTGCAGCTTGTGCGGAAAAAGGTGCGCATCGAGGATGCAGGTGCCGCCGCCTTCGGTCATGCCGTAGTACTCGGTGAGCGTACCGGGCCAGCGCGCCAGCACGTCGGCCTTGAGGTCGGCACGGAACGGCGCGCTGGTGCAGAACTTGAAGCGGAACGCGGAAAGATCATGCGCGTCGAAGTCGGCCAGCGCCATGATGCGCTGGTACTGCACCGGCACGAGAATGGCGTGCGTCACGCGCTGCTGTTCGGCCAGACGCAGATAGCGCGCCGCGTCGAATTTCTTCATGAGCACCACGCTGCCACCGTAGGCGAGCGAGGGAATGAAGATCACCAGCGTGGTGTTGGAGTACAGCGGCGTCGCGAGCAGCGTGACCGACTCGGGCCCGTAGCCGTTGGCTGCGCCGCGCTGCACATGCGCCCACCTCATGCCGTGCGACTGCACGATGCCCTTGGGCGTGCCGGTGGTGCCCGATGAGTAGATGATGTTGAACGCGTCGCTGGGCACCACGTCGACATGCTGCGGCTTGCTGCCCGCCGCAACCAGCCAGGGATCGAACATACGTCCGTGCGCGATGCCGTCCAGCGAGATGCACGACAGACTGGAGTCGAGCGCGGAGACATCGGCCGACGCATCCGCGAACCACAGCCTGGCGCCGGAGTCGCGCAGCATGGCGGCAAGCGTGTCGCTGGTCGATGAAGGTGCGAGCGGAGCCACTGCCGCACCGGCTCGCAACGCACCAAGAAACACCGCGCCGCAGCGCACCGAGTTCAGCGCGCAGATGCCCACCACATCGCCCCTGCACACGCCGTCGCGCTGCAACGACGCGGAGATGCGGTCCACCAGCGCGTCCAGCTCGCCGTAGCTCAGCGCCTCGGTTTCGTCGCGCAGCGCGGGATGCCCGGGCCGCGTCTGGGCGTGCAGGCGCAGGAGGTCGGAGACGGAGTGGAACGGCGCTGCGGCAAGCGGATGGGACGTGGTGGTCATGGGAGAGAGATGGATGTCGCGCATCAGGCGGCGGAGATGCCAGCGAGCCGCTGGTCGATGAGTGCGTGGGCCTCGCCCATGATGCGGTCGATGAGCTGCTGCACGGTCGGCACATCGTGGATCAGGCCGACGACCATGCCGCAGGACCAGACGCCGCTTTGCATGTCGCCCTGCTGCATGATGCGCGGATAGGCACCGGCCAGCTCGGGCGCGATGTCTTCGAAGCGGATGCGGCTGCCGAGTTCGCGCTCCTTGCGCAGCACCTCTTCGGTGGCGGCGTTGGCGAACACGCGCTCGGTGTTGCGCAGCGGTCGCATGACGATGCGCGTGTCCAGCTCGCTCGCCTGCACGATGGCCTGCTTCACGTTGTCGTGGATCGGCGCTTCCACCGTCGCCATGAAGCGCGTGCCCATGTTCATGCCGTCCGCGCCGAGCGCCAGGGCGGCCACGAGCGAGCGCCCGTCGGCCATGCCGCCCGATGCGACGAAGGGAATCTTCAGCTCCTCGGCCGCGCGCGGCAGCAGGATGAAGTTGGGCACGTCGTCCTCGCCGGGATGCCCGCCGCACTCGAAGCCGTCCACGCTGATCGCGTCGCAGCCGATGGATTCGGCCTTGAGCGCATGGCGCACCGACGTGCATTTGTGGATCACCTTGATGCCCGCGTCCTTCATCATCGGCAGCCACTTCTGCGGGTTGTTGCCCGCCGTCTCGACGACCTTCACGCCGCCGTCGATGATGGCGCGGATGTAGCCCGCGTAGTCAGGCGGATTCACCGCCGGAAGAAAGCTCAGGTTCACGCCGAAAGGCTTGCTCGTCATCTCGCGGCAGCGTGCGATTTCGTTGGCGAGCAGTTCCGGCGTGCGCTGCGTGAGCCCGGTGATGATGCCAAGCCCACCCGCGTTGGAAACCGCCGAGGCCAGCTCGGCAAACCCCACGTAGTGCATGCCACCCTGGATGATGGGATGCTCGATGCCAAAGAGTTCGGTGATGCGCGTCTTCATGCGTGTTGTCCTTCTTTCCAAAAACAGATTTCAGTCGAGCCTGGCCCCTGCCGTCTCCACCAGCGCCTTCCAGACCGGCATGTCGCGCTGGTAGTTCTCGCGGAACTGCTCGGGCGAGCTCATCAGCGGCGCGAAGCCCGCGCCCGTGATGCGCTCCTGCACCTTGGGGTCCTTGGCGACCTCGAGCAGATGCGCGTAGAGCTGCGCGATGATGTCGCGCGGCACGCCAGCAGGCGCGCCCATCGCGATCCAGCCGACCAGCGAGAACGCATCATCGAGCACGCCCTGCTCATGGATCGTGGGCACGTCGGGCATCACCACCATGCGCTGGCGGCCCGTCACCGCAATCGCCTTGATGCGTCCCGTATCGGCATGCGGCTTGACGTTCTGCGCGCTCAGAAAACCGAACTGGTACTGCCCGCTGATGAGCTCCTGGATCGCCTGGCTCTCGCCCTTGTAGGCCGCGTGGTTCATGTCGGAGTTGGTGATCTTGCTGATGTAGGCGCCCGCCAGATGCGCGTACGAACCCACGCCGTAGGAGCCGTAGCTCATCTGGCCGCGATGCGCCTTGGCGTACGCCAGCAGTTCCTTCATGTTCTTGACCGGCACCGACGGATGCACCGCGAGCACGACCGGCGCGGTGCTCACCTGCGAGACCAGTGCAAGGTCCTTGATCGGGTGATACGGCAGCTTGGAATAGAGATACTGGTTGACCAGCATCGACGAGCTCAGCGACATCAGCAGCGTGTGGCCGTCAGGCACGGCCTTGGCCACCGCGTCCGTGCCGACGATGCCCGACGCGCCGGGCCGGTTGTCGACCACCACCGGCTGGCCCACGCGCTTGGACAGCCCCTCGCCGAACGCACGCGCGAGAATGTCGGTCGCGCCGCCCGCGTTGTACGGCACGATGAGCCTGATCGGCTTGCTGGGCCAGTGGTCCCGGCCCGTCTGCGCCTGCGCGCCCGACACCAGATGGACACCGGCAAATGCCGCCGCGCCCTGCAGCAGGGTGCGGCGCTGGATCATCGACACGTCATTGAAGCTCATTCGCTCGTCTCCTTGAATCATTCAATCGGCAGGCTGCACTCGGCAGCGGCGCCATCACACAGAGAATGCGGAACACGGACTATGCGGAACACGGACTGACAGAAAAACAGGGAAAGATCCGGAACACTCACTCGGGCAGCGTCAGCACGCCCTTGTCGCGCAGCTCCGCGAGCCGTTCGTCGCTCAGCGAGAGCAGACCACGCAGCACTTCGCGCGTGCCCTCGCCGAGCGTGGGCGGCGCGCTGCGGATCGGCAGGCGCTGCCCGTTCATGCGCACTGGCGGCGCAAACACTGGTGTTGTGCCGACCACCGGATGCGGCATGTCCTGCACCAGCCCGCTGCGCCGCGTGCGTTCGCTGTGCAGCGCCTCGTGCAGGCCCAGCACCTCGCCGCAGGGAATGCCCGCCTTGCGCAAGCGATCGAGCAGCACATCGCGCTTGATCGCACGGATCAGCTCCTTGAGCATCGGCGTGAGCGCGAGCCGGTTCTTGGCGCGGTTGACGTTGCTGGCGAAGCGCTCGTCATCGACGATGTCGGGACGCTCGAGCACCACGCGGCAGAATTTCTCGAACTGCGCATTCGTGCCGACCGTGATGATCAGCGGCCCGTCCGCCGCCTCGTACATGCCGTAGGGCACGATGGACGGATGCGCATTGCCGTAGCGCTCGGGGTCGTGACCGAGCTCGAGCGCGTCGAGCCCGTAGTACCCCGTGATCATGACGCCGCAGTCGTAGAGCGCCATCTCGATGAAGCGGCCCTGCCCCGTGCGCTCCCGCTTGAACAGCGCCGCGAGCACGGCCTGCGCGGCCGTCATGCCGGTCATGAGGTCGACCACCGCCACGCCGAACTTGAGCGGCGGCTGCTCCTTCTCGCCGTTCAGCGCCATCAGGCCCGCCTCGCCCTGGATCACCAGGTCGTAGCCCGGCCGCTGCGCCTCCGGCCCGCTGCTGTCGTAGCCCGCGACGGCCACGTAGACGACGTCGGGCTTGATCGCCTTGAGCTGCTCGTAGCCGAGCCCGAGCTTCTCCGCGCCACCCGCCTTGAAGTTGTGGATCACCACGTCCGACTGCCGCAGCAGATCGTGGATGATGGCGATGGCCTCGGGCGTCTGCAGGTCCAGCGTGACCGAACGCTTGTTGCGGTTCATGCTGTTGTAGTAAGTGGTCTCGGTCTTGCCGATGCGCATGCCCCAGTCGCGCGTGTCGTCGCCGCGCCCGGGATGCTCGACCTTGATGACCTCCGCGCCGAAGTCGGCCAGCACCTGCCCGCACAGCGGGCCTGCAAACACGCGCGAGAGGTCCAGCACGCGCACGCCCGCCAGCGGCAGATCGGGCTCCTGATCGGCAACGTTCGCAGCCATGAGATGGGTCTCCTTTTGGAAGAGACCCATTGTGTTTCCCATGGCACGGAATGGGCTATTGCAAAATGCTGAACCTCTGGTTTTCCCCAGCGCGAATTTCAGCAATTGCGCATAGTGATCGTTATGTGCTCGCGTTTTCCAGATGCTGAGTGAGGCGTGCCAGCATCGCGTCGCAGCCCTCCAGCTGAGCGACGCTGACGAACTCGTCCGGCTTGTGGCCCTGGTCCATGCTGCCGGGTCCGCAGACGATCGAGGGGATGCCCGACTGCATGTAGAGCCCGCCCTCGGTGCCGTAGGCGACGGTGCCGAAGTCCGTCGATCCGCTGAGCCAGCCAAGCAGCTTGGCGGCATCGCTGTCCTGCGGGGTGACTAGGCCGGGATAGGCGCTGAGTTCCTCGAACGCGATTCCGGTGTCCGGCTTCACCGCCTGCATGCGGGGCAGCAGTTCGTCCGTGGCGAAGGTCTGCAGCGCGCTCACTACCTCGCCTGCGTCGTAGCCCGGCAGCGCACGCACTTCGAAGTCGAACTCGCATTCGGCGGGCACGATGTTGAGCGCGCGTCCGCCCTTGATCACACCCGTCTGCACGGTCGAATACGGCGGGTCGAAGCGCGCGTCGTGCAGCGCCGGTTGTGCCAGCTCCGCACCGATGTCGCCGAGCTTGCCGATCATGCGCGCGGCGTATTCGATGGCGTTCACTCCATACGGCGCATAGGCGGAATGGCAGGCCGCACCCTTCACGCAGCAGCGCATCGCGAGCTTGCCCTTGTGGCCAAGCACCGGCTTGAGTTCCGTGGGCTCGCCGATCAGGCACAGGCGCGGCTTGATCGGGCGCTTGGCCAGCTCGGCCAGCATGGGGCGCACGCCGAGACAGCCGATCTCCTCGTCATACGAGAAGGCCAGATGCACCGGTTGCTTGAGCTGCGCACGGGTAAAGCCCGGAACGGCCGCAAGTACGCTCGCGATGAAGCCTTTCATGTCGGCCGTGCCGCGTCCGTAGAGACGGCCATCACGCTCGAGCAGCTGGAACGGGTCGACCGTCCACGCCTGCCCATCGACCGGCACCACATCGGTATGGCCCGAGAGCGCGATGCCCGCGCGGTCGGTCGGTCCGATGGTGGCGAACAGGCTGGCCTTGTTGCGCTCGGCGTTGTAGAACAGCTCGGCCTTCACGCCATGCTGCGCGAGGTAGTCGCGGATGAAGACGATCAGCTCGAGATTCGAGTTGCGGCTCACCGTGGGGAACGCGACGAGCTGCGCGAGCATCGCGCGGCTGGACATGTCGGTGGCGCGGTATTTTTCTGCGTCACTCATCGCCGGGCACTCCGTAGCTCGGCGCGGCCGTGGGGTTGAGCGCGCGCGTCTGGTAGTCCTGCATCTGCGGCTGGTAGGCGGTCCAGAGCTTCTGCAGCTCGCCGATGGGGTCGTGCTCGGCCCAGTCCACGCGCAGATCGGCGATGGGCCAGACATGCTCGCCCGCGATCTTGAGCGCCGCCGAATGCACCGGACCCGCCTCGCCACCGGCCGCCATGGCGGCCTGCATCGCGATGAGCAGGCGCTCTGCGAGCGGCTTGCCCGCGCTGTTCTCGAACGCGGGAATCATGGCCTCGATCACGCCCTTGCTCGCAAGCATGTTGCCCGCGGCCACGCATTGCTTGCCCATCGCGCTGGTGAAGATGCCGAGCGCCTCGGTGCCGCTGAACACGCCGGTGCGGCCCTGTGCATCGACCACCGTCACCTGCCGGTACTGCGGCCAGCTCTTGTCGTCGAGCGCCTGCTGCAAAGCCGCATCGGGCGCGGCACCCTGCTCCAGCAGATCAAGCACGCGCGGACCCAGCCCCGGCAGCGTGACGTTCTGCGTGGACACCACGCCCACGCCCGCGCGCACCCACGGGCAGCGCGCGCCCACGGCAATGCTCGACGAGCTGATGGCAACGCCGAGTTGCCCGGTCTGGTCACAACGACCAACGATTGAGAACGTCATACCAATATCTCCAGATTCAGTGATTCAGGACTGGTCGCATAAAACTGGCGCGGCCCAGGCCAGCAGCAGCCGCGCAAGGGCCGCCCCGCCGCGCTGGCTGCGTCCCCCTGCCCGCATTGCAACGCAATGCGTAGAGCGGGGGGAAGGCGCGAAGCGACTCAGGGGGGACAGCCTATTTTTTCCAGTCGTCGGGGATGACCGCGATGACGTCGATTTCCATGAGCCACTGCGGCTGACCGAGCGCCGAGATGCACAGACCCGTCGAGATCGGGAACACGCCCTTGAGCCACTTGCCCACTTCGCGGTACACCGGCTCGCGGTAGCGCGGGTCGATGATGTAGGTGGTCGTCTTGACGATGTGCGAGAGGTCGCTTCCGGCCTCTTCGAGCAGTTGCTTGACGTTTTTCATCGCCTGCTCGGCCTGCTTTTGCGGATCACCTAAGCCGACGAGGTTGCCCTCGAAGTCCGTGCCGATCTGGCCGCGCACGTAGACCGTGTTGCCTGCTCGGACAGCCTGGCACAGGTCATTGTCCAAGCTCTGGTTCGGATAAGTGTCCTTCGTGTTGAACATCCGAATGCGTGTATGTGTTGGCATATCTGTTCCTACCTCGGGTTTTACGAAGCCTTTCGGCTTCGATGGTTGGTCGTTTGGTGGCGTCAAGACAGCCCTTGATGCTTTGTTGCGCAGCCTTGCCGTACATGAGTACTGTCTGCGTCTGCGCGTCGCG
The DNA here is from genome assembly GCF_015354245.1 of Diaphorobacter caeni. GTDB lineage: Bacteria > Pseudomonadota > Gammaproteobacteria > Burkholderiales > Burkholderiaceae_C > Diaphorobacter_A > Diaphorobacter_A caeni. The sequence goes on from NZ_JADKYZ010000002.1 coordinate 806,423, forward strand.
CCTCAAGGGCTGCCTTGTCGTTGTGGTGGTTGATCGGGACTCGCTTGCGCTTCGGAGGCTGCTGTGGCGAGGTTGTGGATCGTTGTGTGGTTGGCCTTTACTTGCTGCTGTTCTTCTTTTGCGCTGCCGCGTGGTAGTCCGTGTAGCGGCGCTGCTTGGCGATGTGGTCGGCCACATGCTTGGCGTCGTGCCACACGCCCCAGATGAACGACGAGCCGCGGCGCGAGAGCCAGGGGAGGCCGAGGAAGTAGACGCCGGGTTCGTTCGACACGCCGCGGTGGTGCTGCGGCTTGCCGGTGGCGTCGAAGGTGTTGACCTGCAGCCAGCTGAAGTCGGTCTTGTAGCCCGTGGCCCAGATGATGCTGGTGATGCCGGCTGCGGCGAGGTCGAGTTCCTTGAGCGGGTGGGTGACGCACTCGGGATCGGACAGGCGCTTGCGGGCTTCGGGTTCTTCGGGCAGGTCGATGCCGTTGCGTTGGATGAATTCATCGGCCGCGTCGAGCATGCCCAGATAGTTCGCGTCGCCGTTGGCGATGTTTTCCGCGAGATCGCCCTTGAACTTCACCTTGCCGTCGGCAAACGATTCCGTCAGGCCGACGAGCGTGATGCCCTGGTGGCCGAGCGCGCGGAAGTCGACCGTGTGGCCGCCGCGTGCGCCGCTCACGGCGATGGTCACGTGTTCGCGTCCGGGCTTGGCGATGGCCGCGTCCCACTCGCCGAGCACGCCAAGCCACCAGCAGAAGTCACGGCCACGGTAGGCGCGTGGCGGGCGGTCGTGCGCGCCGACCGAGAGAAACACCTTTCGGCCCGCGCGCTGCAGTTCGTCGGCGATCTGCACGCCCGACGAACCCGCGCCCACCACCAGCACCGCGCCTGCGGGCAGCTGCTCGGGGTTGTAGTACTGAGCGGAATGGATCTGCTCGATGCGCTCGTCCTTGGGCGCGATGGGCGGAATCACCGGCACCTGGAACGGGCCGGTCGCGGCGATCACGCTGTTGGCGTGGATCACGCCGTCCGAGGTCTCGACGGTGAAGCCCGGCCTACCCTGATTGCGCGTGACCTTCTTCACCTCGACGCCGGTGCGCACGGGCGCCTTGATCTGCCGGACGTAGTCCTCGAAGTAGTCGGCCACCTCGTCCTTGCCGGGAAAGCCGTCCGCATCGCTCTTGAACTCCATGCCCGGAAAGCGGTCATGCCACGCGGGGCCGTTGGCGACCAGCGAGTCCCAGCGCCCGGTGCGCCAGGCCTGGGCGATGCGGTTGCGCTCCAGCACCAGATGCGGAACGCCGAGTTGGCTCAGGTGTTCGCTGGCGGCGATTCCGGCCTGTCCGGCACCGACCACGAGCGTATCGATTGTTTGGATGTCTGCTGTCATGGCGTCTACTCTCAGAAAAATGGGGCGTGAGTCCGTCCTGCATCGGCGGTCTGCCGACGTTGGCGGTGGGGATCAATCGGATGAAAAGTCGGTTGAAATGCGGCGTGTATGGCTACAGGTACAGGTGCTTGACCACGTCGTTGTTGAGCAGCTCCTTGGCCGTGCCCGAGGCCACCAGCTGGCCCTTGAGCAGCAGATATCCGGTGTGCGCGATCGACAGCGCGGCCTCGGCGTTCTGCTCGATGAGCAGCACTGTGATGCCGTGCTGGTGGATGCGCTCCACCGTCTCGAAGTACTCCTCGATGAGCTTGGGCGACAGGCCAAGCGTGGGCTCGTCCATCACCACGAGGCGCGGATTGCCCATGAGCACGCGGCCGAGCGCGACCATCGCCTGCTCGCCGCCGGACAGCGTGCCCGCCGTCTGCGCGATGCGTTCTCCCACGCGCGGAAACATCGCCACGACGCGCTCAAGCGCCTTGGGAAAGCTCTCCTTGGGACGCAGCGCGTCGTAGCCGATCTGCAGGTTCTCCTGCACCGTCAGTTCAGGGAACAGGCGACGGCCCTCTGGCACGAAGCCCACGCCGAGCCCCGCAAGCTCCTCGGTGCGCATGCGCGCGAGGTCCTTGCCCATGATGCGGATCGCGCCGTGGTAGACGGGCAGCAGTCCGGCGATCGCCTTGAAGGTCGTCGTCTTGCCCGCGCCGTTGGGGCCGAGCAGGCAGACGATGCTGTGCTCGGGCACCTTGAGCGATACCTTGTTGAGCATGTTGACCACGCCGTAGCGCGTGCTGATGGAGTCGATCTCAAGCATGGTGGCTGCTTGCCTTTCTGCCCAGATAGGCTTCCTGCACGCGCGGCAGCTGGCGCACCACTTCGAAGGTGTCGTCGCCGATCTTGCGGCCGTAGTCCAGCACCATCACGCGGCTGGGCAGCGTGGCGATGAGGCGCATGTCGTGTTCGATGATGATGAAGCCGAGCTTCGGGTTCTGTTCGCGCAGCCGCTGTATGTCGGCGATCAGCGCGTCGGTGTCGCGGTCGTCCATGCCGCTCGAAGGTTCGTCGAGCAGCACGATCTTTGGCTCGGTGGCGAGCGCGCGGGCGATCTCCAGACGCCTGCGGTCGGCCTGCGGCAGGCTGCTGGCGAGCACGTTGCGGCGCTCGAAGAGATCGTGCGACACGCTCTTGAGCAGCTCGCAGGCGCGCTCCGCGCAGCGGTTCATCTCGGCCTTGGATTTGCCGGGGCGTAGCAGCGCGGTGATCACGCCGCACTTCGTGCGCGAGTGCATGCCGATGATGACGTTGTCGAGCACGCTCAGGCTGCCGAACAGGCGACTGGTCTGGAAGGTGCGCGCGATGCCCGCACCCGCGATCTCGTAGGCCGGCACGCCCTTGAGCGACTTGCCCTCGAGCAGCACCTCGCCCTCGGTGGGCACGTAGATGCCGGTCAGCAGATTGAGCAGCGTGGACTTGCCCGCGCCGTTCGGTCCGATGATGCCCAGCACCTCGCCCGTGGCCAGATGGATGTCGACGCCCTGCACCGCCGTGAGGCCGCCGAAGCGCATGGTGAGCCCGCGCCCTTCCAGCACCAGCGGACCGGTCGCTTTCGCCGCCTGAGCGGTCTGCGTGTGGTTCGATTCAATGCTCATGGTTGCGCACTCGCTGAGGGAAGATGCCGCGTGGACGGATGATCAGGAAGGCGATCACGACGAGGCCGTAGAACAGGATGCGGTAGTCGGAGAACGCGCGCAGCTTCTCGGGCAGCATGGTCAGCAGGAACGCGCCGACGATCACGCCCAGCGTGTTGTCCATGCCGCCCGCGATCACCATCGTCATGATGGTCACCGAGACCAGGAAGGTGAAGTTGTCGGGCGAGATGAAGCTCACGTAGAACGCGTACACGGTACCCGCGAAGCCCGCGAGAAACGCGTCCACCGCGAAGGCCTTGACCTTGAACCAGGTGACGTTGATGCCGCAGGCGCGCGCCGCGATCTCGTCGTCGCGCAGCGCGTTCCAGGCGAGGCCGACGCGCGAGCTGTGCAGACGCTGGGCCGACACGATGGCGATGCCCAGCAGCGCGACCGCGACGTAGTAGAAGTTGGCCTGACCAGGCAGGCTGTGGCCGAACAGCGTGATCGGATCGTTGAACGAGTGACCGAAGAACGTGGGCGACGGAATGCCCACCAGTCCATTCGCGCCGCCGGTCCATTCGAAGTTCATCAGCAACTGGTGCACGACGATGCCGAAGGCGATGGTCACCAGCGCCTGGTAGCTGTCACGGGTGCGCATCGATGGCAGGCCCAGCAGAAAGCCGAAGATCGTCGCGACGATGGCGGCCACCACGAGGCAGATCCAGAAGCTCACGCCGAAGTGGATCGCGAGCAGCGCCGACGCGTAGGCGCCGATGCCGTACGACGCTCCGGTCGCGAAGTTCGGAATGTTGGCGCTGCCGAGCTGGAAGTTCAGCGCGAGCGCGAGCACCGCGTAGAGGCAGGCGATGATCATCAGGTGCATCGCGTAGCTGTCACCGTTGAGCACCCAGGGAAACACCAGCGCCAGCACGATGCCGAGGCACACGGCCAGCGGCTTGCACTGGCTGAAGGCGGCCACGATGCGGTCTTCCACCGCAGGGCGCTTCTGCACCGCGATCAGCGCGACCGCGAAGCAGGCCAGCAGCACCAGCACGGTGATCCAGCTCTCGGCCAGCAGAAAGAAGCGCAGCAGCACCGCGCTGCCAAGGCACACGCCGAGCACGATGGCCGACGAGGCCATGCGGTCCGGCGCGGCGGCGGTGCGCGCCGCGGCCGAGGGGGAAATCGTCGTCGAAGTCTGCATCACACCTTCTCCATTTTTTGCACACCGAACAGACCGGCGGGACGGAAGATCAGCACCAGGATCACCAGCGCGAAGACGAACACCAGGCGGTACGAAGTGCCGTTGGGCACGTAGCCCTGCACGATGGTCTCGATGGCCGCGATCAGCAGGCTGCCGACGATGGCGCCGCCAAGGCGACCGAGCCCGCCGACCACGGCGGCCGAGAAGCCGATGAGGCCGGCCTGCACGCCGAAGTCAAAGCGCACGACACCCGCATAGCTCGCGAGAAAGATGCCGCCCACCGCCCCGACGGCCGACGCGATGAAGAAGGTGTTGCGGAACACCGGACCCGGAGCGATGGAGAACAGGCGTGCGGTCTCGCGGTCCTGCGACACGGCGCGGATGCGCATGCCCATCGGCGTGTGATGCAGCACGTAGAGCATCAGCGCGACCAGCGCCACCGACACCAGCACCGACACAACGCTGATCATCGGCAGCGAGCCGAAAGGCGTCTCGATGGCGCCCTGCGCAATCGCGGGGAACGCGTGCGGGTTGCTGCCCTGCGGGTAGAGGTGGCGGATCAGCTCGCGGATCACGATGCCGAGCGCCACGGTGGCGACCAGCGGCATCATCGCGGGCGCATCGCGGAAGCGGCTGATCACCAGCCGGTCGAGCGCGATGCCCAGCCCTCCCACCGCCGCGATGGCGATCAGGCAGGCCAGTGCAAGCACCACCCAGGTTGCCGATCCGCCCATCGATGCCGCCAATGCCTGAACGGCTGCGAGCGCGATGAACGGGGCCACCATGGCCACATCGCCATGGGAAAAGTGAATGACCTGCAACACACCAAACAACAGGCTGAACCCCAGGGCAAGCAAGCTGTAGATGCAGCCCAGGGTCAGCCAGTTGATGAGTTGCTGGAACAGCGCGTCATGCATTGATCGGATTCCTATTCGGTTGTTTCGTGTGTCTCCACGTACGCAAAATATTTAAGCAAAGAAATGCCGAAAACCTGCATCGTTTTTGCTGACGCGCTGGTTCGGAAAACGCGAACCAGCGCCCGCCAATGCGGCGATACAGTGATTTCACGACGCAGGAAAGGCTCCGCCTCCGGCCTCGGATTTCCCTGTGGTGGCACACGGCGCGGTCCACCATGAGGACGCCTCGCCGGACGTTCCGCCCTTTGCGCTTCCTTCCGTTTCCTTCCCGTTTACCCACTCACCAGGACAGACTGACCATGCAAGCTCCTTCGACTTTCGCCGCTCCCTCGTCCGCTCGCCGACGCTTCGCCGCGTCCGCCGTGACGCTCGCCGCCGCCGCGCTGCTGTGTGCACCGGCCTTGGCCCAATCCACCGTGAAGCTTGGCTTCATCGGCCCCGTGAGCGGCGGCAACGCGCAGCAGGGTCTGGGTGCGAAGAACGGCTTCCTGCTGGCCATCGACCAGTGGAACGCCACGCCCGGCGTGCCGTTCAAGGTGGAAGGTGTGGTGCTCGACGATGCCTCCGATCCGCAGACCGGCGTGTCCGCCGCGCTCAAGCTGGTGAACGACCGCGACATGGTCGGCGCCATCGGCCACTGGAACAGCCCGGTCGCGCTGGCCACGCTGCCGGTGTTCAACCGCGTGCAGATGCCCTTCATCGTCTGGGGCGCCATCGGCCCCAAGATCACCGAGCAGAACTTCGCCAACACCACGCGCGTGACGCCCACGCTGGTCAACGAGAACAAGCCGCTGGCCACCTGGGCGGCGACGGGCCTCGGTGCCAAGAAGATCGCCATCATTGCCGACACCAGCGACTACGGCCGCGCCAATCTCACGTCCTTCGGCCAGTTCTTCAAGGCCGAAAAGGGCAGCGTCGTGGCCGAGGAAAGCTACCCCGTGGGCACGACCGACTTCCGCTCCATCCTCACCAAGGTGAAGAGCCTGAACCCCGACGCCGTCTACTTCGGCGGCGTGATCACCGAGGCGGGCATCGTGCGCAAGCAGATGGCAGAACTCGGCATGAAGCAGCCGATGCTGGGCATCAGCGGCATGTTCGATCCGCAGCTCATCCAGATCGCCGGTGCGGCGGCGGACGGCACCATCGTCGGCACGCCCAAGTCGCAGCTCAATCCCAAGCTCGACGCCATGAGCAAGGCCTACGCCGCCAAGGGGTATGCGGACTCCGAAAGCCCGTACACCAAGTACGCCTACGACGCCACCGGCATCCTGCTGCAGTCGCTCAAGTCCGCGGGCCCGAAGAACAAGGTCGCCGTCGCCAAGGCGATCCGCGCGATCAGCTATGACGGCGTGACCGGCACGGTGACCTTCGACGCCAACGGCCAGACGCAGATCCCCGTGGAGCTGCAGCTCCATGAAGTGAAGGACGGGAAATGGGTGAATCGTTGAGCACTCCCCTGAGTCGCTTCGCGCCTTCCCCTCGCTCTTGCATTGCTTGCGCAATGCGGGCAGGGGGACGCAGTCCCCGCTGCGGGGCGGCCCTTGCTTGACTGCCCTTGCCTGGGTCGCGCCAGTTTCGCAGAGCGCGGCCCGTCATCGCTTTTTTGCACCACGAGAGGCACGCAGTGATCAGAACAGGAACCCAGTACCGCGACTCGATCCGCGACGGTCGGCGCGTGTGGATGAACGGCGAGCGGGTCAAGGATGTCAGCGTGCATCCGATGTTCAAGCCGCTGGTGGACATCCGCGCGCGCATGTACGACATGCAGCACGAGGCCGCGCTGCGCGACACGCTGACCTACGACGAGGGCGACGGCGAGCGTCACTGCATCGCCCACAAGCTGCCGCTCACGCGCCAGGACTGGTGGGACAAGCGCCGCGCCACCGACCTGCTGCTCGAGGACATCGGCGGCGTGGTCACCCGCGTGGGCGACGAGACGGTCGGCGAATTGTGGTCGCTGTTCGATGGGCAGGATGTGCTGGGCGAGCTCGATCCGCGCTTCTCGGCCAACATCCGCACCCACATCAATCAGGTGGTGCATGGCGACCTTTTCCACGTTTCGGCCAACACCGATCCGCGCGGCAACCGCTCCAAGCCGCCGCAGGCCCAGGACCCCGACGTGCTGCTGCACGTCGTCAAGGAGACCGACGCCGGCGTGATCGTGCGCGGCGCCAAGTACGAGACGGCCGCCGCCTACGCCAATCAGGCCTTCACCAAGCCCGCGCTCGCGCAATGGGGCAACGAGGAGCATTCCGAGTACGCCATCGGCTTCATCTGCGACATGGGCGCACCCAATCTGCGCTTCATCTGCCGCACCGGTTTCGCCACCCGAGCGCCGGCCGAGGACTATCCGCTGTCCAACCGCTTCGACGAGGTGGACTCCATCGTGGTCTTCGACGACGTGCTGATCCCGTGGGAAAACGTGCTCTTCTACCGCCACACCAAGGCGGCCCGCTTCATGCAGAGCACGCTGCACCGCTACTCGGCGTTCGCGTTCGTGCAGCGCAATCTCAAGCTCGCCGACATGCTGATCGGCACGGCGCTGCACAACACGCGCCAGACCGGCGTGGACAAGCTGCAGGCCGTGCAGGACAAGCTCTCGAAACTCGCCTGCTACCGCGAGGGCATCAATGCCCACCTGACCGCCGCCATCGCGCTGGCCGAGCGCAGCCCCGCCGGGCTGATGATGCCCAACCAGTCGCTGCTGTTCACCGGCCGCTCATTCGCGACCAGCCAGCTGCATGAAATGATGAACACGGTGCGTGATCTCTGCGGCGGCCAGATCTGCCTGACGCCCGACTACGCGAGCTTCCGGAACGCCGAGACCGGCCCGTGGCTCGACAAGTTCTACACGCTCAGCCCACAGTGGAAATCCGAGGACCGCCGCAAGCTGCTGGCCTACGCGCGAGATCTGCTCAACTCCGACTACGCGAGCCACCGGCTCACCTTCCAGCTGTTCGCGCAGTCTCCGCCCCATGCGCAGACGGCCGCCGTGCACCAGCACTTCAACTGGGACGAGCCGCTGGATTTCGTCGCCAGATCGGCGGGATTGTCGGATGACGTGAAGGGGATCGACACGCCCGCGGACGGCGACGGTGCGGTCTCGCAGTGGTTCAGGGACCAGATGGACGGAGATTGATTCCGTGAACCCGTGCGTGCTCAATAATGTCGGCCTTCGGGGAAGGACCTATTGCCGTGCCATCCCCACGTTGTTCCACTGTCCCTGTGTCCCCGACCGGCCCATGATTCCAGCTCCCATGCGCACTCCAACGACCCGCCACGCCCCATGTCACGCACGCGAATTTCGCGAGCATGGGACGCGCGCGGGTGCCGACTCAGGCCGCGCACCGTGCTGACGCGACTGACCTTCCGGCAGCTCGAATACTGCGTCGCCGCGGGGGAATTCGGCAGCATCGCGGAGGCCGCCAACCGCATCCATGTCTCGCCTTCGTCGATCTCCTCGGCGATCACGCAGGTCGAGGCGGAACTCAAGGTGCCGCTGTTCGTGCGCCACCATGCGCAGGGACTTTCGGTCACCCCCGCCGGAGCCGAGGTGCTCAAGGAAATCCGCGACCTGCTCGATCAGGCGATGGCGCTCTACGACGTCGCCGGCAGCGCGCAGAACGCGGTGCGCGGCCCCGTGCGCGTGGGCTGCCTCACCACGCTCGCCGCCATGGTCGCTCCCGAACTCTGCCAGGGCTTTGCGCGCGCGCATCCGCAGGCGCGGGTCACGCAGATCGAGGACCATCAGGAAGGCCTGATCAACAAGCTGCGCACCGCGCAGATCGACGTGGCGATCACCTATGACCTGCTGGTCGCCGAGTCGGGCATCTCGTTCGAGCCCCTCGCCTCGCTGCCGCCGCATGTCATCGTCAGCGAGCTCAACCCGCTGGCCAACCACCGGTCGACCACGCTCGAGGAGCTCGCCCAACATCCCATGGTGCTGCTCGACATGCCGCTGAGCCGCGACTACTTTCTGTCGCTGTTCCGCGAGGCCGGCGTCTCACCGCTGATCTCCGCGCGCACCGCCAGCCCCGACGTGGTGCGCTCGCTGGTCGCCAACGATGTGGGCTATTCACTGGTCAACGTGCGCCCGCGCAACCACCATTCGCTCGACGGCAAGAAACTGGTCAATCTGCACCTGAGCGGCAAGCACCGTCCGATGAAGCTGGGCCTCGCCTGGGCCAGCGACCAGAAGCCGAGGCACGTGGTGGAGGCCTTCATGCACCGCTGCCGCAGTTTCATCTCCAATGAATACATTCCCGGCATGGCCGCTCCGGGACGCACCAACCGCCTCGTCAAAGGCCCGGCGGTCGAACCCTGAAACGGCCCGCGCGCACGGCGTTTTCCGATTGGTCGGAAAATACCGGGATGTCCCCGGATTCCCCAGCTCCCCTCCCGCCTTCCAGCACCACGACGTTCGCACGCCCCGGCGCGGCCCGCATGCTCGCGGGCATCGCCGCGATGGCGTTGGTCGTGCTCGCGTCCAACATCCTCGTGCAGTACCCCATCAACGACTGGCTGACCTGGGGCGCGCTGTCGTATCCTGTGGCGTATCTGGTGAGCGATCTGATCAATCGTGGTTATGGTCCCGAACCCGCGCGGCGCGTGGCATGGGTGGGCTTCGCGGTGGCCGTGGTCGCATCCTTGCTGCTGGCCCCGCCGCGCATCGCCATCGCGTCGGGCACGGCCTTCATCCTCTCGCAGCTGTTCGACATCAGCGTATTCCACCGCCTGCGCCAGGGCCGCTGGTGGCGCGCGCCGCTGGTCGCCACCGTGCTCGCGGCGATCCTCGACACCTTCGTTTTCTGGAGCATCGCGTTCGCGGGCGGCAGCGATCCGTGGATCACCTGGGCGCTCGGCGATCTGGGGGTGAAGCTGGTCGTCGGGCTGTGCCTGCTGCTGCCGTTTCGGCTGCTGACCTGGCGCAGCGTCCATTGAACCACCGCATCCGGATCACTCGGCGCTGGCGTTCTCCAGTGTCTTCAGCGCCTCGCCATCCAACTGGAGGCTCGCCGCACGAACGAGCGACCGCAATTGTTCCAGATTGCTCGCGCTTGCAATCGGCGCGGCAATCGCGGAGCGGGTCAGCAGCCAGGCGATCGCGACTTCCCCCGGCTTGGCGTTGACGCTGGACGCCACCCGTTCAAGCGCATCGACGATGCGCAACCCGCGATCATTGAGATACAGCCCCACGGTCTTGGGCCCGCGCGCGCTCTTGCTCACGTCGGCCTGAGTGCGGTACTTGCCGGTGAGGAACCCGGCGGCCAGCGCGTAGAAGTTGATCACCCCGACGCCCTGCTTGTCACACAGCGGCTGCAGCTCCCTCTCGAACACCGCGCGGTCATACAGGTTGTAGAGAGGCTGCAGGCTTTCGTAGCGCGCAAGGCGGTGCTTCTCGCTGCATTCGAGCGCCTCGGCAAGCCGAGCGGCGCTGTAGTTCGACGCGCCCACGGCGCGCACCTTGCCCGCCTCGATCAGCTCGCCGAAGGTGCCCATCACGTCTTCCAGCGGAATCTCCGGATCGTCATCATGCGACTGGTAGAGGTCGATGTAGTCGGTGTTCAGGCGCTTGAGCGAGGCGTCGACCGCCTGCTTGATGTACTTCGGATGCAGGCCCACCTTGCCGTCGCCCATGTCCTTGCCGACCTTGGTCGCCAGCACCAGCTGCCTGCGCCGCGCGGGCGAGCGCTTGAGCCACTTGCCGATCAGCGTCTCCGACTCGCCACCCGTGTGGCCAGGCACCCAGCGCGAATACACGTCGGCCGTGTCGACGAAGTTCATGCCCTCGTCGAGCCACGCGTCGAGCAGCGAAAAGCTGGTGGCCTCGTCCACGGTCCAGCCAAACACGTTGCCGCCGAAGCACAGCGGAGAGACCTGAAGCGGCGAGCGGCCGAGCGGGCGGGTAGGAAACGACATGCGGACTCCTGTGAGGTGCGATGGAATGAAGGTGCGCGAAAGCCGTTTCACGCGGATGCGCTAGTCTATGTCCATGACGAAACGCACACTTGCAGCCCACAGAATCCTCACCATCGCGGTGGGCGGCACGCTCGCCACCACCCTGGCCACGGCTCTCGCGCTCGGCGGCGCTGCCGCAGCCCACGCGGCCGAAGCGCTGAACGCGGCGCAACAGGGCCAGTTCGACGAGATGGAGCGCATCGTCTTTCAGGGCCAGGCGGTACCCCGGGACATCCGTGCGCTGTGCACGCACCAGATCCGGCGCGGCAAGCGCCCCGTGCTGGGCTACGACGTCTACGAAGACCTCAGCGCCTACTGCCTCACGCCCAAGATGGCGAGCGAGCCGCGCTCCACGTCCTACCTGTCGGCTGCGGAACTCAAGGACCCCAGCATCGCCGCCACTGTGAAGGCGACGCATGAAGTGATGTCCTTCATCACCTTCGCGGTGAAGACCGACGACGGCGATTTCATCGGCTACTGGCAATGGCCCAAGGGCACGCCCATCGAGCAGGCGCGCATCGTGCGCTACGACACCGAAGGCCAGTTCAATCTGATGGAGGGCCGCACGATCACCGAGGCCCTGCTCCACGAAATGGCCGATCCGACGACCGACGAATTCAGCGACACGCCCTCCGCCAAGCGCTACGCGCGCGCAAAGAAGGCGCTGGAAAAGCTGGGTGCCGGAACGCTGCCCGCGAGCTTCGAGGCGCTGGACAAGCAGTCCCTTCCCACACCGCAGAAGCGCCCCGACCGATTGCAGGACGAGCTCTACAAGCGCTATCTCGCCACCACCCAACCAGCCTCCCGGAAATGAAAAAACCTGCCGTTTGACGGGCAGGTTTTTTCATTGCGTGAAGGCCTGAGAGCGTGCTTGCGCTCTGAAATCAGCCTTGCTGCGCGTTCTGCAATGCGGCGACGCGCTCTTCAATCGGCGGGTGCGAGCTGAACAGCTTGCCGATGCCGCCGGTGATGCCCATGGCCTGCATGTTCTGCGGCAATGCGCCGGGATGCATGCCCCCGAGGCGGTAGAGCGCGCTGATCATCGGCTGCTTGCGGCCCATGAGCTGCGCGGCACCGGCGTCGGCGCGGAACTCGCGCTGGCGGCTGAACCAGGCGACGATGATCGAGGCCAGCACGCCGAACAGGATGTCGAGCACGACGGTGCTGATCATGTAGCCGATGCCGGGGCCGGAATTCGCGTTGTCGTCATTGCGGCGCAGAAAGCTGTCGACCGCATAGCCGATCACGCGGGACAGGAACACGACGAACGTGTTCATCACGCCCTGGATCAGCGCCATGGTGACCATGTCACCATTGGCCACGTGCGCCACTTCATGGCCGATGACGGCCTCGACCTCTTCGCGCGTCATGCCCTGCAGCAGGCCGGTGGACACCGCCACCAGCGCCGAGTTCTTGAACGCGCCGGTCGCGAACGCATTGGGCTCGCCCTGATAGATGCCGACCTCGGGCATCTGGATGCCGGCCTTGTCCGAGAACTTGCGCACGGTGTCCACGATCCATGCCTCATCGGCATTCTGCGGCTGGTTGATGATCTGCACGCCCATGCTCATCTTGGCCATGGGCTTGCTCATCAGCAGCGAAATGAAGGCGCCGCCCATGCCCATGATGAAGGCGAAACCCAGCAGCGCGCCAAGGTTCAGCCCGTTCGCGGTCAGATAGCGGTTCACGCCAAGCAGGTTGGCGACAATGCCCAACACCACCACAACGGCAATGTTGGTCAACATAAACAAGGCAATGCGTTTCATCGTCAGGTTCTCCACAAAGGGATCACGGAATGCGACTGAAAAAAGTCAGTAAAGGTGGGTGGAAGGATCCGGGCAGTTTCGAAGCCGCCGCTGTCAGACCGACATATGGGGACTTCGCCCTGTTTTTCAACAGGCACTCTCTCGCGGCTTATTGCTGGATATTCTTCTGAAAGCCGCTGCGGAAAACATCAGAGTCATCATAGAAGCAAAAGTTCTCGTTCTCGCTCCACCACCCCGGGACTCCTAGAACTGGCAGGGGATTGAACGGCTTTGTCGCGAACGCCCGCGCTTCGAAATGCCGAGCCATCCAAGCGTCCGCGTCGACGTTCAAGTTGATGTTCAAGTTCAAGTTCAAATTCGTGTCCGCGCCCGGATCCACCCCTCCCTCCGGGAGGAACACATGCGCCGTGATGTTCTTGCGCGGCGAGACGAGCTTTTCGAGCAGCGCATGCCCCACGGGCACCAGCCGCGACTGCCGCCACAGCGGCCGCAGCTCCTCGCCAAGCCTGCGCCACTCGCGGTGCCTGAGCGCCTCCCGCAAAGGCTGCGGAGCGAACAGCAGCGCGCCATTCTCGTCGAACACGGTGATCGCGTCGCGCAGCGGTCCGCGCACTGCGCCGACGCCCTGCGCCGCGATCTCGCGGGCCTGCCATTGGTTGAGCAATCGCTTGGTGCGAGGAAAGTGCAGCCAGATCAGACCGTTGAAAAAATCGTGCAGGCTGTCGCGCGTGGGAATGCGCCGGTTCTCGAAGATGAACCGCTCGTAGGCCATGCCGGGGGGCAGCGCATGTTGATCGACAAATTCAAAATCCGCGCACCGGGATGCGGCGTTGAGCGCCTCGGCCACGCTGGCGCCGCGCAGTATCCGTGCGGCGACCGGCTCGCCGACTTCGCGCAGCTCCGCCAGCCACGGACGTTCCCAGTCGATCTGCGCAAAGGCCTGCGGAAGAACGCTTGCCTGCGCGACATCCACAAGGCTCATGCGCCGGGAACGTCGCTGGCGCGCGCGGCACGCTTGTCGCGCACCGACACGCGCGACGTGCCCTCGTCACGCAGCTCGAAGGCCTGTGTCGCGGCCAGCAGCTTGGTGAGCGAGGCGTAGCCGTAGTTGCGCGAATCGAACGAGGTCTTGTTGCCGATCTGCTGGCCCACGGCGCCGACCCTGGCCCAGCCGGACTCGTCCTGTGACGCCTCCACCGCAAAGCGCAGCAGCGTCATCAGGCGCGTGTCCTGCCGCAGCTGCGGTCCGGGAATGCGCAGACGCTGCTCCGTGGGCGCAGCGGGGGCCGCGGCCGCCGCTGGAGCCGTTGTCGGGACGGCCTTCTCCTGCGCAGAAACGGACTCCGTCGCCGCAGCGGCCTCGGTCGCAGCAATGACATCAACCTCGCTGACCAGCGACTCGAGATACAGAAACCTCGAGCACGCGTTGACGAACGGCTTGGGCGTCTGCTGCGCGCCGAAACCATAGACCGCCGCGCCTTTGGAGCGCAGATGCATGACCAGCGGGGTGAAGTCCGCATCCGACGAAACGATGCCGAACGCGTCGGGCCTGTCGTTGTAGAGCAGGTCCATCGCATCCACCGTCATCGCCATGTCGGTGGCGTTCTTGCGCTTGGAATAGTCGAACTGCTGAATGGGGAGAATCGCGAACTCGAGCAGCCGGTTCTGCCAGCTCGTGAGGCCCGACTTGGTCCAGTTGCCATAGGCGCGCCGCACGTTGATCTCGCCAAGCGTGGACAGCTCGGTGAGGATCTCGTCGATCTTCTCGGCTGGCGCGTTGTCCGCGTCAATCAACAGCGCAATGCGCAGCTGGCGTTCGGCAATGGAGGATGGCATGGCGGGACTCCCCGGAGGTTGACGATCAGATCAGGCGACCAGCTTCCACGGCAGCGCTTCGCCGGCGCGCAGTGGCTTGAGTTCGGCCTCGCCAAAGGCGAAGCTCGCGGGCGGCGTCCACGACTCGCGGCGCAGGGTGACGGTGCCCTGGTTGCGCGGCAGGCTGTAGAAGTCCGGGCCGTTGAAGCTCGCGAAGGCTTCGAGCTTGTCGAGCGCACCCGCGTTGTCGAAGGCCTCGGCATACATCTCGATGGCCGCATGGGCCGTGTAGCAGCCGGCGCAGCCCGTGGCGTGTTCCTTGAGGTGCGCAGGGTGCGGCGCGCTGTCGGTGCCGAGGAAGAACTTGTCGCTGCCGCTGGTCGCCGCCTCGACCAGCGCGAGGCGGTGCGTCTCGCGCTTGAGCACGGGCAGGCAGTAGTAGTGCGGACGGATGCCGCCGGTGAAGATCGCGTTGCGGTTGTAGAGCAAATGGTGCGCGGTGATCGTGGCGGCGGTGTACTTGTCGGCCGACTTCACGTACTCGGCCGCATCCTTGGTGGTGATATGCTCGAAGACGATCTTCAGTTCAGGAAAATCACGGCGCAGCGGAATCAGCTGCTGGTCGATGAAGACGGCTTCGCGGTCGAACAGATCGATGTCGCTGCTCGTCACCTCGCCATGCACCAGCAGCAGAATGCCCGCCTTCTGCATGGCCTCAAGCGTCTTGTAGGTCTTGCGCATGTCGGTCACGCCCGCGTCGCTGTTGGTCGTGGCGCCGGCGGGATAGAGCTTGAGCGCGACCACGCCCGCGTCCTTGGCGCGCGCGATCTCTTCGGGCGCGAGATTGTCCGTCAGGTACAGCGACATCAGCGGCTCGAACGCCGCGCCCTCGGGCACCGCGGCGAGAATGCGCTGCTTGTAGGCCAGCGCCTGCTCGGCCGTGGTCACGGGCGGACGCAGGTTGGGCATGATCAGCGCGCGGCCGAACTGCGCGGCGGTGTGCGGCACCACGGTGCGCAGCGGTTCGCCGTCGCGCACATGCAGATGCCAGTCGTCCGGGCGGGTGATCGTGAGGGTGTCGAGGGTATTGGAGGCAGCGTTCATGCCGCCATTTTCGCATTGCATCGGGCCAGCACGCACCATGGCCCCGTGGCGGTGCCCATTCGCCGTCACTCTCCAAAAAAAAGCCCCGGCCATATCGCTATGGCCGGGGAGCAAGTCCCCACAAAGGGGGCGAGGGGTTCCTACGATCGGTGACGACCACGGGGGTCGCTTGCCATTGATTCTGCTTGAACCGCTTCCAGCCGCTGTAGGCCGAATGCTCGAAACGAAGCAGGAAGTTAGTTAAAAGCAATCAATGAATCACTTCGATACCAATATACAGATAATTCGTGAAATCTGTCACCAGACGTCCGTGACACTCACAACTTTTCTCATTGAGTTGACAAAAGTTAACACCCGCTATCGTGCAATCGATGAGCTGGCATGGCAGTGGTCAGTCAAGGAATTTTCCGCCGTTGGGTCAGGCCGTCCTCCTTGCTGCCAATGACTGCCCAAGGAAACGTGCCAAGCACGGGAATCACCCGCGCGAAGACGATGCGGCGCCTGGGACGAATCGCCGCCGAAGGCATGGCGCAGTTCAATCTTGCGAGCGTGTTTGCGATCTCAGCACCAAACCAGAGCAGAGGGCCGAAAAGCAAGAAATCCCGAGAGGCCGGAGCCACTCGGGATTCTTTCAACTTCGGCTGAAGTGGGTCAGCGCCTGAGAACGGGCTCGAGAGCCTTGCCGGTGTGGGTGCCTATGCGCACCAGTTCTTCGGGCGTGGCGGCGGCAACGATCAGCCCGCCGTCCTTGCCCCCCTCCGGCCCCAGATCGACGATCCAGTCCGCTTCGGCGATCACGTCGAGATCATGCTCGATCACCACCACGCTGTGACCACCGTTGACCAGTCGGTGCAGCACGCGGATGAGCTTGTGCACGTCGGCCATGTGCAGACCCACGGTGGGCTCGTCGAGCACATACAGCGTGTGCGGCGCCTTCTGCCCGCGGCGGCCGACGTCGTCGCGCACCTTGGTGAGCTCGGTGACGAGCTTGATGCGCTGCGCTTCGCCGCCCGAGAGCGTGGGCGACGGCTGGCCGAGCGTGAGATAGCCGAGCCCCACGTCCTTGAGCAGCTGCAGCGGATGCGCGATGCTCGGCATGCTCGCGAAGAATTCGACAGCCTCGTCGACCTCCATCTGCAGCACGTCGCCGATGCTCTTGCCGCGCCAGGTCACGGCGAGCGTTTCCGGGTTGAAGCGCGCGCCTCTGCAGACCTCGCACGGCACCTTCACGTCGGGCAGAAAGCTCATCTCGATGGTGCGCACGCCCTGCCCTTCACACGCGGGGCAGCGGCCCTCGCCGGTGTTGAACGAGAAGCGGCCCGGCGCATAGCCGCGCGCCTTGGCTTCGAGCGTTTCGGCGAAGAGCTTGCGGATGGTGTCCCAGAAGCCGATGTAGGTCGCGGGACAGGAGCGCGGCGTCTTGCCGATGGGGGTCTGGTCGACCTCGAGCACGCGGTCGATCGTCTCGAAACCCGACAGCCCCTTGCAGCCAACGAGCGCGGGCGACTTGCCCGCATCCATCGCGTCGCGCCCCGCCTTGGTCGAACGCTGGCTGACCCATGCCGCCACGTTGGTGAGCAGCACGTCGCGCGCGAGCGTGGACTTGCCCGAGCCGCTCACGCCGGTCACCGCGACCAAGCGGTTCAGCGGCACGCTGGCGGTCACGTCGCGCAGGTTGTGCATCTCCGCGTTGTGCACGGTGAGCCAGTGCTCGGGCACGCGCGCGTCCTTCTTCGATGCATCGACCACGTCGCGCCGCGCCTGCAGCGGATGCTTCATCGCGTGCAGCAGGTACTTGCCGGTCTGCGAATCCTCGGCGGCCTCGATGTCGGCGACCGAGCCCTGCGCGACCAGTCGACCGCCGCGCTTGCCCGCGCTCGGGCCGATGTCGATGATGTGATCGGCGCGGCGGATCGTGTCCTCGTCGTGCTCCACCACCACCAGCGTGTTGCCCTTGTCGCCAAGCTTGTGCAGCGCGTTCAACAGGATCCGGTTGTCGCGCGCATGCAGGCCGATCGTCGGCTCGTCGAGCACGTAGCAGACGCCCTGCAGATTGCTGCCCAGCTGCGCGGCGAGACGAATGCGCTGCGCCTCGCCACCGCTCAGCGTCGGCGCGCCGCGGTCCAGCGTGAGGTACGACAGCCCCACTTCCTCGAGGAATTCGAGGCGGCTCTGGATCTCTGGAATCAGATCGCGCGCGATCTCGGATTCGCGGCCCGTCAGATCCAGCCCCTTTATCCACTCGCGCACCTCGGACACCGACAGCCGCGCCACATCGGTGATCGGCGTGTCGGCAAACAGCACGGCGCGCGCGATGCGGTTCAGTCGCGTGCCTTCGCAGCCGGGGCAGACGGCATCGGTCACGTCATCCGCATCAGGCTCCTCGAAGGTCTGCTCGCGCCCCCGGTTGTCCTCGCCCTGCACGGAGTCGTCAAAGACTTTGCGCTGATCCTTGGTCAGCTTGACGCCCGTGCCCACGCAATCGGGGCACCAGCCGTGCTTGCTGTTGTAGGAGAACAGGCGCGGGTCGAGCTCCGCATAGCTGGTCGCGCACACGGGACAGGCGCGCTTGGTGGAAAACGCCTGCAGCCTGCCGATGTGCGCCGTGGGCTCGCCGAGCTTGAGCGCGCTTTCCAGCCCGTCGAGTTCGCTGAGCACATGCACGACACCCTTGCCATGTTCGAGCGCCTGCTTGAGTGCATCGCGCAGCGCGCCTTCGTGCTGCGGCGACACGGTGATGCTCGCCACCGGCAGCTCGATCGTGTGTTCCTTGAAGCGGTCGATGCGCGGAAAGCCCGTCGTCGGCAGAAAGTTGCCATCGACACGCAGATGCGTGAAACCGCGTGGTCGCGCCCAGTCGGCCAGCTCGGTGTAGACGCCCTTGCGGTTCATCACCAGCGGCGCCATCAGGCCGATGTGCTGCCCCTTGAAGTTCGTGAGCAACTGCGCCGCGATGCTGTCCGCCGTCTGCGGCTGCACGGCCGCGCCGTCCTTGGTGCAGTGCTGCACGCCGAGCTTCACATACAGAAGACGCAGAAAATGCCAGACCTCGGTCGTCGTGCCGACGGTGGACTTGCGACCGCCGCGCGACAGGCGCTGCTCGATGGCGACGGTCGGCGGAATGCCGTAGACCGCATCCACCTCGGGGCGCCCCGCAGGCTGCACGATGCTGCGCGCGTAGGCGTTCAGCGATTCGAGATAGCGGCGCTGGCCTTCGTTGAACAAGATGTCGAACGCGAGCGTGGACTTGCCCGAGCCGGACACGCCCGTCACCACGTTGAACTTGCCGCGCGGGATGTCCACGCTCAGCTGCTTGAGGTTGTGCTCCTTGGCGTTGACGATCTCGATGGCGTTCTTCGCGGCGGCCTTGTCGCCTTCGAGCGCACGCTTTTCACGACGCAGCGCAGCCTGCTTCTCGTGCACCGAATGACCGCTCTCTCCCAGCGATTCCTCGTATTCGCGAAGCGCCTGCGCGGTGTGCGACTTCATGTCGTGGCGCAGCGTTTCCGGCGCACCTTGCGCGACGAGCAGACCACCCGCATCGCCGCCCTCGGGGCCGAGATCGACGATCCAGTCGCTCGCGCGGATCACATCGAGGTTGTGCTCGATGATGATGAGCGAATGCCCCGCATCGAGCAGCTTGCGCAGCGCGCGCATGAGCTTGGCGATGTCGTCGAAATGCAGGCCCGTCGTGGGCTCGTCGAACAGGAACAGCGTGCCCTTCTTCGCGAGCGGCTGCTTGCTCGCGCTGCCGCTCTTGGCGGCCTCGGCGAGAAAGCCCGCGAGCTTCAGGCGCTGCGCCTCGCCGCCCGAGAGCGTCGGCACGGGTTGGCCAAGCTTCACGTATTCCAGCCCCACATCGACGATGGGCTGCAGCGCGCGGATCACCTCGCGGTCCTTCGCGAACGCTGCGGCGGCTTCGCTCACCGTGAGTTCGAGCACATCGGCGACGCTGAGCATGCGGCCCGCGCGCTCGATCTTCACCTCCAGAATTTCGGGACGATATCGGCGACCGTCGCAATCGGGACAGCGCAGGTACACGTCCGACAGGAACTGCATCTCCACATGCTCGAAGCCCGATCCGCCGCAGGTCGGGCAACGCCCGTCGCCCGCGTTGAAGCTGAACTTCGCGGCCGTGTAGCCACGCTCGCGCGACAGCGGCGCGGTGGAGAAAATCTCGCGGATCGAGTCCCATGCGCCTACGTAGCTCACCGGGTTGGAACGCGCGGTCTTGCCGATGGGCGACTGGTCGACGAACACCACGTCGGAGAGATGGTCCGCACCGAGCAGGCGCTCGTGTGCGCCCGGCGCTTCCGTCGCCTTGCCGAACTGGCGCAGCAGCGCGGGCGCGAGCACGTCCTGGATCAGCGTGGACTTGCCAGAGCCCGACACGCCGGTCACGGTGACGAGGCGCTGCAGCGGGAACTCCACCGTCACGTCCTTGAGGTTGTGCTCGCGCGCGCCTTCCAGGATCAGGCGCGGCGTGGCGTCGGTCACGAGGCGCTTGATGCCCGAGCTGATGGTCTTGCGGCCGCCCAGATACACGCCGGTCAGCGTGTCCGCCTTCCGCAGTGCTCCGACCGTGCCATCAAACACGATCTCGCCGCCGCGCTCGCCGGGCGCGGGGCCCATGTCGATCACGCGGTCGGCTGCCAGCATGACGGCCGGGTCGTGCTCCACCACCACCAGCGTGTTGCCCGCATCGCGCAGACGCAGCATGGCCTCGGTGATGCGGTGCATGTCACGCGGGTGCAGGCCGATGCTGGGCTCGTCGAGCACGAACAGCGTGTTGACCAGCGATGTGCCGAGCGCCGTCGTCAGGTTGATGCGCTGCACCTCGCCGCCCGAGAGCGTGCGGCTCTGGCGGTCCAGCGTGAGGTAGCCAATGCCCACATCGCAGAGGTACTTGAGGCGCGTGGAGATCTCTTCGTGCAGCAGCCGCAGCGCCTGCGCTTCGCCGCTGTCCACCTCGATGGCGCTGTGGTCGGGCAAGTCGCCCTGCTGCACTTCGCCGTCCTTGGCCCAGCCGACGATGCGGTGCGACGCGCTCGCGCCGATGCGGTCAAAGAAGATGCGCAGCCGCTCGATGGGCAGCAGCATCAGGTCGTGCAGGCACAGGCCCGGCAGCGCTTCGAGCTGCTCGCGCGTCCAGTCCACGCCCTGCGGCATGAAGCGTTTCTCCGGCGCGAGCACCGCGTCCGCATCGTCCTTGCTGCCGATGCGCCACTGCAGGCTCTCGGTCTTGAGGCGCGCGCCCGCGCAGACCGGGCACGGCGTGTAGCTGCGGTACTTGGAGAGCAGCACGCGGATGTGCATCTTGTAGGCCTTGCTCTCGAGGTACTCGAAGAAGCGGCGGATGCCGTACCACTGCTTGTTCCAGTTGCCTTCCTTGTAGCCCGGCGTGCCGTCGATGACCCATTTTTTCTGTTCGGCCGTGAGCTTGTACCAGGCCGTGTCACGCGGAATGCCCGCCGCCTCGGCATGGCGCATCAGATCGTCCTGCGCCTCTTTCCATGCAGGCGTCTGGATGGTCTTGATCGCGCCGGCGCGCAGCGTGAGTTTTTCGTTGGGAATCACCAGGCCGTAATCAACCCCGATCACGCGGCCAAAACCACGGCAGGTGTCGCACGCGCCCACCGCCGAGTTGAACGAGAAGGCCGACGGAATCGGCTCGCTGTAGCGCAGGTCGCTGTCCGGACAATGCAGGCCAGTGGAGAAGCGCCACAGATCGGGCTCACCGTCATCGTTCAGCTTGTAGACGATGAGCTTGCCGCTGCCGCGCTTCAGGCCCACCTCGATGGCCTCGATCACGCGTGCGCGCTCGGCGTTGCCGAGGCGGAAGCGGTCGGCCACCACGTCGAGCAGCTTGCGCGGCCCGGTGGGCGTGGCCACTTCGCGCTCGGCCTGCACCTTGGTGAAGCCGCTCGCGGACAGCCACTGCTCGACCTGCTCGGCCGACGTGCCCGCCGGCAGTTCCACCGGGAAGGTGATGACGATGCGCGGATCACCCTCGGCTTCGCAGCGCGACTTCAACTCGGCATAGATCGAATCGGGCGAATCGTGGCGAACGGGCTGCGCGGTCACGCGGTCAAACAACTGGCCCGCGCGCGCGAACATCAGTTTGAGGTGATCGTTGATCTCCGTCATCGTGCCCACGGTGGAGCGCGACGAGCGCACGGGGTTGGTCTGGTCGATGGCGATGGCCGGAGGAACGCCCTCCACCTTGTCCACGGCCGGCTTGTCCATGCGGTCCAGAAACTGGCGCGCGTAGGCGCTGAAGGTTTCGACGTAGCGACGCTGGCCTTCGGCATACAGCGTGTCGAACACCAGACTCGACTTGCCCGAACCGCTCGGGCCCGTGACAACGGTCAATTCACCGGTCTGGATATCTACATCGAGGTTCTTGAGGTTGTGCTGTCTGGCTCCGTGGATACGGATCAATCCCTGTGTCATGAGCGCCATCTCTCCTAGCTGAGGCGGAACATTCTAGGCGGCGCGCTTGACCCATGCCGTCGCGGGTCATTGCCATCACTGTCCACCAGAACCCCGCGCCCACCCCCGGTCGCCCATCTCATTGACGCAAAGCAAAGTAAGCGACTACCCCGGCAAATACTACTTGTCACAAAGTTTGCAATCATGAATAGTTTCACGAAACATATTAAAGACTCGCAATGGCGCGCGGATTCAACGCGCCGCCCGTAGCACCTTGCAGGTGCTACGCATTGCCTGTCGAGGATCCACTCCAAGGGTCCGAAATACCAATCCAGGATTTTCAAACTCAGGAGACTCAAAGCATGAGGGGCTGGCACAAGGCTGCAGCATGGGCTGCAATCACCTTCGGGATGGGAATGGGGGCAAGCGCCGCGCAGGCGCAGATCATGATCGGCCAGACAGCCGGTTTCAGCGGCGTCGTGGCCGCAGGCGTGCAGGAAACGACGGAGGGTGCCAAGCTGTATCTGGATGCCGTCAACGCGCGCGGCGGCGTGAACGGACAGAAGATCGAACTGGTGTCGCTCGACGACAAGTTCGATCCCAAACTCGCGGGCGAGAACGCGCGCAAGCTCATCGAGGAACAGAACGTCACCGCCATGTTCCTCACGCGCGGCACGCCGCACAACGAGGCCATCGTGCCGCATCTGAACAAGCATGGCGTGGCGCTGATCGCCCCATCCACCGGCGCGATGGTGCTGCACAAGCCGCTGCAGAAGAACGTCTACAACGTGCGCGCCACCTACCAGCGCGAGGCCGAGAAGGCCATCACGCACCTGGCCTCGCTCGGCATCAACCGCATCGCCGTGGTGCTGGCGGACGACAGCTTCGGCGCCGATGGTCTGGTCGGCGCCCAGCGCGGTTTCGAGCTCTCGAAGATGCAGCCGGTCGTGCTCGAAAAGGTGAACCGCGCCAAGCCCGACTTCGGCCCGGTAACCGCCAAGATCGCGCAGGCCAACGCCCAGGCCGTGCTGATCCTGGCATCGGGCAACACCGTGGTGGACGGCTACAACGCCTACCGCAAGGCCGGCTCGGGCGCGCAGCTCGTGACGCTGTCGAACAACGCGTCGGCGGGTTTCGTGAAGAGCCTCGGCGAGAGCGCGCGCGGCGTGATCGTCACCCAGGTGTTCCCGAGCGAGCGCGCCGGCAACTCGCCCTTGGTGCGCGAGGCGCTGGAGCATGCCAAGGCGAAGGGCAAGGACGTGAGCCCCGCGATGCTCGAAGGCTACGCGGCCGCCAAGGTGCTGGTCGAGGCCCTGCGCCGCGCGGGTCCCAAGCCCACGCGCGACAAGGTCGGCCCGGCGCTCGAATCGATGCAGAAATTCGACATCGGCGGGCTAGAGATCAGCTACTCCCCGGACGACCACACGGGCCTGGATTTCGCCGACCTGTCCATCGTGGGCACGGACGGGAAATTCCGCCGTTGATATTCAAAACGCCCATGCAATGACAGCCCATGTGTGCAAGAGCACACATATGTGTCAATAAGTGTTTTCATATCAATAGATGATTCCAAGGTTACCGTTTTGTTCGAAACGGATCGCTGAATAATCAACCCCCTTGAGGCCGCGCTCACTTACACGACGCGGCCCAATCAACAAGGGGTTGTCTCATGATTCACATCAAGCGCCGGTATGCCATGGTCGCGGCGGCGACCAGTCTTTTGTTGTCCGCCCTGCCCTGCGCCGCGCAGGCCCAGCAACAACAGATACTGATCGGCCAGACCGTTGGCGTGACCGGCTCCGCAGCCGCGACCGTCAAGGAATCCATGCAGGGTGCAGCGCTGTATTTCCAGCATGTCAATGCGCAAGGCGGCATCGCCGGCAGGAAGATCGAAGTCATCACGCTCGATGACAAGTTCGACCCCAAGCTCACCCTCGAGAATGCGCGCACGTTGATCGAGGAAAAGCAGGTCACCGCGCTCTTCATGCCGCGCGGCACGCCCCACACGCAGGACCTGATTCCGCTGCTCGACAAGCACGGCGTGCCTCTGGTCGGCCCGTCCACCGGCGCAATGAGCTTGCACCAACCGGTGCCCAAAAACATCTTCCACGTGCGCGCAACCTACCAGCGCGAAGTGGAAATGGCGATCGACCACATGGTGAGCCAGGGCCAGTCGCGCTTTGCCGTGCTGCATGTGGATGACGCCTTCGGGCAGGACGGCCTCGCGGGCGCCAAGAAGGGCTTCGCGACGCACAAGCTGGAGCCGACCGCCATCGAGACCTTCAACCGCAGCAAACCCGACTTCTCCGCCAGTGCGCCACGCATTCTCGCGAGCAAGGCACAGGTGACCTTTGTCATCGGCACGGGCTCCGCAGTCGTCGACGGCATCGTCGCCCTGCGCAACGCGGGCTACGGCGGCCAGATCATCACGCTGTCCAACAACGCCTCCGGCGGCTTCGTGAAGGCGCTGGGCGACAAGGCGCGCGGCATCATCGTCACGCAGGTGTTCCCGTCCGAGCGCTCCATGGCATATCCGCTGATCCAGGAACTGCAGCGCGTGGCCAAATCCCAGGGCGTGACGGAAACGTCGCCCGCCATGGTCGAGGGCTTTGCGAGCGCGAAGGTGCTCGTGGAAGGTCTGCGCCGCGCCGCGCCCAACATCGACCGTGCCCGGCTGCACGGGGCGCTGGAGAGCATGAGCAAGTACGACATCGGCGGACTCGAACTCTCCTACGGCCCGAGCGACCACACGGGGATGAACTTCGCCGACCTGTCCATCATCGGCACGGATGGCAAGTTCCGGCGCTGACGGCTTTCGCGCTCCTCCATGCGCCTGGCAGGGCACGCGTCGCCTGCGGCTGAATGCTCGGAAACCCCACGTCCGTTTTGACGATACGTACGTGTTGCGCGGACCGCAATAATCGCGGCGGGTCGCATTCATACGCATCACACAACTCAAGCGACCCACTTCAAACAAGAGGGGACGCCACATGAATCGCTGCAGACGCCTGTCCGCCATGGTTGCCGCCATGGCCGCAGGCTTTTTTCTCGCGGGTGCGCCCGCGGTCACGCAAGCCCAGAACATCCGCATAGGACAGACCACCGGCATCACCGGCCCGGCCGCCGCCACGGTGAAGGAGTCGATGCAAGGCGCAGCGCTGTACTTCAATCAGGTCAATGCGCAGGGCGGCGTGGCGGGCCGCAAGATCGAGTTGATCACGCTGGACGACAGGTTCGATCCCGCGCAGACGCTCGAAAATGCCTACGTGCTCATTGAAGAGAAGAAAGTGGTGGCGCTGTTCATGCCCACCGGCACGCCCAACACCCAGCAACTGGTCCCGACGCTCGACAAATTCAGCGTCCCGCTGGTCGGCCCCACATCGGGCGCGATGGTGCTGCACCGGCCGGTGGCAACCAACCTCTTTCACGTGCGAGCGCCCTATCAGCGCGAGGTGGAAATGGCCATCGGCCATCTGGTGCGTCAGGGCTCGACCCGCATCGGCGTGCTGTATGTTGACGACACCTCGGGCGACGACGGCCTTGCGGGCGCGATGAAGGGGTTCAAGCAGAACCAGATCGAGCCGCTGTTCCTCGAAACCTTCGACCGCAACAAGCCCGACTTCTCCGCCAGTGCCCCGCGCATTCTCGCCAAACAGCCGCAGGCGGTCATCGTCATCGGCTCGGGCTCGCCCGCAGTGGAAGCCATCCTCGCGCTGCGCAAGACAGGCTACGGCAGCCACATCATCACGCAGTCGAACAACGCCTCCGCCGGCTTCATCAAGGCACTCGGCGACAAGGCGCGCGGCATCATCGTCACGCAGGTGTTCCCATCCGAACGCTCCACGGGCAAGCCACTGATCCAGGCGCTGCAACTCTCGGCCCGCGCACAGGGCATCACCAGCATCTCTCCGGCAATGGTGGAAGGCTACGCCAGCGCCAAGGTGCTGGTCGAGGGCCTGCGCCGCGCAGCGCCGAACATCGACCGCACCAGCCTGCACGACGCGCTGGAAAGCATCCGCCAATACGACCTCGGCGGCATGGAACTCAATTACAGCAGCACCAACCATTCAGGGCTGGAATACACCGAACTGTCCATCATCGGCCCGGACGGAAGGTTCCAGCGCTGAGGGCGCAAACACGCTCTGAGCGTCACCGTTGCCTGCGGCATCTGTGCGGCAAGGCTGTGCAACAAGGCGTGAGGGGCTGCGTTGCCCCTGCGAAACGCCCCCCGTCAAAGCCGGGGGCTTCGTCAAAACAAACTCATGCAAAACAAAAAGCCCGCAAGCACAAGAACTTGCGGGCTTTTGAATTTGGGGGCTGCCCCTGCTGGACTGGAGACGGTTTGTTGTCTTGCGAATCCCACCAGGAATTTTGGCTCTGACTCCGATCCGCGCCTTGAAGGCTCTGCAGTGGGCTGGCCTGCCTGTTCACTGACTCACTTGCTCGCGGCCGGCTCGGGCGCGTGCGTGGCTTCGGTGCCGTGCTTCTCGCCGCTCATGTCGACCTGATCGCCCGCCTTGGAAATCACAAACAGTGCCACCGCCGCGAACACCACAAAACCCACAACCAGCTTCCACATAGCCTTATCTCCTGTCTCCCGCTCGATTCGAATGACCCGAATGGATTGGAATGAATGTATGAATTAATGATTGATCAAGAGCCGGCCGAGAAACAAAAAAGCCTCACGAAAAATCGTGAGGCCAGTTTCAATCAAACCTGACCCGGATGACATTGCATCAGGCCAGGATTGCAGGCAGCTTACGCCGCCCGTTCTTTTTATTAGAAATTGTGGCGAACGCCGACGGCGAAGGAGCTGAAGTCCTGACCAGCTGCACCGCTCATGTAGGAAGCGCCGTCCTTGTTGTCAACCTTCGTGTAGAAAGCGTAGACCTTGGTGCGCTTGCTCAGGTTGTAGTTGTAGCCCAGTGTGTACTGCAGAGCTTGCGACTCGGAGATGTTCTTCATCTTGCCAGCGCGGCCGACGTTCAGGTGGAACTCGCTTGCGCCCAGCAGGTAGGCACCCGACAGACGGTAAGCGGTACGCGAACCAGCGCCGTTCAGAGCCGTGACCTGGTCGAAGCCCCAGTTCTTGCTGCGCTGCACGTATGCGCCCACCAGGAACTGCGAACCGATCTTGTACAGACCACGGATGGCGTACTGGTCAGCGTTGTCGAACTTGGTGTAGCCAGCGCCCAGAGCCAGAGGACCGCCTTCGTAGTTGGCAGCCAGGTCATAGATGTTCTTGTTGCCGTACTTGCTGTTCTTTTCGTAGAGGCCTGTGCCGGCTTCGATGTTGAAACCGCCGAATGTAGGCGTCTTGTACGAAATGCCGTTGGAGTTCGTGGCCACGTCGTTCATCACGTAGGCGTAGAACGCGTCAGCGGATGTGCCGGTGTCGTGGTTGTGCATGCTGATGTAGTCAGCAGTGGCGAAGTACGAAGGAGCAGTCCAGCGACCCAGACGCAGTTCACCGAAGTTGCCCGACAGGTTCACTTCGCTTTGACGAGCGAAGAAACCACGGCCGTCGGAAGTGCCGGTGTCGGAGTTGAAACCGGATTCCAGCACGAAGCCAGCCTTCAGGCCGCCGCCCAGGTCTTCCACGCCGCGGAAGCCGATACGCGATGCGTTGTTCTGCATCACGGTGGCGCTCACGTCGCCAACCTTCTGACGCTCGACGGAAGTGTTCACACGACCGTAGATGGTGACGCTGCTTTGTGCGAAAGCGGCGGAAGTGCTCAGCAGAGCCAGGGATGCGAGCAACAGACGGCTGGAGGTTTGCATGTTTGTTCCTTGAAGGTGGCGATCACCGTGGTGTGACCAATATGTAATTCGTTGAAAACGTTTGCTACAAATTGGGTTCCAAAGACTCGGCACCCAGATTGTGTAAAAACGTTATTCAGTGCGCTGATTCTAGAGACAACTACTTGTCTAACATACCAAAAAGTCATTTATGAGACTTCAAATGATGTATTGCCGCCACACTTTGCAATGTGGCGGCAATTGTCAACTGTTACCTCTTGGCGGAATCCCGCCAGAAAGTCAGTCGTTGGCGTAGATGTCCACGTCCTTTGTTTCGCGGATGAACAGCGTGCCGATCACGAAGGTCATGCCTGCGATCACGATCGGATACCAGAGGCCGTTGTACATGTTGCCGGTGGACGCCACGATGGCGAACGCGGTGGTGGGCAGCAGACCGCCGAACCAGCCATTGCCGATGTGATAGGGCAGCGACATGGAGGTGTAGCGGATGCGGGTCGGGAACATTTCCACCAGCATGGCGGCGATCGGGCCGTAGACCATGGTCACCAGCAGCACCAGATAGGTCAGGATGGCCAGCATCAGCGGCTTGTTCATCTTCGCGGGATCGGCCTTGGTCGGGTAGCCGGACAGCTTCAGATCCTCGGCCACTTCCTTCTTGAAGGCGGCGATGGCCTTGACGGTGTTCTCGTCAAACTTGTGGTTGACCACGGTGCCTTCCGGCGCGTTGACCGTCTTGTCGCCGATCTTCACCACAGCGGGCGAACCTGCAGGGCCTGCGACGTTCTCGTAGCTGACGGAGCTGGCCACCAGGAAGCGCTTGGCGATGTCGCAAGAGCTCTTGAAATCGATTTCGCGAGCGACTGGGTTGCCTTGGAACGAGCAAGTCTTGGGGTCAGCGGTCACGGTGATGCCAGCGGTTGCCTGAGCATGCGCCAGATCGGGGTTGGCAGCGCCAGTCAGCGCCTTGAACACCGGGAAGTAGGTCAGCACGGCCAGCAGGCAGCCGATCATGATGATGGGCTTGCGGCCGATCTTGTCGGAGAGCGTACCGAAGATCACGAAGAACGGCGTGCCGATCAGCAGAGCGGCGGCGATCATCAGGTTGGCGGTGATCGCATCGACCTTGAGCTGTTGCGTCAGGAAGAACAGCGAATAGAACTGGCCCGTGTACCAGACCACGGCCTGACCGGCGGTGAGGCCGAACAGCGCCAGAATCACGATCTTCAGGTTCTTCCATTCACCGAAGGATTCCTTCAGCGGAGCCTTCGACGTCTTGCCTTCGGCCTTCATGCGTTGGAACGCAGGCGATTCGGACAGCGACAGACGGATCCACACCGAGATGCCCAGCAGCAGGATGGAGACCATGAACGGAATGCGCCAGCCCCAGTCGTTGAAGGCTTCTTCGCCCATGGCGGTACGCGTGCCCAGAATCACCAGCAGCGACAGGAACAGGCCCAGCGTGGCGGTGGTCTGAATCCACGAGGTGTAGGCACCGCGAGCGCCGTGAGGAGCGTGCTCCGCCACATAGGTGGCCGCACCGCCGTACTCACCGCCCAGCGCCAGACCCTGCAGCATGCGCAGCGCCACCAGGATGATCGGAGCCGCCACGCCGATGCTGGCGTAGGTGGGCAGGATACCGACGATGAACGTCGAGATGCCCATGATCAGGATGGTCACCAGGAAGGTGTACTTGCGGCCGATCATGTCGCCCAGACGGCCGAACACGATGGCGCCGAATGGTCGCACCAGGAAGCCGGCCGCGAACGCCAGCAGCGCGAAGATGAACGCGGAGCCCGCATCCAAGCCGCTGAAGAACTGCTTGGCGATGATGGCCGCCAGCGAACCGTACAGATAGAAGTCGTACCACTCAAAAACGGTGCCCAGCGAAGAGGCGAAGATGACCTTCTTCTCTTCACCGGACATGGGCCGTGGCGCGGCCACGGTGCCGGAACCCGGCCGGGTCGGTGCACTGCTGCTCATATTTGCTGTCTCCTGTCGTTGGAAAATTGAAATCGAACCCTCTGCTCGTTTGGCAGGTGAGCGCAATATCTCTTCGCCATCTTTCCAAAAACTGACAGCGCGAACCGCCTTCGAATCGTCCCCGAATCGCGGTGCTTACGACGATCTGACAAACCCGGTAGCAACCCTTGGCTGACATTTCTTCATTTGAAATTTGAGCGCTTTTGTCACGAAAAAATCAGTTGGAAATGGAATTTCGAGACTGTTTTGAACCACCAGACGCAGGGGAAATCCCTCGCTAGGACAAACCCGCGCTTCGTCTTGGCGCCGACAAATTCGGGCTCCAAGAAATGAGCCAGGGCGGCCGGCTCACATTGAAATTGCCAGCGGTGTCGCGGGAAATACGAGTCTGAAGACAAGAGCAGACGCCTGCCCTCAGGGCGCGGCGTGCCGATGCCATGTGCGCCATGCACGCCATATGCGCCAAGGGTTGGGTTTCATTCAATCAACCGTGGGGGAGCCCAACCATCTCCGATCAGCCCCTAGCGTGCATCTGGATGCAAGGCTTCAACGGACGCGTTCAACTCAGGCCGGATTGCACCTTGCGCACACCATCCCACGCCCCGCTGTCAAACCACGCGTCCCCGTCAAGATACGCGCGCAGCATCAGCAGGCTGTCCTGACCCCAGAACAGCTTGCCGTCGACCTCGAACATCGGCACGCCGAACACGCCGAGCGCGTTGGCCTCTTCGGTGTTGGCGCGCAGAAACGCCTTGGCCTGGTCGTCGGAATCGGGGCGGATCTGCTTGGTGAGCAGGGTCTTCAATTCGGCGATGCGCGCGGGGTCACTGGCGTCGAGGCCGCCGAGCCAGACATGGCGGAAGATTGCATCGGCCGTGAAGCGGTTGATGCAGCCATCGTCACTGCACGACAGCGCGAGGCGCAGCAGCGGCAGGGGATTGAATGGATGCTGCGCGGGCATCTGCAGGCCACAGCCTTGCGCGTGGCCGAGCCAGGTGGCGTGGCGGTAGGTCCATTCGCGCTTGGGTGCGATGCCGGCCGGGCCGGGATTGCCATGCTGCTTGAGCAGCGCGCCGAGCAGCACCGGCTTGTAGCGCATCTGGTAGTTCAGGCCCTCGAGCGTGCGCGGGGCCTGATCGAACGCAAGCCATGCGTAGGGCGAGACGAAGTCCAGCCAGCAGGTGATGCGCTTTGTCTCCGTCGTCGTGCTCATGCGATGGCCTTCGGTTGTTCAATTCCCGCGCGTGCCAGCGCGGCGAACCAGATGGTGCGGCGTGTGGCCGCGTCGGCCTTGGACCATTGGCGGATTTCGTCGATGGTGCGAAAGCATCCCTGGCAGTGGCTGCGGTCGGCGGTCATGCGACAGACGTTCACGCAAGGCGAATCGACGACGCCGTCATAGGCCCCGGAGAAATGCCCGATGGCCGCGACGTCCTGCGCGCGCGCCTCGAGCAAGAGGTTGTCCACGATATCGTTCATGCCTGCGACTCCACCTTCACCACATCCGCGACCGGTGCGCCGGTCAGCTTTTCGAGATCCGCCGGTGCCAGTTGGAACACGCCGTTCGGATGCCCCGCCGCCGCCCAGATCACGTCAAAGCGGAACAGTTCGCGATCAATGAGCGTGACCGGTTTGTTCGCATGCGCGACGGGCGACACGCCACCGATGGTGAAGCCGGTCGCGGCCTTCACGAAATCGGCGTCGGCGCGACCTGTCTTGCCGACGATGGCGTCGACCTTTTTTTCATCGACACGGCGGTCGCCCGATGTGATCACCAGCACCGCGACGTCGTCGCTCTTGCGGCGAAAGATGATGCTCTTGGCGATCTGGCCGACGGTGATGCCCAGCGCGTCGGCCGCTTCCTGCGCGGTGCGCGCGGAGTTGTCGAGCATGACGGGCGCATGTGCATGGCCCTTGGACTGCAGCACCTCGGCCACGCGGCGCACGCCGTCGGGCAGCGGTTGGAGTTCGGATCCGCACATGACGCGATCAGCCCGCACGCTTGTTGAGGATGGCGGTCGCCACGCGCGAGTTCGGCTTGCGGCCGAGGAAATCGCTGATGAACTTGCCCGCATCGACCAGCTTGTCGAGATCGATGCCGGTATCGATGCCCATGCCCTGCAGCAGATAGACGACGTCCTCGGTCGAGACGTTGCCTGTCGCGCCCTTGGCGTAGGGGCAACCGCCCAGCCCCGCGACGGACGACTGGTAGTTCCACACGCCCATCTCGAGCGCGGCCAGCGTGTTGGAGAGCGCCTGTCCGTATGTGTCGTGGAAATGGCCGGACACCGCATCGATGTCGAAATGCTGGAGCGTGGCCTCGATGGCGGCCTGCACCTTGCGCGGCGTGCCCACGCCGATGGTGTCGGCCACGTCGACGCGCTGCACGCCGATGTTCTTCATCAGGCGCGCGAGTTCGCCGACCTTGGCGGGCGCGATCTCGCCTTCATAGGGGCAACCCACGGTGCAGCTCATCGCGCCGCGCACCTTGATGCCGGCCGCGAGCGCCGCCTCGACCACGGGCGCAAAGCGCTCGATGCTCTCGGCGATGGAGCAGTTGATGTTCTTCTGGCTGAAGGCCTCGCTCGCCGCGCCGAACACGACGATCTCGTCGGGCTTGGACGCGACGGACGATTCAAAGCCCTTCATGTTGGGCGTGAGCACCGAATACAGCACGCCGGGCTGGCGCCGGATGCCGGCCATCACCTCGACGTTGTCGCCCATCTGCGGCACCCACTTGGGGCTCACGTAGCTGGTGACCTCGATTTCCTTGACGCCAGCGTCCTGCAGGCGGTGCACGAGCTCGATCTTGACCTCGGCGGGCACGGGCGTCTTTTCGTTCTGCAGGCCGTCGCGTGGGCCCACGTCGATGAGTTTCACGCGGCTGGGGATGAGGGAGGACAGTGCCATGATGTGGGTTCCTTTTTGCTTTCTCTATCTCGTGTGTTCAGTGTTCGTCGTGCGGGGCGAAGCGTTCCCGCTCAGTAGCCGCGCGACAGATCGACCAGACCGGCCACCGCGTCGCCACGGTCAAAGGCCATGATCTTGCGCGCGATCTGCGCGACGCTTTCCTCGCGCATGGTATTGGCCGAAGAATGGGGCGTGATGGTGATTTTCGGATGGTTCCAGAACGGATGCCCAG
The DNA here is from genome assembly GCF_015354245.1 of Diaphorobacter caeni. Lineage (GTDB taxonomy): Bacteria > Pseudomonadota > Gammaproteobacteria > Burkholderiales > Burkholderiaceae_C > Diaphorobacter_A > Diaphorobacter_A caeni. The sequence continues at coordinate 839,504 of NZ_JADKYZ010000002.1, forward strand.
CGGGCAGCGGTTCGGTGCGGAACACATCGAGCGCCGCGCCCGCCACATGGCCGCTGGCGATCTGCGCGAGCAAGTCCTCCTCGACCAGATGCGCACCGCGCGCCACGTTGATCACATAGGCACCCGGTTGCAGTTGCGACAGGGTGTCGTTGTTGATGATGTCTGTGGTGTCGGGCGTGAGCGGCAACAGATTGACAAGCACGCGCGTGGCCGCCAGAAAGTCCCGGAAACCCGGGCCTTTGACATCGCCGCTGAACGTGCGCACGCCGTCGATCTGCTTGGGCGTGCGGCTCCAGCCATTGACCGGAAAATCAAACTGCGTCACGGTGCGCGCCACGCGTTCGCCGAGCACGCCGAGACCCATCACGCCGACCGGAAAGTCGGTGCGCAACTGGGTGCGGCTCATCTTCCATTCGCCCGCCTGCTGTTGCGCGGCGTAGCGGTCCAGTTCCCGGAAATGGCGGATCAGCGCATGGCTCACGTACTCTGCCATCTGCACCGCCATGCCGCCATCGTCAATGCGGATCAGAGGCAGGCTGCTTGGCCAATTCAGCTTGAGCAGCGCGTCCACGCCGGCACCCAGGTTGAAGAAGCCCTTGAGGCCTGGCTTTTGCTCGTCCAGAAGTTGCTGGGGGGGTTGCCAGGCGATGGCGTAGTCGGCCTGAGGGGCGCCGGGTTGCCACTCGGTGATGTCAGCCTGCGGCAGGGCTGCGCGCAGGTCTTTGAGCCACTGGTCAGTGGGGGAATTCTTGAAGTAGAACGTGATCCGCATGGCTTGAAGGTTAACGGCTTTTCTTTGGTTTTTTCGCTTTGACCTACGGTGGTGTTTTGGTGGAGGGGTTTTTCGTGGATTTGTGTCGTCGTTGCTCACGGAGGCCGGGACTGCCCCCGGCGGGGCAGTAACTTTTTGGTCTTGCCCAAAAAGTCACCAAAAATGCGCTTCTCAATTCGGGGGCACGCGGCAGAACTCACTGCGCGACTGCGTCGCTCCGTTCGGGCAACCGCCGCGAGTCAGTGTTTAACCAAGAGGTGTGTTCGGCACGTCGCTGCGCTCGTGCCGGGGTATTTGTGAAGCTGGGTTGGGCAACCTATGCTCGCTGCTCTTTTGAACGACGTTGATCCCACGAGTAAATCAAAAATCGCACAGCGCTGGCGCAACCGCATCTCGCGAAGTCGCGAGATGCCCGGCACGAGCGCAGCGACGTGCCGAGCACACCTCTTATGAAACATCTAGCTCGCGGCGGTTGCCCGAGCGGAGCGCGCAGCGCAAAGCGAGTTCTGCCGCGGGTATTGAAAGCGCGTTTTGGGTTACCTTTTGCGCGCAAGCAAAAGGTGACTCCGCCGCCGGGCGGAACTCCCGGCCTCTGTCCTCAAACCCAAAGCAAGAACAAAAAATACCTCAAGCCACCTGCAGCTTGAGCAACTCAGCCCCTTCAGTGACCTGATCCCCAGGCGCATAATGCAACTCAGCCACCACACCATCCGCCGGAGCAGCGATGGTGTGCTCCATCTTCATCGCCTCCATCACCGCCAAAGCCTGTCCCTTGGCAACCTTGTCCCCTGCCTTCACGGCAAAGGAGACGACCTTGCCAGGCATAGGCGCTGTAAGACGACCGCCTTCGGAATGCGCGTCACCAGCGTGGGCGAGTGGGTCCACCACGTCGATGCGGGTGGCGCCTGCAGGCGTGAAGACATGCGCGGTGTCACCCTGCATGTAGACACGCGAGCGGGCCCGCTTGTCGCCGAGTTGCAGGTTGAGCACGCCGTCCTCGCGGCGCTCGAATCGCAGAGGTGCAGTAGCCAGTTGCTGCTCGCCATCACGTATGTCGAGCACATACTGACCTTCCGCAAGATAGGACAGCGATGCCGTCACGGGGCGGCCCACGTAGTCGAAATCGAAGGGGCGCTGCAGCACGCCAAGCGAGCGCCAGCCGTCGCGGTGGCTGAAGGGGTCGGCGGTCTGTGCACTGGCTTCGTTCAGCAGCACGTTGGCGACGACGGCCGCCACGGCCAGCGGGATGCCGACGGTTTCCTGCTTGAACAGCACGGCTTCTTCGCGCGGGATGAGGGCGGTGTCGAGGTTGGCGTTGGCAAACGAGGGGCTGCGCGCGACGAGGCGCAGGAACTGCACGTTGGTGTTGAGCCCAACGATGTGGGTCTGCGCGAGCGCTCCGTCAAGGCGCGCGAGGGCCTGCTCGCGGGTATCGCCGTGGACGATGAGCTTGGCGATCATCGAGTCGTAGAAAGGACTGATCGCGTCGCCTTCGCGCACGCCGTCGTCGATGCGCACATCGCCGCGCGTGAAGCTCACGCAGTGCGGCTTGCGGTAGACATTCAGCGAGCCGGTCGCGGGCAGAAAATTGTTGTCGGGATTCTCCGCGCAGATGCGTGCCTCGATGGCGTGGCCGATGATCTTGAGTTCGCTCTGCTGCTTGGGCAGGGGCTCGCCGCTGGCCACGCGCAGTTGCCACTCAACGAGGTCTTCGCCGGTGATGGCTTCGGTGACTGGATGCTCCACCTGCAGGCGGGTGTTCATCTCCATGAAGAAGAAGTTCATCTCGCCGCCTTCGCGCTGCTCGACGATGAATTCCACCGTCCCCGCGCCGACGTAATTCACCGCGCGCGCGGCCGCCACGGCGGCTTCGCCCATCTGCTTGCGCATCGCTTCGGTCATGCCGGGCGCGGGCGCTTCTTCGAGCACCTTCTGGTGGCGCCGCTGCACCGAGCAGTCACGCTCGAACAGATAGACGCAGTTGCCGTGCGTGTCACCAAACACCTGAATTTCGATGTGACGCGGGCGCTGCACGTACTTCTCGATCAGCACCGCATCGTCGCCGAAGCTGTTGATGGCTTCGCGCTTGCACGATGCGAGCGCGTCGGCAAAGCCGGCGGCGGAATCAACCGCGCGCATGCCCTTGCCACCGCCGCCCGCGCTGGCCTTGATGAGCACCGGATAGCCGATGCGGTCGGCCTCGCGCTGCAGCAGCGCCGGGTCCTGATCGGCTCCGTGGTAGCCGGGCACCAGCGGCACGCCGGCCTTTTCCATGAGCTGCTTGGATTCAGCTTTCAAGCCCATCGCCTGGATGGCGGAAGGCGGCGGGCCGATGAAGACCAGCCCCGCCTTGGCGCAGGCCTGTGCGAACTCCTCGTTTTCCGACAGGAAGCCGTAGCCCGGGTGCACGGCCTGTGCGCCCGTGGCCTTGGCGGCTTCAATGATGCGCTCCCAGCGCAGATAGCTGTCCTTGGGCGCGCTGCCGCCGATGTGCACGGACTCGTCGCACGAGGCCACATGCTTGGCGTTGGCGTCGGCGTCGGAATAGACGGCCACGGTCTTCACGCCCATGCGGCGTGCGGTGGCGGCCACGCGGCAAGCGATCTCGCCTCGGTTAGCAATCAGGATCTTGTTGAACATACTCAAACCACCTTCCTCTCGGAATCGGAAAACGAACCAGACAAGCGACGCCACACGGCGCGCAGAAATTTGAACAGCACGACGAGCACGATCACCGACAGGATGATCGCGATCACCAGTGCGACGGCAAAAGCCACCGGGTACTGCGTGGCGAGCCACACGGTGCCGACGACGAGACCATCCTCAAGAAACGACAGCCCCCAGTTGGAAAACGGCTCGGGCGAGGTGTTGGCCGCCGCGCGCGTGGTCATCTTGGTGGCAAGCGACGTGGCCGACAGCGTGCCGCCGAGCAGCCCCGCCGCCACCGCCATCGATGCGTTGTCGGCACCGAAAACGCCCGCCGCCAGCGCCGCGCCCGCAGGCACGCGGATGAAGGCGTTGATCGAATCCCACAGGCTGTCGAACCACGGAATCTTGTCGGCGAAGAACTCCACGAGCAGCATGAAGCCGCTCACCGCCAGCACCACCGGGTTCTGCAGCACGGACAGCCCCGCAGGCAGCGGAAACCAGCCGGCCGCACCCATCGCGCCCACCAGAAAAACGACGGCATAGAGACGGAACCCGCTGGCCCAGCCCAGCGCTGCGGCAAGCGCCATCATGCTGGTCATGTCGAGCTTTTCGGTCACGTGTTTGGCCCCTTCGGCCACCTCGCGCACCGTGTTGCCGTCCATGTGCAGGCCGACCGAATGCAGCCATTGCACGATCTGCAGCCAGATTGCGTCCATAGAGTTGCGGGTCCTCGGTGAAACGCCGGATCAGCCCGGCAGCCACGAAGGCTTGCGCTTGGCCAGGAACGACTGCACGCCCTCTCGGCCCTCTTCGCTCGCGCGGATGTCGGCAATGCCTTCCACCGTCTGGGCGATGAGCGCCGCGTTGATCTCGCGCTCGGCCACGTCCTGCACCAGCTTCTTGGCGGCGCGCACGGCGTTCGGGCTTGCGGAGAGCAGGTTCTTGAGGATGCCGTCCACCTTCACGTCCAGATCATCCACATGCACCACCTCATGCACGAAGCCGATGCGCAGCGCCTCGGCCGCGTTGAAGCGCTCGGCCGTCAGAAAGTAGCGGTGCGCGGCGCGGGCGCCCATCGCGCGGATCACGTACGGGCTGATGGTCGCGGGGATCAGGCCGATCTTGGTCTCGCTCAGGCAGTAGTTCACGTGGTCGGCGGACACCGCGATGTCGCAGCACGCCACCAGCCCCACGCCTCCCGCATACACGTCGCCCTGAACGCGCGCGATGGTGGGCTTGGGGCATTCGTAGATCACGCGCAGCATCTCGGCGAGCAGGCCCGCGTCCTGGATGTTTTCCTCGCGTGTGTAGTCCGCCATGCGGCGCATCCAGTTGAGATTCGCGCCCGCGCAGAAGGCCGGTCCCTCGGCCGCGAGCACGATGGCGCGCACGTCGGGGCGATCCCCTGCGGTGCGAAAGGCTGCGGTGATCTCGGCGATCACCTCGTCGCTGAAGGCATTGCGGATTTCCGGCTGGGTGAGCGTGATCGTCGCGACCGCGCCTTCGACCGTCAGAGTCAGTGCTTGGCTCATATGTTTGTCTCCGGTGAATCCATTACATGCGGAACACACCGAACTTGGTGTCTTCGATCGGTGCATTGCGCGTGGCCGCCAGACCCAGCGCCAGCACGCGACGCGTATCGGCGGGGTCGATCACGCCGTCGTCCCACAGGCGCGCGGTGGCGTAGTAGGGGTGGCCCTGCTCCTCGTACTGCTTGCGGATCGGCGACTTGAAGGCCTCTTCCTCGTCGGCCGTCCACTGGCCGCCCTTGCCTTCGATGCCGTCACGCTTGACGGTCGCGAGCACGCTCGCGGCCTGCTCTCCGCCCATCACGCTGATGCGTGCGTTCGGCCACATCCAGAGGAAGCGCGGCGAATATGCGCGACCGCACATGCCGTAGTTGCCCGCGCCGAAGCTGCCGCCGATGATGATCGTGAACTTGGGAACGCCCGCCGTCGCCACCGCCGTCACCAGCTTGGCGCCGTGGCGCGCGATGCCTTCGTTCTCGTACTTGCGGCCCACCATGAAGCCGGTGATGTTCTGCAGAAACACCAGCGGAATCTTGCGCTGGCAGCACAGTTCGATGAAGTGCGCGCCCTTCACCGCCGACTCGCTGAACAGAATGCCGTTGTTGGCGATGATGCCGACCTGCATGCCCTCGATGCGCGCAAAGCCGCAGACCAGCGTGCTGCCGAAGCGCGCCTTGAACTCGTCAAACTCGCTGCCGTCCACCACGCGGGCGATGATCTCGCGCACGTCGAACGGCTTGCGCGTGTCCACCGGAATCACGCCGTAGAGTTCCTTGGCCTCGAACAGCGGCGCGCGCGGCGCGTGGTCGCCCGCGTTGGGCTCCTTGTTCTTGTTGAGGTTGCCCGCGATCTGGCGGGCCAGCGCCAGCGCATGCAGATCGTTCTCGGCCAGGTGATCGGCAACGCCCGACAGGCGCGTGTGCACGTCGCCGCCGCCGAGGTCCTCGGCGCTCACCACTTCGCCGGTCGCGGCCTTCACCAAGGGAGGGCCACCGAGGAAAATCGTGCCCTGGTTCTTCACGATGATGGACTCATCGCTCATCGCGGGCACATACGCGCCGCCCGCCGTGCACGAGCCCATGACCACGGCGATCTGCGAGATGCCCTGGGCGCTCATGTTGGCCTGATTGAAGAAGATGCGGCCGAAGTGCTCGCGGTCGGGAAACACGTCGTCCTGATTGGGCAGGTTGGCGCCGCCCGAGTCGACGAGATAGACGCAGGGCAGGCGGTTCTGCTGCGCCACTTCCTGCGCGCGCAGGTGCTTCTTCACCGTCATCGGGTAGTAGGTTCCGCCCTTCACCGTCGCGTCGTTGCAGACGATCATGCAGTCCACGCCGTTGACGCGGCCGATGCCGGTGATCACGCCCGCGCCGGGCGCGTCGTTGTTGTACATGTTGAGCGCCGCCAGCGGCGAGAGCTCCAGGAACGGCGTGCCCGGATCGAGCAGGCGCTGCACGCGCTCGCGTGGCAGCAGCTTGCCGCGCGCCACGTGCTTGGCGCGTGCGGCCTCGCCGCCGCCCTGCGCGACCCGCTCGGTCTGCGCGCGCAGATCGTCGACCACGGCCTGCATGGCCTGCGCGTTGGACTGGAAGTCCGCCGACCGCGCATTGAGTTGCGTTCCAAGAATGCTCATCGTTCAGTTCTCCACTTTTCCCTATTCGGGCACTCGGTTTTTTTCAATATCTGACAGAAGCGACGGCGCATATGGGTCGAAAATGCCATATGCACACCGTCGAAACCGTCCTGCTTGTCCTGATGCTTGGCGCGCTGACGGGCATTGTTGCCCGCTACATCCGCGCCATTCCGCTTCCACTGATTCAAATCGCGCTCGGCGCCGCCATCGCCTGGCCACAGAGCGGCCTGCACATCGCTTTCGACCCCGAACTGTTCATGCTGCTGTTCATTCCGCCGCTGCTGTTCGCCGACGGCTGGCGCATTCCCAAGCGCGAGTTCTTCGCGCTCGCGCGCCCCATCCTGCTGCTCGCGCTCGGTCTCGTGGTGTTCACGGTATTCGGTCTGGGCTATCTCATCAACTGGATGATTCCCGAGATTCCGCTGCCCGTCGCGTTCGCGCTGGCCGCCGTGATCTCGCCGACCGACGCGGTGGCCGTCTCGGCCATCACCCGCAATCTGGGCATGCCCGACAAGACCATGCACATCCTCGAAGGCGAGTCGCTGCTCAACGACGCGTCGGGTCTGGTGGCACTCAAGTTCGCCGTCGCGGCCACGCTGACCGGCACGCTGTCCTGGGGCGCGGTCGCACGCGACTTCATCTGGATGGCGGTCGGTGGCCTGGCCGTCGGCGCGCTGCTCGGCTGGGGCTTCAGCTACGCGCGCAGCACCATCACCCGGCGGCTGGGCGACGTGGCGGCCACGCAGATGGTGCTGCTGCTGGTGCTGCTGCCATTCGCCGCCTACATCGTGGGCGAAAAGATCGGCGTGTCGGGCATTCTCGCGGCTGTGGCGGCGGGCATCGCCACCAACTTCGGCGACCTCGACCGCAGCAGCTACGTGAGCGAGCGCCTGCAAACTGAAGGCACCTGGAGCCTGGTCGAAGCCGCGTTCAACGGTGCCATCTTCCTGCTGCTGGGCCTGCAGTTGCCGTCCATCATCGGCGTGCCGCTGCACGAGGCCGGTCATGAATGGTGGATTCTGGTGGGCTACGTCGTCGCCATCTCGAGCGGTCTGCTGCTGCTGCGCTGGATCTGGATCACGCTGGGCGTGCACGGCGCGCTGCGCCGCGCGCACCACTCGGGCAAGATGGCGGAGCGCCCATCGGCGCTGCTCAATCTGGCCACCACCTTCGCGGGCATCCGTGGCGCGGTGACGCTGGCCGGTGCCCTTTCCGTGCCCATGCTGCTGAACAACGGCGAGCCCTTCCCCGCGCGCGGCATGCTGATCTTTCTGGCGACCGGCACCATTCTGTTCACGCTGGTCATGGGCAGCGTGATGCTGCCCATCATCCTCAGACGCCTGCCCCCTCCGGGCGAGCCGCCCACCGTGCGCGAGGAACGTCTGGCGCGCGAGGCCGGCTGCATTGCAGCGATCTCCGAGCTCACGCTCACCGAAGAAGACGTCGAGCAGCATTCGCCCGAGTGGGTGGCGATGCATCAGGAGGTCGTGGGCCGGCTGAGCCAGGAATACCGCAACCGCCTGCAACTGCTCGACGACGGCAGCGGCGTCGCCACGACCCTCGAGAGCTCGCGCGAGGCACCCGAGATCGTGCAGCAGCGCAAACACCGCTACGTGCTCGAGATCGAGACGCGCCTCAAGTGCATCCGTGCCGAGCGCGACGCGGTCTACGCCGAGCGCCACAAGCACCGCATCAACGACGAGACGCTGCGCAACATCGTCAGCGAACTCGATCTGCAGGAAGTCTCGATGCGCAAGCGGCTCATCGCCGCGCGCCGCGCCGCGGGTCTGGACAAGTCCAAGGGAGCGCACGGCGGCCATTGACCGACGAGGGCGCAAGCCGGGGTCGCGTCCGGGTGACGCGGGCGGTGTGCTCATCGCGCCGCCTCTTCCGAGCTCTGCGCCGAGGCGGGCGACGATGCCGGCAAGGCGGCGGGAACCACAGCGGGCTCGATGCGGACGGCCAGCGGCAGCGGGAAGCCCACCTCATCAAGGAACTGAGACACCAGAGGCTCCCACTGCCTGATGCCCGCGCGGAACAGCTCGTGCCCGTCGTTGCCGAACGCGGGCAGCTGCGTGAACTGAGCGCGGCCCCCGCCCCGCTCGAAGGCGGCGTGCCACTTCACCGGCCAATCAGCGCCGAAATACTGGTCGTTGCCTGCGTAGATCCACAGCATCGGCAACTGCGACTGGCTGCCGTAGTGCTGAAACGTCTTCGCCATCTGCTCGGGATCGCAGGGTTTTCCGGTGTGCGTGCGCGGATTGCCCCCCGCGCCGCCCGCAAAGCTGATGACCGCCTGCACGCCCTCGGGCTTCTGCGCCGCCGCGGCCACCGAGGCCGCACCGCCGAACGACTGGCCGACGATCACCGCGCGATCGGGCAGCGCATCGCTGCGCTTTGAGCGCACGGCCGCGAGCACCGCGTTGATCTGGGAGGCTGCGGCGTTCATCGCAGGCGCGAAGCGCTTTGCCTTGCACGGGCCGCTGTCCTCCGCATCGCTCTCGAACGTCGGGCCGTAGCCAAGCCGCGTCGGCACCGCCACCAGAAAGCCCCGGCTCACGAAATAGCGCGCCTGCTTGGCAAAGCGCGCGCGGTGCAGTTCCTTGCGGCCCTCTGCCTGCGGAGAGCGGCCGTGGTTGAGCACCAGCACCGGCGCGGGCACCGGGTTGGCGGGGTCGGAATACACCGTCACCGCGATCTGCCCCTTGACCTGCTTTCCCTGCGGACTGGTCGCCGTCACCGGCACCTGCAGCACGCGCTCCTGCATGCCGGCCCATGCGGGCGCGCTTGCCAGCAGGGCAACGGCCACGGGCAACGGAGCGAGACGGGCGCGAAGGTGAGCGGTCATGTCGAGGTCTCCGGGAATCAGGCCGATCTGGCGTCCTCAAGACCCAGCTCGTCCTTCATCTGGTCGCGGATGCGGAACTTCTGGATCTTGCCGGTCACCGTCATCGGGAACGATGTCACGAAGCGAATGTAGCGCGGCACCTTGTAGTGCGCGATCTGGCCCTTGCAGAATTCGCGGATTTCCTCCTCGACCAGCTTCTCGCCGGGCTTGGTGATGACCCAGGCGCACAGTTCCTCGCCATAGCGCTGGTCGGGCACACCGACCACCTGCACGTCCTGCACCTTGGGGTGGCGGTAGAGAAATTCCTCGACCTCGCGCGGATAGATGTTCTCGCCGCCACGGATCACCATGTCCTTGATGCGACCGACGATGTTCACGTAGCCCTCGTCGTCCATGGTCGCGAGGTCGCCGGTGTGCATGAAGCCCTCGGCATCGATGGCCTCGCGCGTTCTGTCCTCGTCGCCCCAGTAGCCGAGCATGACCGAGTAGCCCCGCGTGCACAGCTCGCCGCTCTGCCCCACGGGCAGCACCTCGCCCGTCTCGGGGTGGATGATCTTCATGTCGAGATGCGGCTGCACCTTGCCGACCGTGGAAACGCGCTTTTCGAGCGGCGTGTCGTTGTCGCTCTGGCAGCTCACCGGACTGGTTTCGGTCATGCCGTAGGCGATGGTGATCTCGGAGAGATTCATGTCCTTGACCACGCGCTTCATCACCTCGATGGGGCACGGCGATCCGGCCATGATGCCGGTGCGCAGCGTCGACAGATCGAACTCGGCGAAGCGCGGATGGTCGAGCTCGGCGATGAACATCGTCGGCACGCCGTGCAGGCCGGTGCAGCGCTCGGCCTGCACGGTCTCCAGCACCTTGAGCGGATCGAAACCATCGCCCGGATACACGATGGCCGCGCCATGTGTGACGCAGGCCAGATTGCCGAGCACCATGCCGAAGCAGTGATACAGCGGCACGGGAATGCACAGCCGGTCTTCAGACGTGAGCCGCATGCACTCGCCGATGAAGAAGCCGTTGTTCAGGATGTTGCGGTGGGTGAGCGTCGCCCCCTTGGGAAAGCCCGTCGTTCCGCTGGTGAACTGGATGTTGATCGCGTCGGTGTTGCGCAGCGTGGCCGCAATGGGGTCGATGCGCGCGTCGCTCGCCTCGCCGCGCGCGAGCAAGTCGGAAAAGCGCAGCATGCCGGGCTGCTCGTCGCCCACGCCCGCCTCGTCGATCCAGACCACGGTGCGCAGCGTCGGCAGACGCGCGGCCTTGAGCGCACCCGGCAGCGCGGTGGCCAGCTCGGGCGACAGCTCGCGCAGCATGCCCAGATAGTCGCTGGTCTTGAAGCTCGGCATCGTCACGATGGCCTTGCAGCCGACCTTGTTGATCGCGTACTCCACCTCGGCGGAGCGATACGCGGGATTGATGTTCACCAGCACCAGACCGACCTGTGCGGTCGCGAACTGCATCAGCACCCATTCGGCGTTGTTGTGCGACCAGATGCCGATGCGGTCGCCCTTCGCCAGCCCCAGGCCGAGCAGTGCGCTCGCGAGTCTGCGGACTTCGGCATGCAGTTGGGAATAGGTGTAGCGCCTGGCCTGATGGGCGCTGATCAGCGCATCGCGCCCGGGGTGGCGGGCGGCCATGTCACGGAAGAAGTCACCGAGCGTCTGCTCGATCAGTGGCTGCCCGGTCGCGCCGGAGGCCTGGCTCAGAACGAAGCGACCGGCGGTCGTGGACTGCGAAATCATGTGTGCTTGTCTCCTGCAGGGTGGGCGCGGCCGGCCCACGACATTTGTCGCACAGCATACGCCGGACGGGTGACAATGTGGAGCCATGATCAGGCCACGATAGTTGCAATTTGCGCCAGTGCAACGCAAAATCCGCTCATGCGCCATCTGGTCTCCCCTCACCCTCTGGACAGCTCCCACCCCGCCGTCACGCCGATGGCATTCGTGCAGGCGATTCTGCTCGTCTACGAGCGGCGCGGCATCAGCCCGCAAGCGGCGCTGGAGACGGCACATATTGCGCCAGAAGACATCAAAAACAATTCCGCACGAATTACCGCCCTGCAGATGGAGGTGTTCTCCGGCCACGCCATGCGCGAGCTCGACGACGAGGGCCTCGGCTGGTTCCAGCGCCGCCTGCCCTGGGGGAGCTACGGCATGCTGGCGCGCGCCTCGCTGAGCGCACTCACGCTGGGCCTCGCGCTCGCGCGCTGGTGCCGCCACCACCATTTGATTGCGGATGACATCAGCCTGCACCTGCACGCCGAAGATGACCGCAGCGTGCTCAGCATCACCGAGCACCGCGATCTCGGCGCGCTGCGCGAGTTCTGCCTGATCTCGGTGCTGCGCAACGCGCTGGGCCTGGCCAGCTGGTTCATCGATTCGCGGCTGCCGGTCGTGTCGGCGCAGTTTCCATTCGCAGCGCCGCCCCATGCCGACGCCTACCGCGTGCTGTTCAGCGGCAAGGTGGCCTTCGACGCTCCGCATGCGGCCGTGGAGCTCGACTCACGCTATCTCGCCCTGCCGCTCAAGCGCGATGAGGCCGCCATGCAGCAGATGCTGCAGCGCGCGCTGCCGCTCATGGTGCACAAGTACCGCCGCGACCGGCTGCTGGTGCAGCGCGTGCGCCAGATCCTCGCGAGCACGCCCGACGTGATGCACAGCGCGCGCACGCTGGCCGACGAGCTGCATGTCTCCACGCGCACGCTGCACAGGCAGTTGAAGGAGGAAGGCGCGTCGCTGCAGACGCTCAAGGACGAGATGCGCCGCAACAAGGCCATCGAGCTGCTCAACCGCACCGACCGCCCGATCAAGCAGGTCGCGCAGGCGGCGGGCTTTGCGGGCGAAAAGAGCTTCATCCGCGCGTTCCGCACCTGGACCGGCTACTCCCCGGCCGAGTACCGCAAGCACTCGCGCAAGGCAACGGAAACGGAAACGGAAACGGAAACGGAAGCGGAAGCGGAGTAAGGGCCTCAGTCCTCCGCCATCAGGCGGGGCAGATCGCCCATCGCGTCGAACACCCGGCTCGCACCCGCCGCAACCAGGTCGCTCGCATCGGCATGCCCCTGATGCGAGGGGAAATAGGCCCAGACGACGGCCCCCGCGGCCACACCGGCCTGCACGCCGGTCAGCGTGTCCTCGATCACGAGACAGCGTTTCGGGTCGACATCGAGCGCGGTGGCCGCCGCCAGATAGACATCGGGAAACGGCTTGCTGCGCGGCGTCTCGTGCCCGCTGAAAACGCGGCCTTCAAAGAACGGAGCCAGTCCCACCTTGGCAAGCTGCATCTCGACCTTGGCGCGGTCCGCCCCCGAGGCGCAGGCGATGCGGCCGTTCAGCGCCGCGTGCACGCTCTTCACGGCCGCGAGCGATCCATCGATGGCCACCAGCTCCGCCGTCAACGCCTCGTTGCGGCGCACGTAGAACTGCTGCAGCCACTCCTCGGTGAACGGTTTGCCGGTGTGCGACTCGATCAGCGCGGCCTGGCTGCGCACCGTCTTGCCGATGAACTGCTGCAGGCATTCCTCGGTCGTGATCGGCCAACCCGCTTCGTTGAGCATGTCGCGCAACACGCGGTTGGTAATGGATTCGCTGTCCACCAGCACTCCATCGCAATCGAACAGAACGGCATCAAACTTCGCGGTCATCGGTCGGGCTCACCAAAAGCACAAAGGCGCCGAAAAATTCAGCGCCTTTGAAAGTGGAAAAAGGGTCGCGCCGATTATGCGGCAGACCCTCTTTCATGTGCCCGCACACGGGCATGTGGCCGTCACCCGTCAGCCGGGAAACGCCACGCCCGCCAGCGGATGCAGCACGGTGGCCGCATTCAGCGTGGAGACGTTGTGGATCACGTTGTCGCTGGTGCTGTAGCTGGTCAGGAAGAAGAAGCCCTTGGCCGCGTTGGCGTCGAGGCGCGACTTCATCTTGGCGAGCGTGTCGGTGCTCACGTCGGACTCGACAAGATACTGGATCGCGCCCGCCTGCCTCGAGGATTTCTCCCACACCGAGACGGCCGCACCACCGCCGATGACCAACTCGCCGCGCGAGAGACGCCCTTGCGCGCCCATGGCATCAAGCACCTTCTTGAGTTCGGCCGCGTTCTTCTCGCCATACGGACCGCTCGGCGTCGCCAGCGTGTAGTCGTAGGTCGTGCCGACGCTGTCCTTGCAATACAGGTTGAACATCTGCGAGCCGATGATCATCGGACCCAGCCAGCGGAAGCCGCGACCGCCCATGCGCGCGAGCTCGTCGCCGAGGCTCTTGGCGCTCATCGCGCTGTTGTCGCTCATTGCCGCTTCGTAGGTGTAGGTCCGGCCGAGCGATGCATCGCGCACATAGAGGTTGCGGATGTCATTCTGATTGGCGGGGAACACCGCGCCGGATTTGTACATATAGCCCTGCGCACCGCGCTGGTTGGCCTGCGCCACGAGCGCGGAGACCGAGGCCACGTCAGCATCCGCCACATAGTCGAGGCGCGCACTCGTGTGCGCCGAGTCGCTCACGTAGAAGTCGCCCATGGCCACGTTGTTGCCCACGCCCGCACCCAATGTGCTGATGTGCGCATAACCCTGCGCGCCGAGCTGGTTGGCCGTGGCCAACGCAACCGAGAACGACGCGGCCGCAGGCTCAAGCCGGTACTGACCTGTCACGGCGGTGGTTCCGCCGCCCGTGCCACCTCCTGTACCACCGCCACCGGTTCCGGGATCCGTGGTCCCGCCTCCGGTACCACCGCCAGTTCCACCACCGCCCGTGCCTCCTCCCGTTCCACCACCGCCGGTGCCACCGCCGCTGCCACCGGACTCATCACCTCCACCCCCTCCGCCGCCACAAGCGGAAAGCGATGCCAGCAACAGCATGGCCGCGGAGCGTCGGGTGAGTAGCGTTGAGTTCATATATCCTCTCCGTCCTGCACAAAGAATTTATGTCGGTTGACCAACTTGACGATTCTCGGCTTGCCTCCCCATTCACAGACACCCTCCCAAGGCGGGGTATTTGTTACCGCATTTTTCTTCACCGCATAGCCCCCTTCACGCCCATGCAGCCCGCCCACCATCAGTCCTACGCACTTGTGATCGATGACCATCCGATGGTTGCTCAGGGCATGGGACAGATGCTTTCGCAACTCTCGGGCGTGAGCGAAGTGCGGCATGTCGTCAATGCGGCCGAGGGGTTGCAGACCATCGCCGCACTCGGCTCTCCGCTCATCGTGGTCATGGATTTCTGGCTCGAGGATGGCGACTCCACCCATTTCGTCACCGACATCCTCACGCTCGCGCCCGACACGCGGGTACTGATGGTGAGCGGCGACAGTCATCCCGCGCTGCCAGGCAAGGTCAGCGCCGCCGGTGCCCACGGGCTGATCCACAAGAGCTGCACACCAGATCAATTCAATGCGGCCGTGCTCGCCGTGCTTTCAGGCAGTCCCTGGGTCACGCATGAAGCCCCGGACAAGGCGCAGGCCAAGCGCCCCGCAGCGGCGCAGCTGCGCATGAGCGGCAACGATCTGGGTCTCACGCAACGCCAGACGCAGGTGCTCGATCTGGTGCTCAAGGGCAAGCCCAACAAAGCGATCGCGCAGACGCTCACGCTCTCGGAACACACCGTCAAGGAACATGTGACGGCTATCCTGCAGAAGCTCGGCAGCACCAACCGGGTCGAGCTGATCACGCGCATGCAGGGCGTGGACCTGATCCTGCCCACCGTCGCGGCTGACTGACGCAGCTGACTGACGCGTTCTCAGCGCGCCGTTCTGCCCGCCCCCCCGATGCGCGCAAGCACTGCATGCAGCGCGCGCGGCTGCAGCGGCAGCGCGAACACCATATAGCCCTCATCCTCGGCGCGTCGCTGCAAGGCAGCATCGTTGGTGAGCAGCGCACCGGTAACGCCCGGCGCATGCTCGAGCACCCGCTCCAAAGCGAATATCACATCCGCATGATCCACCAGTGAGTCAGCGCAGAGCAGCGCGTCGGGTGCACCATGCTGATCGAAATCGGCCACCGCATGCATCGCCGAGCGCGCGACACGCACATCCAGCCCCAGCCCGCGCAGCAGACGCGCGGTCTCGGCAGAGCGCGGCTCGTTGGCGTCAAGCAGCAGCAGCCGGGCACGCACCGGCGCAGCGTCCAGCGCCGCGCCAGCGTCCTGCATCGGCAACAGCGACGCCTGAAATGCCGACTCGCCCACATCGGCATCCGCAGGCCATTGAAGCCAGAAGCACGAGCCCCGCCCAAGGCGGGACTGCACGCCGTAGCGCACACCGAGACGTTGCGCCGAGCGAGCCACCACGGCCAAACCCAGCCCGCTCGCACGAGCCGATCCGCTGGCCTTGCCGCCCAGGGAATCTTGCACACGCTCACCGTTGCTCGCCTTGTAGTGCGCGGCGAAGACCTTGTCCAGCTCGTCGGCCCCGATGCCGATGCCAGTGTCCCACACCTGAATGCGCCACGCACCCTGACGCCTGCGGCAGGTGAGCGTGACCGAGCCCTCGCTCGTGTAGCGCAGCGCGTTGTGCACGAGGTTGAACACCATCTGCCGCATCAGCGAGAGGTCGGTATGAACGGCAGCATCCGCGCGGCGCGGCAACATCACGCGCAGCTCCACGCCCTGCTGCTCAGCCACCGGCGCGAACATGCGCCGCGCATCCAGCAACACCATGCCGATCGGCACCGGCTGCATGCGCAGCTCCAGCGTTCCGCTCTCGAGCCGGGAGAGATCCAGCAGGTCGTTGAACATCATGTCCAGATCGCGCGTGCAGGCCTGCACATCGGCAAGCGCCTGCGCCACGCCCGTATCGCGATTGCGCATGCGCGCGGTCTCGAGCATGAAACCAAGCGCCTGCAGCGGCTGGCGCAGATCGTGGCTGGCCGCCGAGAGAAACCAGTTCTTCTCCGCGAGCGCGTTCTCCGCCTGCACCTTGGCGCCATGGATCTGCACGGCCAGCGCATGGCGTTCGCGCTCCTGCGCGTGTTGCTGGCGCACGAAGCGCCGCGACGCGAACGCATGGCGCGCGACCGTCATGCCGTAGAGCAGCAACAGCACGACCATGAAGATGCCCTGCTGCGGCAAATACCAGTGCGCGGCCAGCAGCATGGGCAAATAGAAGGTGATCGCGAAGGACCAGAACACCGCAGGAATCGGCGCGAGAAACGTGGTGGCCGACGCGAGCACGCCGCAGAAGACGAGATACACGACCACGCGGAACTCATACGTCGCGCCCTCCCAGGAGCACAGCAGGAGCAGGCTCCACATCATGCCGCTGGTCGCTGCGTAGGCAGAGAAGATGCGCTGCCAACCGTCCAGCGCCGCCGCCGTGGGCACCGGGTCGGCCCGCGTGGCCAGCACATCCCAATCGCGCTTGAGCCGGTGGCGCATCCACAGCATCGCCGAGGCAAAGCACATCATGCCGATCCACCACAGCGCGAGCGGCCAGATCGGCGTGCTCCCGCCATGTGCGTAAAGCGCGAGAAACGCGGGCGGAATCAGAAACGCGGCCAGCTCGGTCGAGCCGCGCGAGGCCAGCAGCTGCAGAAGGCGCAGCCGCGCCCGGGCGTCAATCGTCGCCGCGTCCTCAGGCGACAGTCCGTCGTCCGCCAACGCTGTAGCGGCAGCGTCAGAACTGCTCGCCATCCACGTAGTACCAACGGCCTTCTTCGCGCACGAAGCGGCTGCGCTCATGCAGCCGCACCGCCCGTCCGCCCACGCGGTAGCGGGCGACGAATTCAACCTCCGCCGTGTTCTCTCCCGTGGCGCTCGCCTGCTTGATGGCAAGACCCAGCCACTTGGCTGCCGCATCGAAATCGAGCGATGCAGGGCGCTCCTTCGCGTGCCAGGTCGCCTGCAGATATTCAGCGTCCTCCATCACGAAAGCGGTGTAGCGCGAACGCATGAGCGACTCGGCATCGGGTGCAGGCGCCTCGTCGAAATGTGCGACGTAGCGCGCGCAGCAATCGACGAACGCCAGTGGCTTGCCCTTCGCGTTGCTGCGGCCGCAGGGACAGGGCGATGTGCCCGGCAAAGTGAGCGTCATCGGTTCGCTTCCGTCTTTCATTTCGATGTCTGCTTGCATTCCGTGCGCATCAATGACCAAAACGATCCGCGTCGAGCAGATTCGCCGATGGGTCCTCCAGCTGATCGATGGCCGCCATTTCCGCTGCACTCAAAGCAAAGCCGAACACATCGAGATTCAGCCGCTGACGTTCAGGGTCAGACGACTTCGGAATCGCCACCAGCCCCTGCTGCACATGCCAGCGCAGGACCACCTGCGCGGGCGTGACGCCATGCGCCTCGGCCGCACCGGCGACGGCCTGCGCCTTGAGCAGATCACCGCCGCGATCGAGCGGCGACCAGCTCTCCGTGACGATGCCGTGCTGTCGGTGCAGCGCCACCAGGTCCCTGCGCGGACGCGTAGGTGAGAGCTCGATCTGATTGACCTGTGGCGTCAGCCCCGCATCCAGGAGTTTCTGCAGATGCGCAATCTTGAAATTGGAGACGCCGACCGCGCGCACCAGCCCCGCATCGCGCAGGCGGAGCAGGCCCTCGAAGGCCTGCACATAGCGGTCCTGCGCCGGGTTGGGCCAGTGAATCAGCAGCAGGTCCACATAGTCCAGCCCGAGGCGCTGGAGGCTCGCCTCACAGGCCGTGCGCGCGCCGTCGACGCTGTGCCATTCCTTGTTGAACTTGGTGGTGACGAACAGTTCCTCGCGCGCCACGCCGGCGTCGCGAATGCCCTGACCCACGCCGACCTCGTTGCGGTAGTTCTCGGCCGTGTCGACATGGCGATATCCGATGCGCAGCGCGCCGGCCACCGCCACGCGGGCCTCATCGTCATTCATGGGCCAGGTTCCCAGCCCTATCTGCGGAATGCCCGCCCCTCCGGCGATTGGCAGTGTGGCGGCTCTCCGTGGAGACGTTGGTGAATTGGGCGAAGTGTTGCTCATGCGAAATCGATCCTTGTGCTTGCCGCGCGATGCGTCGTTGGAATACGAGGGTACTGCAACGGAGAGGCCCGCGCATGAACGCATGGATTCAGCGCAGCAGTCCCTCACCGTCACCGCGAGCAAAACAGCGAAAGCCGGCTCGCACCGGGGGTGTGCCGAAGCTCAGGCCAGCGCGCGCTGGATGATGATCTTCTGCACGTCGCTCGTGCCCTCGTAGATCTGGCAGACACGCACGTCGCGGTAAATGCGCTCGACCGGAAAGTCGTTGACGACGCCGTAGCCGCCCAGCGTCTGGATCGCCGCGCTGCACACACGCTCCGCCATTTCGCTCGCGAAGAGCTTGGCCATCGCGGCCTCCTTCAAGCAAGGACGATTGGCGTCGCGCAGGCTGGCAGCATGCCAGATGAGCTGGCGGGCGGCCTCGATCTGCACCGCGCAATCGGCAAGGCGAAAGCCCACGGCCTGGTGGTTGAAAATGGCGGTGCCGAAGCTCTCGCGCTCCTTGCTGTACTGCAGCGCGAATTCAAACGCACTGCGCGCCATGCCCACGCTCTGCGCGGCAATGCCGATGCGCCCGCCCTCGAGTCCACCCAAGGCGATCTTGTAGCCCTCGCCCTCCGCACCGATCAGGTTCTCGGCGGGAATGCGGCAGTCGTCGAAGTTGATCTGCGCGGTGTCGCTGCTGTGCTGGCCGAGCTTGTCCTCGAGCCGCGCAACCACATAGCCCGGCGCGTTGGTCGGCACGAGAAACGCGCTCATGCCCTTCTTGCCCGCGCCCTTGTCGGTCACCGCGATGACGATGGCCACATGCCCGTTCTTGCCGCTGGTGATGAACTGCTTGACGCCGTTGATCACATACTCATCACCCTGCTTGACCGCCGTGGTGCGCAGCGACGAGGCGTCCGATCCCACATGCGGCTCGGTCAGGCAGAACGCGCCCAGCATGTCGCCACGCGCAAGCGGTTCGAGCCACTGCTTCTTCTGCTGCGCGTTGCCGTACTTCATGAGGATGGCGTTGACCGGGCAGTTGGTCACGCTGATCACCGTGCTCGTTCCGCCGTCGCCGGCCGCGATCTCCTCGAGCACCAGCGCGAGCGACAGATAGTTCAGACCCGCGCCGCCATGCTCCTCGGGCACGCAGATGCCGTAGGCGCCGAGGTCGGCAAGCCCCCTGTGCACTTCGCGCGGAAACACATGCTCCTTGTCCCAGCGCGCGGCATTGGGCCACAGCTCTTCCTGCGCGAACTGACGCACGGCGTCGCGGATCATTTCCTGGTCTTCTGTGAGCAGCATCTTGTTTGTCTCTGTGGTCTTGTCGGGTGACGGGAAAGTGAAAAGAGAAAAGAGGGAAAAAGATCACCAATGCGCCGCACGACGACCGTCGTAGTGCAGCAGCTGGCCCTTGTCGTCGGGCGTGAGCGATGCAAGCACGCTTCGCATGCCGCTCACGCTGACGTCGATCTGCACGGGGGCCTCTGCGCCGCCCATGTCGGTCTGCACCCAGCCCGGGTCGATGGTGATGAGCGTGGCGCGCGGGTAGTCGTTCTGCGCGGCCGCCACCACCATGTTGAGCGCGGCCTTGCTCGCGCGGTAGATCCAGGACTCGCTGTCCTGCACGCTGCCGATCTGCGACATGGAGCTCGACAGAAACGCCAGCACGCCACCGGCATCCTCCACCATCGGCGCGATCTGCGGCAGCACCTGCATCGCACCGAGCAAGTTGGTGTGCATGACGGCGTCAAAATCTTCCTGCGTGGGCGGCGTGAGCGCGTTGGGCCTGCGTATCACGCCTGCCACGTAGAGCGCGATGTCGATCTTCACGCCGTCGAGCAGCCACGCCAGCCCACTCACGCTCGCAGGTTGGGCCACATCGATCCGATGCACTTCGGCACCGAGCGCAACCAACCGTTCGCGCGCGACCTCGTCACGCACGGTGGCGATCACGCGGTGGCCCGCTTCTCGGTACTGGTGCACGAATTCGAGACCGATGCCACGCGACGCGCCGATGACCAGGATGGTGGAAGACATGATCAACGCACTCCTTGTTCGTCGGTGATCTGCTGCTGATAACGCCGCACCATGTCGGCCTGCGGTTCGGGCACTGCGGTCGATCCCGTCTGCGCCAGAATGATCTCGTTGAGCGATGGCAGCTCGCTGCGCGCGATCTGCGCATCGGCATCCCAGAGTTTCGAGCGCATCAGCGCCTTGGCGCAGTGCAGATAGGCCTCCTGCACCTGTACCTCGATCACCAGCTTGGGCAGTTGCCTCTCTCCCGCGAAGCGCTGGATGAACTCGGGCTCGTCGCGCAATTGCGCTGTGCCGTTCACCCGCAGCGTCTCGTCGACACCAGGCACGAAGAACAGCAGTGCAATGCGTGGATCGCGCAGCAGATTGGACAGCGAATCCAGCCGGTTGTTGCCGCCCGCGTCCGGCACCAGCAGATGCTGCCCATCCACGCATTGGACGAAGCCCTTGGGGCCACCGCGCGGCGAGGCGTCGAGCAGGGCACCGCCCTCGCCCGCCGTCGCGATCACGCAGAACGGCGACAGCGCGATGATGCGCTGGCAGTACGCGTCGAGGTGATCGAGCTGCTTTTTCACTGCGCGTTCGGCCGGCTGCGCGTAGATCGCGCGAAGCTGTTCAAGTGTCGTGATCACCGTCCTTCTCCTTCGTCCGCACCATCCTCCGAACGGCTGGCATGGATCGCGCCGTAAAGACCGAGAAACTCGCGCCAGGACGGGTCGTAGCTCACCTCGATGTCGCCGGGCTGCTCGGGAGCGTGCTGCGCGCCCAGCTGCCTTGCGAGCGCACTCGCGTGCGCCGCATCGTCCACATAGAAAGCGGCGGCACGCGTGCTCATGTTCTCCATGCGGGAGAACGCGAGAACGCCGCGCTGGTGCTGCGCGAGGGCCGCATCGAGCGCGTCCTGCGCATCGCGCACCGCGTCGAGCTCCTCCTGGCTTGCGAAGGGCAGACGCCAGAGCAGAAAGTGCGACAGATCGGCGCGCGTGGCGAGCGCATTGGCGGAGTCGTGGAAGGTCAGGATATCCGGCGGATCGTCATCGCTGGCCTCGCGCGGACGCACTTCAAGCGAGATCCAGCGGTCATCCTCCTCGCGTGGAAATTCGTAGCTGCGGCCCAGTTCCTCGCGCTGAAAGGCATCGAAGATCGCCGGAAAGACCGACAGCGGCTCGGCGCCCGCGACGTTGTCCGAGAAACCATCGACGAACTCCACCGGACCCACGCGAACGGAAAAATCCCATTCTCCGAGCACATGGTCGAGCATGATGAAGGCCATGTGCCGCGCGTGATCGACCATGTCCTGCGGAATGATCTTCTCGAACGCCAACTCGAGGCCGACAATGCCGCCCGCGTCGTAGTGCGCGACCAGCACGTCCGAGCACGAAAGCTCGAAGTCGTTCATGTGCATCGCGAAATCCTGACCGAGCGAACGGCTGCGGAACGCATGCACGGCATAGTGTTCGAAGCTCGGCGCGCCACGCACCAGCGCCTGCACGTTCTCGAACTGCGCGATGTTGCCGTGCGCGGTCACGACCAAGCGCGCGCCGGATTCTCTGGGGTTGCCTTCGAGTTCCAGCGCCAGTTCGGGCGCATGGGGTGCAAGAACCTCGTGCGCGCGTTCGACAAATTCACGCGACGGCAACGCCTCGAGCTCGGGCAGCTGCGCCGAAAAGTCTCGCCAGAACGCGTCGATCTGCTGCGCGGTGAGCGGCTCGGCGATTTCGGATTCGTCGTTCTCCGGTAGGTCTTGGCTCATGCGGATCTCCTGCTGAATGGGCCGCGCGTGGAACGCGCGGCCTCGTTGCACATGGGCTGACTGTACGGCAAAGGGGGCGCGCCCCTCGCCTCAACGTGCTTCGACTGGCTTATACCAGCTCGATGGCCATTGCCGTGCCCTCACCGCCGCCGATGCACAGCGTGGCGACGCCCTTCTTCTTGCCGCGCGTCTGCAGGGCATGGATCAAAGTGACGATGATGCGCGCACCGCTCGCGCCGATGGGGTGGCCGAGCGCGCATGCGCCGCCGTTCACGTTGACCTTGTCGTGCGGCACGCTGAGTTCCTTCATCAGCGCCATCGGCACCACGGCGAAGGCCTCGTTGACCTCCCACAGGTCGACATCCTCCACCTTCCAGCCCGCCTTCTTGAGCGCCTTCTCGGTCGCGCCGACGGGGGCGGTGGTGAACCATTCGGGAGCCTGTGCATGCGTGCCGTGCGCAACGATGCGTGCGAGCGGCTTGCAGCCCAGTTGCTTGGCCGTCGATTCACGCATCAGCACCATCGCGGCGGCGCCGTCGTTGATGCTGGAGCTCGATGCGGCGGTGATCGTGCCGTCCTTCTTGAACGCGGGCTTCAGGCTGGTGATCTTGTCGAGCTTGGCCTTGGCCGGGCCTTCGTCCACGCTCACGGTGACGTCGCCCTTGCGTGTCTTGACGATGACGGGCGTGATCTCTGCCTTGAACGCGCCGCTTTCGGTGGCGGCCTGCGCGCGCTTCACGCTGGCGATGGCGAACTCATCCTGCTGCTCACGGGTGAACTGGTATTTGGCGGCGCAGTCTTCGCCGAAGGTGCCCATCGAGCGACCTGGCTCGTAGGCGTCTTCCAGACCGTCAAGCATCATGTGATCGAAGATCTTGTCGTGACCCATGCGGTAGCCGCCACGGGCCTTCTTGAGCAGGTAGGGCGCGTTGGTCATGCTTTCCATGCCGCCCGAAATCATCACCTCGCGGCTGCCCGCGATCAGCTGGTCGTGCGCGAGGATGGTGGCTTCCATGCCTGCTCCGCACATCTTGGAGAGCGTCACCGCGCCCGTGCTTTGCGGCAGTCCGCCCTTGAAGCCCGCCTGACGCGCAGGCGCCTGGCCCTGGCCTGCCATCAGGCAATTGCCGAACAGCACCTCTTCCACCAACTCGGCCTTGATGCCCGCGCGCTCCACCGCGGCCTTGATCGCCGCGCCGCCCAGATCGTTGGCGGACAGTTCGGCAAAGTCACCCTGGAAGGCGCCCATCGGCGTGCGTGCGGCACTGACGATGACGACCGGATCGCTGTGTTGTTGGCTCATGTGAATCTCCTTGAATGAATCGGCTGTTGGAATGGATGGGAAAGGTTGAAGAGCTGGGTCGATGCCTCGGACTATGGCGCGGCTTCCTGCTCGCGCGTGGGCGCGCTGCGCTCATGCAGTCGCCGGTCGTTGTCGTACGGGAACACGTCGAGCATGTGCCCGGCCTGTATGCGCTCCTTGTGCGACTGCCAGAACTGCACATCGAGCAAATCGGCGTGATGGCGCATGAAGACCTCGCGCACGGCATCGTTGCCAAGCAGGAACGGACCGAAGGTCTCCGGGAACACGTCGTGGGGGCGCACCGTGTACCAGATCTCGCCGGACATCTCTTCCTCTTCGTTGCGCGGTGCGGGCACGCGGCGGAAGTTGCAGTCGGTGAGGTACTCGATCTCGTCGTAGTCGTAGAAAACGACCTTGCCGTTGCGCGTGATGCCGAAGTTCTTCCACAGCATGTCGCCCGGAAAGATGTTGGCCGCGACCAGGTCCTTGATGGCGTTTCCGTACTCGACCACGGCGCGAGAAAGACTGCGGTGCGCCTCTGGATTGGCGACGCCCTGATCAAAGCACTCCTGCAGATGGATGTTGAGCGGCACAAGGCGGCGCTCGATGTAGAGGTGGCTGATGATGACCTCCTGCTGGCCATCGCCGTCGCGGTCGCTGATCTCCAATTGGCTTGGCGCGAATTTCTGGATCTCCTCGATCAGCTCATCCGAAAAACGATCGCGCGGAAAAGCGACGAGGCTGTACTCGAGCGTGTCCGCCATGCGGCCCACGCGGTCGTGCTGCTTGACCAGCAGATACTTGCCCTTGACCTGCTCGCGCGTGGTTTCCTTCTGGTGCGGAAAGTGGTCCTTGATGAGCTTGAACACGTAGGGAAAGCTCGGCAGGTCGAACACCAGCATCACCATGCCCTTGATGCCTGGGGCGATGCGGAACTTGTCGCTGGAGTAGCGCAGGTGGTGCAGAAAGTCGCGATAGAACAGCGTCTTGCCCTGCTTGCCCAACCCCAGCGCGGTGTACAGATCGGAGCGCGGCTTGCGTGGCATGAGCGTGCGCAGGAACTGCACATAGGCGCTCGGCACTTCCATGTCGACCATGAAATAGGCGCGTGCAAAGCTGAACAGCCCGTGCATGTCGTCCTCGCCGAACAGCGCGGCATGCAGCAGCAGCTTTCCTTCGCCGTTGTGCAGGATGGGCACGGAGAACGCGAGCTCGGTGTAGCCGGTGATGATCTTGCCGACGAGGTAGGCGCCCTTGTTCCGGTAGAACAGATTGGAGAGCACCTGGATCTGAAAATTCGCGCGCAGCGTGAGACCGTCAAGTCGCCGTTCGATACGCTCGGAAAGCAGTTCGATGTCGCGCGCCAGATCGTCGTAGGGGCATTGCAGGTTCAACTGCTCGAACAGTTCATGGAGCGCCGTCGGCAGGCGCTCGAGGGTCTGCGGATAGTAGGCTCGGTAGGTCGGCAGCGCGCCGGGCGCGCGGCTTTCCAGATATTCCGTGCTCACCGCGGGGCGCACGAAGATGAAGTCATTCTGAAAGTGCGTGCGGTGCAGGATCTTGGTGGTGACCGAATTGAAGAAGGTCTCGGCCAGCTCGGGCTGCAAATGCTCGACCATCAGCCCGATGTAGTGCAGCTTCACCTGCTGCCATACGCTCATGGACTGCTTTCCGGCCGCGAACTCCTTGTCGAGCCGCATCACGCATTCTTTCACGCGCAGATCGTAGAACTCGATGCGTTCACGCTGCGCGCGCTGCTGGCCGTGCCAGTCCTGCGTTTCAAAGCGATGCTTGGCCCGCGCCGATTCGGCGCGGAACAGCTTGTAGTGCCGGTTGAAGCCGTCCATCATCGCCTTCGCGATGTCGTAGGCCTGCGGGGCATCCAGACGTTGCGGAAACATGGGTGGGTGCCTTTGCCCGCTTGCGCGGCGATCAGTCGCGCTTGCGGCTCGCCACCTTCTCGACGGCGGCAGCGTGCACTTCCTCCAGCCCGCCCACGCCCGGCACCGTCATCTCGAGATTGGTGATGAGACCGTTCTTGAGGCTGTAGCACCAGCCGTGCAGCGTGACCTTCTGGCCGCGCGCCCAAGCATCCTGCATCACCGTGGACTGGGCCACGTTGACGACCTGCTCGATGGCATTGAGCTCGCACAGAGCGTCATGGCGGTACTGCGGAGAGATGGAGTCGAGCAGCTTGATGTGCTTGTCGCGAATGTCGCGCACGTGGCGCGTCCAGTTGTCCACCAGACCGAGGCGCAGCCCCTCCAGCGCGGCCAGCACGCCGCCGCAGCCGTAGTGTCCGACGACCATCAGGTGCTCGACCTTGAGGTGGTCCACGGAATACTGGATGGTCGACAGGCAGTTCAGATCACTCGGAACCACCACGTTCGCGACGTTGCGGTGAACAAAGACTTCACCTGGCTCCAGACCGGAAATCTGGTTGGCGGGAACGCGGCTGTCGGAGCAGCCGATCCACATGTACTTGGGCTTCTGCTGCGCCATCAACCCGGTGAAGAAACCGGGCCGGTCACGCTCCACCTGCGCTGCCCACTCACGGTTGTGGACAAACAGCTGTTCGATGGAGGTTGTGCTCATAGGGCAATCCTTATTTTGGTTGACGACAACGGCGCAGCAGCCCGGTCACGCGTCCATCAGCAGGTTTCTGCAAACAGCTCGCGGCCGATCAGCATGCGGCGAATCTCGCTCGTGCCTGCGCCGATTTCATAGAGTTTCGCATCTCGCCACAGACGACCGAGCGGGTACTCGTTGATATACCCATTGCCGCCATAGATTTGCACGCCTTCGCCGGCCATCCAGGTCGCCTTCTCGGCGGTCCACAGAATGACGCTCGCGCAGTCCTTGCGTACCTGACGCACATGGTCCGTTCCGAGCAGATCGAGATTTTTAGCGACCGTATAGGCAAAGGAGCGTGCAGCTTGCAGCACGGTGTACATGTCGGCGACCTTGCCCTGGATGAGCTGGAACTCGCCGATGCTCTGGCCGAACTGCTTGCGGTCGTGGATGTAGGGAATCACGTTGTCCATCACCGACTGCATGATCCCCAGCGGGCCGCCGGTCAGCACGGCACGCTCGTAATCGAGGCCGCTCATCAGCACCTTCGCACCGCCGTTCACCTGACCGAGCACGTTCTCGGCCGGCACCTCGACGTTCTCGAACACCAGCTCACCCGTGTGGCTGCCGCGCATGCCGAGCTTGTCGAGCTTCTGCGCAATCGAGAAGCCCTTCATGCCCTTTTCGATCAGAAAGGCGGTGACGCCGCGCGCGCCCAGTTCGGGCTCGGACTTCGCGTAAACCACCAGCGTGTCGGCATCGGGACCATTGGTGATCCACATCTTCGTGCCATTGAGCAGGTAGTAACCGCCCTTGTCCTCGGCCTTGAGCTTCATGCTGATCACGTCGGATCCTGCACCGGGCTCGCTCATCGCAAGCGCCCCCACGTGCTCGCCGCTGATCAGCTTGGGAAGGTACTTGGCCTTCTGCGCCTCGTTGCCATTGCGGTTGATCTGGTTCACGCACAGGTTCGAATGCGCACCGTACGACAGACCGATCGACGCGCTCGCACGCGAAATTTCTTCCATCGCGATCATGTGCGCGAGATAGCCCATGTTGGCGCCGCCGTACTGTTCGGACACCGTGATGCCCAGCACGCCCAGTTCACCGAACTTGCGCCACAGATCCATAGGGAACTGGTCCGTGCGATCCACTTCGGCGGCACGCGGTGCGATCTCCGCCTGTGCAAACTCGCGAACGGCATCGCGCAGCGCGTCGATGTCTTCGCCGAGTTGGAAATTCAGACCGGGCAGGTTGGCAAGGCTCATGGTTTGTCTCCGAGAGATTGGGAAGGTAGAACTACAGACGGGTGCTCAACAGATTGTGCGAGGAGCTGCAAAGAGCCCACTCACTGCTCCATCCCGCTCTTGGCAGGATGCGAAACACACATATGACGTTTACGTAAACGTCAATTATCACTTATTTTTAGCGTCAGACTCAAGGCGATGCAGATGCGCCACCGCTTCTTTTTCGTGCTCACGGATCTCATCGAGATTCGCCTGCAGGTCCGTCATCTGCGCTTCGAGTTGCTTGCGATGCTGGCCCAGCACCTCAAGAAACTTGCGCAACTGATTGCCCGTGTCACGCGGGCTGTCGTACAGGTCGATGATCTCCTTGGCCTCGGTGAGCGAGAGCCCAAGCCGCTTGGCCCGCAGAGTCAGCTTCAGACGCGTGCGGTCCCGCGGACTGTAGACCCGACTGCGCCCGCCAGGCCCCGTCCGGTCCGGGCACAGCAGTCCCATGTCCTCATAGAACCGCATCGCACGCGTGGTGAGGTCAAACTCTTTGGCGAGATCGCTGATGGTGTAAGTCGTACCCATTGAATTGGAGTTGTTGTTGAACAGCAGGAGACCTCGCACAGACGCGCGGCCAAGTCAGTTGACGTATGCGTCAATATATCCCAGAGCGAATCAAATCAGCATCAATCGTTGAATCTGTCAGCTCTTGACGCCAATTTGTCACTGCTTGACCCCAGCACGGCCACGTGACTTGCGGCTATATGAGTGCGCGACGAGCCTTGGGTCCGCTGGCGAATTCTGCTGTTGGCATTGAGGGGAAGTTCCGGTGATTTCCAGGTCCCGCTTCAGTAAAAAGACTATGCCGCTTCGGCCGTGAGGATGAGTGAATTGCCACCAAAGCCGCAATCGAAATTTGCTTCCCCGCAAAGCAAAACGCCCCTAACTCAAATGAGCTAGGGGCGGTTTGGGCTGTAATAGCCTGACGATGACCTACTTTCACACGGGAGTCCGCACTATCATCGGCGCGAAGTCGTTTCACTGTCCTGTTCGGGATGGGAAGGAGTGGTACCAACTTGCTATGGTCATCAGGCATAACTTGGAGC
>NZ_JADKYZ010000020.1 GCF_015354245.1 Diaphorobacter caeni
TGATATGATAAGAATTCAAGAATAAAGTTTCAAGAACTGTTTTCGAGAATCGCAATGCCTTGATTTCCCGTGCCGCGCCAGAGGGTTGAGCGGGCTTGTCGCAAACCTACGTTTTCAAGAAGAAGGAGACTGCATGCCCCGCCGTTCAATCCTGTCCGCCGCCGAGCGCGAAAGCCTGCTGGCGATGCCGGACACCAAAGACGACCTGATCCGACATTACACATTCAGCGACCTGATTAGAAACGTGCCTCAGCATGCGACCTGACCGTCTTTTCCTTGATGGGCTTTGCTCTCACGACGTCGACGATGAGACTTGCGACCAGACCACGCAGATCGAAGCGGCGGTTGAACCTGTAGGCGAAGCCAGCAAGGTAGTGCTCGGCGTACTTGCGGTAGTTCAGGGCATGGAAGGCTCCGGCCAACGTGGTCTTGAGATTGCCCAGCACGGTGTTGACCCACTTGAAGCTGGGCAGGTCGCGCGGCTTGAGGGAGCCGACCACCATCGGGAGGTGAAGGCAACCGGCATCGGCCACCGCACTGAAGCAGGCCAAACCATCGCTGTGCACGCTGGTGCCCGGTGCCAGATTGGACTTGGCCCACTTGCTGATCGCTTCAGAGGTGAACCCTCTGACCACATTGAGCTTGATGAACATCGGATGCCCGTGATCATTGACCGAGACAGCCGCGACAAAGGGGACCTTGTTCTCGGAGCCCCGTCCGACTTTGCCGCCTGTGCGCTCGCCTCCGAGGTAAGCGTCATCGAGTTGCACCGTGCCGCTGAGTTGGTGGGTGGCGTCTTGCGTGGCCATGGCCCGGTTGATCTTCTGATGCAACAGCCAGGCCGTGGGGTAACTCACACCAAGCTGACGTTTGAGCGCCAGGGCCGACAGGCCGGTTTTGGCCTGACTGATGAGGTAGATGGCCAAGAACCAGGTCGTCAGGGGCAGTTTGGTGTGTGCCATGAGACTGCCTGCGGTCAGGGAGGTCTGATGCCGACAGCCATTGCACTGGAAGAGCTTACGGGCACCGTGGCCGACCACATAGTGATCACTGCTGGCACAGCGCGGACAGCGAAATCCCTCAGGCCAGCGCGCGGCCTTGATCGCTTCGGCGCACTGCGCCTCGGAGCCAAAGCTACGAAGGAATTCCGGAATCGACATGCCGTGCTGGAACTGAATCTGGTTGAAGGCCATGGTGCTCACCCCACTGTAAGAAGACTCCAGATTAGTGAGTCACAAGCTCATGGGGTGAGCCTCGCTGAGGCACGTTTCTAATCAGGTTCAGCGAAGCCGATCTCTCCATCATTCGGCAGCGGCGCGGGCCAGCCAACCGCCTGGGCTTCGCGGTGCAGCTTTGCTACCTGCGCTTTCCCGGCATCATCCTTGGCGTCGATCAGCCGCCGTTCCCGCCCTTACTGAAACTGGTCGCCAGCCAGCTCAAGGTCGGCATCGAAAGCTGGGACGAGTATGGGCAACGGGAGCAGACCCGGCGCGAGCACCTGGTCGAGCTGCAAACCGTGTTCGGCTTCCAGCCCTTCACGATGAGCCACTACCGGCAGGCTGTGCATACGCTGACCGAGCTGGCCATGCAGACCGACAAGGGCATCGTGCTGGCCGATGCCTTGATCGAACATCTGCGGCGGCAGTCCATCATTCTGCCCGCGCTCAATGCCATCGAGCGCGCCAGCTCCGAGGCGATCACCCGAGCCAACCGGCGTATCTACGAAGCCCTGTCCGAACCGTTGTTGAACGTGCATCGGCATCGCCTCGACGACTTGCTGAAACGCCGCGACAACGGCAAAACGACCTGCCTGGCTTGGCTGCGCCAGTCTCCCGCCAAGCCCAATTCTCGGCATATGCTCGAACACATCGAACGCCTCAAAGCCTGGCAGGCCCTCGACCTGCCTACCGGCATCGAACGGCTGGTGCACCAGAACCGGCTACTCAAGATCGCCCGCGAGGGCGGCCAGATGACGCCCGCCGACTTGGCCAAGTTCGAGCCGCAGCGGCGCTATGCTACCCTGGTGGCGCTGGCCATCGAGGGCATGGCCACCGTCACCGATGAAATCATCGACCTGCATGACCGCATTCTGGGCAAGCTGTTCAATGCCGCCAAGAACAAGCATCAGCAGCATTTCCAGGCGTCGGGCAAAGCCATCAACGCCAAGGTGCGCCTGTATGGGCGGATCGGCCAGGCGCTGATCGACGCCAAGCAATCCGGCCGCGACCCGTTCGCCGCCATCGAGGCTGTCATGTCGTGGGATGCCTTCGCCGAGAGCGTCACCGAGGCACAGAGGCTCGCTCAGCCCGAGGACTTCGATTTCCTGCACCGCATCGGCGAGAGCTACGCGACCTTGCGCCGCTACGCACCGGAATTCCTCGATGTGCTCAAGCTGCGAGCCGCGCCCGCCGCGAACAACGTGCTCGACGCCATCGAGGTACTACGCGGCATGAACACCGACAACGCCCGCAAGGTGCCTGCGGATGCCCCGATCGACTTCATCAAGCCGCGCTGGCAGAAGCTGGTCATGACCGACGCCGGCATCGACCGGCGCTACTACGAACTGTGCGCGCTGTCGGAGCTGAAGAACTCGCTGCGCTCGGGCGACATCTGGGTGCAGGGCTCGCGCCAGTTCAAGGACTTCGAGGACTACTTGGTGCCGCCCGCGAAGTTCGCCAGCCTCAAGCAGTCCAGCGAATTTCCGCTGGCCGTGGCCACGGACTGCGACCAGTACCTGGGGGAGCGCCTGGAACTGTTGGAAGCGCAACTCGCCACGGTCAACCGCATGGCGGCGGCCAACGACCTGCCCGACGCCATCATCACCGAGTCCGGCTTGAAGATCACGCCGCTCAATGCAGCCGTGCCCGACACAGCGCAAGCAATGATCGACCAGACGGCGATGATCCTGCCGCACGTCAAGATCACCGAACTGTTGCTCGAAGTCGATGAGTGGACAGGCTTCACCCGGCACTTCATGCACCTGAAATCGGGCGACCTGGCCAAGGACAAGAACCTGCTGCTGACCACGATCCTGGCCGATGCGATCAACCTGGGCCTGACCAAGATGGCCGAGTCCTGCCCCGGCACGACTTACGCCAAGCTCGCCTGGCTGCAAGCCTGGCACGTCCGCGACGAAACGTACTCGACGGCGCTGGCCGAGCTGGTCAATGCCCAGTTCCGGCATCCCTTCGCCGAGCACTGGGGCGACGGCACCACGTCGTCATCGGACGGCCAGAACTTCCGAACCGGCAACAAGGCCGAGAGCACGGGGCACATCAACCCGAAGTACGGCAGCAGTCCAGGACGGACTTTCTATACCCACATCTCCGACCAGTACGCGCCGTTCCACACCAAGGTGGTCAACGTCGGCGTGCGCGACTCGACCTACGTGCTCGACGGCCTGCTGTACCACGAGTCCGACCTTCGCATCGAGGAACACTACACCGACACGGCAGGCTTCACCGATCACGTTTTCGCGCTGATGCACCTGCTCGGTTTCCGCTTCGCGCCGCGCATCCGCGACCTGGGCGACACCAAGCTCTACATCCCCAAGGGCGATACCGCGTATGACGCGCTCAAGCCGATGATCGGCGGCACGCTCAACATCAAGCACGTCCGCGCCCATTGGGACGAAATCCTGCGGCTGGCCACCTCGATCAAGCAGGGCACGGTGACGGCCTCGCTGATGCTCAGGAAGCTCGGCAGCTACCCGCGCCAAAATGGTCTGGCCGTCGCCCTGCGCGAGCTGGGTCGCATCGAGCGCACGCTGTTCATTCTGGACTGGCTGCAAAGTGTCGAACTGCGGCGCCGCGTGCATGCCGGGCTGAACAAGGGCGAAGCGCGCAATGCACTGGCCCGTGCTGTGTTCTTCAACCGGCTGGGCGAAATCCGCGACCGCGGTTTCGAGCAGCAGCGCTACCGGGCCAGCGGCCTCAACCTGGTGACGGCGGCCGTCGTTTTGTGGAACACGGTCTATCTGGAGCGGGCAGCGCACGCGCTGCGTGGCAACGGCCATGCGGTCGATGATGCGCTGTTGCAGTATCTATCTCCGCTCGGCTGGGAGCACATCAACCTGACCGGCGATTACCTCTGGCGCAGCAGCGCCAAGATCGGCGCGGGCAAGTTCAGGCCGCTCCGACCCCTACAACCGGCTTAGCGTGCTTTATTTTCCGTTTTCTGAGACGACCCCAGATTGCCCACGGCCAGTCTTATCGACCCACTTCGAGCCGGTGATGACAAGCTCGTGAGTCACACTCGAATTCTGAGTCGTCACGTAATAACGTCGTGACTGGTTGTTTTGTGACATGTAAGAGCTATCGACTTTCACAAAATCACCATCGGCATGTAAAAAACTTAATACACGCCCAAGCGCTATATCCCGGAGTGCAGCAATATCAACTGGCATTTTTCTCTCGCGCCTTCAAAATTGAATTCGGTAATTCGTCATTCATTTTTTTTCCCCTGCCGAACTTCCAACCAGCGTTTAAATCGATCGACGGCCTTGTCATACGCCCCTTGATGGTCTGTTGGCGGATCCACCACAGCACGCCCCTCTAACTCCGTACTACTGCTTTTTAAAACTCCCATAAAAACCGGCGCTGACGCGCAAACCCCGGCCTTCGGCCACCATACAGCAGGGGCGCTTATTTCCATCGTTTTACCTGTGGTCGGCAGCTCCTTGGCGGCGACGTGCGTGGCGATGCCCGTGGCGGGCGTCAGAACGGCCACTGGGTGCGTTATTTGTTGGGTCTGTGGGGTCGCTGGGGCCTTGGGCTTTTCGGCGTTTGAAGGCCCGATGTCGGCCCCGGATAAGTAGTTCCGGACCATCCGAGCCGTGACCTGGAGTGCCTTGGCGATCGAGGAAACCGATTCACCGGCCAAGGCCATCGAGTGAGCGAGCGCCTTGCGTTGATCGCTGATCGCTCGGACGTCTGCCCTGCTCTGTTTGTAGCGGCCTTCTTGCACCCGATCTCTAGCTTGTTCACGCTCTCGCTCGCTCTGCAGCTTGCGCTTGGCGCTTTCCGCTGGACTGACGATGGTGCGCAACCGATCCATGAGGCCAGTAACGTTTTTGATCAGTGGCTCAAAGATGAAGTAAAGAGTTTCGGTCTTGTAGCGATAGCGGGCATCTGTTGGCTTGCCCTTGTACTTTTGCTGAACACCGCTCACATGTGCAGCGGATCTGGACAACACAGATGTCACGCACGACTGGACTTGCGCTTGCGTGAAGGAAGGCATCAGGGCGCTGGCTACGTCATGAATCTCTTGGCGGAGTGCTTCGCCTGTCGTGAACCACGACAGTGCATTTGCTAGGTGAAAAAGGATGTTGTTCCGGTGGCCTGCAGGCACTTGCTGACCAAAATTGGCACGGGAGATATCCAGGATGTCCAAAAATCTCTGATGCCAAACGTCGAAAATATTGCTGGAGAACTTGGCGAGCTTCTTCTGCTTTTGCGAGCTCGCTCGCGCCGCCTTGTCTTCAAGCCGTTTGGCCTTCTGTTCTCGCAGAGTCTCGCGGGCGACAGGCAGGATCTGGGAGCAAAGCCAGTCGAAGTCATAGCGCTCCGATTTCAGAACGATTCCGGTTGTTGTCTGGCGTTCTGGAGGCGCTTTGGTGTTGGATGTGCCCACCATGCGCAGCACGCGGCAAGCATCGATCGCGTGTCGATCGCCATCGAGTGTTGAGCACAGGATCTGCTGGACAGCTCTCCAGCGAGGCAAAGCTTTGCCGGTCGTGCGGTGGAAAGACCAATAGAGATGCACGCCCCGCCCTGTGTAGACCAACAAGCTGGGCTCTGGCAGTCGTGCAGTGCGAAGCTTGGAGAGAGCTTCTTCCCCGATATCAACTGGATTTCGCGCGTCTCCCTCACCGTGGGCGTCGATGTCGATGAAAAATGCGTTGAGTGCATCAAGGCGGGAGAGTGTTCGCGCCCCACGAAACTCATTGGGCGTGAAATAGACATCCGTCGCTCCCTTGAGATTTCGGATGACCTGACTCGACACATCAGGCTTCAAGCGAAGCCACTGTGGTTGGTCTGCCCCCCTACCTCTCATCACGAGAAGCGTATTTTGTTGTGTCGGGCAGACTGCTTGAAAATGGTCGAGCGGAGTTTGAAGTTGGCGCTTAATGCCAAATTCGTGATTTACTGACGCCATTCGCTGCTCTCATTTTTAATGACGAGCTACGGTGGTCGCGCAGTAAATGACCGGCGCATGAATAACCGATAAAAAACTTCACAAAGTTTTTTCGCGTGTGCATTGCAGATCCATTGACGTGCGACTACAATGCACAGAACCATCCTGGTGCATTGAGTAGCTCATACTCGATAAAAATTCAGAGTTCTGCCAAGTACCCTGAAGCATCCTCCCCTGAAAGCCCCCAGCCTGCCAGCTTGGGGCTTTCGTCTTTCTGGGGATCCGGCCTGCCAGACCAGCTCCCGCAAAAGACAAAACGGTTGATGTGCCACAGGTTGTCCTAAGACCTTTTTTGCAGCACGTACCGACCTTGGGTCGTTGCGTCGGATTGTATTCTTATTGCTGCAACGTGCAAAGCACAGCGCGCTAATTTGAAACTCAAAAACGCAAATCCCCCTCTTTTGCTCCTAAAATGCGAGCACAATGATTTCTAATTTGTCATTATTTATCAATGACTTACGAGTAATTCAGCCAATTCTTATTGGTTGCTAAGAAATTTACACGGACATTCTCTGACAGCGAATTTGACGTTAGTTGACGTCAAATTTTTGAGCGTCAATCAGCGCTATCTGACGCTGATTGACGTTAAAGAACGTTGGTCCGGGATGGTCTGACGCCAAACTAAGTTCGAATGACGTCAAAGAGCGTTTTCCGACGTCGCGGAAATTGAGGGAAAGGCTCGATCGATCGCTGTACGTAGGGCCGGGTGCTAACAAGCCCGGACAGCGATTGATGAGGGAAAAGGCCATGTGGGTAGGTGCTGGTTTGCTCAAGCAATGGCGCGGGGGGCAGCGCCAAGAGTCGACAAAACAGGGGCCAGGAACTGGGCTGGGTCTGGCAGGACCCATCAGCTCGGACACGCATTAGACAGGTTGCGTGCTCGCTTCGGTATCGCTTGTCATCTGTTGCTCGCTCACACAACGCCGATACGGAGTTTCGGAAATCGCGCCGCGGTGCCCCAATCAATCTCCCTTGCCTGATTTGGCTTTGCGGAAGTCCCAAGGCGCGACTGGCGGGGCCGCAGATCCGAGGTCGCGCCACAGGCCAAGGCGCTGGCTTCTGGCCGATGTTTCTGCCTCCTGATAGCTTCGGCGAACCGCCTCAGTCTGCTGGTGCGCAAATCCAATGGCGTACCAGGCGAAGCCATCCCGAATCTGAAGCTCGTTGACGTCGATCGTGCGGCCACTGGCGCTCAGCGAGCGAGTGATGGTGCAAATAGCCCGTTGACGTGATTCCTCGATGTTGGGTCTGCGCTCTCGATAGAGGCACTGGGCATGCACATCCAGTCCAGCGACGAGGCTGGCCAAGTTCTCACGAGAGCGAGCACCAAAGGCCTGCGATGACTCCGGCGCATCGATGTTGGCAAGTCGAATTCGCGTGGTGAATAGGCGCGGTGGCGCTGCAGCGCCCGCAGCCGGTGACTCTTGACTCAGTACGTCGATTGTGTCGCCGTCGACCACCTTCACCACCCTACCACTCAACGTGAATTGGTCCGCTGGATTCAGCGCCTTTGTCCGCGCCTCAACGCTTGAAGTTAATGCCAAGACTGCAAGAAAAACCAGTTTGATAGTCATTTGTTCGCTCTGCATGGCCGCAACCGATAACTGATGCACATGTCAATTCCAACACGGAATTAATTTTTTAAAAGGGATTAAATCATGAAATCAGTTCTCGGATTATCTGGCAAGCAGAATTTGGGGAATTGCTTTGCTTTGACAGCTTTGGCAAAGGCTATTGGCCGATCCAGAAACGTCAAAGTGGTTTTCAGTCGTTTCGCTTCGACAGCATCGACTGATGGAAAAACCATCACATTGCCTATTTTCCCGTCGTTCGGCTCAGAAGCGCAATTCGTATTGATGAATGCGCTCTTGGATCATGAATGTGGTCATGTTCGTCTCACAGACTTTGAGGTGTGGACGTCCAAAATTGAAGCATTCATGTTGAAATATGGAAAACGTTCTGCAAGAATCTTCAAGGGATTCATGAACAGCATCGAAGACTACTGGATGGAAAACGCGTTCGCCAAGATTTATCCAGGTTGCAGAAAAAACATTCTTTTAGGTGTCCCTCACCTGATTGATGCTCACTTCTACGACTTTGATCCATCTATGGACAGTAATCCTCACAGTGACATCCACGCTTACATCCTGCTTGATCTTTGCGCCAAATGCTACGGCCATCCAACACTTGTTCAGAACGCAAGTTCATACAAGCAAAAGGTGATCGATCGCTTTGGCGAAGAGCTCGAAAGCAAGTTTTGCGACTTGTTATTGAGAGCAGATACCATCAAGAGCACTTCTGAAGCCAGTGACTTGGCTGAAGAGTTGTTTTTGCTGATCCACGACTCTGAGGATTCGAAAGTCCAAGAAATCATCAGCAATGCTTCAGAAAAGCATGAAGGTGATTTGGGCGACAAGATCACAGAGCTGGTACAAACCATGACTCAAATGCAAGGCGATTTGACTGAGCCCATCACGGGTGAGGTTGGAGATCCTGATTTACAACCGCGTGAGGAAGCGGAAGTAGACACATTTGAAGCAATGGAGAACTTGATTCGATACGATGCAGTCAACGATAAGCATCTAGCGGATTCAATGATCAGGGCTCGCGGAATCGTGGCTCCACTGATCGGAAGATCTGTTGAAAGACGGATCTCGGATCTCATCCAGTCTCGACTGGAGTGTGGCAGTTACTACCGTGATTCAGGTCGCAGACTGGCTACATCCAGAATCGCTGGCCTAGCAACCGGGAACTTCAACATTTTCAGAATGGATGAAGAAGCTGATGGAGTCAATACTGTTTTCAGTTTGGTTCTTGACACTTCGACGTCTATGACTGCTCCGTCGATGAGCTGCGAAGGTGTACAAAATACTTCGCCTCTCGCCGCGTTGTTGCCTGTGTATTGGCAAATCGGATCTGCCTTGTCAGCAAACGATGTGCCATTCAACGTGTGGACCTTTGGCCGCAAAGTCGTGCTCTACAAGAGCTTCGATGCTTCATGGCAAAAGACCAAAGAACGCCCTATGCACCTGACCAATTCCACAAGAACTGATACAGCAGTGTATGAGGCGACTCAGAGTCTAATGAATAGACCGGAGGCCAAGCGTGTGCTCATTTTGATCACAGATGGCGATCCTGGCTATTTGAATGCTGCCATGGGAGAGATCTCAATGGCGCAGAAGGCTGGAATCAAAGTTGTTTTTCTCTTTTTGGGAGAAACAAACTCATTGCATTCCACGCTCAAGAAGTTTGACGTGATCGCCCCTCTCTGCACATCAGTTGAGGACATCACGAATGCGTTCAGTGAAGCAGTTGAACTTGCGATCGCTGAATAAACAAAAAAGCCCTCGATACTTCGGTATCAGGGCTTTTTTTCATGGGCGAGCACCTTGCGGCGTGCTCGCGGGCAGTGCCGTCACTTAATTTCGAAAGGGGTGCGGTCGACCGCATCCTTGATCCACAATGGCGCTTTGCCGCGACCTGTCCACGTAGCGCCGGAGGCTGGATCGCGATACTTGGGCGCGATGGACGTTGCCGCTGTCTTAGACCGACGCGATGCATTGCCGGTGATATCAGCAATCGTAATGCCAAGATCGGCCATCAGCGTTTTGATTTGCTGAATGCCGCTGCTCAGCTCTTCCTTGCGCTTTTCTTCAATCAGCTTTTCAAGAGAGGCTTTCTGGGCCAGCAGTTCCTTGTAGGATGCAGTCATTCGATTTCCTTTGAACGAATATGATTAATGTTTGCTATGCAAGCATAGCAGAGTTTTAAACAAATGGCATTCATATTCAGTCCAAAAACAAAAAATCCCAAGATGCCGAAGCATCGAGGGATTTATTGAGGCCGGTGATCAAAGAACACGGCGGCGATTTAGCATTGGCTCATCCATGAAGTGCATAACACGCTGAAGAGCTGCTTCCAAAGCATCGTCCATTGAAGACGGGATAAGTGGATCTACGTTTGTCTGGGTGATCGCGTATGGCGAAATATCAGGGCCAGAAACTTCCAGACGAAGAACATACGTCTTGGCACGCTTATGGTCAACGAGACATTGCGGGTCAAGTTGAACTATGGCTTTCGCTGAGTATGCACCAATCTGAACCGTCTTGTAGAAGACGTGTTTTCGAATGGAGCTCGAATTTCCCTTGTGACTCCAACCTTGAGATCCCAATGTCACCTTGAAGAAGATGAATGAGACGAAGGAATGAATGTGACGTGAGAAGAATGAAGAAACGGAATTAATGAACGACATGGGTACTCCTTGAAAATATGCCTCGGTCAAAAATGACTTTGGCGGACATGTGCCCTATGTCATCGGTTGCGTAGTCCCATGGGTAGTGATTCCGAAATTCAATTTCTTTTCTGACGTGACGCGAATAAATCACTAACAATTTTTGGTTTGACAAAAAAATGGGAGAGATTTATAAGTGAAGGTAGGGCAAGGCTCCGATTGCTCATGGAGAATGAAATGAACAAAATGAAATTCAAGCACGACTTTCACAAGCTGCTCGCCTCCGCGCTGGACGTGGTGTATTACCCTGCCTGGTGGAACCCGCTGTATGGCAGGCCGAAGTACGAGTACGAGCTGAACATTTTTGAGCTCATGTTCTTCGGCGTGCGGCGTCAAGAGATCAAGCCTATGTTCACTGCTACGCACGGGCGTAGCACTCGCAAGACCTGCACAGGCGCAGCAGGAGCTGCTTTCGTGGCCGATGCCGATAGCGCTCCAGTTGGGCACATGCATGAGGACGTGAACGTCTATGAGGCACAACAAACACCGCCCGAGATGGATCTGACCGACATACGCTGCCCGGTCAATGTGATCTATTGATTATTTCCAGACAAATTTAAATGGTGGGCGTCATGCGCCCACCATTTTTTTATTTTGTATTGTCGTTTTTTATGGCGTCAGTGACTACCTTCAACTGCGCAGGCGTGATTTGATTCCCATTAGAATGGGATTTCACAATCGCCGCTACTTGTGGATTATACGCCGCCACACGGCTGACAGTTGCACCCATATCTGTTGGCGCACTGGATCCGGATCCTCCAAAAAATGTGTTTGCGATTAATGTTCCCATACCTTTATCCATCTGCTGATATGCCATCGAGCCAATTATATTGGCGGAAGACTCCATTCGTGACATACCACCAAGCTTTGAAACCTGTCCAGCACCATCGGAAAGTTGCCCTGCAACGCCAGATTTCATCGTTCCAACTTTTTCAGACATGCCATCTGACGAGGGCATTTGGGATGCTACAACACCCGCATTAGCTGAATAGTTTTCTGCGACTGCCGCATTATTTGCAGCGTTAGCAGCAGAAACTTGACCTGCTCCCCTCGCTTTCTCACCGGACACAGAATTTGGCCCAGAGCCTACACCATTCGACGATTTGAAATCGCCACCCATAGTTTGATTCAAGGCCTGCTGAGCATATGTTTTACTGTTTGCAGCCATATCAGCAATAGTCGCCTTGGCATCCCCTCCATTTGCTGCAAGCCGAGATTCCCAAATGTCACGCGCTTGATTCACAGATAAAGTAGCTTGATTACCTTTTGAATCAGCTACCTGAGAAGAGGCCGTTGTTCCCGATGTTGCAGAAACATTTCCTGATCGCGTGGCTTGCATGTTGCTGGTGTAATTCGCACCAAGATTAGACTGACCTTGCGATCCCTGATTTTCCGTTTCTGATACCGCATTGTCACGTCTTGCAGATTTGCTATCCGATACAGCTCGTGAAGAAGACTCGGTTTGACCTCCAGCGGTTCTTGTAGTGCCGGAGTCAATTTGCTGCTGAGATGTGCTCACATCCAGACCAATACCGCCCTTACCGTCCATGCTCTTACGAGTACCTGCAGTCTTTGTATTGCGGTCAACTTGAGCAGGAGTACTAGCACCAGGAGATCCGCCAGCAGCTCCACCCGGCGAACCCGATGCCCCGCCCGAATTTCCTGGTGTCTGCCAGACTTGTGAGCTTGAAGATTCTGAACCAGAGTAATTCTGAGCAGATCCACCGACGCCGATATTCGAACCTACTCTCATAGATTCAGCATTTGAAACATTCGTCGAACCTTCGCCGGATCTTGAAGCGTCTGACGACCTTGAATAGTTATTGGCACTATTCCAATTATTACCTCCGCCCCATGTATTCGTTACGCCTGTTCCGGTGCCATAGGAGCTTGATGCCCCCACTCCTTGAGAGAAGGATGAGCTATTTGAAGCAACAAATCCAGCAGATTGGGCTTGCGAAGTCGCAGCATTCTCACCAGATGCTTGTGTCGCCGTTCTACCCATAGATGTAGTAGTACCAAACGATACACCACCCATATCGAACCCACTGAGGGAAGCGCCAACCAAGCGTCCGCCTTCAAATTTCATACTTCCTTCATTTGTCGAGATAGTAGACGCTGCCGAACTCATTTCTGCGTATGCAAGATCGTGCTTATTCCCCATAGAGTTATTAGCAGTATAATTGCCGCCCGAGTAATTATCTTCTTGAGTATTTCCTGTTGACCTATTATTACCTGTATTATTACCCCAAGTATTATTATTCATTGCCATATTCGACCACTGCGTGTTTCCAGCTTGCGAATTGCCAAGACCAGCAGCGGCACCCTGCGATGAGGCCGCGCCAACAGCAGGGCTCATAAGGCTGGAAGCAACGCTTGACATTGCCACCTCCCCGCCCTTGATAACAGCGTAGGCTATCATTGGAATGGAAATAGTCAGCATGCCTGCAATGGCTTGCTCAGAGATTGCACCTGTTTGGATTGGCATCACATTGAGCAAATTGAACCCTGCTACACCCTGCCCTTGTGTTTTAGGCAGGAGCGTAGTTTGCAATTGGAAGTTCATCAGGTAATTGATGACAGCATACAAAGGAGCCCAGAGCTGCACCCACATCATGCCCATCACGTAGGCTTTTAGAACCGCCCCACCTTTGGTTCCGGCAAGCATTGCCAAAACCAAAATGATAGGAAAAAGTGAAATGATGGTCAGATCGATGACGTTACGTAGTTTCGGCAACGCACCTTCAGCGATCTTTGCCATGGAGGCATAGGAAACGCGGGAAGCCTGATTTGCACTTGCAGTAGCAAGATTGACAGCAAAATCATTTGAGTTAGATCGCCCATTCATAATATGACCATCCCTGATCATATTGAGCATTACTGTCTGTTTAAGCGTTGTTACAGCACTCTGACTTGAAGAAAGCAAAGACGAATTGAAATCGTTAACCGCATTGTTGAAGTCACCACCGGCATTGAAGCTTTCTGGAAAAATTTGCTTCGCTATATAGGTTGTCTCATTTGTAGCAAATGTTGTCATGCGTGTATTAAGTGTTGTCCCCGCACTCGGGCACCCCATAGGTGCGTATCCTGGCATAACCACCACTCGGCCAGGATTGAGTGTGACAATTGAACCACTTGCGATATCACCCCAAATATCAGTTGATTTGACTAATGCATCAGACGCAGCGGGATAGTCAGCGAACTCAGGGACCAAACAAACATCCGTAAATTCTTTGATGGGGTCTCCTCGTTTTCAGTGCAATAAGTGACGGTACGCAAAGCTAGCACTGGCGCGGGGGTGGTCTGGGTAGACCGTTGATTTCATTGACTTTCCTGTTCGCTTTGTAAACGGGTATGGTGGCCTC
>NZ_JADKYZ010000021.1 GCF_015354245.1 Diaphorobacter caeni
CGTTTCGCCGAGCTGCATCGCCAGCGCGCTGGCGATGCAGCTCAATCCCCATCAACCCAAATACCCATCGAGTAATCTTGAACCCGGACTTCCACTTTTGATTGGTACGTCTACAGGGGGCAGGTCAATCCTGCGCGATCATCAAGCAGCGATTCGCGTCACAAGTAAGTTGGGAGAGGGCTCTTCATTCAGTGTCATTCTTCGGCCTGCTGAATCGCAGAGCTGCGACGTTGCTGAGGCAGACGTTGTTGTGGAGGAAAAGTTTGACGACGGAGTCCTAACGCGTTTGAAACGACAAACAACCGTCCTTCACGTGGATGATGATGAGCTGATCGGATCGATGGTGGGACGCATGCTCAAGAAGGCGGGTTTTCCCGCTCATCACTATTTGCATCCCAAAAAGGCCCTTGATGACGTTTGCTCTGGGGCAATCGGTTACGACCTCGCCGTCCTTGATTACGCCATGCCCGAGTTGGATGGACTAAGCCTTGCCAAAGAGTTGCTGCGCCTGCATCCTGGCAAACCAGTTGTCATCACGACAGGGTTCATCTCAGACGATTTGAGAAAAAATGCACCGACCATCGGCGTATCCGAACTGATTCCGAAGCCGAACACAGGTGCGCAGCTTCTCAAAAGTATTGAGCGGCTCGCCTTGCAACTGGCTCAGTCACGAGGACCAGGTAGCTCTTCTCAGACAAAGCGAGTGCCCGATAGCCCAGGTCGCGCACCTTGTAGCGCGCACCGCGTTGCAAAGTTCGAAACAACCGTCGGTGGCGTGCCTAAAGACCAATGCGGTGGCCGTCACCGAGAGCGGTGATTTCGTGAAGGCACAGGTGCTTGGCATCATGAAAGGAGATGGGGTGAGGCAACGTGAACGTGCCCGGCGTCTCTCGGGCCGCTGACCGCTGCGTACGCCATTTGGTAGCGCTCACATCTTGCTCGGCGCACTGACGCCAAGAATCGCGAGGCCATTGTGCAGCACTCGAGCGGTTGCGGCTACGAGTGCCAAACGTGCTTTCTTGACACCCTCGTCGTCGACCAGAATTCGCTCGGCGTCGTAGTAGCTGTGGTAGCTAGCGGCCAGCTCGCGCAGGTAGAACGTGACGTCGTGCGGCGCGAAATCCTTTGCCGCCGCGTTCAGCATGTCCGGATATTTGGCGAGCAGCAGCATGAGTGCCTGCGCGGCCGGGCTTTCGAGTGCCGTCAGTTCAACGTCATGCAAGGACGCCACGTCGCCTCCCCAGCTCGCAAGAACCGAGCAGATACGCGCATGCGCGTACTGCACGTAATACACCGGGTTGTCGTTGTTCTTCGTCACAGCGAGGTCGACGTCGAACGTGTATTCGGTGTCGGGC
The DNA here is from genome assembly GCF_015354245.1 of Diaphorobacter caeni. Taxonomy (GTDB): domain Bacteria; phylum Pseudomonadota; class Gammaproteobacteria; order Burkholderiales; family Burkholderiaceae_C; genus Diaphorobacter_A; species Diaphorobacter_A caeni. Next base: position 1,356 of record NZ_JADKYZ010000021.1, read on the forward strand.
TTGCGGCTCAGCAGAAAGAAGCGGACCGCGTCGGTACTGGTCCATTCAATCAGGTCGCGCAGCGTGACGTAGCTGCCGGCGCGCTTGCTTATCTTGACCTCTTCACCACTCTTCATGACGCGCACCATCGTGTGCAGCACATAGTCGGGGAAATCTGCGGGAATACTCTCGTCCACGCCCTGCAGGCCGGCGCGCACTCGTGCGATGGTGCCGTGGTGGTCGGTACCCTGGATGTTGACGACCGTGTGAAAGCCCCGCTCCCACTTGGCGATGTGATACGCCACGTCGGGCACGAAGTAGGTGTACGTGCCGTCGCCCTTCTTCATGACGCGGTCCTTGTCGTCGCCGTAGTCGCTCGACCGGAGCCACAGAGCGCCGTCCTGCTCGTACGTCATGCCGGCGGCCACCAGCTTGACCACTGTCGATTCGACGCGTCCGCTTGAGTAAAGGCTGGACTCAAGGTAGTAGTTGTCGAAGCGCACACCGAACGCCCGCAGATCGAGGTCTTGCTCCCGCCGCAGGTAGGCCACAGCGAATTCACGGATCGAGTCAACGTCGTCGACATCGCCGCTCGCGGTGAACGCGCGGTCGTCCGACTTAACAGTCTTCTTCGCCTTGAAGTCCTCGGCGATGTCGGCGATGTAGTCACCGTTGTAAGCCGCAGCCTTTTCGCCGCTTGGCCAGTCGGCATCGCCCGGCTTCAGGCCCTTGGCGCGCATCTGCACGCTGGTGGCGAGCGTTTGGATCTGCACGCCGGCGTCGTTGTAATAGAACTCGCGGTACACCGCATCGCCCTGCGAGGCGCGCAGATTGCAAATGGCATCACCCAGCGCCGCCTGACGGCCGTGGCCCACGTGCAGCGGGCCCGTCGGGTTGGCCGAGACGAACTCGACCAGCACCTTTTCGCCGGTGGCCGGCTGGCGACCGTACGCCTCACCAGCGACTAGCACTTCGCGCACCACCTGCTGCTTGGCGGCTGCCTTCAAACGGATGTTGAGGAATCCGGGGCCGGCAATCTCGACCGCCTGCACCCACTGCTCGAACGCAGGCTTCGCCAGCAAGGCCGCGCTCAGTTCTTCGGCGAGTTCGCGCGGCTTGCGGCCGAGCGATTTGGCGAGTTGCATTGCAGCAGTGCTTGCGAAATCGCCGTGCGCCGCCACCTTGGGAGACTCGAACACGCCTTTGGCGCCAGCGCCGGGCGAGAATGATTCGAGCGTGTTCGCGAGCGCTGCGAGCAGCTCCTGTTTAACCAATAGCATCCGCGAATTTTAACGGGGCAAACCTGAGACCGGCGCACCGAGTCACCGAGCATCCGACTTAGGTCGCTAAATATGACTGGTTCCGGCCCGGGGCGGCTGTCACCTTCAACCCCTAAAGGACAAATACGCAATGAAAGAGTCCCTTTCCCCAAAAGGCGCTCGGCGTCTGTCGCTCCTTCGACACCCACGCGCAAGACAAGATTGCTGCACCGGCCAATGCTGCCGGCACGAACTGCAACGCCAAGGCAATGGACAAAACGGTCATCCGCTCGTCGCCGCCTCCAAGTCCAGCTTCGTGAAGAAGTGTGAAGTTGCCGCCAACGGCTGATCGCTGCGCGGACGCGAGTTGCGTCACTTGAAAAAAGCCTGCTGTGTTCGTGCTTTCTGCTGCCCGGAGCGGCGTGGCTATCTGCCAATAAATAACGCACGTAAGGCAGAACGGGATCACCGGAATCAGGTGCGCCTGCACCACCCCCCAACCTGTGCGCTCTACGCATTGCGTCTTTCGCCGCAGTAAGACACAACGGAACCAAAATTCACCGTTGCAATCGTATCGGTCCGAGTCGGACTGCCCGCACCAATACCTGATAGCTGCGCTACCTCGACGCCAAGCACGAGCAGGACTACTCGACAAGTTGACTGGCGCGTTGTACTGACCTGATCGAAGCGGCGACTACTTTCGAGACGAGTCCTCGTGGCTAGGTTCGCGCGTCAGGGAGCGCGACCTCTGAGAAGTGCTGTCGGATGAAATCCAGTTTGGGATCGATATAGCGACGGCAGAAGGGCCTGTTCGGATCGTTTCGATAGTAGTTCTGGTAACGCTCCTCCGACGCCCTGAAACTTCTAAATGGGACAACGAGGGTATGCACCGCCTTGCCAGACTCGATGGCGAAGCGAGCTATCACCAGCTCAGCCTCATGCCGCTGGCTATCTTCAAAGATGTAGATCGCACTTCGGTACTTGCCACGGGGGGAGCGGGCCCTGGTAGCAGAATGTGTTCTTAGATGCACCTCGGAAAGCGTTGCCAAGCCAATAACCGAGGGGTCAAAGGTAACGATCACCCCCTCTGCCCAAGTATCTGCGGGCGCGTCCGATTGCACAAATCCTTGGTCGACCTTCTCGACACCACGCAACGCTTGGAATACCCCTTCTGTGCACCAATGGCATCCACCTCCAAAAGCGAGCTTTTCCACATTCACCTCCCACGCACAAGCGCAATTTCTGACGCGAGCTTGCCCAATTGGCCGTCAGGAATGAACCGAATGAATCGCGCTTCAACTAGGTCCGCGACCTCAGCATCAAGGTAATGAATCGCGCTTCCAACAAGCTCGGTTTCGCCGTTACGCCGTATAGCCAAGCTTTGAGCCTTCTCGACAGCGTTTTGGAGCACGGTGTCCTTTATTCCCGTGACGACGAATGCCGTTACACCGCTTCCGCTCAGGGTGGCCGCAGTGTCGGCTTTCGACGGCGAGAACATCTTCAGCGCGGCACCTACGCTTCGTGGCTCTATGAAAGTCTTGGAGATCGCCGCCTTCACTTCGGCATGAAAGAGAAGCGCACTATTCATAGCCACTTGGCCTTCTTGAAGCGCAAGAACAGGAGAAGGCAGACTGACGCCATCAGCCCGAGCACGACGAGGTATCCATAGGCCGTATTCAGTCCCGGCATGCTCTTGAAGTTCATGCCGTAAATTCCAGCGATCGCCGTCGGGACTGACAGTATTGCAGCCCAAGAAGTAAATTGGCGCGTAATCACACCCGTCCGTTGCGCCTCCAGCAAGCTACTGAATTCAAACACTGTGCGCAGTACCTGAAGGAGGCCGTCGACCATGGACTGGACGCGAATTACGTGATCGGCGACATCGTCGAAGTACGGTCTTACTTCAGGGCTTATGCACGGAAAATGTCCACGAACAAGCTTTCTGACCAGTTCGGCCATAGCGCCAAGCGTGCGTTGGAAGCGCGTAAGTTCGCCTCTCAGGCTGAATATCCGGGCGACTTCATCTCGCCCAAGAAAGTCATCTATCGATCGCTTCTCCATCGCCAGAACATCATCCTCAATCATTTCGAAGATGGGCAAATACTGGTCCACGATACGGTGCAAGATCGCGTGCAGCACGTAATCGACCCCCTTTCCCAGGAGTGTCGGCGAAGCCTCAAGTTGCTCCCGAAGGTTGCCTAGCGCTCCACCGTTGCCGTGCCGTGCCGTGATGAGGTGGTTGTGACCGGTGAAGATCGCCGTCTTGCCATAGCTAATCTTGTCGCCGACCAGCTCTGCGGTCTGAGCGACGATGTAAAGCTCATCGTTGTAGACCTCTAGCTTTGGCGGGCAAAGCGGGTGCATCGCGTTATCGACTGCCAACGGATGGAGGTGATACGCCGCCTGGAGCGTGTGAAGCTCGTCGGCACTGGGCTCGCGAAGCGCAATCCAGCAGAAGCCCGAGCGCGCCTCATCCTGCTCGAAGCGCTCGTCGAGCGCAATTTCCCGGATTCGCTTGCCTGCGTTGTAGTAGTAGGCGGCGATGACGCTCATGCAAGCCTCACAGGGGTGCGCAGGCCACGCTGCACTGCTGGTCGAGCCAGCCCGCGTCCGAGCCATGCTTGGATGTTTGAATAATTGCTGAGTCCCAGTATCTCGCCAGCATCATACGATTCAACCAGCGCGTTTACCCACCCGAGCGTAGCAATGTCCGCAATCGAATATTCGTCAACGATCCAGTCGCGACCTTCCAGCTGTCGGTCCAAGACTCCCAAAAGACGCTTGGATTCTTCGGTAAAGCGCTTTCGAGGCCGCTGGTCTTCAGAATCCTTGCCGCCAAGCCGCACGAAGAAACCAAGTTGACCGAAAATCGGCCCGACGGCCGACATCTGGAAGAACACCCAGCTCAGAGTTTCGTAACGTTTGGCGGGTGCACTCGGGACGAGCTGGCCCGTCTTGTCGGCCAAGTAGAGAAGAATCGCGCCGGATTCCCATACGGCGATAGGTTTGCCGTCAGGGCCCGCCGGATCGATGATCGCCGGTATGCGACCGTTCGGGTTCAATGATACGTACGCCGGGTCCTTCGACTCGTTCTTTGAGATGTCAACCAAGTGGGGCTCGTACACCAAGCCAATTTCCTCCAGCATGATCGAAACTTTGACACCATTGGGTGTGGGAGCTGCATAAAGTTGCAGACGATCAGGATCTGATGCAGGCCAGCGCCGCGTGATCGGAAAGGATGAGAGGTCTGGCATGGTTCTGGGATCCTGGTGCTGCTGCAGCGGCGGACTCTGCAATGCCCCACCTCATTGAGGCTGGGTTCGATAACCGCGTCGTTGGACGATACGGTCACGAAGAGTGATGTAGTTCTGGCTGCAGGTTATATAGCGTCAGGATTTTTGCGCTTCGGAAGGATCCAGTCGGCACGTGGAAAGTGACAGGTATAGCCGCCAGGACGCTTCTCCAGATAGTCCTGGTGCTCCGGCTCGGCCTCCCAGAAATCGCCGGCCGGCTCCACCTCGGTGACCACTGGGCCATTCCAAAGCCCGGAAGCATTCACATCGGCGATGGTCTCTTCGGCGACGTGCTTCTGCTCCACCCCCACGTAGTAAATGGCAGACCGGTAGGAGAGCCCACGGTCATTGCCCTGACGGTTCTTCGTCGTCGGGTCGTGGATCTGGAAGAAGAATTCCAGAATGTTCCGGTAGCTAGTCAGCTCAGGGTCGAAGATGACCTCGATGCCCTCGGCATGCGTCCCGTGGTTGCGGTAGGTGGCGTTCGGAACATCGCCGCCGGTGTAACCCACACGAGTCGAGATGATGCCGGGCTGCTTGCGGATGAGATCCTGCATTCCCCAGAAGCACCCGCCGGCCAGAACAGCTTTTTCGTGATTCATCACACGCCCTCCACTTGGTCGAGATATGCGCCATACCCCTCGGCGACCATCTCTTCGCGATGGATGAAACGCAAGGACGCAGAGTTAATGCAATAGCGCAGGCCGCCTCGGTCCGAGGGGCCGTCCGGGAACACGTGGCCCAGGTGGCTGTCGCCATGCGTCGAACGAACTTCGGTGCGTACCATGCCATGCTCGGTGTCGCGCAATTCGTTCACGTTCTCCGAAACAATCGGCTTGGTGAAGCTTGGCCAGCCAGTACCCGAATCGAACTTGTCCGCCGAAGCGAACAGCGGCTCTCCCGACACCACGTCGACATAGATGCCAGGTTCTTTGTTGTCGTTGTACTCTCCCGTGAAGGGCCTTTCAGTGCCCGACTTCTGGGTGACCCGGCGTTGCTCCGGGGTCAGCCGGTCAAGTGCTGCTTGAGTCTTTTCAAACTTCATGAAGATCTCCTATGCTTAATTAAAGGACAAGACACGCCACGTTCAGCGAATAGTTCCTTGTCATCAGAGGTGCCCCTCCCTGAAGGACCGGGCACCGTCATTGCTCATCTAAGGATAGGCGTAAACTGCCCGTACAACTCCACATTAACCGCGCGCTTTCGGCTAAAGGTCTGAACAGGTCCATCGTTCATACCGCCACTCGCGTTGGTTGATGCGATGGAGCCTGCGCGATGAGCCAGATTATATTGTGGACGCGGATCAAACAGTGCAGTCGCACCGTGTATGCCCCATTGTTTCTTGGCTGCTCTCAGGGGTCAACAGACCGATGTGCTCCAACGTCCGGCAAAAGAATCCAGGAAGCCTGAAGGGAGCTGACCGTCTAAGCGAGGCTAGTGGGTGCGGAACAGTCGGTCGCGGGAGCGCTGGCGTTTGCGTTTGCGTACAATGGGGATCTCGAGGCGCCGCTTCGACTTAAATTCACGTGGAGGCAGCAGCTTGAACGAACGACCGCTACTACGAATATCGCCAGGGGATCTCGAGGGCTTGCTTGGTACTCTCGATGTCAGTTTCGTTGCCCTCACGGAATGCGTGGTGAGCATGGGGTACAGCCTGGATCTGGGCGGTATGAACGCGCCTGGAATCCATTACAACGTCGTTGGTACTGGTCGAGCCGTGTTTGGCAATCGCGACCCAATACCGCTGATGCCCCACACGTTGATTATTGTGCCGCCCAATTCACCGTTTCGAATTGAGGTCGAAGGCAGCATGGGCTTCACAGCTCTGCGCTCCGTCAAGAAGCAGCCTCAGATGACCTCCTCGAGCACCATACGCAGATTCTCCGCAGGAGATGGAGATCCTTCCCTAATACTGGTGTGCGGTTACTTTTACGCTACCTACGGCGCCTGCGCCGACCTCTTTGCAGGCTTGACGGAACCCATCTTCGAACAGTTCGACGTCGACGATCACGTCGACACGAAACTCCAGACAGCAATCAGCGAGCTCGTCGCACAGGAAGTTGGCAGCGGTGCCATGAGTGCAGCTTTGCTAAAACAAGTCATCGTGTTGCTTTTACGGAGGTCGCTCGTCTCCATGAACGCCTGGGTGGAGCGCTTCTCGGTGCTCAACGATCCTCTGGTCGCAAAGGCTTTTGCCGAGATGGCCATGCGTCCTGCCGATGATCATTCACTGCAAAGCCTCGCCCACACGGCCTGCCTCAGTCGTTCTGCTTTCGCCGCTCGATTTACTGAGGCTATCGGAAAGGCTCCGATGCAGGTACTTCGGGAGCTCCGACTGCGGCAAGCGATGTTCCAACTGAAAGGCAGCGGCCTCGCCATCGAGCTAGTCGCTCGCAATGCTGGATATGCCAGCCGGAGCAGTTTTACAAAGGCATTTCGAAGGACCTATGGAATAGAGCCCTCAGCGGTCCGTCGCGACGATGCGACGGCAGTTTAGCTGGACTCAGGACGTAGCGCCCTGCCCTACGCCCGATCACAGTGGTCCACGACGCATATCAATTAGCACTTCAACTTTTGGGAGCAGATGTGTTCGAAACGTTGCTCGTAGCCTGCCCGGACATTGATCGGCAGCACACGCTCCTCAACGAAGTTTCACGACTTGTGGACGAGGGCGTACTTCGCACCAAAATGACCGAGCGGTTCGCGCCTCTCAAGGCGGCCAATCTTAAGCGCGTGCACAAGCTCGTGGAGACCGGCTGACCTGCCCCCCACCAGCCGTACCAGTCTGAAGTTAGTGAAGTCCGTCAACCACCAGGAGAATGACGGACATGAAGAAGAGCAGATTCAGCGAGGAACAGATCATTGGGTTCCTGCGGCAAGCCGAAGCGGGCATGCCGATCAAGGAGCTGTGCCGCAACGGCGGCTTCAGCGATGCCACTTTCTACAAGTGGCGCGCCAAGTTCGGCGGCATGCAGGTCTCTGAGGCGCAGCGCCTGCGTGAGCTCGAATCCGAGAACGCCAAGCTCAAGCGACTGCTGGCAGAAGCCCACTTGGACATGCACGCGCTCAAGAGCGTTCTGGGGGTAAAGCGCTAGGGCCTGTTAACACATCCTGAGTCCATCTGCGACGAGCACGAAGCTGATGAAGCCCAGGAACATGAGGTCGAGTTTCTCGAACCGCGAGAAGATTCGGCGATAGCCCTTGAGCCGACGGAACAAGCGCTCGACCTCATTGCGGCGCTTGTACATCTCTCGGTCGTACTCCCAAGGTTCGATCCGCGTCCTCATCGGTGGCACGACGGGAATGAAGCCCAGATCAAGTGCCAGTTGCCGCGTCTCGTTACCTTCGTAGGCGCGGTCCATCAACAAATGCACCGGTCTGCTGGTCGCCCCGAGGCTGTTGAGTAAACGCCTGCCTTCAGGTGCGTCGTGCGCTTGTCCTGGCGAGAGGCAGAACGTCACGGCTGTCCGAGCATCCGCGGCAACCATATGAATCTTGGTGTTCCATCCGCCTCGGGATTTCCCGATGGACTGCGGACCGTTTTTTTTAACGCACCAGTTCCATCGGGATGGACCTTGATGCTGGTGGAGTCCAGCGAGACCGCCTCGATTTTGATGCGCACGACCTGCGAGCGCTGCAACTCCTCGAACATGCGATCAAGTACACCGGCCTTGGCCCAGCGGTTCATGCGCGTGTAGATCGTGTGCCAGTTGCCAAAACGCTTGGGCAGTCCACGCCACTTGCAGCCATGCTCAGCCACATAAAGGATGGCGTTGACGACCTGCAAGTTGCTCAGGCTGACGTTGCCCCGCTGCCTAGGCAGGCAGTGCTCGATAGTGGCGAATTGCTGGGCTGTGATCTCCATGCACGAGATTGTCCAACGCAATCGCCACTAATCACCATTAGTGTTAACACGCTCTAGCCCCACAGGCCAGGCGCGAGGCGATCCGGATCATGGTCAGTAAACACCATTTGTCCGAACGCCGCGCGTGCTGTCTTGTGGGGCTTTCCCGCGACAGCTACCGCCATGCGCCGCAGGCCGATC
>NZ_JADKYZ010000022.1 GCF_015354245.1 Diaphorobacter caeni
GCCACGAATCGCAGATTTGAAAGTGAACAGGAAAGTCAATGAAATCAACGATCTACCAACACCACCTCCGCGCCAGTGCTAGCTTTTCGTACCGTCACTTATTGCACTGAAAACGAGGAGACCCCTAAAGGCTCCACGCTGGCAGATGCGACTGGTCGAAGGGCGATCAACTGCTTTGCTCCGAACAGAATCACCAGCAGACCGGGAACGGCCAGCAGCGCACTCAGGCCAGCATTGGGAGCTGGCACCACCACGTAGTTCATTTCTCAGAATCTCCTTGCTTGTTGGATTGCAGGCTATTCCGAAACTCAGCCACGGGAATGCCTAGCCGCCGCGCCTGCTTGACCTCTTCTTTTCGCTCAAGCTTCGCGAGCCATTCGATGTGGCACTTTTCGCTGCACCCGGGCCACCAGTCGTCCTCAAGCCGCTGTCGCGGCTCACCACAGCCCATGATGCACCAGCGAATGCGTTCCTTGAATGCGGCGAGTGCTCGGGCTTCAGCCACGCGCCGCTCACGGGCCGCTCGTGCTCGCCGCCGCTTCTCGATCGCTCGTTCACGCGGGTCAGCAATAGTGCGTTCTCCTATGTAGTCACGTCCCATTCAGATCTCCCGGCTCGACTTGGCCCCAATGAGGCTCCAGATTGGTCAGAACAGCCCACCAAATTGTTCCACGCGATTCTGGCCATCGCCTGGAAACCGCGTAGATACGTGCTTTCGGGCCATTTTTCCGTGAAACATTCCTAGATCCAGCGACCCTCGAACTTTGAATTTGAGGTCTTGAGCAAATGATGCCTGTTTTTTACGACTATACAAGTAATCATAAATTTCTTCATTGCAAACAGTACATTTATAACGTAATATTAACGTAATTACGTTTTTACGGAGGTTTTGCCATGTCCGATGCACACTTCTCGATGGAAGCAGAGATTGCAGCCGAAGTAACCAAAATGAAGGCCGCTTTCACGCCGCGTGCACTGATGGTTCAACGTGTGGCTGAGATCATGTTTGACGCGTGGGGGGAGAAGCCCAGTGCGAACAAGGTTTACGAGCACATCCGCCAAGGATCCATCTCTGATATCAACAATGACTTGAAGCAATTTTGGGATGGCCTGAGAAGGCGAAAGGCTGGCGGACGGGAGGTCGAAGGCATCCCAAGCAACTTGAGCGCAGAGTCAGGAGAGCTCATAAAGTCAATGTGGGTGACAGCTTTGCTCCATGCAACTAAGACTTTCGATGCAGAAAAACTAAGTTTGAAACAAGTTGCGGAGGATCTGACCGCACAAGTTGAGCAGCTTCAGCAGGCGCTACAGGAACGCGAACTGACCGTTGATCGCCAAAAGCGAGAAAACTCGGACTTACTCCAGCAAGTCAAGGAACAAGCCACCGCGATTGTTGAATATGAAGATTCGTTGAACACAATCAATGAAGATGTTCGGTTGTTAAAAGCTGACAAAGTGGCTCTTCAACAACAAGCGACGGTGCAAGAGAATTCACACAATGAAGCAATTCGGAAGTTGGTCGACACGCACGCTATGGAGCTCGAAAGTTTGAGGCGCGATCTGAAGCACTTCCAGCTTGAAAAAGATCGTGCAGCCACAAGGCGCGATCAGATCCAGGCCGAAGCAATTGAATCGAGAAAACTGCTTGATCAAACAATTTCAGCATTGCATGAAACGATCGCCAGTGAGCGCAATGCCCATATCCGAATCAAGAATGCATGGGACGCCCAGCAGAAGAGTCTGGATGATCAGATTCAACGACTTTCGCGTGATCTAAATAAAGCTCGTCAGGTCTTTAATAATTACAATCAACTTACGGCGCAGCCAAATTATTTAGCATATAAAATAAAATACGATTAGTATCTACGGTTACATTGAGAATCATTGCAATTGTTTATTGATATTTTGTGAATTAGATGTGAAAATTTCTGTCAGCTCTCAAACACGCATAGGGGGGGCCTAATGCGTGAGTGAAGGCCATCGAAGGGTGCTTCCTCGATTGAATATAGGTGTCCAATCATGCTTGCCGCAACCGTTTCTTACCCCGACTTCCAGAATGGAGTCGCCTCCAGTCCGAGCCTCGTGTTAGCTAGCGCGCTAATCGGCAATCATCCTGCGGCCAAGACTCTGGTCAACGAGTCAATCACACAGATTCGGGAAAACCCCGAGTTGGCTTATGAACTCTTGTGCACATCTTTTGTGAAGCTGATTAATCACCCAGATAACAATGACAAACCATCTGATACACTGAAGCAGATTGAAAGCCTTGTTTCGCGCTCTATCGGTGTCATGGAGAAATATCAGCAATCAAACCTACGAGTCTGAGTTGTGAGTTTTGCAGGGGAAAATACTTCATCGATTAATAATGATGCTTTTCTGGAGTCTATTATGGACTTCAGAAAAGACCCTGCCAAAAACTCATCGCGACTCGCGATTGCATTCAGCATGTCTCAGCGCATCAAAAATATCGTTCATCAGGCTTGTTCAAGCAAGAACCTGAGTTTTGATTATCAGATGGATATCCGTCAGGAGCTCTATCTATTATTTGAACGTAAATACGCAAGCATCGTTACGCCACTAGAAAACGCCTACAGCGTGCTTTCTGTGTCGGCCAATCACCTCGCCACACATGTGCTGGAAAAGCGCAAAGAGCATAGCTTGCAGGAGCTCAGTGACGACCGGCCAGATGACCTGCTTCTGACGCCTTCTGCCATGGACGACGCGAGGGCGTTTGATCCTTACATTTCTGTAGCGCAGCGGATCGATTCAGTAAGGGCAGAAACTGAGTTTCAGCGTAGAATTGCTCTCATGCAAGGTGCGCGAAAACCCCAACTGCCCGATCCAGAGATGATCAAGATCCCTACGATCTTGCACCTATCCTCTGTCTTCGCGAATTCTTCCCCGGAAGAGTTGGTGGTGAAGGCATCCGACTTCCACAAGGAGCGGAGTCTTCCGCGTGCCAAGCGTGGTGCTCTGCCACGAGCACGAAGCGTGACTGAAGCTGGCTCCAGGCTGAAGGACATCCGCAAGCATCTGCGGGTTGTCATGCCAGACTTTGCTGTGCTGCTCAACATCTCTCCCAGCACTCTGACCAGCTACATCTACGGCACTGTTCAGACAGTGCCGCATGAGGTCATGGAACGCGCTGAAGCCTTGATGCAGCAGGCTCCATCGGCCTACTTCTCCAAGGTTGACCCGACATTCCGGCTCGATGATTCGACCATGGAATCCATCGTCCAGATGTGGGCGCATGGTTTGGGCTTGGAGTGCTCACAGGATAATGATGGTGATTCTGTAGGGCACGAGCTTGCGAGCATTATTGGTGTCTCGCGTCCAACCGTCTGGCGTTGGAAAAAGAAAAACATGGTGCCACCCATGAAAACACTTCGTCTTTATGACGAGAGTGTTTTCAAGGCGATAAACCTGAAAAAAAAGCAGGCTAAATAATCAGCTTATCCACGGTAAGGACGAAAGCAGATTTCTTGCTCTTGTCATCGTGGACTTCCAACGCCAGTTTGCCCTTCTGGTGGTAATCACGAATGATGGGATCCAGCTTTTCCCACGGCACAGATGGCCGGTGCTCCAGCAACGTATTGCTGGAGATCACATAGCCGTGTTCTGGATGCTCTTTCAACGCATAACCCTTCTTGATCAGCGATCGACAGAGATCCACAACCAACGTCTGAATGTCGTTGGCTGTGTACTTGCGCCGTAGCTCCGTTTCATCGTCCTCTGCTGGTTCCTCGATGCCAGGATCTCGTTCCACCGTAGGTGCAGCTTGCGGCTCTTGCACCTCTGTCTCACCTGTCTGATCTACATGTTGTTTGTTCTCAACAACAGGTGCAGCCGTGACATGCTGCAGCTTTTGTGCCTTGGTCGATTTGCTCGCAGTACCCATGAGCTGTTCAAACATGTCGATGGGTAGCTCTTGCAGATCTGCTGCCGGTTCTGGAGCTGTGGCCGGTTCTGGAGCTGTGGCCGGTTCTGGAGCTGTGGCCGGTTCTGGAGCTGTGGCCGGTTCTGGAGCTGTGGCCGGTTCTGGAGCTGTGGCCGGTTCTGGAGCTGTGGCCGGTGCCGGAGCTGTGGCCGGTGCCGGAGCTGTGGCCGGTGCCGGAGCTGTGGCCGGTTCTGGAGCTGTGGCCGGTGCCGGAGCTGTGGCCGGTGCCGGAGCTGTGGCCGGTGCCGGAGCTGTGGCCGGTGCCGGAGCTGTGGCCGGTGCCGGAGCTGTGGCCGGTGCCGGAGCTGTGGCCGGTGCCGGAGCTGTGGCCGGTGCCTGTTGTTGTTCAGCGCCCTGGCCATCGATCGCCGAATCAGTCCCATCCTGCCCCTCTTCAAGCTCTTCAGCGGATTCACCTTCGTAATCGCCAGTCGCGGGCAGATTCTTCTTCAGCGAACGTGCAGCGCCGAACACACCCTGCTCTACTTTGGCGACCCAGTAGTAGGGCTTGAGGTTGTTGACTTCATAAATCTTGGAAACATCGACGATGTTCACAGCGCTCCACTTGGCAGTTTGATGCAGCGCTCCACCTTTGGCTTTTCGCGAAAAAAACGAGAAGTTCCAGATCGCATAGTCCGGGTTGTAGGCGACACCCTTGAACGAGGTGATCAGAACGCCCTTGCTATGCAGAATGGCACGAATTCTCGCGTTGAGCTCGTGCACCCCTCCAGCCAGCTCTTCCGAGTATGTGATCCCAAGCTTCTGCATCATCAAGCTTCGCAGCGAGTCATCGCGGAGCAAAAGCATGTTGGACTTGAAGCCCAAAACTTGGCAGTAGCAACCCAAGTTGTGCTTGGTGCTGGTGCCGTTGATGCGGCCAACTTCGTTCAGAGCATCGACAAGTATCTCCCAGATCTTCTGATCCTCCAGATCCTTCAGCAGCACGTCGAATTTCTTGCTGTCGTAGCCGCCTGTGAGCTCTTGAACGGTCTGGGCATCCTTGGCGATGCCAGCCTTCGACTCAATTGCCGACACCACGCGGTCAGCCCGAATCAGCAGCTCCATGAGCGCAATCGTTCGATCGTCCGTAGCACGGCGATCTGGGCTCAATGGAAACTTCATTGGGTGGTGATAATGAGCGATCGCAAGGGTGATCGCTCGCATATCAGCATCAGGAATTTCCCAGATATTATCCAAGCGAGCCATCATACGAGCACCAGTCAAATCGTGCTCTTTTTTAATACCCGAGATATTCCCCTTATCATCGCGGATGAATGTCTCGATTTTCCCGATGTCATGGCCTAATCCTATGATCGCCGCGAGTGGATCATTAGAATTGTATTTGTAGTCGTGATCACTCAAAGGAAGAACGCAATGCTTTTGATCCTTTGTGAATAGACCTTCGTACACCCAAGTTTGTCCAATTTGGTCCATCTGATAGGCAACCAAAAGTGAATGCTCCAAGAGACTTCTGTTGCCGTGACCACCGGGCATGTGAGTTGCGGGCAGATCAGTATCGAAATTGAAAATATTCAAGAGCTCTTGCATCAAGGCAACATGATGCGGATGGGAGCTTTGATATTTTTCCTTCCATTTTATAAAAAAATCATCTGGTACATCATCGCATATTTTCCCAGCCCGTATAAAATCCAAATCAATTCTGGATTGTTTAGGCGTTTTGATGATGAATGGCACCTCTCCAATGGTACATACCAACCCGTTGCAATTATCGCTTTGTAAAAGCGCGATTTGAGATTCGCGATTAACGCGCAGAATATAATAAACCGCTGCAAATCCAATAATCATTCCAAGCAATGACATCGTGCCAGCGACAATCATTGATTCAATGAGTTCAGCATCAAAAGCTTGATTACTAAATATGGCTCGGGCAAAAATAATCAGCCACCATGTTCCAAAAACTATGATGGCTGATTTAATTAAATTCTGTCTCATTGGAGATCTCAGATCACAACATCTTCGTCAAGCGTCTTGTGGCTCTTTTCAGTTTCTTTTTTATTGTCGTTACCCTTTTTGTCATCGGTACGCGATTTGTCACGAAGAGATTTTCCAGCTTTGAGAAGATCTTGCCGCCAAACGGGATCCAATTTGATGGAGTCAGATTCAGCAAGTTTCAAACCAGACATATTGGTATGGACGTACTGGATAACGCTCACGATTTGGACGCCAGCAGCATTCTCACGACCAGTGTTTTTCAGCAGGGTTGAAACGCGGCCCTCGACCAGCAGAGGTGTTCCAGGCTGCAGGCGCGTCTTGAGTGATCCGCTGGCCTTGCTGTAGCAACGCACGACAATCAGGTCATCAAGCGCCTCTGTTTGCTTCAAAAAGATGAGCAAACAGTTGGATGCTGGCTTACCATCTTCGGCCCTTCGTACCTCGATCTGGGAGTTGACAACAAACCCGGCCACCTTGGTGACGTTGGAGTTGTCGGATCGGCCCAACGTTGGCGGAACTGTTGTAGGAATAGCACTCGCAGCCTTGTCGGATGTGGTCTGGGTATCAGTAGATTCCACAATATTGATTCCAACAGTTTCAGCTACTGGAACCTTTTTTCTCGCCAGCGATTGTTCCCAGTGCCGTCCAGCATCTCGAACGTCATAGAGCTGTGGGCGTTCAAAACGCAAAACACGCAAAGTTTGCGTTATCACTAGATCGTCGGAAACGCCAGTTTTGCCAGCGTTTTTTGTCACGTCAGCTTCACCATTCGGCATGTGCGATGTTGTTGCATCGATTTGCTCGATCGGTAAACTATGTGATTGAGTATTGTCGTGATCGTGTTTCGGATCTTCGTTGTAGAAGATTTTTTTCGTCTTTTTGGGTATCAACCGGCAAACCAGCTTCACAGCCGCCGCACCAGTTACCCATGGAGGAATAGAATCGCCCTCTTCGATTTCGAAGCGCAAGGAGTGATTGAGGTTGTTGCTCTGTGTGATGAAGCCACCTTTGGCATCCACAGCGTACACATGCCCCACTATGTATGCGATGTTCAGCATCCCTGAGCGAAAGCAGTAGAAGTCCGGGTTGTTGCGTTGCTGTTGAGAGAGCATCGTTTTTCCTCTAGTAGAGTAGATTTGATCAGTTCAATTATAGATACACGCAACAAGAAGGCAACTTTCTTAGCGTATCGCCGCGCCTTTAGATTTCGCCACATACAGAATTGAATGACATGACCGCCACCGGGCCACTAAATGAAGATCCCCCAAAAGCTGTTCCACGCGGGGGAGCCCTTTCGCTTGCGCTGACCAAGCGAATCAAAGACCTTCAGATCACACAAAAAGAAGCCGCAACAAGAATCGGCATCAGCCCTAGCTACTTTGGTTCCCTCATGTCGTTCGAGCGATGGTGGGGCACCCTCACCCGTGAACGTCTCATAGCTGTTGCCAACTTCTTGGACGTTCCGACCATCAACGTGTTGATGATGGCCGAGCTTGTTGAGTCCTCGGACTACTTCAAACAGTCGAACGTCGCAGAGGAAATGGAAAAGGCACTTGCCAGGTTGAAGGGCGATGCCCGATACGCGACCATGATGCCTTTGCATTCGAGCTGGGATGTCACCCCGCCCGATGTCAAGCTGCTCTGTGCACTCCTGTATAACGACTTGAGTGGTCGTGACATCATGCAATTGCAGGCGATGCTTCTGAAACCCACAATGGGTTGAAATCAGATTTTCATCGCTGGCATCATGTATTTCATCTCCGCGTTGCGTGTTGGATGGGCATCAATCCAGATCGCAGCGCGTTGCTGAATCATCCTCAATTCAGCATTGGTATAGAGTCTAAAATCCTCTTTACTTTCAAGAGCATCTTTGAGGTTTGGCTGCGCGTTGATGACGATCGCCATCCACACCAGTCTCTCCGGCCCTGTTGAAATGTTGTAGAGCGCTTTCTTGGAATCAACGTTTCCGAATTTCGCTGATGACTCCCAATAGCGAACGGCCTTCACCGTGTCCTTTTCAATGCCTCTGCCCGTGTAGAGAAGCACCGCACATTCATATTCGGCCTGTGGATCCTTATTGAAGCGAACCACCTTGTCGAAGTACTGATATGCAAGCGGGTAATTTTTTGGAACGCCCTCAAGCCCGTGCAAATAGATTCTTCCCAGCAGCATGAGGCTCTGGGGATATGAGTCCGCGTACTCCAGCAAAACCTTGACTGCAGCCTCGCCCTTACCCTCGTCAAGCAGTATGAGCGCCAGGTTGTGCGCTGCTGCAGGTAGCTTGGCCTGCTCGTAGTAGCTCTTGGCTTTCAGCTTGTTCCTGCGTCCCGGATCCGAGATCGGTCCAAGTTGATAGGCGAGCCCAGCAAAAAAGGATGCAGGCCCAGCGCCCTTTCCAGCATCTGATTCGAGCTCCGTAAGAGCCGATGCATCACCGAGCTTTTGACGGTCGAACAGTGCCGCTGCAGCACCACTATCGACGCTCATTGAGCAAGCGCCAATGAAGCAGCACATGGCAAGAAGAATCACCCAAAGAACTGATGATGTTGCATTGTCACCTGTCATTTTTAAAAAATAATCCTCTGTCAGAGTTTTAATTATACAATTCCACGCAACAGCATCATACGCAACCGATAACACCTTGCACATGTCCGCCTCAAACCTGAGACACCAATCAAGGAGTTAACTATGCTTACTTTGACTACACACGCGAAAGGCGCTCTTTTCACTCAAGAAGGTGCAACTGGCAACAAGCCATGCATGTCTGGAGTGATTGAGCTTGCAGATGCTGTATCTCTGAACATCGCCGGATTTTTGAAATCCTCAAAAGAGAGCGGTTCCAAATATCTGAATTTGAAAGTTTCAGAACGCGATCCGCAATCGCAATACGCCGTCTACGGTCGCCTGTTCCGAAATGAACGTATGAAGGGACCCAAATCCCCTGACTACACCGGCTTTCTTGAAATCGCCAAAGGTGAATTTTTGCGGATTGCAGCTTGGAAAGAAATCAGCAGCAAAAACCAAAAAGCGTTTCTGAGTCTTGATATCCAACGTCAAGATCACGAGCCCGAATCGGAAGATGGACTTCCGATTTGACCCCGACCTCAAAGCAATGCTCGCATTGTTTTGAGGTTTTCTTTTTTTCTGGAGAAAGTATGTCGTTCAATAACTTTGCATGGCTCGAAGGCAACATTACAGAAAGTCCTGTGTTGCGCAAGACCAAATCAGATCGATCAGTCCTCAACATTCGCATGGCGACGAATGACTCTTGGCGCAACGTCAGTAGTGGTGAATATGAGCAAAACACCGTATACCACCGTGTTGTGTTTTGGGGTGAACAAGCTGAATTCGTGCACCGCAATTTCAAAAAGGGCAGCGCCATCAAGGTTCAGGGCCACATCGAATACGCAAAGTCTGAATCCAATGGAACTGTCTATATCAACGCAGAAATCGTGGCGGATCGCGTTGATTTCGGCCCAAAGACAAAAGCCGAGCTTCTGAAGAGCGAGCAAGGCCAGGAACACGCTCCAGAGGGGGGCGAAGGCTACTCAGGCGCTGGCAGCGATGAAACCAGCACGCAAGAAACAGCTCACGCCCAATGACGCTCTTACGGCAAAACTAAGTTCCCGGTTGGCAAGCTGGGAACCCAAAAGACTGACAGAACCAAATTCGGTCTGTCAGTCTTTTTTTTTTGACGCTCAATGACGTCATTTAACGTCAACAAACGTCATGTGTCTCTTTGCGCCTGAAGGCGCTGGAGCAGAGACACCGCACCACTGAAATGCGTCCCCCTCAGGTGCATCACAAGATCAATCGCTCCACCACCAGATTGGGGTCGTCTCAGAAAACGGAAAATAAAGCACGCTTAGCGTGCGCTGAATGAGGCCAGGCACCCAGTGGTACAGCGTAGGATTGGACGCGCCGAGGTTCTTGACCACGTCCTTGGGGGGACGCCACC
>NZ_JADKYZ010000023.1 GCF_015354245.1 Diaphorobacter caeni
GCCGCCCTGACGCCGCTGATCTGGGAACACGTCAACCCGTATGGTCGGTTCGATCTCGATATGAACACCCGGCTCGACCTACCGTGATCGAAATGGCGGCTGGTGACACGACTGCTTGCTCTACCCCATCAGCCTGGATCCGGCGCGCCAGGCGCTGTCGGACGCCATCGGCCTGCTGCCGCCGCCGCTGGCCGGCGCCGTGGGGCAGGTGCCGCAGCTGCCCTCCAGCCTGAGCCTGCAGCGCCAGGGGCACCGCGCCTCGGCCAACTTCTCGCTGCTGTGGCCCCTGTACATCGGCGGCCTGGGTGATGCCGTGCGCGGCGAACTGGACGCCATGGCCGAGGAGGCCGAGGCCGACGCCAGCGCTGCCACCCTGAGCCAGCAGGCGCTGCTGGCCCAGCGCTACTTCGGCGCGCAGCTGGCGGCGCGCGCGGCCCAGCTGCGCGAGCGCGCCCTGGCGGGGGTGCGCGAGCACGCCGACGCGGCCGACGGCATGCTGCGCGCTGGCGTCATCTCCGAGCTGGAGCGCCTGCAGGCCCGGGCCGCCCTGGCCGATGCCGAGCAGCAGGCGCGCAAGGCGCGGGACGACGCGCGCCTGGCCGCCACGGCGCTGGCGAGCACGCTGAAGGCCGGCGCCCCGGTGCAGCCCACCAGCGCGCTGTTCGTGGACAGCCGCCCGCTGCCGCCGCTGGACACCTTCATCGACGCCGCCCGCCAGGGCCATCCCGGCCTGGCCAAGGTGCAGGCCAAGCGCCGCCAGGCCGGCGCGCTGCTGGATGCGCAGGAGGCGCTGCGCCGCCCGCAGGTGCTGGGCTTCGGCATGCGCGAGATCAACAGTGGCGGCGGCAAGCCCAACTGGGCCGCCGGCCTGGCCGTGCGCTACACCCTGTGGGACAGCGTGGACCGCGACCGCCTGGCCGCCTCGGCGCAGCGCAAGATCGAGCAGGCCGAGCTGACCGAGCAGCAGGCCCTGGCCGACATCGCCCTGCTGGTCGAGAAGAACTGGCTGGCCGTGGACCAGGCGCGCACCCAATACCTGGCGCAGCAGGCGCAGGAAGAGCTGGCGCGCGAGTTGCTGCGCCTGCGCGCCGCCGCGCTGCGCGGGGGCACTGGCACGGCGTTGGAGCTGATCGACGCCGAGCTGAACCTGGCGCGCGTGCAGACCGAGCGCGCCCAGACCGCCCACCAGTATGTGCAGGCCCTGGCCGCGCTGCTGGAGAGTACCGGCCAGGCGGGCGAGTTCGAGCGCTACATGGCGCAGGCCGACATCCAGATCACCCCGAGCACACCATGACCGCACCCGAGAACCCGCCCGCTCCCGCCATCGCACCCCCGCCGAGCCAGCGCCCGCGGCCGCCATGGGCGCTGGCGCTTGCCGGCCTGGCGCTGCTGGCCTTCGTCGCCTGGGGCTTCTGGCGCGCAGCGCAGCCGCCCACGCCGTACTTCCAGGGCCAGATGGAGGCGCGCGAGACCGACGTGGCCGGCAAGGTCACGGCCCGCATCGCCCGCGTGCTTGTGCAGGAGGGCCAGCGCATCCAGCCCGGTGCGCTACTGGTCGAGCTGGACAGCCCCGAGGTGCGCGCCAAGATGGCCCAGGCCGAGGCCGCGCGCGACGCTGCCCGGGCGCAAGCCGACAAGGCCGAGAGCGGCGCCCGCCCCGAAGAGGTGCAGATGGCGCGCCTGGCCTGGCAGCGCGCCCAGGCCGCCGCCGACCTGGCGCAAACATCTTGGCAGCGCGTGGAGGGCCTGTACGCGCAGGGCCTGGTGGCGGCGCAAAAGCGCGACGAGGCGCAGACCAATGCCCGCGCCGCCGCCGCCCAGGCCCAGGCCGCCCGCGCCCAGTACGACATGGCCGCCCGCGGCGCGCGCGGCGAGGACAAGGCCGCCGCCGAGGCCCAGACCCGCCGCGCTGCCGGCGCCGTCGCCGAGGTCGAGGCGGCGCAGGCCGAGACCCAGCTGCGCAGCCCAGTGGGCGGCGAGGTGGCCAAGGTGCTGGCCCGCGAGGGCGAGCTGTCGCCCCAGGGCGTGGCCCTGGTCACCGTGGTCGACCTGCAGGACCAGTGGCTGGTGCTGAACGTGCGCGAGGACCAGCTCGGGCGCTTCGCCAAGGGCTCGCGCTTCAGCGGCCGCCTGCCGGCGCTGGACGGGCGCACGGCCGAGTTCGAGGTGTACTTTTTGGGCGTGCTGCCCGACTTCGCCACATGGCGCGCCACGCGCGGCAGCCAGGGCTTCGACGCCCGCACCTTCGAGGTGCGCGCCCGCCCGGCCTCGCCCATCGAAGGCGCCCGCCCGGGCATGAGCGTGATCGTCGAGGACCGGCGGTGAGCCCTTTCGCGGCCAGCCTGCGGCGCGAATGGCGCCTGTTGCGCTCGCGCCCGCGCGACTGGGCCATGGTCAGCTGGGTACCGCTGCTGGCCATGGCGCTGATGTGCTGGATCTTCTCCGCCGGCCAGCCGCAGCGCCTGCCCATCGCCGTGTGGAACGAGGACGGCGCCTCGCCCCTGTCGCGCCAGCTGGTGCGCATGCTGGAGGCCACGCCCGGCCTGCAGGTGCGCCAGGCAGTGCTGAACCGCCTGGAGGCCGCCGACGCGCTGCAGCGCATGCAGGTCCATGGCGTGGTGCACATCCCGCCGGGCTTTGCGCGCGACGTGCAGCGCGGCGCGGGTGCCAGCGTCGCGCTGCTGCACAACGCGCAGCTGGCCACGCACTCCAGCCTGCTGCAGCGCGACGTGCGCCAGGTGGTGGGCACTCTGTCGGCGGGTGTGGAGATGCAGGCCCTGGCCAAGCGCGGCACACCGGCCCGGGCGCTGCAGTTGCGCGTGGAGCCCATCCGCACGCAGCTGGTGGCGCTGTTCAACGTGTCCACCAATTACGAGCAGTTCCTGGCCACCACTTTGGTGCCGGCGCTGGTGCACATCCTGGCTATGACGGCCGGGGCCTGGTCGGTCGGGCGCGAGCTGCGCGACCGCACTCTGGGCCAGTGGCTGCACGGCGCCGGCGGGGCCGCGGCGGTGCTGGCCGCGCTGCTGGGCAAGCTGCTGGCGCCCCTGGCGCTGCTGTGGGCCAGCGCCCTGGCCTGTCTGCTGTACCTGTCGCAGCTGCGCGGCTGGGCGGTGGCCGGCTCCCTGGCCTGGATCGCGCTGGGGCTGGCGCTGCTGGTGGCCGTCAGCCTGGCGGCGGGCGCGGCGCTGGCGGGCCTCACGCTGTCGCTGCGCACGGCCATGTCGGGCGCGGGGCTGCTGTCGGCGCCGGCCTTCGCGTTCAGCGGCGTGGGCTTTCCGCTGCTGGCCATGAGCGGCTCGGCCCGCACCTGGGCCGAGGCCATGCCCTACACCCACTACGCGCGGCTTCAGATCGAGCAGTGGCAGATGAGCGCGCCGCCCGCGCAAAGCCTGCCCGTGGTGGCCGGCCTGCTGCTGGCCACGCTGGCGTTGCTGGCGCTGGCCACGGTGGGCCTGCTGCGCGGCCTGCGCCGGCCCGAGCGCTGGGGGGCGCGCTAGGTGCGCCGGCCCGGCTTTGCCGCCCTGTGGCTGGCCAGCCTGGCCGCCATGCTGCGCGACAAGGGCGCGGCGTTGCTGCTGCTGGGCGCGCCGGTGCTGTACGGCTTCTTCTACCCCTGGTTCTACGCGCCCCAGGTGGTGCAGCGCGTGCCGGTGGCGCTGGTGGTGCAGGACGCCTCCGGCCTGTCGCGGCAGATGCTGCGCTTCGCCCAGGCCAGCCCGCGCATCGATCCGCGCCTGGTGACGGCCGACGAGGGCCTGGCGCGCGCGGCGCTGATGCGCGGCGAGGTGCAGGGCTATGCGCTGATCGCCCCGGACTTCAAGCGCGACGTGGTGCGCGGCGCCGCCGTGGTGGTGCCCGTGTACGCCAACGGCGCCTATCCGCTGGCGGCCAAGCAGGTGCAGTACGGCTTTGCCGAGGCCTTCGGCACCGTGTCGGCCGGGGTGGAGATCAAGCGGCTGCAGGCCGGCGGGCAAAGCGCGCAGCAAGCGGCGGCCAGCCGTTCGCCGGTGAACCTGCAGGCGGTGGCGCTGTTCAACCCGACCGAGGGCTACGGCAGCTTCGTGGTGGCGGCCGTGGCCCTGCTGATCCTGCAGCAGACCCTGCTGATGGGCGGCGCGCTGCTGGTGGGCACTTGGCGCGAGCAGGGCCTGGCGCACGCCGGCGCGCGCGACTGGCTGGCGCGGCTGCTGGCGCTGTGCGTGCCGGGCTGGCTGGCTGGGCTGTTCTACTTCGGCTGGATCTTCGTGCTGCAGGATTACCCGCGCGGCGGCAACCCGCTGGGCGCGCTGGCGCTGCTGGGCGTGTTCACGCCGGCCGTGGCCGGCTGCGCCTGCCTGCTGGGCTGGTGGCTGGCCGAGCGCGAGCGGGCGCTGCAGGTGGCCCTGTTCACGTCCATCCCGCTGGCCTTTTTGGCAGGCTTCACCTGGCCGGCCGAGGCCTTGCCCGAGCCGCTGCAGTGGCTGCGCTGGCTGTCGCCCAGTACGGCCGCCATCCAGGCATCGCTGCGGCTGAACCAGGCGGGCGCGCCCATCGCGGCGGTGCTGCCGCACCTGGCCTGGCTGGGGCTGCTGGCGCTGGCCAGCTGGGCGGCGGTGCTGGCCCTGGGGCGCGGGCGCCGCGCCACGATTTGAAGCTAAATGGCATCTGGCGCTTGCCAGACAAGCGCTGGAAGCTATGAAAAAAGGAGCATCTCAGCGTTTTGCACACTCGCGCCCGCTCACTCATCTATTCATTCAGTACGCCAGCCGCTCCGGCCGCACCTCCTGCAGGATGGTGGTGGCGATCTCCTCGATGCTCTTGGTGATGGAGGAGAGCCAGCGTATGCCTGAGCGGCGCATCATGGCCTCGGCCTCGGAAACCTCGTAGCGGCAATTGGCCAGGTCGGCGTACTTCGAGCCCGGGCGGCGCTCGTTGCGGATCTGCGACAGGCGCTGCGGGTCGATGGTCAGGCCGAAGATCTTCTTGCGGTGCGGCACCAGCGCGGGAGGGAGCTGGCGGCGCTCGAAGTCCTCGGGGATCAGCGGGTAGTTGGCCACCTTCAGCCCGTGCTGCATGGCCAGGTACAGGCTGGTGGGCGTCTTGCCGCTGCGCGACACGCCGACCAGGATCACGTCCGCGCCGGTCAGGTCGCGGTGGCTCTGGCCGTCGTCGTGGTCCAGGCTGAAGTTGATGGCCTCGATGCGGTCGCTGTACTCCTTGGACATGCTGATGTCCGAGAAGCGCCCCACGCGGTGGTGCGACTTGGTGCCCACGGATAGGAAATTCAACCGCATGAGGCCAAGTATGGCACGAGTTTTGGGCCTCGAAACACGTTCGGCCAAGGAAGGTTGAGCGCTCGCTTGCCGCTCAATGGCAAGAGCTTGGGAGGCAGTATGCATTTGGGCCTGGCGCGCGCGCAGCTGCTTCCCCGCAGCGATGGATACCGCCGCTTCACTGGGTCACCAATTGACGCGCTGGTCTACCTCGTCGGGTTGAGCTGCCAGATCCCAATCCGGCTCGCCTTGCGCACCATCATCCACCGGCGCGTCGCAGCCCTCCCACAGCGGTGGCCCGCGTGCCGGGGTGATGTGCGGGGGGGCAGACTCCACCCCGATGTGGTTCAGGATGTGGCGGATTTCGGCGCTGTGGGTGATGAAGGCAATGATGCGCATCTGCCCACCGCACATGGGGCACAGCAGCGGAAATGCCTCGTAGATGCGGGCAATCAGCACCGCCCACAAGTAATGCGCCGCTCGCTTCGGGCGTGCTTCAGGTTCGGGTGTGGGTGTGGCCGCGTTGCCCGGCGCCGCCACCCCAGGTACGCCCGCGCCAGGTTGTGCAGTCTCCACCGTGGCTGGTTGCGACGCAGCAGGCTGAGCCAGCGCCGTTACCGCCGCTCTCAGCGGCGAGTTTGGTGCCAGCACACCAAAGTAGCGGTGCCGGTGGGTGCGTGGCGGGGGAACCAGCGCGGCGATGCGGTCGATCAGTTCCAGCGGTGTGAGGTGCAGCTCATCTGCCTTGGCACCACGCTTGTCACTGGTGGGCTCGCTGCGCTGTTTGGCACAGCGGTACACCAGTTTGCTTCCCTCTTTGCGTAGGCGCTCCATGGAAAACGGTGGACGCGCGCAATAGCGCAGCAGCCGCTCCAGCGCAGCGCGGTCGTGGGCTTCGATGCACACCCCCGCATCCACCGAGAAGCCGCTGTGTTTGTAGCCCAGCATGTCTTTGGCGTCACAGTTCTCCAGCAGGCCCCGAGCAACGAAGGCGCGCAGGATGCGTTTTTGCAGTGTGGTCTGCACTGGGGCCACGGTAGCCGCATCGATGCCGGTGGCCGCGTGAAAGATGACACCCGGCGATGAGATTCGAGGGGTCGCATCAGCATCGCCCTCGCCCTCCACTTCCTCAAACACCCCGTCCACCACACAAACGTGGAAGTGGACGTGTTCATTGAGGCTGGAGCCGAATCGGTGAATGAAGGCGATGGCACCGATGTGCAGGCCTGCCTTGTCCATATGGGCCGCACCGGGGCTGTGGGTCTGCAGAGTTTGTGCGATCACCCGCAGAAAGATGCGCAGCACCATGCTCAGCACCGCTCCGTCGCGTTGCATGAAGTACCGCAACCTCTTGGGCACGGAGAGCACCCACTGGCGCACCGGCAGGCGGGGGAAGACGTGGTCGCTCAGGTGTGCCGCTGTCTCCACCATGCGCCGGGTGGTGCACGAGGGGCAGACTCCCCGGCCTTTGCAGGAGAAGGCTACAAAGTAGTCGTGCCCACAGTCGCCGCAGCGAGCGCGGGCAAAGCCATGGGCAAAGATGCCGCACTCAAGATACTTGGCAAACGCTTTGCGCACGAAGGGCTTGGGGGTGTGGTGGTCGCCCTGGCCGTCGAACTGACCCGCGCTGACCAACTCTAGCAGGCCGTTGAAAAAATCCCCCGTCGACGCTGGCCTCGGCCAGTATGATCTGAAACGATCGGCGAACGACGCGGACGAGGACGATGAGAGGCAACCAAGACTTCCAGGGGGCGATGTTGGGGACGTCTCAGAAAACGGAAAATAAAGTACGTTAAGCCATTGGCATGGCCACCGCTCTCGCAAACGATCATTTTCAAGAAGCCACCGTGAGAATGCGGGCCGCGCCAGTGCTGGCCTTGTCCGTCCCGTTCTCGAAAACCGCTCTCGAATCGAGCCGCCGAGACTGCCGAGTTTCGAGAACAGCCGAAACGCCGCTTCCAGCGGCAGACGCCACACGCAAAGCCGCGCCGTTGCTGGATCGAGCATTCCTTAGCGTGCTTTAAATTCCGTTTTCTGAATCGACCCCCTTTTCAGCGCCGCCGCATAAATAGGTGTGAGGCAACTTGCCCAGAAAGGAGGTGAATTTCATGCGCATCATCGTCATCGCACACAACGGCTACCCGTTCCGCAACAACGAGCACGCTGTGCTGATCGCCACAGGCATCACACACCACATCGTCTTGCTCAAGGACTGACCGTGACCCCGCCCCAGCCCGCAAGCTGGGGCTTCCGGGGCGGCCATCGAGCCGCCCTACTCGTCGGCCGTCAGCGGGCAGTGCGCGACCCTCGGGCAGCGGCTGGCCAGCGCACAGGCCTCGGCGAGCACAACCGGCTCGGCATCGTCTTGGCCGATCCCGCTCACCCATTCGATCCGCTGGAGCACGGGCACAGAGCGCCGCAGCTCGGCGCAGTGGTACGGGGTGGTTTTGGTAGGGGTCTCCTCGTTTTCAGTGCAATAAGTGACGGTACGCAAAGCTAGCACTGGCGCGGGGGTGGTCTGGGTAGACCGTTGATTTCATTGACTTTCCTGTTCGCTTTGTAAACGGGTATGGTGGCCT
>NZ_JADKYZ010000024.1 GCF_015354245.1 Diaphorobacter caeni
GGGGTAGATCAAGCAGTCGTGTCACCAGCCGCCATTTCGATCACGGCAATGGCAGCCGGGCGTTCACGTTCAAATTGTTCCGGTCTGGATGAGGCCGACTGACGTCTCGGATGGCGCGTGACATACGAGCGCTGTGACTCCTGCAGGGGCGACTCAACAGCCTGACCGGACGGCGAGCATCGGCCCTTCTCACGTATTCGTCATGTCAGCTTTGACGCTGCGCACGCGACGGCACCCGACCCGTTGCTGCCGTTCAGCTTTGATGGAAGCTGCCAGTCAACGTCAGCCTTCAGCGGTGCAGGAGCGACAGCGACTGCATCCGCTGGAAGGCATTGTTAGCGTTTTCTAAAGCTAAGCTTCGATCAGTGCCCAATCCGAGAGAGCAACTTCGGGTTTTTGACCAGATTCCTTACGCCGTGAGCGTGATCTTCTTTGAAGACATTGCCTTCGCACCATTTACCCACCGAGGCAATACTGACCTTGGCAACTTTAGGGCGAACACTCCATGTAACCTGGAAAGGCGAGCCTTGCTCATTGTAACTAGGGCCGGTAGTAGAACCTGAATATTGAATTGGATTTCCAGTATTACTTGGAATGCCCAAGGCTTGCTGCAATCCGTTCTTCTCGCCATGGGCGGTCAGCTTCTTGAAGTCCAACGCATTAGAATCGTTCACCAGAACATAGACCTGAGTTTCAACGCGCAACTGCGGGTTCTTAATGGCTTCGCTCAGACATGCTCCAAGGGTTGGGCCGGGTTTGATCTGAGCTGATGAATGGACGTAATGAACTTCGATGGTATCGCCTGACTGGAGGCCGCCGTGCTTGCTCGAACAAACCTCGTGATCAAGCGGCATTTGTTCGGCTTTGGAAAGGGTGCCGGTGTATTTGAAACCAGACTGATAACCGTGCCCGTCACCGTTACCAGCGTACTTGGTGAATTCACCGCCTTTGTGTTCGGCATTTTTGTGGAAATGTATGTTGCACAAGTTCATTTCGGTGTGTGCCGGTGCTATACCAAACGAAACTGTGTTGTTGCCGGCAGCGGAGTCGATATCTCGTGGAGCTTGCGGGCCAAAGCCTTTTCCTGCGGTGTTTTTCTCCAGATTCGCTCGTTGATGTACCACCACTTCGTCAGATACCTGGTCATGCGTCGCATGCTCATGATGTTCGACTGTTGCACAGCTGGTCATTAGAAATGAGCCTGCTACTAGTATGAATACTTTTGCTTGCATGAAAACCTCTTTTATTGATTGAGTTAATAATTTATTCGCTAACGTTTGACATGAGGGGCGGCCAAGGGCGCCAGCCCTTGGACGTCCCCCTCGATGGAAGGGTTAGGCAACACTGCGTGTTCGCTCGAATGCCTGGCGTGTTTGAACCATGTACACGGCTGGACCATCTGGGGTGGTTACGGTACCTTGCCTCTCAAACCCCGCTTTCTCGTAGCATCGGATCGCTCGCAAGTTGCTCGGCGACGGGTCCGTTTGGATCTTGGTGACCTCGGGATCATTGAACAGCAACTCAACCAGAGCTCGAACCAGCTTGGTTCCCAAGCCTTTGCCCAGTTGTGATGCATTCGCCAGTGACTGGTCTATTCCGCGTACTCCTGGATCGGTTTCTTCTTCCCACCATCCGTCCCCGCTTCCAAGAGCAACGTACGACTGGGCATACCCAATCGGCTCTCCATTCAGCATTGCAATGTATGGAGTGACGGACTCTTGCGCTAAAACGCTTGGCAAGTACTGTTCCTGTACGTCAGCAAGTGTCGGGCGTGCTTCTTCTCCGCCCCACCACTCGACGATATGAGATCGATTTAGCCACTCATAGAGCATCGCAAGGTCATGCTCAGTCATGAGGCGCAGTGTGACGGAATCGTTGCTGTTGGTCACGATGCTGTACTTTGTGATGCCTAACGCCTGAATTAAGCCGCGTAGCGAAGCTACGTCGGCTTGAATGAATTGTTAGCCTGCTCTGCGGCTTGCTTGAGCCCTGCCATGGTTTGAGGCAAGCCTTTACGAATTGAGCCTCCAATGAGGCGTGAAAAAATTGGCGAAAATAGACCAGAGAAAGTAATGCGATGAATCGCTTTTGTGCCTGTAGATGTTGCGGAAAGTTCATGCTCGAAGCGCATGACGCATAAGGGCAACTTACTTTCAACCGTGAAAGACTTGTCAATGACAATTTCCGTGAAGGAAATTCGTGCCTCTGGGCCGCTTGACGGCTTTAGGCGCCCAGTGGCTCCTGAAGTGAACGCTCCTTCTATGGACGAGGAGCGTACATCAGGATCCCATGAGGACCATGATGAAACGTCAGCGTAAAGCGCGAAGACCGTCTCAGCCGGCGCCTGAATTTCAATGCTTTCTTCAAATTTCATAAGAACTTCCTAAGCAGGCTAACTTTGTTTTAGGGCGACAGTTCTGCCGCATAACATTGGGATGCCGGATAACATGTTCTGCAACCTCCTGTTTAGAAGAAGAAATATCGCGCAATGCAAGATAACAACGCAGGTAAAGCAGCAGCCCGCATGGTGTGTGGTCTGATCGACTCCGGACACAGGCGTTTAGCATATCCTCCCGCCGCAATGACCGCTATCCGGATCGATTGATGACCGGCCGCATATGGCCGCCTGCCGCCGACCGCGGTCTGGCTCGAAAGCAGTCAGTCAACGCGCCGTTTCATCGTTGCCATGATTGTTTCTTAATCGCGCACAGGCGGCCACAGGCGGGCCGTGTGAACCAGCGTCAGTATCCACGCCGTTTCGCCGTCGATCTGGTACACCAGGCGATAGCTTTCATGCGGGATCAACTCGCGGGTGCCAGGAACGATTCCCGGCTTGCCCAACATGGGGTGCTGGGTCAACCGGGCGGCCGCATCGCTGAAAATCTCATCCATCCGGGCCGCCGCGCGCGGATTGTCGGCTGCGATGTAGTCCCACACATCGGCACGGTCTTGCTGCGCTTCGGGCGTCCAAACAACTCTCACGACTGCCTCGCCACACTGGCACGCCGTGCGGCGAATTCGGCCTCAACTTCATCGTTCGATCGCCCCAATCCAGCGCGCATTGAAGCCCGGCCGGCCTCGACCTTGCGGCGCAGGAACTCGTCGTACTCGCGCGACTTGCGCTGGCTCTGAATGAACTCGCGCATCAACTCGCGCAGGACTTGCGACGCCGGGCGATGGGCCGCTTCGGCTTCGGCCATGAACTCGGCGCGCAACTCGGGCTCCAGCTTCATCGTGAAAACGGCTTGTTTTGACATGATCGGGGCCTCCTGCCACTTAATACTAACAAAGTATATACGTCGTCTTTACTAAGCGCTACTCACAGAACACTGCAAGGCGGGCCTGCGCTATGCCAAGACCTGTCGGAAAACATTTGATTGTCGACAGATCTTCAACAGCCCTCTGCACCAAGCTCCGAGTGGCCGCAAAATTGTGCGGAAAACTGTGTCGCCAGACGCTACCATGCGGAAACCGCGTCTTGATGGTTTTCCGCTTATGTTAGTAGGTTACATGCGCGTGTCGTCAGATTCCGACCGGCAGAGCACGGACTTGCAGCGCGACGCGCTGCTCGCCGCCGGCGTCGATCCGCGTCACCTGTTCGAGGATTACGCCTCCGGCGCGAAGGACGACCGCGCCGGCTTGGTGCAGGCGCTCGAATTCGTCAGGCCCGGCGACGTACTGGTCGTGTGGAAGCTCGACCGGCTCGGCCGATCGCTGTCGCACCTACTCACCATCGTGACCTCGCTCAAGGACAAGCGGGTGGCGTTCCGCTCGCTGACGGAGAATCTGGACACCACCACGCCATCGGGCGAGTTTCTATTCCAGGTGTTCGGCGCGCTCGCGCAGTACGAGCGCGCCTTGATCCAGGAGCGTGTCGTTGCCGGCCTGGCTGCTGCCCGCAAACGTGGCCGGATCGGTGGGCGGCCGCAGGCAATCACCGGCGAGAAGCTGGATGCCATTATCGCCGCGCTCGAAGGTGGCATGTCCAAGGCAGCCGTGTGCCGCAACTTCGGCGTGAAGCGGACCACCTTGATCGAAACTCTGACGCGGGCCGGCTGGCCCGCGTCAGTGCCCCCAGGAGCGTAGCGGTATGGCGGACGGCGGCGGCAGTAAGGAAGATCAGTGGGTATTGGCGCCAGCCGAACGCGAACTGGTGATGACCAAAAACCGGGCGAACCGGTTGGGCTTTGCCATCCTGCTGACCTTCTTCCGCGATCGCGGCCGTTTTCCGCGCGACGAAACCGAAGTCGAGGTACAGGGCATAGCCGCGCTCGCCAAACAACTCGACGCACCCGCGCCCATCGATGGCGAAGCCTTCCTCACGGGCCGCACTGCCGAGCGGCTGCGCGGCGAAATCCGCGTGCGTTTCGGCTTCCGCGAAGCGACGGTAGCCGATGCCGAGATGCTGACGGAGTGGCTGCGTGATCATGTTGCCGGAGAAGTTGGCGGTGACATTGAGCCGATGATCGAGCGGCTGGAAGGACGTTGCCGCGAACTCGCCATCGAGCCGCCGAAACCAGACCGGATGGAGCGCATCGCGCGCAGTGCGTTGCGCTCCCACGAAGACCGCTTCCATAGCTGCGTGTATGGGCGGCTGCCGCCCGCGACTCGCGAACGCCTGGATGCCTTGCTGCGCCCAGAAGAATCGGGCCACGGGGAGAGCGCCGTTGAAGATGCTCAAGGCGAAGCCGCAGGCAACGCGCCGGCCGTCTTGCTGAAACTGCGCGGCAGTCCCGGCCGCCCAAGCCTTGCCAGCATGCAGGATGAGTTGGCGAAGCTCGAACTGATCCGGGGGATCGAGCTGTCTGCCGATCTGTTCGACCGGACTTCGCCGCGTGACCTGGAGCGCTGCCGCCAGCGTGTGTCGGTCGAGGTTCCCCGCGACCTGCGCCGACATCCCGATGCAGCGCGCCTCACCTGGCTGGCCGCTTTCGTCCACCTGCGCGCCCGCAGCCTGACCGACGACCTGGTGGACTTGCTGATCGAGACCATCCACCAGATCGGCGCGCGTGCCGAACGCAAGGTCGAACGCGAACTGCTGGAGGACCTCAAGCGCGTGTCCGGCAAGCAGAACCTGCTGTTCAATCTGGCCGACGCCACCTTGGCCCAGCCGGACGGCGTGGTGCGCGACGTGGTGTTTCCAGTGGTCGGCGAGCAGACGCTGCGCGATCTGGTCAAGGAGTGGAAGGCCACCGGCCCGACCTACCGCATCACGCTGCGCACTGTGATCCGCAATTCGTACCAGGGCCACTACCGGCGCATAGTACCGACCTTGCTGGCCGCGCTGGTATTCCGCTCCAACAACGACCGCCACCGCCCGGTGATGGACGCGCTCGACCTGGTGAAGCGCTTTGCCGACACCAAGGTGCATACCTTCCCAGCCGACATCGAGGTGCCGCTCGATGGCGTGGTACGTGGCCTGTGGCGAGAAGCCGTCATGGAGACGGACGCCGCCGGCCGGGATCGGGTCAACCGCGTCACCTATGAAATCGCCGTGCTGGAAGCCCTGCGCGAGCGGCTGCGCTGCAAGGAAATCTGGGTGGTCGGCGCGAACCGCTACCGCAACCCCGACGACGATCTGCCGGCTGACTTCGAGCAAAACCGCGAGGACTACTACCGGGCGCTGAACCTGCCTCTCGATGTGGAGCGCTTCATCGCCGACTTGCAGGCCGAAATGCGCGCGGCGCTGTCCACCTTCGACGCTGGCTTGAAGAAGAATCCATCCGTCCGGCTGAGCAGCAAGGGCGGTGGCTGGATCACGCTGACGCCGCTCGATGCGCAACCCGATCCCCCCAATCTGACCGCGCTAAAGGCCGAACTCAATGTCCTCTGGCCGATGACCAGCCTGCTCGATATGGTCAAGGAAACCGATCTGCGGTTGAGCTTTACCGATGCCCTGAAAAGCCCGACCTCCTACGAGTCGATGGATCGCTCGGTGTTGCAGCCGCGCCTGCTCCTGTGTCTGCACGGCCTGGGCACCAATGCTGGCTTGCAGCGCATGGCCGGGCTGGATTCCGGCACCACGGCGCGCGACCTGGCCTATGTGCGCCGCCGTTACATCAGCGTGGACGCGATGCGCCGCGCGATTGCCATCGTCGCAGACGGCACGCTGCAAGCCCGCAACCCGGCGATCTGGGGTAGCGGCACCACCGCTTGCGCGTCGGACTCGAAACACTTCGGCGCGTGGGATCAGAACCTCACCACGCAATGGCACGTCCGCTACGGCGGGCGCGGCGTGATGATCTACTGGCATGTCGAGCGCAGCTCGCTGTGCATCCATTCGCAGCTCAAGTCGCCGTCGTCGTCGGAGGTGGCGTCGATGATCGAGGGCGTGATCCACCATTGCACCGAGATGGAGGTGGATCGGCAGTATGTCGATTCGCACGGCCAGAGCACGGTGGCGTTCGCCTTCTGCCGCCTGCTGGGCTTCCAGTTGCTGCCACGGCTGAAGGCCATCCACTCACAGAAGCTGTACCGGCCAGAGACCGGCAAGGCCGACGCCTACGCGAACCTGCAACAGATTCTGACCAAGCCCATCGACTGGGACTCGGTGCGGCAACAGTACGACCAGATGGTCAAGTACGCTACCGCGCTGCGCCTGGGGACAGCGGACACCGAAGCCATCCTGCGCCGCTTCACCAAGAAGAACGTGCAGCACCCGACCTACAAGGCATTCGCTGAGTTGGGCAAGGCGATCAAGACTATCTTCCTGTGCCGCTACCTGCACGACGAGGCGTTGCGCCGGGAAATCAACGAGGGGCTGAACGTAGTCGAGCA
The DNA here is from genome assembly GCF_015354245.1 of Diaphorobacter caeni. Taxonomy (GTDB): domain Bacteria; phylum Pseudomonadota; class Gammaproteobacteria; order Burkholderiales; family Burkholderiaceae_C; genus Diaphorobacter_A; species Diaphorobacter_A caeni. The sequence goes on from NZ_JADKYZ010000024.1 coordinate 6,778, forward strand.
GTGGAACGGCGCGACCGACTTCGTGTTCTTCGCCCGCCGGGGCGAGATGGCGAGCAACCGCCGCGAGGATCACGAGGTCAGCATGCTCGCGCTGCACTTGATCCAGAACTGTATGGTCTACATCAACACGCTGATGATCCAGAAGGTCTTGGCCCTGCCGCATTGGCAGGGCAGGTTCACACCACGCGACTACGCCGCCCTGACGCCGCTGATCTGGGAACACGTCAACCCGTATGGTCGGTTCGATCTCGATATGAACACCCGGCTCGACCTACCGTGATCGAAATGGCGGCTGGTGACACGACTGCTTGCTCTACCCC
>NZ_JADKYZ010000025.1 GCF_015354245.1 Diaphorobacter caeni
GGCTATTCGTAAAAGTGGGTTGAAACGGGATCAAAGCTCCCCCGCCTCGATCATGCGGATGAGTGTTGAAATGTCCGCACCGTAGTTCTTGGGCGGCGGCGGTGCTTTGTGTTGGTCGGCCTCCTTGGGAGGCTTCATTGCCCGCATTTTTTCCAGCACGGGCAGCCCATAGCCTATCGCGTCATCCGGCAATGCTCTGCTCATCTCAACAGGCTCCGGCGCACGCTTTCTCTCGAACTTGGGTCGTGCTTGCTTTCGGCTGTGGATGCCCTCGGTGAAGAGAATCTTGGCCCGCAGCGCCTCGAACGAGTAGCCACGGCCCAGCCGGTTCATGACGCGGATCAAGCTGTTCAGACTCTCCGTGTAGGCGTTGGTGACGGGGTGCTCGAAGTAGTTGAGGATGAAGGGCTGCCAGTTGGTGAAGGCACGAATCAGGTCGTGGAAGTACGGCCTGATTTCAGGCGACACATCCTTGCTCCAAGCCTCGTAGCGCCTCAAGGCGCTCTCCGGTGAGTCCGAGTCCTCGTAGATGGCGTAGAAGCCCTCCTTGAGCCTGTACGCCTCTCCCAAGGTTGGATAGTTCTTTGTCCAGCCGTCGAGATTCAGACGCTCTTCATCGTTCAGCGTGCGCTCGCGCTTCAAGAGCACAAAGCGGTCGTGCATCAGACCGCGTTTCTGTTTCAGGGTCAGTTCGGCCCGCAGCCCTTTGCGGGCCTTCTCCATCGCATCGTTCGCCATCCTGACGACGTGGAACTTGTCGATGACGATGGTGGCGTCAGGCAGCACCGCACTCACTGCATCGCGGTAGGGCGTCCACATATCCATCGCCACGTACTGCACCTTGTCCCGGTTCGGCATCTTGAACAGGTACTTTGCCACCGTGTCCTTGTTCCGGTTATGGAGCATGTCCACGATGGTGTTGTTCTGGATGTTCGAGACGACGCAGCGCGGCTTGTTGATGATGTGGATTTCGTCGATGCCCATCCACTTCGGTGTCTCAAAGCGGACGGTCTGCTCAAGCTCGTTGATGTAGTCGCGGAAGATGTTGCGGATCGTTCCTTCGACCACGCCGGTTTCGTCGGCCAGCGAGGTGAAGGTGCGCTTCAAACTCTGTGATCCGATCCAAGCTACCAGCCGCTCAGTCATCATCCGGTTCTCGGCCAGTACCGGCAGTGCCTGCGAGAAGGTCTTGCCGCAGGCTTGGCAGCGTAGCCGCTTCGTGTCGATGTAGATGCCCACGCGTTTGCCGTGCATGGGCAGGTCTTTGAATACCTGCTCGCGGGTTCCCCACGAGTTCAGGCGGTCGGACTGACAATGTGGGCAGGCAGCGGTTACGTCCACCGGCTCGGCGCTGACGTGGTAGTCGTGGTCGGTTTCCTCCACGCGCAGCACGCGGTACTGCGGAAGGTTCAGGATGTTGACGGGCATCATCCCTCACGCCATCGGAGGAAGTACGCAAACAATCTGATTGGTCTCAATGCTCACCCGAATAACACGCTTGACGAGATTGAGGATATAGGCCGGGTCGTTGTGCTCGCGGCACCAGTCATTGGGATCATCCTTGATGCCGCTGTCCTTGTCGGTGGAGACCTGATAGCGTTCCATGACCCACTCGATGGCGCTCTTGCCGTTGACCACATAGTCGTAGGCTTGCAGCGGGATACCGCGTAGGGTAATGCGGCTATTGAAGACGATGACGCTCTTGTCCTTGTTTCTGCCGCCCAGCGAGGCAAAGCGCATCTTCTCGACGCGGTAGTAAGCTAGGTCATTCAGATCGCCCTTGGGCTTGGCATCCTCCTGCACCGGCCACGGCTCCACCGTTTCGTAGTTCAGATGCAGGTCGGCGAGCTTGCGCCCCGCCTGGCTGAATGCCTTGAAGTCCGGCGCATAGGGAATGCGGGGCAGCACCTTCTTGAGGTCGGCTGCATACTGCTCGCGATACTCGGGTGAATGTAGAACGCCATAGACGTAATAAAAGATGTCTTCCTTGGTGATCGACTCGTCGCCATAATGCTGGCGGAAGTTGGTTAGTGCCACGTCAGTGACGCCGTCACGCTTGATGTAGTCATTGGCGTCGGCCAAGCCGGCATCGTCGCCGCCAAAGCCAAAACCGCCCTGTGGATCGGCGTCTGTAGCTTTTGGGTACAAGTAGAGGGGAAAGCATTGACCGCCGGAAATGCAGTCTCTATCGGCCATCGAATCTACCATCAGGCACGAGAAGTCCTTGCTTTTTCCTGTTCCGGTTAGCTGGATTACGCAGTTCGTATGGCATTCGGAAGGAATCAGTTGTCGGAATCCTCCCGGACGTTCAACAAAGGTCGGGTGGTAATAAAGCCAGACCCGATTAAACGGTCGATATAAGGCTTTGCGAATATGATTTCCAGAGAACTCGCCGGTGACCCCCCTACTCAAGTTCGAAATGAGTCCCGCCGTCCACTTGATCATCTTGGAATCAATGGTCACTAGAGTTGAAGCAAGTGCTTCACGTTCCTTTTGAGTGCTAAGCGAGCGAACTTCTCCAAGGCATCTGGCGACTTCAGCGTTATAGAAGCTCATCATTCTGCTTACATTGTCCGCGAGCGCAGCGCGTCCGGAGTTATATACCCACGCATCACGATTCGTCATTGCTCCGTTCGATCTAAAGGCGAAGATTGCACCCGGCTCATCATTGAACGGAACGAAGGCGTTGAAATCCCCGCTGCGCTGATTGATCCAATCGTGGTACTCGTTAGGCTCAAGGGTTTGCCACGGCACCTGCTGGTAACTGCCAAAGCTACTGACGATCTCCAGCTTTTGCTCACGGCTGAGATAGTCGCCAATATCGTGGTAGTGGATCGCAGCCTTGCCCTGGTGGTCTTTGCGTTTGATGAGCAGGGTAATGGCTACCGGTGTGCGAGAGCCTGAGTCGAAGACGTTGCCCGCCTCCTTACGGCGCTGTTCGCCTTGAGTACGTGCATTTCCCCGTAGATTGAACACATACACATCCGCAAACTCGTCCTGCAAGGTCTTGCGGAAGCCGTCCATCGTGTTGCCGTCAATCCAGCCACCGTTGGTCACAAAGCAGACGATGCCCTCATCCTTGATGCGGTCGGATGCCCAGCGGAAGGCCCTGATGTACGAATCGTAAAGACTGTTCTTGAGTGTTGCGGTCGAGTGTGCAGCGTAGGTCGCAGCGATGCGCCCATCCAGCTTGGAATACTTCAGGTTCTGATTGTTGTCATTAGCATTGTCCTGACCAACTGAATACGGTGGGTTGCCAACAATCACCCGAATATCACGCGCTTTCTGCTCATCGGCACGCTTGTGGTTTTCTGGCAAGCCTTCATCCAGATCGCCGGTCTGCGGCTCGTTCATCTGGAAGGTGTCGGTGAGCACGATGCCGGGGAACGGCTCGTACTCCAGCCCAGTGACGCGATGGAAGGCTTCCTCGATGTTGATGGCGGCGATGTAGTAGGCCAGCAGCACGATCTCGTTGGCATGCATCTCATTGCGGTACTTGTAGGGCAGCTTGTCAGGGGCAATCAGCCCCGTTTCGATCAGCCGCACGGGGAAGGTACCGGTGCCGGTGAAGGGGTCTAGGATGTGGACGTTCTGGTCAGCCAGCCGGGTGCCGAAGTGTGCTTGGAGGGCGGCATCGGCACTGTGCAGGATGAAGTCCACAATCTCGACCGGGGTGTAGACAATGCCCAGCCGTTCAACCATGCGTGGGAAAGCGGTCTTGAAGAACTTGTCGTACAGCTCGATGATGATCTTTTGCCGCCCTTTCGGGTCGGTGATGCCGGATGCCCGCTCGCGCACGCTGGCATAGAAGCCCTCCAGCGTCTCATGCTCCTTGTCCAGCGCCTGCGCTTCGAGGATGTCCATGATCTTCTGCATGGACTGCGACACGGGGTTCTTGCTGGTAAAGGCGTAGCCCTCGAACAGCGCATCGAACACCGGCTTGGTGATGATGTGCTGGGCCAGCATCTCGATGGCGTCATTCTGGCTGACGCTGGGGTTGAGGTTCTTCCTGACACCTTTGAGGAACTCGTCGAACGCTTTCTTGCCCTTGGAATACGGTTTCTCCAGCAGGGCGCGAATGCGCATCTGGTGACGGTCGGCAATCTCGGCGATGTCTTTGGCCCAGTCTTCCCAGTAGCGGCGATTGCCGCACTTGGTGACGATCTTGGCAAACATGGCGTCCTGCCACTTGCCGAGTTCCTCTGGATCGAAGGCAAAGCCAAGCTGCTCTCCGCCGAAGGCATCGGCTTTCTCGTTGCCGCCGCCCACGCCGATGACGTTCACCACGCCATTGCCTTTGCCAGTCAGGTCGATGGTGGCGAACTGCTTGTCCAGCCGGTCATCGTGGGCACGCAAAGCGTTGAGCACTTGCCAGACCACGCGGTACTTCTTGTTGTCATCGAGTGCCGTTTCGGGCGAAGTGTCCTTGCGAATGCCGATGGGCAAAATCACATAGCCGTACTTCTTGCGACCAGCCGGGTCTTTACGCATCACACGACCGACCGACTGCACCACGTCCACCACGGAATCGCGGGGGTTCAGGAAAATGGCAGCGTCCAGTGCCGGGACATCCACGCCTTCGGACAAGCAGCGGGCATTGGTCAGGATGCGGCATAGCGGCTCTTCCTTGCCAATATTGTCCTTGAGCCAGGAGAGCTTCTGGTTGCGCTCGACCACGTTCATGGTGCCATCGACGTGTTTGGCCTCCAGTGCGGGGAGATAGTCGATCTGGTCGCCCAGGTCGTCGGAAATACGCTCGAACTCGGTGGTCAGCAGCTTGGAGTGCTTGATCGACTGCGCGAAGGCGATGGCGGTGCGCATTGGTTGAGGATCGACACTGACATCCATGCCATCCTCGGCGGCGACGTGCTTGCCCAGGCCGTTCCAGCAGCCGACGATTTTCACCGCGTCATCCAGCTTGAGTTCATCGCCGCTGTCGGCGATGCGCTTGTTGAGCACCCTGCTGACGTGCAATTCATCAACAGCGATCACCAGCACCTTGTAGTCGGATAGCAGATCGCGCCGGACAGCCTCATCAAAGCGAAGCTGATGGAACACCGGGCCGAAGGTGGCCACATCGTCCATCGAGAACACTTGCACATCGTTTTCTTCGGCTTTGCTCTTGCTGGCTTCGGCGTAGATGCGCGGCGTGGCGGTCATGTAAAGCCGCTTGTTTGCCTTGATGTAGGCGTTGTCATGGACGCGCACGAATGCGGAATGATCTTCTCCGGGAGCGGTATAGCCCGCAGTGCGGTGTGCCTCATCGCACACCACCAGGTCGAACACCATGCCGGTTTTCTGCTGCGCCTGATGTACCACTTCAATGGACTGATAGGTCGAGAAGATCACCGTGATGGCGCTCGCGTCCTGGGTTGCGGAGAGGGAAGCCGCCAGCTTGTTTGCATTCGTCGTGGCCGGATAAGCCAGTTCGTAGATGCGCATGTCTTCTTCATTGCGGCTGGCCTTGCTATCCGAGCACACAGCAAAGCAGCGCAACGGCACACTGGCATCGGCTGTCCACGCCCGCAACGTCTGCGACAGCAGCGCGATGGATGGCACTAGGAATAGGATGTTCTGGCCCGGCTTTACCATCTGCTCGGCAATGATGAGCGAGGTGTAGGTTTTGCCCGTGCCGCAGGCCATGATGAGCTTGCCACGGTCGTGGGCCTGAAAGCCTTTGGTGACATTGGCCAGGGCTTCGCTCTGATGCGGGCGAGGGGCTTTCTTGGGCAGCTTGCGCAGGTGATCGGGCTTGTCCAGCGAGAACTGCGACCAGTCAATCGGGGAGGCTTCCAAGTCCTCCAAGGTCATCAGTTCGACCGGAATGGTCTGCCCTTCCAGCGCATCCGCCGCGTGCTTGGAGAGCGGCGCAGTTGCCACGATAAGGCGCTGGGTAAAGCCACCCTTGCCAGAGAGGGTAAAGAAGTTACCCAGATCGCCCATCGGAATCGGGGAGTCGTAGAACTTGCACTGGATCGCGCAGTAACCATCCTCATCGCGCAGCTTCGCCACCAAGTCGATACCGGTGTCCGGCAGCTTATAGCCAAGGGCTTCGCGCTGCGGCCAATCCTTCCAGAGCCAGACATCTTCAAACAATGCAAGATACTGCGGGTCGAGCTTGAGGTAAGCCCGCATCAGCCGCTCGAAGCGGTCGCCCAAATCACGGTTGAAAGCGGATTCGTCCCTGTATTGCTGGAGGATGTCACGGATCATGTCAATAAACTTTTGCGATTTTGTATAAGCAAATCATAAGCCATCCACATAATTTTAACAACACGTTTTTACGATTTACATCGGGAAATCAACCCTTGTTTAGGCAGCAGTTACCCACATGGTTTTACGAATACCC
>NZ_JADKYZ010000026.1 GCF_015354245.1 Diaphorobacter caeni
GAAAAAAGAAATCTTGGATTTCTTCTTCTGGGTCGCAAAACTCGGTGTAGAATACAAGGCTTCGCTGCCGAGGTTGGAAACGACGGATGCGGCAGGTTGATGTGGTTTGATTGGTTATCCGGTCGGTCTGCAAAAACCACAAAGTTTGACAGGTCTTTAAAACGTGTTATAATTCAAGGCTTCGCTGATCACTGCGAAGCAAGCCTCCGGAGCGATTCGGAGTGCGCTGGATCCTTAAAAACATACAGCCGATAAGCGTGGGTGTTTGATGGCGAATGCATAAGTTCTTCGGGACTAGTGCACTGCACTACAAACACTCATGCAAACAGTAAATTGTAGGAAGATCATTTCTTCTTCAATTCCTATTTGTATTGAGTAAGTCGAGAGACTTTAAATTTCAAGATCGAACTGTAGAGTTTGATCCTGGCTCAGATTGAACGCTGGCGGCATGCCTTACACATGCAAGTCGAACGGTAACAGGTCTTCGGATGCTGACGAGTGGCGAACGGGTGAGTAATACATCGGAACGTGCCCGATCGTGGGGGATAACGAGGCGAAAGCTTTGCTAATACCGCATACGATCTACGGATGAAAGCAGGGGACCGCAAGGCCTTGCGCGGACGGAGCGGCCGATGGCAGATTAGGTAGTTGGTGGGATAAAAGCTTACCAAGCCGACGATCTGTAGCTGGTCTGAGAGGATGATCAGCCACACTGGGACTGAGACACGGCCCAGACTCCTACGGGAGGCAGCAGTGGGGAATTTTGGACAATGGGGGAAACCCTGATCCAGCCATGCCGCGTGCAGGATGAAGGCCTTCGGGTTGTAAACTGCTTTTGTACAGAACGAAAAGGTCGCTTCTAATAAAGGCGGCCCATGACGGTACTGTAAGAATAAGCACCGGCTAACTACGTGCCAGCAGCCGCGGTAATACGTAGGGTGCAAGCGTTAATCGGAATTACTGGGCGTAAAGCGTGCGCAGGCGGTTATGTAAGACAGATGTGAAATCCCCGGGCTCAACCTGGGAACTGCATTTGTGACTGCATGGCTTGAGTGCGGCAGAGGGGGATGGAATTCCGCGTGTAGCAGTGAAATGCGTAGATATGCGGAGGAACACCGATGGCGAAGGCAATCCCCTGGGCCTGCACTGACGCTCATGCACGAAAGCGTGGGGAGCAAACAGGATTAGATACCCTGGTAGTCCACGCCCTAAACGATGTCAACTGGTTGTTGGGAATTCACTTTCTCAGTAACGAAGCTAACGCGTGAAGTTGACCGCCTGGGGAGTACGGCCGCAAGGTTGAAACTCAAAGGAATTGACGGGGACCCGCACAAGCGGTGGATGATGTGGTTTAATTCGATGCAACGCGAAAAACCTTACCCACCTTTGACATGGCAGGAAGTCTTCAGAGATGAGGATGTGCTCGAAAGAGAACCTGCACACAGGTGCTGCATGGCTGTCGTCAGCTCGTGTCGTGAGATGTTGGGTTAAGTCCCGCAACGAGCGCAACCCTTGCCATTAGTTGCTACATTCAGTTGGGCACTCTAATGGGACTGCCGGTGACAAACCGGAGGAAGGTGGGGATGACGTCAAGTCCTCATGGCCCTTATAGGTGGGGCTACACACGTCATACAATGGCTGGTACAAAGGGTTGCCAACCCGCGAGGGGGAGCTAATCCCATAAAGCCAGTCGTAGTCCGGATCGCAGTCTGCAACTCGACTGCGTGAAGTCGGAATCGCTAGTAATCGTGGATCAGAATGTCACGGTGAATACGTTCCCGGGTCTTGTACACACCGCCCGTCACACCATGGGAGCGGGTCTCGCCAGAAGTAGGTAGCCTAACCGCAAGGAGGGCGCTTACCACGGCGGGGTTCGTGACTGGGGTGAAGTCGTAACAAGGTAGCCGTATCGGAAGGTGCGGCTGGATCACCTCCTTTCTGGAAAACAAGCATTCAAGATTGAACGCCCACACTTATCGGTTGTTGGAACAAGCCAAGGCTGAGCGGCAGAGATGCTGCTCTGGTTGAGGAATGGGTCTGTAGCTCAGCTGGTTAGAGCACCGTCTTGATAAGGCGGGGGTCGTTGGTTCGAGCCCAACTAGACCCACCAAACTCTTTATTGGGAAGTGCCAACACTCTGGTCGAGGAAGAAATCCTGGGGGATTAGCTCAGCTGGGAGAGCACCTGCTTTGCAAGCAGGGGGTCGTCGGTTCGATCCCGTCATCCTCCACCAACCACTTATCAGACGATCAATAGATCATCAACACCAAAGCAGTTTGGCGACAGACTGTTTTGTTGTTGACCCGGATTACCGGATCAATACGGCTGTTCTTTAAAAATTCATAGAGTCGAAATCAGCGTTGTTAGCGGAAAGCAGGAATTCGTAAAGGTTTTACTGCACCGTGCCGCTAACAACAAATTTGATTGCGTCAAAACGAATAGACAAAAACTTTGTTTATTTCAAGTAATGACGAATCGTTCTCAAAGTTGGATTCTGTGAAAGCAGAAACCAGCCAAGAAGATCATTCACATTACGGCATAACGCGTGAGGTGCGAGACCTCACAAAACAAGTCTGCGATCTGACAATGAAGTCATCTCGAAAGAGATGTCAAAGTTATAGGGTCAAGTGACTAAGAGCATATGGTGGATGCCTTGGCGATGATAGGCGACGAAAGACGTGATAGCCTGCGATAAGCTTCGGGGAGCTGGCAAATAAGCTTTGATCCGGAGGTCTCTGAATGGGGAAACCCACCCGCAAGGGTATCGCATACTGAATACATAGGTATGCGAGGCGAACCGAGTGAACTGAAACATCTAAGTAGCTCGAGGAAAAGACATCAACCGAGATTCCGATAGTAGTGGCGAGCGAATTCGGAAGAGCCTTGCAGTGATAGTCATTGGGTTAACAAAACGGAATGGAAAGTCCGACCATAGTGGGTGATAGTCCCGTATGTGAAAACTCAGTGGTGGTACTAGGCTGCAGATAAGTAGGGCGGGGCACGAGAAACCTTGTCTGAATATGGGGGGACCATCCTCCAAGGCTAAATACTCATCATCGACCGATAGTGAACAAGTACCGTGAGGGAAAGGCGAAAAGAACCCCGGGAGGGGAGTGAAATAGATCCTGAAACCGTATGCTTACAAAAAGTCGGAGCCTCGTAAGGGGTGACGGCGTACCTTTTGTATAATGGGTCAGCGACTTACATTCAGTGGCAAGCTTAACCGAATAGGGGAGGCGTAGGGAAACCGAGTCCGAACAGGGCGCCATAGTCGCTGGGTGTAGACCCGAAACCAAGTGATCTATCCATGGCCAGGATGAAGGTGCCGTAACAGGTACTGGAGGTCCGAACCGACTAGTGTTGCAAAACTAGCGGATGAGCTGTGGATAGGGGTGAAAGGCTAAACAAACTTGGAAATAGCTGGTTCTCTCCGAAAACTATTTAGGTAGTGCCTCAAGTATTACCTGCGGGGGTAGAGCACTGTTTTGGCTAGGGGGTCATGGCGACTTACCAAACCAAGGCAAACTCCGAATACTGCAGAGTACAGCTTGGGAGACAGAGCACCGGGTGCTAACGTCCGGACTCAAGAGGGAAACAACCCAGACCGCCAGCTAAGGTCCCTAAAATTGGCTAAGTGGGAAACGAAGTGGGAAGGCTAAAACAGTCAGGATGTTGGCTTAGAAGCAGCCATCATTTAAAGAAAGCGTAATAGCTCACTGATCGAGTCGTCCTGCGCGGAAGATGTAACGGGGCTAAGCCAGTTACCGAAGCTGCGGATGTGCAATTTATTGCACGTGGTAGGAGAGCGTTCTGTAAGCCTGTGAAGGTGTCTGGAGACGGATGCTGGAGGTATCAGAAGTGCGAATGCTGACATGAGTAGCGTTAAAGCGGGTGAAAAGCCCGCTCGCCGTAAGCGCAAGGTTTCCTACGCAACGTTCATCGGCGTAGGGTGAGTCGGCCCCTAAGGCGAGGCAGAGATGCGTAGCTGATGGGAAACAGGTCAATATTCCTGTACCGATCAATAGTGCGATGTGGGGACGGAGAAGGTTAGCTCAGCCAACTGTTGGATATGTTGGTTCAAGCCTGTAGTCGTGCCCGGTAGGCAAATCCGCCGGGCTTAGATGAGGGGTGATAACGAGTGTGCTTGCACACGAAGTGAGTGATACCCTGCTTCCAGGAAAAGCCACTAAGCTTCAGCTATTGACGACCGTACCGCAAACCGACACTGGTGCGCGAGATGAGTATTCTAAGGCGCTTGAGAGAACTCAGGAGAAGGAACTCGGCAAATTGATACCGTAACTTCGGGAGAAGGTATGCCCCCAGTATGTGAAGTTGTACAAACGGAGCAGAAAGGGGTTGCAAAAAATCGGTGGCTGCGACTGTTTATTAAAAACACAGCACTCTGCAAACACGAAAGTGGACGTATAGGGTGTGACGCCTGCCCGGTGCTGGAAGATTAAATGATGGGGTGCAAGCTCTTGATTGAAGTCCCAGTAAACGGCGGCCGTAACTATAACGGTCCTAAGGTAGCGAAATTCCTTGTCGGGTAAGTTCCGACCTGCACGAATGGCGTAACGATGGCCACACTGTCTCCTCCTGAGACTCAGCGAAGTTGAAATGTTTGTGATGATGCAATCTCCCCGCGGAAAGACGGAAAGACCCCATGAACCTTTACTGTAGCTTTGTATTGGACTTTGAACAGATCTGTGTAGGATAGGTGGGAGGCTTTGAAGTGTGGTCGCTAGATCACATGGAGCCAACGTTGAAATACCACCCTGGTGTGTTTGAGGTTCTAACCTAGGTCCATTATCTGGACTGGGGACAGTGCATGGTAGGCAGTTTGACTGGGGCGGTCTCCTCCCAAAGTGTAACGGAGGAGTTCGAAGGTACGCTAGTTACGGTCGGACATCGTGACGATAGTGCAATGGCATAAGCGTGCTTAACTGCGAGACTGACAAGTCGAGCAGATGCGAAAGCAGGACATAGTGATCCGGTGGTTCTGTATGGAAGGGCCATCGCTCAACGGATAAAAGGTACTCTGGGGATAACAGGCTGATACCGCCCAAGAGTTCATATCGACGGCGGTGTTTGGCACCTCGATGTCGGCTCATCTCATCCTGGGGCTGTAGTCGGTCCCAAGGGTATGGCTGTTCGCCATTTAAAGAGGTACGTGAGCTGGGTTTAAAACGTCGTGAGACAGTTTGGTCCCTATCTTCCGTGGGCGCTGCAGATTTGAGGAAGCCTGCTCCTAGTACGAGAGGACCGGAGTGGACACACCTCTGGTGTACCTGTTGTCACGCCAGTGGCATCGCAGGGTAGCTATGTGTGGAAGAGATAACCGCTGAAAGCATCTAAGCGGGAAACTCGTTTCAAGATGAGATCTGCCGGGGCCTCGAGCCCCCTGAAGGGTCGTTGTAGACCACGACGTTGATAGGCTGGGTGTGGAAGAGCAGCAATGCTTTAAGCTAACCAGTACTAATTGCCCGTGCGGCTTGACCCTATAACTTTGATAAATTCAAAGACTTGTAGTTATGCCAAGTACGCAATCAAATTAGGTTCCAAGAAGGAACCAGACCTCAGCTGATTGAGATTCTATGAATTCGCCGTGCAGAACAAAAACCTGCACTGCTCCAAGTTATGCCTGATGACCATAGCAAGTTGGTACCACTCCTTCCCATCCCGAACAGGACAGTGAAACGACTTCGCGCCGATGATAGTGCGGACTCCCGTGTGAAAGTAGGTCATCGTCAGGCT
>NZ_JADKYZ010000027.1 GCF_015354245.1 Diaphorobacter caeni
CGGCTTGCCGCAGGAACCCAATGATCTGTTCCTCGCTGAATCTGCTCTTCTTCATGTCCGTCATTCTCCTGGTGGTTGACGGACTTCACTAACTTCAGACTGGTACGGCTGGTGGGGGGCAGGTCAGAACTCCAGGTGCGTTGGTTGTGTTGTTGTTGGTGGTGTTCGCCGTGGCGGCCGCGAGCGTGCTCGTGGCTGTGACGGCCGCAGCGTGTGCGAAGAGATCGGCGTACTCATCGGCGTCGCGGATGAGCTCATGCTGCTGGGTCAGCGTTCGGGCCCCGGCGGCGGACGCACTGCTGCACGCACCGGTGGACTCGGTCTCGATGGCCGCCAGTGCCTGGGCAAAGATGACTTCTGCCAAAGCCAGCACCCGCTTGTAGCTGTAGACCCCTTGTTCCAGGGCTTGCGCGCAGGCAGCATCGACACAGTGCGCGGGGAAGCGCCGGGCCAGGCTGACGATGCCCCAGAGCTTGCGCTGGCCCACCCGGCCTTCGATGGCAAAGAGCAGCTCACACAGCCGCCTGGCGTGCTCACCAATCTCGCCGGCCTGACGCAGGATCAGGCGGGTCTCGCGAGACGGATTGAACACCCGCTCCTCCATGGGCAGAATCACCGTGCCGGGACGCTCGGCCTTGGCGTGGGTGCGCAGCAAGGCACGGGTGTGCATGTCACGAATCTCGATGCGCTGGGCGTAGATGCGCACCAACACCTTGGAGCCGATGCCCGCCGGACGGGCGGCGTAGCTGCTGTGATCCACCCGCACACAGCTGTCGTCGCAGACGGTGCGCACCGCCTCGTCGAAATACTGCACGCCCAGGAGAGGCAGTGGTTTGAGGTGGCTGCGCTCCTCCTCGAACATGGCCTGCACCTGGCGTCGCTCGGTGCCGTGGATGCGCTTGGATGCCCAGCTCTTCTCCCAGTGCGCCAGGAACTCGTTCTGGGCCTCGATGGACTCAAAGCGCCGGCCCTTCAAGGCCGTGGCCTGGGTGTGGCCAATGGCATGCTCCACCGTGCCCTTGCGGTTGGGGTCTCGCACCCGCGCCGGGTCGGCCACCACGCCGTAGTGCGCCAGGGCCGCGGCGTACACCGGGTTGAGATCGGGCTCGTACAGGTCGGGCTTGAGGACGCCTTCCTTCAGATTGTCCAGCACCACGTATTGCGGGCAGCCGCCGAAGTACCGCAGGGCCTGCTCGTGCAGCTCGGCCCAGATCTGCTGGCTGGACTTCCACACCACGCACCGGAAGCTGGCACGGGAGTACCGCAAGGTGGCCACGAACAGGCGGGGCTTGCGGTACCGGTCGCTGCCGGGCACGCGGGTGGGAGCGCCCTCGCCGTAGTCCACCTGCATCTCCTCGCCGGGCAGGAAGGACAGGCGATCGAACTGCTCGGGCTCCTTGTGGCGCAGCTTTGCACAGAAGCGTTTGACCGAGTTGTACTGACCAGCAAAGCCGTGCTGGTCGACCAGGTCCTGGTAGATGGCCGTGGCGTTTCGCTTGAGCCGCAGTTGGGCTTCGATGAACTCGCGCCAGGGTTCGCACAGGGAGGTGGCCACCGGCCCAGGAGCCGGTGGCCAGGGTGGGGGAATTTGACATACCGAGCCGGTGGCCACCCCGGGGGAATTTGACTGCAGTTGCTCCAGCCAGCGCTGGTGGTAGCTCCTGACCGTCTTGCGATCGATGCCCGTGATGCGGGCAATCTCGCGTTGCGATGTGTTGCGCTCCAGCAGTGTCTCTATGGTGGCGCGTTGGTTGGACTTCAAGACATTCACTCCTTGGCCTTCCCTCGGGGAAGACCGGATCAATGTCCTGCCAACAGGTGCCGACGACGCCGGCGTTTAACCCCTATCCCCGATCAGTTCAGGTGGGGGAGTTTGAGGTGGCCATAGGCGGGGGAATTTGGGTGGCCATCAGGGGGCGCACATTGGGGTGGACGCAGATTCGGGCCTGGTGCATACCGTGCGCGGCACCTCTGGCAATGTCTCTGACGTTGTGGAGGCGAACAGCTTGTTGCATGGGCATGAGACGGACGTCTTCGCCGATGCCGGCTACCAAGGCGCCCACAAGCGCCCTGATGCAAAAGAAGGTGTCACGTGGCATGTGGCGATGCGCCCGGGCAAGCGCAGGGCGCTGGACAAGGAGAACAAGCCCATTGATGCGCTGATAGAGCAGGTGGAGAAGATCAAGGCCAGCATCCGCGCCAAAGTGGAGCACCCCTTCAGGGTGATCAAACGCCAGTTTGGCTACACCAAGGTGCGCTACCGGGGGCTCATGAAGAACACGCTGCAGCTCACTACGCTTTTTGCGCTATCGAACCTGTGGATGGTGCGCCACCAATTGCTGGCGGAGCGGGGATAAGTGCGCCTGAAAACAGGGCGCAGGCCGAAAAAGCGGCGCAAACGGCCCGAAAAGGGTAGAGAACATTGCGCAGTGCCGAGCAAAATGGCCGCAATTGCATCATCTGAAAAATGTGAGCCGTGTAGCACTCACAAATCCGAGTTGTTCAGGGCATCCCTAACACATGTATTTCGTAACATAATGAATCATCATTCACTATAATAGCCTCGTGGCACAGACGATGCCGCGCGCGCAGTGGAAGCACCTTTTTTGAGGCAGGCGCACTCGATATCGCCTCGGCATCACGCTTGTTCTTGATCACCGTCTCGCAGACACCAGCCTGGTTTTCCATCACACACATTCCATGATTCATCACTACGACTTCGACCTCTTCGTCATCGGCGGCGGCAGCGGCGGCGTGCGCGCCGCGCGCATGGCCGGTCAGCGCGGTGCGCGCGTGGCGCTGGCCGAATGCGCCGAACTGGGCGGCACCTGCGTCAACGTGGGCTGCGTGCCCAAGAAGCTCTACAGCTATGCCGCCGGCTACGCCGCCGCCTTCGAGGAAGCCCCCGGCTACGGCTGGACGCTGCCCGAGGCCCCGCGCTTCGACTGGGCCACGCTCAAGCGCCAGCGCGCGCAGGAGATCACGCGCCTGAACGGCGTGTATCAGAAGCTGCTCGACGGCGCGGGCGTGAAGACGTTGACCGGCTGGGCGCAACTGGTGGACGGCCACACGGTCAGCGTGAGCGACACGCGCTACACCGCGCGCCACATCCTGGTCGCCACCGGCGGCATGCCTGCCGCGCCCGACATGCCGGGCCGCGAGCTGGCCGTGGTGTCGGACGCGATGTTCGATCTGCCCGATTTCCCCAAGCGCCTGCTGGTGATGGGCGGCGGCTACATCGGCTGCGAATTCGCCTCGCTGTTCCGCGGCCTGGGCGCGCACGTGACGCTGGTCAATCGCGGCGCCCACATCCTCAACGGCTTCGACGACGACGTGCGCGAGGCGCTGGCGCGCGAGATGGGCCGCCAGGGCATCGACCTGCGCATGACGGCGCAGGTGGAAACGCTGCGCCGCGAGGGCGACGGCCTGGTCGCGATGCTCTCGCGCGGCCAGCAGATCGAGGCCGACACCGTGCTGCTGGCCACCGGCCGCAAGCCCAACACGGCGGGCATGGGACTGGACGCGGCGGGCGTGAAGCTGGACGCGCGCGGTGCCGTGGTGGTCGATGCGCAGTACCGCAGCAGCGTGCCCTCGGTGCTGGCCATCGGCGACGTGAGCAGCCGACTGGCGCTGACACCGGTGGCGCTGGCCGAAGCGATGGTGGTGGTGGACCAGCTCTTCGGCGACGGCCAGCGCCGCATGGGCTATGACAACGTGCCCACCGCCGTGTTCACGCACCCGAACGTGGCGACCTGCGGCCTGACGGAGGCCGCGGCGCGCGCGAAGTTCGGCGAGAAGGGCGTGCGCATCTTCGCAGCCGACTTCAAGGCCCTGCGCCACACGCTGTCGGGCCGCGACGAGCGCACCTTCATCAAGCTGGTGGTCGACGCGAAGAGCGACTGCGTGGTGGGCCTGCACATGGTGGGCGCCGACGCGGGCGAGATCGTGCAGGGCTTCGCCGTGGCCATGAACGCGGGTGCGACCAAGGCGCAGTTCGACAGCACCATCGGTATCCACCCGACCACGGCCGAGGAGTTCGTGACGCTGCGCGAGCCGATGGTGGGCTGAGAATCCAGCTGACCTGCCCCTATGACTCAACATACGGCATCAGTAGAGGTGGCAGCGAACGTGCAGCGCTGCACAAAAAGACTTCGTACAGATCCACGATGGCCGGCTTGGTGCTCTGCCGAACACTGCGTGTCGGCGCCGGCCGAACTTTGACCCACCCTGCCGGTTGAACTTTGACCCGGGGATGGAAGCCGGCATCGTGGATGCCGACTGTGTATAACTCTACCGCCTTCGTCCTTTCTTGCCTTCCTTTTTGATGTCTTCTCGCTCGCACGAAGAAGGCGCGGAGGGCGAAGCCCGCAGCGCCTTGTCCCTGCATGCGGCGTTGCTCAACCAACGTTTCCGGCCGGCGCCTTTCCCTCCTGCTCACGAGCCTTGATGCGCTTTTTCGAGTTCGCCGTGGCGTGCGTGATCCGGTAACTGTCGTTACCCGTCTCCACGATGTGGCAGTGGTGCGTGAGCCGGTCCAGCAACGCAGTGGTCATCTTCGGATCCACGAACACGCTGCTCCATTCGGCGAAGTCCAGGTTCGTCGTCACCACCACGCTGGTGTGCTCGTACAGTTTGGAGAGCAGGTGGAACAGCAGCGCCCCGCCGGCCTGGCTGAAGGGCAGATACCCCATCTCGTCCAGGACCACCGCGTCCAGACGCAGCAGGCTGCTGGCGATGCGCCCGGCCTTGCCTTGCGCCTTCTCCTGTTCCAGTGCATTGACCAGGTCGACCGTCGAGTAGAAGCGCACGCGCTTGCCATGCTGCGTGATGCCCGCCACGCCGATGGCGGTCGCGAGGTGGCTCTTGCCGGTGCCCGGCCCACCCACCAGCACAACGTTGTGCGCCTCATCGGTGAAGGCCATTTCGGCCAGTTGTAGCACGAGCTTGCGGTCGACCGGCGAGACGTCGAAGTCGAACCCTGCAAGGTCCCGGTGCACAGGGAACTTCGCTGCGTTCATCTGGTGGGTGACCGAGCGCGTGGCGCGCTCGGTCGTCTCGGCACCCAACATCTGCTCGACGAGCCAGCGCGATCGCTCCAGCTCGGTGTTGTTGGGGTCTCCTCGTTTTCAGTGCAATAAGTGACGGTACGCAAAGCTAGCACTGGCGCGGGGGTGGTCTGGGTAGACCGTTGATTTCATTGACTTTCCTGTTCGCTTTGTAAACGGGTATGGTGCCCGTTTGCTTGGTTTTGATCTTTGCCCGCGGTTGAAGGAACTCAAACAGCGCCACCTCTTTGTGCCACGCGGCACCAAAGTGCCCGCAGAAATCGCTGCGGTGTGCGAAGCCAATGTCGACGTC
>NZ_JADKYZ010000028.1 GCF_015354245.1 Diaphorobacter caeni
GCAATGAACGGGGGAATGAGGGGTTGCAGTTGTTGCCACAACTCTTTGCTGATGGGGGCTCGGGACATGAGACTGTGAAGCATAAATGCTTTTGGAGCCCTCAAATTGAAGTTGTGTTAGCCGCTCTTAGAGCGTGTTTGCGATCTCGGCGCGAGGCTTGCGGGATGCGGATCGGGATGGGCTGCAAGGCGCAAACCGCAGCAATAGCTCGTGCTATTGCGAGGATTTGCAACGCAGCAGACCTCCCGAGGCCGCGCCTGCAAGACCGTGTGGAGATCGTCAACACGCTCTTAGGTCTTGACCGCGATGGCCTCGAATTCCTTGTCGTGCATGACTTCAGCCACGGACCGGCCGGCGCGCACGGCGGCCACCATGCCGTCCTGGCGCTTGGCGATGCGCTCGCCGAAATCCAGCACCTCTTCGATGCGCGCGGTGGGCACAAAGACCGTGCCGCAGCGGTCGGCGATCACGTAGTCGTCCTCGTTCACGGTGACGCCCGCCATCTGCACGGGTTGGCCCGAGTCGATCTGGATCACCCGGTTACGGGCGCTGATCATGGTCACACCGCGGCCATAGACCGGGTAGCTCACCGACTCGCTGCCCTCGATATCGCGGCTCAGGCCGTCGATGACGGTGCCACGCACCTGCTTGGACACGGCAGCATTGGCCAGGATGTCGCCCCAGCACGAGATACCGTCGGCACCCCCAGCGACCACCAGCACACGGTCGTCGGTGGTCACGGCGTCGATGACGGGAGAGATCAGATGGGCTGCCGGTTTGGCGTCGCCTTTGCGGCCAAGCTGGATGGTGCTGGCGCGGCCGACGATCTTGGGGCAATCCCACAACGGACGCAGACCGTAGGTAGCGCCCGGCAGGTTAAGGAAGTCGAGCGCATCGGAGACGGTGTTCGTGTCAAGGGACGCGAGGCGGTCAAGGAGTGAGCGTTGGGTCATTGCACTAAGTTCAGTGAAGATACCTAGGCATGATCGAAGCGACGATCTAATATGTAAATTCCGAACTTGGTATCTGTGTAATCCGAAAATCAGATCAGACAACGAGGACGTTACCCCAGAACAAAAAGAGAGTGGCTCGCTCAAACTCATCACACACGCACTCTGCCTAGAGAACCAGTATGAACAATACGATTGACTTCCGCCTGATACGGCAGCTGTGGATGTTCCTTGCCGTAGCCGAAGAGCTGCACTTTGGCCGCGCAGCGCAGAGGCTCAGCATGTCTCAACCTCCCTTGACGGAGCAGATCAAGGTGCTGGAACAGTCCCTCAAGATGCAGTTGTTCGAGCGTTCCAGGCGTGGCACCCAATTGAGTCCTGCAGGTGCAGCCATCCTGCCCGCCGTGCGCCAGTTTGCCGGCCAGGTCGAGCAACTAGAGCGCGTAGTGCGCGAGGTCGCCTCCGGTCAATCCGGCGTACTGCACGTAGGAGCCATTACATCGGCCATGCTGGAAACAGTTCCCCCATTGCTCGACGCATTGAAGCGGGCGCATCCGCATCTGACGGTGTTCGTCAAGGAAATCGATAGCGTGGAAGCCATCCCGGCACTGGAGGCCGGTGAGTTGGACCTGGCGTTTGCCCGGCTCGATGGCGAAGTTGGCAGTGATATCGCGACGATTACGATGCAAGAGGACCGCCTGGCTGTGGCGCTTACGAAGAACCATCCTCTAGCGGCTCAACCACGGATTCGCCTGAAGTCCCTCGGCGCAGAGCAACTAGTGATGTCCTCTCGGCAGGTCAGCCCGGTGTATTTCGACATGTTGACCAGTATCTGCCGCACCCATGGATTTGCCCCGCGTGTACTGCATGAGGTGCGCTCGGTAACGTCGCAAATCGCCTACGTCAGTTGTGGGCAAGGTGTGGCTCTGGTGCCATCCTCCATGCGCCGGCTGGTGCCAGAGAATGTGGTGGTCAGGCCGCTGAGGGAAAGAGTCGTGGTCGTGACGGCCGCAGCAGCATGGAACAAGAGCCGTCACCATCCCATGGTAGACGAAGCCGTCGCATGGTTACGATCTCAAGCCAAGCCCCAAATGCGGTCTGCACCTGCGCAACGCTCCTGAAGAGCACAACGTAGCCACATTGGGAGCATCAGGAACGGCCATCAGCGGGCGTCACAATCAGATGGACCAAGAGCGGTCGAAGCCGATCATCCTGATAGTGGCCATCGTATCCGCATGGCGCAGAAAAAGCCGCATGGTAAAAGCGTTCCACTTCTGCGACGTACTGAGTGTTTGTCCTTTCACCTTTCTTTTGAAATTCGGGCGCGTCTCTGTACGCGGCCAACAACTCGGACATTCGCACTTCCGATAGCTCTGCAACTTGAGGCACGCCGCTTCTCACTGCGTCTTGCAGAAGCTCACGCGTTTTCTCAAGCTCGAATTCCCTCGCACGGGATTCACTCTCGATACGCACAAGATCGGTACGAAGCTGGACTATTTCTGCTGCGTCACTGACTTGTGCTGTCGTGAGCTTGAATGCCTCCATGCCGGGGTCAGCGCTCCCAACAATTTCATGGAATCTGCGTGCATGAGCGAATTCGGTTGAAAGGACGTTCTCAGCGAGCGCATCCAAAGCGGCGATTTGCACATTCAGCTCACGTTCCCGATCGGCCTCCTGCGCATCCCCCTGCGAGTCGTACTCAGGGGGGTACTTCAGAGCCTGCCTCGCAAGTTGCCCTCGCATGTGCTCCAGAAGGCGTTTACGCGCTTCTTCCTGCTGTTCCGGTGTGGGGTCGGTCTTCCTGCTACTCATCAAGGCTCTCAATTCATCGAAGGCCGTAATTTTCCTCGCATGAATCGCCCTTGCTGACGAAATTGCGTACCGGCGTGCCTCCGTCCCCAGTGACACCCGCATCTCTGCGCGCCCCACAAGTCGGATCAAGTCCTTGGGGATGTGGATGCGAGTATGAAACTGATTGCCATGCCGGTTCCGGCACAGCCCCAATCCTGCGGTTTGCATGTGTGTCGCTCACCTGATGGTGTCACCCCGTCGTAACACCTTGGGCCTAAAGTTCAGCCTGTGAGCATGCAAAAAAGAAAAAAGCCAAGTGAAATCAATCACTTGGCTTTAGGTTTGGTGGAGCTGGCGGGAATTGAACCCGCGTCCGCAAGCCTTCACCGGGCAGATCTACATGTTTAGTGTTCTGATTTGAATCTCGCCTCCAGTGTCGCGCAGACACACGCTACAGAGGAAGCCAGCTCCCTTGGATCTCGCCACATACCAAGGAGCCCGGTACGCAGCCAGCTGATGTGAATTCCTTTGCAGCCGGGAGGTATTGCTACCCCCTTGCCCAGCCCATCAGCGTGCTGTTGCAAAGCTCACCGGTGTTTAAGCGGCGAGTGCGAAACGTTCGTCGTTTGCAGTTAGTTTTTTTGAATGGAGATTTACGAGCGTCACTCAAGCTCGACATGCACCACGCCGATTCCGAACCCACGTCGAAACCAGGGCAGCCCCTTGGGTTGGTATTTTAGTCTGTATTCAGCAATTTCAAGAGCTCGAGAGGAGATTCGATCAAGAAATCCGCTCCCCAGTCGCGGGGATTGGCTCCGTCGCCGAGATAGCCGTAGGCTGCGGCGACCGTCAGCATGCCCGCCGCCTTGCCTCCAATGATGTCACGCTCGTCATCGCCGACATAAATGCACTGCACTGGATCGATTCCCATGCGCTTGGCCGCCTCGAGCAGGGGCGCGGGATGCGGCTTGGAATGGGGAGTCGTGTCGCCGCTCACCACCGCGCCGGCCGTGGCGAAAAGCGGCATGCGCTCGACGATCAGCGAGGTGAAGCGGGTCGCCTTGTTGGTCACCACACCCCAAGGCAGGGAGTGCGCGACCAGTGCTTCCACCAATTGCGGCACGCCATCGAACTGGAATGTGCTTTCGTGGATACGGGCTTCGTAGTTGTTGAAAAACTCTTCTCGCAACGCAGGGAATTCGGGGTGTTCCGGCGTCATGTCGAAGCCCACCTTGAGCATGCCGCGCGCACCAGCCCCCGCCATATGGCGATAGGCTTCGATCGGCAGCGAGGGCAAGCCGCGCGCCACGCGCAGCATGTCTGCAGCCGCACCAAGGTCCGGCGCACTGTCGATCAGGGTTCCGTCCAGATCAAACAGGACGGCTCGAACGTTCTTTGTCGTTGGGTTCATCTCGGGTGGCCCATCAGTTCTCAAACGGACGGCGAGTCGCGAACATGTAGTTCACGCTGGTGTCATCGTTGAGCCAATACCGGTTGCTCAGCGGATTGAACTGCAGGCCCCGGGTCTGCTGCACATCCAGTCCGGCCACGCGGCAGGCCATGGCCAGCTCGCTCGGGCGGATCATCTTGGCGTATTCATGCGTCCCCTTGGGAATCATCTTGAGCACGTATTCCGCTCCGACGATCGCAAGCATGAATGCCTTGGCGTTGCGGTTGATCGTTGAAAAGAAGACCCAGCCGCCCGGTTTGACGAGCTTGGCGCAGGCCACGACGACCGACCCCGGGTCGGGCACATGTTCAAGCATTTCCATGCAGGTCACGGTATCGAACGCGCCGGGCTGTTCTTCGGCGAGCGTCTCCACCGCCACTTCACGGTACTGGATATCGGGCGTTCCGGTTTCGAGCGCATGCAATTGGGCCACGCGAAGGGCCTTGGTGGCCAGATCCACGCCGAGCACCTGGGCGCCGCGCCTTGCCATCGAATCCGCCAGAATGCCGCCACCACAGCCGACATCCAGCACCCGCTGGCCGCGCAGGGGCGAAATCTGGTCGATCCAGTCCAGACGCAGGGGATTGATCTGGTGCAGCGGGCGAAACTCGCTTTCTGGATCCCACCAGCGATGGGCCAGTTCGGAAAATTTGGCCAGTTCGGCCGGGTCGGCGTTCACGGATTCAGTCATGCGGTGATTTTCCCCGATTCGGAAGGCCTTCTGCACATCAACCTGCCCTGCACAAGGCGAACGGCCATAAAAAAAGGGGTATTCGTAAAACCATGTGGGTAACTGCTGCCTAAACAAGGGTTGATTTCCCGATGTAAATCGTAAAAACGTGTTGTTAAAATTATGTGGATGGCTTATGATTTGCTTATACAAAATCGCAAAAG
>NZ_JADKYZ010000029.1 GCF_015354245.1 Diaphorobacter caeni
CACATCAACCTGACCGGCGATTACCTCTGGCGCAGCAGCGCCAAGATCGGCGCGGGCAAGTTCAGGCCGCTCCGACCCCTACAACCGGCTTAGCGTGCTTTATTTTCCGTTTTCTGAGACGACCCCAAAAAGGCCCTAGAAGCGATTGAGGCGGGAGATAGCTACATCGCCATTGCCCAAGAGTTTCAAGCGCACCAGAAGGCCATCAAAGCCCGGGAAAAGAACCTTTTCGAGCAGGTTCACGAGCTGCGCAACATGAAGGCGCGGGTGGAGCAGGAAAAGGCCGAGGCCGCACTGGCGCAAAAGCAGGTGCAGGAGCTGCGCCGGGAGCTGGAAGCCGAGCGGCGCAAGGCGGCGAAGGCCGACGAGCTGGCCGAGCTGTACCGCAGCGGGCGGGATCAGGCCATTGACGAGCTGCGCGCCATTCGGCCGCAGCGTGGCCACGGCCTGGAACGCTGAATCACTGGCCGCGCAGGTCGTCCAGTTCACGGCGCAGCGCTCGGGCCTCTGCCAGCGCTTCCACCTTGGCGCGGCGGAAGTTCTGGAGCGCCTGGGCCAGCCCGGCAAACATCACATCGAGGCCCGTATAGAACGACAAGGCAATGATGGCGTAGGGCAGAAAGCGCACGTTGGTGCCGTGGTCGAGCCAGTAATCGTGAAAGAGCGCGTAGCCGACAAAAAGCAGTCCAAAGGGGGTCATGGTTTCACCTCGTCACTGAGTCATCACTAAACAAAACCGGGCGGCAAGCCGCGCCAGTGCTGGGTTTGGGCGGTGCGTCACTACCGAGTAGTGACGCACTCCGGGGCACTTCAAAAAGCGCGATCACGCTTTTTTGTCGCTCTCGTCGATGACCTTGAACGCCTCGAAGAGATTGGGGCCTGACGTGGAGCGCGGCGGGTGGTCGATGTGCTCGAAGAACCGTTCGAGCTGGGCGCGGCGCTCTGCCCTGTCGCCCTGGTGTTGGTAGCCCGGTTTCAGCAGCAGGGCGTACTCCCGGTAAAGCGCATCGAGGCCCTTCTGGCCCAGCGGCTGCACCTCGGTTTCGGTGGCGCAGCGCGGGCAGATGTTCAGCGGCTCAAGGTGTGCCAGCGGCTGATAGGCCTCGGCGTCGTGGATGGTGCCCAGCCACCCACAGCGGGGGCAGCGGCAAGGCTTGTCGGCGTCCATGGCTACACCTCCAGGCGCTGTTGGCCACGTGCCTCTAGCTCCTGCTGCTCGGTCAGCTTGCGGCGTCGATATTCCTTGATGAACAGCACCCGGTCGCCCTTGAAAAAAAGGGCTGAATTCGTCCAGAAACTGGCCGAGTCCTTGGGGTACAGAAAGCCCTTATCCAGCAGCTCCCGCAGGCCGCGCTTGAACGTGTATTCGCTCATGCCCACATCCCGACCTTCGATGCCATCGCCGAACCAAAACAGATTCACGGAATCGGCGTATCCCCGGCTCATCGGCGTGCGCTGGTACTGGTCAAGAACGACCTGAAACACGCGCTGCGCGGTCTTTGTCAGCTCGTAGGTGGCAGAGACGCCAGCAGCAAACACCTTCACGAACTCGGCATCGTCCCGTTCCTCGATCTGGTGGATCGCGGCCACGCCGGTGATCTCGCCCGTAGCCGGGTTCACCAGATCCTCACTGCGCCCAGACCTCACCAGTCGGCGCTTGGTCTTGAGCTGCTGCGGCTCCATCAGCGGGTTCACGGTTGGGCTGTACTGGAGCTTGGAAAGGTCTGTTTTTGGCTTATATGTGCGGGCCATGAAATGCACTTTCTCTGTAAAAGTGCAACCATTATCGACACCCAAATGCACCCAGGTCAAGCACTTTTTATCCAAAAAGTGCAGGGCTACGTTACCACTAGTGCAGGGCTGGGAATGCAAAAGTGCAGGGGGGGGTCTAGCACTGGCGCGGGTTTGCGGCCTTTCCCTTCTCACTCTATGCGTAGCATGTCGTTGCCAGCGCTGCCGCTCGGGGGGGGAACAGCCTCGACCGCTGCGCCCTGAACCCGGTCGCCCGTGGACAACCTCGCCCAGTCCGTGGACGGCGGGCACAGCCGCAAGCGGCTGCACCCTGGCCGCCCACCGCCTGGGCCGGGTTGCCCACCGTCGCCCTACAACGGGGGGCACGCCCCCCGAACCCCCCGCCGTGCATACGCACGGCCCACCTTTTGAAAAACTGAATCCAGGGGAGAGGGGGAGGGGCTAGGCGTCGGGCATGGACAAGCCTGCGGCTTGCCCACCCCCGCCACCGTCGCACCCGTGCCCGGAACCCTTCCGGCTGGGTGACCAAGGCAGCGGGGGCCCGGTGCGCGAAGGCGCGCCAGGGGGCGCAGCCCTGGGGGTCTGGGGGTGCAAGCCCCCTGCCTGGGAGCGCCCTAGGCGCGGCGGGGACCGCGCAAGCGAAGCGCGCAGGGGGGCCATGGACGCCCCCTCTGGGGGGCTATTTACCCCGAAGGGGCGAACGACATTGCGTCAGCAATGTGTAGTGAGTCCACATTTGCCAAAATGGGGCCGCCGGGGGCACACTGACGCCATGAACAAGTACGCCATCCTGCGCACAGAAAAGCTGAAGTCGGCGGCATCCGTCTGGCGCTCCCTGAAGCACGCTTTCAGGGAGCAGCCAACGGAGAACGCCGACCCCGAACGTGCCGCCAACAATGCCCACCTTGGCGCCTCCAGCGCTCGTGAAGCCATGGAGAAGGTGCGCGCCCGCCTGCCCGAGAAACGGCGCAAAGACGCGGTGCTGGCGATCGAGTACCTCATCACGGCCAGCCCGGAAGCGATGGCGAAGATGGCGCCGCAGGAGCGCACGGCCTACTTCAACGATGCCTTGAAGTGGCTCAAACAGCGCCATGGTGGTGCCAATGTGGTTTACAGCGGCGTCCACCGCGATGAGAAGACGCAGCACATGTACGCCTACGTGGTGCCCCTGGACGAGTCCACCGGGCGGCTGAATGCCCGCCGCTGGCTGGGTGGCGCAAAGGCCCTGAGCGAGATGCAGACGGACTTTGCCGCCAACGTGGGGGCGCGCCATGGCCTGGATCGGGGCATTGAGGGCAGCAAGGCCAAGCATCAGAGGGTGAAGCGGCATTACGGCCTGGTCAACCGCGCCGCTGACCAGGTGGCCGAGCTGGGGATGCTCGACCGGGCAAGCCTGGGCATCGGCAAACCCACCAAAAAGGGGTCGTCTCAGAAAACGGAAAATAAAGCACGCTTAGCGTGCGCTGAATGAGGCCAGGCACCCAGTGGTACAGCGTAGGATTGGACGCGCCGAGGTTCTTGACCACGTCCTTGGGGGGACGCCACC
>NZ_JADKYZ010000003.1 GCF_015354245.1 Diaphorobacter caeni
ACGCCACGAATCGCAGATTTGAAAGTGAACAGGAAAGTCAATGAAATCAACGATCTACCAACACCACCTCCGCGCCAGTGCTAGCTTTTCGTACCGTCACTTATTGCACTGAAAACGAGGAGACCCCTAGGAGCACTTTATGTTCCCCGACCTCATCTCGCCCGCACGCGACTTCGAGCATCAGCTTGGAGCCTGCGTCAATGCCATGGGCCAGGACGATGCCATCGGCCAGATCCTGGTATTCGAGCGCCTGAGCGGCACGCTGCACATGCGCCATATCGCCAGCGCCGATCTGGCCGACACCGACATTGATGCCTACGAAATGCTCGTCTTCGACGGCGGCAACACCGGCGGCGACACGTGGAAGCACGTGTTCTTTCCACGTCAGCGTGAACACTACTTCGTGTACCAAGCCTGACCACCCAGCCCCTTTCGAGGGGCCTTTTCTTGTCGCGGCGCAGGAAAGCGGGTCCGGCGCGGTGCGGTTTCCTGCGCGCAGGCCACTCACTCCAGGGCCATCCTTGCCTCATGTTCGTCGGCGTTGCCGACACATGCCCAGGCAGCCAAGCCCTTCAAGGCTGCAAGCGCGGGAAACCGTGCTGGTTGTTTCTTCCTACGGACGCATCGCGCCCATTCACCCACAAGGGACCTATCCCTTGCGGGCGGGGAATCCCTTGTTCTTCCTCAAGGAGATTCACATGGATCGCTCTCTCATCAAGACCCTGATGCCTTCGCTGGTCGCAGGCCATGTGCCGCGCAACGTGCGGTCGTTCAAGTACCGCGTGTTCGATGATCAGCCACAGTCCTCGACACTGGGCTTTGTCATCGATCCCCAGCCCTTCGACGGCAAGGTGGTCGCAGCCAGCGAAGACGCCATCGTCGTCAAGCTCAAGCCCAGCGAGTTCGCGGTACTCGATCCCAACCTGGTGACCACCGTTCCCAGCGAGGGCACCAAGGTGCATGTCCAACCCTATGCCCGTCGTCGTTTCGACGGTCTGCGTGCGGACACGCCAGAAGAACGCACCGAGATGATGTCCGACGGCACTCCCTACACCGTCAAGACACACATCCTCGGCTCCGCGCCGGCCAAGCTGCCCATTCCCGAGCCGCAGTGCATGGAACTGGGTCATCTCATCGAGCAGTTGGAGGAAATGCCGGCGCCCGACGGGTTCCGGCGCATCACCCACATGCTGGTCGATGCGGGCGCCCACGACTTCACCTGGGTCGATCCGAAGCCGTCCAGGATCATCGAAACGCCTCCGGCGATCAGTTTCACGGTTTCGACCGCGAAGTTCGCCGGCCAGGTGACGATCCTCTACCAGCGCGGCAGCGATACCTATGCGGTGGAGCTGTGCCGCGACGGCGAGTTGGTCGATCGGCACGACGAGGTGTATTTCGACATGCTCGGCGAAGTGCTGGAGCGGCTCATCGACGACGGGCGCTGGCGTCTGATCGAGGTGAGCGTGATCGGCGCGGAGACGTCCCGACGGCGCCGCGCTGTACCGGCGTGACACCACGAAAAGAACTAGGCGACATGCCCCCCACAGGCTCTCCCTCCATTCGGAAGGAGGGCCTTTTTTCTGCCGCGTGAGATTTCATCAAAGGGAATCGCCCGGATGCCGATTGATGGCTGTCTCGCGCGCGAGGCCCGGCCATGCTGAGCCCATGCTTGCTGACGTTGTCAGCGACATGCCAGGCAACCATCGGTCTTCGAGGTTGCGGCGCAGTTCCCACTGCGTGACCGAGCCAGCTCGCACCGCATCCATCCGCGGGCGGCCACCAGTCTCTGGTGGTGGATGCTTTCGCCTTATCAACCCATCGCGGGGTTACGCACCTTTCCCCGCAGCGTGGGGCCGGTGTGTCTCCGCTTCATCCCTATGGAGATTCACCATGAGCACCACGTCCAACGAGAAATCGTATTTCGACCTCCACACCTCGGGCATCGGTTACATCCAGCGTGCCCGTGAAGTGCCTGTCCGGGGCGGCCGCCGTGCGCAGCCCTTCCTGGCATGCACCATCGCCGCGCTGGTCGGTTCCGCAAAGGACCCCAGCTATCGCTATTTCGACGTCAAGGTCTCGGGTGCCGAGGCCAAGAGGCTGGTCGAGCGCTACATCGGCGTTGACGATCCCAAGCAGCGCCCACTGGTGCGCTTTCGCCTCGGCGACCTGTGGGGCGATGCCTACATCCGCGACAAGGGTGAGCAGAAAGGCCAAGCCGCCGCGTCCCTCAAGGCGCGACTGCTCAAGGCCGAGCCGCTTGACCGGGCCGAACTGGCTTCGATCAGGCAGCACGAGCTGATCACCCGCGGCATCGGCTACCTCAGCCGTCCGAAGGACGTCACGCCCAAAGATGGCGACCCGTTCCTCTCTTGCACCGTCGCCGCGCTGGCCGGGCCTGTCGATGAACCGGAGTATCGGTACTTCGACACCATCGTTACCACCCCTGAAGCCGAGCATCTGGTTCGCCGGTGCGTGCAGGCCATCGAAGGGGACTGCAAGGTGCTGATCGCCTTCCGTCTCAACGACATGAAGATCGATCCGTACATCCGCACCAAGGGTGAGCGCGCTGGGGAACCGGCCGCAAGCTTGGAATCGACACTGATCCACATTGGCCTGATCAAGATCGACGGCAACAAGGTCTATCCGACGAGCCCCGCGCAAGCCGATACGCCGCCGGCCCAGGACGCTCCCGCGCCCGAAGCCGAGGACGCCGACACCGCTGCAGATCAGCCTACCGAGCCCGCCGAGCGCGAGCCCGAAAGCGAAGTCGAGGAGCAGGAGCCGGCATTGGCTGCTTCGTTCTGATCGGCAAGGCCCTCGCGGGCCTTGTCGTTTTCCCAATCGCTAAGGAGAACCATCATGGCTGCCACATCGGCATCCGAGAAATCGGTTTCGCCCATTATCGTCCCCGGTCAGCTCACGCTGCGCACCATCCGCGGCAAGAACGGCCCCTTCACGGTCGGTCGCCTCGCCACGCACCTCGGTACGTTCGAGGTCAAGGACCCGGAGTTGGAGCAATACCCCGAAGGCAAGTACGACGGGGAATTCATCATCAGGTACATCTTCCCGAAGTCCTACCCGGTCGGTGGCGGCATGCGCTTCGAGATCCGCGCCAGCCTGGACGGAATGACGCTCTACGACATCGACAAACTGAGCCGTGACGAGGCGCGCAGCTTCGCCACCCAGGACCTCGATCCACTTGATGAAGAGCTGGGCGCACAGCCTGCAACAACACCGGCAACACCGGCCAAGCCCAGCAAAACCTCCAGGCCCGCCAAGCCCGCACCCGTACAGGCATCCACAGACCCGCTGGTCGATACCACGCCCTTCGGCGTGGATGCGCCGACGCCCGCTGCGGCAACTGCTCCCTGCAGTACCGAAGATGGCGACGCCGCGCTGTTCAGCTTGCTCTGGCCGCTGGGCGAGTCCGTGAAACTGGATTCGACCATCGACCGCCGCACCCTGCGCGCGCAGATCGTCCGCCTGGGCGAACTGGGCTACGCGCTGGACTTCAAGACGCAGGAGTGGAGCAGCCAGGCCGAACTGCAACCTGCGTAGTACTGGGCACCGCATCTGCGGTGTGCTTCATCCACCCGCCGGGGGTCTTCCCCACCGGGGAGGCTTCTGGCTCAATTTTTCCAGGAGGCCTCTCATGGGCTGGTATTTCTCACCCCAATCGCGGTCTGAACTGATCGCGGAGTTGATCGCACCGCAAGAGACCGAACGCGCCAGCGTGAAGGTCATCGCCCACGCGCTGCGTGGCAACGTCCTCTGGTCTGTTGTGCAAGTGACGGCCAAGGCCGAAGGCGTACACCGTGATCTCGCACCGGGCCAGTCCCTGTGCACCATCCGCTGCGATCTGCTGGAACGCAGCGGCGGCCAGTGGGGCTATAAGCCACTGGACGAATCCATGCACCCGTACTACTACTCGTGCCCGCTGTCCTATCTGAACCTCGCACCGGAGCAATCCGCCGACTGGCGTGCAGGCGTTCGCGCCTACCACGCGCGGCGGCGCACATCCAAGGAAGCCACAGCTCCAGCTACGGCGCTGACGGTCTGAGTCAGGGACGCCTTTTTTCCACCCCAAGGGGCAGTGCTTGCCCCCTGCGGGCGGTGCTGTTCCCGTTCATCCGAGGACACCACCATGCCCGCAAACACTTCTTCCACCACGCTGTACCGCATCGACGAATGCCCGGACGTGATGGCCGACGCTTGCGTCGGCGATGACCAGGGCAACCTGATCTTCCTGTCGATCTGGGCGCGGGACACCGCCGTCCAGCAGTTCCTGGCTCGCCTGACCCTCGGGCGCGACGAGCAGGGACTGGAGCAGTTCCACCTCATCACCGACCAGGGTGGCAGCGTTCCGGTGTTCGTCGGCAACGTCGATCGCCTGGAAAAGCGCATGACCCGCGCCTACCGGCGAACGCTGTTCGGTTCGCTGTCCAACGTGTGGCTGTTCGATCGGCGCTGCGTCAAGCCCGACAAGGCCAACGCCAGCGCACTGGGATTGCTGCCCCGCGATAGCGACCACCGATTTGACCGCCTGTGGCCGTTGGTGCAGGACACCTGCCCACTGCCACTGCTCGACCACTGGCGCGAAACCGTGCTGGAACTGCTGCAAAGCCGCGAGATGCTGACCCGTTTGCCATTCGCCCTCGGGCCTTTGGTGGGCCATCGGCTCGCCATCGACGTGCCGGCGCTGACCCAGGCGCTCGGCTCGCTGATCCGCAGTGACGTGCTCACCGCCTACCCATACCCGGCCAAGATTTGGACGCCGGAAACGGTAGCGGCTTGAACCACCTGCGCAGGTACGCCAAGGCCCGCCTGCGCCATTTATCCCCGCCAACCAGGAGACTTCCATGGCTCTCATGTTCCCGCGGCTCGCCCGCAATTTCGTGAAGAACGGGTACTTCCCGACCGACGAACCGACGCTCGAAAGAGCACTCAATGCACTGATGCCCAGTGCGCCTGAATCCAATGGACCGATGTGCATCCTCGATCCCTGCGCCGGCGAAGGCGTGGCGATTGCCGAAGCGGCTCATGCCCTCGGGCGCGAGCAGGCCAAAGCGTTCGCCGTCGAGTTCGACGCAGAGCGGGCGCGCCATGCCCGCAGCCTGGTCGATCACTGCCTGCACGCGGATCTGATGGACACGATGATTTCCAAGCAGTCCTTCGGGCTGCTCTGGCTCAATCCGCCATATGGCGACCTGTCCAAGGACGTCAACGGCAACATTGGCTATCAGGGTCAGGGCCGTGCCCGCCTCGAAAAACTGTTCTACCAGCGCACGCTGCCCATGTTGCAGTACGGCGGCGTGCTGGTCTTCATCGTTCCCGGCTACGTGCTCGACGCCGAGCTGGTCGGCTGGCTGACGCGCCACTACACCGACCTGCGCATCTACCGAGCGGTGGAAACGCAGTTCAAGCAGGTGGTGATCTTCGGACGCCGGGTGCGCCAGCGCGAGCAGACGCCCGATGGCGTCAAGGCCGTGCGCAATCTGCTGCTGCAGGTTGGGCTTGGCGAAGTCGAAGCCGAGGAGCTGCCGAGCGAATGGCCGTTCCTGCCGTACATCGTCCCCACCAGCCCGGCAGAGCCGGGGCATTTCTTCCGCGTGACGATGGAGCCGGAGCAGTTCGCCGATGAGGTTGGCAGGCTGCAAGGCCTCTGGCCGTCGCGGGATACGCAGTTGGGAGCCGCGCAGCAGACGCTGCGTCCTCCGGCGCGAGCCTTGTCCCACTGGCATCTCGCCCTCGCTCTGGCCGCGGGCGCGATCTCGGGAGTCGTGCAATCCAAGACGGGGCGCGTACTCGTCGTCAAAGGTGACACCCACAAGGACAAGACGCTCCAGCGGGAATTCACCGAACGCGAAGACGGCTCGATTGCCGAGACGCGCATCCTCACCGACAAGTTCGTTCCCGTCATCCGCGCCTGGGACATGACGCCTGGCTCCCCGACACGGGGCGAGGTGTTGACCATTCGCTGATTGTTTTTCACCGCCGACGGTTCACCGTCGATTTTTCCACCCACCGGGGTCCAGTCGCCCCGATGGGGTGCCGTGGCCCCTCCATATCCAGGAGCCTTCCATGGCAGCCCAAGCACTTTCCATCAGCCAGACACCGAGCCTGCGCTTCTCGCCAGGCCAGGTGGTCATGACCTGCGGCGTCGATGACCTGCTCCAACAGGGCCAGCTCAACCCGACTCCCTACCTGCGCCGCCACCTCGGTGGCGACTGGGGCGACCTCGACGACAGTGACAGGCGGCAGAACGATGCCGCGCTGAAGTCCGGTGAGGATCGCCTGTTTTCTTCTTACCAGGTCGCACCCGGCCTGAAGCTCTGGATCATCACCGAATGGGATCGCAGCGTCACCACGCTGCTGCTGCCCAGCGAGTACTGATCTTCTCCAACGAGGGGCCACCGACACCCCGCAAGGGTGCTGTAGCCCCTTCACTCTGAAGGAAGCCACATGACCTCCAACCAACATGACAAGCATCGCCGCAAACGGCTGTTCGAGATCGGTGCACTGGAGTTCAGCGAAGGCGTCGAACGCCTGATGAACGAAGGCCGGCTCGATCCCATGCCGCTTTTCGAACGCCACATGCGTGGCGACTGGGGCGACGTCGCGGACTACCAATGGCAGCAGAACAACGCTGCGTTGGAGTCTGGCGAACGCATCGACTCGTTTTACGTCGTCACCCGTGACCTGAGCATCCGCATCTTCACCGAAGCAGATCGCAACGCGACCCACATCGTGCTGCCGTCCGAGTACTGACCCTGAGTTGTCACCGCAGGCCACAAGCGCCTGCAGGTTCGCCGTCTCTCTTCCCACCACGGGGCATGCCATCGCCCCGCTGGGGTGGTGCATGCCCCATTTTCTTTGGAGCATCACCATGTCCCTCGATCTCGAAACCACCGCCGCCGAAGCCACGTCCGTACAGGGCGAACTGCTCGACGCGGAATCTTCCCCTCTGACCCTGAGCCTTCAGGATTTCGTCGGCGAGTTCGGCGACGAACTGCTCGACTCCCTCAACCGCGCCAACCCGCCGGTCTATGCCGGCCAGCCGCAGGCGCATCGCCAACTCGTCGTCGCCAGCCTCAAGCGCAAACTGTTCCAGGCCCAGGCCGAAGTCGTCCATGCCGCTGCCGAGCTGCTGGTCGATCGTGGCGAACGCGCCGCGATCGTCAATGGCGAGATGGGCTGCGGCAAGACGACCGTCGGCATCGCCACGGCCGCCGTCCTCAACGCCGAAGGCTACCGTCGTACCCTGGTTCTCTCGCCGCCGCACCTTGTTTACAAGTGGCGCCGCGAGATCCAGGAGACGGTGGCGGGCGCCAAAGTGTGGGTGCTCAATGGCCCCGACACCTTGGTCAAGCTCATCAAGCTGCGCGAGCAGTTGGGTGTGCAGCCCACGGGCCAGGAGTTCTTCGTCCTGGGCCGCGTCAGGATGCGGATGGGGTTCCACTGGAAGCCCGTCTTCACCCAGCGGCGCACCCGCCACGGTGACGTGGCAGCGTGCCCGGACTGCGGCACGGTCATCACCGACCTCGACGGCGAGCCGGTCAACCCGGTCGCGCTCGAAGCCGAGGAGTCCCGCCGCAAGTGCAGCCATTGCGCCGCACCCCTGTGGACGCTGATCCGCCCGCGCAGCCTGTCTGGCAGTGATCAGTCGTCGGCCGTGCTGAAAGCCCTGAAGCGCATCCCCACCATCGGGGCAGTCACCGCGCAAAAGCTGATGCAGAAGTTCGGCGATGGCTTCCTGGCCTCGATGCTGGGCGACAACATCCATGAGTTCATCAACCTGATGGATGGCAACGGCGAGCTGGTGTTTTCCGACCGTCAGGCCACGCGCATGGAACGTGCGATGGCCAACATGGAGTTCGGCTTTGGCGAGGGCGGCTATCAGCCGTCCGAGTTCATCAAACGCTACCTGCCGCAAGGCACGTTCGACCTGCTCATCGCCGACGAGGCGCACGAGTACAAGAACGGGGGCAGTGCCCAGGGCCAGGCCATGGGCGTGTTGGCGGCGAAGGCTCGCAAGACCTTGCTGCTGACCGGCACGTTGATGGGTGGCTACGGCGACGACCTGTTCTACCTGTTGTTCCGAGCCCTTCCCGGGCGGATGCTCGAAGACGGCTATCGCCCGACCACGAGCGGCAGCATGACGTCGGCCGCGATGGCGTTCATGCGGGACCACGGTGTCCTCAAGGACATCTACTCCGAGAGCACCGGCACGGCGCACAAGACGGCCAAGGGCACCAAGGTATCGGTGCGCACGGTCAAGGCTCCCGGCTTCGGGCCGAAAGGGGTCTTGCGGTGCATCCTGCCATTCACCATCTTCCTCAAGCTCAAGGACATTGGCGGCAACGTCCTGCCGCCGTATGACGAGGAGTTTCGTGAAGTCCAGATGGACGTGGCGCAAGCCGCGGCCTATCGCGACCTGGCGGGCCGGCTGACCGCGGAGCTGAAGCAAGCTCTGGCGCGACGTGATACGACCTTGCTGGGCGTGGTGCTCAACGTACTGCTGGCCTGGCCGGATTGCTGCTTCCGGTCGGAAACCGTGGTGCATCCGCGCACGCGCAACACCTTGGCGTTCGTCCCGGCTCAGTTCAACGAGTTCGAGGTGACGCCGAAAGAGCGCGAGCTGATCGACATCTGCAAAGAGGAGAAGGCACAGGGCCGCAAGGTGCTGGCCTACACGGTCTATACCGGCACACGCGACACCACGTCGCGTTTGAAGGTGCTGCTGGAGCAGGAAGGCTTCAAGGTGGCGGTGCTGCGCGCAAGCGTGGATGCCAGCCGCCGCGAAGACTGGATCGCCGAGCAACTGGATCGTGGCATCGACGTGCTCGTCACCAATCCCGAGCTGGTCAAGACGGGATTGGACTTGCTGGAGTTTCCGACGATCGTGTTCATGCAGAGTGGCTACAACGTGTATTCGCTCCAGCAGGCGGCACGCCGCTCCTGGCGCATCGGGCAGACGTTGCCGGTGCGCGTGATCTACCTCGGCTACGCCGGTTCTTCGCAGATGACCTGCTTGGAACTGATGGCCAAGAAGATCATGGTCTCGCAGTCCACCTCGGGCGACGTGCCCGAATCGGGACTGGATGTCCTGAACCAGGATGGTGATTCCGTCGAGGTCGCACTGGCCCGGCAACTGGTCGCCGCCTGATTTCCTCCCGCCTTGCAGCCATGCCCACGTTTGTCGTGGGCATGGCTGTGTTTTTACTAACTAATAACATTTCCACGGAATCCAGCAAGCGCAGAGCAGCTGCTATCGGTTGGTTCTGGCAAGCTTTGTAAGATCGCTCGGTCTCTTGCGCCGACCTGGAACCTTGACAATTAAGATAAATCGAGATTGATTCTCACCTAGGCGACGGACACTGCGGACCTCAAACAAGCTCGTCAGATGCGGGG
Organism: Diaphorobacter caeni; assembly: GCF_015354245.1. Lineage (GTDB taxonomy): Bacteria > Pseudomonadota > Gammaproteobacteria > Burkholderiales > Burkholderiaceae_C > Diaphorobacter_A > Diaphorobacter_A caeni. The sequence goes on from NZ_JADKYZ010000003.1 coordinate 9,412, forward strand.
TGCCTTCGCGGTTGGGTGTCGCCAAGTCGAGCACCAACAGCACGCCCAATCGGATGCTGACGTTCTGGTAATCCGCTGTTTGTGCTGCGTACGAATTGAAAAGCGCATCAAAAGAGCAGTCCCTTTCCTCGCGTTTCACCTCGACAACGAGACGTTCTGGGCCAGATTTCAGGCGTATATCGGCTCTGCCACTCGCGATGTTTGTCGGTTCGAGGTCGCTCCCTGCAGCAAACGTTGCCACCCAGCGAAAAAAATCCTGCTGTAGTTCGTCCTCGTGAGGCAGTGCGCCGTCATCGCGTTCGAAGAGATAAGCTCCAGTTGGGTCGTCGCCCTTAGTCAATTCCAAGCGATTGAACATAAAACGGACCAACCAGAGAAGCACAGTATCGAAGAGACGTGCCCCGTTCGTGTTCGCGCTGTAGTCGTTGTGTCCCCGAACTTCGTTACAGCAGCGTTCGATGACATCGGCTTCGGCACTTGTCATGTTGGCAAGTTGCAGAGACATGGCGTTTGCGACTACACCGAGAAGGACATTCCTCTGTTCTTCCGGAATGTTGGACCCTGTGATGATGGCGGCGAGCGAGGTCCGTTCACTCGCCGCCTCAGGAGGGTTTTCCGGACTGCCTGACTGTTCAATGAAAGCATCAATCTGTGCAATCAGATCTTGCGCTTCCGCGGTCCATTCGTGGGTCGCGTTTTGCTGGAGCCACGTGCGAACTTGATGCGCCTGTCCGGCCCGCGTGGCGACACTTGCGCGTATTCGAGGCCTGACCATCGCTTCGACACCACCATGCTGATCTCGACGCAAGATCGATCGACCTGCGCTGTACACAGACAGGAGACTTTCCTCGATGACAACTGCCGGTTCCCACCAACTCGGCTCGTCAAGTGCGCCTGCCAGTCCCGCAACGGCACTGGCCAACGCGCTCCAACACACCGCCTCGGTCTGTCTGGCCCCCAGCCACGGTGGGCCGGAGCTTCCGGACCAGGCGTGCAGCTCGAACGCGTGCTCCTGAACGCGGGTGCTCACGGCACTGAGCGATGCGCTTGCGGCACCGCTGTGGAAGCTCAGGAGTAGGTCGAGGCCATCGAGGTACAAGCTGGCTTGAGGACGGTAATCAGATACTCCGTCGGACTCACCAAACCAGTCTCTGGCGTCACGGAAGGCCGAGACTGCTGCGTTGCTGTCCGCTTTATCCATGGCTTCAGCAAGAGCCGCCATCCCCAACTCGAATGCTGCCTCGGGCCGGACCGCTTCGAGTTGAGCCAGTTTGTGCAAAACCTCGACCAGCTCCTTGTCGCGCCAGTGCGAAAAAGCGACGCCGACAATCTTGGCGGCCCGTCGCAGGAACTCTGTGTCGTCGCCTGGTGCAAGACCAAGGAAGAAGTCCAGTAAGCGAAGCTGCCAGCGTCTGTTGTCGCCGGCCCAGCGAAACGCACCATCAAGCGCCGCGCCGCGCGATAGCCCAGAGAGCGAATGGTCGTCAGTTGCTGCCTTTGCCAGGAAGAGCATGAAGCAACACTCATCTCCATCGTCCGGCAGCGGTCGATGATGTTCGAGGATATCGACCGTCTCAAGAAGTACGAAATCTGTTGTCGCAACCTCCAGCAGATCGCGCAGGACACCCTTGTGCACGTCTCTATCAGCTGCCTTGGCATCGCTCCACCCTGACAAAAGCGGATGAAGCAGCTCGGGCATTATGGGCGTACTACCGAGCGATCGTGCAACCGGCGCTAGCTTCGTGATCCCGCCAAGATCTTCCAACTGCCAGTCTCGCCCACTCTTCACAACCTCTATGAGTTCGGCTTCGATCGGGTGCATGCGGCGGTTACCATAGGAAGGCATTACCGGCAACCTCACGGCGGTTCGCTTCCGGTATGTGATCGGTTATCGCCTTGGATGAGATACCGGCAACAAACACCTGAAAATGCGGAAGCTTGGCGGAAACGGTCTGAAGCCCGGAAACAAGGTGATCCACGTCGACGGGGGATACCTCTTGAGCAGCAGGGGAATCAATCATGAGCAATCCCGGGTGCCGGCCAATACCGCGAGCTTCGGCAATTTCAATCATCGCAAGAACTGCAGCCACCTTCAGACGCAGCTTCTCGCCTTCCGTCACCTTGCTGTAGCTCGTGGGCACTCCCCCTTTGACCAACGACAGAGCTGCGTTTCCTTTCAGTGATGCGTCCGACAAGTTCTCCATCCCGAAGGCCTTGGCATATTCGACCAAGCGTGCAGAAACATCGGTGAGCAATCCGTCACGAACGGCCTTAACACGAGCCTCTGTTTCCGCCACGACAGCAGACAGAATTTTCAGTTCGTCGCTTCGGTCGTCAGCTTGGGCAACTGGGCTAATTGAGGCCTCTTCCAGCCGACCTTCCAGAGCCGCCACGGCCATTGCGGCCTCTTGCCGCCGCACTGCGGAACCTAGCTCCTTGGAAGCCGACTCAAGGCGGCTTTGTAGGAGATCAATTTTTCCTCGAAGAGCGACCAATTCATTTTCCGCTTTTTCCTTCTTGGCCGAAGCGCTAACTACTGCAGCCTCGGATGCCGCAACCCGCTCCTGCAGTTCAGTCTTGATCGCCTCGCCGTCTTCGGAGTCCGTGATTGATTCACCGCAAACAGAGCATGAGTGGGTGGAGCTTTCAAGCTCCTTCTTCGCCTTGGAAATCGTATGATCGCAGCGAGGGCAGCACTTCGGCTCCAGGCGACGAAACACTGCCGTCGCGGACATGGCATCCATGTGTGTCTGGAGGTCCCGCCGATCTTCCTGGTAGACGGTGGTTAGTTGGCGGAGCGAGGCAACGGCGCGTTCCGCATATTCGATCACGGCTCGCTCTTGGCGCCGAACATCAGTCAGTTCGGTCGCATCGGCATCAATAGCGTTGCGCACGGCCTCATCGCTTGGAATCTTCGCTAGCTCGGCACGCTTCTCTGCCAGTTGGGCGCTAATGCTTGCAATACGCGCTTTGGTCGCTTCATGTCCCTGTTGATTTTTTTTCGCAGAAATTTGAACAGCTTGTTCAACGATCTGGTGCGCGGTCTTTGCAGCAGCGAGTGTTGAAACCCACGGGACGCCGAGGTACATCTGCATCAACCGCGATGTGATGCCCGTAGTGACCGGCATGTCACCAAGGAGTACCTCGTAGTTTGTGCCAATGAACATGGCACCTGAAAACGCTACCCAGCTATGTGTTACCGACTGACCCTCGTCTTCTTTTCCCTGTCGCCAAGTCGATATCGGATCCATCGCGAACGTGCGCATGAAGAAATCCGCCATGACTGCTTCGAATTCACCATCGTTGGCAAAGTTGGCAAGAACGGTTCTTCCCGGCTCTCCTCCGTTAGGGTTAGCCGCGCGAATGCGGTACAGACTGCCGATAGGCTCGCCCTGAGTCTTGGCAACGATCTCGTATTCGTCTGAATCAAGGAAGAATCCCAGCCGTACGGCATGGACCCATCGCCGCACATCATCTTGCAGGTTGCTTGACGGTCTTCCTCTTATCATCCATCGAACGATTTCGATGATGGTTGATTTGCCCCGCAGGTTGTGCTCAGAAAGCTTGGCCCACAGTCCGTGATCGAGGGCCGTCCATGAAAACGCGAAGGCGCCAGCATTCGCGACGCCGTCTTTCTCGCCAGAAAACTCGATCTCTCGCAGAACAAGCCTGCGAGGTTGGGCTAGTACAGGTGAAGGTTGAATTCGGTGGGCGGAAAGGACACCCTCAACTGCGGCAGTTTCCACTTCTGCTCGAGTTGCTATCGCGTGCAGCCATTCCTCCTTGGGTTGCGCCATCTTTTTCCCCCTCGCTACACGAACTGCAGCTGTATTAGACGAACTCGTACATCTTCTGTGATGGCCGGAATAACCCCGCCCAACTTGGTTTCCGCATAGCTCGCACGCTGATATTGTTTTTGTTTCAAAGCTGTTCCGCCCATAGGGCCCGCAACCTTGGCGACCAACGCTGCTCTATCCGCATACCATTGAAGAATGGGCTCCTGCGACACTGCAGTCGAGCAGGTGTCATAGCCAGCCTTCGTAAGAACAAAGTCTGTCTCCAAGACCTTATTGTTGGCTCCCTTGGTGCCAGTGATGCGAATGAGATCCCGAGACCTCAGCAGCGAGAGCGCATCATCCAGGCGTTCATAGGCGCCAAAGAAGTAGCGGACCATAGGAACACGGCGAAGGTCAGGCTCCTCATCGGCCAAGATCGCCTGCGCTGCTTTGTAGTAGCTCTTGTCCTTTGTCTCTGCGAACAAATCGAGCAACTCCGCTGCAAGATAATCTGGGTTTCGCATCCAAAAGTCGAACGCTTGTAGACGTGCTTCGCCTTTGAAGATGAGAGCATGCTCTGCCGTCGGTGGCTCGACAGGACTACCTCCTGCCCTTAAGACGAACAAGATTCGCAGTGCATCGCGATGAGGTGACCGAATCGTCATGCCGGTTTGTTTCTCCTAGAACCTAACTTAGCAGTCGGCCAAACTCCATCGACCCACAACAGCAGGCGGGCAGTGGCTCTGTGGGCATATATCCTGACTCTCGATCCTGATCGACTCCATGGCAAAGCAAGGCCAATCAAGATACACACCAAGTCAATGTAACACAAAGTAAGTCTGGCCAGGCTTGATGGAGACGCTCTCCGCCTCCGATATGCCGCACCCCGCGCTACCCCGAGGCAAAAAAGGGGCACCCCCCAGTTCGCATTCCTGACTGACCGCGCAGCCGCGCGCCGCCAAGGTATCGGCATCGCAACAGAAGAGCCGATGCCATGCCTGCAATCCATGTATCCCGGTGTCTGGTCGGTGCCGGCCTCCTGGCCGCAGCTTTGGCCAGCGGCTGCGCGACCACGCCACCGCCGCTGGCCGACAGCACCGTCGAGGAGGTCCCACCCGCGCCCGAGGCTGCAGCGCTCGAGTTCATTCCCGTCGTGCGCTATGGCCGCTACACCCTGGTGGAGCTGGCGCCGATGGCGGCGCAGCGCGATCTGCTGGTGCAGACCATCGACGTGTCCATGCCCGAGGAGGTCCGCGCCACGGTCGGCGACGGGCTGCGGCATGTGCTCAAACGCAGCGGCTACCAGCTTTGCGAGACCGCGCATGCGGTGATCGAGCTGTACGCGCTGCCGCTGCCGGCGGCGCACTTGCATCTCGGCCCCATGACCTTGCGCGATGCGCTGCTCACCCTGGCCGGTCCGGCCTGGGAACTGCACGCCGATGACCGGACGCGGCAGATCTGCTTCGAGCGCCCTGGTCGCGACAGCAGTGCCAAGCCGGTGCCCGAACCGCCTGCTGCCGAGTCCGTGCAGACGTTCCCGCTTGCGGGAGGCCAGCCATGAACGCTGCGCCATCTCCCCGTCGCCCGACCGCCGCCGTGGTGTTGCAAAGCCTGCTCTGGCTTTGGCTGCTGGGTCTCAGTGTCTTCGCGATCCTGGGCCACCAGACGATGACCGATCAGGCCGACCAGCAGCAGCTCGATGTCCGGTTGCAGCGCCTCGAAGCCCAGGTGACCGGGCTGGCCGAGACCACGCGGGCCTTGCAGCAGCCCGCAGCCGCCACCGCCGCAGGCCTGCAAGACGCTCGGCAGGCACTGGAGGCACGCATCGTTCAAGCCGAACAGGCGCTGGGTGGCTATGCCACCGCCGAGGACGTTCAGGCGCTGCGTACCGAAGTCGAGCAGATCAAGGTGCGCCAAGCGACTGCGCGTGCAGCGGCGCCTACCCAGCGGCGCACCCCGAGCCAACCGGCCACCGCCAAGTCCGAACCGCCGCCGCTGCCATTTCGTGTCGTCGGCGCTGAGCTGCGCGCGGGTCAGCGCAGCGTGTCCGTCGCCCCGAGTACCGGAGATTTCACGCCCGATCAGCTCCAGGTACTGCTGCCGGGTGATGCGCTGGGTCCGTGGCGCCTGCAGGCGATCGAGGGCAATGCCGCGGTGTTCCAGGCCGGCGACCAAACCCGTCGCGTGGCGATTCCTTGACCGGAGCCCACCACATGAAGCCGTCAATCATCCTGTACGCGTTCCTGCTGGGCTCCATGCAGTTGCCCGCCTGGGCACAACAGCCCGCCACAACCACCGCCCGCAACGCGCAGAGCCAGGAGCGCCCGCTGGCCGCCCGCATCCTGGACGACCGGGTGGCAGGCGAATGGGGCCTGCAACCGCAGGAATGGGCGCGCTATCGCGAACTGATGGACGGGCCGCTGGGCATCTACTCGCCCAATCTGGACCCGCTGTCCGCCCTGGGCATCGAGGCGCGCACTGTAGAAGAGCGGCGGCGCTACGCAGAGCTGCAGGTGCAAGTCGAAGCGCGCCGCGTGGAAAAGCTGCTCGCGTACCAGCGCGCCTACGACGAGGCCTGGCAGCGCCTGAACCCCGGCATGCAGCGGGTGAACCTGCCTGACGACAGGCCAGGCGCCACCGCTGCGCGGGGCAGCGGTCGCACGGCGGTGTTCATCAAGGACGGCTGCGCGGCTTGCGGGCAACTCGTCCAACGCCTGCAATCCTCGGGTGCCGAGTTCGACCTGTACATGGTCGGCAGCCGCCAGGACGATGCGCGCATCCGCGACTGGGCCAAGCGCGCCCAGATCGACCCGGCCCGGGTGCGCAGCGGCGGCATCACGCTCAACCACGACGGCGGCCGCTGGCTGTCGTTGAGCCTGCCCGGCGATTTGCCTGCGGTTGTGCGCGAAGTGAACGGCCAATGGCAACGCCAGCCGTAGCGGCGCTGCTGCGCACACTGGCGCTCACTGCGGGCCTGCTCGCCTGCGCCGCCCATGCCCAAGAGGTTCCGCCACCGGCCTACCAGCTTGCCGCACAGCGCGCAGGCATTCCCTCGACGGTGCTCTACGCCGTGGCCTTGCAGGAGAGCGGCATGCGACGCAATGGACGCATCGTCCCATGGCCGTGGACCCTGAATGTCGCCGGCCAGTCGCGGCGCTTCGCCACCCGTGCCGATGCCTGCGCCGGCTTGCAGCAGGCGATGCGCTCCACGCCGCACACGCGCATCGACGCGGGCCTGGGCCAGATCAACCTGGGCTATCACCCGCACCGCTACACCCATGCCTGCGACTTGTTGGACCCGTACCGCAACCTCGCCATCGCCGCCGAGATCCTCAAGGAGCAGTACACCCCCGGTGAAGACTGGCTGCTGGCCATGGGCCGCTACCACCGGCCCGCGGGCGGTGAGCCCGCCGCCCGCTATCGACGCAGCGTATCCCGACACCTCGCCCGCGTGCAGGGCACGCACTCAATCGCCACGGCGCGTGCCGTGCGTCAGGAGACGACCCCATGACGAAACCGCTCTGGACCCTGCGGGGCCTGCTTGTGGTGCTGACGGCGCTGCCATGGATTGCGCATGCCACCCAATCGCTGATCGTGGTCGAGGAGCGCGGCGGTGCCTCGGCGCTGCCGTACTACGAGGCGCTTAACCTGCAGCCACGCGCCCACAGCGCGTTGCGGCCTCCCATTCCGATGCCGCAGATTCCCGCCACCCCCGCTGACGAGGCAGCGATGCTGCCGGTGCGCAGCGCGAAGCTCACGCCCGGCACCGTCGCCCGGCGGGTGATCGAAGCACCGGGCCTGCGGCCCTTCGTGGTCGTCGGCGACGATGAGGCATCGCAAGCCTGGCTGCGCCGCCATGCGGCCTCGCTGCGCGAGCGCGGCGCGGTCGGCCTGGTGGTCAACGTCGAGACCGTGCAGGCCCTGGCGCGGCTGCGCGTCCTGGTTCCGGGCGTGCCCCTCGCGCCCGTCGCCGGCGATGACCTGGCCGAGCGCCTGGGCCTGCGGCACTACCCGGCGCTGATCACGGCGACCGGCATCGAGCAATGAAACCATGTCGGGGAAACAGCCCGTCGAAGTCCTGCTGCGCCCAGCGGTGGAGCTATACACCGTCGCGGCATGTGCGGGCGCCGCGTTCCTGTCCCTGGTGGCCCCGTGGTCGCTCGCGCTGAGCCCGGCCATGGGCGTCGGTGCCGCACTGGCGTTCGGCGCCTATGGCGCGATCCGCTATCGCGATGCGCGGGTGATCCTGCGCTACCGCCGCAACATCCGGCGCCTGCCGCGCTACGTGATGACGAGCAGGGACGTGCCGGTCAGCCAGCAGCGCCTGTTCGTGGGGCGCGGTTTCCTGTGGGAGCAGAAGCACACCCACAGGCTGATGCAGACGTACCGGCCGGAGTTTCGCCGCTACGTCGAGCCGACACCGGCATACCGGCTGGCGCGACGCCTGGAGGAGCGGCTGGAGTTCGCACCGTTTCCACTGTCTCGCCTCGTACGGCTCACGGGCTGGGATGTGTCATTGAACCCCGTGCGGCCACTGCCACCGGTAGGCGGCCTGCCGCGATTGCACGGCATCGAACCCGACGAGGTCGACGTCAGCCTGCCACTGGGTGAGCGCGTCGGCCATTCGCTGGTGCTGGGCACCACGCGCGTGGGGAAGACGCGGCTGGCCGAGTTGTTCGTCACCCAGGACATCCGTCGCACGAATGCAGACGGCGAGCATGAGGTTGTGATCGTCATCGACCCCAAGGGCGACGCGGATCTCTTGAAACGCATGTACGTCGAAGCCAAGCGCGCAGGTCGCGAGGGCGAGTTCTACGTCTTTCACCTCGGCTGGCCCGAGTTCTCTGCACGCTACAACGCGGTGGGGCGCTTCGGGCGCATCAGTGAAGTCGCCACGCGCATTGCCGGGCAACTCTCCGGCGAGGGCAACAGTGCGGCGTTCCGCGAGTTCGCATGGCGCTTCGTCAACATCATTGCGCGCGCATTGGTGGAACTGGGGCAGCGCCCGGACTACATGCTGATCCAGCGGCACGTCATCAACATCGACGCGCTGTTCATGGAGTACGCCCAGCACTACTTCGCCAAGACCGAGCCCAAGGCCTGGGAGGTGATCGTCCAGATCGAGGCCAAGCTCAACGAGAAGAACATCCCCAGGAACATGATCGGGCGCGAGAAGCGCGTGATCGCGCTGGAGCAGTACCTTTCCCAAGCGCGCAACTACGACCCGGTGCTCGATGGCCTGCGATCGGCGGTACGCTACGACAAGACCTACTTCGACAAGATCGTTGCCAGCCTCTTGCCATTGCTGGAGAAGCTCACCAGCGGCAAGATCGCCCAACTCCTGGCGCCGAATTACTCCGACCTGTCGGACGCGCGCCCGATCTTCGACTGGATGCAAGTCATCAGGAAGCGCGCCGTGGTCTATGTCGGCCTGGATGCGCTGTCGGATGCTGAAGTCGCCGCGGCGGTCGGCAACTCCATGTTCTCCGACCTGGTGTCGGTAGCCGGGCACATCTACAAGCACGGGATCGACGACGGCCTGCCGGGGGCTTCGGCTGGCACGCGCATTCCCATCAACGTCCATGCCGACGAGTTCAACGAACTGATGGGCGACGAGTTCATCCCCCTCATCAACAAGGGCGGCGGTGCCGGGCTGCAGGTGACCGCGTACACGCAGACGCTCTCGGACATCGAGGCTCGCATCGGCAATCGCGCGAAGGCCGGCCAGGTGATCGGCAACTTCAACAACCTGTTCATGCTGCGGGTTCGGGAAACCGCCACCGCGGAACTGCTGACCCGTCAATTGCCCAAGGTCGAGGTCTATACCACCACCATCGTCTCCGGCGCGACCGATGCCTCGGACATCCGCGGGACGACGGACTTCACCAGCAACACGCAAGACCGCATCAGCATGTCGAGCGTACCGATGATCGAGCCGTCCCACGTCGTCGGCCTGCCCAAAGGCCAATGCTTCGCGCTGCTGCAGGGCGGTCAGCTCTGGAAGGTCCGGATGCCACTGCCAGCGCCTGATCCCGACGAAGCGATGCCGCAGGATCTGCAACAGCTCGCTGGTTACATGCGCCAGAGCTACAGCGAGGCCACGCAATGGTGGGAGTTCACCAGTTCCCCAGCCTTGCAGGAGGCGGCCTTGCCCGAGGACCTGCTCGATGAGGTCGTCGCCGCCGGCGCTCCCGACAACGGCACGGATGACGTGGCCGGAGACGAGGCCGTACCATGAGCGATGCCGCCGCCGCCACGAGAAGGGAGCAAGGTCGCCGCCAGGGTCTGATCATCGGCACGGTCACGCTGCCCCTTCGCCTGCTCGGGGTACTGATCGTCTCGCTGCTGTTCTCGATCCTCATGGAATGTGTCGGCATGCATTTGTTCTGGAAAGATCAAAGCTGGCGGCATTCCCAGCAGATGCTGCAGTACGAGCTGGGGCACCTGTCCAACCACTTCACCCGCAGTGTGGTCGTGCAGGAGCCAGGGCGCACGGCACACCAGTTGGTGGATACCGGCTATGAATGGGTGTTCGTGCGATCGGGACTGTTGGAACGCATGAGCCAGACTGCCGAACGCGCCCGTATGCCCAGTCAGGGGGAGAGCCATGGCGGGGTGCGGAACTTCCGCTACTTCATCAGCCAGGTCTATGTTTGGAGCGAGAGCTACCTGATCACCGCAGCATTCACGACGCTGACGTTCCTCGTTCGACTACTGGTGCTGCTGCTCACGCTACCGCTGATCTTCACGGCGGCATTCGTCGGCTTGATCGACGGCCTGGTGCGGCGGGATGTGCGCCGATTCGGCGCAGGCCGCGAGTCCGGCTTCATCTACCACCGCGCAAAGGCGAGCCTGATGCCGCTGGCCGTGCTGCCCTGGATCACCTACCTGGCGCTGCCGATCTCGGTGCATCCGTTGCTGATCCTGCTGCCGAGCGCCGCCCTGCTGGGAATGGCTGTGAGCCTGACTGCGGGCAGCTTCAAGAAGTACCTCTAAACCTTGACCTCCAGTTCGTAACAATCACGGAACGGCGGATTTCGTCCCCCGCATGAAAGCATCGATCTCCGCTAAGCTCCGTCGTACTCCTCTGTATTCCGTTTGACTCGCTCAAACAGCTCCTGCCAAGTCTCTCCAGGCACCTTTAGGTCCATCCACCAGTCCATCTCGTCCCACTGACGATGGATGCGAATGCGCGATGCGGTCTTGCCTCGAACCTTCGCCAACGCAAGCTTCTCAACTGTGTCGTACCCCTCGCGAACACAGTTTCCAAGCTTTTCGAGTTCGACCGAGACAAGCTCACCAATCTCCAAAGATAATTCTTCCTCCGTCAAGTATCGGCGAACGAGCTCTGGAAGAGAGAAGATATAGGCGAGTTCCGGAAGTACCCGCAGGACGAACCGTCGAGCATGCTCGCAGTGCTTCCGCTGTTGGGTCGTGGGCTTCAGCTGCTGAATTTCTGCCAGCGTCCGCCCGGCAACCCAAGCCTTTAGCGCTTCAAGCACAACGTCTACGGCGAGCTTGCCTCGCTCCTCATCGCCTTCTATCGACTTGAACGGTTCGCCCATATAACCATCCAAGCTCTCGCGCCTAGTCATCTGTGCGATGAGGGTGGGGCGTTCGGTCAACCATGTTGCAGTCCACGTGAACCAGTCCAGCGTCGTTCGACCAAAAGGAGGCGACTTCTCAAGCCGAACCTTGAGTTCGCGCAATACGTCCGATGGTGCGCCATAGTTGGCGGCCATCTTATCGGCCCAGTCGGGCTCTTCATCCAGCTCTTGAAGCTTCCTGCGCGCGCGCAGTGCATGATTGATACGATCGTTCAGCAGATTCTCTCGCGCTTGCTTCCTTAGCTTGAAGGCCGCGAATGACTTGCTTAGAAGCGTCTTGGCAGGGCCATCGACGTCTGCGGCCTGTGTTGAGATAGGGAGCCGACGTAGAAGGTAGTCCGCATCGCCTCCGGCATGCTCGCCAAGCTCCTGGATACGGTCGAGGATGGCATCCAGCGGGTCTTCGATGGCCAAGCATTGATCGCTCTGCGAGAAGATGCCTTGAAGATCCCTCCAATGTTTGCCAACCCGATTATTCGAGTCATCGATTTCTATGACTCTACTGGGAATAACTAGCACGAGACCATACGAACTCTGACCTGCCCGCCCAGCCCTGCCGGCGGCGTTGAGCAGGTCATGCGCCTTCATCTGCGCCAACTGCTTGTTCTCCTCATCAAACTTGCTGTCACCTGCGATGATGACAACGTGGCTTGGAAGGTTCATTCCCTGCGCCAGGGTGGATGTAGCAACGAGCACGGACACGCCGTCCGGACGCTTGAAGAGAGACTCATGTAACTGCCGCTCAGTCGGCAGCAGAAGTCCGTGATGACAGAGGCTTGCCCACCGCACGCGCGTGCCTTCGACAACGTCGATGTAGAGCGCCGAGTCGTCGCCCAACTCATCCCGCGTCAGGTCGTACAGATGTTGCTCTTCTTCCGTGAAGGCAATATTTGCTTCTCCGAGATGCTGGCCTGCTATCTCCTGAGCGCTCATAGCGTATGGTACTGTCTGGGCGAAGATCAGCGCTTTGCTGCCCTCACTGCGGGATGAGAGCGCAGCAAGCTCAGCGGCCACTCTATTCACATTCGGAGTGAGCCTCCAAGTTGTTGGGCTGACCGAAAGTAGCATTTCGTGGTCTGAGAGTGGAAGCAACGTGTAGTCGTCTCGACGCATCGAATCCCATCGAAATCTCAGTCCAATAAACCCCAGCGGTCGAGCTTTGAGTTCGCGCTTTAGCGCAGCTGGCGGTCCGGACTTGCGCTTGCCTGCCGCCACCAATTCACGGCGCTTTGCCGACAGCCTGTTGTGTAAATTAGTGATTTGGTCGCTCGGAAAAACCACTGAGCCACGCACTTGTCGCGTCGGCTTCCATGCCATGTTCAGCGATAGACATTGCCGACCGGTGAGCTCCGTCAACCAAGCTGCCACCTCCTCAGCGTTGCTCATCATGGCCGAAAGCAATAGGTAGTCCGCATCCGGAGCGTGCGTAGAGAGGTTCAAAATGCATAGCATCGCATCAACGGCACGCCGGCTACGGTCGTTCACGCCCGCGTGTAGCAGGTGACACTCGTCAAACACGAGCAAGCCAACATTCTGGAAAAGTTCCTCTTGAAACCCCATCAACGCCAAGCAGCGCTCTGGCGTCATCACCGATATCGGCGGAAGACGATCGCTTACGTCAAAGTCGAAGGGGTTGTCATTCCCCCGCTCACGGCTCAGCCGCGCGTCAGGAAAGGTCTTCTGGAGTGCGCGCGCGGTCTGGTCAACTAGCGCCAATGTCGGCGCCAGAAAGATAGTGTCCTTCCCTTGACATAGGTTCGAGAGAATCTTGAGCTCGGATAGTGTGGATTTCCCGGCCCCCGTGGGAAAGCTGATAGCAGCCGAAACACCAGGGGTGAGATACCCCTGCGCAACAGCGCTCCGGTGATTTATCCAAAGATACGGCCGGGTATTAGCAATGAGTGTTAAGCCCGAAATCCAAAGAGAGGCGCTGACGTCAGGCGGCGCCGGCAGACGGGCCAAACTGTCGGCTGGAAGCTCACGACCTACGGCCCTCAACAAAGACGCCAAGTGGCGAGGACCAGGGAATCCGCTATTGCCAAGTCGATCTTGGAACTGCACAACCGGCTGCGTGCAGATGGCTTCAACACGCTCAAGCTCGGGTAGTGACGGCTGATATCCGGGTCGTCCGAGCACCTCAGCCGCGATGCTCTGAACGCACCGCTGCAACATTAGGTAAAGCGCACTCGCTCCAACCTCGGCCATCGTCAAATGACTATCCAAGGATGGCGGTTCAGGAACGTTCGAGTCTGCAAGCAGTGCGGCAAGATCGCCCGTTGCAAGCCGTTTGATGTCCTGCAAGAGCCTCCGCTCGACTTGCGGCAAGCCATCAGGAAGATGAATTTGGAGCGACATCTCGGCGGCGTCCGGACTAGCGCCGGCAGCAAGGAATAGAAGCGTCGCTGAGACCTCCGGCGCAATTCCGCCGACCGTAAGCGGACCATAATCGTCTCGCTCATCCGGGGCCGCCAGCCGCTGCGCTTGCAGGGTCACATAATGCGCCGTCGCTGCCAAAAAGGCCGCACCACGTCGTTGAGATCCTTCAGGATTTACGGAAGCGATGGCTTCTTGGGTAAATGCAATCTTCCGGAGCCGCTCAAGCTCAGGTCGTAGCGCCTCCAGCAGATCAGCGGCGTTGGACGCCCCGTTCGCCATCTTTCGGAGGCGCAGCCGTACTGCAACGATTTCGGCGAAGGCCTTGGTAAGAGCCTTGGGCAATGAGTCGGGATCTAAGCCAGACAGTTCTGGGGCAGATCGGATGAGCTCGGAGGTGGGGTCATCAAACACGCGTCGCTCTCAGTCAGTAGTTGCCAAAGACTCAGCCTTCTTAATGGCCACCTTCGCCAAGTCATCCATCCATTTGCGAAGGCCCATCACTTCAAAAACTTCAGCGCGCCGCCGCTCCACCCCGCCAGGAACATTTTTCTCGTACCCCTTGAACAGCTTGGCCTGTGACTGATCCGTACTCTGCCCGTCCGTGATGCTCAAGCGGTAGCGACGGGCCTGCTTCCACATAATGTCAGCTACCGCATGCTGGGGGTCAGAGTGCCCAGAGCTCTTGAGGAGCAGAGTCACCTCGGCAGCAACAAGGTGCTCGTTTTCGCCAGTTTCGAACTCCATGAATTCAGGCCACACCTTGCTGGTCACCATAGACCGAGGGTTTTCCGTCGCCTTATCCTCGAAGAGTACGACGGCAGTGACCTTCTCGGCTCCGTCGATGGACACCTGCAACCCATCCAAGCCCTTGTGGGCATGAATCATGTGAGGGGTGTTCATCAGCGCACCCGGGGTGCGCAACTGGGCAGCAAGCCAGGACATGACCTGGAACATCCAGCCATCCCGGTGCGCGATATTGCCAGATGAGGTAAGGAGCTTGATCGCCCCCTTGACCGCGCCTTTGGTGGTGGGTTTTGCAGCCAAGCCTGCAGCGTGCAAGATGTTAGCGACATGAAGGGCTTGGCCTACCGCGATAATGGCGATGGCGTTTGCAAGCTCGTCAACGGAGGGCACGCTCCACGTACAGCCCTCCCATTCTTTCTGAACAGTAAATGCTGTCAGAGTAATCGGCATATGTCCCCCTTTACGGCACTACGTGCCGCTCTGACGTTTTCCTTGAAAATTGTAACCCGCAGAAACAATCTAGGTAGTGCTCTATCAAGCGCTACACGCAAGATCTTTGGACACATCGAAAGTGCCGTGTGAAGCTATTTAACGTATGAATCCGGTGATGCTTGGATTCCTATTGTTTGCGGCCTGAAGTCGCCCTGATGTCCACGATCAAGCCATTGCTGATCACACAGGAATGGCGCGATGGTGGCTTCGATCTGGCTGCGCGCCGCGCATCGCGGCGTGCCCCTTCTTCCCCTTGTTCTGGTGACGGCCCTCCTGCTGGGCCAGTCGCCGATGGCCCGTGCCGAAACGCCGGTACAGCGGCAGGAATTGACTGCGGCGCTGCGCCAGCTCGACGCGCTGGAGCGCAGCGTCGCGCACAGCGCCGCGCATGCCCCCATCACACCGGTCGAGCGCTACCACTTCGACTACCCGAGGCTTCTGGCTGATCTGGCGCGCGTGCGCGCCGGCATCCAGGGCCATCTCACGCCGTCGCGCGCCCAGCCGCGCGACCCCTCCGAACTGGCCGGCGACTACCGCACCGAGCGGGTCGCCGAGCCGACGACGACCACGGAGGGCAAGCCATGAACGGCGCGCAGCTCTCCGCATTCCAGGCCAACAGCGGCGTCTCGCCCAGCGCGATGGCGGTCGTGCTGGTCGGCACCGTCTTCGCCGTCCTGCTCGTGTGGGGCGTGTGGGCCATCCGCACAGCGTATGTCGGCTGGACGGAGAACCGCCTCAACCAGCGCCAGTTCCTCGGCGTCTGCATCCGCTTCGTCGCGATGTACCTCGTGCTGAGTTTCTTCCTCCTCTCCTGATCTGAAAGGACTGACCATGCAACATCGTATCCTCACCTCCCGCCTTGCCCAGCGTGCCACCGTGGCCCTGGGTGCCGCCATGCTGCCCGCGCTCTCGTTCGCGCAGGGTCTGCCGACGATCGAGAACCCGACCCGCGGCACCGGCAGCGGCATCATGGAGACGATCCGCAACTACGGCTACGACATCATCATGCTCGTGGCCCTGCTGGTGGTGGCCTCCATGTTCATCGGTGTCTGCTACCACGCCTATGGGACCTACGCGGAAATCCACACCGGCCGCAAGACCTGGGGACAGTTCGGCCTCACCGTTGCCATCGGCGCCGTGCTGCTCGTGATCGGCATCTGGCTGCTCACCGAAGCCACCGGCATCCTGTAAGCAGGTGCTGGCCATGTCCGAGCACCAGCACATCCGTGCGGACGGTACGGTCACGTTCCTGCCGCACCGGCTCAACCGCCACCCGGTGGTCGTGCGCGGCCTCACGGCGGACGAGCTGTGGGTCTGCTGCGGCCTGTCCGGCAGCGCCGGCCTGCTGGTCGGCGCGCCGCTGTCATGGGTGTTCCGCACGATTGCGATCGCGCCTACGTTCGTTGTCCTGGGCGTGGCCTTCGGCGTGTTCGTAGGCGGCGGCATTCTGCGCCGGCTCAAGCGCGGTCGCCCCGATACTTGGCTGTATCGCCAGCTTCAGTGGCGCATCGCGACACGCCATCCGCTGATGGCGGGCTGGGTGGGCGGCCATGTGCTGATTTCGCGCTCGGGCTTCTGGACCACACGCAGGGGCACCCGATGAGCCGTTTCAAGAACGAGATCACCCACCTGCAGGCGCACATCAAGACCTTGCGCCTGGGCGCTGGCGCTCTGGTCATCGTCGCGCTGGTGATGGGCGGTGGCTGGTGGAGCGCGCCTCGCGACCTGACGGTCCACGTCCCGCCGGATCTGCGCTCCGGCAGTACCCGCAAGTGGTGGGAGGTACCGCCCGAATCGGTCTATGCCTTCACTTTCTATGTGTTCCAGCAACTCAACCGCTGGCCGACGAATGGCGAGGAGGACTACCCGCGCAACCTGTACGCGCTGTCGGCCTACCTCACGCCGTCCTGCCAAGCCTTCCTGCGGGCTGACTACGACTATCGGCGCAGCACGGGCGAGCTGCGGCAGCGCGTGCGCGGCATCTACGAGATCCCCGGCCGCGGCTACGGTGATGACCCCACCGCGCGCGTGCGTGTGGTGTCCGATCGCGACTGGGTGGTGACGCTGGACATCAGCGCCGATGAGTACTACGGCGCGGAGCAGGTCAAGCGCGCCCTGGTGCGTTACCCAATCAAGGTCACGCGCGTGGACATCGATCCCGCCCGCAACCCGTTCGGCTTGCTGCTGGACTGCTATGAGGGCGCGCCACAGCGCATCGGCTCGCCGGAACCGACACGCCCGGCACCCGGTGGTCTGGCGCCGCAAGCGCCCCAAGGAGAAACCCCATGAAGCACCCTGTACTCGCATTGCTGGGGCTGCTGGTCGTGGTCACAGCACCTGTTGCCCATGCGGTGGAGGTCCTGCGCTGGGAACGCATGCCGCTAGCGGTGCCGCTGAAGGTGGGCCAGGAACGCATCGTGTTCATCGACCGGAACGTCCGCGTGGGCGTGCCTGCCGGCGTGGGCGAACGCCTGCGCGTGCAGAGCGCGGGCGGCGCGGTGTACCTGCGAGCCAGTGAGCCGATCGAACCCACGCGACTGCAACTGCAAGACGCCGACACGGGCGCATTGATCCTGCTGGACATCGCCGCCGAGCCGGCCAGGGACGGCGAAGTCGAGCTGGAGCCGGTGCGTATCGTCGAGGGCAATCGCACCTCGGCACGCTATGGGGATCGGCCGGAAGGTGCCGATGCGGCCCCGACGCGCACCCAGGGGCAGGCGAACGCGCGGGCAGCGCGGCGTGAAACCCCGGTGCCGGTCGTGCTGACGCGCTTCGCCGCGCAGAATCTCTACGCACCGCTGCGCACGGTCGATCCGCTGCCGGGCGTCATGCGGGTCAATCTGCGCCGCGACCTGGACTTGGGCACACTGATGCCGACACTGCCGGTGCGTGCGGTCGCGCTCGCATCGTGGCGGCTGGAAGACCAGTGGGTCACCGCCGTGTGTCTCACCAACGGCAGCAGCGGCTGGATCACCCTCGATCCCCGCGTGCTGCAAGGCGAATTCCTCACGGCCACCTTCCAGCACGAGGCCCTCGGCCCGCGCGGCACGCCCGAGGACACCACTGTCCTGTACCTGGTGACGCGCGGGCGCGGACTCGCACAGTCGCTGCTGCCGGCCATCCACCGCTTCGATCCGGCTGTGCATCTGCCGCATGCGCAATTCGATGTACGGGACAGCGAGGCGGTGGATGGCAAGGAGGCTCGCCATGCGCAGTAACGGACTCCTGAAGTGGCTGATGATCCCCGTGGCCCTGCTGGTGCTGTTCGTCGCCATCCGGCTGTTCTCAGGTGGCAGCACCTCGGCACCACCCGCCGCCGATGCCGGTGCCCAGCTCACGCCCGAGGAGATGAAGGCGCTGGGCATCGAGGGCGATACCCCCCGGGACACGGTGGCGACCCTGGTGGCGCAGGTGAAGCAGTTGCGCACCGAGCTTCAGACCGCGCTCTCGGACAACCGGTCCCAGCGCGAAGAGAACCAGCGCCTGCGCCAGCGCGAGAACGCCATCGACCAGCGCATCAGTTCAGCGCTGGAGTCCGAACGCTCCAACCTGCGCCGCGACCAGCAGCACGTGGCCAGCGAGCGCCAGCAGACCGAAGGGCTGCTGGCCGACCTGCAGCGGCGCCTTGACGGCATCGGCGGTCGCGGCGGCCATGCCGACTTGCCCGTGGGTCTGGGCCTGCGCGACGGCGACGAGGCCGGGATGGAGGGCGGCACGCGTTGGGTCGAGCCGGACGACGCGAAGCCGTCCGATGGGCGCAATGGCAGTCGCGGCACAGGCAGCGGGATGAACTTTCCGACGAGCTTCGGTCCCGCGCAGAGCGCGCTGGAAGCGACGGTGGAAACCGTGGCGAGCACCGGCTCTCGCGCCGCTGGTGTCAAGAGCGCCAAGGCCGTCTATACCGTACCGACCAACTCGACGCTGATGGGGTCGGTCGCGATGACGGCGCTGATCGGCCGCGTGCCGATCGACGGCACGGTGAATGACCCGTATCCGTTTAAGGTGCTGGTCGGCCCCGACAACCTCACCGCGAATGGCATCGACATTCCCGACGTGGCCGGCGCCGTGTTCTCCGGCACCGCCTCGGGCGACTGGACGCTCTCGTGCGTGCGCGGCCAGGTGCGCAGCATCACCTTCGTCTTTCACGACGGCACGATCCGCACCATCCCCGAGGACAGCGAAGGCAACCAGCAGAACAGCCAGCAGCAGAACTCGCACAGTGGGGGCCTGGGCTGGATCAGCGATCCTTACGGCATTCCATGCGTCAGCGGCGAGCGGCGCAGCAATGCCCAGCAGTACCTCGGCTCGCAGGCCCTGATTACGGCGGCCGGTGCCGGTGTGGCATCGCTCATCGAAAGCGACAGCGGGCGCATGTCCTATGTCGGCTCGGACGGCACCATCGGCACCGTGGGCATCAGCGGCCAGGAAGCGGTCGGCCAGATTCTGGCGGGGGGCGTCCGGGACATGTCGAACTGGGTCAACAAGCTCTACGGCCAGGCCTTCGCCGCGGTCTATGTCCAGCCCGGCGCGAAGATCGCCGTCCACCTCGAAAAGCCGCTCGCCATCGACTTCGATCCCGAAGGCCGCAAGGTCGATCACCGCGCAGGAGAAAGCCATGCTCTCGAACTTGACTAACCTGGCCCGTGGCCTGGCGCTGGCCCTCTCCGTCGCGGTGCTTGGCGGCTGCGCCACCAGCAAGGAAAAGCTGCTGACCCACGGGGACCGCACGATGATGGACATCTGGCAGCAGGAGGCCGGCGACGGCGGTGGCGCAGCCGGACGGAATGCCGGCCGCCAACTGCTCGATGCGCGCCAGAGCCTGCGTCGGCCGCTGACCGATGTGGACGTGCAGGCCGCGCCGGCCGAGCAGATGCGCTACACGCGCACCGCCCGCAACGAGGTCCATCGCCAGTTCCAGCGCCTGCCCAATCCCGATCTCGTGATGTACGTGTACCCGCACCTGGCCGGCACCGATCCCGTGCCGGTGCCGGGCTATACGACGGTCTTCCCGCTGTACCAGCGCGTGCAGTACGCGATGCCGGGCGAGCGCGTGGAGGACTACTGATGCGGTGGAAACTTCCCTGGCCGAAGCTGGCCGCATCCGGCGCTGGTGATGATGAGCAGCCGGACGGCTGGCAACGCCACGTCGAGGCCTTGCAGCAGGTCGGCATCCCCGAACCCGGCGCCGCGGTCCAGGGCCGCAGGCCGGCGACCGTGGCCGACGAGCAGGCGCTGTACGACGTCGCCCCGTCCTTCGTGGAACTGCTGCCCTGGGTGGAGTTCATGCCCGAGTCGAAATCGATGCTCCTGGAGGACGGCCAATCGGTGGCGGCGTTCTACGAGCTGGTGCCGCTGGGCACCGAGGGCCGGGAGCCTGGCTGGCTCGCCCATGCCCGCGACGCCCTGGAAAACGCGCTTCAGGACAGTTTCGATGAACTGGATGAGAACCCGTGGGTGCTCCAGCTCTATGCCCAGGACGAACCGAGCTTCGACCAGTACATGCAGACGCTGCGCGACTACGTGCAGCCACGTGCGCGCGGCTCGGCGTTCACCGAGTTTTACCTGCGCTTCTTCGGCCACCACCTGCGCGCTGTGGCCAAGCCCGGTGGCCTGTTCGAGGACACGGTGGTCACGCGGCTGCGCTGGCGCGGCCAGACGCGGCGCGTGCGCATGGTGGTGTACCGCCGCGCGAGCGGTCAGGGACAGGCAAACCGCCGAGGCCAGACACCCGAGCAGATGCTGGGCATCGTTTGCGATCGCCTGTGCGGCGGGCTGGCGAATGCCGGCATCCAGGCCCGGCGCATGGTTGCAGCGGACGTTCACGACTGGCTGCTGCGATGGTTCAACCCGCGCCCCACACTGCTCGGTCCTGGGGCGGAGGACCGGGAGCGATTTTACTCGCTGGCGCGCTACCCGGACGAGAATGAGGCCGGCGAGATCGAGTTGGCGAGCGGGCGGGATTTCAGCCAGCGGCTATTCTTCGGCCAGCCGCGCTCCGACGTAGCGCAAGGGGCCTGGTACTTCGACGGCATGCCGCATCGCGTGCTGATCACCGACCGGCTGCGCATGCCGCCCGGCACCGGGCATCTGACCGGCGAGACCCGCAAGGGCGACGCGATCAACACGCTGTTCGACCAGATGCCCGAGGACACGCTGATGTGCCTCACGATGGTCGCCACGCCGCAGGACGTCCTCGAATCGGACCTCAATCACCTGGCGAGGAAAGCAGTGGGCGAGACGCTGGCGTCGGAGCAGACGCTCAAGGACGTGCACGAGGCGCGCTCGCTGATCGGCAGCGCACACAAGCTCTATCGGGGCACGCTGGCGTTCTACCTGCGCGGGCGCGACGAGGCGGAGCTGGACCGGCGCGGGCTGGATCTCGCGAACGTGATGCTCAACGCCGGGCTGCAGCCGGTGCGCGAGGACGACGAGGTTGCACCGCTCAACAGCTACCTGCGCTGGCTGCCGTGCTGCTACAACCCCGGCAAGGACCGGCGCCGCTGGTACACGCAACTGATGTTCGCCCAGCACGCGGCGAACCTGTCGCCGGTGTGGGGCCGCGCCCAGGGCACGGGGCACCCGGGCATCACGATGTTCAATCGCGGAGGCGGGCCGATCACCTTCGACCCGTTGAACCGGTTGGACAGGCAGATGAATGCCCACCTGTTCCTGTTCGGCCCCACCGGGTCGGGCAAGAGCGCCACGCTCAACAATCTGCTGAACCAGGTCATGGCGATCTACCGACCACGTCTGTTCATCGTGGAGGCAGGCAACAGCTTCGGCTTGTTCAGCGATTTCGCGAAGCGCTTGGGCCTGACCGTGAACCGCGTGAAGCTGGCGCCCGGCTCGGGCGTGACCCTGGCACCGTTCGCCGACGCGCGCAGGCTGATCGAAACGCCGAGCGATGTACAGACGCTCGACGCCGATGCGCTCGACGAAGACCTACCGCCGGATGTCGCAGCTATGGAAGCGGACGAGCAGCGCGACGTGTTGGGCGAACTGGAGATCACCGCGCGACTGATGATCACCGGCGGCGAGGACAAGGAGGAAGCAAGGATGACGCGAGCGGATCGCTCGCTGATCCGCCAGTGCATCCTGGATGCCGCCGAGCACTGCGTGGCCGAGAAGCGCACCGTGCTCACGCGCGATGTGCGCAATGCATTGCGCGCGCGCGGGCAGGACTCGACGCTGCCCGAGATGCGCCGCGTGCGCCTGATGGAGATGGGGGACGCGATGGATATGTTCTGCCAGGGCAGCGATGGCGAGATGTTCGATCGCGACGGCACACCGTGGCCCGAGGCCGACATCACCCTGGTCGATCTGGCGACCTATGCCCGCGAGGGCTACAACGCGCAGCTCTCCATCGCCTACATCAGCCTCATCAGCACGGTGAACAACATCGCCGAACGCGACCAGTACCTGGGCCGTCCGATCATCAACGTGACCGACGAAGGTCACATCATCACCAAGAACCCACTGCTCGCTCCCTATGTCGTGAAAATTACCAAAATGTGGCGCAAATTGGGCGCCTGGTTCTGGCTCGCCACGCAAAACATTGACGATCTGCCGCGCGCCGCGGAGCCCATGCTCAACATGATCGAGTGGTGGATCTGCCTGTCGATGCCGCCGGACGAGGTGGAGAAGATCGCGCGGTTCCGCGAACTCTCGCCTGCGCAGAAGGCGCTGATGCTGTCCGCGCGCAAAGAGGCAGGGAAGTTCACCGAGGGCGTGATTCTGTCCAAGAGCATGGAGGTGCTGTTCCGTGCCGTGCCGCCCAGCCTGTATCTCGCGCTGGCGCAAACCGAGCCCGAGGAGAAGGCTGAGCGCTACCAGCTCATGCAGCAGTTCGGCGTCGGTGAGCTGGAGGCGGCGTTCAAGGTCGCACAAAAGATTGATCAGGCACGGGGCATCGAGTCCCCGGCCCTAGACCTGCCGCAGTAGCAGCCGGAGAACGCCATGGAACAGAAACGTCCCGCCATTCCCATGCAGGTGCAGGCGTTCCGCCGCAAGCGCTCGCGGCCTCTGTGGCCCTGGGTACTGGCCGCTGCGCTGGTTGTGCTGCTGTTGGTTTGGCTCGTGTCGCGCTCGCCCGGAGAGTCGCCGTCGAAGTCTCCCGCACCGGTCAGCATGGCTGAGGTGGCCGGGCCGCCCTGGCAGATGGGCAACCCGGAGAGCCGTTTCGTGCTGACGTTCTACGCGGACCTCGAATGTCCGTTTTGCCGGGACTACTTTCCGCTGCTCAAGCGCTGGGTGGGCGACAACACGGACGTGGCGATGCAATGGCACCACCAGCCGCTGGCCGCGCACGAACCGGCTGCGTCAGCCGGGGCTCGCCTGGCGGAATGCGTCGCCGAAGCAGGCGGGCATGCCGCGTTCTGGCAGTCCATTGAATGGGTCTATGCGCACACGCGCAGCGGAGGCCAGGGCGTGCCCGATGGCCTGCGCTATCCCGGCGCCACGTCAGCCATCGAACAGTGCATCGAGAGCGAGCGGCCGGATGCGTTCGTCCGTGCACAGGCCACAGAAGCCACGAACAGCGGCGTGACCGCCACACCATCGCTGCGTCTGCAGGATCGGCAGACAGGCCGGGCGATCCTGCTGCAGGGGCCGATCGAGGGCGATGCCTTTCTGTCGGCCATGGACATGCTGGCTGCCGAGGAAACGGCCAGCGACGCGGCCATCACGCCCGCCACTCCCACATCCGAAATGCCTGCCGACGTTGTCGGCGACATGCCCAGGTAGCCCTCGGTCTTGGAGGCTACGGCGCGGCTTGCCGCGCTGACCGCTACCCGTTCGCTTCGCATCCCGGCGGCGAACAACCATCGCTGCGCGGTGGTGGATGCAACTTGTTCCGCTGTTTCCATTCGCAGGAGGGCTTGCCCTCCCTGGGTGGCGTCCTCCGTTCACATTTTGGAGGTTCGCCATGTCTCTCATCGTCAATGACTCCTGCGTGGAGCCACATTTTTCCCCATCGTCCCAATCTGATGATTGGATCATCCGGCAAGCCATCGCGCTGCTGGAGCAACGTGTTTTCAAGGCTGGACCGCTTCTTGACCAGCCTCAGGCGGTGAAGGACTACCTCCGCCTGAAACTCGTCGCCGAGCCAAACGAAGTGTTCGCCATTGTGTTCATGGACAGCCAGCACCGGGCCCTGGCCTACGAGCCGATGTTCAAAGGCACGCTCGATTCGACTGCGGTTTATCCGCGTGTTGTCGTGCAGCGGGCATTGGAGTTGAATGCGGGCGCGGTGATTCTTTCGCACCAACACCCCTCGGGATGCACTGAACCGTCGAGCGCAGATCGCGTTCTGACAGACCGACTGAAGGCAGCGTTGGCGCTCATCGACGTACGCGTGTTGGACCACATCATCGTCGGTCAAGGTACGCCGTACTCGTTCGCGGAGTCCGGCGTGCTGTAGCGACGGCATCGGCTCCTTGATCCACGCGGAGGCTTCGACCTCCGCTTTTTCATGAGGGTGAGACAAGCAGGTATGCGGGCAGTCCACGATGCGCATTGTTTGTTGGAATCGCATCGGCTTCGCGTTTGACTATGACCCTGATCCACTTCCGGGGCGCACGTCATGCCAGCATCTTTCTCCAGGTTCGCGTCGGGCTGGCGAACCCTTGGCCTTGCCGTTGCGCTGCTGGCGGCCCTGGCTGTTTTCAGTCCATCCACTTTTGCCGCCGACGTGGTTGTGGTCACCGACAGCCACCATCCGGTCAAGACCATGGGTGGCGAGCGGCTGATCGAGCTGGACGAAGCGCCCCGGCTTGAAGCGGACCTATCTGCGCAACTGCCGGCTGATCCCGAGCAGGCAGCAGCCATCGTCAAGCGCCGGATCAACGACGGCGGCGCGGGTCTACAGCGTCGCATCGCTTCTGCCTACCAGGGTGTCACCGACGCATGGAGTCTGGGGATCACCAGCATCCCGGCGGTCGTGGTGGATCAGCGCTACGTGGTCTATGGCGAGCCGGACGTGGCCCGCGCTGTCGCGCGCATCGAGCAGCATCGGAGGAATCAGCCGTGACCCGTCCCTTCGATCTGATGCGCCGCCTGCGCGTCGCGGTGGCCTCGCTGCTGCTCTTCAGCGCCACAGGAAGTTACGCCATCAATACCGCAACCATTGTCGGCTCGGTGGCGTCGCCCGATTGCCTGGAGTATCGGGTGGTCGGCATCTGCTACTGGCTCTACTGCACCTGGACAGGCTGCACCGTGCGTACATCCGTCAAGGTGCGGCACTACGTACCCGATGCGGTCGTCTCCAGCTACAGCAACACGGGCGAGAACCCGTGGCTGGAAGTGCGTGCCATGAGCATGCCCAACCCATCGGCCCAAGCCGGTGGCGATGGCACCACCAACGAAGACCACGAGAACAATCTCGCCAAGTTCAAGAACGCGGACGTCATCGGCCATCCCGGTGGCGAGGTGTTCAACCAGTTTGCGTCGTCATCGGGCTACTTCTGCGAGGGTGCGGGAACGGCGTTCATGCCGTATCTGCTCAGCACCCTGGATACGCTGGCCTGGCGCTACAACGTGCCCGAGATGGTCTACCCGGAGGCCTTGATCCCCGGCCTGCGCGAGATCGGTGCGCGCACCAGGCTCAACCTGTGGGGGAACGTCTATCCGCGCGGCGGCTTCCTGCACCAGGTTGACGACCACAAGGCTGGCGCGGTCGTGGCACAGCGCGCGGGCGATGTCGTCACGCGACGCGGGCAGATCCATGTCTACCAGCCGCTGCTGGCGAACTCGCGGCCCGGCTACTGGCCTGCCGGTGCGCTGATGGAGGGCGATGCCTCGACCGGCAAGTGGCAAGAACTCACGCCCGTCCTGTCCTCGTCCTGCACGGTATTCCCACGCAGTGGCTTCCTGACGCAGGCCCAGCAAGGCGACTACGCCTGGGCGTTGTGGCGGCCCTATGCGTGTTGCCAACGCCGCGGTCAGGTGTTCCTCGGCAGCGTCGATTTCCAATAGGGGTACAGCGATGAAGCGTCCCGAACTGATGAACCTTCCCAGCAAGGCATGCCGCCTGCTGCGCCCCTCGGTGATGGCCGTCGCGCTTGCTCTGAGCAGCGGGCTTGTGTGGGCACAGCCCAGCTACCAGACCAGCGGCACAGTCCTCGGCGATGAGGTCATGTACTCCATTGGTGGAGGCAGTGCGGTGTCCATGGGGCGTGCGGCCGGCATGCACTCGATTGGTGTCGGCGTAGGCTGGAACAGCAATCTGATCTGCGGCGACATGAGTATCCAGACGACGCTGCGCAACCAGCTCAACGGCATCACGAATGGCTTCCAGCAGATCATGAGCAACGTGATCCAGAGTGCCACCAGTGCCGTGGCGTCGCTGCCTGCGCTGATCATCCAGCGCGCTGATCCGGGCCTGTACAACCTGCTGACCAATGGTGTGCTGCAGGCGCGGCTGGACTTTGATCGCTCGAAGCTAACATGCCGCGCGATGGCCGAAAAGATGGCCGACACGGCGGGTGGCCAGCTTGGCTGGAGCCAGGTGGCCGAAGGCATGGCGCTGCGCGATGCGGTGTTGAGCACGGATGCCGTCTCTGCGATCGAACAGGCCGAAACGCGCCGCGGCAACGACGGCGTGCCCTGGGTGGGCGGCAGCAATGCCGGTGGCGCGGGACAGCCTGCCGTCCGGGTGGTTGGCGACGTGACCCGCGCGGGCTACAACCTGGTCAACGGCCGCGGCGTGACCGACACGTCCGCCATCTCGCCCAACAGTTGCGCGAGCCTGTCCTGCCAGACCTGGACGTCGCCGCAGCAGGCCACTGAATGGGCGACACGGGTGCTTGGGGAACAGGTGCAGCGCACCTGCGATGCCTGCACCAAGACCGAGACGGTGCCCGGCGTCGGACTGACGCCGCTGATCCAGGAAGAGTACGAGACCAAGCTGGAAGCCCTGCAGGAACTGGTTTCGGGGGCGCGCAACACGACGTTCGAGCACTTGCGTGCGGCCGGCAGCACCTCGCTGCCCATCACGCGGGGCGTGATCGAGGCGCTGCGTGACGAACCGGACAAGGAGCTGCTGGCGCGGCGCCTGGCATCGGAGGTGGCGCTGTCGTCGGTGTTGGAGAAGGCGTTGCTGCTCCAGCGCACGCTGCTGACCGGCAAGAAGGAACCCAACGTGGCGGCGAACCAGCTGGCGGTCGCGGCGGTGAACCACGAAAGCGACACGCTCGACCAGGAGATCCGCAACCTCAAGACCGAACTGGAACTGCGCCGCGAGCTGGCGAACAACTCGCCGATGGCCATCATCCAGCGCCACGGCACGCGTGCGGCCGGCTCGCGCGGAATCTACGAAGGTGATCCGGTGCCCGATCGCCTCGACCGGCTCCAGAAGGGCAATCCCGGAGGCACGCCATGAGCCCGATGCGCGCAACCTGGCTGCGTCAGCACGGGTTGTTCAGCCGCCGCGCGGTGAAGGCGCTGCTGTGGACGGTGGCGATCGTCGCTGCGGCCCTGGGTGCCAACATCGCCGGGATCTATCTCGTCGGCAGCGTTGGCGGCTGGGAGCGGTGGCTGATGGCGGCCGCGGGCTACTTTCTGGTGTGGCGGTTGTGCCTGTACGGCGCGACGGCCTATGGCTGGGTCTGGATGCGGCGTCGGCTGCTGGCGCGCGAGGCGCAAAACGGAACAGAGGTTCAGGCACGACGCCGCCTGCTGCGCAGCGAGATCGCCGGCGTCGTCGCCATCGTGGCGCTGGAAGCCAGCCTGCTGATGCAGGGCTGAGGGGAGATTCGGGCCATGACTCTTTTCACCACTGACTACCTGGAGTACTACCTCACCCTCGTGTCCTGGATCGTCCATAACGGCATCTGGGCGGTGCTGGTGTCCAGCGGCGTCTTCGCGCTGCCGTTTGTGGCGATCATCGTGCAGGAATGGCTGAAGGCGCGCGCGGAAGGCGCCGACGAAGGCAACAAGGGCGTGCTCTCGGCAGCGCGCATCGAGAACCGGGTGTTCGTCGCCATCGTGGTGGTGATGTTCGCCGGCATCCCGTTCATCGACGTGGATCTCAACACCATCCGGTACGACAACTCGCGTTCGGCCCAGTGCCAGGTCAGCGTGCCGCAGCCCACGGACACCGGCTGGTCGCAGTCCTTCAGCACCATCAACAACCAGAGTGCCAAGGTGCCGGTCTGGTGGGGTTTCATGCATGCGCTCTCGCGCGCCGTCACGGGGGCCTCGGTGGCCGCGATCCCGTGCGGCACCGACCTGCGGCAGATGCGCATGGAGATCGACGCCACGCGCATCGACGATCCGGTGCTGGCTCAGGATGTGGCGGATTTCTCGCGCGACTGCTACGGGCCGGCGCGCGCCAAACTGTTCATGCAGCGCCCGGACCTCGATGAGACGCAGATGCACGACGTGACCTGGATCGGTTCGCGCTTCTTCACGGACACGGGCGGTTACTACGACACCTACCGCTCCAGCACGCCGCGCGACGACTGGCCCTACGACAGCACCCGCGATGCGGGGCTTGCGCAGGTGGCCAGCGGTGGCGGCTACCCTAACTGCAGGCAGTGGTGGGCCGATGGCAGCAACGGCCTGCGCGCGCGGCTGCTGGGGCAGGTGGACCCGAGCCTGTTGAATCGGCTGGCGGGCTGGGCCGGGTTCCTGAGCCGCGCCGAAGTGGACGATTCCGTGATCCGCGCGATTGCCTCGCCGCGGCAGCAGAAGCTCAACCAGGGTGCGGTCTATACCGACTACGGCGGCCAGATCGACAAGACCTTGCCGAACATCGTGACGCGCGCGGCAGGCGATGTCGGGATGGCCGTGGGGGCGATCGCCGCGTTCCCCGCCATGGACGTCGTGCGCCAGGCGTTGCCCATGGTGCTGGCCTTGCTCAAGATGGCGCTGGTCATCTGCATCCCGCTGGTGCTGGTCGTGGGCACCTATGACCTGAAGACGGTCATCACCGTGAGCGTCGTGCAGTTCGCGCTGTTCTTCGTGGATTTCTGGTTCCAGCTCGCTCGCTGGGTCGACAGCACCATCCTCGATGCGCTCTATGGCTGGGGGTTCGGCTGGAACCGGCCGCACAGCAACTTCGACCCGCTGGTGGGACTGAACAATGCCTTCGGCGACATGCTCCTGAATTTCGTGATGGGGACGATGTTCCTGGTTTTGCCGACGTTTTGGGTCGCAGCCCTGGGATGGGCAGGCGTAAGAGCCGGTGCGCTGGCACAGAATCTGGCGACGGGATCAAAAGAAGCGAAGGACGGTACTTCGTCGGGAGTCAACAAGGTAACGCGGTGACAAGCTCTATGACCGTGGCGGGGGACTGCTCCACCATAAAATCGACAAAACCCCGTAATTTTGATACAAACTCTTGCAGAGATGCCGCAACTGCCTTGTTGGCACTACTACGTGCGCAGGGCTGTCAATAATCAATACGAAGGAAATGACCATGCAATTGATTGAGCTGAATAACAATGTAATGCCGAACGGCGCTTCTAATGAAAATGTCTTGCGTCGGGAGGTTTTGAAACTGAGTGATCTGGATGCTGAAGCGGTGTCCGATCTGTCAGGCATGTTCGGCATGTGGAAAGAGGCCGACCACTGCGACAAGGACTTTAGCTGATCTGCTGCTCGCAATTTCGCATGGATGAATCCCTGCTGCTCGTCTCGGGGCTGCCCAGGGAGACCGAGGGGGAAGCTTTACTCGTCGAGGCCCTGAGCGCTCAGGGCGTCAAGCCTCATCTTAGTCGACTGTCCGATCACGAGCTTGCAACGCGCGATGGTGCTAGCTATCCGGTTGTTGTGCTGCTGTTGCCGATTTTTGGCGACAACGATCTTACGGACAAAGTACACATTCACCTCGCCCGCCTAGCGTCGTGCGATAGTTATCGTGAATGCGCCATTGTGGTGGTCGCGCATGGCGATCGTCATGCATCAGACGAATTCGTCACTCCCGAAACGCCATTCAGCATCAAAGTCAGTCGTCTTTTCAGTGGTGTCGGCATCTTTGAGATGCTGGAGATCAAGCTCGATCGGTTCACCGCTGTCGCCCTGGCTAGCGAGATTTTGAATCTAGCCGATGCGACGAGCTTTAGCGATGTATTCGAATTGAACTGCATTGCCCGCCTCTTGCCGCGAGCGCCCCAGTGGAATGCGCGCAAGCGTATGCTTGACTTCTACGACTCCTGCGCCGGAATCAGCCTTTTGAAGCCTGCCGAGCGTGCAATTCGGAAGCGTATCGCAAGCCATATTCAAGTAATCTCTCCACGCATCCTGAAGATGACTCACGCCGGTCTCGGTGACGACGCGCTAGATGATCTGGGGGATACGCTTCATGCTGAAGTAATCGATCTTGGCAGTAATGCTTTTTCATGGGATGGACTTGTGTCGAAGTTGGACACTTGTCGGTGGCTTGGCTTGGCGGCAAACGGCATCAAGCAGATGCCCCTCACGCAGCTGCCGCGAGGACTAGAGTATCTCTATCTGCAAAAAAATGATCTTCATGAATTTGCAGCGATGCCTGTGGAAGTGGCACGAATTAAGTCGCTCAGCCTTTATCGCAATCGACTGACTACCTTTGATTGGCCCGCAGGGCACTCGGCCCTTTCTCGACTCAACCTTGGTGCGAATCCGCTCGTATCCCTGCCCGAAACGCTAAGTGAGTGTGCCGCACTGGAGTCTCTTGGCTTGGCCAGAACGCAGATCTCGTGTTTGCCTGAGTGGGTCTTTTCCATTCAGAATCTGCGCGAACTAGATATCAGCTACATCGAAGACCGGATTCCGCCAACACAGATCGCGCATCTGCGCGCACGACGTGTATCGTTAATTACACGGCCCGGTTTGGTAATGCCATGAGTGAAGAAACCAATTCCCTCCTTCAGTTCCTGCTGGGCGATATGCCAACGCCACGCTTTTTTAGCGAGGCCTATGGTAAGCGCCCGCTGCATATCACTGGTTCGCCAGACAAGTTTGCGCATCTCTTTGCGCTGAGCGATCTCAATGCCATCCTCAACTTTTCGTCGCTACTGTACCCCCGCGTCCGAGTCACCGATCATCGCAACACGCTCCACAAATATGATCTGATCGACGACAAGGATCGGTACAGCAATAACCTCAACAACGAACTGAATCGGAAGAAGATTCTGCTGGCCATCGCCCGTGGCGGCACCCTCGTATACGATCGCATCCAGGAGTGTCACCCGCCGCTTGAGTCATTTGTCGACCAGCTCAGTGAAGAGACTCAAACCCGCGTAAGCGTCAACGGTTACTACACTGCTCGGCGTACGCAGGGGGTTAACGTTCATTTCGACCGGCACGATGTTTTTGCCATCCAGATCCATGGCAGCAAGCGTTGGTTTTATCGCGAGGACTCGCATGTGCTGTCTCGCTCGATGCGCCACCAGTCTGTACCGCCGGTGGATGAAAATTTCACTGGCTGGCAGTCCGTGCTCTTGAAGCAGGGCGACGTGTTCTATTGCCCGCGGGGGATCTGGCACTTTACGCAGACAGAGGAAAATCATTCCGCCCATCTGGCGCTCGGTTGGTATCCGTTGACGCTCGGGGATTGGATCAAGAAATTAGAGTCGTATCCGGAGATTGGGGAGCTGCTGGAGGAGTATGTGCAGCAACCATGCATGAAAGGCACTTCAATGCAAAACACCACCGCGCTCGACAACCTGATTAATGCGTTGCGTAACGAGGCCAGTCGCCCCTTTCCCCCGCTCACGCGGCCACGACCATATCTCGAGCTGGAATGATGGAGCAGTTCTATTTCGTTATCACGGAACGCTGCAACCTAACGTGTTCGCATTGCATTCGCGACTCATCTCCTTACCGCGACGAAACTGCGGAAACTGGCATGATCAAAAATGCGTTAACGCAGATTGCGCGCAGCCATCCAGAAAGCCTGGTGTTGCTGAGCGGCGGAGAGCCGACGCTGCATCGTCGTTTCCGGGAGCTACTTGATTTCGGGCTGCAACTCGGACTGTCCATTACCATCAATACGAATGGAGTGACCTCGTTCTTCAACGAGCGGACGCTGAAGGAGCTGCCACGACATGCACGTCTATCCGTGCAAGTATCGTTGGATGGCGACGAGGCGATGCATGACGCAATTCGCGGCCCTGACTCCTACCGTAAGGCCGTGCGAACTCTACGAAGACTCGTAGAACATGGCATTCGCTGCAGCGTCTCAACCACGGTCGTGGATGTCGACTTCATGGCACGTGCTGATGCTTTCATCGCCTCGTTGGACGTGCTCGGATTGGCCCATATTGCCATCAAACGGGCGACTTATGCGGGCAGGGCTGCGAGCGGTGTACACATAGATGGGAGAAAGTGGAACGAACATGTCTACCGTTTGCGAGCGCTACCGACGAAGACGCGCCTGAAAATGATGCCAATGTACGACTTTGATCGACTCGATGAGCTTTCAGATGATGTACTGGCCGCGCTTGAATTGCCCCCGTCGGCAACAAATTGCGGGGCAGGTACGGCGAAGGTCTATATCTATACCAACGGAGACGTGTGCTCGTGTACCTGCTTCAAGGATCGGCCGATGGGAAATCTGTATCGATCAGACCTCGACGTAATTCTCACTAAGCCGTCGAGCATTCAGGTCAAGCATCCCGCTTGCAACACTTGTCGCTATTTCAGGCTGTGCCGCGGTGGCTGCTTAGGCAGCGGCTATCAAACTACGGGGATAATCGGAATGCCCGACCCGCGCTGCCCCAAGGTCGCCAGCCCAGACGGGCGTCGCGAAAAAATCATAAATTTACAGCACCTTTAACCAGAACGGGAGCCCACATGTGTTTACTGAAATAGCGCTTAGCTGCAAGGATTTATATGAAACATGTGAGCCAGAGTTGGAGCTCACCGGCGAAATCAATTAGCGCACAACCCTTTCTGGCCACCCATTTATAAACACCGACCCATCTGTTTTCAGGCGAATCTCAAGCACTCGCTCGACTTTGTCGTTGGATTCAATTCGCACATCATAACGCTCCGTCAAATAATGAAATTGTTGATTGGTAGAGCCAACCCAGCGGCGATTCCGATCTGGTAAATCCGCCTCATACGGGCCATCCACTAGCACATCCGTATAGCGAAGAAGTTGATCAACGCCAGGTAGTCGCATCGCATCAAGCTCATTTTTTGTATACCCACTGAATACCATCACCGATAGCCCCAGTGACTGGACTCCTTGAGCAACGACAGCCAAACCTTGTGCTTGCAACATGGGCTCGCCACCGAGAAAGGTCACCCCTTCAAGATCGTGCGCATGATGCGCATTCCTCAGCCAGTCGAGAACCGATGAAGCCGAAACAAGCTCACGCTCAGCCAGCTGCAGATACGCCGGGTTGCAGCAGCCATGACAACGTTTGTTGCAACCTTGCACCCACAATGCAGCTCTTCGCCCCGGCCCTTCGGCTTCGGTGCAAGGTAGGCGAGATGCCATGTTTAACCAATGCACAATTTCACTCCAGCTCAAATAGCAATTTGCCACCTGCAATATGAATTTCAATTGCTTTCCCCCGAATCTGATCAGGGGTGGCCATTTGTGCAAACAGAAAATCGGCCAGTGGATCAATTAGCTTATTGGTAAGCGCATTGGGGACGCCGCGACCACCCGCTCCCCGATCCACTTCTCTGATCAGTAAAGCTAGTATCTCGGCCTCCTTGACCAGTCTCAGTTCAGAAACACCCCATTTATCCTTCAGCCCTTTGCGTAGCGGCTCCAACTTGGCACGGGCAATGTCAATCAAAAAGCCATCGTCACGCATGAAGTTGAATGGAATAATGTTGGCCTCACCAATTCGCCCTAACAATTCTGGGCGCTTCAGCTCGTGTACGAAGTGATGCCGAACCTTTTGGATGAATTCATTGCGCACATCCTGACTTTCATAACTGACCTCGGCTGCGCCAATGTTCGAGGTGAAGACGATGACAGTATCCGAAAACATCACCGTTTCGCCCTTGCCATCCGTCAAGCGCCCGTCTTCTAGAATTTGCAAAAACTTGTCGAGAATGCGGGGATGTGCCTTCTCAATTTCATCAAACAATAACAGAGAAAACGGTCTTTTTTTGACCGAATTGGTCAACTGCCCACCAGCCTCGTAACCCACGTAACCTGGCGGTGCACCCACCAATCGCTGGTCAGCATGCTCGTGATTGAACTCTGACATGTCGAAGCGAAGGCAGGCCTCTTCGTCGCCGAAGAGAAACTCGGCAATTGATTTCGCCAATTCAGTTTTACCGACGCCCGTTGGGCCGACAAAAAACAACACCCCCTTTGGAGTGCGTTGCCTGTATGAGTGTTGAAGCCCCGATAGTCCCGTGAAGGCGCGCACGAGAATGCGGCGCACCGACTCAATGGCTTCCCCTTGACCTTTGACGCGCCGCCCCAGCGTTTCGACAATGGTCTGAAGTTTTTTGTGATCCAGTTGCTCCCAAGGACTGTGCCTGCGGCCATGGCGATACAAATTGAGTAGAGACAGCGCACTTGAGACTTCGGTCTCTTGTCGTGAAAGTCGTGCGAGATTGTGAATGTCGCGAATACTCTGTCCCTCCAGTCCATCAACGAAGTCAGCCAACTCACGCCCGCCTTGCTGCAAAAGGGGCTGTAGTCGAAACACTTCTTTCAATCCCAGTACAGCAGACTCGCGAATTTGCCTGGTCGGCAAGGGAATTGCTATTTCCCCAAATAGTGGATTGTTCAAGTAGAGCGATGGTGGCAACACATTCAAGCCCCCACACAACAGCACCAGCAGTGATTGAGGCTGCCCAATGTTTTCAACATTTCTAACCACAGCAGCATCACGGGTAGCCTGCCCTAGGCGCAGCAACCATCCGCGCTCATTCTCACTCAACGAGTTGGCGCTACCAAACAAGTATTGCGTCCAATCCAGCACAAAAGCGACTGGCTTTTCGGCACGAGGTTGTCGTAGCCATTGCGCAGCAACAGCCAGAAAGTCATCCGCGCTTGCCGAAATGCCGCTGGATGCGGGGCTCGGCACAGATGTAGGAGGCAATTCGCCCATGTCATAGGCGCTCCCCTCGGACGTGCTGCCTCTCACTGCATGTGGCGTAACGGAGCTTTGCAATTCTCCCCAAGTCCTCGCATCAATGCCACTGACACCATTGATGCGGTTCCAGAAAACCACATGCTGGTACCCGCGCTGACCCAGTAGGCTCTTCAACGCGGTCGGCAAAGCAATCCATTGCCCTGGCGCTTCGGGATCAGATGTCAAATCACCCGTGTTGCCATGCAATATCACACCGCGCCGTATGCCGCATTCGCGACGAAAGTCTTCCTGCCACGGCAACAAAACTGAACTCATTTACTTCTCTCCTGTGTCGCATCAGGGTAAGGGCGAGCATCCTGATCCAGATCATCGGGGTTGACCCATATCACGCGCTTGTCGCTCAGGCTAATCCCGTAAGCATCTTGTAGCGTTGCCATGACAGGGGCGACATCTTTCTCGCACGTTTTGCCTTTGTACTGATGAAACTTGTAGCTGAGATGGCCGCTCAGGTTGACGCGGAAATCCGCCTGCGCGCCAGCAGGACGACGGGCGCGAATCAGTACTTCATCTTGCCCTTGTGATGTGAGATGTTCGGGGCCATCCACGACAAAGCCAGCTTGTTGCAGAGACTGATACACCGCCCGCACAACTTCACGACGCTGGCTTTCGCCCACGGCTGCTTCATCCTGTTCTTGCGCCAGTTGGTTCAAAGCTTCGGCCTGTTCTTCAGGAGCCAGTCCTGTCGCATGAGCCAACGCCTCGCGCAGCTTTGCGGCACGTTCGCCACCGCCCATATTCGCTTCATGTTCCAACTGCTGTCTTTGCAGCGTTAGCACATCGGTCACGGCATCTCGCTGCGCACGCTTTTTCATTTCCAATAACTGGCATTCAGCGTCCTCTTCATACCGTTGCTGAACTTCGCGCAAAGCGGATGAAATTTGCGCCGGGGTCATGTTATTGCCAGCATTGCCAAGTAGTCGCCCGCGTAGTTGCTGCAACTCACCGAACGCAGCATTGAGTGCGACTGGTGTGCTCCAACCGCTCAAGCCTTCGCGCCAGGCCGCCTCAAGTTCTGCCTTCAGCTGCAACTGTCGTTCGGCCTCAACTTGCTGCGCTTTGCGGAATGCCTCGACTGCGGCCAGCTCCGCTTCATGACGGGAACGGCGCTGCTCGCGCGCAAGCCGTGGGAACCCATGAAATCGACCACCCAGGGAACGACTCATATCTCTGGCGGCAAACGGGTCGGAATCCAGCAAAGCCTCCATGCGCCTGAGTTCAGAGCTCAGCTCACGAAACTCTGCTGGAATAACGTCGCTCAGCCCTTGACTAACGACATCATTCAAGATGCTCCGATAGCGCTCCACAAAAGGGCGTGTTGTTTCTCGCACACGCTGCCGATCAAGCTCTTGTTTACGCTGTCGTTCAATTCGATAGCGGTACTCATCAGCTCGGCTCATACTTTTATCTCCTTTTATTCTTTTGTTTGTTTTTCATCTGAACGTGCGCTTCCGAAGCAGCAGCTGGAGCAATGCGCGAAGACGCATATGACCTGGAATCTTGCGTATTCAAACCAAGAGACTTCGCTTTGTTGCGTAGGTTGATGTCATTACTCACAAACAAAACTTCATTCAGCCGGAAGAACAACGCAGTTGAAAGAATGGCATGATCGGGTTGCTTGGCATCCCACTCTGCGGGCAGCAAGGCCGTATATTCTTTTTCATGGCGGATGCGATATGAGGTCGCATCCAACTGGCGAATGGCTGCGCGCGCCTTGACCGCACGAGCATCATCTTCACTAGTCTTCAAGCCATCCAGCTCGCTCAGAACGCGATGAGGGACAAGCGGAATATCTTCGGAAGGAAGATCCTGTAAAAGCTCAGGACTTTCCATCAGAGCGCTGGTGTCGAACACCACAACGCGGTGCCCAATCTCAACCGGGGCCAGCTTGTCCTGAGCCAGAAAATTCCAGCTTTCCACTGCTTTATTCAACGCATCCCAGAGGGGCGATGATGTGTTTAAAGCGTGAAAATGCTCAGTCGCTTTACGCCAAGCGCGCACGGCATTCAATGCACCTGGGGTCAGGGTGCGTACATCCATTTGGCCATTACCAGCCGCTTTCAACGCCTGGTCGCCAATACTCCGGTAAATATCCTGGACGGCTCTCTCAATAACTTGCATTGGTTGCTGTACGGCGTGTGGGCCATACAGCTTCAAATCTTTGCGCTGCAATGCGTGCTCCAGCCACACTTGCCGCAACTCGCTGGAAAGCAATTCTTCTGGAATTTCAGTGGATGAAGGCAAAGCTGATCGCAGCTTCGCCAATGAGTCCAAGGCAAGAATGGGGGCCGCATGAGGCAGCAACGCAGCTTGCAACGACGCTGCCTTGTCGGCAGACAAGACCTGAGCTATCTGGATTAATAGAGATACGACATCATCAGGATCAAGCTGATTGGGCGTATGTCGCAACGACTCATCCATAGCTTTCGACAGAACCTCTTCCCAAGCAGATTTCCAGTCTTTCCTATCTGGCCGCCACAATCCAATTGCTTGTGTAGCGGGCTCGATCAACGCCACCAGATCATCCAGAGGCCGTTCGGCACGCGCGGCAAGCCACGGCCACACCGTTTCTCCGATTGCATCGACATCCCGCCATGCGACGGGCATGAGGGCAATACGTGGATCATCGGAGTGCTCGCAAGCCCCCTCCAAATCTCTGCGCAGCTTGGCCCAAAGCACGGTTGCAGCATGGTCACTCAATGTCACCGCTAGGCCACACAGGCGCGGCTGTCCAGCCCAATAGAGGCGGAGGTTCCCGGCTACTTCTACTTGAGCGTTCGCTACGCCGCTCTGTGGCAGAGACAAGCTACGAAATCCCGTCATAATTTCTGCTGGGGTGGGCACGAGCAGTGTGAGCACGGTCGGCTGTTTGCCACTGGCAACCAGTTCTGGTGCGTTCACTTCAGACGATAAAACGATGGTGGGTGTTGCCGCATCCGCCGCAACGCCTTGCGTAACGATGCACAACCGCGCTCTGACTGCACCCCTATTAGTTGCTGTAATGGGACGGGCAGTACGGGCATCGCGTAAAACAGAAGAGCCAATGACGGGCAGAGAAGCATTCGGTTCGCTTGTCAGTGCGCCAGCAAGCAGAATTTCCCATGCCAGTTCGGATTGTGCTTGCTCCAGCCAGCGCTGCAATGCGGCATCACGCGGAGCACTCGCGGACAGCACACCATCCTCGCTGCACGAGATTTCGAGCCTGCGCTCTCCCCATCCAGATAGCTGAACCACGGGCGCAATGCGGTCTACAACTGTCGCAGGGTTTTTCCAGTCATAAGTTTCCTGCGCTATGGCGCGTTCGACTTGCGGCAACGGATTTTGCGGCCTCAAAGCGTTGTCGACGAAGCTCATGCGGCTCATGTTGCCTTGGCTCTGCAGCCCACCATCCCTCTTGGCCGGTTTGATCTCATCACCGATAGGATCGTAGTGATGACTGACTTTGATCGTGCGCGAGCGCACCGGCAGGCTGTCGCTGCGCAAGAATTGCAAGCCATCGGCAGTCAATTCAAGCTCAGTTAGACGCACCTCGAGCATATCAAGGGCGTAACGCTTGGGCAGAGCACCCAAAGCGGAAAGTTCAGATACGCAGCCCTCCAGCAGTTCACGCACATCGCCTGCGCCCAATTGATCCCGGAAAACACCAAGTAAGGACAGGCTCTGTTTATCAGGTAAATGGAGCCCAGGATCACACAGTCGCAATACCATCCGTTCAAACACCGTGGGTTTGCGCTCGGTGTGATAGGTCACCTCGGATTCAATGCGATACAAGGGCAAGGGAACGGAAATTTCTGCCAGCTTCATGCGCGCGCCCCCCGATTACCGCCCTTGTCGCCCAGGGGCGTAGCCGCTCGGTTGGGTGGGGCATTGAACCTGCCACGTTGCTGTTGTGGCTGCTGGGGCAGCATATCCGGTGACATCAACTGCCTTGCCGGAACTAGCCGTGCATCGCGCTCCAGTTGATCCAGAATGTCCTTGTAAACGGCTCGCTTCACGCTGCCTGCGCTGTCCATACGCGGCAAATCCACCTCGTAGGACGCATACATGCTTTTCGCGCCGAAGACGACCAGCAGCGCCTGCGCGCGCGAAAAAGCCACATTGATAAATTCAAATCGAGCGACATTGGCCTTGCTGGAGCGACGCCGAGGCTGATTGCCCGAGCGCAAAGGATCGTACCCATCGTGGCGCACCATGCTGACCAGCACGATTGACTTTTCCTTTCCCTGATAGCGAATCACGGTATTGACCTCAACATCGAGGCATTCGAATCGACCGTTGGAACCCTGTGGACGGCGGCGACGGATGGCGGCACGAATTTCTCGGCATTGGTTGGCATAGAAAGACACCACGCCGACTTTGC
The DNA here is from genome assembly GCF_015354245.1 of Diaphorobacter caeni. GTDB lineage: Bacteria > Pseudomonadota > Gammaproteobacteria > Burkholderiales > Burkholderiaceae_C > Diaphorobacter_A > Diaphorobacter_A caeni. The sequence continues at coordinate 48,815 of NZ_JADKYZ010000003.1, forward strand.
GTTTGTTTGTACGTGAGTAGCCTTGCGCAGCGGATTGCTGTTCGATTTTCTCTAGCGTTTCGGCAATCAACTCCGCTTCCAGCTTATTGGTGCGCCGTGGCTGGTTGCCGTCCATGTCTTCACGGTGAATCTGGTTGTGCAGGTTGTAGGTTGTGTCCACCCACAACGCATGGTCATCCGGGGTGAGTAAAGGTGAGCCGCCGTCCACATTCCTCAATGTCAGTCCGTGAACACGGCGAAGCTTCTGGTCTGGATCATCGTCAGGTCGAAGGAGGCCGCATTCCAACTGCCCTTCGTAAAAGTGGTTCACCATCGCCATGATTTGCGGGTGCATGCGGAACTGCACATTGAGGCGTGCGCGGATGGCATCGTCCGCCATCTCGAAATGCGACTTGAACAACGAGGCTGTAACCATCTTCTCAAAGCGGCGCAGGTTGTCGCGGGTCAGCAAGGTTTGCGCGTCGGCAAGCTTGCCAACGCTGTTTTCCTCTGCGTTGGCCGCTTCGCTTTCTTCTACTTCATCCATGAAGCTACGAGCTTCGTCGCCCTCCTGAAACAGCGGCGGCAACTGGCGGTGGTCGCCGACCAACACAGCGCGGCGCGCACGCATCAAGGGCATCAGCAATTCAAGCGGCGTGGCCTTGCTCACCTCATCAATGATGGCAACATCAAAACTCGCCTGCCCAGCATCGTCCAACGTGCGTTCGTTTTCATTGCAGCTAATGGCCACCACATTGCAGCTCGCCAGAAAATCCGCGCCCAGATGCTGCCAGTCCTCTGCTGAAGCGTTGTTGCGGCTCAAATCACTTTTCCAATCATCCAGCAACGGCCCCCATGTCTGGCGTTGGTATTGCTGGCTGGCCTGACGTTGCTCCAAGACTTTGATGATTTGGGCGACGGTTTCGATGCGCTGCGACAAAGTCGCAGCAGGCTCCAGCGGCAAGCGATTGCCTTGCGTGATCGCCTCATCTTGCAACAAGGCCTGAACCTTCTGCTCATGCTGCCTGTGCTGCTCGACCCAGCCATCGATCTTGCTTTGGGCGTTGCGCTCTTGGTTTCGCGCGGCTCGCACAAGGCCATCGTTCGGGGCTTCAGGTGTGGGCTGAGACAATTGAGCCTGCGTGGATTGCTTCACGATTTCGATGGCCTGATCGATGACCGTCCGCGTCCTCTCCAATGCTGTTAGGCTGACATCCATTTCGTCTGCCAGTTGAGTCGCGTTCTTAATCGGAGCGCACCATTCGGACGCTTGGCGAAACAGGCCGTCATAACGGCTGCGCTCCAAGCCCACGCCAGCCTGCTCCAAATCTTTGAGCTCCTTGCGCGCGGCTCTCCAAGCATTTACGTAAGCGTCGTCCTTCTCCATCTGCTCCTCCAAGGCTTTGACCTCACTTCGGAGCGATTCAATACGTAACCGGGTGCTGGCATCCTGAATCGGGCCGCCCGCTGCTTCGCGCAGGCGACGAATGTCCGCATCAATAGCTTCTCGCTCATTCGTGAAACGCCGCCACGCAGCCAGCATATGCGCCAGCATTGCGCCCCGACTGCCTGGATGGGCCAGCCAATCGTCCATCGAAAATTTCACGAGCAATCCTGCAGCCTCGCAGGAAGCAAGGCCTTGCGCCAGATTTCTGGCAGGCTCATCCACATACCGCAAGTCGCCATGCAACGTTTCGGCTTTGCCATGCAGCAAGGCCTGAATGCTGTGCAGGCGCTGACGTTTGGCCTTGTCCTCATCCAGCATCGCACAGGCAGCGTCATACGCCTGCTGCGTCTGCGTTGTCTGGCTGCGGGCCGATGCAAAGTCCGTTTCAAGCTGCCCACGTCTGGCGCTCAACTCCTTCTCGTCGTGCAACACAAAAGCCGCGCGCTCATGCCACTCCAGCAAGAGACGCAAGTCTTCGTCACCGCGCTTCCACACTGCAAGACGGTCTTCGGTTTGCCCGGCCAAGGCCTTGTAGTAACGCTGCAAGGCTGCCTGCCCCGCGAAGGCCGCTCCATCCTCTGTCACCTTGCGTTCATTCCGCGCCAACCGCACTACGCGCAAAGAACCGTCATGCCCCAACCTGTCCAGCGCATTGTCCACTGCGGTATGCGCCTGGGATGCTAGCAGCACCCGCTGCCCGCGCCGCGCCAATTGGACGATGGCTTCCGCGATCACAGTGGTCTTGCCCGTGCCCGGCGGCCCTTGAACCAAGCACAAATCCGGTGCAGACAGAATCTTGACCACGGCTTCTTTCTGGGCCGGATTGAGCTTGTCATTGGCCCACTGGGTCACCGGCTCCAGACGTTGCGGTACGGAAACCTGTGCAGCCTCGAACAGATAATCAGTTAAATACGGCGCATAGCCACCCTGTTCTTGCAACTGTCGCAACGCCTGTTGATGGCGCTTGATCAGACTCATGTCGCCTGCCGTTGAAATGGACAGAAAACCGGACTCCGGGATTTGACTCAAGATGCGCTGGCGCAGGGCATCCGGCTCCTCGGCATTGGCGAGGTCATTCGCGTCGTCTTCGGTCAGTGAGACGGTCAGCTCGGCAAATACGGGCGCAGGCCAAGGACACTCCGGCAAGTTGCCGTCCTTGGGTAATTGCCTGTCTTTCGGCAACGATGCAGGCTCTGAGAGTTTGCCAGCCTGCCCTAGCCGAGGAAGGCGGCGCTCCTCCCTTTCAGGCAATCCGAACACCCACGGTTCTTTGGATTGACCAACCTGAAACGCCACCAGATCATCCCGCCCCAAAGCCTTGCGGTCTTTTTGCAAAGCCTGTGCGCTCTGCGCGACCAAGGAAAAAACCAACTGCTCGTCACGCCATTCACGGCTGATGTAGCGCAAGCCGCGCGCCTTGTGGCGGATGAGGCTTTCTTTCCATCGAAGAAACTCAGTCCACTCGGTCAACTGCTTTTCGGTTTGCTGCGTGATTGGCGGCAAGTCGGCCAACAGTTGCGGCGTGAGCAGGTTATTGACGCGCTGAATGCGCCGCTGACCGGGCGCGGATTGCAAGCTGTCATGCACGGCAAATGCAGTGACTTCGCGCTCGAAAGATCGCACAGGTAGGTCGGCAGTCTCGATGAAACCATTGATGAGAAAGAGCGGTGAAGAAGATTCGGTGGGCCAGCTTCCCGTGGCGATGAAGGCGCATCCGTCTGGGAAAGGCCAATCCCGCCCAGCGGCGTTTACCCGAATCGCCATCTGTGCGTATCGTGGATTCTGCTTGTCCCGCTGCCGATTGGAAACATAGCCCGTGATTGGCATATTGTTTGGGAAGAGCAGCTCATATAAAACTTCCATCCCTTCACGGCCGTTGCACCAGTTTTTGAATGTCTGATGGCGGCGCTGAATATCAGCGATAGCTCGATTAAGTCCTCTGTTGCCTAGGTCAAGCGCAATATACAAATTCATCAAAAAAACATAGCCTTGTTAGTCGTCATACGGATTGTTGGGGTCATGCGGGTCGAGGCGATACCCGTCCGACGAGTACAAGCCGAATCCTGCTTCACCATGGCGCAGTTCGTCGCGTGGTTGCGAAAAATCATCACTGCTTCCGCGAAAACCGTGAGAGACAAGTAGCAAGCCCACCAGCAGCAGCGTCATCCAGAAAGCCACATAAAACAGCAATCCCAGCACCACTAGCTTAATCGCCCACACGAACACAGAGGCACCCGCTTGCGGCACTCTCTTCGATACCAACCAGTTTGACGCCCGCCGTTCGCCACGCACATAGGCGCGCCATCCACGGCCAAGAGTGCGTCCGAGGCGTTCTGCGGTGCTGATGCGAGCTGTCGTGTTCATGATCGTCTGCTGCTACAGCGGCATACCTATTCCAGTTTGCTCCAATCCTGCTTGCTTGCCTGTACCAAGGCGTTCCAGTCGTCTGGCGGGTTTCCGCGTCCAAGCATCTTCTCGAACACGGCATACGGGTCGGACTTGCTGCCCGAAGACCGTAGGGTCTGCTCGTCGTTAACCCAGGCGTACACGATGACCTTCGCCTTCGAGTCGTACCGGAAGAACAGCCGGTAACGCCTTCCGAGCTTGGCCCGCCGCCAGTGGCGATAGGCCGACCCCATGGTGTTGCCTTGACGGTACTCGTCGCGTGCCGGATCACTCGGCACCACGTCTTGTATCAACTGGACCAAGGCTCGGAAGAACTTGACGTTGGCGTTGGACACGAACCCTTGCGGGTCGTTCTCTTGGGCACGCAGCACAGCTGCGCGCAGCTTCATCATCTGCTCGATCAGGTTGTCGTGGAACAGCAGTGTCCAGCCATGCTGTTGCATCAGATTTCCACGTCCTCAGCGAAATCATCGCCCAGGTCCACCTTGTGGCCCGCGTGCTCCAGCATCGTGCGAGCCAGATCCTCGGGCAGACCGCGAACATTCCGGCCTGCTTCAATGTCGCGCGCCAGCAGGGCCAGGAACGCGGCAATGGCCGGGTCCTCGTGCTCCGCATCGGCACGGGTCACGACCACTTCACCGCCGCGAAGCTCGAACGCGAGCTTGCTGCCGGTATCGGCACCAAGCGCCTGGCGGATGGACTTGGGCAGCGTGATCTGCCCCTTGGATGTCAGCGTGGCAACTTCGTGAATGGCAGGCATGGCGGCTCTCCTGATAGCAATGCCTGCATTGTAAGGATTATTCCTTACCAAATCAATGCAAGGTTTCATGATGTTCTCCGCATTCAACATTGAACCTCATCGTAGGGAGGGAACAGTGAGCCTTCCCGCATCAATCCGGCCTTGGTGAACCCCGCATTGATGCTGGACGGTCAATGCTCGCTGCCCTATACCCAAGGGATGTAACGGCCAAAGAGCCAAAAGGGCAAGGGAACGGGGGACAAGGGGAAAGGCTCTACCTCGAAAAGGCGAAAAGGCGAAAAGGCCTCCCGGTAAGCCCACCACCAGGACACCCGGATGCTCTCTCTGTTCCAACGAAAACGGGCCTCGGGGGCAGTCGCTCCGTTGCCAGCACCCGCTACCGATCTCCCGAAAGGGCTGATGCGGCCGCAGTCGGCCGCATCGCTGCTGGCCACGCCGCGGCGACAGATACTGCTGGAACACATTTGGCAGAGAACCTCGCTGTCTCGCCGTCAGTTCGCCACGCTGTACTTGGCGCCATTGCACCGCTATGCCGAGCTGGTCCAGGCTTTCCCGGCATCCGAAGCGCATCACCATGCCTACCCAGGCGGCATGCTCGACCACGGCCTGGAAATCGTCGCCTACGCGCTCAAGCTGCGGCAGTCCCATCTGCTTCCCATCGGCGCCAGCCCCGAAGACCAGGCAGCGCAAGCCGAAGCCTGGACCGCCGCCGTTGCCTATGCCGCACTGCTGCACGACATCGGCAAGATCGCCGTCGATCTGCACATCGAACTGGCCGACGGCAGCATCTGGCACCCGTGGCACGGCCCGCTGCTGCACCAGCCATACCGCTTCCGCTACCGCGATGATCGCGAGTACCGGCTCCACAGCGCCGCGACAGGCTTGCTCTACCGGCAACTGCTCGACCGCGAAATCCTGGACTGGCTCAGCGGCTATCCGTCCCTGTGGGCGCCGCTGCTCTACGTCTTGGCCGGGCAGTACGAGCACGCCGGGGTGCTGGGCGAACTGGTCGTGCAGGCAGACCGTGCCTCCGTCGCTCAGGAGCTGGGCGGCGATCCCACACGCGCGATGGCCGCGCCCAAGCACGCACTGCAACGCAAGCTGCTCGATGGGCTGCGCTACCTGCTCAAGGAAGAGCTGAAACTGAACCAGCCCGAAGCCTCCGACGGCTGGCTCACCGAGGATGCGCTATGGCTGGTGAGCAAGACAGTCTCGGACAAGCTGCGAGCGCATCTGCTGTCCCAGGGCATCGACGGCATCCCGGCGAACAACACCGCCGTGTTCAACGTGCTGCAGGACCACGGTATGTTGCAGCCGACGCCCGATGGTAAAGCGATCTGGCGCGCGAGCGTGACCAGTTCAACCGGCTGGTCCCATTCGTTCACCCTGTTGCGGCTTGCACCTGCGCTGATTTGGGAGCCTGGAGAGCGGCCGGCGTCGTTCGCTGGGTCGGTGGCGATCGACACGACACCGGTCGACAAAGATGCAGATGCCTCGGGGCAAACGCCGGCAATCGCGGCAATGCCTCCTGCCGAAGATCGGCAGTCCGCTTCGTGGAAGGACGTCGGCGGCGGCTCTGCCACGCTTCAACAGCCCGTTGCCCAAGCAGTGCCAGATGTCATGGAAGACATGCTCGCGATGGTGGGAATGGGGGATTTGCCTACCCTCCGGAAGGATGCAGAAGCCGCCTCGGTCGAAGTGCCTGCTGCAGGCCGTTCAACGCCTGCACCGCACCTGGCGGAGCCTTTGCCTCTTTCACCAGCGCCCGCGTACACGGCCGCGCAGCCATCCGGTGAGCACTTCGTGGCATGGCTGCAACAGGGCATCGCCTCACGGCGGCTCATCATCAACGATGCAAAAGCGCTGGTGCATTCCGTCAGCGATACCGCGTACCTGGTCAGTCCTGGTGTGTTTCAGCGCTACGCACAAGAGCATCCCCAGGTAGGCAGGCTGGCCAAACAGGAAAGCCAGCAGGATTGGCAATGGGTGCAAAAGCGCTTTGAACGGCTGCAACTGCATCGCAAGCAGCCCAACGGGCTGAACATCTGGACCTGCGAAGTCACAGGGCCTCGCAAGTCGCGGAGGCTGCATGGATATCTGTTGCTTGAACCTCGTTCGATATTCAATGATCAGCCGCCAAACAACCCATTCTTGAAGTTGGCATAGTCAACCAAGAAAGGCAGATTGCAGCCAATAATCTACTGCTGTGCAGCACTGCTGTCCGTAGCCCCTTGAGAAGATGTAGCGCCTTCTGCCTTCTTGGCGGTGGCGTCGCGTTGAGCGGCTTCCAGATCAGCGATGCGCGCCCCAAGGACGTGTACTTGTTCTCGAAGTATTTCGTTCTCATGTTCCGCTACAGAACGCTGCTGATTACCTTGCTCGACGGCGGTCAGTAGCTTCACTTGCCACTGATCCTCGGAGGAACTGCTGTCCCGGTCTTGGACGTAAGCGAAACCAGAGACGATCAAGGCAAACAAGGCCAAAACCGCCGAGATGCCAACCGACCACACCGCGATGGTGATCTGCGTGCGCGTGGACTGATCGGTTCTTCGGTCGCGCTCGTCCATCTGCTCCATCAGGGTCGTCGCTGCTTCCGCCAAGTCCTTGAGCGTCTTGGCCGACTCTGCAGTCATCTGTCCGGTGAGGCGCGTCAACTCCATTTCTTCGGCGCGCTCTTTCACGCGCTCGTGCGCTTGCTGCACCATCTGCCTGTTCAAAGCATCGAAGTGATCCGTGCGAATCGGCTGGATTTCCAATGGCGCTGGCTTTGAAAATTTTGTCAATTCCTCGTAGGCACTCAAGGTTGATCCCAAGACCGACGTGCTCTTACGGACTTGATCAAAAAGGCCACGATTGGAACCGAGCAACGACTCGTGCATTCGCTTCGCACTCTGGCGATAGTCATCGACTTCCGCCTTGAGTAGTCGCACCAGATAGGCCGACGCCGTTTCACGCGTTTCTCGCACGGCAGGTTTCCGCTCTTGCGAGTTTTCGCGAGTAGTCAGCAATGCTGACGACTGCGCATAGGCATCAGCAATCCGCTCGATCTCGTCGTTCGAGAGACCTGCAACAATCGCGGCATCAAGAGGGACGCGCTCCGGGGCCTCGTCGGATTCAACGGCCAAGCTGCCAATGCTCGGCAAGAAAGCCCTGATCTGGCTGACCACATCGCCAGGTTCGAGCTTCCCGAAATCGGTAATGTCGCGCACACGCAGCGGATACAAATAGATTCTTCCTGCTGATGTTTCGATATCGGTGACTGGCTTTGATCGAAGTAAATCTTTTATCTCCATCACATGCTCCGTAGCGCGACGAACTGGTTACTCGGTCCTTCCGCACGAAGACTCAGGCTCGCACTGTTCGACACCACGTAGCCCAGTGGCTGCGTCAGGGTGAACGGGAACAGCACTGGCAGCGACTGCAGGCTGGGCACTGAAACGGGCTTGCCAGCGTGGCGCACGGCGGCCTCGATCAACCAGGCTGTGAGTTCGTCATCATCAATCAACACCGCTTGACGTTTGATGACACGCTTAGCCGTCTCATCTCGTGTTAATACTTGCCAGCTTTCCTGAGTCTGAAGCACTCTAGCTACCGCCCTCTCGATCCCACTGCGATCGCCGTACTGCTCTGCCATACGGCGCTGAAGCTCTTTGATCGAACAATCTCCTTGCAACGCAAGCAGTCGGCCTGTTGTTTCAGAGGTTTTCCCGAAGAATGGATAGCTGGCTATGGAAGCGCCCCAGACCAGCGGCAGCACAACGTATTGCCCCTGCCTCTTGTAGATAGCAATCCCTCTGCTGATGAAATCAGCCAAGTGCTCAAAGGGCTTGGTGCTCAAACGCTTGAGAACATCCAGTGTTTTTCGCTGGGACTCGATGCCCGGCAGCATTGTGGCAACCTGATCCCTGACAACTTCGATAGAGCTTTGGGTCGCGGCTGCATCAAGTGCTATTCGACACCATTCAATGTCTACATACCGATCAAAGCCAATAAGTGGCACCTTTGTGGTCATGCCACATCTCCTGAATAATTGACTTTCACAAAGGGCACGATCAACTCTTCGACCGACACCCCGCCGTGGACGACCACTTGGTCGCCCTCCGGCACAAAGGCTGTTCGCCCGCCTGCAAATAGCGGCATGAAGTTCGCGGGTAGTCCTGCGATGTCCAGACTGAGCGTGCCGGGATAAGCCGTGGCTGAATCGGCGCGTAAGGCTTCGCTTCGATACACCCTTACGCGCTCACCGCGCGTTTCGGCTATGACGCCCTGGTTGGGCCTGCCAACGCCAGTGGCCTCAACGTTCCCGTGATCCGCCGTGAGGTAGATGTGGTAGCCCTTGTCGAGCAGCATCGAAAACAGCCGGTCAACAAAACCGGTCGTCAGCCAGTTGCCGATCCACATCGCCACGTCTTTCTTGGACCGCTCCTTGTGAAGCCGCTCATCCACCTCATCGATGACCAGGCCTACCACCTTCGGATGACGGTCGTTCAAATCCGCCTCAAGCGTGTCCAGTTGATCAATCTGGCGTAGCGCACGGCGGTACATCACCTCATTAGAGTTGACACCCTCGTTCTGCCAGAACATCTTCCACAAGGATTCCTCTTTGTCCGTTCGGTCGATGGAATCCTCGAACTCGCGCGGCTTCAGGCCAGAGAACAATGCCTGGCGTGATACCGATGTCACTGCCGGCAACCATGCAAACGCAGCGCCCTCGTCAAATGCGAATCGCTTTGCGTTGGCGCTTAGGTGCTCGCGAATCTGCACCCACTGGTCAAAGGCCAACCCGTCAAAAACCAGCAAAGCCAGCTTGGTTTCCCCGGCGGATCGCCGATGACGCAAAAAGCGCGGTACGTGATGCACCATCGCCGGGCCTTTGGTCACTGGTTGCAGAATCAGGTCGGCGTAATGCTTGGCTGCCACCCAGGCTTGCAGATGGTCGTCTGACTGCGCCTGCAGGGTCTTAATGCGATTTCGAATTGCCGTGAGATGCTCGCTGACTTCCTTGCCTGGCAGACCGTGCGTACGGGCAAGGATCTCACCGTAGCGCTTGGCGAATTCGCTCCAATCTTTGTGCGAAGAGGCTGCCGTTGGCGTTGTCTCGATCAGGCCGTTGATGCCTTTGAGCATCAATGCCTGCAATGCCGTCGGGTCCTGGATGACCCCAGCCTTGACCCAACTCGGCATCCCTGCGGGAACGCTGTGAACCGCCAGCGGATGCAAGCTGCCATCGAGAAACATGGAGTCGACCAGCACCTGCACATCAGAGTGGTCGAACGGAATCTCGATCCTGGCCACATAGTCAGGTGGTGGCGGCTCCCCTATACGGGTGCCATCCAACCCCAATTTCGACAGGTAGCGATACCACGCGTCCTGCACTACGCGCAGCAGCGCACTCTTGGACGTCAGCCATGTGGCAACGGGAAAATCCGCGAACAAGCCCTTGCCCTGAATGATGCTTGCCGCGTGCTGGGCGAACATGGGTGGCAAAGAACGGTTGGCGAAGTGCATTCGCAGCAGCTCGCGCCAAAAGTCCACCGGGTTACGGATGGATCGGGGCGCAAGCTGGTAGACGTGTTCAAGGATGAAGTCCTTCGACTCGCTTTCACCCCGAGCCGACTGCAACTCAGTCTGATGAGCATGAAACAGCTCGGCAAAACGCTCTGGCTCGACTTGCTGTACCGCGCTGTACGCCAGCTTGGGAAATAGATCAGCAAGGCTGAGCCGAACCACACGCCCGTGATGCACGATGTCCCAGGGCAAGGCATTCGCGTCCGCGCTGCGCAGATGCAAAACCAGCGATGGTGCAGGCCCTGGCTCACCCCGATCCCATGCTGCGCGATAGCGCTCTTCGTACTCCGCACGGAAGGCGAACGGGTCTTCGTACAGCATCAGCTCAAAGCCCCGGCTGCGCAGCTCGGACAGCAGCTTTTCGTCCAGCAATACATCGTCAGGGTCACACGCCACCCACAGCCGGGTGAGGTCGGCGGTGAAATGACTCAGGATGCGTTCCGTCCACAGGCTCATGCCTCACCTCCAACGCGCACCATCATCACGGCATTCAAATCCGGCACGCTGGCCTCCATGTCGTCCAAGGTGGCCATGCGGGCCTCGTGTTCCTGTTGCAGCCGCTTGCGGCGGTGTTCCCGCACGGCAGGTAAGCCGATTCGCCCAATGGCTTGGCCTCGTGCCTCGAACGCATACACAGCACGTTCCCGCTCTTCCTTCAAGCGGGCGCGGTGTTCGGTCAGCAATTCGGTGAAGATCCGTTCCCCCTGGACATTGGCCGCCGCATGGGATGCCTCAAACCACTTCGCCGACGCCTCGGTGCCGGTCACCGCATGCACGTCCACCGTTTCAGTCAGCAGCAAATCCCACACGCGCTTGGCGGTCGGCACAAAAGAACGGCCGTCCTCATTGATGAACACGGGCAAAAAGCGCTTGCGGCTCAAACCCTCAGCCGCCAGGCTGATCTCCCACAGCGACCAGATGCCGCGCACCGAATCCGGCAAGCCGGTGACGCGGATCATCGGCAACGGCTGCCCGGCGACAAAGCGTGGCAACTCGCTGATCACCGCCCGAGCGCGCGGGTCTTCCATGGTGATCCATTCCAGCTCCGGGCTCTCATCCGCTGTGCGGGCGTCAAAACAGGCTTGTGCTGACTCACTGCCGTCCGTCCATTTCACCCGCCACGCCTTGCCGGCCTTCGTTGCCGAGCCACCGCGCACGGCCAGCCCACTGGTGATGGCGCGCTCCAGCCAGAACTGCGCCGGGTGGTCGCGCCATTTGCGGGCATCGTCGGCGTCCAGGTCGTGTTCGGTGGTGAGCAGGTCGGAGGACTTCTTTGAATCCGCCAACGTAGATCGCAACTGAGACACCGCGTCATCGCACTCCTGCTCGATGGCGTCCGGGTTCTGCAAGCCGCGCACGAACAGTTCGTCGAAGATCGGGTCGGCCTCGACTGAATCCATCACATCGGCTGCCTTATCGACGCCGAACTCCTGCGCGATGACTTCCAGCTTTTCCTCCAGAACCTGACGCACGCGATGCTCGACGGTGTCTTCAAGCACGAAGTTGATGGCGCGCACCACATGCTTCTGGCCGATACGATCCACCCGGCCAATGCGCTGCTCGATCCGCATGGGGTTCCACGGCATGTCGAAGTTGACGATGACATGGCAAAACTGCAGGTTCAGGCCTTCGCCACCCGCATCCGTCGAAATCAGCACGCGCACATCCTTGGAGAACGCCTGCTGTGCACGGGTGCGGGTTTCCAGATCCATACTGCCGTTGAGCGTCGTCACCGAGAAGCCACGGCTATCCAGGAAAACGGCCAGCATCGCTTGCGTGGGTACGAACTCAGTGAAGATCAGCACCTTCAGCGCCGGGTCGCCTTCTTCCTGCTGCAACTTGTAGATCAGCTCCAGCAGCGCCTCAGCCTTTGCATCGGTACCGGCGGCCTCGGTTTCCCGCGCCAGTTCCAGCAACATCTCGACTTCAGACTTTTCCATCTCCCAACCGCTGGACTGCATGGCCAGATCCACCTGTGACTGGCCATCCAGGTCCGCCCATTCGTCGGTACTGGTGTTCTCGAACAGATTTGCCTGGGGCTGCGGCGCATCAAGCAGCGCTTGGCGCTTTTCCAGTGTGGTACGAATGGCCGCCGTACTGGATGTGACCAGCCGCTGCATCAGTATCATCAAGAAACCGATGTGGCGTTGCTTTGCGGCCAATGCTTGGTTGTAGCCGTGGCGTACGTAGTCGGTCACTGCCTCGTATAGGCGCTGCTGTGCACCGTGGCGCGCCTGCCAGGCCACCGCCTGCAGGCGGGTCACACGTGGCTTGAACAGCGGCTGGCCCTCGGCGTTGATCGATGCACGCTTTTCGGTGCGGATCACGAAAGGTCGCACGCGCTCACGATTGACGCTGCCTTCGTCTGGAAAGGCTTCCCGGTCCAGCAACTGCATCAGCCGCATGAACTGATCGGTCTTACCCTGGTGCGGCGTGGCCGAAAGCAGCAAGAGATAGGGCGATGCCTCGGCCAGCGCCGCGCCCAGCTTGTAGCGGGCTACCTGCTCGGTGCTACCGCCCATGCGGTGGGCTTCGTCGATGATGACCAGGTCCCACGACGCCGAGATCAGCTCCTCGAAGCGCTCACGGTTGTAGGTGTTCAGTTGCTCCAGGCTCCAGCCACGTCGGCTTTCCATGGGCTTCACGGAATCCAGCGAGCAGATCACCTGGTCGTGCATGCGCCACAGGTTCTCTTCCTCGCCCGCGCCGCCGCTGCGCCACTGGCGGAAAGCCGCCAGCTCGGACGGCTCGATGAACTGAAAAGTTTCACCAAAGTGCAGGCGCATTTCCGCCTGCCACTGGCGCACCAGTCCCTTGGGCGCCACCACCAGAATGCGCCTCACCCGGCCACGCAGCTTCAATTCGCGCAGCACCAAGCCGGCCTCGATAGTCTTGCCCAGGCCCACCTCATCAGCCAGCAGGTAGCGGATGCGATCACGGCTGATGGCGCGGTTCAGCGCATAGAGCTGATGCGGCAACGGCACCACGCTGGACTGGATGGGCGCCAGCAGCAGGTTGTCTTCCAGTGCGTCCAGCAGTTTGGCGGCCGCCGTGCTGTGCAGAATCTGCTCCACACTCGGCCGCACGCTTTCCAGCGAGGCCAAGTCCAACGTTCGGGCACGCACCACCGCGTCCTTGGCGGGCAACCACACGCGGTAGGCCACCTCGCCCCACACATCCTGCCGCTCAATCACACGGCACGGCGACGCCTGCCGAGTGAACCAGCACCAATCGCCAATAGAAAAACTGCGCTCGGTTTGCGTCATTGGCCCACCTCGCCGCGCAGCGCTCTGCCTTGTACAGTCAGGCGATAGCGCTGTTTGCTGCTGTTGGGCTTGTCAGGGATGGTCATTTCGACGAGTGCCAATGCCAGCAACGGCGTCAACACCACCTCCCGAAACTTGCTCCTGTTGCTGCGGCCAACCCACTGCATCAAGGTGGCAACATCATGTTCATCGGTCATCTGAGCCAACAACGCTTGCTGCTCGGCACTGAGTCCCGACTTAGGCCCGACTTGGTCCCGACTTGGTCCCGACTTGGCCCCCGCTGGGTCCCCGGCCTGCGCTTGCGCCTCTTGGGCAAAGCGCTGACGAATCGCCTCGCGGGCCTGAAACTGGGTCTCGCTGAGCGGGTCGAGCAACTGCTGCCGCACCAGATGGTCAGCCACTGCGCGGGCCTGCTGGGTGGTACTGATACCCAGACCGCGGATCGCCGTGAGAGTGAGCGGCTCGTTATCGGGCAGCGACAGCGCCAACGCCAGCACACCCGCCTGCTCGGGCGTCAGGTTCGCCCCCAGCGTTTGGCGCAAGCGCTGCATGGCTTCGGTGACCAGGGGCTTGTTGATCAGCACCAGCTCAAAATCCTTGCGCGCCTTGTCGTTCTTCAACTGGGGCGGGGTGCGCCCCAGCTCGTGCCAGTTGCGGAAAATGGCGCGAATGCCGGTGCCCGCCTGATCCGACAAACCAATGCGGCGAAACGCTTTCACAATGGCCGGGTTGCGCACTTCCTTTTCGGTGGGATCCAGCAGCTCAGCTTCGGTCGCGAAGGCATCGCCGGGGTTCCAGAACACCGTGCGGTCGGTAAACAACTTGATGGAGGCCTTGCGCCCGTGGTCACCATAGTCCTGGTGGATCAGCAGGTTGATAGCTGCCTCACGGAAGGCAACATAGTCCGGCGGATCATCATTGCGGCGCAGCGTCGTCGGGTCGAGCGAGAACGGATGCTCGGCAATGCGCATGTAGCGCGCCACCAGGCCCTGCCAGGTCTGAAAAATGTTCTCCTCAAACACATAGCGGTCATGCCAGCGCTGTTCAGCAGACCATTGGTCAAAAGCCGTGTCGATACGCTGATAGTCCAGCACCGGCCTAGGCAGAATCTGGCGGACAAAACGGCCCGTGCCAAACAGCAGCACACCCGCGCGGGTGGGGTGCAGCTTGCCGCCTTGCTCGACCACGAAGTTCCAGTTCAGCAGGAAGGCGATCGGGTCGGTGATCTCGGCATGTTCAGGGTTCCGCCGGGCAAACTGGGCCTGATACCACTTGACGGTATCCAGATCGAAGCAGGCATCTGCAGCAAGCTCGGTCAGCACCGTGCCGTCATACCGCTCTTGCGCCGCGTCACGTAAAAAACGCTCCAGTTCACTTTGGGTGAACTGTTCATCGCCCGCACCACGTCGCAAATAACTCTGGCGCGGGTCGCCCTTGAGGTAAACCGGCTTCTCCAGGCGCGGCATTTCCGGGATGTGGAAGGCAAACACATGCTTGCCGTCCAGTTCAAAGCGATGGGGCGTAACCCTGATCACCCGATTGAGTTTCTGCCCACCACGCAGCACCGCCAGAAAATCATTCTGAACTTTGTCCGGCTCTTCAACGCCGGTTACTTCCAACCGGCCATTGGCCTCGCTGACACCAAACACCAGCCAGCCGCCTGCCGTATTGGCAAAGGCCGAAACGGTTTTGTAGGCATCTTCCGGCACGGCGCGCTGCGCCTTTTTGCACTCGAAATCGTTCCATTCGATGCCGTTGAGTCGTGCCAGCAGTTCATCCTGATTCATCGAGCGGCTCCGAGTGGGGTCATCAGATGCCGTCCTCACTGCGCGTCAGCGCCATGTCGTACAGGGTGAGAAGCTTTTCATCCTCTTGCAGCGTGGCTTCTGGCAGCTTGTCAGCGACGCGCAGGATGGTGGCGTAGTCCTTGGCCGCCCACGCATCGCGGAAACCGGCGCGCAGCACTTCCAACCGCGACTCCTTGATCTTGCGGCCCGTGAACGTTTTGTACTGCTCGAACTCCTTGAGTAGCGCCTTCTCGCGCTTCTTCTCCAAGTCCTGCGCCTTGTTTGGGTCGGGCACATACCAGCGGTCTTGCGCCTTGGCGATCAGGCGCGGATCGTTCTTCTCCAGCCCGCGCAAGTCGTGGTAGTTGGTAGAGAGGTAGCGGTGAATCTGGCTGGGCACTTCGCCGGCGCCTTCAAAGCGCAGGAAGTTGGCTTCCAGCAACGCCGAGAGTTCCGGGCGGGTTTCGTGCTTCTTCCAGCCTGCGCCCAGTTGCTTGATGAACTCCGGGTGGATGTCCTGATAGGTCGAAGGCCGTGCCTTCAGGTAATCCGCCGCCCAGTCAATGGCGCTGCGTTCGTCGGAGACGAACAACTCCATTTGCGGAGTTTGTGCGGTCTGGGCGCGCTTTTTGTCGTATTCGGTCACTTGCTCCGGCAGGAAGACCATGCCGTCACGTTCGGGAAAACGGGCGCGCAGACCAGATAGGAATTCGTCGGTGGAGAGCGGTACCGGTGCGTCGTGGCGCACGAACCATGCCACCATGCGGTCAAAGATGCGGCGCGGATCGCGCTCGGCAACGAAGTCAAGTTCCTCGGACTTCACCTTTACCACAGGTAGTTGCCGAAGATGAGTCTGAACAAAATCCCAAGCGGAATCCGGGACAGCACCTCGCTCAGAATACCGCTGCTCCAACCCGCCGTTGGGCTTGTAAGCAGAAATCACCAAGTCTTGCTTAACAGCATTAGGCGATATTCCCTGTTGGAAACTTCCTTGCTTTTTGTCTAAGGCATTAACTTCAGCGACAACGAAGCCTGCCTGCTGGAGGGCAACTTGTATTGAGTTCCATACTGCGGCCCGACTATTTGAAAAAACCACCGTCATCCAACGTCCTGGCTTCAAGACACGAAAATACTCTTCAAAGCAATTTTGCATCAGCCGCTGATAGTCAAAAATTGCTTTCTCGCGTACCCGGTCAACAATTGCTTCCGGCTCTACATCTGTTTTTACGCCATGCCATGTTTCAACCAAGAAATTTAGGTCGGCGTAATAGATGTTTTCTCCAAACGGCGGGTCAGTGAATATGTAGTCAACTGATGAGTCCGGGAGAGGTGAGTCACTTGCGCTGCCAGTGGAGATTATCGCCGAAGCGGGCTGCGCCTTGAATGTCGTAAATGTCTTAGAAAGCCTGTCCAACTTCCCTTCAAATTGTGCCCAAGGACTGACTTCCGAAATAATTGACGGAACGTAAAAGACGCCCGGCAGGTCAAGGCCGACCTGTGAGCCACCGAGTCGGCCATGCTGTACAGGTTTATATCTGTTGAGAACAGACATCCCGCGAATGCCCTGCTCAATGAAGAACATCAGCATTTGACGCAGCCTACGATCTGGATTGCGCTTTGCTCCCCTCCACAGGAGCGCCATAGCTTGCGCAGATCGAGGAAGAAACATCGAATGAATGGTCGATGTGTTCGTGGTTCGCATTCTGCCAACTCGCGTCATCTGCGAGTCTGGCATTTTGTCGCTTGGAAGCTCCTCTGGGAGTGAAAGCTTTGCAACTCGCTCCACAACCTCCAAATCCTGCGAGTCCGGCTTCTTCTGAAACTTGTGCCCGTCGATTCGATACTGAATCAAGACAGGAATTCGCTTTGGCCTCTTTTCCACTGTCTTGTAGACCGGATCAACAAAAGACTCGAATCGAAGATCCATTTGCTCTTTCGTCCCCTGCGCACCGCAATGTGGGCACGGGAAAACATCAGCAACCTCTTGGCTCACGGGATCAACCGCTGCTTCAGTGAAGATAAACTCTCCCTGGCAAGTGCGGCAAGTCAGAAACTCACTCCACACCGTGTATTCAATGCGCGCCTTCGTCTTTCCGTCGCTATGCAGCGTTTCATACATCCAACCGATGTCCTGTTCCATCTCCTTGAGCAGTTGCTTACCCGCCTTGGCGAAGACATCCACATCGAAGGGGATGTTGTAGTTCGCGCCGATGAAGGTGGCGGCGGGCGACAGGTCGTTGAGCACCGCACGGCGCGCGCCCCACTTGGGCGCAGCGCGGCCTTCCATCTTCCACGCCTGTTCCAGCTCAAACCGGTAGCTGGCCGTGGCCGCACCGCACCACTGCGCGGCCACGCCGGTCATGCCCGAACCGGCAAAGCCGTCCAGCACCACATCGCCCGGCTGCGTGTAGTGCAGAATGGACGGCACGATGGCTAGGTGCGGCACCTTGGTGTGGTAGCTATGCGCCTTGTAGATGGCGTCGGTCTTGCCCACGCTCACATCAATCGCCAGCGGCTCGCGGCTGTACTTCACCGCCGGGTCATAGGGCTTGCCGTAGTGCGCCACAAACTCCGCCAGCCACGGATTCGGGCAGGCGGTGTAGTACGGCGGATCGGACATGGCGAGGATGGCTTCGTCCGTGCCTTGCGGAAAACCTTCCTGCTTGCGAAATGCCGGGTCTTTCAACTTGTCGGCTAGCAGCCCAAGAAAATGCGCGCGGCGCGCGTCGTTGCTGGCGAATGTCTGGCCAAGGCATTCGACGGGGCCTGCCAAGGCGTCATTTGTTTGGAAAAAATCACTCATCATACTTTTGCCTTATTCTGTTTCTATTGCTTTGAGTCGCTGTTGAAGCGAGGGATATGCATAGTGATCGGAGGCATCCCTACTATCAGCGATCCGAGCATCTATAAATGCTTGCCAATGAGGATGAGACCCAGGCAGAAGATTTCGTGTGGCGTCGAATACGGCATCCAGGATCGTAGATGTTCCGCTTGCACCCCATATTTGGCCATTCCCCTGCACAGCTTCAAGCATGGAACGCACATCATCCACACCCATTAAATGTGCAAGTGGAATCATCAATGCTCGCCCACGATGCTCTGCGCTTCGCCAGCCACTAGACTCACCATAGATGCGGATGGCCTGCGAAATAAACTCGCGCCTTGGAATTTGGGAAATAATTCCAATCTGAACATCTTGTTCAAAAGAATCGAATCGTGCCAACAGAATATTAGCCAGTTCGGGAATGCCAAACACCTCGAAGGCAGAATGCGCTTTGAGGGTTTCAGCATCGGCAATCCCAAGCAACTGCTTAAATCTAATTCGGGTCGGCTCCGCGAGCCAGTCCCAAACGCGGGAATCGCACTCAACAAAAGCGCTGATGCTGAGCAGCAGTGCGTCTGGAATCGCATCGAATTTACGTGCGATGTGATCCCTGGCTGTTACGTCGTAAATTGCTGTCTTAGCTTTGGCAACTTCCCGCAGCGTTCGGGCAACTTGACGAAGTTGCCCGATATATTGGGCAGACTCAGCGCCGAAAGGTGCACTCATCAGGGACTTGATCAAGTTGACGACCATCACATCTTTCGCTCGGTCAAGATACTTGGTGCGAACGAATGTGCCGATACTGTCGCCATCCACGGGGAAAGAAGGACTCAGCAGATCGGTGTGGAACCGCTCAATCGCGCTCTTGCCTTGAAGCGGCGCGTTGATCAGCAGGTGCTTCAGTGCATGGGTGATGTGGGTCCGCACCAGTTCTGGTGTCGGCTGAAACAGGGAGTCTTCCGTGGCAAAGGCAGGATGCGCGCACAGGTGCCGATCCCTCTGCAAACGATTCAAATCTTCAAACTCGTGTGGAGCGAATAGTTGGAGCTTTTCATTTGCCGTAGCCAGGACAGCAGACTCTATAGCCTGCATCTTTTTCACATCGCTGTTCTGTATCGCTTGCTCGACTTCCCGCACGAACGCGATGGCTGCGGCATCGCCATGCGCAGCCAACTCCTTGGCCTTGGCGATGATGTCGTAGTCGACCGCGATCCATGTGGAAACGATGGCGGAACGAAACGCTCCGCCGCGATAAGCTGACAGAGCCTCGCCAATCAGCCGTTTTGACTCGGGGTCGCGCACAACCAGCGCCAGAGAATCTATGTCCGTCAGGCCTTGAGCCGCGAAGGTGCTCATAGCGGCTCTCCTTCCGAACCCGTGGCGTGCTGTTCGGCATATTTCTTCATACCATCACGCAGAATCTCAAGGAATGTGTGATTTCTGCACTCGGCATCCGCAACAATCGCATCAAAGGACACCACAAACGTTGGCGTGGGAATGATTCTCCCATCGGGATGTGGGGTTTCGAATTCCTGATAGTAGACTTTGCCTTTGGAGAAAAAGGGCGTCCACTTGAATTGCCGCAGCCGAAAGGCAGTGGTGTCATTGATATCCATGATTGCGTAATACCAAACCCGTTGGATATTCGGGCAGTAAGCCACCAGTTTTCCAGCGCGATCAAGCAGTTGATTTACCGCATAAAAATTATCTTTTTCTTCGTCGGTCTTCTTCTTTATTTCAACTACCACGACATCGACCGGCGCAGCGTCACTCGGATCGGCTGAGAAGATCATGGCAATGTCTGGCCGGCCAGTATCTCCCACGCTTTCGTCATCCAGGCGGATGGCATTGATGACAGCATCCATACTTTTCTCGCTCAGTATCGTGCGAAAAACCATGAACTTGTCGTCCAGCAACCAAGCATTGTTCTGGTAAATCTCGGTAGACAAGGTATCTTGGGAAAACTCCTTAAACCTCGGGACGATCAGGTTGTGTATCTCAGCCTCGGCATTATCGGCCGTCATCTCCTTCATCCGGCCAATGATCTTGTCGCGATACAGGATGTACTCTGTCAAAGTCCGAGAAGAAAGCTCCATAGATTTTTCATAAGCAGTCTCACTCAACTTCTCACTCTGAAGGATCTCTTTTTGGACCCGGAAGAATCGTTGCTGGGCGATCGCTAGAGCATCGTCCCGATCAATCAGGCCGACGGTATCGTTTTCAAAAAATCCAAGCAAATGAGGAAACTGCTCTTCGAACTTTTCTTTTATTTTTCCGTTTCTTTCGGTGATCTGCGGAATTTTCTGAGCAAGTACTTTTCCAAGCTCACGACGCAGCACTCGGAAGAGCCGTGCCTCTTGAACCCCTTCGGGCAACACCAACTTCTGACGCGAGCTATCGGCATTGGAGTGGAAAATTTCAGATTCAAATAGAAAAACACATAGATAGCCCGCCGGAAATGATGCCGGAGGTATCAGGTTGGCCGGAATCGTGCGTCCGTCGATGCTGAATGCCGTTAGAGCGCTGCCTTTTCCCGCCACAGACTCAATGTGGTAGTACATATCAATAGCCGAAATCGCATCCAGAGAATCATCCTGGATCGTGATTTTTGTCATTGATGGCAAGTCATCTGCTGTAATGACCGTTTCGTGTGGGAAGAACTCTTTTTGGACGTTGCTTTCTTTGGTGTTCAAGTTGATCGAAATTTTGAATGCCGTACCGTCGCGCTTGCGCGCATCCAGCGTCGGCAGGAATTGCTCGATCAAGAGTGGCTTGAGTGCGTCAGGTTTCAAATCGTCATAGGACTTGACGCGATCTTTTGCAAAGCCATTGAAGGCCAAAGCTGTTTTGGCGGGCTGCTCATCTTTCAGGATTTCAAGTGGTGCATTGCCATCGAATCCATCTTTGAAGATAAAGCTCCTGCGCCACTTGTCGCGGGTGCTGTTGACCTCTACCCGGCTAAAGTAGTTGAGGAATACCAGGCGGCCGATGCCTTTATGGAACTTATCTCTTGGCCTTAGCAGTTTTCTAAAGCGCTCAAAGTTCTCGTCCGTGAATCCATCGCCGTTGTCTGATACCGTAATTTTCAGTGTGTCTGGCTTGTCAAATGCCTGTACATCAATATCGATGGACACATCGGTCGCACCCGCATCCAGCGCATTGGCTAGCGCCTCGAAATAAACCAAGGTCAATGATGGGTTGGGGAAAAACAGCCTGATGGCCCCAGCGGTTTCAATATCCATTGCCGTCTTCCTTGCCAATTTCCGCTTGACTGGGTGCGGCGAGCCGGCAGCGATGAACCAATTGCTCAGCCAGATCTAGCAAGTTACTGGTTGCATTCGTTGTCATAGGCATAGGTTGCACCTCAAACATCCATTTTCTTGCGCAATTCATCTACGAACCGCTTGGCCCATGGCGATGCCTGAATTACTTTGGCCGGGTCGATCTTCGTCAGCAGCTTGAACGAGTGCTCGCCCTTGCCGTAAACGGCTTTGGTCTTGCAGTTACTGGTGGCCTGCTCCAGGGATCTATAGACCTGCTGCTTCGCGATGCCTTCGATGGCGTTGTCGGCAGCAGGCAAGGCGTTTTCCTTGAAACCCTGTCCGAAAAATGCTTTGAGTGCATCCCTGTCCGCGAGGAACCAGCTTTCCATGATTTTCACCATGAGGTGACAATCCGTGTCGGCGGAATGCTGCGGTTTGTCCCAGCCGTCTCCCTGCCTGGTTTTCAGGTGTGCCCATGGTTGCCAGGTATCCGGCTGTCCTTGCTGGTGTTGAGCATTGACGAGATCTTCACTGTCCACGAGCAGAAAAGCTTCTTCGCCACTGGCAATTGCTGTGCAAAAGGAATCGAACGCATCGCGTCTGCTCCCGCATGCCACGATTCGTGGGCGGTTCTTCAATCCGGCCTTGGTGACGAATGTCGTAAATCCTTCGCGGCAGGCAGTTTTCAATGCTGCCGTATCACCGCCACCTTCGACGTACAACTTCACCATCTCGTCCCCCCAATCTCGCCGCGTGTCCACAGTTGGCCCAGCCGGTATTTTTCCAGCCAAGGTTTTAACTTGTCGGCATCGAGTCGGGTCAGTGTGGTTCCCTGCGGGCCGCGCTCAGCAACGATGACCGCTTCTGGTTGGTCTGTCAGGGCATCGACAAGCACATCAGAATGGGTGGTGACGATCAGTTGGGTGCGATCTGACGCATCTTTGAGCAGGTCGGCCAGCGTTGGCAGAACGTCGGGGTGCAGGCCCAACTCGGGTTCTTCAATACAGATCAGTGGCGGCGGATTGGGGTGGCAAAGGATGGCCAGCAAGCACAGGTAACGCAGGGTACCGTCCGAAAGCCGTGTGGCGGGGACGATGTACTTGCCTTCCTGAAAGAACACCTGCACCGTTCCACCTTCGATCTGCACATCGAAGTCGTCGATACCGTCGTACAGCGCGCGCAGTGCGTCGAGCAGCTTCTTTTTGACCTCTGGATCGCGGCGCAGCCGGTTGAGCACCAAGCCCAGATTGCTGGCGTCCGGCTCCAGCAGGTCGTTTGGCAAGTCAGCCTTTTGCGGCAGTCTTGGTGTGGTGTAGCGCCCAAAGGTCCACTCGCGGTAGAGCCGCATCTTTCCGAAAGAATTACCTAGCCAAGTCAGTTCTGGATACTGATCGGGGTCTTTGCGCTGAGACAAAATTGACGCGGTGGAGTCAATGTCTTCGTGCTGCAAGCGTCGCTCATGGCCTTTGATGTTGAGCACGCCATGACCGTTCTGGAAACGGTAGTAAAAATAGGGATTGGTATGTCCATAGTCCGGCTGCTCGTGTTCGACACGCTCATCTAGGATCTCAAAGCGTTGCCCCACTTCAGAAAAACTCAACACATAGCGCAAATTTTGGGGCGCTCTTGGGTTGTCGAATACCGCATCAATGGTTGCGTGTGGTGTTTTGATTGCGCCTTTCCACAACCAGTCACGCACACCACCGCCATCGCGGATGGCCGCCAGCAGGTTGGATTTCTCCGAGGTGCTTGGCGTGGAGCGAATCAGGTCGATGGCTTCGATCAAGTTGGATTTGCCCGACCCATTGGGGCCGATCACCACATTGAGCGGGCGCAGTTCTAGCACCTGCGCGGACTCGCCAAAGCTCAGGAAATTGGTCAGTTTCAGTGATTTGAGCAGCATGCTGTTCTCCTTCACTCGATCACGAAGCGCAGCTTGGTGGCATCTTTGCCTTTGCTACGGTCACTGATCAGTGCATCAAAGCGTTTGCGCAGGTCGTCCGGCGTGGCGGGTGAGCCGCCTTGCAGCAGCGCCCGCTTGATCTCGTCGCTCTTGACTTCGATCTTCTCCAATCCCGACAGCGCCTCTTGCACGGCGTTGGCGAACTCTTGGGTCAATGGGGCCGGCAGCGTGCGTGAGGCTAGGAAGGCGTCGATCAGCTTTTTGCTGGCGGTGGGCAACAGGCTCAGGCTCTCCTGGGTGAACGGGTCTTCCAGGTTCTCCAGCAGGGTTTGCTGCCAGTTGGCCAGCAATTCGTCCAGATCGTCGTCCAGCTTGTGCAGGCGGTTGGCGGCGGGCAGCAGTTCCAGTTGCTCAGCGGACGGGCGAAACTGGCAGTGCGGGCAGACGGCGGTCGTGACCAGCGTCGGCTCATCCAGCGACGAGCAGCTCTTCAGGCCATTGAGGGATTCCTCGAACGCGGTGAGTTGGCTAGTGGGCATCAACGACACGCCGGCCAATACGCGCAGTGCCAGCAGGCGCTCGTCGCGACGCAGGGCATTGCGGGTCTTGTCTTCGGCCACGCCAAGCCGTGCCTTGCTGTGGCTGGCGATGTAAGCAGCGATGTAGTCCTTCTTGAGCTGGCCCAGGGTTTGCCGGTACTCAGAAGCGTGCTCAGCCGTGCGGTCCTGGCTCAGCTTGTCTTGTAGGGCTTTGCGGGCTGCCTCGGCTTGCTTCACCCACGGATGCTCGGTGGGCAGCACCATCTCGGCCTGGGAGAGGTAAGACGCCGTGCCACCCAGATCCGCGACCAATTCGAGCAGGCGCTCAACGGCGGCGAGAATCTCCAGATTCTTCTTCTGGCTATCCAGATCATCCGGCGTCACGCGCAGGTTCTTGAGCTTGCCGACGGTGTTGTACGGCGTCAGCGACTCGGTGAACTTTTTCAGCGAGTCGAGTCGGGCGTACCAGTCTTTGGCTTCTTCTTCGCGCAGCAGGTTCTGGCCCCAGAAGCCGAGCTTGCCTTGCTGCAGGTCGGAACCGGCCTTGAGCATCCGGGCTACCTGCGCGCTGACCTTCTCTTGCAGCTTGATGACGGGTTCGGTATCGCCTTGGCTGGCCTTCTGAGCCAGGCCGGATGGCAGATCGAACAGCTCGAACAAGGCGCGTAGCACGGCGAGGTTGATCTCCTTGGGGGCCTCGACATGCTTGAACTGCTTGAGTTCTTCCAGCGAGCGCTCTGCGAGTTGCGCCAGCTTGCCGGAGTCGATCTTGTCGCCAGTGATGGACAGCACGAGGTCACCGGAATAGACCAGGCCGCCCAGCACGGTGACCAGCAGGTCGGGCTCCAGCCGGTACTTGATCGGCGCGAAATACTCGATGTCGGACGAGCCAGACAGCAGTTCGTTGCGGTTGAGCACTTGGCCGTGGCCTTTAGCCTTGAGGCGGCTCAGCACCTCTTGCGCGTAGCGGGAGTTGGCGGGATCAACGCGGTCGCCATCGAGCAGTTCCAGCGCATCGAGAATGGCAACGGCATCCTTGGTTCGCGTTCCACCTGCCAGTGCGCGCAGTGCGTTGCCCACCAATTGCTTGCGGTTGGCTTCGGTGACCAGCACCGAGAACGTGGGGTATTCAGGCGCGATGTCAGCAAAGCGCTGGCCCAGTGCCAAGCCAGAGACTATGTTCACCACGTCGCGGAAGTTGATGCGTTCTTCCGGACCCAGGCGTGCCCGCTCGCGCAGGGACACGCCCTTGGCCCAGTCCTGTAGCGTCTTGGTCTTGCCTTGGTAGGTGACCTCGAACGCGGTCATCTGCTTTTCTTGCAGCCACTTGCTCATGGACCGCAGCGAGTCCTGGGCTTTGGATAGGTAGACGGCCTTCGCGCCGCCGCTGGCGGTGGATGCCAGGTCCAGTGCCGCAGCGTATTGCGACAGATAGCGTTTGTAGTCTTCGTCGGGTGACTTCAGACGGAAGAACACCTCGTCCGCCAGGTTGGCATCGCTGAATTTCGGCCTGTCGAATGGCTGGATGAAGTAAATGTAGAAGTCACGCTCAGGCTGTGCCGTGGGCCGGTCGTTCGGCGCGCCAAAGAACAGGTAGCCCATGCGCTCGACGCGACGTTCTTGCCATTCGACCTGGTACTGCCAGATCTGGAAACCGGGGTAGCGTAGGTCGTCGCTGCACTCCATCAGCGCCTTGATGGCGCTGTAGTAGGCGCGATCCAGCGCGTCGTCGGACAAGGCTTCGGCGCGTTTTTCGATCTGCGCGTCGTAGTCGATGTCTTTCTTGAGATCGAGGTAGTACTGCTCGGTGTCCGGCGCCTTGGAGATGAACTGGCCGTTGACGGTCTTCAGCACTTCCCGCATCACGGTTTGCACCATCGACAGCAGGTTCTCGGCCGGGTCGCCGGGCATGTCCTCCACGCCAGGCTGGAACAGACACAGGGCGTCGCGCAGTTCGGCTGCGGTGGGGCCGATGGGGATGTGGATGTCGCCACCGGTGGTCAAGCGGTGGACGGCCAACGCATTGATGACGCGCAGTGCCATCGGCTTGTAGGCCGGGCGCGTGAAAGCCTGCTGCACGCGGGACTCCAGCACTTCGGACACGCGCATCACTTCCTTGATGTTCGGGTCGGCGCGCAAGACAGAGTTGGCCTTGATGGTGTTCCAGAAACTCTCGTAGCTGATGAACAGCGGCTTGTCGGCGGGCACTTCCTGGTCGAGGATGGCCAGCATGGCGGCCTCGATGGTCTTGAGTGCACCGCGCTTCTCGGTGAAGTGGATCTGCTCAAAGGTCTTCAGGTAGTCCGGGTGCACCGGGAACAGCCGCACGTACTCGTCCATGCGCTCGTTCATGGAGCCGTAGAACTTGGCGAACGGCGTGAGGTATTCGCGGATCTTGTTCTGCTGGTCAGCCGTCTTCTTGAGCAGGCGCGCGGAGACGACGAAGCTGACGTCCTGGCGGTCGATGAGGATTTGGGTGAAGCGCTCGTTGACTCGGCGCATGCTGTCGGCGACGTGCTGGAAGCGCACGCTGTCGAAGATGGCTTCCTGCACGCCGGCCACGAAGCGGAACTTGAGATGTTTGGTGACTTCGCCGATCTGACGGAGGATTGCCAAGTCGCGAATCAGTTCGTTGTCTTTGCGCGATTGCAGGTATTCCAGGAACTCATCGACCACCAGCAGCAGGCCCTGGTCTGGGTAGACCTCATGGAAGGCCGCCATCATTTCTTCAAGAGACTCTTTGTTGTTGAGTTCTTGATCTGCCGGCGGGAAGCTGTAGCTGACGCCCAGTTTGTCGAGGAAGCGCTCAAGCTGCTGGGTGATGACCTGGCGCAGCGGCATTTCCAGACCGCCCACCTCGATGCGAAGAACCTTGAATTTTCCGGCGATGGAGGCAACCGCCTCGGCGACCTTGGGGTGGCGAATCATCGGCGCATAAGCGGCGTCTTCTGCCACCAGCGACAGCACCGACATCAAGTGCGATTTACCGGTGCCGTAGTTGCCGACGATCAGCACGCCCTTGTGATCGACCGAATCCTCGAAACTGAGCTGGGGAACCATGAGCTTGGAGATCCGCTCGGCCATGTCGTCGGAGATGACATAGGTGGCGACGAGCTTCTTGGCTTCGTCCGGGCGTCCGGCATCGAGCAGTTGAATGACTGACTCGATCTGCTCGAACTGGATCAAATCTCCGTATTTCATGTTCGTGCCCATAGGTTTCTCTCTTCCCGCAGTTTTCGTAAATTCGGTCAAATTTCGAGTACGACCACACCGTCCTGGCTGTAGTCACGATGTTCTGGATGGCTCATGTCGGCGTAGATCAGCCGATCACCGCGCAGCTCGCCAGGCCAGACGGCCACGACGCGCTTGGAGTGAGCCAGCCGCCTGACGAGGTCAAGCGGGTTGATCTGCAAGCTGGGCTCGAACAGCAACTCCAGGTTGTCGAGCAGCAGCGGGGTTTCGGTTCGTTCCCCGAATTGTTCAAGCAGCGCGATCTCGCGCAGCAGTTCGCCTGCCGAGAAGCCGCGCTTGTTGTTCGGCGTGGCGGCCAGCCGGCGCCCCAGCTCCAGGCCAACGTTGAGCGGCTCGATGTTGAGCTTGGCGCTGAGCTGGCGCAGCAGTTGGGTCTTGCCACTGCGGCTGGGGCCGACCAGCAGGATCAACTTGCTGTTGAGGTCGCCGATTTCGCCGATGAGTCGTTCCAGTTTTGCGAGCATGCTCATCCAATCAGTCTGTCTCGGCTTCGAGCCGGTGTTGATCAGGGGAGCGATAACCCGGCGCCAGCACCGCACTGCGCACTCCATAGATGGCGAGGTGGTTCCTCAACCAAAGCCGGTACTCAGGGCCGCGCAGGCTATGGTCGGGGGAGCAGTCCACACTCCATTTGCGCAGGATGTAGCCGGCGGTGGCGGCGCGTAGCTTCATGTGCAACACGCCGCCCTGCATGCCGTAGTCCATTTCGGTGATTTCTGGCCGGGGCTGATCCGGGTGAGGAACCAGCTCCAGCTCGACAATCCGTGTCCACTGAATGTCCTGATCGTTCATTTCGTGGGGCGCCACGGGCTGCCCCTTGCGCACCACAGGGCGCTTGATGCGGGTGATGACAAAATCCCGGAACTCCTGCGATTTGCGGTCGAAGGCGCGGACGTGCCAGCGCAGGCCGTTGTCGATCAACGCGAACGGGACGATCTCGCGTGTGGTGCGGCCACTGGAGATGGAGTGGTACTCGATACCCAGCGGGCATTCGTGGTGGATGGCACGAGTCACGCTCGCCAGGATGTCCAGGTCAGGATGGGTGAGCCGGGACGGGCTCTCGCTGGCCACCCACGCCTTGATGTGCATTGGTTCACCGTCGCCAAACCCCTGCGTCAGCCACGACAACGCCCGCTCGGGCGGGAAGGTGAAGATCGGCTGGAAGCTCGGCCCAAGGACGTAGCACTTGCCTTTGCCGTCGTAGTCGATGTTGCCCGGGGCAAGCTCCTTGTACAGCGCCAGATCCCTGGACGCAGCAGCGGACTGGATAGCAAAGCGCGTGACCAGATCCTGGCGGCGCATCTCCCCCATGAAGCGCAGGCGCAACTCCACGAACGCGAGGCGGTCGCGTTGTGGCTGGGTTAGATCGGTAAGTTGTTCGTGGGGCATTCTGGTTGACTCGTTCGGAATAACGAATGCTTATGCGGGTTTCTGCAGAAAGTATATGAGCTGCTTGAAAAGACGTCTATAAATCTAAGTTGATTTGCTAGTATGCTGCATTATGATAACCATTTTTTAAGGCGCAAATGAGAGATCTGATGTGGACGAGTAGGCAATCAGCCCAGCGGAGCGCACCAGGATCGGCGTGGAATGGGGTGCATCCAGCAGGCCATCGCGGACGAAGACTGGTGCGAATAGATCCTTGATAGGGAGCAGGAGCACGGCCCATGGAACTGCGACACCTTCGCTGCTTTGTGGCTCTCGCAGAGGAGCTGCACTTCACACGGGCCGCCGAGCGCCTACATATCGAACAACCACCCTTGTCCCGCGCCATCAAGGAGCTTGAAGACGACCTGGGTGCAGTGCTCTTCGTGCGCAACCGCCGAGGTACGGTGCTTACCGAGGCGGGCGCAACTTTCCTGCAAGACGTGCGCAGGGTGTTCGCCGCGCTGAAGCAGGCTCAGGAGAACGTCCAGGCGGTCGCCTCGGGCCTGAGCGGAAGCCTTCGCATTGCAGTGTCCGACGGCGCCATCGATCCCCGGCTGTCAGCCCTCCTGGCCCGTTGCCGCGAGGAAGAGCCGGAGATCGAGATTCGTCTGTCCGAAGTGCCGTTGGCCGAGCAGTTGCGCGGGCTACGCTCGGGCGACTTCTCGATCGGGTTCGCGCACACGGCGGAGGTCGGCGATGACATCGTGACCGAGCCGCTCTGGCACGACTCGCTGGTGGTCGCCGTACCTGCCCGGCACCCTTTGCTTTCACACAAGGCCGTTCCGCTGCACCAGCTTGCGAGCTACCCACTGGTCTTATGCGACCCGCAGACATGCGAAGGCTGCTACCGCGAACTGACGCGGCTGCTGCGGCCGTTGGAGCGTGAGCCCGACGTTGTCGAGCATGTGTCCTCGCTGGATATGATGCTCACCCTGGTCGGTGCTGGCTACGGCGTTGGCTTCATCACGGCAACCAGGGTCGCGGCGAGCCCGCGCCCCGATGTGGTGATCCGTCCACTGGCTATGGATTCCGCGATCATCACGACCTACTTGCTGCGGCCCGTCAGCGAGGATTTGCCGGTATCGGTGGAGCGGTTCATTGCGCGCCTGCGCGAGCACTCGGGCGATTGATGCGGCGGCACGAGCTGTAACTGAAGTTCGCGGCTGTTTATGGCGAGTCTTGCGGCTCACTGCCAGAGTTGAGGTTCTTTTCAGTCGCCGCCATCAACTCGCTGGCGCTGATCCCGAGCGCGGCGGCAATTTTCAGTATCAGGGGAAGCGTCGGCACATGCTCCCCGCGTTCGATCTTGCCCATGTGTGAACGCGATATTCCAGCCTGAAATGCAAAGTCGTCTTGAGCGACGCCGTGCGCGACGCGGGCCGCGCGCACGGCCCGCCCGAAAGCTAATGCTGGTTCGGATTCATAGGTGGGTGTGCCAGGTGGACGACCTGGCTGAATAGTAAGCTTCTGCATCGTCAGAAGCGTCAAACAATCCTCTTAAATTAACCACGTTAAACATATAGACGTTAAAGTTCTCTCTTTACTATGATGCTGGTTTGCCCTTGACCTGCTTTGTCGCTTCTGTGGGTTCTCCATGGACAACATCACCAGCCAGCCCGCCCACCTCAGGTTTGCGATAGCGCCAGGCGTATCGTCATCTCGGCTTTCGGCGCTGCTCGCGCTGCAACGTGCGCAAGAACCAGAGGTCAGCATCGGGTTCTTTGAGGTTGCAGGTGACGAGTTGCTTGATGGACTTCGTGAAGGCCGCTACGACGTAGGGGTGTCGCTTCAAGAGGCGAGCGATCCGGTCATCCAAACCCAGCCCTTGTGGGTTGAGAGCATGGCCGTTGCGATGCCGCTGCGGTTTCCATTGCTGGATCAGGCATCGCTCACCATCGCTGACCTACAGAACTACCCGATCTTTCGCTTGCAGGCTGAGGCCTGTTCTTCACTGGACCATCGGCTGCTCTCGCTCCCGTCCGCCGACCCGCAAAAACTTCAATACGTGACGTCTTTCGAGATGATGGCGCTATGGGTTTCTGCCGGCTACGGTGTCGGGCTATCCGCGCAATCGCGCATCAAGCACGCCCATGGATGGGGAGTCAGCATGCGCCCCCTGGACGACGGCCCCTACGAGATCGTGACGCACCTGCATAGGCCCCAGGGGCAAGCGAACTCTGTTTCCGTGCGATTCGAGAGCAGAGCTCTGCATGTAGCACAAGCTCAGGGCGCCTGATGCCGCTTCGCTTAGGAGCAGGCCGCTGGGCACACAACTCAGTGGCTGTCAGTGGCTGCCCTAAGACCGCAGTGGATGCATCTATCCATCAGGAGGGCAAAACTGGTATCATTTACGGCCCAAACCGGACATCCGAACTTGGGAAACCCGTTATTAATCAATGGGTTGAATGATTGGATCGATTCCCATCACCCGCTCCAGAGCCCACTCAAGCTCCATCACTTCAGGCGACAAGCCAACCCGTGGATCACACGGGTTGACCGGCTTGCCTCAGGCCTCCAACGCTTCTTCCGACAACTGTGCTGGCGCTTCATTGGCGGCGTCTTCCGGCGGCGTGGACACCACGGGCCATACGCGGTGCTCGACCAGCGCGGGGATGCGCTCGATCGCGCCCAGTCGCGCTATGCCCAGCGCGTCCAGTGTCTCCACCAGGTCGGCGATGCAGTGTTCACGCGACAGTTTCCAGGTGGAGGCAAAGCAGCGCCAGAAAGTCCAGCCTGCGCGCTCCAGCACGCGTTGGCGGGCCATGTCCGCGGGCCAGCGGTCGGGGCCGTGGTAGGCGTCGCCGTCGCATTCGATGGCAAGGCGTCGGTCTTCGCCGCCCTCCACCACCATGTCGATGCGGTAGACGCCGGACTTGACCTGCGGGGTCACGCGGTAGCCGAGCTCGACCAGCGCGTTGAAGACGTCCTTCTCGAATCCCGATTCGCACAGGGCCGCGAGGTTGGTCGCATCGTGTCCGGCCGTAGCGGTGGGCATGGCGAAGTGCCGCAGCAGGCCTTGCCGCAGATCCTTGTCGGAAAGGTCTTCGAGCGTGACCGAGCGCACGAGCACCATGCGGTCGCGCGCGCGGCTGGCGGCGACGTTGAAGCGCTGCTCGGCGCTGGTGCCCGAACGCGCCGTGCTCAGGCCCGGCGAGACCACCATCGACAGGAACATGATGTCGCGCTCGCCGCCCTGGAACATGCTCGCGTCGCCGCAGTAGAAGTCACGTTCGAGCAGCTCCTTGGCGTCGACGCGCGCGCGCACCAGCGTGTCGATGTGCTTGGCCTGCTCGAGACCAAGCAGCGAGACCACGCCGATGCTGCGGCCCGCCATGTCGGGATCGGCGACGATGGCCTCGATCTCGGCGACGATGGCGTCCGCCTCCAGCGCGTTGATGTCGCGGCCATCGCGCTGGCCGCCGCGCACGAAGATGTCGACCAGCGGAGGATCCATGCGCTCGGACGCCTTCGGGATGCGCAGCGGCTGGATCTGCTCGCCATAGAACGCCGTGTTGCTGTAGGCGATGATGGCCGGTACGCAGCGGAAATGCTCGCGCAACATCACGCGCTGCGACGCGAACACGGTCGATGCGAGATCGTAGAGCGAGCGGTCGATGGTCATGACCGGCGCGAACGGCTGATCGGCAAGAAAACGGTCGCGCAGTTCCTGGATACGGGCCGCGGAGATGAACGCTCCATCGGGCGAGACCTGCTTGTCGTCGCCCACCACCAGAATCTTCTTGGCGCGCAGAATCGCGGGCAGCGCCCACATGCTGGACTGACTGGCCTCGTCGACGATGACGAGATCGAACGCACCGAGGTCGGCGGGCAGCGATTCCGAGACCTTGGCGTGGCTCATGATCCAGCAGGGAATCGCGCCCTGAGCGTCCTGCATGGCGCGCTGCGCATCGCGCCGGTGCGTGCCGACGTTGGCGCCCGTGCCCTTGCCGATCTTGCGGATCGCGACCTTGTAGGCCTCGAGCGCGGACAGCACCTTCTGCGACGCGCCGTTGCGGGTCGACAGCCACGCAGATTCGGTGACAAGATCGGTATAGAGCTTGGACAAGCGCTTTTCAAGTTCCTTGCGTTCGCGTGACAGCGACTTGAGCTCGGCAGCGCCGGCAAACTCGGCGAGGCAGCCGGACATGCGCCGGTACCGCCACGCATCGCGCCAGTTGCTCGGCCAATGCGGATCGTCGCCCGAGGCGGCGAGCGGCTGGGTGCGCAGCTTCCACGCGAGCTGCAACGCGCCCGCCTGATGCACGCGCCGCGTCAGCGCGTCGAGCTGCTGCAGTTGCGGCTTCAGCGACTCGATGCGGCGCACCTCGTCGAGGATCACCGCATAGGCCTGCTCGACCTGCGTTGGCGTCTGCGCGTGCGCACCGAGCACGTCGGCCGCGAACGCCCGCAGTTCAGGCACGAGATGCGCGGTCTGGTTGGCGAGCGATTCGCGAAAGCGCGCCACCGCCGCCTGCGCCTTGGCGAGCTGGGCGCGGCTCAGATGCCGATCCAGCTGCGCGCGGATGAGCAGCAGGTCCGGCTGGCCCTGCCTGAGCTTGTCGATGGGCGGCGTGGCGAACACTTGCTCGGCAAGCCGCACGGATTCGACGTCGAGCCGCGCGACCAGTTCATGCACGCCCGTGACGGTGCGCGCGGTGAGCGAGAGCGCCCGCAGGATCTCCACGCCACCCGTGAACTTGGGAATCCCGAGCAGCCCGGCCACCTCATTCCAGCGCGTGGTGAACGAGAGCACGTGGCTGTGCAGCTGCTGATATCGGCGCACATGCTTCCAGTCCTCGGCCCCGACAGGCTCCAGTCCGGCGACGCGGAATTCCGCGACCACGGTTTTGACGTCGCCCATCCCGAACGAGAGAAAGCCGAAGGGTTTGCCGTCTTCAGCCCCCTTGGCGATGGCCTCGCGCACCTTGGCGTTCTCGAACGCGCCGGGTGGCACGGTCACCGGACGCTGCAGAAACGCCGAACGCGCAAGCTCGAGCTTGAGCACATCGTCAAGCAGCGCCTCGAGCGCCTGACGCTCCACCGAAAAACGGCTCTGGCCAAGGCGCTGACGCAGCATGGGCCACCAGTCATCACCCGACTCGTCCAGCTCGCGCACGACGGCAAGCACTTTGTCGAGATGGCTTTTGAGATCGTGCGCGCGCGCCAGCGATTCGGGCGAAGTCGACGCCAGGCGTTCCAGCGCACCGCTGCGCTCGGCATCCTCAAGTTCGTGCTCGGCGAGCAGTGCCTGCTGCCATTCGCCCACGTCGGCAACGGCGGGCAGATCGCCCGCATGCAGCAGTGATTCGCCCAGCAGCCCGATGTCGCCGCCGAGCTGGCGGCGCGCATCGCGCAACTGCGCGCCCTCTTCTTCGCTGAGCGGCGCGGCATGTTCGGGGCGCAGCGTCAGCGTGTCGGGAAACCAGCCATGCGCTGCCTCGCCATCGACGACCAGCTGCGCCATGGCCTCGGGCCGCATGGGCACGCCGTCCACTTCGATGGACGTGAGCTGCTCGCGCGCCATCTCGTTGATGCGGCGGTCGATGTCCGAGAGCCTCGCATGGGCCTGCGTGACCTCGCTGCCGAGGTTGGCGATCAGCGTTTCGGTCTGCGCGGGCTGCAGTTGCGAGACGCGATGCGTGATGGTCTCGATGGAGGTCTGGAACTGCCGCATGCCCTCGCGGTCGCCCGCAAGCAGTGCGACGGTGAGCGCGCGCACTTCCTCAGGAATCTTGCTGCGCAGCACGGTGAGCGCCGGCTCGCCCTTGGAGGTGACCAGCACCTTGCGGCCCGTTGCCAGAAAATGGCAGATGATGTTGGCGATGGTATGCGTCTTGCCGGTGCCGGGCGGGCCCTGCACCACCACGCCATCGGTGCGCTCGAGCTGCTCGATGACGGTGACCTGCTCCTGGTTGTAGGCCAGCGGAAAGTACAGCTCGCGCACGGGTCCGGCATTCGCGCCCGACCCCGCACGCGTGTGGCCGGACATGCCGCGAAAGCTCAGGGGCTCGATGTCGGGCGTGGCGTCGCTGGGCGGCGTCACCAGCATCAGCGCGGCGCTGGGAAGGCTGTCCGCCTGGGCTATGCGCTGCTGCAGGCGCAGGATGTCTTCATGCAGATAGTTGCTGGGCTTGGGACGCGCGAACAGCACGGCGGCGTTCGAGACGATGAACTCGTCACCGATCGCGGGAAAGTCCAGCAATTCAGGATCGTAGGTGCCGCGTTCGTGCAGATTGCCGGCGACGAACCGCGCGAGCGGCTCGTAGCTCGCCGGATCAAATGGCGAGAGCGCGTTTTCAGACTCCGCCAGTTGCCGCCGCGCCGCGTTTTCCACCTCGGCCGCGAGCGCCACATTGCAGTGCGTGAGCGCATCGAACTCGAGTCGCGGATGGACCGTCGAGCGTGGCCGCACCTCGATCGCGAGCGACACCGCATCGACCGAAATATCCACCGCCTGCGTCAGCAGAGGGTACTGATAGTCGACTCGACCATGGCGCTCGCTCGCGAGCTTCCACGCAGCCACCGCCATGCCCCAGACCACCTCGACAGGCTTGAGGCTGGTCTCGAGCTCCATCTGCGTCTTGAGCGCGAACAACTGGCTGTACAGCGCAATGGACTGGCGACGCGCGGCCTCTTCATCCGCCCACGATTGCCACAGCGGCAAGTAGTGCGCGAGTACGGAGCTGGCCTCGTCGGTCACGGTGCTGAAGGCGCGCTTGACGATCACGCCTTCTTCCATCAGGCGCCGATCCTGCTCCTCGCGCAGCGCCTCGAGCGCCGCCACGCGCTTGTCGTCAATGCGCGGCGCGGCATCCTTCGGGGACTCGCCGATGATCAGGTAATCGCGATGTTCGAGATAGCCCACCGCAGGCGGCGCAATCGGCACGAGGCGGTGCACGCACAGCCAGACTGCGCCTTCCTCGTCCTCGGTGTTGAGCTCGATGCCCGGCAGCGGCGAGAGCGCCTGCTGCGCGATGATGAAATCCTTGTAGCCCTGGAGCTTGAACCCGCGCGGGTCAATGTCCTTGTCCTGCTCCAATATGTACGACAGCAAGTTGCTGAGCTGCTCTTTTGCCTCAGGCATCTACCCCATCTCCGGTATGCGAAATTCAGTGCGTCTGAAACCATCGGACGCTGTCATCGATTGGACCATCAATGACGGCGTGCAATCGCGTGCCGGAGAAAAATTTTGAGAACCTGTCGGCGATCTCGGCGCGAAGCCGCACCTGCGGACCGCACAGAGATCGTCGACACGTTTTTTGCCAAGGCGGGCCGCTCAACGCACCCAGATGCCGCAGTTGGTCTGATCCTTGTCCGCGATGTTCTCGACCGTACCCTCTACGATTTCAGCGGCGGTGAAGGTCTCGGTACGCGACATCAGGCACACCTGGCCACCCGGCGCGAAGGTGATGGAGCGCTGGAATGCGTAATCGGTCATCGGGCCGGTGGGGCCTTGGGGCACGCTCATCACCCGATGCACGGTGTATCCCTTGACCACCTCCGAACTCAGTACACGGATGGTTTCCGTGACGTAGCTGCTGACGCTGTCACTGCGTGATCCGCTGCAGTTGCCGCCAGAATAGCTGTAGCGGCCCGACGTGACGGCGAACGTGTCACTGCCGGTGCGGATGTGGTTGTGGTAGTCGCGGTAGGTCCCGTCGGTGCCCCCGACATCGAGATTGCCACAGCCATTGGGCACCCAGCGACCGACGAGCGCATCGGCGGGCGACGGCGTGGGCGTGGGGGTCACGGCGTTGGTCTCGCAGACCACGCCCACGTTGCTCACGTCGGCGCTCACCTTGCCCGATGCGTTGCTGACGGTGCAGGTCTGACCATCCGGCTGGGCGGACACGGTGACGACATAGCTGCCGCCGTTGGCCACCACCTTGGCGAACGCGAACTTGCCATTGGCCTGCAGGCGCAGATCGTCACCGCCGTTGTTCTGCAGCGTGACGATCTTGCCGCTCGCCAGTCCCACGAGACTGCCCGAGACCACATAGCCCAGATTCGGATCGGACGGATTCGTCGGATTGGTGGGGTTCGTGGGGGTCGACGGATCAGTCGGGTTTGTGGGGTTGGTGGGATTCGTTGGATTGGTCGGCGTCGTCGGGTCGGTGGTGCTTCCACCTCCGTCATCGCTGCCTCCGCACGCCGCCAGCAAACCGGCGATCACGATTGGGCACAGGCGCCAGGTCAGTTGTTTCACGTTCATTGTGTTCTTTCCGCTCTCTGCAGCAGGTTGTTGATCGAATCTCCTCATGCATTAACTATCAAAGTTAATATATCGATCAATAAAGATAAAGTAACAGAGCGTACTGCAGTGAGCTACCCCACGATGGTGGGGTATTGGAAAGAAATGTTTACAGCCCGTGAGCCCAGAGCGCGTTGACTTTCTCAGAACCGTGCGTTGACCGCGTGAGCCGCCACTGCGCCCGCGTCGTAGAACAGCTCTCGCGTGCGCTTGAACGGCAGCGGACGGATCGCGCTCGGCGCGAGCGACATGTCGACCGCATCCATGCGCCCGACCAGCACGCGCGCCAGTTCGCGGCCCAGCACGGTGCCCGCAGCGATGCCGCGACCGTTGTATCCGCCAAACGCCCAGACGTTGTCGTCAGGCTGATGCAGATGCGGCAGATGGTTGGCGGTCACGTCAATGTAGCCATGCCATGCGTGCTCGATCCGCGTGTCGCGCAGTTCGGGATAGAGCCGCGTCATCGCGCGCCGCACCCAGTCCCTGTGGGTGCCGCGCGACCAGTCGGCGAGCGAGCCGACGCTGCCATAGACCAGCCGCCCGGCGCGGTCCATCCGAAACGATGACAGCACCGTGGCCGTGTCCCACGCGCCCTGGCCCTGCGGCAGGATCTTGCTCCGCAAGGCTTGTGACAGCGGCTCGGTCGCCATGTTGAAGTACGGCATGCGGATCGCGTCGCTCTGCAGCTCCGGCCAGGCGTCGTCACGCCCCTCCTGCCGCGTGTTGCTGGCCACCACGACCTGCGGGGTGCTCACCACATGCCCCGTCGACGTGCGCAATTGCCACACGTCGCCCTGCTTGTGTTTGCCAACCACCGCCGTCTGCGTGAAGATCCGCACGCCGAGCTGCGTTGCCACGCGGGCGAGGCCGCGCACGTAGCTCAGCGGCTGGATGGTGCCGGTGCGCGGGTCACGCAGCGCGCCGGTGAATCGATCGCTGCCGACCAGCGCGGCGGTCTGCGTGGCATCGAGCAGCTCCACGGGAATCCCGAGCGCGCGCCACTGCCGCGCACGCTCCTCGATCAACGCGAGGCCGCTCGCGCCCACCGCGCAATGCAGATTGCCCTGGCGCACGGGATCGCAGTCGATTCCGTGGCGCGCGATCAGCCCGTAGACCTGCTCGGGCCCGTTGCCCAGCGTGTCGAACAGCCGCTTGCCATACACCGGGCCGAGGCGCCGGGGTAGTTCCTCGGGCGCGATCCACGCGCCCGCGTTGACCAGCCCCGCGTTGCGCCCGGAAGCGCCGTAGCCGATCTCCGACGCTTCGAGCACGACGACGGAGCGCGCCCCCTCCTCGGCCAGATGCAGCGCCGTCGACAGCCCCGTGAAGCCCGCTCCGATGACCACGAAATCCGCGTTCAGTTGCCGATCCAGCGGCTGCGTGACGGGCGCGGCAATCGCCGTCGCACCCCAGAGCCCGTGCGTGTTCTGCGCAATGTGCATCTTGCTTTTAGACGAGTAAGTAAACCGAATCAAACACTTGCAGCGCTTCACGTCTGCGGCGGCAAATGAAGCTGGCGCTGCCCGGGCGATGGCAGCCGCGCTGGCGGCCATCGCCCTGCCCGCATTGCAAATGCAACATGCAAAGCAATGCGAGCGCGTGGAGATCGCAATAACGCTCTCAGGGAACGCTCATGCTCAGCGAGCGATCAGCTTGCCCGCATCGTACTTCAGCATGTCGTACGGCGGGTCGATGCGCTGGCGTCCGGCGTCGAACTTGATCGGCCCGGTCACGCCCACGAATCCGTCTGCCGAGACCTGCTTCAAGCCCTTCTGCACATCGGCCGAGGTCGCGCCGCCGGCCTTGTTCATGGCGGCGGCGAGCATCAGCACGGCGTCGTAGGCGTAGCCGTTGAACGCTGTCTTGAACGGGCCGTTGAACTTCTTCGTGAACGCCTCCGAATAGGCCTTGCCCAGATCGCCCTTGACCGAGCCGAGTTCCATGCCGATCTGTCCCTGTGCGATGTCGGCCGGCGTGTCGGACACACTCATGCTCATGATGTAGGCGTACCAGGGAACGTCGCGCAGCCCCAGCTCGGACGCCTCGCGGTTGATGACGGCGGACTCCTGGCCGTAGGCCGTGTAGAGATACGCGTCGGGCTTGCTTCGCGAGAGCTGCTGCAGCTCACGACGGTAGGTGGACTGGCCGCCGGTGTAGAGCAGCTCGGTCGCGACCTTGCCGCCCAGCGCCTCGAACTCCTTCTTGAAGCCCTCGGCCACGCCCTGACCGTATGCGTTGTTCGGCGCGATCACCGCCACGTTGCGCTTGCCCATGGCATGCATATCCTTGGCGGCGTATTTGTTGCCCGCGTCTTCAAGGCCGATGAGGTTGAACGCGGTATCGCCCAGCGTTTTCACCTTGATGCTGCTGCTGCCGATGTTCATGTGCGTGACGCCCTCCTTCACGAGGTATTGCGCCATCGGCAGCGTGATGCTGGACGAGTATTCGCCCATCACCGCGGGCACCTTGTCCACGTTGGCGAGCTTGCGCGCAGCCGAGAGCGCCGACGTCGGGTTGTTGCCCGAATCCTCGACGATCACGTGCAGCTTCTTGCCGAGCACCCCGCCCTGCTCGTTGACCTTGTCCACCCCCATCATCACGCCACGGCGGATGTCCTCGCCCACCGTCGCGCTCGGGCCGGTGAGCGGCAGCACCGCGCCGATGTTGATCGTGCCGCCCGCCTGCGGCGCCGGGGACTGCGCCTGCGCCCCCCCGGCGCACAGCAGCAGCGCCGCCGTGGCCACCAGCGTGGGCAGATGGATTCGATGACCTGAACTGCGAGAGTGACTTGACTTGTGCATGTGCTGCTCCAGAAAAAAGAAACCGATGAATGGATTGACGAAGAACGAGACCAACGAATGCAGAAACGAGCCATGGCCTGAAGCCCTGTCCGCTGATGAGCAAAGCGCTTTCAACGCTTCCTCAAAGTCGTTTCAAAGTGTTTTTGAAACTGCATTCTTAATTGCCGTCGTAAGTGTAGACAGTTATGAATTCAATGGTCAATCCTGCAATCGATAGTGGTTTTCCCGAGGCAATTTTCTGGTGCACGGCAGTGCCCTGCACCGTGTTGGGTCCCGAAACGGATCCAGTCTGGTGCAAGGCTTGCAAGCGCAAAAAGAACAGCGCCGATGAACGGCGCCGAGAGCGAAAACGGGTGTGTTTGAACGCGGCCGCGTTCGAGACAAAAGCGGTTCAGGGTGGCGCCCGATTCCCCGGGCCAAGCGTCGCGCCAAGCCATCCGATGAACATCACCAACGCGGTGAACAGAAACAGCCGCGTGTACATCGCGCCGCCCACTACTCCCTGCCGGGCGGCCTGTTCCGCAATCCACCCGAAGGCGCTGTTGCTCACCGCAACGCCGAGGAACACCATGCTGTTGAGCAGGCCAAGCCACAGCCCGAGGCTGCGTGGCGGCACGACCGAGCGGGCCTGAGCCATCACGAGCGGATGCATCGACCCCACGCAGAACAGCACGCACACCAGCGTGACGCCGAGCCATGCGCTCTGCGCGGGCCATTGCGCGAGCACCAGCGCCGACGCCACGCCCACCGCGAAGGTGCACAGCACCAGCGTCTTGACGGCCATGACGCGCAGCACGCGCGAGATCGACAGCGCCCATGCCATCGCGAGCAGGCTCGCCGCCGTCATCGCGTAGCCGCGCTGCACCACATCGAACTGAAAGATGTCGGCGAAATAAGGGCCGCCCCAGGACATGCGGAACGTGCCTCCAGCGATCAGGGCAAAGCTCACCGGCACCAGCGCGGCGAAGGCGATGCGCGAGGTCATCGCGGTGCGCGGCGATCCCGCATCACCCGCAGCCGAAGCGGCCTGTGGCGAGGCGGCTGCTGGCTCCTCATGCAGCGAGAGCGCCACCCCCACCGTGGCAGCCACCATCAGCAGCCCGACGATGCCAAGCGACCAGCGCCAGCCCATCATCGCCACGCCAAACGCCAGCGGAAGCCCGGCCGCCACCGCACCTACATAGCCCATCGCGCTCGCCCGCGTGACGATGCGCACCTGCTCCTCACCATTGCCGGTTTTAAGCACGAAGTTGAGCAACCCCATGTAGAGCGGCGCGCAGCCAATGCCCAGCCCCACATGCGCCGCAATCGCCACCGGAATGCTGTGCGTGAGCGGCAACGCGAGCGCCCCCATGCTGCCGATCACCATGCAAAACAGCACCGGCCGCCTCACGCCATAGCGATCAAACGCCAGCCCCAGCGG
Organism: Diaphorobacter caeni; assembly: GCF_015354245.1. Classification (GTDB taxonomy): domain Bacteria; phylum Pseudomonadota; class Gammaproteobacteria; order Burkholderiales; family Burkholderiaceae_C; genus Diaphorobacter_A; species Diaphorobacter_A caeni. Next base: position 89,712 of record NZ_JADKYZ010000003.1, read on the forward strand.
CAACTGCGCAAAGGCGAACGTGAAATACAGCGCCCCGGCAAACAGCCCGAACATCTGCGGCGACAGATGCAGATCGTCAATCAGCTGCGTGGCGATCACCGCCACGTAGCTGCGATAGAACTGGCTCAGCACATAGGCGCCGGTAAGCACCGCGAGCGCTAGCGACCTCGACGACGAAGCTCTCGATGAAACCGACGATGACGCCCCCGCCCGCCGCATCAACCGCGCAGCGCCTTCAGTGATTGCTTCTGCTTGCCGTCAGCCGTGAAGTTGGCAGCGGCCAGCCATTGCTCAAACCCCGCCTTCACCCTCGGCCATTCCGAATCAATGATCGAAAACCACGCCGTATCGCGGCTGCGGCCCTTGTAGATCACGACTTGGCGGAAGACGCCCTCAAACGTGAATCCCAGCCGGTCCGCCGTGGTGCGCGACGGCTGATTGAGCGCATCGCACTTCCATTCATACCGCCGGTAGCCCAGTTGATCGAATGCATAGGCCATGAGCAGATACTGCGCCTCGGTGGAGATCGGCGTCTGCTGCAGAAGCGGCGAGAACATCACGTTGCCGACTTCGATCACGCCGTTGTTCGGATCGATGCGCATCAGCGAGAGCGTGCCCACAGCCTTGCCCGTAGCCAGATCGATCACCGCATAGTGGCGCGGGTCGGTACTTTGGGCGATGGTCTCGGCATAGGCGCGGTAATCCTCCTCGCGCTCGAACGGCCCGGCGACCATGTAGGTCCAGCCGCGTGGCGCCGTCCGGTAGGCCGCAAACAGATCGGCCGCGTGTCTTGCGGGATCGATGGGCTCGAGCTGGCAGAAGCGGCCCTTGAGCGTCACGCCCGAGGGCTGCGCACGCGGCGTCCAGTCGGGCATTGCGGGGCCGATGGGCTGGTCGAATTCGTTCATGCGGGTGGACATGGTGTCATCTTTCTGGTCAAAGCCAAGGAGGTGGGACAGCCAGCAATCTAGCGCCGCCGTGGCTTGCCAGAAAGCGCCACTCCATGCACATTTGATGGTGCCACGAAATCGCCGCGCAATGCACTCCCCTCGGGAAAGCACCGAGCGCCCTTTTCGATTTTCCATTTTCATCGTTTGAGATCCATGCCACCGGATGAACTACTGGCCGACCCGCTGATCGCCCTGCTCACAGAATCACCGCTCGCGCGGCATCCCGGTGCGGAGTCGCTGCAGCGCCAGTTGCAGCACAACATCCGCAGCGCCATTCTGAACGGCCGCCTGCCCTCGGGTACCCGCCTGCCCGGCACGCGCGCGTTCGCGCTCGCGATGGGCGTTTCGCGCAACAGCGCCACGGCGGCGTATGAACTGCTCGGTGCCGAAGGCTTCATACAGCTCAGCCGCCAGGGCACCACGGTCGCCACGCTCGCGCCCACATCGGCAAATCACACCCCCTCGCGCGCCAAGAAGCAACCGCTCCCCACCATCGCCGAACGCAGCACCCACGTGCGCGACAACGGCTTCGCCAGCGCCGAATCTCTGGCGTTCCGGCCCGGCGTGCCCGCGCTCTCGCGCTTTCCGCTCGCCGTCTGGAAACGCTGCATGGACAAGGCCATCCAGCAGGCCGGCGTCTCCGCGCTTGGCTACGGAGACCCCTTGGGCGAGATGGCGCTGCGCACCGCCATCGCGCACCACCTCGCCGTCGCGCGCGGCGTGCGCTGCTCGGCGCAGCAGGTCGTCATCACCGAAGGCGCGCAGGAGGCCCTCGCGCTGTGCGTGCGGCTTGTCACCAACCCCGGCGACACCGCCTGGGTGGAAGAGCCCGGCTACCGAGGCGCGCAGACCGCCATGGCCTGCGGCGACCTGCGCGTGCATCCCGTGCGCGTGGACCACGACGGCATCCACGCCACCGACCGCGCCTGGAAGACCCATCCCCCGCGCCTCATCTACACCACGCCGTCGCACCAATATCCGCTCGGATCGGTGCTCAGCGCCACGCGCCGCCTGGACCTCATCGCCAAGGCCGAACAGCACGGTGCATGGATCATCGAGGACGACTACGACAGCGAATTCCGCCACGCAGGCGAGCCCATCGCCGCCATGCAGGGCCTCGTGCCCCAGGCGCCCGTGCTCTACGCAGGCACCTTCAGCAAGACCCTGTTCCCCGCCCTGCGCTCGGGCTTTCTTGTATTGCCCGAAAACCTGCTCGCCCGCGCCGACGTGCTGCTGCGCGAGACCCTGCGCGGCGGCCACCGCTTCGAGCAACTGGCTCTCGCCGAATTCATCATCAGCGGCCACTTCAGCCGCCACCTCGGCCGCATGCGGCGCCTGTATCGCAGCAGACAGCAACTGCTGCGCGAGGCCATCGCCACCCATTTCGCGAAGCTGCCGCACAGCGTCTCGGGAGGGGACAGCGGCATGCATCTGACCTTGCGGCTGCCAGCCCATTTCAACGACACGCAAATCGCCGAAGCCGCCCGCGCCTACGACATGGCCCCCACGCCGCTGTCGCGCTTTGCGCTCCAACCGGAGGAGGAAGACAATGGGCTGGTGCTGGGGTATGGGAATACGTCGGAGGCCAGAATTCCCACGCTGGTAAAACGCCTCGCGCAACTGGTGAAGGCGCAGATATCGCATTAAGATCGACCGAGTTTTCAACCCCGCCAGAAACCAGAATGACCGACGCCGCCGATACCCATTTGCTTGACGATGCCGTCTGGGCAAGGTCTCTTACGCACGACATCGCAAATCAGTTGCAGGGCCAGTCAATGCAATGCTTTTACGGTGACGCACAGGGTCATTCACATGTCGCCCCATTGCTGCTGCGGGCAGTCAAAGAGCGCCCCTCGCTTGAGCAGTTCCAACAATTGAGCCTGTACTTTCAAGGTCCCGCGTCACCGCAGCTGCCGCAGCAGACCTATCGGATGCGGCATGCCGAACTGGGTGATTTTGCGGTCTTCATCACGCCCATTGCACGCAATGCCGAAGGCGTCGAGTACGAGGCCTGCGTGAGCCATGCGGGCTGAGTTTCCCGCCACCGTGCAGGTCGGTGAGCTGACGCTTCGTGATGCAGTGCAGGACGACTATCCGTTCCTTCGCGAAGTCTACCGAGGCGTGCGCGCCCCCGAGCTTGCACAGACCGCCTGGACGCAATGGGAGAAAGACGCCTTTTGTGATTCGCAGTTTGCCCTGCAGGACCGCCACTACCGGGCCCACTATCCCCATGCGCGCTATTTCGTGATTGAGTTGCACAGTCGCTCGATCGGGCGCCTTTATCTGAGCGATGCGCCTGAACTGATGGCTCTCATGGAGATTTCACTGCTGCAAGAGTTGCGCGCCCAAGGACATGGCACGGCTCTCATGCAATGGCTGACGCAGATCGCCGATGACAGCGCTCGCCGAATGCGTCTCTTCGTGGAGCCGGAGAATCCCGCCAGGCGCCTCTACGAGCGCTTTGGCTTCGTGGAACACGAGCTTCAGGGCGCGTACCTGAAGATGTTCCGCGAGCCGCAACCCACCAGCACCGCACAGAACCGCTTCACCCCCGATTGAAGATCGCTTCGATCTCGCGACCTTGCGGGTCGTTCGGGCTCATGAAGATGGCGTGCTGACCCAGTCGTGGATGAGTAACCTGCCACAGCGCCTGTTGCGCACCATCCGCCCCCTGCACTTCAAACACCACACGAAACGATTTTTCCCGGTCAATGCAATGCGGCAGGTCTTCCACCGACGTCAGTCGGACGGTCCTCTGCACTGCACCGGAATCACCATCGTTTGAAAGCATGAATGACTGATTCAGAAGCGGCAGAAACGTCTGACGCGTCAGTGATTCCCCGCCCAAGGACTGGTTGGCATGGGCTGCCGCCGCACTCCACATGCCCCCCGACAACGCTGCGGTTGCAGGCATGGACCCAGCCACCTTCAAAATGCGTCTGCGATTGAAATTAATCATAGTCATTTACTACAAAACTTTAAACATTTTGCCAGTAATCAACTAAAATTTACAAGACTTAAAACAATTGTGACGCCAGCAGCGTCGTTCCTTCGCTATGGCTCAGCCCTATATTGGTGAGATCCGGATGTTCGCGGGCAATTTCGCACCTGTGGGCTGGAATTTCTGTGCGGGGCAATTGTTGCCGATCTCCGAATACGAGCCGCTGTTCAATTTGATCGGTACTACCTACGGTGGCGACGGTGAGTCGACGTTTGCGCTGCCAGATATGCGCGGACGCATCCCCCTTCATCAGGGCGACAACTACCTATTGGCCCAAACCGGTGGCGCGGAAACTGTGACGCTCACCGTCAACCAGATCCCCTCCCATTCCCACGCACTGCTGGCCAGCTCCGGAACAGGCTCTCAAGCGTCGCCCAAGGATGGTTTTTTCGCAGGCCATCGCGATCACAAAGTATTTGCCAATACGCAATCGCCTCAAGGCAGCTTGAATCAGAGCACGGTCATGCCCGTGGGAGGCTCGCAGCCGCACGACAACTTCCCGCCGTATCTCTGCGTGAATTTCATCATCTCGCTGTTCGGCATTTTTCCGAGTCAAACCTGATGGCAGAACCCTTCCTCTCAGAAATCCGCATCCTGTCCTTTGTCTTCGCCCCCAAAGGCTGGGCACAGTGCAACGGACAGTTTCTGCCGATCAATCAGAACCAGGCACTCTTCTCGCTGCTGGGGACTACCTTTGGTGGAAATGGGCAAACTACTTTTGCCTTGCCGGACTTCAGGGGCCGCATGCCGATGCATGTCGGCAGCGGGTATGAGCTCGGGGCGCGCGGTGGCGAAGAAGCGCACACGCTCAACATCAATGAAATACCAACCCACACCCATCTGGTAAACGCCTCCGAGGCGCCGGGCAATCGCAGCAGCGGCAGCGGCAACATCCCTGCTGCGGCCTTTGGGCACTATGCGCCAGGCCCAGACACCAGCCTGACGCCCGACAGCGTCACGAAGGTGGGGGGATCTCAGGCACACGAGAACAGACCGCCCTTCCTGACGCTGAATTTCACCATCGCCCTGCAAGGCATCTTTCCCTCATCGAGTTGAGATCATGGCCGATCCCTTTGTAGCGGAAATCCGCATTTTTCCATTCAACTTTGCACCCAGAGGCTGGGCCTGGTGCGATGGTCAGTTGCTGCCGATCTCGCAGAACACCGCATTGTTTTCGCTGCTGGGAACCACGTACGGCGGCAATGGACAGTCCAACTTCGCGCTGCCCAACATGCAGGGGAGAATGCCCATGCATCCCGGTCAGGGGCCCGGGTTGTCACCTCATGATCTGGGAGAAATGGGGGGCTCCGACTCGGTCACGCTGCTGGAATCCGAAATTCCGAGTCACTCCCACGTCATCCAGACAGGTCTTGCCGGTGATGCGGCAATGACGGCGGCATCCAACTCATCGGCACTGGGCACTGCCCCGACGCGTGCCTATGCGACGTTTCCCTCAAACAGCCTGACCTCGATGTCGCCGAAGCAACTCGCCACCGCTGGCGGATATCAGCCGCACAACAATCTGCCGCCCTATCTCACGACGTATTTCTGCATCGCGATGCAGGGTGTCTTCCCTGCACGCTCTTGATTCCGATCCTTCTCCCTCAGTACCCCAATCCTTCGACGCGCCATGCTCAAACCCCTACTTGCCGCTGCAATGCTCATGAGCGCGTCAATGGCCCACGCGCAAACCGAACCACTGGTTCAGCGTGACCTTGCCGAGCGCAGCGGTCGCTTCATCGACCTTTCGCTGTCTCAGGCTGAGCCGCTCTATGTGGTCAACGCCATGGGAGGCAGCATTCGCTTCGACGCGAGCGGCGTACGCATCGAACAGGCGGCGGCGAATCAGGCTGGCAAGCTCAAGAGCATTGGCGTGCATGCGGGACTGAGCTATGCGTTTGACGGCGGCGTGACAAGCGCACCGTTGGGCCAGAAGGTCAGCCGATCGACGTTCAGCTCCTTTGTGGGCCCGGAAGGCACATGGGTGCGGAACCGAGCGAGCTACTCCGAACTGGTTTACCGCAATGTCTGGGCAGGTGTGGATGCGGTTTTCAAAGGCACGGACAGCGGATTGAAGTATCAGTTTGAGCTGGCCTCCGGCGTCGACGCCAAGCAGGTGGCGTTGCGCATCGCGGGCGCCCAGTCGGCACGCGTGAAGGACGACGGTGCGCTGGAGTGGAACGTCAACGGCACGGTCCTGCGAGACGGCGCTCCCATCGCTTGGCAAACCAGCGGCGACAAGCGGATCAAGGTGCCCGCCAAATATGTGCTGCAACGGCTCGACGCCAGCACATGGCGCGTGACATTTGAACTGGGCGCGCATGACGTGGCCCTGCCGCTGGTGATCGACCCCGCATGGGCCGCACCAGCCGGTCTGGTGGGGGGCAACTCGAACGATTCCGTCAACGCCGTGGCGCGTGACGCCACCAACAAGGTAACCTGGACGTGTGGCACGACGCAGGTCAACAGGGTTCAGAAAGCGTTCGTCGCCAGATTCAGCGACGGTGCAAGCAGTTCATTCACGCTTGGCGGCAATGGCAACGACAGCTGCCGCAGTCTCGCCCTGGACCCGCAAGGCAATGTTTACATCGGCGGCACAACGGAATCCACCGATTTCCCGACGATTGGCACACGTACCGATGCCAATCTGCGCGGCAGCAAGTCGCAGAATGACAAGGACGCCTTCTTCGCAAAGATCAACCCTGCAGGTGACACCGTCATCTGGTCCAGCCTGTTCGGTGGCGCAGGTGACGATCAAGTGAATGCCGTGGCGACCGACTCCGCAGGCCGCCTCTACATTACCGGCTACACGACTCCGACCTGCGCCGCTGGCGTCTGCACCCCGAACACACTGGGCTCCTCCACTACGCAATGGAGCAGCGAAGGTAAGAACGCTTTCGTTGCCCGCGTGGCGGCAAATGGTCAGGCGTTTGAGTACTTCCGTGCGTTGAATGGTGATGGCTCCGTCAACATCGGTCACGCGATTTCGGTGGATCCAGGAACCAACGCCGTCATCGTGGCTGGAGAGACCAACTCCACATCGGCTGGCATGCCCACGGGTGTGCCCGGGCTGAACAATGTCCCCAACGCCCGCCCCACGGATAACGACCCCAACGGAGACGTGGCCGACGGATTTGTCGCGCGCGTCAACCCGACGGGTAATGCCTACGAATATTTCACGCTCCTCACCGGCTCGTACGATGCCGCCAAAGTGACCAGCGACCGTGCATTCGGCGCCCGACTTCTTGCGGATGGCAGCGTGCTGGTGGTCGGAGAGACCAGCGCAGTTGATTTTCCCGTCAACGCAGTCGCCAGCAATACGCTGGCAGGCAGCATGGACGGCTTTGCGGTGCGCCTTGCCGCTGGAGGCACTTCCGTGCAGTCCGCACGGTATCTGGGCGGCAGCGGATACGACAGCGCCACCGCAGTCGCAGCCGTGGGCGATGGCTACTACGTGATCGGCAATTCGACCGGTGCGCTGACAAATCTGACGGGAGCGAGCAACCCCGGTGGCCTCTCCACCGCGTCGCTGGGAGGGCAGGACGGATTCCTCGCACGCTTTGTCGCGACATCCAACGACCCCGACTTCTGGGGCCTGATCGGCGCACCCGGCACCGACAGCTTCAACGCATTGGCTGCCGAGGCGGTGGACTTCAACGCCACCGCTCGCCCTTACGGCCGCCCCGTGCTGTACGCGGGCGGCGCGTCGAGCACTTCCTCGGGCAGCGTGCAGCGAGGAGAACTCAGGCAGATCGATTCGTATGGTCCGCCTGTCTCATTCGACATTCAGGACAACGGCGGAACGCAGAGCGCCGTCATTCTTCAGGACTATGCGGATCTGAAGATGCTGGTCAAGGACTCGCTGGGGCAGCCCGTTCCCCGAGTGATCGTGAAATTTGAGGCACCCAACGTCACGAACGCTCCCTCCAGCAACATGCCCGGTACCCGCGAAGTGACCGCAGATGTGGACGGCTATGCCACGCTCACCGGCGTGCGGGCCAATGGCTATGCCGGTGCCTATATCGTGAAGGCCACAAGCGGTGTCGCCACGGCCAACTTCTCGCTGACCAATCTGAAGGCGGATCAGACCGGCTTCACGGCATCCACCAGCAACGCGTCCGTGCCCTACCAGACCAGCGTCACGCTGACAGCCACAGGTGGCGTATCGGGCGTATCCGTGGCATACAAGCTCGATCCGACCGACACGAGCGCGCAGACATATTGCTCCGTATCCGGCGATCAGGTCACCGCTCTCAAGGCCCAGGGCTCTTGCAAAGTCATCGCGACCAACCCGGGCAACGCCAACTACAACCCTGCTTCCTGGACGGTCGAACTGACGACGACAAAGGCACCACAACCCTCATTTGCCGTCACAGCCGTCCCCGCAAGCATTTCGGTCGGTGAACTCTCGTCCTTGAGCTTCGCGGGCGCGCTGTCCGGCGGAGACGAAACCGCTGCGGTAGGCACGTCTTCCAGCACAGTCTGCGTGATGAGCGGGACTGCGCAAGTAAAAGCGCTCACCACCGGAGCCTGCACGATCGAAGCGGCAGAAGCCGGAGATGACAACTACTTCCCCGCCACCGCATCCACCGTCATCACCGTCACCAAGGGAAGCGTTGGAACGCTTGCCGTGCAAGCCACACCCGCAACCATCGCCTTTGGTCAGACATCGCAACTCAGCGTGACACCGACATCCAGTACAGGAAGCATCTCGTACGAAGTGACCAGCGGCCCCTGTTCGGTTCAAGGCACCGTGCTGTCGACGTCAGGCGTTGGCAACTGCGTGGTGACGGCAACGCAGGCCGCCGACGACAACTACGCAGCAGCCAGCGGCGGCCCGATCACGGTGACGGTGTCCCAAGCGACGCAGACTACGCCCTTGGTGCTGACAGCAAACCCGGCAAGCCTGAAACCTGGCGATTCAGCGACGTTGTCCGCAAGCGGCGGCAACTCCGGTGGTTCGATCCAATTCACGCAGATCTCGGGGGCGCCCACCACCTGCACGCTGTCCGGAAACACTCTGACTGCCGTCACTCCTGGCACCGACTGCGTCGTGCAGGCCACGATGGCGGGCGGTACCAACTACGCTGATCTGCCATCGTCGCCCGTCACGGTTCCCGTCGCCAACGTGGCTCAGGCCGCGCTGGTATTGACGCCCGCGACGGCCAACATCGCACTGCATGGATCGGTCACGCTGACCGCCAGCGGCGGCAACGGAACCGGCCAGTTCGCCTATGCCCTGACGGCAGGTCAGCAGTACTGCTCGCTCGACACCCAAACCGGCATCGTCACCGGCAATGCCATAGGTGAGTGCCGGGTGAAGGCCACGCGTGCCGCCTCCAGCGGCTACGACGCGGCCACCACCACGAGCGACGCCATCATCAGCGTCGGCAAGGCCTCGCAGACCATCACCTTCAGCCTCCCCGCAGGCCCGCTGGTGCTCCGCGCCGCAGATGTGGCGCTCAGCGCGACGACGGATGCCACGGGTCTGACCGTGAACACATTCGCCTCCAAGACCACCCGCGTGTGCGAGGTCGAAGGCTCGACGCTCAAGATCTACACCGCAGGCACCTGCACCGTCACCGCCAGCCAGCCTGGCGACGCGAACTACGCGGCGGCGGACAAGGACGCGAGTGTGACGGTCAACCTGCCTGCGGGCACATCCAACACGGTGACCGGTACGCTGTCGCAAGGCACGGCCACCGCCGAGATCTCGGGCGACGGCTGGACCTTTGGTCCGCAAGGCAATGTGCCGGGCTGGGAGGTGACGGGATTCTTTGCCCCCACCAACCCCGCCCCGCCATCCAACCTGACCTTCCCCGCAGGCCTGTTCGGCTTCACGGCGATCAACGGTCCCAAGGGCACGGCGGCAACCGTCAAGTTCACCTACCCGATGAGCTTCCCGGCTGGCGCGCAATACTGGAAGTACGGCAAGACCAGCGACAACACGACGGACCACTGGTATCAGCTGCCCGGCGTGACGATCTCCGGCAACACCGTGACCTTCTCGGTCACCGATGGCGGCAAGGGCGACAGCGATCTGGTGGCCAACTCGTCCATCACCGATCCGGGCGGCGTGGCGATCAATGCCACCGCTCCGCCCGTGACCGGCGATGCCACGCCCGTGCCCACGCTCGGCGAGATGGCGCTCGCGCTGCTGTCGCTGTTGATGCTTGCATTCGGCCTGCACGCCGCAAAGGGCGGCGTGGCGCGCCGGTGCTGAAGCCGACGCAGGCCCGCCAGCCCAAGCGCATGTTGACGATCGATCTCCGCACGGTCCTGCAGGCGCGGCCTCGGGCTGAGATCGCAAACACGCTCTAGGCGTTGTTGAACTCTTCCAGCGCCCGCAACCGGCGCTGGCTCTCAAACCGCCGCACAGCCCCGGTCACGGGGTCCACAAACTCCAACCGCTTCGCGAGCAGTTGCAGCGGGTTGGACCAGTCGCCCTCTTCCGGGTCGTTGACCACGGGATAGAAGCCATCACCCATCAACGGCAGCCCAAGCGCCGCCATGTGCACGCGCAGTTGGTGGCGCTTGCCGGTCACGGGTTGGAGCAGGTAGCGCGCAAAGTCGCCTTGCTGCTCGATGATCTCCATCTGCGTGTGGCTGTTGGGCTCACCCTCCACTTCCTGCATGCGAAAGAACTGCTCGGGGCATTCCTGCATGCGGCTCGTGTGCTCACGCGGAAAGGCGAGCTCGGGGCGATGGCGCGCCACGGCTTCATAGGCCTTCTTCACGCTGCGGTCGCGAAACAGGGCCTGATAGGCGCCGCGTGTTTCGCGCTGCACGGAAAACAGCACAAGCCCTGCCGTGTCGCGGTCGATGCGGTGCACGGGCGAGAGTTCGCGCAGGCCGGTCTCGCGCTTGAGCCGCACGAGCAGCGTGTGCTGCAAAAAGCGCCCGGTCGGCACGACGGGCAGAAAGTGCGGCTTGTCGGCGACAAGCAGATGCTCATCCTGAAAAAGGATTGGAGACGCGAACGGGATCTCCGCCTCATGCTCCAGTTCGCGGTAGTAATAGAAGCGAAGGCCGGGAACGAAGGCGCGCTCCGGCGTCGCGGGCTGGCCGAGTTCGTCGACCACCTCACCCAGCCGCATGCGCCTGATCCAGTCCTCGCGCGAAACAGCAGGCAGGCGCGCGGCGAAGAAATCGATCAGGTTGCCCTCACCCACGGAGGGCAGCACCACGCAGCTCGGATTGATTCCATCGCGCATGGGCAGCACGCGCGGATCGTGGGAATTGTGCATGGGCGGCGATTGTAGGCCCGCTCCAAGCACATTTCAGTTGGCTGGCGGCTGCTTTCGTCTCGCCCGGCTCTTGACTGCGGGAATGGGAAGGTCCTGAGGCTCGATCTCAGGCTCCGGATGCAGCTCGGGCTCGGTGCCCGCCGACACCGGCTCGGTGTCCGCAATCAGCAAGTCGTCCGCGAGAAACTGAAGGTCGCCCGTCAGGCCAAGAAACGGCGATGCCGGTGCTGCGCCATCGGGTCTGCGGTTGGCTGCCGCGATGTCCGCCAGGGCGTGCAAAGCCGCGCGGCGACTGCTCCAGCGCTTGTTGGGCGCATCGACCGGACTGCCATCCACGGAGATCGCACTGAAGAAAAAGTGCTTTCCATCACGAGCCATGCAGAGGGTCGCGGTATATGTGGCGTCGTCCAGGACGCCTTGCACCTTTTCGCTAGTGAGAGGAATCATGATCGCTACCATTATCGAAGATTAATAGACATTATTAATCAAACAAACCTGTCACAGTTACGTAAAAATCGCTTTCAAGCTGAAATCTTTGTGCTGTTGGTGCCGAATCCAACAGTGAGGCCACGCTCTTTTCACCGAAGCGCCAAGCGAGACAAGTCAAGCAAGTCGCCAGTTCTTGGCAAGATTGGACGACCCGCAGCAAGGGACGGCACGGTTACGCATTCGCAGAAACTTGTTCGCGGCCCGCATAGCATCGGCACAGCGGCTCGCTTGAACAGCAGACGCCTACTACCGTCAACGCGTTGTGACACTAGGCCACCAGATGCCCAGACACACTTGCAGGATGGGCGAGTGGCTTGAGAGCGCCCGAGAAGACCGCATCGACTCGCGCCGACTTGTGACATCCGAACAATCAAGCCATGAAGGAGCAGCACTTGCCATTCGACCACCAGCAGCAAGCCCAACGCACGCGGCACGTCTTGAATGTGCAGCGCGGTTGGAGCGCCTTGCGCTGGCTGCTGGGCTGTGTGGCGGCGTTCTTCATTCTGCTGATCGCGGCGATGGTGGCCATCACGCATTGGGACTGGAACAGCGCGCGTCCCTGGATCGCGCAAAAGGTCAGCGACACGACGGGGCGTGACTTCCGGATCGACGGCGATCTCTCGGCCGACTGGCATTGGCCGCAGCCACTCGAGCAGGGATGGAAGCGCTGGGTTCCGGGCGTGACGGTGCAGGCGCAGAACATACATCTGGGCAATCCCGGCGATTTCGCCGTGGCGGAAGAGCCCGCCAAGGGAGACAAGGACATCCCCGCCCTGCCCGCGCGATCGCAGCTCAAGGACGGGGGGGTGAAGCTGCCGCTCAAGACAGCACCGCAAGCGCCCGCTCGCGCGCAGTCCATCGAGGAAAGTGCCGATGCATCCCCCAGCAAAGAGGCTGAGGCCGAAGCCGAAGCCGCCGATGCCAGACGCCTGTTCCGGCAAGATCGCGAGAAGAGCAACGTAGAGGCTCCGCCGCGCAGCGCCGAGACCATGGGAACGATTGCCCGCGCCACCGCCACGCTGCGCCTGCTGCCGCTGCTCAGCCGCACGATCGCCCTCGACACCGTCGTGCTGACGGCACCCGACATCGCCCTCGCCCGCAGCAGACAGGGAGCCAACAACTGGACCTTCACCGCGCGCACGAGCGCAACCGGTGCGCCGTGGGCTCTGAGCCTCGGGCAGCTCATCGTGCGGGACGGGTGGCTGGGCTATGCGGATGGCGTGAGGGACATTGCGGTGCGGGCGCGCATCGACACGCTGGACCCGGACGAGGCCAACGACGATCGGGCCGGCGATGGAGACACGGGCGAGGACGGCACGGCATCGCCCTACGGAGTGCACATGACGCTGTTCGGCCGCTACGGCAAGGCGCGCGTGGAAGGCGAGGCGCTGGCCGGCCCGATACTTTCGCTGCGCAAGGCGACGCTCGACTACCCCATCCACGCGAAGCTGCGCGCAGGCTCGCTGCGTGCCGAGGCCGAAGGCGTGCTCGCCAACCCGCGCGAGCTGGCCGGGCTGGATCTGCAGTTCGCGCTGAACGGCGCCAGCATGGCGGATCTGTACGACCTCACGGGCGTGGTGCTGCCCAGCACACCGGCCTTCAAGACCAAGGGTCGCCTGCTGGGCGATCTCGCGCCGGGCAAGGCCGTCTGGGAGTATCGCGACTTCGATGGCGTCGTCGGTTCCAGCGACCTCCACGGCAGCCTGACCTACACCTCTGCCCAGCCACGTCCGCGCCTCGAGGGGCGCATGCTGTCGAAGAAACTGCGCCTCGTCGATCTCGGTCCGCTGATCGGCAACTCGCCCAGGCAGGAGACGGCTCTCGGCAAGAAGGGACACGTGCTGCCCGACACGCCATTCGACACCGGCCGGTGGAATGCGATGGACATGGACATCGCGTTCACCGGCGAAAAGATCATCCGCCCCGACAGCCTGCCGATCGAGAATCTGAGCACGCGCGCGGTGCTGCAGGACGCGCAGCTCACGCTCTCGCCGCTGCGCTTCGGCGTGGCGCGTGGACAGATCAACGCCGAACTCACGCTCGACAGCCGCGAGAAGCCGCTCAAGGTCCGGCTGCACGGCGACGCGAACGGCCTGCAGCTCGGCTCGATGTTCCCCAAGGTCGATCTGATGAAGAAGAGCTTCGGTCGCCTTGATGGTGGTTTCACCTTGGCCACCCGTGGCGACTCGGTGGCGGCGATGCTGGGCCACGGCACGGGCGAGGCCAAGCTCTTCATTCGCGACGGCACCTTCAGCAAGGAGTTGCTCGATCTGGCCGCGCTCAACCTTGGCAGCGTGATCGTCAACAAGCTGTTCGGCGAAAAGAAGGAAGTTCCACTGCGCTGCGCCGTCGCCGACTTCGCGGTGCGCGACGGACTCGCCACCGCGCGCAATGCCAAGCTCAGCACGGACGAGGCCATCGTCGAGGCGACTGGCACCGTCAATCTGCAGGATGAAAAGCTGGACCTGAGCATCAAGCCCGAATCGCTGAAATGGAAGTTCTTCTCGCTGCGCACGCCGCTGTATGTGCGCGGCACGTTTGCGGATCCCCAGGTCGGCGTGGAAAGCGGCCCGCTGCTGCTGCGCGCCGGTGTGGCCGTGGCCGCCATCGTCGCCGCACCTGCGGCGCTCGCGCTCGTGCCCGTGACCGTGCCGGGAGCGCAGGACGACGCCGACTGCAAAACGCTGCTGGCCCCGGTCGACAGGACACCACCGAAACAATAGCCGCATCACGCAAACCGAGCAGATCGCAAAGATCGCGGAGCGTCGCCGTCAAAGCGGCATGCGACTGGTTTTTCCCTGCTCTCTCGCGGTGACGATCACGACGATCTCGGTCCCGACCTCGTCATCGGAGCGAATCTCCAGCATGCCCCCCGCGCGCAGGGCGCGGCGCTTCATGTGGGCAAGCCCACGCCCGACATAGCCGATGCGCGCCGTGCGCTGCATGCCCACGCCGTTGTCCATCACGCGCAATATCCACTCTCTCTGACCGCCGGCCGAATGGGGACACAACTCGATGATCAGATGCGAGGCCTTGGAATGCTGCAGCTCGTTGCTCACGGCCTCCTGCACCAGTCGACACAGCTCCCTCGCGCGCGAACCGCGCGGCAGCAGCTCGGTGGGTTCGGATTCGATGGCCCACGTCAGCGTGATGCCTCGCTTTTCAAGCACCGGCTGCACCCGGTGGCGCAGCGTTCCCAGCTTTTCGGCTAGGTTGCCCTTGCCGTCGCTCATCACGTCGACAAGCAGGCGCAGATCGAGCATGCATTGCTCGAGCGTCTGCATCACGGGGTCGGATTTCTTGTCGGGTGACTCGAACAGCATCATCGCGTTGACCAGCTGCGAGCCCACTTGATCATGCAGCTCGCGCGCGATGCGCTGGCGCTCCTTGCGCACGGCGGCCACCACCTGCGCCCTGCTGCGCGGATGCCAGTAGAGCGCCCGCACGATCAGCACCCCCAGAGCGATGCCGACCAGCAGATCCATGGCGAGCGCGGCTCTCAGAATCCACGGCCAATCGAAGTAGTGCTCGAAATGCCGGGACAGTCCGACCACGGCCAGCACGAACTGGATCCCCCACGCCAGAACGGTGGCGGCAAGTATGGCCAGATGACTGATGTGCAACATGGGCTGCTCCGTCCAGACCTCGCAGGCATCCCACGCGGCGCGAGCTGCGCGGGAGACTTGCTGAGGCTCAGAACAATTTGCGCAAAGCCGCGAACTGCACCGCCTGGGCGCGCGTTCGCACGCGCAGCTTGCGGTAGATGTTCTTGATGTGCGAATTCACGGTCAACATGCTGATCTCGAGACGCGTCGCGATTTCTGCGCTGGTATAGCCATTGGCCACGTTGCGCAGCACTTCCTTCTCGCGCTCCGACAGCAGCTCCGACTCGCTGGAGCAGCTCGCCGCCGCACGGGGCGACGGGTTGTTGCGGGCATCGAACTTCTGGATCAGCCGACGCGCCAGATGCGGCGTGATGTAGGCACCGCCGTTGGCCACCTGCAGCACCGCCTGCGGATAGTTGCCGAACCATGAATGCTTGACCAGATAACCGGTCGCACCCACCTCGAACGCGCGCAGCACCTGTTCATCGCTCTCCATGATCGAGAACATGATGGCTTCGGCCGAGGGTCGCTGGAACTTCATCAGCTCGATCAGCGAGAACCCCAGCCCATCGTTGAGGTTCACGTCCACCAGCATCACGTCGAACTCGTGCTGCTTGATGAGCCTGCGCCCTTCCTTGACGCTGGAAGCCATGCCGACCAGCAAGGTGCGCGGGTCGACCATGAGTTCCTGCGCCACCACGCGTTGCATGTGTTCGTCGTCGTCAATGAGGATGACGCGAACCGGCTTGTCGTCCTGACCGACGAGAAAATTCGGCCAGATCATCGAACCATTCCGAGCAAGGCCCTGATTCGGCATGACACGGGGCGGCACACGCGCCTCTTCTGCATTCCCAAAGCTTCCAAGATAAGACATCTTTCCCTCCTTCCCGCCAGCACACAATCCGTAGCTGTTCTCTTGCGCCAGAAATTTACTATTTATAAAAACAAACACCACAAGATTAGCTATCCGATGGTCGTCACGTTAAATGAAATGCAAACAATTTTCCAGTTGCAGCGCAGAAATTAATATTTGAATAATTAAGTTACAAAAATAAACTACCCAAAAATGGTGATCAATCGAGGGAATCCCTCACCGAGATAGCTTGAAATTATTCAACTCGGGTAACTAAAAGACTCAGTTTTTGACATTTCACTAATGAGATCTTCAAAAATTCAAATTTCCTGAATCACTTTCCTAGTGCTGGATACATTCCAAACGGAATTTCTGCGCAATCTTTCATGAGATTGCAGTGTTTACACATCGTCACTCACCATTTTTTCGAGGGCACTCACACCCTTCCCAACAGGCTCGCTCGCTGTAAGGCAGGTGTAAATATCCTCCTGTCCGGTTGATGGTCAGAACAAATCGGGCTACCCATTTCTGGTGATTTCGCTCCGGCATCGCGAATCGGACACTGAAACCAGACAAATGCACGAGGGAAGAACAACTGCTTTGTCCAGTCCGCCGCAGTATCCGGTCAACACATTTGAAACTGGATACGCGGTTTTCACGACACGTTATAGGAGAGACAGTCATGAAAGCTATCGCATTTTTCGCACTGACCGCCATCGCAAGCACCGCCTTCGCAGCTGGTCCCATCACCATCAACGGTACCAGCAACCAGTCGACGTTCACATCGGACACCACCATCAAGAACACATCGGGTGCCAACAACAAGGCGCTGCAGAATGTGTCGTCCAATGCGGCGGAAGTGACCATCAAGGGCACATCCAATCAGACATCCGATCTGACGGATTCCCATGTCAAGAACGAAGCCAAGGGTGACTACTCCGTTGCGCGCCAGAACCTGGCAACCAACAATGGCAAGGTGGAGATTCTGGGCACCTCCAATCAGGACGTTCTGGCTGACGGCGCCAACATCAGCAACATGGCTGACGGCAATGGCGCACGTGCAACCCAGAACATTTCCTCGAACTACGGACGAGTGACTGTTGCGCTCGGCGGCACTTCGAACCAGTACACCAGCCTGATGGGCAAGTCGGCCGCCATCAACCTGGCCAAGGGTTCGTTGTCCACTGCAGTGCAGAACATTTCGTCCAACGACGCTTGCGCGGACGATCCTTGCCCAGGTGGCCGCTGCCACTGATGGTATGTGTGACATCGGGTTTTGGCGACCCGATGTCACTTCGCTTTTCCCCAACTCGTAAGGAGGCCGCATCATGAACCACCGCTTCAGCGGTTATGTGCTGATGGCTACCGCCGTCTGCCTGAGTGCGCCCATCTGCGCTCTGGCACAGGCTCCGGGTGAGGACCCCATTGTTCTGACTAAAGAGGTGAAGGTGCAGATGCTGCCCCTGAACCAGACCAAGACCAGCGGTCAGATCAATTACACCAACGGCATCCCCGCCTGGCAACAGGCCAAGCTGTCGCGCTACACGGCCAAGGCATTCTCGGCCGACACCACCGGCATCTACACCGAAAAGGACGTGGTGCAGACGGTCAAGACGCAGGGCGCCAAGGTGACCTGCTCGCAGTCCGTGGGCAGCAACGTGCAGGGCACGACGCCCGCCGGCGCAGCCGCGAAAGGGCAGCTCGGAGCGAGCGGAGATCAAGTCGTCGTGCTGCGCGGCGATCTGGTCAACGTGTGCTTCTGAGAAAGCACGCTACAAGAGGACTTTGCGACAAATGGAGGGCTGGCGCGACATCTCGTGATTTCGCGGCAGTGGAAGCAGTCGCAAAGCCTCGCTTTGATTTTGAAGAAACATCGGCTTCCGTTTCGCCCCCAAACGACACACTCTCGGCGCTGCATAAAAAAGGGAGGCATGCCATGACTGCTGGTTCATCCATCTCACAAGAGACATCTCCAGTACGCCGCGCATCGCGGCTTTCGTTCTGGCTGGGATGTGCAGCAAGCGTATTCCTTCTCAGTGCCTGCACCACGCCGATGGATCCACGCAAGGACGCGGCGTACCACGAATTCGCCTACACGGCCGATCGCCCGACGGTGCGCCCGATCCGTTCGATATCCAGCTTTTCCGACTCGCTGATGTGCATGGACGAGATGTTGCGCGCCGCGCAGCTCCCCACCACGCTCATCACCAGCAAGAACTTCATCGACTACTCCTCCAAGGTGCCCGCAGGCACCAAGGAGATGATCATCACGGCGCTGTCGCAGATGTCGCGCCGCTCCAATGCCTTCCGCTACGTGGACTACGAGGTCAACATCGTCCAGCAGGACACGGTGCAGAACCTCACCACCATTCTGCTCAACAACAACCAGATCCAGCTGCAGCGCCCCGCGCTCTACATGTCGGGTGGCATCACCTTTGTGGACCAGGCCGTCATCAGCAACCGCAACGACGCGGGATTCTCGGGACCGCGCATCGACATGGGCGTCAGCAAGAGCGCCACGGCCACCGTGATGGGGCTGGAGATGCACATCGGCGACTTCCGTACCCGCACGCTGATTCCGGGCCTCGATTCGGCCAACGAAGTGGTGATCGGCGGCGGCGGTCAGGGCCTTGATCTCGCGGGCCGCATCGGCACCTACGGCGTGACCTTCAACGTAGGCCGTGACTACGCCATCGGCTCGGGCGGCGCGCTGCGCACGCTCGTCGATCTGGCCACCATCGAGCTGATCGGCAAATGGTCGCGCGTGCCCTACTGGCAATGCCTGACCCTCGATCAGACGCATCCCGACTTCCAGCGCCAGATGCGCGACTGGTACATGGACAGCGGTGGCGTCGCACAGGCCAAGCTGATCCAGAGCTCGCTCGTCGCGCAGGGCTATCTGCCGCCGGGCACCGAAGTGCTCGACAGGGACTCCCGCGATCTGCGTGATGCGCTCGCGCGCTTTCAGTCCGACAACGGCCTCGTGCCCAACGGCACCATGGACTTCAGCACCTACGAGCGGGCACTGAACCGCTTCGTCACGCTCGACAACTCCGGCCACCTCCGTCAGATTGGCTGGACGCCATCCGGCCCCAGTGGCGGCGCTCAGGAGGGCAAGGCCTATGCGGGCTATCTGCCGGTCAAGAATGCCAAGGAAATCCAGCTGACGGCATCGGCCCCGATCGATCGCGTCATCGACCTGCAGATCAAGAACCCGATCGGCCCCGGCGACAAGCCGACCTTCGAGGTGGGCGAGCAGGTCTTCGCCGCCGCCACCGTGTCACGCGCATCGCATGTCTATTGCTACTTCAACGACGCGGTCGGCAACGTCATGCGCCTCACGCCCAACAACGTGAACCCGAGCTCGCTGGTGTCCGCCAATGCGGTGCTGCGTCTGCCCGACTGGCTGGTGCCCAACCCCGCGTTCATCATGGACGCGAGCCAGCCCGGAACGGAACGCCTCGCCTGCCTCGCCACGGCAGAGGACGTGATGGACAGGCTGCCCGCTCCGCTGCAGGGCGCCGGCGTGGTCAATGTTCCCGGCTACCGCTCCATCGAAGACGTGGAAAAGGCCTTCCGCCATGCTCTGGGTGAGGAGCCCTTCTCCAAGGCCGAGGTGCAGTGGCGCGTGATCCCCAAGCGGGCACAGCCGGTGCAGCAGCAACCCACAGCGAACAGGCCCGCACCGAACGCCTGAAGGTTGCGGCAGGCAGGGCAAGGACAACCGGGCGGCCTGAAGACGGGCCGCCCGAGCAAAAGACATGTAGAGCCACCCCAGGAGGAGCACGATGCGCAAGGATTCCGTCGCCACAGGCGTGCGTCGAGGCTGCATTGCGCTTTGCATTTCAATGCTCGCACTGCTCGTCACCGCTCCCGACACTCAGGCCGTCGTGCGCGCCATTCCCGGCGCGCAGATCCAGCCACCCAACACATCGTCGGCCCAGCACGCCCCGGTGCAGCCCGCTGGCGTCGCATCGCCCTCTTCCATCCAGCCGGCCGGCACATCGGTGGCGCCACCGCCCATCAAGCCATCGGGCCAACCGGGCGCGTCGGCTCCAAAGCTCATGGAGCCCGATGAGAACGACACCGATGCCGAGCGCATCCGCAAGCTCGAAGCGACGGCGATGGTCAGCGCCAAGCGTGGCAGTGCCGCGGACCGGCTGGCAGCACGCACCTCGTGGCTTCTCGGCCTGCTCTACCTGCATGGCGAACACGCGCCGGTCGATCGCGCCACCGCGCAAAAATGGTTCGAGCGCGCGCGCACCCTGAACGAACCCATGGGCAACGCCGGGCTCGCATGGTGCGAGATCGACGGCTGCGTCGGGCCGCCCTCCCCCCGTACCGCTCGCAACTATCTCCCGCCGCTCAAGAACGCCAACCCCGGCCTCGCGCTGTTCCTCGACTGGAAAATTCAGGAACGCGTCGCGCCCGTCCAAGGCACCAGCGCGACCCAGTCCACGCACACCAATCCCGACATACAGCGCATGCAGCTGCTGCAGCAGGCCGCTCAGGCGGGCAACGCTTCGGCGCTCAATGAACTCGGCCTGATAAACGTCACCGCATCGCGCTACGATCTCGCCCTGCCGCAGTTCACCAGCGCTGCCAAACGCTCGCCAGCCGCCGCCTCCAACCTCAAGCTGCTGAACGTGCGCATCGAACAAAACCAGAAGACCGCACCAGGAAAATCCGCGAGTGACCGCGCCGAAGGCTGGTACACCGAGGCCCGCCGCTACCATCGCGGTGAAGGCGTGCCCTCGAACTACGCGGAGGCCATCCGCCTCTACCAACTCGCCGCTGCCGCAGGCCACCCCCCCTCACGCCGCATGCTCGAGCTGATCTATTCGCGCCCGGCGCCCGGCGGCTCCGTCAACGTCGCATGGATGCGCCAGCTGGCAAGCATGGACGTCACGGCCGAGGGCGCGATCCTCAGCATCTCCACACCGCCCACCCCCCTGCTCTTCGTGCGCGATCAGACACCGCTGTATGAATTCATTCCGCAGGAATGGAGGAAGGACAGAAGTCTGGGGCAGCGGTGAGCTATCGCGGCGACGGCTGCTTGCCCGCCTCGCCAAGCCCCGCTGTCTGCTCCTTGATCCAGTCCCGAAACAGCATCACCTTGCGTGCGTGCCGCTGCAGCTGCGGGCGCACGAGGTAGTACGACGCGCCGGTGCGCACCGGCAGGTTGAACGGGCGCACCAGGCGCTGCGCCTTCAGATCATCCGCGAGCAGTGACGTCTGGCCCACGGCGATTCCAAGGCCCTCGACGGCGGCCTGCCAGGTGAGCACCGAGGTGCTGAAGCGCATGCGTTCGGTGCTGGCGATGTCTTCGTCGTAGCGGCACAGGCGCGTCCATGTCGGCCAGTCGTCCTGTCGGTAGTGCGACACCAGCAGGCAGGTGCGCAGCAGCGCGCGTGGATAGGCCGCGTCGGGCGCGTGCTTCCTGAAGAACTCGGGGCTGCAGACCGGCTCGATGATGTCTTCGAACAGAAAATCCGCATCCTGCCCCTGCCAGGCACCGTTGCCCATCTGGATGGCGAGATCGACGTTGTCGCGATCAAAGTCCACCGGCTTCACGGAGTTGGTGATGACGACCGAGATGTCCTTGTAGCGCGCATGAAAGTCCGACAGGCGCGGAATCAGCCACTTGGCGGCGAAGGTGGTGTAGGTCTGGATGCGCAGCGTGTTGTCCGAGCCGCTGCGCATGATGCTCGAGGTGGCCTTGGAAATGGCCTCGAAGGCCGGTGCAATCTCTTCGCCGTAGAGCACGCCCGCCTGCGTGAGGCTGATGCCGTGGCGCTCGCGGCGGAACAGCTCGATGCCGAGATAGGTCTGCAGCACGTTGAGCTGCTTGCTCACGGCAGACTGGCTGATGTGCAGTTCCTGCGCGGCCTTGGTCAGGTTCTGGGTGCGCACGACGGCATCAAAAACCTTGAGCGGATTGAGCGGAGGCAGCTTTTTCGACATGGACGGATTGTAGGAGCGCCAGCGCATCGCACCGGCGTGCATCTCCGGGTTTCAGCGCTGCGCGAGCCAGGAGTGGAGCAGCACGTTGACGGTGGAGGCGGCGTCGTACTGCACCCAGTGCCCCGCGTTCGGGATCACCATCCATTCGCGCTCCGGGCGGCTCTGCGCGAGAAACTCCGCAGCCTTCACCGGCTCGGCGGTCACGTCGCGCTCGCCCCAGAGCAGCAGCATCGGTGCCTGCACGTCGGGCAGAACGTGGGTCAGCAGGGGCTTGTGCGAATAGGTCTTGCTGTAAAAGCGCGTTTTCTCGCACGACTGCTCGTGGATCCAGCAGGCATCCGCATCGGCCTCGCCCGCGAGCATGAAGGCCTCGAGATTCTCCTTGAGCACCAGCGCGCGCTCTTCGCCGTCGAACTCGCGCCAGTTGCGCATCGCCACCTCACTCGCGCGCCGCAGGCCGTGGCCCGCACTGCCGAGCAGCGTGAGCGTGCGGATCTGGGGCATGCGCTGCGCGACCTTCGCAGCGATCAGACCACCGAACGAGAAGCCCATCAGATGAAACGGCAGCTTGCCCAACAGGTCTTCCACACCGTGCTGCACCGTCTGCACGAGCAGATCGAGCCGCGCCGGATCGCGTGCGGGCAGATCGAAGTCATCCGAATCGCCAAAACCCGGCATGTCCGGCAGCAGTACGCGATAGCGGTCCGCCAACGTGGCCACGTTGCGCACCCAGTGCAGCCATGTCCCGTGGCCGCCGTGCAGCGCGACCAGCGGCACGCCCTGCGGGTCGCCCCACTCGCGCCATTGCACGCTGCAGCCCGCGTGCTGCGTAACATGCAGGCGCGCCGTGGCCTGCAACGCGCGCACGGCTTGGGGGATGCGCTCGACGTGTTCGACATGTTCGATGTGCCCGGCTTCTTGTTCACTCATGCAATGCACTTTCAACGCACCTTTGGCGGATCAGGCCTGCAGAATCAAGGCATCCACCGCGAGCACGCCCTCGCCTTCGGGCATGACCATGAGCGGATTGACCTCGGCCTCGCTGACCCTGAGTTCCGGGCGCACGGCGAGCTGGGACAGGTTGGCGATGGTCTGCGCCAGCGCCTCCAGATCGCCCTTCTTCGTGCCGCGCAGTCCCGCCACGGTCTGCAGCATGCGGACCTCGCCGATCATCTCGCGCGCCACCTCCACGCTCACCGGCGCCAGGCGAATGCTGCGATCCTTCATCACCTCGGCCCAGATGCCTCCGGCCGCGAGCATGATGATCGGCCCCGCGTCCACATCGACGCGATAGCCCACGAGCACCTCGGTCAGCCCCTTGCGCATGGGCTGCACCAGCACCTCGTTGCAGGCAATGCCCGGCGCGCGCTCGGTCAGGTTCTTCCTGAGCGTGCCAAAGGCCTGCGCGAGTTGTTCTGCGTTCTGGATGCCGAGCACCACGCCGCCAACCTCGGTCTTGTGCGGAATCTGCGCGGAGCAGACCTTGGCGACGACGGGAAAGGCAAACGGCAATTCCGCCGATGCCGTGTTCATCGCGCCCATCGCATCCATCGCGAACGTCGCGGCGGGCGCGTGCGGCACGTTCAGCTCATCGAGCAGCGCGTAGGCATCCGACTCCTTGAGCGAACGGGCGTCGACCACCTGCCCGGCCGTCGCGCCCTGCCCCGGCTGGCGGCGCGCAAACACCGACGCGATGGCATCGGCGCAGGCCTCAGGCGTGCGAAAGCACGGAATCCGCGCCTCCGTCAGCTGCGCGAGGGCATTCGGCGCATCGGGCACGAGCATGGCGAGAAGCGGCTTGTCGTGATCCGCACTGTCGATGATCGGCTTGACGGCCAAGTCCGGGTTGAAGCGCGCGGACGAGCCCACGACCGCGACCACCAGATCGAACTCCGGGGCCTCGAGAAGAATGTCGAGCGCCTTCTTCATCACCTCGTACTTGGTGCCCGCCAGCGTCAGGTCGAGCACGCGGCCAGCGGTTCCGGGGATGTCGGCGGCCTGCAGTTTCGCGAGCGTTTCGGGCGAGACCGACTCGACCGTTACGTCGCGGATGCCAAGCTGGTCCACCACCATCGCGGCACCGCCGCCGGTCGTGGTCACCACGCCGACGCGCTTGCTTGTCTTGCGCGCCAGCGGCAGCTTCTTCGCGAGCGGCATCACCTCGAACAGCGTCTCCAGCATTTCCACGCGCACGACGCCCAGATCCTTGAGGAAGGCATCGGCGATGTCATCCTCGCCCGCGAGCGCGCCGGTATGCGTGGCCGACATTTCCGCCGCAGCGCTGGAGCGCCCCAGCTTGTAGGCCACCACCGGCTTGCCGCGCAGCGCAGCCTCGCGGGCAAAGGCCTTGAGCTTGTCGCCATGGTGCAGGCTTTCGAGAAACAGCACATAGCCCTCGATCTTCGGATCATCGAGCGTGGCCATGCAGATCTCGCCGACGCTCAGGTCCACCTCGCTGCCGACCGAGACCAAACCCGCAAAACCCACGCCGCGCGCCTTGCCGCGCGACACCAGCGCGCCGATCATGCTGCCGCTGTGCGATGCGACGAACACGTTGCCCGTGGGCATGTCGGGCTCCGCGAAGGCTGCGTTGGCCGTCAGCATCAGCCCGTTGGACGGATTGACCACCCCGAGACTGCTCGGGCCGAGCAAGCGGATGCCGGTGTCTTCGGCGATCTGCCGCAGCGCTTCCTCGCGCGCCGCGCCCTCGGGGCCGGTCTCGGAAAAGCCGCTGGCCAGAATCACGACCAGCTTCACGCCGAGCCGCGCGCATTCGCGCACCGTGTCGACCACGGTGTCGGTGGGCGACAGCACGAAGACGGTGTCGGGCACTTCGGGCAGCGCCGCGAGCGAGGGCCACGCCTGCT
The DNA here is from genome assembly GCF_015354245.1 of Diaphorobacter caeni. Taxonomy (GTDB): domain Bacteria; phylum Pseudomonadota; class Gammaproteobacteria; order Burkholderiales; family Burkholderiaceae_C; genus Diaphorobacter_A; species Diaphorobacter_A caeni. The sequence continues at coordinate 114,688 of NZ_JADKYZ010000003.1, forward strand.
CGCCCTGCACCTCGGCGCGGTTGGGGTTGATCGGATAGACCTTGCCCGCAAAACCCGCGCGGCGCAGGAATTGCTGGGGGCGGCCACCGGTCTTTTTGGTGTCGTCCGATGCACCGACCAGCGCGACGCTGGCCGGATACAGCAGCGCCTTGCACAGGTCGGAGTCCTTGGATCGGTTTGAATTTTTGCTGTTGCTCGACATTGAAATCAGTTCCCGATGTTGGCCTTCTTGAACTGGTCGGCCCAGAAGGCCACTTCCTCGTTCAGTTCAGCCTTGAATTCTTGCGGAGAATTGCCGATCAAAACCGAACCCTGCGGAATCAGCGTGTCCTTGAAGATCTTGGACTTCACCGCCTTCTGGACCACGGCGGCCAGCTTGTCGACGATGACCTTGGGCGTTCCCGCCGGCGCGAGCAGCGCGTTCCACGAGTCCGACTTCATCTCGGGCACGCCGAGCTCCTTGAACGTCGGCACGTTCGGCAGCCCCTGCAGACGCTGAGGCCCCGCGATGGCGATGGGGCGCACCTTGCCGGATTCCAGATTCGGCATCGCGCCAGTCGACGTCATGAAGGCCACGTCGATCACGCTGCCCATCAGGTCGTTGATCACCCCGGTCGTTCCGCCGTAGGGCACGTGGACCATCTTGATGCCGGTGAGCTGCTCCAGCCGCAGCATCGCCATGTGCTGCGTGCCGCCCTGCCCCGTGCTGCCGTAGGACAGACCATCGGCCTTCTTCTTGGCGAGCGCCTCGAATTCCTTCCAGTTCTTGGCCGCCAGATTGGGGCTCACCGCCAGAACGCCGGGCGCGGACGAGATCTTGGAGACCGGCTCGAAGCTCTTGATCGGATCAAAGCGCTGCTGCGGGAACACGAATTTGTTCATCGTCAGCGGAGACGCGGCGATCAGCAGCGTGTAGCCATCAGGCTTGGCGCCAGCCACCATTTCGGAGGCGATGTTGCTCGTCGCGCCAGGCTTGTTCTCGACGATGAAGGAGCCCTTGAGCTCCTCGGACAGCGCGCGCGCCACCAGCCGCGCGGCCACGTCGGTGGGGCCACCCGCCTGGAAGCCGACGATGATCTTCACCGGACGCGATGGGTAGCTGTCTGTCTCCGATGCGTGAGCGCCCGAGAAGCTCAGCGCGCACAGCGAAGCGATGGCAAGGGTTGCGATTCTGCGTTGCATGATGGTCTTGTCTCCGTCAAAAGTGAATGCGATGCGCTTATTGCGCCTTGGCTGCGCGCTGCGGGAAGGTGCGCTCGAACACGCCCTCGGCGATGCGGTTCTTGAGGATTTCGATGGAGCCGCCCGCGATCATCCAGCCGCGTGTGCGGCGCACGCAGTACTCGATCAGCGCTTCCTGGCTGAAGCCCATGCCGCCCATCACCTGCAGTGCGTCGTTGGAAACATCCCAACCCGCCATGTTGCAGGCGAGCTTGGCCATGGCCGTGCTCTGCGCGCTCGGCAGGCCGTGCTCGCCTTCCAGTGCGGCCTTGTAGAGCAGCAGCTGCGCCTGCTCGAGCTTCATCCACATCTCGGCGAACTTCCACTGCAGGCCCTGGAACTCGCAGAGTTCGCGGCCAAACTGCTTGCGGGTCAGCGCGTGCTCGCGGGCATGATTGAACGCGTAGCGGCCGAGCGCCAGCGCACGCGAAGAGTTGCCCAGGCGCTCGACATTGAAGCCCGAAATCTGCTTCTTGAATCCGCCTGCGCCGAGCAGCACGTTTTCCTTCGGAATGCGGCAGTTCTCGAAATACAGCTGCGACCACTGCTCGCCGTTCATGAAGTTCGACGGCTTGCCCACTTCAAAGCCGGGCGTGCCCTTTTCGATCAGCACCGAGCCGATGCCGCCCACGCCAGGGCCGAAGCGCACGTAGATCAGGAACAGCTCGGCTTCCGGACTGTGGGTGGAAAACACCTTGCTGCCGTTGATGATGAAATCGTCGCCATCGGCCGTCGCGCTGGTCTTCAGCTCGGTCACGGCAGAGCCCGCATCCGGTTCGGTCATGCCCAAAGAGATGAGTTTTTTTCCAGCCAGCAGATCGGGCAGAAAACGCTGCTTCTGCTCGGCGGAGGCGTACTCGACAAAGGTGCGGATCGGGCCGAAGTTGCCCGCCTGCACGATGTCCGCGCTCTTGGGGCAATGCAGCGCGACCTGCTGGATCGCCAGCACCGCGTGCATCAGCGTGCCGCCCTGGCCGCCGTCTTCTTCAGGGAAGGTGATGCCCAGCAGACCTTGCTCGGCCAGCAGTTGGGCCGTTTCCCATGGATAGTGCGGAGAATGGGCACGCTCCAGCGCGCCGGGCGCCAGCTTGTCCTTGGCGAAGCGCGCGACGCTGTCCGCGAATTCCTGATGTTCCTGGGAGAGTGTGAAATCCATTTTCGGTTGCCTCAAAGCGGTGTGTGGTTCGATGGCTGGATGATGCGGTCACCACACCGCTTCCAGTTCTTCCCGTTACGCCGCCAGAAATAACCAAATCACATATCTAAATGACAACTCGTCTTCCCGCTCGCGGGCGTTTCCCTTGATGATCGGGGCATTCCTGCAAACTGCAGAGACAAAAACTCCCACTCTTTTTCGGAACCAGACCATCATGTTCGTCAGCGAAAAGCTAGGCCAGTACACCGCCGATTTCCATACCGCCGCCGTGAGCGATGTCGTGCTGCACCATGCCAGACGCGCGCTGGTCGACTGGTACGGCGCGCTGCTCGCGGGCTACCCGATGGCACCCACGCCGATGGTGGAAAAGTCGCTCGCGCTCGAACTCGACCAGGGCAAGGCCCGCCTGCCGCTCGGCCGCGCCGCATCGACGCGCGCCGCCGCGCTCATCAACGGCACGGCCTCGCACACCGCCGAAGTCGACGACATCTACCGCGAGGCCATCTACCACCCCGGCGCACCCACGTTCTCGGCGGCGATGGCCGTCGGTCAGGCGCTGAACGTGAACGGTCTGGAGTTCCTCAAGGCCTCCATCGCCGGGTACGAAACCTCCACCCGCATCGGCCGCACCCTGGGCCGCACGCACTACAGGCATTGGCACAACACCGGCACCGTCGGCACCTTCGGCGCGGCCACCGCGGCGGCCTATCTGCTGGGTCTGGACGCCGCGCAGACCGCGAACGCCATCGCCCTCTCCGCCACCTTCGCGGCAGGACTTCAGCAGGCCTTCAAGATGGATTCGCTGGCCAAACCATTGCACTCGGGCCGCGCGGCGGAGGCCGGCGTCACCGCCGCGCTGATGGCGCAGCAGGGCGTGATTTCGTCGCTCGATGTGTTCGAAGGCGAAGTGGGATTGGGAGCAGCCATGAGCAACGCTCCCGACTGGACCCACGCGCTCGATGATCTGCACACGCAGTTCAACATCAACTCGATGACCTTCAAGAACCACGCCTGCTGCGGCCACACCTTCGCGCCCATCGACGGCGCGCTCACGCTGCAGCAGGAGCACGGCATCGCGGCACACGACATCGAACGCATCATCATCGCCACCTACTCGCCAGCCCTCGCCGTGGCCGGGAACGCCCATCCGACGACGGCTCCCGAAGCGCGCTTCAGCATCCCGTTCGTAGTGGCCACCGCGCTGATCCACGGCAGCGTGCGCCTCGCCGCCTTCGCGCCGGAGCGCCTCGCCTCCCCCGCCATCCGCGCGCTGATGTCACGCATCGAACTGCAGGTCGACCCGACGGCGGACAGCAAATTCCCCGGCCAGCGCTCGGCCCGCGTCACACTCATCACGCGCGACGGCAAGGAGCATTCGATGCTGCAACCCACCCGAAAGGGCGACCCTGACATGCCGCTCACCGATACGGAACTGAACGACAAGTTCATCGAACTGGCCGTGCCGGTGCTGGGCGGCGAGCGCAGCGCGGCGCTGTCTGCCGCACTGTGGCGGATCGATGGCGCGGGGGATCTGTCGGCGATGTGCTGAACTACGGAGTCGAGCGCGGGAACATCCGGCCAACGTGGGTGTATGCAAAGTCTGGCATTCCGCTCGGCTGCTTGTGCAACCGGTATTTGTTCGCATACTCCAGCGTATGCGAACCTTCGGCGGGTTTGAAATAGTCGATGGCATCCGCCCGCAGCAGTTGCCAAGGACCTGCATAGCTGAAGTCGTGAGCGCTTTTCCAGTCGATCTCCCCCTTGAACATCTCCTTGATGCCAAGGCTGAGTTCCTTCATGTTCGCGTTCTTCATCGGGTCTGTGCGATCCGGTTCGTCCCACCGCACTTCACGCACTCGTATGCATTCCTGCCGAGACTCGGGGCCCTGTTTCGCGCAACGCTGGCGAGCGGCCTCCACCTCGATCACCACCTGAGTCCTGTCATCGCCGTACTTGGTCCGCTCCGTTGGTGTTCCATCGAAGTTCCAGCGCGATCCGTCTTCAAAAGAGAGCGTCAACAACGGCGGCGTGGAGCCCTTTGCGAGACTCAGTGTGAAGCTCCGGACTTGCGGCAGCCTCGCCTTCACGCGCTGCTCCAGACTCATCACATCATTGCCCTCTGATGGCACTTTTCCGTCTGCACGACCGCATCCTTTCAGTGTGGAATGGAAATTGTCGAAGCGAATGCCGCTTTCACCCGTCAAGGTGTATTTCCAATTGATCGAATTGCAGACACTCATTCCGCGATGGCCCGCATCGGCAAAGCCCATTTCCAGTGTCACCGGCCAATCCTCAGGCTGGCGTATCTCATCAAGCGGCTGCCCCTGTGCCGTTTCAGCTTTGATGAAATTCCATCGATAGGCAGCCAACCTTTCCGGCACGGATAACGCTTCCGTGATCGAGATTTCAAGCACGCGCTCCGCTGCATGACCGCGCGCTCCCATCAGTGCCGCCAATGCCGCCGTTGCAAGCACGAGGCGAGACGCCGGAATGCGCAGAAGAAACGATCCAAAGTTCATGTCGACGAGTTCCTGAACGTGAACACCCAGAATTCTCGCCGATCATCACTTCACACCCTTACTGCGGCCATTTCATCTCGCCCTTGACGACCTTGGCACCGAGCACCAGACCATCCTCCCCGGACAGGCCGGGGTAGCGTTGCTTCATCGCGGCGATCAGTTCCTGCGAGTCATTTGTCTGTGCGGATGCGCGCTCGAAATGCGTGAGATAGTCGGCCGTGAAGCGCACCGACTCCAGCCCCTTCGGCGCCTTGCCGTCCTTGAGCAGATAGTGACCGGGAACCACGGTGCGCGGCTGCAGTGCTGCGATGTCGTCCAGCGTTTTCTGCCACTCTGCGCGTGATTCGGGCGTCTGCGTGTCGGCCATCCACACATGGGCATTGGCGCTCACCACCACACCGCCCACCACGGCGCGCAAGCCGGGAATCCAGACATAGCTGCGCTCGGGCTGCTGGCCTGTCAAACCCTTGATCGCAAGGCGCTGGCCCTCCAGCAGCAGATGGTCGGTGTTCAGCACCTTCGGCACCACGATCTTCTGCGGTGCGTTGTCCTTGAGCATCGGCCCCCAGAAGGCCAGCTTGCCGTCCTTGGATGCCTCGATGGCGGCCACGGTCTGCGGCGTGGCGACGATGCGGGCATCGGGAAAGGCCGCCTGCAATGTATCAAGTCCGAAGTAGAAATCCGGGTCGCTGTGGCTGATGTAGATGGTGGTGAGCTTCTTGCCGCTGGCCTTGATTAGCGCAACCAGTTTCTGCGCATCGTTCTTCTGAAACTGGGCATCGATCAGGATGGCCTCGCGCGCGCCAGTCACGAGCTCCGACGACACCGCGAACATCGATTGCGTGCCGGGGTTGTAGACCTGCAGCTTGAGCTGCGATGCAGCCTGTGCGCTGCCCCAGACGGTGCACAGGCCCGTGAGTGCTGCAATGGAGACTGCGGTGAAGGTGCGACGCTGCATGAAGTGATCCTTGAATGGTTGTATATGCTGAAAGCATCAGTCTAAGTTGCGTAAAATCACTTAAATAGCCATTCATGCGCAATGGATAGTTGCATGAATCGATTCAATGAAAGACACACCATGGACCGCATCAGAGCCGCCGAAGTGTTCGTGACCGTCGTAGAACGAGGCAGCATGGCCGCTGCCGCCGAAGTGCTGGACATGTCCCGCGCCATGGTCACCCGCTATCTCGCCGAAATGGAAGCCTGGGCCGGCGCCCGCCTGTTGCACCGCACGACACGACGCCTGAGCCTGACTACCGCCGGCGAAGCCACGCTCGCACGCAGCCAGCAGCTGCTCATGCTCTCAGCCCAGATGCACGGCGCGGCGGATCTGGAAATCGATGAGCCACGCGGCAGCCTGCGCCTGGCCTGCGCGCCATCACTCGCACAGGCCAGCGTGGCCGCTGCCGTGGCAGGCTACCTTCAGCAGCATCCCCACACCACCGTGGACCTGCATCTGAGCTACCGCGCTGTGAATCTGGTGGAGGAGCGCATCGATCTGGCGCTGCGCATCACCGGTGAGCTGGAAACATCGATGATCGCCCGCCCCCTCGCCACCTGTCAGTCAGTGGTCTGCGCCGCACCGAGCTATCTGCAACGCCGCGGCACGCCAAGCACAGTGGCGGAGCTGTCGCAGCACAACTGCCTTGCCTACTCCTATCACGACCGCAACTGGTGGCGCTTCGAAGCCCGCGCCGGACAGCCCGCACAGGCCGTCGCCGTATCGGGAAACCTGGTGGCCGACGACTCGCTGGCCCTGCTCCAGGCCACGCTGCACGGAGCCGGCATCAGCCTGCAACCACGCTACAGCGCCGCGCCGCACCTGCTAAGCGGCGCGCTGATCGAACTGCTTCCCATGCAGGTGCCACAGGACCTTGGCGTGTATGGCATCTACCTGTCCCGCGACCGACAACCGGCCACCCTGCGCACCATGCTGGATTTCCTGGTGCACTGGTTCCAGAACGATGGCGAATGGCTGGCAGCACAGCGGAAATAGGGTTGGAGTTCGGGTCATATGGTTTGAGTGGAGTGCCTCAAAAGTTAATAAATTTAGCCTTATGCAACATAAGGTATTGGCAAACCACCATTGATTGCGTGACACTATGCTGCGAATGGCCGAATTGATTGCAATTTGAAACTTTGGTTACTAAATTAGATAGATTGATATGTCTGAACCAGCAACCCGCCTTTTGGAGTCGTCTCAACAAGGATCGTCTGGTGCATCCAGTCGTCAGTCAGTGCGCAGAGTCTCGCCCGGAGCGCTGCTGGCTTTGGGCGTAATGGCTTCCAGTGGCTGGACTTCTGTCCATGCGTATCAGGCCAATCCCGATTGGGCCGTTGGTGAGTTTGGCAGTGTAGTCACCGGTAGCGTTGGCACGAACGACGACTTTACCGTCGGACAACAGAGCTTCGTATCAGACTCACCCGATCTCGTGTTCACAGATCCGGCCAAGGGTGATTTCAGGATCGACACATCTCAACTAGGCACCAACCCTCAGAACCATTTTGGGTACCACATTTTCCCATATCGACTGGTTGGAAACAGCGCTGATTCATCGGCTTCGGTTACGCTGTATGTGAACGCCCAGAACAACACTCAGGTCAATGCAATGGCTGACAGCTATTCGGGAATACCGGCAAGTCGGCCTTATGTGTTTCAGCCGCAACCCAACGACACCTTCTCAAACACCATCACTAGCTTCCAATTTCTGGAGCAACCCGCCAATGGTCGGGTCATCAATCTGAATCCACCGAACACGGTTATTGACCTCTCCACCGCGAGCTTTCTCTACGTTCCCAACCCCGGATTTACGGGCAAGGATTCAGCCGTCTACTCGCTTGGAACCACGACCCCGAATCCGCAGTACCCGCGGGCAAACTCCGCCGCCGTGGTGACGTTTCAGGTAGTCCCCGCCCCTGCGCCAGTCAAGCCTCCTGCACCCGCTGCACAACCCGGGCAGAGTGGACACGCATGGGACGACTCCTATGGCATCTATCCCGGCTCGCATGTGCTGGAGGACGTGACACTGAACGACGAGTACCTGGACCCGGCGCAGTACTCTGACCTGACCACGACGCTCACAGTTACCGTGGAGCCTAGCCATGCCCAGACTTTTGTGTTTGGCACCAACGCCAGTGGCAGCAACCTTGCTGGAGAGTTCTATTACACGCCTAAGCCGGGATTCTTCGGAATACCGGATTCGTTCACATACTGGCAGCGCCAACAGGGGCGCAACAGCGCCAACACCCTTGTGGTGGTGAATACGTTCGCTACGGTGACAATCACCCCCGTCTCGCGCCTGAAAGATGACTCAGCGTCCGCTGTTGCCGGTACGCCGCTCCGTGCGGTGGTGACTGCAAACGATGACTTGAACCAGATGGCCAAGGGCAGGTTCCTGCAAGTGAAAGCGCCGTTGCACGGAACACTGACGTTTAACCCGGATGGCAGCTACATCTACACGGCTGACTCAAGCTACTCCGGTCTGGATGAGTTCACTTACACCCTGACTGAATTTGACAGCAACGACAGCCCGCTGGGAACCTATCCGCCGGTTACTGTGCGCCTCAATGTGACGGCTGCACCGCCACCGCCACCGCCGCCACCTCCAGCTGGGCCACCGCCTCCACCACCGCCAGCTGGGCCAGCCGATGTACAAGCAGTGCCGACGATGGACGTTGCAGGCTTGGCCGGATTGTCAGCATTGGTGGCAGGAGTTGCCGCGCTGACCACGAGACGGCGCCGCCGCGATGTCAAGCCGCAAGACGAGCAGTAAGCGCTTTTGTGCCAGGCCCTGAACTCCGGTTCAGTGTCTGGTGATGTGCGGTCAGTATTGCTGCGCAATGAGCGGTAGCTGCGTATTTCCCGCGAGGAAGCTGTGGTAGGTCGGCAGATCTGCATATTCGGCAAGGCGCGCACGCCAGATTTTGGATTTGCCCACGACAAACGCCAGCGGCATGCGCTTGGCCTGCGATATGGCCTGATGGTGCCGCTCGTCCCACACATTGGAGCCATGGTAGTTGTAGATATAGCACCAGCCATGGTGCCGCAAGCGCGTGATGCGGTGCCCCGCCGCGAGAATATCAAGGCTCAGTCCCGTGTCTTCGCCACGCGCAATCTCCGGGTAGAGCGGCATCCTGGCGCGTTTGCCCAAGAGCGTCCCTTGCACAAAGTTGAGCGGATAGGTCTCCCGATCCCAATCGTCCCAGCACAGTGTTTTAGCTTTCACAAAGCCATGCAATTGGTCGCTGAGAAAGCAGAAGTCAGCATCCGCTGTACGCAGCTTGTCCGCCTGCAGCGCCAGGCGTTGGGGATGGTAGCGATCGTCGTCATCCCATTGGCAGATCAGCTCCCCCCTGGCCCGTTGCACGGACTGGTTGCGAAGCGCTCCGAGCGATTGCCCGCCAGGCAAGCGGTGCACGGCGATGCGCTGGCGTGCGGCAGAGCAGACTGGAGCCGTTGCGATCCATTGCGCCAGCGCGTTGTCAAAGACTTCATCGCCATCGTGAACGATCAGCAGATCGCACGTGGCGTAGGTTTGCGCACAAAAATCGGCCACTGCAAGTCGCACCGAATCAAAGCGGGACGCCTGGGTCACCATCAAGCAACTGATATGCATAAATCTCGCTCGTATAACTGACTATGGATAGTAATATCTTCCATCCACAGCGATTGTCGGCGAGCCTTTGCAAAAACAAGTACGACAGATGAATGCCACCATACTGATGACCTACCGGGAGAGCAGTCCCGAGCGACGCAAAAATCTGCTGACCACGGTGCAATGGCTGGCAGCTGAAGCTCCCGCGGCAAAATTGCTGGTCATCGAGCAAGACAGCTATCCGCGCCTTACGGGCACGTTGCCACATCCCGAGCATCAAGTGCAATTTGCGTACAACCCGCACGGCTTCAACAAAGCCTGGGGATTGAATGTGGTCGCATGCATGGCGCGCACGCCAGTACTGGTGTTTACCGATGCGGACCTGATCGTGCCCGGCAGCCTGCGCAGCATCATAGATGCCTGCGCGCAACAGGCGCCCATAGCCAAACCGTACGACGATGTACGCGATTTGACAGAGGCTGAAAGTGCACGGGTGCACCAGGGCCACTACGGCGTGGAGCCCCCGTCAAGCCCGTCTGGCAAGCCTGGGCGTGAGGCCATCGGAGAGCAATTGCCTTTGTGCGGTGGCATGTTTGCGATCCGCAGTGATGCGTTTTTCCATATTGGCGGTTGGGACGAGCGCTTTGTCGGCTGGGGGGGCGAAGATGACGCCATGTCGGTCAAACTGCAGCGCGCCCAGATGCAGGTCGTTGTGCAGGCGGGAACCGCATTGCATCTTTGGCACCCACGGGCGACTGCACACATCGATCAAGCGCAGTACCAGCGCAATGTGGCAGTGCTCCAGAGCATTCGCCAGTGCAGCGATGCGCAACTGGCCCGAATGGCCGAGGTTCAGCGCCAAGTCATGGGCTACTCGGAGAAATATCGTCCGCGGGAGTCCGCACAATGACCATCCAACGTCGCAGCAAATCCATCGCTACCCCAACGACACCTGCGCCGCGCCCGGTCGCCACTGCGCCACAGGCAAGCGAACCGCATGTGATGATCGGCACACCCGCCTATGGCGGCATGGTGCATGTGGATTACCTCAATTCGCTGCTGGCCTACCAGCGGGAAGGCATTGGCTACACACTGACCACCATCGGCAATGAAAGTTTGATTACTCGCGCCAGAAACACGGTGCTCTCGTTGTTCTGGATGAACGAGGCTTACACGCACCTGCTGTTTCTCGACGCCGATGTGAGCTTGCCGCCGGAGTCTCTCAAACACATGCTCGCACAGCAGCGCGATGTGATTGGTGCGCCCGTCGCGCTCAAAGGTCGCGATGAGCGGGGCCAGCGCATGTTCAATGTGGGGCGCTGCGTAGGCGAGGCAGGCGAGCAGATGCTGGTGGAACACATCGGCACCGCCGCGCTGCTGCTCAGCCGCAAGGCCGTGGCGGCACTGGTGAGCAAGGCCATTGAAGAAGGCGGCGTATACACACCCTCCAAAAAGACGCTGAGGGGCGATTTCGCGGATGACGCGCTGATGTATGACGTGTTCCAGGTCGGGGTGGTCAATGGCGTCTATCTGTCTGAGGACTATTGGGTCTGTCGCCAGTTGCGGGAGTTGGGCTTTGACATCCATGTGCAGCCGGACATCATCACCCACCACCATGGGGTGATGGCAGCATGATGACGCCTTCACAGACCCTGCGCATCATCAGCTTCCTGGATCCGCGCGAACCGTCGGTGCAGACGGATCTGTCATGGCTTGCCGTGCGCCAGGTGCGCGCGCTGGTGAACGCTGACATGCCGGTGCAATGGCAGATTCTGCAGGCCCCCACGTCGCTGCTCAGTGGTAGGCAGGCACAGGCACCGGTTGAGTTGACGATGTCGACCATCGAAAGCATGGCGCAGCACGATACGCGCCTTGCAGATTTGACTGCGCTCTTTCGCAGCACGCGCATTGACGACGGTGACGCCGACAACGCCGAAGTGATGCTTGCCATGACGCCGCCCGAGTGGTGGGCGCCGCTGCTTGTGGACGGCCCGCACCGGCGCATCGCGTATCTGGAGCGAAGTATCCACTGGCCGCTTTCAACACTGGCGCGCCTGTGCGCGACATGCGACGAAATCTGGTTGCCCGATGGGCATTGGGCTGAGGCATTGCATGAAGTCAACCCCGCCCTGAATCTGGCCGTGATGCCACCGATCCGCCTGCACCGTGCAAGCTGCAACATCGATCAGCAGAGGTTGGATGCATTTCAATCCTCGTTGGATGTGACGGCGGAAAGCTTCGTTTTTCTCTGCTCGCTCGATAGCCACGCAGTACAGGATTGCGGCCACATGCTTGGTGCGTGGGAACAGGCCTTCGGCAAGCGCTTGGATATTGATGTTTCGCTGATCCTGCACTGCCCGCCGCAGTTCAACACACCGACCGGATTCGTGGAGTCCGCAAGTTGGATCGAAGAGCAGCTAAAGGACGCCCAGCACACAGGCGTGATTCTGCTCAACCAGCACCTCAACGGCGATGGCGAAGACCTGTTGCGCGCCAGTGCGCAGGTGCTGCTCGTCGCGAACCACGGTGATGGATTGGGCCTGCGCGTGATGGACGCCGTTGACGCGGGCAATGCCGTCGTCGCGCCAGCCCGCAAAGACCTTGAAGAATGGTTTGGCATGGATTGGCAGGGATATGCATCGCCTGAAGCGCTGGCGCAAGCCTTGGCCGATGCCTACGACCACGTTTTCGACGAAAGCGCCAGGCGAACCATGATCCAGTGGCGTGCCACCAACCACCTGTCCGAAGCCGCGTTTGTGCAACGCGTGAATGAGCGACTGAAGATGCAGGAGTCGTTGGCATGAAACCTTTCAAACGCTTTCATTTCATCTTTGGCCTGCGCCCGCAGTTGGAGCCCTTCCATCTTGTGCACTACCTGTGCCTGGCGTCGTGTCTGGCGGTCAACCAGCCCGACGAGCTGATCGTTCATCTGCGCAATGAACCGCATGGCCCGCTGTGGGACCGCATCAAGACCCGCGTGACGCTGCGCAGCATTGACGAGGCCAACGCAGAAGGATTCACGCAGGCGCTCTACAGCAAGCACGACGAAGGCCGCCTGATTGCAAGACTGGGCCACAGCTATGCGCATGAGGCCGACTTCATCCGCTTGGCGATTCTGGCGCGCGAAGGTGGCGTGTATGCCGACATGGATACGCTCTTTGTCGAACCGTATCCTGATTTTCTCTACACCACGCCTTGCGTACTGGGCGAAGAAGACGCCACGCGGGCCGACAACGGCGTGCTACGGCCATCGCTGTGCAATGCGGTGATTTTCGCGCAACCGCAAAGTGCCTTTATCGAGCAATGGGCAAGCACAGCGAACCGGGTTTTCGATGGTACCTGGAGCAAGCATTCCTGCCAGTTGGCCGCAAGACTGTGGCAGCAGATGCCCGGGCAACTGCAAGTGGCGCCGCACCAGTGGTTCTATCACTTCGGCTTCAGTCAGACCGGCATCCGTGCGCTGTTCGAAAATGCAGCCCCCGTGCCCGAGCAGCTGATGAGCATTCATCTGTGGGCCCATCTGTGGTGGGACAAGGAGCGTACGGACTTTACGCATTTCCATGCGGGACTGCTGGATGAGCACTACGTGCGGCACAGTTCTGGCACCTACGCTTCGTTGGCTCGGCAGTTTTTGTAGCTGCACTGAATCCCGCCAGTTTTCATGGATCCAGTCTTTCCGGTGACGACCCGCGAGGCGGCGCAACGTAAGGGCCGGCGTCGGCTTCCACGCTGCGATCTTTGACGTCGAAGACGCAGTCAAAAAATTCGCTGACTTCCATCCAGCTCTTTTTCTCCTTCCACAGGGCCAGAAAAGCACGGCTGACGTCCACCGCGCTGGGGCTGATCTGCATGGTGTGCAGCGCAAGCGCCTTGGAGGTGTCTTCAGTGTCATGCGATGTGCTGGATTGTTGGGCGTAGCTGTGAAAGCGCTGGATCTGCCCCGGTTTGTCGAATCCCGTGTTGCCACATTGCGCGCCGCTTTCGAGCCCGCGTTCGGTGTGCGCCTGCGAGAAGCTGTCCTGCACCATGTGCAGCAGCGCCCCCATGGCGACCTGATCGAGGTCTTTGCGCACCTCGACGATGCCGGTGGCAAACAGATTGGTGGCGGTGAGGTCGCCTGGAAAATATGCGGCCAGATCAGGATGGTTGAGTTCGCGAATGAAAACGCCTGTCGGCGTCTTTCCCACGGCCACGCCCCACAGGAACTCGGCCCACATCTTCATGCGGTCCACGGTTTCGCCGGCTGTCTCTCCGTCGTAAGCGCCCATGGCGTGCATGAACTGCAGGTCGCCGTAGTGAGAGCGATAGAGCATGTAGGTACCCGGACCGAATGCCGGTGCCTTGGGATGCGATCGGGAACTGGTTTTGGCTTGCGCTCCCGCGTCCTTGAACAATCCCCACCAGCATGCGGGTTGCGATGTGGAGCGGCAACGTGATGTCGACGTCACAGCCCTTGATGCGGGGCGGCGAGCGGCGGTTGAGCAGGAACGGCGGATCATCAGGCCAGCGCACGCCGTACAGCAGGATGCGATGCGTCCTCACCGCGTCCACGGTCACGCAACTGGCTTCCGCACCGCTTGCGGCATTGCAACCCAGCGCTGCAAGCGTGATGGATTCGTGCACAGGTGCTTTCATAATGGGTATGGCCGATCCGACGAACCATTGGCCCAGATAGTCCAGCACGGGGTTGCTTCCCACGGCGGTGATCTTCCGGTCCACGTCGCTGACCTTGGGCAACACCTGAAAAGCCAACGCGCCACTGGCGAGCATCAGCGACAGCCCCAGACTGGCGGCAAGGCGGACTCTGGTGGGCAGCTTCGACAACTTCATGGAATTCCCCTTTGGCGCTCGCGCCGACATCATCACAGGTCGTCTGCCGCATTGTGATGCAGCCACGGCGGCAGCGGGCCCTGCAGTGAAGCACCTTCCGCTGCACGCGCCCGAAGCGGGCGATTTCCATCATCCGGAACCGCCGGACATTCGTCTTCGGAGATATACTCCACGTCTTGTCAGGAGAGAGCCCGCCATCAGCCGATTGCGCGGGCCGCCGAAGGCGCAGGCAGACACCGAACGCTCAGGCAAAAGGACTGGCAGCCGCCCGCAGGGATGCGGGCGTTCCCCCAGCTGGAGAGAGATCAGGACACGGTTTTCTGATCCACCGAAGGAGCAAGTCGCAGCGTTTCTTGCGCGCGATGAATCTCTCAGGTAAAGCGGACAGCAGGGCAAAACCACGATCGACGTCATGGCGTCGGTCGTCCGGATCATTTGCCTTGGAGTTTGAAAAACATGTCCGCGCCCTCGCCTGCCACGCCCCTGCTCACGACTCCACTCAACGCGCTGCACATCGAACTCGGTGCCAAGATGGTGCCGTTCGCCGGTTACTCGATGCCGGTGCAGTACCCCGCCGGTCTGATGGCCGAGCACAACCACACCCGCAGTGCGGCGGGCCTGTTTGACGTCTCGCACATGGGCCAGCTGCGTCTGGTCGGCGCGGATGCGGCAGCTGCCTTCGAAACCCTGATGCCCGTCGACGTGATCGGCCTCGGCGTGGGCAAGCAGCGCTATGGCCTGCTGCTCAATGACGACGGCGGCATCATCGACGACCTGATGTTCTTCAATCGCGGCAAGGACATCTTCGTGATCGTCAACGGCGCGTGCAAAGTGGGCGACATCGCGCACATCATCGAGCGCATTGGCTCGCGCTGCGAGGTCATTCCCATGCCCGAGCGCGGCCTGCTCGCGCTGCAGGGCCCGAAGGCGGCGGCCGTTCTGTCACGCCTGCTGCCCGGCGTCGAGAAACTGGTGTTCATGACGGGCGGCGAATTCAACTGGAACGGCGCTGACCTGTTCATCACCCGCAGCGGCTACACCGGCGAGGATGGCTTCGAAATCTCGGTACACGAAAGCCGCACCGATGAATTCGCCCGCGCCCTGCTCAAGCAGGAAGAGGTCAAGCCCATTGGCCTCGGCGCGCGCAATTCGCTGCGTCTGGAGGCGGGTCTATGCCTCTACGGCAACGACATCGACACCACCACCACGCCACCTGAAGCCGTGCTGAACTGGGCGATCCAGAAGGTGCGCCGCACCGGCGGCGAGCGCGCGGGTGGCTTCCCTGGCGCAACCAGAATCCTCTCGCAGATCGACCAGCCCGGCTCGCTGGCGCAAAAGCGCGTCGGCCTGATCGCCAAGGAGCGCATTCCGGTGCGCGAGCCCGCAGAGCTGCAGAACGCGGCCGGCGAAAAGATCGGCCACATCACCAGCGGACTGCTGAGCCCCACGCTGAACCAGCCGGTCGCGCTCGGCTACGTGAAGCCCGAATACGCGGCCAACGGCACCGAACTGTTCGCCATCGTGCGTGGCAAGCAGGTGCCGATGGTGGTGAGCGCCACGCCTTTCGTGCCCACCAACTACTTCCGCGGCTGAACACGGCAGCCTGCCGTGCCATGCCGTTGATCGACTGCCAGAGACCGTCGGTTCGCAAATCCGCCTCAATTCCCGGCTACATTGCGTGCTGACCAATCTCGAACCCCATTTTCAAACCTTTCCCCCGGAGCACCCATGAGCATCCACTTTTCCAAAGACCACGAATGGATCAACAGCGCTGACGCCAACGCGGCCGTCGTCGGCATCACCGTTCACGCGCAGGACGCGCTGGGCGACGTGGTGTTCGTCGACCTGCCCGAAGTCGGCAAGACCTTCGCCCAGGGCGAAGTCGCCGGTGTCGTCGAATCCGTGAAGGCCGCCGCTGACGTGTACATGCCCATCTCCGGCGAGATCGTCGAAGTCAACGAAGCGCTGCGCAACGACCCGTCGCTCGCCAACAGCGACCCGCTGGGCGCTGGCTGGTTCTTCAAGGTCAAGCTGAGCGAGCCCGCTCAACTGGGCGAACTGATGGACGAGACGAGCTACAACTCGTTCGCCGCGAACGCCTGATGTAGTCAACGGTCGCGCCTTGCAGCAACGATGCGAAGGCGCGGCCATTTTTGCTTTTGAGACTGGTCCCTCCATGCAAATGCCCGCCGCACTCCCCCTCTCCGCGCTGGAAAACGCCACCGAATTCCAACCGCGCCACATCGGCATCGACGCCGCCGACGAAGCCCACATGCTCTCCGTGATCGGCGAAGCCTCGCGCTCGGCGCTGATCGACTCCATCGTCCCGCGCTCCATCGCGCGCGCCAAGCCGATGGACATCCCCGCTGCCATCACCGAAGCGGCCGCGCTGGCCGAACTCAAGGCCGTGGCATCGAAGAACAAGATTCTCAAGAGCTTCATCGGTCAGGGCTACTACGGCACGCTGACGCCGGGCGTCATCCTGCGCAACGTGCTGGAGAACCCCGCTTGGTACACCGCCTACACGCCGTATCAGGCTGAAATTTCGCAGGGCCGCATGGAGGCGCTGGTCAACTTCCAGACCATGGTCTGTGACTTGACGGGTATGCCGATCGCCAACGCATCGATGCTCGACGAAGCCACCGCCGCTGCCGAAGCGATGACGCTGGCCAAGCGCTCAGTGAAGTCCAAGAGCAACACCTTCGTCGTCGCCGGTGACGCGCATCCGCAAACCATCGAAGTGGTGCAGACACGCGCGAAGCCGCTCGGCATCGAGGTGAAGATTGCCAATTCCAAGGAGGAATGGGAGACGCTGCTGGCCGGTGACTTCTTCGCCGTGCTGATCCAGTACCCCGCATCGAGCGGCTGGATTGCTGACTGGAAGGCCGACGTGGAAGCCATCCACGCCAAGCAAGCCGCAGCCATCGTCGCCACAGATCTGCTCGCGCTCACACTGCTGACGCCGCCCGGCGAATGGAATGCCGACATCGTCGTCGGCTCCACCCAACGCTTCGGCATGCCGATGGGCGCCGGTGGCCCGCACGCTGGCTTCATGGCTTGCCGCGATGAATACAAGCGCTCGCTGCCCGGTCGTCTCGTTGGCGTGAGCGTGGACGTGCACGGCAAGCCCGCGTATCGCCTCGCCCTGCAAACACGCGAACAGCACATCCGCCGCGAAAAGGCCACTTCCAACATCTGCACAGCGCAGGTGCTGCCCGCCGTGATCGCCAGCATGTACGCGGTCTATCACGGTCCTGAAGGACTCACGCGCATTGCCCGTCGCGTGGCGCGTTTCGCGGCCATCCTGAGCCGGGGTCTTGCCAAGCTGGGCTACACCAGCCGCCACCACGACACAGCTTTCGACACCCTCAGCCTGCACACCAAGGGCGAGACCGACGCCATCGTCGCGCGTGCCGTTGCCAAGGGCGCGAACGTGCGCAAGGCGTGGAACGAATACATCTGCATCTCGCTGGACGAAACCACCACGCGTGCCGATGTGGAACTGCTCTGGTCGATCTTTGCAGGCGAAGGCAAGGCACTGCCTACCATCGAAGCGATGGACGATGGCGCGCCGTCGCTGATTCCTGCGTTCGCAGAGCGCAAGAGCGGCTTCCTGACGCACCCCGTGTTCAACACGCACCATTCCGAAACCGGCATGCTGCGCTATCTGCGCGGCCTGTCTGACAAGGATCTGGCGCTGGATCGCAGCATGATTCCGCTGGGCTCGTGCACCATGAAGCTCAACGCCACGAGCGAGATGATCCCGATCACCTGGCCCGAATTCGCGAACATGCACCCGTTCGCGCCCAAGGACCAGCTCGCGGGTTACATCGAACTCGATCAGCAACTGCGCGACTGGCTCTGCCAAGCCACCGGCTACGCGGGCGTGAGCCTGCAACCCAACGCGGGCAGCCAAGGTGAATACGCCGGTCTGCTGGCCATCAAGGGCTGGCACGAATCGCGCGGCGAAGCGCATCGCAACGTCTGCCTGATCCCCAGCAGCGCGCACGGTACCAATCCAGCATCCGCGCAAATGGTCGGCATGCAAGTGGTGGTCACCGCCTGCGACGCCAACGGCAACGTGGACATGGACGACCTCAAGGCCAAGTGCGAAAAGCACAGCGCCAACCTCGCCTGCATCATGATCACCTACCCGTCCACGCACGGCGTGTTCGAGACGCAGGTGAAGGAGTTGTGCGAGCTGATCCACAGCCACGGCGGTCGCGTGTACGTGGACGGCGCGAACATGAACGCGCTGGTCGGCGTGGCGGCTCCCGGCGAATTCGGCGGCGACGTGAGTCACCTGAACCTGCACAAGACTTTCTGCATCCCCCACGGCGGTGGCGGCCCCGGTGTCGGCCCCGTTTGCGTGGTAGAAGACCTCGTTCCGTTCCTGCCTGGTCACAAGACTGCAGGCATCGAAAGCGGCACGGGCGCAGTCAGCGCGGCGCCGCTGGGCAATGCAGCCGTTTTGCCGATCAGCTGGATGTACATCCGCATGATGGGCCCGGACGGCCTCAAGCACGCCACGGAAGCCGCCATCCTGAGCGCCAACTACATCAGCGCGCGCCTGAAGGATCACTACCCGACGCTGTATTCCAGCGCCAACGGCCACGTTGCGCACGAGTGCATTCTGGATCTGCGCGACTTGAAGGACACCTCCGGCATCATGGCCGAAGACGTTGCCAAGCGCCTGATCGACTACGGTTTCCACGCGCCGACGCTCTCCTTCCCCGTACCCAACACGCTGATGGTGGAGCCGACGGAAAGCGAAACGCTGTACGAAATCGACCGCTTCATCGACGCGATGATCGCCATCCGCAACGAGATCCGCGAAGTCGAAGCCGGCAAGCTGCCGCGCGAGGACAACCCGCTCAAGAACGCGCCACACACCGCCGAGCAGGTCACCGCCGACGAGTGGAAGCATGCCTACGCACGCGAACTGGCGGCCTATCCTGTTGCCGCGCTGCGCAAGTCCAAGTACTGGTCCCCCGTGGGCCGCGTGGACAACGTCTACGGCGACCGCAACCTGTTCTGCAGCTGCGTGCCGATGGACGCATTTGAAGACAAGTGATGGGGCGGAGCCCGCCAGTTGCCTGATACTGGCGGTCCGTTTCAACGCAATGATGAAGGCGAGCGGCATGATGGCCGCTCGCCTTTTTCTTCGCCCGCTCGACGGCCCCTGCATTCATCCCGTCGTTCAGTCATTCAATCGTCCGGCATCCCCTCCTCGTCCCTGAGCACCGACATCACCGCCTCCCGCAGCCACCGGTGCGCCTGTGAGTCGTCCCAGCGGCTGTGCCAGGCGATGGAATAGGTCCGCTCGGGAATCTCCTTGGGCAGCTCGCGCAGGCACAGATCGAACTGCGCGGCGAGCAGTTTGCCGACGCGCATCGGCACGGTGATGACCGCGTCGCTGTCCCGCATCGCCAAAGGCGCCTGCGAGAGCGCGGTGACGAACATCGCGAACTTCCGCTTGCCCAGGCCGTGCTGGCGCAGCAGCGCGTCCATGTCGTTCTCTCGCCCGAGCATGATGGAGGTGCTGATGAAGCGCATCTCGGCCAGATCGCGCAGCTCCAGCGGCGTGCCCGAGAGCGGGTGTCCGGGCCGCATCAGGCAGACGCGGCGTTCGTCGAACAGTGGGACAAACACGGTACGCGGCGCTGTGCGGTCAAAGCGCCCCACTGCCATGTCGATGGCGCCGGTCTCCAGTTCCTCCACCGGCGTGATGTCGCCATAGGTCGGCATGAAATGAACCGATGCATGCGGCGCCTCGGCCTCCAGAAAGCGCAGCAGCCTCGGCGCGAGCAGCAACTCGACCGCGCTGGTGGTCGCCACCTTGAACACCTGCGTGGATTCGGCCGGGCGAAAGCCCGCGCCCTCCTCCAGCGCGCGGTCCACGGCTTCGAGCGCGTGGCGCACCGATTCGCGCAGCCGCCTGGCGAGCTCGGTCGGCTCCAGCCGCCCTCGCACACGCACGAAGAGCGGATCGGACAGCTCGTCGCGAAGCCGCGCCAGATCGCGGCTCACCGCGGGCTGGGTGCGTGCCAGGCGGTCGGCCGTGCGGGTGACGTTGCCGGTGTCCATCAAGGATTCGAAGACCAGCAGCAGATTCAGATCGAAGCGCCGCAGCGACAGAAGATTCATGAGGTTTGCGAACAGTTGGCGGATGGAGCGGGCCCACAAACTATACCGAATCTGGTATGCATATGGTCATATTCATGATTTCCCTTGGAGGCAGGCTGTCGACATACTTCACAAACACCTTGATCCACCCCGAAGCACCGACATGAAAAACCCCGCCGATCTGCTGAAGCGACTCACCGTCCTGTCCTTCGCCTGCCTGGCCGCGAGCGCCCAGGCGCAGCCAGCCTCCTATCCCACCAAGCCGATCCGGCTGGTGGTCTCCCTGCCGCCGGGTGGCGGAGCCGACGGGCTCGCGCGCATCTGGGGGGAATACGTGACCAAGACGCTGGGCACCGCCGTCGTGGTCGAGAACCGCGCGGGAGTCAACGGCTCGATGGCCGCGAGCTACGTGGCCACCCAGGCACCTGACGGCTACACCATCCTGCTCGGCACCCAGTCCAACCTGGCGCTCAATCGCTTTTCCTACGCCAAGCTGAGCTACGACCCGGAACAGAGCTTCACCGGAATCGGCATGCTGGCGACGACGCCGCAGATTCTGGTCGTCAACAGCGAGGTGCCGGCGAACAATGTGGCCGACTTCGTCAAGCTGGCCAAGGCCGCGCCCGGCAAGTACTCGTTCAGTTCGGCCGGCAAGGGCAACTCCACGCACCTGAACATGGAGATCTTCGCCAAGCATTTCCAGCTCGACATGCTGAGCGTGCCCTACAAGGGCAGCGCGGCGGCGGCGCTGGCCACCATCGCGGGCGAGACGCAGGTGATGAGCGGCGTGCCCTCCTCGGCGATGCCTTTCATCAAGGAGCACAAGCTCAAGCCGTTGATGGTGTTCTTCGACAAGCGCCTGCCCGAGATGCCCGGCGTGCCCACGGCCGCCGAGTCCGGCATCGCCAAGACGCTGGGCGGCGGCTGGTACGCGCTGACCGCACCCAAGGGCACGCCCGACGCGATCATCCAGAAGCTCAACGCCGTGACCGTCAAGATGTGGGCCGACAAGGAGGCCCGGCAGAAGCTGAACTCCGTCTTCATGATCCAGCCTCCCGACCTCACGCCGGGCCATGTCGCAGCCGCCTCGCGCCGCGACTCCGAGCAATGGGGCCCGCTCGTCAAGTCCTTCGGGCTGATGGACCAGTGACCCCTATTTGAGCGGAGCAAGCCATGACCCATCCACTGCATTTCCCGCTGGTCGACGTGACCGGCGACGCGCACCAGCGCGGACTCCAGCACGGCCGCGCCGTTCCCGAACGCATCGCCGCCGGTGCCGCGCTCTACCGCACCCAGCTCGGCCACCGCGGCCTTGACGAGGCCACCATCATTCGCCTGGCCCGCGCGATGATCCCCGACATCGAGGCCTTCGACGAACGCTATCTCGAAGAAATGCGCGGCATCGCCGAGGGCGCACAGTTGCCGCTCGAGGACATTCTGCTGATCAACTGCCGCACCGAGATGCTCTACGGCTACTCCCGGCTGCAGCGCGAGGCCATGCTCCACGAAGCCACCGAAGACGGCGACTGCACCGGCCTCGTGGTGCTGCCTGCGCGCTCGGCCAGCGGTCGGCTCATGCATGCGCACAACTGGGACTGGCGCGAGGAATGCGTGGACACCTGCATCGTGCTGCGCATCCGCAGCGCGGGCGCGGGGCCGGACATGCTTTGCTTCACCGAAGCCGGCGCCCTCGCCCGGCACGGGCTCAACAGCAATGGCGTCTCGCTGACCGGCAACGCCATGTCGAGCCACGAGGACTTCCAGCACGGAGCGGGAGCGCCCGTGGTGCTGCTGCGCAGACGCCTGCTGGAGTCCGCCAATCTGGCCCAGGCCATGCGCACGGTCTGGGTGGCCAAGCGCTATTGCTCGAGCAACATGATCCTCGCGCAGAGCAGCGCGACGGACGGCTGCTGCATCAGCCTCGAGGCGGCGCCCAACGACATCTTCTGGGTCCAGCCGCAGAACGACACGCTGGTCCACGCCAACCATTGGCTTTCGCCGACCGCGCTGAACCGCCTGCGCGACCCCGGCCTTGCCGCCCGGCCCGACAGCCTCTACCGACAGCAGCGCGTGGAAAGCGCCGTGCGTTCGGGGGATGGTCAAAAGCTCGACTGGGATCAGATCCGCGCGGCGCTGGCAGACGACTTCGGCTTTCCGGACGGCGTGCTGCGCAGCCCCAAGCCGGGCGATTTCAGCAGCATCTCGGCAACCGTAGCGACCACGCTGATGGACCCCGCCGAGGGCCGGATGTGGATCGCGCGCAAGCCCTACGAGAGCCGCACGTTCCACGAATATGCCCTTTGATATTCCTTTTGACGCGCTGACCGCTGCAATTTGCACACCGCACCATGTACCTGAGCGTCTTTGACATCTTCAAGGTGGGCATTGGCCCGTCGAGCTCCCATACCGTCGGCCCGATGCGCGCCGCCCGCAGCTTCGCCGAATCGCTGCGTGCCGAAGGGCTCCTGTCCGAAGTGGCACGCGTGCGCTGCGAACTGTATGGCTCGCTTGGCGCGACCGGCAAGGGCCACGCCTCCGATACCGCAACGCTGCTCGGCCTTGCGGGGCATGACCCGGAAAGCGTGGACGTGGATCTCGCGCCCGGACTGGTGCAGGACATCCTCTCTCAGCGCGAACTGCTCCTGGCGGGCGTGCACACCATCGCCTTCGACTGCGCCACCGACCTCCTGCTGCTTGGCGACCGCACACTGCCGCTGCATGTGAACGGCATGCGCTTTCTGGCGATCGACGCTTCAGGGCGGGAGCTGCTTCGCAAAGTCTATTACTCGGTGGGCGGCGGTTTCGTGGTCGAGGAGTCGCAGGCGCTGGCACCGGCCGAAGTGATCCAGCCGCCGATTCCCTTCGACTCCGGCGAATCCCTGCTGGCCGCCACGGCGCGCCTTGGGTGCAGCATCGCCGACGTGATGCGCCGCAACGAGGCCGGTCTGCGCCCCGCGCAGGAAACTGATGAGCGGCTGCGCCACATCTGGTCCGTCATGCAGGCCTGCATCGCGCGCGGGCTGCGCGCCGGTGGGCACCTGCCTGGAGCGTTCCGCGTGCGGCGCCGGGCGGCGGATCTGCACCGGCTGCTCGACGGCGGCGACCGCAGCGATCCGCTGGTGCTGATGGACTGGGTGAACCTCTTCGCGCTGGCCGTCAACGAGGAAAACGCCGCCGGAGGTCGCGTGGTGACCGCCCCCACCAACGGCGCCGCGGGCATCATCCCCGCCGTGCTGGCCTACCACATGCGTTTCGCCCCGAACGCGCGCGAGCAGGATGTGGGCGAATTCCTGCTTACCGCAGCCGCCATCGCGATTCTCTACAAGAAGAACGCGTCGATTTCGGGCGCCGAGGTCGGCTGCCAGGGCGAAGTGGGCGTGGCCTGCTCAATGGCGGCGGGCGCGCTCTGCGCCGTCATGGGCGGCACGCCGGCGCAGGTGGAGAACGCCGCCGAGATCGGCATGGAACACCATTTGGGGCTGACCTGTGACCCCGTCGGCGGGCTGGTGCAGATTCCCTGCATCGAGCGCAATGCGCTGGCCTCCGTCAAGGCGATCAACGCCGCGCGCATGGCGCTGCGCGGTGATGGCTCGCACCACGTGAGTCTGGACAAGGTGATCCGCACGATGCGCGAGACCGGTGCAGACATGATGAGCAAGTACAAGGAAACCGCGCTCGGCGGACTGGCGCTGCACGTCGTGGCCTGTTGATGCGCGGGCGGGGCTACACTCGCGCTCGCCATGCAGCTTCCTACCGCTCCCGTCATCCCCCACCTGCCCCTCACTCCTCTGCATGAAGACGCGCACCTGCTCGCCTTCGACAAGCCTTCCGGCCTGCTTTGCGTACCGGGGCGCGGCGAGGACAAGCAGGACTGCCTGATCCACCGGGTACAGCAGCAATGGCCCGAGACGCTGCTCATCCACCGGCTGGACATGTCCACCTCGGGCATCGTTCTGTTCGCCCGCAGCCCGGAGATGCAGCGGGCCATGAGCGCGGCCTTCGCCGAGCGGCGGGTGCACAAGATCTACGAGGCGCTGGTCGCGGGCTCGCCCGCCGAGCCGGGGGAGACTTGGCACGAGATCGACGCTCCGATTCATCCGGATTGGCCAAGGCGGCCGATTCACATCGTGGATCCGGCGGGCAAGCCCAGCCTCACGCGCTGGCGGGTCCTTGCGAGCGCGAACGGCGTCTCGCGCGTCGAGCTGCAGCCGATCACCGGCCGGACGCACCAATTGCGGGTGCATCTGCAGCACCTGGGTTTCCCCATACTTGGCGACCCGCTTTACGCGCCCGAGTCAGTGCAAAAATCCACACCGCGATTGATGCTTCATGCACGTTTTCTGCAGCTTTCCCACCCCACAAGCGGGCAGCAAGTGTGTATTGCCAGCAACGTGCCGTTTTAAATTTGTATCAAAGAAAACGCGGCTCCTACAGAGGATAATCAGCATAAGCTTATGCACCCCTCCTAGGGAAACCCCCCGTTGTGAGGCCATGTCCCCTCGATAAGCTGGGCGACTTGCTGTGCGACGCTCCCCAAAAAGGGGCGCACGACTGCATACAATTTACCTTTGTTGAATTAATTAGTGATAGGAATAACTATGCAAACGACCTTCCGTGCGCGTACGTTGATTGCAGCCATGGGACTGGCTGGTGCAGCATTCATTGGAACCGCGGCTCACGCCCAGATCAAGATCGCCATGGTGATCCCGACGACTGGCGCTCTGACTCAGTACGGCGACATGGTCAAGGAAGGTGCTACGACTGCGGTTGAAATGACCAACGCGGCTGGTGGCATCAATGGCAAGAAGATCGAACTGGTCGCGGTGGACGACGCCTGCGAACCCAAGCAAGGTCCCGTGGCCGCGAACCGCGTGGTCAACGGCAAGATCGGCTACGTGATCGGCCCAGTGTGCTCCGGCGCTTCGATCGCCGCCGCGCCCATCTACAACAACGAAGGCGTGGTCGTCGCCACTCCTTCCGCTACTTCCCCCGCCCTGACGGACGGCAAGAACTACAGCTTCATCTTCCGCACCATCGGCCGTGACGACCAGCAAGGCCCCTCGGCTGCAAAGTTCATCATCGAGCACGCCAAGCCCAAGAAGGTCGCGGTGCTGCACGACAAGCAGTCCTACGGTCAGGGCATCGCCACCGCCGTGCGTGACGACCTGAAGAAGGCCAAGGTCGAGGTGGCTCTGTTCGAAGGCATCAACGCCGGCGACTCCGACTACTCCGCCGTGATCACCAAGCTCAAGGGCGCCGGTGTCGACTTCGTCTACTTCGGCGGCTACCACCCCGAAATGGGCCTGCTGCTGCGCCAGGCCGCCGAGCAAGGCCTGAAGGTCAAGATGATGGGTCCGGAAGGCGTGGGCAATCCTGAAGTGAACGCCATCGCCGGCGCCGCCGTGGAAGGCATGCTGGTGACCCTGCCGGCCGACTTCTCCGCCAACCCCAAGAACGCGGCCGTCGTGAAGGCGTTCAAGGACGCCAAGCGCAACCCATCGGGCGCCTTCCAGCTGACCTCGTTCGCGGCTGCACAATCGCTGATCGCCGCCATCAAGGCCGCTGGCGACAATCCAGCCAAGGTTTCGGAATGGCTGCACGCCAACACCGTGGACACCGTGATCGGCCCGATCTCGTGGAACAAGCAGGGTGACCTGAAGTCCTTCGACTTCCAGGTGTTCCAGTGGCACAAGGATGGTTCCAAGACTCCCGCAGTCAAGTAACCACTGACGCTCTCCCTTCGGGGCAGGACGTTCGCAAACCGGGTTTGCGACGTACCTGCCCCGTTCGTTTAACTGGTGCCGAGGTTTTGACGGATGCCCCCATCAATGGGTGCAGTCCCGATGACAAGCGCGCCAGGGCCGTGCAAGATTCATCGCACTGCCCTCACAGTGGACGACCAAGCAATGTCTGACTTATTGCCACAGCTGATACAGCAGCTTTTCAACGGGCTCTCACTAGGAGCCATCTACGCCCTGATCGCCATCGGCTACACCATGGTCTACGGCATTATCGGGATGATCAATTTCGCCCACGGCGACATCTACATGATCGGAGCCTATGTGGGCCTGGTCACTCTGTCCGCCGTCGGCACGACCAGCGGTCTGCCGATCTGGTTCGTCATCGCGCTGATGCTCGTGGTGGCCGTCGTCATCACCGGCGTCTACGGTTTCGCCGTCGAGCAGGTGGCCTACAAGCCGCTGCGCTCCAGTCCCCGCCTCGTGGCGCTGATCTCCGCGATCGGCATGTCCATCTTCCTGCAGAACTGGGTGGCCCTCGGTCAAGGCGCGCGCGACATGGCGGTTCCCGCCCTGCTGCCCGGCGCATTCACCTTCCATCTGGGCAACTTCGAAGTCTTCATTCCCTACGCCCGCATCCTGATCATCGTGGTCGCCGTGGCGCTGATGATCGCGCTCACGCTGTACATCAAGCACTCCCGCATGGGCCGCGCCTCGCGTGCCTGCGCGCAGGACATGCACATGGCGAACCTGCTGGGCATCGACACCAACCGCGTCGTCTCGTTCACCTTCATCCTCGGCGCCGTGCTGGCCGCCGTCGGTGGCGTGCTGATCGCGCTGGCGGTGGGCAAGCTCAACCCGTTCATCGGCTTCATCGCCGGCATCAAGGCCTTCACGGCGGCGGTGCTCGGCGGCATCGGCAGCATTCCGGGCGCAATGCTCGGCGGCGTGGTCCTCGGCGTGGCCGAAACCTTCGCCGCCGCCTACATCTCTTCGGAATACAAGGACATCGTGGCCTTCGGCCTGCTGGTGCTGATTCTGCTGTTCCGCCCGACCGGCCTGCTCGGCAAACCTGAAGTGGAGAAGGTGTGATGAACAAGATCCGCTCCCAACTCGGCAACGCCATCTTCGCCACCGTCATCGCCGCGCTGCTGATCATCCCGATCTTCGGCCTGCACCTGGAACGCGCCGGGATCCGCACCTATCTGGTTCCGCAGTGGAACTACGTGATCTGGGGCTGCGTCATCGTGTTCCTCTGGCAGCTGCTGCGCCCGGCGGTGAAGACCGCCACCAAAGGCTTGCGCCTGCCCGCGCTGCCCAGCGTCTCGGACAAGGCCCGCCCCGTGGTCTACCTCGTGGTCGCGCTGATCGCCGTATCCTGGCCCTTCATGGCCGGTCGCAATGCGGTGGACATCGCCACGCTCGCGATGATCTACGTGATGCTCGGCCTCGGCCTGAACATCGTGGTTGGCTTCGCAGGTCTGCTCGATCTGGGCTTCGTCGGCTTCTACGCCGTGGGCGCCTACACCTACGCCCTGCTCTACCACTGGGCCGGCTGGAGCTTCTGGGAAGCGCTGCCGCTGGCCGGTTGCGCATCGGCGCTGTTCGGCTTCCTGCTGGGCTTTCCGGTGCTGCGCCTGCGCGGTGACTACCTCGCCATCGTGACGCTGGGCTTCGGCGAAATCATCCGCCTGCTGCTGGTGAACCTCAACGACTGGACCGGCGGCCCGGACGGCATCTCCAGCATTCCCAAGCCCACGTTCTTCGGCCTGCCGCTCACGCGCTCGCCCACGACCGAGGGCGGCACGACCTTCGCGCAGTTCTTCAACATCGAGTTCAGCACCATGCACATGGTGATCTTCCTGTACCTGATGGCGCTGCTGCTGGCCGTGGTCACGCTGTTCGTCAGCAACCGCCTGATCCGCATGCCGATCGGCCGTGCATGGGAGGCGCTGCGCGAGGACGAGATCGCCTGCCGTTCGCTCGGCCTGAATCCCACGAAGATCAAGCTCTCGGCGTTCACGCTGGGCGCCATGTTCGCCGGTTTCGGTGGCGCGTTCTTCGCGGCGCGTCAGGGCATCGTGAACCCCGAGTCGTTCACCTTCATCGAGTCCGCTCTGATCCTCGCCATCGTGGTGCTGGGCGGCATGGGCTCGCAACTCGGCGTGATCATCGCGGCGATCCTGATCACCGTGCTGCCCGAGCTCGCGCGCGAGTTCTCCGAATACCGCATGCTGATTTTTGGTCTGGTGATGATTCTGATGATGATCTGGCGTCCGCAGGGCCTCCTGCCCATGAAGCGCCACCACGTGGAAGTTCCTTCCTCCGGCAACCACAAGGATGGAGCGCACGCATGAGCCATCTACTCGAAGTCAAGGACCTGAGCATGCGCTTCGGCGGCCTGCTGGCCGTCGATGGCGTGCAGATGTCCATCCACCCCAAGGAAATCTTCGCCATCATCGGCCCCAACGGTGCCGGCAAGACCACGGTGTTCAACTGCATCAGCGGCTTCTACAAACCCACCACCGGCGTGATCACGCTGGCGGGCGAGTCGATCGCCGGCCTCGGCAGCCACAGCGTCGCCCAGCGCGGCGTGGTGCGCACCTTCCAGAACGTGCGCCTGTTCAAGAGCATGACCGCCGTCGAGAACCTCCTGGTCGCGCAACACCGCCGCACCAGCAGGTCGGTGCTGGGCGGGCTGTTCAACACGCGCGGCTACCGAGAGAGTGAGAATGCCGCCATCGCCAACGCGATGAAGTGGCTGGAGTTCATGGGCATCGCCGAATTCGCCAATCGCGAAGCCGGCAACCTCGCCTATGGCCACCAGCGGCGCCTCGAGATCGCGCGCTGCATGATCACCGAGCCCAAGCTGCTGATGCTCGACGAACCGGCTGCCGGTCTGAATCCGCAGGAAAAAGTCGAGCTGCAGCACCTGATCGAGCGCCTGCGCACCGAATTCGGCGTGACGGTGCTGCTGATCGAGCACGACATGGGTCTGGTGATGGGCGTGTCCGAGCGCATTCTGTGCATGGAATACGGCAAGCCGATCGCCATGGGAACGCCCGACGAGGTGCGCAACAACGAGCGGGTCATCAAGGCCTATCTGGGAGAGGCCTGAGATGAGCGCCAAACACATGCTGCAACTGGAGCAGGTCTCCACGCACTACGGCGCGATCTGCGCCGTCAACAAGGTGAGCCTGCACGTCAATCAGGGCGAGATCGTCACGCTGATCGGCAGCAACGGTGCGGGCAAGACATCTCTGCTCATGACCGTCTGCGGCAACCCGCGCGCGAGCGGCGGCAAGATCCTGTTCGAGGGCGAGGACATCACCCAGATGTCCACGCACCACATCATGCGCCGGGGCATCGCCATCTCGCCGGAAGGCCGCCGCGTGTTCAAGGACCTGACCGTCGAGGAAAACCTCAAGATGGGCGGCTTCTTTCTGAGCAGCTCGGAAATCGCCGACGGCATCAAGCATGTCTTCCAGCTGTTTCCGCGCCTGCGCGAACGCTCGGGCCAGCGCTCAGGCACCATGTCCGGCGGCGAGCAGCAGATGCTCGCCATCGGCCGCGCGCTCATGAGCAAGCCGCGCCTGCTGCTGCTCGATGAGCCGACGCTGGGCCTCGCTCCGCTGATCATCGCGCAGATCTTCGAGATCATCCAGACCATCCGCGCCAACGGCGTGACCGTGTTCCTCGTCGAGCAGAACGCCAACCGAGCCCTGCAGATCGCCGATCGCGGCTACGTGCTGGAAACCGGCAAGGTCGTGCTGGAAGACTCGGGACAGGCCCTGCTGACCAACGCCGACGTGCGCAAGGCCTATCTGGGCGCTTGATTTGGGCGCTTGATTTGGGCACTTGATTCGCTCCGAAGCGTCAATTGCCAATGAGAGAGTGTCGAGAGACACTCTCTTTTTTTATGTGCATTCCGTGCCCGGACGATCTCCACACGGTCTTGCGGGCGCGGCCTGGGACTGAGATCGCAAACACGCTCTAAGATATTCGGATGACCCCAAAGCACCTCACCATCCTCACCGGCGGCTCGCGCGGCATGGGCCTGGCCATAGGCCAGCAACTGCTCGGCGAAGGCCACACGCTCATCAGCATCGCGCGCAAGACGAGCGACGCTCTCGCGGAATCCTCCACCAGCGACGGGCAACTGCAGCAATGGGAGCAGGATCTCGCCAACCCGGAAGAAGCGGCACAGCGTCTGACCACCCTCCTCTCGTCGCTCAACGCCGATGACTGGGCCAGCGTCACGCTGATCAACAATGCGGGCGTGATTCCGCGCATCGCCCCGCTCGGTCACATCGCCGCCGCCGATCTGCAGAACGCCATGCGCGTGGGGCTCGAGGCGCCGATGGCGCTGACCGGCGCGTTCCTCGTCGCGACCGAGCGCTGGGGCGGCCCGCGCAAGGTGCTCAACATTTCATCGGGACTGGGACGCAGGCCCATGGCGTCGCAGGCGGCATACTGCACGGCCAAGGCCGGCATGGACATGTTCACCCGCTGCGCCGCTCTCGAAGAAGCGCTCAGGCCCAACGGAGCCAAGCTCTGCTCGCTCGCGCCTGGCGTGATCGACACCGACATGCAGGTTCAATTGCGCGGAGCGAACCCCGAGGATTTCCC
This sequence comes from Diaphorobacter caeni, assembly GCF_015354245.1. GTDB lineage: Bacteria > Pseudomonadota > Gammaproteobacteria > Burkholderiales > Burkholderiaceae_C > Diaphorobacter_A > Diaphorobacter_A caeni. Next base: position 145,502 of record NZ_JADKYZ010000003.1, read on the forward strand.
CGACATCGGCAATTTCGAGGCGCTCAAGGCAGGCAGCAAACTCACCTCCCCCGCCGATGCGGCGGCGCGTGTGCTCGCCTACCTGAATCGCGCGGACTTTGGGGAAAACCCTGTCGCGGATGTGCGCGACATTTGAAATGATGCACTGCACAATACGTAGCTGATTACGTAGTTTCCGGTCGTTCGCGGCCGGCCAGTTTTCATCTTGCCCTTATTCGATCAAACCATCAGGAGACCTCTCATGTCCCGTGAAGTAGTTGTTGTCAGCGCCGTCCGTACCGCCATCGGCACCTTCGGCGGAAGCCTCAAGGACGTTCCACCCACCGAACTCGGCGCCACCGTGGTGCGTGAATCGCTGGCACGCGCCAACGTGGACGGCAAGGACGTCGGCCACGTCGTGTTCGGCCATGTGGTGAACACGGAACCAAAGGACATGTACCTCTCGCGCGTGGCAGCCATCAACGGTGGTTGCGGCGAGGGCACGCCCGCCTACAACGTGAACCGCCTGTGCGGCTCGGGCCTGCAGGCCATCGTGAGCGCGAGCCAGTCCATCCTGCTGGGCGACGCCGACATCGCCATCGGCGCCGGTGCCGAGAACATGAGCCGCGCGCCCTACGCTTCGCTGACCAGCCGCTGGGGCGCACGCATGGGCGACTTCAAGATGATCGACATGATGACCGGCGCCCTGCACGACCCGTTCCACAACATCCACATGGGCGTGACGGCCGAGAACATCGCCGCCAAGTGGGGCATCACCCGCGAAGACCAGGATGCGCTGGCGGTCGAGAGCCACAACCGCGCCGAGCGCGCCACCGCCGCCGGCTACTTCAAGGACCAGATCGTGCCCGTCACGCTCAAGTCCAAGAAGGGTGACGTGCAGTACGTGACCGACGAGCACTTCCGCACTGGCGCCACCGCTGCCGACTTTGCCAAGCTCAAGCCCGTGTTCACCAAGGAAAACGGCACCGTGACCGCAGGCAATGCCTCGGGCATCAACGACGCGGCCGCCGCCGTGGTGCTGATGGACTCCAAGGCCGCCGCCGCCCGTGGCCTCAAGCCCATGGCGCGTCTGGTGGCCTACGCGCACGCCGGCGTCGATCCCAAGTACATGGGCATCGGCCCCGTGCCCGCGACCAAGCTGGCGCTGGAAAAGGCGGGCCTCACGATCAACGATCTGGACGTGATCGAAGCCAACGAAGCCTTCGCCGCACAGGCCTGTGCCGTGACGCGCGATCTGGGCCTCGACCCCGCCAAGGTGAACCCGAACGGCTCCGGCATCTCGCTGGGCCACCCCATCGGCGCGACCGGCGCGGTGATCACGGTGAAGGCGCTGCACGAACTCGAGCGCATCCAGGGCAAGTACGCTCTGGTGACGATGTGCATCGGCGGCGGCCAAGGCATTGCCGCCATCTTCGAACGCATGTGAGACTCGTGAAACCACGAGTACTATTGCGCCTGGACAGGCGTTAAGATCCTCGCTGGTGTCCGACAACAAGGCCCCGCTGGCTCGCCAGAAGGGGCCTTTTTCCATCTGCAGGAGAGACTTTCACATCATGATGATGCGCCGCACTTTCACAAACGCAATCGCGGCAACGACCGCACTGGCCGCCTTGGCCGCAGGCGGCCTTGCCCACGCGCAGACAGCCCCCGCCGCGTATCCGACCAAGCCCGTTCGTCTGGTCATCCCCTTCCCGCCGGGCGGCGGCACGGACATTCTGGCGCGCCTCGTTGCCAACGAACTGAGCAAGACCAACAAGTGGACCGTCGTGGCCGACAACAAGCCCGGCGCGGGCGGCACCATCGGCATCGGCGAAGTGGCCAAGGCCCAGCCCACCGGCTATGACATCGTCATGGGTCAAAAGGACAATCTGGTCATCGGCCCCTGGCTCTACAAGAGCCTCCCCTGGAACCCCACCAAGGACCTGACCGCCGTCGCGCACGTGGCCTACACGCCCGTGATCATCGCCACCTCGGCGAACTCCAAGTACAAGTCACTGGCCGACGTGATCGCCGCCGCCAAGGCCAGCCCCGGCACGGTGACCTACGGCTCGCCGGGCAACGGCACCTCGATCCACCTCGCCGGCGAGCTGTTCGAGAAGGCCGCAGGCGTCAAGCTGAGCCACGTGCCCTACAAGGGCTCGAACCCCGCGATGATGGATGCGCTGGCTGGAAACGTCGACCTGCTCGTGTCCTCGGTGCCCTCCGCCATGGGTCAGATCCAGTCCGGCAAGCTGCGTCCGCTCGCCGTCACGTCCGCCAAGCGCAGCTCGTCGCTGCCCGATGTGCCGACGATCGCCGAGTCCGGCTACAAGGGCTTTGACGTGAGCACCTGGTACGGCGTGATGGCGCCCGCCGGCACGCCCGCCAACGTCGTGACCACACTCAACACCGAGATCAACAAGCTGCTCGCCACGCCCGAGATGAAGGCCGCGATCCACGCCCAGGGCGCGGAGCCGCTCGCCATGTCGCCCGCCGATTTCAGCAAGCTGCTGAACACCGAATACACGCAATGGAAGGGCATTGTCGAAGCCTCCGGCGTAAAAATCGAGTAGCAGCCCCCTGAGTCGCTTCGCGCCTTCCCCCGCGCTCGAATTGCTGCGCAATTCGGGCGGGGGACGCAGCGAGCGCGGCGGCGCGGCCCTTGCGCGGCTGCCCTCGCCTGGACCGCGCCAGCTTCATGCCCCATGGGTCACTGAAAAGCCAACGACCCCAATGGGGCCGTTGCTGTTTGAAGTGTTCCGTCAGAGGGAACGACTCACTCGCGCACCACCAGCACGGGGATGTCGGAGACGCCCAGCACGCGCTGCGTCACGCTGCCCAGCACCAGCTTTTCCAGCCCCTTGCGACCATGCGAGCCCATGACGATCAGGTCGGAGCCGACATCCTTGGCCGCGCGAATGATGCCTTCATGGATCGCGTGCCCCTCACCCACCTTGGTGATGACCTTGTCGATGCCTGCCTGGTTCAACGCCAGCTTGGCGGCGTCCAGCGCCGCGTTGGCTTCAGCGCTGGCCGCGGTGAGGTACTGCGACTGACCATAGGCGAAATCCGCACCGACGCCGGTGAACGGATAGGGATCGACGACATAGAGCACGGTCACGTTGCTGCCATAGGTCTTGGCGAGGCCAGCCGCCTTGGACACCGCGCTGAGCGCTGTCGTGGAACCGTCGACGGGAATCAGAATATTGGTGAACATGAGTCTCTCCTGTGCTGACGGCTGAACCGCCCAATCAAAGTATCTAACCTGTTAGTGAGTTTGCGCCGATCACGTCTCCGGGCAATTGACTCACATCAACCGCCATCCCTTCCCTTGGCGTTCTGAAAATCTCCCGCACGGCATGTGACGACCAGCGTATCACGCCAGCCGCCCGGCAGCTCGGGCTGAATGGGGGTGGTCTCGTGGATCATGCGGGCATCATCCAGCAGCATCACCGACCAGGGCTCGGTCAATGTGAAGCGCTGACCGTTCGGGCCGCGTGCCTCGAAGATGCGGGTTTCGCCCCCCTTCACATCCTGCCGGTCAACGAGAAACACGGCCACCAGATCCACGCCGTCACGATGCGCACCCTCGGGCGTGGGACGACCGATGCCGTCCGAGGTGTCGATGCGGAACTGGTGCGCCTCGATGAACCAGGGCTGGGGCCGGGCCTCGCGGGCGATGGCATCCTGCGTCAGCCCGGCGAGCGCGCGCATCATCTTGGGCCAGACGGGATGAGCCACGGTCGCATCCAGCATGGGCGCGAACCACCGCTGCATGCCGCCGTGCAGCGCGTTGTACTCCACCGGCTGCCAATGTGCACGATGCGGCACCTGTTCGTAGTGCTCGCCTTCGACCACAAAGCAGGAATGACGGCGACGGCGATAGCGCCCACCGTCCTTCAGAAATTCATCCGGCGGCAAATCCGCCCAGTCGCCTGAAAGGGCCAGCAGCTCCTGCGGCGCGCAGCCTATCCAGCTCGCGACATCGCTGGGCTGCAGAATGGCAAACCCGCGGTCACGCAGCTGATTGGCTACCTGATCCGCGGGTGAATAAGGAGGAGAAAAAGTGACGTGGGCCATGAGCGCCAAGCTTAAACCCTGTGGCGCAAGCCGGCAGGCTCCGCGAGCTCAATTCCACACTCCGGTCAATGCTCCAAGAGAGAAAAAGGCGCGCTCTCAGTCACGCCCGTGGCCCCGGCCATGCCCGTGACCGTTGCCGTGACCATGGCCATTTCCATGTCCCCGGCGATCATCACGGTAGTGGTCCCGTTCATGGCGATCGCGTCGTTCGTGACGATCCCAGCGATCATCCCGATCGCGTCCATGGTAGCGGGGAGGCGGCGTATGGTGGAACTGCGGCGGCGGGTTTCGCAGAAAGTACACGTTCTGACCGCAAGCACCGTAGCGCGCGCAATGCTTGCCCCAGTGCTTGGCGTGTCCCGGCGGCACGTACATGTAGACCGGGGGCGCTGGAACCACCACGCGCGGCGGCGCGATGATCACGGGCTGCTGGTAGATCAGCGGAGGGGGTGGCGCGCCGCCGATGTCCACCCGCCCGTAGACCCCGGGAGCTATCTGGCCGCTCACCGAGCCGCCGATGGTCACCTGCGCCGATGCGGCGACGCCGAGCGTTGCCAGCATCAGGCCCATGATGCCCGCGCGCATCCTGCTGCCGAGGCCGCTGCGTGGCTGTGGATCGAGCGATTGGGACGAAGCAATGTGTTCTGTCATGGGTCTCTTCTGGTCCTTCTTGATGAAACGTCACACCGTTCGAATCGGGGAGCGGATGTGGCCAGTAAGCATGCGCCCTGCCCCTCCGTCCGTCCTTGGTGTGAAAGCGCGCTATGGTAAGCACCGGCAGTGGTCTTGACCTGCATCACTCAACAACAGCTGTAAGCGCCGGTATTGATTGCCGTCAGGCTATTTACCCTTGTTCAACGTCCGTACATTGGGTAGCGTTGACGGTGCAAGCGCCAGAGAGGGCGTCCATCGCTGTAAGCTTGTGTTTGAATTTGCCCCAATTGAGGCGTTTCTCTGGTGTTCTTACGTCTTCATCAACGACAATGACTGATACGTGTGCGATTCGCATCGCACCGACCCGAACGATTTGATTTTCCCAGCGCGCAGCCCGCTCCAATCCGGGCTCGCCATGCAGTTGCAATAAACGACATGAACATTGTAATTTTGGACGACTATCAAGACGCCGTACGCAAGCTCCACTGCGCCGAACGTCTCGAACGATATTCCGCCAAGGTATACACCAACACGGTCAAGGGCCTCGGCCAGTTGTCGGTCCGGCTCAAGGACGCGGACGTCATCGTGCTGATCCGCGAGCGCACGCAGATCACCCGCCAGTTGGTGGAGAAACTCCCGCGCCTCAAGCTCATCGCGCAGACTGGCAAGGTCGGCTCGCACATCGATGTGGCGGCGTGCACCGAAAAGGGCATCGCCATCGCCGAGGGCGTGGGCTCGCCCGTCGCTCCGGCCGAGCTGACCTGGGCACTCATCATGGCGGCCATGCGCCGTCTGCCGCAATACATCGCCAATCTCAAGCACGGCGCCTGGCAGCAGTCCGGCATGCGCTCGGCATCGATGCCGCCGAACTTCGGACTCGGCATGGTGCTGCGCGGCAAGACGCTCGGCATCTGGGGCTACGGCAAGATCGGCCGCATCGTCGCGAGCTACGCCAAAGCCTTCGGCATGAACGTGCGCATCTGGGGCCGCGAGGCCTCACGCGCGCAGGCACTGAGCGACGGCTTTCAGGTGGCATCCACGCGCGCCGAATTCTTCTCGCAGTGCGACGTGATCTCGCTGCACCTGCGCCTCAACGAAGAGACCCGCAACATCGTGACGCTCGAAGACCTGAGCCAGATGAAACCCACCTCGCTGATCGTCAACACCTCGCGCGCTGAACTGATCGAGCCCGACTCGCTGATTGCCGCACTCAACCGTGGCCGCCCCGGCATGGCGGCGGTCGATGTGTTCGAAAGCGAACCCATCCTGCAGGGCCATGCCCTGCTGCGTCTCGAGAACTGCGTCTGCACGCCCCATATCGGCTATGTGGAGCAGGACAGCTACGAGCTGTATTTCGGTGCGGCGTTCGACAACGTGATCAACTACATCAAGGGTACGCCGACCAACATCGTGAACCCGGGCGCGCTGCAGGTGCGCCGCTGAACTGACGACGGGTGCAGCGGCAAAGATCGATCACCGCACCCTCACCCACTCCAAAAACAAAAAGGGCCTCGAAGGCCCTTTTTGCATTGCAGTTTCGCTGATCAATTCAGTGGCACCTTCTCGCCATTCTTGTAGGCGAACAGGGTCACGGCGGGGTTCTTCATCTCGCCGTTGGCTTCGAAGGAGATCTTCGCGGTCACGCCCTGATAGTTGGACTTCTTGAGCTCGGGAATGTACTTCTTGGGGTCGGCCGAACCGGCACGGACCATGGCGTCTGCCAGCAGCATCGTCGCGTCGTACTTGTACGGGCTGTAGACTTGGAACTGACCTGGGAACTTGGCGTCGTAGCGAGCCTTCCAGTCCTTGCCGCCGGGCATCTTCTCGATCGAAGCACCGCCCACCGCGCAGACCACGTTGCCCAGAGTTGGCGCTCCGGCAGACAGCTTGGCCAGCTCCGTCGTGCAGAAGCCATCACCACCGAAATACTTCTGTTTGGTCATGCCCAGTTGCTGCATCTGGCGCAGCATCGGGCCTGCCTGTGCGTCCATGCCGCCGTAGAACACCGCGTCGGGGTTCTTGGCCTTGATGGCGGTCAAAATCGCCATGAAGTCGGTGGACTTGTCGGTCGTGAACTGCTCTTCGACGACCTTGATGCCCTTTTCGGCAGCGACCTTCTTGAACACGCTGGCCAGACCCTGACCGTAGGCGGTGCGGTCGTCGATGACGGCGACGGTCTTGAGCTTGAGCGTGTCCGCAGCGTATGCGGCCAGAGCGGCACCCAGCGCATTGTCATTGGCGATGATGCGGTAGGTGGTGTCGTAACCTGGCTTGGTCAGGTTCGGATTGGTGGCGGCGCCGGTGACCATCGGCACGCCGCAGTCGTTGTAGATCTTGGACGCAGGAATCGTCACGCCCGAGTTCAGATGGCCCACCACGCCAGCGACCTTGGCATCGCAGAGCTTTTGCGCCGCAGCCGTGCCTTGCTTGGGATCCGCCGCGTCATCTTCGGCCATCAGCTCGAATTTGACCTTCTTGCCACCGATCGTCACGCCCTTGGCATTCAGATCGTCCACGGCCATGCGGGCGCCGTTTTCGTTGTCCTTGCCATAGTGACCCTGTGGCCCGGATACGGGACCCACGTGACCGATCTTCACCACCTCTTGAGCGGATGCCATGCCGGCCACTGCCGCAATTGCAGCAGCGATAGTCAACTTCAACTTCAATTGCATACGAATCTCCAGATTAGAAAAACGCTGAGATATTTGGTTTTTGTCCCAACGCGGTGAAACATATCGCAATTCATAATCTGAAACACTAGGGAATCTCAGAATAACGGACTGCGTCGAGACGCGTTGGTTATGCAATTTGCAGGCCAGTCAGTGCGTGCCCCATTTGCGTGCCTACTGCGGCAAGGACAGGGGGTTGGAAACGCCGGATTTCCCGCGCTTCCAGGGCATGGTCAGGGCTCGAAAAAAGTGGGCTCAGGAATCACTGAACGTACGCGCCGCACCACATTCGGGAAATCCCCGGTGGTGCGGCCAGTTCGATGCCGACAATGCGCAGCCTTTTTGCGAAGGCCCGTCCGGTCACTTCTGCGTGGACGCAAGCTCGTCGGCCACGGCCTCGTAGACCGACTGGCGGACCACCGACTCCACCTCTTCACGCAGACGCGGAACGATGGAGCGGGTCTGCTCCTGGATCACCAGCGCGATGGCCTCGCGCAGGCGCTGCTCGAGCAGGACGTCCACGCGCTGCATGACACGATGGACCACATACTCCTCGTAGCCATCGGGCAGCACGGCGGATGGGGATGGGGATGGGGACTGAGCCACCGGCACGGGCTCCGCTTCCTGCGGAACGGACGGTGGCTCCTCGATCTGGGCCTCATCGGCCACCTCCGTCATCTCCATGACCTCCACCACCTCGCTGACTTCGGGGATCGTCTCAAGGTCGCGGTGGATTTCCTCCACATGCACGACGGACACCAGTTCCGGAATGGCGTCCACATCCAGCGGCTGCCCGGGGGCCGCTTGGCCCGTGGCGGCAACATCGTCCTCCTCGTCCGGCACGCCCGCCGGCAATTCATAGCCGCCGGGGACTTCCACGGGATCCGCCAGCGCGTTCAGCTCCTGCGCATCACGCTCAGCATGCTCATCGACGGGCAGTTCCACCTCTTCGGTCAACGTGGGAACAAACTTCGGAGGAAAGGAGGAAGGAGCGGATGCCATGGTCAGGCATTTTCTTTCAAAACCAGATCATGGCGAACGATCTCGTAACCATCTGCAGCGTACTGGCGCCAGCGCGTGCGCGCGAGCTGACGATCGCGTTCGTCGCTTGAGCTCACGACCTCGATCACCTTCTCGAACTGATCGAATCCGGACGGTCTCTGCCCACCCAGATTGAGCAGCATGTCGCGCGGCGCGACCGACAGCGGCTCCTGCGCCAGCAGCACCGGCGACACCGCCACGACATCCGGATCGCCATCGGCGAGCGCATGGGCCACGAAATCGGTGGGGCCCAGCGACCACATCATGCGGTCCAGCGCCTGCAGATCAGCCGCGTCCGCAGTCACCACCACGCGCACGCCGCGATTGAACGCCTTGCGCGCAAAACGGCAGGCATAGGCCAGCTTGTCGGGCGCGTTGAAATGAAAAGCTACTTCCGTCATGTGACCTCGGGGCTGATGTGCATCACGCCGGTTCACGCTGTCTTGCGGGCCACGGGTTTCTTGCGCGCCGGCTTGGGTGCCGCCTTGGCGCTGTCCGCCACAGTGGCCAGATAGTGCATCAACAGACCCACCGGGCGACCCGTGGCGCCCTTGGCCGCCCCGCTCTTCCATGCGGTTCCGGCGATGTCCAGATGCGCCCAAGGCAGGCTGCCGGTGAAGCGCTGCAGGAACTTGGCGGCCGTGATCGCCCCGCCCGCGCGACCGGCCACATTGGCCACATCAGCGAAGTTGCTGCGCAGGCCCTCGCCATATTCTTCGTCGAGCGGCATGCGCCAGCACAGATCCTGCGCCGCATCGCCCGCCGCCTGCAGTTGGGCCGCGAGCGTGTCGTCGGACGCGAACAGGCCGCTGCGCTGGTTGCCAAGCGCGATCACGCAGGCACCCGTCAGCGTGGCGATGTCCACCAGCGCTTTCGGCTTGAAGCGCGCGGCATAGGTGATCGCGTCGCAGAGCACCAGACGGCCTTCGGCATCGGTGTTGAGAATTTCGATGGTCTGGCCGTTCATGCTGGTCACCACGTCGCCGGGCTTGACCGCCTTGCCGTCGGGCATGTTCTCGCAGGCGGGAATCAGGCCGACCACGTTGACGGCGGGACGCAGTTCCGCAAGCGCGGTGAACACGCCGAGCACGCTGGCCGCGCCGCCCATGTCGAACTTCATCTCGTCCATCTCGGCCGCTGGCTTGAGCGAGATGCCGCCGGTGTCAAAGGTGATGCCCTTGCCGACCAGCACCACCGGCGCTTCGGACTTGGCCGCGCCGTTGTAGCGCAGCTCGATGAAGCGCAACTGCTCCGCCGAACCCTGGGCCACGGCCATGAAGGCGCCCATCCCGAGCTTGGCGACCTCCGCCGGGCCATGCACCTTGCAGGTGATGCCGGTCGTCGTCAGGCCCTTGGCGGCGTTGGCCAGCATGGTGGGCGTCGCGTGATTGGCGGGGCGATTGGCCCATTCGCGCGCAAAACCCACGCCCTTGGCGACGGCGCAGGCCATGTCGAAGGCCGACTTGACCTTGGCCGGCTCATCCACGCCCACCACCAGGCGGGCCAGTGCCACCGGCTCGGCCTTGGACTTGGTCGTCGTGTAGACGTAGCTCAGATCGGCGCAGCACTGCACGGCCGCAGCGATCGCATCGCCCGACGCCTTGCCCGCGAAGACCACAACGGCCTTCTTGACCTTGGGGGATTTCAGGACATTGGCGACCCCGGCAAGCGCCAGACGCACGCCGCGCGCGCTACCATCACCGGTTCCGGCCAGAATCACCCGACGCGCCGCCAGCAGTGGCGAGGCGTAAATCTGCAAGTTCTTGCCCGCCTTGAGTTCGAGATCACCCGATTTGAGTGCCTGCGCCAGAATGGCGGACACCGCATCCTTGCCGGGCTTCACGCCCTCGGGCACCAGCACGATAAGAGCATCGCATTTCTGGCTGGAGGCTGCAGATAAGGTGAGAGTGGTCAGTTCGAAGTTCATAATTGACGTTTTCCTTCGACACAATGTTATTCGATTCATCCATCCGCAAGGAGCTGGCACGCAGTTTTGGCGCGACGCTGGTGGTGCTTGTCACCATCGTCATGACCATGATGCTGATCCGCACCCTTGGTCAAGCTTCGCGCGGCAGCGTCAATCCGCAGGACGTCATGCTGGTCATGGGCTATACCGTCCTCGGCCAGTTGCCCACCATTCTGAGCCTTTGCCTGTTCGTTGCCATCGTGGGGGTTCTCTCGCGCATGTACCGCGACAGCGAAATGGTCATCTGGTTCGCCAGCGGCCGCGGCCTCATGAGCCTGCTGCCGCCGCTGCTGCGCTTCGCCTGGCCGGTGATGCTGGCGATCGCCGCGCTGTCGCTCGTCGTCTGGCCCTGGGCGAACCAGCAGATCCAGGAACTCAAATCCCAATACGAGCAGCGCAGCGACGTCGACCGCATCGCGCCCGGCCAGTTCCAGGAGTCGTCCAACGGCTCGCGCGTGTTCTTCATCGACCGCGATTCACCCGATGCGACCTCGGCGAGCAACGTCTTCATCGCGACCAACGAGCCCACCAAGGAGACCGTGACCTCCGCCGAGAGCGCACGCCTCGAGGTGCGCAACGGTGACCGCATGGCCCTGCTGTTCAACGGTCAGCGTCTGGAGATGCCCTTGGGCAAGCCCGGCCTGCGGGTGAGCGAGTTCAAGGAATACGGCACCCGCGTGGGCGACGCCAAGTCCGGCGGCATCGATGATGTGGCGCTCAAGACGCGCGGCACGCTCGAGCTGGTCGGCTCCAGCATTCCCGCGTTCCGGGGCGAGCTGGGCTGGCGCATCGGCCTCGCGTTCGCGGCGCTCAATTTCGTGGTGCTGGGCCTCGCCGTCGCGGTGGTCAATCCACGCGCCGGGCGCAGCAGCAGCATGGCGTTCGCGCTGTTCGCCTTCGTCGTCTACTACAACCTCATGACCGTGGGCCAGAGCTGGGTGGCGGCGCAGCGCATCGGCATGGTGCCGTTCATGCTGCTTCTGCACGGCGGCGCGTTCGCACTGGCGCTGCTGCTGCTCGCCGCGCGCCACAACCAATGGTCGATCCGCTCGCTGTTCTCGGGCGGCCACCGTGCAAAGACTGCAGCAAAGGGAGCGGCATGAAGACCATCCGCCGTTTCATCTACCGCGAAGTCATCGCGGGCGTGGGCTTCGTCACGCTGGCGTTTCTCGCACTGTTCTTCTTCTTCGATCTGGTCGACGAGCTGCGCTGGATCAGCAAAAGCTACCAGCTGATGCACGCCCTGCTCTACGTGGCCCTGCGCGTGCCCCAGCATCTGTATGAACTGCTGCCGATCACCGTGCTCATCGGCACCATCTTCGTGATGGCGCGACTGGCGCAGACCTCCGAATTCACCATCATGCGCACCAGCGGACTCGGGCCCTGGCGAGCGCTCAGCACGCTGCTGATTCTCGGCGGCGCCTTCGTCGCGTTCACCTTCGTGATGGGCGACTACATCGCGCCGGTCAGCGAAAAGGCCGCCGAGCTGGTGAAGGCGCGGCGCATGGGGCAGATCACCACCGGAGTCACCGGCGCGTGGCTCAAGGAGCGTCAGGCCGATCACAGCTTTGCCGTGAACGTGCGCGCCATCGATACCCAGGGCGAGATGCGCAATGTGCGCATCTTCGAATTCGACGCCGATGGCTACACCGCATCGACCACACAGGCCGAGCGCGGACATTTTGACGCCAACAACGATGGCTGGGTGCTCGAGAACGTGCATCGCAGCGTGTTCCAGCGCAGCGCCAACGGCGACATGAGCGTGGAGCGCACTGAAAAGCCCGAGTTCACCTGGAAGACCCGCATCACCTCGAGCATGGTCGCCGCCGCCGTGCTCAAGCCGGACAAGATGTCCACGCTCGAGCTGTTCCAGTACACCCGCCACCTGGAGGCCAACGGCCAGTCCACCCAGCGCTACGACATCGAGTTCTGGCGCAAGGTCTTCTATCCGCTGAGCTGTCTGGTGATGGTGGTGCTGTCGCTGCCGTTCGCCTATCTGCACTTCCGCTCGGGCGGCATCGCCGGCTATGTGTTCGGCGGCGTGATGGCAGGCATCAGTTTCTTCCTGCTCAACAACGTGTTCGGCTTCGCGGGGAATCTGCAGAACTGGTCACCGATGCTGACCGCCGCCGCGCCGGGGCTGATCTATTCGCTTCTGTCGCTTGCCGCCTTTGGCTGGCTGGTGCTCAGGCGTTAGCGGATGAATCGCATGCCCGATACCGGTGTCATCCTGTTCGCGCACGGCTCGCGCGATCCGCAATGGCGGCTGCCGATCGAGGCGGTCGCCAGCCTGATCGCCGCGCAGCGCGACGATGTGGCCGTCGCCTGTGCCTATCTCGAACTGACCGAACCCGACCTGCCCTCCGTCGTCGCGCGCTGGGCAGAAACGGGGATCCACAGAATCAGCGTGATGCCGATGTTTCTCGGCGCGGGGCGCCACGCGCGCGAGGACCTGCCGCGCATGGTCCATGCCCTGCAGGCGCAATACCCGGCCCTTGAATTCCGTCTTCAGACACCGATTGGCGAAGACCCGCGCATCACCTCGCTGATGGCGCTGATCGCGGCGGATTCAGCGGCTGACTGAGCCGCGCTCCGCGCTCCACTTCATTTCAATAGACGTCGCGGCGATAGCGCCCCGACTGCGTGAGCGCCTGCACGCACTCGTCTCCAAGCACCTGCTTGAGCGCCGCATGCACCCCCTGCCCCATGCCCTGCAGACTGCCGCAGACGTAGATCGTCGCGCCGCGCTCGATCCAGCGCCTGAGCTCGTCGGCCTGCGCGAGCAGCACATCCTGCACATAGGTCCTGCGTCCGCCATCGCGTGACCACGCACGGTCGAGCCGCTCGATCTGCCCCGCACGCAGCCATTGCTCCAGCTGCTCGCCGCAGATCGCATCCTGCGCGGGACTGCGCTCGCCATAGACCAGCCACTGGTCACCGCGCCCCGCCTCTATCCGCGCGCGGATGTGGCTCAGCAGCCCTGCAAGACCCGAGCCGTTGCCGATCAAAACCAGTGGACGCCGCGCGTTGTCGCCCAGCCGGAAACTGCTGTGCTGCCTCACCGTCAAGGCGCATTGTTCGCCGATCTGCACACCCGTGCAAAGCCAGCCCGAGGCCACGCCAGGCGTGCCATCCTCGCGCGTGCTTTGGCGCACCAGCATCTGCAGGTAGCCATCGGCCATGATGGAGGCGATCGAGTAGTCACGCGCATGCTCCGGGTCAGCAGGCACGCTGAGCGATACAAGATCGCCCGATTGCCACTCCGGCAGTTCGCCATTCGCCGCGACCCAGTCCAGACCGTACAGCGCACCGCCCTCGCTGCCGGGATTGAGCAGGCGGCGGGCTTGCAAGGTGAACATCCGGCTCGCGGGCGCAAGCAGCCAATCCTCGCGCAGGGCCGGCAGCGGCTGAGATTCACCAGCATCCCCCTGGCACTCCCTCGCCAACGCATTGACGCGCGACTGCCACGTCTGCAGCGTCGCGCGGTCCATGTTGTCGACGCAAAGCAGCTCACTGTTGGCGCCCTGGGCCACCAGCCATTGCTGAATCTGCTCGCCAAACGCACAGAACTGCTGGTACTCGCGGTCGCCCAACGCCAGCACCTGCGCATGGTGCCCCCTGAGATCAGCATTCGTCGGCAACACCTGCTGCACAAAGCGCAAAGCGTGATCGGGCGCATCACCCTCGCCAGTGGTCGAGACGATCCACAGGCTGCGCTCATGCCCCGCCAAATGCGCTTTGTTCAGTCCGTCGATGGGCAGCAGCGTCACCCGCAGCCCACACTCGCGCAGCATGCGTGCGGACTCGCGGGCGATGCCCTCGGCCTGTCCCGTCTGGCTGGCGTAGACCACCAGCACGGCCGGTCCTTGCGCCTGATTCCCAGGCACGTCGTTGTCGCGCGCGATGTCGATGCGCTTTTGCCGCGCAACCCAAGCGACACGCGCGCACAGCGCCGCGTAGGCGAACACCAGCCCCGCAGCGCCGGCCAGCCGCGCCGGAGAAACCACCCAATCAAGCGTCATGATGCGAATCGAGCCTTCCATGCCGCCGACATGCACGGCGCGGCGTCATGTTCCTGAAACACCGCAGCCACGTTGTTCGCATCGGCAAAAGCCATGCCCTGATCCGGCCCCAGCACCGTGAGCACGGTCGCGAGCGCGTCGGCATGCATGCACTCGTCGTGATGCACCGTGACACTCGCGAGCGCATGCGTGACCGGCCAGCCGGTGCGCGGATCGAGCGTGTGCGAATAGCGTCGGCCATCCGCAAAAAAATGATGCCACCAATCGCCCGAGGTGGCGAAGGCCCCGTTTTTCACGGCGACGACCAGCGGCTCGGACGTTGCGTCGCCCTGGCTTCCCAGCTGGATCTGCCACGCGCCGCCGCCGGGCTTTCCGCCCCAGCTTCGCAGCTCACCGCCAATCTCGAAGAGCCCGCCACTCCAGCCCGCGTCTTGAAGTTTTCGGGCAACCTGGTCCACCGCAAACCCCTTGGCAATCCCGCAAAGATCAAGCCGCAAACCGCCGGGTTGCCTCAGCCGCGTGTCGCCGTCCCGCCACGCAATGCGCCCATGACCCGACGTGGCACGCAGCGCCTCGATGCGTTCCGCCGAAGGACGCTCTCCTGAGTGCGGCGCCAGCGGCTCGGTTCGCGGGCCAAAGCCCCAGAGCGACACCAGCGCACCCATCGTCGGATCGAGCGCGCCGCCCGAGCGCTCGGCCCAATGCATCGCCGCACCCAGCACCTGCACGAACTCTGCCGGCAAATCATGCCAACTGCCCGCTGCGGCATCATTGAAGCGGGAGATCACCGAGCCGCGCTCCCAATTGCTCATCTGCGCGATGACCTCGTCCAGTGCGGACTCGATCAGCACCTGTACAGGCCCGAGCGGGAGAAATTCGGTGTTGGGCAGCTGAAGCGACCACGTGGTGCCCATCGTCTGCCCACCAAGCCGCTGAACACGCGCGTCCTGCTGGCGCTGGATCGCGGGCGCACGCCAGCGGCGCGCTGCAAAATCAGCACGCGGGGCGCTGCCGCCCGCCACTTCGGTGGCTTGGGGCAGTCGCCAGACGCTGGCGTCAAAACGGACTTGCGGCGCAGTGCTCATGGATCAGGGCAGCACTTCCAAGGTCGCGACGTAGCCAAGACGGCGTTCGGTGGCCTTGGCGACCGTGGTCTTGCTGTCCTTGGCGTCAGCGCTCAGCCAGAACAGGCCCGCGCGCGGAAACTTCACCTTGAGCACGCCGTTCGCGTCGGTCCTGAGCTTGATCGCATCCACACCGTCACGGTAGCGGATGCCGTCAGCCACCAGTTCCACCTCCAGCTCCGCTGCAGGCTTGCCGTCGAGCTGGAATTCAAACGTCGCTTCCTCGCTCGCCACCAGATCGTTGGGATGGGTCACGGCCTTCATCTCGAGGCCCTTGCCGGAAACCGCCAGCGCGGACGGCTTGCCCACCGACACGAAGGTCTCCATGCGGCGCACGTTCTCGGTGATGCGCACCTCCTTGGCATCCGCCGGAATCTGCTTGACGATTTCCTCGGCCGAGCCGCGCACGCGCTTGGGTTGGCCGTTGGCATCCTTGTAGCCGCCCATCACGCCGTTCATCAGCATGGTCACGCGGTAAGTGCCGGGCTTTTCGGGCTTGAAGTCGAACACGCTGCGCAACTCGCCCTTGTGGGCGTTCTTCATCTCGACGGCTTCGCCATCGGGTCCCGTGACCTTCACGTTCTCGAGGCCGAGCGGACGGTGATTGAAGAAGAACACATCGTTGGAAACCGCTGCGTCGATGGTCACCCAATCGGACTTGGAGAGCACCGTGCTCGACGGCTTGAACCAGAGGTCATGGGCCTGAGCGGACAGCGCGGCGAGCGCCAGAGTGGCGGCCACGAGGGCGTGCTTCTTGAACATCATTGGTGGAGGTCCCTTCTTTGCTTTTTGAGACTGGTTTGAAATGAGATTGAGGCTGCGAAACGCCATCAGGGCTTGAGATCGAGCTTGATCTGCCCCAGCTCGGTGCTGCCCTTGGCGCTGAGGCTGGTGGCCTGTTTGGCCGGCCATTCGAACGGGATCGAGACCAGCTCGCGGCCGCCCACTTCGCGCGCGGCTTCGACCATCAGCTTGTACTGACCGGGTGCGAGCTTCGGCAGCGGGTTCTTGCCTTCGGCGAACGACAGCGCATGGTTGCCCGCAGGCTTGGTCGGCTGGGTCACGCCGTCGATGGGGAGCGTGAGTTCTCGGCCCGTGCGGCGCCACCACTGGCGCATGTCCTTGAGCCATTTCGTGCCCTCGGCATCCTTCATCTTCGCGTCATACCAGACCGACAGATTGGCGGCCACGCCGCCGTCGGCCTTCTCCAGCCACACGGCCACGTAGGGCTTGTGGTACTCGGCCACCTGCAACTGCGGAATGCCCACGGTCACATCGAGTCCGCCAGCGATCGCGGGCAAGCCCACCACCGCACCCAGCGCCACCGAGCACTTGAAAATCATCTTCGCCATCTCTGTATTTCCTTCAACAAAATTCGGGGAGTGGGCTGCGCCTTCGAGACCAGATCAATGGATCAGCAGCAGCGCGAGCAGCGCCGGGATTACCAAGCCCAGCCCGACCATCGGCCAGGTCAGCGGGCGCCGCTCGGAATGCATCTTCAGGATCAGCAGGCCGGTGATGCAGAACACCAGACAGCCCACCGCGAACACGTCTAGGAACAGACTCCAGGCGCCCCCCGTGTTGCGGCCCTTGTGCAGATCGTTGATGTAGGAGATCCAGCCCCGGTCGGTGGATTCGTACTCCACCGCGCCGTCCTTCAGGTCCACGCGCAGCCATGCGTCGCCGCCGGGACGCGGCATCGCCACATAGGCTTCATCGTCGCTCCACTCGACCGTGCGGCCCGCGACATCAACATTGATTTCGCTGCGGATGAAGGCCGCCACCGACGCGGGAATGGGGGGGCTCGCAGCAGACTTGCCCTGCTCCTTGAGGTTCACCTGCAGTTCCTGCAGCACCTGCAATTGGGCCAGCAGCGGTGCGGGCATCGCGCCCTCGCGCGTTTGCACGCGCGGCCGGGACTCGATCTGCCCGGCGTGATTCAGAGTGATGCCCGTGAAGGCAAAAAGCAGCATGCCGATCAGGCAGATGGCCGAGCTGATCCAGTGCCACTCATGTAATTTTTTCAGCCAGTACGCTCGTTGCGAGCCACCGGAAACAGCCGACTTCATGGAAAACCTTGGATGGACGTTCGCCGCGATGCATTGTTTGTTCTTGTGCGCATCGGGATGGGTGAATTTTAGAAGTGAGATCGTGCAAATGCATCTCATTTTTATTTACTTTACCAAAGCGACACATGCCCCAGCGCTGCATTCAGAGTGCAATCGATCTTTTGGGCATAAAAACCGCCGCCCATATGCAACAAAAGAAGAATGAAGCATAATAAAGACAGTCTTTAGCTGTATTCAGTTATGAACCTGCACCAATTCCGCTTCGTCCAGGAAGCCGCCCGCCGCAATCTCAACCTAACCGAAGCCGCCAAGGCGCTGCACACCTCGCAGCCCGGCGTGTCCAAAGCCATCATCGAGCTCGAGGATGAGCTTGGCGTGGACATCTTCGCGCGCCACGGCAAGCGCCTCAAGCGCGTGACCGAGCCCGGACAGCACGTGCTCAAGAGCATCGAGCTCATCATGCGCGAGGTCACCAACCTCAAGCGCATCGGCGAACAGTACAGCGCGCAGGACAGCGGCACGCTCTCCATCGCCACCACCCACACGCAGGCTCGCTACGTGCTGCCGATGCCCGTCGCCAAACTGCGCGAGTCCTACCCCAAGGTCAACATCAGCCTGCATCAGGCCACGCCACACGAAGTGGCGCGCATGGTGATCGACGAAGTGGCCGAGATCGGCATGGCGACCGAGTCGCTCGCCGACTACCCGGACCTCGTGACCCTGCCCTGCTATGAATGGCAGCACGTGCTGGTCATGCCAAGCAACCATCCGCTCGCCCAGCGCGAGCGCATCGGCCTTGAGGACATCGCCCACGAGCCGCTCGTGACCTACCACCCCTCCTTCACCGGACGCGGCAAGATCGACGCCGCCTTCGCCACCCGCAAGCTGCAGCCGCGCATCGTGCTCGAAGCCATCGACTCCGACGTGATCAAGACCTACGTGCGTCTGGGCATGGGCATCGGCATCGTTGCCGAGATGGCCATGCGTGACGACCCCGTCGGCGACCTCGTCGTGCGCCCCATGGGCCACCTGTTCGGACAGAACGTGGCGCGCGTCGCGTTCAAGCGCGGCGCCTATCTGCGCAACTTCATCTACAAGTTCTCCGAACTGCTGAGCGACCGCCTGAGCCGCGATCTCGTGATGCGCGCCATGGTCGGGAACGTCAACGACTACGAGTTGTGAAACGCATTTCCCGCCGAGCCAGATCTACGAGCGTGTCGGCGATCTCCACACGGTCTTGCAGGCGCGGCCTCGGGCTGAGATCGTAATCACGCTCTAAAATTCGAACGTCATGACAAGCCACAACAGCGCGCCGCGCACCCCCACCTTCCCAAGCCGTCTGCCCAACGTGGGCACCACGATCTTCACCGTGATGTCGGCGCTCGCCACCGAGCACAAGGCCGTCAATCTCGGTCAGGGCTTTCCGGATTTCGCCTGTGATCCCAAGCTCGTCGACGCCGTCAACGACGCCATGCGCGCCGGGCACAACCAGTACCCGCCCATGCCCGGTGTGCCCGCCTTGCGCGAGGCCATGTCGCAAAAATACCAGGCGCTGCACAACCGCCACTACGACGCCAACACTGAAATCACGGTGACGGCGGGCGCAACCCAGGCCATCCTCACCGCCGTGCTCGCCTGCGTGCAACCGGGCGACGAAGCCATCGTGCTCGAGCCCTGCTACGACAGCTACGTGCCCAATATCGAGACCGCCGGCGGCAAGGTCGTGCGCGTGCCGCTCACGCCCGGCACGTTCCGGCCGGACTTCGACAAGATCGCGGCCGCCATCACGCCACGCACTCGCCTCATGATCATCAACTCGCCGCACAACCCGAGCGGCACGATCTGGACCGATGGTGAAATGCGCCAGCTGGAAGAGCTGCTCGCGCCCACCGACATCCTGCTGATCAGCGACGAGGTCTACGAACACATGGTGTTTGACGGCCAGCAGCACCAGAGCGCCGCGCGCTTTGCGGGACTTGCCGCGCGAGCCTTCATCGTCTCGAGCTTCGGCAAGACCTATCACGTCACCGGCTGGAAGATCGGCACCGTGGCCGCGCCCGCGGCGCTCACCGCCGAGTTCCGCAAGGTCCACCAGTTCAACGTGTTCACCGTGAACACCCCCATGCAGTACGGCATCGCGAGCTACATGCAGGATCCGGCGCCGTACCTGCAGCTCTCCGCCTTCTACCAAGCCAAGCGCGATCTGTTCCGCGAAGGCCTGAAGGGCTCGCGCTTCAAGCTCCTGCCCAGCCAGGGCAGCTATTTCCAGTGCGTGGACATCTCGGACATCAGCGACCTGAGCGAAGCCGACTTCTGCCAATGGCTCACCCGCGAGATCGGCGTCGCGGCCATTCCACTGTCGGCCTTCTACGTGGAAAAGTTCGATCAGCGCGTCGTGCGCTTCTGCTTCGCCAAGAAGGACGAGACCCTGCGCGCAGCGCTCGAGCGGCTGCGCAAGCTGTAAACCGGACAACGACAGCCGTTGGTACCACCGTCCACCGCGCTTCGGCGCGGTTGCTTTTTCCGGGCACGACCGTCGTCACTCAAAACAGATTCGCGTTCAGGCAGAACTCCATGAGCAACTGATCCGTCGCGATGTCGAGCTTGCGCATGACGGAGCGCTTCTGCGTGCTCACGGTCTTGATGCTGCGGTTCAGATCGGCCGCGATCGTCTTGAGCGGCAGGCCGCGCGAAAACTGGCGCAGCACCTCCAGCTCGCGCGGCGAGATGGAATGCAGATTCTTCGTGAACATGCGCAAATCCTCGCGATTGATGCCCGGCGGGTAATACACCCCGCCATCGACAAGGCGGTTGAGCGCCTGCCCCAACTCCGCGAGCTCATGGTTCTTGAGCACCACCGCCGCGACGCCGTAGTCGTAGAGAGAAAACACCATCGATGCATTGACGCAGTCCGAATAGACGACAAAGCGCCTGCCCGGAAAATTGCGCAGCAGATATTTGATGTAGCGAACCCCGTCGCCATACATACCATCATCGGGCATGGTGAAATCGGTGATGACAATATCCACCTCCGCATCGTCCCGCAGAAATCGAATCAACTCAGTGGAGCTTTTGAGCGTGGCCACCACCATGAATCTCGAATCCTGCTGAATCAGATTGCCCAAGGCGTAGAGCACGGTGGGGTGATCGTCCGCAATGGCCACGCGTATTTTGTTCATATCGACAGCATTTGAATTAAATTACAAACAGACAGCAACCATTAACGTTTCATACGTCAATTTACCGTTGCAGCCAAAAGCAACAAAGAATAGCGATGCCAATTTTCAAATTCAGTTAACCAACGCACAAAAGCGGCTCGATTGATTTTTATCTAATCAAATCAAGAGTTATATTCCATCGAACGATTCAGCCAATAGTAAGACGAGTCCAGAATTGCGGATACGCCGATCACAGGCAAGCGTCCCCGCCACTCACCCGATCAACGCACTGCTGTCCAGCCTTCAGCAGCACGCTCCTACGGTCGAGTAGAATATTTGGAAAACCTATCAAGCCAATAGATAAATATTCCACAAGAAACAACAACAATAAATGACGCACACCTACTTAATCCATTAATACAAAAGACATAACTTCAATCAATATACTAATCAGACACTTACACGACAGAAACCTTTTTTCACAAATTTATCATCCTCAATGGCTCTCAAGCGCGAATTCAAAAACAGGAACCCAGAGCAGCGCGCTTGAATGCAATCAAATTCTTGCAAACCAGATGCGCGGACGAATGTGCACAACGCACTTTCATTTGCACCGAATGCTTTCTGCAATGCCGATCCACTCAACATCATGCGTTCTTCAATCATGAAGAAGGTCAAGACTTCACGCACTCATCTTCACACACTCATTTGCGAGCAGAAATGCGGTGTTAATCACATCGTATTTACCTGTGAGAGGACTGATTCATTGCCAGAAAAGCCAATCAATTTTCATCGGAGGTGAGCGAGCGCGCAGTGCGACTCGCACGGGAATGTCGGCCCGATCATTCGCGTTGTATGCAGCATGCGGATCCGTCGCGCCCAAGATGGACTGGCGCGTCACGACAATGAACCTCTGGGTTCAGCGTGCGGCAATCGATGCGGAGCACCTCAGTGGGTGCATGGGTTCAACCGCGACTCACTGCGGGAGTCCACTCACGATGATGCTCTTGTTCCCATGGTGGTGCCTCAGTCACCCAAACTGGTCCGCCAGCACCATGAACCACAACAGGGCCGCACACCCCCAGAGCACAACGGCATATGCCGTCCGGCGGCGTGCAGCCGAGACGTTTCTTGCCAGAAGAATCTGATTGAGGTATCCCGCCGCCAGAAAACCGACTGGCCAGACCATGGCCACGCCGGTGATGGCGCCCCAGACCCAGTCTCCGCTCCAGTCGTCCATTGGAGGAAACCACACGCCAACGACCGGCCAAGTGGCCCAGTAGAGAAGCATCGAATATGCGCCGAGCGACAGGAAGGCCAATGCGAGCGCGATCCCGAATGCCCACCTCGATCGTCGCATCGCTGCGAAACGACTGACCAAGGGTGACCTGAAGAATCTTTGGATGATGTCCGGGGCGCTCATGTCGGTGTGTATATCACATCAACAGGAGCGAAAGACGCGCTGTCCCTGGTCTACCCCCGCGCTTCAGGCTCTCACTCACCCGCCCTCAACTGCGACGACAGAAAGTGCATCAGTACACTGTGCGAGGCGCTCTTCACCTCGTCGTCGCGGCCGCTCACGTAGCCGATCTTCACGCAGTCGCCCAGCAGTTTGCCGCTTTGTGCGCGCAGTTTGATGCGGGTTTCGCGGTCGGGTTTGGCGTTGGCGGGGATGAGGGCATGGCCGCGCACGCTGGGGATGGCGTTGGCGTCAAACTTCACGGTGCAGCCACGCAGATAGGGTCGCTCGGCCATGGTGCGTGGTTCGCTGCTGTCCCAGTCGTGTCCAGCCTTCGCGAAGACCACGGCGTTGACCAACGATCCGGCCTTGCGCAGGCGGGATTCGGCGGCGGCGCAGGCGACGAGGTCGTTCGAGGCATCTTCGCCAGAGCGGAAGCTCAGCAGCGGCGCACCGGTGGTCTTTCGGGTGCGCAGTTCTTCAAAACAGGGACCATAGAAATCTACGTGCAGCGCGAATGGCGGCACGCGTGGCGCGAGCTGGGCACGCATTCGCTCGTCCATGCTCATGCGGGCGACCATGCCACCGCGCGAGTAACCGATGAGGCCGATGCGGCGCGCGTCGATGGCGGGATGGCGGTTGAGCGCACGCAGTGCGGCGTAGGCATCGGTCATCACGTCGAACTCCGACGCGCCGAGCAGCTTGATGCGGTATGGCGTGTCGTCATTGATGCCGCGCGGCTGGTAGTAGTCGATCACCAATGCGGCGATGCCGTTGCGGATGAGCATCTGCGCCATCTCGCCCTCGCGGCCGGGCATGACACCAGAGCCGCCGGGAAGAATCACCATCGCGGGCACGGGTGTGGCGTCGCTGGCCTGCGGTGGCAGCAACAGCCGGCCCATACCTGCGGTGGGTGCGGCCTTGTTGGACTGGTGCAGCAGCACGTCGAGATCGTAGGGACTGCTGCTGTTGAATCGGATGTTGCCCTGGGTGTCACTGTGCAGAACGGTGGGCGCCGCCATCGGAGCCATTGGCGGCATGGCGGGCAGTGACGGAAACAGGTCGGCGGCGCTTTGAGCGTTTGCAGCGCCGACGTTCGCCAGGACGCCTGCGCAGACCAGAAGGACCGGCGCGAAAAGCCGGTTGAGATGAGTGCGCAGCATGGCGTGTCTCCCGAAAAAGTCCCTGCGCACACCACTCGCATCGCGCCAAACGCAGTGCAAAGCGGTGTACGTCTTGGGGTTGGCCGCGGCGGCTCAGCGTGGCGTAATCAATTCAGCCAAATCAAAAAATGAGGAAATGATGAAATGAACACGCTTCGTCGCCGCGCAAGCTTCGTCAGAACGAATACTTGAGGTTGACCGACAGCTGATCGCGGTCGACCATGGCGCGGTACTTCTTGGTATCGAGCGACGCATCACCCAGATAGCCAAGGTAGGTCACGCCGATCGTGAGCGCGCCCTTGCGTACGAAGTTCACGCCAAGGCTGAAGCGCGAGTCGCCCTCGCCGCCCACACCGCCGGACAGCGTGCGGCCGCGCAGTTGGCGCGAGTAGCTCAGCGGCACCGTCAAATCCCAGCCTTCGACGAAGCCGGGATAGCTCAGCACCCAAGTGCCCGAGAACGCGAGACCGTTGCGGGTCTTGAAGCTCAGGTCATCGGTGCTGTAGCCGTCCACGCTGGTGATGCGCACGGCGGAGAGCTCGGCGAGGAACTGCATGTCGTCGGCGATCGGTGTGCGGCCCACGTTGTAGAAGCCGCCGATATTGCCCTGCATGATGTTCGAGCGAACGGCGGTGGACGAAGCCCCCACAAGCGACGGAGCACCCTTGCGGTAGCTGAATTCGCCGTAGGCAGAGACCTTGCCGAACGAGGTGCTGACCGTCGTGCCGAGCAGCTTGATGTCGTCGAAGTAGCGGATGTTGTAGGCCTTGTAGTCCGGGCGCACGACGACCATCGGGGAGCGGTCGTTGTAGTTCAGGTAGTACAGGCCGACTTCGGTCTCGTTGGTCAAGCGGTAGCGCGATCCGATACCCCACTGGCCGGTCTTGCCGGGACGAATGTCGTGGCCCTTGTTCACGCCCTTGCAGACGCCGTTGGCGAGATAAGGACCAAGGCAGCTCGAGCCGGGACCGGTCACATCGCTGGTGCTCAGGAACGAACCGGAGCCGGGAGCGATCGTTTCATGAAAGCCGAACTGCGCATGGCCGAGCAGCGTGAGATCGGGCGTGACTTCCAGCGAGGCCGAGATCTGGTCTTCCGGCAGGATGGACTCCTTCACTTCGGTGCCCGGAATGCCGGTCTTTGTGCCATCGAATGGACCCTGAGCAGCCGAAATGTTGGCAAAGAAGGACGACTCGCCCCAATTCACCACATGGCGACCCAGACGCACGGTAGCGCGGGTCTGTCCAATGTCGAAGCCCGTGTAGGCATAGGTGTCCAGCAGACGGGTGTAGCCGCCATGGTAGCGCTCGGTCCAGCTGTTGAAGTGGTTGAACGGCGCCTGCGAGTTCACCGCATTGGGATTGCTCGATGCAGGGTTGTTGTCGTTGGCGCCATGGTAGGCGTCGTCATAGAACGATGACGCCGTGAACACCAGACCCGAGCTGCCCTTGGAGAGTTTGCTCTCGAACAGCGCGGCCAGGCGGTTGGCCGTGATCGCACCCTTCTTGAAGTTGTTGGTGCCGTCGTTGCCGTTGGCGTTGGTCGCGGCGCTCGAAAGCAGCGCATCCGGGCTTTTGACGCGAGTGCCCAACGTGTAGTTGGCATTCAGGCGCCAGTCGAACTTGAGGCCATCGCCCAAGTCCACGGTCTCCCCCGCCTGTGCGATTCCCGCGCCCATCGACAGCAGTGCGGCGACTGCAACCGGTGTGAGGCTTGTAGTAATTTTGCGCATTTTTTGTGTGACTCGTCTGGTTGAATCAGGAAATGAATCGATCAATCAGTTGCCCAGCTCGCGGGCGGCCTGAGGTGTGTACATGGCAGGCGTGAGGTTGCCCTTGTTCAGAACGGGGCCGGTCTGGCGCTCCTGAAACATGTTGTAGGCCATGTAGCTGCCGGAGTTCAGGTCGTGATAGAACGACGTGCCTGCGTGCCAGGCGTTGGTATCCGGCGAGAAGTAGTAGTTGATCAGCGCGAACTGCCAGAGCTGGCCGCGTGCGTCGTACATGTCGCCCATGACGGCGTGGCCGGTGTCCTCGTCGAGGAACATCACGCGCTTGCCGTAGAGATGGCGGTAGCCTTCCTTGAGCGTGCCTTCGACCACCCAGACGCGGCGCAGTTCATAGCGCATGAAGTCGGGGTTGGCGTGCTGCGGCGTCAGCAGGTCCTTGTACTTCACCGTAGGCTGGTGGATCTTGTAGGTGTTCGCCGGGATGTACATCTCGTGGCGGCCATTGAGCTTCCAGTTGTAGCGCTCTGGCGATCCATTGAAAAGACGGTCGGAGTCGATGGTCAGCTTGCCGCCCGTGCCCACCATGGGCTGGTCAAAGCCGTACTCGGGCACCTGTCGTACGCGGCGCGTACCGGCATCGTAGCTCCAGGCAAGGCGCTTGTCCTTCTTGAAGTTCAGCGGCTCGCTGGACACCGTCACGCCGCCCTTTTCGCGCTCGGGCAGCAGACCGCGAGACATCGAGTAAGCCATCACGCCTTCGATCGGCTTGCCGCGATTGGCCGGATTGCTGGTCATGTCCAGATTATTGTTCTCCATGCGGCCCCAGGTGATGGAGCCATCGGAGAGCACATTGCCCATGTCGCGGATGATGGACTCGGTGTAGGCGCGTGCGGGAATCAGGTTGTTCCACATCGCTTCGTTGCCGTCCTTGGGGATCGGGAACGGAATGCCACCCATGTATCCCTTCACGGACATGCCGCCGTCGGCCACTTCCGCCTCCAGCGCGTTCTTTTTCACGACCGCGCAGACTTCGTCCGGATAGCGGAAATCGCGGTGACCCGTATAGACCGGAATCTTGAAGGTCTTGGGGTACTTCTGGAACATGGCCTTGAGACCCGGGCTCAGCTTGTCGCCGTACTTCTCCATGTTCTCGGCGGTGATCACGAGGACCGGCTTCTCGTCGGCGTAGTAGTCCACCGGATGCTTGCCGCTCGACTTCACGAAATCGGTGCCCGCAGGTGCACCGGACCACTTGCCGGAAAACTCCGGGATCGTTCCCTCTTTGTTGCCTGCCTTGATCGCGCCGTTGCACGTCAGATCCTTGCCCAGACGCTCCGCCTCAGCCGCGGGCACCTTGGCCCACGCACTGCCCGCCATCATCAAGACCACCGCCAACGCGAGTGGGGGCTTGCTCATCACGCTCTTCATCTTCTGTCTCCTCGAGGTTAGGTTTCTCAAAGCATTGGCAGTCATGAAAGCAGGTACATCCCCACTTTCAGACAATGAATTCGCCAAATCTTTCTGGCACCCGGATACTCCGCGCCGCAGCCCTTTTCACCATCGTCTGATGAGACTACTGACAGACCCCTAGCCATTCGTCCGTTTGGACAAGCACCTCAGGAAAATCAAGCGCATGGGAGACATCAACCGCAAAGAACGGCGTTGCAGGAAAGACGACAACGAGTCGAATTCCGCGTCGAAGCAACAGCCGAGCAGAAGGCTCAGGCCACCGGCTCAGCCTTCCCACATTCAAACCGGCGTTCCCACGAAGCCCCACGAGCACAAAAACACAGATCCACCACGCAGAATCAGGCCTTCATATCTGCGCCTCAAACGCCCCACACGCCCCGCCACCGAAGCCAAAGGCTTCGTACCAAGCACCCCCAGCCCAAAGCAAAAAACCCCGCAGACTGAAAAGCCTGCGGGGTCCTATGGAGCCTCTACCCAGGAGAACTCAAACGGCTGCGCCGTTCAACTCTTCAACCAGTTTGCGCAGGTTGGACTTGAGCATCTTCCCGGCGGGATTGCGCGGGAGCGGCTGGCCCCGCACGACGATGAGATTCGGCACCTTGTAGGCCGCGATCCGCCGCGCAACGAACGCTCGCAGTTCCGCCTCGGCAACCTCCACTCCCGGCTTGCCGACCACCACGGCCACGACCTGCTCTCCCGTCACCTCGTGCGGCATCGAAAACACCGCGGCCTCTTCAAGCCCTTCGTACTGCATCAGGCACGACTCGACCTCCACCGCCGCGATCTTCTCTCCGCTGCGGTTGATCACGTCCTTGATGCGATCAACGATGGTGAGCACCCCGTTCGCGTCCAACACGCCGATGTCGCCGGTGCGGAACCAGCCGTCCTGCATGGCGGCCTCGGTCGCCTTGGGCTCTCCCCAGTAGCCCTGCATCAACGAAACGCCACGCAGCCACACCTCGCCCGCCTCGCCTACCGGCAAGCCATCGCCATTCACATCCGCGATGCGGATATCGATGATCGGCGACAGCGCGCCGGACGCTGCCGGCTGCTCCTCGAACAAGCGGCCCGAGCAGGCGGCGCAGACGCCGTTCGATTCGGTGAGGCCAAAGCCGATGCCCGACATGCGGCCCGGAAATTTCTCCAGCACATCGGTTATGAGCCGCTGGTGCAGGCCCGCGCCGCCAAAGCCGAGACCCGACAGATTGCCCGAGTTCTCCGGCTGCTCGAATCCTGGCTGCGAGATGAGCTGCTGCACCATGCTGGGCGCGCCGTTGAACTGGGTGACGCTCTCCTTGCGGATGGTCTCCATGGCCGACCGCGCGTCCCAGCGGTGCACGAACACCAGGCGACGCCCGTGGCGCAGAGAAATCAGCAACTGCGCGTGCAGTCCGCTCACATGGAACAGCGGCACGGCCGACAGCGTGGTCGGCTGCAGCTTGCGCGCCATGATGCGGCCCACCGCTTCGGGTGAGGACATGGCCGACACCGCACCGATGTAGTCAATGTTGAAGATCGCCTGACAGACCGCGCGCTGACTCGATACCACGCCCTTGGCGCGGCTCGTCGCGCCCGAGGTGAAGAGGATCAGCGCCTGATCGTCGGGCGAGAGTTGGGGCGCGACGTAACCGTCGTGGCCCGGCGCGATCACCTCACTCCAGCGAATGTCCCCACCCTCGCCGTCCACGACCACCACCCGGGGGACCGTCTTGAGTTCACGCAGACTGCCGCCCACGCGCTCATGGCGGTCGGCGTCGCAGAACAGGAAAGTGGGCGTCGTGTCTTCGAGATTCGACATCAGCTCGCTCGTCAACCCAAAGCTGTTGAGCGGCACCGGCACGGCTCCCAGCAGCGCCACGGCAACCAGTGCCACGGCCCATTCGGGACGGTTTCGCATCGCGATCGCCACGCGGTCTCCGGCGCGCAGACCATATTGCTTCTGCAGACGGCTTGCAGCCGCATCGACGGCAGCGAAGAAACGGTCGAACGTCCAGCGGTCATCACCGAAGATCAAAAACTCCATCTGGCCATGCGCGCGGCCCGCGTTGAGCACTTCAGGCAAGGTGCGGAAGGCGTTGCGGTAGGCACTGAACGTGCGGCCGTCCTTGAGCGTCACCTGCGTGAGCTCGAAGGGCGCGCCCGGCGAGGTGAGCTGCGTGCGCAGCGCCCCGACCTGAGCGGCAACGCTCGGTTCCGCCGTCTGCGCGGGGATGTTTGGCGTGGTGCTGCTCATCTCAGAATCCTTTCAGGGTAGCGTAACGGTCTCGGTGGAATGCACCGTCGCCTAGCGTGCGCTGCAGAACGCGGGCGCGCTTGAAGAACAGTCCGAGATCGAGTTCATCCGTCACGCCGATGCCGCCGTGCAATTGCACGGCCTCGTTGGAGAGCTTCTCGCAGAGATCCGACGCCTTGGCCTTGGCCAGGCTGCAAAGCTCGGCTACATCCCCTTCCCGCCCCGCGTCGATGGCCTCAAGTGCCGCGAGCACGCAACTCTCGAACAGCTCCAGCTCCACATACAGGCGCGCCGCACGGTGCTGCAGCGCCTGGAAAGAGCCGATCTGTACGTCAAACTGCACGCGCTCCTTCATGTAGGCGACAGTGCGGTCAAAGATCTCGCGCAGCAAGCCCAGCGCCTCGGCCGCGAGGCAGGCGCGTGCGCGGTCCAGCACCTCGTCGAGCGCCTTGCGCGCGGGCTCGGCTGCCAGCGCCATGTCGGCGTTGAGCGCGACGTCGTCGAACACGACACGCGCGGTGTTGCGGCTGTCCATCATGCTGACCGCGTGCACCGAAACGCCCTCGGCGTCAGCGGGAATCAGCCAGAGCGTCAGTTCGGCCAATGGCCCGGCGGCGACGATGAACGCATCCGCGCCCACGCCGTCGAGCACGAAATGCTTCTCGCCCGACAGGCGCATGCGGCCTTCAGCCTTCTGCACGCGCGTGGTCATCTGCGCGGGCAGATGACGACCCGACTTTTCATCAAGCGCGAGCGCCACGCGCTTCTCGCCAGCCGCCAACGCGGCCAGCCATTGCGATTTCTGAGCACCGCTGCCCGCTCGAATCAGCAACTCCGGCGCGATCACCGCCTGCGTCAGCAGCGGTTGAGCCGAGAGCTGACGGCCGATCGTCTCAAACACCGCGCCCATGCCGAGGTAGCCGGCCGCCAGACCATCATGCTCCTCGGGCAGCACGGCCACCGGCCAGCCCATTTCCACCATCTGCTGCCAGACCTTGGCGTCAAAGCCTTCGGCCACCTTCTCGTCGCGCAGCCTGCGTTGCTGCGCCACATTGGCCTCCTCCGACAGGAAGGCCTGCGCACTGTCTCTGAGCAGTTCCTGCTCCTGCGACAAAAGCATCGTCATTTCGTTGTCTCCCGTTTCTGTTTCCTGGCGAGCGCATCCATCTTCATGCGGGAAGATCGAGCACGCGCTTGGCGATGATGTTCAGCTGCACCTCGGAGCTCCCGCCCGCGATGGTGTAGGTCTTGGTGCGCAGCCAGGTGCGGCACAGGTCCAGCTCCTCGGCGCTGAAGTCCTCGCCATCCCAGCCGAGGCCGCGAAGGCCCATGGCCTGCTCCAGCAGTTCGTACTTGGTGACCTCCTGCTCGGTCTGCACCAGCTTCATGATGCTTCCTGGGCCGCTCACGTCCTTGCGGGCCAGCGCCATTTCCGTGACGCGGCGGTGCGTCAGCGTGAACGACTGGGCATCCATCAGCACACCCGCCAGGCGCTGGCGCAACGCCGCGTCTTCGAGCTTGCCGTCGGCGTCGCGATCCACATACTGGAGCGTCACCGCCAGAGCATCGGCAGATGGCGCGCCGCCTTCGGTGAACTTGGACATGGCCGCACGCTCGTGCTGCAGCAGCTTCTTGCCCAGCGTCCAGCCCTCGCCCTCCTTGCCCACCAACTGGCGCACGGGCACGCGCACCTCGTCGAAGAACACCTGGCAGAAGCTCGACTTGCCGCTGATGAGCTCGATCGGCTTGACCGTCACGCCCGGGCTCTTCATGTCGATCAGCAGAAAGCTGATGCCGTTCTGCTTCTTGGACGAGCTGTCGGTGCGCACGAGCGCATACATCCAGTCGGCCTTGTCGCCGTCGGAGGTCCAGATCTTGCCGCCATTGACCACATAGCAATCTTCGCCGCCCTCGCTCTTCTCCAGGCGTGCCGAGGTCTTCAGGCTCGCCAGATCCGAACCCGCATTGGGCTCGGAGAAGCCTTGGCACCAACGCCGCTGCCCCTTCATCATCGGCACCAGATGCTCGAGTTTCTGCTCGTGCGTTCCCGCCTCGAGCAGCACCGGGCCCAGCATCCAGACGCCCAGGTTGTACTGCGGCTGGCGGCAGCCGCGCTTGGCCATTTCGGTTTCGAGCACGCGGTTCTGCTTGGGATTCAGCCCACCGCCGCCATATTCTTTGGGCCACGACGGCGCAAACCAGCCGCGCTCGCGCATGCGCTCGAACCAGAGCTTCTGGTCCTCGGTCTGGAACTGCAACCTGGAGCTACCCCAGACCATCTCCTCGGTCGTGATCGGACGGCGCATGCTCGGCGGGCAATTGCCGTCCAGCCATGTCGCCACTTCCTGTTTGAAATCATCGAGCTCTGTCATGTTGTCTTTCCTTCTTGTCGTGCGAGCGCATAGATGTCGATCTTGCCAGCGCAGCGCATCCGCTGGAGGTCCCCGGCGGCCAGCAACTGGTTCAAATGGGCTATCGTTTCCCCTAGTGCCATGAGGTGGTCCACCGGACTGCGCAGGCGCGGAAACAGCACCCGCATCAGCTCGCACGCCGATGCGCCCGGCACCGTCGCGAGATGAGCCCGCAGCTGGTCGAACTGCTGCGCATGGTGAGCCACCACTTCGTGCGCACGTTCACGCACGCCGAAGAACACGCCCTGATGCGATGGCAGCACCAGCGTGTCCTCAGGCAGCTCGGCCAGGCGCAGCGTGGATTTCAGCCAGACCTCAAGCGGATTGCCCTCAGGCTCGATGGGCGAGACCATCACGTTCGAGGTAATGCGCGGAAGCAGCTGATCGCCCGCGATCAGCAGGCCGTCGCGCGCGTTGTAGAGGCAGGCATGCTCGGGCGAATGCCCTTCGCCGACGATCACGCGCCATTCGCGCTCGCCAATGGTGAGCACCTGTCCTTTGCGCAGCCGCCGGTAGTTGAACGGTGCCTGCGGCATGAACGGATCCTTGCGCATCGCGCCGACCATCTCGTCGAGCTGCTCGTCGGTCACGCCCGCGCGCTCGTAGAACAGGCGGTGCAGCTCGGGCAGCGGATCGGGCGGAGGGCCCATGAGGCCGCGCAGCATCATGAATTCGCCAAACGTCATGAGCAGCGGAACGTCAAAACGCTCCTGCATCCAGCGCGCGGCGCCCGCATGGTCGTAGTGGCAATGGGTGCAGATCAGCCGCGTCATCGGCTGGCCGGCCAGCGTCTCGCCGAAGATCTTTTCCCAGACCTCCTGCGTGCGCGGAATGCCGAGGCCCGTGTCCACCACCGCCCATCCGTCGCGACCTTCGTAAGTGTCGCGCAGCAGGTAGCAGTTGATGTGGTCGAGCGACATCGGCATCGGCACGCGCGCCCACAGCAGGCCCGGCGCGATCTCCACCAGCGTGCCGTCGCTGGGCGGTGGATCGATGGGGTAACGCAGCTTCGACTCCGGCCCTCGACGCGCGGCGGCAACCTCCGGCATGGCGGTCTGCGGCGCGGTGGCAGCCACCGTGTTATCCACGAAGCGCCTCCGACATGGCCTGTGCGCTCAATGGCACGTAGGTCTTGAGGCGGTCATCGCGGATGTAGAGCGGATCGCTCACCCGCGACGCATCAAAGCCCTGCTTCTGCAGATCGACCTTGCGCAGCTTGTAGTTGCCGGTCATGTCGGGCGTGTCCATCAGGCGCACGAACAGCGGAGCGGCATAGCGCGGCAAGCGCTCCAGCGCGAGCTTCCAGAAGCCGTCGGCGTCAAACGGCACGCCGGGCAGCATCACCAGCGCCGCCATGCCCGCGCGACCATCGTGGCCCGGCACTTGCACGCCGTAGACCGTGACCGCGTCGGCCCCCGGAAATTCGACCAGTGCGTCCGTCACTTCCATGGTCGAGACGTTCTCGCTTTTCCAGCGGAAGGTGTCGCCGATGCGGTCCACAAACCAGCAGTAGCCCTCTTCGTCGCAGCGCAACAGGTCGCCCGAAGACCACCATGCATCACCCTGCTGGAACACGTTGCGCAGAATCTTCTTTTCAGTGGCCTCCGCGTTGGTGTAACCCTCGAAGCGCCCCGCCACCACCTCCGGGTGCTGGATCACCATGCCCAGCGCCTCGCCCGGCTCGTTCACGCCCGCCAGCTGCAGGAAGCCGTTCTCGTCGCGGATGTAGTCCCCCTTTTCCTGGTCGAAGCGCACGAGGCGCAGATTGGTCTTCTCCCAGAAAGGCACCCGTCCGCATGAGCCCACATGGTTGTCGACGTTGACCGTGTTGGTGTTCGACTCCGTGCCGCCCCAGCCCTCGTAGATGCGAAACCGGCTGCCGAAGCGGTTGACCCACTGCTGCCAGATCTCCGGCGTCAGGCCGGTTCCGGCCATCTTGCGAAGCGAATGCTCCTTGTCGTTGGCCGCAGGCGGCACGCTCAGCAGGAAGCGGCAGATCTCGCCCACGTACTGGCAGCAGGTGATCTGGTAGCGGCGCACGTCACTCCAGAACTCACTGCGGCTGAACTTGCGACGCACCACCAGGCTCGCGCCCGCGCTCATCGAGGTCGAGGTGGCCGACATGGACGCCGCGCCGTGATAAAGCGGCAAAAAGCAGTAGAAGCAGTCACTCGGCTCGATCTCCCAGAGCAGCTTCATCGCGTCCCCCGCCATCAGCCAGCGCGCGTGGCTCACCACCGCCGCCTTGGGCAGGCCGGTGGTGCCCGATGTGAAGATGTATTGCGCCGTATCGCCCGCACGCAGGTCCTCGCGCCATTCGGCGGGCACATTGTCGGGCGACTCCTGTGCGGCCAGCTGCTGCAGGTCGTCGCCGAAGCCCGCGCGCTGCGCGTCCGTCGCCGGGCGCTCCGCGTCGGGCCAGTGCAGGTAGACGAGGTGCTCGTCGATCCCGGCCGTCTCAGCAAAGCGCGGCATGCATTCCTCGCCGACGATGGCGTAGCGCGCGCCGGTCACCTCCAGCGCATGGGCGAGCGGCTTGCCGCTCACATGCGTGTTGAGGAACGCGGCCACGGCGCCGGTCTTGGCGATG
This sequence comes from Diaphorobacter caeni, assembly GCF_015354245.1. GTDB lineage: Bacteria > Pseudomonadota > Gammaproteobacteria > Burkholderiales > Burkholderiaceae_C > Diaphorobacter_A > Diaphorobacter_A caeni. The sequence goes on from NZ_JADKYZ010000003.1 coordinate 179,319, forward strand.
CCCATCCAGGCGAAGAAGAAGGCCGAGCGGTTTTCCATGGACAGGGCCACCACGTCGCCCTTGCGCACGCCCTTGGCATGCAGCGCGCGCGCCACCTGATTGGCGCGTGCGTTGAACTGCGCGTAGGTGTAGCGCAGATCGCCTTCCATCAGAAACACGTTAGCGCCGAACTGCGTTGCGCAGTCTTCCAGCCGATCGCTCGTGGTGAACGGCGTGGACGCCAAGTACCTGGTCGTCACCGGAGCCCGGCGATCCAGGATTTGCTGTGTCTGCTCACGCGGGACGACAGTCGATACGCTCATCTTGTTGTCTCCATCTCTTGTATTTGGACTGTTGGCTGTTGTTCTCGGAACTCACTCGAATCGCTTGCATCCATCAACGCACCGGGCGCGGCATGCCCAGACCGAACTGGGCAATCAGCTCGCGCTGGATCTCGTTCGTTCCGCCGCCAAAGGTGTTGATGGTCGCGGCCCGCAGCTCGTACTCCAGCTCGCCCATCAGGAACGACGCGGCCGAGCCGCCACGCACCAGCGCGCTGCTGCCCACGATGTCCATCAGGCGGTGCAGGATCTCGACCATGCCCTCCGATCCGTAGACCTTGGTGGTCGATGCGAGGCCCACATCCATCGCGCCCGCTTCCAGATCGGCGGCGATGCGGAAGTTGATGAGACGCATCGACTCCAGACGCGTGTAGCACTCGGCGAGACTGCGGCGCACCCATGGCTGATCGACCGCCCGACGGCCCTGCTCGTCCTTGGCCTTGGCCCACTGCAGCACCTTGGTGAATGGCGCGAACACCTTGTCGGACCAGGAGCCGAGGCCCAGTCGCTCGTGGTTGAGCTGCGCGGTGATCAGCTTCCAGCCGCCGTTGAGCTGGCCGATCAGGCGATGCGCGGGCACCTGCACGTTGTCGAAATACGTGGCCGCCGTGAAATTGCCCACGGTCTGGATCAGCGTGTGCGAGAAGCCCGGATCGCGCGTGTCCACCACCATGATCGACACGCCCTTGTGGCGCGCGAGGCTCTGGTCAGTGCGTGCGGCCAGCCAGATGTAGTCGGCCGACTCGACGCCCGAGGTCCAGAGCTTCTGGCCGTTGACGACAAAGTGCCCCGTCTGCACGTCGCCCTGCAGCTGTGCTTGCGTCTTGAGCATCGCGAGGTCAGAGCCCGCTCCGGGCTCTGAATAGCCGATGGCGAAGATGATGTCGCCGGTCGCCATGCCTGGCAGAAATTCCTGCTTCTGCGCTTCCGTGCCGTGCTCCATCAGCGCGGGGCCGACGGTGCTGATGGTCACGAAGGGCAGCGGTGCGCCCGCGATGTTGGCCTCTTCAAAGAAGATCAGCTGCTCGGTGGCCGAGAGGCCCTGGCCGCCATACTCCTTGGGCCAGCCGATGGCCAGCCAGCCGTCGCGGCCCATCTGGCGGATCACGGTGCGGTACTCGTCGCCGCTTTCGGCGCCGCGCATGCGGGCCTTGAGTTCCGGTGTCATCAGCGCCTGGAAGTAGTCGCGCACCTTCAGGCGCAGCGCGTGCTGTTCGGGGGTCAGGTCGATCATCATCCGGTGTTCTCCTTGCCCTGCGATCAGGCTTCGTCGCCCAGAATCAGGCCGCTGGTGGGCACGCCCGTGCCCGCGGTGACGACCATGTTGTGCACGTTCTTCACCTGGTTCACCGCCGTACCGCGCACCTGACGCACCGCCTCGGCAATGCCGTTCATGCCGTGGATGTAGGCCTCACCGAGCTGGCCGCCGTTGGTGTTGATCGGCAGCGAACCGCCGCGCGCATGTTCGCCAGCGCGGATGAAATCCTTGGCCTCGCCTCGCGGCACAAAACCGAATTCTTCAAGCTGCGGCAGCACGAACGGCGAGAAGTGGTCGTACAGAATCGCGCTCTGCACGTCCTTGGGCGTCAAACCGCTTTGCGTCCACAGTTGCTTGGCGACGTGGCCCATCTCGGGCAGGCCGGTGATCTCCTTGCGATAGAACGAAGTCATGCTCTGCTGGCCTTCGGTCACGCCCTGGGCCGCAGCCTTGATGAACACGGGCTTGGCCTTGAGGTCACGCGCGCGCTCGCTCGATGTGATCACCATGGCAACCGCCCCGTCGGACTCCTGGCAGCAGTCCAGCAGATGCAGCGGCTCGCAGATCCAGCGGCTGGCCTGATGCTCTTCGAGCGTGATCGGCTTGCCGTAGAAGAATGCTGCCGGGTTGGTGGCCGCAAAGTCGCGCACGGCCACGGCCACGCGGCCGAAATCTTCGCTGGTCGCGCCATAGGTGTGCATGTAGCGGCGCGCGAACATGCCGACCCACGACGCTGGCGTGTGGAAGCCGTGCGGCATGTACCAGCCGTAGTTCACGTTGTCGAAAAATGGTGTGCTGCCGAAGCCGTAGCTGCCCGAGCCGAAGCGGTACCAGCTGCGCTCGTTCATCGCGCGGTACACCACCACGGTCTTGCAGACGCCCGTAGCCACGGCCATGGCCGCGTGCAGGATGGGCGCGCATGCCGCGCCGCCGCCGTGCGGCACCTGCGAGAAGAAGTTCACCGTGCGTGCGCCGAGCAGTCGGGCGATCTCGTACTCGGGCACCTTGTCCACGGAGTAGGACGAAAAGCCGTCCACATCCTTGGGGTCGATGCCTGCATCGGCCAGCGCGGCCAGCGTGGCCTCCATCGCCAGACGCAGCTCGGTGCGACCGGAGTTTTTCGAAAATTCTGTGGCGCCCAGACCCGCAATCGCGGCACGTCCGGAAATGTTCATGTCAGTCACTGGAAGTCTCCTGCGAATCGTTTCAGGCAAACGCCACTTGCACGGTGCCGCTCACATGCGATCCCATGGAGTTCGTGCCCTTGAGCGTGATCTGCACGCTGCGCTTGTCGTCGTTCTTGGCGGTCACCGAGGCAGTGAACTTCATGCTGTCGCCGGGATAGTTCGGCGCGCCGAGCTTGATCTTCAGATCCATCAGACGCGCCCTGGGGCCCGCCCAGCCTTCGACGTAGCTCTGCACCAGACCATTGGTGGTCAGGATGTTCATGAAGATGTGTGACGAGCCGAGCTGGCACGCAGCCTCCAGATCGTGGTGGCCGGGAAAGTAGTCGCGCGTGGCGATGGCGCCGCCCGCGATCAGGGGCACGGTGATCGGCACGGTCACCGATGGCAGTTCGTCGCCGGTGTGCACCGATTCAAAGCTGGGGTGTGTGGTTGCGGTCATGTTGTCAATTCCTGTTCGCCTGTTCGCGGCTCATCAGCAGGCTTCGGGAAGGTCGTACTTCCAGCCAAGGGTGTCGTTGTCGGCCAGCCATTGACCGAGGGCTTCGAGGTGGTGCTCGCCGCTGCCGACCTCAACGGCCAGCGCGCGGCACCAGAACATGAAGCGGTGCATCGGATAGGTCACGTCGACCCCCATGCCGCCATGCACGTGCTGCGCCACGCGGCCCACCTTGAGCCCAAGCTCGTTGGACTGCGCGCGCAGCGCATGGGCTTGCGGCGCGCTCGGCAGTTGCTCATCAAGGCGCCATACCAGCTGGCTCAACGCGCTGCGCTGGGCCTGCATGAGGATGTAGCCATCGGCCATCTGCCCCGCCACCAGCTGGAACGAGCCGATCGGACGATCAAACTGCTTGCGCTCGCTGACATAGGCCACCGTGCGTTCGAGCTGCGCCTGCGTCACGCCCTGTTGAAGCGCAGCCGTGCTGGCGACGGCATACTCGCTCAACGAGCGCACAGCAGCTTCGTCCAGCGTGACGAGCGCGGGCGCGTCAAACAGCGCCAGATCGGCCACGCCGTAGTAGTCCTCGCGCATGCCGGCTACCTTCTGCACACCGGCCGCCGCCAGATCGACCAGCACCAGCCGATTGCCGTCAGCCGCCTTGGCCACCGCGAGCAGGTACTTGGCCTGCGCGCCCAATGCCACCGCATGCAGCTTGCCGTAGACCTTGCCGCCTTCGAGGCGCAACTGCGCGCCGTGCGAGCACGTCAGGCTTTCAAGCGACACGCTGATCAGCTCACCCGCCATCGCGGCCTGCACCGCCTGTTCGGCCGCCGCGTTGCCTTGCACCTTGGCGAGCGTGTCCGCAGCCACTTGCACCTGCCACAGCGGCACCTGCGCAAGCGCACGCCCCTGCTGAACGAGCACGGCGAGCAGTTCGGTCATGCCAAGACCAAGGCCTCCGGCTGATTCGGGAATCAGAATGCTGTGCAGCCCGGCGGTCACGCACTGCTGCCACAGCGACTGCATGTAGGGCTGGCCGCTGATGTCGTGCTCGCGCAGCTTGTCATCGTTGCAGTAGTCGGCGAACAGGCTCTGCGCCATGTCCGCAAATGCGCGCTGGTCTTGCGAGAGTTGGAAATCCATGTTCTTGCTCCTCGGCTCAGGCCACGACGCGGAACTGCGGCAACGTCATCTCGCCATCGTTGAAGGTGTTGAATTCCACCTGCACCTTCTGGCCGATCTTCACGTCCTGCGGCTTGATGCCGACAAGCTGCGCGATCAGGCGCGTGCCCTCTTCAAGCTCGATCAGACCGATGGGGTTCGGGTGGTCGAACGGCGGCACTTCGGGGTAGTGCATGACGACATAGGAGTAGACCTCGCCCTTGCCGCTGGCCTGCACCGCATCCAGATCGAACGACTGGCAGTGCGGGCACACGGGGCCTGGCGGGTGGTTGAGTTCGCCGCAGGTCTTGCAGTGCTGAATCAGCAACTTGCCTTGCTTGACGCCGTCCCAGAAGAAGCGGTTATCGTCGCTGACGCCGGGTTCGGAACGCTTGATCTTTGGGATGCCCGCAGGCTTGCCGTCTGCCGCCGCAGCGGGTTTCTGCGTGTTGACTGGACGGAACTTGAACACGCGAAACAGCAGCTGACCCACATGTTCGTCATCGCCCTTCAACGCGCCGATGGAGAAGTAGTCCATGACCAGCGTGACGAAATAGCCGGTGCCCAGCGCCGTGGTCTTCTCGTCACCCACGCTGTCGAGGCGCGTGGTGTAGTACAGGTCCTCGCCCTCGAGCACGTCGCGGTCGAACGTGAGTTCGGAGTTCACCGCCACCGTCGAGGCAAAGCCCTGCGCGTCGAGCAGCTTGACCACTTCGTACGGATTTTCCTTGGTCGACCCCGGCGGATAGTTGTTCTGCACCGGGCCTTCCATGCACCAGACCTGCAGCATGCCGGGAGGCGCAATGACCTTGCCGTCATCGTCCGTGCGCACGGCAACGCCCATGATCTCGCACCACTGACGGATCATCGGCGCATTGACCTTGTCCCACGCGTAGACGCGTCCATACTTCTTGCCCACCAGGGAGCGGACCTCTGTCATCCAGTCTTGATCTGCCAAGATTGTCTCCTTTGAATTCGTCATCAATTGGGTTGTTGCAGTGCCTTGTGCTCCGCGTTGGCTGCGCCCAGAAACGCGGGCCGCTCGCCGCCGCCGTGCAGCAGCAGATTCGTCCCGCTCATGTAGGAAGCGCGCGGCGAGGACACGTAGAGACAGGCCTCAGCGATGTCACGCGGATCGGCCAGACGAGCTGCGGGTATCGTCTGCGCGACCGAGGCAATGCCGGCTTCGTCACCAAAATGCAGATGCGATTGCTCGGTGCGCACCAGGCCCGGACTCACCGCGACCACGCGCACCTTGGGCGCCCACTCCACCGCAAGCGAACTCACCAGACTCAGCACTGCCGCCTTGGCCGCGCCATAAGCCGCCGTTCCGGGTGATGGACGCAGCGCGCTGATGCTGCCGATGCAGACAATCACGCCGCCCTCTTCCTGCTGCTGCATCACCGCGTTCGCGGCTTGCGAGGCATGCAAGGTGGAAAACAGATTCAGGCGCAGCACGCCCTCATGAAAACGCGGCGACACCGTCGCCGCATCCACGGCCGGAGCACCGCCCGCGTTGTTGATCAGCACATCGAGACGACCGTGGCGCTGCACGACCTGATCGACGAGATCCTTCACCGCCTGAGCCTCGCGCACATCGCAGGCGATGAACTCGGCCTTGCGATCCGCGAAGCCCGGCAACTGATCTGGTGCCTGACGTCCGCAGACCACGACCACGGCACCGGCTTCGAGGTAAGTCTCTGCAATGCCCCGACCGATGCCCTTGGTTCCACCCGTCACCAGAACGACGCGTTGCTGAAATTCGTTGTTTGATTGCATGGATGACAATTTAGATTTGCCAACGCACTGCAGATACGTCCAAAAGGACGATGCCCATGGACTAGGTGCAAACGACGATAGGCCTCAAAACAAGCCTTTGGAGACACCGTTTTGCAAGCCCCCGACGTCGAGCCTTTGCACCCCGCCACCGAGAGCGAATTGCTCACCGAACTCATCGGTGATGGCGTCGCCGTAGTGCGCCTGCACCGTCCTCAGGCAACCAATGCTCTGAGTCTTTCCCTGCAGGCGGCACTGTCGCGAACGTTCCAGCAACTGAGCACCGACGAGCGCGTCCGCTGCATCGTGCTGACCGGCGGTGATCAGGTGTTCGCCGCCGGAGGCGACATCAAGAGCATGGACGACTGCGGCCCCATCGAGATCATGAAGCGCCACACCGAACGCGTGTGGGCTCCGATCGAGCGCTGCCCCAAACCCATCATCGCCGCCGTGTGCGGCTATGCCTTCGGTGGCGGCGCGGAGCTGGCCATGCATTGCGACATCATCATCGCGGGCAAGGGAGCAAGCTTCGCTCAGCCCGAGATCCGCATCGGCATCATGCCGGGCATCGGCGGCACGCAGCGGCTGGTGCGGGCGGTGGGGAAGTTCAACGCGATGCGCATTCTGCTGACCGGACGGCCGATCTGTGCCGAGGATGCGCAGTTGATGGGACTGGTGAGCATGGTCTGCGAGGATGATCAGGTGCAGTCGGAGGCGCTGAAGATGGCGCGGCAGATTGCTGCCATGCCGCCTTTGGCTGTGGAGCAGATCAAGGAGGTGGTGATTGCGGGGATGGACGCTTCGCTGGATGCTGCCTTGATGTTGGAGCGGAAGGCGAATCAGCTTTTGTTCGCTACTAGCGATCAAAAGGAAGGGATGAGTGCTTTTATTGAGAAGCGGGTTCCTCGGTTTGAGGGGCGGTAGTCTTGCATCTCATCCGCCGCTTGCTCGTGGGATTGGGCTAGTTTTTCTGCTGCTGCCGCGGGGTTGCTTACGGAGGCCGGGACTGCCCCCGGCGGGGCAATCACTTTTTGCTTGCGCGCAAAAAGTAATCAAAAACGCGCTTTCGAATTCGGGGTCACGCGGCAGAACTCACTGCGCGACTGCGTCGCTCCGTTCGGGCAACCGCCGCGAGTCAGTGTTTCACCAAGAGGAATTTGCGGCACGTCGCTTCGCTTGTGCCGGGGAGTTTGCAGAGTGGGGTTGGGGCGCAAAGGCCCGCTGCGCTTTTGAGCGAGGTTGACCCAACGAGCAAATCAAAAACTGCACGGCACGAGCGCAGCGAAGTGCCGAATACACCTCTTATGAAATATCCAGCTCGCGGCGGTTGTCCGAGCGGCGCGCGCAGCGCAAAGCGAGTTCTGCCGCGGGTATTTAGAGCGCGTTTTGGGTTACCTTTTGCGCGCAAGCAAAAGGTGACTCCGCCGCCGGGCGGAACTCCCGGCCTCCGCCCTCAAAACACCCCAGCAGCCAGCTGAGAAGCCCCCGTGTTCATCAGCATCAGAACTGCGTAGGCCGCATCTGCGCATCAATCCCCCCATCCACGCAAATCTGCGCACCATGGACGTAGCTGGCACCAGGGCTCATGAGGAAAGCAATGACCGAAGCCATTTCCGCTGGATCAGCACGCCGCCCCATGGGAGGCAGGAATTCGGCAATGGACTTGGCGAAACGCGGGTCCTGGGCACTGGCTTGGAGCAGCGGAGTTTCGGTCGCGCCCGGAGCCACCGAGTTCAGGCGCACGCCGTCCTTGCCCCAAGGTACGGCACGCTTGCGGATGGCGACGGTCAGGCCGTTTTTGCTGCCCGCGTAGGCCAAATTACCGCCCTGCTCGCCCGCGCCGTTGACGATGGCCTGGGCCATCGCGTCGTCGCCGTTTTCAAAAGCGGAGGCCAGGGGGTTCTTGTCCCATGGCAGGTGAGCGGACGCTACCGAGGAGATCACCACGGCTGCGGGTGACTGGCCTTTTTTCAACGCGGGGAACAGGCCATCGAGCAATTCGACCGCGCCGAAATAGTTGACCGAGGCAATCTTGCCGGCGGGACGCACGTGGGTGCCCAGACCTGCGCAGAGCACCAGACCGTCGAGCACGCCACGGCAGGCGGTCAGCGCGGCGTCGATGGCTTGTTTGCGGCCTTCTTGCGTGGAGAGGTCGGCGATGATTTCCGCGTCGCGGATGTCGATGCCGATGACCTTGTGGCCGGCGGCTTCCAGCGCCTTGCGGGCTGCCGCGCCGATGCCGGTGGCGCAGCCGCTCATGATGGTGGTTGGCATGTTTCGAAGTTTCCTGATGGGTACTGATGACTGTATAGCGCACATCAAAACCCAAGCCGCCAGTCGCGACCACCTACAAACGGACGATGTAGTTACCCCGGTGGAAATTTATGGTGACGCTCTCTACACTGCGCTGCGATCAGGTCACCTCAGCCGGACAGCCAGTCGAACGCACAACAGACAGTCAAACAAACAAGCCAAGCAAGGACGACAACCCGATGAGCAACAACCCTCACGCATCCCTTCTGCAACCCGGTCGCATCGGTTCAATGGAACTGAAAAACCGCATCGTCATGGCGCCCATGGGGGAGAACTTCGGCGGCAGCGACGGCATCTGCGGAGAGCGCACGCAGGCATTCTACGAAGAGCGCGCGGCCGGTGGCACCGGGCTGGTCATCATGGGGACGACGGCGATTTCATGGCCCAGCGGCACGAGCGAGCCGCACCAGCTGGGCATCTCCAACGATGATTTCATTCCGGGTCTGGCCGAGGTCGCGCGCCGCGTGCATGCACACGGCGGCAAGATCGGCATTCAGATCAACCACAGCGGCAAGGTCGCCGCCTACGACCGCAGCTGCGGACGTGAGATGTGGGTGTCGTCGCTGCCGCCCGCCGCGCCGGTGGCCGAGTCGATGCGCACCATCACGCCCAAGGAGTTCTCGACCTTCATCGGTGTGGGCCCGCACCCCGAACGCTATCGCGTGATGGACCATGCGGACATCGCGCAGATGATCGAGTGGTTCGCCGCCGCCGCCGTGCGCGCGCAGAAGGCCGGTTTCGACGGGGTTGAAGTGCATTGCGCGCACAACTACATGATCGCGAACTTTCTTTCGCCGTTCTTCAACAGCCGCACCGACGAATACGGCGGCAGCTGGGAGAACCGCACGCGCCTGCTGCGCGAGGTGCTGACCGAAGTGCGCCGTCGCGTGGGGCCTGACTTCGCTGTCTGGGTGCGCCTTGATGCCGAAGAGATGCACACGCCGGGCGGCATCACCATGGACGAGGCCATCAAGACCGCCAAGCTCTGCGAGGAGCTCGGTGTGGTCGATGCGATCAGCGTGTCGGCCTACGCGCGCATGCCCACCGGCTCGGCCTTCACCGATGCGCCGATCCCGCAGAAGCAGAACGCGTATCGCAACTTCGCCGCGCAGTACAAGAAGGCGGTGAAGCTGCCGATCATCTCCGCCGGTCGCTGGGAGATCGACGACGCCACCGACGCGGTGAACAAGGGCGAGATCGACTTCGTCGCCATGGGCCGAAAACTGCTGGCCGAATCCGAGCTGGCCAACAAGCTCTCCGCCAACGCGGCCCAGGACGTGCGCCCGTGCATCTACTGCTATGCCTGCGTGAGCGAGATCTTCATCAATCACGGCATCAAGTGTGCAGTCAATGCGCGCGTGGGTCGCGAAACCGAAGCGCCGATCCAGTTCGCGGCCAAGCCACGCCACGTGCTCGTGGTCGGCGGCGGCCCCTCCGGCATGGAGGCTGCGCGCGTGGCCGCGCTGCGGGGTCACCGCGTAACGCTGGTCGAGCGCAGCGACCGCCTTGGCGGCACTCTGTTCTTCGCGGCCCTCGCCTACCCCGAGAACGGCCGTCTGCTCGACTATCTGGCCCGCCAGATGGAGCACCCTAACATTGATGTGCGACTGAGCACCACGGTCGATGCCGCGCTGATCGATGTGCTCCAGCCCGACGAGATCTTCGTCGGCACCGGTGCCATGCGCGCAGCGCCAGCCATCGAAGGCGCAGAGCAGAACCATGTGTGGAGCGGCGACGAGCTGCGCCGCCTGATGACCGGCGACCGCGCGGAAGAGATCGCCAAGGCCAAGCTGAGCCTGACCGAGCGCGCGCTGTTCAAGGCCGGCGGCATGCTCGGCGTGACCGACAGCAAAAATGCCATACAGGGCCTCTCCAAGTTGTGGATGCCGCTCGGCAAACGGGTGACCATCATCGGCGGCGGCCTCGTGGGACTTGAGCTGGCCGAATTCCTCCTCGACCGCGGCCGCGAGGTCACCGTGCTCGAACCTGGCACGCATCCCGGCACCGAACTGTCCATCGTGCGCCGCTGGCGCGTGGTCGAAGCGGTGAAGGCGCACGGCAAACTGCAGTTGCTCGCACAAGTCCAGCGCATCACCAAAAAGGAAGTGATCTGGACGGACAAGTCCGGTGCCGAGCAGAACACGCCAGCCGACTCGGTCATCATCGCGCTTGGTGCCCAACCAGACGCCAGCGTGGCCGAAGCGATTGCCGCGCTCACCAAGGTGCCAGTGCGCCAACTGGGTGACAGCAGCGCCGTCGGGTATATCGAAGGCGCCATGCACTCGGGCAACCTTGCTGGCGCGACGGTCTGATCATCAGCAGCACCCACTGCGCCCATTCCCCTCAAGGCCTGCTTCATGCAGGCCTTTGTCATGCCAACTCCGCTCATCCGCACACGCGGCCCGAGCACTCGTTCCATGAACCGGAATCACCCTCCAAGCCCAAATTTTTCACGCACCCGATCCGATAATCGCCCATCTTTAATTGACAATTAGATAACAATCATGCATCCAGCCCGGCTTGCGCGACACTTCGTCCCGCTGCGCCGCAACCCATCGGCACAGCGACTTTGACACTATGGATTTGACCAAGGATGAACTGGCCTACTTCGGTGACATCGGCGCCCTCGAGCACGACTGCTTCGGCCGTCTGGTCTTCATCGGGCTGAGCTTCGAGGAGAGCTGGGAATTCAAACGCTTTCACGACACCTATCTCACACAGGAGCGCTGGATCAATCCCGAGCGCTATGTGGAGTTGATGGTCAAACATGAGCGCGCGCGACTGCGGTCCTCGGTGCCTCAGCATTGAATCCGATGCGCCAACGAAAAATTTCCCCGTTTGATTTTTCATGCGAAATACATGCGCTATAATCGATGGCTTAGCGCAAACGACGCAGCGCTAAACGGGTGATTAGCTCAGCGGTAGAGCACTGCCTTCACACGGCAGGGGTCACATGTTCGATCCATGTATCACCCACCATTTTCGTTGTCCCGATCGGCGCTCTTCAGAGTTGCAGATTGCGGCATCGGGCGATTAGCTCAGCGGTAGAGCACTGCCTTCACACGGCAGGGGTCACATGTTCGATCCATGTATCGCCCACCAACAAGCAAGCCTTCCAAGTCTTTGATTTGGAAGGCTTTTTTGCATCAAGAATTTTCGCGACGCAACTTCACAGAGTCTGGCTCCGACAGAGAAATCGGTTGCAGATAAACGAGGATGCCCATGTTCAGCGAATTTCCGCGCGGCCCCATCGACCGGGGCGACAAAGCGCAGCCCCCTCCTTCGCCAGAAGAGGTTGCGCAATGGCCTTGGTTTTCAGGTCACGACAGCTTGAACGGCAGTTCGCGCGGCACCTTGCCGGTGATCTGTGCAATCGCGTTCGCGAACGCGGGTGCGAGCGGCGGCACGCCCGGCTCGCCCATGCCGGTGGGAGCGTCGGCGCTGGGCACGATGTGCACGGCGATCTCGGGCATGTCGGTCAGGCGCGGAACGACGTAGTCGCCGAAGTTGCTCTGCTCGACCTGGCCGTCCTTGAAGGTGATGGCCGCGCCGGGAATGCACATGCCAAGGCCCATCAGCGCCCCGCCCTGCACCTGCGCTTCCACGCCGCGCGGATTGACGGCGAGGTTGCAGTGCACGCCTGCGGTCACCTTGTGCAGCTTGGGACTGCCGTCCTTCACCGAGGCCTCGACGACATAGGCGACGATCGAGTCGAACGACTCATGCACCGCCACACCCCAAGCACGGCCGGCCTCGAGCTGGCGCTTGCCGTAGCCCGATTTCTCGACCGCCAGTTGCAGCGCTGCCGTGTGGCGCGGATGCTTGTCGCCGAACTGGCTCAGGCGGAACTCGACCGGGTCCTGCTTGGCCGCGCGGGCGATCTCGTCGATCAGCGTCTCCATCACGTAGGCCGTGTGGGTGGAGCCCACGCTGCGCCACCAGAGCACTGGCGCGTTGAGCACCGGGTGGTGCGCCGACAGGCGCATCGGCACGTCGTAGGGGGCCTTCATACCTTCGACCGTGGTAGTGTCCACGCCGTCCTTGACCATGAAGCCTTCGAAAGCCGTACCTTTGGCAAGCGACTGGCCGACGATCACGTGATCCCACGCGACGACCTGCCCCTTCTCATCAAGCCCGATCTCGGCGCGGTGCACATGCATGGGACGGTAGTAGCCGCCTTTCACATCGTCTTCGCGGCTCCAGATCAGGCGCACCGGCGCATCGATGCCCGCCGCACGCGTAGCCATGGCGATGTGGCAGGCCTCGGCCACGTAGTCGCTTGACGGCGTGGCGCGGCGGCCGAAGCCGCCACCGGCCATCTGCACGTTGACGCGCACATTCTGCGGCTGCAGACCGAGCACGCGCGCCGCCGTCGCCACCTCCCAGCCTGGTGCCTGCGTGCCCAGCCACAGCTCGGCCTTGGCATTGGCGCCCGTGCCGGTGATGCGCACGGTGCAGTTCAGCGGCTCCATCGGCGTGTGGGCGAGATACGGGAACACGTATTCCGCGCTGATCTTCCGCGCCGCGCCACCGAGTTTGGAAACATCGGCATCGAACTTGATCGCGCCGGGCTTCTTCGCCAGCTCGCGGTATTGCGCAAGCTGCTGGGTCGAGTCCACCTTGCCGACGGACGCGCTGTCCCATTCGACCTTCAGCGCCTCACGCCCCTGCTTGGCCGCCCAGTAACCATTGGCCACCACGGCGACCACCTCGCCCCCCAGCACGCTCGGCACGCGCAGCACGGCGCGCACACCCTTGATGGCCTTGGCCGCGGCACCATCCACCGACAGCACCTTGCTGCCGTAGACCGGCGGGTGCAGCACCACGGCAGTGAGCATGCCGGGCAGTTGCATGTCGATGCCGTAGGCCTGGTTGCCGCTCGACTTGGCGCGCGCGTCAATGCGGCCCGTGGCCTTGCCGATGATGCGGAAATCCTTGGCGTCCTTGAGCACCACCTGCTGCGGCACGGGCAGCGCCATCGCCGCATCGGCCAACTCACCGTAGCCGAGCTTCTTGCCGCGCGGACCGATCACCTGACCGGCCTGCGTGCGCAGCGACTGCGCATCCACGCCCCAGCGCTTGGCGGCGGCCGCCACCAGCATGGCGCGGGTGCGGGCACCGAGCTCGCGGTATTGCGTGTACGAATTCTTGATCGAGGTGGAGCCGCCCGTGAGGTGAAAACCCATGAACGGATCGGCATACGCAGGATCGGCATTGCCATGCACGCTGCGCACCTTGGACCAGTCGGCGTCTAGCTCCTCGGCGAGCACCATCGGCAGGCCGGTCTGCACACCCTGCCCGAAATCGAGCCGGTTGATGGTGACGGTGACGATGCCGTCACGGTCAATCTTCACGAATGCGGCGGGTTGCTGCGTCGGCTTCAGCGCATTGGCGGCGACGGGTGCATCGCCCTCGCCCTTGGCCAGCGCGGCCATGGGAAACGCGCCCAGCGCGAAGCCCGAGGCCGTGGCGAGCTTGAGAAAGCTGCGGCGCTCCAGGCCCGCGCTTTCAGCAGAAGGAGTGGCCTCAACGGCCAGCGAACGCAGACCCTGCGGCATGTCGGCAAGAACGTGTTGGGGAATGTGCATGTGGGTTCTCCGTCCGTTCAGGCCAGCGTCTTCGCGGCGTCGTGGATCGCCGCGCGAATGCGCACATAGGTACCGCAGCGGCAGATGTTGCCCGCCATCGCGGCGTCGATGTCCGCATCGCTCGGCGCGCGGTTGCTCTGGAGCAACGCGGTGGCGCTCATGATCTGGCCGCTCTGGCAGTAGCCGCACTGCGCCACGTCGTTGCGCACCCAGGCGTCCTCGACGGCCTTGCCCACCTTGTCTGCGGCCTGCGCCTCGATGGTGGTGATCTTCTGGCCCTCGGCCGCCGACACCGGCGTGATGCACGAGCGGATGGCCTGGCCGTTCAGGTGCACGGTGCACGCGCCGCACAGCGCCATGCCGCAGCCGAACTTGGTGCCGGTCATGCCGAGCGAGTCGCGCAGCGTCCAGAGAATGGGGGTCGCGGGATCGACATCGACCGATGTCGGCTTGCCGTTGAGGGTGAATTTGACGGTCATGGAGCGGTTCAATCGTGGTGGTGGTGTTGTTCTTGCACGCATTCTCGCGCGCGCCATGCAAAGCATGGGCCGCAAGCAGTGTGCAACAGCCCAAGCCAAAGAAAAAGCCACGCAATCTATCTAAGTTATTAAGTTCTGCTTAACAATCGCCACCATGAAGCCCGAAATCCTCGCCTCATTGGCTGCCTTCGAGCAGGTAGCGCAGCACCGCAGCCTGACCTACGCCGCGCACGCGCTCGGCGTCACGCCCGCAGCGCTGTCCCAGACCATCAAGAAGCTGGAAACCCGCCTCAAAGTGCGACTGTTCGACCGCACCACCCGCAGCGTGAACCTCACCGAGGCGGGCCGCGAGTATCTGGAGCGCGTCACCCCGGCCCTTGCCCATCTGCGCGAGGCGACCGAAGACCTCCAGTTCAGCGCCGGAGTCGAGGGCGGCACACTGCGCCTGACCATCTCCCACCCCGCCGGTCGCGTGCTGGTGGAGCCCATGCTGGCCGAGTTCTTCGCGCTGCATCCGCACATCCATCTCGAGCTGGTCTATGACGACGGCTTCGTCGACATCGTGCGCGATGGCTTCGACCTGGGCATCCGCAACGGCGAATCGCTCGAAGGCGACATGGTCGCCGTGCGGCTCACCGACGAGATGGTCATGAGCTGCGCCGCCTCGCCCGCCTACCTCAGAGCCCGCGGAACCCCGCAGCACCCCGACGAGCTCGCGCGGCACCACCAGTGCATCAACTACCGCATGAGCAGCAGCGGCGGCATCTACAAATGGGAGTTCGTCATCGACGGAAAACTCACGGAACGCGCGGTGCATGGGCCGCTCACCGTCAACCACTGGGGCACCGCGCTGCAAGCGGCCCGGGACGGCCTGGGCCTGCTCATCGGCTGGCGCGAGTCACTGCTGCCCGCGCTCACGAGCGGCGAACTGGTGGAGGTGCTGATTCCTTACCGCTCAAGCTTCCCGGGCTTTTACGCGTACTACCCGCATCGCACGCATCTGCCGATGAAGACGCGGGTGTTTCTGGATTTTCTGCTGCGACGCGTGCCGGACAGCGCCTAGACCATCACCGCCATCCAGCGCCCGCACGCGCCGCACCCGACCACCAGCCCTTGAGCAGGTACAGCAACGGGATCAGCATCAGCGCGGTACAGGTCCACGCATACCAGGCGCCCTCGGGCAAGATGGGCGCAAGCGCCTGACCGAGCGCCGGATCTGCGCCGGGCGCGTGCAGCACTTCCTGAATCGCGCCGAGCACCATCTGGATCGCCAGCAACGACAGCAGCAACGCCGACGCGCGGAACGCGGCAAGCGCTCCCACGCGCACGCCGATGCGGCGTGACGCCCCCGTCAGCAGCACCGCGCAGGCGATGGCCAGCAGCGCGCCAACCAGCGCTTCGGACGCATCGCCCCTGCGGACCACCATGCGCAGAAACAGCCCGGCTTCCAGGCCCTCGCGCAGCGCGGCGATCAGCGCAAAGACCAGCACGACCAACGGCGCGACCACCAGACCCGAGTAGCGCTCGACGAAGCCCCGCACCCGCTCCTCAATCGCGTGCGCCGTCGCCAGCAGCGTGCAGACCATCACGATCACGCCGAGCGCAAGCACCAGCGTGAGCCCTGCGGTCCACTGCGGATCGACCGCATCCGACAGCAGCCAACTGCACAGCACGGCCGCAAGTCCCAACCCAGCCAGCGTGCCGGCCGTCACCCACGGAATCAGCCGCTCGCCCTGACCCGCACGCAGCGCCGCCACCAGCGCATAGATGATCAGAATGAGCTCGGCGAGCTCACGCAAAACAACGACAAACGAATCAAACACGGGCCCCTCTGCAGCAAGAACTAGAATAATGCTTCTCATTATCACTACACCGACGGCGGTCGATCCCACGCGGCGCATGAAAATTTCTTCCTCTTTACATACGGCATCCGAAGCCAAGCTGCGCGCGTCATGAACGAAAAAGACCTGCTGGCCATCGTCGACCGCGCCGTGGACGAATTCAACGGCGACCTCGACGAGCTCGAAAGCGCCATCGGCATGCTGATGCTGGGCCGGCACTACGGCTGGCGCGTGATGCTGCTGATCCACAGCCCCAACACCATCCGCAAGTACCTCAAGATCCTCGGCCTCAAAAGCCTGCGCGACGTACTGCCCGAAGTAGGCGTGCTCGCCCACCGCTCCAACGCCTGGCGCCTCGTGGATGGCACACAGAATTTCTGGAAGGTCGTGCGCGGCCAGATCAGCGGCGTGCGCAGCGCCCGAGTGAACAAGACAACGCCTCCCTGAGGCGCTTCGCGGCTGCCCTCGCTTGGGGCGCGCCAGTTTCATGCGTCACGGGAAACGCATGATGCGAAGAAAACCGCCCAACACTTCGACCAGTAGTACCACTGGCTACCACTGATTGGCAATGGGCTCGTCACAGCCGACCTTTCTGTATTCCACATATCTTCTACATTGATGAATCGGCAGCCCAACGCTAGTCTGCGACGTCCTCGCTTCGCACCTCAGTAGCACTTGACAGTACTACTTGATTCTCCATAATCGCAATTGCGAATTGTTTTTATTTTCCGAGTGACAAAACACTCGGCGAACAAGCGCGCTTTCACCCGAATCCTTGCGACATGAACCGAACCGAGACATCCCCAGCCACGCCGCGAAAAGCACCGCGCGCCAATCCGATTCATCGCGCACAGGTATGGATCGGTGACATGACTTCAATGGGTCACAAGGAGTGATGGTGATGCAGCGCAGAATCCAATCGGCGACGCCCCTCCGCAAGCCCGTCCGCTTCGCCCGCATCTCACTCAGCGCGCAGCCCGAAGACACGGGCCCCGCCCCGCTGGAGTCAACAAACGCTGCGAGCCCATCCACCCCATCCGAAAAGATGGACATGAGCTCAGCCGCGACGACAGCCGTGATCCAGAGCCTGCGCAACGCAGGCATGCGCCCCACCATCCCCCGCATCGCGGTCTACCAGATCGTCGCGTCGATGGAGCCCGCAGGCATAGGCGCCGAACAACTGCTCGACGCCCTCCCCGCCCGAGGCTTCCCCGCCGCCATCAGCACCGTCTACCGCACGATCACCGAGCTGGAGTCACTGGGCCTGCTCGTCCGCTCGCAGGACGCGGCAGGACGGCGCGTCTATCTGACCGATGCCTTCGCAGAGTCGGGCAAGATCTATTTCCGGCAAGGGCCGAGAGGCAAGCTGCGGCCAGTGGTGGACCCTGCACTACATGAACATCTCAACCGGCTGGCACAACAGCAAGGGATGGATTGGCGGGGGAAGTCGCTGGTGGTGCAGGCCGGAGATTGACGGAAGCGTGGATTCACCACTTTTTTGCCGGTTCACCTACGCGTATTCGTCTTAAACTCGGCAATTGACAACACAAGCCACGCGGTCGCTTAATGAATCACACCGAGTTTGGTGGAGGCTAGATTGTTGAAGTACAGGCGTCAGCCTGCACAGGTTTTGCAGCTCGCTGCCGCCAGTAGTTTGCCCCAGCTTCTGCCGGCGGTATATGCCCTATGGGCTCCAGTAGTCTGGTGTGGTTAAACCAATGCAGCCACTGCAGCGTTGCCAGCTCCAGTGATTCACGCGTTTTCCACGGCCCACGTTTGTAGATGACCTCCGTTTTGTACAAGCCGTTGATAGTCTCCGCCAGGGCGTTATCGTAGGAATCACCTGTGCTGCCTACAGATGGCATGAGCCCCGCTTCTGCCAAACGCTCGGTATAGCGCACTGAAACGTATTGACTACCTCTGTCCGAGTGGTGAATCAGTCGGGACTCTTGCTGCGGCTGTCTTGCGTGCAGCGCTTGCTCCAATGCATCCATCACAAAATCGGTCCGCATGTGGTTGCTGACTCGCCAACCCACAATCCGGCGGGCATAGACGTCAATCACAAAAGCCACAAACATCTGGCCTTGCCATGTCGAGACATAGGTGAAGTCAGACACCCAAAGCTGGTCTGGGCGCTGTGCTTTGAACTGGCGATTGACCAAGTCCAGTGGACATGGCCGGGCTGCATCGGGCAGAGTGGTTCGGAACTTCTTGCCTCTGCGCGCTCCTTGCAGCCCAAGCCTTCGCATCAGGCGTTGCACGGTACAGCGGGCAATTGGCAAGCCCTCTCGGTGCATCTGCTTGCAGACTTTGACGACCCCGTAGACCTGCCAATTGGCATGCCAGACACGTTGAATATCGCTACAGTGCTCGGCATCGGATTGGCTGCGCTTGCAGCGCAGCCAGGGGCAGGCTCTTTGCTGAACCCTGCACCTGTAGCCCGACGGGGCAATCTGCAGCAGCCTGCAAATTGGCTCGACCCCATAGGCACCTCGATACCTGTCGACGAAGTCAATCAACTCTTGATGCGACGGTCGAGCTCCGCCTGGGCGAAAAAAGCGCTCGCAGCCTTCAGAATGTCGTTGGCCCGACGCAGCTCCTTGACTTCGCGCTCGAGTTGCCTGAGATGTTCACGCTCATCTGTGGTCAAGCCAGGACGCTGTCCTGCGTCAATCTCAACACGCTGGACCCAACTGTTCAACGTGGTGACGCTGCAACCAATCTTGGGCGCAATGGATTCACAGGCCGCCCATAACGATGAATAGCTGGAGCGGCACTCCTGCACCAGGCGGACTGCGCGTTCGCGCACTTCCGGGGAGAACTTCGGTGACTTGTTCATAGCTCCATCTTCTCTCGTGTTGGAGCATCCTCAAAACCCGGGGCTGTTCACCTCGCCAGAAATAGCGGGGCTTTTCAACTGCTATCTACCGAGTCGGAGTTCGGAAATATCAAGCTCGAACTCGTCTTCAATGCCGAGCTTTTTCATGATCGCCGGCAGCACTTGATGAATCACACGAATGCCAGTGAGTAGCTCGTTCATGTAAATGTCAGGATGAAGGTGGCTTTGGTCAATGCCAAAGCTATGCGCCTCCGCAGCCTGACCCAACTCGTTGTGGGAATCGAAAACCAGATCCATCAGCTCGGCTCTCAAAGGGATACTGGCTCGAAATGCACGCTCCTTCAGATACGTGACCATTCCAGCGACCTCATGCTCAACCTTGTTCTTGAAACGTGGAAAGCCGGGAAATTTGTCCTCGTCCAGATCCAGCTTCGATGCGGCCAGACTGAGTAGTGCATGATCAAGTTCCCAAGCAGGGGTGCCAGCAAGATCCAACTCCTCGTCGAAGACCAAATCTGACACGAACGCTGCGTAAAATCCATACACGTTTGTGAGTGACTTAAACATGTCATAGATGAGCGAAGCTATCTCGTTACCCCAAATGGCTTCGTGCTCATCATCGTCATTGGCCAGACAAGTCTCCAACTCTTTGGGAAAGGGTCGAGGAATATTGACTCCCATTTCTTGGAGCACATGAAAGGTGTTCCAGAACAGACAGCAATTGTCGTCATCCAGATCTTCAACCAATGGCGCCGTGTTGTAGCCGGTCTCCGCGCTGAATTCGGAGAGCTCAGCAAGGTAGCGGATAAGTTGTACCCATTTCTTAGCGTCTTCTGTGGAGCCAGCAAGTAAGACAACGTCCGGATCCAGATCGCGCAGGCCAGCCAGTTCACTCAACTTATTGCTCATTTCATATGAAATGTGCTCGCCTTTCTTCCACTTGCTAATTTGTGCCGGCGAAACCCGCAACCGAAGGGCAAGCTCCTTTTGAGTGCAGCCTTGAGCAGACAGTGCGAGTTCGACGAGCGAAGATGATTTCATGCCGGCTCCATTTTTTAAGTAAATTAAATACATTATTTACTTAACAATGTACATGAATACTTAAGAGCATGCAACAGTTCAGTGCAGAGAGACGACTTGCCATTTCGGCCCATGAATCGAACGACGACTGCTAGTCACTCAATTGGCATGCTGAATGTCGAAGTTGGATCGGTTGCGCGACTCTGGCGACCTCCGCAGCGGTCTTCCGGCGGCGAAATGTTCTGCCAGCGTCAGTCCTTTGCGAAGGGCCGCAGCGACTCTCTAACCGCCCGGTCGTCCGAGCATGGGTCGAGCAAGTGAGTGAGTGGTAAGTGGCTACCAGCGAGAGTTCTGCCACAAAGGCCGAAGGACAGCAGTCGCTCGAATGCGCTCGGGACTGACCGAATTTCTGTGTGCTAAGCCTTTGCAGAAGATAACGGCGCGGCGAAGCCGCCATCGAATCTAGCGTCCACCTGTCGTAAAGCGCTCTTCAACCAGAATCGCAAACTGGCTCATCGCCGCCACCTTTCACGACGCATCCCCACGACCCGCACCAACGCGGCAGTTTCATCGTCTCCCCGCATCCTCCACGCAACAGTCAACGAACTTTACATACCGCTTTCCCGTTACTTTACGCAACAGAAATAAATACAACTCATTTCTATTAACAATGAGAAGTTGGTTCAACGGAAAGTGATATGAATAAAGTCCAACAAACACGTCCACCGGCCAGCCTCTCTCAGTTGTCATGGGCCGTCGGCCTGTGCCTGACGAGTGCGGCGGTTCATGCGCAGACGGCGCCTCGCGCGCTGGATACGGTGACGGTGAAGTCTTCGGTAGAAGTGCCGGTCAAGGCCGATGCGGCCTCTTCGGTCAAGTTCACGGCGCCACTGCTCGATACGCCGAAGACGGTGCAGATCATCAATGAAGAGGTCATCAAGCAGACCGGCGCGACCAGCCTGCAGGAGGCGCTGCGGTCATCGCCGGGCATCACGTTCGGCAATGGCGAGGGCGGCAGCCCGTCGGGGGATCAGCCGTTCATTCGCGGCATGGATGCGCAGTCGAGCACGTTTGTCGACGGCATGCGCGACATCGCTGCGGGCACGCGCGAGGTGTTCAATCTGGAATCAGTCGAAGTGATCAAGGGCGCCGATTCGGCCTATGCGGGCCGTGGTGGCGCGGGTGGTTCGATCAATCTGGTGACCAAGAAGGCGCAGGCCAGCAACTTCATCTCGGGTGATGTGGGTCTGGGCACCGACAACTACAAGCGCGCCACCGTCGATGTGAATCGGGTGGTGAGCGAAGGCGTTGCAGTGCGCCTGAATGCGATGGCGCACGACGCCGACGTGCCCGGCCGCAACGGCCCGAGCAACCAGCGCTGGGGCATTGCACCTTCGGTGACGTTCGGCCTTGGCACGCCCACCGAGGTTTCGCTCGCGTGGCAGCATCTGCAGACCGACAACGTGCCCGATGGCGGTGTGCCCTACCTGTATTCGAACAGCGCCATGGCCAGTCTGCCGGGCGGCAGCGTGGTGCGGCCCACGTACGGCGGCAACCGAGACAACTGGTATGGGCTGACCGGGCGCGACTACGAGAAGGAAAAGAGCGACCTGCTCACCGGCACCATCGAACACAAGTTCAACGACACCAACAAGTTCCGCAACAGCCTGCGCTACAGCCGCTCCAAGCAGGACTATGTCTGGACCCAGCCCGACGACAGCAAAGGCAACGTCGCCAAGGACCCGGGCTATGTCTGGCGCCGTGGCAACGCGCGGCTCAACGAGGTGACTACGCTGCAGAACGTGTCGGAGTTCACCGGCAAGGCACAGACCGGTAGCGTGGGCCACAGTTTCTCGCTGGGTCTTGAGCTGTCGAAGGAAAAGTCCGACGTGCGCTCGACCGCCATCCAGGATTCGAGCACGACCAACTGCACGGCGGTGAGCACCTGGTGCGCGTCGCTCACCGACCCGGACAGCTCGGCCGCATGGGACTACGCCTGGTCACTGCCCACCGTGCCGACCAAGAACAAGATCGACACGGTCGCACTCTACGGCTTCGACACGATGAAGTTCAATGACCAGTGGTCGCTCAACGCCGGTCTGCGCGTCGATCACTACAAGGTCAGCTCGACTTCGTCCACCTACGACATCAGCCGCAGCGACACGCTCGCCAACTACCAGCTCGGCGTGCTCTACAAGCCCGCGCCCAACGGCAGCATCTACGCGAGCATCGGCACCTCGTCGCGCCCCGGTGGTTCGTCGCTTGGCAACGGCACGGAAGACCTGACCATCACCACCGACGCGCTCGCCGACCTCAAGCCCGAGAAGACGCGCGCCATCGAACTGGGCACCAAGTGGGACGTCCTCGACAAGCGCCTGGCGCTGACCGCAGCCCTTTTCCGCAATGACGTCACCAACGTCCGCATCACCGAAAACGGCGTGACCTACATGGGTGGCAACAAGGTGGTCAACGGCGTCGAACTGGGCTTCTCGGGCAACGTGATGCCGGGCCTCAGCGTGTTCGGCGGCTACACCTTCATGGACAGCGAGCAGAAGGACATGGGTGTGGGCAACGTCGCCAACGGCCTGCCGTTCATCAACACCCCCAAGCACAGCGCCAGCATCTGGACCACCTACAAGCCCATGCAGAAGCTCACTCTGGGTCTCGGCATCTACGCGCAGAGCAGCGTGAACCAAGGCTATGCGGTCTCGACGGCGGACGGCGGCATCGTCACCAAGGGCGCGGCCGGTTATGCACGGTTCGACGCGATGGTGTCCTACCAGATCGACCACAACCTGACCCTGCAGCTCAACGCCTACAACCTCGGCGACAAGGTCTACTACAGCGGCGTGCGCTCCCCGCACTACGCCACCATCGCCGCCGGCCGCTCGGCCGTGGCTTCGCTGAAGTTCACCTACTGACGCGCGGAGCCATCCCTCGCAGCGGCCAGTTCGCAGCGAGGGAATTCACACCAACACAGTTCATCCGGAATCTCCGAATTCAGGAGCGGGCCAACGAAGCGCACAGAGCGTTCGAACAAGCACCGCAACGGCAAAATGGGCCATAGCGCTAGGCGTCGAAGCCGCAGATCAGTACAAGCGTACGGCAAGGCTTCGCAACGACGCGATATGGCCCAGTTCGCCGCTTCCAAGCGATTGACCAATCGCTGCCAAAGGCAGCGTCGTGGATCCCGTAAAGAACCAAAGAAAGTCATCACCCCATGATGCTTCGCATTCCAGCTCTTCTATCTCCCGACGAGGTAAGGCATTGCCGCAAGACGCTCGAAGAGGCCCAGTGGCAGGACGGCCGCGCCACGGCAGGCAGTCTCGCCGTGGAGGTCAAGGCCAATCTGCAGTTGCCAGTGGACAGCCCGGTCGCGCAGACCATCGGCAACCACATTCTCGACCGGCTGGGGCAGAACCCGCTGTTCATGTCGGCCGCCCTTCCCCTCAAGGTGCTGCCGCCGCGCTTCAACCGCTACGAGGGCGGAGGCACCTACGGCAACCATATCGACAACGCGTTTTTCAACATCCCGGGCACGGCGATCAAAGTGCGTACCGATGTGTCCACCACGGTGTTTCTGAGCGATCCCGACGAATACGAAGGTGGCGAGCTGATTGTCGAAGACACCTTCGGCCACCAGAGCGTGAAGCTGCCTGCGGGTGACGCCATCGTCTACCCCGGCACCAGCCTGCATCGCGTGAACCCGGTGACGCGCGGCACGCGCTACGGCAGCTTTTTCTGGACACACAGCCTCATCGCGTCCGATGAGAAGCGCCGCGTGCTGTTCGACCTGGACCAGCAGATCCAGTCGCTCACCCAGCGCCACCCCGGCGACACAAGCCTGGCGCCGCTGTCGGGCACTTATCACAACCTGCTGCGCATGTGGGCACAGGCCTGAGCAGAGAGATAGATAGAGAGATAAACAGAGAGCCGATGCGACACGCCATCATCCAAGACCACACAGGCCTCCCGAAATCACCGCTCGACCAGCCCTTCAGCCATGTACTGAACGAAGCCAATCTGCGCCCCACGCTGTCGCGCATTCAGGTGCTGCGCCTGTTCATCGCCAATCCATTCAACTCGATGAACATCGTCGAGGTCTACACAGCCTTGCTGCACGCGGGAATCCGCATCAGCATGGCGACGGTGCAGCGCACGCTCAGCCAGCTGGAGCTCGGCGGGATTCTTCTCAGAAATGCAACCGACGGGAAATCGTCATTCAGCCTCTGCAAGCGTTGAATGGATTTCAAAACTCATACCGTCACCCAGAACGATGGCGCGAGCGTCGTATCCGCCGCAAACGCACGCAGCCGTTCCTCCAGCCGCACCCATCCCATCTGCCCCGCATGGAACATCGGCCCGCCCTGCTGGTCTGTTTACATGGGTCTGTCGCCATTCCTTCAAAATCGCCCGGCATCATTCTTTTGTGAGCCGCACGATTTCAACGCCAGCGAAGGAACGCCATGAACCACCACCCCTACCGCTCGTCAGGCGCCAAATCAGGCATCGGCTGCGCCTCGCTGGCCCTTTACCTGTTTGCAGCCATCACCTCCACCGCCCATGCCGCGCAGACCTGCAGGGGCAGCATCAAGAACGCGGATATATCCAGTGACGTGGTCGTGGAGAGCTCATGCGTGATCGAGAACGCCAGCATTCAGGGGGCAGTGACCCTCCAGCCAGGAGCGTCACTGGTGCTGCGCAACACCACGATCTTCGGCTCCGTGAGCGGTGACAAGGTGAAAAGCATCGACGCGCAGGCTGCCCAGTTGCACAAAGGCATCGTGATCACCGGCGGCGCGAACCACGTCAAGTTCGTCGACAGCAGCGTCGCAGGCGGCGCGGCCTCGTTCTCGGGAGCCCGCAGCGTCGAGCTCGTCAACACCGTGATCGGCGACGCCCTGATGCTCCGGGATGGCTCCAGCAGCCTCAAGCTCGTGAACTCCACCGTCAACAAGGGGCTGAGCTGCGAGGGCCCTGTGAGCTACCAGGCGATCAGCAGCATCGTCAGCGGCCCTTTGAAATGCTGACGGCAAAAAGCGCGCGCCCCACTCAACCGCCCATACCAAAACGCCAGGTGAAATAGCAGGCGGCAACAATGCCGATGATCGCGAGGAGAGTCATGATGCGGGGCATGGAATGTGTCCTGAAGGATGGAAAAACGCGGCTCACGGGTTGATTGCATCCACCATACATCTTGCACCGCCACTCGCCAAACATGGCGAATGCACTCATGTACTCCGCGGCCTACACACCCGCAGCACCAAAGGTTACAGCCGGCCATCCGGAAAGCGGCGAGACTGTCTTTTTGCCCAGTTCCATCGGCAAGAATCTTTCAAGCAAGGAATCCACAAGCATGACAAAAATTCTTCTGTCCGCCCTGCTCGCCTCGTCCTTTCTGGCGGCCTGCTCGTCCACGTCGACCAAGACCGCTGCGCCACCTCAGGCCGCCACATCATCACCCACCACGGTGCTGAACGGCGTGCTCGTCGGCCCGAACCAGATGACGCTGTACGTGTTCGACAAGGACGTCGTGGGCTCGGGCAAGAGCGTCTGCAACGGCCCCTGCGCCACCAACTGGCCCCCGCTGGCCGCCCCTGCCAACGCCCAACCCATTGCGGACTGGAGCACGGTCACGCGTGACGACGGCGGCAAGCAGTGGGCCTACAAGGGTCGCCCGCTCTACACTTGGGCCAAGGATGCCAAGCCCGGCGACGCAACCGGCGACGGCATGGCCAACAACACCTGGCACACGGCCAAGCCCTGAGCGACATCAACACGCTCCGAGCAGCACAGAAGCGGCCAGTCGGGCCGCTTTCTTTTTTGAACACGCTCTTTTGGCCGCATCATCCCTGCCGCTTGAGTCTGCGCCACAAAGTCGCGCGGCTCGCGCCCAGAATCTCGCAGGCACGCGCTCCCGCTCGACGTGCTGGCCAATGGTCTTTGAGCCGCGCCGCTCTTTCAATCACCCCATGTGAACAACGTTTCCCTGCCGTCTGCGTCAATCTGCAAAAAGACGTCGGAAAGGGATGGCACCTCTGGATAGTCGTCCTCGGGGTCGCATCGAACCATGCACCCCATGCCCCGCACCAGGAAACGCGCGAGCGCCGGGCTGTTCGGCCATGGCGTGCCGCTGTCGTGCCATGGTGCCCGACCCCGAGCCCTCAACCACACGCTGAGGAAACCATCGACACTCTCCGAAATGCTCAAGTGCAGGGTTTGATTTGAGTAAATATGTAAGTCCAGCTCGGGCACATGTTCCAGCTCCAGCTCGCCTAGTTCAGGCCGAAGCAAAGCGACGACGGCATTCCGATCCGCCGTCTGCACATAGACCTCGATATCCACTCGCTGCGACTGCATGGCGGCATCTTCGCACAAGCACAACCAGCGCTTTCGGTGTCGTCAGCCCCGAACACACCCTGACAGTTGGTAGCGTTTTGCAAATTGCACCCTTCGTCTTTGTCTAAAATTCCTGCCAGCAAGGACAATTGATGGGGAACTTGATGGCGCATTGCGCGTCCATCTTCGGTTCCACATCCCTTCGCCGATGCGATCAAGAATCTTTTGAACGCGTCAGCTGCACTCGTGCCCCGGCACTCCATTTGCCGGCCCAGGCAGTTCGGATGTTGGATGTCGGGAGCGGAAGCGGAAGCGCTGCATGTCTGAATGGCCTGAAGCCCCCCAGACGACGCCCGCTCCCGCGCGGCGCGGTGCGCCAACCACCCACGCGGGGAACCCTGAACGACAGGACCCCATGATGGGCCTGGCAGCAGGACAACGCATGAATGGATCACTGGTTGATCAAATTGGATAAACAAGCGGGATGACTGCGCGTCGTTCAGAACTGGAGGTGCTCGTTTTGGCCGGAACCGAATACAAACTGCAATACAACCCTGCCCTTGACGGCCTGCGTGGCGTCGCGATCCTGCTGGTGCTGCTCTCGCATGCCCATGTGCCGCTGTTTGATGGCGCATTCTTCGGCGTCGATCTGTTCTTCGTGCTGAGCGGCTTTCTGATCACCTCGCTGCTGCTCGTCGAATACAACAGCAAGGGCCGACTCGACTACTGGCGCTTCTACAAGCGCCGGTTCTGGCGGCTGATGCCGGCGCTCGCGCTGTTTCTGCTGGCCTATTGCATCTTTGCTCCGATGATCTGGCCCGAGCTCACCGACGTCTACTCCGACTCGCTGGTCTCCATCCTCTATCTGGCGGACTATGGCATCGCGTTCTTCGACAGCCCGGACACCATCCTGCACATGTGGTCGCTCTCGGTCGAGGAGCATTTCTATCTGGTCTGGCCGCCGCTGCTGGTGCTGCTTTTGCGCTTCGCGACGCCCGGCAAGGTCTGGCGCTCGATCCTGCTGCTGTGGATCATGGCCTGGGCGTGGCGCGTCATGTGGGTGTTTCAGGGTCAGCAGTTCTACGAGATCTTCTTTCGCTTCGATACCCGCGCTACGGGCCTGCTCGCCGGCGCTCTGCTGGCGGCGCTGATGCTCGAGAAGCCCGCATTCACGCAGAACATCAAAAAGAACTTCGCGCATCTGATGTGGTTTCCACTGGCCGTGCCGCTGCTCATGGAATTGGCCTGGGACAACCAGCAGGCGATGATCTGGGGCATCACCATCGTGGAGTGCGCCGCGCTGGTCGTGCTGATGGCAGTTCAGCGCCAGTCGGGCATCGTCTACGAGATGCTCTGCGCGCCCGCGCTGATCAAGCTGGGCAAGCTCTCGTATGGCGTCTATCTCTGGCACTATCCGGTCGTGCGCTATCTGCGTGCGGAGTTCTCGTGGCCGGTCGTCGTGGTCGCGGGCCTGATCATTTCGGTGGCGCTGTCCGCCCTGTCCTTCTACACCATCGAGCGCTGGGCGCTGCGTGTGCGCGACGGCAAGCGCACCCCCAAGGCCAAACCCGCCACATCGGGCCGCGTCGAGCCTTGGTTGCAGGGCGGCTCCAATGGCTCGGGCGGCAATCTGGCGATGGCCGTGCAGAATCGGCACCGCTGACAACGCGCAGCCTCCTGCATTCCGGGGAGCAATTCCCCGGAATCGCAAACCACTCTTGAAAATGTCGGTTATCTGAAACACCCGCAGTGCACAGGACAGGCGCTGTGCCGCTACACTGCGCACTGCGCTTGCGGCTCGGGGTTTCCTGCAGTCACCAAGCGCTTTTTGTTCGCTTTTTTTCCTGGCTACGCAGGCTGCACCTCTCCTCGCCAACGTCCACAACATGTCCGCTGTCTTCAATTTCACCTTTGTCCCCTGGTTCCGGTCCGTGGCTCCCTATATCCACAAGTTCCGACACCAGACCTTCGTGGTGGGCATCACGGGCGAGGCCATTGCGGCGGGCAAGCTGCAGGGCATCGTGCAGGATCTGGCGCTGATCCAGGCCATGGGCGTCAAGCTGGTGCTGGTGCACGGTTTTCGCCCACAGGTCAACGAGCAACTGCGCGCCAAGGGCCACGAGCCGCAGTATTCGCACGGAATCCGCATCACCGACGAGGTGGCGCTCGACTGCGCGCAGGAAGCCGCCGGTCAGCTGCGCTACGAGATCGAGGCCGCGTTCAGCCAGGGCCTGCCCAATACGCCAATGGCCGATGCGCGCGTGCGCGTCATCTCCGGCAACTTCCTCACCGCGCGGCCCGTGGGCATCGTGGACGGGGTCAACTTCAAGCATTCGGGCCTCGTTCGCAAGGTCGACGTGGAAGGCATTCAGCGCACGCTCGAATCCGAGGCCATGGTGCTGATCTCGCCGTTCGGCTTCTCTCCTACCGGCGAGGCGTTCAACCTCACCATGGAAGAAGTCGCCACGCGCGTGGCCATTGAGCTGCACGCCGACAAGCTGCTGTTCCTGAGCGAAATTCCCGGCATTCTCGTCAAGCCGCTAGAGCCGGAGAGCGAAGACAACCCCATCGACACCGAACTGCCGCTGGCCGCGGCGCGCCTGCTGCTCGCCCAACTGCCGCCGCCACAGTCGCCCGCCGACGTGGGCTTCTATCTGCAGCACTGCGTGCGCGCCTGCGAACACGGCGTGGAGCGCAGCCACATCCTGCCGTTCGCGGTGGATGGCTCGCTGCTGCTTGAAATCTACGTGCACGACGGCATCGGCACCATGATCATCGACGAGAAGCTCGAAGAGCTGCGCGAGGCCACCATCGACGACGTGGGCGGCATCATCCAGCTGATCGAGCCGTTCGAGAAGGATGGCACGCTCGTCAAGCGCGACCGCACCGAGATCGAGCGCGATATCTCCAGCTACACCGTCATCGAGCACGACGGAGTGATCTTCGGCTGCGCGGCCTTCTACCCCTACCCCGAAGCCAGCACCGCCGAAATGGCGGCCGTCACCGTCTCCCCCATGAGCCAGGGCACGGGCGACGGCGAAAAGCTGCTCAAGCGCATCGAGCAGCGCGCCCGCGCCATGGGCCTCAAGACCCTGTTCGTGCTCACCACCCGCACGATGCACTGGTTCATCAAGCGCGGCTTTCAGCCCGTTGATCCCGATTGGCTGCCCGAGGCCCGCAAGAAAAAGTACAACTGGGACCGCAAGAGCCAGGTGCTGGTCAAGCACCTCTGAGAGCCCTATGGAACGCGTCGCTCCCCGCGCCTTGGTGCGGCGGGTCGGCGAAGGCACGACCAGCGCACGACATCGACGCCGCCAAGCGGCGCCGATCCGGGGCGGAAATCAGGGTTTCTGAACGAGTTCGGGGTGGGTGATGGAGAGCGCTTCCCAATCGGTGCGCTGCTGCAGGAACAATCTGTCCATCACCTTGGGAGTGCTGCTTCCCGCCCGCGCGCCCATCTCCGCCAGCCGCGAGGCGAAATCCCCCGCATCGACCACCTTGCGCACCGCCTGGTTGAGCAGATCCAGCCGATCTCCCGCGATCTCGGAGGGAGCTTGCACCCCGTACCAGACCGTCATCACGAAATTCACCCCGTTTTCCACGAAGGTCGGCACTTCCGGCAATGTCGGCAACAGGCGCTTGGCCGATGAAATGCCCAGCGCGCGCAGCTTGCCCGCCTGAATCTGCGGCAGCACGACGGGCACAAGCGCGAACGCCGAATCGACCTGACTGGACAGAGTGTCCGTCACCGCCTGCGCCCCGCCCTTGTACGGAACGTGCAGCACATCCACGCCGGCGGCCATCTTGAAGCGCTCGACATAGGTGTCGAGTTGCGCGCTGGCGACCGAATACTTGCCGGGCTCGCTGCGCGCCGCATCGACGAATTCGCGCGACGTGCGGAACGCCGCCTCCGGGCTGGTGGCGAGCATGAACGGCACCTCGGCCACGGTGCTCACCGACGTCAGCGCTTCATCGGGGTCGAACGACGGCCTGGGTCCAAAGATGCTGTTGACGATCAATGCACTGCCGCCGAACAGCAGCGTGTAGCCATCCGCCTTGGACCTGGCTACATAGTCCGATCCTATATTGGTCGCCGCACCGGGGCGGTTGTCCACGACGACGGACTGCCCCAGTTCCCGGCTCATGCCCTCGGCCAGAATGCGGGCGATCACGTCGGTGCTCCCTCCCGGCGGGAACGGCACGACGATGCGAATGCTCTGCGACGGAAAGTCCTCTGCGGGAGCTGCACGCGCTGACGTGGCGCTGACCGCGCACAGAAGCGTTGCAAAAATGACTTCGGCTATTGACCGCCGACCTGTTCTCATAAACCCTCACCCTCTGTTACTGTCATCATTTTTTATCAATTTAGCGCATCAATGACGATCCATTGCAGATTCTATGCAAGATAATATTATTTAACTATGCACACAAAAGAACAATTGGACGAGCTGCGACAAAAACGCCGCTACGGCGTTGGACGCATGCTCTTGCTGGCCCGCAAGGACTTTGTCGCCCGACTGCACTCCGTCATGGGGGATCAACTCAAGGATCTGCCGCCCGCTGCGGGCGGCATGCTTCCGTACATTGATCTGGAGGGAACACGCGGCACCGAGCTCGCTCGCCGCATGGGGGTCAGCAAGCAGGCCGCCGGCAAGGCGGTGCGCGATCTCGAGTCGACGGGCCTTGTCACCCGCGTCCAGGATCTCTCCGACGCGCGCGCCTTCAAGGTTCAGTTCTCCACCAAGGGGCTGGAGTACATGATGAAGATGCACGAGGCCATCGACCAGATCGAGGCCGATTATGCGCGCCTCCTCGGCCAGGAAAAGGCACAGACGCTGAGGGAAGCCCTCTGCGAAATCGCCTACCGACACCCGCTGCCCTGATCATTTTTGCCGGCGCATGAGCGCCGCGCGCCCGCCAAAGCACGCCTGCACGCATTTGCGGCATCGCCGCAGGCGTGCCCACGCGCGTACGCAAGCCCACTCAATACAACTTGATTGTCGATAGAACAATACAATTGTTTACAAACTCGACGATCTTGGACAAATGACCAGCGGTCCGGTCCACTTGCTTGAGTTTTTTGATCGGTTTCTGCGTCGCCAATCACCCATGAACGCCTGTACCGGCACGGATTGCGCCGTTCCAGTGCTGCATTTTTTGCAGAGATCACAGTTTTCAAAATCCAGCAAGCGAAATTAAGAACGGTAAGCCGATCCTTTGATTTCAATCAACTTAATCTATTAGCTACTTTCGAAACCAGTTGTTAAAAACCTCTCAGGCGTCCAAGCGGATCGAGAGGGTGGGCGGTCGGGTCACCCCAACCTGCAGATCCTCCGAAACGCCGAGCCTTCATTCGACATTTTTGCGAGAGGTGACATATGGGAACAGTGGTCAAT
The DNA here is from genome assembly GCF_015354245.1 of Diaphorobacter caeni. GTDB lineage: Bacteria > Pseudomonadota > Gammaproteobacteria > Burkholderiales > Burkholderiaceae_C > Diaphorobacter_A > Diaphorobacter_A caeni. Next base: position 211,275 of record NZ_JADKYZ010000003.1, read on the forward strand.
ACCAGCTACAACATGGATCTCGTTGTGCTGTCTTATGTGATTTCGGTGATCGGCGCCTTCATCGCGCTTTTCTCGGCTGGCCGCCTGCGCCCCAACGGCAAGAACCGTCAGGCCTACCTGTTCAGCGTCGCCAGCGCGGGCGTCGCACTCGGCGGCATCGGCGTGTGGTCCATGCACTTCATCGCCATGCTGGCGTTGCGCATGGACGTGGGACTCGGATATTCGGTGTGGGAGACGCTGATCTCCCTGGTTGCCGCCATCGCCATCTCCGGCTTCGCCTTTCATTTCGTCGCGCTCAACCCCACCAGCCTGCCGCGCCTGCTCATCGCCGGTGCCACGCTGGGGCTCGGTGCGGTGGTCATGCATTACCTCGGCATGTACGGCATGCGCTTCGCAGGTCATTTCCAATGGGACTACGCCCGCGTCGGCATCTCGGTGCTGATCGCGCTCGTGGCGGCCACCGCGGCGCTCTGGCTGGCGTTCAACACGCGCGCGCTGAGCACCCGGGTGACGGCCGCCTTCGTGATGGCGATCGCCGTCTGCGCGATGCACTACACGGGCATGAGCGCTGCGGAGTTCATCTGCACCACCGACAACCGCCGCGCCATCCCCACGGGCTTCGACATCGTGAGCGTGCTGGATCTGCCGATGATGGTGATCACGCTGGCCGTGGGCATGTCGGTCGCGTTGCTGGTGGACCTGGCCTTCGTTTCCTTCCAAGACAACAGCGCGATGCGCAACCGCCGCGAGTTTGCGGCATCCCAACACCATTGAGTTGAACTGAACAGGCGCTGCCCCCAGCGCCGACGTCCGGGCCCGACCCGGCATTGCGAGATCTCCTGCGGGAGCGGTGCCCTGGCGCATCGCTCCCTTTTTTTCGTTTGTCGTCCCCTCACCCATTCCACCCTTCCACCTACCGCCACGCCATCCACCGTTCCGGTGCATGGGTCGCCCCGGCCTTGGGCTCCACCTCCGCGGACCGGCACCTTTCAAGTGCCTGCAAGCGCTTCTCAGGTGGCCCGGAATTTGCAATCCCAGCACATCTCAGTGAAAACCACTACACATATGTATTGTTAACTTTATCCATAACTGTCTACACTTGCTTAGACACTAATATCGAGCATCGTAAGTCAATGAGTCCATTGGCAACTTTGTACTGATAGGTGCAGCCTTCACGCGTCGTTCCGCACCTCTTCTTTCCACGGATCGACGCGTGCTTCCTTCATTGTTTTCCGGAGATTTCCATGAGCATCAAGCGCCTTCACACCAACGCCCGCATGAGCCAGTCCGTCATCGCCAATGGCTTTGTCTTTCTGGCCGGTCAGGTCGCCACCGACACCGCCAAGAACGTGGCCGGTCAGACCCAGGAGATTCTCGACAAGATCGACGCGCTGCTCGCCGAGTCCGGCAGCGACAAGACCAAGATCGTGCAGGCCACGATCTGGCTGGCCGATCACCAGACCTTCAACGAAATGAACGGCGTCTGGGACGCCTGGGTACCCGAAGGCAATGCGCCCGCGCGTGCCTGCGTCGAATCGGCCCTCGCCTTTCCTCCCTACACCGTCGAGATCGGCGTGATCGCCACCGTCTGAGGCCCTCGCCAACCGAACGACAAGGGCTGCCACACATGCATACCGTCATCCTCGGCGCCGGCGTTGCGGGCGTCACCACCGCCTGGTATCTGGCCAAGCAAGGCCGGCAGGTGACCGTGATCGATCGCCAGACGCTGGCCGCATCGGAAACGAGCTACGCCAACGCCGGCATGATCGCGCCAGGCCATTCCTACACATGGGCTTCGCCGCGCGCGCCGGGGATCCTGTGGCGGTCCTTGCGCGACGACACGCAGGCGCTGCGCCTCAAGCTCAATCCCGACCCGCACATGTGGGCGTGGCTGTGGAAGTTCTGGCAGAACTGCACTGCCGAGCGCTCGCGCATCAACACCAGCCGCAAGCTGGTGCTGTGCCGCTACTCGCAATCGCAGCTGCAGGCGCTCACCAGCGAACTGCAGCTCGAATACGAGCGCCTGTCGAGCGGCGCGCTCTACATGTACCGCGACGAAGCATCGTTCGCACGCGGCACCGGGAACATGAAAATCCTGTCGGACGGCGGCATGGACCTGCGCACGCTGAACACCGACGAGGTCATCGCGCACGAGCCGGCTCTGGCCGCCGCACGCGAGCACATCGCCGGAGCGATCTACGCGCCCACCGACGAGAGCGGCGACGCGCGCATGTTCACCCGCAACCTGGCCAAGCGCTGCGCCGAGGCCGGTGTGCGCTTCCTGTACGACACGCCCATCGACGGCATTGACGTGGCAGGCGATCGCATCACGGGCATACGCACCCCCAAGGGCGTGATCACCGGCGACGACTACGTGCTCAGCCTCGGCAGCTATTCGCCCATCGTGGCGCGGCCACTCGGCTACTCGCTGCCCATCTACCCGGTCAAAGGCTACTCGGTGACCTTCCCGATCCGCGACGGCCACATCGCGCCGACCCTGTGCGGCGTGGACGAGAACAACCTCGTCGCCTGGGCCCGCTTCGGCGACCGGCTGCGAGTGACCGCCACCGCCGAATTCAGCGGCTATGACCGCACGCACAAGCCAGAGGACTTCGCCGCGATGCTGCGCGTGGTCAAGCAACTGTTTCCGAATGGCGCTGACTTTTCCGAGCCCGACTACTGGGCCGGACTGCGCCCGATGACGCCCGAGAACACCCCGATTCTCGGTGCCTCGCGACATCGCAATCTGTTTCTCAACACCGGCCACGGCCACATGGGCTGGACCATGGCGTGCGGCACCGCCAGCGTGGTCGCCGACCTCATGGCCGGACGCAAGCCCGCCATCGACATCACAGGAATGACACTCGCATGAGCCCGACCCCAACCACCGCGACCGACGACCGCTACCGCATCGTCCCCTTCACCATGGACGAGGGCGTGATGCCGCGCGCCGCCATCGGCCTCGTCGTGCTCGCCACCGACCAGACGCTGGAGCACGAATGGCGTCAAGTCTTCTCCTGCGTTCCAGGCGTCGCGTACTTTGAAGCGCGCCTGTACAACTCGCCCGACATCAATCCGGTGACGCTCGCCGAGATGGAAAAGGACATCCCCGCCGCCGTGCAGCTCATCGTGCCCGATGTGCCGCTGCAGGTGGTCGCATTCGGCTGCACCTCGGGCTCGGTGGTGATCGGGGAGGACAACATCGCGCGGCAGATCCGCACGGTGCGCCCCGACATCGCGACGACCACGCCGATCACCGCCGCCGTGGCCGGTCTGCGCGCGCTCGGCAAACAGCGCATCGCGCTCATCACGCCCTATGTGGAGAGCGTGAACACGCTGTTCGCGACGCATCTGGCCAAGAGCGACATGCAGGTCAACCGCGTCGCCACCTTCAACCACGCCAACGACAACGAGGTCGCGCGCATCGACCGCGAATCGCTGCGCAACGCCGTGATGACCGCCGGTCGCCACGACGACGTGGATGCCGTCTTCGTCTCGTGCACCAGCCTGCGCATGGCCACGCTGATCAGCGACTTCGAAAAGGAACTCGGCAAGCCCGTGCTCGCCAGCAACAGCGCCATGGCCTGGCATTCGCTGCGTCTGGCAGGTGTCAACGATGTACTGCCGCAATTCGGGCGGCTCTACGAAGTCTGAGATCCGTTCACAACAACGGTGCACAGCCCGCCTCGTGCGCCCTTCACGCCAACCCACCCAACCATCCCGAGTCGACCATGAGCCCATCCTTCCCATCGCTCCCCATCTCCGCCACGCGCCGCACCTCACTGGCCGCCGCTCTGTGTCTGCTGGCCCTCACCGGCACCGGCGCAGCCCGCGCGCAGGACAGCATCCAGATCGGCGCCGTGCTCTCGCTCACCGGTGCCAACGCCACCGTGGGCGAGGACGTGCGCCGTGGCGTGCTGCTCGGCATCGAGCATGTGAACGCCAAGGGCGGCGTGCTCGGCAAGAAGCTCAACCTCATCATTGAAGACTCGGGCGGCAACCCGACCACCGCGCTCTCGGCCGCACGCAAGCTCGCGACCGTGGACAAGGTGCCGGTGGTGATGGGTGAATACTCGTCCGGCATCACGCTGCCGATGGCGCAGTATCTGGTCAAGGAAGGCATCACCCACATCAACATCGCCAGCAGCAGCACCAAAGTGCGCGAGATCGGCGCGTCCTCGTTCAGTCTCGTCGGCCTCGAGAACTTCGGCAACGCGTTCTCGGCCAAGGACATCTGGGCGCTGGGCATGCGCAAGGTCGCCCTCGTCGCGCCCAACAACGCCTATGGTCAGGGCGTCGCGCATGGCTTTCGTCAGGAGTTCGAAAAGCTCGGCGGCAAGATCGCGAGCGAGGTGCTCTACACCGCCGGTCAATCGACCTACCGCCGCGAACTGCAGCAGATCGCGCGCGCCAATCCCGATGGCTATGTCTACACCGCCTACGGCCAGGAATCCGCCGTGCTCAACCGCGAGGCCGAGGAGCTGGGTCTGCGCAAGGTGCCCTTCTACGCCATCCTCATGAGCATGAGCCTGTCGGACACCGCTCCCGCCATCGCCAACGGCCAGATCGGCATGGAACTCGGCTCGCTGCGCGGAGCGCCCGGCAAGGCCTATGGAGAAGCCTTCGCCGCCAAGTACAAGGAGCCGCCCAAGACCGCGTACACCGGCTACGGTTACGACGCCGTGCTGATGACCGCCGCCGCCATGGAAAAGGCCAAGTCCACCAAACCGGCCGACGTGCAGGCCGCACTGCGCGAGATCGGCAGCACGGGCTTCGAGGGCGTCACCGGCAACATCCAGTTCGACAAGGACCGCCAGCGCGTCGACCCACCCTACGACAAGCTGAAATTTGAAAACGGCAAGCTCGCTCCGCGCTGACGCGACACCGAACCGCGCCTGCGACGGCCCCGATCCGCCGCAGGCTCCGCCCCTCCTTCCTTCTGTTTTCACTACATGCTTCAATTCATCGTTGACACCCTGCTCAGGGCATCCGATCTGGCGCTGATCGCGCTGGGTCTGTCCATGCTCTACGGGCTGGTGAAATTCCCCAACGTCGCGCATGTGCAGTACGCCATGTTCGGCGCCTACGTGTGCTATGGCCTGCATCTGGCGGGCGTTCCCATGGTGGCCGCGATCGCCGTCGCCGCCATCGCGACCGGCGTGCTCACGCTGGTGCTGCAGATGTTCGTGTTCCAGCGCCTGCTGCGCGGCGGCCCCGCCATCGCGATGATCGGCTCGCTCGCCGTCGCCATGCTGGTCATCGCGATCATGCAGGGTTTTGCCGGATCGTTTCCGCGCATGTTCAACCTGCCGCGCACCGAGCCGCTGGTGATCGCCGACGTGCGCATCGCCCGCGCGCAGATCTACGCCATCGCCACCACTGCCGCGCTGCTGATCGCCTTCATCATCCTGCTGTTCCACACCCGCATGGGCCGCGCCATGCGTGCGCTCGCCTGCAACAGCGCGCTGGCCAACGCCTCGGGTCTGAACGCCGCATTCATCACCTACATGGTGAGCTTCAGCGCGGGCGCGCTCGCGGGTCTCGGCGGCAGCATGCTGGCGCTGTCCACCGGCGCGCACGTCAACCTCGGCAACGACCTGCTGCTGCCGGTGTTCGCCGCGGCGATTCTCGGCGGCCTCGGCAATCCGCTCGGCGCCGTCGTCGGCGCGCTGCTGATCGCGTTCACCGAAACCGCCGTCACCAACATCAATTTCGGTCCGATGATGGGGCAGGAACTGGCCTTCCTGCCGGTGGCCTACATCAGCGCGGCCTCGTTCCTGATTCTGCTGCTGGCGCTGCTCCTGCGTCCTTACGGCCTGTTCGACCGGGAGGTACGCCGTGTTTGATTTCCTGATTTCCTCCTTCACCATCGCGGGCATCTACGCGCTGATGGCCTTCGGCCTCAATCTGCAGGCGGGCTATGCGGGTCTGCTCAACTTCGGGCACATCGCCTTCGCCGGTCTTGGCGCGTATGCGGCGGGCATTGGCTTTCAGCTGGGCTGGTCGCCGCTCGCCAGCCTGGGGCTGGGGCTGTGCTCGGCGATGCTGCTGGGCCTCTTCATGGCCAGCATCGGCCGCAAGCTTGCGGCCGACTACTGGGGCATCGCGACGCTCGCGGTCGCGGAAATCCTGCGCACCATCGCCACCAACGAAGGCTGGCTCACCGGCGGCGCCAACGGCATCAGCGCCATCCCCGCGCTGTTCGATGGTCTGTCGCGCCCCTGGGACGCCGTGGCGTTCCTCGCACTGGTGGCCGTGGTGCTCGCTCTGGTCGCCTGGGTCTGCACCCGCATCGGCAATGGCCGCTTCGGCCGCGCCCTGCGCCTGATGCGCGAGGAACCACAGCTCGCCACCTGCATGGGCTACAACCTCCGCTCGCTCAAGACACGCGCCATCATCACCGGCGCGGCCGTCACCTCGCTCGGCGGCTTTCTGTATGCGCACTACATGAGCTTCGCCGGTCCCGAATACATGCTCGCGTCCGAGACCTTTCTGCTCTGGACCATGCTGATGATCGGCGGCCTCGGCAACTCGGTGGGCGTGCTCGTCGGCGTCGTCGTGGTGCAGGCGGCCTATGTGTTCGTCCCCTTCATCAAGGACTGGCTGAGTCTCAGCTCCGATGTCTCGGGCGCGCTGCGACTCGGGCTGATCGGTGCCATCCTGCTGCTGTGCCTGATGTGGCGCAGCGAAGGCCTTGTTCCAGAGAAACTGCGGAAAATGCCATGAACACACCTCCACTGCTTCAGGTCGAGCATGTCTCCAAGTCGTTCGGCGGCAACCATGTGCTGCAGGACGTCAACTTCAACATCGCCCGTGGCGAGATCGTCGGGCTGCTCGGCCCCAACGGCTCGGGCAAGAGCACGCTGCTCAACCTCGTCACCGGCTTCGGCTCCATCGATGGCGGCAAGATCGATTTCGATGGCCAGAACATCGGCTCGCTGCCCGCGCACCGCATCGTCAACGCGGGCATCGGACGCACGTTCCAGTTGCCGTCCATGCCCAAAAAGATGTCGGTGATGGAGGTGGCCATGGCCGCGTCCACGTCGCACCACGGCGTGCTCGCCACGGTGTTCGGCTCGGGCGGTGCCAGGAAGGCCGAGGCCGACGCGCATGCCAAGGCCACGATTCTTCTCGAGCAACTCCTGCTCACCCACGTGCGCGACCTGCCCTCGTCCGCGCTCTCAGGCGGGCAGAAGAAGCTGCTGGGAATCGTCTGCGCGCTGATGAGCGACCCGCGCCTGCTGATGCTCGACGAACCCACGGCGGGCGTGCACCCCAACCTGCGCAACGACATCGTGCAGTCGCTGCGCAAGCTCAACAAGGCGGGCATGACGCTCGTGATCGTCGAGCACGACATGCACTTCATCCGCGAGGTCTGCACCCGCTGCATCGTGCTGGACCGTGGCCGCATCGTGGCGAGCTGCCATCCCGACGAGCTGGCGTCGAACGAGCATGTGGTGCAGGCCTACCTCGGCAGCGCCGAGAAGCGCGAGCCGGCCGAACCCGCCAAAGTGGCCGAAGTGGCCTGAGACAAGAGGAGAAGCGACCATGATGATCGACATCGACAACATCATCGCGGGCTACACGCCCGAGGTGGACATTCTCAAGGGCATCTCTCTGAAGGTGGCGCGCACCGAGATCGTGACCCTGCTCGGCCCCAACGGCTGCGGCAAGAGCACACTGCTCAAGACCATCGCCGGACAGCTGCTGCCGCGCAGCGGCCATGTGAAGGTGAACGGCCAGGACCGCTCGCAGATGCCGATCTTCCGCAAGATCCGCGAATGCAGCCTCGGCTTCGTGCCGCAGACCGAAAACATCTTCAGCAACCTCACCGTGCGCGAGAACCTCCAGGTCGGCGGGCACTACATGAAGGCGCACGACTGCCAGCAGCGCATGGAGCAGCTCTACGCGCTCTACCCCGTGCTGGGCCGCAAGTTCAACGCGGCGGCCTCCTCGCTCTCGGGCGGCGAGCGCCAGATCCTCGCCCTCGCCCGCGCCCTCATGCCGCGCCCCGACGTGCTGCTGCTCGACGAACCCTCGGCCGGCCTGTCGCCCAAGGTGCTGCAGGAGGTCTTCGAGGCCATCGGCCAGGTGCGCGACAAGGAACAGGTCACCATTCTCATGGTCGAGCAGAACGCCATGGAGGCCATGCGTATGTCCGACCGTGCGTACATTCTCTCGATGGGGACGGTGGCGCTGACGGGGGACTGTCAGCAGCTCATGCATGATCCGCAGGTGCGGGAGCTGTATCTGGGCGGGCGGGCGGCTTGAGTTTCTTTCGACCGCTGTCGGAGCTTGGTTTTTGTGTGTGGCTACTCCGCTGGGTCGTTGAGGGCGGAGGCCGGGAGTTCCGCCCGGCAGCGGAGTCACTTTTTGCTTGCGCGCAAAAAGTAACCCAAAACGCGCTCTTCAATACCCGCGGCAGAACTCGCTTTGCGCTTACGCGCGCCGCTCGGGCAACCGCCGCGAGTCAGTGTTTAACCAAGAGGAATATTCGGCACGTCGCTTCGCTTGTGCCGGGCATCTCGCGACTTCGCGAGATGCTGGTGCGCCAGCATTTTGTGACTGTTGATTTACTCGCTGGATCAACCTCGCTCAAAAGCGCAGCGGGCATTTGCGCCCCAACCCAACTCCACCGAAGCCCCCGGCACGAGCGCAGCGACGTGCCGCAAACACCTCTTCAGACCTGATTTCCGGCGGTTGTCCGAGCGAAGTGACGAAGGAACGTAGCGAGTTCCGCCGGAGGTATTCAAAGCGCGTTTTGGATTACTTTTTGCGCGCAAGCAAAAAGTGATTGCCCCGCCGGGGGCAGTCCCGGCCTCCGCCCTCAAACCAACAGCAGAAACTACTAACGAAGCAAGACCTAAGCACCCTGCACATCCGAGGCGCCGTCGCCCAAACCAACCAAGGGCTCCAGCGCCGAGCGGTAAGCATGCCAGCTCGCAAACCCCAGCACCGGCCCCACGACCAGCAACCCCGCCCCAAAGGCCCAGAGCGAGAACCCGATCAGCACGGTGATGATCAGCCCCCAGAGCAGCATCACGCCAAGATTCTCGATCACCACGCGCATGCTGGTAATACCGGCGGTAAGCGCATCGGTATCCCGGTCCAGGATCATCGGAATCGACACCACCATGCTCGAAAAAACCAGCGCCGCAAACACGCCGCCCACCACCAGATAGACCAACACGAATTGCCAGTTCTCGGGATTGAAGATCGCCTGGACGACGCCGGTGGTTGACGGCATGCCCGTATTGAAAAACACCGCAAACACCACCAACGACGCGCGCCCCCACAGCAGCTCCATCACGATCAGCACCAGCACCAACATGCCCATGCTGCCCATATGCGCGTCCCAGCAGGTGATGGACAGGCCCAGATCGGGTTTCAATCCGCGCTCGCGCCGACGGCTGGTGTCGTACAGGCCCATCGCCAGAAACGGCCCCACGAGCAGGCAGCCGCTCGCGATCGACATGGTGTATTCCGGCTTCGCGCGAAACACCCAGCCGAGCAGCAGCGCCAGAAGCCAGAAGCACACGCCATAGAACGACGCCACGCCGGGCGAGTTGACCATGTCGCCGACACCGCGAGCGACCCAGCGCGGCGGGTCGGACCATTGGAGGGGGCGAAGCACCGGCGCGGCGGGGGGCGCCGCGACCGGGTCATCGTTGGCGGAAGCGTCATTCATCTGGCGTCGGCTCCGGGCTGAAGGGCCACTCCACCATACGCACCACCGCTGGCGCGATAAAGCTGGGAAAACACCAGCCCCAACGGAACGGACGCCATCAACGCCCCGCTGCGCATGCGGGGCATCGACGGGAGGAATCGCCCGGGAGTCAGCCGGCCGATGTCCGCGTCAGCAGGTTCTTGAGCCGCACGATGTCCTTTTCATACGCCAGGCGGTTGGCCTCCTTCACCGGCCCGTAACCGCGCACCTTCATCGCCGCCTGTGCGATCTCCACGGCCAGCGCATGCTGATCCGCACGCAGGCCCGTCATCAGTTGGCAGATCATGGTCTCGTAGCTGTCGACCAATGCGCGCTCGTGGCGGCGTTCCTCGGTCCTGCCGAACACGTCCAACGCCGTTCCGCGCAGGCCCTTGAACTTCGCGAGCATGCCGAAAGCCGACATCATCCAGCCGCCCCATTCGCTCTTGGCGGGACGTCCCGTGCGCTGGTCGATCCGGCTGGTCGTCGGTGGTGCGAGATGGAAGGTGAGCTGATGCCCATCCTCGAACTGCGCGGCCAGCTGGGCCTTGAATTCGGGCGAGGCATGCAGGCGAGCGACCTCGTATTCGTCCTTGTAGGCCATCACCTTGTAGAAGGTCTGCGCGACGGCCTTGGCCAGCGCGTCGTCGCCGGGGCGAATGCGCGCCTCGGTCGCCCGCACCTCGTCGACCAGCATGCGGTAGCGCTGGGCATACGCGGCGTTCTGATAATCGGTGAGCATCTGGCTGCGGCGCTCAACGATGGTCTCGAGCGACTGCTGGGCGAAGGCCACGGCCTTGGATTCATTCTTGCCCGCGAAGGCCTGCATCACCACGTCCTGCGGATTCACCGCATGGCGGCGGCCCCAGCGGAAGGCCGCGAGATTCATCTTCACCGCCGCGCCGTTGAGCTCGATCGCGCGCTCGATGGCGCTTGCGCTCACTGGAATGAGGCCGCGCTGATAAGCCGCGCCGAGCATGAACAGATTCGTCGCAATGGAATCACCGCACAGCGCAAGCGCGAGGCTGCCCGCGTCGATGACCTGCACGTTGTCCTGACCCACGGCGCGCGCCACGGTCTGCACCAGCGGATTGGACGGGAACTGCATGTCCGGCTGCTGCACGAAGGCTCCGGGCATGACTTCCTGGCTGTTGAGCAGCACGCGGGTTGCGCCCTTGCGCGTCATCGCCAGCGTGTTGCCCGAGGCCGCCACGACGAGGTCGCAGCCCATCACCGCATCCGCGCCGCCCGGCGCCACGCGCACGGCGGCGATCGATTCGGTGCTCGCGCCAAAGCGCATGTGCGTCCAGACCGAACCGCCCTTCTGCGCGAGGCCCGCCATGTCGAGCACGCCCACGCCCTTGCCTTCCAGATGCGCGGCCATGCCGAGCAGCGCGCCGATCGTCACCACGCCCGTGCCGCCCACGCCGGTGATGATGAGGCTGTAGACGCCATGCTGCAGATCGGGCAGCACGGGCTCCGGCAGGCTGATGTCGGGACTTGCGCCCGCAGCGGAGGAGCCCTTGCGCAGCTTGCCGCCGCTCACCGTGACGAAACTCGGGCAGAAGCCCTTGAGGCAGGAGAAATCCTTGTTGCAGGCCGACTGGTCAATCGCACGCTTGCGGCCGAGTTCGGTCTCGAGCGGCACGACCGCCACGCAGTTCGACTGCACGCCGCAGTCGCCGCAGCCCTCGCACACGGCGGGGTTGATGACCACGCGCTTGTCCGGATCGGGGAAGGTTCCGCGCTTGCGGCGGCGGCGCTTTTCGGCCGCGCAGGTCTGGTCGTAGACGATGACCGTGGTGCCCGCGATCTCGCGCAGCTCGCGCTGCACGGCGTCGAGCTCGTCGCGGTGGTGGATCGTCACGCCGGGCGCGAAGCCCGTCACGCCGTCGTACTTGCCGGGTTCGTCCGAGATCACCGCGATGCGCACCACGCCCTCGGCATGCACCTGCTGCGTCATGCGCACCGGGTCGAGCGGGCCATCGTGGCGCTGGCCGCCGGTCATCGCCACGGCGTCGTTGTAGAGCAACTTGAAGGTGATGTTGGTCTTGGCCGAAACGGCCGCGCGCACCGCGAGAAGGCCCGAATGGAAGTACGTGCCGTCACCCATGTTCTGGAACATGTGCGGGCGTTTGGAAAATGGCGCCTCGCCCACCCAGGCCATGCCTTCAGCGCCCATCTGCGTGTAGCCCAGCGTGTCGCGACCCATGGTCTGCGCCATCCACGAGCAGCCAATGCCCGCGTAGGCGCGGCTGCCATCGGGGATGCGGGTGGAGGTGTTGTGCGGGCAGCCCGCGCAGAAATAAAAGCTGCGCGACATCACATCGACCGCCGCCACCTGCGGCCTGCGCTGCGCAAGCCGCTGCACGGTCTCGGCCAATGCGGCGTCGAAGCGCGCCAGCCGCGCACCCAGCACCTGCGCGATCATCGACGCATCGAGCGCCAACTCCGTGCGGAACAGCTTGGCGCCCTGCTCGTCCTTCTTGCCGATCACGCGCGGCGCGCCGGCCTCGCCGTACAGCAGCTCCTTGAGCTGCCCTTCGATGAGACCGCGCTTTTCCTCGATCACGATGACCTGATCGAGCCCGAGCGCGAACTCGCGCAGCCCGATCGGCTCGAGCGGCCAGACCATGCCGACCTTGTAGACCGCAAGGCCCAACTGCGCTGCGCGCGCCTCGTCGATGCCCAGATCAGCCAGCGCCTGGCGCAGATCGAGCCAGCTCTTGCCCGAGGTGATGATGCCGATGCGCGCGCCCTCGCGTGCACCGAACGCCACTCTGTCGATGCGGTTGGCGCGCGCAAAGGCCCGCGCGGCGTCGAGCTTGTAGTTGACGAGGCGAAACTCCTGCGCATGCGGCGTATCGGGCAAGCGGATGTTCAGGCCGTCCTCGGGCGCACCGTTCCAGTCCGGCATTGCGATCTCGAGCGCGGCGTCGTCGATGCGCACCGAACCCGATGCGTCCGCCGTGTCCTTGATGCACTTCATGCCCACCCAGGCGCCGCTGTAGCGCGACATCGCCCAGCCGAGCAGGCCGTACTGCACGATCTCGGGCACGCCCGCGGGCGAGAGAATCGGCATGTGCGCATCGACCAGCGCGAACTCGCTCTGGTGACAGGTGGTGGAGGATTCGCAGGTGTGATCGTCACCCATCAGCACCAGCACGCCGCCGTGCCTCGAGCTGCCCGCGAGATTGCCGTGACGAAACGCGTCGCCCGAACGATCGACCCCCGGGCCCTTGCCGTACCAGATCGAGAACACGCCGTCGAACTTGCCGTCGCCGCCGATCTCGGCCTGCTGGCTGCCCCAGACGGCAGTCGCCGCCAAGTCCTCGTTCACGCCGGGGATGAAGGTGATGTCGTGCTGCTCGAGGTGCTTGCGCGCCTTCACGAGCTGGTCGTCGAAGGTGCCGAGCGGCGATCCGCGATAGCCCGTGATGTAGCCCGCCGTGTTCAGCCCGGCCGCACGGTCGCGGCGTTTCTGGATCATCGGCAGCCGCACCAGCGCCTGCACGCCGGTCAGGTAGACCGTGCCCTCATCGGCCGTGTACTTGTCCTCCAGATCCACGGTCCTCAGCTGGCTGGTGATGCTCATATCGCTCATGGCTTGTACTCTCCTCGCGCGCAAGTCGCTGTCGCTCAATTCATCGAAGGGGTCGGTCGGTGCGGCCCGTCGGGTCTGGCTGAAATTGCAACAGACTCTTGAGCCCCACCGGAAATTGATTCACAATCAAAGTGTAGACAGTTATGACGACATTAGTCAACACATCGTTGGTGCAGTTTCACGCAAGGCCGTCGCGGACACAGTGGCGTATCATTTGAGATGCGGGTTTTCCTGAGTCGCGTCACAACCATCCGTGATCGTCCTCTCGATGCCAGACGCTGTGTTGTCAACACTGTCATGAGACAACACCGGACTTCCTCAACGTGCACCTATGGCAACCAAGAAAAACACCCAGAAGACCGAGCGCGTACCCCAGACGCGGGACGAAAGCAGCGTCGAACGCCTGTATCTCGAACTGCGCGAGCGCGCCATGCGCTACGACTTCCGGCCCGGCTCGCGGATCAACGAGCAGGCGCTCGGGCGCGAGTTCGGCATCAGCCGACCGCCGCTGCGCGAAGCGCTGAACCGCCTGGTCGCCGAGGGCTTTCTCGACTTCGTGATGAACAAGGGGTTCTTTCGCAAGGCCATCAGCGTCGAGGAACTGTTCAACCTCTATCAGGTCCGCATCGCGCTCGAGCGCCGCGCCGTCTATCTGGCCGTGACGCACGCGAGCGACGAGGAAATCCAGTCGCTCGAGGACTACTGGAAAGGCATCATGGCCAAGGGCGAGAGCATGGACGTGGCCGACCTGCTGCTGGCCGACGAGGAGTTTCACCGCCGCCTGACAGAGCTCTCGCACAACCGCGAGATCTGCCAGTTTCTGGAGCAGGTCACGCGCCGCATCCATGTGGCGCGGCACATCGATCTGGAGCAGTCCGACTGGAACGCGCAGGCCTTCGACGCGCATTTCCAGCTCGTGCAGCTCATCCGCCAACGCAAGACCACCGAGGCACTCAACGCGCTCTCCGAGCACATCGACCTGAGCCTCAAGCGCGCCGTGCAGATCACCAAGGAGATGGTGGCCAAGTTCTTCCTGCAGGACCAGGGCTGGGATTCGTCGCAGCCCGCGTCGCCGAGCACGGCCCCTGCACTCAACAAGAAACCTGCTGCCAAGGCGGCCTGACCGGCCGCAGTCTCCCCAGTTTCGGGTACGGCTTTCCCAAGCGGGCCAACGCTCGTTGTACGATCAGGTTTTTTCTTAAAGGAAAATTTCCATGACCATCCAACGCCTGCACACCAACGCCCGCATGAGCCAGTCCGTCATCGCCAACGGTTTCGTGTTCCTCGCCGGTCAAGTGGCCAGCGACACCTCCAAGGACGTGGCAGGCCAGACCGCCGAAATCCTTGCCAAGATCGACGCCCTGCTCGCCGAGTCCGGCAGCGACAAGACCAAGATCGTCCAGGCCACCATCTGGCTGGCCGACCACACCACCTTCGAACAGATGAACGCTGTATGGGACGCCTGGGTGCCTCAGGGCCACGCACCGGCACGCGCCTGCGTGGAGTCTGCGCTCGCACGTCCGGCCTTCACCGTGGAAATCGGAATCGTGGCCGTCGCGTAATCTCGCTGCCCCGCCAATCCAACAGCCGACAGGGTCACGTGCCCTGTCGGCTGTTTTGTCATCGGACCGCGCGCGGATGGTCACCTCCGGCAACTGGCCATTCACCGCATTCGCCGGTGCTGCATGGCTCACAATGCGGTCATGCGCACCCCCCTTCCGATTCTTTATTCCTTCCGCCGCTGCCCCTACGCCATCCGCGCGCGACTTGCCCTGGCCCACGCGGGACTCACATGCGAACTGCGCGAGATCAAACTGCGGGACAAGCCCCAGCCGATGCTCGACGTTTCACCCAAGGGCACCGTGCCCGTGCTGGTGCTGCCCAACGGCCAGGTAATCGAACAGAGTCTGGAGGTGATGCTGCATGCGTTGCACTCATCGGATACGGACGGCTGGCTGCAGCCGACCGATGGCACGCTCGCGGAGATGCTGCAACTCATCGAACGCAATGACGGCTTTTTCAAGCGCGCGCTCGACCGCTGCAAATATCCGGATCGCCACAGCGCCGATGAAGTGGCGCAGGCCGCCGCGGACGCCGATGAATGGCTCGAAGCGCTGGAGCGCCAGCTGGCCGCCACGGGCTATCTGTTCGGCCGGAATCCCAGCCTGGCCGACATGGCTCTGCGCCCCTTCGTGCGCCAGTTCGCGGCCATCGATGCCGACGCCTGGGCGGTCAAGCCCTGGCCGCATCTGCAGGCATGGCTGCAGCGCTTTCTGGACTCCGCCCTGTTCGCCGAGGTGATGCAGACCCATCCGGTGTGGGTCCCGGGCACCGCCGGGCCGCTGGTGTTCGACGGTCCGCCGCCATCCAACGGCTCGGAGTGAATTGGCTCAGAGCGTGTGGAGATCGTCAACACGCGCTCAGGTCCGGCTGGCCTTGTACCAGTCGGCAACCACATGTCCGACCTCCGCCAGGATCGCGTCGCGACCTGCGGAGTCGATCTTCATCGCGCCAGTGAGATAGGCGCTCACCAGCATGGGAGCCGCTCCCTGGGCGCTCCAGACGATGCTGACGTCGTTGGCCGTGCCGTTGTCGCCGGAGCCGGTCTTGCCACCCACCTTCCAGTCACCCGGCATGCCCGCGCGCAGGCGCTTGTCGCCGGTGCGGCTGGCCAGCAGCCAGTCACGCAACTGTTTCTGGCTTGCAGGATCGAGCACGCCCTTCTGCTCGGTGAGAAGTGAGAGCGCCGTGCTGCCCATGGCGCGCGGTGTCGTGGTGTCGCGCGGATCGCCTGCAATGGCGGTGTTCAGATCCGTTTCGATGCGGTCCAGTCGCGTGCGCATGTCGCCCACCGTGGTGCGCAGCCAGCGCGTGAGACCCTGCGGCCCGCCCTGCAGGTTGAGCAGCAGATTGGCGGCGGTGTTGTCGCTGAGCACCACGGCGGCCTCGCAGAGCGCGTGGATCGTCATGCCGTCGGCATCGGCGTGCTTTTCGGTTGCAGGCGAATACGCGACCAGCTCCTTCTTCTCGTAGAGCAGCGCCTGCTGCATCGGAAATTCGCCGAGCTGCGACAGATGCAGGATGCGCGCGGCCAGCAGCAGTTTGAAGGTGCTGCACATCGCGAACATCTCGTCCTCGCGATAGCCAAGCGTTTGCTGCCCGCCCAGCACCTGCACCGACAGGCCGAGACGCCCACCGCTTCGCGCTTCAAGCGCCTTCAGGCGCTGTTGGAAGCCGTCACCCTTGATGGCGGACTGGTCGTCGCCTGCAACATCACCTTTTCCCATACCCACCATGTTCTTCACGGAGCCACAGCCGCTCAGCGCCACAGCCGCTGTGCCGAGTGCGCCCATTGCCAACACATGGCGTCTTTGCGGGTTCATATCAGTCTTCATTGAATTCATCCAAAACACATCGACCCCGCACATGTCCAGCATGTCGGGGTCGCTTGAGAAACACAGCGCGATCGCGCGAGGGTTTGATCGTCCGTCAGACGACGAGATGCCGGATCAGCGGCGTCCGCCACGCACCAGCGCGATCAGCAGCACAACGGCGAAGACCACGAAGCAGACGAACGACCAGTTGGCGATGGAGCCACCGAGGAAGGTCCAGTCAATCGCCGCGCAGTCACCCGAACCACGGAAGATCATCGGCAGCGAGCGGCTGATGGGGTAGTTCTCGATCATGCCGTAGAAGTCGCGCCCGCAGGTCGCGAACTCGGGCGGATACCACTGCAGCCAGCTCTGGCGGGCCGCCACGAAGGCGCCGAAACCGGCCATCAGCAACGCGAGAAAGCTGAAGGTCTTCCACCAGCCGCTGCCACCGCGCATCGCGCCGATGCCGGTGAACACGGCCACGCCGATCAGGGCATAGCGCTGTACGATGCACATCGGGCAAGGCTCCAGACCCACCACATGCTGCAGATACATGCCAAAGCCCAGCATGGCGATGCAGGCGAGGCAGATCAGGCCGAGAAGCTGGCGCGGGGCCCTTGAAATCCAGTTGAAAAACACTTTTTGTCCTTAGGGGAAACCGGTATCTTAACCAACGTCCCCAGAGGAGAACACGATCAGATGCCGGCGGCTTCGTCCAGGAAAACCTTGGCGTGGCGCGGTGTCACCACCAGCAGCTCGCCCTCGCGCAGTCCCTGGTCACGAAACTGCTGCGCCGGAATCTGCGCTTCGATGAGCGACTCCGTGGCTGTATTGTCCGCCGATTGGTTATCGGATTCGGGAATAAGTTCCAGCCGCGCGATGGGACCGACCACGATGGCACGCGAAAGCTGCACCACGATGCCTCGCGGACGGCCCTGCGCATCCAGCGCCTGACCGGGCGAATAGCGCTCCACGTCAAGGTCGTGCGGACGCACGAACGCGAAGGCCTTGGTTTCGTGCGCGTTCTTGGCATCGACGCTCTCGAGTTGCATGCCGTCGTCCAGATAGACCCGGCCATCGCTCGCGCGACCCTTGAACAGGTTCACGTCGCCGAGGAAGCCATAGACGAACGGGCTGGCCGGGTTGTCCCAGACCTGCTGGGGCGTGCCCTCCTGTTCGATCTTGCCCTTGTTGATGACGACCACGCGGTCGGCCACTTCGAGCGCCTCTTCCTGATCGTGCGTCACGAAGATCGACGTCACATGCAGCTCATCATGCAGACGGCGCAGCCAGCGGCGCAGTTCCTTGCGCACCTTGGCGTCGAGCGCGCCGAACGGCTCGTCCAGCAGCAGCACCTTGGGCTCCACCGCCAGAGCGCGCGCAAGCGCAATGCGCTGACGCTGGCCACCCGAGAGCTGCGACGGATAACGGTCGGCGATCCAGTCGAGCTGCACCAGCTTGAGCAGGCTCATCACCTTCTCGCGGATCTGCGCCTCGCTCGGGCGCTCCTTGCGCGGCTTCACGCGCAGGCCGAAGGCCACGTTCTCGAACACCGTCATGTGACGGAACAGCGCGTAGTGCTGGAACACGAAGCCCACATTGCGTTCGCGCACATGCACATCGGTCGTGTCTTCGCCGCTGAAATGGATGGTGCCGACATCGGCCGTCTCCAGGCCGGCAATGATGCGCAGCAGCGTGGTCTTGCCGCAGCCCGAGGGGCCCAGCAAGGCGATGAGCTCGCCGGACTTGATGTCGAGGTTCACGTCGCGCAGGGCCTGGAAGTCGCCGAACTGCTTGCTGACATTACGAATTTCAATGCTCATGTTCTCAATTCCTCTTGTGTCCTCTCTCCCGACCTGCGGCAGAGGGAGAAAATCCTCAATCGGTGGTGGGGCGCTCGGGAGGCATCGCCGCGGCGGCTTCAAGCTGCTTTTCGGCCTTCCACTCGGCATAGGTCTTGATCGCCAAGGTCACCAGCGCCAGCAGAGCCAGCAGCGATGCGGCGGCAAAAGCGGCGACCGACTGGTACTCGTTGTAGAGAATTTCCACATGCAGCGGGATCGTGTTGGTCTGACCACGGATGTGCCCCGACACCACCGACACCGCACCGAATTCGCCCATGGCGCGCGCATTGCAGAGAATCACGCCGTACAGCAGGCCCCATTTGATGTTGGGCAGCGTCACGTGCCAGAAGGTCTGCCAGCCGGTCGCGCCAAGCACCACCGCCGCCTGCTCCTCATCATTGCCCTGGGCCTGCATCAGCGGAATCAGCTCGCGGGCGATGAAGGGAAACGTCACGAACACGGTGGCCAGCACGATGCCGGGCACGGCGAAGACGATCTTGATGTCGTGCTCCGACAGCCAGGGGCCAAGCCAGCCCTGCGCGCCGAACACCAGCATGTACATCAGACCCACCACTACGGGCGAGATCGAAAACGGCAGGTCGATCAACGTGATCAGAAAGGCCTTGCCCTTGAAGTCGAACTTGGCGATGGCCCATGCCGCCGCCACGCCGAAGACCAGATTGAGCGGCACGGTGATCGCGGCGGTGAGCAAGGTCAGCTTGATGGCCGACCAGGCGTCGGGCTCGCGCAGACCGGCCAGATAGGCGTCGAAGCCCTTGCGCAGCGCCTCGGTGAACACGGCCGCAAGCGGCAGCACCAGGAACAGCAGCAGAAAGACCAGCGCGATGCCGATCAGCGTCCACTTGACCCACGGAGCCTCGGTCGTGCCCGCCTTGGCGCGGCGCACGGTACGGGAATTGTTGACTGCGGCGCCACTCACAGCGGAGCTCCCTGACGCTTGCGCTGCCATGCCTGCAGCGCGTTGATGACGAGCAGCATCACGAACGAGAAGAACAGCATCACCACGGCCACCGCCGTCGCGCCTGCGTAGTCGTACTGCTCGAGCTTGCCGATGATGATGAGCGGCGTGATCTCGGACACCATGGGCATGTTGCCCGCGATGAAGATGACCGAACCGTATTCACCGATGGCCCGTGCGAAAGCCATCGCAAAGCCGGTGAGCAGCGCGGGCGTGATGCCCGGCAGAATCACCTTGTAGAAGATCTGCCAGCGCGTCGCGCCCAGACTGGTTGCGGCCTCTTCGAGTTCCTTTTCGGAATCTTCGAGCACCGGCTGCACGGTGCGCACCACGAACGGCAGACCGATGAAGATCAGCGCGATCACCACGCCGTTCGGATTGAACGCGAGCTGAATGCCGTATGGCTCGAGGTACTGCCCCACCCAGCCGTTGCCCGCGAGCAGCGCGGTCAGCGAGATGCCGGCCACGGCCGTCGGCAGCGCAAACGGCAGATCGACCAGCGCATCCACGATCTTCTTGCCCGGGAACTGGTAGCGCACCAGCACCCATGCCACCAGCAGCCCGAACACCAGATTCACGCAGGCCGCGATGAACGACGCACCGAACGTGAGCCGGTAGGAGGCCAGCACGCGAGGCGCCGTCACCGCCTCCCAGAACTGCGGCCAGGTGAGCGAGAAGGTCTTGAACATCAGCGCCGCCAGCGGAATCAGCACGATGATGCTCAGATAGAAAAGCGTATAGCCCAGCGTGAGCCCGAACCCGGGCAGCACGCGCTTGGAAGCGCGCCGGTCCGAACGGGCAGCGGGCACAGCATTCAGCGCCGCAGCAGTCATAGATGGATGGTTGTAGTTGGATCAGAAACAGGGCACGACTCTCGGAAGAGACATGCCCCAAGCCAGCGGCCGCCGCGCTGGCGGCGTCCCCCTCCCGCGCAGCGAGAGAGGGAGAAGGCGTGCAGCGCCTCAGGAGGGTGTGTTACTTGCCCGGCGTGTAGATCTTGTCGAACTGGCCGCCGTCGTTGAAATGGACCTTCTGCGCATCACTCAACGAACCGAAGTACTTGGCCACGGTGAACTGCTTGATCGGCTTGAACTCGTCCGAATGCTTCTTGAGCACCGCTTCGGAGCGGGGGCGCAGCGCGTGCTTGGCGGCGATTTCCTGTGCCTCGTCCGAGTACAGGTAGTTCAGATAGGCGGTCGCCAGCTCGCGCGAGCCCTTCTTGTTGACGGTGCGCTCGACCACGGCCACGGGGTTTTCAGCCACGATGCTGACCGACGGGTAGACCGGATCGACCTTGCCCTTGCCGAATTCGCGATCCACGGAGACCACTTCGGATTCGAACGTGATCAGCACGTCGCCGATATTGCGCTGCAGGAAGATGCTGGTCGCGTCGCGGCCGCCCTTGCCCAGCACCGGCACGTTCTTGAACAGCTTGCCGACGAACTCGGCCGCCTGAGCCTCCGAGCCGCCCTTCTCACGCACATAGCCCCATGCGGCCAGATAGGCGTAACGGCCATTGCCGCCGGTCTTGGGGTTGACGACCACGACCTTGACGTCGGGACGGATCAGGTCTTCCCAGTCCTTGATGTTCTTGGGGTTGCCGTTGCGCACCAGGAACAGCATGGTCGATGTCGTGGGCGAAGCGTCGTTGGGAAACTTCTTGGCCCAGTCCTTGGCGACCACGCCGCTGCTGGCGAGGAAGTCGATGTCGGTGGTGGTGTTGAAGGTCACCACATCGGCTTCCAGACCGTCGTTGACCGCGCGCGCCTGGGCGCTGGAACCGCCATGGGCCTGATCGACCTTCACGTCCTTGCCGGTGGTCTTCTTGTAGTGGGCGACGAAGGCCTGGTTGTAGTCCTTGTAGAACTCACGGGCCACGTCGTAGGACACGTTCAGCAGCGTGCTGGATTGCGCAGCCGCCAGACCACTGGCTGCCAGAGCAGCCACGGCGATGATGGACTTGAGCGAGCGGGAGAACGAAGCGGAGGTGGAGGTCATTGTTGATGTCACCGTCTGATTTGATAGTTACATCATTGTGAGGATCGCTCTTTAAAACTCAAAAGAATATATTCTTGTTTAATTATCGCGATTTTGCATAAGCAAGCATCGGCGCCATCTGGCGGGCATTCGGTGCGGCCCGACGTGGCTGACGACGTGGTTTTTATCCGGCAGTCCGCCTGCCCTCATCCCGCCAGCCCTCGGCGCCGTCAGTTGAACACCCGGCTGCGCTCGGGAACCGTCTCGCCGAGAAAATCCAGAAAGCTGCGCACCGCCGGAACCAGCCCGCGCCGCGACGGAAACACCGCATGCACGATCGCCTTGGGCTGCGACCAGTCCGGCAGCAGCCGCACGAGGCGTCCGCTCTGCATGTCCTGCTGGCACAGATAGTCCGGCAGCCAGCAAAAGCCCGTGCCCGCAAGCGCCGCATAGCGCAGCACCAGCAGGTCATCGACCAGATAGCGCGGATGCAGGACCACGGTTTCTTCCTGCCCCTCGGGCCCGAGCAGCCGCACGATGCTGCGTCCCTCCGACGACGGCATGGCGATGCTGTCGAGCGCCGCCAGATCTTCCACGGTCTTGGGCGTGCCCTGGCGGATCAGCAGATCAGGACTCGCCACCAGCAGCTGCACGCCCTCGCCCAGGCGCTTGACCACCATGCTGCCGCTTTCTTCGAGCGTCAAGCGCACGCGCAGCGCGACGTCAACGCCCTCCTCCAGCAGATTCACCGGCCGGTTGAGCACCTGCATCTCGACCCGCACCTCGGGATTGCGCTCCAGAAAGATGGGCAGCAACTCGCCCACCACCGTCTGCGCCAGCGTCACCGGGCAGGACACGCGCACCGTGCCGCGCGGCGATCCCTTGACCTGCGCGACCGCATCGGCCGCCGCCTGCGCCTCCTCGCGCATCGACTGGCAGTGGCGCAGATAGGTTTCCCCCACCTCGGTCAACGAGAGCTTGCGAGTGGTCCGCTGCAGCAGCCGCACGCCAAGCTCCTGCTCCAGCTCCGAAATGCGCCGCGACAGCCGCGACTTCGGAATGCCCAGACTGCGGCTCGCGGCCGTGAAGCCGCCGCGCTCCACCACCTCGGCAAAAAACAGCATGTCGTTCAGATCTTGCATAGGGATACCGTCATTGGGAATGATTTCAGAACAATCCGTCGCGATTATGCCGACTTATCAATTCATTGTCCCACCCACACAATTCATCCATCGCCACTCGCAAAGCTTTTCAGCAAAACAGCGGCGGTGGCAAACAGACATTCACTCATTCATACGGACAAACTCATCATGCAACTGCTTCATATCGACTCCTCCATTACCGGCGAACAATCGGTTTCCCGCCAGCTCACCCGTCAGATCGTCGACGCCTTCGTGGCCGCACACGAGGACACGGAAGTCCGCCGTCTCGACCTGCTGACCGACGCTCCCGCCCATTTCACCGCCGACGCAATGGCTCCCCGCACCGGCCAGACCGACGGCCTGAGTGAAGCACAGAAGCGCGAAAACGCCGTGTCCGAACGCCTCGTGCGCCAGTTCCTCGACTCCGACGTGATCATCGTCGGCGCACCGTTCTACAACTTCAGCATCCCCACGCAGCTCAAGGCCTGGCTGGATCGCCTGGCCCAGCCCGGCCGCACCTTCCGCTACACCGCCAGCGGCCCTGAAGGCCTCGCCAAGGGCAAGACCGTGATCGTCGCCTCGACACGCGGCGGCGTCTACTCCACCAGCGAGCAAGGCCAGGCGATGGAGCATCAGGAAAGCTACCTCAAGGTCATGTTCGGCTTCTTCGGCATCACCGACGTGCGCTTTGTGCGCGCCGAAGGCCTGGGTATGGGCCCCGAAGCCAAGGCCAAGGCACTGGAAAGCGCTGCAGGCCAGATCGCTGCGGCGATTGAAATGGAAGAGCTGGCCGAAGCCGCCTGATCCTCCTCGCCTCCCCAAAAAGCCAAAGGCCGGTAGATCCGGCCTTTGGCTTTTTTGCTTTGCAGTTTGGGGATTCAGCGTTTGTCGCCCTCGCCCTGCTCCTTGGTGGCGGCTGCCGCCGCCGCGCGCAGCTTGTCTTTCTTGCTCATGCGCTTGCCCTTGACACCGCCGTTGTCACCATCCTCGTGCGGTTGTCGCTCTGGCGCTTTTTCGGTGACGGGGTACTGCGGCAGCGTCTCGAGCACCACGTCCGTCAACGCATTGCGCTTGGCGATGAGCTTCCAGTGCGCTTCGGTCGCCGGGCTCACGAAGCTGATGGCGAGGCCGCTCGCGCCCGCGCGGCCGGTGCGGCCGATGCGGTGGGTGTATTCGATGGGAGAGCGCGGCAGGTCGTAGTTGACCACCAGCGGCAGATCATCCACATGAATGCCGCGCGCGGCCAGATCGGTGGTGATCAGCACCTGCCACTGCTGGTTCTTGAACTCCTGCAGCACCTGTTTGCGCGCACCCTGGCTCAGGTCGCCGTGGAAGGCCGTGGCGTTGATTTTCTTGTCGTATAGCTTGTTCGCCACATGCTCGGCCGTGTAGCGGCTGGCGACGAACACCAGCATGCGCTGGCCCTTGTACTGCTCGACCAGCTCGCGCAGCAATGCGGTGCGCTTGGCTGCGTCGATGTGAAAGACGCGTTGCTCGATGGTCGCGTCCTCACGATGGGTGGACGCGATCTCGACCTTGACGTGATCGGGACGCAACAGCTTGGCCGCAAGCCCCTGCACCGAAGGCGCGAACGTGGCGGAGAACAGCAGCGTCTGGCGCGCCTGGCCCTCGGGCACCAGCGCCAGCACCTTGTCGAGTTCTTCGGCAAAGCCCAGATCCATCAGGCGATCCGCCTCATCGAGCACCAGCGTGCGGAGGGTCTTGAGCTGCAGGCGGCTGTGCTCGACCACATCGAGCAGACGGCCCGGCGTGGCGATGACCATGTCCACCCCACCGCGCAGCGCCATCAGCTGCGGATTGATCGAAACGCCGCCGGTCAGCACCGCCACCTTGGGGCGCTTGCCCAGCGACTCGCCCACCATGTAGATCAGCTCGGCCACCTGCGCCGCCAGCTCGCGCGTGGGCACCAGAACCAGCGCGCGGGTCGCTTTGGCGCCTGAGCGCTGGGCGGCGTCGCTCAGCATCCAGTCCTGCAGCAGCGGCAGCACATAGGCCGCCGTCTTGCCCGACCCCGTGGGCGCGCAGGCCTGCAGATCGCGACCGCCCAGCACCACGGGAATGGCCTGCTGCTGCACGGCGGTAGGAGCCATCAGGCCACGGGATTGGGCGGCCTGCGCCAGCGAAGGGGCAAGGCCCAGATCAAAAAAGGACATGAATGAAAGCGGACGAAATAGGCCCGTCAATGAGCGAAACGCAACCCTCTATTGTCGGGCCTGCGGGCGCTTCGCGCTCGGCACATCGGAAAGCCAGTCCGAATCACTGCAAGGCCAGCATCAGTATCGGAATCAGCAGTGCCGTGAGAATCCCGTTGAGCCCCATCGCCAGCGCCGCAAAGCTGCCCGACACCTGATTGACCTGCAGCTCGCGCGCCATGCCGATGGCATGGGCCGTCAGGCCGATGGAGAAGCCACGCGCCGCCGGGTCGGTCACCTTGAGCAGACGCAGGAGCGGGTGCGAGATCACCGTGCCGACCACCCCCGTGATCACCACCGCCACGGCGGCCAGCGCGGGCAGACCACCAAAGCGCTCTGCCATGGGAATCGCGATCGGCATGGTCGCGGACTTGGGCATCAGCGACGCCAGCGTCTGCCAGCTTCCACCCAGCGCCCAGGCGATGCCGATGGCGCTCAGAATCGCCACGATGGAGCCCACCAGCAGCGCGATCAGCAACGGTTTCCAGATGCGCTTGAGCCGGTCGAGCTGCGCGAACAGCGGAATCGCGATGGCCACCGTCGCAGGACCCACCCACCAGTTGAGCGCTTTGGTCGCCGCCGCATAGTGGATATACTGCGTGCCGCTCAGCCAGAGCACCAGCATCACCATCAGCGAAGTAGTCGCGACCGGCACCAGCACCGGATTGCCACCGAAGCGGCGATACAGCCGCTGCGCGATCAGATACGCCGCGAACGTGACCGCGATCCAGAGCACGGCGGCGAGCGCAAAGCCCGTCCATTCGGAAAAAGGCTGCGGGGGATTCGCCAGCATGGTGTGGAGACCGCTCATGCCTTGCTCCCCTCTGCCGGATCGGCAACGCTCGCCGTGTCCGACCTGCGCAGCAGATACTGAAGCGTCACCGCCGTCACGGCGAGCGTGATCACCGAGCCCACCACACCGGCCACAAGAAATGGCAGCCACTCTTCGCGCACACGGCCGAAGTTGTCGATCAACCCCACCACCGCCGGCGCGAGCATCAGCATCATGTTGCGCAGCAGTCCGCCGCTCACCTTGCCAAGTGCGGCGGGCACACGGCCCAGCACCAGCAGAACCAGCGTGAG
Source organism: Diaphorobacter caeni (assembly GCF_015354245.1). Classification (GTDB taxonomy): domain Bacteria; phylum Pseudomonadota; class Gammaproteobacteria; order Burkholderiales; family Burkholderiaceae_C; genus Diaphorobacter_A; species Diaphorobacter_A caeni. The sequence continues at coordinate 237,197 of NZ_JADKYZ010000003.1, forward strand.
TCCAACCAGACCGATGAGCGAGCCCGGCACCGGCAAACCCAAGGCGCGAACCAGAAAGTCACCCGCGAGCTGGAAACGCACCAGAACCGCCAGCGATAGAGCAATGAAGAGCAGAGGCACGTGAGGACGACAGAAAAAGGAAACGAAGGTTCGACGCGCAAATTGCGCGACCGCGAAGCAAAAAATGGTCTTTTCGACCCTGAGAGCTTACCCAGAAGCCGGATTCGGCGCGGGCGAGTGCGAAATCGACCGTATTTCCGAGTATCTGTGCGAGCCCGGTTACATGACTCGCGTCAACTCGCCCTCATCCAAATCAGCAGATATCAACCATTGGGCGACGTAGGCAGACGTAGAGATGCAAATAACGACATTCCATTTTTCAAGCTGCGAACTGCCTGCATCCGCCCTCCAACTTCGCCCAATCCGCTGCCATTGACTTGGCAATTTAGGCGACGTTAGAGCGTGTTTTTCGAGGCAATTAAATTCACTTGAAAGCAGATTGAGACGGAGTTGGCGTCATTTGTGATTCATAGAATAAAAAAGGCCTCAGGTTCGGAGCATCGGACACGGGGCCTTTTTCGAGCACGCCATGAATTCGCCCACTTCGATCTACCCGCCCCTCTCCGACAGCCCCATCGCCGGCATCACGCTGCAGGACGTGACGCTCCAGCGTGGTCGCACCCGCGTGTTTGACGGCCTGAGCCTTTCGCTCCACGAGCCGCGCATCGGACTCATCGGCGACAACGGTGCTGGAAAGACCAGTCTGCTTCGCCTGCTCTGCGGTCTGGACGCGCCACAATCCGGCCGCGTGGCCATAGGCGGCACGGACATCCATTCGCCAGGCCAACCGGGGGGCCAACTGGCAGGCCAATCGGCGGGCCAGAACCGCGCCGCCTTGGTCGGCCTGATGTTCCAGAACCCGGATGACCAGATCATCTTCCCGGTCGTCGTCGAGGAAATCGCCCTGTCCCTGCGCACTCGCGGCATGAAGAAATCCGAAGCCCAGCAGGCGGCGCGCGCCCTGTTCGCAGAACGCGGCGTCGCCAGTTGGGCCGACCGGGCCGTAAGCAGCCTGAGCCAGGGGCAGCGCCAACAGATCTGCTGGCTCGCGCTGCAGGCCGCCGGGCCGCGCGTGCTGCTGCTCGACGAGCCCTACGCCAGCCTCGACCTTCCCGGGCAGGCCAGGCTGGCACAGGACATCGCGAGCGCCGATCAGCAAGTGCTGGTCTCGACCCATCTGCTCTCGCACGTGCGCGGCTTTTCCCGCGTGATCTGGCTCGATCAGGGCCGCGTGCGCGCCGATGGCTGCGGCGTGGAAGTCTGCGCCGAGTACGAGGCCGACGTGGCCTCCCGCGTTCATCTCCCATCTCACTGACGCAAGGCGGACACCGACATGGGAAGCCTCTACAGCGACACCCCCACCTGGCTGCACCGCATCGCCGCGCAGCACAAGCTGCTCGCGATGGCCGTGCTTGGCGGGCTGCTGTTCATCACCTCATCGCCACTGGCTCTGGCGCTGGGTGCCTGCGCCTGCGCCCTGCTCTGGATCTCGCTGGGCACGGCAACCCTACCCGCGCGCCGCCTGTTGTTGTCGGTGCTGATCGCCGCGCTGCTGGTGGCCGCCTTCCACCTGTTGCTCGGCAACCATCGCATCGCGGCCGTCAGCACGCTGCGCCTCGTCTGCGCCTCGGTGCTCGGCGTGGCGCTCACCGTGAGCACCCGGCCTGCGGACATCGTCGACGTGCTCGAGCGGCTGCTCGCGCCGCTCTCGCGTCTGGGACTCCACCCCGAGCGCATTGCGCTGCAGATCGCGCTGATGCTGCGCTTCGTCGATCATTTTTTCACTCAGTGGCAAAAGCTCGCCGACGCCCACCGGCTGCGCACCGGCAAGCGCGGCGGCCTGCGGCTGATTGCGCCGCTCGCCATACACATGCTGCTGGCCACGCGCCGCGTCGCGGACGCGCTGTGGGCCCGTCTCGGTCATTGAAAGGAACACCTCCATGAACCACCACTCCAGCCACCAACCCCTTTCGCGCTCCGCCGCGTCATCCATGGCGCAGGTCGCGCTGTTTGCCGCACTCATGGCGGTGCTCGGGCTCATCCCCAAAATCGATCTGCCGATGGGCGTGCCGATCACCGCGCAGTCGCTCGGCGTGATGCTGGCCGGCGTGCTGCTCGGCCCCAAGCGCGGGTTTCAGGCAATGGCCCTGTTCCTGCTCGCAGTCGCCGCCGGCCTGCCGCTGCTGTCGGGCGGGCGCGGCGGAATCGGCGTGTTCATGGCGCCATCGGCAGGGTATCTGCTCGGCTACGCTCCCGCGGCGCTGATCGCAGGTCTCGTCATGCGCGCCATGCCGCAGCGCAGTCCGGCGTTGATCGGGCTCGGCGCATTCGTCTCGGCGCTGCTCGGCGGCCTAGTCGCGCTGCACGCGATGGGCGTCGCCGGGCTCATGCTGCTCGCGCACATGTCCCCCAAGCAGGCGCTGATCACCACGCTGGCCTTCGTGCCCGGCGATCTGATCAAGTGCGTGCTCTGCGCGATCGTCACCCACACTGTCGCGCGTGGTCTGCCCGACTGGAAGTTCGGCGGTCGCCGTGCCTGAATCCGCACAACACCCACTGTCGGCCCCGCTGCACGGGTTCTGGGAACTGGTGCACGGCCCGCTCGCGCACTGGGCCGCATCGACACCCAACGCGATCGCGCTGCAAAACGAGTCCCGCAGCTTGAGCTTTGCGCAACTGCATGACGAAGTGAACGCGCGTCGCGCCGACATCACCAGCCGCCGCGCTCCCTCCATGCTGCTGCTCAACAGCGCGCGCGGAACGCTGGAATGCGTGATCGATTTTCTGGCCATCGTCGCGAGCGGGCGCTGCGCGGCAGTGTCCGACCCCGAATGGCCGCAGAGCGTACACGGGCAGGTCTGCGCCTGCATGCCCGAAGCAGGTTGCGAACTGCACGAAGCCACGCCGCTCGCACCGTTCTACACCGGCTTCACCTCCGGCAGCACCGGCGTACCCAAGGGCTTCATGCGTCACCATCGCTCGTGGACGGAGAGTTTTCGCGTGAGCGTCGCGGACTTCGGAGCCGTCGCTGCGCAGCGCGTGCTCGCGCCAGGGCGCATGTCGCATTCCCTGTTCCTGTTCGGCGTGATGCATGGTCTGTGGTGCGGCGCGGGCGCGATCGTGCAGGAGAAATTTTCGGCGCTGCGCTGCCTGCAGCGGCTGGGCGATGGCGCTGCACCCGTGCTCGTCGCGGTACCGAGCCAGTTGCTGCTGATGCTGCAATGGGCCGAGCAGCGTGCCCTGCAGCCCATCAAGGGCGTGCAGCTCATCCAGATCAGCGGTGCACGCTGGATGCGCTCGCGGACACCCGCGCTCCAGGCGCTGTTCCCCAACGCGCGGATCGTCGAGTTCTACGGCGCGTCAGAAGCCAGCTACATCGCCTGGATGGATGCCGATGCAAACGCGCCCGCCTCCGCCGTCGGCAGGCCGTTCAGCAACGTGGAACTGGCGATCCGCAGCGCATCTGAGCAGGCTCACGACAACGCCGTCGGCAACCACGGCACAGGGCTGATCTACCTGCGCAGCCCCATGGTCTTCATGGACTATGTCGGCCAGAACGTGGACCGCACCGGTGTGCTGCGCGACGGCGACTGGCTCTCGGTGCGCGACATGGGGCACATCGGTGCGGATGGCTTGTTGCACCTCGCGGGGCGCGAAAGCCGCATGATCGTCACGCGAGGCAAGAACCTGTTTCCCGAAGAGCTCGAAGACCTGCTGCAATCCCACTCGGCCATCGCGCGCGCGTCGATACTCGGTGTGCCGGATGCTCTGCGCGGCATGCTGATCCATGCGGTCGTGCAATGGCGCGATGGTGCCGGGCAGCCGCCATCCGTACGCGATCTGTCGCAATGGCTGGGCAACCGCAGCGAGAGCTTCAAGCATCCACGCACATGGTGGACCGCCAGCGAATGGCCGCAGACCAGCAGCGGCAAGACGGATCACCGCGCGATTGCCAGCCTCGTGCACCAGCAGCTGAGTGGAAGCGCCACCCCGCTGTTGCCATGGCTTTCGTGACCCGTCCCACATCCCCCGCACCGATGACGCCAGCGATTCTTTCCTGGGCACGCAGCCCCATCGCTCCCAAGGGCGGGGCCTTCAATGCGCTGCTGCCCCACGAGATCGCCACACCGATCGTTCATGCGCTGCTCGCGCGGGCGAATCTGAGCGCCGACAAAGTCGACGCCGTGGTGCTTGGCAATGCGATGGGCGCTGGCGGCAATCCCGCGCGGATGACGGCTCTCGCGGCGGGGCTGCCCGAAGCCTGTGCGGCGTTCAGCATCGACAGCCAGTGCTGCGCCGGACTCGACGCGATCGCGCTGAGTGCGGGTCTGATCGCATCAGGACAAGCGGACGTGGTCATCGCCGGAGGTGTCGAGGCATGGAGCCGCGCCCCCATTCGGCAGACCAGACCGCTGCTGCCCTCCGACAGTCCGACCACCTACGAACGCCCCGCCTTCGCGCCCGATCCCGCACAGGACCCCGACCTGCTTGAGGCCGCCAGCGAACATGCGTGGGAGCGACGGTTCAGCCGCGCGCAGCAGGAGGCCTATGCCCTGCTCAGCCACGAGCGGGCATTGCGAGCACAACAAGGCTCGCATCTTCACGAACTGGTCGCGCTGGCGGGCCGTGACTGTGACCTGTACCCGCGCGCCATCGATCCCGCTCGCGCCGCGCGCATGCCGGTGATCGCACACGCCAAAGCGGATGTGCAGCGGCAATTCGGCCTGAGCGCCCTCACCGTCTCCGCCAAGGCCGACGGCGCGGCGCTGGTGCTGCTGGCCTCCGCGCAAACCTGCGAACGCCTCGGCATCCGCGCGCCCGCGCGCTGGCTGGCCAGCGCCAGCGTGGGCGGAGACTCCCGCATGCCAATGACGGCTGCGGCCTCGGCCGCTCAGGCGGTAATGCAGCGGTACTCGCGGCAGCTCGCGATGGCTCCGCTGCAAGCCCGCGATCTGCATGCCATCGAACTGCACGATGCGTTTGCGGCACAGGGCCTGTCGTTCTGCGAAGACCTCGGGATCGCCCCGCAGGACATCAACGCACATGGAGGTGGGCTCGCGCGCGGTCACCCCATCGGTGCATCGGGCGCCGTGGCGCTGGTCAGCCTGCTGAACACGCTCCATATGAAGGGTGCCGACGACACGACGCAACTTCGCATGGGCCTGGCCGCCATCGCGGGTGCAGGTGGACTGGGCGCGGCCTGCATGGTGCAGATGGGAAATCCGAAATGACTGAATCCAACGAACCAAACACCGTCGACCTGCGCCTGCAGTTTCTGCACCAGCGCCGCTCGATTCGCGCGTTCACCCACCAAGCGGTGAGCCGGACGCTGCTCGCGCAGCTTCTCCAGGCCGCGCGCGCCGCACCCAGTGGTGCGAATCTTCAGCCCGGGAAATTCATCGAGGTGATCGGTGCCGCACGCAGCGCCTTGACCGATGCGCTGATGCGCAACCGCGAGGAGCTCGTGGAGGAGCGCGAAGACTACGGCTATTTTCCCCGGCCCATGCCCATGCAGCTGCGCAAGCGCCAGGTGGCGGCCGCGCAGGCGCTGTATGGCGCGCTCGGCATCGCACGTGATGATGCGGCGGGTCGCGACGAGCAGTTCGCCCGCAATTTCCGCTTCTTCGACGCCCCGGTCGCGCTCATCGCAACCATCGACGCGAGCTTTGGCGAAGGCGGCTACATGGATCTCGGAATGGCGCTGCATGGTCTGCAGTTGGCGGCATCGGCCGTCGGCATGGGCAGTTGCGCGATTGGCGCGATGGCATCGCATGCGGACACGATACGCGAGGTGCTGCAGTTGCCCGCCGACCAGCACATCGTCTGCGGCATCGCACTCGGCTGGCCCGACGAGACGGCTCCCGTGAACCGGACAAGAACGAGCCGATTGCCGCTGGATGTGTATCTGGAACAACGATCCGGACCACACGATCACCTCGCAGCGATTTCGGCGCGTCGTCCTACAAATGAAACCAACACCCAATAGTTAGGAATTGACTATTGACCATTTGGTAAATAAAAAGACCGGGCGAGCCCCGATCTCAGGGCACAAAAACCAGCCCCTTGCCGAACACCGCGCGCACAGGAAGCATGAGTTGCGTGCCCGCCAGCGTCTTGCGGCGCAGGCGCATCAGCGAGGACTCGATGCGATGGAAACCGTCTTCCGCCTCGGCATGCCCCATCGCCTTGACCAGATTGGTCTTGGACACCATGCCGCCATTGGCCGCCATCAGGCACTCGAGCAACTCGCACTCGCGGCTGGTCAGGCGGATGGTCTTCTGGTTCGGAGCGATCAGGCGCGGCACGCTGAGGTCCAGACGCCAGGAGTTCTGCTGCTCGGCGTTGGTGACGCGCATCTCCAACTGGCGCAACTGGGCACGGATACCGGCCACCAGCTCGGCCAGCGACAAAGGCTTGATGAAATACTGCAGCGCTCCCGCATCCAGACTCGCCACCCGCGCACCGGAATTGGCGTGCTGTGACAGCACGATGGCAGGAATGCGTTGCGCAACCAGCCTGCGGATCAGCGCCAAGCCCGGATCCACGCCGAGATCGAGATCGATGATGACCAGATCGGCCTTCTCCTTGAGCAGGCCGATGTAGAAATCTTCAATCGAATTTGCCCCCCAAGTCGTATAGCCTGACTCTTCAAGGAAGCGACACACCTGCATGCGATGTGTTTCATCACCGTCTACGACTGCGATAGTGAACTTGACTGATGATGTGAGAATTTGTTGCATATTGAAACCACAAGTTTTGCAAATTTTCGCCATCAACATGTCTTTGCGCCATGCACAAAAACACTTAGTCGCTCACAATGTGTATTTCATTGCTACAGTATATTGTAAATAATTGTTATTCGATTATTGCCGGAATTCTACAATTACTGTAGTTAATCGCAACTCATTCCGATCATTGAGAAAGCTCTTGATAAACACCAAAACCAGCCACCAAGGCGCACGGTGGCTGGATTCTTCACGTTCAGAATGCGGAGATGACAGAGCCCTTGAATTGGGTCTCGATAAACTTACGGACGTCTTCTGAGTGATAGGCGTTGATTAATTTGCCAACCCAGGCCTTGCCCTTGTCCGCATCTCGAATGACAAGAATATTTACATATGGATTTTTTGCGGATTCGAGAGCAATTGAGTCCGTTTTCGGATTCAGGCCAGCCGAGATGGCGAAGTTGGTGTTGATCGCCGAGGCATCGAGGTCATCCAGCGAGCGCGGCAGCTGAGCGGCATCCAGTTCGACGAAGCGCAGCTTCTTGGGGTTGGAGACCACATCCAGCGGCGTGGCCTTGAGGCCCGCGTTTTCCTTCAGCTTGACCAGCCCGAGCGACTGCAGGAGCAGCAGCACGCGGCCGCCGTTGGTCGGATCGTTCGGAATGCCGAACTTCGAGCCTGGCTGCAGGTCTTCCAGCTTCTTGATCTTCTTGGAATAGATGCCGATGGGGAAATTCACCGTGTCGGCGGCCCAGCTGATCTTGTAGCCACGGTCCTTGACCTGAGCGTCCAGATACGGGCGATGCTGGTAACTGTTGGCATCCAGTTCGCCTGCGGACAAGGCCGCATTAGGCTGCACGTAGTCGCCGAATTCGATGACCTGGATCTTGAGGCCGTCCTTCTCGGCGACCTTCTTGACGTGCTCCATGATCTGCGCGTGCGGGCCAGCGGTCACGCCGATCTTGATGGAGGTCTTTTCCTGCGCGAAGGCCGAGCCGCCGAAGGCGGCAGCAGCGGCCAGCGCGAAGGTCGATTGAAGAAGAATGCGTTTGGAGAACATGGTGTTCAGCTTTCTGCCAAATGGAAAATGAAACCTCGCATCGTAATCCATATCTGCGACCAGATATAAGATTCCTTTTCCATATGCAAACAACCCCGAGTCCGATGGCCCGGCTCCCTACCCTGTCTACCGTGAACTTGCAATGCCAACTTCAGCCATGTAATCCGAGTAAATAACCTCAAGTCCTCAGTGCCAGGTTGTTGAGCTTGTCCAGTCGCTCGGGCCAAGTGCCCTCCTCGGCAGACTGCAGCAGAATCCGCGTCCACGCGATCCAGGCGTCCCACTGCACACGCTTGTCCCATGCATTGCCCCACGCGCTGAAGCACTGCAGCGCACTTTGAGCGGCGCGCACGGCGTCCTCCTGACGGTCGGCCGAGAGATAGACCTGCGCCAGCACCATTTGCGGCTCCCCCACCCAGGGATTCATGCGCACCGCCTGCTCCAGCACGTTGGTCGCCACATCAAGATCCACCAGCGGCTGATCGAGCTGGATCACCGACCAGTAGAGCGACGTCGCCGCCGCATCGCTCTCCTTGCTCACGCTCTGCGTGCATTGATCGAACACGGGCGGAATCGGCAGTTGGTTCTTCAGCCCCGGATGCTGCAGCGCCAGCCCCAGCTGCGAGAGCTGAGAGATCTTTCGGCTCGGCGGCCGCATAGGGCCAGGCCACAGCGACGCGGCCCAGTGCACGGCCTGCTTGCGCGAGATGTCGACGTTGGGCGAGCGCGAGTAGATCTCCTCCTGCCAGCTGAACCACTGCTCTATCGTGTCCGCCATGCTCACGATGATGAAGGTCGCCACCTCGCGCGGCGTGAGCTGCACGGTCGCGCGCGGCGCGGGGCCGTTGAGCTCGAGCTCCATGCCGCCATCGTCATCGAAGTCGCGCTCCAGCACCTTGTTGATGAACTGGCTGCGGCTCATGGTGCAGAACAGATGCACGAGGTGCTCCGCCTCCTCGCCCACCAAGTCCTGCAGGCGCGCACGCTCGGTGCGCGCGTCAAACTTCACCAGATCCACGAACGCGTTGCCGTAGACGCTGTGCAGCAGCCCGAGCAGCTGCACCTCATGCGGCTGGCGCCACAGCGCAAGCGAACGCGCCACGCCATAGAGATGGTGCCGGAAGGTGCCCGCCTTGTGCCAGTCCTGACCGACGCCACGCTCCAGCACCACTGGAAGCACGGGAGCGAGTTCAGGGTCCTGATGGATCCAGTTCTCGTCGAGCAATTGCTGCGCGCGATGAAAGAGTTGCGGGTCCAGACGGTGCCATGGCATGGACATGGGTGGGGCTCCTTGTTCGATGGGGGAATGCTCGAAACCTTGCACTATGCCCGCAAACCAACCGCGGCACATCGGGAAAACTGCCACATGTCGCGGCACGGAACATCGCCTCGCCCGGACATGCCGTTGTGCGATATTCGGGCCATGCGTTCCCTGATCAAACATGCGTTGCTGCTGGTACTCACGCTGGGTCTCGTGCTGATCGCGCTGATCGTCGTCGCCAACTGGCGCGACGAACCACTGAGCACCTCGACCAAGGCACTGCTGTCGAGCTACAAGACCCCGACCGAGGAACAGTTGCAGGACAACGGCTTTCTGATTCTTTCGGGCCTCGACGCGCCGCTGGATGATGCGGGCAGACAGTCTCCCGTCCAGAGCGCGATGCAGGCCGGAAGGCAGCGCCTTGACAACGAACTCGAGCGCAAGCAGTGGTTCGAGAAGACCCGCGGAAACCCGGCCGAAGCACCAGCGCCGTTTCAGCCCGAGTCGGCAATGAAGGCGTCAGACATACTTCCCGACGCGCTGCAATGCAAACCCGACCTCGCTCCGCGCTGCCATGAGTGGTATCTCAAGCATGCCGACGCGCTCAGGCCCATGCTGGCCGCGCAGCAACCCTCGCTCATGCGTCTTGCGGCAGCCACCAAGGCCGAGCGCTTCGAGAGTTATTTTCCGCCCTACATGGAGCAGCTCTTTCCGCCTTACCAGCATCTGGTGCGTATCCACGAGCTGCAACTGGCCCAAGCCAGCCTGCTCTGGCATCAGGGCCAGCAGGCCAAGGCACTGGATCTGTTGGAGCAGAGCGACCGCCTTACCGAACGACTTGCGAGTGCCAGCAATCATCTGGTGGGCAACCTCGTCGCGCTGCAGATGCAGTACCGTCGACTTCGGTGGCTCAGCGATGTAGTGGCCACGTCCCGGTTCCCGATCTCCGCAGTCGCGCGTGAGCGAGTGCAGGTGCTGCTTGATGCTCCCATCGTTTCGATACGCAACGGACTCAACGGCGAAGCCGTCCTCATGGCCACCTTCATGGCCTCCATGACCGAAAGCTCGCAGGACTGGGCCGACATCACCACGATTGCCAGCGAAAAAAGCCAGGCGTGGAAGCGATGGCTGCGCGGAAAGCTGGACAGGGCCACCTATCTCCCGAACGAAACTTTGAACCAGCAGACCGAATGGTGGGCACAGTTCCTGCCGACGATCGACACCGATGCGCATGACTGGGATGCTGCATTGAGCAACGCGAACAATTCAGCGCAAGCCCTGAAAGAAGCTCGCACATCATGGCTGGGCCTGCGCAACTACACGGGCAATCTGATTGCGGACGTCGGGACGCCCAACTATGCGGCGTATGTGCAGCGCAGGCACGACATCGAAGGCTTTCGCCGACTGGCATTGGTCCAGTTCAAGGCAAAAGCGCAGCACATATCTGCCGAAAAAATGCCGTCGTGGCTGCAGACCACGCCCGATGAACTGCGCGATCCCTACACGCTCAAGCCCATGCAATGGGACGCCACCAGCCAAAGCCTGATCTTCGAGGGCCGCGAAGCCCAGACGCAGAATCCCGGACGCTCCAAGACCTATCGCATCCGATATTGACCCGATATTGACGCCCTGAAAGGCACCTCATGCGCAAAGCCTTTGTCGGACTGTTTGTGACCTTGATTGCGCTGCTGGTGCTCGCGCTCGGCGTGCTGCTGCTCGCCAACTGGAACGATGAGCCGCTGAGCGACAAGTCGCGCAAAGCGCTGGCGTACACGGCACCGACCGAGAACCAGCTGCGCGGCAACGGCTTTCTGATTCTTGCGGGCATCGATGCGCCCGCGCCCGCCAACCCCAAGGCCGACGCGGTGGAGCCCGCTCGGCAGCTTGGCCTGCAGATGCTCGCGCGCGAGATCGAGCGCTGGAAATGGAACCAGCGTCTTGGGCACACCAATCACACCAATGCGCCCAAGTCCCTCGAACCAACAGGCGCCCTCACCCGCAAGCAAATTCTTCCCGACGAATTGAGATGCCCGCCCGAGCAGGCCGACTGCATCGCATGGTTCGTGCAGCAACGAAAGCAGTTCGCCACACCCAACGCGCACCAGCGTGCGGTCCTCGCACGCCTGGCGGCCCTTGCACGGGCGCCGTACTGCACCAATGTGCTTCCCAATTTCGTGGCAGCACAAGGCGCGCCGCTTTCCGCATTGCTCGCCGGATTCGAACTGCAACTGGCCCGCGCGAGCCTGCTGTGGAACGACAAGGCCTACGACGAGGCATTGGATCTGGTGGAGCGCGGCGAGGCAGTGCGGCAATGCACGGCCGCATCGGATCGATTGACCGCCAGCTCCATTGCCACCTCGCCGATGAACCACGCCACCATCAAATGGCTGAGCAACGCGGTCACCCGCACCGGCGATCGCCTGCGCCCGCAGGACGAGGCGCGCATCCAAAAACTGCTGGAAACGCCGCGCCTCTCCATCCGCCGGGGACTGGCCACCGAGATGACGTATTCGGCGAGCATCACCCACTCCCTCGGCGTGACGCTCAAGTTGCCGAACAACACGGACGAGGGTGAAGGCAACGCGACTGAGAACGAGCTGTCGAAGAGCGATTCGTGGATCAGGCACGCCCGACGGTCCGTCAACGCCCTGCTCTATCTGCCCAACGAGACCACCAACATCACCACGGAGCGCTGGACGCCGCTGGTGCAGCTCGCCGACGTACTGCCCCATGAGCTCAAAGCGGCCGAAGAATTGGCGGCCAACAAGCACGAATCGCCAGCAGCGGCACGTGCGAAATGGCACGGCGCACGCAACCCCATCGGCAACCACCTGCTGGGCATCGCAGACCTATCGGACTATGTTCACTACAACCATCGTGCCATCGACACCGACGGCTACCGCCGCCTCGCGCTGCTGCAGTTGCAGGCGATGCAGCAACGCATTCCGCCAGAGAAAATGAGCCAGTGGCTCGCCGACCGCCCCGAGCCGCTGCGCAACCCCTGGGACCGCCAGCCCATGCAGTGGAACGCAGAAGCCGGCTCGCTGGAGTTCACCGGCCTGGCGGTGCAGACAGCCAACCCGGGCAAGTCACGCACCTACAGAATCAGCTTGCGCCACTGAATCCCCCCCAAAGTCTCATCATCGATTGGCGGGGCCCCGCATGCTGGAGCGAGCCAGCAAAGCGCACAAGGCGCTCGAACAAGCACCGCAACGGTGAAATGGGTCATAGCGCGAGGCGTCGCCGACGCAGATCAGTACTTCAGTACGGCAAGGAGGCGCAACGAAGCGGGATGGCCCATTTCACCGCCTCCAAACGATTGACCCATCGCCGCCAACGGCGGCGTCGTGATCGAAGCCTGCGCACATAAAAGTTGCAGCGCAACGTTTGAAAGGCCCCGATATTCCTTGAAGAAGCAAGAATGGGAGCCGAAGCTCCCATTCCGTTCAATCTGCGAAAAGGCTGATCACTTGTGGCTCAAGCGACGCACGGCCCAGTCGCCCAGGCTCTGGATGGCCTGCACGAAGAAGATCAGCACGATCACGACGGCCAGCATGATGTCCGGCAAAAAGCGCTGATAACCGTAGCGAATGCCCAGATCGCCCAAGCCGCCGCCGCCGATGGCGCCCGCCATGGCCGAGTAGCCCGTCAGGCTCACGAAGCTGATGGTCAGACCGGCGACGATGCCCGGCAGCGCCTCGGGCAACAGCACCTTCCAGACGATCTGGCTGGTGGTCGCGCCCATGGACTGGGCGGCCTCGATGAGGCCGTTGTCCACTTCGCGCAGGGCGGTTTCAACGAGCCGCGCGACAAAGGGCGCGGCGGCCAGCGTCAGCGGAACGACGGCGGCCCAGGTGCCGATCGACGAGCCCGTGATGAAGCGCGTGAACGGAATGATGGCCACCAGCAGGATGATGAACGGCGTGGAGCGCACGGCGTTCACGATCCAGCCGACGGTCTTGTTGAGCGCGCCGTTTTCGAGCACGCCGCCCTTGTCGGTCAGGCGCAGGAACACGCCAAGCGGGATACCGATCAGCCCGCCGACGAGGCCGGACACGCCGACCATGATGATGGTTTCCCAGAGCGACTGCGCGAACAGCTCCAGCATCATTTCAGAAAAATTCTCGAACATCGCTTCAGTCCTCCAACGCCACTTCCTGCACCAGCACGCCCTGGGCGCGCAGCTCGGCCACGGTGGCATCAAGCTGCATCTGCTGGCCGCTTGCGAACACCGCGAGCGAACCGAAGGTCTGGTTCTGGATCTCGTCGACCTGGCCATGCAGGATGGACAGATCCAGCGAATACTCGCGGATCAGGCGCGAGAGAATCGGCTGGTAGGCCTGCTCGCCCGAATACGACAGACGCAGCAGTCGGCCGCTCTGGCCAAAGCCCTGCGCCTGTGCTGAGAGATGGCGCACGCGGTCGAACACGCTGGCGGGCAGCTCCTGGGGCACGATCTCGTCGATCAGGCTCTTGGTGATCGCCTGCTCGGGACGGGTGAAGACGTCGATCACGCGGCCCATCTCGACGATGCGGCCGGCCTCGATCACCGCCACGCGGTCGGCGATCTGCTTGATCACCTGCATCTGGTGCGTGATGAGAACGACGGTCACGCCCAGCTCGTTGTTCACCTTGCGCAGCAGATCGAGAATCGAGCGCGTGGTCTCGGGGTCGAGCGCGGAGGTCGCCTCGTCCGACAGCAGCACCTTGGGGTTGCTGGCCAGCGCGCGCGCAATGCCCACGCGCTGCTTTTGGCCACCGGAAATCTGTGCCGGATACCGGTCCGCCAGATGGTTCAGACCCACCAGTTCGAGCAGCGGATCGATGCGCTTCTTGATGGCGTCCTTGCTCAGACCGGCCAGCTCCAGCGGCAGAGCCGCATTGTCAAAAACGGTGCGCGAGGACAGCAGATTGAAATGCTGGAACACCATGCCGATTTCGCGGCGCGCCTCGCGCAGCTCGACATCGTTCAGTCGGGTGAGATCGCGCCCGGCGACAATCACCTCGCCCGCCGTGGGCCGGTTGAGCAGATTGATGACGCGCACCAGCGAGCTCTTGCCCGCGCCGGAACGCCCGATGATGCCGAACACTTCGCCAGCGCCGATCTGGAGATCGATGCCGCTCAACGCCTCAACCGGGCCTTTTGGGCCCTTGTAGATCTGGGTAATACCCCGTAAGTCGATCATGAATGCAAAAAACACGCCGCAGCGAGCTTGGCGGGTCGTGGTTCCCGCCAACCTGCAGCGGCGCGCTTTCAGGAATTAATTGGATGGCTTGAAATGTAATCGTTCGTCATGGATGTCACAACGAACATTACGTTAAGTAGTAAGACCCGAGAGTTATAAGCGCCGATCCACTCCAGCGCGCTCTGAGAGCACTGGAGCCATATCGGGGCCAACACTGACAGCAGAGTCTCTCGTCTCTCGCTATCATTCGGGTTTCCCCTTATTTTAAGCGAACCCAAAGGCCGCGCCCTTGGCCTGTGTTTGGGTCCGGGCGACTGCCCCTCGCAACGCTTCTCCTCAATCACCCTTCATGCAACGCCGCTGGCCCCCTGTTCTCTGGATCGGTTACTCCATGTGCGTGGGCGTGATGGGCACCGCGCTCGCCAGTCCCCTCTACCCCATCTACCAGACGGAATGGAATCTGCGCCCGAGCGACATCACGCATGTCTTCGTGCTCTACATGTTCGGGGTGCTCATCAGCCTGATGTTCCTCGGCCGGCTCACGCAGCGCTTCGGCTTTCTGCCGATTCTGCGCGCCGGACTCATCGTGATGACTGCGGGCGTCGCCATCTCGGCGCTCGCATGGAACGTGCCGTCGTTCATGGTCGCCCGCATGCTGATCGGCCTGGCCTCGGGCATGATCACCACCTCCGCTTCGGTCGGCATGGTCCAGGCCAGCCCCGGCAAGGACCCGCGCCGCATCGCCGCGCTCACCACCGTGGCGATGACTCTCGGCTTCGGCATCGGCCCGCTGCTCGGTGGCGTGATGGCGCAGTGGGTGCCGCATCCGCTGGTCACGGCCTATATCCCGACCATGCTGATGGGCGCGCTCGCCGTCTACGCGCTGTTCCAACTGCGCGCCGAGCCCGTGGCCCAACCGCTCGACGAGCATGATCCCGACGCCACCGTGGACAACACCCGCGCGCTCGCTGGCTGGATGCCCACCCTGACCTTTCCGCCCGCCCGCGGACGTCGCCAGTTCTGGCTGGCCAGCATGGGCGCATTCAGCGCGTTCGGCATGTTCAGCCTGTATTCATCGCTTGCGCCGAGCTTCATGAAGGAACTCGTGCCCTGGAGCGGCCCTGCCGTGAGCGGGCTGTCCATCGCGATGATCCTGTTTCTTTCGTCGGCGTTCCAGTACGCGGTGCGCAACTTCAGGACCAAGCGGGTGGTGCTGACCTCGGAATCCGCGCTCGCCCTCTGCAACGTGCTGCTGATGCTGACCATCCACAGCGGCGAGGCCTGGCTGTTCATCGCCGCCGTGCTGGTGACCGCGTTCGGACACGGCCTCGCCAACGTCGGCGGCATGGGCGTGGTCGCCAAACTCACCACGCCCGCCGAGCGCGCGGGCCTGCTGAGCTCCTACCTCATCATCGGCTACATGGGCACCATCGTCCCGATCATCGCCGTCGGCTGGCTTGCCGATCGGCTGGGACTGCACACTGCGCTGATCATCTTCTGCTCGAGCATGGCGCTGATGAACGTCGCCATCGGCGCACTGGTGTGGCGCACGAAGGAACTGCCAGCCGCCAGCATCTGATCAACGCTCGCTGGCGGTGCGTGTCGACTTCTTGACCGCGGCGGCGTTCGGCGCTGGAGCATTGTTCGCTGCGGCGGCTTCGCGCTTCTTCATCTCGGCGATCAACGCGGAAAACTGCTCCGCCGTCTGATTGCGCACCGCCGCCGGCCCCACCAGCGGCGGCAACCAGAATCCTGGCTCCACATCCGCGTGATACACCAGCCGCGTGCCACCGGGCTCCGGCGACAGCGTCATCACGCTGTGCATGAACTTCACATTGCCCGCCACATTCGTCGCGCTGATCTGCTCCTGAGGCACCAGCACGACCTCGCGAGTGGAGTCGTATTTCTTGGTGAACGGCCCAAAACGCGCCACCCCCACCTGCCGGATCGACATATGCCTGTCGTCCACCCCCGGGATCACGTCGCTGACCTGCACATCAGGAAGAATCTGCACCAGTTTGGAGAAGTCAGTCAGCACCTCCCAGACGATCCTCTGCGGCACATCGGCATGGATGACCGCATCGACATGGAACTGGTCACCATCGCGCTGCACGTTCACCGAACTCGGCGACACCAGCAGCGGAGCCCGTCCACCCGAGGCCGCATTGCCTGCCGACGGATAGTCATCGGCCGCCGCATTCGCCGCAGCGCCCAACAGCAGCAGCGGCAGCATCAGGGCACAGCCCATGCCCACACGCAACCCATTCGCTCGCCAATTCATTTTGCCGGCTCCATCGCTCAATCGATAGCGCAAGCATATCGGGCTTTGCATTGTTTCGCTGGGTGCGAAGAACAGCGATCAGGATCGCCCCTGCAGCCACGTCTTACATCGAACTGGAGACCCCGCTTCGCCGACGAAAGCCCGCGAGACCCAAGATACAGAACGTACCGAGAACCAAAGCAGAGGCTCCGACCGTCGGGACCGGAGCCATTTCGGCCGCC
Source organism: Diaphorobacter caeni (assembly GCF_015354245.1). Classification (GTDB taxonomy): domain Bacteria; phylum Pseudomonadota; class Gammaproteobacteria; order Burkholderiales; family Burkholderiaceae_C; genus Diaphorobacter_A; species Diaphorobacter_A caeni. The sequence continues at coordinate 253,991 of NZ_JADKYZ010000003.1, forward strand.
GGCAAGCCGGGACAGGACATGGTGTAGGTATGAAACACGACATCATTCGCCACTTTCCCGCCGGCAGGAGTGAGGAGAGTGACGGTGATGGGATTGGCCTTTGGTTGGTTCAACGCGTAAGGACCATACTGGAGTTTCGAGCCCACAACCCCAAGTCCATTGGGGCCAAAGGATTGAGAGCCCAGAACGTTGCCAAGTCCATCTTTGACAATGCCTTGAACAATCTCAGCCCCCTTGCCCGTGTTGTCCAGTGTTGGAACGCCTTGGTCCGCCGTGAACGTGGCCTCCAGCGCATCGCAATCAATGGTGATCTGGGGATTGGTCAAATTGCATCCGGAGACGAGCATCAGCACACTGGCAAAGAAGATGAGACGCTGGATGTCAAAGCCGAGGCAAACGTTTCTCATTGCATGGATAGTTAAGTTATGTAACTTTCACTTTCAGCGCAGCAGCGAGCTGCGTCAATGCCACCGCCATGGTTTTGAATCAGTTTCTTGTCTTGCGACAACTCCTTGATCCAGCAGCAGCGATTCAACCGACAAGAAGCAACGCCAAACCTCCGTCGTCCCGATTTCGGAAATTTTGGACTCCTTGGATACCCCGCTTTCACTGGAGAAACGGTTTTGACATCGCGCTTGAAAGCCAATAGCTGGCAGTGAAGTGGGATGCAGATGACCAAGTGCAGGATTGGTCACGCCGGTTGGAATGTCGCCGCGAACCAACGTGCGTTTTCGCAAACGCGCTGCGGTTTGCAAAAAAAAGCCGCCCGGAAAGGCGGCTCGTTGACGGTCCAATATCGAATCAATACTTGGTCGCCTTGATGTCTGCTTTGGCTTTCTCGTAGTCGGCTTTTGCCTGCTTCTTGCAGGCGTCCTTGGCCTCGCCTGTGCTGTCGTCGCACTTCTCTTCAGCGACTTCGTACGCGCCCTTCGCCTTGGCTTCGTCTACCTCACGCTTGTGTTTGGCGCTGGGCTTGTACTGCTGCTCGAGTTCGGCCTTGGCGATTTTTTCTTTGGCTTCAGCCTCTTCCTTGCACACGTCTTTGGCGTTGTCCTTGAGGGTGTCGCACTGCGCTTTCGCCGCCTTGTAGTCGGCTTCAATCTGCTTCTTGGCTGCGGAGTGCTGATCCGCTGTCATCCCCTGCGCTTGCGCCGCGCCGACAACGAACACGGTGCCCATCAGTGCCAACGTTAGTGATTTCAAGTTCATCTGCTGCTCCTTTGTTGATAACCCAAGTTTCAGATCAACAAGAATGCAGGCATGTAGGCCAAGGCGCACGCGGTCGGACGGACATTGAACACGATGCTTATAGGACTTTCAGTTTTGGAGTGTCGTCTGCAGATGTTGAGCACGCCCGATTCGCACCCGCAAGGTGCGGCCGTGACAGGCAGAGATCGTGCAGGGCAATGTCGACGCCAAGGCCATACCGTGCGTTCGGAACGACAAAACACACGAACTTTGCGCAGCCCCACGAGGCGCCGAGCCCATCAAAAGTCAAGGTATCCTAGCCACTGATCCACAGGGGTAGTTAGGTGACAAATAAGGGACAAATTAGGGCACACCGTCTGGAAACCCGCATGGACAGGCCGTTTCACGTGCTCATGGTCTGCATGGGCAACATCTGCCGCAGCCCTACGGCACATGGCGTTTTCGAGAAGCTCGTGCAGGACGCTGGGCTGTCGGACTCCATTCAGGTTGATTCGGCTGGCACCCACAGCTATCACGTCGGCGAACCTCCGGACCGGCGATCGCAGGCCCATGCGGCCCAGCGCGGATATGACCTGTCGGCGCAGCGCGCGCGCCAACTCGTGGCAAGCGACTTTGAAAAGTTCGATCTCGTGCTGGTCATGGACGACAACAACGAGCAGGCCGCGCGGACCCTCTGCCCTCCCGCCCAACGACACCGTCTCATGAGACTGACGGATTTCTGCACGCGCTTTGACGACAAGGAAGTGCCCGATCCGTACTACGGTGGTTCGGGCGGCTTCGAACATGTGCTCAATCTGGTCGAGGATGCCTGCACGGGCGTGCTCGGCGCGGTGGTCTTCGCACGCAAGACGGGCTGATCCTTATGCGGCCCGATCCCGGCAGGCCGAACGCAGGCGCTCAAATCACGTATTCCGCCTCAAGGTGCTCCGACTTGAGGGCTTCCTGCACGACGTCTTTCGTGAGCGTTGGAACGAACGCCTCGATGAAGCGATACGCATAGCTGCGCAGCCACGTCCCCCGCCGCAACCCCAATCGCGTGAGATTCACCTCGAACAAATGCCTTGCATCGATGGCATGCAGATGCCGGTCGCGCTCTGGATCAAACGCAATGGACGCCACAATGCCGATGCCCATTCCCAGTTCCACATAGGTTTTGATCACATCGGCATCCATGGCGGTAAGCACGATGTCAGGGCTCAGCCCCACGCGGTTGAACGCCGCATCGATATGCGCGCGGCCGGTGTAGCCCGACTCATACGTGATGATCGGGTAGAGGGCCAACTGCTCCAGCGTGATGCTCGCGCCGTCCTGCTTGAGCAACGGATGTCCCGGCGGCACGACGATGGAGTGCGTCCAGCGATAGCACGGCAAGGTGACGAGCTGGTCAAAGCTGGCAAGCGCCTCGGTCGCGACGCCGATGTCCGCCTCGCCCGACAGCAGCATCTGCGCGATCTGCTCCGGTGAGCCCTGGCGCAGATGCAGTGAGACATCGGGGCACAGCTCGCGAAAATCGCGCACCACCTGCGGCAGCGCATAGCGTGCCTGCGAATGGGTCGCGGCGACGATGAGGCCGCCGCGCTCGCTCTTTGCAAAATCATCGCCCGCATGCTTGAGGTTTTCCGCCTCCAGCAGCAACCGCTCGACGATGGGCAGCAGTACCTCGCCGGGCAGGGTCATGCCGGTGAGACGTTTGCCCGCGCGCACAAAGATTTCCACACCCAGCTCGTCCTCCAGCTCGCGGATCTGACGACTCACGCCGGGCTGGGAGGTGTGAAGGATATTGGCCACGTCGGTCAGGTTGAAGCCACGGCGTACCGTTTCGCGAACTGAGCGCAATTGCTGAAAGTTCATTTTGTTATGTATTCGAATGGAAGCGCAAAATCAAAGCGGAACCAAAACAAAAAACACGCGCACGCGACGAGCGCGTTGCGCGTGAAGAGACGCCAGAGAAGCCCTGCGCGCCATGCTCATCAGAGCCGTGCGCAAGGCTTCTCTGGAGTTTCATTCAAAGCTTGGCGATGGAGACCTCGGTGGACTTGACAAGGGCCACGACCTCGGAGCCGACGGCAAGGCCGAGTTCATCGACCGAGCGCGTGGTGATCACCGAAGTGACGATGCCGAACGGAGTCTGCACGTCGACTTCGGAGACCACTTCGCCGCGAATGATTTCGCTGACTTTTCCCTTGAACTGGTTGCGTACGTTGATGGCCTGAATGGACATGTTGAATTTCCTGAAAAAAGTTCGATGAAGCGGTAAGCCGCTCGATAACGAATCAGTAAGAGATGGCAAAGCCCAGCAGTGACGCGACGCTCGCGACCTTGCGCTGCACCGCTTTCACAGCTGTAAACCGGGGAGCTCGCAGCCCCCACGAAGAAGCAGTGACCTGCAGCAGGCTTTGTTGAACGAAGTTGGGAATGGACAAGGACATGGACATGATCAGAATCTTTCTGTTGAAACGGAAATGGATGGCTTCGAGTGGGTGTGCAATGCCTTGTGCGGCTCAGCTTTCACAATCGCAGTCGGTACAACATCGATCCAGCAGAAAGGACACGGGAGAAAAGTCCGTCAGCAGCAACGCGTCGATCGCGGTGAAGGCCTGCGCGCTCACGTCCCGCATTCGCTGCCGATCCAGATCGCCTGCGCTGGCATGAAATGGTGCGCGCAGCGAGGTCAGCGCGCCTGCCCATGCGGCACGCCAGGTGCTGCTTCGCGGAGCATCGGAGGAAGGGATGGCAGTGTTCGGAGCGCTCATGGCTTTCACCTTGATGGACGGGTCACGTGGTCTGGTTCTTCAACGCTCAGTGCAGCTTCTTGGTGTAGATCTGGTCGAAGCTGCCGCCGTCGGCGAAGTGCGCCTTGTCAGCCTTGGCCCAGCCGCCGAACGCCTGATCGATGGTCACCAGCGTGAGCTTGGGGAACTGCTTGTCGAACTTGGCCTTGGCCTTGTCGCCGGTCGGGCGGTAGTAGTTCTTGCCGGCGATGTCCTGGCCTTCATCCGAGTACAGATACTTGAGGTACTCCTCGGCCAGAGCGCGGCTGCCCTTCTTGTCCACGACCTTGTCGACCACGGAGACCGATGGCTCGGCCAGGATGGACAGTGATGGCGCGACGATCTCGAACTTGTCCGGACCGAATTCCTTGAGCGCCAGAAACGCCTCGTTTTCCCAGGCCAGCAGTACGTCGCCCACCCCGCGCTGCACGAAGGTGATGGTCGAGCCGCGCGCGCCGGTGTCGAGCACGGGCACGTTCTTGTAGAGGCTGCCGACGAAGTCCTTGGCCTTGTCTTCGCCGCCGTACTTGCGCTTGGCGAATTCCCACGCGGCGAGGTAGTTCCAGCGCGCACCGCCCGAGGTCTTGGGGTTGGGGGTGATCACTCCGACGCCGGGCTTGACGAGATCGTCCCAGTCCTTGATGCCCTTGGGATTGCCCTTCTTCACCAGGAAGACGATGGTCGATGTGTAAGGTGCCGAGTTGTGCGGCAGGCGCTTTTGCCAGTCGGGCTTGACGAGACCTGTCTTGACCAGCGCGTCGATGTCGCCGCCCAAGGCGAGCGTGGCGACGTCGGCGTCGATGCCATCCAGAATCGAGCGTGCCTGCTTGCCCGAGCCGCCGTGCGATTGCTTGAACTGCACGTCCTGACCGCTCTTGGCCTTCCAGTGCTTGGCGAACGCCTGGTTGTATTCAACGTAGAGCTCGCGAGTGGGGTCGTAGGAAACGTTCAGAAAGCTGATCGGATCAGCCGCGAACGATGGTACGGAGGCAAGGGCCATAGCCCCGACTAGTCCGAGAGACAGGGGAAACTTGATAAAGTGACGGCGATCTTTCTTCATGGCGTGCTTTCTGGTCCTTGTTGCTTGAATGGATTCGGCTCAAGCTGCTGTTTGGGTGGCTTCTTGTTGCCGATGCCATGAATTCTGAAAGTCACGCGACAAAACTGGAACGATTAAGAATTCAGTTCTATATTCAAAAATCATCTAAGAAAAGGGTAACCCCATGGCACGTAACGTCCAATGCATCAAGCTCGGCACCGAAGCCGAAGGCCTCGACTTCCCTCCGTACCCCGGTGAACTGGGCAAGCGCATCTATGAAAATGTGAGCAAGCAGGCATGGGCCGACTGGCTCAAGCACCAGACCATGCTGGTGAACGAAAACCGCCTGAATCTGGCCGATGCACGTGCGCGCCAGTACTTGGCACGCCAGATGGAAAACCACTTTTTTGGCAGTGGCGCTGATGCCGCACAGGGCTACGTGCCCCCAAGCGCGTAAGTTCCCGGCACCACATTGATCCAGCGCATGCAATGCGCCTGAATCCATCCTGACGGCGGCGTAGAGTCGCCGTTTTGCTTTTCAGACTCTTTTCTTCTTCCTCATGACCGAGCCCCTTGCCTGGCTGCCCGATGGAACGCCCTTCAGCCCCCGCTTCAATGACCGCTATCACAGCGACGTCAATCGTGGGCTGGATCAGGCGAGAGAAGTGTTCCTTCACGGCTGCGGCCTTCCGGCCGCTTGGGCCGACCAAGCGCAGTGGCGCATTCTCGAGACGGGTTTCGGGCTGGGCCTGAACTTCCTGACGACATGGAAAGCCTGGCGCGAAGACCCTCACCGCCCACGGATCCTGCACTTCATCTCTGCCGAGGCATGGCCGGTGGGCGCGGACGATCTGCAGCGTGCCGCGCCCGAAGAGTTCAAGGCGCTGGCCGACGAACTCGCGCAGCAGTTCTGGGGCCTGCTGCCCGGCGTGCATCGGCTGTCGTTCGATGAAGGACGGGTACTGCTCACGCTCTACATCGGCGACGCGCAGGCCATGCTGCGACAGCAGAGCCCCGTGGCGGATTCGGTGTATCTGGACGGCTTCAGCCCCAAGGTCAACCCCGAGTTGTGGAACGTCCACATGTTCAAGGCCATCGCCCGCTGCTGTCATCGCGGCACGCGGCTGGCGACCTGGACCATCGCGCGCGCGGTGCGCGATGATCTGGCGCAGTGCGGCTTCGAGGTGAACAAGGTCCCCGGCGTGCCGCCCAAGCGCGACAACCTGCAGGCCGTATTCAACCCACGCTGGGAGCCCCGCGCCACGCGCGAGGCGCTGCCCGATGTGTCGGCACCCCGCGCGACGACCTGCATGGTGATCGGCGCGGGTCTTGCGGGCAGCGCATGCGCCGCAAGTCTCGCACGGCGCGGCTGGCAGGTGACCGTCATCGATGCGAGGCATGCGGCTGCCGGTGCCTCGGGCCTGCCAGCGGGCGTGTTCGCGCCCCATGTCTCACCCGACGACAGCGTGCTCTCGCGCCTGTCGCGCGCGGGCGTGCGCAGCACCTTGCAGACGCTCGCGCCGATGGAGCGCGGCACCGATTGGTACGACTGCGGCGTGCTCGAGCACCGCGTGGACGGCACGCCAGGCATTCCCGCGTCGTGGAGCGAAGAGCCCAAACACTCCGGCACCGACTGGTCGCGCCCCGCCACGGCCGAGCAATGCATGCGCAATGGCGTGCCGGCCGACGCGGCCGCCTGCTGGCATCTGCGCGCGGGTTGGGTGCGCCCACCCCGGCTGGTCGCGCATCAACTCGCGCACCCCAGCATCCGGCATATCGACAACGCCTGCGTGGCGCAGTTGCTGCAGGCGTTGGCGCAGGAATCCGGCAGTGACGGCCCTCGCTGGCGTGCCATCGATGCTCAAGGCTCCACCATCGCCATGGCGGATATGGTGGTCATCACCGCAGGCTTCGACAGCCATGCGCTGCTGCAACAACGCTGGCCGCTGCAGGCGCTGCGCGGGCAGATCAGCTGGGGCTTGCATGGCGAATCGACAAGCCACGCTCCATGGCCGCAAGTGCCCGTCAACGGTCACGGCAATCTGGTTCCGCATGTGCCGATGGAGGGGTCGGCTCGAGGTTGGGTGCTGGGTTCGACCTTCGAGCGCGATGTCACCGAGTTGCCCCCCGACGCTGCCGACCAAGCCATGGCACATGCGGAAAATCTGGGCAAGCTGCATGAACTGGTGCCGCCGCTCGCATCGGCGATGCAAGCGCCCTTTGCCGATACCGCCGCCAAGCAGGTCCAAGGCTGGTCCGCCGTGCGCTGCGCGTCACATGATCGACTGCCCATCGTCGGGCCGGTGGATCATGACCAGATGCCTGGCCTCTGGGTATCGACGGCGATGGGCTCGCGCGGGCTCACGCTGTCGGTGCTCTGCGCGGAGCTGCTGGCCGCGCGGCTGCATCACGAACCCCTGCCGATGGAGGCGCGCCTGGCTCAGTTGCTCAGCAGCGAACGGATGGCGCGTCGCTGATTTTCAGCGCGTCATCACCAACATCTCCACCACGCCCCTGTCGCCCCCCGAGTGCGACTGCAGCGCCTTGCCGATGACCGTGCCCGGAACCACCGCGCCGGACGCCCGCTTGGCGTGGCCTTCGAGACTGGCGCTCACCAGCAGATCGCCGGGACGGATCGCTCCGCCCTCCAGCGTCACCTTGACCGGCACCCTGCCCGCCAATGCCAGCGCGGGCAGACCCGTTGCGTCTTCGAGGCTCGCGTTCATCAACACGCCGGGCTTGGTGGTGATCACGCCCGCGACCATGGTGCTTTCCGAGCCCCTCGAAAGCCGGTAGTGCAGCGCATGCTCCGGGTCGATCTCGACCACATCGCCGGGCTGTGGCGTGCGGCCTCGGAAGTCGATCAGCTCGGCGATGTCTGCACCGCTGTTCTGCGTACCACCGTTGAAGAAGCCCTTGCCCGTGTCGTCGATGCGGGCCACGTTGCTGCCCTTCTTGAACACCGCGAGGTTGCCTGTGCCGTTGCCAGCGACGACAAGCACATCACCGCCATTGGCAGCATTCACGTTTTCAAAGCGTGCAGCGTTACCGATTCCGCCACTGAGGCCAACCTGCCCTACCACGCCGATGCCGCCATTCGCGTTCGTCACGAAACCACGCACACCGTATCCGTCCTGCCCATCGTGCCGACCGACCACCGCGCCAATGCCAGAGCAAGTCGATCCACCACACTTCCCTCCGTTGCCAGTTCCCGCCCGTCCTACCACCGCCTCGCCGTATGGGTTGTCGCCGATCACCCCCGCGGCGGAAATGCTGCCTGCAATGCCCCACACCGCATTGCCACCGGCGCTTGTGGCAAACACGCCAGGTCCGACGCCCGCCTGCATCACATCAACGCCACGAGCGCCATTGCTGGCATTGGTCAACTGCACCTGCAGACCCGAACCTATGCCGTTGGACGTCGCAATGACGGTCGGCACGGTGCTGCTGCCATTGTTGATGGCGCCACGCAAAGCGCCGCCTGCCCCGGTCTGCGTCACGTCGAACAATGTCAGCACGTTGTTCACCGTGGCGGAATAAGGCAGCGAAAAACCTGCGACTGGCGGCGGGCATGGCCCGATGAAGCCCTGTATGAGGTCGATGCACATCTGCGTCGCCTGCCCCGGCAGACCGCTCCAGCCGGGAATGGAGATTTTGCCGTCCTCCTGCACGCGAAAGCGGACCGTGCTGCCCACGCTGTCCTTGACGACGAGGCCACTGCCCGCCGAGGGTTGCACGACCACGTCGGCCGCATGGACCAGCGACGTCGGCAGACACAGACCGGCCACGGTCGCCGTCAGGCTCAGGGAGGCGCCCGCCAGAGCGCGCGTGAATCGAACAACTGCTCGCATGGAATGACTCCTTGGTTTTCTCGTGGGTTGACTGGGTGACTGGATAAGTGAGTAAAAGCGCGTTCGGCCTGCTTACCGCTCCGTCTGTGCTGAAGGCAGTTTCCTCAGATCCACGGCAGTCCGTGATGCCTGTGCCGCCACCGCCGCAGGGTCGTGAACCACACCGCCGTCGGCCGGCTGGTCGGAGTTCAGTGCTGTGGGACTTCGGCGCGCGTCGTTCGAGGTGTGAGGCTCATCAGCACCTGTCGTTACCACCGCAGCCTCCTCCGATGGCAGCCGGGGCGCGCTCTGGGCGATGGCGGATTCCAGCGTGCCGCAGAGCACCAGGACGACGAAACACCGCAAGACTTGAATCGCATATTGCATATACCCTCCGATATTCGTCATATGGGTTTATAAAAAATCGCCGTATTTACCGTTTCCGCGTCGACCATCGCCAGCCCAGAAGTGCCAGAAGCAGACCGAGCAGCACGAGCGACCCGTTTGAAAACACCGGAATCCGCTTGGCCACCGGATCGGAATATTCACCGTTTTCGTCGAAATAGAACCACCGATACAGATTCGGGCCCGGCACCGATTCAAAGACGCTCGCATGATTCGGCGCGATGACAGAGCCCGTGGCCCGGTTGTCCGCCACGTCAACAAAATGAATATCCTGCAGCGTGGTCGCTGAAATCATGGCCGGTATTCCCGCTGAGGTGCTGCGGATGTTGAGCAGATTCCCCGATGCACCACGCAATTGCAATTGCCCCGCGACGGTGACCGTCTGGGATGAATCGAGAATCAACTTCTTGCCGGTCGACGTGATGACGGACAGATGGTGAAAATTGGTTCCACCGCTCACATGCGATTGGCTTCGACTACAGCCATCCACCACGCTCAGAGTGCTCACTCCCGGATTGAAGGCGCCTGCCGACTCGAAATTGCCCGCCGTATCAAGCTGTGCACCACCCGCGTCGAATGTTCCGCCAGCGGCAATAGTGGTGTTGTCCACGGCCTGGATCCGGGCCGTGCTGCCAATGGCGGTTCCGCTCACCTGCAGATCGGAGCAGCCGAGATTCAATACCGCATCGCCAAAATCGACCGTGGAGCCGCTGCCGATCTGAATCTGTGCTGCGACACCATGCAATTGATGACTGATAAAAAGAAGAAAAATCCAAATGATCCGACTGGTGCACATAAACCCTCCACACCTGATCCTTGATTATTAAAAATGAGGGAATTCGCTTTTGATTGTGCGAATCTAATTTCCTCAAATGCAAAACCAATCAGGGTTTTTACAAGAGTTTTTTTATTTAATCCACTCAAGCTCACTCATAGCCACGCAATCCCAATATCCTTCCAATTCAATCAAATCAATCATAATGATTTACCAACGCCGCGCATCCGCCCAAAAAAGCATGGGAAAAATATCAAGATAATCAACCCCATAAAAAAGACCGGGTGATGCATTCGCATCCCCGGCCATCAAATACCTTGGAAACAAAACAATCAGACTCGATCAGAAGCTATGGCGTACTCCAAATTCAAAGCCATCGCTGTTGCCGCCGGGCGACTTCACAGCAAGGCCGAGGTTGTAGTTCATGCCGTTGCCCTTGTTGTCGATGCGAGCAACATGGCCATAGAGAGCCGTGCGTTTGGACAGTTCGTACACATAGCCCAGCGCCAGATGCGCCGCGTCGTTCGCCACACCCTTGGCCTTGACCTGCGAATAGGCGACGCGGAAGTGCCCAGGACCTGCCGGAATGCGTGCGCCCACCAGCGCGCTCTTCGTGGAGGTGTCACCGACCTTGTTCTCGTTCCACAGCAGCATCAGCTCCGCGACGCCGAAGTCATACGAGCCGCCGATGTTGGTCTGGCGCAGGTCGCCGAGCGACGAGATCTCCGTCTTGGTGATGCCCACCGCCACGTTCACCGGACCGGACTTGTAGCCCAGTCGCGCGCCCATCACCCGTCCATCGTTCTTGGTCGGGCCCGAAGCGGAGTTCTCGCCGAAGGCGTACATCGCCTGACCGTAGAGGCCGCCCATCTTGGGCAGGTGATAGCCAATGGAATTGGAGGCACGCACATTGGTGATGCGCGCCGGGCTCTGCACCGGATAGAACAGGAAGGACGAGCTGCCGATGCCGTTGGTGCCGAACGGGCTGAAGTGCGACAGATTCCAGAAGCCGGGAACATAGTCGCGGCCGATGCGCACTTCACCCCATTTGTCCCCCATCAGGCTGATCGTGGAGCGGCGACCGAAGGTCAGGCCACCGGAGTTGGAAGCGCCGCTGGGCTGATTGTTGGCGCTGGTGCTGCCGCCCGTGCCGACGTCGGGATTGATGGCCGCTTCCAGCCAGAATCCGGCCTTCAGTCCTCCTCCGAGGTCCTCCACGCCACGGAAGCCGAGGCGGCTCGACAGATTTCCGTCCGTGCCGAGGATGTTCACCGAGCCGTTGCCACCGCTGCGCAGGTGCGAAACATTGGTGTCAACGATACCGAACAGAGTGACGGACGAACTCTGCGCGTACACCGCGCCGCCGCTCAGGGTCAGCGCCGTACAGACGGCGACCCGAGATAGTTTGAACATATTGACATGTCTCCGTTAAAAGGGTTTTGCAGGAAATCTGCCGGCGCAGTCTAGAAATCCCGCCTGTCAATCCGCTGTCCAAATCTTAGGTAGATATACGTATGGCGTTGCACGCCGCCAAACCGTAGCTGAACGGTCACAAGGGGCTCGCCACCCGCGCTTTTCCCTCGACAGATGGACGGTGGCTGCATCCCAATACCGCGTTCGGGCAAGTCCACAGGGTCGAAATCACTATCCCCCGATCCGTACGCGCCATCACGGGAAAGCGGCGCAGCTGTCTGCAATCTGAAACGCATACGCGCCCGTTCCTTATTCCATTTCAGGCATATATGCGTGAATAAATATTCGTTTGAAATATTAAGAAAGACTTCTACATTCGCTTCATGGCATAGACAAAGCCATGCAGCGTGGTTGAAGGGCGCTTCGGAAAGTCGCCCTCCCCGCAGTCAATTCCCACTATGTAAGCCGCCGCCATGTACCAATACACCGAATTCGACAAACAGTTCATCCACCTGCGTGCCGAGCAGTACCGCGACCAGCTGGAGCGTTTCCAGGCAGGCAAGCTCACGAACGACGAGTTCAAGCCGCTGCGCCTGCAGAACGGCTGGTATGTGCAGCGCTACGCACCGATGCTGCGCGTGGCGGTGCCCTATGGCGAACTGTCGAGCACCCAACTGCGCGTGCTCGCCAAGGTGGCGCGTGAATACGATCAACCCGATGCCACGCTGCTGGCCGACGCACAGGCCGCGCAGGAAAAGCTCGGCGACATCCCGCTCGCGGACGGCCGCCGCATCGGCACGCAGTTCAAGTACGGCTACGGCCACTTCACCACACGCACCAATGTCCAGTTCAACTGGATTCCGCTCGACAAGAGCGCGGACGTGATGGATCTGCTCGCCTCGGTGCAATTGCACGGCATCCAGACCAGCGGCAACTGCATCCGCAACATCACCACCGATGCGCTCGCCGGCATTGCCGAAGACGAGATCATCGATCCCCGCCCCTACTCCGAAATCCTGCGCCAGTGGAGCACGCTGCACCCCGAGTTCTCGTTCCTGCCGCGCAAGTTCAAGCTGTCGCTCAACGGCGCCAAGGAAGACCGCGCCGCGCTCGGCTGGTATGACACCGGCCTGCAACTGGTCAAGAACGAGGCGGGCGAGATCGGTTTCAAGGTGCGCGTGGGCGGCGGCATGGGCCGCACGCCGGTGATCAGCCCGGTGCTGCGCGAGTTCCTGCCGTGGAACCAGATCATGAATTACCTCGAAGCGGTGATTCGCGTCTACAACCGCTACGGCCGCCGTGACAACCTCTGGAAGGCGCGCATCAAGATTTTGGTGAAGAGCGAAGGCCAGAGCTACATCGATCAGGTCGAGGAAGAATTCCGCTCCATCGTGGAAGTCGAAGGCGGCCCGCACACCATCACGCAGGCCGAGTTCGACCGCGTGGCGGCCAACTTCAAGGAGCCCGAGCTGGACCTGCGCCCCTCCGATGCCGAGGCCGAAACGCTGGAGCTGCTGCGCACCGCGAGCGAAGAGAACAACGACTTTGGCCGCTGGCTGCACAGCAACGTGCTGCCGCACCGCCTGCCGCAACTGCGCGCCGTGGTGCTGTCGTTCAAGCGCGTGGGCTATGCCCCCGGCGACGCGACGGCTGACCAGATGGACGCCGCAGCCGACCTGGCCGACAAGTTCTCGCACGGCGAACTGCGCGTGACGCACGAACAGAACCTGCTGCTGCCCTGGGTGCGCCGCGACCAGCTGGCCGAGCTCTACAAGGCCGCGAAGGCACTGGGTCTGGCCAAGGCCAACATCGGCCTGCTGACCGACATGATCGCCTGCCCCGGCGGCGATTTCTGCTCGCTCGCCAACGCGCGCAGCCTGCCGATCGCCGAAGCCATCACCGAGCGCTATCAGGATCTGGACGAGCTGTGGGATCTGGGCGAGATCGATCTGCACATCAGCGGCTGCATCAACTCCTGCGGTCACCACCACAGCGGCCACATCGGCATCCTTGGCGTCGACAAGGACGGCAAGGAGTGGTATCAGATCACGCTCGGCGGTGCGGACGGCACGAACCTTTCGGGCCCCGCGCAGGCGGGCAAGATCATCGGCCCATCCTTCAGCGCGGCCGAAGTGCCCGGCGTGATCGAGGCCCTGCTCGCCACCTACCGCGATCTGCGCGAAGCCCTTCCGCAGGAAACCGCCAAGGCCGCGCATGGCCAAAAGCACGAGAACTTCATCGACACCGTGCGCCGCGTCGGCATCGAACCGTTCAAGGCAGCCGCCAACGCCGTGCGCCACACCGCCCACGCTGCAGTCTCCGCCTGACCCGTACCAAGCCAAGAGAACAACAGACCATCATGCAAATCTTCGCTGCAAACGAACACCAACCGGTCACGGAAGACCAGAAGCACATCGTCGTGCTGCCCAATGACGCAGACCCACTGGCCCTTGATCTGGCTGGTGTGGAGCGCATCGATCTCGATTTCCCCAAGTTCACCGATGGCCGCGCCTTCAGCCAGGCGCGCCTGCTGCGCCAGCGCCGCCAGTTCACCGGGGAAATCCGAGCCACGGGCGACGTGCTGATCGACCAGCTCGTGCAGATGGCGCGCTGCGGCTTCGACGTGGCCGTGCTGCGCGAAGGCGTGGACAAGGCCGATGCCAAGCGCCAGTTCGAACGCTTCAACGCGTTCTACCAGGGCGACGTGAATCACCCGCTGCCGCACTTCCGCGAAGCCGCCTGAGAAACAGGAACAAAAAAGAATGAACGCCCGCACCGAACCCGCGCTGCTCTCGCAACTGAGCAACCGCCATCTGGATGCGCTCGAAGAAGAGACCATCTTCATCCTGCGCGAAGTGGCCGCCGCCTTTGAACGCCCCGCCCTGCTGTTCTCGGGCGGCAAGGATTCGCTGGTGATGCTGCGCTGCGCCGAAAAGGCCTTTGGCGCCGGTCGCCTGCCCTATCCGCTGCTGATGATCGACACGGGCCACAACTTCCCCGAAGTGACCGAGTTCCGGGACCTCCGCGCCAAGGAGCTGGGTGCCGAGTTGATCGTGCGCAGCGTCGAGGACTCGATGGCGCGCGGCACCGTGCGCCTCGCACACCCCGGCGAATCGCGCAACGTGCACCAGTCGGTCACGCTGCTCGAGGCGATTGAAGAATTCCGCTTCGACGCGCTGATCGGCGGCGCACGTCGCGACGAAGAGAAGGCCCGCGCCAAGGAGCGCATCTTCTCGCACCGCGACAGCTTCGGCCAGTGGCAGCCCAAGGCGCAGCGCCCGGAACTCTGGACGCTGTTCAACACGCGCCTGGCCCCCGGAGAGCACTTCCGCGTGTTCCCGATCAGCAACTGGACCGAGCTCGATGTGTGGCAATACATCGACCGCGAAAAGATCGCGCTGCCCTCGATCTATTACACGCATCAACGTGAAGTGATCGAGCGCAAGGGCCTGCTGGTGCCGGTGACCGAACTCACGCCTCCACGCGATGGCGAGCAGGTCGTGACCCGCGACGTGCGTTTTCGCACCGTGGGCGACATCACCTGCACCTGCCCCGTGGAAAGCACGGCGGCCACGGCCGGCGACATCGTGATCGAAACATTGGCCGCTGAAGTCAGCGAGCGAGGCGCCACCCGCATGGACGACAAGACCAGCGAAGCCTCGATGGAAAAGCGCAAGAAGGACGGGTATTTCTGATGAGCACCGAAACCATTGAACGCGGCAACGATACCGGCTCCGGCACGGGCAAGACGGCTCCCATCGCGGCGCACGCGTCCAACGACGCGGCCCTGCGCTTCATCACCTGCGGCAGTGTCGACGACGGCAAATCCACGTTGATCGGCCGCCTGCTGGTGGACACCCGCGCGGTGCTGCAGGATCAGTTCGCAGGCATCACCAAGAGCGGCGAGACCGATCTGGCGCTGCTCACCGACGGCCTCTCGGCCGAGCGCGAGCAGGGCATCACCATCGACGTGGCCTACCGCTACTTCAGCACCGAGCAGCGCAAGTTCATCATCGGAGACGCGCCCGGCCACGAGCAGTACACCCGCAACATGGTGACGGCGGCTTCAAGCGCCGACGCCGCGCTGGTGCTGGTGGATGCCACCAAGCTCGACTGGCAGAACCCGCAGCTCGAACTGCTGCCGCAGACGCGCCGCCACTCGCTGCTGGTCAACCTGCTGCGCGTGCCGTCGCTGATCTTCGCGGTCAACAAGCTCGACGCGGTGCAGGACCCCGCCCTCGCCTTCGCCCATATCCGCAACCAGCTGGCCGCGTTCGCGCAGGCCGCAGGCATCACCGTGCGCGCCACGGTGCCGGTCTCGGCGCTCAAGGGCATCAACGTGGTCGACGCCACCAAGGGCTGGGCCGGCTATGAAGGCCCGAGCCTGCTGCAATTGCTGCACACGCTGCCCGCCACGCCCGCCGACCGGGAGCTGCCACTGGCCTTCCCGGTGCAATGGGTGGAGAAGTTCTCCTCGTCCGCCGACACCAGCCAGGGGCGACGCGTGTTCTGGGGCCGGGTGGCCGCAGGTGCCGCGAGGCCCGGCCAGCAGGTCACACTGCTGCCCAGCAACCAGACCGCCACCATCGCACAGGTGCTCAACCATGTGCGCGAACCCGGCAATGTGGATGCAGGCGACAGCGCCGGCATCGTGCTGGACCGCGAGGTGGATGTCTCGCGCGGCGACTGGATCGTGGCATCGGTGGACAGCACCCAGCCCGCCGCCGAGGATGACTTCGACGACGCCCCCGCCAGCCAACCCGCATGGCCGGGGCAGCGCGAAGTGCAGGCCACCGTCGCGTGGATGGACGACGAGCCGCTGGTTCCTGGCCGCGTCTACCTCGCGCAGCACGGCCACCGCTGGATCAAGACCAAGGTGCGCCGCGTGGTGCACCGCCTGAACATCAACACGCTGGCCGAAGAAAATGCCGAGCGCCTTGAGGCGAACGCCATCGGCCATGTCGAGCTGCTGCTGCAGGAGGCCGCTCCCGTCGCTCCGTTCACGCAGGCCCGCACGCTGGGTTCGCTGATTCTGGTGGACACTGCCAGCCACAAAACCGCCGGTGCGGTATTGATCCGCTCCTGAAAAAGGTTGAAACCTCTTGCAACGCCCGTGAAATGGGCGTTGCAAGACCGTCGATGCATGCCGGACCCGGGAGAATTTCCCGAGTTACCGTATCGCGGCAAGGGCCGCGCTCCACGTGGAGGCATCTAGCGCCTAAAATCAGGGAATTCCCGAAATAAAAAAATACGCAACCACATGACACACGTCGTCACCGAAAACTGCATCAAGTGCAAATACACCGATTGCGTCGATGTTTGCCCCGTTGACTGCTTCCGCGAAGGCCCGAACTTCCTGATCATCGATCCCGATGAGTGCATCGACTGCGCCGTCTGCATTCCGGAATGCCCCGCCAACGCCATCTTTGCCGAAGAAGACCTGCCGGCGGACCAGATCGCCTTCATCAAGATCAACGCCGATCTGACGCCCAAGTACAAGAGCATCACCAAGCGCAAGGAGCCGCTGCCTGACGCCGACGACTGGAACGGCAAGACCGACAAGGTCCAGTACCTGGACATGTGATTGGCATCGGGTTTGTCGAACACTGACCTCCCCCTCCACAGCTCCCGCAGCCCCATCGAGACGGATGCCGCAGTCATCGGCGCCGGCCCGGTCGGGCTGTTTCAGGTTTTTCAGCTCGGACTGCAAGGCGTTCACGCGCACCTGATCGATGCGCTGCCGCATCTGGGCGGCCAGTGCGCGGAGCTGTACCCCGACAAGCCCATCTACGACATCCCCGGAATCAAGGTTTGCACCGGCCGAGAACTGGTGGCCCGGCTGCGCGAGCAGATCGCGCCTTTCGCGCCGACCGAACACCTCGGCGAACAGGTCACCACCCTCGCCGTCCAGCCCGATGGCCGCATTCTGCTGGGCCTCTCGTCCGGCACGCAGCTGCTCGCCCGCTCGGTGTTCATCGCGGCAGGCGTCGGTGCGTTCGTGCCGCGCGCGCTCAAGCTCGAAGGCATCGAATCGCTCATCGGCTCGCAGGTCTTCCACCATCCGGCCAACGTGAGCGCGGCCACCGGCAGGAATGTCATCGTGCATGGCGGTGACGCGGCTGCCGTGCGCGCGGCCATCGAGTGCGCCGACATCGCGCGCAGCGTCACGCTGCTGCATCGCCGCGACGTCTTCCAGGCCGAGGCCGCCGATCTCGAACAACTTCAAAACCTGCGCGATGCGGGCCGCATCCGCGTGCTGGTCGCTCAGATCACCGGCGTCGTGAAGAATGACTCAGGCCAGCTGGCCGGTCTGCAGTTACTGGATGCCGACGGCAACGATGCCAGCGAGGCGACCGAGCTGCTGCTGGTCTATCTCGGCATCTCGCCGCGGCTCGGCCCGATTTCGGATTGGGGCTTGGCCATCGAGCGCAAACAGCTCGTCGTGGACCCCGCCAGCTTCGCCACCAGCGTGCCCGGCATTTATGCGGTGGGCGACATCAACACCTATCCAGGCAAGCGTCGATTGATTCTCTGCGGCTTCCACGAGGCCACGCTGGCGGCCTTCGCGGCGGCGGAGCAACTGAGCGGCGCCCCAGTCGCCCTGCAGTACACGACCACCAGTGCGAAGCTGCACGAGCGGCTTGGCGTGGAGCATCATCGGGACTAGGACGCGTCGCCGTGGAGGGCGTCCGACACCTCGATGTACAGCGAACTCAGCAGCCCCATCACCTTGATCGAATGGCGCGAATAGTCGCCGTGGCGCAGCATCTGCGCTGCCTCTTCCGTATGCCTGTCGTCATGCAACTGCACGATGCGCCCGGCGGCCAGATGAAACTGGCCATGCGCGACCTTGAGGCCGCCGAAGGACGGCAGATGGCCGAACTGAACGGCGCCGCTGCCGTTGATCCATATGCCCAGATCGCACTGGTCATCGCGGCAGAGTCTGGCGGCGTCGAGCCTCTCCAGAGACTCGTTGCTGATGTACTTTTGCAGCCGCACCTTCCACGCGCGGTGCACGCGAATGGCCGACGCGAAGTCCAGTCCGCCTGCATCGGGGGTCTCGGTGGTCTGCCTCGGGCGCGGAGCACTCAAGGGCAATGGCACGACCACGGAACCGCTCGCGCGAGGCGCCTTGTCGGCGTCACTCGCGGCCGGACTTGGCGTTTCCTCGCTCTGCGGCCCCTTGTTCAGCCAATGAAACAGACCCATGATGTGTCTCCTCTTGCCTGTCCATGCATATGACAGGAGGGACTGTAATGCGCGCGTTCGCATTTTTCAATTACAAATTTAACAACAAGCAACACTCACGCGATAGAGGGACATGAATCATGCGTGTTCGCACGAACCTGACTCAGGCGGCGCGTGGCTGGGTATCCGCAACCTCGACATAAAGCGTGCTCAGCAGTCCCATCACCTTGATCGAGTACCGCGAATAATCGCCGTGCTTGAGCATCTGCTGCGCATCGTCGGTGAGCTGGTCGTCATGCATCTGCACGATGCGCCCGGCGGCCAGATGGAACTGGCCGTGGCTCACCTTGAGCGCGCCGAATGACGGCAGATGGCCAAAGTCCGATGCGCCCCGGCCATTGATCCACTTGCCCAGCACGCATTGGTCGTCGCGGCAGATCACGCGGTAGTCCAGCTTTTCCTCGGATTCGTTGCCCAGATACTTCGCCAGACGCACCTTCCAGTTGCGATGCGCCTGAATGGCCGACGCGAAATCCAGACCGCCCGCGGTCTGCTCGGACTCCTGCACTGCTCCGGGCACCGGCGCCGCTGCGGGTTTGCTTGAGGGGACCAGCGCGAGGCCGGGCGCTCCCGCTTGCGCAGACTCGGGCCTGACATCGGCGCTCGCCTTGCGCTGCGCGGTCGATGGCTTGGTTGCCGGCTCGGCACGTTTGCCCTTCATCCAGTCGAAAAGTCCCACGGTTCACTCCTTGGAGTTGAGTTGAATACAGCCGTCGCCCAACGCGTTTTAATTTGCGACTATTGATTCCATTGCGTTAATTTATGTAATTTCCATTGCTGACTTTTTTCTAATAGATTCTTGCTAATTCAAATGTTGTTGACACTTTTGTGCATTCCTGGGTGAAGCGGAAACGCCTCTCGCGACGCACTGCCCCCCGTATGGCTATACTCGCGCGTCGCTAGGGGTGTTGCTGTTGGTCAATGTTTGAATTGACCCGCATTGGCTGAGAAAGTCCCTTTGAACCTGTGAGTTAATCCTCGCGCAGGGAAGCTGTCTGCAACGAGTCGAACAAACCAGCGCGCCCGCGCGACTGTTCCAGCACCAGACGACGCCCTGCGCATCCTTCCATCTCTCCCGGAGCGTGCATGCTGCAGTCAGGCCACCCATCGAAAACCACCACCAACGAGGCACTGGTGCCCCTGTCGGTCGACCAGCGGGTTTTCCGCACGATCGACCATGCCGCGCTCTGGTTCAGTCTTGGCGTGGGTCTGCTGGTCATGCAGGTGGGCTCGTTCCTCATTCCCGCACTCAGCATGCAGCAGGCGCTGCTGGCGATCGTGCTGGGTTCGCTGGTCGGTGCGGGACTGCTCGGCTGGGTGGCCAAGATCGCCGCCGACAGCGGCCTTGCCAGCGCCGGGCTGATGCACACCGTCTATGGCCGCCGCTTCGCGAGCCTGCCCATCATCCTGAACATCGTGCAGCTGATCGGCTGGGGCACCTTCGAGCTCGTGGTGATGCGTGACGCGACAGTCGCCATCGGCCGCCAGTCGGGTGTCATGAAGGACGCTTGGTGGCCGATTCTCGCGACGCTGGTCTGGGGCGGCGTCGTGGCGGCGCTGATCAGCGGCTCCATGGTGCAACTGGTGCGCAAGGTGATCGCGCGCGTCGCGCTGCCGCTGGTCGTGCTGTCGCTGCTGTGGCTGACCTGGCAATTCCTCGCCGTGGCGTTCGACCTCGGCATCAACGTGATCTGGGACCGACCCGGCCAGGGCGGCATGGGCGTGATGCCCGCGCTCGATCTGGTGATCGCCATGCCGATTTCCTGGCTGCCGCTGGTGGCCGACTACGCGCGCCACGGCAAGACCAGCCAGGGCGCGTTGCGCGGCACCTGGATCGGCTACGCGATCGCCAACATCTGGTGCTACTCGCTCGGCGTGCTGGTCGCTCTGGTGCTGCCTTCCGCCGATCTGGTGACGGCGCTGCTGCTCGCGCAAGGCGGCCTGATCGCCGTGTCGCTGATCCTCATCGACGAGGTCGACAACGCCTATGGCGACGCTTACTCCGGCGCCGTCTCCACCCACAGCCTGCTGCCGCGCTGGAGCGTGCGCAACTGGGGCGTGGTGATCGCCCTCGCCTGCACCGGCATGGCGCTGGTGCTGCCGATGCACAGCCTCGAGCCCTTCCTGCTGATGCTGAGTTCGGTCTTCGTGCCACTGTTCGGCGTGATCCTCGGCCGCCTTGCCTTTGGTGCGAACACCCACCGACTGCTTGAAGAGGCTCGCAACGTCCACATCGTGCCGGTGATCATCTGGATCGCGGGCATCGCCTGCTATCACCTGCTGCCGCTTGTCCTGCCCGCGCTGGGCTCGGCGATCCCGACGCTGGCGATCTGCTTCGTGGCGACTCGCCTGCTGGTGCGCACACGCTGACGCTGGCCCCGCTCACGCTCACGCACGAGAAATCGCGAAATTTGTTGGAACTTTGCGGCGCGCTGGCCCTCCCTTTCTGGGTTGCTCATCTTTTTGAATGAACAACGCCCAACACAAGGAGAACCAGCGCAGTGCTTTCTACAGCCGCATCCCGCATCACCACTACCCGTTTCTTGTCCACCCGCGCACTGGCCACCGCCTGCGTGCTTGGCATGAGCCTGCTCACCGCCACGGTGGCCGAAGCACGGGAATTCGTCAGCATCAAAGGCAAGACCGTCAACGTGCGCGAGCAGCCGAACACGCGCTCCGCGACGCAGTGGGAGCTGGGGTCGGGCTATCCGCTGCAGGTGCAGCAGCGCAAGGGCCAGTGGCTCAAGGTGCGCGACTATGAGGCGACGCTCGGCTGGGTGCACGCGCCGCTGACGAGCAAGACGCCGCACCGCATCGTGACCGCGCGTTCGGCCAATCTGCGCGCCGCGCCGTCGGGCAACGGCAAAGTCGTGGGCAAGCTGCAGCGCCACGAGGTCGTGCAGACCGTCCAGAATTCGGGCACCTGGGCGAAGGTGCGCACCGAGTCCGGCAAGCAGGGCTGGGTCGCAAAGAACCTCACCTGGGGCTGGTGACCAGTCCCGCCTGCTTTTTTCGCGTCAGCCGATGACGACCTGAGCGATGGGGGCGTAGCCGTGGTTCAGCGGGCCGTGTCCCCGGCCCGTGTGCACGTCCGCGCCCGCTGCAATCGCCCCGAGGATATAGGCGCGCGCCTTTTCCACGGCCACCGGCAGCGATGCGCCGAGCGCCAGATGCGAGGCGATGGCCGACGACAGCGTGCAGCCCGTTCCGTGCCCGTTGTGCGTGGCGATGCGCTGGGATTCGAGGCGCAGGTGCTCGGCCTTGTTGAGCGCGAGCACATCAACCACCCAGTCGCCCGGCAGGTGACCGCCCTTGAGCAGTGCGGCGCGCGCGCCGAGCCCGAGCAGCGCGTTCGCGGCATCGTCCAGATCGGCCTCACCCGCAATCTTGCGGCCAAGCAGCCAGCCCGCCTCGTCGAGGTTGGGCGTGACCACTGCGGCCAGCGGGAACAGCTCACCCACCAGCGCGGCCTCGGTCTCCTGCGCGATCAGGCGGTCGCCGCTGGTGGCCACCATCACCGGATCGAGCACCACATTGGGCAGGCCATGGCGACGGATCGCGTCCGCCACCACACGCACCACCTCGGGTGAATGCAGCATGCCGATCTTGACGGCGTCAACGCCGATGTCCTCCACCACCGCGTCGATCTGCGCGCGCAGAAACTCCGGCGGCACGCCGTGGATGCCGCGCACGCCCTCCGTGTTCTGGGCGGTGAGCGCGGTGATCGCGGTCATGCCGTAGCAGCCCAGGGCGCTGAAGGTCTTGAGGTCGGCCTGGATGCCCGCGCCGCCGCCGCTGTCGGAGCCGGCAATGGACAAAACGCGTGCGTAGCGACGCTTGTCTTGCTGCGTCTGAAGTTCTTTGCTCATTGAAAAATTATCGTGTATTCCGCATCGCCTTTTCTACATACGGAATCGCTCACCACAACCGATACAACGCGAGGGACATGAACCAGTTCAATGATTTTGGCGCCGTCATTGTGTTGTAATCACCACTCGGACGAAACAGGGGTGCCCACGCGAAGCGTGCGGCTGAGAACATACCCTCTACCCGATCCAGACAATGCTGGCGTGGGGAGTTTCTGCAAAAGAGCGGCACCGGCGTGTTTTGTCCATTTGTTGCCTATTGAAGAGATAGGGTTGGAACTGGACGAAATAGGACAAGATGCTTCCGCTTCAAAAAAACTCCACGATCACGATTCTGGGCGCGGGCCTCATGGGCCGGCTGCTGGCCGTCGAGCTGGCGCGCAAGGGCCGCCGCGTCGAGGTTTTCGAGGCGCAGGGCCCCGATGCGCAAGGCGCCGCCGCGCGCGTGGCGGCAGCGATGCTCGCGCCGCTGGCCGAGTCGGCCGTGACGGAACCCGGCGTGGTGCGCATGGGCCAGTACGCGCTGCCCCGCTGGCAGGAACTGATCAGCCAACTCTCGCAGCCCGTGTTCTTCCAGCAGAACGGCACCCTGATTCTCTGGCACCGGCTTGATGCGGGCGAGGCCACGCGCTTTCAGCACAAGCTCACCCAGACGCAGACCCAGATCCCCGAACTCCAGCCGCTCGAAATGCTGAACGGCGCGCAGGTTGATGCGCTCGAGCCCGCCGTCGCCAGCCGTTTCGCCAACGGCATGTACCTGCCCGGCGAAGGCCAGCTCGACAACCGCCAGCTGCTCACGGCGCTCGAGGTCGCAATGACCGAGCTGGGCGTGAAGGTGCACTGGAACACGCCGAAGCAGCCCGAGGACGTCACGCCCGGCAACGCCGATCTGGTGCTGGACTGCCGCGGTCTCGGCGCCAAGCCCACCTGGAATGCGCTGCGCGGCGTGCGCGGCGAGGTCGTGCGTCTGCACGCGCCCGAGGTCACGCTGCAGCGCCCGACGCGCCTCGTGCATCCGCGCTATCCGATCTACATCGCGCCCAAGGAAAATCACCTGTTCGTGATCGGCGCGACCGAGATCGAATCGGACGACATGTCCCCCGCCAGCGTGCGCTCGACGCTCGAGCTGCTCTCGGCCGCCTACGCGGTACATTCCGGCTTCGCCGAGGCGCGCATCTTGGAAATCGCCACGCAATGCCGCCCCACGCTGCCCGACAATCTGCCCGCCGTGCGCCAAGTGCGCAAGAATGTGCTCGAAGTGAACGGTCTGTACCGCCACGGTTTCATGATCTCGCCCGCCATGCTGGATGTGGTCATGGAAGTGCTGGAGACCGGACAATCCACACTCGCTCCCCGTTTTGATCTTTCCGTGCAGCTGGATTGAAATCCACCGCACCCAAAGCGATATCACCATGAACGTGACCGTCAACCAGAAGAACATCGACCTGCCAGACAACGCCACCGTCGCCGACCTCGTGGCGCAGATGCAGGCCAAGCCACCGTTCGCCGTCGCGGTGAACCTGCAGTTCGTGCCCAAGGCCCGCTATGCGCAGCACGCGCTGGCTGCGGGCGATGCGGTGGAAGTCATTGCGCCGGTCACCGGCGGTTGATGGAACCTTCTCCCATCAGCAAAAAACAAAAAAGGTTGAACCCAACATGTCCCCTACTCCCGACACCGATCCATTCGTGCTCTACGGCCAGACGCTGCAAAGCCGTCTGCTGCTGGGCACCGCCCGCTACCCCTCCCCCGCCGTACTGCAGGCCGCCGTCGCGCGCAGCAAGCCCGGCATGGTGACCGCGTCGCTGCGCCGTCAGGGCAGCAACGCGGCCGAGACCGGCAGCAGCTTCTGGGAACTGCTGCGCAGCCTGAACGTACCGGTGCTGCCCAACACCGCCGGCTGCCACAGTGCGCAGGAAGCCATCACCACCGCACAGATGGCACGCGAGGTGTTCGACACGCCGTGGATCAAGCTCGAGTTGATCGGCGACGACTACACGCTGCAGCCCGATACGCTGAATCTCGTCTCCACCGCCGAGCACCTGATCCGCGAGGGCTTCTGGGTGCTGCCGTACTGCACCGAGGATCTGGTGCTGTGCCAGCGCCTGGTCGACGTGGGCTGCCAGGCCGTCATGCCCTGGGCCGCGCCCATCGGCACGGGCCGTGGCCCCATCAACCCCTACGCGCTGCAGATGCTGCGCGAACGCCTGTCGGTGCCGATGCTGGTGGATGCGGGTCTGGGCCTGCCCTCGCATGCCTGCCAGGTGATGGAGTGGGGCTTTGACGGCGTGCTGCTGAACACCGCCGTGGCGCTGGCCACCGATCCGGTCGCGATGGCAGGTGCGTTCGCTGATGCGGTCAGTGCCGGTCGCGCCGCGCGCACCGCCGGCGCGATGACGCCGCAGGACTCCGCCCAGCCGAGCACTCCGGTGCTGGGCACGCCGTTCTGGCACCACAACAATGGTTGAGCCCATGCAAAACGATCTGACCGTGGATGCGATGACACAGGCAATTCTGGCTGCGCACGCCAGCGCCTTTGCCGATTTTCCGCCGCAGCCGGAACCGCCCTCCGGCAAGGACGATGCGGTCTACCGTGCCGCGCTCGCCGCCTGCAGCCAGCTGGGCTTCATCGGGCACGACGCCGACTGCGTCGCTACTGCCTGGCAAGCACAGACCGCACGCACCGGACGCTTCGATGCGGCCGCATGGCCCGTGGAACCAGCGGACTTCGGCCTGCAGCCCGTGCCGCATGCCAAGCCCTTCGCCGCCTGCCCGAATCGGCTCGGCCTCTACGCCGTGCTGCCTGACGCCGCCATGGTCGGCCGCATGGCCCGCGCCGGCGTGCCGACCGTACAACTGCGCTTCAAATCCACCGATCCTGCGGCCATCGAGGCCGAGGTCCGTGCCGCCGTCGAGGCGGTGCGCGGTACCGGTGCGCACCTCTACATCAACGACCATTGGCGCATCGCGATTGCCGCGGGCTCCTATGGCGTGCATCTGGGCCAGGAAGATCTCGACGCGCTCACGCAGGAAGAAATCTCGACCCTGCGCGAGTCCGGCGTGCGCCTTGGCGTGAGCACCCACGGTTATGCAGAGATGGTGCGCGCCGATGCGGTCGCCCCGAGCTACATCGCCATGGGCGCGGTGTTTCCCACGACGCTCAAGAAAATGGCCACCGTGCCGCAGGGCGTGGCGCGCCTTGAGCGATATGCAAAGCTGATGTGCAACTACAGTCAAGTCGCCATCGGCGGCATCGGCCTCGAGCAGTTCCCCGAGATCCTCGCCACCGGCGTGGGATCCATTGCCGTGGTGCGGGCCATCGTCAATGCGGCCGACCCGGAGAAGGCCGCCGCCGAGCTCATGCATGCCATGGGCTCATGACGTCAGGAAAAATTCTCACATCTGACAAACGTGCCATGTGAGCACTCATGCCGCCATAATCGCGGCATGAGCAGCACATCCATTACTTTTTCTCAGGTCGGCATCGTTGGCACCGGTGCCATGGGCCGTGGCATTGCGCAGATCGCCGCACAGGCGGGCAGCAAGGTTTGCCTCTTCGACACCAACCCCGAGGCGGCAGTCGCTGCGCAAAAGCAGATCGAGCAGCAATGGCAGAAGCTCGCGGAAAAGGGAAAGATCGATCCGGCCAAGGTCACGCAATGGTCCGCCCTGCTCCAGCCGGTCACGACGCTCGGTGATCTCTCGAGCTGCGATCTGGTCATTGAAGCCATCGTCGAGCGCCTCGACGTGAAGCGTGAACTCTTCGCGCAACTCGAGACCATCGTCGAGAGCACCGCCGTGCTGGTGACCAACACCTCGTCGCTGTCGGTCACCGCGATCGCCGCCCAGCTCAAGTCTGCGCATCGCTTCGCGGGCTACCACTTCTTCAATCCCGTGCCGCTCATGAAGGTGGTCGAAGTGATCGCCGGACTCAAGACCGACGCCGTCACCTGCGAGCGCCTCACCCAGTACGCCCGCGAGATGGGTCACACCCCCGTCACCGCGCAGGACACGCCGGGCTTCATCGTCAACCACGCGGGCCGTGGCTACAACACGGAGGCGCTGCGCATCCTGAACGAAGGCGTGACGGACATCGTCACCATCGACCGCATCCTGCGCGACCAGGTCGGCTTCAAGCTCGGCCCGTTCGAACTCATGGACCTGACCGGCCTTGACGTGTCGCATCCCGTCATGGAGTCGATCTACAACCAGTACTATCAGGAGCCGCGCTACCGCCCCAGCGTGATCGCCGCGCAGCGCGTGGCCGGTGGCGTGTTCGGCCGCAAGACCAGCGAAGGCTTCTACCAGTACGACAACGGCGTGCAGCAGGTGCCCGAAGAGCAGCCGGTTCCGCAGGTCGATCACATTCCACCGGTCTGGGTCTCCACCCGCGCGGCCCGTCGTGCAGAGCTTTACCAGTTGCTCAAGGATCTCGGCGCGCGCATCGAAACCGGCCAGTCCCCATCCTCCGAAGCGCTGACGCTGGTGGCGCCGCTCGGCTTCGATGTGACGACCGTGGCCGTGGTCGAGCGCCTCGACCCCGCGCGCACCATCGGCATCGACATGCTCATCGACGACGCCGCCACCAAGCGCCGCGTGCTCGCCACCAACCCGGCCACCCGCACCGACTACCGCGACGCCGCGCACGCCCTCTTCGCGCGTGACGGCAAGAAGGTCTCGGTGATCCGCGACAGCGGTGGCTTCGTGACGCAGCGCGTCGTGGCCGCCATCGTCAACATCGCCAGCGACATCTGCCAGCAAGGCATCTGCAGCCCCAAGGATCTGGAAACCGCCGTCACGCTGGGCCTCGGCTACCCGATGGGACCGCTTGCCATGGGCAATCTCTGGGGTCCCACCAACGTGCTCGAAGTGCTGTTCAACATGCAGACCGTCTACGGTGACACCCGCTACCGCCCAAGCCCCTGGCTGCGCCGCCGCGGCGCCATCGGCCTGAGCCTGATGCACGAAGAAGAGTGATGACGGCGTGATCTGAACACCGCACAGAACCAGAAAGAAGAGACGAACCGCCATGCCCGCCGAACTCAAAAGCTCCAGCCACGATCACACGCTGATCCTGACGCTCAACGACCCCAGCACGCGCAACGCGCTCAGCCCCGACATCTACGCGGCCGGCGTCGAGGCGCTCAACGGGGCCGAGCGCAACCGCGACATCCGCAGCGTGGTCATCACTGGCGCGGGCGGCATGTTCAGCGCGGGCGGCAACCTGAACCGGCTGCAGGCGCGCAGGCAGGAAAGCGCCGAGGAGCAGGCGCGCGGCGTGAACGCGCTGCACGGCTGGATCGACACCATCCGCAACTTTCCCAAGCCGGTGATCGCCGCCGTTGAAGGTCCGGCGGCCGGTGCCGGTTTCTCGCTCGCGCTGGCCTGCGACCTCATCGTCGCCTCGCGCGACGCCGTGTTCATCATGGCCTACGCACGCGTGGGACTGTCACCCGACGGTGGCGGCACCTGGAGCCTCGCCCAATCGCTGCCACGCCAGCTCGCGATGGAAATCCTCATGGGCGCCGACAAGGTCGACGTGCAGCGCCTGCACGCGCTGGGCGTCGTCAACCGCCTCACGCAACCGGGCGATGCCCTGAACGAAGCACTGGCACTGGCGAGCACGCTCAATCAGCGCGCACCCAACGCGCTCACCAGCATCAAGGAGCTGGTCACCGAAGCCAGCGGCAACAGCCTGCATGAGCACCTTGACCAGGAGCGCAATCACTTCGTGAAAAACCTCTCGCACGCCAACGCGGGCGAAGGCATTGCGGCCTTCTTCGAGAAACGCACTGCCCGTTATCAGTAAGATGAAAGGCTTGCAGAGGCACCGGTCACGCGAGTGACAGCCAGTGCCATGTCAGTCACCCAAAAGACAGCCTATGGACGAGCCGATTCTTAGCATAGAAGAACGTGAAGCGATCAACAGTGGTCGCTGGTTTTCATCCTTGTCGCCTTCGCTGCGGCATGACATTCTTCGATGCGCTTACGTCAAAAGATTTCGCGATGGAGGGCTGATCAGTGCGCGCGGCGATCCACCGGACGAGTGGATCGCCTGCGCCCGTGGCGCCGTGCGCGTGAGCTCGACCTCGATCTCCGGCAAGCAGATCACGCTGACCTACGTGGAGCCCGGCATCTGGTTCGGC
The DNA here is from genome assembly GCF_015354245.1 of Diaphorobacter caeni. GTDB lineage: Bacteria > Pseudomonadota > Gammaproteobacteria > Burkholderiales > Burkholderiaceae_C > Diaphorobacter_A > Diaphorobacter_A caeni. The sequence continues at coordinate 282,691 of NZ_JADKYZ010000003.1, forward strand.
GACGTGGCGATGTTCGACGGAGACCGCCGCACGCACGACGCCTACGCACATGGCGACTCGACCATCCTGTGCGTCGCCCGCGCCGACTTCAAGAAGATTCTCTCGCAGCACGCCGAACTCTACGACGCCCTGCTCCAGCTGCAGTCGCGCCGCATCCGTCAGCTCTTCGGCCTGGTGGAAGACCTGAACACCCTGCCCCTGCGCTCACGCCTGGCCAAGCAGTTGCTGCATCTGGCCCGCAGCTACGGCGTGCCGAGCCTTGCGGACGGCGACGAGATCCGCATCGGCCTGCAACTCGCGCAGGAAGAACTGGCGCAGCTGCTGGGAGCATCGCGCCAACGCGTGAACCAGGAACTCAAGGCGATGGAGCGCGAGGACGCCATCCGCATCGAAGCAGGTGGCCTCGTGGTTCGCGATCGCTCGAAACTCATGCGGATCGCCGAGGCAAATTAAGCGCCTCTTGCTCGCGCAGCGCGTGCTTTGATTGCGCTGGCCGAGGCTGCCCCCGGTGGGGCAGTGACTTGCGAAGTGGTGCACGAACGCTCAAAACCGATGAGCATCGCCGCAGCGAATCAAGTGCCTCTTGCTCGCGCAGTGCTTGCTTTGATTGCGCTGGCCGGGACTGCCCCCGGCGGGGCAGTGACTTTTTTGCTTGCGCACAAAAAAGTCACCAAAAAATGCGCTTGAAGTCAGACGATAGAACTCCCTGCGCGACTGCGTCGCTCCGCTCGGGCAACTATCGTGAGTCAGAGTGCCAACCGGGGAAGGCGCTGCTGCACTCTGCGGTGCAGCAGCGATGCACCAGCCCCGCGACGAAATACGCGTCGTCGACGCACTGCGCACCCAACCACTCACCCCAGTCCCTCCCGCATCTCGCGAAATCGCGAGATGCCTCTGCACGAGCGCAGCGACGTGCCGAACACACCTCTTGGTTAAACACTGACTCGCGGCGGTTGCCCGAACGAAGCGCGCAGCGCGAAGTGAGTTCTGCCGCGGGTATTCAAAAGCGCATTTTTGGTGACTTTTTGGGCAAGACCAAAAAGTTACTCCGCCGCCGGGCGGAACTCCCGGCCTCCGCCCTCCACGCCACAGCAGCGCGAACACCAAGCAGAGCACCTCACGCCCCTACATCCAGTGAAATAAGGAGTTTCGAATGAACCAATTCGACGCCTTCACAGGCACCCGCCCAGTCACCGACCGCCACGCGTTTGATGCCCACGCGCTCAACGACTGGATGAGCCAGAACATCCAGGACTTCCAAGGCCCCTTGAGCGTAGAAATGTTCAAAGGCGGCCAATCCAATCCCACCTACAAACTCACCACCCCAAGCCGCAGCTACGTGATGCGCGCCAAGCCAGGCCCGGTCGCCAAACTGCTCCCCTCCGCCCACGCCATAGAACGCGAGTACGCCGTGATGCGCGCGCTCGCAGGCACCGACGTGCCCGTCCCGCAGATGCTCGCGCTGTGCGAGGACGAGGCCATCATCGGCCGCGCCTTCTACATCATGGAGTTCATGCAGGGCCGCGTGCTGTGGGACCAGTCACTCAAAGACATGAACAGCAACGCCGAACGCGCCGCGATCTACGACGAGATGAACCGCGTGATCGCCGCCCTGCACAGCGTGGACTTCAAGGCACGCGGCCTCGCCGATTACGGCAGGCCCGGCAACTATTTCGAACGTCAGATCGCCCGCTGGAGCAAGCAGTACCAGGCCTCGGTCACTCAGCCGATCCCCGAGATGGACCTGCTCATGCGATGGCTGCCCGCGCACATGCCCGCAAGCGCCCGCGACGAACGCCTCGTCTCCATCGTGCATGGCGACTACCGGCTCGACAATCTGATGTTCCACCCCACCGAGCCGCGCGTGATCGGCGTGCTCGACTGGGAGCTCTCCACGCTCGGCCATCCCCTCGCGGACTTCAGCTACCACTGCATGAGCTGGCACATCCCCCACCAGCTCTCGCGCGGCATCGGCGGCCTCGACATCGCGGCGCTCGGCATTCCCGACGAGGACAGCTACATCACCCGCTACTGCGAGCGCACCGGCATCGCGCGCTTCTGCGAGGAGCACGGCATCACCACCCGCGAAGAACTGCGCAGCGACTGGCCCTGGTACCTCGCCTACAACATGTTCCGCATCGCCGCGATCCTGCAGGGCATCGCCAAGCGCGTTGAAGCCGGCACCGCCGCCAGCGCGGAAGCCAAGGCCACGGGCGCGCAGACAACGCCACTCGCGCAGCTCGCATGGTCCTTCGCACAGAAGTTCGACGCGGCAAAACGCTGATCACGACGACTCACCACATTTCATATCAACAGACAAACACTCAGGAGGTTGGTTCACATGGATTTCGACTACTCACCCAAAACCAAGGCGCTGCAGGCGCGCGTCAGCTCGTTCATGGAGCAGCACATCTACCCGGCTGAAGCCGACTACGCGAAAGAGCTGGCGGCCAACACCGCGGCAGGCAAGCGCTGGACGCCGCTGCCCGTCATCGAACGCCTCAAGGAAAAAGCCAAGGCTGAGGGCCTCTGGAACCTGTTCCTGCCGCAGGACACGGCCGAGATCGCGGGCTATCAGGGCGCGGGTCTGACCAATCAGGAATACGCACCGCTCTCCGAAATCATGGGCCGCGTGCCGTGGGCGAGCGAGGTTTTCAACTGCTCCGCGCCCGATACCGGCAACATGGAAACCATCGCGCGCTACGGCAGCGACGAGCTCAAGGCCCGCTGGCTCAAGCCGTTGCTCGACGGCGAGATCCGCTCCGCCTTCGCCATGACCGAGCCCGAGGTCGCGTCCTCCGACGCCACCAACATCTGCACCCGCATCACGCGCGACGGCGACGACTACGTCATCAACGGCCACAAATGGTGGATCTCGGGCGCAGCCGATCCGCGCTGCAAGGTCTTCATCGTCATGGGCAAGACCGACCCGGACGCCCCCAAGCACTCGCAGCAGAGCATGATCGTCGTGCCTGCCGACACGCCCGGCATCCGCATCGTGCGCCCGCTCACCGTGTTCGGCTACGACGACGCGCCGCACGGTCACGTCGAGATATTCTTCGACAACGTGCGCGTTCCTGCAGCCAACATCCTGCTCGGCGAAGGCCGTGGCTTCGAGATCGCCCAGGGCCGCCTCGGCCCCGGCCGCATCCACCACTGCATGCGCACCATCGGCCTTGCCGAACGCGCGCTCGAATTCATGTGCAAGCGCGCGAGCGAACGCGTCGCCTTCGGCAAACCCATCGCGGCACAGACCGTCACGCAGGAGCGCATCGCCGAGGCCCGCTGCAAGATCGACATGGCGCGCCTGCTCACGCTCAAGGCAGCATGGCTCATGGACACCGCCGGCAACAAGGTCGCGAGAACGGAGATCGCCATGATCAAGGTCGTCGCTCCTACCATGGCCTGCCAGGTCATCGACTGGGCCATTCAGGCGCACGGTGGCGGCGGCATGAGCGACGACTTCCCGCTCGCCTACGCCTACACGCTGGTGCGCACCCTGCGCTTCGCCGACGGCCCGGACGAAGTGCACCGCAACGCCATCGCCAAGTGGGAGCTCGGCAAATACCGCCCCGAAGCCACGCCCGCTGCGGCGCCCGTCACACGCGGCTTCTGAGAGCGCGAACACGCTCCGAAGCGATGCCTGCGCCTGCACGCTTTGCACACGATTGCCGCATGCCGCAACATCTGCGGCATGAGCGCATACATCCTCGTCAAAGGCAATCTGCTCGACCAGCCCGTCGATGCCATCGTCAACGCATGGAACCGCAACATCATTCCGTGGTGGCTGCTGATTCCACAGGGCGTCTCGGGCGCGATCAAGCGGCGTGCGGGTCTCGCGCCCTTCCGCGAACTGGCGCGGCACGGGCCGATTCCGCTCGGCAACGCCGTCCTCACCGGCGCGGGCCGACTTCCGCATCGCGCCATCATCCATGTCGCGGGCATCAGCATGTGGTGGCGCTCAACGCCTCAATCCATCAGCGCCTCCACGCGCCACGCGCTCGATCTCGCCGCTGCCCAGCGCTTTGAATCCATCGCCCTTCCGCTGATCGGCGCGGGCACCGGAGGCGGCGGCGAAGACGCGGTGGAGCACCTCATGCACACCGAAATAGAGCGCCACCGCTATGGTGGCGAGGTGCGGCTGGTCCGCTTCGCCAACGACTGACGGCCCGGACCCGGGCCATTGCATGGTTTGCCCGCGTTTGAGGCCACAATGCGGGCCATGCCGATCAACACCCCGCAGCTCATCGACACCGCCCGCCAGATCCTCGAGGTTTCGGCCACCGTCGCCTTCGCGCTCTCCGGCGTACTCAAGGCCGCGCACAAGAAGCTCGACGTGGTGGGAGTCTGCGTGATGGCCTTCATCGCGGCGTTCGGCGGCGGCACGCTGCGCGATCTGCTGCTGGACAACCGCCCGTTCTTCTGGGCCAGCAACGATTACCTCGTCTGGGCCGTCATGGCGATCAGCCTGATGGCCATCGTCTTCCTGCGCCAGAAGCACTTCCACATCACCGAACGCGCGATGCTCTGGCCCGACATGCTCGGCCTCGGCCTCTTCACCGCCGTCGGCGTCGACATGGCCGCCGAACTTGGCATGTCGCCCCTCATCAGCGTCATGATGGGCGTGGTCACCGGAGTCTTCGGCGGCGTGCTGCGCGACGTGCTCTGCGGCGAAATCCCCCAGGCCTTCAAAGACCACCAACCTTATGCGATCTGCGCCTTCGCAGGAGGCTGCGTGGCCCTGCTTCTGCGCCAATGGCCCGGCCTGCCAGAAACCGCCCCGATGCTCGCCTGCGTAGTCGTCACCGCAGGACTACGCGCCACGGCCATGTGGCGGCAATGGCGCATCCCATCCTGGCGAGTGGAGTAAAAACCAAGCAAAGAAAAGAAAAACAAAACAAAAGAACAAAAAACCGGATCGCGGTCTTCACGCAGCAAAACCAACGCAGCGAAAGCAGCGCCGGAATCTCCAGCCCCAACGCCAAGACAGGCTCTCAGGCGAGGCGTGAAGGCGCAGACAGTACTTTGGTACGGCAAGCCTTCACAACGAAGCATGAGAGCCTGTATTGGCGCCCCCGCACGAACAACCATCGAAGCCAAAGGCTTCGTAGAACACAAAAAAGCCCGCTGCTCTTACAAGCAGCGGGCTTTCTATTCAACGCGAATCCGGAATCAATCCGTCGTCGCCTCTTCGGGTTCGGCCGGTTCGGACTTGGTGCGCTCCTTCTTGGGCAGGGGCTGGATGTCGAGCTTGACTTCGGACGTCTCGTTGCCCTTCTCATCGGTGCCATGCTCGATGTCCACCGTCAGGCGCCCACCGTCCGTCAGTCGTCCGAACAGCAGCTCGTCCGCCAGCGCACGACGGATCGTGTCCTGGATCAGGCGCTGCATCGGGCGTGCGCCCATCAGCGGATCAAAGCCCTTCTTGGCCAGATGCTTGCGCAGCGCGTCGGTGAAGGTCACTTCCACCTTCTTCTCGGCGAGTTGCGTCTCCAGCTGCAGCAGGAACTTGTCCACCACGCGCAGGATGATCTGCTCGTCGAGCGCCTTGAAGCTCACGATGGCGTCCAGACGGTTGCGGAACTCCGGCGTGAACAGACGCTTGATGTCGCCCATTTCATCGCCCGCCTGACGCGGATTCGTGAAGCCGATGGTGGCCTTGTTCATGGTCTCGGCACCCGCGTTCGTCGTCATGATGATGATGACGTTGCGGAAGTCGGCCTTGCGTCCGTTGTTGTCGGTCAGCGTGCCGTGGTCCATCACCTGCAGCAGCACGTTGAAGATGTCCGGATGCGCCTTCTCGATTTCGTCGAGCAGCAGCACCGAGTGCGGCTTCTTGCTGATGGCTTCGGTGAGCAGACCGCCCTGGTCGAAGCCGACATAGCCCGGAGGCGCACCGATCAGGCGGCTCACCGCATGGCGCTCCATGTACTCCGACATGTCGAAGCGGATCAGGTCGATGCCCATGATGTAGGCCAGCTGCTTGGCCGCTTCGGTCTTGCCGACGCCCGTGGGGCCGCTGAACAGGAACGAGCCAATCGGCTTGTCGCCCTTGCCCAGACCCGAACGCGCCATCTTCACGGCGGAAGCCAGCACGTCCAGCGCCTTATCCTGACCGAACACCACGCTCTTCAGATCGCGCTCCAGCGTCTGCAGTTTGCTGCGGTCGTCGTTGGACACGTTCGCAGGCGGAATGCGCGCGATCTTGGCGACGATCTCTTCGATCTCGGTCTTGCCGATGGTCTTCTTGCGCTTGGAGGGCGCGAGAATGCGCTGGGCCGCACCGGCCTCGTCGATCACGTCAATCGCCTTGTCAGGCAGGTGACGGTCGTTGATGTACTTGGCCGACAGCTCGGCCGCAGCCTGCAGCGCAGCCAGAGCGTACTTGACGCTGTGGTGCTCTTCGAAGCGCGACTTGAGACCCTTGAGGATGTCGATGGTTTCCGCCACGGTGGGCTCGACCACGTCGACCTTCTGGAAGCGGCGGGACAGCGCTGCATCCTTCTCGAAGATGCCGCGGTACTCCGTGAACGTGGTCGCGCCGATGCACTTGAGCTGACCGCTCGACAGAGCGGGCTTCAGGAGGTTCGATGCGTCCAGCGTTCCACCCGATGCGGCGCCCGCGCCGATCAGCGTGTGGATTTCGTCAATGAACAGAATGGCGTTCGGCTTGTCCTTGAGCGACTTGAGCACGCCCTTCAGACGCTGCTCGAAATCACCACGGTACTTGGTGCCCGCCAGCAGCGCGCCCATATCGAGCGAGTACACGGTCGCCTCGGCCAGAATTTCCGGCACATCGTTCTGCGTGATGCGCCATGCCAGACCTTCCGCAATCGCGGTCTTGCCAACGCCTGCCTCACCCACCAGCAGCGGGTTGTTCTTGCGGCGACGGCACAGAATCTGGATCGTGCGTTCCACCTCGTACTGGCGACCGATCAGCGGATCGATCTTGCCTTCCTTGGCGGCCTGATTCAGGTTGAGGGTGTACTGCTCGAGCGGAGACGCCTTTTCGTTGCGCTCGCCACCGCCTTCCTCGGCCTCGGGCTGGCCTTCCGACTTGGTGGGCTCGGGCGGTTCACCCTTCTTGATGCCGTGGGCGATGTAGTTCACCACGTCGAGGCGGGTCACGCCCTGCTGGTGCAGGTAGTAGACGGCGTGCGAATCCTTTTCGCCGAAGATCGCGACGAGCACGTTCGCGCCGGTCACTTCCTTCTTGCCGTTGCCGGTGGACTGCACGTGCATGATGGCGCGCTGGATCACACGCTGGAATCCCAGCGTGGGCTGCGTGTCCACCTCGTCGGTTCCTGCGACCTGCGGTGTGTTGTCCTTGATGAAATTCGTCAGCGAGGCGCGCAGATCGTCAATGTTTGCCGCGCATGCGCGCAGCACCTCGGCTGCACTGGGATTGTCGAGCAGAGCGAGCAGCAGGTGCTCCACGGTGATGAATTCGTGGCGCTGCTGGCGGGCCTCAACAAAGGCCATGTGCAAGCTTACTTCCAGTTCCTGGGCAATCATGAGTGAGAACTCCTTTGTGCTTGCGTTTCAGAGATTGACTGTAGATCGGGGCGCCATGCCGTTTATTCAACCGGCTCGCACACACATTGCAAAGGATGCCCTGCCCTGTGTGCGGCGTCGAGAACTTGTTCCACCTTGGTTGCAGCGACGTCACGGGTGAAAACCCCGCAAACACCTTTGCCGTCCAGGTGAATCTTGAGCATGATCTGTGTGGCGGCTTCGCGGTCCTTGTTGAAGAACTCCTGAAGCACGACCACCACAAATTCCATGGGCGTGTAGTCGTCATTGAGCATGACGACCTGGTACATCCTCGGAGGTTCGGTCCGCAGGGTGCGCCGCTCCAGCACGACCGACCCGCCTTCATCGCGCGAGGGCTTGGCGGGTGGGACGTTCGGTCTGGAAGGAGGTTTCGTAGCCATGAAGATCATTCTAGCGAGCTTGATCCATCAAAATTGGAATTCAGATAGAGCCATATTAGTGGTTTTCAAGACACGCCGTTTCAGCCGTGGTCGTAGACCACGGAGACCGCCTCGGAACCCGCGATGCTGCTCCACGCGGCCAGCGCCGCGTCGGTCGGGAAAAAGCTGCTCGCATCCCCCAGATTGAGCTCGGCCACAGCCGCACCGCGCTCTGACCTGATCTTCATGTCCAGACGCACGCGCAGCCCCCTGCGCAGGGTTTCGCCGTGCTCGGTGTTCTCCACCTTGGGCGGGAATTCGCGCACGATGGCTCCCACGTCCGGCACCTCGTCCTCCACCTTGACCCGCAGGTACTTTCCATATTTGGCGCGGGCTCCGGCCAGATCGGAGACCTGCAGCACCTTGACCCGCAGCCCGCCGCTGAAATGGTCGAGCTGCAGACGTCCGGCCACGACGATGAAGTCGTCGTCACGGATCGGCATGGACGCGTTGATCACGCCCTCGTCCGCCGAGGCCTCCAGGACCTTTGATTTGTCATCAATCTTGAACAGCGCGAGCTTTCCACGTTGACCATTGATGACGCGATAGTCCGTGACAATTCCGGCAATAGTCTGTACTTCGCGGTTGTCCTGCAACTCGTCGATGGGCGTGCGCACGAACTTGCGCACCTCGAGCGCCACCTCGTCGAACAGATGGCCCGAGAGATAGAAGCCGATGGCTGTCTTCTCTTGCGTGAGGCGCTCCTTGATGCCCCAGGGCAGCACGTCGGCCAGCTCGGGCTCCTTGGTGCTCGAGCCCTGCGCGTCGTCGCCCATCATGTCGAACAGGCCGCACTGGTTGGCGTTGGCGTGGGTCGCCGTGGCGAACTCGAAGGCCGTGTCGAGCGACGCCGACAGCGCCGCGCGGTTCATCTGGATCGCGTCGAACGCGCCAGCCTTGATCAGCGCCTCGACGGTGCGCTTGTTGATGCGGCTCCTGTCCACGCGCACACAGAAGTCGAACAGACTGGTGAACGGTCCCTGCACATGGCCCTGAGGACCCTCGCCCTTGCCCTCGCGGGCGGCGATGATGGCCTCGATGGCCGCCTGGCCCGTGCCCTTGATGGCGCCCAAACCATAGCGGATCACCTTGTCCGTCACTGGCTCGAAGCGGTACATGCCCCGGTTCACGTCCGGCGGCTCGAAGGTCATGCCAAAGTTCTTGACCGCGTCCTCGTAGAGCACCTTGAGCTTGTCGGTGTCGTCCATTTCCACGGTCATGTTGCCGCAGTAGAACTCCGCCGTGTAGTGCACCTTGAGCCAGCCGGTGTGATAGGCCAGCAGCGAATAGGCGGCCGCGTGCGACTTGTTGAAGCCGTAGCCCGCGAACTTCTCCATCAGGTCGAACACCTCGTCGGCCTTCTGCTCGGAGATGCCGTTCTTGGCGGCTCCCTCGCGGAAGATGCCGCGGTGCTTGACCATCTCCTCGACCTTCTTCTTGCCCATCGCGCGGCGCAGCAAGTCGGCGCCGCCGAGCGAGTAGCCGCCCAGCACCTGGGCGGTCTGCATCACCTGCTCCTGATAGACCATGATGCCGTAGGTTTCGGACAGCACCTTCTCGACCAGCGGATGCGGATACTCCACCACTTCCTTGCCGTGCTTGCGGTTCACGAAGCTGGGGATCAGGTCCATCGGCCCCGGACGGTACAGCGCGTTCAGCGCGATCAGGTCTTCGAGACGACTCGGGCGCGCTTCCTTCAGCATGCCCTGCATGCCGCGCGATTCAAACTGGAACACGGCTTCGGTCAGGCCGTCGGAGAACAGACGGTAGGTCGGCGCGTCGTCGAGCGGAATGTCCTCGAACGCGAAGTTCTCCTTGCCCTTGTGGCGCTTCTGGATGAACTCGCGGGCGATTTCAAGGATGGTCAGCGTCGCCAGCCCCAAGAAGTCGAACTTCACGAGGCCGACGTCTTCCACGTCGTCCTTGTCGTACATCGCCACGGCGGAGTCGCTGCCCGGCTGCTGGTAGAGCGGGCAGAAATCGGTCAGCTTGCCCGGCGCGATCACCACGCCACCGGCGTGCATGCCGATGCTGCGGGTCGTGCCTTCGAGCTTCTGCGCCATCTCGATCACGGTGCGCACGTCTTCCTCGTTGCGCACGCGGTCGTAGAGCAGCGGCTCGAGCTCGAGCGCGTAGTTGTTCTTGTCGCCCTCGATCTTCTGCTCGGGCGGATAGGCGAGCGTGTAGCTCATGCCCGGCTTGCCCGGCACCAGCTTGGAAATGCCGTCGCAGAAGGTGTAGCTCATGTCCATCACCCGGCCCACGTCGCGGATCGCGGCCTTGGCCGCCATCGTGCCGAAGGTGGCGATCTGGCTCACGGCGTTCTTGCCGTACTTCTGCTTGACGTAGTCGATCACGCGGTCACGGTTGCCCTGACAGAAGTCGATGTCGAAGTCGGGCATCGAAACACGTTCGGGATTCAGAAAGCGCTCGAACAGCAGCGCGTACTGCAGCGGATCCAGATCGGTGATCTTGAGCGCATAGGCCACGAGCGAGCCTGCACCCGATCCACGGCCCGGCCCCACCGGGCAGCCGTTGTTCTTGGCCCACTGGATGAAGTCACCCACGATCAGGAAGTAGCCGGGGAAACCCATCTGCAAGATCGTGTGCAGCTCGAACTCCAGGCGCTCGACGTAGCGCGGGCGCTCCTTGTCGCGCTTGGTCTCGTTCGGGAACAGGTAGATCAGACGCTCTTCCAGCCCCTGATACGAGGCATAGCGGAAATAGTCGTCGATCGGCATGCCGTTCGGCGTCGGAAAATCGGGCAGGCGCGGCTTGCCGAGCACCAGCGTCAGATTGCAGCGCTTGGCGATTTCCAGCGTGTTTTCGATGGCCGATGGGATATCGGCGAACAGCGCCTCCATCTCGGCGGCGGTCTTGAAATGCTGGTCGCGCGTGAACTTGCGGATGCGGCGCTGGTTGCCCAGAATCTCGCCCTCCGCAATGCAGACGCGCGCCTCGTGCGCCTCGTAGTCATCGGCGGTGGCGAACTGGATCGGGTGGGTCGCGACCACCGGCAGATTCATGCGCGCCGCGAGCTGCACCGCCTGCGTGAGATGCGATTCGTCGTCGCCGCGGCCTGCGCGCTGTATCTCCATGTAAAAGCGGTGCGGGAAGATCCGCGCCAGACGCAGCGCCTGGTCCTTGGCGCTGGCCTCGTCACCGCGCATCAGCGGCTGGCCCACCGGCCCCGCCTGCGCACCGGAGAGCGCGATCAGACCGTCGTTGAGTTCCTCCAGCCACTCCCATTTGACGAGCGGTACGTTCTTCACGACGTTGCTGGTCCAGGCGCGGGCGAGGATTTCCGAGAGGCTGAAATAGCCCTGATTGCTCTGAATCAGCAGAATCATCCGCGCGAACGGACTGCCATCGCCTTCCATCGGCACGCTGATTTCCGCGCCGACCACGGGCTTGAGCCCCTTGCCGCGCGCCGCCTTGTAGAACTTCACCCCTCCGAACATATTGTTCAGATCGGTAAGACCCATCGCGGGCTGGCCGTCCTTGACGGCCGCCTTGATGATGTCGTCGACCCGGGTGGTTCCGTCGACCACGGAGAATTCGGTGTGTAGGCGCAAGTGAACAAACATATGGGGTGATTGTAGAAACTTGTGCGCGGTCCGTTGCCGACGCAAAGACCCGAACCCTTCAGTGGCGCATACAATGACCGTTTGCCAACGATTTGCGGCCAGACGGCATATCCCTATGCGGCTGGTGGCTAAACTGATGCTCAATTCGTCCTTTGCGGGAAATACTGCTGTTATGTCGCGTCTGACTCTGCCCCTGATCTCTGCCTTGCTGGCTGCCGGCCTTCTGGCGGGCTGCTCCAGCACTACCGAAGACAAAACTGCAGGCTGGAGCCCCAACAAGATCTATTCCGAAGCCCGCGACGAAGCGAATTCCGGCAGCTACGACAAGGCGGTGCCGCTGTTCGAGAAGCTTGAAGGCCGCGCCGCCGGCACGCCGCTCGCCCAGCAGGCCCAGCTCGAAAAAGCCTACGCGCAGTACAAGAACAACGACAAGGCGCAGGCCGTCGCCACGCTGGACCGCTTTCTGAAACTGCACCCCTCCTCGCCGGCCACCGACTACGCGCTGTACCTGAAGGGACTGGTCAACTTCAACGAAGACCTGGGCATGTTCTCGTGGCTGTCGCGCCAGGATCTGTCCGAGCGCGACCAGAAGGCCGCCAAGGACTCGTTCGAGTCGTTCCACGATCTGGTGACCCGCTTCCCCGAGTCCCGCTACACCCCGGATGCCCGCCAGCGCATGACGTACATCGTCAACTCGCTTGCCCAGTACGAAGTGCACGTCGCGCGCCACTACTACGAGCGCGGAGCCTACGTGGCCGCCATCAGCCGCGCGCAGATCGCCGTCGCGGACTACAAGGAAGTGCCCGCCGTCGAAGAGGCGCTGTACATCCTCATGCGCTCGTACGACGCGCTGGGCCTTGAGCAGCTGCGCGACGACACCCGCCGCGTGATCGAGGCCTCCTACCCGAACAGCGAGTTCCTCAAGTCGGGCTTTGCGAAGAAGAGCGATCCGTGGTGGAAGTTCTGGTAAGTCCTTCGGACAGCCGCTCCATCTCCGACTGAAATTCGGCTTCCGACGCCAGTCGCCGCATCGGCGGCAGCTGTCGCTGGAGCCACTTGCCATAGCCCTTGGCAAGACGCGCATCCGCCACCACCAGCATGCCGGCATCCGTCTCGCCGCGAATCAGCCGCCCCGCTCCCTGGCGCAACGCCATGGCCGCCTCCTGCAAAGCGAACTCCTTGAACGCATTGCGCCCCTGCGCAACGAGATACTGCTCATAGGCTTCAACCAGCGGGTCGGTGGGCACGGGAAACGGCAGCTTGTCGATCACCACCATCTGCAGCGCATCGCCGGGCACGTCAAATCCTTGCCAGTAGGTGTGCGACGCCACCAGCACGCAGCCTGACCGAATGCCGCTCTCGCCACTGCGCGCGCTCGCGAGAAACCGCTCCGCGATCCGGCTCGACGGCATGTCGCCCTGCACCAGCAGCTCGATCTGCGGCGCATTCACGAGGCGCTCGCGCAGCACCCGCGCCACCTCGTCCATCGCGCGCAGACTGGTCGTGAGAAACAGCGTTCGCCCTCCGAGGCGCACCAGAGAGTCCACAAGCCAATCGGCCAGCTGGGCTCCATGCTGCAGATCGTTGGCCGACGGCAGATGCTCGGGAATGAACAACGTCGCTTGCGAAGCATAGTCAAACGGACTCGCGATCCGCATGACCCTGGCATCCGAGAGCGCCAGTGGCGCGGTGAACCAGTCAAGCGCCTCGTTGGTGCCCAGCGTGGCGGAGGTGAAGATGAAGGCCCGCGGCTTATGCCCCTCGCTCCCCCCATCGGGTTGCAAGTCGTCCTGCTCGCCCTCCTCGTCCTCCCACGCGCTTTCCTCTTCATCAGCCTTCTCGCGCGGCTGCGCCGTCGCCCAAATCCGCTGCAGATCCGGCCCAGCGCGAAACGGCGTCTGCGACAGATGCACGCCATCCCGCGTCCGGCTCAGCCAGCGCACACGCGAAACATCCTCGATCGACGACAGCGCCATCAGCGCCTGCAGCATCACCACCGCACGCTGGTGCAGCCTCAGCAGATCGGGTGATGCGGCGGTCACCGCATCCAGCTCGGCAAGGGTCGCGCGCAGGCTGCCCGTGACCGCCTCCCACGCGCGCTTCCACTTGGCGATGGGCACTCCGTCGGGCGTTTCATCCTGCCATGCCACGCGGCCATTGTCGGGCAGCGCGGCGCAGGCTTCAGCCAGCGCCCGCGCGGCATCGAGCAGCTCCATGGCCAGTGCCGTCCAGTCACGCATGCCCTGCGCCTCCTGTGTGCCGGAGTGCTGCAGGTCGTGCGCGAGCGCCACCAGCTGGCGCGAGCTGAATTCCAGACCGAACGCCTGCTGCCCCACTGAATTGAGCGAATGCGCCTCGTCGAAGATGACCACTCGCGCATGCGCCAGCAGATCGGATTCGCCGCCCTCGGACGCGCCCGCCAGATCGGCGAAAAACAGATGGTGATTGACCACCGCCACATCCGCCGCCATGGCCTGCCTGCGCGCGCGGAACACATGGCAATCGTGGTAGCGCGGGCACTCGCCGCGCAGGCAGTTGTCGCGCGTGGAGCTGATCTGCGCCTGCAGATGCCCGTCCGCTACCAACTCGCCCAGCTCGGCGAGATCCCCGTTGCGCGTGGACTGGGCCCAGGCACGGACGACCGGAATCGGTGAACCCAAAACGCCCGACTCGAGTACGCCCTCCACGGCCTGATCCAACCGATGCAGACAAAGGTAGTTGGCGCGCCCCTTGAGCAGTGCCACCCGGCGATGCACGGCGCGGTGCCGCGCCAGCACCTCCTGCAGACGCGGCAGATCGCGGTTCACCAACTGGTCCTGCAGCGCCTTGGTCGCAGTGGAAATCAGCACGCGTCCGCCACTCAGAAGTGCGGGGATCAGGTAGGCAAACGTTTTGCCGATGCCCGTGCCCGCCTCCACCACCAGGCAACCACCCGCATCAATCGTCTCGGCAATGGCCTGTGCCATTTCCAGTTGCTCCTGCCGGGGACGGAAGTTCTCGTACGACTGCGCAAGCGCTCCGCCCTCACCCAGCAGGGAGCGCACATCGGCCTCCAGGGCACCCATGGCGTTCACGATCTCAGCCTCCCGAGCACGAAACAGTGTCCAACGCAGCTCAAATGAGTGGGTTTCGCGCCAAACTGCAGAAAATAATCAAAATTCATTAGATTCGGAATCACTTTTGCCGCAACAATCGACGCCAGAGGAGTTCATGGTCATCGACCGATTAAACTCGGGTCACGACAGCCATACAACGAACAGAAGAGAAACACAGAGTTTTCCAACATGTCCAAAGCCTTTCGACTGACCGCCTCCACCGGCATCCACAAGGGGGATCGGGAGTACCAGCAAGACCGGGTCGCACTGTTTTCGCACCCCCGGTTCAATGGTTGCGTGCTCGGCATTGTTGCAGACGGCATGGGTGGACGCAGCGGCGGGCGCAAGGCATCGGATCAGGTGCTGCTCACAGCACAGCAACTGTTCGAACGATTCTCCCCCGAATCCGATGACGGCCCGACGATGCTCAAGCACATCGTCACCGAGGCGCACATCGTCATCCGCCTCACCGCCATTTCTTCCGAACAGGAACCCCACAGCACTCTGGCGGCCTTTCTGATCACGCCGCGTGGCGAATGCCACTGGGTGCATGCGGGCGATTCGCGCATCTACCATGTGCAGAACGGCCACATGCTTCAGCGCACCAGCGACCACTCCTATGTGCAGACGCTGGTCGATCGCGGCGAATTGACTGAGGCCGAGGCGCACAGCCATCCGCACTCCAACATTCTGGTCGGCTGCCTCGGAACCGAAAGCGATCCACCCGCCGCCACCCACATGATTCCCGTCCTGCAGCCGGGCGACGTGATCCTGGCCTGCAGCGATGGTGTCTGGCACTACTTCGCCCCCACGGAGCTCGCCTCCGTCGTGAACTCGCTCACGCCACGCGAAGCGACGGAATTCCTGATCGACAAGGCCCGCGCCCGCGCGCGCGGAACCGGCGACAACCTGTCGCTCGTGATCGTCAAGGTCGAGGCGCTGGAAGAAGAGAAAAAGATTCCCAGCCTGTCTGAACTTGCAAGCTCGGAAGGCCACAGCCTCGGCAACTACGTGCCTCAGCGCTGAACAGCCCCGATTGATTGGCTGGCTTCAGTTGCCGCCCGACGCCGATGGCGCGGGCAGCGGTGCGGCACCCGTTTTGCCGAGTTTCGCTGCGTCATCCAGATCGCGCTCGTGCTTGGCGCGCCGCTCCGCCGCCTTGCGCTGCTTGGCCTCGTACTGCATCCGGGCTCGCTCGACCTTGCCGGGCTGCGAGGCCTCACGGGACTTCTGCTCCTGCGCGTTGGCCGCCTCACGTGACTTCTGCTGGCGTGCACGCTGCTCCGCTTCCTGCGCACGCTGAGCGCGGCTGTTCTCGCGGGATTCGGCCTGCGCTTCGGGGCTTGAGGCCTCGGACTTCGCCCGTCCCGCCTCACCCTTTTCCCGCTGCTGCTCTTCGCTCTCGCGGATGAAGTTGCGGCGCTCCTCTGCCTTCTCGCGGCGCTCGGCCTCGTTGATGGCCAATTCACGCGAGCGCAGCGCGCCGTCTTCTGTACGCGCCTTGGATCGCGCCGAGCGCAGGCACGACTCGACCACGAACTGGCTGTAGCAGGTTGCCTCTTCCTTCTTCAAACGCTGCTCGACGTCATTGCGCTGTTTCTGGATGTCCGCCCGCTCGGCGTCCCGCTGCGCCTGCTCATCGGAGACCTTGGGCTCGGCGGACAGCACCGCGCCGCCAAGGCAGGCCAGCTGCAGGGCAACAAGACAGGTGGCAAGGCGGGTGCGACTCGTGCGAAGCTTCATATCAGGTCAGGTGCGTATCTACCGTGCGGCGCTCCAGCGCCAGATATTCCTTGGACTGCATCTCGTTGAGGCGCGACACCGTGCGCGGAAACTCGTGCGCCAAGGGTCCCTCAGTATAGAGTTGCTCCGGCGCGGTCTCGGCCGAAATAATCAGCTTGACCGAACGGTCATACAGCACGTCCACCAGCCACGTGAAGCGCCGCGCCGCCGAAGCCATGTTCACCGGCATGTGCTTCACGTTGGACACCAGCACCGTGTGGAACTGGGTCGCGATTTCCAGATAGTCGTTCTGCGAACGCGGTCCGACGCACAGCTCATTGAACTCGAACCAGACCACGCCACCCGCACGGCGCTTGGCGCGGATTTCGCGGGCCTCGATCTTGAGCACCGGGCTCTCATCGGGCACCTCGGCGAGCTGGTTGAAGGTCTCTTCCATCGCCGCCTCGGCCTCGGGACCCAGCGGCGTGTGATAGAGCTTGGCGTTCTCGAGCGTGCGGCGACGGTAGTCCGTGCCGTTGTCCACGTTGACCACTTCCATGTGCTGATTGAGCAGCGCGATCGCGGGCAGAATGCGGTCGCGGTGCAGACCGTCCGGATACAGGTCGTCGGGCTTGAAATTGGAGGTGGTCACGAAGCCGACGCCGTTCTTGAACAGCGAATCGAGCAGACGGTACAGGATCATCGCGTCGGTGATGTCAGCGACGTGGAACTCGTCAAAGCAGATCAGCTTGTAACGCTTGGCGATCTTGGCGCCCAGCACGTCGAGCGGGTTCTGCGTGCCCTGCATCTGGTGCAGCTCGCGGTGCACCTCGCGCATGAACTCGTGAAAGTGCAGGCGCGTCTTGCGCTTGATCGGCACGGCGTTGTAGAAGCATTCCATCAGAAAGCTCTTGCCCCGCCCCACCCCGCCGTACATGTAGACGCCCTTGGGCAGATCCGGATGATTGATCAGCTTCTTGATGGCGTTCGAGCGCTTGGATTTATAGGCCGTCCAGTCATCCGCGCAACGCTGCAGCGCCTCAACCGCCCGCAATTGAGCCGGATCGCTCTTGAACCCCTTCGTGACCAGCGCCGCCTCGTAAGCCTCTTTCACATTCACTGTCGTGTCTCCCAAACCTCAAAAATACAAATAGCCGCCACCGCCTGGAGTGCAAGCGATGGCAGCCATTTTTCTACGCCGTGACGTTCAGATTGATCAGAAGTTCAGCGTGCGCTTGTCCACGGCCAGAGCCGCTTCCTTGGTGGACTCGGACAGCGATGGGTGTGCGTGGCAGATGCGGGCGATGTCTTCGCTCGATGCCTTGAACTCCATGGCCACCACGGCTTCGGAGATCAGCTCCGAGACCATTGGGCCAACCATGTGCACGCCCAGAATTTCGTCGGTTTCCGCGTCGGCGATGAACTTCACCATGCCGGTCGTGTCGCCCAGCGCGCGTGCGCGGCCGTTGGCGAGGAACGGGAACGAACCGGCCTTGTACTTCACGCCCTCTTCCTTGAGCTGCTGCTCGGTGCGGCCCACCCATGCCACTTCGGGGCTGGTGTAGATCACGAAAGGAATGGTGTTGAAGTTCACGTGACCATGCTGACCGGCGATGCGCTCAGCCACGGCCACTGCCTCTTCCTCGGCCTTGTGCGCGAGCATCGGGCCGCGCACCACGTCACCCACGGCCCACACGCCCGGCAGGTTGGTCTTGCAGTCGCCATCGACCACGATCTGGCCGCGCTCGTCGAGCGCCAGACCCACGGCTTCGGGGTTCAGGCCAATGGTGTTGGCGGTGCGGCCGATCGAGACGATCAGCTTTTCCACTTCCAGCGTCTGGGCTTCGCCCTTGGCGTTGGTGTAGGAAACGGTCACGCCCTTCTTGCCGGTCTTGACTTCGCCGACCTTCACGCCCAGCTCGATCTTCAGGCCTTGCTTGTCGAACGCCTTCTTGGCTTCCTTGGCGATCTGCTCGTCCACGGCGGGCAGGAACTTGTCCATGCCTTCGAGCACGGTGACTTCCGAGCCCAGACGACGCCATACCGAACCCATTTCCAGGCCGATCACGCCGGAGCCAATCAGGCCCAGAGACTTGGGTGTCTTGTCCAGCGCCAGAGCGCCGTCGTTCGACAGGATGAACTCCTCATCGAACGGCACGCCAGGCAGCGCACGGGCGTTGGAGCCGGTGGCGATGACGATCTGCTTGCCGGTGATGACTTCTTCTTCCTTGCCGGCGACCTTGATCTCGTAGCCGCCTTCAGCCGCCTTCACGAACGAACCGCGGCCGTGGAAGAACGTGACCTTGTTCTTCTTGAACAGGTACAGGATGCCGTCGTTGTTCTGCTTCACGATGCCTTGCTTGCGCGAGATCATCTTGGACACGTCCATGGCCACTTCGCCGGTGGAGATGCCGTGTTCCGCAAAGTGCAGTCGGGCATGCTCGTAGTGCTCGGACGATTGCAGCAGCGCCTTCGATGGGATGCAACCCACGTTGGTGCAGGTGCCGCCAGGAGCCGCGCCGCCTTGCGCGTTCTTCCATTCGTCGATGCAGGCGACGTTGAAACCCAGTTGTGCCGCGCGGATGGCAGCGATGTAGCCGCCAGGGCCAGCGCCGATGACGACGACGTCGAATTGCTTGCTCATGATGAGAACCTTGAAGAGAGTTTTTTCAGCATTGCGGGCACGATGATCTGGTGCGCGGGTGTGACGGGCAGCATGTAAAGCCTGCCAAACCAGTTCTTCACGTGCACAACGGTGGAGATGACAAGCTGCCTGTCTGCCACCGACTTGAACACGGAGACGCACACATCGAGATGGCGATCCGAGTCGCCCATCACCACTTCATCGTTGCCGACGTGCTGCAAAGAAAAAATGCCCACAGCATCACCAACACGGTAATCTGCTGCGGGCTTGTGAGTGTCGAAACCGCCCAGTCGTCCAAGATTCTTGAGCCCCAACCGTGACACCACGGCGTTGCGAAGATCCATGGCGCGCTCCACCCAATCAGGCGTTGCGCGCAGAACGTGCAGGCAGGTTTCCATTGAACCGAGCTGCGGCGCCGGATCGGCAACCGCATACGCATCTGCGTAGTAAGCGTTGTGCAGCGCAGGTGCCACAACGCTTACCTCAGGAATGGAAACCCGTTGCGGTTTCATGCGCCTGAATTACAGGTCGAACAGCAGACGCGATGGGTCTTCCAGCGCATCCTTCATCGCCACCAGGCTCAGCACGGCTTCGCGGCCGTCGATGATGCGGTGGTCGTAGGACATGGCCAGATAGTTCATCGGACGGATCACGATCTGACCGTTTTCCACGACGGCGCGGTCCTTGGTGGCGTGCACGCCCAGAATCGCGGATTGTGGTGGGTTGATGATGGGGGTGGACATCATCGAGCCGAAGGTGCCGCCGTTGGAGATCGAGAAGGTACCGCCGGTCATGTCTTCGATGCCCAGCTTGCCGTCCTTGGCCTTCTGGCCGAATTCAGCGATCTTCTTTTCGATGTCGGCAAAGCTCATCTGGTCGGCGTTGCGCAGGATTGGCACCACCAGACCACGTGGCGAGCTGACGGCGATACCGATGTCGAAGTAACCGTGGTAGACGATGTCGTTGCCGTCGATCGAGGCGTTCACCGCAGGGAACTTCTTCAGCGCGTGCACGGCGGCCTTCACGAAGAAGGACATGAAGCCCAGCTTCACGCCGTGTTCCTTGACGAAGGAGTCCTGGAACTTCTTGCGCATGTCCATCACGGGAGCCATGTTCACTTCGTTGAACGTGGTCAGGATGGCGTTGGTGGCTTGCGACTGCAGCAGACGCTCGGCGATGCGGGCGCGCAGACGGGTCATCGGCACGCGCTGTTCAGGGCGATCGCCCAGGCTGACGGCAG
This sequence comes from Diaphorobacter caeni, assembly GCF_015354245.1. Taxonomy (GTDB): domain Bacteria; phylum Pseudomonadota; class Gammaproteobacteria; order Burkholderiales; family Burkholderiaceae_C; genus Diaphorobacter_A; species Diaphorobacter_A caeni. Next base: position 302,952 of record NZ_JADKYZ010000003.1, read on the forward strand.
GAGCGGCCACTTGCGGCAAAGCGGTCGTAGGCACGCCGGTGGGGATGGCGGCGCCGCCCTTGATGGCGGACAGAGCATCACCCTTGGTCACGCGGCCGTCCTTGCCCGACCCTGCCACGTTGGCAGCGGACAGGTTGTTGTCGGCGAGGATCTTGGCGGCAGCGGGCATGGCCACGCCAGCCTTGCTGTTGTTGCTTGCAGCGGCGGCTGCGGCAGGCGCGGCGGCGGGAGCTGCTGCTGCCGCGGCTGGAGCGGCGGCGGCAGGTGCAGCGGCGCCAGCGACGGCTTCGCTGTCGATCTTGGCGATCACTTGCTCAGCGGTCACGGTCGCGCCGTCGCCTTGCAGGATTTCGGTCAGCACGCCAGCGGAGGGAGCCGGCACTTCGAGCACGACCTTGTCGGTTTCGATTTCGATCAGGATTTCGTCGACCGCGACTGCGTCACCGGCCTTCTTCTTCCAGTTGAGCATGGTCGCTTCGGTGATCGACTCGGAGAGCTGTGGGACTTTGACGTCAACAATAGCCATTTTTATTTCTTCCAAAAAGTGTTCTGTACTGATTGGAGACTGTCCGCGCGCATCGCCGGGGAGGCACGCGGAGCCGTCTCACGTAATGATTGGGTTTCCAGCCTTACTTGGTCAGGACAAAACCCTTGAGCTTGCCGAATGCGCCGTCGACCAGCGCCTTCTGCTGCTCCTGGTGCAGGTGCGAGTAACCCACGGCAGGCGACGCGGATGCGGCGCGACCGGAGTAGCCCAGCTTCTGGCCGTCTTGCATGTTCTCGTGGATATTGTGCTGGATGAAGAACCAGGCACCCTGATTCTGTGGCTCGTCCTGGCACCACACGATGTCTGCAGCGTTGCTGTACTTCTTGACTTCGGCAGCGAATGCCTTGTGCGGGAAGGGGTACAGCTGTTCAACGCGGATGATGGCCACGTCGTCGATCTTGGCTTCGGCGCGCTTCTTCACCAGGTCGTAGTACACCTTGCCCGAGCATGCGACGATGCGCTTGACCTTGGCGGCGTTCTTGACGATGGCGTCGTCCTGTTCCGGCAGCACGGTGTGGAACGAGCCCTTGGTGAACTCGGTCAGTGGCGATGTGGCGTCCTTGTTGCGCAGCAGCGACTTGGGCGTCATGATCACCAGAGGCTTGCGCAGATTGCGCACCTGCTGGCGACGCAGCACGTGGAAGATCTGGCTGGCCGTGGTCGGCTGCACGATCTGCATGTTGGTGTCGGCAGCCAGCTGCATGAAGCGCTCAAGGCGTGCAGAGCTGTGCTCTGGGCCCTGACCTTCGTAGCCGTGCGGCAGCATCAGCGTCAGGCCGTTGATACGGCCCCACTTCACTTCACCGGAGGCGATGAACTGGTCGATCACGACCTGAGCGCCGTTGGCGAAGTCGCCGAACTGGGCTTCCCAGATCACGAGCGTGTTCGGGTCGTTGGACGCGTAGCCGTATTCGAAGGCCAGAACGGCTTCTTCGGACAGGATGGAGTCGATCACGGTGAACGGTGCCTGGTTCTCGGCCACGTTCTGCAGCGGAATGTAGGTGCCTTCGCTCCACTTTTCGCGCTTCTGGTCGTGAATCACGGCATGACGGTGCGTGAACGTGCCACGGCCGCAGTCTTCACCGGACAGACGCACGGGGTAGCCCGATGCCACCAGCGAGGCGAATGCCATGTGCTCGCCCATGCCCCAGTCGACGTTGATCTCGCCACGGCCCATGGCCGCACGGTCATCGTAGACCTTCTTCACGAGGGCGTGAGGCGTCACGCCTTCGGGAATGGTGGTGATGCGCTCAGCCACGCGCTTCCATTCGGTCAGCGGGATGGCGGTGTCGCCGGCGTCCGTCCACTTCTGGTTCAGGAACGGGCTCCAGTCCACGGCGTACTTGCTCTTGAAGTTGGTGAGCACCGGGTCAGCCGTGTGCTTGCCTTCGTCCATGGCGGCGCGGAAGGCCTTGACCATGTCGTCGCCCAGCGTGTCGCCCAAGCCCTGCGCAGCCAGCTTGTCGGCGTACAGCTTGCGGGTGCCGGGGTGCGCGCCGATCTTCTTGTACATCAGCGGCTGGGTCAGAGCGGGAGTGTCCTGCTCGTTGTGGCCCAGCTTGCGGAAGCAGATGATGTCGACGACCACGTCCTTGTCGAATTCCATGCGGAATTCCAGAGCCAGTTGCGTGGCCAGTGCCACGGCTTCCGGATCATCGCCGTTCACGTGCAGAACCGGCGACTCGATCATCTTGACGATGTCGGTGCAATACAGCGTCGAGCGCGCATCGCGTGGGTCCGACGTGGTGAAGCCGATCTGGTTGTTGATGATGATGTGGACCGTACCGCCTGTGGAGTAGCCACGGGTCTGGGCCAGTGCCAGAGTTTCCTGGTTCACGCCCTGACCGGCAAAAGCGGCGTCACCGTGCACCAGCACGGGCAGCACTTGCTTGCCGCGTGGGTCGGCGCGGCGATCCATGCGCGAACGCACGGAGCCTTCCACCACCGGATTCACGATTTCCAGATGCGACGGGTTGAACGCCAGCGACAGGTGAACCGGGCCACCGGCCGTCGTCACGTCGGAGCTGAAGCCCTGGTGGTACTTCACGTCGCCCGATGGCAGGTCTTCAGGAGCGGTGTGGTCGAACTCGGCGAACAGGTCCTTGGGCATCTTGCCCAGTGTGTTCACCAGCACGTTCAGGCGGCCACGGTGGGCCATGCCGATCACGACTTCCTGAATACCCTTCTGGCCAGCGGAGTTGATCAGCTCGTCCATCGCGGCGATGAACGATTCGCCGCCTTCCAGCGAGAAACGCTTCTGGCCGACGTACTTGGTGTGCAGGTAGCGCTCGAGGCCTTCGGCTGCGGTCAGGCGGTCGAGAATGCGCTTCTTCTTGGCGGCGTCGAAACTGGGCTTGCTGCGGATCGTTTCGAGCTTCTGCTGCCACCAGCGCTTCTGGTTCTGGTCGGTGGCGTACATGTATTCGACACCCAGAGTGCCGCAATACGTTTCGCGCAGAGCGTTGATCAGCTCGCGCAGGGGCATGGTTTCCTTGCCGAAGAACGTGTTGCTCGTATTGAACACGGTCTCTTGGTCGGCATCGGTGAAGCCGTAGAACGATGGCTCCAGCTCGGGAATTTCGGGGCGCTCGGTGCGCTTCAGGGGATCCAGGTCAGCCCAACGTTGGCCGACATTGCGGTAGGCGGCGATCAGCTGTTGAACGGCGGTGCGCTTGCGGCCCAGTTCCGAGTCAGCGCCGGAGGCAACGACCACCTGTGTGCCACCCTGCTTGGCGCGCTCGGCGAAAGCGTTGATGACGGGCATGTGGGGCACGTCCTTGGCATTGGTGCCATCGACTGCCGGGACATGCTGCAGTGCATCAAAGTACTCGCGCCAGGAATCAGGAACGCTGCCGGGGTTGGCCAGATAGTTCTCATACATCTCTTCCACGTACGGCGCGTTGCCGCCGAAGAGATACGTGTTGCCTTGGTAGGCTTTGTATACGGATGTGGGTTCGCTCATTGTTCCGCTCACCTCTGCTTCCCTTCAGGAAGCTTTAGCTGGTTAGTAAACCTTCCGCGTCACGGCTGAACCGGTTGGCGGATGCGACTGTGGCAGGGGAAGGGCCTAAGTACGAGCGGTATTGTGCCATTGAAGTTCAATGGGCGTATGACGACTTGACGTCGGACATGCACTTATTCGTAACTGCGCAACGCCTTTTTCCGGCGCATCTCGCGTACATTTGCCGAAATCCGCCTCAAATGCGCCTTATGAAATCACAAACCCTGCAGCAACGCACCTTTTTGCTGATTCTGATATCGGTAACCCTCGCTTTCTTCGGGATCCTCTGGCCCTATGCATTTGCCGTGTTCTGGGGGGTCGTGCTGGCGATCCTCTTCGCCCCACTTCAGAAATGGCTATTGCAGCGCATGCCCAAGCGCAAAAACTGGGCCGCGCTGATCACGTTGAGCGTCTGTCTGCTGCTGGTGATTCTGCCGCTGCTGCTGATCATCACCTCGCTGGTCACGGAGGCCGGAGCCATCTACGAACGCCTGAAGTCCGGCCAGCTCAACGTCGGCAGCTATCTGCAGACCGTCATGAAGGCCCTGCCCGGCTGGGCGCTGCAACTGCTGGACCATTTTCACCTGACCTCGATGGCCGAGGTCGAGGCCCGCCTCGCCAAATTCAGCGCACAGGCCAGCCAGTTCCTCGCCACCAAGGCGGTGGACGTGGGCTCGAACACGCTGCAGTTCGTCGTCGGCTTCGGCGTGATGCTGTATCTGCTGTTCTTCCTGCTGCGCGACGGCAGCGCCCTGGCCGCCCGCATCCGCGACGCAGTGCCGCTTGACCCCATGCACAAGCGCAAACTGGCCGTCAAGTTCACCACCGTGATCCGCGCCACCGTCAAGGGCAACATCGCCGTCGCCGCCGTTCAGGGCGCGCTTGGCGGGCTGATCTTCTGGATTCTCGGCATCCAGGGCCCCGTGCTCTGGGGCGTGATCATGGCGTTTCTCTCGCTCCTGCCCGCCGTCGGCGCAGCGCTGATCTGGGCTCCGGTCGCCATCTACTTTTTCGCCACCGGTGCGATGTGGCAAGGTGCCGTGCTGGTCGCCTTCTGCGCGGGCATCATCGGCTCAGTCGACAACATCCTGCGCCCTCTTCTGGTCGGCAAGGACACCAAGCTGCCCGACTACGTGGTGCTGATCTCCACGCTCGGGGGCATGGCGATCTTCGGCATCAGCGGTTTCGTGATCGGACCGATGGTGGCTGCGCTGTTCAATGCGGCGTGGGACCTGTTCTCCCCACCCGCAGACAGCGAGGACACGGCCGAGACGGCTTCCGCATCTCCAGCCCTCGAGCACGACAAGTCCGTCAAGTAGCGCGCCCGGCCACCGCGCCAGGCCCGCGCGGCCACCGCATCATTCCGGCTGGATCCCGGCCGCCTTGATCACCTTGCCCCACTTCAGCGCATCGGCCGCCTGGAACTGCGCAAGTTCTTCGGGCGTGGTGGTCCAGGCTTCCGATCCGGCAGTCTGGTAGAACGACTTGGCCGCCGCGCTCTGCGTGGCTTGCTTGAGCAGCTCGTTCAGGCGCGCGACCACCTCCTTGGGCGTTCCGGCGGGCACATAGGCCGCGAACCAGTAGCCCATGTCGTAGCCCTTCACGCCCGCCTCGTCGAGCGTGGGCACCTCGGGCAGCTGCGCGCTGCGCACCTTGGTGGAGTACCCCAGCGCCTTGAGCTTGCCCGACTTGATCTGCGGAACGCCGGTCGAGGTGTCGGTGATCATCAGGTCGATCTGCCCGCCGAGCAGATCGGTGATCGCGAGCGGATTGCTCTTGTAGGGCACATGCAGGATGTCCACGCCCGCGAGCTGCTTGAGCATTTCGCCCGCAACGCGGCTGGACGAGCTGCCACTGCCGAACGAGAGCTTGCCGGGCGCGGCCTTGGCGGCGGCGATCAGATCGCCAACGTTCTTGTAAGGCGCGGCGGCGTTCACCACCAGCACCTGCCCGCCCTTGCCCAGCCCCGTGACCGGCGCGAAATCCTTCACCGGGTCATACGGCAGCTTCTTGTACAGATGCTCGTTCGCCGACTGTGTGGTGTTGGTGGTGATGAGCACCGTGTAGCCATCAGGGGCCGCCTTGGAGACGAACTGCGCGGCGATCATGCCGCTCGCGCCAGCCTTGTTGTCAACGATGACGGACTGCTTGGAGTCAGTCGTCACCGACTGGCCGACGGCGCGCGCCAGCAGATCGGTGGCGCTGCCCGCCGCGAACGGCACCACGAAGGTGATGGGCTTGGCCGGATAGTCCGCCGCGTGGGCCTGCACGCCGAGCGTGGCGGCGACGGTGACGGCGGCCATTGCCAACGCGTGGCGGCGGGTCGAAGTTGAATTCATGCGTGTTGTCTCCTGCATTTTCAAGTGGATGGAAAGTGTGGTTGTTGAAATGGTGTCCAGACATGGGGCGCTGTGCGCAGCCTCAGCGCTCCGGCCTGACGAGATGGGCCTGCAGATGCGGCGGCACCGTCACCTGCAGATCGAGCAGCAGGAAGGACAGCGCCTTGCCGTGGCTGTCGAGGTTCAGCGCGTCGTTCACGCCGCCGTCGAGCACCTCGTCGAGCACGAAATTCATCGCCTGCAATGTGGGAAGCAGATGGCGCTTGACGGCGCTGGGATGGCGCAGCGCGAACTGCTTTGCCACGCGCGCCTCGGTCACCTGCTCGACCAGCAGATCCCAGAGCGCCGGATGCCAGGCGATCACGCTGATGTTGGAGCGGTTGCCCTTGTCGCCGGTGCGGCCATGAGCGAGGTGACGCAGCGCCACGCTCATGGCCTTGTCCGGTTGGGGGGATGGGTTCATGACAATCTCCTGCCGCCGTTCATGCGACGAATTCAAAACGCGCCTTCACCGCGTCGCGCGGCACGAGACACGACACTGTGCCCAACCGCGCACGCAGATGGGTGCGCACGCCGCCGCCGCCCGCCGGGCCCGCGCAATACAGCGCGTTGACCTCGCGCGCAAGCCGCAGAGCGTCATCACGGCGCTCGCGCTGCCAGGACAGGCGCAGGCGCACGTCACGCGCGGCGCCCCACTCGGCCAACTGTTCAGCGCTCGCACTGTCCAGCCACTCATTGGCATCGTCGCCAAAAAGGCTCTGCACACCGATCAGATCGACGCGGATCGGCGCCACATCCCCAGAGCCGCCAAGGCGCTCGCGCACCACCCGCGCGGCGAGCAAGGCACGCGCACCGGCACCCGCTCCGGCATAGGAAATCTCGGCCTCGGCGAACCAGCCCGCCTCGAAGCAGACATTCACCTTGAGCGACGGCGGGCGCGCATGCCCCGCCACGCCTTCGAGACGAACCTGATTCACACCAATTTCCTGCACCGTGGCCTGCGTGATGTCCGCCACCACATCGGGAGTGAGGTAAGCCGCCGGGTCGTGCAGTTCATAGAGCAGCTGTTCTTTGACGGTGCGCGCGTCGATGCGCCCACCCGTCCCTGCTGGCTTGGAGATGGTGCAGTGACCATCCGAATCCAGCTCGGCGATCGGATAGCCGACATGCGCCAGATCGGGCACGTCCTTGAACCCCGGATCGGCAAAATATCCGCCCGATACCTGCGAGCCGCATTCGAGCAAATGCCCCGCCATGGTGGCGCGCGCAAGGCGCTGCCAGTCGTCCATGGACCAGCCGAAATGCGCGATGGCCGGCCCCAGCACCAGCGACGGGTCTGCCACGCGGCCGCAGACGACGATGTCGGCACCCGCCTTCAGTGCGTTCGCGATGGGCTCCGCGCCGATGTAGGCGTTTGCGCTGACGATGGACTCTCTGGGCAGACGCGCGCCGAGCGCTTCAACAAGCATCGGGCGGAATTCGTCCGCAAGCAGATCGTCGCCCTCGACCACCGCGATACGTGGCCGGGGCGCACCCAGTTCCTCGGCGAGCGCAAGAATCCGACGTGCAGCGCCACGTGGATTGGCCGCGCCAAAATTGCTCACGATGCGGATGCCGTGCTCAAGGCACAACGCCAGCACCGGGCGCAGCAGGTCGTCGAGCAGCGGCTCATAGCCCGCATCGGGATCGCCGCGCCGCGCCAGTTGGGCGAGGGCCAGCGTGCGTTCGGCCAACGTCTCGAACATCAGCACCGAAGGCTTGCCCGCGGCGATGAATTCCTGAACGATGGGCAGCGCCGCATCCGTGCGGTCGCCCGAAAAGCCCGCCGCGCAGCCGATCCGCAGCGTATTTGCCTGTGTCGTATCCATGTCTTTGCCTATCTCCTGAGGGCACTGTAGGGCGCATGCGTTATTCTGTGAAATCGATAATCAAGATGAATTGATCTGATTTTCAAATGAATATCTCCACCCGCCAGATCGACGCCTTTCTCGCGCTCGCCGCGCAGCGCAACTTCACGCGTGCCGCCATGCAATGCCATCTGTCGCAACCGGCCTTCAGCGCGCTGATCCGCGCGCTCGAAGAGGATCTCGGCATCCGCTTGTTCGACCGCAGCACGCGGCATGTCGAGCTGACGGCGGCGGGAGCCAACTTCATGGAATCGGCGCAGCGCATCCGCACCGAGATGGATGCCGCCGTGGCCAGCATGCGCGACGAGGCGACGCTGCGGCGCGGACGCGTGGCCATTGCCCTGCTCCCCTCGCTCGCGGCGGGCTGGCTGCCCGAGCGGCTTGCAGAATTCCATCAGCACCACCCCGGCGTCGAACTCGAAATCGCCGATGTGCTGTCCGAGCCCTGCATCGCCATGGTGGCCAGCGGCAAGGCGGATTTCGCGCTTGCCGCGATCCGTGCCGACACGCCCGATCTGCAGGCCGAGCCGTTCTGCAGCGACGAGTACCACCTTGTATGCCGCGACGATCATCCGCTCGCCAAAGCGCCGCGCGGACGCAGGCGCCCGGTGAGCGTGGCGGAGCTTGCGCAATGGCCCTTCATCCACATGGCGCGGCACAGCAGCGTGCGCCAGTTTCTCGAGGCCGCCCTGCATCCGCAGCCGATGAAGAGCGTGATGGAGGTCGAGCAGCTCGCCACCGTCATGGGCATGGTGCGCGCAGGTCTGGGGATCAGCGCGATTCCGTCGCTCACGCTGTTTCATTTTCAGCAGCCGGGTCTCGTCACCCGGCCGCTGCTCTGGCCCGAACTCACGCGTCAGATCTATCTGGTGAGGCGCCGTGACCGCAGCCTGTCGTCGGCGGCGCAGGCGCTCTACACGCAGCTCATGACCCATCGACCGACGGAGGCCCCCGGTTCCGCTGTGCGTAGGGAATTGCCCTGAGTTTCTACATGCGCCGTGGTTAAAGAATGCTCACCGGATTTTCGGCGCTACACTCGCTCCGACTTGGCTTGCCCAACCCGCAAACCCCAAGCTGAAGCCACACGCTGGCTGGTAGTGCTTGCATAGGAGGAAACACCGCATGAACACCCCAGACACCGTATTTGCGTGCATCGACGGACTCGATGCCACCGCATCCGTCATTGACAGCGCCGCCTGGGCCGCGCGTCGTCTGCACGCCCCCATCACCTTGCTGCATGCGCTTGAGCGGCCCGACCCGCTGCCGCCCGTGGGCGACTACAGCGGCCTGATCGGCGTCGGCGCTCAGGAGGTGCTGCTGCAGCGCCTGAACGAGCTCGACGAGGAACGCTCCAAGGTCGCGCATCAGGCCGCCGAGCAGATGATCCAGGAATCGCTCAAGCACATCGACCCCGAGAGCGTTCCCGCGCTGCACACTCACCTGAAGGACGGCAACCTCACCGACGTGCTGCTCGAGCAGGAGCCCTGCGCGCGACTGTTCGTGCTCGGCAAGGGTTTCAAGGCCACGAAGTCGCGAAAGCTGCGGCTCGACCACCGGGTGGAAAGCGTGATCCGCAGCGTCAAACAGCCGGTGCTGGTGATCACCTCGGGGAGCTTCGTGGCACCGACGAATTTCGTCGTCGCTTTCGACGGAAGCGCCACGTCGATGCGCGCGGTGCAGGCCGTCGCGCGCAGCCCGCTGCTGCGCGGCATGGGGGCGCAACTCGTGATGGCGGGTGAACCCACGCCGGAGATGCGCGATCAGATGCAGAGTGCCCAGCAACTGCTCGAGGATTCGGGCTTTCAGGTGACGACCCAGGTGATCCCCGGCGTACCCGAGGAAGCCATTCCGAACTTCCTCTCGACACGCGCCGACACCTTCCTCGTGCTCGGTGCCTACGGCCATTCGCGCATCCGCCAGCTGATCGTCGGCAGCACGACCACGGCCCTGCTGAGGCTGAGTTCGGTGCCGGTTCTGGTGCTGCGCTGAACCCAGCGTCAGCACCTCGAAACGCCTTCAGGAGCCTTTCAGAAAAGGCAGAGCCGACGCGAGCAGCGCCTCGGGTGCCTCCTCGGCGATGTAGTGCCCGCACGGCACGGTATGACCGCGCACGTCGGTGCTGATTTTCTGCCACTCCTTGAGCGGCTCGAAGCAGCGGTTGACCACGCCCTCCTCTCCCCAGAGCACCAGCGTAGGTGCCTGCAGCGCGTGGCCTGCCGCGATGTCCTCTCGGTCGTGTTGGAGATCGATGTCGGCCGATGCACGGTAGTCTTCGCAGATCGCGTGCGCGGTGCCTGGCAAGGACACGCAGCGCTCATATTCGGCCAGCGCCCGCAGATCGAACGGCGACAGCCCGGCGCTGCGTCCACCCATCACCTCGCGCACATAGGCGGAGGGGTTGGAATTGATCAGGCGCTCGGGCAGCGGCGACTTCTGGATGAGGAAGAACCAGTGCCAGTACGCACGCGCAAAGGCTTCGGTGGTCTGCGAATACATCGCAAGCGTGGGGGCGATGTCCATGAGCACGAGCCGCTCGACCGCGCCCGCGTGATCGAGCGCCAGCCGGTGCGCGACGCGCGCGCCGCGATCGTGGGCCATCACGCGAAAGCGGTCATGGCCCAAGTGGCGCATCACCTGCACCATGTCGCTGGCCATCACGCGCTTGCTGTAGTCCACGCTGCGCGCGCCCCCATTGGGCTTGGACGAATCGCCGTAGCCGCGCAGATCGGCAAGCACCAGCGAGAAATGCTTGGCCAGCTCGGGCGCGACCTTGTGCCAGATGGCCGATGTCTGCGGATGACCGTGAAGTAACAGCAGGGGCGGGCCTTCGCCGCCGGTCAGCGCATGGATGTGGACGCCACCATCGACGGCGATGAAATGACTCTGAAAATTCGGGAACAGCTCTCCGAGCTCGTTGCTTTGCATGGATCTGTCTTGTCTCTCTTGGCTGGGGAGTCGATGGCAGCGCGCGGAAACCGGACGAGCGGTCCCCGCCTGTGCCATAGTCAACTCGGGATACGAACCGGTCCATCATAGGATCGAAACCCATATCCCCGGCCGCGCAATGTCATGCCGACACGTCGAGAAAGGTGATCAGGATCAACCGCCGGGCGATTCGGCGGCCCGGCCTACACCTGCGCAGCCGCCACCAGCTTCTTCGTATAGGGGTGCTTGGGCGCGTCCAGCACCTCGCGCACCGTTCCGCCTTCGAGCACCTCGCCGTCCTTCATCACGATCACGTTGTGCGCCATCGCGCGCACCACGGCGACGTCATGGGTGATCAGCAGATAGGACAGGCTGCGCTCCTTCTGCAGCCGCTGCAGCAGACCGAGCACCTGCTGCTGAATGGTCACGTCCAGCGCGCTCGTGGGTTCGTCAAGCACCAGCAGTTGCGGCTCCACGATGAGCGCCCGCGCGATCGCCAGCCGCTGCCGCTGCCCACCCGAAAACTCGTGCGGATAGCGCGAGAGCAGACCGGGAAACTGGGCCTCGGTCAGCCCCACGTCCGTGAGCACGCTAACCACGCGCTCGCGCCGCTGCTCGTCCGTCAACTGGGCCGCATGCACCTTGAGACCTTCGCCCACGATTTCCTCAACGGTCAGGCGCGGCGACAGCGAAGAGAACGGGTCCTGGAACACCACCTGCACCTGCTTGCGCAGCGCCTTGTTGTGCGCGGAGTTGTGCTGCGCCGGCTGCTGCCAGTGCTGGCGCGCGATCTCCATCTGGCCCTGGAACGGCAGCAGTCCGAGCAGCGCCTGTGCCAGCGTCGATTTGCCCGAACCCGACTCGCCCACCACGCCGAGCGTCTGCGCATTCGGCAGTGCAAAACTGGCATGCTTGACGGCGTCGAAATGCCCCTTGCGGAACCAGCCCCGAATGCCGGAAAGCGGCACCGGATAACTCACGTTCAGATCACTCGCCTGCGCCGCGAATTCGGTCACCGCCTGGTTCTCGTTCACCTCGATCACATCGCGCACCGGCGTGCTGCCGATCAGGCGCTGGGTATAGGCGTGCTGCGGATGATCAAAGACCTTTTCGACCACCCCCTGCTCCACCAGCAGGCCGCGCTCCATCACCGCCACGCGATCGGCAAAGCGGCGCACCAGCACCAGGTCGTGCGTGATCAGCAGCACGGCCATGCCGGTCTGGCGCTGCAGGTCCGACAACAGGTCGAGAATCTGGCCGCGCAGGGTCACGTCGAGCGCGGTGGTCGGCTCATCGGCGAGCAACAGCCTGGGCTTGCTCGCGAGCGCCATCGAGATCATCGCGCGCTGGCGCTGCCCCCCTGAGAGCTGGTGCGGGAACGACGCCGCACGCCGTGCAGGCTCGGGAATGCCAGTGCTCGCGAGCAGCTCGATGGCCTGATCGCGCGCCTGCTGCCTGGTCAGCGCCTGCTTGAGCTCCAGCACTTCGGCGATCTGCTCGCCTATCGTCATCAGCGGATTCAGCGCCGTCATCGGCTCCTGAAAAATCATCGCGATGTCGCCACCGCGCACGCCGCGCATCTCGCGCTCGCTCAGCGCCATCAGATCGCGCCCGCCGAACATCGCCTGCCCCGAGAGATCGGCATCGCTCGCCAGCCGCAGCAGCGACAATGCGGTGATCGTCTTGCCCGAGCCCGACTCTCCGACCAGCGCGAGCTTTTCACCCGCAGCCACATCGAAGCTCACGCCGTGCACGACCTCCTTGTCGCCAAAGCGCACATGCAGGTCGCGCACCGCAAGCAGCGGCGTCGACGAGGCGGATGACAGGGGTTCCGTGGCGCGCATGGTCAATGGGTCCTGAGTGGAGTGGGAACGGGAGGCCATGGGTCACTTGTCCAGCTTGCGCGGGTCCATCGCGTCGCGCAACGCATCGCCCATGAAGGTCAGCAGCAGCAACGTGATCACGAGCACCGCGAATGTGGAAAGCGAAATCCACCACGCATCGATGTTGTTCTTGCCCTGCGCCAGCAGTTCGCCCAGACTCGGTGTGCCGGGCGGCACGCCGAGGCCCAGAAAGTCCAGCGAGGTCAACGCCAGAATCGCCGCGCCCATGCGGAACGGCAGAAAGGTCACCACCGGCGTCATGCTGTTGGGCAGGATATGCCGCCAGATGATCTGCCAGTTGCTCACGCCGAGCGCGCGTGCGGACTTCACGTAGTCGAGCTGCCGGTTGCGCAGGAACTCGGCCCGCACGTAGTCCGACAGCCCCATCCAGCCAAACAGCGACAGCAGCACCAGCAGCAGCGTGATGCTCGGCGCGAACACGGCCGAGAAGATGATCAGCAGGTACAGCTCGGGCATCGAACCCCAGATCTCGATGAACCGCTGGAAAGCCAGATCCACCTTGCCGCCGAAGAATCCCTGCACCGCCCCCGCGACCACGCCCAGCACCACGCCAACCGCCGTGAGCGCGAGCGCGAACAGCACGCTCACGCGAAACCCGTAGATCAGCTGCGCCAGCAGATCGCGCCCCCGGTCATCGGTTCCAAACCAGTTGTCCGCCGTCGGCCCCGATGGATTGGGCGACTTAGCGAAGTAGTTCAGCGTCTCGGGTCCATAGGGGTTGATCGTGTGGATCGCCCAGTTGCCGTTGGCCGAGAGCTTCTCCTGGATGAACGGATCGAGATAGTCGGTCGGCGTCTGGAAATCGCCGCCGAAGGTCGTCTCCGGATAGCTGTGGATCATCGGCGTGTAGTACTGGCCCTCGTATTTCACCAGCAGCGGCTTGTCGTTGGAGATCACCTCCGCCATCAGGCTCAGCACCACCAGCGTGCAGAAGACGACCAGGCTCCAGAACCCGAGCCGGTTCTTGCGGAAGCGGCGCCACGCGCGTGCGGCGGGAGACTGGTGTTGATTCGCGAAGGACTGGGCTCTATCGGTCATTGACAAACATTCTATGCAAGGCAGAGCCGCCTCGCGGCGAGGATGGCGCTGCGTCAGGCAGAGCGGACAGGCGCAAAGACATGAGGCGATTCGTGGGCATCAGTCAAATTTCACGCGCGGATCGACCCACACATAGCAAAGATCGCTGATCAGTTTGGTCACCAGCCCGATCAGCGTGAACAGGTACAGCGTGCCCAGCACCACCGGATAGTCGCGGCGGATCACGCTCTCGTAGCTCAGCAGTCCCAGTCCATCGAGGGAGAACAGCGTCTCGATCAGCAGCGAGCCCGCAAAGAACGCCCCGATGAACGCGGCCGGGAAGCCGGTGATGATGGGAATCAGCGCATTGCGGAACACATGCTTCCAGAGCACCTGCTTTTCCGACAGCCCCTTGGCGCGCGCGGTGAGCACGTATTGCTTGCGGATTTCTTCGAGAAACGCGTTCTTGGTAAGCATCGCCGTCACCGCGAAACTGCCCGCCACCATCGCGGTGATCGGCAGCGTGATGTGCCAGAGGTAGTCCACCACCTTGCCCATGAAGCTCAGTTCGTCCCAGTTGGGCGACGTCAACCCGCGCAGCGGAAACCACTGCAGCTGCCCGCCAAAGATCACCAGCAGCGCCACGCCCAGCACAAAGCCCGGAATCGCATAGCCGACAAGGATAATCAGCGTCGTCACGAAGTCGAACCGCGAGCCCGCGCGCACGGCCTTGGCCACGCCGAGCGGCACGGCCACCAGATAGCTGATGAAGAAGGTCCAGAGCCCCAGGCTGATCGACACCGGCAGCTTTTCCTTCACCAGCGTCCACACATCCTTGTTCTGAAAGAAGCTGCGCCCCAGGTCGAAACGCGCGAACTGGCCGAGCATCTGGAAGAAGCGCTCATGCGCGGGCTTGTCAAAGCCGTAGAGCTTCTTGATCTGCTCGAGCCGCTGCTTGTCCACGCCCTGCGCGCCGCGATACGACAGGCCGCTGCCCTCGCTGCCGCCACCGCCGCCCATGCCCTGCACACCGGCCTTGGCCTCGGCCATGTACTGCTCGACCGGCCCGCCCGGCACGAACTGGATCACCACGAAGGTAAGCAGCAGCACGCCCAGCAGCGTGGGAATCATGAGCAGGAATCGTTTGAGGATGTAGGCGAACATGGCGGCAGCTTATCCGTTCAGGGCTTCTTGGGCGCGGTGGCAAGGGGCGGCATGCGCGCCCACCAGTTGTCGATCACCCACGGCTCGCCGTTGATGTAGGGCGGCGCGATCTGCGGGCGCTCGAGGCGCCAGGCGCTGTAGACCATGCGGTGCGCGGCGGAAAAATATTGCGGAATCAGATAGTGCTCGTGCGCGATGACGCGCTCCAGCGCGTGGCAGGCGGGCAGCATCTGCTCCTTGGTCTTGGCGCTCACCATGGCCTTGATCAGCGCGTCAACGGCCGGATTCTTCACGCCGGGGAAGTTGCCCGAATCCTCCTGATCCGCAGCGGCGCTGCCGAACATGTCGAAGAATTCCTGGCCCGGATTGGACGTGCCCTGATAGGCGATGGTTGTGATGTCGAAATCAAACTTCTGCAGCCGCTGCTGGTACAGCGCGAAATCCACCGCGCGGAACTTGAGCGTCACGCCGAGCTTCTGCAGATTGCGCAGCCACGACGAGAAAGTCTTGATGCCGGTTTCGCTGCTGTCCAGATATTCGAGCACCATGGGCTCGCCCTGGGCATTGCGCAGCACGCCGTCGCGCACCTCCCAGCCCGCCTCTTTGAGCAGAGCCTGCGCGCGGCGCAAATTGTCGCGCAGCGTCGTGGCACCGTTGGTGGTGGGCGGCACGAACATGGGACCGAATGCGGCGTCGGGAATGTTCTTGCGCAGCGGCTCCATCAGCGCGAGTTCCTCGGCGGACGGCGTGCCGGTGGTCTCGCACATGGTGTTGCCGAACAGCCCCTTCACGCGTGTGTACGACCCGTAGAACAACTGGCGGTTCATCCACTCGAAGTCAAAGGCCAGCCCGAGCGCCTCGCGCACGCGGCGGTCCGCGAGCAGCGGCTTGCGGGTGTTGATCACGAAACTTTGAAAGCCCGACGGCAGCTTGTTCTGGAACTCGCCCTTGACGAGCTCGCCCGAATCAAACTTCTTGCCATTGACCCGCCGCGCCCAGTCGCCCGCGCTGAAGAAACGCATCAGGTCAAACTCGCCCGCCTTCAAGGCCTCGAGCCGCGCCGTGTTGTCCTTGTAAATTTTCACCAGCACGCGGTCGAAATTGGCCGAGCCCTTGCGCACGTTCAGATCACGCGCCCAGTACTGCGGATCGCGCACATAGGTGATGTCCTTGCCGAAGTTGACCGGCCCGATCTTGTAGGCGCCACTGCCGATGGGAATGTCCATCACCACCTGGTCAAACGGCTTGGCCTTTCCGTCCTCCACGCCCCAGTCGCGGCTGAAGATCGGCAGGCCGCCGACGGTCAACGGAAGCTCGCGGTTCGGGCTCTTGAAGCGAAAGCGCACCGTGCGCTCATCAAGCACGTCGACGCCCGCCACCTCGATCAGCAAGGTCTTGTAGCCCGGCGAGACAAAGGGTCCGACCAGCGTGTCGTAGGTGAATTTCACGTCCTCGGCCAGCACCGGCTTGCCGTTGTGAAACCGCGCCTTGGGGTGAATGCGGAAGGTGGCCGAGAGCCCATCGGGCGCCACCTGCACGTCCTCGGCCAGCAGCCCGTAGCCGACGCCGGTCTCGTCGAGCGGGCCGGTGAGCAGCGAATCGAACATCATCGTGCTCAGATACGCCGGCGCATTGCCCCGGATCGTGAACGGGTTGTACTTGTCAAACGTGGAAATCCGCAGGTTGCTCACCAACCGGATTTCCCCGCCCTTGGGCGCGTTCGTGTTCACATAGTTGAAATGCGCAAAGCCCGCTGGAAGCGCAGGCTCGCCCCACATCGCATAAGCATGCGCCGCCCAAGCCGGCACGCACGCCAGCAGGCCACAACCCACCAATCCCAAGCTCTTGATTAACCGCATGCGACAATTCTGCACTACACGGGCGGTTGTCCCTGCAAAACGACCTCCGCCCATAGGGAACCTCTGCACGAATCGATCGTCAAGCGGCCAGATGCAGGTCGGGATGGGATTCAAGGCGAAAACCGCAGTGACAGCCGTGGCTATCATGAGGATTTTCAACGCTGAAGATCGCCCGACGCTGCGCTATCCCGCGTCGATCTGGTTCGTGCAGAGGCTCCCTACTCATTCGACCCCTTTCTCAGGAGAACAACACAATGGGTTTCCTCGCTGGCAAGAAGCTGCTCATCACGGGCGTGCTGTCCAACCGCTCCATCGCCTACGGCATCGCCAAGGCCTGCCACCAACAAGGCGCCGAGCTGGCATTCAGCTACGTCGGTGAGCGCTTCAAGGACCGCATCACCGAATTCGCCGCCGAATTCGACTCCAAGCTCGTGTTCGACTGCGACGTTGCCGACGACGCACAGATCGACAAGATGTTCGCCGACCTGGCCGCCGTCTGGGGCAAGTTCGACGGTTTCGTGCACTCCATCGGTTTTGCACCGCGCGAGGCCATCGCCGGCAATTTCCTCGACGGCCTGAGCCGCGAAGGCTTCAAGATCGCCCACGACATCAGCGCCTACAGCTTCCCCGCCATGGCCAAGGCCGCACTGCCGCACCTGAACGACAAGTCGTCGCTCCTGACCCTGTCGTATCTGGGCGCGCTGCGCTCGATCCCCAACTACAACACCATGGGTCTGGCCAAGGCATCGCTCGAAGCCTCGGTGCGCTACCTGGCCGAAGCCGTGGGCCGCACCGCCGACGGCCGCGCCATCCGCGCCAACGGCATCTCCGCCGGCCCGATCAAGACCCTGGCCGCCTCCGGCATCAAGGACTTCGGCAAGCTCCTCGGCCGCGTGGCCGACGCAGCGCCCCTGCGTCGCAACGTGACAATCGAGGACGTGGGCAACGTCGCGGCCTTCCTGCTGTCCGACCTGGCCAGCGGCGTGACGGCCGAAATCACTTATGTGGATGGCGGGTTCAGCCAGACTGCCGGTCTGTCTGCTGATCAGGTTTAATACCTTTATCCTCTTTGTGAATGCCTGCAGGCCAGCTGTGCTTGCGGGCATTTTCTTTTTTGCGGGAGCTGCTGGCCGGGTCTCGCCCCGGCGGGCGACTCACTTTTCCTTGTCTCGCCAAGGAAAAGTAAGCAAAAGGAAGGCGCCCCTGCTGCCCACGACCCTTCGCTTCGCTGCGGGCAACCTGATTCTGTCGCTCCATCCGGCGCACGGCAGAAACTCCCTGCGCTTCGCTCCGGTCAGACATCTGCCGTGAGTCAGTTCTTGAAGTTTGCATCGGCACTTTCCGCTGCAAACCGCCGGATGGAACGACAGAATCAGGCGTGGGCAGAAGAAGGGCTGGAAGCCGCGCGCCTACGGCGCACATGCATCTCGCGAACGCGAGATGCAGCACGAGCGAAGCAAAGTGCCGAACGCTCCTCTTCCAAACTGACTTCCGGCGGTTGCCCGAGCGGCGCGCGCAGCGCGAAGTCGAGTTCCGCCGGAGGTATTGAAAGCGCGTTTTTGATTACTTTTTGCGCGCAAGCAAAAAGTGTTTGCCCCGCCGGGGGCAGTCCCGGCCTCCGCCCTCAACCACCCCACACCGTCAAAAAATCAAAGCAACTGAGCCCCAACCTCACGAGCAGCAACCAACACAAACTTCAAATACCGAGCGTCATACCGATGCACCGGCATGGTCAAGGTCAGCGCCGCCGCCAACTCCCCACTCCCCCGAAACACCGGCACAGAAATCCCCGCAATCTCACTGCGCCGATCCCCGATCACCGCCTCATATCCATCCGCCCGTACCCGCGCATAGTGCACCCGATCCCTGCGCTCCCATTCGGAAAGCTCGGGATCGAAAGCAACCAACACCCGTCCCCCAGCGCCCTTGCCAAGAGGCAACAGATCCCCCACACGCGCATGGTCACGTACCGGATGCGGCGAATCCACGCGAAAGAGGCACAGGCGGTCGCGACCCTGGCGCACGTGGTAGGCGGCGCTCTCGCCCGTTTGCGCAACCAGCGTGCGCAGCACCGGCATGACTACCCGGTCGAGCGAAAAATTCTGCGCATAGACCGCATGCAGCCGCGCCACCGCCGGGCCGACCGCGTAGCGACCGGAGTCGAGACGGATCACCCACCCGCCATGCTCCAGTGACGCCAGCAGGC
Organism: Diaphorobacter caeni; assembly: GCF_015354245.1. Taxonomy (GTDB): domain Bacteria; phylum Pseudomonadota; class Gammaproteobacteria; order Burkholderiales; family Burkholderiaceae_C; genus Diaphorobacter_A; species Diaphorobacter_A caeni. Next base: position 321,821 of record NZ_JADKYZ010000003.1, read on the forward strand.
GCGAAACAGTGCTTTTGTACAGGAGCGTGCGCTCAGCCAGCTCAGCCAGCGTGAGCCCTTGGGCATCGTCACCGTCACGAAATGCGGCAAGCACGCTCAGCGCCCGATCAACCGCGGCCACGCCGCCCGGCGCGGCGTTGGCATCGGCGACGGATTCGGTGACGGATTTGCGTGGCATGTACTGAGGGCTCCGGTGGTTTGCGCGATCGCTTGACAGCATGTGAGCTGCACAGCAATATCTTATAAGACAGTACTTCGTTCTATCCTATAGAACATACTCCAAAATGCAAACACCTCACCAATACGACGTTCTCATCAGCGAGGTGGGACCGCGCGACGGGCTTCAATCCGTCAATCGCACCATGCCCACCGCCGACAAGCTGGCGTGGATCGACGCGCTGGTGGCTTCGGGCCTTCAGGAGATCGAGGTCGGCTCATTCGTCTCGCCCAAGCTGCTGCCGCAGATGGCGGACACCGCCGCGGTGATCAGGCACGCGCTGCATCACCACACGGGCGTGACCATCATGGCGCTGGTACCCAATCTGCGCGGCGCGCAGGCGGCGATGGAAGCCGGGGTACACAAGATCACCATGCCGATTTCCGCAAGCAGCGCCCATTCTCTTGCCAACGTGCGCAAGACGCCAGAGGAGATGGTCCAGGAAGTGCGCAACATCGCCGCGCTGCGTGACGAGATCGCGCCCAAGGTGCATATCGAGGCGGGCATTTCCACCGCTTTCGGCTGCACGCTGCAGGGCCTCGTTCCCGAGGACGACGTGATCGCGCTGGCCACCGCCTGCGTCGAGGCGGGCGTCGATGAATGCGGCCTCTCCGACACCACCGGCATGGCCAACCCCGCGCAGGTCAAGCGGCTGTTCACGCACCTCATCGCGACGCTCGGAGACAAGGCCGGCGCCGCCCACATGCACAACACCCGTGGACTTGGACTGGCCAACTGTCTCGCGGCCCATGAGGCGGGAGTCCGCACCTTCGACGCGTCGCTCGCCGGACTGGGCGGCTGCCCCTATGCGCCCGGCGCCTCCGGCAACGTGGTGACCGAGGATCTCGTCTTCATGTTCGAGGCCATGGGCATCCGCACAGGCGTCGATCTGCAGCGCCTGATCGCCGCGCGCCAAGCGCTCGGCATAGGCCTGCCCGGCGAGGCCCTCTACGGCATGACGCCGCTGGCCGGTCTGCCCAAGGGCTTTGTGCCGCACAACTACAACGACTACAACGGCCACAACGACCACAACGACTGAGACGAACACCGAGGCTTATTCATGACAGAAGCACAAGCAAACACCAACGCCTCCCACTGCGCCGACCTGCCCTACTCCGGCATCCGCGTCATCGAATTCGTCCACATGGTCATGGGCCCGAGTTGCGGCCTGATGCTCGCGGACATGGGTGCCGAGGTCATCAAGGTCGAGCCCGTCGGCCATGGCCGCGACGGCGACGCCACGCGCAAGCTGCTGGGGTCCGGCGCGGGCTTTTTTCCGCTCTTCAACCGCAACAAGAAAAGCGTCACGCTCGACCTGCAGACCCCCGAGGGCAAGGAGGCCGCGCTCAAGCTCATCGCCACGGCCGACGTGGTCTGCGAGAACTTCAAGCCCGGCACCATGCGCAAGCTCGGGCTGGACTACGACAGCCTGAAGGGTCAGTTCCCACGCCTCATCTACGTGAGCCACAAGGGCTTCCTGCCCGGCCCCTACGAGCACCGCACGGCGCTCGACGAGGTGGTGCAGATGATGGGCGGCCTCGCCTACATGACCGGCCGCCCCGGCGATCCGCTGCGTGCGGGCACCAGCGTGAACGACATCATGGGCGGCATGTTCGGCGCCATGGGGGCCATGGCCGCCCTCGCCCAGCGCGAGAAGACCGGCAAGGGCCAGGAGGTGCAGAGCGCGCTGTTCGAGAACAATGTGTTCCTGATCGCCCAGCACATGATGCAGTTCGCCGTGACCGGCAAGCCCGCCGCGCCCATGCCCGCACGCATTTCGGCGTGGGCGATCTACGATGTCTTCAAGGTCAAGAACGACGAGCAGATCTTTCTGGCCGTGGTCAGCGACACGGCCTGGCGCGTGTTCTGCGATGCCTTTGGCATTGCCGAACTGCGCGACGACCCGCGCCTTGGCAGCAACAACGCTCGTGTCTTGGCGCGTGAATGGCTGATGCCCATCCTGCGCGACAAGATGGCGGTGCATACCTCAACGCACATCGCCAAGGTGTTTGAATCCAATGGCCTGCCCTTCGCACCGATTGCGATGCCGCACGATCTGCTCGACGACAGGCACCTCAATGAAAGCGGCGCGCTCGCCCCGATGGAGTTGCCCGACGGCCGCACGACCAAGACCGTGCTGCTGCCGCTCACGCTCGACGGCAAGCGACTGGAGGTACGCCTGTCGCCTCCCAAGCTTGGCGAACACAGCCTGGAGATCCTCACGGAACTCGGCTACGGCATCGACGAAGCGAAGGCGCTGGCGGCGGGGAGCGCTGCCTAGAGCGGGTTTGCGCCCTCAACGCGAGGCTTGCAGGCCCTGCAATTCCGAAGCCTGCAAGCGCCCCACCACCCACCATTCGGTGACGTTGTGCTGCCCCTCTTCAATCCCCTCCACCAACGGCAGCAGGCCATGCATCTGCCCTGCCAAGGCAGGGCCGAGACTTGCTGATGCCACATCGCTGCGCGCCGCCACCGCCGTTGCCGCCTCACCCGCGCTGCCGCTCGCCACACGCCGTGCCTGAGGCAGATGCGCATCGAGCCAAGGCGCAGCCTCGACCAGCGCCACCGGATGCGCATGCACTTGCCGGATCTCGCCCAACGAAGCCCCCGCCCGCGCGAGCAGGCAGAAGCCAAGCATGCGAGCAAAAGCCGCAAGGTGCCGCATTTCATCGAGAGCCAGCAGTTCGCGCAGCACCGGCATGTAGGGCGTGTCGCCGACGATGCTGGTTCGCGCGGGCAACAGCACCGCATCCACCTGCCGATCCGCAAGCGCCGCAGGCATCCGGGCCACGTCCATGAAGGCCAACTCCACGGTGCGCCCGGGCCACAGATCCAGCGCCGCCTGATGCGTCCAAGTGCCTGCAGGACCGAGCAACGCCAGGCGCCGCACGGGTGCAAGCGCCTCCTGCAGTATCTGCAAACGCTCAGCCGTCGTTGGTGCCATCGCGGTCAATTGCAGTCCCCTTGAAATGAAAAAAGCGCCAAGCGGCAAAACCACCTGGCGCTCGGCATCAGCAAACCCGAAGGATCAGACGTTGCGCCCGAAAGGGCCGTCGTCACCGACCTGCACCAGCCGTCCGCCCTTGGCAGGGGCCTTGGTCTTGGCCGGCGCCTTGGCCTTGGCGGAGGACTTGGCGGAGGACTTGGCAGCGACGGCCTTCTTCGCAGTCGCGGTGCTTGCGCTCTTGGCTGCGGCCTTCTTCGCTGGAGCCTTCTTGGCTGCGGGCTTGGCCACGTCGGCCTCGGCCACGCAATCGGCGAAGTAGCTCACGTTGCCGTCCACATCCTCGATCTCCACGAGGCCGTGGATGTCGGTCTCGAAGCCAGGGCACAAGGCCGAGAACTCGCGCGAGAACTTGAGGTAGTCGACGATCTTCTTGTTGAAGACTTCGCCCGGAATCAGCAGCGGAATGCCCGGTGGATACGGCGTGATCAGGCTGGTCGTGATGCGGCCTTCCAGCTCGTCGATGGCCACGCGCTCGGTGCGGCGCTGCGCGATGTGCGCGAAGGCGTCGCTTGGCTTCATCGCCGGAGTCAGGTCCGACAGGTACATCTCGGTGGTGAGACGCGCGATGTCGTACTTGGCGTAGAGCTGGTGCACGTGCTGGCACAGATCCTTCAGACCCATTTTCTCGTAGCGCTTGTGCTGCTGGCAGAACTCGGGAAGGATGCGCCACATCGGCTGGTTCTTCTCGTAGTCGTCCTTGAACTGCTGCAACGCGGCCAGCAGCGTGTTCCAGCGGCCCTTGGTGATGCCGATGGTGAACATGATGAAGAACGAGTACAGACCCGTCTTCTCGACCACGACACCGTGCTCGGCCAGATACTTGGTGACGATGGACGCTGGGATGCCGGTCTTGTCGAACTTGCCGTCCAGATTCAGGCCCGGCGTGACGATGGTCGACTTGATCGGGTCGAGCATGTTGAAGCCGTCGGCCAGCGGGCCGAAGCCGTGCCACTTGGTATTGCCTACTTTCTTGTTGGCCTTGGAATCACCGCGGATGATCCAGTCCTCGGCCGTGCCCACGCCTTCGTCTGCGAGCTTGTCCGGACCCCAGACCTTGAACCACCAGTCGCCCTTGCCGAACTCCTCTTCCACCTTGCGCATCGCGCGGCGGAAATCAAGCGCCTCGACCAGCGACTCTTCCACGAGCGCGGTGCCGCCGGGCGGCTCCATCATCGCGGCGGCCACGTCGCAGCTCGCGATGATGCTGTACTGCGGCGAGGTCGACGTGTGCATGAGGTACGACTCGTTGAACAGCGGACGATCCAGCGGCACGGTCTGCGAATCCTGCACCAGCACGTGGCTGGCCTGGCTGATGCCGGCCAGCAGCTTGTGGATGGACTGCGTTGCGTAGACCACCGAATGCTGCGGGCGCGCGCGCTTCTTGCCCATGGCGTGGTAGCTGCCATAGAACGGGTGGAAGGCGGCGTGCGGCAGCCAGGCTTCGTCGAAGTGCAGGTTGTCGACGTAGCCGTCGAGCATGGACTTGATGGTCTCTGTGTTGTAGAGCACGCCGTCGTAGGTGGACTGCGTGATCGTCAGGATGCGCGGCTTCACGGCCTTGGCGTCCACACCCTTGAGCAGCGGATTGGACTTGATCTTGGCCTGAATGGCGTCGATCTCGAACTCGCTCTTGGGAATCGGGCCGATGATGCCGAAATGGTTGCGCGTGGGCTTCAGGAACACCGGAATCGCGCCCGTCATGATGATCGAGTGCAGGATCGATTTGTGGCAGTTGCGGTCCACCACCACCACGTCACCCGGCGCCACCGTGTGGTGCCAGACCATCTTGTTGGACGTCGATGTGCCGTTGGTCACGAAGAAGCAATGGTCGGCATTGAAGATGCGCGCGGCGTTGCGCTCGCTCTCGCCGATGGCACCGTTGTGGTCCAGCAGTTGACCGAGCTCTTCGACCGCGTTGCAGACGTCGGCGCGCAGCATGTTCTCGCCATAGAACTGGTGGTACATCTGACCGACCGGGCTCTTGAGGAACGCCACGCCGCCGCCATGACCCGGGCAGTGCCACGAGTACGAACCATCTTCCGCGTAGTCGAGCAGCGCCTTGAAGAACGGCGGCTGCACGCCTTCCAGATAGGTCTTGGCCTCGCGCACGATGTGGCGCGCCACGAATTCGGGGGTGTCCTCGAACATGTGGATGAAGCCATGCAGCTCGCGCAGGATGTCGTTGGGCAGGTGGCGCGCCGTCTTGGTCTCGCCGTGCACGTAGATCGGCACTTCGGTGTTCTTGCGACGCACCTCGGTGATGAAGCTGCGCAGGCTCAGCACGATGGGGTCGATCCCCATGTCCGAGGTGAACTCCTCGTCGTCGATCGACAGGATGAACGCGCTGGCGCGGCTTTGCTGCTGCGCGAATTGCGTGAGGTCGCCATAACTGGTCACGCCCAGGACTTCAAAGCCCTCTTCTTCAATGGCGTGCGCCAGCGCGCGGATTCCCAGACCCGATGTATTCTCGGAACGGTAGTCCTCGTCGATGATGACAATAGGAAAGCGGAATTTCATGCGCTGACTCCAGCAAGCAGGGGGCGAAAAAAACGAAACAGGCGCGAAGTGTAAGGAATCTGCGTGACCATTCTTCAAACCGGGCGGTATTTCGCCCAAAATGTGTCGGTTAACCGACATGAATGACCCCTTGGGGAAGGAGTGCCGAAATGTCCCTCGACAACACGACCATCTGGTGGATTCTGACTGGCCTCACGGTCGCAGCCGAGCTGCTGCTGGGCTCGTTCTACCTGCTGATGATCGCGCTGGGCCTTGCTGCAGGCGGGCTTGCCGCCCTGCTTGGCGCTGGTGAGACCGCCCAGGTGCTGAGCGCCGCCATCGTCGGCGCGCTGGCCGTGGTGGGCTGCTATCTGTTCCGGCGCAGCCGCCCCGGCGACCCATCGGCGCGCTCGGACCGCAGCGTCAATCTTGACGTCGGCGAGCTGGTATTCATCGACAGCTGGCAGAGCGACGGCACCGCACAGGTGAAGTATCGCGGCGCCAACTGGACCGCCATCCACCGCCCTGGCATCACTCCCGCGACCGGCAACCACCGCGTCGCCGAACTCGTAGGCAACCGCCTCTTGGTCGATCCGGCCTGAGCCTCAGCCCAAGTGCCCCCCTCGCCACCGGCGGTTTTCATGCAAGCTGCTACGCTCGCCGCATCCGTTCGATCCGCCCGATCCGCTTCACCCCATCCATCCACTGGAGGACACAGTTCATGGAACTCGCCATCATCATCGCCGTCATCGTCGCGATCTACATTTTTCTGTCCGTCAAGATCGTTCCCCAGCAGCACGCCTGGGTAAAGGAGCGCCTGGGCAAATACGCGGGCACGCTCGCGCCCGGCCTCAAGTTCATCATTCCCTTCGTCGACAAGATCGCCTACAAGCACAGCCTCAAGGAAATCCCGCTCGACGTGCCCAGCCAGGTCTGCATCACGCGCGACAACACGCAGTTGCAGGTCGACGGCATCCTGTACTTTCAGGTGACCGACCCGATGCGCGCGAGCTACGGTTCGAGCAACTACATCACCGCCGTCACCCAGCTCGCCCAGACCTCGCTGCGCAGCGTGATCGGCAAGCTTGAACTCGACAAGACCTTCGAGGAGCGCGACATGATCAACGCCCAGGTCGTCTCCGCCATCGACGAGGCCGCGCTCAACTGGGGCGTGAAGGTGCTGCGCTACGAAATCAAGGACCTGACGCCACCTGCGGAAATTCTGCGATCCATGCAGGCCCAGATCACCGCCGAGCGCGAAAAGCGCGCGCTGATCGCCGCCTCCGAAGGCCGCCGCCAGGAGCAGATCAACATCGCCACCGGCGAACGCGAGGCCTTCATCGCCCGCTCAGAAGGCGAAAAGCAAGCCGCCATCAACAAGGCCCAGGGCGAAGCCGCCGCCATCACCGCCGTGGCCGACGCCACCGCCCAAGCCATCGAACGCGTGGCCACCGCCATCCGCCAGCCGGGCGGCGAACAGGCGGTGCAGCTCAAAGTGGCTGAAAAAGCGGTGGATGCCTACAGCCAAGTGGCCTCCGACGCCACCACCACGCTGGTCGTGCCGAGCAACATGACCGAGGTATCGGCACTGATCACATCAGCCATGAAGATGATCCAGACAGGACAGCGCAACGGCTGACCCCCACCTTCGCACCTGTCCTCACGGCGGGTGCGCCCGGAGCGCCAGACGCCCCCAAAACGAAAAGCCCAAGTAGTCTGACTGCTTGGGCTTTGGCTTGGATTTGGCGGAGAGCGCGGGATGCCGGATTTACATCCCCCCAATGACGTAAGCCATTGATTTTTCCTCCATAACACACAAGACGAAGCGCGACAGGACTCCTATCGGAACGGGAACAGGAGGCTTTGAGCTATCCAGGAAACACTGGTCGATCCATCGCGCACAACGGTGACCTGAAGAATCTCAGTCCAACCCACGCCCCAACAAGGTCGCCATCGTCGTGGCCGCGCCGCGCACAGCCAACGAGGAATGGAGCACATTCAAGAGCTGCGAGCTCAAGGTGTTCAGAACGGCGAGGCGCGCTGACATCTCCGCGCCTTGCGGAAGTGCGTCAATGCGGTCGCTTGTGGGCCGCGCCACACCAAGAGCAGCACACCCAACCCCAGAAGCCCCAGCATGAGACGCGAGTCCACGGGCACTGGAGTCACCTCGCTCACAGGCACCGCCACGACGGTATCCGTATCGGTGCTGATGCAGGGCGCGGTGCTCGTACACGCGACATTGTCGATCACGCTGGCGGTATTGCTGGCAGTTGAACCCGCCACGCCGGTGACACTGGCAGTCACCAGATAGGCAATCGATTCTCCTGCCGCCAGCGTGATGCCAGTGCACCCCATCTGCGTGCAAGCGCCCGCAACACTGTGGGCTCCGACCACGCTCGCCACAATGCCGGAGACCGTCATCTGCGTCGGCGTATCGGACCACTCCACGGCGCTCACCCCCGTGCCGCCGAGGTTCGAGAGCGTGACGGTATAGGTCGTCGTCGCACCCACGTTGAGCTGATCCACCCCATTGGTCTTGGTCACGCTCACATTGGCTGGCGACACGATGCTGTCCTGATCGGTAGCCGAACAACCGGCTGCAGGACTTCCACTGGTGCAACCGCCGCCATCCAGCGACGCGGTGTTGGTGGCCGTGGTTCCCGCACTGCCGACAACCGAAGCTGCCACGGTGTACGCCACGGACTCCCCTGCAGCCAGCGTGATGCCGGAACAACCCGCGGACGTGCAAGTCCCTGCGTTGCTGTTGGCTCCGACCGATGCTTGCGCGATGTTCGTAACGGTCACGCCGACCGCGTTGTCTGTCCACTGCACCCCACTTGCACCCGTGCCGCCGCTGTTGGTCAGCGTGACGGTGTAAGTCGTCGTTGCACCTGCCGTGAGCTGCGTGACACCGTTTGCTTTCGTCACCTCCACCCGTGCTGGGGTCACGATGGTGTCCGCATCCACCGCCGAGCATTCGGCCGCAGGGCTGCCGCTGGCGCAGTTCGCGCCGTGGACCGCCGCTGTGTTGGTTGCCGTACCGCCCGCCGCACCAGAGACCGAGGCAGCAACCGTGTACGCCACCGACTCCCCTGCTGCCAGCGTGATGCCGGAACAACCCGCGGGCGTGCAAGTCCCTGCGTTGCTGTTGGCTCCGACCGATGCTTGCGCGATGTTCGTAACGGTCACGCCGACCGCGTTGTCGGTCCACTGCACTCCACTTGCACCCGTGCCGCCGCTGTTGCTCAGCGTGACGGTGTACGTTGTCGTCGCACCCGCAGTGATCTGCGTGACGTTGTTGGTCTTCACCACTCCCAGCTGCGCCGGGGACGCTATGTCGTCAGTGTCGATGGCAGTGCAGCTTGCCGCTGGATTGCCAGCGGCGCAGTTCGCGCCATCGATCAGCGCAGTGTTGGTCGCACGCGTTCCCGCGCTGCCGTCGACGTCCGCCGTCACCGCATAGCTGATGATGCCGCCTGCCGCCAGCGTCACACCGGTGCAACCGTTGACGTCGCAAGTACCTGCGCTGCTGCCGGTGCTCACGAACGTGGGCGCCACGTCGGTCACCGTCACGCCCGTGGCGCTGTCGGTCCATTGCAGATTGTTCACGGCCATGCCACCGGTGTTTTGGAGCGTCACGGTGTAGATGGTGACCGCTCCGGCAGTGATCTCGGTGACGCCGTTGGACTTGGCGATGCTCAGGTTTGCGGGTGTCACAACCTCGTCCGCATCGACGGCAGTACAGACATTGCCATTGGTGCAGGTACCTCCGACGAGGGCTGCCGTGTTTCTGGCAGCATCGACTCCGAGCGTGCTTCCGACCGTCGCCTCAACGGAATAGACAATGGATTCGCCCGGCGCAATCGTGATGCCGGTGCAGCCGCCAGTGGTGCAGAGCCCTGCGCTGCTGTTGGGGCCGACATCCGTTTCAACTATCCGGCCTACGCTCATGCCGGAGGACGTGTCGGTCCACTGCTGGCCGCTGGCCGTCGTGCCGCCCGTGTTCGTCAATGTCACGGTGTAGACCGTGCTGGCATTCTGCGCGAGCAGCGTGACGCCATTGGTCTTGGCGATGTTCAGGTTGGCCGGGCTCACGACCTGATCCGTGTCCGTGCTCACGCATCCGGGGACGCTCGCGCTCGTGCAGGTACCGCCGCTGGCCGTGGCCCGGTTCGACACGGTTGCCCCCGCAGCCACCGAGGCCTGCACAGTCGCGGTCACGTAGTACGTGTTGGACCGCCCCGCTGCCAACGTGATGCCTGTACAGCCGCTGAGTGTGCAGGTCCCGCCCACGTTGCCCGTGCCGAGCATGCCCAGTGCGATGCTGTTCACCGTCAGCCCCGTAGGGACGTCCGACCAGCTCAGCCCCGTGAACGGCGCGGCGGAACTGTTGTTCAAGGTCACCATGTAGACCGTCTGTGCGTCCGTGGTGATCTGGCTGACGTTGTTGGTCTTGGTCACGCTCACCGAATTGGCGGACACGATGGGATCAGCATCGGTGCTGGTGCACACGCTGGGCGTTCCATTGCTGCAATCACCACCATCCACGATGGCCGCATTTGTGGCGGTCGTGCCGATCGCGCCTGACACATTGGCCGACACGGTATAGACGATGGAAGAGCCCGGTGCCAGCGTGATGCCGGTGCATCCGGATAGGGTGCAGGCGCCGGCATTGCTGCCCGTGCCAGCGGTGCCTGGGGCGATGTCGGTCACGGTCAGATTGCTCGCTGTATCCGTCCACCGCACGCCACTTGCGGCCGAGCCGCCGCTGTTGGTGAGCGTCACCGTGTAGGTGGTGGCGGCGCCCGCCGTGAGCATGTTGACGCCATTGGTCTTCTGCACACTGACGATGGCCGGCGTGCTCACCGCCTGACGGTTGTAGGCGATGAAGGCCACATCGGAATCCCCGCTCAACCGCTGCACAAACCCGGCAACGCTTGCCATGTTGTCGGCATTGATGCCGAAGTCGGAAAAATAGTAGGCCCTGATCCGGAGATCGCGCGGACCATCGCTCACACTTGCCTTGGTGTGGTTGGGGTTCCAGAACTGCCAGCTCTGCCGCCCGACTATGGCGACGGAATTGAATGCAACGCTCACCGAATTACCCACAATGGCGTTCGATGCGTCCACAAAGTAGAACTGATCCAGATTGCTCGAGGGCTGCCCCACCTGCGTCACAAGCACATCGGGAACGGTGTCGGTCGTGGCCACCGCATTGACAATTGTGGCGTCAAACTTCAATGGTGCTGACGGAATATTGAACAGCGCAGTATTCAGGTCCAACCCATTGGCACCATCGAACAGGTACGACGCACGCGTCTTGGTGGTGTCGTACGTTGCGGACAGAGGAATCCCATTCAGCCCTCCCGTTGCCGGAACGGCATTGGCGCTCGGAGTGAACGACTGGAAACCGGCTGCAACAAAGGGGCCAGTCAACACGGCGTCATTTACACCCGTGGAATAGCGTGTGCCGCCCGCCGTGAACGCCAGGAGATTGTTGACGCCATTGGCCGCGACGGCCGTGCTCGCGGTGGTCGTAGTCGACGTCCACGCATTATTGGAAAAACTGCCCCAGACCGCCGTTACGTTGTCCACAGCATGCGCGGACAAGGCGGCCACACCGACCAGCGCCACGGCCGAATTTCGTATCGATTGAAGGAGCCAGCAACGCAGGCGCGTGGCGCGGGTGGAGTATGTGGGCAGTGACGTCAATCCCATCTCACGTGCATCGGAAGCTGGATTTCGAATCACGATGCAAACCATCCAGGTACAAAGCATCGCACGAGCGGCCCGTCTAGTCGTCGGCCTAGATTGATTCTATCAATCAGCCCCAGAATCGGAGATGCTTTACATATCCGCAATCCATAGCCCGAAATGTTGGCGATCACTTCTCCGAAGGGTGCCAAATGCCTCGCGACGGTGAGGTTGCAACTTGACCACAACGGTGCGGAATTACTCCGCGCATGTTTGCGATCTCATCGCGAGGATTTGCAACGCGGCAGGCCGCCTGAGACCTGCGCCTGCAAGACCGTGTGAAGATCGTCAACACGCCCTCAGAACCATTGCGGAGTACTCATCCGGTGTACTCATGGGATGACTTACGCGCCGCCGTTGAAACGAAAAAGCCTCAGAACATTGCTGTACTGAGGCTTGACGTGTTGATTTTGCTGGAGATGTTGGAAAAGTCGTGGAAAAAGACTGAGCATCTGCAGCGTATCTGGCGGAGAGGGCGGGATTCGAACCCGCGGTGGGGATTAGCCCACACACGCTTTCCAGGCGTGCGACTTAAACCGCTCATCCACCTCTCCGGAAGCCCTCAATTATAGGTTAGAAAATTGAGTGTTTTGGGGAAATCTGGCTTTTCAGCAAAATTTCTTTTCCCAGACAGAAATCATGCGTTGTCCTTGGACGGCTCCTGAGAGCGCTGCGCCTGATCCCGGCAGGCCCGTACTATAAGGCATAGCTGCTATCGATTTAGGGAATTCAGGAAATTTTTGCGCATGGAGCGCCCAAAAGGCGGCATTCTTCAGCGCATCACCAGTCCGCCGTCCACCGTCAACGTCTGCCCCGTCATGAAGCCGCCGAGATCGGATGCCAGAAACAGCACGGGGCCGGCCACATCCTCTGGCCGCGCGAGTCGCCTGAGCGGCGTGGCGGCCATCAGTGATTCGCGGAACGACTCCTTGGTGTTCTCGCTGCCCTGCGTCGGATAGACCAGCCCGGGTGCCACGCAGTTCACGCGGATGCCAGCCGGGCCCAGTTCGCTCGCCAGGTTGCGGCTGAACGCGATCAGCGCGGCCTTGGCCGTGGTGTAGTCGTGGTACGGGACCACGGGGTTTTCGACAAGATTGGTCACCACGTTGACGATGCTTCCGCGCGCCCGCTTGCGCATCTGCGGCAGCACCGCCTGGCAGACGTTGAACGCGCCGCCTACGGCACCATCGAACTGCGAACGATAGTCGCCCAGCGTCACGTCGTCAAAGCGGCGGCGGCGCTCGGGGTCAAAGGCATAAGGTTTGAATGCGTTGTTGACGACGACGTCGATGCCCCCTGCCTCCAGCACGATGGAATCAACCATCTCGCGCACGGCGTCGGAAGAGCCCACGTCTGCCCGGACGGACCATGCGTCGCCGCCCGCCGCCACGCATTCGGCCACGGTCTGCGCTGCGGCGGCGTCGTTGCTCAGGTAGTTGATGGCCACCAGCGCGCCTTCCCGCGCAAAGGCCTTGGCGATGGCGGCGCCAATGCCCCGGCTTGCGCCGGTGACCAGCACCACCTTGCCACGCAGGTTCATTGAGGATTCGGCACTCATCTCATGCCCCCGGCAACAGGCTGGTATCAACCACGTCGGTCACCTTGATCTGACGCTGGATCATGCCGAGCGCGCGGTAGGTGTCTGCGCCCTTCTGCAGCGCGGCCAGATCGAAGCTGCCCAGTTGCGGCGCGCGACCGGCCACCTGCGCGGCGGGCAGTGCCGAGGCATTGCGCAACTGGATGACATCGAGGTTGATGTCGCGCTGGGTGCCGTCAATGGCGTATTTTCCGGCGAGCGCCGCAGCCTCCTGCGGATTGGCGATCATCCAGGCCGCGCTGTCGCGATAGCCCTTGAGAAAGGCCTTGAGCAGATCCTTCTTCTGGCGCAGCACGTCCTCACGCACAACGAACATGTCGCTTGATATGTTCAGGTGCTCGCTCACCTTCATCAGGTTGATGTCGCCCATGCCCTTGCGCAACCCCACGGCAAGGCCGGTGTCGGTGGCTGCCGTGGCGTCGACCTGGCCCTGCATCAGCGGCGCGAAGTTGAGCAGGCCGGTGACGACGATGGTCACGTCGGATTCCTTCAGCCCCGCCTGATGCAGCATCACCAGCAGGTTCTGGCGCGTGCCGCTCGAGAGGCTGTAGACGCCGATTTTCTTGCCCTTGAGATCCGCAGGCTTGTGGATGTTGGCCGACTTCAGAGACACCACGTTGAACACGTTCTGCGGGTAGATGTCGTAGATGGCGACCAGCTTCTCGCCCTTGTCGAGCGCCATGAAGAACGAGCCCGGATCGGTGAATGCCACGTCGCCCTGACCGCTCAGCATGTTGCGGATCGCGTCACCGCCACCCGCGCCTGGCAGATAGGCGAGCTCCACGCCCTGCGCCTTGAAGAAGCCCTTCTCGGGCTCGACAAGAATGTTGGTGATTTCGCTGATCGGCTTGCTCCAGCCCGCGAGCCGGATCCTGCCCTGAGTCTGCGCGGCCATGCCGGTGCCCGCCAATGTGAGGCCGGTGATGCCCGCGCACGCGCCGATCAGACTGCGACGGGAGATGAATGAGGAAGAGCTTGGTGCGTTCATGGGATGTCGCGTGAGCGCGAGGTGAAAGGCGAAGTGGAAGTGGAAGTGGCATGCGAGCGCAGCAGTCGGCGCTCGAGCACAAGACAGAGTTGGTAGAGCAGCAGTCCGATGACGGCAATGAGCACGAGCGCGGCAAACATCAGCGTCGTATCCATCATCCCCTGCGCGGCGATGACGACCGCGCCGAGCCCTTTGCTCGCGCCCATGAACTCGGCGACGACGACCCCGACCAGCGCCAGCACCACGGCCACGCGCAACCCCGCAAGGATGGCGGGCAACCCCACTTGCAGCTTCAGGCGCAGCAGCGTCTGCAGTCGCGTCGCGCCGAGCATTTGGAACAACTGCAGGCGCGACGCATCGACTTGCCGCAGGCCGGTCAGCGTGTTTTCCATCAGCGGAAAAAAGCAGATCAACGCGGTGATCAGCACCGTTGGCAGCATGCCGAATCCAAACCACAGCACAAACAGAGGCGCCAACGCCAGTTTGGGGACGACCTGACTGACGACGACATAAGGTTTGAAGACGCGCTCGAGCCACTGCGACTCCGCCAGCGCCATGCCCACCAGCAAGCCGACCGCACTGCCCAGCGCCAGCCCCAGCAGCAAAGCCTGCAGGGTCGAGATGATGTGCGGCCAGAAATAACCGGACGCGAGGCCCGACCACAGCGACACGGTGACGGCGGACGGTGCGGGCAGTACGAGCGCGGACAGCCCCCACTGCCGCACCAGCAGCTCCCATCCGGCGAGCAAAACCAGAAGCAACGCGGCGGACAGCAGTCGCGCCTTGAATGGTGTGACCGTCATGCGACCTCCCGATCCATGGACGCGCGGATGCCTGCGCAGAATTCGTTGAACAAAGCGCCATGCCGCATGGCCTGCGTGCGCGGTGCAGGCAGGTTGATGTCCCAATCATCCACGATGCGGCCACCATGCATCAGCGCGATGCGGTCTCCGAGATACACAGCCTCGTTGATGTCGTGCGTGACGAACAGCACCGTGGTGCCACGCTCGCGGCAGGTGCGCAGCAGATCGTCCTGCAGTTCGGCTCGGGTGATCGCGTCCAGCGCGGCGAATGGCTCGTCGAGCAGCAACAGCGGCGGCTCCAGAATCAGCGCGCGCGCCAGCGCCACGCGGCTTTGCTGGCCGCCCGAAAGCTCGCGCGGATGGGATGATGCGAGCGCGGCCAGTCCGAGCTGCTCCAGCAAGCCGAGCGCCTGCTGCTCATCTGCGGGCGAGGGCTTGCGTTGCAGCGAAACGGGCAGCAGCACGTTGTCAAGCACCGTGAGCCATTCCAGCAGCGTGGGTGCCTGAAACATGAAACCCAGCTGCGGCCCGGGCGCGGCAAGCTCCCCCCCATTGAGCAGAATGCGCCCCGACTGCGGTCGCAGCAGGCCCGCAGCCAGCTTGAGCAGCGTAGTCTTGCCGCAACCGCTGCGGCCCAAGAGGCAATGAAACTCGCCCGCCTGCATGCGCCAGCTCACGCCATTCACCACGGGCGCGCGGCCCGGGTAGGTGAACACGGCATTGTCGATATCCAGAAACGCCATGTCAGTCCGAGTAAGTCGCCAAAGGCTGCGCAGCCGATTCCGCCGATTGCTCGATCTCGGTCATGCGCACCAGATCGACGAGATTGAATCGTCCGTCGTGATGCCAACCCGCCTCGGGCATGCTCATGGAGCCAATGGCTGCGATGCGCGTGACGCCCGCCGCGCCGAGCAGATCAGCCAGGCGATACAGCTCTTCGGGCGAGGCCGCGATGCCTGCGGTCTGCAGATACGCGCGCTGCGCGCCAACCACCGGCACCACATCGTCGAGGCGATCCACTCCCACCACCGCAATCGTCCGGTACAGCGCTGTGGGTGAAAGCGGCTGCAGACCGTCGCTGTAGGCCACGCTCCAAGGCGCATCGGCCGGGCCGATCAACAGATCCTGTCCCGCGTCCGTGGGCGCGCGCCACTCCACGCTCTGCCGCCATTTCGCGACCGCTGCGCCCTCTTCCAGATCGAGCGCGCGGCGTGCAAAGCGCCGCTCCAGATTCGCGAGTTCAGCCGCCAGATAGTCGGCAAACGCGCGTGGTGACACGGGCCCGCCGCGTTCCACATAGAAGACATGCGGCGAATAGCAGCCCTGCTGGTCGTAGCGCATCACATCCCAGGCGGCCAGACGCGCCACGACGGGCGCCTTGACACTGTCGAGCGCCGCAGCGCCAATCAACCCAAAGCCCAGCTTGTGCCCGTGCGGCAAAAAACGCGTGGTGACTGGCAGACGCCTGCGCAGCGCGTCCAGCGTTCCGTTGCCGCCATAGGCGAGCACCGTGTCTGCGCGGGCGTACAACGCGTCGGCCCCCTCGCCGCCTTCATCGCCTGCCCCGCTCCACCACACCACCGCCAGACAATCTGCAAGCGGCGGATGCACCTCGGCCAGCAGCCGCGCAAACCAGCCCGCAAACAGCGGCTCCGCACTAGCCACCTTGCCGATGCCAGGCGCCTTCACAAGCAGCCCGCAGACCATGCTCCACAGCGACAGCGCAGGCACATTGCCCGCCCAGCTGTGCACCAACAGATCCGGCCCGAATGCGCGCACCGCGCCTCCCTTGGGCGTCGGCTGAAAACCATCGAGGACGGCCGGATTCGCAAAATCCTCGGCCACGAAACGCCGCAGCTGCGCGGCGCGAAAGGTCTTGAAATAGCCCGTCAAGCCGAGCCGCACCATGTCAGCGTCATAGCCACTGACGACCGGCAGCCAGGTCTCGGCCAGTCGGCGAACGGGATGCGTGCGATCCAGCAGCCGCGCGATCACGCGGTCGATCACGTCGATGATCTGCGCCACCGTCATGGTCCGCAGATGCTTGTCGGCCGCAGCGCGCACCCGCTCGGCCAGTGCCTGCATCTGCGCCGCCGTCAACACCGGCACCGCAACCTCGAGCCGCCTACCGTCGCGCTCGAATGCAAGCTCCTGCCAGTGGACCTCGTCGTCGCTGAGTCCGGGCAGATATCCCGCCGTGATCCGCTCGGTCTTCATGCCGACGCGGCCTTCACGAACTCTTCAACAGCGAGCGAACAGCCCTTGGCCGCAGCGCCCTCCGCGCGGCCCAGCAGCAGAAAGCCGCCATCGGCCCACAGGCCCACGTCTTCGGTCAGGATGGTGGTGACCGAGTTGTAGTTGGCCAGATCGCAATGCACGAGAATCCCGCGCTCGCCAAGCGCAACGTCCTGCCCGGTGATCGGCTCGACCAGACGCGAGCGGATCCAATGCGGCCCCGACTTCACCGAAGGCAGCGTCGCATTGCCGTCGTCGTAGAACTGCGTGCTCAGCTCGGTCATGCCATACATGTTGATGCAGTGTGTGGCCGGCACGCCCAGCAACCGCGACAGATCCGCATAGAACTCCGCCAGAGGCAGCTCTCGCGACTGCCCCTTGTAGCCGCCCGTGTCGAGAACGCGGCTGCCTGCAGGCAGACGAAAGCTGCGCCCCTGCTCGCGCAACGCATCCATCACGTGCACCAGACTGAAGCTCGCCCCCAGCAACGCGAACGGCTCTCCGCTTCGCTCCGATGCCTCCAGCACCGCGCACAGCCCCGGCATGTCCAGCCCCTCGCCCGTCAGGTAGTAGCGGCTGTCCGCCGTACCGAACTCTGAGCGCGCGAGCGCCAGATAGTGGGCCAGCGACGAATTCGGCATCGCCTGCTCATCGGGAAAAAGAATGCCCATGGGCATGCGCTCCACGCCACGCATGAAGCGCTCGGCGAAATGCCGCTTCATCGACAGATCGTAGACATCCAGCCGCGGATGAAAATGCCGCCCCCGCGCCGCACGGCCGGTGGTACCGCTGGTCATGAACACCCGCTCATCCGGCGACGCAGGCTCGCTGCGCAGCTCCATGGCCTTGAACGCGTCGATGGGCACGGCTGGAATGTCGCGCCATGACTTCACATTGCGCAAGGTCGCGCCGCGCCGCTGACAGAAGCTGCGGAACGGGGCATTCGATGCGTACTGGTGAGCGAACAGCCTCAGAGCGAGTTGGTCAAACTGGTCATTGGTGCAGCCCGGCGCCGCGATGAAAGCGAGCAGGTCTGCGACCAGCGAAGCGGCCGTGGCCTTCGGCGTATCCATGGAAATCCTTCGAGAGCGAAAACAGCAGATTGCTCCGAAGGCTTCCCCGCGCCCTATCCATCTCCATCTCCATCGCTTTGATCTGCTTTGAGCGTGATGATGCCGGGGTGCAAGCTCTTCTTCCGCCGGAATGACCCGGTTCAAGTTCTCGGGTGTAGATCTCAGCACTGACGTGCACCCCGGAGCACGGCGACATTTTAGCGCGGCAGTGACCACCAGAGCCCAATCGCCCCAAAGCCCCGGCCGGACCAGCGTCGTTGTTAAATTAATAAATTCAATTTAGTTTGAATTTTCATTTAACAAAAGCAATAAACTGGGTGCATCTTCTTCGCCCCCAAACCCAACCTCTCATTCAGGAAAAACGATGCGCGTACTGAACGTTCTCAAAAATGTCTTTGTCGGACTCTGCATGGCAGCGGGCATATCGCAGATTGCCACTGCACAGACTGGCGCCGGCACCTATACAGGCTCCTACTCCGGCGCTGATCATGGCAGCATGACGCTCTCCATCGATCAAAACGGCGCCGTCAGTTGCAGCCTGTCCAGTGCCGCGGGCAATGGCAAATACACAGGCAAGGGCGGCGTCGTATCCCAGTCGCCACTCGTCTTTTCCTGCCGAAACGGAGACTTCCCCAACTACCTGAGCCTCACGGGCAGCGGCACAGCAGGAGGCACATTGACCGGCCAATACATCATCGCTCCCACGGCCACCGATCGCCTGCAGGGCAACTTCACCGTGAGCGCGTCCGGCTCCGGCGGCGGCACCACCAGCCAACTGGACCCCAAGGCCATCACCGGCCTTTGGTATGACCCCGCGTACAACGGCACCGGCTTCAACTTTCTGATGACCGACGCCAACTTCATCGCCACCTACTACGGCCGCAACTCAAGCGGCGGCCTGCTCTGGTTGATCTCCACCGAAGCTCCGTCTGCCCCGCTGCAGACCGGCACCGAATACGCATTGACGCTGGGAGCCACCACCTCCGGCACGTTCTCGACACCGGCTTACCAAATGGCCAACTGGGGTCACCTGAACATCACCTTCACCAGTTGCACCACCGCCAAGGCCACACTGAACGGCCTGGACGGAGTGCAATATCTGAACCTGCAACGTCTTGGCAATGTAGGTGGTGTGGGCGCCTGCCAATAATCGGGCCGAACGCTGAAAAGCCGGAGTCTGCGATGTGCATCGCAGACTCCGGCTTTTTTACATGCCCGTCCACGTCGCACCAGCTCAACTTTCAAGGATTCACACTTCCTTGCTTCCCCCAAAGAAATCAGAGGCCCGCCCCAGTCGAACTTCCGGGCACGCCAGAGATGCTTGGAGCCTACGAAATCATCAGCATAGAAAGCCCGAGATCCCGTAAGTGATGCGTGCGATTTTGCCGTGGAGCTTGTTGTAGTAGAGATGAATGTCACGGTCCATGTATGTTCCGAGGATGAACCCATCGAACTCGTCATCGCGCTGCTTGACGATCTCCATTCCGGTTGCGCAATGGGGGCAGTCGGTCCACTTCAGCCCCGCAGGCAACGCATGCTCCCAGCGCACGGCGTCCTGCTCCCGGTCGTTGTAGAACTTGTAGCCGACAATGACCTCATCTTCCACATAGATGCTCAGTCCGCACACATCTGACAGATCGATCTTGTCGTCGCTCACCCTGTCATCTTCGTCGTCGTCTTCATCGCTATGGTAGATGCGGAGAATGTCATTCCAAGCGGGGTGATCTTTCAACTGCTCCAGCCGCGCACCCAACGCGGCATTCAACTCCGAAAATTCAGGGACTTGAATATCTTCCGTAGGCGCTAACAAGACTGGCTTCAGTTCGATCCGGACTTCATCCAACACCTGGTCTTTAAAAACGAATGTGGTGTATCGATCCGACTGCCGGACTGCAATCAAGTTATCGAAGACACAGGAATCAGCTGCTTGCGACTTCAATTTCTGATGCGCGGAAGGCAGCGTGTCCTCCCATGCCACAGAGAATGGCGGTGTGGATGTCGCTGCGGATTTCTTAGAAAAATGCAATGCACCGATCATTCCGGTGCCGATGATCCATGAAATCCGATCTTCCGAGACAAAGCGGTCTTTGTTGAACGCGGAGACCTCCAATCCCAAGGACGGGATGATGATTTCGTCCGAATAATAGTTCTCTGCATCCAACTCAGACCAATCGGGGTTGAAGCCGAGATGATCCTCAAAAAATTTCTCGACCTCGGGATCCCCGACATCGCGACCGAGCAAGCTTGTTGCGTCCATAAGTCGACTCTCAATACTTGTTAGAGACGATCTGCACCCTCTTCAACTCACCTTCTTTGCCGTAGCTGTACACCACACGACAAGTCTCGTGGAACCACTGATCGTTGCGAACAACGCCACTGGATTCATAGCTTTTATCAGGAGCCTTTCCCATGCTGGCCAGCACGTCCTTACGGGTCACGCCAGGAACGACATCGATCGGCAATTGAATAACCGGTTTACGTGTGTCCGTGTCTGACTCGACAGGAATCTCTGCACTGATCAGCAACATCGGCGCAGTTCCATATTTTTCGACCTCGCGTTTAGCGAGATAGTCCTCGTCCACGAAGTGAAGAATGATCTGGTAATCATCGCTGTTGAAATAAAAATCCGGGTCACTCCTTTTGGCTCGCGGCGCCTTATCGCTGCCGAGCGCGGAACAAAAATCGACCATCTGTGGCGCATTACCCGGTTGCCAAAGGTATTTTTTTGCAAATTCTTCAACTGTCAGCATCATTTAAATATCATCCAGAATTTGATTCAAGAAATCGTCAAAACAATCCGGTTTGTCCTTGCTTCTCTTCTTGAGCTTCTTGGCAAGTTTTTTGTATTTCTTCGCGCATTCAGAATTCGTCCCCTTCAAATGGCTCTGTTGCATAACCCCATCTGAGGTTGACGGCCTCATTGCGATGCGCGAACATCAACCCTTTGCGTAGCTTTGCGCTCTTGCGTGGCGGGATGATGGGGGTGGTTTGGCGCTGATGACAAGCCTCGTACACATCCTGCGTGTCATACGCTCCATCACCTGTGAAGCTGACAACCGCTTCATCGTTTGGTATTTGGGCCAGTAGTTCGGCAGCCACTGGTGAGTCGCCCACTTCGTTGGTGGTCACGACAATGGCACGAATCTGCAGCGTCTGTGCATCTATGCCCAGGTGCACCTTGCGCCACTGTCGGCGACGCTCTGCGCCGTGCTTCTTGGTTTTCCACTCATCTTCGCCCAAAAACTTGATGCCCGTAGAGTCAGCAAGCAAGTGCAGTCCGTGCGGCTTGGACGATAACGCACCTGAACATTCAAACCCTTTTGCCTGCGGCACACCGTGCTGTAGTCAGGCGCTGACTAAGGCAGGCCAGCCATTCTCAGCAGCGACTGAATCAAGCCCAAGGCCTGGCGCAAAGGCAAACTGAACAGGCATTTGACGGTCAGGCAAAACTGGATGGCAGCATCCGAAAATGTCTTGTTGCGGCCAGGCTTGCCATCAGGAACGGCCTGCCATTGCATGTCCTTGTCCAGCCAGATGGTCAAATCACCCCGAGCCTTCAATGCTGCGTTGTACGCCTTCCAGTTTGTAGTGCGGTTGCGCCGCTTGCCCCAGCTCGATTCACTCATGCGGTAAGGCTACCGCAGATGACCGGTTGAGTTGTGCAACAACGCCAGAGTACACCACAGACTCACCATGATATTTACAGTTAACCAACAACCGAGTCAAACTGTCCACCAAACCAAAAATTTACAGCATCCATATTAACACCATCCCCCCCCGTCCAAAAATCCACCGGATATGCCCAATCCGAACTATGCGTTTTACGAGGCTCTACATCTCCAAAAAATTCATTGATATAACAACACTGGCCCTTTGGCTGCAGAACTCCTATATAACCGAGCAAGTCAATGAAAAATTTCGCTTGCTCCGCTGTAAGTTTCAATTCCTTAATTTTACGTATATCATTCACCAATGTCCGGGGAACGGTTTTGTCTGATGAGTTCTCAATCAATTTCAGAATCAACCCAAACAATCTCACGCCCTCATCAAAAATTCCCCCACCAACATCCTCAACATATCCCACCTTCTCTCTGTGCGTCGCAAGATAGAAGGCAGCCTTATCTCCCAAGGGATTGCTGCCCACAAGTGATCCGGAGAGTCGACATCTGTGAAGAAATGTCACATCGATTTTAGTCTCGACGTTTACCAAACAAGTGGAACAGTTAGAAATGTCAGTAGCTTTTTTAATATACGCGTGTGACGGAAAATGCATTGCATAGGCATATGCAGATATGCCGCATCGCATTTGAGGGAAGCCCCCCCCAACACCGACCAAAAAGGCTTCTACAATTGCCTCCTTGGAAACATTAGCCCTCTCAAAAATCAGCCAATCGACGATTTCATTATGGGTCATCTTCTTGATTTGAGGAACCAGACCTACTTCACTCAATAATTTCCACTCATCACTCTCCTTAGAATATGGCTGTGTCGGAGAATAATTTTGCAACACTTTGACAACACTTCGAGAAAATTGGCTCATAATATTTTCTAGCACCCATTCTTGGGCTGAAACGGTTTGGTTTCTATTGGCTTCAAGTCAGCAGCAGTGGCTGCACCTTTGGAGGTCAAATAGTCTTGCGCCGCCTGCATTCTTGTCTCCCCGGTTGTAGTTCGCAGCTTGGCGTCAGATATACCTTGATCAATGTTTCCCCGAACACTATCTCCGCCGCGCCCCAGGACACCTGTATTTCTGGTTCCATTATTTTCGATTCCTCGAACCGTGTCATGAGGGGTTCCCACGGGAGTTGTTCTATTTATAGAATCTCCATTACCAAATCTTGGCAAACCGTCGCCACCCACATTATTACCATGTCTTCGCATCACATCATTGAGCGTTTGGCTATCAGCCGCTCGCCCGTGATAATATATATTACCATTGGCATCCGTCAAATAATAATTCCAATCCCAACCAAGCGGATCAATATAAGCCAGTGGATTTGGTGAATATCCATTCAGGTTAATACCCCCCATCAACCCAATTGGATCCGGGCAAATAAACCGCCCAATATCCGCATCGTAATACCGGAAGGTGTTGTAATGCAGCCCCGTTTCCCTGTCCAGGTATTGCCCCTGAAACCTCAGGTTCTGCTGACGCTCGTTTTCATCACTCGGGATATTTCCACGGTCCAACGCGTGTTCGCGCTGCCCCGCCAGTGTGGTGACCTCCCACTCCTCACTAACAGTTGAGCCCCAGGTCTTATAGCTGGCCTGCCATACCAGTTGTCCTTGGGCGTTCGACAACTCCTGAGGCATGCCGACCTGATCGGTGTGGAAGTAATACACCGCGCATGCCCCGACCGAATCGGATACTCCATTGGCGACTTTGAGTGCTGGTGCGGGCGAACGAGAACCGCCTTCTGCCATGTCGCTGTTGGCGGCTTCCCGCCGCACGGGATGCGGGACACCATCGTCATCGCCACTGAACCGTTCCCGAGCCGCCACCGCCTGGGATGCCTGTGCGCCGGGTGCTTCTGCATCTGCGGTTGTTCCAAGCCCCCCTTCATCCGTCGCATAGCCTTCCACATCCACACGCGCCATTGGCACATAGCTGCCAGGCTCATACACATAGCTGATGACACTCGCGCCCCGGCGTTCCTCGATCAGGCGCATGCCCTCCCAGATGAATTCGGTCGTGCCAAACGCATCTCGCTTTGCAATGCGTTTGCCGATGGCGTCATACTCGAAACGCGTCGTCTGACGCGTTTCATGCTCGGTACCGGGTCGGCGGATCGTGACGACCTCGGTGAGCTGATTCTCATCATTCCATTGAAAGTGCTGACGCGTGTGCCGGCCCGAGAGTTTGAGCGTCAGCCGACCGTGCCCGTCATAGAAGTAGCGTTTGTCTTCAAACACGCGCACGAGGTTGTCACGGACGAATCCACGTTGAGGCGCCTGCGGGGCTGTGCTGCCAACAGGGCCAGGCGTGGGATCAAGAATGTTCCCCGCCGGGTCGTAATGGAAGCTCTCATTGGCGGCTTGCGCCAATGCGTTACCGACGCCGCCCAGCACCGCGCGGCGCGTCTGAAGGATACGCCCCGTGGCATCGTATTGATGGCCGGTATCACCGTGCAGGCTGTGGCGATTCGCGCACATTTCCCCCACCTTGTCGTAGCGCCACGCTTTGAGCAGGCCCTGGAGGTTGCGGGATTCTGGATGGCTTGCAGCGGCTGGCTGCTGGAGGGTGTCAAGCGCCTGCTGCCATTCCGCAGCACCAGGCTGTCCCAGTCCAAAGGGTTGGGTGACCAAGCTGGAGGAACGTGTCCATGCGCCGGTGAGTCTTCCTACAGGATCGTAGTCGTAGCGCGTCTGCGCCCTGCCCTGGGTACGCAGAACTTCCTGGTGAAGCTCGTCGCGCTCCATGTCGCAGATGGTTTGATGAATAGACGTTTGCTCATCATCGTCGGTCGATCCGTGCACCAGGTTGATTTGATGAAGATGGCCCGAACCGTAATGAAGAAAATTCAGCGCACGCTGACTCGCGTGGCCAGGGACACTCGGCAATGCCGTCTGTGTGCGGTTACCTAACGGATCATGCTCATGGCGCAGCACATGCGCCTTGCCGGTCGGGAGATCGGTTGCTGTCTCGGCGACCAAGTTGCCCATCACGTCGTACGCAAACGTGGATGCATGCAAAGGAATCAGCTCGTAGGCTGGTGATGCGACTGTATCCTCAGGCATCTCGCCAGCGAACTCTACCCGCAACTTGGTCGCAGAGAGCAGCCTGTCCATCGCATCATAGGCATAGCGATAGTGGTACTCCGCCGTACGCTTCTCCAATAGGCGCCCAACCGCATCGCGCACAAACTCCGTCTTACGGGCGGCATCCTTGGCGTTGTAACCACCAGAGCTACGCCCGTCACCCCAACCTGCGATCTCGGGCGTCAGGCCGTTGGTTGAGGAGCTCTCCATGTCCACCAGCAAATCATCGCCCATTCCAGGGTGATGCACGACCGTTACGGGCCAGCCGTTGACGTCGTAGTCAACGCAGACGCGCTGCCCTCCCACTCGCCGCTCCTCCACAAGGCGATCCCCGGCGTCATATTCAAAATGGAAACTCTCGCCGTTTTCATTCTGCAACGCGGCGAGACGGTGCGCCTCGTCGTAGGTGAGTTCTATTCGCCGCTTCTCGGCATCTTGCTTGGTGGTGAGTTGCCCACGCGTGTTGTGCGTCCACAAGGTACTTCGGTGATAAGGATCGGTGACACTACCTACCAGACCTGCAGAGGTGTAGTGGTATTGCCAGTGAGCATCATCGGCAGTACGGGTTTGCAACACCTGGCCTAACGCATTGCGCGTGAGCTCTGTGGAGTGTCCTCTGGCATTGGTGATGCGCGCCAGTTGATCCCACTTGTCGTACTCGTAGGTCGTCGCGCTACCCGAACAATCCGTGTAGCTTGTGAGCTGGGCCAGACGGTTGTATTGATAACGCTTGTGCCCGCCCTTTGCGTCCGTGAAAAGTACCGGCAGACCCCTGTCGTCATAGACGTAGTACTCGCTGAGCTTATCCGGTCGCTCAACCTCCGTTAGGTCGCCAAACTCGTTGTACGTGCAATGCCATGCGCTTCCATCCATGTCGACAAGGCGCACCAGCTTGCCACGCACATCCTCCCAGCGAAGCGTCGCCGTGCGGCCTATCGGATCCTGAATGGTCGCCAGTTGTCCTTTGGCGTCGTATGCGAAACGGTACAGGCCACCACTCGCGAGGCTGTGACTCAGCAGGTGCCGGTCGGCATTCCAGGTCAGATGGAATTGCGCGCCCATGGGATTGGTGTAGCGCGTAACCAGCTTGTCGGCATTGCAGACCCAATGCTGAGACCGCCCAAGATGGTCGAGGCAATGAACCTCGTAACTCCCCGTCTCGTCCGGAGGGTAGTAGGTGAAGGCATAGGCCTCGCCGTCATTGGTCCAGTGCTGGATGACGCGCCCTTCGGGTCGAAGTTCATCCCACTCATAGTTGCACTCCAAACCCGAAGCAAACCACTGGCTTACCATCATATGGTTTTGGTAGGTGAACTTCCGCCGAACATGACCCAGGCGATCGATGACTTCAGCGAGGTCGCCATGCTCGTTGTAGCGGTATTTCACCAGGATCAGCGGCGCCGCCGCATCCACTTGCTCCACACGTACCAGCCGCGCGCTGCGTGCATCAGCACCGCTGTAATGCAGGACCACGCGCTGGTCGGCGCTGGTGGAGATCGCTCTCAACAGGCCATGCTCGTCATACTCGTAGCTGACGCTATTCTCATGCTCATCCTGCAGGAACTTCAGCGGCAAACGCTCACCATCCGCATTGCTTGTGCGTTTGCCAAAGCCGTACAACACGCCCTGCGACGGATAGTTGATGAAATAGAAGCCACCCGGGCTGCGAATAATCTGAAACTGCTCGGCGACATAGTAGCGTTGCTCGCCAGGCTCCAGATCCTCGAAAATCAGCTCACGCCCCTGCGGACCGTAGTAACGCAGTTCGCCATCAATGAATGCAAACTCCAAGGAGGCAGGCGTTACCCAGCCCGGTCCCAATATGCCTGCACGATCGTCTTTGGAGTTATAGAACCGCCACCACGCCAAAGGCATGGGACCTGCCAACGAGAAATCGTCCTCGAACGGAATAATCTTCGCACCGGTCGGCACATGCACCGGCTTGCCTTGCAGCGAGTTTCCAAGCCACGTCCCAAACGAATTTCCCGCATTCGTTCCATAATCGAAACTGGGTATCGGCAGATTCAATCCTGCCGCATTGGCACCAACGGCCACGCCCACGCCAATCCCTACGTCCGCCAGAAAACAAGGCAGTCCCTTCTTCAGGCCCGCCAGCCCTCCTCCGATGATTTCACACCCCATGCGAAAGTAGCTAGCGTACTGCCGCAGTTCGTTGGAAATCTCCTGCGAGCGCTTTTCCGCGATGGCGAATGGCGGTGAGCCAATGATGACGTTATCTGAGCCCGAGCTGATTTTCGCATCGCAGTCCACTGCATCATCGACACGCGCGGCACGCTTGCCGTTGAACCAGACGGTTGTCGCACCTTCGATGATGGGACTGTGCTTTGGCGAAGGATGGTCTGAACAATCTGCAAAATCAATCTGCGCGGGATGCGCCCTGTAAGCCCTGCGGTTGTTGATCAGAATATTGGACGAACCGATGGCGTTCAGCGTACCCGTCACATAGGTAAACGTTCGCCCTACCGCCTCACCGGTTGACTGCAGAAAATCACCTGCAGGTCCGATCAGCGCCACACCCACCACGATTCCGATGCCGATGGCGGCAATGGTGCCGAACGGAAAAACACACGCCATCCCGGCCAGTGCGGACGCCAGTCCCCAGCTCGCCAAACCACCGACGATACCGGCAGCCAACGTACCTAACAGAAAGCCTGTCTTTGCATGGCTGTGGGATATCTCATCCAAATGTCGTGCGGCTTCTGGCATGGCGAGTGATGGGGGGGTTGTTTCTGGAAAAAAGTGTTCAGCGAATCAGGGTTTCAGCGACACACTGTTCATCAGGTTGTTCCACTGCAGTGTCTCCTTGTCCTCCCATAGTCCGCGAGACGTTCCCACGAAAATGAGAATCCGTTTCTCGTCGGGTAAGACGTACAAGTGCTTTTGATAGATGATGTTTCCACCATTCTTGAAGCGGACAAAAATCTCTATGCCGCTAAGCACTCCTCCCCCGGCCACCGGCACGGTTCGCGCCTTTTGCGGCTCCATTTCCTTGAACTTGTCCTGCCCAGCGATGACCTGCAACTGCTTCTTCACGACGCTGGCGAGGGTTTCGTTCTTTGGTAGTACGTCCCGGCTGACCACTAGGTTGAAACTGGGCAGGGAGCCCTCTCCCAACATCAGCGCATTCACCGTCTGATCCCGGAACGGGACGGGCAAATCGATTTCAAATTCCTGTGCTAGATACTTCATTCACGACCCTGTTCAATTGAAACGCACTCGCCGCCAGATAGCGCGGCACCGATACCGTGCTCATGCCTTGTCCGGGTTCAGATGGATCTCCGACCCGTGTTGCTGCAACACATTGGAAAAACTCAGCAGCCCGGTCTCACCCTCGGCCGTCACCTGTGTCTTCGCCTTGGTATGGACGTCGGCACCCATCGACTCGGTGTAGATCTTGTTTTGCGCCACGATGCTGATGGTTCCCGCCTCGCCATCCATCACGATCTTGGTTGCGCCGCATTCGAGCTCAATCCGTTTGGGTGCGGTGATACGTACGCCCTGGTCTATAGCCTGCACCAACACATTCAGCTTGCCTTCGACGTGCGCGTTCTCCGAGGTAGAAGTCAAGCTGGCCGAGTTTTGTGAAGTGAGGTTGATCGCACCTGACAAAGCGCTGTGCGCAATGTCGCCAGCCGTCACCGTAATGCCATGCCCCCCGGAGTCCACGTGTGTACTCATCCCTGCGCTGGCCAGCACCGTGGTTTGTCCCGCGCTGGTCATGGTCACATGGGCGCCCGAGTGAATTGAGGTGCTCTGGCCGCTGCTCATGACCACCGGCTTTGGCGTGATCATCGAATGCCCCTCCGGGCTCACGATGGATACGATGGGCTTATTGATGTCGCGGCTGTTGCTCAGCAGTTCCATCGATTGCGCGAGGGCCGGATTTCCGCTGTCGGGCACCGCGAGTTCCTGTCCGGTCGGCGCAGCCTGTGCCATCATCCCCAGTGCCTGAGCGGCCACGCTCGGGATGGCTGACGTCATCTTCTGCACGACCTGATCACGCCCTTGCTTCAAATTGCCGATGACGCCCTTCGCAGCCGCAACCGATGACTCCGCGTTCTGTTGCAGAGTCTGGGCTTGAGTGAGCACGGAATTCATCTGCTCATGCCCATCCGGGCTGTCGTGCGAAATCTTCTGCTTGAAGTCCTGCGTGTACGTCGTGATCAGCAAGCCCTTGTCCGCGCGGATGGCCCCCCACTCATTGGTCCGCAATTCAAACCCATAACTGCGCTTGGCCTCCGAGCCCTGATTCAACAGGTAGCCCATGTGGAGGTGCGTATTGCCGTGGTCGCTCGACAGCTCCAGATGCTCGATGCCCTTCTGGTCTTCAAAGCGAAGCATGTTCTTGCCGCCGCCGCCCTTGCTCCAGTTGGTCTGCGTGCCCGATTGCGTCTTGTGCTTGGGCAGCTCCCACGGCGGCATCTGCAGCGCGTTGTACACACGCCCTGTGATGATCGGGTAGTCCGGGTCGCCGTTCAAAAAGTCGACGATCACTTCCTGGCCGATGCGAGGGATGTGCATGCCGCCGTAGTTGCTGCCCGCCCAGGTCTGGCTCACGCGGATCCAGCAGCTGGAGTTTTCGTCCATCGTGCCGTAGCGGTCCCAGTGGAACTGCACCTTCACGCGCCCGTATTTGTCGGTGTAGATCTCTTCGCCCGCCGGTCCGGTGACGACTGCAGTCTGTGGACCCGTGGTGTGCGGCTTCGGGGTCACGCGCTGGCTGCGGTACGGCACGCTCTTGGGCACCACGTTGAAGCTGATGCGGTACGTCGTCGGGCTGTCGATGCCCGCGCGCTTGGCGCTGCCCGAGCCGCCAGCGCCATCGCTGCGACGCACGTTCTCTTCAAACCGGTAGTACGCCGATTCAATGAGGTATTCCTTGTTCTGGTCTTCACGCGGATAGCGCGTCAAGGAAAAAAGGTAACCAGGAGCAATATTTCGCGCATTGCCCTCACCTTGGGCTACTTCTCGTTGCGCCTTTTGCTGTTCGATTCGCACCCGCGCGTAGTTCTCGCCATCGCCGGTTTCGGTGTAACCACCGGGCCAGTCATAGAGCTCGCGGCTGTCTTCGGTGTGGCCTGCGGGCTGCTGCTGCTTGGTGTCCAGAATGGCCTTGGGCTTTTCGAAATCGTAATCGTCCGCCGCAAAATGGCCGCTGGCGATGTCTTCGGCAAAGCTCCAGCCGTCGATGAAGTCCTCATCGTGCACGTGCGCCGCGCGGTCGCCCGAGTAGTAGGTGATCGTGCTGGGGCCGCTGGGCAGCGGGCTGTGGCTACCGATGTCGTCGGCCAGCACCAGTTTGTGGCTGCCCTGGCTGTGTTCAAAATAGAAGTATCCGCCTTCAGATTCGAGCAGGCGAGCTACAAAATTGAAGTCCGTCTCGCCGTACTGGACCATGTAGTCCCAGGTGCGATAGCTGCCGGTGAGCTTGTCCTCGATGGTGAAACCATACGGGCCCAGCACTTCCTTGATGATGTCCGGCACCTTCTTGAACTGGAAGATCTTGAAGTCCGAGCGGCGCGTCGCATGCCATAGCCATGGCCTCAGCACGGCTTCGTAGCTATAGAAATCCCCATCGCGACCGATGTAGGTGAACTGCGTCACCTGCCCCGAGAGAAACCGCTTGCCCCCACCGCCGAGCTTGGTGGTCAGGTCCACCTCCACGCTCATGTCCTTTCCGAGAAGACTCTTGGCGGAGATCGATGCGCTCTGGCTGATCAGCCGGACGCGGTACTCGAAAAGGCGCGATATCTGCTCGCTTCCCTCCAGTGAACGGAACTCCAATTGCTCGCCCAATGGACTATGGGCAATGAAGGTGCGATTCATTCCTGAAATCTCCTTTGCCGCCTGTGCGGTAGATCCGACTCGACGAACGGCTCAACATTGTTTGCAGTTTTTATCTTACGATAGCAAAAACTTAGTGACTAATACACAACGATAGTTGAAGGTCATGTAACATCACTTCAACAAAATTGATGTAGATTAGAAAACAGATTGCTAATATTTATCGCATTCTGCAACTTCATACAGCATTGGTTGGACGAAATATGACCACTAGCATGAACATGAAGCAGCGCCTTGCTGCGAGAGGGAAAAGCGGCCAGAAATTCATCGCCCGCAATCGCGCGCCTCGCGTACAGATCGAGTACGACGTCGAGGTCTACGGTTCGGAGAAGAAGATCCAGCTGCCATTTGTGATGGGTGTGATGGCGGATCTGTCGGGCAAGCCGACGGAGGCGCTGCCCGAAGTCGGGGACCGCAAGTTCCTCGAGATCGACGTCGACAACTTCGACGCCCGCATGAAGGCCATCAAGCCACGCGTGTCCTATCAAGTGCCCAACACGCTGACTGGCGAGGGCAACATGGCCGTGGACATCACCTTTGACAGCATGGATGATTTCTCGCCCGATGCAGTCGCCAAGAAGGTGGACGCGCTGAGCAAGCTGCTCGATGCCCGCACCCAGTTGGCCAATCTGCTGTCGTACATGGACGGCAAGTCCGGCGCGGAAAACCTGATTGCCAAGGTACTGGCAGATCCGGCGCTGATGAAGGCCCTGTCCTCCACACCGAATCAGCAAAAGGCCGAGAACTCCCCGGGAAATGAAGAGCAGTAACCGGCGTCACTCACGTTGCGGCTCCTAACCCATTTCGAGGAACACCAGAATGGCAGTCACTGAAAAACAAGGCCTTGCGCAGTCAACAACGCTCGAAAGCGATGCGTTTGCCTCGCTGCTGAACAAGGAATTCAAACCCAAGACCGAGCAGGCTCAGGAAGCCGTCGTCTCCGCCGTGCGCACGCTGGCGGAGCAGGCACTGACCAACACCAACATCATCTCCGCCGATGCCTACCGCACCGTCGAGGGCATGATCGCCGAGATCGACCGCAAGCTGTCGGAACAGGTGAACCTGATCATCCACCACGAGGACTTCCAGCGCCTGGAAGGCACCTGGCGCGGTCTGCACTATCTCGTGAACAACACCGAGACCGACGAGATGCTGAAGATCCAGATCTTCAACATCAACAAGAAGGATCTGGGCCGCACGCTGCAGCGCCACAAGGGCATCCTGTGGGACCAGAGCCCCATCTTCAAGAAGGTCTACGAAGCGGAATACGGCCAGTTCGGCGGCGAGCCTTTCGGCTGCCTCGTGGGCGACTACCACTTCGACCACAACCCCCAGGACGTGGCGCTGCTCACCGAAATGTCGAAGATCGCGGCATCGGCACACTGCCCCTTCATCGCCGGTGCGGACTCCAGTCTGATGCAGATGGAGTCATGGCAGGAACTGGCCAATCCGCGCGATCTGACCAAGATTTTCGGCAACACCGAATACATCAAGTGGCGCGCACTGCGTGACTCGGACGACGCGCGTTATCTGGGTCTGACGATGCCGCGCTTCCTCTCGCGCCTGCCCTACAGCACGAAGGAAAACCCGGTCGACGGCTTCGACTTCGAAGAAGACACCGCCGGCGCCAACCACAACAATTTCTGCTGGTCCAACTCCGCTTATGCGATGGCAACGAACATCAACCGTTCGTTCAAGCTCTACGGCTGGTGCACATCGATCCGCGGCGTGGAGTCCGGCGGCATCGTGGAAGACCTGCCGGTGCACGTCTTCCCGAGCGACGACGGTGGCGTGGACATCAAGTGCCCCACCGAAATTGCGATCAGCGACCGCCGCGAAGCGGAACTCGCCAAGAACGGCCTGATGCCGCTCGTGTATCGCAAGAACAGCGACGTGGCAGCCTTCATCGGCGCCCAGTCACTGCAAAAGCCTGCAGAGTATTACGACGCCGACGCGACGGCCAATGCCAATCTGTCCGCGCGCCTGCCGTACCTCTTCGCATGCTGCCGCTTTGCGCACTATCTCAAGTGCATCGTCCGCGACAAGATCGGCTCCTTCAAGGAGCGTGACGATGTGCAGCTTTGGTTGAACAACTGGATCATGAACTACGTCGATGGTGATCCAGGCAATTCTTCCGAATCCGTCAAGGCAATGAAACCTTTGGCAGCCGCCGAAGTCGTGGTTGAAGAAATTGAGGAGAACCCAGGCTACTACACGGCCAAGTTCTTCTTGCGTCCTCACTACCAACTCGAGGGCCTCACGGTTTCCTTGCGCCTGGTGTCCAAGCTGCCATCCGTGAAACAAGCGGCAGTGCAGCAGTAATCAGAAGTCCCCTGTTGTCAGTTGAATTGATCATTAATCCCTGTTTATCTGGAGGAAAAAAATGGCAGTGAATCGTTTGAACAGCCCCGTGGCCAACGTGTCGCCCGAGCAACGCGTCGGTGGCGTGGTCGATATCTATTGCAAGATCGATGGCGTTGACGGTGAATCCGAAGACTCCAAGCACAAGGGCTGGCTGCACGTCGAGTCCATCGCTGGTGGTGTGGCCAACGCGGGTGCATTTGCATACGGCGGCGGCGGCGGCTCCGGCAAGGCTCAATGGCAAGACCTGACCATCCGTGGTCGTTTTGACAAGTGCTTCGCTACGCTGATGAAGAAGTGCGCTTCGGGCGAACACATCGGCTCCGTGGAAATCTCTGCTTGCAAGGCCGGTGGCTCGCAGCAGGAATTCCTGAACATCAAGATGACCAACGTGCTCATCTCGTCCCTGAACCTGTCTGGCGCTGAGTCCACCGAACCCATGTTCGACTGCGGCTTCAACTTCCAGAAGATCAAGGTCGAAGGCAAGTCGCAGACCAACTCCGGCTCCATGGGCGGTGCAGTGGTCGCCGAGTGGGACCTCAAGGCCAACACCTGATAGGTTCGCCTCGGGTTTCCAAGAGAGGGGCGCTTCGCCCCTTTTTTTTCTTCCACCATTGCTCTCTTTTCATCGGAACACATGGCTGAACTCACATTGGCAGACAAGACGTCCCAGGTACAGGAAGCGATCCGCCAGAAACCTTCTGACGACAAGTTGCGCGTGCATCTGTTCCAGCTCTATGCGCAGGCCGGCAAGTGGCAGAAGGCGCTGGGTCAACTGCAGGTGGCTGCACAGCTCAACGAGACGCACAAGCTGCTCGCGCAGGCCTATCGCCTTGCCTTGCGCGCGGAGATGGTGCGCGCGGATGTGTTCGCCGGCACGCGCACGCCGCAGGTGCTCGGCAAGCCCGCCCAGTGGCTCGGCTTTCTGATCGAAGCGCTGCAGATGGATGCCAAGGGCCAGACCGAGCAAGCCGCCGAACTGCGCATTCAGGCGCTCGATGCCGCCGAAGCGGTTTCCGGCCGCATCAATGAATCACATTTTGATTGGATCGCCGATGCCGACTCACGCCTCGGCCCGGTCCTAGAAGTTTTCGTGAACGGCGACTACTACTGGCTGCCGTTCGAGTCCGTCGTCGAAGTGAAGATCGACAAGCCGGAAGACCTGCGCGACCTGGTCTGGCTGCCCGCGCACGTGAAACTGGTCAATGAAGGCCTGCATCCCATGATGCTGCCCGCGCGCTATCCCCTTGTCGAAGGCGTGGTGGAAGACGGCCACCTGCGCTCGCGCCTGACGAGCTGGAGCGAGACCTCCGTGGGCGATTTCATCGGTCACGGCGTGAAAGTGTTTTCGACCAACGCGCGCGAGATGTCGCTGCTCGACATCCGCGAGATCCGACTGGATTCCAAGGCCGAATAAACACCAACCGCATCAGCATCAGCAACCGCAACCGTCATCGACCGCCGCAATCAGCATGGACCGCTCAGACAGCAACGATCAACTCCACTACGGCACCGCAGACCGTCTGCTGCCAACGCTGCTGGACCGCCTGACGGACCATGCGCCGCAGCGTGACAAGGACGCGACGAGCGAGCGTCTGGTCACGCGCAAGCAGCTTCGCCAGATCATTCTGCGTGACCTGTCCTGGCTGCTCAACGCGACGAATGCCGAGGCCGAGCTGATGCTTGAAGAATTCGCGGAAGCGCGCAATTCGACGCTGAACTACGGCCTGCCCGCGTTTTCCGGCAAGCGCATCTCCGATGTGAAACTCACCGATCTGGAGGCCGCGATCAAGAACACCATCCAGCTGTTCGAGCCTCGCGTGATGCCCGCGACGCTGGTGGTCAACGCCAGCCTCGCGTCGGACGACGAGGCCGCGCACAACATGGTGGTGTTCGAGATCCGTGGCCAGATCTGGGCGCAACCCTACCCCATCGAGATGCTGCTCAAATCCAGCATCGATCTGGAGACCGGCTCCGTCACCCTGCACGACCAGATGGGGGACAACTGATGGACCCGCGACTGCTGGACTACTACAACCGCGAGCTCGCCTACATCCGGGAGATGGGGCAGGAATTCGCGCAGGAGCACCCCAAGATCGCCGGGCGTCTGGGCATGAAGGGGCTCGAGGTGGCGGACCCCTATGTGGAGCGTCTGCTCGAAGGTTTCGCGCTGCTGGCCGGCCGCATCCAGCTCAAGATGGACGCGGAGTTTCCGCGCTTCTCGCAGCGCCTGTTGGAGCTGATCTATCCGCACTACCTCTCGCCCACGCCCGCCATGGGCATCGTGCGGCTGCACCCGAGCGAGACGGAGGGCGGCCTCACCGGTGCGTTCAAGGTGCCACGCCTCACCGTGCTGCGTGCGCCGATTTCTCCCGGTCAGGTGACCGCCTGCCAGTTCCGCACTGCACACGACGTGGAGCTGTTGCCGGTGGGCGTCAAGCAGGCATGGGTCGAGGGTCTGGCCACCGACGTGCGCATCCCCGCCAACCAGAAGAAGGTCGCCAGCAGCCTGCACCTGGTGCTGGAGACCAGCGGTGACAAGGAATTCCGCACCATCGATTTTGACGAACTGCCCGTCTACATCGCCGGGCCGTTCGACCGCGCGCTGCTGCTGCTCGAGCTGATCTGCGGGCGGCTTGTGGGCGGTGCGCTCAAGTGGCGCGACGAGGCGGGCAACGATCACCAGTCCTGGCTCGCGGCCGATCAGGTCAGCGGCATGGGCTTCGAAAACGACGAGGCGCTGATCCCGTACGGCGAGCAGAGCTTCAGCGGCTATCGCCTGCTGCACGAGTACTTCGCCTGCCCGGACCGCTACCGGTTCTTCAAGATCAAGCGGCTGCGGCAGATTCTCAAGACCGTGCGCGCGACGCGCATCGAGTTCGTGCTGCACTTCGACCGCGCTGCCACCGAGCTCGAAAAAGTGGTCTCCGACAGCCACTTCCACCTGTTCTGCACGCCCGTCATCAACCTCTTTCCAAAGAAGGGCGACCGCATCGACGTGTCGCTCGCGCACTTCGAGCACCATCTGCTTGGCGACCGCACGCGCCCGCTGGACTACGAGATCTACTCGGTCGGTTCGATCCATGGCTACGCCGCCAACAACACCGACGTGCAGACCTTTCTGCCGATCTACGAAACGCTGGGTGCGCAGGAAAGCTCGCATTCGCAGGCCTATTTCTCGCTGCGCCGCGAGCCGCGCAAACTCTCCGAAGTCGCCAAGCGCAATGGCCCGCGCACCGGCTACATCGGCAGCGAAGTGTTCGCGCAGCTCGTCGATCGCCAGGACGCGCCCTACCCACACACGCTCAGCCGTATCGCGCCCGACATGCTGTGCACGAACCGCGATCTGTCGCTGCTCATCACCTCGGCGGGGGAGCGCAACTTCCAGCTGGCGGTGTCCGCGCCGGTGCAGCGCGTGGAGCTGGTGACCACGCTCACCCGCCCCGCCGCGTCGATCGCCGAGCGCAAGACGACCTGGCGATTGCTCAGCCATCTTCAGCTCAACTACCAGACGCTCACCGACTCCACCCCCACCGAGGGCGCGAAGGTCATGCGCGAGCTGCTCAATCTCTACGCGCAGCTCAGCCGTCCCGACACGGCGCAGCAGGCCGATGCGGTGGCCTCCGTCAGCCTCACGCCGATGTTCGCGCGCGTGCGCCAACCCGGTCCCATCGTCTATGGGCGCGGCGTCGACATCCACCTCACGGTGGATCAAGCCAAGTTCGGCGGCAGCAGCTCGTGGCTGTTCGGCGCGGTGCTTGAGCGCTTTTTCGCGCGCCATGTCGGCATCAACTCCGCCACGCGATTGAAGATGAGCACGCTGCAGAACGGACCCTTTGCCGAATGGGCCACGCGCCAGGGCATGCGCCCGACGGCGTGACGCAGAGAGCCGCCATGGAAAGCTCCGCAACCCATTTCCCGCACCCTTCCGGGAACGCATCGTCCGCAAGCGCTCTCTCGCAGCTCGTGCGCACCACCCTGCCGCAGACCGAGGCCATCGATTTGTTCGCGCTGCTGCGCCATCTGGATGCCGCCTCTCCGTCGGCGCGCCTTGGCGCATCGCAAACCCCGCGCGAAGACGTGGTGCGGCTTGGCCAGCAACCGTCCACGGTGTTTGCGCCTTCCACGCTCTACAGCGTGCAGCCCACCGGCCATGGCGGGAGACCGCTGGTGCGCATTTTCAGCTTCGGCGTCTTTGGCCCCAACGGCGCGCTGCCGATCCACCTGACCGAGTACGTGCGCGAGCGGCTGCACAACCACGGCGATCCCGCGCCTGCGGATTTCGTCGATCTGTTCCACCACCGCTTCATCAGTCTGTTCTACCGCGCCTGGGCCGACGCGCAGTCCGTCGTGCAGCTCGACCGCCCCGGCGTCGACAAATTCAGCTTCTATGCGGGCGCGCTGGTCGGGCTCGGCTTTGAAAACAGCTGGCAGCGTGACTCCATCGAAGACAGCGCCAAGCTCTACGCCGCCGGGCATCTCGCGCGCCTCACGCGCAACCCCGAAGGACTTGAAAAGCTCATCGGCCACTACTTCGGCACCCAGGCCGCGATCACCGAGTTTCTCAAGAGCTGGATTCACATCGACGTGGCCGATCAGACCCGCCTTGGCGGTATGGGCCAGAACAACCAGCTTGGCGTAAGCGCCATCGCGGGCAGCCGCCTGCAGGACGTGCAGGCCAAGTTCCGCATCACGCTCGGCCCCATGGAACTGCGCAAGTACGAGAGCTTTCTGCCGCCCGAGGCCAACAACCGCAAGCTGCGCGACTGGGTGCGCAACTACATCGGCATCGAGATGGATTGGGACGTGGAACTGCAACTGCGTGCCGACGAAGTGCCGCGCACGTCGCTCGGCGGTGGCTCGCGCCTTGGCTGGACCACCTGGATGGGCAAGCGCGCAAGCGACGCACCCGCCAATGACCTGCGCCTCGACCCCGAACGCGACTCAAGGCGACTGAAGGCGGGCTGAGCGGCTCGCCAATGGCGTCTCACGCTGGTGGAGAGAAAGCACGAGAATGGGCGTGCATCCCCCACGACAACGGAGACAAACCATGCCAACGCCCTCATCCCCCGGCCCCGGAGACCGACTCGTCGTCTCCCACGCCCACAACGCCCTGTTCGAGCGCGGGCTGCGCTCGTTCTTTGAATACCGCGATCTCGGCATGAAGCAGGCCACGGACGGCCGCGTCGTCGCGCACGTGATCCGTGCAGCGCAGGGCGAAGAGTTCAACGGCGTCCCGCATCGGCACCACATCGATTTTCAGCTCGTCTATGTTCTCAAGGGCTGGGTTGAATTCGAATACGAGGGCCACGGCCCGGTGCGGCTCGAGGCGGGTTCCTGCGTTTACCAGCCGCCAGGCATACGCCACCGCGAACTCGGGCACAGCGAGGACGTGGAAATGCTGGAGATCGTGATGCCCGGCGAATTCAAGACCGAGGTGGTCGAAGCGGTCGAACACAGGGACTGACCTGCGCGCCCGAAGAATAGCCGCGTCGCCGACACGCGTTTTCCCTCAAAGAGGCAGAATCCCTCGCTAAACTTCGTTCACAAAGTGAAGTGTTAGCAAGCAAAGCGTTACTAAGGGGTATCCATTGGCCATGCACATCTGGGATTACGCGCCAGACGCGCTCGAAGTCAGCGTCACCGAGCTGATTGTCACCACTGCGGATCAAAGCGACGATCTGGTGGACGACACCGTCCGTCAGGTGCTGCACGATCTGCGCGAGAACCTGAAAATGGACGTGATCTTTCTCTCCGAGATCCGCGATGGAAAGCGCATGTTCAAGCATGTCGACAACAAGCCCGGCTGCGACCTCATCGCCACGGGCGGGGGCTCGCGGCTCGAGGAATCATTCTGCCAATGCGTGCTCGACGGCCGCCTGCCCAAGCTGGTGCACGACGCCGAAACCCATCGCAAAAGCGCCAAGCTGCCGGACACGCCGTTTCGCGTAGGCGCGCACATCAGCGCGCCCATCGTGCTCGCCAACGGTCAGGTCTACGGAACGCTGTGCACGTTCAGCATGGCTGCCGATCCCACGCTCACCCAGAAGGACCTGCAGAAGCTTGAATGCGTGGCGCGCGTGGCCGCCAAGCGCATCGACCTGCGCCTTGCGCAGCAGCGCGAGGAGACGATCGCCGGCTGGCAGCTCCAGCCGCTGGCGGACGCTCAGCAGAAAAAGGACTGGAGCGACAAACTGGGACGCAAGTAGGCAGCGAGCCCTTGTCTCTGTGCATGTTTGCGATCTCGACGCGCGAAGATCGCATACATGTACTCAGTGCCCCGACGCCTTGGAGAACAGCTGGATCACCAGCACGCCGATCACGATCAGCGCCATGCCGGCGACGGCGGGCAGATCGAGCTTCTGGCCGTGCACCAGCCAGCCGACGATGGAGATCAGCACGATGCCCAGCCCCGACCAGATGGCGTAGACCACGCCCGTTGGAATGGACTTCATCACCTGTGAGAGCAGCCAGAACGAGATGCAGTAGCCCACCACGGCCAGCGCGCTGGGCGCAAGGCGCTGAAAGCCATCGGACGATTTGAGCGCAGTGGTGGCGATGACCTCGGAGACGATGGCGGCGCCGAGCAGAAGCAGTGGTGGCATGTCGAAAAACCTCTGGCCCGCGTGGCGACCTCCGCCATCGATCAGGGCCCAAGCCATCAAGCCTACGTCGAAACGCCCCGCGCGAAATGCACGCCCCCGCTTGTCCCCACGCATCGCGGGTGCAAGCGGTGTTTAGGATCAGGCTTGACTCGCCACGCAGCGCAGACGCTGCTCGCCCAGCCCCGTGATGCCAAGCCGCATCTCGTCTCCTGCGCGCAGAAATTTCGGCGCGGGTTTCTGGCCGAGACCGACGCCCGCCGGCGTGCCTGTCAGCACGATGTCGCCGGGCTCAAGCGTCATGAAATCGCTGATGTAGGACAGCATGGTCGGCACGTCGAAGATGAAGTTCTTCGTGTTGCCGTCCTGCATGCGCTGGCCGTTCACGTCGAGCCAGAGACCGAGCGCATGCGGATCGCCCACCTCATCCGCCGTCACCAGCCACGGGCCGATGGGCGCAAAGGTGTCGTAGCTCTTGCCCTTGTCCCACTGCCCGCCGCGCTCGGTCTGGTAGGCGCGTTCGGAAACGTCGTTGCCCAGCACATAGCCCGCCACATGCCCGAGCGCCGCGTCCTTGCCCACGTGCTTGAGCCGCGAGCCGATGACGATGCCGAGCTCCACCTCCCAGTCGGTCTTCTGCGCCCCGGGCGGAATCTGCACATCGTCGTTCGGTCCCGAAAGCGAGGTGATCGCCTTCATGAACAGCACCGGCTCCTTGGGCACGGGCATGTTGGCCTCTTCCGCGTGGTCGCGGTAGTTCAGCCCCACACAGATGATCTTGCCGACCTGCCCGACGGGACAGCCCAGACGCACACCCTCCTCGACCAACGGCAGCTGCGCGATGTCGATGGCGGCCAGCGCCGCCAGCGTGCGCGGCGACAGCTGATTCGGCCCCAGGTCGGGCAACAGCATCGAGAGATCGCGCACGCGCCCTGCCGCATCGACCACCCCTGCACGCTCGACGCCCCGTTCACCGTATCTGACCAATTTCATGAAAATCTCCTTGTTTTGAATGCATGTGATGTTAGAGCCTGTTTGCGATCTCATACGCAAGCATCGCGAGACCATCTCGAGACCTGATGCCTGCTTCTCGTTCGGCGATGCCCCGGCTTCCTGACGGCACACACGCAGGCCTTACCATCGGAGCAAAAGACAGAGACACGCATGACCGCTCCCGCAACGCCAACTTCTCCGCCCTCGCCCGCTTCCGGGCTCAAACGCCCCGCCAACCTGCGCGAGCTGTTCTGGGCCTTCACCGTGCTGGCGCTGCAGGGCTTTGGCGGCGTGCTCGCCGTGGTGCAGCGGGAGATGGTGGACCGCCGCCAGTGGATCACCAACGAAGAATTCATCGAGGACTGGGCTGTCGCGCAGATCCTGCCCGGCCCCAACGTGGTCAACCTGTCGATGATGATCGGCGACCGCTACTTCGGTCTGCGCGGTGCCATCACCGCCGTGCTCGGCATGCTCTGCATTCCGATGCTGCTGGTGATCGCGCTGGCCTTGCTCTACCAGCACTATGCCGACGTTCCGCAGGTGGCGGGCGCACTGCGCGGCATGGGTGCGGTGGCGGCGGGTCTCGTCATCGGCGCGGGCCTGCGCCTCGCCGTCGCGTTTCGCAAGCATCCGCTCGGGCCCATGGTCTGCTGGGTGTTTGCGGCCATCACGTTTGCGGCGATGGCGCTCTGGCGCTTTCCGCTCGGCTGGGTGCTTCCGGTGGTCGGTGGCACGACCTGCGTGCTCACCTGGTTCAAGCTCGGGCGCGACACCGCCCAAGTGATCAAGTCCTGATCGGGGAGGCGCGCCATGACCATCCCGATCACCATGCAGGCTCTCGACTGGCTGCAACTCTTCATCTACTACCTGATGCTGTCGCTGCTGTCCGTGGGCGGCGCCATTGCCACCGCGCCCGACATGCACCGCTATCTGGTGGACGAGCACGGCCTGCTCACCGACCTGCAGTTCACCAACTCCATCGCCATCGCCCAGTCCGCCCCCGGCCCCAACGTGCTCTTCGTCGCCCTCTTCGGCTGGAACATCGGCATGAACGCTGCCCCCGCCGGCAGCCCCATGGGCTGGCTGCTGGGCAGCCTCGGCGTGGTGATCTGCATGGTGGGCATTCTGCTGCCCAGCAGCACCCTCACCTTCGTCGCCACGCGCTGGGCCCAGCAGCACCGCGAAAAACGCGCCGTGCGTGCGTTCAAGCAAGGCATGGCGCCTCTGGTCGTAGGCCTGCTCTGCGCCACCGGCTGGGTCCTCGCCAGCGCCCACGGCGGCCCGCTCGCGGCATGGCCGCTATGGTGCGTGAGCGCACTGACTGCCGTGCTGGTCTGGCGGACCAAGCTTCATCTGCTGTGGCTGCTGACGGTCGGCGCGGTGCTGGGAGCGTTGGGAGTGGTTTGAAAACCCCACCCCGGCAGAGGCCCCGCGAGAGCATCAAGCGCCCCTGCTTCGGGCTACTTCAAGATCAGGACTTTTTCACCGAAAGATAAAACAAGATCGCCCCCACGCAGGCCAGCGGTACGGCAATGGCAATTTGAGAAGAAGTCAACGCGTAAACACTTGCGCCCAGCAAGCCCAGCCCAGCCGTTTGCATGAATTTCTTGTTCATATGTTCTCTGTATAGCAGCCATCCGGCTGGGTTTTGCTGTTGATCCAGGCGACAAGGTCTGCCGCGTTCTGGTGCATGTGTCTTCCCTCTCTTGCCAGGCACGCTGCACCGCAAACTCAGCAAGCTACGGCTCAGCGCGAGTGGGGCACTGATCGAACTACATGCACTTTCCGCTTCTGCCAAACGCCAGTTTGTTTCATTCGTTGAAATAATGGACAAACCATTGCTTCATCATTGCAAATTTCGATTGAAATTGGAAGGTGTATTGAAGATTTTTTAACGGTAACTTTGTCTTGGTGGTGGGACCGCAATCGGCCAAAAGCAGACTTTGATTGGCGTGGCCAGGTGCTCCAACGATTCCAGAAGTGCAAAGCTGCTATCCTTTGTCGGAAGCAGTGACCCCGAGAGGAAAGCCATGGCCCAAGCCAAGTCCACAACGCAGCCTGAGGACATCTTTGAAGCAGCTAGGGCGGCCGATGTGGAAGCGACTCGGCAATTCATCGACGCAGGCGCAGATTTAGCAGCGTGCAATGCGTATGGATTCACGGCTTTGGAGTGCGCCGCCATGGGTACGAACAACGCGCCGCTGGCCCAAAGCATGGAGGTACTGCACATGCTGTTGAAGGCGGGCAGCCCTTTGGAGCATAGCGGTGGCGATTTGGGGCGGACGGCGCTCTATCTGGCCGCAGAATTTTCCCCCAGTGTCGAT
This sequence comes from Diaphorobacter caeni, assembly GCF_015354245.1. Taxonomy (GTDB): domain Bacteria; phylum Pseudomonadota; class Gammaproteobacteria; order Burkholderiales; family Burkholderiaceae_C; genus Diaphorobacter_A; species Diaphorobacter_A caeni. The sequence continues at coordinate 364,895 of NZ_JADKYZ010000003.1, forward strand.
GTGGTCCGCCTTTTGCTGGATGCTGGTGCACAGCCTGATGTGCGCAGCAAAGATGGCATCCATGTGGTGGAAAACGCCATGATGCCTGAGGTGCAGGCCCTGCTGTCGCGCCTGACTGGCTATTCCGTACCGGATGACGAAGACGATGAGCCGGAGTCGCAGAAAATGTCGGCTGCGCAATGGCGGGCGGCAGAACAAAAGATAGCAACTGTTTTTCAGCAGCTCGACGCGCAAGGCATTATTTGCTTGCAAGACGCCGGCCAAACCCAAGAGGACGCCTTCGATGACTGCAGCGACATTTTTATCAAACGCGGCGGTGTGGACGCGGGTTTGACCGGCATGTGCTTTTACACCCGCCAAGACCAAAACCGTGCTAAGAAGAGCAGCGACTTGGCCCTGGGCTTTTGGGGCGCACCAGAAGGTGAACCCGCGGATATGAAGCGCGTGGGGCAGCAGATTGTGGATGCATTTGTGCAGGCACACTTACCGGTTCGCTGGAATGGATCCGACCGCACGCGTCCCATAGTCGATTTGCGGAGCATATAGCCATATTTTGGACACTCAAAATCAAGGTAGCCCGGAGCAGACGCGTAAGCTGAATTTTGCTATTTGTAGTGAGTTTTAAAAGACTCCTCAGGGTCGCGTCCTGCCTGTCACTGTCGGCAAGGAGCCGTCGTTTGAGCAACGGTAAGGCGGTCGTCCGCAATGATGGGTCGTGTCCTGCCGGTCACGTAGGACTGATATCTGCACTCCACGTAAACACCCTGGATCAAGGGATGTCGAATGCTTCTAACCATCGCATTGCCCGCTCTCCCCTGAAATCAAGCAGGCTTGAGGGGTTGATCTTCGGCAACCGCACGGGCCGTAGCACCGCAGCCACTTCCCGATATACCGCTGGCAGGTTTCCGGTGGTCACGTCCCCAATCTGCGGAGCCTCACCCGCCCGGATCAGAACGCCTTTGGGCAGCTCGACCACACCGATTTCCGGGTTGGTCAGTCTGGTTCGCAGTGCAGTCAGTCCCCCGAGCATTCGGACCTGCCCTTCGCTCAGAAAGTTCAGCCAGTTGACCCGCTTGAGGAACGCTCGCGGCTCACCACGCTCACGCAACTCTGGATCATCAAGGTCACGTCGGTACAGTTGGGTGCCTGTGCCAAGCCAGATGCCCGCAAGATCAAGGCTTGGGTAGCGGCTCAACAGAGCCCCCACACGCTCGCGTACAAGCAGATTGCTGTCCGACGGTGGATTGAGGAGTTCAGCTTCCAAACCATAGCCGGCACTGCCGGAAATGAATGCCCCCTGCAAAGCCTCCAGCTCACAAAGCCACGCAACAAAGCGATCTGGCTCTGCGAGAGGGTGATCGAGTGGAAATGAAATGGAAACGGACGAGCAGCGCAGGTTCGGATGGAACTCCGGGTTCCGCCAATTGCGTAGACTCTCCAATGTGACAACGGGCTGCGTACGCGCTACAAAGTCGATGGCGAGCATGGCCGCACTGGTACCGTACTCAACGCCTTGAAGGTGAAGCGAATACACCTTCGGGGGATAGGGTGTCGGAGCTTCAAACCAAGTCTTTACAGATGCATCCAGCTTGGACGTAAGCTTCCTGAACCTGCCCGAACCCGTAGAGACATAGCCCAACGCATCGCCTAATGCGGCCCTTGTGTGGTCATAAGCGTCGAGCATCTCACGGCCATCTGCCCACGGAATAAAAATCTCAAACCGAAGCGATGGGCGAATGAGCGGTATGCATCCAGCATCAAGGAAAAGTTCCGGGATCGTCGTAATTGCCTCAGACATTCAGGAATTCCAAAATAAAGGGTCAAGGAATACGGACCGAAGCAATCGGTCTGACACCAAGCACCAAGCCCTGGCAACACCAGTCTGAGCAACATCAATGGCCGCCATGGTAGCAATTGAGGGTAAATTTTAAGCAATAACGTCGGCCAGGCGAGTGTCACTTGTGGGGCGTTTTCACCCATAGAAAGCCCCTCCGTCACCAACAACACCGACGACCCTTCAATGCACCGGTTCCCTGCAGCGATGCATTCAATCCCATCCGCCTCGTCGCCCGACCCTCACGCCGCTATCCGTGTCTCCCTCGTCCCCAGAATCCAGGGCAGCGCTACCGTCGCTGGCGCGCGGACGATCAGGTCGGCTGCGTCGTCCAGTTCGCTGGGGGCGGTGTTCACGATGATGACCTTGGCGCCCACGCGCGCAGCCAGGCGGGCCAGCCCCGCCGCGGGATAAACGGCTCCGGCCGTGCCCACCACCAGCATCAGGTCGCAGGCCTCCGCAGCCTTTTGCGCGGCGTCGAGGACGCGGTAAGGCAATGCCTCGCCAAACCAGACGACGGCCGGTCGAACGAGATTGCCGCAGCGGTCGCAGTGCGGTGGATCGCCTGCCTCGGCGTGGTCGAGGTGACAGCAGTCCTTGGGGGTGTCGAGCCAGCTCTGGGTGTTCAGGTCGCCGTGCAGGCACAGCACGCCGGGGCTTCCCGCGCGGCGGTGCAGGCCGTCGACGTTCTGTGTGACCAGAGTGAACGCGCCGGCCTTGTGTGATGCTTCAAAGGCCGCGAGCGCGTAGTGGCCTGCGTTGGGATTCACCTTGGCGACGAGTTCGCGCCGGTATTCGTACCAGCGCCAGACCATGGCGGGGTTGGCGCGGTAGCCGGCCTGCGAGGCCATGTCCTCGGGACGGTACTGCGACCAGAAACCGGTCTGCGCGTCGCGGAAAGTGGGCACTCCGGATTCGGCACTGATGCCGGCTCCGGTGAGCACCACGATGTTTCTGGCCGCCGCCACCCATTGGGCAGCGACGGCCATGGACTCTTCTTGCTCGGTCTGCCCTGTCGATTCTTCGTCGTTCATGTTGACGATCCTTGCTGGTTCACCCGCCTGGCAATCAGCCGCCGCGCTGGCGCAGCGCCTCGTAGAGGCACACGCCGCTCGCGACCGAAACGTTCAGGCTTTCGACCGCGCCCTTCATCGGAATGGACACCAGCTGATCGCAGGTCTTGCGCGTGAGCTGGCGCATGCCGTCGCCTTCGGCGCCCAGCACCAGCGCCACGGCGCCCTTCAAATCGACCTCGTAGATCGTCCTGTCGGCATCGCCGCTGGTGCCGATGCACCAGATGTTGCGCTCTTTCAGCTCGTTGAGGGTGCGCGCCAGATTGGTCACCATGAAGTACGGCACGGTCTCGGCCGCGCCGCTGGCCACCTTGGCCACGGTGGCGTTGATGCCCGCCGCGTTGTCCTTGGGGGCGATCACCGCATGCACGCCCGCGCCGTCGGCCACGCGCAGGCAGGCGCCGAGGTTGTGCGGATCGGTCACGCCGTCCAGCACCAGCAGCAGCGGGTTCTTCACGCCATCCGCTTCAAGTTGGTCGAGCAGGTCGTCGAGCGACTTCACCTGCGCGATCTCCTGGACCCGCGCGGCCACGCCCTGGTGGCCGTGGCTGCCCGCGAGCTTGGCGATGCGCAGCGAATCGGCCTCGATCAGTCGCACGCCCGCCTCTTTCGCGCGGTCCACGAACTGGCGCATGCGCGCGTCGCGGCGGGTGGATTCGAAGTAGACCTCGATGATCGATTGCGGCGCCGTTTTCATGCGCACGCCGACGGCATGGAAGCCGAACAGGACTTTGGGGGAAGATGACATCCCGCCATTATCCTGCGCCGGGGTATCTCCTATCAGCCAACCAAGGAAATCACGGCCGTCCCTTGCGGGACTCCGGCAGCGGCACCATCACCGGCTGGCCCGGCGTGGTGCAGCCGGTGTCGCAGCAGCGGCCAGGCTGGCGGTTGCGGGTGATTGAACGCTCGCCGCTCTCCGCCAGCACGCCGCGGTCCAGCAGGCGCTCGACCAGATCGACCTTGTTGCCAAGCGGATAGTTGCGCCAGATCTCCTGCTTGAGCGCTGCGGGCGAGCCTCCTCCGTGCAGACTGATCAGCGAATACCAGCCGGCCTGATAGGACGCCGTCAGATCCTCCATGAAGCGCGCGACCTCGATGCGCTTGTCGTACGGCACATCGGGATTGGCGCGCAGCACCTCGGCCAGACTCGCGGCGGTGGCGGGGTTGTGGTCTTCATCGGGTCCCGGCAAGGCGACGATCAGTCCGCCCGAGACTTCGTGCGCAAGGCGATGCATGTCGTAGATCTGCGTGGCCAGCAGCAGCTTCCCGATGTTGCTGAACACCGCGTCGGGCATGAAGCCGCCGCTGTGCGCGTCCTGCGTCGCATACACGCTGGCCGCCACGCCGCAGGCGAAAAAGCCCTCGACGATCTTGATGAGCTCGACCATGGGCTCGCGCAGATTGCTCTTCGCATCGGGATCGAGGCCGTTGGCCTCGCACATCAGCGCACCCGCGCCGATCAGCAGATCGCCAAAGCCCGCGCGCGCCGCGATGCAGCTGTGGCGATGGTGCGTGGCGTAGCTGTAGGTCAGCACATGGCTCAGTTCCCATTCGCCCTCGAAGAACACGCGGTCCCAGGGCACGAACACCTTGTCGAAGATGACCACTGCCGTCGACTGGCCGAACTTGCGCGAGAACAGCGCGTCGCCATGTTCGAGCTTGTCGCCGGGCCGGCCCGCAGGCCGCGAGACCATGGTTACGCCCTTGGCGTCCACCGGCACCGCGCAGCAGACGGCGAAGTCCGCGTCTTCCCTGCTCATGTTGCGGCTGGGCATGACCAGCAGCTCGTGCATGTAGGGCGCGCCGGTCACGATGGCCTTGGTGCCGCTGATGACGATGCCCTTGGCGTCGCGGCTGACGACGTGCACATAGGCATCGGTGTTGGCCTGCTGGTGCGGCTTCTTGCTGCGGTCGCCCTTGGCGTCGGTCATCGCCACGCCGAGGGCGATGTCACGATCCTGCACATCGGCAAGATAGGCGGCGAAGCGCTCGCGATGCTCGCTGCCGCCGCGCGCGTCGTCGATGCGCGCGACCGCCTGGGCGATGCCGTTGAGCGCGTCATGCCCCAGATAGCGCTGGGCGCAGCCGGTTTCCTGGCACATCACGCGCACCACTTCGAGCTTGTTGAGCAGGTCGCCCGAGGACTCGTTGATGTGCAGCATGCGGTTGACGACGCGATTGCGGCTGCTTTGGGTGGCGAGCGCCATCGGCTGCACTTCGGGGCGCAGCGCGAAGTCGTAGGTGAACGACAGCGCATTCACGCCGGGGCGCAGCGACGGCGCGTCGGCCACGCTGTCGATGAGCTGCCCGTCCACGTAGACGACGGGCTTGAGCCGCCTGAGCGATTCGCGGTATTCCTCGCCACTCATCAGTCGGGCGCGGTCCGGCGCGGGGGTTTCAGTCTGCATTGTTGTCTCCTTCATCGTAGAGGTTGGCACGAGTTATTGAACACCGTTCAATATTTAAACACTGTTCAGCAAATTCGACAATCCCTACAATGCGACATGCCCAGACCTGCCGCCGCCGCCGTACCCGCCACCAAACCGACTCCCACTGCCACCCGCCCCACGCGCCAGAAGACGCTGTCGGACGCGCGGCGCCAGCATGTGCTGGATGCCGCGCGCACGGTGTTCTTCGAGCACGGCCTCGAGGGCACGAGCATCCGCGAGATCGCCAAGCAGGCCGGTTACACGCCCGGCGCTATCTACAGCTATTTCGCGAGCAAGGAGGATGTCTACGCTGCGCTGCTGGGCGAATCGCTGGAGCGGCTGAACGACGCGGTGCAGGCCGCCCTCGCCCCTTCTTCTTCTTCGAAGGCCGAGGCACGTCTCGACGCCTCCGCCAGTGCGTTCTTCCGGTTCTACGCCGACAACCCGCGCGATCTCGACTTGGGCTTTTATCTCTTTCAGGGCATGCAGCCACGCGGTCTCACGGCCGAACTCAACGAGCGGCTCAACCAGCGGCTGCGCGACTCGCTCGCACCGGTCGAAGCGGCTCTGCAGGAGCTCGGCATGGACGCGGCGAACGCGCTCGCGGAAGTGACCGCGCTGTTCGCGCATGCGGTGGGCCTGCTGGTGCTGAGCCACACGGGCCGCATCCGCATGTTCCGCCAGCAGTCGAGCGAACTGTTTGCCGCCTATCTGCAGCAGTTGGCGGCACGCGCAGTGCGTGCTGCGCGCTGAATCGAACCCGACCGGCAGCGGGGAATATGCCCGCCCGGTAAAATCACGGTACACGGAGGCTGCACCTCGGCCCCGTGCCGCCCGCACCGCGCCCCATCCGCGCGGTGTTTTTCATTCCAGATGCACTCGGAGTCCTCCGGCTGCCACTGGACCACCCACTGCCGCGCCACCACAAGCGACACGGCTCTGGCATGGATTCGCCGATCATGATTCTCGCTCCCGTTGTGAGCTGGTTGCAACGCACCAGCCTCGTCGCCCAGATCGCTATCGCACTGGTTCTTGGCATCGTCATCGCGCTCGCTGCGCCGGGGCTGGCCACGCAGCTCTCGATTCTTGGCACGCTGTTCATCGCGGCGCTCAAGGCCGTCGCGCCGGTGCTGGTGTTCGTGCTGGTGATCGCCGCGATCAGCAACCACAAAGTGGGCGAGAGCACGCTGATCAAGCCAGTGCTGGCCCTCTACGCCGTAGGCACGCTGGCCGCGGCCGCGACGGGTGTGGCGGCGAGCTTCATGTTCCCGAGCACGCTGGTGCTGGACGTCCCGGTCAATGCGGCCAAGGCACCGGGTTCGATCTCGGAAGTGCTTCTGGATCTGCTGATGAACGTGACGAGCAATCCCGTCAAGGCGATCGCCGAGGCCAACTACATCGGCATCCTCGCCTGGGCCGTGGGTCTCGGCATGGCGCTGCGCCACGCGAGCGAGACCACGCGCGGCACGCTGCAGGAGCTGTCGGATGCCGTCACGCGCATCATCCAGATCGTCATCCGCTTCGCGCCCCTTGGCATTCTGGGGCTGGTCGCCACCACCTTCGCCGATGCCGGTCTGCAGGCGCTCAAGGGCTATGCGCACCTGCTCATCGTGCTCGTGGGCTGCATGCTGTTCGTGGCGCTGGTGATCAATCCCATCATCGTGTGGTTCATGATCCGCAGGAACCCCTTCCCGCTGGTGCTGACCTGTCTGCGCGAGAGCGGCGTGACCGCATTCTTCACCCGCAGTTCGGCCGCCAACATCCCCATCAATCTTGCGCTGGCCAAACGCCTCAATCTGCACGAGGACACCTACAGCGTCGCGATTCCCCTCGGCGCGACGATCAACATGGCGGGCGCCGCCATCACCATCAGCGTGCTGTCGCTGGCCGCCGCGCACACGCTCGGCATCAACGTCGACGTGCCGACCGCGCTGCTGCTGTGCGTCGTCGCCTCGGTCTGCGCCTGTGGCGCGTCGGGCGTGGCGGGTGGTTCGCTGCTGCTGATTCCGCTGGCCTGCAGCCTGTTCGGCATCTCCAACGACGTGGCGATGCAGGTCGTGGGCATCGGCTTCATCATCGGCATCCTGCAGGATTCGACGGAAACCGCGCTGAACTCTTCGACCGACGTGATCTTCACCGCCGCCGCCAGCATGGCGGCTGAACGCTGATCCCCCTGAGTCGCTTCGCGCCTTCCCCCGCTCTCGAAACGCTTTGCGTTTCGGGCGGGGGACGCAGCCAGCGCGGCGGGGCGGCCCTTGCGCGGCTGCACTCGCCTGGGCCGCGCCGAGTTCCCTGGGCCGCGCCGAATTCAAGAGTTACGCAAACTGCACAGAGCCACGGGTCACTGAGCCCGTCGCTCAGTCGATCGAGGCGACGCGCCCGGCCTCGATGACGATGCGGCGATCGCAGCGCGCCGCGATCGCCCGGTCGTGGGTCACCATCACCAGCGTCGTTCCCTGCTCGCGGTTGAGGTCGAACATCAGCTGCATGATGGTCTCGCCGGTCGCGAAGTCGAGACTGCCCGTGGGCTCGTCGGCCAGCAGCACGGCCGGTCGCACGACGAAGGCGCGCGCCAGCGCCACCCGCTGCTGCTCCCCGCCCGAGAGCACCTTGGGATAGTGGTTCAAGCGCTGGCCCAGCCCCACGCGCGCCAGCATCTCCTGCGCCTGGGCGCGGGCGCTGCGATCGCCCGCCAGTTCGAGCGGCAGCATCACGTTCTCCAGCGCGGTGAGGTTGCCCATGAGCTGGAAGCTCTGGAACACGAAGCCCATCTTCTGGCCGCGCAGCGCGGCACGTTCGTCCTCGTCGAGCGCGAACAGTTCCTGCCCCGCAAGGCGCACGGTGCCCTTGGTGGGCGTGTCCAAACCCGCGATGATCGACAGCAGCGTGCTCTTGCCCGAGCCCGACGCGCCGACGATGGCCACAGTCTCCTTGGGCGCAAGCCGGAAATCGATATCGCGCAGAATGTCCAGCGAGCCCGTCGAATCCTCCACCGACTTGAAGACGTGATCGACGGCGATGATCGGCTCGGTGGCGGACACTGCGTGGGCGGAACTGGAATCGGTCATGGACACTCTCAGGCTGGAATGACTGGCAACAAAGGATAGATCAAGCGATGAATCGACGAGACTGTATCGCGGGCATGGTGCTCACATGCGCCGCGTGGGCTTCAGGCGCGCATGCTGCGCCAGGCAAGGCCGCCACGATTCTGGTGGTGGGCGACTCGATCAGCGCCGAATACGGCCTTGCGCGCGGCACGGGCTGGGTCACGCTGCTCGAAAAGCAGATCGCCGCCGACAAGCTCGATGCGAGGGTCGTCAACGCGAGCGTGAGCGGCGACACCACCTCCGGCGGCCGTTCGCGCCTGCCCGCGCTGCTGAAAACGCATCAGCCCACGCACGTGATTCTGGAGCTCGGCGCCAACGACGCGCTGCGCGGGCTGCCGCTCAAGAACACCGACGACAACCTCTCGTGGATGACCGAGCAGGCCCAGAAGGCCGGCGCTACCGTGGTGCTGGTCGGCATGCAGGTGCCGCCGAACTACGGCGGCAAGTACACGCAGCAGTTCGGCGAAGTGTTTCCGGCCGTGGCGAAGAAATACCGCACGGCGCTCGTGCCCTTCCTGCTCAAGGGCGTGGCCGATGACGCGGACCCGACCCGCCTCTTTCAGGCGGACCGGATTCACCCCAATGCGACCGCACAGCCCCTCCTGCTGGGCAATGTGTGGCCGGTGCTCAAGCCGCTTTTGAAGGAGTGATCTTCAGGCGCCGAAGGCGAGTTTGAGCGCCTGCGCCAGATCGGCCTGCAGATCGCGCGCGGCTTCGAGACCGATCGAGAAGCGCACGATGGTGCCCTGCTTGAGGCCCGAAGAAGGCAGGCTGCGCATGTTCGGCAAATCATAGGGAACGACGAGGCTGATCGGGCCGCCCCAGCTGTAGCCGATCTTGAAGTACCGAAGGCTGTCGCAGAAACGGTCTATCTGCTCCTGCGAGAACTTCGGATCAATCACCACGCTGAACAGACCTGCGGCCGCGCCGTCCGGATTCCCGGGCGTGCAGCACAGCGCCTTCCACTGCTCGTGACCCGGAGATCCGGCCAGCGCCGGATGCAGCACCTGCACCACCGCAGTTTGCGTGCCCATCCACTGCGCGAGTTCGCGGGCCACCTTGTCGTGCGCGTGATAACGCAGGGCCATGCTCGGCAGCGAACGCAGCACGGCTTCCACGTCGTTCATGCCCACGCCGAAGCCGATGCGCATGTGGGTGAGCTTGAGCTTCATGTGCACCGAAAGATCGCGCGTGGTGATGCCACCCATCAGCACATCACCCCCACCGCTCGGATACTTGGTGAGCGCGTGCACCGATACGTCGACGCCGAGGCTGCCGCCATCACGCAGCAGATCAAAGGCCGGAAACGCAAGGCCCGCGCCCCAGGTGTTGTCGAGCACGCACAGCAGCTTGCGGTCGCGGCAGATGCGCACCTGCGCCAGCAGATCGGGGAACTCGAGCGTGACGGAGCCCGGCGCCTCAAGCCACACCAGCTTGGTCGCAGGCGTGATCTTGGCCTCGAGATCGGCGGGGTTCAGCGGATCGAAATAGCGGTGGCTGATGCCGAAGTGCTTGAGCTCCACCTCGGCCAGCGCCTTGTTCGGGCCGTAGGCGTTGTCGGGAATGAGAACCTCGTCGCCCTGCTTGAGCAGCGACAGCGACACCGTCGCGATGGCGGCGAGGCCGCTGGGCACCAGCAGGCACTGCAGGCCGCCTTCCAGCGCAGCGATGCGCTCCTCGAGCACATAACTTGTCGGCGTGCCATGCAGGCCGTAGGTGTAGGCGGACTTGTCCTTCCAGTCGAAGTCGCGCATCGCCGCGACATTGGGGAAGAACACGGTCGAGGCCTTGCAGACCGGTGGCTGCGGCGCGGCGAAACCGCCGGGCGCTTCGTAGCCATGGTGAATCAGGTCGGTGACGATGTCTTGGGAGGATGGCGCTTGAGTCATCCCCCGATGGTAGCGCCCGCACGGACCGGGCGCCGCCTCACTGGGAAAATACTCAACCGTTGCTTGGCTTGAGCTCGTTGACGACGCTCTTCACGCCCTCGACGGCCTGCGCCAGCCTGCCGGCATGGATCGCGTCATCGGCCGTCTTCACCGGGCCCGAGAGCTTGACCACGCCATCCTTCGTGTCGACGGAGATCAGCACCGCGCTCAGGTTCGGGTCAGATGCGAACGCGGCCTTCACCTTGGTCGTGACTGCCGTATCGTCCAGCGCGGCACCGGCCGTGCTGGCGGCGTTCTGGGCAGCCTGGCTCGCATCCTTCGCGGCGGCTTCCATCTTCACCTTCGCGTCGTCAGCGGCGGCTTCCATCTTTTGCTTGGCCTCGTCGGCGGCGGCCTCGGTCTTCGCCACGGCCGTGTCGAGCTTCTGGCCTGCGGTCGGCTCACCCGGCTGCTTGTCGCAGGCGGCAAGGCCCATGGTGAGAGCGGCTGCCAACGCCACGGCGGCGCCACGCGTCAGGAATGTGCGATCTTCGGTCATGCTTGCGAACTTCATGGAGAGACACCTCTCTGTCTGTATGAGGAAGCCTTCACTTTAGGCCGCGCCGCGCCGGACATGGGTTCGCGTGTTACAACTATCCTTGTAGGACAATTCCTTGCACCCATGGCATCTCACGAAGACTACAGAGACAATCATCCGCAATGAACCTGCACACCCTGCGCCAATGGCTGCCGTTCCTCAATTGGCCCCGCCCCACCAAGAACCTGCTCAAAGGTGAATTCATCGCCGGCATGACCGTCGGCCTGATGCTGGTGCCGCAGGGCGTGGCGTATGCGGCGCTTGCGGGCATGCCGCTGGTCACGGGCATCTACGCATCGCTGATTCCGGCCATCGTCGCCGTGCTGTTCAGTTCATCGACGCGTCTGGGCGTCGGCCCCACGGCGCTCACCAGCCTGCTAATCGGGGCCTCGCTCACCGGCATGGCCGAGCCCGGCAGCGCCCATTGGGTGTCGCTTGCCGTGTGGCTCGCAATTCTCTCGGGTCTGCTGCAGGCGGTGGTCGGACTGGTGCGCTTTGGCTGGCTCGTGAGCCTGATCACCTCGCCCGTGCTCACCGGCTTCACGCAGGCTGCGGCGCTGCTGATCCTGCTGTCGCAACTGCCCGCCCTGCTCGGCATGCGCACCTCGTGGCACGCGTTTTTCAGCAATCCGTCGATCCATCATTTCGACTACACCGCACTGGCCTTCGGCATCGGCAGCGTGATCGCGCTGTCGCTCACCAAGAAGATCCGCCCGACCTTTCCCGGTGCGATTCTCGTGATCACCGGCGCGGGCCTCATCAGCTGGAGCATCGGCTTTGCGGACCGGGGCGGGGACGTGATCGGCCACCTGCCCTCGGGCTTTCCGAGTCTCTATCTGCCCGGCTGGCTCAGCTTCGACGAGTTCGGCGCGCTGATTCTGCCGGTGATGATGGTGGCGCTCGTGAGCTTTCTCGAAACCGCGTCCAGCGCCAAGATCGAGCACCAGCGCGAAGGCACGCTGTGGAATGAAAACCAGGACCTGATCGCGCAGGGTCTGGCCAAGATCAGCTCCGGCTTCTCGGGCGGTTTCGCGACCAGCGCATCGTTCTCCCGCTCGGCGCTCAACATGTATGCGGGCGCGCAGACCGGCTGGGCCAACCTGTTCGCCACCGCGCTGGTGCTGGTGGCGCTGCTGTGGCTGATGCCCGAGCTCTACCATGTGCCCGACGCCGTGCTGGCCGCCGTGGTCGTGACCGCCGTGACCGGCCTCTTCAAGCCGGGCGAGCTGCTGCGCCTGTGGAAGATCTCGCGCGTGGAGGCCGGCATCGGCATCGTCACCTTCGTGATCACCATCGCCACCGCGCCGCGCATCTATTGGGGCGTGCTCGTGGGGGTGGTCGCCAACCTGTGCTTCTTTCTCTACCAGCGCATGCATCCGCGCATCATCGAGGTCGGCGAGCATCCCGACGGCAGCCTGCGCGACCGCCATCTGTGGCAGTTGCCGGTGCTCGCGCCGCATCTGCTGGCCCTGCGCATGGATGCGGAACTGGACTTCGCAAGCGCCGCGTCGCTCGAGCGCCGCGTCACGAGCGAGCTGCAAAAGCGCCCCGATCTGCGCGACGTGTGCATCTTCGCCTCACCGATCAACCGCATCGACATCACCGGCGTGGAGACCTTCCAGCGCCTGCGCGCGCAGATGCAAAAACGTGGCGGCATGCTGATTCTCAGCGGCCTCAAGCTGCCGGTCGAGCAGCGCATCGAGCGCGCCGGCGCACTGACGGGAGACGCGAATCTCGCGCTCTACCGTACGGATACCGAAACGCTGGCCGCCCTGCGCAAGCGCGCTGAAGGATAATTGCGCCCCGCCGCCGTTGTCTGTCACCACTCTTTTTTGGACCCCGCCGTGAATCCGGTATTGAATATCTCCACCTATCTGTTCACCCCCCTGCCCGATGCCGCCGCGCTGCGCGACGTGCTGCATGAGCGTGCGGTGAACGCCGGACTCAAGGGCACGATCCTCATCGCCGAAGAAGGCATCAACATGTTCCTGGCCGGCGGTGCCGACGAGGTGCGCGGCTTCATTGCAGAGCTCAAGCAGGACGCGCGTTTCGCGTCGCTCGAGCCCAAGGAAAGCTGGTCCGACCAGCAGCCGTTCCGCAAGATGCTGGTGAAGGTGAAGAACGAGATCATCCGCATGAACATGCCGACGATCCGCCCCGCATCCGGACGCGCGCCGGCCGTCACGCCCGAGACGCTGCGCCGCTGGCTGGAAGCCGGACACGACGACGCGGGCCGCCCCGTGGTCACGCTCGACACGCGCAATGATTTCGAAGTCGACGAGGGCACCTTCGACAACGCCATCGACTGGCGCATCACCAAGTTCACCGAGTTCCCGGACGCCCTGCGCGCCAACAAGGCCGAGTTCGAGGGCAAGACGGTGGTGAGCTTCTGCACCGGCGGCATCCGCTGCGAGAAGGCCGCCATCCTCATGCAGAACGAAGGCATCGACAACGTCTACCAGCTCGAAGGCGGCATCCTCAAATATTTCGAGCTGACCGATGGCTCGCACTACAGCGGCGGCTGCTTCGTGTTCGACAGACGCGAGGCGCTCGGGGTCGATCTGAGCAGCGTTCCCCGGATGCACAGCGAGACGCCCGCCGCAGTCGCCGACGAGAGCAAATAGGACGACAGATCAACGGCGGCGAACGTAGCGCTCCGGCAGCGCAATGAACTCTTCGTCGCCGGGCACGCTGCCCATGGTGCGGTCCTCCCAGCGCTGCGCCGCGCGCTCGATGAGCGCCGTGTCGCTCGCCACGAAGTTCCACCACAGATGGCGCGGTGCATCGAGCCGCATGCCGCCGATGACGATCAGCCGCACGGTGTCGGTGCGCGAGGCGTTCTCGATCTGCGAGACATGGTGCGGATCGAGCACCGCGAGCGTGTGGCGCGGAATGAATTCGCGGCCAAGCATCGCGTCGTTGTCCACGGTGTAGATGGCGGTCTCGTTGAGGCTGACGGGAAGCTCGATCCCTCCGCCCGCCTGGAGCACGATGTCGAGATACAGCGTCTCGGTCAGCGTCTTCACGGGCGAACGGTGATCGAAGGCCGATCCGATGAGCACCCGCACCTGGGCGTCATCCACCTTCAACTGCGGAATGCGCGAAGCGGGCGTGTGGGTGAACGAGGGCTGCATCTGCTCGTCCGACAGCGGCAAGGCGGCCCAGAGCTGGATGCCATGGTTGGTGTAGCTGGCCGCGGCGAGGTGCTGTGGCTTGCGCTCCGAATGCACGATGCCGCGCCCCGCCGTCATCCAGTTGATCGCGCCGGGCTCGATGAGCTGCTCGGAGCCAAGGCTGTCGCGATGCATCATCGCGCCCTCAAACAGATAGGTCACCGTCGCCAGCCCGATGTGCGGATGCGGCCGCACGTCGATCTGCGACTGCGGCGTGACCGCCACCGGCCCGAAGTGATCAAAGAACACGAACGGCCCGATGGCCCGGCATTGCAGCGAGGGCAGCATGCGGCGCACGACGAAGCCTCCGCCGAGGTCTTTCACATGTCCCGACAGACGCAGCGAGGTAGGACCGTTCATCATCATGGTGAATGCTCAGGCGAGAGATCAACCACTGTGGCCATGCGCAACCTCGGTCGAGATTTCGGTGGTCACCTTGGTCATGAGTTTGTGGATCGGGCAGTTCCCGGCGGCGCGCTGCAGCTCGGCCCACTGGGCGTCGCTCAGGTCCGCATCGACCTGCATGCGCACGGCCAGGCGGTACGTTCCCGAGCGCTCCGCACCCGCATCACGCTCCACCTGCGTCGTGAGGCCGTTGATCGTCCAGCCCTTGTGGCGCGCGTACCAAAGCACCGTGAGCGCCTTGCAGGAAGCCAGCGCCGCATCGTAGAGATCATGCGGCTCGGGGCCCGTGTCCTCGCCGCCCTCCTTGGGCGGCGCATCGACGCGCAGCACATGCTCGCGAATGCGCAGTTCGGCCGCCATCGGCGTGCCCGCGATGCGTTCAAGTTCGATCATCTTTGTGTCCTCTCTCGTTGATGCCGCCATTCACCGCAAAGGGTTCAGTAGCCGACCCGTTTGCCATCCATGCTCCACGCACCCGCGCCCGCCACGGACAAGGCCAGCAGCCCGCCGACCACACCCAGATTCTTGTTGAACAGGAGCTGCTGCGTGGCTGCCTGCGCGCCCGTCACCGTCCAGTAGTTGTGGAACAGACAGGCCGCCATCAGCGTGAAAAATGCCAGCCCCCAGGACACGAGACGCGTCTGAAAGCCCAGAATCAACGCCAGCCCACCGCCCACTTCCGCAACGATGGCCGCCGCAGCCAGCAATTGGGGAACGGGTAAACCCTGGGAAGCAATGTAACCAACCGTACCTTCAAAGCCCGTGATCTTGCCGATTCCGGCAGGCAGAAACAAATAGGCCAGCAGCAACCGGGCCACCAGCAGCAAAGCGGAATCCAGACCCGAGCGCGAGGTGTGTGTCGCCGTGACCATGTGCGTCTCCCTTTGAAGTGACGCGTTACCCTAACCGGGTGGACGGCTTGCGCCTTGTAGGATGAAGGCGCGTCAAAAACGAGGCGGGTGGAACGCCCTCAGCGCGAACCCATGCCCTCGCCGAAGCGCAGATTCGTGCCCGTCACGTGGAAGGCGATGCGAGGCGCGTCTTCCGCGCTGAACGGCAGGCTGAGCGCGAGCTCGCCATTGCCATGAAGAATGCAACTGTCGCGGCGCAACTGGATCGGCGTGTCGCTGCCGTCAAACCGCACCCAGGTGCCGAAGGTGCTCAGATCGGTCAGCACGAACGCGCCTTCGACCCAATCGATGCGCGCATGCAGGCGCGAGACGCGCTGGTCGTCGATGTAGAGATGGGCCTCGCTCGAACGCCCCACATTCACCGGCACTTCAGTGGAGCGGAACTGCATGTGCGCGCGCCCCCACGAGAACTGGATCTGCAGCGGCGACGTCGCCGTGACCGCGCCGAACTCGGTGAGACCGCCCTGCTGCGTGAGCATGTCGGCGCCCTCGTCCTGCCGCCATTCGATCTGGTACATCAGAAGCGGCTCCGCCTTGCCGCGCACCTTGAGATGCCCAAGGCGCACAAAGCGCGCGTTCGGCATGTTGTCGCCCGTAACGTTGACCACCGCCTCGGTTGCCCAGATCTCGCCTGCCGCCGCACGGTCACACAGACGTGCGGCGGTATTGACCGCGTCGCCATAGCAGTCGCCGCCCACGTCGAGCACCTCGCCGCAGTCCAGGCCCACGCGCACATCGGGATTGATGGTGTGGACCGGCTCGGCAATCCGCTCGCGGTGCTCGCGCATCACGTTGAGCATGCCGCTGACGGCGACGGACGGATCGGCGAACAGCGCCATCACTCCGTCGCCCAGCGTCTTGACCACCCGGCCGCCCTCCGCCTCGATGCGCGCGGCCATCCACTGCACGACCTCGGTCACCATGAGCGCTGCGCGCTCATTGCCAAGCGTTTCATACAATGACGTGCTGCCCACGATGTCGGCAAAAACGACGGTTGTCTGCGCTCCAGTCACAATGCTGACCCTTTGCGGGCGTTGGCACGCGTCACGAATTCCCCTCTTCCTTGTGATCAGACACGACAGGAGTCATGGCTGACTCCACTTGGTGAATGTGATTTATCAATCACGATTGCAAACCGATTATCGGCATAATGCCAAGGAAACAGCGTTCTGTCACATTGGCACTGTGACATCAATTGTCAACCGAATTGGTCTTTGCGGAATGGATATTTACAAATGCCGCAGACTGCGGGCGCATATGACTCAATGACGCAACAGGCTTTGATCGATAATTCCGGGTTTCCGTGCAAGAGGCCCACGGCCTCCTGAACCCGTCTCTTTTCCCCCGACCTCGCTTCGACCGCCCGCTCCCATGCTATTGATCCATCTGGTGCTGTCCCATGGAATGCTTTTCCAACTGGGGACCTGGCAGCTCAGCCTGTGACGTCACCGCCCTCGCTTTTCGCGGAACGCCCCGGAGCGATCCCACGCGAGACACGCGCGTTGTAGACCGTCAGCCGGGACAGTCCCAGCAATGCGGCCACCTTGGCGTCCGACTGCGTACCGAGCAACGCCACGGCCTTGGGCGTCCATTCAAAACGGGATGCGTGCGAAGTCGATGGCACCGCACCCGAAGCCACGGCGGGGGCAATCGACAGTTCCTGCCGCTTGGCGATCACGCTGGCCTTGCTGATGCCGAAGCGCCGGGCCAGCTCGGCATCGACCTCCTTGCCAAGGCAGGCCAGCATCTCCCCGGTCCAGAGCACATGCCCGAATGCGGAAATGCCGAGCGCATTGCGCTTGAGATTCACCGTCTTGGCCGTCGTGCCCCAGCGCTCCGCAAGCACGGAATCCTTGTCCGTGCCCAAGAGCGCAAGCATCTCGTCGGTCCACGCGAGGCTGGGGCGGCCCATGTCGTTGCCTTGAGCGAATCGGCGGGGAAAAAGGATCAGTCCACCAGACCGGCGTACACGTGCTGCGTGTCGTCGTCGTTCTCGAGGCCGGCCAGAAACGCCTGCACCTCTTCCATGGCTTCGGCGCTCAGCGAGGCCGCGCTGATCGGGTTCTTGGCCTTGTAGCCGAGCTTGGCCGACAGCACCTTCACGCCCTGCGCGGGCAACGCCTTGCTGACCAGATCCAGATCCGTGGCATCGGTGATGAACAGCGTCACGCCCTCCTCGTCGCCCGCCTCGAAATCCTGTGCGCCTGCCTCGATGGCCGCCATTTCCATGTCGGCATCGGCGCTGGCCGCCTCGCCCTCGATCATGCCCACATGGTCAAAATCCCACGCCACGGCGCTCATCTGGCCCTTGCGGAACAGCACGCGCATGTTGGGAGCCGTGCGGTTGGGGTTGTCGGTCAGACACTCGACCATCACCGGCACGCGATGCGGGGCATAGCCCTCGAACACCACGCGCTCGTAGTTCACGGCATCCGCGCCGACGCCCGAACCCTTCTTGATCGCACGCTCCAGCGTGTCCTTGGGCATGGAAGCCTTGCGGGCGGCGTCCACCGCCATGCGCAAAGCGGCATTGCTGCCGGGATCGCCACCGGCCCGTGCGGCGACGGTGATTTCCTTGACGAGTTTGCCGAACAGTTTTCCCTTGGCATCGGCGACCAGCGCCTTGCCTTTAGCTTTCCATTGCGCGCCCATGGCTGCGATCCCTTGGTATTAGAAGAACCGCGCATTTTCGCGCAGATTGAAATCCGAGAGGCTCGCATTGGCTCTCGAAATTCATTTTTACTGCCCGACCCGGGTCTTGAGCGCCTCGGTGTGCTGCCCCAGAACCGGCGCCGCGAAAGGCTCCGGGCCCGGCGTACGGTCGAATTCGACGGCCCGTGTAAAGCCCCGATAGCTGCCAAGCGTCGGGTGCTCGAACGTGGCGATCATGGCCTCCGCCTGCACCTGCGGGTTGTCGAACATGTCCTCGACGGTGCGGGCCGCCGCGCAGGGGACTTCCTCGCCGAAGATGGACTCCCACTCCAGAGCCGTGTGCGCCGCGAGCGCCTCGCGCAGCTTGGGAACGAGTTCGTCCTTGTGCTGGGCACGCTTGCGCACCGAGTCGTAGCGCTCGTTGGCCGCGATCTCGGCAAGGCCCGTCTTCGCGCAGAGCGCTGCCCAGAAATGCTGGGTGTTCGCCGAGAGATAGATGTAGCCGCTCTTTGTCGGATGGATGCCGGTGATGCCGCCCGAGCGCATGTCGCGCCCCACTTCGCGCGGCTCGCCTTCGGCCCAGATCAGGCGTGCGGATTGCATGGTCAACGCCGCGCGCAGCAGCGACACGCCCACATGCTGGCCCAGTCCGCTTTTCTCCCGCTCATAGAGCGCCGATGCCACACCGCCCGCCACCAGGGCAGAAGCGTAATAGTCGACCACCGAGCCGTACAGAATTTCCGGGGGCCCTCCCGCCTTGCCCTGCATGCTGCACATGCCCGTCATGGTCTGCAGCACCTGGTCGTAACCGGCCTTGGCCTTGAGCGGCCCCTTGCCGCCATAACCCGTCACGCTGCAATAGACGAGACGCGGATTGATCAGCGCCAGCTGCTCAAAGCCGATTCCCAGACGCTCCGGCACTCCAGGGCGAAAGTTGTGGACCAGTACATCGGCGTCGCGCACCAGACGCATCAGCACCGCGTGATCTGCCTCCTGCTTCAAATCGAGCACCATGCCCCACTTGCTGCGGTTCACGCCAACAAACGCGCGGCTTTCAGCCTCCAGAGTCGATGGATATTTGCGCAGGTTATCGCCCACCGGGGGCTCGACCTTGATAACCTCCGCACCCTGATCCGCCAGCAGGGAGCAGCCGTAAGGCCCGGCAATGTAGGCACTCAGGTCAAGCACGCGCACGCCGCTGAGCGGACCCATGGGTCCTTTGCGTTCAGTTGGAGCAAAGCTCATGATTCAGACTTTCCGGGTTCGCGGATCAATCCGCGACGATGTTGCGTTCTTTCGCGAGCTTCTTCCAGCGCTCGACATCGCCCTTGACCACGTCGCCGAACTGCGCTGGCGTGATCGGCGTCACGATGGCGCCCTCCCTCAGGAACTGGTCCTTGAGTTCCTGCTTGGCAAGCGCCTGATTCACGGCCTTGTTGAGCGTGTTCACGATGCTGGCGGGCGTGCCTGCGGGTGCCAGCATGCCCCACCACAGATCGAACTCATAGCCCGGCACGGCCGTGGCCATCGGCGTCAGCTCGGGGGCAATCGGGCTTGGCTTGAGGCTGGTGATGCCGACGGCCTTGAGCTTGCCGTTGCGGATCATCGGCAGAATCGACGGACCGCTCGAGATCAGCATCTGCACCTGATTGCCGATCACGTCGGTCACCGCCGGCCCCTGGCCCTTGTAGGGCACGTGGGTGATGTCGAAGCCCGGGACCATCGAACGCAGATACTCCGTGGCCATGTGGTTCACGCTGCCCGTACCGGACGTGGCGTAGTTGAACTTGCCGGGCTGGGCCTTGATCGCCTTGATCAGCTCGGTCGGGTTGCTTGCCGGGAACTCGTTGTTCACCGCGACCACCATCGGCCCCTTGGCGAACATCGCGATCGGAGCGAGGTTCTTCACCGGATCGAACGGCATCTTCGGCTGCACGCCGGCGTTGGTCGTCATGCTCGACGACACCGCGACGAGCGTGTAGCCATCGGGTGCAGCCTTGGTCACGAAAGCCGTGCCAGTGTTGCCGCTCGCGCCGGGACGGTTGTCAACGATGATGGGCTGCTTGAGGATGTCGCCGATCTCCTTGGCGATCTGGCGTGCGAACACGTCATTGGAGCCGCCTGGCGGATAAGGCACGATCATCGTGATCGGCTTGCTCGGATAAGCCGCGTCGGATGCCAGCGCGGGGGCTGCACCCATGGTGGCGACGGCGGTGAAAGCCAGTGCAGCGACCGCAACATGGCGGCGCGCGAAGGACAGCTTGGTTTGAATGGTCATCACAGTCTCCTGCTCAATTCGTTGTTGGCATTTTCAAAAATCAAATCGACCGCGCATCAGTTGCTTGCGATCAACCCCAGCGCCCGCGCGCTCTTCACGATGGCCTCGGCACGCAGCACGAACGGCCTGTCGATCATCTTTCCATCCACCACATAAGCACCCAAGGCGTTCTGATCGGCGTTGCGCGCCGCCTCGACGACCTTGAGCGCCTCGTCGATTTCCTTCGGCGAAGGCTGAAACACCTCGTTCGCAATCGCGATCTGGCTGGGATGAATGCAGGTCTTGCCGAGAAATCCCATGCGCCGCGACAGCTCGCATTCGGCACGGAACCCATCGACATCCTTGATGTTCGCGAACGCGCCGTCATACGCCCAGACGTCGGCCTCCGCAGCCGCCATGCGCACCGCAAACAGCGCCTGCGCAATCGCGGACGGCTCGCGGCGATGAATGCCATACGGCTCGAACAGATCGCCCAGACCGAGCTGCAGCCCCTTCACGCTTGGGTGCGCGAGCGCCAGCGCCGCGCCGATGCGCAGCGACTTCGGCGTCTCCATATTGAGCAGCAGCCCCGGTGCCTGCGTCACGCCGTTGGCACGCGCAGCATCGGCCACCGCATGCGCGGCGGCCACCACATGCTCCGGGCTCTCGGGCTTGGGCAGATTGATCAGTTGCACGCCCTCGCGCACCACCTCGGCCACGTCCTGTGCGAAGTGCGGCGTGTCCATCGCGTTGACCCGCACGATGACGGTCTTGGCATGGGCACGCGAAGCATCGCTGACCAGAAAGTCCCGCAGCAGTCCACGCGCTTCGTTCTTGCGCGACTCTGCCACGGCGTCTTCCAGATCGAACGACAGACTGTCGGCCGCACTCGCCAGCGCTTTCTCGAACAGTTCGGGCCGCGAGCCCGGAACAAACAATTTGCTTCTCATACCGCCATTGTGGATTCAGCCCGCGCCCTGAAAAATACAGCTAACATTGGTTCAGACAAAAGAAAATCTATCTTTTCAGCGTTAACCCTGATCCATTGACCGCATGGAAACCAGTTACCTTCAAAGCTTCATGCTGGTCGTGGAAACCGGCTCAATGGCTGAAGCCGCACGACGCCTGCACATCACGGCGGCCGCCGTAGCGCAGCAGATGCGCATTCTCGAAAAAGAGTTCAAGACACCGCTGCTCGCCCGCGCGGGACGCACCGTCGTGCCCACGCCCGCAGGCCACCGCCTGACGCAAAGCGCACCCACCCTGCTGCGCGAACTGGCCAACGCCCACACGCTGGTCAACGACGACGGCACGCGCGGCGAACTGGTCATCGGCACCATCAACACCGCCCTGCACAGCCTGCTGCCCGACATCCTCGCGGACTTCGTCAAGCAGTGCCCCGAGGTCAAGGTGTTCCTGCAGTCAGCCACGACCCATCAGCTCTACGAGGCCGTGCAGCAAGGCGACATCGATGCCGCCGTCTGCCTTTATCCCTCATTTCCGCTTGCCAAGACCTTCGACTGGACCCAGTTGCGCGAGGAACCGCTGATCCTGCTGGCCCCCCGGCACCTCGCCCATCTTGCACCGCACGAGTTGCTGCGCACCCAGCCACTGATCCGCTATGACCGCAACCTCGGCGGCGGCCAGATGGTCGATCGTTACCTGCGCACCGCCCACATCGCACCCAAGGAGCGGTTTGAACTGAGTTCGCTGGTCGCCATCGCGATGATGGTGGACCGTGGCCTCGGCGTGGCACTGGTGCCCGACACCGCCCTCAACCTGCCGGACGGCCAGAGCCTGGTGCGCCTGCCCCTGCCCGAATTCACCCAATCCCGCAGATTCGGGGTGATGTGGCTGCGGTCATCGGCACGGCTGGGGTTGATTCACAAGGTGGTGGAGAGTGCGCGACGTGTGCTAAAAGATAAGGAGGCATTGAGAATCACAGCTATTGCAAAACAACCCCAATAAGAGTCGCAATGAATGCATCTACCCCATCCTCCAACCCACCGCGTCGCCTGACAACTAAAGGACTTCTTACCGCTGCAACAATCTCTGTTGGTGCAGCCGCGGTACTTCTTCATTTACTGGGATTTACCGTATATACCGCTTACCTTGAAGCATGGGGCGTAAATGCGGAACAGTTCCCGAAAGCTACGGATTGGCTCATCATCAACGGCTACTACGCAATTTGGCGCGGGACAGCGATGTTGCTGGTATTGTCATTCAAGAACGCCTTATGGACAGCCGCGAGCGTTGCCCTATTCTTGCTATATCTGTGGATCCTAAAACTTCCGCTTGAACCATCCACGCAATCAAAGCAAAGAGCCTATTTGTGGCCCCGATGGCTCAAACGACTGCTTCAGGTTATGGCATTCAGCGGGGCAATTGCCGCCTCACTTATTCCACTGACGCTGGCAATCTATGTATTCACAGGCGTGCCAGCAAGACTTGGAAAAGCAATTGGTGAAGAGATTTTCCAATCCGACTATCGTGATTTCTATAAGGGCTGCGAGAAATCTCGTACCAATTGCATCAAAGTTCTCAAACATGAGAAAGAAATTGGCCAAGGATACTTCTTGGCGTCGTCACAAAGCCATTTGGCTTACTTCGATGCCGCCACATATACGAGTCATGTTCTACCGCTGGCAGAACTTGAGCTTCGAACAGTGCGACCACCAAAATTTGATCTCACCGCAAAATAAGCACCCAATCGGAGCTTAGGAGCTTAGTGCGCATGCCCCCAGTAGATCAGCGCATCACGCCCCTCCACCGACAGCGACACCTGCGCACCCACCGGCAGCAGCACCTTGGTCGCCACATGCCCGAACGGCAGATTGGTCAGCACGGGAGCCTTGATCTGCGAGCGCAGCCAGTCGATGGCGGTCTGCATCTTGTAGCCCTTGTCGTGCGGTGCCAGGCGGTAGCCGGTGAACTGGCCCATGATGATGGCCTTCTGGTTCTTGAGCACGCCCGCCTGCAGCAGCTGCGCGAACATGCGCTCTACGCGGTAGGGATGTTCGGCCACGTCTTCTAGGAACAGAATGCCGCCCTTGATCTGCGGGAAGTACGGCGTGCCGAGCAGCGAGCACAGCATGGCCATGTTGCCGCCCCAGAGCGTGGCGTTCTTGAAGTAGACATCGGGCACGGCGGGTTTGCCGTTCGCCAGAGGCTTTTCGTGGCCCATGCGCCAGCCGCTGCCTTCGCCGTGGCCGGTGAACAGGTCATCGAGGCAGGCGAGCATGATGTCATCGGGCTCGCCCTCCACACCCAGATCGGCGATCAGCGAGGGGCCGGACCAGGTGGTCGCACCGGTCTGCGCGAGCACCGCGTTCTGGAAGGCGGTGAAGTCGCTCTGTCCGATGAAGCGCATGCCCTTTTCCACGGCCTTGGCGACGGCCTTGTACTTGATGCCCGGAAGAATGCGCGAGAGGCCGTAGCCACCGCGTCCAATCATCGCCACATCCGCGCCGCTGGCGGCTGCGCGGTGAATGGCAGCGAGACGGGTTTCATCGTCGCCCGCAAAGCGCGTGCTGCGCGCGAGCGCATCCTGATCGATCTCGACCTCGTGGCCCATGGCCTTCAGGCGCGCGACGCCACGGCGGAACGCGGCCTTGTCGAGCACCGCGCTGGAAGGCGAATAAATGTAGATGTGCTGCGGGCCATGGTTGTGATCGCAGGCCGCGTGGCCGTGATGCCCATGGTCATGCGCGTCGTGGGCATGCGCGTCATGGTCGTGTTCGTGAACCGCTTTTTGTTTGGTGGCCAAGGCTGTCATCAGGCGCGCGCTGCGCCTGCTCCGAATGTAGTAGGGAGACCACCGCGTCGGCAGTGGTCAGAAATGTGAAGACCGCAGGTTCGACTGCGGTCAGAGCGTGATGGGATTCTCAGAATGGGCTGAAGTATTCCACAGCACGCAAGGCCACGTCGGCTCCATGCCGCGAAATGAAATGCCCCAACTCGGGAATCACCACCACGTCGCCCGCGCCGTGCAGGTTCTGACGCAGTCTGTCGGCCGCATTGCGATCGACGACAAGGTCAGCGCCGCCGGAGATCACCAACGACTTTCCGCGCCACCGCTCGCGCCAGAAGTCCTGCACCTCGCGGACCCATTCGGGGTCCTGCGGCGACAGGACGAATCCCGCGAACGCGCGCAGAGCGGCGCGGTATCCGGCGTCCTTAAATGGCGCGTCCCACCACACCGCATCCTCCGCTGCGCCATTGCGTGATGCCCGCGCCATGTGCTCACCCAGCGGCAGCCTCGGCTTGCGCGCGATGGGGTCGATCCATTTCTGCAAGGCATTGGGCGCTGGCACCGTCGCATCCGGCAGCCAGGCATTGATGGTCAACAGGCCCGCAAACCGCTCGGGTGCCGCCAACGGAACACCAAATCCAATCAGCCCGCCCAGCCCCTGCGTGACCAGCACAATGCCCCGCGCATCGAGTCGATCAACGAGCTCCTGGATCACCCGCGCATGCCAGCGCTCGCTGTGGGCGCCCTCCTTCTTGGGCTTGTCGCTTCGGCCAAAGCCCGGCAGATCCACGGCGATCACGCGATCACCCGCTGCCAGCAACGTGGTAATCATCGTGCGGAATTCCTGGCTCCAGCCCGGCAATCCATGCACCAGCAGCCAGGTGCGCGACGCATCCGTTGGAGGGCCTTCATCGAGATAGTGCAGGCGCAGACCATCGAGCGCCGGAAGATCGCTGACATAGCGCGGTGCCCATGGAAATGCTTCCCCGGCGGACTGTGCAAAGGCCTTGTCCGGCGTACGCAAGGCGTCTTCACGCAGCGGATGCGCCAGCCGCTTTTCCGCCTTCTGCTCGCTGCGCCGCTGCCGGAAAAACTCGCTCAGCGCCATGCCGCATTCATCGGCAAGCACGCCCCCCTGAATCTCCGTCTGGTGATTGAGCAAGGGCTCGGCAAACAGATCGACCACCGATCCCGCGGCGCCCGTCTTGGCGTCCGCCGCGCCGAACACCACGCGCGGCAAGCGGGCGTGCAGCATGGCCCCGGCGCACATGGGGCAAGGTTCGAGCGTCACATACAGCGTGCAGTCGTCAAGCCGGTAATTGCCCAGCGCCCGCGCCGCGGACCGCAGCGCCGCCAGCTCCGCATGGGCCGTGGGATCGTGCTGCGCGATCGGCGCGTTGCGCCCCGTGGAAAGCACCCTGCCATCGCGCACCAGTACCGCGCCCACGGGCACCTCGCCCTCGGCCGCTGCCTCGCGCGCCAGCGCCAGCGCAAGGCGCATGCCCTGCTCGTCGTTCTCGCACGGGCTGCCGATGGTCACCGTCGTCGCCATGCTTATTGCGCTTCCTTGTCGAGGCGTTCCTGCCCCTGTTGCAGCGCCGAGTCGAGCTGCTGCTTGAACTGCTCCTGCAATTGCTGGCTCTGCTCGCGCACGTTCTGCGGCGCGCTCGCGCCATGGGCCGGAGCGGCAACCGATGCAGGCACGGCCACTTTGGTCGCGCTGATCTGCTTTTTGACGAGCACGCCGACAATCGCGAGCGCCACCAGCAGCCCCACCAATCCAAAACCAAATCGCATCTGATCAACCCTCCGCACGGACAAGGCGCTCACTGTAGCGCAAGCACCGCGCCCATCGGCGAACGATTCCGCGAGCGTTTCAGCGCCTGCTCCGGCTGGCCTCGAACAGCCGCGTCGCCAGATCACGGATATCGTCCGCCATGCAAAGGCGCGCCAGCCATGTCGACGGCAGGCTGCGCGCGCCCCACATCGCACCGGCGATCTGGCCGGTGATCGCGGCGGTGGTGTCCGCGTCGTCGCCGAGGTTGGCCCCATCGAGCACCGCATCCCAGACGTTGTCGCGCCGCGCAAAGCACCAGAGCGCCGCTTCGAGGCTTTCGACCACATAGCCCGATCCGCGAATCTCGTCCCGGCCCTTATCCAGATAGCTGCCCTCTGCGATCCGCTGAATCCTGGGGCTTGCGAAATTCAGCCCCGCCAGATCCAGCACCTCGCGCTTGCTGCAACCACTCAGGGCCCGGCCCAGCGCCACGGCGAACAAGCGGCAGGCATCCAGACATTCCGCAGCCCCGTGCGTGGTGCGCGAACTGAGCGCGGCCATCTCCTGCGCCAGCGCCTCGTCGCCGCAGTACCGCATGGCCACGGGCGCCAACCGCATCAGCGAGCCATTGCCCGCGCTCTGTGGATCGACGCTTCCCGCCAGCGGCTCGCCCGTCCGCAGAAACTGCTCGACGGCGGCGCGTGTCGCCATGCCGATGTCAAAGCAGCGCCCGGTCGAGCTCCAGTAGCCCCACTGGTACCAGTTCGCATACCGCGTCATCTGGTCATGCGGGTCGCATGTGCCCTTGGTCAGCAGGCTCTCGGCCAGACACAAGGCCATCGAGGTGTCATCCGTCCACTGCCCGGCCTTGAGCGAAAACGGCCCGCCGCCGACCATGTCGATCACCGGTGTGAAGCTGCCGCGCGGCTGGAACTCCACGGTCGTGCCGACCGCGTCACCACAGGCGAGCCCCAGCAGCGCGCCGTGAAAGCGATCGAGCATGTCATCGTCACTCATGTGCCTTACCCCTTTGCCTCTCCATCCCACGGATAGACCCGCTCCACCGGCGTCAACAGAAGCGGCTCATCATCCCGCGCGTGCGGCCGCTGCGCGTTCACGAAGTCCGTCATGTCGATGACCTCCAGCAGTTCGTCGCCCGCAAAACGGTGCAAGGCCTCGCCGCGCAGGCCGAGCTGCACGGCACGCCGCGCCAGCTTCATTCCGCTGGGCGCGTGGTCCGGGTCCCATTGCATGCGCACGTCGGAATCCGCCACGGCCTGCTGCCACGCCTCGTGACTCGCAAACCGCTGCGGATCGAAAGTCGATGCCACCGCAGCCCGCAGCAGCGACTCGAAGAAGGGCCGCGATATGCGCAGCCCAAGCACCTTCTCCTGACTCGGCTTGGTGCACCAGCCGCAGCGATACATCATCCAGAGGAAATTGGGCTTTATCCAGCTCATGCGGGAGAAACTGAAATCCGGCCCACCGAAGTGACCATGCGTGATCGCGAAATCGGCAATGGACGGGCGATATGCCTGATAGATGATCACCGACGCATCGTCGAAATGCGCGAGCACATGCTCGCCCGTCCCCGGCCAACGCGCCGCCTGAGCGAGATGCGCAGCGGTCTCAAGCATCGCGGCCTCCCTCCTCTTGCGGAAACCGCCGGATCACCTCGATGCGGCCGACGATGTTCGCATTGAGTTCCGCAAGCTCTTCGGCCGGCACCCACCATTCCGTGTGGTGCGCCGCGCCGACCTGCTGCACGGCATAGCGGTCCATGAACGACTTGCGGACCGCAAACCGCGTGACGAAGCCGCTGCCGCTGGCCGGCACGTTCCAGTCGCGCGCGATCTCGGTGGCGTATTGCTCGTTGGTCACCGGATAGAAGATCGGCTGATCCGGCAGACGCGGTGGCCATTGGGTGAAGCCCGAGGCCTCGACCAGCGCGAGTTCATGCGGGCCGGTCGGTCTGTAGAGAGTGATGGTCTGGGTCATGTTTCCACCTCTTGTGGTTCATTGATGGTTGGATTCCTCGTCATTGCCCGGCTTCACTGCGCAGCCGCTCGCGCGCGGCCATCAGTGCAAATCCGAGCAGGTTCTGCCCGCGCCAGTTCTGCGGACGTTCGGCGTCGGGGTTGGATGCGCCCATGCCGATGCCCCAAATGCGGTCGCGCGGACTGGCCTCGACCAGCACGCGATGGCCTGTGCACAGCAGATAGTCGCGCAGCGCGGGGTTCTGGCCGAACTTGGCGACGTTGCCGTTCACAACGATGTCAAAGCGTTCGGCATGCCAGCGCCCCTCATCGAAATGCCGCACGCCGCGCCCCAGCTGCTTGGCGCTGGCCGGGGACCCCGCGAGCAGCACCTGCGCACGCGCCTCCTCGTCACCGAACAGGCGCGCCTTCTCGGCCATCATGAAGTGTTCGGCCGTGGGATAGCGCTCACCGTCGACGGTGAATTCCGCATGGAACCACTGGCTGAAACAGCCCTTGCCGACGGAGCCATCTTTCTCGGGTTGATGACCCCAGAAAAACAGGTATTTGGGACGCAGGCCCGCATTGAGCTGCGAGAGCAGATCGGCCACCGTGCGGATTTCTGTCTTTGTATGGGTCATGTTGCGCCCTTTCTCTTGTTGGTTTTCTTGTTGAATCGGATATAAGTTGTTCAATGCAACTAAAAAGCAAGTTGTACAATACAACCCAATATCCCAGTCGTCAAGAGCCTCCGCATGACCGTTACCGTTCCTCGCGCAAAAACCAACGGCGTGCCCGACTTTCCGCGTCCGTTCACCACCGTCGACGTGGTGATCTTCTCCGTCGTGGATGCCCGGTTGAAGGTGCTGCTGGTCCAGCGCCCCGAAGGCGAGAGGGAGCCGTTTCCCGCGCTGTGGGCGCTGCCCGGCGGGTTTGTGAACGTCGATCTGGATGCGGACCTCGAGGCCTGCGCGCGCCGCAAGCTCAAGGAGAAGACCAGCGTCGACAGCCCCTATCTGGAGCAGCTCGGCAGTTGGGGCGGCAAGGCGCGCGATCCGCGCGGCTGGTCGGCCACGCATGTGTATTTCGCGCTGATTCCCAGCTCCGACATCACGCTCGCCAAGGGCGCGAACGCGGCCGACGTGGCGTGGTTCGAGGTCGACGAGATGCTCGCCCGCCCGAAGCTCGCCTTCGATCACGGCGACATCCTGCAGGCCGCCGTCGAGCGCCTGCGCGGCAAGGTCGAATACACCTCGCTGCCCGCGTTTCTGCTGGCCGAGCCCTTCACCCTGCCCCAGCTGCAGCAGGTCTACGAGACCGTGCTCGGCCGCCCGGTGGACAAAAGCGGCTTTCGCACCCGCATGCTGGCCGCGCAGTTTCTGGTGGAGGCCGGGCATGTCGAGGGCACATCCAACCGCCCGGCCATGGGCTACCGGCTTGCGGACCGGAGCGCGGCGGTGGTGTTTCCGCGCACTTTCAGTCCGCGCTCGGGAAGCTGATCCGCCCCTCCCGGACCGGGTTATTCCGGCTGGGCGATAGCATGCTGGCGCGATCAACATTCGGGCTGTTTTATCACTGCAACGACGAACCCAACATGACCACTTTGATGATCAATCTCCCGGAAACCGGCGAACAGGCCACGGAGCAGACCATGTTCGGCGGCATGCCCAGCGCGCCAGCGGGCCAGCTCGACTGGCCGACCTGCGCCTGCTGCAGCGGCAACATGCAGTTCCAGGGGCAGTTGCGCAACGAGGCCGACTCGACCTTGTTGCTGGTCTTCATGTGCCAGAACGACCCCGGCGCGTGCGAGGAATGGGATGCCAACGAAGGCGGCAACAAAGTACTGGTGGTGCCGGCGAGTGACCTCCAATTGGTCGATCCCCCCGAAGAAGGCGAGACCGTCCGCGCCACGCGCTACGGGGCCACGCTGGTGGAGTCCGCCGAGCCCGACTACGACAAGGCCCGCCAAAAATGGGCCGAAGAGAGCGGCGAATCCCCCCGCCGCGTGCTGGGCCAGATAGGCAGCGAGCCTTCGTGGCTTCAAGATGACGAGACGCCTGAGTGCGACGCCTGCGGCAAACCCATGCAATTGGCAGCGCAACTGGAGGAAGGGCCGGACCACGCAACGGAAATGAACTTCGGCGGAGGCTGCGCCTACGTGTTTCGCTGCGACTGCACGAAACCCGGTCTGGGCAAGCTGCTCTGGCAATGCTGATGCTGGATGGGAGCGGGGCATTCACCCGCCCTCCCCGGAATCCGGTCGATCCTGAGATAATCGCGCCCTTATGTCTCTCCTGCCCCACCAGCTCGAACTGCTCTCCCCGGCCCGCGATGCCGACATCGGGATCGAAGCCATCAACCACGGCGCCGACGCCATCTACATCGGCGGTCCGGCCTTCGGCGCGCGCGCGACGGCGGGCAACGACATGCGCGATCTGGAGCGGCTCATCAAGCATGCGCACCGCTTCGGCAGCCGCATCTTCATCACGCTCAACACCATTCTGCGCGACGACGAACTCGAAGACGCGCGCAAGATGGCCTGGCAGATCTACGAGGCCGGAGCGGACGCGTTGATCATCCAGGACATGGGTCTGCTCGAGATCGACCTGCCGCCGATCCAGCTGCACGCGTCCACCCAGACCGACATCCGCACGCCCGAGAAGGCGCGCTTTCTGCAGGACGCGGGCCTGTCCCAGATCGTGCTGGCGCGCGAGCTCGATCTCCAGCAGATCGAGGCGATCCGTGCGGCGACCGACCCGAGCCGCACCACCATCGAGTTCTTCGTGCACGGCGCGCTGTGCGTGGCCTATTCGGGCCAGTGCTTCATCAGCCACGCGCACACCGGCCGCAGCGCCAATCGCGGCGACTGCAACCAGGCCTGCCGCCTGCCGTATGAAGTGACGGACCAGAGCGGCCGCATCATCGCGCACGAAAAGCATGTGCTGTCGATGAAGGACAACAACCAGAGCGACAACCTGCGCGCGCTGATCGACGCGGGCGTGCGCAGCTTCAAGATCGAGGGCCGCTACAAGGACATGGGCTACGTGAAGAACATCACGGCCCACTACCGCAAGCTGCTCGACGAGGTGATCGAGGAACGCGAATTCTCGGACGCGCCCCTGGCGCGCTCGTCCTCGGGGCTCACCACACTGTTCTTCGAACCCGATCCGGACCAGAACTTCAACCGCGAGTTCACCGACTATTTCGTCAACGGCCGCAAGGACGACATCGGCGCGTTCGACACGCCCAAGACGCCCGGCCGCTCCATCGGCTGGGTCACGCAGGTGGGCGACAAGTGGTTCGAGCTGGAAACCGCCGACAAGGACATCGAACTGCACAACGGTGACGGCCTGTGCTACTACGACCTGCAGAAGGAACTGGTGGGCGTGCACATCAACCGCGTGGAATGCGTGCATGCCAAGAAAGGCATCTGGCGCGCGTTCCCCAAGAACGACATCAGCGAGTTCAAGGACCTGCGCAAGGGCCTCGAGATCAACCGCAACCGCGACATGGACTGGGTGCGCACGCTCGAGAAGAAGTCGAGCGAGCGCCGCATCGGCATGTGGGCCGATTTCAAGGAAACCGCCAACGGCTTCGCGCTCACGCTGACCGACGAGGACGGCTTTGTCGGTGCCGCCGAGGTCGAGCAGGAGCACCAGAGCGCCACCGACGCCGCCAAGGCCGAAGCCACGCTGCGCGAGCAGCTCGGCCGTTTCGGCGCGACGATCTTCGAGGCGCACGACATCGCCCTCAACGTGTCCGAGCCCTGGTTCGTCCCCGCCTCCGTGCTCAACCAGCTGCGCCGCGAGGCCGTGGCCTCGCTCGAGACAGCTCGCGCCGAAGGCTTTGTGCGCCTGCCGCGCGCCGTGCCGGTCGAGCCGCCCGTGCCCTTCCCTGAAGACACGCTCACCTACCTTGCCAACGTGTTCAACCAGAAGGCGCACGACTTCTACGTCAAGCACGGCGTGAAGGTGATCGACGCGGCCTACGAGAGCAAGGAAGAGGAAGGCGAAGTCAGCCTGATGATCACCAAGCACTGCGTGCGCTTCTCGATGAGCCTGTGCCCCAAGCAGGCCAAGGGCGTGATCGGCGTGAAGGGCACCATCAAGGCCGAGCCGCTGCAGCTCATCAACGGCAAGGAAAAGCTCACGCTGCGCTTTGACTGCAAGCCCTGCGAGATGCATGTGGTCGGCAAGATGAAGCGCTCGGTGATGAACCAGCACGCCAAAGACATGCAGGAGCATCCGATGCAGTTCTACCGCACGCGCCCCGCGCCACGCACCGGCGTCTGAACCGCAAGCTGATGACGCGCCGCAAAGCACCGACCAAGGAAGAATCCGCGCTGCTGCCGCCGTTCGTGGCGCTCGCGGATTCGGCGATCCACATTCCCGCAAGCGACGAGGATTTCGCCCGCGCCCGCGCCGCCCTGCTCGCCGCGTCCGTGCTGGGTTTCGACACCGAGAGCAAGCCGCTCTTTCAGGTCGGCGCCAAGGACACCGGCCCGCACCTCGTGCAGTTCGCCACGACCACGGAATGCTGGCTGTTGCAGATGCGCCGCGCCGAGGCCTTTGCCCTCACCCGCGAGGTGCTCGGCGATGCACGCATCACCAAGGCGGGTTTCGGCCTCGACAACGATCGCAGCCAGCTGCAGGGCCGCCTGCAGGTCGAGATGCAGAACGTGATCGACCTCGACCGCATCTTCAAGCGCCACGGCTTCGGCGCATCGACCGGAGTGCGCGCCGCCATCGCCATGGTGCTCGGCGAGAGCCTGCGCAAGTCCAAGAAGGTGACCACCTCCAACTGGTCCAACGAACGCCTGACCGAAAGCCAGATCCGCTACGCGGCCAACGACGCCCATGCACCGGCGATGGTGTTCGCGCATCTGGCGACATGGGAGGCGAAGCAGCCGCCTGCGCCTGCCCGTCCAGCTCCCCGGCCGCGCACTGCGGCACAATCGGGCACATAAGCACCTTGCTCTGGGTCGCGTCATTCCGCACAACGGGATCGGGCGCGGCACATAAGCTCATAGCGAAACCTTCGTTAGTCTCGCCGCACCCTGCGGCAACAATCACCGTCAACTCCGGACGCGCTGGTGCCGACACGCGCGCGCCCGGCTCGTGTTCTGTTCAACCTCTCGGAGACCTGACCCATGCGCATCGAAACCCTGGCCGTCCACGCCGGCTACTCCCCCGACCCCACCACCAAGGCCGTCGCGGTGCCGATCTACCAGACCGTCGCCTACGCGTTCGACAGCGCGCAGCATGGCGCGGATCTGTTTGATCTGAAGGTTCCGGGCAACATCTACACGCGCATCATGAATCCGACCACGGACGTGCTGGAAAAGCGCGTCGCGGCGCTGGAGGGCGGCATCGCCGCGCTGGCGGTGGCTTCGGGCATGGCGGCGATCACCTACGCGATCCAGACGATCGCCGAAGCGGGCGACAACATCGTCTCGGCCGCCACGCTTTACGGCGGCACCTACAATCTGTTCGCCCACACCTTCCCGCAGCAGGGCATCGAGGTGCGTTTTGCCGACGCGCGCGATCCCGCAAGCTTCGGCAAGCTGATCGACGCGAAGACCAAGGCCGTCTTCATCGAATCCATCGGCAACCCGCTCGGCAACGTGACCGACATCCGCGCGCTCGCCGACGTGGCGCATGCGCATGGCGTGCCGCTGATCGTCGACAACACGGTGCCCAGCCCCTATCTGCTGCGCCCCATCGAGCACGGCGCCGACATCGTCGTGCACTCGCTCACCAAGTACCTCGGCGGCCATGGCACCAGCGTGGGCGGCGCCATCGTGGACAGCGGCAAATTCCCGTGGGCAGAGCACAAGGAGCGCTTCAAGCGCCTGAACGAACCCGACGTGAGCTACCACGGCGTGGTCTACACCGAAGCCCTCGGCCCGGCCGCCTACATCGGCCGCGCGCGCGTCGTGCCGCTGCGCAACATGGGCGCCGCGATCTCGCCGCAGAACGCCTTCCAGATCCTGCAGGGCATCGAGACGCTCGCGCTGCGCATGGACCGCATCTGCGAGAACACCCAGAAGATCGCCGAGACGCTGCAGAAACACCCCAAGATCGAATGGGTGCGCTACGCGGGCCTCAAGGACCATCCCGACCACGCCATCGTGCAGAAGCAGTCGGGCGGCCGCGCCTCGGGCATTCTGTCGTTCAGCCTGAAGTCGTCAGGCGAAGACGCACGCGCCGCCGGTGCACGCTTCCTTGACGCGCTGCAGCTGTTCACGCGACTGGTGAACATCGGCGACGCCAAGTCGCTCGCCACGCACCCGGCCTCCACGACCCACCGCCAGCTAGACGCCACAGAACTCGCCAAGGCAGGCGTGACCGAGGGCATGGTGCGTCTGTCGGTGGGCATCGAGCACATCGATGATCTGCTGGCGGATCTGGATCAGGCGCTCGCAGCGGTATAAACAGAGGCTTCAGGAAGTACCGGGCAGACGTATGTTGTTGCGCGGACTTTGAAACCGCGCCGCCTTCGGCCGCGATTGTTCAATCGTTTGGAGGCGGCGAGATGGGCCATATCGCGTCGTTGCGAAGCCTTGCCGTACGCTTGTACTGATCTGCGGCTTCGACGCCTAGCGCTATGGCCCATCTCTCCGTTGGGGCGCTTGTCCGAACGCACGGTACGCTTCGTTGGCCCGCTCCGGCAAGCAGGGCTTACCGTGAGTCTGCCATGCACCTTCCGGCTCCCACCGTCGCATCGGCGGACGCCTCGTTCAAACGTCTCGCGCCAGCCTCACTCCCGCAAACTGCCAGCGCGCAGATGTCGGGAAAAAATTGCGGTAGCTCGCGCGGATATGGTCGGATGGCGTTGCGCAGGAGCCGCCGCGCAGCACGTACTGATTGACCATGAACTTGCCGTTGTACTCGCCCACCGCACCCTCGGCCGGAGCGAATCCGGGGTAGGCCTCATAGCTTGAACGGGTCCACTGCCACACGTTGCCGAAGAGCCGCGCCGCGCCGTGCTCCGCCATCGGATGGTGGATGCCGCTGTCCGCGAAGTGGCCGTTCATGTGGCCGTTCATGTGACCGTTCAAGGGCAACGACTGCGCCACTGCCTCCCATTCCGCTTCGGTCGGCAGCCGTGCGCCGCGCCAGCGGGCATAGGCGTCGGCCTCGAAATACGAGAGATGCACCACGGGCTGTTCAGGCGCGATATCGACCACGCCGTGCAGCGTGAACTCCTGCCAGACGGCACCCTCGTCCCTTGAGCGCCGCCAGTACAGCGGCGCGTGGATCGCATGGGCCTCGCGCCAGTCCCAGCCCTGCGCGAGCCAGAGCGCGGGCTGTTCGTAGCCGCCGTCCTGCATGAACTGCAGATACTCGCCATTGGTCACCAAGCGCGAACTCAGCGCGAACGGCTCGAGGTAGACACGGTGGCGCGGCGATTCGTTGTCAAAGCCAAAGCCTTCGCCTGCATGACCGATCTGCTCAAACCCACCAAAGTGGGAGATCCACGCGGGCTGCGCGGACGATGCCACCTCGGCCCGCGGCCACTCTGCAGCGCGGTAGGTCGGCCACAGTGGATGGCAGGACAGAAGGTGCTTGATGTCCGTGAGTATCAGCTCCTGATGCTGCTGTTCGTGCTGCAGACCAAGCTCGACCAGCGCGTGGCATGCGTCATCTTCACAGCGCGCAAGCAACTGCTGCATTCGCTCGTCCACCGCCGAACGGTAGCGCAACACCGTGGCGAGATCGGGCCTCGTGATCAGGCCCCGCTGCGGTCTCGGATGCTGCGCGCCGACGCCGTGGTAGTACGAGTTGAACAGCACGCGGAAGGCCGGATCGAACGGTGCGAAATCCGATTCGAACCGCTCGAGCACAAAGGTCTCGAAAAACCAGGTCGTGTGCGCGAGATGCCATTTCACGGGGCTTGCGTCGGCCATCGATTGAGCGCAGCAGTCCTCCGCCGACAGCGGCTCGGCGAGCCGTTCGGTCGCGGAGCGCACCCGGCTGAAGCGGGCCGCGAGATGCTGTTCGAGGTTGCGCACCGGGGTCAGCATGCAGGCTCACTGCTTCGCATGGATCAGCGCAAACCAGCCCTGCTCGTCGGTCCAGCTGCGATGCTCTCGAAAGCCCGCGAGCGTGAGCAACGATGCGAAGTTCTCCAGCGAGTGCTTGTAGCTGTTCTCGGTGTGGATGCGGTCGCCCGCCGCGAAATCGCGTCCGCCGCCAGGCCAGCGCACGCGCTGCGCGGTCTGCGCGACGAGGTGCATTTCCACGCGTGAATGGGTGGCGTCGAAGAACGCGCGGTGCCGCCAGCCATCCGGATCGAAGTCGCTGCCGATGCGCCGGTTCAGATGCACGAGCGCGTTGCGGTTGAACGCGGCCGTCACGCCGCCCGCGTCGTCATAGGCCGCCTGCAGCACATGCACCGGCTTGGGCAGGTCAATGCCGATCAGGAGGCTTCCGCCCTCTTGCGGCGAACCCGAGAGCTGCCGCATCCGCGTGAGAAGCTGCACCGCCTGCGCGGGCACGAAATTGCCGATGGATGAGCCGGGATAGAACACCAGCCGCCGCTCACGCGGCACGTCGCGCGGCAGGCGCACGGGCTGAGTGATGTCGGCCGCCACGGCGCGTGCGCGCAGCCACGGCATGTCGGCGCGCAGGCGACGCACGGCGTCCTGCAGATGCTCGGACGAGATGTCGATGCCGACGAACTCGCGCGCCGCGATCAACTGACACAGGCCGCGTGCCTTCTCGCAGTTGCCCGCGCCAGGCTCGATCACCACCGCACCCGCACCGATCGATTGCGTGATCGCTTCGCCATGGCGCTGAACGATGGAGCGCTCGACCCGCGTGAGGTAGTACTCGGGCAGGCGCGTGATCTGCTCGAACAGCTCGGAGCCTCGCTCGTCGTAGAAATAGGTGGGAGAGATGACAGGCTTGGCGCGCATCAGCCCCTCGGTGATCGAGCGGGCCTCGGCGAGCGCGGCGTCATGTGCCGCGCGCGTCCACTGCGACCGGCCCACATCCCGAGCGACGGAGCCGAAGAGGCCGGCAGCGTCATCGAAGTCGCCCTGCGTGCCGGGCGAAGAGCGCGAGTTCAAGGACATGACCCAAGCGTAGGAGAACGACACCGCGCCCCTCGCCGTCCTCAGCGCAGTTCCCGCGTAGGAATCAGCCGACACAGACGGGCACCACCCGCATCACACCCCAGTGAAAACCCTAGGAGCCAAATCCGCCGCTGGCACTATCATCACTTTAGAACCAATGTTCTGCAGAACAGAACAAATAGAACCAAGGAGCCTGCGCAATGAGCCATGAATCCCTGCTGCGGACATTCGAGTCCATTCCGGCCCACGTGAATCAGGACGCACATCTGATTCACCGAGGTCGTTTCATGAACGCACTGATTCGGATTTCGGTGGGAGAAACCGCGTATCTGATGAATATCCAGCAAGGCCGCATCGCGGATCTGAGCCAGAAAATGCCGCTGTTTCAAACCGCGGATCTGGTGATTTCTGCCGGCGATGAGGCCTGGAGCGCGCTCTGGGAGAAATTCCCCAAGGCGGGCTGGCATGACCTGTTCGCGCTGCACAAGCGCGGCGCGATGCGCATCGAGGGCACGTCGCACCTGTTTTTCGCCCATCTCCAATACCTCAAGGATGTTCTGAATATCCCCCGCCGGTATCACGGCGAATGAAACGGGAGCCGCAATTGAAGAATATGCACGGATCCATCGAACCCATCACCGGGAAATATGTGCACGTCGATATCCTGGGTGAAACCTGTCGCGTGTATTTCGAGGAAAACGGCCAGGGCATTCCGCTTCTGTGCCTGCACACCGCCGGGGCCGACGCGCGCCAGTTCCGGCATCTGCTGTGCGACGAGGAAATCACCCGCCGATACCGTGTGATCGCCTTCGACATGCCATGGCATGGCAAGTCCTACCCACCGGTCGGCTTCCAGAACCACGACTACGAACTGACCACCGAACGCTATGTGCAGACCATTCGCGCGGTCTGCTCGGCGCTCGGGCTCGACAAGCCGGTGGTCATGGGCTGCTCCATCGGCGGGCGCATCGTGCTGCAGCTGGCCCATGCCCACGGCGCCGAATTCAAGGCATTGATCGGGCTTGAAGGCGCGGATTTTCAGAACCCCTGGTACGACACGAGCTGGCTGAATCGCCCCGACGTGCATGGCGGTGAAGTCTGCGCGGCGCTGGTATCCGGACTGGTCGCGCCCCAAAGCCCCGATGAATATCGCCACGAAACGCTCTGGCAATACAAGCAAGGCGGGCCCGGCATATTCAAGGGCGATCTGTATTTCTACCGCGTCGATTCTGATCTGCGCGGAAAACTCGGCGGAATCAACACCGCCGAAACGCCGCTGTATCTGCTGACCGGCGAATATGACTTTTCCTGCAGCCCCGAAGACACGATCCGCACCGCGCAAAGCATTCCCGGCGCCAAGGTCACGGTGATGGAACAGGTCGGGCATTTTCCGATGAGCGAAAACCCGGCGCAATTTCGCCCCTACATCCTGCCGGTGCTCAACGAGATCGCCGAGCGCTGAACCGATATTCGATTGCCCTTTTACACCCACACAAGGAGAACCTCATGAAGAAGATACTCGCCGTTTCGCTGATGTGCCTGGCAGGCACTGCGTTCGCACAGGAAGAACTCAAGGTCGGTGCCATCGTCACCCTGTCGGGAGCGGGAGCCGCCTGGGGCCAGGCCATGCTCTACGCCACGGAACTCGCGGCCGATGACGTGAACGCCAAGGGCGGCCTCGACGTGGGCGGCAAAAAGTACAAGGTCAAGGTCGTTCCGTATGACGACAAGTACCAGGCGGGCGAGGCGGTGACGGCCGCCAACCGTCTGGTGTTCGAGGACAAGGTCAAGTTCATCATTGGCCCCGTGGGCTCTGCGGGCGCGCTGGCGGTGACGCCCATCGTCGACAAGAACAAGGTCGTGATGCTGACGCTCGGCTTCACCGACAAGGCGCTCGGCAAGGACAAGCCGTTCAACTTCCGCCCCAACCTGACGACGATGGAGACCTCGCAGCCGCAGATCAACTGGATCGTGAAGGCCAAGGGCGTCAAGAAGGTCGGCGGTCTGTTCCCGAACGACGAGACCGGCCAGCAGATCGCGCAGGATCTGGAGAAGGCCTACAGCAAGGCCGGCGCGCAACT
This sequence comes from Diaphorobacter caeni, assembly GCF_015354245.1. GTDB lineage: Bacteria > Pseudomonadota > Gammaproteobacteria > Burkholderiales > Burkholderiaceae_C > Diaphorobacter_A > Diaphorobacter_A caeni. Next base: position 403,869 of record NZ_JADKYZ010000003.1, read on the forward strand.
CAACGCCAAGGAATTCTTCGAGCGCGAGCGCGTGGACATGATGCCCCTGCTCACCCGCCTGATGGCCAAGGGCGTGGACGCCATCGAGCTCGACGGCAACGCTCCCGGCACGGCCGGTCTGATCGTCAAGCAGGCGCGCGAGCTGGGTTTCAAGGGCGTGATCATCCGCAGCGGCGGCCCGGCCACGCCCGAGATCGTCAACGTCGCGGGCGCTGGCGCCACCAACGGCATGCTGGTGAACACGCCGATCAATCCCGGCAATGCGGAGGTGAAGGCCTATTCCGACCGCTACTTCGCCAAGTACAAGAAGCGCATGAACGGCTTCAGCCCCGCGTTCTACGACGGCACGCACATGCTGTTCCAGGCGATGGCCGCAGCGGGCACCACGACCGACACCGACAAGGTGCGCGTGGCGCTCGAGAACATCAAGGACTTCAAGGGCATTCTGGGCACGCTGAACTGGACCGGTGCCGAGGTCTACGGCGCCGCGCACCAGATCAGCGCACCGTTCTACATCGCTCGCGTGCAGGACGGCCAGGAAGTGATCGAGGCCACCTGCTCGCTCACCGAATGCAAGTGACAACACACGCGTGAATCGGGGATACCGCCGTGGACTTTACTTTTCTGATCGGTCAGGCGCTGACCAATGGCCTCATCATCGGCTTGCTCTACCTGCTGATGGCCATTGGCTTCACGCTGGTCTTTGGTGTGATGCGCGTCGTGAACTTCGCGCATGGCGAGTTCTACATGCTGGGCGCGTTCTCGGCCTACGTGTTCGTCACCAAACTGGCGCTGCCCTTTCTCGCGGCGGTGCTCGCGACCTTCGTGCTCACGCTCATCCTCGGCTGGCTGATCGAGGTGCTCGTGATGAAGGGCTTTCGCGGTGACGAGCTCAACGGCATGATCGCCACCATCGGCCTCGCGATGATCCTGCAGAACGGCGCGCTGATGGTCTTCGGCCCCGATCCCCAATCCATGCCCGCCGTGGCCGAGGGCGTGCTCGCGCTCGGCCCGGTGATGGTTCCGATGTCGCGCCTCTACGTGGTGGCGTTCTCCATCGTCGTGCTGATCGTGCTCTACGTCTTTCTCATGCACAGCAAGGGCGGCCGCGCGCTGCGCGCCGTGGTGCAGGACATCGAGATCGCCAACGCCCAGGGCATCCGCTCGCAGCTCATGTATCCGCTCGGTTTCGGCATCGGCGTGGCGCTCGCGGCCATCGCGGGCGCGCTGATGGCGCCGGTGTTCTCGGTGTCGCCAAGCATCGGCTCGACGCCGCTGCTCAAGGCCTTCATCGTGGTGATTCTCGGCGGTCTCGGCAGCATTCCCGGCGCGGCGCTCGCGGCCCTGCTGCTCGGCGTGTTCGAGAGCGTGGCCAACACCTTCATGTCCAGCAGCTTCTCGGACATGCTGCTCTTCGGCTTCGTGATCCTGATGCTGATCTTCCGCCCGGCGGGTCTGCTCGGAAAGGCGGGGCGCTGACACCATGAACGCTTCTCACCAACCTCTCTCCCGCAACGAAAGCCAAGGCGTGTCCGCAACGACGTCATCTCCCACCACGAGCACCACCAAGGGCGGGCGCTGGTCGATCTGGATTCCCGGTCTGCTGGCGCTCTTCGCCCTGCCCCTGCTGCTCGCGGGCAATCCGTTCTACATCCATCTGGCGGTGCTCATCTGCCTGAACATCATCTTCGTGAACGGCCTCGCGCTGATCAACCGCACGGGACAGCTCTCGTTCTGCCACGCGGCGTTCATGGGCATGGGCGCGTTCGTCGCGGTGATCTGCACCACCCGCCTACACACGCCGTTCTTCGTCTCGGTGGCGGCGGGCGTGGTCGCCTCCATGGTCATCGCCTTTCTGCTCGGCGCGGTGATTCTGCGACTGCAGGGCGTGTACTTCGTGCTCGTGACCTTCTGCTTCGGCGAGCTGTTCCGGCTCGTGCTGCTCGAAGGCGGCGACCTCACCGGCGGCGCCAACGGCATCGCCAACATTCCACCCGCCAGCCTGCTTGGCTTCACGTTCGACTCCAAACTCGCGTTCTATGGCCTCGCGGCGGTCTGCGCGTTTCTCTCCATCGTTCTGCTGATATCGCTGTTCAAGACGCCCAAGGGCAACTCGCTCGACGCCGTGGGCGACAACCCCGACCTCGCCGAGGCCAGCGGCATCAGCATCCAGGGCTCGCAGATGTTCGCCTTCGTGCTCGGCAGCGCCTTCGCGGGATTTGCGGGCGCGCTGCTCGCGCACTACCTCGGCTTCGTCTCGCCCGAGTCGTTCAACCAGCACATCTCGGTAGCGGCCATCATCATGCTGGTGATAGGCGGACGCGGCTCGGTGCTTGGCCCGATTCTCGGCGCGCTGATCATGACGCCCCTGCCCGAGCTGTTCCGCAGCGCCATCGAGACGCAGAACATCATGTACGGCATCACGCTGATCCTCGTGCTCAAGTTCCTGCCGATGGGTCTGGTCGGCATCGGCGCCAAGCTGTTCGGCAAGGGAGGCAAGTGATGACGACGACATCAAAAACAGGCAACGCGAACACGCTGCTCAAGGTCGACGGCCTGTCCAAGACCTTCGGAGGCCTCGCCGCCGTGCGTGATCTGAGCTTCGAGCTCACGGAAGGCGAGATCGTCGGCCTGATCGGACCGAACGGCGCCGGCAAGAGCACCGCGTTCAACATGATCAGCGGATCGCTCGCGCCCACCGCCGGAACCATCGTCTTCGCGGGCGAGAACATCACCGGCAGGAAGCCCAGCCACGTGGTCAAGCACGGCCTCGCGCGCACCTTTCAATCGGCGACGGTCTATCCGAAATCCACGGTCTACGAGAACGTCCAGCGCGGCGCGCTCTGCCATTTCGGCGTCCCCGTGTGGGCGCAGATCGTGCAGACGGGCGCCTACAAGGAGGCCCTGCGGCGCACGCGCGAGCAGGTGGACAAAGTGCTCGAGATCACCGGTCTGGCCCCCTATCGCGACGAGATCGCGGGCGAGCTGGCCTACGGGCACCAAAAGCGCATCGGCGTGGCCATCGGTCTCGCGACCAGCCCGCGCCTCCTGCTGCTCGACGAACCCGCCGCGGGCCTGAACCCCGAGGAATGCGCCGAATTCGGCCGACTGTTGAAGACATTGCGCGACGAGCACCGCATTTCGCTGCTGTTCGTCGAGCACCACATGGCGTTGGTGATGGGAACCTGCGAAAAGATCATCGTTCTCGTGCAGGGACAAAAGATCGCGCAAGGCACGGCGGAAGAAATCCGCAACCACCCTGCCGTGATCGAAGCCTATCTGGGAGTGGATGAAGATGCGCACGCTTGAGGTCAAGGACATCGTCGTCCACTACGGACTCGTCGAGGCGCTGCACGGCGTGAGTTTCCAGATCGACGCTGGCAAGATCGTTGCGCTCGTGGGCTCCAACGGCGCGGGGAAAAGCACCACGCTCAAGGCGCTGATGGGGCTGAAGAAGCTCACTTCGGGCTCCTTGACGCTGGACGGCAAGCGCATCGACGCCACGAATTCCGCCGAGCGCGTGGGCATGGGCATCGCGCTCTCGCCCGAGGGTCGGCGACTCTTTCCGCGCATGTCCGTCTGGGAAAACCTGATGGTCGGCGCGCACACGGTGAGCTCGTCGCAGCAGCGCAACGAATCGCTCGAGCGCGTCTACGCGCTGTTCCCGCGCGTGAAGGAGCGCCGCGAGCAGATGGCGGGATCGCTCTCGGGCGGTGAACAGCAGATGGTCGCCATCGGCCGCGCGATGATGTCCAATCCGCAGATCCTGATGCTGGACGAGCCCTCGCTCGGCATCGCGCCCAAGATCGTCTCGGAGATCGCGCAGGCCATCAAGCGGCTCAACCAGGAGACCGGCGTCTCGGTGATTCTGGTCGAGCAGAACGCGCGTCTGGCGCTCAAGATGGCCGACGACGCCTATGTGTTCGAGCAAGGTCTCGTGATCCGCGCAGGCTCGGGACAGGAACTGCTGAACGACCCGTTCGTGCAGAAGGCCTTCCTCGGCATCTGACACATGAAGAAGCATCCATGAGCAGCAGCACCCTTCCCATCATCCCCCGCGCCGAGGTGCGCCCCGACTGGCTCGTGCAGTACACCGAGGCCGCGCTCGAACCCGATCTGCCCATCATCGATCCGCACCACCATCTGGCCGACACCAACTGGGGCGGCTATATGGCGGACGATCTGCTGGCCGATCTGGGTTCCGGCCACTGCATTGAATCCACGGTTTTCATCCAGGTCGACTTTTCGTATCGCGAAGACGGGCCCGAGGCGCTCAGACCCGTGGGCGAGACCGAGCGCGTGGTGCAGATCGCCAAGCAAGCCAACACGCAGCAGTCACGCACGCACATCTGCGCGGGCATCGTCGGCTTTGCGGAGTTGTCGCTGGGCGCGGCGGTCGAGGAGGTGCTGAGCGCGCAGATGCAGGCGGGCGAAGGTCGCTTTCGCGGCATCCGCTGCCACGCCGCAGCGCACGAGAAATTCCAGTACGGCGTGATGCACTCGCCGCCCCTGCATGTCTACCTGAATCCGCAGTTCCGCGAAGGCTTCGCCAAGCTCGCGCAGTTCGGTCTCAGCTTCGACTCCTGGGCCTATCACACGCAGCTCGGCGAGCTCACCGATCTGGCCAAGGCCTTCCCCGACACGCCCATCGTGATCGACCACATCGGCGTGCCGCTCGGCGTTGGGCCGTACACGGGGCAACGCGGCGCGGTGTTCGCGGAATGGAAAAAGCAGCTGCAGCGCATCGCCCAGTTGCCCAACGTGAGCATCAAGCTCGGCGGCCTCGGCATGAGCGTGTTCGGCTTTCCGTTCCACAAGCAGCCACGTCCGCCCACCTCGCTCGAACTGGCCGACGCGTGGCGGCCCTACATCCTCACCTGCATCGAGCTGTTCGGTCCCAGCCGCTGCATGTTCGAGAGCAATTTCCCCGTGGACAAGGGCAGCTGCAGCTATGCCGTGCTGTGGAACGCGTTCAAGCACATCACATCGGGCATGAGCGGCGATGAAAAGCGCGCGCTCTATCACGACACCGCCCAGCGCTTCTACCGAATCTGACGTTGTCAGCACGCTCGGGGACAAAAAAATACCGGCTCTCGCAACGAGAGCCGGTATTCCATTTTTCCCACCATGAATTTTCAGTTTCCGTCCAAGGGCACCCCTTGAACGGAGCCGCGCGGCCCAATGCCACGCAGTTTGGAGTGCCTTGTGGGCAGCGCCGTCAGAAGCGGTAACCCACGCCCACGCCGACCAGCAGCGGATCGACCTTGAACGAACCCACCTTGTTGCCAGCCGAGTAGACGTCGGTGCCGATGTAGACCTTCTTCACGTCGAAGTTGATCGACCAGTTCTTGTCGATGGCATAGTCAAAACCGACCTGCAGGGCACCGCCCCAGCTGTTCTTCTTGATGGAAGGCGACAGCGCGGCATCGACGGCCGGGTCGAACTTCACGCTCGAGAAGCGGGTGTAGTTGATGCCGGCGCCGACGTAGGGCTTGAACGCGCCCATGCCGGTGAAGTGGTACTGGCCCAGCAGTGTGGGTGGCAGGTGCTTGAGCGAACCGATCTTGGCGCCACCGGCACGCAGGTCGTGCTTCTGTGGGTAGGTCAGGATCAGTTCGGCCGCGAAGTTGGGCGTGAAGAAGTAGGAAACGTCAACTTCAGGGATCCACTTGTTGTTGATCGACAGGTCGAGGCCGGTGGTGTCGTGGTTGCGGCTGTCCAGATGCACTGCACGCACGCGCACCATGAAAGGACCGACGGCGTCTGCCGATTGAGCGACTGCCGCACCGGAAGTGAATGCGCTGACTGCTGCGATGGCCAACAGGGTTTTCTTCATCTTGGTTACCTCGGGTTGTGATAGAAACAATTTGTATGCATTCTATTGAACCAATTTCACTACCCGGTCGTTTTGCTCCAAATCAAGACAGCACGGGCAAACCCTAGGAAAACCTTACTTATTTTGTGGGCGCCCCAAAGTGTTGCGAAAAGGTAACGCGCCGCGACTCAATGAGCGGGCTTGCCTCTGATTGCACCCCAGATGTGCACGCAAGCCACCACCGCCGCTCCTATCAGCGCACCAACACCCGCATGCACCAGCAGCGGCAGCACGGTGGCGACCACGGTGCCGGCACCCGTCACCATGACATGCAGCCAGTGCTCAATGAACGGAATGCCGTGCACCAGCAGGCTGCCGCCCACGAGGAACATGGCGGCCGTGCCGACGATGGACAGGCCGCGCATCAGCCACGGCGTGCTCGCGATCAGGCCGCGACCGACGGCGCGCGCGACGCTGCTGCTCTTGGCCTTGAGCCATTCGCCCACGTCGTCCATGCGTACGATGCCCGCGACGAGTCCGTAGACGAAGATGGTGATGGCGAGCGCCACGGCGATCAGCACCAGCGCCTGTTCCCAGATCGGCTTGGTGGAGACCGTGCCGAGCGCAATCGCCATGATTTCTGCGGAGAGGATGAAGTCGGTGCGGATCGCGCCCTTGATCTTGTCCTTCTCGTAATCGACGGGCGCCTTGGCCGTGTCCTTGGCGGCGCGCACGGACGACGGCGCGACGCCCTCCTTTTCCGCCTCCACGAACTCGGCGGTGATCGCTGCAGGCTCCTGCTTGCCGTGCTTGTGGAACAGACTCAGGATCTTCTCCACGCCCTCGAAGCACAGGAACGCGCCGCCCACCATCAGGAGCGGAGTGATCAGCCACGGCGCGAAGGCGCTGATCAGCAGCGCTGCGGGCACGAGGATGAACTTGTTCCACAGCGAGCCCTTGGCCACGGCCCAGACGACGGGCAGCTCACGGTTGGCTTTGACGCCCGTGACCTTCTCGGCGTTGAGCGCCAGATCGTCCCCGAGCACGCCGGCCGTCTTCTGCATGGCCACCTTGGTCATGGTCGCCACATCGTCCACCGCCGCCGTGCTCTTGCCCGCCGCCACCTTGGACATCACCGCGATATCGTCGAGCAATGCTGTGATGTCGTCCAGCAACATCAGAAGTCCGCCACCTGCCATGTCTTGAGCTCCGTGAAATAGATGAATTGCGCCGTGCATGCAGGAGGCGCGTGCTTCCCGCGTGCACAAAAAAGCCGGGCATCGATCCCGGCTTTTTCCATGGAGAGGAATTTAGCGCTACTGGTCAGCAGCGCCGTGAAATCACCCCAGCCACTTTCGGGCATTGCGCCAGACGCGCATCCAGGGGCTGAACTGCGCCTTGTCGCCCGAAGTCCAGCTCATCTGGATATTGCGGAACACGCGCTCGGGGTGCGGCATCATCGCGGTAAAGCGGCCATCCGCCGTCGTCACGGCCGTGAGGCCGCCCGTGCTGCCGTTCGGGTTGAACGGATACTGCTCCGTCGCCACGCCCAGGTTGTCCACGTAACGCATCGCGCCGATCACCTTGTCGGCATCGCCGCGGTACTTGAAGTTCGCAAAGCCCTCGCCGTGCGCCACCGCAATCGGCAGGCGGCTGCCCGCCATGCCCTGCAGGAACAGGCTCGGCGATTCGAGCACTTCCACCATCGACAGGCGGGCCTCGAAGCGGTTGCTCTGGTTCTGCGTGAAGCGCGGCCAGTCCTGAGCGCCGGGGATGATGTCGGCCAGCTCGGCAAACATCTGGCAGCCGTTGCAGACGCCCAGACCAAAGGTATCGGCGCGGCCGAAGAACTGCTGGAACTCGGCCGACAGGCGATCATTGAACGTGATCGAACGCGCCCAGCCGATGCCCGCGCCCAGCGTGTCGCCGTAGCTGAAGCCGCCGCAGGCCACCACGCCCGCGAAGTCCTTGAGCTGCGCACGACCGGTCTGCAGATCGGTCATGTGCACGTCCACCGCCTCGAAGCCGGCTTCGGTGAAGGCGTAGGCCATCTCCACATGCGAGTTCACGCCCTGCTCGCGCAGCACGGCGACGCGTGGCTTGGCGAGGTTGAGGAACGGCGCGGCCACGTTGTCCTGCGGATCGAACGTGAGATGCACGTGCATGCCCGGATCGGCGGGCACGCCTGCGGCGGCGTGCTCGCTGTCGGCGCAGGCCGGATTGTCGCGCTGCTGGGTGATCTTCCAGCTCACGGCGTCCCAGACCTGATGCAGGTCGGAGAGCGTCGCGCCGAACACCTTCTTGGCATCGCGCCAGACCTGCAGCTCGCCCTTGCCGTCGTCGAGTTGGGACGACGCCGGACGGGTCTTGCCGACCACGTTCGAGCAGGTGGACAGGCCGTGCTCGCGCAGGATCTGCATGACCTCGGTGCGGTCGCTGGTGCGGATCTGGATGAGCGCGCCCAACTCTTCGTTGAACAGCGCGCGCAGCGTCATGTCTTCGCGGCGGCCGCTGATCTGGGCGCCCCAGTTCTTGCCTTCGCCGGAATCCATGCGGCTGTCGGAAATGCCGTCGCCTTCGGTGATCAGCATGTCCACGTTGAGCGCCACGCCCACATGGCCCGCGAACGCCATCTCGGCCGCAGTGGCCAGCAGGCCGCCGTCGCCCTTGTCGTGATAGGCCAGGATCAGGCCCTTGGCGCGCAGCGCGTTGACCGCGTCCACCATGGCGATCAGGTCCTTCGCGCTGTCCAGATCCGGCGTCTCGTTGCCGGACTGGTTGAGCACCTGGCCGAGAATCGAGCCGCCCATGCGCATCTTGCCGCGCGCGAGATCGATGAGCACCAGCGTGGTGTCGTCTTCTTCGGCATTGAGCTGCGGCGTGAGCGTGCCGCGCACGTCGTCGATCGACGCGAATCCGGTGATGATCAGGCTGACGGGCGACGTGACTTTCTTCACTTCGCCGTTTTCGCTCCACTGCGTGCGCATCGACAGCGAATCCTTGCCGACCGGAATCGACACGTTCAGCTCGGGGCACAGCTCCATGCCCACGGCCTTCACCGTGGCGTAGAGCGCCGCGTCTTCACCGGCCTCGCCGCAGGCCGCCATCCAGTTGGCCGACATCTTCACGCGGGACAGTTCAATCGGCGCAGCCAGCATGTTGGTAATGGCCTCGGCCACGGCCATGCGGCCCGACGCGGGAGCGTTGATCGCGGCGAGCGGCGTGCGCTCTCCCATCGCCATCGCTTCACCCTTGAAGCCCTTGAAATCGGCCAGCGTCACGGCCACATCGGCCACCGGCACTTGCCACGGGCCGACCATCTGGTCGCGGTGCGTGAGGCCTCCCACGGCGCGGTCGCCGATGGTGATGAGGAAGCGCTTGGACGCCACGGTCGGGTGCGCCATCACCTCGATCACGGCCTTTTCCAGCGGCACGCCGGTCAGGTCGATGGCGGGCAGCTCGCGTTCCACCGTCTTCACGTCACGGTGCATCTTGGGCGGCTTGCCGAGCAGCACGTCCATGGGCATGTCCACGGGCAGCTTCTGGTCACCCGAAGCCACCGCCGTGTCTTCCAGCACCAATTGGCGCTCTTCGGTCGCCACGCCGATCACCGCGAACGGGCAGCGCTCGCGTTCGCAGAACGCGGTGAACTGCGCCAGCGACTCGGGCGCAATCGCCATCACGTAGCGTTCCTGGCTTTCGTTGGACCAGATTTCCTTGGGGGCCAGGCCCGACTCCTCGAGCTTCACCGCGCGCAGATCGAAGCGCGCGCCGCGGCCCGCGTCGTTGGTCAGTTCGGGGAAGGCGTTGGAGATGCCGCCCGCGCCCACGTCATGGATCGCGAGAATCGGGTTGTTCGTGCCCTGCTCCCAGCAGTGGTTGATGACTTCCTGCGCACGGCGCTCGATCTCGGGGTTGCCGCGCTGCACCGAATCGAAGTCCAGCTCGGCCGCGTTCGTGCCGGTGGCCATCGAGCTGGCAGCGCCGCCGCCCATGCCGATGCGCATGCCGGGACCGCCCAGCTGGATCAGCAGCGTGCCGGCGGGGAACAGAATCTTCTTGACCTGCTCCGAGTCGATCACGCCGAGGCCGCCCGCGATCATGATGGGCTTGTGGTAGCCGCGCGTGATGTCGCCGACCTGCTGTTCGTATTCGCGGAAGTAGCCGGTCAGGTTGGGTCGGCCGAATTCGTTGTTGAACGCCGCGCCGCCGAGCGGCCCTTCGATCATGATCTGCAGCGGGCTCGCGATGTGCTCGGGCTTGCCCACTTCGCTGCCCCAGAGCTTGGAGACGGTGAAGCCCGTCAGGCCCGCCTTGGGCTTGGAGCCGCGGCCGGTAGCGCCCTCGTCGCGGATCTCACCGCCCGCGCCGGTCGATGCGCCGGGGAACGGCGAAATCGCGGTCGGGTGGTTGTGGGTCTCGACCTTCATCAGCACCTGATTGACGGCGCTGGACTTGGCATAGCTCGGGGCCGTGTCGGCGTCGAACTGCGCGACGAAGCGCTCGACTTCGTGGCCTTCCATGATGGAGGCGTTGTCGGCGTAGGCCACGATGGTGTGCTGGGGCGAGACGGCCTCGGTGTTGCGGATCATGCCGAACAGCGACTTGTCCTGATCCACGCCGTCGATGGTGAACTTGGCGTTGAAGATCTTGTGGCGGCAGTGCTCGGAATTGGCCTGCGCGAACATCATCAGTTCGACGTCGGTCGGGTTGCGCTTGAGGCCGTTGAAGGCACTCACGAGATAGTCGATCTCGTCATCGGCCAGCGCCAGACCCCATTGCTTGTTGGCTTTCTCGAGCGCCGAACGGCCACCGCCCAGCACGTCGACGAACTCCATGGGTTCGGCCTGCAGCGTGGAGAACAGCTTCTCGGCCTCGGCGCGTGTGGCAACGACCGACTCCGTCATGCGGTCGTGCAGCAGCGCGGCGATCTGGCCGGTCTGCTCGGGCGAGAGCTCGGGCGTGCCGCCCAGCAGACCGCTCTTGAGCGTGACGCGGTATTCGGTGATGCGCTCCACACGGAACACGTCGAGCCCGCAGTTGCGCGCGATGTCGGTCGCCTTGGAGGCCCACGGCGAGATCGTGCCCATGCGCGGCGTGACCACGAAGGCCGGACCGTCGACGGCGCCTTCGTAAGGATCACCATAGGTGAGCAGCGCCAGCAGTCGCTCGCGCAGCGCGAGTTCGGGCTCGCCCGCTGTGGCCACCAGATGCACGAAACGCGCGGCGACGCCGGTGATCTTGGGGTGAATGGCGACCAGATCGGTCAGAAGCTGTTGGGCGCGGAACGAGCTCAGGGCGTTTCCACCCTCAAACTGTGTCAAATGCAGGGTCACGTGGCGGCCTGTATGTGTGAAGGCTGGTGTATGACGCCCGGGCCCTCGCCTGATCCCAGACGTGGGCCCGAACGCAGAATCGGTGAGCCCGGCATTTTAACCGGCCAGCGAATGCCCCGAGGGTTTACACCATCACAAAGGCTTCGGAACCGAAACGAACCCGATCTTGGCCAGCCCTGCAGAGCTCGCCTCAGCCATCAACCCGGCGAGCACCGCATAGCGGGTGGACTCGTCCGCATAGAGGTGCAGCTCGGTACCGGGGGCCGAGCGACCCAACTCAACGAGACGCACCTTCAGCTCTTCGGGCGTGAGCGGTTTGCCGTCCCAGAAGGTCTGACCGGCCGCGTCAATGGACAGTGCCACCTTGTCGGCCGCCGTCACCGGCGCGCTGCTGGCGTGCGGCAGATCGAGCTTGACGGCATGGGTGATCAACGGCGCGGTCACCATGAAAATGACCAGCAACACCAGCATCACGTCGATCAGCGGCACCATGTTGATCTCGGCGGGCGGAACCTGCCCTGCCTCGCGCAATCGACCCATCGCCATCACACGCCTCCCGCTGCGGTCTGCACCGGCAGGCCGGTGGTCAGCACATGCAGCAGGTCATGCGCATGGCCGTCGAGACGGTTGAGCAGCACACGGTTGGCGCGGCTGAACGCGTTGTAGGCCAGCACGGCCGGAATGGCGACTGCCAAACCGAAACCGGTCATGACCAGCGCCTCACCCACCGGCCCGGCAATCTGCTCCAGCGACGCCCCTGCCCCGCCGCCAATGGCCGACAGCGCGTGGTACACCCCCCAGACCGTGCCGAACAGCCCCACGAACGGGGCCACTGCCGCCACGGAGGACAGCAGCGTGAGCCCGCCCTCAAGGCGGGTGGTTTCATGATCGATGCTGCGGCGCAACTGACGCGTGAGCCATTCGGCGGGCGTTCCCGCCTGAGCCAGCGTATGTGCCGAGAGCCCTTGGACACGGCCTTGGGCGCGCAGCGCATCACTTGCGAGCCGCGCCATCGGGTCACGCGGCGCGCTCTGGGTGAAACGGTGCGTCACCGCCGCGATGGAAGGCGCGGACCAGAATGCGGCCTCGCTCGCGTTGCCACGGCGAAAGTCGGACCACAGCTGCAGCGACTTGCCGACGATGTAGGTCCAAGACGCCAGCGACATGGCCAGCAGGATCAGCGCCAGCACGAGGCCGACCGTGTCGGTCTGCGCAAGAAAGTGACCGATGAAGTGATTTGAGTTCATGGAAAAAACAGGCCGACAGCCCTACGTATGTTTATTGCAATTGGAAGGAGATCGGCACGATGACGGTGCCCGCCACGGCCACGCCGCCTCGGCGCGCAGGTTCGAAGCGCCAGCGCTCGCGCACCGTGGTTTGCGCTGCGTGATCAAGACGCTGATGCCCGCTGCTCGCAGCCACCTCCACCGACTCGGGACGCCCATCGACACCGACCCGGACACGCAGACGCACCGTGCCCGATTCGCCGCGTACGCGCGCCGCGGGCGGATAGGCGGGCTCCGGATTGTTGAGATAAGCCGCGTCAAAACGTGCGGCGGTGACCTCGACAACCGGGGCAACCGGGGCAACCGGGGCAACCGGGGCGGGCGCGGCGGGCGCAGGTGAAGCCACAGGTTCAGAGACAGCGACCACGGGTTCCGCTGGCACGCTCTGCGGCATGACCTCCTGCACTTGTTCAGACGTGGTTGCGGACGTGGTTGCCGGCGTGGTTGCGGGATTCAGTGCGGCTGGTGGACTCGGTGCCGACACCGTCGACGGGCGCGGTGCAGCTCGAGTCTCAACACGTGCCTTGTGTGCAGGCGGAGGAATGGGCGAAGCGGGTGCGGGTACAGGCGGCGACGGTGACGGTGGCGGCTGAACAGGCGCCGGCACGGCAGCCGCAAGCCATTGCACCTTGAGCGCTTGCGGCGGCTCTTCGGGCTCGCTTTGGCTGACGGGCTGCGACGCCAGCCAGCCGAACAGCGCCACATGCACCGTCACTGCCGCCAGCGGCGCACACCATGCGCTCCGGTCGACTGATCGTGGCGTGTGCGTCGCCGTCATGCACATCAGGCTCATGGCAGATTCAGCGCGCGCGCCACGTCGCTCCATGGCACGAGCTTGAAATTCTGCGAGCCGTCGGGCAGACGCTTGTGGCCGTCCTGCACCACCAGCATGCCCGCGCCGTAGGGACCGCCCAGATTGGCCGAGGTCACGTCGAGCCCGTCGGTTTCCGACACCCCGTCGATGCCAAGTGGCGCGTTGATTCCGACGCGGAATGCGCCGCGAAGCCGGAACGGCGCCTCGGCATCCATCACCACAAAGCTGTCGTTGCCCTGGCTGGAGACGATCAGATAGCTGCCGCGACTGCCATGGTAAATGGCCATGCCTTCCACATCGGCATGCAGTTGGTCGCCCACCTTCAGCACCGGTTCAAGCGGCGTTGCTTGCGCTGCATCTGCGCGCGTCGTCCACACGCCCACATCCTCTTCGCCCACGAAGAGCTGGCCAGTGGAGTCATCCACCACGCAGCCTTCGGGCTGACTGCCAAGGCGCAGCGTGCGCAGCAGCCCGCCCTTCCATTTCACATCGTCGCGTGTGATGCGGTAGTGCTGGAGACGTCCGTCCTTGTCGTTCACGAAGGCTTCCAGACCTCCCGCGGGCGGCTGGTAAAGGCATACGCCGTAGATGTCCTTGAGATCGGTGGGCAGGCGCGCAGCCTCTTGCACCTTGCCGTCGCCGTCGATTTGATAAAGCACCAGGCTCAGGTCGTCTCGCTGTGTGGCAACCGCCAGATCAAAAGTCTCCGAACCGAAACGCACGCGCTGGCGCAGGTCGACATTGTTGAGCCGGCCCGACGCGAGGAACTGGCGCTCCTTGCCCTGCAAGTCATAGACCAACAGGCCTTGTTTCTTGTTGGTGCCAAGCACCAGCGAACGCGCGGGATCGCCTGGGTGCAACCAGATCGCCGGGTCGTCCGCCGCGTCACCCGCCGTCGCAACCGGTGCCGTTTGCGCGCTGGGCTGCACGCTGGGCAATGATCCAGGCCGGACAGAGGCAGAAGCGCGCCAGTGCTGCTGTGCGGCTTGCCACGGGCTGCCAGCCTTGTCCTTGCCATGCCAGACCAGCGTCAATTGTTCGCCATCGACGCGGCTGGCAAGCACCTCGGGATGCGCGGCAGCAGCCAGACGGCGGGTCCCGACGACCTTCCAGTCGTTGGTGCTGCCTCCCGATGGTGCGCGCGCCAGATGCACGCTGCGGCCATCGGCCGACAGGACCGCAGCGCCGCCCGGCAGCGCTGCGACGGCACCCGCTCCGAGCCCCAGTGGCCCATAAGGCTTGCGCAACAGCACCGGCTCACGCGATGGGATGCCTTCGCCGGCAATGGAATACGCCCATGCACCGAAATGCGGCTCCGCCACCAGCAGCATGCCCGAGAGATCGTCCACCTGGCACGACTTCACATCCGGAGGCAGCGCCAGTGAGCGGTACAACTGGGCCTTGCCATCGGCCAGCAGCCACTGCTCGGCATGACCATCCTTGCCGATCATGAACAGATGATCGAGTTGCAGGGCATCGCGATAGGCGCACATGGCCTCCACGCCGAACTGAGCGCCGCGCAGCGCAGGCTGCGCGGTCAACGTGCCCGCGAGCAGATCAATGTCTACCGGAATCGGGCTCTGCAAATTGGCGTCCAGCACCCAGGCCCGTGCCTTGCCGCCGCCGGGCGATCTGTCGATGCGCGCATCGAGCGCCGCGCCACGCACAGCCAATCGCGCGCGCTCGCGCCCCGCCTCATCGCGCAGCACCAGCGCACGCTTTTCCAGACTCAGCCAGTGATTCGGCAAAGCCACCAACGCGGTACTGGCGTTGAAGGTTGCGGGCATGGACTGCACCGCCCTGCTCTGTGCTCCAGCTGTCGCTGGCTTTGCGCCCATAAGTGCAGCAGCACCGAAGACAACCCCCACCAGCCCGAGGCGGCGCAAACCCATGCGCATGGCTCTGGCAGGTTGCTTGTTGAAGGCAATCAGCATCGTTCTCGAATCCACTTGTTGTTGTTCAGGTAAAAAAACAGGAATAGACATCACAGCGCGAATGACAGGCCCAGCTTGTAGATGGGGCCGTACTTTTCGTACTGCGCGTTGTAGGCCCGGCCTCCGGTGTAGGCGTAGTACTTGGAGTTGGTCAGATTGACGGCCTGGAAGATCACGCGCGTGTTCTTGTTCAGGCGATAGCCGAACGAGAAATCAACCTGCGTCTGGCTATCCACGTGGATGTCGTGGCGCGCGTCGCTGAGGCTTCCCGTTTCGAGCAGATAGGGACTCTTGTGGCTCACGGCCACGCGCGCCGACCACGGGCCGCTTTCGTACCCCAGCATCAGGTTGAGCGTGGTGTCCGACTGGCTTGGCAGCGAAATCGTGCGCGACACGGCCACGCCATCTTCATAGCCGCCGATGCGGGCCTTGGAACGGCTGAAGGTCGCGTTGGCACCGACCAGCAGGCCATTCCACGGCGCGGGCAGCGTGTCGCGAAAGCTCTGCGAGTAAGCCAGCTCCAGACCCTGAACATGGGCCTTGTCGCCGTTCGCATAGGTGGTGGCCTGATCGAAATCGGCCCAGCTTCCCGAGCCCGCGAGATTGGTCTGGTAGACGAAGTTCTTGATGTTCTTGCGGAACACGTAGGCCGAGACCACGCTGGCATAACCGAAGCGGTGCTCGACGCCCAGATCGAAGTTGCGCGAGGTCAGCGGTTTGAGGTCGGGGTTGCCGAACTCGGCCTCGTCGCCATCGATCACATAGTTCGGGGCGAGCTGTCCGAACGTGGGCCGCACCACCGATTGCGTGTAGGCCGCGCGCAGCGTGGTCGCATCCGACAGGTCGTAGCGCAGGTGCAGCGCGGGCAGCCAGTGGTGGTATTTGTTTTCTGCTGAAGTGGCAGAGAATTCGCCATTGTCCAGTCGCGATCCATGGGCCGAGAAGCGCGTGCCTTCATAGCGCAGACCGCCCAGCAGACGCAGCGGGCCGCTGGCCCAGGTGCCCTGCACATAGGCCGCATTGATCTTCTCGCGCATGTGGAAATCGGCGACGCGTGAGGCCTCTTCGTCGTAGTAGTCGTCGGCGTTCAGACCATCGAGCAGACCGTTCAGGCGCCCCGTGGATACGCCGGGACCGAAGGAGCCCAGCCCATGCGACACATTGCCGCCACTCAGCGCCGCGAGCGAGAGCTGATCGTCCGAAACGCCCGCCTTGTCGAGCTTCTTGTAGGTCCAGGCTTCGAGGTCGTTGGTCTTCTTGCGGCTGGCCATCTTGCCGCCGAACTTGAGCTCAAGCGTGTTCTTGTCGAACTTGAAATCGCGCGACAGATCGAGCTTGATGCTGTTGATCGTGTCGCGCGTGTCGCTGCGCTCGCGCTCCACCTTGTCCAGCGAATAAGCGCCCGGGTCATACATCGCGCTCGGGCCGCTGAGCACCGGGCGGCGCGAGTCGTCAAAGCCCACGCCGGAGAACGCATCGTTGCCGGTGAACTTGGCGCTGGCAATGCCCAGAGGGGACTTCTCGCCCGCGCGGCTGCCCGCCAGTGCCGCGCCCAGCTTCCAGTCGCCCAGCCGTTGCTCCGTACCGAGCACGGCCGAGAAGATCGACTGCGTTTCCTTGCGCGACTTGAGCGCGCGCCAGGTCTCCGCATCTCCGCGTTCGCCCGCAAGCTGTGCGTCGGCAAACTCGGCACCAAATGCCTGGCGGGTCTCGGTATCCGAGAAGCGGCTGGCGAGCGTGTGCAGAAAATACTGGGTCTCGGTGTCGGGACGGTAGTCCAGATTGAAGACACCACCGATGCGCTCGCGCTTGATGTCGTAGCGGCGCATTTCGCTCTCGCCCAGACGGGCTGCGCCGTCGCTGCCGCCGCTTTTTCCAAAGTCCCAGGCGCCGCCGGTTTCCACATTGTCCGAGCCGAAACGACGGCCCTCGTAGCTCAGACCCAGCGCGATGCCGAGCTTGCCATCAGGCCCCAGGCGATTGCTGTACGCACCCGAGATTTTGGGACTGGTCTTGCCCGCGTTGGAGTCATGGCCGGCCTCCATGTCGAGTGACATGAACTTGCCCGGATGATCGAAGCCGGTCAAGGTCTTGATCTCCACGGTGCCTCCAAGCGAGTTGGCGTCCTTGTCGGGAGTGAGTGTCTTTTGCAATTCGATGGAGCGCACCAGCGACGCGGGTACCACGTCCAGCGCCACGGCACGGCGGTCGCTGTCGGGCGACGGAGTTTGCGCGCCATTGATGGTGACGGTGTTGTAGTCGGGGCCGAGGCCACGGATACGCACATAGCGCCCCTCACCCTGATCGCGCTCGATGGAAACACCGGGCACGCGCTGCAATGCTTCGGCGGCGTTGTCGTCCGGCAGCTTGCCGATATCGTCAGCCATGACGGCGCTGACGATGTGGTCGGCCGCCTGCTGCACGTCGAGCGCGTTGTCGAGGCTGGCGCTCTGGCCGGTGACCTGTACGGTCTCGAGCGTTGGTGCTTCCTGCGCATGTGCGAACGCGCTGGCCAGGCAACAGGCCAAGGCCGTCAGGCGCAAAGGGGTGCGGGGCATCGTGGGAATCCTTTGGTGAATGCGGATGGGGTGAGTGACGATTCGGACAGGCGCCGGCCCGTCTCGGTGGGCTCGAATGTCTCCGCGGCACATGGCAGTCCGGTGACACACCGGCCGCACAGGCTCCCGCAGCGGCCAGACACCCGACCATGTGAGCCGCATTGACTGCCCAGCACTTTTTGCGTGAGCTGAATTGACTGCCCCTGCCACGCGCCCTCCAGCCCAAGTGACCACCCGCACAACGGGCAATCCCCCTTTCCGATCAAGCACTTGCATGCGCATGCCCGCTCCGGACCGAAGTCCGTCGTGAGCCATCTGCACTCCTTGCCCTGCGCCGCGAACGTCGCACCGCCACACCCTTGTCACATAGCCGCAACACAGTGACGCCACTGCTTCGCACCCGCCTCTTGCGCCCCACCATGCTGACCACCTACCGCACACCCCTGATCACCTTTGCCGCCCTGCTGACCCTGCTGACCGTGTTCTACGCGACGGTCGGCATCGCCAAGCCATACGAGATATGGAACTGGCTGGACATCGTCGGCGAGGGCAGCATTGCCCTGATGGCGGGCCTGTGGGCCGTCGTGCTGCTGGCAAACCGCCCTGCAGGCACGGTGACCTGGCTGCTGGCTGCAGGACTTGGCGCGATCACCCTGGGCACCTGGAGCGACTGGATGGACGAATTCTTTTCCATCGACAAGGCGATGCACTGGCCGCATCTGCTCGAATCCGTGTTGACGCCACTGGGGATGGTGACGCTGACCTGCGGCCTTGGCCTGTGGCGGCAGGAGCAGTTCAGCCTCAACGAGGTACTGGCCAAGCGCGAGCGCATCTTTCGCGATCACCGGGCATTCGACCGCATCACGCAGCTCGCGAATGCCGACTATCTGCGCCGCCAGATTCAGCTCGAACAATCGCGCGCGCCACAATCACCGTGCGCGCTGGTGCTGCTCGATCTGGATCGCTTCCAGCACATTGCCCGCGATCACGGTCATCGCGAGTCCGAGCGCGCGCTGCAGGCCATCAGCCACCTGCTTCTCCTGAACCTGCGCCACGGCGATCTGCTGTGCCGTTATGCGGGTGACCGCTATGCCGTTCTGCTGCCTGGCGCAAGCGCCCAGACAGCATCGCGCACCGCCGCGCACCTCGCCGATCAGGTAGGCCGGCTCGCATGGCACAGCCGGGATGGCGAACGCATTCACCTTTCTGCCCGCGTGGCCAGCGCGCTTGCCGATACCGATGCGGATGCGCTGCTCGACCAGCTCAATCAGGCGCTCGCGGAACCCGCTCATCACGCCACGCCGCAAGCCGCCTGAGGGAGTGATCCATGGGTTCAGTGCACACCCGCCTGCCATGACCGCCCGCTACCTCACCCGTGACGCGCCCTGCATTCCCACGTGCCGGCAGCCCGCGCTGGCGCTCGCCTTCGCGCAGGAGCGTGAACTGTCCGTCGCCCGCGTGCTGACGGACACCGGCCTCAATGCCGCAACGCTGCACCTGCCCCAGCACCAAGTGAGTCCAGCGCAATTGCTGCTCATGCTTCACAACCTCGCACGCGTGGCAGGCGATGCGGAACTGCCGTTTGTGCTTGGCTCGCAATGGCTGCCGGGACACTATGGTGCGGTGAGCCATGTGCTGCTGCTGTCCGCCAATCTCAGGCAGGCGCTCACGCAGCTTGCGCGCTGGCCGTTGTCGCTCAGTCCGCTGATGACGCCACGTGTCGAATTCGATGCGCAAGGCGCGACACTGCACTGGCATGACGCCTGGGGCGTTGCCGCCCAGCACGCCTTTCTTGTGGATCTGCACATGAGCGCGGTGGCCGCGATGACGCGTTGGCTCTCCGGCGAACGCCTGCCTTGGCAGTTTCGCTTCAACCGCACACGACCGCGCGAAATCGCGGCGCACGAGGTTCACCTGGGCCATGCGCTCGCCTTTGGAGCGCAGCGCAACAGCATGCATATCGGCGCCGCATGGCTTGACCGCTCCTGGCCGCGAGGCAACGCGGCGGCGGTGGAGCTGACCGTGCCGCAAGCGGCTGCGGCGGAGCAGGCACTCGACGGCGCAAAAAGCCTGCTCACCCTGCTCTACGACCACCTGCAGACCCGGTTGCACCTGAGCCCGACCCTTGACGACTGCGCGCAATGGCTGTCCATCAGTCCCGCCACGCTCAAACGCCATCTCGCCCACCACGGCACGCACTACCAGGCCGAGCTGGACCAGGTGCGCGCACATGTGGCGCTCGACCTGCTGCAAAAGGAAGGCCTGGACAATGCCACAGTCGCCTCGCGCCTGGGGTTTCACGACAGCAACAATTTCCGCCGGGCCTTCAAACGATGGACTGGCCTCACGCCGAGCCAACTGGCGTTCTGACCCAGACGCTGACAACACCACTCCCAGCGACGGTTGCGGTGCAGTGGGATAATCAGGGACATGAGTATCACTATCAAATCCCAAGAAGATATCGAGGGCATGCGCATCGCCTGCCGGCTGGCCTCGGAAGTGCTCGACTACATCACTCCCCATATCAAGCCCGGCATCACCACCGCGGAAATCGACCGCCTCGGCAAGGAATGCATGGACCAGCAAGGCACGGTCTCGGCCACCATCGGCTACCAGCCACCCGGCTATCCGCCCTATCCCGGTCACCTGTGCACCTCGGTGAACCATGTCGTCTGCCACGGCATCCCCAACGACAAGGCGCTCAAGAAAGGCGACATCGTCAACGTGGACGTCACCGTGATCACCAAGGACGGATGGTTCGGCGACAACAGCCGCATGTACCTGATCGGCGAATGCTCGATCGCGGCCAAGCGCCTGTCGGCCCTGACGTTCGACGCCATGTGGCTGGGCATCCAGCAGGTCAAGCCCGGCGCGCGTCTGGGCGACGTGGGGCATGCCATCCAGACCTTCGCGGAAGGCAACCACCTGACGGTGGTGCGTGAATTCTGCGGCCACGGCATCGGCAAGAAGTTCCATGAAGAGCCCCAGGTGCTTCACTATGGCCGACCCGGCACGGGCGAACTGCTCGAGCCCGGCATGGTCTTCACCATCGAGCCCATGCTCAACCTCGGCAAGCGCGACATCAAGGAACTCGGCAAGGATGGCTGGACCATCATCACCAAGGACCACAGCCTCTCCGCTCAATGGGAACACACGGTGCTCGTGACCGAGACCGGCTACGACGTGCTGACGCTGTCGGAGGGATCGCCCACACTGCCCTCGTTCGTGACCACGACGCGCACCTGAGCCCGGGGCCGCATCGCGGCCCCCCCTCCTGCCTGCGCGCGGTGCATGGTTCTTGCTAGTCATTTCACATGTCCTCACTCATGCCCTCACGCAGCACCCCGACGACCGCCCAACCCCTCCAGTCCGATGATCTGGTGGCGCTGCGCGAGCGCCACAAATCCGGCAAGGCGGCGATCATCGCCACCCTGCTCAAACCCTCGGCCAACACCCGCGGCATCCGCACGCTGCTGCACAGGCTCGCGCTGCAGACCGACAACCTGCTCACGCATCTGTGGGATCGCGCCGGGCTGCCGTCCGAAGCGGCGCTCGTCGCGGTAGGCGGCTATGGGCGCGGCCAGCTGTTTCCACATTCGGACGTCGACGTGCTCGTGCTGTTTCCCGACACCGCGGGCAGCGAGCTGACGGAAGGCCACCGCGCGCCCATCGAGGCGTTCATCGGCAGCTGCTGGGATGCGGGTCTGGAAATCGGCTCCAGCGTGCGCACCGTGGCCGACTGCCTGCGCGAATCCGCCGCCGACGTGACCGTGCAGACCTCGCTGCTCGAATCCCGCCTGCTCTGCGGCAACGCCACCGCGTTCGCCGATTTCGAGCGGCGCTATGGCGAGCAGATGGACCCGCGCGCCTTTCTCATCGCCAAGGCGTTCGAGATGCGCCAGCGGCACAACAAGTACGAGAACACGCCTTACGCGCTCGAACCCAACTGCAAGGAGTCACCCGGCGGGCTGCGCGATCTGCAGTTCATCGCCTGGGCCGCGCGCGCCGCAGGCTTCGGACGGGACTGGGACGAGATGGCCGAAACCGGCCTTGCCACGCCGTTCGAGGTCGAACAGATCGAACGCAACGAGGCGCTGCTGTTTCTGATCCGCGCCAAGCTCCACGCCGTTGCCGGTCGCCGCGAGGACCGCCTCGTGTTCGACCTGCAGACCGCCGTGGCCGAGGCCTTCGGCTACCGCTCGACCACGCCCGAGGGCAAGCGCCTCGCCATGCGCGCGAGCGAGACGCTGATGCGCCGCTATTACTGGGCGGCCAAGGCGGTACAGCAGCTCACGCAGATCCTGTACCTCAACATCCAGGAACGCTTCTACCCCAGCTCCCACGAGCTCAGGCCGATCAACGAGCGCTTCTTCGAAAAAGCAGGCCTCATCGAGGTCGCCAGCGACGATCTCTACAAGCAGAATCCTCACGCGATTCTCGAAACCTTTCTGCTCTACGAGACCACGGTCGGCCTCAAGGACCTGTCGGCCAAGACGCTGCGCGCGCTCTATGACTCCCGCTCCATCATGGATGCCGAGTTCCGCCGCGACCCGGTCAACCGCGCCGCGTTCATGCAGATCCTCAAGCAGCCCGCAGGCATCACGCACGCCATGCGGCTGATGAACCAGACCTCGGTGCTCGGGCGCTATCTGTGGCCGTTCCGGCGCATCGTCGGGCAGATGCAGCATGACCTGTTCCACGTCTACACGGTGGACCAGCACATCCTCATGGTGCTGCGCAACATGCGCCGTTTCTTCATGGCCGAGCATGCGCACGAATACCCGTTCTGCTCGCAGCTCGCTGCCGGCTGGGACAAGCCGTGGATCCTCTATCTCGCGGCCCTGTTCCACGACATCGGCAAGGGCCGGGGCGGTGACCATTCGCAGATCGGCGGCATCGAGATCCGCCGCTTCTGCAAGCAGCACAGCATCGACAAGGACGACGCCGCCCTGCTCGACTTCCTCGTGCGCGAACACCTGACGATGAGCCAGGTCGCCCAAAAGCAGGACCTGGCGGACCTCGACGTGATCAAGGCCTTTGCCGCGCGCGTGGGAACCGAGCGCTATCTGACGGCGCTGTATCTGCTCACCGTGGCCGACATCCGCGGCACCTCGCCCAAGGTCTGGAACGGCTGGAAAGGCAAGCTGCTCGAGGACCTGTACCGCTCCACCCTGCGCGTGCTCGGCGGCCGCGAACCCGATGCCGCCGCCGACATCGAGGCCCGCAAGCGCGACGCGCTGGTGCAGCTCGCCCTCAGCTCGCAGCCATTTGAATCGCACAAGAAACTCTGGGACACGCTCGACGTCGGCTACTTCATGCGCCACGAGGCCGCCGACATCGCCTGGCACACCCGACACCTCTCGCGCCATGTCGGCACCGGCAACCCCGTGGTGCGCGTGCGCCAGTCGCTCGCGGGCGAAGGCCTGCAGGTACTGGTCTACTCGCCCGACCAGCCCGAACTGTTCGCGCGCATCTGCGGCTACTTCGAGCGCACCGGCTTCTCGATCCTCGACGCGCGCGTGCACACCGCGCTCAACGGCTACGCGCTCGACACCTTCCAGGTCGTCCCGTCCGAAACGCTCGCGGGCCACTACCGCGAGCTGATCACGCTGATCGAAAGCGAACTGCTGCGCTCCATCAGCGCCACCGGCCCCCTGCCCGAGCCCACCAAACGCCGCGTGTCACGCCGCGTCAAGAGCTTCCCGTTCGCGCCGCACGTGTCGCTCAAGCCCGATGAAAAAGCCCAGCGATGGATCCTCACGATCTCGGCCAGTGACCGCGCCGGCCTGCTCTACACCGTGGCCCGCATCCTCTCGCAACACCAGCTCAGCGTGCAGCTCGCAAAGATCAGCACCTTGGGCGAGCGCGTGGAAGACACCTTTTTGGTGCAGGGCAACGAGCTCCAACATGGTGCGCGGCAGATTCAGATCGAGACGGAATTGCTGAAGGCACTGGCCGAAACGCCCTGACTGTTTTTCTACCGAATCGTGAATTCGAGAAAGGGCCAAATGACGATCATCGTCTCCGCCCTTCCCTCAGCAACAATCCTGCGCTTCGACAATAGCGTGGTGTCGCCGACGATGAACCTGTTCGTAATGTAGGCTCTGACCACCACGGGGGCAGTATCGGCATCCTTGATCGTAAGAAATCCCGAGTGCATCAGCGTCTTTCCGCTTTGAAAAAGGAACATCTCCTTGGCCTGGAAAAAGTCCATCTTCTCGGCATCGGGATGCAGGTCCTTGACACTTTTGCCGATGAATTCCTGCGCCTCCCATTTGTAGGGCATCGCAAAGAATGCAAGCATCAGCGTGACCGGCACGAGCACCAGCGCACACAGGAGATAGAAAGTCGACATCTTCTTTCGCATGATCAGTCAATGCATCGGAAAAGGGTCATGGAAATAACTGGCGCTGCGGATCGTTCGTCACGAAGAACAATGCCGGATTGCAGCGTTCCTCTACGTGGAGCGCCATCCAGGCGCCTCGCGCGCGGCCACGGACAAGGAGCCGCATTCAAGCGCCCTGCCGCGCCACTGCGGGCATATCCGTCCGACAGCTGGACGATCCCGCGAAACAATGAACGGCGGCGAGTCAGGCTGCGCCCAATCCAACTCGGGTCTGCTCTTGCTGGCAATGCCCTTCTACTCGTCCTCTGCCGCCGCGATTCCAGGAAACAACACATCCGTATAGCCAAACTGCGTGAAGTCCCGCACACGCATCGGATACAGCTTGCCCCAGAGGTGGTCGCACTCGTGCTGGACGACGCGCGCGTGAAAGCCTTCGGCCTCGCGGTCTATCACGCGGCCCTCGGGGTCGAAGCCCTGATAGCGGATGCGCAGAAAACGCGGCACCTTGCCGCGCAGACCGGGGACGGAGAGGCAACCCTCCCAGTCCTCCTCCTCGTCGTCGGCCAGCGGCGTGATGACGGGGTTGATCAGCACCGTCGGCGGCACGAGCGGGCGATCGGGGTAGCGCGGGTTGATCTCGTTCGAGCCAAAGATCACCACCTGCAGGTCGACGCCGATCTGCGGCGCCGCGATGCCCGCCCCGTTGGCGGCGCGCATGGTGTCGCGAAGGTCTGCGATGAGCTGGTGCAACTCGGGGATGTCGAAGTGAGTGACCTGCTGCGCGACGCGCAGGAGTCGGGGGTCACCCATCTTGAGTATGGTTTGGATGCTCATGTCTGCTGAAAAAAGTTGTGGACTCAGAATAGCTCAAGCGGTGCGTGGCTGCAGACTCGCGCACAATCCCGACATGCCGGAAGAAAAAAGCGAGCCGCAGACCGCCTCCACCAACAGCCTCCCCGCACCACCGCTGCAGCATGCCGAGCGGCCGGTGGTCGTGCGCTGGCTGCTGATGGCGTTCGCCGTCTTCTGTCTGGTGATGGGCGTCATCGGCATCATCGTGCCGGGTCTGCCGACGACCGTCTTCATTCTGATGGCCGGTTGGGCTGCGGCGCGCAGTTCGCCGAGGCTGCATGGCTGGCTGTGGAATCACCGGCTGTTCGGCCCGATGCTTCAGGAGTGGGCCAACGGCGGGCGCGTGAGCCGCAAAACCAAGTGGAGCGCCACCATCGTGATGTCGTTGTGTGCATGCATGCTTTTTTTGCTCGGCGGCACTCCGATCTGGGTGAAAATGACGGCCAACGGCTGCATGGCCTGTGTGCTGGTCTGGCTGTGGCTCCGCCCCGAGCCACCCGCTTCATCCTCCGCGGCGGCCCCCGAGCACTGAAAATTCCACAAAATTGTCGCCCGACGGGGTCTGCTTCGAAAAGTGACAGTTTTTTGTGGCTATAATCTAAGTCTTGTTCCTCAATAGCTCAGTTGGTAGAGCGCCGGACTGTTAATCCGTAGGTCCCTGGTTCGAGCCCAGGTTGAGGAGCCAAAGAATTTCTTTGAGGGCCTTGCAATTGCACAAGGCTCGGCTCGTGAAGAACGAGCCATCACCAAATAAAAAACGTATTCCTCAATAGCTCAGTTGGTAGAGCGCCGGACTGTTAATCCGTAGGTCCCTGGTTCGAGCCCAGGTTGAGGAGCCAAATTCAGAGCCCTGCAATTGCACAGGGCTCATTCAAAATCAGTATCGATATTCCTCAATAGCTCAGTTGGTAGAGCGCCGGACTGTTAATCCGTAGGTCCCTGGTTCGAGCCCAGGTTGAGGAGCCACTTCAAATCCACCCAAGAACTTGCGTCTTGGGTGGATTTTTGTTTGTGTCGCTCGCTTTTTTACAAAGCCTTTGGCTTCGATGGCTGGTCGTATGAAGTCGGCAATGCTGGCCCTGCTCGCTTTGTTGGCCCGCTGCCTGAGGAAACGAGAGGAAGAAAAAAGAAAACCCGCTCGCCTTTGGGCTTGCGGGTTTTCTTTTTTGTTTTGACCGTTTCAGGCCATCACATCTTGCTGATCATCACTTCACCGAAGCCGGAGCAACTGACCTGCGTCGCGCCATCCATCAGGCGGGCGAAATCATAGGTCACCTTCTTGGAATCGATGGCCTTTTCCATGGAGGTGATGATGAGGTCGGCCGCCTCGCCCCAGCCCATGTGGCGCAGCATCATTTCAGCGGAGAGGATTTCGGAGCCAGGGTTCACGTAGTCCTTGCCCGCGTACTTGGGCGCTGTGCCGTGCGTGGCTTCGAACATGGCGACCGAATCGGACATGTTGGCGCCGGGGGCGATGCCGATGCCGCCGACCTGCGCGGCGAGCGCGTCGGAGATGTAGTCACCGTTCAGGTTCAGCGTGGCGATCACGCTGTATTCGACCGGGCGCAGCAGGATCTGCTGGAGGAAGGCATCGGCGATGCTGTCCTTGATGACGATGTCCTTGCCGGTGTTCGGATTCTTCACGCGCATCCACGGGCCGCCGTCGATCAGCTCGCCGCCGAATTCGCTGGCCGCAAGTTCGTAGCCCCAGTCACGGAAGGCGCCTTCCGTGTACTTCATGATGTTGCCCTTGTGCACCAGCGTCACGTTGGGCTTGTCATGGTCGATGGCGTACTGGATGGCCTTGCGCACCAGACGCTGCGTGCCTTCGCGCGAAACCGGCTTGACCCCGATGCCCGAGGTCTCGGGGAAGCGGATCTTCTTGACGCTGAACTCATCCTGCAGGATCTTGATGAGCTTCCTGGCCTTGTCGGATTCGGCCGGGAACTCGATGCCGGCGTAGATGTCTTCCGAGTTCTCGCGGAAGATGACCATGTTGACCTTCTCGGGTTCCTTCACGGGCGACGGCACGCCCTTGAAGTACTGCACCGGACGCAGGCAGACGTAGAGATCCAGTTCCTGGCGCAACGCCACGTTCAGCGAGCGGATGCCGCCGCCCACGGGCGTGGTGAGCGGCCCCTTGATCGAGACGACGAAGTCGCGCACGACCTGCAGCGTCTCCTCGGGGAGCCAGACGTCGGGGCCATAGACCTTGGTGGATTTTTCGCCCGCATAGATCTCCATCCAGTGGATCTTGCGCTGGCCGCCGTAGGCCTTGGCCACGGCCGCGTCCACCACCTTGATCATGACCGGCGTGATGTCGGCGCCCGTGCCGTCGCCCTCGATGAACGGAATGATCGGCTGGTCGGGCACGTTCAGCGTCATGTCGGCATTGACGGTGATCTGCTTGCCCTCGGCGGGCACCTTGATGTGTTGGTAAGCGCTCATGCGGGTCTCCGTTGAATTCAATGGACAGTCTCGTGTTGCCTGCTATCCCTTTTGGTAAAGCAAGTGTTTGTTCGCAATGATTCTAGCGACAAAAGAAATGCGTTTACCCTGTCAACCACGCGGCATAAGTCGCGTTGAAGACTGGTCAGCCCGCACACATGGTGTGTGCAGCGGCGGACTCAACACACCGTTGGAAATTGCATATATGAAAAAACTCCTCGCAATTCTGATAGCCGGCATGTTCGCCTCTGGTGCATTCGCGCAAGCGGCACCCAATACCGCGCCCGAAGCTGCGCCCGCGGCCGCCGCCGCGCCGCACGCCAAGGCCGCCAAGAACCACCACGCCAAGGCGACGCCCAAGCACAAGCACGTCAAGGCAAAGAAGGCCCGCAAGCACCACAAGGCAGCAGCCTGACCCGACACTGATGATGCCCGCGCCTGCGCGGCGCTTCATCCACCTGCTCCCACCAGCCCGCCTCAAGTCCGCTTGGGCGGGCTTTTCACTTCCGGAACGCGAGAAACGGCCGCGCCACCCGCTTCGCACGCAACTAAACTACGAATCAGGAATCCAGCCATTCATCCCTCAACGCTTTTCGTGACCGGCACCCGATGAAAAAACTACTCTCGCACATCATCCTGACGCTCAGCCTGGCCACTCCGGCGCTGCACTCCATGGCGCAGGGCGCGCCGCAGACCACCCTGCCCCGCACCTCGATCACCGCCGGCATGTACCTCATCGACGCTCAGGTCGCGATGACGCCGCGCGAGCGCGAGATCGGCCTCATGTTCCGCAAGGACATGCCCGCGCAGGAGGGCATGCTTTTCATCTTCGAACAACCCGCCACGCAATGCTTCTGGATGAAGAACACCCTTCTGCCGCTGACGGCGGCCTTCGTCGCGGATGACGGCACCATCGTGAATCTGGCCGACATGAAGCCGATGACCGAAGATTCGCACTGCTCGGCCAAGCCGGTGCGCTACGTGCTCGAGATGAACGTGGGCTGGTTTGACAAGCGCGGCATCAAGGCCGGCACCAAGCTCACGGGGCGCCCCTTCACGCCCGCCAAGTGAGTTGACAACAAGCCACCCTGCCCCATGAAAAAAGGCTGACGACGGCATTCGACATGCCATCGCCAGCCTGATGCCGGCTCAGCGGCTGATCACTGTCTGGTGCCGCAGTTCTCGCAGAACATGTCCTGCGCACCGATGGTGTGACCGCAGGCCTTGCACCCCTTCGTCGTCGCTGGAGGAGCGTCCTCGGGCGAAGCACCCGTGGCCGCCGCAGCACTCGCCATCAGACCACCCAGAGCCGCCGCACCGGCCGTGGCAGCCCCTGAAGCGGAAGGCGCCGCGGGAGCCTGTGACGCCGCCGCCTGCGCCGCAGCGCGCGCCTCGGCTTCGCGCTGAGCCTCTGCCCGGGCCTGTGCAGCACGGGCCTGCGCCTCGCGAGCCTCGCGCTCGGCAGCTTCCCTGCGCAGCGTTTCCTGCTCGGGCAAGGGTTGGTTGGTTTCTTCTTCCTCGAGCCGGGTCTGCTCCATCACCGCCTCTTCACGCGCGTTGCTCGCGGCCTGCGCGCGATCCGCCGCAGCCTGCTTGGCACGCTCCGCAGCCGCGCGGGCCTTGTCGGCGGCTTCGCGAGCCCGCTCCTTCATGGCGCCGAATGCACCTTCGATGTCGCTCGAGGTGCCTGCGGTATCCAGACCATCGGAGGCCTGCAGGTACAGCAGATTGATGCCCATCATCGCCACGAGCGTGATCAACGCAAAGAGCAGAATGCTGAGCACGCTGGCACCCAGAATGGCACCCGTCATCGACGCACTGCTGAACATGGCCATGGCCGCGCCCAGGCCGCCCATTCCACCCATGCCGTATCCACCGCCATAGCCTCCGCCACCACCCATGATGGATGTCGCGAGGCTCGTGAGCAGTCCCATGGCTGGAACCACGCCCGAGGCGATCAGCATGCCGATGACAACGAGGATGATGTAGAGCACCATCATCATGAGCACCACCTGCACGAGGCGGTGGCGCGCGATCGCGAACACGCTGGCCAGCGCCTGCTTGAAGCCCAGACCGCTCCACACGGCAGGAGCAAAGAGAGGAAACACCACCCAGACGCAGGCGATGATGAAGGCCGAAGCGATCAGCAGCAGCACGGGATGCGCCACGAAGGCCAGCACCGCGCCGATCACCGGAATCTTGCAGATGAAATAGATCAGCGCCGCGACCAGCATGAAGGCGATGGTCACCACGAAGACGGCGACGCCCAGCAGCAGGAACTTGGGCACAGACCCGAGGCCGAAGGCCGCCGCCTCGCCGATGCTGCGCTGGGGCAGGTCGCGCGCCTTGTCCATGAGCAGCACGCCCACGGCCGAGGAGCCCGCGACCCAGACGACGAAACAGGCAAGGGCGAGCACGACCATGAGCACGATGCCCACGATGCCGCCCAGGCGGGTGACCGACCATTGCATCAACCACAGCAGCACGCAGCAGACCAATGCGGTCAGAAAGCCTGCGCCGAGCGCACGCCACTGGGTGAGCCCCTCTCCGGCTCGCGTCAGTGCGCCAAAGTCGATGGATTTGTAGCTGGAATCATTCATGGCTTTGGTGGAAAGTGAAAGTCATTGAAGAAAAACGGCGCGCACTGATGGCAATCAATGCGCGCCCGGTGCAACCGCAGAATCAGGGACGCTTCTGCAGGTCGCCCGCCTTGATCGTGTAACGCTCGATGCCACGCGGCAGATCGGCGTTCACCGACTTCTGCACGGTCAGCGGGTTGCCGTCCTTGGTCTTGGATTCGCCCTCGCTGGTGTTGACCTTGCGGCCACGCACATCGGCCGACGCCTGCTCCACCAGGATCGTCGCGCCGCCACGGCTGTCGGCGATGCGGGTGGCCAGCGCCTTCACCGCGTTCATCGAATTGATGTAGCCGCGCTTCTTCTTGCCTGCAGTCGGCAGCTCGATGGTGACGGTATCCAGCGCGGTCACGTCAGCCACGCGTGGCGACTGGCTGTCGGTCATCGATACGCGGTTGGTGAGCACCGAGGTGTTGCGCGCACGCTGCGCCTTGGGCAGGGTCTTGGTGGCTTCGACGGCGGCCTCGATGCTGACCTCGGCGTCATGCACTTCCTCGTCGAGCTGCTTTTGCAGCGTCTCGAAGCGCGCAATCGATTCGGCTTCGTTGAACTGCGGCTCCGCCGCCTGATCGGCCTTGCCGCCCTGACCGCCCGCAGCCTTGGCGCAGGCCGGGTCGGTGCTGGCGGGGTCCGCGCAACGCGACGAAGAACCCGGGCCATTCGCGCAACCGGCAAGAATGGCCACTGAAAAAGCGATACCAGCCAATTTGAAGCGTGTCATTTGCATAGGTGTTCTCTCTCTGTAACTTGGAAAATACGGACCTCAGTCCAGAAGACTGTCGAGACTCTTGTTGCGCTTGCGCTCCGCCTTGGGCGCTGCGCCTGAACCCGGTGAATCCTTGAGCACATGCACCGGCGGCACGGTGACGGGCTCCGGCTGATCGGGGTTGCGCGACTCCGCCGCCGCACCTGTGGCATCCGGCTGCGCCAGCGTCGTGGAACCAGACTCGTGGACGGCGGGAGCCGCCGCATCGGCCGGCGTTGCCGTCGTCAGCGGAGTCAGTTCCGTCGTGGCGGCCTGTCCTGCCTGAGCGCCCTGCGAAGCCGAATCCATGGCCGTGGCCGATGACTCAACGGCGGCAGCCGCAGGCACGACACTCTCCCCTTCCGCCACGTCATCCTGCGCGGGCTGCGCGCCTGCGGCCGGCACCGATGACTCGCCGCTTCCCGCAAATTGCTTGTAGCCAAACCACCCACCGCCACCCACCACCAGCAAGGCCAGCACGCCGATGGCCAGCCACTTGAGCCCGCCCGCGCCGCCAGCGCCCGGCTGACGTTCCGCTTCACCGAAATGGTCAAAGGTCACGGGTTCCGGCGATGGCCGCAGATCAATAGGCTGCGGGGCCGGTGCCGCCGCGGGCGCGGAAGTGGAAGCGGAGTCGGGTAAAGACACCTGCTCGCGCGGCACGGGCAATTCGAAATCGGGCATGCCGCGCTGCACCGGATGCAGAGGCAGCGAGTCGAGCACCGAACGCTCGATCTCCGGCGGACGCGTGTCGTCGAACGACAGCGCCAGATCGAGCTCCTCTTCGGTGATGGGCTGCTGCGCCGCAGCGGGCTCAACCGAAGCCGTCGCAACCTCGACCTCGACCGGTTCATCACCCTGAAGCACTGCCGCTCCCATCACGCCCGCATAGGCGGGGCCCAGCACGGGAATGGCGGTGCCGCAGCCGGTGCAAAAACGGATGCCGGGCTTGAGGGCCTTGCCGCATTCAGGGCAGGCGTCCAGCGCCTGCGAGGTCAACTCTTCCAGAGCCGCCGGAGCCGTATCGGCATAGGAAAAGGACGACACCTCGGCCGCGGTGGCCGCGTTTGCAGAGACTTGGGAAACCAGCGTGCCGCACTTGTTGCAGAACCTGGCTCCTGGAGAAAGCGTGTGACCGCAGGCAGGACAATTCATGGATTTGAAGATTTAACGCGTCTATCCAGCTTTATCCTGCCATAGAAATCTTAAAAATATTGCGCTGATTACCCGATTGCAACAATTGAACGCAATTAAATTACGTATGGCAACATTTAGCGTCTCTGAGCAACGAATGACAACTCGTCTGCTCATTTTCTGCATTGTGTCGCGAGCGTGGATCTTGCTGCAAGTCAGTTCCGCCTATGTGCGCCACGGATCGTGGAGGCAACGCCAATCTCCAAAAACAACAAAGCCCGCCCGGCTTCATGCCGGACGGGCTTTGCATGGGGGAGCGGGCCCGAGGGTCCGTGCCGATCAGGCTGCGATCTTGGCGACCACGGCGTTGAACGTGGCGCTTGGGCGCATCACTGCGTCGAGCTTGGCCAGGTCAGGCTGGTAGTAACCGCCGATGTCGGCGGCCTTGCCCTGGACCGCCTTCAGCTCGCCAACGATCTTCTGCTCGTTGTCGGCGAATTCCTTGGCGATCGGTGCAAACTTGGCGGCCAGATCCTTGTCCTCGGTCTGAGCGGCCATGGCCTCGGCCCAGTACAGGGCGATGTAGTACTGGCTGCCACGGTTGTCGAGTTCACCGGTGCGGCGCGAAGGCGACTTGTTCTCGTCGAGCAGACGGCCGGTGGCCTGGTCCAGCGTCTTGGCGAGCAGCTTGGCCTTGGCGTTGTTCGTCTTGATGCCCTCTTCTTCGAGCGACACGGCCAGCGCCAGGAACTCGCCCAGCGAATCCCAGCGCAGGTGGTTTTCTTCCACCAGCTGCTCCACGTGCTTG
This sequence comes from Diaphorobacter caeni, assembly GCF_015354245.1. GTDB lineage: Bacteria > Pseudomonadota > Gammaproteobacteria > Burkholderiales > Burkholderiaceae_C > Diaphorobacter_A > Diaphorobacter_A caeni. The sequence continues at coordinate 436,581 of NZ_JADKYZ010000003.1, forward strand.
GGAGCCGAGCCGCCCGCGCCGGTTTCGTACAGACCGCCGCCTTGCATCAGAGGCACGATGGAGAGCATCTTGGCCGAGGTGCCCAGTTCCAGGATCGGGAACAGGTCGGTCAGGTAGTCGCGCAGGATGTTGCCGGTCACCGAGATCGTGTCGAGGCCACGGGCGGCGCGCTCGAGCGTGTAGCGCATCGCGCGCACTTGCGACAGGATGTGGATCTCGAGACCGTTGGTGTCGTGTTCCTTGAGGTACTTCTGCACCTTCTTGATCAGCTCGGCTTCGTGTGGACGATAGGGGTCCAGCCAGAAGACGGCGGGCATGCCGGAGTTGCGTGCGCGCGAGACGGCCAGCTTCACCCAGTCGCGGATCGGAGCGTCCTTGACCTGGCACATGCGCCAGATGTCGCCCTGCTCGACGTTCTGGCTCATCAGCACTTCACCGGTAGCCAGATCGACGATGTTGGCTACGCCGTCTTCCTCGATTTCGTAGGTCTTGTCGTGCGAGCCGTACTCTTCGGCCTTCTGCGCCATCAGACCCACGTTCGGCACGGTGCCCATGGTCTTCGGATCGAAGTTGCCATGCCACTTGCAGAAGTTGATCATTTCCTGATAGATGCGGGCGAAGGTCGACTCAGGCATCACGGCCTTGCAGTCGTAAGGCTTGCCGTCGGCGCCCCACATCTTGCCGCCCTGGCGGATCATCGCGGGCATCGACGCATCCACGATCACGTCGTTGGGCGAATGGAAGTTGGTGATGCCCTTGGCCGAATCCACCATCGCCAGAGCGGGACGGTGTTCCTGGCACTTGTGCAGGTCACGGATGATCTCTTCGCGCACCGAAGCGGGCAGCGTCTCGATCTTCTCGTACAGGTTGGCCATGCCGTTGTTCACGTTCACGCCCAGTTCGTCGAACAGCTTGGCGTGCTTCTCGAACGCGTCCTTGTAGTAGATCTTCACGCAGTGACCGAACACGATGGGGTGCGAGACCTTCATCATCGTGGCCTTCACGTGCAGCGAGAACAGGATGCCGGACTGGCGGCAGTCTTCCAGCTCGCTCTCATAGAACTCGACCAGAGCCTTCTTGCTCATGAACATCGAGTCGATCACTTCACCGGCCTGCAGCGCGACCTTGGGCTTGAGCACCACGGTCTTGCCGGACTTGGTGACCAGCTCCATCTTGACGTCGCATGCCTTGTCGAGCGTCATCGACTTTTCGCCGTGGTAGAAGTCGCCGTGGTCCATGTGCGAGACGTGCGTCTGCGACCACTGCTTCCACTCGCCCATCGAATGGGGGTGCTTCTTGGCGTAGTTCTTGACGGCCAGCGGAGCGCGGCGGTCGGAGTTGCCTTCACGCAGCACGGGGTTCACAGCCGAGCCGATGCAGCGCGAGTAGCGTGCCTTGATGTCCTTCTCGGCGTCGGTCTGGGCGTTCTCGGGGAAGTCGGGGATCTTGTAGCCCTTGCCCTGCAGTTCCTTGATGGCTTCCTGCAGCTGGCCGACGGATGCCGAGATGTTGGGCAGCTTGATGATGTTGGCTTCGGGGGTCAGCGTCAGCTTGCCCAGTTCGGCCAGGTTGTTGGGAACGCGCTGCTCTTCGGTCAGCAGTTCAGGGAATTCGCCCAGGATGCGGGCTGCGACGGAAATGTCGCTTTCGGCGACTTCAATGCCGGCATTGGATGCAAAACCGCGAACGATGGGCAGGAACGACGCTGTGGCGAGTCGTGGAGCTTCGTCGGTCAGGGTGTAGATGATTTTCGAAGTCATTGTCTCTTTCAAGTGGCGAAACAGGGAGCGGGATGCAGCGGACTCCGGGTGAGCGTCCGCTACAAAAAAACCGGTCCGGATCGAGACTGCATGCGCCTGCCCGCGGGTAAACGGACTTCATTGTGCAATGCAATATCACGATACGGAATTCGATCCCACGATTGTCGCCGCTTTTCAAGTCTTATACAAGACTTAACCCCCTAGAAATCGGTACCAAGCGCGAGTGCAACCGCCGCCCGCACAAGGACGCGCGTCGGTTTGCTCAGGGAAAATCCGTAGCGCAGCGCTCAACGATTCACAAGGGCCAGTGATGCAGCGGTGTAACGCTCTCCCCGCACTTTGCCCGGGTCCTGTGACGCGGCGATTTCAGCCAGATCCTCGGCGGAGAGCCGGAGGCCGGCCGCCGCGATGTTTTCGCGCAGATGCGGCTCGCGCCGCGCACCCGGGATCGGCACGATGTGCTCGCCCTGCGCCAGCACCCAGGCCAGCGCGAGTTGTGCCGCCGTGCAGCCACGCTCCCCTGCCATGCGCTCCAGCGTGGCGATCAGCCCTGCATTGCGCTCCCAGGCGTCCATCTGGAAGCGCGGCAGATGGCGACGGAAATCGTCGGGCGCAAGCTGATCGGGCGCGGGCAGCTTGCCCGTCAAAGCACCGCGCCCCAAGGGGCTGTAGGGCACGAAGCCCACGCCCAGCTCGGCGCAGGCCGGCAGCGTGGTGACTTCGACCTCGCGGCTCCAGAGCGAATACTCGGACTGCACCGCCGAGATCGGATGCACGGCGTGGGCCCGCCTGAGCGTCGCGGCGGACGGCTCCGACAGCCCGAGAAACCGCACCTTGCCCTCGTGCACCAGATCGGACATCACGCCGACCACGTCTTCGATGGGCACGGCCGGATCGACGCGGTGCTGGTAGAGCAGATCGATGGTCTCGATCTCGAGGCGCGCGAGCGATGCATGCACCACCTCGCGGATGTGCTCTGGCCGACTGTCGAGGCCGACCATGCGCGCCGCACCCTGGCGCTCGGGCGTTTCGGGCGCGATGTCGAACCCGAACTTGGTGGCGACGATGACCTGGTCGCGCCGCCCCTTGAGCGCCTTGGCGAGCAATTTCTCATTGGTGTAGGGCCCATAGACCTCGGCCGTATCCCAGAAGTTGCAGCCAAGTTCCAGCGCCCGGTGCAGCGTGCCGAGCGCCTCGCCCTCGTCCGCGCCGCCGTAGGCGAAGCTCATGCCCATGCAGCCCAGCCCCACGGCCGAAACCTTGAGCCCCTGCGATCCCAGTGTGCGTGTTTCCATGCGTTCTCCATTCTGCTGTCGTTGAAGCGATGGCGCGATTCCGCGATTCCACGAATGCGCCGACACCGTGGCAGTGTGCAGCAGCGCTTTGCAATTGATAATCCCGCCAATGCTCAGTAAATTCATGAGCTCATTTCACAAATGAATAAGCCTGCTCCATGAACAAGCCCGCGTCCCCCGCCGTCAACACGAGTCTGGATGCCCTCGCCGCCTTTGCCAAGGTCGCGCAGCACCGCAGCTTCAGCGCCGCCGCCCGCGAGCTCGGGGTGACGCCGTCGGCGCTCAGCCACTCCATCGCGCAACTGGAGGCCAACATGCAGTTGCGGCTGCTGCATCGCACGACCCGCAGCGTCACGCCCACGGACGCAGGACAGTTGCTGCTCGAGCGCCTGACGCCCGCGCTCGCCGACATGCAACTGGCGCTGCAGGACGCGCGCGACATGGGAGCCACGCCAAGCGGCCGGCTGCGCCTGAACGTGCCGCGCCAGGCCGCGCGCATCGTACTGGCACCGGTGCTTGCGGCGTTTCACGAACGCTGTCCGCTGGTGGAGCTCGACATCGCCACCGACGACCGGCTGCTCGACATCGTCGAGGGCGGCTTCGACGCCGGCATCCGATTCGGCGAGAGCCTCGCGAACGGCATGGTCGCCCTGCCGCTCGCGCCCGTGCCGCGCTTCGTCGTCGTGGGCACCCCGGCTTATCTCGCGGCACACGGCAGGCCGAGCACGCCGGAGGATCTGACCGCCCACCGCTGCATCAACCGCCGCTTTCCGAGCGGTGCGCTCTACCGCTGGGAGTTCAGCCGGGACGGACGCCGCATCGACGTCCAGACGCGGGGGCCGCTCACGCTCGACGATGACGTGATGATCGTGGAGGCCGCGCTCGCGGGCGTCGGCCTCGCCTATGTCTACGAGGACATGGTGAACGATGCGATTTCCAGCGGCGCGTTGGAATGCGTGCTGTCCGAATGGTGCCCGCCGACCGAGGGCTTTCACCTCTACTATCCCGGCAGACGCCATCAGTCCCCGGCGCTCAGGGTGCTGATTGAGCTGCTGACGCAGAACAGGCGCGCCTGAAACGACAAAAGCCTCCTTTCGGAGGCTTTTTCATGATTCCGGAAGACCGGAGATCAGGCGAAGTTGGCTTCGGCGAACTTCCAGTTCACCAGCTTGTCGAAGAACGTTTCGACAAACTTCTGGCGCAGGTTGCGGTAGTCGATGTAGTAGGCGTGCTCCCACACGTCCACGGTCAGCAGCGCCTTGTCGGCGGTGGTCAGGGGGGTGCCGGCGGCGCCCATGTTGACGATGTCGACCGAGCCGTCTGCCTTCTTCACGAGGAAGGTCCAGCCGGAGCCGAAGTTGCCGACTGCGGATGCCACGAAGGCCTTCTTGAAGTCGGCGTAGCTGCCCCACTTCTTGTTGATCGCGTCAGCCAGAGCGCCCGTAGGCTCTGCGCCGCCGCCTGGGGTCATGCAGTTCCAGAAGAAGGTGTGGTTCCAGATCTGAGCGGCCTGGTTGTAGATGCCGCCGGAAGCCTTCTTGATCACTTCTTCGAGTTCGAGGTTTTCGAACTCGGTGCCCACTTGCAGTTCGTTGAGCTTGACCACATAGGCGTTGTGGTGCTTGCCGTAGTGATACTCCATGGTTTCCTTGCTGTAGGCAGGAGCCAGAGCGTCGATGGCATAGGGCAATGGTGGCAGGGTGCGTTCCATGGTTGTTTCCTCGTGGTGGATTGATTGATGGTTGGATGGGCATCACCGCGCGGCGCGGGCCGCGAGCGATGCCGGGGCGAAATACTTGACCATTGTAGGAGGCGAAGTGCCCCTTGAATGGAATATGGATATGCAGACGGCGTCGGCTTACAGAAACCCAATGCGGAAACGACCGCCCGCCATCCCCTACAGCAGCCGCGGCGGCGTCACGACGACGTCAAGCACGCCATCCGACACCGCCGCGCTCAGCGCGGTGCCCGGCGGCGCCTGCTTCACGCTGGTCACCGTGCGGCCCTTGGCATCGCTGAGCAGCGAATAGCCACGCGCCAGCACATGCTGCGGATTGAGCAGTTCAAGCCGCGTGGCTGCATGCGCCAGGCGCTGGTCCAGCCGCCCAAGCGAGCGCTCCAGCATTCGCGGCAATGTCGCGCTCCATTGTTCGAGCCGCTTGTCATCGCGGTGCAGTTGCTGCTGGGCCGACTCGCGCAGGCTCTGGGCCTGGCGCATCAGCGCGAGCCGCTGCCGAGCGATGTGATTGGACGGGCGGCTGATCTGCCGCGCCGCCATGTCAAGGCGCTGAGCGGAACGATCGAGCTGGCGCTCCACGGCCTCGCTCAGGCGCTCCTGCATCAGCGCAAGCGCGCCCAGCCACACCTCGCGCGGCTGGGCCACCAGTTCAGCAGCGGCGGTCGGCGTCGGCGCACGCAGATCGGCGCAGAAATCCGCAATCGTGAAATCGGTCTCGTGCCCCACGCCGCTCACCAAAGGCACCGGACTCCGCACGATGGTGCGCGCCACCTGCTCGTCATTGAACGACCAGAGGTCCTCGATGGACCCGCCGCCGCGCACCAACAGAATCACGTCCACCGGCGGCACGCCGTCTTTTGCTGGCACATCGCCCGAGCGCGCGTAGAGCGTCTCGAGCGCCCGCACGATGGAGGCCGGTGCCTGCGCACCCTGTACCAGCGCGGGAATCATCACCACCGGAATGTGGGGCACGCGCCGCCTGAGCGCCGTCATCACGTCATGCCATGCGGCGGCGCCCGGCGAGGTGACGACGCCGATCGCGCGCGGAAAGACCGGCAGATCGCGCTTGCGCCCCGCATCGAACAGGCCTTCCGCCTCGAGCTTGGCCTTGAGGCGCAGAAACTGCTCGAACAGCGCGCCCTGACCCGCGCGCTGCATGCTCTCGACGACCAGTTGCAGGTCGCCGCGCGCCTCATAGACGCCCAGCCGCCCGCGCACCTCGACCAGCTCACCGTCGCGCGGCGAGAAATCCATCATGGAGGCGGCTCGCTTGAACATCGCACAGCGGATCTGCCCTTGCGGATCCTTGATCGAAAAATAGCAGTGCCCGCTGGCCGCGCGCGAAAAGCCACTGATTTCGCCGCGCACGGCGACGGGATTGAATCGGGCCTGCAAGGCATCAGAGATCGCGCGGCACAGCGCGCCGACCTCCCATACCTGTGGCTCCAGTCCTACATTTTCGCGCTCAAACATAGATGGGCTCTGGCTTTCGGGCAAATCGGGAGTCGCAGTAGTCCACAGAATGCATGCTCACCATGTTGGCGCCGCACCACCCCGCAGAAACCTTACAAACGCGCATATCTCCGTGCAACCTGTTGATTTTAAAAGAAAATTTGATGACGATTTTTTGATCAATTTGTTGAAAGCACGACGCCATGCAGCTTTGCGGCAGGTCCATCGATACTTTCCCACAAAGTTATCCACAGAAATTGTGGGTGACTTCTTGCAATCCGCAGACCTACATTGATAGGACGCCCTAAACGCAGTGCAATTTTTGTAGCGAAGCTGAAGAGCTGAGCCATAATCGCCCACTGCATTCACACGCGGGAGAGAGATTTGCTGTCGATCATACAAGCCGCAGGCTGGCCCATCTGGCCACTGATTGCCTGTTCCATTCTGGCCATGGCGCTGATTATCGAGCGTTTCATCGCCCTGAAAACCGCGCGCGTCGCTCCACCCAAGCTGCTGGACGAAGCCATCACGGTGTCCTCCAAGGGCGTTCCAGCACCCGACGTGGTCGCGCAGCTGGCCCAGAATTCCGCGCTTGGTGAAGTGCTGGCCTCGGGCCTGCGCACCCTCAACAGCGATCCCCAGGCCACCGAGGAAGACGTTCGCGGCTCGATGGAGAGCACCGGCCGCGCCGTGGCCCACCGCCTCGAGAAGTATCTGAACGCGCTGGCGACCATCGCCTCCGCCGCGCCGCTGCTGGGCCTGTTCGGCACCGTGGTCGGCATGATCGAGATCTTCGGCTCGCAGGGCGGTGGCAACACCATGTCCGGCGGCAATCCGGCACAGCTCGCGCACGGCATCTCGATCGCCCTGTACAACACCGCCTTCGGCCTGATCATCGCGATTCCCACGCTGATCTTCTGGCGCTATTTCCGCAGCCGCGTCGATGACTACCTGCTGTCGATGGAGCTGGCTTCCGAGCAGTTCGTGCGTCACCTCAAGCGCCACGCCGGTCGCTGAAGCCTTTTCGCACACTACGCAGGACCGACCCAGTCATGAACTTTCGACCACGCGCCAAGGAAGCACCGGAGATCAATCTGATCCCGTTCATCGACGTGCTGCTGGTGATCCTCATCTTCCTGATGCTGTCCACCACCTACAGCAAGTTCACCGAAATGCAGCTGACGCTGCCGACGGCCGACGTGGAGCAGATGCGTGACCGCCCCAAGGAAATCATCGTGTCCGTGGGTGCCGACGGCCGCTATGCGGTGAACCGTTCGGCGCTTGAGGGCAAGAATGTCGAATCCGTCGCCGCCGCCCTGTCGGACGCCGCCAAGGCAGGCAAGGAAAGCGTGATCATCATCAGCGCGGACGCCTCGTCCCCGCACCAGGCCGTCGTGACGGTCATGGAGGCCGCGCGCCGCGTGGGCCTCTCGCAAATCACCTTCGCCACGCAGACGTCGGCATCGGCCGGCAAGTAAGCCTCAAGAGCGTGTTCACGATCCCCACGCGGTCTTGCAGGCGCGGCCTCGGGTGGTCCGCTGCGCTTCAAATCCTCGCGATGGCACGCGCTGCTGCTGCGGTGTGCACCTTGCAGCCCATCCCGACCCGCATCCTGCGAGTCTCGCGATGAGCTCGCAAACACCAACTGAGAACATGGCCGGGAACGCGTCCTCGGCGCTGCGCACCTCGTGGCAGCGCCGAGGCGCTCTCGCAGCCCTGCTCTGGCCCCTCTCCCGACTCTACGGAGCCCTGACCGCACTGCGCCGCGCGCTCTACCGAAGCGGCACCCTCAAGAGCACCCGGCTTCCGGTTCCGGTGATCACCGTGGGCAACGTGATCGCCGGTGGCGCGGGCAAGACGCCCGTGACCATGGCCATCGTGCGCCACCTCAAAGAGCGCGGATTCACGCCCGGGGTCATCTCGCGCGGCTACGGCCGCAAGACGGAAGGCTGCCGAGCCGTCACCCCCCAAAGCACCGCGCTGGAAGTGGGCGACGAGCCCCTGCTGCTTGCCCGCGCACTGAACGTGCCGGTCTTCGTCGCGAGCCGCCGCGCCGAGGCCGGGCAGGCGCTTCTCGAAGAACACCCCGAGGTCAACATCCTCGTCTGTGACGACGGCCTGCAGCATCTGGCACTGCAGCGCGACATCGAAATCTGCGTGTTCAACAACGAGGGCGTGGGCAACGGCTGGCTGCTGCCCGCAGGCCCGCTGCGCGAGCCCTGGCCGCGCGCGGTCGATCTGGTGCTTTACGCAGGCAACGCGCCTGATGGCCCCGCTCCCCAGTTCGAACTCCAGCGCCAGTTGGCGGAACATGCCGTCAATGCCGAAGGGCATCATCGCACGCTCGATTCTCTGCGCGGCCAGCCCGTCAACGCGCTCGCCGCGATTGCCCGCCCGGAAGATTTCTTCGGCATGCTGCGCGAGCGCGGTCTGACTCTGAACCGCTGCTTCGCGCTGCCGGACCACTTTGACTTCAGCGGCTGGAAGCCCGAGAGTCAAGACGCTCTGCCCTTGCTCTGTACCGAAAAAGACGCGACCAAACTCTGGCCCGTGCATCCAAAGGCGCTTGCCGTGCCGCTGGAAGTCCGGCTGCCGAAGGCGTTTTTCGATGCTCTGGACGAACTGCTCAAGCGCTATCATCCACCCCTTGCTCAATGATTTACCGAGGGTGTGCGTCCCGTCGCACGCCCCGCAACACCGCCATGGATCCCAAACTGCTTGAACTGCTGGTATGCCCCGTCACCAAGGGTCCGCTGACCTATGACCGCGAGCGCCAGGAACTCATCTCGCGCAGTGCCCGTCTGGCCTATCCGGTGCGTGACGGCATTCCCGTCATGCTGGAGAACGAAGCCCGTGAACTGACCGACGAGGAACTGGAGGCATGAGCGTCAAGGCAGCTCAGGCCGCGCCGTTCACGGTGCTGATTCCCGCGCGCATGGCCTCGTCGCGCCTGCCGAACAAGCCGCTGGCCGACATCGCCGGTGCGCCCATGGTCGTGCATGTGGCGCACCGCGCAGCGCAAAGCGCCGCCACCCGCGTCGTGGTGGCGGCCGACGATCAGCGCATCGTCGAAGCCTGCCAGTCGCACGGCATCGATGCCATCCTCACCCGCGCCGATCACCCGAGCGGCAGCGATCGTCTGGCCGAGGCCTGCGAACAACTGGGTCTGAACGGCAGCGACATCGTGGTCAACGTGCAGGGTGACGAGCCGCTGATCGACCCACGCCTGATCGACGCCGTGGCCGAGATTCTCGATCAGCGCGCCGACGCGAGCATGGGCACGGCGGCGCACGCCATCGACTCCGTGGAAGATTTCGTGAACCCGAACGTGGTCAAGGTCGTGCTCGACGCCAAGGGGCTTGCGCACTACTTCAGCCGCTCGCCAATTCCCTTCGCGCGCGACCACGCGACAGGCTCCGCCTGGTGGAAAGACCAGCAGCAGCAGTTGCCCGCCGCAGCCAAGGGCGTCGCGCCCCTGCGCCACATCGGCATCTACAGCTACCGCGCAGGCTTTCTGCGCGAGTTCCCGCTGCTGGCGCCCGCGCCCACCGAGGTGCTGGAAGCGCTGGAGCAACTGCGCGCCCTCTGGCACGGCCACCGCATCGCCGTGCATGTGAGCGAACACGCGCCGGGCCCCGGTGTCGACACGCCCGCCGACCTGGAACGCGTGCGCGCCCTGCTGGGCTGAAGCCGTCAGGACCCCTTGAGGAACCCTTCGCACCAAGCCGGTGCAGGAAACGCGCCTTTCCCCCAAAACCGAGGAGAGTCTCTGCGCAGCACGTCAGTTTGGTGCGGGCTACGCGTGCTATCCTTGACCGGTTAAGAGCACGAGAGCGGGCGCTGGCATGCCCGCGGCTGATGTGCCCGCAGATTTCAACATACAGAGGACATCCATGAGACTGATTTTGCTTGGCGCTCCCGGCGCCGGTAAGGGTACGCAAGCCGCCTTCATCTGCGAGAAGTACGGCATCCCGCAAATCTCCACCGGCGACATGCTGCGCGCCGCCGTCAAGGCCGGAACCCCGCTGGGCGTGCAGGCCAAGGCCGTGATGGACGCCGGTCAGTTGGTGAGCGACGACCTGATCATCAATCTGGTGAAGGAACGCATCGCCCAGCCTGACTGCGCCAAGGGCTTCCTGTTCGACGGTTTCCCCCGCACCATCCCCCAGGCCGATGCGATGAAGGCCGCCGGCGTGAAGCTGGACTACGTGCTGGAAATCGACGTCCCCTTCGAAGCCATCATCGAACGCATGAGCGGCCGCCGCTCGCATCCCGCCTCGGGCCGCACCTACCACGTCAAGTTCAATCCGCCCAAGAACGCCGGCAAGGATGACGTGACCGGCGAAGACCTGGTGCAGCGCGAAGACGACAAGGAAGAAACCGTCAAGAAGCGCCTGGACGTCTACGACGCCCAGACCCGCCCTCTGGTCGACTACTACTCCAACTGGGCCAAGGCCGACGCCGCCGCCGCCCCCAAGTACCGCGCCATCAGCGGCACCGGCAGCGTGGAAGAGATCACCCAGCGCGCCCTCCAGGCACTCGCCAGCTGACCCCCGGCATGGCCACCAGCAAAAACGCCGCGGAATGCGGCGTTTTTTATGGGCGTCGACGTTGATCCTGGATTGGGTAGTCCAGACAGCGCCCCTTCAAAGCGAAGCGAGCGCCCGATCAACGATCCCGACGGCGGATCAGCCCAAAATCAGAATAGAAGCTATTCATCGTTCTCGGCGGCAAGATCGTCATCGATGAGATCGAGGATGAGGCTGATGCGGGCCTTGACGGGACTGAGCCCGTTGGCGCTCGCCCAGCGGTCATCCTCCGCGCCAAGCACCTGCCCCTCGACGCAGCGCGACGCGATCCGCACCAGCACGCCCTCCTCCTCGGCGGCTTCAAGCGCGTGCTCCAGCGTCCCGTGCAGCGTGCCATTGCCCGTGGCGGCCACGACGATGCCGTCCACGCCCTGCGCGGCCAGCGCCTTGACCAGCGCACCGCTCACGCCCGCATGGCTCATCACGATCTCCACCTGCGGCCACAGATCGGGCTCGGGCAGCGTCTGCACGACGCGCGCATGCGACGTCGCCGAGCACTCGGGCGCGCTGTTGCGTGACCAGCGCACGCTGCGACCTTCCACCCAGCCAAGCGGGCCCGCGTCGCCCGAAGAGAAGGCGTTGAGTCTGAGCGGATGCACCTTGCGCACCTCGCGCGCGCCATGGATCTCGCCCGCCGCCACGCACAGCACGCCGCAGGCCGTGGGCTCGCCCGCGACGATCACCGAGTCCAGCAGATTCTGCGGACCATCGGGCGCAAGCGCCGTTGCGGGCCGCATCGCGCTGCACAGCACGATGGGTTTGCGCGGCTCCAGCACCTGTTGCAAAAACCACGCGGTTTCCTCCAGCGTGTCCGTGCCATGCGTGATCACGATGCCCTGCACGTCGGGATCGGCAAGGTGCTTCTCGCAGTGGCGGGCAAGCTTGAGCCAGATCTCGTGCGACATGTCCTTGCTGTCCACCTGCGCGATCTGTTTGGCGACCAGCCCACCCGGCGCCACCTCCCGCAGAGCGGGAACAGCGGCGATCAGATCCTCCACGCCGATCTGGGCGGCGGTGTATCCCGTATTGGCACCGGCGACCGCAGAAGTGCCGGCTATCGTGCCGCCCGTCCCCAGCAGTACGATCTTTTTTGCAACAACCACTTGCGTCTCCTTAAAAACTGTTCAAAAATACAGGCACTGGTTATTTAACCAGTACGTCATTTCGCAACCCGACTGCATTGGATGGATCGCACCATGTCCGACAGCCCCAAGCTCACCGCCCGCCAGCAGCAGATTCTGGACTTGATCCAGAACGCCATCTCGCGCACCGGCGCACCGCCCACCCGGGCCGAAATCGCCGCCGAGCTGGGCTTCAAGTCCGCCAACGCCGCCGAAGAACACCTGCAGGCACTGGCCCGCAAAGGCGTGATCGAACTCGTCAGCGGCACCTCGCGCGGCATCCGCCTGCGCTCCGACGCCGTGCGCAACATCAACGCGGCGCGCGATGCACAGTTCAACCTGCCGATTCCGGGCCTCGCCCAGCTCGTGCTGCCGCTCATCGGCCGCGTCGCTGCGGGTTCGCCCATTCTCGCGCAAGAACACATCGATCAAAGCTATACCGTCGAAGGCAGTCTCTTCGCGCGCAAACCTGACTACCTGCTCAAGGTACGCGGCATGTCGATGCGTGACGCCGGCATCATGGACGGCGATCTGCTTGCCGTGCAGGCCACGCAGGACGTGCGCAACGGCCAGATCGTCGTCGCCCGTCTGGGTGACGAGGTCACCGTCAAGCGCCTGCGTCGCTCGGCCGACGCCATCGAGCTTCTGCCCGAAAACCCGGACTACCCGGTGATCACCGTTCACCCCGGCGAACATTTCGAGATCGAAGGCCTCGCGGTAGGTCTGATCCGCAACACCATGCTCATGTAGAGCATCACCTCTTCCCCATTCCAGTGCTGACCGCAGGTGGCGGGCGTTTGGCGAATCTCCCCGGATTCGCCAGCCCTGCGGCAGCGCTTCGTCCGTATTCCGGTAATCCTGCCTGTGTTCAACCTTTTCATGACGCTCTCCAATCGCGTCATGCTGGAGATATCACATGCGTTCCGCCCTGATCGAACTTTCCGCCATCGCCCAACCCTTCAACCGCATCGCCCACTGGGTCGCTCTGCGTGCAGGCAACGACCAGCGCACCGTCCTGCCCACGGAAGTCGACATCTCCGAGCTCAAGCTGCTCGTGCGACCACGTCTGGGCAAGGTGCGCAGACTCGCCACCTCGGCAGCCAACAGTGACCGTCTCGACTTCCTGAGCGCCACCCAGTCACCGCTGCAGTTGGCCAGCCACAACGCCGCCACGCCACTCGCCCGGCTGGACGCACAACCGCGTCGCCCGGCCCTGCGCGTCGTCGTCAAACCAGACGCCAACGGAGGCACCGGCCGCATGGTGATCTCCGGCCGCATGGCCGACGTGTGCGCGGAGCTTGATCGCCTTGCGCACCAGCACGAACGCCAGATGCAGCCCTGCGCCTGAAACAGCGCACCGAGACCGCCCGACGAGCCGGTCCTGAAAGCAAGCCAGCAGGCTCGCCTCACCATACCAAGCCAATGCGCAGATTGCCTGCACACGGTATGTGAGCGCGGTCATCGCTGGCTTTCTACAATGGTGCAACCCGATTTGCCTGCACCTTCCACACCATGCCACACGAATCCCGCCTGCAACGCAGCCTGCGTACGTTGGTCGAACAGCGCCGCACCGCTGCGCTGGCCGTCTCGGCCATCGATGGCAATGCTGGCAGCGCCCCTTTGATCTCCATGGTGCCGTTCGCCTGGTGCGCGCAGTTCGGCTGCATCGTGCTGCACGTGAGCGCGCTCGCCGTGCACACGCGGGCAATGGAGCGGCATCCGGCCGTGTCACTGCTTTTCAGCGCGCCGGAAACGGCTGGCGACGGCGTGCATGCGCTCGAGCGAGTGAGCCTGCAGGGCGTCGCCTCGACGCTGCCCACCGAGAGCGTGCTCGGTGAGGGAATCCGCACGGCTTATCTCGCGCGTTTTCCCGAAGCCGGATTCATGACCGAACTTCCCGATTTCCGCTTTGTCTGCATCACGCCCGAATCGGGCCGCCATATCGCGGGCTTCGGTTCCGCGCGCGATGTCACAGGCAACGACTTTGTGGCGGCAATGAACTTCAGGCCCGAGTGACCGGGCCGCGCTCCTCACCCTTGCCCGACACCCAGTCGGCAACCGCCATGAACGCAGGGTCGGCCATTCCCGCCACGCAGCCCGTCACATAGTCCTGCCACATCTGGCCCTGCTGCTCCACCTGCGCGGACTGAAACTGCGCGAGCATGCGCGCCGCGTCATCGCACCCCTCATAGGCATAGGGGTCACGTCGCAGACACGCGGCCTGCACCTGCAGCCACGCCGCCTGCCGCGTCACCGCCATGCCCTGCTCGCGCTGCCATTGGTGCAGCAGCTCATGCGCAAACAGCCCCGCCACATAGGGATGAGACAGCCTGAGCGACTGCCGCGCATCGCCATTCACAAAGCAAGCACGCGGCATGAAGATGCGCCCACCATTCATCGACAGCGCCCGCCGCGTGTCACCCAGCCGCCGCAGATGAAGGCGCATGCGCGGCTGAAGTGCATCCAGCGAATGCGCGAAGAAGCGGCGCACGAATGCGCGCTCGGCTTCGGTGAAAGGACGGCTCCAAAACATGGGAAAAAGAGTTGGCGGGTTTTCAACGTGCCGCAGATTTTCACCGATCGACCGGTGGGAAAACCGACCAGCCCCGCTACCGACAACACAACAGGACTGGTCCTACAAACCCGCGCATTGAGTCAACGGTCCATCACCCCTATGCATGCTGCTCTCGCTTCATGCAACAATCAACGACGCTCACGGAATGCGACAGAGCGCCGGCATGGAAGTCACAGGAAATCCGGTGCATTTCCATGCCACCTTTCCACTGTCAATGCGAGGCTCCAGAAAAATCGATGCCGCAGGGTCCGCCATGAACAGCATCACCCTGCCGTCATCGGTGACCCGCCCGCCGCTCAGCCTGCCGACCGCGGCAATCGCGACGCCCTTGCCAACGCCATCGAGCGAGCCGGTCCGCTCGATGTTGGCTGTGATCATTTCACGTTGAGGCGCGACTTGATGCAGTACTTCCCCCACGTACGCACGTGCCGTATAGCACTGGACTGCCGGCATCAGCACCGTGAGTGCCAGAGCGCCGACGAAGCAGATCAGAGCGAAGCTCAGCAAATCGTACAAAACATGCGCCGACGCCTCGCCCCAACGACGCCATCCACGCGCATCGGAATCAGTGCCAAGCCAATTGATCCAGATAACACTGCATGTCACCGTCACAACAAACGCAAGCTCCGGATACAGCGGGCCGTCCTTGCACTGAGATGCTGCGACAAGCCATATCCAGCAGACAAAAAAGACAAGCGGAACGCCCCAATGAACCGAGGCAAAGGGCCTGCGCAAGATGTACTTGCGCATGAAAACAGGAGACGTCATCCGCCAAATTCTAGACGCTGCCAAGCCGCCGCTTTGCTATCGCTTCGTGGCGCTTTCAATCCCAGACCGGCGCCAGCCCCTCGGGATTGACCTCGCGGCCGTTGCGTTCCAGCTCTGCGATCTGCGCCATGTCGTCCGCGTCGAGCATCAGCTTTTGCGCGAGCAGGTTGCTTGCCAGGTTTTCGCGCTTGGTGGACGACGGAATCACCGCATAGCCCAGTTGCAGCGCCCATGCCAGCGCCACCTGGGCCACGCTCGCGCCGTGCTTCTGCGCGATGGCGGTGAGCACGGGATCCTGCAGCACCTTGCCGTAAGCGAGCGTCATGTACGAGGTCACGGCAATGCCCTGCTCCTTCAGAAAGGCCGTCAGCCTGGCGTTCTGCAGATAGGGGCTCAGCTCGATCTGGTTGGTCGCGATTTCGCCCTTGCCGACCACGGCGATGGCCTCGCGGGTCAGCGCGATGTTGAAGTTGGAGATGCCGATCTGCCGCGTGAGGCCGAGCGACTTGGCCTCGGCCAGCGCCTCCATGTATTCGGGCAGAGGCACGGCTGCGCCCGGCGCTGGCCAGTGGATCAGCGTCAGATCGACCGCATCGGTGCGCAGCTTTTCCAGGCTCTCGCGCAAGCTCGGTATCAGCCGGTCGCGCGAGAAGTTCTCCACCCAGATCTTGGTGGTCACGAACAGCTGATCGCGCGGCACGCCGGATTCCGCCATCGCCTCGCCGACCTCGGCCTCGTTGCCATAGATCTGCGCGGTGTCGATGGCGCGGTAGCCCACGTCCAGCGCCTTGAGAACGGAGTCCTTGGCCGCTCCATCCTTCAAACGGAAGGTGCCGACGCCAAAAGAAGGGATGCCCATGATGTGTTGCTCCAAACAGTGATTGAATGCCATGAAGTATGCCTAATTCGGTGTTGCAGAAAAATGCCAGAATCAAGCAAACATATTTGATTTGAAATCAACAATGAAAACCACTCTCGACGAAATGCAGGTGTTCGTGACCGTGGTGGATCTGGGATCAATCTCGGCCGCCGCCGAGCGGCTTGAGCTCACCGTCTCCGCCGCCAGCCGTGCGCTCACGCGTCTTGAGCAAAAGCTCGACACCACGCTGCTCAACCGCACGACCAGGCGACTCATTCTCACCGAGGAAGGCGCTGGATTCCTGCAGCAGGCGCGCAGCATTCTCGATTCGGTCAACGCCGCCGAGGAGCAGATGGCCGCGCGCAAGAACGCGCCCGCAGGCCGCCTGCGCGTGGACGCCGCGACGCCCTTCATGCTGCATGCGGTCGTTCCGCTGATCGCTGGATTTCGCGCGCTCTATCCCGGGATAGAGCTGGAGCTGAACTCCAACGAAGGCATCTCCGACCTCATCGAGCATCGCACCGATGTGGCCCTGCGCATCGGCACGCTCAAGGACTCCACGCTGCACGCGCGCAAGCTGGCGACCAGCAGGGTGCGCATCCTCGCGAGTCCCGCCTATCTTGAAGCGCACGGCACGCCCAGAACCCTCGCGCAACTGCTGAATGCCGAGCGCCATGTGCTGCTCGGTTTCAGCAAACCCGAATCGCTCAACGAATGGCCGCTGCGGCACCCCGATGGCGAGCCCGTGCAGATCGCGCCGCAGGTCCTCTCGCAGAACGGCGAAACCCTGCGCCACCTCGCACTGGCGGGGCAAGGCATCGTCTGCCTGTCCGACTTCATGACGCGTGAAGACCGGGCGAGCGGCGCACTCGTGCCGCTGTTCGCCAAACAGACGCTCGAGGTACGGCAGTCGATCCACGCGGTCTACTACCGCAATACGGCGCTGGCCTCACGAATCACCTGTTTCCTGGACTACCTGGCGCAAGCGTTTCAGGGAAGGCCGTTTGATGCGTGAAGAGCTGGTGGGCATCCTGCTCAATTCCAGTCGAAGCGCTCGCCCTCCTCCGGCACCACCGCATCCATCCCCAACTGCTCCTTGAGCTTGCCCGCCAGAATCCGTGCGGGCTCGGCCTCGCCGTGCACCACGTATGTCATGTGCGGCTTCTTCTGGAACGCCCCCGCCCAGTCCAGCAGCGCCTTCTGATCGGCATGGGCCGAAAAGCCGCCCAGCGTGTGGATCGATGCGCGCACGTCGATTTCCTCGCCGAACATGCGGACCTGCTTGACGCCATCGACCAATCGCCTGCCTAGCGATCCTGCGGTCTGGAAGCCGCAGATGATGACCGCGCAGTCGGGGTTGCCGAGGTTGTTGCGCAGGTGGTGAAGCACACGGCCCGCGTCGCACATGCCGCTGGCGCTGATGATCACCGCGCCGCTCTTGATGCGGTTGAGCTTGATGGAGTCTTCGACGTCGCTGATGAAGTGGATGCGCTTGCTCTCCATGAGCTTGGCGGCGCTGCCGAGCAGTTGTTGGGCTTCTTCGTCGAACACCGAGAAATGCTTGAGCGTGATTTCCGTGGCGGCAACGGCCATGGGAGAG
The DNA here is from genome assembly GCF_015354245.1 of Diaphorobacter caeni. Lineage (GTDB taxonomy): Bacteria > Pseudomonadota > Gammaproteobacteria > Burkholderiales > Burkholderiaceae_C > Diaphorobacter_A > Diaphorobacter_A caeni. The sequence goes on from NZ_JADKYZ010000003.1 coordinate 454,338, forward strand.
TCGACGAAGATCTCGACGTTGCCAAGACGCCCCTGCTGCGCGAGCTGCAGGAAGTGATAGAGCAGCTCCTGCGTGCGGCCCACGGCGAAGGCCGGGATGACGATGTTGCCATGCGGCGCCGTGCGGTTGACCACCTCGACCAGCTCGTCGAGCGTGGAGCCCAGGTCCTTGTGCAGACGGTCGCCGTAGGTCGATTCGATCAGCAGCACATCGGCCTCGTCGATGGGAGTCGGATCGCGCAGAATGACGCGCCCGGGCTGGCCGAGGTCGCCGCTCGCGACCAGCTTGGTGACCTTGCCGTGTGCATCAGTGAGCCAGACCTCGAGAATCGCCGAGCCAAGAATGTGCCCCGCGTCGCGCATGCGGACCTGCACGTTGGCATGCGGCGAAAACGTCTTGTCATACGGCTGCGCGCGGGTCTGCTCCATCGCAAGCGCGACGTGGGCGAGGCTGTAGAGGGGCAATTGCACGTCCTTGTTCGCCTTGTAGGAATTGCCGCGCTGATGGCGCAGGCCTCCGGACTTCTGGCGCTTGATGTCGCGCTCATACTCCATCTGCTGGATGTGCGCGCTGTCCTTGAGCAGCACGTCGAGCAGATCTCTCGTCGCCAGGGTGCAATGGATCGGGCCGCGAAACCCGCGCGCCGCGAGCTTGGGCAGGAGACCGCTGTGGTCGATGTGGGCATGGGTGAGCAGCACGAAATCGATGCTTGCGGGATCGAAGGTGAATGCGTTTTCGTTGTGCTCGTCGGCCTCGTGTCCGCCCTGGGCCATGCCGCAATCGATGAGGAAGCGGCAGCCATTCGCCTCGACCAGATGACAGGAGCCGGTGACCGTCTGCGCCGCGCCGTGGAATGTGATGTTCATGGATATATGGCCCGAGCCACCGGGCTGGTTGCGAAAGTTGCTCGAATGATTCAAGCCAATCTATCACCACTGGTCACCCAGTACTCAGTCGCGTGATCGGATCGCCATCGTCACTTGATCAACATCAATACCCAAGACATCCGGAGCCGTTGTCTCAGAGCGGTTCGAGGCGCGCCGGATCGGGCCGTGCGCACCATTCGGCGAACTCGTCGGCCAATTGGCGTGCGGCTGCGACGCCCTGCTCCCACGCCCTCACCCGGCCCGCGTTGTCACTGAGGTAGTTCACAAAATCATTGCGATCCGGCAGCTTGGCATGGGGCAAGGTCTTGACCCATTCGGGATCGGGCGCGAGCACCACCATGCGGTCGAGCGCCGAAGTCGCGTGGTGGCGCGATCGCCAGGCCTTGTCAAGCCAACCGGGAATCACCTGCTTCTGGAAATGCGGATAGAGCACGATACCGTCCCGCTCGCCGCTCAGGTAGCGCAGATGCAGGTGGTAGTCGGTGATGCCGCCATCCCAGTAGGCGCCGCGCGGTGCGCCGGGAATGTCGTGCACGGCGCGAAGCATGAACGGGATGGAGCAGCTGGCCTGCAGGGCGGGCATGAAGTTGCGTTCAACGAGCGCCACCTGGAGCGTGCGGAAATCTTCGGTATCGAACGGCATCCTCGCGGGCTTGCCGCCGTCGAGCGAAGAGAACACCACGCGCTCCAGCCAGTGCGCGAGCCCCCGACGGCTGATCGCGTTGCTCGCATAGGCCCCCAGATAACCCAGCGGCGTGGCGAGCCGCCCCTCGCGCGCAAGCAGGCCGCGTCCGTGCGAGGTGACCACATGCAGGCGATAGCGCGGATGGGCCAGCAGCGCCGTCACCTCGCCGCCGAAGAACGTCTGCAGATTCTGCGCGAACCGGGTGCTCACATGCTCGGCACTGGGGCGCTTGGCACCGGGCTCGATGTCGTATTCCTGATGGATGTAGTCGTGCTCCAGCCGCTCGAAGGCGCGCACCGCGTCGGGCAGACAGGCGGTCGCCATGCGCCACGCGCCTATGGAGCCGCCGATCAGATGCACCGGTTGCGCGGAGCCCGGCAGCCAGTCGCCAAAAATGAAACGATCCAGCGGTCCGAGGATCAGCCCCTTGGGGCCACCCGCCGCAGCGGGAATCACGCGCACCATGTCGGGCGCGAGAGCCCCCCGCTCGCGGATCTGCGCAAGTGCCGCAGGGCCGGCGTAAATGCGAAGCGCCTTCTTCGCCGGGCGCGTCATGCTTCCTCGAACCGCGGTTTCCAGTTGATCGGGTCCTGCTGCAGCACGGTGTCGATGTCGAGGCCGAGCGTCATGCCGATCTCGCCGGGATAGGTCACCGCGAGTTCGCGCTCGTTGAGCTGGGCCTCTCCGGCCCGCGCGCGCCAGATGGCCAGATTGAGCACGGCGGCCAGCGGCTCGTAGGCGTCGTTGTCCAGCGGGTTGCCCTGATAGCACAGCGCCTCGACCAGCACCTGCGGCAGTTTCCAGCGCTTGGCAAGTCCCGCACTCACCTGCGCGTAGCTGAAGCCGAAGAGACGATACTCGAACTCCATGCGGCGCAGGTCGAACGGACCACAGAGCACGTTGATGTTGTTGATGCGGTCGGCTTCGGAGCGATGGATCACGAGCGAGCCCACCGCATGCAGCAGACCGGCCGTGTAGGCCACCATCGGATTCAGGTGGACGATGCCCGCAAGGGACCGGGCGAGCCTGGCGGTCTCGAGGCTGTAGCGCCAGAACTGCTGAAGGTTCATGCCCGGCACCGAGCGCGACGCGGTGCCCACGGGCGCTGCGGCGACCACGGCGCGCAGGGCGGAATTGGGCAGCAGCGCGAGCGCTTGCGGCACGCCCATCACCAGCCGGTGGGCACCGAAGCGCTCACCGTTGGCGACGCACAGCAGCGCCGCCGCGAGACCGGGGTCGCTGCTGAAGAGTTGACTGAGGCGCGACAGATGAGGCTCCGGCGCCATCAGCTCGGTCATCAGCAGCGCAACGGTGCGCGGCAGGCTGGGAACCACCAAAGAGTGGTCCAACGTCTCGGTCGCAGTGGCAGTTGCAGTCACCTGGCAATTCGGGTTGTAACAAACTGGCCCGATTATCCACGCTGCCGTGAGCCTTCTGTGAAATTGTTAACGCATGTTCACCGTGTGTCACAGTCTGGAGTACCCGACTGTTGCACACGGCGACAATCTCGCGTGATTTCAGCGCTTGGGCTGTTGCAACTTGGCAAATGCGGAGGCCATGGCCGACTGCTGAGGCACGTCGTTGCCGCGCCGCGGAGGCTGGGCGTAACCACGTCCCGCGCCTTCGAAGCGGTTGTCGCGGGGGCCATCGCGGCGCGCCGGTGCCGCGTCAAGCTTCATGGTCAGGCTGATGCGCTTGCGCGCCTCGTCCACCTCCATGACCTTGACCTTGACGATATCGCCGGTCTTCACCACTTCGCGCGCGTCGTTGACGAACTTGTGGCTGAGCTGGCTCACGTGCACGAGACCATCCTGATGCACGCCGAGATCGACGAACGCGCCGAACTGCGCGACGTTGCTCACCGTGCCCTCGAGGATCATGCCTTCCTTCAGGTCCTTGATGTCCTCGACGCCTTCATTGAAGCGCGCGACCTTGAAGTCGGGTCGCGGATCGCGGCCCGGCTTTTCGAGTTCGCCCAGAATGTCCTTCACCGTGATCACGCCGAACTTCTCGTTGGCGAACAGCTCAGGCTTGAGCGTCTTGAGCATGTCGGCGCGGCCCATGATCTCGTTCACCGGCTTGCCAGTCTTCTCGATGATCTGCTCGACCACGGCATAGGTTTCGGGGTGGACGCCCGTCATGTCGAGCGGATTCTCGCCACCGCGAATGCGCAGAAAGCCCGCGGACTGCTCGAACGTCTTGGCGCCGAGGCCGCTCACGTCCATGAGCTGCTTGCGGCTCTTGAACGCGCCGTTCGATTCACGCCAGCGCACGACCGACTTGGCCACACTCGACGACAGGCCCGACACGCGCGAGAGCAGCGGCACGCTGGCCGTGTTCAGATCCACGCCCACCGAGTTCACGCAATCCTCGACCACGGCCTCCAGCGTGCGCGCGAGCTCGCTCTGGTTCACGTCATGCTGGTACTGGCCCACGCCAATGCTCTTGGGCTCGATCTTCACGAGTTCGGCCAGCGGATCCTGCAGGCGGCGAGCAATTGAAGCCGCGCCGCGCAGGCTCACGTCCACATCGGGCATTTCCTGAGAGGCGTATTCGCTGGCGGAGTAGACCGAGGCACCGGCCTCGCTCACCACCACCTTTTCAATGTGCTTGTCGGCCTTGGCAGCCAGCTTGATCAGGTCGGCGGCGAGCTTGTCGGTCTCGCGGCTGGCCGTGCCGTTGCCGATGGCGATCAGGTTCACGCCATGCTTTTCGACCAGCTTGGCCAGCGTGTGCAGCGAGCCTTCCCAGTCCTTGCGCGGTTCGTGCGGGTAGACGGTGGCGGTCTCGACCAGCTTGCCGGTCGAATCGACCACGGCCACCTTCACGCCGGTGCGGATGCCCGGGTCCAGCCCCATCACCACGCGCGGGCCCGCGGGCGCCGCCAGCAGCAGATCACGCAGGTTGTCGGCGAACACCTTGATCGCGACCTTCTCGGCATCTTCGCGCAGACGCGAGAACAGATCGCGCTCGGTGGAAAGGCTGAGCTTGACGCGCCAGGTCCAGGCCACGCACTTGCGGATCAGATCGTCGGACTTGCGTGCCGCATGGCTCCACTCCAAATGGTTGGCGATGCGGCCTTCGGCGATGCTCGGCTTGCCCGGTTCGGGCTCGACCGGCAGCACCAGCTTGGCTTCCAGAATTTCGAGCGCGCGGCCACGGAACACGGCGAGCGCGCGATGCGAGGGGACGCGGCCAATCGGCTCGTCGTATTCGAAATAGTCGCGGAACTTGGCGACCTCGGGGTCGTTCTCGTTCTTGGCGTCGACCTTCTTGCTGCGCAAAAGGCCTTCGCTCCACAGCCATTCGCGCATGCCCTGCACCAGCGCGGCGTCTTCGGCCCAGCGCTCGGAGAGGATGTCACGCACACCGTCGAGCACGGCGGGCACGGTCGAGAAGTCCGCGCCGGGCTTGCCGTCAGGCAGCACTTCGGGATCCTTGAGGAATGCCTTGCCCTCCTCGTTCGGATCAAGATCGGGATTCTCGAACAGCATGTCCGCCAGCGGCTCGATGCCGAACTCCTTGGCGATCTGCCCCTTGGTGCGGCGCTTTTGCTTGAACGGCAGGTAGATGTCCTCAAGCTCCTGCTTGGTCGGCGCGGCGGCGATGGCGGCGCGCAGCGCGTCCGTCAGCTTGCCCTGCTCGTCGATGGCCTTGAGCACGGCGACGCGGCGGTCTTCCAGCTCGCGCAGATACGACAGCCGCGCTTCAAGCTCGCGCAGCTGGATGTCGTCCAGACCGCCGGTCACTTCCTTGCGGTAGCGCGCGATGAACGGAACCGTGGCCCCGCCATCCAGCAGCTCGACGGCTGCGCGCACCTGAGATTCTGAAATTTTGATTTCTGCGGCCAGTTGCCGTGTGATCTGCTGCATGAACTAACTTCGGTTCTCGCCGGAACAATCCGGATCGACTCCATTGGGGCAAAGTAAACGATAGAGTTTGCCACAGCGAGCAGACCGCCCCGACGAGGCACTCGATCGGGTGTGTCAGCAATCGTTTGCCGCAGGCCGCACGCGGCGTTGCGGGCGATTCAGCGGAAGGTGTAGTTCGCCTGGAACATCAACCCCGAGTTGCCCAGCAGATTGAGCTGCGCTCCCCAGTGGCTGCTGAAATCCCAGCCCACCGCGGGAATGACGGTCACGCCCCAGCCGCTCTTGTTGTTGAGCGGAATCTTCTTGTTGTACGGGTACTTGTAGCCATGGATCACCCCGCCGGTGAGCTTGACATAGAACTGCTGCGTGCTGTCGAACGGTCGAAACATCCAGCCGTAATAGGCGTATTGGCTGAACTGACCAAAGGAGTTGCTGAACAGCGCCAACCCCGCCACGTTGCGCTCGCCGAACTGCTTTTCGGCCGTCACCAGCCAGACGTACTTGTGCTTCTCGTCATCGGGCTCGAAGTCGTGCTCCTTCTTGGCATCCGAGAAATGATAGGTGTACGGGGCGTAGCCCAGCGTCCAGCCCGCAAGCGGCGACGGAGATTCGACGGTCGCTCCGGCGGCGAAGGCACGGAAAGGGAGCAAAGAAACAAGGAGCAGCCCGCCACACAGGACGGAACGCTGCACGGATGGCAACATCATGGCGTTATCTTTATGGATTCTCGAAACCAAGGCGAACTCGGCACAGGCTATCAGCGACTGTTATACGATTGAACGGCGGGACGCGTGTAACCGAGTTTTCACCCACAGGGCCTTCTCGCGAGGCCTTCAGCGCAAACCGAACATTTTTGGCGCCGCATGCTGAACAAAAGCTGAACATCAACCATGACACCCCTGCCCTTCGCCATCCGCACCGAATGCCCGCCCGGCGCATGTGTCTGCGGGCGCGAGGCGCTGCTGCAGGCGCCGGATGCCGACCTGCGGGTGATGCGACTCACGCGCGAAGAGGAAAAGCGCTTGCTGCAACGCCTTGAAAATCTGGTGTCATTGCAGGATCTGCGTCATCTGCAGGACCTGCTCCAAAAACAGCTGGGGATCGAGTTGACCATCCGCCTCGGCCCCAGCGAGGTCCGCAGCCTGCGCGGCATCGCGATTCTGGTGAACGAGCAACCGGGTCTGTGCAAGAAGACGCGCCAGTCGATTCCCGCCGCCATCAAGAAGGCCATGGAGCAGCGCCCCGAAATCGCTTTCGAATTGCTCGACGAGGGAGGGCTGTTCTCGTGAGCCCCTTGGATCGATGGTAAGTTCGCAGCGCAATGCACGATCAAGATGACCTTTTCGGCACGCCCGAGGCCCTCGCGCCCAAGCCGGAACGCGAGAAGCGGCCCAAGGCCGAAACCACCCCCGAGCGATCAACCGCCCCACGCAAGGGCAGCCTGCAGGCCGCGCTCTGGAGCGACGAGCTGATCGCGCTCGGCAAAGCGTTGCCCGACACGGTGCGCCTTGGCACCTCCTCATGGAGCTATCCCGGCTGGGAGGGCATGGTCTGGCAGAACGCGCCATCCGAGCAGACGCTCGCCAAGAAGGGGCTCGAGATCTACGCCCAGCATCCGCTGCTGCGCACGGTCAGCATCGACCGCAGCTTCTACCGCCCGCTTTCGGCCAGCGACTTTGCCCGCTATGCCGCGCAGGTGCCTGCCGGATTCCGCTTCATGGTCAAAGCGCCGAGCTTGCTCAGCGACGCCTTGGTGCGCAGTGAAGACGGGCGCGGCAAGGAGCCCAACGCCGCGTTTCTCAGCCCCGAACTCGCGGTGCAGGAATTCATCGCCCCGGCCCTCGAAGGCCTCGGCCAGACGCTTGGCGCGCTGGTCTTTCAGCTGAATCCCCTGCCCTGGCACATGCTGGATCGCCTGCCCGCAGTGATCGAACAACTGCACACCATGCTCGCAGCCCTGCCCGCGCTGCGGCCTCACGCGCCGGACGGCGTGATCGCCGTCGAGGTGCGCGACCCGCAATGGCTCGCGCCCGACATGCTGCCGCTGTTCGCCGACGCCCTGCGGTCCGCCGGCGCCACCTACTGCCTCGGCCTGCACGCCAAGATGCCGCCGCTCGCCGAACAACTCGCGCTGCTGCGCAGGCTCTGGCCCGGCCCGCTCGTCTGCCGCTGGAACCTGCACCCGATCCACGGCCCGTACGGCTACGCGGAAGCCGAGAAGCTGTATGGCCCCTACGACCGCATCCACCACCCCGAACCCGCGCTGCACGCCGAGCTGGCCCGTCTCATCCGCACCTTCTCCGCACACGGGCAGAACGCCTACGTCGCCATCAGCAATCATGCGGAAGGCTGTGCGCCGCTGTCGGTACAGAGCCTGGCGCGGGAGATCGTCCATCCATCCCCGCCAGAGGGTTGATCAGACTCCGCCCGCGCGCAGCGTCTCGAGGTGAATGCTGGTCTCGGAATGCCGGATGCCCTTGATGAGGCGGATGCGCTCCAGCGCCTGGGAGAGTTCGGGCAGCGAGCGCACCTGCAGCTCGGCCAGCAGATCCCACTGGCCGTTGGTCGCATGCAGGGCCTGCACGGCGGGCTCGCCGAGCAGCGAGGCCGAGACGCGCCGCGCGTCGTTTCCTTCGATGGCGATGCTCATCCAGGCGCGCAGGCCGCCGGTTTCCGCCTCGGGCCGCAGGCGCACGGTGTAGCCGACGATCACGCCGGCGTCTTCGAGGCGGCGCAGCCGGTTGGTCACGGTCGCGCGCGAGACGCCCAGCCGCGTGGCGAGCGTGGCGATGCTTTCACGGGCGTTGTGGCGCAACAGGGCCAGCAACTGCTGATCGGTGGCGTCGAGACTGTGCATAGTGTCATTCTGACGTGGCCAATTGCGCAGTAAATCAGGCAAATCGCTCATATCAGGCTCTTGGGATTGGTTCATGGCCATGAGAACCTAGTCATGCCATCTTCTGGAGCCCATCATGTCCGCCGTCCACACCGAATTCCTCAGCGCCAGCAACGCCGCGCGACTCGTGGCCCGCACCGGCGTGGTCGAGTGCCTGCGCCTGATGGCCGACGCCATCGAGGCGGACTTCTCGCGCTGGCAGGATTTCGACAAATCCGCACGCGTGGCCGCGCATTCAGCCCACGGCGTGATCGAGCTCATGCCCGTGGCCGACGCGACGGACTACGCGTTCAAATACGTCAACGGTCATCCCGGCAACACCCGGCATGGCCTCCCCACGGTGATGGCCTTCGGCGCGCTCGCTGACGTGGCGACGGGCGCGCCGCGCTTCGTGAGCGAGCTGACGCTGACGACCGCGCTGCGCACCGCCGCCACCTCGCTGATGGTCGCACGGCGCCTCGCGCGGCCGGGCAGCCGCAGCATGGCGCTCATCGGCAATGGCTCGCAGAGCGAATTCCAGGCGCTGGCCTTCGTCAGTCTGCTCGGCGTGCGCGAGCTTCGGCTGTTTGACGTGGACGCGGCCGCCTCGGCCAAGCTGCTGCGCAACATAACGCCGACGTTGCGCGAACACGGCGCCACGGCGCGGATCTGCGACTCCACTGAAGACGCGGTGCGCGGCGCGGACATCGTCACCACGCTCACCGCCGACAAGGCACGCGCGACCATCGTGCGCGCTGACATGCTCGCGCCCGGCATGCACCTCAACGCCGTGGGTGGAGACTGCCCCGGCAAGACGGAGCTTGCGGCCGCCGTGCTCGCCCGCGCCTCGGTGTTCGTCGAATACGAACCGCAGACGCGCGTGGAAGGCGATCTGCAGCAGATGCCGGCCGACTTTGTGGTGACCGAGTTCTGGCGCGTGGTGCAGGGGCTGGCACCGGGCCGCAGCTCAGACGACGACATCACGGTGTTTGATTCGGTGGGGTTCGCGCTGGAGGACTATTCGGCGCTGCGGACGCTGCGCGAACTGGGCCGGCGGGCCGGGCTGCTCGAATCCATCGAGCTGATCCCCGATCTGCCGGATCCCAAGGACCTGTTCGGGCTGCTGGACCTCAGTGCCCGCCCGGAGCCTTCGCGCCATCTGCGCCGCGCGTGATGCGCAGCGAGCTGAAGAAGCCGGAGATCAACGCGCTGCCAGCGGCCAGACACAGCGCCACCGATTCGGCAAAGCCGTCATGCTGCGGCCAGATCGCGAAGATCGCGGCAAGCAGCACCGCGCCCAAGGTCTGGCCGGTCAGCCGCGCCGTGCCCAGCATGCCACTGGCCGCGCCACTGCGGTGCATCGGGGCCGAGCTCACGATCGTGTGGTTGTTGGGCGACTGGAAGAGCCCGAAGCCCGCGCCGCACAACGCCATGCGCCACATCACGTTCCAGTCGGCCGGTTGTTCGGGCATGAGGCCGAGCGCCAGCAGGCCCGCGGCAAACATCGCCATGCCGATGCCGCCCAGCAGCCCGTCCTGAAAGCGACCGATCAGACGTCCGGCAATCGGCGCGAACACCACGGTCGCGAGCGGCCACGCCGTGATCACCATGCCGGCCTTCATATGGCTGTAGCCCAGCACCTCAAGCAGCAGATACGGCATGGCCAGAAAGCCAAGCATCTGCGCGCAGAAGGCACTGACGGACGCGCCCATCGACAGCGCGAACACGGGAATGCGCAACAGATCGACCGGAAACATCGGCGCCGCCAGATGCCATTGCCGTCGCACGTAGAACACGCCCACGAGCAGGCCGATGCCCAGCAGCGTCAGACCTCCCGCGAACGAACTCTGTCCGCCCCCAATGCGCACGCCCAGCTGCTCGCCGCCAAGGAACAGCAGCGTGAACATTGCCACGTTGAGAACCACGTCAATCACGGAAAAGCGCGGCCCCTTGCGCTCCGCCGGTGGATTGACGGGCAAGGCGCGCCGTCCCAGCCAGCACACGAACAGGCCCAGCGGCAGATTCATCGCGAACAGCCAGGGCCAGGATGCCACCGAGAGAATTCCGGCCGCAATCGTCGGGCCGGCCATCGACGCGGTCGCCACGACCACCGAATTGATCGCCATGCCGCGCCCGAGCCCGCTGCGTGGAAACGTCAGACGCACGAGCGCCGCGTTCACGCTCATCACACCCGCCGCGCCAAGGCCCTGCAGCGCGCGCGCCAGAATCAGCGTTTCCAGGCTGCGCGCCAGCATCGCGCCCACCGAAGCCAGCGCGAACAGCGCCATGCCGACCAGATAGACGCGCCGGTATCCCAAGCGGTCCCCCAGCGCCGCGAGCGGCAGCAGCAGCACCAGCGTGGCGAGCTGGTAGGCGTTGACAACCCACACGGCGTGCGCGGCGCTGACGTTGAGTTCCCGGCCAATGTCGGGCAGTGCCAGATTCATGATGCTCGAATCGAGCACCGCCAAGGTGATGCCAAGAATGATGACCAGCATGGACTGCCGCCGCTGCGGCATGGGCAAGCCATCGGTCGGCGCAGGCGCTGCGGCTTGCTGGCAAGCGGGTTCGGTCATCAGACGGTCCATGTATATCTTGTTCTTGGGTTGCCCAGCCGGTGAGCGGCTGCACGCCGGAGTGTTCAAGCGCAGTGGCAATATGGTTGTCGATTCTAGGAAATCGCCTCGAACAGCGCTTGGCTTTTCGGAACAGCCCGCCAAATCCGATGGTTACGCGTTCGGCGAAGCCTGCGCTCGCCAGACAAGAGCGCGAGGAGAGCGGCGCGCGGCGGCTCTGGATGAGGTCTCAGAGCCTGTTTGCGATCTCAGTCCCAGCGCGTGCGCCGCACGGCCCACACGGTCGTCATGCCGTAGACCACCATGCCCGCAAAGGCCAGCCAGAACAGGGGCTGGGCCGAGTCGCCTCCGCGCTGCGCCAGCCACGCTCCAACCACAGCCACCAGCACCAGACGCGCCGAGCCCGCGAGAACCGGACCCAGCACGCGGCCGGATCCCAGTGATGCGAAGTACAGCGTCAGTCCGAGGCCAAAGAACGCAAAACCCGGCCCGGTCGTACGCAGATAGAGATCGGCATTGGCGAGCACCAATGGGTCGGTGCTGAACATGGCCGACCAGAGCGAGGGCGCGAGCATCACCGTCACGCCGAGCACGGCCAGCACCAGCGCCGACACGCAGCCCGCCGTCCACGCCACGCGGCGAGCACGCGCCACCTGCCCCGCTCCGATGGCCATGCCGACCATCGGCACCGAAGCCACGCCGATGCCGAAGGCGATCGGAATGAGCAGAAACTCCAGTCGCTGGCCTATGCCGTAACCCGCAAGCGCCTGCGGCCCGAAGCGCGCGACCAGCCCGGTCATGATGAGCGCGGTGAGCACCGACTGCACGGGCGAGAGGCAGGCGAACGCGCCCACCCGCAGGATGTCGCGGAACATGGGCCACGCAAAGCGCACGCTGCGCCACAGAATCGGCAGCGTCTTCTGCCCCCATTGCAGATACGCGAGCAGCACCAGCGAGCCCAGCCCCATCGCGATGATGTTGCCAAGCGCAATGCCTGTCATGCCCCAGTGCGGCATGGGTCCGAGCCCGAGGCCGAGCGAGCCGCCGATCACGATCTGCAGCACCGCCACGACCATCACCACCGTCGACGGCACGCGCATGTTGCCGGTGCCGCGCACCACCGAGGCCAGCGTGTTGCACAGCCACACCAGCATGGCGCCGCTGAACAGCACCTGTCCATAGAGAGCCGCCTCGCGCAGCACCTCGCCCCGGCCACCGAGCAGTTGAAAGAACCATGGCCCGCAGAGCACGAAAAACAGCGAACAGGCGACGCCCACCCCTGCTCCGATGGCCATCGCATGCAGCGCCAGCGTGCCCGCGCGTTCGCGGTCACCGGAGCCGAGCGCGCGGCTGATGGCCGACGACACGCCGCCGCCCATCGCGCCGTTGCTCATCATCTGCGTGAGCATGGCGAACGGAAACACGATGGCCATGGCCGCGAGCGCCGTGGTGCCGAGCCGCCCGACGTAGTAGGTCTCCGCGATGCCGACGAGCACTGACGAAACCAACGCCAGCACATTGGGCACGGCGAGCCGCAGCAGCGTCGGCAATATCGCGCCTTCAAGCAATGGGGATGCGGGCGCTGGTGCGGTCATCGGAATGTCTCAGAACAACGGCAGGGTGCCGCCGGGACACGCGCCCTCGATGGCCAGCATGCGCAGCTTCTGCGTTGCCCCGCCATGCGCGGAAAAGCCACCGGCACGGTCGCCAGCCGCCAGAATCCGATGGCAGGGAACCACCGGCGCAAATGGATTTGCACCCAGCGCCTGCCCCACCGCGCGCGACAGATGCACATCGCCGAGCTCGCGCGCGAGCTCGCCGTAAGTGCGGGTATCGCCCGGCGCAATGGCACGCGCAAGCGCGTAGACGCGGCACGCGAATTCGGGCACGCCGCGCAGGTCGAGTTCAATGTCGAGGAGGTTGAGCGGCTCGCCTCGCAGCAGCGCCTGCACCCCATGCACCGCATCGATGGCCTGCTGTGGCTGCGACGCGGCCAGCAGCTCGCTCACCGGTCGATCGAGCCGCAAGCCGCGCAACAAGCGCTCGAGCGTGCGCGCCACATCGGGCTCGGGCAACTGCACCGCGACGATGCCCGCGTCAGACCATGCCAGCGCGCAGTCACCGATCTCCGTCGCGAAATGGCGCGCGCCGAGCGGCGCCGGTCGCGCGTTGTGGACGATGGGCGGCGCGCTCATCGGCATCAGACGTTCGATGTGTTCGCAGCGTTGGCGGCACCGAGCAGCTGCTCGCGCAGCTGTTCACGCAGATGCGGTCGCGCGGCGAACGGATCGCTCGGGTTGCGAGTCTGCAGAATGTCTTCCATGCGTGTCCGCACCGCGCCGATCGCCTGGGGGTGGCTGTAGATGTAGAACTGGTTGTCGGCCACGGCGTCAAAGACTTTCTTCGCCACGTCCTCGGCCGAGACCTTGCCGCTGGCCACCGCCTTGTCTAGCATCTGCGCGCCCACCTGCTGGCTGCGCGTGGTCTCGGTCGCTGCCAGAGCGTCGGGCCGGTGGCGCTCGCTCTTGCCGATGCCCGTGGGCACGAAATACGGACACAGCACGCTCGCGCCGATCTGTTCGGTCACCAACTGCAGGTCCTGGTACAGCGTCTCCGACAGCGCCACCACCGCATGCTTGCTGACGTTGTAGACCCCGAGATTGGGCGTGGCCAGCAGCCCCGCCATGCTGGCCGTGTTGACGATGTGGCCGCGCCAGTTCGCATCGCCACGCGCGGCCGCCAGCATCATCGGCGTGAACACCCGCACTCCATTGGCCACCCCACGCAGGTTCACGCCCAGCACCCAATCCCATTCACGCGCCGAAGTTTCCCAGATCAAACCCGCCGCACCCACGCCCGCGTTGTTGAACACCAGATGCGGCGCACCAAACCGTTCCAGCACCGCAGCCCCGAGCGCGTCCATCTCGTCCGCACTCGACACATCCACCCGCCGCGCCAGCACATTGGCGCCCAGCGCCCCAAGCTCCGCCTGCGCGGCGGCCAACGGCTCGGCCTGCACATCGACCAGCACCAGATTCATCCCCAAGCGAGCACCGATGCGCGCACACTCCAGCCCAAAGCCCGAAGCGGCCCCCGTCAACACCGCCGTCTTGCCCGCAAAATTCTCGATCATCCCCAAGTCTCCAACTTCAAAAAACCAACGCCCCATCCATCGAACCCGATCCGGCCTCGTCAACAGCGGCAGAACAAAAAATCAAAGCGCCTTCATCACATAGCCGACGCGGGGGAAGTGAACGTGCATGTGGCCTACGCGGGCATCGACACGGGCCAGCGTGTAGCGCGTGCGAGTCGCCGCAATCAGCTTGCCGATCGTGGGCTCCACCCCGAAGCTCTCAGCGGAAATCGCCACCTTGCTGCCCAGTTCAACCCCGTGGTCGTCCAGAAACACCTCGTGCTCCGGCAGTGCCGCTGGCTCCGCGTTCGCCGCCACCGTCAGCGCCTCCTGCATCGACAGCTTTTCCATGCGCCCCACGCCAAGTGCGGCAATGCGGTCCATCCAGGTGAGCACCTGCGGCGTCGCGTCAAAGATGTTGGCCAGAATCGGCGTCGCGATGCGCGTGAACCACAGCGGGTGATAGACCGCAAAGTCCGCGATGCAGGGCTGATCGCCGAGCAGGTACTTGTTCTCGTCGAGCATGCTGGCGATGCGCCGCAGGTCGGAGCGGTAGTTCACCGCCGCTTCGGGCGCGTTCATCAGCGGAAAGCCCATGGCCTTGCGATCATTCACGAAGGCCTCGGCCAGCGAGCGATCCGCGTTCGCGAACAGCACCTGCAGTCCACGCTGCTGGAAGTTGTACGACATGGCGGCCCAGAACATCTGCTCTTCGGCCCATTGCGCGACCACCCGCGACAGTCCCTTGCGGTGCTCGGGATAGAGGGTGGGCGCGCGCTCGTGGTGTTCCAGCACGTCGCAGATCAGCGCGGTGTCGCAGTAGATGTCGGCGCCGATCTGCAGGTACGGCGTGCGCCGGTAACCGCCGGTGAGCGCCTCGACGTCGGGCTTGGGCATGAAGCCCGGCACGATCACCGATTTCCACGCCAATTGCTTGTAGCCCATGATCGCCCGGATCTTGTGCGAGAACGGGGACATGGGATAGTGGTGCAGTATCAGTTCGCTCACGTTGTCATCTCCTTGTTAGTCGTTGGCTCTCGGAATCACATCAGATCAGCACAATATCCTATCGGCAACGCCGTTCAGCCACCCTCAGGGGACGTACAGCATCTCCACATGCGGGATGTCGTCCTCCAGATATTCATCCGACACCGTCCGGAACCCCGCCTCGCCGTACAGGCGCTGCAGATGCGCCTGCGCGCTGATGCGTATCGACGCGCCGGGAAACAACCGTGCAGCCTGCGCGAGGCCCTCCGCGACCAGCTCCCGGCCCATGCCAAGGCCCCGGATCTCGGGCGCGCAGACCACGCGGCCGATCGACGCCTCTTCGTACTTCACGCCCGGCCCCTGCAGCCGCAGCGTCGCTAGCAGCGCAGCCCCGTGCTCCGAGCCCGGCGCGCGGCCCAGCAGATGCCAGGACAGTTGGTCGTACTCATCGGGATCCTGATACGGCCCCTGCTCCAGAATGAAAACCCGGCAGCGCAGCGCGAGCGCGTCGTGCAGCTCGTGCGGCGTCAGGTCGTCGAATCGCTTCCATGTCCATTGCATCTGCGGTCGGTTCATCATGCGCGGGGCTCCGTGGCATCCATCGGTGGCGTCAGGCATCAGTCTGTGGCGACGGGCGCCTGATGGCCGCCAAGCTTGGCGCGCGGCACATAACGAAAGGTTCCGGTCGCCATGGTGCACAGCTCGCCCTCGGCGTCATAGACCCAGCCCTCGACGAAAGCCATCGACTTCGTGCGGCGCAGCCTCCGCGCCTTGGCCACCAAAGGGCCCCTGGCCGGTGCCATGAAGGTGGATTTCATCTCGATGGTGACGATGCCGTGATCTTCCACATCGCTGCGCGCCGCCACCGACAGCGCCACGTCGAGCAGCGTCATCGTCGCGCCGCCATGCGTCACGCCATGCGAGTTCAGGTGCTCGGGCTTGGGTGTGTAATGGAGTTCGGATTCGCCGTTTTCCATGCGGTGCAGCGTGAAGCCCAACAGGTTCACGAAAGGGATGTCGGCGCGAAAATTCAGCACAGGAGGTCTCCGGGAAAAGCAGGTTCGGCCAGAATGGCCACAAGCATGTTTATAGCTGCTTGGCGGCACCTTCGCTGGCGACCCGTTCGCACCTTCCACTCAGCCGCCCAGCACCGCACTCACGCCCCCGTCCGCCGCCATCCACTGGCCGGTGATGTGCTTGCCCGCGTCGCTCGCAAGCAGCAGGGTCAGGCCCTTGAGATCTTCGTCATCCCCCAGACGGCGCAGCGGCGCGCCTTCGCACATCTTCTCTTCACCGACGGTGTCGATCAGCACCGTCGCCATCTTGGTGCGGAAGAACCCCGGGCAGATGCAGTTCACGCGCACGCCGCGCGGGCCCCACTCGGCGGCAAGCGCCCGCGTGAAGTTGACCACCGCGCCCTTGGACGTGTTGTAGGCGATGGTCTTCATGTCCACCGGGTTGCCGCCCAGCCCCGCGATCGACGCGAGATTGATGATGCTGCCCTTGCCGCGCGGCAGCATGCTGCGCTTGCCGATCTGCTGGCTCAGCAGAAAGTATCCGCGGATGTTCAGGTTCATCACCTTGTCCCAGGCCTCCACCGGATAGTCCTCCGCCGCCGCGCCCCAGGACGCGCCCGCGTTGTTGATGAGAATGTCGATGTCGCCCACCCGCTCCAGCGTCTCGTCGGCCAGACGCACGATGTCGGCCTCCTTGGCGCAATCCGCCGCGATCCAGCGTGCATCGATGCCCTTGTCCGCGAGCGTGGCCACGGCCTCCTCCAGGTCGGCCGCCTTGCGCGAGGAGACAACCACCTTGGCTCCGGCCTCGCCGAGCGCCTGCGCCATCTGAAGACCGAGTCCGCGCGACCCGCCGGTCACCAGCGCCGTACGCCCTTCGAGATTGAATAGTTCTTGCACCGTGCGTGACATGGCGGAGTCCCCTCTGACTGTGTTTGGGTGGGTGGAAAATGAAGCGCCATTGTCCAATGGCTCGCCTGCGCCGCCATGTCGCATTGGCGATTCTCCAAGGCGCACCGAACTTCGAATATCACCCGGCAGACGGTTGGAATGCCCGCTCTGCTACTGTTATGGTCATGCAAGACTCCACGCCCGCGATCTCCCAGTCCGCCCATCAGAGCGGCATCCTCCAATCCATTCCGGCCTTGGCCCGCTACGCTTTCTTTTCGATAGCGCAAGGTGCCGATGCGTCCACACTTCAAACCGCGCTCAAGCGCCTGCAATCGGCGGTCGACGGCAAAACCGTCGTCGCAGCCTTCGGCGTGCAGTTGGTGAACGCGCTCTCGGCCCAAGTACCCGGACTGCGCGAGTTCCCCGTGCTCACCTGCCCCGACGGCCTCGTCATTCCGTCCACACCCGCCGCACTGATGCTGTGGCTGCGCGGCAGCGACATGGGCGAGCTCGCCAACCGCACTCGCACGCTCCAAAGGCTGCTGGCGCCTGCGTTCGACGTGGGCGTCGTGGTCGACGCCTTCCGCCACGGTGACCCCGAGGCCGCGCACGGCCGCGACCTCACCGGCTATGAGGACGGCACCGAAAACCCCGAAGGTGAAGAAGCCGAGGCCGCCGCCTTCGTGCAGAACGCCGCACCCGGCCTCGACGGTTCGAGCTTCGTGGCCGTTCAGCGCTGGCTGCACAACTTCGAGACCTTCGAATCGTTCAGCACCGAAGAGCGCGACCACATCATGGGCCGCCGACTCACCGACAACGAAGAGCTCGACGACGCGCCCGAATCCGCCCACGTCAAGCGCACCGCACAGGAAAGCTTCGAGCCCGAGGCCTTCGTTCTGCGCCGCTCCATGCCGTGGCTGCAGCATGAGCAGGGTCGCGACGCGAGCGGCCTGATGTTCGCCGCCTACGGCAAGTCGCTCGACGCGTTTGAAGCCCAGATGCGCCGCATGGCGGGCCTCGACGACGGCATCACCGATGGTCTGCTGCGCTTTTCCAAACCCCTCACCGGCGCTTACCTGTGGTGTCCACCGATGCACGACGGCCAGCTCGATCTGCGTCTTTTGAAGATCTAAAATAGACACGTCCCCCAAACGCAGTGTGTTCACGCACACTGCGTTTTTTGTTTTTCAGACTCCCATCGCCCCACTCCATGCAAGCCCTGCTCGACGCCATCCGACACATGCCCCGCACCGAGGACGCCACGCGCCTCTTTCACGGTCGCGGCGGCATGCATCCGGGTTGCGAGCATCTGTCGCTCGACGCCTTTCCGCCGGCACTGGTGCTCACCAGTTTTGCGGAGCTGGATGACACCGCCATTGCGACGATAGGCCAGGCGCTCGAAACCCGCTGGGCCGAGATCGCACCGGGCGAGCCGCTCAACTGGGTGCTGCAGATCCGGCTCGTCGGCGGTCAGGGCAGCACGCGGATCATGAGCGGCAGCGTACCCGATCCGCATGTCGTCACCGAGGCCGGAACGCGCTACGGCGTGCACGTGGCGCGCGGACAGAACCACGGCCTTTTTCTCGACATGGCGGCCGGTCGGCAATGGGTGCGCGAGCATGTGGCGGCGCGCGCGCCAACGCAGGCGCGCGGCTTCAAGGTGCTCAATCTCTTCGCCTACACCTGCGCGTTCTCGGTGGTGGCGATGCAGGCTGGCGCCACGCAGGTCGTCAACATGGACATGAGCCGTGGCGCGATGTCCATCGGCCAGCAGAACCATCGTTTGAACGACGTGGACAAGGGCGCGAGTTTTCTCGCGCACGACATCTTTTCTAGCTGGGGCAAGATCACGCGCAGCGGCCCTTATGACCTCATCATCGTCGACCCGCCGAGTTACCAAAAAGGCAGCTTCGTCGCAACCAAGGACTACGCGCGCCTCGTGCGCCGCCTGCCCGATCTGCTCATGCCCGGCGGCCATGCGCTCATCTGCCTGAACGCACCGGAGCTGCCCGCATCCTTCGTTCACGAGCACATGCTGGCCGAGGCCCCCGAGCTGCAGTTCGTGGAGCGCGTGGCCAATCCACCCGCGTTCGCGGACCGCGATCCGGAGCGCTCGCTCAAGGTGCTTGTCTACCGCACATCAGGCGCCGCCGTCACTGCTCCGTCATAAGAATTTCGCGTCAGCTCATGAAAAAAACAGTTCGCGCGACAGGGCGATGCTTGCTATCATCGACACGCTTTCGCTGATCGCTCTCGACTCTTCCACGCACCACGCATGAACCTGCTGAACCGCATCCGCCAACTGGCATCCGGCCTTCTCGGTCGGTCGATGCTGGCGTGGCTGCTGCTGTCGCTGGGCGCGGCATCGGCAGCGCCGCTGGTGCACCCGCAGAGCATGGAAATCGTCTGCACGAGCATGGGCGACATCCGTCTCGTCGTCACCTCGGATGACGGCGCGCAGACCATGGGCGCATCGCACTGGGAATGCGCGATGTGCCTGCCGTTCACCGCGCCGCCAAGCACTCCGGTCGTGGCGGTTGATCCTCCGCCTTCCCCTTATACCCACGCGCTTCAGCCCGTTGAAGCCGCACGCATCGCAGGCATCACTGCCGCACCTCTCCCGGCCCGAGGGCCGCCTCGGTTCGCCTGAATCTTTTTCCCTGACACGCTGATCGTGGTCCGCGTTCGCACTCACGTTGGATCGACATGAGCGCAACCGTTCGCGCGTGTCATGCACACGGATTCCCGTGCGGCCCGCACTCGCGCGCCCGCACCGCCAAGGTTTGAACCGACATGAAAAGTCCCCTGATGGCGCTCGTGCTGAGCGCCGCCGCGCTGCCCTGCGCGGCCGCCGAAGAAAAGACGCTCGACGCCGTCACCGTCGACGGAGGCCAGGCCAGCCGCCTGCCCACGCAGATTCCCGCCACCATCGAGGGCGTGACGCGCGAGGAGATCGCCACGCGCATCAACGCCACCGACAGTGAAGACGCTCTCAAGTACCTGCCCAGCCTCATGGTGCGCAAGCGCTACATCGGCGACTACAACCACGCGATCCTCGCCACGCGTTCGTCCGGCACCGGCAACAGCGTGCGCTCGGTGGTCTATGCGGACGGCATTCTGCTGTCCAACTTTCTCGGCAACGGCATCGCCAACGGCACCAACTACGCGCCACGCTGGGGTCTCGTCACGCCCGAGGAGATCGAGCGCGTCGATGTGCTCTACGGCCCCTACTCCGCGCAATATGCGGGCAACTCCGCAGGCGCCGTGGTCGACTACGTCACCCGCATGCCCGAGAAATTCGAGGCCCATGTCGGCGCGGGCTATTCCTCGGCACCCACCGAACTGTTTGGTTCAGACCGCACCTTCAAAAGCTGGAACACGAGCGCCTCGCTCGGCAACAAGAGCAGCGACTGGTCATGGTGGCTGCACCTCAACCGCACCGACAGCGAAGGACCACCGCAGACCTTCGTCACCGCGCTGCGCTCCACCGGCAAGCCCGGCAGCGGCACACCCGTCACCGGTGCGGCCACCGGCAGCAACGTGAACCACCAGCCGTGGTACGTCTTGGGCACCGGTACGCAGTACCACACGACGCAGGACCACCTCAAGGCCAAGCTCGCCTGGGACATCAGCCCCACGCTGCGCGCGAGCTACACGCTTGGCTGGTGGCGCAACGATTCCAAAGGCCGTCCGCAGTCCTTTCTGCGCGATGCAAACGGCCAGAGCGTCTACAGTGGCGCGGTCAACGTGAACGGCTCGAACTTCACGCTCGCGCCCACCGCATTCGGTCTGACCAACGATGCGCAGACCCATTGGATGCACGGCTTGCTGCTCAAGAGCCACACCGGTGGAACGTTTGACTGGGAACTGGCGGCGAGCCTGTATGACTACGCCAAGGACAACCAGCGCGCGCCCACCACATCCCTGCCCACCGCATTGAACGGCGGCGCGGGCACGTTGCAGTCCATGACCGGCAGCGGCTGGAACACGTTCGCGGCCAAGGGCATCTGGAGACCGGAGGGCACGCAAGGCGCGCACATTGTGGAATTCGGCACCGGGCGCGACGCGTACAAGCTGCGCATCAACAAATCCAACGTGCTCGGCGACTGGCGGGGCGGCGCGGCGAATCCGCAATCCGTTCTCAGCGATGTCGGCGGAAAAACCGAAACACGTTATCTCTGGGCCCAGGACGCCTGGCGCTTCGCGCCCGACTGGAAAGCCGTCGTCGGTCTGCGCTGGGAAGACTGGGAAGCCAGACAAGGCTTCACGCAGAACACGGCGCAGACGCTCAACCATGCAAGCCGCAGCGAATCCAATGTCTCGCCCAAGGCCGCAGTCTCCTGGCAGGCGAGCAGCGACACCCTGCTGCGCGCCGCGATCGGCCGGGCCGTGCGCTATCCGACCACCGGCGAACTGTATGGAGCGACCAGCGGCGGCGAGCTTGGCTTCATCAACGACCCGAATCTTCGCCCTGAGAAATCCTGGACCGGCGAACTCAGCGCAGAAAAAGATCTGGGCAACGGCATGGGCATCGCACGTGCCACGCTGTTCCATGAAAGGCTGAATGATGCGCTGATCAGTCAACTGGTCTCCGGCACCACGATCAGCCGCGTACAGAACGTGGACCGCGTGAAGACCACCGGCATCGAACTTGCGTACAACGCGCAGTCGGTATGGCTGCGCAGCCTGGACTTCGGCGCCAGCCTCACCTACGCCAATTCGCGCATCGTCTCCAATCCCGGCCTGCCTTCCAGCGAAGGCAAATGGCAGCCCCGCGTGCCCCGCTGGCGCGCAACGGGTCTCGTGAGCTACCGACCCGACACCCGTTGGACGCTCACCGCCGCCGCACGTTACAGCGGTCGCCAGTTCAACACGCTCGACAACAGCGACACGAACGCGGACACCTATTTCGGCACCAGCAAGTACTTTGTCGTCGACCTTCGGGCCCATGCGCGCCTCACGCGCGAACTGAGCGCGGCCATCGGCATCGACAACGTGAACAACGAACGCTACTGGAGCTTTCACCCCATGCCGCAACGCACGTACACCGCATCGCTGCGCTGGGACCTCTGAACCTGTTTCTCTTTTTCAAACCAGGACGCCACCATGAAAAACACATCTTCCGCACTCACCATCATCACCGCCCTGCTCGCCACGGCCGCAGCGCACGCCCATGTCGTTTTGCCCGCAGGCGGCGCCAACGTCGGTAGCCCGTATGACGCGGCCTTCCGCGTCGGCCATGCCTGCAAGGACACCAAGGCCACGACGGCCATCGAGGTCGAGCTGCCCAAGACCTTCCAGTTCAAGGAAGCCGTGGCACGCAGCGGCTGGAAGCTCAGCGCGCCCGCAACAGGCAGCCAGGGCGGCACGGTGCGCTGGGAGGCCGAAAGCGCGGCCACCGCGCTGCCGGACAGCGAGAAGGCGGCTTTTGTCGTGCGCGGCGTGCTGCCCTCCAAGGCGCAGACACTGCATTTCCCCGTCCATCAAATCTGCGACACGGGCCGCGCGGATTGGGTCCAGATTCCCACGTCGGCAAACGCGAGCGAGAAGCCCGAATTCCCCGCGGCACGCCTTGAGGTGTTGCCGGACACCGTCGCCGCCGTGGACGTGCGCGACGCCTGGGTGCGCGCCGCCGTGCCCGGCCAGAGCGGCACGGGGGCGTTCGTGACGCTGCAGGCTCCGCAGGGCGCGAAGCTGGTGGCCGTGAAATCGGCGGCGGCCGGCGTGGTCGAAATCCACGAAATGAAGCTCGAGAACGACGTGATGAAGATGCGCGCCATCCCAGCGCTTGACTTGCCTGCGGGCGAGCCGGTCAAGCTTGCGCCGGGTGGACTGCACCTGATGATGATGGACCTGAAGCAGCCCATCACCGCAGGCCGTACGCTGGGCTTCACGCTCACGCTGGAGGACGCGAACGGCAAGCGCCGTGATCGCCAGATCGAAGCGCCAGTGCGCGCGGGCGCTGCTGCGGGCAACGGCGAGCACGGCGCACACCAGCACCACTGACCGCAACGCGCACGCGATCATTGCACTGCGAAAGGGCAACACTGATTCAACCATTCACAACGCCCCTACCAGCAGCACGCAGCGCGGCATTGCCGGACAATCGGGGCATTTTTGGAAGATCAGGAGTTCCCCATGTCCCAGCATGCCGCGCTGATGCGCCAGGCCGTGCAGCTTGCGCACGACAACCGCGAACGCGGTGGCCGTCCCTTCGGAGCCGTGCTGGTGCGCGGCACGGAAGTCATCGCCACCGGCATCAACGAGATCGTGCAGTCCCACGACCCGAGCACGCATGCCGAAATGCAGGCCCTCCGTGCGGCCACGCGCGCGCAGGCAAACCCCTCGCTCGCGGGCTGCAGCATCTACGCGAGCGGCCATCCCTGCCCCATGTGTCTGGCCGCCATCGTGATGACCGGCGTGGAGAACGTCTTCTTCGCGTTCGACAACGACGATGCGACACCCTACCGGCTCTCGAGCGAAGGCACCTACCAGCGCCTGCGCTTGAGCCTCACGCCACCTCCGCTGCCGATCACCCGCGTGGAGACCGGCATCACCGCCGCGCAGCTCTACGGCGATGCGCCCTGGCCCGATGACGTGAAATGAAATGAAGTGAAGTGAAGTAGAGCAATCCATCGATGCAAAACAAAAAGCACAACAGTTCCCCCGCATCCCCTTCCCCATCCGCCTCCTCACTTTCTCCCGCTCTGTGGGTTCTGGTGGTCATCGCCATCACCATCAATCTGCGTCCGTTTCTCACCGCCGTCGGTCCGCTCGGACAGGCGATCCGCGACAGCACGGGCATGGGCCTGAGCCAGCTCTCGTGGCTCACGCTGCTGCCGATGGCGCTCATGGGCGTCGGGGCATGGGTGGCGCCGACGGTGTCGCGATGGATCGGCGCGCGTAGTGCCATCTGCGGCTCGCTGCTGCTGATCGCCTTGGGCTGCGCGCTGCGGTTGCCGAGCGCTGGCGCGGCAGTGCTGCTCGCCACCGCGGCGCTTTGCGGCGCGGGCGTGGCGCTGATTCAGGGCGTTCTTCCCGGCGCCATCAAAAGGGAATCTCCGCGCCATGTCGCGCAGATGATGGGGCTGTATTCCTGCGCGCTGATGGGCGGAGGTGCCTTCGGAGCGCAGATTTCACCGCTTGCGATGCAGTGGGGCTGGGACTGGCGTGCCGCCCTCGCGCTGTGGACGGTTCCGGTGCTTATCGCCCTGCCGCTCGCATGGTACGCATTTGGCCAGATCAACGAGCATCATTCAAACAACGCAGTAAGCTCGACACAAACGCAGTCCAGCGACACCGGCTGGCTGATCCGCCGCCCGCGCACCTGGCTGCTCATGGCCTGCTTCGGCCTCGTCAACGGCGGCTACGCGGCGATCGTCGCATGGCTCGCTCCGTTCTACCAGACCCACGGCTGGAGCGCCGCGAAGAGCGGCACGCTCGTCGCCATTCTCTCGATCGCCCAGGCGACCGCCGCGCTCACCCTGCCAGCCCTCGCGGCGCGCCATCAGGACCGCAGGCCTTGGATCGCCTTCACGCTGCTGTGCCAGCTGCTCGGATTCGCCGTGCTGATCTGGTGGCCCGACGCGGCCCCCACGCTCAACGCCATCGTGCTCGGCGTGGGCCTTGGTGGCTGCTTCGCGCTGATGATGGTGGTGGCGCTCGATCACCTGCCGTCCCCCTCGCAAGCAGGCGCGCTCAATGCGCTGATGCAGGGCGGCGGCTTTCTTCTGGCATCACTTGCGCCCTGGGTGATTGCGCAACTGCACGAGGCGACGGGGAAGTTTGAATCCGGTTGGATGTACCAGCTCGGCGCGGTGTGCGTGGTGTGCGTGCTGGTGGCAAGGCTGTCACCTTCGCGCTATTCCGTCGTGATGAAGGCGCCTTGACGCACGGAAGGCCGCACGCCGGACTCCTTCAAAGTCTGCAGGAGAATGAAGAACGCCGACTGCATCGTCTCCTCGGGAACGGCCGCGTAGCCCAGCAGCAGTCCCTTGGTGGGTTCCGTAGTACGGTAGTAGCGCGAGAGCGGCCGGCCGAGCACGCCGCGTGACTGCAGAGTCTGCGCCAGCTGCACGTCATCCGACTGATCGGGCAGTCGCAGCACCAGTTGCAGACCCGCCTGACTGTCGGTCTCCACCAGAAAGTCCTCGCCCAGATAGCGCAGGATCAGCGTGCGCAGCCACTCGCGGCGGCGGCCATAGAGCACGCGCATCCTGCGGATGTGTGCGGCGTAATGGCCTTCGCGGATCAGCTCCGCGAGCGCGAGCTGGGTGACCACATGCCCCTCGCGATACAGCTCGGCATGCATGCGGCGCATGGGCGTGACCAGCTCCGGCGGCAGCACCATGTAGCCCACGCGCAGGCCCGGAAAAAGCGTCTTGCTGAAGGTGCCGATGTAGATCACCGGGGCATCCTGCTCGAGCCCCTGCATGGCCGGAATCGGGCGGCTCGCGAAGCGGAATTCGCTGTCGTAGTCATCCTCCAGAATCCACGCGCCGTGCTTGCGCGCATAAGCCAACAGCGCTCTGCGCCGCGCAAGGCTCATCACCGTGCCGAGCGGGTACTGGTGCGAGGGCGTCACGCAGATCAGCTTGGGGGGCGCGGCCTGCTCGTCGAGCGTGATGCCCTCGCCGTCAACGGCCCGGCCCACGACCTCGACACCGGGGGACATGCGCAGCACGTTGGCGATGCCCCAGTAGCCGGGGTCTTCCATCCAGACGGCATCGTACCGATCGACCAGCGTGCGCACCGTCAGATCGACGGCTTGGTGCACGCCTTCGGTGATGAGGATCTGCTCGGGCGCGCATTGCACCGAACGCGCGACACGCAGGTAATCCACCAGCGCCTGCTTGAGCGGCAACGCGCCGCCTGCGGTGTCGTAGGTCAGCATCTCGGGCTGGGCATGGCGCCACAGGCGATTGAGGATGCGCGCGTAGATGGCGCGCGGGAACTGCGACACGTCGGGCACGCCCGGCATGAAGGCACCCCACTGCCGGTCCGCCGCCGACGCGTGCGCGAGCACCTGCTGCGCGCCCTGTGAAAGCACGACCTCGCGGCGGCGCTGTGCAGGCACGGCGACGCTCGTGCGCCCGGACCGTGCTGCGCGCGGTGCTCGCAGCAGGGACTCCGGCGTGGTCTGCGCCACGAAGGTGCCGCTGCCCACGTGGCTGACCAGATAGCCCTCCACACCCAGTTGCTCGTATGCGTGCGCGACGGTGTTGCGCGAGACGGCAAGCTCCCGCATCAGCTCGCGCGTGGCGGGCAGGCGCGTGCCGGGCTTGAGCGCGCCCGTGGCGACGCCCTCGCGCAGCAGCGCGCACAACTGCTCAACAAGCGTGAGGCGCCCCCCGTGCTGCTGCGCATCGGTGCCCCAGCCTTTTTGCAGCAGCCAATCCACACAGACCGAACTTTTCGCCATCGCGTCGCCTTTGCCTTTCCCCAATCCCGCAAGCCGCCCAAATTGACCCCCTATTCTCATGCAAAAGTGGAGCCATTCAAGGGGCTAATTTCACGTTCAATGGAACCTTGTCGCAACACCGATCACCCAACTCCCAAGGATTGCCCATGACGACCAATGCCGAACTCAAGACCCGCCGCCTTGCCGCCGCCCCGCGCGGCGTGGGCGTGATGTGCGATTTCCACGCGGCCCAGGCCGACAACGCGCTGATCACCGATGTCGAAGGCAAGCAATACATCGACTTCGCCGCCGGCATCGCCGTGCTGAACACCGGCCACCGCCACCCGCGCATCGTCAAGGCCGTACAGGAGCAGCTCTCGCACTTCACCCATACGGCCTACCAGATCGTCCCCTATGAAAGCGCCATCGCGCTG
This sequence comes from Diaphorobacter caeni, assembly GCF_015354245.1. Classification (GTDB taxonomy): domain Bacteria; phylum Pseudomonadota; class Gammaproteobacteria; order Burkholderiales; family Burkholderiaceae_C; genus Diaphorobacter_A; species Diaphorobacter_A caeni. The sequence goes on from NZ_JADKYZ010000003.1 coordinate 481,094, forward strand.
GCCGAGCGCATCAACGCGCTGGCCCCGATCGACGGCCCCGCCAAGACCGCCTTCTTCACGACCGGCGTCGAAGCCGTCGAAAACGCGGTGAAGATCGCGCGCTACGCCACCGGACGCTCAGCCGTCATCGCGTTTCAGGGCGCCTTTCACGGCCGCACGCTGATGGGACTCACGCTCACCGGCAAGGTCAATCCCTACAAGGCAGGCTTCGGCACGATGGTGAGCGACGTCCATCACGTGCCCTTCCCCACCAACGGCGTGAGCGTGCAGGACAGCCTCGACGCGATCCAGACACTGTTCAAGTCCTCCGTGGACCCGCGCCGCGTGGCCGCGATCATCCTCGAGCCGGTGCAGGGTGAAGGCGGCTTCAATCCCACGCCTGCCGCGCTGTTCGAAGGCCTGCGCAAGATCTGCGACGCCAACGGTATCCTGCTGATCGCCGATGAGGTGCAGACCGGCTTTGCCCGCACCGGCAAGCTGTTCGCGATGGAGCATCACACGGTCAAGGCCGACCTGATCACCATGGCCAAGAGCCTCGGCGGCGGTATGCCGATCTCCGGCGTCGTCGGCCGCGCCGACGTGATGGATGCCCCCCACCCCGGCGGACTCGGCGGTACCTATGCGGCCAATCCACTGGCAGTGGCTGCAGCCCATGCCGTGATCGACGTGATCGCTGAAGAAAAGCTCTGCGACCGCGCCGCGCGACTCGGCGAGCGCCTGCAAGCGCGCCTCAAAACCATCAAAGCCAAGGACGCGGGCATCAGCGACGTGCGCGGCCTCGGCTCCATGGTCGCCGTCGAATTCCACGACGCCGCAACCAACGCCCCCGATGCCGACCGCGTCAACGCCATCGTCAAGACCGCCATGTCCAACGGCCTGCTGCTGCTGACCTGCGGCCTCTACGGCAACGTGATCCGGTTCCTCTATCCCCTGACCATCGAAGATGCCCTGTTCGACAAGGCGCTCGACATCATTGAAAACGCGATCAAAGGCGAAACCAAGCCAGCGGTCAGCAGCACAAGACCAACAACCGCTGCAGCGTAACCGTCCTCGATCCACCCCCACAACGCCAATACCCCGGCCCACCACGGAGCGCGGAAACGCAAGCTCCGTCATTTTTGCTGGTGCCCGAGGCCGCGGCCTCAAGTCAAGCAGTTGTCTTACAGGCTGGGCAGCCGGCGATGTAGTGGCGTGGTCTTTTTTTCCCTAGCATTCGGGAATGGAAAAAAGCAATGCCATCAACGCCCCGCGGCACGCAGGTTTCGCGCTGTTTGCCGCGACACTGTTCATTGCTGGCAATGCGCACGGCGCGCAGCCAGCGGCCTCGGGCACCACCCAGGTGCCGACGGAGCAGACTCGCTATCCCGGCGATGTAAAAAGACAGCCTGCCGTCGTCAGCCAGTGTCTTGGCTGCCACGGCCCGGCGGGCGTTACCCAGGTGCATGACTGGCCTAACATCGCGGGAATGCCTCGCGCCTATCTGCTGGAGCAATTGCAGAACTTCAAATCGGGCAAACGCCAGCACCCGATGATGCAACCCGTCATCGTCAACGTCAGCGCGCCCGAAATGCAGATGCTGGCCACATGGTTCTCGGCACAGGCACCCGCCATTCCCCGCCCGGCCACTGTCGCCGCAAGCGCACCAGCCAAGGCTGCCCCCGCCGTGGCCGCTGCCTGCATCGCCTGCCATGACAGCAAGGCCATGCCGGACAACCCCGGTATCGCAGGCCAGAAGGCTCCCTACATCGCCGAGCAATTGCGCGCATTCCGTGCGGGTCACCGCAAAAATGAAACCATGGAGCCCATGGCCAAGGGATTGAGTGACGCGGACATCACGGCTCTGGCAGAGCACTTCAGCGAACTCGCGCCGCCAGCCGACAAGCAATAGCCGCATCCTTGAATGCAGCCGGTCCAGACACCAGAGATCCATCCATGACGCAAACAAACACATCACTCATCCGCCGGGGTGTTCTCAAGCTCGCCGGCATTCTTGGCGCCAGCGGCGCGCTGGGAAACGTCTCCGCGTTGGCACAAGCCAAGGACCAGCCGCGCAAAGCCACGCCCAATCCCCCTCGACCGGCTGGTCTTGAACACTTCAAGGGCGAAGTGATTTCGCGCAGTGACTCGCGTTACCTCGCATGGTTCTGGGCGATGACCTGGTATCGCATCAAACCCAACCGTTTTCCGGTGATGTTCGCGCAACCGACGGGCAAGGACGATCTGGCGCTGCTGATGAAGTACGCCGAGCGAAAAAACCTTCGACTGGTGCCTCGCAGCTCCGGTCACAACATCTCCAACCCGGTGCTGCAACAGGATGCGATCACCGTCGACATGTCCCTGTTCGACCAGATCGAAGACATCAATTCCGAGCAGAAGTTCGTATGGGCAGGCCCCGGCGTTCTGAGCGAAACGCTGAACAAGCAATTGTTTGCCAAGGGCTTCGCGTTCCCTTCCGCACATACCGGTTTCGTGACAATCGGCGGATATCTGCTTGGCGGTGGAATGGGATGGAACATGCCCAAATGGGGCATGGGCTGCGGATCGGTGATGGCGGCGGAAGTGATGCTGGCCGACGGGCAGGTGGTGACCGCGTCCGAAACGGAAAACCGGGACCTGTACTGGGCCATCCGTGGCGTGGGGCCCGGCTTCTTCGGAATGGTCCTGCGCTACAAACTGCAGATTCACGCAGTGCCCGTCATCGTCAAGAACACCTATTTCTACACGCTCGACAAAGTGGAGGAAGCCGTTGCGCAATACCTCAAGCTGCTGCCCCAGAGCGCGTTTCGCTCCGAGGTGCTCGGAGCGCTCGGCAAATTCAGTCCGCCGGGAACCCCCGAGGGCAAGGAGCAGTGGCACTGGGTGGTGAACATCATGTCGTTTGGCGCCACCGCACAGGAAGCGCAGGCTGCGGCCGACGTGTTCACGCACGACGAAACGGTGGCGAAACTGGCGGTCGCCAATCCCTTCAAGAATGTGCCGCTGACCTATCTCGATCTCTACAGCCAACTCTCCACCGACTTCTACAGCCAGTACCGCACCAGCGAGATCGCGCTGTTCACCGACGAGCCAGGAAAAGCGCTTGCAACGCTCGGCAAGCTGATGTCGACCAAGGCGCTGGACCAGCGCTCATTCGGATTCTCGGTGCTGGGCACCAATCCGACCGTGCCCGAGCCCTGCAGCTTCACCTATGCCGCGCCGCACTATCTGTCGTGGTACCTGATCGGCACATCGAATGCCGACGTCGAGAAGAACTACCGCCTCGCCGACGAACTGCACGCAGCGCTCAAGCCCCTCGCCAAGGGCTACTACATGAACGAGATTGACCTCACGCGCTTTCCACAACTGGCCCGGGAATGCTTTTCCAAAGACAAGTGGCAGAAGCTGCTTCAAGTGCGCAAGCAGTACGACCCCAAAAAGCGTTTTGTCAGCTATCTGGACAAGGCCTCTTGATGAGCGGCCTCGTCCATCCGGCGCGGTCACCCGCAGCGCCGGGTGGATCCGCTGCAGGCCGGAAACCGACAACTCAGGATGCGCCCTGACCCGGCGCGCGCATGACGAAATCCCGGTTGAACTCCTGAACGGAACCCAGACCGGCGATCAGCATATCTCGCGTCAGTTCAGCCTTCAGCCGGTCATAGGCGCTCTTCACCCCCATCCAGCCGCCAAGCGACAGCGCGTACAGCACGGGCCGACCTATCGCGACCGCATTCGCCCCCAGCGCAAGCGCCTTGAACACATCCGTTCCGCGGCGAATGCCGCTGTCCATGATGATCGGCACCCGCTTCTGCACGACGTCCACGATCCCCGGCAGCGCATCAATGGCAGCGGACACGCCGTCGAGCTGACGGCCGCCGTGGTTGGACACCTGGATCGCGGCGACGCCATGCTCGAGAGCCAACTGGGCCATCTCCGGCGTCAGTACGCCCTTCAAGACCAGTGGAAGCCGGGTGTTGTCCTTGACGAACTTGACGTCATCCCAGCTCAGGCTCTTCTTGAATGTGCTTGATCCGCTGTTGACAAGCCCGAGGTTCGCAGGAAACTGAAAACCCATGCGCAGCGTGGCGTCCGAACTGCCGGGGGCGAACGCATCGATCGCCAACACCACGGCGCTGTAACCGGCGGCCTCCGCACGCTTGAGCAAATCGCGCGACTTGCTCAGGTCGTCCGCAAGATACAGCTGAAACCACTTGGGGCCCTTGGTTGCCGCGGCGATGTCCTCGATGGTGCGATTGGCCGCGGTGCTCACGGTCATCAACGTTCCGGCTTCGCCCGTCCCGCGCGCCGTGCCCAGTTCGGCCGACTGGTGCGCCAGCCCGTGCGCGCCCATGGGCGTGGTGATGACCGGAAGACTCAGTTGCTGGCCCAGCAGCGTGATCCGCAGGTCCGGTGCCGGCTTCCCGACCAGATACTGCGGCTTGATCGCAATGCGGCCAAAGGCCGCACGGTTTTCGCGCAGCGTCCATTGGCTGTCCGAGCCCGACGAGATGAAGGCAAACGCTCCGGGGTCCATGACCTTGCGCGCCTCGTTCTCCAGATCGTTGAGATCCGCTATCTGCAAAGGCCGAACGATGTCCTGCGCCTTGAACGCCGCGCTGGGCGCAGCGTCATTGTCGGAGCCCACGCGCAGCGGCGTGGCGGTCGCGCCCGAAGCGGCCGGGGCGGTCTGGGTCTGCGCGTTCGCCATGAGCGCGGGAGCCGCTACGGCACCCGCTACGGCGGAGCGGATGAATTGCCGGCGGGCGAGAGGGGACGTGGATGCCATTTGAACAAACTCCTCGGTTCCTGAGACAGGAAGAAAACACTCCGCATCATGCAACAGCGGCGCATGCACGGTTGTCGTCCAAACCCGCTTCTTGAAAAACGCCAGACAGATCAGCCGCGTCCCGCGCCGCTTGCGTGCAGGCAGATCGCGGCGGCGGCCGCCACGTTGAGCGACTCTTCACCACCCGGCTGCGCGATGCGGATGTGCGCCTCAGCACGCGCCTCGATCGCGGGCGAGACGCCCTGCCCCTCGTGGCCCATGACCCATGCGCAGGGCCAGGGGAGTCTGGCCTGGTGCAGAAACTCTCCGCGATGTGAGCTGGTGGCCAGCAGCGGCACCGAGAGCGTGGCGATGTCTTCCTCGCCGAGTCCTTCGACCAGTCGCAACGCGAAATGTGCACCCATCCCGGCGCGCAGCACCTTGGCGCTCCAGAGCGCCGCCGTGCCCTTGATGGCGGCGATCTGCGTGAAGCCGAAGGCCGACGCGCTGCGCAGCACCGAGCCGACGTTGCCGGCGTCCTGCAGACGGTCAAGCACCACGGTCGGCGCGTTCGCATCGAGCCCGCTCGCGTTGGGCAGCGCCATCACATAGCCCATCTGCGCTGGCGATTCGAGGCCGCTGATGTCGCGCCAGAGCGCATCGGCGATCAGCACGTTCTTCTCCGCAGCCTGCTTGAGTTCGGTGGGCGCGGACGGCCAGAACGATTCGGCGAACACGGCGATCTGCGGCTGCATGCCGCGCGCCAATGCGGCGCTGCACAGGTGATCGCCCTCGAGCCAGACACGGCCCTGCTTGCGATACGCGGTGCTGTCCTGCGACAGACGACGCAGGTCCTTGACCAGCGCGTTGTCGCGCGATTGGATCACCAAGGGAGTTGCTGCTGTCATGTCGTCGTCACTTCAATCGAAAAAACCGGGTGGAGCGTTCAGCTTACACCGGGAAGGGAAACCGGGTCCGCCGCTCAATCGGCGCGCGAAAGGCAGGCCTGGGCCACCGGAGCGAAGCTGCGGCGATGCTCCGGGCAGGCACCATGTTCGCGCAGTGCCGCGAGATGCACGGCTGTGCCGTAGCCCTTGTGGGCGTCGAAACCGTATTGCGGGTACTGCTGGTGCAACTGCTCGCACCAGCGGTCACGCGTGACCTTGGCGAGAATCGATGCGGCGGAAATCGCCTGCACCAGCGCGTCGCCCTTGACGATGGCCTCGGCGGGAACATCAAGCTGCGGCAGGCGATTGCCATCGACCAGCACGCGCACGGGCTTGAGGCGCAGGCCGAGCACGGCGCGGCGCATGGCGAGCATCGTGGCCTGCAGGATGTTGATCTCGTCGATTTCCTGCACGCTCGCCTCGGCGATGCAGAAGCACAGCGCCTTGGCGCGGATTTCGTCGAACAGCTTTTCGCGTTTGGCGGCAGTGAGAATCTTGGAGTCGGCCAGACCCGCAATCGGGTGCATGTCGTCGAGAATGACGGCGGCGGTCACCACGGGACCGGCCAATGGACCACGCCCCGCTTCATCGACTCCTGCCACCAGACCCGGTGGGTGCCAGTCAAAGCTGGACTGTTCAGCCCTTGGTGTCGGCAAGGATTTTTTCGATCGCATCAGCGGCCAGTTTCGGTGTATCGCGCAGCAGGCTCTCGTGAAGCTCGGTGAAGCGCTTTTCAAGCGTGAGAATGGTTTGGGGTTGCTGCGAATACGCGTCCAGCCACCGCGCGGCGGCTGCCGCCAGCGCCTCGGGCGTGGCCGCATCCTGCAGCAGTTCGGGCACGACAAAGTCGCCGCACAGAATATTGGGCAGCCCGACCCACGGCTGCAGTTGCTTGCGCTTCATGAGCCGCCAGCTGATCGGATGCATGTGATACGAGATCACCATCGGGCGCTTGTAGAGCGCCGCTTCGAGCGTGGCCGTGCCGCTGGCGATCAGCGTGCAGTCACAGGCGGCGAGCACCGTGTGCGACTGGCCGGTGACGATCTGCAGACGATCCGCGACGCCGCATTCGTGGGCCATGGCTTCGATCTTCTCGCGCTGCCTGGGCACGGCGGGCACGACCGCCTTGAGCCGGGGACGCGTCTTCAGCAGAATCGCCGCCGCCTCGAAAAACGGCCTCGCGATGAACTTCACCTCGGCCGAGCGGCTGCCCGGCAGGATGGCGAGCACTTCGTCATCGGCGGCCAGGCCGAGCTGCGCGCGCGCTGCCTGCTTGTCGGGCACCATCGGAATCACGCGGGCCAGCGGATGGCCCACATAGGTCGCGGCGATGCCGTGTCGTGCCAGCAGTTCGGGCTCGAACGGAAAGATACACAGCACATGGTCGGCGCTTGCACGGATCTTGTCGACGCGATTGGCGCGCCAGGCCCAGATCGACGGGCAGACGAAGTGCACCGTCTTGATGCCCGCCTCGCGCAGCTTGCCTTCGAGCCCCAGATTGAAATCGGGCGCATCGACGCCGATGAAGATGCCGGGCGGATGGGCGATCAGCTTTTCGCGCAGCTCCTTGCGCAGCCTGAACAGACCGAGGATCTTCTGCAGCAACTCGAGGCTGTAGCCATGCACCGCCAACCGCTCGCTCTGCCACCACGCGTCAAAACCGCGCTCCTGCATCTTCGAGCCGCCGATGCCGAAGGACTGCACGTCGGGCCATTTGTCGCGCAGACCATCCAGCAGCAACCCAGCAAGCAAATCGCCGGAGGTTTCTCCGGCGACCATCGCTATCCTGGGACTGCTTTTGGCAGACAAGGGGGTGTCGGGCAACGTCATCGATCAGCGCGCTATGCCTCGCTGCGACGCGGCGACGAAGTCGCGCAACTGCACGATGTCGGACTCGGCGGCGCGGTGCTCTTCGATCAGAGCGGTCATCGCGCCGATCGAGGCCTCCAGTGTGAGACCCTGCCGATAGAGCACGCGGTAGGCCTGCTTGATTCCGGCGATGCGTTCGGCCGAGAAGCCACGGCGACGCAGGCCTTCGACGTTGAGGCCACGCACGGCCAGCGGATTGCCGTCGACCATCATGAACGGCGGCACGTCCTGCGAAATGTGGCTGGCAAAGCCCGCCATCGCATGGGCGCCGATGCGCGAGAACTGGTGCACGCCGGTCAGTCCGCCGACGATGGCCCAGTCGCCGAGCTGCACATGGCCCGCAAGCGTGGCGTTGTTGGCGAGGATGGTCTGGTTGCCCACCACGCAGTCATGCGCAATGTGGACGTAGGCCATGATCCAGTTGTCGTCACCGATGGTGGTGACGCCCCTGTCCTGCGCGGTGCCGAGATTGAAGGTGCAGAACTCGCGGATCGTGTTGCGGTTGCCGATTTCAAGACGCGTGGGCTCGCCCGCGTACTTCTTGTCCTGCGGCACGCCGCCAAGCGATGCGAACTGGAAGATCCGGTTGTCTTCGCCGATGCCGGTGTGACCTTCGATCACGCAATGCGGCCCGATGCTGGTGCGTGCGCCGATGCGCACATGCGGCCCGATGACCGCATAGGGTCCCACCGTCACCGTGCTGTCGAGTTGCGCAGCAGGATCGACGATGGCAGTGGAATGGATGTTGGACACGGACCGACCTTCGGAAAAGCTCAGGCCACGGTACGCATGGTGCACATGATCTCGGCTTCGCAGGCGATGCTGTCGCCCACGCGCGCCACGCCCTTGAACTTGTAGATGCCGCCCTTGATGCGGTCGAGATCGATTTCGAGGATCAGCTGGTCACCCGGCTCCACGGGGCGCTTGAAGCGCGCGCCGTCGATGCCGACGAAGTAGAACACCTTGTCGTCGCCGGGGGCTTCGCCCATCATGTCGAACGACAGCAGGCCCGCGGCCTGCGCCAGCGCTTCGAGCATCAGCACGCCGGGCATGACGGGGCGTGCCGGAAAGTGGCCAGTGAAGAAAGGCTCGTTGATGGTGACGTTCTTGATCGCCTGAATATGCTTGCCACGCTCGAGCTCGACCACACGGTCTACCAGCAGAAACGGGTAGCGGTGAGGAAGCAGCTTGAGGATTTGGTGAATGTCCATCATGATTTCAGCGGTCTAACCGTCGTTTTTGATTGTTTGTTCCAGAGCCTTGACCCGCTCGCGCAGCTTGTAGAGCTGGCGCAGCGTGGCCGCGTTCTTTTCCCAGTTCGCATTGTCGTCGAACGGGAAAACTCCCGTGTAGTGTCCGGCGCGCGGAATCGAGCGCATGACCACGGTATTCGTGGAAATGTGCACATTGTCCGCGATTGTGAGGTGCCCGATGATCGAAGCGGCTCCCGCAATGATGCAATGGGCGCCGATTTTCGTGCTCCCCGCGACCGCCGTGCATCCCGCCATGGCCGTATGGTGGCCAATGTGCACGTTGTGCGCGATCTGGATGAGGTTGTCGAGCTTGACGCTGTCTTCAATCACGGTGTCTTCGAGAGCGCCGCGGTCGATGCAGGTGTTGGCGCCGATCTCGACGTCATTGCCGATGCGCACCGCGCCGAGCTGCTCGATCTTCACCCACTCCCCCTTGGAAGGAGCGAAGCCGAAGCCATCGGCACCGATCACGACACCCGGATGAATGATGCAGCGCTCGCCGATGACGCAGCGCTCGCCGACGTTGACGCGTGCCTTGAGCACGGTGTTGGCACCGATGCGCGCGCCCCGCTCCACCACGCAGAGAGGGCCGATGAAGGCGGTGGGATCGACTGTCGCTTCCGGGTCCACGACGGCACTCGGATGCACGCCGTGAGGCTTGCCCGCCGCATGCTCGCGCTTCCACAGTTGGGTGACGCGGGCGAAATACACATAGGGATCGGGCGTGACGATGCAAGCGCCGCGCGCCAGTGCGGCATCCCGCATGGCCGGAGCCACAATGACGCAGGCCGCCCGGGAGGCGGCCAGTTGACTCTGGTAGCGCGGGTTGTTCAGAAAGGCCAGTTCGCCGGGCCCGGCGGTCTCCAGAGGTGCGATGCGGGAGATTTCGATCTCCGCACTCCCCCCCTCAAGACTGCCTCCCAGTTCATTGATGATCTGTCCTAGAAGCACGCTCACGCAATACCTGTCGCTACCAGACGTTGCACGTCACTTGCCGTTGCCGGAGTTCATGGCCTTGATCACCTTGTCGGTGATGTCCAGCTTGGGGTTGATGTAGACGGCTTCCTGCAGGATCACGTCGTACTTTTCAGCCTCGGCCACTTGCTTGACGATCCGGTTGGCGCGCTCGAGCACGGTGGCCAGTTCTTCGCTCTTGCGCGAGCTCAGGTCTTCCTGGAACTCACGACGCTTGCGCTGGAAGTCGCGGTCCTGATCGGCCAGCGAACGCTGACGCGAGGCACGCTGGCTCTCGGACATGGTGGGCGCTTCACGTTCAAACTTTTCGCTGGCGCTCTTCAGGCTGTTGCCTTGATCGACCAGTTCCTTTTCGCGCTTGGAAAATTCCTGCTCCAGCTTGGACTGCGCGGCCTTGGCGGAATTGGCTTCGCGGAAGACACGGTCGGTGTTGACGAAGCCGGCCTTGAACTCCTGCGCTTGCGCAGGAACCGCTGCGGCCAGGCTGCCCAGCAAAACGACCAAGGGAAGATGACGGGAAAGGGATGTCATTAGAAAGATGTTCCGATCTGGAATTGCAATTTCTGGATTCTATCGCCGGCGAATTTTCGCACGGGCTGCGCAAAAGCTAGACGCAATGGGCCAAGAGGGGAAATCCAGCTCAACCCCAAACCTGTCGACACGCGCATTTGACTCAACTCCCAGCTTTCATGTTCACCGTACACGTTGCCCGCATCGACGAAGCCGAAGATGCGAAGCGTACGGTCATTGCCTGCGCCCGGGAATGGCGCAATCAATTCAGCATTCAGCGTGACCTTCTTCGGGCCACCAAGCACCGAGCCGGTCACGTCGCGCGGGCCGAGCGTACCTTGCTCGAAGCCCCGCACCGATCCGAGACCGCCGGAATAGTAATTCTTGAAGACGGGGAACGGCTGGCCGTTCAGGCCCTTGCCCAGACCCAGTTCACCGTTGAAGGCCAGCGTGAACTTCTTGTTCAGCGGCACGTACTGCTGGTACTGGTAGCTGCCCTTCACGTAACGGGCATCGCCCGCCAGCGAGATTTCCGAATTCAGGCGCTGGTACCGGCCCGAGTTGGGTGCGAGCGCGCTGTCGCGGCTGTCGCGACCCCAGCCCACGGTCAGGGGGATCGAGAAGCTGCTCGATCCGTAATCGCGGATGTAGGCGAGATAGGCCGCAGGAATGTTCGTGCCTTCCTTGATGCGGGTGTTTTCCAGACCCACGCCGAAGAACACCGTGTCGATTTCGCTGAACGGCACGCCAAAGCGCACGCTGCCGCCCGCTGTGATCAGCTGGTAGTCACCGCCCATGTCGGCGTAAGGCTTGGCCGTGCGGTAGTACAGGTCAAGCGTGCGCGAGATGCCGTCCTTGGTGAAGTACGGATCAGTGGTGCTGAAGACGATGGTGCGGTTGTACTTGCTGGTGTTGACGTCAACGCCCAGATAGTTGCCCGAACCGAACACGTTTTCCTGCTTGATGCCGAAGGACAGCGAAATCTTTTCGGCGCTGGAGAAACCGGCACCGAGCGTGAGCGAGCCAGTCGGCTTTTCCTTCACGTTGACGACGAGGTCGACCTGATCGGGCGAGTTCGGCACCTCCTGGGTTTCCACGTCGACTTCGGTGAAGAAGCCCAGACGGTCCACGCGGTCGCGCGAGATCTTGATCTTGTCGGCGTCGTACCACGACGCCTCGAACTGGCGGAATTCACGGCGGATCACGGCGTCACGCGTGCGGTTGTTGCCGCTCACGTTGATGCGGCGCACGTAGGCGCGGCGCGACGGCTCGGCACGCAGCACGAGTTCCACGCGGTCATTTTCCTTGTCGATCTCGGGCACGGCCTCGACCTTGGCGAAGGCGTAACCGAAATTGCCGAAGTGGTCGGTGAAGGCCTTGGTCGTTTCAGCGACCTTGTCGCCGTTGTAGGGCTCGCCCGGACGGATCGTCACCATGGACTTGAACTCGTCATCGCGATCCAGGTAGTTGCCTTCGAGCTTGACGCCCGAGACGACGTACGGATTGCCTTCGTTGATGTTCACCGTGATGGAGATGTCCTGCTTGTCGGGCGAGATCGCGACCTGGGTCGAATCGATGCGGAACTCGAGGTAACCACGCGACAGGTAGTACGAGCGCAGCGTTTCCAGGTCGGCATTGAGCTTGGCGCGCGAATAGCGGTTGGACTTGGTGTACCAGCTGAGCCAGCCACCGGTGTCCTGGTCGAACTGGTCCTTGAGAGTGCCTTCGCTGAACGCCTTGGCGCCGACGATCTTGATGTCCTTGATCTTCGCGGGCTCACCTTCGACCACGGAGAACGTCAGGTTCACACGATTGCGCTCGATCGGAGTCACCGTGGTCACCACGTTCACGCCGTACATGCTGCGGTTGATGTATTGGCGCTTGAGCTCCTGCTCGGCGCGATCGGCCAGGGCCTTGTCGAAGGGGCGGCCTTCGGTCAGACCCACGTCGCGCATGGCCTTCTTGAGCGTGTCGGCGTCGAATTCCTTGGTGCCGGCGAACTCCACGTCGGCGATGGTCGGGCGTTCCTCGACGACGACGACGAGCACGTTGCCTGCGGCTTCGAGGCGCACGTCCTTGAACAGGCCGAGCGCGAACAGCGCGCGGATGGCGGCGGCGCCCTTTTCATCGGTGTATTCATCACCGACGCGCATCGGCAGGGAAGCGAAGACGGTGCCCGCCTCGACGCGCTGCAGGCCTTCCACACGGATGTCCTGAACGTGGAACGGATCCAACGCCCATGCCTGAGCTGCAAAGACCATGGCAGCGATTGCTGTTGCAGTACGCGCGCCCAAGCGATTGAATTGTTTTTTCATGTGTGAATCGAAGCCAGTACCCAGTACCGCAGCACCGTGTGGCAAATGTTTTAGCCAAAAAGCCGGGTTACATACCGGGTGACATCATTGAACATGGCGATGGACATCATCACCAGCAACACGGCTACGCCGCCCCGCTGAAGCCTTTCCATCCAGGCATCGGACACGCCGCGACCTGTCAGTCCTTCCCAAAGATAATACATCAGGTGCCCCCCATCCAGAACGGGCAACGGCAACAGGTTCAGCACGCCAAGGCTCACGCTGATCAAGGCCATGAAAATCAGATACTGAGTGAGCCCCATGCTGGCGGACTTGCCTGCGTAGTCGGCGATGGTCAACGGGCCGCTGAGGTTCTTGAGCGATGCCTGTCCAATGACCATGCGGCCCATCATGCGAAGCGTCAATATCGACACCTCCCAGGTGCGCTGAACGCCCTTGGAAATGCCCTCAAGAAATCCATAGTGAACGGTGACCAACTCCGGCGGCTCGCCCACATAGGCGCCGATACGACCGTAGGAACCATTTGCATCCTGCAACATTTCAGGAGTGACCGGAATGTCCATCTGACGGCCTTCGCGCTCGACGCGCCAGGTCTGGGCCTGCACCTTGCCGTCCACCACCGAGTTGCGGATCAGCTCGCGCAACTGCAGCCCGTCGACGATATCCTTGGTGCCCACGCGCAGCACGAGATCATGCTGCTTGAGGCCGGAGCGCTCGGCGGCGCTGTCCTTCATCACATCGCCGATCACCGGCTTGGTCCAGGGGCTCAGAATGCCGATCTTGCGGAACAGCTCCAGATCCGCGTCCTTGGCCTGCATGGCTGCCAGATCGAGCGTGAATTCGCGATGTCCCAAGCCGCCGTCGCCCTGCACCGACAGGCGGGCGTTCTGGCCGTCAAGCGCACCGCGCGTCAGCAGCCAGCGCACGTCCTCAAACGACTGCACCGGCTCGATTTCGTCATCGCCGAGCGCCGCACCGAGCACCAGTTCACCGCCGCGCAGGCCCGCCTTGTCGGCCACGGAGCCCGCCACCGGATTGGCAAGCAGCGGCTTGGCTTCGTCCACGCCGGTCCAGTTGACGACCGAATACAGCACCACCGCCAACAGCAGATTGGCCAACGGTCCTGCGGCGACGATGGCCGCGCGCGATTTCAAGGGTTGGGTATTGAACGCGAGATGGCGTTCCTCCGGCGCGACGGGCGCTTCGCGTTCGTCCAGCATGCGCACATAGCCGCCGAGTGGAAACGCAGCAAGCACGAACTCGGTCGGCGAGCCCTTTTTTTGCCAGCGCAGCAGCGGCTTGCCGAAGCCGACAGAAAAACGCAGCACCTTCACGCCACACGCCACCGCCACGCGGTAATGGCCGTACTCATGCACGGCAATCAACACGCCCAGGGCCACGACGAACGCAACGATGGTCAACAGCATGTGAAGGTCTCCTGAAAAGAACCGATCAGACCGCAGCGATCCGTGCCACCGCGATGTCTGCGGCGGCTCGGGTTTGCGCGTCGAGCGCCAGCAGCGCCTCGAGCGAATCCGGGTTGGACGGTATCACACGCTCCAAAGTTTCAAGATTGATGGCATGAATTTGGTCGAAGCGGATTTTTCCATTCAAGAACGCCGCCACCGACACCTCATTGGCCGCGTTCAGCACCGCCGTCGTGCCCTGCGGCGCGCGCAGCGCCTGCCACGAAAGATGCAGGCCGGGGAAGCGCGCCGCATCGGCTTCTTCGAACGTGAGCGCAGCCAGCTTCGCGAAGTCGAGCTGGGGCGTGCCGCTTTCGATGCGCTCCGGCCAGGCGAGGCCGACCGCGATCGGCACCCGCATGTCGGGCGTGCCGAGCTGGGCGATGATCGACGCGTCGACAAACTGCACCATCGAATGGATGATCTGCTGTGGATGGATCACGACCTTGATCTGCTCGGGCGTGAGGTCGAACAGCCAGCGCGCTTCGATCACCTCGAGCGCCTTGTTCATCATCGTCGCCGAGTCGATGGAGATCTTGCGCCCCATCGCGAAATTCGGGTGTGCGCACGCCTGATCGGGCGTCACGTCACGCAGCGTCTTGGGATCGCGCGTGCGGAACGGGCCACCCGAAGCGGTCAGCAGAATGTGGTCCACGCGGCGCGCCCAGGTCGTTGGGTCCTCCGGCAGGCTCTGGAAGATCGCGGAGTGCTCGCTGTCGATGGGCAGCAGCGTCGCCCCGCCCTGCTTCACTGCGTTCATGAAGACCTCGCCGCCGACGACGATGGCCTCCTTGTTGGCCAGCAGCAAGCGCTTGCCCGCACGCGCGGCGGCGATGCAAGGAGCGAGGCCCGCAGCGCCGACGATCGCGGCCATCACGGCGTCGACTTCGGGGTGCGAGGCGATCATCTCGAGCGCTCCCTCGGTGTGCAGCACTTCGGTCGCGAGGCCATTGGCGCGCAGCTTGTCCGCCAGCTCGCGGGCGTGGGGCGCGCTCGCCATCACCGCGTAGCGCGGCTTGAACTGAGCGCACTGCGCGAGCATCACGTCGACGCGCGTCGCGGCGGAAAGCGCAAAGATTTCGTATTGGTCCAGGTGGCGAGCCACCACATCCAGCGTATTGGTGCCGATGGAGCCCGTGGAGCCCAGAACGGTCAGACGTTGTTTTGTCGTCGTCATGCAGCTGCAAAGTAAGTAAGCATCATGGCCAGCGGCACGGCGGGCAGGATCGCATCGATGCGGTCCAGCACGCCGCCGTGACCGGGCAGCAGGTTGCTGCTGTCCTTCATTCCGGCGCTGCGCTTGACCAGTGATTCCACCAGATCGCCCACCACGCTCATCGCGGCCATGAAGACTGCGCCCAGCAGCAGGAACCAATAGCCCTTGGCCGCCAGACGCGAATAGAAACTGGACACCGACACCTGATTGGAGGCGTCGAGCGCAACCCAGACCACGGCGAGCACGATCACACCGATCATGCCGCCCCAGACGCCTTCCCAGCTCTTGCCCGGGCTGATGGCTGGCGCCAGTTTGTTCTTGGTGAACTTGAGTCCGAAGGTGCGGCCGGCGAAATACGCAAAGATGTCCGCCGCCCAGACCAGCACCAGAATCGACAGCAGGAAATTGATGCCGACGTTGCGGGCCTGCACCACGGCCAGCCATGCCGTCCACAGAGCCAGCACGCCACCGATCAGGCGGATCGCCTTCGGAATCTGCGGCCAGCCCGCCACGCCGGCGCGCAGCAGATAGGCCCCGCCAAGCACCCAGCAGGCGCCCGCGATGGTCCAGAGCCACGGCAACGGAGTGCTGACCCAGCCGAGCTGCCAGCTCACGCCGCAGAGAATCAGGCAGACGGCGCTCACCGCCAGCGCCGACGCGCCCTTGAGGCCATTGAGCCGCCCCCACTCCCACGCGCCCGCCGACATGAAGATCAGCAGGATGGCGGTGAATGGCAGGGTGTTCGAGGCAAACAGCGCCGGCAGCAGAATGGCCAGCAGCACCAGGGCCGTAATGACACGTTGTTTGAGCATCCGTCAGCCCCTTCTGATTCTCGAATGGTCAGCCGGTTCGTTGGCCGTCAGGCCAGCGAACCCGAGGACCTGGATGAAGATTTCTGAACCTGCGCCGAGGTCTTGCCGAAACGGCGCTCACGCGACGCGTAGGCGGCAATCGCCTCGTCCAGTGCGGCCTCGTCGAATTCGGGCCAGAGCCGGTCGCTGAAATACAGCTCCGAATAGGCGCACTGCCACAGCAGAAAATTGCTGATGCGCATCTCGCCGCCGGTGCGGATCAACAGGTCGGGGTCCGCCACGAAGGACAGCGCCATGGCCCGGTCCAGACTGAGCTCGGTGATGGCTTCGCCCCGCGCTGCCAGTTGGGCTGCGGCCTGCGCGATGTCCCAGCGTCCGCCGTAGTTGAAGCAGACGTTGAGAATCAGGCGCGTGTTGCCCGCCGTGATGGCCTCGGCCTGCTGCAGGCCTTCGCGCACCTTCTCGGACAGGCTCGCCTTGTCGCCCACGAAATGGAGCTGGACGCCGTCCTTGTGAAGCTGCGGCACCTCGCGCGAAAGCGCCTTGGCGAGCAGGTCCATCAGGCCCGACACCTCATCGGCCGGGCGATTCCAGTTTTCGGACGAGAACGCGAAGACGGTCAGCACGCCCACGCCGCGCTCGGCACAGGCGCGCGCGCAGCGGCGCAGCGAATCCACGCCCTGCTTGTGCCCCGCCAGGCGAGGCAGCAGACGGCGAGTGGCCCAGCGGCCATTGCCGTCCATGACGACGGCGATGTGATGCGGGACCACGCTAGGGGAAGATGACATGTACGAAGAGCGATGACGATCCGATCGGGTGATCAGATGGCCATGATTTCCTGTTCCTTGGCCGCCACCAGCACATCGATATCGGCGATGCGCTTGTCGGTCAGCTTCTGGACTTCGGCTTCGGAGCGCTTCTGATCGTCTTCGGACGCTTCCTTGTCCTTGACAAGCTTCTTCACGCCTTCGTTGGCGTCACGGCGCAGATTGCGGATCGCGATCTTGGCGTTCTCGCCTTCGGTGCGGGCCAGCTTGGTCATTTCCTTGCGGCGCTCTTCCGACATCGCGGGCATCGGCACGCGGATCAGGTCACCCAGCGAAGCAGGATTCAGACCCAGATCGCTTTCGCGGATGGCCTTCTCGATCTTGGCGCCCATGGGCTTTTCCCAGGGCTGAACGCTGATGGTCCGCGAATCGAGCAGTGTCAGATTGGCCACCTGGGACAAAGGCACCATCGAGCCGTAGTACTCGACATGGATCGTGTCGAGCAACTGCGGATTGGCGCGGCCCGTGCGGACCTTGCCCAGATTGTTCTTGAGCGCCTCGATGGACTGGTCCATCTTGGCCTGGGTGGTTTTCTTGATATCGGCAATGGTCATATTGTTCTCCTCAGCCTGCAACGCGTTGAAACGCAAGTCACGAATGCTGCAAAGCCCTCAAGCGTACACCAGAGTGCCTTCGTCTTCACCCATAACCACTCGCTTGAGTGCACCTGGCTTCACGATGGAGAACACGCGGATCGGCAGACGCTGGTCGCGGCACAGCGCGAAGGCAGTGGCGTCCATGATGCCGAGGTTGCGGTTGATCGCCTCATCGAAAGTCAGCGTGGCGTAGCGGGTGGCGCTGGGGTCTTTCTGTGGGTCGGCCGTGTACACGCCGTCCACCTTCGTGGCCTTGAGCACCAGCTCGGCCCCGATTTCCGCACCGCGCAGAGCCGCGGCGGTGTCGGTCGTGAAGAAGGGATTGCCGGTGCCGGCTGCAAACACCACCACCTTGCCTTCTTCGAGATATTGCAGCGCCTTGGGGCGCACATAGGGTTCGACCACCTGCTCAATGGCGATGGCGGACATCACGCGTGCGGTGAGTCCCTGTTTGTCCATGGCATCGGCAAGCGCCAGCGCGTTCATCACGGTGGCCAGCATGCCCATGTAATCCGCCGTGGCGCGATCCATGCCGACGGAGCCGCCAGCCACGCCACGGAAGATGTTGCCACCACCAATCACCACCGCCACTTCCACGCCCAGACGCGTGACTTCGGCGACTTCTTCCACCATCCGCACGATGGTCGCGCGGTTGATGCCGAACTGATCGTCCCCCATCAGCGCCTCACCAGACAACTTGAGCAGAATGCGCTTGTGAGCTGGTTTGGCGATGGTCATATGGGGTACTCCGTAAGGCTAAAAATGAAATGGGGGATTGGTGGGGCTATGGCGTCTGAGGATCAGGCGCCAGCCTTGGCGGCTGCCACTTGGGCGGCCACTTCTGCGGCGAAGTCGTCAGCCTTCTTCTCGATGCCTTCGCCCACGACGTACATCGTGAAGGCCTTGATCGTGGTGTTGGCGGCCTTGAGCATCTGCTCGACGGTCTGCTTGCCGTCGGCAGCCTTCACGAAGACCTGGTTGTACAGGGAGACTTCCTTCAGGTACTTCTGCACCGAGCCTTCGACCATCTTGGCGGCGATGTCGGCTGGCTTGCCGGATTCTTCAGCCTTGGCTGCAGCAACCGAGCGTTCCTTTTCGATCAGGTCGGCAGGCACGTCAGCGGAGGACAGCGCCACGGGCTTCATCGCTGCGATGTGCATTGCCACGTCCTTGGCGGCGGTAGCGTCACCTGCGTACTCGACCATCACGCCGATGCGTGTGCCGTGCAGGTAGACAGCCAGATCGCTGCCGTCGAAACGCTTGAAGCGACGGAAGGACATGTTCTCGCCGATCTTGCCGATCAGGCCCTTGCGGACTTCTTCCAGCGTAGGACCGAAGCCGTCCTGCTCGTATGCCAGCGCGCCCAGAGCGGCCACGTCAGCGGGGTTCTTTTCAGCGATCAGCTTGGCTGCGGCGTTGGCCAGAGCGATGAAGCTGTCGTTCTTGGACACGAAGTCGGTTTCGCTGTTCACTTCGATCATGGCGCCGGTCTGGCCAGCCACGAATGCGGAGATCACGCCTTCGGCGGTCACGCGGGAAGCGGCCTTGCCGGCCTTGGTGCCGAGCTTGACGCGCAGCAGCTCTTCAGCCTTGGCCATGTCGCCATCGGCTTCGGTCAGGGCCTTCTTGCATTCCATCATCGGCGCGTCGGTCTTCGCGCGGAGTTCAGCGACCATGCTTGCGGTAATTGCCATCGTATTTCTCCAGAATCTGTTCAGTTCGTTACGGTTTGCAGGCTAAAAAAAAGGGGGCTCAATTGAGGCCCCGCTTTTTCTCGCGACGAATCGCGCGGCCTGGTCTATTTAGGCAGCGGCTTCGTCCACTTCCACGAATTCGTCGGAGCCTTCGGCCTGCACAGCCTTGACCACGTCGTTCACCGCGTTGGCGCGGCCTTCGAGGATTGCGTCAGCGATGCCACGTGCGTACAGCGTCACGGCCTTGGCAGAGTCATCGTTGCCGGGGATCACGTAGTCGATACCTTCTGGGGAGTGGTTGGAGTCAACCACGCCGATCAGGGGGATGCCCAGCTTCTTGGCTTCGGCAATGGCGATCTTGTGGAAGCCCACGTCGATCACGAAGATTGCGTCCGGCAGAGCGGTCATGTCCTGAATGCCACCGATGTCCTTCTCGAGCTTCTCGAGTTCGCGGGAGAACACCAGTTGCTCCTTCTTGCTCATCGTTTCGAGGCCAGCTTCCTGCTGAGCCTTCATGTCCTTCAGACGCTTGATGGACGTCTTCACGGTCTTGAAGTTGGTCAGCATGCCGCCGAGCCAGCGCTGGTCGACGAAAGGCACGCCGGCGCGCTGTGCTTCTTCCTTCAGGATCTCACGGGCTTGACGCTTCGTGCCGACCATCAGGATGGTGCCGCGGTTGGCAGACAGTTGCTTGACGAACTTCTGCGCGTCCTGGAACATCGGCAGCGACTTTTCCAGGTTGATGATGTGAATCTTGTTGCGATGACCGAAGATGAACGGAGCCATCTTGGGGTTCCAGAAGCGGGTCTGGTGACCGAAGTGGACACCGGCTTCCAGCATTTCGCGCATTGTGACGGACATAGGAATACTCCAAAGGTTGGGTCTTAAATCCAGCCCCGATTTATCCTCCCGAAAGCTCTTTTCTTCGGGATGACACCTTGACGGGGCCGGTTTGTGATTGCCTTGCACCCTGCTACGCAACTCACCGGATCAACATCCGGCAAAGGCAGCATTCGGCAAAACCCTAGGATTGTAGCACGCAGCGCGGAGGGCTCCCGCCAATCTCCCACCTCAGGGCTCAAAACGCGCTCCCAAACGCGACTGAACGGCATCGTTTGCATTTCTGCCACGAATCTGTCACCCGCATCGGAGACCCTTGAATCTGTTGACGATCTTGCTTCACGGGACCGGAAAGGCATGGCCACTGGTTCACCTTAGTTCACCGTTGATGGCCTGCCGCCAAAAATATGCGTGCCCGGCTGACGATGGAGCCCCGTCAGGCAGCGCACAATGCAAGGCTTTGCCACAATGGCGTGGCTGGAAACAGGCGCACATCACCCCGCTTGCACCGACACCGCACGATCCGCTCGTGCGGCATCACTGTACGAAATAGTTGAGATTTCATGGAAATAGCCATTGTGGGCGCTGGCATCGTGGGAGTCGCCACCGCTTATGAACTGGCATGCGACGGACACCAGGTCACGGTGTACGAACAGCGCAGCGCCGCCGCCGAAGAAGCCAGCTTTGCAAGCTCCGGGCTGCTCGCACCCTCGTTGCTGATCCCTTGGGCCAGCCCGGCCATCGGCATGCACGCCAGCAATCTGCTCTGGGGTCGCCAGCCGGCCTTTCGCATGGCCCGCGGCGCCGGGCTCGGCGAATACCGCTGGCTGAGAAAATGGCGCAAGGCGGGCCGCGCGCCCTCCGCGCTCGCGACCCTGCAGGCGCTTGAGAAGCTGGGACAGTTCAGTCTTGAGCGCACACTCAAGCTGGTGGAGTTGTTTCAGGTCGACATCGAACCCAGCCAGGGCACGCTGGTGCTGCTGCGCCACAAGAATGACGTCAAACGAACGCTTCCGGCCACCGAGGTGATGACCGAGGCCGGTCACGCGCTCACCGAGGTCGATGCCGATGGCGCACGCCTGATCGAGCCCGGACTCTCCGTCGACGTGCCGCTGACCGGTGCGCTCTACGCCAGCAAGGGTGAAGCGGCCAATTGCCGCCTGTTCGCCCAGGTGCTGCGCTACGCTGCGCAGGAGCATGGCGTCAAATTCCGCTTCAACGCGCAGGTCAAGGGCGTCACCACCCAACCCACGGGCCTGCAGATCGCGGGCGAGCCCGCGCCGCGCCGCGCCGATGCCGTCGTGCTCTGCGCGGGTCTGGCGAGCGCCGCGCTCCTGCGCAGTCACGGTGTGAATCTGCCGATGGCGCCGGTGTACGGCTACACCATCAGTGCGCCGCTGCGCGAGGACACCCATGCGCCGCAGGGCACGGTGATCGATCCGCAGCACCGCATCACCATCTCGCGGCAAGGCATGCGCGTGCGCGTCTCCGGCGGGGCCGAACTGGGCTACGGCGGCGGCGAGCATCATGCCGATACGCTGCAGAAGCTCTTCCTCGCGCTCTCGGGCTGGTTTCCCGGTGGCGTGCAGCTGTCGTCGTCACAGGTACAGATCCTGCGCGGTGCCCGCCCCACCCTGCCCGATGGCGCACCCGTGATCGGCGCCAGCGGCACTCCGGGCATCTGGCTGAACGCCGGTCACGGCGCCAGCGGCTGGGCGCTCGCCTGCGGCAGCGCTCGCGCGCTGGCGGACCGCATCGCCCAGGCGGCGCCCTCCGTTGAACTCGACGCCTTCGGCGTCAACCGTTTCTAGTCACTGAACCCGCGTCCATCCCCCACAATGCGGGGATGCTGCAGCGCGTTCATTTCGATCAAGACCACCCGCTCCACCACACGACCGCCACACGGACCCTCGAGGCCGTGGGCATCGCCGCCAGCGGACCGCATGTGCTGATGCAGCGCGCCGGAGTCGCCGTGGCGCGGCTCGCCACAGCCATCGCGCCGCACGCCGAGCGGATCTGGGTGGCCTGCGGCGCGGGAAACAATGGCGGTGATGGGCTGGAAGCCGCCGCGCTGCTGCGCAACCAGCGGCGCAACGTCAGCGTGAGCTGGCTGGGCTCGCCGGAATCCGCGTCCGACGACACCCGCAAGTCATGGCAGAAGGCCGTCGACAGCGGTGTGCGTTTTCTGAACGAGCCTCCCGACGACCTCGGCGAGCAGGATCTGTGCATCGACGCGCTGCTCGGCATCGGACTGAGCGCAATCGACACCGCACGCCAGCCATCGCCCGCGCTTTTGCAACTGCTGACCGCAATCCACACCACCCAGGCCACGGTGCTGTGCGTCGATCTGCCGAGCGGCCTGATCGCCGATTCGGGCCAGTTGGCGCCAGGGTTCGAACAGCCCGGCGGCGGCTCGACCAACCATCAAAGCGCTCGCCACACGCTGAGCCTGCTGACGTTGAAGCCCGGCCTGTTCACCGGTGCGGGACGCGACGAGGCGGGCACCGTCTGGCTCGACGATCTGGACCTGCCCCCCGGCGATCTCCTCCCATCCACCCTGCTGGCAGGCGCGCCGCACAGACCGCACCGCCCTCACGCCACCCACAAGGGCACCTGGGGCGATGTCGCCATCGTCGGCGGAGAAGGCCTGCGCGAGCGCGGCATGGGCATGACCGGCGCGGCGCTGCTGGCCGCCACCGCCGCGCTGCACGCCGGAGCGGGCCGCGTGATGCTCGCGCCGCTCGATGTCGATCTGCTGCAGCCCCCAGCCGATCAGCCGGAACTGATGCTGCGGCGCTTTGACATGCTGGAGCTCGAGAAGCTCACCGTCGTCTGCGGCTGCGGCGGCGGCGAGGCGGTGCGCACCGTTCTTCCCGAGGTGCTGCGCAGATCGCAGCGCCTGGTGCTCGACGCCGATGCGCTCAACGCCATCGCCACCGACCCGATGCTCAAGCTGCTGCTGCAGGCACGCGCGAGCCATCCGGTGCACGTGACCGTCATGACGCCCCACCCGCTCGAAGCGGCCCGCCTGCTGGGCACCAGTACCGCCGCCGTTCAAGCCGACCGGATTGCGGCCGCACAGCAATTGGCCGACCGTTTCGCGAGCGTCGTGATCCTGAAAGGCTCGGGCAGCATCATCGCAGCCCCGCGCCAGACACCCTATATCAATCCCACCGGCAACGCACGCCTTGCCACGGGCGGAACCGGCGATGTGCTGGCGGGCCTGCTGGGTGCGCGCGTCGCATCCATTCGTGAAGATTCGGAAATGCCCACGCATGCGTTCGCCGCAGCGCGCGCAGCCTGCTGGCAGCACGGACTGATTGCCGACGGATGGCCGCCGAACAGCGCCTTGACGGCATCTGCGCTGGCCAGACGGCTGACCCCATAGGCCGGTTTGTGGAAAGAGACCAACACAAGCGCAATCAACCGTGAACTGCGGCGGCTGTGGGCGTCACAAGCTCCCGTCCGACACGATTTCTCCTCAATCGGGTGTTCCAATACAGTCTGTCGGTCAACGAATTTGCCAGGTCAAACGTTGATTGACTTGTATTCGTTTCATTTTTTCCGAGGACCCTGTCATGAACCGCAACATCCGCCAAGGATCGCGCGCACTGGCAGCCTTCACGGTGACGGTAGCTTTGGCCGTAGCGGCCACTGCCATGACGTTGATTCCCGATGAGGCTGTGCAGTCCGTCGATTCGCTGACAACAGCAAATACGCAGCTGGACAAACTGCTGAGCGCAGAACTGTTCAACTGAAGCCAGCAGGCGCATCTCACGCCGCCTGCTGTTGCGTGTCTCCCGCATATCTCGCACTCAAGGCCTCTTTGCAGAGGCCTTTTCATTTTTATTTTCATTCTTGGACGGCTCAGGTTGGCCCTGTTGCTGCACCAAAGCCATGCGGCGCAGCAGCCCAGCCGCCAGTTCGGCATCGCCAATCGCCTTGGCCCGCTCCGTACGCAGGCTCAGCCAACCGAGCAACGCGTGGCTCCAACCCTGTGCCGACGCGGTTTCGCTTGCGGTGACCAGCGTGTCCGGCGTCGCGCGCCCGGCCTTGAACGCCACGCCCGCCGCCACCAATCGCGAGAGCGGGTCGGGCATGGCGCCCACCGCATTCACATCGGCGGCAGCCTTGCGCTGCGTCTCTGGCAACAGCGCGATCTGCGCGGCAGACAGTGGCTTGCCCGCCAGATAGTCCGCGTAGGCCAACTCGGCCGGCTGCGCATCGGCGCGCAGTCGCTCGAAGCCGCTGCACTCTTCCCACTGCGCGCTCGCGACCTGCGCAGCGCAGCGGCTCAGTTCCACGCGCGCGAGTTGCTCCGCGCTGCCGGTGCGCGACACCTCGGCGCGCGCCGTGCGCCATTCCTGGTCGGCCACGCGCGTCTTGCCCGAGAGCTGCGCGTCCGTGGCGCGCTGCACCGAGCCATGGGAGTTGATCTTCCAGTCCGGCACGGGCGGCTTGTCAGCACAGGCTGCCAGCGTCAGCACGGCCACGGCCGGCAACCAGCGCACGCGATTCAACAGTGGATGAATCTTGGTCATGGCAGTTTCAGCTCCGAATCCTTGGCGAACGGCCATTTGCGGTTGACATCATTCAGCAGGCTCTCCACCTTGCGCAGATTGGCCTCCACCTCGCCGCGCAGCGCGCCAAGATCCGTCGTGGCCTCGTTCGCGTTCGCGGCAATGCCTTGTGCTTCGACCAGCACGGCGTCAATCTTGGTGAGACTCTGGCGGGTGTCGGTCAGCAGGCCGTTCAACTCCAGCACCGCGCCGCGCACGTCCTGCACCAGCCCGGCATCCTTGCCCGCACCGAAGACCTGCTTGTCCGCTTTGGCGACCACGCCGTCCATGCGCGCGAGCAATTGGTTGATGCGGTCCAGCGTGATCGCCACCTTCTTCGAATCGGCCTCGTTGCCGGTCAGCACCTTGAGCGCCCCGCCCGGTCCATTCAGGCTCTCGGTGAGCGAGCGCACGTTCTCGACCACGCCGCCGAGCGCCGAGCCCTGGCTCGTCATCGCGTTGAGGTTTTCCAGCAGCTCACGCGCCTGCGCCATGAGCTGCGGAATCTCGGCCGTCGCGTCGCCGCGCAGCACCGGGCGCGTGGCGCCGTCCTCGAGCTGCGGATCGGTCAGGATGCCGCTGTAGGCCTTGATCGTCGTGCCGCCGACGATGCCGCTCACCAGCGTGAACACGCTGGTCGAGCGCAGCCAGTGCGCGTCCTTCCTCGGCACATCGATGAGGATGTGGACCTCGGCGTTGTCGGCCAGCTCGATCTTGCGCACGCGGCCAATCGGAAAGCCCTGAAAGGTCATGTCCATGCCGACCGACACGCCCTGCGAATCGTCGGCCGTGAGGATCAGCCGCTGCGTGGGCTCGAACACGCCGCGCGCGTACATCAGGTAGATCGCCGCGCCGACGATCAGCAGCATCGTGAACAACAGCATCGCCACCGCCTTGCGCTCCAGATGGGCGACAGGGCGCAGCAGCTCGTCGCTTTCCATCGGCGGCAGCGGGCCGTGCACCGGCTCTCGTTCTTTTTCGGGTTCTGTCATAGTGGTCGGGCTCTGGTTTTCATCGTCCGGGTCAGTAGTAGTTGCCCACCAGCGAGGCGGCCTCGATGAGCAGGAGCACGGCGAACATGCGCGCCAGTCCGCCGAGTTCGGAGTCGAGCTGGCGCGGCGTGCCGTCGCGGTCGGTGGCGGCATCCGCGTACAGCCCTTCGGCCATCGGAATCAGCGCGATCGCGAGGCTGAAGAACACGGTCTTGAACGCAAAGATGAAGGTGATCTGCGGCGTGAACACATGACCGAACATGCGCGTGTAAAGCGGCAGCCCCGCAGTGCTGAGTCCGTACACCCCCACATAGGCCATGACCAGCGCGACCACGCACGAGAGCGCCGCCAGCGTCACGCTCGCATAGACGCCCGCGATCACGCGCGGCAGCAGCTCCACGCGGATCGGGTCGGCACCGTGTGCGCGCAGCGCGTCAAAGTGGCCGGAATGCTGCATCAGCGCGAGCTTGGTGCCGTTGGGAATGGTGGCGCGCATCGCAACGAACAGCGCGGCGGTCAGCGGAATCAGCTCCAGCACCAGCACGCGGACTACCATTTCGAGCGCATAGCGCGACAGCCCGTAGCTTTGCGCCGTGACGACCACGATGCGCGTGATCACCAGACTAAGCAGCGCGGCGAGCAGCGTGTGGCCGATGAGAATCGGCGCGGTCTCCAGATACATGTGCCGCGCGAGGCGCCAGCGCGTGGCGCGGTTGTAGCTCGACGGCGAAAGCATCAGCACCAGCACCACCGCCCCCAGATAGACGATGCGCCACCAGGACACGGCCCAGCGCCGCACCATGGCCCAGATGCGGTCCGGCAGTTCGATGACGCCCTGTGCTGCACTCATGCTTTGATCATAGCGGGACAGTCTGGAATCCGCGCGTCAGACATGGCGCTTGTGTGCGGGTTGGGGCGAAGGCACCGGATCGGCATCGGCGCGCTCGTGCAGCGCCTCGATCACATGGCAATGCCCGCCCGCACCATCGCAGCGCCCGCGCAGCGAGAGCAGCTCCTGCTCCAGCGTCTGCAGCTCGTTCAGGCGCGTGCGCACATGCTCCAGATGCTCGTCGAGCGTCGCGCAGGCGGTGTGGGCGTCGTGCTCTTCAGCCCCGTCGAGCGCCAGCAGCGAGCGCACCTCGCCGAGCGACATATCCATGGCGCGGCACAGGCGCACGAAGCGCAGCCGGTGGATCTCGTCATCGTTGTAGAGGCGGTACTGGTTGTCCGCCCGCGACTGGGCGGGCAGCAGGCCTTCCTTCTCGTAGTAGCGGATGCTGGCCGCAGGAATGCCCGAGAGACGCGCGGCATCTCCGATACGGTATTGGGGGCTTTGGATGGACATCGCTTGACCTTCAAGTGACTTCAAGGTTTCCAATCATGACATGAGCCAGAGCACCTCACTCCAAGAACCCCATGCCGACCATGGGCACGATCACAAGAATCACGACCACAACCATGGTCATGGCCATGAACATTCGCATGCGCACGATCACGCCGCGCCCGCCAAGAAGAAGGCAGCCCCGCCCGCCATTGGCTGCGGCGCCTGCTGCGGCGGCAGCACGCACTCCCACGCGGATGGCGACGACGATGACCACGCGGGCCACGACCACGGCGTGCTGCCCGGCTGGCCGCGCATCTACGCGGCGCTGGCCGTCGCGCTCGGTGCCGAGGTCGCGCACTGGTACCAGCTGCAGTACGTGGGCATGGCGCTCGCCATCATCGCGATCCTGCTGTCGGGCCTCGGTGTCTACAAGGCAGGCATCCAGAGCCTAGTGAAACTCAAGCTCGGCATCCACGCGCTCATGGCCGTGGCGGTGACCGGCGCCTTCCTCATCGGCCAGTGGCCCGAGGCCGCGATGGTGATGGCCCTCTACGCCGCCGCCGAGCGCATCGAAGACCAGGCCATGGACAAGGCGCGCAACGCCATCCGCAGCCTGCTCAACCTCGCCCCTGAAACCGCGGACGTGATGCAGCCCGACGGCAGCATCGCAAAAACCGCCGTGAACGACGTCCCCATGGGCGCAACCGTGCGCATCGCCCCCGGCGCGCTGGTGCCGCTCGACGGCACCGTCACCCAAGGCCAAAGCGCCGTCAACCAGGCCCCGATCACCGGCGAGAGCCAACTGGCGGACAAGGCCGTGGGCGACGCGCTCTATGCCGGCAGCGTCAACCAGAACGGCGAGCTGCAGATGCAGGTCACCGCCCCTCCCGGCAATACCCTGCTGGCGCGCATCGTTCACGCCGTCGAAGAAGCCCAGGCCTCGCGCGCACCCACACAGCGTTTCGTCGACCGTTTCGCCCAGATCTACACGCCCATCGTCTTCGTGCTCGCCCTGCTGCTGGCCGTGCTCGCGCCGCTGCTCGCCGACTGGTCTTGGCATGACGCGATCTACCAGGCGCTCGCCCTGCTCGTGATCGCCTGCCCCTGCGCACTGGTGATCTCCACGCCCGTCACGGTGGTGAGCGCCCTCACCGCCGCCGCCAAGCGCGGCATCCTCATCAAGGGCGGCAGCGCGCTCGAGGAGGCCCGCAAGCTCAAGGTCATCGCCCTCGACAAGACCGGCACGCTGACCACCGGCAGCCCCGCGCTCGTCCATTGGCAGGCGCTGGCCGCAGGTGACGACGCCGACGCGGCCCATGTCGCCTGGCAGCTCGCCAGCCGCTCCGACCACCCCGTCTCGCGCGCGATCGCCGCAGGCCTTGCCAAGACGCTCCCCGCCAATCTGGAAAACACCGTGCAGGACCTGAAAGCCCTGCCCGGCCGAGGCGTGGAAGGCCAGGTCCACGGCACCCGCTACGTTCTCGCCAACCTGCGCATGATCCGCGAGATGAACCTCGACACTCCGGCGCTCGAAGCCCTGCTCTCCGAGCAGGAAAAGCAGGGCCGCACCGTCACCCTGCTGGCCGACGACCAGTCCGTGCGCGCCCTCTTCGCCGTGGCCGACCCGCTGCGCGCCACCTCCCGCGAGGCCGTGCAGCTGCTCAAGGCCGTGGGCGTCGAGCCCATCGTGCTGAGCGGCGACAACACCGCCACCGTGAAGGCCGTCGCCGCCGAGGCGGGCATCGAGGACGCACGCGGCAGCCTGCTGCCCGAAGACAAGCTCCAGCTTCTCGCCGAGTTCCAGAAGACCAAGGGCCCCACCGCCATGACCGGCGACGGCATCAACGACGCCCCCGCCCTGGCCAAGGCCGACGTCGGCTTCGCCATGGGCGGCGCACACTCCACCGGCATGGCCATGGAAACCGCCGCCGTCGTCCTCATGAATGACGACCTGCGCCGCATCCCCGACACCGTGCGTCTGTCCCAATCAGCGCACAGCATCCTCTGGCAGAACATCAGCCTCGCGCTCGGCATCAAGGTGGTGTTCTTCATCCTCGCCCTCACTGGCCACGCGACCATGTGGATGGCGGTGGTGGCGGACATGGGGGTGTCGTTGCTGGTGGTGGCAAACGGATTGCGGCTCAGGAACTGGAGCGCAAAATAAGCGGCCCGGCATCGTCAACCCCTTCCAGACCTGATGAAAAATGGCTCGTTCAACATAAGCCCCTGTGGCACGAAAGGCGTGACGGCAGTGACTGCCGACACGACGCATGCCTTCGGACGCCACATGCACGACCAATACGGGATCGGCGTCGTTCTTCGCGGAGCTCAGAAGTCCTTGAGCGGGCGCGGCATGGTTGAGGCACAAGCGGGCGACGTCATCACCGTCAACCCATGCGAGGTTCACGATGGCACGCCATTGGGAGACCAGGGGCGTGCTTGGCAGATGCTGTATTTCGACCCGCATGTACTGAGCGGCGGCATCTTCGAGATGACCGATGGACGGGCTTCCCATGCCGAGTTCTCCCAACCTGCGCGGCGCGACCCTGTCAGCGCACACCGGCTGCTTTCGCTGTTCCGTACCGAGACCACGCCGCGCGCAGCACTGAGCGAAATAGAGACGGATGAACAGCTCCTGCTGCTTCTCCAACCGCTGATGGAGCAAGTCGGCAAGACTCCTCCGCGGTCAACACCCCCGGGTATCGAGCGTGCCCGCACCCGGATTGACGACGCACCGGCATCACCCGTGACGCTTCATGAGCTCGCACACATGGCGGGAGTCAGTCAATTTCAGCTGATCCGTGGCTTTTCCAGCATGACGGGACTGACCCCACACGCCTACCTCGTCCAACGTCGATTGCAAATGGCACGGCGCCTGATCGCATCAGGCGCCACGCTCATCCATGCAGCGCACAGCGCTGGCTTTGCAGACCAAAGCCATCTGACGCGTCTTTTTGTGCGCTCATACGGCATCTCTCCAGGGCGATACGCCGCAGCAATGGGCTGAACTGCAATTTCATTCAAGACACCGGCGGTGCGGCTCGGGCACATTAAGCAGGAAAACCACAGCACCATCGGAGATACCCGCCATGCGCTCTTGCATCACGCCAATGCCACGCAACGAGGCAAGGCCATGACACTCGAATTTCTGCTCACGGCTCTCATCATCGTCGCCTCACCTGGCACGGGCGCCCTCTACACCGTGGCCAGCGGACTCTCGGGCGGCCTGCGCGCTAGCGTTGTTGCGGCCTTGGGGTGCACGCTAGGGATCATTCCCCACACGCTGGCAGCCATCAGCGGGCTGGCCGCATTGCTCCAGACCAGCGCTACCGCCTTTCAAATTCTCAAGTATCTGGGTGTTCTCTATCTGCTCTACATGGCTTGGAGCATGTATCGCGAGCAGGGCATGTTCACAGTGAGCGAGCAACCAACCGACAAAAATGCACGGCAGGTGATCGTCTCAGCGGTGCTCATCAATCTGTTCAACCCCAAATTGTCCATCTTCTTTCTCGCCTTTCTGCCCCAGTTCGTCCGCATTGACGAGGGTTCTCCGGTAAGGCAAATGGTGGAGTTGAGCCTCGCCTTCATGCTGATGACCTTCATTGTGTTTGCCATGTACGGCGCTTTTGCTGCGGCCGTACGGCGGCATGTTGTCTCGAGCGCCACGGTGCAGAAATGGATGCGGCGCGGCTTTTCCGCCGCATTTGCGGCGCTTGCAGCCAAGCTTGCAATGACAACGAGGTAGCGCTGCTCCCAGCGATTGCAGTGTGGGGCACACGGAACCAAGCGTTGAATCACGCGGTGATTTCGAGGTCATCGCACCATGTGAGCGATGGTATGGAAAAGGTGCAGAAAACTGCTTCGGCAGGTCGACGCCTATTCAAACCTGTTCAGGAACTTTCTCCCAAGCCGGGCTATCATTACCCCCATGCGCCGCATTTTCTCCACGGTTCTCGTTCTCATGCTGGTCCTTCGGGGCCTGCTGGGCGACGCCATGGCCATGGGAGTGATGCCGGTGGCGATGCACCATCAGCCCGAACCGGTGTCAGCTGCCCATGCGGATGAGCACCACGGCCTGCATGGCTTGGAAGCCGTGCAGCACCACGACATGGCAATGTCCATCGCATCGTCCGCAGTCTCGGCCGCTGCCGATCACTGCGTGGACGAGCCGCGCATGCAAAGCTGCGGCACGAGCAAGCACACCGGGGCTTCGTGCTCGGCTTGCGACATCTGCAATTCCTCGCTGCATGCGACGGCGGAGCTGGTGGTCTCCACCGGAGACGCGCCGCAATCCCCGCAGATCGAGCGCGCCACGCGCTTTGTGAGCGCGCAGTCTGCACAGGTGGCAAAACCACCCATCTTCTGAGCTTTCATACCCGAAGTGCGTCCGCCGTTTGCCCTTGCAGGCAAGACAAGGTGGTCGCTGAGTGTTTGAACCAGCCTTCAGGAGATCTCCATGCGCCCTGCGCATTCCTGCATTCATCTGGCGTTGATGCTGTCGGTGACGGTCGCGGTCGCGATCGGCTTCGCCCCCGCCACATCGGCCCACGCCCAAAACAACCATCCCACTTCCAACGCGCTGGACGCGAATGCGCCCACGCTGCCGCTCGAGCACCAGTCCCTGCAAGCCAGTGGTGACATCGTTCGCCAGCCGGGCAGCTGGAGCGCCGCCAACCAGGCCGTGGCCGAGTTTCCGAACGGGCACGCGGACGTTCTTCAATGGGAGGCGCAGCAACAGCAACAGCAGCAGCCGCAACCAGCGACAAAGCCCGTGCAGAAACCGATGCCCATGACGATGCCCATGCATCAACACCAGCATCATCAACAACATCAGCACCACCAGCACGGAGGCAAGCCATGACCATGCGACGTCTTTCCGTGCTGGCCGCCGCGCTGGTGCTCGCGGGTTGCGCGAGCGTGTCGCCCGATGGGCTGCGTGGCGATGTGCAGGAGCAGACGCAAAGCCGCCTGCCCAAGGATGCGCAACTGCCATCGGCCAAAGGCGATGCCAAGGCTGACGAGCAAAAGCGCATCAGCGAATGGCTGCTCAAGCCCGTCGATCAGGACACGGCCGTGCGCATCGCGCTTTTGAACAATCCTGATCTGCAGGTGCAGCTCGCCAGCCTTGCGGTCGAGGATGCGGAGCGCGCGCAGGCGCTGACGCTGTTCAATCCGACGCTCACGCTCGGCCGCTTTTCCAACGCGCACGAGATCGAGTACGAGCGCGAACTGGCGTTCGGTCTGGTCAACATCATCACCCTGCCTTGGCGTTCGCGCTGGCTCGGTTGGCAGATGGAGCGCTCCACGCTGCAGGCATCGCAGAGCGTGCTGACGCTGGCGGCCGACACGCGCCGCGCCTGGCTGCGCGCGGTAGCGGCGGAGCAGGCGCTGGCCGCCAACGAGACGATGAGCGACGCGGCCCAGCTCGGTGCCGAGCTGGCGCGGCGCATGGCGGCGGTCGGCAACTTCAACCGGCTGCAGCAGGCGCGCGAGCTGTCGATTGCGCAGGAATCCGCGGCGCAGCTGGCGCGTGCCCGCTTGAACGCCACGCTGGAGCGCGAACAGCTCGCGCGGCTGATGGGCGTGTGGGGCACGCAGACGGCGTTCGAGCTGCCCAAGCAGTTGCCCGCGATTCCAAAGACGGCCAACGAGCTGCGCGCGGGCGACGACGCGGAAGCCACCGCGCTGCGCGAGCGGCTCGATCTGCGCGCGCTGCGTCGCGATCTGGACGTGACGGCGGAACGCAGCGGCTGGTCGCGGGTCGGTGCGGTGTTTGGCGACATCGGCGCGAGCTACTCCCACAACCGTGCCAAGGACCGCGAGAGCGGCCATGTCGAGAAGACGCGCGGCTGGGAGCTGGAGCTTCCGCTGCCGATCTTCGACTGGGGCGGTTCGGCCTCCGCGAAAACGCGTGCCGAAGTGCAGCGCAGCGCCGCGCAACTGCAATCCGCCGCGCTTCGGGCACGCAGCGAATCGCGCACCAGCTGGTCGCGCTACCGTACGGCCTGGGATCTCGCGCATCAACAGCAGGCCGAGGTGCTGCCGCTCGCCAAGCTGGTGCAGGACGAGACCGTGCTGCGCTACAACGGCATGTTCGACAGCGTGTGGCAATTGCTCGCGCAGGCCCGCACCACCACGCAGGCGGTGGTCAACGCCACCAACGCGCAGCGCGACTTCTGGCTGGCCGAGACCGATCTGCAGCTCGCGCTGACCGGCACCTCGCCGGGCGGCATCGCGCCCCTCGCGAGCACCACATCCAACAACAACACCAACAACAACGAAAGCGGAGGCCACTGACATGCAACGCCGCACTTTCTTCGCAGGCGCCGCCACCGCAGTGGCCGCCGCATCCGTCAGCCGCGTCGCCATGGCCGCGCTGCCCGAACCCGCCAGCCAGTCGTCGGCCGAGACCGCCGCTCCGCTGGTGCCGCCCAACGGCAGGCCGTACCGCCCCGTGGTCACGCTCAACGGCTGGACCACGCCGTGGCGCATGAACCACGGTGTCAAAGAGTTCCATCTGGTGGCCGAGCCGGTGGTGCGCGAGGTCGCGCCCGGCTTCTCGGTCAACATGTGGGGCTACAACGGCCAGAGCCCCGGCCCGACCATCGAGGTGGTCGAGGGCGACCGGGTGCGCATCTTCGTGAGCAACCGCCTGCCCGAGCACACCACCATCCACTGGCACGGCCAGCGCCTGCCCAACGGCATGGACGGCGTGGGCGGGCTCACCCAGCCGCACATCGCTCCCGGCAAGACCTTTGTCTACGACTTCGTCGCGCGCCGTCCAGGCACCTTCATGTACCACCCGCACGCCGACGAAATGACCCAGATGGCGATGGGCATGATGGGCCTGTGGATCACCCACCCGAAGGCCGCCCATCCGCTGATCGCCAACGTGGACCGCGACTACGCGTGGCTGCTCTCGGCCTTTGACGTGGAGCCCGGCGCGATGACGCCGCGCGTCAACGAGATGACGGACTTCAACATCTGGACCTTCAACAGCCGCGTGTTTCCCGCCATCAGCCCGCTGGTCGCGAAACAGGGCGACCGCGTGCGCATGCGCGTGGGCAACCTCACGATGACGAACCATCCGATCCACATCCACGGTCATGAATTCGAAGTGACCGGCACCGACGGCGGCCCCGTGCCCAGAACAGCGCGCTGGCCCGAGGTGACCACCGACGTGGCCGTGGGCCAGATGCGGCAGATGGAGTTCATCGCCGACGAGCCGGGCGACTGGGCGATGCACTGCCACAAGAGCCACCACACCATGGGCGCGATGGGCCACGACGTGCCGACGATGATCGGCGTGGACCATCGCGGACTGGTCTCGAAGATCCAGAAGATCGCGCCCGACTACATGGTGATGGGCGAACGCGGCATGGCCGACATGGGCGCGATGGAAATGCCCCTGCCCGACAACACCTTCCCGATGATGACCGGCACCGGCCCGTTCGGCCCGCTGGAGATGGGCGGCATGTTCACCACGCTCAAGGTGCGCGCGCAGCTGGGTGCGAACGACTACAGCGATCCCGGCTGGTTCAAGCATCCGCAGGGCACGGTCGCGCAGGAATGGACGGGCGCACCGCTCGACTCCAGCGCGCCGCGCCAGACGGCGCCGGGCAAGGCGCCGAGCGCGCCGTCCGTGCGCAAGCCGGGCGCAGACAGCGGCCACGGCTCACATCATTGAACCGAGGGGTGCACACCATGAACCGATTTTCGTTTTTCACGGCCGCAGCGCTCCTGACGCTGTCCTCCGCCGCGTTCTCGCACGGCAATGAAAGCCATGCATCCAGCGCGCCAGCCACCAAAGAGCAGAAGGACTGGGGCATCGCCGGAGACGCCTACAAGGCCCGGCGCACCATCACCTTGCGCATGACCGACGACATGCGCTTCACGCCGGATCACTTCAGCGTCAAGCGCGGCGAGACCGTGCGCCTGCGCGTCGAGAACAAGGGCGTCGTCATGCACGAGGTGGTGCTCGGCACCGCGGAGTCGCTCAAGGAGCATGCGGATCTGATGCTCAAGTTTCCCGAGATGGAGCACGCCGAGCCCTACATGGCCCATGTCGCTCCAGCCAAGCGCGAAGACCTCGTCTGGCAGTTCAACCGCGCGGGCACCTTCGATTTCGCCTGTCTCATCGCAGGCCATTTTCAGGCGGGCATGCGCGGCACTTTCACGGTGACGCAGTGATGCCAGAGCGCCTTCCACACACCCCATTTCACGATTCACGATTCACGCTTCAAGGAGCCCAACCATGTCGAACACAGCAACCCATCTCCCATCCGACCTCCCACGCCGCCGCCTCATGACCGGCATCGCCGCCAGCCTAGCGCTGGCCGCCGTACCGGCGCTCGCCAGCAAGCCCGAAAAAATCGCGGTCGAGGTCTGGAAAGACCCCAACTGCGGCTGCTGCGTCGACTGGATCAAGCACATGGAAGACAACGGCTTCACCGTCACCGTGCACGACAGCGGCAACACGACCGCGCGCGCCAAGCTCGGCCTGCCCACACGGCTGGGGTCGTGCCACACGGCGCTCGTTGGAAACTACCTGCTCGAAGGCCATGTGCCCGCGTCCGACGTGCACAAGCTGCTCAAGCAAAAGCCCAAGGCGCTCGGCCTCACCGTGCCCGGAATGCCCGTGGGCAGCCCCGGCATGGACGGCCCGGACTACGGTGGCCGCAAGGACCCGTACGACGTGCTGCTTGTCACCCGCAACCTCATGAACAGCGACGTCTCCACGAGCGTGTTCACGAGCTATCGCTGATCGCTTTTTGTCAGTCCATTTTTTGAAAACCACACAACAAGGAAACGGCCCTCGGCCCGAAACCTCATGAAGCACACCACTCCACGCTCCATCGCCACCGCCACCGCCACCGCCACCACAGTCGCCTCGCTCCTGATGTCCGCCCTGTTCGCGGTCAGCGCACAGGCACAGGCACAGGCCCCCGCCGCCACGGACCATGCGGGCCACGACATGAGCCACGCGTCAGAACCTGCCGCTGCCGCGCCAACGGCCGACAGCGCCCAGGTGATGACCGACGGCGAGGTGTTGCGCGTCAATCTTGCCGCCGGCAAGGTCAGCATCCGCCACGCCGCCATCGCCAACCTGAACATGCCCGCAATGAGCATGGTGTTCACGCCCAAGAATCCGACCGACCTCACCAAGCTCAAGGAAGGCGACAAGGTACGCTTTCACGTCGAACGCGAAAACGGCGCGATGCTGATCACGCAGATCGAAGTTGTGACGCCATAACTCCACCCGGCTCGGCCGCCGAATCGCAGGCCGCGTCTGCAAGACCGTGTGGAGATCGTCAACACGCTCTCCGGCCGAGCCTCAGGATCACTTCCAATCGAAAAAACGGTTCAGTAACCCGACTTCGCGCCCGCCCTGCGCTTGGAGAACAGCCCCGCTCCGCGGCTGCCCTGGCTGGCGAAGCGCTCGCGGCGCGCCACCTTGGGATCGACCTTGAGCGCGCGGCACCACTCCACGCGGTCCTGATCGTGCAGGCGGCGTTGCGCCGCTGCGGCTTTGCCCCAGATGCTGGCCGCATAGGCCGCATCGGCGGCGTTCAGACCGCAGGCCTTGAGGGCGTCCTGCACGGTCGCGCCCGGCGTCAACTGGAGCGCCCATTCCTGCGTCTGACCGGCCTTGGCCGAAGTGACGACGGTGACCCGCAGCTCAGCCATAGACCTTCTCGGCACGCGCGATGAAGGCGTCCACCATCGAACCCGCGATCTTGTCGAACACCGGGCCGACGATCGCGGCCAGCGCCATGCTGTCAAAACCGTAGGTCAGCTGCAGCTCCACCTTGCAGGCGCGCTGCGAGCCATCGCCCACAGGGTGAAAATACCAGTCGCCCTCGAGCTTGGAAAACGGCCCCTTCACGAGCCGCATGCCGACGCGGCGGTTGAGCTCGTGCGTGTTGCGGGTGATGAAGGACTTGCGAAATCCGCCCAGCGACATGCCGACCTCGGCGGTCATGCCCTGCTCGTCGACCTCCAGCACCTTCGCGGAGTCGCACCACGGCAGGAACTCCGGGTACTTGGCCACATCGGTGACGAGATTGAACATTTCCTCTGGGCTGTACCAGATCAGAACGGATTTGCTGACTGTTTTCATGAAAATTTCACGGGTCTGCTGGCTCAGAGCGTGTTTGCGATCTCAATGCGAGGCTTGCCGGATGCGGATCGGGAAGAACTGCAGGGCGCAAACCGCAGCAACAGCTCGTGCCATTGCGAGGATTTGCAACGCGGCAGACCACCCGAGGCCGCGCCTGCAAGACCGCGCGGAGATCGTCAACACGCTCCAAGGAGCTGGCAGGAAATCAGTTCATCGCACCGGGTGCCGGGGGCTTTCGGCGCAACGAACTAAAATCGAAGAATTGCGAGACGACAACCCGTTATTGTAGAGAGAGCTTATTCCCTCAGGGTGATAGCCGGAAGGGACATTGAAACCTCCCGGGTGCGCCGCATCTATTGAACATGGCAACCAAAAAACCAGAAACATCGTCACGCATTGCCGACAACAAGAAGGCGAGCTTCAACTATTTCTTCGAGGAACGCTACGAGGCGGGCATGGTCCTGCACGGCTGGGAAGTGAAGGCGCTGCGCGAAGGCAAGGCCCAACTGACTGACGGCTACGTGGTCATCAAGGAAGGCGAGCTCTATCTGATCGGCTGCCAGATCAACCCGCTTCGCACTGCCTCCACCCATGTGAATCCCGACGCCGCGCGCATCAAGAAGCTGCTCCTGCACAAGGAAGAGATCAAGCGCCTGATCGGCAAGGTCGAGCAAAAGGGCTACACGCTCGTGCCCATCAACCTGCACTGGAAGAACGGCATCGCCAAGTGCGACATCGCGCTCGCCAAGGGCAAGGCCGAGCATGACAAACGCGACGTGATCAAGGACCGCGAAGGCAAGCGCGAGGTCGAGCGCGCAATGAAGAGCCGCCACCGCTGAGCGCGGCCGTCCGCACGGCGCCGACGCCAACAAAAACAGCTCCCGACGGGAGCTGTTTTGCTTTGCGGATCAATCCTTGCGCTTATGCCAGAGCGGCGAGCGGATGCGAATGGGCGGGCCAGGGGCTCTTGAAGAAGGCCTCGACCACGTCACGCTTCACGTCTTCCACACGCTCGGGGTTCCATTTCGGCGCGTGGTCCTTGTCCACCGCCAGCGCGCGGATGCCTTCGATGGTTTCACTCTGACCGGGGCGCAGGAAGAAGCAGTGGCGCACCATGTCGCGCTCCATGCGCAGGTCCTCGGCCAGCGTCATGTCGCGCGCGCGGCGGATCTGCTCGAGCACCACTTCCAGCATCAGCGGCGAGCGCTTGCGCAGCGCCGCGGCGGTCTTCTGGCACCACTCGTCGCCATCTTTCTCGAGCGCCTGGACGATCTCCACCGCCGTCGGCAGCGCGAAGTACTTGTCGATGTGCGCGCGATTGCCGATGCCGCCCTCGCCCGCCGCCACATACTGTGACTCGACCCACTTCTGCACGGCCGCGCCGTTCGCGAACTTTTCCGCGCCGAGCTGCTCCCATACGCCAGCCTGCTTGTCGGCCGGCATGAAGCCGTCGGCCAGCTTGTAGGCGATGGCGTCGGCGCCGTTGATGGTGTCACCGGTCAGCGCCAGCCACTCGCCCACGCGGCCGGGGCAGCGCGAGAGGAAATAGCCGCCGCCCACGTCGGGAAACAGACCGATGATGGTCTCGGGCATGGCCATCTTGGTGCGCTCGGTCACGATGCGTGCCGAACCGCCCTGGCTGATGCCCATGCCGCCGCCCATCACGATGCCGTCCATGAACGCGATGTAGGGCTTACCCAGCGTGTGGATCAGATGGTTGAGCGCATATTCCTCGGTGAAGAAATCCTCGAGCTCGGGGTTGCCGGTGCTGCCCGCCTTGTGCAGAAAGCGGATGTCGCCCCCCGCGCAGA
This sequence comes from Diaphorobacter caeni, assembly GCF_015354245.1. Classification (GTDB taxonomy): domain Bacteria; phylum Pseudomonadota; class Gammaproteobacteria; order Burkholderiales; family Burkholderiaceae_C; genus Diaphorobacter_A; species Diaphorobacter_A caeni. The sequence goes on from NZ_JADKYZ010000003.1 coordinate 519,961, forward strand.
ACGCGCCGAACGCGCCCTCCTTGCCATTGCCGCGAATCGCGACGGCCAGCACCTTCTCATCCTTCTGCCAGGCCAGCAGAGTGGCCAGCAGATCGCGCACCATGCCGAGCGACAGCGCGTTCAGCGCCTTGGCGCGATTGAGAGTGATGAAGCCCACCTGGCCACGTACTTGGGCCAGTACTTCCGCCGTCATCTCCGTCATTGTTGTTGTCCTTCCTTGCGAACCAATGGTTGTCGATAAAGATTGCTGAACGACCGATCATAAAAGCAAGGCGCAACGGCGGTCTTCCAACCCACGGATCAAAAACCGCCAGCCGCGTTGCCGGGAATGACAAAGGCCCCGCCCGTCGCTCCATCCAGTCGGCTCCAAGAATAACGCAAGCGGGCTTGGAACGTCATTTTTCGACACGATGTTCCAATATTTGGCACACAGTCGGCTCCAAGAATAACGCAAGCGGGCTTGGAACGTCATTTGTCGACACGATGTTCCAATATTTGGCACAGCAACGAATCAATCCAGCGAAACGCCCGTGCTCTTGACTACCGAATCCCAGCGGGCGATTTCCTTCTTGATGTAGGCGCCGTACTCGGCAGGCGTCGAGCCCAGCGGCTCGGTGCTCTGGATCGCCAGTTTCTTGAGCACCTCGGGGTCCTTGAGCGCCTTGTTGAACGCCGCGTTGAGCCTGTCGACGATCTCCTTGGGAGTTTTGGCCGGGACCATCACGCCCTGCCAGGCGCCCGACTCATAGCCCGGCATGCCGCTCTCGGCCAGCGTGGGGGCCTGCGGGAAATTGGCAAGCCGCTTGGGCGTGGAGACCGCAAGCAGCTTGAGCTTGCCGTCCTTGATGAAGGCGGACACGGAGTTGATGGTGTCGGTGAGGAAGTCGATCTGCCCAGCGACCAGATCCACGTCGGCCGGTGCGCTGCCCTTGTAGGGCACGTGCGTGGCCTCGATGCCGAAGTGCTGCACCACCTGAAAAGCCGCCAGATGGGTGACGTTGCCGTTGCCCGCCGAACCGTAGGAGAGCTTGCCCTTCTGCGCCTTGGCGTGCTGCACGAACTCCGCCACCGTGTTGACCGGCATCTTGGGATTGACCACCAGCGCGAGCGGCACGACCGCCGTCAGCGCGACGGGCGCGAGCTCGGTGTTCACGTTGTAGCTGAGCTTCTTGTAGAGCGCCGGGCTCAGCGCGATCGACGAGGTGTTGTAGAGCACCGTGTGGCCGTCGGCCGCGGCCTTGGCGACGAACGCGTTGCCGATGTTGCCGTTGGCACCGGGCTTGTTGTCCACGATGACGGACTGACCGAGCTGCTCGCCCACGCTCTGCGCGAGCACGCGCGCGACCATGTCGGTCGGGCCTCCCGGCGGGAAGGGAACGACCAGCGTGATCGGTTTGGTGGGCCAGGCGTCGGCGGCCTGCGCCGCGAGAGGTGCCGCACAGATCGCGAGGCCGAGCGCGCTCCATTGGATCAGGTGCCGGCGTCGTGTGGTCGTTGCATGGGTCATGGTTTCTGTCTCCGTTCGTTCGTGGTGGAAATCAAGATGCCTGTTTGCGCGGTGTCAGCGGCCTGCCAGCAGTCGCACGGCGGTGTATTCCATGACGACCTCCTGACGCTGGTTGTAGACGGTGATTCGTGAGGTGACGACGGCGCGGTTGTGCTTGCTGGTCGGGCGGATGTCGGTGACCTCCACCAGCGCCTGGATCGTGTCGCCCACCATCACGGGGCCGAGGATTTTCTGGTGCAGCTCGAGCATCGCGAGGCCCGTTCCCTGAATCATCGATTGCAGGATGAAGCCTTCGATCAGCGTGTAGGTGAGCGCGCCCGGCACGGGCCTGCCCTTGATCGCGCCGCCGTCGAATTCCGCATCGATGAAGATGGCCTCCAGCATGCCCGTCACGTTGATGAAGTTGACGAGATCGGTTTCGGTGATCGTGCGGCGGAAGGTGCGCCATTGCTGGCCGACGGCGATGTCCTGCCAGTACGCACCCTGCCCCATGCGGACAATGGTGTTCAGGTGGTCGGCACTCGGCAGCGTGCTTTGCTGCAGCGCGCTGGGTGGCTTGCTTGTCGCCATGGTTCAGTTCTCCTTGTCGTGATGGTCATGAAGCGCGGCGATCGCCGCATCGCCGAGGCCGGCTTGTTTCAGCAGTTCAGCGGTGTGCTCACCCAGTCGCGGCGGCATGCCGATGGGGGCCTGCTGGCCGTCCATGCGCACCGAAGATCGCGGAAAGCGGACCTCGCCCATGGCCTCGTCCTGCAGCGACACAAAAAAGTCCGTGGCCCGCAGATGCGGATCGCTCTGCAAGTCCTCAAGTCTCGCCACTGCGGCGGCGGGAATCTCGAGCCGCTCGCAGACCTCCAGCCAATGCGCGGTGTTCCGCTGCTTGACGAAGCTGCCGAGCAGGTCAAGCAGCGTGTCGATATGGCGCGTGCGCGCCGCCTGGTTCGCAAAACGCTCGTCGCTTGCCATGGCGGGCTGGCCCACGGCCTCGAAGAAGCGCTGCCAGTGCTGGTTGGTGTACGGCATCATGCAGACGTAGCCGTCAAGCGTTCTGTAGGGTCTGCGCGATGCGGCCATCACGCGGGGATAGCCGGGCGGGCTCAGCGGCGGCGTGAAATGCTGACCGTAGAAATGCTCGACGAGGTTGAAGCCGACCATGGTCTCGTACATCGGCACCTCGACAAAACAGCCCTCGCCCGTGCGCTCGCGCTGGAACAGGGCCGCAAGAATCGCGTGCGCACCGACCAGCCCGCAGGTCTTGTCGGCGGCAATCGTGGGCAGGTAGCGCGCCTCGCCGATCTGTCGGTCCATCAGATCGGCCAGGCCGCTCATGCCCTGGATCACGTCGTCATATGCAGGCATCCCCGCATACGGCCCGTCCTCGCCAAAGCCGTGCAGCCCCACGTAGATGAGCCTCGGGTAGCGTGCGCGCAGCGTGTCCCTGTCGAGCCCGAGCTTCGCGAGCTTCTGCGGCCGCATGCTGTGCATGAACACGTCCGCCGTGGCGAGCAGCGCCTGCAGCGCCTCCTGCGCGCTGGGCCGTTTGAGGTCGAGCACCACGCTCTTCTTGCTGCGGTTGCTTCCAAGAAACATGGCGGCCATGCCCTTTTCGAGGGCCGGGCCGGTGTTGCGGGTCGAATCGCCCGCGGGCGGCTCGATCTTGATGACCTCAGCCCCGTAGTCCGCCAGCACCTGGCTGCTCATCGGGCCGAAGATCACGCTCGAAAGATCGAGCACCCGCACGCCCGCCAATGGGCCCTGGTACGGTGAATGGGTCTGCATCTGCGCTGTCTCCTGATCTGGTCGTGCCAGTTGTCAGCGCATTGTTCGATACCCTTCCCGTCAGTGTCCAATTCTAAAAATCGTCATTCCGATACTGTTTTGATATCGGATGAGCACCGTCGCCAAGGCATGGACAGAAAGTGACAGGAAAGTGTCTCCGGCTACCTCAGAAACTGACCTTTGGCGTCGATGATCGACATGTCCACGTAGTTCAGCCCGGTGCGATCGCCCGGCCCATAGCCCACTTCCAGACCGCCAAGGTCAAAGTGGCTCATGCCAGACAACGCGGCCACCACCTTCTCGCGCGTCGGTTTGGGGCCGGCGCGGCGCAGGCCCTCGACCAGCACCTTCGCCGAGGCGAACCCCTCCATCACCGACGGCGACAGCGTCACGCCGCCATCGGCCTTGGCCAGCGCGGCAGCCTCGCGGTTGATCGCGAGGCCCATGGCGCGCTCGCTCGGAAACACCTGCGTCACGATCACGCCCCGCACCGCATCGCCAAGCTGCTTGGCAAAGCCCGACGAGGCGTTGTTCGACACGGTGACCACGTGCATCGCCGAGCCCGCCTTGCGCAGCGCCTTCACCCCGTCGCTGACGGCCACGCTCGAGCCGATCCAGATGACCGCCTGAGCCTTGGCCTTGATGAGTTCAGGGACGATCGTCGCGTAGTCCGGCTTGCTGCGGTCTGCCTTGATGACCGCCACGGGTTCGAGCTTCGTGTCCTTGAAACCCTTCATCGCGCCTGCGAGACAGTCCTCGCCGAAGCTGTCGTCCACGTGCACCATGGCGATGCGGCTCAGACTCTGGGAGTGCAGATGTTCCACCGCGCGTTCGGTTTCGGCCTGATAGCTCGAGCGCACATTGAACACCAGCGGATTCACCGGCTGGTGAAAGACCATCGCGCCTGTCGAAGGAGCCACCAGCGCGATGCCGTTCTTGGCCAGCAGCGGCAGGATGGCCTGCGTGTGGGGCGTGGCCCGGCTCATGAACAGCGCGACCACGTTGTCCTGCTCAATCAGCCGCTTGGCGTTTTCGGCCGCCAGCGGAGGCTCGAACTTGTCGTCCAGCGTGATCAGCTTGATCTTCTCGCCGTTCACGCCGCCCTTGGCGTTGATGCTGTTCAGATACAGATTCACGCCGACCAGCGTCTCGCCCACACTGGCTGCCACCGGCCCGGTCACCGCCGTCGTCTGCCCGACCAGAATATCGGCACGGGCCACCGCCGCACCGCCTGCCATTCCCAGCGCCACCACCACAGGCCCCAGGCCACGCGTCCACATCCGTGACCGAACTCTCTGCATCTTGTCTCCTTGTCTGAGTGCATTGGCGCAATGAATCTGCGCATCAATGGCGAAGCATATACTCACATTTGGAGACCAATCGACAGGGTTTACTAGGGAATTTTTACAACGCCATGTAACAATTTGAATACCTTCGGCCCACAGCAAATCTCCCGCACCGGGCGTCGCGCTGACAGGGTGAAGGGACGGATCGGCACCATCGACTTCCGGCTTCAGTTGGCCGGGGTTCCACCCGCCCCGAGATCCCAGTACAGGCCCGCCATGATCTGCAGGCCCTCGCGCAGCAGCTCGGGTGGCAGGTGCTCGTTGGGCGCATGCTGCGAGCATCCGGGATAGGAGTGCGGCACCCAGACGGTGCGCAGGCCCAGCACGTCGGTGAAGATGTCGTTGGGCAGCGATCCCCCAAGGTTGGGCAGGATGGCAGGCTTCTTGCCACTGGTCTGGCTGATCGAGGACGCCGCCCATTGCACCCAGGGGTCTTCGGGATCGATGCGGGTTGCCGAGAAGAGCGCCTCGCGCGTCGGCACGATCTTCACCATCGAAAAGCCCTGCCGATCCAGATGGCGACGAAGCGCGGGCAGGATCTGCTGTGGATCGATGCCCACCACGAATCGCAGCTGACAGCGCGCCCATGCCCGCGGCGGAATGGCGTTGACGGGCGTGTCGGGATTGCCCGTCTTGTAGGCCAGAACTTCGAACGAGCACCAGCCGAAAACACGCTCTGCGGGCGACAGTCCCGGCTCGCCCCATTCCGGTTCGATCTGAGGCCCATCATCGCCCCCGTCGACCTCGCAATCGCTGAGCGCATTGCGCACCGACTCGGGCAGTTGCTCAGGAACCCATTCCGGAATCCGGATCTGCCCCGAAGGGGACACGATGCTGGCGATCGCATGCGAGAGCTGAATGCCGGGATTGGAGATCAGCCCTCCCCAGTTGCCCGAGTGATGACCGCCCGCACGCGCCTCGATCATCAGATCAAAGTTCAGGCTGCCGCGCGAGCCAAGAAACAAGGTCGGCCGCTCGGCTCGCAAGCGGGGGCCGTCGGAGGCGATCAGCAGATCCGCCGAAAAGCGCGCGGCGTTCTCGGTGCACAGCTCGCGCAGTCCGCCCGAGCCCGTCTCCTCCCCCATCTCGATCAGGTACTTGGCGTTGAAACCAAGGCGCCCTCGGGTCTTCAGCACCGCCTGCATCGCCGCCATGTTGACGCTGTGCTGGCCCTTGTTGTCCGCGATGCCTCGCCCGTACCAGCGGCCTTCCTGCTCGCTGAGCGTCCATGGCGCGAGGCCGGACTTCCACTCCTTGTCGAGTCCGCGGATGACGTCGCCATGTCCGTAGCCGAACACCGTCGGCAGACTTTCATCTTCGATGCGTTGCGCAAACAGAAACGGCGCCAGCGCCTTGGAGTGCGTCAGCAGCTCGCACTCAAAGCCCATGGCCTCGAAGGCGGGCCGCATCTCCTGCTCCAGATAGGCCTTGAGTTCGGTCGCCCGGTCGCTGTTCTGGCTCTCGGTGGGAATGGCGACGCGTCGTGCCAGTGTGCTGCGGAAGCCCCCATCGTCAAAATGCTGCGCGGCCTGCGCAATGGCGCTGTCTCTGCTCATGATGAAAGCCTCTCCTCGGATGTTGTCGAACGATGCAGGTGGCAGGCAACCTCTCCCGGCGATCCGGCGCAATCGACCTGCAGCTCGGGTCGCCTTTGGTCGCAGATTTCCAGTCGCTGCGAGCAGCGTGGGTGAAACGTGCAGCCATTCGGTGGATGCAAAGGATCCGGAAACGACAGACCCAGGCCCATGTCCGGAATGCCGAGCCCCGTCTCCGGCGTCAGCACGGAAGCGAGCAGCGCTTGCGTGTAGGGGTGACGCGGCTGCTGGAACAGCGTCTGCGTGGGTGCATATTCCACGACCCTGCCGAGATACATCACGGCGACATGCGTCGCGATGTGCTGCACCACGGCCAGGTTGTGGCTGATGAACACGTAGGTCAAGCCGAACTCTTCCCGAAGATCCATGAGCAGGTTGAGTATCTGCGCCTGCACGGAGACATCCAGCGCCGACGTCGGTTCATCGCAGACAACGATCTCGGGCTTCATCACCAGCGCGCGGGCAATGGCGACACGCTGGCGCTGCCCGCCCGAGAGCTGTCCCGGTGTGCTGTCCGCATGACGCGCCGGCAAGCCCACCTTGGCCAGCATGTCGATGGCCTTTGCGCGGCGCTCGGCTTTGGTTCCGATGCCATGGACATCGAGCGGGAAAGCGACGATGGACGCGATGGTCTTGCGCGGATTCAGCGACGAATAAGGGTCCTGAAACACCGGTTGAACCCGGCGTGCCAGCTCCTTGCGACTCAGCGTGCCGATGTCCTGTCCGGCCATGCTGATGTGGCCACTCGTGGGAGGCGTCAGCCCGAGCAGCATGCGCGCCAGCGTCGACTTGCCGCAGCCCGACTCGCCCACGATGCCAAGTACGTCACCACGCTGCAGCTGCAGCGACACGCCGTTGACGGCATGCAGCGTCTGCTTGGGCTTCATCAGTCCCGCATGCACCGAGAAGGAGCGGTTCAGTTCACTGGCCTGAATCAATGCACTCATGCGGCGACTCCTTCGGACAGCACGCAACTCCAGCCATGCTGAAGCGATCCGCGTTCGGGGATGCTCTGCGCACAGGCGTCCGAGCGATGGGCACAGCGGTCGCGAAACGCGCAGCCCGTGATGTCGCCGATCAACGACGGCACCACTCCCGGAATGGTGCCCAGCCGTTCGCCCGACACGGTACGCCCCGGCAGCGGTATGCAATTCATCAGCCCTTGCGAGTACGGGTGCTGCGGCGACGCGAAAATCTGCTCGACACCGCCGCTCTCTATCACCTGCCCCGCGTACATCACGCCCACACGGTCGGCAATGCGCGCGACAACGCCCAGATCGTGCGTGATGAGCACCATGGCCAGTCCCAGTTCCTTTTGCAGATCGGCCAGCAGCCGCAGAATCTGCGCCTGGATGGTCACATCGAGCGCGGTGCTCGGCTCGTCGGCGATGAGCAGTTCGGGCTGGCACATCAGCGCGATGGCGATCATCACGCGCTGACGCAGCCCCCCCGAGAGCTGATGCGGATACTGTCCGAGGCGCTGGCGCGCGGACGCGATGCCCACCATCTCCAGCAGCTCCACCGCGCGGGCCGTCGCCTGCTGCTGCGTGGCACCGCGATGATGCCGATAGTGTTCAACGAGCTGCTCGCCGATGGTGTAGGCGGGATTCAGCGCGGTCATCGGCTCCTGGAAAATCATCGCCATGCGGTTGCCACGCAATCCATTGAGCTGCTTCGCGCTGACGTGCATGAGATCTTCCCCGGCCAGCGCCAGCCGCTGCGCGCTGCGGCGGGCCACCTTGGGCAACAGGCCCATGATGGCAAGCGAGGTCATGGACTTTCCGCAGCCGGACTCGCCGACGAGACACAGCGTCTCTCCACGCTGGACCTGAAACGACACGTCGCGCACCGCGTGCAGCGGCCCCTTGGGCGTCTGGATGTGGACGTTCAGATTCCGAACGTCAAGCACCGGCTCCTGCCCGACACCACGGGTCTGGTTCACATCGCTCATGCCCCGGCCCTTTCACTTGGCGTCAGCCATTCGTGCAGGCCATCGCCCGCCAGGTTGATGGCGAAGATGAGCAGTGCCAGCGCCGTACCCGGAATGGCGATGAGCCAGAACGAGAAGAACATGTATGACTTGGCCTCTGAAATCATCAACCCCCACGAGGGCAGCGGAGGCTGCACGCCCAGCCCCAGAAAAGACAGCGACGCCTCGAGAAGAATGGCGCTCGCGGCCTCGAGCGTGGCGATCACGATGAGCTGCGGAACGACGTTCGGAAGCAGCTCGCTCAGAATGATCCGCGACGTGGAGGCTCCTGCGGATTGGGCCGCGGCGATGTACTCCTGCGAACGGACCTGTTGCGTCGCGCTGCGCATGACCACCGCGAAGCGGTCCCATTTGAGCAGCCCCAGCACGATGATGATGACCCACAGCGAACCGCCGAGCAGCGCCACGGTGGCCAGTGCGACAAGAATGACCGGCATGGCCAGCCGCGTGGTGACCAGAAAGGACACGAGCATGTCGGTCTTGCCGCCGAAGTAGCCTGCGAGCAGGCCCATGGTGGTGCCGATCAGCCCCGAGATCACCGCGACGCTGGCCCCTATCAGCAGCGAAATGCGCGCACCGTAGATCAGGCGCGAGAGGTAGTCGCGGCCCAGCTGGTCGGTGCCCAGTGGGTTCTGCCAGGAGCCTCCCGCATACCAGACGGGTGGCACCGTGCGCCGGTTCAAATCCTGCAGATACGGATCGTGTGGCGCGATCAGCGGAGCGAGCAGCGCCAGCGCAAGAATCAGCAAAAGCATGCCTCCACCGATCGCCAGAGCCTTGTTGCGCCACAGACGTCGAAGAGGATGAGCGGCCGCCCTGGCCGGTCGCATGTCGGGAGCATTGGATGCAGCGGAAGAAACCATGGTGTTCATTGTTCAGGCGACTCGTATGCGAGGATCCAGCCAAGCGTTCGCGATGTCCGATGCCAGCGTCAGCAGCACATAGATTCCCGACAGCATCAGCACGATCACCTGCATCACCGGAAAGTCCTTGAAGGTGATGCTCTGATAGGCCAGATAACCCAAGCCATTGAGCGCGAAAATGGTTTCGATGACCACCGAGCCCCCCAGCAGAAAACCCAGTTGCACGGCCGCGAGCGCGACCACCGGCACGATGGCGTTGCGAAGCGCGTGCTTGAAGATCACCTTGCCTGCGGGCAGACCTTTGGCACGCGCGGTACGGATGTAGTCCGCGCCAAGCACCTCGATCATCCCCGCGCGGATCAGCCGCATGAACGCAGGCGCCACGTAGTAGCCCAACGCGATGGCGGGCATCACGAAATGCTGCCAGTCGTCGCTGCCCGAGACAGGCAGCAGGCCGAGCGAAATGGAGAACAGCATGATCAGCAGCAGCGCGAAGAAGAAGTTGGGCAACGCCTGTCCAAGCACCGCCAGCGCAAGGCAGATCCGGTCGATCCAGCTGTTCTTGTAGACGGCCGCAAGCACGCCGAGCGGAACCGAAATCAGCAGCGCCACCCCCAGCGCACAAAAACCCAGGATCAATGTGGCGCCGAGCTTGTCGAACACCAGCGGGCCCACCGCCGTCTTGAAATACACCGAGGTGCCGAAGTCTCCGTGCAGGAGCTTCCACACCCAGTCGGCATACTGGACAAGCAGCGGCCGATCAAGTCCGTAGGCCTTGCGCACGGCCTCGATGTCGGCTTCCCGCGCACCCTCCCCGGCCATGGCGATCGCCGGGTCGCCGGAGAGATGCAGCAGAAAGAACGCCAGAACCGAAACCGTGAGCGCGACCAACAGCGCCAGTCCGACGCGCTTGCAGATGTACCCGAACATGTCACGTCCTCTTCGTGCGCTTCGTACGCTTCACTTCCAGCCCATTTCCCAGAAACGGACCAGCTCGTCGGGATAGGTCTTGAAGCTCACATCCTTGCCTGCCACGTAGTACACGGGCAAGGACCACAGCGGTATCGCGTAGGCCTTGTCGGCGATGATGTTCAGCGCCTGCTTGTAGTGCTCCTTGCGCGCCGCCGTGTCGACGGTGTGATCGCCCTTGTCGAGAAGCGCCTTCACTTCGGCATCGCGCGTGATGTCATCGCTGCCGAAGCCGAAGTAGACGGGAGTCGAGGCCGACACGTCGTTGACCAGATTCGAAGCCCATGTCTGGTGCGTGAGCGATGCCTTGTTGGCGCGGATCATCTCGCGCATCGCGGCGTATTGCATGAAATTCAGCTTGGGCTTGATGCCCACGGCCTGCAGGTAGTTCATGATCGCTTCGGTCTGCTGCCGCTCGCGGTAGGCCACGATGTCGATGTCGAAGCCGTTCGGGAAGCCTGCTTCGGCCAACAGCTTCTTGGACAATGCCGGGTCATATTTGAAAACCGTCGCGCCCTCGTCCGTGCAGCCGGTCTGGGATGGCGTGCAGATGGTGTTCAGCAGCACCGAGCCCTGCCCCACGATGTTCTTGATGATGGCCTGCCGGTCGATCGCGTGCGCGATCGCCTTGCGCACCCGCACGTCCTTGAGCTGAGGCGCAGGCGTTCCGTCCTGGATGTTCATCTGCATGAACACGATGCGCATGGTGTTGCCGCTCTGCACCTGCACCGAAGGCATGGCCTTGAGCTTTTCCGCCTGATCCTGCGGCACATGCATGATGAAATCCACGCCGCCCGAGATGACTTCCGCGACCTGCGTCTGCCGGTCAGGAATGAAGCGGATCAGCACTTTGCCGATTTTGGGCTGCGTCTTGGGTGAGTCCTTGAAGTAGTCGGCGTTCTTCTCCAGAAGAATGGATTTTCCCGGCACGTATTCCACCACCTTGTACGGCCCGGTTCCGACCGGCTTGGCGTTCATGCCGCTCGGTCCCACCTCCTTGTAGTACTTCGCGGGATGCATGACGGCCGTGGTCGAGAGGTACTCCTTCGCGCCGGGGAAGGTGGTCTTGCTGACGATGCGCACCTTGTACTTGTCGAGCTTCTCCACGCGCTCGATCCAATTCACGTTCTGCTGCGTCACCGCCTTGTTCTTGGGATCGGCGACGAAGGTCAACGTGTAGACAACCGAGTCCGCATCGAACTCCTCGCCGTTGTGAAACTTCACGCCCTGCCGCAGTTCGAACTCGAGCGTCCGGTCATCCACCTGCTTCCAGCTCTTGGCGAGCTGGCCCTTGTACTCGTTCGTCATGGGGTCACGAAACAGAAGCGTGTCCCACACGTTGGCAGTGATGATCACGCCGATGCGCACGTTGTTGTAGTACGGATCGACGCTCTCTGGCGCCTGGTCGTAGGCCATCTTCAACGTGTCACTCTTCTTGTCGGCGAGCGCCGCCGTGCTCGCCAGCATCCCCGCTGCGCAAAGGCCTGCGGCAAGGGCGTTGAACCATTTGCGCCTTCCGGCGCCCATCGAATGCATCACAGGACCAGACATCGACATCCCCTTCCAAGTGCGTTTCAAACCGTTGTCGCCGGACTCGCTGCAACGTGACTGGCGGCGATCCAATCACCCCATTCACGTTGTCGAAATCACGTTTTGCATTCAATGCTAGAGGCGCGCATCCATATTGACAGTAGGTAAATACCCCTCATGCAGATCATTGGGAAACCGCCGTATCCCATAGATCGGAATTCACTTCAAAGTCTTTCCACGCACCATTTGAATCGGCATGGATTTGCATTTTGAATGCAATAATGAAAACTCGAAGCATTGAAAGCGAATGGTGATTCGGCGAAAAACCAGACGCAACTTGCTTCCGAAATCGTTGACATGACCCCCACGAAAGAGAGCGCTCATGAAAGACAAATCCCTCGACAGGGCCGTGCAGTTCGCGTTGGATCACGAAAGTCCCTGGGACCGTGAAGTCACCGGCAACTGGGGCGTGCATCCGCAGGACCCTCCACCCTGGAATCGCTTGCGCGGTCCGGTTCATGACCGCGGCCCGGTGTCGGGCACCGTGCTGGTGAACGGCGAAAAGTGGCGCTCGTGGGGTGAGCCCACGCGCGCGGATCTGACGTTCAGCGTCGCCAAGACCTACCTGGCGCTGCTCGCCGGCGTCGCCTTCGATCAGGGATTGATTCGTGACGTCGACGAGCCCATTTCCAGCCGCCTGCCGGGCATCGGTTTCGACACGCCGCACAACAAGCAGGTGACCTGGGCCCAGATGCTGCAGCAGACCAGCGAATGGACGGGCGACTACTTCGGCCTCATCGATCAGGCCGACCACTACCGTGCCGTCACCTTCGGAACACCGCCCAATGGACGCAAGGGCGATCCGCGACCGCTGCAGACTCCGGGCACCTACTGGGAATACAACGATGTGCGCATCAACCAGCTGTCGCTCGCGCTGATGCATCTGTTCGGCCGATCGCTGCGCGACGTGTTCGACGAATTCATCATGCGTCCGCTCGGCGCGAGCAGCGACTGGAACTGGGTGGGCTACGATGACGCGTGGGTCGAATTGAATGGCCAGCGCGTGCAGGCGGTTCCGGGTGGCACCCACTGGGGTGGAGGCATGTCGATCAGCAGCGAGGACCAGGCGCTGATCGGTCAGATGCTGCTCAACGAAGGCGAGCTGCACGGCAAACGGGTGCTGTCCGCCGAATGGATCCGCCGCATGCAGCAACCCTGCGCATTGGCGCCCTACTACGGCTATCTCATCTGGCTCAACCACGAGCGCAAGGTGTTCCCGTCCGTGCCCGAGACAAGCTACTTCGCCATCGGCGCAGGCAGTTCATTCACCTGGATCGAGCCCGAGCGCAAGCTGGTGGTCATCGTGCGCTGGCTCAACTCCGCGCATGCTGACGGGTTCTTTGCGGAAGTGCTGAAGGCCGTTGACGCGGAACTGGCGCTGAAGGCTTAAGAACGTACTTACGATCTCCACACGGTCCAAGCCCCTGAAGCAGGACACAAAAAAAGCGCAGACTCTCGCGAGCTGCGCTTTTTGCGTTGAGGCCGCATTCATGGCGGCCACGCAACCGATCACTCGCGCGAAGCGCGCTTGCGGTCGTGTTCCTTCAGATGACGCTTGCGCAGACGCACCGACTTCGGCGTGATTTCTGCCAGCTCGTCGTCTTCGATGAATTCCACGCCGTATTCGAGCGTGAGGTCGATCGGAGGCGTGATCTTGATCGCGTCTTCCTTGCCGGACACGCGGAAGTTCGTGAGCTGCTTGGTACGCGTGGCGTTCACCACCAGATCGTTGTCGCGGTTGTGGATGCCGACGATCATGCCTTCGTACACGGGATCACCGGCCTTCACGAACATGCGGCCGCGGTCGTCCAGCTTGCCCAGGGCGTAGGTGAAGATTTCGCCGTCGTCCATGGAGATCAGCACGCCGTTCTTGCGACCGCCGATGTCGCCCTTGTGCGGCTCGTAGCTGTCGAAGATGTTGGAGATCAGACCGGAACCACGTGTCAGGTTCAGGAACTCGTTGGTGAAGCCGATCAGGCCACGTGCAGGAATACGGTATTCCAGACGGACGCGACCGCGGCCATCGGGTTCCATGTTGACCAGTTCGCCCTTGCGCTCGCCGAGGGCCTGCATCACGCCGCCCTGATGAGTTTCTTCCAGATCGGCGGTCACCAGCTCGATCGGCTCACACTTTTCACCGTCGATGTCGCGGAACACCACGCGTGGCTTGGAGACAGCCAGCTCGTAGCCTTCGCGGCGCATTTCTTCGAGCAGAATGGTCAGGTGCAGTTCACCGCGACCAGCCACTTCGAAGATGCCGTCTTCGTCGGTTTCCTTCACGCGCAGAGCCACGTTGGAGCGCAGTTCCTTCTGCAGGCGGTCCCAGATCTGACGGCTGGTGACGAACTTGCCTTCACGGCCTGCCAGTGGCGAGGTGTTCACGCAGAAGTTCATGATCAGCGTTGGCTCGTCGATCTTGAGCATCGGCAGCGGCTGGGGGTTCGCAGGATCGGTCAGCGTTTCGCCGATGCCGATGTTTTCGATGCCGTTGACCAGCACGATGTCGCTCGGGCCGGCTTCCGACACCTTCACGCGCTCGAGGCCCTGGAACTTCAGGATTTCGTTCACGCGGCCCTTGTAGCTCGCGCCATCAGGACCGGCCATGACCAGAACGTCCTGGCCGGGCTTGAGCGTGCCGGCGTTGATGCGGCCCACGCCGATACGGCCCACGAACGTGGAGTAGTCCAGCGCCGAGACTTGCATCTGCAGGGGAGCCGTGGCATCGCCCTTCACCGAAGGCACGTGCTTCAGGATGGTGTCGAACAGGGCCGACATGTCGGGACCCCACTGCTCGCCGGGTGCGCCCTCTTCCAGCGCAGTCCAGCCATTGATGCCGGAGGCATACACGACGGGGAAGTCGAGCTGCTCGTCGGTCGCGCCGAGCTTGTCGAACAGGTCGAAAGCGGCGTTCACCACGTAGTCGGGACGCGCACCGGGCTTGTCCACCTTGTTCACCACGACGATGGGCTTCAGACCCAGCGCCAGCGCCTTCTTGGTCACGAAGCGCGTCTGGGGCATGGGGCCTTCCTGCGCGTCGATCAGCAGCACCACGCCGTCGACCATCGACAGAGCACGTTCCACTTCACCGCCGAAGTCCGCGTGACCGGGAGTGTCGAGAATGTTGATGTGCGTGTCGTTCCAGCTCACGGCGCAGTTCTTGGCCAGAATGGTGATGCCGCGCTCGCGTTCGATGGCGTTGTTGTCCATCACGGTGTCGACGACTTTTTCGTGCTCGGCGAAGGTGCCGGACTGGCGCAGCAGTTGGTCAACCATGGTGGTCTTGCCATGGTCAACGTGGGCGATGATCGCAATGTTGCGGATTTGTGTGCTCATAGCGTTGTTTCCAAAATGCCGTGCGTTTCGCGCGGCGAAGAAGTTCTTTCCAGAATCTGTTGAATTTCAAGCGGGCTCAGCAGGCGGTCTGGCACCAGCTCTCCCCGAGTGACATGCCCTACCCCAAGCAAGGCGTGCGGACTGTCACCAAATACCGCCACCGCTTCCGAATCCGGCCATGTGCCGCGTCGGCGCATGCCCGATAGAAATCGTCCCGCATTGTCACTGTCGAGCGTGACAATCGCGTGCTGCGCAAGCAGCGTCTCCACCGGATGCACATGCGCGAGGCGCTCGTCTTCCGGCATTGCCTCCAGCGCCGCCAGCGTCACGCAGCGGTCCACGCTGATGCCGCCGGTGTCGATGCGCCGGAGAAATGTGATATGTGCGCCGCAACCCAGCGCATTGCCGATGTCTTCACCCAGTGTGCGGATGTAAGTACCCTTGCTGCACTGAACGACGAGGCGCAGCGCGGGCTTGCCGTCTTCCGTTTGAATGGGGTCGATGCCGAGGGCGAGGATCGTGACGTCCCGCGCGGGGCGTTCGATCTCGATGCCGGCGCGCGCGTATTCATACAGCGCCTTGCCGTCCTTCTTCAATGCGCTGTGCATGGGAGGGACCTGGCGGATCGGGCCGGTGAACTGCTGACGAACGGCGTCGAGGCGCTCGGCGGTGAGCATCTCGGGCGTCACTTCGCGCTCGGCGACCACGTCGCCTTCCGCGTCGGCGGTGGTGGTGGTCACGCCCAGCAGAGCGATCGCTTCATACGTCTTGGGCGCTTCAAGCTGAAGCTGGCTGAATTTGGTGGCCGCACCGAAGCACAGCGGCAGAACGCCGCTGGCGAGTGGATCCAATGTGCCTGTGTGTCCCGCTTTCTCGGCGCGCAGTAACCACTTGACCTTTTGAAGGACGTCGTTGCTGGACCAACCCAGCGGCTTATCGAGCAGCAACACCCCATGCACAGGGCGCCGCTGCACCCGTGTGCGTGGCGCGTTCATGCTCAGTCTTCCTTGGCGCGCGAAGAAACGGCCTTGGCGATCAAGGCGTTCATGTCGGCCGCGCGTTCTGTCGTGCGGTCGAAATGGAAGTGCAGCGTGGGCACGGTATGGATGTGCAGGCGCTTGAACAGCCCGTTGCGCAGGAAACCTGCGGACTGGTTCAGCGCCTCTCCGGTTGCTTCCGCATCGCCCACGAGCACGCTGAAGAACACCTTCGCGTGCGCGTAGTCGGGCGTCACTTCGACGCCCTGCAATGTCACCATGCCGATGCGCGGGTCCTTCAGCTCGCGGATCAGTTCAGACAGGTCGCGCTGAATCTGATCCGCTACTTTGAAGCCGCGGTTGGGCGTGGTCGATTTCTTGGCTGCCATGCTCGTGCTGACTCCTGCTCACACGACGCTTTACAGCGTACGTGCGATCTCCTTGATTTCAAAGAGTTCGAGCTGATCGCCTTCCTTGATGTCGTTGTAGTTGCGCAGCTTGATACCGCACTCGAAGCCTTCCTTGACTTCCTTGACATCGTCCTTGTGACGGCGGATCGACTCGACTTCGCCGGTGTAGATGACGATGTTGTCGCGCAGCAGACGGAACTTGCAGTTGCGACGCACTTCGCCGGAAGTGATGTAGGAACCGGCAACGGTACCGATCTTCGACGCGACGAACACGGTGCGGATTTCGGCCGTACCGATGGCTTCTTCGCGCTGCTCGGGAGCCAGCATGCCCGACATGGCCGCCTTCACTTCATCCACGGCGTCGTAGATGATGTTGTAGTAGCGGATGTCCACATCGTTGCCCTCGGCCGTCTTGCGTGCCTGGGCGTCAGCGCGGACGTTGAAGCCGATGATGATGGCCTTGGAGGCGATCGCCAGGTTCACGTCGGATTCGCTGATGCCACCCACGCCGGAGTAGACCATCTGCACCTTGATTTCGTCGGTGGACAGCTTGAGCAGCGAGGTAGCCAGAGCTTCCTGCGAACCCTGCACGTCCGCCTTGATGATCAGCGGCAGCGTCTGCGTGCCCGTCGAGTTCATCTCGTTGAACATGTTCTCGAGCTTGGCGGCCTGTTGCTTTGCCAGCTTGGTGTTGCGGAACTTGCCGGCGCGGTACGTCGCGATTTCGCGGGCGCGGCGTTCGTCCGGCAGCACCATGAAGTCATCACCGGCTTGCGGCACTTCGTTCAGGCCCTGGATTTCCACAGGAATCGACGGACCAGCGTCCTTGGTCTGCTTGCCGTCTTCGTCCAGCATGGCGCGCACGCGGCCGAAGGTCTGACCCGCCAGAACGATATCGCCCACCTTGAGCGTACCGGACTGCACCAGCACCGTCGCCACCGAACCACGGCCCTTGTCGAGCTGGGCTTCGATCACGATACCCTTGGCGGCGGCTTCCACCGGCGCCTTGAGTTCCAGCACTTCGGCCTGCAGCAGCACCTGCTCCAGCAGATCGTCGATGCCCATGCCGGTCTTGGACGACACGGCCACGAATGGCGAATCGCCACCGTATTCTTCAGGCACCACCTGCTCGCCGACCAGTTCCTGCTTCACGCGCTCGACGTTGGCATCGGGCTTGTCGGCCTTGGTGATGGCCACCACGATAGGCACATTGGCGGCCTTGGCGTGCTTGATGGCTTCCTTGGTCTGGGGCATCACGCCGTCGTCGGCCGCGCACACCAGAATGACGATGTCGGTCGCCTGGGCACCGCGGGCACGCATGGCCGTGAAGGCCTCGTGACCCGGAGTGTCGAGGAACGTGACGATGCCGCGCGGTGTTTCCACGTGGTAGGCACCGATATGCTGCGTAATGCCGCCGGCTTCGCCAGTCGCCACCTTGGAGCGACGGATGTAGTCCAGCAGCGAGGTCTTGCCGTGGTCGACGTGACCCATCACGGTCACGACCGGAGCGCGAGGCATGAGCTCGGCTTCGGAGTTCAGCACTTCCTCGGCGGTGAACGCTTCCGGATCGTCCAGCGCAGCCACCTTGGCGGTGTGACCCATTTCCTCGACCACGATCATGGCCGTGTCCTGGTCCAGCATCTGGTTGATGGTGACCATCTGGCCCATCTTCATGAGCACCTTGATCAGCTCACCGGCCTTCACCGACATCTTGTGCGCCAGTTCCGCCACCGTGATGGTTTCGGGAACGTGCACCTCGATGGCGCGGAATTCCGCTGCAGCGTGCTGTTGATGCTGATCGGAATGGCGATCACCGCCACGACGACCGCCACGTGGACCGCCGCGCCAGTTGGAGCGGTTGTTCACGCCACCCGAAGCATCGCCACGGGTCTTGATTTCCTTCTTCTTCTGGCCATCGTTGGCCCAGCTCGAAGACAGCTTGGCGGACTTGACTTCCTTGCCGTCCTTGTTGGCCGTGGCGCCTGCCGCGGGAGCCGCGGCACCAGTGCGCGCACCGGCTCCGGTGCCTGCGGGCTTGTGCAGCGTGCCCTTCTTGGCATCGGCACCAGCGGGCTTGGCGGCCGGCTTGGGTTCTTCGGGCTTCTTGGCGACGAGCACCTTCTTGGGCGCGGCCATCATGGCGCGAATGGCCTCGGCTTCAGCCAGAGCCTTCTTGCGACGGTCATCCAGATCGGCGGCGCGCGCGGTTTCCTCAGCCTGACGTGCCTTGGACTCCGCCTCGGCCTTGGCACGGGCTTCCGCCTGAGCCTTGTTGCGGGCTTCGGCTTCGGCAGCGGCCTCGGCGGCGGCTTCCTTGCGTGCGGCGTTCTCGGCGGCCTTCTTGCCCGCTTCCGCAGCCATGTAGGCGGCGGCGCGTTCTTCAGCCTCGCGGTCGCGACGCTCACGCTCTTCGCGCTCGGCGCGCTGGTTGGCCAGGTCTTCTTCCTGACGACGGATCAGCTCGGCGTTGTTGCGCGCTTCCACTTCGCGGCGTGCCAGTTCCTGGTCCTCCGCGGAATGCTCATGCTGCTCGTCATTGACTGCCACGTCGGCGTTGCCATCCGTGCCGTCTTCACGCTTCACGAAGGTGCGCTTCTTGCGCACTTCGACCTGGATTGTGCGGGCCTTGCCAGTGGCATCGGCTTGCTTGATTTCGCTAGTGGATTTTTTCACCAAAGTAATTTTCTTGCGATCTGCACCAGACGTGCCATGGCTGGCCTGCAGATAGGCAAGCAGCTTCTGCTTGTCCGACTCGGTCAGGGCATCGCTCGGAGATGCCTTCGCCACGCCAGCTGTCTTCAACTGATCCAGCAGCATGGCAGGGGTTTTCTTGAGTTCTGCGGCGAACTCGGCGACTGTGTTACTCGACATATTGTGCTCGTACCTCCCTGACCTTACTCTTGTCCTGTGAACCAGTGCTCGCGGGCCTTCATGATCAAGGCTTTCGCGTCATCAGCAGTCTGGCCGGTCAACTCGGTCAGTTCATCAATGGCCAGGTCGGCCAGATCGTCACGGGTGTTCACGCCGGCGGCAACCAGCTTTTCGATCTGTTCGGTCGTCAGGCCGTCCAAAGAGCGCAGATCCTGCGAAACGCCGTCCACACTCTCTTCGCGTGCGATTTCCATGGTGAGCAGTGCGTCCTTGGCTCGGGCGCGCAGCTCGTTCACGGTATCTTCGTCAAAGCTTTCGATCTCCAGCATTTCCTGCAGCGGCACGTAGGCCACTTCCTCGAGGCTGGTGAAACCTTCCTCGATCAGGATGTCGGCGATCTCCTCGTCCACGTCCAGCTTTTCCATGAAGAGCTGGCGCGCGGCGCCGGTTTCGTCGGCCTGCTTCTGGGCAGACTCGGCGGCGTCCATGATGTTGATCTTCCAGCCGGTCAGGTCGGAAGCCAGACGCACGTTCTGACCGCCACGGCCGATCGCGATGGCGAGGTTTTCCTCGTCCACCACCACGTCCATGGCATGCTTTTCTTCGTCCACCACGATGGAGGACACGTTCGCGGGAGCCAGCGCGCCGATCACGAACTGCGCGGGGTCTTCCGACCACAGCACGATGTCGACGCGTTCACCGGCCAATTCGTTGGTCACGGCGTTCACGCGGGTGCCACGCACGCCGACGCAGGTGCCGATGGGATCGACACGCTTGTCGTGCGAGAGCACGGCGATCTTGGCGCGGCTGCCCGGATCGCGGGCGCAGCTCTTGATATCGAGGAGGCCTTGTTCGATTTCGGGCACTTCGTTGCGGAACAGCTCGATCATGAACTCGGGTGCGGAGCGCGAGAGGATGATGGGCGCACCGCGCAGCGTCAGGTCCACTTCCATGATCATGGCGCGCACGCGGTCGCCATTGCGGAGGTTTTCCTTGGGGATCATTTCGGAGCGACGCAGGCGACCTTCGACGCGGCCGGACTCGACGATGATGTCGCCCTTGTCCATGCGCTTGACGGTGCCGGTGAAGATCTTCTCGCCACGGCTCATGAAGTCGTTGAGCAGCATCTCGCGCTCGGCGTCGCGGATCTTCTGAAGAATGACCTGCTTGGCGGCCATCGCGCCAATGCGGCCGATCGGCACCGACTCGACCTCTTCCTCGATGAACTCGCCCACCGCGATGCCGGGCACGCGATCTTGCGCGTCCATCAGCAGCTCTTCCGCATCGGGATTCTGCAGACCGGCATCATCAGGCACGACGACCCAGCGACGGAAAGTGTCGTAATTGCCGCTGTCGCGATCAATTGCCACGCGGATATCCACCTCGCCCTGATAGAGCTTCTTGGTGGCCTGCGCCAGAGCGGACTCCACGGCACCCAACACCACATCGCGCTCGACATTCTTTTCACGCGAAATGGCCTCAACCAACATCAACAATTCGCGATTCATTTCGACGACTCTCCTGTTTCAATCACTTTGAGGCGATTGCCGACACCTGCGGCACCCGTCCCCGTATATCAAACGTTCAACCCGCCTGCTGGCCTGGTTTGGCGCTACGGCCCTTGAAATTCACGATGGGAGCGAGGCGCGCTTCGCGCAGCTCATCCATGGTGAAGCCCAGCGCCTGCAACGGCGCAGGCTCACGTTTCTTGCTCACACGCTGACCGGGCTTGACTGGAGGCGCATCGCTCCAGACCACTTGCCAGCCACCGTTTTCGGCCCGCTCGAGCGTGCCGCGAAATTTTTTGCGATTGGCGTTGATCAGTCCGCCACCAGCTTCGCCGACCGGCTCCTTGAGCGTGATGTCGACCTCTTCGCCTTCAAAACGCTGGAAATCCGTCTCGTGACGCAGGAGACGGTCGATGCCTGGCGACGACACCTCAAGGCGGTTGTAATCCACCGCATCGACTTCCAACGCGAACTGCAGTTGGCGCGTGACCTTTTCGCAATCTTCCACCGTGATGAATTGCTCAGCCGCTGGCGCCTCCCCGACTGGCGGTTGCCACGGAAGGTCAATGGTGATTCTCAAGAGGCCGCCTGCGGAGCGTTCAATCTCCACCAGGTCATAGCCCAGCCCGGTCACGGTTTGTTCAACGATTTGCTGCAATGCCACGTATGCGCTCTGTCCTGTTTCCCGAATGCACAAGCAGGACGCCCACCCAACGACTCTTTCGATGCCGCAAAGCGAACGCCCAAAAAAAAAGGGCGGTTGGAACCCGCCCGTTTGGTCGTGAAGAATGGATTATAGCCCGAATACAGGTTTGTGCATAGCAGCACGGCATGCATTTTGCATTGCCGCTCGTCGCACGGAAGTCACGAATCCATGCTTGCAAGCCGCGCCAGCAGCGGCGCGGCATGATCGTCGGCCGAGACCGCCTTTTCCTCCATCAATCGGCGCAGCAAGGTGTTGATGAGACCGGCCTGCGGCAGAACCGGGCCCAGAAAACGCACATCACCCCCCTCGGCGATCAACAGCGAGGGGAAGGTCTCGACCTCGTAGTCGCCCATCGCCGCCTCTTCATCCTCGACGTCCACCCAGCGGAATTCAACATCCGGATGCTGCGCGGCCACCGACTCGAACAGTGGCCGGTACTGGTTGCACACCACGCACCACGCCGCGCACAGGCAGATCACGCGCCGCACGGGAGGACGCACCACGCCCCCCACTGCTCCAGCAATATTTCCTTCGGCAACCGACAAGGGCAAATCCGTCATCACAAACAATCACTCAATAGTTCCACACGAATTCGCCTCAGCGCGTGTTCACGATCTCGACACGCTCAGGAACCCCGACGCTCGCGCACGCGATACACATCCGTCGCGTCCAGAGACGAGGCCTGATTATCCCAAGCGTTGCGAATGAATGTGACCACTGCCGCAATTTCCTTGTCACTGAGCACATGCAGATACGGCGGCATGCCCTGCGGACGCGGATTCCCTGCCGTCGCGGGCATGTAGCCGCCATTCAGCACCATGCGCACCACATTGGTCGGGCTGTGCAGCGTCACCGCGCGATTTCCGGCCAACGCGGGAAAGGACTCGCCGTCGCCCTGCCCCTTGTCACCATGACAGGCTGCGCAGTTCTGCTGATAGACCGACGCCCCAAGCTCCATGCTCACCCGGGTGGGTGCCTCCACCTTGTCGGCCGACATCTGCTGCTGCGGCAGCGCACGCAGATAGGTCGCCATGGCGCTCAGATCGGAATCATCCAGATACTGCGTGCTGCGAAACACCACCTCGGCCATGGGGCCTGACACCGTCGCGTGCGGCGAAGTGCCGACCTTGAGCAGACGCTCCACGTCGGCCTGGGGCCACGCCGCCACCCCCGCCTCCTGAGGCGCATTGAGCGCGGGCGCATACCAGTTCTGCACGGGAATCAGTCCTCCGCGAAATGCCGCTCCGTCCTGCGTGGCGCCGAGCACGTTGCGCGGCGTGTGACAGGCCGCGCAGTGCCCAAGCCCCTGCACCAGATAGGCACCGCGATTCCATTCGGCGGGTTTCGCCGCATCCGCTTCGAATGCAGCGGGCCGGAAAAACATGGCGCGCCAACCCGCCAGCGCAACCTGCGTGTTGAAAGGAAAATCCAGCGCGTTCGCGCGATTGGCCTGATCGACCGCCGGAAGGCTGCGCAGATACCCCCAGATCGCATTGGAGTCTTCGCGCGTGACCTGTGTGTAGCTCGTGTAGGGAAACGCGGGGTACAGCAGCCGTCCATCGCGCGCGCGGCCGTTGTGCATGGCGCGCCAGAATTCAGAGGAACTCCACTCTCCGATGCCGCTGCGCAGCGCGGGCGTGAGATTGGTCGAGTAGATGATGCCGAACGGCGTCTCAATGGCCCGCCCGCCCGCGAACGCCGCGCCACCCGCCACCGTATGACAGGCCATGCAGTTGCCCGCGCGCGCCAGATATTCACCCCTTGCGACCAGAGCGGGCGTGATCTGCACCGACTCACTGACCTCAAGCGGAGCCTCGCCGATGCGATTGAGCTGATGCACCGCGAACCCAGCCACCACGGCCAAGCCGATCAACGCACCGGCAATCTTGAGTGAGCGCCTCATCCGCCATTTCCTCCCATGCCGCCGCAGCGCAAGGGCAGCGGCTGCTCATGGCGCTCGGCGGACTTGCCGCCTGCAGGGACCGGCTGCGCGGAAAGCCAAGCCGACACGGCGCTCACGTCTTCGGGCGTCATCTGCCTTGCCACGACCGCCATGCAATCTGGTTCGTGCGCGTGGCGCTTGCCCGCCTGCCACGCACCAAGCTGTCCATTCAGATAGTCGCGCGGCAAACCGAGCAGTCCAGGCACGAACGGCTGGACCCCGGTCATCGCCGATCCATGGCATTGCACGCACGCAGGCAGCTTGCGCGACGGGTCGCCATCAAACACCAACCGGCGACCACGCTCGAGCATCGACCTGGATTCCACCGACGCCGGCGGCGGGGGATAAGGCACTTCGAGCGACGCGAAATGTCCTGCCATCTCGCGCAGATAGTCGTCAGTCAGGTTCTCCAGCAGATACGACATCGTCGGATAGGCGCGGCGCCCATCCCGGAAATTCAGCAGCTGGTTGTAGAGGTAGCCCGAAGGCTTGCCGGCGATGCGCGGGAAGTAGCCCCCGGTCGTCGCGCGCCCCTGAGCGCCGTGACAGGTCGTGCAGGCAAGCGTGCGCGTCGCCATGCCATCAGGGTCGTGAAGCTTCGACGCGAAATCGGGCGACACAGCAACCTGCGCACCCACATGGAATGCGGCGAAGGCCCCCAGCGCCGTCGCCAGAAATCGACAAAGAAGGCCGCGACTAGCCACGGCCAGCGAATGGCATCTTGGTCGCCATCACCGTGTGGAACATCACATTGGCCTCCAGCGGCAGATTCGCCATGTAGAGCACCGACTGCCCCACGATGTCCACGTCCATCAACGGCTCCTCGGCCACCGCGCCATGCGCCTGCATGACGCCCTGGGTCATGCGCTGCGCCAGCTCGGTTCCCGCGTTTCCCACGTCGATCTGCCCCACGGCGATGTCGTACTTGCGACCATCGAGCGAGGCCGTCTTGGTGAGCCCCATCACCGCATGCTTGGTGGCGGTATAGGCAATGGAGTTGGGGCGCGGCGTATGCGCCGAGATCGAACCATTGTTGATGATGCGTCCACCGCGCGGCTGCTGCGTCTTCATCACGCGGAACGCGTTCTGGATGCAATAGAACATGCCGTTGAGATTGGTGTCGACGACGGCCTTCCACTGCTCGATGGACAGGTCTTCCAGCGGCACGGCCGGCGCGCCGATGCCCGCGTTGTTGAACAGCATGTCGACGCGGCCAAAGGCATTGACCGCAGCGTCGAACGCATGGCGCACCGACTGCGGATCGGTCACGTCGCAGGTCACGGCCAAGGCTCGTTCGCCGACGCCGGACTGCAGCGCCGTTTCCTTGAGCGGCGCTTCACGGCGCCCCGTGAGCACCACCCGCCAGCCATCGGCCAGCAGCGCAAGCGCCGCCGCCTTGCCGATACCCGAACCGGCGCCAGTGACCAGCGCCACCCGTGAAGTCTTCTTGTCATCCGCCATCGCAGGTGTCATCTCCGTTGTTCTGACTCTTGTCCATCGTTCTTGCGCGCCTCAGCGAGAAGACTTGCGCCCTTTGCTCGCGCTCTTGCGGGAAGCGCTTTTTCCACCCGCCTTGGCACCGCCACGCGCAGGCTTCTCCTGCTTTCCATCCTTGGAGCGCGCCGACTTGCCGCCACCTCCGGCTCCACTTCCACCGCGCAGCGAATCCTTGTCACGCCCTCGCACCGCATCGTCAGAGCGAGACGCGGAGCGCGGCTGCGAGCGGGCAGTATGCCCCACATTGCCGCGCTGTCTGGCCGATGCCGCACTCGCCAGCTCGACATCGTCGCGCACCAGCCGGAAGTCGATCTTGCGGCCATCCAGATCGACGCGGCTGACCTGCACCCGCACGCGCGTGCCGATGGAGTAACGGATGCCGGTGC
Organism: Diaphorobacter caeni; assembly: GCF_015354245.1. GTDB lineage: Bacteria > Pseudomonadota > Gammaproteobacteria > Burkholderiales > Burkholderiaceae_C > Diaphorobacter_A > Diaphorobacter_A caeni. The sequence continues at coordinate 545,230 of NZ_JADKYZ010000003.1, forward strand.
GCTCGCCGCGCAGCTCCTGACGCACCTCGTCGAACTTGAAGTACTCCCCACCCAGTTCGGTGATGTGGACGAGTCCTTCCACATAGAGCTCGTCGAGCGTCACGAAGATGCCGAAGGTGGTGGCCGCGGTGACCACGCCGCTGTATTCCTCGCCCAGATGCTCGCGCATGTAGCGGCACTTGAGCCATGCCTCCACATCGCGGCTCGCCTCGTCCGCACGGCGCTCATTGGCGCTGCAGTGCAGCCCGGCGGCCTCCCACGCCTCGAGCTCGCGGCGCGCGGACATCGACAGCGGCTTCTGATCGGGCTCCTTCACGCGTCCAGCCAGGCGCTTGACCAGTTTGTCGTAGGCCTCGCCCTGCTCCGGCAGGGTCGGCAGCTTGTACTTGGTGTTGCTCAGGATCGCCTTGATCACGCGATGCACCAGCAGGTCGGGGTAGCGACGGATCGGGCTGGTGAAGTGCGTATACGCATCGAACGCCAAACCGAAGTGTCCGCTGTTGTACGGCGAGTAGATCGCCTGCTGCATCGAGCGCAGCAGCATGGTGTGGATCTGCTGCGCGTCCGGACGATCCTTGGTCGCCTCGGCGATCATCTGGAATTCGCCCGTTTTGGGCTCGTCGCTGATGGTCATGCCCACGCCCAGCGCCTTCAGATAGCCGCGCAGGATGTCGACCTTTTCAGGCGTCGGGCCATCGTGCACGCGGAACAGGCCCGGATGCTTGGATTGGCCGATGAAGTCGGCACTGCAGACGTTGGCCGCCAGCATGGCCTCTTCGATCAGACGGTGCGCCTGATTGCGCACGCGCGGCACGATCTTCTCGATGCGGCCGTTCTCGTCGCAGACGATCTGGGTTTCGGTGGTCTCGAAGTCCACCGCGCCGCGCTTGTGACGCGAGCCGAGCAGCGAGGTGTAGACGCCGTGCAGATTCAGCAGGTCCTCGACCCGGTCCTTGCGCTTGGCCGCCTCGGGGCCACGCGTGTTCGCCAGAATCGCCGCCACCTCGGTATAGGTGAAGCGTGCGTGGCTGTGCATCACCGCGGGATAGAACTGATAGGCATGGATCTCGCCCTGCGCGGTGATCAGCATGTCGCAGACCATGCACAGGCGCTCGACCTCCGGATTCAGCGAGCACAGGCCATTCGACAGCTTTTCCGGCAGCATCGGAATCACGCGGCGCGGAAAATACACGCTGGTCGCGCGATCGTAGGCATCCACGTCGATGGCGTTGCCGGTCTCGACATAGTGGCTCACATCGGCAATCGCCACGAGCAGACGCCAGCCCTTGCTGCGCCCGACCTTGGCGGGCTCGCAATACACGGCATCGTCGAAGTCGCGCGCATCCTCGCCATCGATCGTCACAAGCGCGATGTCGGTCAGATCGACACGGCGGCGCTTGTCCTGCGCCCTCACCTTTTCAGGCAGCGCCTTGGCCAACGCCAGGCACTCATTCGAAAACTCATGAGGCACACCGTACTTGCGCACGGCGATCTCGATCTCCATGCCCGGATCGTCGACCTCGCCCAGCACCTCGGTCACACGGCCAACCGGCTGACCATAGAGCGCGGGCGGCTCGGTCAACTCGACCACCACCACCTGCCCCGACTTGGCCGAGCCAGTGGCGCCCTTGGGGATCAGCACGTCCTGACCATAACGCTTGTCTTCCGGCGCAACGAGCCAGACGCCGCTCTCATTGAGCAGCCGGCCGATCACCGGGTTGTGTGGTCGCTCGACGATTTCCACGACGCGACCCTCGGGACGCCCGCGCTTGTCATGGCGAGCGATGCGCACGCGCACCTTGTCACGGTGCAGCACGGCGCGCATTTCGCTGGAGGGGATATAAATGTCTGGCTCACCGTCATCGCGGATGACAAATCCATGTCCATCACGGTGACCTTGCACGGTTCCTTCAATCTCTTCCGACTGATTTGCGGAAAACGGCTGGGAGTGCATTTTTTTGATATACAATCTAAATCTTTCCTGAGATGCCCAGGTGGCGGAATTGGTAGACGCACTAGTTTCAGGTACTAGCGAGTAACATCGTGGAGGTTCGAGTCCTCTCCTGGGCACCAAGTTTAACGACAACGGACGGTAAGCCGCCGAAATCGAGCGGCTTTTTTCATTCTCCGGAAAAACTTTCTCTCACCGCCCCGCAAGGTGCTTGGGACAAAGAAAGTTTGCAAATCTGTATTTTTGACGAAAAATTGAATTTACAATTGCAGACGATTTATCAGCCCAGATGGCGGAATTGGTAGACGCACTAGTTTCAGGTACTAGCGAGTAACATCGTGGAGGTTCGAGTCCTCTTCTGGGCACCAATTACAGAAACCCGATCATGTTTTGCATGGTCGGGTTTTTCGTTTTTTGCTCTGCTTACCCTGCTTTTTGCGAAGGTCTGAGGCCGGGAGTTCCGCCCGGCGGCGGAGTCACCTTTTGCTTGCGCGCAAAAGGCAACCCCAAACGCGCCTGGAAGTCATGCGGCAAAACTCTCTGCGAGTCCTTCGGACTCTCCGTTCAAACAGCTTGCCGCAAAAGTGATCTGAAGAGGTGCGTTCGGCACTCGCTTCGCTCGTGCCTGCCCCCGCCAACGGGATATGCCAAAGATGAGAATTGACGGCCACGCAAATTTTTGGATTTTTTCTTGAATTGGCCGACGGGTCTAAAAAGCACGCTATAATTTCAGCTTCCCTGAAAGCCCAGATGGCGGAATTGGTAGACGCACTAGTTTCAGGTACTAGCGAGTAACATCGTGGAGGTTCGAGTCCTCTTCTGGGCACCAAATATGAGAAGCCGCTGAATGCAAGTTCAGCGGCTTTTTTGTTGCGGGTCTTCTGCGCGTGGGCGCCCCTCCCCTTCTTGTCCGCGTCAATGAAAAACGCCCTGCATGATGTGCCATGCAGGGCGTTTTGTCTTGTGGCCGCAGCTTCCGTTGCAGCCTGCGGCTTACTTCTTGAGCAGCACCTTCAGCACGCTCTGCAGACGGCGCGCCGTGGTTTCATCGCTTGCGGCACCCAGTACGGCCGCCACATCCTTGCCCCAGGTTTCCTGTGGCGTAGGGTCGTTGCGGCGCGTGAGCAGCTGCAATTGGTAAGCGCGGCGGGCCGTGATCTGATCGGCTGGCGTGGGGACGTCAGCGGCGATTTCCAGGCGCAGCAGCGCATTGGCGTCAGCCTGCTTGGCCTCGGCGCCGAGCGCCTGCACCCAAGCGGTACGCACCGCAGGCTGAAGCTTGCCGAGTTCCTGTGCGGATGGCAGCTTTTCAGCATCGCGACCTTCCCACGCCGACAGCAGACGGGTCAGCGTCTCGCCATGGGCCTGAGCCGCCAGCTTGCGCAATGCGTTCTGTGCATGATCCAGTGCATCGCGCTGGGCACGGAAGGCCGAGTCGCCAAGGCGTGGCGCGCGTGGTGCGTCACCGTCACGGCCGCGAGGACCGCGTGCGTCACGTGAATCGCGGCCACCGTCGCGCGAGAAGCGCGAATCGCCACGGCCACCATCGCGATCACCGCGACCGCCACGGTCATTGCGCTCGCCAGGACGACCCGGACGACCGCCTGCCGGAGCGGCGGCCGCGGGCTTGTTGGCGCCGGGGCGGTCATCGCCACGCACCGCCACCACCGGACGCGCCGGCTTGGCAGGCGCGGGCTTGGCTTCGCCAGCAGCCTCTGCATCGCCTTCCTGAGGCGCAGCCGCTTCCACATGCGCGCCCTCTTGCGCGACTGCAGCAACCGGAGCTGCCGCAGGTGCGGCCTCGGGTGCAGCGGCAGCGGAGTTCTTCATCGCGGCGTCGAGTGCATCCATCGCGGCGCGAATGGCCTGTGCGTCGCCAGAAGCATTGGCCGCCTCGAGCGCCTTGGCGGCGTCGAGCACCGCCTTGTCGCGGGCGCTCATCTGTTCGGATTGACGGTCGCGGTCAGCGCTCTTGCGCTGGAACGCGTCGTCAATCGGCTTGCGGAAGGCGTCCCAGAGCTTCTGTTCGCGCTTGCGATCCAGCGGCACGGATTGCGCCTCGGCCTGCCAGCGTTGCTGCAGCGCCTTCACTGCGTCGATGCGCAGTTGCGGCGCGGCGCTCAGCTCGGCAGATTCGTTGATCATCGCCTGACGACGATCCAGGCTCAGCTTCTGTGCGGTTTCGAGCGGACGGGCCGCGTCGCCGAACACCTGCTTCCACAGCGGCTGCAGCTCGGCAAACACCTTTTCGCTGACATGGCCGCCATTGCGCCAACGTTCGCCGAACTGATGCAGCGCGCGGCTCATGGCCTTCCAGTCGGTCGAGCCGACATGGGCCTGCGTCCATGCCTTGACCTCTTCGACCAGCTCCATGCGCGCACCCTTGTGCTCGGCGGCTTCGGCGCGAACCTTCTCAAGCCAGGTCTCGACGACCTTGTGGGCGGTGTTGCACGCCTCGTCAAAACGCTTCCACAGCGCATGATTGGCTGGCGCGCCCTGATCGGATGCCTTCCATTGCTCACGAAGCTGACGCAGCGTTTCCTGCATCTTGCGGCCGCCCAGCTCCTGGCCTTCGGGTCGCTTGAGCAGCGCTTCGGCTCGGTTGACCAGATCTTCGCGGACCTGATCGGCGCTCCAGCGCTGCCAGCCTTCGAGTTCGCCGGCGGCGATCAGCGCGGCGTTGACCTTCTGTTCCAGCTCGCCATCCACATGACGGCCGTTGGCCTTCAATGCGGCGCGCAGCGCGGCGGCGGCGCCGATGCTGGCCTTGCCGTGGCCTTCGGCCGTTTCCTGCTCCAGCTTGGCGAGCGCTTCGCGCACGGTGCTCTGGGCCTTCTTGCGAACTTCAGGATCGACCTTGGGCTTGGGAGCCTCTTGCGCAGCCTTGGCGGCGGTCGCGTCAGCTTCGGTCGGCTGACCACGGATCACGCGGATCTCGTCAGCCCACACCGGCACGGGCGGCAGCGGCGCTTCTGCGCTGGCGGCAGCGGCGGTGGTCTGCGTGAGCGCGGACTGGAACGCGTCCCAGACGGCGAGCAGCTGCGTGCGCGAGCTGTCGAGCATGGGCGGGAAGCGTGCTTCCACGCTGGCCCACGACGCATCGTTCGTGAGTTCCTGCGCGTGTTCCTGCCAACGCTTCACGTCGGCCGTCAGGTTTTCGAGCGCGCTTTCGGCGTCGCGGAAGGACTTGGTGGACAGCACTTCGATGCGCTGCGCCAGCAGCACCGCGGTTTCGCGCTGCACCTGGACCCGGTGCTGCAGGTCTTCGATGACCTTGACGCGATCAGCGATCTGCGTCTTGAGCGCCGACAGCGGCTCGCGCGACAGCGGAGCACCTGCCTTGGCCGCATCACGCTGCCATGCCAGAGCATCGGCAATCGACAGGCGCGAGGCCGCGAGCAGCGCGTTGGCCTTGTCGGCCCATTCGGCGGCGATCGCCTCCTGGCCTTGCATGCGCTTGATTTCATCAAGGCGTTCGCGCACGGCGCGCGCGGCACCCTTGTCGCGAGCGCTCAGTTCCTTGAACACTTCCTGCAATTGCTCCGGCGCAGGTTGCGTGGCGAGCCATTCACGGATACGCGAAGCGCGTTCGCCGGACGTGGCAGCCGAAAAAGCGCCACCGGTCAGCGCATCGAGCGGATGCGGTTCACTGGCTTTGGCGGGGCTAGGTGCCGCCTCTGGTGCGTCAGACATTTTGTTGCGAGAAGAAAAAGGAAACATGAAACCTATTGGAAATGAATTTGGCTGCTGCAGCTACATTGCCCTTTCGAGCCCCCTCGCCGGCAGCCAGCGTAGTTTCGCCAAACCGCTATTTTGACGCGCTTTTGGCCCGGCCCTTCGGAGGACACGACTTTGACGGTCAACCTCTCGACCGTCCAGCCATGCGACAGCCTGCGGAAATCATTGTGCCGCAAGCTGGAGTTCGGCCTTCGGAGACCACTTGGAATCGCCCGAGGATTCACTCTGAAGCTTGCCCGCACCCACGAACAGACGGTCCATGGGCACCTTGCGGCTGGCCAGATAGTCACGCACCGCGACACCGCGCTGCAGCGCCAGATCCTGAGCGGCATTGTCCTGCAACTGTATATTGTCCAGCAACAGCGATTCCATCTCGGCATCGGGCAAGTCCTTGGCGAGGCCGACCATGTTGCGCGGCTTCTTGATGTCAGCGCGCTTGTAGGTTTCCTTGAGCAGCTCGGAATACTCGCCCGGCTCGACGGCCACCACGTCCTTGGCATCACCACCGTCACGCGAGATCTTGCGACGCTTCTGCGCCAGCACCATGGCGTTCAGGCGCTCACGCTTGAGAGCCGCCTTCTCGGTCGCGGGATCGGCCCAGCCGACCACGGTCATCTTGAGCGCGGGACGATCCGTCAGCGCCTTGGCCACCTTGTCGAGCTGCTCCTGCGCGGACTTGCCAAGCGCCGCACTCCCCGGAGCGAACGACACGGAGCCCTGCTCGTCGCCGCCTCCGAAAGCGCTGGCCAACAGCGAGAACGGCGCAGTGACAGCCTTCATGATCAGGTTGCCGATGACCTTGAAGATCACGCCCCCCAGACTGAACTGCGGATCATTGAGCGAACCACTGATCGGCAGGTCCACGTCGATCACGCCGTTGCGGTCGGCCAGCAGCGCCACTGCCAGTCTCACCGGCAGACTCGCTGGCGCGCCCTTGACCTCATCACCGAACGCGAGCTGATTGAGGATCAGCTTGTTGCTCGCCGTGAGCTGGCCGCTCGGGTCGATCTTGTACGCCACATCCATGCTGAGCTTGCCGCGCTCGATGCCATGTCCCGCGTACTTGATGCTGTAAGGCGAAAGCGGCGGCAGCTCCAGGTCGCGCATGCGCGCCTGGATGTCCAGCGCCAGCGGCTTGGCCAAAGGATTGATCTTGCCCGACACATCCACCGAAGCCGTCCCCTCGGCCTTGCCGCTCAACTGCAGATCGGCCATGTCAAAGCTCTCCGCACCCGCCGGACGCACGGAAGAGAACGCGCTCAGGCGGCCATTGAGTTCGGTCAGATCGGTCGAATAGTTCGGCTTGACGAAGTGGTCGGTGAAATACATCGCGCCACGCACCAGATTCACCGGACCGAAGCGGATGATGGGTGCCATCGGATCGGGCGCCTCCGCGGGCGCCGCAACCGGAGCGCTTTGCGTATCGCCCTTGGCCGCGCTGGCGGCCGACGCCGACGACGCTGGTGCATCGGTCTTGCCGCCATCGTCGACCGTCACCGGTTGCCCCTGCAGGTCCTGCAGATTGATGCGCCCGTTTTCCTGCACGATCACGCGCGCGAAAAAGTCGCTCAGCGTGGTCTCGGCCACATCCAGCGTCAGCGGCTTGCCGGGCACCACGTCCACGGCCAGCCCCTTGAGCGCCAAGGCCTTCCAGTTGAGCAGATCCTGCGCGTCACGCCCAACGGTCAGTCCCTTGTCCTGCACGCTGTCGGCATTGGCCGGTCGAACGCGCACGTCGTCGAGCCCCACATTGCCCTTCACCGACGCGCTCGGGCCCTTGTCGCCCATGAGCAGTTTGACATCGCCGTTGAAGCTGCCATCGGCGCGCACCAGTCGGATGTTCAGATCCTTGGGCAGATAGGGCTGCGCCACATGCAGCGGCAGCGCGGTGGCCTGCACCTTGCCGTTGACCGCCAGCGGTTCGAGGCCCGCGCTGCCCTCATAGCGCAGACTGCCGGGCTCGGCACGGCCAGAGCCCGCCACGCGCGCCGACACGCGCACCGGGAACACCCCGCCCTGCTTCGCCGGAAACGCGAAGTCGCGCACGTTGGCCTGCAGCGCATTCACGCGCAGCAGCATCGGCTGGGCATTCGCAGCGTCCCGCACGACGACGGCGCCGTCCTTGAGATCGACCTCGCCAAGCGCAACTGACCATGGAGCTTCGGCTTCACTCTTCTTCGCACCTGCCGTTTCAGGGGTGGCGGTTGTCGCCTTGGACTGCACCAGCCAGTCCTCATACATGAGCCTGCCATCCTGGGCACGTTCGACATAGACTTTGGGTTGCGACAGTGCCAGCTTGCCCAGCGCCACGCTGCGGCGCGACAGGTCGACCAGCGTGTCCTTGACCGACAGCTCGCCCAGCTCCACCAGCGTGTTGCGCTTGGCACCCGCGATGCCCGCTGCAGCCAGCGTGCGGCAGCGTTCGCCGGTGGCGGTGCAGGTCAGCGCCACGTCCTTGAGCGTGCCCTGCCCGACGCTGGCGACCAGGCGGTCGCCATTGCGTGCGACACCGAGGTCCAGATCAAGCTGCCCTCCTACCCGCGCCGCCACGATGCCCGCCAGATACGGCGTCGCCCAGTCAAGCGGCAGACCCCGCAGGCTGGCCGCAACCTTGGCCTGCTGCAGATCCGCACTGCCATCAAAGCCCAGCGTGGCCGGCGTCTTGACGGCATTGCCAGCCGCGTCCAGCGGCGTGATGTCGGTCTTGCCGGAGAACTGCACCGGCTGCTTCATCGGCCAGAGAAGGGGCTTGGCATCCAACTGCAGATTCTGCAAATTGAAATGCGCCGCCTCGCCCGCAACCGCCTGATCGCGCCAGTCGATGGTGCCGTTGCGCAGACCCACATGGTCGATCTGCACATTCCACTCGGTCTGCGCGCCAGTCGTGGGCGTCGGCGAACCGCTGGACTGGGCATCTGCTGCAGAAGACTCTCCAGCCTTCGGTGCGGCGGATTTCTCCTCGGAAGCCGCCATGCCGGGGATCTCGAGTTGCCCGTTCTTGTCTCGGCGCAGCGCAAAACGTGGCTTGTCCCACTGCACGGACGCGACATGCACCACGCCCTTGAGCGGCTGCACATCGGCCAGCGCCAGGTCGAGCTTGTCGAACGCGGCCAGTTCCTGCGACTTCGCGTCCGACACCTTGACCTCGCGCAGCGCGAGCTTGCCGCTCACGCCGACCTTGGCGCTGTCCTTCTGCTCGAAGGCGAGTTGCAGATCGGCATCCAGCAGACCAGCGTTGAGCCGCACCGGCACGGATGGGGGCAGATAGACCGCAAACGGCGCAAGATCAAAACCATCGATCTTGAAATTCGCATTTGCCTGCCGCGTATCGGCGAACGGTGTCGCCTGCCCCGAAGACTCGAACGGGCTGCCGTTGAGCGTGAACGCCAGACGTGGCGTGACCTTGACCTGACGATCCGCATTCAGATTGCTCAGGAACGGAATGCTCAGATCGAGCCTGTCGAGATTCTGCTTGCGGCCGACGACACGATCATCGAACTCCACCGCGACATCGCGCAGCACGATGTTGTAGAGCGCAAAGTGCGGCGGGTCGCCAGGTGTTTCATCAGGCGCCTTGGGTCGCTCCGCGATGCGCTTGAGGATGTCGTCGAAATCGAACTGCCCCTCGGCCACATGGGCCACGCGCACTCTGGGTGCGTCGACCTCGATGGCATCGAGCACCGGCGCCAGTTTCACCAAGGACTGCAGAGCCGCATCTATATATATGCGCCCCACCTCCACCTGGCTGGAAGCGCCATCCGCACTTGCGATGGAAAGATCGTGCACCGAGAGCTGCAATGCCCAGGGTTTGAACTGCACCTCGCCCACCTTGACCTGACGGCCCAGAAACTCCGAGCCATAACGCTCCACGTTGCTGCGCAACAGCGGCGGCACGGCAAGCCAAAGAATCACCCCGAGCAACAGGACCGAGATCACGAACCAGACGATGCGCCTGAGCCATTTGTTGCTTTTGAAGATGGCAAGCGGGGATTTGGACGCGCTTGCTGCACTGCTCTCTGATGTCATACCGTGATTGCATCAGAAATCGAAGCTCCTGTTTTGTAAACAAGCGCAAAAGTGCACTGATCCATCGACTTGAGCGGCGAAATCGTCGCGACTGACCTTGGCATCACTGGCTGCACTCGGCGGAGCCCAGAAACAAGTAAGCCCGATGATCAGCAAAACCGATCACCGGGCTCGACGGCTGACACAACGGTCCTTGCCATCATTTTGCTGCCAGGGAGAGTTGCGTCCCCGGAGCAGAGAGCAAGAGATTGCTCTCAAAGAGGCTTTCTGGACTGGTTTGATACAGGGGGCACTGCATGCCGACACCCGAAACAAAAGCTGATCCATCCAGCGATGCACTGCATCAAGCAGGCAACTCAAATCTACGCCCACATCACCCCGATTGCCAGACTTTTCTATCAATTGAAAATCATTGTCGATTGAAAGTTTCGTTTTCGTACGTTTTTCGCGAACCGTTTCGGTCCGCAACTTTTCCCACACCGAGCCCCGCAAACGCTAAAAACTGTTGAAATACACAGTCTTTATTAGACAATAAAATTCTAACAACCGTGTTTTTTAGTGTTGACCTAGAATTTAGAGAGCTTCTAGAATCCGCCATTCACTCAAAAAGCGGGTTAACCCCAGCCCGCACCCTGTTGCCAATGTCGGCTCCAGTCAGTTCATCTTTCCTCGCCCACGACCATGTGCGTGCAAGCCAGATCGGAACTTGACCCCCATCCAGGCGAAGAAGCCTGGTAAGGACTGCGCGTGATGACGACGCCCATCCTTGAATCAGGAAATTCTTCAACTCGAGAAAGGAAAGCTTGTGACAGCTTCAGGAACGATGCTTGCGGGCATACGCACATTCACTTCGGACGTCGCCGACGGATTCATGGAACTCACCCACAGCAGCTTCGCGCTGCTGGGTCTTGGTGTCGCCTGCGTGTGCATCACGCTGGCCGCCCGTCCGGATCTGCGCGACCAGGGTGAAGAGCATCTGCGCACCTGGCTGTTCGAGCGCCACGTCGCCTCCGTCGGCTCCCCCATCGAGCCCGGCGCCGTGGATCGCGCCACCGCCGCCAACCCCAAGGACCTCCCTCGCGAGCAGGCCAAGGTGGCGTTCTGGCTGAGCAAGAAATACCGCGTTGCGCCAGAGCCGATTGCAGCGCTGGTCTCCGAGGCCTATTCCATCGGTTCGCGCACCAAGCTCGACCCGACGCTGATTCTGGCCATCATGGCCATCGAGTCGAGCTTCAATCCCTTCGCGCAGAGCTCCGTTGGCGCCCAGGGACTCATGCAGGTGATGACCCGCGTGCACAACGACAAGTACGACGATTTCGGCGGCAACCACGCGGCGTTCGACCCTGTGACGAACATGCGCGTCGGCGTCAAGGTGCTGCAGGAATGCATCGCACGTGCCGGCTCGCTGGAAGGCGGCCTGCGCTATTACGTTGGCGCCGCCAATCTGCCCGACGACGGTGGCTATGCCACCAAGGTGCTGTCGGAGCATTTCCGCCTGCGTCAGGTCGCCAACGGCCAGAACGTCTCGACCACGGCGGTGACTCCCGCACCGATGCCGACTGCGCCCAAGCCAGCGGCGTCTCCGATGCTGTCCACCAAGGTCACGACACCTGCTGCAGCCGATGCGCCGGCTCCAGTTCCCGCCAGCGCGCCGGCTACGACCATCGAATCCGAAGCCCCTGCGCAGAGCTCGGAAAAAGTGGCCTTGCTCGGCCACTGAGTTCAAGGTCAACGCGTCTCCAGTCAGTTACACTAACGCAGTACGCGACTGGCGATAGGCGCGGGGCTGATCGATTCTTCTTTCGAGTAGTCTCGCCGCTGACGTGGATCATGCCAGGAGGTGATTCCCTCCTGCAAACCACTGGGAAGCGTGCCGCACAGGCCTTGGGTTCGTATTCATTGTGTGAGCCTGCTGCGTTCAGCCGTTCGCCTGGGCAGCTCTTGTCGTCATTCGACGCGCAAGGGACTTCCACCGCATAGGACTGCCATGTATCAACGCAATATTCTTGTCGAACAGACCGATCCCGAACTCTTTGCCGCCATCCAGGCTGAAAACCAGCGCCAGGAACAGCACATCGAGCTGATCGCCAGCGAAAACTACGCCTCCCCCGCAGCCATGTGGGCGCAGGGCACGCAACTCACCAACAAGTACGCCGAAGGCTATCCAGGCAAGCGTTACTACGGCGGCTGCGAGTTCGTGGACATCGCCGAGAAGCTGGCCATCGACCGCGTGAAGGAACTGTTCGGCGCTGACGCCGCCAACGTGCAACCGCACTGCGGCGCATCGGCCAACGAAGCCGTGTTCCTCGCCTTCCTCAAGCCCGGCGACACCATCATGGGCATGAGCCTGGCCGAAGGCGGTCACCTGACCCACGGCATGCCGCTGAACATGTCCGGCAAGTGGTTCAACGTCGTGTCCTACGGCCTGAACGCCAAGGAAGAAATCGACTACGACAAGATGGAAGCGCTCGCCCGCGAGCACAAGCCCAAGCTGATCGTGGCCGGTGCCAGCGCCTATTCGCTGGAGATCGATTTCGCCCGCTTCGCCAAGGTCGCCAAGGAAGTCGGCGCGATCTTCATGGTGGACATGGCCCACTACGCTGGCCTTATCGCCGGTGGCCAGTACCCCAACCCGGTTCCCCATGCCGACGTCGTGACCACCACCACCCACAAGAGCCTGCGCGGCCCACGTGGCGGCGTGATCCTGATGAAGGCCGAGCATGAAAAGGCCATCAACAGCGCCGTGTTCCCCGGCCTGCAAGGTGGCCCGCTGATGCACGTGATCGCCGCCAAGGCCGTCGCGTTCAAGGAAGCCCTGTCGCCGGAGTTCAAGGACTATGCGAAGCAGGTCAAGCTCAATGCCAAGGTCATCGCCGAAGTGCTGACCGCACGCGGTCTGCGCATCATCAGCGGCGGAACGCAAAGCCACCTGATGCTGGTCGACCTGCGCGCCAAGGGCATCACGGGCAAGGAAGCCGAAGCCGTGCTGGGCGCCGCCCACATGACCATCAACAAGAACTCGATCCCGAACGATCCGGAAAAGCCCATGGTCACCAGCGGCATCCGCATCGGCTCGCCAGCGATGACGACACGCGGTTTCAAGGAAGAAGAAGCGCGCATCACCGCCAACCTGATCGCCGACGTGCTGGACAACCCGCGTGACGAGGCGAACATCGCCGCCGTGCGCGAGAAGGTCCACGCGCTGACTTCGCGTTTCCCGGTCTACCGTTGATTCGCCACCAGCCACGTCACTGACATGAAATGCCCCTTCTGCGGTCACCCGGAAACCCAGGTTTCGGAAACCCGTGTGTCCGAAGATGGGGATTTCATTCGCCGCCGCCGCCGCTGCGCGGCGTGTGACAAGCGCTTCACCACTTATGAGCGCCCCGAGGTCAACTTCCCGGCCATCGTCAAGAAGGACGGCCGGCGCGTGGAGTTTGACCATCAGAAGCTGCACGGATCCTTCAAGCTCGCGCTGCGCAAGCGACCCGTGAGCGTGGAGCAGATCGATTCCGCCATTGAGCGCATCGAAGAGAAGCTGCTCAACCTCGGACAGCGCGAGGTTCTCTCCGCCCGTCTTGGCGAACTGGTGATGCGCGAGCTCAAAAAGCTCGACAAGGTCGCCTACATCCGTTTTGCAAGCGTCTACCGCAGCTTTGAAGACATCGATGACTTCCGGGCGCTGGTGGATGAAGTGCGGCCGCAGAAATAGCGCTCCGCACATCCTTCGCTTCGCTTCGCCTCGATTCGAATCAATCCAGGCGCTCGATTCGCGCCGCCAATGGCAACGCCAGCGGCTGCTGCGCCGTTCCCTCGCCCACATAGGCGACCAGGGCATCCAGGTCGAGCATGCCGCCCATGACATCCTTGCCTTCGGTGAACACCGAGAAGTTGTCACCTCCCGTGCTCAAGTAACTCTGGATCGCGATCCGATACGTTTCCGTCATCTGGATCGGCGCACCATCGAGCCGCATGTCGACAATGCGCTGCCCCGCTGGTCCGCTCAGATCGAAGCCGTAGCTGAAACCGCGTGAGACCTGCAGGATGCGCGGCTGAGTCACCGTATTCGTCCCGCTTGCGAACTGCTGCTCCAGCAAGCGCTGGATCTGCTCGCCGGTAAAGCTGGCCACGACCAGGTTGTTGCCGAAAGGCAATACCGCGTAGAGCTGCCCATAGGTGACCACGCCCGTCGCCGCATCAGGCAGCAGGTCCGCACGCACGCCGCCCGGGTTCGTGAACGCGATCTGCGCTCCGCCCGATGCGAGATCGTGCGTGGCGTAGAGCATGGAATCCGCCACCAGTCGCCCCAGCACGCGCTCCCCCGCCTTGCCGGGCGTGCGGGATGCGCCGCCCATCAACACGCCCGAGGCCTGCGCGGCCAGCGGCGCCACCGACGAGTGATAGGTGGAAACCAATTGACTCACTGCGGCATCGGCCCCGAACACGGGAAATTCGGGCTGCAACGGTACTTTGCCGCTGCCGCTGGCAATGGCCTCCCCCTGCACGATGATCTGCCGCGCCGATTTGTGCATGACCTTGCGTGAGCCTGTGTCCACCTTGAGCTGCACCTCGGTGAGCAGGGTTCCGTACCGCCCTGCGCTGGTGAGCAGAAACGGCTTGGACGGATTGACCCGCCGGTAGTCACACAGATACGCTTGATGCGTATGCCCCGAGATGACGACATCGACATCAGGCGACAGCCTGTCGAGAATCGGCAGGATGTCGCCGGACAGTCCGGCGCAGCTCGCATCCTGCAGACCGGATGTGGCATAGCCGCCCTCATGGATCAGCACCACGATCACATCCGCGCCCTGTGCCCGCAAAGCGGGAATCAGCCGGTTGGCAGTGTCCGCCTCGTCCGCGAAACTCAGCCCCGCAACGCCGCTGGGCCGCACCATGCGCGGCGTGGTCCTGAGCGTCATGCCGATGAAGCCCACGCCGATGCGCGCACCGTTTTCCTCGAAGAATTTCACCCCGGTGCCCTGCAGCAGCGAAGTGCCATCGGCGCGCAGCGTATTGGCCGCAAGAAACGGGAATTGCGCCCCCTTGAACGGCTTGCTGATCTGGCACGGCTGCTTGGCCGTGAACTTCTCGCACCCACCGTTCTGCAGTCGCAGCAGCTCTTGCGACCCTTGGTCGTATTCATGATTGCCGGTTGCCGAAAAGTCCACCCCCATCAGGTTGAGCGCCTCCACCGTGGGCTCATCGAGAAACAGTGAGGAGACCATGGGCGAGGCACCCACCATGTCGCCCGCCGTCACCACCGCCGTGTGCTTGTTCGCGCTGCGCCGTGCGGCGATGGCACCCGCCAGATAGGCCGCGCCTCCCGCAGGCACCGCAACGCTCTTGCCACTGGCGCCTGTTGCCGTGACCGCCACTCCCGGCGGCTCCAGATGTCCGTGAAAGTCATTGAAGCCCAGAAGGGTGATTTCCATTTCGGAGGGCAACTTGCCGCCGCTGCCACCACACGCTGACAGCACCCCCCCCAACAGAGACAGCTCCAAAGCAAGCCACGGCGCACCCACATGACGACTCCACTCCTGTATTGAAAAGCCCGGCGGCACGCACGCCCCAACGACTCAAGCGTCCGAGGGATCATGGCTCAAGGCAGAAACAACCCCGCAGCCGCCACCGGATTCGACGCAAACCACGCATGGAAATAGCTCATGCGCAGCGAGCCCTGCGCGTAGACGGACTCAAGCTGCGTCGCGGCATCGACCCGGTCTTCATCAAGCAGGCGCTGCGTGTGCCCCACCACCGGCAGGCTGGTTTCGCATGTCGAGTAGTGAAAGCCGTGGCCGCGCAGCATGCCCCAAGGGCCCTGCCATGCCTGCATGCCGAGGCCGCGCAGGCGGTCATGCTGAGTGACCACGCCGGGAATCACACCCAGAAGCGGCGTACGCAATGCTTTCGACGGCCAGTGCAGCTCCTGCATCAGCGCAAGCATGCCGCCGCACTCGGCCCAGATGGGTTTTCCCGCGTGCCAATGCTGGCGGATGGATTCGGCCAGCGGCTGACATGCACCCAACTTTTCGGCATGCAGCTCCGGATAGCCACCGGGCAGCCAGAGCGCATCGCATTCGGGCAGTTCATCGCCAGCCAGCGGCGAGAAGTACCGCAGCATCGCCCCCTGCTCCTCAAGGAACGCGATGTTGGCCGGGTAGATGAAGCGAAAGGCCGCGTCACGCGCAATCGCGATGCGCCGCCCTTCAAGCAAGCGCGTGGGCGCAAGCTCCACCGACGCGCTCATCTCCACGCCCCAGCGCTGCTGCCATTGCGCCCATTCAAGCCGCCCCAGATCGGATTGCGCCAGCGACTCGGCCACCTGCGCGATGCGCGCGAGTCCGTCGTCCATTTCATCCGCCGCGACCAGCCCGAGGTGACGCGACGGAATGGGAGCCTGCTCCTTGTGCTGGCGCATCACCTGACCGAGCCATGGCACGTCGGCAGGCATGCTTCTGCGCAGCAGTTCGGAGTGGCGCTCGCTCGCGACGCGGTTGGCGAGCACGCCCGCGATGCGCAGGCCGGGACGATAGTGCGCCAAACCAAAGGCCACGGCACCGAAGGTCTCGGCCATCGATGAGGAGTCGATCACGAGCAGGATCGGCAGATTCCACAGCGCGGCGATGTCGGCCGCGCTGCGCGCGCCGTCGAACAGTCCCATCACGCCCTCGATCAGCACCACGTCGTTGTGCCTGGTCGCGTGCGCGAGACGACGGGCCACGTCGGCCCTGCCGCACATCGCGAGATCGATGTTGTCCACGGGCTGGCCGCTTGCAAGCGCCAGCCAGGTCGGATCGAGAAAATCAGGCCCGCACTTGAACACCTGCACCCGCTTGCCGCGCGAGTGCAGAAGATGCGCGAGTGCGGCCGTGATCGTGGTCTTGCCCTGCCCCGAGGCCGGGGCGGCCATCAACAGAACCGGACAGGCCACCGGACCGCTTCAGCGCTGGTTGCTGGATGGAATCGGTGCGAGGCCGGAATTCACGTCGCCGCACTGACCGCGATGGCGCAGCGCATGGTCCATGATCACCAGCGCCAGCAGCGCTTCGGCGATGGGCGCGGCGCGGATGCCGACGCAGGGATCATGACGGCCCTTGGTGATCACCTCGACCGTCTCGCCCAGCGTGTTGATCGAATTGCGCGGGCTGATGATGGAGCTCGTCGGCTTGATGGCGATGGTCACCTCGATGTCCTGCCCCGAGCTGATCCCGCCCAGAATGCCACCCGCGTTGTTGCTCTCGAAACCCTCTGGCGACAGCGAATCGCCGTGCGTCGTGCCGCGCTGCACCACGCTCTCGAAACCCGCGCCGATCTCCACGGCCTTCACCGCGTTCAGACCCATCATCACATGGGCGATGTCGGCATCGAGCTTGTCATACAGCGGCTCGCCCAGCCCCACCGGCACGCCCGTGGCCTGCACGCGCACCTTGGCACCGCAGGAATCGCCGGACTTGCGCAGCGCGTCCATGTAGTCTTCGTAGGCCTGCACGTTGGCGACGGGCGCGAAGAACGGATTGTTGGGCACATGGTCCCAGCTCTCGAACGGGATTTCCAGCTCGCCGATCTGGGTCATGCAGGCGCGGAATTCGGCGCCGTATTTTTCCTTGAGCCACTTCTTGGCCACGGCTCCGGCCGCCACGGTCGGTGCCGTGAGGCGCGCTGAAGAACGACCGCCGCCGCGCGGATCGCGGATGCCGTACTTCTGGAAATAGGTGTAGTCCGCATGACCGGGGCGGAAGCTCTGGGCGATGTTGGAGTAGTCCTTGCTGCGCTGATCGGTATTGCGGATCAGCAGCGCAATCGGCGTGCCCGTGGTCTTGCCCTCGTAGACGCCAGAGAGGATCTCGACCGCATCGGCCTCGCTGCGCTGGGTGACGTGGCGGCTGGTGCCGGGGCGGCGACGGTCCAGATCGAGCTGGATGTCGGCCTCGGTGAGCGACATGCCGGGAGGGCAGCCGTCAATCACGCAGCCAATGGCCGGACCATGGGATTCACCAAAGTTGGTGACGCAGAAAAGGGTACCAAGTGTGTTGCCGCTCATAAGTCGTGCATTATCGCCCGAAGCATCATGCCCAGACAGGCTGATCGGTTCCGGGCGGCACCGCCGCGCGTGGGTAGTCGGTGGGCGAGCGCGAGAGTCGCGCGCTGTGCGACACGGCGACGAGCTCGCCAAACCCGCTGGCCGAGCGCACGAGCCACGGCGCGACCAGCATGTCGACCGTTGCAGCCGCAGTCTGCGGCTCCACCGTCCTGCGCCCCAGACTCCTGAGCCATTCGGCCACCCGGGCAAGCGACACCTCCACGTGCCAGCTTCCGCCCTGCTCCGCCTGTCGCATGAGTGCCGTCTGCACGCCGAACGCCAGCAGGAACCCGGCACAGTAATCCAGAATCTGCATCGGCAACGCACGCGGTTCCGCACCATGGAAAGCGGCCGCTTCGTCACTGTTGAGACCGCTCACGATCTGCACCAGCGAATCAAAACCGCGCTTGTCTGCCCATGGACCGCTGCGGCCATAGGCAGACAGGCTCGCATGAACGATGCCGGGCCGCAGCCGCGCCACTTCCTCCACGCCGAACCCGAGCCGCTCAAGCCCGCCCGGCCGGTAACCCTGCACAAACACATGCGCATCGGACAACAGGTCACGCAGCGCGAGGCGTCCCGCATCGCTCTTCAAATCGAGCAAAGTCGAGCGCTTGCCGCGGCTCACGTCGGCAATCGCCTCGATGTTGGGCAAGTGCGGCGAATTGACCATCAGCACCTCCGCGCCATGGGCCGCGAGCGTGCGGGCGCAGACCGGACCGGCCAGAATGCGGGTGAGATCAAGCACCCTCACGCCAGCGAGCGGCCGTCCGTCCACCTTTCTGGTGGGCCAGACGCGCGGCGCGGCGTCGCCGATCCGGGTGATGCCGACGAGCGGCTGCGCCGCAACCGCCGCATGCATGGCGCTGGACTGCCACTGCGCGGCGCTGCGCGCTGCGGCCACCACCAGCCCCGCCTGGGTGGCCCGCGTCTCGAAATCCACAGCATCCCAGTGCGCAAGCGCCTCCTGAACCTGCGCGCGCGTCGTGCCCTCGCCCTCCGGCAAACCCAACAGCCGCAGCACACCATCACGGTGGTGCGCAAAGTTGGCATGAATCCGCACATGCCCCGGACGCCCTGAGCGCCCTGAACGTTCCAATGCGCCGCCACAGGCATACAGCCCCGAGATCGCCGCCCAGACCGGCGGGCGCTCGCCGTTCAGCGTGAAATAGCCGCTGGTCTCGGCCAGCGCATGCTGCACGTCCACGCTGACCCGTTGCGCATCGATGCCCGGCATCCGCAGGCGGTCGATTTCCGTCGCGGCCAGTGCCGATGCGGCAATCGCCGATTGCGCCGCCACATCGACCGCAAAACTGCTCTCAAAACCGCAGGCCTTGCCGTGCAGCCGCGCGCGCTCCAGAGCGTTCATCGGGAGAGCGGCTTGTCGCCACAGTTCGGCAAGACTGTCGTCCGCGCCGCAGTTCGAATACGTCGTCACATGCATCGCAAGCCCCCACAAAACCATCAGATGCCTGATTGCAGCAGCCGCGCCCAGGGCGGGTCAATCTTGATCGGGCCAATCAACGCGGTCCGTTCACGTCGTGCCCAAGCCACCCGATAATGCGCCATGCCCGCCAGCACACACGACGCGCCCGCCGACTGCCCGTGGATCTCCGCCGAGGAAGCGGCCGCCATGCTGGGCGTCAAACGCGCGAGCCTCTACAGCTATGTCAGCCGCGGGCTGCTGCGCGCGCAGCGCCTGCCGCAGCACCGGGGCAGCAGCTACCTGCTGTCGGACGTCTCGCGCCTTGCCCGCCAGCGGGCAGCCATCCGCAACCCCACCAAGCTGGCTCATTCCGCGCTCGATTGGGGCCAGGCCGTGCTGTCCTCGGCGATCACACGGGTCCACGAAGGACAGTTCTTCTACCGAGGCCAGAACGCCGTCGCGCTCGCCGACGTTGCCTCGCTCGAGGCGGCCGCCGCGCTGCTCTGGCAGGGCGATGGCTGCCCGCCGTCCGTCACCACGCAAGCATCGCAAAACACGGATGGCGCGTCCTGCGACCTCCCTGAAGCGGATCGGGCGCTCTCCCTGTGGTTTCAGGCGCCGCCGTCGCTGACGCAATGCGCGCCAACGGGCTTTGCCCAGCGGATGCGCTTTGTTCAAGCGATGTGCTCCGTCCTGCTCGGCCGGTGGCCGTCCCCGCAGGATGACGCAACGCCGGTGCATCAACGTCTCCAACGCCACTGGCATCTGAGCGATGCCGCCACCGACGTGCTGCGCCGCGCGCTCGTGCTCTGTGCGGACCATGAACTCAACGCATCGACCTTCACCGTACGCGTCGTCGCGTCAACGGGGGCAAGCCTGCACGCCAGTCTCGGTGCGGGTCTGGCCGCTCTGTCGGGAGCCCGGCATGGCGGAATGACCGCGTTGATCGAGAGGAACTGGGACGAGTGGCACGCCCAGGCCACCAACCCACGGACGCTCGCACCCAGCCTGCAGCGCCTGCTGCACGAGACTCAGACCGGCCAGACACCCAGTTACTGCGCGGGATTCGGTCACCCGCTCTATCCGCAGGGCGATCCACGCAGCCGCGCGCTGCTCGCCGCTCTGCCGCCGCAGGCGGACGCCGCACGCCTGACCCGCTCGGTACTCGTGCAGACGGGGCTGCACCCCAGCCTCGACTACGCGCTGGTCGCCGTGCAGCGCGGCCTTGGGCTGCCGCGCGGCGCCGCCTTTCTGCTGTTCGCGCTCGGCCGAACCGTGGGGTGGATCGCCCATGCCGCCGAACAGGTGCAAAGCGGCCAACTCATCCGGCCACGCGCCAGCCCTCCGCACGATGGGTCGCCCACCCAGCCGGAAGAGATCGCAACCGGGCGCGTGATCCGCTTTCGCTGAAACCCTGAGAACGCATTGACGATTTCAGCGACATAAATAATAAATTCCTTACATTTGAATTGATAAAATATGAGCCGTCTGCAGCACGCTGCAGGCGTTTTCGATCAGCCGAGCTCTCGTCTTCCCTTGCTGACTTCGCCCCGCAAAGCGCGAGACCGCGCCATGCGGGCGCCGTGTGCGCCTTCGCGCGTGTGAGCCCCGTTGCGCAAGAAGTGGGCTGAAGCCCAAACCAAGCCGAACCACAGCGAACCGCGCGTTTTTCTCCGTCATGTCCGTCTCCCGCACCCACGCAACCATTGACTGGCTGCAGGCACTGCGCGGCCTTGCCGCCGTGGCCGTCGTCATCACGCACGCTGGCTGGACGCTGGCCCAACCCGCCCACAAGGAACTCGCGTGGGAGTATTTCGCCCACGGAGCGCTCGGCGTGGACCTGTTCTTCGTGATCAGCGGCTTCATCATGTTCCTGACCACGCGCGGCTGCGACGGCTCGCCGCGCTACGTGGCCGACTTCGCGATCAAACGCTTCGCGCGCATCTGGCCGCTGTTCTGCGTGGTCAGCCTGATCTACCTGGGACTCGCCTGGCAGAAGGCTGGAGCCTTCCCGTCCACCTATTTCGCCGACGTGGCCAGCCAGCTTGTCTTTCGCCCGGTCAGCGCCAAGGCGTCCGAGTTCTTCCGGCTGCCGGTGGATGTGGCATGGACTTTGTGCTTCGAGGCGTACTTCTACGTGGTGATAGCGGTTTCGCTGTTCTCGCGGAAATGGCGCTGGTGGATCGTCGCCGCCCTGCTCGCGCCGGGTCTGGTGCTGTACCCGTTGTTGACTCAGGAATGGAATTTCTCGTTCTACCACCAGAGCGCCATCGCGCAGAGCCACTATCTGAATCTGGCGATCAATCCGATGGTCTGGGAATTCGTGCTGGGATTGGTGGCCGGTTGGCTCTACACCCGCGACTGGACGCAGCCCAAGCGCCCGGTGGCGTATTGCATGATCGCCGCCGCAGGAATGGCATTCATCGCCATTCCCGAGACGCACACCGCCACGCTCTACGGCCCGACGATTGAATACGGTGGGCTCACGGTCTTCGCGATCTTCATGCTGGTCGCGCTCGCGAGCAAGGCAGTGCGGCTACCCGTCGCGCGCTGGCTGGTATGGCTGGGCACGATCTCCTACTCGATCTACCTCACGCACAAACTGGGGTTCATGGCGGCCGCGCAGGTCAGCGCCTGGCTGAACATTCAAAACGCCAGCACGCGTGACTGGGTGGGCTTTGCGATCCACCTTGCCTGCGGCATCGGAGCCGGCGCGCTGTTCCACTATGCCGTGGAAGCCCCGCTGTCGGCGCGGGTGCGCGACGCGCTCATGCAGTTGGGCAGGCGGGGCAGAGAAGCGGACTTCGCCAACACGCAGGCCGCCTGATCTGACGGCTCACGCGGATTCGTTCTGCTCCGGCCAGTCGCGGATATACGCCTTGAGCAGCTTGTTCTCGAAGTTCTGGCTGTCCACCACGGCCTTGGCCACGTCGTAGAAGCTCACCACGCCCATAAGCATGCGCTTGTCCATCACCGGCATGTAGCGGGCATGGCGGTTGAGCATCATGCGGCGCACCTCGTCCATGTCGGTCTCGAGCGTGCAGGTCAGCGGCGCGTCATCCATGGCCTTGCGAACGAGCATGGTGCCAACGCTGCCGCCATTCTTCTGCAGCGCCTGGATCACTTCGCGGAAGGTGAGCATGCCCACCAGGTCGCCATGCTCCATCACGACGAGCGAGCCGATGTCCTTCTCGGACATGACCTCGACGGCCTTCGCCAGAGGTTCATCGGGGGTGACGGTGTAAAGCGTATTGCCTTTGACGCGAAGGATATCGCTGACTTTCATGGGGTATCTCCTTAGGGCCTGCTACGCATGAGGCGCGCACAGGCCGTTTCCTCACGAAATATAGCCCACAATTGTGGGCACTTGCACCACTTTGGAGACATGAATGCCCGGATATTCAGACCCCGGCTTCGACACGCTGTCCTTGCACGCGGGCACGCAGCCCGACCCTGCCACCGGCGCGCGCGCGGTTCCGATCCATCTGACGACCTCGTTCGTGTTCGAATCAAGCGACCACGCGGCCAGCCTGTTCAACCTCGAACGCCCCGGCCATGTCTACAGCCGCATCAGCAATCCCACCAACGCGGTGCTCGAGCAGCGCGTGTCGGCGCTCGAAGGCGGCGTCGGCGCGATTGCCGTGGCCAGCGGCCAGGCCGCGCTGCATCTGTCGATCGCCACGCTGATGGGCGCGGGCAGCCACATCGTCGCCAGCACCGCGCTCTACGGCGGCAGCCAGAACCTGCTGCACTACACGCTCGCGCGCTTCGGCATCGAAACCACCTTCGTCAAGCCCGGCGACATCGACGGCTGGAAGGCCGCCGTGCGTCCCAACACCAAGCTGTTCTTCGGCGAAACCGTGGGCAATCCGGGCCTTGACGTGCTCGACATCCCCACCATCTCGCAGATCGCGCATGACGCGGGCGTGCCGCTGCTGGTCGACTCGACGCTGACCTCGCCGTGGCTGATCAAGCCCTTCGAGCATGGAGCGGACATCGTCTACCACTCGGCCACCAAGTTCCTCTCGGGCCACGGCACCGTGGTCGGCGGCATCGTGGTCGACGGCGGCAGCTTCGACTGGGAGAAGTCCGGCAAATTCCCCGAGTTGACCGAGGCCTACGACGGCTTTCACAACATGGTCTTCAGCGAGGAAAGCACCACCGGCGCCTTCCTGCTGCGCGCCCGCCGCGAGGGCCTGCGGGACTTCGGCGCCTGCATGAGCCCGCACACCGCGTGGCTGATTCTGCAGGGCATCGAGACGCTGCCGCTGCGCATGGAACGTCACATGCGCAACACCGAAAAGGTGGTGCAGTTCCTCGCCAGCCATCCGCTGGTCAGCCGCGTCGGCCACCCGATGCTGGAGACGCACTCGTCACACGCGCTCGCCAAGAAGCTGCTGCCACGCGGCGCGGGCTCGGTGTTCAGCTTCGACATCAACGGCAACCGCAATCAGGGCAAGAAGTTCATCGAGACGCTCAAGGTCTTCAGCCACCTGGCCAACGTGGGAGACTGCCGCTCGCTGGTGATCCACCCCGCCAGCACCACGCATTTCCGCATGACCGACGAGGCGCTCGCGCAAGCCGGCATCAGCCAGGGCACGATCCGCCTGTCCATCGGTCTGGAAGACGCGGACGATCTGATCGACGATTTGAAGCGCGCCCTGAAGGCTGCCGAAAAGGCGGCCTGAAACTCCACGCCGACAAAACCACAGCCGAACAGATTCCCCGACTTCCTGAGGAGACCCGCACATGCACATCAATGTCCATGGCGCCCCGATTTACGCCTACACCGGCGGCAAGGCATTCGACGCCACCAAGCCCACCGCCATCTTCATCCACGGCGTGCTCTGCGACCACAGCGTATGGGCGCTGCAGAGCCGCTACATGGCCAATCATGGCTGGAATGTGCTGGCCATCGACCTGCCGGGCCATTGCAAGAGCGGCGGCAAGGCACCCGAAAGCGTGGAAGAAGCCGCCACCTTCATCGGTCAGCTGATGGATGCCCAAGGCCTGCAGAAGGCGGCGCTCATCGGTCACAGCTGGGGCAGCCTGATCGCCATGCAGGCGGCGGCGCAGCTTGGCGAACGCGTGAGCCATCTGGTGCTGGTGGGCACGGCGGCGCCGATGAAAGTTTCGCCGGCACTGCTCGACTCCGCCGTGAAGGCGCCGGAGCAAGCCATCGAGATGATCAACGTGTTCTCACGCGCCACGCTTTCGCCACCCAATGGCGCGGGCAGCTGGGTGTTCGGCGCGGGCAAGGCGCTTGGTCGCCGCGTGCTGGCGAGCAACGGTGACGTCAATCTGCTCTACACCGGCTTCAAGGCCTGCGACAGCTATGCAGGCGGCGACGCCGCGATGGCCGCCCTCGCCTGCCCGGTGCTGTTCGCGCTGGGTGATCAGGACCAGATGACGCCGCCCAAGGCCGCCAAAAGTCTCATGGA
Organism: Diaphorobacter caeni; assembly: GCF_015354245.1. Taxonomy (GTDB): domain Bacteria; phylum Pseudomonadota; class Gammaproteobacteria; order Burkholderiales; family Burkholderiaceae_C; genus Diaphorobacter_A; species Diaphorobacter_A caeni. The sequence goes on from NZ_JADKYZ010000003.1 coordinate 569,895, forward strand.
TGCCGCGAAGGCGGCGGGCAAGCAGGTCAGCCTCGCCAAGCTCCCGAGCGGCCACAACCAGATGACCGAAGCGCCCGACGAAACGCTGTTCGCGATCCGCGACTTCCTTGCGCGGTGAGAGCCGGCTCAATCCCCTGAAATCTGTCCGGTTTGGACCATCCGTCTGAACCGGGCGTATAAATCTGGAGACAAGAGACCCTTTTCTGAAAGGAGTCCGGCATGTCTCCCGCATCCCCCTCCGGCCGCTCTTCCGGCAAGTCTTCGGTCGACCCTCGCGAGTTCAAGTCCTTCGCGGAGTTCTACCCTTTCTATCTTCAGGAACACAGCGACCGCACCTGCCGCCGCCTGCATTTCGTCGGCACCTCGCTCTCGCTGCTGTGCCTGATCGGCCTCGTCGTCACCGGCCATCTCTGGTATCTGCTGGCCGCCATTTTCTGCGGCTACGGCTTTGCCTGGGTCGGCCATTTTGTCTTCGAGAAGAATCGCCCCGCGAGCTTCAAGCGCCCGCTCCTGAGCTTTCGCGGTGACTGGGTGATGTGGCGCGACATGCTGACCGGGAAAATCCCGTTTTGAGCGGGGCGAGAGCATCACACCCGCGAAAACCCTCGCATCTCTGACAGCCAATCGACAGCCGGAAACGGCACACTTCGGGCAACGTACAACAGCGCTCTCATCGGAGACCACATGAACACACCCGAGCAACTCCTGCGCGACCGCGTTCGCGCGCTCTCGCTGAGCCGGATCAACCGCCGCCACCTATTGGCCCTGGCAGGTGGCTCCACGTTGGCTGGGCTGCTTCCTGCCGGGGCACGTGCGGAGTCCGCCTGGCCATCCAAGTCGGTGCGTTTCGTCGTGCCGTTCGCGCCGGGCGGAAGCTCGGAAATCGTCGCGCGCTCCACCGCGGCCGAACTCACCAAGCTGCTCGGCCAGAGCGTCTATGTGGACAACAAGCCCGGCGCCGCAGGCAACATCGCCATGCAGGAAGTCGCGCGCTCGGATGACCAGCACACGGTGATCCTCGGCCACATCGGCACGCTGGCGGTGAATCCCTATATTTTCGACAAACTGCCCTACGACGCGAACAAGGACTTCAAGCCCGTTTCGCTGCTCGCCAAGGTGCCGAGCCTGTATGTGGTGCATCCCGACGTGCCGGTGAACAATCTGCGCGAGCTCATCGCCTACGCCAAGCAGAAGCCCGGCAAGCTCAGCTACGGTTCGGCGGGCAATGGCAGCGCGGGCCATCTGGCGTTCGAATACCTCAAGATGACGGCGGATTTCTTCATGCTGCACGTGCCCTACCGCGGCACCGGCCCGATGATGCAGGACCTGCTCTCGGGCCGCCTTGATGCGGCCGCCGTGGGCGCGGCCGCGCTGCTGCCGTTCATCAAATCGGGCAAGGTGCGCTGCATCGCCACCGGCTCCACCCAGCGTCTGCCGCAGATTCCGGACGTGCCGACGGTCGCCGAGCAAGGCTTCCCCGGCTTCGAGATGACGCAGTGGTACGGCATGCTCGCGCCCTCCACCATGAAGCCCGAACACATCGACAGGCTCGCCGTCGAATGCGCCAAGGCCGTGAAGGCGCCCGACTCCCAGAAGCGCCTGCAAGGCGATGCTGCGGAGGCCATCGGCGGCACGCCGGCACAGTTCGCGCAGTTCATTTCGACCGAGCAACAGCGCTGGCAGAAGGTGCTCAAGCGCGCAGGCGTGAAGCCGGACTGATCAACGGCAACACCAAGCCATCAGGCCACCTGGCTGGCTGCGTCGTGCGCTCAACCCAGAATGGAGCGCAGTTGGGCCAGTGACGTCACCGTCGCGTGGGGTCTGGACGCATCCAGCTCCCACGCCTTGTCGTTCATGTTCAGCCATGCCGTCTGCATGCCCGCGTCGAGCGCGCCGACCACGTCGAGTCTCGCGTCATCGCCGATGTGCAGCACCGCATCCGATGCATGCCCTGCCCGCTCGGCACCCGCGTGAAAGATACGCACGTCGGGCTTGGCGATGCCGAAGCTCTGCGCGCTCAGCGAGTCCTTGAAAAAGCGTCCGATGCCCACGCGATGCACGTCCGCATTGCCGTTGGAAATCGCGACCACCGGATAGCGCGAAGCCAGAAACTCCAGCGTGTCGAGCGCATCGTCAAACAGCACCACCTTCTGGCGCTCGTCGAAAAACAATTCGAACGCAGGCTCCGCCAGAGCCGGATCGTCGCCGCTTTCTTCAAGCGCCGCGCGAATCGACTCGCGCCGCATCGCACTCAAATCCATCCGCAGCTCCGGCCTCTCCAGCTCGATGCGCTCGCGGATCCTGCGCAGCGAACGCGAATCCGGATAAGCCGCCGCCGTGGCCGGTGCATGCTGCTTCAGCCACTGCGCCAGCACCTCTTCGGCGCGCGTGATCGTCGGCCACACCGGCCACAGCGTGTCGTCCAGATCGATGGTGATGGCCTGGATGCGGGAGATATCGAGTTCATGCATGGTGAGCCAAGGATAGCCGCTGCACGCCATCTCCCGGCGTGAAGGGATGTTCCGCGATGTGCGGGCGTCGGCTGTCATTGCAGGCGCCCAAACAAAAGCGCCCCGAAGGGCGCTCCTGCGTTTGGCGAATCAAAGCCCGAGACTCTCGCCCCGGCCCCTGTCATCACTTCTTCAGATCAAAACGATCCAGGTCCATGACCTTGGCCCAGGCGGCCACGAAGTCCTTGACCAGCTTCTCCTGTGCACCGACTTCGGCATACACCTCGGCCAGCGCGCGCAGGACGGCGTTGGAGCCGAAGACCAGATCGACGCGCGTGCCGGTCCACTTCTTGTCGCCGCTCTTGCGGTCCACGCCTTCGTAGCTCCCGTCGTCCAGCGCCTTCCACTGCGTGCCCATGTCGAGCAGGTTCACAAAGAAATCGTTCGTGAGTTTGCCGGGTGTCTTGGTCAGCACGCCGTGCTGGCTGCCACCCGTGTTGATGTTGATGGCGCGCAGGCCGCCGACCAACGCGGTCATTTCCGGAGCGGTCAGCGTGAGCAGCTGGGCCTTGTCGATCAGCAGCGCTTCTGCAGGTGCCGGGAAGTTGCCCTGCAGGTGGTTGCGGAAGCCGTCCGCCTTGGGCTCAAGGAACTTGAACGAATCGACATCGGTCTGCTCGGCGCTCGCATCGCCACGGCCAGCGTGGAAGGGAACGGTGACCTGCACGCCTGCGTCCGCAGCCGCCTTCTCCACGCCGGCGTTGCCTGCGAGCACGATCAGGTCTGCCAGCGAGATGCGCTTGTCACCATCGGCCGACTTGTTGAATTCGCGCTGAATGCCTTCGAGCGCGCCAAGCACCTTGGCAAGCTGCTCGGGCTGGTTGACCTGCCAGTCCTTCTGCGGCGCGAGGCGAACGCGTGCACCGTTGGCACCTCCGCGCTTGTCCGAGCCACGGAAGGTCGATGCGGAGGCCCATGCGGCGCCGACGAGCTCCTGCACACTCAGGCCCGACGCGAGCACCTTGGCCTTGAGCGCGGCGACGTCGGAGTCATTGACGAGCGGATGCTTGACGGCAGGAATCACGTCCTGCCAGAGCAGTTCTTCCTTCGGCACTTCCGGGCCGACGTAGCGCGAGCGCGGGCCCATGTCGCGATGGGTCAGCTTGAACCATGCGCGGGCAAACGCTTCGGCGAAGGCCTGAGGGTTCTCAAGGAAGCGGCGCGAGATCTTTTCGTAGGCGGGGTCCACGCGCAGCGAGATGTCCGTCGTCAGCATGGTGGGCTTCTTGTTGGGGCCGCCGTGGGCGTCGGGGATGACGTCACCAGCGTCCTTGGCCACCCACTGGATGGCGCCTGCGGGGCTCTTTTCCTTCACCCATTCGAACTTGAACAGGTTCTCGAAGAAGAAGTTGCTCCATTGGGCTGGCGTCTGCGTCCAGGTCACTTCAAGGCCCGAGGTGATCGCGTCACCGCCCGAGCCCGAACCGAAGCTGCTCGCCCAGCCGAGGCCTTGCGCCTCAAGGCCCGAGGCTTCCGGGTCTGCGCCGACATGCGATGCAGGGCCTGCGCCGTGGGTCTTGCCGAAGGTGTGACCGCCGGCGATCAGGGCCACGGTTTCCTCGTCGTCCATCGCCATGCGGGCAAAGGTATCGCGGATGTCGTGCGCGGCGGAGATCGGGTCGCCATTGCCGTCCGGGCCTTCGGGGTTCACATAGATCAGCCCCATCTGCACTGCGGCCAGCGGGTTCTCCAGATCGCGGTCACCGCTGTAGCGGCTGTTGGGCTTGTCGCTGGTGGCGAGCCATTCCTTTTCCGCGCCCCAGTACACGTCCTGATCCGGCTCCCAGGAGTCGACACGGCCACCGGCGAAACCAAAGGTGCGAAAGCCCATGGTCTCCAGCGCGACGTTGCCGGTGAGGATCATCAGGTCGGCCCACGAGATCTTGTTGCCGTACTTCTGCTTGATGGGCCAGAGCAGGCGACGCGACTTGTCGATGTTCACGTTGTCGGGCCAGCTGTTGAGCGGGGCGAAGCGCTGTTGACCGCGACCCGCGCCGCCACGGCCGTCCTGCACGCGGTACGTGCCTGCGGCATGCCATGCCATGCGGATGAACTGCGGACCGTAGTGGCCGAAGTCGGCCGGCCACCAATCCTGCGAATCGGTCATCAGCGCACGCAGATCGCGCTTGACGCCTTCGTAGTCGAGCTTCTTGAATTCGGCCGCGTAGTCGAACGTTTCGCCCAGCGGATTGCTTTTGGCCGAATGCTGGCTCAGCAGATCCACGCGCAGTTGATTGGGCCACCAGTCACGGTTGGTCGTGCCGTTGCCTTCGGCAGCGGTCTCGCTGTTTTTGCCTTGGTGGAAGGGGCACTTGGATTCAGTCGTCATGGGGTTCTCCAGTTCAAGCTAACAAGGCACTGGTTGCTTGCACTACCAGTGGCGAAAAAACAATTAACAACTCTCGATCTATTGCTATAAATTATGCAAGCGGCAAGCCCGTTTCGCGCGGTTTGGGCGATTGAATATACGCAAGTCCGCCATAGGAAAAAGTCAGCCAATCCCTTGAAAATGCGGGCGTTCTGATTTTCCTCATGCACAAATCCGTGCATCCCTTCTCAGAGCGCGTTGACGATCGCAGCGCGAGGCTTGCAGGATGCGGATCGGGATGGGCCGCAAGGCGCAAAACGCCAACCGCAAACCACAGCAATGGCTCGGGCCATTGCGAGGATTTGCAACGCAGCAGAGCACCCGAGGCCGCGCCTGCAAGACCGTGTGAAGACCGAGTGAAGATCGTCAACACGATCTCAGCCCCGGGAGACTGCGACAATGAGCACATGCCATTGCCACACGCCGCCTTCCCCTCCGCATCCGCATCCGCATCCGCATCCGCATCCGCATCCGCGCCCATATCATCTCCTGCCGCCGCATCAACCGCACGGTGCGCGGTACTACTGGTCAACCTGGGCACTCCGGACGAGCCCACGGCGCCGGCGCTCAGGCGCTATCTGGCGCAGTTTCTGGGCGATCGCCGCGTGGTGGAGATTCCGCGTGTCGCGTGGCTGCCGATCCTGCACGGCATCATCCTGCGCACCCGTCCCGCGAAGTCGGCCGCCAAGTACGCATCGATCTGGATGAAGGAAGGCTCGCCGCTCGCCGTGTGGACCGCCAAGCAATCCGTGCTGCTGCGCGGCTGGCTGGGCGAAGCCGGTCTGCGAGCGACGCTGGTGAGCCACGCGATGCGCTACGGCAATCCGTCCGTCGCGTCGCAACTGGAGGCTCTGCAGACGCAAGGCGTCGATCGCGTGCTGGTGCTGCCGCTGTATCCGCAGTATTCGAGCACCACGACGGCCAGCGTGGTCGATGACGTCTATGCGTGGCTCGCCAAGCAGCGCCGCATGCCCGAGCTGCGCTTCGTGAACAGCTACCACGACCACCCCGCCTACATCCGCGCGCTTGCCGACAGCGTGCGCGCGCACTGGAGCAGGCAAGGCGGCCCGGCCGACAGGCTGGTGATGAGCTTTCACGGCATTCCCGCGCGCAACGTGAAACTCGGCGACCCCTACGCCGACGAATGCCGCACGACCGCACGCCTGCTCGCGGCCGAGCTGGGCCATCCGCCCGAGCGCTGCCAGGTCACGTTCCAGTCACGCTTCGGCAAGGCCGAATGGCTCACGCCCTACACCGAGCCCACGTTGATCGCATTGGCCGGACAAGGCGTGGAGAGCGTCGACGTGATGTGCCCCGGCTTCACCGGCGACTGCCTCGAGACGCTCGAGGAAATCAACATGGAGGGCCGTGAAGCCTTCATGCATGCAGGCGGCAAGGAGTTTCGCTACATTCCCTGTCTGAACGACAGCAACGCATGGATCACGGCGCTGAGCACGATCGCGCAGGAACACCTGGGCGGCTGGCCCACGCGCTGACCGACCAGCGGACAGACTGACTGATTGATTCAAAAACCAATTCCAACGACAGACAACATCACCACCATGACCGCATCCCGACTCGACACCTTCCCCATCACCCGCAAATGGCCCGCTCAGCATCCCGAGCGGCTGCAGCTGTATTCGCTGCCCACGCCCAATGGCGTGAAGGTGTCGATCATGCTGGAGGAAATCGGCCTGCCCTACGAGGCGCATCGCGTGTCCTTCGACACGAACGATCAGCTCACGCCCGAGTTCCTCTCGCTCAATCCGAACAACAAGATCCCCGCGATCCTTGACCCGAATGGACCTGACGGCAAGCCAATGGCGCTGTTTGAATCGGGCGCGATTCTGGTCTATCTCGCGGGCAAGAGCGGCCAGTTCATGCCTGCGGACGATGCGGGCAAGTTCCGCACGCTGCAATGGCTGATGTTCCAGATGGGCGGCATCGGCCCGATGTTCGGTCAGGTCGGTTTCTTCAACAAGTTCGCGGGCAAGGCCATCGAGGACAAGCGTCCTCTTGAACGCTACGTGGGCGAGTCGCGCAGGCTGCTGGGAGTTCTGGACAAGCAGTACGCGCAACACGCGTGGGTGGCGGGCGACGAGTACACGATTGCCGACATCGCGATCCTGCCCTGGGTGCGCAACATCATCGGGTTTTATGAGGCCGGAGAGCTGGTCGGATTCAAGGAATTCACCCATCTGGCTCGGGCGCTGGAAACCTTCCTCAAGCGACCCGCCGTGCAGCGCGGCTTGTCGATTCCTGCCGCGCCAGTGGTCTGAGAGCAAAAACACGCTCTGAGTTTTTTCTGAGTGGGAGGGGGCGTTGCGGTTCGCGCGACGCCCCCTTTTTTTTGTTCCTCGAAGCCCGATGGTTTCGACGCCAGCCGGAACGCCCACTGCCGTTCCGGCGAAAGATTTCCGGCTCGCCGCCGACGTGCGGAGAGTCACGCGGAGTGTGCGTCACACCCGGGCACCTCACCCGGCGTATCGATTGGTCATTCTTATTGTCCAATCGTGCGAAAGCAACAATCTCAATCGAATGTCCTTGAAACCCGCATGGCCGCTTGCGTAACTTAATGTGTTTTTTGATAATCAATATACAGTTTTACTATCAAGAACTGTAACAAATCAATGTAATACCAACGACTTTCAACAAGTCGTCACCCTTCAACCCGTTCTGGGAACACCACATCATGTTGAACTTCAAGCAATTGGGCGCGGCTTCTGCCGTCGCTCTGGGACTCGTTTTTTCCGCCACCGCAGCCACCACCGACACGACCGATTTCAAGGTCAAGATCACGATCACCGAGTCGTGCAAGTTCACTGGCGCCAAGGCGACCGATGTCGATTTCGGCACCACTGCGCGCAGCGTCGATGCGGCTGATGCGTCGGGCTCGCTGCTCGTCACCTGCACCAAGGGCACGCCCTTCAAGATCGGCCTGAACAACGGCCTCAACGCGAGCGGTTCGCAGCGCAACATGAAGCACAGCACCACCAGCGACACGATCCCCTACGGCCTGTTCACCAACACCGGCCGAACGACCGCCTGGGGTGATCTGTCCACGACCCCTTTCTCCGGTACGGGCACCGCCGCCGAAGTTTCCATTCCGGTCTATGGCCGCGTGCCCACCGGTGCCACCAACGTCCCCGCTGGCGCTTACGAAGACACCGTGACCGCCACCATTTCGTACTGATGAACTGACGGGTGGTGACTGCCATGTTCCGACGTCGCTTGCATGGATGCATCGCGCTGATCTGCGCCGGTCTGATGACGGCGGGCAGCGCCATGGCCTCCGGTAGCCTGCAGGTCTCCAATGTGCTGCTGGAACTGCAGCAGGCCGACACCTCGCAGGGTCTGTGGCTCACCAACGAAGGCGCGACGCCGCTGCGTGCGCAGTCGCGCCTGTTCCAGTGGACGCAGGACAGCTCCGGCGCCGACCAGCTCACCGCCACTGCCGCGCTGACCGCCAGCCCGCCGATTCTCGAAATCGCGCCGGGTGAGCGCCAGTTCGTGCGCGTCGTGCGACTGCAAAAGGGCGACGCGCAGTCCGAGCAGACCTTCCGCCTGCTGGTGAGCGAATTGCCGCCCGCCGCGCGCGCGGATGCCAGCGGGGACGCCAACGCGTCCCGGGGCGTGCAGTTGCTGATCCAGCACTCCATCCCGGTGTTCGTGATTCCGCAGGACGGCCAGACGCTGGCCGCGCGGCACCGCCTCACGAGCCTTCAGCCCTATGCGAGCACGCTGAGCGCGGGTACCGACGCCGATGCGTCAACGCTGCAGATCCAGAACACGGGCCGTCAGCGCGTGCGCATCAGCAAGGTCGATTTTGTCGATGCGAACGGCAAGACCACGTCGCTGACGCCGGGCCTTCTCGGCTATGTGCTTGCGGGGCACAGCATGAAGTGGCGGCTGCCGCTGCCCCACACACTGCGGCAATCCGGTGGCCGCATCGACGCGCGGCTCAACGATGACACGCAGTCCCAGACGCTTGTGCAAATCCCTGCTGGCAAGTAGCCTCGCCGCCGCGTTCGCGATCAACGCGGGCACCGCGTTCGCGCAAGGCGCTCAGGCAGCCCCACCCGCTGACGCCGCCGCGGCCACGCAGGAGCTGTACCTCGAGGTCACGCTCAACAGCGTGCGCACAGGCAAGCTCGCACGCTTCGAGATCCGCGATCAACAGCTCTACAGTGACACCGCCACGCTCAAGGACATCGGCCTGCGCATTGCCGCAGCCGGTGCTTCACCCGCCCCGCAGATGCTGGCGCTCTCCAGCATCTCCGGGCTGATCACCGAATACGACGCACGCACCCAGCGCGTCAAGCTGCAGGCTCCCGTCGCGCTGCTTGACGCACCGGCGGCGCAGATGGAGGTGGCCGCCACGCGTGCGGCCCGTGTGGATCCCGAAGACCAGCTGCGCGGTCTGGTCGTCAACTACGACCTCTACGGCCAGCAGATGCGCACGGACCGCAACGTCACCTCGCTCAGCGCGTGGACCGAAATGCGGCTCATGGGCGTGGCCTCGGGCCATCTGGGCAACACCATGATCACGCGCTCGGTGACGGGCCTTGGCGACGCGTCCAACGGCAGCGCGCAGCGCGGCACGGTGCGGCTCGACACCCAATGGCAGCGCCATTTTCAGGACTCGATGACCTCGCTCACCGTGGGCGATGCGGTCACGGGCGGTCTCTCCTGGACGCGGCCCACGCGCTTTGGCGGCATCCGGCTGTCGCGCAATTTCGCGCTGCAGCCCTACCGCGTCACCACGCCGCTCGCGCAGATCCAGGGCGAGGCCGCCCTGCCCTCCACGGTCGATCTCTACCTCAACGGACTGCGCCAAAGCACCCAGCAGGTGCAACCCGGGCAATTCACGCTGGGCAGCATTCCCACGCTCTCGGGGCTGGGCAACGCGCAGATGGTGATCACCGACATCACCGGCCAGCAGCGCACCGTGAATCTGCCGCTGTATGGTGCATCGCAGTTGCTGCAGCAAGGTCTGGCCGACTGGTCCGTCGAGCTCGGCAGCGTGCGCGAGGACTACGGCATCCGCTCGTTCAGCTACCGCAACAGCCCCATGCTGAGCGCCAGCGGCCGCTATGGCCTCACCAACCACCTGACGCTCGAAGGCCATGCCGAAGCCGACTCGCATGTGCGCATGCTCGGCGCGGGCGGCGCATGGCTGCTCGGCACGCAGGGCGGCGTGGTGAGCGCCGCGCTCGCGGCCAGCCAATACGCGGGCAAGACCGGCCAGCAGGCCACGCTCGGCTACCAATGGAGCGCGCCTGCGTGGAGTGCTGGTTTCAGCTCCATGCGCCGCAATGCCGCGTTCCGCGACGTGGCCAGCGTCGACGGCAATGCGGCTGCCAACGGCAACCCACTGGCGCGCGGCAGCGACCAGATTTTTCTCGGAGCGAACACCGACTGGGGCAGCTTCGGCGCGGGCTACGTGGCGCAGGCCTCGTCGGACGGCACGCATGCGCGGTATGCCAACCTCTCATGGTCCCGCCAACTGAGCCGCGACATCAACCTGAACCTCAACGCGATGCGCGACCTCGAAGGCCGCAGCGGCACATCGCTCTATGTGTCGATGACGATTGCGCTCGAGCGCTTTCTCTCGGCCTCCACCACCGCACGGCACAGCGGCGGCCAGAATTCGCTCGTCGTCGGCGCGACTCAGGCGTCCTCGGCGGACACCGGCGGCTGGGGCTGGCGCACCGAAGCGGGCGTCGGCGGCAGCCGCTACGCGCAGGCGCAGATCAACCAACTCGGCAACTACGGCCAATGGAGCGCAGGCGTGATGCATCAGGCGGGATCGAATGGCGGCGGCAACAGCAGCTCTGCCTACGCGAGCGCCAACGGCGGTCTGCTGTGGACGCACAACCGGCTCTACCCCATGCGCACCGCCACCGACGGCTTTGCGCTGGTGACCACCGACGGCATCGCCAACGTGCCGATCCGGCTGGAAAACCGCGTGGTCGGTCAGACCAACGACAAGGGCTACCTGCTCGTCGACCGTCTCAACGCCTACCAGCGCAACCTGATCTCCATCGACACGCTGAGCCTCGCGCCCGACCTGAAGATCGACCGCGTGCAGGCCGACGCCGTACCCCAGTACCAAGGCGGCGTGCTCGCGCGCTTCGCGATGCGACACGTGAGCAACCTGCAGATCACGCTCAAGGACCAGCGCGGCGAGTTCCTGCCCGCCGGCGGCGACGCCCTGCTCGAGAGCGATGACGGCACCGCGAAGCGGCCTGTGCTGATCGGTTACGACGGGCTGGTCTATGTGGAAGACGCACCCGCCAATGCGCGACTGCGTGCCCGCACGGCCAGCGGCGTCGAATGCGTCGCTTCCTTGCCGAGCGACGGCTCCGCACCCGGCTGGAAAAACCTGGGCGAGCTCATCTGCCGTGACGTACCATGAGAGAAGCCGCCATGACGCATCACCCACATCACCCGCCCCACCCGCATCAACCGCATCCCCAGCTCACGCCCTTGCTGCGCGCCCTGCGCTGGTGCGCTGCCCTGCTGCTGCTCTCCCCGCTCGCGGGCTGGGCGCAGCAGTGCAACTCCAGCGGCTTCGGCATCAGCTTCGGCACGGTCTACATCAACGCGAGCGCCACCACCACCGGCGCGCTGCCCTACAACTGCCAGTCCAACGCGAGTGACACCTACTACAAGCTCTGCCTCTACATTCCAGAGGGCAACATCCCGGCCACCAGCGGCATCAACCCGCGCCGCATGACCGACTACAACGGCCACGAGATCGCCTACAACCTGTATTCCGACGCAAGCTACACCAACATCATCGGCCCGCCCCCCAGCGGTGCGGGCTACCCTGACTACACATGGAGTTTCATGGTCCCCGGCGGCTGGTCCAGCCCCGCCGGCAGCGTGCCGATCTACGCCAGAATTCCCGCACTGCCCGCGAGCAGCACGGCGGGCAGCTACCAGGCCCAGTTCAGCAACGTCACGCTCAAGTACGCGTGGAGCAACAAGGGCACGCCGTCCAACTGCAATTCGTCGAATGGCGCCAACAGCGGCACGGGCTCCATCATCGTCGGCTACAACGGCACGACCGCCACGGTTTCGGGCAGCTGCAAGATTTCGCTGGGATCGGTCTCCGATCTCGACTTCGGCAGCGTCAGCTCGCTTGGAAGCGTGCAGAACGCAACGACCACGATCAGCCTCGCCTGTCCCGGCTCGACCACCTGGAGAATGGGCTTGAACAACGGCATCAACGCGGTGGGCACGCAGCGCCGCATGAAGCACGGCAGCAGCGCCGCCTACATTCCCTACGAGCTCTACCGCAACAGCGCGCGCACCCTGCGCTGGGGCAACGACACCACGGGCGGCAGCGACACCGTCAACGGCTCGGGCGCCACGCAGACCAACCCCACGGTGATCACCGTCTACGGCCAGGTGCCGGTGCAGGCCCAGCCCACGGCCGGCAGCTACAGCGACACAGTCACGGTGACGCTGGAATATTGAGGACATGTCAGGCGATGGAGCTGCGCTCCACATTCATCCAATATAACGAAATCAGTATATTGAAACTGCTTTTTCGTCGTTGGGAACGAAAAACATAAATAAGACAATGGCGATATATAGAGACGGAGACCGGCCACGCCGCCCGCTCCCTTGTCGTCAGTGATCTCCCCCTTTCGATTCCGACGAGACAGCACGCCATGAAAGCCTTTTTCGCCCTTGCGGCCACCTTGGCCGCGACCCCGCTGGCATGGTCCGCCCAGCCACTTCTCACGCCGCAGGAACTGCAGCCGCTGCTGCAACAGCCTCAGGTGCGCGTGATCGACATCCGCGACCCCAAGAGCTACGAGCTCAGCCACATCGCGGGCGCCGTCAACGCGCCCTACGGCAAGTGGCGCGGCCCCGCGACCAATCCCGGCGAGTTGCCCGATCAGGACAAGCTGGTCAAGCTCGTGCAGTCGCTGGGCCTCACGCCGCAGACGCACGCGGTGGTGATCTCCAACGGCGTGGACGCCACCGACTTCGGTGCCATGGCGCGCGTCTATTGGACGCTCAAGAGTCTTGGCCTCAAGGAACTGTCCGTGGCCAACGGCGGCATGATGGCGTGGGAAGCGGCCGGTGCGCCGACCACGCAGGCCGCCGTGAAGATCACGCCCAGCAACTACGCCCCCACCTTTGACGCCCAGTGGCTCGCCACGCGCTCCGAGGTGCGCCAGCACCTTGACCTGAGCAACGCGGCGCTGGTCGATTCGCGCCCCGACGCGTTCTATCAGGGCAAGACACGCGCGCCGGCCGCCAAGCTCTCGGGTACCCTGCCCGGCGCTCAGCAGCTCGACTTCAACCAGTGGTTCGAGCCCGGCACCTCCAGATTCGTGAACGCAGACAAGGCCAGACAGATCGCTTCCAGGATCCAGCGCGAAGACGGCAAGGACACGGTCGCCTTCTGCAACACCGGCCACTGGGCCGCGACCGACTGGTTCGGCCTCTCCGAAGTGGCTGGCCTGCCCAACGTGAAGCTCTACGCCGGATCGATGGTCGACTGGACCCAGTCCAAGGACGTGCCGCAGATGGCCAACCAGCCCACGCGGGCCGAATCGCTGGCCTACGACGCACAGCAATGGTGGAAGCGCACGTTCAAGTGAGCGAACGACGCCGCCTCGCCCGCCCCAACACTTCAGAACAACCGAGTACCGCATGAGCACAGCCACCACCACCGTCCCGCAGGGCGCGGCCAACAGCGCATCGCCCACCGCCAGTGGCACCAAGCGTCTGCCGCTCGCCATCGTCTTTCTCGTCTTCTTCGGCTGGCTGCTCTGGACCGTCTCGGTGCGCCAGGCCGCGCTGTTCGCCGTAGGCATCGGCCTTGGCGCGGTGCTGGCGGGCAAGCGTTTCGGTTTCACCACCGGCTGGCGCATGCTCATTGAAGAAAAAGACGCCAGCGGCGTCTTCGGCCAACTCCTGCTGCTCGCGCTCGCGGCCGCCATGGCCATGCCGTTGCTCGGGCATTTCCCCGAACTGACGGCCGCCCTCGGTCCACCCAGCATCAGCCTGCTGGTCGGAGCCTTCGTCTTCGGCCTGTGCATGCAGATCGCCGACGGCTGCGGCAGCGGCACGCTCTACAAGGCAGGCATGGGCTTTCCGATGAACACCGCCATTCTTCCGATGTTCGCCATCGGCAGCTTTCTGGGCAGCCTGAGCCTCGGCTGGTGGCTGGATCTCGGCGCGCTGCCGCCCGTGGGCCTGGTGACGACCTGGGGCTGGCAGTACGCGCTCGTGGCCACGCTGGCCGCGCTCGCCGTGGTCGCCATCGCCGTGGCGTTCTACACGCGTGGTGCCAACGCCCGACTGCATCGTCCGGCCAAGTCCCTGTTCTCGCGCCGCTGGCTGGTCGGTGCGGTGCTGCTCGCGATTCTCGCCACCCTGAATCTGCTCATCGCGGGCCAGCCATGGGGCGTGGTCTACGGCTTCGGTCTCTGGGCCGCGAAAATCGCCAGTGCGAGCGGCGCCATCGACCTTTCGCAGAACTGGTTCTGGAGCCAGCCCGGCAACGCCGCGCGCCTGCACGAGACCGTCCTGCTCGATGTCACCAGCATTACCAACATCGGCATTCTGGGCGGCGCGCTCTGGGTCGCCGCAGCCAAACCCGCATCCGCCACGCCGCTCACCGGCAAGCAATGGGTCGTCGCGCTGGTCGCCGGCCTGATCCTCGGCTACAGCTCGCGCCTGGCCTTTGGCTGCAACGTGGGCGCGATGTTTTCGGGCATCTCCACCGGCAGCATCCACGGCTGGATCTGGGTGCCGCTCGCGTTTGCGGGCACCATCTTCGGTCTGCGCATCCGCCGCCACTTCGGCATGTGAGCGCGCAAGGGAGCCAACGAACATGACACAGAAAAACACCCTGCGCGCCCTCTTCTGGCTGGCACTGGTCGCGTTTCTCGCCTGGGATTACGCGGCATCGCCCAAGGTCGATCTGCGCTTTGAGGCGCCGTTGATCGCCGCCGGCTCGGGCCAGGCCGCTTCGGGCGGACATTGCTCCATGCCAGCAGGCAAGTGAAACGCCGTTTTCATTGCGCACAACGGATCAAATTCCATTCCCGACACGGATTTGTAGGTCAAGCGCGCATCCTGATGTGATTCCCAGTACAAACGCGGCGACACGCAATAGCATTGCAACATCCTGAATTGAATTGGGCAGCAGGGTTGTCGGTCGCATCCAATGCGCTTCAGCCTCCGTGCCGACAATAAGGACATGCGGCTTCCCCCTCCCGGCGAAGCCGCATCCCTCCATAGAACTGAAAGGAAGAACTGTGATGCGTAATATCGTTTCTCTGCGTACCGTGGTGATGGCCGCTGCCGTGGCAACCGGCGCGATGTCGATGGTGGCCTGTACCACGACCAACACCACCACTGCCGCCGCTCCGCGCATGGACAGCACCACCATCAACACCCGCGCCAACGCAGCGCTTGAGCGTCTGTACTCCACAGCTCCCGGCTCCAAGGACGTGGTGTCCAAGGCCAAGGGCGTGCTGATTTTCCCGTCGGTCGTGGGCGGCAGCTTCGTGGTGGGCGTGGAACATGGCCGTGGCGTGCTGCGTGAGCATGGCAAGAACACCGCCTTCTACAGCACCACCGGCGCATCCGTCGGCTGGCAGATCGGCGGCCAGTCCAAGGCCGTGATCTATGTGTTCAACACCGACGAAGCCCTCGCCAAGTTCAAGGCAAGCAACGGCTGGACCGCCGGTGCCGACGCCCAGGTGACCGTGGGTCGCGTGGGTGCCAACTCCTCCATCGACAGCCAGACCGTTCAGGAACCCGTGGTGAGCTACGTACTGACCAACGTGGGCCTGGAAGCCGGCGTGTCGCTCAACGGCTCCAAGATCACGCGCGTGGACGAATAAATCGCCCATCACCCTCGCGGGCGCACGCCATTGCAGCGCCCGTGAATGCGGTCCATGCAGACAACAGCCACCTTCGCGGTGGCTGTTTGCATTGGGGGATCAAGGGATCAACGGTCCCTGCGATTCGAGCGACGCCGCGGCAGGCGCTGATTTCTCGTCCGCCTCCACGTCGAATCCCGCCGCTCGCCAGGCTTCCAGCCCGCCCACCAGCGGACGCACGTTGGAAAAGCCCGCGCGCTGCAGCTGCTTGGCGATGCGCGCGGCCGAGATTTCGTGGGGGCAGTCGCAGTAGATGACGAGGCCATGGGCGTGCTGCTCCTGCGGCAGCAGCGGCGCGTGCGGCTGCTCGCCCTGCCGCGAGATCGTGCGCCATGCCTGCGCGCGCGGGATGCGGCCACGCTGATACTGCGAGAGATCGCGCACGTCGATCACCGTGGGATACACGCCTTGCGCGTTCATGCCCGCCAGCTCCTGCACCGACAGGCGAGGCATCTTGAGCGAGCGCAGCGTGCGCGTGCGCTGCCACCATTTGCGCAGCAGAAAGATCGCGAACACGAACATCACCAGCAGCAGGCCCCACTTGCCGAGCGCGGTGAGCACGTCCAGCAGATCCTGCACCGTGCTGCTGAACAGCGAACCCAGGAACACGGCCGAGCCCACCCAGATGACGGCGCCCAGCGTGTCGAAGAGAATGAAGGTAGAGAGCGGCGTGCCCACGGTTCCGGCTAGCGCACTGGCGATGGAGGCGAAGCCCGGCACGAACTTGGCGATCAGCAGCGACTTGGGGCCCCAGCGGCCATAGACCGATTCGGTCTGGCGGATGCAGGCATCGGGCGAAAGCGAAATGCGGCAGATGCGCCCAAGCACCGCACCGCCATAGGTCTTGCCCGCGCGGTACCAGATGACGTCGGCGATCAGCGCGGCGACTACCGCGATGACGATCAGCATCAAGAGCCGGCCCATGCTTGCGCCCTCGAGCGCGCCGGTGATGACCAGCACCGGATAGGCCGGAATCGGCGCGCCCAACTGCTCGATGAGCACGTTGAGGAACACGATTCCAAAGCCGAATTCGCGGATGAGATCGACCAGCCAGGCCATGTGCGGACACTCCGGTGAAGGGGGTGGAAAAAGCGCTGCAAGGACGGTCCGGCAGAAGCCGAGGACCGTGAGAGCGTGTTGGCGATCCCCGCAACACTCTCACGGCATGCTAGCCGCGCACCAGTGTCCTTGCTTGGATGGGGTTGATCAGCATGCCATTCCATGCGTTTGGAGCGTGTTCGCGATCTCGGCGCGAGGCTTGCAGGATGCGGATCGGGATTTGCAACGCGGCAGACCGCCCGAAGCCACGCCTGCAAGAGCGTGTGGAGATCGTCAACACGTTATTAGGCGCGCTGCAGGCATCGCAGCACGGCCTCCCATTGCGCGGGCACGTTGAGCGCCGGTGCATGGCCGCAGTCCGGCACCTCGATCCATTCGAGCAGCCCTCTTGCGCCCGGCCCACGCGTGCGCATTTCGCGCGCCGTGGACTCAAGCACCAGATCAGAAGACTCGCCGCGCAGCAACAGCACGGGCAGGTCCAGCGCATCGTAATGCGGCCAGATCAGGTAGTCGTCCGCGTGTTCCGTGAACTGCATGACGATGGCGGGATCGTAGTGAGGCGTGACGCGCCCGTCATCCAGACGCCGCGTGCTGGTCTCGGTGAGCTTGCGCCATTCGACGTCGCTGAGCCAGCCGAACGGTTTGTACGCGGTGCGAAAGAAATGCTCCAGATCGGCCATGGAATCAAAAACCGGTGGCGTGCCGGCATAGGCCTTGATGCGCTCGATCGCGGCTTCGGCGAGCTGCGGCGCATTGTCGTTGAGCACCAGCGTCGCGATGCGCTCCCGCAGCGAGGGCTCGAACAGACCCGACGCGCAGACCGTGCCGATGGCGCCGCCCATCGACGTGCCCACCCAATGCGCGCGGGCGATGCCGAGCGCGTCGAACAGCTCGCGCGCGATGCGCGCATAAAAGCGCAGGCAGTACTCCTCTTGGGGAGCCCTGCTCCACTGGCTGAAGCCCCGGCCGATGGTATCCGGGCAGATCACCCGAAAGCCCTGGCCCGCGAGGAACTGCGCGAGCGCATCCATGTCGCGCCCGGTGCGCGCGAGTCCGTGCCAGGCGATGACGACCGGCGCATCCTGCACGTCGGGAGCGCACCAGTCCATGCAGTGCAGCTCGTAACCGGCACAGGAGACATATCGGGAAACGGGAGTGATGACAGCGGACATGGCGTGTGTGGGAGGCAGGGAAAAAAACCGGCCCGCCGACAGGTTCGACGGACCGGTTTCCAGTGTGCCACGACCTCGGAGCGCGTGTCCGATCTCAACGCGAGGCTTGCAGGATGCGGATCGGGATGGCCTGCAAGGCCGCGCAGACATCGCAACCGCGATCTCAACTCATCACTGCGGCACCTTGATGGACGTGCCCACGAAACCGATCTGGTCGGCCGCTGCCGGCGTGGCCTTGAAGCCCGGCACGTTGGCCGCGGTGATCACCGTGGCCGCGCCCGGCGTGCCGCCGCGCGGCGTGGTCCGCACGACCTGGCTGGCGGGCAGCGCGGCCTTGGTCTTGAGGTGGTTCCACATCGCGTCCATCGCCTGGTTGAAGTACGGATGCAGCGGCACGAAGCGCGTGTCGAAGCCGCCGAACAGCAGGAAGGCGTCGAAATGCTGCGCGTTCGTCACCTCGATGTAGCGCAGGTTGGACTTGGCGCCTTCCAGCGTCTGGTTCAGCGCGGTGTAGGCGCGCGCGTTGTGGTTCACGGGAATCAGCGCGTCGCTGCGGCCCGCGACGATGATCACCGGCTTGGTCTTCAGGTTGGCGCTGTGGCGCACTTCCGTCAGGCCGCTGCGCACCGCGTCGCTCTGCGCCTTGGTCGGGACGCTTTCCGCCGTGAGCGCCTTGCCCGCAGCATCGACGCCCGAGACCAGCGCGTGCTGGCACAGCGCGTTGTCCAGCCCCAGATCGGCCACGCCGGTGGACGGCGACACCGCGAACGCCCACGACTTGGCGCCGCCCACGGAGTCGTTGTAGATCACCGTGGCGGGCGTGCCGTTCGACGTGCCGTTGGCCGTGGCAAAGCTCTGCGCCAGCGCAGCGGGTGCCGCGGCGACGACATCGCCGGTGGCGCTTGCCGCACCGAAGCTCGCGTTGCACAGGTTGGCGTCCGCACCGAAGCGGCCGTAGGCCATGGTGTACATCGCCGACAGAATGGGCCCGTTGCCCAGCGCGTAATGCGCGTTGTGCATCTGGTCGTTGTCACGTGTCCAGCCATAGGCACGCAGCTTGTCGAGCGCATCGGCGGCGCGCTCCGCCGTGGTCGCACCGCTCACCAGCCCCTTGGCCGCGAGGCCGTCGCAGCGTGCGGTGGCGCGTGCCGTCATCGCGGTGAGCGCGATGTAGTTGTAGATCGAGGTCTCGTTGATCGCCGCATCGGGCGCGAGCGCCGCGCAGGGCTGGTAGATGTTGCCGTAGGTGGTGTAGTCGGCCAGCGTCTTGCCGTAGCCGGTCACCGCCGCCTCGCCGAACTGGATGCCGTAGCCACTGGTGGTCGGCATCTCGACCATGGGCTCCGAGGCCACCACGCCGTCGATCAGGCCGTCGCCGTCCTGCTCCGCCGCACGCAGCACGGCCGCGCCGCCGTTGGAGGCGGAGCCGCCGATCACCAGCGTGTTGTCCTTGGTGAATGGCACGGGATCGTCCTGCTTGCCGTACTTCGCGTTGAGCACGTAGAGCGCATAGCGCGCGGCAGTCAGGGTGTCGGTGCCCCAGTCCTTCTCGGGGTTCTGCTGCGACTGGGCGTGCTTGATGGCGATGCGGTTGGGGAAGGCCGCGTTGTAGGCCGCACGGGCGGCGTCGGTGAGATTCGCCGAGAAGAAGCTCAGCTTGCCCGCCGCCGACTTGGTGGCGCGCGAACCTTCGATCTTGTTGACCGTGTCGTCCGCCAGATTGTGCAGACCCACGCCCTTTCCAGCGTCGGTCAGCGCCACCGCGCAGCCCTTCTTGAGGCCCCACTCGCCCGCCGTGCCGATGGCGCCGTACACGCCACGCGAGCCCGAGGACGGGCCCAGCACCACGCAGGGGTTCTTGGTGTCGAAGCTGTCGGGCACCTGCACCGCGATCACGGTCTGCTTGCGGCCCGATCCATCATCGAGCACGGCGATGTATTCGCGCCCCGGAATCAGCCCTTCGTTCTGGGTGACCGCACCGGCGGCGGTCACGTTGGGGCCATAGAGCGTGCCATAGCCGCCACCGGGAAGCGGATCCAGAATGCCGCGATAGTTTGAAAACAGCGCGTTGCGGCGCAACTCGGCCACGGTGGGATTGGCTGGATCGGCATAGGCAGGCGCCGCGCCGCCGAGACCGGTCTTGCCGATGCCGCCGGTCAGCAGATCCTGCTGCGCCGCCGTGCTGCCGGCGCTGACCGAGGTGGCGCCGTACTGCGTGCTGCTGATCTCCGTGACGCCTTGCGGCAGGTCATTGGTCACATGATGGGAACTGCCGCCGCAGGCCGCCAGCGTGGCGCAGGCCAATGCGGTGAAGCTCCACAGAGCCGTGGCGTGGGATTTCTTCTTCGTTGCTCTCGCGTGCATTTTGTCTCCCTAATGGTTCTGACACGCGCCAGCCTCTGGGCGTGCCCATCGTTGCGAAGGCCGATGGGACCACCGGCAACGCATTGTGGAAAACAAACCGGGCGAGATCACTCAAAGTAAACCCGCATAAGCAAAGCCACCTAAAAGAAAACCCTGATAGGCCTGAGAGCGCAAACACGCCCTCAAGATCACCCGCGCTCCAAAAGCCACTGCTGCGCACGCAAGGCAATGACCGCGCCCACGACGATGGCCGCCACCGAAATGAAGCTGCCGATCTGCAGCATCGAAATCGCGCTCAGGCCCTGCCCCACGGTGCAGCCCATGGCGACCACGCCCCCTACGCCCATGAGCGCAGCGCCCACCAGATGGCGCGCGAGATCGGCCGTGTCGGCAAAGCCCTGCCAGCGGAACTCGCGCCGCACGAGCGACTGCACCAGCGCGCCGAACACCATGCCGAACACCGCGACCGCGCCCCAGGTCAGCACCTTGGCCCGGTCGCTGAAGAACAGCAGCCAGTCGAGCACATGCGCCACCGGCGCGACGAAACTGAAGGCCTCGATGCGGCCGGTGTAGGTGGTGGCGTACAGGTGCTCCAGCGTCTCGGGGTGTTCCTGCACCTCGCCCACATGCCCGCTCAGCGCCCAGGCCGCCGCGACGCAGACGCCCACGATCAGGCCACCGATCAGCACGCCCCAGTCACGTCCGCTGCGCGGCCCGCCGAAGCCGATGATGATCAGCAGCACCCCCATGCCGCAGCCGAGCACCCAGCGCAGCGTGTCCACCGACGCCATGCCCGTTGAGGCCAGCCACTCCGGCAGCAGCGTGAGATGCGGCAGCTCGACGAACACGCTCTCGACATAGCGCGCGCGAGGCACCGAGGTGATGCCCTTGAGCGTGGCGAACGCCGCCACCGCCATGACGATCAGCACGACCAGCGACTTGAGACTGCCGCCGCCCACCCGAGTGAGATTGCGCGCACCGCAGCCCGAAGCCAGCACCATGCCCACGCCGAACATCAGCCCCCCGACGATGGAGGACAGCCAGAGCACGCGGCGCATGGCGTAGATGGTGTCGGCGGGCTTCACCCAGCCGATGTGGGCGAGCAGCGCAAAGCCGCACATCGCGACGCCGATGGCCAGCAACCACTGGCGCATGCGCATCCAGTCGCCCACATAGACGACGTCGCTGATCGCGCCCATCGTGCAGAAACGCGTCTCGCGCATGACGGCGCCCAACACGGCCGACAGGAAAAAAACCGCCACCAGAACGGTGGCGACCAACGAATCAAACTCGGAAACACTCATGCGCCGTATTGGAGCGTTTCGCTCACGACTTCGCAATGGCTAAGTGCACATTCCCCTACTGGGCTATTCCCTCATTAGGTTTGACATTCAGCAGCTCGGGCTCATTGAGTTTGCGCGGCGCGATCACCTTTTGATCTTTCAACCAAGGCTCCACCAGCTCCCAGATCTGCTTGTTGCCCGCCGATTTGGCCTCTTCGGCCACCGGGGCCCAGCCCGCCACCTTGTACTTCTTCTCGGCGTCGAGCAGCTCGCCCTTGAGGCGCATCTCGGTGATGCGGCTGCCCGCCTTGGTCGTTGGGTCGCAGCGGTATTGCAGGCCACCCACGCGCACCATGTCACCGCCCTGCTGGTAATACGGATCGGGGTTGAACAGGTTGTCGCAGACGTCTTCGAGCACGGTCTTGATGGTCGCGCCGGTCATCTCGGTGACGGTGGCGTAGGAGTACGTCGTCGCCGTCATGTCCATGAGCCATTCGCGCGTGATGTCCTGCCCCGGCAGCAGCGAGGTGCCCCAGCGGAAACCCGGCGAAAACGCGATGGGGCAGTCCTGCACCGCCATCATCGCGTCGAGCAGCAGCTGGTCGCCCGTGCCGTTGAAATTGCCACGGCGGTAGAGCGTGCCGTCGGTGCGCGCCAGCACCTCGGCGAGCTTGGCTTCGTAGGGCGCGCGCACCTTGGTGATGAGCGCCTGCATTTCGGCATCGGCCGCAAGAATGTTCGAGAACACCGGCAGCAGTCGGTACTTGAAGTCGCGCACCTTGCCGTCCTTGACGTCGAAGTCGAGCACGCCGAGGAACTTGCCGTTCGAGCCCGCATTGGTCACGATGGTCTTGCCGCCCGCGTTCTCGACGATGGTCGGCACGGGCATGCCGTCATGCGTATGACCGCCCAGAATCGCATCGACGCCCCGCACGCGCGAGGCCATCTTCAGATCCACGTCCATGCCGTTGTGCGAGAGCACGACGACGACCTTCGCGCCCTTGCCGCGCGCCTCGTCCACCATGGCCTGCAGGTTCTCGTCCTGAATGCCGAAGCTCCAGTCCGCCACCATGTAGCGCGGGTTGGCGATCGGCGTGTAGGGGAAGGCCTGGCCGATGATGGCGCAGGACACGCCATTCATTTCACGGATCACGTAAGGTTTGAAAACCGGGTCGCCGAAGTCGGTGGTCTTGACGTTCTGCGCAACGAAATCGAGCTTGCTGCCGAAGTCCTTTTCGATGATCTCCCTCACCCGCTCCATGCCGTAGGTGAATTCCCAGTGGCCGGTCATCACGTCGACGCCGAGCAGCTTGCAGGCATCCACCATGTCCTGAGCATGGGTCCACAGCGACGTGGCCGAGCCCTGCCAGGTGTCGCCGCCGTCGAGCAGCAGCGCGCCGGGCCGCGATGCCTTCATGCGCTTGACCAGCGTGGCCAGATGCGCGAAACCGCCCACCTTGCCGTAGCGCTTGGCGGCGCTTTCAAAGTCGAGATACGAGAACGCGTAGGCGTCCGCCGTGCCGGGACGCACGCCGGCGGACTTCAGCAGATGCTCGCCCACCAGATGAGGACGCTGGTTCTTCATCGCGCCGATGCCGAGGTTGACGTTGGGCTCGCGGAAGTAGATCGGGTTGAGCTGCGCATGGCAGTCGGTCATGTGCAGGAAGCTGACGTTGCCGAATTTGGGAACGTCGTACATGGCCTTGTCGGCCGTGGCGGAGTCGGCGTGCGCGTAGCGCTGCAGGCCCATGCCTGCCACGCCCGCAGCCGCCAATACCTGCATGAATTCGCGTTTGGAAAGGCTCATGGGGATGCTCTTTGTTCTTCTTTACGAAGCCTTGCGGCTTCGATGGGTTGGTCGTTTGGAGGCGCCAAGTCAGCCCTTGATGCTTTATTGCACTGGCTTGCCGTACAGGAGTACTGTCTGCGCCTGTGCGTCGCGTCTCAAGGGCTGTCTTGGCGTTGTGGTGGTGGTTCAAACGTCGTGAACACTTCTGCCACCGGAGCCGACTGCATCGGGTTCAATACTGCTACTTGTTCACCGGCGAATTCGGATCCGCCAGCAACGCCATCAGGTCCTGCACCTGCTTTTCCGTCAGGATCTTTTCATGCCCGAACCTGGGCATGCCGGAGCAGGCGTTGTAGGCCTTGGCGTTCCAGATCTTGCCCCAGGTGTATTCGACCATCGCCTTGGCTTCGGGGCTGTTCGGGTCGACGATGCCGCGAAGCTTGCCGTAGTTGTAGAGGCTGGGGCCGAGGGTGCCGAACGAGATTTCCTGCTTGCTGATCTGGTGGCAGTTGTAGCAGTTGCCGCCGTTGGCGTCGCCGGGCTTGTCGGTCCAGGTCATGCCCCGGCCGTTCTGCGCCAGCTTTTCGCCTTCTTTCCAGTCGCCAATGAATTTTCCACCCGCAGGCCATTGCACGGTCTTCAAATTGTCGGCTTCAATCTTCGCGCCGAGCTTGGCATCAATCGGCTTTCCCGCCACGTCGGCAGCGCTGCACGCGGCATTGGACTCGTCCTGCTTCAGCCGATCCACCTTGGCAATGCCCTGGTCACGAAAGGACGCAGAGACGATCTGCTGCGTGAGTTTGTCGATGTCGGCAGAGCTGTCCACCGAGGCGCAACCGAGCACGACGAGCGATGACGCGACGCCCAGAACAGGCAACCAACGATTTCGTGTTTTCATGATTCGATCCTCCACTTATCGCTTGATGGACGGAGCCGTAGCCTCGCCGCCCTTGCCGTTCACGCCGAGAAAAACGCCGAGCGCGATCGTTGCATCGCTCGCATATCCGGGGTACGGGAAGCGCTGCTGGCGAAAGCAGTCATTCAGTCGTCGCTGCATGCTCCAGAGCTCGCCCGACGACACGCGATATGCGGGCCACGCGCCGAAGCCCGCCGCCGCGCCCGCGTTCTTGGTGAGGTTGGGAAGATCCTGCAGACGGATGCGCTTGTCATCCGCCGCGTGGCATGTGGCGCACGCAAAGTCGTGCGGGCCGCCACGCATGTAGAACATGCGCTTGCCCACTTCATACATCTGCTTCTCCTGCGCGTGCGCTTGCGACAGGTTGAACTTCATGCCCTTGGACTCTGCCGAAATCCAGGCGACGAGTCCTTCCATGTTCTTCTGCTCGTACTTGCCGAACGGCGTGGCGGCGATCTTCTTCGCGTCCAGCCCCTGCAGCGTTTCCATGCAGGTCAGCAGGCGCGACTCGAGATCCTGCACTTTGCCGGTGTCGGCGAAATAGCGCGGCAGCTCAACGAACGCGCCCTTCACCACGCCCGGGCCCTTGCCGAGATCGCAGCGCTCCATGGAGGCGTTCTTCGGCCCCCGCTTCTCCTTCCACAGCGCTTCGCCCTTCATTTCGAACAGCTCGGCGGGATTTCCGTCCTGCAGCATCTCGCGGTATTCCGCGATGCCGTCGGCCGTGCTTTTCTGCGCTGCAGCGGGCGCAACCGCCCCAAGCAGCGACAGCATCGCAACGGCAATCAACGGCGCAAGGCCTTTCGTGGTGCGGGTCATGGTGTCTCCATTGTTGTTGTGGGAAAACTGAAAGCGGGAAAGCGGCAAGCCACGCGGAGCGACTCTGGCGGTGCATTCGATTCGTCTCGTATCCATGCATTCATTCATCCACCCGCGACCGCCTCGCCGGTGGATACCCCTCGCCTCAGGCTGCGAGGGGTGACGTCAGTTCCATCAGCTGACCGTGGCTTCGTCGGTACGGGTCTCGCCCTTGTTGTCCTTCCAAGTCACGGCGAGCTTGTCGCCCGCCTTCGCGCCCTTGAGGTTGAACTGCAGGAACGGGTTCTTCGAGACGGCGGGGCCCCACTCGGCGCGGAACACCGGCTTGCCGTTGAGCGACGCCGACACGTCCTGGATGAACCACGCGGGGATCACCTGACCGTTGGCGTCCTTGCGCTGACCTGTTTCCATTTCGTGGGACATCAGAACGCGGACGGTGACTTTGTCGCCAGCTGCTTGGGCGCGAATGCGCATCGGATCGGGCATGTTCTTCTCCTTGACTATCTATCTACAAATTTCGCGGGCTCGGTACGTGCGGGGGGCGATCAGCCGCCGCAGCCGCCGAGCGTGACCTTGACTTCCTTCTTGGCGAACAGCGCCTTGCCATCGTTGGTGATGGCGACGGCGTAGACGTCGGAGGTCTGGCCGAGCTTGGCGCGCGTGAGGAAGTTGGGCTCGAGCGCATCGGACACGTCGAACGAAGCGACCAGCGTGTTGGGGTTCTTCTCGACCAGAATCAGCATGTGCTTGACGCCGGAGAGCGTGGTCGCCGCGCCGAGCGGCACGACCGCGCCGTTCTCGGCGATGTCGGGCGCGGTGAGCGTCACGTCCTTGCTTTCGGCGGGAGCTCCGGCGCCCATGGCCTTCATCACGTCGGCAACGGTCTTCGCGTCAAACGCGGCCTTGTTGAAGGCGAACGCCGTCTGCGGCAGCAGGCCGGCGGCGAGCAGCATGCCCGTCACCGCTGCGGAATTCTTCACTGCTTGTCTACGTGAAATCATGTCATCTCTCCTTGCGAATCGTCTGTTGAATCGTTGTGTCTTCAATGTTTGAAAAACCGGTGCGCGCAAGCCATCACTTGGCAGCGCCCGCAAGCCACTGTGCAATGGACCTGGCCTCATCATCACTCAAACCGGGCTGCGGGGGCATTGGGACATTGCCCCACACGCCCGAGCCACCGTTCTTGACCTTGCCTGCCAGATAGTCCACCTGCCCCGCATATTTCTTCGCGATCTCGTTGAAGCCGGGGCCGACGATCTTCTGCTCCATGCCGTGGCACGCGATGCAGGCGTTCTTCTCGAGCAGCGCGGTCGGCGCCGCTCCAGCGGCCGACTTGGCCGGGGTCTTGTCAGCAGGCGCTGCGGCAGGCTTGGTGTCCGTCTGCAGGCCGTGCTGCGCGCCCACCGTCCGGTTCTGATCGGCCAGATTGCCGTGGTTGTTGCTCGCGTGGTCGGGCAGCCTGGAGCGCACCTGCGGCTCGGGGCCGCAGTTGCTCATGCAGGCCACGGCCTTGGTGTCGGGCGCCGGGGGCTTGGCACCCTTGGTGAACTCGTTGCCCGGCCACATCGCGTGCGCGGTGGTCATGCCGTTGCGGTTGGGCATTTTCGCCTGCACCTCGGCGATGTTCCTGTCGCTGAACGTGAAGTCCTGCGGCACGATGTCGGCCAGATTCAGCATGTACGCGGTCACCGCGTAGACCTCGTCGTGCGACAGCGACTTGGGCGCGTTCCACGGCATCGCACGGTGGACATAGTCCCACACGGTCGAGATCGTCGGCACCTTCATGAAGGTGGTGCGGCCGGGGAAGGATGCGTCCTTCAGGCGCGCGACGTTGCCGGTCTTGATGTCATCCTTGGTCGTGCCGCCGATCAGCGGCGAGAACACCTCGTTGGATTCGCCGAACACCCCATGGCAGGACGCGCACTTGGCCTCCCACACATCCTGGCCCTTTTCCACCGAGCCGGAGCCCTTGGGCAGGCCCTTGAAATCGGGGCGCACGTCGATGTCCCACGCCTGCACTTCCTTGGGCGTGGCCTCGCGGCCGATGCCTGTGTATTTGTCGGCGGGCTTCCCGGCGGCGCCCTGCGCAAACGCACCCGCAGCGCAC
This sequence comes from Diaphorobacter caeni, assembly GCF_015354245.1. Lineage (GTDB taxonomy): Bacteria > Pseudomonadota > Gammaproteobacteria > Burkholderiales > Burkholderiaceae_C > Diaphorobacter_A > Diaphorobacter_A caeni. The sequence goes on from NZ_JADKYZ010000003.1 coordinate 597,201, forward strand.
AGACCCGACAGCAGCACGGCGGCGGCCTTCAGCGTTGTCATCCCGGAATTACGCGAGCTGGACATTGACCACCTCCCCGTCCTCACGCAGTGCCCAGGACTGAATCGAGTTGTTGTGATAGATCGAGCGCGTGCCGCGCACGGCGCGCAATTGGTTGTTGGTGGGCTGCACGTAGCCGGTCTCGTCCATCGCGCGGCTCTGGATGATGGCGGGCTTGCCGTCCCATACCCAGTCGATGTTGAAGCGCGTGAGGCATTTCGTCAGCACCGGCCCTTCAAGCCGCGCGGTACGCCAGTTGCGGCCACCGTCCACGCTCACGTCCACGCGCTTGACCTTGCCGCGCCCCGACCAAGCCAGCCCCGATATGTTGTAGAAGCCCTTGTCGAGCAGCATCTGCCCGCCCGAGGGCGTGGTCACCACGCTCTTGCATTCCTGAATGCTGGTGTACTGACGGTGCTGGCCGTCCGGCATCAGGTCGATGTAGTGCACCGCCTCGTCCTTGGTGGCATAGGGCATGTCCCCCACCTCGATGCGGCGCAGGTACTTCACCCAGCTCACCCCCTGCACGCCCGGCACCACGAGGCGCAGCGGATAGCCCTGCTCGGGCCGCAGCATCTCGCCGTTCTGGCCGTAGGCGACGATCACTTCGCCGGAGGTGATGAGCTCCATCGGAATCGTGCGCGTCATCGACGAGCCGTCCGCACCTTCCGCAAGAACGAACTTGCCCTTCTTGAGGTCCGCGCCCGCCATCTCCAGCAGCGTGATCAGCGGCACGCCCGTGAACTCGCTGCACGAGATCATGCCGTGCGTGTACTGCACCGTGGGCACGGCCACGTTGCCCCATTCCATGCCGGTGTTGGCGCCGCATTCAATGAAGTGAAAGCGCGACACGCTCGGCAGACGCATGATCTCGTCCATGGTGAAGACCATGTTCTTCTTGACCATGCCGTTGACCATCAGACGGTGTTTGGACGGGTCGATGTCCCACCAGCCCTGGTGGTGGCGCTCAAAGTGCAGACCGCTTGGCGTCACGATGCCGAACAGCGACTGCAGCGGCGCGAACGACACCGACGCTTGGCGCGTCTGCGTCAGGCCCGGACTCTGGCGACGCTGCACGTTGGATTCGTACTTGGAAGGCTTGCCATAGCCATCGGTGACCACCGGCTGGCCCAGTCCCTTGGTGTGGGCCGGCATCTCCAGAATATTGGGATCGCCATCCCCCACGCTGGACGCCTTCTGCCCGCCCTGTGCCAGCGCCGACGTCCCGGCAGCACCAGCCGCCGCCGCCGCGAATGCGCTGCGGATGAAACTGCGGCGACCCGCCTTGGCCTCGGCGAACACCGTTGCCACGCCATCGCCCTGCACAAAATTCTCCGGAGCCTTGCGCAACCGACCTGTCATCTGGTTTTGCATGTATTGTCCTCAGGTCTTCGTCATTGAGCCATTCAATAGAGATGTCGAAACAGGCGTCGCGGCCTACTTGGCGCCACCCAGAATCCAGCCCGCCAGCGTGCTCGCATCCGCGTCACTCAATGCCGCCTGCGCAGGCATCGGCACCGGCCCCCACTTGCCCGAACCGCCCGCCTTGATGCTCTTGGCCAAAGCGGCCTGCGCATCCGCCTGTCCCGCGTACTTCTTCGCGACTTCCGGATAGGCCGGACCCACGAGCTTCTTGTCCACCGAGTGGCAGGCCATGCAGGCATTCTTCTGGGCCAGTGCCAGGTTGGCGAATGCCGGCGCTGCCGACAGACCAGCTGCGGCACACATCACTGCCATGGCGAGAACTCGGATCTGCTTCATCGTCTTGTCCTTTATCTACATATAAGCATGTATTTATGTAAAAGATTATCGACTTCGACCTAGATCAATTTCTCCGGGGTTTCCCCTCGTTGTTCAAAAATAGAATAGCGAATCACCGAGGACGATCGATGCACGTTCAGGCGACCGCTCGATGGAGTCGCTCAACACCTGGATGCGCCGTGAACGGACCAGTCCGGCTGGAATCAGTCCTGGCTTACGCCCCCAATCCAAGTTGCCCAGTTGCCAGTCGCAAACAACAACGGGGGCGCCATGCCCCCGTGTGTTGAAGAATCGCCTGCCCGCCATCTCGGCAGGCAGTTTCGCTCGGTCACGTGACCGACGTTGTCCGCAAGAGTCCGTTCTCAGCAAAGACCGGTGAGAACATGGCTCTTGCTCTGGTGAGCCAGATCGAGGTGAATCGACCTGACGTCAAGCCACCCGCGTACGGCGCAGACGCAACACGCCAGCACCTGTCAGCAGCACGGACAGAAGCATCAGGGCCCACTCACCCAAGGTGGGCACAGGAGCTGGCGCCGCGCTTTCCACCTTCACCGTCGTCACGGCTGAGTTGTTTTGCGAATTGACTTCGGACGTGGTCGTTCCGATGGTGGTTGTCAACGTCACCGGGGTTGCCGTTTTGGGCGTAAAGCTTGTGGTGCAAATCATGCTTTCGCCCACTGGCAGGCTCGCTTGTGGCGACGACGGCGTGCAGCTCGTGGTTGCATCCGGCACACCGGTCACGGTGCACGTGGCATTGAGAGCGACATTGGGTCCCAGGTTTTTGCACGCTGTGATGATCGACGTCGGCGTACCCACCGTGGTGGTCGTATCGGTCGGTGCGCTCGCTTGCATGTCGGCGGCTGGCGTCACAGCCGTCACCGTAGCGGGTTGCCGGTTGTTGAGAGGGTCCGGGTCTGTAGACGTGGAGCCAGCGGTTGTCGTCAGGCTCACCGAGCCAGCCTGACTCATCGTGAAACTGGTGACGCACGAGATCTTCTCGCCCGGATTCAGGTTTGTGGTGCCAGAAAGAGGTGTGCACACTGTCTTGGCACCTGACGGCAGACCCGTTCTATCAACCTCGCAGGTCGCAGCGATGGCGACGTCCGGGCCGCCGTTCACGCATGTCGTGGTGATGCTTCCGGGCACGCCGATGGCGAAGTTCTCGGGCGGCGTGGGACTGGCGATCATGTCTGCCACAGGCGTCACCTCCAACTCGGCCGTACCGGGTGGAGAGATGAATCCAGTGACCACCTCTCCGGCGCCGGGTGCCGCAGGAGCGGGTTGGTTCAGAAACTTCAGCCCCCCTGCGGGAACCACCGTACCGGCGATCAGCTTGACGGGAACGGTGACGGTGCACGAAGCAACGCCTGCACCAATCGTTCCGTCTTCCACCTTGAGCGTATCGGCGGTCGTGCTCATGGTGGCGGCAGCGCAGTTTGTGGCGGGTGCGCCGGCAAATTCGAGACCTGCAGGCAGACGATCGCTGAAATTCCAACCTGCCTTGACGTACAAGTCCTGGGTATTGGTGATCGTGAATGTCATCACCGTCGCCGTCTTCGAATCGACGGATTTCGGCGCAAACTCCTTGTCGAGTCGCGGTGTCATGTCCAGAATCAGCAAATTGTCGAAGGCTGCGTCATTGCCATAGCCTCCCGATTTTTCATTGACCAATTGCATCGCAACGGTTGTTCCCGCCACCTTCACCGGCAGGTCCCCATCGAGTTGAGCCACGCGAATTCTGGCCTTGTTTGTGCCGATGGTTGAACCAGGACGATCTTCATCCGTGTAAGTGGAAGCCCCACACGGGCTCTTGGAAGTCGAGTTCAGCTTGACGACATTGGAGCCGTTCAGATCCAGCGATGACTTGGAAGGATCGAGCACCTGATAGAAGCTGATCTGTGGATCCACGCTATTGGCGTTGTTACCGACATCCTGCTTGCAATTGGTCGCCCCCATGGCCACGGAGAAGGTCAGGAATCGGCCTCCAGGAGGCAATGACACAGGGGCCGCCAACTTCAGTTGAACAAGCGCTGGGGTGGTCGCGTTGGGGGGGTTGTAGGGCATCTCGGTATAGGCTGCAATCACGTGATTGGAGGTCGTTTGACCCGAGATTTTCCCCAGGGCGTTGGCCAGCGCGCGAAGGTAGCTCCAATTGTCCGCGCCTTTCGCCGCTGTACCACAATACGTGTTAGCGCCTGCGACATAAGGCGGCGGCAACGTTCCGCTTGGAAAGCTCTCCCTATAGCCGACCCACATGCCATTGCAGAAATTGGCATTGAGCCAAAAAGGCACGCCAAGAGGGCCCGGCGTGTCAATGGCTCGACCTTCCGCGGTGTAACGAACAGGGTTTCCCTGAAAGTCTTTCGCAACACTCACGTAGTCGGCGAGCGACAGAGCATGATCTGGAGTCACGCTTTGTCCGGCCACGTTTTCAAAATCTTCCTGGAACACCGTAACCGCTGGCAGTGGTGTGCCGGGGGAAGCACTCAGTGCGAGATTACATTGCGCCAGCAAAAAAACGACTGGAACGAATTTGAAATGCGAATACTCCATCGACTCAGACCCTCCTATAGTAAGTCGAATTATATGTTGTGCCCTATTTCAAAATGGGGGTCTACAAGCCCCCAAAAACGTGGGATTGCACCTTGCATGAATCGAAATTTACGAAGGTTCAAGATTGGCGGTCCCTGAATACGTGTTGACGATCTCCACACGGCCTTGCAGGCGCGGCCTCGGGCGGTCTGATGACCGCAACGTCCGCGTCGAAATGAGGCAAGCGGGCCATTGCGCTGCCGACAGTACCGTTGGCCGGAGGTCAAAACCCCTCCGTGCATGCCCCTCGTGCATGCTCCGTGTGCAATCCCCGCACGCCGGGCCCAAGCTGGCCAGCCTTCGTCGTCAGCCGCGCACGGCGGCTCGCGCTTGGGTAACGCGCTCATCCAGATAGGAGGCGTAAAAGTCCGACGTCGATCCGCCGACCAGACGGGGAGCCAATTCCGCTCCGCCCCGCCCCAGAAACAGCACGGTGGGCGCCACTTCAACTCCCAGCTGCTTGACCAGTGCGCCATGCGTGGTGGCGCTGCCCTGCAGGTCGATCACCGGATCGCGCGACAGAAAGTGAATCTGCGTCACCGCCCGCCCCGCTTTCAGCTCCGACACCAGATAGTTCTCGCGCGCCACCTTGCAGAACGGGCAGCCGCGCAGCGTCGCCAGCACAATCAGCGGCTCACCGCGAGCCAGCGCCTGCGCCAGACTGGCGCGCAGATCGTTCGTCGTGGGCAGCAGGCGCTCGGAAGCGTCCTGCGCCGCAGCTGGCGACGACCGGGCACCCAGCCACGTCGCACCGGCCAGGGCCACCACTGCACGCACCGCCGCCCGCCGATCCGCACGCGTCATGGCTTTTCCTGCTCCATCAGCAGATAGGTGTTGTAGGCGTTCATGCGGTTGGCCTCCTTGAACAGCGGATAGCCCTCGAATCGCGACCAGTCCGTCGCCTTGTAGGCGTCGTCAAAGGGATCGAGATTCTCCGCCGCCTTGGCCATCGAAGCGCGCAAGAATTCGAGATAGTCGCGCGTCAGTTGCATGTCCTTCCTGGGCTCATCCGACGCAGGGCCGTGGCCCGGCACCATCGCCTTGACGGGCAGCTTCAGCAGCGCATCCAGCGCCGTGATCCAGTGGCGGCTGTCAGCCTGACCCACATACGGAATGCGGTTGCGGAACACCACGTCGCCGATGAACAGCACGCTGCTTTGGGGCAGAAACACGGCGGTGTCCTCCGGCGTGTGCGCCGGGCCCATGTGCTGCAGCACGAACTCGGTTCCGCCCACCTTCAGCGTCTGAGCATCCTTGTCCACCCACTCGTCGGCCGTGACCATCCGCGTCGAGGCGTTGATCCACGGCGCGAGTTCCGTGCGCGATGCTTCGAGCCGCAGGCGCGCGGTGTCGGAGTTGATGTATTCCTTGGCCAGCCCATTCGCGATGATCTTCGCGCCCAGCGCCTTGAACACCTGCAGTCCGTAGATGTGGTCCGCGTGGTAATGCGTGAGGATCACCGTGCTGATCGGCTTGGGAGTGATCGCCTTGATCTTCTTCACCAGCTCCTCGGCCAGCGCGGGCGAGCCGAGCGCATCGATCACCACGACGCTGTCGTCAGTCACCACGAAGCCCGCGTTCGAGATGAAGTTCTGATTGGAAGGCGAGCCCAGCGCGGAGACGCCCTGAACGTAGTAGACATTCGGCGCGACGCTCTTGACCTCCATCGGCATGGTAGCCACGGTGGCCGCGGGCGTGGCGGGCGCGGCACCCGACTGCGCCAGCTGCATGGCCGCACCATGATCGCCATGCGCAAAAGCCGAAATCTGCAGGCTTGTCAACATGACGGCGCCTGCCAACCAACGCGAATTCTGAACCAACATGCGCTGTATCTCCTGCATTTATTTGACCGCCGTCATCCATCGGCGTAAAAACTCTTGCCAGTGCTAATATAAGCCACCAGCGATATTTTGGGGCTGGACATACAACCAAAGCAACCCATGCATAAAAAGGAGCCCAATATGTTCAAGCGTGTCTTTCTCGCGTTTTTCCTGACCCTGATGGCCGGCCTGTCGTTCGCGCAGGACGTCAAGGCGGTCTATCACGTCAACACCGGCGTCGAAACCGCCGCCGCAATCCTCAACAACATCAACAACCATCTGAACGCGGCACCCAAGGACAAGATCGTCGTGGTGACACACGGCCCCGGCATCGACTTTCTGCTCAGCGACGCCAAGGACGCCAAAGGCCGCGAATTCAGCGGCCAGGTCAGCGCGCTGGCCTCCAAGGGCGTGGAGTTCCGCGTCTGCAACAACACCCTGCAGTCGCGCAGCATCGACCCAGCCAAGCTGTTGATGGAAACCTCCATCGTCCCCTCGGGCGTCGCCGAAGTCGCACGCCTGCAGGCCAAGGAAGGCTACGTCTACCTCAAGCCCTGAGCGACGCTCGCTCGGTCCTCTACTTTCTTCTCACTCTTCCCAACGCAAAAAGGGCAGCCGATCGGCTGCCCTTTTTGCATGTGGAAAGCGCCATGTCCAAAGACGCCGGCACCGCATGAGGAGAAGAAACAATGAAAGCTCCTGCGCGCCCCCTCACCAACGAACGCGACGCCTCAGTCGTCCATCGCCATCTGCAGACACACGCTGCGGCACATCTGCACGACTTTCTCGTTGGTGATGTAGTAATAGATGCTCACCCCCTCGCGGCGACGCCCGAGGATGCCCGCCTGATAGAGCGTGTTCAGATGCTGGGACATGTTGGGCTGCGTGGTGTCGATGGACGCAAGCAGCTCCGACACATTCTTCTCCCCGTTGCACAGCGCGCTGATGATGCGCAGCCGCATGGGCGCGGCCATGGCGCGAAACAGCTCGGCGGCGTTTTCGTAAACACTGTCGTCATCGATCACTTCGGTGTCCATGGAAGGCTCCTGCATTGGGTTGGGCAACAGCTGATGGTCAGTGGAATACTTGCCGAAATCAGCGACGTATTGATTGCGGCGCGACAGCGGCCAGCTCTTGCGTATAGACATGGAGGAAAGTGTAGGCTCACTGATTCACCCCGCACTGAACCGGAAACTGCCGCATCTGTTGTGCGTCAATGCCCTCGGATTAAAGCGCAAACACACGTTTGCGCGCAACAACATCCCGTCTGATCAATTTGTGATCATATTGGCAACCTTGTATTTTTAATGATGTTTTTGAAACCATTTACATAGAAACTGCAAGAAACAAGGAGCCCTGCTCTCCCTTTGAAGCAGGATCCTCCAGCAACGTCAATCAAAGTCCATCCAGAGACGGATCGACAGAACCCCCGCCAGCCCGATGATTGCCGCCGCGATCACGAAAAATGCGGGCGACTGTTTGTTTGTCGTCATCGGCACCCGCTTTATCGCCACCCTATCAGCATGAAAAAAGCGACTGCAGATGACACTGCAGTCGCTTATTTGGAGCCGTCAAACGATCAGACCGCTTCGGTCATCTCGGGTCCCTTGCGCTTGCCCATGAAGCGCATGAAGCGCGGGATGAACAGCACCATCAGCACGATGATGATCAGCGTCAGCGACATGGGGCGCTGCAGGAAAATCAACCAGCTGCCTTCGCCGATGGCGACGGCGTTGCGCATCTGCGCTTCTGCGAGCGGGCCGAGGATCATGCCGACGACGACAGGCGCGGTCGGGAAGTCGTAGCGGCGCATCAGCACACCCAGCAAGCCGATGAAGTACAGCAGAAACAGGTCGAACGTGCTCTGGCGCATGCCGTAGGCACCCACTGTCGCGAAGATCAGGATGCCGGCGTAGAGCTGCGGACGCGGGATCTTGAGCAGCTTGACCCACATGCCGACCATCGGCAGATTCAGCACCAGCAGCATGATGTTGCCGATGTAGAGCGACGCGATCAGCGCCCAGACCAGCGTGGCCGAGGTCGTGAACAGTTGCGGGCCGGGGTTGATGCCGTAGTTCTGGAACGCGCCCAGCAGCACTGCGGTGGTGTTGCTGGTCGGAATGCCGAGCGTGAGCAGCGGGATCAGCGCGGCGGTCACGGTGGCGTTGTTCGCGGCTTCGGGGCCGGCCACGCCTTCAATCGCGCCGGTGGTGCCGAACTCCGCCTTGTTCTCGCCCTTGGCCAGCTTCTTTTCGGTGGCGTACGAGAGGAACGTGGGGATCTCGGTGCCGCCCGCAGGAATGCAGCCAAACGGCGTGCCGATCACGGTGCCGCGAATCCAGGCTGGGATGGAACGCTTCCAGTCGCGCTTGGTCATGTGGACGCGGTTGAGCTTGTTCTGCGACTCGTCGACCTTGCCTTCGTAGAGCGCGTTGTAGAGCACTTCGGCCACGGCGAAGAGACCCACGGCGACGAGCACGATGTCCACGCCGTCCAGCAGTTCCATCTGACCGGCGGTATAGCGCGCCGCGCCCGAGAGCTGGTCCATGCCGATGCAGCCGAGCGCGAGGCCGAGGAACAGCGCCGTCATGCCGCGCAGGCTGCTCTGGCCGAGCACCGCGCTCACGGTGGTGAACGCCAGCACCATCAGCATGAAGTACTCAGGCGGGCCGAGCTTCACGGCGAAGTCGGCGACGGTGGGCGCAAACAGCGTGACCACCACGGTCGCGACCGTGCCGGCGACGAACGAACCGATGGCCGAGGTGGCCAGCGCCGCCCCCGCTCGTCCGCTCTTGGCCATCTTGTTGCCCTCCATCGCCGTCACCATGCTGGCGGTTTCGCCGGGAGTGTTCAGCAGAATGGAAGTGGTCGAGCCGCCGTACATCGCACCGTAGTAGATGCCGGCGAAGAAGATCATGGAAGCCGTCACGTCCACCTTGGCGGTGATCGGCAGCAGCATGGCGACGGCCACGGCGGGGCCGATGCCCGGCAGCACACCGACGGCGGTTCCCAGAGCGCAACCCACCAGCGCCCAGAGCAGATTGGCGGGCGTGATCGCGGTGGCGAAGCCCTGCATCAATGCGTTGAAAATATCCATCACAGCCACCCTGTATCCGTCAGACCCGGCAAGCTGATCGCCAGAAATTGTGTGAATGCCCAGAACACGGGCGCCGAGATCGCGAGGCCGGTGACGACGTCGATTGCCAGGTTGCGCGGCGCAAGCAGACCGGTCTGGCCTTCCGCGCGGCGCAGACCCTGCACGGCAAGCGCGTAGCACATCGTGCAGCCGAAGATGAAGCCGATGTGCGTGATGAGCGCGGCGTTCAGCAGCAGCCCGGCCGACACCCATGCGAACGGAATCAGCTTGGCGTGCTTGGAGCCACCCGGATCAGACGCTTGGCGGTAGCCGCCGGTGACGGCCTCCCAGATCAGCAGCGCACCGCACAGCGCGAGCACGGCGGCGCACACCCAGGGCAGGAAGTTGGGGCCGACACCACCATAACCGGATTCGCCCGGAATGCTGATGGCACCGAAGGCCATGACGCCCGCGACGGCCAGCACGCCGACGCCGACGGCCGCCTGCCATTTGGGCGAGGGGATGGACAACTCGTCGAGCGGACTGGCCGCTGACGCTTGGGATACGGCATCTGTCATGATGTTTTTGCCCTTGCTATGTGTGAATGTTGAGCAATGAATCCGACCTCACACGCGCAACGCTCGTGATCAGGGAACAGTCACCCTGCGCCCGCTGCCTGCAGGGGCGATTTACATATGATTTGAATAAGAAATCAAGGGCGCGCGCAACATGGCGCCCTTGATGTACCGGTCAGGCTTGAGGCCGCAGGTCTTAGACCATGCCGGACTTGACCATCGTGGCGCGCAGGCTTGCGAATTCCTGGTCCACGAAGTTGCCGAAGGCGTCGCCGGCCAGCCATGCGGGCGTCCAGCCGTTCTTCTCCATCGCCTCGGCCCAGGCCTTGCTCTTGACGGCCTTTTCCACGGACGCGACGAGCGCCTTGCGCTGATCGGGCGTGATGCCGGGCGCACCGTAGACGCCGCGCCAGTTGCCGATCTCGACGTTGATGCCCTGCTCCTTGAGCGTGGGGATGTCCAGACCCGCAAGGCGCTGGGCGGAGGTCACGCCGATGGGCTTCATCTTGCCGGCGGTGATGTACTCGGCGAACTCGCTGTAGCCGCTGCCGCCCACGGTCACGTTGCCACCCAGAATGGCGGCGGTCGCCTCACCACCCCCACGGAAAGCCACGTAGTTGATCTTGGCTGGGTCGACGCCGACTTCGCGCGCGATCATCGCGGCCGCGATGTGCTCGGTGGAGCCGCGCGAGCCGCCGCCCCACTTCACGCTGCCGGGATCCTTCTTGAGCTGGGCGACGACGTCGGCCATGGTCTTGAAGGGCGAGTTCGATGGCAGCACGAACACGTTGTATTCACTGGTCAGGCGAGCGATCGGGGTCGCCTGGTTCAGGTTGACCGGAGGCTTGCCCGTGATGATGCCGCCCAGCATGACGGCGCCCATCACCATCAGCGCGTTCGGGTCGCCCTTGGAGCCGTTGACGAACTGGGCCAGACCGATGGCACCGGCCGCGCCGCCCTTGTTGTCATAGGTGACGGAGGAAGCCACACCCGCGTCCTGCAGCGCCTTGCCGAGCGCGCGGCCAGTGGTGTCCCAACCGCCGCCGGGATTGGCGGGAAGCATCATCTTCACGGCGACCGCTGCACGAGCGGAAAGCGGCAGGCTGCCGATCGCAGCCAAGGCTGCCATGGATTTCAGAAAGGTGTCGCGACGCATGTGTCTCACTCCTGTTATTGGGAAAATGCACGAGCATCATGCTAAATCAAACTGTCAAACCGCTGTCCGCCGCCTCAGGGATAACACGGATACTCACCGAGACGAGCGGCACAATCAAGCTGCTAAGGTGCCGCCCATGCAATTGCTTTTGGTAGAAGACGACGCGACGATGCGCACCACGCTGCAGCGCTCGCTGGCGCGGCGCGGGTTTCAGGTGACCGCGCTTGGCGACGGCTCGTCCGCGCTCGCGGAAATGATCGCCCGCCCACACGACGCCGTGATTCTGGATCTCACGCTCCCCGGCCTCGATGGCCTGCAGGTGCTGCAGCAGGCGCGCTCGCGCGGACTGCGCACGCCCGTGCTGGTGCTGACCGCGCGCGGCACCGTCGGTGACCGGGTGCGCGGCTTGAACGCCGGGGCGGATGACTACCTGCCAAAACCCTTTGACCTCGACGAACTGGAAGCCCGCCTGCGCGCCCTCGTGCGCCGCGCCGCCGACCAGCAGGAGGGCCAGCCCGCCGCGCCCTCGCAGATCACGCTCGGCGCGCTGCGCTACGACAAGGACACGGGCATCTTCTATCTCAAGGACGAGCCCATGGAAGTCACGCCGCGCGAGCAAGCGCTGCTGCGCGCGCTCCTGCCCCACCCCGGCCGTGCGCTCAGCAAGGAGCGGCTCTACGAAGCGGTCTTCCCCGGCCAGCCCGATGTCCAGTACGAGGCCATCGAGGTCGTCGTCTACCGCCTGCGCAAGAAGCTGGCCGACACCGGCGTGTCGCTGATGACGCTGCGCGGCCTCGGTTATCTGCTCAAGGTCGACCAGTGAGGCGCAGGAGCGCAGCCGCGAAGGCAGCGATCCCGGAGAGCGCAGGCAGCGGAAAAAAGCGGCCTTGGCGCTCCTGGTCGCTCAGACGCCAGTTGCTGGTCGGCATCCTCGTGCCGACGCTGCTGGTGATCTGCTTCAACACCTGGAGCCTGCACCGCAAGGCGCTGGTCGCGCTCAACACGGCCTATGACCGCACCCTGCTGGCCTCGGCCAAGAGCATCAGCGAAGAGCTCGACGTGACCGGCTACGACGAGCTCGCCGAACTGCGCGCCATCGTGCCCTACTCCGCGCAGGAAGCCTTCGAGACCGACAACCAGAGCCGCCTGTTCTATCGCGTATCCAACCTGCAGGGCGAGTTGATTTCGGGCTTTGCCGAGCTGCCGGTGTGGAGAGGCAGCATTCCCGCGCGGCCGCCCTACGCCGCGCTGGTGGATTTCTACGACGATCATTTTCGCGGCGCGCCGGTGCGGGTCGCCGTGCTGCTGCAGCCGGTCTCCAGCTCCGAGGGCCGGGGCATGGCCATGATCCAGGTCGCGGAAACGCTGGAGCTGCGCGAGGCCGCCGCGCTGCAGATCCTCTGGGACACCATGGCCCGCCAGCTCATGCTGATCGTCGTGATCGCGCTCATCGTGGTGCTGGTCGTGCAGCGCGCCACGCGCCCCGTGCGCCAGCTCAGCCAGACCATCCAGACCCGCCGCGAGGACGACCTCTCGCCCATCGACGGCGCCTCCGCCCCGCGCGAGCTGCAACCGCTGATCGACGCCACCAACGATGTGATGCAGCGGCTGTCGCACCTGCTCGAACACCAGCAGCGCTTCGTGCGCGACGCCTCGCACCAGCTGCGTACACCGCTGGCCGTGCTCAAGACCCAGGTGCAGTCGGCGCTGCGCGACGACCTGCCGCACCGTCAGGCGCTCGAAGAGATCGGCGGCACCATCGAGCGCGCCACCCAGCTCGCCAACCAGATGCTCGCGCTCGCCAAAGTCGAGCAGCTGCGCCAGCAAAGCCAACCGGCCGTCGTGCGCTGGGACGACGTGCTGCGCGACGTGGCGCTGGACATCTCGCCGCTCATCGCGCAAAGCGATCTCGACTTCGGCATCCAGACCGCCCCCGCGCCCATACTCGCGCACGAATGGATGCTGCGCGAACTCTGCCGCAACCTGCTGCACAACGCCATCCGCCACACGCCCGAACACGGCGCGTTGAATGTCACGCTGCAGGTCAGCGGCAACGAGGCGGTTCTCACCATCGCGGACAGCGGCCCCGGCATCGACGCCGAACTCGCGAGCCGCCTGTTCCAGCCCTTCTCCGCAGGCGACGTGCGCGCGGGCTCGGGCCTCGGTCTGGCGATCTGCCAGCAGATCGTGCTGGCCGTCGGCGGCAGCGTCGCGCTGCGCAACCGGGTGGATGGCGCAGGACAGATCCTCGGCCTCGACGCCGTGGTGACGCTGCCGCACGCCGCTCCCGAATCCGCGCGCTGATCAGGAAAATCTCCTTCACAGCCAGACGCCACCGGCACGGACGCGGCACAATTCACACGATGAACCAAACACTTGAATCGATGCGCCTGGACAAATGGCTCTGGTGCGCCCGTTTCTACAAAACCCGCAGCGTCGCCGTCGAGGAAATCGGCAAGGGCCGCGTCACGGTCAACAACCAGAACGCCAAGGCCGCGCGTGAGTTGCGCGTGGGGGATACGGTCGCGCTGCGGCAGGGCGTGGTCGAGCGCACCGTGGTCGTGCAGGCGCTCAGCAACATGCGGGGCCCCGCTCCCGTCGCGCAGCAGCTCTACAAGGAAACCGAGGCCAGCGCCAAAGCGCGGGCCGAGGCGGCTGAGCGGCGGCGTCTGGCGCCGGAGCCTGCGTCGTCGTTGGTCGAGGGGCGGCCTACGAAGCGGGATCGTAGGCAGATCGATCATGTGCGGCATGAGTGGGATGATCGATGGAGTGCGTCCATCGACGACGAGTGATCGCGGGTTGCGCTCCCTCACTCTCCTTTGCTGTTTCCTCTGCTCTGCTCTGCTCTCCTATCCTCTCCTCTCGGTTGCGGGGGCTGCTTTTTGGCTCCTGCTGGGGGGTGAGGTTCGAGGCCGGGAGTTCCGCCCGGCGGCGGAGTAACTTTTTGGTCTTGCCCAAAAAGTCACCAAAAATGCGTTTTCAATACCCGCGGCAGAACTCGCTTTGCGCTGCGCGCGCCGCTCGGGCAACCGCCGCGAGCTAGATGTTTCTTCGGAGGTGTGTTCGGCACTTTGCTTCGTTCGTGCCGGGCATCTCGCGACTTCGCGAGATGCTGGGGTGCCAGTGTTGCGCGATTGCTCGCAACAACTCGGTCGCTTCGCTTGAAAAGAGCAGTGGGCATTTGCAGCCAAACCCAACTTTGCAAGCACCCCGGCACGAGCGAAGCAAAGTGCTGCAACCACCTCTTCAAAACTGACTTCCGGCGGTTGCCCGAGCGGCGCGCGCAGCGCAAAGCGAGTTCCGCCGGAGGTATTGAAAGCGCGTTTTTGATTACTTTTTGCGCGCAAGCAAAAAGTGATTGCCCCGCCGGGGGCAGTCCCGGCCTCCGCCCCAAAACCACCAAGCTGACGCCAGCAAGACATCACCCCTCCCGCGCAACGCGAAGATCACCCACGCAACGCAGTACCCTTCAGAGCCTCAAGCCTCATTGAGCAGCTGAGTCAACCGCTGCTGCATCCAGCGCACCGTCTCGTTCAGGCTCGTGCCCTGCAGCCAGAGCATGCGCACCACCAGCGGCGGCATCGCCATTTCCTCGCAGTGCAGTTCCGCGAGGTGGTGAACCGGCCGCACATAGTGCGCGACGTTTTCAGGAAGGATTGCCCAGCCTACGCCTGCGGCCACCATGTCGGCGATCATGTAGGAGCTGTCAAAGCGCCAGACTTGCGGGCTGATGATGCTTTCGTCCGTGCCGTCGATCTGGGCCACGATCTGGCGGTGGGCCGCGAGGGCCTTGCAGCTCACGGTGTTGCCGGCGGCGGCGAGCGGATGGGTTTGCGCGACGTAGATTTTCTGGGGCACGGTGGAAACGAAATGCTGTGCGCAGTCCGGCAATGGAGCCCCGCGGTCGATCTGGAAGGCGATCTGTGCGCGCTGCTGCTTCACGTAGTTGGCCACCTCGTTCGACGAGCCGCACAAGGTGCTCAGTTCGATGCCCGCGCAGTGCTCCGCCATGTCGGAGAACAACTGCGCCACCGGCACGCAGGGCAGCGCTTCGTCGATGGCCACGGCCAGTTTGGCGGGCTGCCCGCGCGCCAGCACCTGTGCGCGGATGTCGAGCGCCTGGGCCTGCGCGAGCAGTTCGCGGGCCTCGGCGAGCATGATTTCGCCAGCGGGCGTGATCTGCAGGTTGCGGTTGACGCGCTCGAACAGCTCGAGCCCGAGGTCGGCCTCCAGCAAGCCGATCGACATGCTCACCGCTGACTGCGCACGCCCCAGCGAACGGGCCGCAGAAGTCATGCCACCACAATCCGCCACGGCTACAAAGTGGCGCAGTCGGTCGAGAGTCCATTCGAAATCGGGTTTCATGAATCAATTTTATTGATTGAACCAAACTTTTTCAAATAATTTTTCTGATTGAAAATTCGAACTTCACAGATCACCCACGTTTTCAGGTCTTTCATGCCAACGCGCTCCGACGCCACGTGCGTCCCCGCCCCCATCCCCACCTCCTGCCAGCCCGCGCGTGATGCGAAGCGCTGGCTGATTCTGGCCATCGTCTCGGTCGCGCTGCTGCTGATCGTGATCGACGTGACCGTGCTCTACACCGCGCTGCCCCGGCTCACACACGATCTGGCCGCAAGCGCTTCCGACAAGCTCTGGATCATGAACGCCTACGCGCTGGCGGTCTCCGGCCTGCTGCTGGGCATGGGCACGCTGGGGGATCGTCTGGGACACAAGCGGCTGTTCATGGCCGGTTTGGCGGTGTTCGGGCTCGCGTCGCTTGCGGCCGCGTTTTCGCCGACCGCTGGTCTCCTGATCACCGCGCGCGCGTTTCTCGGTGCAGGCGCGGCGATGATGATGCCGGCCACGCTCTCGCTGATCCGCCTGACCTTCGTCGACGAGCGGGAACGCGCCTTCGCCATTGGTGTCTGGGCGTCCGTCGCCTCGGGCGGCATGGCCTTCGGGCCGGTGGTGGGCGGTGCGCTGATGGAGCATTTCTGGTGGGGCTCGGTGTTCCTGATCAACGTGCCCATCGTGCTGATCGCGCTGCCGCTGGCCTGGCGCTGCATCCCGCGTGGCGCGGCGACCTCGGATCGGCCATGGGATCCGGTGGCGTCGCTCCAGGCGCTGGTCGGGCTGGTCGCGCTCACCTACGCGATCAAGGAGACCGGCAAGCAGTCACCCGACTGGCAGGCCGCCGCCATCGCACTGGTGACCGGCATGGTGTTCGCCTTCGGCTTCTTCCGTCGCCAGATCAGGAGCGCCGACCCGCTGCTCGACCTCTCGCTGTTCCGCAACCGCGCCTTCAGCGCCGCCGTGGCCGGAGCCATGGTGACCGCCGCCGCGCTGATCGGCATCGAGCTGATGTTCAGCCAGCGCTTGCAACTCGTGCTCGGCCTTTCGCCGCTCGAAACCGGCTGGGCGATTCTGCCCCTGCCGCTGGCCGCCTTCGTGGCCGGGCCGCTGGCCGGAAGCTGGCTGCCGCGGGTGGGCAACCGGCGCATGCTCGCGGGCGGACTGGTGCTCGCGAGCGCCGGCATGGCGCTGTTCGCATGCACCTACCACCTGCCGTCGCCGCTGTGGCGGATCGGCGCGATGGTGCTCATGGGTCTGGGCATGGGCGCGGCCATCACCACGGCTTCGAGCACCATCATGATGAGCGCGCCCGAAGACCGCGCGGGCATGGCCGCCTCGGTGGAGGAAGTCTCCTACGAGCTCGGCGGCGCGCTCGGCATCACGCTCTCGGGCGGGCTGCTCTCGGCCGTCTACACGCGCTCGATGCCCACGCTCGCGGAGCTGCAAGGCAGCGGCACGGTCACCCTGCCATCGACCGTGCGCGACAGTCTCGACGAGGCGCTGATGACCGCCGAGCAACTGGGCGGCGAGGCCGTGCACCGGCTGATCGGCGCCGCGCAGATGGCTTTCGGCAACGCGTTCGACGTGGTGATCCTCACCAATGCGGCCCTGCTCTTCGTGGTCGGTGCCGTGGCTTTCATGGGTTTGAAATCCCGCGATTGAAGGCGGTGCATGGAGCGTGGAATAGAAGCCTTGGCCTAAACTGGCCGGACACCATATACCGACGCCCCACAGGCTGATCTCCATGCTCTTCATCGCCCTCAAGCTCATCCATCTCTTTTCCATCGTCATCTGGGTCGGAGGCATGTTCTTCGCGCATTTCTTTCTGCGCCCAGCCGTGCAGGCGCTTGAAGCGCCGGTCCGCGTCAAGCTGATGCGTGACGTGCTGGGCCGGTTCTTCCAAGTGGTGCTGATTCTCGTGCTGCTGGTGCTGGTCTCGGGCTTCGGGATGATCGGCGAGATGCACCGCATGGCCGCAGGTGCGGGCGCCAAGTTCAACATGCCGCTGTCGTGGATCGTGATGAGCGTGCTCGGCCTGATCATGGTCGCCGTGTTCGGGCACATCCGTTTTGCGCTCTACAAGCGACTGAACACCGCCGTCGAGGCCGGAAACTGGGCGGCCGGCGGCGCGGCGCTGGGCAGCATCCGCAAGTGGGTGGCGTTCAACCTGGCGCTGGGCCTGGTGATCATCGCCGCGATCCGTTTTCCGCTGAGCTGATCGCTTCGCCTGCACGGCACCGGGCCCGAGCGCGGCCCGGTCGCCTGAACCACACCGGCCACGCCGGTCACATCGGTCACCCCAATCACGCGCTCCAGCCCCCGCGCTCCCGGACGACCCCGCCCGTCCGCCCTCCTCCGGCCACGACGCAGCCCCGCTGCCGAGCCAAAAACCCTCACCCTATCAGTGTCTGGCAGCCACAAAAGCTCCGTGCAATAATTGCGGCCGATATATTTGACATGACAACTATTGCACAGACAAGCGCATGACAAACAGTGACAGTCCAGTGGTGGCCCCCGACGACGAGCGGACCTTCTACTACAAACCCAACAAATACACGCCCACCGAAAGCGCCGGTTTTTTGATGCGCCGGGTGTTGAGCTCCATCCTCCAGCAGGCGGATGCGCAGCTCGAGGTGCATGGGCTGACCTATGTGCAATGGCTGCCGCTGTACAAGCTGCTCCTGTGCGCCGATACCACCAACGCGCAACTGGCCAAGGATCTGGGCATGGACCCCGCTTCCGTGACCCGCGCGCTGGATCGCATCGAGGCCAAGGGCCTGCTGCGTCGCGAGCGTTCGACGGCGGACCGCCGCGTCGTGCATCTGGTGCTGACCGACGAGGGCCGACGGATCGCGGCTGACGTGCCGCAGGTGCTGTCGCGGGTGCTCAACTGCCATCTCGCGGGATTCAGCCACGAGGAATGCAGGACCCTGGTCGCGATGCTGCAGCGCATGATCGTCAACGGCGATGCCATGCGCAGTTCACCTTCGGACGACACCATCCTCAAACCGGACGCCGACTGCCTCGTCCCGTCGGCAATGAACCCACGCTGAGTCAGCGCCGAACCGGATTCGGCTCCCAGATTTTTCCGACAGATATTCCAACACACAACAAGATCATGTCACTCACTCGTTTCAGCGCGATGGACGCGCTTCGCCTTCCAGCCGCCGCCACGGCGCTGTTTGCCGCACTCGTGCTTGCAGGCTGCGCCTCGCAGGGGCCCGACCATCCGGCCTACCAGCAGGTGCAGGCGCAGGACCTCGGTCTTTCCGGGCAGCGCGAGACCATCGTCCCCGAACAATGGTGGAAGCAGCTCGGCGACGCGCAGCTCGATGCGCTGATCGTCACTGCGCTCGAAGGCAGCCCCAGCGTCGCGGCGAGCCACGCGCGCTTCGACAAGGCCGCCGCCATGGCGCAGGCCAGCAGCACGGCCACCGACATCCACGGCAGCGTCTCCGCCAGCGGCACGCGCCAGCATTACTCAGAAAACGGCCTCGTCCCCGCGCCGATCGCGGGCCACACCTACAACACCGGCGACATCCAGGCCGGGCTGTCTTGGAAGCCCGATTTCTTCGGCCGCTACGCCGCCGAGCTGGAAGCCGCGCTCGGCCAGGCCCGTGCCGCCAAGGCCGACAGCGCCGCTGCCGCCAACCAGATCGCCGAGAAGGTCGCGCGCAGCTACGTGACGCTCGCCCGCCAGCTCGCGCAGCGCGAGGTCGCCGAGCGCACGCTCGCGCAGCGCAAGTCATTGCTCGACCTGAGCCAGCAACGCACGCGCCAGGGCCTCGACAGCCAGGTCGAACTCACGCAGGCCGAGGCCGCCCTGCCCGATGCCGACACGCAGATCGAAATGCTCAGCGAGCAGATCACCCTCACCCGCCGCACGATCGCCGTGCTGTGCGCGCAGGCACCCGATGCGCAGAACGGCCTCAGCCCCAGACTCGATCAGCTCAAAGTCGAGCAGGTGCCCAGCACCATCGGCACCGACCTGCTGGGCCGCCGCCCCGACGTGGTCGCCGCGCGCTGGCGCGTGGAGGCCGCAACGCAGGGCATCACCAGCGCGCGCGCCGATTTCTATCCCGACATCAGCATCACCGCCTTCATCGGGCTGAACGCCATCGGCTTTGACAAGCTCTTCAACGCCAGCTCGCGCCAGATGGGCGTGACTCCGGCCCTGCGCCTGCCGATCTTCGAGGGCGAGCGTCTGCGCGCCCAGTTGCGCGGCAAGCAGGCCGATCTGGACACCGCCATCGCGCAGTACAACGGCACGGTGTTCGACGCGGTCAAGCCGGCCGGTGACGCGATGGCGTCGGTGCAGTCGCTCGAGCGCCAGCAGAAGCTGCAGCGCGAGTCGCTCAGCAAGGCCGAACGCGCCTATGACTTCGCTGTGCAGCGCTACAAGGCGGGGCTCGCCAACCAGATCGTGGTGCTGAACACCGAGGGTCAGGTGATCAACCAGCGCCGTCTGGCGGTGGACCTGCGCGCCCGCGAACTCGATACCCGCATCGCGCTGATGGCGGCGCTGGGCGGCGGCTGGCAGGACGACACGGCCAGCGTGCAGGTCAGCAAGGGACAGTAAGCAAGCAGGCCACCACTCCTTTTCACCACCCCGGGCCGCGAACGACGACGGCTCCAGGCAGCAAAACCAATTTCAACGAACAACAGAGCGCCGAACATCATGACCGACAACACCAAGCCAGCCACCCCGACCGCCAACCCGCAGGGCCGCAAGAAAGGCCTGACCGCGGTGGCCGCCGCCGTCGTTGTGGCCGCCATCGCATGGGGCGGCTACCACTGGATGGTCTCGAGCAACTTCCAGACCACGGACAACGCCTATGTGGGCGGCAACGTGGTGCAGATCACGCCGCAGGTCGGCGGCACGGTGACGAGCATCGGGGCCGACGACACGGATTTCGTCAAGCCCGGCCTGCTGCTGGTGCAGCTCGACACGGCCGATGCGTTGGTCGCGCTGTCGCAGGCCGAATCACAGCTCGCGCAGATCGTGCGCCAGACCCGCACGCTCTACGCCAACAACGCGCCGCTGATGGCACAGGTCGCGGCCAAGCAGGCCGATCTCTCTCGCCTCAAGGCCGAAGCCTCGCGCACCGCCGATGACGTGGCGCGCCGCCGCCCGCTCACGCTCACCGGCGCGGTCGGTCAGGAAGAGTTCCATCATGCGCAGTCGCAGGCCAAGTCCGCGCAGGACGCCGTCGTCGCGGCGCAGGCAGCGGTCAGCGCCGCGCGCGCGCAGCTCGATGCCGCCGAGGCCAGGACCAAGGGCAGCGATTCAAGCGACTACCCCGCCGTTCTGGCCGCCTCCGCCAAGGTCCGCGAGGCCTATCTGGCGCTGGAGCGCACGCGCCTCATCTCGCCGGTGCAGGGCTTCGTCGCCAAGCGCGGCGTGCAGCTCGGCCAGCGCGTGGCCGCCGGTTCGCCGCTGATGACCGTGGTCGATCTGAACAACCTCTGGGTCGATGCCAACTTCAAGGAAAGCCAGCTGGCCGACCTGCGCATCGGCCAGAAGACCGAGCTGGTCGCCGACGTCTACGGTGACAAGGTGACCTACCACGGCACCATCGTCGGCCTCGGCGCGGGGACGGGCGCGGCCTTCTCGCTGCTGCCCGCACAGAACGCCACCGGCAACTGGATCAAGGTGGTGCAGCGCGTGCCCGTGCGCATCAGCCTCGCGCCCGAAGACCTCAAGGCCCATCCGCTGCGCGTCGGCCTGTCGATGGAGGTCAAAGTGAACGTGAGCGACAAGAGCGGCGCCATGCTCGCCGCCGATACCCGCAAGGCGCCCGTGGCGCAGACCGCGCTCTACGGCAACGCCATGCCCGAGGCGGAGGCCCGCATCGCGCAGATCATCGCAGGCAAAAGCGTCGCGCCTCTGACCGGCCTGCCCGCGCTCTCGAGCGATGCGGCGCCCGCCGCCAGCGAGCGGCTCGCGCAGGCCAGCACGCCCGCCCACCACGCAGTCACCAAGTAATCGGGCCACCCAGCAATCGCGAATCGAGTCCGTTCCATGACTGCCACCACCAACTCCGGCGCACTGCCTGACGACGACGGCGCAAGCCGCGCCGTCGCTGCACCCGCGCCACCACCGCAGGCCATGCCTGCACCGCCCAAGCCCCTGCACGGCGCCACGCTGGTCATGGGCACGCTGGCGCTGTCGCTCGCCACGTTCATGAACGTGCTCGACTCGTCCATCGCCAACGTCGCCATCCCCGCGATCTCGGGCGACGTGGGCGTGAGCCCGAGCCAGGGCACCTGGGTGATCACCAGCTTCGGCGTGGCCAACGCCATCTCCGTGCCGCTCACGGGCTGGCTCACGCGGCGCTTCGGCGCGGTGCGCCTGTTCACCATGAGCGTGCTGCTGTTCGTGCTCACCTCCTGGCTGTGCGGATTCGCTTCGTCGCTGGAGCTGCTGATCCTGTTCCGCGTGCTGCAGGGCCTCGTCGCGGGGCCGATGATCCCGCTGTCGCAGACCCTGCTGCTGTCGAGCTACCCGGCCTCCAAGGCGGGCGTCGCGCTGTCGCTGTGGGGCATGACCACGCTGGTCGCGCCCGTGGTCGGGCCGCTGCTTGGCGGCTGGATCACCGACAACATCTCCTGGCCGTGGATCTTCTACATCAACGTGCCGGTCGGCCTGCTCTCGGCCTTCCTCACGTGGAGCATCTACCGCAAGCGCGAGACGCCCACGCAGAAGCTGCCCATCGACTCGATCGGCCTCGCGCTGCTGGTGCTCTGGGTCGGCGCGCTGCAGCTCATGCTCGACAAAGGCAAGGAACTCGACTGGTTCGCGTCCACCGAGATCATCATCATGGCCGTGGTCGCGGTGATCAGCTTCGTCGTCTTCATCATCTGGGAGCTGACCGACGCGCATCCCGTGGTCGACCTGCGCCTGTTCAAGCGCCGCAATTTCGCGGCCGGCTCCATCGCGCTGTCAATCGCCTATGGCGTGTTCTTCGGCAACGTGGTGCTGCTGCCGCTGTGGCTGCAGCAGTGGCTCGGCTACACCTCCACGTCGGCGGGCATGGCGCTCGCGCCGGTGGGCATCTTCGCGATCATTCTCACCCCGCTCGTGGGCCGCAAGGTCGCCGTGTGGGACCCGCGCATGATGGCGACGGGCGCGTTCATCATCTTCGCGCTGGTGCTGTGGATGCGCTCGCATTTCAACACCGACACCGACTTCAACCACATCCTGATCCCGACGCTGATCCAGGGCGGCGCGATGGCGTTCTTCTTCATCCCGCTGACCACCATCACGCTGGCCGGACTCACGCCCGACCGCATCCCGGCCGCCGCCGGTCTGAGCAACTTCGTGCGGATCACCGCGGGCGCCATGGGCACGTCGATCGCGACCACCTTGTGGGACAACCGCGCCGCCATGCACCACGCGCACCTGACCGAGGGACTCGTTCAGGGACAGGGCATCTTCGGCGTCACGCTGCAGGGCCTCAAGTCCGCCGGGCTGTCGCAGGAGCAGGCGCTCGCGCAGATCAACCGGCTGATCGACCAGCAGGCCTACACCCGCGCGGCGGATGACATCTTCCTCGCGTCCTCGTTCCTGTTCCTCTCGCTGATCGCGCTGATCTGGCTGACCAAGCGGCCCGCGCCGCATGGCGGCGGCGCAGCGGAGGCGTCGGGCGCGCATTGAACGAACCCGGCATGCTCCGCCTCAGAACGGCCAGTGCGCACCTCCCGCGCGCTGGCCGTTTTTCTTTGTCGAGCAGCGCCAGACGCTCCATGCCACTGATGCTGCAACGGTCCAGCCACATTGGTACATTGTCGATGCTCATGCAGGTGCTCCGGGCGGCCAGACAATCGCATTGACCAGATGCGCGAAGCGGCCCTGCGCCCTCGGCGGCCCCACCAGGCAACACACAGGAATGAGGACACCCATCCATGTCAACAGACAACGCAACGCTTTCCTACCAGAGTGGCTTCGGCAATGAATACGCGAGCGAGGCGGTGCCGCACGCGCTGCCTCGGGGTCGCAACAGCCCGCAGCGCGCCCCGCTCGACCTCTACCCCGAGCTGATCTCGGGCACCGCGTTCACCGCACCGCGCCACGAGAACCGCCGCAGCTGGATGTACCGCCGACAACCCTCGGTCGTTGCGGGCCGTTACCAGCCTTACACGCAGGCTCTGTGGACCACCGGCGGCGACAAGAACATGGCGATCGCGCCCGAGCCGCTGCGCTGGCACCCCATCCCCTTCGAGCCCGGCGTGGAGCAGGATTTCGTCGACGGCATGCGCACGCTGGCCGCCAACGGCGACGCCGAGTCGCAGACCGGCATGGGTTCGCTCGTCTACCTGGCCACACGCTCGATGGAGCAACGCGCCTTCGTCAATGCCGATGGCGAACTGCTCATCGTGCCGCAGCAGGGACGCCTGCGCATCACCACCGAGATGGGCTTGCTCGAGGTGCAGCCCGGCGAGATCGCGCTGATTCCGCGCGGCGTGGCCTTCAAGATCGCCCTGCCCGATTCGGACGCCGGCGCAGGTCCTTCGCGCGGCTATGTCTGCGAGAACTACGGGGCGCAATTTCGCTTGCCCGAGCTTGGTCCCATCGGCTCCAACGGTCTCGCCAATGCACGCGATTTTCTGGCGCCGGTGGCCGCGTTCGACGAGCCCGCCGAGCCGCACGAGCTGATCAAGAAATTCGGAGGTCGCTTCTGGCGCGCGCCCACCAGAAGCTCGCCTTTCAACGTGGTCGCATGGCACGGCAACCTGGCGCCGGTGAAGTACGACACGGCCCACTTCATGACCATCGGCTCGATCAGCTTCGATCATCCCGATCCGTCGATCTTCACCGTGCTCACCTCGCCAAGTGACACGCCCGGCACGGCCAACTGCGACTTCGTGATCTTTCCGCCGCGCTGGCTGGTGATGGAGAACACCTTCCGCCCACCGTGGTACCACCGCAATCTGATGAGCGAATTCATGGGCCTCGTCTACGGCGAATACGACGCCAAGCCCGGAGGGTTCAAGCCCGGCGGCGCGAGCCTGCACAACTGCATGGTGCCGCACGGCCCCGACGAGGAGGCTTTCGACAAGGCCAGCCAGGCGGACCTCAAGCCCCAGAAGCTCGACAACACGCTGGCCTTCATGTTCGAGAGCCGCTACCGCCTCGTGCCCACCGCCTACGCGATGAACCAGGCGCCGCTCGATCAGGACTATGCGGATTGCTGGGCGGGCCTCAAGGACCAGTTCAACGCGGATGCCGGCTGAGATCGTGTTGACGATCTCTACACGCTCTGAGCGCGCCGCCTCCCATTCACAAAGACTTTGAGAACGAGAGAAGAAGCCATGTACGCAATCGACGCAACCCACGACCCCAAGCGCAGAAGCTGGGTGGAATCCGCCAACGTGCCCGGCGCGGACTACCCGATCCAGAACCTGCCGTTCGGGCGCTTTCGCCCCGCAGGCAGCGCACAGGCCTATCGCATCGGCGTCGCCATCGGCGATCAGGTGCTGGACCTGCGCGCGGCCGGGCTCATCGACACCGACGACATGAATGCGCTGATGAACGCCTCGGCCGCCGAACGCGTGCATCTGCGCACCAAGATTTCGGACGGACTCGCCGCGCACAGCGCCAGTCAGGCCGCCTGGCAGCGGGCCCTGCATCCGCAGAGCGCCTGCGAGTACACGCTGCCCTGCCGCGTCGGTGACTACACCGATTTCTACACCGGCATCCACCACGCGACCACGGTCGGCAAGCTGTTCCGCCCGGACAACCCGCTGATGCCCAGCTACAAATGGGTGCCCATCGGCTACCACGGCCGTGCGAGCTCACTCGTCGTGAGCGGCACCGCCGTCAAGCGCCCGAACGGCCAGACGCTCGCGCCCGACGCCAAGGCACCCGTGCTCGGCCCGTCCATGCGCCTCGACTACGAACTGGAGCTCGGCTATTACATCGGTCGCGGCAACGCGCAGGGCCACCCCATTTCCATTGACGACGCCGAGGCGCACCTGTTTGGCGTGGGCCTGTTCAACGACTGGTCCGCACGCGATCTGCAGGCATGGGAGTACCAGCCGCTCGGCCCGTTTCTGTCGAAGAATTTCTCGTCCACCGTCGCTCCATGGATCATCACCATGGAGGCGCTCGCGCCCTTCCGCGCCGCGTTCACCCGCGCCAAGGACGATCCGCAGCCGCTGCCCTATCTGGACGGATCGAAGAACCGCGAGCAGGGTCAGCTCGACATCCAGTTGGAGGTGCTGATTCAGACCGAGCGCATGCGCGAAGCGGGTGAAGCGCCGGTGCGTCTCACGCTCGGCTCGGCGCACGACGCCGCCTACTGGACCGCGGCCCAACTGGTGGCGCACCACACCGTCAACGGCTGCAATCTCCAGCCCGGCGATCTGCTCGGATCGGGCACGCTGTCGGGACCGACCAAGGACTCGGCCGGATCGCTGCTGGAGCTGACCTCGGGCGGCAAGACCACCATCCGCCTGCCCAACGGCGAGACGCGCGGCTTTCTGGAGAACGGTGACACGCTGATCCTGCGCGGCTGGTGCGAACGCGACGGCGCGGTGCGCATCGGTCTGGGCGAGGCCGTCGGCACCATCCAAGGCTGAATGATGGGAGACAGAGCGCTCAGGCGCTCTTGTCCAGCCTTCGCAGAAACACGCCCAGTTCCTTGACCACCTGGGCGTCGCCTCGCCCCTCTGCGCAGGCAAGGCCCCGGTTCCATGCATCGCGCGCGCCCTCCCTGTCGCCAAGTTCGAGCGCCGCCTTGCCCAGAAATTTCCACGCCACCGAGTACTGGGGATCGAGCTCCACCGCGCGCTGCAGATGCTCGCGTGCCCGCTCGAACTGCTCCGCGTCGATGTAGTTCTTGCCAAGCGTGTAGCGCAGCAGCGAGGTCTCCTTGCCCGAAGCCAGCATGGTTTCGAGTCGCTGGGTCATGTCAGTGGTCATGTTGGTGGTCTTGATGGTGGCCGTTCGATTCAAACAATGTCGATGTGACTCAGCGCGTGTTGACGATCTCAGGTCCGCGCCGGCAGGCCCAACTGCTCGTGCATCAGGCGACCGAGCACGCGGTAAGCATCCTCTATCTGTGCAGTGAACGGCATGCCGCAGGATAGGCGCAGAAAGTGGCCGTAGTTTCCGGTGTTGGAAAACATGTCGCCCGGCGCGGTGCGCACACCGAGCGCCAGCGCG
The DNA here is from genome assembly GCF_015354245.1 of Diaphorobacter caeni. GTDB lineage: Bacteria > Pseudomonadota > Gammaproteobacteria > Burkholderiales > Burkholderiaceae_C > Diaphorobacter_A > Diaphorobacter_A caeni. Next base: position 623,743 of record NZ_JADKYZ010000003.1, read on the forward strand.
CTGTCGTAGAGCCTCGCGCTGCTGATGCCCTCGGGCAGCTCGACCCAGATGCTCAGCCCGCCTCGCGGCAGACTCAGTCGTGAACCAATGGGAAAACAGCGCGCGACCGCCTGCGCAGCCTGCTCGCGCTGCTCTCGCAAGGCCTTGCGGATGCGCGCCAGATGGCGCATGTAGAACGGTGTGCCGACCGTGCGCGCACCCAGCAGCTGCGGCCACAGCGGCATGTTGCGCGAGCGCGAGAACTTGATCATCTGCACCTTGTCGTGCCAGCGTCCCGCGTTCATCCAGCCAAGGCGCAGGCCCGGCGCAAAACTCTTCGACAGCGATGCGCAGTAGATCACCGTGCCGTCCACATCCCAGGCCTTGCAGGGCCGATGCACGCCGGGGTCCTCGACGAATTCGCGATAGATGTCGTCCTCGATCAGCGCCACGCCGCGCTCCGCGCACATGGCGACGATGCGCCGCTTGTGGCTGTCGGGCATAGTGGCGCCCTGAGGCATCTGCAGGTGCGGCACGACGATCACGGCCTTGAGGTTCGGGTAGCTGCGCAGCGCCAGTTCCAGCGCCTCCAGCGACATGCCGGTGTGCGGGCTCGACGGAATCTCCAGCGCCCGCAGCCCGCGCGCTTCCACCGCCTGCACGATGCCGTAGAACGTCGGCGACTCGATGGCCACCATGTCGCCCGCCTGCGTAAGCGCATCGAGCGCGAGGTTCACCGCCTCTGAGTTTCCAAGCGTAGCGGCGATCTGCGTCGGTGGAACCCTGATCCCGAAGGTCAATGCATAGCGCGCCATCGCGGCCTGAAAATCCGGGTGCGTGTACGGTGCGGAAGGCCCGTGCACCAGCAGATCCGGCTGCTCGCGCAGCAGCGCGATCGCCTGCCGGTTGAGAAATGACGAATCGAACAGTTCGGGCGCAGGCATGGCGCTGCCGAGATCGGCCTTGAACGTGCCGATCAGCCGCGCCTTGTTCAGATAGTCCGAGATGCGGTCGCCGATGCTCTCGAAGGTGTTGGCGTGCGCGTCAAACGGCACCAGCGCCTGCGGCTCGCGCGCGGTCGGCATGTCGAGCGTCTGCCCGCGCACGAAGTAACCGACCCGCGCACGCGCCTCGATGAGCCCACGCGACTCCAGCTCCCGCAGGATCTGCAGCGCGGTGGTGTGGCTCACCTCATGACGCTGCCGCAGCTCGCGCACCGAAGGCATGCGCTCCTGCACCTTGAGCACGCCCGCGTGGATGGCTTCGGCATAGTGCTCAGCCCAGCGCTGGTACAGATGCGCTGCAGGCAAATCACTGCCCGATGCGCCGTCGTGCAGCGCGGATTCGATGGCCGTAGCCGCCTCCGTCAACAGTCTGCTGTCCATGATGTATGCGCCGATCCTTTGCTTTTTCAAGCGTCGCCAGCCCGTCATTCTGCCGATTGCGGCGATGGACGAACAGATACAGATTCCATGCAAATCGACCATAACAGATAAGCGCAGACCATACTGTTCTGTTGCTCTCTTGCTTGGTGTGTGCCTGTGCGGATCAGGCCCTGAAACCTAAAGTTGTGACCACTCCAACCTCCGTTTCGACGTTGGAATTCAAGGAAAGATCATGGACACAGCAAGCCCAACCTCCACCTTCGTTTTGAAACGCGGCCAGCCCCCGCAGATGCTCTGCGTGTCGGACGTGCAATCTCTGCGCTGCACCCACGGCGCCCTGCAGCTGGAATGGGAACAGAGCGGCGTGCTGTTCCAGCATGTGCTCTACGGCGGAGGCATGCAGTGGGAGCCGCACGGGGTGCCGGCGGGTACGTGGGTGCGGCTTGCTGTCATCGGGCGTGCTGACGCTACGCTGGTTCAGGAGTCTTTGATTTCTTATTCTGGTCGTGGGGAGATTCTTTCGCTGCTGATTCGTGTGCTTGCTGCTTTGCTGCATGTACCTGTGTTGTTAGCTGCCAAGCTGAGCGGTCGTTTGGGTTGATTTTTTCTGCGGCTGCTGAAGGGGTGGAGGGCGGAGGCCGGGACTGCCCCCGGCTGGGCAGTCACTTTTTGCTTGCGCGCAAAAAGTAACCCAAAACGCGCTTTCAATACCTCCGGCGGAACTCGCTGCGTTCCTTCGTCACTCCGCTCGGACAACCGCCGGAAATCAGTTTTGAAGAGGTGGTTGCGGCACTTCGCTGCGCTCGTGCCGGGGTGTTTGTGGAGTTGGGTTGGGCGACCCATGCCCGTTGCTCTTTTGAAGAAGTTGATCCAGCGAGCAAATCAAAAATCGCGCAGCGCGGGCGCACCAGCATCTCGCGAAGTCGCGAGATGCCCGGCACGAGCGCAGCGATGTGCCGAACACACCTCTTGGTTAAGCACTAGCTCGCGGCGGTTGTCCGAGCGGCGCGCGCAGCGCAAAGCGAGTTCTGCCGCGGGTATTCAAAAGCGCATTTTTGGTGACTTTTTGGGCAAGACCAAAAAGTTACTCCGCCGCCGGGCGGAACTCCCGGCCTCGAACCCAAAACCCCCAGCAGGAGCAAAAAAATCCCTACCTCACGGATAAGCGAGAAGGCTTCCGGTGCACCACCACCACCCCCACCAAAATGCACACCATCCCCGCCACGACAAGCGCACTCATCGCATTGCCAAGCAGCAAAAAATCCAACCCCGCCGTCACCGCCGGCACCAGATAAAACAAGCTCGTCACATTGACCAGATTCCCGCTCTGGATCAGCCTGTAGAGCAGCAACTGCGCGAACACCGACGTGACGATGGCCAGGAACAGCACGGGCAGCCAGAAGCCCCAGTTCATCTCCCAGCGCAATGGCTGCATCTGCGCGAACAGCAGGCAGACCAGCAGGGTCATGACGTACTGCAGCGGCAAAACCTGCTGCGGCGATTGCTGCACGCGCTTTTGCAGCAGCGAGCCTGCGGTGATGCACACGAGCGCACCCAACGCGAAGGCCATGCCTGCAGCGTCCAGACCGGTGCGCATGAGGCTTTGCCAGACGACCATCACCAGACCCGCCAATGCGAACAGCAGACCGCACAGACGCATCAACGTGAAGCGACGCTCCAACAACAACAGAGTCAGTACGGGCTGCACGCCGAGGACCACGGCGAGCATGCCTGGGGTGATGCCCATGGACATGGACTCGAAGTAGCAAACCGAGTAGCCCGCGATCATCACCAAGCCTGCGATGGCTACGCTTTTGCGAGTGCCGGGTGCGGGGAGCCATCTACGCGGATTGCCGATCACCGCCAGCAGCACGAGCAAGGCGATGCCGTATCGGGCAATGAGCACGGCGGAGGCGCTGCCGTGGTCCAGCGCCCAACGCGTGACGATGGCCGAGCTGCCCCAGAGAATGACGAAGGCGCACGCGGCAGCGGCGCCCGACCAGGCTCCGAAGCGTTGGCTCACGGAATCGAGTTTGAATGAAGAAAAAAAAGAAGACATGAAAAATCTCACCTGCTGTCCAGAATGGAAAACAAAGCAGGTCACGCCAACGTGCGCGATCAGGCACGACGCATGCAGTCAATGCATGCGTCCACGCGAGCCAGCGCGAATCAAAAAAAGAAAGGGCGTGACCGGACCATCAAACCGCGACGGACCCGAGAACGGGTGGCGGATTGGCAGCGACCGCAACGGGAGGTGGCGGCGCCAGGGTCATGGCAGGTGGAGGCGTATTGGGAGAATGATCAAAGCAGCGCACATGCGCGCCGACCGGAAGGATTCCGGTGGCTGGGCAGTCAGAAAGGAATGCGATGCGCGTTGACGACATGCGGCCAGTATAGGGCATGCCCCTCCGCGATCGATCAGTGCGAACCCGGGTGCGGCACGCCGTCTGCCAGCGGGTGCATCACGAGCATGGAGTCGGCCATGGTGCGCGCCTCGTGCTCGTTGTGGGTGACGAGCACGGCCGTCTGGCCCGTCTGCTTGAGGATGTCCCTGACCTCGATGGTGAGGCGTTCTCTCGTGGCCGCGTCGAGGTTGGAGAATGGTTCGTCGAGCAGCAGCAAGGCGGGCGACGGCGCGAGCGCGCGCGCCAGCGCCACGCGCTGCTGCTGACCGCCGGAGAGCTCATGCGGGTACTTCTTCGCCGCGTCGCGCAGACCCACGAGCGCGAGCAGTTCATCGCAGCGCGCCTGCTGTTCGGCATGGCTCTGCCGGCGAAGGCCGAAGACCACGTTCTGCGCGACCGTGAGGTGCGGGAACAGGCCGTATTCCTGGAACATCATCCCGACATACCGCTTCTCGGGCGGCAGGTGAACGGATGCCGACGACAGCACCGTGTCGCCCAGCCGGATCTCGCCGCCCTGCACCGGCTCGAAACCCGCAATCGCCCGCAGCACCGAGGTCTTGCCGCAGCCGGAAGGCCCGAACAGACAGGCGATGCCGCCCGATTCAACCGCAAGCGCGAAGTCGCGCACAACCGGGTGCGGGCCGCGCGGCGTGTCGTAAGAAAGGCTCAGGTGATCGATTCGCAGGGCGGCCGTCATGTCGTCATTCCGGGTGATTTTCCAAAGTGGGCGCGCTCGGCTGCAGCTGGGTGCGCGCAAGCAGCACCACGGGCAGCAGGCCCGCGACCACGATCAGCAGCGCCGCGACAGCGCCCTCTTCATACGTGCCGCGCGCGGCCTCCGCGTACAGCCAGGTGGCGAGCGTATCGAAGTTCGCGGGGCGCAACAGCAGCGTGGCGGGCAGCTCCTTCATCGCATCGACGAACACCAGCAGCGCACTGGCCGCGATGGCAGGCCTGAGCAGCGGCAGGTGCACGCGCAGCAGCGTGCCAAAGGCCGTCTCGCCGAGCAGGCGCGATGCCTGCTCCAGCGTCGCGGGAATGCGCTGCAGACCGGACTCCAGGCCGCCCACGGGAATCACCAGAAAACGGATGCCGCAGGCCACAACCAGCACCACGCCAAGCGCCATCAGGGGCAGGCCCGGTAGATTCAGCAGGCGCGCGATGCCGCCGTCCAACGCCAGCGCAGGCGTGAGCAGACCAATCGCCAGCACCGTGCCGGGAATCGCATAGCCGAGCGTAGCGACGCGGGCCTGCCAGCGCGATGGCGCGCGCGTGCTCACGCCGTTGCGCGTGGCCCAGGCGACGATGAGACCGGCGATCACCGTCACGACCGTCACGCCAAGCGCGAGCGTGAGCGTGTTGGCAAGACTCGCCCACAGCCCCGCCGAAACGCCCTGCCCCTGGCTCAGTCGCTTGTAGCTTTCCCAGCACAGATACATGGCGGGTGCGACGAATCCGATCAGCACCGGCACGGCGGTGAACAGCGTGGCGAGCCACGCCCGCATGCCGTGCAGTCGCTCGGGCTGAATCGCACGCATGCGCTGCGCCGAGCCGTAGCGCTGATGGCGGCGCGCATGGCGCTCCATCCACACCAGCGCGACAACGACGAGCAGCATGGAGCACGCGATCTGTGCGGCTCCGGCCAGATCGGTGCGGGTGATCCAGGTGGTGTAGACCGACACGGTGAGCGTGTTGACGCCCAGAAATTCGGACGCGCCGATGTCGTTGAGCGTCTCGAGCAGCGCAAGGCTCAGGCCCACCGCCAGCGCGGGTCGCGCCATCGGCAGCGCCACGCGGCGAAACGCGCCCCAGCGGCTCTCACCGAGCATGCGCGCAGCTTCCATCAAGTGCGCGGGCTGCGTCATGAACATGGCCCGCGCCGTCATGTAGACATAGGGGTAGAGCACAAAGCCGAGCACGAACACCGCGCCGCCCATCGAGCGCAGATCGGGCAGACGCCATTCACGGGGACTGCTGTAGCCCAGCATCCAGCGCAGCGCGCCCTGCACCGGGCCGATCGGATGCAGCAGGTCGAGATACGCGAACGCGACGATGTACGCCGGCATCGCCAGCGGCAACAGCAGCGCCCAGTGCAGCAGCTTTCGACCGGGAAAATCATGCGCGCTGACCAGCCACGCGCAGCCGGTGCCGATGACCAGCGTGAGCACGCCCACGCCCGCCATCAGCAGCGCGGTGTTGAGCGCGGCATCGGGCAACACGTACTGCACCAGATGCGTCCAGTGCGCCCAATCGGCACCGAGCGCAAGCCAGATCAGCGACACCACGGGCGCAAGCACGCCCAGCGCGATCAGCACTGATGTGCCCTGCCACAAAGCACCAACGGGACGCCGGCGAAATGCCGAGCGCCCCGTCACGGGTGTTGAGTCAGAAAGCGGGATCGTGCTCGCCTCAGCGGTCAAAGCCCACCTTGTCCACCAGCGCGCTCGCCTGCTTGCGGTGCTTGGCGATTTCGGTCAGCGGCAGCGGATCGATCTTGAGCTCGCCGATGGACTGCGCGACCACCGGATCAAGCGCCACACCCTTGCGCACCGGGTGCTCGTAGTTGGCCTGTGCGTACATGTTCTGCGCCGGCTCGGAGACCAGGAACTCCAGCAGCTTGACCGCGTTGGCACGCTGCGGCGCGTTCTTGGCGACCGATGCGCCCGAAATGTTGACGTGCGTGCCGCCGCTCTTTTCGTTGGCGAAGGTCGGCTTGATCACCTTGATCGCATCGCCCCACTTGCGCGCGTCCGTGCCTTCCTTCGAGGCCTTCATATGGCCCACGTAGTAGGTGTTGGCCAGGCCGATGTCGCAGATGCCGCCGAGGATGTCGCGTGCCACGTCTCGGTCGCCGCCGGTGGCCTTGCGCGCCAGATTGTTCTTCACGCCGCGCAGCCACTGCTCGGTCTTGGCCTCGCCGTCATGCGCGATCATCGCGGCCACCAGAGCCGTGTTGTAGGGGTGCTGGCCCGCGCGGATGCAGACCTTGCCCTTCCACTTGGGGTCGGCCAGATCTTCATAACGGAAGCTCTTGAGCGGCAGATTCTTCTCGGCATACAGCACGCGCGCCCGCATGGACAGCGTGTACCACGAGCCATCCGCACCGCGCAGGTTGGCAGGAATCGCGGATTCGAGCACGGCGGACTTCACCGGCTGCGTCACGCCGCCTTCGACCAGATCGAGCAGATTGCCCGCATCCACCGTCATCAGCACATCGGCGGGTGAGCGTTCGCCTTCGGCCTTGACGCGCTCGAGCAGGCCGTCCTTCACGAACACCGTGTTCACCTTGATCTTGCTTTGCGCCGTGAACGCGGCCAGCAGCGGCTGGATCAGCGCGGGTTCACGCGTCGTGTAGACCGTCACCTCGTCGGCCGCGGCCTGAGCGGAAACGGCTGCCGTGGCGGCCAGCGCGGCCACCGTCAAAGCGAAAGAAAAACGATGCTTCATGTCGAGTCCCAAAGTTGTTGTGAGCGCCATTGGCGCAGCGTCCACGAGGAGCGCCTGTCAGCGGAATGCTGCGAATGGTAATGGTTCTCAACACAACCGCCCGGACTAACCCCTAGACAGCGAGGGCTCAATCGTCCGTACCGAGGGCAAATCAGCTACTCAAGGCGCACCGAACTTCACAATGCACTGAAACTCTCAAGCGCCGATTGAGAGCGAACATGCAAGCCACGCGAGAGCGGCGGGACGAGCGAAGCGACTCACCCCTCCAGCCATCCGTCAGCCATCCTTCAGAACGCATCGACGGCCATGTCCGCACAGGTCATGTCGCGCGTCCGCGCCACCTCCAGCCACGCGCCGATCTTCGGCAGTTCGTAGCCGAAGAAATAGCGCATCGCGCTCATGCGTCCGGCGTTTTGCGGATCGGCGAGCGACGCGTCCTTCTCCAGCACGCTGCACGCCACATCCAGCCAGATCCACGCGATCACCATGTGACCGAAGCCCTGCATGTAAGGCACGGCGTTGGCGAGCGCCTCGTGCGGATTCTCATGGGCCCATGCGGCCTTGGTGACCGATCCCACCTCGGCGAGGGCGCGCGCCAGCGCATTGGCATGGCCCGCAAGCGCGGCGTGCGCCATGGCCTTCTGGATGGTGGCGTTCACCGTCTCGGCCAGCAGTTTGAGCCCCGCCCCGCCCTGCATGCGCACCTTGCGCCCCAGCAGGTCGGCGGCCTGGATGCCGTGCGTGCCCTCGTGAATCATGTTCAGCCGGTTGTCGCGCCAGTACTGCTCGACCGGAAAGTCACGCGTATAGCCATACCCGCCATGCACCTGAATCGCGAGCGAATTCGCTTCCAGACACCATTCGCTCGGCCAGCTCTTGGCAATCGGCGTGAGCACTTCGAGCAGCAGTCTGGCGCGCTCTGCCTCGTCCTTGGGCGCCGTGCGACCTTCGTCCACCAGCCGCGCGCAATACAGATTGAGCGCCAGCGCCCCTTCCCCATACGCCTTCTGCGCCAGCAGCATGCGCTTCACGTCGGCGTGCTCGATGATGGGCACGGGTGACTGCGAAGCGTCCTTGCCACCCTGCCCCACGGGCCTGCCCTGCGTGCGGGTCTTCGCATAGTCGAGACTCGCGCAATAGCCCGCAAGCCCCAGCATCGTCGCCGCCATGCCGATGGCGATGCGCGCCTCGTTCATCATGTGGAACATGTTCTTGAGGCCCTCGCCCGGCTGGCCGACCAGATAGCCGATCGCGCCCGCCCTGCCCCGCACAGGGTACTTTCCTTCACCAAAATTCAACAGCGTGTTGGTCGTGCCACGCCAGCCGAGCTTGTGGTTCAGCCCCGCGAGCGCCACGTCATTGCGCTCGCCGGTCAGCTCGCCCTGCTCGTTCACCAGGCGCTTGGGCACGATGAACAGCGAGATGCCCTTCACGCCCGCCACGAGCTTGCCCTGCTCGTCGGGGATCTTGGCCAGCACCAGGTGCACGATGTTCTCGGTCAGCTCATGCTCGCCCGCACTGATCCACATCTTGTTGCCACGCAGGCGATAGCGCGCACCGAGCGCGTCGCTCTCAAACCCTTCGCCATCGGGCTCGGCACGCGTGGCGATGTCGCTGAGCGACGATCCCGCCTGCGGCTCCGACAGCGCCATCGTGCCCGCCCAGCGCCCGTTGAACTCATTGGCCGCAAACACTTGCCGCTGCACGGGCGACCCCGCCACCAGAATCGCATTCGCGTTCGCAGAAGTCAGCATGCTGGTGTTGATGCTGACCGACGCACTCGAAAAGAACCCATTCGCCGCCGCCTCCACCACGTAGGGCAACTGCATGCCGCCCAGCTCATAGTCCTGCGCGGCACTCAGCATCCCGCTCTCCGCATAGGCCAGCCGCGCGTCATGAGTGCACTGCGGCAGAACCACCCGCTCGCCATCGAAGTGCGGCTCCTGCACATCGACCGTGCGATTGAATGGCGCGAACTTCTCCCGCGCGATGCGCTCGCAGGTGTCGAGCACCGCATCAAAGGTCTCCCGCGAGTGATCCGCAAATCGCTCACGCGTGGTCAGCTTCGACACATCGAGCCAGTCATGAAGAAGAAAATCAGCGGTGGTACGCAAGTGGCTCATGGCGAATCAATCCAACGAATAACGGTGTGCAGACATTGCCCGCGAAGAATAACGAGATGCGCGGATTCGGACGAGCAACGGCAGTCGCCTGTGTGTCATTCGTGCATCCGCTTTGCCGCGTTCCTAAGCGCATCCAGCACAGCCACCAGCGCCAGACTGGGCTCCCGTGCATCCCACACCATGCCGATGGGCCCGACGTTGGAGCTCAAGCGCAAAGCCAGCGCAGAGAGCAGGCGGCGAGCCTGATTGCGCCGCGCCGCCGCGCCTGAAAGCACGCCGATGGCATCGGTGCGCCGCAGCACCTCCTCGGTCACGGTCGTGGAAGCCGACTCCAGCCATGCGCGCGGCGGCGCCAGCCCATGATCGAGAAAGCTCGCATCGAGCGCGCGGCGCAACGCGGTCTCCGGTGGCGGCAGCACCCATGGACAGTCGCGAACATCGCTCCAGCGCAGCGTGCGCTTGCGTGCCAACGGATGACCGGTGCGCACGACGACGGCGTGCAGATCATCGAACAACGTCTCCTGCAGCAGTCCACCGCCAAACGCGCGTTCGTCGAGACGACCGACCAGGATATCCAGTTCGCTGCGCTCGAATCGAGTCCACAGACCCGCGGCAATGTCTTCGACGATCTGCAGGTGGGGGCCGCTCGGCTCCGACTGCATCTCGACAATGGCCGCAGGCACCAATTCCACCGCTGCCGCAAGCATCACACCCATGCGCACGCAGCCGGTGGCGCCGACAGACACCGCGCGCAACTCGTCGCCAAGCGCATGCGAATCGGCCACCATGCGGCGCGCGTGCCGCCGCACCGGTGCCAGATACGCCGTCGCGCGAATCTGCCTGCCGCGCACGAACAGAGGTACGCCGAGCGCGGCTTCGATTTCGGACAGCCATTGGGACACGGCGGGCTGTGTGCTTCCGAGCGCATCGGCAGCTGCAGTGATGCTGCCGCAGCGCGCAATGGCCAGCAACACCTCCAAGTGCCGCAGCCTCAGACGCCGGAGGTTCAAAGCAAAGGCAGAATCTTCCATCATAAAAATCCATGAAAGCAAATGAATTTACGGCTGGATCATTATGAAAGATCGTCGCAACATGGCAAGCATGACGATCCCCGTCAAGGAGTGTTCCATGCGAAACGTGATTACCCTGACACTGCTGGCTTGCGCCTCTCTCACCGTCCACGCGCAGGCGGCCAGTTGCCCGCCAGAGCGTCCTATCCGGCTGGTCGTGCCGTTTCCTGCGGGCGGCGGCACGGACATCATCGCGCGCAAGCTCGGCGAGCATTTGCGACAGGACCTCAAGCAGACCGTCGTCGTGGACAACCGCGCCGGAGCCAGCGGCAACATCGGTGCTGACCATGTCGCGCACTCCGCGCCCGACGGCTGCACGCTGATGCTCACCGCCGCCCCGTTCGCGATCGCTCCAGCGGTCTTCAAGGGGCTGCCGTTCGATCCAGTCAAGGACTTCAGCGCCGTTGCGAAGATAGCCTCCGTGCCGCTGCTGATCGTGACCCGCGCAGATTCGCCGCTCAGGGACCTCTCCGATCTGGTCAATGCAGCCAAGCGCAGGCCAGATGGCATCAGCTACGGGACCTTCGGCACAGGCGCACCGCCCCATCTCGTAGGCTCTCGCATGCAGCAACTCGGGGGCTTTCGCATGACGCATGTGCCCTACAAGGGCGGCCAGGCCGCGCTGCCTGACATCCTGTCCGGCCAGCTGGACATCGCCATCATGGATGTCGTCTCGATGGCACCTCTGGTCCGCTCCGGGCGCTTGCGCGCGCTGGCCATCACCGGCTCCGAACGTGCTTCCGCACTGCCCGACGTGCCGACGCTCGCGCAGGCAGGAATCGCATTCGACACTGTCGGCTGGTACGCCGTGTTCGGCCCGGCGAAGATGAGCGCAGCCACCATCACTCGGCTCAACCATGCTGTGAACCTCGCCATGACGCAACCCGAAATGCGCAAATCCGTGCTCGACAGCGGAGCCCTTCCCATCGACCCCGCACCCACCGCAGCGCAATGGCAAGCCGCGTTCAACGAGGAGGTCCGCATCTGGGGGCAGATCGCGCAGGACGCGCACATCACGCTCGACTGACGACATTCAAGCTTGCCGCAAGAAACCATGAACACATTGCATCCAACATTCTCGACCGCCGCAAAAAACGCTGCTGCGGCATCGATTCAGGAACTGCGCGACGTCCCCTACTCCAGCGCGCTGATCGGCTGGAGCAGCGGCGCACCACGACCACGAACCTTGACAATGAACGTCTATGTGCCGCCCGCCTCCCCTGAAGGCGCGAAGCGTCCCGCGCTGGTGATGGCCTTCGGCGGAGCCTTTCATCGCGGTTGCAAAGAAGACGACAGCTTCGAGGCGGAGGGCCGAAACACCGCTGTGGCGGAATACTGCCGTCGATTCGCGGAGCGTGGCTTCGTCACTGCTTCCATCGACTACCGACTGGTCACCGAAGACCCCGATCCCGGCACCACGCCCGTCATCGGTCACCCCGAAAACATCCCCACCTCGCGCGTATCCTACGTGCGCGAACTGCTGGGACTGCCTCCCGCCACCCCGCAAATGCTCGGTGCCGGCATCGAAGCCGCGAGCGACGACATGGCGAGCGCCATCGCCTTCATCCACCGCATGTCCGACACATGGCATATCGACCGCCACCGCGTCGTCGCGGGCGGCTTCTCGGCAGGCGCACGCACCGCGCTGAACGCCGCATTCGGCGAGAAAGCCCCGGTAGCGGCCGTCATCTCGTTGTCAGGCTACATCGACATCCACGACCTGAACCGGCATGCACCAACAGGAGCCCAAGCCCCGGCAGTACTGCTGATCAACGGATCCCACGATCTCGACTACATCGTGCACAACACCCCGGCAATGGTCCAAAGCCTGCAAACCCTGGGCATCCGCCATCGCCACGCTGTGGTGAATGAGGCGGGGCATTTTTACGACCGTAACGCACGACTCACCTGGCAGGATGGCCATGAACCATGCACCGTTGAGCAGGCCATCGCCACATTTCTGAAAGATGTGCTGTGACCACGGCATTTCTTCGCACCCGCATCGAAAGCAGCAGAACCGTGAGACAGGCAGTGAACCCGAATCACACCCCACCTGCAAGACAGGCCACCAACCAAGCGTTGAAGGCTCAAACGGTACTGTTGGGCAGCAAGCCTTAACAACGTTAACAACGATGCATGGCGGCCTCCAAACGACCGCTCATCCACCACCGACCCGTTTCATCTGACCAAGAAAAAAGCCGCTTGCGTCAAAAACACAAGCGGCCTTCAAGCGGTCAGCGAGAAGAAAAGAATCAGAGCACTTCAAACACTCCCGCCGCGCCCATGCCACCTCCGATGCACATGGTCACGCACACGCGCTTGGCGCCGCGGCGCTTGCCTTCGATGAGGGCGTGGCCGGTCAGGCGTTGGCCGCTCAGGCCGTAGGGGTGGCCCAGCGCAATGGCGCCGCCGTTCACGTTGAGCCTGTCGGCGGGAATGCCCAGCTTGTCGCGGCAGTAGATGACCTGCACGGCGAAGGCCTCGTTGAGTTCCCAAAGGTCGATGTCATTGACCGTAAGACCCAGCTTCTTGAGCACCTTCGGCACGGCGAAGACCGGCCCGATGCCCATTTCATCAGGCTCGCACCCCGCCACCGCGAAGCCGAGAAAGCGGCCCAGCGGTTTGAGGTTCTTGCGGCTCGCGTAGTCCTCGCTCACCACCACGCAGGCACCCGCGCCGTCCGAGAACTGGCTCGCGTTGCCGGCCGTCACCACGCCACCCGGCAGTGCGGATTTCAAGCCGCTGATGCCTTCCTTGGTCGTGCCTTCGCGCAGGCCTTCGTCCACGCTCAGCGTCACTTCCTTGGTGATCAGGCCCAGGGTCTTGTCGACCACGCCGGCCGTCACGGTGATCGGCGCGATCTCGTCCTTGAACAGACCTGCGACCTGTGCCGCGCATGCTTTCTGCTGGCTGCCCGCACCGTATTCGTCCATCGCGTCGCGGCTGATGCCGTAGCGCTTGGCGACCTGTTCCGCCGTCTGCAGCATCGACCAGAAAACTTCCGGCTTCTGCTTGGCGAGTTGCGGGTCGACCATCATGTGCTGGTTGATCTCCTGCTGCACGCACGAGATGCTTTCCAGCCCACCGGCCACGTACGCGTCGCCCTCGCCCGCGATCACGCGCTGGGCGGCGAGCGCGATGGTCTGCAGTCCGGAGGAGCAGAAACGATTGACGGTGAGTCCGGAAACGCTGACCGGCAGACCCGCGCGGATGGCGATCTGGCGCGCGATGTTCTGGCCATCGGTGCCTTCAGGAAAGGCGCAGCCCATGATCACGTCTTCAATGTCCGCGGCATCGATGCCCGCGCGCTGCACGGCGTGCTGCACCGCGTGGCCGCCGAGCGTGGCGCCATAGGTCATGTTGAGGGCACCCTTCCAGCTCTTGGCGAGCGGGGTGCGGGCGGTGGAGACAATCACTGCGGAGGTCATTGCAATATTCCTTGTGTTCTATGCGTAGATCGGATGGAAGCGCTCAAGCTGCTCCGCGTCGTCATTCAAACGTCTTGCCTTGTGCGGCCAGATCGACGATCAGCCTGGACGGTGCCCACGCGTTGGCGTCGTCGTGCGGATTGCGCGCAAAGCGCTTCATCGCCTGCACCACGTTGAACAGCCCCACTTCGCCCGCATAGTGCATCGGGCCGCCGCGCCAGATCGGGAAGCCGTAGCCGGTGAGGTAGACCATGTCGATGTCACCGGACTTGGAGGCGATGCCTTCCTCCAGAATCTTCGCGCCTTCGTTGACCAGCGAGAAAATCAGGCGCTGCACGATCTCGTCATCGGAAATCTTGCGCGGCGCGATGCCCTGCTGCGCACGGTAGTCCTCGATCATCTTGAGCACCACGGCGCTCGGCTTCGCGTCGCGCTTGCCGGCCTCGTAGTCGTACCAGCCTGCGCTCGTCTTCTGGCCGAAGCGGCCCATCTCGCAGAGCAGGTCGGCCGTCTTGCTGTACTTCATGTCGGGCTGCTCCACATAGCGGCGCTTGCGGATCGCCCAGCCGATGTCGTTGCCCGCCATGTCAATCATGCGGAACGGCCCCATCGGGAAGCCGAACTTCTCGATCGCCTTGTCCACCTGCTCGGGCGTCGCGCCTTCATCGAGCAGAAAGCCCGCCTGCTGGCTGTAGCGCTCGATCATGCGGTTGCCGATGAAGCCATCGCACACGCCCGAGACCACCGCCGTCTTCTTGATCTTCTTGCCCAGCGCCATCACGGTCGCGAGCACGTCCTTGGCGGTCTTCTCGCCGCGCACCACCTCGAGCAGCTTCATCACGTTGGCCGGGCTGAAGAAATGCATGCCGACCACGTCCTGCGGACGCTTGGTGAACGAGGCGATCTGGTTCACGTCGAGCGTCGAGGTGTTGGACGCCAGGATCGCGCCCTGCTTGGCCACTTCGTCGAGCTTGCTGAACACCTGCTCCTTCACGCCCATGTCCTCGAACACGGCCTCGATGATCAGATCGCAGTCCTTGAGATCCTCATACGCGAGCGAGGTCGACAGGAGGGCCATGCGCGCCTCGTACTTGTCCTGCTTCAGCTTGCCCTTCTTGACCTGCGCTTCGTAGTTCTTGCGGATGATGGCGATGCCGCGATCCAGCGCGTCCTGCTTCATCTCCAGAATCGTCACGGGAATGCCCGCGTTCAGGAAATTCATGCTGATGCCGCCACCCATGGTGCCCGCGCCGATCACGCCGACCTTCTTGATGTCGCGTTTGGGCGTATCCGATGGCACGTCGGGAATCTTGGACGCAGCGCGCTCCGCAAAGAACAGATGGCGCAGCGAGCGCGACTCGGGCGTCATCATCAGGTTCAGGAACAGCTCGCGCTCGGTCATCAGACCGTCCTCGAAATTGCGCGAGGTGGTCGCGGCCTGCACCGCGTCCACGCACTTGAGCGGCGCGGGGAAATTCTTGGCCATGCCCTTGACCATGTTGCGCGCGAACTGAAAATACGCCTCGCCCTTGGGGTGCTTGCAGGGCAGATTGCGCACCAGCGGCAGCGGACGCGCATCGGCCACCGAGCGCGCGAACGCCAGCGCCTCGTCGGCCAGCGACTCCTTGGATGCCGTCAGCTTGTCGAACAGCTTCTGCCCGGGAATCATCGCGAGCATGTCGCTCTGCACCGTCTCACCCGTCACGATCATGTTGAGCGCAGGCTCCACACCGATCACGCGCGGCAGACGCTGCGTGCCACCCGCGCCCGGCAGAATGCCGAGCTTCACTTCCGGCAGCGCCACCGCGCAGCCCGGAGCACCCACACGATAGTGGCATCCCAGCGCCAGCTCAAGCCCACCGCCCATGCACACCGTATGGATCGCAGCGACCACCGGCTTGCTGCAGTTCTCCAGAGCGCGGATCACCGAATGCAGGTTCGGATCCTGCAGCGACTTCGGCGTGCCGAACTCCTTGATGTCGGCCCCGCCCGAAAAGGCGCCACCCGCTCCCGTGATCACGATGGCCTTGACGGACGCATCGTCTTCCGCCTTCGCCAGCCCATCCACGATGCCCTGCCTCGTTGCCAGGCCCAGACCGTTCACCGGTGGGTTGTTCAGGGTGATCACAGCCACGTCTCCGTGGACTTGGTACTCAGCCGTCATTGCTGTTGCTCCTCGATTTGGAATAGAGAGAAAACGAACGGTCGTCCGATTTTTGGCGAGTCTAACGGGACTGCGCGACGTGATTTGTCTCAATCGGGACAATGGCGAATGGAATGGCGAAAATGGCGCGCCGAATGGCGCGCCGCGCGCTTTTGTGGGGGTGTACCCGTTTTGGCACGGTGCAAAGACCCGGAAAAAGAGCCTAATCCATTGATGTGCCTAGACTTTTTCCAGCAACGCAGAATGAGCTGGTTTGCACCGGCCTAGGGCATGAAAACGGTCAGTTTGAGCGAGTTTTGGCACAAACCGACCAATCTGTAGCGCAATGTGAGCAGCCTTCCTCATGGGGGCAGATTCGGCGGAACGTCCATGCAGCGTGTCGCACCCAAAAATCGAAGGTACGACGCTCGGTGCGACATAAGGTGCGACGCCCTATTCTGGGTAGTCTTTCCGATCACTGTGTACTAGCGTAGCTAGCAGCAACACGTTCTCGACCACATCACGCAGCTTCTTCGGCAGCGCTCTGTATCGCTGGATCAGCATTTCGTCCTCAGTCGTGATACGCCTTGCCTGCAGGGGTCTATAGCCCGTTAGGAGAACGTCGAGATCAATACGTAGGTTCCACGAAAGGCGGCTTAGGTACTCAGCATCAGGCACTCGCGCAGCGCTCTCATATGCAGTTTGTGTCCGTTTGCTCACACCTGCCAATGTCGCAAAGTTGTCTAGGGTTAAGCCAGACTTCTGCCTCGCAGCCTTAATACGTAGCGCTAGACCAGCACGCCATTCCGCATCGGCCAAACCCGGAGGGTCATTTTCGACCCTCTTTACATGGTCATTTTGTTCCATCATAATGGCGTCACTTTGTTCCACAACTAGGTGCATGCTATGGCAAAAATTCGAACTAAGGAAGAGGCTCGGGCTGAGTTTGAAAGGCGAGGCCTAAGCATTCGGGCATGGGCTCGAATGAATGGACTGGATTCAGCAACCGTCTACAACTTGCTGTCAGGCCGCAAAGTCGTTGGCCTAAGAGGGGAGTCCCACAAAGCGGCCGTCCTGCTTGGACTTAAAGAGGGGGTCGTCTCCCAAGGCGAACCGCTCACGCCTTTGTTCTTGCAGGCTGAGGAAGCCTGCTAAGGCAGCGAGTGCAACAGTGGCGCAACCTGTTCAATCGGTAGATCTGGCACGGATTGCCCAGGCACTGGGCATATCAAAGCGGAGTGCTGAGAGGAAGGCAATCCGCCTCTCTTGGCCATATGTTGAAGTTGACGGCAATGGTGGAAAAAAGCGTCTCTTCACCATCAACCAGCTACCAGAGGAGGTGCGTGCCCGATTGCACAGGCTAGAGGCTGGGGCGATTGTTGAAAAGCTAGATACCGAGAGTCCAATCGCCCCTTGCTCACAGCAAATCAGCACCACGCCTCCCCGGCCTTGGGGCGCAATGGAAGAAACCGAGCACAGCCGTGTCATTCGCGATGCCCGCCAAGCTGTCCGCACCGCTGTCCTGCGCCTGCAAGAGCAAGCCGGATGCTCACTGAAGCGTGCCGTCGTCACGTTCCTCACGCAGGCCCAAGCGGGCAAGCTGGATACGGACGTGGCCGCAGCAATGCTCGCCATGGCGCGCGATGGCCGAGGCCGCAAGAGTGCGACTTTGACCGCAGGTTTCCCTTCTGAGCGAAGTCTGTTTCGATGGCTTGCCGCCGAAGACCTCACACCCAAGAAGCCCCAGCGCGATATGCAGGCCAAGCCCTGGATGTGGGTCGCAGCGGAGCTATTCGCACGCCCGCAAAAGCCCACCCTCAAATGGGTGCACGAGCAACTGGAGGCCAACTGGAATCCATCCTGGGGCGAGTGCATCAGCTACGACACGTTGGCGCGCTTCTTTCGCGACAAATACAGCAAGCTCGACGCATTGAAGGGCCGCCATCATGGCAGTCGTCTGCGATCCCATTTGCGCTATCAGCATCGCACGGCGGACGGGCTTGAACCTTTTATGGAAGTCCATGCCGATGGCTGGACTACCCATTTCACAGCACCTCATCCAGTCACTGGTGAGTTCGTGACGTATGAGGTCTGGCATTTCCATGATCTGGCGACGCGCTACGTCACGCCCCCAGCCATTGGGCAATCAGAATCGACCGAGGTCATTCTCAAGGGACTGGAGAACTGCATCCGCTTCGGCGGTGTGCCTGCCGTTTGGCAGACCGACAGCACCGGCAGCGTCAAGAATCGCAAGGTCGAATATGACCCGATCTCCGGTCTTTCTGCCCGCTCGGGCATCACCATCGTGCATCCGCAGGAGGTTGGCAACAGCCAGGCCAACGGCATCTGCGAGAACTACAACACTTACCTCGACCGTGAGGCGCGCGAGCTGGCAACCTACCAGGGCGCGGGAATGGATGCACTGGTTCACAGACGCGTCAAGAAACTCACCGAGAAGATGGTAAAGGCCGCTCGTGCCGGTAACGTGAGCGAACGCGATTTGCTCAAGCGTCAGGCTCAAACGCAAGGCAAGGGCATCGTGTTCGGCAGCTTCGAAGAAGCCGTGGCCTGGATCAACGGCAAGGTACACAAGGGCAACAACACGCCGCACTCTAGCCTGCCCAAAATCAAAGACCCGGCCTCCGGTCGCATGGTGCACATGACGCCGCAGCAAGCCCTGGATGCCGCAAGAGATGCAGGCTGGAAACCCGTTGTCAAGGATGAATCCAGTTTGATCGATATGTTCCGCATCCATCTACGCAAGACTGTCACGCGGGAAACGGTCAGCCCCTTCAACGGGCAGCGGTATTACCACCCTGTTCTGGGGGATTTCAACGGCGAAGAGGTCATGGTCGCCATCGACACGATGGACGGCACTCGCGTGTGGGTCAAGGATCTGGATGGACGAATGCTGTGTGAAGCGACCTTCATGGAGGCCACGGGCTATCGCAGCCTGAGCCTCTACGAGTTCGCCTTGGAGAAACGTGCAAATGCACAGATTCGTCACAAAGAACAGCAGATCGAGCAGATTGAACGCCGGATGGCCGCCCCTGCCTTGGAGATGCCCCAGGGCGCTCGTGTCCTTCCCGCGTCCATCGCGTTGCATCCTGTGTTGCAGCCCATTGCAGCGACACCTGTTGCACAAGAGCCAGTGCCACAAGAAAAGGCTGAATTCAGCGACTTGGCCATGCAGTTGTACGGCGACGAAATTGAAGAGCAAGACCGCGCAGCAAGGGCTGAGCAGGACACACGGCTCAACGCACTCACAAGTTTGGAGGAACTCTCAGAGGACGCATTCCGAGAGAGTTCCGTAAAGAAGGTGGCCGGGAACTGATAGCACTCATTTCCCAGCCGTGTTTTGAAGTTGACCGCCAAAACGAAAGTGATTCTAGGCATGAAACGCGAGTTTGTAAAAACAGAGAACTCAAAACGCCTGCGTGCGAATGTGGCATTGCAGCAAAACCGAGGCTCTCAGGAGTCGGGATGGATCGTTGTCTACGGACGACCAGGCGAAGGCAAAACCCGCACTTTGCATAACTGGGCATCTGAAAACGGTGCCTTGATGGTCACGGCCCAGGTGGACTGGACGGTGCGCCGCATGATGCTGGAGTTTGCGGACAAGCTCGGCATTGAGCCGACTACCGGATTCGAGCGCCGTATCGAGGATGTCATCGCAGCAGAAGAGATCCCGATCATCCTTGATGAGGCGGGATTCGCATTGCAACGCAGTGCGGCTTGCCTGGAACGACTTCGCGGGATCACCGACAAGACGTGCACGCTCGTGGTGATCGTGATGATGGAGCAAGACGTTCCGCGCCTGGCAAGACGCACGCAGATCAGTAGCCGTGCACGCTTGTGTGAGTTTCAGAAAAGCACGCTTGCTGATGTTGCTGCTGCCTGTGCCCAGCTCAGCGAGGTGGAGATCGCGCCGGCGCTCGTGCAGCGGATTTTCAAGGACACCGATGCGCGCATGCGCTTGGTGTTGAGTGCCATTCACGTCATTGAGGCGGTTGCGCACAAACTGGGCAAGGCACGCATCGAGTTCGAAGACGTGAAGAGCATGCAGCTTTGCGACGACTTCACTCGCTCCATCCGCGACGCCCGCAAGCGCCGCATTCAGACGGGAGCGCAATCGTGAACCCACTGCGTGAACGTGCATGGTGGCTCATTCGCCAGCGCCCGACCTTTACCCTGAATGACCTTCTCACCACCCTCTGCGATGGCTCGGAGAAGAATGCCTACACCAGCCTCATGAAATACGTGGGATTGCTGGAACGTGTGGGAGTCCTGGTGCGACTGAAACGCCGTGAACCGGGCACGTCCACACTCAGCCGTGGCCGTGTGATATGGCGCATGGTCCAGGACCTGGGCCGTTTAGCGCCCGTTGCCCGATACGCCGACACCATCATCTACGACCCGAACAGCAAGACGGAATTGACTGCTGAATTGCTGGCGGTGATGGTCTCCAAACAATCAGCTCTTCCCGAGAAGGCGCAGCGAATTCGCGACGCAAGGCAAGCTGTCGTGTCCGCGATCAATCAGATCAAGCTGAAAGAGCGCTGCTTTTCCAAAAGGGCGGTTATTCGCTTCCTGGAAGAAGCCCACGCGGGAAGGGTCTCGGCGGAGCTGGTGGCGCACCTTTCCATGGCGCTATCTCCCAATGGTGCACGGGTAACATCATCCGTTCCCGGTATTCCTTCGAGGCGGACCTTGGAACGTTGGGTTCGGTCAAAAGACCTCTCACCCAAGTCTCACACGCGAGACAGGGAGGTTGCACCCTGGATGCTGAAAGCCCTTCAAATCAGGCGCAGGATTCCTCATGCGACCTATACCGGAATACACGAACGTCTGGTCAAGGGTTGGAACTCAGAGTGGGGTGAACCCATAAGCCAATCTGCTCTTCGGCGGTTTTTGCGCAATCAACTGCAATCCGTTCCTCTGTCCAAAGCTAGACAGGCCGAGGCGCAAGCGATGTCGGGAGGACGCGTTCAATGACCTCTCCCAACATCACATCCAATGTGTCTGAACACGCAAGAGAGAATCGCCAGCGCGCTTCCAGAATTGCTGCCATCAAGGCCTCGCAGCGCCAGCTCGGCATGGACGATGGCACTTATCTGGCAATGCTGCTATCTCAAACAGGCAAAGCCAGCGCAACCGCACTGTCGCTGGGGGAACTCTCCATCGTTCTGGACTACTTGCGCCGCGCAGGTGCAGCCAACCCTCGCGATGGAGGACGCAAACGGCACGTACCCTCACCCGAGCGTGCGGCCTTGATGGGGAAGGTCCATGCTCTGCTGTCCGAGCTGGAGCAATGCACCGGAAGGACTCACACGCTGGCCTACGCTGACGCGATCTGCAAGCGCAATGGGTGGTGTGAACGTGTCGATTTCGCCAGTCCAGCGCTGCTGCACCGCCTGGTTGGAGCATTGAGCAGAACGCTGAGCAACCGGACGGGCAACAGCGCTGAAGGGGCCAAGCCATGAGCGCGGTTTTGTCCCGAAATATCGAGCCCGTGGAGGTTCAGGACTTCAGCGACTTCAGTCATCTGATGCCGGAGACTGCTCTGCTGCTTGTGCAATGCATGGAAATCGAAGCAACCGTTGCGCTGCTCAATGCATGGCCTGGCGTTGAGGTCAAGGTGCCTCGCTTTCCTAATGCCAATCCTGCTGGCGCAAGACGCTGGGCACAACTGGCCGCATTGGTTGGCGAGACCGCCATGCAAAAGCTGGCTGCCTTGTACGGTGGAACCGTATTGGAAATCCCTCTGTGCAGCCGCGTGCGTTTGGAGAAACGCAACCGCAACATTCGAAGCGAATTCGATCAACTCACGGCCAAGCCACCCACCGGCGAAGGCTTGAGTAAGGCGGAAGCTGTGCAGGAGATCGGCATGCGCCATGCGCCGATCTCGGTGCGGCTGATCGGCTCCATTCTCAGTGAAATCAACCGTTAAAAGGTGCAAACCATGAGTTACCACGGAACGCACACACACGCCTTGAACGCTTCCATCCTTTCGGAGGGATGCCGAGCCCTGGGAGCGTCATCGGCTGATCCCATTGAGCTTCATATGCGTGCCATGAACCATCTGAGCCGCTGCAAGCAAATGATGCTCGCGGACGAAACTCCATATCAGCAAATTCTCGAATCGCTGACAGCCGTCCATTCTGCTGTTGTAGCCCTCGCAAATATGCACATGCCTTCAGCGTCTTGAAATAGGGGAAGACAAATGAACTATCAAATTTCTGAAGAAGAACTCAACCGCCTGGAACGCCTCCAGGGCCAGTTGGATCTGATCGCAGGGTTGTGTGCAATGGCAGGCGAAGATTCCAGCCTCATCTCTGTCAAAGGACTGTTGGCGTTTCTTGATGAGCGCAGCAACGATCTGAAGCGCGTCTTGGAGGCCACCACAACACGTCAAGAATGCAACTTAGCTCAGAAGACCATGAAATACTGCGATTGGGTGTTCGCACTTCGTATTGCTGGCGGGGACACTCTGAGTATGCCCGGTGGAGCGGCGCAGAGCATTACTGACAAGCTCTCGAACGAGGCGACGGTGGACGAGGACATGTCTTCCGTCCTCAAAGAGTGGCGCTCAGTTTTGGCAAGAGCGAAGCTAACATCCAACAACCCAGAACAACGCCGTCGCAAAGCTGCCACGACGAAATAACAGGGCTATCCATTCTTATGAGGGCGCGCGTCATTGGACGTCAGCGCCCTTTGTTTTGGCTGGCCGGTAGAAAGACGGCTGCAGCCCCCACCTCTCAGGAGGGGGTATGCTGCCCCCTGCAAAAAAGCACCCGGCAAACGCACAGTTGAAGCTCCCAATAGCGTTTGCAAGACATGGAACAGTACAGCAGCGAGTATCTGGCTCAAGAGTTTTCCAGCCAAACGGACGTACTGTCTCCCGTCCTCCAGCAGTTGTTTGAAATCATAGGACTTTTGGATACATTCAAACTGGTGGAACGCTTCGGGGGCCTGCGGCTTTACATCCCCGGCAAGGCATCAGCTGATCACCCGATTGCACAAACTATCGGAGTGGAAAAAATGCAGTTGCTTTGCACTGAGTTTGCATATCATGGTCTTGGCATGCGGTTCACGTTACCACAAGCCAAAAACCTGTCGATCATCCTGAGAAACAGGAAAATTGTCTCGGAGTACGGACCCAAAACCGTGCGTGAGCTGGCAATGAAATACAGGCTCGGTGAGCGTCAGGTGGAGCGCATTGTGTCTTCGCACAATGTGCGCTCGGCATGCCAACAAGCGACCCGCAGTGAACAACCTGCAAATACCGCCCTAACAGCCCTGCCTTGGCGGTAAACAGTTTCTACGTCGCTATAGAGCCCCACGAGAGCCGCTACGTAGAGCTTTTCAGCTCATCGCATGCTGGAGGCGATCACCTGCATATTCCAACCTTTTACATCCACCCAGATCAGCGCATCTCAACCAGTCAGTCCAGTACAAGCGGTCCTCTTGAACTGGTTCTATCGGCCATGAACTGTCGTCCGGCGAAAGTTCGCGAACAGCAGGAACAGGCTGATCTGAGTCATTCTGAAAGAAGGTCTGAACGTCCGCTGCGTTCGTTACGAGAAATTCGATGGATTGTGCAGCCTATGCATTGCCATCATGAGGATTAGGTGTGTTTGAGTCGAGCTGCCTTGTCGGCCTCAGTAGGCTGCTTATTTGCTTGCAGCCCTTTAGCGGGCGAGCTCCACAATACACTCACGGAGGTGGTGACTTCCACCTTGCTGGGCACTTGCCCGCATCTTGCGCACCTCGTAGATCTGCGCCTTGTTGAAGCCAATTGCGCGACCAAGCTCAACCAGTACGGTCGGTACGTCGACTAGGATGCCAGCGTAGCGAGAGTCTCCAACAACCATCAGAACCTTGCCCCGGCTCGTAATGAGACGAAAAGACTCTTCAAGGACACGCTCGAGGTCCCGGAAATAGCCAAGCACCATCTCTGGGATGTTGGCGTCCCAAAGTTCGTCTCGCTTCTTGCGCAGTCCTTTCAATACGATCTGCAAGGTCGGGCTGATATTGAGCGGGCGCTCAGCAATTCGCTGGATTTGCACATGCGAATGCAGCGTCGAGCGACGCAGCTGCGCATTGTCCTGCGAGGACGAGAGATATCCGAGAGTCCAAAGCTCCACGTTGTAGATGTCGGTGTAGTCGAACGAGTTAGGATAGGGCGGCGAGAAGACGATCAGATCCGCCTCCCGCTCCAAGCGTCGCATCGCCAGCCGGGAGTCGCCATGCACGACGTCAATGCGCGCATCCGGGCGAGCGGCGAAGCGATGCACGTCCTCAAACACGGTTTTGAATTGGTCGTGGAAGCGGAAGTCGAGCCGCTCGCTGTTGGCCTGCGTCTCCTCCCAGCGACGTCGATAGCGTCGGCCCTTGCCATTGACATAGACGTTGCTGCACTCCACCAGGATCGCGCCCAGCGCGACGCGAAAGAGCCGCTGCACTGCTGGATCCTGAATCTGGCGAATGCACTTTAAGTACTGCGACAGACGTTCTCCGAAAGAGCGCGAAAAGATCCAGCGCTGCTTATCCTCGGACTCGATGAACGTCGCGGGAAGGTGTGCCAACACTTCCAAGTCAGCCTTCGTGCGTGCCAAGCCGTGACGAAAGCTTCGTGCGGCCTTGATCAGCGTCTCCTCCTTGCAGTGCGTGGTCTTGGCGCGGATGACGTCGGCCAAGAACGGGTTGACTTCGATCGTGGTCGCATCGATGCCCAGCAGTTGGCAGGTGATTCCGGTGGTTCCAGATCCCCCAAAAGGGTCAATTACGTGACTAGGCTGGAAACCCAACGTCTCGATGGCTGCGGTAACAAACGACGGCGAGAAGGCTTCCTTGAAGCGGAACCAGCGCTGAAAAGCGATGTTTTGAGCCGCCTGGTTCGTGGTCGCCGGCGGAGCATTCTGCGCCTCGGGTGTGCTCGTCCAGCCGCTATGCACATCCACGGTGAACGCAGGCGCGGCAGGAAAGTGCTGCTGCAGCGTGGATAAGTACCGGTCCGGTGGATTTCTCATGGAGCCGCAACTATACGCGAGGATGGCGTTATAAAAAATCACGCCATTAACATCGAGTGACATAAGCCCAACGCTCCTGTTCTGCTGGCTCAGATGTGTGTACGCTTGACTGCGAACTTGGTCACGAGGGCCTTCTGAAGTCGCGCTCAGCGAACGTTCGTGCGACCCGATGGTGGAACCTTGTGGAGGGACCCTAGAATGCACTCCACAAAATGACACACTAGGTGCAATTGGAGGTCCGTAGGACCAGAAACGCCATGTCGTAACAAGTACCGATGGAGGATGTGTGAGGACAAAGATCACGTTGCCGGTGATACGCCGGCTGGGTATCCGCAACTATTCGCTTTATCCCGGCGCCAACGGCCAAGGGCTCGACCTCGAGTTCCCTGCGGGCGTGACGGTGCTCGCGGGCATAAATGGGGTTGGCAAAACGACCTTGTTAAATCTGCTCATGCGGATGCTGCTGGGTCCCACCGAGCGCGGCAAGGGTGATCGCGATCTCGGCAGAGTCAGCCAGCGGGAGTTGGTAGTCGATCGCAACTTCTCCTTCTTCGCGGACCGCGTACCTGAAAAGCTTGACGACAACGCGACGGCCACGCTTGAATACTTAATCGGCGAGCGTGAGTACTCCGTGACACGGTACTTGAAGACAATGGCACTGAAGTCCCTCAAGCTCCGCGATCGAACGATTTCATCCATCACATCGGAGATCGACTTCGGCAAGGAGATGGCCAGACAAACCGGGCTGCCAACTCACTACGACTTTCACGTGGTAGTTCGGTTCCTGCAGTTCTTCACAGAGGAGCGTCAGCCGATTTTGTGGTCTGCGGCTACCCAGTACGAGTTCTTCAAAACATTGTTCCTGGATCCGACCTTGACGAAGGTGACCGACGATGCCTTCAGGGCAATTCATCGGATCGACTCTGACTATCGCAATCGTCGCAACCAGCTCAACCTTCGAATCAAGCGGCTCGAAGAAGCCAAGGCCAAAACACCAGTGGCGGCTGATCTTGCCGTACTGCAGGCGCAGATTGCAGCAGCCAAGGTGAGCAGCGATGAAGCCGGGATTAAGTACCGTGAAGAGCAGGAGATTGTTGATGGGCTGCAGCTTCGCGCGCGTGAACTCGATAACAAGCTCAACCTGTTAGAGGGAACGCTCGCGGACCTAGAAGATGAGCTGGAGAATGCGGACGCTGCATTCGTCGCCCAGGCACTCCCATCTCTCGAAGACAAAGCGAAGTTCTTGATGGCAGGGCTAAGTTCAGGGCAAGGATGTTTCGTCTGCGGAAATCGCCATAAGGGGCAGCTTGAGACCGTCCAGAAGCAGCTCAAGGGTGGTCAGTGTTTCGTCTGTGAGCACCCGATTGCGGGCCGCGGCACAGGAGCTAAGGTGCGGCCTTTGGCCGCCGCTCAAGTGCGCTCTTTAGAGCAGCGAATCAACGGGTTGATAGCACAGACCACGCAGGCGGAATCGGAGCGCGACGAGCTGTACCGTAAGCTCTCCACAAAGCTTAAGACGCTGAGTGCCGCAGCTGCACTCAAATCTCAAACAGCGACCAACCTTGCTACGCTTCAGGCGAGGCTACCAGCCTTTGAAGACGCCTCAAGCACGCTGGAAGCCGAGCTAGCCGCGGAAGAAATTGCACTCGAAGTCCTAAGCGACGATCGCAAGAAGCTCGCCGATAGCTATCGCGAGCAAATCAGGCGGGGTCGTGTCGAGATCGAGGGTTTCAAGGAGACGCTGCGCACAACCTTCACCAGCTATGCGGAAGCATTCCTTCAAGAGAAGGTTGATGTCAGCTTTGGCGCACAAGATAAGGTGATGATCGCTACCGGAGCGGGGCAGGTGGGAATGCCGGCCTTCTCCATTGCAATGACATCGAGTACGCACCAGGCCCCCAAAGAACGCTTACGCAGCGACAACGTCTCCGAGTCGCAGAAGGAGTTCCTAGACCTGGCGTTTCGGGTCACTCTGCTGGACATGGCTTGTGCCGATGGCTCAAAGAGCTTGGTCATCGAGACCCCGGAAGCAAGCTTGGACAGCTGGTTCATGCTTCGCGCTGCAGAGTTAATGCGGCAGTTCGCGCCGGCCGATCAACCGCCGGTGCGCAACCTGATCGCCACCTCCAACCTCAATGGTACGGACATGATCCCAGCCCTGTTGGGGCAGTTGGACAAGAACGGCAAGGTAAGACGCAAGACCAACGGCGCGAACCTAGTCGATCTGATGAAACTAACGGCAAGTTCCAATACGCTAAAAGAAGGGGCTGCGCGGGTCAAGCTGGAACAGGAGCTCAGGAGGGTAAATGGCTAGGATCTCGCAAGTCATCCCCAAAGGCGAGCGCGAGAAGCTTCAGTTCTCGCGCTGGGTGCTGCTCATCATCAATGCCGCTGAAGCTGCCGGCATCGGCCAGCTTTCACGAAAGCAGTTACATTTGCTGCTATTCCTATCGTTTGCATCCTGCCGCTTCTACGGTATTGCGCCGCTGCGTCAGCGAGCTCGGCGCACTGAACAAGGGCCGTACTACCGAGCCGCCCACATCGCGCTCGGAGGGTTGGTTTTGTCGGGGCTGGTGGAGGCCTCGGAATTCTCGTCACACAGCTCTCCTGAGCACCTTCAATTCGAAGGCCACTTCGGCGCAACCGTGCCAGGGCTGGAGGTCGGTCGCATCCTTCGCAGCACGCACAGAGGCGAGGCGCTGTACGCATTCCTGTTGGACCTCTGCTTGGGCGTGGTTGAGGGTGCGTGGCACGATGATCGAGCGCATGAGCGCAGTGAACGCCAGGGCCTAGATCGGGCGTTTGAGCAGGACCTGACTTACCGGGCAGCGCTCAAGCGGCCGGGCAAAGCGCTGTTCGTCGAAGAGAATCCTGACGACCAAGCAACGCCTACCGTGGCAGGGCTTCGCAAAATCCGTCAGTTCTTAGACACCAAAATTTCGGCCAACCGGCGCGACGTGTTGACGGTCTATCAGCGGCTGCTCATGAAAAAGGCGGCGTGATATGGTCAATCAACAGCTCATCAACCCTCAAGATGTGGCCGACGCGGTGTCTGACCTGTCCCTGGTCTCAGGCACGCCGCAGGAACGATTCTTCCAATCGCTAGTGGATTATTTCATCCAGTGGTCTGCAGCCAACGCCCCATCCATCATCGCAGGCCAGGTAAAAAATAGCCAGGCCCTGCTGGTCATCTATTCGGAATCTCCGAGGCTTGAGCCTAGGCTTCCTGCCGAGCTGTGCAAAAACCCGGAGGACGTGTTCCCCAGCCTGTACACGCTCGACGATGGTGTCGCTGTGGCCAACGTGAGCTTGGCGGAGGTCTATCAGCACGTGCCCAGTTTCTCGAAGGGGGCGAGCGATGCAATGAAGTTCATACGCAGCCACCTGAGTGCGGATCAGACGTTTGCTTTGCTGATGATGGGTCAGAACAGAGTGCTCGTACACGATCAAGGCGTGCCAATCGATGAGTGGATAAAGGTGCCCAGAGAGATCAAGGTCCAACTGATCGATGGATCAGCAATCACCCCAGAATTGATTGAGCAGCAGCTAGACGAGTTCCACAGCGAAGCAATGGCGACACATCGCGGCACCATTGCAAGGCTCATGTGGAAAATCGAAGAAGAGCCGACGCTGTCGATACTTGGTGAGAGGCCAGAGCTGCATGTGCAGTCGGGGCTAGTCACCTACTTTCGTGGGCTCTATCGGCAGAAGGTGGCCAACATAGACGAGGAAATTTCGCTCACCGAGGGACGTGTCGATGTGCGAGTCTGCCGCTTCGACAAATTCAAAGAACGGTTCTTCACCATGATTGAGCTAAAGGTGCTCGACCCTCGCAGCAGCGATACCAAAAACCTAGATTGGGCGCGCAAAGGCATCCAGCAAGCACATGACTACAAGAAGACCGTGCAGACGGACTCCGCGTTTGCCTGCATCTTCGACGCCCGACGCGATCAGTCCGTCCTGATGCCCGACTTGCAGACCGACGCCGACGAAAAAGGTGTGGTTCTGAAACTGCATTCGATGGCCGTCCCTCCGCCGAGAAAGGCAAAGAAGGCCAAGCCTGCTCCATCCAACGCGACGCCCAAGCGCGCCAAGACCGCTAAGGCACCAAAAAAAGTGTAGTTCTTAGCTTTGTTGAAAATCACGGCAATGGAGCCAGAAATGACAGGCAAATGCGCAGTACACGCGAGAATGCAAGCAGGAGGCTGTACGGCAGATGCGGTAGCGGTCATTCAATGGCGAAAGTGGCCAAGGTGCAGGACATCCCCAAGACAAGCTTAGGCAACAGCGTGCGCTTGGAAACAAGGACAGACAACCGTTTTAAACGGCTAGTGGAAGGCCAATAAATCAACCGGCAGGATCTTCAAACAGGTCTTCCTCGTTGGAGTACTCATATCCACTCGCCACAGTAGCGAAATTGGAGACTCGACGACCTCACGCACCATTGCCTAGACATCAAACGACTGCTTGGCGCCAAACGATGTATGTAGGTTCGATGACGACCGCCGACCGCAATCGGTGCAAAAAACGACGTCAGCTTGGAGAAAGACAGTTTAGGCTCGCCTCCGTTTTTGTCTGTTCGGATGGTTTTGCTCGGTCCTAGCTGTCGATGTCTTTAGAGCGCGTATTGCGGCGCAGCAGGAGGATGCTCGACCTCTATACCTCTCAACCACTTCACATCAAGCCGAGCATTGGCGCAAGGGCGAGCAGTGTTCTGGTTATCGGTTGAGACAATTAAATTGCAAATCCGTGCCAAATAGCGTGCAACCGTACACATTTTGGCCGTTTTGCCCCCTCTAGCGGCTCATTCCGACTCAAACCGTCCGGTCACGCCAAAACCACCTGTCCACCGCTGAGACCCGCATAAACACTAGGCCCGCGTGGAGTTACACACACCCAGAGGTAGTGCCAATACGAGTAGTCCCCCATTGCCGCGCGCTTTGGCGCTCACCAAGATACGCCAATGTGAGTTCACGGCCACGAGCTGTGATTCTTCGCGCAGCACTTGCGGCTCGCAAAAAAGTACCGTCCGTCCAGTCACCTCTTGGCGATGCGGCGTAGCGCGGCGATGTCGAGCAGCTCGATGGTTCCATAACGCAGCTGAATCAACCGCTGCTGCGACCATGCTTGCAATTGGCGGTTGACGGTCTGGCGTGCGCTGCCCAACTGGGCGGCAAGCATCTCCTGCGAAATGCGCAATGCGCCCTGCTCCTCTCCGCCCATTGCTGAAAGCGACAGCAACCGCGAGGCAAGCCGCACATTGAAGGGGTGCAGGCTCGCGTCCTCAATCCACGCGACAGCAGCGCGGAATCGACTGCACGAAAGGCGCATCACCGCCAGCATGGCGGCGGGGTCAGAATTCACTATCTGCCAAAAATCCTGAGCAGCGAGAACCGCCACCTCCGACGGCTCCACGGCTTCCGCATAGAAGGCTCTGGCGCCTTCGTCCAACAGCGGAATCTCGCCAAACCAGTGACCCGGAGGCAAAAAACTGGCAAAGAATTGCCGCCCCTCCTCCGACAGAATGGACACCTGCAACCGTCCGGTCAGCACCACAAACATGGCCCTGGGTGCAGAGCCCAGTCCAAACAGCTGTTCGCCTTTCGAGAGCAGTCGGCGAGAAGACGCTGCCAAAAATTGGCGCGCCACGTTTGCAGGCAGATTGCCCATGGGCTCGGGATAGGTGGTCATGCGCCAAACGCCATAAAGTGACAGTCTCGAATCTTAATGAAGTCCAAGATTCGGGAATCGCCTCACTCATTCGATGCTTTCATGTACGTTGGACACTTCGCCATTGGCTTGGCACTCAAGGCCAAATTCCCCAAGATCCCCTCATTGCCCCTGCTGATGGGCGTGGGCTTTCTGGACGTTCTGGACGGTCTTTTCATCGTCGCGGGCTTCAACACCGTCACGCCGAACCTGCGGGCGGGTCCCTATCTTTTCTTTGACCTTACCTTCATCGACTGGGACCATTCGCTGCTGGCGGCGCTGTTCTGGTCTGCGGTCTGGGGCGCGCTGTTCATCAAGGACAAACGTGTTGCCGCCTTGGCGTTTGTCGCAGCTTTCTCCCACTTCGTTGCGGACCGGCCCATGCACAACAATGACCTGGCTCTGTTTCCCTATGCACAACAGCACTTTGGTCTGGGTGCATGGGGAAAACTGGGCACGCTTTCGTGGGTGCTGGAAGGTCTGTTCGCCGCAGCGCTGATGGCCTATGCGTATCGCACGACTCTGCGCCGTGGAGTCAACTGGGGATGGACGCTCGCCGTCATGTTGGTTCTTTTCTTCAACCTCTCCCCGTGGCTGTCGCCCATGAAGCACATCGCCACGCTCGGTGAGCCCACAATCCACCTACTGCATGGCGTGATGGTCACGGCTGGTTTCGTCCTTCCCGGTCTGCTGTTGACCTGGATAGTCAATCGTGCGGAATCTCGCGCGCGACTGCAGCACTCCAGCCAGTGACGGTCCGGGGCCGGCAGGAGACATCGCAGCCCTTTCACCGGCTCCGAGGGCGGCAAGCGCCTCCATCGCCGCTCCCTTGAAAATGACCCGATCGAGTCGACGGGCGGCGATGTGGACTCCCATCCTCAGCGATGCACCCCGGTCACCCTTCCGCGCTCCGTGTCAACATACCGCGCGGGCGCACCCTCCGGAAAAACGAACTGCTTCGCCGGTCCGTTCGCGTTGCTGTATTCGTCCACCCGAAGCAACTGCCAGCGTCTGGCAAGCAGCGAGCAGTTCATGAACTGGCTCTCCGACATGCCGATGTAGGGATGAACGAGAAAATCGCTGCCGCATTGCTTTTGCAACTTTTCCAGCGGTTGCCGCAGCTCCATGGGCGCGGGCGGGACGCCATCCGTCTGCTTCTGCATTCTGGTCTGTGCCTCCAGCGAGCGGATCTGTGCCTCCCAGGATCGAGCCAGGTCTTCGCCGCTCACTTCCGAGCTGGCGGGTGCACCAGCCAGCACGCCCAGAAGCATCCAAACGGACTTGATCAGCACAGGTTGACTCCTTGCAAACATTGCACCGACTCGCCTATCAGGCTCGGCTCGGCTCGGCGCTGCGCGCGTCAGCGCGGACGTCTCGGCACTCCATTGGTTTTCACAATGTATACCCAAGCTCTACTGGATTTCAAAAAATTCAAAACATAATCTATCAACCACACCAACGGGCGCCGGAGTCGTATTCTGGCGAACTCCTCCGTACCTGACACGGGCCGCGGATCAGCGTGGAGACACGCCGAAGCCGAAGCAGGAACCGGAGCCGCGCGCCCCGCACATTCACTGACCGAGAAGGAGTCATCATGACTGGATTGATCTTGAAGGCCGAACGACTGTCCCGCCCGTTCATGGGGGTGGATCCGTTTCTGTTCTGTGCCTATCACGTGGACCACTATCCGCACAGTGACGGGCATCTGGGAATCGATCCGCAGCGGCTCGCGGACCGCCCCCTTGGCAATGACTTCAGCAATCTGCACGGCTACAGCATGTACTACGGCAACTCGGTGCCGGGCTTTCCGATGCATCCGCACCGGGGGTTCGAGACCGTGACCATCGTGCGCAGCGGCTTCGTGGACCATGCCGATTCGATGGGCGCACGCGGGCGCTACGGCATGGGCGACGTGCAATGGCTGACGACTGGCGCGGGCGTGCAGCATGCGGAGATGTTCTCGCTGCTCGACGACCAGCGTGACAACCCACTGGAGCTGTTCCAGATCTGGCTGAACCTGCCCGCACGCAGCAAGTTCGCGCAGCCCGCCTACAAGATGCTCTGGTCCGAGGAGATTCCGTTCTACCGCCACCAAGGCGCCGAGGTGATGATCGTCGCGGGCGCCTATGCGCCGGTGGACGGCAGTGCGCCACTGGTGCCCAAGACCCCGCCACCCGACAGCTGGGGCGCGCAGCCCGAGGCCGATCTGGTGATCTGGCTGTTGCGGCTGGAGCCCGGCGCCCACATCGAGCTGCCCGCCGCTCGGCTGCCGGGCAATCTGCGCACGCTCTATGTGTATGACGGCGATGGCCTGCAGGTCGGTGACGAGGCCGTGGGCGGGCAGATCGTCGTCAACGTGGATGCCGCGCAGCAACTGCCGCTGCGCAACGCCGGAAGCCAGCGCGTGCAGATCCTGCTGATGCAGGGCATGCCGCTCAACGAGCCCGTCGCTGCGGGCGGCCCCTTCGTGATGAACACCGAGGCGGAGCTGCATCAGGCGCGCGTGGACTACGGCCGCACGCATTTCGGCGGCTGGCCCTGGGACAGCCGCGCGCCCACCTTCGGCAACAGCCCCCAGCGCTTCGCGCAATACGCGGGCAGCCCGGAACTGGACTACCCGCCAGCGGCCAAATAAGACTCGGCGCTTTCTACCGAGCCTTGCCGCCCAGCGTCTTCACGGCGGCCAGCGTCTTCTCGACATGCGCGGTCGGGTCGCTGCCCTCGTGGGTGAAGACGACCTTGCCGTCCTGACCGATCACGTAGGAAATGCGATCCGCCATGTTCGGCCGCGCCGCATGCGTGGCGTCGTAGGCGCGGATGGTCTTGGCATCGGGGTCGGATGCAACCGCGAACTGGTCTCGGCAGGCCTCGGTCGAGAATTTCTTGAGCGTGTCGATGTCGTCGTGCGAGATCCCCACCACGGTCGCTCCCAACTGATTGAACTGCGGCGTGGCTTCGGCGAATGCATGCGCCTCGAGCGTGCAGCCCTGCGTGAAGGCCTTGGGGAAGAAGTACAGCACGACCGGGCCCTTCTTGAGCGCGGCGCTGATGTCAAAGTTGAAGGACTTGCCCGCGAGCGCGGCGGGCGTGGTGAACGCGGGCGCGGCATCGCCAGGCTTGAGCGCGGCATGGGCGTGCATCGAGAGCGCGCCAAGGACCAGCACACTGGCCGAGAGGGTTCGACGAATGCAGCTAAATGTGGACATGGGCGTAGGCATAGGTCTGGACTCCAGGTCTTCGGATGGGCAAGGAATGCCCGACGTGGCAAACGGGCACCGATGAGCTCAATTTACCTGACATCGCCACGCGCTGCAGCAGCGGATTCCATGGCCCTCAGCGGGAGTTGCGCATCACGCATTTTTGAACGCCCAAGATGCCCTGATTCAAACTTCCAGCCAATCGCGGCGCACGTCGGCATCTTTCTGCAACTGCTGCGCCGTCCCTTCAAACACGATCCCCCCCGCCCCCATGACGGCCACGCGGTCCGCGATGTCGAGTGCCATGCCGAGCTTCTGCTCGATCAGCAGCACGCCGATGCCATGCGCTTTCAGCGCAAGCAGATGCTGCGCGACCTGCTGCGCGATCATCGGCGCGAGACCTTCGGTGGGCTCGTCAATGATGATGAGCTGCGGGTTGCCCATGAGCGTGCGGCACAGCGTGAGCATCTGTTGCTCTCCGCCTGAAAGCACGCCTGCGGGCACGTCGCGGCGCACGTACAGCGAGGGGAACATCGCGAACATGTCGGACATGCGCCAGGCCCGCTCGCTCGAATTTTTACTTCGGTGCTTCTGCTCGCCCAGCATCAGGTTCTGCGCAACGGTCAACGTGGGAAACACATCGCGATTCTCGGGCACGTATCCGATGCCTGCCTGCGCGATTTCAAAGGTCTTGAGACCGGCCAGACTGCGCCCCTGCCAGCGCATGTCGCCGCGCCATTCAACCAGTCCCATGATGGCCTTGGCGAGCGTCGAGCGACCCGAGCCGTTGCGACCGAGCAGCGCGACGATCTCTCCGGCGCGCACCTCGAGGTTGACGCCATCCAGCACATGGCGCATGCCGTACATCGCGTGAAGACGCGTGATCTGCAGTGCGGCGTTCATGGCAACGCGACCTCCTCGAGAGGCACGCCCAGATAGGCCTCTTGCACCCGCGCATTGGCGCGGACGTTCTCGGGCGTGTCGAAGGCGATGAGCTCGCCTTGCGCGAGCACGGCGATGCGGTCCGCGAGGCCGAAGACCACGCTCATGTCGTGCTCGACGGTGAGCAGCGTGCGCCCCTCGGTGACGGTGCGGATCAGCGCGATGAAGCGCTCGGTCTCGCTGCGGCTCATGCCGGCGGTGGGCTCATCCAGCAGGATCACGCGGGCGCCACCCGCGATGGTGATGCCGATCTCCAGCACACGCTGTTCGGCATAGCTGAGCTGTGATGCGAGCACCGATGCCCTGTCCGTCAGGCCCAGCATCTCCAGCAGCTCGTGCGTGCGTTCATTGGCATCGCGCGCCTTGGCGAGCAGACGCCAGAACGCGTAGCGATAACCCATGTTCCAAAGCACGCTGCAGCGCAGGTTGTCAAACACGCTCATGTTGGAAAACAGGTTGCTGACCTGAAAGCTGCGTGCGAGGCCGAGGCGGTTGATCTCGAACGGACGTTTCGAGGTGATGTCGACCCCGTTCAGCAAAACCTCGCCGGACGTCGCCTGGGTGCAGCCGCTGATCAGATTGAACAATGTGGACTTGCCCGCGCCGTTCGGCCCGATGAAGGCCACGCGTTCGCCTTGGCGGATGGTGAGGCTGACGTCGCGGATGATCTCGGTACTGCCAAAACGCTTGTGCAGATGGCGCAATTCGAGCGCGTGCAGCGCATGGGAGGGCTTGGCGTTCATGGCCTTTTCCTCTCGATGTCGAGCGCGAATTTCCCGGTCGCCATGCCCGTCAGCAACGGCAGGAACATCACGAACCAATCGACGACGTTGTGCACATCGACCGTGCGCCCGAGGTAACGCAGCGTCGAGTCGATGTCGCCATCCTGCTGCGCGTGGTAGATCATCTCGATCAGACCGCCAGCACCGTAGAGCGCGAGCAGGCCGCAGAAACCGAGGCCCACCACCAGCCCCCAACGGCAGCGCAAGCCCCCGTTGCGCCACACGCGAATGGACGACGCGATCATGCCCGCCACACCGCCCGGCGCGAACATCACCATCAGCACGAACGTCAGCCCCAGATACAGCAGCCACGCCTTGGTGAGGTGCGACAGCAGCACGGTCGACAGCACCATGAGCACCGCGCCGATCACCGGCCCGAAGAAGAAGCCCGCGCCACCCAGAAAAGTGAACAGCAGGTAGGCGGCCGACCGCGCCATGCCGAGGCTGTCCGCACCAGTGACGATCTCCAGATGGATGGCCATGAGCGCACCGCCAATGCCCGCAAAAAAGCCCGAGGCGATGAACGCCAGATGCCGCACGCGCTGCGGGTCGTAGCCCACGAATTCGGCACGTACCGGGTTGTCGCGCACGGCGTTGAGCATGCGGCCAAGAGGGGTCTGGGTGAACAGATACATCGCCAGCGTGCAGAGCAGGCAGTACGCCGCGATCAGCCAGTAGACCTGAATCGCCGGGCCGAAGCTGACGCCGAAAAACGGCGCGCCGTAGACCCGGTTGATCGCGATGCCGCCCTCGCCGCCGAAGACCTCGGGGAACATCAGCGCCACCGCCGCCATCAGCTCGCCGATGCCGAGCGTGATCATCGCAAACGTCGTGCCCGCGCGCCGCGTGCAGAGAAAGCCTAGCACCGTCGCCACGAGCATGCCCGCGAGACCACCAACCAACGGCATCAACACCAGCGGAACGGGAACCGGCAGCGCGCCGCGCGAAGCCCATTGGATCGCATGCACCGCCGCGAACGCGCCCATGCCGGAATACACCGCGTGGCCAAAGCTCAGCATGCCGCCCTGCCCGAACAGCAGGTTGTACGAGAGGCACAGAATGATGGCGCAGTCGATCTGCGAGAGCACGCTGATCGCGAGGCTGCTGGTGAAGACCAGCGGCGCGATCAGCAGCACGGCGGCCAACAGCGCGAACGCGATGCGCGTGGCCCGGGGAACAATCGCGGTCTGCAAGCTGCCCGTCATCCCTCGCGCGCTCCGAGCAGACCACGCGGGCGCAGCGCGAGCATCAGCACCAGCAGCAGAAACGGCAGAATCGGCGCGATCTGCGCGACGCTCAGGCGCATCAGCGACGATGCGGCCTGCTCGGCGCTCACCGCCCAACCCAGCACGCCAAGCAGCTGCGCGAGCGACAGGTTGATGCCGACCGCCAGCGTCTGCACCACGCCGATCAGCAGCGAGGCGATGAACGCGCCGGTCAGCGACCCCAGCCCGCCCACGATCACCACCACAAAGATGATGGAGCCCACCGAAGCGGCCATGCCCGGCTCGGTCACATAGGTGTTGCCGCCGATCACGCCCGCGAGCCCCGCAAGCGCGCAGCCCGCACCGAACACCAGCATGAACACGCGCGGCACGTTGTGCCCCAGCGACTCGACCATCTGCGGATGCGTGAGCGCCGCCTGGATCACAAAGCCGATGCGCGTGCGCTTGAACATGATCCACAGCCCCAGCAGCATCAGCACCGCCACCAGCATGATGAAGGCCCGTGACCTGGGGAACTGCGTGCCGTACAGGCTGAACAGCGGCCCCTGCAGCACCTGCGGCAACTCGTACGAAACGACGGAGCGCCCCCAGACAAGCTGCACGATCTCCAGCACCAGATACGACAGGCCAAAGGTTACCAGCAGTTCCGCCACGTGGCCCGAGGCATGCACGCGGCGCAGCACAAAACGCTCGAACGCCGCGCCCATCAGCCCGACCAGCGCAGGGGCCAGCACCAGCGCGGGCCAGAAGCCGATCACGCCAGACAGCGAATACCCGAGATACGCCCCCAGCATGTAGAAGCTCGCATGCGCGAAGTTCAGCACCCCCAGCATGCTGAAGATCAGCGTGAGCCCCGCGCTCAGCATGAACAGCAGCAGGCCGTAGCTGATGCCGTTCAAAAGCGAGATGGCGAGAAGCTCGATGCTCATTGGACAGTGGGTTGATTCAAAACCGGCACTCTAAATGAAGTTGGCGCACGTTCCGCAAAGAACGCGCGCCAGAAAACTGAAATCGCAAACCGACGGGCCGGGCACCCAAGCAGCGGGCCTTGGAAGCGCGCAGGACTCTCGATCCTTCACCCCAACGCCGAGAGATGGCTTGAGACGAGGCGTCGCCGACGCAGACAGTACTCTCGTACGGCAAGGAGGCGCAACGAAGGATCAAGCCATCTGTCGGCGCCTCCACACGACCCACCATCGAAGCCAAAGGCTTCGCAACCCCCATTCAATGACTCAGAGCCCAGGAAGCTTGTAGTCTTTCAACTCTTCGCGCAGCTTGGTCTTGAGCATCTTGCCTGTGGCGCCCAGCGGAATCGCCTCGACAAACACCACATCGTCAGGAATCTGCCACTTGGCCGTCTTGCCTTCGTAGAACTTGAGCAGTTCCTCGCGCGTCAGTTCCTTGCCGGGCTTGAGCGCGACGGCGACGATCGGGCGCTCGTCCCACTTGGGGTGCGGCATGCCGATGCAGGCCGCCATCGCGACCGAGGGGTGCGCCATGGCGATGTTCTCGATGTCGATGGAGCTGATCCATTCGCCACCGGACTTGATCACGTCCTTGGTGCGGTCGGTGATGTGCATGAATCCATCGGGGTCGATGGTGGCCACGTCGCCCGTGGGGAACCAGCCCCGGCCCTGCGCGTCCTGCACCAGCGGATTGCTGCCCTTGTAGTAGCTCTGCAGCACCCAGTGGCCGCGCGCCATCAGATCGCCGTAGCTCTTGCCATCCCACGGCTGCTCGTTGCCCTCGGCGTTGACGATCTTGAGATCGACGCCGCAGAACGCGCGGCCCTGCTTCTGCAGCAGCTTCATCTGCTCGTCCTTGGGCAGATTCAGGTGCTTGTTCTTCAAGGTGCTGAGCGATCCCAGCGGGCTCATCTCGGTCATGCCCCAGGCATGCAGCACGGTCACGCCGTACTGGTCCTGGAAGGCATCGATCATCGCGGGCGGGCATGCCGAACCGCCGATGATGGTGCGCTTGAGCGAGTGGAACTTCAGTCCGTTGGCCGCCACGTGGTTGAGCAGCATCTGCCAGACCGTGGGCACGCCCGCGGCCATGGTGACACCCTCGGCCTCGATGAGTTCATAGACCGACTTGCCATCGAGAGCGGGGCCTGGGAACACCACCTTCGCGCCGGTGAGCGCCGCCATGTAGGGCGTGCCCCATGCGTTCACATGGAACATCGGCACGACGGGCAGCACGGCGTCGCGCGCGGAGATGCACATCACGTCCGGCAGCGCGGCGGCGAAGGCGTGCAGCACCGTCGAGCGATGACTGTAGAGCGCGCCCTTGGGGTTGCCCGTGGTGCCGCTGGTGTAGCAGAGGCTGGAGGCCGTGTTCTCGTCGAAGTCGGGCCAGTCATATTGATCGGACTGCGCACCGATCCAGGCCTCGTAGCTCACGAGATTGGGGATGCCGCTGTCCGCCGGCAGCTTGTCCGCATCGCACAGCGCGATCCACTTCTTCACCGTGGGGCAATGCGCGTGCACCGCCTGGATGATGGGCAGAAAGCTCATGTCGAAGCACAGCAGCTGGTCTTCGGCATGGTTGACGATCCAGGCGATCTGCTCGGGATGCAGACGCGGGTTGATGGTGTGCAGCACGCGCTGCGAACCGCTCACGCCGTAGTACAGCTCCATGTGGCGGTAGCCGTTCCAGGCCAGCGTCGCGACGCGCTCGCTCGCGGCCACGCCTTGCGCGCCGAGCGCGTTGGCGATCTGCCGGGCGCGTCGGGCAAGGTCGCGGTAGGTATAGCGATGGATGTCCCCTTCCACGCGACGCGACACGATCTCCGCGTCACCGTGGTGCCGCTCGGCAAACTGAATCAGGGACGAAATCAACAACGGTTGGCTCTGCATTAAGCCCAGCATGCTTTTGGCTCCTTCATCTTCACGAGAATCGTGATGGTTTGACTGCTTGACATCGTAGCGATGATTCCAGCGTGCACTTACGTTTTCCTGTCACTTTTGCTCAAAACAGATTGCTGCACCGCAGCATCGAATGTCCAGCCGTCTGACGGGACTTGGATTTCAGACGGACAATCG
Source organism: Diaphorobacter caeni (assembly GCF_015354245.1). Taxonomy (GTDB): domain Bacteria; phylum Pseudomonadota; class Gammaproteobacteria; order Burkholderiales; family Burkholderiaceae_C; genus Diaphorobacter_A; species Diaphorobacter_A caeni. Next base: position 663,655 of record NZ_JADKYZ010000003.1, read on the forward strand.
ATCCATGACCCCTGAAACCGCCACCTCATCGACGTCCCAATCCCTTTTCAAGACTGCGGATTTCGCCGGATTGGGCACGCAGTTCTTCACCGCGCTGCAGCCCACGCCGCTGCCCGACCCACATTGGGTGGCGCGCAATCCCGCCGTCGCGCGGCTGGCAGGCATCGATCCCCAATGGCTCGAGACCGACGAGGCGCTGCAGGTGCTCGTCGGCAATGCGGTGCTGCCGGGCACTCAGCCCATCGCCACGGTCTACAGCGGTCACCAGTTCGGTGTCTGGGCCGGACAGCTTGGCGACGGGCGGGCGATTCTTCTGGGCGAGACCGACAACGGCGAGGAAATCCAGCTCAAGGGCGCGGGCCGCACCCCCTACTCCCGCATGGGTGATGGCCGCGCCGTGCTGCGCTCGTCGATCCGCGAATATCTCTGCAGCGAAGCCATGCACGGTCTCGGCATACCCACCACGCGGGCGATGGCGCTCATCGGATCCCCCGCGCCGGTCTACCGCGAGCAACCAGAGACTGCCGCCGTGGTGACCCGCGTGTCGCCAAGCTTCATCCGTTTCGGGCATTTCGAGCATTTCTCGTCGCGCAAGGACACGCATTCGCTGCGCCAGCTGGCCGATCACGTCATCGACCACTTCTACCCCGAGTGCCGCACCGGCGGAGCATTCGACAACAACGCCTATGCCAACCTGCTGCAGACGGTGAGCGAACGCACGGCCGTCCTGCTCGCCCAGTGGCAGGCGGTGGGCTTCTGCCACGGCGTGATGAACACCGACAACATGAGCATCCTGGGCCTGACCATCGACTACGGTCCTTTCCAGTTTCTCGATGCCTACGTGCCCGGCCACATCTGCAACCACAGCGACAGTCAGGGCCGCTACGCGTTCGACCAGCAGCCAAGCGTCGCCTACTGGAACCTGCTGTGCCTCGCCCAGGCGCTGCTGCAGCTGGTGGGCGAGGTCGAGACCGCACGTGCGGCCGTCGCCAGCTATCCCGAGGTGTTCGGCCACGAGTTCAAGCTGCGCATGGCGGCCAAGCTCGGCCTGCCCGCCGCCGCCACGCGCTCGCCCGAGTTCGTCGAGCTGCTGCAGTCGCTTCTGAACCTGATGGCGCAGGATGCGGTGGACTACACGATCTTCTGGCGTCGCCTGTCGCTGGTGGCAAACCGGCAGGCCGACAACGAAACCCTGCGCGACATCGTCCTGCAGCGCGAGGTGCTGGATGCCTGGCTGGTGCGCTGGCGTGAACTTCTCGCCACCCACGGTGATCCCAAGGCACAGGCGGACATGCTCACGGTCAACCCGCGCTTCGTGCTGCGCAACCACGTGGGCGAGATCGCGATACGCGCGGCGACGCAAGGGGATTTCTCCACAGTGAATACACTTCAGGACATCCTGACGTCGCCGTTTGACGAACACCCCGGGCAGGACAGCTTTGCGGATTTCCCGCCGGACTGGGCCTCCCACATTTCCATCAGTTGCTCTTCATGACATACAGCATTGAAAAAACTGACGCCGACTGGCAGCAGACCCTGCGCGACAAGGGCGCGGAACCGCGCGCCTTCGAAGTCACGCGCCACGCCGCCACCGAGCGTCCGTTCACCGGCAAGTACGAAGCCTTCTGGGACGACGGCAGCTATCACTGCATCTGCTGTGGCAACAAGCTGTTCGACTCGTTCACCAAGTTCGACGCGGGCTGCGGCTGGCCAAGCTTCTCGCAAGCCGTTCCCGGCTCCATCAAGGAAATCGTCGACCACAGCCACGGCATGGTCCGCACCGAGACCGTGTGCGCCCAATGCGGCTCCCACCTAGGGCACGTGTTCCCCGACGGCCCCGCGCCCACCGGCCTGCGCTACTGCATGAACTCGGCTTCGCTGGATTTCGATCCGCAGAAATGACGCCAGAAACCCAAACGACGACCCCATGAAACTGCTGCTCGACTTCTTCCCCATCATCCTGTTCTTTGTCGCGTACAAGGTCTGGGGAATCTACGTGGCCACCGGCGTCGCGATCGCCGCCACCGTGGTGCAACTGGCCTACATGCGCATCAAGACCGGCAAGACCGAACCCATGCAATGGGTCAGCCTCGCCATCATCGTGGTGTTCGGCGGCGCGACGCTGCTTGCGCACAACGAGAACTTCATCAAGTGGAAGCCCACGGTGCTCTACTGGGTGATGGGCGCGGTGCTGCTGATCGGCCAGCTGGTGTTCAACAAGAACTTCATCCGCACGCTGATGGGCACACAGATCCAGCTGCCCGATCCCGTCTGGAAAAACCTCAACTGGGGCTGGACCGGCTTCTTCGCGGTGATGGGCGCCATCAACCTCTGGGTGGCCTTCAACTTCGACACCGACACCTGGGTCAACTTCAAGCTGTTCGGAGGCATGGGTCTGATGATCGTCTTCGTGATCGCGCAGGCCATCTACCTGAGCCGCCACGTGAAGGAAGACACCCCGGATCCCACTCCCGCCAAGGATGCCAAGCCATGATGGATGTGACAGCAGGCAACATGCAGGAACTTCTGCAACGCACCCTGAATCCCACGCAGCTTGAAGTGATCGACGAAAGCGGACTGCATGCAGGGCATGTGGGTGCCAACGGCACCGGTTTCGGAACGCACTTCCGGGTACGCATCGCGTCACCGATGTTTGAAGGCAAGTCGCGGGTGGCCAGGCATAGGCTTGTGTATGATTCGCTGCAGGCTTTCATCGACAACGGTGCGCACGCCATTGCGATAGAAATTCTTTGAATGCGTCGGCGCATGCCGACCGCAGAACGAGAGTTCTGCACATAAATCTCCTTTTTTTGGATTTCCAATGAAGAAAAAGCTCATGTCCGGCCTCGTGGCCGCCGCGTTGCTGGGCACCGTGGTTCTGCCAGCGTCCGCACAGAACCTCGCCATCGTCAACGGCAAGCCGGTTCCTTCGGCCCGTGCCGATGCCCTGAAGCAGCAAGTGGAGCGCTCGGGTCGCCCGATCACCCCTGAAGTCGAAGGTCAGATCAAGGAAGAAGTGATCGCTCGCGAAATCTTCATGCAGGAAGCCAAGAAGCGCGGCCTGGAAGGCTCCGCCGAGTACAAGAACCAGCTCGAGCTGGCTCGCCAGACCATCCTGATCCGCGAACTCTTCGCCGACTACCAGAAGAACAACCCCGTCACCGACGCCGAAATCCAGGCCGAATACGACAAGTTCGTGGCCTCAAACTCCGGCAAGGAATACAAGGCCAGCCACATCTTGGTCGAAACCGAAGACCAGGCAAAGAACATCATCGCCCAGATCAACAAGGGTGCGAAGTTCGAAGAAATCGCCAAGAAGGAATCCAAGGATCCCGGATCCGGTGCCCGCGGTGGCGACCTCGACTGGGCCAACCCCAGCAACTACGTGGCCGAGTTCACCGAAGCGCTGGTCAAGCTCAAGAAGGGTGACATGACCGCCGTGCCGGTCAAGAGCCAGTTCGGCTACCACATCATCCGTCTGGATGACACCCGCGACGCGCAGCTGCCCAAGCTCGAGGAAGTCAAGCCACAGATCTCCCAGCAACTGCAGCAGCAGAAGCTGGCGAAGTTCCAGGAAGACCTCCGCTCCAAGGCCAAGGTTCAGTAATTCCACTGAATCGGCGGCAGGCATCGCAGGCCATCACGCCTGCGATGCCCGCCCAAAAACAGAACAGCCCGGTCCATGCCGGGCTGTTCTGTTTTTGATGTGTCTTGTCCTTGATTCAGCGCCGCGTCAGCCAGACCACGGCGGACAGCATCCCGAGCAGGATCGGCTGGTGCAGCAGGTAGTAGCTCAAGCTCCAGCGCCCCATCAACGCAAGCCATCCCGTTCCAGCGGGCACGCTTCTGGTCAGCCAGTCGCGATGAGCGCGCTGCAGCCATTGCCCCGCCGCCATGCCCCACCACATCACCCCAAGCCACGGGAAGATCGGCACATAGTCCTCGGTGAACGGCTTTTGCGTGATCCAGCCCAGCCAGTTCAAAGAACGGCCATTCATCAGCGCGGCCCAGCCCTCCCCCATCCCGCTCAGCCACGACTGCGCAGCCCATGGCGAGAGCACCGCCAGCAGCCCGGCGAACCACAGCCAGCGCCCCCACGACGACGTGCACCGCACGATCAGCAGCATGACCGCGATCCCGTGAAGCACGCCGAAATAGATGTAGCTCTGCGGAAACACCAGATACGACCCCACGCTCACCAGCAGTGCGGCCAGGACGATCTGCAGCCAGCGCCTGAAGAAGCGAGCCCAGCTCTGCCCCTGCGCCCACGCAATCGACTGACCAAGGCCCGCGCAGAACAGAAACAGGCTCACGATGAGCACGCGCTGGTTTGTCCAGAACGGATCGACCAGAAAGTTCTGCCGCCACAGGCCGAGGTGGGACAAGTCGAAGCAGAAGTGAAAGACCGTCATCCAGACCATGGCCACGCCACGCAGCGCGTCCACGATGTCGTATCTGGGCAAACGCGCACGGGCAGTCGATGATTCGGTCATGCCTTCGATTATCCGCAAGCCGACCCAGCTTTGCCGACTCGAGAAACCGCTTGCAAGCATCCCATTGCACCCCGGGGATTTCACCGATCCGCCAAGTCCTCCGAGCAATTGACACGAGTCAATCGATACGAGACATTCGAGGCCTGTCATAGATTTTTTTGATCAACTCACTACATCCAAGCTCGCCATGCCGGTCGAACTATTGGTCGACATCGTCAAACAGGGATTTCCAGCCACGATCTCGGATCCGATGTCCATCGACAAGCTGCGCGTACTGCGCGCGGCGCGGCTCATCGAAGCCGAAATTCCCTCTCCCGGCATCGAAGGCACAGCCACCGTTCACAGCCTCACCTACGAAGGCCGCTCGTTTCTCGAACGAATGCGGTCCGAGCGGAATATCGCCTGATGTTTTCCCCAGCCTTCGGCATTTTCAACCCGCATTTCCCGCTGTGAATTCCTGCGTGATGTGAAATTGTTTCCGCACCAAAACAGGGGGAATCATTCCATCGGATGAAATACCGAACTGTACACAACATTTTGGTGCAATACCCGTGCACCATATACCGACACATGCACCATTCGATACACCCTGCACAATAAATCCGCACCAGCAAAGTGAAAATGCACATGAGAAATTCCGCAATGCAGAGAAAATCATCTGCACTTGCACCAATATGGAATCATCATTCCAAAGATAATGGATGTTTACCCGAATACCCATGATTCATGCGGCCTGCAGGCCGATTGATCGATCTGGATTCATCGAATCCATGCAACTGGCTCCATTGGAATGAATAAGGCAATGTTAATTTCCAATCGTCATGAATTTCATGACACCCGAGAAAACAATCAAGCCTCAATGGAGTGAATGGAATGATTTTTCAAAAGCATTCAAATGCCGCACAACACAGGACACGGCATTTGCGTCTTTCCGTATGCATGCTGGCTGCAAGCGCATTTCTGGCGGCATGCGGTGGTGACGGCCACAGCGTTTCGTCGAAGGACGCCGCTGAAATCGTATACAAGAATGGCGATATTCTCACGCTCAATACAGAAAATGCCGTAGTGCAGGCTGTGGGCGTGCGCGGCGGGAAAATCATTGCCGCCGGAACCTCGGCCGACCTGAACGCTTTCGTCGGCTCGGACACCAAGGTCGTCGATCTGCAGGGCAAGACCATGGCGCCGGGTTTCTACGACGCGCACAGCCATTTTGTCTATACCGGCACCAACGCCAAATATGAGGTCGACCTGAACAGCCCACCGATTGGCAGCGTCAAGACCATGGACGACATGGTGCAGCTGCTCAAGCAGAAGCAGGCGGAGCTCGGCGCAGACGCCTGGATCACCGGTTTCGGCTATGACGACACCCTGCTCGCCGAGCTGCGCCATCCCACGCGCGAGGATCTGGACAAGGTGTCCACCACACAGCCCGTGTACGTCACGCACATCTCTGGCCACATGGCGGTGGCGAACAGCGTGGCATTGAAACTCGGGGGTATCACTGCGGCCTCCGTCGATCCCGAGGGCGGCATGATCGGGCGCGACAAGAACGGCGAACCGGACGGCTTTCTCGCCGAAACCGCACAAAGCCTTGTCAGCGGCAAAAAGCCCGCGCTGACCGCCGCCCAAGTACAGGAAGGCATCAAGGCCGCGGCCGGAATCTACACCGCCAAGGGCGTGACCACGGCCAACGATGGCGCATCGTCCGCCGGCGGCATCGCGTCGATGGAGGTCGCCGCGCAAGGCGGCCTGCTGCCGCTGCGCGTGGTGGCCTGGCCGACGGGACTGCAAAGTCTCGAGGCCGCTGAAAAGCTGGAGCTCAAGAGCGGCAAGGTCAAGGTCGGCGGCATCAAGGACTTCTACGACGGCTCGATCCAGGGCTTCACCGGCTACCTCACCGAGCCCTATCACACGCCACATGACGGCGACTCGCACTACCGGGGCTATCCGCGCTCCAGCAAGGAAACGCTCATCACCAACGTCGCGGCGGCGCACAAGGCGGGACGCCAGCTGTTCATCCACACCAATGGCGATCAGGCCATCAGCGACGTGCTGGACGCCTACCGCAAGGCACAGGAAAGCTTCCCGCGCAAGGACGCCCGTCATGTGCTGATCCACGCGCAGATGGCGCGCGAGGACCAGCTTGACCAGATGAAGGAACTCGGCGTGATTCCGTCCTTCTTCGAGCTGCACACCTACTACTGGGGCGACCGCCACCGCGACATCTTCCTCGGCCCGGATCGCGCGATGCGCATCAGCCCGGCGCAGTCGGCCAAGGCGCGCGGCCTGCCGTTCACGCTGCACGCGGACACGCCCGTCGTGCCGATGGATCCGATGCTGATGGTGTGGGCTGCGGTCAACCGCATCTCCACGAGCGGCTCGGTGATCGGCGCGGAGCAGCGGATTGAGCCGATGGACGCGATGCGCGCGCTGACCATCAACGCCGCGCATCAGAACTTCGAGGAAAAGGAGCGCGGCTCGATCGAGGTGGGCAAGTATGCGGACCTCGTGGTGCTCTCGGAGAATCCAGCCAAGATCGATCCGATGAAGATCCGCGATATCCAGGTGCTGGAGACCATCGTCGAAGGCAAGCAGGTCTTCAAGAACACAGCCGCGACGAACTGACGCGCGCCTGAAAGACAAAAAGCCCGCAGGAAATTCTTCCTGCGGGCTTTTGCTATCAATGGTCGGAGCGGCGGGATTCGAACTCGCGACCCTCTGCTCCCAAAGCAGATGCGCTACCAGGCTGCGCTACGCTCCGACTAAGCTCGTATTGTAACTGCCATTTCAGTCACTTTTGGGAGATTTCCAAGTTTTTCGCAGGTCGTCGCGATTTCAATTCGACGATCCGACGATTCGAACCATCATCGATACCCGCAAAGTGAAAAGCCCTGACTGCATCAGCAATCAGGGCTTCAACTTGGTTGCGCGAGAAGGATTTGAACCTCCGACCTTTGGGTTATGAGCCCAACGAGCTACCAGACTGCTCCATCGCGCGGTAATTTCTTGATATCTGTCCTGCATGGCAGGAAAACATCTTTGAGACAAAAGCCCTTGAATCTTGCGACTCAAGGGCTTGAATCAATGGTCGGAGCGGCGGGATTCGAACTCGCGACCCTCTGCTCCCAAAGCAGATGCGCTACCAGGCTGCGCTACGCTCCGACAAGACTGCTATTCTAACCACCAAATTGAATGCTTTTTGGTAAATCAGAAAATTTTTTACCTTGCGCTGTATTCCAGTCCTCAGAAACAGCCTTGGTTGCATCAGCCCACTCACCAGCGGGCCAATGAGAATCAAGCCGTCTCAGCGATTGCCGCCGGACGATTGACCAGGGCCCGGGCCGCGGCCAGCCAGATGACGGAAGGTGATGCGACCCTTGGTCAGGTCATAGGGGGACATCTCGAGCGACACCTTGTCACCCGCCAGAATGCGGATGTGGTGCTTGCGCATTTTGCCGCCGGTGTAGGCGATCAGTTGGTGTCCGTTTTCCAGGGTGACGCGGAAGCGGGAGTCGGGCAGGACTTCCGTGACGCTTCCCTGCATCTCAATGAGTTCTTCTTTGGCCATGTTCGATCTCAAAAATTCAGAATATGTGGCAATCGCCCACATTTCGGCAGCTACCGGATTTCGCCGCCGCTTTGGCTTGCCGGAAGTCTGAGGCGCGGTAACGTGGGCTGAAAAATCACCGCTTGGCGCAGCCAGTTCGATCCATCAGGATGAAATCCGCCGCCTCGACAGACTGCAAGCGAAATGACTTGTCGTTAAGGGTTAGCCCGCTATTCTAACTCGACCCGAGTTCCTGCGTCATCCGTCGCGATGCTTGAATTCAATCAACATGATGCCGCCACGCAACTCTCAAACACGCGCTCATGTCGCGAGCGTGCCAGCCAGCGTCTTGATCACATCGGTTTGGCTGATGATCCCGACCAGGCGGTTTTCATCATTCACGATGGGCACATGCCGCCTCCCCTTGGCGGAAAACATCGGAACCAGATCCATCACGTGCTGTTCCATGCGCGCCACCTGTACCGGCGCGGACATCACCGAGCCGATGGTCTGCGCCTGTTTCGCGCCACGCCATGGGATCAGCGCACGCAGCTTCTTACCCAGGCCCTCGCCCTGCTCCTGCGCGAACTGCTGATGCAGCAGGTCGGTCGTGGTGACGATGCCGATGACGGATTGGCTGTCGTCGATCACCGGCAGGGCTTTGACGGCATGCTGCTGCATCCGAGCCCAACCCTCGGCCAGTGAAGCGCTCTCATTGATGGCGTGAACCGGAGACGACATGATCGCGTCGCAGCGCAGATCTCCCATCGTGCGCTGAAAAGCGGCCTTGGCCGCATGCTGAAGCAGCCTCTCCAGATCGGAGCGACTGATGTCGATCACGCCGTTGTAGCTCTTGAGCGCTGCATCGAGATCCGCCTCGGTGAAGGGACTCGGCTTGCCGTGCGAGGCCGCCTTGGAGGCGGTTTCCGCGAGCTTGGCGGGCGGATAGGCGCGGCCCGTCAAACGGTTGTACAGAATGCCGACGATCAGCAGCACCACCACGTCAAACAGTACAAAGCCCAGATAACGGCCCGTATGCGTTGCGGGCTCGAGCACGGCCAGCAGGGCAAGCGACGCCCCTGGCGGATGCAGGCAGCGCAGCAGCAGCATCACCAGCACGGCCACGCCCACCGCCACAACCGCCCCCACCACCAACTGAGGCACCAGTTGCGCGACCAGCACACCGATGGTGGCCGACAGCACGCTGCCTCCAAACACCGACCAAGGCTGCGCGAGTGGACTGGAAGGCAGCCCGATCACCAGAACGGAGCTCGCGGCGAGCGACGCGACCATCCATATTCCCGGTGGATGCAGCAGCCCCCACAGGTGCGCCATGGCGGCGGTCATGCCCACGCACAGCACAATGCCGCCGAGCATGCGCACACGCTCCTTGCGGTCGATGGACAGGGGTGATGGCCAGAACCGGCGCAGCCAGTCGGCCACGGAGAGGCGGCTGCTCACACTGGCCTGCGCCACTTCCGAAGCGGGCGCTGCAGCCGCTGAAGGTTGGGATGGGGGAACGCTCGTCATGAATGAATGGAAGACTTTGCGCACTGGCCATGCAATCGGATCGGAGCATTGAGCATCCTCGGAACCAGCGCCTGTCTCAGAATTATCTTGCCTGAGATCAACACGTCGCTGCAAGTCAACCATTGGCAACTCCCATGATGCCGCTCACCCGTCGGGTGGCATATTGGGAGACACGGCCACTCACCCCAGTAGAATGGCTTGCTACAAAAAAGGATGCAACCCACGTGTCAGATCGACTTGCCGTACTCGCCCAATACCTGCTGCCCAAGCAGGCACTGACGACTTTGATGGGGCGACTCGCCTCCAGGCGCGCCGGAGGACTGACCACTTCGGTCATCCGCTGGTTCGTGCAGCGCTACAAGGTCAACATGAGCGAAGCGGCCAATCAGGACATCGCGAGCTACGCCACCTTCAACGATTTCTTCACGCGTGAGTTGCGCGCAGGCAGCCGCCCGCTGGCGGACGCCAAAGCCATTTCCCCGGTGGACGGCGCCATCAGCCAACTCGGCCCCATCGCCGCCGACCAGATATTTCAGGCCAAGGGCCACACATACTCGACCACCGCACTGCTGGGCGGTGACGCGGCGCTGGCCCAGCCCTTCACCAATGGCAGCTTCGCCACCATCTATCTGAGCCCACGGGACTACCACCGCATCCACATGCCCTGCGATGGTCGGCTGGCCCGCATGATCCATGTTCCGGGGGATCTCTTTTCCGTCAATCCAGCCACTGCACGCGGCGTGCCCGGCCTGTTCGCCCGCAACGAACGCGTGGTCTGCATGTTCGACACGCCACTGGGCCAAATGGCGCTGGTGCTGGTGGGCGCAACCATCGTCGGGAGCATGGCGACCGTCTGGCATGGGCTGGTGAACCCGCCCCGTCCGGGCACGGTGCGCCAATGGGACTACACGGACAAGCCGGTTGATCTGCGCAAAGGCGACGAAATGGGCCGCTTTCTGCTGGGATCGACCGTCGTGCTGCTGTTCGAGCCGGGAGCCATCCAGTTTCAGCAAGACTGGGTCGCGGCACGCCCTGTTCGCCTTGGCGAGGCGATGGCTAACTGAAAACCCAAGCCATCACAGGCCACGCTTGCCAGCTCTCCACGCTCTGGATCCGTGTTCTCTTTTTTCCGACTAAATCGTTCTCGATGCTCTCATAAAGATAGCAACAAATTGAATGCAGTCGATGATTTGCAACGCCACACACATCACAGCGTCGATGGCCTGAACGGCAGCGCCGCTCGCATCTGCGTATAATTCCCCTACTATGCTACGGTGGGTTATCGCGCTGCTCAGCGCCTACTTTATTCTTGCCTTTGGAGCGTCTGCACATTGCACGGCGTCTTATGGCACGTCTCAAAGTTCCACCGCCCAAACCGTTGCCACCGGGAAAACCGTGGCGCACGTGCACGAGTTGCGCGAAGCCAAGGACAACACAAGCAGTACCCCCCGCACGGAAAAACCCGTCGCAGGCACCGACTTGCTGCTGCAGGCTCTCGACGATCTGGCGGTGGATCTGCCGGATCTTCTCAACCCTCCCGACGCCTTGCACACGGAAACCGCATTGCGCGTGCGCATCCTTGATGTGCGGCTGATTCCGCCGCACTCACCGTCTCTCAAGCGCAGGCCCAAACCTCCCCGAGTGTTCCACGCACTGGCCTGACGTCTTCGGCCGGAGCACTCTCGCGCCCGTGCGACCCGACAAGGGTCGGCATCAAACGCAAGATGTCCTTTTGACGGCTCCACCGACCGGCTCCCAAGCGCCCCACGCCGCCTGACGCGCCTCAGTCCAACGCCATTGCGGATTGGACTCCGAGCATCAAGCGGCCCCGCACAGGCCAGCCCCAACCGAACTCCACTCGATGCGACCTTCCGCGCCACGTCATTGACGCCTTCCGCGCGACACCGTTGCATTTGAAATCCAGAATTTCGGCCCGACATCACAAGCGTCGGACCATCCCAAGGAGCCCACCATGCGCCTCACCACTCGCGGAAAAATGGCCGTCACCGCCATCACCGATCTTGCCTCTCGCTCTCACGGACACCCGGTGGCCCTTCCCAGCATCAGCGCACGCCAAGGCATTTCGCTGTCGTATCTTGAAGACATCTTCAGCGCGCTGCGTCGCGCCGGCCTCGTGCGCAGCATTCGCGGCCCAGGCGGCGGCTACACGCTGGCCCGCCCGGCAGAAGAAGTCTCCGTGGCCGACATCGTCAAGGCGTCCGATCGCGCGATGAACGAAGAAACCAACGACGCAGGCGCCAACCTGCGCGAAGACTCGCCATCCGGCAAGATGACGGCGGAGCTCTGGACCAGCTTTCACTCCCGAGTGCTGGACTATCTGCAATCCGTCACCGTGGCCGACCTGGTCGCCCAACAAGGCCAACAGTCCGCCGACATGGCACGCAACTCATCGACCCGCCTGAGCTCCGCCGTGAAGCGGCTCAAGGGCCGCTCCGTCGCCAAGACACAGTTCCCGGCACAGAATGTGCCCAATTCCGTTTTCGCGCTCGCGGCAGCTGGACTTCGCTCCTGATCGAGTGACGTCCCGGCTCGGAGCCGGCATCAGGACCATGATGACGTCGCCGTCCTATGGTCCTGATGCGCAACTCGCGGTACGGTCTATCCCTCGCCCTTTCATCGGGTTGCCACACCTCGATCCAGGCCTACAGGCTCCGGAACCTCTCCACCTTCATTGAGTCCGCGGCGACTACACTTCAGATATGTCAGATATCTACATGAATGTCGTCCATGCCCTGCGCGCTCACTGGCAGGCTCACGGCGACGCCTATCCGCAAAAGATCGTGTTGACACCCGCGCAAGCGGATCGCCTCCTCGAATTGCAGAAAGTCGGGATGGTTCCCTTCCCCGACGCACGCCAAACCCCGAGTCGCGATCGCTTCATGGGTGCAACCATCGAGGTCGATGCAACCACGACCGGCGTGCTGATTGCCATTGATGGCACGCAAACGCCCATCGAGCCACCAGCCGACGCACCCTCCACCGAGACGAGCTGACCAACGGGCGCCATCACGTCGAGTGTTTCGATGTCACTTCGCCCCCATCTACAGACCCAAGAAATTGCCCGATGGGAACATTCCGCCGGCGTTTCCTGAACGACCTTCGGTCGAGTCTTCACTGCGGGTGTGCAACGGCTCTCTGCTGGTGTCGACCATCAACCTAAGACCATCGCTTGGAGCGCTGACGTTGCCCGCCCTGTCCCTCAGCGTGACCGTGATTTCGTGCGCGCCCTGATTCAAGCCCTTCGCTGGAACAAAGCTCCAACCACCGTCCGAGCCTACCGTGGCAGTGCCGATCAGCACACCCTTATCACGGATCGACACCTTCTCGCCGAACTCGCCCACTCCTGACAAAACAGGATGACCCGTCGTCAGCGTCACATCTTCGACACCCGGACCTGCAACGACCTTGCCATCGTCATATGCGCTGGGCATGTCGGGCGTGGCGGGTGGCGTCGTATCGACAAGAACAAGGTATTCATCCGTAGGCGGACTCACCTGCCCGGCACCGTCGGTGGCCGTCGCCGCAAGCCTGTGCTCGCCGTCACCCAAAGCTTTCGTGACGATGACCCAATCGCCGCTCACGTCGACCTCCGCGCTGCCGACCAGAACATCGCCGTCCCACACCTGGACGAGAGTTCCGGGCCCAGCTGTGCCTTCCAATGTCGGTTTGGTATCGTCCGTCGGGTAGCCCTTCTGGATGTTTCCAGTGATCGTCCCGGCGTCGTCATAAACGCCGGTGATGACGGGAACCGCAGGAGCCGGACCATCAAGGTCGAACGACAGTGCATCGGTCTGTTCGCCCACATGGCCTGTCGCGTCGATGGGTTCCGCCTGAAACCTGTGGGGACCCGAAGCCAGCGGCAGCCTGGGCTCGAAGCTCCATGTTCCATCCGCGTGAACCACCGCATTGCCGATGACCTTGCCGTAGTCGTAAATTTGAACCAGCAGTGCGTTGCTCGGATCAGCCTTGCCGCTGAAGATCGGCTTGCCATCAGCGCTCCAACCGCCCGGCCTGACATTGAGCTGCACAACGGACACATCCCCCAGGCTCACATTGGTGCCGATTCCATACTTGGCGACGGCGGATTGTTTGCCAACAACAGAAACATCCCCCTTTTGCACTGATCCTGTCATTTTTTCTCCCGTCATATCCAGATATCTCTCTCGCTTGATCGCCAAGTTATTTCCATTGGGACCATCGCAACAAGTCAAATCCGAAAACCAATTTCCGCCCCTCAAGCCAACCGCATTTGAAATCAAATACCCCTCAACCGGCTCGCCTCCAAAAAAATCAATGCGGTTCATTTGACAAAAATAAAAATACATCGAAACAACGCGTAAAACACAACGTGAAATTATTCTTCAAATGTCAAAAAATCATTCACGACAAACACGTGCAATACATTAATAATTCGATTATTCAGAGATTCAAAAAATCAAAGCAGCCTCAAACTTGAAGCACGACACCTAGTCTCAAGCGTTTAATCAGACTAGAGCGTGTTATGAACTCACATTCGTCCCGAGCCAAGGCAGAGCGTTGGCCAACATAAGCAGAACAAAAAACCAGAAAGTGCAAAACAGCGAGCACTTGCGGCGGCCGTTCATAATCCCGACTCAAGCGTTGAAAGCGAGCCAGCTGATCTTGCACCCGTAGTCCCGAGCACAGCGTAGCCGCTACGTGTCGCATCCCGAATGATTGCATAGATAAAAATCGCTATCCTCTGTTCATTGCTCGAGAGGTACTGCGCGAGCTTGTACAGTCACTGTGGTCAACCGGGAGCCCGTGATGCAAATGGCGCTACACAAGAACGCAAGTACCACGTCAGCGGTACGCGCGCAGATCGCCGCCAGCAATGAATCAGCTCGCATACTGGCAGCCCGTCATGGCATCACCGAGCAGACCGTCTACTAGTGGAAGAAGCGCGAGACCGTGCAAGACCGCTCCCACACGGTGCATCGCCTGCAAACGCAACTCACCTCTGCCCAGAAAGTCGTGGGGGTACACATTCGCCGGGCTCTGCTGTTGCCCTCAGACGACTTGCCACGAAGCAATGGTTTCAATCAGCCAGTGTTTGACTGAACCGCTGAATGGCTTCGCACGCTTGCCGCAGTGATGCATCGTCGAGCGCGTAGGCGATGCGGATGTACTGTCCCAACCCAAAGGCGCTGCCATGCACCGTAGCCACGCCCGCCTCGTCAAGCAGCGCGTTCACCACGTCCTCGTCGCTGCTTAGCTTCGTGCCTGTTTGGGTGGTTTTGCCCAGCAGCGCTTTGCACGAGGCAAAGGCGTAGAACGCCCCTTGCGGCACTTCGCAGTGCAGACCTGGTGCTTGGTTCAGCAACTCGACCACCATGTCGCGCCGTTTCTGGAACACCGCACGCGAGCTGGCAATGAAGTCTTGCGGGCCGGTCAGCGCAGCCAATGCAGCGTGCTGCGAGATCGTGCAGGCGCCCGAGGTCTGCTGACCCTGCAGCTTCTCCATGGCCTCGATCAGCCAGCCTGGCCCAGTGCCGAAGCCGATGCGCCAGCCGGTCATGGCGTAGGCCTTGGAGACGCCGTTCATCGTCAACACGCGCTCACGCAGACGCGGCTCGACTTGGGCGATAGTGCAGAACGCGATGCCATCGAAGATCAGGTGCTCGTAGATGTCGTCGGACAGCACCAGCACCTGCGGGTGCGCCAGCAGCACCTGGGCCAGAGCCTGCAGTTCGGCACGGCTGTAGACCGCGCCGGTCGGGTTGGAGGGTGAATTCAGAATTAGCCAGCGCGTGCGTTCGGTGATCGCACCCTCCAGCGCCTGCGGCGTCAGCTTGAAGCCGCTCTCGGCACTGCAAGGCACGATGACGGATTGAGCTCCGCACAGCTGCGCAATCTCGGGGTAGCTCACCCAGTACGGCGCCGGTATGACCACCTCGTCGCCCTCGTTGAGCGTCGCGGCCAGCGCGTTGAAGATCACCTGCTTGCCGCCGCTGCACACCAAGGTGTCCTGCCAGAGCACGTCTAGACCGTTCTCGCGCTGGAACTTGGCAGCGATCGCTTCGCGCAGCGGGCGCAAGCCGGCGACCTGGGTGTAGCGGGTGTGGCCCGCGCGGATGGCGACGATGCCCGCCTCGCACACATGGGCGGGTGTGTCGAAGTCCGGTTCACCTGCGCTCAACGAGATCACCTTGGCGCCGGCCGCACGGCGAGCCGCCACGCGGTCCATCACTTTGTAAGTGGCCGAAGGCTTTGCCTCGGCGAGGAAGCGGTTCAAACCAAAGGCTGATGCGGTCATCAGGCTTGCCTCCAACTCGCGAGGTTCATCAGCTGCAGCGTGGACTTACCTTGCGTCAGCGCTTCCATCATCTTGGCTTCCTTGTCGGCGCGTATCTGGCCTTGGGCCAAAGTGTGCTCGACATGAGCCACAGGAATCACTAGTACGCCGTCGTCGTCGGCCACCACAAGGTCACCCATTGCCACTGGCGTGCCGGTGAAGCTGATGGGCTGCCCCACCGACGGCGCGCTGGCCTTGATCGTGCCGCGCATCGAGATGCCACGAGAGAACACCGCAAAGCGCCGCGCGGTCAGCGCAGCGATGTCGCGCACGCCGCCGTCAATGACGAGTCCCGCGATGCCCGCCGCCTCGGCCGCGACCGTGAGCACCTCGCCCCAGTAACCCGCGACGAAGCCGCCCGTGGAGATGATGAGGATGCTGCCCCGCGGCGCCTTTTCCATGGCGATGTGGATGGCCAGGTTGTCGCCCGGCGAGCATTCGAGCGGATAGGCGGGACCGGCCACAGAGGCACCAGCCCACACGGGGCGGATGGCGACGTCAGCGGCGCTGGTGGTCAAGCCGGAGGCCTCGAACAGGGTGGAGGTACCTAGCTTGCGGGCCTGGGCGAGTTGTTCTGTGCTGTAGGTCATGGTGTTCGCTCCCGGGGTCACTCTTTGCTCTGGAGCTTGTGGTAGCCCAGCGCGGTGCGCGCTTCGCCCAAGGTCTTGCCCTGGCTGATCTGCTCGCGGATGCGCGATTCGACTTCCTCGATCCTGCGGGCCTTCTCGGCCACCTCGCGGGCCCGGCCGCGCGGCACGATGACCACGCCGTTGGCGTCGGCCACCACGATGTCGCGGGAAGCCACGCGCACGGTGCCGATGGCGACAGTGGTGTTCACCGACTCAACCTGCACGCGGTCCTTGCCGGTGCGCATGAAGCGGCCGGCACTGAACATCGGGTAACCGTCCCCCAGCGCCTTGCCCACGTCGCGGCACACGCCGTCGATCACCGTGGCGGCGATGCCGCGCAGGCCGGCGTACTGGGTCATGATGTCGCCCCACACGGTGCAGTCGGTGCGGCCGTCGTTGTCGATCACCACCACGTCGCCGGGGGCCACGTCATCAATAAAGTCGCCCACCGTGCCGGGCGGGTTGCTGGCCGGCACGTACTTGACGGTGAAGGCCGGTCCGACCACGGCCTTGCTGTAGTCAGCCAGCGGCATGATGCCGAGCACCTGGCCGTGTAGGCCCAGCTTGTCCATCGCGTCGGATACGCCCGGCGTGTCAAGCCCTTCAAAAAGGGTGACCAGTTCCTTGTCTTCTGCACTCATGTGATAACTCCTGGATCAATGTATGGTTGGGTTCGGGGAACACTCGCGTCAGTCCACCTTGGCCCCCGTCTCTTTGACGAGCGATTCCCAAAGCGGGCCTTCCTTTTTCACGAATCGCTGGTACTGGGGTGCGTCATAGCCGACGTTTTGCGAGTCCAGCTTGGCCAGCGCTTCGGCCACGTCAGGCGTCTTGAGGGTTTCCCGGATGCTGACGTTGAGACGGTTCACCAGGTCGGCAGGCGTTCCCTTGGGCACGAACACGCCGTACCAGTTGGTCACCACGAAGTTGGAGTAACCCAGCTCTTTCATCGTGGGCACACCGGGCAGCGCGTTGGAACGCTTATCGCCCGTGGTGGTCAACGCGCGCACCTTGTCGCCCGCCAGGTGCGGGACGATGGAACTGGTGCTTTCAAAGGCAAAGGCCACGTGGCCCGCTAACACGTCTTGGATGGCTGGGCCCGAACCGCGATACGGTATGTGGGTGAGTTCCAGCTTGCTGTCCAGCTTCAGCTGCTCGCCTAGCAGGTGGTGCGGCGTGCCGCTGCCCGGAGATGCAAAGGACTTGCCAGGACTAGCGCGCAGGTAGTCGATGAACTGCTTTACGTCCTTGGCTGGAAGTTGCGCATTGACGTACAACACCATGGGTACGGTCGCTGCTTCGGCTACCGGCACCAGTGCTTCCATGGGATCGCGCTGCAACTTGTACAGATTGCGGCTGATGACCACGTTGGTGCTGTTGCCTAGTAGCCAGGTGCAACCGTCGCCGTTGGAAGTGGCGACCGCAGCGGTGCCGATATTGCCAGCGGCGCCGGACTTGTTCTCCACCACGATAGTGGTAGCAAGCCGCTGTGTCAGACCCGGAACCATCAACCGCGCCAGCATGTCGCTGGAGCCGCCAGGGGGATATGGCACGACGAACTTGACAACCTTGCAAGGGAAGGCGGGCGAGGCTTGTGCTAAAGCTGCGCCATTGGCGGCAATAGCCAGAAATGCGCAGCCAAGTAAGCGCTGTTTTAAGCTCATTCTTTATCTCCTGGAAATTGAATGGACCAACCTCGCACTACGAGTGAGGGAGGCCGCCTTGCACTTAGAGCGGCTAACACAACCGATCAACAAACCTCGCGCAGATAATCGCTGCAGCTAGTTTCAGTAGCGCTTCATGAGTCTGAAGGCGTCGCTCGAACCGGATGCGCAGCTTGCCAAAGCCTGCAAAC
>NZ_JADKYZ010000030.1 GCF_015354245.1 Diaphorobacter caeni
GCGCCCGGTGGCCGGGGTGGTCAACCGCTTGCGGTTGTCCACGCTGGACGCCCAGCCCCTGGCGGTTTTCGGGCTTCTGGGAAGTTTCAAAAAGTTGGGCGGCGCAAAGCGCTGCGGGGGGTTCGGGGGGCGTGCCCCCCGTGTCAGTGGAGCGGTGGGCAACCCGTAAATGGCCGGTGGGCGGTCAGGGTGCAGCCGCCAGGCTGTGCCCGCCGTCCACGGGCCATAGGGTTGTCCACGGCGGAACGGGTTCAGGGCACGGCGGTTGAGGCTGTTTGGCCCGCCGCAGGCGCTCCAACACCTGCTAGCAAGAACTAAGAAGGGAAACCGCGCAAACCCGCATGGATGCTAGGTCCTCCATGCTGGATTGAGAACTTGTTCGCTCAGACGGGTGTGCGTGTTCGCTCAAAATAAAGCTTGATTTTGAGCTAGTGAGCCTTTAAAGTAGTCCTCACAGGTTCAATTTAAGGGGTAAAAATGAGTGTTGTAAGGTACAAAACCAATCCTTTTTTGAGCGATTTGGTGGTCAACTTGCGGGAGAAGCAGGTGCGTCTCGGCCCCCTTGGGAAAGACTCTCATGTGCTGGTCAACGAATCAACGGGGCAGACCCAGGGCACCCACTTGGTTACCTATCGCTATGTCGATAACGAGCAGTTTTTGAAGCTGTTCACTCGGAATATTGCGCTGACCTTCGACCTCACATCGCCGGGGATCAAGGCGTTCAACGTGCTTTGTTGGGCCGTCCAGGCCGGTGCGCTGGCGAAAGATGAGGTGGCCCTCGATAGCTTCGCCCTGGAAGATTTTTTGGCCGCGCACCAGGGCCGAAATCCCCCCATCAAGGACTTCAGCATCGCTACTTTCAAACGCGGTTTGGCAGAGCTTGAGACGGCAAAATTGATAGCAAAAACGGTAAGAAAGGGGCGGTATTTCGTGAATCCTAGCTTCGTTTTCAATGGGGATCGAGTCGCGTTTTCGACCGTCATCGAGCGGAAAAAAGAGTCGCTGCAAGACGAGCTGGAAGCACGCGGCCAACAACGCTTGGATGTGTGAGCCATGGACGCCGACAAGCCTTGCCGCTGCCCCCGCTGTGGGTGGCTGGGCACCATCCACGATGCCGAGGCCTACCAGCCGCTGGCCCACCTTGAGCCGCTGAACATCTGCCCGCGCTGCGCTACCGAAACCGAGGTGCAGCCGCTGGGCCAGAAGGGCCTCGATGCGCTTTACCGGGAGTACGCCCTGCTGCTGAAACCGGGCTACCAGCCCCAGAGCGACAGGGCAGAGCGCCGCGCCCAGCTCGAACGGTTCTTCGAGCACATCGACCACCCGCCGCGCTCCACGTCAGGCCCCAACCTCTTCGAGGCGTTCAAGGTCATCGACAAGAGCGACAAAAAAGCGTGATCGCGCTTTTTGAAGTGCCCCGGAGTGCGTCACTACTCGGTAGTGACGCACCGCCCAAACCCAGCACTGGCGCGGCTTTGCGGCCAGTTTTGTTTAGTGATGACCTAGTGACGGAGGGCTAGCGCTCCAGGCCGTGGCCACGCTGCGGCCGCAGTTCTCGCAGCTCATCGAGCGCAGCATCCCGGCCTTGCCGATAGACCTGGGCCAGCTCGTCGGCCTTGTCCGCCCGCTTGCGCTGCTGCTCCAGCTCCCGGCGCAGCTCCTGCGCCTGCCTCTCGGCCAGCTCAGCGCGTGCCGTGTTGTCGGTGCTCTCCAGCACCTGCACCCGCTGCACCAGGCGGGATGCCTGCTTGCCGTCGAAGTCGGCCCGCGCCGCCTGCGCCGCCAGTGGCCGCGCCCGCTCCTGCACCAGCTCAGTGAGCCGCGCCGCCAGCTCGTCGCCGCTCTCGTACTGCTTGCCCAGCAAACCGGCCTTGGTCACGCGCTTGGTCACGTCCTGGGGCGTGATGACCAGCTCAGCGGGCACCGGCTGCGCCAGTGACCGGGCTTGCTCCTGCTCAGCTTTCCAGGCTCCCCGCGTCAGCCGACGTTTACCCGGCCCCCGGCGTGTAAGCGCGAAATGGGCCGCTACAGCCCTTTGAAAGCCATCCTGCCACCCCACCATTGCCTGCTTGTATGCGGCGTTCTGTGCGCCCTTCTTGGCCCCTTGCTGGGCCTTTTTGGCGGCGGCCTGCCGCCCTGGGTGCAGAACCTCGAACCGCTCCCCCGGCAGGGGCACGGCGTAGAAGTGCAGGTGCGGGTGGGCCTCGTCGGTGTGCTCGACCACCGACCGCAGCCGCTCCCCGTACTGCTCCCGAAGCCATGCCACCGTGGCCTCCCGAAAGCGGGGCCAGTCCTTGGCCTGCTCAGCGGGCAAGGACACCACCCCAGCAGCCAGGGCGAGGCCGTCGGCGCGCAGCTTGCGCCCCTTGGCGTCCTTGCTGCTGTCCGCCCAGTCGTGGGCCAGCTTCGCGGCCTCTGCCGGGGTGCAGCCGTGCAGCAGCTTGGGCGGCTTCGGCTGCTCGACGTGCGGGCAGGCGTCAGGCTCGCGCATGGCCTCGGCGGCGATCTCTCGCGCCGACCATTTGCGCGGCTGGCCGTGCTGCTTGGAGCCGGTGCGCGCGTATGCCTCCAGGTGCAGGAATTGATACCCCATGGCGCCAGTGTAGCGGGCTTGGTTTCATAAGCATAGTGACCGACTATGCTTATCTGCGATAAGCGTCGGCCCGCGCGTGCGCGGGGATACCAATATCAGGCCCCCCCCAAGGGGGCCGAATAAAGACAGCCCCCCCGGCCTCCGGCCCGCGCCTAGGGCGCTCCTCCGCGTGGGGCGGCACGCCCCCCGACCCCCTGGGCTGCGCCCCCTGGTGCGCCTTCGCGCACCGGGCCCCTGCTGCCTCGGTCACCCAGCCGGAGGGGTTCCGGGCACGGGTGCGCCCGGTGGCCGGGGTGGTCAACCGCTTGCGGTTGTCCACGCTGGACGCCCAGCCCCTGGCGGTTTTCGGGCTTCTGGGAAGTTTCAAAAAGTTGGGCGGCGCAAAGCGCTGCGGGGGGTTCGGG
>NZ_JADKYZ010000031.1 GCF_015354245.1 Diaphorobacter caeni
GGGGTCGTCTCAGAAAACGGAAAATAAAGCACGCTTAGCGTGCGCTGAATGAGGCCAGGCACCCAGTGGTACAGCGTAGGATTGGACGCGCCGAGGTTCTTGACCACGTCCTTGGGGGGACGCCACCGGACAGCAGCTTCTTCGGGCGGCTCAGAAAACGGAAAAAATCGTACGCTAAGACCGGTTTGGCTAGCCGGGTAGTAGGAGTCCCATTAGTCACGCCTGCCGGGCTGCGGCTTGGTCTGGTTGAGAACTCGGTTCTTTGTGGCGATGATCCACGAAGTTGCACCCATCGACGCTGTGCTCACAGGCAACAATCTCCAGTTGCAGCGTCGTATGGAAGATGCTGAATCGGTCAGCCAGCAACAACTTGAGGGTTTTGAGCAACTCGTCGGGCCCTATTTCCGGCGCATACACGATATGAGCGGTCATGCTGACCTTGCCGCTCGTGAGCGCCCATACGTGCAAGTCATGCAGCCCTGTCACGCCTGGCACGGCCTGAACAGATGCCATCAAGGCTCCCATGTCAATGCCGTCTGGGACTCCCTCCAGCAAGACATTCAGGCTTTCCTTGAGTAGCAGCCAAGTTCGTGGCAGCACCCAAAGCCCAATTGCCACGGCGACGACCGCATCTACCCACACCCAGCCGGTGAATCGGATGACCAGCGCAGCTCCGATCACGCCGATGGAGCCAAGCATGTCGCTCCAGACCTCCAGATAAGCGCCTTTGACGTTGAGGCTCTTGTCCTTGCCGCCCTGAAGCATACGCATGCTGATGAGGTTGACGATCAGACCCAGCACTGCTACCACCAGCATCCCGCTGGACTGAACCTGCGCTGGCTCGCGCAAACGCTGCCAGCCCTCATACAGGATGTAGCCAGCGACGCCGAAGAGCAACAGGGCGTTGAATGCGGCCGCAAGGATTTCGAAGCGGTAGTAGCCATAGGTGCGCTTGGCATCGGCTGGCCGTCTCGCCACCCGTACAGCCGCCAAGGCGATGGCCAGCGCCGCTGCATCCGTGAACATGTGCGCCGCATCTGAGAGCAGGGCCAGGCTGTTGAAAACAATGCCTGCGGCGACTTCGGCCAGCAGGAAGCTTCCGGTCAGCGCCAGGGCGATCCAGAGCGATTTTTCATTGCGCTCGCTGGGTAGGGCATGGGAGTGATTGGTGCTCATCTTCGTCCTTCTTCTGAGTTCATTTTTGTTCAGCGTGACCGGAAGCCGGCACCCAGCGATACAACGTCGGGATTGAGACCCCGAGGTTCTTGGCCACGTCCTTGGGAGCGATCCCGCTGGCGAGCAGCTTCTTGGCCGATTCAATCTTGCTTTTGGTCATCTTCGGTTTGCGCCCTCCCTTGCGGCCTGACAGCCGGGCGACCGCCAATCCTGCTCGGGTCCGCTCCACCGTCAGCTCGCGCTCCATTTCGGCGAGGCTGGCCATGACGTGAAAGAAGAACCGTCCCGACGGCGTGCCGGTGTCGATGGCGTCGGTGAGACTCTTGAACTGGATGCTCTGCTTGTGCAACTCGCTGACCAGATCGACCAATTGCTTGACGCTGCGGCCCAGGCGATCCAGCTTCCAGACGACCAGCGTGTCTCCCTTGCGTAGCATTTCAAGCGCCTTGGCCAAGCCGGGGCGCTCGGCTCTCGTGCCGCTTAATTTGTCCTCAAAGAGCTTTTGGCACCCGGCCTGGGTCAAGGCCTCCCGCTGTAGCTCCAGGTTCTGATCCTGCGTCGAGACGCGCGCATAGCCAACCAGCATGGCACGGTCAGACCGCTGCCTTGCCGCACTGAGCGCAAAACTTCGCACCCGGTTGCAGTGTGGTTCCACATTGCGCGCAAGCCGAAGGAACCAACGAAGTCCCGCACTGCTGGCAGAAGCGAGCGCCTGGCGCGTTAGATGCCTTGCAGTTGGGGCAAGCAAGGCCGCCATTACCCCACCCGCCCGCTGGAGGCCCGCCGCTTCCGTACCCACCGCCACCACCGTGATGCCCACCACCGTGATGCCCACCACCGCTGTAACCACCACCGTGGTGGCCACCGAAAAGTCTGTCAAAAATACCCATGAGTCTTTCTCCTTTCGTAAACACGTCAAAGCCACTTGGGGCAGCGGTTGGCTACATCCCTATTTCTCGAAACGCGTTGATATGATAAGAATTCAAGAATAAAGTTTCAAGAACTGTTTTCGAGAATCGCAATGCCTTGATTTCCCGTGCCGCGCCAGAGGGTTGAGCGGGCTTGTCGCAAACCTACGTTTTCAAGAAGAAGGA
>NZ_JADKYZ010000032.1 GCF_015354245.1 Diaphorobacter caeni
CGCGCCACGCTGAAGAACAGCCACAGCGGCTTATCAGCGCCCGCGCTCGCGTTCTGCGCCAGCACGTAGCGCGGCCCGCCGTCCGGTTCAGCGCCTTCAAATGCAATCTCGCGCAAGCGGTTGCAAAGCGCTTCTCGCCGCATCACGGTAGCCGCCTTATCAGCCAGTGCGCGGCGCTGCGCCTGTGCGAGCGTGTGAGCGGTGTTGTCCATCAGTACATCAACCATGTGCCAAGCCTCCCCGCGTTGTCGCGGTGTGTGTACCATCGTGTTAGACGGTGCTATATGTTCTTGCGCCGGATGTTACTACGGATTTCCGTAAATTTGCAAGCAATGCCTACGAAAAACGAGAAATTAACTTCTGAAATTCAGAGCATCACAGCTGAAACCGGCCTGCGACTTAAAGAGGAGCGCAAGCGTTTGGGCTTAAAAGCTACGGATTTCGAGAATATTGGCGGCTGGCCCGCAAGCACCATCTACGGCTGGGAAGCAGGCAAGGCGTCTCCGAAGTCGGAGTTCTATACAGCGGCTCTACCGCTCGGCCTTGATGTGAACTACATCATTACTGGCGCACGCACAAAGGGCGCACTGACAGGCCCCGCGCCCGCGCCTATATCCAGCGATGACACGATCTATGTGCCACGCCTCAACGTCGTGGCCAGCATGGGGCCAGGCAATGACCTGGTGGCCGAGGAAATCATCATGGGCGACGTGCCCATGTCGCGCGCGTGGATCAACCGCTACTTACCCAACAGCCGCGCCGAGTCCCTGCGCTTCATCCATCAGCTGGGCGACAGCATGCAAGGCACGCTCTCGAGCGGCGATTTTGGACTGTGTGATACCGACAAGACCACCGCCGACGTGGACGGCGTGTATGTGCTCGAGGCGCACGACCGCCTGTTCATCAAGCGGGTGACGCAGCGCATGGATGGCAAACATGAAGTGACGAGCGACAACCCGAACGTGCGCACCGTGGACGTACTCAACGGCGAGCACCCCGTGCGCATCTGCGGGCGGATTGTGTATGGCTTTAATGGCCGCCGCTTTTGATCTCTGCATGTGTTCATATTCAACGCGCAAAAAATATTTATGTTCGATGGAGGACAGTCATGACAACACCGACAATTTATTTTGAAAACGTGTCGGACTTAGATTTCGACCCCGACAATCCTCGTTTCTTCGATTCAACAGGTCATGATAATGGCGAAGACAATGCCATTCGAAGAATGATTGAGGAGGAAAACCTCGAAGAACTAGTCGGATCAATTGGCAATCAAGGCTTCTTTCCGGGTGAACCACTTCTCGTGACACCCAACCCTCTTTCGCCAGCTCGATTCATCGTAGTTGAGGGTAATCGCCGTCTTGCAGCACTTAAGGTGTTGAACAATTTGGTCAATCCAGAATTGCTCACCAAGAGTCTAATTGACATGGTGGGCACAGCCAAGCATAAGCCCGAGAAGGTTGATTGCTTCAGGTTCCCGCAACGCCGTGATGTATTGAAGTACCTTGGATTCAGGCATATTTCTGGCCCCCGACGCTGGGAGCCACTCTCCAAGGCCAGATATCTTGCAGATCTGATTAATAACTTCTACAGCAATCTCTCACTTGATGAGCAACTAAAATCAGTTGCAAAAGACATCGGCAGCAGGCGTGATTATGCGGCGCAATTACTAACTGCGCTCAGCATATACGACAGGGCGAAACAGAAAAATTTTTACGGACTTCAACGTGTAAGAGAGGAAGATATTAATTTTTCTTTATTATCTACCGCTCTTTCATACGGCAATATCTTAAAGCATTTGAATCTCCCCAGCCGTGAGGTTGTGGAAGTAAATTCAATCAATGATGAACACGCAAGGGAACTATTTAGTTGGATGTTCGCCCAAACGGACAATGGAGACACTGTCTTAGGCGAGTCTCGGCGGCTCAAGACTTTGGCCGCAGTTCTTGGTTCAGATAGAGCCACCGTAGAACTCCGAACCTCGAATGATTTGGACCATGCCTATCGTTTTTCTGCGGGGCCAGCGGAAGCATTCAGCCAATTATTAGCCACAGTTGACTCAAGTCTTGATCAAAGCCTC
>NZ_JADKYZ010000033.1 GCF_015354245.1 Diaphorobacter caeni
AACAAGCGCGCACGACCCCGAAAGCTCAGGCTGTGCTCAATCCAGACCGAGCCATTGCGCACCGCGCGGCGCAGGGCAAACAGGGTGGCCACCTCCAACGCCTGAAACGCCCGTTCCCGGTCTGGGCTGGAGATCGAAACCTGCCAGATCATTCCCAGACTTGGTGCCACCACTTCAACTGGCAGCTTTCTGGATCCTTTGAGATATAAAGCTTGCAGCTTGGCAAGGTACTCGATGGCAGGATGCTCGCCGGTGGCCTGCCAGGGCAGCTTTGCAATGGCGACGAGCAACGACCGCACGGGGCGAATTCCATCAATCAATCCCTCGCGGACCAGGGAGGCCCTGCTCGGTGGTTTGCGTTTCTGGGTTTCGGTGATCAAGGCTTCAAGACGGGCACGCAACTCAGCATCTGGCACCGCACCTTGCGCGCTCAAGGCAACAAGTTCGCCGAGCAGCGTTTTGTACATTGCGGCCCAATTGACGGTAGCGGGGACATCGGCGGCAGCCTGACGCCACAGATCGGCGATCCGGCGCTGCACCATAAGGATCAACTGGTCTGTGGTGGTGAACAGGCAATACCGAAGAAAGCATGCGACCTCCACGGTGCGCGCTGGCTCTTTGATCTTGGCTCCGGCTGAGGGCGGCCTGGAGACAAGTCGGCGCGCGTAGCGGCGCAAGATGAGATCGGGGATGTCTGCCAGGTGCTTATGAACGTCCAGCGTGTAAAGCAGGTCGATGCGCTCCAGTACCTCGCTGATTTGGCGGGTTGAGTGTTTCGCCGGTGCAGCCCATAGCCAACTCTGCTGGGTTTGTCCATCTGGGCGCAGCTCTGAAACTGAGGCTCGCCAGCGATCAAGTGTTGCTGGATCAACGCTGGCGGCGATGGCGGTGCCTGTTTCAACTTCAAGCTGGGCAAGTGCCGCCGCAATCAGTGTCCGAATTGCCCGCTCGTGCACGATCACCAGCTTGTTCTTGTACAGCCATTGACGCGCCCGCACGAGTAGCTGATCGCGGTCGGCGCAGCGCGCCACTTCGTCGCGCAGTTCACGTACCAGTGAGCGGCGCTGGTGCTCGCTCATCCACTGGAATCCAAGGACCGTGCAGGCTACTTGTTGGTGATCGAATAGCGTGCGCCCGCGTTCATACATGGCTCTCAGCGAGGCGACTTCTGGTGCTGCAATGCCAAGCTCGTTGCCAAGGTGGCGCCACAAGGCTACTGGAATTACCCGAAAGGCACCGAGCAAACGCCCACTCATGCGCAGGAAACCAATATGGAGCGCCAGACCAAGCTTGTGGGAATCACCTCGGCGTGCATTGATTGCGTCGCGCTCGGCACCATCGAAGGTGAAAAATGCCTTCATCTCGAAGTCGCTGATATCGCGGGGGAGCCCACGCATCCCCAAAAACGTTGTGTGCCAACCCTGCATCGTGAACCTCAAAAGTGGGAGGCCACCATACCCGTTTACAAAGCGAACAGGAAAGTCAATGAAATCAACGGTCTACCCAGACCACCCCCGCGCCAGTGCTAGCTTTGCGTACCGTCACTTATTGCACTGAAAACGAGGAGACCCC
>NZ_JADKYZ010000034.1 GCF_015354245.1 Diaphorobacter caeni
GCACATCAACCTGACCGGCGATTACCTCTGGCGCAGCAGCGCCAAGATCGGCGCGGGCAAGTTCAGGCCGCTCCGACCCCTACAACCGGCTTAGCGTGCTTTATTTTCCGTTTTCTGAGACGACCCCTTGTTCTTCACGGACGAGCGTTGGCAGGCAGAGTCCAAGAAACACTATGCCCGTCTATCGTTACCCAGCAAGGCTGCCACTTTCTTGAAGCCTTTGCTGGCCAGAGTAACTGCCGGTGTCGATGCGGTGGCCGCTGCAGCCCGCAGTGGCGTACTGCGCGTGGATGATGAACTCCATTTGTCGCCATTGCCCGCAGAGGACGAAGACCCAGAAGTGACCAAGCTGCGCGCGGCTTTGGATCACCGCATCGGTGAGGTTCAATTGCCGGAAGTGATTCTGGCCGTTGACGCCCAGGTGCGCTTTAGCTGGATCATGCTCGGACGTGAGCCGCGCTCTACCGACGAGCTGCTGATGGTCTATGCCGGCATCATGGCCCACGGCACCAGTCTGACTGCGGTCGAATGCGCGCGCATGATTCCGCAATTGTCTGCCACCAGCATTCGCCAGGCCATGCGCTGGGCGCGGGACGAACGGCGTCTGAGCCAGGCCTGCCAGGCTGTGCTGGAATTCATGCAGCGACACCCGATTGCCGCCACCTGGGGGCGGTCCGATTTGGCATCTTCTGACATGATGAGCATGGAGACCACCAAACGGGTGTGGCAAGCCCGGCTTGATCCTCGGCGCAACACACCTTCCATTGGAATCTACTCCCATGTAAAAGACCGGTGGGGCATCTTCCATGCGCAGCCCTTTGTGCTCAATGAGCGCCAGGCGGGCGTGGCCATTGAAGGTGTCATCCGCCAAGAAAAGCTGGAGACCAGCCAGCTTGCTGTGGATACCCATGGCTACACCGACTTTGCCATGTCACATGCCCGTTTGCTTGGTTTTGATCTTTGCCCGCGGTTGAAGGAACTCAAACAGCGCCACCTCTTTGTGCCACGCGGCACCAAAGTGCCCGCAGAAATCGCTGCGGTGTGCGAAGCCAATGTCGACGTC
>NZ_JADKYZ010000004.1 GCF_015354245.1 Diaphorobacter caeni
TGGTTTGCAGGCTTTGGCAAGCTGCGCATCCGGTTCGAGCGACGCCTTCAGACTCATGAAGCGCTACTGAAACTAGCTGCAGCGATTATCTGCGCGAGGTTTGTTGATCGGTTGTGTTAGCCGCTCTTAGCGGCGGCTATTGCACTCAGGTGAGAGCGCGTCGATCAGAGCCGCCTCGACAGCAGCCAGCGAAAATTTCGCGCCGTCATGCATGCCAACCCACTCAAAACTGCGATGAAGAACAAATTGAATTTTTGGGGTCGTGTTTAGGCCTGGTTGCCACTTCAATACGCAATAATCAAGGCCATGCTCGTTGATCCCGTTTTGCCAAGGTTCGTTGACATCGCATGACCAAGCCAAGATGAAACGAGACCCCCTCCAGATCCGTGCACGAACCACCCAGAAGAAAGTAGGGTGCAACACGCGAAAGCATCTTGGTGAGAGTCGACTCGGAAGCGAAAATGCCCCGCTCGTCAAGCAGACTCCTAAGTTCGCTGCGAAGCGAGACGCTTTGCCAGCCTTCGCACTGCGTCAAAGCCAGTTTCACCAGCTTGAGCTCTTCATCCTCTTGTAGCAACGCGTTCCTTCGGCCTCCACGTTGACGAGGTACTGCGGGCTGACCCTTGATAAAACGATTGCGCACGCGTGAAACCCAGTACCTGTCACGCTCGACGACTTGCGCCGCCTGCTCCAGAGAAAACCCAATCAACGGCAAAAGCACCGCTTGCGCGACACGCAACTCATCTGCGGTTTTAGCCTGAGACATGGCTACGCGTGCGCGCTCTTGCAATCCATCAACATTGCGTGGTTTTCTTGCCATTTGCACCTCTAAACAATGATGAATTATTGCGTTTATTTTGCGAATATGAAGAAATTTTGGAGAATCAACGGTATTCAGCAACTGATTTGCGAAGGCAAATAGGTATCCCACCGAGGTCATGGTGCGAGCGAGGATGCTGAAGAGTCTCTGCAACTCAGATGGAATATCAACCGCTTGACCGCATGTTCACCGGCACAGGATTCGCGGAAGTCGCAACCCGGGGCTTCATTTCTTCAAGCGTGGCGTAACCGCAGGTCCGGAAGTAAGCACGATGCGTGCTGCCCTTGTCGGGTTGAAGCATCTGCATGCGCATTTCGTCAGTGTGCAGGACAGCACTCTTGAGCCTCTGCCGCGTCGGCGCACCGACCAGCGGTTGCGGGTGCACGCCGCAGATGCCTAAACGCTCTGAATTAATCTGACAGCCAGCCCAGCAAAACGAGAGCAACTGTCTGGTCAAGACTGAACTTTTACATGTGATGGATGCATGCGATGTACACCAAGCAATGAGTAGTCAGACACTCAGCTCCAACCGAGTTTTTGAAAGGGTATTGGATACCCTGCTTGGACCGAGGATGGTGTACCAAATGCTTCGTGCAAAGTCAGCACCTAGTGGGTCATCTGCCCCTCTTTGAATTTTGGGCTTTGGGGGCGCCTCACAAAAAATGCCCCCATTAAGCCTCCCCGTCCGAGCCAATCAGATCAACGAACAGGACCACCCTGTTCATCATTTCTTTTCTTTAAAATGAAGATATCCGGTCTCGACTCAAACTCTTCTTCAGAGTCACCGCTCTCCCACCGCTTCTTAACCCCCGGATGTGAATCGTCCTGAATCTGTGGGCTCATGCTCGCTCCACAGGTCCCGCAGATGCCACGAGTCACGCGCTTCTGAACATTCTTCTTCTGCTCAACCTTAGGTCGTTTCTTTGCCATGGGTTTGCTCCTTATGCGATTGCAAGATTGCCGCGTACATAGCGGCCGAGGGTTTCAACAGATTGATGCCGGGTGACTTGGCGAATGGCGAACACGGACAGGCCGCGTCGTGCGGCATCCGTGCAGTACCCAGCCCGAAGAGAATGACCGCTAATGTCCGCTGCGGCTTCTTCCCCTAGCGCCTGAGTGGCCAGACGCTTGAGAACCAGTGCAACGGACTGAGGCGTGAGCGCTGATGCCGCGATGCGTCCCAATCGATCGATTGACCGGAACACCGATCCGGTGTGAATCTCAGCGTGGCTCAACCACGCGCGGATCGCTGCGATGGGACACAGCGCTCCGTTCTTCGCTCGTTTCACGTGCACCACTTGGCCTTGTCCAAACTGGTCTGTCTTGGATCGCCGGATATGCAGTTGCAGTCCTGCGCGCTCCCACTGCAGATCACCCACTTCCAGCGCCACCAATTCGGATCTACGCAGCGCAGCAGCAAAGCCCAGAAGCACCAACGCCACATCCCGCAGCGCCCGTGCTTTGCTTGCTTGTGGATTGGCGTCTTCCTGAGTTACCCTCGCCGCCTTGACCACCTTCGCCAAGTCCTTTGCAGTGATCGCACGAACTTGTCGTTGCCGCTGCTGCCCGCCATAGAGACGTTTGATGCCGCGCATCGCTTCCTGCACGACGGTGGTCTTCACGGGACTTGCGAATCCCCTGTTTCGATGCCAACGATCCAGTGCAGCCATGCGCCGCACGAGCGTTGCGCAGGAATGCGTTTGGCTCCACTTGGCAAGGTAGAGGGCCACTTGATTCGGTTTGGCCGGAAGTACTCCATGGTGCTTCTGGTAGTGCCGCACGTCAGACGCGTAGGCCTTTTGCGTGGCCTCCGCGAGACTTGCGCGGCGCAGCAGCTTCAGTCGCTGCCGATTGCTTGTACGCAAAGAGGTCGTGTGCATGGCTATGCCTCCTCGCCGTGGTAGTCCGCAATCAACGGTGCTACGTGATCGGCGAGCAATGTCAATGCGACCCACAGGTCCAGATGCCCACGCACCCACGACTGCAAGCTCATGCCGTGATCGGGTGCTCCATCCCCGCGCTCGATTGCCTCAAGCAGCTGGCCCACACCGCAGGCGAGCTCCACCGCCCTCTTCTTGGCCCAGCGGTGAATCACCGCGAGCTCTTGCGGACTCGCGGCCTGCCAGTCCGCACTCAGCAGCGTCAACTCTCCGGTTTCAGGGTTCTTCTTGGTGAGTATGAATGCGTCCTGACGTGCGCCGATCCTGAGCAGTGCCGTCAACGCCTTCCATGTATCGCTGTAACGGAAAAACCCTTCGATGCTTTCGTCATTGTGAGTCGAAGTATCGCGCTCCATGATCAGTACTCCTCGGGCAGCAGATAGCAGGTGCTTGAACGGGATGGGCGGGCCTTGGGCTGGCCGTCTTCGGTGACGTCGCTCACGGCCTCCGTGAGGATCCAAAGCTTCACGCCCTGCACATCAAAGCTGGAGAGAATTCGCGCGCCGGATTGCACGGCATCGTGGTTGACGGCCTGATCCTCTTCGTCCATCTCGCTCCAGTCGCCGCACAAATGCCGGTGCAGCAGCACCTGCGGAGACGTTCCTGTGCGACGCATCAGATCCAACGCACCATGCGTCGCGACGATCTTGCCGGGCTGGAACAGCGGGTGATTGGCGAAGACGCGCTGCACGGGATTGGAGCGTCCTCGCGCATCGCGCTGGCCCGTGCGTGGCGCTGCTTCTGCAGGATCTTTGGGCTCTTGGGGATTCGAATGTTTGGGGGTTTTTGTCATAAAGAACTCGTATGTGGAGCCCATAAAGCAAGAGCGCCAGGGCAACGAATGCACTGGCGCTCTTGTGTGGGCGAATGAAGGGGGAACTGTCTGTCGATCAGCGAATGGGAATGTGGGTGGTGATGAGGCTCCTTGTCAGATATGGGGGTGCATGACTGTTCTGGCGCTGCGGACTGGTCAGAGCTTTCCGCCCAGTGCCATCACCGTTATCAGCAGGACGATGAGGATGACAAACGCGCCGATGCCCGCGAGCCAGCTGACGCCGCCCTTGCTGCGCAGATTGCTCACCCAGTGGCTCGATGGCAGAGCGGCTTTGACCTGATCGACCTGCTTGTTGGAATGCAGTGCGTATACGGTATTCCCCACCTGCCCCGCTCCAAATGCGAGGCCAAGAGAGAAGACGCTGGAGTAGCGCTCGGCATATCCGAACACCATCGATGCGATCGTCTCGCCAACGATCAACGCGATCCAGATGGCCGCAGGCACGTACATCTTGCGGTACGCAAACCAGCTGAAGGACAGGAAAAACGCGGCCCAGTTCCAGCTTTGCCTGGACTTCTTGGTCTCCGCCTTGTCCCACATGCGCTGGTACTTTTCATAGTTCTTGTCGACGTAGGCGCGCAGCAATGCACGCTGGATTTTCTGCTCCCGCAAAGGGTCTGCCGATGTGGACGTTGGCGCCGACGATGGGGTGACTTGTGATGTGGTCATAGTGAGGAGTCTGTGGGGTGAATCTGTGGCGTGAATTCCGCAATGGATGCGCAATGAAGCTCGCGACGGGCAAGCGTTCAGCTCGGCTCGGAGAGAGCCTCCGCCACGAATCGCTCATCCAGTGGCGTGAGTTCCAAACTCATGGAGCAGCGCGCGACCTCGCGGTCATCGAGCCCGCGGATGAGTCCTGCGACCTCAAGCTTGTCCCCGCGCTGACTGCCACGAAGTTGCCCCTCCCAGCGGTCCCGGGGAGTGTTCGCACCTTCCAGCCGCACGACAGGTTCGTTGCCGAACTGAACCCTGAGCTTCTCGAAACCTCCTGCACCGGTGTTTCGCTCGATCAGCATCTCGTTGCCGCTCAAATGCTGCTCATCAATGGCCAACTCGAACGGCGCATGCGCTGCCATGATTTCGGGAGCGAGATCATCGGCTCGCCCTGCCCGCTCGCAGCGGTAGCTGCCTTGCCAGCGTCCAGACCATCTCACTTTCGACATCACCACGGCGTGCCCCGTGCTCACCAGCCCGATGAAGGAATTCAGCGATGTGGACTGGACCTGGAACTGCTCCCCCTTGTCGTCCATCTGGACCTCGTAGTCGACTTTGGCTTTGAGCCCGCCATCCTGATCGGCTTGCACTCCATCGGTCTTCACACCAAACATGCTGGCTGTCATCGCGAGCAGCTTCACGTCCATCGGCACCTTCATATGCATGGTTGCCGAGCAACTGCGCACCTTGGTCTCCTTGTTGACGCCGCTGTCAAAGATGCCCGAGACCGTCAGCACAGTGTTGTTGTAGAAGTAGGCAGATCCGGGCTTGATCTGCCCGGAGCCGTCCTTGTCCGGAGCGCCGATGGTGGACTCTTTCGCGTTGTTGAAGACGACCGATTTGAGTACTTTCTGCACCTCCTCGGAATCACAACTGGGAGGCTGCTTGAATTGGCAGGCAGAGACGCTGGCGAGCGTGAACGCGGCCAACGCGGCACTCGGCCATCTGGAGAGAAACCGCGTGCGCGGCGCGTGGCTAACTTGAATGTGGTTCATACGAGATCTGAAGGGATTGAAGGGTTTCTGGGCAATAAACGAGGCCATCACTGCCCACGCTTCTTGGCGCGGATGCGCGCTGCCTGCTCGGCAATCTCTGCAGAAGCAGCGTCATGCTTGGCCTGCTCTGCCGCCCGCTGCTTGGCTGCAATGGCCTCCTGCATCCGCAGCCCTTCTTCAATGCGATCGCTCTCGCGCTTCTTCGCACCACGCATGGACGCATCGCCCACCGCACGCACCCACTGGTCCATCAGGCGCGCGCACTGATCTGTCTGGGCTCCGCAAAACTGCAGCGTGAACGGCTCCTTGAGATTGCGCACATTGCTCTCAAACGATTCGCTGCCCGCATAGCCCGTGATCGCCGAACTCGACGCGGACGTTGCCAGCTGCGTCCTCTCCCATGTCGCCACGTTGATGGCCTTCACCACAGCAAGCCACGTGCTGGAGAAGATCTGGGCCTGTGATCCGTTGGCAAAGCCGGGCATGCCCTGCTGACCATGGAACACCGCCCAACTGCTCGCCATAAGCGCGACCCCCGCCTCGGAGTCGTTGGGACCTGCGTTGGCATAGTCCCCGCGTTCGATCGCCCGCAACAGCTCCTGCCCGGTGCGCTCCTTGGGCGCCTGGCGCATGAACGGAACGA
This sequence comes from Diaphorobacter caeni, assembly GCF_015354245.1. Classification (GTDB taxonomy): domain Bacteria; phylum Pseudomonadota; class Gammaproteobacteria; order Burkholderiales; family Burkholderiaceae_C; genus Diaphorobacter_A; species Diaphorobacter_A caeni. Next base: position 5,948 of record NZ_JADKYZ010000004.1, read on the forward strand.
ACTGCATGCCCTGCTGGGCGAACGCTGACGTCTGCGCGGTGAACAGGACGCCAACAGCGGTGAAGGCCATTGCCGCCCTCCTCCATGGCAAAACCCGTCTCGAAAATCGTTGTCTGTGCGATTTCATGGATGACCTCTCTTTTTCCAATGAATGGGCCAGCGCATGGACCTACCCGGAAATGCGCTGGTGGTTTTTATCGGTACTCGTGTGCTCTCTCGGTTCGTCCGCCATTGGCGTCTAGAAACATTGAAATACACACTATACGTTTGGTTTTACGGCAAATTCTGCCATACAGAACTTATAGTTTGTGTACTTATAGTGTTGATCCCGAAACACTAGGCCGATGGCCCGAGTGACAGTCAATCAACCGCAACCCCTGGATGAAGCGCACAAGCAAGAACTGCTGGAGCTGCAGCGCCAGTTTGGGCAGCAGCTGCGAGAACTGCGTCGGGGCAAGGAAATGACGCTGGAGCAAGTCGCCGAAGCGAGCGAACTGCACGCGAACTATGTGGGCTCGGTCGAGCGTGGCGAGCGCAATATCTCGCTCTACAACATCTGGCGCATCGCTTCGAGCCTTGGGTATCCCGCAGAGCGGTTGCTGCAGAACATGCCCGTGCGCTCCCAGCCGTGAGCCGTGCGCGGGACACCAAGTCCGCTCACGATTTGCCGGTCTTGCTAGCCGGGCCTTGGGTAAGCTCCATGAACCAGCCCGGGGCGAAGTGCATGATGCTCACGCCGGTCAGGATCTGCTGCTCAGGCTTGATCCAGTAAGCCGGGTCCATGACGAACCCCTGCCCCAGCTCCACCCGGTTGCCACGCACGAGTTGAACGGGTGCCTGTCCAGGTCGCACAGCGGCTTTCGTTGACAGCTTGACGGCATCACTTGGTGCAGGCGGGCGAAGCCACAGCACGGTCCGTCCGACATCCAGAACTTCCGAATAGTCCACATACAGAATGGCGATGGGTGGAAGCGCATCAAAGTGGGTGAAGTCCTTGTAGCTCTTGGCCACCCAGTTGCCCGCCTTCATGACGAAGGCCACAAGCATGTCGTCCGTCACGTACGCAGGCCCCACCTTGGGATAGCCAAGGCCGTGTGCCATCTCTGTCACCTTGTCGAGCGGCATGCGGCACAGCATCGCCACACAGGCCAGCGCGTCATCACACCGATCGGACTGCTCGACACGGGACACGGGTGGTGACGGCTTCGGTGGTGTCTGAGGTGAGGTCGACGCAGCAGTCTTGGCGACGGCAGCGGAAGAAGTAGTCTTTGCATCGGGGGACGTCGTCATCTTGGGCGAAGGCACATCGCCGGGTTTGGAGTCATCAGGCATCTGGAAATCCTTTTTAAAGAGGCATGGCGCAGGAAAACTCGCCCCCCACCCAATCGTGAGGACCATGCGAGCGCGAACACATGGCGCAACTGAATCGGCCATGCGGCAGCGCGACCCTGATGCCTTTGCAGCGAATTCAGGGCCGCGATGTCTTGAGAATTGAGTGAGGAAGCCGGGGGCTCAGATCGAGGCGGAAGACGTCTCGATGGATTGGCGAAGACCTGATCTCAGAAATGTGGAATCCGGGAACTTCTGAAAGTGATCTGCGAGCTGGTTTACAGCAACAGACGTCTTCGCGACTGAGCCCGAGTTTGAGGGTGCCGCCTACAAAAGGCGCACCGAAAAACAAACTCATAGTGTTATTTTAACCCACCAACGATCGATTCTTCAGCCACGCCAAAACTGAATTACTTTGTGTATTTCACGCTTGCTCCGCTGCAGCTGACGCGCACGGACAGCTAACACACCAGCACTCCATTACGAGGCGCACGACCAGCCTTTTCTCCGACCGGAACGACCACCTCACATGCCACGAAATATTCGATGGGGTAAAAAATGAATCAGCAAAAAATCAACAAACCTCGAATCACGTAAGTTGTTGATTTATATGGGCTGGCGGGGATCAAACAAATCTCCAAACCACGCGCCAGACAACGCTTTCGGCACATCAATATTCGGATGTACCAACAAAAATACCAACAAAAGAAAAAGTGCCTCAGCCTGGGCACGAAAAATACGGTGCGGTTCGGCGTTTCAAATGCGGAAGGGCACACCCTCGAATTGGATGTCTGCACCACCGTTTCGGTGTTCTCGGCCCCCGCTTCGGGTGCCTAGGTCGATGCCCCCTCGGAAGCCGCGCCAGCATTGGTAACGCAATTTTGCGTCGAGTCTTTTACGATCAAGTCGTGAAACCTGCCGGGCGTCGTGGGTGCAACCATGTGCCAACGCAAATACGGGAATATCCCGCGTTTGCCATCACACCAACTTGCTCGGATTTGAAATCTGATTGGTTGGCCTTTAGGGACTCCGAAAACCCCACCTCGCGCGCGTACTGTTCTCTGGAGCTCGATTTGAAATCTGACTTCTGCACGAATCTGTGCAGTTGATGCTGGCTCAAAAGTGAGCCGGGGTGTCCTCGTGTTCCAGGACACGGCCTTGAAGCTCAGGCGGTCAATGTGATCAAACAGCGAATCAATAAGACTCTCACTCCATGCAACAAGATGTATGAATAGCTAGAATTGATCTTTCCTCCTCGTCGATCAATCATGAAAAAACTAATCCCCCTTGCCTTGGCGCTTCTCTTGACCGCTTGCGCTTCGTCCGGTCACAAATTCACCATTCAACAAGCGAACCAGATTCAGAACGGTATGACACGTGAACAGGTCGTGAAGATCATGGGAGGGAAACCAAACTCCATAACCAACCAAGGCAAGACGTTCATTTGGTCATATGCCAAAGTGAACGGGTTTACTGGAGGTCATCGCAGTCGGGCTGTGAAAATTGATTTCGACGAAAACAACATGTCATACGGAATCCCACCAGGCGGCGTTTACGGGGACACCGAAAAGTTCCAGTAACTGGCCGCACAAATGAGATGGATGCGACTCCCGCTCGGTGTTAACGCTTTAACATCGATGCAGCAAATCAAACGAATTCAAAGTGACCCTAAACCCAGCATCCATGAGGTCTGGCGGGCCGTTTTGCAGCCCATCGTTTGATTAACAAATTCATAGGGGGGAAATTTTCTGCGCGTGCGGAACAGCGCGGTTTCCAGCCAGATCGCTCCAGCCTTTTGACCACCCCCTGCCCCCGACCGACCGAGAGCCAATCGCTCTGGTTCGCGTCAGGATTACACTGGTGCTGCCATCAACAGAGATGCTGCTTCAAGCTGTCCTGCTAAAAGATCGTACCCAAGAGCCAACGACTCTCTGGCGGCCCATGGTTCTTGATGTGAGCGCGCAGCTTCCCATGCGCGGCCAGGATCATCACCAGCAGTAACGCCGTAATAGTCTCTGACGGTCAACGCAAAAATTGGCACCTCTCGAAGACTATCAGCGGGGTCAAGACGTGAGACGAACACAATGCGAGCAATTGCAATTGACTCCATCTCCATCATCAGAATTCGCGAACGCACGCTTCCAGCCGGGGTCTTTATGCATATCGAATCTCCATCGTCCTCAAGCATCGCTTGAAAGTCCGTACTTGATGCATATCGCTCAACAAGCCATCGAAACATGACTTGGCAAGTTTGACGCAAATCCTTGAATTGCTGCACCTTACCAAAAACCTCGCGATGGTCAGGGTTCTTGAACGATTGCTTGTACTGCATGACTCCTCCGTTTGATTGAATGAGTGCATTGTTCCATGTGCGCTCCAAAAGACAAAACCCCGCAGGGCGAACCATGCGGGGCCTGTGCCTGCCACGTATCGAAAGGAGGGTGTTACCGCAGGCTCTCGGGGTTTACTCGCTCAGGCCCACTCACCGAGTAACGGCCAGTTCTGGTTAAGCCTTCACGCCGGTGATGACGGCCAGCGCCTTGGGGTAGCTGATTGCGATGTCTGCGCGGACATGGCAGATGAAGCCGACTTCACCAGTCCCGGCAAACAGTTCCTTGGCGAGCTGGATGCTGATCTGTTCGCGCATCATGAAGTTCACCTTACTGAAGTCGCACACGTAGATTTCGGAACAGTCAGTGCCAGTGCCCACCGTCAGGTCGTTGGGAATGGCCGTGGTGCTCAGCAGGTTGAGCTTTTCGATCATGTCGGGCTTGCGCAGTGGCTGGCCGGTGGTGTCCACCAGACCGCCCAGCTTTACCAGAGAGCGCGGGCTCATGATGGCAGCAGTGGGGTGAGGTGCGTTGGATTGCAGGATGCTTTGAATTGCGCTGAAGAAGTTGCCGTAACCAGCCAGCGCCGCACCGTTCGCACCGTTGGTGATCGAAGCCACTCCGGCGGTATTGGAGATGCCCAGCGGCTCGGGGTTGGTGCCGCTGCCACGCAATGCTGTGCGATCCAGTTCAACGGCAAATGCTTGCGCAATGGCGGTGGTCAGAGCCTGCGACAGGTTCGGCGCATCGGCCAGCAGTTCGCGGCTGATCTTGAACAGGAAGGCCAGCGACTTCGGCACAGACTGAACTGCGCGGAAGGTGGGTTCGCTGTTGACGACATTTCCCGATTCCAGACGCCATGCAGCTTTTGGGATGGTGTCCATTGCCACGGTCGTGAACATCTTCGCGCCGCTGTCCAGAGGCACGATGCCAGCGCCAGCACTCAGCACGGAAGATGCAGGAACCAGAGCTTCCAAAATGCTCGGCATCACGATCGATGGCAGTGCAAAACCACCAGCGGTATCGGTGCCAGTAGACAGGGCAGCGCGCACGGCTTCGGTGGTGTTCATGCCAGCCACGCCGCGCACAAAGTCATCCAGCGCGAAGGGGGCCGCGCCATTGCCGTGAATGCGGTTCTTGGCGGCGTAGTGGCTGCGAATGTCAGCAGCAGAGTGCAGCGCTTTCAGGGGCGTACCGTCGCTGTTCTTCCAGCCGCTGCCGCTCAGGGAGCCCGCCGCGTGTTCTTCGCCTGCACGTTGATTCATCTCGTGTTCGTGCTCGATCTTCCCGGCGATGCGCTCCGCCTCAGAGATCATTTGATCGACGCGGTTTGCAATATCGACTGGCATTTTTCCAGGGTGTTGCTCCATCAGGGCATTCGCTTGTGCGACCTTTTGGTCATAGTCGTGGCGGAGTTGGGCAAGATTGGACATGGGGTAATTCAATAAAAGTTGAGGTGCGTATAGCTTCTCTTGGAGCACCCCAGCGCAGCAATGCGGCAACAGGGTGCATCCATACACAACGTGGTATCAGAGTGGTGCAGGCAGTGACTTCAAGCGCTTTTCGAGAAGCCAGCGATCAAAATCAGCACGGGCGATAACAGTTATTCCGGGCGTGATCTCGAAGAAGCGCGGGAACGATGTATCGCGCTTGAGCATGCGTGTCAGCGTGTGGCGACTCACGCCCAGCTCGAAGGCAACAGCCTGCTTACGCATGAATTGAGAAATTGCTCGTTCGGTCATGTCTTTGCACTTTCTTGATAGTTCACCCACAGCGCCGCACCATCAGCGCAGCGCTCGCCATACCCGGCGCCACGGCCAGCAGCGATGCAATCAGCACAGCCGAAGTGATGCAGGTAATAGGCGGTTGATCGTTCACGCCAGCGCGTCTGTTTTTTCCAGAAATCGAGACCACGCTCATGTGCGTCAATCTCGGCTTCCAGCAGCTTGGCCAGCTCGTCTTTGTGGCTGCGGATCAGCGTGCGCAGTTCGTCGTTGAGCAGCGTTGCGGGCTTGACCTTGATCGTGCGTTCCGGGGTCAAGTCCAGATGCAAGCCGACATCGCGGAGTGTTTCCAAAACGGCGGCGGCGATCATCAGAACTCTTCATCGCCGTGAACGTCGGCGGCGGTTTCTGTCTTCACGTCGGTTGCGTTTTCTGCCGAAGATGCCCCGAAGGTGCCCAAGATGCCCTGTTTTAAAAGTTGGGCACCTTGGGCATCTTCGAGGGCATCTTCGGTTTCACCCACCGCCGCGAGCCATTCAGTTTTGGGAATAAATCCGTCCGGCAGTGACCAGTACCAACCATCTCCAACCCCGCCTTTGCGCGGTTTGATTCCCATCTTTTCGCGCACCGTCCGAACCTGCTTTTTGCTGTAGCCCATACCGACAATTGCCGCTTCGACTTGCTTGCTCTGGCGGCAGCCGTCCTTGAGTTCTGCCCACATGAGCATGGGCAAATCCGTCTTTCCGGCGGCGACTTCTTCAATCTCTTCGTCGGGGTCGGTGAGCAGGTCACGCGCACTGCCTTGCACCGCCTTGCCCCACGCAATGCGTGATGCCTGGATGCCGGGAAGTGGCTCTGTCTGCTCAAGGTGATATTCAAAGCCGCCATCGTCCGGGCCGATGTTGGATTTACTGCGAGCAAGAATTCGTGCGTCTTCGCCGTCCTCGGCACTCTTGACCTTCGCGGCAACCAACACGATGCGAGCAACAGCGGTGAAGGCCACGCTACCCACCACGCGCTGAGCCGGGTCAGTACCTTGCCCACCTTTGGCGAAGTGGGTGATACCCAGCACCGCGCAATCGCAGGCGTCGGCCAGGTCAACCAGTGGTTGCAGCGCTCGGCGCACTTCGGTGTTCTTGTGGCTGTCGCCAGTCACAGCAGACACGACAGGATCGACCACCAGCAGGCGAACGCCACCGATAGCCTCAATTGCTTCACGCAGTTGCTGCAAGTCCCGTGCAGGATCGAACGGAACCACCACGCCGTCACGCATAGCGCCTTTGACAAAGTGGCAGCGCGAGCGATCAGCCCCAGCCGCCAGCAATCGAGGTAGCAGAGTGTCGGCAGGATCGTCTTCACCGCTCCAGATCAGCACGTTGCCCTTCTCGCACCTATCGCCATCAGGCCAGCGCCCGCCCAGCGTCACTGTAGCTGCCATGGAGAGTGCAATCGTGGTCTTACCTTGACCTGGAGCGCCCGCCAGAATGTGCAGCTTCTTGAGCGCGAGCCAGTGCTTCCAAAGCCATGCAATAGGCTGAGGTGTGAGGTCTGCACCGCTCACCAGCACCACGCGATCCATGGGCACGAGTTGAGCCATATCGATGGCTTCTGTGATGGCATTCATTGCGATGCCTCCTTCTCTTGAATCAGGCGCTTCAAATCGTTGAAATCTGAGTCCTTCGGGCCACGTTGCAGGCCGTTGAAATCAGGCTTCATCAGCAGGCCACCGACAGCGCGGGCGGCTTCAGTTGCTGCGGTCATGCCGGGGTTGCCGGGCGTCTGCCAATCGTCATCAGCGGCGATGTACAGATCGATGCACGGATACTTGGAGCGCAAGGCCTTGGCGACGGGCAGCAAGTTGCCGCTGTTGTAGGCAACAGCAACGGCGTGGCCGCTGTCCTCGTGGACTGTCGCAGCCGTGGCAAAGCCTTCCGCGATCACGATGCGGCCCGATGGCCTGCCAATGCTGAAATAGCAGCCCTTCACCTTGCCGCCGCTGAGAAAGCGCTTATCGCCGTTGCGGTCGATGGTTTGCAAGCTGTGCAACACGCCATTGGCATCACGCAGGGGCACCAACAGCAGGCCACCATGCACGCGCACCCCGTGGGCCTTCACGCCCTTTTTGCTCAGGTAGGGATGTTCCAGGCACGGCTGAGACTTCAGCCATAGCTGTGCAGCTTCTGCTGCTGCCTGAGCCTGCCTCTCGCGCTGCTCGGCGTCGTGGGCCTTGCGCAGTGCATCCATGCGGCGCTTGAAGGCTTTGCGCTCGGCTTCAGTCAGTTCACGCTCATGGCGATTAGTGGCGACGAAACCGCAGCGAAAGCAATGCGCGACGCCACTCTCCGGCGACAGGATCGTGATGCCCATATCGCGCTTCTTGGGCTTGGTGCCGCACATCGGGCACATGGCGCGATGGTCACCGACAGGAAACTCATTCCAGAGAATGTGTGGTGTCATCCAGCCTCCACGATGTTGTCGGCGTCTTGCAACTTCCTGATTTCTTCGAGCGCGGCCTCCAGAGATTTGATAAGCGACGCCGCCTTCGATGGACCTATTGCCGAACCGATGCGCACGCGCTTGGCGGCATCACGCGCCACTTCCGCAGCACGTTGAAAAGTTTCACCCGCCTTGTTCCTTGTCTCCCTATTGGAGATGTAGCCAATGCGCTTTTCACGCGGCGGACTAACTGGATCAGTGGCAATCGCCTTCACAGCTTCGCGCAGGGGCAAATCGGCAACGCGTTGCCGTTCTGCATCTGGCAGTGCCGGGAATGCCGTCGCCAACTTCATGTAGCTGCGTGCGGTGCGTGGGGCCACGGTGCAGTTCTCGCGCAGCCAGTTTTCCCACTGACCATGTGCAACTTGCTCCTTTGCCTGAACCAGCAGAGCGCCAGCTTCGAGCGCACACTCCATTGCGCCGCGTGCCTTGCTCTCAGCTTCGAGCACCTTGTCGTTGATGGCCTGGGCCAGTGTCGTTGCTACTGAACTCATGCTGCACCTCCGGCCATGCGCTTGATGAGGACGTGCTGACGGCTCAGGATGCGGCTGATGTGATCGCCCATCTCGCACGCTGTCCAATCTGCGTTGGCAATCGGAATGTTTTTATCCCGGAAGAACTTGCCAATTTCAGGGTAGCTTTTCGCGGCCTCTTGGATGTCCTCCAGCAGCGTGTTGGCCGACACGATCCAATCGACGGCTAGACCGATGGACAGGGCTTCGTTCGCCATGGTTTCCATGTCCCAGTTGCGACGATCAGCAGTTTTTTGGCAAAGCTCCGCCTTCACCGCACCGTGGGCGGCGTTGTGTTGTGTGCTCATGGTTTTAAGCCTCCGTGCTCAGATCGAGACTGCGCAGGGCAGCGAGCGCCTGGACGGCTTTGCGGCGTGCTCCGGCCACGTTGGCGTGCGGCTGGGACAGGTAGTGCACGGCCATGCTCAGCGCGTTGTGCGCATCAGCGTGATGTTGGATAGGGTCGTTGCCCTTGGTGGGCGTAGTGGCAGCGCGGCGGCTGGCCTTGTTGATGACGGTCATGGTCTGGATTCCTGCTGGAGAATCAAGGAAACCCACCGTTTGCGTTTTCATCGCATTGGGTGGACGGGATGTGAAAAACACGCCAGCAGACGTGCGGCGCAGGTTGCCCTTTTGCCCATCCCGCCCGAAACCGTGAGAGAGAGGTGCAGGCGCACCAGTCCCCAAAATTTGGACGTGACAAAAGCTCACTTTACGGTGGAGCTTGCTACCGCTGCTGGTTTGGTGTTTCTCAGGCACCGGGCCTCTCGGCTTGCCGCCATTGTAGATCGTCTCGGAGAAATCGCAAGAGATCATTGCTTACCTCCCACAATGGCCAAGAAGCTAGCCAGTGCAGCCATATCGGGGAAGTAGCGGGACATGCTCCAGCGACTGATCATGTAGCCACCGTCAGCGAGTTTGTGAGCGGCATAGCCCGCCAACGCGTATTTGGCGGCGAGGGTGGCGAAGGTCTTTTCGTCCAGGCGCGGCTGCACATCATGTGCAACTTGAATGTGTTCGCTCATGGCGTCTCCTTACTTGGTTTCGGGAGAGAGATTGGCGATGAGCTTGTCGATGTCTGCGCTACGCCAGCAAGTGGTGCGCGGTCCCAGTTTCACGGACTGAGGAAACTTGCCGGACTTGACGCCAGCCCACCAAGTGGCACGGCTAACCGGCACTCGCAGGAGAACATCACGCAGACGCAGAAGGGAAAGGGAATTGATTGCGGTAGTCAAATGGTGACTTTCAAGTTGCGTTGAAAAAGTCACCGGAGCCACAGAATGGGTCAGGCATACCCATACTGATCGCACACTGTATGTACGATCAGTTAGGCACCGCTAACACAAATGGTACGATGGCAAAACTTAGGCCTCGGAAACTTAAGTAATGCCGGTTCTCCGGTGTTCGAAAACCCCCTTCGTCGGTAACCCGTCGTTGGGGGTTTTTACTGGACAGTATTTATCTGTCGTGTCCTTAGTGTGCCTCAATTGGCCTAGCGGACCAAGACACTACCTGTAGTGTATCCGCTGCCCTATTTATGAACTGCCTGCGAGCCGTTGCACTCACTAGAGTTGCGTATGAAAGCTACGGTTTTATGCGGGTTGCAGCTATATTTGCCTCTATACATGCGGTGCAACCGTCATTTCCCATTGTAAGAAATGCTTAATTCGCGCTGCAGTGGTAGCGGTTGAGTTACTCCAGAGTTGCGACGAGTTTCACGAAATATTCGTCGACCTTGCCATGCGACTCAGCGACTGGATGGCTGATGATCGTGTACAAGTTCTCGTTCACCTGAGCGATCAACATGTGTTCAACTTACGCGGACTTGAGTTGAACGACTTCACCGCCGCGCTTGAGTCGGTCAAGGTAGTCGGCCCATTCCCCCATCATCTTTCGGCGCTGTTCCATGAAGTCGGCGCGGTCGTAGGCCGATCCAAGCGGGCCAGATTTCCCATGCGCTAACTGAGCTTCGATCACGTCCGCATGCATTCCTGGCAGGCGCTCAATCATCAAGGTTCTGGCCATCGCGCGGAAACCGTGAGCCGTCATCTCATCGCCTGAGTATCCAAGGCGGCGTAGAGCGGCATTGAGCGTCATATCGGACATGGGCCTACCCTCGCCCCGCGTGGATGGGAAAACGAATGTCCTATAGCCCGTGAGCGGTTGGATATATCGCAGGATTTCCACCGCCTGCGGGGCCAGCGGGACGAAGTGCGGCCTACCATTGAGCTTCTGCGCTACCGTGCGTTTCATCGAGGCCGATGGAATGGTGAGCATCCCGGCCTCAAGATCAATCCAGCCCCATTCCATCTTCCGAATATTGGCGGGTCGCTGGAACAGCAGCGCGGACAGTTGCAGCGCGGCCTTGGTGATCGGCTGGCCGGTGTAGGTATCGAAGGCGCGCAGCAGCTCGCCCACCTTCAACGGCTCCAGCACAGCGGACATATGCTTGACCACCACAGGCTGTAATGCACCTTGCAGGTCAGGCATTGGATTTCGCTCACAGCGTCCTGTCTGGATGGCATACCGAAACACCTGCCCCGAGTTTTGACTCAGCGTGTGGGCTGCGTCTCGGTTGCCGCGATTCTCCACCTTGCGTATCGCGTTGAGCATCATGGGCGCGGTAATGTCCGTGAGCTGCATCCGGCCCACATAAGGGAAGATGTCCTTCTCCAGCCCCCGAAGCCACTTAGCCGCGTACTTCTCACTCCAGCCGCTATTTTTCACATTGTGATATTCGCGGGCTACCGCCTCGAAAGTGTTTTCGCCCGCGACGGCCTTGGCGGCTTTTTCCGCCTGCTTCACGACGCCGGGGTCGATACCCTCCGCCAGTCGTGCTTTGGCGTCATCGCGCTTTCTTCGGGCCTGCGCCAGCGTCACCGCCGGGTAGACGCCAAGCGCCAGCGTCTTTTGCTTAGTATTGAACCGGTAGTTCAGGCGCCAGTATTTGCCCACCGCCGTGATAAGCAAATACAAGCCACCGCCGTCGCTGTGCTTGTCCCCGGCAGGCTTGCCGGAATGCTTCGCCTGCTTGATGAATGTGTCTGATAGCGGCATTGTTGGTATGTGCCCATGTTGGTATGCGAGATACCAGCAAAACTACCAACAAAATGTTGGTATGTCTATAGACGTTCTCAGACTATCTCAGACAACAAAAAGCCCGCAATGCAAGGAAACATGCGGGCTTTGGAGACTTTATTAGACTGCTTCAGATGGTGATCTGGCGCGGCTGGCGGGGATCGAACCCACGACCCTTGGCTTCGGAGGCCAATACTCTATCCACTGAGCTACAGCCGCGTGCTGTATGTTGTAACGAGCAAAAAAGCGCGATTGCAAGCAACCGGATCGCCGATTATGGCATGGGTCCGGGGTGTTCTTCTCAGGATGGAGGGCCGGAGGTGCTCACTCGCGACAGGTGGGGCGCAAAGCCCAAGCCTGACAAATAGGCATCCACTGACATACAACCTGCATCTGTCAGAGGGAAACTCCCCTCATTCAAGACCCAGCCGTGTATGAGCCCGACAAACAACGCATGCAAACCCTGCGCCGCGATATCTGCAGGCATGGGCAGCGTCACGTTCAGTTGCAGGGCCGCCGCTCTCAGGTCGTCGGTGAACTTGGCGCGCGAGACCTCCTCGGCCTCGACGTGGCGCTCGCGAACGGCGGCGAGTTCGCCGACGTACTCCATCTTGAAGACGGCGGTGTCGAAGATCTTTCGACGGCGGTCGTCGAGCGCGACGTTCTCGAAGACATTGCGGATGGACTTGCGGATGCGGTCCAGTGGCTCGAGGTCGCCGTACATGTCGTCGCAGATTTCGTCGAAGGGCATGCAGACGCGGTTCAGCACGGAGTTGAACACGTCCACCTTGTCCTTGAAGTGCCAGTACACCGCGCCACGCGTGGCTCCGGCACGCTGGGCGATGTCGCCCAGCGACGTGCGGGACACGCCCTTTTCGAAGAAAACCTCTTCGGCCGCATCCAGAAGTCTGGTGCGGGTTTCATCTGCTTCTGCTTTGGTTCGCCTTGCCATGTATCGGGCCCTCTGTGAGCCAGGTCCATCTGTCTCTGTATCTGCCGGCCTTGAAAAAGCCGTTCTTTTTCGCGGGGGAAATCCCGGATGCCCTTAATTATACATTTATGCATGTATGTATAATTGCTGCATCAAATTCGTGGGATATGGGCGACCGTGTCCGTATCCAAGGCGCCGACAGGACTCGAGAGCGCGCGCGTCGATTGATCAATCCATTAAAAAATGTCTACCGGAAGGACTTTCATGCATCCCGTGTATGAAGCAAACCAGGCGGCTCCAGGCCACTCATCTCCTGTTTTTCGCCACTCCAAATCTGCAGCGATCGCGCTGACGCTGGTTGCCGCGCTGGGCCTTTCTGCCTGCGGTGACAAGAACGCTGAACAACAACAGGCGCCTCAGGGCCAGGCCAAGCCACCGGAAGTGGGCGTGGTGACTGCCGAGCTGCAGAACGTGCCCATCGTCTCCGACCTGCCCGGCCGCCTTGAGGCCTCGCGCGTAGCGCAAGTGCGTGCGCGTGCCGCAGGCATTGTGCAGAAGCGCACCTTCCAGGAAGGCTCGAACGTGAAGGCCGGTCAGGTGCTGTTCCAGATCGACAGCACGCCGTACAAGGCCAATCTGCAGAGCGCGCAAGCGACACTCGCGCAGGCCGAAGCCAATCTGGCGCAGGCCGCCTCCACCGCCCGCCGTTACAAGCCGCTGGTGGAGGCCAATGCCATCAGCAAGCAGGAATACGACGTTGCGGTTGCCAACGAAAAGGCCGCCCAGGCACAGGTGGCTGCGGGCAAGGCTGCGGTGACCACGGCCAACGTGAGCCTCGGCTATGCGACGGTGACGGCTCCGATTTCCGGGCGCATCGGCCGCGCGCTGGTGACCGAGGGTGCGCTGGTCGGCCAGGGTGACGCGACGCAGCTCGCGGTGATCCAGCAGATCAACCCCATGTACGTGAACATCACGCAGTCGTCGTCCGAAATCCTGCGTCTGCGCGAGGCGCTCGCTCAGGGCAAGCTGTCGAGCGACGGCGCATCGGGCGCGCGGGTGAGCGTGTACACCGACGATGGCCGCAAGATGCCGCAGGAAGGCCGTCTGCTGTTCACGGACCTGACCGTGGACGAGACCACCGGCCAGGTGCAGGTGCGCGCCGAGATTCCGAACCCCGATGGCATGCTGCTGCCGGGCATGTACGTGCGCGTGAAGCTGGAGCAGGCTCAGATCGACAATGCGATGCTGATCCCGCAGCAGTCCGTCACCCGCAACGAGAAGGGCAACTTCGTGATGGTGGTGGCCGAGGACGGCTCCGTCAGCCCGCGCCCCGTGCAGATCAGCCAGTCGCAGGGCACGAACTGGATCGTGACGTCGGGCCTGAAGGCCGGCGAAAAGGTCATGGTCGATGGTCTGGTGAAGGTCGGCATGGGCGCCAAGAAGGTGACGCCGGTGCCATGGACCGGCTCATCGCAGCCTGCCGCGCAGCCACAACAGCCCGCAAGCGCCGCGGCGGCACCCGCCTCCGCAGCGTCGGGCCCTGCCGCAGCCGCTTCTTCCGGCAAGTAATCGGAACGACCTCACATGTCGAAGTTTTTTATCCACAGACCCATCTTTGCATGGGTGATCGCCATTTTTGTGGTGCTGTTCGGTATTGTGTCGATCACACAGTTGCCGGTGGCACAGTTCCCGTCCGTGGCGCCGCCGACCATCACGGTGACGGCCACCTATCCGGGAGCCACGTCCGAGACCATGACCGACTCGGTGCTTCAGCTCATCGAGCGTGAAATCAACGGCGCCACCGGTCTCATGTACATGGAGACCAAGGCGCCCGCCGGCGGCCAGGGCACTCTGACCGTGACCTTCCAGCCGGGCACCGACCCCGATCTGGCTCAGGTGGACGTGCAGAACCGTCTGTCGCGCGCGTTGCCGCGTCTGCCCTCCGTGGTGCAGTCGCTGGGCGTGCGCGTCGACAAGGCGATGAGCAACTTCCTGATGATTCTGGCGTTCCAGTCCACCGATGGCTCCACCGCGCGTGACGACATCGCCGACTACGTGAACCGCAACGTGCTGCCTGAAATCCAGCGTCTGGAAGGCGTCGGCAAGGCGCAGCTCTTCGCTTCCGGCCGCGCGATGCGCATCTGGGTCGATCCCGCCAAACTACAGGGCTACGGCCTGTCGATCGCTTCGGTGAACGCGGCCATCGCGGCGCAGAACCAGCAGATCTCCGGCGGTGCGCTGGGCGATGCACCTTCGATTCCCGGCACCACCATGAGCGCCACGATCGTGGTGCCAGGCCAGCTCACGACGCCCGAAGAATTCGGCAACGTGGTGCTGCGCTCCAACGCCAATGGCTCGACCGTGCGCATCAAGGATGTGGCGCGCGTGGAGCTGGGCATCGAGAACTACAGCTTCAACTCGCGTCTGGATGGCAAGCCTGCGATCGCCATGGCCGTGCAGCTCACCTCGACCGCCAACGCCATGGCCACCGCCAAGCTGGTCACCACCAAGATGGACGAGCTCGCCCCCTTCCTGCCTGCGGGCGTGAAGTGGTCGGCCCCGTACGACACCTCCAAATTCGTGAAGATCTCCATCGAGAAGGTGGTTCACACGCTGCTTGAAGCCATCGTGCTGGTGTTCATCGTGATGCTGATCTTCCTGCAGAACATCCGCTACACGCTGATCCCGACCATCGTGGTGCCCATCGCGTTGCTCGGCACTTTCGCAGTGATGCTGCTCGCGGGGCTGACCATCAACATTCTGGCGATGTTCGCCATGGTGCTGGTGATCGGTATCGTGGTGGACGATGCCATCGTGGTGGTGGAAAACGTCGAGCGGATCATGTCCGAAGAAGGCATTCCGCCCAAGGAAGCCACGATCAAGGCCATGGGCCAGATTCAGGGCGCCGTCGTCGGCATCACCGTGATTCTGGTGACCGTGTTCATTCCGCTGGCGCTGTTCAGCGGCGCGACCGGCAACATCTACCGCCAGTTCTCGCTGGTGATGGCGATCTCGATCTTCTTCTCGGGCTTCTTCGCGCTCACGCTGACACCGGCGCTTTGCGCGACCATGCTCAAGCCGATCGCCAAGGGCCATGCGCACGACAAGAAGACCGGCCTGCTCGGCCCCTTCTACAACTGGTTCAACCGCAACTTCGACAAGGGCGCCAAGCAATACCACCGCGCGGTGGGTGGCGTGCTGCGCCGTTCGCTGCAGTCGCTGGCGGTGTTCGCGCTGGTGGTCGTGGGCGTGGTGTTCCTGTTCATGCGCATGCCAACCTCCTTCCTGCCCACGGAAGATCAGGGTTACGTGATCTCGCTGGTGCAACTGCCGCCGGGTGCGACGCAGGAGCGGACCAGCAAGACGATGGCCGAGCTGGAAGACTACGTGCTCCAGCAGCCTGAAACCGATCACATCGTGAGCATTCTGGGCTTCAGCTTCTCGGGCACCGGCCAGAACATGGGTCTGGCGTTCACCACCCTCAAGGACTGGTCCGAGCGCTCCGGCCC
Source organism: Diaphorobacter caeni (assembly GCF_015354245.1). Lineage (GTDB taxonomy): Bacteria > Pseudomonadota > Gammaproteobacteria > Burkholderiales > Burkholderiaceae_C > Diaphorobacter_A > Diaphorobacter_A caeni. Next base: position 21,857 of record NZ_JADKYZ010000004.1, read on the forward strand.
CGGCCAGGACGCCAACACGTTCGCGGGCAAGTCCATGGGCGCGCTGTCCAAGGTGCGTGACGGTTTCATCTACACGCTGGTGCCGCCCTCCATCCCTGAACTGGGAACCAGCGACGGCTTCACCTTCCGTCTGCAGGACCGTGGAAACAAGGGCCATGCGGCGCTTGTGGCCGCCCGCAACGAACTGATGGCCAAGGCCAATCAAAGCCCGATCCTCACGGGCGTGCGCTTTGACGGCGTGGACGACGCTCCCCAGTGGCAGGTCGACATCAACCGCGACGCGGTTGCCGCACAGCGCGTGAGCATGGGCGACCTGTCCAGCACGCTGGCGACGGCGCTGGGTTCCTCGAACTCCACCGACTTCCCCAACAAGGGCTACATGCAGCGCGTGACGATCCAGGCCGATGCGGGTCGCCGCATGCTGCCCGAGGACGTGATGCGCCTGACCGTGCCCAACGCGGAAGGCAAGCTCGTGGAACTCTCGACGATGGTGACCGCCAAGTGGATCACCGGCCCGATGCAGGTGACACGCTACAACGGCTATACGTCGATGAGCATCACCGGCTCCGCCAAGAAGCCCTACACCAGCGGTCAGGCCATGGAAGAGATGCAGAAGCTGGCTTCCGAGCTGCCCGAAGGCTTCGGCTTCGAGTGGACTGGTCAGTCGCTGGATGAACGCAAGGCGGGCTCCTCGGCCATGTACCTGTACGCGTTCTCGATCCTCGCCGTGTTCCTGTGTCTGGCGGCGCTGTACGAAAGCTGGTCGATCCCGCTGTCCGTGCTGCTGGTGGTGCCGCTCGGCGTGTTCGGCGCGCTGGTCGGCATGCTGCTGCGCAACATGCCCAACGACATCTATTTCCAGGTGGCGCTGATCACGGTGATCGGCCTGTCGGCGAAGAACGCGATTCTGATCATCGAGTTCGCGAAGGACCTGCATGCGCAGGGCATGAGCGCGTTCGATGCCGCGCTCGAAGCCGCGCACCTGCGATTCCGACCGATTCTGATGACCTCGCTCGCGTTCATTCTGGGCGTGGTGCCGCTGTACATCGCCTCGGGCGCCAGCGCCGCTAGCCAGCAGGCCATCGGCACCGGCGTGTTCTGGGGCATGATGATCGGCACGCCGCTCTCCGTGTTTCTGGTTCCGGTGTTCTTCGTGGTGGTCTTCAAGCTGTTCGGCAAGAAAGAAAAGCAGGATCTGCCAGCGCAAAATAATGGCAACAACACCATTGCCGCCCCGGGAGGCTCACACCATGAATAACAAAAGACTCGTTCCCACGCTGCTGGCCGTCGCGCTGATGGCGACGGGCTGCTCGTTCATTCCAACAATGGGCAAGTCCGACCTGCCCGTGGCCGATCAATACCCGATCGCCACGGCGGCGACCAACACGCCTGCCGCCGACATTCCGTGGAAGAGCTTCTACACCGACACGCGCCTGCAGCAGATTATCGATCTCGCGCTCGAGAACAACCGCGACCTGCGGGTGGCGGTGCTCAACATCGACAAGGCCCGCGCGGCCTACGACATCCAGGGCGCCGCCCTGTATCCGGAAGTCGGCGTGAGCGCCTCCGCCACGCGTGCGCCCAGCCAGTTGACCGGTCAGTACACGAACAGCTACACCGTGGGCCTCGCCACCGCCAGCTGGGAGATTGATTTCTGGGGCCGCATCCGCAGCCTCAAGGATCAGGCACTGGCCCAGTACCTCGCCACCGAGGAAGGCCGCAAGGCCACGCAGATCACGCTGATCGCCTCGGTCGCCAACACCTGGCTCGGCCTGCAGGCCGACGAGGAGCTGCTCGAGATCTCGCGCAGCACGCTGAAGACGCGCGAGGAGTCGATCAAGCTGGCCAAGCTCCGCTTTGACGCGGGCGCCGCCTCCGAGCTCGACTTCCGTCAGGCACAGACGCTGACGGAGACCGCCCGCGCCACGCTCGCGGCCCAGACGCGCCAGCGCGATCTGGACATCAACGCGCTGACGCTGCTGGTCGGTGGCCAGGTGCCGCAGGAACTGCTCACCAGCCTCAAGGGCAGGAAGCTGACCGACCTGCCCGCGCTCGCGGACGTGCCGGCGGGTCTTCCGTCCGACCTGCTGCTGCGCCGCCCCGACATCCGCTCGGCCGAGCAGCAGATGATCGCCGCCAACGCCAACATCGGCGCGGCGCGCGCACTGTTCTTCCCGAACATCTCGCTGACCGCCTCGGCCGGTTTCGCCAACACCGAAATCTCGGACCTGTTCCAGTCGGGCTCCAAGTACTTCAGCATCGGTCCCTCGCTGTACCTGCCGATCTTCACGGCGGGCCGCAACCAGGCCAACCTCGAAGTGGCCGAGGTCAGCAAGAAGATTGCTGCGGCGCAATATGAAAAGTCGATCCAGACTGCCTTCCGCGAGGTCTCGGACTCGTTGGTCAGCCGCCGCACGCTGGTCGATCAGCTCAAGGCGCAGCAGGCCCAGGTCGACGCCGTGAGCGCCCAGTTCAAGCTGTCCGACCTGCGCTACCGCAACGGCGTGTCCAGCTATCTGGACCTGCTCGACGCCCAGCGCACCCTGTTCACCGCCGAGCAGGCCGTGGTGCAGGTGCGGCTGGCACTGGTGCAGAACCAGGTCAACCTCTACAAGGTCCTCGGCGGCGGCTGGAGCCCGGAGGACGACCGCGCGGCAGCGCAATCCGCCCGTGCGACGGGCAAAGAAGCCGACAAGACTGTTCAGTAATTCGCACTGAATATTGCGGCTTCAATTGATTAAGGGCGCCTCGGCGCCCTTTTCTTTGGCATTTAAGTGTTGCTGAATTGACTCAACGCAAGCCAATTCCGCGCCCAACGTCAACCCGGAACTTCGCCCGGTGGCCTTCGAAAGTCCCGTCTATATAATCATTGGATAACTTTAGTTCGATAACGCTGAGACTGAGGACCCCATGAGCGACACCCACGAAGAAGCGCACACCGGCCCAATCAAGAATCCAAAACAATTGCTGGTGACCGTCATCGCGGCATTCGTGATTCCGGTGTTCATCATTATTGGTCTGGTCTACTTTGTCACCTCGCATGACAAGCCAGCATCCGGCAATGGCAACCCCGAAAAGGCATTGGCCGAACGCATCCAGAAAGTCGGCAGCGTGGAAATCCGCGACGCCAACCGTCCGTTGCGCAATGGCGACGAAGTCTACAAAGTCCAGTGCGCGGCCTGCCACGCCACCGGCGCCGCAGGAGCCCCCAAGTTCGAAGACGCTGCCGCCTGGGCTCCCCGCCTGAAGCAAGGCTTCGAAGCTCTGGTGCACTCGTCCCTCGCGGGCAAGGGCGCCATGGCGCCTCAGGGCGGTGGCGACTTCAACGACATCGAAATCGCCCGCGGCGTGGCCTACATGGCCAACGCAGCCGGTGGCAAATTCCCGATTCCCGACAAGCCAGCCGCCGACGGCGCTGCAGCTCCTGCCTCTGCAGCTGAGGCAGCCCCAGCAGCGGCTGCTCCCGCCGCAGCCGCTCCGGCATCAGCCGCCGAAGTGGCCGCACCTGCAGCCGCTGCAGCCCCCGCCCCTGCCGCAGCGGTGAGTGCCGACGCCGGCAAGGCGCTGTACGACAAGGCCTGCTTCGTCTGCCACGCAGCTGGCGTGGCCGGAGCGCCCAAGTTCGGCGACAAGAACGCCTGGGCTCCTTTTGTCGCTACAGGCATCGACGCGATGGTGAAGGTAGCCATCACCGGCAAGGGAGCCATGCCGCCCAAGGGTGGATCCACCGCTTCGGACGACGAGATTCGCGCGGCCGTGCAATACATGGTGGATCACGCGAAGTAATCTTCTTCTTTGTATGATTTTGGGGAACCGGCTTTTTGGCCGGTTTTCTTTTTTGGCTTTTGCTGTTTTGTTGCGGGCGGAGGCCGGGAGTTCCGCCCGGCGGCGGAGTCACCTTTTGCTTGCGCGCAAAAGATAACCCAAAACGCGCTTTCAAATACCCGCGGCAGAACTCGCTTTGCGCTGCGCGCGCCGCTCGGGCAACCGCCGCGAGCTAGATGTTTTATAAGAGGTATGTTCGGCACTTTGCTTCGCTCGTGCCGGGCATCTCGCGACTTCGCGAGATGTGGGTGTGCCAGTGCTGCGCGATTTTCCGACACCACGAGATCAACCTCGCAAGAAAAGTGCAGTGGGCATGTGTGCCCCAACCCAACTCAATAAACGCCCCAGCACGAGCGAAGCAAAGTGCCGCAAACACCTCTTAGTTAATCACCGACTCGCGGCGGTTGCCCGAACGGAGCGACGCAGTCGCGCAGTGAGTTCTGCCGCGTGACCCAGTATCCCAAAACGCATTTTTGGTGACTTTTTGGGCAAGACCAAAAAGTTACTCGCCCGCCGGGGCGAAACCCGGCCTCCGCCCTCAAAAAAATCACAAAAGCAAAAATTCAAAGAGACTTCAAGAACGCATGCACCACATGATCCGCATACCGCGCCGCCACGGTCTCCACAAACTGCAGGAAGTCCAGATGCGCCCCATCGTCCGCCCGGTCGGACACCGTCCGCACCGCAGCGAACGCGACACCATAGTCCGCGCAGACCTGCGCCACCGCCGCCCCCTCCATCTCCACCGCCAGCACGGCATGCCCCGCTGACTCGAGCGCGGAGCGCAGCGCGGTGGACTCCGCCAGCGTGCTCACGAATCGGTCTCCGCTGGCGATCAGTCCCGCATGCACCTGCGGCACATGGTGCGCCGCCATGCCAAGGGAAGGCCAGTCGATCTGGTGGCTGTCGCGCTCGACGGTTGCGCGCGTGGCGGCAAGCAGCGCCTCGGTCAGCGAAGGATCGCAGGCCATGCGGATCTGTGGATAACCGGGCACGAGCCAGCGATCGACGATGGGCGAGGCGTCCATGTCGTGCTGGAGATAGTCCTGCGCGACCACCACGTCGCCCACCTGCACGTGGGCGCCCAGGCCGCCCGCGACGCCGGTGAATACGATGCGCCCGGCTCCGAAGCGCTCGATCAGCGCCGTGGTAGTGGTGGCTGCCGCGACCTTGCCGATGCCCGACAGGGCCAGCACGACCGCATGGCCGTGCAGCGTTCCGCGCCAGAACGTGCGGCCCGCATGCGTGATTTTTTCTGACTGCTGAAGTGCGGCAACAAGGCTGCCCTGTTCCTGCGGCAGCGCGCTCAAGATGGCGATGGTCGACACGTCAAAGTTCCCCGGACAAACAACTGGCAAAGCCGGGGATTATCGCGGCAAGTCACGCTGCGGGCCGCGCCGGGTCATGTCATTTCTTGTCGCGCAGTTCGCGGCGCAGGATCTTGCCGACCGGTGTCTTGGGCAGGCTGTCGCGGAACTCGATGACGCGCGGGCGCTTGTAGCCGGTGAGGTTGTTCTGGCAGAACTCCTTGACCTGCGCCTCGGTGAGGCTCGGGTCCTTCTTCACGATCACCAGTTTCACCGCCTCGCCGGTCTTCTCGTCGGGCACGCCGACCACGGCGCACTCGAGCACGCCCGGCATCATCGCGATGACTTCCTCGACCTCGTTCGGATAGACGTTGAAGCCGCTCACCAGCACCATGTCCTTCTTGCGGTCGACGATCTTGAAGAACCCGCGGTCATCGATGATGCCGATGTCGCCGGTCTTGAAGTAACCGTCCTCGGTCATGACCTTGGCGGTTTCATCGGGACGCTGCCAGTAGCCGGCCATGACCTGCGGCCCCTTGATCGCGATCTCGCCGGGAGTGCTCTTGAGGATCACGTCGCGACCCTCGTCGTCGATCAGCTTCATGTAGGTGCCTGGAATCGGCACGCCGATGGTGCCCGAGAACTCCTTGGACGTGACCGGATTGCAGCTTGCCGACGGACTGGTTTCGGACAGGCCGTAGCCCTCGACGATGGGGCAGCCGGTCTTCTCGAGCCAGAGCTTGGCGACCGCGCCCTGCACCGCCATGCCGCCGCCCACCGAGCACTTGAGGTTCTTCCAGTTGACGGTGTCGAAGTCGGGATGGTTGGCCAGCCCGTTGAACAGCGTGTTCACCGCCGGGAAGCTGTGGAAGGTCTGCTTGGACAGTTCCTTGAGCACCGCCGCCAGATCGCGCGGATTGGGGATCAGAATGCTTTTGCCGCCGGTGCGCATCGACAGCATCATGTTCACCGTGAACGCGAAGATGTGATAGAGCGGCAATGCGCAGATGTGGGTCGGCTGCTCGCCTTGCGGCACCTTGCTCATGACCGGCGCGTTCCACGCCTCGGACTGCAGCACGTTGGCGATGATGTTGCGGTGCAGCAGCACCGCGCCCTTGGAGACGCCGGTCGTGCCGCCGGTGTACTGCAGCAACGCGATGTCTTCGGGATGGATCTCGGGCTTGCTGAAACTGGCCTTGGCTCCGCGCGCCAGCGCATCGTTGAAGCGCACCGCGCCCGGCAGCGAAAACTGCGGCACCAGCTTCTTCACGTTGCGCACGACGTAGTTGATCACCATGCCCTTGAGAAACCCCATGCGGTCACCCATCGTCGCCAGCACCACGTGTTTGACGGGCGTGCTTGCCATGCAGGCCTGCAGCGTCGCAGCGAAGTTCTCGATGATGATGATGGCCTTGGAGCCCGAATCCTTGAGTTGATGCTCCAGCTCGCGCGGGGTGTACAGCGGGTTGACGTTCACCACCACGAACCCCGCACGCAAAATTGCCGCCACCGCCACCGGATACTGCGGCACGTTCGGCATCATGATCGCCACGCGATCCCCCTTCACCAGCCCCAGCGACTGCAGGTAGGCCGCAAGCTGACGACTTTCGGCATCGGTATCGGCATAGGAGATCTCCTTGCCCATGAAGCTGTACGCCGAACGGCCCGCGTAGTCTCTGAACGCCTGCTCCATGAGCTCGACCAGTGACTCATACTGGGACGGGTCGATATCGGATGGCACGCCAGGCGGATAAGCGCTGAGCCAGGGGCGATCTGTCATGCTGGGGTCTCCTGAATAGTCGAAGTCTGATGCAAAAAAATGTGTAAATCTTGGGCATTGTCCAGCGCCCGAGACGATTCTGGAGTCTGGATTACCCTAGAAAAACGCAAATTTCTGCACGATCGTTCGCTTTTTCTCAAGGAAGCACCAAATGCGAACCCGTCGCATCCACAACGACACCTCCACGGCAGCAAAAACAAAAAGGCCGCGCGGCACCAAAGCACCGCACGGCCTGTTCCAACGCAATGGAAAGAGCTATTCGACAGCCTTGCCGATATCCTCCACCACCTTCTTGGCATCCCCGAACACCATCATCGTCTTGTCCATGTAGAACAGTTCGTTGTCGAGCCCCGCATACCCCGCGGCCATCGACCGCTTGTTCACGATGACCGTCTTGGCCTTGTAGGCTTCCAGAATCGGCATGCCATAAATGGGACTGCCCTTGGTGTGCGCAGCAGGATTCACCACGTCGTTGGCGCCCAGAATGATCGCCACGTCGGCCTGACCGAACTCGCCGTTGATGTCCTCCATCTCGAAGACCTGGTCGTAAGGCACCTCGGCCTCGGCCAGCAGCACGTTCATGTGACCGGGCATGCGACCTGCCACCGGGTGGATCGCGTACTTCACGTTGATGCCCTTTTCCGTGAGCTTGGCGGCCAGTTCCTTGACCGCGTGCTGCGCGCGGGCGACGGCCAGACCATAGCCTGGAACGATGACCACGGTTTCGGCCTGGCTCAGCACGAAGGCCGCGTCGTCGGCGCTGCCGCTCTTGACCGGACGCTGCTCGGCCTTGCCGCCGGTGGCCGCTGCCGCGTCACCGCCGAAGCCGCCCAGAATCACGTTGAAGAACGAACGGTTCATCGCCTTGCACATGATGTAGCTCAGGATCGCGCCCGAGCTGCCCACGAGCGAGCCCGCGATGATCAGCATGCTGTTGTTGAGCGAGAAGCCGATGCCGGCGGCCGCCCAGCCGGAGTAGCTGTTGAGCATCGAGACCACGACCGGCATGTCCGCACCGCCGATCGGGATGATGATCAGCACGCCCAGAACGAACGCCAGCGCGATCAGCAGCCACATGTCGATGCGCGCCTCGCTGACGGTGTAGCCCACGATGAAGAACACCAGCGCCAGAGCGAGCGCCAGATTCAGCATGTGCTGGCCCTTGAACTGCACGGGAGCGCCCTGGAACAGGCGGAACTTGTACTTGCCCGAGAGCTTGCCGAACGCGATGACCGAGCCGCTGAAGGTGATCGCGCCGATGGCCGCGCCGAGCGCGAGCTCCAGACGGTTGCCGTGCGGGATCGGCGAGTTGTGGCCGGTGATGCCGAAGGCCCAGGGCTCGACCGCCGCCGCGACCGCGATGAACACTGCGGCGAGGCCGATCATGCTGTGCATGAAGGCGACGAGTTCGGGCATCTTGGTCATCTCGACGCGGTTGGCCATGTAGGCACCGATGCCGCCGCCGACGACCAGGCCGCCGAGCACGTAGACCAGCCCTTGCGCACTCTCGCCCGCGAGCTTGTAGATCAGCGCGGCCGTGGTGACGACCGCGATCGCCATGCCGACCATGCCGAAGACATTGCCGCGGATCGAGGTGGTGGGGTGGGAGAGGCCCTTCAAGGCCTGGATGAAGCAGATGCTGGCGATGAGGTACAGCAGCGTGACCAGATTCATGCTCATGCTCATGCCTCCTTCTTCGCGTCAGCCGAAGCGGGAGCGGCCTTGCGCTCCTTCTTCTTGAACATCTCCAGCATGCGCCGGGTGACGAGGAAGCCGCCGAACACGTTGACCGCGGCCAGCGCCACGGCGAGCACGCCCATGGTCTTGCCAAGGGTGGTCTCGGTGAGCGCGGCCGCGAGCATCGCGCCCACGATCACGATCGCCGAGATGGCATTGGTCACCGCCATGAGCGGGGTGTGCAGGGCGGGCGTGACCGTCCAGACGACGTGATAGCCCACATAGATGGCGAGCACGAAAATGATCAGATTGATCAGGGTTGGGGAAACGGACTCCATGAGCGTTCTCCTTGATTCTTGTATCAGGTGCTCCCCCACACCTTCTGCGGGATCGCGCGCCTTGTTTCTTGTTCAGCGCGCGTCCCGCATGCGGTCATTGAGGAAGCGGTACGGGAAATGGCGGTACGACGAATCGGCCATCCAGCATGGCAACACTGTTCTTGGCGGCTTGCACAAAGTTGTCGAGCCATTCCTGCGCGGGCTTGCCCGCTGAAAGGAATTGGTCCGTGCCCACGGTTTTTGGCCGCAGCAGGCGTTGGTCAACAAGGGCTTCCACCAGCAGGTAGCCGCCTTCCGCAGTCGCGTACCGGTAGGACACGTGCGAATATGGCGCAAGGGGTTCAGCGTTGTGTTGCTTGACCCACTTTTCCAGAACTGGACGATTCTTCGTCAGGAACTCTTCGTTGTCCGCGCGTCGCTTGAAGCGCAGACAGTCAATGCGGATCGGGCTGCCCTTTGCGAAGTCGTCGACCTGCACGCCCTTTTGAACGGGACAGGTGTGGCTCCACAAAGTGGTGTCGCGAGGATCATTGGTGGCGTTGGTCTGCACGACGATCACGGCCAGCATTTCGCTTTGCGGGCCACGCAGGCCGACGGCCTGGGTGCGCATGGGCAGATCGTGCGAGACGTCGTCCGGCAACACGTTGAAGAGTGCGTCCGCGCCCTGATCGATGCGCTCCCAGTCGCCCGGGGGCAACTGCAGATCGGAGCGCCCCACCTTCACCAGGTTGGGCTCCATCGGCGCGCAGGCGGTCAGAAACATCGCGGAAGCCGCGACGGCCGCAAGGGCCAGCGCGGAGCGTGTACGCACAGAAATCTTCAACATGAAAAACCAAAATCCTTGCTATCCCGAACAGGCGGCAGGCAGCATCAGCCTATTGGCGGGTGACGGCACCTTCGTGGGCCACCAGACAGGCGACCACGATGTCGTCCTCGCGGTTGATGTGCAGCTTGCCGTCCTTGTCGATGATGAGTTTGAGAAAGTCCAGAACGTTGCGAGCGTACAGTGCCGACGCGTCCGCCGCGACCAGCGCGGGCAAATTGGTCTCTCCCACAAGGGTCACTCCATGCTTGACGACGGTCCGGTCCGCCTCGGTCAGGGGGCAGTTGCCGCCCTGTGCCGCCGCCAGATCGATGATGACCGATCCGGCTTTCATGGATTTGACCATTTCTTCAGTCACCAGCACCGGGGCGGCACGTCCGGGAATGAGCGCCGTCGTGATCACCACGTCGGCCTGCGCCACGCGCTTGGCCACCTCGGCACGCTGGCGCGCCAGCCAGCTCTCGGGCATGGGACGGGCATAACCGCCGACACCTTCGGCTGCTTCTTTTTCTTCCTGTGTCTCGAACGGCACGTCGATGAACTTGCCGCCCAGCGACTCGACCTGCTCCTTGACGCTCGGGCGCACGTCGCTCGCCTCGATCACGGCGCCCAGGCGCTTGGCGGTCGCAATCGCCTGCAGGCCCGCCACGCCGACGCCAAGAATCACCACGCGCGCCGCCTTGACGGTGCCCGCTGCGGTCATCAGCATGGGGAAAAAGCGCTGGTAACGGTCCGCCGCCATGATGACGGCCTTGTAGCCCGCCACGTTGGCCTGCGACGAGAGCACGTCCATGCTCTGGGCGCGCGTGGTGCGCGGCGCTGCTTCGAGCGCATAGGCGGTCACGTTGCCGGCCGCCATGCGCTGCAGCCCTGCGGCATCGAACGGGTTGAGCATGCCCACCACCGTCGTGCCGACCTTGAGCAGCGGCATTTCAGCCTCGCCCGGCGCACGCACCTTGAGAACCAGATCCGCGCCCCAAGCGGCGTTCAGATCCACGATTTCCGCCCCCGCAGCCGCGTAGGCCTCGTCGGTCACGCTGGCGGCAACGCCTGCACCGCTCTGCACCCGGATCTGATGACCCTGGGCCTTGAGCTTCTTGACCGTCTCCGGGGTCACTGCGACCCGCGCTTCCCTCGCCACCGTCTCGGCTGGCACACCTATCAACATGGTATCTCCTGGAGTTTTGAATTCTTTTACCTGGAGTGCCCTGCAGCGTCCGGGCGCGCCCGAGTCACTCAGGGCACGCAAACATGCTCAGGGTCATCCCCCTCGTGCCAGGATCAAGCTGGCAATTGTCCAAACGATGGCGGCTGCAGTCAGTCTCCAACCGGACGGTAATCCGGCGAGATGGCAGCGGCAGAAACTGCCGTGCATTCTGCTCGACTCTTCCTCGACTGCAGTGAAAGTGGGCAAAAAGCTGACAAAAACTGTGCCAAAAAACCCAAAAACCAAGGGGTAACCCTAATCAATATCGTTGAAACGACATTGGATTGCGCGCTCAAAAAGCAAAACCCGGCGCCTTTTTCAAGACGCCGGGTTTCGGCACTTTCCACTGGAGCAGAAAAGGTAGATTCGATATCAGTTCACGACTTGCTTGAGCGAGCCGGCAGCGTATTTTGCAGCCATTTCGGTCAGCGGCACGCCCTTGATCGTGGAAGCTTGACCAGAACAGCCGAATTCCACATAGCGCTGCTTGCAGATCTGCTTGGCGGCTTCACGGGCAGGCTTCATCCACTCGCGCATGTCGAACTTGTCCGGATTCTCGGCCTGGAACTTGCGCACCGCGCCGGTCATGGCCAGACGGATGTCGGTGTCGATGTTGATCTTGCGCACGCCGAACTTGATGGCTTCCTGGATTTCCTCGACGGGCACGCCGTAGGTTTCCTTCATCTTGCCGCCGAACTGGTTGATGATCGCCAGCAGGTCCTGAGGCACCGACGACGAGCCGTGCATCACCAGGTGGGTGTTGGGCAGGCGGGCGTGGATTTCCTTGACGCGCTGGATCGACAGGATGTCGCCTGTGGGCTTGCGCGAGAACTTGTAGGCGCCGTGGCTGGTGCCGATGGCGATCGCCAGCGCGTCCAGCTGGGTGGCCTTGACGAACTGGGCGGCTTCTTCGGGGTCGGTCAGCAGCGCGGAGTGGTCCAGCACGCCTTCGGCGCCCACGCCGTCTTCCTCGCCGGCCAGACCGGTTTCCAGCGAACCAAGGCAGCCAAGCTCGCCCTCGACGGTCGCGCCGATCTTGTGCGCCATTTCCACGACCTTGCGGGTCACTTCCACGTTGTAGTCGAAGTCCGCGGGCGTCTTGCCGTCTTCACGCAGCGAGCCGTCCATCATCACCGAGCCGAAACCCAGGTTCAGCGCGCCCTGGCAGATGGCGGGCGACGTGCCGTGATCCTGGTGCATCACCAGCGGGATGTGGGGGTAGGCTTCAACGGCCGCCTGGATCAGGTGCTTGATGAAGGATTCACCGGCGTACTTGCGGGCACCGGCGCTGGCCTGCAGGATGACGGGAGCACCCACTTCGTCCGCAGCCGCCATCACGGCCTGCACCTGTTCCAGGTTGTTCACGTTGAAAGCTGGGATGCCATAGCCGTTTTCAGCAGCATGGTCGAGCAGTTCGCGCATCGAGACGAGAGGCATGGGGTTGTTCCGTTGAAGAGTTTATGGATCGACTTCAACCGGCCTGCGGGGCATTCCGACGGTCGTCGCAGCGCGGGCGACCGTTGGTAACCGGTTGGTAACTCTTCATTTTAGCGCCATGCGCCAAGTTGAGCCGAATGCAGGTGTTTCCTGAGGCGAATCCGCGTACTTATAAGTTTCACGGCTCGTTCAGACTGTCTTCATATTGAAGGAATAGATTCGCCAGCAGTTTTCATCCGTGACGATATCCACCGTCCATCCGCCATGCTGCCGCTCGATCATTCGCTTTTCCTGTTTCTGAACGCCGACGCGTCGACGCCCGCCGCGATCGTGGGCCTCGCCAAATGGCTGACGCTGGTTCTGCCCATGGTGCTGGGGGGCACGATCATCGGCGCGCTGATGTTTGCGCCAGCACCCGTGCAACGCGACCTGCTGGTGACCGTGCTCGGCATCGGGGCGGCGGCGCTCATTGCCTACGCCATCCGCCAGCACTGGCCCATGCCGCGTCCTTCGCAGCTTGACTGGGGCATCCAGTGGATCGCGCATGCCGAGCGCGCGTCCTTTCCGAGCATGCACGCGACGCAGGCATTTGCGCTGGCTCAGGGCCTTCTGCTGTCCACGCTCATCCGTGCGACCCCGCGCGGGCGCACAGCCATCGCCCTCGTCTGGGTCTGCGCGCTGGCCATCGGCTGGAGCCGCGTGTGCCTCGGTCTGCACTCGCCCTCCGACATCCTCAGCGGCGCGATTCTGGGAATCGCCACCGCCAGCATCACGGCCCTCGCGGCCCGTCGCCTCGCGCTTACTGCGCGCGGCAGATCTTCAGCATATTCGTCCCGCCCGGCGCACCCATAGGCTCGCCGCAGGTGATCACATAGAGATCACCCTGCTGGACGATGTTGCGCATCTTGAGGTGGTTTTCCGCCTGCTCGAGCGCGGTGTCGCGGTCGGCGCTGGTGTCCATGAGGAGTGGGCGCACGTTGCGGTACATCGCCATCTTGCGCTGCGTCGCCACCTTGGGCGTGAGCGCGTAGATCGGAATGTGGATGCGGTGACGGCTCATCCACAGCGCGGTGGAGCCCGAGTCCGTCATGGCCACGATCGCCTTGGCGCCCAGATGGTGGGCGGTGAACAGGGCACCCATGGCGATCGACTGGTCGATGCGGCCCAGCGTCTGGCCGTCGAAATCATCGTCGCGGTCCGGATCCTCGGCCGCCTCGGCGGCGGCGCAGATCGTCGCCATCTCCCGCACGGTCTCCAGCGGATAGCGGCCAGCGGCGGTTTCGGCGCTCAGCATCACCGCGTCGGTACCGTCGAGCACGGCGTTGGCCACGTCGCTCACCTCGGCGCGGGTCGGCACCGGGTTGGTGATCATGCTCTCCATCATCTGGGTCGCGGTGATCACGAACTTGTCCATGTCACGCGCCATCTTGATCATCTTCTTCTGCAGCGCCGGCACGGCGGCGTTGCCCACCTCGACCGCCAGATCGCCACGGGCGACCATGATGCCGTCGGAGGCGCGCAGGATTTCCTCGAGCAGCGGCACCGCCTCGGCGCGCTCGATCTTGGCGACGAGCCCCGGGCGATGGCCGGTGCCGGCCGCCGCCACGTAGCAGAGCTGGCGCGCCATCTCCATGTCAGTCGCGTTCTTGGGAAAGCTCACGGCCACGTAGTCGGCCTGGAAGCTCATCGCGGTCTTGATGTCCTCCATGTCCTTGGCGGTCAGGGCGGGCGCCGTGAGGCCGCCGCCCTGCTTGTTGATGCCCTTGTTGTTGGAGAGCTCGCCGCCGATCTTCACCACCGTGTGCACCGCATCGCCGCGCACCGCCGTCACTTCGAGCACGATCAGGCCGTCATTGAGCAGCAGCGTGTCGCCGGGACGCACGTCACGCGGCAGCTCCTTGTAGTCAAGGCCCACGCCGTTGATGTCGCCCAGCTCGGCGCGCGAAGCGTCCAGCACGAAGGCCGCGCCGTCCTCCAGCATCACCTTGCCTTCGGCGAACTTGCCGACGCGGATCTTCGGGCCCTGCAGGTCGGCCATGATGGCCACCTCGCGACCGGCACGCTGCGCGGCGGCACGCACCATCTCGGCACGATCGATGTGGTCCTGCGCCTTGCCGTGGCTGAAGTTCAGCCGCACCACGTTCAGGCCCGAGGCAATCATCTTCTCCAACAGAGCCGGATCGCTGGAAGCGGGGCCCAGGGTGGCAACAATCTTGGTAGCGCGGCGGATATGGTTGACCATCAGTCTCTCATTGGTTTGTGTAATCGAGTTTCAATTTTTGCACAAAACGAGTTACATCGCGGGTACGAATTCCACCCGTTTCAGGCAAAAGCGACATTACCTTATCAGCACCGCGCATCGAGCGCCGCCGCCACGGCCATCACCGCAGCACCCGCACCGGATTGCCCCGCTCCAGCGACCAGTGCTGCTGGTTGCGGTCGTGCCGCGCGGCATCGGCGCTCTGCTCGGCCATTTGCTGCAGCTTCATCGCGATCAGCGCACGCGCCAGTCGCTTGTTGGCATGCTGACTGCGCTCGGTCATCACCTTGACGGCAATGCCGCTCGGCAGATGCGTCGCGTGCACGGCGGAGTCCGTGGTGTTCACGTGCTGCCCGCCCTTGCCCGACGCGCGGCAGGCCTGAAAGCGCAGATCGCGCTCGTCCAGCGTCGCGTCGAGCTCCGGCACCTCGCAGCGCCGCACGCCCACGAACCAGTTCTTGCGCCGGTGCCCCGGCCGGAACGGGCTCTCGAACACGCACTGCACGCTGCCCTCCCACTGCGCAAGCCACGCGCTCGCCGGCTCGCCGCGCACCTGCAGCAGCACCGACTTGTATCCGCAAGCCGTGGCGTTCTCCTCCACAAGCTGCAGTTCGACATGGTGTTTCGGCGCATCCCGCAGCATCGCGCGCAACGTCATGTCCACCGCGCGCTCACATTCGGCCGGTCCTTGTGCGGCCGTGATCTGTACCAACGTCAGCAGCATGCGGCCATCGCTCCTTTCTTGTAGGTGAGCAGCGGCCTGAAGCGCGCGACGAGGCGCACCAGTCCCGCATCCACCAACGCCGCGACGACCGAATCCACATCCTTGTAGGCCTGAGGGGCCTCCTCGTAGAGCAGTTCCTTGTCATTGCAGATCACCGTGCTGCCGAACTTGGTCTTGCGCAGTTCGTCCGACTTGAACTTGTGCGCCAGTCGCCCCATGCAGTCGGTGCGCGCCCATTTGCGACCCGCGCCGTGCGCGAGCGAATCCAGCGCCTCGTGACGGTCCACAGCCGGCTCCACCAGATAGCTGTAGTCGCCGCGCGAGCCCGGAATCATCACCAGCCCCTGATCGGCGGGCGTCGCGCCCTTGCGATGCAGAAAGCCGTCCACGCCATCGATCCTCGCGGGCAGCACATGGTTGTGGCTCACGTCGAGCAGCAGCTCGGCCTCCGCACGAATGGCCTGCAGAATGCGCCGCGCGATCCAGATGCGGTTCAGGCACGCGAAATCGAGCGCCGCGTCATGCTCGGCGAGGTACTCGCGCGCCGCGCCGGAATCGGCGGACAGCCCGGCGTGACCAAAGCGCTCCACATGCTGGCGCAGAATCGCCCCGCCGAGCCCGCGCGAGCCGCTGTGCACCAGCAGATGCACGCGCTTTCTGTCGATGCGCTCGTCGTCCTTTGCGTAGACCTCATCGACCACCTGCAGCTCCGCAAAATGGTTGCCGCCACCGATCGTGCCAAGGCTCTTGGCGAGCATCTCGCGCGTGGCCGGCAGGTGATCGATGGCGATGCCGTCAAGCTGCCGCAGCGCATCGTCCATCAGCGCGTCCGGCAGCGGGCCGTCGATGTTGCCAAGCTGCTTTTCGAACTTGCTGGCCGATGCGGAATGCGCGCGAAGATCGGTACGCCACAGCCCCATGCCGCAGCCGATGTCTCCACCCACCAGAGCGGGATAGAAATGGTTGGCGGAAAAGAACGCCGCCCCCACGGGATAGCCGCGACCCGGATGCAGATCCGGCAGGCCCACGGCCGCGCGGATGTGCGCGAGCCGTGCCGTGGTGCGAAGTTGTTCGAGCGCGGCGTCTTCAAGCCACACACGCTCGCCGGCGAAGACGCGAACCTGCGCATCGCCTTGCTGATTTTGAAATTGGGTAGTGCCCATAGGAATGAAATCTGAACAGGAGAAATCCTTCGCGCGGCCCCACCCTTTTCAAAGGGCGGGCGGCGCGAAAACATGCGTGCGCGTGTCGCGATGAACGCGAGCGGCGGGCAGTCCGGAAGTGCTCTGTCAGTCAGACCCGGGCGCGATTCGACGGATGCGAATCAGCGCCCAACGGGCTCATCCATGCGCAAACGCCCAAAGCGTTCGGCAAGCGATGAAGAAGACGAAGAAAGAGAAAAGGAAAAACTCAGGCCTGCGCGGCCACCTCGTTCACGCGGCAAACGATGCGGTCTTTTTGTTGTTCTGCAGTCTTGTTCATGATGCTGCTCCTTGCGTTTGAGGTGACGGGAAAAAGAAAGAAGTCCGGTGCATTGCGCACGGAACAGGAGGGAAAGTCTAACGACGCATATCCACGATAGCAAGAATTTTGCTGCATCCTTCGCTCCGGGCGTTGCGCAGGCGCACCAATCCCCCACGCGAAGCCGCGCCGCCCGACTACAAATCAAAACGTGACAAATAACAATAAAACTATCATTATTGGGACATTAATTAATCGAAACACAAGCAATCGCAGGGGAGAGAATGCTGTCCACCATGATGACGGTGCTGGTCACCGTACTGCTGTGTCTTCTGGCATTGGCGTTGTTCCTCAAATACGGCCTCAGGGCGTATTTCAAGCGCCATCTGAACGGCATGGTGAAAGCCGCCGCCGCCAACATGAAGGCAGGCGTCGCGCCCATCGCGCCGCGCATCACCATGGAGCTGGAACAGGTCGAGTTCCGTGATCCGCTGGTCAAGGAGTACATGCACGAATTCAAGGCGCTCTCGTACCGCTCGACCGGCCGCTACGTCATTCCCGAGATGCCCTATCTGCATCTGTGGAGCGGAGCGCACCACAAGGACGGCACGCTCGCGCTGATCCTGGAATGCGGCGACCAGTTCACCAGCATCGACGTGATCCGTTTCTATGAAGACGGCAGCGTGCTCGGCGCAGGCACGAACCCGTACTACCGCCCCGACAACTATCCTCCGCAAATGCGCTACCAGCAGTTCCCGCTCGGCGCATCGGCACGCGAGATCGTGACATGGATGCGCGAGCAGCCCGTGGCGTCGGGCGTCATCCACGTCACGCCCAAAAACCTCAAGGCGCTCAACACCCGCTTCTACGCCGAGTGCACCGACTTCCAGCTCGCGCGCCCCCTGCCCACCTTCGACGAATACCGCACGCGCGCGCTGAAGGACGCCGAGCGCATCGGCCAGAAGCCCCCCGAACTCAGTGAAACCCAATGGCGCATGGGCTACGAAGACCACCGCACGTCGCTGCTCGACGCGCTCGACGGCGCGCTCAAGGACCATCTGCTGCAGGGCGGCTCGATCACCGCACGCGAATGGGACTTGGTGCAGCACGACCTCGTCTTCATCCACAGTCGCCTGATGGACGAAGACATCGCCCTCCGCGCCCTGGCGCGCAGTGACTGGACCACCGACGAGCCCCAGGTCGAGCGGCTGCTCAGCAAGGGCATGGCCCCGGCGAAGCTGTTCGACGCGATCCAGGAACTGCTCCCGCCCAGCCAGCAATTCAGCCTGCTCGCGACCGTCACCAAGCCCGTCGTCAGCCGCGTCTACGCACCCGCTGTGGAGCGGGATTCGGAGATGGAGACGCGGATGCCGTGACGCGTCGAATCAGGATTCGGGCGTGAAATTCAGCGCCTGAACCGCCTTCTTCCAACTCGCGCGCTCCTGCACGATGACGGCATTGAGCGCCTCCGGCTCGCCCCATTGCGCCTTCTGCAGCTGACGACCCATCGTCGCCTGAACGGCAGGATCGGTCAGCGCCTGCTTCAACGTCCTGCGCAGATTCGCCACCACCGCATCCGGCGTGCCTGCGGGAGCGAACACGGCAATCCACACGCTGCGCGCGTACTCGCCAAAGCCCTGCTCCTTGAACGTCGGCACGTTCGGCACGAAACGGCTGCGCTCCTCACCCGTCGTGCCGAGAATGCGTATCTTGCCCGCCGCCGCGAACTCGCTCACGTCTTCCAGCGGCACGACCACGGCGGACACCAGTCCGCCCTGCAGATCGATCACCGCAGGCCCCGGCCCGCGGTACGGCACATGGTTCACTTCCGCACCTGCCGTGCGCGCCGTCATGCTGCCCACGAAGTGCGGCATGGAGCCCGCACCCGGCGACCCGAAGTTGGCCTGGGCGCGGTTCTGCTTGCACCATTCGAAATAGCCCTTCAGGTCCTTCACGCTGGCGGGCACCAGCGGCCCCACGGCCAGCGCGAGGTCGAACGCGCCCAGGCTGCCGACCGTGATCAGATCCTTGTCGGGGTCGTAGGCCAGCTTCTTGTAGGTGACCGGATAGACGGTGATCGGCGAGGACACGCCCACGTAGATGTTGCTGCCGTCCTTGGCAAGCGACTTCATGTAGCTCACCGCGATCATGCCGCCCGCGCCGGTCTTGTTCTCGACCATGCTGTTGACGGCGTAGCCGGGCTTGATGACCTCGGCCACCTGACGCGCGACGTTGTCGACCAGCGAGCCCGCAGGCACCCCGATGACGATGCGCGCCATGCCGATTTTTTCTTCGGTGGCAAAGGCAGTATGCGGTGCGGCGATGGACGCCACGGCGGCGGCCACGAGTCCGCCGAAACGGCGGCGATGGATGGTGTGGTGATGCATGTCTGTCTCCTTGTTTTGTCGTTGTCCGGATCACTGCCAGTTCAGCAGGTCCAGCAGGTTCTGCCCCATTGCGCGATCGACGTCGCCATCTTTCAGAAACGGCAGCTGTTCACGGAAATGGGTCACGCATTGCGCGTAGGGATGGTGCAACCTGCTCAGATCGCTGCCCCACAGCACACGCTCCGCACCGAACGCGTTGAACACCTGCGCGAGCGGTGCTTCAAGCGAACGGAAGGGATAGGGATCGAGCGCATAGTCGCCCACGCCCACCGCCTTCACGCGCACATTGGGGTGACGCGCCAGCTCCAGCAACTGCGGCAGATGCTTGAACGCGACCGGCCCCACCGACGCGCGCGGCACGCCGAGATGGTCGACGATGAGCGAGAGGCGCGGATGGCGGGACGCCACCTCATGCGCGATCTCCAGATGTCCGGGAATCAGCAGCGCCACCGGCACGCCGGCCTCCTCGGCCACCGACCACAGCGGATCGAGCAGACCATCGAGATACGGCTGCAGCCGCTCCGGCGTATTCAGCAGAAAGCGCACGCCGCGCATGTGCGGCTGGCCGTGCCACTCGCTGAGGGCGCGTGCCGCATCGGCGCGTGCGGGATCGAGCAGGCCCATGACGGAGAACTTCTCGGGATGCCGCGCGGCCATCTGCAGCGCGTATTCATTTCCGTTCGGATCCCACAGCGGGGGCACCAGCACCACGCGGTCGACATGCGCCGTCGCCATTTCGTGAAGCAATACGGATTCGTCGATCGGCTCGCGTCGATGGTGTCCAGTCGACTCCCCCGCCGACCACGGATGGACCTGTGCGTCCACAATTTTCATACTCAACCTTGCGGTAATAAAAAGATGACCCAGGCAATGCTAGTCATCACCTGATCAACAGTTGATAAGAACTCGGCGGGCAGCCATAAATAATCGCTGCACGGCATGCGGCCGGGTTCAGGCGCGGCGCAGAACGGCCGCATTCTTCGCGAACGCGTCGATGAAATACTGCTGGGATTCGTTGAGCAGCTTGCCCTGCACCTTGCTGATGCCGACGGCCGGCTCCTCGCATTCAAAGTCGAACGACAGGGGAGCGAGCAGGCCGAAGTGCCGCTCGCTCAAGACCTCGACCCAGCTGAGCACGGTGAGCATGTCCGAGTCCGCAAGCGTGATGCGCATGGTGGACAGCGAGTAGGTCTCGATCTGCGCGGGCGGCAGCGTGGTCTCGGAGAACAGGTGCTCGTAGGCCAGCCGCCTTGGAGAGCCGGCCGGTGGAATGATCCACGGATACCGCTGCAGATCCGCTACCGTGATCTGCGCCTGCTTGTGCAGAGGATGGCCGCGCCGCGCCACGATGCAGTAGGACTCGTTGTAGAGCGGCTGCTGCGCGAGGCCAAGGCCCGCGCTCTGCTTCTTGATCAGGCCGACGATGAAGTCCAGTTCCTCGCGCAGCAGCTTGTTCACGAGCTGCTCGTAGGTGCCGCTGATCACCGAGATGCGCACGTCGGGATAGCGCTCGCGCGTCTCCTTCATCGCGTTCACCAGCAGCATCGACGGATCGAGCAGCATCACGCCCAGGGTGATGCTCTTGTTGCGCGGGTAGTGAAAGCCGCGAATCGCATCGGCCAGCGCGCCGATCTGCGCCTCCGCGTGCTTGAGGCGCGCGGCCAGTTCGTCCGCGAGTTCGGTGGTGCGAATGCCGGACGCGGTGTTGCGATACAGCGTGCACCCAAGGTTCGCCTCGAGCGTGCGTGCGGAGCGCTGCAGCGACGCATCGGTCACGCCCAGCTTGACGGCAGCGCCGCGAAACGAATGGCACTCGTGTATGGAGATCAGCGCCTGCACCTGCGAGCGCGTCATGCGCGCCGCAATCGCGAGCGGCGCGATGTTGCGCTCGCCCGGCAGCAGCGCCATGGTCTCCTCGAGCCACTCCAGAATCTTCTTGGTGCGGATGTGCGCGGCCACGCCCACTTCCGTCAGATAGATGCCGGTCTTGTGCCGCTCGAACAGCGTTGCGCCCAGCGCCTTCTCAAGCGCCAGGATGCAGGTGGTGATCGCGGGCTGGGTGCGCAGCAGCTCCTGCGCCGCGCGCGTGACGTTCTCCAGCGTCGCGACGCAATCAAAGACTCTGAGCTGCCAGAAGTTGGGAAGGTGGTGGTTCATCATGGACACATAGCCCGCAGTGAAAATCCATGCTCCATGATTTTCCCAAGCGACCGTTTCGACTACGAGGCGATCACCGCATTGGTGAGTTTGCCGATCCTGTCGATTGTGATCTCGCAAACGTCGCCCGGCTTCATCCAGATGGGCGGTTTACGCGAAAACCCTACGCCGCTCGGCGTGCCGGTGGCCAAGATGTCCCCCGCCTGCAGCGGCGCCACGGTCGATGCGTATTCGATGAACGCCGCGATCTTGTGCAGCATGAGATCCGTCAGATCCGACTGCAGCACCTCGCCGTTCAAGCGGGTTTCGATGCGCAGCTGGTAGGGATCACCCACTTCGTCCGCCGTCACGATCCACGGACCGATCGAGCCGCTGCGGTAGAAGTTCTTGCCCGGCGTGATCTGGCGCGTGTGGAACTGCCAGTCGCGCACGCTGCCGTCGTTCAGGATGGTGTAGCCCATCACATGATCGAACGCGTTTTCGGCGGCGATGCGATGGCCCGGCTTGCCGATCACCACCGCCAGCTCGCCCTCGTAGTCGAACTGCTCGCTCACGCCGGGGTGCCACAGCGCCTCGCCCTCGGCCACGAAGCTGTCGTTGAAGCGCGCGAACATCGCGGGCTTCTTGGGCAGGTCCTGCACGCGCCCTGCGGACTCGACTTCTTTGTGGTGCTCCAGATAGTTCACCGCGAGGCACCAGATGTGCTCCGGATGGGTGATGGGCTTGAGCAGCTTCACGTCGGCCAGCCGCAGACCTGGCGAGTATTGCGCGAGATCGCCGATCTGCTCGAGGCCCGCGGCGATCAGGTCGCGCAGCGTGGGATGGCGGTCCGCAAAAAACGACCCCAGGTCCACCACCTGCGAGTCTCCCACCACCGCGCCGTAGCTCGCGCGGCCTGCATGTTCAAAGCTGATGAGTTTCATGAAGTGAATGCTTTCGTGAAGGTTCAAATCAACGCGGCGTAGGAGCCGCCGTCGAGTTGCAGGTTCTGACCGGAGATGAAGCTGGCCTGCGCGCTGCACAGGTAGGCACAGGCGTCGCCAAACTCTTCGGGCCTGCCAAGACGCTTGGCCGCGATCGTGTTGGCGATGCGCTTGCGGGCTTCTTCCACCGTGATGTTCTCGCGCGTGGACATGCGCTCGGCCATGAAGCGCTGGCGGTCGGTGTCAAAGCGCTCGGGCAGCATGTTGTTGATGGTGACGTTGTCGATCACCGAGTCCTTCTGCACCGACTTGGACAGCGCGGTCAGACCCGCGCGCACCGCCGCCGACAGTCCCATCGTCGCGCTCGGCGACTTCACCATCGCCGAGGTGATGTTGATGATGCGACCGAACTTGCGCGCACGCATGCCTGGCACGCAGGCCTTGATCAGCATGATGGGCGCGAGCATGTTGCCCTCCACCGCCTCACGCCAGTCTTCGTCGGACCAGTCCGCGATCTTGCCGGGTTCGGGGCCTGCGTTGTTGTTGACCAGAATGTCCGCGTCGGGGCATGCCGCGAGCAGCGCGGCGCGGCCCGACTCCTGCGTGATGTCCGCCACCACGATGTGCGGGCGGTTGCCCGTCTGTGCCTCGATCTGCGCTGCCGCCTCGACCAGCTTGGCCTCGGTGCGGCCATTGATCCACACCTCGCAGCCCTCGCGCGCCAGCGACGTGGCGCAGGCCAGGCCCAGCCCTTGCGAGGAGGCGCAGACGAGCGCCTTCCGGCCCTTGATTCCCAAGTCCATTTCGTTTCTCCTGAAATTGAAATTGCTTATGCCAGAGCGGCGGCGGCGGCCAGATGGCTCTTGAGTCGCGGATACACGCGCAGCACGTTGTCCTTGAACACCGCCTCGCGCTGTGCGGGCGAGAGGTGCGGCGTGCCGTCGATGTAGCGCCGCGTGTCGTCATAGTTGTGGCCCGTTTCCGGATCGATGCCCTTGACGGCGCCGACCATTTCCGAGCCGAACAGAATGTTCTCGGTGGGCACGACTTTCGTGAGCACGTCGATGCCCGCCTGGTGGTAGACGCAGGTGTCGAAGTAGACGTTCTTGAGGACGCCGTCGACCAGCTTCTTGAGCCCCATGTCCTGCGCGAGTCCACGGTAGCGCCCCCAGTGGTAGGGCACCGCGCCGCCGCCGTGCGGGATCACGAAGCGCAGCGTCGGAAAGTCCTCGAACAGCTGCGGCGCAAGCAGAAACTGCATGAACGCCGAGGTGTCGCCGTTCAGATAGTGCGCGCCCACATGGTGATGACAGGGGTTGCACGAGCTGCTTACGTGCACCATCGCCGGCACGTCGAGTTCCACCATCTTTTCGTACAGCGGGTAGTAGGCCTTGTCGGTGAGCGGCGGCACCTGCCAGAAGCCGCCCGACGGATCGGGGTTCAGATTGCAGGCAACAAAACCCAGCTGCGTCACGCAGCGCTCGAGCTCCTGCACGCTGGCCGCGATGCCGAAGTCCGCCGCGCTCGAGGATTGCGGCAGCTGGCACACGCCCACGAAATTCTGCGGATACAGGCCGCAGACGCGGTGGATCAGGTTGTTGGCCACTTCGGACCACTCCACGCTCTGCTCGGGCGTTCCGAGGTGGTGGCCCATCTGCCCCGCGATCGGCGAGAACAGCGTGAGATCCAGCCCGCGCTCGCGCTGGAACTGGACCTGCTTTCCTTCAAGCCCCGCGCGCAGTTCGTCGTCGGAGATGACGAGCGGCTCACCCAGCACACCCGTGCCTTCAAGCTGCTTCTTGCGCCACGCGTGCATGGCGGGGGGAACGGTCGTGAAGTGACCGTGGCAATCGATGATCATGTGTTGTGCCTCCTGCGCACCGCCCGCTTATCGCGTGCCGCCTGAAAGAATCGGGGACGCCTGCTTCACGAAGCGCTCCGGCGGCGCCTCGCCGCTGTCGTGCACCATGCCGGAGCCGATCTTGACTTCGTTGAAGCTGCTGTGCACGTTCATCTTCTCGGTCGATGACCAGTGCTCGTGCATGACGTTGAACGGCGACATCCAGTAGTCGAAGATCTGGCTGCCCAGCGCATGACGGCCGATGCCGCGCACATGGTCGTATTTCAGCTCGTGCAGGTGGTCGCCGCCGGTGAAGATCTCGTCGACCCGCTCCACTTCGAAAGACGCATGGTGCAGGCCGTTCTTCTCGCCACGGAAGATGAACAGCACATGGTGATAGACCGGGTCCTCGCCGCAGTCGGTGCGCACGAAGCGGCCCAGCGTGTTGCCAGGCTCGCCCAAGTACAGCTCGTCGGTCGGCAGAAAGCCGAAGTTCTCCTGATACCAGGCGATGGTGTCCGCCAGCCGCGTGGTCATGTAGGCCGTGTGCACCAGCTTCTCGATGCGCGAAGGCCCGCGGTCCTTGCTGATGCCGTCGCTGCCGCGCAAAGGATTGCGGCGCGACAGCTCGTCCAACCGGCTCTGGCCCTGCACCAGCTCCACGCGCAGGCCATTGGGATCGTGCAGCACCAGGCGCTTGCCGCCACCCGGCTCGTCGATGGGCTCGACCTTGACGCCAAAGCGCTGCTCAAGCGACTCGATCGGCACATCCGGGTTCACGTGGTAGCCCACCGCGATCACGCCGCTCTCGCCCAGTTCGGTCACATGAATGAATGGCGCTTCGGAAATGCCGCGCATGTACAAGCGCCTGTCGTCGCGCTGCGCCCGCACCAGACCGAAGTTCTGCAGGAACTGCTCCTGCACATCGAGGTCCGGCGCGCCAAGGCGCACATACGCCACTGAAGATACGATTCCGGGCATCTGACTAGTCTCCTTGATTCTTTTCCAAAATGGCGCGCACGTCGCCGTACAACTCTTCGGGCGCGTAGCGCTTCTTGATCATCTGCTGGTCGTAGGCATAGTCGATCACCTTGCGCAGCGATGGGTCAAGCGCGTCAAAGCCGAACGGCTGCAGATCACGGCTCGATGGTGCAGGCATTTCACCCGCCTGCGTGCGACTGTCGATGAGCATGCGATACGTTTCCGCAACCGCCTCGGGATGGGACTTCACCAGCGATTCTTTGACCACCACCACATGGTTGATCGGAACGACGCCCGTGCGCGCGCTCCAGTCCTTGGCCGCATCCTGCGGCGCATCGATGATGTGCCGCAGTCTGTCCTTGTTCTCGATGGCGCCACCGGCGATGATGGCGTCCACATGCCCCGCGAGCAGCGCCTCTTCGAGGCTCAGCGCCTTGTCCATGCTGCGCACCCATTCGGGGTCCTTGTACTCGGCGACATGCGCGCCCTGCTGGCTCCACCATTCCACGTCGGCGCTCTTCACGCCGTACTCATCGTTCAGAATGCCGCGCACCCAGGTGGGCGTCGTCTGCGAATACGAACGCATCGCCACGCGCTTGCCCTTGAGCTGTGCGGGGCCGAACACATCGTCGGCGCGCGCGTAGATGCTCTTGTGGTGGAAGGCCCCATTCATCACGAACGGCAGCAGGAGATAGCGATGCCCCGCGTCGAAGGCGAGCAGATAGGTGACCACGGCCAGCTCGGCCACGTCGAACAGGTGACCACGCACCACGTCCTTGAACGCGGTCTGCGCGGTGTCCACCGGCGCGATGTCGAGCTGCACGATGTCGGATTTCACCTGCCCCGCCTTGAGCGGCGCGGTCTTGGGATAGGTCCCGAACATCGCCTTGAGTTGGATTTTCTCGTTCTGCATGTTTTTTTCTTCCGCTCATTCCCATCGAGCCAATGCCCCTGCCGTTGCCGTGCGCGGGTCGATGAAGACGTCCTCGGCGCGCAGCTCCCGCCCCACCAGACCCTGCTGATGCGCATAGCGGATCAGCGCCTGCAGCGAGGTGCGGTTCTCCTCGAAACCATAGGGCAGCGGATCGCCCGTGTACTGGCGCAGCTTGCGGTAGCGCTTGTCGTCACCGCTCGGCTCCACCACCGCGTCGAGCGCCTGCAGATAGGCGTCCTTGGACCGAACGCAGTGCTCATACAGGGCCAGCCCGATGCCGGGATGGCGCGCGAGCACCTCGTTCTTCACCACGATCACGCCGTGGATCGGATAGATGCCGGTGCGCTCGAACCAGCGACGCTCGACCTCGCCCGCATCGGCCACCAGCTCCTCCATCTCGACCTCCGCGTCGCCCGCTCCGGCCAGACCATCGAACGCCACGTCGATCTCGCCCGCGTTGATCGCGTCGGCGATCTTGCGGCCCTCGGGCAGGCGCGTCACGTTCGCGGGGAGCACCATGTCCTCCAGGTTCTCGGCCTCTTCCGTCACCCACTGCACCTTGCTCGCGTCGAGTCCGTAGTCGTCGGCGAACACGCCGCGCGTCCATACCGCTGCCGTCACCGAATAGTTGCGCACGCCGACCTTGCGGCCTTCAAGCTGTTTGGGACTGTCGATCACGAGGCCCTTGCGCTTCTTGATGCCCGAATGGCGAAAGCGCCGCGTCATCGGCAGCGGCAGCGCGGTGATCCGTGCGCCACGTTCCAGTGCCATGAGGTACATGGTCGGCGCCATCTCGCAGATGTCGTAGGGCTGCGTGCGCGCCATGTCGCGATAGGCGTCGGGCATGCGCTTGACGTCCACGAAATCGAACGCCACACCCGGCATGATGTCCTCGAGCTGGCGCACGCCTGCCAGTTGCCCGTGCTTTCCGAGCACGGTCTTGAGTCGTTCCGCCATCACTGCTCCTTGGCCTTGAGCGCGTTGCGGCCCGCTTCCAGCGCCGAGAAATCGCGACGCGGGTAGCTCATCAGAAAACGGAAGCCCTGGTCGATGATGCTCTGCGCGTTCTGCTTGGTCATGTGCGGGTGGCCCACCGGCACGTTGAACGCCTTGCCCACCTCCAGCACATGCGCCATGTGGCGCAGCAGCTCGGGATTCTCATAGTCGCGCGGGCACCCCAGCTCCTGCGTGAGGTCTCCCTCGCCGATCAGCAGCACGCCGATGCCTTCAACCTCCTTGAGCATCGTCTCGATGTTGTTGACGCCCTGCACGTCCTCGATCATCAGCGCGACCAGAATCTCGCCCTCGGGCACCAGCGGCCACACATCGGCGCGCTTGTAGTACTCCTGCTGCGACAGCCCCCAGTAGCGCGCGGCGGCCATCGGCGCGTCGCCGCGAAGTCCGCCGGGCTCGTAGTGATCTCGGCTCGGCAGGCGCGGATAGCGGCAGGCCGCCACCGCGTTGTAGGCCTCGGCACTGTTGCTGATGCGCGGCCAGACGATGCCGTAAGCGCCCAGATCCAGCGCCTGCTTGGCGAACCACTGGTTCATCTCGCTGCCGCTCGCCGGGATGCGCACCATCGGCGTCATCGGATTGGCGAGCGAGCCCATCTTCACGATCTGCTCGCGCTGCAGCAGAAACTGCATGGCGTTGCGCAGCGCCGTGATGTCCCATGGGTTGTGTTCGAGCTCGAACACCAGTCCGTCATTGCTCGACTGACCGAAATTGACCGCATTTTCGATCTCGGCCTGCACGAACGATGTGAATGCGATGCCGGGACCCGACTCCAGCGCGCGAATAATGCCGTTGAGGCGCATAGTTTTATGACTCCACTCGAATCCTGAAAATCAGATCATCGCCACGCAAAATGCATCACCGGCATTTTCAGGCAATGGCTTTTCAAACCAGCTGTCCGCACCGTCAAAGGTATAGAACACCTGTCCTCCGCGCGTCACGGAAATCACGCCATTGCCGTCCTTGATATGGGCATTGATGCCCATGATCGTGCTTTGCGGATTCACCTGAGAATCGGCGCGGCGCCAGTTCTTTCCCAGATCGTCGCTGGTATAGACAGCCCCGGCTTCGCTGCGCGATGAAATGCTGAAGCAGGCATAAAGCTTTTCAGGCTTCCCCGCCACCACGCGCAGATCACGGCAATAACTGAAAGGTGCAAATTTGCGCACCTGCAAATCCTCAAGCGATTTTCCCCGGTCGTTGCTTTCAAAAACGCCCATGCGGCAGAGATAGAAAAGTGCATCGGGCTTGGCCGGGGAGGTGGTAATGGCATGCGCGTCGAACATGCCCTCGGCCTCATCGTCCGTCTCGATCTTGCTCTTGAGCGCCGGGTCCTTGGCCAGTTCCACCAGAGCGCCGGTGCGCGCATTCCATGTCTTCCCGCCGTCCTCGCTGAGCATGAAGCCGTTGATTTCGGCAATGCCGTAGAGCACCTGGTCGTTCGTCGGATGAAATGCCAGACGCATCACGCGCGAGGCGCCAAAGCGGATATTGAAACGCTCCGTATGATTCACCTCGCAGGCGGCCCAGGTTTCTCCACCATCCCGACTTTCAAACACGCCAATCGGAGCCGTACCCGCAAAGAGGTGATTTGCATCACGCGGATCAAATTCAATCGACCAGAACTGGATTCCGTCCGGAGAAAATACATTTCTCCATGAAACTCCTTTGTCCCTCGACTGAAAAATGCCTTTTCTGGTGGCTGCGAAAATGATATTCACATCGACCGGATGCTGAACGATCGCCTGAACCGCCGCATTGTCCGGAATATCACCCGCCTTTACCCATTCCTTGCCGTGCTCCATTCTGTAGAGCGAACCAATGGCATTTTCCCGGGTGACCGCCGTTCCTGCAAAAAGCACCTTGTCCATTCATATCTCCTGAATTTGATGAATCAATTCTAGGAACGGACGATTTCAGCGGCCAATCAATTCAAACGGTCATCCATAAATTTTTGCTGAATGAAAAAGCAGTGCCCCCTGAGTCACGGCGCAGCATGCAATGCAACGCGCTGCAGGAGGTGCCCCGGAAGACGCTCAAACCATGAAAAAAGGGACCCGCAGGTCCCTCAAAAAAGCACTCGCACTTCCTCTGTCTATGTACTCAGAGTGTGGTGACGATCTCATCGCGAGGCTTGCAGGATGCGGATCGGGAAGGGCTGCAAGGCGCAAACCGCAGCAATAGCTCGTGCTATTGCGAGGATTTGCAACGCAGCAGACCGCCCGAGGCCGCGCCTGCAAGACCGTGTGGAGATCGTCAACACGCTCTCACTCAAACAATCGCCCCGCATGCGGCACGCAGTCGCCCCGGCCCACCTGCCGGAGCACGTCCCACAGCACGGCCTGATTGCTCGTCACCACCGGCACGCCGAGTCGATCCTCCAGCTCCTCCACGGCCTCGAAGGCCCGCACGTTGGCGCACGACAGCAAGATCGCGTCCATGCCCGGCACGGCGTATTGCAGCGCGTGCTCGACCAGTTGCGCGGGCGGCATCAGCGCGGCCTGTCTCGCGTCGACGAAGTTGAGTCCCACGGACTGCAGGATCTCGAAGCCCTCGGCCTCCAGCGAAGCCCGCTCGTCGTTCGAAAACTTGTCGGCAAACGGACAGACATGCACGATCTTCTTCGCGCCCACCGCCTTGAGCGCGCGCTTGATGGCGACCATGGTGTTGGACGACGGGGTGCCCAGCTCCTTCTCCATGCGCTCCGCCAGGGCCCAGTCGCCCCGCGTGCCGTTGGAGACGCTCGCGCCCGTACAGTTGAAGGTGATCACATCCGCGCCCAGATCCTTCAGATAGCCGGCCTCGTCGATCGCCTCCAGGTGCGCGCGCAGCAGGCTGTCGCGGGTGACGACGCCTCCTTCTTTGCGCAGACGGATGCGGTGCAGGTGATAGGCCACGTCCTCGGGGCAATAGCGGCGGAAGTCGTCTTCGCCGATGGTGTTGAGCGACGGCACGATCATGCCTATGCGCAGCTTCTTGCCGGTCACTGGGGTACTCGCTTGCATGGAGGTCATCTTCACTGCTTCACTTCTGCTTGGCCGCGCCGGTTTCCTGGATGATTTTTCCATAGCGCTGGATGTCGGTGACGATCAGCTTGCGGAACTCCTCGGGCGTGCTGTGAAAGCGCTCGTTCTTCTGCACCTCGAAGAATTTCTCCGATTCCGCGTCGTCCAGAATCACCTTGATCTCGCGGTTCAGGCGCTCGACGATGGGCGCGGGCGTATTCGCCGGGGCCAGAATGCCCATCCAGTTGACCACCTCGAAGCCCGGCAGATGCGCCGCCTCGGCGATCGTCGGAACGCCCGGCGCCATGGCGCTCGGCTTGGCCGTGGAGATCGCCAGCATCTTGAGACGCCCTGTCTTGGCGAAGGTGTCGGACGAGGCATAGCCGCTCGAGACCATGTCGATCTCACCCGCCACCGCCGCCTGCACCGAGGCGGGCGTGCCCGCGTAGGGGATGAAGCGCACGGGCAGCCCCGCTTCCTTCACGAACATCGCCATGCCGAGGTACATGGTGGTCGATCCGCTGATCGCGCCATAGGTCAGCTGGTCCGGATGGGCCTTGGCGTAGGTCATCATTTCGGAAAGCGTATTGAACGGCGCATCGGCGCGCGCCGCAATGCCGTTGGGCGCGGTCGCCACGGCGCCGACCGGCGTGAAATCCTTGACCGCATCGAACGGCAGATTGGGATAGAACCCGGGGTTGATGGCGTGCGCCACGCTGGTGAACAGCAGCGTCTGTCCGTCCGGCCTGGCGCGTGCCACCGCCCCCGTTCCGACCGCAGCGCCCGCGCCGGGCTTGTTCTCCACGATCACCGGTTGGCCCAGTCGGCCTTCGAGCCGCTTGCTGATGTAGCGCGCCATCAGATCCACACCGCCACCGGGTGCGAACGGCACCACGAGGCTCACGGGACGGCTCGGATAGGCCGCCCCGTCGGCGCTCATCGCGCTGGTTCCGGACAACGCTGCGCCCACGGCCATGGCACTCGCGAGTGCCGCCTTCTTCAAATTCAACATGCTTTGTCTCCAAGGGCCTGTCGCCGGTCAATGCAGCGACAGGCCCGGCACTCACTCAGAAATAGTGCTTCATGCCCACCGTGATCGAGCGGGTGTCATTCTTGTAGATGGCGGGATTGCCATCGCTGCCCTTCAGATCGGTCACGAAATCGGCATAGAACGAGGTGCGCTTGGACAGCGCGTACTGCGTGCCCAGATTCACCACGAACGCATCCGTTCCGTTGACGATGCCGTAGGCGCCTGTGCCATTGGTGCGGTGCTGGCCGAGTTTCAGATAGGGCTCGAACGCGCCCATGCGGTAGGCGCTGGTCAGAGCCCAGGACTTGGCGCGCGTCCATTTGGCGGAGGTGCCGGATGCGGTTTCGTACTGGTAGATCGCACCGACGCGCAGCGCACCGAACCTGTAGGTGCCGCCCAGGCTGGTCAGTGCGCCCTTGGCCGCCCACAGCGGATCGGGACGCACCTGCGCATATCCGAGACCGACGAAAAGATTTTGATTCTGATAGGTCAACGTCGCGTCAACATGATCGGCAGAGCCATTCTTGGGATTTTTCCCCAACTCGCCCATGGCATACATGAGCTTGCCCTGAAAACCGGAAATACGGGGACTCACATATTGAATGGCATTATTCTTGCGATTCGACTCCGCACTCCCCGCAGTTCCATTGCCGCCTGAATATACGGAAATGCCCTCATTATTGTTTCCGCCGCGCCCCGGGCTTCCGGAAATCCAGCGCCCGACCGTCGCCAGATCGCCGTTGTACATGATGCCGGTTCCGTTGAAACCGCTGCCGCACCAGTGCAGATCGACCTGGCACAGCAGATTGGCCGAACCCGTCAGATACCGCCCGAGTCGCACCTCACCCCATTGCTTGCCCGACAGGCCAAGCCAGGCATTGCGGTTGAAGAAGCCAAAACGGCTGGTGTCGCCCGTGTCCACGGTGGGCGCCAGTTCCAGCATGAAATTGACCTTGGTGCCCTCGCCCAGATCCTCCGAACCCGAGATGATCATGCGCGAAGTTTCAAATGCGCCATTCTGCAGACGATTCACCGTATTGCCATTGGCGCTCTTGTAATTCTGAATACCCGCATCGAGCACACCGGAAATCTTCAATTCCGATTGCGCATGCGCGGAAAACCCCACCGCCCCGAGAATCCCCAAAACCGCCCATTGATATTTCAATCGCATATTTGTCCCCGTAAATATTATTTATCCCGCATTCACATAACCAAAGCTTCGGCGCTGGGGCAATTCTGATCAATAAGACTTGAGAAGTCCCATACAAAATGGGATGCATCTATAAATTTGTCCTGAACAGGTTTTTTCTCAGGGTTTTCCAGAAAGATGACGACAGATGGGCACATGGGCGCATTGGCACATTCGCGCTCCAAAGCAAAGAGCCGGGTCCGCTGTTCGCGGCACCCGGCTCTCTGGCGGCGAGTCGACTGGCGGACTCACCCCTTCATCAACGCCTCGATCTCCTCGGCCTTCACCGGCACGCCGCGCGTGAGCAGCTCGCAGCCGGTGTCGGTGACCACCGCGTCGTCCTCGATGCGGATGCCGATGTGGTGGAACTGTTCGGGCACGCCGGGCGCGGGGCGCACGTAGATGCCCGGCTCGATGGTCGTGACCATGCCGGGGCGCAGGATGCGGCTCGGGCGGTTCAGGATGGTCTCGCCCGAGAGCGGGTCACGGCGTTCGCTCACGGTGCCGATCTCGCTGGGCTCGACATAGCTGCCGCAGTCGTGCACGTCCATGCCCAGCCAGTGGCCGGTGCGGTGCATGTAGAACTGGAAGTAGGCGCGCGACTCGATCACGTCCTGCGCGGTGGCGTGCTTGTTGCGGTCGATCAGCCCGAGGTCAAGCATGCCCTGCGCGAGCACGGCGACGGTGGCGTCGTGCGGGTCGTTGAAGCGGTTGCCGGCCTTGGTCACGGCGATCGCGGCCTCCTGGCTGGCGTGGACCAGATCGTAGAGCGCGCGCTGCGGGCCGGTGAATTGGCCGTCGGCGGGGAAGGTGCGGGTGATGTCGCTCGCGTAGCCGTCGAGCTCGCAGCCCGCGTCGATCAGCACCAGCTCGCCCTTCTTCACCGGTGCCTTGTCCGCGCGGTAGTGCAGCACGCAGGCGTTGTGGCCCGCCGCGACGATGGAGTCGTACGCCACGTACTGCGCGCCGCTTTGGCGGAACTCGTGCAGCAGTTCGGCATCGAGGTGGTACTCGCGCACGTCCTCGCCCGCACGCAGCATGGCGGCCGAGCGCTGCATGGCGCGCACATGGGCGCGCGCGCTGATGACGCCCGCGCGGCGCATGATGTCCAGCTCGTGCGCATCCTTCACCAAGCGCATGTCGTCGAGCAGCGCGCACAGGTCACGCTGCTCGGTCGGGCACATCGCGCCGTAGCGCACGCGGGCGCGCACCTTGTTGAGCCAGCCATCGACCTGCGCGGCAAGACCCTCGTGCGTGGCGAACGGATACCAGGCGCAGTCGGTGTTCTCCAGCAGCCGCGCGATGCGCGCGGGCAGCTCGGTGATCGAGTGGGCCGCGTCCATGCCGAGCGTGGCGACCGCCGCCTCCGGCCCGAGACGGTAGCCGTCCCAGATTTCGCGCTCCAGATCCTTGGGCTGGCAGAACAGCGTGCTCGTGCCGTCCGCCGCCAGCACCAGGCAGGCGTTGGGCTCGGTGAACCCGGTCAAGTAATAGAAATAGCTGTCGTGTCGATACAGAAAGCTGTTGTCACGATTGCGTTGGCGCTCGGGAGCCGTGGGAATGACGGCGATTCCACCTTTGCCAAGTTGCGAAGCCAGGCGGGCACGACGTTGGGCGTAGACAGATGCGGAGGAGTTCATTCGCCCATCGTACTGCGGCGGAGATATCCACGCCGGGAGGCGGCGCGGAAAATCCTCTTCAATCGAGCTTCAATCCGGCCCCGGCAGATCACAACGCCGACACCAGCATGCTCACGCCCGCAAGCAGCAGCAGCGTGCAGACCAGCCACTGCAGCACGCGCACCGGCAATGGCGGCGGGTATTTGGCGAGCAGCCAGGTGACGCCCGCGACCACCGGCACGGCGAAGGCGGCGACGATCACGGACGACTTGGTCAGCTCGCCCATCGAGATCACGATGCCCAGACGCAGCACCGTGTTGGCGAGAAACAGCACCAGCAAACACTGGCGGATCAGCGCGGCGGGCAGCGGCTCGCGGTAGAGGTGATAGACGATGGGCGGGCCCGACGTGGAGAACAGCCCTCCGAGCAGCCCCGAGAGGCCACCCGCGACATACATGGAGCGCGCGCCGGAAGGCGTCTCGCGGCGGCCCTTCTGCGAGAGCAGCAAAAACGCGCAGGCGATGATGGTCACGCCGAGCAGCATGCGCAGGATGTTGACCAGATCGCCGCTCAGCAGCTGCAGCAGCCCGAGCCCGATCAGCACACCGATCTGGCTGCTGATGAGCATGGGCTTGAGCAGATCCCAGCGCGGCTTGAAGGGGTGGCTGCGCAGGAACACCACACCGTTGACGAGCGAGAGCAGGCCCGCGACGTTGGCGGCGTCGGCGATCGGCAGAAGATGCAGCGCTCCGGCCAGCCCCACGAAAATCAGCGCAAACGCGAACCCGGTCAGATTCTGGCAGGCCGATGCCAATGCCACCACGACCAGCAGCATTCCAAAGCTGCCCCAACCCATACCCATTTTTAGCCCAATCTTCGAAACAGTTCGCCGCCGAAGCCGGGATTTTGACGCAACTGCCGCAGGTCAGTGACGGGCTCGGCTATTCGCTGCGGGAGGTCGTCAGGCGTTGAGCTGCGCCAGGCGCTCGGGCGTTCCCACGTCCGTCCAGCGGCCCGTGTAGACGCTGGCGCCCACCCGTCCCGCATCCATCGCGCGGCGCAGCAGGGCCGCGAGCGGTGCGGCGACGCCGTCCGGGTTGCCTTGGGCGATGTCGCACCAAGGCGCGCGAAACAGCCCGGCCTTGAGCAGCGCGATCGTGCTGTAGGTGTAGCGCGGCAGCGGGCTCGGTTGGTCCTTGGGAAGATTCAGAGCGCGCGAGCCATCGAGCGCGAAATCACCGAGCGGGTTGTGTGCGGGATTGGGCACCAGCCACAGATGCGCGAGATCGTCGGACGCCGCGAATTGCCGTGCGATGGCCGCATCGAACACGAAATCGGGCGCAAACACGTCGCCCGCGGCAAGCCAGAAAGCCTCGCCAAGCAGCGGCAGCGCTCGCGCAATGCCGCCCGCCGTCTCAAGCGCATGACCAAAATCGCGCCCCTCGTGTGAATAGCGCAGGCGCTGCCCAGCGGCGAGCTCGGACCATACGGCGTCGAGATGCGCGGGGATCTGCTCGCCCAGCCAGGCGGTGTTCACCACCAGCGCGTTCACGCCGCCCTGCTGCAGCGCGGCGATGTGCCAATCAAGCAGCGCCCGGCCCTGCACCTGCAGCAGCGGCTTGGGCGTCACATCGGTGAGTGGCCGCATGCGCTCGCCGCGCCCGGCCGCAAGCAGCATGGCGTTCAGGGACCGGTTTTCTGGCGGACGGGCTGGAGATTCAGAGAGGTGCGAAGCGGTCTGCATGGACGCACACTGTAGTGCATCGCCGGTCGATTGACGGTGCATCGCAGTCCGGTTTGATGCCCCTTCCGGACCCCGGCCTCGGGCACTTAGTAAAATAGGGGGTTTTCTCTACCCCAGTCCCTCCGGAGCCCGCCTCTCATGGCCAATTCACAACAAATGGCGAATGCGATCCGCGCACTCGCAATGGATGCCGTTCAACAAGCCAATTCCGGCCACCCCGGTGCGCCCATGGGCATGGCCGACATGGCCGTGGCTTTGTGGGGACGCCATCTGCGCCACAACCCGACCAACCCGAACTGGGCTGATCGCGACCGCTTCGTGCTGTCCAATGGCCACGCTTCGATGCTGCTGTACTCGGTGCTGCACCTGTCGGGCTACGACCTGCCGATGGAAGAGCTCAAGAACTTCCGCAAGCTGCACAGCAAGACCGCCGGTCACCCGGAGCACGGCATCACCCCAGGCGTGGAAACCACCACAGGCCCGCTGGGTCAAGGCATCACCAACGCCGTCGGTTTCGCGCTGGCTGAAAAGCTGCTGGCCAAGGAATTCAACCGCGACGGCCACGCCATCGTCGATCACCACACCTACGTGTTCCTCGGTGACGGCTGCCTGATGGAAGGCATCAGCCAGGAAGCGATTTCGCTGGCCGGCGCATGGAAGCTGGGCAAGCTGATCGCGCTGTACGACGACAACGGCATCAGCATCGACGGCAAGGTCGCCCCCTGGTTCATCGACAACACGCCCGAGCGCCTGCGCGCCTGCGGCTGGAACGTGATCGACGCGGTGGACGGCCATGACGCCGACGCCATCGACGCTGCCATCGCCAAGGCCAAGCAAAGCTCCGACAAGCCCACGATGATCGTCTGCAAGACCAGCATCGGCAAGGGCTCGCCCAACCGCGCGAACACCTCCAAGGCCCACGGCGAGCCACTGGGCGCCGAAGAAATCACGCTGACACGCGAAGCGCTGGGCTGGACGGCCGAGCCGTTCGTGATTCCCGCCGACGTGTACGGCGACTGGGATGCCAAGGACAAGGGCACAGCCACCGAAGGCGAATGGAACCAGCGCTTTGACGCGTACTCCGCCGCCTTCCCCGAGCTGGCAGCCGAGTTCTCGCGCCGCATGGCGGGCGACCTGCCCCGCCACTTCGCGCAGACCGCCGTGGACGCCGTGATCGAAGCCCACACCAAGGCCGAGACCGTCGCCAGCCGCAAGGCCAGCCAGATCGCTCTGGAAACCTTCACCGCCCAACTGCCCGAACTGCTGGGCGGCAGCGCCGACCTGACCGGCTCCAACCTCACCAACACCAAGGCCACACCGGCCCTGCGCTTTGACGCCAACGGCGACGTGGTGCAGACCGAAGTGCAAACGGGCGAGAAGACAGAACTCGTCGGCGGCCGCCACATCAATTACGGCGTGCGCGAATTCGGCATGGCTGCGGTGATGAACGGCATCGCGCTGCACGGCGGTTTCATCCCCTACGGCGGCACGTTCCTCACGTTCAGCGACTACAGCCGCAACGCGATCCGCATGGCTTCGCTGATGAAGCAGCGCGTGATCCACGTGTTCACGCACGACTCCATCGGCCTCGGCGAAGACGGCCCGACCCACCAGTCGATCGAGCATGCCGCCAGCCTGCGCCTGATTCCCGGCCTCGACGTGTGGCGTCCTGCCGACACGGCCGAAACCGCCGTGGCCTGGAGCGTCGCGCTGTCCAACCGCAACAAGCCGACCGCCCTGCTGCTGTCGCGCCAGAACCTGCCCTACCTCGCCAAGACCGATCTGGGCGACATCTCGCGCGGCGCCTACGTGCTGTCCGAGCCCAAGGACATCGGCCTGAACAAGAAGGCCAAGGCGGTGATCATCGCCACCGGCTCCGAAGTGCAACTGGCCGTGGCCGCGCAAAAGCTGCTGGCCGAGAAGAAGATCCCCGTGCGCGTGGTCTCCATGCCCAGCACGACGACCTTCGACCGCGAAGACACCAAGTACAAGAAGCTCGTTCTGCCGGAAGGCCTGCCGCGCGTCGCCGTGGAAATGGGCGTGACGGACGGCTGGTGGAAGTACGGCTGTGCGGCCGTCGTCGGCATCGACACCTTCGGCGAATCGGCTCCGGCCGGCGTGCTGTTCAAGCATTTCGGCTTCACCCCCGAGAACGTGGCCGAGACCGTGCAGGCCGCTTTGCAGCGCGCGCGCTGAATCCGGTGATTCCTGGCTCGGTGCGGCTTCGTCCGGCACCGTGCCAGCTTTGATTTTCTCGTTTCTTTCGACTTTCATTTCAGGGACAAAACCATGACGATCAAGATTGGCATCAACGGCTTCGGCCGCATCGGCCGCAACGTGCTGCGCTCTGCAGTGCAGAACTTCTCCGACATCGAAGTCGTTGCCATCAACGACCTGCTGGAGCCCGACTACCTCGCCTACATGCTGAGCTACGACTCCGTGCACGGCCGCTTCCAGGGCGACGTGAAGGTCGAAGGCAATACGCTGATCGTCAACGGCAAGAAGATCCGCCTAACACAAGAGCGCGATCCAGCGAACTTGAAGTGGAACGAAGTCGGCGCCGATGTGGTGATCGAATCGACCGGCCTGTTCCTCGACAAGGTCACCGCGCAAAAGCACATCGACGCTGGCGCCAAGAAGGTACTGCTGTCGGCTCCTTCCAAGGACGACACCCCCATGTTCGTCTACGGCGTGAACCACAAGACCTACGCTGGCCAAGCCATCATCTCCAACGCTTCGTGCACAACGAACTGCCTGGCACCTGTTGCCAAGGTGCTGCACGACAAGTGGGGCATCAAGCGCGGCCTGATGACCACCGTGCACGCTGCAACCGCCACGCAAAAGACCGTGGACGGCCCATCCAACAAGGATTGGCGCGGTGGCCGCGGCATTCTGGAAAACATCATTCCTTCGAGCACTGGTGCAGCCAAGGCCGTGGGCGTGGTGATTCCTGAACTGAACAAGAAGCTGACCGGCATGTCCTTCCGCGTGCCAACGTCCGACGTGTCCGTGGTTGACCTGACCGTGGAACTGGACAAGCCAGCCACGTACGAAGAAATCAAGGCCGAAATGAAAGCCCAGTCCGAAGGCGCTCTGAAGGGCGTGCTGGGCTACACCGAAGACAAGGTCGTTGCCACCGATTTCCGTGGCGACACCCGCACGTCGATCTTCGACGCGGATGCCGGCATCGCTCTGGACGGCACGTTCGTGAAGCTCGTGTCCTGGTACGACAACGAGTGGGGCTACTCGAACAAGTGCCTGGAAATGGTTCGCGTGATGGCTGGCAAGTAAGCCACCCGACAGCGGATTCAATCCACGTCAACGAAAAGCGCCTTCGGGCGCTTTTTTTTCGTCGATTGATAGACGTTAACAATTGATGCTCAATGTAAGACAAGAGCTTATCTATTATCCGTGCCACTCTGACATTGATAGCAATGCAGTACCTACGCGGCGTGCGCCGGGCGGTTTCGATAATCGTCCCACACGGACAACAACGCCGTTTCTGACCATCCATCCAGGTTCGCGGAACCGGGACAGCCCCACCGGGGCCTCCCCCGAACGAGCCCACTCACCAGAGGAGTCCAACACCATGCAAAGCAAACTGATCGGCACCGCGCTCGCCGCCGTCGCCCTCGCTGCACTGACAGCCTGCTCGTCCATTCCCGCACCGCAGGGCGAGATGGCCGTGGCGCAGAGCACCGTCGAGCGCGTCTCCACCGTGCCTCAGGTGACCGCCTACGCCCCCGTCGAGCTGCAGAACGCCCGCGACCTGTGGTCCAAGGCACAGCGCGCCATGGAGAACAAGGATTACACCGATGCGCGCCGCTATGCCGAGGCCGCCGAGGCTCAGGCACGTCTGGCGGAAACCAAGGCCCAGGTGGCCGAGAACCAGGCGCGTCTGCAGGCCGTGCAGCGCGGCTATCAGGCACAGCCCGCGCGCTGATCACTGAGCCGCCCTCGAGCTCGCCCACAAGACACCGCCTCTTCGGATGCAAGGAATTTCCATGACACAAGCCACCCGCACCCACCACCCTCTGCGCCGCGCCGGCATGCTGGCCACCAGCATCGCGGCCATCTCCTTTCTCGCCGCCTGCGCCACGCGTGATGCGCCGCTCGAGCCGCTGCAGAAGGCCCGCGCCGCCGTCAGCACGGCCATGAACAACGCACAGGTCGTTCAGCTCGCGCCGCTGGAGCTCAAGAACGCGACCGACACGCTCTCGCAGGCCGACAGCGCCTGGACCAAGGACGCCGACACGGCCGAGGCCACTCACCTCTCCAACCTCGCCTTGCAGCGTGCGCAGATCGCCGAGAACGTGGCGCGCACCCGCCAGCTCGATGTGGACATCCGCCAGGCCGGTGTCGATGCGGAACGCAAGCGCCTGCAGGGCGACGCCGCCCGCGCCAACGCACAGGCCGACCAGGCCCGCGCAGCCGCGGCCGCCAGTGCCACCGCAGCGCAGCAGGCACAGCAGCGCGCCGCCGACAGCGACGCCAAGGTGCAGGCGCTGCAAAAGCAGTTGAATGACCTGCAGGCGCAGCAGACCGAACGTGGTCTGCTGGTGACGCTGGGTGACGTGCTGTTCGAGTTCGGCAAGGCCGACCTCACCTCGCAGGCCGCACCGCGTCTGGACAAGCTCGCCGACTTTCTGCGCGAATTCCCCAAGCGCAAGCTGCTGATCGAAGGCTACACCGACAGCGTCGGCACCGACGCGATCAATCAGACGCTGTCGCAGCGCCGCGCCGAATCGGTGCAGCAGGCGCTGGTATCGCGCGGCATCACCGCCGACCGCATCACCACACAGGGTTACGGCAAGGCCTTCCCGGTGGCTGACAACGCGTCGCCGGAAGGCCGCGCGATGAACCGCCGCGTGGAAATCGTGATCGCCGACGAGAACGGCAACCTGCGTTCGCGCCGCTGATCGGGCGAATTTTCGGTTCTCCTGCCGGGCATGACGGGATGGGCGTCCCATCATGCCCTTTTTCGTTTTAGGGATCCTTTGCACGAATCGATCGACAAGCAGTTTGTGTGGATCGGGATGGTATACAAGGCGAAAACCGCAGCGATAGCCGTAGCTATCGCGAGGATTTTCAACGCCGTAGACCGCCCGAGTCCGCGCAAGCATGCGTCGATCTGATTTGTGCAGAGGGTCCCTAGGCTACATTGGACGCCATGACCACACCCCAAGCCCCTTTCGCACAGGACGTGATCCGCTTCTGGTTCGACGAATCGACACCCCAGCAGTGGTTCGCCAAGGACAGCGCCTTCGATCAGGCGATCTCGACGCGCTTCGGCCAGACGCTCGCGCAGGCCGCGCGTGGCGAACTCTGGCGCTGGCGCGGCGACGCGCTCGGCCGGCTCGCCGAAATCATCGTGCTCGACCAGTTCTCGCGCAACGTCTGGCGCGACACGCCCAAGGCCTTCGCCCAGGACGGCATGGCGCTCGTGCTCACGCAGGAGATCATCGCGCTCGGACTGGACAAGAACCTCTCGCAGGCACAGCGCGCCTTCGCCTACATGCCGCTGATGCACAGCGAGTCGCTCGTCGTGCAGGACGAATCGATCCGCCAGTTCACCGCGCTCGGCAATCCCGTGAACCTCGACTTCGCTCACCGCCACCGCGACATCGTCGAGCGCTTTGGCCGTTACCCGCATCGCAACGCCATCCTCGGGCGCGAATGCAACGCCGAAGAAACCGCATTCCTGCAGACACCGGGCAGCTCGTTCTGATTGAACCCGATTCATGCACCATGAAAAAACGCCCGGGGCGCAAGCCACCGGGCGTTTTTTCATGGATTCCCTTGGGAGGAAAAATCAGGGCTGTTCGGCGTCGCGGATCGACTCGCGGTTGTTCTTGTCGCGGGCACGCCCCTGATCGGCTTCCAGACCACGCAGCAGCTTGTCGAGCGCCGCCGCCAGCGCATCGGCCACCTTGGGGGCTTCGGCATTCGCGGCCACCGGTTGGCGGCCCGCCGGACGGGCTTCGATCACGCAGCGCTTGTCGGGCGAACCCGCCTTGGCCGGAGCATCGGAATCGGAGAAGAACACTTCCACACGCGTGACGCTTTCCTTGAATCGAGCGAGACGGGAGGAGACTTCTTGCTGCACCCATTGAGCCAGGGTTTCTCCACCTTGGATCTTGTCGTTGGTATGAACTTGCACTTGCATCAACATCTCCTGTATCGAAAAACAATCCATCAATATCAATAAATAGATGGATGACTGCATCTTGCCAGCATGGACAGGATAGCGCTTGATGGGAATCAAATTGCAGCCGGATCACCGCTCGCTTTCCCTACCGACAGACTTTGTCAAACCCCGCCTACAGTGCGCGGGTGCAGCGCAAACACGCACGTCACATGCCGGATTCCAGCCGTGCTACAAAGACAGCGGGGACTCGCTCCAGCCCATTCGAGGAAAGACCAGCCCACATGACCAGCTCCGCCAATCGCCTGAAAATCGGACTCTCCGCCTGCTTCTCGCACGCCGATCCCTACCGCCCGCTGTTCACCAACAAGACGCTGCAATACGTGGAGCAGACCATTGCGCACTGGATCATGTCGGCTGGCGCGATGGTGGTGATGGTGCCCTGCCCCACGGGCGAGACGGCGCTCGGCGACGTGACCTTCGCCGACTACGCCGACTGGCTGGACGGCGTGGTGATGCACGGCGGCGCCGACGTCTGGCCCGGCAGCTACGGCGAGGAACCCCTCAAGGACGCGTGGCTCGGCGACCGGGTGCGCGACCTCTACGATCTTGCGGTGGTCGAAGCCTTCGAGCAGGCCGGCAAGCCGATCTTCGGCGTGTGCCGTGGCCTGCAGCTCATCAACGTGGCCTTCGGCGGCACGCTGTATCAGGACATCGAGACCCAGCACCCCGGCGCGATGCAGCATCGCGACCCCGTCACCTACGACCAGCATTTCCACGACGTCGAGATCGTGCCCAACACCCGGCTCTCGCGCATGTACCCCGGCAAGCACCAGGTGAAGGTCAACAGCATCCACCACCAGGGCATCAAGCAGCTCGCGCCGGGCTTCGACATCGAGGCCTGGAGCTACCCCGACGCCGTGCCCGAAGCGATCCGTCGCCATCCGACGCACGGCCACAGCTACATCGCGGCCACGCAATGGCATCCCGAATTCCGTGCGCACGACGACAGCATCCTCGACGCACGCCCGATCCTCGACGACTTCCTGATCGCCTGCCACCGCGCCAAGGTCCAGCCAATGCCGGGGCACAGCCCCTTCCAGATCCGCGACCGCGCGGCCCGTCTGCTCAAGCGCGCGCTGCTCAGGCAGCGCTGAAAATGTCACGCCCGCCGCTGCCCACGCCTCCGTCAGGGCACGGGCGAAGAACGTCGAGCAGCGCCGCCCCGCCGCGAAAGCGGGAACGGCGCAAAGCGACTCAGGGGCCGATGCTTCTTCTCAGCGCCTGCCCGCGATCTCAGTGATGGTGGCCGTGGCCGCCGTGCACATGCTTGTGCGCGATTTCTTCCGGTGTCGCCGCACGCACTTCCGTCACCTTGGCGGAGAACTTGAGCGCCTTGCCGGCCAGCGGGTGGTTGCCGTCCAGATGCACTTCCGCACCCTTGATCTTCGCCACGTTGAAAACCGTCATGCGACCGTCGCTGCCGGGACCCTGCAACTGGCCGCCGACCTTCACTCCGGGCGGAAACTCGCTCTTGGGAATCACGCGCACCAGACTCTCGTCGCGCTCGCCGAAGGCGTCAGCCACGGCCAGATCGACGGCAGCGGCAAAGCCCGCCGCCAGGCCTTCCAGAGCCGCCTCGACCTTGGGGAAAATGTTGTCGTAGCCGCCATGCAGATACGCCACGTCACCCGAATCCAGCATCTTGCCGGTGACGGGATCGGTGATCTTGTAGTTCAGCGTGACCGCTGTGTCTTTGGTGATGTTCATGAACGCAATTCTACGTTCGGGCATCAGTCCAGTTTCACCCCGGTCGTCTTGACCACTTTGCGCCACTTTTCGACATCGGCCTGAATCTCCTGCGCGAAGACCTCGGGCTTGTTGGCCACCGGCTCCGCACCCAGATCGTGCAGCTGCTTGGCCACCTCGGGCGACTTCACCGCTTCAGCGATGGTGGTCTGTATCTTGTTGAGCACCTCCTTGGGCGTTCCGGCCGGTGCCAGCAGCCCGAACCAGCCCGAGACCTCGTAGCCCGGAACACCGCTTTCGGCCACCGTGGGAATGTCGGGCGCGCCGGGCCAGCGCTTGGCAGTGGTCACCGCCAGAGGCCGCACCTTGCCGCTTTTCACGAAACCGATGGTCGACGGCAGGTTGTCGAAGCCGATCTGCACCTGCCCTCCAATCAAGTCCGTGAGCATCGGAGCTGCGCCCTTGTAGGGCACATGCGTCATGTCGATGCCGGCCATCATCTTGAGCAGTTCCGCGCTCATGTGCGGCGAGCCGCCGGCGCTGGTCGAGCCGAAGTTGATCTTTCCCGGCTGCGCCTTGGCGAGCGCAACCAATTCACCGAGGGTCTTCACCGGCACGGTCGGATTGGCGACGATGATGTTGGGCGTGTTCGCGACCACGGTGATCGGGGCGAAGTCCTTCACCGCGTCATATGGCAGATTCTTCTGCAATGCCGAGTTGATGCCGTGCGAGCTGGCCGTGGCCATCACCAGCGTGTAGCCATCGGGGGCCGCCTGCGCCACGGCCAACGAGCCGATCGCCCCGCTGGCTCCGGCCTTGTTCTCGACGATGAACGACTGCTTGAGCCGCTCGGTCAACTGGTTTGCCGCAATGCGCGCAATGATGTCCGTGGTGCCGCCCGCCGGATACGGCACGATGATGCGCACCGGCTTGGCGGGATACGCAGCGGCCTGCGCCAATGCGGCCAACGGGCCCGCCGCCAGGCACAGGACTACGGCGCGGCTCAGCAGCTGTCGTTTG
Organism: Diaphorobacter caeni; assembly: GCF_015354245.1. Taxonomy (GTDB): domain Bacteria; phylum Pseudomonadota; class Gammaproteobacteria; order Burkholderiales; family Burkholderiaceae_C; genus Diaphorobacter_A; species Diaphorobacter_A caeni. The sequence continues at coordinate 66,433 of NZ_JADKYZ010000004.1, forward strand.
TTCATCTTCAACGTCATGGCTTGTCTCCTTCTATCCGTTTTGTTCGCTCTTGCTGGATGTGGCGGCACTCACGCTGGCTGGCGGATTCGCAGCAGCGGGACCAGCGCCTCGGGCACCTCGATCTCGAAACCGAGAATCGCCGCCGACAGCGCCTTGCCATAGTTGTCGAGCGCCAGGCTGCGCGACACCCCGCCGCCCAGCGCTCCGTGCGCGACGAAGTTCAGCGCGTGGATGTTCTCGACCTCGTAGCGCAGCACCTCGCCCTTGATCGCCTCGCGGTGAAAGGCCTTGAAGCGCGCGGCGGTGAGCTGCTCCCTGAGCAGCGGATAGAGCGCAGGCTCATAGGCGAACACCGCGATGTTCGATGTGTTTCCCTTGTCGCCGGAGCGCGTATGCGCGACGCGCTCCAGCCGGACGGTCTGAGTGGTGGTCATGGATGTGCTCTCCGGTTCAGCTCGTGTAGTAGTTGATCAGCGGACTCACCGCTTCGCGCGCCACCAGCGATGACCACACGCCGATCACCTCGCGTGTGCGGTCCTGGTGCGGCACGCGCTTGCCGGTATGTCCCACGCCCGAAACGGCCATGCCGTCGACCTCGCGGCCCACCTTGAGCGCTTCCTCGCGCGTCGTCGTGCGTGCTGCCACGCGCACCGCCACCTCGTAGGGTTCGGGCGCATCCTTCGGCGTCGCCGCCCCATGGATCGCGTTGATGCCCAGAAAATCCACCCGCATGTCTTCGGCCTTGAGGTTCACGATCTTGAAGCGCTCCTCCAGAATCCGCTTGGCGAGCTGGGCGCGGCGCAAGGCGCCGGGGCCGGCATAGAAGAACATGTCCTCGCCGATGAAGCCCTCGGTGCAGCCCATGGAAACCTTGAGCGTCGGCGTGCGCGGCTTGCCGGTGAGGCCCGTGACGCGCACGCGGTCGCGGTCGATCTGCTCGAGCCGCGCTTGGGTGAAGTCGACCACCGCATCGGGCGTGATGTAGTTCGCCGGATCGTGCACCTCGTAGAGCATCTGCTCCTTCACCGTCTGCAGCGTGATCGCGCCGCCCGAGCCCGCGACCTTGGCGATGACGACGCTGCCGTCGGCTTCGACCTCGGCGATCGGGAACGCAAAATTCCACGGCTCGGGCACGTCCTTGAAGCCGGGGTCGGAGAAATAGCCGCCGGTGATCTGCGCGCCGCACTCCATCAGATGGCCGATGCCGCTGCCAGCGCCGATCTTGGCGTGATCTAACGCGTCCCAGCCGAATTCATACATCATCGGCGCCAGGAACAGCGAGGGATCGGCCACGCGCCCCGTCACCACGATCTGCGCGCCCGCCTTGAGCGCATCGACGATGGGTTCCGCGCCCATATAGGCCTCGGCCGAGATCAGCGTGTCCTTGAGCGTCTCTGTGGAATCGCCGTTCTCCAGAATCGTCGGCGCCAGCGACAGCACGCGCTCGGTGATCAGGCTGCCGCTCACCGCCGCCACCTTCACGCCGGAAAGCCCCGCTTCGCGCAGCAATTGCACGATGCGCTCGGCTGCGCCCTGCGGGTTGATCCAGCCCTGGTTCGAAATGATGCGGGTGCCGCGCTTCATGCACGCGGGCAGCACGGCACGCATGCGGTCGTCCAGATAGGTGTCGTAGCCGGGGAATGTCGGATCGCGCCGTGCCCGCACCTGCGCCGCCGACACGGTGGCCTCGGCCATGGTCTCGAAGCACAGGTAATCCAGATCGCCGCGCTCGGCGTTCAGTCCGGCGGGCTCGACCCGGTCGCCCCACCATGCGGCCCCCGAGCCGATGCGCAGGGTTTTCGTGCGCTGGCCAGGCCGCTGTTCTGCGTTGTCTTCACTCATGCGTGTTTGTCTCCGGTCGTGGTGAATGCCTGCGGTCCATTCTGAGGAGATGCCCGCGCCCCGGCAATCCGCTGGCGAGACAAGGCCCTGTGAATTCATTTCACAGGTAAGCTATCCGCAGATTCTCGACAACACGAGAACGCAGGAGACCAGACCCATGGACAAATACGCGGAACTCACGGTGTTTCTTGCCGTGGTCGAACAAGGCAGTTTTTCAGCGGCGGGACGCAAGCTGGAACTCTCGCCGTCTGCGATCAGCAAGCTGATCGCGCGGCTCGAGGCGCGTTTGTCGGCACGGCTGTTCGAGCGCATCGGGGGCAGCATCCGCCTTACGCTCGAAGGGGAGCGATTCCGCGCCGCGGGCGAGCAGGTGGTGCAGGCGATGACGGCGGCGGAAGACGCCATCCACGTGACGGATGCCGACATCTCGGGCGTCGTGCGCATCCACACCGCGCTGACGACCGCCAAATATCTGATTGCGCCTCGTCTGCCGCTGCTGCTGGACAAGCATCCGCGACTGCGCCTCGATTTCGTGCTCGGCACCGAGCGCGCGGACTTCGTCAAGCAAGGCCTTGACGTCGCCATCCACAGCGGCAGGCCGACCGAGCTCACACTGGTCGGTCGACCGCTCATGCTGCGGCCCTGGGTGATCGCCGCGGCGCCGGAATATCTGCAGCGCTTCGGCTCGCCCACCCGGCCCGAGGACTTGCTGCAGCACCGCTGCCTGAACTTCAGCATCCGCACCCAATGGAACCGCTGGACATTCCACGACGCCAACGGCCTCAAGACCATCGACATTCCCGACCATATCGGCTCCAACCAGGGCGAGCTGCTGCGCACCTTCGCGCTGCTGGGTCTCGGCGTGGTGCGGCTGGCGCATTTCAACATCGCGGCCGACCTGGCGGCGGGCAAGCTGGTCGCGCTGCTGACCGGGTTTCAGGAGCGCACCGAGGAGGATCGCTTCTACCTGCTCTACCCCCACGGTCGTTTGCTCGCGCCGCGCGTGCGGGCGGTGGTGGATTTTCTATGGGAGCAGTTTTCCGTCGACGAGGTCTGAGACCCGATCCTCACGACTGCAGCGGCTGAATCAGCTCGGTGCGCCACCGACGAGCGTCCGAGCCGCGTTCGGGGCCGGTCACGTAGCATTCCCAGAGGTCCGTGGTGATGCAGAGGCCCTGGGTCTCTATCCATTGCTTGAACTGTCCCCAGGACTTCGGCAGGTCTTCGTAGCGACCGCAGTGCACGGTGCGCGCGACGCGCATGGATGGCCATTCGCCCGCACGCATGCGGCCGGCGGCTTCGACGGGACGGCTGACCGGCACGCCGATCTCGAAATCGAATCGGTCGGTGGGTCGGCGCAGGTGATGGGTGTAGAGCGCGGCGATGGGCCGTGCGCCTTGCGCGGCGACGGTGTCCAGCAGTTCGCGCACGCCCCGGCCCATGACATGCTGGATTTCCTCGCGCGTGCAGCGTACGTGGATGATGGCGGTCGCACTGCGACGCACAAGATCGGTGATCTGTGGTGGCTCAATCATGGCATGCTCCTCAGAGCTCTTGCGGGCCCGCGCCGCTCGCGACCCCGCGTCACACGCAGCCGTTCCCGCATTGAGTCAAACAGGCACCCTCATGTTAGTGCGCGGACACCGCCTGCACCATAGGACAACTGCCCGTCGCCGAGGCTTTCCGAGCGGCGGGAAAAAACCAAAAGCCGCAGGAAGCGCTTGCGTTCCAGAATCAGCGCGAGCGGCTGCCGATCCACCAGCCCAGCGCGAGCCCGACGGTACCCAGCACGATGGCGGCCGTCGCGGCTTCCGCGCGCGCGGAGCGGATGCCGCCGTCGATGACGGCGTCCGCGCTCGGCTCGTAGAGATTGCCGTCGCTCAGCGGCGCAGGCTGGCCGTGTTCAAGATTGCGTTCGCCAAACCAGCGCCGCGCGCGACCGAACAGCGTGGGCGAAACGGCATGGGCGACGCGGCTGGGCAGCGCCGCCGCACCCAGCCAGGTCACCGGCTTGGGATGGGCCGAATACGCCAGCGCGACGATGGCCTGCCCCACGCGGCGCGGGTCGAGCATCGGCATGACCGAACGCAGGCGGTGGCCGGTGTAGTTCGCGCCGTTGGCGAGGCCGGGCGTGTCCACGCGCGTGGGCGCCACGTCGCAGACGTGCACGTTGGGCAGATCAGCCACCTCGGCGCGCAGGCTCTCGGAGAGTCCGCGCACGCCGAACTTGCTGGCGCTGTAGGCGGCCTCGAACGGCGTGCCGACCCAACCGCCCATGGAATTGAGATTGACCAGCAGGCCGCGTTCGGTCTCGCGGAAATGCTGCATCGCTACATGTGCGCCGTGCATGTGGCCGAGCAGATTCGATTCGATCACCCGACGGTTGGCCTCCAGCGGCACGCCGTCAAACCGACCCACGGCACCGACGCCAGCGGCATTCACCCACACGTCGATGCGCCCGAAATGGCTCACCGCGCGGTTCGCGAGCTTCTGCACGGCCTCGGCGTCGGTCACGTCGGTGGGAATGCCCAGCGCGGATCCGCCCGCCGCGAGGCATTCGGTGACGACATGGGAGAGCGTGTCCGCACTGCGCGCCGCCAGCGCGAGCTTGGCGCCGCGCTTGGCGAACTCCACGGCGGTGGCGTGACCGATGCCGCTCGACGCGCCGACGATCACCACGACCAATGGACGCTGCTGCTGCTTTTCCTTCTGCGCGGCGGAAGACGAGGACGATTTGCGCGACGCATCGTCGCGGCGTGCCTGTGTGCTCATGGAATCTGATTCCCTTCTTCTGGCTTGGCCACCTTATTTGTAACACCACCGCCCGAGCCGCCGCGTAGGACAGCGACACCAGCGCGCAGAGGCTTCACCGCGTTCTTCAAGGCACCGCCTTGTTCTGCAGCGTCACCACCAGCCCCTTGGGCGTGACGGTGAACTTGCCGGGCTCCAGCCCCAGCCCGTTGACCAGGGCGAGATCCTTGTCGGTGAGCTGGTGCAGCACCACCTCCTGCAGCGAGCGCTGCGCCAGCGTGCTGCCGTACTGCTGCAGCATCTGCTCGGCCTGCGCGCCGAGCCCCTGCATGCGCAGGCCGTTGAGCTGCAGATCGGTGGCGCGCAGGCTGCGGTCGGACGCCTCGTAGCGCAGCGAGAAGTCCACATCGAGCGCCCCCTGATAGCTGCGCGCCTGCATCAGCGGCCCGCTGGCCACCACCGCGATCACCGTGTTGAGCCGATTGCGCTCGGGGCGCAGATGGATCTGCGGGTCGCTGAGCGCCAGACTCATCAATCCCCCAAAGCTGTAGTTGCGCGGAAACTTCTGCCCCACCGCCTCCTGGATCTGCCCTGCCGACACCGTATAGCTCGGCTGCGCCATCGCCCCCGGCGAAGAAGCGCACCCCGCCAGCAGCAGCCCCCACGACACCGCTGCGCCCAACAGCACCCTGCGCTGCGACAAGTGGTGCGAGTGAGGCGCGCTGGACGCGAGCGGCGAGTGAATTCCAAAGTTCATGATCCGTTCCAACCAAAACCCAAGCGGGCATTGTCACGCGGTCAGAAGCGGGGCAAAAGAAAAGGTTCCACACGGTTGGAACAAGGCGTGTCAAAAGAGACCACGATGGGAAGCGCACGGCGGCGCAACGACGAACCCGCCGCTCCCCAGCGATGGCGTCCAACCAACCGACCCCAAAATAAAAAAGGCTGCCGAACCCAATGCCCGGCAGCCCAATTCCGTGACCGTGACCGTGACCGTGAACTCCGGAGTCAATTCCGGTTGGCGGTATCCGTCGTGGCCTTCACGCCGAGCATTGCATCGCGCAGCTTCCAGTCCGCGGGCGCAGCACCCAGCCAGATCCCCGCGAGCGCCTGATAGAACTGCACTTCGGGAATCGCATCGCTCGTGGGCACGCCGCGCACCGACACCACGGTGCCCTTGCCCGGCACCCAGTCCAGCGTGACCGAATCGCCCGCTTCCAGCTTCTTGTAGTCGTTGAACAGCGCCGACATGCGCAGCAGCGCGGGCATCATGCGCGCCGAACTGCTCTTGTCGATGTTTTCCTGGATTCCGCGGATGAACATGCCCCCGAGTTCGTTGGCGTTCACCTCGCGCAGCATCACCAGGTGGATGCGCTTGGCTTCATTGCCGCCAGCCATATCGCCGTATTGCTGGATCGGCTTCTCGGTGTAGAGCGCAGCGCGATACACCTGAAACACCGCCTTGTAGCGAGTGCCCGCGCCATTGAGCTGCACCGAGCGACCGCCGACCATCACCTTCTCGGCGAACGGCGCGTTGACCGCCATCTGCGGGGCCGTCGCTGCCTGCCTCGCTTCCGCAGGCGCCGCACCAGCCGCCGACTCAGTGCGTGCCGCGGCGGAAAGGCTCACGGCGGCAAGCATGCCACCGGCAATCAACGAACCAGCGATGTGACGTACCAGCTTCGACATAGACACCACCTACAAAAAAATAGAACTTGGATAGGTAGATGCTATGTTTCTCGCGAGCTATCGCATATCCAATGCGAAATTTGTTCACAATTTGATTCAAACACCAAAAAAGATAGCGGACTTTGCCGTCAATACGTCACTTGTAGCTGGTTGCAACAATTGAATCCGGCAACAAATCGAAACACCGAAATTCAGGGGTTTACCCGCGCATTGATAGCTGCAACCAATGGCACGGTATTTTTACAGGGGCGTCAAAGAGTTTCATCCATCAAAACTTCAGAAAAAGTTTTTGACCACCGCATCAACTCTTCCTACAGTCTGCAGCAATACCAGTTTCATTCATAGAAACAACCATGGCCGCATCCGATCGCAATCCGCCTCGCACCAAGTCCATCGTGACAAGAAGCTCCGGCAGCAGTGTGTCGTCGGTCGAGCGCGCGATGCGCGTGCTGCGGGTCATGTCAGAGGGCGGAAACGCCAGGCTCACCGACATCGCCACGGCGGCTGATCTGGACAAGGCCACCGCCCTGCGGCTTCTCGAGATGATGGTGCGCGACGGCTTCGTGATGCGCGACGCCACGACAAAACAGTTCACGCTCGGGCCCGAACTCATGGTGCTGGGCGCTGCCGCCCTGCGGCGGTTTGATCCGCGCCCCATCGTTCGTCCCAGCCTCATGCGGCTGCTCGGCCAGTTCGAGGACAGCGCCGTGCTCTCGCTGCCCAGCGGCATCGAATCGCTGTGCATCGACGTCGAAGAAGGCACCTACCCGATCCGCGCCAACTATCTGCGCGTGGGCAGCCGCAGGCCGCTCGGCGTGGGCGCAGGCAGCCTCGCGCTGCTGGCCTGGCTGCCCGACGCGGAACGCGAGGCGGCCATCGACATCCTGCTAGGCCAGCTGCAGCGCTATCCGCGCATCACCGCAGAGCTGCTGCGCGAGCGCATCGCCGAGGCACGCACCAAAGGTTATTGCGTGCTGCTCGACGTGGTGGTCGAGCGCATGGGCGGCATCGGCGTGCCGATTCTCGATCCGCAAGGCCGCCCGATTGCGGCGATCAGCATCGCGGCGCTCAACGATCGCATCCTGTCGCGCGAGGCCGCCATGGGCCAGTCGCTGATGCACGAGGCCATGCAATGCCAGGTGCGCTGGACCGAGGCCACGCGGCCCGTCGGGCGCACCGCCCACCGCGTCGGCACCAGCACCAGTACCAGCAAGTAGTCCCCACCAAAGACAAGACCCAAGGAGATACCACCCATGCCCTCATCACCGCAGGCCTTTCTGCGCGGCGCAGGCGGCACGGCGTTCGGCCGACACGAAGGCCGCAGCGCGCTCGACCTCATGGCCGAGGCCGCCAACGGCGCGCTTCAGAGTGCACAGATCGAGCACGCTCAGATCGACGGCGTGCTCTGCGGCTACGCGACGACGCTGCCGCACCTGATGCTCTCCACGTTGTTCTGCGAGCGCTTTGCACTGCGGCCCAGTTACGCGCACAGCATGCAGCTCGGCGGCGCCACCGGTGCGGCCATGCTGATGGCGGCGCGCGAGCTGGTGCGCTCCGGGCGCTGCCGCAACGTGCTGGTCGTGGCGGGCGAAAACCGCCTGAGCGGCCAGTCGCGCGACAGCTCGATCCAGACGCTCGCGCAGGTCGGCGACGCCGACTACGAAGTGCCCAACGGCGCATCGGTGCCCGCCTACTACGCGCTCATGGCGTCGGAATACATGCACCGCACGGGCGTGACCTCGGCCGATCTCGCGGAGTTCGCCGTGCTCATGCGCGACAACGCGATCGGCCATCCCGACGCGCATCTGCGCACGCCCATCAGCGTGAAGGACGTGCTCGCGAGCAAGGCCATCGCCTCGCCGCTGTCGCTCATGGACTGCTGCCCGATCTCCGACGGAGCGATGGCGCTGGTGGTGTCCGCCGACCCACACCCGCAGGCCGCCATCGCGATGCGCGGCGCGGGCCAGGCGCATCGCCATCAGCACCTCACCGCGATGGAGGACGTGATGCGCTGCGGCGCGTCGGACGCCGCGTCGCTCGCGCTGGATGAAGCGGGCATGGAGATCGCCGATTTCGACTATCTCGGCATCTACGACTCGTTCACCATCACGCTGGTCATGCTGCTCGAAGAGCTGGGCTTCGCCCCGCGCGCCGGTGCCGCCGCACGGCTGCGCCATGGCGACTTCGCACGCGATGGCACCCTGCCGCTCAACACCCACGGCGGACTGCTGTCCTACGGTCACTGCGGCGTCGCGGGCGGCATGGCGCATGTCGTCGAGGCCTGGCGTCAGATGAGCGGGCAGGCCGGTGAACGCCAGCTGCAGCGCACGCCCTCGCGCGCCTTCATCCATGCCGACGGCGGCGTGATGTCCTCGCACGTGAGCCTTGTTCTGACACGGGAAGGATGACCGCCATGCCCCATACACCCGCCCCCTCGCTCGCCACCCATTTCACCGAAGGCCTGCAGGCCCATGTCGTGCGCTTTCAGCGCTGCGACGCCTGCGGCCACGCGCAGACGCTGGCGCGCTATGCCTGCCAGCGCTGCGGTGCGCAGCGGCTCGCCTGGCATGACGCGAGCGGCCTTGCCACGGTGCGCGCGCGCACCGTGGTCTCGCGCGCCCCGTCCGACGAGTTCCGCGCGCTCGCGCCCTACACGCTGGTGATCGTCGAGCTCGACGAAGGCCCGCGTCTCATGGGCCATGCCCAAGCCGACGTGCAGATCGGCCAACGGGTGCAAGCCGGATATTTTGAACACCAAGGACGCACGCTGCTGCGTTTCGACACGCAGAAATAACCATCCCGAAAAAGGCGGGCACAAAGGACCCGCCACCGCCACTTTCATTCACCCACTCGACAAGACCTGATGAAGGAGACAAGCATGACAAAGCCCACCCACACCACACGCAGCCAGACCATCCACCTGGCCTGCGCCGCACTCTGCTGCATGGCCGCGCCCTTTGCCGCGACCGCCGCCACGGACTACCCGAACAAGCCCATCAAGCTCGTCGTTCCCTACCCGCCGGGCGGCCCGACCGACATCGTCGCGCGCGTGGTTGCGCAGAAGCTGCAGGAGCAGATGGGCCAGTCAGTCATCATCGACAACAAGCCCGGCGCGGGCGCCAATCTCGGCGCCGAACAGGTCGCCCGCAGCGCGCCCGACGGCTACACGCTGATGGTGGCGACCACGGCGCACGCGATCAATCCGTCGCTGTTCTCCAAGCTCAACTACTCGATGACCAAGGACCTTGCGCCGGTCTCGCAACTCACCAGCGGGCCGCTGGTGATCGTCGCCACGCCGAGCCTGCCCGCCAACAACGTCAAGGAGCTGATCGCGCTCGCCAAGGCCAAGAACGGCGGCCTGAATTTCGCGTCCTCGGGCAACGGCCAGTCGACGCATCTGTCCGCCGAACTCTTCAGCGCCATGGCGGGCACGAAGATGAACCACATCCCCTACAAGGGCAGCGCGCCCGCGCTCACCGACGTGATGAGCGGACAGGCCGATCTGATGTTCGACACCATGCTGTCGTCCATGCCTTTCGTGAAGGGCGGCAAGCTCAAGGCGATTGCCGTCACCAGCAGCCAGCGCTCGCCCATCGCCCCCGACATTCCGACGGTCGCGGAAGCGGGTTTGCCCGGCTATGAGGCGATCGCGTGGAACGGCATCCAGGCCCCCGCAGGCACGCCCAAGGAGATCATCGACAAGCTGAACGCCGAGCTCAAGAAGGCGCTCGAAAATCCGGACGTCAAGCAGCGCTTCGAAGCGCAGGGCTTCTCGTCCGCATGGAACACGCCCGCCCACTACGGCCAGTTCATCCAGTCCGAAGTGGACAAGTGGGCCAAGGTGGTCAAGGCCTCCGGCGCCAAGGTGGACTGATGCCAACTGGAAAACACGACATGGACCTGCTCGAATCGGCGCTCAACCCACGCTCGGTCGCCGTCATCGGCGCATCGGAAAACATCCACAAGATCGGTGGCCGCCCCATCCTCTACATGCAGCGTCATGGGTACAAGGGCAAGATCTATCCCATCAATCCCAGCCGCGATGAAATCCAGGGCCACAAGTCCTACGCATCGCTCTCGGCGCTGCCCGAGGTGCCCGATCTCGCGTTGATCGTCGTGGGCGGCGACAAGACGGTCGCGGCCGTCGAGGAGTGCGCGGAGCGCGGCGTGAAATCGGCGGTGATCATCGCCTCCGGTTTCGGCGAGACGGGCGCGGCGGGCAAGGAGCTCGAGCAGCACATGCTCGCCAAGGCCCGCGCGAGCGGCATGCGGCTCTACGGACCCAACACGCAGGGCCTCGCCAACTTCGGCACCGGCGCGATCGCGGGCTTCTCCACCATGTTCATCGAGGTGCCTCCGCAGGACGGCCCGGTCGCCATCGTCAGCCAGAGCGGCGGCATGAGTTCGATGATTTACGGACTGCTGCGCGGCCACGGCATCGGCGTGCGCCATGTTCACGCCACCGGCAACGAAGCCGACGTGACGGTCGGCGAGATGGCCCTGGCCGTCGCGCACGACCCCGACGTGAAGCTGCTGCTGCTCTATCTGGAGAGCATCAGCAAGCCGGAAATCCTCGCGCAGGCGGCGGAGTACGCACGTTCGCGCGACCTGCCCATCGTCGCGGTGAAGGCCGGGCGCACGGCGGGCGGTCAGCGCGCGGCGTCGTCGCACACCGGCTCGCTCGCCAACGAAGACCGCACCGTCGATGCCTTCTTCAGGCAGCACGGCATCTGGCGCGTGCGCGATCCGCACGAGCAGGCACGCGCGGCACAGGCTTACCTCAAGGGTTGGCGTCCCGAGGGCAAGCGCCTCGTGGTCATCAGCAACTCCGGCGCGAGCTGCGTGATGGGCGCCGACGCGGCCGACGACGAAAAGCTGCCGATGGCCGAGCTGGCCCAACGCACGCAGGACGCGCTCGCCGCCAAGCTCCCCGGCTTCGCGACCACGCAGAACCCCATCGACATCACCGCCGCGCTGCTCTCCAACAGCGGCCTGTTCGGCGACGTGCTGCCCGAGGTGGCCAAGGACCCTGCGGCCGATCTCTTCTTCATCAACATTCCGGTGGCGGGCGCGGGCTATGACGTGGAGCGCTTCGCGCGCGATGCCGCAGCGTTTGAAAAGGCGGCCGGCAAACCCGTCGCGGTGGCGGCCTGGCAGGAGAGCGTGGCCTCGGCGTTTCGCGCGCACGGCATCGCCACCTTTCCGAACGAGGGCGACGCCATCGGCGTGCTCGCGCAGGTCGCCAATCACACGGCACTCATGCGCCGCCCGCGCGTGGCCGCTCCCGCCGCCCTCACCGTCGAGCTGCCTCCCGGCAACGACCAGTTCCTGAACGAGGCCCAGAGCCTGGCGCTGCTCGGCCAGCACGGAGTGCCGGTCGTTCCCATGCACTTGTGCCAGAGCGCCGACGAGGCACGCCGCGCCTACGAGCGCATCCGAGAAGGCGGCCACCGCGTGGTGATGAAGGCCTGCTCGCGCGACATTCCGCACAAGTCCGAACATGGGCTCGTCGCGCTGGATGTGGCCTCCGCCGATGCGGCGAGCGCGCTGTTCGAGCAGTTCTGGAACAAGATGGACGCGCTGAAAGCGGCGCGCGACGGCGTGATCGTGGCCGCCATGCACAGGGGCCGCCACGAGTTCATGGTGGGCGCGCATGTCGATCCGGTCTTCGGCCCGGTCGTGGTCGTGGGAGATGGCGGCAAGTACACGGAAGCGCTCAACGACTGCGTGGTGCTGATGCCCCCCTTCAGCGCGGCAGAAGTCCAGGCGGCGCTGCGCACGCTGCGCATCGCGCCCCTGTTCGACGGCGTGCGCGGCGAACCGCCGATGGACATTGCCGCGCTCTCTGAGCTGGCCGTGGCCGTCGGCCAGTTTGCGATGTCGGCGAAAGACCGGATCGCCTCGCTCGATCTGAACCCGGTGCTCGTGGGCTCCGTCGGCGAGGGCGCCATGGTCGTCGACGCGCTGGTGGAACGCAGCTGATTTCCTCCAGCCGCAAAGCCCTGCCCTGGACCGCCGCCCCGGCAGTCCAGGGCATTTTTCTTGCGCCATTCGCTCGGGGACTCGCAATCCGGCTGCAAGCAAGCGCCGTTGTCGCAACACTTCAACAGAAAGTGTCGCTGCCACGGCAATTTTGATGCATTTCACAAAAAAATTGCGCCGCGGATCACCGCGCGCAATAAAGAAACTCAATTTAATGAGATTCCCCTTGCAATAGCACCGCTCGACGAATTGATTGATATCAAGACCGGGGAAAAGTAGGTATTCTCAAATGACGTCGATATTTACCAAATAGTAAAAATCACATCACCACCGCCAGATGCAGCAACTCACCCAATCGATGACACATATACACAATTGATTTTGATCATCCATTGAATAATGAGATGGATCGAATTAATTTAATAATTTTCGAGAGTATTGCCAGTAATAAATTTGCAGTTTGATTTCTAATTATTTCCAAGCACCACTTGTGAGGAAATATGCGAAACAATTTCTCATTGAAATCAACCGCGCTCTTTTGCGCACTGGCGACGTTCCATTCCTTTGCCTGGGCCGATCTGATCGTTCCCGCCAATGGGCTCAATACCCTCAATCCCGGTTTTGTTTCCTTGGCCTGCACGGATCTCACCGTCAGCGGCCAGCTCAATCTGAGCACCGGCTCACTGGTGCTCATCAAGAATTCGCTCATCAATGCGGGCGGCACCATCAACGGCGACTCCGGACTGCTGGAGGTGAATGGCAACTGGGCCAATGCCGGGACTTTCAACGCAGGTGCAAGCACCGTGCGTTTCACCCGGGCCTGCGGGGTGGATACCGTCCATGTGACCGGAATCACCCATTTCGCGAATCTCACCATCGACTCGCGGGACGGCACGCTGCACATCAACCTGCCGCCCTACACCAACCAGACCGTCAGCGGCGCGCTGGTCTTCGGCGGCAACCCGAAGAACATCCGCGTCGAAGGCGGTCCCTGCTCCGGCATCCAGTTGCTGGGCGAGGCCACCTCGAGCGGCCAGGATGCGAACGTCCAACTCGCCCCGGGCGTCTGGATCGGCAAGACCCCGCCCATGGGCTGCCCGGGAGGGCCACCGCCTGCGCCAGCCGAGTCGGCTCCGGTTCCAGCGACCAGCGGCACGGTGCTGACCTTGCTGGCCGTGCTGCTCGCGACGCTGGGCGCTGGCGCGCTGGGGCGGCGCAAGAGACCGCCCCGCCCCTGAGTGCGTCAACACGCTCCGGGCGGTTCGACACGCTCCCCGATCGCTTCACTTTTCAAAAACACATCCGATCTCCAGAGGAAGGGAAAACTCCATGACCTGCGCACATCGCTTTGCACGCACTCGTCTTTGTTCCACTCTCACGCTCATGGCGGGCGCAGGTCTCATGACCGCCGCCCCGCTCGTCTGGGCCGACGCCGTGATTATTCGCCCGCCATCGACGGGGCGCGTCGTCGTGGAAGACAGCGGCGGCGGGAACCTCTATCTGCGCATTGATGACTCCAGCGCCAACAACGTGTTCGTCCCGACTGTGCCTGTTTCGGACCTGCAGCAAGCGCTCACATGCTTTCATGCAAACGGCCAATTGGGCCCCTGCAAAGCCAGTGCGGGCGCTGGCCCCGACGGGTCGACACCGCTCGTTGGCGCTGGGGGCCCCGCTGGGGCGACGGGTGCCACGGGTCCGACCGGAGCCACAGGGGCAACAGGCTCTTCAGGAGCCGGCTCAACGGGTGCGGCCGGACCAACCGGCCCCGCTGGAGCCACGGGAGCTACTGGTGCCGCGGGCATCACGGGAGCAGCCGGTCCCGCAGGCCCGACAGGTGCGAATGGTTCCGCAGGAACTCCCGGCGCCCCTGGCGCAATGGGCCCCATCGGCCCGCAAGGACCACAGGGGCCTCAAGGACCGACGGGGCCGCAAGGTAGCCAAGGCGCTCAGGGCAACGCCGGCCCCGCAGGCGCAGTCGGATCAACGGGTGCCACCGGAGCGACCGGTGCGACCGGATCAGGCTCCACCCTGACCTCCTTCATGTCCGCCGAGAACACGCAGGGCGGCACCATCTCGCTGTCCGCCAACGGGGAGCGCATCGCGCTGGCCGATCAGCAGGTCATCGGCAGCGGCTTCAATCCCAACGGCAGCAGCCAGCTCTTCAATGTCGGCGCGGCCGGCACCTATCTGGTCAGCTACAACGTCCGCACGACGGCGGCCGTGGCCAACGGCGCATGCGTCTCGAAGAACAACAGCAGCGGTTCCAATTGCATCGCTGCTTTGCAGCAGTCGTCCGCAGCGGCGGCCCAGCTGTTCACGGGGCAGGCCATCGTCGTCCTGCCCGCCAACACGCAACTCAACCTACGGCTCATGGGTTCCGGTTCGGTCACATTGCAAGGGGGAGGTGGAGGAGGAGCAGGTGCCTCGCTGACAGCCGTGCGACTTCAATAAGAAAGGCACTGCATACAAGATTGCGGCAAAGACCGCAGCACATATGGTGGTGTCAGGAACACAGGACTCGCGCCAAGGCAACGAACCAGGTGCCATCCCGCACCGCGCCCCGCCATATTTCCGCGCTCGCATCCGTCTCGGTCATTGGAACTGGACGATGCGGGCGCGATGTTTCTTGATTTGAGCCCGCTCCGCATAGACCCAAAAATTCCGAGACTGATTTTCAACGTTGACAACCATTGAGAGCCATTTGGAAGAATGAGATCAAAACAATCGCGATTTTCCAGTTGAAAAATGCCATTTATCGCAATGAGTGGACAAAAAGTGTCGCCAGCATCCGTCACCATATTCAATTGCCGCACGAAAAACGGACCTCGACGCACACGGCATATAGAGAAATTCAATGAATAGTTGCCACAGACATTCGCCTGCCCCTGAAATTCATTGTGATATTCAAACCACCTGGTGGTAGCCATCGCTAAAGGTGAATCTTTAGAGTCAATTGTTTTCCCCAATGCAATATTCGGGAAGATAGAGCATTTACAGGACACTCCCTCGCTTCATCGCACCAGAAACTTCGTGAGAAATTTTCTGATCCATTCCTTTCAGTTAATTTATTTCATAAAAATCGTGAGTGCTTGGTTTGCAGGCTTGATTTCTAATTATTTCCACGCCATCCCAGCGAGGTCTTATGCGGATCAACCTTCAACTGAACCCCACGGTACTTTTTCTTGGACTTGCGGTCGCACATGGAACGGCCTGGGCGGACCTCATCGTCCCCGCCGGCGGGGACAACACGCTCACCACCGGCTATGAGTCACTCGCCTGTACGCAGCTCTCGGTCAGCGGCACGCTGAGTCTGGGCTCCGGCTCGCTCGTGCTCGTACGGAACGCCGCGATCAATGCGGGGGGCGTCGTCAACGGCGGCTCCGGGCTGCTTGAGGTCAACGCAGGCTGGAGCAACTCGGGCACCTACAACGCGGGCACCAGCACCTTGCGCTTCGCCAACGCCTGCGGTGTCGGCTCCATCCAGATCAGCGGCAGCACGAATTTCGGCAACCTCACCATCGACTCGGGCACCGGCACGCTGCACATCGTCCTGCCGCCCAACACCGTCCAGACCGTGAGCGGCAATCTCGCCTTCACCGGCACGGGAACGGCCAAGGACATCTACATCGACGGCGGGCCCTGCTCGGGCATCCAGCTCGCGGCCGGCGCGTCGGTGGCCGGACAGGATGCCAACGTGCATCTGGCCCCCGGCGTGTGGGTCGGCAGTACGCCACCCGCCGGCTGCCCCGGCGCGCCAGGCAACAACGGCGGCAGCTCCGGCGTCGCCCCTGTCCCCGCCACCGGCGGCCCCGCGCTCGCCCTGCTCTCCGCCCTGCTGGCGGCGTTCGGTGGCGGTGCGCTGCTGCGCCGTCACATGCGATCACGCCGTGCCCGGGGCGATTGATTCTTTGCTGTCCGTTTTCGTTTCCAACACATCGAATTTCACCAGAAGGGGTTGTTGTATGACCTGCTCACATCGCTTGGCCCGTACCCGTCTTTTCACCGCACTCAGCCTCGGGCTGGGCACGCTGGGCGCCGCGCCCGCCATCGTCCACGCCGACGACGTCATCCTGCGTCCGCCAGCCTCGGGCCGCGTGGTGGTGCAGGACAGCGGCGGCAGCCATCTGTACTTGCGCGTCGACGATGCCACCACGAACAATGTGTTCGTTCCGACGGTGCCGGGCTCCACGGCTCAGCAGGTACTGACCTGCCTCAGCACCGACGGCCAGTTGGGACCGTGCCTGAGCGGTGCGGGTGCAGGGCCCGATGGCTTGACTCCGCTGACAGGAGCAGGCGGTGCGGTCGGAGCGACTGGAGCCACGGGAGCCACTGGAGCGACCGGACCTACCGGCCCGTCCGGGGCAACGGGCGCTACTGGAGCCACGGGGGATGCAGGAACGGGGGCCACTGGAGCGACAGGACCTACGGGCCCCATCGGTGCCACAGGAGCCTCCGGAACGGGAGCCACGGGTGCGACCGGATCAACGGGTGCCACTGGACCCACCGGCCCGACCGGCGCTGCAGGCACCAATGGAGTTGACGGTGCAGCAGGCGCACAGGGCATACCGGGATTGAACGGCACTGCAGGGGTAACTGGTGCAGCCGGTGCCACAGGAGCGGATGGAGCCGCAGGGCCTGCGGGGGCGACTGGCGCCACTGGTGCGACAGGCGCTACGGGAGCCACTGGAACAGTTTTCACCGAGGTATTCGCGTCTGCGACCAATACCATTGGCTCGCTCATCACATTGGTTCTGGGCGACTCGAAAGTCCCGCTGCCGACGCAGAATTTATCCGGAGTCACGTCATCCGCAAACACCGATTTCACCGTTCCTCAGAACGGCTCCTATCTCATTACCTACTCCATCAACGTCACTGCAGCACTGCTCATGAGTGCTTGCGTCTACATCGACGGCACCTGCAACGCGACACTGAACTTCACTTCGGCACTTTCACTGAGCAGCTTTTCGGGACAGTCCATCCTGAATCTGACAGCAGGTCAAGTGGTCGATTTGAGACTCTATGGCCTGGCGGGTGCAGCCACCTTGCAAGGTGGTGCAGGAGCACGCATGAGCATCGTCCGGTTGAAATAAAACCGCGATGAGCATCGCAGCGTGCTTCCCCCATCGTCGCTTCTCGTGCCAGCCTACAGTTGGTAGAACTGCCGATTGCCCTCGATGCGCGCACGCTCGGATTCGGGAAAGCTCTGCCGTGAGAGCAGCTCTTTCACGGCGGCCTTGCCCGGATCCTTGTGCGGCGTGTAAAACGCGTTGACCGCCAGCTCATCCAGCGCCCGCCAGCGATACACCGACGCATCCACGAACAGGATGTCCGTCGGCATCTCCATCTGCGAGGCCTGCAGTGCAAACAGCGCGCCGAGCGCGTGTTCACCGCGCTCGCGGCAGAAACGGGCCAGTTCGCACAGCGGCTCCGCCCGCTGCGGGCGGGCGGCGTAGGTCGCCAGATAGGCTTCGCGCACCACCTCGGCGGCCGCGCCCGTGCGCTCCAGCAGCTTGGCCACCTGGAACTGCGCAAACCAACGCTCCTCTTCCCAGCCGCCCATGCCCGCGCGCTGGCGGTAGCGCTCGAGGCTCTGCGGCAGGCGCTGGGCATCGCGATAACTCTGCGCGAGATAGAACACATTGCGCGTGTTGCCCGGGTCGGTCTTGAGCGCGTCTTCGAGCAACGCGATGTCCTTGAGATAGGTCGTCGGGTCCTTGGCCCGCGCGCCATCATGAGACACGAAGATCACCGGACCGGGCAGCTGCGCCCAGGGCTGCACGTTCGGCGCGGTGAGGTATTCATGCAGCACGCCTTCCCAGCGCCAGTCGCGGCGCGTGGCGACCAGCGCGTTGCGCTGGTACTCCGTGCCCGCCATGTGGCAGGTCAGGAAATAGCCGTCGGCCGTGAACTGCGGCCACGCGAATCGCTCGGGCATCTGCAGCTGTTCGTCGGCGTCGATGAAGAGCAGATAGTCCGCACCGCCGCGCGCGAGCTGCAGCGCCTCGTTGCGGTTGTGCGCGAAGTTCTTCCATGGGCGCTCGTGCAGCTCGCCGGGCACGCCCGCCATGAAGTCGCGGATCACCTGCTGCGTGCCGTCGCTCGAGCCGGTGTCCACGATCACCCAGCGATCGATCCAAGGCCGGACGCTGGCGAGGCAGCGCTCGATCACGTGCGCCTCGTTCTTGACGATCATGTTCAGGCAGATGGTGGACTTGGAACTGGCGGGCATGGGTCAGTCAAAGAGTGGTTGGACAACGGTCGGAACCGGCAAATTCTAGGGGGTGAGCCCGTGCCCGGGTTGGCTTTTTCCGAATGGAACACGCCCCGCGCCCGCCGCGAGTGTCAGCTTTGTCTCACAGACAAGCCGGGGCCGGCGGACTACGGTGATTGAGCGCTGACTTCACAGCGCAGGTACAGGCAAACGAATTTCCAGAACATCCCCACACGAAGAGGAATTCCACGATGACCAACTCCAAATCTTCCAAGAAGGAAAAACTGCAGCTCGACCCCAAGCGCCTCAACGCCGCGAAGCGCAGCCTCGACAAAGGCGCCGTGCTGCCCGATGTCAGCCCCTACCGCGAAGACATCATCCGGCTGCTCAACGACTCGCTCGCGACCGAGCTGGTCTGCATCCTGCGCTACAAGCGCCACCATTTCACGGCCACCGGGCTGGAGTCACCGGCCATCGCGGGCGAGTTTCTCGTGCATGCCAACGAGGAGCAGGCGCATGCCGACCGCATCGCCGCGCGCATCGTGCAGCTGGGCGGCGAGCCCGACTTCAATCCCGATTCGCTCACCAAGCGCAGCCATGCGGACTACAACGAGCAGCTGGACCTGCACGCGATGATCCGCTCCAACCTCATCGCCGAGCGCGTGGCCATCGAGGCGTACACGCAGATGGTCGCGCTGATCGGCGACAAGGACCACACGACGCGGCGCCTGATCGAGCAGATCCTCGAGCAGGAGCAGGAGCATGCGGACGAGCTCTCCGACTGGATGAAGCGGGCCGGCTGATCCGGTCGCACCGCGCGCTGAACCCACGGGAGCCTGCGGCTGTGCGAACATCGGGCGCAATTTCAACTGAAGCCGAAGGCAACCATGAAGAGTTCAAAGAACGTCGTCATCGCGGCGGTGACCGCGGTGGTGCTCGCCATCGCGGTGCTGCTCTACGCATCGCCCTACATCGCCATGCACTCCATCAAGAAGGCGATGGACGCGCAGGATGCCGACGCGCTCGCCCAGTACGTCGACTTTCCCGTGCTGCGCGAGAACCTCAAGGGAAAAATGATGAGCACCATCGCCAACCGCCTGCCCCAAAGCGAGGACCCGTCCAATCCGCTCGGCGGTATCGGCCAGGCGCTGGGCAGCATCGTCGTGGGCGCTGCGGTGGACAACCTCGTCTCGCCCGCAGGCGTCATGATGCTGATGCAGACCGGCCAGTTCGGCCCCAAGGTCTCGCAGTCCAAGCCCGCACAGAACGACGGCGCGGCCAGCGAACAGGCCAAGGGAAACGATGAACGCAGCTTCTCGCTGACGTATCAGGGCTTCAGCAAGGTGCGCGTGTTCCGCAAGAGCCAGCCGGGCAGTGCCTTCATCTTCCGCCGTGACGGGCTCATGGGCTGGAAGCTCGTGAACGTGGACACCTGAGAGCGCAGCGGCGGCGCTGCAAACGATTGCCCTCCGATGACAGGACTGCCTCTCGGCTGACAGCCGCGCGCGGTGGCGTGCAGTACAAACGGCTCACATTCACGGAGATCGCAACGCCTGCGATCTTCCTGCCCTCATTTTTCATCGACCTGAACGATCCGAGGAGTCCACCGGCATGTCCAACGCACCCAGTCCACAGGAAACGATCGCCAAGCGCATTCTCTTCATCATGGTGAACGAGCAAGGCCTGCGCGCCGGAGACGGAATGAGCCCCGACAACCTCACGCACGACATGGCGCGCCACCAGATCTCGCAGGAAGACCAGCAGCAGGCCGTGCAGCTCGCCAAGGACAAGGGCTGGCTGCGCGACGGCCCTTACGGCGAGCTTCAGCTCACCGAAACCGGCTTCGCGCTGGACTGAGACAGGCTCTCCCTCAGATGCCGATGCGCCTGGCCGTTCCGATGCGGCGGCAGCTGATTGCGGGCCTGCTCGTAGTGATGGGTGAAGACATCGAGCCATGCCGCGAGCACGCCGGATGCGGCCGTCTCGCCCGCGAGCTCAAGGCACAGCGACGCCACCTCGCTGGTGCAGAAATGATCGCTGCGCGTGGAGCGCCGCAACCGGTAGGCCGACACCTGTTCAGGATGCAGGCTCAGCACCGGAAACCGGTCCAGATACGGGCTCTTGTGAAACATCTTGCGCGCCTGCGGCCACGTCGCGTCGAGCAGGATGAACAGCGGGCGCCTGCCTGACGCGGCAGCGCCTGCATCAGCCTCCAGCGGGCCCGCCACCGTCTCCACCACGCGCTCGGGCGGATCGACGAACTCGCGCGGAAACACCACATAGGGCTGCCATTGCGGATCCTCGAGCAGGGCCAGCAAGGCGTCGTTCTTCTCCGTGCGCGACCAGCCGAACGCAAACGTATCGGCCACCACATCGGCGATCAGCCAACCCGTGTTCGTGGGCTTGAGCGGCTCGGCGTCGTGCATCAGCAGGCACATGCCGGCGCGCGTGCGCTGCTCCACATCGATACCGCAGAGGCAGTGCGACAGGCGCAGGCGGCAGCCCTCGCAGCGCGCCACCCTGGAGCCGCCACGCGCCAGAAACGGCCGGGTGCTGATCGCGCGGCGCGCGGTGCTCAGGCGCGCGACCGCATGCGGTGCACGCGGAGCGTTCAATCCTGCTTGCATTCGAGCTCGAACATCGGCACCTCGCAGCGCTGGCTCACCCAGACACCGCCGCCCAATTCGTGGAAATTCAACGCCAGACCACGGCGATACAGCGCCGCGCGATGGCGGTACAGCCGCGCATCGGTGAGGTCCTCGTCGATCACGCCGCGCTCGTAGTCCTCGCGGCTCACGGCCTCGACGTAGAGACCGCCCCGGCTCAGACGACCGAGGTTCTCGAGCGCGAGCTTCAGATCCGACGCGCTCAAGTAAGGCAGCACGCCCTGGCAGATCACCAGATCGAATGGCTCGTCGCTGCGGTAGTCGACCACCGAGCCCTGCTCCCAGCCATAGCGCCCGCACAGATAGCTGCTGAACTCGACCCCGTGGTAGCTCGCCCCCGGGAAATGCTGGCTCACCGCCTCCTTCCACAGGCCGATGCCGCAGCCGACATCGAGCACCCGCGCCACCGGCACGCGCAGATAGACAAGGTACGAGCAGACGAACGCGCCCAACCGCCGCGAATGTTCGACATCGATCACGCTGGTCTTCTTGTCGAAATAAAAACGCTGGTAGTAGGCCTCGTCAAACCACTGCTCGCTGGCTGATTGCACGCATGCTCCTGAAAAAACTGGAAGGAAAAACTGGAAGAAAACAGGAAAGGAAGACCGCCGCGCCCAAAAGAAAGCGGCGGGGGCGAAAGTATCGCCCACGCCGCGTGTCGGTGCTCCCGCTGCGGTATTCAGCGGCCAGCGTTATGCGTTCTTCGGCGGACGGTAGTTCAGGCAGACCTTGTTGCCGTCGGGATCGCGCAGATAGGCCAGATACAGACGCCCGGGGCCTTCACCGCGATAGCCCGGCGGGTCTTCGCAGGTTACGCCGCCCGCTGCCAGACCCGCCGCATGCGCCGCATTGGCCTGTTCCTCGGACGTGGCCGCAAACCCGAAGGTGCTGCCGTTGCCGACGCTCGCCGGCTCGCCGTTGATCGGCGTGCTCACCGCGAACGTGCCGCCCGATCCGCGCCAGAAGAAGCGGTTCTTGTTGGACACGCCGGGCGAGATGCCCAGCGCGCCGAGCAGCGCATCGTAGAACTTCCTGGACCGCTCCAGATCGCTGACACCCACCATGATGTGACTGAACACGTTCGTCTCCTCAAGTTTGAATGGAATGGGATTTCAAGAATAGCCGAACCAGCCGGCGAAATCCTGCGCGCAGGCGACATGCCACTCCACGTTCTGATACACAGAATGACGGTTTTCCTAGCAAAAACCCTTATACCTCCGCTTTCCTCCTTGTCTTAGACTGAGCTCAAACAGAACAGTAGTTCTATCAGACAGACCAAACTCAACTCTAGACAACGGGTAGCTCGATGAAAAAGATGTGGATCGGCGGACAGGCCGTGGATGGCGATGCGGGTGTTGCACCTCTGGTGTCGGTGAATCCGGCCACGGGCGAGGTGAACTACGAGGTGGCTGCGGCCGGGGCCAAGGCGGCGGATGCGGCGGTGAAGATCGCCGACGAGGCGGTGCGCGACAAGAAGTGGCGCAACATGCTGCCGCCCGCACGCGCGGCGATTCTGTCGAAGATCGCCGACGGCATGGAACGGCGCAGCGAGGAGCTGGCGCGGCTGCAGATGATCGAGAACGGCAAGGTCTGGCGCGAGTGCCAGGTGCAGGTCAAGAGCGCGGCCGCCACCTTCCGCTACTACGCGGGGGTCTGCGAAACCACGGGCTCCGAAGTGACGCCCGCGCGTGGTGACTATCTCTCGATGTCGGTCTACGAGCCCTATGGCGTGATCGCCGCGATCACGCCGTGGAACTCGCCGATGACGATGGAAGCGCAGAAGGTCGCACCCGCGCTCGCCGCGGGCAATGCGGTGATTCTCAAGCCCTCCGAGATCACGCCCTCCACCGGCCTGCTGCTGGCCGAGATCGCGCAGGAGGCGGGTCTGCCCGCCGGCATTCTGAACGTGCTGCCCGGCACCGGCCAGCAGGTGGGTGCCGCTCTGGTGGAGCATCCGCGCGTGCGCCTGGTGTCGTTCACCGGCGGCACGGAAAGCGGTCGCCGCATCGCCGAGACGGCGGCACGCAAGCTCATGCCGGTCGCGCTGGAGCTGGGCGGCAAGTCGCCGCACATCGTGTTCGACGATGCCCCCATCGACTCGGCCGTGGCGGCGCTCGCGGGCGGCATCTTCGAGGGCAGCGGCCAGTCCTGCGTGGCGGGCTCGCGCGCGTTCGTGCAGCGCAAGGTCTATGACGAGGTGGTCGCCAAGCTGAGTGCCGTGGCGCGCTCGCTCAAGGTCGATCTGCCCGATGCGGCCGGTGCCGAGATGGGTCCGCTCGCCACGTTCGCGCACCGCGACAAGGTGGCCGGCATGGTCGAGGCGGCGCGCGCTGCGGGCGCCGACATTCTCGCGGGCGGCGCACGCCCCGAAGGCAAGCAACTCGACAAGGGGGCGTACTACCTGCCCACGCTGATAGGCGGCATCGACAACCACGCGGCCATCGCGCAGCAGGAAATCTTCGGCCCGGTGCTCTGCATGATTCCGTTCGACGACGAGGACGATCTCATCACCCAGGCCAACAACTCCTGCTTCGGCCTCGCCTCGGGCGTGTGGACGCGTGACTACCAGCGCGCATGGCGCGTGGCGCGCGCGCTGGAGGCGGGCACGGTGTGGATCAACACCTACAAGCAACTGTCGATCGCCACGCCGTTCGGCGGCTTCAAGGACAGCGGCATCGGACGCGAAAAGGGCATCTCCGGCATGCGCCTGTATCAGCAGCCCAAGGGCATTTACTTCGGCATGGGCCAGCTCGGCTGAGCGAGAAGAAACACGACAAAAGGAATTCTGAAATGAGCAATCCACAACACATCGGCTTCATCGGTCTGGGCGTGATGGGCGAGCCGATCTGCCGCAACCTCGCGCGCAAATCGGGCGCTCCGGTGCTGGCGTTCGACCTGTCCAAGGAGCCGCTGGCGCGTCTCGCGGCCGATCAGGTGAAGGCCGTCGCGACGCCCGCCGAAGTCATGCAGCAGTGCGACGTCGTCTTCCTCTCCCTGCCCTCGGGCGAAGTCGTCGACAAGCTGAGCCGCGAGGCCAACGGCCTGCTCGCGAATGCGCGGTCGGGACAGATCGTGATCGACCTCAGCACATCCGCCGTCAACACCACGCGCGCGCTGGCCAAGGAGTTCGAGGCACGCGGCGCCCATCTTGTCGACGCCCCCGTGGCCCGCACCCGCGCGGCCGCCGAGGCCGGCACGCTGGCGGTCTTCGTCGGCGCCACGCCCGAACTGTTCGCGCAGGTGCAGCCGCTGATCGCCACCTTCGCCTCCGACATCGCGCTGTGCGGCCCGGTGGGCTGCGGCCAGGTGCTCAAGATTCTCAACAACATGATGCTGTTCGAAAACGTGGTCGCGATCAGCGAGGCCAAGAATATCGGTGAGCGCGCGGGCGTCGATCCCAAGGTGCTGTTCGAGACGCTGACCCAAGGCTCTGCCGACAGCTTCGCGCTGCGCAACCACGGCATGAAGGCGGTGCTGCCCGGCGAGTTTCCCGAGCGTGCGTTTTCCGTCAAATACGCGCAGAAAGATTTGCACTATGCGCTGCAATTGGCCGATGAAACCGGCGTCGATGCGCGCGGCGCGCGAGTCGTCGATGCATGGTTCAATCAGGCGATTGCAGACGGCGCAGGTGAGAATTACCACCCCGTCATCAGCACATTGATGACAAAGAAATCCTGATTGCGCGACAGTCGATCCACACTGGCTGCACTAACGGCTTTTGTGGGTCTATTTGAAGTTGCATTTGCTCGCAAATTCAGTTGCGTTTTGTCGCAATCGCGTGCCTACCATAGACTGAATTTCATACAGTCATCGGCAGGCACGCCATGGAACCCTCGGCCCCGCTCTTTCCGCAGCAGGTGTTGCAAAAGACCCTGCGCTCCCGACGTTTGGAGTTTCAGGTGACGGATGCGGGCCGGTCCGTCACACTCGCCAACGGCCTGCGACTCGAGCCTTTTCTGATGGCCTGCGAGCAGGTCTCCAAGGAGCGCTTCCACTCCACGACCGTGATCGAGGCGAGCCACCCCACGCTCTTTCCCAATCCGCTGTTCGAATACCAGCACGCCCAGGGCCGCTCGCGGCTCGACGCGCTCGGCCGTGGCTTCGCCGCGTGGGTGGACATGGATCTGGTCGCGCTGATCGACGCCTGCAGCCCTTCGCCTGTGCACTGTTCAATCATCGAGCTGGGGTACGCCGGCAAAGGCGTGCACGGGACGACCCGGCGCGAAGTGCTGCTCGGGCCGATGGCGCACTACCAGCAGCACGCGTCGCGCCGCGCCGAGGAGCACCCATTCTGCCCCTGCTGCCTGTTCACCAACAGCATGGCGGCCTTCGGCGGGCTGCTGCAGAGCCACGACTTTCTGGGCGTGCGCCTCTATGCCTCACGCGATCCCGACGGCCTGTGCGAAGCCGACTGCCGGGTGAATGGCCACCATTTCTCCGCGGCCGTCGCACTGCTGTGCGCCTATGCCGAACTCTGGCCCGACGCAGGCATGGAGTACCGCAAGCAATACATCGTCATCCGCAACGCGCCGCGCGTGCTCGAATGAACGCGCCTGACCCCATCCGGGCGCGGGGAGGACGGATCGCCTGCTTCAGCATCGATCTCGACCGCACTCGTTCTTCCCGCAGCCGGTGGCGCTCACTTGACGCCACCCACTCCGGCATCGACGGTGCCGAACACCGTCACGCCACTGCTGTCGCCCGCCTGTGAGCCCGGGCTCCTGGCGGACGAACCGGTGGCCGTGCAGCCCGCGAACATGCCCGCAGCCCCCAACGCGATGACGAGCGCCGCGACGCGGCACGAGAAGAATCGGAATCGCATGCGTGAACACTCCTTTTTCAGCGTCGAGCCCCATGTTACCCACCACCCGTCCCGCCCATCGCCCATGAATCCCTGCGCACGGCATTGAATCCCGGCCAATTCCTACCCTCTGCAAATATTTGGACAAGCAGATATACTGAAATTAATAAGCCGCCTAACTAAAATGACAACTCCAGATCCCACCGCTCCCAACGCCTATGCCGGTCTCCCGCGGGAGGATGCGCTGCTCAAGCTCACCCGCAGCATGGGCTTCTGCAATGCGCGCTATGTGCCGATCGCCAACAAGGCGGTCGCGCATCTCGGTCTCTCGGAGGCGTCGACCTGGCCGCTGTTGGCGGTCTCGCGCTATGGCGACGGCCTACGTCAAGGCGTGATCGCCGACATTCTCGGTATCAAGGCACCGTCGCTCACGCGGCCGCTGGACTATCTGGAAGACGCGGGCCTGATCGAGCGACGCGACGACCCCGTCGACGGGCGCGCCAAGACCCTGCATCTCACGCACCAGGGCCGCGAGCTCACCCACCAGATCGAGGCCGCTCTCAAGACGCTGCGCCACGAGCTGTTCCGGGGCGCGTCCGATGCGGATGTCGAGGCTTGTCTGCGGGTGTTCTCCGCGCTCGAAGACCGCATGGGCCGCGTTACGCCGGATGTGGCGCCCTTGAAGAACGCGGCGCGCTGACTGCGGAACGGACAACGGCTGATCCCTCCGATGATGAAACTCCCCACCTTGCCGCGCTTCACGCGGGCGGAAATGCTCTTCTCGGCCAAGTGCCTGGCCTCCGCCGTGCTCTCGCTGTATGTGGCGAGCCGCCTGGGCCTGTCGCGTCCGTTCTGGGCGATGATGACCTCGTACGTGGTCGCCAGTCCGCTCGCGGGCACGGTGCGCTCCAAGGCGGTGTACCGCGTGCTCGGCACCATCGTCGGCTGCACGGCCACGCTGCTGATCCTGCCATCGCTCGCCAACACCCCCGAGCTGCTGACGCTGGCGCTCGCGCTCTGGGTGGGCGGCTGTCTCTACATCTCGCTGCTCGATCGTTCACCCGCGTCCTATGTGTTCATGCTCGCGGGCTACACGGCCGCGATGATCGGGTTTCCCAACGTCGAGGCGCCTCAGACGCTGTTTGACAACGCCACGCTGCGCGTCGAGGAAATCATCGTCGGCATTCTGTGCGCGACGCTCGTGCACAGCATCGTGTTTCCCAAGGGCCTCGCGCCCGCCGTGCTGGGCCTGCTCGACGGCGCGATGAAGCACACGCGGCACTGGATCCAGGATCTGCTGGTCACCGATGCGCCCGATCCGAAATCGGCCCTCGCGAGCGACCGCAGCAAGGTCGCGGGCGACATCACGCAGCTGCGCCTTTTGTCCACGCACATTCCGTTCGACACCACCAATCTGCGCTGGACCGCCGGTGCCGTGAGCACCATGCAGGACCACATCGCCTCGCTGATGCCCACGGTCTCGGCGGTGGAGGACCGGCTCGTCGCGCTGGAACAGGCGGAAGGCGCGCTCGCGCCCGACGTGGTGGCCATGCTGGCGCGCATCCGCGACTGGCTAGATGCGCAGGACTTCCAGCGGCTCGCCCCCGACCGCGCCCGGCAGCTGGCCGATCTGCGCGCCGAGATCCACGGCTTCGCGATGCAGCGCTGGAGCGAGCAGTCCAACCACTGGTCACGCCTGCTGCGCGTGGCACTGGCGACGCGGCTCACCGAACTCGTCGACGCGTGGGACGCCTGCGTGCGACTGCGCCACGACATCGACGCGGGCATCGGCGGCGCGCCCGTCGCGTCACGGCGCCTGGGCAACCTGAGCCACCGCGCGCTGCACCTGGACCACGGCATGGCAGCGCTGTCAAGCTTTGCGGCCGTGCTCGCGATCTGCCTGTGCAGCGCGTTCTGGATCCTCACCGGCTGGCCTGCGGGCTCGGCCGCCACCATGATGGCCGCCGTCTTCTGCTGCTTCTTCGCCACCATGGACAACCCGGTTCCGGCGATCAGAAGCTTTCTCAAATACGTGCTGTGCTCGATGCCGCTGTCGGTCTTCTACGTGCTGGTCCTGCTGCCCAACGTGCAGGACTTCGGCATGCTGATCGCGGTCTGCGCGCCCGTGTGTCTGGTGCTGGGCTGCTACATGGCGCGACCACAGAACATGATGGCGGCGATGGGCATTCTGCTCGGCGGCTTCTTCGGCACGCTTGCCATGTACGACACCGGAGCCGTCGATCTCATCACCTTCGTGAACTCGATGATCGGGCAGATCGTGGGCATCGTCACCGCCGCCGTGGTGACCGCGCTGGTGCGCAGCGTGGGCGTGGCCTGGGCGGCGCGGCGCATTCAGCGCGCGAACTGGCGCGAACTTGCCGAACTCGCGCAGCCCGGCGCCAGCGCGCGCCAGCTCGACGCTTACGCGGTGCGCATGCTCGATCGCATAGGCCTGCTTGCGCCGCGCATCGCGCAGGCCGGAGGCCAGATCGACGGCGTGGCCAAAGACCAGGCGCTGCGCGATCTGCGCGTGGGTGCAGACCTCGCGTCGCTGCAGCGCCAGAACATCCCGATGGAGTCGGCGCGCGTCGCCGGCCTGCTTCGCGACATCGGCCAGTTCTTCGAGCGCCGCAGCGCAGGCCTGTCCGACACCGAGCTGCCGCCCGCCCTCCTCACGCACATCGACCAGGTGCTGGACTACGCCGCGACGCGCCCCGAATCGCAGCCCCAGTGGCGCGCCGCAGTGACCGCGCTCGTCGGTCTGCGCCGCAACCTCTTTCCGGCCGCTCCTGCTGCCCTGACCTCCACCAGCGCCGCGCAAGCGGCCTCCGCATCATGATCGGCGAAGCATCTTTCTATGGCCTCTATCTGCCCTGGCTCATGCCGCTGGCGCTGCTTGCGCTCATCGTGCTGCTGGGCGTGCAGCGCGTGCTCGCGGCCGCCGGGCTGTACCGTCGCATCTGGCACCCGGCGCTGTTCGACATCGGGCTCTATGTGCTGCTGCTCTGGGGACTTTCGCGCCTGAGCGCGCTGCTGCAATGAACACTGCATTTCAGAAAAAAAGAGAACAACATGACTGACAAGAACACCCCCGCTCCAGCTGCCCACAAGCCCGGCCTTTTGCAGCGCATCGCCACGCGCACGATTCCGGTCGGCATCACGCTTGCGGTGAGCGCCGCCGCCGTCGTCGCCGCCTTCCAGCTGTGGGACCACTACGAGCTCGCGCCGTGGACGCGCGATGGCCGCGTGCGCGCCAACGTCGTGCAGATAGCGCCCGATGTCTCTGGCCTCGTCACCGAGGTCGCCGTGCAGGACAACCAGCGCGTGCAGGCCGGACAGCTGCTGTTCGAAGTGGATCAGGCACGCTATGCGCTTTCGCTGCGCCAGGCCGAAGCGGCCGTCGCGTCGCAGAAGATCGCGCTCGCGCAGGCCAAACGCGAGGACGCGCGCAACGCAAGCCTCGACAACCTGATCTCGCAGGAAGTGCGCGAGCAGACGCGCACCAAGGTCGAGCAGGCCAACGCCGCGCTCGCGCAGGCACAGGTCACGCTGGACACGGCGCGGCTGAACCTCGCCCGCGCGCGCATCGTCGCGCCGTCCGACGCCTTCGTCACCAACCTCGATCTGCGCCGCGGCAGCTACGCCACCGCCGGTCATCCCGCGATGGCGCTGGTCGATTCGAAATCGTTCTACGTCGAAGGCTATTTCGAAGAAACCAAGCTCGCGCGCATCCACGTCGGCGACCGCGTGAAGGTCACGCCCATGGGCGCGGGCAAGCCGCTCGAGGGCACGGTGGAGAGCATCGTCGCGGGCATCGCCGACCGCGACCGCGCGACCAGCGCCAACCTGCTGCCCACGGTGAACCCGACGTTCAACTGGGTGCGCCTCGCGCAGCGCGTGCCGGTGCGCGTGAAGCTCGATCCGCTGCCCGACGACGTCAAGCTCGTCGCGGGCCAGACCGTGACGGTGGAAGTCGTGCCGCAGCGGCGCGGCGATGCACAGCAGACCAGCGCCGGTAACCTGCAGCACAACAAGGGATGAGCGCCATGCGGCAAGAAGAAACCCTCGCCGGCCGACGCGTTCTGAACGCCTCGCTGTGCGCCGTCGCACTGGCCGCTCTGGCCGCTTGCGGCACCAAGCCCGTCGGCCCCGACTATGCCGTGCCCAGTCAAGCCATCGCCTTGCAGGTTCGGGCCGATCAACCGTTCGCGGGCACGCAGGACGCAACGCTTGCGCAGGAAAGCGACCGACGCGTCAGCAGCGCGCCCCTGCCCGATCACTGGTGGCAGCTCTACCGCAATGACGAACTGAACGCGTTGATCGCCAAAGCGCTCGAGCACAACACCGATCTGCGCCAGGCGCTCGCCAACCTCGAACGCGTGCAGGCCGTCGAGCAGGAAATCGCAGGCAGCGCGCGCCCCAGCGTGAACGTGGGCGCAAGCCCGAGCTACGGCCACGTGTCGGGACTGTCCGTGCTGTCGCCGGGCCATGTGCCGGCCAATGCCTTCAGTTACTCGACCAACGGCGCCATCGCCTACCAGCTCGATCTGTTCGGCCAGATCCGGCGCTCCATCGAATCCGCACAGGCGGGCACCGATGCCGCGCAGGCAGCCGTCGATCTTGCGCGGGTGAATGTCGCGGCAGGCACGGCCCGCGCCTATGCCGCCGCGTGCAACGCCGGATTGCGGCTCGATGTGATGCAGCATTCCATCGCGCTGCAGACACAGTCCGCCGACATCTCGCAACGTCTGCACGACGCGGGCAAGGTCGGCTCGATCGATGCGCAGCGCGCGCACGCGCAGGTCGAGCAACTGAAGGCCGAATTGCCGCCGCTGCATGCTGCAAGGCAAAACGCGCTGTTCCAGCTCGCCACACTGACGGGCGAGCAACCACAGAACTTTCCGCGCGAGGTGCAGCAATGCAGTGGAGCGCCGCAGGTGGTCGGCACGATTCCCGTCGGCGACGGCCAGGCGCTGCTGCGCCGCCGCCCGGACATCCGCCAGGCCGAACGCCAGCTCGCGCAAGCCACCGCGCAAATCGGCGTGGCGACCGCCGATCTGTATCCCAAAATTTCTCTCGGGCTGTCGGCCGCGTCCGCCGGTCACATGACGGGATTCGGGCGTGGCGACACCTTCAGCTGGAGCCTCGGCCCGCTGATCTCGTGGAGCATTCCGGTGAATGGCACAGCGCACGCGCGCATCGCGCAGGCCGAAGCAAGCGCGAGGGGCGCACTCGCCAGATTCGACGGCACCGTGCTCAATGCGCTGCGCGAAACCGAGATCGCCTTGAACAACTACGCCCGCGAGCTCGACCGCAACGCCCGCCTGCAAGCCGCGCGTGCACAAAGCGCCAAGGTGGCCGAAGAGACCCGCCGCCTCTACGCCAACGGCAAGACGGGCTACCTCGACACGCTCGATGCGGAGCGTGTGCTGGTCAACGCCGACTCGGCGCTGGCCATCTCGCAGGCCAGTCTCTCGGACGACCAACTGGCGTTGTTCCTCGCACTGGGAGGCGGATGGGGGCCATGATTCGCGCGGTGCGTGCTGCCCTTCAATTCGCACTGATTCCAGGGGGCAATTGACAATGACGAATCCACCCTCAGGACCCCTGCTTGCGGCGCAATGCAATGCAGCATAGCAAGCACTCGCACTCCCGTTGACAATCGTTCCATATATTGGAAAGTGACACGGTTTTGTCAACTTGGATGACTTTGTTCTGCGCAATCGCCATTCTCTTTGCACTTTTTTACAAGTGACCGACTAGCGAGAGAAATAGCAAATGGGATTCAAGATTTCGATGATTGCCGGCGCGGCGCTGGCCTTCGCGTTCAATGCAAGTGCAGCCAATGTCTACCCGGCCGACGTCGTCGCCGCAGGGCCCTTCAACTGGTCCACAGGCGGGGACGGCCTGTACAACACCACCGATGACTTCAACAACCAATGGGGCCAGATCGACCTGCGAGCGGGCGGCACCGCCGAAGTCACTGGGGACTACCCACGCAGCGGCAACGGCTCGCTCAAGCTGGCCTCCAACGGTGACGCCAGCGCCAAGGCAGGCGTCGCCTACTACCCACCTACACAGAACGGCTTCGGCCCGTTGTCGAGTATCACCGCCGCTTCGTTCGACTACATGCGTGTCGCGGACTCTGCGGACAACACGCCGATCATGCGTCTGTTCCTGTTCGCGCCCAACACCGACACGCACTTGGTCACAGTGCTGTGGGAGCCTTCGATCAACGGCGTCACCGTGACCAATGGCACATGGGCCACGGCCGACGTGCTGAACGGTACGGTGCGCACCACAAAAACTAACCAGGCCGCCCCATTCTCGGGCAGCTTCGCCAGCCTTGCCAGCGACCCGGCCTACCAGGGTCTGATCGTGCGCGCAGTGGAAATCGGCTTCGGCTCCGGTGGCTGGAGCGGCGCATTCGTGGGCGCTGCGGACAACGTGGTTATCACGGGTTCTGTCACTTCCGTCACCAGCAACTTCGAGATGGCACCGCCCACCTTCAACGTGACCATCGACACCGGCGCCGACGGCAGCAGCGTTCCGGCTGCAGGCGTGGTGCAGGCAGTGGATGAAAACGACACGCTGGCCGTCGCATACACTCCCGCCACCGGCTTCGAGATCGACACCGTCACCGGCTGCGGTGGCGCCCTGAGCGGCACCACCTACACCACCGCTGCCGTGACGGCCGACTGCACGGTCACCGCCAGCTTCAAGGCCGTGGCCACGCCACCTATCACCGCCGTGCCGCCAACCGCCACCACGTCGGTGCCGACACTCAGCCAATGGGGCGTGATGCTGCTGGGCCTGCTGACCGCCGGTGTCGCCGCACTGCGCCTGCGTCGCCGCGGCTGATCGATTCAGAGAACGCGAGGAGGATCGGCGGCCCACGGCTGCCGGTCCTCCTTTTTAATGTGAATCACATTGGGGCCACAACGGCGCGCTGCCGTGCACTGCGATGACGCGGGCGATGACGCATGCCATGAACCATCCCCTACAATCCGGCGGTCATCGCGGCACGCGTCTGCCGCGAGCTCCTTGTCCGACCCCATGTTCACCACCGCGAACTTTCTCTACATCGCCTCGGTATCCGCGCTGATTCTCGCGATGCCCGGCCCCACCAACACGCTGCTGTTTTCCTCCGGCGTGGCGCGCGGCTTCACGCGTTCGCTGGTGCTGGTGGCCGCGGAACTCGTGGCCTATCTGCTGTCGATCAGCTGCTGGGGCTTTCTGCTGCTCAAGCTGCTGCAGGACCAGGCCTGGATCGCCACCGTGCTCAAGCTCGGCGCAGCCTGCTACATCGCGTACCTGTCGCTCAAGATCTGGAAGTTCGAGAAAAGCCTCACGCCCGAAACCAGCATCACCAGCCGCCATGTGTTCGTGACCACACTGCTCAACCCCAAGGCGTTTCTGTTCGCCTCGTTCGTCATGCCGCCTGCGGTGTTTCTCGACACTTCGATGTATTTCCCGGCGATGGGCACGTTCGCGCTGACGATGATTCCGGTGTCCATCGGCTGGTGCATGCTCGGGCAGATAGCGCGCAGCGGCAGCGGACGGGTGCCGTTGATTTCGTCGGGAGTGATGCTGCGCGGCGCATCCCTCGTTCTGTGCTTCTTCTCCGCCTCCATCCTCTACGACGTAGTCCACAAGGCCTGGCTGCACGCTTGATTCATTGAGCGCGTGAACTCGACTGCACGAAGCTTTGGGCTTCGATGGGCGGGGCGTTTTGAGGCACCGAGACAGGGGGTTGATCGCGGCGGGTGCTTGCTGCGTTGGCCGCTGCTCTCAACCCCGAATGCATTGCTGTTTCAGGCTGCTGCTGTGGCTGTCGCCTTTCGTTGCTGCAGCCACGCGAGAAATTCGCCGACGGCCTGCTTGCCTTCGTTCGGCAACGCCATCAGCTCGGTTCTCACGGCGTCGCGCGGGATCAGGCCCAAGCCCGTGGCGACGAACATCCAGTTGATCACGTGGAAGATGCCGCGCCTGCCGTGCAGCGTGTAGCCCTCCAGATCGAGCAAACGCGGCGCGCGCAGTTGCATGCATTCCTTGAGCGCGCGGTAGGCGTCGGGCAGGGGCGTCGCAGCCACATCGCGCCAGAACGCGGTGTCGCGGCGCGGGCAGTCGTAATGCATGCGCAGAAAGTCGCGCACCTCGATCCACGACTGATGGTTCGACATGTTGAACTCGCGCACGGCGCTGTCCGAGACGATGCCCTGGCTCTGCGTGAGCACGCGCACGAAGTTGCGGACGCTCTCGACCATCTGGCCGATGGAAGTCGCTTCCAGCGGCTCCACAAAGCCCGATGCCAGCCCCACGCTCAGCACGTTGCCGACCCAGACCTGCTCGTAGCAGCCTGGCTCGAAACGGATGACGCGCTGCGGCTTGACGGCAAAGCCCAGGTGGCTCTGTATTTCGGTCGCCGCATCCTCGTCCGAGATGTGCCTGCTGCTGTAGACATAGCCCGCGCCCACGCGGTCGACCAGCGGAATCTGCCACATCCAGCCCGAGGACAGCGCAATGGCGCGACTCACCAGACCGGGGTTCTTTTCAGGGTGCGGCATGTAGAACGGTATCGCGCGATCCATCAGCAGATGCTCGCTGAATGAGTGCCAGCGGCTCGGCACCACCTTGCCCATGATCTTGCGCGACAGCCCGCTCGCATCGATCACGAAATCGAGCTCGATGCGCTCGCCGTCGCGCGTGACGAGCGCCACGACGCGGCCCGGCTCGTTCGTCTGCACATCGTCGACGATGGCGTCCTGGTGCACGATGTTGCGCGACAGCGCGGTCTTCCTGAAGAAATCCGCGATCTTGTAGCTGTCGAAATGGAACGAACTGATGATGTCGACCTGCCCGTCTTCGAGCGCCTGTTTCGCCTCCCGCTGGCTCGCGTTGCCCCGGATCAGATCCATGCCGCGCAGATAGTCGGGCATCTCGATGCCGTTGTGGATCATCGCCGAGATCAGCGGAAAGCCGCCGTTCTTCTCCCACTTCGACGCCGCTCCCTCGGCAGACGCGAACGGGTGAAAGTAGCGGTCATTCTTTTCCCCCGTGCGCCAGCCCTCGTAGCTGAAGCCCCACTTGTAGGTCGCGCCGGTCTCGCGCACGAAATCGTCGGCGTCGATGTCGATGGACTGCAGCGCCGCCTGCAGATTCAGCAAGCCCCCCTCGCCCACGCCGACCACGCCGATCTGCGACGACTCGATCACGCGGATCTCCACCGCCGCGCTGAAAATCTTTCGGAGCGACAAGGCGGCAAACCATCCCGCCGTACCGCCTCCCAGAACAACGACGCGTTTCGCGCCTCTCAAATTGAGCACTTCGACCTCCCTCTATGCAAGCTGATGTATGTGTGAAATCCACTCTACATCAGGCTTTCGGGGCGATTCATTGATTAATCATGCGTGCATGCGCCGGCTCATATTCAGCAAGCCGGGAATTGCGATTGATCACACAGCAATGCACGCGAATGCAACGCAAGCCGCGCAAAAAATCAAAAGCCGCAGCGGCCCGTTCGTCAACGGAACCGCTGCGGCTTGAGACGGTGCTGTCCGTGCGCTTAAAAAGCGATCAGCTCACATGCTTGCCCACGATGCCCGCGATCTCGAACATGCTCACCTTGTCCTTGCCGAACACGGGAAGCAGCTTGGCATCGGCCACCACCGAGCGCTTGTCCGCCGGGTCCTGCAGGTTGTGGGCCTTGATGTAGTCCCAGAGCTTCTTGACGACCTCGGGGCGCGACACCGGGCCGTCGCCGATGACGGCGGCGAGTTCGGTGCTGGGCTTCAAGGTGCCTGCGGCAGGGGCCTTCTTGGTGGCTGATTTCTTGGCTGCGGGGGCTTTCTTCGCGGCAGCCGTCTTCTTGGCGGCCGGGGCCTTCTTGGCTGCAGCCGCCGAGCCTGCCGCCGTCTTGCGTGGCGGGAA
Organism: Diaphorobacter caeni; assembly: GCF_015354245.1. Classification (GTDB taxonomy): domain Bacteria; phylum Pseudomonadota; class Gammaproteobacteria; order Burkholderiales; family Burkholderiaceae_C; genus Diaphorobacter_A; species Diaphorobacter_A caeni. Next base: position 102,305 of record NZ_JADKYZ010000004.1, read on the forward strand.
CTTGGAGTCGCGCTTTTCGAACTCGAAGTTCACCTTGCCTTCGGCCGCATCCCAGACCAGGAAGGCCTTGAACGCGCGGCGCGTACGCATGCTCACGAACTTGTCGAGCAGATCGGTCTTGCCGGTCTCGAGCAGCTTGGTCATCTGCGCACGTTCGATGGGCTGCTGCAGGATGATCTTGCCGCTCTTGAACTTGCAGCTCGGCGTGGGCTGCGCCTGCGTGGGCACGGACTTGCTGCAGACGTAGTTGGCGCCATGCTCGTAGACCGGCGCGCCGCAGACCGGGCATTTGCCGAGGCTTTCCTGCGCGGAGAAGTCGATGATCTCGCCCGAATCCTCATCGGCCTTGTCGTCGCCGAAGTCGAACTCGAGCTTGTAGTTGTTGTTCTCCTCGTCGCGCACGATGGCGACTTCCGCGGTGAACGGCCAGCCGGCCTTGGAGCGGAACCCCTCCAGCGGGCCGATGCGGCGATCACGCACCAGCGTTTCGGCTTCCTGCGTTTCAAACGTGCGGCCTGCGGGCGACTTGGTGAACGAGAAACCGCAGCCTTCGCTGCCGCCGCCGGCCTTGCCGGTGCAGGCAAAACGGCGGTAGTTTTCCTTGACCACGCCGCCGCAGTTGGGGCATGGCGTTTCCAGCGTCGCGTAGTCGCCGGGGATGGTGTCGCGGTCGTACTCCTTGGCCTTTTTGACGAGCTTTTCCGTCATGGCCTGGATCTGCTGCATGAAGGCTTCGCGCGAGAGCTGGCCCTTTTCCATCTGCGAGAGCTTGTACTCCCACTCACCGGTCAAGTCGGCGCGCGAGAGTTCCTCCACTCCGAGGCCGCGCAGCAGCGTCATGAGCTGGAACGCCTTGGCGGTCGGAATCAGCTCGCGGCCTTCGCGCAGCATGTACTTTTCGGTGATCAGCCCTTCGATGATCGCCGCGCGCGTGGCTGGCGTTCCCAGGCCCTTTTCCTGCATGGCTTCGCGCAGTTCGTCGTCGTCGATCTGCTTGCCCGCGCTTTCCATCGCGCCCAGCAGCGTGGCTTCCGAATAGCGGGCGGGCGGCTTGGTCTTGAGGCCCTTGGCGTCGGCGTGATCCGTGCGCGGAGTCTCGCCGGGCTTCACGGCGACCAGCGGCTGTCCCTTGTCGCCTTCCTTGCCGCCTTCGACCTCGTTGGCCGCTTCCTTGCCGTAGATCGCCAGCCATCCCGGCTTGACCAGCACCTTGCCCTCGGTCTTGAAGTGGTGGCCCACGACCTGGCTGATGCGCGTGGTGACCTGGTACTCGGCGCTCGGGAAGAACACGGCCATGAAGCGGCGCACGACCAGGTCGTACAGCTTCTGCTCGGCTTCCGACAGGCCACTGGGTGCCTGCGTGGTCGGGATGATGGCGAAGTGATCCGACACCTTGCTGTTGTCGAAGATGCGCTTGCTCGGACGCACGTAGTTGTCGTCCAGCGCCTGCTTGGCGAACGGCGCGAGATGGCGCATGCCGCTCGTGGCCAGCATGCCGAAGGTCTCGCGCGCCACGGGCAGATAGTCCTCGGGCAGCGCGCGCGAATCGGTACGCGGATAGGTCAGCGCCTTGTGGCGCTCATAGAGGCTCTGCGCGAGCGCGAGCGTCGTCTTGGCCGAGAAGCCGAACTTGCCGTTGGCCTCACGCTGCAGGCTGGTCAGATCGAACAGCAGCGGCGATGCCTGCGTGGTGGGCTTGGACTCCTCGGTGACGGTGGCGGGCTTGCCGCGCACCGCCTCGGCGATGGCGACCGCGTCCTTGTGGTTCCACAGGCGGTCGGCCTTGGCTTCGGGATCGTCCGACTTCTTCCACTTGGTGTCGAACCACTTGCCCAGATACTCGCCCGCCTCGGCGGCAAAGCCGGCGTGCACTTCCCAGTAGTCGCGGCTCACGAACTTGCGGATCTTTTCCTCGCGCTCGACGACCAGCGACAGCGTCGGCGTCTGCACCCGGCCCACGGTGGTCAGGAAGAAGCCGCCATCGCGGGAGTTGAACGCGGTCATCGCACGCGTGCCGTTGATGCCGACCAGCCAGTCGGCCTCGGAGCGGCTGCGCGCGGCGCTGGCCAGACCCTGCATCTGCTGATCGGAGCGCAGCTGGTTGAAGCCGTCGCGGATCGCCTGCGGCGTCATGCTCTGCAGCCAAAGACGCTTGACGGGCTTGCCGAGCCCGCCCTTGGCGCCGCCCGCGTACTGCTCGATCAGGCGGAAGATCAGCTCCCCTTCGCGGCCCGCGTCACAGGCGTTGATGAGTTCGGTGACGTCCTTGCGCTTGGCCTGCTTGACCACGGCGTTCAGGCGCGTCTTGGTCTTGTCGACCGGCTTCAGATCGAAGAACGGCGGAATCACCGGCAGGTGCGCGAAGCTCCACTTGCCGCGCTTGACGTCGAACTGCTCGGGCGCCTGGATCTCGACCAGGTGACCGACCGCGCTCGTCACGACGTAGCGCTCGTTCTCGAAATGATCCTCGTGTTTGTCGAACTTGCCGGCAACGGGCGTGAGGGCACGCACGATGTCTTGTGCAACCGACGGTTTCTCTGCAATGACCAGCGTTTTATTCATTTGTGTGGGTTGGCCTTTACGGCGCTTCTACAATTCGGCTTCATGCGCGCGCACGCGCACGCATGTGTACATATTCAAACTAACAGAGTTTTCAGCCATGGCCCGAAACGCACCCTCCAATATCCCGACCATCCCGCCAGGCCGCCGCATCCAGACACGCCGCTCGGGCGTGCATGGCAAGGGAGTGTTCGCGTTGCAGGACATTGCCGAGGGCGAGGTTCTCATCGAATACGTGGGTGAGGTCATTGGCTGGCAGGAGGCGCAGGATCGGCATCCGCACGACCCCAAGCAGCCCAACCATACGTTCTATTTCCATGTGGACGAAGACCGCGTCATCGACGCGAAGCATGGCGGAAACTCCGCGCGCTGGATCAACCACAGCTGCGATCCCAACTGTTTTGCAGATGAGATCGAAGGCCGGATCTTCATCACGGCCCTGCGCAATATCCATGCGGGCGAAGAGCTCAATTACGACTACGGACTGATTATCGAGGAGCGTTATACCCCGAAACTCAAAGCCGAATATCCCTGCTGGTGTGGCAGTGAAGACTGCCGGGGCACGCTGCTGGCCCCCAAGCGCGGCTGGGCGCCCAAGGGGATGGAGCCGGTCAAGAAGAAGAAAAAATCCGAAAAAGCCACTGCAGACAGCAAATCCGAATCAAAAAAGATAGCTAAATCCGAAAAGAAGCCGGAGAAGAAACCGGAAAAGAAGGCCGTCAGGAAGCTGGAGAAGAAGTCGCAGACGCCAGCGACCAAGAAGCCCGAAAAGAACAAAGACAAGAAGCCTCAGAAAGCCAAGGGCAGCAAGAAGTGACCGCCGCAGGCCGTTCCCCCATCCACTGGCCCTCGGAGGCCATCTGGCAGGCCGTGGTGGCCGATGTGCCCGATTTCAGCGTGGAGGTCCTGCCCTCCATCGACTCGACCAACACCGAGCTCATGCGCCGCGCCCGCGCGGGCCGCTGCGACCCCGTCCTGCTGGTGACCGAGGAGCAGACCGCCGGACGCGGCCGTCTGGGACGCCCCTGGCAGAGCCAGGAGACCGCACACGCGCACGCGCAGGAGCAGGGCCCTTCATCGCTGATGATGTCGCTCGGCCTGCCGCTCCGTCCCAAGGAATGGTCGGGCCTGTCGCTGGCCGTGGGCGTGAGCGTGGCGGACAGCCTTCAGCCCGCGATTCCGCGCAAGGAAAGCGGCGTGCCGCGCGTGGGCCTCAAGTGGCCCAACGATCTGTGGCTGTCGGGCGACCGCAAGTTCGGCGGCATCCTCGTCGAGACCGCAAGCTTCATGGCCGCGCCGGGCACGATGGCGGCAGAGAACGACACCGCGCTGCGCTACGTGGTGGTCGGCATCGGCCTGAACGTGCTGGCACGCCCCGGAGACGGCATGACCACGCAGCCCGCCTGCCTCACCGACATCGACCCGCGCTGGAGCGCGCCCGAGGCGCTGCTCACCATCGTCCCGCCGCTGATCAAAACGCTCAAGGCCTTCGCCCGCACCGGCTTTGCGCCATTCAAGCCTCGCTTTGCCGAACGCGATCTGCTGCGCGGGCGTCAGGTGCATCTGAGCGACGGCACGAGCGGCACGGCCAGCGGCGTGACGGACGACGGCACGCTGCTGATTGACACCGCCGCCGGACTGCAGGCCGTCACGAGCGGCGACATCAGCGTGCGCCCGGTCGGTCAGCCGCTGCCGGGCCAGTCCACATAATCCGCGCGTCCACGACACCAAAAACACAGACAAGGGAAGGGGTCTCCTCATCATGCTGCGCATCGCCGTCATCGTTCTGCTGCTCGCCAACGCGGGCTACTATGCATGGTCCCAGGGCATGCTGCGCACCATGGGCTGGGGGCCCGTCGTGCAGTCCGAGCCCCAGCGCCTCGACCAGCAGATCGATCCGCAGAAGATGCAGGTGACGCCCATCAGCGCCGCTGCACTGGCACCATCCTCCGCGGTATCCAACCCCGCTTCCGACGCGGGATCCGCCGTGGCGACCACCGCGCCCGCTTCAGCTTCCGCACCCGCCGCCCCGGCCAGCCCCGCCTCCGCAACGGTCGCCGCCGCCTCCGCGCCCACGCCGCCTCCCGCCGCACCGCAGCGCACGGTCTGCCTGCAGGCCGGAACGTACGACGAGCAGCAGATGCAGACCCTGCGCATCGCCGCCCAGAGCGCCCTGCCCGCCAACAGCTGGAAGTTCGACCCCACGCCGGTGCCCGGCCGCTGGATGGTCTACATCGGCAAGCTGCCCGACGACGAAGCCGTCGCCAAGAAGCGCGCAGAGCTCAAGAACCTGCAGATCGACTACGACCGCCCCGGCCCGGCCTTCGAGCCCGGTCTGTCGCTGGGCCGTTTTTCGACCGACGAGGCTGCCCAGCGCGCCCTCACCCAGCTCACCGGCAAGGGTGTGCGCACCGCCCGCGTGGTGGTCGAGCGCAAGGAGACCAACGTCTACACCCTGCGCCTGCCCACCGCCGACGACGCCCTGCGCGCCAAGGCCGAAGGCCAGCTGCGCACGGCGCTGCTGGGCAAGCCGCTCAAGCACTGCGGCGCTTGAAGCGCCTGAGCCGGTTGCTACACTCGCGCGACATCAATCAAGTCGCTCGTGATGATTAATTCAATTAATTTTCCAACCCGCTCGCTGATCACCCGCCGCCTCGCGATGCAAGCCTTGATCGGCGTGGCGAGCAGCACGGCAGGCGGCATGTCGCTGGCCAAGGAAATTCGCAAGAACCCGGTGAATCCGCTGCTGGATCTGCTGACCCAGCGCGCGAGCGACAGCGTGACTGTGGTTCAGCTGTGGCCGCAGCTCACCGAAAATTTTTCCCGTAGTGCACTGCTGGCGCGCTGCGATGCCTATCGTCGTCCGCTCTCCGAGATGGAGTGGGACATGAAGTTCCAATCGCTCATCGCGACCGATGCCCGCAATGTTTTGCAGATCCCCGTGTTCAAGCAGTTTTTCTGGGAGCCGTGGAGTCGGCAGATCACCAAGGAATGGAACGCGTTGTCTGGCGCCAAGAAGCAACTGTGGACCGATTGGCTGAAAAAGCCGACCGCGTTCGAGGTAGTTCAAAGCCTGCGCGCGCAAGTGGTGTTCGAAGCCTGCGAGCTTCCGAACTGGAATCTCGACACACGCACCGGCACCAAGCTGGCAACGCCCATTGTGCTCGTCGCTCAGGCATTCAACGACCTGGGTGTGCGCCCGCTCGTGGATCAGGCGGTCGCTCAGACCGACAAATCACTCGCCAAGCTCTGGAGCCGCGTCAGACCGCTGGCCGAAACCCGCCGCGAAGACGCCGCCTGGCTCCTGGAGATTCCGCTCGCGTTTGCGGAGAACTCCGACATTCTCGTGGAGCATTTCGATGCGCTCGCACTCAAGAAGCTGCCGGATCGAGAACTCTGGCTCGACGGCCCGTTCCGCGATATTCCGGGCCAGTGCGGCTACACCCTGCAGGGCGCGGAGAGCAAGGCGTTCACAGACGCCGCATTCAAGCTCAAGCTGCAAGACACCGTTCCCGCGACCTTCGCCGCGTACTGCGGCAAAAGTTGAGCACCACTCACAGCTTGCGCGGATCGGTCTTGAGCAGCCATTCCACGAGCTCGCGCAGGTCGTGCTTGAGCTTGTCGAAGCCCGGCTGCTGGATCTCCAGCGTCTCCTCGTCCATGTAGATGCGCCGGTTGATCTCGATCTGGATGCTGTGGCGGTGCTCCTCGGGCTTGCCGTAGCGGCGCACCAGCTCCACGCCCTTGTAGGGGTGGTTGTATTCGACGTCGTAGCCGCGCGAGCGCAGAAAGTCGCACACCATGTGGGAGAGCGCGGGCGAGGCCGTCGTGCCGTCGCGGTCGCCGATCACGAAGTCGGCATGCTCGAGCCCCGGATGCAGCGTGGCATGGCTGGCCGCGATCGAGGGCATCGAGTGGCAGTTGATGTGGATGCTGTAGCCGTGGCGCGCGTGCGCGGCATCGATGGCGTCCGACACCGCCGCGTGGTACGGCTCCCAGCATTCGGAGATGCGCCGCTGGCCCTCCTCCACCGTGAGCTGACGCTCGTAGATCGCCTGTCCGTCGTCGGTGAAGCGCCAGATCAGCCCCTTGCCCAGACGCACCTTCTGCAGCGTGACCTCGTCCTCGGTCACATCGTGCGGCCAGTCACCGTCGAACAGATCGACGTCGATCTCCGTCGTGTCGCGGTTCGCATCGAGATAGATGCGCGGAAACAGCGCCTCGACCCAGGCCACGCCCATCAGCGGCGCGAAGTCGTAGAGCTTCTCGACGTGGGTGTCCTCGGCCTGGCGCAGCACATCAAGCGGCAGCGCAGCGCCGAAATCTTCGGGATAGACCGTGCCGCTGTGCGGCGAATCCAGCACGACGGGCGTGCTGCCGGGTTGTGCGGAAAACCGTTGGTCCGCCTTGGATCGGGGGGAGTCAGTCATGGCTGTTGTCTCACTTTGAGAAACAGCATAGCCCGAGCCTCAACGGCAACAGCGCGCCAAAGGTTATTCGCCTTCGGCCGCGAGCGCCGACGATTTGAGCACCGTCCAGCCCGACTCGATGTGCTTGCGCATGGCGATCATCGCGGCGGCGGCATCGCCCGTGGCCAGCGCTTCGAGAATCTCGTTGTGCTCCTGCACGGCCTCCTGCCCGCGGTTGTGCGCGGCGTTGATCACGTCAAACGGATAGCGGGCCCACAGAATCTGCACGAAATGCAGGGTCTGCGGCAGGTTGGCGATGTCGTACATGCGGCGGTGAAAACGGTAGTTCACCCCGCGCGCGGCGGCACGGTCGCCGTCGGCGAACGCCTTGGCGAACTCGGAACCCAGCGCATGCAGATCCTCCAGATCCTTGGAGGTGATGTTCTGCACCACGCCGCGCACCAGTTGCGCCTCCAGCAGCAGACGCAGGTTGAGAATCTCCGCCGAGGCCGCCGGATCGAACGGCACGACGCGCGCGCCGCGATACGAATCGCCGCTCACGTAGCCCTCGGCCACCAGCAGCTTGAGCGCCTCGCGCACCGGCGTGATGCTGAGCTTGAGCTCCTCGGCGATCTCGGCCTGCTTGAGGCGCGATCCGCGCGGATACACGCCGGAGATGATGCGCTCGCGCAGGTAGTCGGCGACTTGTTCTTCTTTGGTTCGGTAGTCCATGTGATGCCCGTGGAATCCTGCAATCCGTCGCAGAGGCAACCTCGGCTGCCGCCTTGCCAGTGGTCTGCGTGTCGTCGTGCACGATGCATTGATTTCGCCGCATTCTATGCGACGGAATGCGCCGTCACACCATGCCCCAGTCTCTCCATGCCGATGCCGCCCCTGCAGCCGATGCACACGGCCTGAGAGCGTGTGAAACAATCGACCCGCCCCTGCCCCGTCCCTGCACCACCGAGCCTCCAGCCATCATGTCCTGCGCTTCGCCCCAGCCACACCCCACGCTCATCATCGTCGCAGCCGGCAGCGGCACACGCTTTCTCGCCTCCGGAGGCGGCACGCACAAGCTGCAGGCCCTGCTCGATGGCGTGAGCGTGCTCGACCGGTCCGTGCAGAACGCCGAGCAATCGGGCCTGCCATGGCATCTGGTGCGCCAAGGTGAGGGCGGAGCGGGCATGGGCGACTCGATTGCGGCAGGCGTGCGCGCCACGCCCGATGCCAACGGCTGGCTCATCGTTCCCGCCGACCTGCCGCTGATCCGCCCCGCCACGCTGATGCGCGTGGCACTGCAGCTCGGGCAAGGCACGCATGAAATCGTGATGCCGTTCTTCGACGGCCAACAAGGCCATCCGGTCGCGTTTTCAAGACACTGTTTGGACGCGCTCCGCCAACTGCAGGGCGACAAGGGCGCCGCCTCCATCGTGCGCGAAGCCCGCGCGCAGGGCCAGGTGCTCGATCTACCGATCGATGATGACGAGGGCATCGTCACCGACATCGACACCGTGCAGGACCTGGCCCGCGCGCAGGTACTCCTGCTGCGCGCACGCCATGCGGACATCTAGACCGAAGCCGCAGCGATGATGATGCGCCGCGCCTTGTCCACCAGCGGCTTGTCGATCATCTTTCCATCCACCGCCGTTGCCGCACCGCCGCTCGCCTCGAACGCGGCGAGCACACGCTGCGCCCAATCGATCTCGGCAGCCGACGGCGCAAACGCGCCGTTCACCGGAGCGACCTGCGCCGGATGTATGCACAGCTTGGCCCCGAAGCCGAGCTGACGCGAACGCAGCGTGTCCTGCGCGATCAACGCGGCGTCGCTGAAATTCACGCTCACACCGTCAATGGGCGGCAGCATCCCCGCACGGACCGACTCCAGCACGATCTGCGTGCGCACTGCGTCGAGCGCATGGTCTTCGTCGGCAATGCCGCTCTCGGTGGAAAAGTCCACGCTGCCAAACGCCAGCTGCTCCACACCCGCCACCGCGCACACGGCCTTGAGATCCAGATAGGCCGCGACCGTCTCGATCAACGCGACGATGCGGCGCCCAGGCAACTGCGACACGACATGCGCAAGCGAACGCTCGTCGGCTTTCGGAAGCATCACTGCGGCATTCGGCACTGCGGCGATCATCTTCAGGTCTTCATCAAACCACGGCGTGGCGGCGGAGTTGATGCGCACGAGAGCGGAGTTGCCTTGGCCGAGCCACTCGCGCACTGCTTCGCGGGCACGTGGTTTGGCGTCGATGCTGACCGCGTCTTCAAGGTCGAGAATGATGTCGTGGGCGCCACTGGCTGCGGCTTTGGCGAAGCGCTCGGGGCGGTCGCCCGGGACGAAGAGAAATGAGCGGGAGATTTTTTTCATCTTTCTATTCTTTCGTTCGTTGGTGCGTGACGTTTGCCGCGTTTGCATTTTGGATGCTGCTGGCCGGGACTCGCCCCGGCGGGCGACTCACTTCTTTTGCTTCGCCAAAAGAAGTAAGCAAGAAAAGGCGACCCTGCTACCCACGACCCTTCGCTTCGCTGCGGGCAACCTGATTTTGCAGGTTCGTCCGGCGCACGGCAGAAACTCCCTGCGCTTCGCTCCGGTCAAACATCTGCCGTGAGTCAGTTCTTGAAGTCGGGATTGGCACTAGCCAATCCCGACCGCCGAACGCCCCCGCAAAATCAGGCGTGGGCAGAAGGGCTGGAAGCCGCGCGCCGCAGGCGCACATGCATCTCGCGAACGCGAGATGCAGCACGAGCGAAGCAACGTGCTGCAAACACCTCTTCCCAACTGACTTCCGGCGGTTGCCCGAGGGGAGCGCGAAGCGCGAAGTCGAGTTCCGTCGGAGGACTTGAAAGCGCGTTTTTGATTACTTTTTGCGCGCAAGCAAAAAGTGATTGCCCCGCCGGGGGCAGTCCCGGCCTCCGCCCTCAAACAAGACCAAAAGAGAGCAAAAGCAGAAACAGAGACCAATCAAGAAAACACCACCTCAGCAGAACTGCTCAACACACAAAACCGCTTGAAACTCCGAACCGCCTCCTCATGCTCCTCCGCAGAAGGCGCACAACAACAATCCTCAAGAACAATGATCTCCAGATCCCGATCGTGCCCCTCCCGCACCATCGCCTGCACCACCGCATTGGTGGAGATCCCCGAGCAGTAGATCCGCCGGATCCCCCGCGCCCGCACAATCGCCTCGAGGCTCGTCGCATAGAAAGGGCTCACCCGGTGCTTGACGATGTCGAAGTCCTCCTCGCGCTGCCCCAAGTCGGGATGCGTCTCGGTCCCCCAGGTGCCGAGCTTGAAGATTCCGTTCTTGCGCGCGCCCGAAAAAATCGGCGAGTTCGGCGGGCACTCGCGGTAGTCCGGTGAGAAGCCCACGCGCACGAAACCGACGGGCACGCCCGCCGCGCGCGCCTTGTCGATCGCGTGCCGGGTCTTCGCGATGATGCCGCGCCCGCGCACCTGTTCGCCGTAGGCGGCCTTGCCGTTGAAACCGTCGTCATGGACCAGATCGTTTTCCATGTCGAGAACCAGATAGATCGAATCGCTCACGCGCTGCTCCTTGTGATGGTGAATGGTCGAATGGGTGTTCACAGTATGACTTCGCGACTCTCGAGGTCCGCGCGCTGGCTGCTCGAGAGACCGAGCAGTTCACCGAACACGTAGTCCTCGTCCTGGCCCAGCGCGGGCGTCAGGCGGTGGATGCCCACGTCGTCGGTGCGACTGAATCGCGCGAGCGCGCCGACTGCGGGGCGCGGCGGAAGATCGTCCGCGCTCACCTGCGTCACCGTGCCGCGTGCACGCAGGTGCGGGTCGTCCGCGATGTCCTGCATGTTCCACGAGACATGCGCGCTGACGCCTGCCTGCTGCAGGCGGGCGACGATCTGGTCGGCATCGTGCCGCGAGAGCCAGTCCGCGACCAGTTCATCCACCACATGCGCATGCTTGACGCGGCCCTGCGTGGTCGCTAGATGCGGCGCGTCGCATTGCACTTCGAGTGCGCCCAGCATGCGCTGCCATTCATCGTCGTTGCGCACGGCGAGCGTGATCCAGCGGTCGGCCCGGGCGCTGGGGTACACGCCGTGCGGCGCCATCGAGGGATCGGAGTTTCCGGGGCGCTGCGGCGTGAATCCGGCGCTCGCCATCGCCAGCGCGTCGCCGATCATCGCGGAAGCCACTTCGCGCGCTGCCAGGTCCACATGCTGCGCCAAGCCCGTGCGGCGGCGCTGCTGCAGCGCGGCGATGGTGGCGAGCGCGGCGTGCATGCCTGCGGAGTGGTCCATCACATGCCGCATTTCCACCGGCGGACCATCGGCATAGCCGGTCATCCAGCCGAGCCCGCCCCATGCGCCGAACAGCGGCGCATAGCCCGCGAAATGCGAGTCCGGACCGCTCTGGCCGCAGGACGAAAGCGACAGCATGACGATGTCCGGCTTCACCTCGCGCAGCACGTCGAAGCCGAGCCCGAGACGCTTGATCACGCCGGGACGAAAGCTCTCCGCGGCGATGTCGGACACGCCGACGATGCGCTTGGCGATGTCGATGGCTTCGGCGTTCTTGAGGTTGAGCCGCACCGACAGCTTGTTGGCCGACACCTGATCAAAGGTGGCCGCCGTCATGCGCCCGTAGACGGCATGTGGCTTGCGGAACGCGTCGGGGCGCGTCTGGCTCTCGATCTTGATGCACTGCGCGCCGAGCTGCGAGAGCAGATGCGTACAGAACGGTCCCGCCGCATGGATCGTGAAATCCGCAATGCGCACGCCCGCCAGGGGCGCGTTGTCGCGATTCATCATCACAGCATGTCCTCCGTCATTTCACCCAGTGCGGGCACCCGGCTTTCCGCTTCGCCGCTGCGCAGCGGCGAACAGTGGAACTGGAACGGCGCATACAGCAGATCCACCTCGCGCCCGCCCGACAGCTGCGTCGAGGCGAACAGTCCGCGCGCACGTTCATGATCGCCCTGCACCACGTCTTGCGGCGTGCGGTATTTCGCGGCCGGCACGCCCAGCTCCTGCGCGCGGCGCACGATGTCATCCACCGCGTGCCGCGCCATCCATTCGCGGATGTGGCCGTTGATTTCATCGCCCCGGCGGCTGCGCTCGAGCGGATCGTTCAACGCCACATCCATGGCCCACGCAGGGCTGCCGAGCAACTGGACGAGACCGCGCCACTGGCGGTCTTCCAGCGTGAGCAGTTCCATGTAGCCGTCCAGCGTCTTGAACACTCCGCCATAGCGAAAGCGGCGGCTGGTGCGGTGCTCCAGCGAGCCATCGCCCAGCCGCTGCAAGGCGAACGCGCCCACGGCAAGCACCGCGTCCTGCACCGACACGTCGACGAACTGCCCGCCCACAGCCGGTGCAGCCCACCACGCGGCGAGCGCATTCATCGCCGCCATGCAGCCGCCCTGATAACTGCCGAAGTGGCCGTAGATCTTGAGCGGCGGGCGGTCCGGAAACAGCTCGTTGGCCAACCCGTTGGGAAGCAGAAACCCCTCGCCCCCCGCATGCAGCAGATTGATCTCCTGCGCGCTCCAGTGCGCCTTGTCGCCAGCCGCGCCAAACGGCAGCACACTCACATGCACCAGATGCGGAAAGACCGTCGCGATGCTTTCCGGGTCAAGCCCCAGCGCCGCGCGCTGCGCCACGGACGTGTCGTCGATGAGGATGTGCGCGTCGCCCAGCACCTGCAGCAGCATGCCGCGCGCCGCGTCGTCCTCCAGATTGCAGATCAGGCTGCGCTTGCCGAGCGACAGATAGGCGAACAGCGCGCTCTCGCCGGTGTCTTCGAACAGCGGCGGAGCCCGGCGCAGTTCGGAGCCCTGTGAAGGTTCCAGCATCACCACTTCCGCGCCCATCGCCGCCAGCAGCCTGCCCGCATAGGCGGCGGCAACGGAGCGTGAACGCTCGATGACCCGGCAGCCCGCGAGGGGCAGTTCCGCCAGTCCCCCCTGGGGCGATGACACGGATTCGGCTTGCATGTGAACCTCCTTCCAGCTTCTGTCCAATCGTCGTTGCGCAACCCGCTCCGCGCTCAGCGCACCACCGGCAGTTCGAGGTCGATGGCCGAGCCGTCCAGGAACGCGGGCAGCTTCACGTCACGCGATGGCAGGGCCACCGTGGCGATGCCGGGAGTGGTCAGCTCGCCGCGCTGGTTCACCGCCTGGATCTCGATGTCCACGAGTCCGGTCTTGTCCTTCACGTACTTGCGCACCACCTTGCCCTTGCAGAACGTGGTGTCACCGACGATGTTGAAGCGGCGCATCTCGCTGCGCACGCGCTTGAGCACGCCCGCATCGCCCATCCAGTTGGTGACCAGCGTGCACATCCACGACGAGCGCTGCGGGCCGTAGTCATAGGTGCCGGGCACGCCGACTTCCTTGGCCACCGATTCGCGGTGGTGGCCGATGCCGGTGTACTCCACGCCGCCGCCCGCCTCGGGATTACGGAAGAAGTGACCCGGATGCTTCACCGCCGCCTGCAGCACCACGCCATGCGTGTGTCCGCGGCCGCAGCCGACCAGAAAGCCCATGGTGTCCATCAGCGACAGCGGGCCGCGTGCGATCGTCGGCAGCTCTTCGCCCACCTCGACCTCTTCCCAGTAGCGCACATTGGCCCCGCGGATGTTCTTGGGCTCGTCCAAGATCATCTCGTCGATGCGGTCGCGCTCCTCATCGGTGTACTCGTGCTGCACGATCTCCTTGTACTTGCCCGCATCGCGCGCCGCCTTGCGCTCGTGACGCGTGCAGGTGCCCAAGCCACGCGCCACCAGCTCGCTGCGCTGGTTGTAGTACGAAGCCTCCACGTACTGCAGCACCAGACGGCCCGAGAACTGGCTCTCCTTTTCTTCGACGCCGACCACGCGCTCGATGGCGGTGATGCGGTCACCCGGCTTGATGTTGCGGAACAGTTCCCAGTCATTGCCAGCGTAGAAGCCGTGAACGCCCGGCAGACCCCAGCGCGTGCGACCCAGCCAGCCGAAGGCCATCGGGAACATCGGGTGCCCCACGACGCTTCCGTAGCGCGTGCTCGCGCCGTAGCCCACATCGCGGTACAGCGGATTCAGATCGCCGATGCCGTTGCACCAGTTGCGCAGCGTGTCGGCCGTGGCGTCCTGCAGGTAGGGGCCTTCCGGGCGCAGGTGCAGGCCGATCATGGCGCGCGCGGCGGCCACGGCCTCGTCGGTGATGCGGCCTTCGGCGGGGCGGTTGCCCACGTCGGCCTGGGCGGCTGCGGCTTGGGATTCGAGGGTTGCGGTGTTCATGGAAAATCTCCTTGGGTTGATATTCAATGCAGAATGCATTCTTTTTGGAAAGATGTCAATCCAGCAATTCGCTGATTCGACGTTTGGTGGTGGCTCCGGGCTCAGTCCACCTTGATGTTGGCGGAGGTGATCACATCACCCCATTTCTGACGCTCCTGCTTCACGAAATCACGCAACTGCGCGGGATTCATGGTGAGCGGCTCCACACCGATGTCCATCATGCGCTTGCGCGTTTCGGGCTGTGCGAGGACCTTGGCGACGTGATCGCTCATTTTCTGGATGACCGGCGCAGGTGTGCCTTTTGGCGCAAACAATGCATCCCATGCCACCACATCGAAGCCGGAAACACCCTGATCGGCGACCGATTGCACACCTGGCAGCATCTCGCTGGCGTTGCGCGAGGTGATGCCGATGGCCTTGAGCTTGCCGCTGGCGATGTGCGCGCGCGATGCGGTCACCGTGTCGATCACGAGCGGAATCTGCCCGCCGATGGTGTCAGTGAGCGCCTGCCCGGACGATTTGTATTTCACGCCGAACAGCGGCGCGTCGGCCATCTTCACGAACTGCGCGAACACCACATTGGCGGTGGTGCTGGGCAGCCCCACGTTCAGCGTCTGCGGCTTGGCCTTGGCCTGGGCGATGAGCTTGCCCACGCCGTTGGCCGGTAGGTCCGTCACGGACGTGCTGATCACCATGGGCAGGAGGCCGATCATCGCCACCGATTCGAAATCCGTGCCCGCCTGGTAGCCCGGGTTGGAGTACAGGAACTCGTTGGCCGCGTTCGTCGCGTTGGTGCCGAGCAGAAAGGTGTAGCCATCCGGCGCGGACTTGGCGGCCGCCGCCGTGCCGATGTTGCCACCCGCGCCCGCCTTGTTCTCCACGATCACTGGCTGACCGAGCGATGCCGACAGCTCCTGCCCGAGAAGGCGCATGAGCACGTCCGCGCCCTGCCCCGCCGCATACGGAACGATCACGCGGATCGGTTTGTCGGGCCAGCCCGGCTGCGCGCCGGCGGACTGCCACTGCAGCGCGCAGGCCGCCGTCAGGGAACACAGCAACAGGGCTCTGCGCCGTTGTTGAAATACGGGTTTCATGTGCTCTTCTCCTTGGTCAAACAACTGGGAAATCCATTCATCGCACGATCAGAATCCAACCGACATGCCGCGAGCGGCAGTCCCGCGCGCGGCCATTCGGCTGCGAACAGCTGCCCGTAGCCGGACAGCGTGATGAACGCCGTGCGGTGCTCCGGTCCGCCGAAGCAGATGTTGGTGCAGTAGCCTTCGGGCGCCGTATGGAACTCGAGCAGCTCACCCGCCGGCGAGAACACGCTGATACCGCCGCGCACCAGCGTGGCCACGCAGACGTTGCCGCCCTGCTCCACCGCAAGCGAATCAAAGCGCTGGTACCCCGGCAGGCCGTGCACCAGCCGTCCGCCGTTCGGCGAGGGCCAGGGCTCGAGCGCGAGTTCCCCCGCACCGACGATGGGGTAGGACCAGAGACGGCTCGATTCAGTCTCCGACACATAGAGCGTTTTCCCGTCCGGCGACAGGCCCACGCCATTGGGCGTGAGCAGATGCTTTGCCGCACGACGGATCAGGCTGCCGTCACTGCGCGCGTAGTACAGCGCGCCGCGCATGATGCGGTCGTCGAATGTCTTGCCGAAATCGGTGAACCAGAAGCCGCCCTGCCTGTCGAACACGATGTCGTTCGGGCCATGCAATGGCACGCCATCGCATTCGCTGTAGAGCACCTGCACGGCGCCGGTCTGCAGATTCACGCGCTGGATGCAACCGCCCCGGTAATCCGCCGCCGCGCCGGTGGGCCGCGTGAAGCCATCGTCCGTGCGCCAGCTGAAGCCGCCGTTGTTGCACACGTAGACATGGCCCTCGGGCCCGAGCGCCGCGCCGTTCGGACCTCCGCCGAGTTCGGCCACCACCTGCTTGCGACCATCGGCATGCACCTTCACGAGACGCGCGCCCTGAATCTCGGCCACCAGCACGCTGCCGTCGGGCAGAGCGATGGGGCCTTCGGGAAACAGCAGGCCATCGGCGATCACGCGGCCTTTCAACGGGAGAGTCTGCATCGCGTGGGCTCCTTGTGACTGTTCAGGCGTGCGCAGCGGCTTCCTGCCGCGCGCCGAGGTACGCATCAATCGCGCGCTGGCGACCTTCGCGGCTGCGCAGCTCCTGCGCATCGAGCGTGCCGACGATGTGCCCGTGCCGCATTACCCACGCCCGCGTGGCCAGCTTGGCGGCAGCGTGAAAGCTCTGCTCGACCAGCAGAGCGGACAGGTTCTGCTCCTTCTGAATCGCGCCCAACCGTTCATAGACCCGCGCCACAAGCAGCGGCGCCAGTCCCAGCGATGGCTCGTCGAGCAGCAGCAGCTTGGGGCCCGACATCAGGCCGCGACCAATCGCCAGCATCTGCTGCTCGCCGCCGCTCAGCAGGCCCGCAGGCGCATTGATGCGGTTGGCGATCTCGGGGAAAAATTCGAGCACCATCTGCTGGCGCCGCACGCGCGTGGGCTTGTCCACGAAGTAGCCACCGAGCGTGAGGTTCTCCTCCACCGTCAGATCGGTCACGATGGCGCGGCCCTCCGGCACATAGACGATGCCCGCATGAAAGCGCTGCGCCACCGACATCGCGGAGATGTCGCGGCCTTCGAAGATCACCCGGCCCTGCGCGGCTTCGAGCCCCGCAATCGCGCGCAGCGTGCTCGACTTGCCCGCGCCGTTCGCGCCCAGCAGGCCCGCCACGCTGCCCTGCTCCATGGCCAGCGACACGCCGTGCACCACCGGCCCCGCGCCGTAGCTCACGCTGAGCCCGTCGAGCTCCAGAATCGCCTTGACCGCTTGCGCCTCACTCATCTTCGTCTCCCAGATAGACGCGCACGACCTCGGGATTCACCTGGATCTGCGCGGGCGTTCCCGAGGCCAGCAGCCTGCCGCCGTTGAGCACGTGGATGCGGTCGCACACCTCCATGATCAAGTCCATGTCGTGCTCCACCACCAGCAGCACGAGATCGGGCGAGCGCAGCTTGAGCAGCACGTTCGACAGATCGCGCGTCTCCACCGAATTGAGGCCGGCCGCCGGTTCATCCAGCAGCAGCACGCGCGGCTGCCCGGCAATCGCGCGGGCGATCTCCACCAGCCGCAGCACGCCCGGTGGCAGTTGCGCGGGATACTCGTCGGCCACCTCCGCCACGCCCAGACGCGTGAGCGCACCCAGCGCCCGTTCGCGATTCGCGGCGCGCTCGGCATTGCCCTGCGGCAGCGCGAGAAACGCGCTCAACCAGCCCGCGTGCGACTGGCGATCCAGACCGATCATCACGTTCTCGGCGACGGTGAGTTCGGGGCACAACGCCACGTGCTGAAAGCTGCGCGAAAAGCCCAGCGCCGCGCGACCCGTGGGCGGAATGCGCTCGATGTGCTGCAGGCCAAGGCAGATGCTGCCCTCCTGCGGCGAGTACAGGCCCGTGAGGCAATTGAAAAAGCTGGTCTTACCCGCGCCGTTCGGCCCGATCAGGCCGGTGATCTCACCGGGTTGAACGGACAGGTCGATGTCCTGCAGCACGCGGTTGCCGCCGAAAGAAAGCGACAGATGGTTCACCGTGAGCGGCGCCGCAGGCGTGAGCGTGGAGGTGGTCGTCGTCGTCATCATGCGGCACCTCCGCCGAGACGCTGGCGCCATGATTCGGGAATCACGTTCGCCCCGAGCACCACCAGCAACAGCGCGCCGCCATACAGAATCGGCACCCAGTCGCCCGCACCGGCCAGAAGCAGCGGCATCAGCGTGAGAAAAACGCCACCGATCAGACTGCCGAACATGCCCAGCGAATACAGGCTGACCACCGATCCGACGAGCAGGAAAATCGACGTCCACAGGGTGAAGCTGTTGGGCGACACGGTCGACGAGCTGAACGCCAGCAGCGCACCGCCGATGGCCGCGATGCCACCCGAGAGCGCCATGCACGACAGCCGTGCCCAGCTGCGGCGCACGCCGAAGGATTCCGCCGCGGGAGCCGACGTGCGGATCAGCAGCAGCGCCAGCGCCTGACGCGAGCGGCGGAACTGCCGCAGCAGCAACGCCACGGCGACCAGGCCAGCAAGCGGCATGTAGTAGCGCTGCAGTTCGCGCGACAAGCCAGGCAGCGCATCACGCTTCACGTAGAGCCCTTCGTAGCCGCCCGTGATGCTGCTGAAATACAGCAGCAGCTCCGGCAGCGCGAGCGCCAGCGCCATGGTCGCGACGGCGAGATAGATGCCCGAGAGGTTGCGCGATGGGAACGCGAACGCGATGCCGAGCAGTGCTCCGGCGAACGCCGCGAACGGCAGCGCCGCAAGCACCGATACGCCGATGTACTTTTCCATCAACGCGACCGTGTACGCCCCCGCCGCCACGAACACGCCGTGGCCGATGGACACCTCGCCGCCGTAGCGCACGAGCAGGCTCACCGAGAGAATCGCGATGGCATTGGCAAAGCACAGGCCGAGCGTGAAGGTCCAGTACCCGCCCGCAAGCAACGGCAGCGCGATCAGGCCAAGCAGCACGGCCGCGCCGGCCATCGCACGCAGCGGCAGCGGCCGGCGCGCAAGAGGGTCTGCAGGACGTGGCGGCACCGCATCGGGCACGCGCTTCACGGCAGCGGAAGTCGTCATGGTGGCTTCAGACACGCGCACCTCCTCGGCGGGCAAGCACGCCCTTGGGG
Organism: Diaphorobacter caeni; assembly: GCF_015354245.1. Classification (GTDB taxonomy): domain Bacteria; phylum Pseudomonadota; class Gammaproteobacteria; order Burkholderiales; family Burkholderiaceae_C; genus Diaphorobacter_A; species Diaphorobacter_A caeni. The sequence goes on from NZ_JADKYZ010000004.1 coordinate 121,236, forward strand.
AACACATTGAGCGTCAGCAGAATCACCGCAAGCAGATAGGTGTTGGTGAACTCCGCCGCGACATAGAACGACAGCAGGTTCATCAGCACGCCGATGAACACGCCGCCCACCACCGCACCGGGCAGGCTGCTGAAGCCGCCCACCACCGCCGCCGCAAAGGCCTGCAGCATGAACGATGACACGCTGGTCGAGGAAAGAAACGTGGTGGGCACGATCAGCAACGCCGCCACCAGCCCGAGCAGCCCCGCCACCACGAACGAAAACAGATGGATGCGACGCAGGCTGAGACCGCACACGCGGCTGGCGAACGGATTGGCCGACACGGCGCGAAACGCGATGCCCACGCGCGTGCGCTCGATCAGCAGATACAGCAGACCCACCGACGCGGCCGTGACGAACACCACCGCAAGGTCGTAGGCCGAGATGCGCATGGAGCCGACCTGCGCGCTCCACTTGGGCAGCGGCAGATCGAGCGACACCACGTTCGATCCGAACACCAGCTGCGTGACGCCCTGCGCGATGAGACCGATTCCCAGCGTCGCGATCGTGCTGGTGAGATCGGACTTGAACACCAGCGGCGCGATGATGAAGTAGCTGATCGCCATCACCACCATCATGATCGCGAGCGTGAGCATCAGCGCCACGCCCCAGGCCATGTTGCCGAGAATCCCGGCGGTGAAGCCGAACACCAGAAACGCTGCCAGCCCCGCCAGGTTGCCGTGCGCGAAGTTCACGACGTTGGAGCTTTTGTAGATCAGCACGATGCCGATGGCGCCAAGGGCGTAGAGACACCCGCTGACCATGCCCGCCCAGATGAGTCCAAGGATATCGGCCATGGCTCAGGCCTTTGCGGTGGTGCCTGCCGCGCGGCCCTTGCCGTCGATGACCTCGATCACCGCCGGGTAGTAGCGCCCCGAAAATCCGCCCTGCGCCGTGGCCGTGTAGTAGCGCTGCGCGAGCTCGGTGACCTGCGCGTCGACGCCGGTCGAGTTCGCGAGTTCGAGCACATAGCCGATGTCCTTGAGCACGTATTCCGGCGAGAACGACTTGTCGGGAAACACGCGCGGCAGCATCGCCTTGCGGCCATGGTTGCGCAGCACGAAGCTGTCGCCCGAGCCCTTGGAGACGGCGTCGAGCAGCGTGCCGGGCTCCACGCCCGCACGCTCGCCAAGCACCATCATCTCGGCCAACGCAACGGTGTTCTCGAACACCAGCGCGTTGTTGATCAGCTTGACGACCTGCCCGCAGCCGACTTCGCCGCACAGTGTGACATCGGACGCCATGTAGCGCAGCAGCGGCTCGATGCGCGCATACAGCGCGGCGGACGCGCCGACCATGATGCTGAGTTCGCCGCGCTGCGCCGCCTCACGCGTTCTCGCCACCGGCGCATCGGCAAACGCCACACCCAGCGCGGCAAGCCGCTCGCCCACACTGCGCGCCGAGGCCACCGTGGTGGTGCTCAGGTCGACGATCACCTGCGGCTTGCGCGCGCCGCTCGTCAGACCGTTGGCGCCAAGGCATACCGCCTCGACCGCAGGCCCACCCGGCAGCGAAAGCAGCACCACGTCGGCCTGCGCCGCCATCTCGGCCAGGCTCGCCACGCGCTGCGCCTTGGTCTCTTTCACCGCCTCGAAAGCGGCATCATTGCTGTCGAACGCCAGCACCGCGCCCGCATGTTTGAGCGCCACGTTGCGGCACATCGGCCCACCCATCACGCCGAGACCGACAAAGCCGATCACGGGCACTGCATTGCTGTTGGTTGTCATTTCGTGTCTCCAGAAATTCCGTCATCCGTCGCGCTCAACAAATCGCACGCCCTACGCAACTGGCGCGCCCCAGGCGAGAGCAACCGAGCAAGGGCCTTCCCGCCGCGAAGCGCCACAGGGGGATGTCCTCTAGTTCATCCACATGCCGCCGCTGATGTCGAGCGACGTGCCGGTGATCCAGTTCGATGCGGGCGAGCACAGGAACAGCGCCGCCTGCGCGATGTCCTGCGCCGTGCCATAGCGGCCGAGCGGCACCGTGTTGTTGGCGGAAGGTGCAGCGCTGCCGGTCACGTTCGCCCACATCGCCGTTTCGACGGGCCCGGGGGCCAGCGTGTTGGCGTACACGCCATGCGGCGCGCCGGCCTTGGCGATCCAGCGCATCATTCCGTGCACCGCGCTTTTCGATGCGACATAGGCCGGCCCCGACGCGACGCCGCCGTTCTTCGCCGCGATGGAACCCGCCGCGAGAATCTTGCCGAAGCCCTGCTGGCACATCAGCGGAAACAGCTTGCGCGTGGGATTGACGACGCCGCGCACGTTGACGTTCATGATCGCGTCCCACTCGTCATCGGTGCTGTCGCCCAGCGGCGTGCGCGCGATGATGCCAGCGCACAGCACGAGGATGTCGATCTTGCCGTGCTTGGCGATCACGGCGTCCATCACCTTGTCGGTCTCGGCGCGCGAGGTCACGTCGTACTGCAGATACTCGACGCCTGCGCCCAGGTCTTCGCTGGCCGCGCGATCGGTGGCGATCACCTTGGCGCCCGCTGCTGCGAAGGCCGCAGAAATCGCGCGGCCCATGCCGCCCGCGCCGCCGGTGATGAAGGCGACCTGCCCGCTCAGGTCCGCCGGGCCACTCATATGCTGTGTCATCTCGTTTGCTCCTTGATATGTCATTGTTTTGGGGGCTTCAGCGAAAGGTCGCCTTCGCCGACATCGCGAGTTCGCCATCGGGCCCGCGCGCCCACAGCGTCAGGCTGCCATCGCTCTCGCGCTTGCCTTCCAGCCGGAATCCGCGCGCAACGAACAGCGGGCTCACGCCGCGAAAATCAAACTGCGCGAGCTGTTTGCCGCCACCGTGCTCGAGCGCCAGCCGCTGCAGCAGCGTCGCGGTGAGCGGTCCGTGCACCACGAGGTCGGGGTAGCCCTCTTCGTCACGCGCGTAGCTCTGGTCGTAATGGATGCGATGGCCGTTGAAGGTGAGCGCCGAGTAGCGGAACAGCAGCGTGGTGTCGGGCTGAAAGTCGCGCCCGAACTCCGCGACCTCGGCATAGGGCTCCGGCTTGGGCTGCGGCGTTCCGGGTGGCGTGGCCTCGCGGTACACGATGTCCTGCTCCTCGACGATGCAGGTCTTGCCTTCGCACGAGGTGGTGTGCACCACCGTCACGAACCACAGCGAACCGCGCTTGCCGACCTTGTTCTCGACCTTGCTGATGAGGCTTCGGCGCGTGGCCATGCTGTCGATCGGCAGGTCGGCCAGATACTGGATGCGGCTGCCCGCCCACATGCGGCGCGGCAGTTCGATGGGCGGCAGAAAGCCGCCGCGCTGCGGATGGCCGTCGGTGCCGAGGCCGCTTCTGCGCACCACCGGGTTGAAGAACATCCACTGCCAACCGTGCGGCAGCGCCTCGCCAATGCCCGGCGCGCGCTCCATGTCGAGCGTTGCCGCCATGGCCTGCACGGCGTGCGGCAGGATGCGCTCGCGATGCTCGTCTTCGCGGCCGATCCAGGATTCATACGCAGCAGCATTCACCTTGCTTCACTCCTTTGTATTGTTATGGTTTGGTGGCTCACGCGAGCTTGGCGTCGAACACGTTCGCGGGGTAGGGGCGGAAATCGCGCACCAGCTTGAAGCTGCCATCGGCCTGCGCCTGGATGATGGCCTCCTGCCGCGCACCACGATGGTCGCCCGCCTTGTAGCTCACGTTGCGCGCACCGCCCACGGTGGCGTTGGTCATGGTCTCCATCACGTCGACCAGGTTCGCGCGGGTGAGCGGCTTTCCGCTGTCGAGCAGCATCTTGAAGCCCTTCACGAACAGCGCGCCGTTGCTCCAGCCGTTGAGGCCGAACACGCCCACCGGATCGTTCGGATAGAGCTTGGGGACGTTCTCGCGGTAGGCCTTGATCTCGGCATCGTCCGCGCCCACGGGCATGAGCCACGATGAGAAATAGGTGCCGTTGAGCAGATCGCCCGCGAGCTTGCGCGTGGTGGGATCGGCGGTGAAGAACGGGGCCATCCACTTGCTTTGAAAGCCCACGCGCTCCGCCGCCTTGAGCGCCGACGCGAGGTTGGCATTCGAGCCGAACAGGATCACCACTTCGGCCTTCGCATTCGCGAGCTTGCGCACGTGCGGCGTGAAGTCGGTGTTGCGCACCTCGAAGGGAATCGACTCGGCGGCCTGCTTGCCATTGGCCTGCATGTACAGATCAAAACCGCGCTTGGCCGAGCGGCCCAGCTCGTCGTTTTCCCAGAGCAGCGCCACCTTCGTGGCCTTCAGATCGGTGAGTGCGAAATCGAGGTTGGACGCGGCCGACCAGCCGTAGTCCGGCAGCAGCGGGAACACCAGCCGCTCCGAGAACAGCGCCGTTGCGCCGCCGATGGGGCCGATCACCGGCAGCCCCACTTCCTTGGCATACGGAATCACCGCCACCGACTGCGCCGTGCCGGTGGGTGCGGCGAGCGCGAAGATCTTGTTTTCCTCGACCAGCCGCTTGGTCACGGCCACGCTGCGAGCGGGCTCGTAGCCGTCGTCGTAGGTGATGTAGTTGATCTTCCAGCCATTCAGCGCATTGGTCTCGTTGGCCCATTTGAAGCAGGCCTCGGCCGCATGGGTGAGCACCGTATAGAACGGCACGGGCCCGGTGATCGGCGTGAACGCGCCGACGGTGACCGTCTTGCTCGCGACGTCGATGCCCGGCGATGCCTGCTGCGCCTGTGCCAGTTGGGGCAGTGCGAGGGACGCGGCGGCGGCGGTGCCGGTGGTGATGAACGACCTTCTGCGCATGGTTTTGTCTCCTGAGTTTTTGAATGTGGACCGCAAACCAAAGACGCTGTTTCAGCGCCATAGAATGCATCATATAAATTCAACAACATTCAAAACAACAGGGATTACCCCAGCCATAAGCCTTTGACACAGCACTTTTGCAAGAAGCATAATTTATAGAATGCATTCTTTTTTGCAAACGAGGACCTGTCATGTCAACACCCCCACTTGCCGGTCGCCGCGTGATCGAAATCGGCTCCATGCTGGCCGCGCCGTTCGCGACGCACATCCTTTCGCAGCTTGGTGCGGAGGTGATCAAGGTCGAACCGCCCATCGGTGACCCCACGCGCGCGCTGGTGCGCGGCGGCCCGAGCGGCACCTTCATTGCCTACAGCCACGGCAAGAAAAGCATGTGCCTCGATCTCTCCAAACCCGAGGGCCGCGACGCGCTCTACGCGCTGCTGAAAAGCGCCGACGCACTGGTGCACAACCTCGCGCCCAAGGCGGCGCGCAAGCTGGGCGTGTCGCGCGCGGACTGCGAGCGGGTCAATCCATCGCTCATCTACTGCCACATCCGTGGCTACGCGGCGGGCCCGCAGGCGGACGATCTGGCGTCCAACCCGGTCGCGGAAGCATCGACCGGCGTGATGGAGGCCAACCGCGTCAACGGGCGCCCAAGCCGCCTGGGCCCGTCATACCACGACCAGTTTGCAGGCGCGTATGCGGTGATCGGCATTCTCGCGTCGCTGCTGCGCGACCCGAAAAACGCCACGTCCGAAGACCGCGAGGTGGAGGTCGGCCTCTACGAAACCGGCCTGCATGTGGCCTCGCGCGATCTGGTCGCGGTGCAGCTCAAGCAGCATCTGCTCGGCCGCCCCGAGCGCGAACCGCATGGCGAATTCGCGATGCCCGGTTACGGCGCCTATCTCACGCGCGACGAACGCTGGCTGTATCTGCTGATGCTCACCGACGGCCACTGGGCGAAGTTCTGCGACGCGATGAAACTGCCCTGGGGCAGCGACCCGCAGTTCGCCACGCTCAAGATGCGCAAGAAGGCGCGCGAGCAGGTCGAGGACATCGTCAAGAACGCCATAGCCGCCCATGATTTCGAGGCCGTTCAGGCCACGCTCAAGGCCAGCGGCGTGGGCTGCACCGAGGTGCTTCCGCTCGAGCGCGTGCTCGAGGCCGATCAGGCTCACCAGCCCGGCAAGCTGCGCACCGTGTCGTTTCGCGGACTCGACTTCGAGGTGCCGGAATTTCCGCGCGCGGGTGCGGCGAGCGACGGCCTCAAGACCATCGCGCCCGGAGAGCTGGGCGAGCACACCGAGAGCATCCTGCAGTCGCTGAACCTGAGCGCTGCGGAAATCGACGCGCTGCTGCGATCAGGCGGCGTCAAAGCGCAGCAACCCGGCTCGTTCGCCTGGGCCGCCGTGCGCGAAACCGCCTGAGCCCGCCTCGCCAGCGCCATGACCATGTCCACGTCCATGACCACCGCATCACCGCGCGAGGAGGTGCACCGCCGCCAGATCGATCTGCGCTTCTATCGCCGCGCGGACGGTCTGTACGAGGTCGAAGGCCTGCTCATCGACACCAAGCGACACCCGTTCCGCCGCCAGCTCACGAACGAGGACACGCCCGCAGGTGCGCCGCTGCACGACATCACGGTGACGCTGGTGATCGATGGCGACATGCGGGTGCACAACGCCGTCGCATGCATGCGCACCACGCCCTTCGATCTGTGCACCGGCGCCGAGCAGACGCTCGCACCGCTCGTCGGCCTGCATCTGGGCGCGGGCTGGAACCGCCAGGTGCGCGAGCTGCTCAAGGGCGCCGCGTGCTGCACGCACATCGTCGAGCTGCTCGGCCCGATGGCGACCACCGCGTTCCAGGGCCTTGCACCCCAGCGCCTGGCCGCGCTCAACGATCCCGCCAACGAGCACCTGCACCGCGCCCGCGTGAACAGCTGCTTCGCATATGCCGACCACCGCGAAGTGGTCGCCCAGCTGTGGCCGCACCTCGGCCGCAAGCGCTGAGTCGCCAGCGACCCGGCAGCCCTTCGGCCCATTCATTCCTCCATCCATCACCCCATTCGTCGCCTCGGTCACGCGCGGGCGCCAGCCCCTTCTTTCTCACCACAACGAACGGAGACAACAGATGCACAACGACCTTCATTCCACCGATCCCGGCACACACGACGCACACGACGCGCGTCGTCGTCGCTGGCTCGCCCATGCGATGGCGATGACCGCGGCGGCCGCCCTGCCCCTTTCCGCGCGCGCCAGCGACCGCTACCCATCCAAGCCGATCCGCCTGCTGGTCGGTTTCCCGCCCGGTGGCGGCGCGGACTTCGTTGCACGCCAGCTCGCGCAGCATCTGGGCCAGACGCTGAACACCAGCATCGTCGTCGAGAACAAGCCCGGCGCGAACGGCGTGATCGCGGCGTCGGAAGTGGCGCGCGCCACCGCCGACGGCCACACCCTGCTGCTGGGCGTGACCGCCAGCCAGACCATCAGCCCCGCACTCTCGCAGAAGGTGCCCTACGATCCGCTGCGCGACTTCACGCCGATCACCAACGTGGGCTCGACACCGCTGGTGCTGGTGGTCAACCCCAAGCTGCCGGTGAAGAACGCCAAAGAGTTCGTGGCCTACGTGAACGCGAGCGCCGAACCCGTGCCCTATGGCTCGGCGGGCGCAGGCAACATCACCCACATGGCGGCCGAACTGTTCATCCAGAACACGGGCATCACCAAGCTGCGCCACATCCCGTACAAGGGCAGCAGCCAGGTGCTCACCGACCTGCTGGGCGGACATGTGGCCGCGTATTTCGACACGCTGCCATCGTCGCTGCCCTACATCCAGAACGGCCAGCTGCGCGCGCTCGGCGTGAGCTCGCGCGAACGCTCCCCGTCCGCACCCGACATTCCCACGCTCGAAGAGTCGGGCATCACGGGTTACCAGACCACGACCTGGTTCGGACTGTTCGCGCCACCGCGACTCGCACCCGCGTTGACGCAGACATTGAACGAAGCCGCAGTGAAAGGACTCGGTCAGCCCGACGCGCGCAAGGCCCTGACCGCGCGCGGCATCGATGTGTCGCTCAACTCACCCGACCGTTTCAGGGCCGAGATCGAGAGCGAGCTCGAACGCTGGCGCAACCTGACGAGCGTCGCGAAGATCAGCCTCGATTGAAGGCGTCTGGCACATCAGGGCGTTGCGGGAGGCTCCACGGGAGCGGCTGGCGGAGCCGATGAGGCAGCCGCCTCCCGCGCCTTGCGCAGCAGCGCGGGCCGCCGCAGCCAGAAGACCACCGCGCCAAGCGGGAAGGCCAACGTGAAAATCCAGCTGGCATACGGGCCGCTCTTCAGCACGCCCATGCCAAGCAGGCCCGCGTACAGTGGCTGCAGGTGATAGGCACCCGTGCCCCAGTCGAACGAGAACCTGGCGACGCTCAACAGGATGAACAGCATCCACAGCCATTTGCGCCGCGCGATCGGCGTGCGCCAGCATCGCACCAGCGTGACCAGAATGAACAGCGGTATCAGCACGGCCAGCACCAGCACCGCCCAATGCACGGCGCTCTTGCCTTCGAGCGTGAAGCGCCCCTGCTCTTCGAGCGACTGGTTGGTCGGCTGCACGCGCATGCCGATCACGCGGGTTTCGCCGTCCTTCTTTCGCAGCTGCACCGCAGCCAGCAGCCAGCTGTCCGGGTACCGCTGCTCAAAGGTAATGTTGTAGGTGGTGACGTTGCCGTTGATGGTATTGGAGAACAAGCCCACCGGCTTGATGCTCGAAGGCTCGCCTGCAGGAAACAAGGTGAGCATGCGTGCCATGTCAGCATCAAAGCTCGGGCCGACGAACTCCAGGTCCATGCGCGCCTTGATGGCTGCGGCGTTGCCCGCACGGGCCTCGGTCAGCACCTGCTGCGCGATCTCGACCTCCTCCTTGGGAAGCATCTTCTCGAATGCGGCCTTCTGGTCGCCGCAGCCGGAAAGCAGCCATGCCGTGGCGAGCAGCAGCAGCGTGTGAATGCAATGGCGTATCTTCATCTATTAACCCCCTCTCATTGATAGTTTTCACCAGACTAACACAGAGGATGGGAACGTGTTCACGATCCCCACACGGTCTTGCAGGCGCGGTCTCGGGCACTCTGCCGCGTTGCAAATCCTCGCGCTGAGATCGTATACACGCTCTCAGCGCAGCGCAACAAACTGCACGCTGAACTTCGCCCCGGGATGGGCCGCGCCGGGCCGAGTGTCCTCAAGCCGCACTTCGGCGCCGTGCTGGCGGGCGATCTCGCGCACGATGGGCAGGCCGAGGCCCGAGCCGTCGGCGTCGGTGCCGAGGGCGCGGTAGAAGGGCTGAAACACCAGTTCGCGCTCTGCCTCGGGCACGCCGGGGCCGGAGTCTTCGACCTGGGCCATGACGACATGGCCAAAGGTGTCGGCGAGCACGCGGGCGGTGACCACACCGGGCTTGTCGGGCGCTGAAGGGGTGTAGTTGATCGCGTTGTCCACCAGATTGCGCACCAGCTCCTTGAGCAGCGTGGCATTGCCTTCGACGAACACGCCGTGCGCTCCGGGGTCGGCGCCTTCGTAGCCGAGGTCAATGCCCTTGTCGAGCGCGCGTGGCACGCTGTCCTGCACCACCTCGATCACGAGCCGCGCGAGATCGACGCGCTGGCGCTGCAGGCCCGAGGTGCTGCCGCCTTCGGCGCGCGCCATCGACAGCAGCTGATTGACGGTGTGCGTCGCGCGGATCGACGAGCGACCGATCTGCTTGAGCGAGAGCTTGAGCTCCTCGGTGCTCGTGCCCTCGCGCTGCGCCAGATCGGCCTGCATGCGCAGACCGGCGAGCGGGGTCTTGAGCTGGTGCGCGGCGTCGGCGAGAAAGCGCTTTTGCGTGGCGATGGAGTCGTTGAGGCGGCGCAGCAGGTCATTGACCGAATCGACAAGCGGCGCGACCTCCATCGGCACGGCCTTGTGGTCGAGCGGCGAGAGGTCATCGGGCTTGCGCGCGCGGATGCGTTCTTCCAGCTGATGCAGCGGCTTGATGCCGCGCGCGAGCGCCAGCCACACCAAGAGCACGGCCAGCGGCAGGATCACGAACTGGGGCAGCATCACGCCCTTGATGATTTCGGTGGCCAGCACGCTGCGCTTGGAGCGCGTCTCCGCCACCTGCACCAGCGCGGCAGGCGCGTCGGGCAGCGGCACCCGCACCCAGATGTAGGCCACGCGGATGTCCACCCCGCGCATCTCCGCATCACGCAGCCGCACCTCGCCGGAGAACGGCTTTTCATCGTCGGGCGGTTTGGGCAGATCACGCTCGCCCGAGAGAAACCGGCCGTCCGGCGCGATCACCTGGTAGTAGACGATGTCCGACTCGTCGGCCCGCAGGATCTCGCTCGCGGGCTGCGGCAGATTGAACTGCACCCGGTCCTTGTTCACCGTGACCAGCTGCGCCAGCGCCTGCGCGTTGTACTCGAGCGCACGATCAAACGGCTTGTTCGCCAGCCCCTGCGCCACCAGCCAAGTGAGCGCCAGACTCACCGGCCACAACAGCAGCAGCGGCGTGAGCATCCAGTCGAGGATCTCGCCGAAGAGGGATCGCTGCTCGCGCTGGAAGATTTTCAAGAAATGGCCTGCTGATGGAGGAAAGGTGCGGTCAAAGTATCAAGCGCAAGACATTCACCAGACTGACAAGCGCAGCTCAGCTCTGGATCTTTTCGAGGCAATATCCCAGCCCGCGCACGGTCGCGATGCGGATCGGGCCTTTCTCGATCTTCTTGCGCAGCCGGTGGATATACACCTCGATGGCATTGTTGCTGACCTCCTCGCCCCACTCGCACAGCCGCTCGACCAGCTGATCCTTGCTCACCAGCCGCCCCGCGCGCTGCAGCAGCACTTCGAGCAGGCCGAGTTCACGAGCGGAGAGCTCGACCATCTTGCCGTCGATGGTGGCGACGCGGCCGGTCTGGTCATAGGTCAGCGGACCGTGCTTGATGACGCTGCTTGCGCCACCCATGCCGCGGCGCGAAAGCGCACGCACGCGGGCCTCGAGCTCCTGCAGCGAGAACGGCTTGGCCATGTAGTCGTCGGCGCCGTAGTCGAGGCCCTGCACGCGCTCCTCGACGCTGTCGGCGGCGGTGAGGATCAGCACCGGGAGGCCGGACCCGCGTCCACGCAGGCGCTTGAGGACCTCGAGGCCGTGCAGCTTGGGCAGGCCAAGGTCGAGGATCAGCAGATCGAATTCATTGTTGGTGACCAGCGCCGCATCGGCTTCGGAGCCGTTGGCCACGTGATCGACCACCGCGCCCGAGGCGCGCAGAGTGCGCAACAGGCCGTCCGCCAGCACCTGGTCATCTTCGGCTATGAGAATGCGCATGGCCCGTCTCCTGTTGTGTTTGTGTTGTCGTGCTGCATGGTGAGGATCATTGAATGAGGATCACTGAAGCGATGGGCTCGAATTTAACCGAATGCGCGCCGACCGGTAGCGCACCCGTCCGCGCTCCGCATCACATGCGCGGGACCTCCGAAATTGTAAGATGACCGGCAGACGCGGCACTTGGCGACAGTGCATGCACGCTGCGGTTTTTTATCGGCACGACGAAAAAAGGGCCGCATTCCTGCGGCCCTCCACTTTCATGGCACTTTCATGGCACTTGCATGCACGGAAGACAAACCAACCGACAAGGGAGTGAAAACAGCTGCGCGTCAGGCAGCCACCGCGGGCGCGGTCACCTGACGGATGCCCATGGCCTTGAGCGTGTCGGCGATCGCGGCCACCGCGCCCGGAATTCCGGCCTCGCCGAAGTGGCCGATGCAGCCCACGCGGAAGGTTTCCATGGCGGTGAGCTTGCCCGGATAGAGGATGTAGCCGCGCTTTTTCACCTCCTGGTAGAAGACCTTGAAGTCATAGGCCGGATCGTCTGGCGCGTGAAAAGTGACGATGATCGGCGCCTGCAGATCGGCGTCCAGATACGAGCGGAAGCCCAGCTTCCGCATGCCTTCCATCAGCGCCTTGCAGTTGCGCTCGTAGCGCCCGCCGCGCGCTGCAAGGCCTCCCTCCTCGAAGTACTGGGTGATCGCCGCATCGAGCGCCGCCACCACGTGCGTGGGCGGCGTGAAGCGCCACTGTGTCGTCCTGCCCATGTAGACCCATTGGTCATGAAGGTCCATCGCGAGCGAATGCGAGTGGCCCTCGCATTGTTCCAGCACGCTGCGCCGCGCGATCACGAAGCCCATGCCGGGCACACCTTCCAGGCACTTGCCCGATGCGGCGATCACCGCGTCGAACGGCGTCTTGCGCGCGTCGATGTCGATGGCGCCGAACGAGCTCATCGCGTCCACGATCAGGCCCCTGCCATGCTTGGCGACGACCAGCGCGATCTCGTGCAGCGGATTGAGCACGCCCGCGCCCGTCTCGCAATGCACCAGCGCGACGTGCGTGATGCTCGCATCGGCGGCGAGCGCCTTGTCCACGTCAGCGGGGCTGACCCGTTGCGACTCGGGGTAGTCGATGGTGCTGAGCTTGCGGCCCAGCACCTTGCAGATCTTGGCCAACCGTGCGCAGTAGGCACCGTTGTTGGGCACGAGCACGCGGCCGCTGCGCGGCACGAGCGAGCCGATGGCGGCTTCGACCGAGAAGGTGCCGCTGCCCTGCATCGGCACGCATTCGTGCGTGGCCTCGCCGTTCACGATGCGCAGCACGTTCTGGCGGATGCGTGCGGTGATCTGGTTGAAGTCGGCGTCCCACGAGCCCCAGTCGCGCAGCATGGCCTCGCGAGTGCGCTCGGAGGTGGTCAGCGGGCCGGGGGTCAGCAAAACGGGATAGGAGGCGTTGGAAGATGCTGCGTTGAAAGCAGGGGTGGAAGTTGCGACGCTCATGTTTTTCTCCGGGGACTCAAAGTGGGGTTTTGAACAGGTGAAAACAGGGGGACAAGGGGAACAGGGAAGGGAAGCTCCATCAACTGCGCGCCAGATTGCGCCAGGCCTGGGTGCGCGTGAGGATCACGCGCGTGGCCAGCGAATAGGCGATGCAGACGATGGTCGAGGACACGACGATCAGGCTCGCGAGCGCGGCGGCGGGGCCGATGTCGCCGGCCTCGTCCATGTGCATGATCGCGACCGACGCGAGGATGGTCTCCGGCGTGTAGAGGAAGATCGCGCACGACAGGCTGGCCATCGACACCACGAAGAAATAGCGGCCGATGTCGAGGATCGCGGGCAGGCACACCGGAATCGTCACACGCACGAAGGTCTTGAAAAACGGCACCTTCAGCGAAGAGGAAACGGCCTCGAATTCGTTGTCGATCTGCTTGAGCGCGGTGACTGCAGTGAGGTGGCTCGACGTGTAGTAGTGCACGATCATCGAGATCACCAGAATCGCCAGCGTGTTGTAGAGCACGTTCAGCGGGTTGTTCGGATGATTGAAAAACATCACGTAGCCCAGACCCAGCACCAGCCCCGGCACTGCCATCGACAGCACCGCCATCAGGTGCATGCCCTTGCGCATGAAGCCGAGGTTGCGGGTCTTCTCGATCAGGTAGGCGCCCAGAAACACGATCAGCGAACCGCAGACCGCCGTGATCAGCGCGACCAGCAGGCTGTTGGTGAAGGCCGACGCCATGTCACTTTCCACCAGCGCGAACGCGTAGTGGCGCAGCGTGAGCGTCTGGTCATACGGCCACAGCTTGATGAACGAGGTGTAGATCGCCATGCCCACGGTCGCGAGCAGCAGCAGACAGACGATGGTGCAGAAACCCGCCAGCAACAGGTCGCCCACGCGGTGCTGCTTCGGGCTGTAGGGCACGGAGCGCGCGGTGAGTTGCGCCTTGAGCTTGCGGCGCACGCGGTAGTCGATGATGAACGAGATCACCGAAGGCAACAGCAGCAGCATGCCGACCACCGCGCCCATCGAGAAATTGTGCTGACCGACCACTTGCTTGAACACGTCGACCGACAGCACGTTGAAGCTGCCGCCGATCACCTTGGGCGCACCGAAATCGCTGATCACGTAGGTGAAAACCACGGTCGCCGCGCTGATCAGGCCGTACTTGCACGACGGCAGCGTGATCGTGGTGAACTGTCGCCAGCCCGGCGTGCGCAGCGCTTTCGCGGCTTCGTACAGGCGGCCGTCGGCGAGCGAGAGCGCGGTCACGAGAATCATCAGCGCGTGCGGAAAGGTGTTGTAGACCTCGGCCAGGATGATGCCCGGCGCGCCGTAGATCGACGCATCGCCCAGCAAAAACTTGAGTGCGCCTTGATTGCCAAACCACTGCACGAACGAGATCGCCGACAGCAGCGAAGGCGCGAGCAGCGGGATCAGCGCGATGAGTTTCACCGTCGCCTTGAACGAATTCGGCAAACAGGTGCGCGTGAGCGCGTAGGCGCAGATGAAGGCCATGGGCACGGAGATCAGCACCACCGAGCATGCCACCCACACCGAGTTCCAGGCCGCGCGCATCAGGCTCGGCGTCTGGAAATAGGTGATGAAGTGCTGCAGGCCGACAAAGTTGCCGTCCTTGTCGAGCACCGCGTTCACCAGAATCGAAAACAGCGGCGCTATCAGAAAGGTGAGCAGCAGCGCCATCACCACCAGCAGCATGCCGCGCGCGATCCACTCATCACGGCTCCAGCGCTGATGCCCCTGCAGACTGCGCGCGGGCGCAGCGGGCAATCGGTTCGCGATCGTGGCGGTATTCATGCGGCCACCTCCGCGCGCGGTGCGAACACGCGAATGCGGTGCGCGCGCAGCGCGATGTCGATGCGATTGCCTTCACGGATGTTCAGGTCGTGCAGTTGGTTGAGCGTGAAGTGCAGGCCCAGGTTCTGACCATGCAGCGCTTCCGAAGTGACTTCGGCAATGCACAGTCCGCCAAGAAACTCAACCTTGGTGATCAGCGCGTTCAGGCGGTACGGCGTGTCGTGATCGAGCCGCTCGGCCACGCGGTCTTCGGGGCGCAGATAGAGACTCACGTTCTGGCCCGGCACAAAGCTGTCGTCGGTGCAGGTGTCGCACTGCAGTTCGATCTCACCCACGCGGAAGCGATTGCCGCCCAGCGACTGGCCCTTGAGCACATTTACTTTGCCCACAAAATCCGCCACGAACGGCGACGCGGGGCGCTCGTAGATATCCAGCGGCGTGCCCACCTGCTCGATCACGCCGTGGTTCATCACCACGATGCGATCGGCCATCGACAGCGCTTCTTCCTGATCGTGCGTGACCATGATGGTGGTGATGCCCACCTGCTTTTGCAGACGCCGGATCTCGCCGCGCAGGCGGATGCGCTCCAACGCGTCGAGCGCAGACAGCGGCTCATCGAGCAGCAGCAGACCCGGATTGGTGGCCAGCGCGCGCGCCAGTGCCACGCGCTGCTGCTGGCCGCCGGAAAGCTGGCTCGGATATTTCTCACCCGATGTCGGCAGGCCCACAAGCTTGAGCAGCTCGGCCACGCGCTCCTTGATCTGCGCCTTGCGCACCTTGCCGTTCACCAGACCATAGGCGACGTTTTCGGCAATCGTCAGATTGGGGAACAGCGCATACGACTGGAACACGATGCCGTAGTCGCGCTTGTCGGCGGGTAGCCATGAGATGTCCTTGCCGTTTTGCAGCAACTGCCCTTCGCTTTGCGTTTCCAGCCCCGCGATGATGCGCAGCAGCGTGGTCTTGCCGCAGCCCGAGGGGCCCAGAAAGCACAGCATCTCGCCGGGGCGCACGCTCAGGTGAATGTCGCGCAGCGCGCTGAATGTCTCGAAGTTCTTGTAGACGCCGTTGATCTCGAGCGCGGGCTTTGTGCCCAGTTCCTCGGCGATGTGTTTGGTAGCTGTCATGTCCATGTTCCGACCTCATCAACCAGATGAAAGAGAGGTGTCGCCCAGCAGAGAAAGCTCCGGCGACCCGCTGCCGCAGAGCGGCAGCAGTTGTCGAAAAAACGCCATCAAAGAGTGGCTCAGGGCTTGGCTTCGGCCTTGCCTTCGTAACGGCGGCTCCACTCGGCCAGAATGCGCTCGCGGTTCTTGGCGGCCCAGTTCAGATCGTTCTTGGCGAGCAGCTTTTCGTAGTTGTCGGGAATGCCTTCGAGCTTGGATGCCACACCCGGCATCGCCACCACGGCCCACCAGTTGGAGCTGATGACGTTGGCTTCCTTGCTGGCCATCCAGTCGGCCAGACGCTTGGCGGCCTCGGGCTTTTTGGTGGTCTTCATGATGGAAGTGCCTTCAATGTCCCAGCCCAGACCTTCCTTGGGAAAGATCAGATCAACGGGTGCGCCGGATTTCTTCACCTGGTGCGCGCGGAACTCGAACGAGATGCCGATCGGAAATTCGCCGGAGCCCGACTGCTTGCAGGGCTTGGAGCCCGAGTGCACGTACTGCGCGATGTTCTCGTGCAGCGCGTCCATGTACTTCCAGGCTTCCTGCTCGCCCCACATCTGAATCCACGACGAGACATCGAGGTAGCCCGTGCCGCTGGACGCCGGGTGCGGCATGGTGATCTTCCCCTTGTAGACGGGCTTGGCCAGATCCTTCCAGGTCTCGGGCTTGGGCAGGTTGTGCTTCTTGGCCTCGACGGTGTTGAAGCAGACCGTCGCGGCCCACACGTCCATGCCCACCCACTTCGGCGGGCGCTGGCTGTCCGAGTAGGCGGGCGTGAGCTGCTCGAAGCCCTTGGGCTGATAGCCCTGCAGCATGCCCTCCTGATCGAGCAGCGCGAGCGAACTGGCTGCCACGCCCGCAACCACGTCGGCCTGCGGGTTCTGTTTTTCGGCCAGCAGCTTGGCGGTGATGATGCCGGTGGAGTCGCGCACCCATTTGATCTCGATGTCCGGGTTGGCCTTCTCGAAGCCCGTCTTGTAGAGCTTCATCGCATCGGTTTCGAGCGCCGTGTAGACCAAGAGGGGCGTCTTCTGCTGCGCCATCGCCGCACCACAGGCCAGGGTCAGGCCGATGGCGCCCGCACAGATTGTCATCAGGCCGTGACGAACTCCCGCTAACTTATTCATCGCTTGTCTCCTTTTGTCGGAGGCGCCACTGCAAACCCGATGACTCGCCGATTTCGCCGCCGTCCCGGGACTGCGCTGGCTTCATCGACTGCACCCCATCCGAATCCCGTGATCCGTTGGCCTGCATGCACCCCTCTCGGTTTGGTATTCCGGCGAACCGGCCCGGCGATTTCTTTGCGTCGGTGTGGTCAATGTAAAACTCGTTTTGCCTACTGTCAATAGAAAACTGTTGACAGTTTGCATTTTGGATCGAACAATGGAGTCCATGGAAAACAGCAAACCCAACTCCGCACTGGCCTTTCTGCAATCCAGCTCGCTGCCGATGCTGGTTCAGGAAGAAATCGAACGTCTCATCATGACGGGCGAGCTGCCCGTTGGGAGCCGCATCAACGAAAGCGACATGGCTGCGCGCTTCAACACCAGCCGGGGGCCCGTGCGCGAAGCGCTGCGTTCGCTGGAAGAAGCAGGCCTGCTGCGCACCGAAAAGAACCGCGG
The DNA here is from genome assembly GCF_015354245.1 of Diaphorobacter caeni. Taxonomy (GTDB): domain Bacteria; phylum Pseudomonadota; class Gammaproteobacteria; order Burkholderiales; family Burkholderiaceae_C; genus Diaphorobacter_A; species Diaphorobacter_A caeni. Next base: position 138,479 of record NZ_JADKYZ010000004.1, read on the forward strand.
CATGTTCGTGCGTGAAATCTCGTTCGAAGAAGCCGACGAGATTTATGAACTGCGCGAAGCCATGGAAGAAATCATCGGTCGCCGCGTCACCCGCGCCATCACGCCCGACGGCGTCGATCGCCTCAAAGCCATGATCGACGCGATGCGTGTGGCCGCCGAAGCGGAGAGCCTCGAGCAGTACGCGCAACTCAATCTGCAGTTCCACGAAATCCTGCTCGACACCGCAGGCAGCAAAAAGCTCACCGAAACCTACCAGCGCCTGATCAAGGAGCTGTCGCTGTTCCGCATGCGGGCGCTCGATGGCGGCGGCGGTCTGCGGGTGTCGGTGGACGAACACAGCCACATCGTCGATGCCATCGCATCGGGCGACGCCGAGCGCGCCGGACAGGCGCTGCGCCAGCACGTGGCCGACAGCCGCGCACGTATGCACAAGGCCATGGGCCGCACAGATCCATCCGCAATCCCTTCTCCATCCCCCTCCAAGGAAGCCTGAGATGACGACACCGCAAACCATTGAAGTCAACAACCGCAACTACCGCTGGATGCCCCGCCCCGTTGTGATCGTGTGCGTGGACGGTTGCGAGCCCGCGTACCTGGATGCCGCCGTCAAGGCGGGCGTTGCGCCCTACCTCGCAAAAATGCGTGCCCAGGGCGCAGACCTGCTGGCCGATTGCGTGGTGCCTTCGTTCACCAACCCGAACAATCTGTCGATCGTCACCGGCGCACCGCCCGCCGTGCACGGCATCTGCGGCAACTATTTCTTCGACCGCGATCTGGGCGAGGAAGTGATGATGAACGACCCCAAATACCTGCGCGCCGGCACCGTGCTCGCCGCCTTTGCCGAAAAGGGCGCAAAGGTGGCCGTAGTCACCGCCAAGGACAAGCTGCGCAAGCTGCTGGGCAAGGGCATGACGGGCATCTGCTTTTCGTCGGAAAAGGCCGATCAGGTCACACTGGCCGAGAACGGCATCGACAACGTGCTCGATCTGGTGAAGATGCCCGTGCCTTCGGTTTACAGCGCCGAGCTGTCGGAGTTCGTCTTCGCATCCGGCGTGAAGCTGATGGAAACGCGCCGCCCTGATCTGATGTATCTCTCCACTACCGACTACGTGCAGCACAAGGCCGCGCCCGGCTCGCCAGCGGCCAATGCGTTCTACGCCATGATGGACAAATACCTCGCGCAGCTCGACGAAATGGGCTGCATCATCGTGCTCACCGCCGACCACGGCATGAACGACAAGCACGATGCGAGTGGCCAGCCCAAGGTGATCTATCTGCAGGACGTGCTCGACGGCTGGTTCGGCGCGGAAAAAGCACGCGTAATCCTGCCCATCACCGATCCCTACGTGGTGCACCACGGCGCGCTCGGCTCGTTCGCCACCATCTACGCGCCCGACGCGGCCACCGCTAGGCAATGGATTTCGCGCATTCAGGAGTTGCCCGGCATCGAGCTGGCGCTTACCCGCGAAGAAGCGGCGAAAAAATTTGAACTGCCCGAAGACCGCATCGGCGACATCGTCGTCGTGAGCGAAAAGAACACCGTGGTCGGCACCTCGAAGAGCCGCCACGACCTCTCGGGTCTGGATGCACCGCTGCGCTCGCACGGCGGCGTATCCGAACAACGCGTTCCGCTGATCTGCAATCGCCCAGTCTCCGGCATTGCCGCCAGCCGCCGCCTGCGCAATTTCGATGCACTGGATCTGGCACTGAACCATGCTGCTGCATGAACACCGACAACAAAGGAGATCTTCCCATGACCGTATCCGCACTGCACAAAGCTCCCGAACTCCGCCACGAAACCCTGCGCATCGCAGGTGAGCGCGTGGAAACCAAAGAGCGCATCGACGTCACCTACCCCTTCACCGGCGAAGTCATCGGCAGCGTCGGCAAGGCCACGCTGGAAGACGTGCGCCGCGCCTACAAGATCGCGCATGGCTACCAATCCAAGCTCACACGCTACGAGCGCTACAAGATCCTGATGCGTGCGGGTGAAATCATCGCCGCGCGCCTCGATGAAATCTCCAAGCTCATCACGCTCGAATCGGGCCTGTGCCGCAAGGATTCGCTCTACGAAGTGGGCCGCGCCTCCGACGTGCTGCTGTTCGCGGCCAATCAGGCGCTGGTCGATGACGGTCAGGTGTTTTCCTGCGACCTCACGCACCACGGCAAGAGCCGCAAGGTCTACACCCTGCGCGAGCCGCTGCAGGGCGTGATCACCGCGATCACGCCGTTCAACCACCCGCTCAATCAGGTGATCCACAAGATCGCACCGGCCATCGCCACCAACAACCGCACGGTGCTCAAGCCCAGCGAGAAAACGCCCTTCACCGCCTACGTGCTGGCCGACATCCTGTATGAAGCCGGTCTGCCGCCGGAGATGCTCAGCGTGATCTCGGGCGACCCGCGCGAAATCTGCGACGAGATGCTCACCAGCGACGACGTCGATCTCGTCACCTTCACCGGCGGCGTGCCGATCGGCAAATACATCGCGGGCAAGGCGGTCTACAAGCGCCAGATTCTGGAGCTGGGCGGCAACGACCCGATCATCGTAATGGAAGACGCCGACGTCGAAGAAGCCGCCACGCTGGCAGCCAGCGGCAGCTACAAAAACAGCGGCCAGCGCTGCACGGCGATCAAGCGCATGCTGGTGCACGAATCGCTCGCCGACCGCTTTGTCGAACTGCTGGTCGAAAAGACCAAGGCCGTGAAGTACGGCGACCCGATGGACGCCAATGTGGACATGGGCACCGTGATCGACGAAGAAGCCGCGATCTACTTCGAAACCGTGGTGAACGAAGCCATCGCCGCAGGTGCCACGCTCAAGTGCGGCAACATCCGCAAGGGTGCGCTGTACTCGCCCACGGTGCTCGACCACGTCACGCTCGACATGCGCGTCGCCAAGGAAGAAACTTTCGGCCCCGTCTCGCCGGTGATCCGCTTCAAGACCATCGAAGAAGCGATCAAGCTCTCGAACGGCACGGCCTTCGGCCTGTCCTCGTCGATCTGCACCAACCGCCTCGACTACATCACCCGCTTCATCAGCGAGCTCAACGTGGGCAGCGTCAACATCCGCGAAGTGCCCGGTTACCGCTTGGAGCTGACACCGTTCGGCGGGATCAAGGACTCCGGTCTTGGCTACAAGGAAGGCGTGCTGGAAGCGATGAAGAGCTTCACGAATACCAAGACTTATTCGCTGCCTTGGTGATCTTCCGTCATTGCGCGCTGGTCTGAGCCTGGTGCGAAGTTGCTTGCAGAGGCCGGGTCTCGCCCCGGCGGGCGAGTAACTTTTCGCTTGCGCGCGAAAAGTCACCAAAAGCGCGCTTTTGAATACGGGGTCACGCGGCAGAACTCACTGCGCGACTGCGTCGCTCCGTTCGGACAACCGCCGCGAGCTAGAGGCTAACCAGAGGAGTTTGCGGCACGTCGCTTCGCTTGTGCCGGGACGTTGGTGGAGCTGGGTTGGGACTCAAATGCCCACTGCTCTTTTGAGCGACGTTGATCCAACGAGCCAATCAAAATCGTGCAGCACTGGCGCACCAGCATCTCGCGAAGTCGCGAGATGAGCGGCACGAGCGAAGCGATGTGCCGAACACACCTCTTATGAAATATCTAGCTCGCGGCGGTTGCCCGAGCGGCGCGCGCAGCGCAAAGCGAGTTCTGCCGCGTGACCCCGTATTCAAAAGCGCGCTTTTGGTGACTTTTTGCGCGCAAGCAAAAAGTGACTCCGCCGCCGGGCGGAACTCCCGGCCTCCGCCCTCAACACCGCAACCACAGAGAAAAAAGAGAAGGAGAAAACAGTGAGCCTGACCATCCAAGACATAGTCCACATCTTCGAAACCAAAGGCCACGCCCAATACGACGGCGAACCCGTCACCCAACTGCAGCACGCCCTCCAATCCGCCCACCTCGCAGAACTCCAGGGCGCTGACAGCGCACTCATCACCGCCGCCCTGCTCCACGACCTCGGTCACCTCCTGCACGACAGACCGGGCTCGCCAACGACGCAAGGCGTGGACGATCTCCACCAATACCTCTGCATCCCCTTCCTGCGCCCGCTGTTCGGCGACGCCACGCTCGAGCCCATCCGCATGCATGTCGATGCCAAGCGCTACCTCTGTCTGCATGAGGCGGGCTACCTCGAAGCGCTTTCGGCCGACTCCGCACGCAGCCTGCAACTGCAGGGCGGCGTCTTCACGCCGGAGCAGGCCACTGAATTCGCCAATCGCCCGCATGCACTCAACGCGGTGGAGCTGCGCCGCTGGGACGATCTGGCCAAGGACGCCGACATGCGCACGCCCGACCTCGCGCATTTCACGCGCCACATGGAGCACGCGTCGAACACCCACCGGTCCCGACTCACCACAGCCGCTGCCGAGAAGACGCACAAGGCGGCGTGACGATCACACCCAATCCGGCTCACTCCCCTTCCGCATACGCCTCCAGCCCCAGCGCCACGACGGTCGCCACGTCTTCGCCCACGGCCTCCCTGAACTCGACCTCGGCCTGCGCCACCGCCGTTTCGAAGGCCTTGAGCCATGCAAGTCCGGTGACGGTGAAGCGCACGATGCGCGCGCGGGCGTCGTGGGGATCGGGCTCGCGCGTGACCAGTCCCCAGGCCTCGCACTGATCGACCAGGCTCGCCATCGCCTGCTTGGTCATGCCGGCCGACTGAGCGAGATCGGTCAGCCGATCCCCCGCAAGCGAGAGGTGGCGCGTGATGTGGATGTGCGCGGCGCTCACCTGCTCGCGCGCGGCGAGGTTGGAGAGCGCGAGCGGCACCTCCACATCGTGCGCCATCAACTGGTAGACGCGCTCGTCGAAACGCCGCATGGCGTGGCCCAGCAGGCGGCCCAGATGGGTTTCGCGCCAGGCGTCGGAAGGGGGCGTGGCGGGGTGCAGTTCGGTCATGCACACATTGTCAGGCAAACTGACCAAAATTTGCTTTGACAGAAAAGTATCCGCACATAAACTACTGTTCAAGCACACAGGACTGTGATTAAAAACAGTCTCCCAGATTCAAGAAACGGAAAGCGCAATGGCAACGAGCAAGAGGACCCCCACCATGGACACCACTGTGAAGAGCACTTCTGCAGCAGACACCAGCGAAAAGGCCAAGGCCCTGCAGGCCGCGCTGGCCCAGATCGAGAAGCAGTTCGGCAAGGGCACGATCATGCGTCTTGGCGAAGGCGAGAAGATCGAGGACATCCAGGTCGTCTCCACCGGCTCGCTGGGTCTGGACATTGCGCTGGGCGTCGGCGGTCTGCCGCGCGGCCGGGTGATCGAAATCTACGGTCCTGAATCCTCGGGCAAGACCACGCTCACGCTGCAGGTCATCGCCGAAATGCAGAAGCAGGGCGGCACCTGCGCCTTCATCGACGCGGAACATGCGCTCGACACCAGCTATGCGCAGAAGCTCGGCGTGAACCTGTCGGACATGCTGATCAGCCAGCCCGACACCGGCGAGCAGGCGCTCGAAATCGTGGACAGCCTGGTGCGCTCGGGTGCGGTGGACCTGATCGTCGTCGACTCGGTCGCCGCCCTCACGCCCAAGGCCGAAATCGAAGGTGAAATGGGCGACTCGCTGCCCGGCCTGCAGGCCCGCCTGATGAGCCAGGCCCTGCGCAAGCTCACCGCCACGATCAAGAAGACCAACTGCATGGTCATCTTCATCAACCAGATCCGCATGAAGATCGGCGTGATGTTCGGCTCGCCCGAAACCACCACCGGCGGCAACGCGCTGAAGTTCTACGCCTCCGTGCGCCTGGACATCCGCCGCACCGGCACGATCAAGAAGGGCGACGAGGCCATCGGCAACGAAACCAAGGTGAAGGTGGTGAAGAACAAGGTCTCGCCGCCATTCAAGACGGCCGAGTTCGACATCCTGTTCGGCGAAGGCATCTCGCGCGAAGGTGAAATCATCGACATGGGCGTGAACGCGCGCATCGTTGAAAAGAGCGGTGCATGGTATGCCTACAACGGCGAGAAAATCGGCCAGGGCCGCGACAACTCGCGTGAATTCCTGCGCGAAAACCGCGACCTCGCCATCGAGATCGAAAACAAGGTCCGCGAATCGCTCGGCATCCCCCTTCTCGGCGTGACCAGCGTGGCAGCCGCCCCCGGCGCCAACAAGGACGAGGCGGAAGACGGCGAAGAATAAAACCCGCCGTCCATCGCGACATCCCAAAAGTTTCTTTGCAATTGTCGAATCATTTTCGACTTCAGGGCCGCACAGCCAAACGCTGGACGGCCCCTTTTTGCATCCGCGTCATGTCTTCAAGACTACTGACCCGAGCAGCGCACAGAGCGCTCGATCTCACCCCCACAACGGCAAGACAGGCCCGCAGGCTAGGCGTCTCACGCGCAGACAGTACTCTCGTACGGCAAGCGTGAGCAACGACGCATGAGGGCCTGTATTGCCGCCTCCAAACGACCAGACAATCGTCGCCAAAGGCGGCGTAAAACCAAAAAGCAAAATGGGATTCACCAAACTTTCGCTGAAGGGAAGAGCGCTGAAACTGCTGGCCCAGCGCGAACACTCCCGCAAGGAGCTGGAATCCAAGCTCGCGCCCCATGTCGAAGAAGGCGACGACCTGAATGCCATCCTCTGCGACCTGGAAGCCAAGAACTTCATCAACCCCGAACGCGTCGCGGCCTCGGTCGTCCACCGCCGCGCCTCCCGTCTGGGCACGCAGCGCGTGGTTCAGGAGCTGCGCAGCAAGGGCCTGGACGACACGCTGATCAAGGCCACGGCGGCCGAGCTGCAGTCGACCGAACTCGAGCGCGCCCTGTCCGTCTGGAAAAGCAAGTTCGGAAGCAGGGAGCCCGCGAGCACGCCGCAGGAAAAGGCGAAACAGATGCGCTTTCTCGCCGCGCGCGGATTCAGCGGCGATGTGGTGCGCCGGGTGCTCAAGAGCGCCGGGCAGGCGGATGAAGACGAATTCGAGTGAGCAACAGCAGCGGCTGCTCGGCCACGCGGTTCACGCCCTCACTTCCCCATCTCGTAGATCGCCGCTACTACGCTGAGCACCACCAGCAATGTGCCGAGCACGACGGCCATCCAGTTCCATGCACTGAATGACGCATTGCGATCAAACGGCGCGGAGCACGTCAGCTCATTCACGCGGTTCGCGTGCGCCTGCACCGGCAGCAGGAAAATGAAGCTGAAAATGCTCATCAATCCCCAGATGCCGGGCAGCAGATCGCACAGGTTCGCGGCGATGTAGCCCAGCGCGAGCAGGCCCGCCTTGAGGCTGGAGCGCCCGTTGACCTTGACGCGCGCGTCCTGTGCCCGCACGCGGCGGAACAGCGAAAAGCAAAAGAAGAAAAACAGCAGCGTGCGTCGGGCCGGTGAAAAGTCCCGCCCCGCATTCCACACGCGCACATGCCGCCAATGCATGTAGAACCAGTAGAGGTGGTACAGGCCCATCGTGCAGAAGCTCAGCACCGCGAGCTTGCGCAGCGAGACGGGGAAGAACGCAGGCGTCACCGGAGATGCTGGCGCAGCGTCGTCTGGCCGCGGATCGTTCGCCATGAAAGCGGCTCCAGTTCCGGTTTCGATTTCCGTTCCAACTCGGCCTCAGCCGAGCAGGCGCTCCGGATTGGCGTTGAGCTTGACCAGAGCCTCGCGCGTCGCGCGCATGGTGAGCGCTTCTTCCTCCTGCGCGACCAGCAGGCCGGACTGCAGATAGGCGCCGAGGCGGCGCAGCTGGATCAGGTAGCTCTTGCCATCCATGGAGACGAACAGATGCAGCTGCTTGCGCTGGCTGTGCCATGCGTACTGCACCTGGGCCGACGAACCGTTGTGGTCGAGCGTGAACCAGCTGCCGAGCGCCATCTGCTGCGCCCAGCGCACGACTTCGTCGCGCACCGGCGTGCCGTTGTCGGCGACCACGTGGATGGACGAGGCATCGATGCCGAGCAGCATCTCCACGTTCTCGGACGACAGCTCGAAGTCGCTGGTGTCGGCATCGCCGATCACGTCCTCCAGATTGGCCAGGCGCTTGATCATCGCGTCGATGTGCTCGCGCGGAATCGTCGCGGTCTTGGAGAGGAAGGCGTCGGCCAGCGTGTCGGTCAGCACCTTGATCTGCGCGTCCTGCGGCGCGCCGGTCACGCCCGTCAGCGCCAGGCCGTGGCGCAGGTTCTGCAGCAGGGTCGGCAGGTTCTGGATCACCTGCGCGCGCTCCGAGCGGTGCGGCTTGGCGCTCGCCGCCCAGACGAGGTCCGCCGCCGTGCGCTTGAGCGCGACGGTCTCGTCATGCTGCGGCCCGTTGCGGACGGCGGAAACCGCCAGCACCTCGGCCCAGCTCTTGAACAGGAACTCGCGGATCTCATCGCGCACCTGCATGTCCTTGAGCATGTCGCGCAACTCGATGGTGTATTGCACCGCCATCGTCTCGCGCAGCTCGACCTGCTGGGCCACACCCACGATCTTCTGCGCGCCGCGGCTCTCGGCCAGCGACTTGGCGATGAAGCGCTCGAACTCCTCGAACACCAGCTGGAACACGCGGCTGCCGGTCTCGGGGTATTGCTCGATCACCTGCACGATGCGGCGCACCTCGACCTCGAGCGCCGTGCCGTTGATCGTTGCCGCATCAAAGCCCAGCACGCACGAGCCCATGCGGTCGATGAGCTGGCGCGCAGGATGCGTCACGTTGTTGAAGAATTCGGGCTCGGCCAGCGCCACGCGCAACACCGGCACCTGCAGGCGCGCGAACCACACGCGGATCGAGGGCGGCAGGCGGTCTTCGTTCAGAATGCTCTGGAACATCAGCGCGACCACCTCGATGATGGCCTTTTCACTGGCGGTCGAGGCCTTTTTCTTGAGTTCGGACGCGCGCTCGCGCACCGCGCCCATCACCTGATGCACGACCTGAGGCGTGTAGTCCTGGGCCTGCGTCATGGCCGCCATGCCGCCGGGAACCGTCACCAGCATGGTGTCGGGCGCCATGCTGCGGTAGTCGGTCATGGCCTGCACCAGCGCGGCGGAAGCCGGCGGCGCCTTGACCATGTCGTAATTCATCGTCGGCTGGGTGAGCAGATTGCGCAGCTGCACCATCACCGCCGCCGCGCGCTGGCGGGCCCGCTGCAGCGGCGCGAGAAACGGCGACGCCGCCATCTGCGCCGCCATCTGCGCGTTGAGCTGCGCGTTCATCGCCATCTGTGCGTTGATCTGGGCGACGTACTGCGGCGACAGCTGCGAGGCGCCTGTATGGCCGTGCTGGCCAGGATGACCATGCTGCCCCTGCTGCCCGGGGTGCATCTGCATGGGGTTCACCCAGCCCGTGGGCTGCGGCATGGGGAACATGCCGCCAGGCGCCATGCCGTAGCCGGTCGGATAGCCCTGCTGGGGCATGCCGCCGAAGCCGCTGCCCTGCCCCATCATCGGAGCGGGGCCACTGTCATAGCCGCTGTTCGGGCCAGCTCCAGGCATGCCGCCGGGCACCGTGGCGGCCCCCGTGCGCTTGACCCGCGAACGCAGGTCGCTGCTCGCCGACGTGGACACGCCACGGTCTTCGAACAGCTTGTTGAGCGCCTTGTATTCCTTTTCGAGCAGGCTGGCGAGTTCGCTCTGCATCGGATCGATCATCAACTGCAGGTCGGCGCGCGACATGCCGCATTCGATCCATTGGTTGACCACGTTCAGGCAGATCGTCTCGGGCCTGAGCAGGTCGCCGCTGTCGAGCTCGCGTCCCAGAAGCCGCTGCGTGCGCAGCTTGACGGTCTCGAACTCGCTGCCCGCCGCCTCGCTCACGGTGAGCGCGATGCGCGAGGCCAAAATCTTGTTTTCCACCACATCGTCGCTGAGCAGCTCAAGGCCGCCGTCGAGCGACAGCTCCTTGGGCGCCGAGGCTGTGGCGGCGGCTGCCAGCGCGGTGTTGGCGTCGCCCGCCTCGGTCCAGATTTTCTTGAGCCCCAGCAGCCATTCCCGCTCGTGACCGTTGTAGGCCGACCAGGACTCTCGGTTGGACTGCATTTCCCGAACCGTGCCGGTCTGGTTGGCAAGAGCGGCGGCGAATTCCTGCAGCTTGTGCCCCAGCTGGGGCAGGCCGGCGACCAATCCCTCGGCAAAACGCTGGCGGCCGTAGAGGGCCAGACGTTGATCGGTGGGAGAGGACGGCGGATATTCCATAGATAGTTGATTATGTGCGGCGAAGGCCTATGGGTCTATCCCCACCGCTTGGTCGGGGACCCGGAACGCCGCTTGTCACCTTGATTTTGTATCAAGAATGGCACGCCGGCGACAAGGATCCCCTGACTGTTGGACTTTTGCTTATACGGTCGCCCCTGCGTTGGGATCGTTCGGATCCAGATCCTTGCGCGCGGACGTCTTCACCAGATCCTCGCGCTTGACGCCCAGCCACATGGCGATGGCCGCAGCGACGAACACCGAGGAGTAGATGCCGAACAGAATGCCGATGGTCAGCGCCAGCGCAAAGTAGTGCAGGCTCGGGCCGCCGAAGAAGAACATCGACAGCACCATCGCCTCGGTCGAGGCGTGGGTGATGATCGTGCGGCTCATCGTCGAGGTGATGGCGTGGTCGATCACCTCATGCGTGTTGAGCTTGCGGAACTTGCGGAACGCCTCGCGGATCCGGTCGAAAATCACCACGGATTCGTTGACCGAGTAGCCCAGCACCGCCAGCACCCCGGCCAGCACCGAGAGCGAGAACTCCCACTGGAAGAACGCGAAGAAGCCCAGAATGATCACCACGTCGTGCAGGTTGGCGATCACTGCGGCGACGCCGAACTTCCACTCGAAGCGGAACGCCAGATAGATCACGATGCCCAGCACCACCATGCCCAGCGCCATCAGGCCGCCGTGCACCAGTTCCTCGCCCACCTGCGGGCCGACGAACTCGTTGCGTCGCATTTCGACTTCGGGATCGGCCGCCTTCAGCGCGGTGAGCACTTGCTCGCTCTGCTGAGCCGAGGTGACGCCCTTCTGCACCGGCAGACGGATCATCACGTTGCGCGATCCGCCGAAGTTCTGCACCGTGACGTCCTGCGTGAACCCGGCCTTGGCGACCGCGTCACGCACCTGGCCGATGTCCGCCGTCTGCTTGTAGGCCACTTCCATGACCGTGCCGCCAGTGAACTCCACCGACAGGTGCAGCCCGCGCGTGATCAAGAAGAACACGGCCAGCGCGAAAGTGACGAATGAAATCACGTTGAGGATCAACGCGTATTTCATGAACGGAATGTCTTTTTTGATCCGGAAAAACTCCATGGTCTTCCCCTTTCTTACAGTTCGCTGTCGCTGTCACCAGCGTTGGCGGTGCGTGCGGATGCCACGGAGCGATGTCCGGTATCGCCCTCGGGCTTCCACACCTGACCGATGGAGAGACTCTTGAGCTTCTTCTTGCGGCCATACCAGAGGTTCACGAGACCGCGCGAGAAGAACACGGCGGAGAACATGCTGGTCAGAATGCCGATGCAGTGCACCACCGCGAAGCCGCGCACCGGGCCGGAGCCGAAGGCCAGCAGCGCCAGACCCGCGATCAGCGTGGTCACGTTGGAGTCCAGAATCGTCGCCCAGGCGTGCTGGTAACCGGCCGAGATCGCCTGCTGCGGCGCCACGCCGGCCCGCAGTTCTTCCCGGATGCGCTCATTGATCAGCACGTTCGAGTCAATCGCCACGCCGATCGCCAGCGCCATGGCGGCAATGCCCGGCAGCGTGAGGGTCGCCTGCAGCATCGACAGCACGGCCAGCAGCAACAGCACGTTCACGCCCAGCGAGATCGTCGAGAACACGCCGAACAGCATGTAGTAGAAGCACATGAACACGGCGATCGCCACCATGCCCCAGACCACGCTGTGGATACCGCGCGAGATGTTTTCTTCACCCAGACTTGGGCCGATGGTGTATTCCTCGATGATTTCCATCGGCGCGGCCAGCGAGCCGGCGCGCAGCAGCAGCGAGGTGTCGTTGGCTTCCTGCGTCGTCATGCGACCGGAAATCTGCACGCGGCCGCCACCGATTTCGGAGCGGATCACCGGCGCCGTCACGACCTCGCCCTTGCCCTTTTCGAACAGGATGATGGCCATGCGCTTGCCCACATTTTCAGCGGTCACCTGCTTGAAGATGCTCGCGCCCTTGGAATCCAGCGTGAGGTTCACGGTGGGTTCCTGCGTCTGGCCGTCAAAGCCGGGCTGGGCGTCGTTCAGATTCTCGCCGGTCAGCACGACCTGCTTCTTCACGATCACCGGCATCTGCGAGCGATCCAGATACCTTTCGCTGCCGAACGGCACGGGGCCCTGGCCCATCTCGGCCGAGCGCGCCTCGGAGCTCTCGTCCACCATGCGCACTTCCAGCGTGGCGGTACGGCCCAGAATGTCCTTGGCCTTGGCGGTGTCCTGCACGCCGGGCAATTGCACGATGATGCGGTCCAGACCCTGCTGCTGGATCACCGGCTCGGCCACGCCGAGTTCGTTGATCCGGTTGTGCAGCGTCGTGATGTTCTGCTTGAGCGCCTGCTCCTGCACCTTGCGCAGCGCCTCGGGCTTGATCGTCGCGCGCAGCGCGAAGCCGTCGCCTTCCGGGCTGCTGGTCGCCACCAGATCGGGGAAATTGTCGGAGATGAGATTGCGCACGGCGGTCAGCGTCGCATCGTCGCGCACCTTGACCTCGACCGCGTCGCCGTTGCGGCTCACGCCGCCATGGCGGATCTTCTTGTCGCGCATGCTCGAGCGCAGATCACCCGCATAGGACTCCACCTTCTTGGTGATGGCAGCCGCCATGTCCACCTGCAGCATGAAGTGCACACCGCCGCGCAGGTCCAGACCCAGATACATCGGGCGGGCATGCAGCGCGGTCAGCCAGGCCGGCGAACGCGAGAGCATGTTCTGCGCCACGATGAAGGTCGGATCGCTCGAGTCGGGAATCAGCGCCTTCTCGATGACCGTCTTGGCCTTGGCCTGGTTGTCCACCGTGTCGAAACGGGCGAACACCGAGTTGCCCTCCTGCACGACGGAATCCGGCTGCATGCCGTCGGCCTTCAAAGCCTCTTCCACGCGCTGGCGTACCGCGTTGTCCACCTTCACCGTCGCCTTGAGGGACGACACCTGTACCGCAGGGGCTTCGCCGAAGAAATTCGGCAGGGTGTACAGCACCCCCAACAGCAACACGATCACCATGATCGCGTATTTCCAGACCGGATATCGGTTCATGATCGCGCTCTTCACTATCACGGAGAGTGACGGGCCGACAGCGCCAGACAAAGCGGGCTGCGCGGTCCATCGACGACGGACATGCACCATGCACGCCCGCAAGGAACCAGGCGCAGAATTACTTCAGCGTGCCCTTGGGCAGCACCTGGGTCACGGCGCTGCGCTGGATCTGCACTTCCACGCCTTCGGCGAGTTCAACGTGCAGGAAACCTTCACCCATGCGGCTGACCTTGCCCAGCAGACCACCGGCCGTCACGATTTCATCACCCTTGGCCAACGCGTCGATCATGGCGCGGTGCTCCTTTTGGCGCTTCATCTGGGGACGGATCATGATGAAGTACAGCACCACGAACATCAGCACCAGCGGCAGCATGCCGGACAGCGAGCCCATCAGGCCACCTTCAGCGGCGGCAGGAGCGGTTTGGGCAAAGGCAGAAGAAATAAACACTTGAAGACTCCACTTCTAACAGTATGGATGGTCGAAACAGGACACTTGGCTTTCACCAAAGCAACAGGACATTGTATTCGTGCGCTCTCTTGGCGGCGCACCAAAGCCCGAATCAGGTCAGGGCATGAGATGGGCGCGGAGTTTCCCATTGCAATGTGCAATGCGCAAATAAATGCTTTCGGTTGCTGTGCTGCCGACTGAGTTTGCTATTGTTTTTGATAAATTTCCTGTATTGGGAAATGGATCTGGTGGTCTGTTTGGGGCATGGCGTGAGGGGTGGCTTTTGTTTTGCTTTTGCTTTTGCTTTTGCTTTTGCTGCTTTGCTGGGGGCAGAGGCCGGGAGTTCCGCCCGGCGGCGGAGTCACTTTTTGCTTGCGCGCAAAAAGTAACCCAAAACGCGCTCTTCAATACCCGCGGCAGAACTCGCTTCGCGCTGCGCGCGCCGCTCGGACAACCGCCGCGAGTCAGTTTTAAAGAGGAATTGACTGCACATCGCTTCGCTCGTGCAGCATCTCGCGACTTCGCGAGATGTGGGTGCAGAAGTCTCGGCATTGAACACTCAAAAAGTGCAGCGGGCGTTTGTCACCCAACCCAACTCCACCAACGTCACCGACACGAGCGCAGCGATGTGCCGCAAACACCTCTCCCAAACTGATTTCCGGCGGTTGCCCGAGCGGAGTGACGAAGGAACGCAGCGAGTTCCGCCGGAGGACTTCAAAGCGCATTTTTGGTGACTTTTTGGGCAAGACCAAAAAGTTACTCGCCCGCCGGGGCGAGTCCCGGCCTCTGCCCTCAATCCAAGAGCAGAAACCAAAAACAAGCCAACTCAAACCCGAGCGCGAGCCTCAGAAGAAGTAGTAGTAGAAGAAGGCTCGCCCCGCCACTGCCCCATCAACCCCGCCCACTTCGAACGAGCCGCATGCAGATGCCGCTCCTTCACATGCCCATAGCCCCGAATCTCCTCGGGAATGCGGGCGATGTCCACCGCCAGCGAAAGATTCCGGGCGTTCATGCCCTTGAGGACCTCCTCGATGCTGGCGCGGTACTCCGCGATCAGAGCACGTTCGGTGCGCCGCTCCTCCGTCTTGCCGAACGGATCGAGCGCCGTGCCGCGCAGGCCCTTCAACCCGGCGAGCACGCCGAACGCCTTGCGCATCCACGGGCCGTAGCTCTTCTTGACGAGCTCGCCCTTGTCGTTCTTCTTCGCGGTGGCTGGTGGCGCGAGGTGGTGGACGATGCGGTAGTCGCCTTCGAACATGTTCTCGATCTTCGAGACGAACACCGGGTCGGTGTGCAGACGCGCGACTTCGTATTCGTCCTTGTAGGCCATGAGCTTGAACAGATAGCGCGCGACGGCTTCGGACAGCTTGGTGCTCGGGCCGAGCTTGGCTTCGGCCTGCTTGACCTTCTCGATGAAGTCGCTGTACTGCCTGGCGTATGCGGCGTTCTGGTAGCCCGTGAGGAACTCGACGCGCTTGTGCACCATTTCAGCCAGACTTGGCTTCTTCACGAACTCGATCACCTGTGCGGCCTGGAACAGGGCCTGCACTTCGGAGAGCTTGTAGGCGCAGCGGCGGCCCCATTCGAAGGCGGCCTTGTTGTTGTCGACCTGCACGCCGTTGAGCTCGATGGCGCGCATCAGGGACGCGAGCGTGAGCGGCACGCGGCCCTTTTGCCAGGCGTAGCCGAGCATCAGCGGGTTGGTGTAGATGCTGTCGCCAAGCAGTTGCACCGCGACCTGTTCGGCGTCGAACACGCCCAGCAGATCGGAGCCGACCGCTTCGGAGATCGCGCTCTCGCAACCGTCCTTGGGGAACTGCCAGTTCGGGTTGCCCACGAAGGCGGCCGATGGCGTGCCGCTGGTGTTGAGGGCCACGAACGTGCGGCCCGGCTGCATCACCGACAGGGTGGACTTGTGGGCGGCGACGATGGGGTCGCAGCCGATCACGAGGTCGGCCTTGGCCGTGTCCACCTTGGTGGTGAAGATCGCTTCGGGACGGTTGGCGATCTGGATGTGGCTCCAGGTCGAGCCGCCCTTTTGCGCAAGACCTGCGGCATCCTGCGTGATCACGCCCTTGCCCTCCAGGTGCGCGGCCATGCCGAGCAACGAGCCGATGGTGATCACGCCCGTGCCGCCGACACCGGCGACGACGATGCCCCACGCCTTTTCGGCCACGGGCAGCGTCGGCTCGGGAATCGGCAGCAGCGCCGTGAGGTCGCCCTTCTTTTCCTTCTTCGGCTTTTTCAGCTCGCCGCCCTCGATGGTCACGAAGCTCGGGCAGAAGCCGTTCACGCAGGAGTAGTCCTTGTTGCAGGAGTTCTGGTTGATGCGGCGCTTGCGGCCGAAGTCGGTTTCCACCGGCTCGACGGACAGGCAGTTCGACTTGGTCGAGCAGTCGCCGCAGCCTTCGCAGACCAGCTCGTTGATAAGCACGGTCTTGGCGGGCGTGGCCATCTTGCCGCGCTTCCTGCGGCGGCGCTTTTCGGTCGCGCAGGTCTGGTCGTAGATGATCGCGCTCGCGCCCTTGATCTCGCGGAATTCGCGCTGGATGCGGTCGAGTTCGTCGCGGTGGAACACCTCGATGCCGGGCGGCAGATCGTTGATCAGCTCGGCATGCTTGGCGCGCGCGCCGCTCGGGTCGACATGGTGTTCGCGGCCATGGTATTTCGCGGGATCGTCGGTCACCACGACCAGCTTGACGATGCCTTCGGCGCGCAGGCTGTGCGCGATCTGCGCGACCGAGTGGCCCTCGGGGCGCTCGCCGACCTGCTGGCCGCCGGTCATCGCGACCGCATCGTTGTACAGGATCTTGTAGGTGATGTTGGCGCCCGAGGCGATGCTCTGGCGGATCGCCATCAGGCCGCTGTGGAAGTAGGTGCCGTCGCCGAGATTGGCGAACACGTGGTTCTCTTTGGTGAACGGCGCCTGGCCAACCCACGTCACGCCCTCGCCGCCCATCTGGGTGAAGGTGCTGGTGTTGCGGTCGGGCATCCACGTCGTCATGTAGTGGCAGCCGATGCCCGCCACCGCGCGCGAGCCGTCGGGCACGCGGGTGCTGGTGTTGTGCGGGCAGCCGCTGCAGAACCATGGCACGCGGTCACCGATCTCCTGCTTGGGCTCGGTCAGGGCGCGTTCACGGGCCTCGATGACGGCGATGCGCTCGTCCATGCGGCGCGCGACATCGTCCGGCACGCCCACCTTCTTGAGGCGCTTGGCGATCGCCTTGGCGATGATCGCGGGCGTCAGGTCGGCCTTGGGGCGCAGCAGCCAGTTCTGGCTCGGGTTGGGCATGCTCCACTCGCCGCCCACGTCGTCCACTTCATCGAACTTGCCGAACACGTTCGGGCGTACATCGGGACGCCAGTTGTAGAGCTCTTCCTTGAGCTGGTATTCGATGACCTGGCGCTTTTCCTCGACGACCAGAATTTCCTGCAGACCCTGTGCGAAGTCGCGCGTGATCGTCGCCTCGAGCGGCCACACCACGTTGACCTTGTGCAGGCGGATGCCGAGCTGGTGGCAGGTGTCCTCGTCGATGCCGAGATCGGCCAGCGCCTGGCGCGTGTCGTTGAACGCCTTGCCGCTGGCGATGATGCCGAAGCGGTCGTTCGGCCCCTGGATGACGTTGTAGTTCAGCTTGTTGGCACGCACATAGGCCAGCGCGGCGTACCACTTGTAGTCCATCAGGCGCGCTTCCTGCTCGAGCGGCGGATCGGGCCAGCGGATGTGCAGGCCGCCCTGCGGCATCTGGAAGTCCTCGGGCAGGATGATCTTCACGCGGTCCGGGTCGACCGAGATGCTGGAGGACGATTCCACGACTTCCTGGATCGTCTTCACGCCCGACCACAGGCCCGAGAAGCGGCTCATCGCGAACGCGTGCAGACCCATGTCGAGGATGTCCTGCACGCTGCTCGGGAAGAACACCGGCAGACCGCAGGCCTTGAAGATGTGGTCGCTCTGGTGGGCGGCCGTCGAGCTCTTGCTGATGTGGTCGTCGCCCGCGATCGCGATCACGCCGCCGTGCCGGGACGTGCCCGCCATGTTCGCATGCTTGAACACGTCCGAGCAGCGGTCCACGCCGGGGCCCTTGCCGTACCAGATGCCGAAGACGCCGTCGAACTTCTTGGTGTCCGGGTAGAGATCGAGCTGCTGCGTGCCCCAGACGGCGGTCGCGCCGAGTTCCTCGTTCACGCCGGGCTGGAAGACGATGTTGTTCTCGGCCAGATGCTTCTTGGCGGCCCACAGCGACTGATCGTATGTGCCGAGCGGCGAGCCGCGATAGCCGCTGATGAAGCCCGCCGTGTTCAGCCCCTGCATCGCATCGCGCTGGCGCTGCAGCATGGGCAGACGCACCAGCGCCTGCACTCCGCTCATGAAGGCTCGACCCGAGTCCAATGTGTATTTGTCTTCGAGCGATACGGTTTCCAGCGCGCGGCGAACTGATTCAGGCAGCGGGGCGTTCATGGCCTTGTCTCCATCGTTTGTGTGGGGCACCGCCTTTTGAGCGGCGTCAATATTTCGGGCATTTTGGATGTTGCCCGTATCCGCGCAGTGTATGCGCGCGGCCCGGATATGTGTTTGCTTTTTTTGCCGTGTTTACCCCAATGCGCGAAAGATCCTTTCCAAAAACAATCCCGTTATGGAAAGTTTGGACAAATTCGATCTATTAATCCTCTCGGAGCTGCAAATCAACGCGCGCCTGACCAATGCGGAACTGGCCCAGCGCGTCGGTCTGTCGGCCGCGCCGTGCTGGCGGCGTGTGCGTGCGCTGGAGGAAGCCGGCTACATCCTCGGCTACCACGCGGCGCTGGACCGCCACAAGATCGGCCTCGGCGTGCTGGCCTTCGTGCGGCTCGACGCCCTGCGCAACACGGGCGACCTGACCAAGGCCATGGAAGAGGCCATCGCCAAGATTCCCGAGGTGGTCTCGTGCCACTACATCAGCGGCAGCGGCACCTTCGAGCTCCAGGTGGTCGCCAAGGATCTCGAAAGCTTCTCGCAGTTCGCGCGCAATGTGCTGCTCAATCTGCCCAACGTGAAGGACATGCACACGAGCTTTTCGCTGGGCGAGGTCAAGGCATCCGGCGCATTGCCGCTCGACGGCATATTCCCCAAGCGATGAAGGAGCGCGGGAATGGAGCCCGCGGCCACAAGACCATTGCCTAGTCTGTCTACATCGCCCTGTCTGTCTCTGCTGTCTGTGTCTATCTACTTGCCCGTCTCGCCACGCGCGCTGTCATAGCGGAACGGCGGCTGCGCGGGCTCGGTGCTCCAGGTGCTGCCGTCCTGATAGACCTCGCGCCGATCTTCGGCGCGCGAGCAGCCGTCCAGCGTGCAGAGATTCCAGACCAGCGCCTTGCGGTCCTTCTCAGGGTCCACCTCGGTCGCTTGTGCCTCGGGCAACAGTTCGATGCCGCCATAGACGAATCGCCCCCTGCCGTCGCTGCGCCAGTTGTCGCAGTTGCTGTAGAAGCCATCAAAGCGGTAGGCGACCGCGCGCCGCTGGTCCGCCAGAATCATCACCAGCGCATCGAGCGGCCCGGCGCCGCCGTTGAAGCTGTCGTAGGCGTAGGTCACGCAGATGGCGTTCACGCCCTGCTTGCGCCACGCGGTGGTCTTGATCAGCGGGTTGGCGACGTTGAGCGCAGGAAAATCCGCCAGCCCTGCCGACGTCGCCAAAGGGCTCTGTGCGCGCAGCGGCACGGGCTTGCCTTTGTACGAGATGAGGCCGCCCGGCTGGGAGATCACGAGCTTGCCGATGCGGGCCTCGCACTGCTGTGGCTGGCTCTCGAGGCATCCGAAGCGCACGCCCTGATTCACGGTCCACTTCAGCTCCCGGCTGCCCGTGAACGCCTCGTGCAGCGCCGCATGCGTGAGAGGCTGCTGCAAGGCCGGGGCCGCGCTCGCCGCCGCCGCGCCGCCCGCCCACAGCGCGCAGAGCACCAACCCGCCAGGCAGCCAGCTCATTGCCACTCCTTGCCTCCCGTCGCGCTGACCCATTGCGGCGCGTAGCGGATGAATACCGTGCCGCCGTACGCGGCCGTGGTTTCGTAGGCGTACTCATATTCGCCGCGAACCCGTGTTGTGTCCTTGTTTCTGGCGTCCTTCCAGTACACCGTCGTCTTGGGAAGAATGTTGTCCTTCATGCCGTAGATATTGTGCTCGGGCTTGGTGAACTTGAACCCCCGTTCATAGCGCTGGCTGGATTTGCCCTTCTTCACCTTTTCGGCGAAGTCCGCCCCTTCCCAGAAATAGGCTCCGTTGGAGTAGTCCGTGGGATTCGCCGACAGGGCGTTCTCGGCCGCGCGCAGGGCCAGCATCATGCCCCGGCTGCGCGTGATGCCCGCCATCGACGAATTGGAATACACGCCGTAGCGCACGCTTTTCACGCCATAGGCATAGGTCTTGTCGCCGGTGAGAAACGCTCGGACCGCGCTGTACCCGCGTGCACGCATCATGCGCACCACAACGTTGGCGATGGCCGCCAGCTCCTCGTAGACGTCCTTGGTGGATGCCTCACCGTAGGCGATGGCGGCGAGCGCTTGGTGATCGTCGTCCTGATCCGCCACGTCGATGTCGACACTCAGCCCCTCGAGCTGCTGGTTGGTGATGGCCGCGCTGCAGGCGCGGTCGAACGCGTTGCCGAAAGCGATCTGACGACTGTCCGCTGCGCACAGAGATCCGGGAATCTTGTAGGTCGCCATCTGGGAGTGCCTCTCATCGAATGGATGGTTGGGTATATTGATTGATGCGTTTAATAGCTATCATCAATTGAATCACAAGGCGCGGCGATGGCCGCGTGCTTGTTGAAACAAGGCGTACAACAATTCACCGCATTTCTTTTTTCGGTTTTTCCGAATTGCGGAAATCCAATCGGCATGCAAACTGCCACGTACAAAGCGACAATTCCCCCTGCATGCCATCTCAGCCATCCCACGACACCACACAGACGCCCGCTGACTCGCCCTCGGACCACGCCACGGGCAGCGACCAGTCCGCCGCCCGCAAGAACTGCGCAGAGGCCGATCAGGCCGAAGCCGCCGCCGCCGCCGAGCTCAAGCGCGGCGCCGCCGAGCGTGCCGCGCAGTCGCCCTTCGCGCCGCTGTCCGTGCCGGTGTTCCGCATGCTCTGGGCCACCTGGATCGTCGCCAACACCTGCATGTGGATGAACGACGTGGCGACCGCCTGGCTGATGACCACGCTGACCACCTCGCCCGTGCTGGTGGCGCTGGTGCAGACGGCGTCCACCGCCCCGGTGTTCCTGCTCGGGCTGCCCAGCGGCGCGCTGGCGGACATTCTGGATCGCCGCAAATACTTCATGGTCACGCAGTTCTGGGTAGCGGGCGTGGCCATGGTGCTGTGCGCCGCGATCCTGAGCGGCGGCATGTCGGCGCACCTGCTGCTGGCGCTCACGTTCGCCAACGGCATCGGGCTGGCGATGCGCTGGCCGGTGTTCGCCGCCATCGTGCCCGAGCTGGTCAGCCGCCAGCAACTGCCAGCGGCACTGGCGCTCAACGGTGTGGCGATGAACGCCTCGCGCATCATCGGCCCGCTGCTGGCCGGCGCGATCATCGCGAGCGCGGGCAGCGCGTGGGTGTTCGTGCTCAACGCCGTGCTGTCGCTGGTCGCGGGCTTCACCATCATGCGCTGGCGCCGCGTGCATCCGGACAATCCGCTGGGCCGAGAGCGCCTGACCAGCGCCATGCGCGTGGGCTTGACCTTCGTGCGCGAGTCGCCCGCGATGCGCGCGGTGCTCTGGCGCATCTCGATCTTCTTCTTCCACGCCACGGCGCTGATGGCGCTGCTGCCGCTGGTGGCGCGCGAGCTCGAAGCGGGCGGCGCGGGCACGTTCACACTGCTGCTGGCCTCGATGGGCGCGGGCGCCATCGGCTCCGCCATGTTCCTGCCGCGCCTTCGGCAGCTGATGACGCTCGACCAGCTGGTGCGCGTGGGCACCATCGCCCAGGCCGTGGCGACCGCCGTCGTCGCCGTCGCGCCCAATGTCTACATCGCCGTGCCGGCCATGGTGCTGGCCGGTGCGGCATGGATCACCACGGCGAATTCGCTGACCGTCGCCGCCCAGCTCGTGCTGCCCAACTGGGTGCGCGCGCGCGGCATGTCGATCTACCAGATGTGCATCATGGGCGCGACCGCGGCCGGGGCGGCGCTCTGGGGCCAGGTGGCCTCGATGTTCAGCGTGCACATCAGCCTCGGGATTGCGGCCGCCTCGGGCGTGATCGTCATGCTGCTGGTCCTGCGCGTGGTGCGCAACCGCCAGCCCGAAGAAGACCTGAGCCCCGCGCGCATGCTGATCCGCCCCAACGCCAGCACCACGCCCGAGGCCGGACTGCATCTGGTGGTGACCATCGAATACTTCATCGACCCGGCGCGCGCCCAGGAATTCCGCGCGGTGATGAAGGAAAGCCGCCGCACGCGCCTGCAGCAGGGCGCGCTGCACTGGGAGCTGGAGCACGACATCGCCGACCCACGCCGCTATGTGGAGCGCATCCTCGACGAGTCATGGGTGGAGCATCTGCGCCGCTTCGATCGCTCGACCAACGCGGACATGGCACTGCGGGACCGCAGACTCGCATTCCACGTGGGCGAGAACCCGCCGGTGGTCACGCGCTACGTGGTGGAGATCGAGTAAGCCAGCAAGCCGCGTTCAACGCGGCCACAGCGCCCACAGGCGCAGGTTCTGCTTCAGGCGGCCTGCCACTTCGCCAGCCTCGTGTCCCCAGCCGGTGAAATAGTCGGCACGCACCGGACCGAGGATCGCGCTGCCGGTGTCCTGCGCGAGCACGAGGCGTGAGAGCTGCACGGTCGGGCCGGTCGATGCCAGCCAGACGGGCGTGCCATACGGAATGCTCGCGCGGTCCACGGCGATCGAGCGGCCGGGGGTGAGCGGCACGCCCTGCGCGCCGCGCGGGCCGAAGGCGGCGTCCAGCGGGCTCAGTTGCTCCTCCTTGAAGAACACAAAGCGCGGATTGGCCCACAGCAGCTCGTTCACGCGCTGCGGGTTCTGCACGGTCCACGCGGTGATGCCGGGCCAGGTCGCGTCGCGCACCAGCCCCTGGTCAAGCAGCCACTTGCCGATGCTCTTGTAGGGCTGGTCGTTGGTGCCCGCAAAGGCCAGTCGCGTCACGCGTACCGTGCCGTCTGGCTCCTGCACGCGGATGCGGCCCGAGCCCTGGATGTGCAGCACCATGGCCTCGACCGGATCGCGCACCCACGCCAGCACCTTGCCCTGCAGCGCGGCCTGTGCGGCGGGCAGGGTGTCGATCTGCTGACGCGTGTACCAGGGCTTGCGCACGCCGAGATCGGCGGGCGGGCCATACAGCGGCACGTTGAAACCATTGCCCGGCGCACGCGCGGCGTCCAGAAACGGCTCGTAATAGCCGGTGAGCATGCCGTCGACCTTGCCGTCGTTGCCCTCCACGCGGTAGGGACGCAGCTTGTTCATCATCCAGCTGCGCTGCTCCTCACCATTGGCAATGGACAGACGGCGCACGTCGGCGCACAGGGGCGCGAACGCGGGAGCCGGTTTTTCGCAACTGCGCAGCCATGCGTTCCATGCCTCGAACAGCGCATCGTCGGAGAACCCCGGCAGATCGTTCCACTCCACCGGCACCCAGCGGCTCTTGGACTGATTGAGCGTTCCGGGAACGGGGTGGTATTCGGGACCCGTGGACGACGTCGGTGATTCGGTCGATGGAGCAGTGCTCTGTGGGGGCTTGGTCGAGCAGGCCGCGAGCGTTCCTACAATCAGCGTCGTTGCAACCAGGCGCAGGAGTCGAAAATTCATGGTGTTGATTTTGATTGAAGCACTGTTGGCGCTGGTCATCTTGGTCGTCATTGTCTGGTGGACAATGTTCTCTGGCCGCAAGAAGGGAGAACCGCCAAGCGCCAGTGTCGCACCGGAGCACAAGGATAGCGCCGACTGAGGGCATTTCCAATGCACGGGGGTTTTGACACAGTTTTGCACTTCCTTCGCTCTTGCGTAAGAGGCCCTCGCCACTGATGCGCGGGCGCGTCCTACAGACCCCGAATCGACGTCTTGCTACTCTGCCTTTCAGAGTCCGTCGTCACGGGCCCGTTGAACACCCGTTGAACATTTCGACTTTTCGACTTTTCATTCTCACCTTCGTTCCGCCTCCGCCCGTACCGCGAAGGAAGAGCGATTCGCTCAGTCCGCATCAAGCGGCGAGCGGACACACAGAAACTCAGGAGTTATTCACCATGCGTAAAACCCTACTCATCGGAAGCCTCGCTGCCGTCATGCTGGCCACCGGCTGCGCCAACATGAGCGACACCCAACGCCGCACCGCCACCGGTGCGGGCGTAGGCGCGCTGGGCGGCGCGGCGGTCGGCGCCATGGCCGGCGGACATGCCGGCTCGGGCGCCGTGATCGGCGCGGGCGTCGGCGCCCTCGGCACCTACCTGTGGTCGCAGCACATGGAGCGCCAGAAGCAGGAAATGCAGGCCGCCACCCAAGGCACGGGTGTGGTCGTGACGCAGACGACCGACAACCAGCTCAAGCTCGACATCCCGAGCGACATCTCGTTCGCGACCAACCGCTCGGACATCCAGCCCAACTTCCAGCCCATCCTCGACAAGTTCGCCGAAGGTCTGCGCAACAACCCCGCGACCGAAGTGCGCATCGTCGGCCACACCGACTCCACCGGCACCGACGCCATCAACAATCCCCTCTCCCTTGACCGCGCGAGCAGCGCACGCAACTACATCACCTCGCACGGCGTGAACGGCTCCCGCATCCAGGTCGAAGGCCGAGGCTCACGCGAGCCCATCGCCACCAACGACACCGGCGAAGGCCGCGCCAAGAACCGCCGCGTGGAAATCTACGTGGGCCAGCGCCAAGGCTGAAACGGATGATGGAGGCCTCACCAGCAGGAGGCCAACGCAAGGGCAGCACCCAGTGGCTGCCCTTTTTTGTTGGGCAAAGCGCAAACAACAAGTGAGGCACGAGCGCAGCGGAGTGCCGAACACACCTCTTCAGAACTGGCTCGCGGCGGTTGTCCGAACGGAGCGACGCAGTCGCGCAGTGAGTTCTGCCGCGGGTATTCAGAGCGCGCTTTTTGGTTACTTTTTGCGCGCAAGCAATAAGTGACTGCCCAGCCGGGGGCAGTCCCGGCCTCCGCCCTCAACCAAGGGCCAAGGCCCAACCGTCACGCGTTGTCGCGCAACAGATTCGCCAGCTCCACCGCCGACTTCACCTGCATCTTGTCAAACAGCCGCGCCCGGTGCACCTCCACCGTCCGCACACTGATATCGAGCTGATCCGCAATCAGCTTGTTGGGCAGCCCCTCCACCACCAGCCGCATCACGTCGCGCTCACGGTCCGTGAGCTCACCGAGCCGATCCTTCACCTGGTGCTTGGCCTTCGACGCCTCAAGACAAGCCGCCGACTGCGCCAAGGCCGCCTCGATGCGGTTGACCAGTTGGTTGTCCGAGAACGGCTTTTCGCAGAAGTCGAACGCGCCGCGCTTAACGGTCGCCACCGCCGTGGGCACGTCGGCGTGGCCGGTGAGAAAGATCACCGGCATGGCGGCCACCTCGCCGCGCTCGATCATGCGGTCAAACAGGGCCAGACCGCTCATGCCGGGCATGCGCACGTCCAGCAACAGGCAGCAGGGCTGGCGCTGCGGCAGGCGTTCGCTGAGCATGAGCTCAAAGGACTCGGCGCTGTCGTAGGCTTCGCTCGGCACGCGGCGCGAGCGCAGCAGCCAGGCGAGTGCCTCGCGCACTTCGGCGTCGTCGTCGACGATGTATACGGTGGCGTTGGAGACGGGTTCCATCAGACGGCTTCTGGTTGAAATGCTGGGAGGGTGAAAGTGAATACCGTACCACGAGGCTCGCGGGCCATGTGCCCGAGAAAGCCGCCATGCTGCTCGACAACGGTGCGGCACAGGCTCAGGCCGAGGCCCATGCCCTCGGCGCGGGTGGTGTAGAACGGCGTGAAAAGGCGCGCGGCCACATCATCGCTGATGCCCGCACCCATGTCGCTGAACGAGAACTCCAGCCACTTGTTCTGCGCGTTGGAGGCGGCGCGGCGCACGCGGATTTCGAGCACGCGCGGGTGAATGTCGGGGTGGTCCATGGACTGCATGCCGTTGCGCGCCAGGTTGAGCAGCACCTGCTCGACCATGGTGCGGTCGCACAGCAGATCGGGAAGTTCGGGCTCGATGATGATCTGGATGTGCACGCGCAGCTTGTGGGCCTGCAGGCGGATCAGCGGCAGCACGGCGTCAACCAGTTCCTGCGCGCTGACGGACTCGCGCGACTGGTCGCGGCGGCGCACGAAGTCGTGCACGCTCTTGATCACCCGCCCCGCGCGCTCGGCCTGCTGCGCGATGCGCTGGATGCCCACGCGCACATCGGCCAGATTCTCGGACGGCGGGCTGGCCGTGGGCTGGTCGGTCTGCAGCAGGTTGAGCGAGCCGGTCGCATAGCTGGAGATCGCGGCGAGCGGCTGGTTGAGTTCGTGGCTGAGCAGCGAGGCCATCTCGCCGACCGTCGCCAGACGCGCCGTGGCCTGCAGCCGCTCCTGCGACGCGCGCGAGATTTCCTCGACGCGGCGCTGCTCGCTCACGTCGAGGAACGAGCCCATCCAGCCGGTGTGCAGGCCCTGCGCGTTGATCAGCGGCGCCTCGTAGATCATCACCGGAAAGCGCGTGCCGTCCTTGCGCATGAAGGTCGATTCATAGCCCTCGCGCGGCGGAATGTGGTTGCCGGACATGCGCACCATCTGGCGCGCGCTGTACTCGCCCGCCAGCTCCGGCGGCCAGTAAGGCAGCGGGTTGGTGTGGCCGATCAGCTCGTCGGCGGTGAAGCCCACCATCTCGCAGAAGGCCGGGTTCACGTAGGTGATGCGGCCATCGAGATCGCGCGCGCGCAGTCCCGTGACCTGCGAGTCCTCCATGGCCTTGCGGAACGCCAGCGCCTCGCCGAGATCGCGCTCGGCGCGCAGGCGCCTGCGGTTGTCGCGCACCAGCACGATCAGCACGGTGACGAGCGCGATCGACATGGCGGTGACCAGCGCGGTGAGCACGTTGGGGAACACGCTGGGCGCGGCGTGCCAGCTGTCCAGCCGCAGGATCAGCGTGGTGCCGGGCAGGTCGAACAGCTGCTGGGCGGTGAACATGCGCGTGCCGCGCCGCATCGCGCCGACCACGGCCAGACGCGTGCCGTCGGCCTCGGTGAACGACACCTCCTGGCCGCGCTGCAGACTGGGCGCGACCAGATCGACGAGCACGGTCTGCAGCGAATAGGTGGCGATCAGAAACCCGGTGACGCGTCCATCGTCCATCAGCGGCAGGCACAGCTCCATCATCTCGGAGCCCATGCCGTTGGGCAGCGGCTGGAAGTAGCTGCTCGAATACGAAGGTCCGCCCACGCGCCGCGCGTTGGTGCACGAGAGATTCATGTCGGAATGGATGCTGTTGCCGCCGTCCGCGGGGTCCCAGGTCATGGGGCGAAACGGTGATTCGGCATGCGCGCGCACCTTGAGCTGCGAATCGCGCCATTCCAGCCGCACCAACTCGCGCCGCGCGTTCAGCAGATCGCTCGCGCGGCTCTCCCAGTTGGCCAGATCGGGCTCGCCCATCTGCAGCGACTGCATGTTCTGGACGTTGTGCGCAAAGGCGATGCGGATGTCGGAGACGGCATCGGCCGCATCGCGCTCCACGCGCGACTGCACCTGGCTGGCCTCGTAGCGCCCTGCCAGCCAGACCAGCGTGATCAGCATGCTCGCCACCAGCAGCACCAGCAGCGACCACAGCGACCAGCGACGCCAGGCGCTGTGCCAGCGGTGCAGCTGCCACTGCGGCAGCGCGTCGTCAACGACCGAGGCCGCCGACGACGATGAGGACGATGCCATCGACCCGGAGGCCTGCGTCACGTTTTCCATTCCATCCCAATGTGTGCTGCGCCGCGTGCCGTGGATGCGGCATCGGCGGATTCAAACCAACGAACCATGCGACCGTCTACAGGACCCGGTGGTCAAGAGCGGGCAGTTGCGCGCGCATCTCGCGCAACTGGCGATGATCGAGCGTGCCGATCACCACGCCCTCGCCCTGTGCGCGCTGCGCCAGCACCGTGCCCCAGGGGTCGACCAGCATGCTGTGTCCCCAGGTGCGGCGGCCATTCTCGTGCACGCCGCCCTGCGCGGGCGCCAGCACGTAGGCGAGATTTTCCACCGCCCGCGCGCGCAGCAGCAGATCCCAGTGCGCGCTGCCGGTCACGAAAGTGAAGGCGCTCGGCACCAGCAGCAGGTCCGCCCCGGCGCGCGCATGGGCGCGGTACAGCTCGGGAAAGCGCAGGTCGTAGCAGACCGACAGCCCCACGCGCCAGGCCGAACCATCCCGGGCCGTGATGGTAAAGCGAACCGGCTGCGTTCCGGGCGAAATCACGCGGGCCTCGTCGAATTGCTCGCTTCCGCCGTCGAAGCGGAACAAGTGAATCTTGTCGTAGCGCGCGACGCACTCCCCGTCGGGCGAATGGACCAGCGTGGTGTTGTAGACATGGTCCTCGCTCGGTGCGCGCAGCGGCAGCGTGCCGCCCACGATCCACAGGCCCAGCTCACGCGCGGCGTCCGCGAGAAACTGCTGGATGGGGCCGCGTCCGGGCTCCTCGCGCAGCTGGAGCTTGTCGGTGTCCTTGTGGCCCATCACGCAGAAATACTCGGGCAGGCAGGCCAGCTCCGCGCCGCGCGCGGCAGCCTCCTCGAGCAGCCTGCGGGCGGCGGCGAGGTTGGCGTCCAGCCCCGTGCCCGAGACCATCTGAATCGCGGCGATCTTCATTGCGTCTCTCCTGTTGACTCATGCCGCGCATCGGCGGACTGGTCCGACTGGCCCGTCACCGCCTTGCTGCGCTTGACCTTCTCCACGCGCGGATCGGACCAGGTGCCGTCGACGCGGAACTCCTGCGTCGCGGCCTGGATCAGCGGGCCGCGCAAAAACACCTGCGCGAGAAAACTGCCGAGCCCGATCACCGGGTTGATCGCGGTGGCGACGAGGGACGCGGTCATCGCGTTGATCTCGGGCACCACGACCACGCGCAGGTCCTGCGTCTCGTGCTCCAGATCGGCCTTGCCCTCCATGAGCACGGCCGCGTTCAGGCCCTTCATCTGCAGATTGTTGGTGGTCGCGACGCCGCGATCGACATGCACGTCGCCGCGCACGAAGTCGAACGCGAATCCTTCGCTGAACACGTCGCGGAAGTCCAGCGTCAGGCGGCGCGGAATCGACTGCAGGCTCAGCACGCTGAGCAGCTTGGCCAGCCCCGGATCGGCCTTGAGGAACTGCCCGGCCTGCATGTCCACATGCACCTGCCCGGTCATCGAGGAATAGTCCGGCGACAGCGGCGCGCCAAGCCACGCGACCTGTCCGGTCATCTTGCCCTTGCCGCGCTTGACCACGCCGGGCATGTTGAAGCGCGCGAGCAGGTCGCCCGAATCGCGTACGTCCAGCTCGAAATTCATCGCCGTGCGCCGCTGCGCGTTGGCGCCCGTTCCGCCAAGCAGCGCCCAGTTGCCGCTGGAGGTGAACGTGGCCTCGGGCGTGATCAGATTCAGGTGCGCCAGTCGCCATTCGCGCCGCCCGTCGCCGGTGGTGGCGTTGCGCGCCAGCACCTCGATGCGGCCGAGGTTGCGCCCGTGTATCTGGAAATCCTGCACCACGATGTCCAGCGCGGGCAGCGTGCGCGGCTGGTCGTCAAGCAGGTCGTTGGCGCTTGCGACCGTGTCCTGCGTCTGCGGAATTCTGAGGCGATCCAGACGCGCGTAGATCAACCCCGGCGCGGGCACGGTGTCGCTCGCGAGGCGGTATTCGATCAGCCCGCTGAGCTCTTCTGCCTTGGCGTTCACCCGCCAGAGGTCCTTGTGCCGCGTCACGCTCGCATCCACCTGATGCAGCGTGCGCCCGCCCAGGGCGATGGACTGGGCGCGCACGTTGATGCGCGAGGGTTTGTAGCCCTGCAGCTCGGGATCGGCCGCCGCGGAAACGGAGGCCGAAGTGGGCTGGTCTGCGACCGCCTTGGCCAGCGCATGCCACGGGGCCGCATCGACGTCACCCAGCACCAGATCGGCCGTCACGCCGGACTCCGGCAGGCGCGGCGCCTGCCCCGCGGGCAGCCCCACGCCGATGGCGCCGCGCAGCACCTTGCCCGGCTGGCCGGCCTCACCCAACTGGCGCACGTAGTGCACGCCACCCACGTTGGCGACATCCACCGTGAGCTGCTCCTGCAGCGGCAGATGCGCGGCGGCTTCCACCGACTGCGGCGTGAGCTGGGTCTCGAAACGCACCGGCATGGCGCTCTGCTCGGTCTTGCCCAGCGGCGCGGGCAGGTCGACGGCCATGCCCTGCAGCGACGCGTTGACCAGCAGCTCGGGCACGCCACGGCGCAGGCCGACCTGGACCGAATACGGCGTGGTGCCGCTCGCGTGCTTCGCCAGATCGGCCAGCGGCCCCGCAGGCGCGACCGCGCGCAGCCCTTCAGCCGTGGCGACGCCTTGGGCACGCACCTGCACGATGGCCTTCTGCCCGGCGGGCAGCGGCTGCGGCGGGGGGGCGGAACTCGCGGACAGCGTGCGCATGCCGCCCTCCAGCGTCACATCGCCGCCGAGCGCGCGTCCCTGCACGCCGACGATGGAGAAGCCGCCCTCGGAAAACTGCACCGAGCCCTGCGCCTGCGTGACCTGCGGCACGTCGGGAGTGAACTGCACATCGTTGCCGAGCAGCTTCACATTGCCCTGCACCTTGGACTCGTTGATGTGGTCCAGCGGCAGGCTGAGCTGCAGCCGGAGCTCGGCGTTGCCGCTCACCACCGCCTGGTCGAGCGCGTGTTCGGTGAGCTGGGTGATGTGCGACTTGCGCGCCAGTCCGAGCATGTCGGCGAGCGGCCCCACGGCGTGCGCGTCCACGCCGACGACGGGATGGTCAAGATTGGGAATCTCCGCGTTCGCGTTGCGCACCTTGACCGCAGCCAGCCCGCCCAGCGTGCCGTTGGCATTCTTGATCTGCATGCTCGAGCGCTCGAACACCAGCTCGCCGGACAGCCCCGTGAGCTGCGGCCACGGCAGCTCGCCCGCTGCCTGCAGCGACGCGGGCACATAGGTGTAGTTGACGTTCTTGACCTGGGCGGCGATGCGGAAATCGCCCTGCCCCGGCTTGCTGAACGGGAAGTCGTGCAGGTTGCCCTTGACCTTGAACTGCATGCCCGTCGCCACGCCGGTGTTGACGGCGTCACGCACGTAGTGCCGCGTGTGCTCGGGAATGCCGAGCGGCAGATAGCGGTGCACGCGGGTGCCGTCGGCGCGCGTGGCGCTGCCCGAGAGGTCAAGCACGCCCGGAAAGCGCGAGCCCGACGAGGACTTGCGCGGATCGTCCGTGTGCCAGCTCGCGCGCGCTTCGCCGGCCGCGTCCGCGTTGGCGAACTTCACGTTCTGCACGTCCACGCCGATGCGCTCGCCGTCGATGGTCCAGTTCACGTTGGCCGAAAGCTTCTGCAGGGGAATCGCGGGCTCCTCGAACACGCCGGGGAACACCAGAGCGCCATTGCTGATCGCCAGCGTCGCATTGCCACCCGCCTGAGTGAGCGCAAACTGCACGCGCGCACCGGCGATGCCGGGCATGGAGCCGCCCGGCTCGCCCTTGGCCGTGCTGCCCATCGTGAGGTCCTCGATCAGACCGTTGGCCTGATACTGGCGCGGCGCACTGAGCGGGCCGTGCCAGGTCGCCTGCACGTTGCGGGCCACGCCGCGCGGCGCGATCTGGCGCAGGGGATCATGCACCGCCTTGCCCAGCGGCAGGCGGTCGGCGATCTGCGCAAGCACCGCGAGATTGAGCTGGCTGGCGCGCAGCTCGCCCTGCTCCAGCGCCGGATTCATCGGATCCGCCCCAGTCTGGCGGAAGAACAGCGTGGTGTCGGGCCAGCTCAGGCCATCGTCAGCCACGAACGAGAGGTTCTGCACGCTCACCTCGAAACCATTGTCGAACTGCTGCGCGCCCACGCGGCCCTTGACCGACTGCAGCGACAGGGGCTCGAGCTTGTTGCCGAGCGTGGCGCGCACCTCCTTGAGCGCCACGTCCGCCACGCCGCCGGTGATCTTGCCCTGCCGCACGTCGATCCATGCGCGCACCGCGCCTTCGCCCTCCCCGACGGTGAGCGCGCCAAGGTCCGCATATTCATTGAGGCGCGAGACATCGCCGTTGGGCAGATCGGCGTAGATCTGGCCGCTCCAGGTCTGCCAGTCGCCGCCCCGGGTCGACCAAATCGGCTCGCGGAACACGCCGCGCACCGAAAAGCGCTCGCCCCAGCCAGCGGGCGGCGTCGCGTCGAGCCGCATGCGGTGACGCCATGCACCATTGCGCAGCACCAGATTCACGTCCGTGAGTTCAAGTGGCGGCGCCTCGCGCAGTTCGTCCGTCCAGCGCACCTTGCCGTTCAGGATGGCAACCTCGCCCTGCGAGAACAGCCATTCGAGCCCGGAGCCGTCGCCGCCTTCCGCGCCGCCGGTGATCGGCAGACCCGCCACATGGATGCTGCCGTTCGCGTCGCGGCGCACGTCGAGCTCGGGCGCCTTCACATAGAGCTGATCGAAGCCCCGGCGCAGCAGCGAACGCGGCGACACCGCCACGACCACCTGCGGCAGCCGCAATGCCTCACGCCCCATGGGGTCAAGCAGTTGCACGTCGGAGAGCTCCAGCGTGGGTATCAGACCCTCGCTCTGTGCGGCCAGCCCCCCGATTCGCACCGGTACCCCCAGCGCCTTCTCGGCTTGGGTTTGTACTTGCAGACGGAATTCCCCGATACGCGGCACAATGAAGCCGTGCAGCAAGCCCCAGGCGACAGCGACCAGCAGCCAGAAAGCCAGCAGCAGCCCCAGCGACCACCGCGCGAACCCTGCAAGAAAATGCAGCAGACGTGATGGATGGGAGGGCTGCTCGGTCATGGAGAAAGGTTGATTTGTGTGTGGAATTATGACCCGCCCTGTCTCCTTGAGTTCTGCACAGATGGTGTCGTGATGTACAGCCGTGCAGAGACTGCCGGTTGCGCTCATGCTGTGACAGTGCGCGTTGCGCCAGCCTGAAATGCAGAAGCCCTCCTCAGAATTGACCCCCATCGATGGCCAGAGCCATCTCGCAGAACATTCCCGCTTCTTCCAGCGCCTGCACCGGCGCTACGAATCGGAAATGGCCCTGCTGCCCACCGGTGTTCCGACGCGCGAGACCATGGCCCAGACCTGCGATGACCTCATCGCCAAAGGCCATGACCTGGGCGCGGCCTTGCGGATCCTGCGCCAGATTGTCATGGAGCGCCTGATCCGCCTGGATTGCGAGCAGGGCGCACCGCTTGAAGACATCTGCCTGCCGGTCACTCATCTGGCCGAATTGGCGCTGGACCGGGCCTGCACAGCCGTGCGGGCCGAGCTCGACACCCGCCACGGCGCCCCGCAGGGCCCGAACGGCGAGCCGGTGCAGCTCTGGGTCATCGGCATGGGCAAGCTCGGCGCGCGCGAGCTCAACGTGTCGAGCGACATCGACCTCATCTACGTCTACGAGCACGACGGCGACACCGCCGGTCAGCCCGATGGGCGCGGCAAGCTCTCCAACCACGAATACTTCGCTCGCGCGGTCAAGGCCATCTTCAACCTCGTGGGCGACACGACCGAGCACGGCTTCGTGTTCCGCGTCGATCTGGCGCTGCGCCCCAACGGCAACTCCGGCCCGTCGGCCGTCTCGCTGTCGGCGCTGGAGGACTATCTGCTCGTGCACGGCCGCGAATGGGAGCGCTTCGCCTGGCTCAAGAGCCGCATCGTCGCTCCGCGCGACTGCCTGTCCACGCCCAATGTGCAGGCGCTGCGCGGCGTGGTGCTGCCGTTCGTGTTCCGCCGCTATCTGGACTACAACGTGTTCGATGCCCTGCGCATCCTGCACCGCCAGATCCGCGACCACGCCTCCAAGCGCAGCGCCGGTCACCCCGAGCGAGCCAACGACGTCAAGCTCTCGCGCGGCGGGATTCGCGAGATCGAGTTCACCGTGCAGCTGCTGCAGGTGGTGCGCGGCGGCCAGTTCCCCGAACTGCGCTGCCGCCCCACGCTCGAAGCGCTGCAGCGCCTTGCGCGCGCCGGCCTCATGCCGCAGGAAACCGCCGATGCGCTGGCGCGCGCCTATGTATTCCTGCGCAAGGTAGAGCACCGCATCCAGTATCTCGACGACCAGCAGACCCATGTGCTGCCCACCTCCGACGACGACCTGTGCTGGATCGGCCGGACCATGGGCGTGGAGTGCAGCGACTTCCTCAAGGAGCTGGACACCCACCGCGAACTGGTCGCCCAGGAGTTCGACACCCTGCTCGGCGGCGAAGCCGAGAAGAAGAAATGCGCAGGCGGCAACTGCGGCGGCCCGCGCGCTGCCGGATCAAGCGCGCCCGCGCCCGAGCTGGACACGCTGCTCGAGCTGCTCCCGCCCAAGATGCGCGAACGCGTGGCCGACTGGCGCACCAACCAGCGTGTGCAGGGCCTGCGCGACGAAGCGCGCGCTCGCTTGTACCGACTCACGCAGCGCACCGCGCGCTGGATCGGCGAGGGCACGACTGACGAGGCCGCCGCCGTGCGCTTCGTCGAATGGCTGGAGCCGCTGCTGCGCCGCGAAAGCTATCTGGCGCTGCTGCTCGAGCGCCCCTCGGTGCACGAACACCTGCTGCACCTGCTGGGCTCGGCCAAATGGCCGGCGCGCTACATGCTGCAGCACCCCGGCGTGATCGACGAGCTGGCGAGCGACGCGCTGATGTCCGAGCGCTTCGTGCCCGCCGATTTCGAGCACGAGCTCGAACTGCGTCTGGCCGCGCTGCGCTCGACCGGCGAGGACGACGACGAGAACCTGCTCAACCTGCTGCGCCGCGCCCACCATGCCGAAACCTTCCGCACGCTGGCCCGCGACGTGGAGCACCGCATCACGGTCGAGCAGGTGGCGGACGATCTCTCCGCGCTCGCCGACTGCGTGCTGCGCGTGACGGCGCGCTGGTGCTGGTCGCGTCTGAAAAACAAGCACCGCGAGACGCCGCAGTTCGCCATCATCGGCTACGGCAAGCTCGGCGGAAAGGAATTGGGCTACGGCAGTGATCTGGACATCGTCTTCGTGTTCGACGACGACGACGAGAACGCCCTGGAAATCTACGCCGCCTTCGTGCGCAAGCTGGTCAACTGGCTGTCGGTGAAGACCGGCGAGGGTGACCTGTTCGAGATCGACACCGCCCTGCGCCCCAACGGCAACTCGGGCCTGCTGGTCACGCGCTTCGCCGCCTACGCCGACTACCAGACCCAGCGCGGCAGCAACACCGCCTGGACCTGGGAACATCAGGCGATGACGCGCGCGCGCTTCGTGCTCGGCACCGAAGATCTCGTGCCGCTCGACGCCCAGGGCCACCCCATCGCCGAGGACGAGCCCCACGGCGGCCTGCACCTGCGCGAGCGTTTCGACGCGGTGCGCGAGGCCGTCATCACCGCGCCGCGCGACAGCGCGTCGCTGCGGGACGAAATCGTCACCATGCGCGATCGCGTGCGCAGCGCCCATCCGGTGCCGCACGGCGAGTTCGACGTGAAGCACAGCCACGGCGCGATGGTCGACGCCGAGTTCGCCGTGCAGTACTTGGTGCTGTCACAGTCGGACGCCCATCCGGGCCTGCGTGACAACAAGGGCAACATCGCCCTGCTGCAGCGCGCCGAGGCCGCCGGCCTCTTGCCCGCGGGCGTGGGCACGGCGGCCGCCAATGCCTACCGCACGCTGCGCCATGTGCAGCACCGCGCACGCCTGAACGAAGAACCCACGCGCGTGCTCGACGACGAACTCGTGCCTGAACGCGACGCGATCCTCGCGCTCTGGAAAGCCGTCTTCGGCGACCGACCGCTCTGATTCCGCCATGAGCGAGGCTCGCATGCAGCGGCCTCGCTCACAACGATTCACGGTCGTCCAAGGCTTCCCTGCGCCAGCCCAAAGCGGCACGGGCCGCGCTGGAAAACTGCAGCGCATTCATGCTCTAATGCGCTGCTCACCGGCCCAGCAGACTTGCGCGCAAAAGAATTGATCTGATCGATCATGGAAGGACGAGGCACCGAATGCCCCGCCCCGCGCGCGCCAGGCCGATTCCCCATCGCTGTCGCCTCACGAGGGCGCATTCCACGACGTCTCATCCATGCCGCGAATCCGCTTGCTGCATCTGGCTCTGTCTCTCTGGTTGCCGTTGACCCTGGCGGGCTGCGCCATCCAGCGCCCGCCCGCGCAGGTCGATGCCCCTGTGCCGACCCAATGGCATGCCCCGCTTCCGCACGGCGGCAGCGTCGCGCAGCTCGAGGACTGGTGGCGCGCTGCGGGCGATCCGCTGCTCGCAGAACTCATCCGCGAGGCCCAGACCGCCAGCCCCAGCGTGGCGCAGGCGCGCTCGACCTTCGAGCAGGCCCGGGCCACGCAAGTCGCCGCGCGTGCCGCGCTGCTGCCGACGCTGGACGCGCAGGCCAGTGCCAGCAGGGGCTTCAACGAGCAGACCGCCGGCATCGCCAACACCGCGCAGATCGGCGCGCAGGCGGGATGGGAGATCGACCTGTTCGGCCGCAACTCCGCCACCTCGGATGCCGCTGGCGAGCGCCTCGAAGGCTCGCGGGCCAAATGGCATGACGCCCGCGTGTCGGTGGCCGCCGAGGTCGCCAACCAATACACCGGCTGGCGCTACTGCGCGCGGCAGCTCACCGTGCTGCAAGGCGACGTGGCATCGCGCGAGCAGACCGCGAAGCTCTCGAGCGAGAGCGAACGCGCGGGCTTCACCGCTCCCGCCAATGCGGCCCTCGCCGCCGCAAGCTTTTCCGATGGCCGCGTGCGCCTCGCACAGCAACAGCTGCAGTGCGACATCGGCATCAAGACGCTGGTCGCGCTGACCGGCCGCGACGAGGCCGCACTGCGCAGCGCGCTCGCCGAATCGCCCGCCGCACCGCTGCCGGACGCGCTGTTCACCGTGGACAGCCTTCCCGCGCAGGTCATCGTGCAGCGCCCCGACGTCCATGCCGCCGAACGCGAAGTGGCGGCCGCGAGCGCCGACGTCGGCAGCGCCGAAGCCGAACGCTATCCACGGCTCTCGCTCGGGGGCTCCATCGGCCGGCTGTATCTCGGCACCGGCAGTCTGAGCGGCAGCTCCAACATCTGGACCATCGGGCCGGTGGCGGTGTCGCTGCCGCTGTTCGACGGTGGCCGCCGCGCCGCGCAGGTCACGGCCGCGAAGGCGCGCTACGACGCGGCGGCGGTGAGCTATCGCGCACAGGTCCGACAGGCCGTGGGCGAGGTCGAGCAGGCGCTCACCAGACTCGCGAGCACCAGCGAACGCCGCACCGACGCGCAGAACGCCGCGGCGGGCTACAAGCGCTCGCTCGACGCCACGCAAGCGCTGTGGAAGGGCGGCCTCGCCAGCCAGCTGGATCTGGAGAACGCCCGTCGCACGGCGCTGGCCTCCGAACTCTCGCTGGTGAGCCTCGAACAGGAGCGCATGAGCGCCTGGATCCAGCTCTACCGCGCTGCCGGTGGCGGCTGGAGCGTGAATGCGCAAGACCCGGCCGTCCCCACGGCCGCCACGTCGTTCAACGCCTCGCCGACCCATTGATCCGCACCGAAACGCGTTAACCGATCAACCTACCGATTTGCCATGCCGCGCTTTCTCTCTCGCATTCCCCATCTTCACCTCACCGCCGTCACGCTGGCGCTCGTGGCCCTGCTCGGCACGGCCGGTGCGCTCGTCTGGAGCGATGACTCGCAGGCCGCCGACGACAAGAAAGCCAGCGAGCCCCGCCCCGCGCTGACGGTGTCCGTCGTGCGCCCCGCTTCTGCCAACCTCGCCGCACGCCTGCCCGCCAACGGCAATGTCGCCGCCTGGCAGGAGGCCAGCATCGGCGCGGAAAGCAACGGCCTGCGCCTGACCGACGTGCGCGTGAATGTGGGCGACACGGTCAAGGCCGGTCAGGTGCTGGCGACGTTTGCCAGCGAAACCATTGCGGCCGACGTCGCCCAGGCACGCGCCAACCTGCTCGAAGCCAAGGCCAGCGCCGCCGAGTCGCAGGCCAATGCCGAGCGGGCGCGCACGCTGAGCCAGTCGGGCGCCTTGAGCGCCCAGCAGATCCAGCAGTACACGACCGCCGCGCAGACCGGCCAGGCCCGCGTCGAAGCCGCGCAGGCCATGCTCAACGCGCAGCAGCTGCGCATGAAGCACACCACGGTGCTCGCCCCCGACAGCGGCGTGATCTCCGCGCGCACCGCCACCGTGGGCGCAGTGGTGGGCGCGGGTACCGAACTGTTCCGCATGGTGCGCAAGAGCCGCCTCGAATGGCGCGCAGAAGTCGCGTCGAGCGAGCTTCCACGCATCCAGCTCGGCGGCGGCGTCACCGTGACCGCCGCGAGTGGCGCACAGGTCGAGGGCACGGTACGCACCATCGCGCCGACCGTCGATGCACAGACGCGTAACGCCATCGTCTATGTGGACCTGCCCGCCCACGCCGACATCCGCGCCGGCATGTTCGCGCGCGGCGAATTCGTGCTCGGCCAGCGCAACGCGATCACCGTGCCGACCTCGGCCATCGTCGTGCGCGACGGCTTCAGCAACGTGTTCGAGCTCGTCGGCACCGACCATGTGCGCATGGTGCGGGTCCAGACCGGCCAGCGCACCGGCGAGACGGTCGAAATCACCTCCGGCCTCAAGCCCGACGCATCCATCGTCGCGCGCGGCGGCGCCTTTCTGAACGACGGCGATCTGGTGCGCGTTCAGCCTGTCGCCAAATAAAGGATCAGAGCGATGAATCTTTCCGCCTGGTCCATCCGCAACCCGATTCCGGCTGCGATGATCTTTGTGCTGCTCACCTTGGCGGGGCTGCTGTCGTTCCGGGCGATGAAGGTCCAGAACTTCCCGGACATGGATCTGCCCGTCGTGAACGTCACCGCCTCGCTGCCCGGCGCCGCGCCGGGCCAGCTCGAAAGCGACGTGGCGCGCAAGATCGAGAACGCCATCGCCACCACGCAGGGGCTCAAGCACATCACCACCACGCTGACCGACGGCACGGCCGTCATCTCGGCCGAATACCGCCTCGAGAAGCCCGTGCAGGAAGCCGTGGACGACGTGCGCTCGGCAGTCTCGCGGGTGCGCTCAGACATGCCGGCCGATCTGCGCGACCCCATTGTCAACAAGCTCGAGCTGTCGGCGCAGGCCATCCTCGCCTACACCATCTCGTCGAGCAAGCTCGATGACGAATCGCTGTCCTGGTTCGTCGACGACACGCTGACCCGTCGCCTGCTCGCCGTGCCCGGCGTGGGTGCGGTGAGCCGCGTGGGCGGCGTGACGCGCGAGGTGCGCGTGGCGCTCGACGCGCAGCGCATGCTGGCGCTTGGCGCCACGGCGGCCGATGTCTCGCGCCAGCTGCGCGCCACCCAGCTCGAGAGCGCCGGCGGGCGCGCCGAACTCGGCGGCGAAGAGCAGCCGCTGCGCACCCTGGCCACCGTGCAGACCGCCGACCAGATCGCGGCCATGGACATCGCGCTCTCGGGCGGGCGGCGCATCCGCCTCGACCAGATCGCCACCATCACCGACACCACGGCCGAGCAGCGCACCGCCGCCTTCCTCGATGACAAGCCGGTGATCGGCTTCGAGGTTTCGCGCGCACGTGGCGCGAGCGAGGTGGAAGTGGGCGCGGGCGTGCAGAAGGTGCTCGAGCAATTGCAAGCCGAGCACGCCGACCTGCAGCTCACCCGCGCGTTCGACTTCGTCACCATCGCGCAGGACGAGTACGACAGTTCGATGCGCCTGCTCTACGAAGGCGCGATCCTCGCGGTGATCGTGGTCTGGCTGTTCCTGCGCGACTGGCGCGCCACCATCGTCTCGGCCGTGGCGCTGCCGCTGTCGGTGATTCCGGCCTTCATCGGCATGCACCTGCTCGGCTTCTCGATCAACATCATCACGCTGCTCGCGCTGTCGCTGGTGGTCGGCATTCTGGTCGACGACGCCATCGTCGAGGTTGAGAACATCGTGCGCCACCTGCGCATGGGCAAGTCGCCCTATCAGGCGGCGATGGAGGCAGCCGACGAGATTGGCCTCGCGGTGATCGCCACCACCTTCACGCTGATCGCGGTATTCCTGCCCACGGCCTTCATGAGCGGCATTGCCGGGCGCTTTTTCAAGCAGTTCGGCTGGACGGCGGCACTCGCGGTGTTCGCGTCGCTGGTCGTCGCGCGCCTGCTCACGCCGATGATGGCGGCCTACATGCTGAAGCCGCTCTTCGCGCAGGAGAAGGAGCCGCGCTGGCTCGCGGCCTACATGCGCGCATCGCAATGGTGCCTCAGGCACCGCGTGCTCACGCTGCTCGCCGCGCTGCTGTTCTTCATCGGCTCGCTCGCGCTGATTCCGCTGCTCCCCTCGGGCTTCATCCCTGCCGACGACAATGAGCAGACCCAGGTCACGCTGGAACTGCCACCCGGCACCAAGCTGCCCGAAACGCGCGAGCTGGTCACCGCCGCCACCGCGCGCGCGCTCAAGGTCGGACATGTCA
This sequence comes from Diaphorobacter caeni, assembly GCF_015354245.1. GTDB lineage: Bacteria > Pseudomonadota > Gammaproteobacteria > Burkholderiales > Burkholderiaceae_C > Diaphorobacter_A > Diaphorobacter_A caeni. Next base: position 178,685 of record NZ_JADKYZ010000004.1, read on the forward strand.
ACAGCGTCTACGCGACGATCGGCGGCGGCTCGGCGGGCTCCGACCCGTTCGCGGGCAACGCCACCGCCGATCCGCGCAAGGCGACGCTCACGCTCACCCTGAGCCCGCGCGCCGAACGCCCACGCAAGCAGGCCATCGAACAGAAGCTGCGCGTGGCCATGCAGGACCTGCCCGGCGTGCGCGTGAAGATCGGGCTGGGCGGATCGAACGACCGCTACATCCTCGCGCTCGCCAGCGAAGACCCGCAGGCGCTGGCCGAAGCCGCGCGGGCCGTGGAGCGCGACGTGCGCTCGATTCCCGGCATCGGCGGAGTCAGTTCCTCGGCCAGCCTCGTGCGCCCCGAAATCGCCGTGCGCCCGGACTTCGCGCGCGCCGCCGATCTCGGCGTGAGCACCAGCGCGATTGCGGAGACGCTGCGCGTGGCCACCGTCGGCGACTACGACCAGTACCTGCCCAAGCTCAACCTTGCCCAGCGCCAGATTCCCATCGTCGTGCGTCTGGACGATGCAGCGCGCGAGGATCTGTCCACGCTCGAGCGTCTCACCGTGCCCGGCGCGCACGGCCCGGTGCGGCTCGGCGAAGTGGCGACGCTGGAGCCCTCGGGCGGCCCCGCGGTGATCAGCCGCTACGACCGCTCGCGCAACGTGAACTTCGAAATCGAGCTCGGCTCCCAGGGCCTCGGCGAGGTGCAGGACGCCGTGCGCCAGCTGCCCGCGGTGCGGGGCCTGCCGGCCAGCGTGCGCCTGATCGACATCGGCGACGCGGAGATGATGGGCGAGCTGTTCACGAGCTTCGGCCTCGCGATGTTGACGGGCGTGGTCTGCATCTACATCGTGCTGGTGCTGCTGTTCAAGGACTTTCTGCAGCCAGTGACGATTCTCGCGGCCCTGCCGCTGTCGCTGGGCGGCGCCTTCGTCGGCCTGCTGCTGGCGGGCAAGAGCTTTTCCATGCCGTCGCTGATCGGCTTGATCATGCTGATGGGCATCGCGACCAAGAATTCCATTCTCCTGGTGGAATACGCCATCGTCGCGCGCCGAGACCACGGCATGAGCCGCCTCGACGCGCTGCTCGACGCCTGCCACAAGCGCGCCCGCCCCATCATCATGACCACTCTCGCCATGGGCGCGGGCATGCTGCCGATCGCTCTGGCGCTCGGTGGCGCGGACATGAGCTTCCGCTCGCCGATGGCCACGGCGGTGATCGGCGGGCTGCTCACCTCGACCGTTCTGAGCCTGCTCGTGATCCCGGCGATATTCACCTATATTGACGATCTCGAGCACTGGTTCAAACGCAGACTGGGCAGCAAAAAACAGGCTCCAACAAGTTAGTATTCTTACTCAGTCAAACCTTTCATTGATAGGGTAACCTTGCACACTTGGCGAGCAAGACTCACCCGTCGACACGGCGTCGGCTGACAAGCCTCCTGTTGCATCTTCAAGAGTTTTGCCTGATATTTGAAATATGTGTCGAGACCCGCGCTGCGGAAGCCTCGGCGGCGTAGGTAGTGGTTACATTTTTTTGTGAAATTTGGATGGAACTTCACGCGTCTGGCCTTAATCTATATGCGAAACTAGTTCATCTAAATGGATGGAATATTGAATAAAGAACAGAATCAGTTTGTAGTTGCGAAGCCTTTCAGACATCGCGTTTGACTGGAAATCCTGAAGCGCTTCTCCTCCCTCCCTCTCTTAATTCGTTTCGGGACGCTTCGCGACTTTTTTATTCTGCAGACAAAGGGCGCCACTGCTTTCGCTGTGGCGCCCTTTGTTTTTGGCAATGTGGCGAAGCTCACCGGGAGCCCCGCGTGCGTCCGCTCAGCGCGGCACGGTGTCCTTGAAGCTCGCGCGCAGCATCAGCTTGTCGTACAGACGGGCGAGGTTGGGGTGATCGGTACGCCAGTCAATGGCGGGAAAGCGGAATTCCAGCCAGCCAAGCGCGCAGCCCACGGCGATGTCGGAGAGGCTCAGATGGATGCCGCTGCAGTAGGGCTTCTCGCCCAGACCCAGACTCATCGCGGCAAGACCTGCCTGGATCTTGCCGTGCTGGCGATCGATCCACGCCTGCGAGCGCTCGGTTTCCTTGCGGTGCTGCCAGGTCGACTCCATGCGCGAGAGCACGCCCGCATCCAGCACGCCATCGGCCAGCGCCTCCCAGGTCTTGACCTCGGCACGCTCGCGCCCGGACGACGGGATCAGCTTGCCCACCGGCGACAGGGTGTCCAGATATTCGACGATCACGCGCGAGTCAAAAACCGCCTCGCCGCCCTCCATCACGAGGCAGGGCACCTTGCCAAGCGGGTTGAAAGTGGAAATCTTGGTGTCCTCCGACCACACGGCTTCCTCCTGGAAGCGGTAGTCCAGCTTCTTTTCCGCCATCACAACGCGCACCTTGCGCACGTAGGGGCTGGTAGAGGATCCGATGAGTTTCATGGTCAGACTTTCACTATCAAAATCAGTCACCTATGAAGGTGACGAACCGATTCTAGGGCCAGATGGCACGTACCTTGATTCCGTCCAGACACCTAAGTGCAAACCACGATCCCCGCCCAAGGCGGAGCGTTCCCTGACAACAACACATCCGCGGCGGGCAGCCACAAACCCGGCGCACACCGCGCCCAAGGCGCGCGACCTACAATAGAGGGCTATGAGCCTGTCCACGATCACCGCCCTCTCCCCCCTTGACGGCCGCTACGCCGCCAAGCTCGCAGACCTCCGCCCCATCATGAGCGAGCATGGCTACATGCAGCGCCGCGTGCAGGTGGAAATCACCTGGTTCATCGCGCTGTCCGATGCCGGATTCGACGAATTCAAGCCGCTGTCGGCAGGCGCACGCAGCTATCTGCACAGCCTCGTGAGCAACTTCTCCGAAGCCGACTCCGCCGCGATCAAGGACATCGAGAAGACCACCAACCACGACGTGAAGGCGGTCGAGTACTGGATCAAGTCCAAGTTCGATGCCCGTCCCGAACTGGAAAAGGCCGCCGAATTCGTGCACTTCGCCTGCACCAGCGAAGACATCAACAACACCAGCCACGCGCTGCAACTGCGCGCCGGCCGCGACCAGGTCGTGCTGCCCACGCTTGACCGCATCCAGCTCAAGCTGCGCGAGATGGCCCGTCAGTTCGCCGACGTGCCGATGCTCAGCCGCACCCATGGCCAGACCGCCAGCCCCACGACCGTCGGCAAGGAATTCGCCAACGTCGTGATGCGCCTGCAGACCGCCGCCGACCGCATCTCCGCCGTGAAGATCCTCGGCAAGATGAACGGCGCCGTGGGCAACTACAACGCCCACCTCTCCGCCTGGCCCGAATTCGACTGGGAAGCCTTCAGCAAGAAGGTCATCGAGAGCCACGAACCCGAAGGCCTGGGCCTCACGTTCCAGCCCTACTCGATCCAGATCGAGCCGCACGACTACATGGCCGAGCTGTTCGACGCCGTGGCGCGCACCAACACCATCCTGATCGACCTCTCGCGCGACATCTGGGGCTACGTGAGCGTGGGCTACTTCAAGCAGAAGCTCAAGGCCGGCGAAATCGGTTCGTCGACCATGCCGCACAAGGTCAACCCGATCGACTTCGAAAACGCCGAAGGCAACCTCGGCATGGCCAACGCCCTGCTGCGACACCTCTCGGAAAAGCTCCCCATCAGCCGCTGGCAGCGTGACCTGACCGACAGCACCGTGCTGCGCAACATCGGCGTGGCGCTGGGTTACGCCGTGCTTGCCTACAACTCGCTTTTGACCGGCCTGAACAAGCTGGAAATCAACGAAGAAAAGCTGGCCGAAGACCTGGACAACAGCTGGGAAGTGCTCGCCGAGCCCATCCAGACCGTGATGCGCCGCTACGGCGTCGCCGGAGCCTACGAGAAGCTCAAGGAAGTCACCCGCGGCAAAACCGTGACCGCCGAGGCCCTGCACGACCTGATCAAGAGCCTCGAAATCCCGCAAGCCGACAAGGACCGCCTGCTGGCGATGACGCCGGGCAGCTACACGGGCAAGGCCGCCGAGCTGGCCAAGCGCGTGTAAAAGAAAGAACGGCCTTCGGAGATGACTGCCGAAGGCCTGCTGAGGCTGGCAGCGCAGTCGCGCTTCGATCCACAGCCACAACGCCAATACGGCCCCTCAGGCGAGGCGTCGAAGCCGCAGACAGTATGTTCATACGGCAAGGCTTCGCAACGACGCATGAGGGGCCGTATTGGCGTCTCAAAACGATTCACCAATCGAAGCCAACGGCTTCGTCGCCCCAAAGGCCAAGCCCCATGGCAATCAAATCAACGATCTTCAAGGCCAATCTGGCCATTGCGGACATCGACAACAGCTACTACGCCGACCACGCGCTCACGCTGGCCCGCCACCCCAGCGAAACCGACGAACGCATGATGATCCGTCTGGTCGCTCTGGCGCTGAACGCCCACCAGCTCCAGACCATCTGCAACGGTGACGGCACGCTCGCCTTCGGCGCGGGTCTGTCGGACGTGGAAGATCCGGACGTCTCGCTCACCGACTTCACCGGCCGCAAGCGCCTGTGGATCGAGGTCGGCCAGCCTGAGGACAAGCCGCTGACCAAGGCCTGCAGCAAGACCGATGCGGTGATCGTCTACCCGTTCAACCACGCCTCTGAAATCTGGTGGAAGGGCATCGAGAGCAAGCTCTCGCGGCTCGACAAGGTGCAGGTCTGGCGCATCCCGACCGACGCCTCGCAGGAACTGGCGAAGCTGGCCGAACGCAGCATGCAGCTGCAGGCCACGATCCAGGAAAACACGCTCACGCTCAGCAGCAATCTGGGCAGCGTGATGGTCGAGCCGGTCCGCTGGAAGTGAAGCAACGTGAAATGAAATGAATGAATTGACGTGACGGCGGCTACAGCGCCTGCCCGAGCTGCATGAAACCTCCGCAGTTCCAGCATTGCTCAAACCCGCCCTCGACGGTCTCGCCACAGCGGCATTGCCACCTGCGCTGCGGCAGGTGATCCAGATCCTCGAGCAGCTGACGCGCGGCGGTTTCATGCTCTTCGTGTTCGAGCCAGATTTCCGGATTGCATTCGCTGGGCGGCATCAGTCCGTGCACCGACGCGAAATGCTCGCGCAGCACGGTCGCTGGCAGGCCCGCCTCGCACAGCAGGTCGCACCAGATCTTGGCCTGAACGATGTTGGGGGCGGTCACGAGGCGCAGCATATGCGCACCACCATAGCCGTTCGCAGACGCCGAGTAAACAGGCAAAGGCCCACCCTCGCCTCAGCCGCCCGCGCGCTCCTTGTAGCGGGTGAAGCGCAGCGCCGTGCCCTCCATGCTGATGCGCCGCCACACGCTGCGCTTGTGCACGGGACCCAGCTCCAGCCAGGTCTGCACCTCGGCAAACGTGCGACCGCAGCCCTTGCAGGTGGCATCGCCCTGACTCGTCGAGCAGATCGCGATGCAGGGCGTGTCCATGGTGGTGTCGTACCAGGCCAGCCACGCGAACATCGCCTCGGGCGGCATGTCATCCTCGGCGATCTCATCGCAGCGCTGATACACCATGCGCGCATAGACCTCGGCCAGCGCCACCAGCTCATCCACCAGCGCCGCACCGGCATCCACGGGCGCGCGCTGGCGCCAGTGGTTGATGGCGGCCTCGATGTCGGTGATGTGGATATGGAGGTGAGAGGGGTCGTTGCTGCGCATAAGGGGCGCAAATGATACGTCCTCCTCCTCTGCAGCGCGGACCCAAGGGTAATCACCGAGACCCACCTCGAAGTATTTTTCATAGCACAGAAGCGCCGCCACATGACCATTTCAAGGGCATTCATTTCGGAATCGCTTTAAAAAAGTTCTTGGCCACAACTTGCGCGGGCCTGTTTGACTGTGTTCCAATTGCGGGATTGAAGGGGAGTAGCTCCCAACCCGAAATCACGCCAACAAACGGGAAATTCACTCGAATGCGGGTGCGTGGTGTCGGGGTTGTCGGTCTGTCGTCAATACGAAGCGCAAGCTTCCGGCAGCCCGGGCACAGGTGAAAACAACGTCAAGAACCTGGCTGAGCAAGACCTTTGATGGGCCCCTTTGGGCTGATCAAGGTTTGCCGCCCCTTCACGCAAGCGCCGTCGCGCGCCTGTGTAGGACAAGTTCACCTCGATCAGTTCAATTCCCAATCAGGCTGGGGCTTTGCGCTACGATGAGTAGGCCGCAGAGCTCTTCGAACATTGACGTTGAGGACTTTATGGACTTTTTGACTTCGCCCGAATTCTGGGTCGCGCTCGGTCAGATCATCATCATCGACATCCTTCTGGGTGGCGACAATGCGGTGGTGATCGCGCTTGCCTGCCGCAAGCTGCCGCCTGCGCAGCGCACCAAGGGCATCATCTGGGGCACCGCCGGTGCCATCATTCTGCGGGTGATTCTCATCGCCTTCGCGATGACATTGCTGAACCTGCCATTCCTGAAGGCCGTGGGCGCGATTCTGCTCGTGTGGATCGGCGTCAAGCTGCTGGCCCCCGATGAAGAAGGCCACGGCGATGTCGCCGGAAGCGACCGCCTGCTCGCCGCCATCAAGACCATCATCGTCGCCGATCTGGTGATGAGCGTGGACAACGTGATCGCCATCGCCGGCGCCGCACAGAACGCCGGTGAGCACTCGTTCCTGCTGGTCGTGCTGGGTCTGCTGATCTCGATCCCGATCATCGTCTGGGGCAGCCAGCTGGTCATCAAGCTCATGGAGCGCTTCCCGTTGATCATCACCGCCGGTGGCATGCTGCTGGGCTGGATTGCGGGCGGCATGCTCGTGACCGACCCCGTGTTCGCCAACCCCGACAAGTGGCAGTGGATGTTCAAGATCGCTCAGACCGATGCGATCAAGTACGGCGCCAGCGTCGCCGGTGCCGTGCTGGTCCTGGTCATCGGCAAGGCCATCCTCGCCAAGCGCAAGGCCTCTGGCGGCGGCACACCAGCCGCCCACTGATCCGCGCGAGACACGCCGCAAACCAGAAGCCGGGCGCCGCCCAATCCCCTGATTTGCGGTGCTGAAAGAACAGTACCTGCAAATGCCTCTGTATATTGCGTTCGCAGGTACTGCCGTTTGGGGCCTCCGGATTTCGCCTGACGAATCCCCCGGACCCCAGCGCCATAACGATTTCAATCACCACGCAGCAACTTCAAGGAGGACTCATGGACACCGTGATCGTCTATGTCGATGATGCCGAGTACGCGCGTCAGCTCATTCAACCCGCCCTCGCGCAAGGCACCACGGGCCAGACCACGCACTGGGTGCTGGTGGCCTGCGCCCCTCGGATGACGCACCGCATCAGCAAATGGGTGAGCCACAGCGCGCGCGAATCCTGGCGTGCCAAGTGGGCCGACAAGCTGTTCGGCCAACTGCTGCCTTGGCTCGAGTCGGGCAATGCGCAGGTGAGCACCGTGCTGGCCAAGACGCCACTGCCCGAGTTGCTGGAACAACTGCAGCAGCAATACGGCGCACAGACCCAACTGCTCGACGCACGTCGGCCCAAACAGGAAGACGCGACGGCACCACAGGCCTTCGTGCCGAATCCGCCAGCAGCGGCAACCCATGCCCCCGCCCCGACCGTCAAGGTCAAGAAGCCAGGACGCACCTGGGCCCTGCCGGGAACGCTTGCAGGCCTGTTCTGCATGATGTTCGTCGCGGTGGAGTAAAGCACCAGGTCGAGTCAGGTCGGTCCGGCACTTCGCTCGGCCCGCACCGACCACATCGAAGACGCGATGCACCGACCTTCATGCGTCGGTGCTATTCTCCCAAGCCATGAAACTCCTGCTCAAATGGCTGCTTTGCGCCTCCGCACTGCTGTGCGTGGCCTACATCTACAGCGGCGTCGAAGTGCGCAGCTTCTCCAGCGCGCTGATCGCGGCCGCCGTCATCGGCCTGTTCAACACCATCGTGCGCCCCATCCTGGTGGTGCTCACGCTGCCCGTCACCGTCGTGACGCTGGGACTTTTCCTCTTCGTCATCAACGCACTGATGTTCTGGGCGGCCAGCTCGGTACTCGGCAGCGGATTCCAGGTGCACGGCTTCGTGGCCGCGCTGATCGGCTCGCTGATCTACTCCGTGCTCTGCATGCTAATTGAGGCTGCGATCGGAAGCCTGCTCCTTCAGAAGTGAGTCCACCTCGCGCAGGCGCGTGTCGATGATCGACGCATCGTAAAAATCGACACCGCTCCCACCGCTTTTGCGCGCCAGGTCCTGTCCTGCCTTGAAGCGGTCCCGCGCCGCAGCGTAGTCGTAGTGCCCCATCTGCGCCTCAGCCTCCGCACGGATCGCGCGCAGCGGCTGATTCTGCTGCGTCCACACCCGCGACAGCGCCAGCCACACCGCCGAGTCCTGAGGATGCGTGGCCACCCAGGTCTGGAGCGCGCCAGCCATCTCCGCACCACGCTTCAACTGCAGCATCACCTGCGTGCGTGCCAGCAGCTCCGGCCGCCCCGCGTCCGCCGTGGTTTTCTGCACATCGGCCGACAGCTCGCGCAAGGCATCCTCGGGCTTGCCCGCCGCCATCTCCACCTCCGCCGCAAGCAACTGCGCCTGCCGCTGCGCGGGCGCATTGCCCTGCACCAAAGGCTTGAGCCTGCCCACCGCCTCCCGCGCCAGCGCGTAGTCCTGCAACTGCACGCCGCTCAGCGCAGCGGCGTAAAGCGCACTCACCCGCCGATTGACTGATTTGTCCGCGAATCCCACATCCTTGGTTTCATGGATGTACTGCCGCAGCACCTCCACGCCCGGCTTGGTCAGCACCCGAGCGCGCGCCACCATCATCACGTGATCGAGCGTGGCGGGCGGCTCCGCGCCATCCTCCTTGCCGATGCGCGCATGCATGTCCGCAATCCGCTGCGTCGTCAGCGGGTGACTGCGCAGATAGGGCCAGCTGCCGTTGTCGTTGATGCGATTGGCCTGCTGCAGCTTGTCGAACATTCCCACAAAGCCCTGCTGCGCATACCCCGCAGGCTTCATCAGTCCGAAGCCGATCCGGTCGGCCTCGCGCTCCATGTCACGCGAAAAATTCAACTGGTTCTGCACCACCGCAGCCTGCCCGCCCACCATCAGCGCCGCAGCCGCATCCGGACTCCGACTCGCCGCCAGCGCCCCGAGAATCATCGACCCGATCATCAACGGCGTCATCTTGCCCTGCTGGTCAATCAAGCGCGCGATGTGCCGCTGCGTCACGTGGCTCAACTCATGCGCCATCACCGAAGCCAGTTCATCGCGCGTGGACACGATGGAGATCAGCCCCAGATACACCCCGAAGTAACCACCCGGCAGCGCAAACGCGTTCACCTGCTTGTCACGCCCCAGCAGAATCTGCCACGCATAGCGCTCCTTGAGCTCGTCGCTCAGCTCACCACGCTCCTCGGAGGCCTTCATCAGCGATGCCATGATCTGGCTGACGTACTCGGTGAGCACCGCGTCGTCCAGATAGTCCGGGTCGCGGTAGAGCTCCTTGATGATGCGGTCACCCAGCTTGCGCTCCTGGGGCGTGGTGAGGCTCTGGCCGTCGCCAAGCGAAGGCAGGCCCAAGGCCCACGCGCCGCCGCTGCTGACGGCCAAAGTGGAGGCCATCAGCACGCTCGCCACCCAAGCCCGACCAGCGCGCCCCATGAAACGTGAATTGTTGAGAGTCAAACGTCACACTCCGTCAAAGACCGAAAGCCCGCGCCACCCGCATGCTCTGCCCGTATGATGCCCCGAGCCCACAATGGTTGCGCACGAAATGCAACAAGTATAGAAACCCGCCTGATCCGGGCAATGACGCAGCGACTCGAACATCGCCGCCGCTGCCGCCATCGCATCAATCACAGCTAACTCACACGAACTTTGAAATCTCCATGAGCACTGATTCATCCGACCACAGCAAGAACCAACCCACTGAACAGCAGGCGGCATCCCAACTGACCCACTTTGACCAGCAAGGACAGGCGCATATGGTGGATGTGGGCGGCAAACAAGCGACGCATCGCGTGGCAGTCGCCACCGGAGAAATTCGCATGCGCCCCGAAACGCTGGCAATCATTCAATCGGGGACTGCGAAAAAAGGAGACGTACTGGGAATCGCGCGTATCGCGGGGATTATGGCGGCGAAGAAGACCAGCGATTTGATACCGCTTTGCCATCCGCTGGCGTTGACGCGGGTGGCAGTGGATTTTGACGTTCGAGAATCTGATTCAACCGTTCAATGCACTGCGACTGTGGAGACTGTTGGGCAGACGGGGGTGGAGATGGAAGCGTTGACAGCTGTGCAGATTGCCTTGTTGACTATCTACGATATGTGCAAGGCTGTGGATCGGGAAATGACGATTGAAAAAATTAGACTTTTAGAAAAAAAAGGGGGTAAGTCAAAAAAATGGACTGCATGATTATTTTCTAAGGCAAAAACCCATCAACCGCAGCGTATCCCACAATATTTGCATCCGCATCCAAAAAAACGACCCACTCGTCCAAATTTTTCTTACTTACCAAAGGTAAATAGTATATTTCTTCAATTTTTTTCCCACTCTTTCGCACCGCGTTGTCAATTAAGCCCCCCACATCGTCCGAAACTTGTCCTCTTAACTTCGCCAAACTGCGCATTCGGCTTTTAACCTGCTCACGATTTGATTCATAACTCACCCATGCTGCGGGTCTTGCACTTGGTTCAAAGCCCTGAGCAGATAAGTTGATGCTTTCAATTACTTCATCACCATTCTGGGCACCACGGGTTCCCACCAAAACAGGTCCCGTCCAACCAAAGCTCCGAAGCTCCCTTGACGCGCGATGAAGGTTACTCATATCTATGTCTACTGGCGATACGGCAACGAAACGATCCACCTCAAAAGCCAACCGCACTGGACGAGCCAGTGAAATGGTGTGCAATCCGTACAGCAATGCTGCAATCTGCAAAATTGAGACGATTGACAGGTCAATGAAGAGTTCTGCTCTTGATTTTTTAGGGTTGTATAAGATCGCTGTCAGCAGTGGTCCACAGATGACATCAATACTGACCAACATCCAGAAGAGATGCTGGCCACCAGCCAGACTCTCATACGGAAAGCGAAACCAAAAGCCAAAAACAATAATTGCCGCAACAGCCCCAATAATCAAGCTTATTGCCAAATGAATGGCCGCCGCCTTGAAAGAAGCACTCAGCCTTTGATTTTTGTACATGACTTAAGCAAAAAAGGATTCCGATCTCTCGGAATCCTTTTCATTTATTTAATTCGATGAATCAAATTAACGGCACTCAGCTGGAGCCAGCTTGAGAGGCAAAGTAGGATCTGTGGACAGTGTCGTAATCGCGAAGGGAGAAGTTGCACCAGCAGCACGGCACTTCCACTTCACGCCGTCGGTTGGCGGTGTGAACGCTGCTGTGGCATCAGGCAAAGCAACTTCCGTACCCACCGGGCCAAGATAAGGAACCAAGACCAGGGTATTATTTGCAGCAATTTCAATACGGGTAGAGTAAGGAATAGCGATCAGGCCAGTTGCGGGATCAATGTGTATGCCAGTGACTGGCGTGGTAACGCTATTCAATTGTCCGGCTGTCGCTGGGCCAATCACATTATCAGACATCGTGGGGGCCGTGTACCCGGAACCATATCCTTCAGAATCAGCAGCAACAGCTCCCTTTGCCAGGATGTCAGCAACATTTTGTTTCGCAGCGCCCGCTTGAACCAAGCCTTCCGATACGCGCGCACGCTTCGTGTAGTCTTGATAAGCAGGCAGTGCCACAGCAGCCAAAATACCGATAATCGCCACAACGATCATCAATTCGATAAGGGTGAAACCCTTTTGGATAGAACGCTTCATTTAAACATCTCCCCGGAGTAAAACAATGAGTGAATGGAACCTGAGGTTTACCCCGTGAGCCTCAAGTCTTGAGAATCTTACAAGCAGCTTGCGTGCCAACTTTGATCTACTCGCCAGAACCGCATGGATTGTTATTCCAGCGTCAAACCTAAGGCTTTGTTTGTAACAAATGACGTTTTTGTCGGAACAGAAGTGTCACTCGGGACAATTTCGACACTGTAAATGTTATTGAAATTTCAACCTCGATAGCTTTTTCACCCAGGCCGTTTCCAGCGCTCAGCGCTGGATGAACAGCATCGTCGTTCCGACGATTTCGATGCGGTCGCCGTCCTTGAGCTGGACGGGGTCGGCGCTGATCTGCTCGCCGTTGAGCGTGGGCATTTCATCGCCTTCGACATGGGCCAGGACGAAGCCTTGGTGGCGCTTGGTGATCGAGGCGACCGCCACGCCAGGCTTGCCGATGGTGGTGACGACCTTGACGAGAGAGACCTGCCGGCCCGCTGCCGCGCCGGAGAGGACTTTGACGTCGGCCTGCAGCGGAGGCGCTGGGGTGAGCGGTGCGGGGCGGGAGTTGGGAACCTTGGGCAGGGCCATGCCTGGCTTGAAGAGCATGGTCTTTTCATAGTCCACGCCACCCGCGCCGCCGGGGGCCTCGTCGACGAAGCGGATCTTGTAGCGGCCGAGTTCCACGGTGTCGCCGTTGCGCAGTTTGTGGCGCTTGACGGACTTGCCGTTGACGTGGGTGCCATTGGTGCTGTTGAGATCCTCGATCTCCACCTCGTCGGCGGCCATGTGCAGAAGCGCGTGCTCGCCGCTCACGGCGAGGTTGTCGATGACGACGTCGTTGTACGGGCGGCGGCCAAGCGTGGTGCGCTCCTTGGTCAGGGGCACTTCCTTGATGACCACTCCATCAACCGATACGACCATCTTGGGCATGATCTTTTCCTTCTAGTTCAAGCATTTGTTTCTTATCTACTAGCAAAGATCGGGCTCAATGTGAGCGCAGCAGTCGGGACATCAGGCTGGGCTTGATGATTTTCTGCTTTTCTCCAGCGGCCTGGACCAGAACAACACTGATGTTGTCACGCCCTCCCATGGCGTTGGCCAGCTGGATCATGCGCTCTGCCTTTTCCGTGAGCGGTGCGGGCGCCTTGGCGAGGGCCGCCAGATCGTCGTCACCGATCATGTTGGTCAATCCGTCCGAACACAGAATGTACAGATCCTGAGGCTCGACCGGAAACTCGTTGAAATCGATCTGGACCATAGTTTCCACGCCCAGCGCCCGCGTGACAAGATTGCCGTATTCGGAATTCTGCGCCTGCTGGGGAGTGAGCAGTCCGGCATCGATCTGCTCCTGCAGCCAGGAGTGGTCGCGCGTCAACTGCTGCAGCGCGCCGTCGCGCAGCCGATAGCAGCGCGAGTCGCCGACGTGGGCAAGCAGAAGACGGTCGCTGCGGAACAGGCCGACGACGAGCGTGGTGCCCATGCCGAGATTCTGGGGTGACGTGAGCGCGGCCTCGAGGATGTTGCGGTTGGCGCCGTTGATGCACATGTCGAGCGCGATGCGCAGCTCGGTCGGAGTGACGTCCGTGCCCAGCTCCTGCAACAGGCGCGCGAGATGGGTGTTCACATAGTCCACCGCCATGGCGCTGGCGACTTCGCCCGCGTTGTAGCCACCCATGCCGTCCGCCAGCAGGGCGAGGCCGCTGACGTCATCGACGCCGATGGCGTCTTCATTGTTGGCGCGAACTCGGCCTGCATCCGTCTGTGCGACGAATTCGTAGTGAGATGTGGACCGGTGAATCATCTTGACGCCATTGCTCAGCCAGTTTCAACAGCGGGCCGTGCTGCGACATGCGTTGCGATCGGCAGCGGATGTCATTGAAGTTTGCTAGTTTTACCGATTGCAATAATAGACGACTATTCAGTCAAATGCGATTCTGATAGTTTTTATTTTCATACCGCTAATCCAGTGCAATATGCCGTTTGCGCCTGCAATTGTCAGCTATCGTCAACTATCTGAATGGAATCTCCAAAATCAACGTTTGGAGATTCCCGTTTTATCCACATCAAGGTCAGGTTCGCGATCACCTGTTCAGAAGTGAGCACTCATGCATTTTCTATGGCCGCTGCCCGGCCTTGCTGCGGCGCTGAAGCAGCATACCGATCACCACGACCAGCACCGCGCCGAGCAGGGATGCCGCGTGAGGGAGCCAAGGATAGTTTGAAACAATGCTCTTGAGCATTTCGTCACTGGCGATGGTCTCTCCGGCGACCCAGCCGATCAGCGCAGCACCCAGCGTGACGATGGCGGGGAAGCGGTCCATGATCTTGATGATCAGTGTGGAGCCGAAGATCACCAGCGGGATGCTGATCGCCAAACCGAGAACCAGCAGCACCATGTTGCCTTGCGCCGCAGCGGCCACGGCGATCACGTTGTCCAAGCTCATCACCAGATCGGCGAGCAGGATGGTGCGGATGGCGACCATCATGCTGTTGGGGCCCTTGGATTCAGCGTCTCCATCGTCCCCGCTCACCAGCAATTGCGTGCCGATCCACAGCAGCAGACAGCCGCCCACGATCTGCAGCCACGGCAGCTGCAGCAGCTTCGCGGCCAGAAAAGTGAGAAGGATGCGCAGCACCACGGCCGCGCCGGAGCCAAACTGGATGGCCCTGCGCTGCTGCGCCGGCGGCAGGGAGCGAGCGGCCAATGCGATGACGACGGCGTTGTCGCCCGACAGCACGATGTTGATGCCGATGACCTCGAGCAGGCCGATCCAGAAAACGGAACTAGACAGCATCTCCATGCTTGACCTCTCCCCAGGCACGTAGATGCTTGGACTCCAAATGGAACATTCCTCCAGCATAGAGAGAATTGATGCAACAGGATGTCAGCCAAACGCCTGAATACCATCCATTGGCTTTCCCCGGACCAGTCAAAACCGGGAAACGCCACCCCGGAAAAGCAAAAAGGCAAAGCCTCCTGATCGGAAGTCTTTGCCTTGCATACCCCGAATGCGGGGTGGGAGCGTGAATGCCTGAGAGCGTGAGGGTGAAACGCTCAGGCTGCCGCGTGAACTTTGCTTTCGTTGCGTGCCTTGACGTACTTGCCCACGGCCACCACCAGAATCGCGCCGGCTGCTGCCGCCACGTAGTGCAGCCAAGGATGCGACAGGGCGTAGTCGTGCAGGATGTTGTCGTTGACGATGGTTTCGCCGCCGACCCAGCCGATCAGCGCCGCGCCGAGCGTGACGATGACGGGAAAGCGCTCCATGAGCTTGATCATGAGCGTGGAGCCGAAGATCACGAGCGGAATGCTGATGGCCAGGCCCAGAATCAGCAGGACCATGTTGCCTTGGGCTGTGGCGGCCACGGCGATCACGTTGTCCAGGCTCATCACCAGATCGGCGATCAGGATGGTGCGCACGGCGGCGACCATGCCGCCGCTGCCCTTGGATTCGCCTTCTTCATCGTCATCGCCGGTCAGCAGCTGGTAGCCGATCCACAGCAGCAGAACGCCGCCGATGATCTGCAGGAACGACAGCTCGAGCAGCTTGGCCGCCACGACGGTCAGCACGATGCGCAGCACCACGGCGGCGCCAGAGCCGATCATGATGGCCTTCTTTTGCTGAACGGGGGGAAGCGAGCGGGCCGCAAGTGCGATGACAACGGCGTTGTCGCCCGACAGGATGATGTTGATCCAGATGATCTTGACCAGCCCGATCCAGAAATCGGGCGTGTTGAGAAATTCCATTGTTACTCCACTGTTATGAATTGAAACGCCAGCCTGAAATTCAGGCTGGCGTTTCTTTTTGGAGTTCGCAGTGTAGAAGGGCGCAAGCCCCTCGTCATGCGTAGAAATGCGTAAGCATTTAAGAACTTCGACCCGCAAAACCAAGCGGGTCAACGCTTCATTGCTATCAAATTACTTTATCAAAGCCTTGAGCAGTCTGCCCATTTCCGATGGGTTGCGTGTGATCGTGAAGCCACACTCTTCCATCACGGCCAGCTTGGCGTCGGCCGTGTCGGCACCGCCGGAGATCAGCGCGCCTGCGTGGCCCATGCGCTTGCCCGGAGGGGCAGTCACGCCAGCGATGAAGCCGACGATTGGCTTCTTCATGTTGTCCTTGCACCAGCGGGCGGCTTCCGCCTCGTCCGGGCCACCGATTTCACCGATCATGATGACGGCGTCGGTGTCTGGATCGTCGTTGAAAGCCTTCATCACGTCGATGTGCTTCAGGCCGTTGATCGGGTCACCACCGATGCCGACGGCGGACGACTGGCCAATGCCCAGTTCGCTCAGCTGAGCCACGGCTTCGTACGTCAGCGTGCCGGAGCGGGAAACCACGCCGATGCGACCCTTCTTGTGGATGTGACCGGGCATGATGCCGATCTTGATTTCGTCAGGCGTGATCAGACCTGGGCAGTTGGGGCCCAGCAGCAGCGTCTTCTTGCCGCCGGCGGCTTCCTTGGCGCGCATCTTGTTGCGCACTTCCAGCATGTCGCGCACTGGGATGCCTTCGGTGATGCAGATCGCCAGATCCAGATCGGCTTCCACAGCTTCCCAGATGGCAGCGGCAGCGCCTGCTGGTGGCACGTAGATCACGGAAACGGTCGCGCCGGTTTCCTTGGCTGCGTCCTTCACGGAACCGAAGATTGGGATGTCGAAAATCTTCTCGCCAGCCTTCTTGGGGTTTACGCCCGCGACGAAGCAGTTCTTGCCGTTCGCGTATTCCTGGCACTTTTCAGTGTGGAACTGGCCCGTCTTGCCGGTGATGCCTTGGGTGATGACGCGGGTGTCTTTGTTGATGTAGATAGACATGGTGTTTCTCTCCAGGGCTTACTTGACGGCAGCGACGATCGCGGTGGCCGCTTCGGCCATCGTGTCGGCGGAGATGATCGGCAGACCGGATTCGGCCAGCATCTTCTTGCCCAGTTCTTCGTTGGTGCCCTTCATGCGCACGACCAGCGGCACGGACAGGTTCACGGCCTTGCAGGCGGTGATCACGCCGGTGGCGATGGTGTCGCACTTCATGATGCCGCCGAAGATGTTGACCAGAATGCCCTTGACCTTGGGGTTCTTGAGCATGATCTTGAAGGCTTCGGTGACCTTCTCGGGGGTGGCACCGCCGCCCACGTCCAGGAAGTTGGCCGGCTCGCCGCCGAACAGCTTGATGGTGTCCATGGTGGCCATGGCCAGACCGGCGCCGTTCACCAGGCAGCCGATGTTGCCATCGAGGCTGATGTAGGCCAGGTCGAACTTGGAGGCTTCCACTTCGGCCGGATCTTCTTCGTCCAGATCGCGCAGGGCCACGATCTCGGGGTGACGGAACAGCGCGTTGGAGTCGAAGTTGAACTTGGAGTCCAGAGCGATGATGTTGCCCTTGGAGTCACGGTTCAGCGGGTTGATTTCCACCAGCGCCGCGTCGGTTTCCATGTAGCACTTGTAGAGCTTCTGGCAGACGTCGATGAACTGCGCCATCGAGTCGGCAGGCATGCCGATGCCCTTGCCCAGCTCTTCGCCGTTGGCCTGCGTGAAGCCGACCAGCGGGTCCACGAACACGGTGATGATCTTCTCGGGAGTGGAGTGTGCCACTTCCTCGATGTCCATGCCGCCTTCGCTTGAAGCGATGAAGGCCACCTTCTGGGTGCCACGGTCGGTCACGGCGGACAGGTAGTATTCTTGCTGGATGTCGGCGCCGTCTTCGATGTACAGGCGACGGACCTTCTGGCCTTCAGGGCCGGTCTGGTGCGTGACCAGCTGCATGCCGAGGATGTCGGTTGCACGTGCCTTCACGTCCTCAATGGTCTTGGCGACCTTGACGCCGCCGCCCTTGCCGCGGCCACCGGCGTGGATCTGCGCCTTGACGACCCAGACGGGGCCGCCCAGCTTTTGAGCTGCTTCCACAGCTTCCTGAACGGTGAATGCAGGGATGCCGCGCGGAACGGGCACACCGAAACTACGCAAGATTTCCTTGCCTTGGTACTCGTGAATCTTCATGAGGTGTCTCTCGGAGAAGTGGTTGGGTGCCCGAACGCCATTCACAGAACGGCAGACTGGAGTGAGCGAATCAAAGATTACATTCGCACCGGATGACCACCGCCTTACAGGCAAACAGGGTGAGTTTGCACACAAGGCCGCTACATCCGACAATCAAGTCAGCCGCTACAGGAAAGGGTGCCTGGCCGCGGGCTTCATCAGCATGGCAACTAATAAATGTATCATGCTGCGACGCACCATTATTGTGGATAAAACTTATCCCTTTGTCTGCCTTTGGGCGGACCCTCTCGGAGAACAGCATGGCAAAAGTCTTTATCGATGGCGAAGCAGGCACAACCGGATTGCAGATCCGCGAGCGCCTGCAGACCATGGCGCAAGTCGAACTGGTGAGCATCGCTCCCGAACTGCGCAAGGACCCCGCCGCCAAA
Source organism: Diaphorobacter caeni (assembly GCF_015354245.1). Taxonomy (GTDB): domain Bacteria; phylum Pseudomonadota; class Gammaproteobacteria; order Burkholderiales; family Burkholderiaceae_C; genus Diaphorobacter_A; species Diaphorobacter_A caeni. The sequence continues at coordinate 196,893 of NZ_JADKYZ010000004.1, forward strand.
CGCGCGCTGATCGCCGGCGTGGATCTGGTCGTTCTGTGCCTGCACGACGATGCGGCAAGCGACTCCGTCGCGCTGATCGATGAAGTGAGCAAGGAAACCGGCAAGACCATCAAGATCATCGACGCGTCGACCGCGCACCGCGTGAAGGAAGGCTGGGTCTTCGGCTTTCCCGAACTGGCTCCCGGCCAGCTCGAAGCCGTGCGCCAAGCCACGCGCGTGGCCAACCCCGGCTGCTACGCGACCGGCGCCATCGCGCTGCTGCGTCCATTGGTCGATGCGGGCCTGCTGCCCAAGGACTACCCCGTTGCGCTGCCCTCGGTGAGCGGCTATTCCGGCGGTGGCCGCACGATGATCGAAGCCTACGAGGCGGGCAACGCCGCCCCGTTCGAACTCTATGCGCTCGGCCTGTCGCACAAGCACATCCCCGAGATCATGAACTACACCGGCATCACGCGCCGCCCGATCTTCGTGCCTGCCGTCGGCAACTTCCCGCAGGGCATGCTGGTGCAGTTGCCCCTGCACCTCGACACCCTGCCCGGCCAACCCAAGGTGGCTGACGTGCACAAGGTGCTGGCCGATCACTACGCCCAAACCGACACGCCCGACCACTGGGTGCAGGTGCTGCCCGCCACCGACGATGGCAAGCTTGATGCCGTGGCCCTCAAGGACACGAACAAGCTCGAAGTGCGCGTCTACGGCAACGACAACTACCAGCAGGCCGTGCTCGTGGCCCGCCTCGACAACCTCGGCAAGGGTGCCAGCGGCGCAGCCGTGCAGAATCTCAAGCTGATGCTCGGCATCTGATTTTTCGAAGCCTCCCATACCCAAAGCCGCCGGGCAAACCCATTGCCCGGCGGCTTTTTTGCGTGGATCTACCCGCTGGCCAGGCGCTGGTAGCGGCCGCCCGGCAAGCGGGCCACATGGCCGTCCAGCTCCAACTGAAGCAATTGCACCTGCAGCGTCGCGGCGTCCCAGCCCGTGCGCGAGACCAGGGCATCCAGCCCCATCGGATCAAATCCGAGCGCGCCCAGCAACTCGTGCTGCTGGTCCGAGAGATGTTCAAGACCATCCCTGACGATGTCCAGTTGGTGCATGGCAAGCGGCGGTGCCTTGGCCTGGGTTCTGGGCGTGGATGAATGCAGAGGCTTTTCAAGCGATTCTCGCGGCATCTGCAGCTCCTCGAGAACGTCCTGCGCCGACTCCACCAGCTTGGCGCCCTGGCGCAGCAGCGCATGGCAGCCGCGTGACTGCGGCGCGTGAATCGAGCCCGGAATCGCGAACACTTCCCGGCCCTGCTCGCTCGCAAGACGTGCGGTGATCAGCGAGCCGGAGGCCACGGCCGCCTCCACCACCAGCGTGCCTTTCGACAGTCCCGCAATGATCCGATTGCGCTTGGGAAAGTTCGCGGCCAGCGGCGGCGTGCCCAGAGGGTATTCGCTGACCAGCATCCCGCTGTGCGCGATGCGCATGGCCAGTTCCTGATTCGCGCGCGGGTAGACGCAGTCCAGTCCCGTGCCCACCACCGCGACGGTGGCCGCCGTCGACGGCTGCGCGTCGGCTGCGAGGGCTCCCTCGTGCGCTGCGGCGTCGATGCCAAGCGCCAGACCCGAGACGATCGTGAGCCCCGCCTCGCGCAAGGACTTGGCGAACTCGCGTGCATTGGCCTTGCCCTGAGGCGTGGGGTTGCGGCTGCCGACCATGGCAAGGCACTGTGCGCTGGCCGCCGCAAGCCCGCCGCTTTGCAGCAGTTGCCGCGCCCCCTCCACATAGAGCAGCAGCGGCGGGTCCTCCGTCGCGAGCAGGCTCTGCGGATACTCCGGATCACCCAGAGTGCAGATCGTGCGGGCCGGCATGTTCGGATTGCTGGCCGGTGCCTCGAGCCAGCGCTGGGTCTCGTCGAGCAGCTTCCGGAAATCCGGCGGCTCGCTGCTCAACGCCAGCGCCTGAGTGCCGGACACGCAGGACTGCAAGGCGCCCAGCGACTGCGCGAAGATCTGCTGCGGCAGGCCGAACGCCGCCAGCAGCCTGCGCGCGGACTGGTTGCCCACGCCGGGCGTGGCCATGAGCCGCAGCCAGGCCATCAATTCATCACGCTGCATCGTGTGTCTGCCTTCCAAAAAAAGAATGCCGGCCCGCATGAACGGGCCGGCATTCCTCTGTCCGTGGGACTGGCCGATGTCCGGATCGGCGCAGCGCATCCGGGCTTATTGCGGGTTCACCATCCGGTCACCCACGGCCACGCCATAGCGCACCTGCAACAGCAAGGCATAGGACACGTTGTCGAAGGTGCGGAACACCATCGCCATGCCATTGGCCTCGCTCGGCAGCTTGATCATGGTGCGGCGGCCATCGGTCTTGTCCCGAATGCGATCGCCCTTGGTCAGCACGGTCAGAATCATGCCGGGCTCCAGTCCATCATTGGCGCCGCGGTTGATTGCAACGACCTGATTCTGACCGGCATTCGTCACCGTGGAACTGCCATAGATCGAAACAACGCGTGCATCCACATCATCGTAAGGCGCACGCGGCACGTAGTTCATGAAGCTGCGCTGGGCCAGCGGCATCAGGCGGTCGCCCACGCGCACTTCTTCCTTGACCGAGACGATGTCCAGCGTCGCTGGCACCGGATCGGTGTTGCTCCCGCCCTTGCCGTCCGGCGTGATTTCCTGGGATTCGCCACGTACCATCTCTGCGCGACCGACGTACTGCGCCTCGTAGCCCAGAATGGCGCCGGTCTCGGGGTCCTTCATGGGAATGGCATTGCGGAAGATGCGGAAGTTGCGGTCTTCGCCCGGATCGGTCAGCAAGCCCTGGCCGCTCACGCTGCGTGCATAGACGCGATCGCCCGCGCTCTGGATCGTGCGCGTTTCGACGGCGGCGACGATGCGCGGAGACAGCTCGAGCGTGTTGCTGGTCAGCACTTCGGGCTCGACCAGGAAAGGTTCAATCAGATGCTGCTGCACGGTCGGCAGTGCCGTGCCCGAGACGCTGTCGAGGCGCGTGCGCGGCGTGATGCGCACCGTCTCGTCACCGCTGCTGCCGCCACCGCGTGTGGACAGGCGCGCATAGCCGTCGACCTTCTCCAGATACAGCGTCTGGCCCGGGTAAATCAGATGGGGGTTGCGGATCGCCTCCATGTTCATGCCCCACAGCTCGGGCCAGCGCCATGGCTTGGCGAGGTACAGGCCGGAGATCGACCAGAGCGTGTCGCCGCGCTTGACGACATAGGTGTCCGGCGCGTTGGCGACCAGATCGCCCACCGGCACACCGCGCGAGGCCACCTGCTGCGCGGTGGCGCGCTGCTTTGCGGTAACCGGATGCTGTTGCGCATGCGCCCCGGAGGCCAACACCGAGCCCGCCATCAAAACCAACGCTGCTGCCACTCGTGAAACGCTAGCTTTGGAAGGACCGGCCATGTTGTTCATCTTTTCACGCATTGAATTTCGCCCTCTCAACGACCATATGGCTGTGGTGCGCCATAGAAAAACATTCTTGGCTTTTGCACGCACAACGTTACAAACGATCTCAGATTCTCAGCCCAAGCCCTTGATAGAGCAATGATTATTGCGTTTGACCCCCGCAGGAATCAGCAAAAGTGGCGAAAATAGCGACATATTTCACGTCTCGACATGGCAATTCTTCCCATTCTCTGTTACCCCGACCCTCGCCTGCACAAGGTCGCCAAGCCCGTTGAAGGCGTGGACGAGCGCGTGCGCGCGATCCTCGACGACATGCTGGCGACCATGTACGACGCCAACGGCATCGGCCTTGCCGCGACGCAGGTGGACATCCACGAGCGCATCGTCGTGATCGACGTCTCCGAGGACCGTGACCAGCCCATGGTGCTGATCAACCCCGAGATCACCTGGTACAGCGACGAAAAGCTGGTCGGCGACGAAGGCTGTCTTTCCGTGCCTGGCATCTACGACGGCGTCGAGCGCTCGGCGCAGGTCCATGTGCGCGCCACCGACCGCGACGGCCAGTCCCGCGTGATCGAGGCCGAAGGCCTGCTCGCGGTCTGCGTGCAGCACGAGCTCGACCACCTGCTTGGCAAGGTGTTCGTCGAATACCTCTCGCCCCTCAAGCGCAACCGCATCAAGACCAAGCTGCTCAAGCAGAAGAAGAACGAGGAACGCGCATGACGCGCACGGCAGGCGGATTCCCCTGGCCTGCCGGCCTTCGCGCGGGTGCCGCAGCGCTCTTGACCTGCGTCATGCTGGTCGGCTGCGCAAGTTTCAGCACGCCCGAGCGCGGCGAAACTTCGGCCCAGGTGCAGGCCCGCATGGGCGCGCCGATGAACGTGATCGCGCTGCCCCATGGCGGCCAGCGCTGGCTGTACTCCACCCTGCCCATGGGCCGCGAGGTCTATCACGCGGACTTCGACACCGCGGGTCGCCTCGAATCGTTCACCCAGGTGCTGGACTTCGCGCACCTCTCGCGCACGCCGGTGGGCTCCACCCGCCGCCAGGTGCTCGATTTTTACGGTCCGCCGTATGAAATCACCGAAGTGGCCAGCTTCCGGGGCAAAGTCTGGACCTACCGTTTCATGGACGACATGAATCTGCGCCGCCTCGGCCATCTGCACATCGACACGGAGGGCCATCTGGCCAAGGTGATGTTCACGGACGAACCCACGGCCGACGATTTCCGCGCGTTCTGATGACACGGCTCCGGCGCTTGCGTCCGGGCAGCCTTCGTTTTTCGTCCATTCTCCAATTCCAGAACCCGCCCCCGCTTTCAGGATGCGCCCATGAAGATCGTTTTTGCCGGAACCCCCGAATTCGCCGCCGTGGCGCTCAAGCGCCTGCTCGCCGCCGGGTTCGAGGTGCCGCTGGTGCTCACCCAGCCCGACCGTCCCGCCGGTCGCGGCATGAAACTGCAGGCCTCCCCCGTCAAGCAATGCGCACTCGAGCACGGCATCCCCGTCAGCCAGCCACGCAGCCTGCGCCTGGACGGCAAGTACCCCGACGATGCCGCTGCCGCCCAAGAGGCGCTGCGGGCCAGCGGCGCCGACTGCATGGTCGTGGCCGCCTATGGCCTGATCCTGCCGCAATGGGTGCTGGACCTGCCGCGCCTGGGCTGCCTGAACATCCACGCAAGCCTGCTGCCGCGCTGGCGCGGCGCTGCGCCGATTCACCGCGCCATCGAAGCGGGTGATGCCGAAACCGGCGTGACCATCATGCAGATGGACGCGGGTCTCGACACCGGCGACATGCTGCTGGTCGAGGCCTTGACGATCTCGGGCCAGGACACCACGGCCACGCTGCACGACAAGCTGGCGGAGCTCGGTGGCCGCCTGATCGTCGAGGCGCTCGAAATCGCCTCCTGCGGCAACCTGACCCGCGTTAAGCAACCTGAGGCCGGCGTGACTTACGCGCACAAGATCGAAAAGGCCGAAAGCGCCATCGACTGGAACCTGTCCGCCGAGGTGATCGCGCGCCGCGTGCGCGCCTTCGATCCGTTCCCCGCCGCCTCGACCGCATTCCATGGCGAGACCGTCAAAATCTGGGCCGCGACGGCTGTATCGATGGAATCGGAAATCAACCCGAAAATGGAATCCGATACCACCACGCAAGCGCAATTGCGAGCAAGCGCGCAGAATTCGCACGTTGGTCAAATCTTGGACATCGGCCCGAACGGCATCGACGTCGCCTGTGGCGGCTCCACCGTGCTGCGTCTGACTGCATTGCAACGCGCTGGCGGCAAACGGCTTGCTTTTGCCGACTTTCTGCGTGGTTTTGTGCTCAATGTCGGCGATGTTCTGGGATCGGATCAACCCGCCACCTGACCGCATCCGCCCATTTCCGATCCATGACGCGACCCACCATCTCAGAGCTTTCCACGCGCTTCGGGCAATTTGCCCGGGAGCAGTGGGCACAATGGCGGGCCATGATGCAGGAGCCGTACTACAAGCTCGGCGTGACCGACATGATGGGCACGGGCATCGGCATCGCGGCCTGGGGCCTCGTGACCGGCGTCGCCATGGTCAAGAGCGGACTGTCGGTGCCGCTGTCGATCTTCATGTCGCTGCTCATCTACGCCGGCAGTGCCCAGCTCGCCGTGCTGCCGCTCCTGGTGGCGGGCGCGCCGCTCTGGGTGATCTGGCTCACCGCCATCTGCGTGAACCTGCGCTTCGTGATCTTCAGCCAGATGTGGCGCAGCTACTTTCATGAATTTCCACGCAACAAGCGTCTTCTGCTCGCATATTTCAGCGGAGACGTCATATTTGTCGGCTTCATGAAGCGGTTCCCCGAACCGAAACCTGCACCCGGTCAAGTGGCCTACTTCTCGGGTGCCGCCTCGACCAACTGGATGATGTGGCAGATTCCGTCGATTGCCGGCATGCTGCTCGCCAATGCGATTCCGCTGTCCTGGGGCCTTGGCTTCGCGGGCGTGCTCGCGCTGCTCGGCATTCTGTTGTCGATGATCAACGACCGCTTCACCGTGCTCGCCACTGCGGTCGCCGGAACGGCCGCCGTCGCCGCGTTCGCGTTGCCGCTCAAGATGAACATTCTGGTCGCCGTGGTGGCTGCCGTGGCGGCCGGCCTGATGTTCGAATCGGCGGACCGCCACATGAAACGCCTCAAGCTCCGCCAGACCGCCGAAGCCAGGCTCGACGAGGAGCGCAAGGGCACCGACGCCCCCTCCTCCTCTGCCAACGATGCCGGGGAGGGCCGCCCATGATCTGGTATGCGATCGAGATGATCATCGCCACGCTTGGGTTGGCGATCATTACCGTGGTCACGCGCTCGTTCTTCATGATTTCGGACAAGGAACTGCCCATGCCCGAATGGCTGCGGCGCGGGCTCAAGTACGCTCCGCTGGCCGCGCTCGGTGCCGTGATCGTGCCCGAACTGTTCATGACGAACGGCAAATTCATCCACACTCTGCTCGACGCGCGCCTGCCCGCACTCGCCGGGGCCGTGATCTATTACTACACCAAGCGCGGCATCCTCGGCACGATTCTGGTGGGCATGATCATCTACCTGCCGCTGCACATCGGGCTCGGTTGGTAAGAGAAGCGGCAAGAGGCTCGAAAACGCCTTTCCCACGCCGATAGCGCTGGAACCAAGCTCCGCGTCAGCCTTGCCACCTACAATCGGCGGCAGTTTTATGTCCGCGCCGTGACACCGCAGGGTGAACCGGCGCCGTTCCCACTCCCCCCAAACCATCATGCATATTCTTCGTTTCTCCGACATCTGCGCTCAGGGCAAGGCCTCCGGACAGCGTGTTTTCATTCGTGCCGATCTGAACGTTCCACAGGACGATGACGGCAAGATCACCGAAGATACGCGCATCCGCGCCTCGATTCCCTGCATCCAGATGGCGCTGGACGCCGGTGCCGCAGTGATGGTCACGAGCCATCTGGGCCGTCCCACCGAAGGCGAATTCAAGCCCGAAGATTCGCTGGCGCCCGTTGCCAAGCGCATGTCCGAGCTCATGGGCCGCGAGATCCCCGTGGTCGCCAACTGGGTCGAAGGCGTCGAGGTGCAGCCCGGCCAGCTCGTGATGCTGGAAAACTGCCGCCTCAACAAGGGCGAGAAGAAGAACAACCCCGAGCTGGCCCAAAAGATGGCCCAGCTCTGCGACATCTATGTGAACGACGCGTTCGGCACCGCCCACCGCGCCGAAGGCACGACCTACGGCATCGCCGAGTACGCGAAGACCGCCTGCGCAGGCCCGCTGCTGGCCGCTGAGATCGACGCGATCACCAAGGCGCTGGCCAATCCCAAGCGCCCGCTGGTGGCCATCGTCGCCGGCTCCAAGGTCTCGACCAAGCTGACCATTCTGCAGAGCCTGTCGAAGAACGTGGACGGCCTGATCGTGGGCGGCGGGATCGCCAACACCTTCATGCTGGCCGCGGGCCTCAACATCGGCAAGTCGCTGGCCGAGCCCGACCTGCTGGGTGACGCCAAGGCCGTGATCGAATCGATGAAGGCGCGCGGCGCCGAAGTGCCGATCCCGACCGACGTGGTGGTCGCCAAGAACTTCGCGTCCGACGCGGTCGCCACGGTCAAGAAGGCCACCGACGTGGCCGACGACGACATGATCCTGGACATCGGCCCCGAAACCGCCGCCAAGCTGGCGAGTCAGCTCAAGGCCGCAGGCACCATCGTCTGGAACGGCCCGGTCGGCGTGTTCGAGTTCGACCAGTTCGCCAACGGCACCAAGGTCGTGGCCCATGCCATCGCCGAATCGAGCGCGTTCAGCATCGCCGGTGGTGGCGACACGCTGGCCGCCATCGCCAAGTACGGCATCGAAAAGGATGTCGGTTACATCTCCACCGGCGGCGGCGCGTTCCTGGAAGTGCTGGAAGGCAAGACCCTGCCCGCCTTCGAGATTCTGCAGAAGCGCGCTGGCTGATTCTCCGGAACCGGTCTGAAACCAGAGAGGGCGTACCAGTTGCGCCCTCTTTGCTTTTTGATTTATCCGTCACCACCAAGGTAAGAAACTGCGAACAAAACAACAGAAATACTGTGTCACCATGCACTTAGCGATAATTTCTCTTGTTTTTTGTAACGTCTCTGCCCAGAATCGATAGCGATCCTGGGAGTGTTGTTTTTCGCTCCCATCATTTACTGGTATGGAGGGAAAGATGGCTATTTACCAAAAGCTCGGCCTTGCAGTGGCTGTCGCTGGCATGGCTGTGGCACTGACGGGCTGCGGCACACCGCCGGTACCACTGACGAAGAATTTCGCAAAATCAAGCCAATACAAGGTCCGCGCCGCCGGACATTGGGACGCCATGTCGCGCGAGGTCGCCGCGCGCACTCGCGACAATCTGGCCCGCTCCGGCATCAACGCCGACACGCCGCTGTACGTGGCGCTCCCCCCCAACGCCAGCGCGTTCGACAACGGTTTCCGCGATCTGCTGATCACCCGTCTGATCGACGCCGGTGCCAAGGTGCAGACCGTGCCGAGCCAGCAGCTCGAAGTCACCTACAACGCGCAGGTCGTGAAGACGCCCGGCCACGCCAACGTGGGCGGCTACTCCGACGAGCCTCATGCATCGAGCTCGAACACCGAAGTGATCCTCACGACGACCGTGACCAACAACGGCATGTTCGTCTCGCGTGAATCCGACGTGTACTACCTCGCCAACGTGGATGTGCCGCTGTTCGCCAAGTCGACGCATTTCCGTCCGGTCAACATGAAGGTGGTGGGCCAATGAAGATGATTCGCAGCAAGATCGCTCTCGTCGTCGCAGCGGCCTCCGTGCTGGCTGGCTGCTCCGCCTTCCGCGCCGACCCTGTGGCGGTGCGCGCTGAGCCCACATACAAGGACGCCACCGACAACGCCTTCCTGAACAGCAGTAAGGATGCCGTGGGCAAGCTGCTGGGCGGTCTGGCGCCCGACTCCATCGGTCCCGGCCCCGTTCTGGTCGCCACCATCGTGGATGTGAACGACATGGGCCGTGCCGCGCCGCTGGGCCGCACGCTGTCCGAGCAATACGCCACCAACATGGCGATGGCCGGCTTCAACGTCAAGGAAGTCAAGCTGCGCGGCAATGTGTTCGTGCGCGAAGGCACCGGCGAGCTGATGCTGTCGCGTGAAGTGCGCGACATCGCCCGCCAGCACAACGCCGTGATGGTGCTCGTGGGCACCTACTCGCCCGCTGCCGCCTACACGTACGTGAGCACCAAGCTCGTGCGCACCGAAGACAGCCGCATCATCCGCGCCTACGACTACGCCCTGCCGATGGACCGTGACGTCAAGCGCCTGCTGGGCGCTCCACGCTGATCGCCAAGAGCATCACCGACGCTGACTGACCATCACAAAGAACAAAACCGCCCAAGGGCGGTTTTTTCTTGGCCAAAACAAATGGCAATCCAACAACCACGTCAGCAGCACACGCGGCCTTTGAATCACCAGCCCCAATGACGAGATAGGCCCTCAGGCGCGACGCCAAGCCGCAGACAGTAGTTCTCTACGGCAAGGCTTGGCAACAAAGCATGAGTGCCTATATCGTCACCTCCAAACGAGTACTGCCAACGCCCCGAGGAAGTCAGGACTCGTCACCAAGCAAAAAGCCAATCCAAAAGATCAACTCTTGCGAGCAGGCATGAGCACGGAGGCGATGGCCACCATCATCAGGCCTACGGCGGTCCAGTCCTGCCAGTGCAGCACCTCGCCCAGCATCATCGACCCGCTGAACACCCCGATCACGGGAATCAGCATGACGCTGAGCGTCGATGCCACGGGCGGCAGCGTGCGCGCCAGAAAAAACCAGGTGATCTGCGCAAATCCCAGCGCCAGAAACGCGTTGTAGAGAATGCCGAACGTGGCGGCACCATCCGGCATGACCCAGCGGTCGTGCTCGAACACGGTCGCCACGATCACCAGCACGCCGCTGGCCAGCGCGATCATCCAGAACGACAGCGTCATCAGCGGAACGGGGATCTGTATGCGGCGCAGCAACTGCGTACCGATCGCCCAGCTGAGTGCCGACGTCAGCATGATGAGCATGCCGAACGGCTTGCTGCCAAGCGCACCGATCTCGTGCCAGAGCAGCAGCAGCACGCCCAGCGCGGCGGCCGCGACGCCCAGCCAGGCGCGCGAGCCCAGCCGGTCCTTGAACACCACGCTGCCCACGATGGCCGAGAAGATCGGCATGGTGTAGGCCAGAATCGCCGCGCGGCCGCTCGAGAGGTTGGGAATGGCGAGGATCATCAGGCAGTGCCAGACGATCACGTTCGGAATGGCCAGCATGAGCACCTTGCCCCAATACTCGCGCGGAATCCGAAAGGGAATCTTCTGCGCCCACACGGCCAGGCCGATGACGGCCAGGCCGATGACCAGCGAGATGGCACGGAACGTGAGGGGAGGAAAGTGCGCGAGCCCGTGTTTCATGACGGGCCAGTTCAACCCCCAGATCACGGTAAGCAAAACCAGCAGCACAAGCTGGCGTCTAGTAAACGATGGCATAGCGGTCGATTCTGCCTGTGCAGGGCGTTTTTTGCCCACGCACTTAAAATTGCGCCCATGACCTTCACCGAAATGCTGCGCGACGCCTCGACGCAAAACCAGTCCATGCTGTGCGTGGGCCTGGACCCCGAACCCAGCCGCTTCCCGCAGGCCATGCGCGATGACCCGCGCAAGATCTACGATTTCTGCGCCGCCATCGTCGATGCCACGGCCGATCTGGCCAATTCGTTCAAGCCGCAGATCGCCTACTTCGCGGCCCACCGCGCCGAAGACCAGCTCGAGCGCCTGATGCAGCACATGCGCGCCACCGCCCCGCATGTGCCGGTGATTCTGGACGCCAAGCGCGGCGACATCGGCTCCACCGCCGAGCAATACGCCAAGGAAGCCTTCGAGCGCTACGGCGCCGATGCCGTGACGCTGTCACCGTTCATGGGATACGACTCGGTCGAGCCCTATCTGCAATACCACGGCAAGGGCGCATTCCTGCTGTGCCGCACGTCCAACCCCGGCGGCAACGACCTGCAGGCCCAGCGCCTCGCCAGCGTCGAAGGCCAGCCCATGGTCTACGAACATGTCGCCAAACTCGCGCAGGGTCCGTGGAACAAGAACGGCCAGCTCGGCCTCGTGGTCGGCGCCACCTACCCCGCCGAAATCGAACGCGTGCGCGCCCTGGCACCCACACTGCCGCTGCTGATCCCGGGTGTTGGAGCGCAGGGTGGCGACGCGGTGGCCACCGTGCGCGCAGGCCTCACGCAAGAGGGCCTGATCGCGGTGAACTCCTCGCGCGCGATCCTCTATGCATCCTCCGGCGACGACTTCGCCGCCGCCGCGCGCCAGGCCGCCCAGACCACACGCGACACGCTCAACGCGGCGCGTCCCTAAGAAGCGAAAGAGGGAGTCCGGCCATGCAACTCAAATGGCTGGAAGACTTCATCGCGCTCGCCAAGGAGCGCAGCTTCACCCGCGCTGCCGAGCTGCGACATGTGACGCACCCCGCCTTCGGCCGGCGCATCCGCGCGCTCGAGGCCTGGGCGGGCACGCCGCTCGTCGCGCAGGGCAGCGGGCCGGTGCGGCTCACGCCGGCGGGCGAAGCGTTTCTCGAAACCGCAGAGCAGCTCACCCGCAACCTCACCGAATCCCGCGCCGAGCTGCAGACCATCGCCGGACGCCATGCGCGCTCCGTCACGCTGGCCACCGGGCGCACGCTGGCGCGCACCGTCGTCGCCGACTGGCTGATGCGCGTGCGCACCCTGCTGCTTGACGGCGAGCTGCACATCCTCACCGACTCGCTGGAGGAAACCGTGAAGGCGCTCCAGCAGGGCGATGCCGATTTCGCCGTGCTCTTTCATCATCCCGCACTGGTCGTGCCGCTCGACGCAAGACAGTACTCGCACGCCACCATCGCCTCCGACAAGCTCGTCGCGCTGTCCCAGGCCCTGACCTCCGGCGAGCCGCGCCACGCCTTCAACCCCAACACGCCGACACCCTACGTCGCCTACGCGCGCAGCCTGGCGCTTGGCCGGCTGGTGGAAGACCACCTCGCCCACCACCCCGCCGCGCCCCGACTGCAGCGATTGATGGAATGCGACTCGCCCGACGCGCACCACGAATACGTGCTCAAGGGACTCGGCATGTCCTGGCTGCCGTGGTCGCTCACCCACGCCGACGTGAAGGCGGGACGCCTCGCACGCGCGGGTGACAAGCACATGGACATCCGTTTCGATGTGCGGGTGTACCGGCCCAAGCGGAAGCTCTCTGCGCTTGCCGAGAGCATGTGGGCGGAGTTGGCGAAACCTTGAACTGTTTCGCGTATGGTGGGACGGCTGGGCAGAGGGGCGAGTTTTTGTTCTGGCTGGGTGTTTGAGGGCAGAGGCCGGGAGTTCCGCCCGGCGGCGGAGTAACTTTTCGCTTGCGCGCGAAAAGTCACCAAAAGCGCGCTTTTGAATACGGGGTCACGCGGCAGAACTCGCTTTGCGCTTCGCGCGCCGCTCGGGCAACCGCCGCGAGCTAGATGTTCACTCGGAGGTCTATTCGGCACGTCGCTTCGCTCGTGCCGGGTATCTCGCGACTTCGCGAGATGCTGGGGTGCCAGCGCTACGCAATTTTTGATTTGCTTGCGAATCAACGTCACTCTAAAGAGCAGTGGGCATTTGAGCCCAACCCAACTCCATCAACGCCCCGGCACGAGCGAAGCAAAGTGCCGCAACACCTCTTCAAAACTGATTTCCGGCGGTTGTCCGAGCGGAGTGACGCAGGAACGCAGCGAGTTCCGCCGGAGGTATTGAAAAGCGCGTTTTTGATTACTTTTTGCGCGCAAGCAAAAAGTGATTGCCCCGCCGGAGGCAGTCCCGGCCTCCGTAAGCAACGCCCCCACATCTGTTCGCCACATACAAAACCAACGACATTTCAACAAAATAAGCACTCCACCGTGCCATTTAAGCACCACAACACAAACCACACATCCGCAAAATCCGCTTCATCAACCAAAAAGAACGAAACGGACCACGCCCATGAAGAGCACTCTCCCCATGTCCCGCCGCCGCGCCACAGCCCTGACCTGCAGCCTCTTCGCGCTGCTGGCGACAACCGCCTTTCCCGCGTTGGCTGAGGACCCCGCCGCCTGGCCCACCAAGCCCATCACCATCGTCGTCGGTTATCCGCCTGGAGGCAGCACCGACCTGATGGGGCGCCTCGTTGGCACCGAGTTGTCCAACCGTCTCGGCCAGCCTGTGGTGATCGAGAACGTCGGCGGCGCTGGTGGCACCATCGGTGCGCAGAAGGTCGCGAATGCGGCGGCCGATGGCTACACGCTGCTGGTCGGCGCGAACAACGAACTGGCGATCGCCAAGCTCGTGACCAAGAACGTCAAGTACGGCATCAGCAACTTCACGCCCGTGGGCCTGATCGGCTCGCAGCCCATGGTGCTGGTCGCGTCCACCAAGTCCGGCGTGAAGAACGCCAACGAGTTCACGCAGCTCGTGAAGAAGAACCCCGGCAAGTTCAGCTACGGCAGCTCCGGCGTAGGCACGGCGCTGCATCTGGCCGGCGAGATGACCAAGGAACAGGGCGGGCTGTTCATGACGCACATCCCCTATCGCGGCGTCGCGCCGCTCACCAACGACCTTGTGGGCAACAACATCGACTTCGGCGTGTTCGTGCTCTCCAGCGGCCTCCCGCACATCAAGGCCGGCAAGGTGATCGCGCTCGGCACCACGGAATCCAAGCGCTCGCAGGCCACCCCCGACATTCCCGCGCTCGCCGAATTTCCGCAGTTCAAGAACGTGGACATCACCTCGTGGTTCGCGCTCATGGGTCCGGCCAACCTGCCCCAGCCCATCACCGCCAAGCTCAAGAAAGCGCTCAACGAAACCCTGCAGTCGCCTGACTTCCGCAAGAAGATGGAAGCCGCAGGATCGGGCGTCGCCTCGCCCGACGTCGACATGAACAAGTTCCTCAACTCCGAAATCGCCAAGTACACCAAGATCGTGAAATTCGCGAAGATCGAGGAATGAAGAAGGCCCGTCCAGCATGACCCATCCATTGAAGTTTGAACTGCCCGCACCCGACCTCAGCGCCGTGCGCGCAGGCAACACCGGCACCGAGGGCGTGTGGCATTTCGACTCCGGCAAGCCCGGCCGCCACGTGCTGATCAGCGCCCTCATCCACGGCAACGAACTCTGCGGCGCCTGGGCGCTCAAGGACCTGCTCGAAGCGGGCGTGAGACCGGAGCAGGGCAAGCTCACGCTCGCGTTCTGCAACATCGACGCGTTCGACCGGTTTGATCCGCTGAACCACGACGCCTCGCGCTTCGTCCAACAGGACATGAACCGCCAGTGGAGCGACGACCGCATCGACGCCGCGGACACCGCGGAACGCCGCCGCGCCGCCGCGTTGCGCCCGTTCATTCAGCAAGCGGACTGGGTGCTCGATCTGCACTCCATGCACGAGCCCAGCGCGCCGCTTTCGCTCACCGGCGTGCAGCCACGCAATCTGGAACTCGCCATACAGATGCGCTCGCCCGAGCACATCGTCATCGACGCGGGCCACAAGGACGGCACCCGCATGCGCGACTACGGCCGATTCGGCTTGCCAGACGCACAAGCAGGTGACTCGCGCACGCTGCTCATCGAATGCGGCTTCCATGGCGATCCCCAAAGCCGGTTGGTCGCGCAGGACATGTGCGCGCGCTTTCTGGAAGCCTCGCAGATCGTCGCGGCCACCACGCTCGCGGCCCGGCTCCCGCACTGGAAGCAGCCCGACGCGCCCCGCCAATGGGCTCTCGAAGTGACCGGCCCGGTCGTGGCCAAGAGCGAACGCTTCACCTTCACCGAGCCCTTCACCGGCCTTGAGGTCATCGCAAAAGCAGGCACCGTGATCGGCGACAACGACGGCGAACCCGTGACCACGCCCTATGACGACTGCGTCCTCGTCATGCCCTCCACCCGCCAGGCCCGCAACGGCGTGACGGTGGTGCGCTTCGCGCGCAGACGCCTGGTCAGCTGACGGCCCCGACGGTCATGAAGACGCTGGGCGCTCAATGCCCAGCTCTTTGAGTTCTTCATCGCTGAACACCCGCGAGCGCGTGTGAAACGCCTTGCCCGTAGGCCCTTCCAGCGACAGCGTCCCGCCATGCCCTTCGATCACATCGATGATCAGCTGCGTGTGCTTCCAGTACTCGTACTGCGCGATCCCGATGTAGAACCGGCACCCACCGATCACTCCGAGAAACACATCCCCCGCCCCCATCGTGATCTCACCGGGCAAATAGCAATTGGCCGCACTGTTGTCGCAGCACCCGCCCGACTGATGGAACATCAGCTCGGGCCCGTACTGCAGTTTGAGTTCTTCGATCAGCGCAACGGCTGCATCGGTAGCAACGACTTTATCGACCATGCTGGGCCTCTAAAAAATGGCGGCAGTGCAAGCGCCACCGGAACGAGAACCGGCACGAGCGAAGCGATGTGCCGTACGCACCTCTTCAAAACTGACTTCCGGCGGTTGTCCGAGCGGAGCGCGCAGCGCGAAGCCGAGTTCTGCCGGATGACTTCCAAGCGCATTTTTGGTGACTTTTTGGGCAAGACCAAAAAGTTACTGCCCCGCCGGGGGCAGTCCCGGCCTCCATCCTCAAAGACTCCACAGAAGTCCCAAAAACCCCTCACCCCGCCCTCTCCCGCAAGCCAGTGAAAGCAAGCAAGAGAGGGTTCCATCACCGGCTGAACCAGCCGGATGATCAGACTCAGGCTCAGGCTCAGAAGAAGCCGAGCTTGTTCTCGTTGTAGCTCACCAGCAGATTCTTGGTCTGCTGATAATGATTGAGCATCATCTTGTGATTCTCACGCCCGATGCCCGATTCCTTGTAGCCACCGAACGCCGCGTGCGCAGGATAAGCGTGATAGCAGTTCGTCCACACACGTCCCGCCTTGATCGCGCGTCCCATGCGGTACGCCACGTTGCCATTGCGGCTCCACACGCCGGCGCCAAGGCCGTACAGCGTGTCGTTCGCCAGTTCGAGCGCCTCTGCCTCGTCCTTGAAGGTCGTCACCGCCAGCACGGGGCCGAAGATTTCTTCCTGGAAAATGCGCATCTTGTTGTGGCCCTTGAACAGCGTGGGCTGCACGTAGTAGCCGCCGTCCAGATCGCCGCCGAGCTTGGCTTGCTCGCCACCGGCCAGCACTTGCGCGCCTTCCTGCTTGCCCAGATCGAGGTACGACAGGATCTTGGTGAGCTGCTCCTTGCTGGCCTGTGCGCCCATCATCGAGTCGGTGTCCAGCGGGTTGGCATGCTTGATCGCGGCCACGCGCTTGAGCACGCGCTCCATGAACTTGTCGTAGATGCTCTCCTGGATCAGCGCGCGGCTCGGGCAGGTGCAGACTTCACCCTGATTGAACGCGAACAGCACCAGACCTTCGATGGCCTTGTCGAGGAACGCATCGTCCTTGTCCATGATGTCGGCAAAGAAGATGTTGGGCGACTTGCCACCGAGTTCCAGCGTGGCCGGAATCAGGTTGTTGGCGGCTGCCTGAGCGATCACGCGGCCGGTGCTTGTCGAGCCGGTGAACGCGATCTTGGCGATGCGCTTGCTTGTCGCGAGCGGCATGCCTGCCTCGCGGCCAAAGCCGTTGACGATGTTGAGCACGCCGGGCGGCAGCAGATCGGCGATCAGCTCGGCCAGCAGCAGGATGCTGATCGGTGTGCTTTCCGCGGGCTTGAGCACGATGGCGTTGCCTGCGCCGAGTGCCGGTGCGAGCTTCCATGCGGCCATCAGGATCGGGAAGTTCCAGGGAATGATCTGGCCCACCACGCCGAGCGGCTCGTGGATGTGATACGCCACGGTGTTCGCGTCGATCTCGCTGATGCCGCCTTCCTGCGCACGCAGGGCACCGGCGAAATAGCGGAAGTGGTCCACGGCCAGCGGAATGTCGGCGTTCAGCGTTTCGCGGATCGCCTTGCCGTTGTCCACGGTCTCGGCGTAGGCGAGCATTTCCAGATTGGCTTCGATGCGGTCGGCGATCTTCAGCAGGATGTTGGAGCGCGTGGTCGCATCCGTCTTGCCCCATGCGTCCGCAGCGGCATGCGCGGCGTCCAGCGCCAGCTCGACGTCCTCCGCCGTGGAGCGCGCGGCCTGGGTGTAGACCTTGCCGTTGACCGGCGTGATCACGTCGAAGTACTGGCCCTTCACGGGCGCAACGAACTTGCCGCCGATGAAGTTGTCGTAGCGTGCCTTGTAGGCGATCTTGGCGCCAGCCGCGCCGGGTGCTGCGTAAACCGTCATGCTCGTAGTCTCCAGAATTGCAGGTTGTTGATTGGCTTCTGAACCAGCCGAAATGCGTGAACATGCATCCGACTGACTCATCGGACAGGTCGCGTTGCGCCTGCCGATGCCACTGCTTACTCAAGACCCGTGCCAGTTCGCTTGCCGCTCGCAAGCGCTTGATTTCATGAGGGTTTTCGGAGGGGCGAGCTCCGCCTTCCAAAGCGTGCGCCGTACGCTGGAACGCTCCATGCCACGACAACTGTCACGAAACGGAACACCCACCCTGGGACACTGCGCCACGCCCGGAACACACCGGAAAGCGCGGGCGGTCAACCCTTCACGTATCGCTGCAGATAGCGCCCTGTATGGCTCGCCGGGTTCTGTGCCACTTCCTCCGGCGTGCCCGTGGCCACCACCATGCCGCCGCCCGCGCCGCCTTCGGGGCCCATGTCGATGATCCAGTCGGCCGTCTTGATGACGTCGAGATTGTGTTCGATGACGACGATGGTGTTGCCCGCGTCGCGCAGTTGCAGCAGCACCTTGAGCAGCAGGTCGATGTCGGCGAAGTGCAGGCCCGTCGTCGGCTCGTCGAGGATGTAGAGCGTGCGGCCGGTGTCGCGCTTGGACAATTCCTGCGCCAGCTTCACGCGCTGCGCCTCGCCGCCCGAGAGCGTGGTCGCGCTCTGGCCGAGGCGGATGTAGGACAGCCCCACGTCGAGCAGCGTCTGCAGCTTGCGCGCGATGGTCGGCACGTCCTTGAAGAAGGCGTGCGCGTCCTCGACGGTGAGGTCGAGGATCTGCGCGATGTTCCTGCCCTTCCAGAGCACCTCGAGCGTCTCGCGGTTGTAGCGCTCGCCGTGGCAGACGTCGCAGGGCACGTAGACGTCGGGCAGAAAGTGCATCTCGACCTTGACCACGCCGTCGCCCTGACAGGCCTCGCAGCGGCCACCGGCCACGTTGAAGCTGAAGCGGCCCGGCCCGTAGCCACGCTCGCGCGCGGTGTTGGTCTCGGCCATGAGCTCGCGGATCGGCGTGAACAGGCCGGTGTACGTCGCCGGATTGCTGCGCGGCGTGCGGCCGATGGGCGACTGGTCGACGTTGATGCACTTGTCGAAATAGTCGATGCCCTCGATCGATTCGTGCGGTGCGGGCTCGTCGTGCGCGCGGTAGAGCTGGCGAGCGACGGCGGCGTACAGCGTGTCGTTGACCAGCGTGCTCTTGCCCGAGCCCGAGACGCCGGTCACGCAGGTGAGCAGCCCCACGGGGAATTCCGCCGTCACGTTCTTCAGACTGTGACCCGTGGCGCCGTTCACACGCAGCGCCTGAAGACGCCCCTGCGTGGCGCGGTGCACTTCCATGCGCTCGGCCTTGCGGCGGCTCGCGGGAGTTTCGGGAAAGCGCGATTTGCTGGCCTTCTCCGGCGCTGCGGGCAGGTCGGATTCGAGCACCGGCTGCCATGGCGTGCGGCGCTTGGGCACCGGAATGCTGAGCTTGCCCGAGAGATATTGGCCAGTGAGCGAGTTCGGCTCGGCGCAGAGTTCGTCATACGTGCCCTGCGCCATGACCCGGCCGCCGTGCACGCCCGCGCCCGGCCCCATGTCCACGCAGTGGTCGGCGGCGCGGATCATGTCCTCGTCGTGCTCCACCACGATCACGCTGTTGCCGATGTCGCGCAGATGCTGGAGCGTGCCGATCAGCCGATCGTTGTCGCGCTGGTGCAGGCCGATGCTGGGCTCGTCGAGCACATACATCACGCCCGTGAGGCCCGAGCCGATCTGGCTGGCCAGGCGAATGCGCTGCGCCTCGCCGCCCGAGAGCGTTTCGGCGCTGCGGTCCAGGCTCAAATAATTCAGCCCCACGTCGTTCAGAAAAGTCAGGCGCGACGCGATCTCCCGCACGATCTTGTCGGCGATCTCGGCCTTGGCGCCGCCGAGTTTGAGGTGCTGGAACCAGGCCAGCGAATCCGACAGCGTGCGATGGCTGATCTGCTGGATGGCGAGCGCCTCGTCGCCCTCGCCCACCTTCACATGGCGGGCCTCGCGGCGCAGGCGCGCGCCGTGGCAGTCGGGGCAGGACTGCGTGCTGCGGTAGCGGGCGAGGTCTTCACGCACCACGGACGAATCCGTCTCGCGATAACGCCGCGCCATGTTCGGCAGAATGCCTTCGAACGGATGGCTGCGCAGCACCGGCTTGCCCTTGTTCGGGCCGCTGTCGATCAGGTAGGAGAACGCGATTTCCTCGGTGCCCGAGCCCTGCAGCAGCACGTCGCGCACGCGTTCGGGCAGCTCCTCGAACGGCGTCTCGACGTCGAAACCGTAGTGCTTGGCCAGGCTCTCGAGCATCGCGAAGTAGTAGCCGTTGCGGCGGTCCCAGCCCTTGATCGCGCCGCTCGCCAGGCTCAGCGTGGGAAAGGCCACCACGCGCGCCACGTCGAACACTTCCTGCTGGCCGATGCCGTCGCACGACGGGCAGGCGCCGGTGGGCGAATTGAACGAGAAGAGGCGCGGCTCCAGCTCGGGCAGCGAGTAGCCGCAGACCGGGCAGGCGAACTTGCTGGAGAAGAGGTGCTCCTTACCGGAATCCATCTCCAACACCAGCACGCGGCCATTGCCTTCGGCGCCGCCCACGCGCAGCACCGCCTCGATGCTTTCGGCGAGGCGCTGCTTGGCGTCCTCGCGCACCCGCAGGCGGTCAATCACCACGTCGATGTCGTGCTTCTCGGTTTTCTTCAGTGGCGGCAGGTTCTCGAATTCGTAGACCGTGCCGTCCACGCGAAAGCGCACATAGCCGAGCGCCTGCATCTGCGTGAACAGCTCGTTGAACTCGCCCTTCTTCTGCCGCGCCACCGGGGCGAGCAGCATGATGCGCGATTCGCCGGGCAGCGCGAGCACCGCGTCCACCATCTGGCTCACGGTCTGCGAGGACAGCGGCAGCCCGTGGTCCGGGCAGAACGGCGTGCCCGCGCGGGCGTAGAGCAGGCGCAGGTAGTCATAGATCTCGGTGACGGTGCCGACCGTGGAGCGCGGGTTGTGGCTGGTCGCCTTCTGCTCGATGCTGATGGCGGGCGAGAGGCCCTCGATCAGGTCGACATCGGGCTTGTCGAGCCGGCCGAGAAACTGCCGCGCGTAGGTCGACAGACTTTCCACATAGCGCCGCTGCCCCTCGGCATAGAGCGTGTCGAAGGCCAGGCTCGACTTGCCCGAGCCCGACAGCCCGGTGATCACCACGAGCTGGTCACGCGGAATGTCCAGATCGATGTTCTTGAGATTGTGCGTGCGCGCGCCGCGGATGCTGATGCGCCGCTCGCGCAGCGACTGCGCCAGATAGCGCCCATTGCCGAGTTCGCGGGATTCGCGGGGTTCACTGGGCTCGCGGGGTTCTTCAGAATGCATCGGCGGGGACTGGTCGGGCTGGTCTTGCTTGGAGGGCATGGAATCTCGAATCTCATACTTCGCAGGCGAACCGGACATCATAGGTCACCACCCCATCGACTGCACAGCCCCGCACGATTCAAGACTATTGCGCGCAGCCCTTCCTCTGAAAAGGACTCGTGCAAGCGGTATTTGATTACGAACGATATAATTTCATTTGTAATTGAATTTTCAAAACACCTCCACCATGAGCCTTGATTCCCGCCTCGAACGCATTCTGGCCGGCAAGCCCAAGCCGCTGCTGGATGCCGTGACCGCCTCCCGGCTGCTGCTGCAGACGGCCGTGCTTCTGGAGCAGCGCGTGAACGAGGCGCTGGCGCCACACGCGCTGCACATGAAGGAGTACCTTGCGCTCCATCTGCTGGCCGACAGCGTGCACGAGCCACTGCGGCCGTCGGCGCTCAGCGTGTCGCTCAGCGCCACCCGCACGCAGGTCACCCGGCTGCTCGACGGGCTGGAGCGGCGCGGGCTGGTCGTGCGCACGGCCGACGCACAGGATCGCCGCAGCCTGCAATTGCAGCTGACGGAGCCAGGCTCGGCACTGCTCGCGCGCACCATGCCGGTGGTGCAGTCGGTGTATCAACAGACCTGGTCATCCATTGGCGACAGCGCCACGCACGCCATGCAGCAACAGTTGCGTCAGGTACTTGACCGGCTGCAGAACATGGACGCCGGGGCCATCGACACGGAGTAGCGCACCATGCAGGCCGCACGCTGGCAGCATTTTCTGCACCGTGAAAAGCAGCTTCTGCTCATGTGGCTGCTGGGCGCGCTCGCGGGCATGGAGTTTCTTGAAAACGGCATGTTCGTCTTCGCCTCGTCCCACATTCTGGGCGGCATCGGCGTGGCGCCGCGCGAGTTCGCACAGGTGCAGGCGGCCTACGCCATCGGCAGCATGCTCATGATCGCCATGCAGCAATGGCTCTCGCGGCATTTCGGCTACCGCCACTATCTGCTCGCGGCGCTGCTGCTCTATGCGCTCGGCGATCTAGCGTCGGCCAGCGCGGGCAATCTGGCGGAGCTCACGACCGCGCGGCTGGTGCAGGGCCTGGGCGGCGGCGCGTTCTTCATCAGCACGCGGGTGCTGATTCCGATGCTGTTCTCGCCCGCGCTGCGGCCCAAGGCCACTCGGGTCTACATGCTCAGCATCTTCGGCGTGGGCGCGGTCGGGCCAGTGCTGTCGGCCTGGCTCGTGGAGAACTGGGGCTGGCGCTGGATATTCTGGGCCGTGCTGCCGCTGGCGGCGGTGATCGCGGCGGGCGTGCGCGGGCTGCTGCCCCGGCACCTCGGCCGCAGCAGCACGCCGGTGAAGTTCTCGGTCGCGCCGGTGCTGCTCTTCGTGCTGGCGATCGGCTGCGTGCAATGGAGCTTTTCCGAAGCCCGGTATGAGCTGTTCGACAGCCCCGGGCGACTCGCCCTGGTGATCCTCACGGGCGTGCTGCTGCTCGGCCTTTTCGGCATCCATCAGTGGAAGCATGACGAGCCGCTGCTGCACCTGCGCGACCTCACCCACCCCGGCTTTCTCGTGGGCATCGCGCTGTATGCGCTCTACTATTTCATCGTCAATTTCAGCAACTACCTGTTCCCGCAGTTCGCCGAGCAGGGCCTGCACATTCCGCTGATCACCACCGGCTGGCTCAACAGCTTCTCGGCGCTCATCAGCCTGATGGTCGCGATCCTCTACATCAAGTACGCGGCCAAGGTCACCAACAAGCGGGCGCTGATGATGGCCGGCTGCGTCGCCATGGCGGGCGCCGCGTTCTGGCTCAGCAGCGTGCCGCCTGACGCCCCCATCAGCGCGCTCTGCGGCGCGCTCGTCATCAAGGGCTTCTTCGGCGTGCTGATGGTGCTGCCCGTGGCCGCGCTCACCTTCCGCGCGCTGGAGGCCAGGCATTTCGCCAAGGGCTACCAGAGCAAGAACATCATGCGCCAGATGATGGCCTCGTTCGCCTCGGCCGTCGCCGCCGTCGCGCTGCAGGACAGCCGCTTCATCCAGCACGGCCACCTGATTGAGCGCGTCACGCCGTCCAACCCCGCCGCCGTGTCATGGCTGGACGGCACGCAGGCGCATTTCGAGCAACTCGGCTATTCGGTCGCGGAGGCCCACACCGCAGCGCTCGTCCAGCTGAATGCCATCGTCGAGCAGCAGGCGCTGCTTCTGGCCTGCCAGAGCCTCTACCAGTGGCTCGCCGCCGTGGCCGCAGTCGCCGCGGTGGTGGTGATGGCGCAGCGCCATCTGCGCTGAAATCCTGCATCAAAGGAGACAGGACGTGGGCATGGCAAAATCTGCCACGTCATTCCATCCCAACTCAACCAGCGACGGGGACCGCCCCGCACACCCCACTCTCTTTGCCCGCCCGTGTCGGATCACTCTTCGCCTTCCCCCCAAAGCTCCACCAAGATGACGCCGCTGGAGCGCCGCTCCAGCATCAGCCTCGCGCTGATCTTTGCGCTGCGCATGCTCGGGCTGTTCCTGGTGCTGCCGGTGTTTGCGCTCGAGGCGCGCAAGTACCCCGGTGGCGATGATCCCGCGCTGGTCGGGCTGGCCATGGGCATCTACGGGCTCACGCAGGCCTTTCTGCAGCTGCCGCTGGGCATGGCGTCCGACCGCTTCGGGCGCAAGCGCGTGATCGTTTTCGGACTGCTTGTTTTTGCAGCGGGCAGCCTGCTCGCCGCTCTGGCGGACTCGCTCACCGGCCTGCTGATCGGCCGTGCGCTGCAGGGCGCGGGTGCGGTGTCCGCCGCAGTCACCGCGCTGCTCGCGGACCAGACGCGCGACGGCGTGCGCACCAAGGCCATGGCGATGGTGGGCGGCAGCATCGGCCTGATGTTCGCCGTGGCGCTGGTGGCGGCGCCCGCGCTCACCTCGCTGGTGGGACTTTCCGGCCTGTTCGGCCTGACCTGCGCGCTCGCGCTGGCCGGCATCGCCGTGGTGATCTGGGTGGTGCCGCCCGAACCCGCCAAACATGCCAACGAGCCGCGTGGCCGCGCCGTCGACGCGTGGAAGCACCCCGACCTGCTGCGCCTGAATCTCGGCGTCTTCGTGCTGCATACCGTGCAGATGTCCATGTGGGTGGCCGTGCCCATGCTCATCGTGCAGGCCGGCCTGCCCAAGAGCGAACACTGGCACATCTACCTCCCCGCCGTCGTGCTGTCGTTCGTCGCCATGGGCGCGTTGTTCTCCATGGAGCGCAAGGGCCGCCTGCGCGCTGCGCTGCTGGGGGCGATCGGGCTGATTCTGGTGGTGCAGATCGCGCTCGGCGTGCTGTTCGCCAGCGGCAGCACGCCCTCACTGATGGTGATGGCCGTGGTGCTGTTCGTGTTCTTCTGCGGCTTCAACGCCCTTGAGGCGACGCAGCCCAGCCTGGTCTCCCGCATGGCTCCGGCCCATCTGCGCGGCGCGGCGCTTGGCAGCTACAACACGCTGCAGTCGCTGGGCCTGTTCGCGGGCGGTGCGCTTGGCGGGCTGCTGATCAAGTCGCTGGGCGCCCCCGGCCTCTTTGGCGTGACGGCGGCCATGTGCGCGACCTGGCTGCTGGTGACTTGGCCGCTGCGCCCCATCGGCCGCGCCGAGGCCGCCAAAGCCACCAGCGAGAGCGCCGCGAAGAATATTCCTGCCGCGCACTGAGGGCCGCAAAAAAAGCGGTCCCCGTCCGCTCCCGGCTTGGTGCACAATCCCCCGTTCAGGCGCGCTACTCAAACTCCATTTGGCGCGCAGATTCAACATTTTTGAAGGTATCTGCAGCATGGCATCCGTCAACAAAGTCATCATCGTCGGCAATCTGGGACGTGATCCCGAAATGCGCACCTTCCCGAGCGGCGATCAGGTCGCCAACGTCACCATCGCCACCACCGACCGCTGGCGCGACAAGAACACCGGCGAAAACCGCGAAGCCACCGAATGGCACCGCGTCGTCTTCAACGGTCGCCTGGCCGAAATCGCCGGCCAATACCTGCGCAAGGGCTCGCAGGTCTACGTGGAAGGCAGCCTGCGCACCCGCAAGTGGACCGACCCCCAGAGCGGCCAGGAACGCTACGCCACCGAAATCCGCGCTGACCAGATGCAGATGCTGGGCAGCCGTCAGGGCATGGGCGGCGGCAACGGCGGTGGCGGTCAGGGCGGATATGACGACAGCGGCTACGGCGGTGGCAACGACGGCGGCTACGACGCAGCCCCCTCGCCAGCCCCACAGCGCCGCGCGGCCCCCGCCCCGATGGCGGCTCGTCCCGCTCCGGCACCCGCTCCACGTCCAGCCCCCGCACCGGTGCAGCAGGCCCCGCGCGCGAATTCCGGCTTCGACGACATGGACGACGACATTCCATTCTAAAAAGCCGCGTTCAAGGGACCTTCGGGTCCTGGTTTTGGTCCCCATCCAGAGCATCCAGACAACCCGTGACGCCGAAAGGCCCACGGGTTTGTTGTCTTTTGCAGCCTGAAATTGTGAACATGCATTAACACAATCGACCGCTCACAGCGGACCATTCGGATACATGTTCTCCCTTGGCTTGGCAAGCATATATAAACATTTGTATCCTCTGTCATGGTGGCGTTACGACAAGGATGCCCCGCAGTCTTGCATGCTGGGGTTTTGGGAGTCACGATGGTCAGGCAGGTCAACAAACCGGGAATCGGAGCCGAAGGCTTCATCATTGCGCCGACGCCATTGAGCCCGGTCCGGCCCGACGGGCAGCCGCTCGCCTCCCGCGCTCACCACCTCGTCTCCGGCATGCTCCAGACGCTGGACCTGTTGCCCCAGCCCACCTGGGTCCACGTTCACGCCACCGGCGAGAGCCACTACAACCTCGCCTGGCAGCAGTTCACCGGCCAGAGCGCGCGCCAGTTGCTGGCGCACGACTGGCTGAGCTGTCTGCATCCCGAAGACCAGCACCAGGCCCGGCTGCTGTGGCAGCAGTTCCTCGAGCGCGGCGACGCCTTCACTCACGACTACCGGCTGCAGCACCATGACGACATGTACCGCTGGTGCCATATCCAGTCGGCCAGCCCCGAGGCGGACGACCTTGGCGTCTCGCTCATCACCTGCAGCGACGTGCACGAACACATGATCGCGCGCCAACTGCTCAGCGAAAACGTGCGCATGCGCAACAAGATGCTGGACGTGAGCGTGGACTGCATCAAGATCATCCGCCCCGACGGCGCGCTCACCCACATGAACAAATCCGGCTGCGACGCGCTCGGCGTGGCGGCCGACTCCGGCTTCGGCATGGAATGGCTGAACCTGCTGCCCGGCGACATCCGTGTGCGCGGCAAACGGGCGCTGCGCGTGGCGCGCACCGGCAAGAACGTCCGCTTCGCCGGCATGAGCGTGATCCCCGGCCAGAAACCGCAGCACTGGGACAACATCCTCACCCCGATGCAAGCGGCCGACGGAAGCACCTCGGGCATTCTCTGCGTCTCGCGCGACGTCACGCTGCAGAAGGAGGCCGAGCGACGCCTGCGCATCGCCAGCGACACCGACGACCTCACCGGCCTGCCCAACCGCCGCGCCTTCAAGAACAAGGTGCGCAACCTCATCCAGCATTGCCGCGAAGAGAAGCAGTCCTTCGGCCTGCTGCTCATCGATCTGGACCACTTCAAGCAGGTCAACGACACCCTCGGTCACACGGCGGGCGACCACCTGCTGCGCGTGCTCGCCAAGCGCCTGACCGCGCATTTGCCACCCAGGGCGCTGCTCGCGCGGCTCGGGGGTGACGAGTTCGCCATCGTCGTCAACGACGTCACCGACGAGACCGAACTGCTGCGCGTGGCCGAACAGGTGCGCGTGCAGATCAACGAACCCATCCACTACGCGAGCAAGGTGATCAACGGCGGCATGAGCATCGGCTGTGCGCTGTTCCCGCGCGACGCCAAGGACACGGCTGGTCTGCTCAAGTGCGCCGACACCGCGCTCAACGACATCAAGGCCGCAGGCCGTGGCGGCGTGCGCATGTTCAGCAGCGACATGCACGACGCCGCCGAATACGCCGCCCTGCAGGTTGCGCAGGCGCACCTGATCGTGCGCGACGACCTCATCGTCCCGCACTACCAACCCAAGGTGAACCTGCACACCGGCGAGGCCGTCGGCTTCGAGGCCCTGCTGCGCTGGAGAGATCCGGTGCACGGCCTGCAGAGCCCCACGACCGTGCTCGAAGCCTTCAAGGACTACGAGCTCGCCACCCGCATCGGCAACGCCATGCAGACCAAGGTGCTCTCGGACATGGCCCGATGGATCGACGAGGGTCTCACGCTGCTGCCGGTGTCGATCAACGTCGCGCCGGTCGAGTTCCTGCGCGACGACTTTGCCGAGCGCTTTCTCAAGCGCCTCGCGCTGCACCGCATTCCGCACCACCTCATCGAGCTGGAGATCACCGAATACGTGCTCGGCGAACGCGGCTCCGAATACGTCGCCCGCGCGCTGCGCCTGCTGAAGGAAGCCGGCATCCGGATCGCGCTCGACGACTTCGGCACCGGCCATTCGTCGTTCACCGACCTGCGCGACTACCCCGTCGACTGCATCAAGATCGACCGTGATTTCGTGCAACGCACGCCCAAGGACAAATCCATCCGCGCCATCGTCAAGGCCATGTGCCAACTCGCCGCCGACCTGTCACTGGACATCGTCGCCGAAGGCATCGAATCGCAGGAGCAAAGCCTCGTGCTGCAGACGGCAGGCTGCTGGATCGGGCAGGGATACCTCTACGCCAAGGCGCTGCCAGCGGATCAGGCGGGCGAGATGTTGCGCAAGTAATCCCTCATGGCATCCGGGGTTGGCGCATTGATCAGGCTGCGCTCAGTTCGCGAAAGTTCATCCAGTGCGAAGTAGCCAACCAGCCGCAATCCACCGGGAGAGAAACGCCGGTGATGGCGCTTGCATCGTCACCGATGAGAAAGCTGACTGTCGACGCGATCTCGGATGTCTCCACCAGACGGCCCATGGCCGTGTGATCTTCGATGGTTCCTGCATCGCGTTTTCCTGACTCCAGCTTGCCTCGGAAAATAGGCGTCAGCGTGAATCCAGGGGCCACCGAGTTGACGCGCACCCCCCTGGGGCCAAACTCGCCCGCAGCCAACGCCGTAAGCGCTCCCAGTGCCACCTTCGATGGTGCGTAGGAATGCAGTGGCAATGGGCGCAGTTCGTTGATGGAAGTGATGTTCACGATGGATCCGCCACCACCCGCGATCATGGACGTCACCAACGCCTTGATGCAGTTTTCCGCACCGAAGTAGTTCACATCCCAGATGCGGCGCGCCACTTCCTGATCCATTTCCAGCAACGGTTTCACGTCCTGCAGCACACCTGCAATGTTTACGAGACCCGCCACTCCACCCTCACGTGCGTTCAGCATTGCCGCCAAGTGTTCGATCTGCTCCTTGTCAGACACATTGAGCGATGCGAAGACCATGCGCTCGTCCTGCGTCAGTGACGCCTCCAATGCCTCCACGCTCATGTCGGTGGCAATGACCGTCCAGCCATCCGCATGCAAACGCTTTGCCACGGCTGCGCCAATACCGCCTCCCGCCCCCGTCACCACAACGCACGCACCACCACGCTTGCGTCGTTCCTGTCCTTGGCCAGTCTTGTCTCCTGAATTCATATGGCGTCCATTCGAATTAATTACTAAACAAAACGTTTAGTTTATTAAATCATCGTAAGACGTCAAATTGCGGATAGGTCAGCGTGTCACCTTCGCAACAGTCCTCGATTTCTTCGCCGTGGGCTTTTTGGAATGCGCGGGAGACGGTGTAGGAGGAGGAATCGCCAGGTCAATCGAATTGGGCACCCGCTCCAGTCCTTTCATCGCGAGAGCGACATGTTCATGCACGAATTCGCTGGTCAGCGGCTGGTGCCCCACCAACAAGCGGTAATACAGCGGTGCATACAACAGATCCAGGACCACGTTGGGGTCCGCCTTGTTGATGAGCCCGCGCTTCATCGCATCGATGACAATTTCCACCCCTTGCTTTCGGCGCTCGGCGATGTAGCCATCGCGAAATGCCTGGGCGATTTCGGGATCGGACTGGCTTTCAGCAATCAATGCCTTGACCATGGCACCCAAGATGCCGGTGAACTCGTAGGCCATCTGCATCAGTCGAGCCAGCACGCTCTGCAATGTGACCTCCTCGGGATAGGGAAGCGACTTGGCACCCTCGCGAAGAAACGCGGACATGATGACCGCTGCACGGTTCGGCCACCACTTGTAGATAGTGGCTTTGCTGACCTGCGCTTTGGCGGCGATCGCCTCCACCGTCGTGGCATGAAAGCCTTCTTTCGACAGCAGTTCATAAGCTGCATCCAGCACCGACTCTTCCACGGCCGCGCTGCGCTTTCGTCCACGCCCACCGGTTTTCGGACGTACTGATTCAACAGCCTCACTTGACTTTGTCTTTTTCATGATTTCAAATACTGAACGTTTAGTTCATTAATTAAACACATCAAATCGCACGCATACCACCGAGGAGCCGAAACAAGATGCGGGAGACCGACACATCATATTCATCATTTGACCTGCCAGTTCATCATTTGCAGGACGACAGTCCGGTCAGCGCAGCGGAGATGGCAGTGAGAACCGACCTTGCTGCCGCATATCGTCTTTGCGCCCTCTTTGGTTGGGATGATCTGATCTACACCCATCTGTCAGCGCGAGTTCCCGGAGACAAGCACCACTTTCTGGTCAATCCACTCGGGCTCGCTTTCGACGAAATCACAGCGTCCAATCTGGTCAAGATCGATTTGGAGGGCAATGTGATCGGGGAGTCCCTGATGCCGCCGAACGCCGCTGGATTCGTCATCCACGGTGGCATCCATTCCGCACGAGAAGACGCGCAATGCGTGATGCACCTTCACACCGAAGCCGGTATGGCGTTGTCGTGCCTTGAAGAAGGCCTGCTGCCGCTGAACCAGCATGCGCTGCGCTTCTACGGACGCGTGGGCTATCACGACTATGAAGGAATTGCGCTTACACATGGCGAGCGCGAACGTCTCGTCATCGATCTCGGCAACGCGGCCGCGCTGATCCTTCGCAATCACGGAACCTTGACCGTAGGTCGCTCCGTGGGTCATGCCTTCGTCGAAATGTTCTACCTCGAAAAGGCAGCGCGCGTGCAAATGCAGGTGCTGGCAGCCGGTCGAACCATTCGCATGCCCGATGACACGCTTGCAAAAATCACCAGTGAGCAATGGACACGCGATCTGATGAAAACCAATTCACGTGAATGGCCATCGCTGCTGAGAAGGCTGGACAAGGTCTCGCCCGGCTACGCAGATTGATCCTTTCCCAAACTCAACAGAAAAATTACGGAGACAAAATGGACACATCACAAACGGAAAAATCGACGATCAACAAGCTGTACTGGAACATTCTTCCTTTTCTCGTACTGTGCTACATCGTCGCCTTTCTCGACCGCGTAAACGTGGGCTTTGCCGCGTTGCACATGAATGAAACGCTGGCGTTTTCCGCCAAGATCTTCGGCTTTGGCGCGGGCATCTTTTCCATTGGCTACTTCCTCTTCGAAGTGCCCAGCAACCTGATTCTTCACCGCGTTGGAGCACGCATCTGGATTGCCCGCATCATGGTCACATGGGGCATCATCTCCGCCGGGTTCGCCTTCGTGGGCGGGGAGATGTCGTTCTATGTCATGCGTTTTCTGCTGGGAGTGGCCGAGGCTGGATTCTTCCCGGGCATCGTGCTTTACCTGAGCCTGTGGTTCCCTGCTCGCGTACTGGCAAGTGCCACCGCCATCTTCATTCTGGGGCTGCCTGTCTCCGTGCTGATTGGCGCCCCTGTGTCCACGGCCATCATCGCGTACATGAACAACTTCGCTGGCTTTCACGGTTGGCAATGGATGTTCTTGATCGAAGGCGCACTGGCTGTCGTTGTCGGAGTGATCGCATTCTTCAAGCTCGAAAGCTCACCCGCCAAAGCAAAATGGCTGGATGCCAACGAACGTCAATGGCTGGTCCAGACACTGGATCAGGAACGCCGACAGAAGGAGGGCAAGGGTCAGTACAGCGTCATGCAAACTCTCGTGAATGGCAAAGTCCTGCTGCTCTCGTTTGCGATCTTCTGCAACATCACGGCGCTGTTCGGCGTGACGCTGTGGATGCCGCAAATCATCAAGGGATTCGGCGGCCTCTCCAATACACAATCCGGCCTGCTCACTGCCATTCCTTATCTCTGCGCCGGCATCTGCATGGTGCTGAACGCACGCCACTCCGACAAGACCGGAGAAAAACGTCTGCACATTCTGCTGCCTGCATCGATCGGAGCCGTCGGCCTGTTGGTCGCTGGTTTCTCGCCCTCTCCCGCAACGGGGCTGATCGGCCTGTGCATTGCCGCATCGGGCATTCTGTCGAGCAATATCCTGTTCTGGCCGTTGCCCACCATGTTCCTGACAGGAGCCGCTGCGGCAGCAGGCATCGGACTGGTGAACTCCGTCGGCAATCTGGGTGGTTTTGTCGGCCCTTACCTCACAGGCTGGGCCCGAGACGCCTTCGGCAACTACGCTGCCGGCATGGTAGTTCTGGCTTGTATGGTGCTCGCCTACGGACTCATCATCTTCACGTTTCTCTCGGGCATGAACGCACGCGCAAGCCGTGCAGGCGGCGACGGATACGTCGGTGCGACTTCCAGTCGATAAGCGCGCCAATACGCTAAAAAAACAAAACGGCCGTGATTCCAATCACCGCCGTTGTGTTCATTCCAAAGGAGGCGTTAGCCGCAACGCTTCCACCTTTTCCGTCAATCAATGGTGATGCTGGCGTCCTTGATGATCTTCGCCCAGGTCAGCGACTGCGCGTCCAGCCATTGTTTGTATTCCGCAGCGCTGTTCGGCTGGAACTCGGCCTTGAGTTGTTCGCGGCGCTTGGTCATCTCGACGGTGCGCAGCAGCTGGTTCACCGCGACGTTGATCTTCGCCACCGTTTCCTGCGGCGTGCCGGCGGGTGCGAAAAGGCCTTGCGAGATGAAGGATTCAAAACCCGGAATGCCGGCCTCGTTCATCGTCGGCACGTCGGGCGCGAACGGTGAGCGCTTGGGCGCGGCAATCGCCACGGCCTTGAGCTTGTGGCCCTTGATGTATTCGGAGACTGCCGGCAGACCGCTGAACATCATGTCCACATGGCCGCTGATCAGGTCGGTGAACGCCGGACCACTGCCCTTGTAGGGCACATGCGTGAGCGAGAAGTCGCCCATGCGCTGCATCATCACGGAGGTCAGATGCGTGCTGCTGCCATTGCCCGATGAGGCGATGGTGAACTTGCCCGGATCCTTCTTCGCGGCCCTGATGATGTCGGCCATCGTGGGGGTGGCCGACTTCTCGGGAACGACCAGCACGTTGGCAAAGCGCGCCACGTCCACCACCGGCGCGAGCTGGCTCGCCTTGTAGGGCAGGTTCGGGTAAAGCGACGGGTTGATCGAATAGGCCGACGCATCCGACAGCAGCAACGTGCGGCCGTCGGGCCTGGATTTGGCGACGAAATCCGCGCCGATCACACCACCTGCACCGGGGCGGTTTTCCACGATCACCGAAGCGCCCAGCGCATCCGACAGGCCCGGTGCGATCAAACGTGCGAAAAGGTCGGAGCCGCCGCCCGGATTGAACGGCACGACGATCTTCACGAGCGGTTTGTCGTTTTGCGCGCTTGCCTGGGGTGCAAGGGCACTCAGGATCGCAGCGGCGAGTGCCGCCAGCGCGTTTCTCTTGTTCATGATTTCAGACTCCCTCGGGTTCAATCAATCTTGAGGTTGATGCTGTTGATCACCGTGCCGTAGCGATCCAGTTCGGCCTTGGTGAACTTGCCCAGTTCAGCCGCCGTGCTGGCCTTGCTGCGCACACCCAGCTTCGCAAGGCGCTCCTTGGCGTCGGGGTCTGCGAGCGCATCGTTGAGTGCCTTGTTCAGCCTGGACAGCACTTCAGGACTGACTTTGGCGGGTGCGTACAGCGAATACCAGGCATTCACCACGAAGTGGGGATAACCGCTTTCCGCAAACGTCGGCACGTTGGGCATCTCGGGAAGGCGCTCCGGGCTGGCGACGGCCAGCGCACGCACCTTGCCCGATGCGATCAGCGGCGTGGCGCTGGTGAGCGTGTCGAAGATCATGTCGATGCGCCCACCCATCAAGTCCATGGTGTGCGCATTGCCCCCCTTGTAGGGCACATGGGTGAGCTCCACGGTCGAGGCGCGCTTGAACAGTTCCGCGCCCAGATGCAGTGGCGAGCCGTTGCCCGCCGATCCGTAGGTGAGCTTGCCGGGCTCCTTTTTGGCTTGGTCGGTGATTTCCTTGAGGCTCTTGAAAGGCGAATCGCTCGCCACTTCGAGCACGATGGGCGCCTCGCCGATCATGCCGATGGGAGCGAAATCCTTCATCGCGTCGTAGCCCGGCTGACGATACAGGTGCGGGCTGATCGCGTGGCTGGACAGCGAGCCGAGCACCAGCGTGTAGCCGTCGGGCGCCGCCTTGGCGGCGAGGGTCGTGCCGATCGTCGTGCCCGCACCTGCGCGGTTGTCCACGATGACGGACTGCTTGAGCAGCTCTCCCATCTTTTGCCCGACGATGCGCGCCACCGCGTCGTTGGCGCCGCCCGCCGGATACGGAACGATCAGCGTGATGGGCTTGCTGGGGTACGGGTCTGCAGCAAAACCCAGTGGTGCAAGGCCAAGCAGCAGGCTGCTGGCGATCAGGGTGCGGCGAGCGATGGCGCGGCGCGTAGGGCGAGTGGATGTCATGCGTTGCTCCTCAAAGGTGGAATGTCGGTGCTCTGTCAGTTCATTTGCCTGCATGCCGAACCGCCTGTTTGTCATGCAGATTCGCACATGCCTATTGATCGTTTCGATCATTTATCAATCAATTTTTTGAATGAACCGATCAGACATTGTTTCCGAACTCTCTCCAATCAGGATTTTCCCCGATGTGAGAACTGTATTCATCATCCTTTTTGCAACCCCATCGGGACCTATACATCCATGAAATCCGCCAAATCAAACCCGAATCATGCAGGAAATGATCGAGTTGATTGGGGTTATCCCTTGATTTCAATCAGTTTCGATCAATTATGATTGAATCAATCAATTTTGAAACACAATGCAGTGAACCCTCCAACCGTCGTCGCCTACCGCCAGTACCTGATCCTTGCCGACGATTTGTCCGGCGCGGCGGACTGCGCAGCCGGTTTTGCGGCGGCTGGCTGGCGAACGCAGGTGCTTCTGGACGCTGACGAGCGTGCCACCCCAAACGATGAGCCTGCCGATGTGCTGACCATCGACACCGACAGCCGACGCGACGGCGCGGAGCAATCCGCCGCCAAGCTGGACAGCGCTCTGCGGTCGCATGGCACGGGCCGCACGGTGCTCAAGAAAATCGACTCCACCCTTCGCGGCGGCTGGGCGGCCGACGTGGCGTTCCTGCATGCCGCGCTCGGTCAGATCGCGCTGGTGATCCCTTCGTTTCCCGCCATGGGGCGGACACTGGTCGATGGCATCGTGCTGGTGCACGGCCAGCGCCTTGCCGAAACCGACACTTGGCAACTCGAACACGCCCAGCAGGAAGATCGCCCCGCGCACATGCTGAGCCATCTGGGCCTGCGCACGGAATCCGTGGCGTCGAGCCTCACTGCGCAGGGCATGGACGCGGTGGTTCAGCACATCCAGCAAGCGCAGGCACGTGGCGTACAGGCACTGGTGTTCGACGTGGCAAGCGATGCGGATCTGCAGACGCTGGCCCAGGCCAGCGCCCAAGTCAGCAATGCCTTCAGCGTGTGCTCCGCAGGTCTCAGCCATGCCATCGCCCGTCTGTCGAGCACGCCAGACGACGCACCACCGCCCCGCGTTCAAGGCACGGCTCATCGAGGCGGCACCGTCACGCTGGTCGGCAGCATGTCATCCGTCGCACGCGAGCAGTTGCGCTTTCTGGCGGCACAGCCCCATGTTCGCGTTCACGAAATCGCGCCCGCGCTGCTGCGCCACTCGGCTTCGCACGACGAGCCACAGCTTCAACGCCTTCAGCACACGCTGCTGCAGGAAATGGCACAAGGCCTGGACGTTGCTGTCTTCGTCGGCACCGATGCATCACTCGATCCCGCACAGGGCCCGCAGCTGGCGGCGCGATTGGCCCAGGTACTGAGCACCGCGTGCGCACAGGCCGCTGGCTTGGTGCTCACCGGCGGCGAGACCGCGCGCGCCGTGCTGCAGCGGCTCGGCATCCGGCGCCTGCATGTGCGTGCGGAAAGCGAGCCCGGCGTCGTGCTGTCGCAAAACGCATCCGCCCCCACGCCGCAGTGGATCGCCACCAAGGCAGGCGCGTTCGGAAACGCGCAATCGCTGCACCGCGCCATTCTTGCCATTCACGCCAAGCCACAGTCACCCACAGAGGAATCATGAGCGCACATCTTCCCGTTATCGGAATCACCATGGGCGACGCCGCTGGCGTCGGCCCGGAAATCATCGTCAAAAGCTTCGCCAATCCCGCGCTCTACGGCATGGCGCGCGCCGTCGTCATCGGCGACGCGCGCAGGCTGAAAACCGCCAATGAATTGCTCGGCCTGAACGTGCGCGTGCAACCCCTGAGAGACCTGGCCGACGCCCGCTTCGAGCACGGCGTGATCGACTGCATCGACCTGCCGCTGATCCCGGCCGACCTGCCCTTCGGCAAGCTGTCGGCGACGGCGGGCGATGCGGCATTCCGCTTCATCGACAAGGCTGTCGAGCTCGCCAAGGCAGGGCAAATCGACGCGATCTGCACCGCACCGCTGAACAAGGAGGCGCTGCACGCAGGTGGCCACAAATTCCCCGGACACACGGAAATGCTCGCGCATCTCACGGGCGTCGACGAGGTCTCGATGATGCTGGTCGCGCCCAACCTGCGCGTGATCCACGTGACCACGCACATCGGCCTGCTCGACGCGATCCGCAGGATCGAGCCGGGTCTCGTCGAACGCACCATCCAGCGCGGCTACGACACGCTGCGCAAGGCAAGGATCGAGAACCCGCGCATCGCCGTCTGCGGCATCAATCCGCATGCGGGCGAGAACGGTCTCTTCGGCTATGGCGAAGAGGAGGAAAAGATCATCCCCGCCGTGCAGAAGCTGCAGGGCCAAGGCATGAACATCGAGGGTCCGCTGCCCGCCGACACTCTGTTTTTCCGCGCAGGTCGGGGCGATTTCGATCTCGTCGTCGCCATGTACCACGACCAAGGCCATGGCCCGGTCAAGGTGCTCGGCCTTGAAGCGGGCGTGAACATCACCGTCGGCCTCGATGTGATCCGCACCTCGGTCGACCACGGCACGGCATTCGACATCGCGGGCAAGGGGGTTGCCGACGAGCGCAGCCTGCTCGAAGCGCTGCGCCAAGGCGCGGAACTCGCCACCCGCCGCTGAACGCATTCCCCACACAAGAACACGAAGGAACACTCATGCATATCCACAGCACGGTCCTGAGCGGCCACAAAGTACTCGACGACATCGGCTATCTGGTCAAGGGTCGCAGCAAGGTGCTGTTCGTCAGTGACAGGAACATCATTCAGATCGCGGGCGTGCAGACGCTGCTCGCACACGTAAAGGGCCACGCGCATGACGTGCTGGTGATCGACGATGTGCCGCCCGAGCCGTCCGACGCCGATGTACGCGGCATCACCGAAAAGCTGCCGCTCACCGGCGTGGAGTTCGTGATCGGCGTGGGCGGCGGCAGCGTGCTCGACGTGGCCAAGCTGCTCTCCGCCCTGGCGCATCCCGAATCACCCACGCTCGACGACCTGCTGGCCGGAACCAAGGTCACCCAGCGCGTGAAGGCGCTCATGGTGCCGACCACTGCAGGCACGGGCTCGGAGGCCACGCCCAATGCCATCCTCGCCATCCCCGCGCGCGAGACCAAGCAGGGCATCATCTCGCCCGCACTGCTGCCCGACTACGTGGCGCTCGCGCCCGAGCTCACGACCACGATGCCGCACAGGATCGCTGCGTCCACCGGTGTGGATGCGCTGTGCCACCTGATCGAATGCTTCACTGCGAGCATCGCCAATCCGGTCAGCGACAACTACGCGATGATCGGCATGAAGAAGCTGTTCGAGACCATCGAGACATCCGTCGAGCAGCCGGACAACCTCGAAGCCAAGCTCAACATGCTCTGGGCCTCGTACTACGGCGGTGCATGCATCGCGCATGCGGGCACGCACCTGGTTCATGCGATGTCGTACCCGCTGGGCGGCAAATACCACATCCCGCACGGCGTGGCCAACGCCATCCTGCTCGCGCCCGTGTTCGAATGGGTTCGCCCGCTGGCCGTGCCCAAGCTGGCACGCGCCTACGAGCTGGTTCCAGGGGTCGACCTCGCTCTCGACGACGACGCCAAGTCGCGTGCGCTGGTGCAGTACTTCTCGGATCTCGTGCGCCGCCTGAAGCTGCCCGCCAGCCTGCAGGAACTGGGCATTGGCCGCAAGCATCTGCCCGATCTGGTGAAGGCCGCACTCGATGTGCAGCGCCTCATCAGGAACGTGCCGGGCCAGGTGTCCGGCGACGACATCGAACAGATCTACCTCAAGCTCTTTCACTGAAATCCAGCATCCCGCCATGGCCAATCACAACCCGAAAATCGAAGCCATCCTCACCGCCATCATCACGCCGGTGGACACGGAGGATCAGTTCAACGAAACCGCCTTCCGCGAACAGGTCGAACGCCAGATATCCGCAGGCAACGGCATTTTCTGCGGAGGCACGAACGGCGAATTCTTCGCGTTGACCGAAGCCGAAAAACGCCGCGTGGCCGAGGTGACGATGGAGCAGGTCGCTGGCCGCGTGCCCGTCGTGGGCCATGTGGGCGAAGTATCGACCGCCGAATGTGTGCGCGCGGGCCGCTTCATCGCCGGCCTCGGCGTGGACGCCGTCGCCGCGATCACGCCCTGGTTCGTTCCGCTTTCGCAGGAAGACCTGCACTACCACTTCAGCACGATCGCCGACGCGCTCGAGGTGCCGGTCTATCTCTACAACATCCCCGCACGAACCGGCAACACCATTGCGCCGGAAACCGCACGCCGTCTCGCCGCGCACCCCAACATTGCTGGCATCAAGGACAGCGCGGGCACCTATGAAAGTCTCACCGGATTCATCAGCGTGGCCAGAGAGATCGACGGCTTCGCGGTGTTCAACGGCCCCGACAGCCTGATCCATCAGGGCTTCGTGGACGGTTGCGCGGGTGCAGTATCGGGTCTGGCCAACGTGGCGCCGCGTGAGATCAACAGCATCTGGACGCGGTTCAAAGCGGGCGATGTCGAAGGCTCGCGCAAACAGCAGGAAACCGTCACCAGCCTGCGCGAGACGCTCTACAAGGTCTGCTTCGCACCTGCGGCCGTCAAGCGCGCCGTGCGCCTGCTCGGCTACGACGTGGGTGACAGCAAGTATCCAGTGCGCATCGGCGCCGCGCAGGAAACGCAGATGCGGGAAATCCTCGCCGCGCACGACATCTCCAGGTGACGGATGCGGAAGGCGCGGTAAGCTCTGCGCTTTCCTCCACTGCCCATTTCCAAGCATTCCAACGCCATGAAGGTCGCCAAACGCCGAGACGCCATTTTTGATGCCGTGCAGTCCGGCGCTGCCGATGTTGCAGCGCTGTGCACCAAATTCGATATTTCCGAAGCCACGGTGCGCCGCGATCTGCAGGCGCTGCAGCAGGACGGCAGGCTCTTGCGCGTCTACGGCGGTGCAGTGGCTGCCCCCATTCGCCACGAGCCCGAGGAGTCGCTGGAACTGCGCAAGTCGCACGACAGCGAAGGCAAGGCGCGAATCGCACACAGGGCCCTCGGCTTCATCGAACCCGGCGACACCCTCTTCATCGATGGAGGAACGACCACGGACGCCCTCGCACAGCAGCTCCCCAAGGACGATTCGATCCGCGTCATCACCAACAACCTGCTCGCGCTGCAGACGCTGTCGGCACGCGGCATTGCCGTGACGCTGATCGGCGGCGAGCTGCGCGCGGGCAGCATGAGCGTGTACGGGTCGCTCGCCGACATGGCGCTGGAGCGCCTCACCTTTGACAAGGTGTTCAGCAGCGCCGACGGCATCGATGCCGAGTTCGGCGTGTGCGAAGGGTCCATCGAGCAGGCATGGTTCAAGGACAAGCTGTTTCGTCGCACGCGCGAGGTCTACATGCTGGCGACGACCGAAAAGCTGGGCCGCAAATCGCAGATGAACTGGTCACCCATTCATCGCCCGTGGACACTGATCACCGACGCCGCGCCCGAAAGCCACCCACTGCTGGCGTTCAGGAACCACCCGTTTGTTTCGGTGGTGACTGCAGCTTGAACCATTCGCCCTGAAACTGCCCCTTGAGCCACACCACCAGCTCCTGCACCTTCGCAGGCACGAGGCGCGGCGAGGGGTAGACGGCGTGCATCTCCTGGCTCGGCAGACTCCAGGCGTCGAGAATCGCCACCAGCTCGCCGGTGCGGAGTCCGTCGTTGGCCACATAGAGCGGCAGCACGGCCACGCCGAAGCCGTCGCGGGCGGCGGCGAGCAGGGCCGAGAGATTGTTCGAGCGCAGCCTGCCGTTCACCGCGATCGCCTGCGTGGGCTCATGTGCGGCGCTGAAGTGCCAGATCGCGTCGCCCTGCACCGTGCTGTAGACCAGCGCGGCGTGTCGTGCGAGATCGGCGGGGGTCTCGGGCGTTCCGCGCTCGCGCAGGTAGTCGGGCGATGCCACCGCCACCCACGGACTCACGCCGAGGTAGGTGGCGCCCAGCGATGAATCGGCCAGGCGCCCCATGCGGATCGCCACGTCCACGCCCTGCTCCACCAGATTCACGTAGCGGTCTTCAAAGCTCAGGTCCACGTTGAGCAGCGGATGCGTGCGCATGAAGCCGCTCACCATCGGCGCGAGCACCCGACGGCCAAACGCGATGGAGGTGCTGATGCGCAGCACGCCCTGCACCTGCGACTGCATGAGCGAGGCGACGGAGCGCGCCTCCTCGTCGTGGTGGACGATGAGCTTGCACTTGTCGTAGTACAGCGTCCCCACCTCGGTGGGCGTGACGCCGTGCGTGGAGCGGTGCAAGAGGCGCGCGCCGAGTTCCTTTTCCATGCGCGCGATCTGCTTGGTCACCGCGGGCTGGCCAATGCCCAGCTCGGCTGCCGCGCGGCTGAACGAGCCCAGATCCACGACCCGCGTGAAGAGAAGAAGCGCTTGTATTCGGTCCATGTCTCGATTGGACGGGAAAACCGCCCCTTCAGCGTCACCGCAGCCCATTCCACCATGGAATAAGCGTCATGCAGCGTACCAGCATTCCCTTGTCGGCGTGAACACGGGACCATCCATCCAACCCGCGATTCATTCCACCGCGCATGCATCGCAGCGACTTTTCACCATCCACATTCACTCAATCCGCAGGAGACACCATGGCAAAGATGAAGGCCGCAATGGCCGCAGTGCTGGTAATGGAGAAAGAAGGCATCACCCAGGCGTTCGGCGTGCCCGGCGCGGCCATCAACCCGCTGTACTCCGCGCTGCGCGAACGCATGTCGATCGCCCATGTGCTGGCGCGCCATGTGGAAGGGGCATCGCACATGGCCGAGGGCTACACGCGGGCCAAGGCGGGAAACATCGGCGTGTGCATCGGCACGAGCGGTCCAGCGGGCACGGACATGATCACCGGCCTGTATTCCGCCAGCGCCGACAGCATTCCGATTCTGTGCATCACCGGCCAGGCGCCACGCGCGCGACTGTACAAGGAAGACTTCCAGGCCGTGGACATCGAGTCCATCGCCAAGCCGGTGACCAAGTGGGCCGTGACGGTGCGCGAGCCCGCGCAGGTGCCGCGCGTGCTGCAGCAGGCCTTTCATCTGATGCGCTCGGGCCGTCCCGGCCCGGTGCTGGTGGATCTGCCGTTTGATGTGCAGATGGCCGAGATCGAATTCGACATCGACACCTACGAACCCCTGCCCGTCTACAAGCCCGCTGCCACGCGCAAGCAGATCGAACGCGCGCTCGACATGCTCGCCGGCTCGAGCAAGCCGCTGATCGTGGCCGGTGGCGGCATCATCAACGCCGATGCCTCCGACCTGCTCGTGGAGCTGGCCGAGCTGACCGGCGTGCCGGTGATTCCCACGCTCATGGGCTGGGGCACGATCCCCGACGACCATCCACTCATGGCAGGCATGTGCGGCCTGCAGACCAGCCACCGCTATGGCAACGCCAGCATGCTCGCGAGCGACTTCGTGCTGGGCATCGGCAACCGCTGGGCCAACCGGCACACCGGCTCGGTCGATGTCTACACCAAGGGCCGCACCTTCGTGCACGTGGACATCGAGCCCACGCAGATCGGGCGCGTGTTCAACCCCGATCTGGGCATCGTCTCCGACGCCAAGGCCGCGCTCGAGCTCTTCGTGCAGGTGGCGCGTGAGCGAAGGCAGCAAGGCCGGCTGCGTGACTTCCGCGACTGGGCCGCACGCTGCGGCGAGCGCAAGGTGCTGATGCAGCGCCGTACGGCCTACGACAACATGCCGATCAAGCCCCAGCGCGTGTATGCCGAGATGAACTCCGCCTTCGACAAGGACACCGTGTTCGTCTCCACCATCGGTCTGTCGCAGATCGCGGGCGCGCAGTTCCTGCATGTCTACGGACCTCGCCAATGGATCAACTGCGGCCAGGCCGGGCCGCTCGGCTGGACGATTCCGGCGGCACTCGGCGTGGTCGCTGCCGATCCGAACAAGATGGTGGTTGGCCTCTCGGGCGACTACGACTTCCAGTTCCTCATGGAAGAGCTGGCGGTCGGCGCGCAGTTCAATCTGCCCTATGTGCAGGTGCTGGTCAACAACAGCTACCTCGGCCTGATCCGCCAGTCGCAGCGCGGCTTCGACATGGACTACTGCGTGCAGCTCGCGTTCGAGAACGACAACGTGGCCGATCCCGACCTCAAGGGCTATGGCGTCGACCACGGCCAGGTGGTGCGCGGCCTCGGCTGCAAGGCGCTGCGCGTGACCGATCCGGCCCAGCTGCATGCCACCTTGCGCGAAGCGCAGACCATGGCCCGCGAGCACCGCGTGCCCGTCGTCGTCGAAGTGATTCTCGAGCGCGTCACCAACATCGCCATGGGCACCGAGATCGACAACATCATCGAATTCGAAGACATCGAATGCCGCCACCCGCAAGGCACGAAAGGCCTGGCGGAGGCGGGCCTGCTCGACTGAACTTCATCGCCACTCTTCCAACAGAAAACCAAGGAGCCAGCCATGCCCCGATTTGCCGCCAACCTCTCGATGCTGTTCACCGAAGTGCCGTTTCTCGACCGCTTCGAGCGCGCCGCACAGGCCGGATTTCAAGCCGTCGAGTTCATGTTCCCCTACGAATGGACCGCGAGAGAAATCCGCCAGCGCCTTGACGACAACGGCCTCACGCTCGTGCTGCACAACCTGCCTGCGGGTGACTGGAACGCAGGCGAGCGCGGCATCGCGTGCCAGCCCGACAAGGTGAGCGACTTCCGCGCGGGCGTGGCCAAGGCCATCGACTACGCGGGCGCGCTCGGCGTCAAGCAGCTCAACTGCCTGGCGGGCAAAGCCCCCGATGGCGTGGCCGCCGAAGCGCTGCGCACCACGTTTCTCGAAAACCTTCGCTTTGCTGCAGACCAGTTGCGTGGAGCGGGGCTGAATCTGCTGATCGAGCCCGTAAACATCCACGACATTCCCGGCTTCTACCTTCAGCGGCCCACGCAGGCCGTGGCACTGCTCGAGGCGCTCGATGCGTCCAATGCCTTTCTGCAGTACGACATCTATCACACCCAGCGCATGCAGGGCGAGCTCGCGAACACGCTCACCAAATACCTGCCACTGATCCGCCACGTGCAGATCGCCGACAACCCCGGCCGCAACGAACCAGGCACCGGCGA
Organism: Diaphorobacter caeni; assembly: GCF_015354245.1. GTDB lineage: Bacteria > Pseudomonadota > Gammaproteobacteria > Burkholderiales > Burkholderiaceae_C > Diaphorobacter_A > Diaphorobacter_A caeni. The sequence continues at coordinate 239,868 of NZ_JADKYZ010000004.1, forward strand.
GATCCACTACCCCTACCTGTTCGCGCTGCTCGACCGCATCGGCTACGCCGGCTGGGTGGGCTGCGAATACAAGCCCGCGACGACGACGGAAGCCGGCCTCGGATGGCTGCAGGCGCTCGTCGAGTGAACGGACACGCAAACAAGCCCCCCAAACAACGACAACGACAACGACAACGACAACGACAGCGACAAGGACACGTCACATGACCACCACACCACTCAAGATCGGATTCGTCGGCCTCGGCATCATGGGTGCGCCCATGGCCACGCAGCTCATCAAGGCGGGCCACCAGCTCTATGTCTACACGCGCGGCAAGATCCCCGATCACATCGCCGAATCCAGCGCCACCAAGTGCACCAACGCGCGCGGCGTGGCCGAGCGCGCCGACATCATCTTCACCATGCTGCCCGACACGCCCGACGTGGAGACCGTACTGTTCGCCGAGTACGGCATCGCCGCCGGTCTCACCAAGGGCAAGACCGTGGTCGACATGAGCTCGATCTCGCCCATCGCCACCAAGGACTTCGCCAGACGCATCAACGCGCTCGGCTGCGATTACCTCGACGCGCCGGTCTCCGGCGGCGAAGTGGGTGCGAAGAACGCCACGCTGTCCATCATGGTCGGCGGCGACGAGGCGGTGTTCGCCCGCGTGAAGCCGCTCTTCGACGCCATGGGCAAGAACATCACGCTGGTCGGCGGCAACGGCGACGGCCAGACCGCCAAGGTGGCCAACCAGATCATCGTCGCGCTCAACATCGAGGCCGTCGGCGAGGCCCTGCTGTTCGCCTCGCGTGCGGGAGCCGATCCGGCGCGCGTGCGCCAGGCGCTGATGGGCGGCTTCGCGTCGAGCAAGATTCTCGAGGTGCATGGCGAGCGCATGATCAAACGCACGTTCGACCCGGGCTTTCGCATCGAGCTGCACCAGAAGGACCTGAACCTCGCGCTCGCCAGCGCCCGCAGCCTCGGCGTCTCGCTGCCCAACACCGCCATCGCGCAGCAGCTGTTCAGCACCTGCGTCTCATACGGCGGCAAGGCCTGGGATCACTCCGGCATGGTGCGCGCACTCGAGAAAATGGCCAACTTCGAGATTGGCCAGAAACCATGAGTCCTGCACGCACCGCGCCGCAGTCCATCCCGCCGACTGCACTGCTGCGCCGCATGTTCGACGCGGCCGTCGCCAGTGCACAACCGGCGCTGTGCGTGCCTCCGCATCTGCCCTCCGCCCACGAAATGCATGAGGGTGGCCGCCTCATCGTGATCGGCGCGGGCAAGGCTTCCGCCGCCATGGCAGAGGCCGTCGAAGCCCACTGGCAAGGCCCACTCGAAGGCCTCGTCGTCACCCGCTACGGTTACGGCGCACCCTGCCGACGCATCGAGATCGCCGAAGCCGCGCACCCCGTGCCCGATGCCGCAGGTCTTCGCGCCGCCGAACGCATGCTCGCCCTCGTCAGCGGCCTCGGCCCCAAAGACACCGTGCTGTGCCTCATCAGCGGCGGCGGCTCGGCACTGCTGCCTTTGCCGCTCACAGGCATCACGCTTGCCGACAAGCAACGCATCAACCAGTCCTTGCTGACAAGCGGCGCCACGATCAGCGAAATGAACTGCGTGCGCCGCCACCTCTCCGCCATCAAAGGCGGCCGCCTCGCCGCCGCCTGCCACCCCGCACGCGTGATCACCCTGCTGCTCTCGGACGTGCCCGGCGACGACCCCATGAACATCGCCTCCGGCCCGACCGTCGCCGACCCCACCACCTGCGCCGACGCCCTGGCCATCGTCCAGCGATACGACATCGCCCTGCCCGACGCGGCACGGCAACTGCTGCTGCAAGCCAACGCGGCCGAATCCATCAAACCCTGCGATTCGCGCCTGGCACGCAGCGAAACCCGCATGACCGCCACGCCCCAAATGGCGCTGGAAGCCGCCGCCGAGGTGGCCCGCGCCGCGGGCTACGCCGCCCACATCCTCGGCGACGCCTTGGAAGGCGAAGCACGCGACGTAGGCAAGACACTGGCAGGCATCGCACTGCAGGTGGCGCAACGCGCGCAACCCTTCGCCCCGCCCTGCGTGCTGCTCTCGGGCGGCGAAACGACAGTCACCCTGCGCGGCAAAGGCCGAGGCGGCCGCAACGTCGAATGCCTCCTCTCCGCCCTGCTCACCCTGCGCGGCAACCCGCACGTCCACGCGCTCATGGCAGACACCGATGGGGTGGATGGCGCGGAAGAAATTGCAGGCGCGATCATCACGCCGGGGACGTTGGAGCGGGCTTGGGGGAAGGGGTTGAACCCCGCCGAAGAATTGGCCGACAACAATGGGCACGGCTTTTTTCAGGCGCTTGGTGCGTCGGTCGTCACTGGGCCGACACGCACCAATGTGAATGACTTTCGGGCGTTTCTTATTACCTAGGCGGTCGGCTCTTTCTCTCTTTTTTTCTCTCTTTCGCGCTTGCGGGAGTGGGGGACTGCGGTGTTGGCCTTGGCGTTTTTTTGTTGCTGCTGGGGCGTTGCTTGCAGAGGCCGGGACTGCCCCCGGCGGGGCAGTAACTTTTTGGTCTTGCCCAAAAAGTCACCAAAAATGCGCTTTTCAATACCCGCGGCAGAACTCGCTTTGCGCTGCGCGCGCCGCTCGGGCAACCGCCGCGAGCTAGAGTTTTCATAAGAGGAATGTGCGGCACATCGCTTCGCTCGTGCTGCATCTCGCGACTTCGCGAGATGCTGGGGCGCCAGCGCTGCGCGATTTTTGATTTGCTCGTTGGATCAACCTCGCTCAAAAGTGCAGTGGGCATGGGGCGCCCAACCCAACTTCATCGACACCCCGGCACGAGCGAAGCAAAGTGCCGCAACCACCTCTTCTAGACTGATTTCCGGCGGTTGTCCGAGCGGAGTGACGAAGGAACGCAGCGAGTTCCGCCGGAGGACTTCCAAGCGCGTTTTTGATTACTTTTTGCGCGCAAGCAAAAAGTGATTGCCCCGCCGGGGGCAGTCCCGGCCTCCGCAAACAACACCCCAGCAGACACACAAAAAACACAAAGGCCCCCTCTTCCAAAAAAAAGGAAGAGAGAGCCCCAAAGCACAGATCAGCGAATGATCAGCTCATCATCAATGCACCACCATCAAAGTAAACGGCCAGACATACGCCTGCATCGTCACATACAACCCGACCAGACAAGCCAGCGCAATCGAATGGAAGAACACATACCGCAAGATGTCCCCTTCACGATTGAACCACCGCGTGGCAGTGGACGCCACCACGATCGACTGCGCGTCGATCATCTTGCCCATCACGCCGCCCGAGCTGTTGGCCGCGCCCATCAGGTTGGGTGACAGACCGAGCTGATCCGCAGCGACCTTCTGCATGCCGCCGAACAGCACGTTCGATGCGGTGTCGGAGCCCGTGAGCGCCACGCCCAGCCAGCCCATCAGCGTGCCGAAGAACGGATACAGCACACCCGTGTTGGCGAAGGCCAGACCCAGTGTCGTGTCGGTGCCGGAGTAGCGCGTGAGCGTGCCCAGCGCCAGCATCAGCACGATGGTCAGCAGCGAGTAACGCACCAGCCAGATCGTCTTGAAGAAAGTGCGCACGATGGCGACCGGGTTGTACTTCATCAGGAAACCGCTGATCACGGCGGACAGCAGAATAGCGGTGCCGGTGGCGGACAGCAGATTCAGCACGTAGACCGCGCCCTCCTTGGTCGGCTTGGTGACGACGGGCGGAACCTTTTCGATCATGTTGTGCAGACCGGCCATCGGGAACGAAGGCGCGAACAGGCCATTGAGCCAGGCCTTCACCGACGGCAGGCCCCAGATGAACACGAAGACCGACAGGATCACCCATGGCGTCCAGGCGGCGATCAGCGCCTGCTTGCTGTGCTTGACCACGGGCTGCGGCGGCTTCACTTCCGAAGCGCTCACGTCCTTGCCGCGCAGCGATGCCGAGGTCCAGATCTTCTTGGGCTGCCAGACGCGCAGAAAGCCCACCAGACAGATCATCGAGACGATGGCCGCGATGATGTCCACCAGCTCGGGGCCAATGTAGTTGGAGACGAGGAATTGCGGAATCGCGAAGCTCACGCCCGCGACCAGGATCGCGGGCCAGATTTCCATCATGCCCTTGCGAGCGGCGAACGCCCAGATCAGCCAGAACGGCACCAGCACCGAGAAGAACGGCAGCTGACGGCCGATCATCGCGGTCACTTCCATCAGGTCGTAGCCGTGCACCTTGGCCAGCGTGATCACCGGCGTGCCGAGCGCGCCGAACGCGACCGGCGCGGTATTGGCGATCAGCGACAGGCCCGAGGCGGCCAGCGGCGAGAAGCCGAGGCCGATCAGAATCGCCGCCGTCACCGCCACGGGCGTGCCGAAACCGGCCGCGCCTTCAAAGAAAGCGCCGAAGCAGAACGCGATCAGCAGCAGCTGGATGCGGCGGTCTTCGGTGATGCCCGAGAGCGAGTCCTGCAGCACCTTGAAGCTGCCGTTCTGCTCGGTGAGCTGGTGCAGGAAAATGATGTTCAGCACGATCCAGCCGATCGGCAGCAGCCCGGTGAAACCACCGAACAGCGCCGCGCGCCCCGCCATTTCCGCAGGCATGCCGTAGGCAAACACCGCCACCAGCACCGCGGCGATCAGCCCCATGCCCGCGGCGATGTGCGCCTTGATGTGAAAGAAACCCAGCGCCGCGAGCATCACCACCACGGGTATCGCTGCGAGCAAAGTGGAGATCACCATGTTCCCCAACGGATCGTAGACCTGTTGCCAAATCATCTGTACGCCCCTTTTTAGACTGAAAAAAACAGCTGTTGTGAGTTGATTGCGTGAACTGACCGACGGCCCATGGTTGCGGGCGTCGCTGAGTTTCATGCAACTTTTTTTCTGTGCGTGAGCGGGCAAACCCGCCTTCAGCAGAGCGGGAGCGAGTCTAGGGAGGCGTCAAGTGCGCAACCATCGGAAGGAACACGGAGAAAACGAGAATGCAACACCCCGCTACAGGGAGACCACCCTGCGGAATTCTTTTCAATTGACTGCCGAAATTTTCAAATGGAAGATGCGTGCACTTCCCCGCTGCGGCGCGCATCTACGCCGCATCCTCCCACTGCCCATCGCGTCCGCACTCCCCGGCACCACGATTTCCACGTGTCGATGCGGGCACTCTGAAACCCCATTCTCCTCAGGAGACCCCACAACATGTCCATCGTTATCAACGGGCAGGAGTGCGCGGACGGCCGCTTTCCCATCCATCTGACACCAGGACAAACTCACACTCTGGTGACCAGTCCGGGCATGGGCAGCTTGCAGATCGGCCCCGAAACGCTGGACCGCAAAGCCGACCTGTTCTTGCCTGCTGACGCCAAAGTCAACTGGAACTGCTTTGACCCGTTTGAAACCGGAGCACGCTCGCCATGGCCGCGCTTCATCTACTACACGGGCAACGACACGGGATTCTTTGACTGGTCGCGCCAAAGGCGGATCGAGGATCTTCGCTGGCGTCCACTGCTAGCCGCCGATACCGATGTGCACGTGCAAGGCGCGCAGATATCGAGCCTCACCCTCTGGATGAGCAGCGAATGCCAAGGAGGACTGCATCTTCATCTTGCGGATGACTGCAACATCTCAAGTCTTTCGCTGTGCGGACATCTCGGGCAGATCACCGTCACCGGTCGGCTGCCCAGCAAGCTGTTTCTCGGGCCCCAAACCAGAAAGCGCATGCAGGACAAGCCCCTTCAGATCCCGCCGATGCAAGCACTGGAAAGCTGCACGACCCAGCTGGAGATCAGCAACACCGCGGCCAGTCAGGCCATATCGCTGGATTGTCTGGCGCGCTTCCCGCAGTTGGAATCCCTGAACCTCCATGGCCGATACGCCGACCTGTCGCCATTGGCGCAATTGACGCGGCTCACCTCACTCGGGTTGAGCTTCATGCCCGAATTGCCTGGACTTCCCGATGTCCCGACATGGCCCGATCTCAACAGTCTGATTGCATACAACGTTGAGGAATCCACAGGCAAACGACTGAGAGCCCAGATCAAGTCCCGCGAAAAGCTGCGCCCATGGACTGGGCATGCCTCAGTCACCCAACTGCGCAAGCCCGAGTGGTGGGCCAAGGAATATGGGCGCCCGTTCGCAGGCTGGCCCACGGTGAGTGCCAAAAAAGCCAATGCTGCCTATGACCGTGCTCTTGAGCAGTTGAATGCGGCCAGAACCTAGGCCGCAGTACAGTACGCCATCACGGAGTTCACCAAGGTCTTCAATGCCATGCGCAATATTGAAACCGTCGAGCGCGATGATCTTGGCGACGCCGTCTGGCAGTTGGCGCAACAGGATTCAGTGAAGACATTGGGCGTGACCGAAGAGCTGGCGCAGGAGTGGTTCGACGTCGCGCGAGACTACTGATCTCAGGCCATCGCCGAAATCACACCGCCGCCCAGACACACATCGCCGTCATACAGCACGGCCGACTGGCCCGGCGTCACGGCCCATTGCGCGGCGGGGAAATGCAGGCTGAAGGTATCGCCCTCGGCCTGCACCACGTTGCAGTTGGCGTCCTGCTGGCGGTAGCGGGTCTTGGCGGCGCAGGCGCCAGTGGCGGGTGGGTGCCCTGCGACCCAGCTCGCGTCCTGGGCCTGCAGGTCGTGCGAGAGCAGCCAGGGGTGGTCGTGCCCCTGCACCACGCGCAGGGCGTTCTTTTCAAGATCCTTGCGCGCGACGAACCATGGCGAGTGATCGCCCGCTCCGCGCTGCGCGCCCTTTTCCTTCACCCCGCCGATGCCCAGGCCCTGGCGCTGACCGAGCGTGTAGAACGACAGCCCCACATGCTTGCCGAGCTTGCGGCCCCGGTCGTCCAGAATCGGGCCGGGTTCGTGCTTGATGTAGCGGTTCAGAAAATCGCGAAACGGCCGCTCGCCGATGAAGCAGATGCCGGTCGAGTCCTTCTTCTTGGCGTTCGGCAGGCCGATTTCCTCGGCGATGCGGCGTACCTCGGTCTTGTGCAGTTCGCCCACCGGAAACATCGACTTGGAGAGCTGCGCCTGATTCAACCTGTGCAGAAAATAGCTCTGGTCCTTGGACGGATCCAGCCCCTTGAGCAGCTCGAACAGCTGCGTGTCCGGGTTCTGGCGCACGCGCGCGTAGTGGCCGGTGGCGATCTTTTCGGCACCGAGGCGCATGGCGTGGTCGAGAAACGCCTTGAACTTGATCTCGGCATTGCACAGCACGTCGGGATTGGGCGTGCGGCCAGCCTGGTACTCGCGCAGAAACTCGGCGAACACGCGGTCCTTGTACTCGGCGGCGAAGTTCACATGCTCGATCTCGATGCCGATCACGTCGGCCACGGCTGCCGCGTCCACAAAATCGATGTTGGACGAGCAGAACTCGCTGTCGTCGTCATCTTCCCAGTTCTTCATGAAGATGCCGACCACCTCGTGCCCCTGCTTTTTCAGCAGGTGCGCGGTGACGGCCGAGTCCACGCCGCCCGACAGGCCGACGACGACGCGGTGCTTGGTGGAGGAAGTGGGGGAAGAGGAAGAAGCGCTGCTCATTGCCCGAATTGTATTTTTTTGCCCGCGCCCACGCGCGCCGCCGCTCCGCATACCCCTGTTGCATGACCGTTTCACATCGTGGCAACGGCCAAGGGGCAAAACAACAGTCACCGGAGAAAAATGCCCGATCCGCGAGTCGAAGGGTAAACTTCTTCCTATCCGACAAGCACTTGCGCATGATTTCCCAACTTTCTCCGCAAGTGTCTGCAACGGCAACGCCGCTGGGTCCGCGAACGGTCTTCGCGCATGATCCCGTCGGCCCCCAAGAATGAAATGAACGCCGGAGGCCAGCCCTGGCGGCCTCTCCCGCCCCCGACAACGGAGTCAGTTTTGTTGAAGAAAGAACTCGGCGCGCTCTGTGCCGCGCTCGCAGCCGCCACGCTGGCGATGCCGGCCGCCGCACAGCTCAAGGATTTCACGGTCTACGGCGTGATGGATCTCGGCGTGCGCCGCTCGTCCGGCCTCTCGGACACCCACCAGCCCACCGCCACCTCGCTCACCAGCATGAGCAACGGCATCGTCGACGCCAGCCGCTGGGGCGTGCGCGGCATCACCCCGCTGGGCGGCGGCGTGAACACCGTCTGGGAACTCGAATCGGGCATCAACGCCGACACCGGCACCCAAAGCCATGCCAGCAAGTATTTCGACCGCGCGAGCTGGATCGGCCTGCAGAACCAGAGCGAGACGCTCACCCTCGGCCGCCACAGCTCGCTGCTGGCCGACACGCTCTCGACCATCGACCCGCTGCAAAAGCGCTTTCCCGATTTCAACCCCAACGTCACCATCGGCGCGCTGAGCCAGCCGGGTCTCTCCAACCAATACGGCAACGGCGGCCTCGCGGGCAACGCGTACTGGCTCGACAACTCCGTCAAATACACCAGCCGCACCAACCACTTCCGGCTGAGCGCGATGTACGGCTTCGGCGAGCAGGCGGGCGACCGCAAGCCCCTGTCCTCCGGCGGCCTGCTGTTCAGCGTCGAAGACCGCGACATGATCATCTCCGGCGCCTACCAGACGTTCAAGGACAGCGAGAGCCGTGCGCTCAAGGCCTGGACCGTGGGCTCCTCCTACAAGTCCGGCACCGTGCGCTTCGCCGCCTCCGCCGCCCGCAGCGAGGCCGATCTGGGCAGCTCCCTGAGCACCATCCAGCGCGTGTACTCGCTCGGCGCGACCATGTCGACCACCACCAAGACCGACTGGACCCTCGCCTACTACAAGGTCACCCGCGAGCGCTCGCAATACGCGGACGACGGCTACAACCGCCTGATCGCGCTCTACGAATACAAGTTCTCCTACCGCACCAAGCTGTACGCGGAGTTCGACGTCACCAACTGGAACGACGGCTATCAGGGCGCAGGCAACAAGAGCCGCGCGACCGGGTTCGGCGTGGGGATGCAGTACCGGTTCTGACCGGCACCGCAGACCGACGCACGGCACACAGCGCGCGGAGAGCGCGCGTCCAGAACCCAAGCCGCGTCACGGCTGCTCGTAGGTCCGCAACTCCGGGAGCTTGGGCTGCGCGTGACGGCGCAGCGCGGCTTCGAGATCCTTGGTGACCTTGGACGTGTGATCCACCTGCGGCCTGCAGGGCGTGGATGCCGAAGTGCCGGGAGCGCATTCGATGGCGCCGAGCTCCGGTGGCAGCCTCCATTCGAAATCCCTGAGTGTCGCCTCCTGCACCAACGATTGCAGCGCAATCACAGGTCGCTCCGCACCGGGCCAGGCGTCCACGTGGTGCAGCAGCTTCCAGAAACCGGGCGAGTCGTTGCGTTCAATCTCCGCTACCCGATACCTGTCGCTGGCCATCACGATCTTGTCCCCTTGCGAAGCACCGGATGCGGTCTGCTCCTCGCACCAAGCCAGTTCATGAACGATGGCCTTTGCGGAAGGCAGATCGCCCACTTGCAGCCAATGGCTGCGCAGCATGAAATTTCGCAGTTCGGGACAATAGACCAAGGACGACTCAGGACGCACAAAGCCGAAGGCGCGGCCGTCGCGCAGATTCAACCGCAGATAGCGCGCGCCCAGACCGGACAGACTGGCCCAGCGAGAATCGCTTTTGCCCGACAGCGCATTGGCGATGCGCTGCGCCTGAGCCATGCCACGCATATCAGCCCCAGTGCCAATGGCGTGATCGGAGCTGCACTGCTCCAATTCCCAAAGCCCTTCCGCTGGCACATCGTGCCAGGCAGCAGCCCGGGGAATCGCCAATTTCTGCGCACAGGCTTGAAGGGTCTGCGCATTCTGCTTTTCTCTGGTGCGATCCGCGATCTGTTGAAACAAAAAAATCCCGGCGATCGCAAATATGCCAATCACGAGCAACCGCTTGGCGTACGCCCTGATCCACCACACGAGCTCCATCTTCGTCTGCCGGAACTTCTCCACCGCACGCCAAGGCGCGGGCAGCCGCCCCCAGGCCCCCGTCCAGCGGTGCACATGCTCCTCGGGCAGCCACCAGTCCAGAAAATTCTGCCATTGCACATAGAAGTGGCGCAGGTGCTCCGGCGTGAGCTGAAGCTCCCTCGCGACCTCGGGATCGGGCTCGCCAAGCAACGCCATCGCGATCTTCCGTTGCGATGGGCGAAGTGACTCCAGCGTGTCGAGAACGAACTCCAGCGACTCGACTCCGACGCCCTTGCGCCGCCAATCAAACAGGCTGTCCGCAGCCAACAGCAGCGCGCTGCGGCGAGCACCGAGAGCCTTCCCCGCGATCAAGCTTGCAAGCTGCCGCTCAAAAGACTCCCGGGCCTCCAGGTTCTCCAGCTCCGGATGCGCCAGAAGCCGCTTCAACTCATCCGTCGCGCCATCCACCTCCCACGGCTGAAAGCTCCATTGCGCCTCGCTCAAAATCCGCTCGGCAGCCGCGCCTGGAAACCGCATCACGAATACGCGAGGGTCAGGGTCAGGCCCCGGTTCGGGTTCGGACTCCGCTTGCGTCGAATCTTCGCGCCGCTCGCTCTCAGCCAAGGGTGCGGATGCCTGCGACGACTGAACCTGATCGGCATCGACCTCCTCATCCTCATCCTCATCCTCGTCTTCCGCATGGGAGCGCGCAATGGCCAGCGCCCGTTCGTATGCAGCCCTCAACGCCATGAAGGCCTGCGGCTCCTTCACCTGATCGATGCCCTTGAGCAGTCGCGCATAGGCGCGGCGCACGGTCCTTTCATCGGCGTCTTCGGGCAGCTCGAGCAATTCAAACGCATCGCGCATGGCGCTCACTCCCGGTCAAGAAGAAACGGCTCGGCATCGATGCGCGCGAGCAACTCCTCCAACTGCTTTCGAGGAGCTGCGATCTTGCGGTCGTCCTGCGTTTCCAGCGCCATTTCAAACGCGAGCATGGTGTTGGAGAGCAGCTCGCGCCAAGGCCCGAGCAGCTGCGTGTAATGGCGCTCGGCACGCGCGAGCAATGCGCGCACCTCCATGCGGTCACGTGGGTGCAGCTTGAGCGCCTTGAGCTTCTCGAGCCGCTTGCGCAGTTCGTCGGGCGACAGCCGCTCGGCATTCGACTCGATCACCAGCTGCCGCGCCGGACCCAACGTCTGCTCGTTGCGCAGCAGCACCGCCTCGACCTCCAGCAGACCGTTCGCATCGAGCGTGAAGCGCACATCGGCCACAACACCCTCGCAGCCGCCCTTGGGCAACTGCAGATGCAGTTCACCCAGGCGGATGTTGTCCTGCACGCGCCTGGCCTCGCCCTGGTAGACCTCGATGTCCAGCTGCTGCTGATCCGGCGACAGCGGATGGAAGCGCTCCACGCGGCTTGCAGGGATGATGGTGTTGCGCTCCAGCACCGGCGCCATGAAGCCGGTCTGCCGCTGCCCGCCGCCCAGATCCTTGGAGACATTCACCCCGAGCGTGTACGGACACACGTCGGTCATCACCCGCTCGGACAGCGCCGCGTCGCGCCCGCGCAGCGCCGCATGCACCGCCGCGCCCAGCGCCACGATGTGGTCCGGGTCCAGCCCCACCTGCGGAAACCGGCCGAACATGCGCGTGACCAGTTGGCGCACGGCCACGAGGCGCGTGCTGCCACCGGCAAGCACCACGGTATCCAGTTCCTGAGGCCGGATGCGCGAGTCGCGCAGCGCGCGCTCCACCGGCTGGCGCATGCGCTCAAGCAGCGGCTCCAGCACCTGGTCGAGATCGTGCGCGGTCCAGCATTTCGCATGAGACCCATCGCTCACGTCGAGCCGCATCTCGACGCTTTCCTGCGCCGCCAGCGCGCATTTGGCGAGCTCCGCCGCACGCATCAAACGCGCCTGCACCAGCGGCTGATGCGCAAGCTCGTCAGGCATCCGCGTGTCCTGCACGAAGCGTCGCACCATCAGCTCGTCCACATCCTCGCCACCCAGACGGTTGTCCCCCGCCGTGGCGCGCACTTCCATCACGCCTTCAAACAGCTCCAGCACCGATACGTCAAAGGTTCCGCCGCCGAGGTCAAAAACGAGAAAACGCCCTGCGTCCTGATGCAGTCCGTAAGCCAGCGCCGCAGCCGTCGGCTCGTTGAGCAGAGTGACGCCGGTGAACCCCGCCAGCGTGCCCGCGGCACGCGTGGCCTGGCGCTGCGCGTCCGAAAAATACGCCGGCACGGTGATCACCACCTCGGTGACGGGCTGGCCCAGATCGGCCTCCGCATCGGCCTTGAGCGAGCGCAGCACCAGCGCCGACAGCTCCTCGGCCCGCATTGCGTGCTGGCCGAGCCTGAAGACCCGCGCCGTGCCCATGTCGCGCTTGAAGACTGCAGCGCTCAGCTGCGGATGGCTCTGCAGCCGCTCCCTCGCAGCCGCACCCACCAGAAAGCTGCCGTCCTTGTCCACGCTGACCACCGACGGCGTCAGCACCTCCCCCAGTGCATTCGGCACCAGCCGCGCCTTGCCGTCCTGCCACACGGCCACGAGACTGTGCGTCGTGCCCAGATCAACCCCTACAAACATCGGTCACTCCCTCGTGCTGCCCGCACCGGTTCGGTCTGTTCAATGATCAAGCGCACAGATTACCCGAAGCCGACCTCCAGCCTAGGCCCCAGTCCCGCCCCCGGGCGGGCACGGTCCTGCAGATCGGGAGCCGCGTTGGTTTACGATCCAGCCTTGTCCAACAGGCGAGCGGCCCGCTTGCGCTTGCACTCTCGCCTCCGATCTCCATGGAACTGCGCCAACTCCGCTACTTCGTCCGCATCGTCGAACTCGGCTCGATGGGCCGGGCCGCGCTCGATCTGGGCATGGTGCAGTCCGCTTTGAGCCAGCAGATCAGCCGTCTGGAAAGCGAGCTTGCCACCCGCCTCCTGCAGCGCACCAGCAAGGGCGCCGTGCCCACCGAGGCCGGTCTCGCGTTCTTTCACGAGGCCCAGCTCACGCTGCGCCACGCAGACCAGGCCATCCTCGCCGCGCAGCAGGCGCGGCTGTCGGGCGCGGTAAGCGTGGGCCTGTCGCCCACCATCGCCTCGGTGCTCGGCCTGCCGCTGATGCGCGCGATGCGCGAGCGCTACCCCGACGTGCGCCTGCACATGGTCTCCGCGCTGTCGGGCCATCTCTCGAGCCTGCTCAACGCGCGCCAGCTCGATCTGGCCATCCTCTTCGACACCAACGCCGCGCGCCGCTGGAGCGTGACGCCGCTGCTCGAGGAACGCCTGTTCCTGATCCAGTCCCGCCGCCATCCGCTGTGGCCGCTCACCGAAAAAATGAAACTCGTGCAGCTTCAGGAAAAGCCGCTGATCCTGCCCTCGGGCAGCCACGGCCTGCGCAGCTCCGTCGTCACCGCCTGCGCCCAGGCGGGCTTCCAGCCCCAGCTCGCGATGGAGATCGACTCGCTCACCATGCTCATGGAAGCCGTGGACGCGGGCCTTGGCGCCACCGTCCAGCCCTGGTCCGCCGTCAATCCGTACGAGGACGCGGCAGAGCGTTTCTGGTGGTCCGAGATCGACGACGAGCGCGTGCGCCGCCACGCCCTGCTGTGCAGTCTGTCGGACGACGAGCTCTCCCCCGCAGCCCTCGCGGCGCGGGTGGTGCTGACGGACTGCGCAAAGCAGCTGGTGCAGTCGGGGAAGTGGATCGGGGCGCGCTGGGCGGCGGCCGAATAGTCGCGCACGTACGCAGTTTCGCTTATCCCCTGAGGGCGCGAGACGAAGAATTGCCAACGATAATCCGCCCAAAAGGAGACAACGCAGGCCCGTGGCGACCGCCACCCACGAAGGCATGCGCAGCGGACTACGCACGTGCGAGCATCAGAACTTGAATCATCCCGCCACAGCGAACTGTGGAAATGGTCAGCCACCGATCTGGCGACCGCCATCCGCCACCGGCAGCTGTCCCCCGTCGAAGTCACGGAAAGCGTGCTGCAACGCATCACCGAACTGCAGCCGACGCTCAACTGTTTCATCACCGTCTGCGCGGAACGCGCGCTGCAGGAGGCCCGCGTCGCCGAAGCGGCGCTGATGAGCGGCGACGCGCCACTGGGCGCGCTGCACGGCGTGCCGTTCTCGGTGAAGGACATCGTCAACACGGAAGGCGTGCCGACCACGTTCGGCGCGCTGCCGATGCGAGCCAACGTTCCCGCACAGGATGCGGTGTCGGTGGCGCGCCTGCGCATGGCGGGCGGCATTCTCGTCGGCAAGACCACCACGCCCGAATTCGGCTCCAAGGGCTTCACCGACTCCCCCCTGTTCGGCGTGACGCGCAATGCCTGGAGCGCGCACCACACCAGCGGCGGCAGCAGCGGCGGTGCGGCCGTCGCCGTGGCGGCGGGCATGGCGCCACTGGCCGTGGCCACCGATGGCGGTGGTTCCACGCGCATTCCCGCGGCCTGCAATGGCGTGGTCGGCATCAAGCAGACCATCGGCGTGGTGCCGCACAGCCAGGCGCAGGACCTCTTCGGCAACCAGACCTACGTGACACCCACCACCCGCAACGTGCGCGATACCGCGCTGATGCTGGATGTGATGTCCGGAGCACACGCCTGCGATCCCTGGTCCCAGGGGCGCGCCGCCACCGCCTGCCTGCCAGCGCTGCAGAACCTGCCCCCGGATTTGAAGGGCCGTCGCTTTCGCTACAACCTGGCCCCCGAGGGACAACGCGCGTCAGCGGAGGTCGAACAGCGATTCATGCAGGTGCTCGATCTCATCCGATCGCTGGGCGCCAGCGTCGAGCCCTTTGACGCGCAGTTGAAGATCGAGCCCATCTGGCGCACCGTCAACCACACCGTCTGGCGCGCGCGCTTCTCGCAGCTGGTGGCGCAGCACCGCGATGAGCTGAGCGCCACATTCGTGCGCCAGATCGAAAGCGCCGCGCACTACAGCGCCATCGACTACCAGAACGCCATGTTCGCGCGCTCACGCCTGTTCCAGACCGTTCAGTCGTGGTTCGAGCATTGCGACTTCGTGCTGACCCCGACGCTCTCGCGCACCGCGCTGCCGCTGGGCACGGACATCTTCGACACCATGGAGATCGACGGCACGGAACTGGAAGACATCCGCGCGAACTGGTATCCATGGACCATGCCGTTCAACATGACGGGACACCCCGCCATCAGCATTCCCTGTGGATTCGGCGAGCACCGCCTGCCGATGGGACTGCAGATCGTGGCACCGATGTTCGCGGACACGGCCATGCTGCAGACCGCCGCGCAACTCGAAGCGGCCCTGGGTCTTCTCGACGCACGACCCGCCTGCGACTCTCTTTGAACCTCCAACAATGATCCGATGACGGACCGAGACATGCACTACGAATCACCCTCCCTCACCCGCCGCCACGCCGTGCTGGCAGCCGCGCTGACCGCCGTGGCCTGGACGGCGGCTGCCCCCGTCGCCCATGCGCAGGACAACGCGGACATCACCCGCATCATCGTCGGCTTCGCTCCGGGCGGCGCGGCCGATTCGCTCGCGCGGCTCTATGCGGAGCAGCTGCGCCAGGATGGTCTGGGCAACATCATCGTGGAGAACAAGCCCGGCGCCTCGTCGCGCCTGGCGCTGGACTATGTGAAGAAGGCACCGGCGGACGGCAAGACCATCTTCATCGGACCCTCGCCGATGTTCACGATCTTCCCGCTCACCTACAAGAAGCTCAGCTACGACCCGGACAAGGATCTGGTGCCCGTGGCCCTGCTGACCGATGTTCCCACGGTGATCGCCACCTCCGTCAACGCGCCCTATCACTCGATGGGCGAGTACGCGCAATGGCTCAAGAAGAATCCCAATGGCGGCAGCCTCGGTCTCGCCTCCATCGGCAGCGCCGGTCATCTCGGTGCGTTCGCGCTCAGCAAGGAACTGGGCATCACCGTCACGCCCACGCCGTATCGCGGTGCCACGCCGATGCTGGTGGACGTGGTGAGCGGCAACGTGTCCATGGGCTGGGACGCCGTGGCCAGCATGATGCCACTCTACAAGGGCGGAAAGCTGCAGTTTCTTGGCGTGAGCGGCACGCGTCGCATCAAGGCGCTGCCTCAGGTGCCCACCGCGTACGAGCAGGGCTTCAAGCAGTTCGAGTTCGCCACCAGCTGGTATGGTGCCTATGTGGCAGGCTCCACCTCGGAAGCCATCAGAACACGCCTGCAGGACGCGTTCATCAAGGCATCGTCCAACGCCGCCACCGCCTCCAAACTGGAGGATCTGGGCCTCGAGGTGGTGGGCAAGTCCGGCGCCGATGCGCGCGAGCGCATGCTCAAGGAACGCGCCGCCTGGAGCCCCATCGTCAAGGCATCGGGATTTGAAGCACAGGACTGAGTGATTGCGTCAGAATCGGAGGCAGTCCACTCCGATTCGAGACCATGACCACAGCGCCCGCAGCACTCATCCGAGACCAGCTCGAAGCCCTCCACTGGAAACCCCGTGACCTCCCCGGCCACATCGGTCAGATCGGCCCCATGTGGACCCGCAAGGAGCCCGAGGGCTGGGCCTATGGTCTGCTGTGCGAGGGCAAGCATCTCAACCCCGCTGGCGTGATGCATGGCGGGGTGACGGCCAGCCTGCTCGATCATGCGATCAGCGCCGTGGCGTGGGAGGCTGCGGGCAGGCTGCCATGCCTCACGGTGCAGCTGGACACGCACTTTCTCGCGCCCGTGGCGCAGGGGGAGTTTGCCGAGGTGCGGGTGAAGGTGAACAGCCGCTCGCGCAGCCTGATGTTTCTCTATGGTGAAATGACGGTGAATGGCACGCTCGCGGCGACGGCGCAGGCGGTCATGAAGGTGATGTCGTCACCGGCCACCGCGGCTTCGGTTCAGGTCTGATCCTGACCTGATCTTCCACACACAACGCTCAACGTTCATGGTCTCTTCACGCCCGACGAAACCTTCGGAGGCACCCAGCTCCACACCCAAGGCTGCGCGTGGCACGCGGGTGCGCCCCGTGCCTGCGGTGAGCCGCACCATCGCCATTCTGCGACTGCTCGGCGACACCAAGCAGCCCATGGGGGTGAAGGCGATTGCCGACGCGCTGGAGCTGATCCCGAGCACCTGCCTGCACATTCTGCGGGTGCTGGTGAGCGAAGGGCTGGTGACGGTCGATCCCTCCACCAAGCGCTACGCGCTCGGCAGCGGCATGATCAGCCTGGCGCGCAGCGTGCTGGGGGGCGGCAGCTTTGCACAGCTGGTGCAACCGGCGCTCGACCGCCTTGCCGCGCACAGCGGCGTGACGGCAATGGGCGTGGAGGTGACCGGCCTGCAGACTGCGGTGGTGCTGGCGCTGTCGCGCTCGGACCAGCCCTTTCGCTTTCACACCGATGTGGGCAGCCAGTTCAATTCGCTGGTCAGCGCGACCGGGCGGCTGATCGCCGCGCACAACGGCGAGACCTGGGCGCAGCTGCGCAAGCGCTTTGACAAGGTCGAATGGGACAACGCGCCCACCTTCGATCAGTGGAAGGACGAGATCGAGCAAGCGCGCGCGCTGGGCTGGAGCGTGGACCGCGACCACTTCATCAGCGGCGTGACCGTGGTGGCCGTGCCGGTGATGTCGCAGGCGGGGCGCATGACGCACACGCTGGCGGCGGTGGGCCTGTCCAGCCACCTGGACGGCAGCGCCGTCAACGCGCTTGCGGCACGGATGCTGCAGGAAGCGCGTCAACTCGCGGGCGCTCTGCCCTGATCGATTTTCAACCGCCCTTCAGTCCGCCTTCAAACCCGCGCTCTTGATGACGGGTGCCCACTTGGTGCGCTCGGAGCGGGCGAAATTCGCCAGATCGCCTGGCGCACCGCCTGCAGGGTCGAAGCCCAGCTCCAGCAGACGCTGACGGGTCTCGGGCCGCGCCAGCGCCTTGTTCATCGCCGCGTTGACGGTGGCGATCACCTGAGCCGGCGTGCCGCGCGGCGCGTAGAGCGCGTTCCACGCAATCACCTCGTAGCCGGGGTAGCCCTGCTCGGCGACCGTCTTCACGCCGGGCGCAAGGCCGCTGGCCTTCTCGGAGGTGACCGCAATCGCGCGCACCTTGCCCGACGCGAGATGCGCCTTGAGCGCGGTCGGCGTATCCACCACCACCGGCAACTGGCCGCCGAGCAGATCGGTCATCGCATTGCCCGAGCCCTTGTAGGGCACGCCGAACAGCGGAAACTGCGAGCGTTCCTTGAGCAGCTCCACCACCAGCCGCGCCGTGGTGCTGGGCATGGCGATGTCCGCCGAGCGCGGATCGACGCGCGCCTTCTCCAGCAACTGCGACAGCGACGTGTAGGGCGTGCTCGCGTTCACCGCGACGATCATCGGAAACGTACCGACGAGTCCGATCGGCTCGAAATCCCGTTCCGCCTCGAACGGCACCTTGGCGTACAGGAACGCGTTGAGCGCGTGCGTCGCGTTGGTGCCCATGGTCAGCGTGTAGCCGTCGGGCGCGGCCAGCGCCGTCATTTCCGTGCCGAGATTGCCCCCCGCCCCCGGCTTGTTTTCCACCACGATGGGCTGGCCCAGATCCTTGCCCATCTGGTCGGCCAGATACCGCGTGGCGATGTCCGTTCCCTGCCCTGCGGCGTAGGCCACGACGATGCGGATCGGCTTGCTCGGATAGGGCTGCTGCGCATGCACCGCGCCGCCTGCCGCCGCACCCAGCAGCACCACCCCCAGATAGATTGAACGAATGCGCATGATCCTTGTCTCCTTGCATGATGCGGGCCTGGTTCAGCCCACTTTTTCTATACTTTCGGAAATCACGTACTCACCCGCTGGCCGCATGACGGCTCCCGCTTCGTACAGCCTTTGTCGCTGTCCCCCATCAAACCCCAGACCCCGCAGAACCTCCTCCGCATCCTGCGCGAAATGGGGCGGCGCGTGGCCCGGCTCACCCGGCGTCCCGCACATCACCATCGGCGAACGGACCCCCTGATAGGCGCCGCGCCGCACGACCAGTTCCCGGTGCTCGCTGTGCGCATGGGTGAGCGCCTGCGGCACGGAATTCAAAGCGCCCGCCGGCACGCCCAGCTTCATCAGGTCCTCGCACAGCGCGCCGCATTCGCGGTCCGCGATGGCCTCCTCGATGGCCACCTTGAGCTCCGCGCGATGGGCCAGCCGCCCGCCGTTGCTCGCAAAGCGTCCGTCGTGCGGCAGCCCCGGAAGGCCGATGTGCTGACTGAGCTTGCGGAACTGCGGATCGTTGAGCACGCCGATGAACAGCTCGCCATCTCGCGCACGGAACTTGTCGTACGGCGCGATGTTGGGATGTGCGCTGCCCAGCAGGCTCGGGCTGCTGCCCGAGGCAAACCAGTTGGACGCATGCGGCAGCAGCAGACTCAACGCCGTGTCATACAACGTGGCCTCCACACGCTGCCCCTCTCCCGTGCGATGACGCGCACACAAGGCCATCAGAATCGCGGAGAGTGCCACGTAGCCCGTCAAGTGATCAATCACTGGCACGCCGATGCGCGTGGCTCCCGAGCTGGCGTCGCCGTTCACGCTCATCACGCCGCACATCGCCTGGAGCACCGCGTCATATCCGGGCAGACCGCCGAGCGGGCCGTCTGCGCCAAATCCGGAAATGCTGCAGTACACCAGCCGTGGGTAGCGCGTGGCGAGCACGTCATCGAACCCGAGGCCCCAGCGTTCCATCGTGCCCGGCAGAAAGTTCTCCACCAGCACGTCGGCGTCGGCCAGCATGCGGTGCAGCACCTCCTGCGCGTCGGGCATCGAGAGATCGAGACTGATCGCCCGCTTGCCCCGGTTGAGCGCCGCGAAATACGCCGCCTGCCCCGCCGCATCGAACGGCGGACCCAGCTTGCGCGTCTCGTCGCCCGAAGGCGGCTCGACCTTGATGACCTCCGCGCCCTGATCGGCGAGGATCTGCGTGCACAGCGGACCGGCCAGCACGCGCGTGAGGTCCACCACCCTCATTCCCGCGAGGGCTCCTTTGGCTCCTTTGGTTCCGCCAGCGCCGATGGCCATGGTGCGTTATCCCTTGCTGGGCAGAATCACCACGCCACTGCCGACCACCGACAGCTCGCCGTCCTGGTTGGACGCGGACTGCTCGATCTCGACCATGTGCTTGCCGTTCTCGACGAACTTGCGCGTGACCTTGCCTTTGATGAACAGCATGTCGCCCTCGGGGTTGTGGCGGCGGATCTTGCAGCTGGCCTTGTGCAGGAAACCCGTGTCGCCCATCCAGTTGGTGAGATGGTGGGTCAGCCACGAGGTGCGCTCCGGGCCGTAGTCATACGCGCCGGGCGCGCCCACTTCGAGCGCGAAGTCCTCTTCCCAGTGCACGCGCTCGGGCACGTCGGGAATGCCGAAGCGGTTCTTGATGCCCACGCCGGGGTGTGCGTCGATGAGCTGCCAGGCGAGCTTGTTCGCGCGGATGTAGAGACCACCCCAGCCCTGCGCATAGGCGATGAAGCCGGTGACCGTCATCGGGCCCTTGAACATGGTGGGCAGCTCCTGACCGACCTGCACGTCTTCCCAGTAGCGCGGAATGGCACCGCGCACCTCCTCGTTGCGGTACAGCTTGTAGGCCTCGCCCAGCTCCTCGTCGGTATAGCGGCGCGGCTCGCGGGCGCGCACCTCCGCATACTTCGTGCCCTGTTCGCGCGCATGGTCACGCTCGGTGCGGAAGCACCAGCTGTCGCACTCGGAGACCTTGTCACCCTGCTGGTTGTAGAAGTCCACGTGGTAGATCTGCTGGATCGCGCGGCCCGCAAAGCGCGTCTGGTGTTCGATGAGGTCCTTGAGATGCGCCTCGGTCGAGATCTCGTCGTTGCGGCGCACCGGCTTGTGCCAGGTCCAGTCCGAGCCCGACCACATCGCGTGCACGCCCGGCAGGCCGCCCACATAGCCCGACACGATGCGGCTGGTGGAGAACAGAAAGCTCGGCAGCGCGACGATGCCGCCGTAGTGCGACTTGGCCGCGTAGTCCGGGTCGCACCACAGCGGGTTGTCATCGCCGATGCCGTGCGCGTAGTGACGGATGTTGTCGCGCGTGGCCTCGTGGCACCAGGGCTCCGCGGTCTGGCCGATCTTCACGCCGATGCGCTTGCGCAGGTCATCGAGACCCTCGTCGGTGATCTTGGGAAAGCTGCGTTGTTGGTGAACCTTGTCAAGCATGTCTGTCTCCTTGTGAAATGGAATCGGCGTGATGAAGAAAATGAAAAAATGAAGCTCTCGGGAAAATGTGGCAATAAGGGAGGCGAAACTCAGGCCACGATCTGCTCGGCCGCTGCCGCTGCGCGCTCCCGTTCGCGCAGCACTTTTCTGTGCACCTTTCCGGCAGGCGTCTTGGGCAGCTCGGAGACCACCGCGACATGGCGCGGGTATTCGTGCTGACTGAGCTTGGCGCGCACGAGGTCCTGCACCTCCTGCACGAAGGCGTCGCTGCGTTCCCGGCCGCTCACGAGAAACGCCTTGACGACCTGGCCGCGCAACTCGTCGGGCACGCCGATCACGGCGGCCTCCTGCACGTCGGCATGCATGAGCAGCACGTTCTCGATCTCGACCGCGCTCATGGTCCAGCCGGCGGAGATGATCACGTCGTCCGCGCGGCCCGCGTGATAGAAGTAGCCGTCCGCATCGGTGCGGCCCAGATCCTTGGTGGGAATCCACTCGCCCTTGCGCAGCACCATGAGCTGGCCGGTCTCGCCGGGCGGGCAGATGCGGCCTTCGGCGTCGTGCACTTCGACGCGCGTTCCCGGCACCGCCTTGCCGAGCGAGCCGCGCTTGACCGGGAAATCCGGAGCGCCCGGATAGCTCGCCAGCACCACGCCGATCTCGGTCGTGCCGTACATGCTGCAGACTTCAAGCCCGAAGACCTGCTTCACATAGTCGGCCGTGTCGTCATCGATGGGCTCGCCGGTGAACGACAGCTTGTTGAACGCATAGCCATGCTCGGTCGCCTTGCCGCAGTTCTTCATCATGCGGTAGTGCGTGGCCGCCGCCGACATGTTGGTGAAGCGGTTCTCCGACAAGGCCCTGAGCAGCCGCTCCGCATTGAAGCGCCCGCTGTACGCACCCACTGTCAGCCCCAGCGCGAGCGGTGCGAGCGTGCCGTGCCACAGTCCATGGCCCCATGCGGGTGACGATGGGCAGAAGAAGCGGTCGCCCGGACGCAGGCCGGTGCCGTAGAGCGCCGCCACCATCAGCGTGACCACCGCGCGATGCGTGTGGCGCACGGCCTCGGGCAGTTCGCGCGTCGTGCCCGATGTGTACTGAAACACCGCCAGATCGTCGGCGCGTGACTGCGATGCAAACTGCGCCGGATGGCTCTGCAGGCTCTGGTGAAACGCCGCGTCGTAGATCAGCACCGGCACGCCGGCGGCATCGGCCACGTCCTGCTTCTGCGCGTTGGTCACCAGCAGGGCGGGCTTGCAATCGTCGACACGCAGCCGAACGCCGTCCGGGCCGAACAGCGTGAAGAGCGGCACCACGATCGCGCCCCGCTTGATCACGCCAAACATCGCGGTGTAGAACGCCCGCGAGGGCTCGAGCATGATGGCCACGCGCTCGCCCGGCTGCACGCCCCGCGCCGCGAGCCAGTTCGCGAAGCGCCCTGAATCGGCCGACAGCTCGTCGAAGGTGATGACCTCGTCCTCACCCGACGCATGCGCCACGATCAACGCATCCCGACCCTGGCCCGCATGGCGGTCCACGCACTCATGCGCGATGTTGAACGACGCGCGGTCACCATCAAACAGCTCCCACAGTTTCTCGCCCGAGAACTGCTGCTGCGCATCCGCATAACTGACGAAATCCACAAGACGTTTCATGTCCGTTGTCCCCTTCGCTTTTTCGTGCATTCAGTTTCGGCATTATTTTTTCTTTTGTCAAATGCTTTCTAATTTTGTATATAGACAAAACAAAGTTGGCTTTCAAGGATGCACTGCAACAAAAAAGCAGAACAAAAACAGCGGACTACGCAGCGAACACCGCCACTCGATCCACCCCCACAACGCCAAGACAGCCCCTCAGGCTAGGCGTGAAGCCGCAGATCAGTACGCCTGTACGGCAAGGCTTCGACAACGACGCATGAGGGGCTGTCTTGGCGCCTCCGAACGACCAGCCAGTGAAGCCGCCAGGCTTCATAAAACCAAAAAATAGAAAACGAACAAAACCCATCACGATTCGTGAAGTGGCCTTGCAGGAAGTGGACTTGGCACGGGTGGAGAGAACTCCCAGAATTCAAGTGAACAAAAATCACCCCACGAGGTCCGCCGTGCTGCAGAGCAAACACCGAACCCCTTCCTTTGCGCGAACCCGCCTGTGCGGCCAACCCACATGAGCGGCGCAACCCCATCCTTCGACACCGACGTCCTGGTGATCGGCGGCGGCAACGCCGCTTTGTGCGCGGCCATCATGGCCGCCGAGGCCGGCTCACGCGTCACGCTGCTCGAGTCCGCGCCGCGCGCTTGGCGCGGCGGCAATTCGGGCCACACGCGCAACCTGCGCTGCATGCACGACGCCCCGCAGGACGTGCTGGTCGAGGCCTATCCCGAAGAAGAGTTCTGGCAGGACCTGCTGAAGGTGACCGGCGGCATTACCAACGAGCACCTCGCGCGCATGGTGATCCGTGCGTCCAGCACCTGCCGCAACTGGATGCGCAAGCACGGCGTGATCTTCCAGCCGCCGCTCTCCGGCGCGCTGCACGTGGCGCGCACCAATGCGTTCTTCATGGGCGGCGGCACGGCGCTCGTCAACGCGTATTTCCGCAGCGCTGAAAAGCTCGGTGTGCAGATCCACTACGAGACTCCCGTGGACCGCCTCGAGATCGACGAGCACGGCACCTTCCAGGCCGCTCTCACCACCAATGGCAAGCGCTTCACGGCCAAGAGCTGCGTGCTCGCGGCGGGTGGTTTCGAATCCAACCGCGAATGGCTGCGCGAGGCTTGGGGCCAGAACGAGCGCGGCGAATGGCCGTCGGACAACTTCCTGATCCGCGGCACCGCATTCAACAAGGGCGTGCTGCTCAAGCACATGCTCGACGAACACAAGGCCGACGGCATCGGCGATCCCACGCAGGCGCACATGGTGGCCATCGACGCGCGCGCGCCGCTCTACGACGGCGGCATCTGCACGCGCATCGACTGCGTTTCGCTTGGCGTGGTGGTCAACCGCGAGGCCAAGCGCTTCTACGATGAAGGCGAAGATTTCTGGCCCAAGCGCTACGCCATCTGGGGCCGCCTCGTCGCCATGCAGCCGGGCCAGATCGCCTACTCCATCATCGACTCCAAGGCCATCGGCCGCTTCATGCCGCCGGTGTTTCCCGGCGTGAAGGCGAACTCGCTCGAAGAGCTCGCGGACAAGCTCGAACTCGACCGCGCAACCTTCATGCAGTCGCTCACCGAGTACAACGACAACTGCCACGTCGGCCACTTCGACCACACGGCGCTCGACGACTGCCACACCGAAGGCATCACCCCCGCCAAGACGCACTGGGCGCGCCCCATCGACACCGCACCGTTCTACGGCTATGCGCTGCGCCCCGGCGTGACCTTCACCTATCTGGGCCTGAAGGTGGACGACACCTCGGCCGTGCGCTTCAACGACCGCGCAAGCCGCAACCTGTTCGTGGCCGGCGAGATGATGGCTGGCAACGTGCTCGGCAAGGGCTACACCGCCGGTGTCGGCATGTCCATCGGCACGGCCTTCGGCCGCATCGCCGGACGCAACGCGGCTCTGGCCGCTCAGGGCAAGCCTGCCGTTGCAGGCGCCGTGAAAGACGAAGCATAAGAGGCCCTGAAAAATGCAAACCCTGCAAGCCCTGACCGAAGACGCAAAGGCCCTCGCCCAAGGCCACATCGTGCCCATGACCGCCGCCGAAGAAGAAGTGGCGCGCGTCATGCAGATCTGCAACGCCTGCCGCTACTGCGAAGGTTTCTGCGCGGTGTTTCCCGCGATGACGCGCCGCCTCGAATTTCCGAAGGCCGACGTGAACTTTCTGGCCAACCTGTGCCACAACTGCGGCGCCTGCCTGCATGCCTGCCAGTACGCGCCGCCGCACGAATTCGCGCTCAACGTGCCCAAGGCCATGGCCGAGGTGCGCGGCGAAACCTACACCAACTACGCCTGGCCTCCAGCGCTTGGCAAGCTCTACAAGAACAACGGTCTCACGCTGTCCATCGCGCTGGTGATCGGCCTCGCGCTGTTCCTCATCATCGCCGTGGCGCTGCATGGCGGCATCGGCGCGCTGTGGAGCCGCGAGACCGCGGGCAACTTCTACAACCTGTTCCCGCACAACCTGCTGGTGAGCCTGTTCGCGCCGGTGTTCCTGTTCGTGGTGTTCGCGCTCTTCATGGGCGTGCGCAACTTCTGGAAGCAGATCAAGCCCGTCACCAGCGGAGCCGACGTGAGCGCCCCCGCCGCCGCTGAAGCCACGCATGACGTGCTGCGCATGAAGTACCTGGACGGCGGCGCCGGACAGGGCTGCCCCAACGAGGACGATGCCTACACGCTCGCGCGTCGCCGCATGCACCACTTCACGTTCTACGGCTTCATGCTGTGCTTCGCGGCCACCGCGCTCGGCACGATCTATCACTACGTCTTCGGCCTCGCCGCGCCCTACGAACTGCCCAGCCTGCCCAAGGTCCTCGGCGCGCTCGGCGGCGTGAGCCTGCTGATCGGCACCAGCGGCCTGTGGCATCTGAACCGCAGACGTGATCCCGAACACGGCGACCTCAAGCAAAAGCCCATGGACCTCGGCTTCATCGCGCTGCTGTTCCTCGTCTCGCTCACCGGCCTCGCGCTCTGGCTGCTGCGCGGCACGCCCGCCATGGCCCTGCTGCTGTGCGCCCACCTCGGCGCGGTGATGGGCCTGTTCCTCACCCTGCCCTACGGCAAGTTCGCGCACGGCATCTTCCGCACCGCATCGCTGCTGCGCCACGCAACGGAAAAGCGCCAGCCGAATCCCATCGGGCTCGGTGCGGACTGATCGAAGCGACGCCATCTCAATACATCATTCAAACGGAGACAGGGACCATGACAACCACAGACACCAGCCACGAACTGCACATCTCCTCGATGCGGGACAAGTGCTCCGACGCCGAATGGCAGGCCCGCATCGATCTCGCAGCCTGCTACCGGCTCGTGAACCTCTACGGCATGTCGGACATGATGGCCAACCACATCTCCTCGCGCGTGCCGGATGAGGACGGCGCGTTCCTCATCAACGCCTACGGCATGATGTACGAGGAGATCACCGCATCCAGTCTCATCAAGGTGAGCCACGACGGCACCATCCTCTCCAAGCCCGACTTCGGGCCACTGAACTACGGCATCAACAAGGCCGGCTACGTGATCCACAGCGCCGTCCACGAGGCCCGCCCCGAAGTGGCCTGCGTGATCCACACGCACAGCTGGGCATCGATGGCGGTGTCCGCGCTCGAATGCGGCCTGCTGCCGATCACGCAGACCGCGATGCGCTTTCTCAAGATCGGCTACCACGACTATCAGGGCGTGGTGCTCGACACGGCCGAGCAGGAATCGCTGATCAAGGACCTCGGCGATGGCGAGGCGCTCATCTTCCGCAACCACGGCGCGCTGACCGTCGGCCGCACGGTGGGCGAGGCCTTCAACTGGATGCACCGCCTCGAGCTCGCCTGCCGCTCGCAGATCGCCGCGATGTCGTGCAACTCGCCGCTCTCGAAGGTCTCCGATCAGGTGCTCGAGGAAACCTGGAACAACTACCAGCCAGGCACGCGCCGCCCCTACGGCCAGATGGAGTGGCCCGCGCTGCTGCGCAAGCTCGACCGGATCGACCCGAGCTACCGCACTTGAAGACGAAAGCCATTGCACAGAACCGGAGAACTCCCCCATCGGACGCGGTGAGAACACTTTCTTCACCGCACCCGAGCCGTCTGCATAGACACGCCAGAAGTGATCGCAGGCCGCGCCTTCCAAGCACATAAATACTCAAGGAGACAAGCATGACCCACCCACAACACCCCGGCGTCTCGCGCCGACGCTTCCAATCCGGCCTCATCGCCTCTGCCCTGCTGCCGATGAGCGCGTTCAGCGGCATGGCCTTCGCACAGGACAAGTGGCCGTCCAAGCCCGTCAAGATCGTCGTCGCCTTCACCGCAGGCGGCACCACCGATCTGCTCGCGCGCGCGGTGGCCCAGAAGCTCGGCGACAAGCTCGGACAGTCATTCATCATCGACAACAAGCCCGGTGGCGGCGGCAACATCGGCACCGAATCCGTCGTGCGCGCGCCCGCCGACGGCTACACGCTGATCGTGAACTCCGTGGGTCCGATCTCCGTGAACCAGAGCCTCTACAAGAACATGAGCTACGACCCGCTCGTCGATCTGGTGCCCATCGTGCAGATCGCCGACGTTCCCAACGTGCTGGTGGTCCACCCCTCCGTTCCCGCCAAGACCTTCGAAGAGTTCATCGCCTACGCGAAGGCCAAGCCCGCGCAGCTGAGCTACGGTTCCACGGGCGTGGGCACCTCATCGCACCTGTCGAGCTACATGCTGAGCCAGCGCATCGGCAGCGAGACGCTGCACGTCCCCTACAAGGGCGCGAACGCGCTCAACGATCTGCTGGCCGGACGCCTGCAGTTCATGTTCGCGACCATCCCCTCGGTCATCCAGCACATCAAGGCCGGCAAGCTGCGCGCGCTCGCGGTGTCGAGCGACAAACCCTCGCGTTCGCTGCCCGGCGTGCCGACGGTGGCCGAGAAAGGCTTTCCCGGATTTGCTGCGGGATCGTGGTTCGGCTTCTTCGGCCCCAAGGGCACACCGCCGCAGATCATCGCGCAGCTGAACAAGGCCGTGAACGAGGCCCTTCCCTCGCTCGAGGAGCAGATGATCCGCGAAGGCGCCGATCCCGTCGGCGGCACACCCGAGCAGTTCGGTCAGTTCACGCGCAAGGAGTTCGTGAAGTGGCAGAAGATCGTGAAGGACTCGGGCGCGACGGTCGAATGACGGCATCGCCGATACATCCTCATGAGTGACATGAACGACGCCACCCAAGCATCCGCAGCGGCGCTGCGCATTCTCGTCTCCGAGCGGCTGCGCGCGGCCGAAGGCGAGCGCATCCGCGCCTGCGCGTCCCCCGCGCCCGAGCTGCTGACGGTGGACGACGTGGAGCAGCGCGGCGCGCAGTTCGACATCGCCTTCGTCTCGCGCGACGTCACGGGCCTGTCGACCAAGCACGAGACGCAGCCCGAAACGGCGCGCTTCTACGCCGCCATGCAGGGCAGCCGGTCTCTGCGCTGGGTCCACATCCACTCTGCGGGCGCGGACCGTCCAATCTATCTGGACCTGCTCGCGCGCGGCGTGACGCTCACCTCGTCGGCAGGAACGAATGCCGAGGTCGTCGCGCAAAGTGCCGTGACGGGCCTGCTCATGCTGGGGCGGCGCTTTCCCGAGCTGATCGCGGCGCAGCAGCGCCGCCAATGGGCACCGCTGATCGACCGCCCACCGCTGCCCTGCGACATCCACGGCCAGACCGCGACCATCGTCGGCTGGGGCGGCATCGGCCAGGCCATCGCGCGCATCATGCAGGCCATCGGTCTCCACATCCAGGTGGTGCGCAGCAGCGCCGCGCCCACGGACAACGGGCTGCCTTCGCATGCGTTCGAGGACATCGCGCAGGTGCTTCCCACGACGGACTGGCTGATCCTCGCGTGCCCGCTGTCGCCGCGCACGCACCAGCTCATTCACCGCGAACGCCTCGCGCTGCTGCCAGCGGGCGCACGTCTCATCAACGTCTCGCGCGGCGACGTGGTAGACGAGCCCGCGCTGATCGACGCGCTGACCCACTCGCGCCTCGCGGGCGCCTATCTCGACGTGTTCGCACACGAGCCGCTCGCTGCGGACTCACCCCTCTGGACCCTGCCCAACGTGATCGCCACACCGCACAGCGCCGGCTTTGCGGCGGGCAACGCGGCACGCGTGGTCCAGATGTTCATGGACAACCTCGCGCGGTACGCAACGAACTCCGCACTCGTCAACGTCGTGCGTTGACGAAGCTGTTGCGCGAAGTACAAAATCAAAAGGAGAGCGGAGTTCAGGAAGCCACATCACTGCGGCACAGCGGTCATCTCACAACAGGAATCATCACGATGAACAAACGATCCCTTCTCCTTCGCGCCACCGCCTTCGCCACGCTGGCTGCACTCGGCACGGGCGCAGCCCATGCGGCCGATCCCGTGTTTCCGCCGGCCAAGCCCGTCACGCTGGTCGTGGGCTTCGCCGCCGGCGGCGCGGCCGATGCTGCAGCGCGCATGATCGCCAAGAAGCTTGGCGAAAACATCGGCCAATCGGTCGTGGTCGACAACCGCGGCGGCGCGGGCGGCAACATCGCGCACCAGCAGGTCGCCTCGGGCGTGGCTGATGGAACGGTGCTGCTGTTCGGCTCGGTCGGTCCGCTGACCATCGCGCCGCATCTCATGAAGCTCAACTACGATCCGTTCAAGGACCTGGCGCCGATCTCGGGCGGCGTGTACTTCCCGAACGTGCTCGTGGTGAACAAGGCGGTCGGCGTGAAGAATCTCGCCGAGTTCGTCGCCAAGGCCAAGACGAGCAACGTCGAGTTCGCGTCCACCGGCGCGGGCTCCGCGTCGCATCTGGCGGGCGAGCTGTTCAACCAGCGCGCGGGCATCAACATGGTCCACGTGCCCTACAAGGGCGGCGCTCCGGCCCTGCAGGATCTGCTGGGCGAGCGCGTGGCGAGCTACTTCGCCGCACCTCCCACCGCGCTGCCCCACATCGAAACCGGCAAGCTGATTCCTCTGGCCACCACCGGCCTCAAGCGCCCCAGCTACATGCCCAACATCCCGACCGTGGCCGAGTCCGGCTTCCCCGGCTTCCAGGCGCTGAACTGGTATGCGTTCGTGGCCTCATCCAAGACTCCCGCGCCCATGCTCGACCGCTGGAACACGGAAATCGTGAAGGTGCTCAACGACCCAAGCGTGAAGGAAGCGCTCGCCAAGCACGGCCTCGACCCACATCCCACGACGCGCGCGGAATTCGCGACCTTCATGAAGAAGGAATACGACCAGTGGGGCGCCATCGTCAAGGAGCGCAAGATCACCGCTCAGTGATCCCGCGCACCCTCGCTCTGCGCGCCGCTCGCCCGAACTGCGCGCTCAGTCGTTGCAGGGAATGCAGGGCACGTCCCATGCCTCGGCGAGCATCCGTGCGCGCTTGAGGCGCACGCGGCCCGATTCAAAATCGAGCACGCGAATCGCGTCGGCATGCACGGGCCGTCTGGGCAGCTCGCGCGTGCGGGCATCGCTCAGCAGCCACAGCCAGCCTTGCGTTCCGCCGCCGCCATGCGCGGCCAGCAGGTCGTCGGCGCGCCCCAGCGCCTCGGCCAGCGGCGTGCCGCCGCCCCCGCCGATGGGCGCAATCCAGTCGTCGCTCCAGGCGCCCGCCTTGCAGGGCGCAAGCCGCAACTGCACGCCCTCGCCCCCAAAGCAGATCAGCGCGACATGCTCGCGGCGCAGATAGGCCTCGCGGAACAGGTCGAGCAGCACGCCCTTGGCACGCGCAAGCGCACCCGTCGTCACCATCGATGACGAGCAATCGAGCAGCACGCAATGCAGGCGGGCCGAGACGCGCTCCATGTCGCGAAAACGCAGATGCCCAAGCGCCAGCTTCTCCGCGCCGCGCGCGACGAGCGTGCGCGGCCAGTCCACGCGGGTGGATGGCTTGCCCGTGGCATGGCGCGCGTGCCTGCTTGAATCCGGCTTGGCCCCCTTGGCCTGCGCCCCCTGTCCCGCGAGGGACTGCGGCGCGACTCGAGGGCTCAGGCTTTTTTTGTGGCGGGCTCTTCCTTGCGACCCACAAGCAGCGGTGACGCTTGCGCATTGCGCTGCACGGGCACGGACTGCGCGGGCAGATAGCCCCAGTCGCTGTCCTGCGCACCGCTCTCGGCCGAAGGCGACGCTGATGATGATGGTGGCGGTGAAGCCTCGTTCGCCGCAGGTTTCGGCGCCGCTGCCGTACCCGGCTTGCGCCGATGCGCGAGCACCAGCTCGGACACCGCATGCACATGCTCCGGCAACACGCTCTCAGCCTCGCTCCACGCCGCAAACGCGCGCGCGGCGCGCAGCAGCACGAGATCGGCGCGCATGCCATCGACCTGCGCGGCGATGCAGAGCCCGCTCGCGGTCTGCAGCACCGCATCGCTCAATGACAGCGCACTGGCGTCACCGAGCCGCCGCATCGCGGCTTGAAGCCGTGCGCTCAGGCGCTGCTGCTCGTCCGCATAGCGCGCACGCAGGGCCAGAGGATCGGCATCGAACGCCAGACGCACGCGCACGATCTCCTGACGCAGCGCCACGTCGCTCACATTCGCAAGCCGCACGCACAGCCCCAGCCGGTCCAGCAGTTGCGGACGCAGCGTGCCCTCTTCGGGGTTCATCGTGCCGACCAGCACGATGCGCGCCGCGTGACTGTGCGAGATGCCGTCGCGCTCGATCACGTTGACGCCGCTCGCGGCCGCGTCAAGCAGCACATCGACGAGCGCGTCGGGCAGCAGATTGATCTCGTCCACGTAGAGCACGCCGCCATGCGCGCGCGCGAGCAGCCCCGGCGCGAAACGCACCGCGCTTGCGGCCAGCGCCTGCTGCAGATCGAGCGTGCCGACCAGATGCTCGAGCGTCGCGCCCAGCGGCAGCGTGACGAAGGGCGCTTCAGGCAACAGTTCGGCCAGCGCGCGTGCGCCGGTCGACTTGGCCGTTCCGCGCGGGCCCTCCACCAGCACGCCGCCGATGCGCGGATCAAGCGCCGCCAGCAGCAGCGCGAGCCGCAGCTCGGGCTGACCCGCAATCGCGGCGAACGGGAACAGCGGCGGCAGCGCCGGAGCACTCTTGCCAGAGCCAGTGTCCGTGGTCATCATCGACCTCCTTCCATATGCTGCTCATGCTCGAGCAGCAGGTCTTCAAGCTTCTCGCGATACTCGCCCGGCTCTTCCCACAGGCCGCGCTGCACGGCTTCGAGCAGGCGCGTCGTCATGTCGCGCAACGCGTCGGGGTTGTGCTGCTGGAGAAAGTCGCGCGTGTGCGCATCGAGCAGATAGGCGTCGGTGACCATCGCGTAATGGTGGTCCGCGACCTGGTGCGTGGTGGCGTCGAAGCCGAACAGATAGTCCACCGTCGCCGCCATCTCGAACGCGCCTTTGTAGCCGTGGCGCATGGCGCCCGCGATCCATTTGGGATTGGTCACGCGCGCGCGCACGACGCGGCCGATTTCTTCGCCAAGGCTGCGCACGCGCGCATGCTGCGGGTTCGCGTGGTCGCCGTGGTAGAGCGCCGGCTGCCTGCCCGAAAGGTGCGTGGCCGCCGCCGCCATGCCGCCCTGAAATTGAAAGTAGTCGCTCGAATCGAGCACGTCGTGCTCCCGGCTGTCCTGGTTCTGCAGCGCGACGTCGAGCTGCCCAAGGCGCCGCTCCAATGCGCCGAGCGCGGGCACGCCGTCGCCGTCCTGCCCGTAGGCGAACGCGCTCCACTGCAGGTAGGCGCGCGCGAGGTCGTCATCGCTCTGCCATGCGCCGGTCTGAAACAGCCCCTGCAGCCCCGAGCCGTAGTGCCCCGCCGGAGCGCCGAACACCCGCCAGCTGGCCTGCCGCAGCGCCGCCGCATCGTCCATGCCGCGCGCCTGCAGATCGGCGCGTTCCTGCTCGATGCGCGCGCGGATCGGGTTCTCTTCGGCATCCTCGCCATCAAGCGCCGCAACCGCCTGCACGGCCGCATCGAACATCTGCACCACGTTGGGAAACGCATCGCGGAAAAAGCCCGAGATGCGCAGCGTGACGTCCACGCGCGGACGCCCCAGCCCCACGCGCGGGATCACCTCGAAGTCGACCACGCGGTGACTGCCCGCCGCCCACTTGGGGCGCACGCCGATCAGCGCAAAGGCCTGCGCGATGTCGTCGCCACCGGTGCGCATGGTGGCCGTTCCCCAGACCGACAAACCCAGCGTGCGCGGATACTCGCCGTTGTCCTGCAGATAGCGCTCGAGCACGTTCTTCGCGGCCTGCTGGCCGAGGTCCCATGCCGATTGCGTCGGGATGGCGCGGCTGTCGAGCGTGTAGAAATTGCGCCCCGTCGGCAGCACATCGGGCCGTCCACGCGATGGCGATCCGCTCGGCCCTGCCGGCACGAACTTGCCATCGAGGCCGCGCAGCAACTGGGTGATCTCCTGTTCGCCGCAGGCATCGAGCGCGGGGGCCAGCGTGTCCTGCACATGCATCATCTCGGCTCGCGTGTGCGGCCAGTCAGCGGCCCTCTCGGGTGCTTCGATCACCACACGCGCCAGCAGCTCCAGGCGCTCGCGCGTGTCGCCCTCGTGCCGCCACGGCTCGTCGCTCACGGCCTGCAGCGCGGCGGGGCGCGCGCCCGTCCACACGCGAGCGGGCTCGATGCGCAGCGGGTCGAAATCGGCCGTCAGCAGATCGTTGGCGAGCGCCTGCAGCAGGCCGGTCCGCGCGCCGCCCGAGGGATAGCGTGCGAGCGCCAGCAAGGTGTCGCCCCGCTGCCTGCCCACGGGCGACTGTCCAAAGACATGCAGGCCATCGCGGATCTGCGTTTCCTTCAGCTCGCACAGATAGGCGTCGATGCGCTCGAGCAGCGCGTCGTCATCGCCCGCCTGCGCGGGCTCGATGGCGAGATCCTTGAGCAGATGCTGTTGGCGCACGATGGCGAGAATCTGCCTGCGCAGCAGTTCCGCGCGGCGCTGATCGACCAGCAGGGCATCGTAGAACTCGTCCACCAGCCGCTCCAGATCCTGCAGCGGGCCATGGTTTTCCGCACGCGTGAGCGGCGGCATCAGGTGGTCGATGATCACTGCCTGACTGCGGCGCTTGGCCTGCGCGCCCTCGCCAGGATCGTTGACGATGAACGGGTAGAGATGCGGCAGCGGACCGAGAATCGCATCGGGCCAGCACTGCGCGGACAGCGCGAGGCTCTTGCCCGGCAGCCACTCCAGATTGCCGTGCTTGCCCACATGCACCATCGCATCGACGCGCCACACGTCGCGCAGCCAGAAGTAGAACGCCAGATAGCCGTGCGGCGGTACCAGCTCGGCGTCGTGATAGCTCGCATAGTCCTGCGCGCCCATGCCCTTGCCATCGTCCGCCAGCGCACGCGCGGGCTGGATGCCGACGAACACCGAACCGAGGCGCAGGCCCGCGATCATGAAGCGCCCGTCGCGCAGCGCTGGATCGGCCTCCGGCGTGCCCCAGCGCGCGTTGATCGCCTCGGCCATCCCGGGCGCGAGCTGCGCGAGCCGCCGTTGGTAGTCGGCCAGCGCGTAGCTCTGCATCGCGGGGCGCAGCGGCCATTGCGACGGGTCATTGGCGATGCCCTCGCGCAGCGCCTGCATGAGCGCATCACCGTTCTCCGGCAACGCGTTGTCATCCCCAAGCACATAGCCGCTTCGCGCGAGCGCCTGCACGATGGTGATCACCGA
The DNA here is from genome assembly GCF_015354245.1 of Diaphorobacter caeni. Taxonomy (GTDB): domain Bacteria; phylum Pseudomonadota; class Gammaproteobacteria; order Burkholderiales; family Burkholderiaceae_C; genus Diaphorobacter_A; species Diaphorobacter_A caeni. The sequence continues at coordinate 274,199 of NZ_JADKYZ010000004.1, forward strand.
TTGCGGCGTGTCGAGACCCACACCGCTGCCGATGCGGCCCTCGCTGCCGGGGTAGTTGGCGAGCACCAACGCCAGCCGTTTTTCGGCGGCCGGCTTGCTGCGCAGGCGGCACCAGCGCTCCGCCAGTTCGGCGACGAAGTCCACGCGGTCGGGCTCGGGCTGGTACGCGACCACGTCGGTCTGCGTGATCGGGCAGCGGTAGGACAGGCCCTTGAAGCTCACCGCGCGCGTGATGATGCGGCCGTCCATCTCGGGCAGCACCACCTGCATCGCGATGTCGCGCGGACGCAGGCCCTGGCTATCGGCCAGCCAGTCTTCGCGGTTGCCGCCGCTCGCGATCACCTGCAGCACCGGCGCATCGCCCGCCAGCGCCGCCCCCTCGCCCACGGCGGAGAACGCGGTGGTGTTGAGCACCAGTGCCACCTTCTGCTCGTCGCAGAGCGCGCGGAATGCGGAAAGACACAGCGCGTCCTTGAGCGAATCGAGCGCCACCGGCAGCGGGTTCAGCCCGCGCGCATGCAGCGCGAGCGCCAGCGCATCGAACGCCGCCGTGTTGGCCGACAGCAGGTGGGCGCGGTAGAACGTGATCGCCACCACCGGCGCGCCCTCGTGCCACGCCGCACGCAGGTCATCGATCCCCGCGATCGCGTGCGATGCGCACAGCGCTGCCGGCACATGCACCGCGATCTGCGGCAGAGTGCGCGGCGGCGGCGGCTCGCTGCCCTGCGCGAGCCCGTGAAAGGCCACGGCGCGCACGAAGGCCTGCGCGTTCTCGATGCCGCCCGCACGCAGGTATTGCCAAAGCAAGCGGCAGACCGGCAGCGCGAGCGTGCTGCGTTCGAGCAGTTGCAGGTCCTCCTGCAGATCGCCCGAGAACATCGCGAGCTTCTGCCCGCGCTGGTGCGCGAGCGCATGGATCTGCTGCACGCCGTACGGCCACGCGGATTCGGAGCCGAGATGATCGACCACCACCACCTTGGCGTGCTGCAGCACCTCGTCCACGTACAGGTCGAGCGACGCGGGCTGGCGCAGGTGCAGCAGGTTGGCGAGCCGTATGCCCGGAAAGCCCGGCTGCTGCGCGCTGAGTGCGGCGCAGGCCTGCGCGAGCAGCGCGAGCGTGGTGTCGGCGGAGCTGAGGATGACGATGTCGGCAGGCGTCTGTTCGAGACGCGTGACGATGCTCTCGTCCTCGACGAATCCTCCGGGGCGGGTGCTGAGCAGATGCATGCCGGTCCCTTATGCGGCCACGTCCGCCGCTACATCGGCAAGGCCCGCGCGCAGTGCGGCCTCATCGAGGTTCTGGCCGATGAAGACGAGGCGCGTGGTGCGCTCTTCGTCCGCCTTCCAGGCACGGTCGTAATGCGTGTCGATGCGGCGGCCCACGCCCTGCAGCAGCCAGCGCATGGCCTTGCCCGGCACATGCGCAAAGCCCTTCACGCGCAGGATGTCGTGGGCACCGACCAGCCGCTCGACGGCGGCCAGCAGCCTGTCGCGATCCACGGCGGGCAGCTCGATCACGAACGAATCGAACTCGTCATGGTCATGGTCCTCGTCGTGATCGTGGTGCGTGGGGCGCAGATCGATGGTGGTCTCCGCCGCCTTCGACAGGCCGAGCAGCACGTCGAGCGGCAGACGGCCATGCGATGCGTGAACGATCTTCACCTCGGCGGGCAGCTCCTCGCGCACCATGGCCTGCACCTTCTCGAGCGCTGCCGCATCGACCGCATCCGTCTTGTTGAGCACCACCAGATCGGCCGCACCCAACTGGTCTTCGAACAGTTCGTGCAATGGCGATTCGTGGTCCAGATTGGGATCGGCGCGGCGCTGCTCATCCACCGCCTCGGGGTGCGCGGCGAACTGTCCTGCGGCGGCGGCGGGCGTGTCCACCACGGTCACCACCGCATCGACGGTGAACACGTTCGAGATTTCGGGCCACTGGAACGCCTGCACCAGCGGCTTGGGCAGCGCGAGGCCCGAGGTCTCGATCAGCACCGCGTCGATCTGGTCGCGGCGCGCGGCCAGCTCCTTCATCACCGGGAAGAACTCCTCCTGCACCGTGCAGCACATGCAGCCGTTGGCCAGCTCATAGAGCGTGCCCTGCACCTCGTTGCCGCTGTCGTCGCAGCCGATGCCGCAGCCCTTGAGGATCTCGCCATCGATGCCGAGCTCACCGAACTCGTTGACCACCACAGCAATGCGGCGGCCATCGGCGTTGTCCAGAATGTGACGCAGCAGCGTGGTCTTGCCGCTGCCCAGAAAACCGGTGACGATGGTGGCGGGGATTTTGGCGGTGTTCATGGCGTGACTCCTGCGAGCGAAGGGTGAAAAGAAAAGGCCAGGCGGGCCGCGTGCGACAGACGCGCAGCCGAAATCGATGCGCACGCGAACGTGCACATCGGCAGACGAGAGATGGAATTCAGTGGGCCATGCCGCGAGAAAGCGGACAGGCCAAGGCGGTTGCGCATGCGATGTCGTTTCCCGGACTTCGCACACCCGCGAGGTCCGATGAGTGATGGGGTTGAATCCACACACACCGCGCAATCGCGCCACCGGACAGGGCCGTGAGCAACCCGAGCGAAGCGCTTGTTCCGCGGATCGACGCATCGACCCGGCACACGCGTTCAGTGCTGCACCAGCCTGCCCGGACATGCACACTCCCGCGGTGTCCGAAGCGATGCGAAGGCCGGTATCCGGGCTTGCGAAACATCTGCAGTGCGATGACATGCAGACTCGGTCCAACGCCTTCCCACGCCGTCGTGAACAGCGCAGTGACTGCCGGTCAGCGAATGCCGACACAGCCTGTGGACCTGAGATTTCGCCTACCGTTGCGGGGGCAGCGCAGGAATTGCGGCCTCATTCAGAGGAGAGCGCACCTGCTTCTCGTTGAACCCTGTGAACTCCCGAAGCAGCCACCCCACAGGGCGATTGCCAGGGCACTTGGGCACCTTCGAATCTGGCGCGCCGACCAGTTGGCCGGTGCGCCGTCGAGGATTATCGTTCATATCGCTGCAGGCTCGGTGCAGCGGGAGATGAATGCAGAAGGCCAGTGCCGTCGATCCACTCAATCGGCACTGGCCTTTCGGTCCGTCAAATGCAGGACGGAATCAATCCAAGGTGATGTTGGCGGTCTTGATCACGTTGCGCCACTTGTTGACTTCGTCATTCAGGAAGGCGGTCGATGCCTTGGGGTCCAGGCCCGATGGCAGCACGCCCGCCGAGTCGAACTTGGCCTTCACTTCCGCATCCGGCAGCGCCTTGGCGATTTCCTTGTAGAGGCGATCCACCACGGGCTGCGGCGTGCCCACCGGCACGGACGCCATGAACCACGCGTCGGCAGTAAAGCCCTTGAGGCCCTGCTCGATGAACGTGGGCACGTTGGGCATGCCGGACAGGCGCTCGGTGTGCGCCACGGCCAGCGCCTTGACGTTGCCTGCGTTGAGCTGCGAGTTGATCGTCACTGCGGTGAGGAAGCCAAAATCGGTTTCGCCCGCAACCAGCGACACCACGGATGGCGCGCTGCCCTTGTAAGGCACGTGCGTGACCTTCACCTTCGCCTGCATGGCGTACAGCTCCGCACCCAGATGGTTCGGGCCGCCGGTGCCGGATGACGGGAAGTTCAGCTTGCCGGGGTTGGCTTTGGCAGCGGCCGTCAGATCGGCGACCGATGTGAGCGGGCTCTTGCTGCCGACGGTCAGCACCAGCGGGCTGCGGCCCACCAGGCTCACGACGCTGAAGTCCTTGAGTGGGTTGTAGGGCAGCTTGGTGTAGAGGCCCGGCGCCATGGCCATGCAGCCCACGTCGCCGAGGATGATGGTGTAGCCGTCGGCCGGTTGCTTGGCCACGTAGTCGCAGCCGATGGTGCCGTTGGCGCCGGGCTTGTTGTCCACCACCACGGAGACGCCCATGTTCTCGCCCATCTTCTGCGCGAGCAGTCGGCCGATGATGTCGGTCGAGCCGCCGGCGGCGTAGGGCACGACCAGACGGATCGGCTTGTTGGGATAGGCGCCGGTATCGGCCTGTGCCAGCGGAGTGGCGAATGCGGACAGGACTGCGGCAGCAGCGGCGACGGCGCGCAGCGCGCTACGTGGGGAAATGGACATGTGCTCCTCGCGGAAATTGGTAGTTGGTAGTTGGTTCTCGCGGCGCGCGAGCTTATCAGCGCGCGCTTGAAATCCTAGCGAAAACAGGGGATTTGCAGCACCGTCATGCAGGCATGAACAAGACTCGCCGCATCTGCGGTCTCACGCCACTTTCACCCCCGCTTTGGAAGCGCGTGGCTTGACCATCTTGGGAGTCGCAGGGGCGCGTTTTGGCGCAGGCTTTTCAGCTGTCTCTGCAGCAGGCGTTGAAGCGGGCGGGCGCGTCGAGAGCGTCACCGCCGCGCGCGGGCTGCGCAGGTTGTCCGCATCGAGAATCAGCCGCCCCTGAATGCGTCCCTTCATGCGCTTGACGGAGCGCGTCGCATCCTGCATGTGCCGCAGCATCAGCGCGCGCACCCGCTCGGCGTCCCGCGCCCGCGCTGCCTCAACGATGTCGCGGTGGTAGTTCGCGTTTTCCTCGCCGAAGCGGCGGTGCTCGGTCTGCGGCGTGCGGTTGCCGAAGACGATGAGCTGGCGGATCATTTCGTTGATCAGCTCGCAGGTGAAGCGCAGAAACGGATTGGGATTGGCGGCGGCGAGGATGTCGTGAAAGTTCACGTCCTCGCGACGCTGCATGATCAGGTCTTCGTGGCTCGACGTGGGATCGCAGCAGATGATGCTGTGCTCGAGCGCAACGAAATCCGCATCGGTGAGATGCGGCACGGCACCGGCCGCGAGTTCGGGCTCGAGCATCATGCGCACCGCGTAGATGTCATCGATGGTGACTTCCTTGAAGAACAGGTAGTTCTGCATGAACTGCAGCGTGCGGTCCAGCGGCACCTCGACGATGGTTCCACCGCCCGACGGCCCCGTGGAGATGGTGATCAGCCCCTGCACCTCGAGCGACTTGAGCGCCTCGCGGATGGTGCCCTTGCTCACCTCGAACTGCGCCTGCAGCTCGCTCTCGCGCGGCAGCCGGTCACCGGGGCTGAGATTCCTCTCGGTGATCATGCGCTTGATTTCCTGCGCGACCAGATCAGAGCGCTTGAGCTGCTTGATCGCCATCGGTGAAGGAGATTTCTTGGTTGCCATATCGGAGCTTTTTGAACTGCCATGCCGCATGCAGCGGGCCATGTGAGCGGGTTGTCGCATCGCGCAATCAGTATGCACCGCGAACGCGCGTTGTCACCGCGTTCTAGGGTTTGTCCGCGTCATATTTGTTCTATTTGTCACTATAAATAGTATTTGAGGAGCAGGAGTGGTGCAGCCGGTTCTGGCACGCATCGTGCTCCGAGAACAAAGCAGGCCATGCCGGCCTCGATTCAACCCTGGAGACACCCTCATGCAACGTCGCAACTTCCTGCAAATGTCCGCGCTCGGCGCTCTGCCAGCCTCTCTCGGCCTCACGCACAGCGCGTGGGCACAGGCCAAAGACACCATCCAGTTCGGCTGTCCCGTGCCCATGTCTGGCGCGTTCGCCGCGAACGGCAAGTTCGCCGATCTGGGCATGAAGCTCGCGATCGAGCAATACGGCAAGGCACTGAACCGACCGCTCGGCTACACGCTGCTCGACACGGAAGGCAAGCCCGCCACCGCCATCCGCAAAGTGCAGGACGCCTCGCAGCAGGGCACGAAGTTCTTCGCGGGCGGCATTCTGTCCTCCGAATCGCTCGCCATGGGCAAGGAAGCCGAGAAGGCCGGCGGCATCTTCATCACCACCGCCGGGGCCGACGAGATCACCGGCAAGGACTGCAACAGCGCCACCTTCCGCTGGTCCGTGCCCACTTTCGGTGCCATCGAACAGACCGTGCGTCCGCTGCTGGACGCGCACCCCAAGGCCAAGCGCGTCTACACCATCACGCCCCAATACGTGTTCGGTGACGGCCTGCTGACGGCCGCCAAGAACATCTTCAAGGAACGCGGCATCGAGCATGTGGGCAACAGCTACCACTCGCTCACCGAAAAGGAATTCAGCGGCTACCTGACCAACGCCGTCGCGGCCAAACCCGACGTGCTGCTGATCCTGAACTTCGGCCAGCAGTCCTCCGACACCCTGCGCCAGGCCATCAGCTTCGGCATGAACAAGAACACCACGATCCTGATCGCCTGGGCCTCGGGACTGGAGCAGTTCGAATCGCTCGGCGCGGACCTCTGCGACGGCATCTACTTCGGCGCGCAGTACTGGCACACGGTCGACGCGCCGCAGAACCTGGACCTCGTCAAGCGCTGCAACGAGAAATTCAAGTTCAACCCCAACTACAGCCTGGCAGGCTCCTACATCTGCACCAAGCTGATGATCGACGCCATCATCAAGGCCGGCACCGTCGACACCAAGGCCGTCATCGCCGCCATGGAAAGCATGAAGTACCAGGGCCTCACCGGCGAAGAAGAAATCCGCAAGGCCGACCACCAGGTGCTCAAGAACTACTACCTCCTCAAGGGCAAGGCCAAGTCCAAGATGAAGAACAAGGACGACTACGCCGAAATCGTGAGCAGCGGCAAGTCGTTCCTGCCGGTGGATCAGACCGGCTGCAAGATGGGTTGAACCCAACAGTTGCAGCAACAAGGAGTTGTCGTCGAACCTGCAGGCAGGCAGCGCCTGCAGAGTTCAGGGCGCTGATTCGCCCCCGCAACGACAAGACGGCCCTTCAGGCTAGGCGTCTCACGCGCAGACAGTACTCTCGTACGGCAAGCGTGAGCAACGACGCATGAAGGGCTGTATTGGCGCCTCCAAACGATGAACCATCGAAGCCGCAAGGCTTCGCAAGCCCCCAAACATAGAAGCTTCCCCATGAGCATTTATCTGCTTCAGACGATCAACGGGATCGGCATCGGCATGCTGTACTTCCTGTTGGCGGTAGGCCTGTCGATCGTCTTCGGCCTGCTGCGCTTCGTCAACTTCGCACACGGCACCTTCTACCTGCTCGGCGCCTACTTCTGCTACCAGATGAACCAATGGGGCATGGGCTTCTGGCTGTCGCTCGTCGTCGTTCCCGTGGCGGTCGGCGCGATCGGCTGGCTCACCGAAAAACTGATCCTGCGCCACGTCTACGCCAAGCCGCACGAGTTCCACATCCTCATCACCGTGGGCTTCGCGCTCATCGTGCAGGAGGTCGTGATCATGATCTGGGGACCGCTCGGCGACAGCGTGCCCACGCCCGATCTGCTGAGCGGCGTGGTCATGTGGGGCAGCTTCATCTATCCCAAATACCGGCTGTTCGTGATCGGCTTCACCGCCGTGCTGGCCGTGATCATCTGGTGGGTGCTCGAAGGCACGCGCCTCGGCTCCATCGTGCGCGCGGGCAGCGAATCGACCGAGATGGTGTCGCTGCTCGGCACCAACATCCTGGCCATCTTCAGCCTGGTGTTCGGCCTGGGCGTGGGCCTCGCCGCGTTGGCCGGCGTGCTGGCCGCGCCGATCCGCGGCGTGAGTCCGTTCATGGGCGTGGAGGCGCTGGGCGTGGCCTTCGTCGTGGTCGTGGTCGGGGGTCTCGGCAGCTTCAGCGGCGCGCTGGTGGGCGGTCTGCTGATCGGCATCGTGCAGAGCCTGATGAGCACCATCTGGCCACCTGGCGCGAGCCTGATGATCTACGTGGCGATGGCGGCCGTGCTGCTGCTGCGCCCCAACGGCCTTCTGGGTCGCCAAGTCTGAGCGAGAGATAGAGGGTGCGACACATCATGTTGAGTTCCAAGCATTACCAGTTTCTGATCGCGGTGGCCATCGTCGTCGCGATGCCGCTGTTCATGAAGTCCGGCTCGCTCGCGAGCGAGGTGCTGATCTACGCGCTTGCGGCCATGGCCTGCAATCTGCTGCTCGGCTACACCGGCCTGCTGTCGTTCGGTCAGGGCGTATTCTTCGGCCTTGGCAGCTACACGCTCGGCATCCTGCTCACGCGGCTGCCGATCTCGATGCCGCTCGCGCTGCTCGCGGCCGTGGTCATGGGCGGCATCGGCGCGGCCATCGTCGGCTGGGTCGCGATCCGCCAGAAGGGCACCTATTTCGTGATGCTGACGCTGGCCTTCGCCCAGATGTTCTACTTCATCGCCTACAGCGCGAGCGATCTGACCGGCGGCGACAACGGCCTCATGGACATTCCACGCAAATCGCTCACGCTCGGTGGCCAGACGATCATTCCGCTCGACACGCCATGGCAGTACTACAGCTTCGTGGCCGTGCTGTTCCTCATCGTCTACTGGCTGCTGCGCCGTGTCTGCGATTCGATCTTCGGCCGCACGCTGCTGGCCGTGCGCGACAACGAGGAACGCGCCGCCGCCGTGGGCTACAACCTGCGGTTGCTCAAGCTCCAGGCCTTCGTGATCTCGGGCGCGGTGACCGGACTCGCTGGTGCGCTGCATGCGCTGATGACCGGCATTGCGCCGCTGTCGGCAGCGGAATACCACACGAGCGAAATGATCCTCGTGATGACCGTGATCGGCGGCACCGGCAACCTGCTCGCCTCGCTGCTCGGCGCGGCCTTCTATGTGCTGCTCGGCGACTGGCTGTCCACGCTGTGGCCGCGCTGGCTGTTGATTCTCGGTGTGGTGCTGATGATCGTGAGTCTGGGCATGCAGGGCGGCCTCTGGGGTCTGTGCCAGAAGCTGTGGCAACTGGTGGGCGGCAAGAAATCCAATGAAGAAGGTGATGGCAAGGCCGCGCAGGCCAACGCCAAGGGAGGCCACGCATGACGACGACGACTTCCAACAGCCCGGTACTGCTCGAAGCGGTCGGCGTCGAAAAGCGCTACGACAAGTTCGTGGCGCTCGGCGGCGTGGACATCAAGGTCCGCGCCAACACCGTGCACTCGGTGATTGGCCCCAACGGGGCGGGCAAGACCACCCTCTTTCACATGCTTACCGGCACCAAGACGGTGAGCGGCGGAAAAATCGTTTTTGACGGACATGACGTAACCCGCGAGCCCGACCATGTACGCGTGCGCCGCGGCATGGCGCGATCCTTCCAGGTGACGAGCCTGTTCCTCACGCTGCCGGTGCGCGAGAACCTGCGTCTGGCGGCGCAGGGCGTGGCGCCCATGCAGGCGCTCAACTGCTGGCGCGCGCCAACGGGTGATCTCGCGCGCACCGACACCGTCTCCAACGTGCTCTCCAGAATTGGAATGGAACGCTTTGCCGACACGCCCGCGGGCAACCTCTCGCATGGCCAGCAGCGCCGCCTTGAAGTGGGCATGGCGCTTGCGGCCAGGCCCAAGGCCATATTTCTGGACGAGCCCACGTCGGGCATGGGCATTGACGATCTCGACGAGATGAAGCATCTCATCCAGAGCCTCAAGCAGGAGCACACGGTGGTTCTCATCGAACACAACATGAACATCGTCATGGACATCTCCGACACCATCACCGTGATGCAGCAGGGCCGGGTGCTGGCCGAGGGTTTGCCCAACGACATCCGCAACGACGACCGCGTGCGCAAGGCCTATCTGGGCAACATGATCACCGGAGGCAAGGCATGACGACGACGACCGGCAACGCACCGCTTCTTCAGGTCGAGAGCATCCACGCGCACTACGGCAAGAGCCACGTGCTGCAGGGCGTCTCGCTGCATGTGCAGGATGGCGAACTGGTCACGCTGCTCGGGCGCAACGGCGCGGGCAAGACCACCACGCTCAAGTGCATCGCGGGCGCGATGCTGCCGACGCAGGGCCAGATCCGGTTCGGGGGAGCGGTGACCAGCAAGCTCGCCACGCACCAGGTGGCGCAGCGCGGCATCTGCCTCGTGCCCGAACATCGCGGCGTCTTCAAGCTGCTGACCGTCGAGGAAAACCTGATGCTCGGCCAGCGCAAGGCATCGCCCTGGCAGCTGGACGACATCTACCGCATCTTCCCGCGCCTCAAGGAGCGACGCACCAACGGCGGTGGCCAGCTCTCGGGTGGCGAGCAGCAGATGCTGGCCATCGGCCGCGCGCTGATGAACGCGCCGCGCCTGCTGATGCTCGACGAGCCGGTCGAAGGCCTCGCGCCGGTGATCGTCGAAGAGATCGTCGCGCAGCTCAAGGTGATCAAGGCGGCCGGCGTGTCCATCGTGCTGGTCGAGCAGAACCTCGAGGTCTGCACCCAGCTGGCGGATCGCCACTACATCATCGAGCAGGGTGCCGTGGTGCACGAGGCGACCAACGCGGAGTTCATCGCCGACGAGGCGGTGAAGGACAGATACCTTGGTGTCGGCATGGCGTGAAACACGCCGGAGAGTTGAAGCAATGAGTACCCCTGGAAGAAAGTTCCTGATCGCGCGTCTGAACCACGAGACCAATACGTTCTCGCCCGTCCCCACGCCCCTCGAAGCCTTTGCGCCGACCTTCGGCGAAGACGCGTATCGCGCCAACAAGGGCATGCGCACGGCGATGGCGGCCTTCATCGAGCTGGCCGAGGCCGAGGGCGCGGAGCTGGTCACGCCGGTCTCCGCCATGTCCAACCCGAGCGGGCCGGTGCATGCCGCGGCGTATGACGAGCTCACGCGCCGCATCGTCGAGGCGGTGCCTGGCTGCGACGCCATCCTGCTCGACCTGCATGGCGCGATGGTCGCCGAGAACAGCGACGACGGCGAGGGCGATCTGCTCGAGCGGGTGCGCGCCGCCGCGGCACCGGGCGTGCGGATCGGCGTAGCGCTCGACCTGCACGGCAACATCACCGAGAAGATCGTGCGCAACGCCGACGTGATCGTGGGCTTCAAGACCTACCCGCACATCGACATGTACGAGACCGGCGAGCATGCAGGCCGATTGCTGCTCGAGATGTGGCGCGGAGAGGCGCAGTACGAAGTGATCTGGACGCCCACGCGCCTGATGAGCCACACGCTGCGCAGCACCACATTGAGCGGCCCGATGAAGGACGCCTGCGAGCGCGCTGCGGCGATGGAAAAGCAAGACGGGCTGCCGGCTGTTTCGGTGTTCGGCGGCTTCTCGCTGGCCGACATTCCCGCGCCCTGCGTGAGCGTGGTCGCCACGGTCAAAAAGGGCTCCGCCAACGCGCAGCAAGTCGTCATCGACGCGTTCGCCGATCAGGCGGTGTGGCAACGGCGCGCGGAATTCGTCTACGACAGCGAGCCGCTCGAAACCTCGCTCGCGAAGGCCCAGGCACTGGCGGCGCAGGCCAATGGCAAGCCGGTGCTGCTGCTCGACCATGGCGACAACTGCATGTCGGGCGGCACCTGCGACACCATGGACGTGCTGCAGACCGCGCTGGCGCTGGGCATGACGGGCATCGCCGTCGGTCCGCTGTGCGATCCCGAAGCCGTGGCGCAGATGTTCGCTGCGGGCGAAGGCGCCGAGATCGACATCGCGCTGGGCAACAAGCGCTCGCTCGCCCATCTCGGCATGCACAAGCAGCCCGCGCAACTGCGCGGCACGGTGCGCAAACTCAGTGACGGCAAGTACGTCGTCTCCGGCCCGATCTACAACGGCATGGAATGCCACATGGGCCGCACGGCGCTGCTCGATATCGGCGGCGCGCAGATCGTGGTGACCGAGCAGACGCACGAGCCCTGGGACCTTGGCGTGTTCCATTGCGTGGGCGTCGATCCGACCAAGGCACGCTACTTGCTTCTCAAGTCGCGCATGTATTGCAGACCCGTTTTTGTGCCGTTGTCCGCAGGGCTCGTCGAATGCGACAGCCCCGGCGTGACGACGTCGGACTATTCGCGATTCGTCTTCTCCCGCGTGAATCGGCCGGTGTACCCGCTTGATCGCGATATATAAGGGTTTAGCCTTATACATTTAGGTTATGGGCACTTAGAATCACCGAGGCGGAGCCTTCAGCAGGGACTGAGCGCAGAAATAATTGAGGGTTTGCCCAGATTTTTCATCTTTCTAATCGTTGAAAGGAAGTGCCCGATGAAGTCCCTCTCCCGCCGTTCCACCCTCGCTGCCGCCGGCCTCGTCGCCCTCGCCAGCCTGGGCACCAGCTCCGTGTTCGCCGCCGACAAGCTCAAGGTCGCGGGAATCTACACGGTGCCGTTCGAGCAGCAATGGGTCAGCCGCATCCATCTGGCATTGAAGGCTGCCGAGGCACGCGGCGAGATCGAATACAAGGCCACCGAAAACGTCGCCAACCCCGACTACGAACGCGTGATGCGCGAGTACGCCAACGGCGGCTCGCAGCTGATCTTCGGTGAGGTGTTCGGCGTGGAGGCCGCCGCGCGCAAGGTCGCCAAGGACTTCCCCAAGATCGCCTTCGTCGCGGGTTCGTCGGGCAAGCCCACGGGCAACAACTTCGCGGTGTTCGACAACTACATCCAGGAGCCTTCGTACCTCTCGGGCATGATCGCGGGCGGCATGACCAAGTCGAACAAGATCGGCCTCGTCGGCGGCTTCCCGATTCCTGAAGTGAACCGCCTGATGAACGCCTTCATGGACGGCGCGCGCGCCGTGAACCCCAAGGTCACCTTCAGCATCACCTTCATCAACAGCTGGTTCGATCCACCCAAGGCCAAGGAAGCCGCCTTCGCCATGGTGGACAAGGGCGCGGACATTCTCTACGCCGAGCGTTTCGGCGTGAGCGATGCGGCCAAGGAACGCAAGGTGCTGGCGATCGGCAACGTGATCAACACGCAGGAGCAGTACCCCGACACCGTGGTCGCCTCCGCGCTGTGGAACATGCAGCCGACCGTGGACGAGGCCATCAAGCAGGTGAAGGCCGGTACGTTCAAGGCGGCCGACTTCGGCCCGTATTCGATGATGAAGCCGGGCGGCTCGTCGCTCGCGCCGCTGGGCACGTTCGAGGCCAAGGTGCCAGCCGATCTGAAGAAGAAGGTGGCCGACAAGCAGGCAGAGATTCTGGCGGGCAAGTTCGCCGTGAAGGTCAACGACGCACAACCCAAGCCCTGATGCAGCAAGACGGAAGGACCGGCGCAAACAATCGTCCCGCGCCGGTTCTTGAACTCAGCCACATCACCAAGCGCTTCGGGTCTCTCACGGCCAACGACGACATCTCGCTCACGCTCGGCGCGGGCGAAGTGCTCGCGCTTCTGGGTGAAAACGGCGCGGGCAAATCGACGCTGATGGCGATCCTCTTCGGTCACTACGTGGCCGACGAGGGCAGCATCCGCGTGCATGGGCAGGTGCTGCCATCGGGCAATCCGCGCGCGGCGCTGGCCGCGGGCATCGGCATGGTGCACCAGCATTTCGCGCTGGCGGACAACCTCACGGTGCTCGACAACATCCTGCTCGGCACAGAGTCACTGTGGTCGCCGCTCTCGCACCGCCAGGCGGCGCGCGATAAGCTCGGCGCCGTGTCGAAACAGTTCGGCCTCGTGATCGATCCCGATGCGCGCGTCGCCAACCTGAGCGTGGGCGAGCGCCAGCGCGTGGAAATCCTCAAGGCGCTGTATCGCGGCGCGCGTATCCTGATTCTCGACGAGCCCACCGCCGTGCTCACACCCCAGGAGAGCGAGGCGCTGTTCGACACGCTCTCGCAGATGGTGGCGCAGGGCCTGTCGATCATCTTCATCAGCCACAAGCTCGCGGAAGTGCTGCGCGTGTCGCACCGCATCGCGGTGCTGCGCCACGGCAAGCTCGTGGCCGAGATGCCCAGCGCCGGAGCCACGCAAGCCGATCTCGCATCGGCCATGGTCGGGCGCAGCGTGCAGGCCGGCGTACGCCATCCCACACGGGTGCGCGGCGACGTCGTCTGCCAGCTCGACAAGGTGCATACGCCCGCCGGGCGTGACGCGCTGCGCGGTGCCTCGCTCGAGATCCGGGCGGGCGAGATCGTGGCCGTGGCCGGGGTGTCCGGCAACGGCCAGGTGGCACTGGCGAGCGTGCTCTCGGGCATGGTCGCCATCACCAGTGGCCGCGCGACGCTGCAGGGCAAACCGCTGCCGACGCAGCCTTCGCCGCTGGTCGCGCTGGGCGTGGCGCGCATTCCCGAAGACCGCCATGGCACCGGCGTGGTGGGCGATCTGCCGGTGTGGGAGAACGCGGTGTCGGAATACCTGCACCAGCCCCGCACGGCGCTCACGCGCTTCGGTTTCGTCAAGCGCGCGGCCGCGCGCCTGAAGGCGCAGAAGATCAGCGAGGATTTCGACGTGCGCGGCGGCGGGCTCGACGCGCTCGCGCGTTCGCTCTCGGGCGGCAACATGCAGAAGCTCGTGCTCGGTCGCGCGCTCAGCGCCTCGGACGCGGCGACGCCGCCGGTGCTGATCGTCGCCCACCAGCCCACCTGGGGCCTGGACATCGGCGCGGTCGACTATGTGCAGCAGAAGCTGCTGGCGGCCCGCGACGCGGGTGCGGCAGTGCTGCTGATTTCGGATGATCTGGATGAGGTGATGCTCATGGGCGATCGCATTGCCGTGATGCACGAAGGCCATCTCACGCAGGCGCTGGAAGCCGACGCATGGACGCGTCAGAGCATCGGCCTTGCGATGGCAGGAGCTGGCGCAGGAGCGGTCGCATGAGACTGGAAAAAAGACAGACGCTGTCGCGAACGGCGTTGGTGATGGCGCCAATATGCGCGCTGGTGGCCACGCTGCTGGTCGCGGCGCTCTTGGTGATGTGGGCGGGCAAGCCCGTGGGCGCGACGTTCGCGCTGCTGGTGCAGGGCGGGTTCGGCTCGAAGTTCGCGTGGAGCGAGACGCTCACCCGCGCGATTCCGCTGATCCTCACCGGCCTTGCCGTGGCGGTCGCGTTCCGTGCGCGGCTGTTCAACATCGGCGCGGAAGGACAGCTGTACGCGGGCGCGCTCGCGGCAGTCGCGGTGGGAGGCATGCATGGCGGGACGGGCTTCGATCTGCCCATGCCGCTGCTGTACGTGCTGATGATGCTGGCGGCGGCCGTGGCCGGTGCGCTCATGCTGCTCGGCCCCGCGCTGCTCAAGTTCAGGCTCGGCGTGGACGAGGTGGTGACGACGCTGCTGCTGAACTTCATCGCCGCGCTCGCCGTCTCCGCGCTGCTCGACGGTCCGATGAAGGACCCGATGGCGCTCGGCTGGCCGCAGACCGTGGCGCTGCAGTCCGATCTGGAACTCTCGCGCCTGCTGGAGGGCACGCGACTGCATACCGGGCTGATCTGGGCCGCAGCGCTCGCCGTGGCCCTGTGGCTGCTGCTCGAGCGCACGGTGCTCGGCTTCGACATCCGCGCCACCGGCGCCAACCCCAAGGCTGCCAAATTCTCGGGCGTGAGCACGCTGCGCACCATCGTGATGACGGCGTTGATCTCGGGCGGCATCGCGGGTCTCGCGGGCGCCATCGAGGTGGCCGGGCGCGCGAGCTACGTGACGCTCGACCTGTCGCCCGGCTACGGCTACACCGGCATCGTGATCGCGATGCTCGCGGGCCTGCGGCCGCTCGGCGTGCTGGCTTCGGCGATTCTGGTCGCCGGCATCCAGGTGGGCGCCGACAGCATGAGCCGCGCGGTGGGCGTGCCCACCTACATCGCCGACGTGATCGTCGCGGCGGCGCTCATCGCGGTGCTGATCGCCTCGCTCATGACGCAATACCGCATTCAGTGGAGGGCCCGCTGATGCAGGAGCTCATCGATACTCTGGCCAGCCTGCCGTTCTGGGTCGCGGTGCTGCGCGTGGCCACGCCGCTGATTCTGGGCACGCTCGGCGTGCTGATGTGCGAGCGCGCGGGCGTGCTCAATCTCGGCATCGAAGGCATCATGGTCGCGGGCGCTTTCGCGGGCTGGATCACGGTCTACGGCGGCCACGGCCTGTGGACCGGCGTGCTCGCGGCGATGCTCGTCGGCGGCCTGCTCGGCCTGCTGCACGCGTTTCTCACCGTGGGACTCGCGCTGTCGCAGCATGTCTGCGGCCTCGGCATCACCATGCTCGCGACCGCGCTGTCGTACTACGCCTACCGCGTGAAGTTCCCCAAGGTCGACACGCCGCCCACCATCGAGCCCTTCGCGGCCATGGACTGGCTGCCCGTTCCCGTGCTCAACGCGCAGACCCCACTCACGCTGGTCGCGCTGCTGCTCGTTCCGCTGCTCTACTGGCTGCTGATGCGCACGCCGCTGGGTCTCGCGATCCGCATGGTCGGCGAGAGCCCGCAGGCCGCCGAAAGCCAGGGCATCAACGTGGTCTGGGTGCGCACCGGCGCCATCGTCGCGGGTTCGGCCATCATGGGCATGGCGGGCGCTTTTCTCACGCTCTCGGCGTTCAACGCGTTCTTCTTCAACATGATCAACGGACGCGGCTGGATCTGCGTGGCCCTCGTGGTCTTCGCCTCATGGCGCCCTGGCAAGGCCTTGCTGGGCGCGCTGCTGTTCGCCTTCTTCGACGCGCTCCAGCTGCGACTGCAGCAGGGCGCAAGCGGCGGCCTCGTGCCGTATCAGATCTATCTGATGCTGCCTTACGTGCTGTCGATCCTGGCCCTCGTGGTGATGGCGCGCCGCGCCAGCTACCCCCAGGCGCTGATGAAACCCTATCGCAAAGGAGAGCGTTGATCATGACGACGCCCACAAACACGTCCCCCACGACATCCCCCACCATGGACCTGATCGTGCGCCACTGCACGCTGCCGGACGGCCGCACCGACATCGACATCGGCGTGCAGGCCGGCCGCATCGTGGCCGTGCAGCCGGCGCTCGCGGCCAAGGGTGCCGAAGAGGTCGACGCCGAAGGCATGCTGGTCGCGCCCCCCTTCGTCGACGCGCATTTCCACATGGACTCGACGCTCAGCTACGGTCTGCCGCGCGTGAACGAAAGCGGCACGCTGCTCGAAGGCATCGCACTGTGGGGTGAACTGAAGCCCCTGCTCACGCAGGACGCCATCGTCGAGCGCGCCCTCGCCTATTGCGACTGGGCCGCCGCACGCGGCCTGCTCGCGATCCGCAGCCATGTGGACATCTGCGACCCGCGCCTGCTCGCCACCGAAGCGCTGCTGCACGTGCGCGAGAAGGTCAAGCCCTACATCGACCTGCAGCTCGTCGCCTTCCCGCAGGACGGCGTGCTGCGCGCGAACGGTGGAAAAGGCGCCAAGGAAAATCTGGTGCGCGCGCTCGACATGGGCGTGGACGTGGTCGGCGGCATTCCCCACTTCGAACGCACCATGGCGGAAGGCGCCGAGAGCGTGCGCTGGCTCTGCGAACTCGCCGCCGAACGCGGCCTGCGCGTGGACATGCACTGCGACGAAAGCGACGACCCCCTGAGCCGCCACATCGAAAGCCTGGCCTACGAAACCCAGCGCACGGGTCTCAACGGCCGCGTCAACGGCTCGCACCTCACGTCGATGCACAGCATGGACAACTACTACGTCTCCAAGCTGCTGCCGCTGATGCGTGAAGCCGGCGTCTCCGCGATCGCCAACCCGCTCATCAACATCACGCTGCAAGGCCGCCACGACACGTATCCCAAACGCCGCGGCATGACCCGCGTGCCCGAGATGCTGGCCGCAGGCATCGACGTGGCGTTCGGCCAGGACTGCTGCATGGACCCGTGGTACAGCCTCGGCAGCGGCGACATGCTCGAAGTCGCGCACATGGGCCTGCACGTGGGCCAGATGACCAGCCAGAACGCAATGCGCCAGTGCTTTGACGCGGTGACGGTCACGCCCGCGAAGATTCTGGGCCTGGAAGGTTACGGTCTCGAAGTGGGCTGCAACGCGGACATGGTGCTGCTGCACGCACGGTCCGCGTCCGAGGCGATTCGGCTGCGGGCGGCGCGTTTGAAGGTCTGGAGGCGTGGTGCGTTGATTGCTTCCACGCCCAAGGCGGATGCTGTGTTGAACTTGGCTGGGCGGCCTGCCAGCGTTTCGGTGTTGGCTGCGCGTTGAGGGTGGGTGGCTGAGACTTTTGGCCTCTGTGGCTTGGTTTTGTTGTGGGTGTCCTTTTAAGGGCAGAGGCCGGGAGTTCCGCCCGGCGGCGGAGTACCTTTTTGGTCTTGCCCAAAAAGTCACCAAAAATGCGTTTTTCAATACCCGCGGCAGAACTCGCTTTGCGCTTCGCGCGCCGCTCGGGCAACCGCCGCGAGTCAGATGTTCACTCGAAGGTGTGTTCGGCACGTCGCTTCGCTCGTGCCGCGCATCTCGCGACTTCGCGAGATGCTGGGGCGCCAGCACTGCGCGATTTTTGATTTGCTCGCTGGATCAACCTTGCTCAAAAGCGCAGTGGGCATTTGCCGCCCAACCCAACTCAACAAATACCCCGGCACGAGCGAAGCAAAGTGCCGCAAATTCCTCTTGGTCAAGCACTGACTCGCGGCGGTTGTCCGAACGGAGCGACGCAGTCGCGCAGTGAGTTCTGCCGCGTGACCCCGTATTCAAAAGCGCGCTTTTGGTGACTTTTCGCGCGCAAGCGAAAAGTTACTCCGCCGCCGGGCGGAACTCCCGGCCTCTGTCCTCAAACAAGCCAGCCAGCCAGCCAGCAAAAAAAGACTACCCCCCAGCCCCCAGCTGAACAGATATCTTCCGCGCCACCTCCTGCACAAGAGGAATCACCTCCCGCATCCGCGCCTCATCGGTATAGGCATCCGTACTCGTCACGCTGATCGACGCCACGATCTCCCCGCTCGCATCCCGAACCGGCGCCCCCACGCAGCGGATCCCATCCACGTTCTCGTCCATGTCGAACGTGTAGCCCTTGGCCGCGTAGTTGGCCATGGCACCCAGCCATTCGTCCTCGGTCAGGCGACCGGCGAGGCCCTTTTCAAACTCCTGCTGATAGCGCTTTTTCCACGCGGCGCGGCCATCGTCGAGGATCAGCGCCTTGCCGACCGAGGTGCAGCAGACCGGTTTGCGTCCGCCGATGCGGGTGTTGACTTCGATGGCGCGTTTTCCGCCGATCTTGTCGAGATAGATGATGCCCTCGTCCTCGTCCAGAGCGGCGAGGTGCACGGTGTCGAGCGTCTGTGCGGCGAGGTCTTCGAGGAAGGGTCTGGCGGTGGTGGTGACCGCCGATTCACGGTAGGCCATGAAGCCCAGTTCCACCAGGCGGCTGCCCAAACGGTAGCCCTTGCGCGGCTCGAAGCGCAGATAACGGACCTCCACGAGCGCCGATGCCAGCCGGTGCGTGGTGCTGAAGGTGATGCCCGTTTTCTCGGAAATATCCTTGACGGTGCGGCAGCCGTCGGCGACGGCCGCCACGACCTCGAGACCGCGAAACAGGGTCTGGCTGGCGAGAGGTTTGGCGGTTTTGCCTGTTGTCGTTGTCGTCTTGTCGGTCATGTGAGGCGTGGGCATTGCTGGGAGCGTCGATGATTCATGATGACCATCGGCGCGACGCAATGCCGCACGCCTTGGGGATCAGGAATCCAACGGTTGTCCGGTGCGGTCCTTGGTGAAGCTGATGGCGATCAGCGAGACCAGCGCGCACAGCGCGATGAAAATGGCGACCGGAACATAGCTGCCATGATAGCGAGCCATCAGCGCCGTGGCGATCAGGGGCATGGGGCCGCCGACCAATGCGGCGCCGACCTGGTAGCCCAGCGAGATGCCGGTGTAGCGCACGTTGGGCGGAAAGCTCTCGGCGAAGAAGGTGCCGAGCACCGAGCCGTAGGTGGACCAGATGATCGAGAAGCCGATCACGACGGCGATGGTGGAGATCACCGCCGAGCCCTGATTGAGCAGCCAGAAGTACGGTGCGGCATAGAGGGCGATGGCGATCGTGCCGATGACGAAGACCTTCTTGCGGCCGATGCGGTCGGACAGGGCGCCGAAGTACAGCATCACCGGCACGGCGATCAGCGCGGCGATCAGCACCACGTTGAGCGCTTCGACGCGCTTGTAACCGAGGCCCACGAGATACGAGATGGTGAAGGTCGCGAACAGGAAAAAGGTCGATGTCTCGACGAACTTCGCGCCGATGGCGACCAGCACCGGACGCCAGTGCTTGGTGATCGTTTCGGTCAGCGGCAGCTTCTTGGAAGCGGCGGCGGCGGACGGGTTGGCCTTGGCCTGCTCGGCGACCTTGCGGAACGACGGTGTTTCCTCGACCTTGTTGCGGATCCACATGCCGACCATCACCAGAACGATGGAGAGCACGAACGGAATGCGCCAGCCGTAGGACAGAAAGGCCTCTTCCGAGAACACGGTGCTCAGGCCCGAGGTGACGAGGTTGCCCAGCGCCAGACCAAACAGCGCGCCGGTCTGCGGCACCGCACCGAAGAAGCCGCGCTTGTTGGCGGGGGAGTATTCCACCGCCAGCAGCACGCCGCCGCCCCACTCGCCGCCAAGGGCCAGGCCCTGCAGCAGACGCAGCAGCGTGAGCAGGATCGGTGCCCACACGCCGATCTGGTCGTACGTTGGAGTCAAGCCGATCAGCACGGTGGACAGGCCCATGATGGACAGCGTCATCACCAGCGTCTTCTTGCGACCGACACGGTCACCGATGTGGGCGAAGACGACGCCGCCGATGGGGCGGATCAAGAAGGCGAGCGCGAACGACGCGAGCGCCAGCAGTTGGCTGGTGACGGGATCGTCCGATGGGAAGAACAGCTTGCCGAAAACGATGGACGACATGGTTCCGTAGAGGAAATAGTCGTACCACTCGATGGTGCTGCCGACCGCGCTGCCGAAGAGCGCGCGGCGACGGTCTGCGTCGCTGATCTGGTTGTCCGGGGATGTTGGGCTGGACTGGGCCTTGTGGCCCGCTTGCGTTGTTGCCGCCATGGAATTCACTTGTCTCTACTTACCAAAAAACTGACCGGGTACTTGGAGGTACCGTACTGACCAAAAAATCGTACTGTCGCTGTCAAACGGAAAAACGAAATCGAAAACTGGAATCGAAAATCGAAAATGCCGCACGAAACTGGCGCGGCCCAAGCGAGGGCAGCCGCGCAAGGGCCGCCCCGCCGCGCTGGCTGCGTCCCCCTGCCCGAAACGCAACGCGTTTCGAGAGCGGGGGAAGGCGCGAAGCGACTCAGGGGGGTCTTCCAGAATCAGGCAGCTGCGCGCTGCTTGAGGATGTCCAGCGCCACGTCGACGATCATGTCTTCCTGACCGCCGACCATGCGGCGCTTGCCAAGCTCGACCAGGATGTCCACGGTCTTGAGGTCGTACTTGGCCGCTGCCGCTTCGGAGTGGCGCAGGAACGAGCTGTAGACACCTGCATAGCCGAGCGCCAGCGTTTCGCGGTCCACGCGCACGGGACGGTCCTGCAGCGGACGCACGATGTCGTCGGCCGCATCCATAAGCTTGTACAGATCGGTGCCGTGGTTCCAGCCCATACGGTCGATGGCGGCGATGAAGGCCTCGAGCGGCGCATTGCCCGCGCCCGCGCCCATGCCGGCGAGGCTGGCGTCCACGCGATCGCAGCCCTCTTCCACCGCGACGATGGAGTTGGCCACGCCGAGGCTCAGGTTGTGGTGGGCGTGCATGCCGGTCTGCGTTTCCGGCTTGAGCGTGTCCTTGAACGCGCGGAAGCGGTCACGCACGTCGTTCATGCCCAGAGCGCCGCCGGAGTCCACCACGTAGCAGCAGGTCGCGCCGTAGCTTTCCATCAGCTTGGCCTGCTCGGCCAGCGCCTTGGGCGTGGTCATGTGGCTCATCATCAGGAAGCCCACGGTGTCCATGCCAAGCTTGCGGGCGTACTCGATGTGCTGGCGCGAGACGTCCGCCTCGGTGCAGTGCGTGGCCACGCGCACCACGCGCACGCCGGCGTCGTAGGCGTTCTTCAGATCATGGACGGTGCCGATGCCGGGCAGCAGCAGCGTGGCGATCTTGGCGTGCTTGACCACGCTGGCCACGCCCTCGATCCACTCCAGATCGGTGTGTGCGCCGAAGCCGTAGTTGAAGCTCGAACCCTGCAGGCCGTCGCCGTGCGCGACTTCGATGGAGTCCACCTTGGCGTCATCGAGCGCCTTGGCGATCTGCTTGGCGTTCTCGACGCTGTACTGATGACGGATGGCGTGGCTGCCATCGCGCAAAGTCACGTCGGAGATGTAGATTTTCTTGTTCGGATTCATGGTGTGTCGTCTCCTCAGGCGGTCGCAAGTTCTGCGGCCAGCATGCGTGCGGCCATGTGTTCTGCGGTGCGCAGACCGGCGCTGGTCATGATGTCCAGATTGCCCGCGTAAGCAGGCAGGTAGTGCGCGGCGCCTTCCACTTCGAGGAACACCGAGGTCTTCAGACCTGTGAGCGCGTCGCCCACACCCGGAATGCGGATAGGTTGCGTGATGCGGTCGAACTGCACCTTCTGCTTGAGGCGGTAGCCAGGCACGTAGGACTGCACTGCGGCGGCCATCTGCTCGACGGACCTGGCGATGGCGTCCTCGTCGGCCAGCTCGCTGAGCGTGTAAACGGTGTCGCGCATGATCAGCGGCGGCTCGGCCGGATTCAGCACGATGATCGCCTTGCCCTTGGTGGCACCGCCGACGACTTCAATCGCCTTCGACGTGGTTTCGGTGAACTCGTCGATGTTGGCGCGCGTGCCGGGGCCAGCGCTCTTGCTGGAGATGGAGGCGACGATCTCGCCGTAGTGCACCTTGGCCACGCGCGAGACGGCGGCGACCATGGGAATCGTGGCCTGGCCACCGCAGGTGACCATGTTCACGTTGAGCGCGTCGAGGTGGTCCTCGCCGTTCACCACGGGGATGCAGTAGGGACCGATGGCGGCGGGCGTCAGGTCGATCATGCGGATGCCGGGCTTCAGGCTGCGCAGGAAGGCGTCGTTCTTGACGTGGGCGCCCGCGCTGGTGGCGTCGAACACGAAGTCGATGTCCTGGAACTCGGGCAGTCGGGTCAGTCCTTCGACGCCTTCATGCGTGATGGCCACGCCCATGCGCGCGGCGCGGGCCAGGCCGTCGGAGTTGGGATCGATGCCGACCATGGCGCCCATCTCGATGTGCTTGCCGTGGCGCAGGATCTTGATCATCAAGTCCGTACCGATGTTGCCGCTACCAACGATGGCGGCCTTGAGTTTGCGTTGAGCGTTTGACACTTGACTCCTTCCTTTTCAGGGCCCGGCCCTGTGTGTTTTCAGGATGCGAAGTTTAGGGAAGTTTTTTTTAATTATCAACATATGAATGTATTTCTCATATATTGAGTATTCAACAGAATGCCGACCACGCAATGGGGCAGGCCGGAATGGGGGTTTGCGAGCAGGGCTGAAACGGCGAATGCAAGCACCGACTTGGTGCCAAAGCCGCATGAACTGGTGTTTTCGCGCTACAAAAGGCATTTCGCCATGCCAATTGCGCATCTGGTCATCACAACTGTTTCACTCCACAGCCAAATGACAGGCAAGCGGCCTACAATCGGCTCCCCTGTTCACGCTGACGGCTGTCTCAGATCATTGGAATGCACCGTCAGCATTGCCTCTGCTGGAGACTCTTGATGTCCGAGAATACGGCCCCGACCCCTGTTGATAAACGTGCCCAGCTGCGCAAGGCAGCACTCGAGTACCACGAGTTCCCCAAGCCCGGAAAGATCGCCATCGCTGCCACCAAGCAGATGATCAACCAGCACGATCTGGCGCTGGCGTACTCGCCCGGCGTGGCCGCTCCCTGCGAAGAAATCGTCAAGGACCCGAGCGCCGCCTTCCGCTACACCGCGCGCGGCAATCTGGTGGGCGTGGTCACCAATGGCACGGCCGTGCTCGGCCTCGGCGACATCGGCGCGCTCGCGGGCAAGCCCGTCATGGAAGGCAAGGGCGTGCTGTTCAAGAAGTTCTCGGGCATCGACGTGTTCGACATCGAGATCGACGAGAAGGACCCGGACAAGCTCGTGGAGATCATCGCCGCGCTCGAGCCCACCTTCGGCGGCATCAACCTCGAGGACATCAAGGCACCGGACTGCTTCTACGTCGAGCGCAAGCTGCGCGAGCGCATGAAGATTCCGGTCTTCCACGACGACCAGCACGGCACCGCCATCACCGTGGGCGCGGCCATCATCAACGGCCTCAAGGTCGCGGGCAAGGACATCGCCAAGGTCAAGCTGGTCGCCTCGGGCGCGGGCGCGGCGGCGCTGGCGTGTCTTGGCCTGCTGGTCAAGCTCGGCCTGCCGCGCGAGAACATCTGGGTGACGGACATCGCGGGCCTGGTCTACAAGGACCGCACCGAGCTGATGGACGAGGACAAGGCTTTCTTCGCACAGGAGACCTCGCAGCGCACGCTCAGCGAAGTGATCGCCGATGCGGACATCTTCCTCGGTCTCTCGGCCGGTGGCGTGCTCAAGCAGGACATGGTCCGGAAGATGGCGGCCAATCCGCTGATCTTCGCGCTCGCCAATCCGAATCCGGAGATCTCGCCGGAAGACGTGAAGGCCGTGCGCGATGACGCGATCATCGCGACGGGCCGCACCGACTATCCGAACCAGGTCAACAACGTCCTGTGCTTCCCCTACATCTTCCGTGGCGCACTTGACTGCGGCGCGACCACCATCACCACCGAGATGGAAATCGCCGCCGTGCACGCGATCGCCGAGCTGGCGCAGGCCGAGCAGAGCGAGGTCGTGGCGGCCGCCTACGTGGGCGAGCAGCTGGCCTTCGGCCGCGAGTACCTGATTCCCAAGCCGTTCGATCCTCGTCTGATGATGAAGATCGCCCCGGCCGTGGCCAAGGCCGCCGCCGACAGCGGCGTGGCCCTGCGCCCCATCGCCGACATGGACGCCTACAGCGACCATCTGCAGACCTTCGTCTACGCCTCAGGCACGACGATGAAGCCGATCTTCACCGCCGCCAAGGCCGCCGCGAAGAAGCGCGTGGCCTATTCCGAAGGTGAGGAAGAACGCGTGCTGCGCGCCGCCCAGATCGTGGTCGATGAAAAAATCGCCCGTCCCACGCTGATCGGCCGTCCCGAGATCATCGCCCAGCGCATCGAAAAGTTTGGTCTGCGCCTGAAGGAAGGCGTCGACTACGACGTGGTCAACGTTGAAAACGACCACCGCTACCGCGACTTCTGGCAGACCTACCACCGCATGACCGAGCGCAAGGGCGTGACCGCCCCCGTCGCCAAGATCGAAATGCGCCGCCGCCTTACGCTGATCGGCACCATGCTGATGCACAAGGGCGAGGTCGACGGCCTCATCTGCGGCACCTGGGGCCTGACCGCCCACCATCTGCAGTACATCGATCAGGTGATCGGCAAGCGCGCGGGCGTTGCCACCTACGCCTGCATGAACGGCCTGCTGCTGCCTGACCGCCAGGTGTTCCTGGTCGACACGCACGTCAACTACGACCCCACGGCCGAGCAGCTGGCCGAGATCACGGTGATGGCCGCCGAGGAAATGATGCGTTTCGGCATCAAGCCCAAGGCCGCTTTGTTGTCGCATTCCAATTTCGGATCAAGCAACCAGCCAAGCGCCGTGAAAATGCGCGAAACGCTTGAAATTCTCAAGATTCAAGCGCCATGGCTTGAAGTCGATGGCGAGATGCACGGCGACGTGGCGCTGGATCCCAAGGCCCGCGCTGCCCTGATGCCGCACAGCTCACTATCGGGAGCCGCCAACCTGTTGGTGTTGCCCAACATCGACGCGGCCAACATTTCGTACAACCTGCTCAAGACCGCCGCTGGCGGTGGCATCGCCATCGGGCCCGTGCTGCTCGGCGCTTCCGAGCCCGTGCACATCCTCACGCCCAGCGCGACGGTGCGCCGGATCGTGAACATGACCGCACTGACGGTCGCAGACGCCAATGCGGCAAGATAAGTCCATCATCCAAAGCAAGCGCTGACTTTCGCTCTGGATTGTTGACCAAGGGACTGCCCATTTTTTGGGCAGTCCCTTGCTTTTTGTGGGTCTTTGAGTCAAACTATTGCCTCGAAATTCCGGGTAAACCCGTAGTTTCCGAAAGGTGTCGTTGATGTTGAAGGCTGTCGCCGTATCGGCGCAAAGAACTGGCTTCAAGGCCGGTTTGGCAGGTTTGGCGTACGCTTTGTTGACGCTGTCCTCAGGGGCACCGCTCACGGCATTCGCTCGTCAGAATGTTGCCATTGATCCCGTCTCAGCCACCATTTCGGTTGCAGAGTTGCCGGCTCAGGCCCGCACCACCTATGCACTGATCAAGGAAGGCGGTCCTTTCGCAAACGAGAAGGACGGTTCTGTTTTTGGCAACTACGAACGCCAGCTTCCCAAAGCGCGGCGCGGTTACTACCACGAATACACCGTCAAGACGCCTGGAGCCCGCAATCGGGGGGCTCGGCGCATCGTCTGCGGCGGACCACCAAGAGTGCCTGACGCCTGTTACTACACCAACGACCACTACGCGAGTTTCCGAGAGATCAAGGAATAACTGTCAACCAACCACTATTCTGCTGTTCCAGAAGGACGCAGAGGCTTGGCGATACTGAGTTATCAGCACACAATTCCCTGTTCACCCGAAATAATCGAAACATTCATCTTTTTGTGGATATCTAACAAGAAAGAGCAACGGAGATGGAAATGCCACTTCGTCACGATCAGGACAACACGCTGCTGCGCGGCGTGCGCCCCAACATCGTCCAGTCCATCCGCGCCTATCGCATCCAGGATCTGCAGACCGCAGCTCAGGCGATGGGCAACCACTTCCTGTACGCCAATCTGGCGCACGCACAGTCCAAGCAGGACATCCTCGACCTGATCGCCCAGCAGTTCATGTTCCCGACGCACTTCGGCAAGAACTTCGACGCGCTCTACGACTGCATGACCGACCCGCTGCACAAGTCCGGCCCACAGCCTGGCTTCATCATCGTGCTCGAGCAGATCCCGACGACGCCCAAGTTCGACAAGGAAGCCCGCGAGCAGCTGCTCGACATCTTCCGTGACGCCGCCGACTACTGGGCAGACCGCAAGATCTCGTTCCGCTGCTTCTATTCTTTTCTGTAGCCCGTTCTGCAACCTCAGGCCAAGTGGAACGGGCCAGCGTGGCCAAAACCGCCGTCAATCGGCGAGCCCCCGCTATCGAAATCGTAGTAGACAGATCCAAGGGCGAAACCATGCCCACCGACAGGATCGTGGATATCACCCCGCAGGCCCTGCGGATGAGCAGCCCGTTCAACGCTCGCTACTGGCTAGCTGCAGCCTGATGTTGATAAAACGCGTCAATTGACAGCAATTGGCGCGTTTTTTGTTTTTGCTTTTTGCTTTTTGCTTTTTTGTTTGAGGGCGGAGGCCGGGAGTTCCGCCCGGCGGCGGAGTAACTTTTTGGTCTTGCCCAAAAAGTCACCAAAAATGCGTTTTTCAATACCCGCGGCAGAACTCGCTTTGCGCTTCGCGCGCCGCTCGGGCAACCGCCGCGAGTCAGATGTTCACTCGAAGGTGTGTTCGGCACGTCGCTTCGCTCGTGCCGCGCATCTCGCGACT
This sequence comes from Diaphorobacter caeni, assembly GCF_015354245.1. Lineage (GTDB taxonomy): Bacteria > Pseudomonadota > Gammaproteobacteria > Burkholderiales > Burkholderiaceae_C > Diaphorobacter_A > Diaphorobacter_A caeni. Next base: position 301,439 of record NZ_JADKYZ010000004.1, read on the forward strand.
TCGCGAGATGTGGGTGCGCCAGTGTTTTGCGTTTTTTAATTGCTAGTTGGATCAACTTCGCTCAAAAGCGCAGTGGGCATTTGCCGCCCAACCCAACTCAACAAACACCCCGGCACGAGCGAAGCAAAGTGCCGCAAATACCTCTTGGTCAAGCACTGGCTCGCGGCGGTTGTCCGAACGAAGCGACGCAGTCGCGCAGTGAGTTCTGCCGCGTGACCCCGTATTCAAAAGCGCGCTTTTGGTGACTTTTCGCGCGCAAGCGAAAAGTTACTCGCCCGCCGGGGCGAGACCCGGCCTCCGCTCTCAGCCCCGGGCAGAAGGAGCAGAGCCCTTCAGCTCCAACGCCAAGCGCACATACTCCTCAACCGGCACCTCCTCAGCCCGCCGCTGAACATCAAACTCCCCGGTGAAGCCCCGCGCCTCCAGCCACTTCCCGAGCGTATTGCGCAAGATCTTGCGCCGCTGCGAAAACGCCACCTGCACCATCTCCTCCATGAGCTTCACGTCCACGGGAGCGGGATTCGCCTTGGGCACCATGCGCACCACGGCGCTGTCCACGCGCGGTGGCGGGTCAAAGCTCTCGGGCGGCACGAACAGGAAGTTCTCCATGTCGTAGCGCCACTGCAGCATCACCGAGAGGCGGCCGTAGTCGCCCGAGGACGGATCGGCCACCATGCGGTCGATCACTTCCTTCTGCAGCATGAAATGCTGATCCTGGATGACGTTCACATGCTCCAGCAGATGAAACAGGATGGGCGTCGAGATGTTGTAGGGCAGATTGCCCACCACGCGCACCTTGGGCACGTTCATGTCGGCGGCGACCTTGGCGAAATCCACGCGCAACACGTCGGACTCGATCACCGTGAGCTGGCCGTGGCCACGCAGGCGCTGGGCCAGATCGCGGTCAAGCTCGATCACGGTGAGATGACCGAGGCGCTCCACCAGCGGCTGGGTGAGCGCGGCGAGTCCCGGGCCGATCTCGACCATGGGCTCGCCCGCGACAGGGGCGATGCCGTCCACGATGGATTCGATGATGTACGTGTCGCTCAGGAAGTGCTGACCGAAGCGCTTGCGCGCAATATGCTTGCTCATAATGAAAATTGGCAGCCGTTGCTGCCAGTTGAATGCTTGATCCTGTTTACTGAGGAGGCTCGCGGAATTCCACGTATGCTCTGGATCGCGTTTCCTGCATCCAGTTGTTGTAGGCCTCGTCGAGCTTCTTCTCGCGCACCACGTCGCGGATCATCTCGCGCTGCTCGCGCTGGCTCAGCTTGACCTCGCGGCGATCCAGCAGCTGGATCAGGTGCATGCCGAAACGCGAGAGCAGCGGCTGGCTGATCTGGCCCGGCTGCAGCGATTCCACCACCTGCTCGAACTCCGGCACGTAGCGGCCATGCCCGGCCCAGCCGAGATCGCCGCCGTTCTGTGCGCTGCCGTCCTGCGAGTACTCGCGGGCCAGCGCCTCGAATGTCGCCTGGCCGCTCTCGATGCGGCGGCGGTAGTCTTCCAGCCGCTGTGCGGCATCCTGCTCGGACTGCTTGGGTCCCATGCGCAGCAGGATGTGGCGCACGTGCGACTGCACCGCCACGGACGGCACGCCCGAGAGCGAGCGGTCCACGACCTTGAGGATGTGAAAGCCCGCGGGCGAACGGATCGGGCCGACCAGGCTGCCGACGGTCGCTTTTTGCGTGGCGTTGACGAAGAGCTCCGGATAACGATCCGCGGGACGCAGCCCCATCAGGCCACCCTGCTTCGCGTCGGCCGCATCCGAGGACGCACGCGCGGCCTCGAAAAAGTCCTTGCCGCTGCGGATGTCGACCATCAGCTTTTCCGCCTTGGCTTTCTGCGCCTCCACGGTTTCGGGCGAAGCGCCTTCGGGCACGGCGATCAGAATGTGGCCCAGATTGATTTCCGGGCTGGCAACGGCCGCGCTGCTCGCGGAGGCATTGCGCTGCTCGCTCAGATACTGGTCGATGTCGGTCTCCGAGACCTTGACCCGTGAATCCACCTCGCGCTCGCGCAGGCGCTGGGCCAGCATCTGGTTGCGAAGCTCGCCACGGAACTGTTCCTTGCTGATGCCGTCCTGCGCGAGGCGGCGGAACATGTCCTCTTCGGCGATCTGGTTCTGCTGCGCCACCGACTTCACGGCCTGCGACACCGCGAATTCATCGACCTTGAGGCCCATTTCCTTGGCGTTCTGGATCTGGATCTTCTCCATGATCAGGCGCTCGAGTACCTCCTTGGCCAGAACGCTCTCGGGAGGCTGCTGGCCACCTCCCTGGCCCGCCATCTGGGCGCGCACGCGCTCCATGCGGATCTGCACGTCGTTGTTGGTGATCGGCTCGGAATTCACCACGGCCACGATGAAATCAGCCGAGCGGGTGGTGGTGCGCCCGCCCGTGGCGGTTGCGGCGGGCAGCGTCACGCTGGGCGTCAGGCGCGGCGCCTGCGGTGTGCCCGCTGGCCGCAGGCCCTGCGCGGAGGCGGCCATCGGCAGCAGCACGGCCGACGACAGAACAGCGGCGGAAACAAGACCCAAAGTCAGTGCACGAATTTTCATGACATCTTCAAAAGTAAACGGGCGATTCACGCCCCATGCGGTCGTCGCGTCCAGTCGCCCGTGCGCCGTCCAACCGCTGCATTGTCAATCGTATTGGCTGAAACGGCTTGGCGTCGCCACGCCCTGATTCAGCATCTGGTAGCGCGGCACGTTGCGCTGCAGGCTCTGCAGCGGGTTCGAGCCCAGCGACAGTCGCGAGAAACCGAGGAATTCCACCTGGAACATCAGGCGCGTGTTGGAGGTGCGGATCGAATTCTGCAGCCGCTCCAGCACCACGCGTCCCACCCAGCAGCAGCTCTCGTACTCGAAACCCACGACGGTGTCGACGAACTTGCTGTCCTTCATGCTGTAGTTCAGGCGGCCCACGCTGTACCAGCGGCCGGGGCCGCCGGGAGTGCGCTGCTCCGCGCGGTCACCCCAGAGGTCGTTGATGGGCCACTGCCAGCCGATGTCGAACTGCTCGCTCGGCTCGGTGATGGAGTCGGTGACCTTCTGCAGACGATAGGCGGCGCTGACCGTGCGGTACTTGCCCGGCGAGTAGCGCGCGCCGATGGTGCTGCGGGTCGAACGGCTGGTCTTGGGGTTGTACTGAACGACGGAGTCGAACGCCCATTCAGGCGTCCAGTTGATGCCGGCGCCGAGCAGAATGTCGGACAGGCGATCACGTGACGGACTCACGCCCGGCATGGTGACGTCCTGGTCGGAGAAGCGCACGCGTTGCGCCACGCCCAGACGCACGGCTTCGGCGCCGGTGTCGGCATCGAGCAACCGCGTGGTCACGCCCAGCGTGAGCAGGTTGTTGTCGGCGATGCGGTCATTGCCGCCGAACGCGTTTTCCGTGTAGATCGACGCGAAATTGAAATCGTTGGGCGCCGTGTCGTAGATCGGGATCATGCTCTGATCGCGATACGGGGTGTAGGTGTAGAACGCACGCGGCTCCAGCGTCTGCAGGAAGCCGCGGCCGAAATAACTGGTCTCACGCTCGAACACCAGACCGCTGTCGAGGCTGAAAGTCGGCAGCGTGCGCGACAGGCTGGTCTGACCGTTGCTGAGCTGGGTGTCGAACTTGTAGCTCGTGGTGTTGAACATCACCTTCGGGATCACGAAGCCCGCCGGAGCCAGAAACGGACGGCTCAGCTGCGCCGAGACGAACGAACGCTCGGCGTTCGGCTGCCTCGTGTAGTAGCTGTCCGCCTGGAACTTGGTGTAGTCGGCATCGACGCTGAAATCCAACCCGCCCGCCAGTTCCTGCGGCGCGTAGCGGTAGTGCACCTGCGGCAGCCGGTCATAGGGCGGCGTAATGGGCGAAGAGGTGTCCTGCAGCGTCTGCCACTTGAGCGCGCGCGCCGAGACGGAATGGTCACCACGGGTCCAGTTCAGCGAGGCGTCGGCTGCAAGCAGGCGCTGGGTGAGCTGGGTGCCCAGTCCGATCGGGCTGGTGCGCTGCGAGAAGTCGCGCCAGTAGTTGTCGTCGCTGACCCGCTTGACGTCGAGGTTCAGCCCCAGGCCACCGATCGGCGAATCGATCAGCCCGTTGTGCTTGAGCGAGTAGGCCCAGCGATCGCGGTCGCGCAGCTGGTCACTCGGCATGTACATCGCGGACGCTTCGCCCTTGTAGCTCGGCTCCAGATAGCGGAACTCGCCGGAGAGCGCCGCGCCGCGCCGGGACATCAGCATCGGCGTGATGGTGGCGTCACGGTTCGGGGCGATGTTCCAGTAATAGGGCTGCTCGTATTCGACGCCGCTGTTGCTGCTCAGGCCGATGGTCGGCGGCAGGAAACCGGACTTGCGCTTGTCCGAGAGCGGGAACGAGAGTCTGGGGACCGGCAGCAGGGGCACGCCCTTGAACTCGAGAATGCCGTCCTCGGCCACGCCCACGTCCTCGCCGCGGTCCAGCGTGATCTTGCGGGCGCGCAGGATCCAGTCGGGTCGCCAGCTGTCCTCGTTGGTGCGCTCGCAGGTCGTGTAGGTGCTGTTGTAGACGATGGAGTTGTCGTTGTCGATGAAGTCGACGCGCGAGGCCTCTCCGTGGCCGCCGGTGTCGAGAAAACGATAGCGCGCGTCGCTGAAGAAGCCCGAGAACGCGTCGACCTTCAGGTCGAGCAGCGTGCCCTGATAGACATTGCCCGCCCGGTTGATGTGCACATTGCCCTCGGCCATGGCGCGGTCTTCGGGCACGTCGTATTCCATGCGGTCGGCGCGGATCACCGTGTCGCCACGACGCAGCTCGGCGTTGCCGTCGATCACCGCCTTGATGTCGGGCTGGCCGGTCACCTGGTCGCCGGTCACGAACACCGGCAGCTGCGGGCGCACGGCGGAAGGAATGTCCTCCTGCAGCACCGGGGACGAGCGCAGCACCGGAGGCGGCAGGCCCGAAGTGGCGGGGAGGACCTCCGAGTCCTCCGCCGGCTGGGTGGTCAGCGTGGTCTGGGCCGTGGGTGCGGGAGCCGGCGCAGCGGATTTGGCGGTCGCGGTCGCGGTCGCGGTCGCGGTCGCCTTGGCAGGTTGCTTCTTGCCGGCGTCGGACTGAGCGAGCTGGACGGTCTGCGCAGCCCCGGCATCCGCCACGGGCGAGGCCAGCGGGGACACCAACGGCGACGGCGACCGTGCAGGCGCGGATTCAGTGACAGGAATGGCGTCAGGAGCGGCGTTCGGCGCCACCGCTGGCGGGGCCGACGGGGCCGCCATCTCGAACGCCTCGGTCACGAGGGAGCCGTCCTTGGCCTTCCATTGCATGGAATGCAGATCCTGCGCCAGCACGGGTGCGGAAGCGACACCGCAGACGGCGGCCGCCACCAGACGGGTGAGCAACCGGCGCTCGAAGCGCTGCAGGCCGGTCGCGGACGCGGCTGTGCCCGCCAAAGAGGCGCTGACGCCTGTGGGCAGGTAATCGGGAGTCATCAAATCGTCGGGCAAAGCAAGTCAGTCCAAGGTGTCAGAAGGACAGCGGCGCGCGGGAGCATGCACCGGGTCATCAGCATCCGGCAGGCCGGGTTTGTAGAATCGGATTATCCATGAGCCAACCCAACCACCCCACTCAGGCGGGCACTGAAGCCCTCTCCAAAGCAGTTTCCTGGTCCGATCCGGCGCGTGAGAAGCTGTTCAATCAATGGCTGGCAGCGCTGGCTCCCGCACACGGCCTGCTCGTCGATACGGTGAGCACCGCCTCCGCCGACGCCAGCTTTCGCCGCTATCTGCGTGTGCAAAGCGCCAGCGGCGCAAGTTACATCATTATGGACGCTCCTCCCGACAAGGAAGACTGCCGTCCGTTCATTCATGTTCAAAAACTGTTGCAGGAAGCCGGGGTGCTTTCGCCCCAGGTCCTGTCCTGGGACGAGGCGCACGGCTTCATGCTGATCACCGACTTCGGCGACCAGACGTTGATCGGACTGCTGCACCCCGAGCAGCCCACGCCCGCGCACGGCTGGTACCTGCAGGCGGTCGACACGCTGATCGACTGGCAGAAGGCCTCGCGCCCCGGCGTGCTGCCCGAATACAACGACGCCCTGCTGCGCCGCGAGCTGCAGCTGTTTCCGGACTGGTATCTGGGCCAGCACCGCAAGGTCGAGCTCAACGACAAGCAGCAGGCGACGATCCAGAAGACCTTCGACGCCATCGTCACGACCAATCTCGAGGCGCCCACCGTCTTCGTGCACCGCGACTACATGACCCGCAACCTGATGGTCACCCCGGAGCAGAAGCTCGCGGTGCTGGACTTCCAGGACGCGGTCCATGGCCCGGTGACCTATGACATCGCCAGCCTGCTGCGCGATGCTTTCATCAGCTGGGAAGAAGATTTCGTCATCGACATTACCGTCCGTTACTGGGAGAAAGCGCGTCAGGCGGGCATTCTCGGCGCGAACAGCGCCAGCGGCTGGGGTGCGGACTTCGGCGAGTTCTACCGCGCGGTAGACTGGATGGCGCTGCAGCGTCACCTCAAGGTCGCGGGCATCTTCGCGCGGCTCACGCTGCGTGACGGCAAGCCCAAGTATCTGGCCGACGCGCCGCGCTTCATCCACTACATCCGCCAGACCGCCTCGCGCTATCGCGAACTGACGCCGCTGCTGCGGCTCATCGACGAAGTGGAGGGCACCCAGCCCGCCTACGGTTTCGCCTACGGGCGGATGTGAAGAAGCCCACAGCAGCCGCCCGCCCCGACACCCCGGTTCCACAGAAGTCCATGCCGCGTTTCCATTGTTCTCTGCCACTTGCCACAGGCGCCGACATCAGCCTGCCGCCCACCGCCGCGCGCCATGTGCAAGTGCTGCGCCTGCAGCCGGGCGACGAAGTCACGCTGTTTGACGGGCGAGGCGGCGAATACACCGCCACCGTCACCCGCATGGGCCGCAGCGACGTCGACGTGCACGTGACCGCCCACACCGCCACCGAGCGCGAGGCCCCGGTCGCCGTGCATCTGATCAGCGGCATGCCCGCCAACGAGCGCATGGACTGGCTGGTCGAAAAGGCCACCGAACTCGGCGCCGCGAGCGTGCAGCCGCTGGCCGCCGCGCGCAGCGTGATCAAGCTCTCGGGCGAGCGGGCCGACAAGCGCAAGGAGCGCTGGCAGGCCATCGCCGTCTCGGCCTGCGAGCAGTGTGGCCGCAACCGCCTGCCCGTCATAGACGCCCCGGTATCGCTCGCCGAGTGGGTCAAAAAGCAACCCGCCGAGGCGCTCGCGCCGGGCGCGGTGCGCGTCGTGCTCTCGCTGCGAGAGGGCAATCGCCCGCTGCGCGAACTGGCCAGCGGCGCCACGGACGTCTGGATCCTCCATGGCCCCGAAGGCGGCCTCACTCAGGAAGAGGAAGACGCCGCCATCGCCGCCGGTTTCGCTCCCGCGAGCCTCGGCAACCGCGTGCTGCGCGCCGAAACCGCCGCCATCGCCTCGCTCTCCCAACTGGTCTTCTCCTGATGCGCAGCGATCCCGATTTTTCCTCCGCCGCACTGGCGGAGGCGGTGGAACTTCCCGGCGAAGGTCTTGCGAACAACGTCGGCGTGGTCGCAGAGTTCTTTCGCGATGCCGATGCCGCCTCCGATTCGCCGCTGTTGTGGAACCTCACGCGCCAGCCCCAGATCACCCACGCGCTGAGCGGCCTGTTCCACGGCAACGCGGCGCTGGTGCAACTGCGCGTCTGGGTGTTCCTGCAGTTGGCCGCCCAGGGCAATGCACAACTGCCGCGCGAGCACATCGACGAGATGTTCCACGCGCTGCGGCCCGAAGCACTCGAGACCGTTCTCAAGCGCTTTCGCGACGTGGGTCTGCTGGTCTGGGACGAAAGCCAGCGCAGCTACACCCTGCCCGCAGTCGCGCAGCGCGTGGCGGCGATGCTTGCGCCGCTCGCGAACGAAACCTCCGCGGATGACGACGATGACGGCTCCGAGCTCGCCGCCCTGCTCGGCCAGGTGGTCGGAGCGAACCAGCTCGGCGCCGTCGAAGCCGGACAGGTCAAGCTGCTGCACGCGCAGCTCGCGCGCATGCATGGCGAGTTCGCCGACGCGATCGCCAGTGGTTCGGAATTCCGCCTGCGCGAGGCGCGCAAGCGCTACGACCGCGCGGCGCTGCTGATCGACCGCGCATCGGAAGCCATCACCGCCATCATCTCCAACGCGCACGGCCACATCGCGCTGGAGCGCGCCGCGCGCGGCATGGGGCAGGCGCAGTCGCGGCTGCTCGCGATGGCCAGCCAGTTCAACCGCGCGCTGCAGCAGATGGACCGCCAGCGGGTGACGCTCGGCACCACCGGCATCACCAGCACCGACGTGAAGCGCTGGCTGCAGTCCGCGCCCGATCTGCATCTGCTGATCGACGGCGCCGTGGGCATGAGCACGTCGCTTGCCACGCTCGCGCAGCACGAGCTGCTCGACGTGACCGAGGCCGAGTTCGAACGCGACCGCCCCGCCCCCCTGCAGGACGAGGCCCTGCCCGAATCCCAGGAAGCGCCCGAAGGCTCGCTCAAGGCCGTCGCGCTGCCCAAGGAACTCGCCGATCTCAACATGCTGCTCGCCGCCTGGCACACCGAGGGCGATGACAGCGCGCACACGGTGGCCGATGCGCTGCTCGGCAGCAACCCCGCCGACGCGCGCTACGCGCAGATCGCCTACCGCGCGCAGCTCATGCCGCTGCTTGGCGACCCGCAGGCCGAAGTGCTGCCGGGCGCGACCGGCGAGTTCGCGCGCCAGCCGTGGCGCGTGCAGTGGCTTGCCACGCAAAAGCGCATCAGGCACCCGCAGGTCGAGCTGCTCAGTCAGGGCACGCTGGTGCCTGCCAGCGCGCTCGTCGATCTCACCGACACATCGAACAACGATGCGGCGCACGAGGCGACAGATCACGCGCCCGCAAAGAAAGAACCGAAGAAACGCTATGGATGACGCCGCATTGTTGATCGCCGAGCTGCTGGCTCGCCGCTGGTTGCCCCGCAACCACCCGCGCGTGAAGCGCGCGCTCGTGGACGCAGAGCTGTTCGCGCAGGTCGAGCAACGCCTCGCCCAGTCGGGGCTGCGCTTCATGGACAGCATCTACGCCGACCATGTGAGCGTCGCGCTGCTGCCCGCCGCGCAGAACAGCGTGCTCGGCGAGGCGGGGCTCAACAGCAACAACAACATCGATCTGCCGCGCGACGCGCAGGCCCTGCTGGTGGTGCTGTGGGCACTGATCATTCTGCCCAAGCGCGAGCGCCAGACCAGCCGCATGGACGAGCCCGAGGTCGGCCAGAACGACATGTTCCCCGGCGCCAAGCCGCTGCCGGTCGCGCGCCTCGTGAGTCCGACGATCTCGTACAAGGCGCTGCTTGAAGACTACGGTCAGCAGCTCGGCAAGAAGATGCGGCTGGACGGCAACCTCAAGCTGCTCGAGCGCCACGGCTTCATCACGCGCCGCCAGGACGAGATCGGCGAAGGACCGCTGCTCGACGTGCTGCTCGACTACGACGTGCTCGCGCCGCGCATTCTCGACGGTGCGCTGGCCGACGTGCTGGCCCGCGAAAAGCTGCAGAAGGAAGCCGAGGAAGCGGCGCAGAAGAGCACCGCCACCGCCACCGCCACCGCCACCGCGGCTGCGGCCACCGCCGAACCCGCTCCAGCGGTCGAGCCCGCCCCGCAGGCGCTGGCCCCGGTCGTGCCGCAGGTGCAGCAGGTGCCACCCGTTCCAGTGCCAACCGAGCACGCCACATCCAGCGCTTCCTACGAGCAGTCCGTGACCGAGCCACCGCCCGAGCCCGACGTGGTCGACACCATGGAGGCCGCCATCGACGATCTCGACGACGAGCGCGCCGCCACCCAACCCAGCCCCGGGGAGTTCTGACGCACCATGTTCCATCTGCAGACTCTGGAGCTTGTTCACTGGGACTACTGCCAGCGCGTGGCGCTGCCGCTCGACGCCTCCATCATCACCATCGCCGGACCGAACGGTTCGGGCAAGACCACGCTGCTCGACGCGATGCGCACGCTGCTTGGCCTGCGCTGCTCGGCCCCGCGTGACTACAAGACCTACGCACGCCACGCAGGCGCGCAGACCGCATGGCTGCGCGCCGTGGTGGACAACCGTCCGCAGGGCCGCCAGACCTCGAGCCGCCCCTTCGCGCGCCGGCTGATCTACAGCGACCAGGTCACGCTGGTCTGCCGCATCGACAAGAACGGCGGCGACTGGCAGCGCCGCTACTGCCTTGTGGAAGGCGACGTGAGCATCGAGCAGCTGCGCGAGATGCCCGAGAAGGACCTCGGCTTCATAGGCGTGGAAAACTGGGGACGCGTGCTCTCGGGCGCGGGCCTCTCGCCCGCCATCGCCCGCGTGCTCTCGCTCGAACAGGGCCAGACTGACCGCCTGTGCGAATTCAGCCCGCGCGAGCTGCTGCGCCTCGTGTTCGACGTGTTCGGCGATCAGGAGGTGCTGGACGCCTACGAAAAGGCGCGCGGCCACCAGCAGGAACTGGCGCGCGAAATGGCGCAGGCCGAGCACGAACTCGACCACAGCCGCGCCCAGCTCACCGAGCTCGCCAACCGCGTGAACAACTACAAGACCTGGCGTCTGCGCCTGTCCGAACGCGAGCGCCTCGCGACCGAAGTCGTGCCCGTGCTCGCGTGGTGGAGCGAACGCGAATCGCTGGTCAAGCAGTCGCGCGAACTGCGCCGGCAGAAGACGCAGCATCGCACGGCGCTCGCCGACATCGTGGTGCAGAACAAGCGCCTGCTGACGCTGCTCGAGGACAGCGCGGCATCCGAGCAGAAAGCCGAGCAGCTGCGCGTGGAGCGCGATCAGGCCCGCACGGCCTTCGACACCGCGCAGCGCCACGAAGCGCCGCTCGAGAAGATCGTCCAGCGCGAACAGGAACTGCTTGCGCTGGTCGACAAGGGCAGCAACGCCGACGAGCTGCAGGCGCATCTCACCGAGCTCCAGTCGAAGGAGGCCGATCTGATCGAACGGCGCTCCGCCCTGCAGCAGCGCCGCAAGGCCGCGCAGGAGGCGCTCAACGCTCTGGAAGGCCAGAACCTGCCGCCGATGCCGCCCGAGGTGATGAAATTCCGCCGCGCGCTCAACGGCGCGGGCATTGGCCATCAGCTGGTCGCCGAGGTCGTCGAAGTGCTCGACGAGAAGTGGCGCCACGCCATCGAGGGCGTGCTGCGCGGTCACCGCTGGGTAGTGCTGCTCGACAAGGACAAGGACCTCGCCGAGGCCTACGAGCTTGGCGAGCGCGAGCGCTACCGCCACTACATCGTCGAGCCCGGCCAGCCGGTGCTCAAGGGCGATGCGGGCACGCTGCTCGAACATGTGAAGTTCACCGCGCCCGTGCCGCGCTGGCTGGTGCAGCAGATGCAGCAGCTGCGCTGCGTCGCCAACCCCGCCGAGGGCAAGCGACTTGGCGGCACCTGGATCACGCCGCAGGCCTACATGCATGACGGGCGCGGTGCGCGCTCGATGTGGGTTGACGCGCATGAACACCAGTTCGGCGCCGCCGCCGTGCAGGCGCGCCGTGCGGCGGCCGAGAAGGAAGTCTCGCGCATCGACGCCCAGCTCGCGCCGGTGCATGAAGAGGTCATGGCGATCAAGCGCCAGATCGCCGACACGCGTCGCGCGCTGGAAGGCCACAGCGCGGCCGAGGAGCTTGCGCGCCGCAGCGACGAATTCGCCGAGGCCCGAGCCGCCCTGCCCGCCGCCAAGCAGGCCCGCGTGGCCGCCGCCGCCCGCTGGCAGCAGCTCGAGACCGACACCACGCGCGCACATGACCGCCACCGCGCCTTCGTCGACGAACACCGCCGCGTCGAAAAGGATCTGCAGCGCGCGCGTGGCGAATCCGAACGCGCCGCGCAGGACTGGTCCTCGCGCCGCAAGCAGCAGCTGGGCAGCGTCGCGCGCAGCCAGTCGCAGCGCTCGCAGTTTCCCGCACGCTGGCTCGCGCCCGCGAAGATCGACGCGCTGGTCGACGAGTACATCAACGAAGTGCAGGCCAAGCTGCGCCTGCACTCCGTCGAGCAGGAACTCGAGCAAAGCTCGTGGGAGACCGACGACACGGTCGAGGAACGCCACCGCCGAATGGACGTGACGGTGCGCGAACAGACGGCCAATCTGTCCGACCATCAAGTGAAGAACGTGCAGGCCGGAGCGGCAGTGCTCAACGCGCGCGAAAGCTACATTGAAGTGCTGCGCAGCACCGTGCGCCGTTACCGCAAGAACATTCAGGAACTCGGCGGCCTCGCCGGAGTGGAGGTCGCCGCCGATCTGCCGCTGCTCGAAAACGACGACACCGTGCTCGCCCAGGCGGGCCTCAAGGTGAATTTCGCGTTCGACGGCAAGGGCACCATCGGCCTGAACGACGGCGAGGCCTCGGGCGGCCAGCAGGTCATCAAGTCGCTGATCCTGCTGGTCGGTCTGCTCAAGGACGAGGAGAGCGGCTCGGGCGGCTTCGTGTTCATCGACGAGCCGTTCGCCCACCTCGACGTGCGCAACATCCAGCTCGTCGGCCACTTCCTGCGCTCCACGCGCGCCCAATACGTGCTCACCACGCCGATCACCCACAACCTCGAAGTCTTCGAGCCCGCCGAGATCACGCTGGTCACCAGCAAGAAGCCCAAGGGCAGCCGCTGGGCCCCGCCGATCGCGGTGGCCAAGCGGCGCGGAGTGCCGGAGCTCGGCGAATTGCCGGCGTAACGTCTGGGAGCCTCTGCACGAATCGATCGTCAAGCGGCCAGATGCAGATCGGGATGGGATTCAAGGCGAAAACCGCAGTGATAGTCGTAGCTATCACGAGGATTTTCAACGCAGCAGACTGCCCGAGGCTGCGCTGGCACGCGTCGATCAGATTTGCGCAGAGGGTCCCTGGACCGCCAGCACCACGCCCTGCACGCCCGCGCGCACCGCGCGGCCTCCGTACGCGGCGGCATGCCGCTCGGCTTCCTCGAAGCTGGCGAACCAGTGATTGGGATAGCCCGCATGGCTGGAGAGCACATCGAGCTGCGCCAGTTCGTCGGGGCCCATCGCCTGCACCGCTTGGCGGTAGGCTTCCCAGCTCTCATGACCGGCCTCGGCCGCCAGCATGCGCAGCACATGCTTGCGCTGCACGAGCTCGCGGCGGCGGCGCAGCTCGGGCAGGCTCACGTCGCGGATGGTGTGGGTGTGGATGATTCTGCGCAGCACCGGCAGAGACTGCGCGAGCGATTCGCCGGTGGCCTGACGGTGCAGGCGTTTGGCGGCGCGCAGCAGGGATTCAAGCGCACAGCGCTCGGGAGACGTTGAAGAAACGGTTTCGGTATGCATACCAGCTCCTTGGAGATATAGGCCGTGCTCGCTGAGGCCTGGAGGGTATGCAAGCGGGTCGGATGACGCTTGCGCTGACGATGAAAAGGTGCGTTTGCTTTTGCGAGAAGGGCGTCCTTGGCAGCCCGAACGCGGATTTTATGCGAAATCGGAAATCCGAGTCGCCCACCATCCAAGTACGATCACGGCCATGAGCACCCTATTCGAAGCCCTCAAGCAGCCCGACCTCTACCCCACCGCGTTTCGCGTGGAGCCGCCTGCGGAGCTGGGCGAGCGCCTGATCACGCCGCGCAAGCCATCCTTTTTCATTGCCCGCACGCTGGCGGGCGCGACCGATGCCGAGATCGCCGAGCGCAAGGCCGCCGGCGAGGAATTCCCCACGAACGCCCGCGTGCTCGTGCCCGCGCAGTTCGGTCTGGTGCCGCATTGGGCCAAGTCGGCTTCGGACGGTCAGCTGCGCGCGGTCAAGCTGGTCAATGTGAAGTCGGACAACGCGTCCACCGGCACGGCATTCCGCGACGCCTGGCTCAGCAACCAGCGCTGCATCGTGCCGATGATGGCGTTCTTCACCGACGACTACCGCAACGGCAAGCCGCAGTCCACCCGCATCGCGCGCGTGGATGGACTGCCCATGGGCGTGGCAGGGGTGTGGTCGCGCTGGCGCAATGCGGAAGATGGGTCGGAGTTGCTGAGCTTTGCGATCATCACCATCAACGCGAACGCCCACGGTCTGATGAACCGCTATCAGGCGCCGGGCAGCGAAAAGAGCATGCCCGCGATCCTCAACGAAGGCGCCTACGACGCGTGGCTCAACGCGCGAGCCTCGCAGGCCAAGGAATTTCTGCGCCCCTATCCGGCGCAGAAGCTGCTTGCCAATCCGGTCGAGAAAAAGGGCCGCAAGGACGCGCTGGGCCTCGGCATGGTGGTGCGCAATCCGCGCACCTGATCCATCAGGACTGCGCTCCGGGAAAGCGTTCATCCAGCCAGCCGAGCAGTTCGGCGAAAACCGGATCCGCGTGCTGCTCGTTGAAGATTTCATGGTAGAGATCGCCGAACTCCCTTGAGCGCACAACGGCTGCCGGCGCGCTGGCCGCGAAAGCGCGGCTGCCCGCTGGCGCGACGAGCCGGTCCTGACCCGCCCACATCAGCAACGTGGGAACGGTCCATTGCGCTGCCTTGGCGACCGTGGCGGGCCCGGCGTCCGCAATGAACCGCGCAAGCCGGGCGCTCACCTTGGCATGCACCAGCGGATCGGCCCGATAGGCCTCGATCACCGAGGCGTCGTGCGACAGATATTCGAGCTGGAGACCGTTGTTCACCCGCAGGTTGGGAACGACATGTGGCAGCGTGGACACCAGCGCCTTCTGCACCGCGCTCAGCCCCGGATCCAGCGCGGGCGAGGACAGCACCAGCGCCTGCACGCTGGCGCGCTTTTCGGCGATGAAATACGCCGCCACCAGTCCGCCGAAACTGTGACCTAGCAGGATCAGCGGCAGGTCGGACGACAGACCGCTGATGGTCTGGTTGAGCACATGCGCAAGGTCGACGGTGAAGCGCTTCGCATGGTCCATGCCGCCGCGCGGGCCGTCCGACTGGCCGTGGCCATACTGGTCGTAGGCGCGCATGCAAAAACCTGCAGAAACGAGTTGCGCGGCCAGCCGGTCGTAGCGCCCCGAATGTTCTCCAAGGCCGTGCACGACCAGCACGATGCCGCGCGCGGATGCCGATGTGGGGTCCGACGCGGGGGCCGACCTGGGGGCGTTCGGCAGCAGCCAGTCACGCACCGCGAGCCGCGCGCCGCCGCTTTCGGTGAACCAGACCGAGGACGAGGGCGCGCTCGTCTCCATCAGCCCGCCGACACCGGCATGCTGGCGATCACCTGCGCCACCGCGGCCGTGAGCTTCTTGGCGTACGGGACATGCAGGAATTCATTGGGGCCGTGCGCGTTGCTCTTGGGGCCGAGCACGCCGCAGACCATCATCTGCGCGGTCGGGAAGCCCTTGCTCAGCATGTTCATCAGCGGGATGGTGCCGCCCTGGCCGATGTAGCCGCAGTCCGCACCGAAGTGGGCGTTGCTGGCGGCGTTGAGCGCGGTCTCGAACCATGGGTCGATGCCCGGCGCGTTCCAGCCGCTGGCCGCTCCGTCGGGCTTGAAGGTGACCTTGGCCTGATACGGCGCGCTGTCTTCGAGCAGCGTCTTGAGTTCGTCGAGGCAGGCGACCGCGTCCACCAGCGGCGGCAGGCGCAGGCTGAGCTTGAACGCGCTGTAGGGGCGCAGCACATTGCCCGCGTCCTTGAGCGCCGGAAAGCCGTCCGCCCCCGTGACGCTCAGCGTCGGCTCCCAGGTGCGCTTGAGCAGCGCCTGCAGCGGATCAGTCGTGGTCGGCAGCGCGAAGGTGGTCGCGCCGCCGCAGTCATAGTGGGCCCACGGGAAGCGCTTGTAGAGCTCATCGCCCAGAATCTGCGCCGTGGCGCTCGCCTGCTGCATGCGGTCGGCAGGCACCTCGCAGTGAAAGCTCTCGGGCAGCAGGCGGCCGGTCTTGCTGTCTTCCAGACGGTCGAGCACCATGCGCATGATGCGGAACGACGATGGCACGAGGCCCGACGAATCGCCCGAGTGCACGCCCTCGGTGAGGATCTCGACCTTGAGCGTGCCGCTCGCCATGCCGCGCAGGCTGGTGGTGAGCCAGAGCTGGTCGTAGTTGCCCGCGCCCGAGTCGAGGCAGATCACGAGACCCACGTCACCCAGGCGCTTTTTCAGCAGATCGACATAGGGCAGCAGGTCGCCCGAGCCGCTTTCCTCGCAGGTCTCGATGAGGCCCACGATCCGCGGATGCATGACGTTCTGGCGCTTGAGCTCCTGCACGGCGGCGACGCTCGCATAGACCGCATAGCCGTCGTCAGCGCCGCCGCGGCCGTAGAGTCGGCCGTCCTCGTACTTGGGCGTCCAGGGGCCGAGGTCGCTGCGCCAGCCTTCGAACTCGGGCTGCTTGTCGAGGTGGCCGTACATCAGCACGGTCTGTGCGGACGCGTTGTTCGAGCCGGGCTGCGTGCCTTCGACCTCGAAGAAGATCACCGGCGTGCGGCCGGGCAAACGCACGACCTCGAGCTTGAGGCCAGCGACCTTCTGCGCCTCGACCCAGGCGGCCGCGTTGCGCACCACGGTATCGATGAAGCCGAGCTGTTCCCAATCCGGCGCAAAACCCGGGGACTTGGCGGGAATCGCGATGTAGTCGGTGAGCTGGCGGACGATGTCATCGTCCCACTTCTGGCTGATGTGCGAGAGCGCATCGGCGGTTTGCAGCAGATGCTGGGCGGGGGTGCGGGCGTTCATGGTGGCGACTCCTCAAAAACGGGGCCTGCGCATCGGCAGGCCGATCCCCCATTGTCCCGCACACCGCCCAGCCACGCCAGCGACGCGTTGATTGGCGACGGACTTACTGTCGTTCCAGACAGAACACGGCCGTGCTCGCCAACCAGTTCGGCAGCGTGCGCACCACGTCGCCGGCTTCGTTGAGACCGAAGGCGTCCGCCACGCTCAGCCTGTTCTTGAGCGCCAGCACCTCGAAGTCCTTGAACGTGCCGACGCGGATGTTCGGCGTGTCGTACCACTGGTAGGGCAGACGCCGCGTCACGGGCATGCGCCCGCGCAGGATGGACAGGCGGTTGGGCCAGTGCGCGAAGTTCGGGAAGGCGATGATGCCGGTCTTGCCCACGCGCGCGGTCTCCCGCAGCATCACCTCGGCATTGCGCAGATGCTGCAGCGTGTTGATCTGCAGGACGACGTCGAACGAGTCGTCCTCGAACATCGCCAGCCCTTCGTCCAGATTCAGCTGCACCACGTTCACGCCGCGCTTGACGCAGGCATGCACATTGGCGTCGTCGATCTCCACACCGTAGCCGGTGCAGCCGCGCTCGCGCAGCAGATGGGACAGCAGGGCCCCGTCGCCGCAGCCCAGATCGAGCACGCGGGCGCCCTGTGGCACGAGCTTGGCGATGGCCTGCAAGGTGGTCTTCTCGGTCATGCTGCGAACTCCTTGGCAACGCCGTCGAAATAGGAACCCATCACGCCGACGTAGCGCGAATCGGTAAGCAAGAAGGCATCGTGCCCGTGCGGCGCGTCGATCTCGGCATAGCTCACGTCGCGCTTGTTGTCGAGCAGCGCCTTGACGATCTCGCGGCTGCGCTTGGGCGAGAAGCGCCAGTCGGTGGTGAAGCTCACCAGCATGAACTTGGCGCGTGCATTGGCGAGCGCCAGCGTGAGGTTGTCGCCCGTGCCCTTCGCGGGATCGAAATAGTCGAGCGCGCGCGTGATCAGCAGATAGGTGTTGGCGTCGAAGTACTCGCTGAACTTGTCGCCCTGATAGCGCAGATAGCTCTCGATCTGGAACTCGACGTCCTGCGTGCTGTACTTGAGGTCGATGCCCTCGCGCAGCTGGCGGCCGAACTTCTCGTTCATCACGTCGTCGCTCAGATAGGTGATGTGGCCGATCATGCGGGCGATGCGCAGGCCGCGCTGGGGGATCACGTTGTGCGCGTAGAAGTCGCCGCCGTGGAAGTCCGGGTCGGTCACGATGGCGCGACGCGCCACTTCGTTGAAGGCGATGTTCTCTGCCGTGAGATTCGGCGCGCTCGCCACCACGACGGCGTGGCGCATGCGGTCCGGATGCTGCAGCGTCCACGACAGCGCCTGCATGCCGCCAAGGCTTCCGCCCAGAACGACCGCGAGTTGCTCAATGCCGAGGCGATCCAGCAGCCGCGCCTGGGCGTTCACCCAGTCTTCGACGGTCACCACCGGAAAGCTCGAGCCGTAGATCTCGCCGGTGTCGGGGTTGGTGTGCATCGGCCCGGTCGAGCCGAAGCAGGAGCCGAGGTTGTTCACCCCGATCACGAAGAACTTGTGGGTGTCGACCGCCTTGCCGGGGCCGATCATGTTGTCCCACCAGCCCTCGCTCTTGGGCTGGCCTTCGTAGACGCCGGCGACATGGTGCGACGCGTTGAGCGCATGGCACACGAGCACGGCGTTGGACCGGTCGGCGTTCAGCGTGCCGTAGGTTTCGTACGCGAGCGTGTAGTCGCGTATCGAGGCACCGCTGGTGAGCGGCAGCGCCTCGTCGAAATGCATGAATTGTGGTGTGGCGATGAAGGACATGAAAAAACCCGGCATCGCTAAAAACGAGGCCGGGTCGATTGCATGTCGCGTGTCGTCGGACGGGTCTTTAGCTGGATTTATAAAGCGCCCGCAAGCTGTAGCAAATCGGCGCGTGAAGACTCGATTATGCCAAAAGCTGCTTCACGGGGTTGTAAATCGCAAGCAGACCGAGCACAAGGAAGATCACCGCGGAGATCATGTGCACGGTGCGGATCGGCACCTTCTTGACGATCTTGTCGCCGAGCCACACGACCGGCGCGTTGGCGAGCATCATGCCCAGCGTCGTTCCGGCCACCACCCAGAAGTAGTAGCCGACGTACTTGGCGGCCAGCATGACCGTCGCGATCTGGGTCTTGTCGCCCATTTCGGCGAGGAAAAAGGCGGCCACCGTCGTGCCGAAGACGCCCCACTTGGAGTGACCGCCCATCTCATCCTCGTCGAGCTTGTCGGGAATCAGCATCCAGACGGCCATGGCGATGAACGAGATCCCCAGAATCCACTGCAGGGCGTTCTGCCCCAGATAGTTGGTGATCCATGCACCCACCGCGCCCGCGAGCGCGTGGTTGACGATGGTGGCGACGAAGATCCCGAGCACGATCGGCAGCGGCTTGCGAAAGCGCGCGGCGAGCACGAGCGAGAGGAGCTGGGTCTTGTCCCCCATCTCGGCGAGCGCGACGACGGAGGTGGAGATCAGAAAGGCTTCCATGACGTGGGTGTTTCGGCCGGAGACACCAGTGCAAAACGCATTGACCACGCACCGGCTCCGGCCCAAATGTTGTTGGATCGGTACGTAGTCAATGGTCTCGTCCAGCCAGGGGGTGAAATTGCTTCACCCCAGCCTCATGCACCATAGGCCGTGAGGGCCCAAGTCTGTTGATGCATGCCTTTTTGCGTTGCCGCAAAAACGGACTACTCCCCAAAGACAGCGCGATTGTATCGCGACGCCCCCATGCATGCCGAGGAGCATCGAGAGTACCGAATCCCCATGAAGAGCCGCGGAGAAACGCCCTAAAGCCTCCCGGGCTGGTGGTTTTCTAGTCAGATACCCCTAAAAAGAGGCGCTTCCTCGGGTAATTCCCCATCCAAAGTGTTGCAGCCGCGCCAACGCGTGCTTTTTTCCTTGAAGTCATGCTTGATAATAGTTTCAGCATTCTGTGTTACAGATATGCGATTGCGGTGTTAGTCGATTTCGCATCATTGAAGTCGTTATGGGTTTGTTGGCTGCGTTGGCTCATCGCTTCTTATTCAGAAAATTTCTTAGAGCCTCGTTTTATGAGCAACAAACTGTACGTGGGCAACCTGCCCTATTCCTTCCGTGATGGCGATCTGGAACAAACTTTTGGTCAATACGGCAACGTGCTGAGCGCCAAGGTCATGATGGAGCGCGACACTGGCCGCTCCAAGGGTTTCGGCTTTGTCGAAATGGGCAATGAAGTCGAAGCACAGGCCGCCATCCAAGGCGCCCACGGCCAAAACTTCGGTGGCCGCGATCTGGTGGTCAACATCGCTCGTCCGATGGAACCACGCCCACCCCGCAGCGGCGGCTTCGGTGGCGACCGCGGTGGCTTCCGCGGCAATGGCGGCGGCTACGACCGCGCCTACTGATTGTCAGTGCTGATCCGGGCTGCTGACAGTCCGGATCTCATCGATTTCAAAATGTCGGTATGAGGTTGTAGGAATGCTCCGTTTTCGGATTTCCGCCTCACATGATCTTGCATTTTTTTCGAAGTTGTGGCGCATAATGGTTTGGCTGGGGTATTTTTCACGCCAAAGTTGCGGTGGTCCGTCAAATTTGTGCACCAAGCACATGTGCGATTAGCCGACTGCGGTTTCGAGTCTCCATCACTTTTTTCTTAGTTCTTGAGGAGTCCCTTGATGGGCAACAAACTGTACGTCGGCAACCTGCCGTACTCGGTGCGCGATAGCGATCTGGAACAGGCCTTCGGCCAGTTCGGCGCCGTGACCAGCGCCAAAGTCATGATGGAGCGCGACACTGGTCGCTCCAAGGGCTTTGGTTTCGTCGAAATGGCCAGCGACGCAGAAGCGCAAGCTGCCATCAACGGCATGAATGGCCAGCCCATGGGCGGTCGCAGCGTCGTCGTGAACGAAGCTCGCCCAATGGAGCCACGCCCCCCCCGTAGCGGTGGTGGCGGCTTCGGCGGTGGCGGCGGCTACGGCGGCGGTGGCCGCAGTGGTGGCGGCGGCTACGGTGGTGGCGGCGGCGGTGGTCGTGGCGGCGAAGGCGGTTTCCGCAGCCCCTACGGCGCTGGTTCGCGCAACGGTGGCGGCGGCGGTGGTCGCAGCGGTGGCGGCGGCTACGGCGGCGGCAACAACGGTTATTGATGTCTCGTCCCGGGCAACCGGGATGCAGGCCATCCAGCAAAAAGGCTCCCTCGGGAGCCTTTTTTCATGATTACCTTCAATGCGCCAAGCGTCATTGGGGCTGCGACGTGCCCCGGTGCTTGCGCTCGCGCCCATGCAAGGCCCTGTCGAAGGCCCAGTTGGGCAGCAGTCGCAGCAGCTTGGCGACGATGCCCATCTGCCACGGAATCACGCGGTAGCTGGTGCGTGCCGCAATGGCATGGAACGCGCGTTCAGCGAAGGTCTCGGCGGAAATCAGAAACGGCATCGAATACCGGTTCTCCCGCGTGAGCGGCGTGTCCACATAGCCCGGCAGAATCGTCACCACCGATACACCCTGCGTGTTCAGCTCGCCACGCAGGCTCTCGCAATAGCTGATGACGGCCGCCTTGCTGGAGCAATAGGCCCCATGCCCGGGCAGGCCGCGAATTCCCGCCACGCTGGCGATGCCCACCAGTGTGCCGCTGGCGCGTGCGCACATGGGCTTGATGAACGGCTGGAAGGTGGCTGCCAGGCCCACGTTGTTGATCGCGTAGACGCGCGCCATCTGGTCGATGTCCTCGCGCTCGGCAGTGTCCACGCCCACGCTGATGCCCGCGTTGGCGATCACCACGTCGGGCAGGCCCAGTTCCTGGATGCAGCGTTCGCCCGCACCGACGATGCTGTCGATCTCTGCCACGTCGGCCCCATAGCAGCGGCAGCGCTCCTCTCCCAGCCCCTGCGAGCGTGCCCAGTCCTGCATGAGGTCCACGCGCCGTGCGACCAGCGCGAGCCGGAAGCCCAACTTGGCGTAGTGCAGGGCCAGCGCCTGGCCGATGCCGCTGGAGGCGCCGGTGATGAAGACCAGGGGTGCGGAGTTCAAGGCGGCTCTCCCGTCGTTGGACCGGCTTCAGGGCCGGTTGTTGTTGCGTGGCGTGAGCGTCGAAGTGACGCGGCTCGGCTGCATCTTGCCCTTGACGTCGCCGCGCATGTTGAGCACCTGGCTGTAGTTGTCGAAATCCATGGCGTCGCCGGTGAACTGGTCGGGGCCGCGCGTGAGCGTCACGGGCAGATGGGATTTCACCCGCTCGTCGTTCGGCCAGACATGCAGAAACTCCCCACGGAACTGCATCGGCGGGACCGACTTGGCGCCGGTCTTCCGGAATTCCTCGCGGGTGACGACGGCGTCGCCGAAGAGCTGCACCTCCGTGCCGTCCGAATTCGAGAGCGCGCGGTTCGCGGTCGCGAGCGTCACGCGGCCGTCGGGGCTGATCGAGCGCATGCGGGCCTTCTGGATCTCGAGCGTGTCGGTGTCCATGAAATGCTTGAGCGTCTCGCCCTGGATCTCGCTTTGCAGACGCCCCGTGGCGTCGAACGACTTGATCGAGAAGTCGCGCATGTAGTAGTCGGGCTCGTGCGACACCTCGCGCTGCTGCGGTTGCTCGGTAGGCTTGGGGGCGTTGCGCACCAGCCACCAGGTGCCAAGCGCGAGCAGACCCATCAGCAGAATGGGCAGATAGATGGAGAAGATCTCCCAGACGCGGCGCATGCGCTCGTTGAAGGTCATGCGTATTCCGCCAGCAGTTGCGCGTATTTGCCGCTGGCCACCAGCAGCAGGTCGCAGAGTTCACGCGCCGCGCCGTGTCCGGCCGCCGCTTGTGTGATGTAGTGCGCGTTGGCCTTCACGTCGATCTGCGCGTTCAGCGGTGCACAGGCGAAGGCCGAGCGGCGCATCACCGGCAGATCGGGCCAGTCGTCGCCCATGGCGGCGGCCTGGCTCCAGTCGAGTCCCAGCTCGGCCAGAATCGCCTCGGCCGCCGGGCGCTTGTCTTCTGTGCCGAAACGCGCGTGCACCACGCCCAGCGCCTTCAGACGCAGGCGCAATGCGGGGGAGTCGCGTCCGGTGACCACGGCGGGCGTGATGCCCGCCTTCTGCAGCAGCTTGAGGCCATGACCGTCGAGCGTGTTGAAGCGCTTGATCGTCTCCCCATGCTCCGAGAAATACAGTCCGCCATCGGTCAGCACGCCGTCCACATCGAAGAACACCACGCGCACGGGCTGCGCTCTGAGCAGCAGTTCGGGATCGATCCGCAGCGTCGGTTGCAGCGCCGTTGTCTGCGATGGGGCCGCAGCGCCTTGGGATGGGTTCATCAAATGACCTTTGCGCGCATCAGATCGCCGATATGCACCATGCCGAGCAGCTGATTCTGCTCGTCGGTGACCAGCACGCTGGTGATGGAGTGCTGCTCCATCAGCGCGGCCGCGTCGGCGGCCAGGGCCTGCGGGCGGATCGTGCGCGGCTTGGTGTGCATGACTTCGCCCGCCTTCGCGCCCAGCAGTTCGCCGCCGGACTCGATGCGGCGGCGCAGGTCGCCGTCGGTGAAGATGCCCAGCAGGTGGCCTTGCGCATCGACCACGGTGGAGGCGCCCAGCGACTTGGCGCTCATCTCGCGCATCAGCTCGCTGAACGACGCCTCGGCCGACACGCGCGGCAGCTCGTCGCCCGAGCGCATGACGTCGCGCACCAGCGTGAGCAGCTTGCGCCCAAGCGCACCGCCAGGGTGCGAGCGCGCGAAATCCTCGGCGCGAAAACCGCGCGCGTCGAGCAGCGCCACGGCCAGCGCATCGCCGAGCGCCATCTGCGCCGTGGTGCTGGTGGTGGGCGCCAGATTCAGCGGGCAGGCCTCGCGCTCGACTCCGGAGTCGAGCACGACGTCGGCGTACTTGGCGAGCGACGATTCGAGCCCGCCGGTCATCGCGATCAGCGGCACGCCCTGGCGCTTCAGCACCGGCAGCAGCACGGTGAGTTCGTTGGCCTCGCCGCTGTTGGAGATGCCCAGCACCAGGTCACCCTGGGTGACCATGCCGAGATCGCCGTGGCTGGCCTCCGCCGGGTGCACGAAAAAGGCCGGTGTGCCGGTGGATGCCAGCGTCGCGGCGATCTTGCGGCCCACGTGGCCGCTCTTGCCCATGCCCATGACCACGACGCGGCCGGGAGTGGCAAGAATGCGGGCAACCGCATTGACGAACGACGCTCCCACACGGTCGGAGAGAGCCACGAGCGCGTGGGCCTCGTCCCGCAGCGCCTCGCGCGCCAGATGCAGGGCGCGGTCGTGGTCGAACGAACGGGTGGAAGTTGGTAAAGAGGTAGACATTCGGGAATTTTATAGGGCGCACCCGCCCTTCGCTCGTTTAGCATCAGTCATGTCCTCATTGGCCCTCACCCTGCTCTATCTGCTTGCCGCCGTGCTGGCCGTCGTCGTCTGCCGCACGCTCAAGCAGCCGCCGATGCTGGGCTATCTGGCGGCAGGGGTGCTGATCGGGCCGCATGCGCTTGCGCTGGCCAGCAATTCCGAGGGCGTGCGCCATCTGGGCGAGTTCGGCGTGGTGTTCCTGATGTTCGCCATCGGCCTTGAATTCAGCCTTCCCAAGCTGCGCGCGATGCGCAAGTTCGTGTTCGGCCTCGGCCTCATGCAGGTGGTCGTGACCATGCTGCTGTCGTTCATCGGACTGATGCTGCTGTCGCGCTTCGTGGGTCGCGTCTGGGACATGAGCTGGCAGACCGCCGTGGCGCTCTCGGGCACGCTGGTGATGAGCAGCACCGCCATCGTCGTGAAGATGATGGCCGAGCGCGCGGAACTCGAATCCGAGCACGGCCGCCGCGTGATGGGCATTCTGCTGTTCCAGGATCTGGCCGTGGTGCCGCTGCTGATTTTGATTCCCGCGCTCGGCGCCGCGCCCGACAAGCTGATCTGGGCGCTGCCGCTCGAAATGCTCAAGGCCGCCGCGCTGATCACCATTCTGCTGACCGGCGGCCAGCGCCTGATGCGCTGGTGGTTCAACCTCGTCGCGCGCAGGCACAGCGAGGAGCTTTTCATGCTCAACCTGCTGCTGTTCGCGCTCGGTCTCGCGTGGCTGACCGAGATGGCCGGACTGTCGCTGGCGCTCGGCGCGTTCATCGCGGGCGTGCTCGTGTCCGAGACCGAATACAAGCACCAGGTGGAAACCGACATCCGCCCCTTCCACGACGTGCTGCTGGGCCTGTTCTTCATCACCATCGGCATGCAGCTCGACTGGCACATCCTGCTCGAGCGCTGGGCGCTGGTGCTGCTGATGGTGACCGTGCCGATGCTGCTCAAGGCGCTGGTGATCTTCGCGATCTCGCGCTTCATGGGCGGCGCGGCGGGGGTGTCGCTGCGCACCGGCATCTATCTGGCGCAGGCGGGGGAATTCGGCTTCGTGCTGCTCACGCTCACCTCGGCGCAGGGGCTCATCCAGCCAGCGCTGATGAACCCGATTCTGGCGGCGATGGTCGTGTCCATGCTGATCACGCCGCTGCTCATCCAGTACAGCAACCGCATCGTCATGCGGCTCGCCGCGAGCGACTGGATGATGCAGTCGCTGCAGATGACGCAGATCGCCCGCCAGGCCATCAACACCGATCACCACGTCGTGATCTGCGGCTATGGCCGTTCGGGCCAGAATCTGGCGCGGCTGCTCCAGATCGAGCACATCCCCTACCTCGCGCTCGACCTCGACCCCGACCGTGTGCATCAGGCGGCCGCTGGCGGCGAATCGGTGGTCTACGGTGACGCCACCCGCCTGCAGGCCCTGATGGCCGCAGGTCTCGGCCGCGCGAGCGCGGTGGTCGTCACCCATCTGGACACGCACGCCACGCTCAAGACGCTCGCCAACATCAAGAAGCACGCCCCCAACGTGCCGGTGATCGTGCGCACGGTGGACGACGCCAATCTCGACAAGCTGCAGCTCGCGGGCGCGAGCGAGGTCGTGCCCGAGGCCATCGAAGGCTCGCTGATGCTGGCGAGCCACGCGCTCGCGCTGGTCGGCGTGCCCATGCGCCGGGTGATCCGCCTCGTGCGCGAGCAGCGCGAGGGCCGCTACCAGCTGCTGCGTGACTACTTCCACGGCGCGGACGACGACACCCCCGCCGAGCTCGATCAAGAGCGCCTGAAGTCCTTCACCCTGCCCTCGGGCGCCGCCGCTCTCGGCCGCGCGCTGCACGAGCTGGCGCTGGGCACGCGCGAGGTCCAGTTCGTCGCCGTGCGCCGCGCCAATGGCTCGGTCAGCGCCGACGCGACCGACCCGTCGCTGCTGGCCGAAGGCGATACACTCGTGCTGCGCGGCCTGCCCAAGGCGCTGGCCCTCACCGAAGACCTGCTGCTGCGCGGCAAGTGATCCCCGCCACCTCCCAACACCACACACCCCACCATGCAGCATCCTTTGAGCGTCAACGAATACCTGCGCCAACACATGCGCACCGTGCCCGACTGGCCCGCACCCGGCGTGCAGTTCCGCGACATCACGCCGCTGCTGCAGGACCCCAAGGTGTTCCGCGTGCTCATCGACGCCTTCGTGCACCGCTACATGGACAGGAACCTGCGCCCCGACGTGGTCGCCGGGCTCGATGCGCGCGGCTTCATCATCGGCGCGGTGATCGCGTATGAGCTCAACGTCGGCTTCGTGCCGATCCGCAAGAAGGGCAAGCTGCCCTTCACCACCGTCGAGGAAACCTACGAGCTCGAGTACGGCAGCGCCACCGTCGAGCTGCATTCCGACGCCGTCAAGCCCGGTGACCGCGTGCTGCTGATCGATGACCTGATCGCGACGGGCGGCACGATGATGGCCGGCAAGAAGCTGCTGGAGCGTCTGGGCGCCACCGTGACCGAGGGCGCGGTCATCGTCGATCTGCCGGAACTCGGCGGCTCCAGACGACTGCGCGATGCGGGCCTGAAGATCTTCAATCTGGTGGATTTCGAGGGCCACTGACGGCCACAAAGCAAAACGCCGACCTCATCGTCGGCGTTCTGCTTTTTACGCTTTGCGTTTTGCGCTCAGCCCAGGTCACAGCAACCGTCAGAGCGTGCTTGCGATCTCATTGCAGATCGCCGTACTGGGTCGCGCTCAGGTCCGAGCTGGCCGAATCGGCAGGCATCTCCGTGTCCGCGAAGCCGGAAGCAATCGAAGGCTGGAGCAGCGGCGAGCGGGACATCGGTCCGCTGCGCACGGTCGTTCCCGGACGTTCGGCAGCCGACGCCGGACGCGCCGCGCCATTGGAAGCTCCGGTGCCGCTGAGCGCACGCTTGAAGGCCGCGACCTCGTCGTCCTCGATGGGGTCAAAGTTGCCGAGTCCCCCGGCGGCGCTCGCGCCATGGCTGCCGTTGATCGTGTTCACTCCATTGAGTTCATTGAGGCCATTGGCTCCATTGACGCCGTTGCGGGAGGCAGCCACTGGCGCCGAGCGGACGGGCGCGAGTGGCGCATGCGCGCTGTCCAGCAGCGGGCTGCGCAGGCTGTTGAGCGGCGACAAGCCCGAGTTGCCGCGCAGCGGAGCCATGCCAGAATTGCCGCGCAGCGGCGCAGGCGCGGAGGTGCGTGCCTCATATGAGCCCACCGGCATGACGGGCGCACGAATCGTGTGGGGAGTGGCAGAAGCAGTGGCCGGTGCGGACTCCTTGTCCGCCGCGCGGCGCATGCGCAGGCCCAGGCCCAGACCCGCGGCCGTGTTGTCGTGCATGCGCCAATAGACGGCGGTCACCAGAATCTCGAAGCGCGCCTTGGCGCTCTGGGTGATCAGGCTTTCGATTTCGCCCAGCCGGGCCGTGCTGGCACCGTACTCGCGGGCCAGATCGATCATGACTACGAACTGCTGACCATTCTGGTCAAGCGACAGCACCTTGAATTTGTAGCCTGCCGACAACACACCGGCACGCGCCATCGCGTCGCGGACCACCATGTAGAGCGCCTCGCGACGCTCCATGCGAACGTTCTTGCGCGCCAACTGCTCGGCTTGCTCAGCGAGCTTGGGCGCGCGAGCCTGTGCCTGAGCCGCAGCGGCGGCCGCTTGGGACGGGCTTGGCTGCGCCTTGCGCGGCGCAGCGCCCGGAGAGGGTCTTCGTGAGAACCAACTGAAAAAAGACATGGCGCACCTGAAATGAAGCGCTTTGAAAAATGCGCAAATAAGTGTACAGCGCTACCCTAAAGCGCATGCTACTGGTCAGCCAAGAAGTTAGCCAGTCTTTTTTTGATGTGAGTTAAATCAAATATCTATCAATCAAGTAGAGGCCACACGGCGTTTGCGATTGCCCAGGCGCTTAGACAGCACCGCCCCCACCGCCATCACCAGGTGCAGCGCCACCGCTGGCTGGCGATTGGACAACTCGGTGAAACGCATCGCCGGCAGGCTCCAGAGCTTGCACGGCGATCCCGCCTGCACCGTGGCCGAGCGCGGCAGGTGCGAGAAGAACGCTCCCTCACCCACCACCGAGCCGGGGCCGACGATGGCCAGACGCAGACGCTGCTTCTCGTCCTCGAAGTGCACGCTCAGCGTGCCGCTCTCCAGCAGATACAGCGTGCGATCGCTCGTGCCCTGCGCAAACAGCACCTGTCCCGCCGGCAACGACACCGGCAGCAGATAGGGAGCCAGCAGATCCCATTGCTCCGCATTGAGCACATTGTTCAGGCTGTCATCCGCGTTGGCGTGACTGATGGCCTGCACCAGTCCATGCAGATCCACCTTGCCATCGCTTCTTGTAACTATCGTATTCATGGCATGGAAGCTAAATTGATTGTAAAAAATCGCACCCGCCTGCCCGCACCCGGAATGGTCTCCACACGGTGCGCAGCACGCGAATTCGCGCGAATGATGAAACGTTTGCCCACAATTTAATCAGTTCTTGCGGATTACTCAAGCATCGCATGATTTCCGGCACTTGTGCGGACCGGATTCAATGTGCATGCCGCCCTCCAGGAACATGTTGCGAGCGCGACGGAGTCGGCTCACGCACGAGACGCTGTCGTGTCGGCACATGACGCGCTCATCCAGCCCAGTCCCGCGCTCGTCCCCCCCGCCACCGCGCCGCGCGCGGGGCGGTATTCGCAGCCGATCCAGCCGTCAAAGTCCAGACCGTCGATCAGCGCGAAGAGATACGGGTAGTTGATTTCCCCCACGTCGGGCTCGTGCCGCTCGGGCACGCCGGCGATCTGCAGGTGGCCGACACGGCCCGTCGGCAAATGGCGGCGGATCCGGGTCGCCAGATCGCCCTCGACGATCTGGCAGTGGTAGAGGTCCATCTGCACCAGCACGTTCGGCTCGCCAATCTCGGCCACCAGCGCGTGGGCATCGTCCTGTCGCGACAGGAAGTAACCCGGCATGTCGCGGCCATTGATCGGCTCCAGCAGGATGCGGATGCCGTGCTCACCGGCAAGCCGTGCGGCCCAACGGACGTTGTTCACATAGAGGCGGTGCGCCTCGGCCCGCTCCAGGCCGCTTGGCACCAGCCCCGCCATCACGTGGATGCGCGGGCAGTCCAGCGCGCGCGCATAGTGCACCGCCCGTTCGATGCCCTCGCGAAATTCCGCCTCGCGCCCCGGCAGGCAGGCCGTGCCACGCTCGCCCGCGTCCCAATCGCCGGGCGGAGCATTGAACAGCACCTGCGTGAGCCCATGGCGCCTCAGTCGCTCGGCCAATTGCTCCGGCGCGAAGGCGTAGGGGAACAGGAACTCCACGCCCTGAAAACCATCGGCGGCGGCCGCGGCAAAGCGGTCGAGAAAATCCAGCTCGTTGTAGAGCATGGACAGGTTGGCGGCAAAACGCGGCATGCGCGGTCTCCTGATGGTGGTGCAAGCGAGTAGGCAGCGGGCGGTGGGCAGCAGGCGGCGGGCCGCCGGCTCACTTGCCGATGCAGAACGACGAGAAGATCACGCCGAGCAGGTCATCCGACGTGAACTCGCCGGTGATGGTGTTGAGCGCATTCTGCGACAGGCGCAGTTCTTCGGCCAGCAGATCGAGCGCCGGGCTGTTCGCGTGGATCTGCGCGGCCGACTCCATCAGGTGCGCGTCCACTTCGCGCAGCGCGGCAATGTGGCGCGCACGCGCGATGTAGAGTCCTTCCGGCGCCGATTGCCAGCCCGCGATCTCCAGGAGCTTGCGGCGCAGCTCCTCCAGCCCGTCGCCCGTGCGTGCGGAGAGCCGCACCTGCGCCATGCGCCCTGCCTGCAGTTCGGCGGGCGCGGTCACGCTGGCCGCGTCCGTCTTGTTCCACACATCGATCACCGGCACCTTCTCGTGCAGCTGCTCGGCCAGCTCGGCGGCGATCTGCGCGTCCACGGCCACGTAGCCAGCGTCGTTCATCCGCGTCAGGTCATGGAGGAAGAGCACCGCGTCGGCCGCCTTGATTTCCTCCCACGCGCGCGCGATGCCGATCTTCTCGACCTCGTCATCGCTCTCGCGCAGCCCGGCCGTGTCGATCACATGCAGCGGCACGCCCTCGATCTGGATGGTCTGCTGCACCTTGTCGCGCGTCGTGCCGGCAATCGGCGTGACGATGGCAAGCTCCGCCCCGGCAAGCGCATTGAGCAGCGAGCTCTTGCCCGCGTTCGGCTGACCGGCGATCACCACCTTGATGCCCTCGCGCAGCAGCGCGCCCTGCTGCGCTCGCTGCATCACCGCGCCAAGCTGCAACTGCAGGCGCTCCAGCTGCCCGGCTGCGTCGGCCTTCTTCAGAAAATCGATTTCCTCTTCGGGAAAGTCCAGCGTTGCCTCGACCAGCATGCGCAGATGGATCAGCGCATCGCGCAGCGTATGGATCTCCTTGGAGAACGCGCCCGAGAGCGAGCGCCCCGCGCTGCGCGCAGCCGCCTCGGTGCTCGCGTCGATCAGATCGGCGATCGCCTCGGCCTGCGCCAGATCGATCTTGTTGTTGAAAAAAGCGCGCTGCGTGAATTCGCCCGGCTCGGCCAGACGCAGTTGCGGCAGCGCCTCGCGCGCAAGTTCCATACAGCGTGCCACCAGCAACTGCAACACCACCGGGCCGCCATGCGCCTGCAGCTCCAGAACGTCCTCGCCGGTGTAGCTGTGCGGGCCAGGAAAAAACAACGCCAGCCCGCGATCGATGGCCTGCCCGGCCGCATCCGGAAACGGCAGGTAGTGCGCCTCGCGCGCATTGAGCTTGCGGCCCAGCAGTCGCTCAACGAATCCCGCCAGCCCCTTGCCCGACACCCGCACGATCCCCACGGCCCCGCGTCCTGGAGCGGTGGCGATGGCAACGATGGGGTCGGCGTGGCGTGGAAGCATGGTGAGAGTCTGAAATCGAATGGGCGCAAATGCTGGCAGCGATCATAGCCAGCGCATGAAAAAAGCCCGCTTTCGCGGGCTTTGCAAGCATAGCCGACGGGCGGCTCAGGTGATGCTCACTTGAGCGTCGTCCAATTCGGCATCGGACGGTCATCCGCGCGGTGCTGGGTGGTCACGCCCTTGCGCATGGCCCAGGGGCGGATCTGGTGGTGAACGGGCAGGTAGTAGTACTCGTCCTTGACCAGCTTGAGCGCATCGTGGATCAGCGCGTCGCGCTTGCCGGCGTCCATCTCGACCTTGATCTGGTTGATCATGCCGTCGAGCTTGGCGTCGCTGAAGCGGCCGGCGTTGTAAGTGCCCACACCCTTGCCATCCTTGGTGGCCATGAGCGCGTCGAGCGAGTACAGCGAATCGAAGGTCGCGACGCCCCAGCCGAACAGGTAGGCGCTGACTTCGGCGTTCATCACGCGGGTGACGTACTGGGCCATCGGCGCGGTCTTGAGGTTGGTCTTCACGCCGATGCGGGTCCACATCGCGGTCACGGCCTGGCAGATGGCTTCATCGTTGACGTAGCGGTCATTCGGGCACTCGAGGTTCAGCGAGAAACCGTTCGGATAGCCCGCGTCGGCCAGCAGCTTCTTGGCGGCTTCGACGTCGTACTTGGAGGCCCGCGCATCGAGTTCCTTGGTCGAGCCATGAACCATCGGCGCGACCATGACGCCCGCGTTGACCGACAGGCCACGCATGGTGCGGTCGTGGATGCCGGCGATGTCGATGGCCTGATACAGGGCCTGACGCACGCGCTTGTCCTTGAGCGGGTTCTTGCCCGGCGTGCCGGCGCCGGGGAGCTCGTCGCGAAACTGGTCGAGGCCCAGATAGATGGTGCGGTTTTCCGCGCCTTCGATGATCTTGATGTCGGGGCTGGCCTTCATGCGGGCCAGATCCTGCGGAGGTGGATCGACCACAAAGTCGACCTGGCCGGAGATCAGCGCGGCCGAGCGGGTGGCTGCGGACTTGATGGGGGTGAACACCACCTCGTCGATGTTGCCCTTGGGCTGATCCCACCAGTTCGGGTTCTTCTTCAAGACCAGCTTCACGTCGGGCTGCCAGCTCACGAGCTGGAAGGGGCCGGTGCCGTTGGCGTTGCGGGAGGCGAAGTTTTCTTCCTTGCTCGCGTAGTCCTGCGACTTCGTCGAGTTGTTCTTCTCGGCCCATGCCTTGTTCATGATGCGCGCTTCGGTCAGGTCGCGCAGCAGCGTCGGGTTGGGGCCCTTGAGGATCAGGTCGACGGTGAAGTCGTCGACCTTCTTGATTTCCTGAATGCTCGCCACCGAGGCGATCATGTTCGACGGCTTGGTGCCCGCGCGGGTGAGGGAGAACACCACGTCGTCGGCGGTGAACGGTGCACCGTCATGGAATTTCACGCCCTTGCGCAGCTCGAAGCGCACCTGCGTGGGGGAGACCTGCGTCCATTTGGTGGCCAGGGCAGGGACGGTCTGGTACTTGTCGTCGTAGCGCACCAGGCTCTCGTAGACCTGCTGCATGTAGGCATGCGTGGTCTGGTGGTTCTGCGACATGGGGTCGGTGGTGAGAATGTCGTTCGCACCGGCCGTGCGCAGGGTCACGGCGCTGGCCGAGCTGCCGATGGCCGCCAGCAGCGCCGCCGCAAGAATTCCCCGCTTGAAACTCGCTCCTCGATTCATATCCCTGACTCCTAGATGTTGAGTTCATGCCCGTGAATTGGCAGTCATCTCCGCTTGCAAGGGTTGTGCCATTTCGGACAAAGAGACTTGCATGCTACCGAAAACGACAAAGGCCGCGTAGCGGCCTTTGTGCGTTTTAGCTAGGGATAAACGCTCAAGCGATCAAGCGTTTTTCATGCCATTCAACTACTTGAATTTCGGCAGGTTGAATTGGGGCGGCACCCCCATGCGCGTGTTGATGATCCACTGCTGCGCGATCGACAGAATGTTGTTCGTCAGCCAGTACAGCACGAGGCCGGCCGGGAAGAAGAAGAACATCACCGAGAACATCAGCGGCATGATCCACATGAGCTTGGCCTGCATCGGATCGGGCGGTGCGGGGTTCAGCGCGGTCTGCAGCAGCGACGACAGCATCATCAACAGCGGCAGGATGAAGAACGGATCGGGCACCGAGAGGTCATGGATCCAGCCGATCCATGGCGCGTTGCGGATTTCCACGCTCGACTGCAGCACCCAGTACAGCGCCATGAACACCGGCATCTGGATCAGGATAGGCAGGCAGCCACCCATCGGGTTGACCTTCTCCTCGCGGTAGATGCGCATCATCTCCTGCTGCATCTGCTGCGGCTTGTCCTTCAGGCGCTCGCGCATTTCCTGAATGCGTGGATTGATCGCCTTCATCTTGGCCATCGAGGAGTAGGCCTTGGCGTTGAACCAGTAGAACGCGATCTTCAGCAGCAGCACCAGCGCCACGATCGACCAGCCCCAGTTGCCGATGAACTTGTGCAGCTCGGACAGCAGCCAGTACAGCGGCTTGGCCAGAATGGTCAGCCAGCCGTAGTCCTTGACCAGCTCAAGGCCGGGCGCCAGCGATTCGAGCACGGGCTCGACCTGCGGGCCCGCGAACAGGCGCGCGTTGAGCGTCTTGGTCTGGCCTGGCTCCACGGTGCCCACCGGCGTGATCATGCCGGCGGCGTAGAGCTTGTCGCCCACCTTGTTCACGAAGTTCTCGCGCTGCGTGCCGTCACCCAGCAGCCAGGCGCTCGCGAAGTAGTGCTGCACCATCGCCACGAAGCCCGCATCCGAAGTCTTCTCGATGCTGACCTTGTTGTTGTCGATGTCCTTGAAGGTGACCTTCTGGTACTTCTTCTCGGTGGTGTAGACGGCCGGGCCGGTGAATGTCGAGTAGAACGGGGTCTGGTCGCCGGACTCCGTGTTGTCACGCACCAGCTGCATGTACAGACGCGGGTTCACGGCGGCGCCGCTGTTGTTCACGACGTCGTGCTGCACGGCCACGTCATACGCGCCACGCTTGAGCGTGTAGGTCTTGACCAGCTTCACGCCGCCGACTTCGGCGGATTCAAAGCGCAGCTGCACGGAATCCTGACCGTCCTTGAGCTCACGCGCGCCCGGTTGCACGGTCATCGCGGTCTTGTGGGTCGGGAAGGTGCCGCCGATCAGGCCGGACTGGCTCAGATACTTGTGCGTGGCCGAGTCGTCGAACAGCACCACGGGCTGGGGAGGCGTGGACTTGTCGAAATACTGGAGCAGCTCGGCGTGCTTGAGCGTGCCGCCTTCGCTGTCGAAGGTCAGGCGCAGCACGTCGTTGGCGACGACCACGTCCTGGCGCGGCGCGGCGGCGGGAGCGGCTGGCGCAGCGGTGGCACCCGGCACGTCGGCGGCGCCCGCAACGGCGGCGGAAGCCGTCGGCACGGTCGCGTCTGCGGCGCCGGAGGCGGCATCCGCTGGCGACTTGGCGGTCTGTGCCTGCGGAACGGGGAAGAAGGTGGCTTTCTGGCCGTTATGTACTTGCCACTTGTCCCACAGGAGAACCAGCGAGAAGGCAAATATCACCCACAGTATGGTGCGGCGAATATCGTTCATGAAGTCTTCGTAGAAGAGGAAGCGGATGAAGAGGAGGAAGGCGGCGGCACATGTCGCGAGAACAGCCGCGTCGCACGCGGTGGCTCCTGCGGCACTGGATCGTGCCCTCCGTCACACCAGGGATGACAGCGCGCAAGCCGGGCGATCGTCAGATAGCTGCCGCCTGCTGCACCATGTATTTCCAAAGCCTCGAGAGCATAAACCGAACAGGTGGGCTCGAAACGGCAAGCCGAGCCCAGCCAAGGGCTAAGCAGCAGCCGATAGCCGCGCACCAGCGCCATGAGTGCGTTGCGCACGATCATGGATTCTCCCCGGAGGCTTTTTGCGCCTTGGGGCCTTTCGGACTTTTCTGCGGCCGCACGGCATAGGCGAAGAGCTGCCTGAGCTCGTCGCGCACGGCGGCCTTCAGAGCGTCGGATGTGGCGCTCGGAAACTGCTTGCGGTCGAAGGTGGAGCGCAGACGCACCACATGCGCCGCCACGGGCAGCTGCGACTCGAAGTCGGCACCCGCCACATAGATCTGGCGCTTGATGGCGTTGCGCGTGACGGCGCGACGCGCCCAGCGCTTGGGCACCATCGCGCCGAGCCAGGGGCCTGCGTTTTCGTGCGCCGCAACGACAAACAGGGCCTGCGCGGCGTGCTGCTCGCGCGGCACGCTGCCAGACCCGTCTGACGATTGGCTTGTTTCTTCGGCCAGAGCCTTGGGGGTTTCACCGTCCGGCAGCACCAGACCCAGTCGATGCAGGGCGAAGTGCGGTGTGCGGGAAACAGTTCCACCCGCCATGGCAGCCTGAAACTGGGGGCGGGTTTTCAACCGGTGCATAAGCGCCAAAGCAACGCCCTGCGCGGATTGGAGGGACTTGCAACCGGGGCTTGGCATCGCGAGGAGCCAAACCCATCAGTCAGCAAGACCTCAGACAGCCAGACGCTTGCGGCCCTTGGCGCGGCGAGCGTTGATGACGGCGCGGCCGCCACGAGTCTTCATGCGGACCAGGAAACCGTGGGTACGTGCGCGGCGGGTCTTGGAAGGCTGGTATGTGCGTTTCATGATTCAAAATTCCTTGATAGTTCAGTTACAGGCCCGGCTTCGATCGGCCGATCAGCCCGCCAGACATCCCCAAGCAAATCACTCCGTACTCAAAGAGCAAAATGGTTCACCCGGGCTGGATCACCCTGAACGGGTTCAGGGAAACCGGCGATTATTGCAGGCTTGAAAGAATCTTGCAATCCCCGGGAATTGTCGTATTTTTACGCAACGGCGCACGAATTTGCCAACCAGATCGCACCAGAACGGTGAATAGACATGAGGAAGATGTGTGGGTGATGTGCGGAGAAATTGTGGATAACTCCGCGCGGAAGGTACAATGGGGGTCCTTCAATGTTCCTCCTATCCACAACTAGAATTCCCCTGAAATGATTGAGGAACCTTCCAACACCGCCCACGACGAGTCCGGCTCCGACGCCGGGCAAGGCCTGTGGCAGGCATGCGTGGAGCAGCTCTCTCAGGAGCTGCCAGAGATGCAGTTCAACACCTGGATCAAACCACTCGCAGCCAAGGTGGAGCCCGACCTCTCCAAGGTCACCCTGTTCGTGGCCAACCGCTTCAAGCTCGATTGGATCCGTGCGCAGTACGCGGGTCGCATTTCCGCCATACTGGAAGGCCTGTACGGCCAGCCCATTCCACTGGAGTTGGCGCTCGCTCAGCGTGAAAGCGTTGTCCGCAAATACATTCCGCCCCAGCCAGTGGCCCAGGCGGAACCCGTTGCCGCGCCCGAACCCGCCGCCAGCGCCGCCGAGGACAATGGCTCCGGCCCGTTCCGCTCGCGCCTGAATCCCGCCCTGACTTTCGACTCGCTGGTCGAAGGTACCGCCAACCGCATGGCCCGCTCCGCCGCCATGCACGTCGCCGCGTCGCCCGGACATCTCTACAACCCGCTGTTCATCTATGGCGGTGTGGGTCTCGGCAAGACCCACTTGGTGCACGCCGTGGGCAACAAGCTGCTGGCCGACAAGCCGGACGCCAAAGTTCTCTACATTCACGCCGAGCAGTTCGTCTCGGATGTGGTTAAGGCCTACCAGCGCCGCACCTTCGACGACTTCAAGGCCCGCTACCACTCGCTCGATCTGCTGCTGATCGACGACGTGCAATTTTTTGCGAACAAGGACCGCACGCAGGAAGAATTCTTCAACGCGTTCGAGGCCCTGCTCGCCAAGAAGAGCCACATCGTGATGACGTCGGACACCTACCCCAAGGGACTGGCCAACATCCACGAGCGTCTGGTCTCGCGCTTTGACTCCGGTCTCACCGTGGCCATCGAGCCGCCCGAGCTGGAAATGCGCGTCGCGATCCTGATCAACAAGGCCCGTGCCGAGAACGCGGACATGCCCGAAGAAGTGGCCTTCTTCGTCGCCAAGAACGTGCGCTCCAACGTGCGCGAGCTCGAAGGCGCGCTGCGCAAGATCCTGGCCTATTCGCGCTTCAACCAGAAGGAAGTGTCGATCCAGCTCGCCCGCGAGGCGCTGCGTGATCTGCTGTCGATCCAGAATCGCCAGATTTCGGTGGAAAACATCCAGAAGACGGTGGCCGACTACTACAAGATCAAGGTCGCCGACATGTACAGCAAGAAGCGCCCCGCGAGCATCGCCCGCCCGCGCCAGATCGCGATGTACCTGGCCAAGGAGCTCACGCAGAAGAGCCTGCCCGAGATCGGGGAGCTGTTCGGCGGGCGCGACCACACGACCGTGCTGCACGCGGTGCGCAAGATCGCCGGCGAGCGTCAGCAGCTCACCGAACTCAACCAGCAGCTGCACGTGCTGGAACAGACGCTCAAGGGGTAATTCGATCCGTGATGAATTGCCATGAAATTTGTTTCAGATCGCAGGCAAAATGCCATGTGGGGCGAACGGGCCGGGCTCTTGAGAGGGAGCAAGCCCCAACCATGCACTCGAATCGCCCCGCCACGTTTTTCGCATTTCTTTTTGCACACCAAAACCAACCAAGGTTGAAGACATGATTGTCCTGAAGGCAACACAAGACAAGGTCCTCGCAGTATTGCAATCGGTGTCCGGCATCGTCGAACGCCGTCACACTCTGCCCATCCTGGCGAACGTGCTGATCCGCAAGACCGGAAATGCCCTGCAGCTCACCACCAGCGATCTGGAAATCCAGATCCGCACCACCGCCGAGCTCGGCGGCGACACGGGCGAGTTCACCACCACGGTCGGCGTGCGAAAGGTCATCGACATCCTGAAGACCATGCCCTCGGACCAGACCGTGAGCCTGGAGACCAGCCAGAACAAGCTCATCCTCAAGGGTGGCAAGAGCCGCTTCACGCTGCAGTCCCTGCCCGCCGAGGACTTCCCGCTGGTGCAGGAAGCCGCCGGTTTCGGCCCCGCGTTCAGCGTGCCGCAGAAGGTGCTCAAGAACCTGATGGGTCAGGTCTCCTTCGCGATGGCCGTGCAGGACATCCGCTACTACCTCAACGGCATCCTGTTCGTCGCCGAAGGCAACACGCTGAGCCTCGTGGCCACCGACGGCCACCGCCTCGCGTTCTCGTCGGCCACGCTGGACGTGGAAGTGCCCAAACAGGAAGTGATTCTGCCGCGCAAGACCGTGCTCGAGCTGCAGCGCCTGCTGTCGGATGCCGACGGCGCCATCGAGATGCAGTTCGCCAACAACCAGGCCAAGTTCTCGTTCGGCGGCATGGAGTTCGTCACCAAGCTGGTCGAAGGCAAGTTCCCCGACTACAACCGCGTGATCCCCAAGAACCACAAGAACAGCATCACGCTCGGCCGCGCACCACTGCTGGCCAGCCTGCAGCGCACCGCCATCATGACCAGCGACAAGTTCAAGGGCGTGCGCCTGAACCTCGAACCCGGTCTGCTGCGCGTGGCCTCCAACAACGCCGAGCAGGAAGAGGCCGTGGACGAGCTCGACATCGACTACGGCGGTGACACCATCGAGATCGGCTTCAACGTGAGCTACCTGATCGACGCGCTCACCAACATGAGCCAGGACATGGTCAAGGTCGACCTGTCGGACAACAACAGCTCCGCGCTGCTGACCATCCCCGACAACGATCACTTCAAGTACGTGGTGATGCCGATGCGCATCTGACCCAAGGTTCAGGAACGCACACCGACGCACTGATCCACGCATCATTTCATCAGGGCTGCCATGGCTTCACCAAGAGCGATGGCAGCCATTTGATCATTTGATGGACTGAATTTTTGAACGATTTTTTACACGGACCGCCTCCCAAGGCGGCCTGGTGAACGAGAGAAAGCATTCCTCCATGACCGCAGAGAACACGCAGCCCACCCCCGACGAGCCCACCGCGAACAACGGCGCATCGCCCGCGCCAGCACCCGCGGCATCCGGCAGCGATGGCTACGGCGAAGGCGCGATCCAGATCCTCGAAGGCCTGGAGGCCGTGCGCAAGCGTCCCGGCATGTACATCGGCGACACCTCGGACGGCACCGGCCTGCACCATCTGGTCTTCGAGGTCGTGGACAACTCCATCGACGAGGCGCTGGCCGGTTTCTGTGACGACATCGTCATCACCATCCACACCGACAACTCGATCAGCGTCATCGACAACGGCCGCGGCATCCCCACCGGCGTGAAGATGGACGACAAGCACGAGCCCAAGCGCTCGGCCGCCGAAATCGCACTGACAGAACTGCACGCGGGCGGCAAGTTCAACCAGAACAGCTACAAGGTCTCGGGCGGCCTGCACGGCGTGGGCGTCTCCTGCGTGAACGCGCTTTCGGTCAAGCTCAAGCTCGTGGTGCGCCGCGACGGCCAGATCCACCAGATCGACTTCTCGCGCGGCCATGTGCAGAACCGCATCATCGAGAACGTCGACGGCGCGGAGATCTCCCCGATGAAGATCGTCGGCCCCACCGACAAGCGCGGCACCGAAGTGCGCTTCCTGCCCGACACCGAGATCTTCAAGGAAAACAACGATTTCCACTACGACATCCTCGCCAAACGCCTGCGCGAGCTCTCGTTCCTCAACAACGGCGTGCGCATCCGCCTGCACGACGAGCGCACCGGCAAGGAAGACGATTTCTCCGGCGCCGGCGGCGTCAAGGGCTTCGTCGAATACATCAACGGCACCAAGAAAGTGCTGCACCCCACGGCCTTCCACGCCATCGGCTCGCGTCCTGCCGAAACCTACGGCGGCATTCCCGGCACCGAGATCGGCGTCGAAGTCGCCATGCAGTGGAACGAAAGCTACGGCGAGCAGGTGCTCTGCTTCACCAACAACATTCCCCAGCGTGACGGCGGCACCCACCTGACCGGCCTTCGCGCCGCGATGACGCGCGTGATCGGCAAGTACATCGAGCAGAACGAGTTCGCCAAGAAAGCCAAGGTCGAAGTCTCCGGCGACGACATGCGCGAAGGCCTGTGCTGCGTGCTCTCCGTGAAGGTGCCCGAGCCCAAGTTCTCGAGCCAGACCAAGGACAAGCTGGTCAGCTCGGAAGTGCGCGCCCCCGTGGAAGACATCGTCGCCAAGGCGCTGACCGACTACCTCGAGGAAAAGCCGAACGACGCCAAGATCCTCTGCGGCAAGATCGTCGAAGCCGCACGCGCCCGCGAAGCCGCGCGCAAGGCCCGTGAAATGACCCGCCGCAAGGGCGTGCTCGACGGCATGGGCCTGCCCGGCAAGCTGGCTGATTGCCAGGAAAAAGACCCCGCGCTCTGCGAAATCTACATCGTCGAGGGCGACTCCGCCGGCGGCTCCGCCAAGCAGGGCCGCGACCGCAAGTTCCAGGCCATCCTGCCCCTGCGCGGCAAGATCCTGAACGTCGAAAAAGCCCGCTACGAAAAGCTGCTCTCCAGCCAGGAAATCATCACCCTGATCACGGCGCTCGGCACCGGCATCGGCAAGGCCAGCGTGGAAAGCGGCAAGAGCACCTCGGACGACTTCGATCCGAACAAGCTGCGCTACCACCGCATCATCATCATGACCGACGCCGACGTGGACGGCGCCCACATCCGCACCCTGCTGCTGACCTTCTTCTACCGTCAGATGCCCGAGCTGTGCGAACGCGGCCACATCTACATCGCCCAGCCACCGCTCTACAAGGTCAAGAGCGGCAAGGAAGAGCTGTACCTGAAAGACGCCGCAGCGCTCGACGCCTACCTGCTGCGCGTGGCCCTGAACCACGCCAGCATCACCACCGGCGGCGCCAACAGCCGCGTGCTGCAAGGCGAGGAACTGGCCGAGCTGGCCAACAAGCACCAGCACGCCGAACACGTGATCGACCGCCTC
The DNA here is from genome assembly GCF_015354245.1 of Diaphorobacter caeni. GTDB lineage: Bacteria > Pseudomonadota > Gammaproteobacteria > Burkholderiales > Burkholderiaceae_C > Diaphorobacter_A > Diaphorobacter_A caeni. The sequence goes on from NZ_JADKYZ010000004.1 coordinate 342,196, forward strand.
TCCGCCTTCATGGACGCGGAAGCCCTGCGCGCGATTGCCGACGGCGTCGAGATCAAGCTCGACACCCTGCAGGACGCCGAAGCCAGCGCCGTGCAACTGCAGGCCAAGCTGCGCGAACTCAACACCAACGGCGTCCCCGCCGACGTGACCGGTGAATTCGACGCCCGCACCGACAAACCCATCCTGCGCATCAGCCGCCACCACCACGGCAACATCAAGAGCAGCATCATCACGCAGGACTTCGTGCACGGCGCCGACTACGCCGCCCTGAGCGAAGAGGCCCACCTCTTCCGCAGCCTCATCGGCGAAGGCGCCAAGGCCACCCGCGGCGAAGGCGAAAAAGCCAAGGAAGAAAAGATCACCGACTTCCGCGGCGCCATGCAATGGCTCATCTCCGAAGCCGAACGCACCACCGCCCGCCAGCGCTACAAGGGCCTCGGCGAAATGAACCCCGAACAGCTCTGGGAAACCACCATGGACCCGGCCGTTCGCCGCCTGCTGCGCGTACAGATCGACGACGCCATCGAAGCCGATCGCGTGTTCACGATGCTGATGGGCGACGAAGTCGAGCCACGCCGGGATTTCATTGAGACCAATGCGCTCAGGGCTGGGAATATTGACGTTTGATTTTTTTGTAGGTAGATGCAATAAGTGAGATTTCTATCGCCAATCAGAGGTAGCAACTACCTAAATCTCAAATTTGCGCCACTTACCTAAAGCCGTTTCATGCGGCTTTAGGTTTCCCCTCTCACCGCTGCGGCGTTGTTTCAAATCAACGCGGAGCCGGTCTTCTCCCAAACCGCATATGTGTTAGTCAGGAGGCGTCTCATGCGTAGTGCCGTGGAGCTGTTCGAGGAACTCAATGCAGTGGACGAATCCACCCGCATTGAAGCCAAGCGGACCAGCCAGCTGGGCAAGTCGGTCATGGAGACCGTGATCGCTTTCGCAAACGAGCCGGGGTTAAATGGCGGCCATCTGTTGCTGGGTGCAGACTGGTCTATCAACGACAAGGGCGACACCGTCTACCGGCCCGCCGGCCTGCCAGACCCGGACAAGGTGCAAAGAGACCTAGCGTCGCAATGCGCCAGCATGCTCAACGTTACGCTGCGGCCTGAGATGCAACTGGAGACCGTAGACGGTCACACCGTGCTTGTAGTCTATGTACCCGAGGCTGACGTCACCCACAAGCCGGTCTACCTCAAGGCCACCGGCCTGCCCCGGGGCGCCTTCCGGCGTATCGGCAGTACGGACCAACATTGTGTGGACGAAGACCTCTGGGTGCTGCGCGGCGAAAGCCAACCCAGCCATGGTCCCGACACCAGTGTGCTGCCTGATGCGCGGCTGGACGACTTTGACCCTACTGCGATTGCCGCTTACCGCCGGGACCGGGCACGCATCAACCCGCAGGCCGAAGAACTAGCCTATGGTGACGAGGACATGCTCGAAGCCTTGGGCTCCTTGCGCCGTGTGGATGGCGCGCTGCAGCCCACATTGGCCGGCATCGTGCTGTTTGGCAAGCCACTGGCCCTGCGGCGAATCTTGCCCATGGTGCGCATCGACTACATCCGCGTACCCGGCAATGAATGGGTAGAAGACCCGGAAAACCGCTTCCAGTCCATCGATATCCGCAAACCACTGCTGCTGGCCCTGCCCCAGGCCGAGGCCAGCATCATCGACGAACTGCCCAAAGGCTTCCGCCTGCCAGAAGGCCAGCTGCAAAGCGTGCAAGAGCCGATCTTGCCGCGCAAGGTCATCCGCGAAGCCCTGGCTAACGCGGCCATGCATCGCAGCTACACCGTACACAGCCCCACGCAGATCATCCGCTTCAGCAATCGCATCGAGGTGCGCAATGTGGGCTACTCACTCAAGGCGCCCGAACAGTTAGGCTCGCCGGGCTCCCGCCTGCGCAACCCGGTGATTGCTGCCGTGCTGCACGACCTGCACCTGGCAGAGGCCAAAGGCACCGGCATCCGCGCCATGCGCCGCCTGGCAACTGATGCCGGCCTCGCCGCGCCTGAGTTCCATTCCGACCGGCAAGCCAACGAGTTCAAGCTCACGCTCTTTCTGCACAACCTGCTGACTGAGGATGACCATGCCTGGTTGCGCAGCTTTGCCGGCGGGACCGTGAGCGGTGACGAAGCCAAGGCGCTGATCTACGCCCGAGAGACTGGCGCCGTGGACAACAGTGCCTGCCGAGACTTCTGCGGCCTAGACACCCTGGCGGCCAGCCACCTACTACGCCGTCTGCGCGATCGGGGGCTGCTGGACAAAGAGGGCTCTGGCAGCAGCACCTACTATGTGCTGGCCCGTGCCGACGCCGAGCCCCCCGAGCTCCCTGCCCAGCTCTCGCTGGACATCGAAACGGCGTCCACACGGGTAGCATCTGGAGTGGAGCCCCTCCCCGCCGCCGCCGGATCCGATATACCAGCATGCAACCCTGAGGTTGCAACCTTGCCGACTGAGCTTGCAACCATGCTTGCAACCCTGAGGGGCCGCACTCAGGAGGATGCCCTCCGCCAAGCTATCGTCCGCCTGTGCACCTGGGCACCGCTCACTGTGGACCAGCTTGCAACCTTGCTGGGCAAAAGCCGCAACTACCTGCGCAACAAGCACCTGATCCCCATGGTCGGCAGCGGCCAATTGCGTTTCCGCTACCCTGAAACCGCCAAACACCCTCATCAGGCCTATGTGGCCCCGGCGGACACGCCAGTGAAATCATGACCGACAAGACCTCGAGGCCCAACTGCGAGATCTGATACTTTGACCAAATGGCACCAACGTCAATTGAATCTACCAATCTGCACCGTTCCTCGCAAAGCCAGAACAGCTCGGTGCTTGCGCAATCCCCTCGCCAATTCATCACACTGAATCGCCCCGGGTTTGGCGGAGGTTGCTTGGTCGTGATTTCTCAGCTTATGCGGTCCTTTTCCCCACTGCCATGATGCGCGCCGCACGCAAGTCGTTGATTCGCAAGTGACGGATTTCTCACGTTTTGCAGTCACCTACAGTTGCGTGAAGTGTCTCCGCGCCCTGATGATCTTTCGACGCTGTGCAGTCACGCAATCGCGTGCGTTGCTCGTCTGGATATCGCGCCGCCCTTTGCACGACGTCGCCCTCCCCCAAAGGCTCCCTTACGTCGCCCAGATGCGCGGCCGGGTGCCCGGCTGGTGCCAGCACCGCATGCGCCATTCGGCCCACACGCGTTGCCACAGCAGCATCAGCGGCTCCACCACCGGCGCGAGGCCGCGCAGCACGATCATGTGCGCATTGGGCGCCGTCACTCCGGCAATCACGCCTTGCGGCAGGTCGAGCAGCATCGCGTGCGTGGCTTCGAGCAGCTGCTCGCGCAGCGTGCGCGGCAGTGCTGTGCCGCTGGCGAGGATGAGGCTGCCCATGCAGCGTGCGCCGGCCAAACCAAGGGTGCCGTTCATCAGGCGGTCGTCCTGCGCGTCGATCACGCCGCGTTCAAGAAACCGGCCCGGCCAGTCGATGTGCTGCACGAAGCGGCCCCGTTCATACGGCGCGTCGGCATGCGGCAGGCCAAACGCGGTGATGTCCCAGGCGATGAGCTGCGAGTCGGGTGCGAGGTCCAGGTGCAGCTCGTTCACCGCGTCGCAGTCGTTGTAGGCGATGGCTTCGAGCGGAAGCCATTCAAGGCGCGCGCCGGGCGCAAGCGTGATCCGGGTGCGCTGCGTGCCCTGCTGTCCGTTGTTGCGATAAAAGCGCGTGGCGCCGGGCGTGGTGATGAGGCCATGCGCGCCCTCCTGCACACGCACCGTCACGTCGAGCAGGTCACCGCCAACGATGCCGCCCGGTGGATGGACGAGCACGTTGTGGCAGATGCGCGGGCCTTCCGGATGCAGGCTGCGCAGCACGCGCAGCGGGCCGTCGTGGCTGAAGTGCAACCGCGTGGCGTCGTTGCGCTGCGAGTAGTCGAGATCGAGACGGGCGTGCCAGACCATGGGCGCTGATTAAAACATTGAAATGGAGATGTCGGAAAAGCGGCGCGGCGTCTCAGAGGACTACGCAACGATAAATGAACCATGAAACTGGCGCGCTCCAGGCGAGGGCAGCCGCGCAAGGGCCGCCCCGCCGCGCTGGCTGCGCTCCCCTGCCCGAAACGCAACGCGTTTCGAGAGCGGGGGAAGACGCAAAGCGCCTCAGGGGAGTGTTCCTCATATCGCCACAAGCTGACGCACGCCCTTGGACTGCATCTCGTGACCGGGGCCACTGGCAATGACTTCACCGCGTTCCATGACGACGTAATGATCGGCCAGCTCTTCCGCAAAGTCGTAATACTGCTCGCACAGCAGGATCGCCATGTCGCCACGATTGGCGAGCATGCGGATCACGCGGCCGATGTCCTTGATGATGCTCGGCTGTATGCCTTCCGTGGGCTCGTCGAGGATCAATATCTGCGGCCCCGGCGCGAGTGCGCGCGCGATGGCGAGCTGCTGCTGCTGTCCGCCCGAGAGATCGCCGCCGCGCCGGTGCAGCATGGTCTTGAGCACGGGGAACAGCTCGAACAGCTCGGCAGGAACCTGCGCCCCGCCGCTCTTGTAGGCGAGCCCCATGCGCAGGTTGTCCTCCACCGACAGGCGCGAAAAAATCTCTCGGCCCTGCGGCACATAGCCCATGCCGCTGCGCGCGCGGTCATACGGCGCACGGCGCGAGATGTCCGCACCCTGCCATTCAATCCTGCCGCTCTTGATGGGCACCAGGCCCATGAGGCTCTTGAGCAGCGTGGTCTTGCCCACGCCGTTGCGGCCGAGCAGCACGGTGACCTTGCCTTTTTCCGCCTTGAGGTTCACGTCGCGCAGGATGTGCGAGCCGCCGTAGTACTGGTGCAGGTTTTCGATGTGGAGCATGGTGTGTCAGCGTCCCAGATAGACTTCAATCACGCGCTCGTCGGCCTGCACTTCGGCGAGCGTTCCCTCGGCCAGCACCGCGCCATCGCACAGCACCGTGACCTTCTCGGAGATGGTGTCGATGAACGACATGTCGTGCTCCACCACCATCAGCGAGTGCTTGCCCTTGAGGCTCAGAAACAGCTCGGCGGTGCGCACGGTTTCCTCGTCGGTCATGCCGGCCACGGGCTCGTCGAGCAGCAGCAGCTTGGGCTCCTGCACCAGCAGCATGCCGATCTCGAGCCACTGCTTCTGCCCATGACTGAGCAGCCCCGCCTGGCGCGTGACGCTGCCCGCCAGATGGATGGTGTGCAGCACCTCTGCGATGCGGTCCTTCTGCGCGCCGGCGAGGCGAAAGTGCATCGACTGCGCGACGCCCTTGTGCGTCTTGAGCGCGAGTTCGAGATTTTCAAAAACGGAAAGCTGCTCGAACACGGTGGGCTTCTGGAATTTGCGGCCTATGCCGAGCGCCGCGATCTGCGGTTCGTTGTAGCGCAGCAGATCGATGGTGGAGCCGAAGTACACCGAGCCTTTGTCGGTCCGGGTCTTGCCGGTGATGATGTCCATCATCGTGGTCTTGCCCGCGCCGTTGGGGCCGATGATGCAGCGCAGCTCGCCGGGCGCAATGTCGAGGTTCAAGCCGTTGATGGCCTTGAAGCCGTCAAAGCTCACATGCACGTCCTCAAGATAGAGAATGCGCCCGTGCGTCACATCGACTTCGCCCGCGATCACCGGCCGCGCGAGGCTGGCCGTGCGCCCGCCGGATTCGGTCGCGCCCATCGTGGCCTGCAGATGGTGCAGGTGCACCATGCGCTTCGTGCCGGCTTCCATGAGGTCGGGTGTCATGCGCGTGCTCCCTTCGTGATGTCAGGTGTCTTGGGTGCGGTGGGTGCCGTGGATGCCGTGGCAAGGGCCTTCGCTGAAGGCGCTGCGCGGGTTGCCGAGCGCGCCGCGCGATGCTCGCGCCATTGGCGCGCCAGGCCCACGATGCCGCCCGGCATGAACAGAGTGACCGCGATGAACAGCAGGCCCAGCACGTAGAGCCAGTACTCGGGCGCGGCCATGGTCAGCCAGCTCTTGCCGCCGTTGACGGCGAACGCGCCGATGATCGGGCCGACGAGCGTCGCGCGGCCGCCGACGGCCGTCCACACCGCCATTTCGATGGAGTTGCCGACGCTCATCTCGCTCGGGTTGATGATGCCCACCTGCGGCACGTAGAGCGCTCCGGCAAGGCCGCACATCATGGCCGAGATCACCCAGATCGTGAGCTTGTACTGCAAGGGGTTGTAGCCGCAGAACATGGTGCGCGTCTCCGCGTCGCGCACGGCCTGCAGCACGCGGCCGAACTTGGACTGCACCAGCCAGCGCGCCAGCAGATAGCAGCCCAGCAGCGCCATGCCCGACAGCGAGAACAGCAGCACATGCATCTGCGGCGTGTTCAGCGAGAAGCCCAGAATCGTCTTGAATCCGGTGAAGCCGTTGTTGCCGCCGAAGCCCGTCTCGTTGCGAAAGAACAGCAGCATGGCCGCATAGGTGAGCGCCTGCGTGATGATCGAAAAGTACACGCCCTTGATCCGCGAGCGGAACGCGAAGTAGCCGAACAGCCCCGCAAGCAGACCCGGCACCAGCAGCACCAGCAGCACGGTCGCGATGAAGCTGCCCGACAGCGACCAGGCCCACGGCAGCTCCTTCCAGTCGAGGAACACCATGAACGGCGGCAGCGTGTCGGGACCCGAGGCCTCACGCATCAGGTACATGCCCATCACGTAGCCGCCCAGCGCGAAGAACAGCCCGTGGCCCAGACTCAGAATGCCGGTGTAGCCCCAGATCAGATCGATGGCGAGCGCGCAGATCGCATAGCACATGAACTTTCCAAGCAGGCCGATCATGTAGTCCGAGAGATGCAGCGCATGGCCCTCGGGCACCATCAGATTGAGCGCGGGCGCGACGGCCGTGACGATGATGAAGGCGATGAGAAACACGCTCCAGCCGCGCCCGCTGAGCAGCGGAGCGCGACGGGGCAATTCGATGAGGGTAGTCGTCGCCATGGGATCAGGCCTCCGCGCTGCGGCCCTTCAAGGCGAAGATGCCTTGGGGACGCTTTTGAATGAAGATCACGATGAAGAGCAGCACGGCGATCTTGGCGAGCACCGCGCCCGTCCAGCCTTCGAGCAGCTTGGACAACACGCCGAGGCCCAGCGCGGCATACACCGTTCCCGCCAACTGGCCGACGCCGCCGAGCACCACCACGAGGAACGAATCGACGATGTAGTTCTGCCCGAGGTCCGGGCCAACGTTGCCGATCTGGCTGAGCGCGCATCCCGCAAGCCCCGCGATGCCCGAGCCGAGTGCGAAGGCGTAAGTGTCGGTGCGCGCGGTGTTCACACCCACGCAGGACGCCATCGCGCGGTTCTGCGTGACGCCGCGAACGAACAGGCCGAGCCGCGTGCGCGCAATCATGAAGGCCACGCCACCAAGCACGAGAAACGCAAAAATCACGATGCAGATGCGGTTCCAGGGCAGCGTGAGATTCGGCAGCAGCGCGAGACCGCCGCTCATCCACGACGGATTTTCCACGCCCACGTTCTGCGCGCCGAACAGGCTGCGCACGGTCTGCTGCAGCACGAGGCTGATGCCGAAGGTGGCGAGCAGCGTCTCGAGCGGACGGCCGTAGAGAAAGCGGATCACGCCGCGTTCGAGAATCGCGCCGACCAGCGCCGACACGAGGAAGGACACCGGAATCGCGAGCACCAGATACCAACCGAATGCCGACTCGGGCAAATAGCGTTGGAACAGCACCTGGACCATGTAGGTCGCGTACGCGCCGATCATGATCAGCTCGCCGTGCGCCATGTTGATCACGCCCATCAGTCCGTAGGTGATGGCGAGGCCGAGCGCCGCCAGCAGCAGCACCGAGCCGAGACTGATGCCGCTGAAGATTTCACCAAGTCGCTCGCCCCAGGTCAGGCTGTCGGCGATCTCGGCCACGGCGCGCTGCAGCGCCTTCCTGACGGCCGGGTCCTGCTCGTCGGCCATGCGCTGGTTGAGCAGCAACTGCGTCTCCGGCGTTTTTTCATGGGCGAGCGCGCCGATGGCATGCAGGCGCTGCTGCGGATCATCGCTCGCCAGCTGGCTCGCGGCCTTGGCACGTTCGAGCAGGGTCTTGACCTGCGCATCCGTCTCCTTGGCGAGCACGCTGTCGATCAGCTCGACGCGCGACGCATCGGGCTCCGCCGCGAGCTTGGCGGCTGCGCTGCGGCGCTCGGCGACCTCACCACTGCCGAGTGCCAGCGCCGCCTGCGCCACGTCGATCACGCCGCGCAGGTAGTTGTTGTTGACCACATCCTCCGCATCGGCGGGCAGCGTCGCCACATCGCCGGTGGCAGGGTCGATGGCCTTGTCGTTCTGCACGATGAAGGCCTTGCCGTTGGCGGTCTTCACCTCGTCATTGGAGAGCGCCGCCAGAAACGCGGCGAGCCGCGCATCAGGCGTCTGCACGGCCTCGTTGATGGCGGCCACGCGCTGCTCCGTATCGTCGGCAGCGGCCATCCGGAAGGCCTGCTCGGCAGTCAGCGCGTGGGCCATGCCGCACAGGCCCAGCGATAGTGCCAGCATGGAAACAACGGAAGGAATACGGATCACGAATCTCATGGTCTTTTTCTCGCGTGTGCGAAGGGCGTCAACTGCCATGGAAATGGCCTCGCTGGTCGATGACGTCTGTACCGCCCCGGCCTACGAAACCGGCGCGGCCCAAGCGAGAGCAGCCGCGCAAGGGCCGCCCCGCCGCGCTGGCTGCGTCCCCCTGCCCGAAACGCTACGCGTTTCGAGAGCGAGGGGAAGGCGCGCAGCGACTCAGGGGGGTGTACCCAATCACAATGCGGACTTCCCGTCCGGCTCGTCCTTCTTCTTGTCATTGCCTTCGATGAACGGGCTCCATGGCTGGGCCTTCACGGGGCCCTTGGTCTTCCACACCACGTTGAACTGGCCATCGGCCTTGATCTCGCCGACCATCACCGGCTTGTGCAGGTGGTGGTTCTTCTCGTCCATCTTCACGGTGAAGCCATCGGGCGCGGTGAAGGTCTGTCCGGCCATTGCGGCGATGACCTTGTCCACGTCGGTGGACTTGGCCTTTTCCACCGCCTGCTTCCACATGTGGATGCCCACCCAGGTGGCTTCCATCGGGTCGTTGGTGAGCGGCTTGTCCTTGTGGCCGGGGATGGCCTTGGCCTTGGCGTATTCGCTCCACTGCTTGATGAAGGCGGCATTGGTGGAGTTCTTCACGCTCTGGAAGTAATTCCATGCGGCCAGATGACCCACGAGCGGCTTGGTGTCCACCCCGCGCAGTTCTTCCTCACCCACGCTGAAGGCGACGACCGGCACGTCCTTGGCCTTGAGGCCCGCGTTGCCGAGTTCCTTGTAGAAGGGCACATTGGAGTCGCCGTTGATCGTGGAGATGACCGCCGTCTTGCCGCCGCTCGAGAACTTCTTGATGTCCGAGACGATGGTCTGGTAGTCGCTGTGACCGAACGGCGTGTAGGTCTCCATGATGTCGGATTCCTTCACGCCCTTGGATTTGAGGAACGCTCGCAGGATCTTGTTGGTGGTGCGCGGGTACACATAGTCGGTGCCCAGCAGCACGAAGCGCTTGGCACCGCCGCCCTCCTTGCTCATCAGATATTCGACCGCAGGAATCGCCTGCTGATTGGGCGCCGCGCCGGTGTAGAACACGTTCTTGGAAAGCTCTTCACCCTCGTACTGCACGGGGTAGAACAGCAGGCCGTTGTTCTGCTCGAACACCGGCAGCACCGACTTGCGCGACACGCTGGTCCAGCAGCCAAACACCACGGCCACCTTGTCCTGGGTGATCAGCTGCTTGGCCTTCTCAGCGAACAGCGGCCAGTTGGAGGCCGGGTCAACGACCACCGGCTCGAGCTTCTTGCCGAGCACGCCGCCCTTGGCATTGATGTCGTCGATGGCCATCAGCACCGTGTCCTTGAGCACAGTTTCCGAGATCGCCATCGTGCCCGAGAGGCTGTGCAGCACGCCCACCTTGATGGTGTCCTGCGCATGCACATTGGCAGCGAGACCAAGACCCAGGGCCAGCGAGGCAGCCAGCGTAGTAAGTGTTCCGCGACGGTTCATCATTGCACCACTCCAGAAGAAGGAAGAATCGACCGGTCCAAAGCGACCGTGCAGCGTGCAGTGCAAATGCTGTGCCAACCGGATTGAATCCTTCCCGATCAAGAAGGCGCATGCAGGAGAATCATTCGCGCGGGCTCACACCGCAGCGTGCATGCCGCGTACAAAACGTGCAAAGCGCACCAACACCGCCCATCGCCGACGCACCACACCGGGGCGCGCACAGCATGGCTGCACCAGCATGCAGACGGCGCATGGCCCTCCCCACCCCTTCCGGTGCGCCATGCACGCTTGCAGTGCCTGCCCGTTCACCACAATGAGATGTGGCCCGCTTTTTGCACATCTCCCGGCAATATCAGGAACACGCCGATGGAACTCACACCTCGCGAAAAAGACAAGCTGCTCATCTTCACCGCCGCCCTGCTGGCCGAACGCCGCAAGGCGCGCGGGCTCAAGCTCAACTATCCGGAATCGGTCGCCTTCATCAGCGCCGCCGTGATGGAAGGCGCGCGCGACGGCAAGACCGTTGCCCAGCTCATGAGCGAGGGCCGCACCTACCTCACGCGGGACGACGTGATGGACGGCATCGCCGAGATGATCCCCGACATCCAGGTCGAAGCCACCTTCCCCGACGGCACCAAGCTCGTCACCGTGCACCAGCCCATCGTCTGAAACTCAGCACATCGACATACCACGGACACCGCCATGAAAAGCAACATCACCCGCCACCTGCTGACCGCCGCCACAATCGCTGCCACAATCGCCGCCACCCCCTTCACCGCCATGGCCCACGTCGGTGAACACGCTCACGCACACGGCCACGGCGCCATCGACAGCTTCCTGCAGGCCTTCGCCCACCCCTTCACCGGCGCGGACCACCTCGCCGCGATGGTCGCGGTCGGCGTGTGGAGCGCCCTCGCCGTGCGCCCCATGTGGCGCGCACCGCTCGCCTTCATCACGCTTTTGGTCGCAGGCTGCGTGGCAGGTTTCGCGGGCCTCGTCGTCCCCGGCGTGGAGCCCATGATCGCCGCCTCGGTGCTCGTGCTCGGCCTGCTCGTGGCCGTGCAAAAACGCATGCCCTGGGGCGTGGCGGCGCTGCTCGCAGGCGTCTTCGCGTTCTTTCATGGCGCAGCCCACGGCGCCGAACTCTCCGCCGACACGGGCCTGATGGCAGCCGCCGCGCTCGCAGGCATGGCACTCGGCTCCGCCACCCTGCACCTCACGGGAATGGGCCTCGGCAACGCCGTGCTGCAACGCCACCCCTGGATCGCCCGCGCCGGCGGCATCGCGACCGCAACGCTTGGCGCGTTCATGCTCACCCGCCTCGCCTGACCCTCAAACAAAGAACACACCGAGAGGCCATTCATGATCCCCGGCGAACTGCTCATCGACCCCGGCCACCACGAACTCAACACGGGCCGCGAGGTCATCACGCTCGTGGTGAAAAACGCCAGCGACCGCCCCATCCAGGTCGGATCGCACTACCACTTCGCCGAAACCAACGCCGGCCTCTCCTTCGACCGCGACGCCGCCCACGGCATGCGCCTGAACATAGCCAGCGGCATGGCCGTCCGCTTCGAGCCCGGCCAGCAACGCACCGTGGAACTGGTCCCCTTCGCAGGCGACCGCCAAATCTACGGCTTCCGCGGCCTGATCATGGGAGGCATCTGATGCAGGCACGAGCGCAGCGACGTGCCGCAAATACCTCCCCCCATCTGGCTTCCGGCAGTTGTCCGAACGGAGCGACGCAGTCGCGCAGTGAGTTCTGCCGGACGACTTCAAAGCGCATTTTTGGTGACTTTTTGGGCAAGACCAAAAAGTTACTGCCCCGCCGGGGGCAGTCCCGGCCTCCGCAGTCAACCGAACAGCAGACGTTAAACCCGTCACCAAAAATATGGCAAAGATAGATAAACAAGCCTACGCAGAAACCTTCGGCCCGACGACAGGCGACCGCGTAAGACTGGCCGACACCGACCTCATCATCGAGGTCGAAAAGGACTACACCTTCAAAGCGGGCTCCTACGGTGAAGAAGTCAAATTCGGCGGCGGCAAGACCATCCGCGACGGCATGGCCCAAAGCCAAAGAACCAGATCAGAAGGCGCGATGGACACGGTGCTGACCAACGCCCTGATCCTCGACCACTGGGGCATCGTCAAAGCCGACATCGGATTGAAGAGCGGCCGCATCGCCGCCATCGGCAAGGCAGGCAACCCCGACACCCAGCCGGGCGTCGACATCATCATCGGCCCCGGCACCGAAATCATCAGCTGCGAAGGCTGCATCGTCACCGCAGGCGGCATCGACTCGCACATCCACTTCATCGCACCCCAGCAGATCGAAGAAGCCCTCGCCAGCGGCGTGACCACCATGATCGGTGGCGGCACCGGCCCCGCCACCGGCACCTTCGCCACCACCTGCACGCCCGGCCCATGGAACATGGAGCGCATGCTGCAGGCCGCCGATGCGTTCCCGATGAACCTCGGCTTTCTCGGCAAGGGCAACGCCAGCCTGCCAGGCGCGCTGCACGAGCAGATCAGCGCGGGCGCCATCGGCCTCAAACTCCATGAGGACTGGGGCAGCACGCCCGCCGCCATCGACAACTGCTTGAACGTTGCTGAATTGACCGACACGCAGGTGGCGATCCACACCGACACGCTCAACGAAAGCGGCTTTGTCGAAGACACCGTGGCCGCGTTCAAGGGCCGCACCATCCACACCTTCCACACCGAGGGCGCGGGCGGCGGCCATGCGCCCGACATCCTCAAGGTGGTGGGCGAGGCCAACGTGCTGCCCAGCTCGACCAACCCCACGCGTCCCTACACCATCAACACGCTCGACGAACATGTGGACATGCTGATGGTCTGCCATCACCTCGATCCGTCCATCGCCGAAGACCTCGCCTTCGCCGAAAGCCGCATCCGCAAGGAGACCATCGCGGCCGAAGACATCCTGCACGACCTCGGCGCGATCAGCATGTTCAGCTCCGACAGCCAGGCCATGGGCCGCGTGGGCGAAGTCATCCTGCGCACCTGGCAGACCGCGCACAAGATGAAGCAGCAGCGCGGCGCACTGCCCGGCGACGGCGCGCGCAACGACAACTTCCGCGCACGCCGCTACATCGCCAAATACACCATCAACCCCGCCATTGCGCACGGCGTGAGTCATGAGGTGGGCAGCATCGAGCCCGGCAAATGGGCCGACATCGTGATCTGGAAGCCCGCATTCTTCGGCGTCAAACCGTCCGTCATCATGAAGGGCGGCTTCATCGCCATGGCCGCGATGGGCGACCCCAACGCCTCCATCCCCACGCCGCAGCCGGTGCACTACCGCCCCATGTTCGGCAGCTTCGGCGGCGCGATCGCGAAGACCTCGCTCACGTTTGTTTCGCAGGCCGGTTTGAATGCGGGCATCGGCGAACGCTTCGGCCTCGCCAAACAATTGGCGGCGGTGAAGGGCATTCGCGGCGTGGGCAAGCGCCACATGGTTCTCAACGACTACGCGCCGCGCATGGAAGTGGACGCGCAGACCTACGCCGTGCGCGCCGATGGCCAGTTGCTCACCTGCGAGCCGGCCGTCAGTCTGCCGATGGCGCAGCGCTACTTTCTGTTCTGAGCGAGAAAGGTTGATTCGAATGCGGCTTGCCCTGCGCCTCGTACCACGCCAGCCAGTCGCTGGCGTCGATGACGGGCGCGCCTCGCACCAACGAAGGTTGGGCCTCGTAGACCAGCACCTCGAGCCGCTGCGATCCGCCGTCTGGCAATTGCACCTGCGCCGTCACGATGCGCTTGGCGTACTCGCCCACATCCTTCGGCCAGATGCCCTCGACGCCATCCATCGCCTGCTCCAGCGCGTCGTCCAGCGGATAGACCTCGGCCAGCACGCTCTGCGTCCCCGCCAGACTGAGGCCGGGATACCAGCCCAGATCGTGCAGCGTGCCAGTGAGCGCGGTCACGCCGATGCGCCGGATTCCCGCGTGCAGCCGCGCGATGTCGTTGACGCCGCCCGCGCGCAATGTGCCGTAGACAGCGACATGCGTGGCGCCGCAGCGCCGCCATGGAACGGAGTTGGAAGAAGAAGAGGATGCGATCTGACCCATGGAGCTAATGTAATTTCCGGACAAAAACCTCACCGCATGCATGTTGCGTGCCACGTGCAGCTGGGGTTCTGCGATGACCGATTGATAGAGAAGTGATGCCACAACCATGCTGCCAATGAACAAGCTGCTCGTGCAAGGCGCGGGCCTCTCCCACGTGCTCATCCAGCGCGCCGCCACCGTCGAGCTCGATTGGGACGTGCGCCAGAAGAGCCGCTTCGCCGCCATCGACAGCACGGGCCGCGCGCTCGCCATTTTTCTGCCGCGCGGCCAGGCCGTGCGCGGTGGTGACGTGCTGGTGGGCGAAGACGGCTCGCTGGTGCGCGTGATCGCCGCACCGCAGAAGGTGCTGCACATCACCTGGTGCAAGGCGCACGGCACGCCCTTCGATCTGATGCGCGCGGCGTACCACCTCGGCAACCGCCACGTGCCCATCGAGCTGCAGCCCGATCACCTCAAGATCGAGCCCGATCATGTGCTGGCCGACATGCTGCGCATCATGCACATGATCGTCACCGAGGCAGAAATGCCGTTCGAGCCCGAGGGCGGTGCGTATGGCGGCCATGTGACGAACGACGGGCACAGCCACCATGGCCACCATCACGGAGATCACGATCACCATCACCATCACCATCATCCTCACGGGCACTGATGAATGGAGCCATCGCACGCCATGCCCGACCTTGCCAACTCCCGCACCGCACACAGCCTGCTGCAGCTCATGTGGCTCGCCTCGCCCGCGCTGCCCATCGGTGGCTTTTCGTATTCCGAAGGGCTGGAGGCGGCGATTGAAGCGGGACTCGTGCACGACGAGGCAAGCGCCGCCGACTGGCTCGTGCACCAGTTGCATCTCACGCAGACGCGCAGCGACATCGCGGTGATCGCACAGGCCATCCCCGCATGGCGCGCGGGCGATGACGCGCGCGTGCAGGCGCTCAACGACTGGGTACTGGTCACGCGCGAAACCAGCGAGCTGCGCCTGCAGAGCGAGCAGATGGGCCAGTCGCTGGTCGCGTGGCTGCGCAACCAGCATCCGGGCAACGTGGCGGTGGACACGCTCGCGCAGCTCTCGGGCCGCACGCCAAGCTACCCGGTGGCTTTTGCGCTCGCCGCATCGCTCACAGGGGCGCCTCTGGCGGACTGTCTGCTGTCGTACGCCTTCGGCTGGGCCGAGAACATGGTGCAGGCCGCGATCAAGGCCGTGCCGCTCGGCCAGAGCGCGGGCCAGCGCATTCTTGCGCGCCTGGCCAGCGAGATCCCTGCCGCCGTGCAGGCCGCCTCATTGCTTGAGAACAATGAGCGCACCGCGTTTTCCCCCATGCTGGCGATTCTTTCCGCGCGACACGAGCACCAGTACTCGCGCATCTTCCGCAGTTGAATCGCCACCCATGCACATGGCAGGAGCCCGCATCATCATGAGAACGAACACCACCACGACATCCCGTTTCGCCACCACCTTGCCCGAGCCGCCCTACTACGCGGTGATCTTCAGCTCGTCACGCACGCCCGGCGAGCAGGGCTACGCCGCCATGGCGGACCGCATGGCCGAGCTGGCATCCGAACAGCCCGGCTACCTCGGCGCGGAGAGCACGCGCGACGCCGAGGGCTTCGGCATCACCGTGTCGTACTGGCAGAGCGAAGCCGACATCCGCCGCTGGAAGCAGAACGCCGAGCACATGATCGCTCAGCGCGAGGGACACAAAACCTGGTACGAACATTTCGAAATCCGCATCGCCCGCGTCGAACGCGCCTACGGCACCTCGGTAATCTCCGAACCGGCCAACACCCCATCGAATCACAGACCATGAACACCACCACCGCCTCCGCTCTGCACCACATCCCCCACCGCACCAAGAAGCTGCCCCCGCTGCGCGTAGGCATCGGCGGCCCGGTGGGCTCGGGCAAGACCACCATCCTCGAAATGCTCTGCAAGGCCATGCGCGACAAATGGGACCTCGTCGCCATCACCAACGACATCTACACCAAGGAAGACCAGCGCCTGCTCACCATCAGCGGCGCGCTGCCCGCCGAGCGCATCATGGGCGTGGAAACCGGAGGATGTCCACACACGGCGATTCGCGAGGACGCGTCGATCAACCTCGAAGCCATCGATCGCATGCTGGGCGAGTTCCCCGATGCCGACATCATCTTCATCGAGTCCGGAGGCGACAACCTGGCAGCCACCTTCAGCCCCGAACTCAGCGACCTCACCATCTACGTGATCGACGTGGCCGCCGGTGAAAAAATCCCGCGCAAGGGCGGCCCCGGCATCACCAAGAGCGACCTTTTCGTGATCAACAAAACCGACCTCGCTCCGTACGTCGGCGCGAATCTCGACGTGATGAAAAGCGACACCGAACGCATGCGCACCGGCCCCAAGGGCCAGCTCAAGCCCTTCGTCATGACCAATCTGAAGACGCTCGCGGGCCTCGATGAAGTCGTGGCCTTCATCGAGAAGCAAGGCCTGCTGACCGCCTGAATCCACGGAACTGCTGCAGGGCCCGTTTCTTGAGCCCTGCAGCGACGCAGTTTTTCTGCGCCGGCCGTTCAGTAGAATCGCGCCAAGTTCCACCAACAAGCGCGGCTACATTGGACAAGACATTCATCAAAGGGCTGGTGCTCCTCGAAGCCATGGCCCGCAATGACAAGGGCTCTGGCGTGAGCGAGCTTGCATCGCAGCTGCTGCTCAACAAAAGCAATGTGCACCGCCTGCTGCAGGCGCTGGTCCATCAGGGCTTCGCACGCAAGAACGCCGAGACCAACCGCTACGAACTCACGATGAAGATGTGGGAGCTCGGCTCGCGCATCTCCGCCAAGCTCGACGTGCGGCTCGAATCCCTGCCCTTCATGAAGCAGCTCGCCGAAGAGACGCAGGAAACCGTCCACCTGTCCATCCTCGACGGCGCCGAAGTCCTCTACATCGAAAAGATCGACAGCCCCCAGCCCGTGCGCGCCTACACCACCGTCGGCGGCCGCGCCCCGGCGCAATGCGTGGCCACCGGCAAAGCCATGCTCGCCTGGGCCGACGAGGAAGTGCTAGGCGTCGTGAAAGCCAAGCTCAAGCCCCACACAGACAAGTCCATCGTCCGCTTCGGCGACCTGCGCAAGCAGCTCGAAGACATCCGCCAATTCGGCTACGCGATCAACACCGGCGAATGGCGCGCCCAGGTCGTCGGCGCAGCCGCTCCGATCCGCGACGCGTCGGGCCACGTGGTGGCCGCGCTGGGCATTTCAGGCCCTGCGGAACGGCTTGAAGTGGAAGGCCTCAAGAAGAGCGGAGCGCGGCTGATCGAGGTGACGGAAATGGTGTCGCGGAGGTTGGGGTTCAGCCGGGGGTATTGAATCTCACGCAAGGCAGGGAGCAAATTCCCTCTACAGGACAGGAGTACCCATGGAAGCGCTGATTGCACTGGTGACTCAGTGGAAAGCAGAGGGATTGCGCCTCGCAGAGCCGGTCCCCGCAATCGCGGTCCAGAAGGTGTTTTCAAGTTTTGGTGCCATCGCCACGCCCGACGTATTGGCGCTGTATTCCAGCATCGGCGGTATGCACGAAATGGACAAGGAGCTTTGGTGCCTTTGGCCACTGGACCGCATCGAACAAGAGAATGGGGTGAATTCGCACCACGGAGTGCCGTTCGCCGACTACATGATCAACAGTTGGTGCTACCGTTTGAAGGACAACGGAGATGGCACAAGCGCTGTGCTGATTGATTCTCCGGACAGTTCATCAGCCGTTCTGGTGGCACGGTCCTTGGCTGAATTCCTTGAGATGTACAAGACAAACGCAGAGGAATTACTGAAGCCCGCGATAAATGGCAAGCACCCACTAGCATAAGATGATGCCACGTGACAGCAGGGCGAGGACTCAAATGCCATGCACGTGATTCACTCTCATCCCGCCCGATACACCCTGATCCTCTCCTTCAGCCCCGGCGCCGAGGCGGATGCCACCAGCGCTGCCATGTCTCCCTCGCGGTGCGCCGCATCCCGGGTCAGATCGCGCAGGAACTGGCGGCTTGCGGGGGGCAGCGACAGGGTGCTCTCGGAGGTCTTGTCGATCAGCGCGGGCCATTCTTCCTGCGTTGCCGTGCCTTGGATGAAGCCGATCCCGCGCGCATGTGCGTCGTCAAACGTCGCCGTCGTTTCCAGCAGCGAATACGCGTTGCCTTCCCCCACCAGTCCTGCGAGGCGGCGGGTGCCGAGGGCCAGGCCGAACTTCAGGCCGGGCATGCGGAATCTGGTTTGCGGCGCGCACCAGCGATGGCGGCACGCGGCGAACAGGTCCACGCCTGCGCCGAAGTTGTTGCCGTGCGCGAGGGCCAGCGTGGCGAAGGGGCCGTAGGCGATTTCCTGGAGCAGGGCTTCGATGCGCACGAAGCGCAGCAGCAGATCGCCCTCGCTTTGTTCTTCAAAGTCCGTGAAGTCGAAGCCCGCCGAGAAGTTGGCGCCCGCGCCTTGCAGCACGAGCAATGGCACCTGCGCCTGCTTGGCCTCATGCACGGCCGCAAGCAGCGCCTCGATCAAGTCGGCGGACAACGCATTGCGCTTCTCGGGGCGGTTAAGTGTCAGGGCCCAGTGCGTGGGCGTCCTGTCGATCAGCAGCACGGAGGTCGCGCTCGAAGTGCCGGTCTCGCTCATGATGCGGCGACCTTGCTGTCGGCGGATGCGGTCGCCGTGAGCACTTCACCGTTGTGCTCGCCGAGCGCGGGCGGGTTCATGCGCACGGGCTGCCCCTGGCCGTTGATCTTGATGGGCGAGACAAAGGTTCTGGTGACGTTGTCGCCCGGCAGCGTGATGTTCTGCACCCAGTCCATGTGCTCGACCTGCGGATCCTGCAGCACCTGCGAGTAGCTGTTGATCGGCGCGCTCGGCACGCCGACGCCCGCGAATGCGGTGAGCCAGTGGCCGACGTTGTGCTGCAGGAATTTCACTTCAAGCAGATCGCGCAGCGCGACCTGGTGCTTGGCGCGCAGCGTGGGGGAGGTGAAGCGCTCGTCGTCCAGCAGCTCGGGCATGCCGACGACTTCCGTCACCGAGCGCCACAGCGCGTTGTTGCCTGCCGCCATCGCGAAGTAACCATCGCTGCAGCGAAACGCCTGGTACGGCGCGTTGCGTGGGTGGGCCGATCCGAGCTTGCCGGGGTCACGGCCGCTGCCGAAGTATTCCGACGTCTGCAGCGCGGCGATGGCCAGCGAGGTGCCGAGCATGGGCACGTCGAGGTGCGCGCCCTCGCCGGTCTGCTGCACGTGGCGCAGCGAGGCGGCGACGGCGTAGGCGCCGTAGAGGCCCGCAGCAAAGTCGCTGAGCGGCACGCCGCATTTGACGGGCGCGCCACCGGCCTCGCCGGTCACGCTCATGATGCCGCTCATCGCCTGGATGGTGAGGTCGAAGCCGCCCTCGTTGGCGCGCGGGCCGGTCTGTCCGTAGGCCGAGATCGAGCAGTACAGGAGGCGCGGATTCACGGCCTTCAGCGTGTCGAAGTCGAGGCCGAGGCGCTTCATCACGCCGGGGCGGTTGTTCTCGATGAGTACATCCGCGGTGCGCACCAGCTCCTTCAGACTGGCGATGTCGTCGGGCGACTTGAGGTCGAGGGTGATCGAGCGCTTGTTGCGGTTGAGCGAGGCGAAGTTCTCGCTGAAGCCGTCGGTGATGGGCGGCCAGGTACGCAGCGTGTCGCCCCCCGTGGGATTCTCGATCTTGATGAGGTCGGCCCCCATGTCGGCCAGCAGCATGCCGCAGAACGGGCCGGCGGCGACGTTGCAGAGTTCGAGAACGCGAACGCCCTGCAGTGGAAGAACGGAGGTGCTGCTGCTCATGTTCATGGAATGGATCTCCTCGGGCTCGGTGGTCAGGTCAGGTCAGGTCAGGTCGGTGCGAGGCGGCTGCCTCACACTCATATTTCCAATATATGGAACGTCGTTTCTAAAAAATCGAATCCAACAAATTCTATGCAAGCCCGCGCGACGGTCAAGAACATTCGCGACGCGGGCCGACTTTGCAAGGCCCATCTTCGCAGAATTTCATCCGAAAACTGCTTGAACGCAGCGGTTTGGCAGGCCATGACGACGTGGATCGTCGCGGAGGCGGTGCACGGCTGTGCTTATCCGATTTGCGCATGAGCATGCTCGGAATCCGCATTGACACTCTTTTTTCATTGCCCGTATAGTTGCGCCATCGATCGACACCCGGATTGATTTCGATCGTTTTGCGCTGCAGCCAGAGGCCGAAGGAGACTTCGGCCAATTTTCGATTCAGTTGAAGAACGGCATTCCAAATATTGGAATATCACCAGATCCACTGTGAAAGGGAACCAGGCATGACGGGGTTTGACAGGACGACAAGACGAGGGGTTTTCGGCAGTCTGGGCGCTGCGGCGCTGGCCACGCTGACCATGTGGTCCGGAGTGCCGAGTGCGGCGAACGCGACGGAGGCCGGCAGCTATCCGGCCAAAGAAATCGTGTTCATCGTGCCCTATCCGCCTGGTGGCAACAGCGACAACCTGGCGCGCATCTACGCGGACCGTCTGCGCCAGAAGCTCGGCGCGACCATCGTCATCGAGAACAAGCCCGGTGGCACGACGTCGCTGGGCACCGGCGTGGTGGCGCGCGCCAAGCCCGATGGCTACACGCTGCTGCTGGCCACGAGCACCGCATTCACCGTGCTGCCGCACCTGCGCAACGATCTGCCGTATGACCCGGTCAAGAGCTTCACCTTCGTGGGCTCCCTCGCCGGTTATCTGCCGGTGCTCGCGGTGCGCAACGAAGTGCCTGTCAACACGCTGCAGGAGTTCGTGGACTACGCGCGCAAGAACCCCGGCAAGCTCAGCTGGGGCTCGGCGGGCGTGGCATCGGGCGGACATCTGGCCGGCGAGATTCTGAAGAAGGACGCCAAGCTCGAGATGCTGCACGTGCCCTTCAAGGGCTCCGCCGATTCCCTCACCGCGATGCTCGGCGGGCACACGGATTTTCTGATCGACGGCGTGGGTCTGGAGGCGGTCAAGAGCGGCCGCGCCAAAGGCATCGTCACCTTCGCGAGCGAGCGCAATCCCGAGCTGCCCAACCTGCCCACGCCCAAGGAGGCGGGCTTCGACGTGACGCTGCCGTTCGAGGGATTCTGGGGCATCGCCGTTCCCGCAGGCACGCCGCAACCCATCGTCGACAAGCTGGCCAAGGCGCAGCGCGAGATCCTGGAGGAGCCCGAGACGCGCAAGCGCTTCGGCAACATCAGCCTGTCCGCCGGTTGGAAGCCTGGACCCGAATACACCCGCGACATCAAGACCAGCCGCACCTACTACGGCGATCTGCTCAAGAAGGTGAACCTGAGCCAGTGACGCAGTGGACCCGTCCATTCCCGCCCCCACCTCAACGGCAAGGAGACAGCAGCGTGTCGGCAGTGATGAAAGAACAAGCACAACGGAATCGGCCGCAGGGCGATGGCGCGTCGGCAGCGGTGAGCCGCTTTCTGAATCCCGCGTCCATCGCGCTCCTCGGCGCGTCGGAGGACCAGTCCAAGTTCGGCGGGCGACTGCTTCGCATGCTGCTCAAGCACCGCTACGCGGGCCGGGTGCTGCCCATCAATCCGGCGCGCGGCGAGCTGTTCGGGCTGAAGGCCTGCGCCTCGCTCGATCAGCTCGAGGGCGCTCCCGATCTGGTCGTGTTCACCGTGCCTGCCGACAAGGTGCTTGAGCAGATCGAGCAGGCCGGACGGCTGGGCACGCGCGCTGCGCTGGTGATCTCGGCAGGGTTCTCGGACGCGGGTGAACAAGGGCTTGCACGCGAGCGGCAACTGCTTGAAATCAGCGCGCGCCACGGCATGCGCGTGATGGGCCCCAATTGCCTCGGCGTGGTCAGCGCGCCCCACCAGCTCGTGCTGTGCTCATCGCCGATCCTCGAGATCGACCGCATTCCTTCGCAACCCATCGGCTTCGTGAGTCAGAGCGGCGCGCTCATGACCACTTACTTTGACCGTGCATGGGCCATGGGCGGCGGCTTCACGCATGGTTTCTCGGTGGGCAATCAGGCGGATCTGGAGCTCTGCGACTTCGTCGACTTCCTGATCGACGACCACGCCACGCGCGTGATCTGCACCTATATCGAAGGCGTGAAGCATGCGACACGCTTTCGCAACACCGCACGCCGTGCCGCCGCCGCAGGCAAGCCCTGGCTTGCGGTGAAGGCGGGACGCTCGAGTGCTGGCAGCGCTGCGGCGTTCTCGCACACGGCCAGCGTGGCGGGTGACCACGCGGTGTTCGAGGCCGTGTGCCGCGAGGAAGGCGTGACGCTGCTCGACGACATGGGCGCGATGCTGCTACTGGCCAACTCCATGTGGCGCGACACCACGCGCGCCGTGCGCAAGGTGGCCATCGTCTCACCATCGGGCGGCGGCGGCGCGCTCGGCGCGGATGCGCTCGCCGACCAAGGCGTGGCGCTTTCGAGCTTCGCGGACGCCACACGCGCCGCGCTCGCGCCGCACTACCCCAAAGGACAGGCCGACAACCCGGTCGATCTGGGCGCGCGCAGCACGCAGGACCCAAAAGTGGTGGCAGAGGCCACGCTTGCCGCGATGGACGCCGACGACGACACCGACGTGGTGCTGGTCACCTCGTCCATGTGCCCGCAGGAGTGGGTCGATGGGCTCGTGGAGGTGAGCACGCGCGCCGATGCGGCGGCCACATCCAAACCCGTGATCTACGTGTTCGAGGCCGGAGTGACCTCGCAGGGCATGCGCGACAAGCTCGCCGCGCGCGGGTATGCGTTCTCTTCATCCAGCCTGGAAGCGGCACGCGCCATTGCGGGCTGGAAGCGCCGCAGCGACTGGCAGCCGCGCCGCACGCCGGAGCGTCCCTCGCAATGCGGGCCACTCGCCGACATGCCTCGGGGCACGCTGGACGAGGCACGCAGCAAGGCGCTGCTCGCGCAATATGGACTGCCGGTGAATGCCGGGCGGCTCGCCACATCGGCGGAGGATGCAGCGGACGCCGCCGCCGCGATGGGCTTTCCGGTCGTGATGAAGATCGTCTCGCCCGACATCGTGCACAAGACCGAGGCGGGTGGCGTCGCGCTCAACCTCCGCAGCGCCGACGAAGCCGCCAGCGCCTACGCACGCCTGATCGCCAACGCGCGCGCCTACAAGGCCGACGCGCATCTGGAAGGCGTGCTGGTGCAGGCCATGGCGCAGGGCGAGGTGGAGCTGCTGATCGGCGCGCGCTCCGATCCGCAGTTCGGCCCGATGGTGGTGTTCGGCGCGGGTGGCGTGCTGGTCGAGCTGCTGGCCGACCGCGTGGTGGCCTCGGCCCCGCTGGCTGCGCAGGACGTGGGCGCGGCGCTCGATGCGCTGCCCATTGGCCATCTGCTGAACGGCTACCGGGGCCGCACGCTCGACCGCGACGGCGTGATCGACGCCATCGTGCGCGTGAGCTGGCTGGCGAACGATCTGCGCGTTGCGGATTTCGAGCTCGACATCAACCCGCTGATGGTCGCGCGCGAGCGCTGCATCGCGGTCGACGCGCGGCTGCAGATCCGCTGACGACACGACTCTTTGCCAACAACGACACAACGAAGGAGAC
Organism: Diaphorobacter caeni; assembly: GCF_015354245.1. Taxonomy (GTDB): domain Bacteria; phylum Pseudomonadota; class Gammaproteobacteria; order Burkholderiales; family Burkholderiaceae_C; genus Diaphorobacter_A; species Diaphorobacter_A caeni. Next base: position 365,901 of record NZ_JADKYZ010000004.1, read on the forward strand.
TACCCACCATGTCGCAATACGAATCCCTGCTGGTCGAGGACAAGGGCGATGGCGTCGTGCTGTTCACCATCAACCGCCCGCACAAGCGCAACGCGCTCAACGCGACCGTGGTGCGCGAGCTGCAGGATGCGTTCATCCGCTTCGACGAAGACAGGAGCACGCGTGTGGCGGTGCTCACCAGCGCGGGCAACGAAGCTTTTTCGGCCGGTGCCGATCTGCATGAGTTCCCTGAGCTCTGGCGCTGCATTCCCACCGTGGGCTTTCAGACCGACAAGCCCATCATCGGCGCGGTCAGCGGCTGGTGCGTGGGCGGCGCGCTGGTGCTGGCGATGATGACCGACCTGCTCGTCGCGTCGGAGTCCTCCAAGTTCTACTACCCCGAGGCCAAGGTGGGCTTCACCGGCGGCATCATCTCGGGCCTCGCCGCGCGCATTCCGCACCATGTGGCGATGGAGGTGATCCTGCTGTGCCGCACGCTGGAGGCGCGCCGCGCGTTCGACATCGGCTTCGTCAACGAGATCACGCCCGTGGGCGAGCAGGTGGATGCCGCGCTCAAGATGGCGCACGAGCTCGCGAAGATGTCGCCCATGGTGCTGGCCACGCTCAAGCGCTTCGTCAACGAGGAAGTGCTGAGCAAGGGCCCCTCCGAACAGATGGCGCGCACCATGCGCCAGCTGAAGATGATCGAGGAGAGCGCCGACTACCGTGAGGGTATGACCGCTTTCAAGGAAAAGCGCCAGCCGGTATACACGGGGAACTGAGCCCCGAATTCACACATTCGCCGAATCAACGGCATCAACCACATCAACCGTCAGGACCTTTCGCCCCCATGCACAAGCGTTTCGAAGATTTCATCGCCGCCATGACGCAGCTCACCAGCGAGGCCGGCCGCAACGAGCCCCGCATTCTCGACGAAGGCGCGAAGCTGCTGGGCGAGCTGGTCAGGCACGACGACTGGCTGGACGCGCGCCACGCGGCGCCGCATCCGCAGTTCTATCAGCAGTATCTGCTGCACCGCGCGCCCGATGACAGCTTCAGCGTCGTGAGTTTTGTCTGGAGCCCCGGCCAGAAGACGCCGATTCACGACCACACCGTCTGGGGCCTGATCGGCATGCTGCGCAACGCCGAGATATCGCAGTCCTTCGAACGCGACGAGAACACCGGCACGCTCACCGCCACCGAACAGGTGCGTCTGGAGCCCGGCTCGGTGGAGGCGGTGTCGCCCACCATCGGCGACGTGCATCAGGTGATCAACGCGTTCGACGACCGCGTGTCGATCAGCATCCACGTGTACGGCGCCGACATCGGCAAGGTACGCCGCCATGTGTTCGATCCCGCCACCGGTGCCGCCAAGGAATTCGTCTCCGGCTATGCCAACTGACCCCGCATGAAGCGCGGGGCGCGGGCCAAGCCGAACATGACGTGAGGAGATTTCGCAAGTCACACAACAACCAAGGAGACTGTCCATGTGGAGATGTGCAAGACGTAGTGTTCTTTCCAGCGCCCTGATGCTCGCGCTGCCATGGCTCGCTGTGGCGACCGCGACCGCGCCCGCCCATGCGGCCGACGACTACCCGAATCGTCCGCTCAAGATGATCGTGCCCTACCCTGCGGGCGGCACGGCCGATCTCATGGCGCGCAACTTCTGCGAGTTTCTCGGCCGTGAACTCGGCCAGTCCGTGGTGGTGGAGAACAAGCCCGGCGCGGCGGGGCAGCTCGGCACCTCGCTCACGGCCAAGGCCGTGCCCGATGGCTACACGCTCGGTGAGTCCAACGCGGGCACCTTCGAGGTCTCGCCGCATCTCTACAAATCGCTGCCCTACAACCTGCAGACCGACTTCGAGCAGATCGCGGTGATGGGCCGCATGGGCGTCGTCTACGGCGTGAGTGCGGAATCATCGATCAAGTCGCTTGACGATCTGATCCGGGAAGCGAAAAAGCACCCCGGCAAGCTCTCGTTCGCGACGCCAGGCGTGGGCTCGTCCAACCACCTCTCGGGCGCGCTGCTCGCCTCCACTGCGGGCATCGACTGGATGCACGTGCCGTTCAAGGGCGTGGCCGAATTTCTGCCGGCCGTGCTCGGCGGGCAGGTCACCGCGCTCGTCGACCAGTACCCCTCGATGATGAAGCAGCTCGAAGGCGGCAAGATCCGCGGCATCGCGGTCAGCACGGCCGAGCGCATTCCCTCATCGCCCAACGTGCCCACGTTCAAGGAAAGCGGCTATCCCGATCTGGTGTTCTACAGCTGGTTCGGCCTGATGGTGCCCAAGGGCGTGCCCGCTCCCATCATCGACAAACTCACCAACGCGAGCCGCAAGATCATCCACAACCCGGACTACCGCGCCAAGGTCGCCGCGCTCGGCGCCGAGCCCAGCGAGGTGATGCGCGCCGACATGGTCAAGCTCATACAGACCAACAGCCAGATCTGGAAGAAGGTCATCGACGACAACAAGATCGTGGTCGACAAGTGACCACAGGCCGGGCCACATGTCCTCCATGTGGCCCGGCCTGCGGCATCATCGGCAACGACAGCGCGACACGCAACCCACTTACAACGCTTCATGCGAGGCCGGATTCGAACCATGGACAACGCCCCTTCCTCCACCCCCGACCAACCCACGCAGAACGGCGCCGATGTTCTGGTGGACACGCTGCTCGCCAACCAGATCGACGTCTGCTTCGCCAACCCCGGCACGTCGGAGATGCACTTCGTCGCCGCGCTTGACCGCAAACCGCAGATGCGCTGCATCCTCGGCCTGTTCGAAGGCGTGGTCACCGGCGCGGCCGACGGCTACGCGCGCATGGCCGAAAAGCCCGCATGCACGTTGCTGCACACCGGCCCCGGCATGGCGAACGCGCTTGCCAACATGCACAACGCGCGCCGCGCGAACACCCCGATGGTGAACATCGTCGGCGACCACGCAAGCTACCATCTTCACTACGACGCCGCGCTCACCAGCGACATCGAATCGCTTGCGCGCCCCATGTCCAAATGGGTGGGCCGCGTGCGCCATGCGGGCGATGTCGCACAGCAGGCGGCCGAGGCCATCCACCAGTCCACCACCCTCGGCGGCGGCGTGACCACGCTGATTCTCCCGGCCGATGCGGCCTGGTCCGAGACCTCGGTCGCCACCGTCAAGGCCAAACCAGCCGAATCCCTGCAGCTCGACGACGCGGCCCTGCGCCAGAGCGTGCGCGCGCTGGCCTCCAAGGAGGACGGCAAGACGCTCATCATGCTCTCGGGCCGCGCGCTGCGCGAAGACGCGCTTGCCCTCGCGCAGCGCATCGCCGAGCGCACCGGCGCGCACCTGCTCGCCCAGCAATCAAACGCCCGCACCCAGCGCGGCCGTGGCCGCGTTTCCATCGAGCGCGTGCCCTACAACGTGGACGCCGCGCTCAAGCTGCTCGCGCCGTATCAACGCGTCATCCTCATCGGCGCGAAGGCCCCCGTGGCCTTCTTCGCCTATCCCGGCAAGCCGGGCTCCATGCTGCCCGCGAACTGCGAGGTCATCACGCTCTGCCCCCTCGGCGGCGATGCGCTGCAGGCACTTAAGCGTCTGGCCGAAGCCGTGGGCGCGAACGGCAAGCCCCAATCGCTCATCGCCCAGCCTCATCTTGAAGCCGGCGAGCAACTGAGCTGGAGCACGGCCACGCCGATCAACGCACTCACCTTCGCCCAGGCCATGGCCGAGCTGATCCCCGAGAACGCCATCGTCTGCGACGAATCGGTCAGCTCGGGCCGCGACTTCTTCCGCCACACCATGCAGGCTGCGCCGCACGACTACCTGCAGATCACCGGCGGAGCCATCGGCAACGGCATCCCCTTGGCCACCGGCGCGGCCGTTGCATGCCCCGACCGCAAGGTCGTGCTGATGCAGGCCGACGGCAGCGCGATGTACACGCTGCAGGGCCTGTGGACACAGGCGCGCGAGCAGCTCGACGTGCTCAACATCATCCTCTCCAACCGCACGTATGCCATCCTCAAGGGCGAGTTCAAGAGCGTGGGCGCAGGCACCCCCGGCAAGAACGCGCGCCAGATGCTCGACCTCGACAACCCAGCGCTCGACTGGCTGGGCATCGCCAAGGGTTGCGGCATCGAATCCGTGCGCGCCACCAACATCGCCGAACTCGGCGACGCGGTGCGCGCGGCGCTCAAGCGCAAGGGGCCGTTCTTGATTGAGGCCGTTTTCTGAACCGTGGAATGCCAGCCGTCGCGGACGACTGGCACCATTCACGCACACCCCACCTGAACGCGGTGCGTGCGCGATTCCGTCGAAACCTGTTGCTCCGTGATGCGCACCGGCAGAAACCGCTGAATCACCTCGAAATTCGTCCGCGCATGCTGCGTCAGAGGGCTGCACGTGTAGCTCGCGCCGCGCCCTGTCCGCCACACGGCCAACGCGAGCGGCAATGCCCACTGATCGCCGAGATAAGGCCCGACCGCCGAATCGGCCGCCAGAAACTTGCGCACTTCGCCAGCCAGTGAGCGCGCCACCTGCTCCGAGCTCACGCCCTTTTCGCCAAGGCGCGTGAACACCTCCAAGACGTTCTCGTACGCGAGCATGGCCATCAGTGCATTGCCAGGGCCTTCGTTCTGGCGCGCTTCGCCCTGACGCATCTGGTCTTCTTGCCAGCCCAGTTGCAGGCGCAGCTCTTCCAGCTCGCGCCGCGCCACAGAGCGCGGAATCGCAGCGCACAGGCATTCCGCATAGCTTTCGCGCAGCGCGCCGCGCTCCAGCAGATCGAACGGCGCGAGTGTCGCGGCAGCGGGGCTGATCTCCGCCTCGATCACGCCACCACCTGCAGGGTAGAAGCCGTGGCGCTTGAGTTCCAGTTGCACAGGCGCGCCGAGGCGACGCATCAGCGGCGCGTAGCTCAAGTCGAGGAATTGAAACGGCGGCGCCATCGGGTTGTGCGTTCCGCCCTTGATCGTGATGCGGCTTGTACCTTCACCAAACAGCAACGCAGGCCAGACGGTCTGCAGCACCAGCGTGCAGCTGCCTGCAGAGCCGATGACGAATTCATAGTCGCCCGACTGCAGCTTGCCCGGCGTGAACACGAGGCGCTGCGAATTGAGCGCTGCGCCTTCGACCTGCGCGCCGGAGATCGCCGCAGCAGCGTTCACGCAAGTCAAATGCTGGCGCATGAGTCCGGGCTTGGCACGTTTGGCGCGGATATTTTCCAGGACAAAGGGCGTTCCCGTGATGACCGAGAGCGCGAGCGATGTCCGCAGGATCTGGCCGCCGCCCTCGCCGGAGGAGCCGTCAATTTCAATCGACTTTGCATTGTTCATCATTCATCTCGTTATTCTTGGTTGCGGGTATCGCGCAGGCATCTACCCGGTCTGAAACCTTCTCTCGACATAGGGAATGATCCCTGCCACCGCGCTTGATGGATGGGCCTTCAACGCCGCCCACAGGCCGGCATTCGGCTGGCGGTGTGAATACATCAGCATCAGACACAGATGGTAGAGACGCTGGGCATCATCACGCTGCAGCTCGGCCTTCACGAAGGCATCAACAGTACGGGCCTCAATGGCTCCGACAAACGGAGCCAGTGCATAGACTGCATACGACAACCTCACAAAGACCTGCATGACCCATTCATCGTCGTCCGGATGCACCAGCAGGTGAACCAGCGACTCGGCCGCCGCGCGCCGCATGGGATCGTAAGCGTCGATGGTTTCGTCCTGCAGGATGGCTCGCAGCACCGCCGCATCGCGTGGTCGACGCCAACGTCCCAGCACTTCGATGGCGACCTTGCGGATGCCCGTCCATTTGCTCTGCAGCGCAGCCTCGACGCGCTGCACGGTCTCCGCATCGCGCATCTGGCGATCTACCGAACGCAGCCATGCCGTTTCTTCGCGAAGCAGGTTTGCGCCTGCGCCAGACCGTGCTTTAGTCAACGCCTCACGCCGCTTGCGACGGCAGGCGAGGCAGCGTACCGCGCGGCTCTCAATGGGGGCCTGAATCACTTCATACCACCACTTCTGCTGCTTTGCCGTCCACACCTCCTGCGAGTCACAGTCGCAGCAGCGAAAGGCCGTATCCACATAGTGCGCCGGCAGCTGCCCACATGTGTTGTTGATGCGCGCCAGCAGCGTCGTATCGGCAAGCACATGACCCGACGTCCACCGCCCGTCTTTCACCCGATTCGACGCTTGCTGTACAGCACGTTCCATTCGCGCCAACTTGATTTCGGCGCGACGTTGCTTGTTGCTCTTCATGTCCGCTCCTAGTCGCTCACACCGAAGTGCAGAAGATAGCGTTCAGCACGTTCGTTCACTAGCCACAAGTCATCCCAGCTGGACTCATACCATTGGTATCGCTTGCCTCGCTCGAAACCGTACGCAGGCACGGCCGCATGGACAGGATCGATGGCCTTTTCCACGCTCGCCACCAGGGCCGCGACCACATCGGCAATGCCATCCTCGCAACCCAGAGACATTCGCTTGAGACGCGCTGGGGTCCAACCGTCCAGCAGCCACTTGCGAGCCAGCGTGGACACCATGGCCTGCCATTGCGGTTGCAGCTCGAACGCCGTGACGCTCGCCACGCTGGCATAGAAGTCCCGCGCAAACGCCAGATCGAGCGAACCCACGCCCTCATGAGACAGCGTGAAGGTGTACACCAGATTCGACTCGGGCTGATTCCACTCGGCGTAGGCACGCAGATACCCGTTGATCTCGGCGCATGTTTCCATCGGACTGGTCATCGCATGTTTCCCTTGCCTTGCATGGAGTCATCGAAATGCAGCACAGCGTCCCTCAAGTACGCATTGGCCGCGTCGGCCGACACCTTGTCGCCCGTCTGTACAGGAGCGTAGCGCATCGCCTCGGCAAGCTCCGCTTTCAGAAAGGCATGTATGCCTTTCCACGGCGCACTGGTCATCGCTTCACCCGCGCGCATCTTTCTATCGAGCAGCGCGTTGAGTTCGCACAGCAACTCGGCATCGGTCAACAGCCGCGAAGCCAGCTCCGCGAACCGCATGGGCGGCACGCCCGCGCATTCGCGCACCCAACGCGCGGCCAACAGCGGCCGCAGCGCGTAGAAGTACTTTTTGTACTTCACCACCTCGTCCTCGTCACGCAGGTGCGCGCGCATGGTCTTCCTGGCCATCGAGAGATAGTGGTGATGCGCCCGCACGGGAGAGTAGTGGCGCGTGGAGAGCGCATGCAGCCGCTCGGCCCATGCGCGCTCTTCGCGATACACCACGGGCGAACGCAGCCATTCGAGCAGCACCGGATTGGAGGCGCGCATCAATTGCAGCGCCTTGCGCAGTTCCCAGCCGCTCACGTCGAGCTCATCGCTTATCGGCAGCTCGATCACATCGCGCCGCGCGTCCGTGCGCAGATACCAGTCGAGCTTATGCACGTAGACAAAGCGCACGTCGTAGTCGCTGTCGGGCGATGCGAATCCCCATCCACGGCTGCCGGATTCGCAGGCGAACAGCACGGTCACATCGTGCTCGCGCTCCAGCGCGGAGAGCTGCGCGTCCACGACCCTGCGCATCTCGGCGTTTACGGGATGCGCGCTGAGAACGGATTCCTTGACACCAGTTTCAAACTTTTCGGAAAGCATCTGGCTTTCTCCTTTTCATTTCTGAAATGGAGAGAGCCGACTAACAGCTCTCTCCGTTCAACCCTTCACGCAAACCACCTGCTTGAGCGTATGCACGATCTCCACCAGGTCCTTCTGCGCCTCCATCACCGCATCGATGTCCTTGTAGGCCATCGGGATCTCGTCGATCACATCGGCATCCTTGCGGCATTCCACGCCCTCGGTCGCCTTGATCTGATCGGCCACGGTGAACATCTTCTTGGCCTTGGTACGGCTCATCACGCGGCCCGCGCCGTGGCTGCAGCTCTCGAAGCTCTCGGGATTTCCGAGGCCGCGAACGATGTAGCTTCGTGCGCCCATGCTTCCGGGGATGATCCCCATCTCGCCTCGCTTGGCGCTCACCGCGCCCTTGCGCGTCACGAACACGTCCTCACCGAAGTGGTGTTCCTTCTGCACATAGTTGTGGTGGCAGTTCACCGCCTCCACATGCGATTCGAACGGTTTGGAGATCACCTTGCGCACGGCGGCGATCAGGTTGGTCATCATCACCTCGCGGTTCTTCATCGCGAACTTCTGCGCCCAGGACACCCCGCGCACGTAATCACCGAAGTACTGCGCGCCTTCCTCGAAGTACGCCAGATCCTTGTCGGGCAGATTGCGCATGTTGCGCTCGGCATCCTTCTTCGCCAGTTCGATGAAATGGTTGCCGATGGCGTTGCCCACTCCACGCGAACCCGAGTGCAGCATGAACCACACGAAATCGTTCTGATCGATGCACACTTCCACGAAGTGATTTCCCGAACCCAGCGTTCCCAGATGCTTGCGGTTGTTGGTGTTCGCAAGGCGCGGATGCAGCTCGGTCAGCTGATTGAACTCATCCACCAGCCCCGCCCATGCCGCGTCCACCGCGTCGGGCGGCGTATCCCACGCACCCGGATCGCGTCCACGGTTCTTGGGTGCGAAGCCGTGCGGAATCGCGCGTTCGATGGCAGAGCGCAGTGGCCCCAGGTTATCGGGCAGGTCATGCGCGCGCAGCGTGGTCTTGGCGGCCATCATTCCGCAACCGATATCCACACCCACGGCCGCAGGAATGATCGCTTTGATCGTGGGAATCACCGAGCCGATGGTGGCGCCGATTCCCAGGTGCACGTCGGGCATCGCGGCGATGTGCTTGAACACCACGGGCAGACGCGACGTGTTCGCGAGCTGGTTGCGCGCCTCGTCTTCCACGGGCACGCCCTTGGTCCACATCTTGATCGGCACGCCATTGGTCACCTGTGCCACGTTGTAGTTCAGTTCGTTGTCGGACATTTCTTCTTTTCCTTCTTTGTTCAATCGTACTCAATCAAGGCATTTGAATGGCTGCCCCACCGCGACAAGGGATGGTGAAATCTTTTCGTGCTCTGACCAGGCTGAGCTACGGTCCTTCGACCGGCGGGATTCGAACCCGCGACCACGAGCGTAATAGGCTGTAATTCCACCTGCATTCGCGGCAGGGCATCCAAAACTGCTTCTTCAAAAACTCTCTTCTGCTTTCACTTGGCATCGTCACTTCGGTCGATGCCACCATTGGTGGACACGACGGGATTCGAACCCGCATCAACAGGGCGACCAGGGTGCTTTACTCCGCTGGCCCAGTCGACGATTGGAAACGCGCGCCAGTGACAGACCCGTCATCGGAGCCAGCACCTGCATCCTCAACCTTGCTCGTCAACCGACTTGCCCGCCCCGCCCGGTGTTACCCGGACTGCCGGCATGTATAACAATCATTTTTGGCAGTGGCGCTCCCTTCTGTGCCTGCATGCCCGTATTCGTTTTCCAGAGGATGGAAAGCCCCGCAACGACAAGTGATGGTGAAATTTTTCGTGCTCTATCCGATTGAGCTACAACTTGCGTTGGCAGGACTCGAACCTGCATCACGAGCACCCAAAGCTGTAATTCCACCTGCATTCGCCGCAGGACCTTCAAACTTTTTCTGTCTCCTTACTTCTGTGTTGTCAGTTCGAAGTGATTGCCTGACCATGACAAGGAATCGGTGAAACGTGTTCGGGCTCTACCCACTGAGCTACAGACCTCTAGCGAGGCGCTGACGGGACTCGAACCCGCGACAACGAAATTAAATGTAGTTCCACCTGCATTCATGGTCAGACCATCAAAACGGTTCTTTCCAACAAAGAGACGCGACAAGGATTTGCAAGACATAGCCGAGGCCGGTTGCCCGGCTGGGGATTCGAACCCCTGGCGATCCTTTGTAGTCCTGCATGCATTCGCGTCAAACCTCAAATTCCTTCCTGTTGTGAACATCCGCCGCTGACGACCAGGACTTGATGAGACCTGACAGTGGGTTTGTAGTCCCATCCGCATTCGTCAGCGACGGATGATCAGTCGATCAGTCACTTCTTACTGCGGGGTGAGCACGATCTTTTCGATCTCGCCCACCCAGTGTGCGGTGCCCAGCTTGCCAGCGGCAAACGCGGCCACCACATCGAACACCGCGTCGCTGAATCCGCCGACATTCAGAATGTCGTCACGCTCCATCGCCTGCGTCGTTCCGTACGGCTGGATGTCGATGCACACCAGCTTCGCCTTGGGGTTGCGTTGCTTGATGCGCTCCCACGCCAGCATGGTCTGCGTCGCGCCGCGGTTCACACCGTCCATCCAGGACTGGTTGTCCGAGACCATGATCACCAGATCCACCTCCGCCTTTTCCTTGGCGAGCATCTCCAATGGCGCGCTGCAGTCGGTTCCACCGCCGCCGATCTTCGCCAGCTTCTGCGCGTTGGTCATCACCGAATCGCGACCGTTCAATTCCAGCTTCACCACCTTGTTCTCGAACGGCAGCACACGTGCGTTGCCGTTCTTGCGCAGGACGGCCGCCGCCATCAACCCCGCCACGTCGATGCAGCGCACCGCCGTCGTCGCTCCGGCGCGGTAACCCGTCACCGGGCTGCTCATCGAACCGGACACGTCGGGGCACACCACCACATGGCCGGCAAAGCCGGGCACGTTGGCGATCGCATGCTCCATCGCATCCTGCAGCGCGTTGCGCACGGCGGCAGGCACCTTCTCGTCACTCGCCTTGAAAGCCGCAAGCAGCTGATAAGGCATCACGCGGGACTTGGCCACGGCATTGGCGTTCTGCAGCTTCGCGGCGATCAGCTCGGTCATTCCCGGCAGCTTGAACACCTCGTTGCGTGCAAAGGTGTTCAGGTTCTGACGCACCATCTGCCACGATCCGTTCTTCGCGATCTCGGCCCACTGCTTGCTGTACAGCGTCAGTGCGGTCAGCATCTGAAACGGCACATCGGGCACATCGGTCGAGATCACACCGTTCGCGTTGTCGCGCTTGAAGCGCTCGAACGCCTGGGTGATGGGCGGCAGATCGGCCTCGTTGAACGGCTTGCCGATCAGCCATGCGAACCATGCGGCGCGCCAGCTTTCTGCAGGCTTGGGGTGAACCATCTTCACCACATCGGCGAGCGATGGCGTGTTGCCCACGGAGGCGTTCAGCAATTGCTTTTCCGTCGCGGTCAGCAGCCAGTTCTGCACCAGCTTCTTGGGACGCGAACCCATGGACTTGCGACCCATGGCGCCGCTTCGCAGCACCTGCACGAAGTTGCGCAGCATCTTGCCGTTGTCGATCACACGCGGAAAGATCTGGGAGAGCTTCTCCACATCCTTCGCGGCGAGCATCGCGGCCAGCGTGGCGGGCACGTCCTTCATGTAGCCGCGTTCGCGGGCATAGACCGCCGTCCTGGCGATGAAGGCCTCGTCGACCGTGCGGGTCAGATCCAGAAGCTGATCGAGCTGGTTCTCGGCGCTGGCGTAGAAAGTCTGGCCAAGGCAACCGGTCACCGCGATCTGCGCGAGCTGGTGGCGCGGGCTGTAGGCATATGCCGCCGAACCTTCGCGGTTCAGCGCATCGACCGCAGGCAGCGCGGCGCCCTTGCGGGTGGGGAAGAGTTGCTTGAAGACCATGATGACTTTCCTTTCCTTCTTGCTTTAGTGGTTCATTTCACCGTTGGTTGGGTTGTTGTTGATTCATTCAGTTCGTCTGTGCCTTCTTCATTGCAACGGGTGTGCCAACTTTTCAATCGCGACAACAAAATCACCACAAGCTATTGATTTGATTCAGTTATTTTCAAAAATGTATTTTTTGCGCAAATTTTCATCAGCGCGGCTTTCTGACAAGGCTAGAATTTTGTCTAGTCTTCTAGAAATTTGAATATGACCAAAAAGACCGTCGCCATCGGCTTCATGGGCACCCAGCTCGACTCCGGGCTGGGCGCGGGGCGCTGGGAGAAGTGGCGGCCCACGGTGTCGCTGGTCCAGCATGAGGACCGGCTGATCGACCGCCTCGAGCTGATCTATTCGCGCAAATACATGACGCTCGCGAACCAGTTGGTGGCCGACATCGCCAATGTGTCGCCCGACACCGAGGTCAACCTCGTGCCGCTGGAGGTGAGCGACCCCTGGGATTTCGGCGAGATGTACGCGGCCCTCTACGACTGGGCGCGCAACTACCGATTCGATCCCGAGAACGAGCAGTACTGGGTGCACATCACCACCGGCACGCACGTCGCGCAGATCTGCATGTTCCTGATGGTGGAGTCACGCCAGATTCCCGGCGTGCTGCTGCAGACCTCGCCGCCGCGCAAACAGAAGGCCGGCGCGCCCGGCGAGCTGGCGCTCATCGATCTCGACCTCTCGCGCTACGACGGGCTCGCGCAGCGTTTCACGCAGGCCAAGGAAGAGGCCATCGATTTCTTGAAGAGCGGCATCGCCACGCGCAACGCCCGCTTCAACAAGCTGATCGAAGAGATCGAGCGCGTGGCGGTGCGCTCGAAGGCGCCGATTCTCTTCACCGGCCCCACCGGCGCGGGCAAGTCGCATCTGGCGCGGCGCATGTACGAGCTCAAGAAGGCACGCCATCAGATCGACGGCGATTTCGTCGAAGTGAACTGCGCGACGCTGCGCGGCGACGGCGCGGCTTCAACGCTGTTCGGCCACCGGAAGGGCGCGTTCACCGGCGCGGCGGCGGACCGCGCGGGACTGCTGCGCGCAGCCCACCAGGGCGTGCTGTTTCTTGACGAAATCGGCGAGCTGGGTCTCGACGAGCAGGCCATGCTTTTGAAAGCGGTGGAGGAAAAGCGCTTCTTCCCGATGGGCAGCGACAAGGAGGTCTCGAGCGACTTCCAGCTCATCGTCGGCACCAATCGCGATCTGCGCGTGGACGTGGCCGAGGGCCGCTTTCGCGAAGACCTGTTCGCGCGCATCAACCTCTGGGCCTACACGCTGCCGGGGCTCGCGCACCGGCCCGAAGACATCGAGCCCAACGTCGACCACATGCTCGCGCGCTCGTCCACCGAGATCGGCCGCAACGTGCGCTTCAACGCCGAGGCGCGCGCCGCCTATCTGCGCTTCGCCAACTCCACGGATGCGCCCTGGTCCGGCAATTTCCGCGACCTGGCCGCCAGCGTCACCCGCCTTGCCACGCTGGCCGAGGGTGGCCGCATCTCGGTCGAGCAGGTGCAGGCCGAGATCAGCCGCCTGCAATGGCTGTGGCAGCACGCGGATGGCGAACCGCCCGCCTCAAGCGCACAGACCGACGGAGTCGATCTGGCCGACTTGCTGCCCGAAGCCCGGCTCGCCGCGCTCGACTGCTTTGACCGACTGCAGCTGCAGTCCGTCATCGAGGTCTGCCGCCAATCGCGCACGCTGTCAGAGGCGGGGCGCCGTTTGTTCGACAAGTCTCGCGAGCACAAGGCGGTGGCGAACGACGCGGATCGCCTGCGCAAGTACCTGCACAAATTCGGATTGAACTGGGATGCCGTCACCGGGTAGCGCACAGCTGTGTGCAAACCCAGTACGCGCCTGAAAAATCAACAGCCTTTTCCACAGCTTTGTCCATTTTTCCCACAGCGAATTCACAAATCGTCAATCTCCTATTTTCCTTTCATATCAATGAATTGCAATCGCATTCCGCGAGCCGGATGCTTGAAATGAACAGAAGAATATCAACCCAACCGATCTGTGCATAACTATGTGGGAAGTGACTTCTGCGAATCTGTCCACATAGGGGTGGAATTGGACCTGGGGCCTGCTTGGGATGGCCACAGAGTGGGATACCCCGGGATAACCATGTAGATAAGCATGTGCATAAGCAGTGTTTATCCATTGAACAACAGGTGCTGGCGAATGCACCCGCAAAAATGCACCAACTGGTGAAAATCCGTGGGTGTGCGAGTGGCGACTGCGGCGAGCATCTTCAGCAGCGCGTGGCGTAAAGCGAGCAGCATGAAACGGAAATCGATGCGCTGAACGCGGCGCCGCAGTTCGTGACGCCCTGACTGCAGGACAGGGTCGAGGCCTCCCGGAGTGCCATGACCACGTGGCGCATGCTTGATCCTTTCTGGCTCTCCGCCTCCTGAGCGAGAGCTGATCGAGCGTCCGTCGGCGGGACCTCAGCCCCCTTGGGCTCCGCCAGCAGTGTGGACAACACTGTTCATAACCCATTCGCACCCTGTGCATTGCACTGGGATATCCAAGCCATCCCACGCCATTCCGCCCTGTCCACATGTCTCCATTGCGGGAATTCTCACGCCGCCGCTCACGCGGGCCTTCCATGCGATGACGTGTCCAGATCGGACAAACCGGATCTGATGCAAGTCAATTTATAAATATTATTAATTGACGTCATTTTTTCAATGCGCAGTGACAATCGGTCACCGGCAACCGATAACCGGTATGTGCGATAGATAAGCGGATGCGTAAAGTATTGAAGACTATGTATCAATAGTAATCAATTAAACCGCAACATCACAGGCTGGCTCAAGGGCTGGCTCCGCACACCATGAATGGATTCGCAGCACAGCGCCGGACTGCAGGTTTCACGCTCATCGAACTGATGGTCGTGATCTCCATCGTCGCCATTCTCGCGACGCTGGCGGCACCTTCCTTCACCACGGCCATCGCCAACAGCCGGGTGAGCTCTTCGGCGTCCGAACTGCAGACGCTGCTGCAGTACGTGCGCGCCGAGGCGATCTACAAGCGCTCGGAGGCCAGCCTGACCGCCGCCTCCCAGACCTGGTCGGCCAAGCTCGGCAGCGACGTGCTGCGCGAGGTCGTCCTGCCCGACAGCGTGGTGGTGACCCCGACGGCCAATTCCGCAGCGGGCGTCAAGTTCGACTCCACCGGCACGGCCAAGCTGATTTCGCTGGCTGACCCGCCTTACGGACTCGCGCTGACGGCTCCGCATGCCTCGCGCGTGCAGTGCATTTCCGTGACCCGTGCGGGTCTGGTGCGCCAGGAGCGCAAGCCCGCAGGCAGCACCTGCTGATCCATCCGGAGCGACCGATCCATGCCAGTTCCTCATTCTCCCCTTCCCTCCCGCCAGCGCGGCGCCGGTCTCATCGAAGTGCTGGTCGCCGTGCTCGTCGTGACGCTCGGTCTGCTGGGCGCGGCGGGCATGCATGTGCGTTCAGTCGATTTCACGATGGACACCGAGCGCCGCCAGATGGCGTCGATGGTGGCCACTGAGCTGCTCGAGACCATGCGCAGCGACACCGCCAACATTCTCGAAGCCAACGGCCTGCCCAAGGACAAGCTGGGTGGCTACGAAAAGCAGGCCGGTGACGACATGCCCTCGGTGACGCCGAACGATTGCAAGCCGCTCAGCACCGAGGCCGCCAAGCGCGTGGGCTGCTGGGGCGAGCGCGCCAAGACGCTGATGCCGGAGCTTGCAGCCAACACCGACGTTCTGGAGAAATTTTCGGTGACTGCCACCAGCGCGGGAATCATCACCGTCACGGTGGCCTGGCCCATGAAGAAGGGTCAATGTCTGGACAAAGATGGAGAGAACGATGAGTTCTGCACCTTTACGCTGCGCTCGCGGCTCTGAGGCGATCATGCGCGCAAGACCTTCACAGCCCACCAGCCGCGCGGCCCGCGCGTGGCAGCGCGGCGTCACGCTGGTGGAGCTGATGGTGTCGATCGCCATCGGCCTCTTCATCGTGCTGGTCGCGACGACCATCTATGTGCGTGGTCTCTCCACGGTCAACTTCCGCGTCGGACAGAGCGAGAACCTGAACAACTCGCGCTACGCGCTGAACGTGCTCGACAACGAGCTCACCAAGGCCGGGTACCGCCGCGATCCCACTCAGGACATTGCGGAAGCCTTCCCCGCCGATGGCGCAGCCAACGCCACGAACGCCTGCCAGTTCGACGTAGGCCAGGCCATCTACGCGCCCGACGACAAGTCGCTGTGCCTGCGCTATCAGGCGCGCGACGACGCCGAGACCGATTGCGGTGGAGCGGCCGCGGGCCTGGGCGCGTTCGCCGGCCCCTATGTGCCGCCCGCAGCCGGCACCGGCCTGTTCGTGGAGCGCTACACGCTCTCCGACGGCTCTCTGGTCTGCCAGTCCGGCCAGGCCACCACCAGCGCCGTGCAGGTGGCCGATGGCGTCCGCGACGTGCACTTCGAATTCGGCATCGACGACATGAGTGATCCCTCCAAGGGGCGGCATGTCTCCGCGTACAAGACGGCGGTTCCCGCATCGCACGAGGTCATCCGCTCGCTGCGCTACGCCATCCTCATGAACAGCACCGGCAAGGTCACGCAGGGCATGGCGTCGACTGTCTGCTCGCGCTGGGCCGAAGCCGGTGGCACCGCCACATCGTGCAATGCCGACGGAAGCCAGCTCTATCAGTTGGCCTCTGGAAGCCTCACTCTGAGAAATCTGATGCCATGAAAGCCGCTCCATTTTCCACCCCGCTTCGGCATGGCCGCGCGCTTCAGCGCCAGCGTCAGCATGGCGCCGCGCTGATCGTCTCCATGATCATGATCCTGCTGGTGCTGCTGCTGGGCGTGGTGGCCATGCGCGGCGTCACGATGGAGTCGCGCATCACCGCCAACATGCTTGAAAACCAGCGCCTCTATGAAGTCGCCGATGGCACGCTGCGCGAAGGCGAGCGCGTGATCCTGACCCACGCCTATCCGCTCAAGAAGTGCGATGGCGTCACGTCGCCAGTGAGTACCGTGACCAGAACGAACGGCTCAACCGCCGTGATCACCCAGATTCCATGCTTCGTGTCGGATGCGAAAGCGGACACGCTGCTGCTGGGCACCGACTTCACCACGATCAGCGCGAAATACGCCGACCTGTCCAGCAAACCCACCGATACGCGCCAGAACTCCGCTTACTGGTACCCGCGCTTCATCGACACGCAATGCCCCAAGGGCGGCAGCGCCACATCGGCACTCGACGTCTCCACCGTGGGCTGCACCGAGTACCACGAAGTGAACGCCCAAGCCACCGAAAAGGACACCGCACAAACCTGCGGACCCGACGGCCTGTGCCTGCGCTCGAGCATCAACATGTTCATCAAATAAGCCGGCAAGAAGAGGGAAGCAACCATGACACATGCAACTACCCCCAAGCGTCCTCCGTCCGCGAGGATGATCCACACGCTGCAGGCCACGGCGATCGCCGCCGGTGCCCTGCTGCTGGTGGGCAGCCAGCTCGTGCAGGCCCAAGGCACGACTTCGGCCCTGTCGCAGACGCCCCTGTTCGTGAGCCAGGCCCTCGCGCCGCTGAACATGCTGGTGATGGGACGCGATCACAAGCTGTACTACGAAGCCTACAACGACGCCTCCGATCTCGATGGAGACGGCGTGATCGACGTGGGGTACAAGCCGGACAAGATCACGTATTACGGGTACTTCAACAGCAATGTCTGCTACAACTATGACACAGCCGACACGGTGAACGGCGTGGCGGGCGTATTCAGGCCCGTATCGGCTGCGACCGGCGACAACAAGAAGCAGTGCGTGAACGCATGGAGCGGTGACTTCCTGAACTATCTGGGCACCTCGCGCATGGACGCCATCCGCCGCGTGCTCTACGGCGGCACGCGCGCGCTCGACACCAAGGGCGACACCACCACGCCCGGCCGCACTGTGCTGCAGGCTGCCTACATCACGCGCGATGCGCATGCATCCGGCAAGTCCTATGATCCCGTGCGTGACTTCAACGTCTACAAGATCGAGAACTACGCACCGCTGACGCAGCCTGCATTTGGCACGCGCCACCTGTTCGCAGTCACCACGCTCGGCGAACCGACGGAAACAGCCGATGTGATCACGCACCTGCGTGTTCTCGACAACTCACGCTTTCAGATCTGGAACTGGATTTCACAACAAGGCAATGCGGGACAAAACAATTGCGATGGCACCGGGTCCTGCACCCAGAGCACAACGGTCAAGGTCTATGACCCGATTCCTGCGTCTTCATTCAAGAACCTGACCATCACGACCTGGAACCGTCCCGGCGCGCCTGGCGCTCCAGGCAACCTGAGCCAAATGGACTCGCAGTTCGACACATTGGCCGTTGCTGCCAATTTTTGCGGTACAGGGTCGATCTCGGACATCAACGTCACCGGAGGTGACAACAACCCATTCACCGGTTCCAATGGATGTGGGCAGAACAACTACATGACCCGGATAACGGGACAGCTCGTCATCCCCCTTGCAGGCACCTACAAGTTCGGCATCGATGGTGACGATTCGGTGGATGTCACCATTGGAACGTCCAACTGGGGCTGGTATGGCGGACACGGGCAGGGCCGTTCCGATGCGACCTTTGACGCCCATTCAAAGACCATCACGTTCAACTCCCCCGGCACATTCAACGTCACTTTCAGGCACTTGGATACGGGCGGAGGCGACGGTTGGGGCCTTGCCATGCAACGAGAGCAGCCTGCCAATTCCATCGTGGATTACAACCTGCGTGTCGAAGTCTGCCCCGCAGGAGCGAACAACGACGGACTGCGTGAAGCCAGCTGCAAGCCTTACCCCAATGCGGGTGGTCAGACCGTGTACAAGCCAACGGGGCTGCTGCATGAATTCGGTGAAAGCGAAAAGATGTACTTCGGCTTGCTGACCGGCTCCTACGAAAAGAACATCGCGGGCGGCACACTGCGCCGCAATATCGGCAATTTTGCCGATGAAGTGGACGCCGTGACCGGCCAGTTCAAATCCTCAGTGCAAGGCATCGTCTACAACATCGACCATCAACGCTCGGTAGGCTACAACGGCTCCACTTGGGGTACCTGTGGCTGGATCACCGACAAAGCGATCAGCAAGCTGGGCAATCCATCTGATTGCGCGATGTGGGGCAACCCCATCGGCGAAATGATGTACGAGACCCTGCGCTACTTCGGCGGGGCCAGCCAAGCCTACCCCACCTATGCCTATGGCAATGCGTCCAGCACCAAGGACGCCAAGCTGGGCCTCTCCAAACCTGCTTGGGTCTCGCCCTACAAGGCCAAATCCAGTGGTGGCGGCGGATACGAGCATTGCGCCAAACCAGTGATGACGGTCATCAGCGACATCAACCCATCCTACGATGGCAAAGTGCCCGGCAGCCGCTACAGCGATGTCTCCAACGACATCGCCGCGCTGAGTGGGTTCAACGCATCGACGGAGGCGGACTCAATTGGCTCGGATGAAGGCATCAACGGCAAGAAGTTCTTCATCGGTCAATCCGAGACGAACAACGCCGATCAGGCGCCTTCTGTGAAAACGATCAATGCCCTGTCGTGGGCTCGCGGTCTGTCTCCATTGGAGCCCAGCAAGGAAGGCACCTATTATTCGGCCGCAGTTGCTCGCTTTGCCGCCAAAAACGCAGTCTTCGGCAAAGGCACAAACAAGAACAACAAAATGATGACCTACTCGGTGGCCATCGCATCACCCCTACCCGAAATTCGCTTCCCAGTGGGTGACGGGAAATTCATCACTGTGGCACCGTTCGCGAAATCGGTCACCGGCTACAACATCGACAACACGAAATTCACGCCCACCAATCAGATCGTGGACTTCTACGTCGACAAGATCGCCAACACGGGCACCGCCGATGTGGACGCGAATGTCAACGGCGGTCGGGCATATGCCGAATTCCGCATCAACTATGAAGACGTGGAGCAAGGCGCAGACCATGACATGGATGCAATCACACGTTATGTGATCGCTCTGCAGGAAGACGGGAAGACTGTGAAGATCAATCTGATCTCCGAGTTTGCAGCCGGTGGCATCGGCCAGCATATGGGTTACGTGATCTCCGGCACCACAGCAGACGGCATGTACCTCGACGTGCGTGACAAGGACACGGGCTCTGTCTTCTACAAGTACAACACGCCTCAAGGCCGCCAACCCGGATTCTGTGCCCGTGCCGGTCTGTCGGATGCAGATATTGCCGAATGCACCAACCTGGGTCTCCAGTCGATCCGTTCGTTCACACCCGGCACTGCTGAGTCGGGCAGCTTCCTCAAAGGTCCCCTCTGGTATGCAGCGAAGTACGGCCTGGATACTCCGTCGATCAATCAAAAGACTGGCGATCCGGACAACTACTTCCTTGTCACCAACGCCACCACGCTGAAGGACCAGATGACCAAGGCGTTCAACAGCATCCTGCAAAACACCACATCGGTCACTGCCGCCAATGTGAGCCAAACCTCCGCAGACCTCTCCGATGGTGTGGCGGTCTTCAATACCTCGTTCGAGGCCGATTTCTGGAGCGGTGACGTGATCCGCAAGGACATCACGGAAGGAGTCAAGTCCACAACCTGGAGCGCAGCGGAAGAACTGGCCAAAGTGAGCTACAGTGACCGCAAGATCTACTATGGAAGCAAGAAGGCGGACGGCTCTGCGGAACTGGTCGACTTCAAGTACTCCGTCATGAGCGGGCGCCCCAATGACGCCGCTTGGATCACTGCACTCAACCTCAACCCCACCACGTTGACGGCAGATGGCAAGGCCGAACAGCGCATCGATTTCCTCCGCGGAAATATCGACAACACCGTGCGCGTGCGCCACAAGCTCCCCTCGGACAAATACAACGTGCTCGGCGACATCGTGAACTCCTCGCTGGTGCGCGTCAACGGCGGAAGATACCGCCCGGGTGCGGCCGACAAGTTGGAAGGCACGACCAAATATGAAGCCTACCTCACGTCACAGGCCGCAAACACGGAGATGATCTATGTCGGCTCCAACGACGGCATGTTGCATGCGTTCAATGCTGGTACCGGCAAGGAAGAGTTCGCGTTTGTCCCTTCATCGGCGAAGACGACCTTGTCCATCTTGACGTCTCCGAATTACGGCACGGCCAAAGGCCTGGCACACCGTTACTTCGTGGACGGCACGCCCATCGTCACCGATGTCTATTTCGGCAATGATTGGCACAAGGTACTCATCGGCAACATGGGAGCGGGTGGCCGCCAGATCTTTGCGCTTGATGTCACCAATCCCACGACGCCCAAATTGTTGTGGGAATTCGGCGAGGCTCAAAGCACCGACATGGGCTACGCCGTTCCACAGCCCACCGTCGCGCGACTCAACAATTCAGCCGATGGCGGATCCGGCAAGTGGGTGGTTCTGCTGCCTAACGGGTATCAAGGCCTGAGCAGCACCGCCGGCAACGCCAATCTGTTCGTGCTCGACATCGCCAATGGCAACGTCCTGCGCAAGTTCGATCTCCCTGGAGGCATGACGGCCACCGAACTCACGGCGTCCCTGCCGATTGGCAATGGCCTCTCGAGCCTGTCCGCAATCGACAACAACGCCGACGGTATGGTCGACATGGCCTATGCGGGCGATCTGGCCGGCAACCTCTGGCGCTTCGATCTCAACAGTGGCGCTCCAACCGCTTGGACTGCACAGACGATGTTTGTTGCCCGCGACAAAGCCACGGCTGGAGCCCGCCAGCCGATCACGGCCGCCCCCTACGTGCTCAAGCATCCCACAGGCCCTGGCGATTTGGTCATCGTGGGGACGGGCCGCTTCCTCTCCAATGCCGACAAGGAAAGCACACAGCAACAGACCATGTACGGCATCTGGGATCGATACAGCGCCAAGGGCACGACAGCCCCCGCGACGCTACCGAGCGCCAGCAAGACGCGTGACGATCTGCACCAGCAAACGTTCACCGCCATCGCCGCCTCCACCAACTACAAGCTGACCGGCGACGCGGTCACCTGGTACAAGACCGGTGGCGGCACAACCGACGACGACGTGAACAGCTGGGGCTGGTATGTGGACCTGCCGCGCACCGGTGAACAAATGGTGTATGACATGAAGCTCTATGGAAAGAGCCTTGTCTTCAACTCGATTCGCACCTCGGAAGACCCTTGCCAGGCAAGCATTACTGGAACCATCTATGCCATCGACCCCAACGACGGCGGCAAGACCGACTTCACGGCATTCGATATGAACAACGACGGCAAATACGATACTTCCGACCAGATCAACAACGCCGACGTGAATGGCACGGAGTTCGATCCGGGCAAGACCACCATCGCAGGCGGCAAGGCTATCCCGCCGGGCGGAAAAACTGATGGACTGGGTGTCAACTCGGGTGTCGAGCGAGGTCGCCAGAGCTGGCGTCGTCAGCCGACCTGATCGATCGGCCCATCAGGAATCCGCCCCACAAAGGCTCCGGTGCATGCCGCCGGAGCCCGGTCGGACGCCGCAGAATTTGAGGAGAGAGAAGTGCAAAAAATGAAAGCAGCAATCAGAAGAAAAATACACCGGGAAGGCGGCTTCACGCTGATCGAGTTGATGATCACGGTGGCGGTGGTCGGCATTCTGGCCGCCATCGCCTACCCGTCGTACCAGGAGTATGTGATCCGCTCACGGCGCACCGAAGGCATGGCGTTATTGAGCGACGCGGCGGCCAAGCAGGAGCGTTGGCGTGCGCAGAATGGCAGCTACACGACCACCGTCTCTGATCTGAGACTGGGACATGGCGATCTTTCGGAGCGTGAATACTACAAGCTGACCATCACGGCCGACAATGGCTACACACTGACGGCGACGCGCAATGGTGCGCAAGTTGCCGACAAAAAATGCGGCAACTTCACGCTCAATGCACTCGGCGCCAAGGGCATGGAAGCTGGGAAACCCGGCACGGTGAAGGACTGCTGGCGCTGACCCACTCGATTTCACCGGTCCTCATGATGGCCGCACAGCACCCCGCTCCAGGCGCTCCGTAGACAAGTTCTCTACAATTTCGCCCTTCGAGCCAGCGCTGACAGAGCAACACCATCATGAGATCCCCCATCGCCATCGTAGACGTGGACCGCGTCGAGACCTGGCAACGCTACCGCGCAGGCATGTGCGACACCTGCGCCGCCAACTGCTGCACCATGCCGCTGGAAGTGCAGCTCTCCGATCTGGTGCGTCTTGGCATCGTCGATGCGTTCGAGGTCGAGCATGTCGATGTCAAGCTGATCGCCAAGCGCCTGTTGAAGATGAAGGTCATCGACCACTTCAACCACAAGAACACCATTTTCACCATGGGCCGCCGCGCGAGCGGGGACTGCAATTTTCTGGACGAAAAGACGCGCCTCTGCACGGTGTATGAAACGCGGCCGGAGACCTGCCGGCTGCATCCGCAAAAGAAGAGCCCCAAGCCCGGATTCTGCGCGTATGGCGCGCGGCGCCCGCGCTGATTCGCGCTGGATACACATCCATGTCCGCGCCCTCCTCCCGCGCCACGCTGATCGGCCTTGCGGCGATCCTGTGCTGGTCAACATCGGTCGGTCTGTTCCGCAGCGTGGCCGAGCATCTGGGCCCGGTGGGCGGTGCGGCAAGCGTTTTTTCACTGAGCGCGCTGCTGGTCAGTCTGCGCTTCGGCCTGCCGAAATGGTCGCAATTGCGGGCCTGGAACCCGGTCTATGTTTGGGGATGCGGGCTGATCTTCGTGGCATATGAGATCGGGCTGGCGCTGTCCATCGGCTTTGCGAGCGACCGCACGCAGACGCTCGAGCTCGGCATGATCAACTACCTCTGGCCCAGCCTCACCGTGGTGCTGGCGACCGCGCTCGGGCTGCAGCGCTTTCGCTGGGGACTGGTTCCGGGCGTGCTGCTCGCCATGCTGGGCATCGTGATGGTGCTGCAGGGCGACGGTCAGTTCTCCATCGCGGGCCTGTGGGCCAATGTGCGAAGCAATCCGCTGGCCTACGGTCTGGCGTTCGCCGCCGCGTTGCTCTGGCCCTGCTATTCGGTGTTGGCGCGCCTGTACGGACGAGGTGCGAATGCGCTGTCACTGTTTCTCTGGGGCGTTTCGCTGTGCCTGTGGCTGCACCATGCGTTCAGTGACGAACCGGCGATGCACTTCACCGTGCCCGCACTGCTGCAGCTCGCTGCGCTCGGCGGGCTCACCGCGCTGGGCTACAGCTGCTGGGACTACGGCATCCGCCATGGCGACCTCACCGTGATGGCCGTGGGCTCGTATTTCACGCCCGTGCTTTCGGCTCTGGTGGGAACGGTGTGGCTGAACGTCACGCCCTCATGGAGCTTTTGGCAGGGCGTGGCGCTGGTCACGCTCGGCTCGCTGATCTGCTGGTACAGCACGCGGGAGCGCCGCTAGGGAGCCTCTGCACCAATTGACCGTCAAGCGACTGGATGCAGATCGGGATGGGATGTTCAACGCAGACGACCGCCCGAGGCTGCGCTGGCACGCGTCGATCTCATTCGTGCAGAGGCTCCCTAGGCCGAAGCCACCGCCATGGGCGCGGGCAGCTCCGGCAGCCAGATGCGCGCCTGCAGACCCTGCGGCAGATTCGTGAAGTCGAGCCGTCCGCCATGCAACTGCACGATGGCATTCACGCTCGCAAGGCCAAGGCCGTAGCCGCTGCGGTCCTTGCGCGCGCGGAAAAAACGGCGGGTCATCTTCTCGATGGCCTGCGGGTCCACGCCGGGGCCGTTGTCCTGCACCAGCATCTCCACACCCGAGGCCGCGCGCCTTGCGGTCACCACGATATGCACTGGCCGCACATGGCTTTCCGCGTCGCTCGAACCGCCGTACTTGATCGCGTTGTCCAGCAGATTGGCCACCGCGCTCGCAATCAGATCGCCGTCGCCAAGCACCGAGAGACCGGGCTGCGCCTCCACCTGCAGCGTGCCATCGCCATCGTCGAGCAGCGGCTCGTAGAACTCCGCCACGTCCAGCAGCAGCGCGTTGATGTCCACCGGCGCGAAGCTCGCGCGGCTGGTGCCGCTTTCCACTTCGGCGATCTGCAGCAGCTTGTCGAACACGACGCCCAATTCCTCGACCTCGCCCGACACGCGCGCAAGCGTCGCCGCCTGCTCCTCGGGTCCGAGCTGGCGCGCATTGCGCAGCTGCAGCGTGATACGGGTGAGCGGCGTGCGCAGGTTGTGCGCGATGGTGTTGGAGACGTGGCGTATGCCCTCCATGAGCTGCTCGAGCCGGTCGAGCATGCTGTTGATGTCGCGATTGAGCAGCGTGAATTCATCATCGCGTCCAGCCACCGGAATGCGCTGGCTCAGATCGCCCGCAGCCACCCGCGCCATGGTGCTGCGGATCGCTGCGGCGCGTTCGTCCACCACACGTCGGAACGTGAGTGCACCGCCGATCGCCATGAAAAACGCGATCACTGCAGCCATCAGACTCGCGCGGCCGACCAGATCCTCCATGTCGCGCTGCTGCTGCATGTCCGTCCCCACCGCGAGAAACTGCCCGCTCGGCAGCTCGGCCACCGACACCCGTCCCGTCACGATGTGCCCCCCGCGACGCACCTTGAGCTCGCGCATGCCCATGGTGGTGAGCCGCCGCTGCGGCACCACGCTCGCGTTGCCGATGACTGGCGCGCCATGTCCATCCATCAGGATGATGATCTCGGTATCCGTGTTCACTCCATCCTCGAGCGTCTGACGGATCTCGGCCTCCAGCGACTGCTGCCCATTCTTCTGTGCATGCTCCACAAGGCGCTTGAGATGCGTCTCGGCCTGCCGATCCACCCGCACGCGCAGCACGCCCACGGTCTGCACGTAGAACACCGCGAGCACGATGGCCATGGTCAGCACCATCAGCCCCGCAAACTGCAGCGCAAGGCGAAACGCGGTGGAACTCCAGGGCTTGGCGCGCGTGGACATGTTGATCAGTCGCCTCCCGCCATCAGGCGCCCTGTGGCAGCCGCTGCGGCGCATCCGTCAGGCTGTAGCCCACGCCGCGCACGGTGTGGATCAGCGCCGGCTCAAACCCCTTGTCCACCTTGCCGCGCAGGCGGCTGATGTGCACGTCGATCACGTTGGTCTGCGGATCGAAGCGGTAGTCCCACACCGACTCCAGCAGCATGGTGCGCGTGACGATCTGGTGCGCGTGCTGCATGAGAAACGCCAGCAACCGGAACTCGCGCGGCTGCAGCGCCAGCGGCACGCCAGCGCGATCCGCGCTGCGCGTCATCAGGTTGATCCGCAGATCCGCCAGCTTCATCTCGCGCACGGGCGCAGGCACCTGCGCCCGCCGCATCAACGCCTCCAACCGCGCCGACAGCTCGGAAAACGCAAACGGCTTGGTGAGGTAGTCATCACACCCTGCCTTCAACCCCCGCACCCGCTCATCGGTGGCCGACAGCGCCGAAAGCACCAGCACGGGAGTCGTCTTTCCAATCGCCCGCAGCGTCTGCAGGATCTGCAGTCCGTCGAACTCATCGTGCAGCATGCGATCCAGAATGATCACATCCCACTGCTCCCCCACCGCCAGCGCAATGCCCTGCACCCCATCCCCGCAGACCGCCACCTGCGCCCCCTGCTCGCGCAACCCGTCCGCAATGTAGCTGGCGTTGAGCGCGTCGTCTTCGATGATGAGATAGCGGTACATGAAAAAACAGCAAAGAGAACCGATCCCCCACTATACGTGCGCAGAGATGCAGCACGAGCGAAGCGAAGTGCCGCCCCTCTTGGGAAACCTCTGACTCGCGGCGGTTGTCCGAACGGAGCGACGCAGTCGCGCAGTGAGTTCTGCCGCGTGACCCCGTATCCACAAGCGCATTTTTGGTGACTTTTTGGGCAAGACCAAAAAGTTACTGCCCCGCCGGGGGCAGTCCCGGCCTCAGAACTCAAAAAATCAGCTAATCAGCAAAGGCCCAAAAGATCAATCCAGCGAAGGCACATTCCCACTAGACAACCGCACCTGCCACTCCGCATCCAGATAATCCTTCACCAGATCCAGATACTCCAGCCGATGCTCGCTGATGGAACTGAGCGCATCGATCAGCTCAAGAACCCCTCCTTGGCCCAGCTTGTAGGCATCCCCGGACATCCGCTTGAGCGGCTCGATCTGCGCGAGCCCCTCCTGCTCATACGCCCGCACGCTTTCACGCTTGAGCTGCAGCTGCTGCAATGCGCTGAACAGCGCCGCCTGAGCCTCCTGCTGCGCGGCCTGCCAGCGCAGCTCGGCCTGTTCGGCCTCCATCCGCGCGTGATCGATATTCCCCTTGTTCCGGTCGAACAGCGGAATCTCCACCGACACCCCCCACTGCGTATAGCTGCCGTCGCTGCGGCTCTTCACGCGGGTCGCCCCGACGCTCGGCGTGGGATAGGCATCGCGCTTGGCGACCTCGATCTTGTGCCGTGCCTGATCGAGTTCTGCCTGCGCCGCTCGCAGCGCGGGCAGACGCGTGCTGGACTGGTTCCAGAGGGTATCGAAATCGGGCACCGGCACCTGCTCCAAGGTCTGGAGCGAGCCCTCGGCACGCACCTGCCAGGTGGGCATGGCAGCCACCTTGGCGGCGTTGGTGATGGCCGCCATGAGCGCGGCATTCGCCTTGGCCACCTGCATCTTCATCTGCGCTTCCTGCAGCGTGAGACGAGCGCCGTCATAGCGGCTGCGCGCGCCCGCTTCGATCTGCCCGCGCACGATGTACGCGGCCTTGGCGAGCGACTGCTGCGCGTCCTGCCAGACCTGCACGCGCTGCTGCGCGACCAGCAGCTCGTTGAAGGCCTGAGCCGCATCGTTCAGCGCCGCGTTCACCGCCAGCTCCACATGCGCGGCGGCGGTGATTTCGCCCTTCTTCGCGTTCTCGATGCGCAGACCGCGCTGACCGAAGATGGGAATCGGCTGCTCGATGCCCACACCATGCTCGCCGGGCTTTCCATAGGCCGACGCGACGGGATTGGGAAACGCCGACGCCGTCACCGTATCGGCGCGCGCGAGTCCGGTCTCGAGGCGGCTGGCGGCCAACGCCGGCTGGTTGCGCACCACCAGGCGCAGGTACTCCTCCATCGTCACGGGCTGCTGCGGCATGGACGATGGGGATGAGGATGAGGATGGGCCGGCCGTGCCCGCCACCGGCGCATGGACCGCATCCGCCGCATGCACGGCCACAAGGGGCCATGCACCGCAGACCCACAGCGACGCTGCGGCCACCCAGCGGTAAGTCTTAGTCATCTTGAGCGCCTTCATCGATTTCTTCCTGGGTCAACATGTTCTTGGGGCCGAGCAGCAGATACAGCACCGGCAGCAGCACGAGCGCGACGATCGGCAGGATCACCATGCCGCCGACGATCACCGATGCAAACGGGCGCTGCGTCTCGCTGCCCACGCCGGTGGACACGGCCATCGGCAACAGGCCGAGCAGCGCGAGCAGGGCGACCAGCACGATGGAGCGCATGCGCTCGGCCGTGCCTTCGATCAGCGCCTGCATCATCGGCATGCCCTGACGGCGCAGCTCTTCCACGGCGGACACCACCAGCAATCCCGCCAGCGCGACCTGTCCCAGCAGCGCGATGAAACCGATCGCCGCGCTGATCGACAGCTCGATGTGCGCGAGATGCAGCGCGGCGATGCCGCCCACCATGGTGAACGGAGCGCACAGCAAGATGACGCCTGCGCTGCGCGCGTGACCCAGCGCACTGAACAGCAGCGCGAACACGATCAGCAGCGACAGCGGCACCACCACCTTGAGGCGCGCGGCGGCGCGCTGCTGGTTCTCCCACTCCCCGCCCCAGACGGCCTGGTAGCCATCGGGGATCTTCACGTTCTGGTTGAACGCGGCGAGCGTGTCGCGCACCACCGAGCCGATGTCGCGACCCTCGACGTTGAATTTCAGCGCCATGTAGCGCGCATTGCCTTCGCGGAAGATCGACGAATTGCCGATCTTGATGCCCACGCTGCCCACCGAGTGCAGCGGCACCGAACCACCATCGGGCAGCGGAATCGCGATGTTGCGGATGCGCTCCTCGTCCATGCGATCCACATACGGCAGGCGCACGCGCACCGGCACGGGGTACTCGCCCTCCCACAGCGTGGTGGAAATGTTGCCGGCCAGCGCCACCTCCAGCGTCTTCTGCGCGGTCTCCATCGCAATGCCCTGACGAGCGAGCGCGGCGCGGTCGAATTCGACGTGCAGCTGCGGCGCGGGCGCGTCGCGATACAGGTCGAGATCGACCACGCCTTCAATGTCCTTGGTCGACGCGATGGTCTGCTGCAGGATGGAGCGCAGCGTCGGAATGTCGGGCCCGAACACCTTGAGCACCACCTGGCCGCGCGCGCCCGAGGTGGACTCTTCCACGCTGTCGCGAATCGGCTGCGCGAAGTTGAAGGCCACACCCGGAATTTCGCCGAGGCTCGCGCGCATCTGCTCGATCAGCTCGGGCTTGGTCAGGCCCTTGCGCCACTCGCCGTGCGGCTTCAGGCGCACCAGCGACTTGGCCAGGTTGATGGTCTCGTTGTCCGTGCCCGATTCGGGGCGGCCCTGCTCAGTGGTCACCGAGATCACCTCGGGAAAGGCCTTGAGTCTCACGCGCACATCGCGCAGCACTTCCTGCCCCTTCTCGAGCGAGATCGACGCGGGCATCTGCACCAGCACATAGGCATCGCCCTCATCGAGCTCGGGCAGGAATTCGGTGCCGAGAAACTTGGCCGAAATGCCCGCCACCACCAGCACCGCGAGCGAGACGATCAGCACCGTGCCCCGACTGCGCGCGGCGCCCAGCACCTTGCCGATCCAATGCTGATAACCATGATGGGCCTTGTCAAAAATCTTGGGCTCTTCCACCATTACATGCTTGGGCTTGAGGAACAGCGCGCACAGCGCGGGCACCAGCCCCATCGCGAACACCAGCGCGCCGAGCAGCGCGAAGCTGTAGGTCATCGCGAGCGGACGGAAGATGCGCCCCTCGATGCTCTGCAGCGAGAACACCGGAATCAGCGCCGCGATCACGATGGCCATCGCGAACAGCGTGGGCTTGGCCACGGCCACGGCCGAATCGATGATGATGTGGCGCATGTCGTTGGCGGTCTGCGGTTTTCGCAAACGCGCATTGCGGATGATGTTCTCGGCCAGCACCACCGCCCCGTCCACCATGATGCCGAAGTCGATGGCGCCCATCGAGATCAGGTTGGCCGGCATGCCCAGCAGATGCAGGCCGATGAAGGCCACCAGCAGCGACAGCGGAATCACCGTCGCCACGATCAGCGAGCCGCGCACGCTGCGCAGGAACAGCCACAGCACGGCCACGATCAGCGTCGCGCCGAACAGCAGGTTGTGCTGCACCGTGGCCAGCGTGTGGCCGACCAGATCGGAGCGGTCGTAATTGGTGGTCATGTGCATGCCCTCGGGCAGGCCACCGCTGTTGAGTTCGGCCACCTTGGCATGGATGTCGTCGAGCACCACGGACGGGTTCTCGCCGCGCTTGAGCAGCACGATGCCCTGCACCACGTCGTCGTGTTCGTTCTGACCGACGGAGCCCTGACGCGGCGTGTGCGACTGCACCACGCGCGCCACATCGCCGATCGTCACCGGCGCGCCGCCGCGCATGGCGACCACGACCTCGTTGATCTCCTGGGGCGACTTGAGCAGACCGATGCCGCGCACGATCAGCGACTGTTCGCCACGGCGCATCAGGCCGCCACCGACGTTGCGGTTGGACTTG
Organism: Diaphorobacter caeni; assembly: GCF_015354245.1. Classification (GTDB taxonomy): domain Bacteria; phylum Pseudomonadota; class Gammaproteobacteria; order Burkholderiales; family Burkholderiaceae_C; genus Diaphorobacter_A; species Diaphorobacter_A caeni. The sequence continues at coordinate 396,192 of NZ_JADKYZ010000004.1, forward strand.
GCGAGCGCATCGCTCACGTCGTCGATCGACAGGCCCAGCGAATACAGCTTTTCGGGATCGACCTCGACGTGGAACTCCTTCACGAAGCCGCCCACGCTCACCACGTCGGCCACGCCCTGCACCTGTTTCAGGACACGCACCACATGCCATTCCTGCTCGGTGCGCAGCTGCGCGAGCGTGTGGCGGTCACTCTCCAGACGGTAGTAGAAAATCTTGCCGAGCGGCGTGTAGTCCGGCGCCATCTCGGGCGTCACGCCCGGCGGCAGATCGGCCTGCGGCAGGCGCTGCGAGACCTCGGCGCGCGCGTTGAAGCTCACCGCGTCATCGTTGAAGACGAGGTTGATCATCGCGAGCCCGAAGTAGCTCTCGGAGCGCAGCGACACCAGCCCCGGCGTGCCGTTGAGCTCGCGCTCCAGCGGCTGGGTGATCTGGCGCTCGACCTCTTCGGGCGCGAGGCCCGGGGCCTGCGCGATCACGCCGACCTGCACGTTGGTCACGTCCGGGTAGGCCTCGATGGCGGTATGCAGATACGACCAGACACCATAGATCGCGATCAGCGCCGTGGCGCACAACGCCAGCAGGCGACGGTGCACCACGAAGGAAATGAAGGAATTCAGCATGCGGACTTCTTCCTGCCTTGTTCTTGTTTTCGGCTCAACGAGAGCGCACTTGTCAACACCATCCCGGTGTTTTCGATCCGAAGGCCGCGGAGCAGGCCATGCCAGCGGACGCCGTGGAACCGGCTTTGCCGGGCCACTGGCGGCGTCCCCCTTGAGGGGGAAGGCGCGAAGCGACTCAGGGGGTACTTCATGTCACAGGAGCTGGTTGGCTGCGCCATCCAAGAGCAGACCGCCCTTGACGACGATCTTCTCGCCCGGCTGCAAGCCACTGATCACCGGCACCATGCCGCGTGTGGGACGGCCCAGCTGCACAGTGCGCGCCTCGAACTCGTTTTCCGAGCGCTGCACGAAAACCACGCTGCGGCTTTCGTCCTTGATGAGCACGGCGGTCACGGGAATCATCATCTCGTGCGCGCTCGATGTCTGCACGCCCACCTTCACCTGCATGCCGGCGCGCAGCGCGGGATTCTGCTGATCGAGATCGACGACCACCGACGCGCGTCGCGAGTCCTTGTCGAGCGTGGCACCCAGATAGCGCACCTTGCCTGCCATCGGTTTGGTGATCTGCGGCGCTTCGACCTGCACCGGGCTGCCCACGGCAACGCCCTGCAGATCGCTCTCGAACACCTGCGCGACCACGTTCATCACGCCCGGATCGCCGATGGTGAACAGCGCGGCTCCGGCATCCATGGCGGCACCGACTTGCGCCTTGCGCTCGGCAATCACGCCCGCACGTGGCGCGCGCAGTACCAGTCTGTCTCCATCGCCCGAGCCGAGCAGCGCCACGGTACCGGACGCGCGCGCCAGCTCCTGGCCCGATTCGCGCAGCTTGGCCTGCGCGGCGCGCAGGTCCACGTCGATCCCCACGCCCTTGTCCACCATGGTCTGGTAGCGCTGCGCCTCCACGGCGGCCACGTCGCGCGCGGTCCTTGCCGCCGCCAGCTCATGGCGCGTGCGCAAGGCATCGGGACTGACCAGCGTGGCGAGCACGTCGCCCGCCTTCACCACATCGCCCACATGCGCCTGAACGGACACCACGCGCGCGGCCACCGGCACCGACACCGCCGCAGTGCGGTCTTCCACAAAAGCGACCTGCGCGGGAGCCCAGGCCATCTGCGTGCCACTCGCGGCCGCCACAGGTTCGATTCCCAGCATCTTCACCGATGCGGATTCCAGCCGCACCACGTCGCGGTTGGCATCACGATTGGCATCGCGGTTGGCGTCGTTGTTCGCTTTCCCGGGTTGCCGCGCCTCGGTCGCTGCGGCGGCGGCCGCCGACGACGCATCACACCCCGACAGCGTCACGCCGAGCAACAGGCTCGCCGTCAGCCCCAACGCGACTGCGGGAACGCGCCCCGCCCATTTGCCTTGTCTCGCCATTTGCTTGTTCACTTCACACCTCGTGCTCATCAATGGACGCGATGCTAGGCAGGGCACTTCCGGCCGTGGATAAAGCTTTCATTAACGTTTGGTAAGGTGGGGGCCGCAGTGTCGGCGCACGGTCGTAGGAATCGACTGACAGAGCATGTCCATTCGTCCACTCCTTCGTGCCGCCGCCTGTGTTCTGATCCACTTTTTACGGGTTCGCCCACAGCGAGGAGTACGCCATGTCCGCAGAAAAATCCGCATCCGTCCACTGGCAAGGTGCCGGCAAGGAAGGCACGGGAGAAATCTCCACCGAAACCGGTGCACTGAACAAGGCGCCTTACGGATTCGCCAGCCGCTTCGGCGACGACCGCAAGGCCACCAACCCCGAGGAAATCCTCGCCGCCGCGCACGCGGCCTGCTTCGCGATGGCGTTCTCGTTCGCCTGCGACGGCGCGGGCATCAAGACCGAGACGGTGGACACCACCGCCAAGGTGCGCCTCATGGCCGAATCCGGCGGCTTCAAGATCAGCCGCATCGCGCTTACGCTGAACGCCAAGGTTCCCGGCATCAGCGACGAGCAGTTTCAGAAGATCGCCGCCGAGGCCAAGGCGGGCTGCCCGCTGTCCAAGGCGCTGGCGAGCGTGCCCGAGATCACTCTTGTCGCCACGCTGGTGAAGTGAACGCCCGACGTTCGGCGGCGCGGAAACAGCCGCCGTCGCCGAACTTCGCGGCTGGCCCTTGCACGTCCAGCCCGCACGCGGGCGACGCGGCGTCGTTTGGCACGCACGCAAACCACGCCAACGAAAATCCAGTACACTGAAGGCCACATGTTCAGCACAGCCCCAAACCACGCAGCACCAGCAGCACTCCGCCCCACCGGCGTGAGCGCAAGCCAGTGCGCGTCTCCGGCCTGTGCCCGAATGACCACGATGATTATTACCAACACAGCTACCTAGCGCGTGTTAGGTGGCTGTACCGGCAGCCACCTGGAATCATCCCCTCCCCAAATACGGACGACCCAGCTGGCAAGCTGGGTTTTTTGTTTTTCGGCGCTGCAAGAAATGCAGGCCATTTTTGGAGAGGTCCATCACCATGTACAGCGAACCACGCCTTCGCCCCGCCCCCTTGAATGCCATCGCGCAGGCACACACGACGGGAGCCTCCACACTGCCCGCCCTGCGCATCGGCATGATCGGCCTCGGCACCGTGGGCATGGGCACGTGGACCGTTCTCCAGCGCAACCAGCCCCTGATCGCCGCACGCGCGGGCCGGGGCGTGGAGATCGTCGCCATCGCCGTGCGCGACCGGGTGCGCGCTGCACAGAAGCTCGGAGATGCGGCGCTGCAGCACGTCGAGCTCAGCGCTGATCCGCACTACGTCGCCACGCATCCCGACGTGGACGTGCTCGTGGAGGTGGCCGGAGGCACCGGCCCTGCACGCGACTGGGTGCAGGCCGCGCTGGCGGCGGGCAAGCATGTGGTCACGGCCAACAAGGCGCTGCTCGCGGTGCATGGCGAAGACCTCGCGGAAACCGCTGCGGCGCACGGTCGCCAGCTCGCCTACGAGGCCGCCGTGGCAGGCAGCATCCCGATCATCAAGACGCTGCGCGAGGCGCTTGCGGCCAATCGCATCGACTCGGTCACGGGCATCCTGAACGGCACCAGCAACTACATCCTCACGCGCATGCGCGATGCCGGCCTGGGATTTGCAGAGGCGCTCGCCGAGGCGCAGCAGCTCGGCTATGCCGAGGCCGATCCGGCGTTCGATGTGGATGGCGTCGATGCCGCACACAAGCTCTCGTTGCTGGCGGCGAACGCGTTCGGCATGGCGGTGGATTTCGACACCGTGCATGTCGAGGGCATACGCGATCTGCAACGTGCCGACGTTGCCGCCGCTTCCGAGCTCGGCTATGCCGTAAAGCTGCTCGCCACCGCACGTCGCCAGGGCTCCGCGGTGGAGCTGCGCGTGCACCCGGCCCTCGTTCCCGTGCGCCATGCGCTGGCGAACGTGGATGGCGCGACCAACGGCGTGCTGGTGCATGGTGACGCGAGCGGCCCCGCCTTCTACAGCGGCGCGGGTGCGGGCGCGGAGCCCACGGCATCGGCCGTGGTGGCGGATCTGATCGATCTGGCGCGCCTGCCGGCGTCACACCAGGATCGCAGCGTGCCCACGCTGGGAACGCGCGTGCACGACGGCGCTGCACCCGCTGTACTGCCCATGGGCGAGGTGGTCACCGCCCATCTGCTGTGCGTGGAGTCCGACACCAGCCTCTGTGAAGCTGGTGTGGTGCGGCAACTGGAGAAGGCCGGGCTACGCGTGTTGCGTCGCAAATGGGTACATTCCGATGCGCCAAGCGGTGCGCCTGCATTGGCCGTGCTCACCGCGCCCACAGCCGATGCGTTGGCATTCGACGCCGCACAGCAGCTACAGCAGCGCATGAATGTGCGGCTGCGGTGTCTGCGTGTGGCATCGTGAGCACCCTCTCCATACCGTACCGATTCACGGCGGACAACTGACGAATCCTGCGCTTCGGGCGAGCGCGCGCTCACTCCATTCATGGATGGGATAGAATGGAAATAACAACCATTCTCATCAAATCCATCCTCCAACGTCTGGACATCGCGCCGTGCCCGCTACTTCATTCGACACACATGCCGAGGTGAATTCGCTGTATCGCAACCACAGCCGATGGCTGCAGAACTGGTTGCGGATGAAGCTCGGCAACGCCTGTGACGCAGCGGATCTGATGCAGGACACCTTCTTGCGCGTGCTCACGCGAGACAGCTTGCCGGAGCTGCGCAATCCGCGCGCCTTTCTGGGTACGGTCGCCCACGGGTTGATGGTGAACTTGCTGCGACGCCGTGATCTGGAGGCTGCCTATCTCGAAGCGCTGGCCTGCCGAAACGAAGCACATGCCCCTTCGCCCGAGGCACGGGCGCTCGCGCTGGAGGCGCTGGTGGAAATCGACACCATGCTCACCGGCCTCCCGCCCAAGGTGCGCGAGGCCTTCCTGCTCTCGCAATTGGAGGGACTTGCGCATGCCGAGATCGCCGCACGGATGGACGTGTCCGTCAGCTCGGTTCGACAATACATTGGGCGCGCCATGCAGAACTGTCTGTTGATGCAGCCATGAAGATCTCGGCCGAGTCCATGGACCCCGTGCTGGCCCGAATGGCGAGCGAGTGGTTTGCGCGACTCAGCGATCCATCGGCGACTGAAGACGATCACCGCGACTGGCTTCAATGGCGCAACGCGAGCCCCGCCCACGAGCATGCCTGGCAACAGGTGGAGAACGTGGTGCGCAGGTTCCATCAGCTGGACCGCTCGGCCGCCAAGGGCGCGTTGAGCCGACCAGCCATCCCAGCACGACGGCAGGCTCTGCGCTCGCTGGCAGCGATTGGAGTGATGATCGGCTCCGGCTGGTTGGCTTACCGGCAACTGCCATGGGACGTCTGGAGCGCCAACTACCAGAGCGCGACCGGTGAGTTGCGCGAGGTCACACTGGCCGATGGCACGCAGCTGATCCTGAATACGGCCACCGCAGTGAACGTCGTCTTCGACACAAAGATGCGCCGTGTGGAATTGGTGCGCGGCGAATTGCACATTGCGACGGCATCCGATCCGCACTCTCGCCCCCTCGTCGTGCGCACGCCATTTGCCAATCTGCTGCCCGTGGGAACGCGTTTTTCAGTGCGCCAGGAGCAGGAGTGGGTGCGCCTTACCGTGCATGAGGGCGCTGTGGACGTTGAACCCCTCAACGGCTATGGGCCACCGATGCGGCGCATCGCCGCGGGCTCGTCGGTGCAGATCACACGCGAGGGACTTGCTGAACCGAAGGCAAGTCCAGCGAATGCGGAAGCATGGACGCAGGGCATGCTGCTGGCCGATGGAATGGCGCTGGGAGACGTCGTGAACGAGTTGAACCGCCATCGTGTGGGCCGCCTGGTCTGCGACCCGGCAGTTGCGGAGCTGAAGTTGTCCGGCGCGTTTCCGCTGCGGAACACCGACGCGGCGCTGAGCGCCGTGGCCCGCGCGTTGCCTGTGCGGATAGTGACGATGACGGGGTTATGGGCTCGGGTCGAACCACTCTGAAAGAGCGGTGGACCAAGTATTTCTCCTTTTTTTCATTGTCGACTGTCACTTTGCGCTTTTCGATTGGCTACTGAGCAGAAGCCAACACCGTCGAGAAGCACTCATGAACCTTCACTCCGCCCTCCCCTTCGCACCCATTGCGGCAGCCGTCCTGATGGCAATGGCACCGGCTGCTCATGCCGTGCCGGTCGACATTCCTGCGGGCCCCTTGGGGCAGGCGTTGTCGCTCTATGCGGCGCGTGCGGGCGTGGTGTTGTCATTTCCTTCAGGCCTGACGGAGGGATTGCGCACCGCAGGCATCAAGGGCGACTTTTCGATCCATGCCGGTTTTGATGCGTTGCTCGTGGGGAGTGGGCTGATCGCTGTGTCCACACCGGAAGGCAGCTTCACGCTGCGCAAGAATGCTGCGTCTGAAAAACAAGCACAAGCTTCGGCCCCCGCGCCCGCTGGCAGTGCGGACGGGGCACTGCCCACCGTCACCGTGACGGCCACGCCCGCCGTTGGCGCTGAAACGAACGGCACCAGCCGCTATGTGGCAAAGCGCGCCAGCAGTGGAACCAAGACGGACACCCCGCTCATCGCCGTGCCGCAATCCATCAGCGTGATAACGCGCGACCAGATCGACGAGCAAGCCGTGACCAGCGTGCGTGAAGCCCTGCGCTACACGCCTGGCCTCGTCTCCGAATACCGGGGTGCGGGCGGCACGCGCTACGACACCATTCTCTACCGTGGCTTCGGCGGCGGCATCAACTACGATTACTCCTATCTGGACGGCATGCGTCTTTTGGGCGCGAACTACGCCATCCCGCAAGTCGACCCATACCATCTGGAGCGTGTGGACGTGCTGCGCGGCCCGGCCTCGGTGCTGTATGGACAGGGCACGCCGGGCGGCATGATCAACCTGGTCAGCAAAATGCCCACGCCCGATCCCTTGCACGAGGTGCAGGTGCAGCTCGGCACCAAGGGCTGGAAGCAGCTGGGCTTCGATCTCGGCGGCGCGCTCAACGCGGACGGCACGCTGTCCTATCGCCTCACGGGCGTGGGGCATGATGGCGACTCGCAGGTGAAGCACCAGACGGATCGGCGCGCCGCATTGGCCGGCGGCATCACATGGCAACCCGACGCCGACACCAGCCTCACGCTGCTGATGCGCTACCAGCACGATCCCGAAGGCGGCTACTACGGCTTTCTGCCCGCCGTGGGTACCGTCAAACCGCTGCCCGACGGCTCCTTCATTCCGCGCAATTTCTTCGATGGCTCACCCGCGTTCGACCAATTCCGCCGCACGCAGAGCTCCATCGGCTACCAGTTCGAAAAGCGCATCGATGACCAATGGAGCCTGCACTCCAGCCTGCGCTTTTTGCATGTGGGCACGGATTACGACAGCGTCTTCACCTCGGGCGTGAACGTGTCCAACCCATCCAATCCGCAACTGGTGCGCCGCGCCATCTTCAACAACGCCAGCTACAACGCCATCACCGCAGACAACCGCGCGCAGTACAGCTTCAAGACGGGCGACCTGTCGCACAAGCTGCTGTTCGGCATCGACTACCAGCGGCTGCATTACAACGAGGCACAGGGCATGGGCAACGCGCCGTCGCTGTCCATTCCCAACCCCGACTATGCAGCCGCCATCACGCGTCCTGCCATGTCGTCGCGCTCGCGTCAGGAACTCGATCAGATCGGGCTCTATGTACAGGACCAGATCCAGTGGGATCGCTGGACCTGGCTGGTGGGCGTGCGCCAGGACTGGGCGGGCAATGACCGCGCCGAGCGCATCAGCGGCACCGACGTGAAGCAGAGCGATCACGCCTTCACGGGGCGCATCGGACTGGTCTATCAGATGGACAGTGGCGTGGCCCCGTACGTGAGCTACTCGCGCTCGTTCCAGCCCGTGGCCGATGCCGATGCTGCGGGCCGACTGTTCAAACCCACCACGGGCGAGCAAGTGGAGGTGGGCGTGAAATACCAGCCACCGGGCTCCAACACGCTGCTGACCGCGGCGGCGTACCAGCTCACGCAGAACAATGTGCTGACCACCGATCCGAACAACACGGCCTACAGCATCCAGACCGGCCAGGTACGCACGCGCGGCGTGGAACTGGAAGCACGCGCCAGCGTCACGCGCAGTCTGGACATCATCGCCTCGTACACCCACGCCGACAACGTCAACACGCGCAGCAACACCGCCCAGGACAAACACCCCACCTATGTGCCGGACCAATCAGCGGGCCTGTGGGGCAGCTACACGGTGCGGGACGGCGCGCTCGCAGGGCTCGGGGTGTCAGCCGGTGTGCGCTACACCGGTCGCAGCTGGGCCGATGCCGGCAACACGATGCGCGTGCCGGACTACACGCTGCTCGATGCCGCCGTGCGCTACGACCTCGGCGTCGCCAATCCGGCGCTCAAGGGCACGACGCTCGCGCTCAACGTCACCAACCTCACCGACAAGACCTTCGTCTCGGCGTGCGCGACAGCGACCAAGTGCTTCTACGGAGCGGGTCGCACGGTACGCGCCACAATGACCTACAAGTGGTGATGGCGACGCCAGCTGCCCGCCATGATGTCATCCAAGACCCTGGGCCGCTGGCGCTGGGTGCATGAATGGTCCAGCCTGGTCTGCACGGTATTCCTCTTGATGCTGTGCGTGACCGGGCTGCCGCTGATCTTCCACCACGAGCTGGAAGATTGGCTCGAGCCACATGCGCCCGAGGCATCCGCCCCGGCACATTCCGCGCACCCGAACGCAGGCGCCGCACCCCACATGGACGAGGTGCTCGCGCTGGTGCGCGATGCCTACCCCGAGCGACCGGTGCAATTTATCGCCTGGCTCGACGAGCCGGGGCAGTTCCGCGTGGGCCTGCGCCGCGACGCAACGCAGCAGGGACAAAAGCCGTTCGCGCTGGTGGATGGTGTGCAGCGCCGCATCACGGGCGAGGCCTACAGCGAGAAGGACTGGCGCAACGGCGGCATCATGTCGGCGCTGCTCATGCTGCACACCAACATGCTCATGGGCCAGAAGTCGCAGCTTTTTCTTGGCGCCATGGGGCTGCTGTTCGTCGTGTCGCTCGTCTCGGGAGCGGTGATCTACGGGCCGTTCATGCGCAAGCTCCCGTTCGGCACCGTGCGGCATGAGAAATCCAGGCGCGCGGTCTGGCTGGACCTGCACAACCTGCTCGGCATTGCCGCGCTGATGTGGATGTTCATCGTCGGGCTGACCGGCGCCATCAACACGCTCGACTCCATCGTCTTCGGTGCGTGGCAGAAAAGCGTGACGGCCCAGTTGAAGATCGAATACGCCGATGCGAAGCCCACGCCTCGCCCCGAGGGGTTGCAGCGCGCGGTGGACAAGGCGCTGGCGTTCCTGCCCGAGCGGCGCGTCAGCTTCGTGGCCTTCCCCGGTTCGATGTTCGCGACGCCCCGGCACTATGCGGTCTATCTGCAGGGCGACACCACCATCACCTCACGCCTGCTGCATCCGGTGCTGATCGATGCCGTCAGCGGCGAACTGGTGGACGTGGGCAACCCGCCGTGGTTCCTGCAGGCGCTCGAGGTGTCCCGCCCCTTGCACTTCGGCGACTACGGCGGCATGCCCATGAAGCTGCTGTGGGCGGCCTTCGATCTGCTCGCCATCGTGGTGCTCGGCAGCGGCATCTACCTGTGGATCAACCGCCGACGCAGCAAGGCGTCACCAGCCCCGACCCGGAACTGAGTCATGCCCGCACCATCCGCTACCCGCACCAAAACCCACGGCACGAGCCCGCCAGGCGGCTTCTGGTTCGTGTGGCGCATGCCCGCACTGCTGGCCACGCTGACCTTGGCCGGATTGCTGATCGCGTTGTTCAGCGACGGCTACTGGCGCCACCTGGCCTGCGCGCTGCTGAGTGTTCCGTTGTGGGCCGGCCTGTGGCACTGGCTGCGCGCCAGGGCATCCTGAACTTCGCCGGTCGGGGCGAGCCCCACTCTGTGCAAGACTAGGGCCTGTTCACATATCCTCCGGGAATCGCCCCAGCTTGACCTGTATGTCCCAGCCCGCCAGCACACCCGCGCGTTTCACGCCCAAAGTCATCACGCCGTCCGATGAGCAGCGCGCGATCCAGATCGCGTCCGAGCGCACCATCATCGTCGAGGCCAACGCGGGCGCGGCCAAGACCACCACGCTCGCGCTGCGCGTGGCCGAGAGCCTTGCGCGCGGCGTGCCCACGCACCGGATCATCGCGCTCACGCACACGCAGCCGGCCTGCGTGGCGCTGCAGCGCACGCTGGTGCAGATCGGCGTTGCGCGCAATGAAGTGGGCCAGTTGCGCATCCAGACCTTTGAAGACTTCAGCAAGGAAATCCTCAAGGGCATCGACGATCACCGCGTGGACTATGTGGACGAAAACGAGCAGCTGCGCTCCTATTTCTGGGACGCCGTGCAGCGCGTGGAGGAGGACGAGTCCGAGCGCTTTCGCGACGAACTGCAGATGCCTGCGATCGGCGACAGCTGGTTCGCTGCGGAATTCCTCAAGATCAACACGCGCCTCAAGGGCACGATGCGTGATGTGCTCGAGCGCGACGGCACGCGCGTGAGCCCCGAATATGCGGCAAGCATCGGCATCGACTACACGCAGCTCAAGGTCTACCTGGCCTACGAACGCATCCGCCGCCAGGAAAACGCGGACACGCCCCGCTTCCGTGGCGAGGCCGATGCCACCTACGATCTGGCCCGCCATTTCGTCGATGGTGAAACCAGCGAAGGCCTGCGCCACTGGCCCTCCAACGCGCAGATCGTGCTGGTCGATGAAATGCACGATCTGAACTACGCCATGTTCCGCGTGCTGGCCGAGATCCTCAACACATCGAAGAGCTTTTTCTGCGGCATGGGCGACGTGGACCAGGTGGTGCACGAGGCCACCGGCGCGGATGCCGTCTTCATGAAAAACGCGATCGAAGAGCACACCTCGCGCACCATCAAGCGCTACCCGCTCACGCACAGCTACCGCTTCGGCAAAAGTCTTGCCACCAGAGCCGGCCGCGTGGCCAACAAGCCGTACAGCTCCAACGCCGCGCACGACACGCGCATCACGCAGCAGACATTCACGTCGAACGAGGAATGCGCGAGCCTCGTCGTCGACGCCGCCAGAGAATGGAAGCGCACCCGCCGCAACATGAGCGAATTCGCCATCCTGCTGCGCCACCCCGTGCAATCCGTGCTGATCGAGAACCTGCTCATCGAGAACGAGCTGCCCTACACCATGAGCGGATTCGAAAGCTACCTGAAGCGCCCGGAAATCCTGTTCATCCGCGGCCTCATGGCCGTCGCCACCGACAACATGCAAAGCCTCACGCACGAGGACACGCGCGAGCAGGTGCTGACCGCGCTGCACTTCTTCAGCGGCACCCGCATCGAAGTCGCCAACCGCCCCGACGACAGCCAGGCCACCCTGCTCGCCGACGCCATCAGCGCCGTGCGCGACAACCCGATGTTCCTCACCTCGTTCTTCACCAACCAGGTGCTGCGCACCGCAGAACCCCAGCTGCAAAAGCGCCTGGAGGCCGCGCAACACATCGCCGCCACACAAAGCGGCCCGACGTTTTTGCAAGACTTTCTCAAAGCGCTCGACATCCACTCCATCATCAACACCGCCTACATCGCCAAAGACCGCCGCGCCGAGGCCCTGTCCAACATCGAAGGCCTGCAACTCGCCGCCAGCAAGTTCAACTCAGCATTCGACTACTTCAGCTTTCTGAACGCGCTGGAGCAAAAACAGCGCGACTTCAAAGACAGCAAACGCCTACAACTCGCCAGCATCGTGAGCGTAAAAGGACTGGAGTTCGAACACGTGCTTGTGCCACACCTCACACAGGGCGAATTTCCTGCTGCGAACGGGACTTCGACTGAAGAGCGGAATCTGTTCTACGTCGCGATCACGCGGGCCAAGCAGCAGTTGACGCTGCTGGGGCATGGGGTGAGGGGGAGTGGGTTTTTTGGGAGCGTGGGGAGTGGGAAGAAAGAGCGGGTTACGACGGTTTTGTAGATGCGGCGAAACGATCGCTGGCCGTCAGATTTAGGCTGGTTGCAGTCAGCCAACTCAACGAATGCAATGACTGTTGCAGCCAAAAGCAGTCATCGCATTGAATTTTCTTTGTATGGATGTATGGACCGGAGAGATAGATCAGGTCAACTGTGAATCGAGCGGCCTTTCTATGCTCTGGTCAGTCGGCTAATCATCGCTTTGTGTTGTGGATAGCGGTTGCAAAGTTGCTTTGCTTGTCCAAGTTCAAAATCAGCAAAGTCAAATCCTGGCGCTACGGTACACCCCACCAGAGCAAAGCCACTCTCTGCCAGTTCCGCGCCAAACCAGCAACCCGCGGGTACCACCGCCTGAAATTGTTCTCCCGCGGCAATATTTGGACCGAGCTTGAACACTCGGTGGACGCCATCAGGAAAGATGCAATGCACGTTTAACGCTGAGCCAGCGTAAAAGTGCCACACTTCATCGGCTTTGATACGGTGCAGTGACGAGATGTCACTGTCTGATAGCAAGAAGTAAATGGCGGTGGACAATGAGCGGTCGCCGCTAAAGCGCGCAGGCAGCGCCGGCGAAGCCAGCATTTCGCTGGCGCGATAGGTTTCTCGATACCAGCCCCCTTCGGGATGACGTACAAGCCCTAATTGTTCAATGAGCGCCTGTGCTGTGATGTTGTCTGTGTCCATAAGTGCCGAAACCCTATTTGTTGTTTAGAAAGCAATCGAACAGAATCCTACGGTGGCTGTCTGCACGTGTTGCGACTGTCTTGCTTAATCTTGGTTCTGCTGACAAGGTATTTGATCATTCAAAATTTCGCCAAGCAGTCGTTGCATCGGTCACACGCGTCTACTGTCAATGTCAGTGCATTAGTGAATGACTGCAGCTTAACCAAAATCAGCCATCAATACAGGGGGCTCAATGGGCCGCAACCGCTGTGTAGCTGGGGAGTGCGGCTGAATCCCGCGAGAACCTGTCATTGCGAGTGATCTTCAAACGGCTTCATTTCCCAGCCATTCGATCCCGCACATAGTAATTCGGTCAATCGAAGCCGTTTCAAAAACTCTTGGTCGTGTGATGCAACGATCAGCGCGCCGCCGTAAGCCGTCAACAGTGCTTCCAATGCTGCCAGCGATGGCAGATCCAGGTGATTGCTCGGCTCATCGAGCAACAGCAATTGCGGAGGCTCATCTGCATAGATCACGCAGGCCAAAGCGGCCTTCAGGCGCTCTCCGCCACTGAGCGCGTCTGTTGGTACCGCAACCTTTTGTGCATCCAGTCCCAACTGGGCCAATCGCATGCGGAGCTCGCTCTCGTTGAGCGTGCGGTTGACATCCTGAAGCTGCGCGATGGTGGATCGCTTGGCATCCAGGCAATCCAGCCGTTGATCGAGGTAGGCCACGCGGCCAGTGACCTTACACAGCCCAGAAAGGGCATCGATTCGCCCTGCGATCACCTTGAGTAAGGTCGATTTTCCGGTGCCATTGGAGCCGCTCAAGCCGATGCGTTGTTGACCAGTGACCTGCAGGCTGATGTGCCGAAGCGGCATCGGCACGAACGGCGGGAGCACCAAGTCGTCCAGAATGAGCACCTGTCGTTGAGCGACCCCGTTGCTCAGAGGCACATGCAGGTGGATGTGCACGTCCTCCGCTACCTGCGCGGCGGCGTGTTTCACGCGTTGCGCCAACTCGATCCGTGTCTGAGTCTGTTGGCGGTGCAACTTGCCCATGGACTGATCGCTGCGTTCCTTCTGACGGTCGAGCAGAATCTTGGCTTGATTCGCATCCTTGCCACTGCGCGCTCCGCGAGCCTGACGTTTTTCCTGTTGCTCTCGCTGATCGCGCAAAGCTTGCTCCTCAAGCCTTCGCTCCAAACGGGTGCGCTCCAGATCGACCAGTGCATTCTGCTGTTCCTGAGCTTTTGCATTGGCATAGAACGCGTAATTACCGCCATAGCTTTGCAAACCCAACGAGGACAGATCAACAATGCGTGTCATATGGGCCAGCAACTGCCGGTCATGGCTGATGACCAAAAGTCCCTTGCGCCATTGCTGCAACCATTCGATGAGGCGCAAGCGGCTTGGCTGGTCCAAGTGGTTGCTGGGCTCATCGAGGATCAGGAAGTCCGCGTCAGACAACATGGCACCGACCAAGGCCACGCGCATGGACTCGCCGCCACTGAGTGCGGTTGCCGGGGTGTGGGCATCCAGATGTCCCAAGCCTTCCTGCGCCAATGCGTTCGCCAACTGCGCAGACGCATCCCAGCGCTCACCCACCAAGTCAAAGTCAGCCTGCGCACAGCTGCCGTTTTCAATGCGTTGTAGCGCGTCGAATACGCCACGCAGGCCTGCCAAGTCGGTCACCGTGGCTCCGTCTTGGGGGCTCACCTGTTGCGCAAGGTAATGCACTGCGCCTGATCGCACGCAACGCCCTTGTGTAGGTTGCAATTGACCGGCCAGGATGCGCGCCAGAACCGATTTCCCGCTGCCATTGCGGCCGACCAGGCCTGTGGGGCATGGGTCAAAGTGATCGTTCAGATGGGAGAAAAGAATCTCGCCATTGGGGAGGACGAAAGAAACGTCCTCCAACGAGATATAGGAAGTCGCCATACAGTTTCCAAAGATGCAAAGCTCCCCCTGCGAATGGGGGCAGTGGAGATTTGCCGTTGTTTCAACGGCTGCATCAATGGCGCATGGGTCTGATTCCTAAAAAATGTATTGAACTGAGAATTCTAGTTAAACGCTCTACATATTGCAACGATAGGCAGCTTGGGGTCGACAGTACCTATTCGCGCGCCGAGATAGCGGAATTCCAGCATCCCGAGGACAGACTGATAGCGAAAGCTGAATTCCCCGGCCACCATCCAAACCAAGACACCCCACGTCAGCGCTCAAAAGCCGCATCAGCTAAGATTGCTGGATGAAAGCACAGTACCTGCCTCGCAGGTATTGAGAAAAAACAGAGTCCTACCCAGCCCTCTCCCGCCAAGCGGGAAAGTCAGCAAATCTCCCAATACGAATCCGCCCCATGTCCGCACAGGATTGGGCCGCTCAGGCCCTGCAATCGTTTGACACCGTCGTTCAGGCCACGGGCGGCTTTCGCAGCCGTGCCGGGCAGCGGCGCATGGCTGAGCAGGTGGCGCATGCGTTCAGTCTGGCGGAGCTGGGCAAGGTGGATGCTGAGGACGAAAACGCCCCGCCACCCAAGCGCGCCATTGCCGTGGTGCAGGCGGGCACGGGCGTGGGCAAGTCGCTGGCGTACAGCGTGCCCGCGATTGCCATGGCGCTGGAGCGTGGCACGCGCGTGCTGATATCGACGGCTACGGTGGCGCTGCAGGAGCAGCTCGTCACCAAGGACCTGCCCGCGCTGGCGGCGCATTTGCCCAAGCCGTTCAAGTTTGCGTTGGCCAAGGGGCGTGGCCGCTACATCTGCAAGCTCAAGCTGGAGCGGCTGGCGACCGGCTCGGATGCGTCGGGCGATGCCGACGGCATGGCCGACGACGATCTGTTCGCCGAAGAGGAAGCGGCCGAGCGCGCGAAGCGCCCGCGCGCCGAGTCCGAGGCGCGCATGAAGTTCTACACCAGCATGGCCGATGCGCTGGCGCGCGGCGCGTGGGACGGTGACCGCGACTCGCTTGACACGCCGCCCGAGGCCGAGGTGTGGAGCCCCGTCGCGGCAGAGGCCAGTTCGTGCACCAGCAAGCATTGCCCTGCCTTCAGCAACTGCACGTATTTCGAGCGCCGCAAGGAGCTGGTGGCCGCGCAGGTCATCGTCGCCAATCACGATCTGCTGCTCTCCTCACTCGGCGCGCGCCTGCTGCCCGAGCTCGACAACTGCCTGCTGGTGGTGGACGAGGCGCACCATCTGCCCGGCACCGCGCTCGACCAGTTCAGCTGCGAGGCCGATCTCTCGCGCCTGACCTGGATCGACAAGCTCGCGAGCCGCGCGCTGCGCATCGGTCAGCTCATGGAGGTCGAGGAAATCGCCGACATTCCTACCGATTCCGCACGCCTGCGCACCGCGCTGCAAGATACTGCTCGACTGGTGATGGACATCTATGGCGAGCAGCTCAAGTCGCCGAGACAAGGCTTCGGCGGGGGCGCGAGCCAAGCCGCCGCGAGCCGCTTTGGCAACGCCGCGCCGCGCTATTCCACGCCCTACAACAACATCACCCGCGCGCGCGTACCCGGCGGCGTGCTGCCGCCCGAGCTGATCGAGCCGCTGTCGCAGATCGCCCACCATGCCGATGGCTTTCTGACCGCGCTGCGCGCCATCTCCAAGGCGCTGCGCAGCGAGATCAAGGACAAGCCCGACGAAGCGCGTCGCCTGTCCACGCTCTACGCGCAGATCGGCGCGCTCGCGCCGCGTCTGGAGAGCGTGCACGCCACCACCTCGCTGCTGCTGCAGGACACGCCCGAGGGCGCGGCGCCTGCCGCCAAGTGGTTCACGCTGGAGATCGACGGTGACTACATCGTCGTCAAGGCGCACGCGAGCCCACTGCTGCCCGGCAATACGCTGCGCAACCACCTGTGGTCGGCCGTGCGCGGCGCGGTGCTCACGTCGGCCACGCTCACGAGTTGCGGACAGTTCGATTTCTTTCTGCGCGAAGCGGGTCTGCACGGCGACGATGCGGTGACCACGCTCGAAGTGCCGAGCCCGTTCGACTACGCGCTGCAAGGCACCTTCGTCGCCACGGAAACCAACGCCGATCCCAAGAACGCGCAGGCCTTCACCGCCGAGATGGTGGACGCGCTGCTCTCTGATCTGGCGATGGTCGAGGCCGGAGCGCTCGTGCTCTTCACCTCGCGCGACCAGATGCGCCAGGCCGTCGACGCCCTGCCCACCGCGATGCGCAGCGTCGTGCTGGTGCAGAACACCCTGCCCCGCCAGCAACTGCTCAAGCGCCACCGCGAGCGCGTGGCCGAAGGCATGCCGTCGATCATCTTCGGCATGCAGTCTTTCGGTGAGGGTCTGGATCTGCCGGGGCCGTTGTGCGAATCGCTGTTCATCACCAAGCTGCCTTTTGCGCCGCCGGATGATCCGGTGGGCGAAGCCCGCGCCGAATGGCTGCGCGGTTCGGGCCGCGATCCGTTCATCGAACTTGTCGTGCCCGCCACCGCCATCCGCCTCGCGCAGTGGGCCGGCCGCGCCATCCGCACCGAAGAAGACCGCGCGCATGTCTACTGCTACGACAAGCGGCTGGTGCGCACGAACTACGGACAGATGCTGCTCAAAGGACTGCCACCATTTACTCTGGAGCGAAGGCAGGTGTGAGCGCGGGGATGATGATGGCTGCGGCGCACGCAGAACGCGGACAATCTCCCCCATGCCCATCAACACACCCATCGCCGTCATCGACTTTGAAACCACCGGCATGACACCCGCCCAAGGCGCACGCGCGACCGAAGTCGCCATCGTGCTGCTGCAGGATGGCCAGGTCGTGGACCGCTTCCAGAGCCTGATGCGGACGGGCGTCTACATCCCCTCGTTCATCACGCAGCTCACCGGCATCACCAATGCGATGGTGGCCGATGCGCCCGCTGCCGAAGACGTCATGCGCGATGCCGCGCGCTTTGTGGGCAGCGCGCCGATGGTGGCGCACAACGCCTCGTTCGACAGCAAGTTCTGGTGCGCCGAGATGCAGATGGCGGGCATCGCCGCACGCCATCCGTTCGCCTGCACCGTGCTGCTCTCGCGCCGGTTGTATCCGGAAGCGCGCAGCCACAGCCTCGGCAACATCATCGACCACCTCGGCCTGCCGCGCGCGGGGCGTGCCCACCGGGCGCTGGCGGATGCGGAGATGGCAGCCTCGCTGCTGGCGCGCATTCAGCAGGACCTGCAATCGCGCTGGGGCATCGCGCGGCCAGGGCATGAGCTGCTCAGCGGGCTGCAGCGTTGCGCGAAGCCAGGTGTCGCCAAATGGCTGGCGCAGCATTCGCTGGGTGATGCGGGTTGAATGATTTTGCGCGTCAGTACACCGCCCGCACCTGCAGACTGAGCGCGGCGGCGAGGTCCGCGGCAAGGCGTTTTGCATCCCGCTTGTCGACCTGACCCACGCTGATGCGGATGGCGGGCGCATTCATCAGCGACATCGGCCCTCCCGCCTGCACCGCCCAGCCCCGAGACGCCATGGCCTGCACCACGGTCAGCTCATCGGGTACGGCGATCCACAGGTGCAGCCCCTCTCCGCTCGCATCGACCTCCTGCGCGACGCCGTGCTTGTGCAGCTCGGCCAGCAGCGCGCTTCGCCTCGCGGCGTAGGCGCTGCGCATGTGCGCGAAGGAGCCGCGCCCGCGCCCCTTGGCGGCCTGGCGCCACAGCAGCGCGGCAAGGCGCTGCAACCACAGGCTCACCTTGCGCGGGCCAAGCGCCTGATGGGCGCGCATGCCCTCCACGAGATCGGCAGGTCCGGCCGCGATGCACACCCGCATCTCGGGACCGAGCGCCTTGCCCAGCGACATCACATACAGCCAGTGGGGCGGCAGCGCGTTGCTACCCGCGACAAAAGCGGTGTCGCCGAGCAGGCCCCAGTAGTCATTGAAAACCACCAGCGTGTTTGGACAGCCGCGCAACTGCTTGCGCAATGCACGCCAGCGGTCGCCGCGCAGATTCGCACCTGTGGGGTTGTGCGCGCGCGGCGTGAGCACCACGGCGGCGCAGCCCGCGAGCACGCCCGCGGCGGGCACCTGAACGCCCTGCGCATCCACCGACAGCGGCACCGGACGCAGGCGCAGACTGCGCAGCAGCGCTAGCAACGGAGGCCAGCACGGGTCTTCAATGGCAACGCGGTCTCCCGGACGTGCGTGCTGGCGCAGGGCGCGTTCGATGGTGTCGAGCGTGCTCGAGAAAACGCCGACGGAGGATTGCGGCGCAATGCCCTGTGCCTGCAACCATTCGCCCGTGATGGCGAGCAGCTCCTCATCGTCACCGAGCTCGCCCGTGGCCGCGGCGCCCGCCTTGCTCGCGTTGCTTGCGCCACTCGCCTCAACTGTTTGCGGCGCGAGAAACGCGCGCAGCTTGCCCCATGCAGCCGCACGCGGCTGCGCCAGCAAGGCCGGATCCACCTGCCCGCTCGCGAGATCGCGCAGCCCCTGCGGGACAACGTAGGCGGCGGGCATCTGCACCGCCTCGCCCGCCACCCGCGTGCCGCGCCGGCCCGAGGTGACGAGCCGCCCTGCATCGCGCAGCCGCGCATAGGCGGCGGCCACCGTGTTCGGATTGACACCCAACTGCGTCGCGAGATGCCGCACGGCGGGCAGTGCGTCGCCTGCCTGGAGTTCGCCGCTGCGAAGAGACGTTTCAATGCTGCTGGCAATGTCTTGGGCATTGCTTCCCTGGATATTCTGTACTGACCAATTCATCCCATACATTGTATTGTTTGTATTAGTACAATTTTTTGTATGCAGAACCGCACTTTGAAAGTAGCGTGAAGAAAAGTTCGAGAATGCTTAAAAAACGGGCAAAACGGCCCAAAAAACGCGGTTTTGGCCCTTCAAAAGTATGAGGAAGGAGCGAAATCGGGCCGAGGACCTTGGTGACTTGGAGAAAAGTGGAGTGCACTTCCACGCGAGCGACAAAACAGCCAAAAAATCGCGCAGAAAAATGGTCTGAAGCCGAAATTTCGGGATTTTTCAAAAACTGCGGACAGCGTCCATGCCGTGTTTTGCTCAAAAAACAGGCAATGCATAAATGAATACTGGTTCATTTCTTGTGAGGGCACTCCCACCAGGGGCTCGATCCACGAAATGCACAGATGATCGACGCGCGCATTGCGCGAAATCCCGTGGAAGCAGGCCTGAAGCTGCATGCTTCGATCCCGCGCTCTGTGCTCTGTGCTCTGTGCTCTGTGCTCTGTGCTCTGTGCTCTGTGCTCTGTGCTCTGTGCTCTGTGCTCTGTGCTCTGTGCTCTGTGCTCTGTGCTCTGTGCTCTGTGCTCTGTGCTCTGTGCTCCTCTGCGAAGGCTGTCGCAGAGCCCGCAGCGCACAGAGAGATGCGCGCAGGCCACGCATGTCTGCAGCTACGGAAACGGCATGCAGCGAAAGCCACGTATCGTCCGTCCATCCGTCCGCCAGTCAGCGCTTTCTGTCCGTCAGAATCAAGCGCGTGCAGACTCCGCATCCGGAGCGTGTAATGGAAGCCACAACGCAGCACACACGACGCATTGCCCATGCATCCCTCGCCGCTTGTCGATGCTTTTGTGAAGCGCGTGAAGGCTTTGGGGAGTCATGCTCGGGGCGTGCACAACCCGTGAAGAAACGCACCGCTGCGGACGGCACAACTCCCGCCTTCAGGCGTTGAATCCCACAGATATCGACATTGCGCGAAGCACAAAAAAAGGCCGGTGACTCCCGAGAGAGTCACCGGCCTTCAAGAAGCCATTCCTGCGCGCCTCAGCGCGCGGGAACTATCCGTGGTGTGCCCCGATCACTTGCGGCGGCGTGCTGCGTTGCCAAAGCCCATGGCCGCGAAGCCCAGGAGCGACGACAGCATGATCAGGCCCCATTGCGAGAGCGTGGGAACCGACTTCGGATCGGCCGGGGGCACGATCGTGGTGGTGGTTTCGCTTTCGTCGTTCTTGGGGTTTTCGTCGCCCGTGAGGGTCACGGAAGCCTTGTTCACCAGCGGACGCGCACCCTTGTACGGTGTGGCGAGCGTGGTGTCGATGGTGAACACGGCGGTCGCGCCGCTGTCGAGTGCGGGCACGTCGCAGCTCACGGTGCGCGATGCCTGCTCATAAGTGCAGCCATCGCCGCCCGAGGCGCCCACGTAGTCCAGGCCTTCGGGCAGCACGTCGGTCACCTTGCCGCCCTTGGTGTAGGGCTTACCGCCCTTGCCTTCGTTGGTCACGGTGAGGGTCCAGGTCGCGCTGTCGCCAGCGTCCAGCGGGCCTTCGGGGCCTGCCTTGTTGATGCCGAGATCGACGGTGGGTGGGGGCTCCACCGGGGTGGTTTCCTCGTCGTTGTCGTTGTCGGGATTGCTGTCGCCCGGCACGCTCACGCTCGCGCTGTTGACCAGCGGACGGGAGCCCGTGTAGGGCTGCTCGAGCTTGGCCTGCACGGTGAAGACCGCCGTGGCGCCGCTCAGGATCGAGGGCACGTCGCAGGTCACTGCTCGCGTGCCGCTGTCGAAGGTACAGCCATTCGATGCGCTGATGAACGCGAGGCCCGCGGGCAGCACGTCGGTCACCTTGCCGCCGGTGGGCGACATGGTTCCGGCCTTGCCATGGTTGGTCACGGTGAGGGTCCAGGTGATGGTGTCACCCTCGTTCACCGATGCGCTAGGTCCCTTCTTGTCGATGCCGAGGTCGATGGCGGCCTTGCTGGTCGACGTGCGGTCGGTCGTGGCGTTGTTGCTCGCCACATCGACGCCACCGGGCATGCTTTCCACTTCGAGCGGCTTGACGGTCGCGGAGTGGAAGATGGTGCCGGTGGTCGCGCCGAGCGGCAGCGAATCGGCCTTCATGGTGAACTTGATGATGATGGTGTCACCAGGTGCCATCAGCGGGAAGGTGCAGTCGAGCGCTCCGTTGGTGGTGCCCAGTGCAGGTTGCGCGCACATGGAGGCGTTGGCCGATGTGGCTGCGATGCCCGTGCCCGAGACATTGAGACCGCCTTCGTAGGTGAAGGTGGCGTTCGAGCCGGCAGCGGGGAACAGGTCCGCCACGTTCACGTTGGACGCGTACGACGAGGAGTTCGAATCGTTGCGCACGATGATCGTGTACTCGGTCGTTTCGCCAAGCGCCAGACCGTCGGCCGAATGCCGCATGTCGATCTGCACGTCGAGCTGCGCCGGCTTCAGCGTGATCGAACGTGCGTCGTTGTTGTTGTCGTCGCGGGTTTCTGGCGTGGCAGTCGAGACGTGCACCTTGTTGTCCATGGTGTCGCCAACGGCTGCGTCGTCACCCACGGAACGGGCCTTGTACTGCACCAGATACTCGTAGCCGGCCTGCAGGTCATTGGCCCACGTGCAGGTCATGGTGCCGCCGCGCAGGCCGTCACCCTTGGCGACAGGCTGGTCTGCCGCATCGGTGAACGTGCATGTGCCGTTGCCCGTCAGCCCCCAAGGCTCGCCGACCAGATAGGCATTGGCGGGCAAGGTGTCCACCAGCGTCACCAGCTTGGCGGCCGAGGGGCCGTAGTTGTGCGTGCTCACCGTGTAGGTGGCCGGTTCGCCGAGCGCCACGCTGGTCACCGGAGCCACTTGCTTGATGACCGCGATGTCGGTCAGCGCCGTCATCTGCAGGTCCACCGTGCTGGTGTTGTTCGTCAGTTTGTCGTCGTTGATGTAGGCGGAATACGCGGTCGCGGTGTTGGAGTACGTACCGTTCGTTGCCACGCGCGGACGGATCTGGACTTCGATGGTCACGCTCTCACCCCGTGCGAGCTTGTCGATCGGGCAGGTCAGCGTGCGGCTGCGCGAATTCTTGTCACCGGAAGCCGAGCAGGTGACTGCTCCGGCGTTTGCAGGCACGGTGCCCACGGTCTGCGCCGAGATGAAGCCACCGTTGGGATACGGGCTTCTCTGCGCGACGCCGTTCTTGTCCGGAGCGCCGTCATCGGTGCTCACCACCAGATCATTGAGCACGTCGGTCACCGTGATGGACTGCGCGTCCTGCGTGCTGTTGGCGTCGTTGGTGATCTTGAGGTGATAAGTCACCAGATCGCCGCTGACGGCCGGGCCGGGGTTGGGCGAGACCAGCGTCTTCTCGATCAGCAGGTCGGCGCGGCGATCGGAGATCGTCACATTGGCATTGGCCGAGATGGTCTCGCCACCACGGTCGCCGGGGTTCACGCCGGCAGACGCGGCGTTGTTCCAGTTGGCGTATTCAGCGCCGTTGGGCAGGGTGTCCACCTGGGCGTCGAAGATCAGCGTGATCGACTCGCCGACCTTGAGGCCAGCCGTCGTCGAGCAGTTCGCCGGGGTGCCGGCGACGCCGTTCACGTCAGCGCAGCTCCAGGCGCTCTTGTCCGAATAGTCGAGCAGCCGGATCTCGGACGACGGCGTGTCTTTCAGCTCAATGCTCTGGCCGGGCAGCACAGGCATGGGGCCGTCGTTCTTCACGGTGAGCTGGTACTGGAAGACCTTGCCTTTTTCCACCGGACGGCCGTCGCCGACCAGACCCTTCGTCAACGCGAGCTGGGCCGTGTTGTTGAAGGTGATGGCCGCGGAGGCCTTGTTGTTGGTGGTGTTGGGCTCCGGCACTTCGGGCGGCATGCTCAGTGTCGCGGTGTTCACGCGCGAGCCCACGAGCAGCGCGTCAGCGGGTGCGGTGACTTGGGCGTTGAACTTGATGGGCGGCATGGTCGCGCCGAGGCCGCCGGTGAATTCTCCGGCCCATTCGCAGCGCACGGTGCGGGTGGCGGCACCCGCGTAGGTGCACGACCAGCCCGCGTTGTTCGCGGTGTCGAAAGAGACGAATTCCACATCCTTGGGCAGCACGTCAAGCACGACGATGTCACTTGGCGTGAGGCTGCCGGATTCGCGCTTGGCGGTCAGCGTGTAGACCAGCGGCGTGACGGTGCCCGTGGTCGCGTCGACCTTGGACGCCGAGACGGCCTTGGCGAGCGACATGTCGGCAAAGTCCGCACCGGCCGAGGTCACGATGACGGAGTCGGTGTTGTTGTCCTTCTGGCCATCGGCAACCGGTGTGGTCGCGGTGTCATTGGTGAAGGCTTCGACGCTCACGGCCGCGCCGATGGGGCCGCCCATGTTCGCCTTCACGGGCACGGTGATCGCATTCAGGGCCTTGCCCACGGTGACCGTCTCGCCTGCGGGCACCTTGTAGTTGCAGGTGATCACGCCCGAGGTCTGCATGCCTCCGGGCTGGCAGCTCCATCCATCGCCCGTGGGCGTGCCGGTCACCGGTGCACCGGCGGGCACTTCAAAGGTCACGCGCACCATGCCACCCCCGGGGATTTCCGTCGGGCCGTGGTTGGTCACATCGATCTGGTAGCCGAACGGGTCGCCGTTGTTGACCTCGCCGTTGGTCGTGCCGGTCGCCTGCAGCTTGACGCCGAGATCGGACGCATTGCTGGTCGTGAAGTTGCGGCGCAGGTCGACGTTGTTGATGCCGCCATCACCGTCGATCTCGCCGACCTTGGGCAGCGACGCGCTTGCGATGGCCTCCCAGTTCGTGCCCACAGTGGGCAGGATCACGTTGAAATCCACCCACTTGAAGCCGTCTTTTTCGGCCAGCGAACTGATCGTGCACTTGATCTTGTTGTTGCTGGCGTCGAGCACCGTCCCCTTGGCGAGCGTGGGCGTGCACGAGATGCCGCTCGGCTTGCTGTCGGTTGACTGGAAGATTGCGCCCTCGGGCAGCACTTCGGTCAGCGTGATGTTGGAGGCCGTGGGGCCCGCATTGAGCCGCACCTTGGCGCGGTAGGTGAACGATCCGCCCGCAGGTCCGGAGACCTCCATCTCCCCTGCCGCAAGACCGTCGTGGTTCACCAGAACGTCCGGAATGGTCGCTGCACCGGCTGTGCCGCTCAGCAGGACTCCACTCAAAATGGCTGTCGCCGAAACCCACCGCGGCACTGCTGACCGCCCCCGGCCGGAATGCCCGGCCTGCCTGTCCGCCTCAGCCCTTTGAAAGGCCTGGACTGGACTCCAAACTGAAAACATATAACCCCATCCAAACTGAAAACCAGAGTGCCGGTGGGTCCCAGTGTTTTCGCTCAATCAATGGCAAAAACAGTCGAAAACTCTCCAGCCCAATCGCTTATTGTATTGATTGGATACAAATGATGTTTTTTGCAACAAATTCAGAGCGCTTTACCTGTGCATTAACTGACACAGCTTTCAGGGGCTTTTGTGCTTGAATACCAATCTGGGATTGGCTTGGGATCCGCAGAAGCGCTCCGCTTCTGGGTAGGGGATGGAAGATCGCGCTATTTCAGCGATGCAACTTGTCTCTAAGTGTTGATGATTGTAACACCAACAAGACAACCTGATTCACATTCTCCAGATCCTGAGAGCCCGGGAACGTGTCCGCGAACGTCGGCAGTTCAACGCACTTTGACGCGCTTCAATGCGCTTCATAGGCACGACGGGCGAGCGCCTGCGCGAGGATGCGTGACGGATCGATCAGCAGCGCGCCCTCGGCCTCGCGTGCCCGGGGCAGCGCGAGCGGGATCTCGGTGCAGCCCATGACGACGGGCAGCGGCCCATGGCGATCCAGCAGCGGCGCGAGCACCTCGCCGAAGCGACGGGCGGCGAAGTCGAGGTCGCCACGCTTGACGCCCTCGTAGATGCCCTGCATGAGCCGCTGGACGCCGTCGTCCGCAGGCGTCAGCGGCGTGATGCCGTGGGCGCGCAGCGTCTGGTCGTAGAGGCCCGTGCGGTACGTTCCCGCCGTCGCCAGCAGGATGGCCTGCTGCACGCCCTGACGCTGCAGGTGGCGCGCGGTTTCCTCGGCGATGTGCAGGATGCTCAATTGCGGAAACAGCGCCTGCATCTGCCCATGCCAGACATGGGCCGTGTTGCAGGCCACGGCCACGCTGCGCACGCCGAGCGCGGCCAGGCGGCCGACACCCTGCAGCAGATGCGGCGCGGGGTCCTGCACATCCGCTGCGGACTGCTGGATGGCGATGCTGCGGTCGGGGATCGGCATCTGCACCAGCCAGTGCTCGGGGAACGACTGGTCGCGCACCTCTTCGCCATGGCTCTGCAGATAGTCGGTACAGGCCTCGACGAACAGGCGCACGAAGTCGGCACCCGCCGCCGGTCCCATGCCGCCCAGGATTCCAACGGATTGCGGCGGGGCCAGCATGGGAAGCGCTCTTCGGGTTGAGAAAAAAGGGCCGGATCAGTTCGCTGGCTTGTCGCTCAACTCGACCAGATTCTTCTTCAGGTCGTCGCTCATGCCCATGTTCAGCGGCGTGTTGGTCGGCGGTATCGGCTGCATGAACCACTTGTCGTAGAGCTTGGTGAACGCGCCCGACTTCATCATGCCGCCGATCACGCCATCGACGAGCTTCTTGAACTCGGGATCGTTCTTGCGCACCATGCAGGCGTAGGGCTCGACCTGCAGCGCGTCGGCAACGACCTCGTAGTCGCCGGGATTCTTGGCGTTGGCCATCAGGCCGAAGAGCAGCACGTCGTCCATGCCGAACGCGACCGCGCGGTCCTCCTGCACCTGCAGAAAGCCGTCCGCATGGTCCTTGGGCATGATGATGTTGAGATCCAGCCCCTTGTCGGCGCTGTACTTGCGCATCACCTGCAGGTTGGTGGTGCCGGAGGTGATCGCCACGGTCTTGCCCTTGAGGTCCGCATAGTTCTTCACGCCCGAGCTCTTCTTCACCAGCAGGCGCGTGCCGGTGTAGAAGTGGTTGATGGCGAAATCCACTTCCTTGCCGCGCACCGAGTTGTTGGTGGTCGAGCCGCACTCCAGATCGACGGTGCCGTTGGACAGCAGCGGGATGCGGTTCTGCGAGGTCACGGCCTGCCACTTCACTTCGAGATTCGGTTTGCCCACGGCCTTCTTGACCGCGTCGGCGATCGTCTCGGACATCTCCACCGTCATGCCCACGCGCTTGCCGGCATCGAGGTAGCTGAAGGGCACGGACGATTCGCGGTACGCAAGCGTGATGTAGCCGTTCTCGCGCACCTTGGCCAAGGTGTCCGCATGGGCCGTTGCAAGACAGCCCAGGCCCAGCGCCGCGCACAGCAAAGTGGAACGAAATTTCATGCCGACTCCCCAAGTAAAGATGTTGAAGTGATGGCCAGTTTATGGACTGACACACCGCTTGTGGGATGCAAATTGCGCGCCAGTCCATGCCCTGCGTTTATGGCCTCAAGGGTTATCACCAAGGCTGCGCGTCCTGCGCTGCAACGTGGTGCAATCTGCACCCGGAAAGGGCGACAAACCTACGGGTAATCCAGATGATCCATAACATCAGTGCATACCCTATGTGCAAATCGCCATGCGACGCCGGCAGGCCGTGGAACTACAGTTGTCCGGTCATGAAAACCGAGCAATCCAAGCACATCTGCGTCGTCGGCGCAGGCATCGTCGGCCTCGCGAGCGCCTATGTTCTGCAGCAGGCGGGGCACCGCATCACGCTGGTGGAGCGCGCGGCGCAACCGGCGGCGGGCGCGAGCGGCGGCAACGGCGCGCAGCTGAGCTATTCGTACGTGCAGCCGCTGGCCGATCCCGGCATCTGGAAGATGCTGCCCAAGCTGCTGCTCGAGAAGGATTCGCCGCTCAAGTTCCGCCCGCAGATCGATCCGCGCCAATGGTCCTGGGGACTGCAGTTTCTGGGCGCCTGCAACGGCGAGACTTCACGGGACAGCACGCGCCAGCTGCTGGCGCTGGCCGCGCGAAGCCGCCTCGAATTCGAATCCGCGCTGCACCGCGATGCCCTGCACTGCGATCAGCACACGCCCGGCAAGCTGGTGCTCTTCGCGTCTCAGCAGGGGCTCGACGACGCCGCGCGCCAGGTCGCGCTGCAGGCACAGCTGGGTGGCGCACCGCAGCGCATCGTCGATGCGAGCGAGGTGGCGCGCATCGAGCCCGCCCTGAACGCCTACGCACCGCGCATCGCCGGCGCCGTCCACACGCCCAGCGAAAGCGCGGCCGACTGCCGCATGCTGTGCCAGCAGCTGTCCGCCCTGCTTGTCGAGCGCGGCGCGACGCTGCTCTACGGCACGCAGGCCGCAGGCTACGACGTGCAGGGCGGCGCGATACGCGCGCTGCGCACGGCGTCGGGGCAGGAGCTGCACGCCGATCACTTCGTGCTCGCAAGCGGCTGGGAAAGCGCGATCCAGGCGCGCGCGCTGGGCGTGCAGATTCCGGTCTATCCGCTCAAGGGCTACAGCATCACCGTCGATGCGAGCGATGCGCTGGCCACGTCACCCGACGCCGCGCCGAGCGTGAGCGTGACGGACACCGCGCGCAAGGTGGTCTTCGCGCGCCTTGGCGACCGCGTGCGGGTCGCCGGCATGGTGGAGATCGTGGGCCGCGACACACGCCTCGAGCCGGAGCGCATCCGCAGCCTCGCCACATCGACGCGCGAGGTGTTTCCGCAATTGCCACTGCAGGGCGATCTGCAGCCCTGGACCGGCATGCGCCCCGCCACGCCGAGGGGCCTGCCGATCACCGGACGCCAGCGCGGCGGGCCAAGCAACCTGTGGATGCAGACGGGGCATGGCGCGCTTGGACTCACGCTGGCCTTCGGATCGGCGGCCGAGCTGCGCGAGCAGATCCGCCTGGCCTGAATCCGGCGGCCTTCAGTTCAACGCAAGCCCGCGCCGCTCAGCGTTTCGCGCAGCGCGCGGCGCATTTCCTGCGTCATCGCGCGGGCAAGCACCGAACCCGGCCGCTGCGCGAGATGCAGCGCGTTCACGCCGACGGTGATGTGCGGCAGCAGCGGCACGACGTGCACCTTGGCCAGATCGGCTGCAGCGGCCGTGCAGCCATCGACGATCGCCGCTCCGAGGCCGTACTCCGCCATCGACAGCGCCGCGTGATACGTCTGCACCGTGACCACCGGAGACAGCCCCACGCCGTGCTCGCGGCAGGCCTGCTGGATGCGCACGCCCAGCGGGTCCTTGCCGTCCAGCCCGACCAGCGGCACGTCCGCCAGATCGGTCAGCGCAAGCCCCTCGGGCCGCATGCGGTGCGGCGCGATCAGGCCTTTGGGCACGACGCATTGGATGTCGACCTCGGCCAGCGTCTCATGCTCGAGCGCGGCCTGACGCACCGAGCTGATCACGAAGCCCACATCGGCTTCCTGCAGCAGCAGACCGGAGACCACCTGCGGCGTGTGCAGCGCCTGCACATGAACCTGCACCTGTGGATATTTCGCGCGAAAGCCTGCCACCGCGCGCGGTAGCACGTCGCGGCTCAAGGCGAACACGGTCAGCACGGTGAGCTGGTCCGCCGCCTGGCCATGGCGCAGGTTGGCGGCGAGGCGCTGGACCTCGTCGAGCTGCTCGAACAGTTTTTCGATGTGCGGGAACAGCGCCAGCGCCTCGTTGGTGGGCGTGAGCCGCCCGCGAGCGCGCTGGAACAGCGCAAACCCGAGCTGCAGCTCGGCATGCTGCAGCGTGCGGCTGACGGCGGGCTGCGTCACGTTGATGAGGCGCGCGGCCGCGCTCACGCTGCCAGTCTGCATGATCGCGTTGAAGACCTCGATGTGCCGCAGTCGCATGGCCGTCAGTTCCGCGTTTCAGTCGCTCGCGGCGATGTCACTCGTCCTGCGCGGCCGCGCGCGCGAGACGTTCGCTTTTCCAATACACATCATCGCCGCCGTCCACGCGATTGAGCACGCGGGCCAGCACGAACAGCAGATCGGACAGCCGGTTCAGATACTGGCGCGGTGCGGAGCGCATGTTCTCGCTGTCCTGCAGCGCCACCACGGCACGTTCCGCGCGGCGCGCCACGGTGCGGCAGACATGGGCCTGCGACGCGGCGCGCGTGCCCGCCGGCAGAATGAATTCCTGCAGGCGCGGCAGCTGCGCGTTGTAGTGCGCGAGCGCGTTGTCGAGCTGCAGCAGGCCATCGTCCTTGAGCAGCTCGAAGCCCGGAATCGACAGCTCGCCGCCGAGATTGAAGAGCTGGTGCTGCACATCGCCCAGCAGTTCGCGCACGTCGGCGGGCAGGTCTTCGCAGAGCAGCAGGCCGATGTGCGAGTTGAGCTCGTCCACATCCCCCATGGCGTGCGGACGGCCGCTGTTCTTCGAGACGCGGGTGTTGTCCCCCAGCCCCGTGGTGCCATCGTCGCCGGTGCGTGTCGCAATCTGTGTCAAACGGTTACCCATGGGATGTTTTCTCCTAGTTGTCTGCGCAAGTTCTCCATTGTGCTTTACATCAAGGACCCAAATGAGGAGGCGAGCAACAGCGGGCAAAAGTGCTGGATCGAGCGCCGATGTTGCGATGCAATAGAGCCCAGTTCAACAACCTTTTGGAGTTACAGACCATGAATCAGTCGAAGCAACGCCGCATGCCTAGCACTTGGTTTGACGCCCGAAGTGTCATGCTTTTCGCAGCTCTCACCGTCACGGGGGCAGCGGTGCAGGCCCAGAACCCGTCCACACAGACCACCCGCTCCGCGCAGTCGCGGATCCAGCCCCAGGAAGTGGTCGGCGGCACGGCGGCGGCGTCCAGCGCCAAGTCGACGCGGACGCTGAGCAAGCTCCCGTCGCGCAGGACGGACCAGGCCGCAAACACCGCCGCCACTGCCACCGTCAACAAACAGCACACCGGCTCGATCCGTTGATCCAGCCACCCGCGCAACGACGCGGACCACCCCGTCCCTCCGGCGGCAGAATACAGGTAGAGTGGTTCTTTCTGCCGTCCGGATAAAAACCCGTTCGTGCTGTACTCCAGGGCACGAGCGGGTTTTTTGTGTTTCTGACCATGCCGCTGCGGATAGGGTTTTGCACGGAGATCGGGGGCGCTGCGCAAAACTAAAATGCGAGGCTCAGTCCTGACAGTCTCCGGAGATCCCATGAACGCCCCCACCGATGCCACCCACCTGCTGCCCACCGTGCAATTGCGCCCCGTGCCGCAGGCCTTTCTGGATGCGCTGGCGGCGCGCTTTGGAGAGCGCTTTTCCGCCTCGCAGGCGGTGCGCGAGCAGCATGGCCGCGATGAAGGCTCGCTGCAGGCCCCTCCCCCATCGGCCGTGGTGTTTGCAGAAAGCACGCAGGACGTGGCCGATGCGGTCAAGCTCGCGTCGCAATACGACGTGCCGGTGATTCCCTACGGCGCAGGCTCGTCGCTCGAAGGCCACCTGCTCGCCATCCAGGGCGGCATCAGCATCGACGTGAGCCGCATGAACAGGATTCTCTCCATCGACGCCGATGACCTCACCGTCACCGTGCAGCCGGGCATCACGCGCAAGCAGCTCAACGACGCGATCAAGGACACGGGGCTGTTCTTCCCCATCGATCCGGGTGCGGACGCGAGCATCGGCGGCATGTCGTCGACGCGCGCGAGCGGCACCAACGCCGTGCGCTACGGCACGATGCGCGAGAACGTGCTGGCGCTTGAAGTGGTCACCGCCAGCGGCGAAGTGATCCGCACCGGCACGCGCGCCAAGAAGAGCGCCGCGGGCTACGACCTCACGCGCCTGCTCGTGGGCAGCGAGGGCACGCTCGGCATCTTCACCGAGATCACGGTGCGCCTCTATCCGCTGCCCGAAGCGGTGAGCGCCGCGATCTGCTCGTTCCCGAGCATCGAGGCGGCCGTGCGCACCGTGATCCAGACCATCCAGCTCGGCGTGCCGATCGCGCGCGTGGAGCTCATCGACGCCAACTCGGTGCGCATGGTGAACGCGCACAGCAAGCTCACGCTGCGCGAGGAACCGATGCTGCTGATGGAATTCCACGGCTCGCCCGCCGGCGTGAAAGAGCAGGCCGAAACCGTGCAGGAACTCGCGAGCGAATGGGGCGGCCAGTCGTTCGAATGGGCGACCACGCCCGAGGAGCGCACGCGCCTGTGGACCGCCCGCCACAACGCCTACTTCGCGGCCGTGCAGTCGCGCCCCGGCTGCCGCGCCATCAGCACCGACACCTGCGTGCCCATCAGCCGCCTGGCCGACGCGCTGCTCGACTCCGTCAAGGAAGCCGACGACAGTGGCATCCCCTACTTCCTCGTCGGCCATGTGGGCGACGGCAATTTCCACTTCGGCTACCTGATCGATCCCGACATCCCCGAAGAACGCGTGAAGGCCGAAGCGCTCAACCACCAGCTCGTCGCACGCACGATCGCGCTGGGCGGCACCTGCACCGGCGAGCACGGCATCGGCATCCACAAGATGGGCTTTCTGCTCGAGGAAACCGGCGCGGGCGCGGTGGACATGATGCGCACCATCAAACAGGCACTGGACCCGAAGAACATCCTCAATCCGGGCAAGATCTTCGCGATGTGAGGAAACGCCCCCTGCGTCGCTTCGCGCCTTCCCCTTGTGCGGCTGCTCTCGCCTGGCTGCGCCGGTTTCATGCGCCGCGCAGGGGTAACGGACCCAGGAATCATGCGGCGGCCGCAGGCCGCACGGCGATGATCGCGAGAAAGTTGTTGAGCCGCCCGGCGGAGTCGGGCGCGCGATAGACGCCCATGGCGCGCAGCTGCTGCACGCAGAGCGCCGCCAGCTCCCACGCCATGCATTCCTCGTCGAGCTTGAACGCCTCGGGCACGATGAACATGCGGCGACCGGTGGTGCGTTCAAGCGCCTTCAACACCGCCGATTTTTCGCGCAATGCTGGCAGCACGGACTCGTTGCTCCACGCCCATTTCCATGTGCCGGAGCTGCTTGAATAACTGCCGATGTCGATCACGTCGGCCTCGAACAGCTTGCGGTCTTCCTCATCGAACATCTCGAGCTTCTCGCTCGCCTGATCGAAGTACCAGCGCGCAAAGCCGCCGAAGCCATGCTCCGAGATCAGCGCGTCCTGCTTGCTACTGAGCTCGTCCACGGCGATGTCGACAAAGGATTCGAAATCGGCCGCCGACATGCGAGTGAAGCCCTCGCCGCGTTCAACGCCCTCTTCTTCGCCTTCGTCTTCGTCGTCCTCTTCCTCGTCGTCCTCCTGCGCAAACACGTCGCGGATCCAGGGTTCGCCCGGCGCCGCGCGGTCCGCGCACCAACCCGGCGGCAGATCCGCCAGCCCGAACAGCGAGGCATCGCGCTCGAGCACGCAGCCCATGCAGACCAGCTTCACATCGGCCGACTCCGTCGTGGTGCCGCACAGAAACTGCCACTCGCCATCATGGTCGTGGAACACCTCCAGCACCGGCAGCGATCCGTCCATCACATGCCGCGTGGTGAACGTGGCGGTGCTCACCGGCTCGTCAAACGGCCAGTCGGCTTCGTCGAAGGAATGGGTGTGTGCGTTGGACATGGGTTCTCAGTGGCTGCGAGAAAGCGCACATCATGCCGCACACGCTCCCCTTGGGGAAACGGCTGCGCCATCCCGCTGCCTTGGCGACGACTCGGAACTCCCCCGTCAATCGACGGTCGCGCCCGACGCCTTGACCACCGGAGCCCAGC
This sequence comes from Diaphorobacter caeni, assembly GCF_015354245.1. Lineage (GTDB taxonomy): Bacteria > Pseudomonadota > Gammaproteobacteria > Burkholderiales > Burkholderiaceae_C > Diaphorobacter_A > Diaphorobacter_A caeni. Next base: position 429,278 of record NZ_JADKYZ010000004.1, read on the forward strand.
TGGTCACCTCGTTCTTGATGAACTGGCTGTACTGCTGCGGCGTGTTGTGCTCCGCCACGGCGCCGAGCTTGAGGTAGGACTCCTTCACTTCGGGCTTGTCAAAGGCCGCGTTCACCGCCCTGTTGATCTTCTCGACCACGTCCTTGGGCGTGCCCTTGGGCGCAATCAGGCCGAACCACGAGCTCACGTCGAACGGCGCCACACCGCTTTCCTCCATGGTCGGCACATCGGGCGCGGAGGGCGACCGGGTCTTGGTCGTCACCGCCAGCGCGCGCAGCTTGCCACCCTGCACCTGCGGCCATGCGGAGGGCATGTTGTCGAACATGAAATGCACCTGCCCGCCGATGAGATCGGTGAGCGCCGGCGCGCTGCCTTTGTAGGGCACGTGCTGGGTCTTGAGGCCCGTGCGCACCTTGAACATCTCGCCCGCCATGTGGATCGACGTGCCGCTGCCGGACGACGCGTAGGCCGCCTTGTCGCCGTTGGTGCGCGCCCATTCGATGAGTTCCTTCACGTTCTTGGCGGGCACGTTGTTGTTGACCACCAGAATGTTCGGCACCTTGGCGCCGAGCACCACCGCCTCGAAGTCGCGGTTCAGGTCGAACTTGGCCTTGGGATACAGCGTCTGGTTGATCGCGCTGGTGACCGCCACGCACAGCAGCGTGTAGCCGTCGGCGGGCGAGGCCATCACCTGTTCGGTGGCGATGTTGCTGCCGCCGCCGGGCTTGTTTTCCACCACGAACGGCTGGCCGAGCGCCTGCGTGAGTTCCTTGGCCAGAATGCGAGCGACCACATCGGTGGTGCCACCGGCCGAGAACCCCACGATGATGCGCACCGGTTTGGTTGGATAGTCCGCAGCCGCCTGCGCGGCGGAGCCCAGCCCCATAGTGGCCAAAAGGCCGCCCGCAGCGATGGCCGCGGCGGCGCGGCGGCGACTCGGCCCCCGATAACTCGAATGCATTGCGTGTCTCCTTGCCTGTGTTGTGAGCCGCCTTGCCAAGACGAGGCGTGACGGTCACTATAGGGCGAGAGCGCGCGATTTCGATTGCGGGTTTGCCCCTGCGGACAGGGACAGGACCGACCTTTACTTCGCCTTGCCGGACGAGATGTCCTGGATCATCCGAGCCGTCAGATACAGGCGTGGAACGATGGTGTTGATCTGCACGTATTCGGCGTTGTTCGAATGCGCGCCATAGCCCGACAGACCAAAGCCCTCGATCACGCCCCCCTTGGCCTTGAGCGCCGCGAACGCCGCATCGGTGCCGCCGCCGCTGGCCTTGTCCATCACCTTCATCGGCAGCTGCAGTTCCTTGTCGTAGATGCTCTGGGCATGCTTGGCGAAGGCCCGGCCCGCATCATTGGCCTCAAGCGGCGGACGGCGCACTTCGAACTTGAGCTCGACCTTGGAATCGAGCAGAAGCTTGTTCTTGACCTTCTCGCTCATCGCCTGCTCAAGCGCGGTGAAATCGGCCACCTTGAGCGCACGCGCATCGGCCTGGGCCGTCGCCTCGGCGGGCACGACATTGCGGTTGGAGCCCGACTTGGACACGGTCCAGTTGAGCTTCAAACCCTCTTCGGGCTTGGACGACAGATCCTTCATCTGCAGCACCTGGTGCGACAGCTCGTAGAGCGCGTTCACGCCATCCTCGGGCTTGGCGCCCGCGTGCGACGCCTTGCCGGTGACCTTGAGATAAGCCGCTCCAATGCCGCTGGTGGCAAGGCGCAGGCTGCCGTCAGTGCCGCCTCCTTCGAACGAGAACACGGCATCCTGCTCCGCACCCAGACGCACGATGGTGCTGCGTGCGGCGGGAGAGCTGATTTCCTCGTCGCTGTTCATCAGGACGGTGAGCGTGCCGTAGTCGTCGTAGCCGAGCTTCTTGATCAGATCGATCGCGTGGATGATCAGCGCCACGCCCTGCTTGTCGTCGGCGATGCCGAGGCCGTAAGCCTTGTCGCCATCAACGCGAAACGGCTGGTCCTTGAGCATGCCCTTCAAGTACACCGTGTCCATGTGCGCGATCATCATGATGCGGCTTTGGCCCTTGCCCTTGAACTCGGCATGCACCATCGGGCCGATCTGCTCGGGCGTGTCGTCAAGCCGATAGACATTGGTGGCGGACAGGATCTCCACCTTGCCGCCGAGCGCGTGCAGCTTGCCCGCGACGTAGTCGGCGATCTGCTTCGTGCCCTCGATGTCCTTGCTGCCGGATTCGATGTGCACGAGGTCCTTGAGCGTATCGAGATAAGGCTGCTGCTGCTTCTGCGCAAGATCGTGGACATCGGCCTGCGGTGCGGCCTGCGCGGCGAATGCGGCGGTGGCCAGTGCGGTGAACAAAACGGAAAGACGGCTACGCATTGTCGGTTCCTTTTTTCTTGAAGCTGGGGGGTCATGCCCGAAGGGCGCTGCAAGGTTACCAGCAATACGCAGCCGTTGGCCCTAACGGCGGGCCTCCGCGCCGTACCAAGGAAACAGCCGATGCAGTAGCCACGCGAACAACTGATCCGCCAGAAAGCCAATGGCACCCAGATAAATCAGACCGACAAACATGATGTCCACACGGAACACCAGGTGGGCAAACGAAATCAAGTAGCCCAGCCCCTTTTCAGCACCCACCAGTTCCGCTGCCACCACCACGACAAAGGCCACCGAGGTGGCGTGTCGCAGTCCGGCAAACACGAATGGCAAAGCAGCCGGCAAAGCCACCTGCAGCACCGTTGCCGTACGGCTGGCGCCCAATGTGGCGGCAGAACGCAGATAGACCGGCGGAAGATCACGCACGCCAATGAAGGTGTTGAGCCACACGGGGAAGAAGGTTCCCCAGGCGATCAGCATGACCTTGGAGACATCGCCCAAACCAAACCACACGATTGCCAGCGGCACGATGGCGATCGCCGGAATCGCGCGCAGGCCATGCACCACCGGGTCGCTCAACTGGCGCAGCCACCGGATGCGCCCCGTCAGCACGCCAAAGACAATGCCCATGCTCGACCCGAGGAGAAAGCCCCACAGCGCACGCAGCAGACTCGCACCCACATGTGGCCAGATTTCACCAGTAACCCAGGTCATCTCCGCAAATACCTTGGCAATGTGCGACGGCGGTGGAAACATCTTGGTGTTGACTCCCGGAACCAGACGCGGCGCCAACTCCCACACCATCAGGAACAGGAGTACCCCTGCGATTCCAAGCAGCAGGTGCGCGCGGAGCGCCGCCCGGCGCCTGGACTGCTCCCGCGCAATGAAAACCTGTTCGATATATTGAGTGCTTCGCGAAGATGCAGCTTCCGTCCCGTGGGCCTTCCTGTCAGTCACGGTGGCAAACGATGCTGGATGTACGGCCGAGCTCAAGGTATTCATGCGACATTCACTTCCTGCCCCACACGGGCAAACACTTCGCTGATGCGCGCATAGGCCGCGCCAAAGGCGGCATCGCCGCGATTGCGGGGATATGGCATATCAATTTCGACGATTTCTTCAATACGCCCGGGGTGCGGGCTCATCACCACCACCCTCTGCGCGAGATAAACGGCCTCCTCAATGTTGTGCGTGATGAAGAACACCGACAGTGAAAGCTTCTGCCAGATGCGCAACAGCTCGTCCTGCAAGGTGGCACGGGTAAGTGCGTCAATTGCCGCAAAGGGCTCATCCATCAAAAGCAGTTGTGGCTCGGTCGCCAATGCACGCGCCACGGCCACACGCTGGCGCATGCCGCCCGAGAGCTCGAACGGATAGCGATCAGCCGCATGCGTGAGACCGATGAGGTCCAGCAACTGCTGCGCTTTCTCATGCATCACCTTGCGGCTCGCACCATGCTGCCGCAAGCCGAACTCAACATTCCTTCGAGCAGACAACCAGGGGAAAAGCGCATATTCCTGAAACACCACGCCGCGGTCCGGCCCGGGGCCGCGCACCGTCTGGCCATGTGCTTCAACTGTCCCCTGGGTGGGTTGGAGAAAGCCCGCGATCATGTTCAGCAACGTGGTCTTGCCGCAACCGCTAGGGCCAATGGCACAAACGAACTCGCCATCGCGAATGTCCAGGCTGACATCGCGCAGCGCCCAATGGATGTCGCCCGATGCAGATGCATAGAGCTGGGAAACATCGTAAACGCGTGCAGCGATCTGTTGGTTGTCCGACATGTCGCTCACCTGCTCAACGTGACGCGATCAGCCGCAGCCGTACGCAGCGCGTCAGGATAAATCAGCCCGCGATAGAGTTGGCGCAAATCCTGCGCGGGCCGTTGCGCAAGACCGGATTCGACGGCCCACTCGCCATTGAGCACGAGGTCATCGAGCAGGCGGTCATCGAGGCGCACTCCCAGCGTCACGTTCGCAAGTCCTTCGCGTGTGGTCTCGGCGGTCGTCTTGGTACGCTGCGCCACCAGCGCAATCGCCTCGTCGGTGCGCGCGCGATAGAACGCTTCGGCATCCAGCAATGCCCTCACTGCGCCCTCCACCACCTTGGGCGATTTCTGCACTACTTCTTCGTTGGCAGTGAGCACGTAGTGACTCACGAACACACGCTCCAGACCTTGCGCCGGAAGCTGCACTACCTTGCCCGCACTCTGTTCAATCGCCTGCTGACCGGCATCCCAGCCCCATGCAAACGCATCGATGCCACCTTGCGTGATCGCGGTGACCGCATCCGGCCCACGCAGGTTCACGACCGTCACATCCTTGAGCGCAAGGCCATACAACGAGAGATAGCGGCTCAGAAAATAGTGGCCGCTGGAGCCCAGCGTGGTCGCAATGCGCTTTCCTTTGAGCTGCGCGGGCGTGCTGATGCCGCGATCAGTGCGCGCCACCACGACCATGCCGCTGGACAGTCTCGTGAACTCTGCCACGATGTACGAGCGCACGCCATTGGCCCCCGCCAGACCCACTACGCTGTCGGTGGAAGTGGCGAACTGCGCCTTGCCTGCGACGGCTGCATCAAAGGCCAGGCGGCCAGAAGTGAACTGCAGGGTGCTGGCTTCGATTCCGTGGTTCTTCCAGAGATTCCTGCTGGACACCAGGTAGGGAATCGCCCAGCTGAAGCCTTGGCTTTCGGCAATAACTACCTTTTGTTCAGTCGCATGGGCGCTGGCGAGCGAAAGCGCAGAAAGCCCCAACCCCAGACTGAACTGGCGGCGGTTAAGTGTTTGAAGTGACATCGGCGTCTCCGGCGAAGCAGGTTAGAAAAATTGAGGCAGTGAATCGAAGACTCACCCGTATCCGAACGGATCCGGGATCTCACCAGTCAACAGCCAACGTCCCACCGCCTTCTTGCGGTGGTCCAATGGATCGTGCAATGTGTGCACGCGCACGTTGCGCCAATAGCGATCAAAGCCATGTCTGCGCGCGGTGGACCGGGCCCCGGTCAACTCAAATATTTCGGAGGTCACTTGCAAGGCCACGCGGCCTGCATGCACGCGCGCAGCGGCAATATCAAGCGCCAGTACGCCGCGCTGCTCGGCGGTGAGCGCATCGCCAGCATCCCAGGCGCGCTGAAATCGCTCCAGCGCACGATCAGCCAGTGCCTCGGCTGTCTGGAGCTGAATCCACTGATCGCCCGCCTGCAACTGCATCACCGGATCTTGAGCCGCGCTGTCCACGCCTGCCATCGCCCATGGTTGAACATGCTCGGACATGTAGGCCACAGCGGACTGCAGTGCACCGCGCGCGTTGCCCAGATAGATTTCCGTGAGGACCAGTTGCCCGATGAGATTGCGCAGTGTCGCGCGCGGGCTGCTCGCCACGCCAGGTGGTCCCAGCAGATCCGTCTGATCGATCAGGACCTGATCGAATGCAACGGTGCCGCTGTCGGTCTGGCGCTGCCCCATGTTGTCCCAATCGTCACGTACGCGAATGCCCGCGCGATGTGTTGGAACCACCGCGAATCGGCGCTCCGTGGGCGAGGTACCCAGTGTGAAAGAGACATTGAGCACATCCGAATCGCGAGCGCCAGAGCAGAACGACTTCAGGCCATCGAGCACATATCCGTCGCCTGATTTCTGCACACTGAGCCGCGTATCGCGCGCATTGACAGCGTTCCCCCAGAACCAGCGCTCATCCACCGTTGCCCGCAAATACTTTTCCTGCTGCGCCCCCGAGCCGAACAACAGTATGGAAGCCACCTGCAGATGCTGGAACCCGAAGAGATGGGCCAGCGAACTGTCCACTTCGGCGAGGCTGCGCACAAGCCGCAGGATGTCGGGCCACGCGAGTTGCTGACCACCCCATTGGCGTGGCACGGCGAGCGTCAGCAGGCCACTGTCGCGCAGCATTTGGCGCTCGGCCAGTGCCGATCCGCCAGCCGCATCGCGTGCAACGGCAGTGGGCGCCAATTCACGTTTGAGCCTCTCCATCGCGGCCAGTGCGACATCAAGGTCCCTGGACCGTTGGGTCTGAAAGACGAAAGCTGGATGGCTCACAGGAAATTCTCCGCCCTTCTTCAACTGAAACCGGAGGGCTGCGGAGCCTCGCCGCGCAGCAACCATTTGCCAAGCACCTGCCGCTTGAGATCCAGCGGATCGTGCAGGCTGTGCACCCGGATATTGCGCCAGTAGCGATCCAGAGCAAGCTCACCAGCCGTCGCGTTGGCCCCCATCTGATCGAACAGTCCGCTGGTGACCGCCAATCCAGCTTGCGCCGAGGCCACTCGCGCTTCAGCGACTTCCAGTGCCACGGTTGCACGCTCCTGCGCCGTCAAGGCATCGCCACGCGACCAAGCTTGTTGCAGTGATCGCGCCGCGCTCTCTGCAATCAGACGTGCACCGCGATACGCGATCCAGTGTTCTCCAAAGCGCAGTTGAATCGTGCCGTCCTCGGATGCTGACTCGGCGCCGGTTCCAGGCCACGGACGCGCACGCAGCGTGACATGCTCGCGTGCGGCCTCCAGCGCGCCCTCTGTGTTGCCCAGATAGATTTCAGTGAGGATGGCTTGCGCCATGCAGGAGCGCAGCGAATGCCGCGGCAGACGCGGCAGCGGTGGCTGGTCCGTTGGCCAGCCCAGCCGATCCAGAGGCTCCACGGGCGTGCCTTCGAAATACACACTTCCGCTGTCGGTCTGGCGCTGGCCGAACGCATCCCAATCGCCGCCAACGCGCACGCCTCGACGATCTGCAGGCACCGCCAGAAAAAGACGTGCACCGTTGATGGCCGGATGTGGCACATTGACGATCAATGCTTCCGCGTCCACCGAGCCCGAACAAAAAAAACGCGGGCCGACCAATTGATGCCCTTCCGCCGTTTTTTCAAACAGCAGACGCACGTCGCGATCATTGGTGGCGTTGCCCCAGAACCAGCGTTTTTCAACGCTGCTCGCGAGCAGGCTCCGTTGCTGCTCTGGCGTACCGAACAGCAGCACAGTCGCCACTTGCAGATGCTGAAAAGCAAACAAATGCGCCATGGAGCTATCAGCCGCAGCCAACCGGCGCACGATGCGCAAAATCAAAGGCCACGTTTCGCCCTGTCCGCCGAACTCCTTGGGCACCAGCAATGTGAGCAAACCGCTTTCACGCAACAACTGGCGTTGCTTGAGCGCCGAGCCACCCAACTTGTCGCGCTGGGCAGCCGTGGCAGCCAGTTGCGTGGCGACGGATTCGACGACCCCGGTATGGACGCTGAAGTCACGGTTGAAAAGCAGATCATTGAAAGGGGCGCTCATGCGGTACCTCCCCGGGCAAAGTCCTGCAGATCGCCATGTACCGGCTTTCCACCCACCAGCGTGAGCAGCGCGTGGACGTTGGGCAACGCGTCATCCTCCACCGTCAACGGATCATCAGAGAGCACGGCGATATCTGCATACTTGCCGGGCGAGAGTGTGCCCTTGATGTTTTCCTCGAAGCTCAGCCAGGCGCCATGCGAGGTAATCATCCGCAGCGCATCCATGCGATCAAGACGTTGGTCAGGACCGATGACTTTTCCGCTCGTGCGCTCGCGGCGCGTGACGCAGGTCCACACGGCATAGAAAGGGTTCACGGGAATGTTGTCGCTGCCAGCGGAGACGGCAAAGCCGTCCTCAATCAACGAGCGCACGGGCATGTAATGGTTGCCGTCATCCGGTTCGTTGAGTTGCGCCGCACCGTTCTTCCAGATGGTGTAGAGCGGATTCGTGGTGATGAGCAGGCCCAGCCTGCGGATGCGCGCATAGTCCGCTCGTTCCACATTACCGATATGCTCGATCACCCAACGCTGCCCAGCTAGCGGAAAGCGGGCATTGACGCGCTCATACACGTCAAGCACATCGGACAGCCGGGTGTTGATCACCGAATGCACTCGCAGGTCGTTCTCCGCTGCGTGCAACGCATAGCGCTCGTAGTCTTCCAGCGGATTGTTCCATTCCACGAACCCGGCCCAGCCCGTGTTGGGCAGCGCCCTGCGCGAGGCGGCCGCCACGTCGGGAGCGCCGTTCATGCCAAGGTTGATGCCACCGATGCGCAGAAAATCATCTCCCAATCCGACCCCTCTGGCATACGGCAGCGCGTCGCGCATGGTGATGCGCGCTTCTTCCGGCGTGGCCCAGGTGGGGCTCACGCACAGACGTGAACGCATGCTCAGCGCTTGCTCCTGCCACAGCGCCCGGTACACGGCAAGCGTCTGCGGAGCGGAGCCATGGCCTTCGTAGATGCTGGTGGTGCCGAAGGCATGGTAGATGGGGAGCGAACGACGCAAGCCTTCGAGGCGGTCATCAAACGAGAACGCAGGCACGTTGCTGAGCAGATCAAACTCCAGCATCGGGCGCTTGTTGTGCTCGACGATGACACCCGTGGGTTCACCATTCGCATCGAATTCAATCTCGATACCACGGCATGTCGGGCAAGTGCCTGGCAGGATGTTGTTGCGCGCCAGTGCAAGCGAATTGAGAGCGCTGAAGCCGGGCGGAACACCCCAATTGCCAAACAGACCGGGAATGTAGACTGGGTGATCGGGCGCGGCCTGATCCAGCTCCCAGCGCGTGGGCATGCGTTTTTCGGCAAGGTTGGACGGCCCGCCAAAGTAGTATGGCCCTTGCCCCACCGGCATGGTGATGATCCATTCGCCCTTGGGGCGGTTCGCGGCTTCGCTGCGCACGACATCGAGCACATCGTTCACGGTCCTCGCATGTGCGAGCGTGGGCCGCAGGGTCTTGAGTCCTTCGCGCTCCATGTGCGCATGCGCATCGATGAAGCCCGGCGTGACCGTGCGTCCGGCAAGGTCGACCACCTTGGTGGAGGCACTGGCCAATGCACGGATCTGCATATCGTCTCCGATGGCAACGATACGACCACGCGCTACCGCCAAAGCACTGACGCGCGGCTGCGCGGCGTCCATGGTGATGATGTTGCCGCGCACCAGCACAAGTTCGGGAGCAGTCACATCACTCATGCCAGCTTCACCCGATCGGCCGCCACGGCGCTCAGGGCGCGCGTATCAATGGCTTGTCGGTATAGCTGACGCAGCTCGGCCGGGTTGGCTTGCGCCAGCTTTTCGGAGATCGCCCATTGACCGCCGAGCACGAGGTCATCGAGCAGGCGCGGCGAAAGCTGCACACGCGTGGCGTTGCGCGACAAGCCGTTGCGTGACGATTCGAGCGAACCGCGTGTGCGCGCGGCCAGAATCTGGGCGCCCTTTTCCGCATCGGCATTCAATACCTGCTCCGCACCGATCAGTGCGCGCACGGCGGCCTGTAGAACCTCGGGCTTGCTGTCAGCCGTCTGCTCATTGGTGACCAGCAGGAAGTGGCTCTGAAAGACCTTGTCGATGCCCGCCGAAGACAGCACGTGCACGTTGCCATTGCCTTCGACCCTTGCAGCGTCCTCGGCAGCCCACCAGTCCCACGCGAACGCATCGATGCCCCCCTGTGCCAGGGCGGAAATCATTTCAGGTGGACGCAAGTTCAGCACCGTCACATCCTTGGCCGTCAGTCCATGCTGACCGAGATAGCGGTTGACGAAGTAGTGACCCGCCGTACCGAACATGGTGGCCAGCTTTTTCCCGCGGAGATCTGCAGGCTGCAGCACCCCTCTGTCCCGACGCGCGGCCACCAGCATTTGGGTGGAGGAATTGGCAAACTCGGCAAACACCTTGATCTTCTGCCCCTGCAACGCTGCCAGTGCGACCACGCTGTCTGTGGTTGTGGCGAAATCCGCCTTGCCGGCCAGCGCAGCCTCGGCCGAAAGACGACCCGAGGTGAAACTCAGACTCGTGACATTGAGCCCCTGCTTGGCCCAGAGCTTTTCCGCATCGGCCACAAAAGGCACTGCCCAGCTGTGGCCTTCACTGGCTGCAAAGACCGCTGGATTCAGTGTGCGTTGCTGGGCCCACGATCCGGAAGAACCCATGGCCAAAGCCGATCCAGCAGCTAGAAAATCGCGACGCTTCATTCTGAAACACCATTCAAAAATGGAAAGTGGCCAAGTCTAGAAACCGCGGTGCGCGCAGTCCAAGATGGATTCCGGATATGGATAGTTCCTAATTGCGCTTGAAATGCAGGTATATGCGCGTGCGTGGAAAATACGTTTTCCCCGTGTCCACACGACTCTTCCCCTCCTTGCCGTGCGTCTCTGGTCCCTGCACCCCCGTTATCTCGATGCCAAGGGCCTCGTCGCGCTGTGGCGCGAGGCGCTGCTCGCGCAGGCCGTGCTGCGTGGCGAGACCAAGGGCTACCGCAATCATCCGCAGCTCGACCGCTTCAAGGAACAGCCCGATCCCGCCGCCGCGCTCGCGCGCTATCTGCAGGTCGTGCATGCCGAAGCGACGCGGCGTGGCTACCGGTTTGACGGCAGCAAGATCCACGCGGCCGACGCGAACGCCGTCATCACGGTGACGAGCGGGCAACTGGAATATGAGTGGGAGCATCTGCGCAAAAAGCTGCAGACGCGCAGCCCGGCGGATTTTGAAAAGCTCGCGTTGCTGACGGAGCCCGAGCTGCATCCGATGTTCAACCTGCAGCCAGGACCGATTGCAGATTGGGAGCGCCCCTGAGAGCGTATTGACGATCTCCACACGATCAGAAGACAAAGGGCCCGACTTTGCAGCGGGCCCTTTGCATCACGCGTTGAAAATGAATCAGGCGGTGGCTGGTCGCACCGTGCGTGCGGCCACACCCGCGCCCACAAAGCCTGCTGACACCACGCCGAGCACCAGGGCCGCCGCCGAGCCGAAGAAGATGCCGGAGTTCATGTTGGCGTCGAGCATCGCGCCGAACACGGGGGCGGCGAGGCAGAAGCCGAGGTCCAGCCCCGAGTACACCGTGCCGTAGACGCGGCCGGTTGCGCCGGGGGGCGCTGCGCGCTTGATCAGCATGTCGCGCGAAGGACCGGCCACGCCGATACCGAGGCCCGCCAGCGCCGTGACCACGAGGGCCAGCATGCCGGGGAACACGCCGAAGCCCACCAGTGCCAGCAGCACTGCGGACGCGATCAGGCACATCGAGATCACCTTTTCCAGGCGCTCCACGCGCGAGACGAGGAAGCCGCCGATCACCATGCCGATGGCGCCGCAGAGCATGTAGCCGGTGACGACCATCGCGGTGACGGACAGCGGCGTGCCGTACATGCGGTGCAGCGCGGGGCTTGCGAAGCTCTGGATCGCGGCAAGCGAGCAGGTGCTCCAGAAGAAGAACGAGAAGCACAACCACACCGACGACAGCTTGAGAAAGGCCATCGGGTGCTCGGGCTTGGCGGCGACCGCCGCTGCGCCCTTGGCCGCGCCCTGCGTCCACGAGCCCTTGCGGTCGTCGAGCGCGTCGCGGTTCCACACCATGATCGCGAGGATCAGCAGCGCCATGCCCGAGCCGCAGAGGCAGGCGATGCGCCATGACCCGGTGGCGGTGGCGATGCCGGCCATGAAGACGGGAGCCGTCGCCCACCCCAGATTGCCCGAAATGCCGTGCACCGAGAAGCCATGCCCCAGTCGTGCGGGAGAAACGCGCTTGTTGAGGATGGTGAAATCGACAGGATGGAACGGCGCATTGCCCAGCCCCGCGACGCAGGCGGCGGCGATGAGCGCCGTGTAGCCGCTGGCCGTGCCCGCGAGCACGCCCGCGGTGGCGAAGCAGGCCAGCGCGAAGAACAGGATCGGGCGTGCGCCCACGCGGTCCACGACGAAGCCCGAGAGCGCCTGACCGACGCCCGAGACGACATAGAACATCGACACCAGCAGCGCGAGCTCGGAGTAGCTGTAGCCGAACTCCGTGATCAGGAACGGGAACAGCGGCGGCAGCAGCATGTGGAAGAAGTGCGAGGAGCCGTGCGCGAGGCCGATCAGTCCGATCGTGCGCGCGTCCTGCCGCAGGCTGTCCGGCGGCGACGCGGAAGGTGTGGATGTTGTAGTGGTCATGGGGCCGATGTTAGGCGCAATGCTCTCCGTCCGATATACGATAGTCTGCCAACTTCTATTGCAAACATGCCAAGACGCACCGCGAAGGACACCGCAGCCGAGACCAGGCCCGAGACGCCCGGCAGGCGCATCGCGCGCGAGCTGTCGTATGTGGAGTCCGCCACGCCCGAGCTGTTCATGCCCACGCGCCAGCGGCCCGTGCGCGTGAAGTACCGCCGCCTGCGCGCGGATACGCAGATCAAGCCGCACAGCCACGCGTGGGCGCAGGTGGCGATTTCGACCTCGGGCGTGATCCGTCTCGACGTGCCCACCGGCACCTACCTCGTTCCGCCCTCGCGCGCACTGTGGATTCCGCCGGGCGTGGAACATGCGGTGACCATGGTGGAAGACGCGGATCTGCGCACGCTGTACTTCCATCAACCTGCCGGCCACTGTGGCCCCGGCGTGGCAAGGCACGATGAGGATGCGTGGCGGCAGTGCCGCGTGCTGGAAGTCTCGGAGCTGCTGCGCGCGCTGGTGCGCGAGATGCCGACCGTGTCGAACGCCGGCCCCGGACTCTCGCCCGAGGAACTGGCGCGCGAGAAGCATCTGAGCGCGTTGATCCGCGATGAAATGCGCCGCGCGAATCCGGTGCGCATCGGCGTCGATCTTCCGCACGACAAGCGCCTTCGCAATCTTTGCGAAGCCGTGATCGCCGATCCCACGCGCCACGAAACGCTGGAAGAGTGGGCGCGCGACACCGGCGCCAGCCCGCGCACCGTGGCGCGATTGTTCCGCCACGAACTGGGCAGCACCTTCACGCAGTGGCGTCAGCAGGTGGTGCTGGCCAAGGCGCTGTCGCTGGCCGCGTCGCGCATGCCGGTCGCGCACATCGCGACCGAACTCGGCTACAGCCCCAGCGCGTTCAGCGCGATGGTTCGCAAGTCGGTGGGGCAGTCACCGGGGCAGTTCTTCGGAACGCAGTGAGCCCGTTCGCGCAACGCGCTACAAGGTGCGCGCGAGCGCTTCGAGCTGGTCCGCGCAGATGCCCCAGCCGGTGTGAAAACCCATGTCCTCGTGGGTCTTGCGATCCTGCTCGTTCCAGTGGCGCGCGATGGCGGTGTAGCGGGTCTGGTCGCCGACGGGCTCGAAGTTCACGATGGCCGTCATGAAGGGCTTGTCCGACGGAATCCAGCCCGCGCGGTACGCGTCGGTGAACACCAGCCGACGGTTGGGAATGACCTCCAGATAGACGCCATCGTTGGGCAGCTCGTGGCCTTCTGGGCTGCGCATCACGACGAGGCAGCGGCCACCGGGGCGCACGTCCGCTTCGGCACGCGCCACGCTCCACGGCGCGGGCACGAACCATTGCACCAGCAGCGCGGGCTCGGTCCAGCAGCGATACAGCTTTTCGGCCGGCGCATCGAGCAGCCGCGTGAGCACCAGGTCGTTGATGTGCGATGGCTGGGCCGGCGCATCGCCGCCGTCCGTTGCGGTGGGATCAAACATGGCGTGTCTCCTTTGACTGGTCCGGGCGCCCGTTCAAGTCATTTCACGTTGTTTCACGTCATCTCAACTCATCGAGTGCAGGCCGAAGCAGTTGCCCTCAGTATCGATCATCAGCGCACAAAAGCCATAGGGGCCTATCGAAAACTTGGGCTTGAAGATCTGGCCACCCGCCGCTTCGACGCGCGACTGCTCCACCGCACAATCCTCGCTCGCGAAGTACACCAGCGTGCCGCCGCCACCGGACGGCACGCCGTCCATCTTGACGAGCATGCCGCCCGCTCCCGGGCTGTTCGGTCCGCCCGGAAACGAGAACATCTCGAAGCCGGACACTTCGCCCTCGGGGGCCTGCATGGGCTCCAGCGTCTTCTGCAGCACGGCCTCGTAGAACTTGCGCGCGCGTGCCATGTCCTGAACGTAGATTTCAAACCAAACGACGGGGTTGGAGGGTGTGCTCATGGGTCGCTCCTTCATGCCTGCTCGAACACGTTGATCATCCACGGCGTGCCGAAGCGATCCGTGACCATGCCGAAGCCGGGCGACCAGAAGGTTCTGTCGAACGGCATCGTCACCTTGCCGCCTTCGGTGAAGGCGTCGAAGATGCGACGGCCCTCATCCACTGTATCCACTCTGATCGAGATGTACACCCCCTGAGGCGCCTGATAGGCAGCGCCCGCGCAGCCCTCGGGCATCACGTCGGAGCCCATCAGCTCCTGGTCGCCGAACTGCACGAACGTGTGCATCACGCCGTTTCTGGCGCTTTCGGGCATGGGCGGCATGTCGGGCGACGGTGGCATGTCGCCGAAGCGCATGACGGGGCCCTGCCGACCATTGAGCACCTTGGCGTAGAACGCCATGGCTTCCTCGCAGTTGCCGTTGAAGTTCAGGTAAGGAATGAATTGCATGAATGTCTCCTTGTGGCGAGCCACCGATGATTGCGTGGCTTCATGAACGGAACATGAATCCTGATGGAGTCACCCAATGGGCCCGCAAAGCCGATCAGGCGACAAGCATGGGCTGGAATCCGCCGTAGATCAGCCGCTTGCCGTCGAACGGCATGTCTTTCGGCATGGCGGGGTCGTCCATCACCGCCTGCATGCCCCTGTCGCGCACCGCCTTGTCCGGCCAGACGACCCAGGAGAACACGACGACCTCGCCCTGCTCCAGCTTCACGGCCATCGGCATGGAGGTGAGCTGGCCCTCGGGCACATCGTCGCCCCAGCACTCGACCACCGAGAGCGCGCCGTGTTTCCTGAACAGCCCGGCCGCCGCCGTGGCGACCGCGAGATAGCGCTCCCGGTCGTGCGCCTTCACCGGACACAGAAAGCCGTCAACGTAATTCTGACGATTCATGACTCCGACTCCTTTTTCCAAAGTGAACTGAAGAACGAAGAATCCATCAATGTGGACATCGTTCACTTATTTTGTCAACTAAAATGGACGCTGTCCACATTTGATTTGTTCAGGTTGGTAAGAGCGTGTGGAGATCGTCAACACGCTCTAAGCTTGTCAGCAACCTGCCCGCCGCCCGGATCACCTCCCACATGTCCGCCTCCACCAACGACCCGTCCTCCCGACGCTCCTACCACCATGGCGACCTGTACATGGCGCTGGTGGACGCGGGCGTGAAGCTCGCGCGCGAAGGCGGTCCGCAGGCCATCGTGCTGCGCGAGGCCACCCGGCGTGCAGGGGTCGCGCCGAATGCGGCCTACCGGCATTTCGCGAACCGGGAAGCGCTGTTCGAGGCGGTGCGCATGCAGGTGCTGAGCACGATGGCCCGGACCATCGAAGCCCAGCTGGAGTCGGCACGCCGGATCACCGACGCCGCGCAGCGCGCACGCGCCATGCTGGCGGCCGTGGGGCGTGGCTATCTCGAGTTCGCCCAGGCGGAGACGGGCTGGTTCCGCACGGCGTTTGCGGTCAGCGATCTGGAGCGCGACGCGCTCACCGCGCAAACGCTCCCACTGCAGCCGCGCAGCTCCGGCGCCGATCCGTTCGAACAGCTTGCCGAAGCGCTCGACGCGATGGTCGATGCACATGTGCTGGCGGCCTCTCATCGCGCGCAGGCCGAGTATCTGGCCTGGTCGGCGGTGCATGGCATGGCCACGCTGATGATCGACGGCCCTCTGCGCCAGAGCACGCCCGAGCAGCGCACGGCGCTCACCGAGCGGCTGCTGCTGATGGTCGAAAAAGGGCTTTGAGCGCCAAGCGTGCCAGCGCCGGACGAGAGGCTAGGATGGAGCCAACCGTTTCACACTCCACTGCCCGCCAAGTCTGCCATGTCCACCATCCCCACCGCATCCGACCGCTTTCACACCTACATTCCGCGCGAAGGCCATGGCCTGCCGCATGACCCGTTCAACGCCATCATCGGGCCGCGTCCCATCGGCTGGATCTCCACGCGAAGCGCCGCGGGCGTGCTCAATCTCGCGCCCTACAGCTTCTTCAACGCCTTCAACTACACCCCGCCGATCATCGGCTTCTCGAGCCTTGGCAAGAAGGACACGCTGACCAACATCGAGGCGACCGGCGAGTTCGTGTGGAACCTCGCCACCGCACCGCTGGCCGAGGCCATGAATCAGAGCTGCGCGGCCGTGCCGCCCGAGGTGGACGAGTTCGCGCTCTCGAGCCTCACGCCGCTGGCCTCGCAGGTCGTCGCCCCGCCGCGCGTCGCCGAGAGCCCCGTGACCATGGAATGCAAGTGCACGCAGATCGTGCAGCTCCAGGGCATCGACGGCGTGGCCGCTCCGAGCTGGCTGGTGCTCGGCGAAGTGGTGGCGGTGCACATCGAACATCGCCTGCTCAAGGATGGCGTCTACGACACTGCGGCGGGCGAGCCGATTCTGCGCGGCGGCGGCCCGGCGGACTATTTCAGCATCGGAGAAGCACAGCGCTTTCGCATGTTCCGCCCGCGCTGAAACGCCTGCTCCATGGCACCGCGCACCGCAGCCGTGTACCGAGACCCGCACGCGATGCGTAGCGGGAATCAGTGAACAGCGGCAGATGCTCCGTGGAAACGGCGGGCGTCCCGGGCCAAATCACCGCGCTTGCAGCCTATGTCGCACGGTTCAGGTGCAACAAGGTGACAGTGGGTTGAACGCTTTGCGCAAAGGTGCATGTCCCGCCCCGCAGCACAAGAAAACGGCCCGGATCGCTTCAGGTCCACTCGCAGAAAAGAGCGCACGCCCCGCAGCGCATGAAACCGGCGCGGCCCAAGCGAGAGCAGCCGCGCAAGGGCCGCCCCGCCGCGCTTGCTGCGTCCCCCTCCCGCGAAGCGAGAGAGGGGAAAGGCGCGAAGCGCCTCAGGGGGGCTTCCGCTCTACCGTGAGAGCGCGTCCAGCGTCGCCTTGTCGAGGCGCCCGTTCTGGCTCAGGCCTTGGTCCCGCTGGAAGGCGCGGATCGCGTTCATGGTCTTGGCGCCCATCGAGCCGTCGGGCGTCACGTTGTAGCCCATCTCCTGCAGACGCGCCTGCGCCTCGCGCGTGGACATGCTGGCGCCGGCACGGGTCTGCGAGGGAGGCGCGGCACCGTCCACGCTCAGGCGGCCGCCGCCGCCGAGGCCCTGGCCCTGCACCGACTGCGCGCGGTAGTTGCGCAGCGCCACGACCATCTGGTTGTAGGCATCCATGAAGGCGGCCGTGATGACCTTGCCCTGAGCGGTGTTCTGGTATCCGCCGAGGCCACCCCCTGCCGAGCTGCCGAAAATGCTGCCAAAGCCCGCAAAATCGCTTTTGGAGGCACTTCCCTCGGAGGCCGAGACCTGCACGCCCGAGCGGTTGTCCACCAGCGTCAGCATGGCGTTCGCCTCGCGCGTCTTGAGGCTGCCGCCGATGGCCGCCACGGCCGCGCCACGGCCACCGCCGATCAGCCCCCCCAGCGCGCCGCCGATTCCGCCCGCGTCGCTGTTGGAGAAGATGATTTCGGGCGACATGGCGTAGTCGGACGCCACCATCTGGCCCTTGCCGAAGTTGCTGCCGCCGCGCATTTCCCCCGAGCCCATGATCTGGCGCTCGCGGTCCATGGCGCGCATGCCGGCCGCGCTGCGCTCGACGACGATGAAGCAATTGGATTGCTGCACCAGCAGGCGCAGCAGATTGGCCGTGGGCGGCAGGCGGTATTCGTTGCGCAGGATGGTGTACCAGCCCGCGTCCTGATTCTCGACCAGCGAGACCGTGCCGAGCGGCGCCTGGCAGCGCTCGAGCTGGCTGCTCGCGTTGGCCGTGCTGGAGCCACCTGCGGAGCCCGTGGCCACGGTCTTGGAATCCGAGCTGCCCATTTTCATGTCAGTCGTTTCACAACCCGTCAGCGCCACCGCGGCACATGCGGCCGCGAGCAAGGTCATGTGAGTTCTGCGCATCACGGACTCCCCTTCCATACGCTTGATTGAAGTGCGTTTGAACGGGGAGATGCTCCCGCTCAAAAAATGACGGGAAATAATAGCGCTCCGACTCTTTTGGCGGATGAAGCTTGCAGTTTGTTTCTGTTAGAAACTTTTAGCTTCAATTTGACGGATTGCCGCGCAGCCGTTCGATGAGTCCGTTGAGCGAATCGAGAGAGCCGAACTGGATGGCCACCTCGCCCATCTCCTCGACCTTGCCGTGGCGCTTGACGCGCTTCTTCACCCGCACCTCCACCTCCGCGGTGAGCAGGTCGGAGAGTTCTTCCTCGACGCGCTTCATGTCGCGCGTCTTCTCCTTCTTGGGCTTCTGGGGCTGCAGATTGAATTCAGCACCGAGCTTCTTGACCAGCGCCTCGGCCTCGCGCACAGACAGCTTCTTGGCCGCGATCTGGTTGCCGGCGGTGATCTGCGCAGCACGGTCCAGCGACAGCAGCGCGCGGGCGTGGCCCATGTCGATGTCGCCGGCCATCAGCATGGTCTGCACCGGGTCGGCCAGATTCAGCAGACGCAGCAGGTTGGACGCGGCGCTGCGCGAACGGCCCACGGCCTGCGCGGCCTGCTCATGCGTGAGACCGAATTCGCGGATCAGGCGCTGCAGACCCTGCGCTTCTTCGAGCGGATTCAAGTCTTCGCGCTGGATGTTCTCGATCAGCGCCATGGCGGCGGCGGCCTCGTTGGGCACGTCTCGCACCAGCACCGGCACCTCGGTCAGGCCGGCCAGCCTGGAGGCGCGGAAACGCCGCTCGCCCGCGATGATTTCGTACTTGCCGACGTTCGGGCCGTCGGAGAGCTTGCGCACCAGGATGGGCTGCATGATGCCCTGCTGCTTGATGCTTTCGGCCAGCTCATAGAGCGCGCCTTCGTCCATGCGCGTGCGCGGCTGGTACATGCCGGCCACCATCTCGGTGAGCGCGAGCTTGCCTACGCCCTGCTCCGGCACCGGACCGGTGTCCTTGATCGAGACCGCCGCCACCGGCGTCTTGTCCGCCACCTTGGGGCCCAGCAATGCTTCGAGTCCGCGGCCGAGGCCCTTGGGTTTCTTCGTGACCATGTCGTTCAGTCCTTCTTTGTCTTGTTCTGCACCAGCGAATCCAGCAGCGCATGCCCCTCGGCCCAGTCGCCCAGACCCGATGCGGCGTTGATATGTCCACAGGCGCCCGCGTCCACAAGGCGCGAGCCCCAGGCCTCGGCCAGCGCGGCTGCGCGCTCGAGGCTGCAATACGGATCGTTCCGACTGCCCACGAGGATGCTCGGGAACGGCAGCGCACGCAGCGAGATCGGCCGCCAGCCATGCAGCGGACCGGCGAGTTCGGGGCGCTCCACATCGCCGGGCGCGACCAGCAAAGCCGCCTGCACCTTGGCCACATTGCGCGAATGCGCGGCCCACCAGGCCGTCAGGATGCAGCCGAGGCTGTGCGCGACAAGCACGAGCGGGCCGTCGGCATCGACCACCGTCTCCTCCAGCCGCGCGCTCCAATCGCCACGCAGCGGATGCATCCAGTCGTGCTGCTCCACGCGCCGGTAGCCGTGCAGACGCTCCCAGCGGCTTTGCCAGTGCTCCCCCCCCGAGCCCTGCCAGCCCGGCAGGATCAACACATTGCTTGCGTTCATGAGTGCTGCGGCCCGGCTCACATCTTCTTGATGCGCTTGACCATTTCCTTCGCGAACTCAACGAAGGCGATGCTGCCCTTGGCGCTCGCATCGAACACCACGCCAGGCAGGCCATAGCTGGGGGCCTCGGCGAGCCGCACGTTGCGTGGGATGACGGTGTCGAACACCTTGTCGCCGAAGTGGTCCTTGAGCTGTTCGCTGACCTGACTTTGCAGCGTGATGCGCGGGTCGTACATCACGCGCAGCAGACCGATGACCTGCAGGTCGGGATTCAGATTGGCGTGCACCTGCTTGATGGTGTTCACCAGATCGGTCAGCCCTTCGAGCGCGAAGTACTCGCACTGCATGGGCACGACCACGCCGTTGGCGCTGCACAGGCCGTTCAGCGTGAGCATCGAGAGGCTCGGCGGGCAGTCGATCAGCACGAAGTCGTAATCCTTGTCGACCGCCGCGAGCGCCGCCTTCAGGCGCTTCTCACGCTGGGCCAACGTCACCAGTTCCACCTCGGCACCGGCCAGTTCGCGGTTGGCACCCAGCACGTGATAGCCGCACTGCTCCGCCTTCACGGCCGCTTCCTTGATCGATGCGGATTCGAGCAGCACGTCATAGACGCTGAGCTCCAGCGCGCGCTTGTCCACACCAGACCCCATGGTCGCATTGCCCTGGGGATCGAGGTCCACCAGCAGTACGCGCTGACCGATCTTGGCCAGGCCCGCAGCAAGGTTCACGGTGGTGGTGGTTTTGCCAACTCCACCCTTCTGATTGGCAATGCAGAAAATCTTGGCCATGCGATCTTTTCGAGGTGTTCGGTGTTATTTGGAAATGGCCAGCTTGACGCCGAAGCCAATGAGAAAAATCCCCGCCGTCTTTTCGAGCAAGGCGACGATGCGCGGATTGGCGCGCATGCGCTCCGCCAGAAAATGAGTCAGAACGATCATGATCGTGGCATAGATCAGCGTCAGGGTGGCGACCGTCGCGGCCATGGCGGTGAAGGTGGTCAGACCCTGATGCGTCTTGGGGTTCACGAACAGCGGAAAGAACGCCATGTAGAACACGATGGCCTTGGGATTGAGCAAGGTGATGATGGCGCCTTGCTTGAAGTAGTGGCGCGGCTGGATGTTGATCACCGGCGCATCGCCCGGCTTGGCACGCAGCATGCGCCAGCCCATCCATGCCAGATATGCCGCACCCAGCCACTGCACTGCATGGAATGCCGCCGGATACGCCGCCATCAGACCCGCAACGCCACCGACTGCGGCCCACATCAGCACCTGGTCGGCGCAGATCACGCCGAAGGTGGACGCGAAACCGCCGCGCACGCCGCCCTTGCTGGTCGAGGTGATCAGCGCAAGATTCCCGGGACCGGGAATGCACAGAAACAGGATGATCGCGGCGACGAACGCGCCGTAGTCAGCAATTCCAAACATGGGATGACCTGGTGCGGGAAGAAGTTGATGACGCTAGTTTAAGGCACGGGCCTCATCCAGACGATGCAACGATCTGCATCAAGCGCGGGGACCTGCAGTTGTTCCACGTGAAACACGGTCACATCGTCACTCAGCGCGGCGATTTCGTCATGAGGATGCTTGCCCTTCATCGCAAACCAGATGGCATGGTCAGCCAGCGTGGCACGCGACCAGGTCGTGAAATCGACCAGCGAGGCGAACGCCCGGCAGCTCACGACGTCGTATTTGTCAGTCAGCGTTTCGACCCGCGCATGGATGCCGTGCAGATTGGACAGCTTGAGCGTGGCCGCTGCCTGACTGATGAAGGCCGCTTTTTTGGCCACCGTATCCACGCAACTCACGTCCAGCTGTGGGCAGCAGATGGCGAACACCACGCCCGGCAAGCCGCCGCCCGAACCGACGTCGAGCAGCTTTTCGCGCTGACCCTGAGGCAGGTTCGCGAGATGCTTCTGCAGCGGCAAAACCGCAGCAAGACTGTCCAGCAGATGGTGCGTGAGCATTTCCTGCGGATCACGGACGGAAGTCAGGTTGTAGACCTTGTTCCACTTCTGCAGCACGGACAGAAACTCCATCAACTGCGAGAACTGCTGTTCACTCAATTTCAGGCCCAGCGTCTGCGCACCCTCTCGCAGCTGATTCAACATTGCTTCGCTCATGCCGCAGTTTCCACAGGTTGCCCGGAGAGATTGATGAAGTCCTTGAACCCGCCCTTCTTCAGATGCACCATCAGCAGCGAGATCGCCGCCGGTGTCACCCCCGACATGCGGGACGCCTGACCCAGTGTTTCAGGCCGATGCTTCTGCAGCGTCTGACGCACTTCAAATGACAGTGCCGCCACCTGCATGTAATCCAACTCATCGGGCAGACGCAGCTTTTCAAAATGCGCGGCACGTTCGACCTCATCCTTCTGGCGGTCGATATAACCCGAGTATTTGGCCGCGATCTCCACCTGCTCGATGACGGAGTCGCTGAGTTCGCCCAACGTTTCACGTGAAACATCGGGGTTCACGAACTTGCCGCCATCCATGTTCGTGAGCTCGCCGTAGCCCACATTCGGGCGACGCAGCAGATCGAACAGGTTGTACTCATGGTCAATGGCCTTGCCCAGTACACGCTCGGATTCGGATGCGGGGAGACTGCGCGGATTCACCCAAGTGGCTTTCAGGCGTTCTGTTTCACGTGAAACAGCATCGCGCTTGCGGCTGAAGGCATCCCAGCGGGTATCGTCGATCAACCCCATGTTGCGTGCAACCTCAGTCAGTCGCATGTCCGCGTTGTCCTCGCGCAGCTGCAAGCGGAACTCCGCCCGGCTGGTGAACATGCGATAAGGCTCGTTCACGCCCTTGGTGATCAGGTCGTCCACGAGCACCCCCAGATAGGCCTCGTCGCGGCGCGGCACCCATGCTTCTTGTTCGCGACATTGCAGCGCCGCGTTGATACCCGCGAACATCCCTTGGGCCGCCGCCTCCTCGTAGCCGGTGGTTCCGTTGATCTGGCCGGCGAAGAACAGGCCATTGATCTGGCGGGTTTCGAAGCTGCTCTTGAGCGAGCGTGGATCGAAGTAGTCGTACTCGATGGCATACCCGGGACGCAGGATATGCGCATTCTCCAGACCGACCATGCTGCGGACCAGGTCGTACTGAACATCAAAGGGCAGGCTCGTCGAGATGCCGTTCGGGTAGTACTCGTGCGTGGTCAGCCCCTCGGGCTCCAGAAAGATCTGGTGGCTTTCCTTGTCCGCGAAGCGGTTGATCTTGTCTTCCACGCTTGGGCAGTAACGCGGGCCCACGCCCTCGATCTTGCCGGTGAACATGGGGCTGCGGTCGAAGCCCGAGCGGATGATCTCGTGGGTACGCGCATTGGTGTGCGTGACCCAGCAAGGCACCTGCCTGGGATGCATCGCCGCATTGCCCATGAAGCTGAAAACCGGGACAGTGCCCTCGTTCACGCCGCCGGGCATGCCGTCGCCGGGCTGCTCACCACATTTGGAAAAATCGATGCTGCGGCCGTCGATGCGCGGTGGCGTCCCGGTCTTGAGGCGGCCCTGCGGCAGCTTCAACTCCTTGAGGCGCGCGGACAGCGACACCGCCGGAGGATCGCCAGCACGGCCCGCAGCGTAATTGTTCAGCCCCACGTGAATCTTGCCGTCGAGGAATGTTCCTGCTGTCAGCACCACGGTGCGGCTGCGAAAGCGGATGCCCACCTGAGTGACGGCACCGACCACGCGGTCGCCCTCCACCATCAGGTCATCGACCGCCTGCTGGAACAGCCAGAGATTCGGCTGGTTCTCCAGCATCTCGCGGATGGCCGCCTTGTACAGGATGCGGTCGGCCTGCGCACGCGTCGCACGCACCGCCGGCCCCTTGGAACTGTTGAGGATGCGGAACTGGATGCCGCCCCGGTCGGTGGCCAATGCCATCGCACCGCCCATGGCGTCAACCTCCTTCACGAGGTGACCCTTGCCGATTCCGCCGATGCTGGGGTTGCAGCTCATCTGGCCAAGCGTCTCGATGTTGTGCGAGAGCAGCAAGGTTTTGCAGCCCATGCGCGCGGCGGCAAGGGCTGCCTCGGTTCCGGCGTGACCGCCGCCAACTACGATGACATCAAAATTCTGGGGATACAACATGGAGTGCAACTCCGGGGGACGCGCTCGCCCGCCAACAACGACTCGTTCCCACCCGACCGCGCGCAGCCGGGTGGCAGGACAGACGGGACAACTCATGGCCCTGTCGATCCGTGAAACTGGAAGACCGCCCCATCAAGGGTCGGGAAACCCGTGATTTTCCCACGACCGGGCATTTCTGTCCCACGCACCAAGCCATCCGCCCCGAGGACTTCGTGGAATGCCGGCATGTTCCACGTGAAACAGCCCACATCTTCCTCTTTTGACCTGCTTAAATTTTAAGCAAATCATCTCCGCGCGATAGAGAACGCACATTCAAGCAGGCCCGTTCAAGTCGGTATAGCATGTTCATCCGTTGACGTTTCATTCCCCCTGACTGACAAAGAAAAGGTCCCTTTCATGAAGCTCTACTACTCCCCCGGCGCCTGCTCCCTGTCCCCGCACATCGTGCTGCAGGAACTCGGCCTGAAGTACACCCCGGTGCTCGCCAGCACCAAGTCCCACAAGCTGCAGGACGGCACGGACTTCTACACGATCAACCCGCTGGGCTATGTGCCGCTGCTCGAACTCGACGACGGCAAGCGCCTGCACGAAGGCCCCGCCATAGTCCAGTATCTGGCCGATCAGGCTCCCGAGAAGAAGCTGGCTCCCGCCAACGGCACGTGGGAGCGCTACAAGCTCCAGGAATGGCTGACCTTCATCGGCACCGAGCTGCACAAGAACTTCAGCCCGCTGTTCGGCCCCAACTCCGACGAAGTCAAGAACGCGTCCCGCGAACGAATCGTCCAACGCCTGAAGTATGTGGAAGACGAACTCGCCGGCAAGCAGTACCTCATGGGAGACCAGTTCACCGTGGCCGACGCCTATCTGTTCACCGTGACCAACTGGGCATCGCTCACGGGCGTGGACATCTCCGGCTTCGCCCATCTCGGTGCCTACCGTGCACGCGTGGGCGCCCGCCCCGCCGTGGTGGAAGCAATGAAGGCTGAAGGCCTGATCAAGTAAATACGCCGATCTCCGGCACCCCACAACGGCGTTTCCTGCCCTGGCAGGAACGCCGTTTTTCTTTGCCTGAATGGACGCCACATCGTCTCGTGTTCATTTATTGAACACCCGCCAGACTCCAGCCCGCGCATCCCAAACAATCAAATTCATTTCTCAATCAAGGGTCTCCGAGCATCGGACAGGCCTTTTTACCGAACATGAATTCAACTCTGACATCACGCCTGTCCGGCAAAATCGCCTTCGTCACCGGCGGCAGCAATGGCATCGGCGCGGCCACCGTGCGCGCTCTGGCACGCGAGGGCGCAACCGTGGTGATCGGCTACCACTCCGGCAAGGAGCGCGCCGAGGCGCTGCGTGCCTCGCTGGAAGGCGAGCACTACACGCTGCAAATCTCGCTCGACGACACCGCCACGCACGCCGCAGCGGCCGAGTGGCTGACGCAGCGCTTTGGCCGTCTCGACATTCTGGTGAACTCCGCCGGATACACGCAGCGTATCGCCCACGGCGATCTGGACACGCTCACCCCCGCCCTGTTCAACGAGATCCTACTGTCCAACGTCGGCGGCACCTACGCCATCGTCCATGCGCTGATGCCGCTGCTCAAGACGAGCGGCAGCGACGCGGTCGTGGTCAGCGTCTCGTCCGTCTCCGCCTTCACCGGCAACGGCAGCAACATGGCCTATTGCGCGGCCAAAGCGGCGCTCGACACGCTGACCCAGTCGCTGGCCCGCGCATTCGGCCCGGTACGCTTTCTGTGCGTTTCCCCGGCCTCGGTGGACACCGACTTCGTCGCCGGACGCAGCCGCGAGGAAATCGAGAAAAAGGCAGCCAAGACGCCCCTGGGCCGCGTGGTGACGCCCGAAGACGTGGCGGATTCCGTGGTGGCCTGCGCGGCGCTGCTGCGCACCTCCACGGGCACCCGCATCGTGATCGACGGAGGGCATGTCCTGTGAAGAACACCCCCATCAACCTGAACGCGACCCACGATCCGCAACTGCGCAGCTGGGTGGACAGCGCCAACGTCGCCGGATGCGACTTCCCGATCCAGAACCTGCCCTTCGCCGCCTTCCGCCCGCAGGGCTCGCAAGAGGCCGCACGCTGTGGCGTGGGCATCGGAGACCAGATTCTGGACATCGGCGCCTGCCTGCAGCTCTTCACGGGCGACGCGCGCAAGGCCGCCGACGCCTGCACCGAACCGCACCTGAACGCGCTGATGGCACTCGGCAACCAAGCCGCCTCGGCCCTGCGCGCCGCGCTGTCCCGCCTGCTTTGCGCAGGCAACGAGGAGCACCGTGCCGTGCTCACGGCCGCGCTGATTCCGATGAGCCGCGCCGAGCTGCTGCTGCCGGTGAAAATCGCCGGCTACACCGACTTCTTCGCGTCGGTGCACCACGCGACGAACGCCGGTCGGCTGTTCCGCCCGGACGCCCCGCTGCTGCCCAACTACAAGTACGTGCCCGTGGCCTACAACGGCCGCGCGAACAGCATCCGTGTGAGCGGCGACCGGGTGCAGCGCCCCTGGGGACAGCTCAAGGCGGCGGACCAGGCCGCGCCGGTATTCGCCCCCGCGAAGCGGCTCGACTACGAGGTCGAACTGGGCATGTACATCGGCACGCCGTCGAAGGACGGAGAACCGGTCGATGTGGCCAACGCATGGAACCACATCTTCGGCTTCTCGCTGCTCAACGACTGGTCCGCGCGTGACGTGCAGTCCTGGGAATACCAGCCGCTCGGCCCCTTTCTCGCCAAGAACTTCGCGACCAGCGTCTCGCCCTGGGTAGTGACGGCCGAGGCACTGGCCCCCTTCCGCGTCGCCGTGGCGGCCCGCGCCGAGGGCGACCCCGCGCCGCTGCCCCATCTCTTCAATGCGGCCGATCAGGTCGGTGGCGCGCTCAACATCCGCATCGATGCCACCCTGCGCACCGCCCGCATGCGCGAAGCCAATGCACCCGCGCATGCCCTCTCGCGCTCCAACACCGAGACGCTGTACTGGAGCTTCGCGCAGATGGTCACGCACCACAGCAGCAACGGCACCGCCTTGGACACGGGCGATCTGATGGGCTCGGGAACGGTCTCCGGCGCGGGCCAGGACGCGCTTGGCAGCCTGCTCGAGATCACGCGCGGCGGCGCCGAAGGCATGCAGCTGGCGGCCACCGGCGAGCGTCGCAGCTTCCTCGAGGATGGCGACGAAGTGACATTCCATGGCCGCTGCGAGCGCGACGGGTTTGTGCCCATCGGCTTCGGCGTCTGCACCGGCACGCTGCTGCCCGCCGTTTCACGTGAAACCTCCACCCCATGATCATCGAACAACGCACCTACACGGCCCTGCCCGGCAAGTGGCGCGACTACCTTGCGCTCTACGAGGCCGAGGGACTCGCCATCCAGCACCGGATCCTGGGGCGCATGGTCGGCTACTACACGACCGAAAGCGGCCCGCTCAACCAGATCGTTCACCTCTGGGCCTACACCGATCTCAATGAGCGCGCAGCGCTGCGTGCCCAGCTCGCAGCCAATCCCGACTGGCAGAAATACGTGGCGCGCATGCTGCCGCTGCTGCAGAGCCAGGAGTCGAAATTCCTCAACCCCGCCCCGTTCTTCACACCGATGTGGAACGAGCCCCAAGCCTGATTCAAGCCCCCAAGGAGACACCACATGCTGTGCAAGAAACTGCATCACGCCGCCTTCCGCTGCAAGGACGCTGCCGAAACCGTCAAGTTCTACACCGAGGTGCTGGGCCTCAAGTTCTCGCACGCGATGGGCGAGGACCATGTGCCGTCCACCGGCAAATACAGCCCGCACATCCACATCTTTTTCGAGATGGAGGACGGCAGCAACATCGCCTTCTTCGAATGTCCCAAGGACGACGGCGAGCCCTCTGGTCGCGATGCCGCCACGCCGGGCTGGATCCAGCACTTCGCCTTCGAGGTGGAGAACATCGACGCGGTGCTGCATGCCAAGAAGGACCTCGAGGCCAAGGGCGTCAAGGTGGTCGGCCCCACCAACCATGACGACTTCATCACCTCGATCTACTTTTTCGACCCTTCGGGCCACCGCCTTGAGCTCACGGCGCGCACCTGCGAGCCGTCGAGAT
Organism: Diaphorobacter caeni; assembly: GCF_015354245.1. Taxonomy (GTDB): domain Bacteria; phylum Pseudomonadota; class Gammaproteobacteria; order Burkholderiales; family Burkholderiaceae_C; genus Diaphorobacter_A; species Diaphorobacter_A caeni. Next base: position 457,258 of record NZ_JADKYZ010000004.1, read on the forward strand.
ACCGGATCTTTGAAAAAGAAGCCCCCGAAGTTCTCGCTCTGTGGAATCAGACGCATGACTGGTCCCAAAGGGCGCTGCTTTACGGCTCCCAGACCGGATACGCACGCGAAGACAAGGCAAAATCAGTATAAATACAAATTGTTTCAATTGGCGCATCAGGAGACACCAACTTGCCAAGCACACATTCCTTCTCGTTCTCGCGCCGGCACGTCCTCACCGCAGGGGCCGCAGCCCTTGCAGCGCCGTCCCTCAGCTGGGCGCAGGCCAGCTACCCCACCCACCCGGTCACGTTGACGCACGGCTTCGGCGCGGGCGGAAACGCCGACGTGGTCGCACGGCTTGTCGCTCAGAAACTTTCCGAGTCACTCAAGCAGCCCGTGGTCGTCGACATCAAGAGCGGCGCCGGTGGCGTGATCGCGAGCAATGCGGTCGCCAAGGCCGCGCCGGACGGCTACAACCTCGTCATGCTCACGGGCGCCCATACGGTGTCCGCAGCGCTCAAGAAGAAGCTGCCGTACGACCCGGTGAAGGACTTCGCGTTCATCTCCACGGTGTCGGCGTTTCCGTTCGTGGTGGCCGTGCGCGCCGATCACCCGGCCAAGAATCTGGCCGAGCTGCTCGAAATGGCGAAGAAGGAACCCGGCCGCATCACCTTCACCTCGGTCGGCGTGGGCTCCACCCAGCACATGGTCGGTGAGCTGCTCGGCTCCACCGCCAACGTGCAGCTGATGCACGTGCCCTACCGTGGCGGCGGCGCCCCGGTGCAGGCCGTCATCGCGGGCGATGTGGACATCCTCACCGACACGCTCACCGTGGCCTCCCCGCACATCAAGTCGGGCCGCCTGCGCGCGCTCGGCGTGACCAGCGCGGCCGAATGGCCCACCATGATCGGCGTACCTCCCGTCTCCGCCGTGCTGCGCGGCTTCGAGGTGCGCTCGTGGCTGGGCATCGCCGCACCCGCAAACACGCCCCAGGCCATCATCGACCGCCTCTCCGGCGACGTGAACACGGCTCTGCGCGGCGCCGACATCCAGAAGACGCTGTTCGACTCCGGCAGCATGGCCTCGCGCAGCACGCCCAACGAGTTCCGCCGCATGGTGGAAAGCGAGATCAAGCGCTGGCGCAGCGTGATCGCCAAGGTGGGCATTCCGCTGCAGGACTGAGAAGAGAAAAGCCCCCCCTGAGTCGCTTCGCGCCATCCCTCTCTCGCCTCGCGGGAGGGGGACATAGCCAGCGCGGCGGGGCGGCCCTTGCGCGGCTGCTCTCGCTTGGGCCGCGCCGGTTTCATGCGCTGCGGCATTTTTATCGCTCAAGAAAAGGAACCCCACATGGACATCGTCGGAATCTGCGGCAGCCAGCGCGGCCAGTCGTTCAACCGCATGCTGCTCGCGCTCGCGGGCGAATGCATGCCCGCGCCGATGACGCTCGAGACGCTCGACTGGGACGCCGTGCCGCCCTTCAACGCGGACCTCCTCGCCAAGGGCTTCCCCGACAGCGTGCAGGCGCTGCGCGAGCGCATCCGCCGTGCCGACGGCGTGGTCATCGTCACGCCCGAGTACAACTTCTCGGTGCCCGGCATGCTCAAGAACCTGATCGACTGGCTCTCGCGCGGCGAGGACCAGCCGTTCGCCCACAAGCCGCTCGCCATTCTCTCGGCCGCCACCGGCCCGCTCGGCGGCGCGCGCGTGCAGTACGACCTGCGCAAGATCATGATGTTCATGAACGCCGCCACGCTGATGAAGCCCGAGGTCTTCGTTGGCAGCGCCGCGCAGAAATTCGATGCCGACGGCCGCTGCACCGATGCACTCACGCGCCAGTTCGTCACCGCACAGATGACCGCGTTCAAGGCCTGGATCGAACGCCAGCAAAGGGCCAGTTCCGCCACGCCTGCATGACGCGCGCCGGATGGGCCTTTTTGAAAAAGGGCTTGTGCCGCACGGCAGCGCCACATGGGCATGAGGATTAATCTTGAGTCCAAGGCGCGTGCCTCACCGGGCGCGCCGCTTCGTTGTTGTTCCTCCGTTCTCGTCGAGAAAGAAAGGCCCCGGCCCCATGTCCTCCACCTTGTTCTCCGCGCTTCAGGCTGGTGATCTGCACCTGCACAACCGCGTCGCGATGGCGCCGCTCACGCGCAACCGTTCGCCGAACGCGATTCCGCGCGACATCACCGCCACCTACTACGCGCAGCGCGCCAGCGCCGGCCTGCTGATCACCGAAGGCACCGCCATCGACCCGTTCGCGCAGGGCTACGCCGACGTGCCAGGCCTCTACGACACCGAGCAGCTCGACGGCTGGAAGAAAGTGACCGACGCGGTGCACGAACGCGGCGGCAAGATCGTCACCCAGCTCTGGCATGTGGGCCGCGTCTCGCACGTGAACCTGCTGCCCGAAGGCTTGCCACCGGTCGCTCCCTCGGCGGTCGCGGCCAACACGCGCACCTACGTGATCAACCAGACCACCGGCAAGGGCGAGTTCCTGCCGACCTCGACGCCGCGCGCACTCGCGGCCGAAGAACTGCCGGTCATCGTGCATTCGTATGTGCAGGCCGCACGCAGCGCGGTGGAAACCGCAGGCTTTGACGGCGTGGAAATCCATGCCGCCAACGGCTATCTGCTCGAGCAGTTCCTCAAGGACGGCTCCAACCAGCGCACCGACGACTACGGCGGCTCGATCCCCAACCGCGCGCGCCTGCTGCTCGAAGTCGCCCGTGCCGTGGCCGACGCCATCGGCGGCGGCAAGGTCGGCATCCGGCTCTCGCCCGTCACGCCCGCCAACGACATCGTGGACAGCGACCCGCAGCCCGTGTACGACTATCTGGCCAAGAAACTCGCGCCGCTGGGCCTCGCCTACATCCACGTGATCGAGGGTGCGACCGGCGGCCCGCGCGAGGTCGAAGGTCGCCCGTTCGACTACGCCCAATTCAAGGACACCTACCGCCAGGCTGGCGGCTCGGGCGCGTGGATGGTCAACAACGGCTACGACGCCGAGACGGCCGCCAAGGCCATCTCCAGCGGCCACGCGGACATGGTGGCCTTCGGCAAGCTCTACATCGCCAACCCCGACCTGGTCGAACGCCTGCGCGAGAAGGCGCCTCTCAACCCCTGGGACCAGCACACCTTCTACGGCGGTGGCGAGCACGGCTACACCGACTACCCGAAGCTGGCCTGAGAGCGTTCACGATCGCCACACGGTCTTGCAGGCGCGGCGTCGGGCCGAGATCGCCAACACGCCCTGAGTCACCCAGAACGAGTCCGCCAGTGACCGCGACTACTTGTCGCGATTGTCGACCTCGCTGCGCGCCATCGTGTTGAAGGCGTTGTCGATCTCGTCGGCGCGCAAGGTCGGCTTGCCCGCCTTGCGCAGCGCGTCGATCTGCTCCTGCATGCGTGTCGCGACCTGCATGAGCACGCGGTGCAGCCCGAGCTGCTGGCGGCGCGAATGCTCAAGGTGATCCGCCACCGGCTGCATCGCCGTCTGCACCAAGGCACCCAGAAGCTGCGCAGAGCGCTCGGCGGCATCCACCCCACCCTCACCCCTTCCGCTCTGCGTTGAACGCGCCAGCGCCTCGCTGATGCGCTGCAGGGATGCATCCGAGGCCCGCTGTGCGCTCTGCAGCTGACCCAGCAGCTCGCTCCACTCGGTGGCCGACTGCTTGGCCTGAGCCTGCTGCATCTGGCCGAGCCGAGTGAACAGCTGCCCCTGCTTGTCGACCTGCGTCAGGCTCAGTTCGCTGCTGCTTTGCTGCGCCACCGCCAGCTCGCGCGTCGCCGCGACCAGATCGACGAGCTGCGAGGCCACCCGCGTGCCCGCGTCGGCGCCTGCTCCGCCCATGGCCTTCTGGCGCAGGAACTCGGCCTTGATATCGTTCCAGCGCGTGGACTGCTCCGCATTCAGCGCGCCACGCAGTTCGCGCAGCTTGAGCAGGTTTTCCTCGGCACCCGTGGTCAGCATCTGCGCTTCGCCCTGGTAGTGGTCGTCGAGCATCTGCTGCATCTCGGCGTCGTTCATCACCGGCGTGATCTTCTCCGAGAGCTTGTTCATGTTGCGGTAGCTGCCCTGCAGCTTGAACGGCGGCTCCTGACGGTAGCTGTCGTCCTGCGCGGCGCTCGCGATGTACTGCTGGTTCACGCGGAACACCACCTCGCGCACCTTGAGCATGCGCTGCAGCGTGGCTTCGATCTCGCGCAGCTCGGCCGACGAGTATTCGTGGCTCAGCGCGTTGTTCGACACCTCCTTGCCCTGCGCCTTGTCGATCAGCAGATACAGGTCCTGCAGGCTGCGCGTGGCCATCGGCGCGAGCACCGCGTTCGACGTCATGCTGTTCTCGATGTAGCTGAGCTTGAAGACCTCCTCCATGCCGCCGAGCACGTCGCCGAGGTTGTAGATGTCCGCGCGGTTGGCCAGCATGTCGGGGATCTTGAAGACCTCGCCCGACTCGGTGTACGGATTGCCCGCCATCACCACGCAGAAGCGCTTGCCGCGCAGATCGTGCGTGCGCGTCGGTCCGCGCCACACGCCCTCGATGCGCCGCGTGCCGTCCGACAGCGAGATGAACTTCTGCAGGAACTCGGGATGCGTGTGCTGGATGTCGTCGATGTACAGCATCACGTTGTTCGCCATCTCGAGCGCGAGATTGAGCTTCTCGAGCTCCTTGGCGGCCGTCGCGTCGGGCGCCTGCGCGGGGTCGAGCGAGCGCACCGAATGACCGAGCGCCGGGCCGTTGATCTTCATGAAGATCAGCCCCAGACGACTCGCCACGTACTCCATCAACGTGGTCTTGCCGTAGCCCGGCGGCGAGATCATCATGAGCAGGCCCATCTGGTCCGTGCGACGGCCCTCGCCCACCGCGCCGATCTGCTTGGCGAGGTTGTCGCCGATCACCGGCAGGTAGCTCTCGTTGATCAGCTTGTTGCGCACGAACGAGGTCAGTGGCTTGGCCTTGAACTCGTCCACGCGGATGCGGTCCCGGTACGACTTGAGCACCTGCTGGCGCAGCTGCTGGTAGCGCTCGAACTGCGGCACGAAGATGCGGAAGTGGTGCGCCGCGCGCATGCCGAGATCATCGATCTGCAGCGTCATCTGCCCGTTGGCGATGCGCGGGTGCTGGCCCAGCAATCCCGTCACCGGCGTGCGCAGATCGACGTTGCTCACCGCGCTCGGCACATGGCTCGCGCAGGTCAGCCACGACGCCGCCTCGCCGCAGTAGGCGAGCAGCGCGTCGCCCTCGGGTGTCCTGAGTGCCTTGCAGGCTGTCTGCAGCCAGTGCAGCGCGCTGCGCCAGCGCTCGGAAAGCGGCGCCGCCTGGTTGCGGTGCTGGCGATCATCGCCGCGCCAGTAGGCCTGCATGTCGTCCCACTGCGTGGGATTGCGCGCATCGCTTTTCAGCGCGGCCTGCAGCGCCGCCACGGCCGATTGTCCGTAGCTCGAGAAGTGAATGCGCAGCGCCTTCTGCGCGAGTTCGGCCTGCAGATAGTTCGCCGCCGCGCGGATCAGCCCGTCGATGTCGCCATGCGCCGAGAGGCCATCAAACACCTCGAGCAAGCCACTGTCCTCTGCAAAGGCACGCAGCTGCGTGCCCACGTCAGCCTGCAGCGTCTGCATCTCGGCTTCGCTCGCGAACAGGGTCTGCATGGACTGCGCATGCTGCGCGCGGCGCGGCCACTGCGCAATCGCGGCGGCGAGCTGAGGCTGCTGAATTCGCTCGTGCTCGCTCCAGAACAGCACCGCGAGCGCTCGCGCATCAGGCCCGTAGCGCAGCACGCCCGCCGCATCGCGCAGCGGCAGCAACGCCTGAATGATCAGCGCCGCATCGTGGTCGTGAATGCCGCGCTCGTAGCCCTCGCGATAACGCGGCGCGGCGAATTCGCGGATCGCCTGGGTGAGCGCGGCGTTGTCGATCGCGAGCTGCCTGAGGCGCTCGTCATCCCAGCCGTCGCTGCGGTTGCGCGCCGCCAGCACGATGCTGAGCGCGAGGTATTCACCGCGATAGAACTCGGGCGATTCGGCGAGCGTGGACACGTCCCAGTAAGCCTGCAATTGAGCGAGTTCGGGACTGTCCACAGCCTCGAAATATTCGGTGCCGACCAGATGCAGAAACAGCTCGGTGCCCTGCTGCCCATTGCGCGGCAGCAGCGTGAGTTCCAGATCCTGATTGCCCACGCTGAACTTGTGCCGTCCCAGCTTGATGACGTTGCCGCCGCCCTCGAACAGATCGGCGCGGTCCTGCAGCGAACGGAAGGACTGGTCGCGCAGGGTCTTCACGCGCGTGTCGATGTCGTCGGCCTTCACCGGATCGAAGAGCTCGGTGCGCAGCCGCTGCGCCAGTTCTTTCAGCTTGGTGATCAGCGGATCGCCCGCAAAAAATGCATGCAGCGCCTCGCTCGACGCCAGCTTCTCGGTGCGCTTGGGCAGGCTCTGCACGATGCGCAGGGCCGCGTCGAGCACGCCCTGCGCGCGGCGCTGGCGCGCGTCGGCAAGCGACTGGCGCTGCGACTCGAAGGTCTCCAGCAGCTCCTCGCGCTTGGCGACGATGTCGGAGAGAAACTGCTCGTGCTCGCCGAACTGCCCTTCGATTTCCTCCAGCTGCACCAGCAGCCGTGCGAGCTGCTCGTCGCATTTCTCGGGCGTCTGCGCAAGCCCCAGCGCGTTGACGATGCTCTGCGAGAACAGCGCAAGCTGCGCCGCGAACTGCGCGACGTTTTCCGAACTGCCAAGACTGCTTCTGCGCTGCTCGGCGCGCGCGCGCACCTGGTTCAGGCGCGAGTAGATCACCGAGATCCGGTCCACCACCTGCGTGCGCTGCGTCGCGTCGTCGATCTTGAGGCCGCCCATCAGCTCGGAGAGCATGTCCAGTGCCGAGGAAATGCGCGTCATCTCGCCGAGCGGCTCTTTCAGCTGCACGACCGTGGCCGCCGCCTGGGCCTGCTGGTCGAGCTTCTGCAGCTCATCCACATAGGGCTGCAGTGCCGCGTCGGTGGCGATGAAGGCCGCCGTGCGCTGCGAGGCCTCGTTCTGCGCCTCGTTCACCGTCGCCACCATCGCGTCGATGGCGGCGGTATCCACGTAGCGCAGCTCGCGCGTGGACATCAGCTGTCCGCGCAGACGCGCCAGTTCTTCGAGCGCGCCGACATGTTCATCCACCGTCGCCCAGTCGCTGGTGCGCACGCGCTTGAGCAGCGCCGTGTGCTGCGTCGACACGTCGCTCATCGCACGCGTCGAGGCCTGACGGATGCTCTCCACCTTCTCGTACTCGTCGATCACGGCATCACCGGTCGCGACGATGCCGTGCAGCACCTCGTTCATCGCGGCGAGCGGCGGCGTGTTGATCCACTGGTGGCGCTCAAACAGCAGGCGCGTGGTGTCGATCAGCCGCTCGTAGCGCGCAAGCGAGACCTCGGGCGCCGCGATTTCCTTGCGCACGCTGTAGATGTCGGACACGCCACTGACCAGCTCGGCATTGCCGATGCGGCCAAGAAAGCTGTCCTTCTGCGGCTGGCGCGCGGCGAAGTCTTCGGACGCGAACGGCGTGCGCCAGATCTGCATCGGATGCACGCGCGTGGCCTCGTCGCCATCCGCCGCGAAGATCACGATGCGTCCGTCCTCGAGCCGCGCGTAGCCATGGCAGACGATGGGCGGCTGCAGCGCGCGCTCGATCAGGTTGTACTTGAAGAGCGCCATGCGGCCGCTCTCGGGTTCGTAGAAGATGTAGAGCACGTCCTCGCCGTTGGGCGAGCGGATGCTGCGGCGAAAGCGCATGCCCTGCATGTTCTGCTCGAACGAGCGGTGCTCGCCGTTCTGCAGGTAGTAGCCGCCCGGGAAGATGATGCCGTGGTCGTCGGGCAGCTGGATGCAGGCGCCCTCGATCGCGTCCATGCGCAGCACCTGGCGCGACAGCGTATTGAAGATCAGATAGCGCCACTGTTCTTCGCGATACGGCAGGATCTTCAGAAGAATCATGCTGCCCACGGCGGCGTATTCGAACACCGCGTCGTCCAGCGACTGGTTGGCCTCCAGCACCGGCTCGCTGTAGATGCCAAGGCCGTCGTTGGTGTTGTTCTCGACCTTCACCGTGAGCGTGCCGCCCAGCGTCTCGACGAACACCTTGTCGAGAATGTTCATGTGCGCGTAGCGGCCCTGCACGATCTGTTCGCGCCCCGCTCGCTGCCATTCGAAATCGTAGGCCGCGGGCGGCTCGATGTCGCGCTCGCCCCGGTTGTCGACGTACTTGACGGTCTTGCCGTCAGGCGAGATCGACCAGCGGAACACGCGCACATCGGTGATGCGCTCGCCGATCTGAAAGCTCGCGAGCAGCTTGCCGTCGCGCACCACCAGCTGCATCAGCCGCGTGTTCTTGTAGTACGCGTAGAGTTCCTGAAAGTCCTGCACGAAGCTCTGGATGCCGAGGAAGCTGTCCTTGAGCTCCACCGGCATGACCTCGTAGCCATGCTCGGTCTCTTCGAGCCGGTAGAGCGCGAACACGTCCTCCACCCGCGTGGCCTGCTTGAGGCCCATGAACACGTTGTAGCCGAAGACCAGCAGGTCGCCGACCTGCGTGATGTCGCGGCCCACGCAGTTGTTTTCGGTGCGCACGCGCATGCGCCCGATCACTTCCATCTGGCTGCGGCCGAACTCCTCGAGGCGGTCTTCGTTGAGCTGGCGAACGAGGGATTCGAGCGTCTCGCCCTGTGCGGCCAGACGCTTGGCCAGCACCTCATACGAGCCACCGCTGGCAACCGCCTGATCGACGACGGAGGTTTGTTGTTCTGCTTGAGACATAGAGCTCACAAACTTTCGCGTTGGCCAGTTCGTCGCGCGTCGGAACACCGCGCCCTCTTCTGGCAGCGAAGCCTGTCGGCTTCGATTGGTTATTCGTGCGGAAGCGGCAATACCGCCCTTGATACGTGGTTGCGCAGCCTGGCCGCCGTCGAACTACTTTCCATGTCCGTGTCTGCGGTTGCGGCGTCGCGTCTCAAGGGCTGTCCTGCCGTTGTGGCCGGGACTCATGCATCGCGCCCGCTTCATGGACCGTCGACGCATGCATCCCGCCCTTGCCAGAAGCCATCAGGCCGCTGGCGGCTGTTGCCTGTCGTCGGATTTTCCGTGACCCAGCAGCGAGGTCAAATCACCCTTGGCACCAAGGAACTTGCCGAGCAGCTCCTGCACGATGGGGCTCTTGCCCGACACGCCTTCGATGGCCTTGCCCACCGACAGCGCCTTCGCGAAGTTGTCGAAGAACGCGCCCTCGCCACCCACGATGTCGATGTTGGCCTTGCTGAGCGCGGAGGACAGCACCTCGGCCTGCTCCTTCGCGACCGTCTTGTTGGCCTCGATGGCGGCCAGGGCCTGCTCGAAGTTCTTCTCGAGCTGCATGCGGAACTCTTCGTGCGAGCGCGCCTGATCCGACAGACCGCCGAGCGCGGTGAACTTCTCGGTCAGACCCTTGGCCTCGGCGAAGAACTTCTCGCGCATCACGTCGGCTTCCGATTGGCCCACGTCGCGGGTCACGATGGCCTTGGTGTTGCCCACCTGCGCCTCGCCGCGCGCCTGTGCGAGCAGTCGCTCTTCCAGCACTTTGGCATCGGCCAGACCCTGCTTCTCGTTGGCGTCGGCAGTCGCCTCGATCACGCGGGCATGCGCCAGACCCTTTTCCTGCTCGCCCTTGGCTTCGGCGATCAGGCGCTCGGCGACCACCTTGGCCTGCGCCATGCCTTCCTTTTCAATCGCAGCGGCGGTGACTTCGCGCACCTTGGCGTCGGCCAGACCCGGCGCCGCACGCTCGACTTCGATGGCTTCGGCCAGCTTCTTCTTGGCCTCCGCCGTCTTGCCTGCGGACTCCAGCTCGGCCTGCGCCAGCGTGGTCACTTCCACGGCCTTGTGGCGCGACGCGATCTCGTCGGCCTCGGCCTTCTTCACCTGACGCACCAGCTCTTCCTGGGCGGTCGCTTCGGCGGTCAGCACGGTCACCTGCTTCATGCGGTCGGCTTCGGAGACCACGCGCACTTCCTTGATGCGTTCCTCTTCCTGCGCCACGGTCTTTTCAACCGCCACGCGCTCGCGGATCACGTTGGCGATGTTGGCCTTCTCGACTTCGATGGCCTTTTCCTTGTCGATGCGCTGCAGCTCCACTTCGCGCTGGCGCGAGACGATCTCCAGCTCCTTGGCACGCGTGACCTTTTCCACTTCGATCACCACCGCACGCTCGCGGTTCTGCTGCGCCACCGCCACTTCGCGCTGGCGGTTTTCTTCGCGGATGTCGAGCTGTTCCTGCGTCTGGATGCGGGCCTGCTCGGCCTTCAGGCGCTCTTCCTCCTGCACCTTCTGGGTTTCGGCCTGCTCGCGCGCCTGGATGGTCGCAATCTCGCGCTTCTGGCGCGCCACCGCGTCGGCCTGCTGGCGCTCGAGCGCGAGCATGGCTTCCTTGGTCTCGGTGTTCTTCTTGGTGATGGCGAGCTCGGCGTTGCGCTCCAGCTCGTTGGTCACGATGTTCTGGTTGGCCGTGAGTTCGGTGATCTTGCGGATGCCTTCGGCGTCAAGAATGTTGTTGGGATCGAGCGAGGACTTGGACGTCTGCTCCAGATAGTCGATCGCCACGTCTTCGAGCACATAGCCATTCAGATCGTTGCCGATCACGTGGATGATCTGGTCGCGGAAATCCTGGCGGTTCTCGAACAGCTTGACGAACTCCACCTGCTTGCCCACGGTCTTCAAAGCTTCGGAGAACTTGGCGTTGAACAGTTCGTTGACGGCCACCTTGTCGGAGGCGCGGTCCACGCCGATGGACTTGGCCACCTTGAGCACGTCTTCCGCCGTCTCGTTCACCCGCAGGTAGAACGCCACGGTGATGTCGGCGCGCATGTTGTCCTTGCAGATCAGGCCTTCCTTGCCGCGTCGGTCGATCTCCAGCGTGATCAGCGAAATCTGCATGAATTCCTTCTTGTGGATCACGGGCAGGACCAGGCCGCCGGTGAACTTCACCTTGGGCTGCGAGGTCGTGTCGTTGATGATCAGCGCCGTGCCCTGCGGCACCTTGATGTAGAAGGCCTTGACCATGGCGAGCACGGCAAAGAGCAGGATGACGGTGGCGACGACGAAGACGCCGAGAACGATGTACCACTCGGAGAAGTTCAAGCTCATGGTTTCAATCCCTCAAAGAGAAAAGCGGAGAAATAAACGAATCGGAAAAAGAGGCTGGGTCAACGGTGCTGCGGCAGTTCAAGACCATCGAACTCGGCCTTGCTCACCACGCGCCACGCGTTGTGTTCCTTCATGTGTTCGATCAGCACGACTTCGGTGCCGCGCTGCAGCTCGCGATCGGCGCTTCGCATCTGCACGTTCAGGCCGCCGCCGCCGTCTTCGACGCTGCCATAGCCCTGCGTGGCATTGACGACGGCGCTGCGCACGAGGCCGGTCCGGCCCAGAACGATCTTGGCTTCTTCGGGCGGCGCGATCATCGCGATCGCCTTGCGCAGCGGGCGCAGCATGACCACTGTGGCGATGAAGCCGAGCACCAGCGAGGCGACGAACAGCACGGCGCCCGTGGCGATGTTCACCAGCGTCCAGCCTTGCGGCATGGGAACGACGTGGGCCAGCGAATAGCTGATGATCCAGGACAGAAGAAACAGCACGGTCAGAATCACCGTGAGGGGAATGCCGCCCAGTCCCACCTTGAGCAGCAGGCCGCCGAGAGCGCCGATGGAATCATCCGCACCGTGCGCGTGATGGCTGCCGTCGAACAGCACCCAGTGGTCCATCGAGTCCACCTCGACCAGACCAAAAATCGCGATCACCCAGTACAGCATCATCGCCAGCAGCAGCATGCCGAAGATGAACGTCGGGAATCCCAGCGCGTAGTGCAAGAACGCCGTCATACAGGCCCTCCTTCAATGGATGATGTTGTTGTCGTGCCGCCCGTGAGCGGGCGGCTCTCTGATCCCTGGGGTACTTCTGTTTCGATCGAACGCCGCACGAGGCGGGTTCCTGATGGCGACACGCCCACATGGAGCACGTCGCCATCAGCACAACGCGGCGTGTCAGGCAGCGCTGGCGGAACCTCCGGCCTTCTGCGCTTTCAGGCGCTCCAGCACCGATTGCGCATTGCCTTGCGTGGGCGTGATGCCGGCCGCGCGCAACTTGGCGTCGAGCACGTCCTCGCTGCCTTCGCGCGAGAGCTCGGCGGCGCTCTGCAGACGCGCGCCGCGCTCGGCCTGCTTCTGCTTGATGCGCTCCAGCGAATCAAGCGCATTCTGCACGCGCGACTGCGAGCCGGTGTAGCGGCCCGCCACCGTGGCCTGCGCGCGCTGCACGCTTTCGGTGGCCTTCACCGTGTCAGCCTGCTGCTTCAGGCGCTTGATGTTGGTCTGCGCGTTCTGGATGGCCGTGCGCAGCTCGTCCACGCTCTGCGTGTAGGCGGCGCACTGGGCCTCTTCCTCGTCGCGTTGCGCCTCGAGCAGCGAGACCTTGCCGGCCACTTCGAGCGCGAGCGCCTCGTCATTCGTCTCCAGCGCCTTGAGCGCGTAGCCCTCGTACTCGCCGATCTTCTGGTGCGTGGCCTGCAGGCGGCTCGCCGCGAGCTTCTGCTTGGCCATGATCTCGGCCAGCGCTTCCTTGGACTTGTTCAGATCGTTGTCCGCATCGCGGATTTCCTGATCGAGGATGCGCAGCGCCTGGCTGTCGCTGACGGCCTCGCCCGCTTCGTGTGCGGCACCGCGCAGCGCGGTCACCAGCTTGTTCCATACGGCCATGATGAACTCCTGTTGCTGTGGGTTGACTCGGTGGTGGCGTTGCGCCGCTCAGGCGGGCTGCGCGACGCGCGGCAGAAAGGACACGAGGGCCTCGGTCACCTGGATGACGTTGTCGGCCAGCGTGAGGATCTCGCAGATGATGTCGTCGCCGCTTGCGGACGAGCGCAGCGCGGCGAACATCACGTAGCCGTCGCCGCCCGCGCCGAGCGGCTCGAGCGCGATGGTGGCGAAGGGGAACAGCTTCTGCAGTCTGAGGATCTGGTCGTTGAGCCCCGCACGGTCGGCCACGTCGCTGGCGGACCAGAGAAAGGCCTCGACCACGAGCTGCTCGCCCGAGAGCGCCAGATGCACCGGCAGATCGCCGAACTCGGGCAGCGTCACCAGCAGGCTGGCATCGGCGCCCTCGAGCACCTCCACCTGCAGCTTGCCGTCCTTCGCCCAGCTGCTGGCCTTGAGTTCGGCCGCGAGACTGCGGACATTCCAGTACGAGTGAGAGCCTGTTTCCATGTCTTCCTCCTTGTCATGCAACGTCAAAGAACCCGCTTGAGCCTGAGGCAGTCGCATGAGCTTTTCCAGCCGATGCAGTGCCGCCCCGTGCTCGGGAAGTATCCAGACCTCTTTTTTCACCAGACCCGACTCGCGCAATCGCTGGCGATGCAGCCTCTGGTAATAGGCCGATGTTTTCTCTTCCATGTCAGTCACCGTATTCATTACATGTGATGATGACATGTAATATACATGCGTGTGTTAGAAAATTCTATCAAATACAAATTTTGATACAAAAAAGCCCCGGACATCTTCCGATGCCCGGGGCTTGCAAAGGTCTGCGGAGCCGGATCAGGAACGGTCCGAATCGCCTCCTTCAGGATTCCAGCGCTTGAGCAGCAGCGCGTTCGTCATCACGCTGACCGAGCTGAGCGCCATGGCCGCGCCCGCCACCACCGGGCTCAGGAAGCCCAGCGCCGCCAGCGGAATGCCCGCCACGTTGTATGCGAACGCCCAGAACAGGTTCTGGCGGATCTTGCGTACCGTGCGGTGCGAGATGTCGAGCGCTGCGGCCACCAGCTTCGGATCGCCGCGCATCAGGGTGATGCCCGCCGCATGCATTGCCACATCGGTGCCGTTACCCATCGCCATGCCGACATCGGCAGCGGCCAGCGCCGGGGCATCGTTCACGCCGTCGCCCACCATGGCGACCACATGACCGCCTTGCTTGAGCTGAGTGATCGCCGCGGCCTTGTCGCCGGGAAGCACCTCGGCCATGACCTCACCCGCGTCCGGATCAAGCCCCAGACGCCGCGCCATCGCATAGGCTGCGCCCTTGTTGTCGCCCGAGATCATCACGCAGCGCACGCCCTTGGCGCGCAACTCGGCGAGCGCCTCCTTGGCGCCCGGCTTGGGCTCGTCGCCAAACGCGAGCAAGGCGACGACTGCGAGGCCGCTGGTGCGTCTTTCCGTCACGGCCGATACCGTGGCACCCTTTTCCTGCAGATCGCTCGCCACGGCCTGCAGATCGCCCAGGTCCACGTTCAGCTCCTGCATCCAGCGCAGGCTGCCGATCAGGAAGCTCCTGCCCGCCACCTCGCCCTCGGTGCCGCGACCGGGCACGGCGCGCACGCCCTCGGGCTCGGGCACGGCGATGCCGCGCTCCTTGGCCGCCGTCACCACGGCGCGCGCCAGCGGGTGTTCGCTGCCGCTTTGCACGCTCGCCACGGCCGCCAGAATGTCGGCCTCGGGCGAGGATGGTTCCACGTGAAACGCTATCAATCTTGGTTGGCCCACTGTCAGCGTGCCGGTCTTGTCGAACGCCACGGTGTCGACCTTGTGCGCCACCTCCAGCGCCTCGGCGTCCTTGATCAGGATGCCGTGCTTGGCCGCCACGCCGGTGCCCGCCATGATGGCCGCCGGAGTCGCCAGGCCCAGCGCACACGGACAGGCGATCACCAGCACAGCGACCGCGTGGATCAGCGCCACCTCGACGCCCGCCCCCGCCCACATCCAGCCGAGGAAGGTGAGCAGCGCGATCACCAGCACCGCCGGCACGAAGATCGACGACACCTTGTCCACCAGCCGCTGGATCGGCGCCTTGGCCGCCTGCGCGTCTTCCACGAGGCGGATGATGCGCGCCAGCACGGTCTCCGAGCCCACGGCCGAGACCTGCATGATGATGCGGCCGTCGCCGTTGATCGAGCCGCCCGTGATGGGCGCGCCCGCCTCGCGCACCACCGGCAGCGGCTCGCCGGTCAGCATCGACTCGTCGACCTGGGTATGGCCCTCGACCACCACGCCATCCACCGGAATGCGCTCGCCGGGACGCACGACCAGCCTGTCGCCCGTCATGACCTCGGCGATCGGCACATCGACCTCTCCGTCACGACCCATCAGGTGAGCCACGTCCGGGCGCAGCGCGTGCAGCGCGCGGATCGCCGTGGTCGTCTGGCGCTTGGCGCGTGCTTCCAGCCACTTGCCGAGCAGCACCAGCGTGATCACCACCGCCGAGGCCTCGAAATACAGATGCGGCACATGCCCCGGATGCGCGGTGAACCACAGCCACAACGACAGCCCGAAGCCCGCCGTCGTGCCGATGGCGACCAGCAGATCCATGTTGCCCGTCATCGCCTTGAGCGCATGCCAGCCCGCCTTGTAGAAGCGCGCGCCGAGGATGAACTGCACCGGCGCGGCCAGCAGAAACTGCGCCCAGGCCGGTAGCATCCAGTGCTTGCCGAACAGGTCGCCGATCATCGGCAGCACGAGCGGCGCGGAGAGGATCAGGCCGACGGCCACCGGCATGAAGCCAGCCCACGGCGAGGCAGACTCTTCATCGGCCTCCTGCTCGGCCACCGAACGCGGCTCGTAGCCCGCATTGCGCACGGCGCGGCGCAGGATCGCGTCGATGTCGGCAGACGCGGCATCGGGCCCGAACGTCACATGGGCGCGCTCGGTGGCCAGATTCACCGTGGCATCCTGCACGCCCGGCACCTTGCGCAGCGCACGCTCGACGCGGCCCACACAGCTCGCACAGGTCATGCCGCCAATGCCCAGATCCAGCGACGAAACGGCAGCGGAAGGGGGAGAGGAAGTGATTGCGGTATCAGTCATGGGCTCTACGTTAAAGCCTCACATGATGTAAAGGTCAAGCATCTTTCCCCACAGAGCGCCGAATCCGATGTGGAACAGCGCTGCAACAAGGGTGCTCCAGACTGGAACACCCCCGCTCGGCGAAGTGGAGCAATGCGGTCTGCTCCAATGCCCCGAGGTCATGGCACGGTATTTGTAACCCTTTCGTTCACAGGCAACCGCCCACACCATCAGACAGAGACAGACAAGGACCCTCCATGCACGCCGTACCCCACCGCGCACCGTTCAAGCTCGCGACCCTCTGCGGCCTCATCGCACTGGTCCACGCGGCCAGCGCCCAGACGGCACCCGAGACCCTGCCCGGCATCACCGTGCAGAGCACGCTCGCCCCCACCGCGCTGGAGCAGACGCCCGCCTCCATCACCGTGGTCGATGGCGACAAGGCGCGTGACCGTCAGTGGCAGGTCAACCTCTCCGAAGCCCTGCCCGGCGTACCCGGCCTGCTGCTGCAGAACCGCCAGAACTACGCTCAGGACCTGCAGCTGTCGATCCGGGGCCACGGGGCGCGCTCCACCTTCGGCGTGCGCGGTGTGCAGATCTTCGTGGACGGCATCCCCTCCACCATGCCCGACGGCCAGGGCCAGATCAGCAACATCGACCTGTCGTCCGCCGAGCGCATCGAGGTGCTGCGCGGCCCCTACTCGGCGCTCTACGGCAACTCGGCCGGCGGCGTGCTGAACGTCTACACCGAACGCGGCGAAGGCGCGCCGCAGGTGGACAGCACCTTCGCGCTCGGCAGCGATGGCCAAAAGCGCCTCGGCCTCAAGGCCAAGGGCGAGACCAACGGCATCGGCTACGTCGTCAGCGCAAGCCGCTACCTCACCGACGGCTGGCGCAAGCAGAGCTCCGCCGACAAGAACCTGCTGAACGCGCGCATCGACACGCAGGTGGGCAGCGACGGCCACCTCACGCTCGTCGCCAGCCACGTCGCCGTCGACGCACTCGACCCCGGCGGCCTCACCCCTGCGGACTGGGCCGCCAATCCCCGCGCCGTGGCCAAGAACCCGATCGACTACAACTCGCGCAAGACCACCCGCCAGACCCAAGCTGGCCTCACCTACGAACACCGGCTCGACGGCGCCAACACGCTGCGCATGATGGTCTACGCGGGCGAACGCGAGATCGTGCAATACCAGTCCACCCCCGCCGCCTCGCAGACCGCCGCCACCAGCGCCGGTGGCGTGATCGACCTGCAGCGCAGCTACGGCGGCACCGACCTGCGCTGGGCGCACAGCGGCGAACTCGCGTCACGCCCCTTCAACGTGGTCGCGGGCCTCGCCGCCAACATCGTCGAAGAAGACCGCCGTGGCTACAACAACTTCATCGGCACCACGCTGGGCGTCGAAGGCGCCCTGCGCCGCAAGGAGCGCAACACGCTCACCAACATCGATCCGTACGCGCAGATGTCGTGGAACTTCGCACGCGACTGGACCGCGCAGGCGGGCCTGCGCTGGAGCAACGTGCAGCTCGAGTCACGCGACAAGTACATCGTCGCCGGCAATGGCAACGACAGCGGCAGCACCGGTTACCACCGCGTGCTGCCCCTGCTCTCGCTGCAATACCGGGTGAGCGAGAGCGCCAACGCATTCGCCTCCATCGGCAGCGGCTTCGAAACGCCCACGTTCAACGAAATCTCCTACCGCCCCGCAAGCCAGCCGGGCCTGAACTTCGGCCTCGAGCCAGCCACGTCCACCAGCGCCGAAATCGGCTGGAAACAGCGCTACGCCACCTCAGGCGACACCCTGCGCGGCGAATGGACCGCGGCACTCTTTCAGACCCGCACCCGCAACGAAATCGTCGTCGCCGAAAACGTCGGTGGCCGCAGCAGTTTTCAAAACGCGGGCCGCACCAAGCGCCAGGGCATCGAGCTGAGCAACAGCACCCGCCTTGCCGATCAACTGCACCTGAACGCCGCCTTCACCTGGCTCGACGCGACCCTCAGCCAAGGTTTCTGCGACGCCAAGGGCTCGACCTGCGTGCCCGCTGGCAAACGCATCGCGGGCACTGCACGCACTCAGGCCTATCTGGCGCTCGACTGGCGGCCCACGAACGCTTTCCGCGCAGGCATCGACTGGCGCCGCACCGGCTCCGTCGCGGCCAACGACAGCAACAGCGTCATGGCGCCGGCTTACGGCGTGCTCGGGGCCAGTGCGGGCTACACCGTGCGGGCCGCCGGATGGAAGGTCAGTACGTTTGCACGGGTCGACAATCTTGCCGACCGGAAGTACGTGGGGTCAGTGATCGTCAATGAGTCCAATGGGCGGGTGTATGAGAGTGCGCCTGGGAGGCAGTGGATGGTGGGGGTGAATGCGAATTACCAGTTCTGAGATGGGTGGGGGGGGGGTGATGTTGTTGCATCACCTCTTCTCTCTACTGTTTTTGTTCTTGCTGGGTCGTTGCTTACTGAGGCCGGGACTGCCCCCGGCGGGGCAGTAACTTTTTGCTTGCGCGCAAAAAGTCACCAAAAACGCGCTTTGGGATACGGGGTCACGCGGCAGAACTCGCTTTGCGCTACGCGCGCCGCTCGAACAACCGCCGCGAGCTAGTTATTCAATAAGAGGAATTTGCGGCACATCGCTGCGCTCGTGCCGGGGCGTTGGTGGAGTTGGGTTGGGGGCAACCGCCCACTGCTCTTGTGAGCGACGTTGATCCAACGAGCAAATCAAAAATCGTGCAGTGCTGGCGCCCCAGCATCTCGCGAAGTCGCGAGATGCCCGGCACGAGCGAAGCGATGTGCCGAACACACCTCCGAGTGAACATCTAGCTCGCGGCGGTTGCCCGAGCGGCGCGCGCAGCGCAAAGCGAGTTCTGCCGCGGGTATTCAAAAGCGCATTTTTTGGTGACTTTTTGGGCAAGACCAAAAAGTTACTCCGCCGCCGGGCGGAACTCCCGGCCTCCGCCCTCCCCCAAGGGCGAAGTACCAAAAGCAAGGGCCAAAACAAACAATCAAACAGTACAAAAACAGTACAAAAAAAATCACTTTGTACTGTCCCGACGATCCTCGAGATAACTGCGGATCGACCAGATCGCCTCCTGCGTCAAAGTCCCCTCGAAAGGCGGCATGTACACCCGCCCATCCCGTGTACGTCCCCGACGGACCGTCCCCAGATAGAAGTCGTCCATTTCCTTGTAGCAGGCCGCCTTCTTGGCTGCGTCCGCCAGTCCGCTGCAGTCCTCGTCGAACTTGCGAAGGTCCGGCGCGATTCCGCCCGAGAGCGCTTCCAGACCGTGGCAGCGTGCGCAGTTCTGGTTGTACGCCGAGCTGCCGATGCGCAGCGCTTCCTTGCGTGCGGGGCTGGCCTTGTCGTACGGATTGGACTCGAGCCACTTCTCACCCAGCTGCGGCAGCGAGCTGGTGTCCACCGCCTGCGGCACCATGTCGCCGTGCGCCATCGCGGCGGTCGTGCCGCAGGCGGCGAGGGCCAGTGCGAGCAGGCGGTGACGCAGGCGCAGCGACGATGAGGAGGAGAAAAGGAGCGTGGAAGATCGTTTCATGGTTTTGTCTCCAGGTGTTGGTGGACGTAGTACGTTCGTCGTAAGAAAGCTGAAAGCAATCGCTTCTCCCCATCAAAAGCAAGTTGCAGGCCACGCGTGCCACTTTTCGGCAGAAATGGCCGGATTGCTGCAAACTGCACCAACGCGACCCGGAACTGTCCCAATTTGGAACACTTGAACGCCGCTTGGACTACAGGAGATTGCGGCCTTGGGGATATCCCAGTTGTAGGGGCTCTTGTCTATAAAGAGAATGCGGGCCATAACAAGAGCAGGGCCCTCATTGGAGCCTTCAACCGGGAGCCGCGGCCGACACACAAGTGAACGCCAACCAACCATCCGCACTTCCCATCAGCCCAACACGAGACAAGCACGACATGAGCACGGAATCTTTCACTCGCGTACCCGCGCAGCGGAATGCATCGGCCCAAGGGGCACCCGTGGCGCTTGATCACCACGTGGCCCAGGTGCTGGACAAGGCCAACCGGCGCTCGCAGACCTATGGCGTGTCGGTGCACGACGAGCCCGACTATTCGAGCCCCAGCCGTGGCCAAATGAGCAGCGCGATGGACGAGAACCGCTTTCTGTTCCAGCACGCCGCGCCCATCATGGAGACGCTCTACGGCCAGATCGCCAACACCCACAGCATGGTGCTGCTGACTTCGGCGCAGGGCATGGTGCTGCATTCGCTGGGCGACAACGACTTTCTCGAAAAGGCCTCGCGCGTGGCCCTCGTGCCGGGCATGGACTGGTCCGAGAAGACCAAGGGCACGAACGCCATCGGCACCGCGTTGAGCGAGGAAGAGGCCATCACCGTGCATGGCAACCAGCACTACATGAGCGCCAACCAGGCGCTCACCTGCTCGTGCTCGCCGATCTTCGATCCGCATGGCCAGGTGATCGGCGCGCTCGACGTGACGGGCGACCACCGCAGCTACCACCAGCACACACTCGCGCTGGTGCGCATGTCCGCACAGCTGATCGAGAACCACATGTTCGCCGACAGTTTTCCCAAGGCCGTGCGGCTGCATTTCCACTCGCGCCCCGAGTTCCTCGGCACGCTGGTCGAAGGCATTGCGGTGTTCTCGCCCGATGGACGTTTCATCTCGGCCAACCGCAGCGCGCAGTTCCAGCTGGGACTCTCGCACCACGCGCTCAAGGCGCACACCTTCTCATCGCTTTTCAACCTGCCGATGTCGGCGCTCTTCGAGCTGTTCAGCGGCTCGGCATCCACGCCACGTCAGCTCGGCATGCACAACGGCGTGTCGGTCTGGTGCCGCACGGAAATCAAGCCCGCGGGCCCCTGGGCACCGCCGTCGCTCGCGCCCGTGCTGCGCGATGGATCGCCCGCCGCATCGACCCCACCGGCACGCGCCGCCAGTCCCGCCGCCGAATCGCGCTGCAAGCCGCATCTGTCGTCGCTGCAGTACCTCGACACCGGCGACGCGCAGATCGCCTCGGTGATCCAGAAGCTGCGCCGCGTCGTCGATCGCGACATTCCGGTGATGGTGCTCGGTGAAACCGGCACTGGCAAGGACCTGCTCGCGCAGGCGATCCACAACGACTCGTCCCGCGCGCGCCAGCCGTTCGTGCCGGTCAACTGCGCGTCGATTCCCGAATCGCTGATCGAAGCCGAACTCTTCGGCTACGAAGAAGGCGCGTTCACCGGTGCGCGCAAAAAAGGCTCGGTCGGCAAGATCGTGCAGGCCCATGGCGGCACGCTGTTTCTCGACGAGATCGGCGACATGCCCAAGCACCTGCAGGCGCGGCTTCTGCGCGTGCTGCAGGAGCGCAAGGTCAGCCCGCTCGGCGCGAGCAAGGAGGTCGAGGTTGACGTCACCGTGATCTGCGCCACGCACAAGAACATCAAGGACATGATCGCGCGCGGCGAGTTCCGCGAAGACCTGTACTACCGCCTGAACGGTCTCGTCGTGCGCCTGCCCGCGCTGCGCGAGCGCACCGACTTCGAGGTGGTGGTCAGAAAGGTGCTCAAGTCGCTGTGCGACAGCGAACAGCGCATCGAGATCTCGCCCGAGGTCATGTCGCTGCTCGCGAGCTACCACTGGCCCGGCAATCTGCGCCAGCTGCACAACCTGCTGCGCACGGCCTCCGTGATGGTGGGCGATCACGGCACCATCGATGCCGAACATCTGCCCGACGATTTTCTCGAAGAGCTGCGCATCGGCGACAGCGCCCCGCTCGCGATCGAGGCCACCGTCATCCATTCGGCTACCTCCGTGGCCTCCGGCGGCGAGGACGATGCGCCGGACAGTGCGCGCCTGCACGACGTCACGCTCAACGCGATGGCACAGATGTTGCGCACGCACAAGGGCAATGTGTCGGCGGCGGCAAAGGCGCTCGGCGTGTCCCGCAACACCATCTACCGCAAGAAGAATCTGCTGCCTCCCGACCTACTGAACTGACGCGCGCAACGCTCGCGGACAGCGGCCACCGGCCATCAGCGCGCGACCGCCATCCTCCCCCGTGGATGCGGTCACGCGTCGTGCGCCGGTGTCCGTGTCTGCGCCGCTGCGCGCATCCCAAGGCCCTCAGGAGACAACACCATGACGAAGCTCGCCCCCATCCGCACCCGCGGCCACCATGACCGCTACGACCGCTTCTCCGTGCTGCTGCACTGGCTCATGGCCGCGCTGCTGATCGCCGAGCTCTCGCTCGGCCTCTGGATGACGGGCCTTCCCAAGGACACGAGCGGCACGCGCGCCTACTGGTTCAACATCCACAAATCCATCGGCATGACGCTGGGGCTGCTGATCCTCGTGCGACTGCTCTGGGCGCTGGCGCGCGCACGCGTGAGCGCCGTGCCCATGGTGCCGCTGCTGCGCAAGATGGCACAGGCCAGTCACGCGCTGCTGTATGTCTTCATGCTGCTCGTGCCGCTGTCGGGCTTTCTCGGCTCTGTGTTCTCGGGCTATCCGATCCGCTACTTCGGCTGGAAGCTGCCGCAGCTGGCCGCGCGCTGGGAGGACGCCAAGTCGCTCATGAGCCTCGTGCATGAGTTCTCGGTCTACGCGCTGATGCTGCTCATCGCCGTGCACGTGCTCGCGTTCGTGCACCACCAGTTCATCCTCAAGGACGGCCTCATCCGCCGCATGTGCTGATCTGCGTGTGGACCTGTCCGTGCGCGCACTGCTCCGTATGTGAACAGTGTCCGCGCCACACATCGCTCCACATTTGAACGCCCGCGCCCCATGGCGCAGCGCATTTCTCGCGGCACGCGGTGCACGGACCAATGGCACGTGTATTGCAAATGGTCCATGGCGATTCATCGACAACCATACGAGGAGCAAATCACCATGACCATCCCGGCCTTCCGCCAACTGCGCCTGAACACTGTGTGTCTGGCCATCGCAGCCACCACCTGCCTGCCCGCCTTCGCGGTCAAGCCCGTCGCGTGGGAAGACATCGCCAACGATGCCAAGACCCCCGGCGACGTGCTGTCCTACGGCCTCGGCCTCACGGCGCAGCGCTACAGCCCGCTCAAGACGCTCAACACCAAGAACGTGGCGGGCCTCGTGCCGGCATGGAGCTACTCGTTCGGCGGCGAAAAGCAGCGCGGCCAGGAAGCCCAGGCTCTGGTGCATGACGGCGTGGTCTACGTGACCGCCTCGTACTCGCGCTTCGTCGCCATCGACGCGCGCAGCGGCAAGCGCCTGTGGACCTACGAGCACCGCCTGCCCGAAGACATCCGTCCGTGCTGCGACGTGGTCAACCGTGGCCCCGCGATCTATGGCGACAAGGTCTATTTCGGCACGCTCGACGCGCGCGTGATCGCGCTCGACCGCGCCACCGGCAAGGTCGTGTGGAACGAGAAGTTCGGTGATCACAAGGTCGGCTACACCATGACCGGTGCGCCCTTCATCATCAAGGACCAGAAGACCGGCAAGGTGCTGCTGGTGCACGGTTCCTCGGGCGACGAATTCGGCGTCGTCGGCTATCTCTA
The DNA here is from genome assembly GCF_015354245.1 of Diaphorobacter caeni. Classification (GTDB taxonomy): domain Bacteria; phylum Pseudomonadota; class Gammaproteobacteria; order Burkholderiales; family Burkholderiaceae_C; genus Diaphorobacter_A; species Diaphorobacter_A caeni. Next base: position 480,589 of record NZ_JADKYZ010000004.1, read on the forward strand.
CGCACGCGATCCCGACACCGGCAAGGAGATCTGGGCACGTCCGCTGGTCGAGGGCCATGTCGGTCGCCTGAATGGCGAACCCAGCACGCCCACCGGTGATCCCAAGGCTCCTTCATGGCCCAACGACCCCAACTCGACCACCGGCAAGGTGGAAGCCTGGAGCCAGGGCGGCGGCGCACCGTGGCAGACGCCATCGTTCGACGTGGAGACCAACACCATCGTCGTCGGCACCGGCAACCCCGCGCCATGGAACACCTGGAAGCGCACCGCCAAGGGCGACGATCCACGCAACTGGCCGAGCCTCTACACCTCGGGCCAGGCCTACATCGATCCCACGACCGGCGAACTCAAGGGCTTCTTCTCGCACACGCCGAACGACGCATGGGACTTCTCGGGCAACAACTCGGTGCTGCTGTTCGACTACAAGGACAAGGCCACCGGCAAGACCGTCAAGGCCTCCGCGCATGCGGACCGCAACGGCTTCTTCTTCGTGACCGACCGCGAAAAGCTGGCCAAGGCCGACGGTGGCCATCCATGGAAGCAGAACGCCATCATCAATGCCTGGCCGTTCGTTGACGGCATCACCTGGGCCTCGGGCTTCGACCTCAAGACCGGCCTGCCGATCGAGAAGAACAACCGTCCGCCAGAGCCCAAGGAAGGCCAGGAAAAGGGCGAGAGCATCTTCGTGTCGCCACCGTTCCTCGGCGGCACCAACTGGATGCCGATGAGCTACAGCCCCGACACCGGCCTGTTCTACATCCCCGCCAACCACTGGGCGATGGACTACTGGTCCGAGCAGATCACCTACAAGCCGGGCGCGGCCTACCTGGGTCAGGGCTTCCGCATCAAGAAGCTGCATGACGACCACGTCGGCATCCTGCGCGCCATCAACCCGCAGACCGGCAAGATCGCATGGGAGCACAAGGAGCAGTTCCCGCTGTGGGCGGGCACGCTCACCACGGCCGGCAATCTGCTGTTCACCGGCACGTCGGATGGCTACGTCAAGGCCTTCGACGCCAAGAACGGCAAGGAGCTGTGGAAGTTCCAGACCGGCTCCGGCGTGGTCTCGGTGCCGATCACCTGGCAGATGGACGGCGAGCAGTACGTCGGCATCCAGTCGGGCTACGGTGGCGCGGTGCCGCTGTGGGGCGGCGACATGGCCGAGCTGACCAAGCAGGTCACGCAGGGCGGCTCGATGTGGGTCTTCAAGCTGCCCAAGCAGGTCGCCAGCCGCTGAGCCCCATGAAGAAGACAGCTGCGCTCATCGCAACGTGCGCAGCCGTGACACTGGCATCCCTTGCCGGTGTCACGGCCCAGGCACAGACACCCAGCGAAACGGCAGATCCGGCCACCCCGGTATCCAATGAGCCGCTGGTCATCAACGGCTGCCCGATCTGGCCGTACACACGTTGCCCCGGCGCAGACCTGCGGCACGCCAATCTGGTCGGCAAGAACCTCGCGGGCTCCGATCTGCGCGGTGCCGATCTCACGCGCGCCGACCTGCGCGGCGCCAACCTGGCGGCCGCCAATCTCGAAGGCGCCAACCTCACCGGCGCGCGCCTGTCCAAGGCCACGGCCGCCAACACCGACTTCAAGAACGCGCGCTTCATCGGCGCCGATCTCGAAGGCGCGCGGCTGATGCGGTCCGACTTCTCGGGCGCGCTCTTTGAAGGCTCCAACCTCGAGATGGCGCGCTTCAATCACGCCTGGTTCGTCGGCACGCGCTTCATCTCCAACGACCTGCAGGAGGCCAAGCTCGCGGCCACCAACCTCAAGGATGCCGTGTTCGAGGGCAACTTCGTGCGCTACACGCTGTTCCATGAATCGAACATGGAAGGCTGCAAAGGCTGCAAGAAGGAATGGGAGTGATGAAGATGAAGATGACATCGTTGAGGATGAAATCACGCAGGCCGCTGGCGCTTGTGACGGACCTCGCGGCGACCCTGTCCACCTCGCTGCTGATGATGCATGCCGCCCACGCCTTCGAGGTCGTCAAGCCGCAGGTCGATGCCGGTGCGCTGCCCGCCTCCGCCAGGACCTGGGACGAACCCAATCCGCTGCGCGGCAACAAGGACGCCGCCGTCATCGGCCGCAGCGCCTTCAACCAGGCCTGCGCGCAATGCCATGGCGCGGATGCCAACGGCTCGCGCTCGCCCGCGCCCGATCTGCGGCGCATGGGCATCGGCTGCAGACGCATTCAGGACGAAGCGCTGCGCCAGCGCTGCATGGGCGATGCCGATGCGTTCTTCATGAAGTCGGTGCGCCAGGGCAAGCAGAAATTCGGCATCGTCCACATGCCGCCGTGGGAAGGCGTACTGACGCCGGAGGTCGCATGGTCGATCCGCAGTTTTGTGGAAACCGCGCCCAAGTAGAAAAAATAGAGGAAAAAGGCGGCCGGAAAAAAACCGACAAAGACCGCCGAGTTCCGCCCGTCTGTCAGCCATGAATACCGCCCTGCCTCTTCTCTCACACACGCTGCGCATGCAATACGAACCTGCGCAATCCGTCTGGATGCTGCACCTGCCCGACGGCGCGATGCAGCTCAACGACAGCGCGGCGGAAATCATGCGCCGCTGCGATGGCAGGCACACCGTGGCGGCCATCGTGACCGAGCTCGAAGAACTGTTTGAAACCGAGGGCATCGCACCTCAAGTGCAGTCTCTCATTGACGAAGGAACACGTCGTGGATGGTTCGTCTGACGAGAAACACTCCCTGAGTCGCTTCGCGCCTTCCCCCTCTCTCGCTTCGCGGGAGGGGGACGCAGCCAGCGCGGCGGGGCGGCCCTTGCGCGGCTGCTCTCGCCCGGGGCGCGCCAGTTCCGAGCGCTGCGGCAGGCGCGAAGCGCAATGGATGGCTGACGGGCTTCTGCAGCTGCGCGGCATTCTCGCGATGCTGTGCGCCGCGCTCGTTCTGGTGTTCGTGTACCAATCGGCAAGCGAAGCGGCGAATGCGGCATCGACCGAGCTGCGCGCGCAGGACGTCTTCGTGCTCGCGGCCACCTGCGTGACCTGCCACGCGCCCAAGCCGGAAGCCGGTGGCATCCCCTCGCTGCAGGGTCGCAGCGCTGACGATCTGCTCACCCGCCTGCGCGCCTTCAAGGCCATCGATCCGGCCAGGGCCGATGCGGGCAGCACCATCATGCCCCTGCTGCTGCAAGGCTTCGACGATCTGCAGATCCAGGCCCTTGCGCAGTGGTTTTCCTCACGCCGGGAAGTGCGCTGATGCCCAGCGATCGGCGCAGGATTCTGGGTTCCGCGCTGGCGGCTCTGGCCGCACCGTCCATCGTGCGCGCGCAGGCCGAGTCGGCACATGTCGTGGTGGTCGGCGGAGGCTTTGGGGGCGGCTCGGCGGCGCGCTATCTGCGCCAGCTGGCACCACGGGTTCAGGTCACACTGGTGGAGCCCGCTCAGCGCTTCTACACCTGCCCGTTTTCCAATCTGTATCTCGCCGGCCTGCGCAGTTGGGAGAGCATTGGCCATTCCTTCGACGGCCTGCGCAAAGCGGGCGTGCGCGTGGTCCATGAGCGCGCCGAGGACGTCGACGCGGACCAGCGCACGCTGACGCTTTCCAGCGGCCAGGTGCTGCGCTGGGACCGGCTTGTGCTGTCGCCCGGCATCGATCTGCGCTGGAATGCCATCGAGGGCTACGACGAGGCCGCAGCGCACAGCGCGCCGCATGCCTGGAAGGCCGGTCCACAAACGCTTTTGCTGCGCAAGCAGATGGAGGCCATGCGCGACGGCGGCACCTTCGTCATGACGATTCCCGACAATCCGTTCCGCTGCCCGCCCGGCCCCTACGAGCGCGCGGCGATGGTGGCCCACTACTTCAAGCGGCACAAGCCGCGCAGCAAGATCCTGCTGCTCGACGCCAAGCAGAATTTTTCCAAGAAGGCGCTGTTCATGCAGGGCTGGAAGGCACTGTACGGCGACATGATCGAGTGGCAGGGCATCGCACAGGATGGCCAGGTGGTGCGTGTTGACGCGAAAGCGCTCGAGGTCGAAACCGTCTTCGGCGCGCGCCACAGGGCCGACGTGCTCAACGTGATTCCGCCACAGAAAGCCGGCTTCATCGCAGACCGCGCGGGTGTGACCGACGCCAGCGGCTGGGTGCCCGTGAAGGGCGAGAATTTCGAATCCGCCAAGGTCGCCCACATCCACGTGGTGGGTGACGCGAGCTTCGCCGGGCCGATGCCCAAATCCGGCTTCGCGGCCAACAACCAGGGCAAGCTGGTCGCCGCCGCCATCGCCGCCGATCTACTCGGACACCCCCGCCCCACGGCCATGTACGCCAACACCTGCTACAGCCTTGTCGGCCCCGACTACGGCATCTCGGTGGCGGGCATCTACCACTCACGCGATGGCCGGCTGGTCGACATTCCGCACTCCGTCGGCATCAGCCCTCTGGACGCCGATGACGCGTTCCGCGCGGCAGAGGCGCGCTACGGCGCCTCCTGGTACGCGGCCATCAGCAAAGACATCTGGGATCGTTGAACAGCGATCAGCTCAGGCGGGTTTTCGCCGCGTGATGCCCCAGCTGCGCGGCCCGTTGATACAGCGTGCAGGCGCGCCGCGCGTCGCACGGCTCCCCGAGCCCGAGCTCGGCCATGCGGGCCAGCTCGAACAGCGCATCCGCATCGCCCTCGTCGGCGAGGCCCTCCCACAGGTCACGCGCCTCGTCGTGATAGCCCATCCGGCGAGCGGCATAGGCCTTGAAGTGCAGGCTGTTGGGGCCTTCCAGCGGCTCCAACGTCATGCGCGCCGCACCCAGCAGCGTGCGCGGGTGCGGCAGGTGCTGTGCGTAGACCGGGCTCATGGCAGTCATGGCTTGGTCGACAGCACGTAGCTGGCGAGCAGCTTGAGATCGGGCGCCTTGAGGCTGGAGTGCCCCGGCATGGGAACGCGTCCGTACTTGCCCGTGGACCCCATCTGGATGGATTGCGAGAGCGTGGCCACCGCGTCCTTGTCGCCCTTGTACTTTTCAGCGATCGTCGCGAAGGCCGGGCCCACGATCTTTTCCTTGGCCGAGTGACAGCTGTAGCAGCCGGTCGCCTTGGCCAACTCCGTTGCGGCGGCCACGTCCACATCGTTGGCGACGGCGTGACCCGCCGCGCCAGCCATGAAGAAACCGAGAATGAAAGCAGTGCGCATAGTCGTGGAGCAGTGAGGGTTGAAAGTCCCAAGCCAGTGGCAACATCCATGCCAATGCGCTCCAGCCTGCCGCTCCCTCTATGACCGCTTCAGTCCTGTCACAAAGACACCGTGACAGTGTTCAAAAATGACGCACATCAAGAGACACAAAGACACAGCCACCGTCACTTGGACTTGCTCAGCGCCTGCTCCTCATAGCGCGGATACCACTGCGCCAGACTGCGGTGGAATTCCGCCGGTTGCGCCCCCCACCCGGCAAACCGTTCGGGAATGCGCGTACGCAGCAGCTCGCTCAAGTCCACGCCCTTGTCCGCGCTGCGCTGCATGAGCGACACCAGCCACTGCAGCCAGTCACTGGTCTGCTCCATGCCGCGCGGCCCCTCATGCACCGGGCCGTGGCTCGGCACCACCCATTTGAACAGGCCATCGTCCTGCCATTGCCTGAGCATCTGCAGACTCGCGAGCCATGCCTGCGGATCGGCATGCGGCGTGGTCGGCACGCGGTCGGCAAACACCAGCCCGCCCGCGAACAGCACGCCCGTCGTCTGGTCGATGATCACCAGATCATCCCCCGTATGGCCACGCAGGCGGCGCAGCTCCAGCACGTGGCTGCCGAGGCGAATCGTCTGCGGCACGATCGCCTCGCGCGCCGGCTCGGCCTGCGTGCCGCGCATCCAGTCGCCGCAAAGCCGATACAGGTTGTCCTCATACGCCGCGCCTTCGGCCTTCATCCCCGCGATGCTGCCGGCAAGCGCCTGCGTGGGCTTGTCGCTCCAGGCCGCATTGCCCAAAAAATAATCAGGATGCAGATTGAGATTGAACACCCGCAGCACCGGCTGCTGCGTGAGCTTTTCAATCGCCTTGCGTTGCTGCTCGCCATACAGGCGCGAAGGGCCGGTGTTGATCACCACGACACCCTGATCCGTCGCGATGAACGCCGTGTTGATGATGTTGCAGCCATTGCTGCGCGAGAAATCCTCCACCGCGCCCTCGATGACCCAGGTGTTCTCCGCGATGCGGCGCGGCTCCAGCCGGTAGTCGAGCGTCTGCATGTCCACCTTGGCAGGAGCGGGCGGCGCCGTCTGAGGCGTCTGCGCCGACACTCCAGCCCCCCATCCCGCCAGCACCAAAGCCAGCGCCACGTGTTTGCCGATCATGACCTCACCTCCGACTCGATGCGGTTGCCGTTGTTGTCCTGGCCGCGCAGCCGAAACTCCTGCGGTCCCTCCGATGGCAGCTCGAAGGTGATCAGCGGGTTCTCGGACACCGGCTCGTGCAGCCCCACGCGCCACCACAGCTCGCCACCCGCGTCCAGCAGTTCCAGGCGATCGATGTAGAACGCCGGAATCCCCGCCACCAGCCCCGTGTCCATGGGGTGCATCACCCGCAGCCGCAGGCGGCGGCTGCCATCGATGACGTTGCCAAAGATCCGCGCCTGCACCTGGTTGAGCGTCGTCTTCCACGAACCGTCGGCGCGCGACGCGCCCGGCACCGTGCAGCCGCCCCCGGCCGCCTGGGCCATCACGCCGCCCACATGCCATTGGCCGTCCCGCGTCTGCACCATCGCCCGCACCGGAGAAGCCTGCTCCAGCCGGATGCGGAACGACAGCATCGGCAGCGCGCGCATCGGCTCGAAATCCAGCACCTCGCGCACTGGATTGCGGTCCACCACCACCAGAATGCGCTGGATGCCACCGCCCACCTCCGCGAGCCTGCGCGCGTCGATCTGCAGCGGCACGTTCATCGCGTCATCGGCAAACGGCGGCGTGTGCACGATCACCTCGTCCGTGAAGCGCACGGGCGCATCGCCCAGGTACTGCTTGCGCAGCGTCGGCCATTGCATGGAACCCAGCGGGTCGCCGCCCGTGCGATCCTCCTGTCCCAAAGCCGGAGTCGCGGCGAGCAAGCCCAGCAGCACGATTTTGCGGCGCCGCATCATCACCTTCACCTTCATCACGGTTGTCCCCTTCGCATTTTTCGTTGGCATCGCCAACGGGCTGCAAGACCAATGCCAGCCCCGCTTTCTACAGGATTCGGGCAGGGTTGTCCCAGCCTGGAACACTTCGCAATGAAGGAAGCGGCAAAACCTTCTTGACTCTGACATCGTGTCAAGGTACATCATCGAACCATCAGCCATCACTGAAGGAGAAAACCAGCATGAAGTACACATTCCAAGTCAAGGGCATGACCTGCGGCCACTGCGAACGCGCCGTCGTCCACGCCGTGCGTGAAATCGACGCCGACGCCATCATCCAGGTGGATCTGCCCACCGGACAGGTCGTGGTCGAAAGCGAGAAATCGCGCGACGCCGTGGCCAACGCCATCAAGGAAGAAGGCTACACCGTCGCCGCATGACGAGCGCAAAACACGCCATCGCGTCTAAGCCGGTCAAACCGGTCCACTGGCCGGTGGCGATCGGCGTGGCCGCCGAGCGTGCCGGTGTCTCGGCACGCATGGTGCGCCACTATGAATCGCTCGGCCTGCTGCCCGAAGTGGCCCGCACCGACAGCGGCTACCGCCAGTACGGCGAGGCCGATGTCCACACCCTGCGCTTCATCCGCCGATCGCGCGACCTCGGCTTCTCGATGGAGGAAATCTCCACCCTGCTCGGCCTCTGGAAAGACAAGGAGCGCGCCAGCGCCCAGGTCAAGAAGGTCGCACAGGCCCACATTCAAAGCCTCGAGGAACGCATCGCCGCCATGCAGGCGATCCAGCGCAGCCTGCAGTCACTGGTCCACTGCTGCCACGGCGACGACCGTCCCGACTGCCCCATCCTCGACGATCTGGCGAACGCGCCGCGCTGACTCCCAATCCGCCCGCGGTGCCAGCCTCGCGCAACCGCATCAATCCAGCGGCAGCAGACTGCGCTCCACATCTCCCGTCACGCGGCGCAGCTGCTCGATGAAATAGCGCGTCGCCGGGCCCAGCACGCGGTCGCGGCGGTGCATCAGCCCGATCTCGCGGTGCGCGTTGGGCGCATGGATCGGGCGGGCAACGAGACCCTGCAGATTCAGCTCCGGCAGCGCAAGGCGCGGCAGCAGGGCCACGCCAAGGCCATGCCTGGCCATCGAGGCGGCGGTGATGATGTGGGTGACGTCGCAGCGCGGCATCACCGGCTCGGCCGATTCGGCGGATTCGTCGGTGCCCGCCTGCAGGCCCCGATCAAACTGTTCGCGGGCGTTGGAGCCGCGCGCGAGCAGCACCAGATCGTGCGCCAGCAACTGCTCCCAGCGGATGCTGGAGCGCTGCGCAAGCGCGTGACCGTGGGGAAAAACAGCGTAGTAGCCATCGGTCAGCAGCGGCTCGAAATGCAGATCGGGCGCGGCCTCCGAGAGCGGGCCGATGGCGCACTCCACCTGGTTGGTGCGCAGCATCTCGAGCAGTTGATCGGTATGCGCCTCAATCACGCGCGACTGCAGCGCCGGATGCACCGAACGCAGCCGGGCGAGCGCGTGCGGCACCAGTCCGAAGGCGGCGGACGGCAGTGCCGCGACGATCACCGTGCCGCGCCGAGCCGCCGACAGATCCAGCGCGCTGCGATAGGCCTCCTCCACGTCGGCAAGCGGCCGCTGGATGCGCTGCAGAAACTCCTCGCCCGCCTCGGTCAGCGCCACGCTGCGGGTGGAGCGCTCCAGCAGCTTCAGGCCCAGCGTGTCCTCCAGATCCTGAATCAGCGCCGAGAGCGAAGGCTGCGTCACCCCCAGCGCTCCCGCCGCATGCGTGAACGAGCGGCTTTCCACCACCAGCAGAAACGCCTTGACCGCCCGGTATTTGATATTCATAGCCATAGGCGATGAATCATAGACAAATAACGATTTGTGTTGATGAGTTGAACCCGCTCCAATCGAATTCAAAAAAGAGCATCAACCTTCGACTCGAACATTCTGGAGACTTCACGTGAACACTCGCCGCTCAACTCTGCGCACCCTGCTGACAGTGCTTGCCTGCACCGCCACGCTCGCCCCCGTCACTTCGGCCCTCGCCCAAAACTACCCCAGCAAACCCGTGCGCATGGTCGTCCCCTACCCGCCAGGCGGCGCAACGGACGTGATCGGCCGCATGATCGCCGACAAGCTCGCCACGAAATGGGGTCAGGCGGTCGTCGTGGACAACCGCGCCGGAGCCGGAACCACCGTGGGCGCGGAGAACGTCGCCAAGTCCGCACCGGACGGTTACACGCTGTTCGAGACCACCGCCACGCACACCATCAGCGCCAGTCTCTATCCCAAGCTGAACTACGACCCGATCAAGGACTTCACCCCGATCACGCTCACCGCCACGATCCCGCTGGTGCTGGTGACCACGCCCAAGGTCCCCGCCAGGAACCTCGAGGAACTGCTCAAGTGGATCAAGGCCCAGCCCGGCGGCGCCAGCATGGGATCGCCCGGCAACGGCAGCGTGCAGCACCTGACCGGCGAACTGTTCAAGACCCGCGCGGGCGTCAACACCGTCCATGTGCCCTACAAGGGCGCGTCGCCGATGATCACCGACCTGCTCGGCGGCCAGGTCGACATGGCCTTCGCCACGCTCTCCGAGGTGACGAGCTACATCAAGGCGGGCAAGCTGCAGGCCATCGGCCTCGCCCACGACAAGCGCATGGCGGCCGTGCCCGATGTGCCCACCTTCAATGAGCAGGGCATGAAGGGCTTCGTCGGCGCCACCTGGTTCGGCACCTTCGCGCCCGCCAAGCTGCCGGTGGAGCTGCGCGACCGCATCTACAAGGACATCCAGTCCATCGTCGCCACGCCCGACTTCACGAAGAAACTCGAAGAAATGGGCGCGGAAGTCAACAACCTCGCGCCTCAGGACTTCTCGAAGCTGATCGACGCCGAGGCCAAGCGCTGGGCCGAAGCGGTGAAAATATCGGGTGCCAAAGTAGAGTGAACTTCAACGGAGTCTTTTCAGAGTGAGTCAGCAGTCAGTCAAAGTCCAGCCCCCCCTGCGCGTCGCGCAGATGATCTCCATCGGCGAGCACGCCGACACCCAGTTGCGTGAGCGGCACGGCGCCATCTCCCTGTGGGACAAGGATGCCGCCTTCATCGATGCGCATGCGGCCGAGGTCGAACTGCTCGTCACCACCGCCCGCATCGGCTGCAGCGCCGAGACCATCGCGCGCTTTCCACGCCTGCGCGGCATCAGCAGCTGGGGCGCGGGCTTTGACACCATCGACGTGGCGGCCGCACGCGCGCGCGGCATTCCGGTGAGCAACACTCCCGGCGTGCTCGACGGCTGCGTGGCCGACATGGCCTGGGCCCTGCTGCTCGCCAGCGCCCGCCGCGTGGCCGAGGGCGACCAGTACGTGCGCGACGGCAAATGGGTACGCCTCGGCGAGTTTCCGGTCGGCCTGCGCGTGTCGGGCAAGCGCCTTGGCATCGTCGGCATGGGCAACATCGGCCAGGCCATCGCGCGGCGCGGCGTGGGCTTCGACATGGAAGTGCGCTACACCGGCCGCTCGGCCAAGCCCGACCTGCCGCACACCTTCATGCCCGAGCTCACCGAGCTGGCCGCCTGGGCGGACTTCCTCGTGCTCGCCTGCGTCGGCGGCGCGAGCACCTTCCACATCGTCAACGCCGACGTGCTCAAGGCACTCGGCCCCCAGGGCATCGTGGTGAACATCGCGCGCGGCACGGTGATCGATCAGGCCGCGCTGATCGACGCACTTGTCCACAGGACCATCGGCGGAGCGGGCCTCGACGTGCTCGAAGGCGAACCCGGCGCGCCCGAGATCATGCGCCAGTTGCCCAACGTGGTTTTCACCCCGCACATGGCCAGCGCCACGACCGACACGCGCCTCGATATGCAGCGCTGCGTGGTCGCCAATGTGGAGCAGTTTCTGCGCACCGGCAGCATGCTCACTCCGATTTGATACGGGGTCTGCCTCAAATTTAAGCAGCCCCGAAAAATCTGCTTAAAAAGAAGGCAACACAAAAAGGGAGCGTCGTGAGGCGCTCCCTTTTTTCGTTTCCGTCGTTCAGTGAGCGACCCGCAGATTGCTCAAAGAACAGGCAATTCTCACTGGGCTGCAGGCTTGATGAAGGCCTCGACCCTGCCCTTGAGGGTGATCAGCAGCGGCCGGCCCTTGCGATCCACGGTCTTGCCGGCGGGTACCTTGACCCAGCCCTCGCTCACGCAGTATTCCTCGACATCAAAGCGCTCCTTGCCATTGAAGGTGATGCCGATGTCGTGCTCGAAGAACTCCGGCTTGTGATGCGGGCTGCGGGGATCGATGGAGAGGCGGTCTGGCAGTTGGGGCGTTGCTGAATCGGTCACGGTGCGAATTCTGATGGTTCGAAAGCCGCCATTGTCCCGCAAACCGCCGCGAACGCCCGCCCGCTTCCCCTCAAGAGCCCACGCGCCGACAGTTGTCCAAGGCTCTTTTCCCACTGTGGCAAAGCCTATTTTCAAAGGGCAAAAAGCTATTGTTTCAGGAGCTACAACAATAACATTCACGATGGTTATATCGTGTTTTAACGGTAAAAACCGTGGCTGTGGATAACTTTGAGGGCGGAGTCCGAACAACCCAACACTTGTTCACAGCCTGGGCAATCTCCCGGAATTTATCCCCATTCCGGATGCAACGGCAACCGGGTCGGCTCCACATGCTTGTTTTTTCAGCAAGTTTTTGATTCAAAAAACAAAAAGACAGTTATCCACAGGTTCCGCGCTTCCCTATTACTACTAACATTCTTAAATAACAGCTTTAAAGAACAACCAAGGGAGAACTTTGGAAAGATGCCGCGCTGAAAATGTGAGACTTGAAAATTCGAAAGACTCCAAAGACCGCCTGTTATCCACGATTTGCTGGAGATTTCCTGTGGATAACCGTGGATAAGGTTGAACAACTTGCCTGAAAAACAAAAAAACCGCTTTGGCAAAGCCAAAGCGGCGTAGTTGTTCAAAGGAAAGTGCCTCGCCAAGAGCCGTGCGTGCAGCGATGCCCGGCATGGCGCAGGCCCGGGAAACCCGTTTTCCGGCCCTGCAGCGTGAATTTCAGCGCAGCATGAGGTATCCGATGCCGATGGCCGCGATCAAGCCCACAGCGTCCGCAAACAGCGCGCAGGCGAGCGCGTGACGGGCATGACGCACTCCCACGCTGCCGAAGTACACGGCAAGCACGTAGAACGTGGTCTCGGTCGATCCCTGGACGATCGCGGCGAGTCTGCCCACAAAGCTGTCCACACCATGGGTCTGCAGCACGTCGATCATCAGACCGCGTGCCCCTGCGCCCGAGAGCACCTTCATGAGCCCCACGGGCAGGGCCGGCAGAAATTCGGTGTCCATGCCGAGCGCGCTCACCAAGGCGCCAATGCCTGCCAGCAGCGCATCCATGCATCCCGCCGCTCGGAACACGCCGATGGCCACGAGAATTGCGATCAGGTAGGGAATGATCTGCACGGCCACGCCGAAGCCCTCCTTCGCGCCGTCGATGAAGGCGTCGTAGACGTTCACCCGCCGCCAGGCGCCGACCAGCAGAAACAGCATCACCACGCCGAGAATCACGGCCGCGCCGATGGCGCCCGCGATCTTCGCAGCCTGCTCGGCGGGCAGTTGCGCCAGCGCCGCGACCGCCGCTGCCAGCAGTCCGCCGATGAGCAGCACCGGCACCAGCAGCCGCGCCTTCCAGATCGGCAGGCGCTGGCAGAGCGCCACGGCCAGCACGCCGGCCAGCAGCGAGATGAAGGTGACGATCAGCGTCGGCAGAAAGATGTCGGCCGCGTTGAAGTTCGCGCCCAGCCCCTGCTTGAGCGCCACGCTCTGGCGGATCGCGATCACCGAGGTCGGGATCAGCGTGAGCCCGGCGGTGTTCATCACCACGAACATGATCTGCGCGTTGCTCGCGCTATCGGGCTTTTCGGTGTTGAGCGACTGCAGCTCGCGCATGGCCTTGAGTCCGAGCGGCGTGGCCGCGTTGTCCAGTCCCAGCAGGTTGGCCGAGATGTTCATCGTCATCGCGCCCTGCGCCGGATGGCCGTTGGGCACACCGGGAAAGAGCCGCGTGAGCACCGGGCTGGCGATGCGGGCGAGCAGCTCGATCATTCCAGCCTTCTCGCCCACCCGCATGAGCCCAAGCCACAGGCACATGATGCCGGCCAGGCCCAGCGAGATTTCAAAGCCCGAGCGCGCGCCGTCGAACATCGCGCCGAGCAATGCCTGAAAGATCCCGTCGTCGCCGGTACACCACCGCCAGACGGCGGTGAAAAAAGCGGTTGTGAAAAACCCGATCCAGACCCAGTTGAGTGCCATGCCGCGATGGTAGCGTTTCGGGGCATGTCTTCGCCGCATGGGCCAACCCATGGCAGACTGCACGCCATGCCCGATTCCACGTTGCTTGTCGCCGATGACCATCCGCTGTTTCGCGCGGCGCTGATCCACGTGCTGCATGAACGCTTCGCGCCGTTCTCCATTCTCGAAGCCGCCAGCGCCCAGACGCTGGGCACGGCATTGGCCGAGCATCCAGAAATCGAGCTGGTGCTGCTCGATCTGGCCATGCCCGGAGCGCGGGGCTTCTCGTCGCTGCTGCACGTGCGCGGCGAATATCCACAGATTCCCGTCGTCGTGATTTCGTCCAACGAGCATCCACGCGTGATCCGGCGCGCGCAGCAGTTCGGCGCGGCAGGGTTCATCCCCAAGTCGTCCTCGGCCGACGACATGGTGGCGGCGATCCGGAGCGTGCTTGATGGCGACCTGTCCTTTCCGCACACCGACGCGGAGAGTTCACCGGCCGATGCGGATCTGGCCGCCAGGCTCGCGCAGCTTACGCCGCAGCAGTTCCGAGTGCTCATGTGTCTGGCCGACGGCCTGCTCAACAAGCAGATCGCGCACGAGCTTGGGCTCGCGGAAAACACCGTGAAGGTGCACGTCACGGCGATCCTGAAAAAGCTCGAGTGCTACAGCCGCACGCAGGCCGCCGTGCTCGTCAAGAGCCTCGAGCCCGAGAGCACCGTCTGAGAGCGTCAACACGCTCTGACGCCCCCGCCTTCAGCCCAACTGCGCGATCAGCAGCTCTCGCACCTCGCGCACGATCGGCGCATCGCCGCGCCGCGCGGGCAGCATCTGAAAGCTCACCGCGCCAAGCGCTGGAAGGCGTGACGCGCGCGCCGAAACCACCTCCAGCCCTTCGCACAAAGCCGATTCATTCAGGCACGCAAACCCGAGACCGGCCGCCAGAGCCGACTGCATTCCGCGCACGCCCGATGCCACATGCACGACGGTGAACGCCACGCCCCTGTGGACCAGTGTTTTTTCGGCGAGCACCCGCAGTGAGCACCCTTCGGTCAACGTGACGAGCGGCAGCGCCTGGCCTCTGGTCGGCAACCTTCCGGGCGCGGCCATCCAGCGCAGCGGCTCGGTGCGCAGCAGGTGCGCGCGTGCACTGGTTCTGCCGTCGGCGCGCATGGTGATGGCGATGTCCAGCAGCCCGGCGGAGTGTTCCTCTTCCACCACGCGGCTTTTCCCCATGGTCACGTACAGACGCACGCCGGGATGCTGCTGCGCAAGGCGAGCGAGCAGCCCGGTCACCTCGGACGGACGGAAATAGTCGGTGATGCCAAGACGCAGCTCGCCTTCAAGCGGCGCCTCATGCAGATCGCGCCAGGCTTCGTCGCTCATCGCCAGCAGACGCAGCGCATGCTCGAGCAGCAGCTTGCCCGCAGCGGTGGGCTGCACGCCGCTCTTGCTGCGCACCAGCAGCAGCTTGCCCGCGCGGTCTTCAAGCTTCTTCAACTGTTCGCTGGCCGCCGACTGCGAGAGGAACACCTCGCCCGCGCCCGCAGTCACGCTGCCGGCGTTCACGACATGCACGAAGGTTCGGAGCTGATCGATGTCGAAGGCTTGCATTGCACAGTTTCTGCACGGACCTGTCCAAAGGACATACCGCAGTTCTACAGGAATTTTCCATATGGTTGCACGCAGGTCATACGCATTCATACGCAAGTTGTGCAGCCGTTTGTGCGCATATTATCCACTGGGTTTTCCGATGGATACCAACTGATATTCCCGTTTTACCGATGGATGAAAGATATCCAGAATGCATGTACATGCTTATCAACAGAGGTGTACACAACATGCCCCATATCGTTCTCCATCTCTCCGGCCCCGTGGATGCTGCGCTTGGCCAGCGCAGTGTGGACAAGGTGATCGATCTCACCTGTCGCGTTCTGGGAAAGAAGCCGGAGGTCATCTCCATACAGGTGTTGTTCACACCTTCCGAACAATGGTTCATCGCGGGAAAGACACTCGCCGAAACGGGGCGCAGCGCGTTCCATCTCGACATCAGCGTGACCGACGAGACCAACACCAAGGCCGAGAAGGCGCAGTTCATCCGCGAGCTGCATGCGGCGTTCAAGGAGCTGCGACCCGACCTGCACGAGGTCAGCTACGTGCATGTGATTGACGCGCGCGCGGCGGCCTATGGATATGGCGGGCGCACGCAGGAATTCCGGCACCAGCAGGCCGGCGTGTGATCCGGCTGCCGTGCGATGTTCAGACGATGGACGCGCGGTCCGGGTCGAAGATCAGTGGATAGTCGTGTTCGTCGAGCAGATCGAGAAAATCGTTGAGTCCGTCGTCCGTCTGGATCAGTGCATGCTCCTGTGCCGAGAGCAGATGCACGACCAGCGTGGCGACCGGATGCTCGTCGTGGCTGAGATGCGAGAACAGTTCGCTGTCGGTGCCGATGATCGACGGCAGAAGCAGAAACGTGCGGAATCCGCTGACGCTCAGCGGCGGCTCCTGCATCGGGATGCTGCGACCGAAGCCATGCCACATGTCGTCCACGCGCGGCAGGCGCGCGAGCCAGCGCAGATTGTGGAAGTACTCGGGATTGAGCTCGCGCACATACCAGACCAGCTCTGCAGCGGGCGAGTCGTCCTCGTTGTCTGGTGGCACGGGCATGAGCATGTCGCTCATGCCGGACGTCACGAGCACATAGCCTTCGTCGTCGTCTTCATCCTCCTCGCCGCACTCCTCGATGAAATTGCGGCCGAAGGCATAGATGTCGATGGGGTGGGTGCGGTCGGGATCGAGATCCACATATTCCGGCTCGCCCAGCTCCTCCTGCATGGTGGACACGCGCTGCGCAGCGAGCGTGGATGGCTGTGCTTTGCCGTCTTTGCCGAACGGATTCAGACGAGAGAACATGATGGCACCCGAAGAGAAGGGATGGAGCCGTCCATGATAGCGAACCGCGGCCGCGCTCAGTCTTCGTGCGTCTCGCGCAGACGCAGCAGCGTCTGGCTCAGCAGCGCCCGCAGCGCGGCGGGTCGCACCGGCTTGAACAGCATCGCCCAGCCGCGTTCCGCCGCGTTGCGGCGCAGGGCGACGTCGCGTTCGGCGGTCACAAGAATCACCTGCGGCTGCTGCTGCCAGATTGCGGCCAGTTCGCTATACAGGTCCGGGCCGAAGAAGGTGCCCATGCGCACGTCAAGCAGTACCAGTTGCGGCGCGTTGCCCCGCTTCGCGAAATCGAGAGCGGCCTGAGGTCCGCCCGCGAACGGCACTTCGCAGCCCCAGCGCTCCAACAAAGCGCCGGTGGCCGCGCAGCTGGGGGCGTCGTCATCGATGTACCAGGCGCGCAGGCCCTGCAGCGGCATGTCGGCGCGGGCTTCGGGTGGGTTGGTGGCAGCGGTCGCGTCGGCCTGATGCGGCTGCTGCGCGGCCAGCGGCACGCTGACCCAGAAGGTGCTGCCCCGGCCCAGTTCGGAGACGAGGCCGATCTCGTGGCCGAGCAGCTTGCCCAGACGCTCGACGATGGCGAGCCCCAGCCCCGCACCTCGGTCCTGGTCGTGGCCTTCGTTGAGGCGGCGGAACTCCTCGAAGATCTCGCGCTGCAGGCTCTTGGGAATGCCTGGGCCCTGGTCGCGCACTTCAATGCGCAGATGGTCGCCGCGCCGCCTGCAGCCGATCAGCACGCGGCCCTTGGGCGTGTAGCGGATCGCGTTGGACAGCAGGTTCTGCAGAATGCGGCGCAGCAGCGCCTCGTCGCTGTGCACCACGTAGCGCGAGCCCACGGCGGTGAGCTTCAAGCCGCGGCTTTCCGCGATGATGCCGAAGTTGTGCTGCATCACCTGCAGGAGCGGGCCGAGCGCGAAGTCGCGCACGTGCACGTCGAGCTGGCCGGACTCCATGCGCGAGATGTCCAGCAGGCTGTTGAGAATGCCGTCCTGCGCGGTGAGCGCGCCGTCGATGCTGTCGGCCACATGGCGCGCGGTGTCGTCGTGCAGATGGCTGCGCAGGAGCGAGCTGAACATGCGCGCGGCGTTCAGCGGCTGCAGCAGGTCATGCACGGCGGCGGCGACGAAGCGCGTCTTGTAGCGGTTGGCCGATTCGGCCTCGCGCCGGGCCTGGTCGAGGTCACGCGTGCGCTCGGCGATGCGCTGCTCGAGCGTGTCGGCCAGCGAGCGCAATTCGCGTGCGGCGTTCTTGTAGCTGGTGATGTCGGCGTAGCTCGTGACGAAGCCGCCATCGGGCATGGGATTGCCGCGGATCTCGAGCACCGTGCCGTCGCTCTTGGCGCTTTCATGCAGGTGGCTCGTGCCTTCGCGCAGATGGTCGAGGCGGCGCTGGATCGCCTCTTCGCTGGGGTTGGGGCCGATCAGTCCGCGCCGCGCGTTGTGGCGGATCAGCGCCTCGACGGGCGCACCCACGCGCATGAGCTCGGGCGGGAAGCGGAACAGCTGCACATAGCGCGAATTCCAGGCCACCAGATTCAGATCCGCATCGATCACCACCACGCCCTGGGGCAGGTGCTGCAGGCTGCGCGAGAGCCCCGTGTCGGCCTGCTTGGCGGCCTGCAGAATGCCGTCCTGCGCGGTGCGCAGCTCCTGCGCGTGCTGGTGCAGCACGGTCTCCAGTTCCTGCCGGCTTCGCTGGCGCAGGTTGGACAGGCGCTGGCGCTGGCGCACATACAGCACCAGCATCGCGAGCGCGAGCCAAATGCCCGCCGCCGCGACCGCCGCCCAGCGGCTGGCGATGGTGCTGTTGTGCGTGTTGTGCAGCAGGTGCAGATGCCATTTCGAGTCGGGCAGCTGGACCGTCTGCCAGAGCATCGGCTGCGACAGCGAGGGCTCACTGAAGCGCGCGAGCGTGCCCCCGTCGGCCACTTCCTTGTCGATGCTGAACTGCAATGGCCGCAGCTCCTGATCGGCGTATTGGCGCGTCGCGCTGAGCTCGTTCCGGTCTTTGGGGGAGAGCGGCGCGAGCAGTCGGTAGCGCCAGTCGTCGTGATTGGCGAGAAACACCACGTCGTGCGCATCGGAGGCGAACACGATGTCGCTCGTCTGCAGCCAGCCGCGCTCCAGCTCGATCAGCAGGATCTTGATGGCGATGAGCCCGACGATGTTGCTCTCGTCATCGACGATGGCGCGCGAGAGAAAGTAGCCCGCCTCGCCGGTGGTCATGCCGATGCCGTAGAAGCGGCCCCGGCCCTCGGCGATGGCCTGCGTCACGTAGGGGCGGTAGCTGTAGTCCTCGCCGACGTTGCTGCGCTCGTCGCGCCAGTTGCTCGCGGCCAGCGCCCGGCCCTGCGCGTTGATCAGCGTGAGCGTGGACGAGTGGCTGGCGCCGTTGGCCGCCTCGAGCTTGCGATTGAGCGCGTCGACCTCGGCGCTCGAAAGGGGATGCGTGAGCGCCGCGCGCAGCTGCGGATCCAGCGCCAGCACCTCGGGCAGCGTGCGCTAGCGGTCGATGCGCTGGGACAGCTCCTGGGCATAGAGCGAGAGCTGGCGCTCCACGGTGCGGCTCTCGTCCTGCAGCAAGCGGTGCAGCGCGTACTGGCTGGCCAGCAGCATGCAGACCAGCATGCCTGCGAGCACGGCAAGCACGGTCCACATGATTCGACGGCGCGAAGAGGGCATGGGTTCGGTCGATCAGAAGTCAAAAGGAAGGGGCGGCAGGTGATTGAACCGCCGAACACCACAGTGTAGATACTAGGTAATTACCCGTAGATTACGCGAATCACCCAGAGGGAGCGCGGTCCGTCTAATACCAATGTGTTATCGCCAGCGGAGGCCATGCGCCGTACAAACCGAAACATTCCGCAAGCTGGCGATGGTTTCGCTCGCAGCATGGCTCGTGAAACACCTTGCTCCCGCGTGCGGTCTCGCATTCAAACTTTGGAGAACCCGCATGCAACCCATTCCGCAGCAGGCTGCGCAGCCCGAGCACTTGCCGTTCTATCGGCAGCTTTATTTTCAGGTGATCTTTGCCATCGTGGTCGGCGTGCTGCTCGGCTACTTCGAGCCGGCCTACGCGCAGCAGTTCAAGCCGCTGGGCGACGCGTTCGTGAAGCTGGTGAAGATGATCATCGCGCCGGTGATCTTTCTCACCATCGTGACCGGCATCGCCGGCATGACGCAGCTGCGCACCGTGGGCCGTGTGTTCGCCAAGACCATGGTCTACTTTCTGTTCTTCTCGACGCTCGCGCTGATCGTCGGCCTGATCGTCGCGCACGTGATCCAGCCGGGCGCGGGCATGCACATCAACGTGGCCGATCTGGACCAGAAGGAAGTGCAGGGCTATGTGAGCAAGTCGCACGAGATGACGCTCACCGGCTTCCTCATGGACATCATTCCCAAGACGCTGGTGAGCCCGTTCGTGGGTGACAACATTCTGCAGGTGCTGTTCGTCGCCGTGCTGTTCGGCATCTCGCTGGCCATGTCCGGCGACCACGGCAAGCCCGTGCTGAAGTTCCTTGAGTCGCTCACCGTCCCCGTGTTCAAGCTCGTGGGCATTCTCATGAAGGCCGCTCCCATCGGCGCCTTCGGCGCCATCGCCTTCACCATCGGCAAGTTCGGTCTGGGCTCGCTCGTGAACCTCGCGTGGCTGGTCGGCACGTTCTACATCACCTCGCTGCTGTTCGTGCTGGTGATTCTCGGCGCCGTGGCGCGCATGTGCGGCTTCTCGGTGACCAAGCTGGCCAGGTACCTCAAGGCCGAGCTGCTGCTGGTACTGGGCACTTCGTCGTCCGAATCGGCCCTGCCCTCGCTCATGCAGAAGATGGAGCGCGCCGGTTGCAGCAAGTCGGTGGTCGGCCTTGTCGTGCCTACCGGCTACTCGTTCAACCTTGACGGCACCAACATCTACATGACGCTGGCGGCGCTGTTCATCGCGCAGGCCACCGACACCCACCTCACGCTCGGTCACCAGATCATGCTGCTGCTGGTGGCGATGCTGAGCTCCAAGGGCGCCGCCGGCGTGACCGGCGCGGGCTTCATCACGCTGGCCGCGACGCTGGCCGTGGTGCCCGAAGTGCCGGTCGCCGGCATGGCGCTGATTCTCGGCGTGGACCGCTTCATGAGCGAATGCCGCTCGCTGACCAACTTCATGGGCAACGCCGTGGCGACCGTGGTGGTCTCCAAGTGGGAAAAGGCGCTGGACCACGACAAGCTCGACGCAGCCCTGGGCGGAACGCTGCCGCCGGAACCCGAAGAAGTGGGCGCCAAGCACGCCTGAGCATTCCGATTCAAGCGCGCAATCCGGAAAGCCCCGTGGCTGACGTCTGTCGGCCACGGGGCTTTGTCTTTCATGGCGCGGCTGTGGACAACTTGCGGCCGCACTGCGTAGCATCGCAAAACCGCACCGCCGCACTCCAGAAGGCCTTTCATGCACATCGCCCGTCGCCCGTTTCACCGGCTTGGCTGTGGCCTGCTGCTCTTGTGGATGGGCGCGTTGGCCCAGGCCCAGTCCAGCTCCGACACGCTGCCTGGCCATCTCTATGAAGGCACGCTCAAGGGCCATGCGCTGCAGGCCTGCATCGAGCAGGACGAGGGCCTGTTCTACGTGCTGGCGACGAAGGAGCCGACGCCCGCTGTGGATATCTTCAAGCCCAACACGCAGCGCATGGCGCGGCCGCCATCCGAAAAGCCCGTCGAGCTGACGGGCACATGGCAGACCAGCCTCGAGGGCGGCTGCTGCACCCCATCGCTTGCGGAGCCATTGCGGGGCGAGCCTCTTGTCGACTGGATGACGCTCAAGGAGAGCGGCGACAAGTCCTGGCAGGGGACGACGCATTTCCGCCTGCGCGGCGATCCCTCGTTGGCCGCCAGATGGGACAGCGCGCCGCTGCTGCTCAGGCGCGTGGCGGACACCTGCGAGGCCTTTGAGCGCAAGCGTCTGGATCGCCCATGGCAGGAGATGCACCTCACTAAAGCGCAACGCGCGGACCTCAAGGTGCAGCCGCGCCGGGTGAAGCTCAAATACCTGATGCACCCCGTGTCCAAGGCCAGAGCGCTCGAGCTGCTGCCCGCCCCGGCGGTTCCAGCAGCCGCGCTGCAGGCCATCAACCGCCAATTGACGGCCACGCGCGAGGACATGAACAGCGACTGGAGCCAGTGCTCGGAATACGACGGCGCGATGCACCTGATCGCCGAATCCGCGCGCGTCATCTCCATCGAGACGTCAACCGGCTCCTACTGCGGCGGCGCGCATCCCAACGAGGGACAGGGCTTTCAGACCTTTGATCTGACCACCGGCGAGCCCATCGACTTCAACCGCTGGCTGATGCAGCCCGCGAGGCCGGACGGCAAAGCGCTTCTTCCGAAGCTGCTGGAGCGGTTGCTCCAGTCCATCGGCGGCGCGCAGGACGTCGAGCAGGAATGCATCGACCGCATGCGCGAAACGGGACAATTCGGGCTGTGGATGAGTGCCCGGGGCGCGCAGTTCCGGTTCATGGAAGACGCGCGGCCCTACGTCGTCTGCCGCGACGACTACGCCCTCTCCTTTTCCACCGTACGGCCCTTCATTCGGGCCGACAGGCGCAAGGATTTCGACGCCATCGCCAGCAGTTTCACGCGGCGTTGAGCCACCAGAGCGTGGTCACGCTCTCAGAACGGCGGATCTTCTTCCTCGTCATCACCTTCCGCCGTCACCGCGGACCTGGAGTTGTCCACAGCCCCCGACTTGGTGTCGGCATCCGGGCGGGGCGTGGCCACCGACGTGCCACCGCCGAGTTCGGTGCGGCCCTCGCCGCCCAGTGCCTCGATCAGATCGGGCAGCAGCTTGGTGAGCTCACCCGTGGCGATCGCCACGTCGGCATCAAAATCGCCGTCGTCCTGCTTCTGGCCTTCGAAAACCGTGTCGAGGAAGGACACCTTCTTGATCTGCAGGCTCTCGGTGAGCACGAACGACACGCGGTCGTCCCACGTCATCGCGAGCTTGGTGGGCAGCTTGCCCTGCTCGATGTGCTCGCGAACCTCGTCGATGTCGAGCGGATGGCGCGAATAGCGCACCACGGCCTTGGCCTCGTCGGCGCTCTTGAGCTCGCATTCGCGATCGATGCTGAAGCCAACCGGAGGCTCCTGTTCCTTGAGCCAGTGCGCCATGCAGGCCTGCGGCGACTCGGCCGTGTCGAGCAGCGCCACGGCAAAGCCCGGCAGCGCGTCGACCAGCATGGTCACCACTTCGTCGGCGCGGCCCTGGCTGCCGGTGTCGAGCACCAGCAGATGCGCCTCGGGATCGATCCACACCCAGGTCGATCCCTGCTTGGTGAACGCCATCGGCAGCAGGTCGAGCTTGGCCTCTTCCTTGAGCTCCTTGCTTTCCTTCTTGCCGGGCTTGCGGCCGGTTTCCTGCTCGATGCGCGCGGCCTTTTCCTTGACCTTGCGCGCCAGCACCGAACCCGGCAGCACCTTGGATTCGCTCATCAGGCGCAGGATCCATTGCCCGCCCACGGATTCGGCGAGCAGGCCATGCTCCTCGCCGCGCGGGGGCACCCAGCCCACGGACTTTTCCTGCGTCGCGCCGCATTCCTCGAACAGCGACTTGGCGAGCGCTTCTTCCAACTGCGTCAACTCCGCCTGCCAAGACTCGGCGATGCGATACACGATCATGTTTTTGAACACGATAACTATCCGTCCTTCACTGTGCGTAATACGTGAGCCATTTCGAGCGATTGCCCGACGGCATGCCTTCATTGTCCCGCATAGCCGCCCCACCCGACGGCGCGCGCGGGGAAACAGGACGAAACACCCGAAGGGGCCATTCACGGCCACGGGGAAATTCGTAGAACTTTACACAGATTGAAATTCAGCACACGGTGGCGATACATGGCGGTCCGACACTTGTCCACAAGCGCCGGGGTTCTTGCTCCGCCCCTCTCGACCTGCTCTCTCCCTCCCAGGCGGACACCCCCGGCGCCCCAATCTCTCGACGACAGACACGAGACATTTCACGAAAGGAAATCTCATCATGGCCCGATTCGCTCTCAGCACCCGCACTTTTGCTGCCACCGCACTGGCCGCGGCCATGTTCGCCGCCGCAGCCACCCCGGCCCTGGCCCAGACCGCAGCGCCTGCCCAAGCCACGGCACCCGCCGCATCGGCTCCCGCAGACGCCAAGCCCGGTCATCGTCATCACGAACGCGGCCAGCGCATGTCGCCCGAGCAGCGCCAGGAACGCATGGCCAAGCATGCCGAAGCCTTCAAGCAGAAGCTCAAGATCACCGCCGACCAGGAACCCGCCTGGAACGCCTTCCAAGCGTCCATGGGCCCCAAGGACAAGCCTGACCATGCGCGTCTGGACCCCAAGGAGATGGACAAGCTGACCACGCCCGAACGCATCGACCGCATGCGTGCCATGCACGCACAGCGCTCGGCCGAGATGGATCGTCGCGGTGAAGCCGTGAAGACCTTCTACGCCACGCTCAAGCCCGAGCAGCAGAAGGTGTTCGACCAGGAAAGCAAGCGCATGATGCATCGCTTCGGTCCCGGCGGCGAGCATGGCCCGCGTGACGGAGCCCGCAAGGGCCACGAACATCGCCGTGGCGATCATGACGGCAAGCACCATCCGCGTCACGACGGCAAGGGCCGTCCCGCACCTTCGGACGCCGCACCGGCAGCGCCTGCTCAGCCGCAGTAATCCGTCCTTGGTTTGACCTCAAAAGCCCGCAACTTGCGGGCTTTTGTGTTCATTGTCGAAAGCACCGCTCACCAAATGCCATCCGTCATGCGGTGAAGACCTACGACACGGTCGGTCATCCACAGACTAAAGTCAGCAACAAACAGGTTGCTGACCGTGGGAGTACTGACATGTCGATCCACTTCGCACACGACAAATCCAAAAGCATTTTCAGAACATGGCGCAGAAACGCTGCGCTGATTTTTTTTTCTGGATTGCTTGTCACCGCAGCGGCAGCGCAGCCATCGACGTCAGCCGATCTGTCCCAGGCCCCATCCATCTACCTGCAGGGCAGCGGGGCCGATGGGGGCACCCACGCCGCCACCGTCGGCATGACCCTTCCGTGGAACGGTTGGTCCTACGACCTCTGGGGCGGCCAGGTGCGCGGATTCTGGGATATCTACGCCACTCGCCTGTCGTTCGACGGCATCCACGGCCATGACCGCTCCTGGATGCTTGGCCTCACCCCCACGCTGCGCTGGCGCGCGTACAACGGGAGCTCGCCCTGGTTCGTGCAGGCAGGCATCGGCCTGAGCTACATGACCGACCGCTACATCACCGTCCACAAGGAGTTCAGTACCTCCTTCAACTTCGCGAGCCACCTGGGCGTGGGCTACAGCTTCGGCGAGCAACGGCGCCATGAATTGCAATTGCGCGTCGAGCACATATCCAACGCGGGCATCAAACACCCCAATCCCGGCGAAAACTTTGCACAGCTGCGCTACGCGTACCACTTCTGAACGGCTTGCCAACTGGTTGTCCACAGATGAAAGCCAATACCAGTGCGGGTGTGGATAAACTTGTACAGATTTTCAAGAACAAATTCAGGTTATCCACAGAAAAGTGGAAAACTTTTAAGTTGTGCCCATTTCGACATCGTGCAAACCGTACCTCCAGGCACATGGTTTGGATTTTCCCAAGTCATTGTCGCTCCGAGGCAAAAGCAAGTTATCCACAAATTGTTGTGCGCTCTACTACTATCAACATATATAAATAACACTATTAAAGAACAACGTCATCAGAGCCGCACTCCAAAACGCACCCAGTTTTTTCTTTTCACATGGCAAAAAATCACGTCAATTGCCCAAAAAATAGTCAAAACCATACTGAGCTGCTTCTTTTTTCAGCAAAACGCCTCGTTTCACCTACATGACCAACACGCGTCCCGTCGCTCTCGTGACCGGTTCCACCAGCGGAATCGGATCGGCCATCGCGCGCCGACTTCTGCAGGACGGTTTTTCCGTCGTTCTTCATTCGCGCAGCAGCGTCGACATCGGCAAGGCGATGGCCAATGAACTGCCGCACACCTGTTATCTACAGGCCGACCTGGCCCATGAAGAAGACCGCCAGCGGCTGATCCGCGAGACGCTGCTGGAGTGCGGTCGCCTCGACGTGCTTGTGAATAACGCTGGAATAAGTCAGGTCATCCCGCATGGCGACCTGCTTGCGGCCACGCCCGAGGTCTGGCATGAGATGCACGAAGTCAATGTCGTCGCGCCTTTTCGGCTGATCGCCCATGCGCAGGACGCTCTGCGCGCGTCCGCTGAGCTGCGCGGAAAACCGGCCTGCGTGGTCAACGTGAGTTCGCACGCCGGCGTGCGCCCCAAGGGCGCGTCGATCCCCTATTCCGCCAGCAAGGCGGCCCTGAACCACATGACGCGCCTGCTCGCCCTCAACCTGGCCCCCGCCATCCGCGTCAACGCCGTCGCTCCGGGGCTGGTGGACACCCCGCTCACCGAAACCTGGACCGCCGCCCGCACGCTCTGGAGCGAAAAATCGCCCATGCGCCGAGGCGCCACACCCGAGGACATCGCCCAGGTCGTCGCGATGCTGGTGTCCTCGGACTACCTCACGGGCGAGGTTGTACTGTCGGATGGCGGGTTGAATCTGACCTGAACTGAACGATTGGTTCGGAAAAAGAACAAGGGCTGCGAGTTATCCACAAGCAGCCCTTGTTTCTGGTGAGATGGGTGTTCAATCAGCAGGAATCGCCAGACCCGGCAGATTCACCGCACCGAGTCCCAGCCAGTTGCCATGGCGGTCACGGGTGCGAGCGATGGCGTCCGAATCTTCCGCGGCGCCCCAGCGAAATGGTGACTGGGTGATGGATGCGCTTCCAATCCAGTTTTGATGGATATTGGGACTGGGCAGCAGCGCGCAACGCATGAAATACGGGCTGAGCGATGTGTTGCGGTAGCACTGCACGGTGCCGTCATCGTTCATGGCCAACCCGTCCTGAACGCGCGTGAGGCGCATCCATTGCGTTTGGAAGCTGCCCTGCGTTGCGTCGACTCTCCAGCGCACCAGATACTCCCCCAGCATGTTGCCCATGTCCAGCGTGGCGGGCTCCAGTTCGAGGCGGTGCATTCGCTGGGCTGATTCGCCCGGCAGCGTGATATCGCCACTGGCGTAGTCTGCAGCGTTGCCGCTTTGGGCACGGCGGAATGTCAGCTTTGCGTCGCCATCCAATGCGATTTGCGTTCCCGTTTGGGCCGATCCACCGAAGTTGCGTCCCCCTGCAAAGCGCGCCAAGGGCAGCAGGGACTCGGCGTCTTTCCTCGGCTCCACGGTCGGCAGACGCCCTGTTCCCATACGGAAGGTGGGCTGGCCGTCGGCAAGATAGTCGGACGTCTGCACGATCAGGGTCTCGTCCTGCTGGTCGATGAACACTCCGCGCCCTGCGCGACCGGTGTTCTCCTCATCGATGATCCATGCACCGTTCGAAAGCAGCCATGTGCTGCGCATGTCCACAGATACTGCAGCGGGAGGACAGGTGATTACGCAATCCTCGGGGTCGTTTGTGAGGACACGACCTTTTCCAGTAACTCTACCGTTGATGACTGATTGGGCATTCAGGTCACCATTTTCTTGCATGAAGCCGACGACGTCCGTGCCAATGATTCGAAAATGCACGCGCTGCACATTCAGCATCCCTATTGGGTTTGTGGCAGGGTAGACGTCGTTGTCGATGCATTCCATGACGAGGTTGTCGCTGTTCAATGCGCAAGATACCCACTTGCCACCGTTGAAACGGATCTGGAACTGACCGGATTCCGTAGCCGAGAGCCAGGCGTTCCAGAGTCTGGGTTGTCCTGAGCGATCCACCGAGGTCCATTGCATCGAAACGCCGCTGTTGACCGTCCCCTCGGGATTGCCAGTCGGCATGCTCCACCAGTAGGGCAACCGATCGCCAACGAGAAACCGTGAGATCGGCTGCACGGACTCGCCCGGAAACTGAATCGTGCCATTGAGACCATCTGTGAACGTCACCGTGACTTTGCCCACTGATCCATCTTCCACCGCATCCCGCGCAGGCCCGCCCAGATAGCGACCACCCTTGAAGCGCAGCAGCGGAACGGTCATCGATGCTGCCGCGTCGAGCTGACCGACGGCGGTGTGGAAGGTCGCCGCACCGCTCTTCTCGTAATTGAATACCTGCAAAAACGCGGTGTTTCCCTGCACGTCGAGTGAGAAACCACGCCCCGGCTGGCCGTTGTTTTCAGAGGGAATCATCCACAGTCCGGACTGCGGCGTGAACTCGCGTGCCGCCAAAGCGGGCACTGCGCAGAACACTGCCAGCAGTGCAGGGACGAGATGCGTCAGCGTGCGTTTCATGTGGGCTTCCTGTCTCGCTTTGGTCGTGGGGGTCATTGGTCTTGTGGAATCGCCAGACCCGGCAGATCTACCGCTCCGAGGCCAAGCCAGTTGCCATGCTGGTCACGTGTCCGGTACAACATATCCGGGGCATTGGGATTTGTTTTGCGCTGGAAAGGACTGATGGTCAGGCTTGCGCTTCCAAGCCAAGCTTGACTGATGTTGGGCGAAGGCAGCCAAGCGCAGCGTAACCCGTCAGGTTCGCTGGGTGTGGAAACATAGCATTTGACGGTACCGTCGTCGTTTGTCGCGAAGATATCCTCAAGGCGTGTCAGGCGCTCCCATCGTTGTATGTAGCCTCCGGCAGTCTTCCATCGAATGAAGTACTCTCCCAACTTGTCGGCAAGCAGATTTGAGGAGGCTTCAAAGCGCAGACGATGCATGGGTTTGGCGCTTTCAGTCGACAGGCGGATGCTGCCAGTCGCGAAGTCCGTGGAATCACTGTCTTTCAACGGCGAGATCATGAGTTGAAGCGTTCCCGCATTCGCAGCTTCTGATCCAGATTGCGCGGGTCCACCAAAATGACGCCCCCCTTGGTATCGGATCAAGGGCATTTCGGCAGTGGTCTCCGAGATACCATTTGGAGAAGCCCGCAGACTGCCGGCTCCCATGTGGAAAGTGGGTTCTCCGCTTTGCAGATAGTCGGAGGTCTGGATGATGGCCGTGTTTTCCTGAACGTCGAGAAACACGCCACGTCCCGGTTGGCCATTGCTTTCGTCATCAATGATCCACGCCCCATTGCTTGGCAGCACCATCAGGGAATAGGTGAAGTTGCACATTTCGGGGATGCAAGCGCCTCCCGGAAATGCGCTTGACGAGTATGCCCACGTTGTGATGTTGTTCAGATAGCTGCAGGGCTCGGTGGTACAGGTATATCTTGTGCTGCCTTCGTTGAAGCCATTGAGCAGCCAACGCTCGCCGTGATTCGAAGTGGGTCGCATGAAACCAACGATGTCGCGTCCCAACGTTCGAAAACGCACCCGATCGACAATCACGCCAGTTGTCGCTTCGTTCGTCGATGTCTGCGCAAGGCAGTCCACTACCTGGGTTTCCTCCTCCAGTCGGCAATCGAAAGTATGCGGCGTTGGATACAAATCCCGTTCATTCACACGCGATAGCTGCAGTGACAGGCTCCCATCGGCGAGGTTGGACAAACTGCTGCGCCACAGAATTTGTGTGCCACTGCTGGTCCTTGATATCCAGCTCATGTCCCGGATGCCTCCTGCCTTTATTTCCGGCGCAGCGGCAGGTTTGCTCCACCAGTAGGGAAGGGCCTCGGGAACCACAAAGCGAGCGATGGGTTGCTGCGATTCGCCAGGAAACTGAATTGTTCCGTTGAGCCCATCCGTGAACCGCACACTGACATTGCCTGGTGTGCCGTCTTCGGACGCAACCTGAGGCGGCCCGCCCAGATAGCGCCCGTTCTTGAATCGCAGCAAAGGCACCGTCATCGATCCCGCATCATCAAGCTGACCGACGGCGGTGTGGAAGGTCGCCGCACCGCTTTTCTCGTAGTTGAACACCTGCAGAAACGCGGTATTCCCCTGCACGTCGAGTGAGAAACCACGTCCCGGCTGGCCGTTGTTTTCAGAGGGAATCATCCACAGTCCGGACTGCGGCGTGAACTCGCGTGCCGCCAAAGCGGGCACTGCGCAGAACACTGCCAGCAGTGCAGGGATGAGATGCGTCAGCGTGCGTTTCATGTGGGTTTCCTGTCTCGTTTTGGTCGTGGGGGTCATTGGTCTTGAGGAATGGCGAGACCCGGCAGATTCACTGCGCCGAGGCCCAGCCAGTTGCCATGGCGGTCGCGGGTGCGCATCAGGAAATCACGACTTGGTACGTTCCGATGGAAAGGCATCACGTTCGTGACGGATGCGCTGCCGATCCAGTCCTGCTTGATGTTTGGTGTGGGTAGCAAGGCACAGGTCATCGAATATTGAATAACGTTCACGAAGCCCTGATAGCACTGCACCGTGCCATCGTCATTCATCGCGAAAACATCTTCCATACGGGTCAGTCGCACCCATTGCCGACGTTTGCCCTGTGCCGTATTCCAGATCAGCAGATACTCGCCCAGCATATGGGCCATGCTGCCCGCCATGGTCGGCTCCAGCATCAGGCGGTGCAGGCGTGTTGTGCCTTCTCCCGGCAGTGTGATGTCACCGGTTCCGAAGTCCAGCGATCCCCTACCTTCCTTTCGCGGTGAGAAGCTGAGCCGCATGTCTCCGTCGTTTGCCGCCTCGGTGCCTGACCGTGCCGGACCTCCGAAATAGCGTCCATCCTTGTATCGCACCAACGGAAGAGATGTCGTGGTGTCTTCGCCGAATGTTCTGGAGCCAACCAAGTTGCCTGCCCCCATGTGGAATGTCGGATGCCCGGCGGCGAGATAGTCCGACGTCTGCACGATGATGGTGTCGTCCTGGGCGTCCAGAAACACACCTCTTCCGGGGCGGCCCGTGTTTTCATCCCGAATGATCCATGCGCCACTGCTTGGAATGAGCGTGACGTTGTCGTAGCCGCCGCAGTAGCCCGTGATGCACGTTCCGTAGAGGAATTCCGAGTCCACATAGACTCTCGCGCTGCGTTCGTTTGGACCGGTGCAATGCGCGCCATTGCAGTGGAAGCTGCCGTACTGCGAGCCATTGAGAGTCATGCGCTGGGTCGGGTTCGATGTGGGTTGGATCACTCCCACCACATCGGGGCCGAAGACGCGAAAACGCAGTCGCTGAAGTTCGGGGGGCTCCTTCGATTCAAAACTAAAGTAGAAACCGCTTTCTATGCGGCGTGTGGTGGTGCAGTCGAAGACCTGCGTGTCGGTCAGAAAGCGGCACTCGAACGCACCTCCGCTCGTATCTCCGTCAATCTGCGGCGCCAATCCCAACCAGAGCCGGTCGTTCTCGCCCTTGAAAAGGAATGCTTCCCAGACATGACGCACCCCGTCGGGGCTGGTTGCCGTCCACTGCATGTGGCGCCACCCCTCCTTGTTTTGAAGCGAAGGCGATGGCGTGATCTGAGCCCACCAGTGGGGCCACTTTTCCGGTACGACAAAACGGGAGATCGGCTGCGCCTCCTCACCGGGAAACCGGATCGTCCCGTTCAACCCATCGGAGAACGTCACGGTTACGTCGCCCGCCGATCCATCCTCCACCGCGTCTCGTGCTGGCCCTCCCAGATAGCGCCCGTCCTTGAATTGCAGCAAGGGCACGGTCATTGACGCGGACTCGTCAAGTTGCCCCACCGCCGTATGGAAGGTGGCTGCCCCGCTTTTCTCGTAGTTGAACACCTGCAAAAACGCAGTATTCCCCTGCACGTCGAGCGAGAAACCACGTCCCGGCTGGCCGTTGTTTTCAGAAGGAATCATCCACAGACCGGACTGCGGCGTGAACTCGCGTGCCGCAAAAGCGGGCACTGCGCAGAACACAGCCAGCAGTGCAGGGATGAGATGCATCAGCGTGCGTTTCATGTGGGTTTCCTGTCTCGTTTTGGTCGTGGGGGTTATTGGTCTTGAGGAATGGCGAGACCCGGCAGACTCACTGCGCCGAGGCCCAGCCAGTTGCCATGGCGGTCGCGGGTACGCAGGACCGGTTTGCTATGGGCTACCTCGCGAAGGAATGGGTGAATTTCCATTTCAGCACGGCGCCACCATTTCATGGGGTCGTACTTCGCATCGGCGCTTTCGTTCCAAAGACAGAGCATCTTGTAGTTGCCGCTCTGACCAGAGTCGTTGCGTTTGCATTGGACGGTGCCGTCGTCATTCTTGGCGACATCACCATCCACTCGTGTCAGCCTGACCCAGCGTTCCTCACGCTGAAGAGTTCCCTCCCACTTGTCCCAGATGGTGAGATATTCACCAAGCATGTTTTCCATGCTAACGGAGTGGGGCTCGAACTGCAGTCGCCGGATGCGTTGCACGCTTTCACCCGGCAGGCCGACATCGCCAGTTCCAAAGTCCGTGAACTCTGTTCCGTATTGAGGCGAAAACGCGAGCGTCAGGTCTCCTGCGCGGGCTTCTTCTCGCCCGGTCAGGGGAGGTCCGCCAAAGTAGCGTCCACCGCCATAACGAAACAGTGGCATGGTCGCAGTGGTGTCGCCAGCCCACGTAGCAGAACTTTTCAGCTTGCCTGCCCCCATGTGGAAGGTGGCATCACCACTGGGGAGGTAGTCCGATGTCTGCACAATCACGGTCTCGTCCTGCACATCGAGAAACACGCCGCGTCCGGGCGTTCCTTGGCTTTCGGCCTCGATGATCCACGCACCGCTGGTGGGCAGAATGGTGATGTGCGAATCGCCCATGGTCAAGCAGCTGAGGATGCAGGCGTCAGCCATCAAGTCAAACACCCCGTACGTCTTGGAAGTGAATTCCAATAGTCCTTTGATTTGCAATGAGCTGCGACTGGAGAATGTCATTCCGTTGACAACAAGTCTTGATGTTCGGTCTGCGGCAGGTTGAATGAAACCGACAACGTCCCGTCCGACGAACTGAAAACGCATGCGTTGAATCGCCAACGCGTCCACCGATGTCTCGCCGGAAACATTGGTCCTGGCTGGTACGCAATCCACTGTTTGCGTGCTCTGTTCGATTTGACATTCGAGTGTGGCGGGTGGCTCGCTTGAACTCGTATTCAGGTACGGCTGGGTGGGGTAGAAGGACAGTTGGAATTTGTCCTGTGTGTCATGCAAATGAAGAGATGCCTGCCACGCATATCGTGCTCCGTTGGCACTGGTTGCTGTAAGGACCATTTCGCGAGTGCCATTTCTGCTGGAGGGCGGAGACTCAGAAACTTGTGTCCACCAGAATGGCTGTTTCTCCGGCACCAGAAACCGCGCAATCGGCTGCACCGCCTCCCCCGGAAACTGAATCGTCCCGTTCAACCCATCGGAGAACGTCACGGTTACGTCGCCCGCCGATCCATCCTCCACCGCGTCTTGTGTTGGCCCTCCCAGATAGCGCCCGTCCTTGAATCGCAGCAACGGCACCGTCATCGACGCAGCTGCATCAAGCTGACCGACTGCGGTGTGGAAGGTCGCCGCACCGCTTTTCTCGTAGTTGAACACCTGCAAAAACGCGGTATTCCCCTGCACGTCGAGTGAGAAACCACGTCCCGGCTGGCCGTTGTTTTCAGAGGGAATCATCCACAGGCCGGACTGCGGCGTGAACTCGCGTGCGGCGAGTGCAGGCGTGGAAAAGGCTGCCACCATGAGGGCGGGCAAGAGACATTGCTTCAGAAAACGCATCTCCGGAACTCCAGACATTTCAACTTGGGTTGTGCCTGAGCCTGTGTGTACCGGAGGAATGTGTCAAGCAGGTTGTCCTCTATTCTCGATAGCGGACCCTTGTTGCATCAACTGCTCAATGAGCAGCTTCGCCATTTCCTTCTTGCGCTCGGGCGGCAGGCGCGGCGAGATGGCGCCGAAGCTGATCGCCGCCTGGGTGCTGGCCGATGCGGTGAAGGTGCAGCCCACGCCCGAGACGCCGACGGTGAGGGTGTCGGTGATGTCGGCGTAACCGAGCGCGCGGGTGCGGCGCACGGCCTGCAGCAGGCATTCGCGGGTGAAGTGGGCGTGCAGGTATTCCTCGGCGTGGCGGTCGTAGATGCGTTCGATCTCGGCGTCGGACAGGCGCGACATCAGCGCGAGGCCACCGGCGCCGAGGCCAAGCAGGCGCCGCCCGCCGATGTCGGTGGTGAACACCTTCACCGGGAAGTGGCCCTCCTCGCGATCGAGGCACAGGCAGTAGTCGCCCTGGCGGATCACCAGAAACACCGTGTCGCCCGACATGCGCGCGAGCTTCTGCAGCAGGGGCTTGCAGTTGTCCACAAGCGGCACGCGGCGCATGGAGGCGAAGCCGAGCTGCATGGCGTCGATGCCGAGGCGGTAGACCTTGGAGGTGGCGTCGCGCTCGGCGAACTGCTCCTCGGCCAGGCACGAGAGCAGACGGTGCGCGGTCGAGCGTTCAAGGCCCGAGGCGGCCATCACCTCGGTCAGCGTGATGCCGTCCTCCTGGTGCTCGGCCAGCAGGCGCAGCAGGTTCAGGGCGCGGCGCAGGCTTTGCGCGCCTGCCGTGGCGGAGCCGGTGACGCTGGCGGGAGACGTGGAAACGGGGGTGTCCATATTGTGGGAAAAAGTCTCGATTGTGTTTGTAATGCAGGAATTTGCGAGTCTAGACTGAATGCCATCGCAAAGACAAGGAGACGACCCATGACCTACGAGACGATCGAAGTCGAGAACCACGGCGCGGTGCGCCGCATCCTGCTGGCGCGCGAAGCGCAGCGCAACGCGCAGAGTCAGCAGATGCTCGACGAGCTGATGGCCGCGTTCGACGAGGCGCGTGTGGACAACTCGGTGAATGTGGTGATCGTCGGCGGCAAGGGCGCGCATTTCTCGGCGGGCCACGACCTGAAGCAGGCGCAGGCCGAGCGCGCGAATTTCACCGTGGAGGAACGCTGGGCCTACGAGGAGCTGCGCTACTTCGACTACTCGCTCAAGATATGGGACTTCCCCAAGCCCACCATCGCGCAGGTGCAGGGCGCGTGCGTGGCCGGCGGCTTCATGATCGCCAACATGTGCGATCTGGTGATCGCGAGCGACTCCGCGTATTTCTCCGACCCGGTCGGCCACACGCTGGGCGCCGCCGCGACCGAGGTGCTGATCCACCCCTGGGTGATGGGCGCGCGCAAGGCCAAGGAGATGCTGTTCACCGGCAGCAAGATCACCGCGCAGGAGGCCAAGGAGATCGGCATGGTCAACCGCGTGGTGGCGGATGCCGAACTCGGCGACGCCGCGCTCGCGATGGCGCAGCAGATCGCCAAGGCGCCGCCGTTCGGGCTCAGGCTCATCAAGCGCTCGATCAACCGTTCGCTCGACGCGCAGGGCCTGCGCACCGCGCTCGAGGCGCATTTCGACACGCACCAGCTCTCGCATCTGAGCGAAGGCTTTCTGACCGCGCGCGATCGCGGTCTCGCCAACGCCATCCAGAAGAACCCAGAGAAGACGGCCTGAAGACATGCTTTCCCCCGTGAAAAAAGCCACCCACCGCCTCGAGCCGCTGCTCAACCCCGCATCGATCGCCATCGTCGGCGCGAGCAACAATGCCGCGCGCATCGGCGGCATGCCCATCGCGCATCTGACCAAGTTCGGCTACCAGGGCGTGATCTATCCGATCAACCCCAAGTACGACGAAGTGTTCGGCCAGCGTTGCTACGCCGACATCGAATCGCTGCCCGAAGCGCCCGATCTCGTGGTGCTCGCGATTGCCGCCGCCGACGTGACCGCGATGCTCAGGCGCTGCCACGCCAAGGGCGCGCGCGCCGTGCTGGTCTATGCGGCGGGCTTCGCCGAAGAAGGCGCCAAGGGCAAGCTGCTGCAGGACGATATGGAAGCGTTCGTCGCGACCACCGACATGGTCGTCGCGGGCCCCAATCTCATGGGCTTTGCCAACTTGAACGGCCAGGTGCACACCAATTTCGCGTCGGTGTTCAACACCTCGCCCATGCAGCCGGGCAGCGGCACGGTCAGCCTGCTCACGCAAAGCGGCAACGTGTGCGCGGCGGTCTACGCGATTGCGCGTCGGCTGGGCGTGGAGTTCAGCCACTTCATCAACACCGGCAACGAAGCCTGCGTGGATCTCGCGCAGTATCTTGAATATCTCGCGCAGGACGACGGCACCGAAGTCTGCATGGGCTACATCGAGGAGCTGCGCGACGGCAAGCGCTTCATCGCGGCGGCCGAGGAATTCGCGCGGCGCGACAAGCTGCTGATTCTCTACAAGGCCGGCGAGACCGAGAAGGGCTCCGAGGCCGTGCGCTCGCACACCTCCGCGCTCGCGGGCGACCAGCAGATCTACAGCGCCGCGTTCAAGCAGCTCAACATCATCCAGAGCAACGACTTCGTGCAGATGGCGCAGCTCGCCAACCTCGCGCAGTACCGCCAACGCAGCGCCGGCAAGCGCGTGGCGATCATCACCATCTCGGGTGCGCTCGGCGCGATTCTGGCCGACAAGTTCATCCTGCAGGGGCTCGAAGTGCCGACGCTGCCCCAGGCGCTGCAGGACATGCTGCGCGCGGGCATTCCCGACTACGGCATGGTCAGCAATCCGGTCGACGTGACCGGCAACGTGGTCAACGATCCCGGCTTTGTGCGCACCGCGATGGAAGCGCTCGCGCAGAGCGACGCCATCGACGCGGTGGTGGTCTACGCGCCGGGCTACATGCTCGACCGCATGGCTGACGACCTGTGCGCCGTGGCCGAAAAGTTCCCGCGCCTCTTCGTCGCCATCGACACCGGTGCGGCGCAAAAGCGCGAGCAGATGCGCAATGGCGGCGTGCCGGTGTTCGAGGACATTGGCGTGGCGATCTCCGCGCTCTCGCCCTTCCTGCTGTGGCAGGAGCGGCGCAAGCACAACCGCTGGCTCGACGTGCGCCAGCAGCCCGCGCCCGCGCGCACCGCTCTGCCCGCGCGCCTTGACGAATACAGCACCAAGCAGCTGCTGGTGCAGCACGGCATGCCCGCAGGCGCCGAGCGCGTCGCGACGACGGCCGACGAGGCCGCGCAGGCGGCGGACGCCATCGGCTATCCGGTGGTGCTCAAGGTGCTGTCGGCCGACATCGCGCACAAGACCGAGGCCGGTGGCGTGCGCCTGCGTCTGCAAAGCGCCGATGACGTGCGCAAGGCGTTCAACGAAGTGCTGGCCAGCGCAGCGCGATATGACCCCAAGGCCCGCATCGATGGCGCGCTGATCTGCAGGATGGAATCGGGCGTGGCCGAGCTCATCGTCGGTGCGACGCGCGACCCCGTGTTCGGCATGACGCTCACCGTCGGCCTCGGCGGCGTGCTCACCGAACTCTACAAGGACGTGAGCCACCGCGTGCTGCCGGTCGACGAGGCCATGGCGCGCGAGATGCTCGGCGAGCTCAAGGCCTATCCGCTGCTCACCGGCTACCGAGGCCGCGCGCTCGGCGATGTGGACGCCACCTGCGCCGCCATCGCCGCTTTCTCGCGCGCCGTGCTGGCGCTGCAGGAGCAGGCCGACGAGGTCGAGGTCAACCCGCTGCTCGTCAAGGAGCAGGGTCAGGGCGTGTGCATGCTCGACGCGCTGGTGCTGCCCGCTGCGCAAACCATTTCCAACCACTGAAAACCAAGAGGAGACAACTCACCATGTTCATCAAGAAAATCGCCGTCACCACGATCGCTGTCGCCGCCGCAGCACTGGGCGGTGCGTCCTTCGCCCAAGGCGGCTACCCGAGCAAGCCGATCACCATCGTCGTGCCCTTCTCGCCGGGCGGCGCGACCGACATCATGTCGCGCACGCTCGCCGAGCGTTTGAAGAACCGGCTTGGACAGCCCGTGATCGTCGAGAACAAGCCCGGCGCGGGCACCATGATCGCGTCGGAGCACGTGGCCAAGTCCGCGCCCGATGGCCACACCGTGCTGCTCGCCGCGTCCTCGCTCGGCATTGCCCCCGCGCTCTACAGCAAGGTGAACTACGACCCGGTGAAGGACTTCGCACCGATCTCGCTCGTGGCATCCGTCGTGCACGTGC
Source organism: Diaphorobacter caeni (assembly GCF_015354245.1). Classification (GTDB taxonomy): domain Bacteria; phylum Pseudomonadota; class Gammaproteobacteria; order Burkholderiales; family Burkholderiaceae_C; genus Diaphorobacter_A; species Diaphorobacter_A caeni. The sequence continues at coordinate 517,820 of NZ_JADKYZ010000004.1, forward strand.
TGAGCGTGCACCCCAGCGTGCCAGCCAAGAACGTCGCCGAGATGGTGAGCTGGGTGAAGGCCAACCCGACCAAGGCCAACTACGGCTCGGTCGGCGCGGGTACCTCGACGCACCTTGAGTCCGAACTCTTCAACACCATGGCCGGCGTGAAGATGGAGCACGTGCCCTACAAGGGCAGCGCCCCCGCCCTGCTCGATCTGGTGAGCGGCAACATCAACGTGATGTTCGACGCGTACGCATCGTCCAAGCCCTTCATCAACGACAACAAGATCCGCCTGCTCGCAGTGACGACGGCCAAGCGCTCCAAGCTGCTGCCCAACGTGCCGACCGTCGCCGAATCCGGCCTGCCCGGCTATGAAGCCATGCCCTGGCTCGGCTTCGTCGCCCCCGCAGGCACGCCCGCGCCGGTCGTGAACAAGTTCCACACCGAACTCATGGAAGTCCTCAAGGAGCCCGCAGTGCAGGAGAAATTCCAGTCCCTCGGCCTCGAAATCATCGGCAACACCCCCGCCGAGTTTTCCGACTTCATCAAGAAGGACATCGTGAAATGGGCCAAGGTGGTGAAGGATTCCGGCGCAAAGGCGGACTGATCTGCGCCAGCGGGAGATGTCGTCAAGCAGGCAAGAAAAGCAACCTGCTCGGAGCATCAACGCCCCACCCCTGTTGCGCCAGAAGGCGCAACAGCCCTCTTCAAAACTGACTCACCGCGGTTGTCCGAACGGCGCGATCGAAGATCGCAAAGTGAGTTCTGCGGTGGGTCTTCCAAGCGCCAAGCGCATTTTTGATTACTTTTTGGGCAAGACCAAAAAGTGATTGCCCCGCCGGGGGCAGTCCCGGCCTCCGCAATCAAACGCGCAGCTGTAGCAAGTAGACCCAAGAGCGAAGCCCCTCACCCACCCTCTCCCGCAAACGGCGAGGAAGTGATCCCAGAGACAGAGAAAGAACAGCACCATGCAAGTGGGCTACTCCCCAGAAGACGAAGCATTCCGCATCACGGTGCGCACCTGGTTCGAAACCGAATTCCCCCGCTTCAAGGCCGCCTGGCCCACCGACCCCGACCCCAACGATTTTCAATGGCGCCGCGCATGGGAAGACCATGTCTGCCGCGCAGGCTGGTCCGGCCTCGGCTGGCCCGAGGCGCTCGGCGGCAAGAACTGGCCGCTCACGCGCCAGGCGATCTTCCATGAGGAGCAGGCGCGCATCGGCGCACCGTTGGGCGTGAACATCATCGGCCACGGCATTCTTGCGCCCACGCTGATCCACTTCGCGAACGACGCGCAGAAGGCGCGCTTTCTGCCGGGCATCCTCTCGAACCAGGACATCTGGTGCCAGGGTTATTCCGAGCCCGGCGCTGGCTCCGATCTCGCATCGCTTTCCACGCGCGCCGAGCGCAAGGATGACCACTACCTGCTGAACGGCCACAAGGTATGGACCTCGTTCGCGCACATCGCGGACTATTGCTTCGTGCTCGCGCGCACCGACGCCGCAGCGCAGCGCCACAAGGGCATCAGCTTTCTGCTCGTCGACATGAAAATGCCGGGCGTGCGCGTCGAGCCCATCCGCCAGATCACCGGCGAGTCGGATTTCAACGAGGTCTTCTTTGAAGACGTGAAGGTGCCGCTCGATGCCCTCGTCGGCGAAGAAAACGGCGGCTGGCGCCTCGCCATGGCCGCCGCGAGCTTCGAGCGCGGCACGTATTTCATTCCGCGCCAGGTGCGTTTCGCGCAGGAGGTCACGGCGCTCAAGCAGCTTGCCGCTTCCGTCGTCGATGAAGACACGGGCGAGTCGAAACTGAGCGACCCGCATCTGCGCCGCGAGATCGCGCGCCTCGCGGTGGACAGCCATGTGCTCAAGCTCAAGACCTTTCGCGCGCTCACCAACGCGCTGCGCGGCGGCCCGCCGGGGCCGGAGGGCTCGGCCACCAAGCTGCACTGGAGCGAATCGCACCAGAAGCTCATGGTGCTGGCCAACGAGGTGCTGGGCGAGCGTGCGCTCGTCGGCGCCGAGGCCCTCGAGCGCGACCGGGAGGCCTCGCTGTGGACGCGCGACTACCTGTGGACGCGCGCCGAGACGATCCTGGCGGGCACTTCCGAGGTGCAACGCAACATCCTCGCCGAGCAGATGCTCCAGCTGCCCAAGGGCTGAGCGAGCAACGGAAAAGAAAACGGAAACCGAAACACCATGGATTTCGCACTCAATGACGAGCAGCAGATGCTGCTGGAATCGGCGCAGCGCTTCTTCGCCGACAACCACCCGCTGGCGCGTGCGCGCAAGGCGCTGCCGTTTTCGGACGCCGCGCAGCAGAAGCTCTGGGCCGACATGGCGGACATGGGCTGGATGTCCCTGCTCGCGCCCGAAGCGATGGACGGACTGGGGCTGGGCCTCACCGACGCCTACCTCGTGGCGGAGTCCGCAGGCGGCCAGTTGCTGAATGCGCCCTGGGCGAGCAGCGCGGTGCTGCTGCCCCTCCTGCTCAAGGCCGACGAAAAAAACGCGCCAGAGGTCCTCAAATCGCTTCTGAGCGGCATTCTTGCCGGTGAGCGAGCGGCACACTGTGTGGACGCGGCCGACCGGATCTGGGATTTCTCATCGCAATGCACCGACGTCGTGGTGATCGACGGATTGAATTTCCCGTCGCAGCCGCTGCGCATCGCCATCCGCCCCGCCGTGGCCGATGCGCAATCCGCGACCGGACTGGACCCCACCGTGCGCCAATGCCCAGGCCTTGCGCAGGGTGCCTCGTTGGACTGGCTGAACATGGACCACATCGGGGTCGACCAGCGCGCCCACGCCCGCAGCGCATGGCGGCTCATGCAGTGCGCCGAGCTCATCGGCGTCGCGCAGGCCGCATTGAAGCTCGGTGCCGCCTACGCGGCCGAGCGCGTGCAGTTCGGCAAACCCATCGGCAGCTACCAGGCCATCAAACACCAGCTCGCCAACGCATGGATGGCGGTGGACAACGCGCGCCTCGCGGCGCTCTACGCCAGCGCCGCGCTCGACGGTCAGTTGCCCGACGCGCCTTTCGCCTGCGCAGCCGCCGAATGGACGGCCATCGACGGCGCGCTGAACACCACGCGCACGGTGATTCAGGTCCACGGCGGAATGGGCTTCACGTGGGAGCACGACGCGCATCTGTACCTCAAGCGCGCGCAGCGACTGGCGGCGCGGCTCGGCGGGGCGTCCAAGGCGCTGACGGCCGTGGAGGAGCTGGCGCTCGCGTGATGTCGGGGAGGGGCACGGGCGCGTCGTACACTGCCGCTTCAATGAGCTCCGCTGTCGTACCCCCCTCCTCGTCGCCGTCTACGTCTCCGTCCTCGCTGTCCTTCCTCGGGCAGATCCGGCAGTTGATGGAAACCTTGCCTCCGTCCGAGCGGCGTCTGGGCGAGTTCATTCTGGATTTTCCGGGCGACATGGCGAGCTACAACGCCTCGGAACTGGCGGAGCTGGTCGGCGTGTCCAACGCCACGGTCACGCGCTTCACGCGGCGGCTCGGTTATGCAAGTTACGAGGAGGCGCGCCGCCATGCGCGCGAGGAGCGCTCGCGCGGATCGCCGCTGTTCGTGGCGCGGCCGGAAGCGGGCGGTGACGCCGGTGCCGGAGGTTTCGTCGCCGAGCACATCCAGCAGGCCTGCGAGAACATGGCCGCCACGTTCGCGCAGATCGACGAAGCCATGATCGACGATATCGCGAGTGCCATCTGCGGCGCGCGCAGCGTGATGTTTCTTGGCTACCGCAACAACCGGAACTTCGCGGCGTATCTGCGCTGGCAGCTGGCGCAGTTGCTGCCGGGAACGCAGGTGATACCGGGCGCGGGCGAAACACTGGCGGAGTACGCGGTGGACATGGGCGAGAAGACCGTGCTGGTCGTGTTCGCACTGCGCCGCAGCCTGCCGATCACCGCACGGTTCGCCGCCAGCGCCGCGCGGGCGGGTGCTCAGGTGGTCTATGTGACCGACCAGCTCTCCGGCACGGCCAATGTGCCCGCGCGCTGGGTGCTGCGCTGTCACAGCGCGGCGCCGGGGCCGCTGGACAACCACGTGGCGGTGATCATGCTCTGCGATCTGATCGCCACGCGGGTCATGCGGCGCGCAGGCGCAGCCGGGCGACGCAGACTCACCACCGTCGAAGCCGAACACGACGTTCTTTCCGAACTGAAGCGTTAGAGCGTATTGACGATCTCCACACGGTCTTGGCTCTTTTGGGGCTTGAATCGTGGGTCGTTCTGGGACGGCTATACAGCCCCTCATGCTGCGTTGTCCAAGCCTTGCCATACCGAAGTGATATCTCCGGCCTCACGCGTTGCCCGAGCGGCTGCCTTGCCGTTGGAGTGGTGGATTCGGGCGCCCGCTTTGCTTCGCGGGTTCGCTGTTTGAAGTTTGGAAACGGTATCTGGGGAAATCCCTGTCGACGGTTGTTCGCGGGTGAAGGAAAATTGATTTTCAGATATCGAATGGCATGAAAACTGCTTTTCCTGAACTGGGGCGTATTCCACGCCCCAAGTCAGGGCAGATCATCGTCAGAGCGTTCGCCCTCTTTCACAACTTCCACAATCCATTTGCAGGGAGCAAGAGCATGGCTGAAGGACCCACGGTTTCGTCATCCGCACCAAGAAACGCGCAGATGCGCCAATTGGAGGCGGCGCTGGATGGAATTGGTGCGACGCGTTCGCACAAGACCATCATCTTTCTGGTGGTGTGCGGCGTTCTGTTCGATGTATTCGAGCAGAACGCCGTCGGCCTCGTCGGGCCGCTGCTGCGCGAGCAGTGGGGCCTGAGCGGGGCGGACATCGGATTTCTCAACACCATCACGTTCATCGCGGCGGCCATCGGGCGGCTGGGGTCGGGGTATTGCGCGGACCGGTTTGGCCGGCGCTTCATGCTCAACGTGAATCTGGGCCTGTTCACTCTCGGTGCGATTGCATGTGCGCTGGCGCCGAACTACGCGTTTCTGGCGGTGGCGCGCTTCGTCGTGGGGCTGGGGCTCGGCGGTGAGATCACTACGGCGGTGACCATGCTGGCCGAGTTCTGCTCGGCACGCTTTCGCGGCACGGCGGTGGGGCTGATCAATGTGGGCGGCGGCGGTCTGGGCAACATGCTCGCGCCCGCATTCGCGCTCGGCGTGTTTGCGATCTTCCCGGGCGAGAACGCGTGGCGCTGGCTGTTTGGCTGTCTGGTGCTGCCAGCGGTGTTCATCGTTTTCTATCGCCGCTTCGTGCCCGAGACGCCGCGCTTTCTGCTTTCGCAGGGCCGGGTGAAGGAGGCCAACCAGGTGCTGTCGATGCTGGCCGCAGGCAAGCTCGCCAATGGTCAATATGAGTATCGCGAATTCATCACGGAAGCATCGCATGCCGACGCGCAGAACGCTCCGAACGAGCAGCGCGTGCGCCTGGCCGACATCTTCAGCAACGGCTATCTGCGCCGCACGGTGGCGGTGGGCACCGCGTCGTGGATGACCTTCGGCGCGCAGCTCTCGGTACTCACGCTGATGCCGACGATTCTGGTTTCTCAGGGCTACTCCATCACCAGGAGCTTCGCATTCACCATCGTGATGCAGAGCGGCAGCCTGCTGGGTGCGATCACCGCATCGCTGCTCGGCTACAAGTTCCCGCGCAAACGCGTGCTCACCATCGGCGCCATCGCGGCCTGTCTTGCGGGGCTGGCGTTCGGCAACTTCACGAGCAGCGTCGCCATGGTGCTGGTCTTTGGCGCGCTCTTCCAGTTCTGCGTGCTCACGCTCAACACGTCGATCTGGATCTTTGCGCCCGAGCTGTATCCCACGCGCATGCGCGGTCTGGGCACCTCGTTCCTGCTCGCGCTGGGAACGGTGGGCGGTGCGCTGTCGCAAATGCTCGCGGGCAAGATCTTCGACCTGCATGGCGTGGCCGGCATGTTCACGATGATCGCCGTGATGTACGCGATCTTTGCGGTGGCCGTGCAGTTCGCGCCGGAGACCTTCGGCAAGTCCATCGAGCAGGATGGCGACGCGCCGGACTCCCGATTCCAGGCCACGCGCACGGCGGCTTCCGCGCATTGAGCGGGGACGTCCCTTCACCGCATTGACGACACCCTTTTGAACGAACAGCGATTTCCCGACATGACACAGCGGACCGTGCTCCTGATCAACCCCAACACCTCGCAGGCGACGACTGCGGCGATGCACCGTCTCGCTCGCGCGTCGCTGTCGCAAGGGCTGGCGCTCAGGAGCACGACCGCCGAGCGCGGCGCGAGCATGATCACCAACGATGCCGAACTGGCCACATCGGTGGAGCAGGTGCTCGAACTCGGCCGGCGACTCGCGGGCGAGGTCGATGCCGTCGTCATCGGAGCGTTCGGCAATCCGGGACTGGCGGCACTGCGCGACGCGCTGTCGATCCCGGTCATCGGCATCGGGGAAGCGTCGATGCGCGAGGCGGCATTGGGCGGCAGGCGCTTCGGCGTCGCGACCACCACGCCGGGGCTCGAGGCATCGATCGCCGCTTCTGCACAGACATTGGGATTGAGCGCACTGTTTTGCGGCAGCCGCATCCCGGCGTCCGATCCACTGGCGCTTGCGCGCGATCCGCAACTGCAGGATGAGGCGCTTGCGCAGGCCATTGCGGACTGCATCGCGCTGGATGGCGCGCAGGCTGTGATCGTTGGCGGCGGCCCATTGTCGGAGAGCGCCGAGCGCATCGCTCCGCGCTTTCAGGTGCCGGTCATCTCCCCGGTCGCGGCCGCCATGCGCGACATCGCTTCACTTCTGAGGTTCGAGCGACAGCGCCACTAGCGCACGCACCCACAACAACCACCAGCTCGAACGCTGTCGTCGTGCCGCTTTGCAGGTGCGCGGGGCGCAGCCGTGCCCAAAGCGTTCACACGATTCACTTCCTTTTTCGGATTCATCATCATGAAGACCACATCGATTCAATCCGCCGTCGCGTTGACCCTGCTTTGCATTGGCGCCAGCGCATCCGCACAATCGTCGCGCGGCCTGCCTGCGGGCTCGGGATCGTCGCTCAGCATCTACGGCATCGCCGCCACGGAGCTGGTGAACGTTTCCAATTTCAATGACGGCAGCCGCATCGGCCGCTCGACACGGATCGAGAACAGCAAGGTCACCGCGTCACGCCTGGGCTTCATCGGCTCGGAAGATCTGGGCGGCGGGCTCTCCAGCGTGTTCAATCTGGAGATGGGCTATGCGCTCGATACCGGCACGCAATCCAATGCCAGCTACTTCTTCAATCGCGGCAGCTTCGTGGGCCTGCGCGGCGGTTTCGGCACGCTGACGGTGGGCCGCCAGTGGGATGTGGAGGACGACGTGATGAGCCGCTATTTCATCTTCGGCGGTTACGGCGTCTTCCAGTTCAGCGAGTTCGCAGCGATCAGCGATACGGTGGCGAATTCCGTGAAGTACATCGCGCCCTCCATGGCCGGCGTGACGGCGCGCGCGCTCTATGGTTTCGGAGAAGGATCGGCCAACGGCCACACCACCGAATTCGCGCTCAACTACGCGGCCGGAGGGCCCTTCGAAGCCGGCGCGACCTGGCGCACCCAGAAGGCCGCGACGGGCTACAGCACCCAGCTCGCCACGCTGGGCGCAAGCTACATGCTGCCCGCCACGTCGGCAGGCAAGTTCCGTCTGCACGGCGGCTACGCCTACAGCAAGCCCGAGGACCCGGCGGCGCGCAGGACATCGGCCTATGACGTCGGCGTGGTCTGGGGGCTGCCGTCCGCCAACGCCAACATCACGCTCGACTACGTCGCCCGCGATCAGCGCGGCACCGGTGACGACAGCCGCTTCGTGCGGCTTGGCGGGGAATATTTCCTGTCCAAGCGCACCTCGTTCATCGCCAACGTCGTGTCGCTCACCAACAAGGGCAACGCCAGCCAGAAGTTCTTCGGACAGGGAGCCCAAGGCAAGGACCAGCGCGTGCTCAGCGTGGGGCTGAGGCACGCGTTCTGAGTGCGTGTTGACGATCTCGGAACGCCCCCTCGAGGCGCTCCGCGCAAGGGACAACGGCAGCGGATCGACGTGCTGATCAGCCCGCGGCGTGCTTGGCGCGGCGCGCGCGCACGGCTGCGGCGAGCTGCTCGAGCACCGGCACGGTCTGCTCGAAGCTGATGCAGGCGTCGGTGACCGACACGCCGTGCTTCAGCTCCTGGCCTTCGACGATGTCCTGACGGCCTTCTTCGAGGTGGCTCTCGATCATCACGCCCATGATGCGCGCGTCGCCCGCTGACACCTGCGTTGCGACGTCCTCGGCCACGGTGATCTGGCGGGCGTGCTGCTTGCTGCTGTTGGCGTGCGAGAGGTCGATCATCACCTGTTCGCGCAGGCCCGATTTCTGCAGCAGCGCGCAGGCCGCGTTCACGTCGTCCGCGCTGTAGTTGGGCTGCTTGCCGCCGCGCAGGATGACGTGGCAGTCCTTGTTGCCGCGCGTCTCGAAGATGGCGCTCTGGCCCATCTTGGTCATGCCCATGAAGGCGTGCGCCGACTCGGCCGCCTGGATGGCGTCGGTGGCCACTTTCACGCCGCCGTCGGTGCCGTTCTTGAAGCCGACCGGGCAGGAGAGTCCGCTTGCGAGCTGTCGATGGCTTTGGCTCTCGGTCGTGCGTGCGCCGATGGCACCCCAGCTGACCAGATCGCTGATGAACTGCGGCGAGAGCAGGTCGAGGAATTCGGTCGCCACGGGCAGGCCGAGCTCGAGGATGTCGAGCAGCAGCGCGCGCGCCATCTGCACGCCGTCGTTGATGGCGAAACTGCCGTCCATGCGCGGATCGTTGATGTAGCCCTTCCAGCCCACCGTGGTGCGCGGCTTCTCGAAGTACACGCGCATCACCACCAGCAGGTCGGCGGAAAGCGCCTCGGCCTGCTTCTTGAGCTTGCAGGCGTACTCGATGGCCTGGTCGTGATCGTGGATCGAGCACGGGCCGACCACCACCACCAGCCGGTCGTCCTGACCATGGAGCACGCGCGAGATGGCGGCGCGGCTGCCTTCGACCACCTCGAGCGCGGCGGGCGGCGTGGGCAGCCATTCCTGCAGCAGCGCGGGGGTGACCAGAGGGCGGACTTCCTTGATGCGCACGTCGTCGATGCGCGTGGTGTCCAGCGTGGAAATCTTGGGCTTGTGCGAAGCCGGGGCCGACGTGGGGGGAGTTGTCTGAGTCATGGTGGCTCCATTGTCCCGCATGCGCCGCATTCACTCCGTTTCAGGGATTTACGCGCTGGTTTCCAAAACACCAGAACGGATACCAAACGACTCCGCTTGTTTCCCGGACCGGTTGAGCCATTCCAGATGCCACGCGCATGGGCGGTGAAAGCATGAACTTCTCACGGCCCGCCCGCGCGAAGGCGCTGTCCGCCTTTCTCATCCGCGCGCTCGGGCTCCACCACGCAAGAACAGCCATGCACGTCACATGCCTGTGAAGGGAGGGAATCGCACATGACCAGAAATCCGCAAGCGCACATCGATGCCGCCATCGCGAAAGGCGGCAACACAAAAGAGACCAGGGCAGGCGCCACAGCCGCTGATCGACATTCGCCCTTTCAGGCCTGCTCGCCGCGCGCCGTCGTGCCAGAGAGCGGCTTCGGCGTGTTCGAGGCGACCGGCGCACTGGTGCTCGGCGGCGCCACGCAGACGGATTTTTCGCTGCCGGGCGCCCTGCCCCTGATCTGGGAGCGGCGTTACAGCAGTCATGCCGATGCGGCCCAAGGCGGCGTCTGCGGCGTGCTGGGCCACGGCTGGCGCACGCCGCTGGAGCTGCGCCTTGAAGTGAAGGCGCAGGCCTGCGTGCTGCACGACGTCGATGGCCGACGCCTTCATTTCGATGCGCTCGCGGCAGGCGCGTGCCACTACGGCGCCAGCGAAGACCTGTGGCTGCTGCGCTCGAGCGGCAACGCGGCGCGGCCTCCCGCGTGGTACACGTCGAGCGAGCAGCGCCGCTTCGCCCATCTGCCCAGAGAGATGGTGTGCAGGCCGCATGTGGTCTTTGCGGGGCGCGGCAAGGGCGACGTGGTCTGGGCCTTCGCGCCCGTCAACCGCAAGGCGCTGGAGAGCGGTGACGATGCGGTGCCTGTGGATGAATGGCAACTGCTCGGGTGCCTCGACAGACTTGGCCGCGTGCAGCGCTATCGCTACGGCTGGGTGGCCGGTGGCATGCGCCTCGTGGCCGTGCAGGATGGGGTGGGGCGCTGCTATCGCCTGCACTATGGGCGGGTGCGCGCGCCGCGCTCCGAGCAACGCTGTCCCACCGGCCACTTCTGGCAGGCGGACAGCGGCGTGCGGCTCATCAGGGTGGAGTTGCTGGCAGTGCCCGAGTCACGTATTGAGCCTGAGCCGGAACCGCTGGTGCGCTATGTCTACGATGCGGAAGGAGACCTCGTCGAAGTGCGCAATGCGCATGAGGAAAGCGTGCATCGCTATGCCTGGCGCAACCATCTGCTCACCCTGCACCAGGAGCGTGGCGGCCCCGAGCACCGTTACCGCTACGAGCGCAACGAGCCGGGCGCGCGCGTCATCGAGCAGCACAGCCAGCAGGGGCTCATCCGCCACTTCAGCTACCAGACACTGGCCGCGCACGAGGACTGGCAACCACGCGCCAAGACGCAGGTGACCGACAGCCTGCAGCGCACCAGCATCCATCTCTTCAAGGGCACGGGAGGATTGAGGCGGCTTGCGGAACTCAAGCGCGCGGATGGCAGCACGCTGCGGTGGGCGCATGACGCGCATGGCCGGCTGATCTCCTCCACCGATGCGCAGGGCCGCACCACGCATCTGTGGCCGAACGCGACGGGGCTCATCACCTGCGTGCAGCACCCCGACGGCCGCGAAACCCGCAACGAATGGGATGCAGCGACGGGACTGCTGCAAAGCGCCGCCGATGCGGAAGGCCGCTGCACCCGATACCACTACGACGCATGGCATCGGCTGGAGCGCACCGCGCGCGCGGATGGCAGCGTGGAGCGGCGCTGCTATCCCGAACGGCCCGCCGACAGAATGATCGCGCACCTGCCATCGCAGATCACCGATGGCGCGTGTGGCACGACGCGCTTCGTGCATTCGCGCGAAGGACTGCTGATGGAGCACTGCGACCCCATGGGAGCCACCACGCGATTCGAGCGTGACGCCAAGGGGTGGTTGACCGCGAAGATCAACCCGCTTGGTGAAGCCGAGCGTTATGAATACGACCCACGAGGTCTGCTGGTTGCGGTGCATCTGGCCAGCGGCGTGAGCCACCATGGCACGCGCGATGTCTGCGGGCGGGTGGTGGGAGAAAGCGTGTCGGGCAACGCCACGTCGGAAGCGGCCCTGCGCAGCGCCGGCAGCGTGCAGATCGCGTACGACCTGTGGGGCCGCGTCATGAGGCGCGAACACGCGGGTACCTCCATGCAATGGAGCTACGACGAGGCGGGGCGACTGACCACATGCACCAATGAAAACGGCGACACGCTGCGTTTGCAGTGGGATGCGATGGATCGACTGGTGCGCGAGATCGGATTTGACCGGCGCACGATGGAGTACCGCTACGACGCCGTCGGGCGCTTGCTTGAATGCATCGACGGCAGCGTGAAGGATCAGGACCAAGACCGTGAGGCGCACGCCGTTCGCCATGAATGGAATGCGGCGGGCCGTGTGCTCGCCATCCACCATCGCGCGAATGCCGAGGGCGCGGCGTTCACCACGCGGTTTGAATGGAACCGCGCGGGCGAGATGCTCGCGGCCAGCAGCTGGCTCGCAAGCACGGCCAATTCAGGCGGAAAGAGCGCAGAAACGCTCGCTCACCGCATCGAATGGCGTCGCGACCCGATGGGGCGAGTGCTGGAAGAAACGCAGCGGCTCTTCGACGTGGACACCGGCAAGCCGGAATTCGAACACCGCGTGTCGCACGTGCTGGATGGCGAGGGGCGGCGCATCACCAGTGATTTGGGCGAACTCGGCGTTGTGGGCTACGGATGGAATGCGGCGGGTGCGCTGCAGAGCCTTGCGTGGAACGGCAAACCGCAGGTTGAATTTGAGCGTGATCGGCTGCAGCGCGAGACAGCGCGGCATCTGGCGACGGCAGGCATCCATGGACGCATCGACTGGAACGCTGCGGGCTTGTGGCAGCACATGGAATGGACGGGGGAGGCGCTCTCGCTCTTCACCGCCGACGTCACGGCCTCCGCAACGCGTGCGCGACAGTATCTCTATGACCACGCCGGCCGCGTGCTCGCCATCCACGGTGATGCGGGCACGAGCCGCTTCGCCTACGACGCGCATGGCCGCTTCATCGCGTCGCATACGCCGCAGGCGGGCGCGCAGCGCTGGTCGTTCGACCCCGCCGGACATCGCCTGCCGCAGCCCTCGGATGCGATGACCGCGACGCACGCGGATGATCGGGAGGCCGAATCCGCCTGCGCGGATGTTGGCGTCGCCATGCGGGACGTGGTGCGCCGTCCGGAATCCGAGCTCGCGCACACCACGCGTTGGGCCGGTGGCCGCGTCGACTACTACACCAACGCCCACGACCGGTGCAGCGATGAAGCGCGACTGTGCTTTTGCTACGACAGCCGCGGCAACCGCACCCACGTGCTCGATCTGCACAACGGACATGCGGTGCGTCTGCACTATGACGCGGCCAACCGTCTGGTTGCGGCAAAGGGCGTGGACGCGCAGGGCCGGCCGTTCGATCAGCAGTACCGCCACGATGCGCTGGGCCGATGCGTGGCGATTCTGCGGCGCGACGTTGATGGCAAGGTCATCGGGGCTGAATACCTTGGCTGGGACGAGACGCGTCTGGTGCGCTTCGAGCGCCATGCGGAGCGCGGGGGCGAGAAGAGTGCCACGCTGGACGCCGTGCACACCGTTTATGCGCCCGGCACGTTCGCGCCGCTGGTGCAACCGGCGCGGGTGGCGGGCGATTCGGCCGACGTGCAGATCAGGCACGTGCTGAACGACCACGCCGCAAGTCCCGTGGCGCTGGTCGATGCCAATGGTGTCGTTCTCTGGGCGCTGCAGCAGGACCTGTGGGGCAATGATTGCGCGCAGCACAATCCGCTGCAGCTGTGGCAGCCCTTGCGTGCGATGGGGCGCTATCGGGATGAGGCCACGGGACTGCAGATCGATGGCGCTGGGCGTGCCTACGATGCCCGCTTGGGCGCGCTGATCAACACGGGGCCGCACCGTGGGACAGCCCGAGTGGTGGATGCGTACTTTCAAGCCAGCAACGCGTTGGATGGCCAGGCCAGTGACCCATGGCGTTTCGTTCCATCGGCTGCGCGCGCAACGCGCTGCAGGAGCGCGGACTGGCTCGCGGCTCTAGAACCGCCGATAGGCCGTGGGTTGCTTGGACCAGTAGGTTGAGCCCAGCGAATCCAGCCGCACCGTTCCGCCTGTGGACGGTGCATGCACGAAGCGCCCTTCTCCCACGTAGATGCCTGCGTGCGTGGGCGTGCCGCGTCCGAACACCACGAGGTCGCCGACGCGCAGATCGCTTTTTGAGATCGCCTTGCCGAACCCGTCGAGCTGTGCCACGGTGCGCGGCGGGGAGACGCCTGCGCGGCTGCGGTAGACATAGCCGATGAGGCCGCTGCAGTCAAAGCCGCTGTCGGGGGTGTTGCCGCCGTAGCGGTAGGGGGTTCCGACCAGACCCATGGCGTGGATGGCGATGTCGTCGGCCTGCTCGTTGGAGAGGCGGGGGATGCCCTGGCCCGGGGTGCGGGTGGTGTGTTTGGTGCTGGGGGTGGAGCCGCATGCGGCCAGCAGGAGGGCTGTTGCTACGGCTAGGCTGAGGCTGTGGAGGGCTCGCATGGGGGCTTAGGGTAGCAGTTGTGGGGGAAATTCCCAAGTGGCTTTCTTCTTATGGTGCTTTGGCGAGCGGGTGTGGGGTGTTTGTTTTCCGGGGCAGGGAGTTCCGCCCGGCGGCGGAGTCACTTTTTGCTTGCGCGCAAAAAGTAACCCAAAACGCGCTTTGAATACCCGCGGCAGAACTCACTTCGCTCCTGCGTCGCTCCGTTCGGACAACCGCCGCGAGCTAGATTTGAAGAGGCGTGCTCGGCACTTCGCTTCGCTCGTGCGGTGCTTTGTGGGCGCCGCTCTCTGCGGAATGCTTGTGGCGTTCCTTTGGGTTGGTCTTGTGGACGGCGCCGGGCACAGAGTGGGTGATGCGCTGGTCAGCGGGGTGTTGCTGATCGCGCATCTTTTTCACGTTGGGTTGATCAGGCCGATTCCGATTCGGCTTCCGTCTGGCGTGCATGCTCCGCGCTGCCGCGCGCGTTCAAGCGGTTGGCTACGCTGACGACGGCCTGCACGGAGGCGGTCATGATGTTGTGGCTGATGCCTGCGCCGAAGGTGGAGCCGGGGACGCCTTCCATTGCCGCTTCGATGATCGCGAGGGCCTTGGCGTTGGCGCCGCTGCCGGTGGCGCGCTCTTCGTAGTGGTCCACGCGAAGCGGCAGGCCGAGGGCGTCCACCGTGGCGGCGATGGGGCCGTTGCCTTCACCTTGCAGGGTCTGACGCACGCCGTTGATCGTCACGTCGAGTTCGATGCTGTGGCCGTCGTTGGTCACGCGGTGGGCGTGGCACGTGATGGCCATGGGGCTGGCGGGCGTGGCGAGGTAGGTGGCGTCGAACAGGGTCCAGAGCGCTCCGCCGGTCATCTCGGTTTCATTGCTGTCGGTCTGGCGCTGGACCACGGCGCTGAATTCGACCTGCATGCGGCGCGGCATGACCACGCCATGTTCGCGTTCCATGAGGAAGGAGATGCCGCCCTTGCCCGATTGGCTGTTCACGCGGATCACGCTGTCGTAGGTGCGGCCGAGGTCGGCGGGGTCGATGGGGAGGTAGGGCACTTCCCAGATGCCGTTTGGATCCTGCGCGGCGAAGCCTTTCTTGATCGCGTCCTGATGCGAGCCCGAGAACGCGGTGAAAACGAGGTCGCCCGCATAGGGGTGGCGCGGATGCACGGGCAGCGAGGTGCACTCCTCGGCGATGCGCGCGACGCCGGTGATGTCGGAGAAGTCGAGCTGCGGGTGCACGCCCTGCGTGTACATGTTGAGCGCGAGCGTGACGATGTCCACGTTGCCGCAGCGCTCGCCGTTGCCGAAGAGGCAGCCTTCCACGCGGTCGGCACCGGCCATCATCGCGAATTCAGCGGCGGCCACGCCGGTGCCGCGGTCGTTGTGCGGATGCACGGAGAGCACGACGTGTTCACGAGGAACGAGGTGGCGGTGCATCCATTCGATCTGGTCGGCGAACACGTTGGCGGTGGCGTTCTCCACCGTCGTGGGCAGGTTGATGATGATCTTGCGCTGGGCGCTCACGCCCCAGGCTTCGATGGCCGTCTGGCAGGCCTGCAAGGACACCTCGAGCTCGGCGCTGCTGAAGGTTTCGGGCGAATACTGAAGAATCCACTCGGTCTCCGGATGCTTGTCGGACTGCTTCTTGAAATGCGAGACGTGGTGCTTCACGAGCTCCATCACCTGCGGCACTTCCATGTTGAAGACGATCTTGCGCCATGCGGGCGCGACCGCGTTGTAGATGTGCACGATGGCGCGCTTGGCGCCCTGCACGGCTTCCACCGTGCGGTCGATGAGGTCCTCGCGCGACTGCGTCATCACCATGATGGTCACGTCGTCGGGGATGAGGTTTTCGTCGATGAGGCGGCGCACGAAGTCGAAATCGGTCTGCGACGCGGCGGGAAAGCCCACCTCGATCTGCTTGAAGCCGATGCGCACGAGCTCCTTGTAGAGCGCCATCTTGCGCTCGCCGTTCATCGGCTCGAAGAGTGCCTGGTTGCCGTCGCGCAAGTCGGTGGAAAGCCAGATCGGCGCCTGCGTGATGGTCTTGCCGGGCCAGGTGCGGTCGGCCAAGGCGATGGGGGCAAACGGCTGGTACTTGCTGGAAGGGTTGGAAATCATGTTCGGCTCCACATTGGGTGGTGTGTGCCGCGCCTCATGTTCCTTGTGAGAAGGCGCGAAATGCACAACGGGTCAATCGAAAGTTCTTTGCATCAACGAAACAAAGACACGGAAATCGAATGACGTCCCCTGCCGCCCTGCAACGCTCGATCAAACGAAGCTGCAGGCGGGTGTGTGGGCCGGGGTCAGGGGGAAGTCGGTGTTGCGCTGGGAGGAACCGAAGGTGCTATCTGTTCTTCGGTCTTCAGGCAACGGAGCGCATGCACGCAAGCAGACCCCGGCCAAGCACTAGGCTTAGACTCAGAGTGTTTAGTAGCTGCTGGTTGCGTTGCATATGCGGAAAATAGTAGCACGGATTTTTCCAATCACGCAAATCAAATGACCTGCGTCACGTGCCGGGTTTTCAGCCGCGCGGCGCGAGCATCGCCATCGTGAGGCGGGAGACGCAGGTCAGCTCGCCGTCCTCGTTCACCATCTCGATCGCCCAGACCTGGGTGCTTTTGCCGATGTGCACCGGCCTTGCCGTGCCGGTCACCCAGCCGCTGCGGGCGGACTTGAGGTGGTTGGCGTTGATGTCGAGGCCCACCGCACCCCAGCCTTCGGGGGCGGCGTAGAAGGCGCCGAGCGAGCCCAGCGACTCGGCGAGCACCACGCTGACGCCGCCGTGCAGCAGGCCGAACGGCTGCTTGGTGCGCTCATCGACTGGCACTCGCCCACGAATGTAGTCATCGCCCACTTCCACGATTTCGATGCCAAGGTGGCTCGTTGCCGTGCCTTCGCCGGTGCGGTTGGCGATCTCGAGGGTGAGGGGTTTTTTCCAAATTTTTGCCATGGCGACAATTGGAGGGCTGCGGAAAGTCGTTCGGTTGCCAATTGCCGAACGAACGTGCGGGTTTGGCTCAAAACGTGAATCTTTTGGCGTATCTGGCAACCAATTGCATCCCAGAATCGCGGCTCCATCAGAAATTAACAAATTTTCACCTTTGTTGATGCGTGTCACGTTTGGGTGGTGCAGACAGTGCTGTCGGCAGCATGCGAGGCGTGACGCCGGTCCAGCGACGAGGGTGAATGGCTTCAGGAGTTCAGGTTCATGCAACGTCGCCAATTCGTCTCGCTCGCATCCGGCATCGCCGCCATGTCGGCCGCGCCCGCTTTCATCCGCAGCGCCGCCGCTCAGGACGTGCCCGGTCTCAATGCCAAGTCGGTGATGATCGGCTGCTCCGCCGCGCTGAGCGGACCGCTGGTCAGCTTCGGCAACGACATCTCGCAGGGTGCGGGCGCGGCGTTCGCGCAGATCAACGCGCAGGGCGGCGTGCATGGCCGCGGCATCCAGCTGCAGATGATGGATGACGCCTATGTGCCCGATCGCACGCTCGGCAACGTCAAGCAGATGCTCAGCGGCGGCTCGGCGCTCGCGTTGCTGTCCTGCGTGGGCACGCCCAACAACACCGCGATTCTTCCGCTGATCGAAGAGGCCGGCATTCCGTACGTCGCGCCGGTCACGGGCGCCTCGTCGCTGCGCAAGGGCGCGCGCAATGTGTTCCACGTGCGCGCCAGCTACACCGATGAGGTGCAGCGTCTGATCAAGCGCCTTGCGGGCATGGGTCTCAAGGGCATCGGGGTGATCTACCAGGACAACGGCTACGGCAAGGAAGCGCTGGCCGACGCGCAGCGCACGCTCGAGAGCCTCGGCACGAAGACCGCCGTCGAGGCCGCGGTGGCCACCGATGGCTCGAATCTGAAGGACGTGTTCACCAAGGTGTCCGCAGGCCGTCCCTCGGCCGTGCTGCTGGCGACGGCCGGTGCGGTGTCGGTGGATCTCGTGCGCGGCATGAAGAAGCACGTGCCCGGCGTGCTGCTCGCTGGCCTGTCGGTGACCATGCCCGGCGACGCGCTCGCCAAGCTGGGCGAGGACGGCAGCGGCCTCGCGCTGACCATGATCGTGCCCGACCCGAACCGCCCCCGCATCCAGCTCGTGCGCGACTACCAGGCCGCCATGCGCGCCAAGGGCCACAACGAGTTCTCGCAGGGCAGTCTCGAAGCCTACGTCAACGCCCGCGTGCTGGCCGAAGGCCTCGAGCGTGCCGGCAAGGAGCCGACACCGGCCAAGCTGCGCTCTGCGTTGGCTGGCATCAAGAATCTGGATCTCGGCGGTTTCGTGGTCGACTACAGCGGCCAGTCGCCGTATGTGGGATCGCGCTTCATCGATCTGGGCGTGATGGGCAACACGGGCCGCTTCATCGGTTGATCCGCCTGCTGCGGGCATGAAAAAGGGCACCCTCGGGTGCCCTTGTCACTGGTGCTCGCGCTGAGATCGTCAACACGCGCAGAGGCGGTTCGCATCAGTCCCTGCGCACAACGCGTCGCATGCCCACGAGCGCCATCAGTGATGCCAGCAGCATCACGCTCCATTCACCGAGCGTGGGCACGGGCGTGGCCGTGCCTGCTCCGGTGGGCGGATTCACCACCACCGGCGTGGTGGGGATGGTGGCTTTGGCCTCGGCGCTGAAGGCGCTGGTGGCGTCCGGGTTGGTCGCGCTCACCTGCAGGTAGTAGGTCTGGCCTTCGGCGAGGCCGGGGATGTCGGCGGCAGTGAGATCGCGCGATGTCTGGTTGCCCGGCAGGGTGAACTGCACCGGGGCCGCCTTGGCGAAGGAGCTGCTGCTGACCTGCAGAAGGTAGCTTGACACGTCCGCGGCCGGCGCCGTCCAGTTGGCGCGCAGCGTGGGCGGCTTGGTGCTGGCCGTGGCGGTGATCACGGGCGGGGGCAGCACGGGGGCCGCCGGCAGCGTGACGCTCACGGGTTGGCCCGGGCTGCTGGTGCCGTCGGCGTCCGTCGCCGTCATGCGCAGAAGATACGTCTGACCGCCTGTGAGCGGGGTGTCGGCCGATGTGATCGTGCGGTTTTTGGCGGTGCCCGAAAGAGCCACGGCGGACCAGCTCTGCCCGCCATCCGCGCTGATGTCCATCGCATAGGCGCTGATGCATTCTGCGGGCTGATTCCAGCTGGTCTGGATTTCCTTGGCCGTCGGTGCCGAGGCCAGCACGGTGGGGGCTGGGGGAGGTGAGGTGGTCTGCGTCCAGGCGGTGAAGAAGGCGCCGATGCCGCTGAAGAGATACAGGGTCTTTCCGCTCGGATCGACGGAGACATGGCGGGACCCGCGATTGCTGCCATAGCTGCGGCTGCTGTCCTGCAGGGTGGCGACCTTGTTGCCGGCCGGATCGAATTTCTCGACGATGTTGCCGATGCCGCCGCTGGTGACGTAGACGTAGCCACAGCGGTCCACGGCGACGCCAGCGGAGTAGCTTCCCTGCACGGGGCCAATGGTTCTCAGTGGCGTGCCCTGAGAGTCGTAGACCTGCACATGGCGTCCGAAGCCGTCACCGGCGGCGTAGACGTTGTCCTGTGAATCCACGGCCATTTGCAGAACGTCCCCCTGAGGATCCGTGGGCGGTGTCTTGAACCAGCGCGTCGTGCCATCCGTGCCCTTGACGATCAGGCCGGGCGCATTGGTGGTGGGGCCGGGCAGGTTCTTGGTGGAGATCAGCAGGTCCCCGGCGGAGTTGGCGGCCATGGCGATGGAGCCGTTGTCCTTGTCGTTGTAGGGCACCTGGTCGTTGACCACGAACACCCGTTGCTGGTTCTTGCCCTGACTGTCGTAGCGGAAGACCGAGCCTTCGCGCCAGAACGGGGCCACATAGTATTGGCCGCCCAGCAGCACGGTGCCTGCGGGTGACGAGCCGCCGCTGCCGGCGGGGTCCACCGCAAACTCCAGCTCGTGGGGCTGCCCGCCCGCGCCTGAGGGGTACACGCGCACGCTGTGGTTGAAGGACACGAACACCTTGCCCGAGGACGGATCCACGTTCAGGCTGTTGATCCACGAGCCGACGTTGGTGACCGCGATGTGGCTGGTGTAGTCGTTGTTGCCCATGCCCACGGCGCTGTGCGACAGGCCGAGGCCAAGGCAGAGCAGGGTGGCGGCCCATGCGCAACGCTGCGGCAGCGGGACGCGTGCATCGAGTTGAAATGGTGTGTTAGCCATAATCTATTGCGATGTCTTTGTTAAGAGATAGGTGATATTAGATTGAAAAAGTAAATCAATAGGCTTTTTGTATTTTTAACCGGGGGTTTTGTACGGATTCAGGGCCAGCTTCGCGCGGGCCTGTCGCCAATGAAAAAGCCGACGCGGCCCGTGTGGGCGGCGTCGGCTTTGGAGGGTGACGGACGGGTGACGGCGTGCGCGTCAGGCGTGCATGCTGCCCGTCTTCTGGCAGCGGTCGTGCCACGACAGGGCTTCGCTCAGGATGTGCGGGGTCTGCTGGCCGCCGCTCTTTTGTGCGCGGTCGAAGTAGTCCTGCAGCATCGGGCGGTAGTCGGGATGAGCGCAGTTGTCGATGATGACCTGTGCGCGCTGGCGCGGCGAGAGGCCGCGCAGGTCGGCGAGCCCCTGCTCGGTGACGACGACCTGGGTGTCGTGCTCGGTGTGGTCCACGTGGGCGCACATCGGCACGATGCAGCTCACGTTGCCGCCCTTGGCGACGGACGGGGTCACGAAGAAGTTGAGATAGCTGTTGCGCGCGAAGTCGCCCGAGCCGCCGATGCCGTTCATCATGCTCGTGCCCATCACGTGGGTGGAGTTGATGTTGCCGTAGATGTCGGCCTCGATCATCGAGTTCATGCCGATCACGCCGAGGCGGCGCACGACCTCGGGGTGGTTGCTGATTTCCTGCGGGCGCAGCAGGATGCGTTCGCGATAGAAGTCGATGTTCTGCACGAACTCCTCGAGCGCCTCGTGGCTCAGCGAGATGGCGCTGGCCGAGGCCGACTTCATCTTGCCCTCGCGCACCAGCTCGAGCATGCCGTCCTGCAGCACCTCGGTGTAGCCGGTGAGATTCTCGAACGGGCTCTTGAGCAGCCCGGCCAGCACGGCGTTGGCCACGTTGCCCACGCCCGACTGCAGCGGCAGCAGTTCCTTGGGCAGGCGGCCCACCTTCACTTCGTGCGCGAGGAAGTCGATGACGTGCGCGGCGATGCGCTCGGAATTCGCGTCGGGAGCGGCGAAGGCGGAGTTGCGGTCCGGGCTGTCGGTCTCGACGATGGCGATGATCTTCGAAGGATCGCAGCTCAGGTGCGGCACGCCGATGCGGTCATTCGGCCCGTAGAGCGCGATCGGCTTGCGCTGCGGCGGAATGGCGGTGCCGTAGTAGATGTCGTGCATGCCGTCGAGTTCGAGCGGCAGGCGGTGGTTGACTTCCAGGATCACCTTGTCGGCCAGATCCAGCCAGGTCTTGTTGTTGCCGACCGCCATGGTGGGCACGAAGCTGCCGTCCGAGTTGATTGCGGTCACCTCGATCACCGCCACGTTCAGGTGGCCCAGAAAGCCGAACCATGCGTGCTGGGCGACATGCGAGAGGTGCATGTCCACGAAATGCATCTTGCCGGTGTTGATCTTCTCGCGGCAGATCGGATCGGACTGGAAGGGCAGGCGCATCTCCATGCCATCCACCTTGGCGAGCGCTCCGTCAAGTTCGGCGGCGGTCGATGCGCCGGTCCAGATGCTCACGCGGAACGGGTGACCGGCGGCGTGCTCGGCCTCGATGCGCTTGGCCAGCGCCTGCGGAATGGACTTGGGATAGCCCGCGCCCGTGAACCCGCTCATTCCCACAATCGATCCCGGCTCGATCAGCGCTGCGGCCTGTTCTGCGGTCATGACCTTTTCACGAAGGCCGGGATGCTGGATGCGGGACGTGGAACACAACATGGAAACTTGACTCCGAAAATGACCGAAGGGGCGTTGTGCACGCCCCTTCGGTCGGTTATCAGATGTAAATCCTATCAGGTATTCCGTTCACGTTAGGTAGAAACCCCGGTCTTACGGCTCGCTGACAGGATGGTCATCCCGGGTCAGGTCATGGCGGGCTCAGTCGCGGCCGCGGTTGAGCAGCGCGTAGAGAATGATCGCGCCGAAGGTCGCGGTACCGATGCCGCCGAGCGCGAAATCACCGAATTTCAGAGTGAAATCGCCGGTGCCGAGGATCAGCGTGATGGCCGCCACGATCAGGTTCTTGTTCTGCGAAAAGTCCACCTTGTTTTCCACCCAGATCTTGGCGCCGGCAATCGCGATCAGGCCAAAGACCACAATCGAGACTCCCCCCATTACCGGCAGGGGAATGGCCTGGATCAGCGCGCCGAACTTGGGGCTGAAGCCCAGCAGCACGGCGATCAGCGCGGCCACGAGGAACACGGCGGTCGAGTAGATCTTGGTGGCCGCCATCACGCCGATGTTCTCCGCGTAAGTGGTCACTCCGGTGCCGCCCAGTCCGCCGCTGACCATCGTCGCCACGCCGTCGCCGATGAACGCGCGGCCCATGTACTGGTCGAGGTTCTTGCCGGTCATGGCCGTCACGGCCTTGATGTGGCCCAGGTTTTCGGCCACCAGAATGATCACCACCGGCACGATCAGCAGCATGGCGTTGGCGCTGAAAACCGGCGCGTGGAAGGAGGGCAGGCCGAACCACGGCGCGTTGATCACGCCCGACAGATCCAGCGGCTTGCCCAGCCCCATGCCATTGGTCAGCACCGCATACAGCACCGAGGCCACCAGCAGACCCACGAGGATCAGCAGCCGCTGCACCATGCCGCGCGTGAGCACCGCCACCAGACCGACGCAGACGAAGGTGAGCGCCTGCATCCAGCTCTCGAAGTTGTTCGACGCCATGTTCTTCACCGGGATGCCGGCCAGATTCAGGCCGATCACCGCGACGATGGCCCCCGTCACCACGGGCGGCATGAAGCGCTCGATCCAGCCCGTGCCCACCAGCTGCACGATCACCCCGACCAGCGTGTAGACCGCCCCGCAGGCGATGATGCCGCCCAGCGCCACGCCAATGTTGGCGTTCGCCCCCTTGCCCGCATAGGCGGTCGCGGCGATCACCACGCCGATGAAGGCGAAGCTCGAGCCCAGATAGCTCGGCACTTTGCCGCCGGTGATCAGGAAGAAGATCAGCGTGCCGATGCCGCTCATGAACACCGCCATGTTCGGATCGAAGCCCATGAGGATGGGCGCGAGCACCGTGGAGCCGAACATGGCGATCACGTGCTGCACCCCCATCAAGCCCGTCTGCCCCCAGGGCAGCCGCTCATCCGGCCCGATCACACCGCCCGATTGCAGCACCTGTGGAGACCTTTCGGTCCAACTGAACATTCCCATTTTTCACGCTCCCGCTACAGTTTTTGACAAAGTGGGGCGATGGTAGGGCATTGCGCGCGCTTGCGTGCAGCGGGGCGATACGGATGGTCAGTGCGGCGGCCTTCAGCTTCCGGACTCGTGGACGTGCGCGGCCAGATAGGCATCGATGCGCTGGCGGATGTGCCCCGCAAGTTCCGGCAGACGATGCGACACGCGGTACATCGGTCCCGCCACCAGCAAGGCAAAGCGCCGCTCGCCAAGGGCCAGCGCCATGCAGACGCCCCCCAGTTCGGGCGTGAATTCCGCGTTGCCCTGAAACCAGCCGCGTCGCACCGACAGGGCGATCTCCGCTTCCACCTCTTCGGCGGACATCAGCGTGGTGGGCGTGTACTGCTCGAAGGCGACCTTGCGCAGCACTCCCGCCCGCTCATCCGCGCGCATCTGTGACAGAAGCGTACGTCCCGTGGCGGTGGTGTGCAGTGGTACGCGCTTGCCCACGGGGGCGGCGTAGCGCACGGAATGGGGCGATTCGACGGTTTCCACGAACAGCGCATCGGATCCGCTCACTGCGGCCAGCACGGCGGTTTCGCCCGTGTCGGCCACCAGCTGCTCGAGCAATGCGCGCATGTCCTTGGGCATCGGCTGGGATTGCTCGATCTTGCCTATGAGGGTGGCCCAGGCGGGCGTGGGGTAGTAGCCAGCCTTGGGGCGCGGCTCATATAGATAGCCGCGCTGCGCCAGAGTACCCAGCAGGTTGAAGGTGCTCGAGCGCGGCCAGTCGAAATGCTTGGCAATTTCGGCAAGGCTCGCGGGCCGCTGATGGGCGGCGAAGAATTCGAGCAGTTCGAGGACGTTGGCGGCTTGTTTGACGTTCACGGTGATGCTGACAGTGATCTGTGGCGGGCCGCGGAGCGCGGCGACGCATGGAATTTAACCGCCGAAGCGGGAGTGGATCCGACTCAGGGAAAACATGGAGGCAAGGATACTGCCTATTTGTTCTTGTATGTGTATGATTTGTTCATGCACAAGAATGATGATGCTTCTGCCACTGAGCAAGACCCTGCTTTCGGGGGGCCGCTCGCAGGCGTGCGCGTGCTGGATCTGACCTCGGTGCTCATGGGGCCGTTCGCATCGCAGAACCTCGGCGACATGGGTGCGGACGTGATCAAGATCGAAGCGCCGCAAGGCGATCTGGTGCGCCAGATCGGCCCGGCCCGGCACGACGGTATGGGGCCTGTATTTCTCAACGCCAACCGCAACAAGCGCAGCGTCGTGCTCGACCTGAAGTCGCACGATGGCATGGCCGCGTTGCACAAGCTCATCGCTGATGCCGACGTGCTCGTGTACAACGTGCGCCCACAGGCCATGGCGCGGCTGGGGCTCGGCTACGAAGCAGTCAAGGCGCTCAATCCACGCATCATCTACGCGGGGCTGTTCGGCTACGGGCAGGACGGCCCCTACGCCGCGCGCCCGGCGTATGACGACCTCATTCAGGGCGCCTGCGCACTGCCGCATCTCATCGCGAAGGCGTCGGGCGGCATTCCGCGTTATGTGCCCAACGCGCTGTGCGACCGCATTGTCGGGCTCACCGGGGTGGGCGCGATTCTGGCAAGCCTGCTGGCGCGCGAGCGCACGGGGCAGGGCGACCGCATCGACATCCCCATGTTCGAGACCATGGTGGCCTTCATCATGGGCGATCACATGGGCGGCCTGACCTTCGATCCACCGCTGGATGGTGGTGGCTACGCGCGCCAGCTTTCGCCGCAGCGCCGCCCCTATCGCACGCAGGACGGCTACATCTGCGCACTGGTCTACAACGACAAGCAGTGGCAGGGCTTTCTGCGCGAGATCGGGCGCGAGGCGCTGATGCGCGACGACGAGCGATTCGCCAGCTACGCGCAGCGCACGCAGCACATCGATCATGTCTATGACGTACTGGCAGGCATCTTCGAAGAACGCACCACCGATGAGTGGATCGCGATTCTCGAGCGCGCCGATGTGCCCTTCATGCCCATGCACAGTCTGCAAAGCCTGATGCAGGACCCGCACCTCGTGGCCACCGATTTCTTCACCGATGTGATGCACCCTACCGAGGGCGCGATCAAGTCCCCGCGCAATCCAGTCACGTGGACGAACCGCAAGCCCGCTCCGCCGCGCCCTGTGCCCACGCTCGGCCAGCATACGGCCGAAGTGCTGCGCGAACTGGGCTACAGCGAGAGTCAGGTGCAGGCCATGGTGAACGCCGCGGCCAACGCCACAACTTCCACTGCCTGAACTGGAGCACGCCCCATGCAGTCCATCGAACATCTCGGAGACGAAGTGACCTTTGAAGTGGTGGACGGCGGCATCGCCGTCATCACCATGAACCGCCCCGCGCAGCGCAATGCCATCAGCGGTGGCCTCGCTCAGGGTCTTCGCGCCGCTTGGAAAAAACTGGACGAAGACAGTGCGCTGCGGGTGGGCATTCTCACCGGCGCGGGCGACAAGGCCTTCTGCGCCGGCATGGACCTGAAGGAAGCCGCAGCCATGGGCCTCAAGGTTCCGCCCCGCGATCTGATCCCGGTGCTCGGAGACGGCGTGCCGATGAGCAAACCGACGATCGCCGCCGTCAACGGTGTGGCGCTCGCGGGCGGCTGGCTGTTCGCGCAGATGTGCGATCTGTGCGTGGCCGCCGATCACGCCACCTTCGGCATCACCGAAGCCAAGGTCGGGCGCGGCATGCCCTGGGCCGCGCCGCTCATCCACATGCTGCCGCAGCGCATCGTGATGGAGGTGCTGCTCACCGGCAAACCTCTTTCCGCAGAACGTGCCATGGCGCTGGGCTACGTGAACCGGGTGGTGCCGCTTTCCGATCTGCGCAACTGCGCCCTGGAGCTTGCCTCAAGCATTGCCGCCAACGCGCCGCTCACCGTCAAGGCGGCGCGAGAACTTGTGTACCTCTCGACCGAAATGGGCCGCTCCGCCGCGCTGCGATCGGCGCAGCATCTGTTCGAGTCGGTGTATCTCAGCGAAGACGCGCAGGAGGGGCCGCGCTCGTTTGCCGAAAAGCGCGCACCGCGCTGGCAGGGCCGTTGAATCTTTGGGGATGAATCCAGATGAGTTTTGAACTGACCACCGAACAGCAGGCCATTCGCGAAGCCGTGCAGGATCTGTGCACGCGTTTTCCCGAAAGCTATTGGCTGGAGCGCGACGCCGACGGTGTATTCCCGCACGACTTCTACCGCGCGATGGGCGATGCGGGCTGGCTTGGCACCGCGCTGCCCGAGGAATACGGCGGCGCAGGCCTTGGCGTGCAGGAGGCCTGCGTGCTCATGCAGACCATTGCCGAATCGGGGGCCTGCATGAGCGGTGCCTCGTCCATTCACATCAACATCTTCGGCCTGATGCCGGTGGTGGTCTACGGCACCGACGAGCAGAAACGCCGCATGCTGCCGCCGATCGCGCGTGGCGAGGTCAAGGCCTGCTTTGGCGTGACCGAGCCGAATGCGGGTCTGAACACCACCAAGCTGAAAACACGTGCGGTGCGAGAGGGCGACAAGTATGTGGTGCATGGCCAGAAGGTATGGATCTCCACTGCGCAGGTCGCAGACAAGATTCTGCTGCTGGCACGCACCACGGCGCTCGAGGACCTGGCGCCGGGCCAGCAATCGCACGGGCTCACGCTGTTCTACACCGACCTCGATCGCTCGAAGATCGACGTGCGCCTGATCGAGAAGATGGGACGCAAATGCGTGGACTCCAATGAACTGTTCATCGACGGTCTCGAGATCCCCGTGGAGGACCGCATCGGCGAGGAGGGCAAGGGCTTCAAGTACATCCTGCACGGCATGAACCCCGAGCGGATCCTGCTGGCCGCCGAGGCCATCGGCGTGGGCCGCGCGGCGCTCGCCAAGGCGTCGAGCTATGCGCGCGAGCGCGTGGTGTTCGATCGGCCGATTGGCAAGAACCAGTCCATCCAGCATCCACTTGCGAAGAACTGGATCGAGCTCGAAGCGGCGCAGCTTCTGATGATGAAAGCCGGATGGCTCTACGACAACCGCCGCGAATGCGGCGCCGAGGCCAATGCCGCCAAATACTTCGCGGCGGAGGCAGGCTTCAAGGCCTGCGAGCAAGCCATCCTCACGCATGGTGGCATGGGCTATTCCAAAGAATTTCACGTTGAGCGCTACCTGCGCGAAATCATGATCCCTCGCATCGCCCCCGTGAGTCGCGAACTCATTCTGAGCCACATCGCCGAGCGCGTGCTGGGCATGCCGAAATCGTATTGACGATGCAAACAAAGCAGCAAAAAAGGCAGGAGACAAACCATGAAGATTCAACCATCCCCAACCACCCGACGCACTCTGTGTGCAGCCGCTGTCATGCTGGCGGCTTCAGCGGGCTGGATGCCGCTCGCGCAGGCGGACACCTGGCCGAGCAAACCGGTGCGCGTGATCGTGCCTGCGGCGCCGGGTGGAAGCGCTGATCCGTTGGCGCGTCTGGTCTCAGAGGAACTGGCGCGGGTGCTGGGGCAATCCTTTGTGGTGGAAAACCGCCCCGGCGCCAACGGCAACGTGGGTTCAGCGTCGGTGGTCAAATCACCCGCCGATGGCTACGCCCTGCTGTTCAGCTGGACCGGAACGCTCGTGCCCGCGATCACGCTCTACAACGCCAAGCCCTACCATCCGCAGAAAGATCTCGATCCCATCGTGCTCATCGGTTCGGTGCCCAACGTGATCATCGTGCACCCTTCGCTGAACGTGAAGACACCCGCCGAGCTCACGCAGTTCGCCAAGGCCCAGCCGGGTGCGCTCAACTTCGGCTCCACGGGCAGCGGCAGCTCATATCACCTGTCCGGTGAGCTGTACAAGAAAACACAGGACGTGAACATGCAGCATGTGCCCTACACCTCGCCAGGCGCGGTGCTCACGGATCTGGTCGGTGGTCGGTTGCAATTGGCGTTTCCCGGCGTGACGGCGGCCGCGCCGTTTGCAAAGGATGGTCGTGTGCGCGCCATCGCCGTCATGTCCGACAAGCGCGCGGACATTCTGCCCGACGTGCCGACCACGGTGGAACTGGGCATGCCCGCGCTCGTGTCGGAAACCTGGTTCGGCCTGCTTGCGCCCAAGAACACGCCCGCCGACGTGCGCCAGAAAATCAACGCGGCCATCAACGCCGCGCTCAAGACGCCCGCATTCCGTGACCGGCTCGTGAGCCTCGGCTATGCCCCCTTGGGCGGCACTGCCGAGCAATTCGAAAAGCAGCTTGCGGGCGACATCCAGAAATGGGGCGAGGTGGTGAAGTTTTCCGGCGCGAAGGTGGATTGATCGCGCTGGCCCGTTCAATGCCGCTGATGCAACGCCCGCGCGATCTTGTCGCGCTTGACCGTGGTCTTGGGCACCTTGAACGGGAACCACATGCGCACGTCGTCTTCGAGGCCGATGCCGTGCATGTAGTTGTAGATGGCCTTCTTCAGGCAGTCGCCGAGGGCGTCGTGATCGACGCCGGTGGGGTCGACGAAGCCCACGTCGTTGCGCGCGAAGTCGCTCTCGGGCAGGGGCAGGAGGGTGACGCCGTATTCCTCTGGGTTCTTGCCGACGGGTGAGTGCACGGTGCAGACAAAGCGGTGGAAAAAGCCGCTCTGGATGCAGCCGTTCTCGAACAGCTGGCGCACGTATTCGAGCGCGTCGACGGTGTCCTGCACGGTCTGCGTGGGAAAGCCGTACATCAGGTAGGCGTGCACGAGGATGCCCGCGTCGCTGAAGGCCTTGGTGACGCGCGCGACCTGTTCGACGCTCACGCCCTTTTTCATGAGTTCGAGCAGGCGGTCGGAGGCGACTTCGAGGCCGCCCGAGATCGCGATGCAGCCGCTGTCGGCCATGAGGCTCGCGAGGTCGGGCGTGAAGGTTTTTTCGAAGCGCACATTGCCCCACCACGAGATGTCGGTGTTGCGGGCTATGAGCTCGTGCGCGAGTGCCTTGAGGGCCTTGGGCGGTGCGGCTTCGTCGACGAAGTGAAAGCCGGTCTGGCCGGTTTCGGCGACGATGGCGTCGATGCGGTCGGCGAGCACGCTGGCGCTCGCGCCCTCGTAGCGGCCGATGTAGTCGAGGTTGACATCACAGAAGCTGCACTTCTTCCAGTAGCAGCCATGCGCGACGGTGAGCTTGTTCCAGCGGCCGTCGCTCCAGAGGCGGTGCATGGGGTTGAGCATGTCGAGCAGCGACAGATAACGCTCCAGCGGCAGGCCGTCCCAGGTAGGAGTGCCAACCTCTGCGAACGCGATGTCGGCCTCCATCATGTTGAGGTAGCGCACTTCTCCGGTGGCCTCATCGCGCGCGAAGGTGCGCACGAGACGCGAGGCGCCGCGTTCGCCGCGCAGGTGCTCGAGCAGCGCGAGCAGCGGGCGCTCGCCCGCGTCGAGCGTGACGAAATCCACATGGTCGAAAACGCGCGGCTCGGCGAGTTCGCGCAGCTCGGTGTTCACAAAGCCGCCGCCGAGCACGGTCCTGATCTGCGGATGGCGGGCCTTGATGGTCTGCGCGATACGGAAGGCCGCGTAGACCGAGCCGGGGAAGGGCACGGACAGCAGCACCACATCGGGCCGATGCCGCTCAACGGCGGCGAGCGTGAGCTGTGCGAGCAGATCATCGACCAGCGTGGGCTCGGCCGCGAGCGCGTCGGCCAGCGGATCAAAGCTCGGCTGGCTCGCGGCCAGCGATTCGGCGTAGCGCACGAACTCGAAGCGTTCATCCACCGCATCGCGCAGCACGTCGGCCAGATCGTTGAGATACAGCGTCGCGAGATGCTTGGCGCGGTCCGTGAGCCCGAGCGCACCAAAGGCCCAGCCCAGCGGATCGCCGCCCTCGTCGTCCACATACACGTCAAGCGACGCAAAGCGCGGGCCCTCGGGCAGATAGGTGCGGCTCACGACGCGGTGCGCAAGCGTGGTGTCGCGCCCCTGCAGAAAGGCGATCACGGGCGTGATGGTGGCGAGGTAGCGGTCCTGGTGTTCGGTGAAGAACTGCACGGCGGGGCTCTGCAGCTTCGGCGGAATCTTCGCGACCTGCTCGGCCACCTGCTGCAGGCCTTGTTTGGAGAGCAGCCGCAGCACCAGCGCCAGCGCCAGATCTTCCTGAACGGCATCGATGCCGCGCGAGCGCAGGAATCCCGTGAGGTAGGCGGTGGACGGATAGGGCGTGTTCAGCTGCGTCATCGGCGGGATGATGGACAGCACACGCTGAGAGGCATGGTGCATGGCGTAGTGGGTGTTGCAAGGCTCTGCAGCGCATGGGCTGGAGCCTTGCAATTATCGCGTAGCGGGATACGCAATGCACTGCTGAGGAATTGGGACGGCCTGAGCATCCCGATTCCCGAGACAAGCTGCCTGTCAGGCAGCCAGCATTCCAGCGGTCTGGCTGATGCTGAACCACAGACCCACCGCCGTCACCGCCACTCCTGCGGCAATGGCAGAACGTGAAAACTGCGTGGTCCGCAATTTGTTGAGGGCTGCCGAAATGCCGGTCATGACCAGCCATTGAATGAGCGCGAATCCCAGCAGATAGGCATAGAGTGCGGTGTTTTCCGCACCGACGATGGATTCGCCGTAGGCGTATCCGTGGAACACGCCGGCGATGGGCAGAATCATCCACAGCGCGCTGGCAGACTGGAGCTTGCCCGTCCACACGAGTACCCCGGCGACGAGTACAGACAGCGCCACCAGCAATTCCGAGCCCGGAAGATCAAGCAGATTCACATGCAGCACCGTGCCCAGAATCGAGCCTGCGACGAACACGGCGGCCAGTGCCGAACGCGTGGCGGCAGGCAGTTTGGCGATCAACCAGGCTGCGGCCACGATGAAGGCCAAATGGTCCAGGCCGATGATGGGGTGCGCAAGGCCCGAGATCAGGCCTTGCGCGAACGTGTCGGGCATGGCTCCGTCCATGGCGTGGTGAGCGGATGCCGCCACGCTGGCGCATGCCAAGGTGGTGCCGGACAGGATTTTGAACATGGATTTCATGATGATGAGGACTCCTTTGGTTGATGATGAGGTGGCGTGATGGGCATGTCAGGCAAGGCGCTTACATGCGCCATTCGAGACCCACATACGCACGGCGCGGCGTGCCCACGCCGATGGTTGTGGCATTGATGGAGCCGGTGTAGTACGTGCGATCCGTGAGGTTCTTCACACTCGCCGTGACGATCACGTTGCGTGTGGCGCGGTACCGGACGCCCAGGTCGATCAGGGTGTAGGCGGGCAACTGGAAACTGTTGTTGTCCGTGCCCTGGCGCATGCCGACATAGGTCAGGCCGGCATTGGCGCCCCATTGATTCCACTCACCTTGAAACTGGTAGTCCGCAAACAGGCCCAGCGCGTGGCGCGGAACGTTGGGCGTGGTGTTGCCTGCGTACTTGTTGTCCTCAATGAATTTGGCTTCTGCTGCGTAGGCCCAGTTCGCCGTCAGATTCAGCCCGGACGCCGGTTTGGCGTGCACCGCGGCTTCCAGTCCCTTGCTGCGGCGCAGGCCCGACAGACGGGAGAAGCTCGGATCGTCCGGGTCCGTCATCTTGAGGTTGCGCTTTTCCAGCTGATAGGCCGCCAGCGTGATGAAGGTTTTCTGATCCTGCAGGTCCAGTTTGACGCCAGCCTCCCATTGCCTTGATTTCTGCGGATCGAATCGATTGCCGTTGCGGTCGACTCCGTCTTGCGGCATGAACGAACGCGTATAGCTGAGGTAGGGTGACAGCCAGGGCGCTGGATGAAACACGATGCCCAACTGCGGTGTCACGCCTTTGGAGTGATCGCGATCGCTTCGGGAATCCGGGTCTTTGGAGTCCACAGCGTCATAGCGCGCGCCGACCAGTACGGTGACTGCGTCGCGCCAGTTCATCATGTTCTGGATATACAGGCCATTGCTGTCGAAACGCTCTGCGTAGGTTGAGGCCAGCGTCTGCTTTCCGTTGGCGGGACGAGTGTGCGAGTAGACCGGGTGGTAGATATTGATGGAATTTGTCTCGTAGCGATTGTTGGTGCGGCGGTTGGTGAAACGCTCGAACTCGGCACCGACGAGCAGGCGGTGTGTCAGATCTCCCGTCGCGAAGGAACCCAAGGTTTCCAGACGACCCAGACTGCCGCGCAGTGTGGCGTCCCAATCGCCGACCTGGCGGCGAAGTTGGCCGTTGGTGCCGACAGGCGAGTTGTCGGAGAGGAACCACATGTAGGTGCGATCTTCGTCCTGCCGCGAATGAACGATGTCGGCGCGCAATTGCCACTGGTCGTTGAAGCGATGGCGTAGTCCGGCAGAAAGATTGGTGTCGCGGAACTGGAATTGCGCGTAGGGTTCACCCAGAAAGCGCGAGCGCGGCACCTCCGCAAAGCCGATGCTGCCATCTGCCCGCGTTGCCAGCACGGTGCCGCGATCGCCGGTGCGGCGGTCGGTGTAGTGGCTTGCGCGCAGGGTCAGCAAAGTGTCGGAGGTGAGGTCCACATCCACCTGTCCGCTCACGCCCTTGGCGCGCTGGGTGACTACGTCGCGGAAGCTGTCGGAATCCTGATCGAGCGCCTGCAATCGATAACGCACCTGATCGTTCATCGGGCCGGTGATGTCCACGGTGGCGCGGCGGTAGTCGTCCTGACCGAGTTTGATTCCTACCGATGCGCCAAATGTTTTTTGAGGCTGGCGGCTGACGATGTTGACCACGCCACCAGGCTCCAGAGCGCCATACAGCACCGATGCCGGGCCGCGAAGAAACTCGACCCGCTCGATGTCATACAGCGGCACCTGACCGTACTTGCGATAGCGCAGCCCGTCGCGGAAGTAGTTGTTGCCGGCGGAGAGCTGAAAGCCGCGCGAACTGAAAAATTCGCCGGAGTTGCCGAAGTTGTCGGTGCCGCCCACGATGGCGGCGTAGCGCATGACATCAGACAGGTTGCTGGCCCCGGTGTGCTCGATCAGCTCCGAGTCCACAGAGGTCACGGTGAACGGGGTCTCCATGGCGCTGGCCGGCAGCCGTGTGGCGACGTTGGACGAGATGGTGTCTGCGGTCTGGCGCACCGTGACTTCCGGCAGTTGCTTGATCTCGGCCTCGGCCTGCGCAAAGGCCGACGGAGCAATGGCGCTCAGCAGCACAACGGCCAATGGATTCGGGAACGAACTTGGGTTTCGCCTAAGGTCTCGCTTCATTTTCTGACTCTCTCCTGGTTTGAATTGATGTGATGTCTCGACCGCATGTGCCATGCACCTGCAAGGCTGAGCACTGCTGCGCCAAAGCAGGCCATGGCAATCCAGAATGGTTCGGCGCGTGCGCGCTGCCAGTCCGCTTGCCAGCCGCCGCTGCTCATGGCGGACAGACAAGGCAGCAGTACGAGCAACAAGGCGATGAACAGCCAGCCCAGCATCCAAGCCCGAGCGGTCTTTTTCGAAATGCTCAGGGCCAGAGCCAGAACGCCCCATGTGATGAGAAAGGCCCATAGCTCCACAGCGACAGGCGCGTCGCCGAGGAGGTTGTGAGACGCGGCGAAGCGCACCTCGCCCAGTACGCTGTGCAAGTGCGCCGGCCATGGCGTCCAGTTGAGTTGCGCGACGGCGGCGGCCAGAAGCAGGCTCAGCAGCAGTCCTTGCGTGACGCCCACATTGAGGCGCGCCATGAACAGATCCGGTGCCTGCGGGGCGTGACCGTTGCCGCGTCGGCGCTGCATCGCGTCGGCCTCGCGTGAACACCACACGGCAAGACCGGAGAACACCAGCATGGAGCATGCCGCACCCATCACGAGGTAGGCCAGCTCCATCCACGGCCCACCGAAGTAGCCGTAGTGCAGTGGCCGCATCATGGCCAGCACATGGGCGAGCAGGCCTTGCTCGCGCCGGTCCACCACGCCCAGCAGGCTGGCATCTTCTGCATGCATGACGACCATCGTCTGGCCGCGTTGCACCAACTCCAGTCCCGGCAGTTCGCCCTGCACGCGCACGGACGACGGCCCCTGGCCATAGGCCGCGAAGTTGATGTGCGTAGGTGTCAGCTCAGGCATGCTGGCATGTGCGCTGGAGAGAAAGCGCTCGATCGTCGGCATGGGATCGATCACGCGCTCCTGGCCGACCAGATTCGGCGCTGGCGGGTTGCGAAGACCGACCAGCGACTCGATGCCGAGCCACGCGCCGGTCAGCGCAATCAGCAGATGAAAACCCAGTAGCCAGACCGCGCTGAACTTGTGCAGGTCGCTCCATGCCTTGCGAGGCGCAGTGCGGCGCAAACGCAGATGAAACAGGTCTCGCCCGAGGCGTCGCCAATGAAAGATCAACCCCGTGAGCAGTGAGCCGAACATGAGAATGCCGAGCGCCCCGACGACCCAGCGGCCTTTGCCACCCATCCACAGACCCGCGTGCAGGCGCTGCACGAAATCGGCAAAGTCCGATGGCAGCCCGTGAACCAGATGGCCTGTTTGCGGATTGATCCAGGCACGGCCACCGGGAATGGCGTAGGAGTAACTGTGGATCGAGTAGGCGTCTGACGGAAACGCCAGCAGACGCGGAGTGACCTGCGGATAGGCGCTGCGAAAGCGATGCAGGGCCTCATCGGGAGACATGGTGGTCGCGCCATCGGGCACGGGTACGTTGACCAGCGTGGGGTTGGACCAGACTTTGAGGGGGTGCTTGTAGACGACCAACGTGCCCGTCACGCAGATGACGAACAGCAACCAGCCGGACAGCAAGCCCAGCCAGCGATGCGTTTGATACACCCACGCCATGGGTGACAGATTGCGGGAGCCTCGCGCCATGCAAATCCACAGTCAGTCTGGCCTCGACCCGGGCCGGACGATTGAAAAAGTGCAGGGGAAGGAAAAGGAGGAACAGGTGGGCGGCGAAAATGCGCGCTCACTCATCCATCAAGCTGCATACATTCCCGCTGCGCCTGGTTTTCACATCGGGCCGGTCTCCGGACTTACAGAGTTCAGCACGGTTCAAAAATGAATACCGAGCCGAGGTTCGAACGCGCCTTCCCGCTTGCGCAGTGGCTGCCATGACCGTGGGTCATGACTTGCGTTGAACATCTCTGATTACCGTTGCGGGTGCAGTGCAGGATTGGTGGAATGCGTCGGTCTCAGCCGAACGAATCGCCACGCACCTGTTTCCCGTTTCACTCCAATACGCTGATTGCGCACTGAAGCACCTGATGCGGAGCAGATTCTACTCAGAAAGCCAAGTGGTCTTGCCGCGCGACACGCGGCAGCATTCAAAGCTGCTCCAGCGTACCGCGCACCACCTGCTTCCACACGCTGGGGCTTTGGCCTTCGCGCAGGCGCACCAGATAGACCTCGTCGTTGCCCTGCTTGATGCGGGAGACGGCCTCGGCGACGGGGATGTCGAGCAGCGCGGCCAGCACCAGCGGGTTTACGCCGCCGTGCGCGACGATGGCGACGTTTCCGCCTTTGCCATGCTGCTGGCGGATGCTGTTGACGGCGGTCTTCACGCGACTGGCCTGCGACTGCAGGGATTCGCCGCCGTCGAGGCTGTCGTCGAGCACGGTCACGCGCTTGCCGAATTCGGCGAACTCGACGGCGCTGCGCTCGTCTTCGTAGATGCCTTCGAACTTGCCGAACGAGCGCTCGTTGAGTTCCGGCAGGGGCGTGACCTTGGCGCTGCCCGCGAAGGCGGCGGCGGTGTCCTTGGCGCGGCGCAGGCCGCTTGAGTAGATGTGGTCGAACTTCACGCCCGCGAGCTTCTGGCCGAGCTCATTAGCCTGTTTCGTGCCGGTCTCGTTGAGCGCGTTGTCGGTCGCGCCCTGGAGCTTCTTCTCGAGATTCCAGTTCGTCTGGCCGTGGCGCACGAGGTAGATGTCGAGCACGCCGTCCTCGGCCGCGTGGGCGCTGGGCAGAACGATGGCGGTGGCGAGCGCGAGAGCGCCGAGGAGTCGGTGGTGCATCTTCTTCATGGTGGCGGGCGAGTGGATGGGGACGCGGTTGGATCGGTGGTTCAGCGCCGCATGCTAGGCAGTGCACATGACGCAATCGTGACGCCCCTTTGTTCGCTCCCCTCTGCCCCTTGCCGCTCACCTGGAAAGGACAAAGCGGGCGAGACCCGAAGGCCTCGCCCGCTCTGGCGGGGAGTTTCATTCACTCCATCAGCGGAGAAGATGCCGCGGGTTCATTGAACCGAGTTGCCTTGCGACAGGAGGGCGCCATGCTGGTTGGCGGCAACGGCTTCGGCTTTCACATCGGCGCGGCTGACTTGCGAAGGGGCCTGGATGTCGTTGACTGGCTGGTAGGTGTTGCCACCGTTCAGTTGCAGCTTGCCGGCCTGGCGGGCCTTCACGAAATCGACATTGACCTGCTGGCGGGACAGCGAGCTCTGGGCGTTGGCGATGTCGGGAGCGAAGCCGGCTTCTGCGCTTTGCACCTGGGCCTGAGCGGAGAGGGCGCCGAGGCTCATCAGGGCGACTGCGGCGGCGGAGCGGATAACGTTCTTCATGATGTTCATTCCTTTTCTTGCTTTCAACCTGATGGGTTTGGGCTGGAGCGGTGGCAATCCAGGTTGGTGACTGCCGTGGTTTTTGGCTCCATCGATGGGGTTTCGAAGCGTGTGTCGAATCGATGAATGAACTGTATTCCGATCCAATCCCGGGAAAAACCACCTGTCGAGCAACTGATAATTCCGAAAATCGAAACAATAGGGCGGAACTTCTCCCCGAAGCCTGTGGAGCACCGCCTGCGGAACGGGGTCGTCAGCGGTTGCTGAAGTGGGCGCGCACGGTGTGCGTGGTGCGAGACGAGCGCGGGGCGCCGGCCCCTCCAGCGGCGCCGATGGCGAACAGGCCGCGCCCGGTGAGCTGCTGCACGATGGCGGATTTGACCGGCGGCAGCACGTTGGCGCTTTTGAGCACCAACTGGCGCAGCAGACGCGGCAGCGGCCTGGCGTTGGTGAACAGGCGCACGACGGTGTTCGTGCCCTGGAAGATCGGCCAGGCATGGCGGTGGTGGGCGCGTGCGAAGCGCTGCAGATGGGCGGTGTTGCCGATGTCCTGGCCCTGCTCGCGCGCATGCTGCAGCGCGTCGGCGAGTTCGCGCACGCTGGCCAGACCGAGGTTGTAGCCGTGCGCGGTGACCGGGTGCATGCCCACGGCCGCGTCGCCCAGCAGCGCGAAACGGTGGCCGGCGAAGCGGTGCGCGTAGACGGCCACCAGCGGATAGGCGTGGCGTTCGCCCACGAGCCGCATCGCGCCGAGGCGTCCGTCGAACTGCGACTGCACCTTGGCGGTGAAGGCTTTGGCGGGCAGGGCCATCAGTTCCTGGGCTTCAGCGCTGTCGGCCGTCACCACGGCGGAGCAGAGGTGGTCGCCGGTGACGGGATCGTCCTGCAGCGGCAGCACGGCCAACGTGCGTTCGTAGCCAAAGCATTCGTGGGCGACGTCGTGGTGGGGCTGTTCATGGCGCATGCGGCAGACGATGACGGTGCGGCCGAAGTCGGTCATGTCGGCGCCCACGCCGAGCTGGCGGCGGGTGGCGGAAAAGCGGCTGTCGGCGGCCACTACCAGCGGCGCGCGCAGGCTGGCCTTGGGTTCGCCGCTGCGCTGGTATTCGAGCGTGGCGCTGTCGCTTGTGGTGCTCACGCCGAGCACCTTGGCGTTGTCGAAAATCCGTACCTGCGGGCAGCGTGCCGCCACGGCATGGGCGCTGCGGCGCAGTGCGTGGTTGGGGACGATCCAGCCGAGGTGCTCCTCGCCGCTGCCAAGCGCGTCAAGGCTCATGCCGGCAACGCTTTGCACCGCGCCGTCGTGCACATGGGCCTCGCGGATGCGGCCGATCTCGTGCTCGGCGAGCTCGGACCACGAGCCGAGCGCCGCGAGCAGCTCCACGCTGGGGTGGGTGAGGGCGATCTCGCGCCCGTCGGCGGGCGGTTCGGCGAGCGTGGCCTCGCTCTGCTGCTCGAGCACGATGCTGTGCAGACCCGCCTGCGCCAGCGCGATCGACAGCGACAGCCCCGCCGGTCCGCCGCCGACGATGAGCACGTCGCAGTCATGCGCGCCGGCTGGGGTGCGGGGGGAGGGGAGCAGATCGGACGGGTTCATGACGGCAACTTTTGAAAACACGGAATGCGTTGGCATTGTGTGATGCATGACAAGCAATCGCATTGCCCTGAGTCAAGGCGGGGCGGCGGCTTGCCGATGTTTTCTGACAGAACGGACGGAAAGCGTGGAGTAGAGTGGATCTACCCATTGCCCCGATTTTCAGCCAACCAGAGGACGCAGACATGCTCGTAGACGTATTCCGCCGCGCCGAAGCCAATGGCAAGTTTTCCCATCTCGTCGTGCCGAAAGGCAGGCCGATCCCGCAGGAGGTGACCGACTGGGAATGGCACGACGAGGCGCGCGGCGTCGATCTCAACGAGGATCTTCCGAGCTGGCCGGAATACGGCATCGAGAACCCCGGCGCGCAGCTCGGCAAGAAGCGCTATGCGATCACCAGCGTGGCGCAGATGACGGGCGGCTGAGCGAAGTTCTGCCGTTCACATCAACTGTTCATACCGGCCGGTCCGGATTGGTCCGGTCGTCGCGGGACACGCTCGAGAAGCGCAGCGCGTGTTCGGTGAATTTCTCCACCGTGCGGTTGCCGCCGCCCGGCAGCAGCGCGAGCGCGATGCCCACGTGAAAGCCCGGCGGATTGTCGGTGAGCGACAGGCATTTGATGCCGCGCGGCATCATCCGCCGCGATACGCTCGCGACCAGCCCCACGCCCAGCCCCGACGCGACCAGACTCATGATGGTCTGCACCTGCATGGCCTCCTGCGCCACATGCGGCACGAAGCCCGAGAACTGGCAGCGCAGCATCGCGAGCGCGGAAAGGCCGGGCACCTTGTCGGCTGGATACATGATGAAGGGCTCCCCGGCCGCTTCCGACAGCGCGATGGCGTCGCGCTCGGCGAGCGGGCTTTGCTCGGAGACGGCCAGCACGAAATCGTCGCGGTCCAGCGGCAGGATCTCGAAGCCGCTCGGGTTGAGCACCGGGTAGCGCAGCAGACCCGCGTCGAAGCGGCGCGTGACGAGTCCCTCCAGAATTTCCGAGGACGTGGCCTCGCTGAGTTCCAGCTCGATCTTGGGATAGCGCGCGCGCAGCGACGGAATCAGCTCGGGCAGCAGCGCATAGGTGGCCGAGCCGATGATCCCGAGCCGCACCAGCCCGCCGTCGCCCGAGCGCGTGTCCTGCACCGCGTGGCGGCAGCGCTCGGCGTGCAGCAGCGAGGCGCGCGCGTCCTCCAGCATGGCCTCGCCCGCGGCGGTGAGGCGCACGCCCGACGAGGTGCGCTCGAACAGCGGACTGCCCAGCTCCTCCTCGAGCTTGCGGATCGACACGGACAGCGGCGGCTGCGCCATGTGCAGCTGCTCCGCCGCCCGGTGGAAATTGCCGGTCTCGGCGAGCGTGATGAATTGGCGGAGCTGGCGGAGATTCATGGATCAATACTAATTCAGTATCGATTTTGAAAAAAGTAATATTAGACAGCATGATGTGTGAATCCTAGAGTGGGGGCTCCAGTAGTTGTTTGGGGCGACGACCCCGCCGGAAGCCAGAGCCTTCCAAGGAGACAAGACATGCCTTTCCAGACTTTCCAGACCCGCAGGTCCGCCCTGCGCACGCTCGCCGCCGCCAGCCTGCTGGCCGCTTCCGCCTTCGGCACGCCGTTCGCGCACGCCGATGGCTTTCCGTCCAAGACCATCAAGTTCGTCGTGCCCTTCGGCCCGGGCAGCGGCACGGACACCTCGGCGCGCTACTTCGCCAAGAAGCTGCAGGACCTGACCGGCCAGGCCGTGGTTGTGGAGAACAAGCCCGGCGCGAACGGCTTCATGGCGGTCAAGCAGGTGCTTTCCGCTCCGGC
This sequence comes from Diaphorobacter caeni, assembly GCF_015354245.1. GTDB lineage: Bacteria > Pseudomonadota > Gammaproteobacteria > Burkholderiales > Burkholderiaceae_C > Diaphorobacter_A > Diaphorobacter_A caeni. Next base: position 557,727 of record NZ_JADKYZ010000004.1, read on the forward strand.
AGACGGCTACACCGTGTTCATCGGCAGCAATTCGACGCTGGCGGTGAACGCCGCGCTGTTCAAGCAGCTGCCGTATGACCCGGTGACGGATTTCTCGCCGCTCACGATGATGATGCGATCGCCCGCGATGCTGGCCGTCGCGCCGAGCGCGCCGTATCAGGACTTGAAGGGCCTGCTCGCCTACGCCAAGGCCAACCCCGGCAAGGTGAACTTCGGCGCGGGCTCGGCGGGTTATCAGCTCATGGGCGAACTGCTCAACGACACGGCCAAGGTGCAGACCGTGCACGTGCCGTTCAAGGGCGCGGGCGAAACCACCACGGCGGTCGCGAGCGGCACGGTGGATTTCACCTTCGCCGAAGTCACCGCCGTGCAGGAACTCGCCAAGGGCGGGCGCGTGAAGGTGTTCGCCGTGGCCTCGGACAAGCGCGTGGGCACCTCGCCCGACGTGCCCACGTTCGCCGAGGCCGGTCTGCCGGGCTTTGAGGCCTACACCTGGGTGGGCGCGATGGTGAGCGCCAAGACGCCCGCCGCCGAAACGCAGAAGCTCGCCGACCTGTTCACACAAATTTCGAAGACGGACGAGACCCGCGCGTTCTACGAGCGCATCGGCGCGACCCCGATGACCGGCGGCCCGCAGCAGATGCGCGAATTCCAGAAGAACGAGATCGCGCTGTGGAAGCGCATCGTCGTGCAGGCCAAGGTGCCGCTGCAATGAGCACGAACCATGGTGCTCTCAAGCACGTGAAGGTGCTTGATCTCTCGCGCGTGCTGGCTGGTCCCTGGGCCGCGCAGACGCTCGGTGATCTGGGCGCGGAAATCATCAAGATCGAGCGCCCCGAAGTCGGCGACGACACGCGCGCCTGGGGCCCGCCGTTTGTGGAAAACAGGCAGGGCGAGCGCACGCGCGAGTCGGCCTACTACATGTGCGCCAACCGCAACAAGCAGTCGGTGGCGGTGGACATCACACAGCCCGAGGGCCAGCAGATCGTGCGCGATCTGGCGATGCAGTGCGACGTGCTGGTCGAGAACTTCAAGACCGGCGGGCTCGCGCAGTACGGGCTCGATTACGAGACGCTGTCCGCGCTCAATCCGCGGCTGGTCTATTGCTCGATCACCGGCTTCGGCCACAGCGGGCCGTACGCGCACCGCGCGGGCTACGACTTTCTCATTCAAGGAATGGGCGGGCTCATGAGCATCACCGGCAAGCCCGATGGCGAGCCCGGCGGCGGCCCGGTGAAGGTGGGCGTGGCGCTCACCGACATTCTCACGGGGCTGTACGCGAGCACCGCGATTCTCGCGGCGCTGCAGGCGCGCGAGCACACCGGGCGCGGTCAGCACATCGACCTCGCGCTGCTCGACGTGCAGGTGGCCTGCCTCGCCAATCAGGGCATGAACTTTCTCTACAGCGGCAATGTGCCCCAGCGCATGGGCAACGCGCATCCGAACACCGTGCCGTATCAGGATTTCCAGACGGCAGACGGCTACATGATTCTCGCCATCGGCAACGACGGCCAGTTCGCGCGCTTTTGCAACGCGGCGGGCGTGGCAGGGTGGGCGCAGGACGCGCGCTTTCAGACCAACACCGCGCGGCTCGCCAACCGCGTCGAGCTGATCGCGATGATCCGCGAACTCACGGTGACGAAATCGACCAGGGACTGGATTGCGCTGCTCGAGCAGCACGCCGTGCCCTGCGGCCCGATCAACACCGTGCGTGACGTGTTCGATGATCCGCAGGTGCGTGCGCGCGGCATGCAGCTCGCGATGGAGCACCCACAGGCGGGCGACGTGCCCATCGTGGCGAGCCCGATCCGCCTTTCGGACACGCCGGTGGACTACCGCCTCGCGCCGCCCGAGCTGGGCGCGCACACGAACGACGTGCTCGCACGCCACCTGCATCTGACGCCGGAGCAGATCAACGCATTGAAAGACAAGGGAGTTTTGGCATGAGCAGCAGCAGCAACGGCAGCCTCGATTCATTGAGCCTCACGCGCATTCCCGCAGCGGACGAGGCCCTGCGCGCCGAGGTGCGCGCGTTTCTGGCCGAGGCCACCAAGGACATGCCCGCGCACATCCGCGCGCGCTCCTGGGGCGGCTACAGCAGCGACTTCAGCCGCAAGCTCGGCGCGAAGGGCTGGCTCGGCGTGACCCTGCCCACGGCCTACGGCGGCGGCGGGCGCAGCGCGTTCACGCGCTACGTGCTGGTCGAGGAATTCCTCAACTTCGGCGCACCGGTCGGCTCGCACTGGATCGCCGACCGCCAGAGCGCACCGCTGATTCTGAAGTACGGCACCGAGGCGCAAAAGCAGTTCTACATCCCCAAGGTCTGCAAGGGCGAGGCGTTCTTCTGCATCGGCATGAGCGAGCCCAATTCGGGCTCGGACCTCGCGAGCGTGCGCACCAAGGCCGTGCCCAACGACAAGGGCTTTCTGCTCAACGGCCAGAAGATCTGGACCACCAACGCGCACCACTGCCAGTACATGATCGCGCTGGTGCGCACCTCGGGCACGAGCGAAGATCGCCACAAGGGCCTGTCGCAGGTGATCGTCGATCTGTCGCTGCCGGGCGTGACCGTGCGGCCGATCCAGGATCTCTCGGGCGACAGCCATTTCTGCGAAGTGTTCTTTGAAAACGTGCAGCTCGGCGCCGACGCGCTGATCGGCGCGGAAGGCCAGGGCTGGGAGCAGGTCACGGCGGAGCTTGCGTTCGAGCGCAGCGGGCCGGAGCGGCTGTTCTCGTCCATCGTGCTGTTTGACCAGTGGCTCGACTACGTGCGCACGCCCCAGGGCCGCACGCAGTCCGCGCAGCAGCTCGCGGGCCATGTGCTGACCGAGCTCGCGCCGCTGCGCGCGATGTCGGTGTCGGTCCAGGAAAAGCTCACGCAGGGCGCGAGCCCCATCGTCGAGGCCGCGCTGGTCAAGGAGCTGGGCACGACGCTCGAACAGTTCATCCCCGCCGCCATCGCCGAAGACCTGTTCTCGCGCGATGCCGAAGACGTGCCGGTGGAGCTGCTCATGACGCTCAAATACGTGACCGAGGCGTCGCCCTCGTTCTCGCTGCGTGGCGGCACGCGCGACATCCTGCGCGGCATGATCGCGCGCGGTCTGGGTCTGCGTTGATTCGATTGGAAGGAACCACAGAGATGAGCAACAGCCACAACGACAACGACCTGTTCGCCGACGCGGCGCGGCAGGTGCTGGCCGACCAGTGCACGCCCCACATTGTGCGAGCCATCGAAGAACACGGCAACGCCGCGCCCGAAACGGCGGCGCTCTGGGAACAGCTCGAAGCCACCGGCCTCGCCGACGCGATGCTGTCCGAAGAGCAGGGCGGTGCGGGCCTTGGCCTCGGCGCAGTCTTCGGCGTGCTCGAGCAATGCGGCGCCCACGCGCTGCCGCTGCCCTTGGCCGACACCATGCTGGCACGCGCCCTGCTCGCCGCCGCGAATCTGGACAAGCCCGAAGGCCGCATCGTGCTGGCGCGCGGTGCGCGTGCGGGTGACGACGTGACCGCAGCACTGGTGCGCAACGCCCGCGTCGCGCAATCCGTGCTGCTGGAAGTCGATGGCGAATGCCGTCTGCTGAGCCTCCAGGGCGCGCAGCTCTCCGCACAGGCCCTGGCGCTCGATGCCGGCGTGCAATGGCCGGCAGCGCAATGGCAGGCCGCACCGGTCGTGCCATCGGCCACCGACCTGCGCACCGCGCAGGCCGCCGTCGTCGCCGCGCAGATGGCCGGCGCCTTGAAATCCGTGTTCGACCGCACCCTGCAATACGCCAACGAGCGCCAGCAGTTCGGCCGCCCCATCGGCAAGTTCCAGGCCATCCAGCATCAGCTCGCCGTAATGAGCGAACATGTCTTCGCCTCCCGCATGGCAGCGCAACTCGCCTGCAGCGGCGACAGCGTTGCTCCAGACCGCCTGCGCGTGGCCACCGGCAAGGCCCGCTGCAGCCAGGCCGCACTCGCGGTATCCGAGACGGCACACGCCATCCACGGCGCCATTGGCTTCACCGAAGAATACGATCTGCAACTCTTCACCCGCCGCCTGCACGCCTGGCGCCAGACCGCAGGCAGCGAATCCTTCTGGCACAACGTGGCCGGAGAAGCGCTGCTGAACGCTCAGGGCCTCACACTGGACGTGATCCGCAAAATCACAGACGTAGAGACAATCTGAAAAATGGCGCCCGAAGTCGGGCGCAAGGCACGAGCAACGCGAAGTGCCGAGCGCTCCTCTTCAAAACTGACTTCCGGCGGTTGCCCGAGCGGAGCGCGCAGCGCGAAGTCGAGTTCCGCCGGAGGTATTGAAAGCGCGTTTTTGATTACTTTTTGCGCGCAAGCAAAAAGGTGATTGCCCCGCCGGGGGCAGTCCCGGCCTCCGCCTTCAACCAAACAGCAGGCGGTCAAAAGAGACACCGAAAATCAGAGCCCCATACTCAAGGAGACACGAACCATGACTTTCCTCCAGATCCAACGCGACGGCCCCATCCTCACCGTCACCATGAACCAACCCGAAACCCGCAACGCCCTCACCGGCAACACCGCGGTCGACGAGTTCGTGGCCCTCTGCGACGACGTGCGCAAGGACACCAGCGTCAAGGTCATCATCCTCACCGGCGCGGGCCCGATCTTCAGCTCCGGCGGCAACGTCAAGGACATGAAGCGCTTCTTCGACGACGCGCTCACCCCCGACCTGATCCGCGAGGAATACCGCCAGGGCATCCAGCGCATTCCGAACGCGATGTACCAGCTCGACGTGCCGGTGATCTGCGCGGTCAACGGCCCGGCCATCGGCGCGGGGCTGGATCTGACCTGCATGTGCGACATCCGCATCGCCGCCGACAACGCCACGTTTGCCGAGAGCTTTGTGCGCGTGGGCATCGTGCCGGGCGACGGCGGCGCATGGCTGCTGCCGCGCGCGGTCGGCTATGCCAAGGCGTCCGAGATGGCGTTCACCGGCGAGGCGATCACCGCGCAGGAGGCGTTGGCCTGCGGTCTGGTCTCGCGCGTGGTGCCGGCCGACCAGCTGCTGGCCGAGGCCCACAAGCTGGCCGCCAAGATCGCCGCCAATCCCGGCTCGGTGATGCGCATGACCAAGCGCCTGCTGCGCGAGGGCCAGCTCGCGTCGCTTGCGTCGCTGCTCGAAATGTCGGCCGGATTCCAGGCGGTGGCGCACAAGACCGCCGATCACCGCGAAGCCGTCACGGCCTTTATCGAAAAGCGCGCACCGAAGTTCCAGTAAGGCGGAATGTCCCCGAATTGCTTAAAAAGCGAGCACTCGGGGATTGCCCGATCAGCGAGTTGGCGGCGTGCCGCCTGAACGCTTCATAATGTGAGGATGACCGATCGTCCAAAACGTTTCTCGATGATCCGCGAGTTCCATCTCGCGGACTGGTTCACTCTGGGAAATGCCGTCAGTGGGGTGGGAGCCCTGTTTTCGGCAATGACTTTTCTCGAAACCGGCGATGTGCGGCATATCTATTTCGCTGCTGCACTGGTGTTTGCCGCTCTGGTGTTCGACGTGCTCGACGGCCGCATCGCCCGCTGGCGCCAGAAGTCCTCGGCCATGGGGCGCGAGCTCGATTCGCTGGCCGACGTGATCTCGTTCGGCGTGGCGCCCGCGATCATCGCCTACGCCTGCGGCATGCAGGGGCTGTATGACCGCATCCTGCTGGCCTTCTTCGTGGCCTGCGGCGTCTCGCGTCTGGCGCGCTACAACGTGACGGCCGAGGTCATGTCTGAAGGCACGGGCAAGGTCAAGTTTTTTGAAGGCACGCCGATCCCGACCTCGTTCGTGCTGGTGCTGCTGCTGGCGATCGCCGCGTGGACCGGCGCGGTGCGCGAGCACCTGTGGTTCGGCAAGGTGATCATCGGCGGCTTCACGCTGCACCCGCTGGTGCTGATCTTCGCGCTGTCGGGTTCGCTGATGATCAGCCGGATCAAGATCCCCAAGCTCTGAGCCAGAGCACTGCACGAATCAAAAGGCCCGCAGACTTCCGTCTGCGGGCCTTTTGATTTTTCAGACGTCAGATGCGGCGACGCAGTCCGACAGCGGCGACTGCAGCCAGTGCCAGTGCAAGCAGCGCACGGCCGACTTCCGACAGTGTGGGCACGCTCGCGGTCGTGGTCGGCGCGGTGGCAGTGGGCGCGACGAGGAACACCGGATCGACGATCACGCCATTGGCGAGCCGGTCCTCGTCACCGTCGCCGCCATCCGTGATCGCGAAGCTGCCGCTGGTGCGCGCAGCGTTGAGCTGGCCGTTGACGTCGTGCCAGTGCGGCGCGGGGTTGGCCTGGGTCGGTCCGTATTTCCACAGCATCGCCCCGTTCGGCGCTGCCAGCGGCCACTGCCAGGTGATGCGCGCGGCACCATTCGCCGCACCGCCCGCGAGCACAAAGCCAAAGCCCGAGGGCAGGACGAAGCGGTAGCCGGTGGGCAGAGGCGGCAGGGCGGCCGTCGGTGCGGAACCCGCCGAGTTGTCCGCGAATTGCCAGCCGTTGCCGCTCACGGTGCCGCTGCTGCCATCGCCGCCGGGCAGCGTGGAGCCGACTGTGGCAGGCACGCGGATCTGGAAGCTGCGCTCCACCGGCGTCGCATCGGGCGAACCGGCCGCGCCCGCCTGCGTGGCGCGCACCGTGCAGGTGCCCGTCGTCAGCAGCGTGAGCGTGGCGCCTTGTGCGCCGCTGGTTCTGCACACGGCTTCGGTGTGGCTGGCGAACTGCACCGGGTTGCCGCCGGACGCGTTGCCAGTGGCGGTGAGCGTGACAGGCGCGCTGCCCAGCGTGCGTTCGGGCAGCTCTGCGAAGGTGATCGTCGGCGTGACGACGGCGACCGATCCGGTACGGAACTCGGCGGCCTTGACCAGGCTGGCGGAACCGTCGGCCGCGATGATTGCGCCGTAGGCGACGTAGCCCGTATCGGCGGAGAGTCCGCTGATTTGCAGCGTGGCGGGTTGCCCGGCGGCGAGCGCGGTGGGGACGCTGGTCCAAAGCGCTGCCTGGCCGTTCGCGTCGTGCCCGTTCTTGACCTGCTCCCAGCTCGGCGCGGGCGCTCCGGCGGTCAGCACGATGAGGTGCAGCGTGCCGTTGTGCGCGCTTTGCGCCGAGAGGCTCGCGCCGGAGGCGGTGGTCGCCGTGCCGGTCAACGCGACGGTGGGCAGGGGGGCGATGTTCACGACGTCGCTGCGGAATTTCTTCCACGCGGCGTAGGGCAGGTCCTTGGCGGCGCTGCCGTCGGCATAGAAATCCGCGTCACCGCAGTCGCTGATGAGGGTGGCCGTGCCGCCATCGGCAAGCTGAGCCGGCAGCGTGGCGATGCCCTCTGCCGAGCAGGCGGTTTTCGGTGGCGTGAATGCGCCCACATCGGCGGCCAGTGCGCGCACATTGAGCGCGAGGCCGTCCCTGCTCACGCGCCCGTCCCATGAGTACAGGCGGAAGTCGCGCGGCGCCGTGCCGTTGGCGCTGTTGGGCGGACCGGCGATGATCAGGTATTCGCCATTGGCATTCTTGCGGATCTCGCGGATGCCGCGTCCGGCGAGATCGAGGCGAATCGGCGCGGCGATCCTGGCGGCGCCCTTGGTGCCGCCCGTCGAATCCGGCATGGCCGCATAGTTGTCCACAGGAATGATCAGCGCGTGCGTGCGGTTGTTGGCGACATCGGAGGTGACCGCCGGTTGACCGGGTGCGCTCACCAGCGGAGCGCGAAAGCCGAGCCAGAGCTGGCCGTCGTCGGGACTGGTCGTGCTGCCTTCGATGGAGAAGCCCGACAGCGTGTCGGTCTCCGGCGCCTTGAGCGGGTTCTTGTCGCCTCCGTCGGAGCTGGACACCAGACCCAGATAGTCCGCGCCCAGACCGTGCGCGTTGCTGGCATCCCACGCGCGCAGATCCTCGCGCAGCCACTGGTAATGGCCGGTCACGCCGCCGCTGCCTGCATCGACCGCGAAGAAACGCCAGCGGTCGGGACGCGAGCGCCCGTTCTTGTTGTTCGAATGCGAGCCCGCGAAATACATGCGCTCGCCCACCTGGAAGCTCGATTCCAGATCGACCTCGCCATCGGCGCTGCAGTTGGCAAGACCGGTGAAACCGCTGTTGCTGCAACTGGCCGAGACCGACAGGCCCAGCGACGCGTCGGGCACCAGCTGGCTGGCGGGCAGGCCGCCGGTCTGTGGGTCGTAGCCGAAGATCGCGTTGCCGCCCGAGAGCGCATTGCCCGATGCGTCCTTGCCGGGCGCCTCGTCATCGACCACCAGCATGGAGCCGCTGGCCGTGATGAGCGCGGAAGACGCGTCCGAGCGGCCCGCGAACCAGCGTGTGCCGGCGGTCGCCGCCGTGTTCGCCGACGCGGCATAGCGCAGCGTGCGCGTGATGCTCGCGCCGCTTGTGCCGGTGATGGTCAGCGTGATGTCGGCATAGCCCACGCTCTGCGGCGTGAGCCTGAGCGTGACGTTGCCGTTGTCGTTGGTGACCGCGACTTGGGAGATGACACCAGGCGCGCTCGAGCTGGCCGTGACGCCGACCGCGGCCGCGCTGCCCACCGGATCGCTCACCGTGAAGCGCAGGCCCTCGTTGGCGAGCGCGTCGTTCGGATCGAGCACCACGCCGGAGTAGGCGGCGTTGTCGACCAGCGAGGTCGCTGGCGGCTCGCCGATCACGACGTTGCCCGACACGGCGCTTGCGCTGCCGCCGAGGCTGTTGACGGCGCGCACGCGAACCGTCTGCGAACCGCTGGCCAGATTGGCGAGGGTGGCGGTGGTCGACGTCGACGCCGTGCTTTGGTCGATGGTCGCGAAGCCGTCGCGCGAGGACTCGACCACATAGAAGGCCACGGCGGCACCCGAAGCAGGAGCGGTCCACTGGACGGTGGCGCCGCTGCCGTTCTGGTTCGCGAGCCTGACCGCCGTGGGAGCCGCAGGCACGGCAGCCGGGGGTGCGGCTTCGGGGGTGAGCGCCAGGCCGTAGAAGGCCTCGCCGCTGGCGGGCTTGGCGATCAGCGCGGGCGTGCCGCTCAGGCTGCCCTGAGGGCCCGAGGTGTCGAACAGGCGAAACAGCTGGCCGCTGTCATCGGTGGCCAGCAGCATCGCATGGCCGTCGCCCGTGGGCATGGCGACGAGGCCGTGCACGCCGCTGAGCTCGGCCTTGCCGCGCGCAGTCCAGGTGCTGCCGTCCCATGTGTACTTCTGGATCGCGGGAGTGGGCTTGAGGTCGTTGGCCGCCACGTACAGCGTGTCGGCGGTGGACGATTGCGGGTTCAGTCGGACGAAGGCGATGCCGCGAAAGTTGTTGGCGGACAGTCCGGACACCGGGGTGGCCGTGGGCGCTCCGCTCTGCGGCAGATGGTCGCCCAGCCGGTTGAGCGTGCCGCCACCGGCCAACGATACGTACAACTGGCCATCGCGGATCGAGAGTCCTTGGGCATTCGTCGCGTTGAGGATTCCGGGCGTGCCGCTGCTCTGCGTGGTGAACCAGACGCCCTTGCCGTTCTTGTCTCCGTTGCCGCTTGCCCAGATGGCCGTGCAGTCGCTGCTGATCGCGCTGCGGATCGAGTCCGTGTTGAAGGCGGTGGCGCCCATCAGGCTGAGCTCACCGGGCGCGGTTGCATTGATGCCAACCACCGCCACGGCGCGCTGCGCGACGGAAGTGCCCGAGCCTTTGAGCGTGGTCGCTCCGGCCGGTGACGCGTAGCCGGGCACGGTCAGGCACTTGCCGTCCGCCGAGCGGTTGAGCAGGCCCTCCGAGCCGGTGGTGCTGGCAGCCAGCGAAGCCAACGTGCCAGACGACAGCGCCACGCTCTGTACCAGACTGCCGTCGGCGCGGTATTCGTCCAGATGAATGGAGCGCGCGCCCGTTTGCGCTCCCACGCGATAGGCCACGAAATTGCCGCTGACAAAGTCCGCAGCCATGGAGGACGAGGCCAGCAAGACGAACGTGGCGGCGGAAGTGGCGCGGAGCGCGGACAGGCGTGGTGGATTCACGGGGGGAGCGGCCTGCGAGGCCTTCGGTTGCAAAGCGATGCAATTTGCCCGCGCGCCATGTCAATATCGTGACAGCCAGCGTGATCGCGTGATTCCATCGATCAGGAAACCTGCATTCGATGCATCTTGGGAAACGTCCGGATGCAGCCGGGAGCGCCGCACACGGTACACTTCGCCATTAATGAGCCTGTTTGCGACCTTTCCGTGGTCTGGCGACCTGTCTGGGCTCATCAGCTCGCCGCGCAAAGTCCGCAAGCAGATTCACCTTCCGGTGGCTGCGCTTATGGCTTTCCTGTTGTTCGCGCGCGTGCCGATATCGTGATTCCCACCACTTCTGTTCATGGCCGTTGATACTGCGGGTCAGTCCCGCACAAGTTTTGACCTCAAGAGCGCTCAGTTGCCGGTGGTGGCCGTGATGCTCAAGAGCCCGGATGTCTCCGCTTTTGCCGCCGATCTGGCGGCGCGTCTGGCCGACGATCCCGAATTCTTCGACAACGACCCGGTGCTCATCGACCTGACCGCGCTGCGGGAAGCGAACGAGCCGATCGACTTCGCCGCCGTCGTCTCCGAGCTGCGCTCCCATCACACGCAACCCGTGGCAGTCCGCGGCGGCAGCGCCGAGCAGATGCAGGCCGCGCACGACGCCGGCCTGATCGCCGCGCCCGATGCGCCGACGCGCGAGAAATCCGTCCGCCCCGAGGTGCGCGAGGTGATCCGCGAGGTCGAGGTGGTGCGCGAAGTGCCGGTGCCCGTTGAAGTGCCCGGCGACGGAGTCGTCACCCTGGTGGTCGACAAGCCACTGCGCTCGGGCCAGCAGGTCTATGCGCGTGGTGGCGACCTGATCGTCATGGCCATGGTCAGCTTTGGCGCCGAGGTGATCGCCGATGGCAATATCCACGTCTACGCGCCTCTGCGCGGCCGCGCCATCGCGGGCGCACGCGGCAATACCGACGCGCGCATTTTCTGCACCTGCATGGAGGCGCAACTGGTCTCCATCGCCGGCATGTACCGCCCCATCGAGACCGATCTGCCGCCCGAGATTCTGGGCAAGCCCGCGCAGGTCCGTCTCGAAGGCGAGAAACTGCTCATCGAGCCACTGTGAGAGGGAGCCGAATCATCATGCGCCGGCAACGACCGAACCCATTTTTAATTTTGAAAAACCGAAGCAAGGACTGTGCATAACATGGCCAAAATCGTCGTCGTGACCTCCGGCAAGGGTGGCGTGGGCAAGACCACCACCAGTGCCGCCTTTGCCTCCGGCCTGGCGCTTGCCGGCCACAAGACCGCCGTGATCGACTTTGACGTCGGTCTGCGCAATCTGGACCTGATCATGGGTTGCGAGCGCCGCGTCGTCTATGACCTGATCAACGTGATCCAGGGCGAGGCCAACCTGAATCAGGCCCTCATCAAGGACAAGCAGTGCGACAACCTGTTCGTGCTGGCCGCCAGCCAGACGCGTGACAAGGAAGCGCTCAACCAGGAAGGCGTGGGCAAGATCCTCAAGGATCTGGCCGACATGGACTTCGAATACATCGTCTGCGACTCACCTGCCGGCATCGAAAGCGGTGCGCTCATGGCCATGCATTTCGCCGACGAGGCGCTGCTGGTGACCAACCCCGAAGTCTCGTCCGTGCGCGACTCCGACCGCATTCTCGGCATGCTCGGCAGCAAGACCAAGCGCGCCATTGAAGGCCTCGAGCCCATCAAGGAACACCTGCTGATCACGCGCTACAACCCGAATCGCGTGGAAGACGGTCAGATGCTGAGCCTGGTGGACATCCAGGACATCCTGCGCATCAAGCTCATCGGCGTGATCCCCGAATCGGAAAACGTGTTGCAGGCTTCCAACCAGGGCCTGCCCGCGATCCACCTCAAGGGCACGGATGTGTCCGAAGCCTACAAGGATGTGGTCGCCCGCTTCCTCGGCGAGGAAAAACCCATGCGCTTCACCGACGCTGAAAAGCCCGGTTTCTTCAAACGCATCTTCGGCGGGAGGTAAGGGTGATGTCGCTTTTGTCCTTCCTGCTCGGGGAGAAGAAGAAAACCGCCTCGGTCGCCAAGGAGCGTCTGCAAATCATCCTCGCGCACGAACGCAGCGGCCGCAATGTCGGCCAGCCCGACTACCTGCCAGCGCTTCAGCGCGAGCTGGTGGCCGTCATCAGCAAATACGTGTCGATCAACGCGGACGACATCAAGGTGAACCTGGAGCGTTCCGACAATCTGGAAATCCTGGAAGTGAAGATCGAACTGCCCGAAGCGCCGGCCAAGTAGGCGGCGTCGGCGTGTCATCGTTCTTTGAATGATGCGTTCGTGAAAAAAAGCGGGCCTTGGCTGTGCATGCCAAGGCCCGCTTGTCTTTGTGCGGTCCGATGTGCCCGTCGATCAGTGGATCAGCGGGCGGCTTCCTTCTCGTCCGCCACCGCGGCGTCGCCGAGCAGGTGTTCGGTGAAGAAGCGGCCACCGTGATAGAGCAGGGGCGACGAATCAGGGTGATGGCTGCAGTGCTCCACCTGCCCGACGAAGATGATGTGGTCGCCCTCGTCGTAACGGCTGCGGTTGAAGCATTCAAACGTCGCGGCCACGTTGGAGAGCAGCGGAGCGCCGCTCTTGCCGAAGCTGAAGTCCACACCCGCCCAGCGGTCGATGTCGCGCCGCGCGAACTGCTCGGCAAGGCCCTGCTGATCGGCGGTGAGCACATTGATCGCGTAGTGCGTCGCCTCGCACAGCATCGGCATCGAAGCGGCCTTGCGCGCCAGACTCCAGAGCACCAGTGGGGGCTCCAGCGACACCGAGTTGAACGAATTGGCCGTCAGCCCGATCAACTGGCCGTTGCCGGTGTGGGCGGTGACGACGGTCACGCCCGTGGCGAACATGCCCAGCGCATCACGAAAATGACGTGATGAAAAGTGGGGCGCCTGAGCCTCGGCCGGAGCCATGTGCGAAGAAGAGTTGCGATTCACGAAATCGTGGCGACAGGCGCCAAAACAGGGTCGGGATATTGGATGAAATGACTGGGCTATTATTGTCCGCAACCGATCGGCCTGCTGCCGAAAGGGTTCGAATAAAGAGCACAGCATGGCAATTCTTCCCCGTTTCTCGATGCTCGGTCATGGCCATACCGTCATCATGCTGCACGACGCCGATGGCGGACACCTGACCTTCTCGCCCTCGGTGGAGTCGCTGGCAAGTCAGGGCTACCGCGCCGTCGCCGTCGACCTGCCGGGGTATGGCTATACCCCGCCGAGCGAGCCCTACAGCATCAAGTCGCTGGCGCAGAGCTGTCTGGCATTGATCGACGCACTGCAGGTGAAGAACAAGGTCACGCTCGTCGGGCACGGACTGGGGGCGATGGTGGCGCTCGAGGCGGCAATGCGCGATCCCAGCCAGGTCAAACGTCTGGTGCTCTGCGCAGGCGGCCCGCCGCTCGACGACGCTTCACGCAAGGTCTGGGTCGACACGCGTCTGTCCGCTCTGGACGAGGGGCTCGGCATGGAGCAGATCGCCGACCGCATCGTCCCCATGCAGACAGGAGGCAAGGCCATGCCCGAAGGAGTGCGTCTGATCCGGCACGCACTGACCGAGGTCCATCCACTGATCTACAGACATGCGTTGCAGGCCTTGCCCGGCTTTCAGCGCAATGCGGCCGCACTGGCCCATGTGTCGATGCCTACCCTGCTGATAGGCGGGGCACAGGATGTATGCACTCCTCCTGAGGCGCTCGAAGCGCTGGCGCAGATCCTGCCGGACGCCAGCACCATCACCTTGCCCGGCATCGGCCACTGGCCGCAGCTGGAATCGCCCGAGGATTTCGATGGTCTGCTCGTCGACTTTCTGAATCACCGGCGCAACGTGCACTGAGCTGGGCACGGGGCCTCTATATAGGGAGGCAATCTCCCCAAGGGAGGCGGGCAAGGTCGCTTGGAAGCCCATTTCGGAAATATCTTGCAAAAAGTCATCGGAACGACTTTGACGCCCCTTTTCAGGGCTATACTTGCGCCCTTCCTCAGAAAGAACGCGCTGATTGCGGAGAGATCCGAAGATGCTGCAAGTTGATCTGAAGAAAGTTTTCTAAACTTCTCCGGTTGGTTCAAAAATCGGTATAGAATAGAGGACTTCGCTACAAAGAGGTGGTTGCCGGTGATTCGGCGATGTCTCTGGGTGGCGGGGAAAAAAGAAATCTTGGATTTCTTCTTCTGGGTCGCAAAACTCGGTGTAGAATACAAGGCTTCGCTGCCGAGGTTGGAAACGACGGATGCGGCAGGTTGATGTGGTTTGATTGGTTATCCGGTCGGT
>NZ_JADKYZ010000005.1 GCF_015354245.1 Diaphorobacter caeni
GCTCCAAGTTATGCCTGATGACCATAGCAAGTTGGTACCACTCCTTCCCATCCCGAACAGGACAGTGAAACGACTTCGCGCCGATGATAGTGCGGACTCCCGTGTGAAAGTAGGTCATCGTCAGGCTCTTACAGCCCAAACCGCCCCTAGCTCATTTGAGTTAGGGGCGTTTTGCTTTGCGGGGAAGCAAATTCCAAGCAGAAGAGGGCGATATCAATCCCCGAACATCCACAACGCTTTGTTCAATCGTCTTGTGCTGAGATAGGAATCAGTCGCTGGTGTAGGCCACTTGCTGCAAGACAGGCCTGAAGAGATGTGTTCGTCATTTCGCTGCACCTGTGCCGGTGCGACAAAAAAAGCGCGAAGTATTTCTACTTCGCGCTTTTCTTTTGATTTCTGCTTGCTTCTGAGAAGATCAAGCGGTTCTCGGAGTGGCGTGGATGGCCGACGGCGAGGTTTCGTATCCTGCGAAGTTGAATGCCATTGCAGGACGTTCGCCGCAGATCAGCTCGGCCATGGCCTTGCCGGAGCCTGCGCCGTGGGTCCAGCCCAGGGTTCCGTGGCCGGAGTTGATCCAGAGGCCCTTGAGTTTCGTGCGGCCGATCAGCGGGATGTTGGTTGGCGTGGCGGGGCGCAGGCCGGTCCAGTATTGAGGATTACCACCCTCTTCGGGTGTGCGGGTGTCGCAGACGCCTGGCAGGATGGTTTCGATGCGGCGCGAGAGCATGTGGCAGCGGGCACGGGCGACGGGGGAGTCGAGGTCGTGGTCGAAGCCGCCGAGCTCGATGGTGCCCGCAACGCGCAGTTGGTTGCCCAGTCGGCTGATGGCGACTTTCTTGCCGTCGTCGATGGTGGAGACGAACGGTGCCTCATCGGGTTTGAGGATGCTGAAGGTTGCGCTGTAGCCCTTGCCGGGATAGATCGGCACGTTGATGCCGACGGTGCGCAGCATCGGGGCGGTGTAGCTGCCGCAGGCCACGACGATGGCGTCACCCTTGAGTTCGAGGGTGCTTGGACCGCCGTCCGCCGATGTGCGGGCACGGACATGGACCGACTTGACCGCATCGCCGACCTTGTTCAGGCGAACGATGTCGTGGTTGTATAGGAACTGCGCGCCGCGCTCTGCGCAGAGTTGAGCGAGCTTCTGGGTGAACACCCGAGCGTCGCCGCTTTCGTCGGTGCTGGTGAAGGTGCCGCCGGTGATGTGCTCACCGTATGCCTTGAACGCAGGCTCGATCTTGAACAGCTCTTCCTTGCTGACCAAGCGGCGCTGCACGCCGTAGCGGCGCATGACTTCCACGGCATCGCCGGCGGCGTCGAAGGATTTCTGGTCGGTGTAGAAGTGGGCGATGCCGCGCTCGAGGCGTTCAAACTCGAAATTCGTCTTGCCGATCATTTCCTTGAGCGCCGCATGGCTGTAGGCGCCCAGCGCGACGATCTGCTGGACGTTGCGCTCGAAGGCCGTGTCGTTGCATTGGCCGAGGAACTTGAGCAGCCAGCTCCACTGATGTGGGTCCATCTGCGGGCGCAGCAGCAGTGGCGCTTCCTTGTCGAACAGCCACTTGATGGCCTTGAGCGGCGCCTCCCGATTGGCCCAGGGCTCGCAATAGCTCACCGAAATCTGGGCACCGTTGGCGAAGCTGGTCTCCAGCGCCGCATCGGGCTGGCGATCGACGACAACGACTTCATGGCCACGCTCAAGCAGGTGCCACGCGGTGGAGATGCCGATGATGCCGGCGCCGAGGACGATGGTTTTCATGACCGCGAGTGTGCTGGCTATTGCGCACAAATAAAAGTGAAATTAAAGTTATTCAAAAAACATCAGTTTTCCTAATACTTCAATTCACCGAAGCGAATGAACACTTACGATACTGCCGCGCTGGAATGTCTTGCCGCGATTGTCGAGGAGGGCGGCTTCGAGCGCGCCGCGCAGCGACTGAACGTCACCCAGTCGGCAGTGTCGCAGCGACTGCGGGCGCTGGAGGCGCAGGTGGGCTCGGTGCTGATCGTACGCAGCAGACCGCTGCGACCGACCAACGCGGGGCAGTTGCTGCTCAAGCACACCAAGCAGATGCGCCTGCTGCGGGCGGATCTCGAGCGCGATCTGCAGGATCTGGCGCCGCGTTCGCCCGGAGGCACCCGCGACGAGGAGCGCATCTCCATTGCTATCAACGCGGACAGCATCGCCACCTGGGCGCTGGATGCGCTCACCCCGCTCGCGCGGCGCAACCTGCCCATCGAAATCATCACCGACGATCAGGATTTCACGCAGGAATGGCTGCGCTCGGGGCAGGTTCTGGGCTGCGTCACCACGCTCAAGCAGCCGCTGCGCGGGTGCCGGGTGTTGCCGCTCGGGGCGATGGAATATGTGGCGGTGGCGTCGCCGGAATTCGTGAGAAGCCAGTTGCCAAGTGGCCTGAGCGCCCACAATTTTCGCGACGTGACGTTCATCTGCTTCAATCGCAAGGACGACATGCAGGCCGAGTTTGTCGCGCGACGCTTCGGACTCAAACGGGTGTCGCTGGCGAGCATCTTCGTGCCAAGCTCTGAGGGGCAGGTGCGTGCGGTGGCTGCAGGCTGGGGTGTGACGGTGGTGCCCGAGTTGATGGTCGCCCCGATGATCGCCAAGGGTCTGCTCGTGGATCTGGCACCGGGGTTCAAGCTGCCGATCCAACTCTATTGGCATTCCTGGAATCTCGAATCCGAGGTGCTGGACGCCTTGGCGGACGCGCTGACGCAGGCGGCCAGTCAATCGTTGGTGGCTTAGATGGCGGGCTATGTGGTCATCGTGCACGCGGTGGCGCAGCAGGGAGATGCCGAAGAAGCGGGTGATTGAGCAGCAGTGAACGTCACTCTGGTGGCGTGTCGCTGTCACCATCGCGCGCGAACTCGAGCGTGGCACCAAGCGCTGTGAGCGATTCGCACAGCCCGCGCAGGCGGATTCTGTAGTCGCACCCGAGAGTCACCGGCAGCCTGCCGATCAAGGCCAGCGCTTCGGTCGGCGTGAGATGGAGTGCCTGCTTGAGGACATGCATGACCTTGAGCCGGTTGGGCCCCACATGGGTGAGCAGCAGCGTGCCGCGTTGCCAAAGATCCGGATCCGTGGGTGGCATAGACGCGGGGATGGACTCAACTTCTTCTCGTGTCGATCTGGCTTCGAGGCGATTGCAGCGGACCTCGCTCCACAGGGTGTTGTCTGCGGTTGCAAAGGGTTCGATGAAGGCGAGTGCGGCCGCATCGTCGTCGCCCAAGGCGGCGAGCGTTTGAAGCATGGCACTGAATCGTTCGAGATCGGGAGCCGCTGGGACGGCATTCCAGCGGCCCACCCCTATCGGCGCGAAATACACCGGAAAGCCCGCGCTGGCTTCGCCGAGATCGATGAAAAACGGGTCATCAAAACCATTGAGTGCGATCACGTGCCAGCCAGGCTGCCATGCGCCGGGCACATTGCCGGTCAGGTCCTGCCCCGTGATGCCGTGAACGCGAAAGCCGACCTGAAGGCGTTGCCAGTCGTCAGGCGCACCGTAGTGAAACGGCAGCGCCATGTCGCCGCAGACGACGGCATCCGTGATGAATTGCCGCACGGCTGGCGGCATTGTGGGAGGTCGGGCCGTGTCCGTGCTCATTGCCACTGCACCTCGAAATCTTCCTTCAGCCGGTGGCCGCGCTGGTCTTTTTCCTTCAGCAAATGCTGGCCGTCGTAGTCAATTCCATTGAGTTGGATGCTGCGGCGCAGACGTAGCGTGGTCCGGGGCGCGTGGCCGGTTGCCACCTCGCCCCATTGAACCACATGCATGGGGTTGTTGACGGTGGAGTTGGAGTGCAGTAGGACGCGGCCGTCACGCTCGACCACAATCATGTTGCCATTGCTTTGGTAGACGCCGAGCAGCGGCGCATCGGCCGCGACGATGCGCGCGATGCCGGTGACTGGCGGATGTGCGCGGGTCTTCATCAGACCCAGCAGGGCAGATCCGTGGATTTCAGCGCGTTTCATGTCACGCCGGATCTGTGTCTGGCGACCCGCAAGGCAGGTGGCCAGACGCTGTACCTGTGCGGTTGGAAAACGGGAGGGCGGCAGATACAGCGTGTCTCCCCGGTCGGGGCCGTAGGTCTTGCTGTTGCCGCTGAGATCCAATTCGAGCCCGAGGTTGTAGATGGCGGGCTGGCCCTGATGCAGGTAGGCATCGAGATTCTTGTAGTACAGCTCGTACTGAAGGGCGTCGAGCGTGATGCCGCGAAACCGGTAGCGCATGGCGACTCGCGAGCTACCGCCTTCGTTCCATTCGAAGGGGCGGGCATCGACGATGAAGTCGCCGTCGGGGCAGGAGATGCGGGTGACGGGCTGGAACGCGTTGGCCAGGGCGGCGCCGCCAGGCAGGGTCAGACATAGCAGAACGGGCAGCAGTCGCTTCATGGAGATTCTCGACAGCGAAGAGAGCAGAGCGGCCATTCTGCACTTTCGTGTCATGTTCGCCCTTGCCTTCGTTGCGAAAAAGGGCGGTGCAGGAACGAAAAAAGGGCCGCTAGTGGCGGCCCTTTTGGCGTTTACGGATCGGTGTGATCAGCGGATCAGCATCACCGGCACGCTGCACTGGGCCAGCACCTTGGTGCTGACCGAGCCCATGACCAGCTTGTTCAGGGCGCCCACGCCGTGCGTGCCCATGATGATCAGGTCGTACTTGCCGGCTTCGGCGATCTTGGCGATGGTGTCACCGGCCGAGCCGACCTTGGACAGCGAATCCACGTTCATCGCGTGCTTCTTCAGAAACTTCAGGACCGGGCTGAGGATCTTGTCGCATTCCTCGGTGTAGTACTGGTCCACCGTGGCCTTGCCGAGCGCCTTGCGGGCGCGGGGGGGCACTTCGGGGCAGACGGTGAGCGCGGTGTATTCCACCGATTCGCTCATCGTGGCCTCGTGGGTCACCAGATAGGCGAGCATCTTCTTGGTGTAGGGGCTTCCGTCAACTGCGAGCAGGATCTTCATCAACTATCTCCATGTGAGTGAGTGACCTCAGGTTACGTGCCGATGAAAATCAGGGGCTTGACTTGAGTCAACTTGGTGATCGGTTGATGGATCGCAATGCGTGGGGAGCACATCATTGGGACAGGTCAGAGGTCGATGCAGCGGTGCGGCAGAAATGTCTCCTGTTCTCCCTTGACCACGTACCCCAGCGGATTGGCGACCACGCGGCATTTGCCGGTGTGTCCGTCGGTGCGAGGTCCGGTGACGGTGTAGTCACTTGGCGCATGGAGATGGCCGTGGATCCACAGATCGGCATAAGGCAGCAGGTGGTCGAGCGCGTTGCAGAAGCCTGCGGTGCCGGGCACCAGGCCGTAGCGCGGGTCGGCGCTCATCAGGCTGGGCGCGAAGTGGGTGATGACGACGGTCGAGTCTGCGTCGCTGGGCGTCTTGAGCGCGTGGCTGAGCCATTCCTGACAGACCAGTGCCTGCTCGCGCATCTGCTCCGCCAGAAACGGCTCGCCGCTCCGGGTGCCGCCGGTCTTGCGCAGATAGAAGTTGGCGGCGCGAAACGCCTTGTCGCGCTTTTGCAGATAGCGCGCTGGGTGGGACTTCTCGTCTTCCTGCGCGAGTGCGTCGAAGTCGCTCCAGAGCGTGGTGCCGATGAAGCGCACGCCCGTCATCTCCAGCGTCTCGCGCTCGAGCCAGATCAGCCCCAGCTTGTCACAGCTGCGGCGAAGGCGTTCGTGGGCCTCGTCGAAATCGAGGCCGTCGTACTCGTGATTGCCGGGCACGAAGATCACCGGCGTCGGCCAGTGCGCGAACTGGGGCAGTGGCGAAAAACGCTCAAGCCCGAAATATTCGTCCGTGAGGCGCGAGCCCTGCTGGTAAGAGCCCACATCGCCCGCGAGCACCAGAACGTCGGCGCCCGGTGCCGGGCTGGGCTGGAATCGAGGATGGGTCTCGAGGTGCAGGTCGGACAGGAACTGAAGCCGCATGTGAAACAGGTATTACTAATGAGGGAAAATGACAATAGCGCGTCGATCATGAGTCTTTGCGCGTTTTTCAATCATTGTGTGCCGATTGCTTTGTCAAACATAAAACATATTTCATTGACTGAGGCTGCGCCGCGCGGTGGACGGAATCGAGGACACGATGGATCGGACAGTCTCTGGAACGGGATTCTCCTGATGGGCGTCGCGTCCGCGCTGCCATTGTCCGCCGCATTGCCGAGCCACTGGGGCTGGGAAAACGGGCCGCTCGAGAATGCGCAGGTCGTGCTGCTGCTGGCGGGATGTCTGACGGCGCTCTGGGCTGCGCTGCGCCAGACCGGCCGTGCCGCCCGTTCGCTCTGGTGGATGGCGGCCATGATCTGGCTGATCCTTGCGGGGCGTGAGCTCGCGTGGGGCGCGGCCTTTCTGCCTCCCATGGGGTTCGATGACCACGGGCCGGTGATCAGCTCCCGCGTGCTCTGGTATCGCCCGGCGGTGCCTTGGGTCTGCCTGGCGCTGCTGCTGACCGGCGTGATCGGCATGTGGCGCAACAAGGCATTCAGCCGCGTGCTGCTGGTGCTGCAGCGCGAGCACGCCTGGCCGTGGTTCCGTCTTGCGGTGCTGGTCGTCTGCATCGTGCTGTCCACGGTGGCGGAAGGGCACGGTCTGGTCCACCTGCCTTTCATCCAGCATTCGGCGCTGATCGTGGCCGAGGAGCTGTTCGAGTCTTGGGGATATCTCGCGCTCTGGCTGGCGCAGTGGCAGGTGATCCGCCACATGGACGGCTGGGCCCGACGTCTGTACTGACCTCTGGCCCCGTCAGGCCAGCGCATGTGTTGCGCGCTGGAAGGCACCCAGCAGCCAGGCGGTGGCCGCCAGATGCCGACTGCGGCGCAGCCACAGCGCATCCACATGCACGGCCGTCACATCCAGCGGCAGCGGCTGCTGCTGCAGCTGATCGGCAATGCCGGTCAGTGGGACGAAGTGCTTGGGCAGTACGGTCACCATGTCGGAGTGAGCAACCACTCTTGCAGCGGTGGCGTATTGGTTGACGGTCAAGGCGATGCGCCGTTGTTTGCCCAACAGCGCGAGCGCCTCGTCGATGAAGCCCCACGCCTGCCCTGAAAAGCTCACCAGCAGATGCCGGGCGTTGCAATAGTCGTCCAGTGACAGCGGCCCGTTCGCGAGAGTGTGGCCTTTTCGCATCACCGCCACATACTGACCGTCATAGAGGCGGCGGGTTTCGTACTCGGGCAGACCACCCGACTGCGCCTCGGCGGTGAGATCGGCGAGCACGGCCGGAAAATAGCCCACAGCCAGATCCGCGGAAGCCTCGTTGAGCAGATGCCGTGGGTCGCGGTTGATCAGCGGCACCACCCGCAGCGCCAGGCCAGGCGCCTCGCGCTCTACGATCTCGACCAGCGGCGGGATCAGCGTGGCGGCGGTCGAGTCGGCCATGGCCAGTACGAGTGGCGAGGTGGCCGTGGCGGGGTCGAAGCTGTCGGGGACCAGCGACTGCTGCAGCATCTCGAGCGACTGGCGCACCACCGGCCAGATCGCCAGCGCGCGCGGTGTGGGCTCGACGCCGTGGCCCTTGCGCACCAGCAGCTCATCGGCAAGCAGGTCGCGCAGACGGCGCAGCGCATTGCTGACGGCCGGCTGGGTGATCGAGAGGTTGCTGGCCGCGCGCGTGAGATTGCGCTCTGCCATCACCTCGTCAAACACGCGCAGTAGATTCAGGTCAAGAGAGCGGAAATTGAACGGAGGAGTCACAGCTGCAATCATCACTCATGTGAATGACTGAGATTCAAAATATAAAGTGGAAATGAACTAGGGTTAACCCTATGATAACGGTTCTGTCGGGGAATTCATCTCGAAACAGCCCGGCAGACACCAAAGGTTCACATCATGACAAGCTATGTACGTACAGACGCTCACGCCACCCATGCGGGTTTGGAGCGCGTGCAGCGCGCGGCTGAAAACCTGAGCACTTTCCGCGCACGCAACAATGGTTCTTCCGTTGCGCACTCTCCCCTGCTGGACCTGTTCCTGCTGCTGGGAAGCTCCACCTACCGCGTGGTGAATGCGTTCAACCTCGCCCGCACCAACTGGCTCGAAGCCCGTCGCCGCGCCAAGGAAGAAGAGCGTCATTACAACAGCGCGCTGCGTGAAGCGCGCCGCATCGCCGACCTGAGCCGTGCGATGAACGGCCTGGCAGTGGAAAACGTTCGTCGTTACGACTGAGCGCTCCTCTTCGGAGCCCTGACGAAGCGGTGATCACGCCGCCTGTCCAGCGAAAAGCACTTCCATGTTGAAGTGCTTTTTTGTTCGCGCAGGCGCCGATGGCGCTTACTGGTTGCGCAGATACTGGCGCGCGAAATCGTCCTGATTCGGCGCGCCCTCGACCGTGGTGAACACGGTACGCTCGCCCTGCTGGTTCAGATTGAGCTTGTCACCGAACTGGCAGGTGATCGCCGCATACTTGGCCGCCTTGCCCTTGAATGAGGCCTCCTGCTGGCAGGTCTGGCCCACGGCCTCGGCCATGGTCGAGCAATAGCCGGCGATGCTCAGGTTCTTGAGCTGGTCTTCCTTGAGGCTGTCCCAATTCACTTTGGTCGATACCGGCACGCCGCAGGCCTTGCTCGCCTTGTCGTCGACCGCTTTCAGGCGTGACTCGGTGGAGCTCACGAACCTGGCGCGGTCAAAGCGTGCGAGCTTTTCCTGCACGCCGTCGCTCTTCTGCTTCTCGTACGTCTTGACCAGTCCCTTGAGGTCCAGCCCCTTGGAGGCCTTTTCCTCATAGAAGATCGGCACACCGTCGCGCACGGCGGGCAGATAGGCCACGGTGCGCTGGTAGCTGCCGCCCCAGGAGTCGAAATCCTCGCTGATCACCATGTTCCATGGACGGCCGTCGAACGTGGTGCGCAGGCTCACGCGCTTGCCTTCGGTTACCTTGTCGGCCAGAAACACGACTCCATCGACTGGATTGTTGAGCCCCTTCAAGCGCACCAGCGCCGACTTGTCGTCCGCCGTGGGCGCAACGACGATCGTCAGACCCTTGTCGCCCTTGAAGCTCGCGGCATACGGTGCGAGGGCCGGCGCACCCTGAGCGGATGCGAGACCATGGATGGAAAAGGCTGAGACAGCAGCGATCAGAGCAATCGGAAAACGCGGCATTCGAAATTCTCCCCCTCGGTTTCGACACACGATGAAACGACAGAGGCGCGATCGCCAATGTCATCGAGGAGGTTATCAGGGTGCGGGTTTCGATAGTCAGTTAGACGTAACAAAAAGAAAAGGAGTCCGGCTGGTGCAGGACTCCTTTTGACTTGGAATGCGGCATCCGGAGGTGCTCGCCAGCACGACTCCGGATGGATTCAGGCGAATATGCCGATCAGGCTGCCAGACGCTTTTCCAGCGCGGCCTTGATTTCCAGCATTTCCTTGGGCAGCTTGTAGGCCAGCTTGTCGAAGTGCTCGGTGTGCAGTTTCATCTCTTCGGCCCATGCGGCCTTGTCGATGCTGGTCACGCTCTCGAACTGCTCCGGAGAGAACTCCACGCCGGTCCAGTTGATTTCAGCGTACTGAGGCGCCACGCCGAAGGCGGTCTGCTGGCCTTCGGCCTTGCCTTCGAGGCGGTCGATCATCCACTTCAGAACGCGCATGTTCTCGCCGTAGCCTGGCCAGACGAACTTGCCATCGGCGTTCTTGCGGAACCAGTTGGTCGTGTAGATCTTGGGCAGCGCGACCTGACCGATCTTCTCGATCTTCTCGCCCATGTTCAGCCAGTGCTGGAAGTACTCGCTCATGTTGTAGCCCATGAACGGCAGCATCGCGAACGGATCGCGGCGCACCACGCCTTGCGCGCCGAAGGCGGCGGCGGTGGTTTCCGAGCCCATGGTCGCGGCCATGTAGACGCCTTCCTTCCAGTCGCGCGCTTCAGTGACGAGCGGCACGGTGGTGGAGCGGCGGCCACCGAAGATGATGGCGTCGATCTTCACGCCCTTCGGGTCGTCCCAGGCTTCGTCGAGCGCGGGGTTGTTGGTCGCGGCCACGGTGAAGCGGGCGTTCGGGTGGGCGGCCTTGGCGCCGGTTTCCTTGGCGATCTGTGGAGTCCAGTCCTTGCCTTGCCAGTCGATCAGGTGACCGGGCAGCTTGCCTTCGTGGTCCTTTTCCATGCCTTCCCACCACACGTCGCCGTCATCGGTCAGCGCGACGTTCGTGAAGATCACGTTCTTGTCGAGGCTGGCCATGCAGTTCGGGTTGGTGTGGTAGTTCGTGCCCGGAGCCACGCCGAAGTAGCCGGCTTCGGGGTTGATGGCGCGCAGGCTGCCGTCGGCCTGGGGCTTGATCCAGGCGATGTCGTCGCCGATGGTCGTGACCTTCCAGCCGTCGAACGCTGCCGGTGGAACCAGCATCGAGAAGTTGGTCTTGCCGCAGGCGCTCGGGAAAGCCGCAGCCACGTGCGACTTCTTGCCTTCGGGGCTGGTCACGCCGAGGATGAGCATGTGCTCGGCCAGCCAGCCTTGCTCCAGACCCATGACGGACGCCATGCGCAGCGCCAGGCACTTCTTGCCCAGCAGCGCGTTGCCGCCATAGCCCGAACCGTAGGACCAGATTTCGCGGGTTTCAGGGTAGTGAACGATGTACTTGGTCTTGTTGCAAGGCCACGAAGTCGTGTCCTTCTCGCCTGCCTTCAGCGGTGCGCCGATGGTGTGCACGCAGGGAACGAAGTCACCGTCGGTGCCGATCACGTCGTACACGGCCTTGCCCATGCGCGTCATGATCTTCATGTTCACTGCCACGTAGGCGCTGTCGGAGAGTTCCACGCCGACGTGCGCGATCGGCGAGCCGAGCGGGCCCATCGAGAACGGCACCACGTACATCGTGCGGCCTTCCATGCAGCCGTCGAACAGCGGGTTCAGCGTCGCGCGCATTTCGGCGGGAGCCATCCAGTTGTTGGTCGGGCCCGCGTCTTCCTTCTTGGACGAGCAGATGTAGGTGCGGTCTTCCACGCGCGCCACGTCGGATGGATCGGACCATGCGAGGTAGCTGCCGGGGCGCTTGGCGGGGTTGAGCTTCTTGAAGGTGCCCGCGTCGACGAGCTGCTGGCACAGGGCCTCATACTCGTCCTGGGAACCGTCGCACCAGTGGATCTTGGCAGGCTTGCACAGAGCGGCCATTTCGGCGACCCAGGCGATCAGCTTGGCGTTCTTGACATATGCGGGTGCCTGAATGGTCAGGCCTTGCATCGTGGGTGCGTTCATGAAGGGCTTCCTAATGATGAAAAAACGTTTTTTCAAAGGAAGCGCAAGGCTGCACAGACATCTGCATCACCGGGCGGAGCGTCATGCGAGGCGCGGATCCGAAAAGTCTGTTGCGCGCACTGCCTTTGAAAAAACGGCTCGTCGCTCCGTCGGCAGGCGCATCAGAGAGGAAGGAGGTGGGCGTTGGAGGACGGTCCAACGCTCAAAGCTTCCATGCGCAAGTCGGCTGGGGTGTCAATTTTATGAACCCGCCTCCGATTTGTGTTGATTTTCGGATGGAAAACTATGCAAACGATGCATGAGGTTATGCAATGGTGCAGGCCGGCATGCGGGCATGCCAGGACCTGCGCCTGCGTGCCCACGCCTCAGGGGCGTGCGCGGCGCATCTGCCGCCATCCCAAGCTGGCCGCCAACAGGCTCAGCAGCATCAGCGCCCAGGTGCTCAGCGCAGGCACGGGCGTCGGCGGGGGCGGCACGGCCACGGTGGGTAGCACCGGGTCAATGATCACGCCGTTCAGCGTCCAGTCGTCGTCGCCCAGTTGCCCGTCGGTCACGGTGAAGCTCGTCGTATTGCCGCTGGCCGACGCGGCCGTGGGCGCGAAGTAGCTGCTGGCGCTGGCTGTGGCGTTGGCCTTGCCGTATTTCTGCACGCCGTTGACGGGGCCGGGCCAGACGATGTTCACGGTGACCGGCGTGGTGTCGCAGTCGATCAGCTTGAACTGGAACATGCCCTGGGGCGTGGTCTGGCCTTCGGGCGGCTCGGCAGGGGCTGCGACAAAGCCCGTCGCGCTGGCATCAAAGCGGCAAGCCGCGCCGCCGCCCGTGAAGCTGGCAACGGCCGTGCCGCCCGCTCCGGTTGCGGGAACGGTGGTGCCGGAGAAGGTCTTGTCGGCCTTCACGACCGTGGCCGAGATGGTTGCCGCCGCGCTGCTCGTCGTGAAGGAGCAGGTGCCCGCGTTGCCGCTGGCTGCGCAGTCGCCGCTCCAGCCTGTGAGCACATAGCCCGAAGCAGGCGTTGTCGTGCATTGCAGCGGCGTGCCTGAGATCAATGCGTCCCCGTCCACCACTGCAGCGCCCGTGTCGGTGCGGGTGCAGGCGATGGTGGCGTTGGCGGGTTGGGTGAGGCTCAGACCGTAGATCGGCGCAAACGCCGCAGTCACCGCGCAATCGGCAGCAAGCGCGCCGGTGGTGAAGCTGTTCACGCCTTCTGTGGTCGCTGGGCCTTGGCAGCCTTGAATGGATTGGGTGCGCCAGCCTTGCGCGGGGGCGGC
Organism: Diaphorobacter caeni; assembly: GCF_015354245.1. Lineage (GTDB taxonomy): Bacteria > Pseudomonadota > Gammaproteobacteria > Burkholderiales > Burkholderiaceae_C > Diaphorobacter_A > Diaphorobacter_A caeni. Next base: position 12,490 of record NZ_JADKYZ010000005.1, read on the forward strand.
GTTGCAGGTGAGTGTTTCATCCTTCTTGCCAATGCCGGGCGAGCAGTCGAGTGTGCCTCCAGAGCCGTCTACTGGCGCGGTGGCGGAGGTGACAAACCACATGTCGGGAATGCGCTCGAATTCAAGCGTGACGTTGCATGATTTGGATGCACCGGAAATCTTGAACGCGTTGGAATTCGATGATCCGTCGGGATTCCATGCGGTCAGGTCTCGACTGGCCCTGCACGTGTTGTTGCCTTGAGGGGTACCCTTGACGCGATAGCCAAGATCGGGCTGTGCGATGAAATACATTTCCCCCGGCACCGTACTGTGCCAAATCGTGCGATCAACGCCCCCGTTGGTCTGCGGCGTGACGGTCAGCACGATGACATCGTTGCCACCGCGCAGCAAGCGCATGTATTTTCCATCTGTACCGAGAGCCGCCGGCGCACCACGGACGTTGAAATCAATCAGCCACTGTCCGAAGATAGAGAAGCTCTTGCTGCTCCAGAATTTGGCCGCGGGGGTTTGCGGGAAAATTGCGTGAATGAACGGAGCCGTGGCGGGCGGATAGTTTGGGCCAGGTGTGAGCGAGCCGAGTTCGTTTTGATCCGCGATGCGCCAATCTGTGAAACCACCCTGTCCACCACTGGCATTGAAATTCGCCACCGCCATGTCGGCGTCTTTAAATGTGTTGAACACTGTGGCCGTGCCCGTGCAGGATTGCGTGCTTTCATCCCACGTCATGCCGAACGTGCAGCGGCTGAAAATCCGGCCGGTATTGCTGGCATCGCCGTTTCTGCCTACGTCAATCACCAGACTGTGATCGGATGGCACGACTTGGAAAACGAAGGTGTCGCCGGGCTCGTATCCGGTGATGAGCCGGATGTACTTGCCATTGGTGGGCGAAACGGTGGTTTCTCCCGTGGCGAAGTCGATGATGAAACTGCCCGTGTCCACGGTTTTGGAGATGGAGAACTTGGTATTGCTCCAGAATTTGTCGGCAGGTGTTTGGGGAAACAGCGTGTCGTAGGTTTTGGGCGCGGAGCTGGCGGACGTGGACAACAGCAAGCGCAGTTCGTCCACGTTGGCGATGCGCCAAGAAGCGGTGCCCGTGAGTGGAGGGGAGAAACTGGCGTTGAACTGATCGACCGCCGATTGCGCGTCGGCTATGTTGCTGAAGACGGTGGGTGATCCTGTGCACTTGGCGTTGCCAGCATCCCAACTCATGCCGAAGGTGCAGCGTTGAAACACGGCACTGTCGCCAACGACTGCGGATCGGGCACCTATGTATTCGATGCGGTCGGGTTGAGTGGCATGTACCCGGAAGTCCGCCGACGTTGTGGTCTGTGCGTGCGCCGTTGAAATAAGCGCGACGGCCAATACAAGAGCGCCACTGCAGATCTTGCCCAGCAGGCGCCCTCCCTCTTGCCCTCTTGCCCCGTTATCGCGTGTGAAGAACATATTTTTTTCCTGTTGGGTTCGACATATGGCCAACTTGTTGGCGCATCCGCTGCGCAACGAACCGAAACAAGGAAAAGCGCAACATCACAATGACTATCGTGAAATTGCAAAAAATAGTCGTTCACCTAAATGCGGTATTTTGATAGGTAAAAACCCTTGGTGTTTTCATTGGCGAATTGAGCGCCCGCACAAACAAAAAGACCTGCATGGCAGGTCTTGGCGAAGGAGCTTGCGAAGCGGTCAGGCCATGCTCACCGCAATGAACGCCAGCAGAAACATCATCAGCGCGCCCACCACAGGCAACACGACCGGGATGATCGGCACCACGGTTTCGGTGACGTCGGTGGCGTGCGCGGCCTCGACGTCGGCGGCGTTGGGGGCCAGATGGGAGTGATCGTGGGCCATGCGGTGGTCTCCTCGTGCGTTCAGTTCCGCGAAATGACGGTGATGGATGGGTGAATGAATGCAAGGCGGGCTGCATGCCCGCCTTGTCATCTGTCGCCCGAGTTTAAGCGAATGCCGGAAATCCGGGCGGCGGGGTTTATCCCGTGCTCACATGAGATCGGCCTCCATGCCCGCCGCGCGCAGCTGCGCGATCACCTGCTGCACATGTTCCTTGCCGCGCGTCTGCAGCACCAGCTCGATTTCGACGTTCTGCGCGGCCAGCAGCGTGAAGGCGCGCTGGTGGTGGACCTCGTCGATGTTCGCGCCCGCCGCCGCCACGGTGGCGGTGATCTGCGCAAGCACGCCGGGCACGTCGCGGGCGCTGACCTTGACGCGGGCGAGCCGCCCTGAGCGCACCATGCCGCGCTCGATGATGGCGGCCAGCAGCAGCGGGTCGATGTTGCCCCCGCTCAGCACCAGGCCGACCTTCTTGCCCCGAAAGCGCTCGGGATAGCGCACCAGCGCCGCCAGGCCCGCCGCGCCCGCGCCTTCGACGAGAGTTTTCTCGATCTCCAGCAGCATCAGCACGGCCTGTTCGATGTCGCCTTCCTGCACCAGCACGAGGTCGTCGACGAGGCGCGCGATGATCTCCTGCGTGATCCTGCCGGGGCTGGCCACGGCGATGCCCTCGGCAATCGTCGAGGTGCCCTGTTCGTGCTGCGTGCCCTTGATCGCGTTCACCATGGCGGGGAAGCGCGCGGTCTGCACGCCGATCAGCTCGATGCCGGGCTTCAATGCCTTGGCCGCCGTGGCGATGCCCGCGAGCAGGCCGCCACCGCCGATGGCGATGACCAGCGTGTCGAGATCGGGCTGCTCGGCCAGCATTTCGAGCGCCACCGTACCTTGTCCGGCGGCGATCTGTTCGTCGTCGTAGGGGTGAACGAACGTCAGCCCGCGCTCGTCGGCCAACTGGTAGGCGTGGGCGCGCGCTTCTTCGAGCGTGTCGCCATGCAGCACCACCTCGGCGCCGAAGCCGCGTGTGCGCTCGACCTTCACGCCGGGCGTGAAGCGCGGCATGACGATGACGGCCTTCATGCCAAGGCGCTCGGCGTGATAGGCCACGCCCTGGGCATGGTTGCCCGCGCTCATCGCGATCACGCCGCGCGCGCGTTCCTCATCGGAGAGCTGGGCGAGCTTGTTGCACGCGCCGCGCTCCTTGAACGAGGCGGTGAACTGCAGGTTCTCGAACTTGAGAAACACCTGCGCACCGACGATCTGTGAAAGCGTCTTGGATTCGACGCAGGGAGTGTCCAGCACCTGGCCTTGTAGGCGGGTGGCGGCGGCTTGGATGTCGTGGAGTTGGAGCATGGGGTGCATTGTGGCGCAGGTGGTCCGGGCGCGCGAAGCGGTCGTTCACTGCGGCAGCGCGCGCTCCAGAATGGCGTCCACGTCGAGCCCGCGCACGTCGATGGCGCCCACCACGCCGTTGATGCCCGTGGGGCTGGCCAGGCGCGTGGCGATGAAGGCGTCGGCCACGAAGGCCGGGGCATGGCGCTTGAGCAGGCAGGCCTGGGCGATCAGCACCAGCCGCTGCACGAGCAGCCGTGCAATGCCCTCGAGTTGATCAGGCGGCGCGGTGAAGAGGGCGTGCAGCTCGCGCAGCGCCTTGGCAATGCGCGGCTCGTCGAGCGCGGCGTTGCTGAAGTCGGCATAGAGCTGCTCGAGCGCATCGCGCTCGCGCGAGAGGGCGCGCAGCACGTCGAGGCACATCACGTTGCCCGAGCCCTCCCAGATCGAGTTGACGGGCGCCTCGCGGAACAGGCGCGCGACGAGGCTTTCGTTCACGTAGCCGTTGCCGCCGAACACCTCCATGGCCTCGCCGCTCAGTTCCACGCCGCGCTTGCAGACCCAGAACTTGGCAGCCGGCGTCATCACGCGCTTCCACGCGCGGGCGAGCGGGTCGCTCCCCGCATCTTCGTCTTCATACGCCTGGGCCAGGCGCATGGACAGCGCCAGAGCGGCCTCGCTTTCAAGCGCCAGATCGGCGAGCACCGAGCGCATCAGCGGCTGCTCCGCCAGATGCTTGCCGAAGGCCGAGCGCCTGCGCGTGTACGCGAGTGCCTGCACCAGCGCCGAGCGCAGCATGGCCGCGCTGCCGAGCACGCAGTTGAGCCGCGTATAGGTCGCCATCTCGATGATGGTGGGAATGCCGCGCCCTTCCTCGCCGATCAGCGTGCCGATGGCGTCGACGAACTCCACCTCGCTGCTCGAATTGCTGCGGTTGCCGACCTTGTCCTTGAGGCGCTGCACGTGAACTGCGTTGAGCTTGCCGTCGTCCCGCCAGCGCGGCACGAAGAAGCAGCCAAGCGGCCCGTCCTCCTGCGAAAGCCGCGCGACGACCAGATGCGCATCGCTCATCGGTGCGGAATAAAACCATTTGTGGCCGTTGATGCGATACGCGCCGCAGCGCCCGCCCGCATCCAGCGGCACGGCCAGCGTGGTGTTGGCGCGCACGTCGGAGCCGCCCTGTCTTTCGGTCATGCCCATGCCGATCCAGAGGCTGGCCTTCTCGGTGATGGGCACATCGCGCGCGTCGTAGGCATGGCTCATCAGCTTGCCGCCAAGCGCGGCCCAGAGCGCGGGCTCGCGCGCTATCAGCGGGATGCTGGCCTGCGTCATCGTCGCGGGGCAGAGCGTGCCCTGCTCGATCTGCCCGTGCAGATAGAAGCCCGCGGCCCACGCCGTCCAGCGGCCTTTCTGAGCCGGGTTTTCAAACGGCAGCGAGACCAGCCCGCGCTCGCGGTACATGCCGAGCAGTGCGTGCCACGCGGGATGAAACTCCACGCTGCTGATGCGCTGCCCGCGCGTGTCGAAACTGTGCAGTTCGGGCGTGTGGCGGTTGGCCAGCCCGGCGAGCTCAAAGGTCTGCGCGTGGCCCAGTTGCTGCGCGTAGACCTTGAGCATGGGCTCCGCCCAGTCGACACCGGCATGGGCGAGCGATGCTTGGAGTGCCGGATCGGTGGCGAGCAGGTTGTAATCGGTCCAGTCGGGGAACTGGTTGGAGATGTCGGTGCGTGCGTTGGTCGTGGACATGGCGGGCCTCGTCACTGCTCGGGCAAAGTGGCAGTCTAGGCCGCAGTCCGCAGGCTTGCCATTCTGGATTTCGCTCAGCCAGTGCAGGTGCAGGTGTCGGTGCGCGCGCCGCAACTGGCGGACAATCGACGCATGAGCCAGATCCCCCGCATCACCGTTCCGCCCACCGCCGGCCTGCCGTTGCGCTGGCGTGATCTGCGCCCCTGGGGCGACGATGATCTGGAGGCGGCGCTGGCTGCATGGTTGGGCGTGCCCGATGTGCAGCTTGAATGCTCGGGCACATCGGCGCTGATGGTGGCGCTGCGCACGCTGCACAAATTGGCACCGTCGCGCAACGAGGTCATCATTCCCGCCTACACCAGCCCGCTGGTGGCGCTGGCGATCTCGCAGTGCGGGCTGCAGGCGCGGCTGTGCGATCTGAGCGCCGATGCGCTCGACATGGACGACGGGATGCTGCGCGGGCTCTGCAGCGAGCGCACGCTCGCCATCGTGCCCACGCACCTCGGTGGCCGTGTGGCCGACGTGCGGGTGGCGCTGCACTATGCGCGCATGGTTGGCGCGTTCGTGATCGAGGACGCCGCGCAGGCGTTGGGTGCGCGCGTGCAGGGCGGTGCGGTGGGCCTGCAGGGCGACATCGGCATCTACAGCCTTGCGGCCAGCACCGTGCTCACCACCTATGAGGGTGGCGTGCTCGTCGCGCGCGATGCGGACCTGCGCCGGGGCCTTTACGCCATGCACCGGCGCACGATCGGTTTCAGCCTTGGCTGGGAGCTGCTGCGCAGCGCCGAACTGCTGGGCCACGCGGCGATCTACCGGCCCGCGACGCTTGACTGGGCCTACGGCGCACCGCTGCGCAGAAGCCTTGCGCAGGACGACTGGATCGCCGCCGCAGGCGATGATTTCGATGCCTTCATTCCGCAGCACACGCTGGGCACATGGCGCAGACGCGTCGGCGTGCGTGCGCTGGCGCGCCTGTCGGATCATTTGCGGCAGGCCGAGTCACGCGCCGAAGAACGCATCGCGCGGCTCGCCGGGATTCCGGGCGTGGAGGTGGTGCGCGACGTCGCGCCGGATGCTCGCGGCACCTGGCCCGTGCTGCTGCTGCGCATGCCCGATCGCAGGTCACGCGACGCGCTGATGCGCGCGCACTGGGCATCGGGGCTGGGGCTGTCGCTGCCGTTCGCGCATATCGTCTCGGACTACGTGCGCTATGCGCCGCTGCTGGGCAGCGCGGTGCTCGACAGCGTGATGATCGCGCGCGACTGGGCGCAGCGTCTGGTCTCGGTGAGCAACAGCGAGTGGCTCACCGACGAGAAGTTCGACGCGCTTCTGGGCGCGCTCGATCAGGCCGTTTCGGGATAGAAGATGCGGCGCGTCTTCGTGCCGTCCACCGCCTTGCCGATGGCGGCGATGTGGTCGGGCGTGGTGCCGCAGCAGCCGCCGACGACGTTCACCAGACCTTCGGCAGCGAACTCATGCACCAGGCGCGAGGTCACGTCCGGCGTTTCGTCAAAGCCGGTGTCGCTCATCGGATTGGGCAGGCCCGCGTTCGGGTAGCAACTGATGAAGGTGTCCGGCGCGGCCTTGTTCAGCTCCTGGATGTAGGGGCGCATCAGCGTCGCGCCGAGGGCGCAGTTCAGGCCGATGGTCAGCGGGTTGGCGTGACGCACGCTGTGCCAGAAGGCGGTCACGGTCTGGCCCGAGAGAATGCGGCCCGAGGCGTCGGTGACGGTGCCGCTGATCATGATGGGCAGCACCTCGCCGGTCGCGTCGAAGGCTTCTTCCACGGCGAACAGCGCGGCCTTGGCGTTGAGCGTGTCGAAGATGGTCTCGACGAGGATCACGTCCGCCCCGCCTTCGATCAACGCGACGGTCTGCTCGAAGTAGGCTGCGCGCAGCTGCTCGAAGGTGACGTTGCGTGCGCCCGGGTCGTTCACATCGGGGCTGATGCTCGCGGTCTTGGGCGTGGGGCCGAGGGCGCCGGCCACGTAACGCGGCTTGTCGGGGGTGGAGTATTTGTCGCAGGCGGCGCGTGCGAGCTTGGCGGAGGCCAGGTTCATCTCGCGGGCGAGCTCGCCCATGCCGTAGTCGTCCTGGGCGACGGAGGTGGCGCCGAAGGTGTTGGTTTCGATCAGGTCGGCACCGGCCGCGAGGTATTTTTCGTGGATGTCGCGGATCACGTCGGGACGGGTGAGCGAGAGCAGTTCGTTGTTGCCCTTGACGTCACGCGGAAAGTCCTTGAAGCGCTCGCCCGCGCCGTCGGGGCCGCTGTAGCCCTCGCCCCGGTACTGCGCCTCGCCCAGCTTGAAGCGCTGGATCATGGTGCCCATGGCGCCATCAAGAATGGCGATGCGGGTTTCGAGGATCTCGGGGAGCTGTTGGGCGCGGGTGTAGAGAGGGAGGGTCATGCCTCGATTGTAGAAAAACAAAACACTCGTCAGGCCGGATACTCCGGGTGCCCTTGCATTGACGAGGAAATTGCACTGTTCATTTCAGGTCTTGTACGTCTGATGCGTGGAAGTGGAGTGGTTCGGACAAGCCGTTGGGGGGGCATGAGTGTTTCAAAAAGGCTTGCAGAAGTCCTTGGCCAGATGTTTGGAGTTACTCAGGCTGATTTCTGAGATCCTGATCGCTTCCTGGACGAGATCCTGACAAGCTTTGTTTTTCAGTTTCTTAAGGCAGGCGAGCCCTGCATCGTAGGCTTTGATTTCACTGATGTATCGCAAGCAGGCGTTCGCGAAACCGATCTGCGCATTTGCAGGTATACCTTTGCACAACTCGCCGGTATTTTTGTAGAGCGTGTTCAGGTCCTGCACGTGTTGCTTCTCGTGTACTTCAATGCAGTTGATAACTCCACATGTGGCAGCATCCTTGACAGCGGCCTGTCTGGCACTTACTTGCACCTTCATGCCGCCATTGCCGTCGCACACGACGGTGTTGACTTCAGGCGCTGGAGGGCCGTATTTGGCGAAAGCTTCCCTCAGGCCCAGTGGATCGATGTTGCGTAGGGGATTGTTGCCCGCGTAGGCGTACATGTGGATGCCGCCCATGAAGCCCAATGGGTCCTGAGTGATGTAGCGAGCGAGGTGGGTGTCATAGAAGCGATGGCGGTTGTAGTGCAATCCCGATTCCTCGTCCCATTGCTGGCCTTGAAAACGGATGGACTGGTGCAGATTCTCCGGGTTGTGTTCGCCAAGCGTGGCGCCAAAGGGATCGAGTTCGATAGACCAACTGACTTGGGCTGACTCGTTGATGAGCGCTTCGGGCGTACCCAGATGATCACAGTGATACAGGTGCAGCGTGCGTTCCGTTGAGCGGTCGGCGTTCTTGCCGTCGCCGGCAAGCAACCAGCGACTCAGCGCACCTGGATCGATGCGGGCGTGTTGGAGCCAGACATCGCTTTCTCTGGTGGCCTTCCCGGAGCGGAGATTCTTCTCAACCTGCGCCAATTTGGCATGTTGCGTTGCATCGAGTTGGGCGCCGGATTGTTCCTCTATGAAGTGCGCCAGGGTTTGAAGGGGGGCCGTGGGGCTCGACTCGATGCGGATCAACGGAACATGTCGCGCGGGCTCATAAAGCGTATGAATGCATTGGTCGTCCGTTTGAGTGCGTACCAGGCGGTCTCCGTCCCAACCGAAATAGGTGGTGATGACGCCTTCTCCGGTCAGATTCCCCTGTGCGTCAGCCTGCAGGGTCTGTTTGGCAACGCGACGACCCGCCGGATCGTAGAAATAGTTGGCACCGCGCGTGCATGCGTCCGACTCGAACTCATAACGGATCAGGCGGTGGAAGCAGTCATAGACATAGTGATGCTGTTCGTTGCCTGATATCCGCTGCTTGTGAACGACGTTGCCCCATGTGTCGTAACCGTAGCGATAGTCGTCATCAACGAGAATCCGGTTGCTTGTCCATTGCCGGTGGTTCGAAGCGTGTGTCGGGCTTTTCGCATCTCCGAGCAAATTGAAGTTCCGATCCTGAAATCGCTGCAGCGCGACTTCTTCCCATGGCGTCGTTTCCGCAGATGCCTGAAGGCCGGCGCGCAGTTGATTGCCCGCGGCGTCGAACCGGTAGTCGATGTTCCCGAAGTGAGGGTGAGACATGCGTGCGATGCGGCCTGCCTTGTCGTAGGCGTATCGCCTGCTTCCCTGAGCCGTGTGTATCGCGGTGAGCTGCCCCATCGCGTCATATTCATGCTGGCGATCAATGGCCTGTGCCAGCGCGCGACGCAACGACGGATAGTCCACGCTCACGTCTTCGTTGGCCCATGCGCCACGGACCTGGACATGCTGGAGCTGCGACAGCGCGTCGTAGCTGCTCGCGATGGTGGTTCCGGCAAAACGACGCTCCGTTTCGCGGTGCAGCTTGTCGCGTTCAAAGTCCACCAGCGTCGCGCCGTCGAGCATCACGCCATGCAGATGCCCGGCACCGTACGTTTGCCAGAGCACGGGGGGTAGTCCCTCGTATCGGGTTTGTGTCTCCGAGCCGAGGGCATCGTAATCATGCTCGACCTGATACTGCCAGAGCGTTTCTCCCGTTGCAGAGGCGATGATCTGGCGCTCCTTGAGCACCCGCCCGAGTGGATCACGATCCAACTGCATTGCAGTCGTGATGCCGTGGAACTCGGTGGCCTGGCGCACTTCGCCGAGGTGCCCCGACTCGCTGTAGCGCAATGTCTCCATGAGGACGAATTCCGTCCCTTTGCGTGGGTCGAGAACGTGTCTGGTCACCAAGCGTCCATCGGAGTCGTATTCGTAGCGTGTACGAAGGCCGGCATCGTCAGACTCAACGAGATGACCTGATGCGTCGTATGAGAAGCGCTGTGTGCGCCCATCAAAGCCCGTCTGGCTGATGCGCCTGTCCATCACGTCGTATTCGAGCGAGGCCCGCGCCCCGTTTTCGTTGATCAGATGGCTGATTCGTCCAACGGCGTCATATTGGAATGCCTGAGTGCTTCCGCCTTCGTGCTGAGCCAACAGCCGTCCGTGCTCGTCGTAGTCAAACCGAGCGAATGAACCGTCGGGTGAGCCGATCTCCAGAAGATCACCGGCCTCGCTGAAGCGGTATCGCGTGATCTGATGCGCGGCATTCGTGTGGACGCATACGCGGCCCTGACCATCCAGCTCGTAGGCATCGAAGGTGCCTTCTTCCCCCTCGGTGCGTATCAGCTGTCCGAAGGCATCATAGAAATAACGGGTCTGGCTGCCGCTGCAGTCGGTCCGCCGGATGAGCTGCTGGCTGGAGTTCCATTCATAGTGCACGCGCCCCCCTTTGGGGTCTTCGACGCTCGTTGGGTTCTCGCTGCTGGCGTCCTTGTAGTGGTAGCGCGTGGTGTGACCCAGGACATCTGTCGAGGCGCCGAGGCGGCCCAGCGCATCGTATTCCATGCTCGTCACCGTGCCGCGTGAACTGTGACGCCGGATTTCCAGTCCTCGCGCATCGTAGTCGGTGCGAATCAACTCCCCGTCTGACAGCGTCATCGAGAGCACGTCGCCCGTCACGACATCGATGTCATACCGCGTCTCGCGCCCGGCTGCATCGATGCTGGCCACCAGACGGCCATTGGCATCGAACCTGCTGTGCAAGGACGTGCCATCGCGTTGCTCGAGCCTCACCACCCGGCGCAGTCCTCCCTGCCCCTCGAAATGGTAGACGCGCTTTCTGCCGAGCTGATCGACGACGGTGGTCGATCGCTCATCGTACGAAAGCGCCTGCTCCAACGTCCCGGCACGGTGCTGTTCGACGACACGCCCCGCAGCGTCGTAAACATACGATGTCTCTGGTCGCCCGGCATGGGTTTGAGCCACCATTCGGCCCCGCTGTTGGGGGTGATAGCGAAAGCTGCGTCGCAAGCGGGCGTCTCGTCCATACACGGCCGCGAGTTCGCCCCGTGCGGAATATTCGTATCGGACCAGCGGTACGGAAGGCGCTGAAACCGCGCCGGATTCGCCTGAGCGATGGTGGCTGACCAGGTGAATCGCCGCAAGCCGCAGACCTGGGTCTGGACCCCACCCCTGTCGTCCATCGTCGGCGAGGTGGCGCATGTCCACGTACTCGAGGCGGAACTCGCGTTGTGATCCGTCCTTGACGCGCTCTATGTGTCCGGTCTGTGGGTTCCGCTCAATGGTTTGTGTGCGCCCAAACCGATCAGCCATTCCCGACAGCATCAGGCGAGTGGCTGCAACGCCGCCCCCAAGCGCTGCAGCGGGGGCGAAAATCCACCAGGGTCCCAAGGGGTCGTTGGCGAGAAAGACGTGATCAGCGCACCTTCGAAGTCCCGCGTCCAGCGCCAGCCATGCAGCCTCCAGCCGCTGGGCCGGATCGCTCCACGTCGGGAGTTGTTCGTGACCACCGCGCACAAGCCATATGCCTTCGCTGGGACTGAATGCCGTCTCTCCCGGAGCCAGAGCATCGAAAGCGATGGATCGCCCCTTGCCGTCCGCAAGCGAGAGTTGCTCCGGTGTCTGGAGCAGTGACATCTCATGCGGAAGCCACCAGCCAGGCCCCAGCAAACCTACGGGCGCGGGCGCGGCCGTCTGATAGCTGGAATAGTTGCGGGACACCAAGAACGACAGGGGTCCCGGCAACTGAAGGTCCACTTCTGCGCTCTGTACCTTGGCACCCAGAATCGGATTGATCGGGTTGCCTTCCGTGACGCCACCGGGGCAGACCGAGCAGGCGACGCCGCCGGAGCTTCCGATCAAGACAGTGAGGGAGCCTTGAACGATCGGCCCACCATACAACGTTGCGTCCGTTTGTCGTGCTGCTGGGAGCCCGGTCATGACAATGCCTCCTTGTTGATTTACTTCCGGAGAATCATTTCATAAGGTAATTGAAATTACTGTTTCAATTTATAAAATCTATAAAAAGAGCGAGGAGCGCCTCCAGTCTGCCGTGGCGAATGGATTGCCGGCAGGCTGCAGGTCGATGTGTTAGGTGGAGAAATCGAGAGTCCAGGGCGGTTGCCCATGTTGGGCACCCCGGAGGCTCTGTCAGTCAGAGGAGTGGTCCAGCACAGGCGGCGCTGTGCTTCGATCGGTTGTGACGGGGCGTGCTCGGCATCGCCCTGGCGGGCGATGCGCTTTGTCGCTTGTTTATTTGACTTCCACGCCCATCGACTTGAGCGCCTCGCGTTCGCCGTTGAAGGTTTCGGTGGCGTATTTGGTGTAGTCGGCGGCGTTCATGTAGAGCGCGGACATGCCGAGTTTCTTCAGGCCGGCCTGATACTCAGGGTCGTTGTAGGCGTCGCGGAAGGCGGTTTCGAGCTTTTTCACGACGGCCGGGTCCATGCCCTTGGGTCCTGCGATGCCCATGGGGGAGGTGTGGACGATGTTGTAGCCCTGTTCCTTGAGCGTGGGGACGTTGGGCAGGTCGGGGGAGCGCACGTCGCCCAGCGAGGCGAGCACGCGGATCTTGCCGGTGTTCACGTAGGGGAGGATGGAACTCGAGCTGACCACGGCCTGGATGTGGTTGCCGAGCAGGGCCGAGATGGCGTCCGCGTCGCCCTTGAAGGGCACGTGCGTCCAGTCGGCCTTGGCCTTCACGCCGAGCTGGGCCATGCCGATGTGCTGGCTGCTGTTGGCGCCGGGCGTGCCGTAGGAGACGGCTCCGTTGCTCTTCTTGGCGTGGGCGACGAGGTCGCTCACGTTCGTCCACGGTGAATTGGAGTTGACGGCGATGTAGTAGTTGAAGCCGGAGATCACCGAGATGTAGGTGAAGTCCTTGAGCGGGTTGAACTGCGCGCCGGTGATGTGCGGCATGCGGAACGTGCCGATGGGCAGCATGGTGAGCGAGTAGCCGGCCGGGTCGGCAGAGAGCATCTGCACGCCGCCCAGGGTGCCGTTGGCGCCGGTCTTGTTCTCGATGATGACCGGTTGGCCGAGGCGCTTGCCGGCCTGTTCAGCGAACATGCGGCCCATGATGTCGGTGACGCCGCCTGCGGTGTAGGGCACGATGAGCTTGACTGGCGCGTTGGGGAAGTGGGCCGCGTTGCCGCCTTGGGCTGCGGCGGGGACGGCTGCCGTGATGAGGCCGATGGCGGTGAGCGCGGTGGCGAACAGTTGCTTCTTCATGATGGTGGGTCTCCTCGGTTTCTGGATTCGGATGGTTGGGGGGCTGGTTGGATCAGTCTTGCACGCGGCCACGGCATTCGCCGAGGCCGATGCGGGCATGGCCTTCGCGTTCGCACCAGCCGCGCAGGATGATCTCGTCACCGTCAAGCAGGAAGGTGCGGCTCTCGCCGCTGGCGAGTTCCACCGCGCGCTTGCCGCCTTCGGTGATTTCGAGCAGTGCGCCAAAGCCGCCCTGCATGGGGGTCGAGATGGTGCCCGAGCCGAGCAGGTCGCCGGGGCGCGCGTTGCAGCCGCCCACGGTTTGCTGGGTCAGCATCTGTGCGGGCGTCCACCAGAGATGGCTGGAGTCGCCGATGGACAGGCGATGCGGGGCGAGGCCCTGCTCGCGCATCTTCGCGGTGGACAGCAGCACTTCCAGCTGGATGACGAGGCCGCCGCATTGTTGATCGTGCGCGTTGCTCAGGTAGGCCAGCGGGGCGGGGTCGCCCTCGGCGCGCGCCATCACCGGGCCGCGGAAGGGCGCGAGCGCCTCCTGCGTGATGACCCAGGGCGAGACGGTGGACATGAAGTTCTTGCCGGTGAAGGGGCCGAGCGGCTGGTATTCCCAGGCCTGCAGGTCGCGCGCGGACCAGTCGTTGAACAGGCCAAAGCCCGCGATGTGTGCGCTGGCCTCGGCCACCGGAATCTGTTCACCGAGCGCGTTGCCGGCGCCCACCCAGATGGCGAGTTCGAGCTCGTAGTCGAGGCGCTCGCTCGGGCCGTATTCGGGCACGGGGCCGTCCGGCGTGTCGCGGCGGATCTGGCCGCTCGGGCGCTTGAGCACCGTGCCTGAGGGCCGGATGCTGGAGCTGCGGCCGTGGTAGGCGATGGGCACGTGCTTGTAGTTGGGCAGCAGCGGGTTGTCGGGGCGAAAGAACTTGCCCGCGTTGGTCGCGTGATGGATGCCTGCGTAGAAGTCGGAATAGTCGCCCACGGTGGCGGGCAGCAGCATGCGGCAGGCGTCCTGCGGGCGCAGCAGCTGGCGGCTGACGGCGCTGGCCTGTCTGCCGGACTGGGTGTCGGCCTGCAGCAGATCGGAGAGCGCGGCGCGCAGCAGTCCACGCTGTGTGGCGGACAGGGCCATCCAGGCGTTCAGCGTGTCGCCGTGCAGCGCTGCTTCCGTGGTGGCGTCGAGCGATGCCAGCAGACCGCTTTCGAGCGTGGCGGCGAGGTCCAGCACCTCGTTGCCGATGGCCACGCCGATGCGCGCGCCCTCGCCTGCGTCGAACACGCCCATGGGCAGGTTCTGGATCGGAAACTGCGGATGGCCATTGGCGGACATCACCCAGCTCTGGAGTGCGGTGTCGTGCGTCTCGTCAATGGCGGGCAGGGCGGAGAGCGGCTGCGTGGTCGTCGTCATGTCTCTTGGAGTACTTGAAAAGGAATGCTGGACGGATCAGGCGGCGGTGGTCGCGCCGTCCATGGTCCAGGCGGCGCCGCGCACTTCCTGTGCGTCGTCGGAGCACAGATACGAAGCCAGCGAGGCCAGTTGATCCACGGTGACGAAGCGGCCCGAGGGCTGGCGTGCGCCCAGCAGCATGCGCGTGGCGGCCTCATTGTCGAGCGATTCGCGTGCGGCGAGCGCGTCCACCTGCTTTTGCACCAGCGCGGTGAGCGCCCAGCCGGGGCAGATCGCATTGCAGGTGATGTCGGTGGTGGCGGTCTCGAGGGCCACCGACTTGGTCAGGCCGATCAGTCCGTGCTTGGTGGCGTTGTAGGCCACCTTGCCCGCGCGTCCGCGCAGACCGCTGATCGACGCCATGTTGATGATGCGGCCCCAGCCATGCTTGCGCATGGCGGGCAGCGCAAGGCGGATGGTGTGGAAGCTCGCCGAGAGGTTGAGCGCCAGCATGTCGTTCCACTTGTCGACGGGGAAGTCCTCGATGTTGCTCACGTGCTGCATGCCGGCGTTGTTGACCAGGATCTGGATCGCGCCATGGTCCTGCTCCACGGCGCGGATCATGGTCTCGATCTCGGCGGGATTGCGCAGGTCGGCGCGCAGGTAGCGGGCGTTCACGCCATGGGCGGAGGCGATCTCCAGCGCCACCGCGCCGCCTTCCTCGTCGCTCACGATGCCGTTGATCAACACGTCGGCGCCGTCGCGCGCCAGACGTTTGGCGATGGCATGGCCAATGCCGGAATTGCCACCCGTCACCAGGGCCACACGGTTCTTCAGATCTGCCACTTTTTGCTGCTCCAGAATTTTTTCAACTGCGGGCATCGTAGAAATCGTGGGTTCATATGTCCAATACTCAATTTCGCCCTGATTTATATTCACTGCGTCTTAATCAGTGGGCGCAGATCATGGAATTGCGGCATTTGAGAGGTTTTTTGGCGGTGGCGCAGGAGCAGAGCTTCACCCGTGCGGCCGAAAAGCTGCACATGGCGCAGCCGCCGCTGAGCCAGCGCATTCGCGAGCTGGAGGAGGCGCTCGGTGTGAAGCTCTTCGAGCGTTGCACCCGCCGCGTGCACCTCACGCAGGCGGGCGAGACCTTTCTGGAGGGCGTGCAGTCGCTGTTTCTGCAGCTCGACAAGGCGGTGGAGGCCTGTCGGCTGGTGGAGCGCGGCGACACCGGCATGCTGCGCGTGGGCTACACCGGCCGCGCCAGCCAGCAACTGCTGCCGCGCGTGGTGCTGCATTTCCGCCAGCGCTATCCCGATGTGCAGCTCGACATTCAGGGACCGCATCCCACGGGGCTGCTGCGCTCGCGGCTGCTGGATGGGCAGCTGGATGTGGCGCTGTGCTTTCTGCCGCTGCGCGATACGCAGATCGACGCACGCAGCTTCATCAGCAGCGAATTCGTGCTCGCGCTGCCCGCCAGTCATCCGCTGGCTGGGGCGGCGCATGTGCCGCTCGAGGCGCTGGCCGACGCGCCGTTTGTCGGCTACCCGTCCAACCAGGGCTTTCATCTGCGCGACGTCATGGACGCCGCCTGCCGCGACGCGGGTTTCACTCCGCATGTGGTGCACGAGAGCGAGACCTCGCAGGTGCTGATCTGCCACATCGCGGCGGGCACGGGCGTCTCGGTCATTCCCGCCGAGCTGCAGGCGCTGGAGCACTTGGGCGGCGTGGTGTTCAAGTCGCTGGGCGACGACGCACCGCGCCTTGAACACGGCATGGCCTGGCTCAAGAGCAACCGCAACCCCGCGCTGCGCAATTTGCTGGGGCTTGATCTGAGCGAAAACCCCTCGCCGGGCACGCGGTAGCACAATAGAGGGCTGGGGGCGGTTGCTTTCCGCTCCGCCTTCACACTGGCCAATGGTCCCGCAATCCCTTCATTGCAAGGGCAGCATGCTATCGAAAAGAGAGAGTTCCGGTTTGTCTCCCGCGCAGTTTGTTCTCAATGATGTCTTCGGCTACGAGCAGTTCCGTGGCTCCCAGGAGGCGATCATCGAGCATGTGATCGCGGGCGGCGACGCTCTCGTGCTCATGCCCACCGGCGGCGGCAAGTCGCTGTGCTATCAGGTCCCGGCCATCGTGCGCCGCGACGCGGGCAAGGGCGTGGCCATCGTGGTCTCGCCGCTGATCGCGCTGATGCACGACCAGGTCGGTGCGCTGCACGAGGCGGGTGTGGAGGCCGCGTTTCTCAATTCGACGCTCGACTGGCCGACGACGCTCGACGTGGAAAACCGCGTCTCGCGCGGCGAGATCACCTTGCTCTACGCCGCGCCCGAGCGGCTCAACACCGACCGTTTTCTGAGCCTGCTCGATGGTCTCTATGAACGTGGCCAACTGGGGCTGTTCGCCATCGACGAAGCGCACTGCGTGAGCCAGTGGGGCCATGATTTCCGGCCCGAGTACCGTGCGCTCTCGGTGCTGCACGAGCGCTATCCCGGCGTGCCGCGCATCGCGCTCACCGCCACCGCCGACGATCTCACGCGCGCGGACATCGTCGAAGGTCTCCGGCTGCAGGAAGCGCGCCAGTTCGTCAGCAGCTTCGACCGGCCCAACATCCGCTACACCATCGTCGAGAAGAAAGAGCCGCTCGCGCAGCTGCTCAAGTTCATCGAGCGCGAACACCTGGGCGATGCGGGCGTGGTCTATTGCCAGTCACGCAAGCGCGTGGAAGAACTCGCGGCGGGGCTGGTGGAAGCGGGCATCACCGCGCTGCCTTATCACGCCGGTCTGCCGCAGGAAGTGCGTCAGCAGAACCAGGACCGCTTTCTGCGCGAAGACGGCATCGTGATGACCGCGACCATCGCCTTCGGCATGGGCATCGACAAGCCCGACGTGCGCTTTGTCGCCCACGTGGACATGCCCAAGAACATCGAGGGCTACTATCAGGAAACCGGCCGCGCGGGCCGCGACGGACTGCCTGCCGACGCGTGGATGGTCTACGGCCTCAACGACGTGGTGAACCAGCGCCGCATGATCGACGACAGCCCGGCCACCGAGGAATTCAAGCAGGTCATGCGCGGCAAGCTCGACGCGCTGCTCGGCCTCGCCGAAGCCACCGACTGTCGCCGCGTGCGACTGCTCTCGTACTTCGGCGAGCACTCCGAGCCCTGCGGCAACTGCGACAACTGCCTGCATCCGCCCGAGGTCTGGGACGGCACCGACGCGGCGCGCAAGCTGCTCTCGACCATCTACCGCGTGCAGGAGGCCAGCGGCATCGCCTTCGGCACCGGCCACATCATGGACATCGTGCGAGGCAAGGACACCGACAAGGTCAAGCAGTTCGGCCACGAAAAGCTCTCCACCTTCGGCCTCGGCCCCGAGTATTCCGAACCCCAGCTGCGCGGCGTGCTGCGCCAGCTGCTCGCGACCGGCGCGGTCGGGCTGCAGAAGGTGCAACTGGAGAGCGGCTACAGCTTCGACACGCTGAGCCTCACCCACGGCTCGCGTCCCGTGCTGCGCGGCGAGCAGCCCGTGCTGCTGCGCGAGGCCATGGCCGGCGCGGGCAAGCGCACCAAGAAGAAAAGCGGCGTCAAGCTGTCGGTCGCGGCCGAGAGCCTCAACCAGGACGGCCAGGTGCGCTTCATCAACCTCAAGGCCTGGCGCGCCGAGGTCGCCCGCGAGCACAACCTGCCCGCCTACGTCATCTTCCACGACGCTACGCTTGCGGCCATCGCCGAACGCAACCCCGCCTCACTCGAGGACCTGCAGGGCATCACGGGCATCGGCACCAAGAAACTCGAGGCTTACGGTGCGGAAGTGCTGCGGGTCTGCGTGAGCCCGGGCTGAGTTCGACATCCGCCAAATCGTCGGCGGGCCTCCCATGAAGCGACCACGGGCCCTCGTCTTGCTGACGGCCCGTTGGGCTCCGGCAACCGAATCAAGCCCCACTTCAATTTGACTAACGAGATGTGGTCAGCTCTTGGTGTAATTTATTGTAAACAAATGGGAATAATTGCTAGCATGCCGTGAGTTCACGCGTTCATTCCATGGAGAGATGTGCTGTGTCTCCATTGAGTGTGGTCTCGGGCGGCACGGGCATTCTTTCGAAAAACGAGGTGGTGGAGTCCGGTAATGACGATGTGCAGGTGCAGCAGTTGCAAGGTGCGATGCGGCAGTTCATGCAACAGAGTCTGATTCAGGAATGAGCATTCCGGGTGCCTCAGAGCCGTCCAATCGATCGCGGCTGCTGACGCTTTTCTGTCTGGTCAATTTGGGCGAATTTGAGGCTTGATTTAGGCTGGATAGAGGGGATTTAAGTCCGAATTGTTATCATCGACGGTTTGCACAGACAGATATTTTGGAACTTTGGAGAAACCTATGTTGAAGAAATTCGTCCTGATTGGCGGTCTTTTGGGCGCGAGCATGGCCCAGGCTTTTGCCCCGCAGGCAGGTGTGTGGGTGATTACCGCTGAAAACAACGGCCAGCCAGGTCGCGGCATGGCATTGGACGTTCAGGGCGATAAGCTCGTGATGCAGATGTATGCATACGACTCGGCAGGCAATCCCACCTTCTATCTGACTTCCGGCACGCTCGCGGACAACGCGTTCACCGGCAAGCTCCACCAATACCGTGGCGGCCGCTATTTCGGCAGCGGCGCTCTGGTGGGCGAGGAAACCGCCGAGGCGGGCCAAGTCACGCTGCGCTTCGACTCGGGCGTGAAAGGGTACGTGAAGTTCCCGAACGAGGAAGAAAAGGCCATTTCCCGTTTCCAGTTCAACTACAACACCGATCCCGAGAGCCTCAAGGGCCAGTGGCTGATGACTTCGGTGGGCGATCTGGGCATCACGACCGAGTTCTACAAGCTCGATACCCCCACGACGGGCTCCGGCACCGGCACGGGCATGATGTCCACCAGCGACAAGCGCTTCGGCTGCGAGAACATCATTTACGGTGACCACGCAGGCTCCGTGCAGTGCACCAAACGTGATGCGAACACGCAGATCATGCGCATCTACCGATTCGCCTACAGCGTGAACGAAGGTGAAGGCGTTGCCGGAACGCTGTCCAAGCCAGGCACGGATCTGCTGTACGTGCGTCGTCTGACCACGGCTGGCTCGGTCGGCACCGGCATCACGATGAAGAACGACGTGGCGCCTACGGTGGAAAACATCACCAAGACCCAACTGGCGAACGAAGCGAAGTAATTTCTTCCTTCAGTTCACAGAACCGGCCCGCCGCTCCATGAGTCCGGCGGGCTTTTTTTCGTCCGCGCATCCTGCTTGGCAGAATCAATGACTGTATATAAAATCAGTATTCGATGTCTGCTTTGCCGCCTCAGCGGGCCCTCTCCCGCCACCACCGCACCCGCCTGATGCAGATCTGGCGCTCGGCGGGCTGGCCGTGTCAGGACGCGGTGGAGATTGAACTGCTGGCCGCCGGGCTCGTGCGGCTGCAGGTCTCGCATGAGGGGCATGATCAGTTGCGTTTGACCGATGCGGCCATTGCGTTGCTGGCCGATGCGCGGCAGAAGGGGCTGCGCTCGGCCACGTTGCACGACCGGATCGAGCACCGGTTTGCGCAGCGGCATCTGCTGCCGCAGGGGCGCATCGTGTGGCGCGAGCTGATGCTGCGTGCGGCGCTGGAGGAGGAGGCCGGGTCGGCGATCGAACCCGAGGACGCTTCGCTGCTGCCGGCCGATGCTCCCGCGAGCGACATGCTCTGGGCCGACGAGTCGCAGCTGCCGGTGCCGCTCAGGCGTGCGGCCAGAAGGGTCTGGCGGGTGGCGCGGCCCGATCTGTTTTCGGTGCGCAATACCTCGGTGCCGCGCTATCTGCATCCGCAGGTGCATGAGGTCAAGGCGAGCCGTGCCGATCTGCTCTCGGATCTGCGCCATCGGGCCAAACGGCTTGCGTACCAGTGGCTCAGCGAGGAGTGCCACTACGTCTTTCCCGCAGGCATCGCCGAGCCCGAGGAGCTGCCCGAGGAATTCGGCGTCTGGGTGATGCACGGCGACGTGGACGATGCGCCGCGCTTCGAGCAGCTGCGCGCCGCCCGGCATGTGCGTTGCAGTCTGCCGTTCACGGTGTGGATGGCATTGTGCAAGGCCACGCCGCTGGCGCGCGACGAGGAACTGCGCCATGCGCAGGAGCAGCTTGGATCCCCCTGCGATGACGCCGATGCCGCGCTTGGCTGAGCCCGAGGGGCTCGTCTACAGCGTCGCGGTGCGCGAGCTGTGCGCGTTCACGGCCAAGACGGGCGATCTGGATCTGCGCTTCACGCCCGCGCCGAGCGCGCAGGAGGGCATCGCGGGGCATGGCAAGGTGACGGCCAGGCGCGATGCGGTGAACTATGAATCGGAGATCTCGCTCGCCAGCCGGTTTGAGAATCTGCTGGTGCGTGGCCGCGCCGACGGCTTTGATGCCAAGGCGTGTCAGCTCGAGGAAATCAAGACCTTCAAGGGGCGTCTCGATCGCCAGTCGTCCGCGCAGCGCGAGCTGCACTGGGCGCAGGCACGCGTCTACGGCTGGCTGATGTGCGAGGCGCGTGGCTTTGCGTCGCTCGACATCGCGCTGGTGTATTTCGACATCGACAGCGAGCGCGAAACGGCGTTCACCGAAAGCTGGAGCCGTGATGCGCTGCGGGCTTTTTTCGAGGCGCAATGCCGGAAATTCGTCGCTTGGGCGCAGCTCGAGGCCGAGCACCGCGTGCGGCGCGACGCGGCGCTGCGCGCACTGGCGTTCGCGCACCCGGAATTCCGCGCGGGCCAGCGCGAACTGGCCGAGGGCGTGTACCGCGCGACGACCAAGGGACGCGTGCTGCTCGCGCAGGCGCCGACCGGGATCGGCAAGACGGCGGGCACGATTTTTCCAGCCTTGAAGGCGATGCCGGGGCAGTCCATCGACCGGCTGTTCTATCTGTCGGCCAAGACGTCCGGGCGGCAGTTGGCGCTCAATGCGCTGAGCGAGTTGCGCGGCCACGGCGGTGCATGCATTCGCGTGCTCGAGATGGTGGCGCGCGAGAAGGCCTGCGAGAACCCCGGCAGCGCCTGCCATGGCGATGCCTGCCCGCTCGCGCGCGGTTTTTACGACCGCCTGCCTGAAGCGCGCGCCGATGCGCTTGCCGAGCCCGCGCAGCTGCTCGATCAGGAGAGCGTGCGCTCGGTCGCGCTGGTGCATGGCATCTGCCCGTACTACCTGTCGCAGGAGCTGGCGCGCTGGGTCGACGTGGTGGTCGGCGACTACAACTATTTCTTCGATTTTGGCGGGCTGCTGCACGCGCTCACCCTGGCCAACGACTGGCGCGTGGCGCTGCTGGTCGACGAGGCGCACAACCTGACCGACCGCGCGCGCAGCATGTACAGCGCCACGCTGTCGCCGCAGGCGCTCAAGCTTGCCTCGCAGTCCGGCACCGCCGAATCTGCGCCGCGCGTGAAGAAGGCGCTCGCGGCCGTCAAGCGCCAATGGAGCGCGATGAACAAGGAGCAGTCGGCGGATTACGCGGTGCACGAAGTCTTTCCCGCCAAGCTGCTCGGCGCGCTCACGCAGTGCATGCAGGCCATCGGCGAACATTTCGCGGACCACCCCGACACGCTGGACGCCGATGTGCAGGCATTTCAGTGGGAGGTGCTGCAGGTGCTGCGCCTGCTCGAGACCTTCGGCGAGCATTCGATCATCGACACGCAGCGCCCGCGAGGCCCAAGCGCCCGGCAGGCCAAGCCGGGCGAGACCGACATCAGCGTTCGCAACATCGTGCCCGCGCCCCATTTGGCCGAGCGCTGGTCCAGGGTGCACGCGGCCACGCTGTTCTCCGCGACGCTCACGCCCATGGAGTTCCATGCCGATCTGCTGGGGCTGCCCGAGCCGCACGCGACGCTCGACGTGGGCTCGCCGTTTCGCGCGGAGCAGCTATCGGTGCAGGTGGCGCGGCACATCTCCACGCGCTATGCGCACCGCGGCGCGTCCATCGCGCCGATGGTGCAGCTCATGGCCGCGCAGTTCGCCGCACGGCCTGGCAACTATCTGGCGTTCTTCAGTAGCTATGAGTATCTCGAACAGGCGGCCGAAGCGCTCGCGCGCCAGCATCCCGAGATCACGCTCTGGCGCCAGTCGCGCCGCATGGGCGAGGCGCAGCAGCGCGAGTTTCTGCAGCAGTTCACCGAGCGCAGTCAGGGCATCGGCTTCGCGGTGCTGGGCGGCGCGTTCGCTGAGGGCATCGACCTGCCCGGCAAGCGCCTGATCGGCGCGTTTCTCGCCACGCTCGGCCTGCCGCAGTTCAACCCGGTGAACGAGCAGATCAGCGCACGCATGGAGCGGCTGTTCGCAGGGCGGGGGTACGACTATGCGTATCTCTATCCGGGACTGCAGAAGGTGGTGCAGGCAGCGGGGCGGGTGATCCGCACGCCGCAGGACGAGGGCGTGGTGCATCTGATCGACGACCGTTTTGCAAGGGCCGAAGTGCGCAGGCTGCTGCCCGCGTGGTGGTCCGTGCGGCTTGATTGACCGTTTGGTGCAAAGCCCCCGAGAGATGAGCGAATGCTGACGAAAATGGGTGGCAAGCGTCTGTAAATCACTCACAATTGCACACATATACACAACATGGTTGCCCAGGGCGGTGACCGACTCCGGATTCGGAGTGCATCGGAGCAATGAAGAACATGCTGAAGAAATGGACGATGGCCGTGGCCATGCTGGGAATGGGCGCGGGTTTTGTGGGTACGGCGCAGGCCTGGGGACCGCAGACGGGCATCTGGAGCGTCACTGCCGAAAACAGTGGCAAGCCCGGACGTGGCTTCAACATCGACATCCAGGACGACACGCTCGTCATGCAGGTGTACGCGTACGAGCGCGACGGCACTCCCACTTTCTATCTCACGTCGGGCAAGTTGGTCGACAACCGGTACACGGGCAAGCTCAACAAGTACCGTGGTGGTCGCTTCTTCGGCAGCGGCGATCTGAGTGGCCTGGACAACGGAAATGCCGGCGATGTCAGGATGCGCTTCACTTCGGGCGTGACGGCTTCATCCAGTTCCCGGGCGAGCCTGAAAAGGAGATTTCGCGATTCCGGTTCGGGGAGCACACCACACAGGCTAGCCTGCGCGGCATCTGGCTGCTCGCGGGCATCAGTCGTGCGGGAGCGGACCACGACACGGTGGATTACTTTTCGATGGAGGTGGCCGGCAATGCCACATCGAACGGCTCGGGTGCGATGTATTCATCCGACTATCAGTACTCGTGCGAGCACATTGTGCGCGGCGTGAACGGCGGATTGGTGATGTGCCTGAAATACTATCCGGACGGATCGTTCAAGCGCGCCAACTTCTTCGAGCTGAGCGTCAAGGACGGCGAGGGCTACGCCTACGGCCCCAATGGGTCCGGCAGCAATTCGGACAATCTGCACGTCAAGCGCGTGACGAACACGGCGGGTGATTTCACCGGCCTGTATCTCAAGTCCGCGCCCGCCATCGAGCCCGAGCGTCTTCAGCGCATGCGGCAGGTGGCCGAGGACATCTCGTTGCAACCGGTGGATCGCTCGCTGATCTCGGGCGCTGAACAGAACGCGAACGACTAGCCGCAGCCGGGCACACCTGCCCGCTCTTGCGCCGCAAGGAGGGAAGTCCCGGTGCCAATGACGCGCCATCGGGCCACAATGCCAGCGATGGACTCACACGAGGATGCAGCATGGCGGTCAGCGTTTTCGATCTCTTCAAAATCGGCATCGGTCCCTCGAGCTCGCACACTGTCGGGCCGATGCGCGCCGCGCGGCAGTTCGTGCAGCGGCTCGCGCGCCATGATCAGCTGACGCGGACCGCGCGCCTGCGCTGCGTGCTGTATGGATCGCTGGGCGCGACCGGGCGCGGGCATGCAAGCGACCGCGCCGTGATGCTGGGACTTGCGGGCTTCGCGCCCGACACGGTCGACGTCGACGCGATCGATGGCTTCATTGCGCAGGTGCGGTGCGACCACCGGTTGCCGCTTGCCGAAGGCGGCCCGCTGATTCCGTTCAAGGAGGGCGAGGATCTGGTGCTCGATCCCATGGTCACGCTTCCCTTTCACGCCAACGGCATGCGTTTCGAGGCTTGGGATGCTGCGGGGCTGGTGCTCGACGCGCAGGTGTATTACTCGGTCGGCGGTGGCTTCATCGTGAGCGAGGAAGCCGCGCTGGATACGCAGCGCCAGGCCGAGATCGCGCCCGATACCGACGTGCTGCCGCTGCCGTTTCACAGCGGAGAACAGCTGCTTTTGCAGGCGCGTGCGCATGGTCTTGCTGGTGGGGGCTCCATCGCGAGCGTGATGCGCGTGAACGAGCGCCATTGGCGCAGCGATGCGGAGATTGATTCAGGCTTGCTCGTCATCTGGCAGGCCATGCAGGCCTGCGTGGAGCGCGGTTGCGGCACGGCGGGCGAGCTGCCCGGCGGCTTTCGCGTGCGCCGCCGTGCGCCCGCGCTGCAAAAGGCGCTGGTGAACGCGCCCGACGTGAGCGACGATCCGCTGCAGGTGATCGACTGGGTCAATCTGTTCGCGCTCGCGGTGAACGAGGAAAACGCGGCGGGCGGCCGCGTCGTGACCGCGCCGACCAATGGCGCGGCGGGCATCGTTCCGGCCGTGCTGCATTACTACACCCGCTTCATCAAGGGCGCGAACGAGCGCGGGGTGGTCGACTTCCTGTTGACCGCCGGGGCCATCGGCATTCTCTACAAGGAAAACGCGTCGATCTCGGGCGCGGAGGTGGGTTGTCAGGGGGAGGTGGGCGTGGCCTGTTCGATGGCCGCTGCCGGATTGTGCGCGGTGCTGGGCGGCACGCCCGAGCAGGTGGAAAACGCTGCCGAGATCGGCATGGAGCATCACCTGGGGCTGACCTGTGATCCCGTCGGTGGGCTGGTGCAGATTCCGTGCATCGAGCGCAATGCGCTGGCTGCGGTGAAGGCGATCAATGCGGCGCGGATGGCGTTGCGTGGGGACGGGACGCACCATGTGAGTCTGGATCAGGTGATCAAGACGATGCGGGAGACGGGGGCGGACATGATGACGAAGTACAAGGAGACTTCGCGTGGGGGGTTGGCGGTCAACATTGTCGAATGTTGATCTTCGTTTTTTTGCTTTTGTCGTGGCGTTGAGGGCAGAGGCCGGGAGTTCCGCCCGGCGGCGGAGTTACCTTTTGCTTGCGCGCAAAAGGTAACCCCAAACGCGCTTTGGAGTCCTCCGGCGGAACTCGCTGCGTTCCTTCGTCACTCCGCTCGGACAACCGCCGGAAGTCAGATGGGAAGAGGTGTGTTCGGCACTTCACTTCGCTCGTGCTGCATCTCGCTGTTCGTGAGATGCTGGTGCGCCTGCGGCGCTTCGGTCTTGCTGCCTCGCCGGCTTGAGGGGGAGGGCTGGGGTGAGGGTGACACGCACGTCATTGTTTGGCGACGTGTTTTCTCGCGCGCAACCGAATGCTCAAAACGCGTAGTGCCCCACCACCGTCGCCCTGATCCGCAGGTCCTGTCCCAGCGGTTCAACTTGCTTGAACTCCAGTTGTGGCGCGTCTTTCAGCTCGGTCAGCGCCATTCCGTCGAATACGCCTTGTGCCTTGCCCAGAATGCTTGGCGCGATGTAGAGCAGGCATTCGTCCACCAGATTCGCCTGCATCAATGCGCCGTTCAAAATGCCTCCGGCTTCGACGTGGAGTTCGTTGATTTCGCGTTGTCCGAGGTCTTTGAGCATGGCCTGCAGGTCGATCTGGCCGTTGGGCGCGGGCAGGGGGATCACCGCCGCGCCGCGCGCTTCCAGAGCCGCCTGGCGCGCGGCGTCGGGTGCGGTGCAGTAGATCAGCACGTCGCGCGGCACGTCGAAGAGTCGGGCGGTGGGTGGGGTGCGCAGGTGGCTGTCGACGATCACGAGTTTGGGTTGGCGTGGGGTGTCGTCGATGTTGCGCACGTTGAGCAGTGGGTCGTCGCCGAGGACGGTGCCGATGCCGGTGAGGATGGCGCAGGCCTGCGCGCGCCAGCGGTGGCCGTCGGTGCGGGCGGCTGCGCTGGTGATCCATTGGCTCTGGCCGTTGGCGAGCGCCGTGGAGCCGTCGAGGGACATGCCCGCTTTCAGGCGCACCCAGGGCTGGCGGCGGACCATGCGGCTGAAGAAGCCGATGTTGAGGTCGCGTGACTGCAGGCCTGCGGCGTCGTCCATCGACACTGCGATGCCTGCCGCGCGCAGACGGCCGAAGCCCTGGCCTGCGACGCGGGGATTGGGGTCGGTGATGGCGCCTACCACCTTGCCTATGCCCGCGTTGATCAGCGCGTCGCAGCAGGGGCCGGTGCGGCCCTGGTGGGAGCAGGGCTCGAGCGTCACATAGGCGGTGGCGCCGCGCACGTCCGAGCCGCGCGCGGCCGCGTCGCGCAGGGCCATGACTTCCGCGTGCGGACCGCCGGCCTGTTGGGTGAAGCCGGCGCCGAGTTCGGTGCGGCCGTCGGCGCTCATGATCACGCAGCCTACGCGCGGATTGGGATTGGAGAGGAACAGCGCGTTGCGTGCGAGCGCGAGCGCGCGCTGCATGGGGCCTTGTTCATCGGGGGCTGCGGAGGCCAAGGTGGCGGGGGCGGAAGGTTCGGTCGTCATGGCAGGGCGATGTTACTTGAGCCTTCATCGTCCCCAGCATTGTCTGGCCACGTTGTTCACGCTGTGACCGGTGGCGCTGCGCGTGCCGGTATGGGTGAGCGTGAGGTCACCGCAGGCGTCGCCGAGCATCGCGTCGGCGCGGGTGGCGATCACGGTGAAGTCGCTCGCGGTGCTGGGTTGCAGGCTCAGCGTGTAGTGCGGTGGCTTGAGGGCCTGCAGCATGAGCGCCGTGGGTGGGCCGATGGGGTATTCGCCGTTGGCGGTGTGGGCCCTCTCCATCCATTGAACGACATTCAGCAGCGCGGCCTTGGCTTCGGCGCGGTGGCCGCGCGCGATGAATTGGCGGTAGCTCGGAAGGGCCACGGCGGCGAGGATGGCGATCACGAGGAGCACGATCAGCATCTCGATCAGCGTGAAGCCGCGCGGGTGGTGGTGTTTCATGGACACCTCCTACTTGAGCTGACGCCAGCTTGGGCGCAGCACGCGCGTGGGCAGGGCTTCGAGCCGATCCGTCCTGTCGTCCGAGCCCTGACGCATCTGGGCGCCGCCCTTGGCGATCAAGCGCAGCTCATGCCGTGCGGCGGTGGCGCGCGAGGCTGGCGCGTCCTCGCCGGTCACCCGGCCATCGCCGTTGGTGTCGAGAATGCGGGTTTTTGGTGCAGCGCCGGTGGCGATGTGGAGCAGCGTGCGGTAGGTCAGCCCGGGGCGCGGATCCTGCTCGCAGGCCTCGACGGGCGCGCCGCTTGCGGCCCCGGCCCCGGTGGTGATGGTGGTCGCGGGCACGCGACTGATGATCTCGAGCACTTGGCCACCGCCATAAAAGCTCAGCGGATCGAGCACGCGCTCGCGGTCTGCGGGAAGGTCGAGATACCAGCCCTTCTTTTCATCGGTTGAGCAAGGTGTGCGCAGACAGTAGGTGAAAGGCGCGCCCTGCAGCGCCCAGTAGGAGCGCCCGCCAGCGCTGGCGCCCGTCAGCAGGCTGCCCTGTACGCTCTGAGCCATCAGCTCGGCGCGGGAAGCGGCGGGGCTGGGCAGGCCGGTGCGCGAGGCGTCGACCGCCACCTTGCCCTTGTCCACGCCGCTGTCCTCCAGTCGGTAGCGCGTGTAGTCCATCACCGAGTAGACAGTCTGCACGGAGCCGTCGCCGCTGTCGGCCTCGCCGAGTTCCTGCCCGGTGCCGAAGGCGACGAGCAGCCCGCCGGAGTCGGTGTTGACGCGCAGCAGTGGCGCGACGGTGATGGGCTGCGTCTTCCCGTTGTGGACTGTGGCAAACAGGGGCGATCCATCGAAGGCCACCTTCCAGCGCTGATCGGAGGCAGCGGCGATGTCGAACTTCCAGAGACGGCCCTGCAGATCGCCGGCATAGACCGCATCGGGAATGCCGTCGCTGTTCACGTCGAGAAACTGCGGGGCCGAGAGGCCGTTGGAGATGGGCGCGGTTCCGTTGGCAGATGGGGTCGCAGCGATCTTCACCAGCTCCCGCGCCCCGTCGAGATACTGGATCAGCAGCACAGGTTGTCCCTTGGCGCTTCCGTAGCCATTGCCCAGAACCAGCGCCCAGCGTCCATTGTTCAGTCGCGTGACCTGCAGGCTGCGCTGCGGATTGGCCTCGTCCACGGTGGGCACCGCGAAGACATGGCCGATGTCGGGATCACCGCCGTCGGTGCGGTCCATCACCACGAGGGCGTCCGCGGCAGACTCCGTGAACTGGTCTGGGGCCGTCACATCGAGCAAAAAAAAGCCCGGCCCGCCCGCGCCCATGCTACCGACCAGCAGCGTCTTCCACGCGCTGCCGATCAACGCATCGGCGGTGAACGGCGAGCCGTCGACATAGTAGTGATGACGGTAGCCCTGTGCGGCGAGCAGGTGCAGATTCGCATGCGCGCCGCGCGGCACGTAGGCGATGCGCTCGTCGCCGGTTCTGGCGCCAAAGCCGTGGAGCATGCCGTCGTTGGCGCCGACGTAGAGCATCGGCTCGCGAGTCGCCCGTTGCGCAGCGAAGCTGCGGTAGCTCCTGTCCGCGTGTCCCGAAGCGGGTTTGCCGACATGCCACATGCGCGAATGCACGATGTCGCCCAGACGCGATGCGCGGGCGCGAAAGCGGGTGGCAGTGCCGGTGTCAATACTGGCATTGGTACTGGTGGACTCCTGGCTGCGGTCGCCGCGCAGATAGCGCACGAGGTCGGCTCCGTAGCTTGTTGACGCGCCATGCGACTGCAGTTGTGTCTGCTGTGCCTTGGCGAGCGAGTCCCAGCGAAACGGCATGCCGCGCTCGCCGTCATGTGTGAGGATGACGCGCTGGTCGGTGTGGGTGATCGCATCCAGCTTGTCGGCCGCACCGCGCGTGGGCTGCGGCCCCCAGTCGGGGTTGGGCGTGGCCTCACCCGATCCCGGTGCCTGGAGGTTCGAGACGATCTGGCCGGACCAACCGCTCGCCTCATACGAGGAGATGAACGTCGCGCTGCCGCCGTTGCTCGCATAGCCGCTGATGGTCTGTCCACCGCTGGGGGCAATGCGCGCGAGGATGCCGGTCATCGTCTGCTGCAGCGCGGCAAGCGAGCCGCCAATCTGAAAATGCCGACCGCGCGAGTTCAGTGCCGCGTGCCACAGGTCCTGACGCATCGCCTCGGCGCTCGATGACGGATCGGACCATGCGAGCGTGCCGAGCAGCAGCCGGTCGTAGTCCGCGCCGCCGAAACTGCCGTCCAGCGTGGAAAACATCGGCGGAGCGCTTGCCTTGGCGTTGGCGTTGGCGTTGGTAGTTTCGCTGCCCAGATCCACCGTGAAGTTCACCATGTGCTGCCACGTTGCGGGATCGTTCTGTGGGTTCCAGTAGGGGCTGAGGACCAGACTGCGCGAGTCTGCCGTGTGCACCTCGTTGGCTGGCTGGGCGTAGATCGGGCTGATGCGGTCGGCGATCGCGGGTTGCAGGTCCTGCGCCCAGTAGCGCAGTGCCAGCGCGGAGGGCGACGCCGTGGCAGATTTTCCTTGGAAGATCCGCAATTGCAGGTTGGTTGTGGGGTCGAAGGCCGTACCGTCCGGCAGTCGGGGGATGACCACCGGTGAAGGCAGACGCGAGGGGTTCTGACTGGCGAACGCGCCATCGGTCAGAAACAGGTGATAGGCGCGGCGACAGGTTTTCAGGGCGCTGGCGTTCTGTGACGTGCCGGGGCTGTCGTTCCACGGATTTTCGGCGTCGGTCTGCATCAGGTAGGCACCCGCGCCGTCCAGCAGGTCGGTGGCGGGCAGGCCGTCGCCGGTCTTGAGGTCATCGAGCCAGCGCCAGAACGCGCCGCGCGTCGATGCCTCGGCGGTGTCGGCCGCCCCGTGCAGCGGTGCCATGCGGTTGGTCTGCCGGTTGCGCGCGCAGGCGGCGGGGATCGTCCTGCCCTCGGCAGGCAACTGGTTGCACCCATGCGTGGACTGATAGGCGAGGCGGATCGCGTCATCGGGCAGGGCGTCGGGTGCGAAAAGCGTCTGCAGCAGTTGCCTGAGCGCCTGCAGTCGGGTGATGTGCGTGGCCCCTGCGGAGGGCACGTCGTTCGTGTCCATGCTGCGCGCGTTGTCCACGGAGACGATGACATTGGGCGCGGGCGTGCGGAAGGCGGACTCGGCCGGGAACTGCGCGAAGTTCGCGGCGGCCATGGCGGGGGGCAACGCCGACATCCAGATCATCGCGAACATCAGATCAAATCGCCGCATGGTGAATATCTCCTCGTGATTATCGTTTCATCGCACCGTCATTCACTGGACTGCAGTGACAGCAGAGATTGCAGAACCACCTCGGTGCCTTGTTTCCGACCTTTGGCGAATACCGTGATCCTGTAAATCCACGGTCGGCGACTGTCCGGTGCATAGGTTTTGAAATGCGGGTTGTTTTCGTAAATGGACAGCAGACCGGTCTGTGCATCGATAAATGGCAGTACTTCTATCCAATACCAAGCGCCTTTCAGGTCCTTTGTGTTGCTTGAAGACGCTTGAATGGCAAGCAGTGGATTGCCGCCGGGACTGGAAACAGCACCAGTGAATTGGCCATAGCGCGCGCCGACGTCGGCCGCAGTCATATTGCGAAGCAAGGCAGCATCGGACCAGAAATCCTGAATGCCTGAGCGTTTTCTGCAAATGCCGAGGGCGCAGCCGGTGGGCATATTGTCGAGAAAGGCGATCAGATCCACCATTTCTCCGCGATCTGCGGGAAAATGAACCGACGTGGAAGCGCGGCAGATATTCCCATCGCTGTTCACCGCGGGGCATGCATCGCCGGAAGCCTGCATTTGGCGGATATCCAGTTCCGCATCGTTCATGAGAATCTGGGCGGCCTCGAATGTCGTCTGATGATCGGCTTCGTTGCCCGTGAGAATTTCTTGAAAGAAGGCGCTGCGGGCTGCCCAGATGGAAAGCAGGCTGACCATCAGAACGATGATGATGACCACATACAGCGCGACGCCGCTTTCTCTGGCAATGATCTTGAAGGATGCGTTTCCAGGCATTTTCATTTCCCATGTGCCCGGATATGAAAAAGCTGCCTTGCCAATACGATCAATTTGCTGCCTTTGAACCGTTGCTGACCGCTGCATGGTTGATATTCAGCACCGACGTCTGGGGCTTTGATTGCGGGGGCCTCGAGTTCTAGGCAAATTTCCACGGCGCTCACGTTTTGCCATTGCGCGGCATGGGCATTCAGGCTGGCGGGTGTCGCATATTGGAACTGTGGTTCATTGCCGGATATTTCTGCAGGAATCTCGCGCAGCAGCCGGATGGTGAAATCCTTCACGTTGGCGATGAGCGGCTGTGCGGTTCCAGCGACTCCGGTACACATCAAATTGCCGTCGCGCAGAAAGAAGGTGCTGGTGATGATGGTTGAGAGTGAGCGATTGCTTTTGTTTTGTCCGAGGCAATCCCGAAGTGCTGAATCCCAGGTGGGAGCTGTGGCATCCGAGAGCAGGTACTCCACGAAATTCTCGTACTGGATTTGCAGGGCGGCCCCCACCGATTTGGAGATATTAGGGGAAGACACGGCGGAAATGGTTTTGTCGACCACAGCAGCAGCCTCGTCGACATTCAGAACCTGCTCGAACATGACAGGACGCAGCGCCGCCGTATCGATATCGCTGCCCAAACTGGGCTGAAGATTCAACGCCACACTTTCGGTCTGACGAATCTGCGCGCCGATGATTCGCAGGGCCGTATTGGCATCCTGCAGCAGAGTGGTGGATTCACTCACCGTGGTGGAAACGAATTGCGAAACCTGCAATGACGTCAGCGCAATGCCGATGATCACTAATCCAATGGAAAGACCAATCAAGAGCTCCACCAGCGACATTCCGCTCTGCATTTTCACTCGCATGATTCACCTGCCTTATCCGATGACCGGCATCCTCCCGGAATGCTGATGTATTGCAGGTGGCAGACATATTGCTCAGGGCATATTTGCCCAGAGGCATCGGCAGCGGATATTTGAAGAAAGGCATTGAGAGCCTCGGTCGTTTGGGAATCTTGGCCCAGGCGCTCGGTTTCTTTCCACGCGATCATCACGCCCAGTTGCAGGGGGTTTTGCGAATCACCATCAGCATTGCTTCTGAAGATGGCAGCTCGGCCACTCCCGAGAGTGAAATGCACCTGCTGATGCCATTGATAACTGTCGAGCCTCGCTAGCGACGCTGCGGTGCATGACGCCGAGCAGTCGTCCGTGGGTTGGGGAGGGGAGTCCTCCGTGTAAATGTCCAGATATTCGATTGCCGCCGGATTGGATTTGATCCGTTCGCTCAAATCCGCAATCAGTCGAATGGCCTGCGAGCGGCGAATGCCCGCCTGTGCATCGGACAGGGTACGCAACTGAATGCCGAGCACGCTGAATACGCCGAGGGCCATCACCAGAATGGCGATCAGTGATTCGATCAGGGTGATTCCACGCACGAATGGGCGATGCAGCATGAGGGTGTCCCAAAAAACCGTTCACCGATGAGAGGACGGCCTTGTATTAACGCCGTGGGCTTTGCCGCTTGCAATTCGCTTTGGCGAAGAAGTGCGCGATTTGAATGTATTGGCGCAGCATCTTTTGATGTGATTCAAAAGCCGGGAGGGAATTGCCGGATGCCGAACTGCCGCCGTGACTTCACTTATGCCAAAGGGGCGCTTGCAAACACTGCGATTGTGTTGAGTTGCGTCCCAAGGGAAGATGCCAGACATTTGGAACACCGTTTCCCCTTTTGACTACCGCGCAAGCCCTTGACAGCAAACATGAGTGAAAAACAAGCCCTGATCATTGACGAAGCCCAGCTCGCGCATCTGCGCACCTGGACAGGCAAGAGTGAGACCAAGCTCGATCTGATCACCGCCGCGCCGCTGCGCAGCATGAGCGCGACGCTGGATCGCGACGACGTCGCCCCCGTGCCTGGCACGCCGCTCGCGCCGCTGTGGCATTGGCTGTACTTTCTGCCGCATGCGCGCCAGAGCGAGATCGGCGCGGATGGCCATCCAGCGCGCGGCGGGTTTCTGCCGCCCGCACCGCTGCCGCGCCGCATGTGGGCGGGTGGGCGTCTGACCTGGGAGACCGGCAATCCGATTGCGGTGGGGCAGGAGGTGCAGCGCGTCTCCACCATCCAGTCCGTAAGCCACAAGGCGGGTCGCTCGGGCGAACTGCTGTTCGTGCTGGTCGAGCACCGCTTCCTGAATGCCCAGGGTCTGGCGCTGACCGAAGAACATGACATCGTCTACCGCGCAGCCTCCGCGCCCGGTGCGCCCGAGCCCGCGCCGCAGAAGCCGCCGCTTGCTGGCGAGGCGGTATGGTCGCGCACCATCGTGCCGGACGACGTGCTGCTGTTCCGCTATTCGGCGCTCACCTTCAACGGCCACCGCATCCACTACGACCGCAAGTACGTGACCGAGGTGGAAGGCTACCCGGGCCTCATCGTGCACGGTCCGCTGATCGCGACGCTGCTGCTGGATCTGCTGCGCAGGAACCTGCCGGACGCGAAGGTGCGCCGGTTCTCGTTCAAGGCGGTGCGCCCGACGTTTGATCTGAACCCGTTCAGCGTATCTGGCAAGCCGTCCGCGGACGGCAAGACCGTGGAGCTGTGGGCCGAGGACCACGATGGCTGGCTGACCATGCAGGGCACCGCGGAACTGGCCTGACCACAGGGGAATACAACGATGATCGAACAGACGCTTTCCAGCAATTTCCCCGAAATCCGCGACGCCATCCGCGCACTGTGCGCTGAGTTTCCCGACGAATATTTCCGCAAGGTGGACGAGGCACGCGCCTACCCCGAACAGTTTGTGGACGCGCTCACCAAGGCGGGCTGGCTCGCCGCTCTGATCCCCACCGAATACGGCGGCTCGGGCCTCGGCCTGACCGAAGCGTCGGTCATCATGGAAGAGATCAACCGCTGCGGCGGCAACTCTGGCGCATGCCACGGCCAGATGTACAACATGGGCACGCTGCTGCGCCATGGCTCTGAAGCGCAAAAGCAAAAGTACCTGCCCAAGATCGCCTCGGGCGAATGGCGTCTGCAATCCATGGGCGTGACCGAGCCGACCACCGGCACCGACACCACGAAGATCAAGACCACCGCAGTGAAGAGAGACGGCCGCTACGTCATCAACGGCCAGAAGGTGTGGATCAGCCGCATTCAGCACAGCGACTGGATGATTCTGCTGGCGCGCACCACGCCGCTGGCCGAAGTGAAGAAAAAGAGCGAAGGCATGTCGATCTTCATGGTCGATCTGCGCGAGGCCGAAAAGAGCGGCATGAGCGTGCGCCCGATTCTCAACATGGTGAACCACGAGACCAATGAGTTGTTCTTCGAGAACCTTGAAATCCCCGAAGAAAGCCTGATCGGCGAAGAAGGCAAGGGCTTCAAGTACATCCTCGATGGCCTGAACGCAGAGCGCACGCTGATCGCCGCCGAATGCATTGGCGATGGCTACTGGTTCATCGACCGCATCACCAGCTACGTGAAGGACCGCACCGTGTTCGGTCGTCCGATCGGCCAGAACCAGGGCGTGCAGTTCCCGATCGCCGATGCGTTCATCGAGATCGAAGCGGCGAACCTCATGCGCTGGAAGGCGTGCGAGCTGTTCGACAAGCACGAGCCGATGGGTGCGCAGGCCAACATGGCGAAGTATCTGGCGGCCAAGGCGAGCTGGGAAGCGGCGAATGCCTGCCTGCAATTCCACGGTGGCTTTGGCTTTGCGTGTGAATACGACGTGGAGCGCAAGTTCCGTGAAACGCGTCTGTATCAGGTCGCGCCGATCTCGACCAACCTGATTTACTCCTACGTGGCCGAGCACATTCTGGGTCTACCCCGTTCATTTTGAGAAAGCACGCAATGAACGCATCAACCCAACGCCCGCGTCCGCTCGATGGCATCACTGTCATCTCTCTCGAACATGCCGTGGCCGCGCCATTCTGCACGCGCCAGCTTGCCGATCTGGGCGCGCGCGTGATCAAGGTGGAGCGCACCGGTGTGGGCGACTTTGCGCGTGGCTATGACCAGCGCGTGCTTGGGCAGTCCTCGCATTTCACCTGGATCAACCGCAGCAAGGAAAGCCTCGCGCTTGACCTGAAACAGCCACTCGCCCAGGAGGCGCTGATGCAGCTGCTGAGCGATACGGATGTGCTGGTACAGAATCTCGCACCCGGTGCAGCTGCGCGCATGGGACTTTCTTGTGAGGCGCTGCGTTCCAAATTTCCCAAGCTCATTGTCTGCGACATCAGCGGATACGGTGCCGACGGACCGTATCGCGACAAGAAGGCTTATGACCTTCTGATTCAAAGCGAGGCCGGTTTTCTTTCGATCACTGGATCGCCAGAAGTGCCAAGTAAGGCAGGCATTTCGGTGGCCGATATTGCTGCGGGCATGTACGCCTACACCAACATCATGTCGGCCCTGCTGCTGCGCGCCAAGACCGGCGAAGGCAGCCACATCGACGTGTCGATGCTGGAGGCGCTGGGCGAGTGGATGGGCTATCCGATGTACTACGCGTATGACGGCGCACCACCGCCGCCGCGCACCGGCGCGTCGCACGCCAGCATCTATCCCTATGGTCCGTTCGTGGCGGGTGATGGCGGCACGGTGATGCTTGGCCTGCAGAACGAACGCGAATGGCAGGCGTTCTGCGACAAGGTTCTGGAGCAGCCGCAGCTCGCCAAGGATGCGCGCTTTGACAGCAACGCGCACCGCAACGAGAACCGCGATGCGCTGAAGGCGGAAATTCTGCGGCTCTTCGGTGCACTCACGGCGCAGCAGATCGTCGAACGGCTGGACGCCGCCGGCATCGCCAATGCGCATGTGAACGACATGGCGGGCCTGTGGGCGCATCCGCAGCTTGAGGCGCGCCATCGTTGGCGCAGCGTTCCCACGCCCAAGGGCGACGTGCCCGCGCTGCTGCCGCCGGGGTTGAACAGTGCATTCGACTACCGCATGGACGCGGTGCCCGCCGTGGGCGAACACACGGCACGCATTCTCGCGGGGCTGGGCTGGTCCGCCGAGCGGATCGAGGCGCTGAACGCACCGAACAACGTCGCGGACTGACGACGCATCGCGCGGGCCGGAAAACCATATTCAAAGACAAAGGGGACTCACACCATGCAGCAGGACACAGCAGCCGCCACCATCCACCCGCTTGCGCAATTCGCCGCCACGCTGCGCTGGTCCGACATCCCGCCCGGAGTGCAGCGCAAGGCGGAGGACCTGCTGGTCGACTGGTTCGGCTCGGTGCTCGCGGGGCAGAGCGCGCGACCGGTGAGGAGCATCACGCGCTTCGCGCTGTCGCAGGGGCCTGCGCAGGGCGCGTGCGAGGTCATCGGCCAATCGGCGCGCACCTCGCCGATGATGGCCGCGATGGCCAACGCCGCGGCATCGCATGTGGCCGAGCAGGACGATGTGCACAACGGCTCGGTGTTCCATCCGGCGGCCGTCGTGTTTCCGCCGGCGCTTGCGGTCGCGCAGAGCATCGGGGCGAGCGGCGAGCGCTTCATGGCGGCCTGCGTGGCCGGTTATGAGGTGGGCATTCGCGTGGGCGAGTTTCTGGGCCGCAGCCACTACAGGATCTTTCACACGACCGGAACGGCGGGCACGATTGCCGCCGCCGCCGCCGTAGGTCACCTGCTGGAATTGACGCCACAGCAGATGCAGCACGCCTTCGGCTCGGCAGGAACCCAGGCGGCGGGTCTCTGGGAGTTTCTGCGCACCGCCGCCGACAGCAAGCAGCTGCACACCGCGCATGCCGCCTCGGCAGGGCTGACGGCGGCCTATCTCGCCAAGGATGGATTCACCGGCGCGCAGGACATCTTCACCGGCCCGCAGGGCATGGCGGCGGGCATGTCGACCGACTCGAATCCGGAGCGCCTTGTCGACGGACTTGGCGCGCGCTGGGCTACGCCCGAGACCTCATTCAAATGGCATGCCTCGTGCCGTCACACGCATCCGGCGGCCGACGCGCTGTTGCAGGTGATGCAGCAGCATCAGCTCAAGATTTCCGACATTGCGCAGGTCACCTGCCATGTGCATCAGGGCGCGATCGACGTGCTCGGACCCGTGGTGTCGCCTGCCACGGTGCACCAGAGCAAGTTCTCGATGGGCACGGTGCTGGCCATCGCCGCGCGCTTCGGCCACGCGGGGCTCACCGAATTCGACGAGCAGTTCCTCGCGCCCGACACCGTGGCGCTGCGTGACAAGGTCCGCATGGTGCTGGATGCGGAAGTGGATGCCGCCTACCCGCAGCGCTGGATCGGCAAGGTCAGCGTGCAGACCGCCGATGGCCGCACGCTGCACGGCCGCGTTGACGAGCCCAAGGGGGATCCCGGCAACACGCTCTCGCGCGCGGAGATCGAGGGCAAGGTGCTGCGTCTGGCCACCTATGGCAGTGATATTCCTGAGGACAAGGTGCACGCTGCGGTGCAAAGTCTGTGGAGCATCGCGAAGACGCCGCGGCTCGGGCGTCTGCTGGACTGAATTCGTCGCCGCCTCAGCAGCAGGAGCAGCAGCGTCATCGACATCGACATCGACATCGCCTTCATCACCCCCATGACAAGCAAGGAGACACCGCATGCATTCCCATTCTTCAGGACAGGTTCTTCGCCCGCACGCTCGGGTGGCGCGCCGCAGGGCGCTCGGCATCGCTGCGGCATCCCTGCTGGGCACTGCGGTGCTGCCTGCGCTGGCCTCGGGCTATCCGGACAAGCCGATCATCATGGTCGTGCCCTACAGCGCAGGCGGACCGACCGACGTGGTCGCGCGGCTGTTGGCCGTGCCGATGGGGGCGTCGCTCGGGCAGAACGTGCTGGTGGAAAACACGGTGGGCGCGGGCGGCACGATCGCACCGGCGCGCGTGGCAAGGTCCAAGCCCGATGGCTACACGATTCTGATCCACCACATGGGCATGGCGACGGCTCCATCGCTGTACAAGAAGCTGCCTTACGACCCGCTCAAGGACTTTGAATACATCGGCCAGGTGCTCGACGTGCCGATGACGCTGCTTTCGCGCAAGGAGTTTCCGGCCAACACCTTTCCCGAGCTCCTCGATCATGTGAAGAAGCATCAGGACACCGTGAGCATGGCGCATGCGGGCACGGGTGCGGTGTCGCAGTTGTGCAGCATGCTGTTCATGCACCAGACGGGGGTGAAGCTCACCACCGTGCCCTACAAGGGAGCGGGCCCGGCGATGAACGATCTGATGGGCGGGCAGGTCGATCTGCTCTGCGATCAGACCACGCAGACGGTACCCGTCATTCAGGACGGCAAGCGGGCCAAGGTGTTTGGCGTGACCACGCCGAAGCGGCTGTCTTCGCTGCCCCAGGTTCCCACGCTTGACGAGCAGGGGCTGAAGGGCTTTGACGTGAAGGTCTGGCACGGAATGTACGCGGCCAAGGGCACGCCCAAGGACGTGATCGACAAGCTCAACAAGGCTTTGAATGCGGCGCTTGTCGATGACAACGTGAAGAAGCGGATTGCGGAGTTGAGTTCTGATCTGGTGCCGCCGGAGAAGGCGACTCCCGAGAGTCTGCAGCGGCATCTGGAGGCGGAGGTGGCGCGGTGGGGGAAGGTGATTCGCGCGGCGGGGGTGAGTGCGGAGTAAGCGCTCCGCTGGGTTCCTCATTTTTTGCGGCTGCTGGGTGGTTGAAGGGCGGAGGCCGGGACTGCCCCCGGCGGGGCAATCACTTTTTGCTTGCGCGCAAAAAGTAATCAAAAACGCGCTTTG
Organism: Diaphorobacter caeni; assembly: GCF_015354245.1. Taxonomy (GTDB): domain Bacteria; phylum Pseudomonadota; class Gammaproteobacteria; order Burkholderiales; family Burkholderiaceae_C; genus Diaphorobacter_A; species Diaphorobacter_A caeni. The sequence goes on from NZ_JADKYZ010000005.1 coordinate 51,655, forward strand.
AAGTCCTCCGGCGGAACTCGACTTCGCGCTGCGCGCTCCGCTCGGACAACCGCGGGAAATCAGGTTTGAAGAGGGGTGTTCGGCACTTCGCTGCGCTTGTGCCGGGGCTCGCGGCTTCGCTCGCTGTGTTTTGGATTGGCGGCGCTTTCCTACTTTTTGTCTGGGTGTGCCCTCGTATGCTCACTGCAGGTTTCGGTTGCGAAGCCGTCGGCCTTGGCGTTTCTGCGGGTCGACTGTCATGTGTTGGTTTCAGCGGGAGAACATCGATATGTCAGCTTTTCTCTGGTTCATCATCGTGGGCGGCATCGCGGGCTGGTTGGCGGGGCTGGTCATGAAAGGTGGTGGGTACGGCATTCTGGGCAACATCGTCATCGGCATCATCGGTGCGGTGCTGGGTGGCTGGGTCTTCGGGGTGCTCGGACTGGGTGCGGGTGGTGGATTGATCGGCAGCATTCTTGTGGCGTTTGTGGGCGCGGTGATCCTGATCTTTCTGGCGCGGCTCATTCGACGGGCTTGACGGGCGCCCTTCGGCCTGTGAATGGGCGATAAAAAACCCCGCAGAGCCTGGGCTCTGCGGGGTTTTTCTTTTGCCTGCGAAGGGCGTGATCAGGTGCGTGCGGGGCGCATCTGCATCTTGGCTTCGGGAGCGTTGAGGGCGGCGGCTTGCTGGTCACGGCGGATCAGGGCGGCGCACCAGGCGGACACCAGACCGGCGAACAGCACGTAGGCGCAGATCAGCCATGGCTGGCCGTCGTTGAGCTTGAGCAGCGCGGTGGCGATGATGGGGGTGATGCCCGACGCGAAGATGCCCGAGAACTGGTAGACGAAGGAGATGCCGGTGTAGCGCACCTTGGCGTCAAACAGGTCGCAAAACAGCGCAGCTTCGGGGGCGTAGACCATGGCGTAGAGGATGCCGAAGGGGATGATGGTGGCGAGCCAGATCATCATCATGTTGCCGTTGCTGGTGCTCATCAGCCAGAACGCGGGGAAGGACACCACGCCGGTGATCAGCGAGCCCCACATGTACATGCGGGCGCGGCCCACCTTGTCGGACAGCTTGCCGAAGACCGGGATCGCGAAGCACATCACGATGGCGGCGGCCATCACGCCGATCAGCGCTTCGGAGCGCGTTATCTTGATCGTGGTGGTGAGGTAGGTGATCGAGAACACGCCGAAGATGTTGAAGAACACGCCGTCGATGTAGCGCGCGCCCATGCCCTTGAGCACGTTGCCGGGGTAGCGGCGCATCATGTCCATGAAGGGGATCGCGGTTTCCGCGTTGCGCTCCTTCACCGCGGTGAACTCGGGAGTTTCCTTCACGTGCAGGCGGATGAACATGCCGACCGCGACCATCAGGCCCGACAGCAGGAAGGCCACGCGCCAGCCCCAGGACATGAACTGCTCGTCCGTGAGGAAGTACGACAGCGCGCCGACCACGCCTGAAGCCATGAACAGGCCCAGCGCCAGACCGATCTGCGGCAGCGAGGCGTAGAAGCCGCGCTTTTCCTTGGGCGCGTATTCATAGGCCATCAGCACCGCACCGCCCCATTCACCGCCCAGGCCGATGCCCTGCGCCACGCGCAGCAGCAAAAGCAGGATCGGCGCGCCGATGCCGATCTGCGCATAGGTCGGAACCAGGCCGATGAGGAACGTGGCCACGCCCATGATCATGAGCGTCAGCACCAGCATGCTCTTGCGTCCGATCTTGTCGCCGAAGTGCCCGAAGATCACGCCGCCGAGTGGGCGTGTCACGAAGCCCACCGCGAACGTGGTGTAGGCGAGCAGCGTGGAGATCAGCGGGTCGGAGCTGGGAAAGTAGAGCTTGTTGAAAACGATGCCCGCCACCACGCCGTAGAGGAAGAAGTCGTACCACTCGATGGTGGCGCCGACGATGGCGGAAGTGACGACCTTGCGAATGACTTTCGGGTCGGTGGTCTGCGATGAATTGGCCATAGTTTGTCTCCGGTTGGAGCGGCATGAACGGCCTTGCGCGTGGCGGTCCGCGGCGACCCGGACGGGTTGCTCGGAACCACGGCAGGACCCTCTGCCGCCGTTGTCATTTCTCTTTGCAGGAATCCGGGTGCTGCGCCCTCTCAGGCCGCAGCGAGTTGCCTTGCGTCTTCGCGAATCATGTCGGCCGCCTTTTCGGCCATCATCACGACAGGCGCATTCGTATTGCCCGACACGAGTGTGGGCATGACAGAGCAATCCACGACGCGGATGCCCTTCACGCCATGAACGCGCAGTCGCGAATCGACCACGGCCATGGCGTCGTGTCCCATGCTGCAGGTACCGCTGGGATGGAAAATGGTGGCGCCGTTGTTGCGGCAGAACTCGAGCAGCTCGTCATAGCTCTGTGCGTCGCGTCCGGGCTTGACCTCGCGCTTGACGTAGGGCGACATGGCGCTTGATTCGGCGATCGCGCGCGCCGCGCGCACGGCCGCGACATTGGTGTCGCGGTCGAGCTGGGTGTCCAGATAATTGGGCTGCATGGACGGTGGCTGCAGCGCGTCGCGCGAGCGGATGCGCACTTGCCCGCGCGATTCGGGGCGCAGCTGGCAGACCGACATCGTGAAGCCCGAATACGGATGCACCTTGCCGCCGGCCATGTCGGCGGACAGCGTGGAGACGTGGAACTGAATGTCCGGCGTCTTCGTCACCGGCTGGCCGTTCGCGTCGCGCAGCGCATGCATGAAGCAGCCGCCCTGGTTGATGCCCACGGCGAGCGGGCCCGAGCGGTGGATCAGCCACTCCAGTCCCAGCTTGGCCTGGCCGAACAGCGTGTTGAGCTGGTCATTGGTGGTGATCGGCTTGGTGCATTCGTAGCTCAGACGGATCTGCAGGTGGTCCTGCAGGTTCTCGCCGACGCCGGGCAGATCGTGCGCGACGGGAATGCCCAGGCTCTCGAGCAGGTCGCGCGGCCCGATGCCCGAGAGCTGCAGGAGCTGTGGCGACTGGATGGCGCCGGCCGACAGAATCACCTCGCCGCCCGCCGTGGCCGTGCGTTCCTGGCCATGGTGCAGATAGTTCACGCCGACCACGCGCTTGCCGCGCAGAACGAGGCTCGTGGCCTGCGCATTGGTTTCGATGCGCAGATTCGGGCGCTTCTTCGCTTCGGTGAGATAGCCCTTGGCCGTGCTGCAGCGCAGGCCGTTGCGGGTGGTGAGCTGGTAGTAGCCCGCACCTTCCTGCGACGCGCCGTTGAAGTCATTGGTGCGCGGCACACCGTTCTCCACCGCACCGGCGATGAAGGCCTCGATCAGCTCGTGCTTGGCGCCGATGTCGGAGACCTGCAGCGGCCCCTTGCCGCCATGGAACTGGCTGTCGCCGCGCTCGTTGCCTTCGGACTTGATGAAGTAGGGCAGCACGTCCTTGAACGACCAGCCCTCGTTGCCCAGCTCGGCCCAGTGGTCGTAGTCCTCGGCCTGGCCGCGGATGTAGATCAGGCCATTGATCGAGCTCGAGCCGCCCAGCGTCTTGCCGCGCGGCCAGTAGATGCGGCGGCCGTTCATGTTGGGGTCGGGATCGGTCTCGAACTTCCAGTTGTAGACCGGGCTCCACATCGTCTTGCCGTAGCCGATGGGCAGGTGAATCCATGGCGAGCGATCCGGCGGCCCTGCTTCCAGCAGCAGCACCTGGTTGCGTGGATCCTCGCTCAGCCGGGCGGCGAGCACGCAGCCCGCCGAGCCTGCACCGACGACGATGTAGTCATAGGTGGGGGAGCTGTTGGACGTCATATGTCTCCTTTTATTTGTTCCATTGAATGGAACTATTGGTTCCTTTTAATGAAACTTTATAGGAATTTGCGGAACGTACAATGGGAAAAAACCCGAAGATTTCATCTTCCTTACAAAGCCACACATGTCGATTCGAAAGCCCGCAATCACTGCTCAGAAGCCGTCTTCCACCACCTCCGATCCGGGGAGCGGCGATGGATCAAGCGAACCGATATCGGTGTCGGAGCGGGCACTGTCGGTGCTGGATTTCGTGGCCCAGTCGGGGCGCGCGGGTCTGATGGATGTGGCGGGTGCACTGGGACTTCCGAAGGCCACGGCGTCACGCATGTGCAGCAATCTCGAGGCGCAGAACTGGCTCACCCGCGATCTCAACGATCGCACTTTCCAACCAGGCCCGCGACTGCTGAAAATGGCGCTGGCCACCCTCAAGACCGATCCGCGCCGCGAGCTGCGGCACAGCATCCTCTCCGAGCTGGTCAACGAGATCGACGAGACCTGCAACCTCACTGTGCTCGATGGCCTGAAGGTGCGCTATCTCGACCGCGTGGAAACGCACTGGCCGCTGCGCACGCAGTTCGAGGCGGGCTCGTACGTGCCGCTGCACGCCACGGCCAGCGGCAAGATGTACATCGCGATGATGTCGCCGCAAAAGCGCGCCACGGTGCTCGACCATGCCAACTTCACGAAGTTCACCGCCCACACGCTGACCCAGCGCGACGAACTCGAAGCCGCCTGCGAGAAGATCCGCGCCGATGGCTATTCGTTCGAGGTCGACGAGTTCATGCTCGGCCTCGTCGGCATGGCCGTTCCCATCCTCGACGACAAGGGCGAATGCCGCGCCACCATGGCCCTGCACGCCCCGACCGCACGCATGAAGTTCGAAGGCGCGCTCGCGGTGGTGCCCGCGCTCAAGCGCGCGGCGGAGCGCGTCAAGCCGCTGCTGTTCTGAATTTGAATCGCGGGTCATTGCCGATGTCCCCGCACCTGCGTGTCTTCTAGAATCGACGCAACCGGCCATGTTCGCGTGACGCAGATCGTCTGCTGCGTCACCACCCGCCGGTTCTCTCGTGTCAGCGTGTGCCGCACAGTGCGGCAGTCCACGCGCTGACTGCCTTTCAGCTTTTCCGCTTCGCCCGATGTTCCGTTGCACGCGCATGCGTGCCTGTTGTTCATCGCATGGGCTTGGCGGACACATCGTCAATGCAAGCTTCCAACGTGACGCCGCGCCCGGCACGGCAGCGCGTTGCCGACGGCTTGCGTGATTGGCGAAATCAGGAAAGAGGAGTCCTTTCAGGATGCAGACACAACAATCCCTTCGTCGCCTTCCAGGCAACCGTTGCCGCGCCACCATGGCCGCATGCGGTGCGACGTTTGCGGCCGCACTGATGGCCGCCGCGCCGATGAGCGCCAGCGCTCAGGATTCACAGGTGCGGATCAGCGGTTTTCTCGACGCGGGCGTGTTCCGCGGCTTTGATGGCGTGAACCAGCTCGGCACCATTCAGCGCAGCAATTTGGCGTTCTCCGGTGTGGAAGATCTCGGCGGCGGCCTCAAGGCCACGTTCCGCCTGAGCACGCGTTTCGAAATGGGCGATGGCCACAGTGAAGACGCGGGCAAGAAGCCGTTCTGGCACGATGAATCGACCGTGGGGCTGGAAGGCGGCTTCGGCAAACTGCGTCTGGGACGCGCACTTTCGGCGTTGTGGGCGCAGGATTGGCAGTTCGATCCATGGGCCAACAACAACCGCGTTGCTTCGCCTGCGTGGTACTACTGGCATCCGCTCACACCCACCGATCGCGCAAGCAACAACGGCTTCGCCGAATACGGCCGGATGAACGATGGCATCTTCTACGACTCGCCCACCATCGCCGGTTTCACGCTGCATCTGAGTGGATCGACCGAGCGCACGCAGGCTCCGGGCAAGGACGGGCGTGGATACTCCGCATCGCTCAACTACGCGCAGGACGCGCTCGCCGCAATGCTCGCTTATGAGCGCAACGGCAGCGGTGATCGCGCGGTATTCGTGGCAGGCAAATACCGCTTTGGCAAGGCGGCAGTGATGGCCGCTTATGACGACAGCCGAGTGGCCGAGCATGGCGACAAATCGCGCTCGGCCACGCTCGGCGCGACCTACCAGATCGACGCCGTCACGCTCAAGGCCGGTTACGGCCGCCAGCGCTACAACGAAGATACCAACCAGTTCATCGCCCTGGGCGCGGACTACGCGCTGTCCAGGCGCACGACGCTGTATGCAAGCGTTGGCCATCAGCGCTACGAATGGCAGGGCTCGAAAACCGCATTTGGCGTAGGCATGTCGCACGCGTTCTGATGCGATGGAACGGCTCCCGGCACCCTTGTTGGGCGCGGGAGCCGTTGGCCTGCCTACAGAGAGTCAGCGCTTCAGATGCTCGGCGAGAAAGCGCTCCATCGCTTCATAGAACTCAAACTTGTTCTCGTCGTTGTGGAAGCCGTGGCCCTCGTTGTCTTTCACCATGTATTCCACCTCCACGCCGCGTGCCTGCAGGGCGGCGACCATCTGGTCGCTTTCGGCCTTGTTCACGCGTGGGTCCTGGGCACCCTGGGCGACGAAGAGCGGGGTTTTGATGCGGTCGGCAAGCAGGGCGGGTGAGGTGGCTTCGAGGCGGGCCTTGTCCTTCTCTGGATCGCCGACCATGGCCTGCATTTTCTCGAGCATCGGCTTCCAGTAGGGCGGGATGGTGCCGAGAAAGGTGAAGAGGTTGGAGACCCCCACGTAGTCCACGGCGGCTGCGTACAGGTCGGGCGTGAGCGTGACGCCCGCGAGCGTCGCGTAGCCACCGTAGCTCGCGCCGTAGATCGCGATGCGTTGGGGATCGGCGATGCCTTCGTTGATGAGCCACTGAACGCCATCGGTGATATCGTCCTGCATGCGCAGTCCCCATTGGCCGAAGCTCGCTTCCCAGAACGCGCGGCCGTAGCCGGTGGAGCCGCGGAAGTTCATCTGCAGCACGGCGTAGCCCCGGTTGGCGAGGAACTGCACCTCGGGGTTGTAGCCCCAGCTGTCGCGCGCCCAGGGGCCACCGTGCGGGTTGATGATGACGGGCAGTCGCTCGCCCGGCTTGCGATGCAGTGGCAGCGTGAGATAACCGTGGATCGTGAGGCCGTCGCGGCTTGTGTACTGGATGGGCTGCATGGGCGCCATGTCGGCCTCGGCGATGGCGGGGTTCATCTCGCTGAGCAGCGTGAGCGCGTCGCGCTGGGCGTCGTACAGGTAGCGTTTGCCGGGCGTGCGGTCGTTCACGGCGGCGACGATGAACACGTTCTCGTCCTTGTTGCTGGCCTGCAGATGGATCTCGTAGCCGGGCAGCTTGCGGCGGAGCTGCTCGTAGATCGTGCGCGTCGCGTCGTCGAAGAAATGCAGGTGCAGTCTGTCGGTCTGGTAGCTTGCGGCGGTGAGCACCTTGCGCTGGTGTGAGTAGCCCACGCCGTCGAGATCAACCTCGTCATTGGCGTAGATGAGCTCTTCGTCATCGGGCCTGGCCGGATCGATGCGCACGAAGGCCATCTTGTCGCGTCCGCGCGCGCTGTAGAGAAACAGGCTGCGGTTGTCGAAGTCGAAGAACGCCGGGCCGACGTTCACGCGGAAGTCGGTCTCGATGATGGGGCGGAACTCCTGCGATTCGTCGTCGCGGTAGAGCACCACGCTGCTCAATCCGTCGCTGGCCACGGCGGCGCGCAGCTTGCCCGCGTGATCGGTCTGCCAGCCGATGATGTTGCCGGGGTTCTCGGCCACGCGCTCGGAAGCTCCGGTGTGGATGTTCACGCGATAGACGTCGAACACCTCGGGGTTGCGCAGGTTGTGGCTGATGAGCACATGGTCGGCATCGTCCTCGAGATCGTCCTCGATGCTGGCGCGCACCTGCTCGCCGGGCGTGAGATCGAGCGACGCGCCGGTGCGCGTGTTCACCGCGAGCACGTGGAAGTTCTCGTCGCCGCCGAAGTCCTTGGAGAACAGCGCCACGTCGTGGCCCTTGAACACATAGCCCGCGAGATCGCGCTCGGTTTCGTGCGTGAGCTGGCGTGGCTCGCCCACGAGCTTCTCGCCGTCGAGCGGCTGCACGAACAGGTTCATGCGGCGCGCATCGCCCGAGGGTTGCATGAAGCCCAGCGTCCTGCCGTCATCCGACAGCCGGTAGTAGCCGCGCTCGGGGTTCTTGAAGAAGTCGCGCAGCGGGTATTGCCGGGGTGTCTGCTGTGGAGTGTTCACGGTCTCTATCCTCTTGATGCCATTGCCGATACGGAAGACAGCTTAAATGGGCCCGCCGTTGGCGCATTTCAAGTGCGGGATTGCGTGGACATCAGGCCCTGAGGAAAACCACGACACGCTCAGGAATTTTCCAATGAGATAATTTTCTTATTGGAAAAATTTTCGAACGGAACTGATATGACTGACAACGTGCTCGACTTTGCCGTGATCGGCGCGGGCATGGCGGGGGCTTCCGTGGCCTACCGTCTCGCGCAAAAAGGCGCTTCGGTGATCGTGCTGGAGCGTGAATCGCAACCTGGATACCACTCCACGGGTCGCTCCGCCGCGATGTTCATGGAGAGCTACGGCACCGATCAGATCCGCGCGCTCACCCGCGCAAGCCGCAGCTTCTACGCGCAGCCACCGGCAGGCTTCTGCAGCAACGAGCTGCTGCCCGCGCGCGACGTACTCTATGTCGGACAGGTGGGCCAGCAGCAGCTGCTTGACGATGCGCTCGCCATGTACATCAAGGACGGCCTCGAGGCGGAGATGATCTCCGCCGACCGGGCCAAGGAGCTGGTGCCGGTGCTCGAGCGCGACAAGATCATCGGCGCGGTGCACGACAAGGCCGCCACCGACATCGACGTGGCCGAGCTGCACCAGGGCTTTCTGCGCGGCATGCGCGAGCAGGGCGCGCAGCTGCGCTGCAACGCCGAACTGGTGAGCGCCGAGCGCGACGAGGCGAGCGGCGTCTGGTCCATCACGCTGCCCGGCGGCGATGTGGTGCGCGCACGCTCCGTCGTCAACGCCTCGGGCGCGTGGGCCGACACGGTCGCCGAGACCTGCGGCGCCAAGCCGCTGAACATTCAGCCCAAGCGCCGCACGGCCTTCACCTTCAACCCGCCCGAAGGCGTGGACGCACATGCCTGGCCCGTGGTCATCGGCGTGGACGAGAGCTTTTACTTCAAGCCCGATGCGGGCCAGCTGCTGGGCTCGCCCGCGAACGCCGACCCGGTGCCCGCGCACGACGTGGTGGCCGAGGAGCTCGATGTGGCGATGGGCATCCACGCCATCGAGGAGGTCTCGAGCCTGCGCATCCGCCGTCCCAACCATGTATGGGCGGGCCTGCGCAGCTTCGCGCCCGATGGCGATTTCGTGATCGGCTGGGACACGCGCCGCGCGGGCTTCTTCTGGCTTGCGGGCCAAGGCGGCTATGGCATCCAGACGGCTGCGGGCGCATCGGCCACGGCCTGCGCGCTGCTGCTGCGCGAGGCGCTGCCCGAGTCGGTCAGCCGGCACGGCGTGGACGCCGCCAAGCTGAGTCCCGCGCGCTTCGACTGAGATCGAAAGACGTACCTCGCGCAAGCCCTCTCCCGCGAAGCGGGGCAGGGCCTTGGCGAGGTCGGTCGCCGCATTGCAGTCGCTCGCCAGAATCATTCAAACCATTCCATCCATCATCCAACCATCCGACAAGGGAGAGACAAAAAATGAGTCCGTTCAAGGAAGTGTGCAAGATCGCAGGCGCGTTCGTCGGCGTGATCGTGGGGGCGGGCTTCGCCTCGGGGCAGGAAATCCTGCAGTTCTTCGCGAGCTTCGGCAGCATCGGCCTCGTGGGCTGCGTGGTCGCGGGCGTGGTGTTCGTGCTGTTGTCGATGGCGTTCTCCACCATGGGGCAGCGGCTGATGGCGAACTCGCACAAGGAGGTCGTCACCGCCATGCTCGGCAAGCATCTGGGTGCGGTGTTCGATGTGCTCATCACCTTCTTCCTGTTCGCGATCACCGTGGTGATGCTGGCCGGTGCGGGCTCGCTGCTGCACCAGTGGCTGGGCGTGCCCGAGGTCTGGGGCAGCGTGATCGCGACCATCGCCACGGTGCTCATCGTGTGCCTTGACGTGACCAGCGTGATCTCCTTTATCGGCGCGGTCACGCCGTTCCTGATGTTCATGACCATCGTGGTCGCGGGCTATGTGCTGATGACGCCGCACCCTGACCATGCAGCGCTGCAGGCCGCCGCGGAAACGCAACCCAAGGGCGCAAGCCATTGGCTGGTCGCCGCGCTGCTCTATGTCTCGTACAACACGGTGGCGGGCATGCCTTTCCTGGTGATCATGGGCGGCCAGGCCAGCTCGCGCAAGGTCGCGCTGTGGGGCGGCATTCTCGGCGGTCTGCTGCTCAGCCTGCTGATGCTGCTGATCGCTGCGGCCATGTATCTGCGCATGGACACCATCGGTGGTCTGTCGATGCCCATGCTCTCGATCGCCACGCAGATCTCGCCATGGCTGGGCCACCTGATGTCGCTGGTCATCTTCGGCATGATTCTGAACACGGCGGTCGGCATGCTCTACGCCTTCATGGCGCGCATCGTGCCGACGGGCACACGCCAGTTTCGCATCGGCACGGCCGTGGCGGGCGTGGTCGCGCTGGCGGGCAGCTTCGTGGGCTTCATCGCGCTGGTGGGCATGGTCTATCCGATCTACGGCTACATCGGCTTCGTGCTGATGGCGCTGGGCCTCGTCGGCTGGCTGCGCATGTCGCGCAAGCACTCGCCCGAAGTTCTGAGCGGCGGCCGCTGAGCGGGGTGCGGGCGTCGGAGGGATCGCGCCCGCTCCTTTGGCTTCTTTAGAATGGCGCGCATGACCCGCCCCGTACAGAAAACCACCGCCAGCAAGGTACTCGCAGAAATACTGCCCGGGGCTCGCGCCGCCGAAGCCGCCTCAGCCGCACCGCCCGCCGGCAAGCACGAGGTGGGCATCAAGATCCGCAAGGCCCGCAAGGAGCGGGGACTCACGCTGCAGCAGGTGGCGGCCAGCAGCGGTCTTGCGGTGTCCACCATCTCCAAGGCCGAGCGCGGCCAGATCGCGCTGAGCTATGAAAAGGTGCTGCAGCTCGGCACCGCGCTCGACATCGATATGACCCGCCTCTTCATGGCGGGAGACGCCAGCACCGCGGATGCCAAAGGCGACGGTGCGTGCCCCACGGTCGTGAAGGACTGTTTCGCGGACGTGCAGCGCTACGAAACCGACCAGTACGAATACAGCGTGCTCTGCGGCGCGTATCCGGCCAAGAAGATGCAGCCGCTGGTCGCGGTGATCAATGCGCGCGAGGCGCGGGATTTTTCCGAAACCATCCGGCATCCCGGGCAGGAGTTCGTGATGGTGCTCTCGGGACGCGTGCGCATCGTTTTTGAAAACGGCGAAACGGTGGAACTCGGCAAGCACGAGGCGGCATACTTCGACAGCGGCGTGGGACATGTCTACGTCAGCCTCAGCAAGCAGCCCGCCCAAGTCGTCTCCGTCTGCAGCTGATTTATTTTGGGGCTTGGGCTGTTGCTCGTTTGGAGGTGCCGAGATGGGCCCTCATACTTTGTTGCAAAGCCTTGCCGTATGAACATACTGTCTGCGGCTTTGCGTCGCGCCTGAGGGCCCATCTCGGCATTGGTGTGGGTGGTTCAAACAGCTTGCTCGCTTTGCAGGCTCGCTGTTTTCAATACCCAATTCAATCAGGCTGTTGCTGTGCGTTTGCGCGGCAACAGGATGGCGACAATGCCCAGCAGCGGCAGATACGCGATCGCGTGGTACACGAAGTCGATGCTCGTGCGGTCGGCGAGCACGCCCAGCACTGCGGCGCCGAGGCCGCCCATGCCGAAGGCGAAGCCGAAGAACAGGCCCGAGACCATGCCCACCTTGCCGGGCATGAGTTCCTGCGCGTAGACCAGGATGGCCGAGAACGCTGAGGACAGCACGAGGCCGATGAGGATGGTGAGCGCAGTGGTCCAGAACAGGTTGGCGTGCGGCAGCATCAGCGCGAACGGAGCCACGCCGAGGATCGAGAACCAGATCACCGGCTTGCGGCCGATGCGGTCGCCGATGGGGCCGCCGAGCACCGTGCCCACGGCGGATGCGAACAGGAAATAGAACAGATGCATCTGCGCGCTCTGCACCGAGAGGCCGAATTTCTCGATCACGTAGAAGGTGTAGAAGCTGCTCAGGCCCGCGATGTAGAAGTACTTGGAGAAGATCAGCACCAGCAGCACGGCGATGGCCCAGAGCACGACCTTGCGCGGATATGGCGCGGTGACCGTGGCGGGCGCCTTGCGCTTGGCGTTCGCGAGATGGTGCGTCGCATACCAGCGGCTGACCTTGGTGAGCACGAAGATGCCCACAAGCGCCGCGAGCGCGAACCAGGCCACGCTGCGTTGGCCGAACGGCACGATCACCAGCGCCGCGAGCAGCGGGCCGATGGCCGTGCCCGCGTTGCCGCCGACCTGGAACACCGACTGCGCGAGCCCGTGCTGCCCGCCCGAGGCGAGCCGCGCGATGCGCGACGATTCGGGATGGAAGATCGACGAGCCCACGCCGACGAAGGCGGCGGCCAGCAGCACCACGCCGAAGCTCGGCGCGAACGCGAGCAGGATCAGCCCGATGAGCGTGGACAGCATGCCGAAGGGCAGCGAATACGGCAGCGGCTTCTTGTCGGTGAACAGGCCCACCAGCGGCTGCAGCAACGAGGCGGTGAGCTGGTAGGTCAGCGTGATCAGCCCGATCTGCATGAACGAGAGCGAGAACTCGCCCTTGAGAATCGGGTACATCGCGAGGATCAGCGACTGCATCATGTCGTTGACCATGTGGGCGCCGCTGATCGAGGCGAGCACGCCGAACGCGGGCTTGGCTTTTTGCTGCTGCTGTGGTTGCTGCGGAAGCGGTGTTGCTGCGGAGCCTGCGCCGAGCGTGGCTTCGGTGGTGGTGGTCGTCATGGTGGTGTGTCGGCGTCGGCACGAAAAAAGCGAAAGGATCCGGCGATTATTCGGGGATACTTATGCGCCTGTCTCGCGCCAATAAGCCAGCAACCTTCGCAAAAAGGACATGAACCCCATCCATCAGCCCAAGCCGCTGCCCGAGTCTCTGAAAGAGATCGAAGCCCTGTCCGCGCCCATCAACTGCCGCGCCACCGACTATCCGGCGGGCTGGTACATCGCGCCGCATGCACACAACAAGCACCAGCTCATCTACGCGGTGCGCGGCGTGATGGTGGTGAAGACCGAGGGCGGGCAATGGGTGGTGCCGCCCACGCGCGCCATCTGGGTGCTGTCGGGCGTGCTGCACGAGATTCGCTGCGTGGGCGAGGTGCACATGCGCAGCCTGCTGGTGCGCCCCGATGCGGGGCCGAGGCTGCTGGGCGCCACGCAGGCGGTCGCCATTTCGCCGTTGCTGCGCGAGCTGATCCGCGCCGCGCAGGACGTGCCGCAGCCCTACCAACCGGGCACGCGCGACGGACGGCTGATGCGGCTGATCCTCGACGAACTGCGCGCGCTGCCGGTGCTGCCGCTGCATCTGCACATGCCGACCGATGCGCGCCTTGCGCAGATCTGCCAGCACCTGCAGCGCAGGCTCGATGATTCCTCCACCATGGCCGACTGGGCCAAGCGCCTTGGCGTCGACGTGAAGACCATCCAGCGGCTCTTCACCCGAGAGACCGGCATGACCTTTGGGCAGTGGCGGCAACAGGCGCGGCTGCTGCACGCGCTGGAGTTGCTGGCCACGGGGCAGAAGGTGATCGACGTGGCGCTGGCGCTCGGCTACGAGAGCCCGAGCGCGTTCGCCACGATGTTCAGAAAGCAGTTTGGACAGACGCCGAGCCAGTTCTTTTCGGAGGGCTGAGAGCGTGCCGTGTGGCATGCGGCGGCTGGCTGTGCAGTCCTATGCCATGGAGTCGTGGTAGGCTGAGGCTATTGCAAAAACATAGCCAATTGACATCATGGAATCTTCGAGCACCCTGAGTACCCTGTGGCAGGCGCTTCCCGAAGGTGTGGTGCACTTTCTGGGGCGCAAGGCCACGCACGCCGACTGGGAGCGGCGTCTGGCGGTGCATCCGGTGGCCGAGCTGCAGCCCAACTGGCAGATGCTGAGCGAAGACGCATCGCAGAACACGAGCGAATGGGGACTGCAGAGCGTCACGCTGAACACCGAGGCCGACGATGACGCCGCATGGGCGGGCCCCTGGCCCGAGGGTCTGCCCGGTGTCAAGGCGAATCTCTCGATGGCGAATCAGTTCTTCGGCGAGCCACTGATTCAGGATCGAACCATCGCGCTTTATCAGATCCAGGGCCCGCACGACCATGGCTGGGTAGCGCAATGCCTGTTCGACGAACGCGGTCGACTGGAAAGCCTGACGCTCGTGAAGATGCACGAATGGCTTCCGCTGTCAGAACGAGCCGTCGAGAGCAGGGGCTCGGCCGATGCGGATGATTCGTCCATTGGCGAGTCGACATTGCGCGCTGCGGCGGGCACCCGTGCACGTCGTGCCGGCTGGTACGAGGCCACTCTGCCCGCTGCGCATCCCATGCAGAAATACTTCGCGAATTCCGAGGCGCGACTGGTCTTTCGCAATGAGGCTGAGATGTTCCCCACGCTCGGCGTCACCCCCAAGGCGGATGAAGCGCTGGTCGAATGGGTCTGGATCCGCGCGGAATGACATCACGCAAACCTGCAGCGACTGCCAATCCAGAGCCGAGGGTGAAGAAAGCGAGGGCGAAGCGCGAGTTGTCCAGCTACAGCATCGTGCGCGTGGACACGATCAACGCGCGCGGCATTCCCGTGCATCTGTGGACCACGAGCATCAAACGCCAAGGCGTGGACATCGTGCGCCATTTTTACGACGGCGTGTATGGCGACAAGGCGTCGGCGCTGCTGATGGCCGAGGCCTACCGCGACGCCGCGATGCGCCTGTTTCCGCCGCGCACGCAGCGCGAGCAGAGCATGAAGCTGCGCTCGTCCAACACCTCGGGCACCTCGGGTGTGCAGGCCATTCACAAGAAAGGCAAGCTCGTCGCATGGCTGGCGACGCTGAGCATCGGCCGGGAAAAGCCGAGGCGGCGGTATTTTTCCGTCAAGGACCACGGCGAAGAGCGAGCGCAACAACTGGCCATCGCAGCGCGCGAAGAGTTGCTGCGGGAGTATCCCGACAGCTTCGCAACCGTGCATCCCGACGCCACGGCCAGCGCCAACGCGCACTTCGCACATCTGGTGGATGCGCAACGCATCGCCCGCGACGAAGTCGCCCCCGCGCCCGATGCGGACGAGCTGAAGCAGCGACTTGAATGGCTCAACGCGTGGTTCGATGCGCTCAAGCCGCGCCATGTCCACGTGCGCATCAGCACCTACACCCAGCAGCAGCGCGGGCACGACGCGATCCTCGCCATCATCAACAATGGCGGCCCGCCATCGCAGCTCAAGCGCAAGACCTGGTCGCTGCTGCATGCGAGCTGGGAGGGCCGGCAGGCCGAGGTCTGGAGCTTCATCCAGAGCAGCCTGAGGGAGCTGATGGGCACTGCCTATGCGCTTGAATTCCAGCGTCTCTTCGAGCGCGACTTTCTTGCCAGCACCGCGCAGACCGGCTTTTTCGTGCGCCATCGGCTGGACGACCCGGCCAGCGACTATCTGCGCAACTCCCCGCCCGCGGAACTGCGGCCCTTGCTGCAGGGATTCTGCGTGCCGCGACTGCCTCAGTTACAGACCGTTTCGTCCGCGGGCTGATGCAAATTTACGCGTTTGTCATATAGTCTAGCTATTGTATTGATTGTATTGATGCATTTCAATGACGGGCGCGCTGGCTGTTCCGGCAGCGCCGCTCGTGACGCACACGGCCATCGCGGCCAGCGACAAAGGGAAGCTCTCTCATGGCGAATCGCACCTTCATCGCCCACAGTCCACTGGGCGATCAACTGGAATTCCGCTCGCTGGAGGGAAGCGAGCAGATCTCCCGTCTGTTCGAATACCGCGTGCGGCTGATCAGCAAGAGCTCGTCGATCGGTGCCAAGAGCCTGCTTGGCAAGGACATGAGCATCGAGATCGACCTCACCACCAAGCTCGGCGGTGGTGGCAAGCGTTTTCTCTCGGGCCAGGTGACCCAGTTCACCTACATAGGCCGGGACGGCGACTACTTCAGTTACGAGGCCGTGCTGCGCCCTTGGCTGTGGCATGCGACACGGCGCTCGGACTTCAAGATCTTCCAATTCAAGAAGGTGCCAGACATCATCAAGGAAGTGCTCGGCCCCTACGGCTTCACCATTGATGACAAGCTCTCGGGCCACTACCGAAGCTGGGACTACATGGTGCAGTACGGCGAGACGGATTTCAATTTCGTCTCGCGCCTGCTCGAAGCCGAAGGAGGCTACTTCTTCTTTGAACACAGCCAGGGCAGCCACAAGCTCGTGCTGGCCGACGATATCGGCAGCCATAGCCCGTTGCCGAGTGGCCCCACGACGATTCCCTACTACCCAGGCGAGCGCGCGGCGCATGTGCACGATGAGGACTTCATCGACGGCTGGAGCTTCGCCGAAGACATCGCATCGGGCCACTTCGCGAGCGACGACTACGACTTCGAAAAGCCCAAAGCACTGCTCGAAACCAAGCAGCAGCAACCTGCAGGCCACACCGAAGACAGCCGCGAACTCTACGACTGGCCCGGCGGCTACACCGACACGGGCGACGGCGAGAACTACGCCCGCGTGCGCATCGAGCAGCAGAAGGCCCAGCGCGAGATGGCGCAGGGCGAAGGCAATGCGCGCAACATCGCGCCAGGCTATCTGTTCACGCTTTCCAAATACTTGCGTGACGACCAGAACAAGGAATACCTCATCGAGTCGGCGTATTACCGCTTTGAAGAAAACGTGCGCAGAAGCGACGGTGCGGGCGGCTCCGGCAGCGCCAAGCGTGCGGGCATCGACAGCCCGACCACGTACCGCATCAGCTTCAACGTCGTGCCCAAGACGGTTCCCTACCGCAGCCAGCGCACAGCACCCAAGCCGCACACCACTGGTCCGCAGACCGCAGTCGTTACCGGCCCGGCTGGCGAGGAAATATACACCGACAAATACGGCCGCGTGAAGGTGCAGTTCCACTGGGACCGCTACGGCAATATGGACGAGAACTCCAGCTGCTGGATTCGCGTTTCCCAGACTTGGGCGGGCAGCAACTACGGCAGCATGCACATCCCGCGCATCGGCCAGGAAGTCATCGTCGACTTTCTGAACGGCGACCCGGACTACCCCATCATCACCGGCCGCGTCTACAACGCCATGCAGATGCCGCCATGGGACCTGCCGGCCAACAAGACGCAGTCTGGCATCAAGACCCATTCAAGCCTCGGCGGCGCCGGCGGCGATGGAATGAAGAACGGCGCGGGCGACGCCAATGCCCTTCGCTTCGAAGACAAGAAGGGCGCGGAACAGCTCTGGCTGCATGCACAGAAAGACCAGCTCACCGAAGTCGAGAACGACGAGGAAAAGTGGGTCGGCAACGACCGCCGAAAGACCATCGACCGCGACGAATTCAACACCATCCACCGCGACCGCACGGAGATCGTGGATCGCAACGAGAAGATCAATGTGCATGGGTGGCGCACGGAGGAAGTGGATCTGGATGAGACGCTGACCGTACACAAGAGCCGCGACCGTACCGTGGACCTGAGCGAGAAGGTTTCCATCGGCATCAACCGCAACAAGAGCATCGGCATGATCGAGAACGTCACGATCGGCCTGCTCAAGACCCAGAGCATTGGCATTGCCTATATGCAGAACGTGGGCGTGGCCAAGATGACCAATGTGGGCGTCGCATGGAACACCAATGTCGGTGTCACGATGATCACGAACGTCGGCTTCACGATGAACACCACGGTGGGCCAGAACAAGTCACTGAGTGTGGGCAACAACGAGACCATTTCCATCGGCGATACCAAAGCGTCCACGGTTGGAAAACTCTACACGCTGACGGTGGGCGGTGGTGGTGGGTCTGGAGGAGGCAGTGGTGGAGCTACACCGCTGGGCGCGATGAACATCGTTGCGCCGGGGTCTTCATCGGGCGGTGGAGGAGGCGGAGGCGGCTCCGCTTCGAACATCACGATGGATGGGAAGAGCATTACGTTGACTGTGGGGAAATCGTCTTTGAAGTTGGAGGAAGACGGGACGATCTCACTCAACGGGCATGACTTCTTCACCAATATGACCGGGGAGAAAATTGTGAAGGTTGATGGCAAGGTGACGACGAGAGGGGCGCAGATTCATGACAACTAGTCACTTGGCGCGAGGCGTTGCCCGGGAGCAATCTGCTGATGCAGCACCGATAGATGAATTGCTGAATCGGGCGCGCACTTCTAACTCAACGGATGCCGGCACAAGAGACAGGATTGAAGGAATTTTGCTAGGCACATTGCAAAATTTCGACGTCAATGGTGTGCCGTTGGTGGATATCGCTTACCTAGGCACGGAGTCGGTCGCTGCACGCTCTCTTGTGGCGTTGTCTCATCAGGATACGGGCAAGACACTGGCCTTGGGCTTTGAGTCGGGCGATGCGCGTTTTCCAATCATTCTCGGCATCATGCACACGTCTGGAGCTGCCGTTCAGATTCGAGGAAACGGGGTTTCTGTCGAAACAGATCAAGGACGCGTTCTCGTTGAAGCGCAGGAAGAATTGGAATTGCGTTGTGGTGAAGCTGTCATTCTCCTGCAGTCCGATGGACGCATTACGTTAAGGGGAGAGTACATCACCAGCCACGCCGACGCTGGTCAGCGGATCCGTGGCGGATCGGTTCAGATCAACTGAGGGTGTCCTGATATGGAGTTCGTGTGTACATCCAAGCACCTCAACTCGGCTTACATCACTGCTTTGGATGTGTCGGGACGAGAGCATCTGGTTGTGATTGCCAAAGCTTCATGGACCATTCCTGTGGCAGGGCAGCGTCCGCGTCCCTTGCCGCCTCAGCCTTTGCTGGATGCTGATGAGTATTACGGTGAACCGGGCGAATCGGCACTGCGCTGTGGCGACGACTACGCACGCTTCAAGCCACGTTGTGACGTAATCTTCGATGCCGTGGCGCATGCGCCGTTTGGAAAATCGGTCAAGGAATTGGATGTGGGGGTGCAGGTGGGCGCGTTGCAGAAGGTGATTCGAGTCACCGGAGCACGTCGTTGGAAAAGTTCGCTGACAGGTTGGGGGTTATCCGCAGCGGAGCCATTCACGAGCATGCCATTGCATTTTGGACTAGCTTTTGGGGGAACTCGCTATTACGAGCAGCGAGGTCAAAAATTTGCAGAGGCGTTGTTCACCAATCCGGTAGGTCAGGGGTGGGCGGGCGACAAAACACGTGAGTCCATGGCTGGACAGGCGGTTGCCAATCTGGCCCATCCCGGAGCTCCAATCAAACGACCGGACGACTCACTTTCGCCCATAGCTTTGAGCGCGATTGGACGACATTGGATGCCACGTGCCAAATTGGGAGGTACTTATGACGATTCTTGGCGGCGAGAAGTGGCACCTTTTCTTCCCGAAGACTTTGACGTGCAATTCGAGCAAGCAGCATCCGAGGATCAGCAGGTGCCTCATCTGAACGGAGGGGAAGAAGTGCAGCTCATACATATTTTGCGAAATCAGCCAAAACTGCATTTCACTTTACCGATACTGAATCAGATGAAAGTACGAGTCCTGCGCAAAGACTTCAGTACGGAAACCTTGCCTGCGGTGGCAGACACGTTGTTTTTTGAAACCGAGATGCAGCGGTTTTCCGTGACTTGGCGCGCCAGCACCCCGATACGCAGACGTATTCAAGAATTTGATACGGTGGCTGTCGGTGCTGTGGATCCACATTGGTGGCATATGAAGACGATGGGACTGGATGTGTCTGGAGGCTGTCTTGGGTGTGCAAAAGAAAGTGAAACTACATGAACAATAAAGTCACCTTGGGGGGGGACTCATGCGATAGGTTCCGGGACATGCGAGTTGTGGGATCGGGTATTTGTTGTGCGGTGGGCCTCAACGCCGAGTCGGCCAGTTGTGCGCTGCGCGCAGGAATGGACCACTTTCGCGAAAGCGACTTTATTTCGAATGACGGCTCTCCTATAAGGATTGCCCGCATTGAAGGAGAAAGTCGTTGGGGGGCTGCAAGGTTGGCTCAATGGGCCAAGTACGCGCTTGAAGAATGCCTGGATTCGGTGGCTGTTGAAGAGAGAACGTCCATTCCGGTTGTGTTGATGACATGTGATCTGCAGCGTCCGATGGGCGCAGAACAGATTCAGTTCGAAACTGCCAGATCTGCTCAGGAAGCCTTGTGTCTGCGTTTCGCTCAAGGTTCTCTAATCATCCCAGGAGGGCGAGGCGGATTCAGTACCGGCTTGAGGTATGCCCAAAAAATGATGCTGCAGCCGCATGTGCGAAAAGTGATCGTGTTGGGTCTGGACAGCTTTCTCAATTCGGCAAACATCACGCATTACCTTTCCGAGGAACGCCTACTTGCTTCAGGAAACAGTGATGGATTCATTCCTGGCGAGGCAGCTGCCGCAGTGTTGTTGGAGCGCGCTGACATGTTCGAAGATGCGAGTGGACTTCACATTTCGGGTATTGGTCACGCTCATGAAGAAGGTCGATTCGATGGCAGTGTTCCAAGTCGCTCCAAGGGGATGAGTGCCGCAATGAGAGAGGCATTGGTTCAGGCAAATGCCACGCTCAACGATGTGGATTTCAGGATCAGCGACCAGAACGGGGAGGCATTTTTTGCGAAGGATGCGGCCAATGCGTTAACGCGAGTGGCGGAATCTGGTGGAACGTTGCCTGAGTTATTGACGATTGCAGATTGCGTTGGAGAAGTCGGTTCTGCTTGCGGGCCGCTGATGTTGGCATGGATGCACCGGTACATGCCCCATCCGGATGCTCCTGGTTCTGTGGGAATGATGCATTTGGCCAGTGACGACGGGGACCGCAGCGCAGTGATCCTAAGACAGCATGCGTTGATTTGATGGGGATTCACGATGGAAACACATGTGTACGCCAATGAAAATGAATTCTGTTCGAAGGCCGCCAATGGCGTATCTCGAGCCGCATCTCCGGATCCGTGCTGGAGCCCGCCTCCGCCCAGTGGAGGCCCTAAACCCACGAACTATCGAAACACTGCACACGCCAGAAATCTGCAAAATGGCTCAAAGACAGTCTTTGTTTGCGGAACACCAATTGCAAAGAAGCACGTCTCTTATTTGGCAAACAGTACCGGCAATGAGGCAGCAACGTGGTTCCTGGGGATGGGGTTGGTCAGCCACATCATCAAGGGAAAGGCGTATTTCATTGACTGGTCACCAGATGTGAAGGTGGAAGGACTCAATGTTTGCCGCCATACCGATCCTATGACTCATAACCATTTTTGAGGCATTAAAATATGGCCGGCCCACCTAATACTCCTGCAAATATCTATTTGGATACCCCAAGTTTAAGACGTGCTTGTGGAAAAGAGTCCGAACGCATTAAGAATAATTGCAAAAAAAACAATAAAAACAAATCTCCATTGGCTGAAAAGCTAATGGGCAAAAAAGCAACAGACAAACTCAATGAGCTGAAGAAAAAAATGGGCGCGCACTCTCCGGAGTGGCTTGTCGAACATTGCGATGGTCTGTGGATGAAGCCTGTTTCCCCAAAGGTATCTGGCGAAATAAAGGAGCTGGGGGATAGTCTAAAGAAAATGGATCCAGATGAACTGCTAAAAGCAGCATCTGAATCGATGGATCACGCAAAAGCTCTGCTGGAGAATGCATTAAAGGAAATCGCCAAGGATACGGCAACGAAGACAGCTACTAAGGCCGCTGGTAGATGGGGAATTGGCGCACTTTTTGGTCCAATTGGTGCAGCGGTCGCTACTGTGGTCAATGTTGTCGACACGGCAATTACAGCCGTCGAAGTGGCTGGGAACGTGATGGAGTTTCGTAAGGAAATAGAGAGCTTGAAGAAGCTGTTGGATGATTTCCCGAAAGCTCTTCGACAATTGGCAAATGATGCTGCTAATAATCCACAAAAAGCAATTGCGGATGCGATGTCGATCATTTCAAATTTGAATGATTGTGTCCGTGCACGTCGTTGTCAATTAGTTCCAATGGAAGAAACCCATCTGGGAAAGAAACCAGAAAATTGTGCCGAATTTGGTGAGGATGAAGAAGAGGTCGTTCCAACTGGGCCAGCGACTGGAAAGGGTTGCTGTCCTGGGCAAACCGGACATCATGTCCTGCCAAGTTCGATGTTTAAAGATTGCCAACTATTTACAAATGGTGGAAAACCTTCTGCAAGTTGTGCACATCAAAAAGCCCCTACTGTTTGTGTTGAAGGAGTGAACAACTCTCATGGGTCTCACGGTGCGATACATAATGAACTTGAGAAATTGATGGCGAAATATCCAAATGGTGAAATTACCTATAATCAGGCAGTTGATGAGGGCGTGAGTTCAGTGCGCTCTGTTTTTTCAGTGTCAGGCTGTACTGAGAAATGTTTACGTGCTCAGCTAAAGTCCTTTTATGACAAATACGCAAACTGCTCTCCGCTAAAGGCGAGTTCGGGTAAGGGCGGTCGAGGTCGTGGTGGTGCCGGAGATGTGGCGGTTTAATATGAATAAAAAAGACTTTGATACTTTTTTCAGAAATTTTCATTTTATCGGTTGTGCGGTGAGAAGCAGTAATATCGTCTATCTTCTCGGGCGGCAGCTGTATGAAAGCGAGGAGGGGGGCGGGTCGCCCGAAGAGCCAGATGTTGATAAACGGGTTATTAATATTGTATTGGACCGGGTCGGAGCTGGAAGATATGGTCAGTCAACTTTGGCCGACTTTGGTGTTTGTAATATATCTGTGCAGGATTACCCGAAACATCACTCTGTAACAATTGATTATCAAGGTCAAGTGTGGGGGCAAGGCAGTGGCATACTTGGGGTGGAAAAATCTATTGGCTATGACTTGGAAAATGGGCCGCAAAGAGGTGGGGTGATAAGAGTAAAAAAAATTGGATCGCATGTGTATGGCGTTGGTGCTCGCAGGAGTGTCTGTAAACGCCTTGGGGTGGGGGAGTGGAAAGCTGTCTGGGATGGGTTGCCTATCCCTGTTGTGAAACGCAGCGTGGAATTGAATAATTTTGGTTTCGCGGACATCGATGGATTTGATGAAACTGATATTTATGCGGTTGGTGGAAATGGTGATGTATGGCAATTTGATGGAAATAAGTGGAGCCAGATATCTTTTCCGACAAACCAGGATTTAAGAAATGTATGCTGTGGTAAAGATGGGCGAGTGTATATCGCTGCTCAAGGGGGGGTGACATACAGGGGGCGGCATGATGTATGGGAAAAAGTGAGCGATGCTTGCACCGCGCAATGGTTTAAGGATATGGTGTGGTACCAAAATAAACTTTGGGCTACTAATGATTATTCAATCTGGTGTTTGGGGGATAAGGGGTTTAATGAACCAGATTTGCCTGATTTCGTTCGGAGTAGTGCTGGATCAATGTCAGAGGCAGATGGCATATTGCTTCTCGCAGGTATGTATGGGTCGAGCCTGTATGACGGGGGGAAATGGGTGTCCTTGGTTGACTTGGTGGATTTGTACAAGAAGTACGGCGCTTGATACGATAGGGGCTGTAATATCTGAAGTGTTGCGCGACGCTCCTGATTTTTTTGTGCGTGTTTAGTACAATTATTTATAGTGTCGCGTTCGAAATCCAAGCGCTCAGTAGTGGAGTGTTTGATAAATTGGAATAAACCGATTTAATATCTCCCATGGAACCCAGCAACGGAACTCTGTCGCGTATGCAAAGCATTTCGGCCTTGGTGGAGCGCCACGTCGGCGATGCTGCTTTTTACTGGCAGCAGCACGACAAATCAGGGCACTCGCCATTGCTTACCTTGGGTGATCTACGTGCATTTGACAGGATTTTGCAAGCCCACTTGGATGGAATCGAGGTTTCACATTCGCAGGGTAGGCGAGAGGCTTTGCAGGCCTTGCAGCGCTGGCGTGGTCCTGGGGAGATGTTCGTCTGTGCCTCTCTGGCATTTCGCCGCACGCCGCAGGAAGCATCCAAGTACTGGACTGAGATCGCCAGCGTTCTCAAGACCGATCCGCAGCGCATGTTGCGTGGGCTGATCAGTGCACTGCTATGGGGCGGGCCGGAATCGGCGGCACCTTGGCTAACGTATTTTACGCAGACGAATCAGCCGGTTGAGTGGCAGGTTGCAGCATGGCGAGCGATTGCGCGTAATCGCAGTTTAGCGGGGATATCTGAGCTGCCGCGCCGTTTTGAAGCGACGATCACTAGTGAAAATCCTCATTTGCGTGCAGCGGCAATTCGTGCGGCTGCATATATGAATCAAGTAGTTAATTTGGATTCTGTGATGCGGCAAAACGATCCTATTGCGACTGTGGAAGCTGCTATTTTTTCGTTTCAACAGAATGGAGGCTCTCGTGAGAGCGCGTTGCAAGCTCTCTGGCATAGGGTGTGGCAGAGTTTGGAGCGTTTGCCTACTTTGACTGGAGCGTTCAAGACAATTGCTATCCATAGGTTAATCCGATGGGTTCGCCATCTTGCTTTGGCCACGCCGAGGGGGCACGGTGACATTAATCGCTTGTTGGGTTTTTTGCCTTCGCGGCTTGGGCTGGCATTCGTATTGCACCATGGGGATTCGCAACTGCTACCATGGGTCAAATCTCAGCTCGGCAATCCCGAATGTGCCAGATTAGCTGGATGGACATGGTCGGCGATGACTGGGGTGGACTTGGAGCAGCAGAATCTGGCTTTTGACCCCGCTGCATACGACGACGCCATCGCAATGCCTACCGATGATCTGGACCCAGGTCTGTTGTTGCCCAATCCTGCAGCCATTGATCAATATCCTGTTTCTACATCTCGACAGGGATTGCAGATCGTGGGTAGACCTATTTCAGCGCGCGTACTGACCGACGTGCTTTTGCAGGCCCCCCAAGGACTTCGATGGATTGCTGCTCAGCGGTTGAATGAGTTCTCGGCGGAAATCAATGGCGTGACAGTGAACACAAGGGCTCCATTCCGGCAACAGTGGCAAGAGCTATCTGCGTTGCGAAACCGCGTGTTCGCCCAAACTCAACTGGCACACTGATCCTGTGAATTGGAAGACGTAAACAATATGCTAATACGACGTCCAGTATTTGACCCATGGAATGACGCCGCAGAAATTGGTCGGATTCTTGCGAGGCCATCCGGGCAACTGATTGTGGTTTTAGGAGCTGAGGCTTGGTGCGAAAAATGCCAGTCACTCAAATCCTCTTTTGAAGAGCTCGCGCTTCAAGCTCCAACGCATGTGGTGATGTTGTGGCTTGATCTGGAAGAGCATGCGGAGTTTCTCGGTGACTACATCCCTGATTCTTTGCCAGAACTATGCATCTATCAGCGCGGTATGCTGGTCACAAAGGCGCTGTTGGACGGTACGGAGCAATCATTGCATGAGGCGGTGACTGCGACACATGATGCAAAGTCGCTCGTAGGCGATGATCCGAAAATATTCGAGAGACTTGTGCGACAGGACTGGGCTCAGTCATCCGGGGTCTGATAAATAGCCGATGAGTTCCTCGAAATATCTGAGCGGAAAAATCGTTGAGAGAGGAATTTATTTCTTCTCGTCGCGACTTGATTCTCTATCAAGTGGTTATTATGACGCTGCAATTATCTCTGCATGCAAGGAGGGTAAGTTCTTCTATCAACCCAGAGATCTTCAGGTAGAGTCTGTCTGCATTCGCAGGGAAACGATGGAAGAGCCTATTCGTGCGTCCTGCGTATTACCCCGGTTCAATTCAGTAGTTGGATTTTATCCCAAGGGCGGCGGCGCCAATGATGAGGCATTGCCAAAACCACCCAATTCAGGCGGAGGGGTCATGGGGCAATTGCGTCAGATTGATGGCTTGCTTTATGCCGCTGGGTCTGTGGGGTGCATCTATCAGCGTATTTCGGCAAATAACTGGAGACTGCTTTCCAATGGGTTGAATACAAAGGGGATAGAGGAATATCGCAGTGAAGGTTATTCTGCCTTGGAAGCAATTGATTTGATTGAAGGTCAGGCAGTCACTACGTGCATCAATGGGGGGCATGGAAAAATATTCATTGCAGGTCATGATGGAAAGGTCTTTTTCTTAAAGGGTGACACATGGATAGAAGTGAACTCCAATACAAATGCAATTTTGAATGATATTCAGATTGATCAATCTGGAACCGTGTATGTGTCTGGGCGTGGTGGAATTTTGCTGCGTGGCGATGAATTGGGGTTCTCGGTTATCCCGACGAATCTATCCGAGCATTTGAAAACGATGGCGTTTTTTGAGGGGCGCTTGTATATCGGTAGCGAAAAAGGGCTCTACGTTTTGGATGGTGACGTTGTCAAACCAGTGCCCACTATCGAAAAGGGACCGTTCAATTGCGTAGAGTTGGATTCCTATGATGGGGAGTTGCTGGTGGTGAGTGACCGCTGGTTCATGGTGTTCGATGGCAAGGATTGGAAAAAAACAGTCGATCCCGACAACCTGAATGTGGTGGATTGATGGCGATTCTTTTTTCGTGAGGTTCGCGTTGAGCGTTCGTTCGGCGTTGCAGGAGAGGCCATCGCTGAACTGACGCACCATGAAAAAAGGCGGCCCGAAAGCCGCCTTAGTGTTTTCCGCCGATCAGCGGATCAGCGAACGAGCGGACCGATCATGGATACAAGCCACGCATCTCACGTGCATGCAGAATCCGCTTGCAGGCCACGATGAAGGTCGCGGTGCGCAGTGTCACCTTGTGCTCCTGCGCGACGGCCCAGACGCCTGCAAAGGCTTCCTGCATGATGCGCACGAGGCGGGCGTTGATTTCGTCTTCGGTCCAGAAGAAGCTCGAGAAGTCCTGCACCCATTCGAAGTAGGAGACCGTCACGCCGCCGGCGTTGGCGATTACGTCGGGGAGGACGAGCACGCCCTTGTCGGTGAGGATGTCGTCGGCTTCGGGTGTCGTCGGGCCGTTGGCGCCTTCGATCACGAGCTTGGCCTTGATCTTGCCTGCGTTGTCCTTGGTGATCTGGCTTTCGAGCGCGGCCGGAATCAGGATGTCGCAGGTCACGCCCCAGAAGGCGCTGTCTTCCATTTTCTCAGCGCCTGCAAAGCCGCCTACGCCACCCTTCTTGGCGACGTGCGCGAGCAGGGCGATCACGTCGATGCCCTTGGCGTTGTGGATGGTGCCGGTGTGGTCCTGCACGGCGACGATGAGGGCGCCCGCTTCGGCGAACAGCTTGCCCGCCGTGCCGCCCACGTTGCCGAAGCCCTGCACCGCCACCTTGGCGCCCTGCACGTTCATGCCCGAGAGCTTGGCCGCTTCCATGCCGACGGTGAACACGCCGCGGCCAGTGGCTTCCACGCGGCCGAGCGAGCCGCCCAGGTCAACGGGCTTGCCGGTGACGACGCCGGTCGATGTGGCGCCGGTGTTCATCGAGTAGGTGTCCATCATCCAGGCCATGATCTGGCCGTTGGTGTTGACGTCGGGTGCGGGGATGTCCTTGGAGGGGCCGATCATCATGCCGATTTCGCTGGTGTAGCGGCGTGTGAGGCGCTCCAGCTCGGGCATCGAGAGCTTGCGCGGGTCGACGCGGATGCCGCCCTTGGCGCCGCCGTAGGGCACGTTGACGGCGGCGTTCTTCACGCTCATCCAGGCGGACAGCGCCATCACTTCGGAGAGAGTCACGTCCTGGTGAAAGCGCACGCCGCCCTTGCCGGGGCCGCGGCTCAGGTTGTGCTGCACGCGGTAGCCTTCAAAGTGCGCGATGGTGCCGTTGTCGAGTTCGATCGGTACGTCAACGACCAGAATGCGTTTGGGGCGCTTGAGCGTTTCCACCCAGCGGGCGAGGTTGCCCAGGTAGGGGGTGACGCGGTCTACCTGCTGGAGGTAGTTGCCCCAAGGGCCGAGGTGTTCGGCGTCAAGATAGGACGGGAGCGCATGGGAAGCAACGGAGGTGTCTTTGGATTTGGACATGAGGTTTGCCTTGCGTGATGGTTAAGGGGTCACGACGGAACGCACTGTATTCCTGCCAATTTATCCTGTCCAAGGCCGCTCTGTATCGTTGTTATGCTTTGAATGCATAACTTTGGGGGGCGCCTTTGGGCGTCATTCCACCTTGAACTTCGTCAATTGTGGATCGCCATCTGGAAACTTCAGCTTGAGGTTTTCCAGCACCGCGCGGGTGACCGTGGCGATCATCAGGTTGCGGTGCGTCTTGGAGTCTGCGGGCACGATGGTCCACGGCGCCCAGGGCGTGTGCGTGGCGCTCAGCAGCTGTTCGTAGGCGGTCTGGTACGGGTCCCACTGCTTGCGCACCTCGATGTCGCCCATCTCGAACTTCCAGTGCTTGGCCGGGTCGTCAAGCCGCTCCTGCAGGCGCTGGCGCTGCTCGTCCTTGCTGATGTGCAGCATGAACTTGAGGAGCACCGTGCCGGTGTCGGCCAGCATCTTCTCGAACTGGTTGATATGTTCATAGCGCTGCTGTTGCTGCTCGGGCGTGATCCACTGGTTCACCACGGGCACGAGCACGTCCTCGTACTGGCTGCGGTTGAAGATCACGATCTCGCCCGCGCCGGGCACTTGCTGGTGGATGCGCCAGAGGTAGTCGTGTGCCTTCTCGAGTTCGGTGGGCGCTTTCCAGCTCACCGAGCGCACGCCGAGCGGGCTCATCTCGCCGAAGACGCCGCGCGCGGTGCCGTCCTTGCCCGAGGTGTCCATGCCCTGCAGGATGACGAGCAGCTTGTAGCGGCGGTCGGCGTAGAACACCTGCTGCAGCGGATCAAGCGCCTCGGCGATCTCCTCGACCAGTGCCTTGTTCTCGGACTTGTCGCCCTTGGAGAAGGGCTTGGCGGCCGGGTCGAAGTCGGTGAGCTTGACTGCGGGCTGGTCCTTGCCGTCTTTTGCTTTGGTGTCGGGCTGCCCGCCGGGTTGCCACTGCTTCCACAGCTCGCGCGTGGCCTTGTCGTCAATGTCGAAGGGGTTGCTGCTGCTGGACTGCTGGGCCATCATGCTTCCTGTGGGAGATGGGGTTGAAATGGCGCCAGTATGCGCGAGCGTCCCGCCCGCGCGTGTCGGATGTCACCGCCTCATCAGGCACACAGCGAATGCATCGAGCGGCGCGCAGCCGTCGAGGTTGCGTCGGGCAGACGCTTGCTGCAGCGTGGTGGAACTCTTTGGGCGTTGGTGTGACTCATCAAAGCTGCCATGGGAGCGCATATGACGAATTTGCAGAAAGAGAAAGCGTCGATTCGAAGCGGGTCGGCATCGCTGGCGGTGCTGCTCGCAGCGCTTTGCTTTGACAGCCGTGCACAGACCATCACGACCGCGCCTCTGGCGGTCACGCCGTCGTCCTTCCCCGTTCCGGTGGACCATCCGCTGGCGCTGCTCGCTTTGGTGCTCGCGCTGTGCGCTGCGGCGTTCTGGTTGTTCAAGCGCATGGGTGTGTCGATGAGCACGCTGCGCAACGTGGCGATCGGCGGCGCCATGCTGACCTTGGGCGCGTCGGCCTTCTGGGGCGATGCGGTGCTTGCGCAATTGCAGCTGCTGCAGCGCCAGTTCACGCAGGCGGGCGGCGAAACCCTGAATGTGCCGGTGCAGCCGGTGGAGGTGGCGGGCGTGATCAGCGGTTTCGTGCCGGTCGAGTTCAGCAATGCCACCAACGTCACCCTGCAGATCAAAGGCGTCACCCTGCCGACATGGGACGCGTGCTTTGCGCAAGGCATTCCGGACACGTTGCCTGTCACCAGCATGCCGCCCGCATCACCACAGTGTGCATCGGGCAGCAACGTTGCAGCAGGCAAGACCTGCTGGGTGGACATCGCCAAGCTGTGCGCCGACGCGGCAGCGGCCACAAAGGGTGCTGCGCCCACGGTGGTGGTGGCCGATGTGGCGGTCGTCAACGAAGGCGAGAGCGTCTCGGGCAACGTGCTCTCCAACGACTCCGACGCGGACGGACCGCTGCTGGTGGCGAGCTTCGTGTTCGGCGGCGTGCGCCATCTCGCGGGGCAGAGCGCCAGCGTGGGCGGGCTTGGCGACTTTTCGCTGCAGGCCGGCGGTGGCTTCACCTTCCATGCGGCCAAGCCGTTTACCACGCCGACCATCCAGATGGGCTACACCACTCATACGGGTGCGGTGGGCACGCTGACGGTGACGGTCACAGCGGTGAATGCGGCACCCGTGGCCAAGGACGACGCCGCGCTCACCGATGAATCCACGGCGGTGACCATCGCCGTGCGTGCCAACGACACTGACGCGGACGGTGATGTGCTCAAGGTGATCGGAGTGACTCAAGGGGCGAAGGGTTCGGTGGTGATTGACGCTGTGAGTGGCAACCCGGTCTACACACCGCAGGCCGGCTTTACGGGCAGTGATACGTTCACCTACACCATCTCGGACCCATCGGGCGCCACTTCCAGCGCCAGCGTGTGGGTAAGCGTGATTCCGCCAGTCAACAGGATACCCGTCGTCGTCTCGGAAAGTTTGAGCACGAGAATCAACACCGCCGTGACCGTCTCCACGGCCACTCTGCTGGCCAACGACACCGATCAGGACAATGATGTGCTCATCGTCACGGGCGTCAGCAACCCGATTCATGGAACGGTGTCCATCACCGGCAATGTGGTGACCTTCACGCCCGCAGTTGACTTTGAAGGCACGGCCTCGTTCCAGTATTCGATCAGTGACGGGAAGGGGGGCACGGCCACCGGCACGGTGACAGTGAAGGTGGGCAGCGCCATGGCACCTTCGCTCGTCGTGATGAGGAGTCTGGTTACCAATGCGCACGGCACAGGCGGCGTCTCCGTCGTGTTTCCCATCATCACCAAGCTGGTCGATACGGACGGTTCCGAGACGCTGACCGTCCAGGTCAGCAACGTGCCGCTCAATCTCTCGTTCAATGCCGGCATGAATCTGGGCGGCGGCGTGTGGCAGTTCGCACAGGTGGATTTGCCCAACCTCCGACTGAATCTGCCGGGCAGCTACACCACGACTGCCACCCATCTCACCGTGCGGGTGATTGCCACGGAAACCCTCAACGGGGACACGGCCTCCACCTCGAACGTGGTGACCTTGAAGGCGGCATACACGACGTGGGACGAAACCACAACAATTTCCGGCAGTTATACCGGCTCGGCAACCAGCGAGTACATCGTGGGCGGCATGGGGAACAATACCATCGACGCTGCCAATGGCAACAATATCGTCGACGGTCGCGCAGGTGACGATAGGCTCACGGCGGGCAGTGGCTCGGATGTGATCTACGGCGGACTGGGCAATGACACCATCAACGGCGGCAGCGGCTCCGACGTGATCATTGGCGGGCCGGGCAATGACATGCTCAAGGGCGGCAACGACGGTGAAAACTTCGTGGACGTATTTGTCTGGCAGCTGGAGGACCAGGGCGCCGCGGGAGCACCGGCGATGGACACCATCGAGAGTTTCGATACCGCCGCAGCCGGCAGCAGTGCGGCCGGGGGCGACGTGCTGAACCTGCGCGAGCTCCTGCAGGGCGAGAGCGTCGGACCGGCGAATGCTGCGGGCAATCTGGCCGACTATCTGCACTTTGAGGTGTCGGGCGGTCACACCATCCTTCACATCAGCCACACCGGCGGTTTCGGGGCGGATCCACACAGCATAAACGGCAGCTACACCAGCGCCGCCGAAACCCAGCAGATCGTCCTCATCGACGTGAATCTCCAATCCACCTACCTTGGTGCCACGACCGACCAGCAGATCATCACGCAGCTGCTCAACAACCACAAGCTGATCGTCGATTGATGACGACGCAGGGCCTGCCCACAGCGGGCCTGCGGGGTCAAAGCGTGATGCCTACCTTCTTGATGATCGCCGCATTGTTCTGGCTTTCCTTTTGCAGCAGCGCCTCGAAATCGGCGGCGCTCTGCTGCATGGGGATGTTGTCGGTCTGGTGCATGGCTTCCTGGATCGCGGGCGTGGCGATTTCCTTGGCGATGGCCGCGTTCAGGCGCGCGACCACGTCGGCGGGCGTTCCGGCCGGTGCGAGAAAGCCGAACATCGAGGTCAGGTTGGCCTCGGCGAGGCCCTTTTCGGCGAGCGTCGCCACGTTGGGCTGATTGGGAGCGCGCTTGGGGCCGGTGACGGCCAGCAGGCGCAGCTTGCTCTGATCGATCAGGCTGTTGATGGTGCCGAACGGATTGCCCGTCATGATCTCGAACTGCGCGCTGGCCGCGTCAGTCACGGTCTGCGCGATGCCTTTGTAGGGCACGTGGATGAATTGCGCGCCGGTCTTCGCCTGCACCTGCTCGAGCATGATGTGGCCGACCGAGCCGATGCCCGAAGTCGCCCAGCGGATGCTGCCCGGCTTGGCTTTCGCTTCGGCGATCATGTCCTCCAGCGTCTTGCCCTTGAAGGCGGTCGTCGCCATCAGGTAGATCGGCGAATACATCATCGGCGCGACGGCGATCACGTCGTCCGGCTGGTAGGTGAGCTTCATGAGGTGCGGCATCAGCGTCACCGGGCTGATGGCCGTGAGCGCCAGCGTGTAGCCATCGCCCTTGGCGCGCGCCACCTCGGTCATGCCCACGGTGCCACCGGCGCCGCCCTTGTTGTCCACGATGATCGACTGACCGAGCCCCTTGGCCACCTGCTCGAGCAGACGCCGCCCCACCGAATCGGACACGCCGCCAGCGACGTAGGGAATCACCACGCGGATCGTGCGCGCGCCGGGCCAGGCTTTCTCCGCGTGGGCGAGGGCCGGAATCATGGAAGGCAGGGCAACGGCGGCGCTGGACGCGAGAAAGCGGCGGCGATCAAACATGGTGAGCGGATCTTTCAAATCGGAAAAAAAGCAAATGCAAGAAATGGGTTGCAGCGACAGCCGTGCGCGTGCACGTGCACGGGGCGCTGCGAGCGCTCATTGTCCGGCGCATGCGCGCGCGGCGCACGCACCGCGCGATTTGCCTGCGGAGACAAGACAAGTATTGGCCGCGTTGTCAGAGCGTGTTGACGCTCTCACGCATGCACAATGCGCGCATGACCGCACATGCTTCTTCCTCCACCGCTTCGCTTGCCGCCTTGATGATCGAGACCCTGTGCACCGCGCGCCGCAACGCCACCCTCGCCGACGCCAGCGCCTTCGCCCCCGATGCGCTGCAAAGCGAGGCCGACGCCTACGCCGTGCAACGTGGCGTGGCCCGGACGCTCGGCCTCTTCGCCACGCCGCTGCCACGCCACTGGAAATCCGGCGGCGCGCATCGCACATCGCTCCTCACGCACGCCCCCTTGCCCGACGCGGGCGTATGGACCTCGCCCGCAAGCGCCGGAGCCTGGCCCTTTCAACACCGCCTGATCGAAGGCGAAATCGCCCTGCGCCTCGGCCAGGACGTGACCGCCGAACAAGCCGCCAGCATGACCCCGGAAACCGCGCACGATTTCATCGACGCGATGACCGCCTCCATCGAAATGGTGGACAGCCGATGGGCCCAACCGCTGAACGACCTCCCGCCGTTGTTCAAGCTCGCCGACATGGGCGTGCACGGCGCGCTCGTGCTGGGCGAATGGGTTCCGTATCAGCGACGTGACTGGTCGGTGCAGCGCTGCGTGGTGCGGGTGGGTGCGTCTGCCGAACGGGAGTTTGTCGGCACGCACTCGCTGGGCGATCCTGCCTGGCTGCTGCCGCAGTGGACGCGGCATGTGGTGCAGCAGCATGGCGGTGCGGCTGTGCCTGCGGGGACGGTGGTGACTACCGGGAATTGGGTGGGGGCGTTGGTGGGTGGGGTGGGGGATGTGGTGGAGGTCTTTTTTGATGGGGTTGGGGTGGTGAGGTTGGGGCTCTGAGTTTTTCTCTTTTGAGTGCAGATTTCGGGGCGGTTTTTTCTTTCTGTTTTCTCGTTGAGGGTGGAGGCCGGGAGTTCCGCCCGGCGGCGGAGTAACTTTTCGCTTGCGCGCGAAAAGTCACCAAAAGCGCGCTTTTGAATACGGGGTCACGCGGCAGAACTCACTGCGCGACTGCGTCGCTTCGTTCGGGCAACCGCCGCGAGCTAGTGTTTAACCAAGAGGAATTTGCGGCACTTTGCTTCGCTCGTGCCGGGGTGTCGATGAAGTTGGGTTGGTGCGCAAATGCCCACTGTGCTTTTTCAGCGAGGGCGATCCAGCGAGCAAATCAAAAATCGCGAGATGCCCGGCACGAGCGCAGCGACGTGCCGAACACACCTCCGAGTGAACATCTAGCTCGCGGCGGTTGCCCGAGCGGCGCGCGTAGCGCAAAGCGAGTTCTGCCGCGGGCATTGAAAACGCATTTTTGGTGACTTTTTGGGCAAGACCAAAAAGTTACTGCCCCGCCGGGGGCAGTCCCGGCCTCTGTCCTTAACCCGGCATCTGCCCCTAACCAAGCCTCCGCCCCACATCAAAAAAACAAAAAATCAAACAGAAACAAGCGATTGAGACGAAACCCCACCCCTCGCCAAAACAAGCCCACCCCGAACAACAATCTCTCTCACAGGCCGTGCAGCCAAAGCCTCCGCCACGCCTCCAGCACGAACCGCAAAGAAACTGGCCGCCTCCCCAACGGCGACCGGAGAGAACGTCAACCCCATCCCCCGCGCAGCGGATGCGGTCACCAGATCGAACGCATCCATCATCTGCGCATCGGTGCGCCAATCCGCCCGCCAGCCGATGAGCGAGGCCCGCTCCAGCGCGTCGCCCGTGCCGTAGGGCGACCAGATGTCCCGCACGTTGTCGTTGCCCGCGAACACCGTCACCCCGTGTTCGCGCAGCAGCGCCAGCGGCGGCAGGGGATGCGAGGCGGCGCCGTGGGTGACGAGGTTCACGCCTGCTGCGGCCATGAGGTCGGCGGTGGCGCGGGCCTTGCTTTCGCTCACGTGGCCGAGGCAGAAGCCGTGGCTGATGGTCACGTGGCCCTGCATGCCAAGGGCCTTGGCGCGCTTGCAGATTTCGCGGATGGAGAACAGGCCGAGTTCGTCGGACTCGTGCAGATGCACGTCGACGCCCACGCCGCGCCGGTGCGCGATGGCGAAGATGCCGTTGAGCTGTCCGGCCGGGTCGCAGTCGACCTCGCAGGGGTCCATGCCGCCGACCAGATCGGCACCGGCTGCGATGGCGGCGTCCAGCAGTTCGAGCGTGCCTGGCGCGCGCATCACGCCGGTCTGGGGGAAGGCGACGATCTGGATCTGCGCCCAGTCGCGGTGGGCCGCGCGTGCTTCGAGCACGCCTTCCAGCGCCTTCAAGCCGTTCTGCGGTTCCACGTCCACATGGGTGCGCAGCGTGCCGGTGCCGTGCGCGGCGCAGGCGCGGATCAGGTGGCCGGCGCGCTCGGCGGTCGACAGTGGCAGCGTGGGCATGAGGCCCAGTTCGGTCTCGATGCGGCTCGCGCGCGTGGGGCCAGCGGCATGCGGCATCCAGGGCAGGCCGAGCAACGTCTTGTCCAGATGCAGATGGCCGTCCACCAGCAGCGGCAGCACCAGCAGCCCGCCGAGATCGAGCGCATCGGCGCAGGCGGGTGCGTCGGCCATGGGCGCGATGGCGTCAAATCGGCCATCGCGGATCGTGAGCCGCACCAGCCGACCGTCGGCGAGCAGCGCGTTGTCGACATGGCGGGGCTGGTCGGGCGTGCGGGCGGGGGCGCTGGCGGACTTCTTCTTGCCGTGGGTGGGTGATGACGATGGAGGAGGCATGGGTGGTGGCATGGAGTTCGACAACGCGTGGGGGTGAATGAAGGAGGAGCGGGGGCGATCAGCGCAAAGGCGTCGACTGCTGAAGTCTGCGCTCGCGCATCAGCGCAATGAAGCGCTGGGCCCCGAGACCCAGTGCGCGTTCGCGCGACCAGACCCAGTCCACGAACAGCGTAGTGCCGTTGCTCAGGTTTTCCACCGGGATTTCCATCAGGTGGCCGGTGTGGATGTGCGATTCGACCAGGCTTCTCGGCAGCCAGCCCCAGCCAAGGCCTGCGCCGATGAGCGAGAGAGCGGCCAGGTGGCTGTCGGTGCGCCAGAGTTGGCGCGAGAACACGAAGCGCAGATCGGTCTGCTGCGGATCGCGACTGGCCACGAGAATCTGGCGCGCGAGCGCCAGGCGCGACACGTTGAGACTGGCCGTCTCGCCGAGCTCGGCCTGCGCATCCTTCCACGGCTGGTACTGCGGCGACATCACGGCCAGCAGCGTTTCTTGTCCCATCTCCTGAAAATCCTCGCGGCCATCGATCGCCGGGCGCTCGAACACCAGCGCCAGATGCGCCCGCCCGCCGTGCACCAGCGCG
Organism: Diaphorobacter caeni; assembly: GCF_015354245.1. Classification (GTDB taxonomy): domain Bacteria; phylum Pseudomonadota; class Gammaproteobacteria; order Burkholderiales; family Burkholderiaceae_C; genus Diaphorobacter_A; species Diaphorobacter_A caeni. Next base: position 87,698 of record NZ_JADKYZ010000005.1, read on the forward strand.
AGCGCGTCGGTCTGCGGAGCGGCCAGCACCTCCACCGCCAGCGCGGGAAACTCGGCCATCAGCGGGGTCAACGCATCGGCCCAGTGGGTGGACAGCAGCTCCGGCGCGATGGCGAAGGTGAGGCGCTCCTCGAGGCCCATCTGCAGCGCCTCTGCCTGCCGGTTGAGCTGGGCGAGCTGCTGTGCGAGCAGCCGCGCCTGCGGCTCCAGCGCCAGCGCGGCGGGCGTGGGGCGCGGCTCGCGGGTGCGGCGGTCAAAGAGCTGCAGGTCGAGCTCGGCCTCCAGCAGCCCGATGGTCATGCTGACGGCCGAGGGCACGCGCGAGAGCGAGCGCGCGGCCGCCGAGAACGAGCCCTTGTCGAGTACGGCGAGGAACACCTGCACATTGTCCGAAGTGAATGCGGAAGCGACAGTCATGGCTCAATCTATCAGATTAACTGAAATATTCTGACTTTTTTCTTCAATTCAGGGCGCATAAACTGCGTGCATGAGTCAAACAACACAAGCCATCGGCCTGCAGGGACCATGGCGCCGCGTGATCTACGTCGGTCTGTACGAAACCATTGCCATCATCGTCTCCAGCGGCCTTTTCATGGCGCTCGGCCAGCAGGCCGGGCACTCCAGCGCCATGGCGGTCGCCGCGTCCACCATCGCGATCATCTGGAACGTCACCTTCAACACCCTGTTCGAGAAATGGGAAGCCAGCCAGCCCGTCAAGGGCCGCTCCATCGCGCGCCGCGCGGTGCACGCCGTCGGCTTCGAGGGCGGCCTCGCGCTGGTCCTCATCCCGCTCATGGCCTGGTGGTTCGGTGTGAGCCTGTGGGAAGCCACGGTGATGGAGGCGGGACTGCTGGTGTTCTTTCTGGTCTACACCTACGCGTTCAACTGGACGTTTGACCGGATCTTCGGACTGCCCGCCTCGGCGCAGGGTGTCGCGGTACCCGTGAAAGCCTGAGCCGAAGACGCTTCACCCCAACTGTGCAAAGCGGGAGCCTGCGGGCTTTTGCAGGCGCGGTGTTACGAGGCTTGATTGGTGTATTAATTTTGCCTATTAAGCAACAAATTTCAATTGATTAAATTCGTCTTGTCGATAGACTCCGATGCATACAAACACAGCAGTCGGAGCATCCAATGAGAGAGGCGAGGCAAGCGATTGAGGCGATTCACGGATCGTCCTGCGGTATAGGTACCGCTAGTGGTGCGCAGACAGCGCCGCGCAAGACATGGGTTGACAAGCTGCTGATGGCGGGCGCGCTGTTGGTTGCAATGGCGGCGGCACCGGTGAAAGCAGAGGACATCACCACGGTGATGGGCCCCCAAGGTTGCGCAGACAAGCAGATGGATTTCCCGCGAGGGATTGCGATAGACAAGGCCGGCAATATGTATGTGTCCACGCTCAATAGCGTGGTTTGCAAACGCTCGGTGGACGGCGTCGTCACTTTGTTCGCGGGCACGTATGACGTTTGGGGTTTTGGTGGTGACGGTGGCCCGGCCAACCAAGCTGAACTGAATGGGCCGATCGGAATGGCTGTTGATGCCAGCGGCAACGTCTTCATCGCCGACTATGGCAACAATCGCATTCGCAAGGTGGACGCTGTCACTGGCCTGATCACCACGGTGGCTGGTACCGCGGACACTGGAGGAGCTCATAACGACGGGAAGCCTGCGACGCAAGCGCTGCTGAGTTCGCCGACGGGCGTTGCTTTTGATAGCCAAGGCAATTTGTACATTGCAGACTATGGGCATTACCATGTCCGCAAGGTGGATGCCAGCACCCAGATCATCGATCGTGTGGCCGGGAACACCTACCCTTTCTACGAAGAGATGTTCGAGGGCAATTCCGCGATCGACTTCCAATTTCGACCTGACTCTATCGCCTTCGACAGCAATGACAATCTGTACGTGGGGGATGGCCATAACGGGCGCGTGTACAAGGTAGATGCCGCCACCAAGACGATCCGTACGATTTTGGGTAACCCTCAAGGAGACGATGACTACTACGGCACGGATCTTTCGAGTGTGCGCATGGGCTCGGCGTTTGGCATGGTGTTTGATGCGTCGGACAATCTCTACATTGCCGATGGCGCGCTAGGGCGCGTAGTGCGGCTGACCACCGGAGCGGAGCCGACGTTCTCACTGGTTGGAGGAACGGGTAGCTGGGTTCTGGGTGGCGAGGACGGACCTGCTCTGGAGACGGGGCTCTCCACCGTTTCCGGCATTGCCATTGATGCCAAGGGACATCTGTTCATCACCGATTCCGACAACAAGCTGGTACGCAGGATTGGGCCCAGCGCACCGGTTTCGGCGCCAGCTGCGCCGAAGAACATCACCACGCAGTCCGGCGATGCGCAGGTGATCGTTTCGTGGGATGCGCCCACTGGTGACGAAGCCGCAGCGGGCATCACGGGCTATACGGTCACCGCATCGCCCGACGGCCAGCAATGCAGCGCGGCGGCCACAGAGACCAGTTGTGTAGTCTCGGGGCTTTCCAATGGCAAGGCCTATACCTTTACCGTGGTCGCCATCAATGACGTGGGCCCGAGCCCATCGGCCGGCAGCCCGCAGCCGGTGACGCCGATTGCCAGCGTGGCGCTGCCCGCCGGCGCGTCCGCATTGCCGAATGCCACAGTCGGCGAAAGCTACAACGCTGTCATTCAACCGAGCGGCGGCACGGCGCCCTACCAATTCCGCATCACCTCGGGCAGCCTGCCCGACGGGCTGACGGCGGTGCTGTCCGCCGATGGTCTTGCCATTCTGATCAGCGGCACGCCGACGGCTTCCGGCACCGCGGCCTTCACCATGGAGATCGCCGACAGCACCGTGGCGCCGTTCCAGCGTCGACAGACCCTGGCCAAGGCAGGTCCCACGCTGACGACAACCACGCTGGCCGTGACCATCACGGTGGCGCCTGTAGCCATGGTGACGCCCACCGCTACGCCGGTTCCCACGCTCAGCCAATGGGCTTTGGTGCTGCTGTCGATGGGGTTGGCGGGGCTTGCGATGACGAAGCGCGGGCTGCGTCGCGCGTTCCAGTAGCATTGTCTGCGGCGCCCGTGTCCGGGTTGCGGGAGTGAGACATGGACAGGCTCGGTCCGCTGCGCAGCTTTGTTCAGGTGGCGCAGCACGGAAGTTTTTCTCAGGCTGCACAGGTCACCGGGGTCTCGCGCGCGGCGCTGTCGATGGCGGTGTCGCAGCTTGAGCAGGATCTGGGCGTGCGGCTGCTGTATCGCACCACGCGCCAGATGCAGCTCACGCCCGATGGGCAGTTGCTGCTGGAGCGTGCGCGGCAGCTGCTGGCTGACGCGGACACGCTGAACAATCTCTTTCGCCAGACGCCCGAGCAACTGAGCGGGCCGGTCACCATCGAGGTGCCGCACCGCATGGCCAACCAGCTCGTGATTCCCGCCGCGTCGGGGCTGCTGCGGCGGCTTCCGGGCGTGCAGCTGTGCGTGCGCTCGGGTGACGGCATGGCCGATCTCATCCAGGAGGGCGTCGATTGCGTGATCCGCGTGGGCGCGCTGGCCAACAACGGCCTCGTGGCGCGCGCCCTCGGCCTGTTCGATCTCGTCAACTGCGTGAGCCCCAGCTACATCGCGGAGCATGGCGAGCCGCATGCGCTGGCGGATCTCGCGCAGCACTGGATCGTGGGCTACGCGCCGCCGGGCAAGGCGCATTCCGCGTCGTTCGACCATGTGGATCAAGAGGGCGTGCTGCAGAGTGTGCCGATGCGCCATCGCCTGCTGGTCAACAGCACCGACACCTATACCGGCGCCTGCCTCGCGGGCTCGGGGCTGATCCAGGTGCCGCGCTACAGCGTGGTGGATTTTCTGGCGCAGGGCGCGTTGGTCGAGGTGCTGGCCTCCCATCGCGCGCCCGCGCTGCCGGTGCATCTCGTCTACCCGCACCGCAAGCACCGCCCCGCGCGGGTGCAGGCCGTGGCTGACTGGCTGGCCGAGCTGCTGGCGCCGTACCTCGAGGCGGCATGAGCGCCGCAAGCATTGTTCAAACAAACCGACAGCTTCGTTAAAAATAGCTGTCAACTATTGAGTAAATAAATTCATACACTGGGACGATCCATGCGTGCGACGCGCAGAGGACATCGAAAAACAAAGGATCGCCCCATGACAGCAAAGATGAAGGTCAACGGCCAGACACGGGATGTGGAGGTCGCTCAGGGTCGTCCCCTGCTCTGGGCGCTGCGCGAGGACTGCGGCCTGACCGGCTCCAAGTTCGGCTGCGGCGCGGCGCTGTGCGGCGCCTGCACGGTGCATGTGGATGGCCAGCCGGTGCGCTCCTGCGTGATGCCGGCGCAGGCGGTCGGCACGCGCGAGGTGGTCACCATCGAGGCCATTGGCGGCACCGAGATCGGCCGCAAGGTGCAGGCCGCGTGGACCGAGCTCAACGTGCCGCAGTGCGGCTATTGCCAGTCCGGCCAGGTGATGGCGGCGGTAGCGCTGCTCACCGCGATTCCCAAGCCCACGGACAAGGACATCGACGAGGCACTGTCGGGCAATATCTGCCGCTGCGGCATGTACCCGCGCATCCGGGCGGCGATCCACCGCATCGCGAATGGCGCAGGGAGCGCAGCATGAAACGCATACTCGTCAACGCGCTGGCCGCGCAAGCTGAGCAGACCACACGCGCCGCGCCATCTTCCGAAGCTCGCCGCGACTTTCTGCGCCTCTCGGCGCTCGCCGGTGGCGGTCTGCTCGCGGGCTTTTATCTGCCGACTCTCGGCAACGAGGCCGAGGCGCAGACCACCGCAGGCGCCAGTCCCGCCTTCCAGCCCAATGCCTTTGTGCGCATCACGCCCGATGATGTGGTGACCGTGATCGTCGGCCACACCGAGATGGGGCAGGGCGTGGCCACCGTGCTGCCGATGCTCGTGGCCGAGGAGATGGATGCCGACTGGAGCCGCGTGCGTTGGGAACAGGCGCCCACCGACAAGGCCTACCAGCACCCGATCATGCACCAGCAGCTCACGGGCGGCAGCCTCACCACCATCGCGCAGTACGAGCCGCAACGCAAGGCGGGCGCGGCCGTGCGCGAGGTGCTGATTGCGGCGGCGGCCAGGAAGTGGGGCGTGGACGCGTCCACGCTGCGCACGGAAAAGGGTCGCGTGCTGCATGCCGCGAGCAAGCGCAGCGCGACCTATGGCGAGCTGGCCAGCGACGCGGCGGGCATTGCCGTGCCCGCGAATCCGCAACTGAAGGACGCGAAGGATTTCAAGATCATCGGCCAGTCGCCACGCCGCCTCGATGCGCGCGCCAAGGTGGATGGCTCGGGGCTGTTCGGCATCGACATGCAGGTGCCCGGCATGCTCACCGCGCTGCTCGCGCGCCCGCCGTATTTCGGCGGCAAGGTGGCGCGCTGCGACAAGGCGGCCGCGCTGGCATTGCCCAACGTGGTGGGCGTGTACGACGTGCCCGAGGGCGTGGCCGTGGTCGCGAAGGACTATTGGTCCGCATCGCAGGCGCGCCAGGCGCTGCAGCCGCAGTACGACGCGACGCTCGGCGAGCGCGTGGACAGCCGCGATCAGCGCGCGATGTACGCGTCGCTCATGAACCTCGGCGGCACGGTGGCGCGGCAGGACGGCGATGTGGACGCAGCGCTCAAGGGCGCGGCGCGCAGCCTCACGGCGGACTACTGGTTCCCGTATCTCACGCATGCGCCGATGGAGCCGCTCAACGCCGTCATCGACTGGCGCGGCGGGGATGGCGCCGAAGTCTGGATGAGCACGCAATGGCCCGAGGGCGACCAGAACGCCATCGCGCGCGTGCTCGGCATTGCGCCCGCGAACGTGAAGCTGCACACCACGCTCACCGGCGGCGGCTTCGGGCGGCGTTCGACGCTCGGGTTTGACGTGGCGATCGCGGCGGCCAACATCGCCAAGGCGGTGAAGCAGCCCGTCAAGATGATCTGGACGCGCGATCAGGACATCCGCGGCGGCTACTACCGCCCGAGCGCCTACCACCGCGTGAGTGCGGCGCTCGACGCAAGCGGCCGCATCATCGGGTGGAGTGACCGCATTGCAGCGCAGTCCATCGCGACCGATTCGGTGATGGAGCCCTTCATCGTCAAGAACGGCGTGGATGCGCTCTCGGTGGAGGGCGCGGAGGATTTCCCCTACGCCGTGCCCAACGTGCGCGTCGATCTGCACACGCCGCGCTTTCAGGTGCCGGTGCTGTGGATGCGTTCGGTGGGGCACTCGTTCAATGCGTTCGCGGTGGAGCACTTTCTCGACGAGATCGCGCAGGCCACGAAGCAGGACCCATATCAGATGCGTCGCGCGCTGCTCAAGGACAAGCCGCGCCACCTCGCGGTGCTCGATGCGGTCGCCCGCATGGCGCGCTGGGACACGCCACCCAAGCCCGGCGTGAGTCGCGGCATCGCGGTTCATGAGTCCTACGGCAGCTACGTCGCAAACGTGATCGAGGCCAGTGTCGGGGCCGACCGGCGGCTTGCCGTCCACAAGGTCTACTGCGCCATAGACTGCGGCGTCGCGATCAACCCCGACCTCGTGGTCGCGCAGATGGAGTCAAGCATCGTCTTCGGCCTGTCGTCGGCTCTGATGGGCGAGGTGACGCTCGAGAAAGGGCAGGTGCGCCAGTCCAATTTCGACGACTACCCCGTGCTGCGCATGCACCAGTGCCCGCCGATGGAAGTGCAGGTGATCAAGAGCGGCGAGAAGCCCGGCGGCGCGGGCGAACCCGGCGTGCCCTGCGTGGCACCGGCACTCGCCAACGCCATTCTCGTGGCCACCGGACAGCCCGTGCGCGAGCTGCCGCTGTCGCGCCATTTCACGATTGCCTGAGGAGCGCACGCCATGTTCAAGAAGCCAAACGCTCCCGGAGTTCCAGCGCTCATCCGGCGCATCAACGCGGTGGTGGTTGCCGCGCTGCTGTGCGCCGCATCACCCGCCTTCGCGGCGGGCGGCAATGCCGCAGCGCCCGCAGGGCCGTCGGCGGAAAAGCTGTTCGACCCCGTCGCCAGCGTGCTCACGCATCCACGCTGCCTCAACTGCCACCAGGACCAACGCCCCGCGCAGACGGATGCCTCCATCCCGCATCTGCAGCAGGTGATACGCGGCGCGCACGGCACCGGTGCAGCCACCATGCAATGCGCGGCCTGCCATCAGGGCCAGAACAGCGCCGACGGTCGCGTGCCCGGCGCGGCGCACTGGCACCTCGCGCCGCTGAGCATGTCCTGGCAAAGCAAGACCCGCGCGCAGATCTGCAACCAGATCAAGGACCCCGAACGCAACGGCGGCCGCAAGACGCCCGAGCAGGTCATCGAGCACATGCGCATCGACCCGCTGGTGCTCTGGGCATGGAACCCGGGCAATGGACGCTCGACGCCAAGCATCACGCACGAGCAGTTTCTGCAGAAGCTGGATGCGTGGGCGAAGGCGGGGATGCCCTGTCCTGGAGACAAGAGCGCGGCGAAGTGAAAGAGAGCAATGCCGTGCGGTGCGACAGTTGCCCGGTCGAATATCCATCAAAGGTCGCGAAGACACGTGCATGACGAGCGTTGCGAACGGTTCCAGCCGCGCGCCGAGAAGCGAAATCCGCTTCGACGGTTCCATGCACAGCCTCTGGGCGTGGATCGTGGATGCGGGCCAGCACTTGGTTCGCGGAATCAGTGGTCGGATGTGGCCGTTTTCTGGACCTGCTTCACCGCGGGCTGCAGCAGCGCCGCGAATTCCCGCGCCGCCGCGCTGCGTGACGCATCCCGTCGCCAGAGCACGCCCGCGCGGCGCACGGTTCGCGGCTCCGTGAGCAGGATGGCGCGCATGTCGGCTCCCGCGTGCGTGGCCGCATGCTCCGCCGCGATCGTTGCGAGCTGAGGGGCTCTGCGGCAGGCGAGCAGCAGGGCGTCGACGGATTCCATCTCCACCCGCACCTGCGGCCTGATGCGGGCCTCGGCGAAAGCGGTGTCCGTCAGCCGCCGCGTCGCAAAGCTCACCGGCAGCAGCGCGAGCGGCACATCGGCCAGCTCGCGCATGCGCAGCGTGCGGCGTTTCGCCAGCGGATGGCTCTCATGCACCACCAGATGCATGCGTTCGTCGAACAGCGGCTCGGCCTCGATCTCTTCGCGGCTGGCGGGGTGGAAGGCGATGCCGAGATCGAGCCGACCGGCGATGAGCTGCTCCTCGATCTGTCCGCTGCGCAGGTCGCGCACCATCACCTGCACGCCCGGATATTGCGCGCTGAAGGCGGCCACCACGTCGGGGAGGAAATGCGTGAGAAACGTGGGAATCACGCCCACGGTGAGCGTGCCCGATTGCAGGCCCGCCATGTCGGCGAGCGCCATGCGGCCGGCGTCGAGTTCCTGCAGCGCGCGCTGCGCATGGCTGCGAAAGGCGACGCCCGCCTGCGAGAGCTTCAGGCCGCGACCGATGCGGTCGAACAGCGGCATGCCGAGTTCGCTCTCGAGCTGGCGCAGGCCGTGTGACAGCGTGGACTGGGTGATGAACAGCGCCTCGGCCGATTGGGTGAGGTGCTCGGTTTCGGCGACGCTCAGGAAGTAGCGGATCTGGCGCAATTCCATGGAAACTGGCGCTCCTTGGGGGATTGGGGTTAACCCTTGAATGGCGATTCGTTCGAAGCTATCGAACGATTTGTGCAATATATACCATTGGATTCAATGCATGGTTGGGGATAACTTTCGCGTCAATTGACCTCTTCCAGCCCGAGCGCTGACGACCATGACCGCATCCGCCATTCCGACCGCTCCCCTGCTGCGCATCGATCGCATCGATCGCATCGAGGCGCGCATTCTCGACATCCCCACGATCCGCCCGCACAAGTTCTCGTTCGGCTCCATCAACCGCCAGAGTCCGGTGATCGTGCAGCTGTGGCTGAGCGACGGCGCCTGCGGCTTCGGCGAAGCGGCGACGATTGGCGGCCCCTCGTGGAACGAAGAGTCGCCGGAAAGCATTCTTCTCGCGATCAACGGCTACCTCGCGCCTGCGCTGAAGGGCGTGGACGCGGGCCGATTCGAAGCGCTCATCCAGAAGATGGACGCGGTCTGCAAGGGCAACCGCTTTGCCAAGAGCGCCGTGGAAATGGCGGCCATCGACGCCGTGGCCCGTTCGATGAACCGGCCCGCATACCAGCTGCTCGGCGGCAAGGTGCACGAGAGCCTGCCGCTCGCGTGGACGCTGGCCAGCGGCGATTCCGCCAAGGACATCGAGGAAGCCGAGCGCATGCTCGAGATCCGTCGCCACCGCATCTTCAAGCTCAAGATCGGCGCGCGCGCACCGGAAGGCGACGTGGCCCACGTCGCGCGCATCTCGCGTGCACTGGAAGGCCGCGCGAGCATGACCGTGGACATCAACCAGGCCTGGGACGGCAACACCGCGCGCCGCTACGTGCCCGAGCTGATCGACGCGGGCGTCACGCTGTTCGAGCAGCCCGTCGCGCAGTGGAACGAGGAGGCGCTCGCCGCGCTCACCGCCACGCTGCCGCACACCGCGCTGGTGATGGCCGACGAGACCGTGTGCTCGCCGCAGGACGCGATGCGGCTGGCGAGGAACAAGGCCTGCCATGTGTTCTCGCTCAAGGTCGCCAAGCATGGTGGCCTGATCCGCACCCGCGCCGTGGCCGCCATCGCGCAGGCGGCCGACATTGGTTGGTACGGCGGCACGATGCTGGAGACCTCCATCGGCAGCGCGGCGTCGGCGCACGTCTTCGCGACCCTGCCTGGCGCGCACCACAACTGCGAGCTGTTCGGCCCGCAGTTGCTGGTGGATGACATCGTCGAGCAGCGCATGGAACTGCGCGACTTCGAACTGGTGCTGCCCGACGGCCCGGGCTTCGGCGTGGAGGTCGTGCCCGAACGCCTCGAACGCTTCGACCGCGCGCGCGAAGGCCTGCATGCCGTGCATGTGGACATGGGGCGCGCAGCGTACTGATGTCTCGGCATTCCCGAGCAAGACCCGAGCAAGACCTCATCAACTGATTTCAAAGAGACAACCGAAATGAACCAACTGACCCGCCGCTCTCTCGTGCTCTTCACCAGCGCCGTCGCCTTCGCAGGTGCCTTGCCGGTCGCTGCGAACGCGCAGCAGCCCGAAGCCAACTGGCCGAGCAAGCCCATCAAGTGGATCGTGCCTTTCCCGCCGGGCGGCGCAATGGACGTGATCGCGCGCACGCTCGGCGACAAGGCCGCACGCGTGCTCGGCCAGGCCGTGGTGGTGGAGAACCGTCCCGGTGCCGGTGGCAACATCGGCGCGGACTATGTCGCCAAGCAGCCGGCGGACGGCTACACCATCATGATCACCTCCATCGGCATGGCCACCAACAAGGCGCTGTACGCCAAGCTGAGCTACGACCCGGTGAAGGATTTCGCACCGATCAGCCTGCTGGCCGTGGTGCCCAACGTGCTGGTGGTGAACGCCTCGAAGAACCCCGACAAGTCGGTGAAGGAAGTGATCGCCCACGCCAAGAAGGACCCGGGCAAGCTCACCTACGCATCGGCGGGCAACGGCACGTCGATCCACCTCGCGGGCGAGGTGTTCGCGTCGATGGCGGGCATCAACATCCTGCACGTGCCCTACAAGGGCAGCGGCCCGGCCATCACCGACATGCTCGGCGGCCAGGTCGATCTCATGTTCGACAGCATCACCTCGGCGCGTCCGCACATCCAGTCCGGCAAGCTGCGTGCGCTCGGCGTGACCACGGCCAAACGCTCCTCCGCGCTGTCCGACGTGCCGACGATTGCCGAAGCCGGCGTGCCCGGCTACGAGGTCTCGCCCTGGTTCGCCGTGTTCGCACCCGCAGGCACGCCCGCTGACGTGATCGCCAAGCTCAACAAGGTGCTCAACGACGGCATGAAGGACCCCGAAACCCTCAAGAAGCTCGAGTCCGTGGGCGCCGAGCCCATCGGCACGACGCCCCAGGAACTGGGCACGCACCTGAACAAGGAACTCGACCGCTGGGGCAAGCTGATCAAGGAACGGAACATCCGTCTGGATTGAGGCAAGTCGTGTGTCGCGTGCCGCATGTCAGTGGATATTGACCGGCGGCATTGACACGTTCGTTTGCAAAAAAGTGACGGCTATTGGCGCAAGTCAGTAGAGAGATTTCTCGTTTGTCTTGGAGAATGCAGCGCCATGAGGAGTTGCATGCGTCCAATCACCGTTTCCCTGAGCTGCATCGCCGCAGCGCTCGCGCTGTCGGCGTGCAATTCCGCACCCACCAACCGTGGCGAGGTCAAGGGCTCCGACGCGTCGATTGGCGAGTGGCTGCAGTCCGACATGAACCGGGTGGCCAATGTCGGCATGCGCGAGAACCTCAATGCGCTGATGCGGCTGGCAGACAAGCTCTACAAGCGCAACCCGGCGGAGTGGCGCAAGGGCGGATTCGCGAGCCGGGACGAGGCGATGCAGGTGCTCAAGGCGGCCATCGAGGCGGCGGGCAGCCCGGACAGCGGCGACAGCCCATCAAACCCCGAGAGCAGCACCGATCGCCGCGAGCCCGAGAAGACGGCCAACAGTGCGGCGCAGGCCAAGGGCTGGGCGCCGCTCAAGGGCAAGCGCGACATCGAGGCCATGGATCTGGCGCTGTCGCACGGCTTCACCGGCGACCGCGTGGCGGCGTTCATCTACGGCACGTCGGACATGCTGATCACCGCGCACGGCGGCAAGACGGAGTTCTATCTGATCGACGGCCAGGATGCGCAGCACATCTACAACGCCGCGCGCAACATCGAGATCGCCGTGTGGATGCTGGGCAACCGCCGTGGCGAGAACGGCAAGCCCCTGCTGCTGGCCGACGAGCTCAACGCGAGCGAGCGCAACCTGAGCTACGAGCGCGAATTCGGCAAGATCATCGCGCGGCTCGATCTGCTGGCCGCCGTCACCACCGAGAAATACCGCCGTGCGGTGATCGGCTATGCGCAGGGATTCGTGGGCGGCACGTTCCTGCAGTTTCTGCCCGTCCGGTAGGCGAGCACGCAGGCAAGAACGCGCGCAGGCGCCGCTTGCCAGCATCACAAAAATCCCCATTCATTCCTGACTCAAACGGCGGTCAAGCGGTATGCAGTCGTTTTGGACTGCAACCATTTGCCACACCGCATCACGGCCGCTGCGCGGCGCCATGCATGCTTGAATGGGCTTGTGAATGTTGATAGCGCGGGCCGAAGCACCGCTTTCCGGTGATCCACCGCCTCCAGAGCGCGTGAGCGCAGGCGCACCATTTGGATACCGGGGCCGGCCCGCGCAGTGGTACACCCCGGCTGCCACGATGCCGCGCGAAGCGGCGTGCGTGGTGATTCAGGCAGGAGGGAACCGCGTACATGACCGACCAAGAACACCCAGCAGATTCCGGCTGCGGCGCCGCACAGGCGTCGGCGACGACAGCGCAGGAAAAGCGATATCGGGCGTTCATCAGCTACAGCCATTCGGACAACCGCGAGCAGGGCCGCAAATGGGCGGACTGGCTGCACCACAGCCTCGAGACCTACCAGATTCCCGCCGAGCTGATCGGCAAGACCAACACCCACGGGCAGCCGATTCCCGCGCAGATCTTTCCGGTGTTTCAGGACGAGAAGGAACTGTCGGCCAACGCCGATCTGAGCGCCTCGCTCAAGGACGCGCTCGACCATTCGGACTTTCTGGTGTTCCTCGCCTCGCCGCGCTCGGCGCGTTCGGTCTATGTGCAGGAGGAGCTGCGGCACTTCAAGCGTCTGGGGCGCGGCGATCGCGTCATCGCGATGATTCTGCGGGGCGAGCCCGCGTACGGCGGTGCGGTCGATGCGCAAAGCGACGACCAGTGCTTTCCCGCCGTGCTGCGCCATGCGGTGGACGGGCAGGGGCGGATCATCGAGGCGCAGGCGGAGGAAGCGCTGGCTGCCGACGTGCGACTGCCGCATTCGAGCGAGGAGGGTTTCACCTCGTCCGAGGCCTATCGCCAGCACCTGCACGCGCAGAAAGTGCCTCCCAGTGAGATCAGGCAGCGCGTCGTGGAATACGAGGGACGGTTGAATCTTGCGCGGCTCAAGATCATCTCCACGATTCTCGGCGTTCCGCTGGCCGACCTGACCCGGCGCGATCAGGCCTACCAGCTCGAGCGCATGCGCCGCAGGAGCCGCATCGTGATGGGCGTCGCCGCGGGCATGGGCGGTCTGGCGATCGCGGCGGTGATCGCCGGAGCGCTCGCGTGGCAGCAGAAGACGCGCGCGCAGCAGAACTTCGCATTCACGCTCTATACCTCGGGCCTCAACAAGATCGCGCAGAACGAATATGGCGACCCGGCGGCCTACATCGCGGCCTCGGTGCGCGAGGGCAACGCCAACGCCACGGCGTTCGCCGAGTCGATGCTGGCGACCCGGGAAGACCTCACGCCGCTGCCCAATCTGCTGATCGGCGATCTGCTGTTCAGTCCCGATGGCCGCTATGTGGCGGGCCGCGCGCGGGCGGGCGCGGAGGGCTCGCACATCCAGGTCTTTGACGTCCGCACGCGCGCGCAGGTGGCCGACATCTATCAGCCCAGGATGGTGCAGGGCATCGGCAGGCCGCGCTTCGATGCGCAGAACCGGATCTACTTTTCCGACGATGCATACCGCGTGCTGCGCTACGACCTCGAGACCCGGAAGCAGGAGGTGCTGTACGCCAATCCGGCGAAGGAAGAAATCGCGCTGCTCGAGGTGAGCCCCGACGGCCATTGGCTCGGTTTGCGCCACCTGCGCGGCAAGGGCGATCTGTTGCTGGTGCCGACCGTGGCGGCGGCGGGGCGTGAATCCAGACGGCTTGCGGCCGGACAGGCGCGGATGGCGGTCACGCGGTTCGCGGCGGATTCGACGCTCGCCACGCTCTGCGCCGAGCGCGACGACAAGACCACCGAATGCCTGATCGCGCCGCTGCAGACGGGCGAGGATGTCGGCGATGCGGTGACGGTCAAGCTCGAAGGCTCGCCGCCGCCCGTGGCCTTTGCGCCCGGTGGTCGCAAGCTGGTGTTCTGGCGCGGCGCGCAGTTGCAGGTCTGGGATGGTGGCGACGTGCGGCCCATCGCCACCGATGGGCGGATCTACGACTGGGTGGGCTTCAACCCCGGCGGCCAGACGATTCTGGCGCTCGCGGACAGCGAGGCCGATGTGTATCGCCTGCCGAACGGCGAGCGCGTCGCCTCGCAGTCCGTGCCCGAGTCGCTGCAGACCGTGCTGCCCGACCGCTCGGGTGCGACGCCCGGGCTTTCGCCCGATGCGGCGCACGCGCTGGTGTCGCGCAACAAGCGGGCGTTTCTGCAGCAGCTCACGCCCACGCCGCAGCTGGTGAGCGCCGTGCCGCTGCATGCGGACACGCGCCGCGTGGTGGCGGATGCGGGCGGCGAGCACCTGTTCATCCTGCGCAAGGACAGCAACCTCGTCGCGCGCCGCACGCAGGCCAGCGGCGCGGTGGAGGACAACTTTCTGCGCGAGGACGTGGCGATCACCGAGCTCTACGCGCCCAAGGGCGGCAAGCTCGCGACGCTGTCCGCCAGCAACCAGCTGCGCTTCTACGACGCCTCATCGGGCAAGCCCACGGGCGTGGCGCTGCGGGTGCTCTCGAGCGTGCAGTTCAGCGCCGACGGCCAGCGGGTGGCAGCACGCACCGGCGCGAGCCGCATGGGCGTCTGGCAGATCTCGGACGGCAAGCAGATCGTCGACTGGAACGAGGCAGACGGCGAGCTGCCGCGCTACGCGCTCGAACCCTCGTTCAAGTACATGCTGCAGGCCGGCGACGCCGATTGGAGCGTGCTTGACGTCGCCAGTCGCAAGCCCGTGCTCGCAGGCAAGGAGGCGCTGACGGTGCCGCGCTTCAGTCCCGATGGCCGCCTCATGGCCGTGGCGGACAAGGGCGGCAAGGTCACGGTCTGGCAGGTGGCGAGCGGCACCAAGCTGTTTGAATTCGCGAGTACGGTGACACCGCTGTTGCGCTTCAGCCCGGACGGCAGCACGCTGCTGGCCTCCGAGGATGCGCGGCGGCTGCGTCTGTGGGACACGCAGACCGGGCAGGCGTATGGGCAGGTGGTCCCCGTGGCGCTGGGCCAGCAATGGGCCGAGTTCTCCGCCGACGGGCGCCGCATCTTTCTGCAGGACACCATGACCGAGTCGCTTGCGCCGTGGATCAAGGTGGTCGACAGCCGCAACGGCAATCTGATCTCGATGCCGTTCGCGCGCGGCACGTTCAGCGAGGTGAAGCTGCTCGGCGACGAGCGACTGCTGCTGACCATCGGCATGGGCACGGACGGACTGGGCGCGCAGCTGTGGCAGGTGCCGGGCACGCTGCATCTGCCGCCCGAGCGGCTGGCCAGCGATCTGGAGAACTACTACGGCCGCAAGTACGACATGCAGACCGGCGCGATCCGTGCGATCGACGCGAAGCAGCCCGCCGATTCGTGGTTCTTCGCCGACCCGTATCTGCGCAAGGTCACGCCCTCATCGGGCCGGACGGTGGTGCAGGACATCGCGGCGCGCCTGCCGCTCAAGGACGGCGCGCAGCTGCGCTCGCTGGCCGCGATCTCGCTGGACCACCCGCTCGCGCGTGCCGGCATTGCCGAATATCTGGCGCATCAGGAAGGCATGGGCGCGCTGGTGCAGCAGCTCGTGCAGATCACCGAGCGCCAGCTGGTCAACGACGTGGATGGCGTGGATGGAGCGGACGGCGCGCAAGGCCAGGGACGCGGTGAACGGGCGGCGGCCGCCGATCTGGCCCGGCAGACGCGCAGCTGGCTCGACAAGGCCCGCGCGCTGACCACGCCCTCCCACTGACATCGACACAACAGAAAACGCAAGCACATGAAAATCGGACGCAAGGCAGTCAGCCTGTTCTGGGCAGCGGTGGTGTTGGCCATCGTGCTCCTCACCTGGTTCGGCCTCGCCGTGGCCTATCCCGACATCGCCTCGGTGCGCTACTTTCCCGACCGGCTGTTCCGGCTCGTCAAGACGGTCATGGGCACCGACCCGCTGGGCTCGGCGCTGGAGAGCCCGGACGTGCCGTGGCAGCTCATCGTCGCCAAGCTGCTGGTGACGCTGGTGCTGATCCGCGGGCTGATGAAGATCGTCGGCAGCGTGTTCCGCGACAACGTCACGCAGTTGCGCGTGATGTTCAAGAAGCATCCCACGGTCATCGTCGGCGCGGGCCGCAAGGGCCGCCGCATCGCGGCCGACCTGCGCGAGCGGCACCATGAATCGGCGGTCATCATCGAGCGTGCCGCTGGCGCGGGCGATGCCGCCAGAGTCGCGCCGCTGCGCCGCGAGGGGCATCTGGTGATCGCGGGCGACGCGACCTCCCAGCCGGTGCTCAAAAGCGCCGGAGCGCACCGGGCCAGGCGCGTGATCTGCTTCGCGCAGGAGCAGAAGACCGGCATCCAGGTGGCGGGTCTGGTGCGCGAGCTGTGGAGCGCGCGCGGCGATCTGCGGGGCGAGACCTGCGACTGCCATGTGCATCTGGACAATCCCCAGCTCGTGGACCTGTTCCGCAGCCATGTGCAGGCCGAAATGCAGCCGGTGCGGGTGCACTTCTTCAACCTGCACAAGATGGTGGCGCGCAGCCTGTTCGAGCGTTTTCCCAAGGAGCTCGCCCCCGCGCTGATGAACGGCGCGCGCCGCGTGCGGGTGGACCTGATCGGCTTCGGGCAGGAGGCGCAGGCGATTCTCGTGCAGGGCCTGCGCGTTCTCCACTTGGGGCTGCCCGACGGCGTGCAATGGCATGTGTGGGTGGACGCGAGCACGGCGGGCAAGGCGCGCCAGACGCTGGCGGCGCGCCATCCGATGGCGGACCACATCGCCGACATCCGCTTTCACGGCAGCGACGCGCACTACCGCGCGCTGGTCGACGACGCCTTCGCCTGCCCCGAGGACACGCTGCAGATCGTGATCTGCGCGCACCCCGGCGACGAGGACAACATCAGCGCGGCGGCCGAGCTGCTGCAGGCTGTGCCGAACGCGCGGTTCCCGGTGTTTGCGCGCTGCGCCGACATCGACGGCCTGCCCGCGCTGCTTGCGGGCACCCAGCCGCGCCTGCGTCTTTTCGGCAATCTCGCGGATTTCTGCACCGTCGAGATGATCTGCGGCGAGCAGCAGGACCGGATCGCGCGTGCGATCCATGCGGACTATGTCGGCCTCGCGCAGGGCACGGCCAGCGAGAGCGATGCCTACAAAAGCGGCTGGGCAGATCTCGGCGAAGACGCCCGCGACGCCAATCGCGCGCAGGCCGACCACATCGCCTACAAGCTCATGGCGGTGCAGGGCGATGTCACCCGGATCGACGGCGAGGTGCTCGAGTTTCTCGCGATGACCGAACACCAGCGCTGGGCCGCGCACCGTTATCTCAACGGCTGGCGCTACGGCGCGGAGCGTGACGACGAGCGCAGGACCCATCCCTCGCTCCTGCCCTGGTTCGAGTTGAGCGAAGCCGAGCGCGAAAAGGACCGCGACGCCGTGCGCAGGCTGCCGCAGCTGCTCGGCCTGAGCGGCCGGCCTGCACCGGCCGCGAATCCCGTTCCGCAGACCTTCGAGGAGGAGCCGCCCGTCGGGACTTCGGCGTCCAACGTGCAGGGCTGACAGCCTTGCCTTAAAATCTGCGGCTTCGCCCCAAGGAGCGCTGCAGCAGGCCACGCCGGATTTTTCGTCCGCTCCTGTCAGGCTTGGGGCCCGGGCAGTTGACTGCCCGTACCGCACAACGGCGCTCACCTGTTTTTTTGTCATTGGTTTTTGCACAGGTGAGCGAGATGTCTGTTGTGTCGTCTTCCGTCGATTCTTCTTCCCCCGCAGTGGCCCCCATGCGCCTGTCCGGCCTTGAGCCCGTGTACATCGGCGAAGGCTCGCTGTTCGTGAACGTGGGCGAGCGCACCAACGTCACCGGCTCCAAAGCGTTCGCGCGCATGATCCTCAACGAGCAGTACGAAGAGGCTCTGGCCGTCGCGCGCCAGCAGGTGGAAAACGGCGCGCAGGTGATCGACGTGAACATGGACGAGGCCATGCTGGACAGCAAGGCCGCCATGGTGCGCTTTCTGAATCTGATCGCGTCCGAGCCCGACATCGCGCGCGTGCCGATCATGGTGGACAGCTCCAAGTGGGAAGTCATCGAAGCGGGCCTGCGCTGCATTCAGGGCAAGGGCATCGTCAATTCGATTTCGATGAAGGAAGGCGTCGATCAGTTCAAGGAGCAGGCCAAGCTGGTCAAGCGCTACGGCGCGGCCGCCGTGGTGATGGCGTTTGACGAAAAGGGCCAGGCCGACACCTTCGAGCGCAAGACCGAAATCTGCGCGCGCGCCTACCGCGTGCTGGTGGATGAGGTGGGCTTTGCGCCGGAAGACATCATCTTCGACCCGAACATCTTCGCCGTGGCGACCGGCATTGAAGAGCACAACAACTACGGCGTCGATTTCATCGAAGCCACACGCTGGATCAAGCAGAACCTGCCGGGCGCGAAGGTGTCGGGCGGCGTGTCCAACGTGTCGTTCTCGTTCCGCGGCAACGACCCCGTGCGCGAAGCCATCCACACGGTGTTCCTGTACCACGCGATCAAGGCAGGCATGGACATGGGCATCGTCAACGCCGGCATGGTCGGCGTGTATGACGATCTGGAGCCCAACCTGCGCGAGCGCGTGGAAGACGTGGTGCTCAACCGCCGCCCCGATGCGGCGGAGCGTCTGCTCGAAATCGCCGACCAAGCCAAGGGCGCGGCCAAGGACGACAGCAAAAAGCTCGAATGGCGCGGCACGCCCGAGCAGCCCAAGACCGTGGGCGAACGCCTTTCCTACGCGCTGGTGCACGGCATCACCGACTTCATCGTGGACGACACGGAAGAGGCGTACCAGGAGATCGTCGTGAAGAACGGCGGTCGTCCGCTGCACGTGATCGAAGGCCCGCTGATGGACGGCATGAACGTCGTCGGCGATCTGTTCGGTGCGGGCAAGATGTTCCTGCCGCAGGTGGTGAAATCCGCCCGCGTGATGAAGCAGGCCGTGGCGCATCTTGTGCCCTACATCGAAGAAGAAAAGCGCCAGCAGGAAGCGGCGGGCATGGACGTGTCGAGCAAGGGCAAGATCGTGATTGCCACCGTGAAGGGCGACGTGCACGACATCGGCAAGAACATCGTCACCGTGGTGCTTCAGTGCAATAACTTTGAAGTCATCAACATGGGCGTGATGGTGCCCTGCCATGAAATTCTCGCGCGTGCGAAGGCCGAGGGTGCGGACATCATTGGCCTGTCCGGTCTCATCACGCCAAGCCTGGAAGAGATGCAGTACGTCGCGGGCGAGATGGACAAGGACGAGTATTTCCGCATCAAGAAGATCCCGCTGCTGATCGGCGGCGCGACCTGCTCGCGCGTGCACACGGCAGTGAAGATTGCGCCGAAGTACGACGGCCCGGTCGTCTACGTGCCCGACGCATCGCGCAGCGTGAGCGTGGCGCAGAGCCTGCTCGGCGACAACA
Organism: Diaphorobacter caeni; assembly: GCF_015354245.1. Taxonomy (GTDB): domain Bacteria; phylum Pseudomonadota; class Gammaproteobacteria; order Burkholderiales; family Burkholderiaceae_C; genus Diaphorobacter_A; species Diaphorobacter_A caeni. The sequence goes on from NZ_JADKYZ010000005.1 coordinate 107,122, forward strand.
AGGACACCTACCTCACCGAGGTTCAGGCCGACTACAACAAGGTGCGCACGCAGCACGCCAACAAGAAGAAGATTCCGCTGTGGCCGCTGGAGAAGGCTCGCGCCAACGCAACGCACGTCGATTTCGCGAATTTCCAACCGCTCGAGCCGCGCGCCATGGGCCGCCGCGTGTTCAAGAATTTCGACCTGTCCGAGATCGCTGAATACATCGACTGGGGCCCGTTCTTCCAGACCTGGGATCTGGCCGGGTCTTACCCAGCGATTCTCGATGACGAGATCGTCGGCACCGAAGCACGCAAGGTGCTCGCCGACGCGCAGGCCATGCTCAAGAAGATCATCGAAGGCCGCTGGCTGCAGGCCAACGGCGTGATGGGCCTGTTCCCCGCCAATCGCGTGGGCGACGACATCGAGTTCTACACCGACGAATCACGCACGCGCGTGCTGATGACGTGGTACGGCATGCGCCAGCAAACCGAGAAGCAGGAAATCGAAGGCGTGATGCGCCCCAGCCGCTGCCTGAGCGATTTCGTTGCGACCAAGGAATCCGGCATCAAGGATTACGCGGGCCTTTTCGCCGTGACCGCTGGTATCGGCGCGGAAAAGAAAGACAAGGAATTCGAAGCCGCGCTGGACGATTACTCCGGCATCATGTTCAAAGCCTTGGCCGACCGCTTGGCCGAAGCCTTCGCAGAATGCCTGCACCAGCGCGTGCGCAAAGATCTGTGGGGCTACGCGCCGGATGAAAATTTGAGCAACGCCGAGCTTATCAAAGAGCAATACAAAGGCATTCGCCCCGCCCCCGGCTACCCTGCTTGCCCGGATCACACGGCGAAGCTCGATTTGTTCAAGTCACTCGACGCCGCCGACATCGGCATGACGCTTACTGAAAGCCTGGCGATGTTCCCGGCTTCGAGCGTGAGCGGCTTCTATCTGGGACACCCCGATTCCACCTACTTCAACGTCGGCCAGATCGGCGAAGACCAGGTGGAAGACATGGCCCAGCGACGCGGCATGGATCTGGAAGGGTTGAAGCGCGCGCTGGCGCCGAATTTGGGATAACTCCAAAACGGTTGCTTGAAACGCTGGCCATCAAGCAACTCCCCAATCCGGCGACAAGCCATCGTCCAGAAAAGCGAAAGCCCCGCATGCGGGGCTTTCCATTTGGTGCAACTTTATGCTTGTTAGCGTCCAGTGCACATATCCCAGTGAATATGTGAATCGCAGTCTATGTGATTTGGGTGAGTTTGGCAACATCAGGCTGAGAACGAGCGATTTCGCTGAAACCCTGTTGATTCATCCAGTTGATGTAAGTAAATGTGCGTGCTAGCCTGCGACAACTTTATGGCACAAGAGAAACAGGGACGATGCATGGCATATCGATTGGCACTTGATTTGGGCTCGACATCTTTGGGCTGGGCTGTTTTACGTCTCAACGAGAAATTTGAACCCACGGCGTTGATGAAGGCGGGCGTTCGCATCTTCAGCGATGGTCGCAATCCAAAAGACGGTAGCTCCCTCGCCGTCACCCGTCGTGCCGCACGTGCCATGCGCCGCCGTCGTGATCGTCTGCTCAAGCGCAAGGAGCGGATGTTGCGCAAGCTGATCGATTACGGCTTTTTCCCCGCAGACGAAGCGGCACGCAAATCGCTTGAAACGCTGAATCCTTATGAATTGCGTGCCAAGGGCCTGAATGAAGCGCTGAAACCCGCAGAGTTCGCGCGTGCACTGTTCCATCTGAATCAGCGGCGTGGTTTTCTGAGCAATCGCAAGACGGACAAAAAGGACAACGACAGCGGAGCGCTCAAGCAGGCCATTGGCACGGTGCGCGCGCAGTTGCAAGTAACGGGCTGCCGTACCGTAGGTGAGTGGTTCTGGACGGAGCGCATGCAGCGGCGCGTCGAGGGCGTGAAGGGCCAGGGCGTTCGCGCGCGATATCGCGAGACGCCTTTCACGAATGACGAAGGCAAGAAGCGCGTCGACAAGCGTTATGACCTGTACCTTGATCGTGCGATGGTTGCGCAGGAGTTTGATGCACTTTGGGCTGCGCAGGCGGCGTTCAATCCGGCACAGTTCAATGAAGCTGCGCGGGCGGATCTGCGCGATACGCTGCTGTTTCAGCGCAATCTACGGCCCGTCAAGCCGGGGCGTTGCACGTTGTTGCCTGAGGAAGAACGTGCACCGCTTGCGTTGCCCAGCACGCAGCGCTTTCGCATCTATCAGGAGGTGAACCATCTGCGCGTGCTGCATGATGATTTGAGTGAGACGGCACTCACGTTTGAACAACGCGACAAGATTGTGGCGATGCTGGAGAGCAAGCAAAAGGTCACGTTCGAGCAGATGCGCAAGGCGCTGGGTCTGTCTGGCAGCACTCAGTTCAATCTGGAAGACGCCAAACGGCAGGAGCTCAAAGGCAACGCCACAGCAGCTGTTTTGGGCAAGAAAGAGATGTTGGGTGCGCGGTGGGCGGAGCTTGATGCGGCACTGCAGGACGACATCGTCTGGCAGCTTCAAACCGAAGAAAGTGAAGAACGGTTGATTGCCTGGCTGGAACAGAATGTCGGTGTGGATGCGAACCGTGCCGACGCCATCGCCAATGCTGGACTGCCGGAAGGATATGGCAGCCTGAGTCGCAAAGCCTTGGCATTGATCCTGCCAGAGTTGCAACGCGACGTGGTCACCTATGACAAGGCGGTGCAGGCTGCGGGCTTTTCGCATCACAGCGATCTGGGATTCAACTTCGAGTACAACGAAGCCGATGTTGAACAGATCGGTGAGCGCACCATTGCGACGACGGGTGAAGTCAAACCAGTATTCGCATTCAAGCAATTGCCTTATTACGGACGCGCTTTGCAGCGCCACGTCGCCTTCGGTAGCGGCAAGCTTGACGATTCAGAAGAAAAGCGCTTTGGAAAGATAGCCAATCCCACGGTGCACATCGGTTTGAATCAGGTGCGTGTGGTGGTCAACGCGCTCATCCGCAAGTACGGCAGGCCGACAGAGGTGGTGATTGAACTGGCTCGCGACCTGAAGCAAAGCCGGGAGCAGAAGCAGGAAGCGCAACGCAAGCAGGCGGACAACCAGAGGCGCAATGAACGCATTCGCCGGTCAATTTCAGAAGTACTGGGCATTGCCGAAACACGCGTTCGCACGACCGATGTGCAGAAATGGATTCTTTGGGAAGAGCTGAGCTTTGATGTCGCGGATCGGCGCTGCCCCTACAGCGGCGTGCAAATCAGCGCGGCGATGCTGCTGAGCGATCAGGTGGAAATCGAGCACATTCTGCCGTTTTCCAAAACGCTCGACGACAGCCTCAACAATCGTACGGTGGCTATGCGCCAGGCCAATCGCATCAAGCACAACCGCCCGCCGTGGGATGCACGCGCAGATTTTGAATCGCAAGGCTGGAGTTACGACGGCATTTTGCTGCGCGCAGAACGTATGCCATTACGCAAGCGCTATCGCTTCGCGGCTGATGGTTATGAGCGCTGGCTGGGCGAGGATAAGGATTTTCTGGCGCGCGCCTTGAATGACACCCGCTACCTGTCGCGTGTTGCTGCTGAGTATTTGCGGTTTGTCGCGCCCGGTAGTGCAACGCGCGTCATTCCAGGCCAGATGACTGCGCTACTGCGTGGCAAATTCGGTCTCAACGATGTTCTCGGACTAGATGGAGAAAAGAATCGCAACGACCATCGCCATCATGCGGTGGATGCCTGTGTGATTGGTGTGACGGATCAAGGTTTGATGCAGCGGTTTGCCCGCGCAAGCGCAGAGGCGAGAGAAGGGGGCCTGACGAGGTTGGTGGACGATATGCCACTGCCGTGGAAGACATATCGCGAGCACGTGGAGCGCGCTGTTCGGCATATCTGGGTGAGCCATAAGCCGGATCACGGATACGAAGGCGCGATGATGGAGGAGACCAGCTACGGTATTCGGCGTGATGGGGTGATCAAGCAGCGCAAGAAGGCAGATGGAAGCGCTGGGCGGGAGATCAGCAATCTTGTGCGGATTGCGGAACTCGGGCAGCCTTTGCGTCATGGTATTGACGCTGCAGGGTCGCCACTTCCATATAAAGGGTACCTTCGTGGACGCAATTACTGTTTCGAGATTTCTCAGGGTGAGCGCGGTAAATGGGGAGGTCAGGTTATATCCACTTTTGAGGCTTATGCGATTGTCGGAAAAGGCGGGTTGAAACAATTGCGCCATCCTGGAATCAGTCAAAGCGGGAAGCCGCTTGTGATGCGGCTCGTCATTGGCGATTTCATACGTCTCGAATTGGAAGGGCGAATGCAGCTTATGAGGGTTGTAACAATTTTTGCTAATGGGCAGGTTTTTATGGCTGCACCGAACGAAGCAAATGTCGATGCGCGAAACAGGGATAAGCAAAGCGATTTCGCGTATATCTCAAAGATGGCAGGCTCACTCCAAAAAGCAAAAGCGCGACAAGTGAGCCTATCGCCGCTCGGCGAGCTTCGCGACCCAGGCTTCAAGGAGTAACGAACATGGTGGGCCGAATCGTCGAAATTGCAGATGACCGGCGCCACCTTTTCGTCAGCCGAGGTTTCATGGTCGTACGCGATGCGGAAGGAGAGCGCAAGGAGCTTGGACAGATCCCGCTGGACGATATTGCCGCCGTCATCGCAAACGCGCATGGCATCACCTATACCAACAATTTGTTAGTGGCCTTGGCTGAAAAAGGCGCACCGTTTGTATTGTGTGGAGCCAATCACAATGTGGTCGGAATGCTGTTCACCCTTGATGGTCACCATGTGCAGTCCAAGCGCATCGAGGCACAGATTGCAGCCAGCCAACCCACCGTCAAACGGCTGTGGGCCTCAGTCGTCAAATCCAAACTGCAACAACAGGCCGCTGCGCTGGAAGCTACAGGCGCGCCGTCCATTCCCTTGAGCGCCTTGGTGGGAAAGGTGCGCAGTGGTGACCCGGAGAATCTCGAAGGTCAAGGTGCTCGCCGATACTGGGGCCTGCTGTTTGGTAGTGATTTCAGGCGAGACCAGGACGGCGGTGGTCTCAATGCCATGCTGAATTACGGCTACACCGTATTGCGCTCTGCGATGGCCCGTGGTGTGGTTGCAGCAGGATTGCATCCGAGCATCGGACTGCACCATAGCAATGATGCAAATCCCATGCGATTGGTGGATGATCTGATGGAGCCTTTTCGTCCGGTGGTCGATCTCAAGGTCTGGCAATTGAATCGCGCTGGAGAGGCACAAGTCACGCCAGAAACCAAACGATCACTGGTGCGTGTTCTGTATGACGATTTGCCAACCAATGTGGGTGTCACTCCAGTCATGGTTTGCATGCATCGGCTGGCGACATCGCTGGCACAGGTTTTTCTTGATGAGCGCAACAAATTGGATCTTCCGCTTCCAGGTTTGCCGCTTTCCCTTGCTGGGAGTCTGGACGCAGATTGATTCATTGAGTCGTGGCTAGTTCACGCGATTGAAAAGCAAACCAGGAGGAAAGGTGAACTCAACATGCTTTCTGGATACAGGCTTATGTGGATGCTGGTGATGTTCGACCTACCAGTGGTCACCAAGCCAGAACGAAAAGCCGCGACGGGCTTTCGCAACGCCCTGCTGGACATCGGATTCGAGATGAGTCAGTTCAGCGTATATCTGCGTTTTTGCACCAGTCAGACGCAGGTGGACACGCTGTGCAAGGCCGTTGAGCGGGTCTTGCCAAGCGGTGGCAAAGTTCATATTCTTCAGTTCACCGACAAACAGTACGGACGCACGATCACCTTCCACGGACGGAGCGCCCAAAGGCCGAAAAAAGCGCCTGATCAGTTTGATCTTTTTTGAGGTGAATCGTGAATTATTGGGCTGAAAAAACGAAAAACCCCTTGAGAAATCAAGGGGTTATCGTCGGCGCAGTTTAGTTCACTGGGATATGTGCACTGGTCGGAACTCGGAGCGGTCGGGTCTGCGCCGCCTGGTTAGTTTAGTTCACTGGGATATGTGCACTGGTCGGAACTCCGCACGGCAATCGCTGCTGTATGGCGGCAGTTTAGTTCACTGGGATATGTGCACTGGTCGGAACTTGCCCGCGAGTCTCACGCTCGCACTGCTGAGTTTAGTTCACTGGGATATGTGCACTGGTCGGAACTACACCTACCCAGTCAAATTCATCCACAACAGTTTAGTTCACTGGGATATGTGCACTGGTCGGAACACGATGAACGCGATCGCATGCACTCCGAAAAGTTTAGTTCACTGGGATATGTGCACTGGTCGGAACGCGCGCCCACCGGGGTCTACGCAACGCGCAGTTTAGTTCACTGGGATATGTGCACTGGTCGGAACGGATGGCTGACAAGTGACATCGTGTTCGGCAGTTTAGTTCACTGGGATATGTGCACTGGTCGGAACACAGGGTAGGCTACCCCCACAGGGCATCAGAGTTTAGTTCACTGGGATATGTGCACTGGTCGGAACGTAGGACATTTTCGTAGTTGGTGATGGTGCAGTTTAGTTCACTGGGATATGTGCACTGGTCGGAACAGAACGATGGAGGAAATCTGGGCGATGGCAAGTTTAGTTCACTGGGATATGTGCACTGGTCGGAACCTGATCGACAAAGACACCTATCAGCCCTGCAGTTTAGTTCACTGGGATATGTGCACTGGTCGGAACCCGCCTGTACACCGAGATCATCGATGACGAAGTTTAGTTCACTGGGATATGTGCACTGGTCGGAACACTCCTCACGGACTCGCAAGCCAACGCCTCAGTTTAGTTCACTGGGATATGTGCACTGGTCGGAACCATGGTCTACAGAGCTTCAAGGTGCGTTAGAGTTTAGTTCACTGGGATATGTGCACTGGTCGGAACTGCCCCCTCGTAGTCCCGCGCCTTGTACGCAGTTTAGTTCACTGGGATATGTGCACTGGTCGGAACACCACAAGGACACATACGCAGAACGCTTTCAAGTTTAGTTCACTGGGATATGTGCACTGGTCGGAACATGAATACCAGGGATGAACTCTTGGTCGATAGTTTAGTTCACTGGGATATGTGCACTGGTCGGAACACGACGAAAAACATCTTCGCGTCCGCCGTGAGTTTAGTTCACTGGGATATGTGCACTGGTCGGAACAGTTTGTGAATTGACATCAAGCATCAACATAGTTTAGTTCACTGGGATATGTGCACTGGTCGGAACTATGAGTAACCATGGAAGAAAAGAACCATTAGTTTAGTTCACTGGGATATGTGCACTGGTCGGAACGCAATGGATGCTTGACCGCTGGCGTGCTGGAGTTTAGTTCACTGGGATATGTGCACTGGTCGGAACTAAGGCGGGGCGGTTTCGTACGGCCACGGTAGTTTAGTTCACTGGGATATGTGCACTGGTCGGAACCGAGTACGGCTACCCCGAAAGCGTGACGTCAGTTTAGTTCACTGGGATATGTGCACTGGTCGGAACATCACTGGCCGAATGTACTCGGCGGACAAGAGTTTAGTTCACTGGGATATGTGCACTGGTCGGAACTGTATGCGGTATCAACTGCAGGGGGCGCAGAGTTTAGTTCACTGGGATATGTGCACTGGTCGGAACACACCACGCGTGTCTACGCGTCGCTGGCAGAGTTTAGTTCACTGGGATATGTGCACTGGTCGGAACTTGGGTGACCGCTGGGCATCGCTGCGCGTGAGTTTAGTTCACTGGGATATGTGCACTGGTCGGAACACGCAAATACGAAGTGACAGCAGTCACAGGAGTTTAGTTCACTGGGATATGTGCACTGGTCGGAACTGGAAGTGGCGAGACCTGATCGATGCAGGCAGTTTAGTTCACTGGGATATGTGCACTGGTCGGAACCTCCAGCGGGTGCAGGTGCTCGCAGTCCGGAGTTTAGTTCACTGGGATATGTGCACTGGTCGGAACCCAATTCATGCAAAAGGAAAAGATCTTCGAAGTTTAGTTCACTGGGATATGTGCACTGGTCGGAACACCATCACCATCCACATCATCGACGAGCCCAGTTTAGTTCACTGGGATATGTGCACTGGTCGGAACTCATGCCCCTGGGCGGCGAAGGCATCGCGAGTTTAGTTCACTGGGATATGTGCACTGGTCGGAACGCTGAGTGGGTGCTGGCAGAGAAGTACCAGAGTTTAGTTCACTGGGATATGTGCACTGGTCGGAACCCAACTACCCCGCCAGCGCAAACCAACCCAAGTTTAGTTCACTGGGATATGTGCACTGGTCGGAACATGACAAACGCATGGTGAAAAATCCCTGGTAGTTTAGTTCACTGGGATATGTGCACTGGTCGGAACAAGACCAGCAAGCAATTCCTCGCCGACTTGAGTTTAGTTCACTGGGATATGTGCACTGGTCGGAACGCGCAGCGGCAAGATCTACAGCCGCTGGAAAGTTTAGTTCACTGGGATATGTGCACTGGTCGGAACGAGAAGTTGTTGATCGAGCCCATCTCAGCAGTTTAGTTCACTGGGATATGTGCACTGGTCGGAACTTGAGGTTCGCGTTGTCACAGCGGCAACGAAGTTTAGTTCACTGGGATATGTGCACTGGTCGGAACTCATAGATGCGCGTGAAATCGCCGTCTACGAGTTTAGTTCACTGGGATATGTGCACTGGTCGGAACTGCTGGTGGGCCGCCCAGAAGGCTTGCGCCAGTTTAGTTCACTGGGATATGTGCACTGGTCGGAACCGCAACGTCTTACCTGCGATTGCTGACGGCAGTTTAGTTCACTGGGATATGTGCACTGGTCGGAACACACCATGGGCGGCAAACAGTACCAGGTGAAGTTTAGTTCACTGGGATATGTGCACTGGTCGGAACGCGCATCGAACTGGATGCATGGCTGATGAGAGTTTAGTTCACTGGGATATGTGCACTGGTCGGAACTCATGCTGCAAGTCGGCGTGATGCGTGTTCAGTTTAGTTCACTGGGATATGTGCACTGGTCGGAACTACATCACCTCAGGCGACCAGCGCTTCGTCAGTTTAGTTCACTGGGATATGTGCACTGGTCGGAGCGACATCGGCGCGGTCGGCGCGAAGGCCGAGAGTTTAGTTCACTGGGATATGTGCACTGGTCGGAACGCGACCCCGTTGTAGGTCTTGCCGTCTGGGAGTTTAGTTCACTGGGATATGTGCACTGGTCGGAACCCATCGTCTGGCCTTGGCATGTAGCGTACGAGTTTAGTTCACTGGGATATGTGCACTGGTCGGAACTCAAACATCACGCAGGTGTGGTGCCGCCCGAGTTTAGTTCACTGGGATATGTGCACTGGTCGGAACGGTCCTGCCTTCCGTAGTCCTTGACCATCAAGTTTAGTTCACTGGGATATGTGCACTGGTCGGAACGCCACGGCGCGCACCTGCTTGGCGGCATGCAGTTTAGTTCACTGGGATATGTGCACTGGTCGGAACAAAGAATCAGTAATGGAACGCCTCAAAAAGAGTTTAGTTCACTGGGATATGTGCACTGGTCGGAACAGGATGCGCCGTGGTACTGGGGCGGCAGCGAGTTTAGTTCACTGGGATATGTGCACTGGTCGGAACAGGATGCGCCGTGGTACTGGGGCGGCAGCGAGTTTAGTTCACTGGGATATGTGCACTGGTCGGAACCCACTCGGGCACCCCACGGTGAACGGTAAGAGTTTAGTTCACTGGGATATGTGCACTGGTCGGAACGCAGACGCTGCAAACGTTCCCGGCGATGGCAGTTTAGTTCACTGGGATATGTGCACTGGTCGGAACGACGAAGAGGTGGACAACGAGGACGAGAGCAGTTTAGTTCACTGGGATATGTGCACTGGTCGGAACGTATCTCCGGGGTTCAGTGTTTGTGAGCCTAGTTTAGTTCACTGGGATATGTGCACTGGTCGGAACTTGCGGAGCTTCATCGCCTTGACCTCACTCAGTTTAGTTCACTGGGATATGTGCACTGGTCGGAACCGGTCATACCCGTGGCCCTCAGCCCACGCGAGTTTAGTTCACTGGGATATGTGCACTGGTCGGAACCCGCTCACATAATCGAAGCCCTTTGGGGGAAGTTTAGTTCACTGGGATATGTGCACTGGTCGGAACTCACGACTGCATCGAAGATCAGGGCGTCACAGTTTAGTTCACTGGGATATGTGCACTGGTCGGAACGGGGGTTACTGGCCCGTGGCACGCAGAGCGAGTTTAGTTCACTGGGATATGTGCACTGGTCGGAACTGCACCTTCGGGTGGAAGCGCAAGAGCGACAGTTTAGTTCACTGGGATATGTGCACTGGTCGGAACTCCGGGCCTTTTTTGAAGCCAGTTTTGCACAGTTTAGTTCACTGGGATATGTGCACTGGTCGGAACTGTGTTTGCGCCCCTGTCGAAACCCCCAAGAGTTTAGTTCACTGGGATATGTGCACTGGTCGGAACTGCAGACCAGATCGCGGTGGGCTTCGAGCAAGTTTAGTTCACTGGGATATGTGCACTGGTCGGAACTCGTGGACCGATCAGGAACCAGTCAGGGTGAGTTTAGTTCACTGGGATATGTGCACTGGTCGGAACTTCATCGAGAACCTGATGCTCAATCCGTCGAGTTTAGTTCACTGGGATATGTGCACTGGTCGGAACTATCAAGTCCTTTCTGTGCGGATACACACAAGTTTAGTTCACTGGGATATGTGCACTGGTCGGAACAGCAGCCCTCAATCACAAAGCCACTGATGAGTTTAGTTCACTGGGATATGTGCACTGGTCGGAACAAGACCTATCACCGTAACAAGCCTGCCGACAGTTTAGTTCACTGGGATATGTGCACTGGTCGGAACGCGTGAAGCGCTTGGCGTAGTCCTTCACATAGTTTAGTTCACTGGGATATGTGCACTGGTCGGAACGCGTGAAGCGCTTGGCGTAGTCCTTCACATAGTTTAGTTCACTGGGATATGTGCACTGGTCGGAACATAAGCAAACATCACATCAGCGAGGCGCTTAGTTTAGTTCACTGGGAAATGTGCACCGCTCAGAAATCTCCGTTCGCTCACGCCATCTCCACCACCGGATAGCAGGTCTCGCCCCATTCCGTTTCCGTGCTGCCGAGCATGATGGCGATGATCACGGGGACGAGTTTTCCCATGATGTTGCAGCAGTCCTGCAGTTGTTGGCGGTTGACGGAGCCGTTCCATGTCGCGCCGCCGTGCATGAGTTGGTTGCGCACCGTGTAGATGCGCTGCAGCACCAGTGTGAGCAGGTCGGGGGTGTTGCCGTTGGACAGGAGCTTGTTGGCGCGTTGCTTGCCGTTTTCGAAGCGCTCCTTCCAGGAGTCCTCGGTGATGTGGCCGCGGTGATAGGCCCAGAAGGACTCGAAGACGTAGGGGTTGCCGAGCAGCACGCGGATGGGGCCGCTGAACTCCTTCCAGACCAGCCAGTCCAGATGCTTCTCGGCATCCTGCCGGTGCAGGCGGTTCAGAAAATCGGTGAAGGTCAGCTGGGTGCTCAGTCGCTGTTCGCGCGGCAGCTCCTGCGCGTAGGCCGAGTTGAAGGCGATCCACAGGAAGATGAAGCGGCCATCGGGGTCGTCCTCGCATTGTTCCGCGCGGTTCAGCCAACTGAGCGCGCGATGGATGCGCATGTTCAGCGCCTTGGGCATGCCGTCGCGCACGGCGCGGTGGTGTTCCTTGAGCATGGCGTAGCAACTCATCTGTCGTCCCCTTTGGTGATGCGGTCGTGGATCCGGTATGTAAGTGTATGTGTCAATTCCGGTATGCCGCAGTGCAATGGGGGATCGCAAGGGAAAAAGGTGTTCGGGTGGCCTCTGCCCGAACACCTTGCAGGTGATGTGCTTCGCGACGACGGTCGGCCGATGGCCTGCCGTGTCGCGTCAGATCGGAATCAGGAAATCAAGGAGCCGGTGAATCAGGGGATCAGACCCAGTTCCTTGTCGTACGCCTTGCGCGCGGCCACGCCGGTGTTCGCGAAGTCGGTGAACACGCCGTCGATGCCGAGGCGGAAGTAGGCGAGGAATTCGTTGACGGGGTCGCCCTTGTAGATGCCCGCGAGGCGGCCGGGTTCGTTGCGGAAGGTGAAGCTGTGCACCACGAGGCCGGCCTTGTGGGCGTTGGCGATGAGGCCGGTGTCCTTGAGGGTGTTCACGTCCTTGAGGCCCGCGCCCTCCTTGTAAGGAACGACGGAGTGGGCGAGCACTTCGGGCTTCCAGGGGCCGATGCCGTCGGCGTAAGTCTTGATCTCGGCGAGGCCTGCGGGGGTGAGCATGGCGGCGAAGGTGCGCGCGTCTCCCGCGAGGGTCCAGCTGTAGGGGCGGCCGCTGATGAAGGTCCACTCATCGCTGGTGATGAAGACCATCGAGCCGTCCCGGTAGTTGATGTCGTTGCCGTCGATGAGCTGCACGCCCTTGGCCTTCATGCCGGCCTTGCGCAGGTACTTGAGGCTGGCGGGGTCGAAGCTCTGGATGTAGATCGGCGAGTCTTTGGTGTTGAGCTTGTTCTTCTCGAGCAGCGCGATGACGGCGTCTTCAAGCGGCGAGCTGCCGGGCTTGCCGCAGCCGTTGGCGATCGCCTGCTGGTTGTTCCAGTAGGGGTTCTTGGTTTCGGCGTAGACGGGGATGGTGCGCTTTTGGGCCTTGCCCTTGGCCACGGCGATGTCGATCACGTCCTGCGCGCTGATGATCGGCAGCTTGCCGTTCCATTCGGTGGGGCGCTCGCTGCGGTTGTCGAGCGTGGTGCCGGCGATCCATTCGCGCAGCTCGGCCATGGTGAAGTCGCTGATCGACCAGTCGTCGGTGTGGTCCTCGCCATCGACGACGAGGGGCTTGAGCACGGACTTGGGATCGTTCGGGTCCAGCTGGTCGGAGAGATACTGCGCGGGGCCGTTGGCGGCGATGGCGGGGTATTTCACGTCGACCAGAACGCCCTTGGTGGTGCGCTTGCGGCTGGCGACCGCCGCGTTGGTCTTGGCGACTTCGGCGATGTTGGTGCTGTCGCTGAGCCAGGCGTTGTGGCGCGCGACGAGCTGGCAGTCGCGGGTGAGGTGCATGTCCAGCTCGATCATGTCGGCACCGGCGTCGACGGCCTTTTCGTAGGCCATGCGGGTCTGCTCGGGGTAGTAGCCCGAGAGGCCGCGGTGCGCAATGATCTGCGGCGCGTCGCCGTGCAGGGTCTTGTAGGGGCTGTCATCGCCGCCGCCGCAGGCGGTGAGGGTGAGTGCGGCGCACGCGGCCGCGGCAAAGGAAGCAAGCCGGAATGTTGGAATGGGCTTTTTCATGACATGTCACCAGAAGGGTTGAAGAGTCCGGCAGCGCACCCGTCGACGTTCGGCTGTGTCACGGGCGGCGTTGCCTGTTCGCCATGTTCGAGCGCTGTCGTGAAAGAACCGTGACAGCCACGACCGGGTTTTCCATGCGCAAGGAGGCGCATCCTGCGAACGGGATGCGGTGCACCCCCTGATGCGGGGAAGGCGTCTGAAGAAACGCGCGCTCAGCGCACCAGTGGCGCCACCGCGCCATCGAGCTCGTCGCGCAGCTTGGTGCCCTGCTCGATCTTGGCGACGACCTTGCCGCTGCCGTCCAGCAGGATGGCGGTGGGCACCACCTGGATGCGCCCGAAGCCGCCGAAGTCGAAGTTGCGCAGTTTCGCCTGATCACCGGTGGGCGCGGCGCGCATGGCGATGGGAATGCCGAGCTCCCGGGATTCATTGATCTTCTTGCCACGGAGCTTGAACGGATCGTCCAGATCCACGAACAGCACCTGCAGGCCCTTGTTGCGGTACTTGTTGAAGGCGTCGATCACGGCGGGCCGGCCATTGGCGACGCAGGGGGCGCACCAGTCCGCGCCGAAGTAGATGACCAGCGGCTTGCCCGCATAGCTGGCGAGGTTCACGGGCTGGCCGTTGACCATCTCCAGCTGCTCCATGGGATTGGGCTTTTCACCCACTTCGGGCTGCCACGCATGGGCCGCGCTGGACAGGATCCAGCAGACCACGAACACCAGCAATCCCAGGTAGATATGCGTCTGACTTTGCTTTTGTTTGCGCATGATGCGTCTCCTCTCAACGTGTGAAAAACGAGTGTAGGCAGCAGCGCAGGGTGCAGCAATCGCGGGATCGAAGCGTTGCTGCGGTAACAAAAGTTACTACCCCGTTCAGGGGAGGGGGGAGACGTGTTCGGCAATGAAAAAAGGAGCACGAGGCTCCTTTGTGGTGAGGTGCGGATCGGGAAAAGGGAAACAATCACCCATGGCGTCTTGCGCAGCGCATGTAACTGGCTCCGCCAGAACGCGCAGCGACCCAGAGCTTGAGCACGTTCTCAGAGCCCCAGTTTCTTGGCGACGTAGTCCGCATCCTTGTCACCGCGACCGGAGAGGTTCACGAGGATGTTCACGTCCTTGCCCAGCGTGGGTGCCACGCGCATGGCCCAGGCGACCGCGTGCGAGCTTTCCAGCGCGGGGATGATGCCCTCCACCCGCGAGAGCGTCATGAAGGCGTTCAGCGTTTCCTGATCGTCCACGCTCTGGTAGTCGACGCGGCCGATGTCCTTCAGATAGCTGTGCTGCGGGCCGACGCCGGGGTAGTCCAGGCCCGAGGCGATGGAGTGCACGGCGGCGGGCGTGCCGTCGGCGTTTTCGAGCACGTAGCACTTCATGCCGTGGATCTCGCCGGGCTTGCCGACCGAGAGCGTGGCGGCGTGCTTGCCGGGCTTGTCCACGCCTTCACCGGCGGGCTCCACGCCGACGAGCTTGACGCCCTCGTCGTTGAGGAAGGCGGTGAAGATGCCCATGGCGTTGGAGCCACCGCCCACGCAGGCGCTCACGTAGTCGGGCAGCTTGCCGTACTTGGTCTGGAACTGCTCGCGCGCCTCGCGGCCGACGATGGACTGAAAATCGCGCACCATCTTCGGAAACGGATGCGGGCCGACCACCGAGCCGATGGCGTAGATGGTGTTGACGGGGTCTTTCAGATACTCCTCGAAGGCGCTGTCCACGGCGTCCTTCAGCGTCGCCTGACCGCGCGTGACGGCCACCAGATTGCAGCCGAGGATGCGCATCTTGGTGACGTTGGGGTGTTCCTTTTCGATGTCCACCTGGCCCATGTGGATCTCGCAGGGGATGCCGACCAGCGCGCAGGCCGTCGCCAGCGCCACGCCGTGCTGGCCCGCGCCGGTCTCGGCGATCACCTTGGTCTTGCCCATGAACTTGGCGAGCAGCGCCTCGCCGAGGCAGTGGTTGATCTTGTGCGCGCCGGTGTGGTTCAGGTCCTCGCGCTTCAAGTGGATCTGCGCGCCGCCCAGCTGCTCCGACAGACGCCTGGCGTGAAACACGGGGCTGGGGCGGCCCACGTAGTCCTGGAACAGGTGCTGCAGCTCGTCCTGAAAGTCCTTGCGCTGCACGATCTCGTCGTAGGCCGACGCGATGTCGTCCATGGCTTTCTTCAGGTGCGGCGGCACGAGCTGGCCGCCATAGGCACCGAAGAATCCGTTGGCATCGGGCATGAAGGCGGCGTCAAGCTTGTTGGTCATGGTGGTCTCTTCCGGGGCGGGTGTGGTGAAAGGAGTGAAAGGAACGGGCGCAAGCAGATCCTGCACATCCGGCAGGTCTTGCGCCAAGCCCTTATTCATACCATAGCGGCGGCGTGTTTTGCGCCGCAGGGCACCCGTGAAAACGCGAATTCAGCCCACCCGGCGGACAGGCGTGAGCGCGTTGCGCAGGCGGCTGGCGGTCTCGGCTTCGGGCGGGGTGTCGGGCGCGAAGGCGAGCGACTGCTCCACCGAGCCGATGTGCTCGATCAGCAGCCGCTTGGCGGCTTCGGTGTCGCCCGCTTCGAGCGCCTGCACGATGCGCTCGTGCTCCGCGCACGACTGGCTCGCGTTGTGGGTGGACTGGTAGAGCGTGGCGGCGAGCGTGGTGCGCGCGGTCAGGTCGCGCAGCGTGTCGGCCAGCAGCTTGTGGCCCATCTGCTCGGCCAGGCAGACATGGAAATCCGCGAGTAGGAACGCGCGCGTGGCGGCGTCGGCCTTGTCGATGGCGTTCTTCTCGTGCGCGATGTGCTTGCGCAGATTGCCGATGACCGACTGCATCGGCCGGCCCGCTTCCTGCACGATGCCCGATTCAATGATGCGCCGCGCAGAAAACGCGTCGCGCGCCTCCTCGGCCGACGGCTGGACGATGAACCAGCCCTTGCGCGGCTGCACCTGCACGAAGCCGCGCGCCTGCAGCTGCACCATGGCTTCGCGCACGACGGTGCGGCTCACGGCGAAGTTGTCCGCCAGCTCCTGCTCCCCCAGCCGGTCGCCGGGCGCCAGCTTTTGCGCCAGTACGGCTTCGACGATGCGTTCGGCAATGTGCAGGGGGGAGGCGGGAGTCATTGGTGGTTTGGGGTTGAGTCGATCAATGTTGCGCGCTGGTGACTGTACCGTTTTCCGCGATCGTCTCGTCCATCGGCAGCGCCTTTCCATCGAGCACCGCATGGGCGCGGTCACGGTCGATGTCGCCTTCCCACGCGGCCACGGCCACGGTTGCCACGCAGTTGCCGATCAGGTTGCCGAGCGCGCGGGCGATGCCGATGAACCAGTCGATGGACAGCACCAGCACCAGGCCGATGGCCGGGATCGCCGGAATGGCGTGCAGCGTCGCCGCCAGCACCACGATGGCCGAGCCCGGCACGCCGTGCGCGCCCTTGGAGGTGACCAGCGAAATCGCCAGGATGGTGAGCAGGTCGGTCATCGTGATCGGCGTGTTCGTGGCCTGGGCGATGAACACGGCGGCCAGCGTGATGTAGATGGAGAACGCGTCCAGATTGAACGAGTAGCCGGTGGGAATCACGAGGCCCACGGTCGAGTCGCGGATGCCCATGTTGCGCAGCTTGGCCATGATCTGGGGCAGCACGCTGTCGGACGAAGTGGTGGCGAACACCACCATCAGTTCTTCGCGCAGATAGCGCAGCAGCTTGATCAGGCTGAAGCCCGAGACGCGCATCACGAAGCCCAGCACCACGAACACGAACACCGCCACGGCCGCATAGAACAGCAGCACCAGCATGCCCAGCTGCTTGAGCGAGCCGATGCCATATTTGCCCACGGTGAAGGCGATCGCGCCGAGCACGCCCAGCGGCGCGAGCTTGATGATGATGGCCATGATCTTGAACAGCACCAGCGAGGTCGTGTCGATCACCACCGCCACCGGCTTGCCGCGCTCACCCAGCATCGACAGCGCGCAGCCGAACAGCACCGCGAACAGCAGCACCTGCAGCACGTCGCCCGTCGCGAAGGCGTTGACCACGGTGGTCGGGATGAGCTTCATGAGAAAGTCCACGAAGCCGCCCGAGGTCAGCTTGTCGGCGTTGGTCGCATAGGCGCTCATGGCCGATGCGTCGAGCGCCTTCACGTCGACGTTCATGCCCGCGCCGGGCTGGAACACGAAGGCCAGCACCAGACCCATCACCAGCGCGATGGTGGTGAGCACCTCGAAATACACCAGCGCCTTGATGCCCACGCGCCCCACGCGCCTGAGATCGCCCGCGCCCGCGATGCCATGCACCACCACGCAGAACACCAGCACCGGGATGATCATCTTGATGAGTTTGATGAACCCGTCCCCCAGCGGCTTGAGCTTGACCGCGAACTCGGGCGAGAACAGCCCGACAAGTACCCCGATGACCAGTGCGATGAGCACCTGTCCGAATAGTGATTTGGCGAAACGTCCCATGATGGCTTCTCTCCTTTTGGCTGATCTGGTCTTGTATGCAAGATATGTTTTTTCTTGAATACAAGAATGTAGACAAGCCAAAAGCGTGCCAACAGCGGGTTTTCCAGTAGAAAAAGGAATCTTCGTGCGATTCGGAGAGGATTGAACGGACGCTCGGCACCTATTCGGTGCATGCGCCACCGCCGTCAGCTCGCGCTGGACCGGGAATTCTTCACAATGAAGCAGGGAGTGCCAACGGATCTGTTCCGACATTCACCATTTTGGGTGCGGAGCCCGTGAGCGGGCTTGAATGCAGCAGGCATGCTAGATGGGGAGGCTGCGACGGTGTCGAAACGGCCAGGAGCTGACTTTCGAAGTGGAGGGACGGCTGCCTGCTTAAGACTGATCGCAGTCGTTTACCGCAGACTGCTTCTGCAGCAAGCGCACTCGTTTGTGTTGCTGCCACAGCCCAGAGCTGTGAAAAGAACTCAAAGCAAAAATCCGAAGAAAAATGCCAGTCAGTGGCTAAACTGGCTGGCATTTCGCATCAGCGGGTTTCTTAACGTCAGGTAATCTCCATTCCAGACCGTCGTGCAGCCTCAACCACTGCACGGTGCAGGATGTCAGTGCCCGGTTTCACCAGAGGCCAAGCCTGCACAAAGCCCAGCTTCTTGGCACCTGTCTCAAACAAGCACACACATTCGTGGTGCGGATGCTGCGCTGAGGCGTACAAGATGCCGTCATAGCATTCGCCAAAGCACTCCTCGGCAAACGATTGCGTATGCTGAATCCGCTGTGACTGCAACACTGGGTACTGCTCCTCAAATCCTCTCAAATCCACCAGCCGCAACGGCTTCTTGGATGTAAAAGTACCCAATGCTTTCAACCGCAAATCCTCCAAAGCAACGAAGGTTTTAAGTTCACGCCTGAAAACTGCCTCATACAACGCCGTCTCTATGCTATCTGCCAGATACGCCGTCACCCCAGTTGCCAGACAAAACCGCCCTGCTTTGATACCTGCCGGAGGCAGAATCATGCGATTGATTTTGACACTACCCTTGTGCACAACATTACGTTGCACGCGATGAAAAACCTGCCCTGCGGGCAATTCAATTTTTGGAACCTGCTTCGCCGAGATTGTCATTTTTGAAGAACATATTTATCAATGTCCTTCTGCCATGGCCAGTTGCAAGATACGCTCTGCAGATTCACCCTGTTCCAACGCCACCAAAGGTGTGCGGCGGTCAAGCGCCTCTTGAGAGTTTTCAAGGAATGCCAGCACGCTCCAGCTATCCGTAGTGTCCAGTGCATCAAACAGAGGCCGAATCAACTCAAAGACTTGCGGCTCAAATTGCCACCTAGGCAGTTTGAAACCACGGCGCAGGTTAGCAATGCCAATGCAACGGTTTTGCTTAATCCAAGCATTAATCGTTACACGCGAAACGCCAGTCAGCTCTGCAGCCTCTTCAGTCGTCAGCATGTCAGCCGCGGCAATCCGGTTTTTACGGAACTCCGCACCTGAGCGTAACACCGCAGCAGACTGTGCTGCAGTGGCATACGGATCAGCCTTATCCGCTGTTTTATCCTTGGTATCTGCCTTATACCGAGCAGAAAGATCAGTTAGTGAGTTAGCTAGCATTTAATTTCCTGCGGCCATATTCATGGCGTATTCTTCATATTTTCTTTGAACGCAAAGAAGAACCCTGCTCTCACAAAAAGAAAACTTCCAATTCTCTTGTCTTGGTGTTTAACCAAAACCTCAAGGATTCGATGCAAGTTCAAAAAACCAAGCAAACTAAAATAGCTGCAGCCAGATCTTGAGATTAAGTCAAATCCGGAAAATCTATCTGCAAATGCCTGAATATATTTTTCAAGCGCAGAAAATTTTTTCCCAGCTTCCAAAAGAACGGAAAAAACTTTTTCTAGCTTCCCCTTAATAGCATCAACCAATTCACTAATAGAATTTTGCGAATTAGCTGCATTTTCATGGCTAGGAACAATAGAACCCTCTTGAATCAATCGCTCACGCAGCGACTGCATAGGATTGGGTGGTGATAGTGCTTCGGCTGTCATGGTGTGAACTGCAAATTGATGGGTGATGACGGCTAGCGTCGGTTGTTGAGGCGAGCCCATTGTCGCAAACTTTGCGAAGATCGTCAATCTCGTTAAGTTGAGAAGATTGGAGAGAGCAGACTGACCGCAATCGCTGGACAGCGGACGCCGGCAGCCGAGGCACGAGCGACAGCAGCGGGTCGAAACCGGGCCTGGTTGCTGATCTATCCGGATCAAGCACTGAGTGATTTTTCCGTAAGCAATTTTTGAAGTGCAAAAGACTCCGAGCGTGGCGTGAGCAGCAATCCCATCTTCAATGTGGAAAAACGCCGAAAATCGCAAGGCAAGTGTGCAATCAACGCAGAGTCTGACTGCACACGTCAAGCCGATGGCTTGATTGGTTTGAGTAGCGCCGATCCGGTTGAATAAAAATCGACAACCGCACCGGATACAGCAAGGCAAGCAAAGAAAAAGGCGCGCACTTCACAATGAAGCACGCGCCTTGCAAAGCGGGCGTTGCGGCCCTTCATGGCCTACGGCCTGCGAGGGTTGAGTCGAGCCGTGGTCGCAGCGCATCCAATGCGCGAGCCCCAGGCGAGAGCAGCCGCGCAAGGGCCGCCCCACCATCACGCCGCGCTGGCTGCGTCCCCCTTCCGCGTTGCTGCGCAACGCACAGAGAAGGGGAAGGCGCGAAGCGCCTCAGGGGGTGTTATCGAGAACTGGGGAAGCTGAACATCGTGCCTTCGCGTACGCCGGCCGAGGGCCAGCGCTGCGTGATGGTCTTGCGCTTGGTGTAGAAGCGCACGGCGTCGGGGCCGTAGGCGTGCAGGTCGCCGAACAGCGAGCGCTTCCAGCCACCAAACGAGTGGTAGGCGACGGGCACGGGCAGGGGGACGTTCACGCCGACCATGCCGACCTGAATGTGGTCGGTGAAGTAGCGGGCAGCCTCACCGTCGCGGGTGAAGATGCAGGTGCCGTTGCCGTATTCGTGGTCGTCGATGAGCTTCATCGCTTCCTGCAGGTTCTTGGCGCGCACCACGCCGAGCACGGGGCCGAAGATTTCTTCCTGGTAGATCTTCATGCCGGGCTTGACGTCGTCGAACAGGCAGGCGCCGAGGAAGTAGCCGTCTTCATGACCGGGGACCTTCACGCCACGGCCATCGACCACCAGCTTGGCGCCTTCGGCCACGCCGGAATCCACATAGGCCTTGACCTTCTCGAAGTGCTGCTTGGTGACCAGCGGGCCCATGTCGTTGCCGTTGTCGGTGCCGGGGCCTACCTTCATCTTGTCGATCTCGACCTTGAGGCTGTCGATCACGGCGTCGGCCGTTTCGTCGCCGATGGCCACGACCAGCGGAATGGCCATGCAGCGCTCGCCGCAGCTGCCGTAGGCCGCGCCCATCAGCGCGTTGACGGCGTTGGGGATGTCGGCGTCGGGCATGACGATGGCGTGGTTCTTCGCGCCGCCGAGGGCCTGCACGCGCTTGCCGTGCTTGCAGCCTTCGGCGTAGATGTATTCGGCGATCGGTGTGGAGCCCACGAAGCTCACGGCCTTCACGCGCGGGTCCTGCAGCAATGTGTCCACGGCCACCTTGTCGCCGTTGACGACGTTCAGCACGCCCGGTGGCAGACCAGCTTCGAGCGCCAGTTGCGCGACGAACAGGGTGCTCGACGGATCACGCTCGGACGGCTTGAGCACGAAGGTGTTGCCGCAGGCCACGGCCATGGGCCACATCCACAGCGGAACCATGGCGGGGAAGTTGAACGGCGTGATGCCGGCCGTCACGCCCAGCGCCTGGAACTCGCTCCAGCTGTCGATGCCGGGGCCGACGTTGCGGCTGTGCTCGCCCTTGAGCAGCTCGGGCGCGTAGCTCGCGTATTCCACGTTTTCAATGCCGCGCTGCAGCTCGCCGTGCGCATCGGCCAGCACCTTGCCGTGTTCGGCGGTGATCAGCGCGGCGATCTTGTCGGCGTTTTCTTCGAGCAGCACTTTGAGCTTGCTCATCACGCGGGCGCGCTTGAGTGGGGGCGTGTTGCGCCAGGCGGGGAAGGCCTTCTCGGCCGAGGCGATGGCTTCTTCAACCGTGGCCTTGCTGGCCAGAGAGACGTTGGTGGTGGACTGGCCCGTGGCCGGGTTGAAGACCGGTTGCGTGCGGGCCGTATCGGCAACGATCTTGCCGTCAATGAGGTGGCCCACGGTAGAAGTGACGTTCTTGTCGTTGTTCATATGGTTGTCCGTATTGGGTGTTTGTTCAGTGATTCGTTTTTGGGTGACGATACAGGCCCTCATGCGTTGTTGCAGAAGCCTTGCCGTACATGAGTACTGTCTGCGGCTTCGCGCCTAGCCTGAGGGCCTGTCTCGTCATTGTGATGGTGGGTTCGGGCGCTTATTGCGCTGCGAAGCCTGCCGTTTGAAAACCAAAAAATGGAGGCTACCGCCGGGGTCGGTGGCGGTAGCTCCTTGGGAAATTTCAAGTTCTCAGGCAACCGACTGGATGGTCTCGCCGAGGGCGTTGATCAGGCGGTCGATTTCTGCGCGTTCGCTGATGAACGGTGGCGCGAGCTGGATGGTGTCGGCGCCGTAGCGCACGTAGAAGCCGAGCTCCCACATCTTCATCGCGATCTCGTAGGGGCGCTTGGCGGGCTCGCCCGGAGCGTGCTCGATGGAGATGCCTGCGGCGAGGCCGTAGTTGCGGATGTCGGCGATGTGCTTGACGCCCTTGAGGCCATGCACCGCGTTCTCGAAGTAGGGGGCCAGGGCCTTGACGCGGCCGGGGCCGTCTTCCTTCTCCAGCAGGTCGAGCGCGGCGATGCCGGCGGCGCAGGCGATCGGGTGGGCCGAGTAGGTGTAGCCGTGCGCGAACTCGAGCATGTACTCGGGGCCGCCCGCTGCCATGAAGGTGTCGTAGATGTCCTTGGTGGCGACGCAGCCGCCGAGCGGCTGTGCGCCGTTGGTCACCTGCTTGGCGAAGTTCATGATGTCGGGCACCACGCCGAAGGCGTCGGAGCCGGTCATCGTGCCGCAGCGGCCAAAGCCGGTGATGACTTCATCAAAAATCAGCAGGATGTTGTTCTGCGTGCAGATCTCGCGGATGCGGTCGAGATAGCCCTTGGGTGGAATCACCACGCCTGCGGAACCGGCGAACGGCTCGATGATGACGGCGGCGATGTTGCTGGCGTCATGCAGCGCGATCACGTCGAGCAGCTTGTCGGCCAGCGCGCGGCCACCTTCCTCGGCCATGCCCTTCTGGAACGTGCCCGCAGGAGGTTGCGTGTGCGGAATGTGGTCGGCCGCGATGCCCTGGCCGTACATCTTGCGGTTGCCGCCGATGCCGCCCACCGAGATGCCGCCGAAGTTCACGCCGTGGTAGCCCTTCTCGCGGCCGATCAGCACGGTCTTGCTGGCCTGACCCTTCAGGCGCCAGTAGGCGCGCGCCATCTTGAGCGAGGTGTCGGCGGCTTCGGAGCCCGAGCCGGTGAAGAACACGTAGTCGAGGCCCTTGGGGGTCAGGTCCTTGATCTTGTTGGCGAGTTCGAACGAGGCGGGGTGGCCGAACTGGAAGGCCGGCGCGTAGTCCAGCTGCAGCGCGGCCTTGCCGATGGCTTCGGCGATCTCGCGGCGGCCATGGCCCAGGCCCGTGCACCACAGACCCGAGAGACCGTCAAAAATCTTGCGGCCCTTGTCGTCACGCAGATAGGCGCCTTCGGCACCGACCACCATGCGCGGATTGGCCTTGAAATTGCGGTTGCCCGTGAACGGCATCCAGTGCGCGTCCAGCCAGGCGGCGTCGGTGCGTACGGCTTGGGATGCGGCGTGGGTGTCAGGGGTGGTGGTGATGCTCATGTGCGTCTCCAGCAGGGTCGGGCAAAGCGTTGATTGGATTGAGAAAAATCGCCTCTACCAGCGTGGAGGCGTGGGGGCATTGTTGGATGGCGTGATAATCCGGTAAATAACGCAATATCACTGTTTACTTGAGGATTTATGCAAGTAAAGAAAACCACTGCGGAACGCACGAAAACCCCTGTCAAAAAGCGCGCCAAGGCCACGCCGCAGGCCACGCGCAGCCGGGCCGTGCTGGGCCAGATCAGCGACATGGATCTGCGCCTGCTGCAGGTGTTCAAGGCCGTGGTGGACTGCGGCGGCATGTCGGCGGCGGAGCTGGAGCTCAACATCGGCACCAGCACGGTGAGCCGCCACGTGAAGGATCTGGAGATGCGCCTCGGGCTCACGCTGTGCCGCCGGGGCCGCGCGGGCTTCGCGCTCACGGCCGAGGGCCAGCGGGTGTACGAGGAAACGCAGCGCCTGCTGGCATCGGTGCGCGGCTTTCGCGACTCCATCGACGACATCCACGCGCGCATGGGCGGCCAGCTCGCCGTCGCCATCTTCGACAAGACCGCGAGCAACCCGGCAGCGCGCATCGGCGAGGCCATCGGCGCGTTCAACCAGCTCGCGCCCGATGTGCATCTGCAGCTGCATGTGGGATCGATCAACGAGATCGAGCGCGGCGTGATGGATGGCACCTTCCAGATCGGCATCATCCCCGAGCACCGCAGCTCGCACAGCCTGCACTACCACCGCCTGTTCGACGAGCACATGCTGCTGTACTGCGGGAAGGGGCATGCGCTGTTCGGCGCCGACCACGATGCGCTCGACTGGGACGGCGTGCGCGAGCACCCGTTCGCGGGACTCGGATATCACTCGCCCAACATGGAGCTGACGCACCAGGCACGTCTCTCTCGCGCGGCGACCGGCTTCGATCAGGAGTCGATCGCCACGCTGATTCTCTCGGGTCGTTACCTCGGCTTCTTGCCAGACCACTACGCCCGCGCCTTCGAGGCGGAGGGCCGCATGCAGCCGGTGCGCCCGGCGGAGCTGCACTACCACTGCGAGTTCGTGAGCCTCACGCGCAAGTCACCTCAGCCGAGCCGCGCGGCGGCGGCGTTCACCCAATGCCTGGTGGACGCGCACCGGTGACGCTTGCGCGCCGCAAGTCCATGCTGCCCCGTCAGAAACCGGTGGGTGATAGGATTCCCGGACTCTTGCAGGTCCTGCAGTTTCGCTTGCCGTGTCCGCCGATTCAGAGCGCACATGCGCGCGTTTTCAGTATTCAGGTATCCAGTGCCTGCAAGGGATGCGTTTTCTCTCATTCCCGTCCACTCCCTTTGCGAGCCCCCATTCCATGCAACGCCGCCAATTCCTTCTTGTTTCCTCCATTGCCGCATCGTCCGGAACCTTCGGCGTGAGCGCCTTTGCTGCTGCGCCTGCGAAGGGCGAAGGCTGGCGCGAGTACGAGATCACCACCGAGGTGAACGTGGGCGAGAAGACCGGCGAGGCGCGCGTGTGGGTGCCCGTGCCCATGGCGCAGCTCGACGGCTACCAGCGCACGCTGGACGTGAAGTTCGATGCACCCGGCGCCACCAAGGCCGAACTGTTATCGATGCCGCGTTCGGATGCGCGCATGGTGGCAGTGCACTGGAAGAACACCGAAGCGCCGCAGACCGTGAAGCTCACCACCCGCATCGCCCTGCGCGATCCGTCGGTGGATCTCGGCGCCGCCGGCACGGCGCGCAGGCTGCCCGCTTCGGCGCTGCGCGAATATCTGCAGCCCACCTCGCTGGCGCCGCTTGGCGGCATCGTCAAGCAGACGTCCGACAAAATTCTGGCCGAGGCCGGTCATCCCAAAGACGCCATCGGCAAGGCCCGCGCGATCTACGAATGGATGGTGGTCAACGCCTCGCGTGACGGTGCGGTCGCCGGTTGCGGCACGGGCGACGTCACCTACATGCTCAACTCGGGCAAGATTTCCGGCAAGTGCGCCGATCTGAACGGTCTCTACACCGCACTGCTGCGCGCGAGCGGCGTGCCCGCGCGCGACGTCTACGGCGTGCGTGTGGACACCTCCGAGCGCGGCTTCAAGAGCCTCGGCAAGGCCGGCGACATCTCCAAGGCCCAGCACTGCCGCGCGCAGTTCTATGCGGACGGCTACGGCTGGATTCCGGTCGACCCGGCCGACGTCGCCAAGGTCGCGCTCGAAGAGCAACCCGGCGGCCTGCCCAAGGACGACCCCAAGGTGCGCGCCGCGCGCGCCATGCTGTTCGGCGCATGGGAAGGCAACTGGATGGCCTACAACACGGCCGCCGACGTGCGCTTCCCCGGCTCGGAACTGACCGCGGGCTTCTTCATGTACCCCAACGGCGAATCCGCCAACGGCCGTCTCGACAGCCTCGATCCCGCCCACTTCGCGTACCGCATCACGTCGCGCAAGCTGGCGTGATGATCGCCGCGGAGCATTCCATGGAACAAGGTATCGACCGGCGCAAGAGCCTGCAACTGCTGGGCGGTGCCGCCCTGATGGCCGCCGCCGGTGGCGTGCGCGCTGCGGGCGGCGACGAGCCCTCCCAGGGCAAGCTCATGCCGTGGACGCGCGGCGCAGCGCCCGCGCTCTCGGCCCTCACCATGGAAGGCCGCAAGGTCACGCTGCAGGACTACGTCGGTGAGCCGCTGATCCTGAATTTCTGGGCGTCCTACTGCGGCCCGTGCCGCCTCGAGATGCCCACGTTCAGCATGCTGCTCGATCTCTACAGCGACAAGAAGCTGCGCGTGCTGGCGGTGAACCACGGCGAGATGCCCGCGCGCATCGCGCAGTTTCTCCAAGCCGTTCCGTTCACCGGCGACGTGCTGCTCGACCGCAGCCAGAAGCAACTGGCCGCGTGGGGCGGGCGCGCGCTGCCCACGAGCTTCATCATCGACGCCAAGGGCCGCGTGCGCTTCTGGCACATCGGCGAACTCGACTGGACCGCGTGGGACGCGCAGTCCAAGCTGCAGCAGGTCATCGAGGGTTGAGCGCGCTTGCGCTCAGCGCATGACTCAGACGATTCAGATGCGCCCCACGAGCCGCGCGATCAGCTCGGCCGTGCTCGACACGTCGAACTTGGTGAACAAGCGCCCGCGATGCGCCTCCACGGTGCGAAAGCTGATGCCCAGATCGGCGGCGATCTGCTTGCTCGACTTGCCCGACACCAACGAGCGCGCGATCTGCCGCTCGCGCGCCGTCAGCGGCGTGGTCACCGGGCGCTCGGCCGACATGTCCTCGAACACCCAGACCGAGAGCGCGAACGGGTCCGTGCGATCGGCCGTGCGGCCCGCCACATGGCACCAGAACAGCGTGCCGTCCTGCTTGCGCATGATGCGGTCATCGGCGTAGTTGCCGGTCTCGCGCATCAGCGCCAACGCGCGCGAGCCCGTGTCCTCGAACTCCGAAGCCGACGGATAGAGCACCGCAAGCGACTGCCCGAGCAGCGTCTCGGGCGGATAGCCGAAGATGTCGCAGAAGCTCTGGTTGTACGAGCGGATCTGCCGATGCTGCGCCACCAGCAGGCCGACGGGCGCGAGGTCAAAGACCAGAAGCTGATGATCGATTGCGCTGTCGGCCATGGCCAGAAGAAGAGGGCGGGATGCGGTGCGTGGGGGAATGGAAATGCCGCCCGCATGTTACCCCGCCGCGTCCGACTTTTTCAGGCTTTGTGCAGCGGCGCTCCCGTCATTGCCTGCAGCGTCTGGAAATCGAGGCCCGGGACCATGGACCGCACGACGAGTCCGTCCTGGGTCACGTCGATCACAGCGCAGTCGGTGTAGATGCGGTTGACCACGCCCGCGCCGGTCAGCGGATAGGTGCAGGCCTCGACGATCTTGGGCTTTCCGTCCTTGGTCGTGTGCTCCATCACCACGATGACTTTCTTGGCTCCCGCCACGAGATCCATCGCGCCGCCGACGGCGGGAATCGCATCGGGCGCGCCGGTGTCCCAGTTGGCGAGATCACCGTTGCTCGCCACCTGGAAGGCTCCGAGCACCGAGACGTCGATGTGTCCGCCGCGCATCATCGCGAACGACATGCTGTGGTCGCAGATGGACGCGCCCGCCAGCAGCGAGACGGGCTCCTTGCTGGCGTTGAGCAGGCTCGGATCGACCGTGCCGTCCTTGGGGCCGGGGCCCATGCCGAGGATGCCGTTCTCGCTGTGCAGGATCACGTCGCGGCCTTCTGGAAGGCATTTGGAGATCAGCGTTGGAATGCCGATACCGAGGTTCACGTAGCTGCCGTCGGGGATGTCCATGGCGACGGCGCGCGCCATCTCCTCGCGGCTCAGGCGTTGAAAAGTGGCGCTCATGATGGGACTCCTTGCGTGACCGGTATCTTGACCACGCGCTGCACGAAGATGCCGGGCAGCATCACGTTCTCGGGCACGAAGCCGCCCAGCGGCACGATCTCGTCGACCTGCGCGACGGCGTTCTTCGCGGCCATGCACATCACCGGACCGAAATTGCGCTCGGCATTGCGGAACATGAGATTGCCCCAGGGGTCCGCAGCGCGCGCCTTCACGAACGCGAAGTCGCCGTGCAGCGGATTCTCGAGCACGTAGCCGACGCCGTCGATCACGCGCGTCTCCTTGCCCGCCGCGAGCGTGGTGCCGTAGGACGTGGGCGTGAAGAACGGACCGAGCCCCGAGCCCGCCGCGCGCATGCGCTCGGCCATGGTGCCCTGCGGCACGCATTCGAGCTCGATCTTGCCCGCGCGATACCACTCGGCGAAAGCGTCGGCGTTGGGAATCTTGGGATTGGAGTTGCGTGCGAACGAGCACACCATGCGGCGCACGCGGCCGGCTTCGATGAGCTGGCTCAGGCCGTATTTGCCGTTGCCCGCGTTGTTGTTGACGATGGTGAGCTCGCGCGCGCCCTGATCGAGCAACGCGCAGACCAGCTCGGTCGGCACGCCCGAGATGCCGAAGCCGCCGATCATGATGACCGCGCCATCGGGCACGCCCTGCACGGCGGCCTGCAGTGAATCGACGACCTTGTTCAGCATGCCGTGCCTCCCGTGAAAATGCGGTGCGTCACAGCGTCTCCTCCAGTCCGAAGAGGGCCGTGGACTGGCTCGACAGCGTGCCGCCGTTGCCATGCGCGAGCGCGATCTTCGCGTCCTTCACCTGGCGTTCGCCGCATTCTCCGCGCAGCTGTCGCACGGCCTCGATGACGAGGAAGATGCCGTACATGCCCGGATGCACGCACGAGAGTCCGCCCCCGTTGGTGTTGACCGGCAGGTGTCCGCCGGGCGCGATGCCGCCATTCTGCACGAACGCGCCAGCCTCGCCCTTCTTGCAGAAACCGAGGTCTTCAAGGAACAGCAGCGTGTTGATGGTGAACGCGTCATACAGGCCCACCACGTCCACGTCGCTTGGCTTGAGGCCCGCCATCTCGAACGCGCGCTGGCCCGATTCGCTCGCCGAAGTGACGGTGAGGTTCTCCATGCACGAGATCTGCCGGTTCCACACGGCCGTGGCGTTGCCGAGCACGTAGACGGGCTTTTGCTTCTGCGCCTTGGCGCGGTCCGCGCGCATGAGCACGAACGCGCCCGCGCCGTCGGTGACGAGGCAGCAGTCGCGCACGGTCAATGGTGTGGAGATCATGCGGGCGTTGAGCACGTCGTCGATGCTCAGCGGATCGCGCGCATACGCTTCCGGGTTGAGCTGCGCCCAGCGGCGCGCGGCCACGGCCACCTCGGCGAGCTGCTCGCGCGTGGTGCCGAACTCGTGCATGTGGCGCGAGGCCGCAAGCGCATAGGCCGTGGGCGGCAGCATCGGCTGGTAGGGGTGCTCGTAGGGCAGCGGATCGACCAGCTTGAACGCCTCCGACATCGCCTTGCGTGAGAACGTGCCGGTCTTCTGCGTGCTGCCGTAGCAGACCAGCACGGCGTTGCACTGGCCGCTCTCGAGCGCCAGCATCGCGGGCATCAGATGCGCGATGAAGCTCGATCCGCCCAGCATGGTGCTGTCGATGAACTTGGGGCGCAGGCCCAGATATTCGGCCGTGGGCATCGCCCACATGCTTGCCGCCGAACTGCAGGTGGCGAGGCCGTCGATGTCCTGCATGGTGAGGCCCGCATCGGCCACTGCCTTGGTCGCGGCCTGGGCGAGGATTTCCATCGCTGTGAAGCCATGGGCCTCGCCGATGCCGGCCTGGCCCACGCCGACGATGGCGGACTTGCCGCGCATGTGCTGAAGACTCAATGCGTGCCTCCGTTCTGCGTCTGTTTCTGGGACGGTGCAAACACCACGAGCGGGCTTCCTTCCTTGTCCATGATGCGCGCGGTGACCGGCATGCCGATCGTCACCGTGTGCGGATCGCAGTCGACCACATGGCTCATCATGCGCACGCCTTCGGCGAGGTCGATGAGCACGACGGCGTAGTCGGTGTCGGTGCCGGGCTTGCCCATCACCACGCCGCAGGCGTAGACGGTTCCGGCGCCGCTGGCGGCCTTCCATGTCAGCTGCGTGCTGCCGCAATGCGGACACAGCACGCGCGGATAGAAGATGTGGCGCGCGCAGCCGCCGCATTGCTGGATGCGGAACTCGCCGCGCGCGAGATGGTCCTGAAAGGCCGCGTCGGGCCCGTGGGTGGTGTGCTCGTTCGTCATGTTTTGGAGGTGTGAACTTCGTACGAGGAGATCGGCTTGCCTTCGGCCACCAGCTTTTCGAGCAGCGGCGCGGGCGTCCACAGCTCGCCGTGGGTCTGGTGGAACTCGCGGATGCGCTCCAGCACCTTGGGCAGGCCCACGGTGTCGGCATGGAACAGCGGGCCGCCGCGACCTGCGGGGAAGCCGTAGCCGTTCACGTAGATCACGTCGATGTCGCTGCCGCGCTGCGCGATGCCGTCTTCGAGAATGCGCGCGGCCTCGTTGACCAGCGCGTACATCGTGCGCTCGACCACCTCCTCGTCGGTGATGGCGCGGCGCGTGATGCCCGACTCGGCGGCGCAGGCCTGGATGATTTCCTCGACCTTGGGATCGGGCAGAGGCGCGCGACTGCCGGCTTCATAGCGATAGAAGCCTTCGCCGGTCTTCTGGCCGAGGCGGCCCGATTCGCAGAGCCGGTCGGCGATCTTGCAGTAGCGGATGTGCTTGGGGCGCGTCGGCGCGAGGCGCTTGCGCGCGGCCCAGCTGATGTCCAGACCCGCCATGTCGCCCATGCGCAGCGGCCCCATCGCGAGGCCGAAGCGCTCGAGCGCCTGATCGACCTGCTGCGGCGTCGCGCCTTCCTCGAGCAGGAAGTGCGCTTCACGCGTGTACGGGCTGACCATGCGGTTGCCGACGAAGCCATCGCATACGCCGACCACGGCCGGAATCTTGCCGATGCGCTTGGCCACATGCAGCACGGTGGCCAGCACGTCGGGCGCGGTGGCATCGCCGCGCACGATCTCGAGCAGCTTCATCACGTTGGCGGGGCTGAAGAAATGCAGCCCGACCACATCCTGCGGACGTTGGGTGACGGCGGCGATGGCGTTGATGTCGAGGCGCGAGGTGTTGGTCGCGAGGATCGCGCCGGGCTTGCAGATGGCGTCGAGCTGCTTGAACAGATCGTGCTTGACGGCCATGTCCTCGAAGGCCGCCTCGATCACCAGATCGACGTCGGCGAGCTGGGACATGTCGGTCGTGCCGTGGATGCGGTCCACGCGGGTCTGCATGTCCTTGGCGTCGAGCTTGCCCTTGCTCACGGTGGCCTCGTAGTTGCGGCGGATGGTGGCAAGACCCTTCTGCAGATTCGCGTCGGTGACCTCGACCAGCGTGACCGGATAGCCCGCGTTGGCGAACGCCATCGAGATGCCGCCTCCCATGGTGCCCGCGCCGATCACGCCCACGCGCTGCACGGTGCGCAGCGGCGCATCCTGCGCATCGCGTGGTGGCTTGGCGGCCTCGCGCTCGGCGAAGAACAGATGGCGGATCGCCTTGGACTGCGTGCCGTTGACCAGCTCCATGAAACGCGCGCGCTCGAACTTCAAGCCGTCTTCGAGCGAGCTCTTCGTGGACTCTTCCACGCAGGCGATGCACTGCAGCGGCGCGTCCATGCCGCGCGCCGTCTTGCGGGCGCTGGCGCGGGCCTGCTCGAAGAGTTCGGCGGCATTGGCGGGCACGTTCTCCGCGAGCGCTCCGGTGGCGCGCAGCGCGGTCGCGGGGGAGAGCTTGGAAGCGAAGGCGACGGCGTTGTCGAGCAGGTGGTCGTCGAACACCGCATCCAGCATGCCTGCGGCCAGCGCGGCCGGTGCCTTGACGGTCTTGCCGGAGACGATCCAGTCCAGCGCCTTCTCCACGCCGATGAGGCGCGGCAGCCGCTGCGTGCCGCCGCCGCCCGGCAGCAGGCCGAGCTTCACTTCGGGCAGCGCCACGTTCGCATCGGACAGCGCCACGCGCCAGTGGCAGCCGAGCGCCATCTCCAGCCCACCGCCGAGCGCCGACCCGTGGATGGCGGCGACGACGGGTTTGGAGAGATGTTCGATGCGCCAGATGAGCTGCGGCGTCGTGGGTTCCGACGTGCTTTTGGGTGTGTTGAATTCGCGGATGTCCGCGCCGCCCGAGAACATGCGGCCATCGCCCATCACGACGATGGCGTCGATGTCCGCATCGGCTACGGCCGCGTCGAGCCCCGCGCTCACCTGCTGGCGCAACGCGAACGAGATGCCGTTGACGGGCGGGTTCGACCAGGTGATGACGGCCACGCGACCATGGCGTGCGAAGGGGGTGGCGCCGGGCGCTGCCGTGGTGTTGTCTGCGCCGCTCATTGCAGCTCCACGAGTGCTTGGCCTTCCGTCACTTCGTCGCCCTCGGCCACGAGAAAGCGCGCAACGGTGCCCGCGCTTTCGGCTTCGACGGGAATTTCCATCTTCATCGATTCGACGATGAGCACGGCGTCGCCCGAAGCGACGGAGGATTGCGGCTCGACGCAGAGGCTCACGACGCGGCCGGAGAGAGGAGAGGAAATGGTGGTGGGCATGGCGGGTCCTGTCGGGTGAATGGGTTCGTTGAAGCGGTTGTTCAGGCAGCGACGGGCGCGGCCTGTGTTGGGGCGACCGAGGCTTTTGCGGCGATGGCCGCGCCAAGCTGCGTGTGCAGTCGCCCTGCGGCGAAATCCTCATCATCGAGAATGCGCAGCACAAAGGGAATATTGGTTTTCACGCCGTTCACGTGGAACGATTCGAGCGCGCCGCGCAGTTTGGCGATGGCGGCGGCGCGGTCGGGCGCGTGGGCGATCACCTTGGCTATCATCGGGTCGTAGAAAGTGGAGGTGCGCGCGCCTTCGCCGTAGCCGGTTTCCACGCGCAGGCCTTCGCCCGCGGGCGGCTGGAAGCGGTTCATCACGCCGGGTGAGGGGAAGAAGCGCACGGGATCTTCGGCATAGATGCGGGCCTCGATGGCGTGGCCGCTGCATCCGATCCGCTCGGGCAGCACCTGCGCGAGCGGTTCGCCCGCAGCAAGGCGGATCTGCGCGGCGACGATGTCGATGCCGGTCACCTCCTCGGTCACCGCATGCTCCACCTGCAGACGGGTGTTCACCTCGAGAAAGGTGAATCCGGTCGCGGGCGTGTAGAGCATCTCCACGGTGCCGATCACGTCATAGCCGATGCCGCTGAGGATGGTTTCGAGGCGGCGCGCCATGCGCTCGACTTCATCGCGCGCGATGCCGGGCGCCGTGGCCTCTTCGACCACCTTCTGGTTGCGTCGCTGCACCGAGCAGTCGCGCTCGTGGAGGCAGCGCGCACGGCCATGGCGGTCGGCGAGGAACTGGAACTCGATGTGGCGCGGCTTGTCGATCAGCGTCTCGAAATAGAGCTGCGCGTTGCCGAAGGCCTTGGCGGCCGTGGACTGCGCCTGGCGCAGCGCGCCCGCCACCTCGTCGCGATGGCGCACGGGCACCATGCCGATGCCGCCGCCACCGTTGGCGGGCTTGAGCATCAGCGGGTAGCCCATCGCGTCGGCGATGGCGGTGACCGCGTCCGCGTCGTCCGGCAGCAGCGCGCTGCTCTGCGTCATCGGCATGCCGTGCTGCTGCATGAGGGCGCGTGCGGCGGTCTTGTGGCCGAGCTCGCGGATCCAGCGCGGCGACGGGCCGATGAAGCACAGCCCTGCAGCCTCGACCGTCTCGGCGAACTGGGCGTTCTCCGACAGAAAGCCGTAGCCCGGGTGGATGGCGTCGGCGCCGCATTCCTTGGCGGCGCGCAGCACGGCGTCCTGGTTCAGATAGCTCTGCAGCGCAGGGCCTTCGCCGATGCAGACGGTGGCGTCGGCGTCCTTCAGATAGGGCAGGTCGGCATCGGCGGTGGAGTGCACGGCGACGGCCTCGAGACCCAGCTTGTGTGCGGCGCGGATCACGCGCGCGGCGACCGCCCCGCGGTTGGCGACGAGGATGCGGCGAACGGTGTGGGGAGATCTCATCGCACGGCCCTCAAGGACGGAAGCCGAAGCTTGCCCGGCCCGCCTGGCGCAGCGGCGCGGCGATGGTGGCGAACTCGACGAGCGCGGCGCGGGTGTGGGCCGGATCGATGATGTCCTCGACCACGAACGCCTCGGCGCTGCGGTAGGGTGACGTGAGTCCGCGCACCCGCTTTTCGATCTTGGCGCGCGTGGCTTCGGGGTCGTCCGATGCCTCGATGTCGGCCTTGTACGCGACTTCCAGACCGCCCTCGATGGGCAGCGACCCCCATTGCGCGGACGGCCATGCGTAGCGGAAGTTGAAACGGTCCGCGTTCTGGTGCCCGCCGCCCGCCACGCCGAAGGCCTTGCGGATGATGATGGTGCACCAGGGCACGGTGCTTTGCGCGATGGCGGTGAGCGCGCGCACGCCCGCGCGCATCACGCCTTCCTTCTCGGCCTCGAGCCCGATGCGGAAGCCCGGCACGTCGACCAGATTCACCACCGGCAGATGGAACTGCTCGGCCAGATCGACCATGCGCATGTATTTCTCGGCGGTCTGGCGATCCCAGGCGCCGCCGTAGTGGTAGGGGTCGCTCGCGACGACGACGACCGGCCAGCCGTCGATGCGCGCAAGACCTGCGGCGATCGCCTTGCCCCAGTGGCGGCCGATTTCCATGAAGCTGCCGGTGTCCACCAGCGTCTCGACGATGGTGCGGATCTTGTAGACCGAGCGCGTGTTTTCGGGAATCGCCTTGCGCAGCGCCTTCTGGTCGGCTGCGGCGTCGCGGCCCGATTCGGCGCGCGGAGGCAGCTCGTAGATCGACGAGGGCAGATACGAGAGAAAGCGGCGCGCGCGCTCGAATGCGTCAGCCTCGGACACGGCTTCGTCATCGACCACGCCGTTGCGCGTGTGGATCTGGCTGCCGCCGAGGTCGTTCTTGTCGATGGTCTGGCCGGTGCGCGCGACCACGGGCGGGCCCGCGACGAAGAGCTGCGCCGTGTCCTTGACCATCACCGAATAGTGGCTGGCCGAGACGCGCGCCGCACCGAGCCCGGCGACCGAGCCGAGACCCAGACCCACCACCGGGACGGTCGCGAGATTGCGGGCGATGTAGGGCCAGGATTTCAGCTTGGGCAGCAGCGTGTGGCCCTTGAGCTCGATGTTCTTGACCGAGCCGCCGCCGCCCGTGCCGTCCACCAGCCGCACCAGCGGAATGCGCAGGTCGTGCGCCATCTGCTCGGCCACGATCATCTTGTCGCCCACGGCGCCGTCGTTGGCGCCGCCGCGCACGGTGAAGTCGTCGCCCATCACCACGGCGGGGCGTCCCGCGATGCGCGCACGGCCCATGAGCAGGTTGGATGGCGTGAAGTCGGTCAGCTCGCCGTTGTCGTCATAGGCGCCGCTGCCCGCGAGGCCGCCGACCTCGCGGAACGAGCCTTCATCGACCAGTGCCGCGATGCGCTCGCGCACCGGCAGCTTGCCCGCATCGCGATGGCGCTTGAGCTTTTCCGCTCCGCCCATGCGTTGCGACATTTCGGTTCTGCGGGCGAGTTCGTCGAGTTCTTTTTCCCAGGCCACCTGTTGTGCTCCAGATATCTATGTGCAGGCTTGTGCTGCGCGTGTGTTGATTGACGTTCCAGGGCCCCCATGGGGCCTTGTGTGGACGGCGAGAAAGGCGAGGCGGGCCGAATCAGTCCAGCGTGATGTTGGATTTGCGGATGATGTCGGCGTACTGCTTGGTTTCGCTGTCGATCTGGGCCTCGAACTGCGCGGGCGCGAGCATGCGGATGTTGCCCTGCTGCATGAGCTTGGCCTTGACTTCGGGGTCCTGCACCGCCGTGGCGATCAGGTCGGACAGCGTCTTGACCACCGGGGCCGGTGTTCCGGCCGGGGCGAGCGCGCCCACCCAGAACGAGATGTCGAAGCCGGGATAGCCCGCCTCCGCAATCGTCGGCACGTCGGGCAGTTCATGCCAGCGCTGGGCCGAGGTGACGGCCATCGCACGCAGCTGGCCGGCCTTGATCTTGGGAACCGAGGACGGGTTGTCGAAGGTCGAATCGACCTCCTTGGCGAGCACCGCCACCTGCGCGGGCGCCGTGCCGCGATAGGCCACGTGCGTCATCTTCACGCCCGCCATGCCGTTGAGCAGCTCGTAGCTCAGCTGCGTGAGATTGCCCACGCCGGCGGAGCCGTAGGAGTACGCCCCGGGCTTGGCCTTGGCGAGGTCGAGCATGGCCTTGAGGTTGGGCGCGGTGCCGATGGGTTCGTTCTGCGGATTGACGGTGAGGATGAAGGGCACCGAGACCATCAGCGAGACCGGCGCGAAGTCCTTTTTCGCGTCGTACGCCATTTTCTTGTAGAGCGATGGGTTCACGGTGATGGTGCTGGAATTGCTGATCAGCACCGTGTAGCCGTCGGGCGTGGCCTTGGCGACGTCGGCCGCGGCGAGCATGCCGTTGGCGCCGGTCTTGTTTTCCACCACCACGGACTGGCCGGTCTTGTTGGTGATGTGCTGCGCAATGATGCGTGCGACCGAATCGATGGAATTGCCCGCGCTGAAACCCACGACGAAGCGGATCGGCTTGGCGGGATAGCCGCCGCCGGCCTGCTGCGCCGATGCGCTGCCCATGGTGATGAACGCGGTTGCCGCGCCAGCGATGGCGGTCAGAAAGATGCGTTTGGTGCTGTTCACTGCCTTGTCTCCTGGCCAGGATGGCCGTTTCTGAAAGTTCTGTCTAACGAAACTTGAATTCTTTTTTATAGTTTTCAGGAGAACCCCTTTCAAGTCAATTGCTGACGGTAGGTGTTATCCCTGCATCGCTGCATTTGTCATGCGTGCGTCTTGGCGCGCTCGCTCTGGCGTTTCACAATGGCGTGCTTGGGCAGGGTGAAAAAAGGAAAATTCATTCTGTTGGCCGAAACTTCAACGCGTGGGCGGCGGGCGGCCGCTTGTCCGTCACAATCGCAGCTCACCCGTCACTAACCGGAATGCAGCTTTTCCATGTCCAAGGTTCTCTCGAGCGACTCTTCTGAAAAAAACGACGGCGTCGCGGCCGTTGATCGCGCGCTGGTGATCGCCACCTCGCTGGCCAATGCGGGCAGTGCGCTCACGCTGACCGAGCTGTCGCAGCGCACGGGCATGTACAAGAGCACGCTGCTGCGGCTGCTGTCGTCGCTGGAGAAGGCGGGGCTGGTCGTGCATCGCACCGACAAGCGCTATGCGCTCGGGCCGCTGGCCTTCGTGTTCGGGCGCTCCTTCGAGCAGACCAACGGCCTGCAGGGCGCCATCCACCCACAGCTCGTATGGCTGGTGAACCAGGGCACGGAAAGCCCGTCGTTCTACGTGCGCCACGATGACGAGCACCGCCTGTGCCTGATGCGCATCGATTCCAACCATTCGACGCTGGACCGCATTCGCGCGGGGGACTTGCTGCCGATTGCGCGCGGGGCGGCGGGCAAGGTGCTGACGACGTTCGGTCAGGGGCTGCCCGCGACGCCGCTTACGGCCGAGGATCTGCTGTTCACCTCGTTCGGGGAGCGTGATCCGCTGTGCGGCGCGATCGCGGCGCCGGTGTTCGGGCCGTCGGCCTCGCTGGTGGGGGCGATGTCGGTGTCGGGGCCTCTCGAGCGTTTCTCGGAGATGGCCGTGTCGCGCATGAAGTCGCTGATGCTCAAGGCCGCGCAGGAAGCGACTCAGAATCTCGGCGGCAAATGGCCGCTGAAGGCGACTGAGGCCGTGACGGCCTGATCAGCCAGCCGTCGATGCATGGTCATTGCATGGATCAATGCACGGCAGCCATGTCCTGCCATTGCCGCTGAAGCCAGCGCCAGAAGGCACGGCGCAAGGTGGGTGAGGGGCTCATGGGGCCCATCTCAGGCTCCCGCAGCGGCGGCGCTCATGCCTTGGTCCGTGGCGGCATCGGCATGCCGCTGGTCGAGTTCGCGTCGCTGCAAGGCGCGTTCCCATCCCTTTTCATGGAAGAAGAAGGCCACGGCCTGCACGGTGGGCTCGAGCAGGCTCAGCGTGAGCGAGGCGATGAGGTTGCCGGTGACGGCGTAGGCCACCATTGCGGCCACGCAGATGTGGATGAGGTAGTAGCTGCCGGTCTTCATGAGGGTCAGGCGGTTCTGGCGGGCGGCTTGGATCAGGCGGGTCATGGAGCAATCTTTCAGTGCGGTCTGTCTATCGAGAATGTGTTAATGATATTTATTCTCATTAGACAAGGCCAATCGAAAGTCTTGAACGCGCCGATAGGCGTGGAGCGTAACCGCATGTATCGCGCGTGGAGCGGTTGGCGTTGTCGCTATGATGCGCAGGTTCGCTGACCGCGAACAAAGACAACCACTTCACTTCACCGAGCGGGAGCGTTTTCATGGCACTCATGGACTTCATCAAGAAACAGTTTATTGACATCATTCAATGGACTGAGGAGAACGATGGAACGCTTGCCTGGCGCTATCCCATGCGCGACATGGAAATCCAGAACGGCGCGACGCTGGTCGTGCGCGAGTCGCAACTGGCGATGTTCGTGAACGAGGGCAAGGTGGCAGACGTCTTCATGCCCGGCACCTACAAGCTGACCACCCAGACGCTGCCGGTGCTGACCTACCTGAAGAACTGGGACAAGCTGTTCGAGTCGCCCTTCAAGAGCGATGTGTACTTCTTCAGCACGCGCCAGCAGATCGACCAGAAGTGGGGCACGCCGCAGCCGATCACCATCCGCGACACGGATTTCGGCATGGTGCGCCTGCGCGCGTTCGGCAACTACGCCTACCGCGTGGCCGATCCCAAGCTGTTCCACACCGAGATCTCCGGCACGCGCGATGTCTACACCGTCGACGATGTTGACGGCCAGCTGCGCGGCATCATCCTGCAGCACATCAGCACGGCGATTGCCGCAAGCGGCGTGCCCTTCCTCGATCTGGCGGCCAACCAGATGATCTTTGCCGATGCGCTCGCCAAGGACCTCACGCCCGCGCTTGAAAAGATCGGCCTGAAGCTCGAGGGCATGACCGTGCAGAACGTGTCGCTGCCCGAAGAGCTGCAGAAGATCCTCGACCAGAAGATCGGCATGGGCATGGTCGGCAACGACATGGGCAAGTTCATGCAGTACCAGACGGCGCAGTCCATCCCCAAATTCGCGGAAAGCGCGGGGCAGGGCGGCGGCATTGCGGGCGACGCGATGGGGCTGGGCGCGGGCGTGGCGCTCGGCCAGGTGCTCGCGCAGAATCTGCAGCAGGGGCTGCAGGGCGGTGCTGCGGCGCAGGCGTCTCAGGCGGCCCCCGCTGCTGCTGCGGCAGCGGCAGCGGCAGCGATGAAGCCGGAGGAAGTGATGGCGACGCTCGAGAAGCTCGGCGAGCTCAAGTCCAAGGGCATTCTCACGCAGGAAGAGTTCGACGCGAAGAAGACGGAACTGCTCAAGAAGCTGGTCTGATCTGGCAGCCTTGCTGGCCCTTTTTTCTTCGTCACATCCGCCATCGCCTCTGGTGAGGAAGGCCGCGGCGGATGTCCATGTCCCCACATCAGCACATGATCTGATCTATGGCCGATAGCGCCACCCAGCGTTCGTACACTGCGCCGTGTCCCGGCTGCGGCGCGCCTGTCGAATTCAAGAGCGCGCAGTCGATCTACGCCGTCTGCCCGTATTGCCAGAGCACCGTGGTGCGCGATGGCGAGGTCTTGAAGCGCATCGGCAAGATGGCCGAGGTGTTCGACGACTACTCGCCGCTGCAGCTTGGCGCGTCGGGCAGGATGCCGCTCGATGGCAAGGACGTTCCGTTCATGCTGGTCGGCCGCGCGCAATACAAGGGCGAGCAGGGCAGCTGGAACGAATGGAACGCCTTCCTGCCCGACGGCAATCTGGCGACGCTCAGCGAGGACAACGGCAACTTCGTGTTCACGCGCGGCGCGCCGCTTGGGCGGGAAGTACCTGCGGCGGACCGCTTCCGTGTGGGCATGACGACGGCGGTCGGCGGCAAGCAGTTCAGCGTCAGCAGCAATCTCACGGCGTCGCTCGTCGCGGCCCAGGGCGAGCTGCCCAGGCTCGCGCCGCTCGGCAAGCCGTTCACCGTGGTCGAGCTGCGCAGCGACGATGGCGAGGTGCTCTCGATCGACTACGGCACCGAGCCGCCGCAGATCCAGCGCGGCTTTGCCGTCAAGCTCGAAGCGCTGAACATGAAGGGCCTCAAGGACGGTGCGTCTGCCAAGGACGAAAAGGCGCGCCAGTTCAACTGCCCGAGCTGCGGCGCGACGGTGAAGGTGGCGCTCGATTCGACCAAGTCCTGCACCTGTCCGTCGTGCAAGAGCATCATCGATCTGACCAGCGGCATCGGCGGCGAGATGCACGCGGCGGCCCAGGACGAGCCCGTGGAGCCGTTGATCGCGCTGGGCCGCATCGGCGAGTTCGAGGGCGCGAAGTGGCAGGTGGTGGGCTTTCAGCACCGCATGGGCGTGGAGCCGGGCGATGACGAATGGTTCGGCTGGGACGAGTACCTGCTCTACCACCGCAAGCGCGGCTTCATCTTTCTGGTGGATTCGACCGACGGCTGGAGCATGGTGCGCCCCACGACGGGTGCGCCCAAGTACAACAAGGGGGCGCAGAGCACCAGCTATCTCGGCACCCAGTACGCGCTGCAGTACAGCTACAACGCCGAGACCAACTACGTGCTCGGCGAGTTCTACTGGCCCGTGCAGCGTGGCCAGAAGACGTTCAACAGCGACTTCGAGAGCTCGAGCGGCAAGGCCATCCTCTCGCGCGAGGAAGGCAAGGGCGAGGTGACCTGGTCACACGGCGAACGCATGGATGCCCGCGTGGTCGCCGAGGCGTTCAAGATGACCGATCAGTTCGCCAAGTTCAAGCGCGAGGATGCGGCGCCGGCGGTGTCGGCAAGCGGCATCGGCTGCGGCACGGTGATCCTGATTCTGGTGGTGTTCTTCGTGATCCTGATCCTCATGAGCACCTGCAGCAGTTCGTCGGGCAGCGGCGGCGGCTATCGCAGCTCGGGCGGCTCGTATGGTGGGTATTCGTCGGGTGGCGGGCACAAGTGATGCACGCCAAGTGAATGATTTGAATTCTGGGGAGATTTGACATGATGTTCTTTGAGTACCTGAAGCCTTCGGCGCTGCTGGGATCGCTGGTCTATGCGCTGATGGGGGTGGTGATTTTCTGGGTGAGCTTCGTCATCGTCGACAAGCTCACGCCGTATGACCTGTGGGCGGAGATCGTCGAGAAGCACAACAAGGCGCTCGCCATGGTCGTGGCCGCCATGTGTCTCGGCATCTCCATCATCGTCGCTGCTGCGATCCATTGATCTTTTTTGGGCTGGGT
This sequence comes from Diaphorobacter caeni, assembly GCF_015354245.1. Lineage (GTDB taxonomy): Bacteria > Pseudomonadota > Gammaproteobacteria > Burkholderiales > Burkholderiaceae_C > Diaphorobacter_A > Diaphorobacter_A caeni. Next base: position 148,406 of record NZ_JADKYZ010000005.1, read on the forward strand.
TCTTTGGTCGTTCGGAGGCGCCAATACAGCCCCTCATGCGTCGTTGTTGAAGCCTTGCCGTACGAGAGTACTGTCTGCGGCTTCACGCCTGGCCTGAGGGGCTGTCTTGGCGTTGGGGTGGCCGTTCGAGTGGTGCGCGCGCTTCACAGGCTGCTGCCGTTGATGATTTCCCTTCTGTGATCTTCTGCTTTTCTTTTTCTTTTTCAGTCTTCTTCGCGTGATGATCTCTCGTTCATGACTTCCAGCAGCGATCCCGTCACCATCCCCGAACCAGAAGATTCCGGCGCGAGCCGCGCGCGGCCCATCGACGTGGCGCTGCTGGCGAGCGTCTTCGTCATCGCGGCCTGCGGTCTGCTCTATGAGTTGGCGGCGGGGGCGCTGGCGTCGTATGTGCTCGGCGATTCGGTGCTGCAGTTCTCGACCATCATCGGCACCTACCTGTTCGCGATGGGCGTGGGCTCGTGGCTGTCGCGGTATTTCGAGCGCCAGCTGCCCGCGCACTTTCTGCGCATCGAGTTGATGGTGGCGCTGGTGGGCGGCGCGCTGCCCGCGACGCTGTTTCTCGCCAACGCCTATGTGCCGGGCGCGTTCCGCGTGCTGCTCTATGGCATGGTGATGCTGGTGGGCACGCTCGTGGGGCTGGAGATTCCGCTGGTGATGCGGATTCTCAAGCGCAACGTGCAGCTCAAGGACCTCGTCTCGCAGGTGCTCACGTTCGACTATCTGGGTGCGCTCGCGGTGTCGCTCGCGTTTCCTTTGCTGCTGGTGCCGCAGCTTGGGCTGGTGCGCACGGGGCTGCTGTTCGGCTTCATGAACGCGGCGGTGGCCGTGTGGGCTCTGTGGCTGTTTCGCAAGGAATTGCGCCGTTTTCGCGCGCACGCGATGGCCTGTGCGCTGGTGCTTGCCGCGCTGTTGGCGGGCTTGATCGGCGCTGATCACATCACCAAGTTTGCCGAGGACAAGTTCTATCAGGACCGCATCGTGCTTTCAAGCGCTTCGCCGTATCAGCGCATCGTGGTCACGCACGGCAAGCCCGGTTATCGGCTCTATCTGAATGGCAATCTGCAATTTGCCGAGCGCGACGAATACCGTTATCACGAAGCGCTGGTGCACCCCGTGATGGCCGCGCACCTTGCGCCCAAGCGCGTGGCGGTGCTGGGTGGCGGCGATGGCATGGCCGTGCGCGAGGTGCTGAAATATCCCAGCGTCGAATCGGTCACGCTTGTGGAGCTGGACCCGGCGATGACCGACCTGTTCAGCAAGCACCCGATGCTCACCAAGCTCAATCAACATGCGCTCGAAGACCCGCGCGTGAAGACCATCAACACCGATGCGTTCCAGTGGCTGCAGGCGGACACCGACACGTTCGACGTGATCATCGTGGACTTCCCCGATCCCACCAATTTCGCGATCGGCAAGCTGTTCACCAACAGCTTCTACGCGCTGCTCGAGCAGCGGCTGGCGGCCAGCGGCTACGCGGTGATCCAGACCACCTCGCCGCTGATCGCGCGCAGGAGTTTCTGGACCGTGGTGGAGACCATCGAATCGGTGGGCCTGAGGGCCTTGCCTTACCACGCACATGTGCCGAGCTTTGGGGAATGGGGTTTCGTGATCGCGAGCCGCAGGCCGTGGCGAATTCCCGAGAAGCTGCCTGAGGGACTGAGATTCCTGTCGGTGGAGACCACGCCGCTGATGTTCGATTTCCCGCTCGACATGGCGCGCGTGCCCGCGCAGGTGAATCGACTTTCCAATCAGGTACTGGTGCACACCTATGAAGAGGAGTGGGGCCAGGTGGGCCATTGACGACCATGCGCACCATGCACACCGATGGGAGGCGCCGCTGATGTCGCCATACTCTCGCCGCCAGTTCATGCTCTCTGGCGCGGCGCTGGCCGGGGGCTCGTTGCTGGCCGGTTGCGAGGCGCCGGTCCGGGAACTCGAGGGTGGCTTCACCGGGGTGAACATCGATCGCGGCCATGCGCTGCGTGATCGCCTGAAGCGCGGCGGCGACGCGCTCGCGCCGAGCGTGACCCACCGCACCGGCGTGGTGATCGCGGGCGGCGGCATCGCGGGGCTGTCGGCGGCGCGCGCGCTGCGTCTGGCGGGTGTCGATGACTTCGCGCTGCTCGAACTGGAGGACCGGCCCGGAGGCAACAGCAAGGGCGGCAGCATCAAGGGCATCGAGTGCCCGCTGGGTGCGCACTATCTGCCCGTGCCCGGCGACGACGCCAGCGAGGTGCAGGACTATCTCGAGGAACTGGGCCTGCGCAAGCGCGTTGCGGGCCGCTGGCAATACGACGAGATGAGCCTGTGCCACAGCCCGCAGGAGCGATTGTTCTTCAACGGCCAATGGCAGGACGGCCTGCTGCCGATGCATGAGGTCGGAGCCGGCACGCTGGCGCAGTACCGGCGTTTTTCCGAACTGGTGGCGGCGCAGTCACGCGTGGCCGCGTTCACCATGCCGACCATGAAGACGTGGATGCGCCACGGCGGCCTGCCCGCGGCGCATGCGGCGCTGGACGCGATCACTTTTGCCGGGTGGCTTGCGTCGCACGGTCTCGACGATCCGCATCTGCGCTGGTATCTCGACTACGCCTGCCGCGACGACTACGGCGCGGGTGCGGCGCGGGTGTCCGCGTGGTCGGGCATCGCCTACTTTGCAAGCCGCCATGGCTTTCATGCGCCAAGCCAAGAGGTGATCGGCGAAGACGAGCGCGATGCCGTGCTCACCTGGCCACAGGGCAACGGCTGGCTCAGCCAGCAGCTCGCCGCGCCGCTGGCCGTCAGGGGGCAACTGCGCACCGGCCACAGCGTGATCCGCATCGCGCAGACCGGTCATGCGGTGGAGGTCGATGTGCATGTCGCCGAGTCGGATCGCATCGAGCGCTGGGTGGCCGCGCACTGCGTCGTGGCGCTGCCGATCTTTCTGGCTGCACGCGTGGTCCAGTCCGCTCCGGATTTTCTGCAGCAGGCCGCGACGCGCATGCAATGGGCCCCTTGGCTCGTGGCCAACATCCACATCGATGCGCCGCTGGAAGACCGCGCGGGCGCCGCGCCCTCATGGGACAACGTGCTCTATGCCGACGCCGTGCCCGGTGGGCTCGGCTATGTCGATGCCGGCCACCAGCGGCTCGACCCGCGCCCCGCGCCCACCGTGCTGAGCTACTACCAGGCGCTCGGCGATCTGCCCGACGCCCGCAAGCTCCTGGTGGAGCAACCATGGACCCACTGGCGCGACCCGATCATCGCCTCGCTCTCCAGCGCGCACCCCGATCTCGCGCAGCGTGCCACGCGCATGGAAATCACCCGCTACGGCCACGCCATGTCCGTCCCCGTGCCGGGCGGTCAGGCACTGCTCGGCCGCATCGGCATGGCGGGGATTCAGGGTCGGCGGCTGGCCTTGTCGAACGGCGAGAAGGTGCCGCTCACCCCCACGCCCGTCAGCGGCCGCCTGAGCTTCGCGCATGCGGACTGGTCGGGCTATTCCGTGTTCGAAGAGGCCTTCACGCGCGGCTTTGGCGCGGGTGCGCTGGCGGCGACGCGGTTGCGAGGCGCTTGAATCGCGGGTCAGGAGCACGGAGCGTGTGCGCTGCAATGAAAAAGAGGTCATCGCTCTTCAGCGATGACCTCTTTTTTGTTCAGCAATCCGTGGCCGGATTCAGCGCTGCTCGCGGCGACGCAGCGTGAACGCGCCGATCAGTGTGGACAGCATGAGCAGGGCCCAGGTGCCCAGGCTGGGCACGCTGTGCGCGGTGCCGGGTGTCGGCGTGGTCACGGTCGTCGCGCTCACCTGCACGGTCACCATGGCGGTGGCGCAGACGGTGGGTGCGGAGGCGGCGCAGATTTGATACGGCACGTCATAGAAGCCCGACTTGACGCTGGAATCCACGGAGATCGTGCCGTCCGGGTTGATCGTGAAGCCTGAGGGCGGTGCCTTCAGTGGATCGGGATGGTTGCTCACGATCACGTCGGTCTTGGGTACGGGGTTGCTGCTGCCGTTGAGCGTGTCGTTGCCGAGCACAGAAGTCGTGGACTGACCGGGCTGGATGGGCGTGACGCTGAAATCGTCATCGCTTGCCGAGATCGTGGGCGGGACCGATGGGTTCACGGGTGTCGTGATCGGAGGCGTGGCAGGAGTCGACGTTCCCACTTTGATGTTGGCAACGGCCGTCGAGCAGGGGGTCAACGTGTTGGCCACGCAGATCTGATAGGGCACGCTGTAGTCGCCCGGCGTCACCGATGGGTCGACGGTGATCGTTCCATCGGGTTCGATGCTGAAGCCTGTGGGGGGCGCGATGGTGGGATCGTTGCTCACGATGACTTCGGTCCCGGGCGTGGGATTGCCGGAGCTGTTGAGCGTGTCGTTGCCGAGCACCGATGGCGTGGACTTGCCCGGTGCAGTGGGCACGGTCGTGAAGTCGTCCGTGGTGGCGACGATGACCGGCGGGTTGGCGGGCACCGATGGGGCAACCTTGATCGTTACCACCGCGTCATCGCACAGCGTGGCATCGCTGACCGCGCAGATGCGGTAGGGCACGCTGTAGTCGCCTGACGGCACCGAAGGGTCGACGCTGATCGTGCCGTCCGGATTGATCAGGAAGCCAGTGGGCGGCGGGCTGCCCGGCTTGGCGCTCACGCTGACGTCGGACTGCGGCGAGGGGTTGCCCATGCCGTCGAGCGTGTCGTTGCCCAGCACGGACGGCGTCTTGCCGCCCGGTGGCGTGGGGGCGGCCGAGAAGTCATCGTCCGTCGCATCGATCAGCGGCTGAACCAGAATGGTCACTGTCGTGGTCTTGCAGTTGGTGGAGTCGTCTTTGGCGCACACCTCGTAGGTCAGTGTATAGGTGCCGGGTGGAACGCCGGTGCCCACGGTGATGGTGCCGTCGGTCGGGTCCATCTTGAAGTCGTCGGGGTCTGCGCCCACCAGTTTGACGGTGACCTTGCCGCCCACGTCGGAGGGGGTGAGCTGTGTGCCGTCGCTGCTGTCGTTGGTGATCACGCTGGGTGTCTTGCCGCCCGGTGCGGTGGGCGTGGAGGTGTAGTCGTCGGGCGTGGCGACCAGCTCCGGCGTGCGAACGGGCGCGGGTGTGCTCGGGACCGTGATCGTGGCCTCGGCCGTGGCGCAGGTGGGCCAGGGCTTGGTTTCCGGTTTGATGCAGATTTCGTACGGCACCGAGTAGGTGCCTGCGGGCGTACCGCTCGCGACGTCGATGTAGCCGTCCTCGCGCAGGGTCAGGCCGGTGACGGTCGTGGTCTGGCGAATGCTGGTGTTGCTGCTGGTGATGGGCGTGACCGTTCCATCGGCCTGCGTGAGCGTGTCGTTGGTACGTACGCTGTCGGAGGAAGACTCGCCCGCATGGATGGTCCAGGTGCCGTCATCGATGGCGGCGATGCTCGGGACTGCCGCGGTGGGGCAGGTCAGTGTCGACGCGCCTGCGGCAGGGCCGCTGAGCTCGACCAACTGGATGTCATCGACGTAGAAGTCATTGTCTGAATTGGACTGCGCGAGGTTGCGCAGGGCGATGCTGTAGTTCGCATTGCTGGCGCAGGTCGCGGGTACGGTGAAGGTCAGTTCCTTGACGTGCCAGATCTTCGAGGCCAAATAGTTCGCGCCGATGCCGTTGCTGCCGAACGCATCCGATTTGGCGAGCAGTTCGCCGGTCGCGCCGTGCTGGACCTCGAAACGCGAAGACGCGCTGCTGTTGGTGATGTAGAAGGCCGCGCTCAGGCGGTAGGTCGCACCGGGAGTGAGGGAGGCGGCTCTTCGGTAGTACTCGTTCTGGATCTCGCCCGCATTCACCGCGAGAACGGCACCGACTCCGGCGGTCGTGCCGCCATTCGTGCCGGTGTAATCCCCGCCGGGTGCCGCAGTGTTCTGGAACTGGTACCAGCCTTCATTGGCGAACGACGCGCCGGTCCTGAGGTTGTCCGGATTGCCCACGGCGTAGTAGCCGTTGTCGATGTTGTCGCGATTGAACTTGTCGAAGCTGTCGGTGCTGCCCAGGTTCGCGAACTTGTAGAACGTGCTGCCGTGACTGAATGTCTTGGACGTCGCCGGGAGATCGATAGCGGGCATGTACGCCTGCGGCACGTAGGGCGACGTGGTGCGTGTGGTGGAGGCGCCGAAGGTGTCGAGAAAAATGACGTTCTGCGCGAAGGCTGCGGGTGCTGCGGTGCAGGCGGCAATCGCGCAGGCGGCGATCAGGCGCCGCTTGTTTGCTGAGTGTGGCTGTTGATGGTTGTGCACGGTTGGATGCTCTGTCAGGCGGATGGGGGGCCCCATGAACTCCATGCTCGGATCGGGCTGATCCGTGCACCGGGTCGACGGGGCAATGGCGTTGACAGTGATCCTAGGTGGGGCCTTTGTTGTGAGAGGCTGTAACCGACAATAGGTGTGGGCTATTTATTTTGTTACTGAATTATTATTAATTGTGAATCGTTGATCAGAACTGAGCAATGGCGTCATTTTCGTGCATTTCTGATCGTGAATTCGGGTGATGTAAAGTTGCATTTTTGCAACATTTATGCGATTGGTTGAGTAGATGGCGCGAGATGGGCAAATCTGGAACGCGAAATGGTTCGATTGAAAGGGTTTGCCATAGGGAGGATTTTTTTGAATCGATATCAGGTTATTCGGCTATCGACAATCCGGTACGGCACCTGAGGGTGTGCTTGCGAGAGTTGCTCCTGCCGAACACCGGATTGCGCCCTGCCGTTCCTGATGCGTTCACAGGCCTGTCATCGGCCGCTGGCATCGTTTCGCCCAATCTTTCGGAGAAACATGTCGATGCACCACACCAAGATCGCCGTCGCGGCCTGCGCCTTGATGGCCTTGTCCACCCTCGGCGCAGCCACCGCGGCGAATGCGCAGCAACCGTCGCCCCAAGCCTTCAACGCCACCCTCGCCGGCCATGCGGTGCTGCCCGCGCAGTCCTTCGTGCCCGCTCCCAAGGATGCTCCGGCCGATCTGCAGATGAGCGGCAAGTTCACCACCGCCGGTCGCGTCGAGAAGGCGGGCAGCGTGGAAGGGCAGTCCAACGGCCGCCCGACGGGCGTGTCGCTGCCCTTCAAGGGCCAGCCGCTGCAGGGGCACTCGGGCATCAAGCGCATGGCCGATGGCTCGTTCTGGATCCTGACTGACAACGGCGCAGGCGCCAAGGCGAATTCGCCGGACTTCATGCTCTACCTGAACCACTACAAGGTGGACTTCAAGAGCGGCCAGTTCAACCGCCTGAAGACGGTTTTCCTGCATGACCCGGACAAGAAGGTGCCGTTTCGCATCGTTCAGGAAGGCACGAAGCAGCGCTATCTGACGGGCTCGGATTTCGATCCCGAGAGCTTTCAGTTCGCCGGTGGCGCGCTGTGGATCGGCGAGGAATTCGGTCCGTTTCTGATCAAGGCCGATCTGAACGGCAAGGTGCTCGGCGTGTTCGAGACCAAGGTCGACGGCAAGCTCGTGCGCTCGCCCGATGCGCCCGGCGTCGTCGCTCCCGGCGCGCCGGACGCGAAGATGGCGGCCTTCCAGGTCAAGCGCTCCAAGGGCTACGAGGGCATGGCCGCGTCCAAGGATGGCAGCAAGCTTTATGCGCTGCTCGAAGGTCCGCTGTGGAACGAGGACGGCAAGGCGTACGAGAACGTCGATGGCAAGCAGTATCTGCGTGTGCTGGAGTTCGACGTGAAGTCGGAACAATGGACCGGCCGTCACTGGAAATATCTGCTCGAGGCGAACCACCACGCAATCGGCGACTTCAACATGATCGACGAGAGCACGGGTCTGATCATCGAGCGCGACAACGGCGAGGGAACGGCCGACAAGGCCTGCCCACAAGGGGAGAAGCGCAAGGACTGCTTTGACGATGTGGCCAAGTTCAAGCGTGTCTACAAGGTCGAGCTGACCGACGCGAACGCGGGCGGCGAGCTGCGCAAGATCGGCTACATCGATCTGCTCCATCTGCAGGACCCGAACAGGCTCGCGAAGAAGCCGCTCACGGACGGCGTGCTGAAATTCCCGTTCTTCACGATCGAGGATGTGGACGTGGTGGACGCGAACCACATCGTGGTGGGCAACGACAACAACCTGCCCTACAGCTCGAGCCGCGATCCGAACCAGCAGGATGACAACGAACTGGTCTTGCTGGAAGTGGGAGAGTTTCTGCGCGCGAAGTGATTCCTTCTGGAGTTGAAAGACAACTCGAAGCGGGCGCTGCAGAGGTGGCAGAGGATCGTGCTGCAGCGAGCGCAAAGGTAGAGAGCAACTTGGCCCCCACAGATCTTGGTCTGTGGGGGTCTTTTTTTGTTTTTACGCCGCCGGTGGCGGCGATGGTGGGTCGTTTGGGGGCGGCAATGCAGCCCCTCATGCTTTGTTGCAAAGCCTTGCCGTACAGGCGTACTGTCTGCGGCTTTGCGTCGCGCCTGAGGGGCCGCATTGCCGTTGTGGTGGTGGGGTTGGGCGCTCGCTTCGCTTCGTTGGCTCGCTGTCTGGGTGTGGGGAACTCTACAATTTGAGGATGGGCCGTACAGGTTGCGGCTGGAATCACTACAAATTGGAGACTCCCACATGACCACGATTGAATGGGAAGACGATCTGCTGCTGGGGCATCCGGCGGTGGACGCGATGCACGAGGAATTCGTCACGGTGGCGCGGGCCGCGCAGCTGGCGAGCGATGAGGATCTGCCGGCGCTTTATGTGCCGCTGCTCGCGCATCTGCGTCGCCATTTCGAGTCGGAGGACCGGATGATGGTGGAGACCGAGTTTCCGCCGCGCCAGTGCCATATGGACGAGCATGCGGCGGTGCTGAAGTCGGCGCTGGAGGTCGAGGCGGAGCTGACGATGGGCAATGTGGCGCTGTGCCGTGATCTGATCGCGGAGCTGGTGAACTGGTTTCCCAAGCACTCGCAGCATCTGGATTCCGCGCTGGTGCACTGGGTCAACAAGAGCCGCCTGGGCGGCAAACCGGTGATCATCAAGCGCAACATCAGCAGCCTGAAGAGCGAGGCGCTGCCAATGTCCGGCAGCGGCGGCTGAATCCTCAGGGGTGGCAGAATCGAAGTTTCGGCTGGGTCAGCACCTCTTTTTTCATTTTTTCTCTCCCCCCATGTTCACCGGTATTGTTCAAGCCACGGCGGGCATCGCCGCCATCGAAGATCGCGCTGGGCTGCGCACGTTCACGCTGGAGTTTCCCGAGGGGTTCTGCAAGGACCTCGAGATCGGCGCGAGCGTGGCGACCGATGGCGTGTGCCTGACGGTGACCGAGCTGGTGTCGCCGACGCGCGCCAATTTCGACGTGATGCTGCAGAGCCTGAACATCACCACGCTCGGCAGCTATGGCCAAGGCGACCGGGTGAACGTGGAGCGCGCGGCCAAGGATGGCGCCGAGATTGGCGGACACCCGCTGTCGGGCCACATCGATTTTCGCGCGACGCTCGCCGAGGTGAGGCATCTGGAGAACAACGTGGTCTGGCGCGTCGCCGTGCCCGAGGCGTTTCGCCGCTATGTGTTCGCCAAGGGCTATATCGCGATCCACGGCGCGAGCCTGACCGTGGCCGAGGTGAACCGGCAGGAAGGCTGGTTCGAGGTCTGGCTGATCCCCGAGACGCTGCGCGCCACGGTGTTCGCCGCGAAGAAGGCGGGCGATGCGCTCAACATCGAGATCGAGCGCAGCACGCAGGTGGTGGTCGACACCGTGCGCGAGACCGTGCAGGAAAGCCTCGGCCGGCTGCAGCCGGTGCTGGAGGCGATTCTCAAGGAAAAGGGCCTGTCGCTCGAGGATTTCATCCAGTCGCCCCAGTTGCCCAAGTGATGATGGACGGGGCTGTGCGCCCGCTGCAGCCTGATGATTTGCAGGGCTTGCTGCGGGTGCAGCGTGCCTGTTATGGCGATGCTTATGTCGAGGGCGCGGATGTGTTTTCGCGGCGCATCGCGAGCGCGGCCAATTGCTCGCTGGTGCTCAAAAGTGAAGGCGTTGTGTGTGCTTACCTCGCCGCTTATCGCAGCCGCATCGGCAAGGTCACGCCCCTGCATGGGGACTTTGATGCGGTGAGCGAGCCCGATACGCTGTATCTGCATGACATGGCCGTGCATCCCGAGTATGTGGGGCAGGGGCTGGCGCATCTTCTGCTGCTGCGCATGCGGGAGATCGCACGCGATGCGCAGCTGCCGTATTCCGGATTGGTGTCCGTGCAGGGTTCGCAGTTCTATTGGGCGCGGCAGGGATACGCGCTGCACCCCTTGACCGATCCTCAACAGCAGCAACGTCTCGCCAGCTACGGCGATGATGCGGTTTATATGCTTTGCGAGTTGGGTTTTACGAAGCCTTAGGCTTCGAGTAGCTGATCGTTTGAGGGCGGCAATACAGCCCTTGATACTTTGTTGCAGAGCCTTGCCGTATCGACATACTGTCTGCGGCTCTGCGTCGCGTCTCAAGGGCTGTCTTGCCGTTGTGGGGAGAGATTGAGCGCTCTGAACTCTTCGCTGTTCGTCGTTTGAAGAGACGCCCGATTGCGTAGAGTTCAGTGCTGTCTTACGGCGTCAGCGTGATTCTTTCTTTGGTGACTTTCTCCACCGCATCGCGCGAATAGGTCAGGGGAAAGTACTTGCCTTCGGCCCAGGTGCTGGCGAGGTCGCGGTAGTGGGGGCTGGACGGGTTGCCCGATTGGCCGGGGGTGTTGACCACGCGTGAGGCGTCCCATTGGCCCACGTCGACGACCATGCGGAACGAGGCGCCCGAGGTGAGCTGGTAGGTTGCGGGGTTGTAGCTCGTCGCCATGGGCGTGGCCCAGGAACCGCCCACGCCGCCTGCGCCGACGTTCAGGCGCTGCTTGGTGGCGTCGTCCACCACTGCCGCGAGCGGGTGAACGAAGTTGGCCTGGTGCAGCGTGCCCCAGCTCCATTTGAGCGCGTCGGCGCCCTGCTTTTCCTGCATCCACTGCATGGCGGGCGCAATGGACGAGAGCAGCAGCTTGTCGCGGTCTGCCGGGCTCATCCAGCCTTGCGGATTTTCGAGCACGGCGATCATGCGGGTGGCGCTGGTGTCCTTGGCGAAGGCGCGCTCGTTCGGAGCGAGCAGCTTTTCACTCACCGCCTTCTTGAGCGTCGCGCTGCTCCAGACTTCGTACAGAGCGGCGGCGGGGCTGCCCGGCGACATGGTGCCGTTCCAGTTCTTGAGCAGCGCAAGGCCCTCGGCGATCTGGCCGTCGTCGCTCTCCAGCGGCGCGAGCAGCTTGAGCAGGCGCTGCGCGGGCACGGCGACGATGTCGGTCTGCCAGGCTTCGGAGTCGGCCACGGTGAGCTTTCTGCCGTCCTTGGCGGCCTGCTCGAACAGGCCGTGCAGGCGCTGCGCGCGCGCCGAATCGCTCCATTCGTAGCCAATGCCTTTCTGGTAGAGCGGATGCTCGGGCGGCACGTTGTTCTCGTTGGCGGTGACCACGTAGCCGCGCTTCGGGTTGTACTCCCATGGCAGCTCGTCGCCGTTGCGGTAGCCCGACCATTCATAGCGGCCGTCACCGGGCACGGGCATCAGGCCGTCCCAGTTGTTGCGGATGGGCGTGAGGCCGCCGGGAATCCAGCCGATGTTGCCGCTGCTGTCCGCGTAGACCTGGTTTTCGCCGGGTGCGCCCCAGCGGTTCATCGCGGCGCGGAACTGGTCGAAATTCTGGGCACGCATGTAGTCCATCGAACCGAAGTACGGCGCCATGCCGTAGTCCAGCCACGCGGCGCGCAGCGCATAGGCACGGCCCTTGGTGGTGACCAGCACCGGGCCGTGGCGGGTGTACCAGTTGTCGACCTTGCGCGGCGCGTTCTCGCCCTTGACGACGATGAGCTCGGTCACCTTGGTCATCGGTTCCCAGCGGCCCTGGTACTTGTATTCGCGCTCGTTGGTGCGGAAGGTCTCGTAGACGTAGAGGTCCTCCTGGTCCATGTAGAAGCGCGTCAGACCGAACGCGATGCGGCCGTTGTGGCCGATGGAGATGCCCGGCAGAAACGGCTCGCCCGCGCCGATCACGTCCATGCCCGGTGCCGAGATGTGGGAGATGTAGCGCAGGCTCGGCGCGCCATGCGCGCGGTGCGGATCGTTGGCGAGGATGGGGCGGCCGGTCTTCGTCATCGACGGCGCGATGGTCCAGTTGTTGCTGCCGTAGCTGGCGAGCGTGTTGGCGTCGGCCACGTTCAAGGTGGAGGCGGAGAGGTCCAGCAGCCGCTCCGGCGTGGTGTTCGCGGCGAGCACCTTGACGTTGTCCTTGGTGAACTTGGGGCTTGCCGTGGCGAGCGCATAGGCCGCCTTCAGCTCCTTGCCCGGCAGGCCGCAGACGTTGAGGCCGTCGGGCACCTGGGGCTTCACGTCGGGCACCAGTTCGCGGCGCAGCCAGTCGACGCGCGCGCCGTTGGCCTTGCCGTCGCAGAAGGCCTGGGCGCGGTCCACCTCGCTGGTGAAATTGAGCGTCAGGCCATGGTGGCGGATGCGCACGATGTCCTCGGGCGTCCATTGCGCGGGCTGATAGCCGAGCAGTTTGAACTCCTCGGGCAGCAGCGCGGGGTCGGCTCTGACCTCGGCAACGTAGGCGTTCACTCCGGAGACGAACGCCTCCGCCACGCGCTTCGAATCGGAGCCGTAGGCCAGCCACTCGCGGTACATGTCGCCGCGGAACAGCACGGCGCGCGCGGCCTTGTCGCTGTCCACCCACGAGGCGCCGAAATCCGCAGCCATCTCACCGAGCCCGCGCTTGCGCCACAGATCCATCTGCCACAGCCGGTCACGCGCGGCCATGTAGCCCTGGGCGACGAAGGCGTCGTACGTGGATGCGGCATAGATGTGTGGCACGCCCCATTGGTCGATCAGCACTTCGGCGGGCTTCTCAAGCGCCGTCAGCTTGGCCTGGCGGGAGCTGCTGGAGGTCGAGATCGAGCTACAACCCGTGACAGTGAGGACCACTGCCAGCACGGCGGCCAGACGCGGCGAGCGCAGGGGAAAAGGGGGAAAAGAGGGCGCGGAATGGCGCTGCATGGGAGTCTCCTTGGTGTGGCGTCGCCGTCTGCCGGGCGACTTGGGGAAAAATCCATGCTCCGATGCGCGCCGTCGGCAAGAAATACGGGTTTGCGCGGCAATTTGTTATCAAGTGTGTGTTTCCATAGCGGCCTCCGGGGCTTGTAAATTGCCCCGGCCATAATGCGCGCATGCCAAATCGCTGGAAGCCCAACGTTACCGCAGCAGCCGTCATCGAACGAGACGGTCATTTCTTGTTGATTGAAGAGGACACCGCCGATGGTCTGCGCCTGAACAATCCCGCCGGCCATCTCGACCCCGGCGAATCGCCCGTGCAGGCCTGCGTGCGCGAGGTGCTGGAGGAGACGGGCTACGACTTCGTGCCCGAAGCGCTCGTCGGCATCTACATGAACCGCTTCGTGCGCACCCGCACCGGCGACGACATCACCTACATGCGCTTCGCGTTCTGCGGGAGAGTAAGCGCTCACCATGAATGGCGCTCATTGGATGACGGCATCGTGCGCGCGGTGTGGATGACGCTCGAAGAGATCAAGGCCACCCGGGCGCGGCACCGCAGCCCGTTCGTGGTCCAGAACATCGAGGACTATCTGAACGGCCAGCGCTATCCGCTGTCGATGGTGAACACGCACGACAGCGTCTACAAGTCGCCCCTCTGATGTTCGATCATCTGGCTTGGCGGGGTTGCTTGAGCAGCCAGGCCAGCAGCAGTGCGTGCACGCTGTCCGGCACCGCCGCCGCGGGCGCGAGCAGGCAGTAGCGCGAGCCGTCTTCAACAAAGCCGAGTGGTGCGCTGAGCACGCCGCTTTGCAGATCGTCCCTCACCAACTCCTCCGGCCCGATGGCGACGCCAAGTCCCGCAATGGCGGCCTGCAGGCTGAAATAGAAGTGCTCGTATACCTGCGAATTCATCCGCGAATTTGCATGCGCTCTGGTCTGTGATGGAAGCGCCTGCCCGCTGATCCGCGACCAGGTGCGCCATGCGTCCGGCCGGGTGCGCGTGTGCAGCAGCGCCGCGTTGGTGCGCAGCAGCTGCTTCTGGGTGAACCAGCGCGCCACCTGCTCGGTGCGGCAGACCGGGCCGATACGTTCGACGAACAGCACATCCGCATGCATGGTGGGCGGCCATGCGAAATCGTCGCGGCGTATCGCGAGATCGATTCCTCCGCCGAACGAGAAGCTCCCGCCGCCCGCGACGAGGTGCACCTGGGCGTGCGGATGCGACTTGGCCAGTTGGCGCAGAAACACCGGCCAGCGAGGCAGCAGCCAGCGCATGAGCAGCGTCGGCTCACATGACAGCGTGAGGCGCTGCCCATCGGTTGCGCTCGCGCGCAGTCGCTGGCATGCGCTGCGCATGCGCTCCATGCCCTCCCGTACGGCGGTCGCCAGATCGCGTCCCGCATCGGTGAGGAAAACGCGCCGACTGCGGCGCTCAAACAGCGCGACGCCGAGATCCTCCTCAAGCGCCCGGACAGACCGGCTGATCGCGCCATGCGTGAGATGCAGCTCATCAGCGGCGCGCCCGAAATGTTCGAGCCGCGCCGCTGCCTCAAAGCATCTGAGCGCGTTGAGTGACGGCATGCGCTGCGCTGCAATGGGTGAGTTCAACTCACCATCATGGTCAGAATTCATCGTTTGATTGTGCTCCCTGTCGCTCATACGATCCAGCCGTCACATGAACGAGAGAAGAGTTGCGCGATGATGAACGAATGGTTCACCGTAGTCACCATCACCACGCTGGCGGTGATCAGCCCGGGGCCGGATTTCGCGATGGTCTCGCGCAACGCGCTGATGCTGTCGCGGCGCGCGGGCGTGCTCACTGCGCTCGGCATCGCTCTGGGAGTCTGGGTGCATGTGAGCTACACGCTGCTCGGCGTGGGGCTGCTCATGAAGCAGTCGCTGCCGCTGTTCAACGCCGTGAAGCTGCTCGGCGCGCTGTATCTGATCTACCTTGGCGTGCAGATGCTGCGTGCCCAACCGGGCTCGGAGTTGCGGCAGACATCCACCCAGCCACCGTCGGACTGGGCGGCGCTGCGCACCGGGTTTCTCACCAACGCGCTGAACCCCAAGACCACGGTGTTCGTCGTGAGCCTGTTCATGCAGGTGGTGCAGCCCGCCACACCGTTCGGCGTGCAGCTGGCCTATGGCGCGTTCATTTCGGTGGCGCACCTGCTGTGGTTCGCGGTGGTGGCCCGCTGCTTCTCCGCCGCATCGGTGCGCGAGCGGCTGCTCGCGGTGCGGCACTGGATCGACCGCGTATTCGGCGCCGTGCTCGTGAGCCTCGGGCTGGCGCTGGCGGTCTCGCGCAACGCATGAGGCAGACCGACCGGCACCGAAGCGCCGGGCAATCTCACCGATGCAAACACGTTCTTATGCTGACGCTTCCGGGAAGATCGGCTCGCCCAGATTCAGCATCAGGCGGTTGGCCCACGCGAAGATCGCGTCGGAGTGCAGCAGGTCGAGCACCTCGCCGTCGTTCAGGCCTTGGGCCTTCAGCGCGTCGATGTCGGCGGCGGCCAGTTCGGCGGGTTTTTCGGTGATCTTCACCGAGAACTCGCCGATCGCCTTTTCACGCGCCGTGGTTCCGGCCGTGCGTGGCTCGTCGAACACCTGCTCGATCACGTCGGCGCGCTTGGCGAGCTGCTCGAAGCGCTGCGCGTGCACCGACGCGCAGTACACGCAGCCATTGATGCGCGAGACCACGGTCGCCCCCAGTTCGCGTTCGGCGCGCGAGAGGCCGCCGGGCGCGTACATGATGGCGTTGAACGCGGTCGAGCGCTGGCGCAGGATCTCGGGCTGGTGCACGAGAAACAGGTAGTAGTCGCTGGTCTTGGCCTTGGGATGGCTTTCCTCCAGCACGGCGATCTGCGCGGGCGTGGCCTTGTCGAGTTCCACGACGTCAAGCCAGGCATCCCATTCGAGCGACTCGTTGGTGAAGCCGTGCGACTGGATCAGCTTGGCGGGTTTGAAAACGGCGGGCGTGCTCATGCGTGGGCCTCCTCGGATGCCTTCATCGCTTGGAGACCGGCGATGAGACGAACTTGGTACGACAGGAATGCGATCAGCTGCGACAGCGCGACCACAGCGGGCGTGCTGATGCCGGCGGCGGGCAGCGCGAGCAGCGCGGCCTTGTCGCCTTCCACGGGGTCTTCGATCAGCGTGCGCGTGAACTGCAGCATCGCGGCGAGACGCGTGTCGGCCACGTCCTTGGGCTCGCCGCGGTCGGCGATCTCGACGAGCGCCGCATCGCAGCCCACGGCGAGCAGGCGCTCGCTGTAGTGCGTCGCGAGCTCGGGCGCGGGCGTGAGGCGGCATGCGTAGAGCGCGACCAGCAGGCGCTCGGTGAGCGAGATGTCCGCGTCGAGCGAAGCGTCGAACAGCGCGTCGTAGCTGCCCTGGGTGGCCACCGCGACCTTCTCGCGCTGATGGCGCACTTCGTAGGTGCGGCTGCCCGGTTTCAGGCCGACGATGCGATCGATGAGATCGTTCGCCACGTCATAGGTAGGTTGGTCTGCCATGCAGAGGTTCCTTGGGTTGATTCAGTTGTTGCGATCTGCGTGCGCTGCAACGGCGTTGCGCAGAAAGCGCTGCACGGCGGGCCATGACTCGGCATCGGCGCGCGCGTTGTCCTTGGGATTGCCGCCGCTGGTGCTGACCATGCCAGAGACCGGATGCGCATACACATGCTGCGTGGTCGGCACATACGGGAACAGGATCGAGTGACCTGCATCCTCGAAATTCAGCCACTGCACGTCGTGCGGGTGCTTCACTTCGGCGAGCTTGTCGCGCACGATCTGCGAGAACACATCCGCAGGCCATGAGCCGTCGTCCGTGCCCGAGAGCAGCATCACCGGACCTTCGATGTTCTCCACCGGAATGCGCGCCTTGGCGATGGCCTCGGGGTCCAGCAGCGCGGTGCGCATCGCGCGGTCGTGGCGATGCGGCGCGGGGCCTTCGTCGAACGGCTTCCAGCTCGCGGTGCGATTGCCTTCCCACCAGTGGCGCAGCGGCTTTCCATCGAGCAGCCAGGTCGGGCCTTCGCGTCCGACGGCCGGGTCGCAGGCGTTCTGGCCGCTGTGTACGTAGGCGCTTGGCACGTAGCCGACGACGGCGTTGACTTCCTTGGGGAAGGTCGCGCCGAGCAGCAGCACCAGCTCGCCGCCGCGCGATTGGCCGCTCACCGCGACGAAGCCGTTCTTTGGCTGCACATGCTGGCGGATCCACCGCAGGCCCTTCTGGAAGTATTCCAGCGGCGTGTTGGAGATGTAGTCCGACAGGCCTGGGGCCTTGAAGTAGGCGAGCGTCAGCGCCGCGAAGCCGCGCGATGCGTAGAGCGCCGCGCGCGGCTCGTTGAAGCCGCCGCCAGATCCGTTGAGGATCATCACCGCAGGATGTGGCCCCTCGCCCGCAGGCAGGTAGAGCGTGCCGACGAGGCCGTCCTCGCGCACCTCGCGGCGCGTCACGCCCTCGGCTGCCAGGCGCTGCGTGAGCGTGGCGGTGGCGGGCGGCTGCGTGCCGTCCTTGCCGCGCGCGCTGAGCGTGGTGACGAGCGCATCGGTCACGGGCTGGTTGAACAGCTCGCGGCTCTTGGAGTTGACGGGCGACTGCGACCAGATCAGCCCCATGCCGTCGACGCCGTCGTAGCTGCCTTCAACTGCCGCGTCCTGCGTGAGGTCGATGCTGCCGTCGGGGCCGGCGCGAAAGCATGCATGGCTCTGCCACGTCACGCCGCTGCGCACGGTCTCTGCGGTGATCTCGATGCGCTCGCCGGGCTCTGCGCCGCTCACCACGATGCGCCGCGGTTCGTCGATCAGCCCATCGGCGGGCGTGACCGTGATCTGCAGCGCGCTCATCACTTGGCCACCTTGGTGACCATCATCGCGGCCGTGCGGTCGCTGGTCATCGGCGTGACCTTCAGACCCTTCTTGGTGGCCCAGATGTTCTTGTAGTGGAACAGCGGAATGATGCCCGCGTCATCCGAGACCACCTTCGCCGACTGGCGCAGGATGGCTTCGCGCTTGGCGGGGTCGAACTCGGCGGTGGATTCGGCCAGCGCCTTGTCCACGGCGGCGTTGCTGTAGCGGCTCCAGTTCGACGCGCCCAGGCCCTTCTTGGTGTCCACGGTCGCGAGCACGTTCACCAGCGCGTAGCTGGCCTCGCCCGTGCCGTTGCCCCAGGCGAGCATGCTCATCGCGTATTCGTTCTTGTTGGCGCGGCCAGAGTACACGGCCCATGGCACGACTTCCACCTGCGTCTTCACGCCGATGCGCGTCCAGAACTGGGCGACGGCCTGCGCGGTTTCGGGGCCCTGCGGATAGCGGTCGTTGGGCACGTGCATGGTCAGCTTGAAGCCCTCGGGGAAACCGGCATCGGCCAGCAGCTTCTTGGCCTTGGCGGCGTCGAACGGAATGTTCTTCACGTCGGGGTTGTAGCCGAAGGTGCCCTTGGGCATCCACTGGTTGGCCTCGGTCGCGGCGTCCTGCAGGATGCGCTTGGTGATCGCGTCGCGGTTGATCGCGAGGTTCAACGCCTGGCGCACGCGCTGGTCGAGCAGCGGGTTCTTGGCGAGCGGCTTGCCCGCGTTGTCGGTGACGAACTGGCTGGGCGCGGCGCTGAAGCTCGGCTGCAGCAGCATCACGCGCAGGCCGTCGTAGGGATAGACGCTCACGTTGGACGCGCTCTTGAGCTTGGCGAGGTCGGACACCGACACCTTGTCGATCACGTCCACGTCACCCGCGAGCAGCGCTGCGGTGCGGGCTGCGGCGTTGTTGATGTAGCGGTAGTTGACCTTCTCCCAGATCTGCTTCTGGCCCCAGTACGCGTCGTTGCGCTCCATGATCACGCGGTCGCCCGGCGTGTACGAGACGAACTTGTAGGGGCCGGTGCCGACCATGGCCTTGCCCGAGTTGTAGTCTTCGGTGGAGGACTTCTCGCCCACGTGCTTGCTCACCACATGCACCGACGCGAGGTTCAGCGGCAGATCGGGATTGGGCGTGTTGGTCTTGACGATCAGCGTGTGCGCGTCCTTGGCGGTCATCGATTCGATGGTGCGCAGGTAGCCCGCGTAGGTCGCGACGCTGCCCGGCACGCCCTTGCCGCGCGTGTACGAGTAGATCAGGTCATCGGCGGTGAAGGGCTTGCCGTCCTGCCACTTCACGTCCTTGCGCAGCTTGAATTCCCAGGTCGTGGGGTCGAGGTTCTTCCAGCTTTCGGCGAGGCCCGGCTGCAGCTTGTTCCACTTGTTCTCGATGAGCAGGTCCCAGAAATGCAGCGCCACCGAACGGTCACCCGCGTGGTTGTTGAGCTGCGGGTCGAGCGAGGACAGCGGGTCGGCGAAGCCGATGCTCAGGTTCTCCGCATGCGCGGCCATGCCGGCCGACAGCAGCGCGGCGGTGAGGGTGGAGAGAAGGACTTTGTTCATGGCTGACTCCTTGAGGTTCGTATGTTCTGAATGAGGGGAATGAATGCGTCTCACGCGGCGCCGCCGTCGTTGAGATGGCAGGCGCTCACATGCTGGATGGCGATGCCCTTGAGCTGCGGTGCTTCCACCGTGCAGCGCGGCATGGCGTGCGGACATCGCGGATGAAAGTGGCAGCCGCCCGGTGGGTTGAGCGGGCTGGGAATTTCGCCCTTGATCGCCGTGTAGGTCTTGTGGCGCGCACCCATGTTCGGCACTTCGGCGAGCAGCGCCTGGGTGTAGGGATGGTTGGGGTGCGCGAACAGTTCTTCGACCGGCGCGGACTCGATCACGCGGCCGAGGTACATCACCACCACGCGGTCGGAGAGATGCTCGACCACGCCGAGGTCGTGGCTGATGAAGAGGTAGGTGAGGTTGAGCTCTTCGCGCAGGTCCATGAACAGGTTCAGGATCTGCGCCTGGATCGACACGTCGAGCGCGGCCACCGCCTCGTCGCAGACCAGCATCGACGGCTGCACCGCGAGCGCGCGAGCAATGCCGATGCGCTGGCGCTGGCCGCCGCTGAACTGGTGCGGATAGCGGCTGCGCAGCGCGGGGTCGAGTCCGGCGCGCTCGAGCTGCGCGCAGACATAGTCGTCAAAGCCCGCGCTGTCCACGAGGCCGTGGATGCGTGCGGCCTCGCCGACGATCTCGTCCACGCGCAGGCGCGGATTCAGGCTCGCGTACGGGTTCTGAAAAATCATCTGCACCGACAGGCGTGCGGCGTGCTTTTCCTGCGGGGTCATGTCGGCGAAATGGCGGCCGTTGATCAGCACCTCGCCATCCGATGGCGCGAGCAGGCCGGTCGCGATGCGGCCGAGCGTCGATTTGCCGCAGCCCGATTCGCCGACGAGACCAACGACCTCTCCCGGCTTCACCAGCAGATCGACCCGGTCGACGGCGCGCGTGATCGGCGCTGGCTTTTCAAGGCCCACGCTCTGCAGCGCCCGGCTCACGAGGCCCGGTTTCTGTTCGCCAAAGCGCTTGCTCACGCCCTTGAGTTCAATGACGGGCGCGAAGTCCAGCTTGTCCTGTGGAAGGCTCATGCGTGCGCTCCTTCTTCAATGAGGGGATGGAAGCAGCGCAGCTGCCTGCCCGGCCGCGGCTCGGTCAGCTCGGGCGGGGCAGTGCACGCGCCGTCCGCACGCGCGCAGCGCGCCGCGAAGGCGCAACCGGCGGGCAGATGCAGCAGGTTCGGCGTCATGCCGGGAATCTGCCTGAGCCGCTCGCCACGCCTGTTGTTGCCCGGCAGGCTGCCGATGAGGCCCGCGGTGTAGGGGTGCATGGGGTGGTCGAGCACCGCGTCCACGCTGCCGTGCTCGACGATGCGGCCCGCGTACATCACGGCCACTTCATCGGCCAGACCGGCAACCACCGAGAGGTCGTGCGTGATCCAGATGAGCGAGGTGCCGTGCTGGCGTGCGAGCTTCTGCACCTCGGAAAGAATCTGCGCCTGGATCGTCACGTCCAGCGCCGTGGTGGGCTCGTCGGCGATGATCAGGTCGGGCCGGTGCAGCATCGCGATGGCAATCGCCACGCGCTGGCGCATGCCGCCCGAGAGCTGGTGCGGATAGGCGTTGAGGCGCTCCTCGGGGCTGGGAATGCCCATCATGCCGAGCGTCTCGCGCGAGCGCTCGCGGGCTTCCGCCTTGCTGACCTTGGCGTGCGCCTGCACCGCCTCGATCATCTGCGTGTCCACGCGCAGCACGGGGTTCAGCGTCATCATCGGATCCTGGAAGATCATCGCGATGCGGTTGCCCTGCAGCGTGCGCAGTTCGCGCGGCGGCATCTTCGTGAGGTCGCGGCCCTGGAACAGGATCTCGCCACCGGCCACGCGGCCGGGCGCATCGACGAGGCCCATGATGGAGAAGCCGGTCACCGACTTGCCCGAGCCCGATTCGCCGACGAGGCCCAGAATGCGGCCGCGTCCGATGGTGAACGAGACATCGTCGACCGCCTTGAGCACACCGGCGCGGGTGTCGAATTCGGTGCGCAGATGGCGCACCTCGAGGGTCGGCACCGAGGGATTGGTCGTGCCGTTCATTTCACGTTCCTTGGGTTCAGCACGTCGCGCAGGCGGTCGCCCACGAGGTTGATCGCCACGATGGTGACGAGCAGCGCGATGCCGGGATAGAAGCTGATCCAGTACTCGCCCGAGAGCATGTACTGGTAGCCGTTGGAGATCAGCAGGCCGAGCGATGGCTCGGTGACCGGCACGCCGAGGCCGAGAAAGCTCAGCGTGGCTTCCAGCGTGATGGCACGCGCGATCTGCAGCGTGCCGATGACGATCAGCGGCGGCAGGCAGTTCGGCAGGATGTGCTTGACCATGATGCGCCAGTTCGGAATGCCTTGGCAGTGCGCGGCCTCGACGTATTCCTTGCGGCGTTCGACCAGCGCCTGGCCGCGTGCGGTGCGCGCGTAGTAGGCCCATTCCAGAATGACGAGCGTGAGCACCACGTTGCCCACGCCCTTGCCCAGCCACGCGAGGATCATCATCGCCACGAGGATCGACGGGAACGAGAGGATCAGGTCGACGAGGCGCATGATCAGCGCATCCGTCTTGCCGCCCGCATAGGCGGCGAGCAGGCCGAGCAGCGTGCCGATCACGCCCGCGATCAGCGCCGAGCCGACGCCGACGATCAGGCTGATGCGCAGACCATAGAGAATGGCCGAGTACAGGTCGCGGCCCTGTCCGTCGGTGCCGAGCACGTAGCGGAAGGTGTCGAGCCCGTTCATGGTGCCGGGCGTGAGGCGCGCGTCCATCACGTCCAGCTGCATCAGGTCATACGGGTTCTGCGGCGTGATCCACGGCGCGAACAGCGCGGCCAGAATCAGCAGCGCGGCGACGACGAGGCCGAACAGCGCCAGGCGCGAGGCGAAGAAGTCTCGCAGATGCTCGCGCCAGGGCGACTCCTGCTTGACGGGAGCCGCGGCGGCGGAACTTGCATTGGTGATGGGCTGGCTCATGCTGCACCCTCCAGACGCACGCGTGGATCGAGCACCTTGTAGAGGATGTCCACGATGAGATTGAGCGTGACGAACAGGCACACCACGACGACGAGATAGGACACGATCACGGGCCGGTCGAGCGCGTTGATGCTGTCCAGAATCAGCTTGCCCGCGCCGGGCCACGAGAAGATGCTTTCGGTGACCACGGCGAACGCGATGGTCGAGCCGAGTTCAAGGCCGAGCACGGTGACCAGCGGGATCATGGTGTTGCGCAGCACGTGCACGCCGATCACGCGCAAAGGCGACAGGCCCTTGGCGCGCGCGAACTTCACGAAATCGAGCGGCAGCACCTCGCGCACGCCGGCGCGCGTGAGGCGGATCACCAGCGAGATCTTGAACAGCGACAGATTGATCGCCGGAAGCAGCATGTGCTTCAGGCCATTGGCGGTGAGGAAGGACCACTGCGATCCCAGCACCTGCACCGTGTCGCCGCGGCCGCTCGCGGGCAGCAGGCCGAGCGAGACACTGAAGGTCATGATCAGCATGAGGCCGACCCAGAACGTGGGCAGCGAGAAGCCCACGATGCTGCCGGCCATGATGGATTTGGAGAACCAGCTGTCGGGATAGAGCCCGGCGTACAGGCCGAGCGGCACGCCCAGCAGTACGGCCAGCAGCAGCGCCGCGACGGCGAGCTCCAGCGTGGCGGGCAGGCGCTGGAAGATCAGCTCGATGGCGGGCACGTTGTAGACGAAGCTGTTGCCCAGATTGCCGTGCAGCGCGCCGTTCAGAAAGCCGAGGTACTGGCGCCACAGCGGCTGGTCGAGCCCGAGCTCGGCGATGATGCGCGCGCGCTCGACCTGGTCCACGTCCTGGCCGATCAGAATGTCCACCGGATTGCCGATGGCGTGCAGGCCCACGAAGACGATCATCGTCATCAGCAGCACGACGAGAATCGCCTGCGCCAGGCGGCGCAGCAGCCAGCCGATCATGATGGCACTTCCTCTTGCACGGGGGGCGCTGCGGGCGTCCACTCGTCGCCGAAGACCTCGGGTTCCTCGAAGGTCTGCAGATTGCCGAAATGCCAGTCGATGTCTTCTGCGTAGAGCGTGCTGGCGATGCCCTGGGCGATGCGCTGCGCGCCCACGCTCACGGCCGGGATGTCGCCCGAGATCGTGCCTTGCGAGAGCGCGGCGGGGTAGGAGAACACATGCACGCGCGAGAGACCGGGGCAGGCGCCGGGTGTCTTTTCCTGCAGCTCGAACGCGGGGCCGAGGTCGGGCGAATCGGCGAGTTCCTGGTCGTCCTCGCCTGCGGGATGGGTGAAGCGGTCCTTCCACGAACGCGCGAACGGCGCGAGCGCCGCGAACTCGGGGCGCTGACTCCAGTCGATGCGAAAGCCGGTCGAGAAGATCAGGAAATCGAGCTTGAACACGCCCTTGTTGGTGGTCACGCGGATTTCGTCGTTCACCCATTCGAGATCGAGAATCGAGGTGCCCAGATTGAAGCGCGCGTTTTCATGGCGCGACACCCGCAGCGTGCTGCCGCGAGGAGGCGGCACTTGCTGCACGTTGATGTAGTGGCGGATCTTCCACTTCCATTCGTCGGACAGGCTCTGATGGCCGTGGGTCAGGCCGGGGCTGCCTGCGCCCTTGCCCTTGTTGACGCGTGGAATGTCAGTGCGGCGGATCAGCAGATCGACGCTGGCCGCGCCGCTCTCGAGCGCCGTCGCCGCGCTGTCCATGGCCGACGCGCCCGCGCCGACCACGCCCACGCGCTTGCCCGCGAGCGTCGCGTAGTCCATCTCGTCGGACGAGTGCGCCCACACGCTGCGCGGCAGCTTCTCGGAAATGGGCGGCACCCAGGGACCACCCAGACCATCGCGGCCCGTGGCCAGCACCACATGGCGGGCGAGCACAGTGCGTGCGCCCTCGGGCGTCCGCAGGTCGAGCTGCACCACGCCGTCGGCGCGCGGGTGCACGGCCAGCAGCGTGTGCTCGTTGCGCACGTCGAGCGCCAGCACCTTGCGGTACCAGCGCAGATAGTCCATCCACTGCAGGCGCGGGATCTTGTCGAGCGCATCCCATTCTTCGGTGCCGAACTGTGATTCGAACCAGGCGCGGAAGGTCAGCGCGGGCTTGCCGAGCGCGGGGCCGGTGAGCGTCTTGGGCGAGCGCAGCGTTTCCATGCGCGCGGTGGTGGCCCAGGGGCCCTCGAAACCGGCGGGGGCGCGGTCGAAGATCGGCGCTTCCACGCCGAGAAAGCGCAGCGCGGCCGATGCGGCCATGCCGCCCATGCCGCCGCCGATCACGGCCACGGGCAGCACCGCCTCACCATCCACTTCGGTGGTGGGCAGCCAGTTCTTGGCGGGCAGGTCGAGCCAGACGAGGTCCTGGCGCACGCGGGCTTCCAGCGCGTCAAGGCCCTGCGGTGGTGTGGCCGTGGTGGGCACCATGGTGGGCGCAGTTGTGGGTTGAGTCATTGTGGGTTCTCTTCTTCTTGTTCGGAAAACGGATGCGCAGCGGCATGGCCCGTGGGCGTGGCCGACAGCGCGTGCTGCAGCAGCAGTTCTGCGTGCCGGCTCGCGTCATGCAGCACGAAGCCGGGCAGCAGCGCGGCGGCGGCATCGGCGAGCGCGCTGCACAGCGCATCCATGGCGGGAGTGAAGGGCGCGGTCTGCTGGGAGACCGCGCCGAACAGAAACGGAATGTGGGTATCCAGCGCACGCACGGCCAGACCGTCGAGCGGCAGGCCGAGCGCGGTCACCGGCTCGAGCACGGAAACGCCGAGCCCCGCGCGCACGGCGGCCATGGCGTTGACGCTGGAGTTCGTCTTGATGAACGGAGGCGCGTTGGCGTGGTCGGTGGCGCCGGAGGCGGCCGCGAACGCGCCGTCGAGCCGGCCGAGCAAGCGGTACGGGTTGGCCATGGTGATCAGGCGGCGCTTTGCGAGTTCGGCGAGCGGCACGACATCGCGGGCAGCCAGCGGATCGTCCTCGGGCAGCACGGCCACGCAGGGCGCCTCGGCGATCCAGTGCACCTGCAGACCCCGGTGCTCGAGCGGCAGACTGGTCACGCCAAGCTGCGCGGAGCCGGTGAGCACGCCGTGCGCCACGCGCTCGGGCGAGGCGCTGCGCAGATGGATCTGCGATGCGGCGGCGTCGTTGCCCGAGGCTTCGAGCCGTGCGAGCGCCGCCGGAATCAGCCCGGAGGCCAGCGCCGACGTGGCCAGCAGATGCAGCGGGCGCTTGAGGCCGTGCTCTATCTCCTTGGCGCGGCGGCGGATCTGCTGCAGGCTCTGCAGCGCGTGCTCCACGTCCTCGAACAGCAGAAACGCCTGCTCGGTGGGCGATACGCGCGGGCCGTTGCGGCTGAACAGGGGGTAGCCGATCTCCGCTTCGAGCTCCTGCACGAGGCGCGTGACGGCCGGCTGGGAACGGCCCAGCGCACGTCCGGCCGCGGTGACGCTGCCCGTGGACATGACCGCGGCAAAGGCTTCCAGTTGTCGGAGTTCCATCGTGTTTTGACTATGCTCAATGCGCATTCTGAGATATTGAGAATGTGATTCGCAAATAATAAAAACGCATAAGTAAAAACCCTTGTGGATTTGGCGGGCGAACGGCGTGTGTCGGATATGGAAGTTGATGCATTTTGTGTGCCGTTGTCTTTGGATGGTGTGTATATGGCGCAAGTTGGCTGTCTATTGCTCCGTGTGACATGGGCGCAAGCCAGCCTGCCCGTAGGGGTATCCAGCGCACGGTCGGGCCGCGTTCCCGGCCCGACGGGCGAGCGGCGCAGCGGGTAACATCCGGCGATGCGATCCAGCTCCGCCCGCGACATTCTTCTGGCCCATGCCATCGAAACCGCAGCGCCCAACGAAGCGCTGCCCGATGCCGCGCGCTGCGCGGCCATCACGCACGACACGCTGCATGCGATCGGCAGTCCCGACTCCAGAGGCGGC
Source organism: Diaphorobacter caeni (assembly GCF_015354245.1). Lineage (GTDB taxonomy): Bacteria > Pseudomonadota > Gammaproteobacteria > Burkholderiales > Burkholderiaceae_C > Diaphorobacter_A > Diaphorobacter_A caeni. The sequence continues at coordinate 174,767 of NZ_JADKYZ010000005.1, forward strand.
TCGGCCAGCCGCGCGCAGTTTCTGAACTTCATTGAACAGCGTGCCCAGCGCATCATCGCGGCCAGCCAGTTGCCCGAGGACGTTCGCCAGGTCTGGAAGCAGGCGCCCGGCATCGCCCGCTGGGTGCCGTTCGCGGTGCTGGTCGGCGCGCTGGTGCTCGGCTTCTGTCTGCACCGCTTCACCGATCCGCACCGCGTGGACCTGCTCGCGCCGTCACTGCTTGGCATCGTGCTGTGGAATCTGCTGGTCTATCTGTGGATGCTGGTGAGCTGGGTGCGCTCGCTGCTGCGCTCGGGCCATGCCGCGCCCGTGGTGCTCCAGCCTGCCAATGCCTCGTCTGCACCTGTGGACGCGGTGGGCGGCTGGCGTGGCAAGCTGCGCGCGCGCCTGCCGGTGGCGGGCGGCGGCGGTCTGCGCAGAATGGCGCTGGCCTTCGAGCGCAACTGGTGGCTGCTCAGCGCCAGGGCGCGGCATGCGCAGTGGCTGCTGTGGCTGCACCTCGGCGCGGCGATGATGGCAGTGGGCGCGCTCGCGTCGCTCTGGGCCACGGGGCTGACGAACGAATATCAGGTGGGGTGGGAGAGCACATTTCTCTCGGCGCCCATGGTGCAGCAGCTGCTCAACGGCGTCTTCGCGCCGGTGCAGTGGCTGCTTGGCGCCGCGCCCTGGTCGCTGGCCGACATCGAATCGCTGCGCGGCTGGGTCAGCAGCAGCGTCGCGGCGCCCACCGTGGCCGACCGCATGTCCCATCTCTCGCGCGGCCAGCAATGGGTGATCGCCTACACCGCGCTGCTGGGCCTGCTGGTGATCGCGCCGCGCCTGCTGTGCGCGCTCTGGCAGGGGCTGCGCCTTGCGTGGCTGAACCGCAATGTGCCATTGCCGCTCACCCAGCCGTATTTCCAGAATCTGCAGCGCGATTTCGGCGGGCTCGCCGTCACGCTGCATGTGCTGCCCTACAGCTTCGAGATCACGCCCGAGCGCCGCAAGACCCTCGACGCATTCGTCGCCTCGCAGTACGGCGCGGGCGCGCATCTGGTGATCGAGCACGCGCTCGCCTACGGTGCCAAGCTGCCCTCCGCCGCGTCGGTGGCGGGCAAGGGCGTGGATGCGGCGGCCGTCCTGCTCATCAACATGGCGGCGACGCCCGAGGCAGAAATCCACGGCGAACTGCTGCAGACCGCCCGCGAACGCTGGGGCCAGAACGCCGCGATCTGGCTGTGGACGCAGGATTTCGCCGAGCGCAACACCGGAGCGCCCAAGCGGGTGCAGGAGCGGCGCGAGCTGTGGGGGGAGTTTGTGCGAAACGCGGGGCTGGCGGCGGTGTGGGTGCCGTAGGGGTGCCAGAACTTCTCTCCGTGCCGCCCGCGAGTTGTAAACCGCAGCCATTCCAAGCGATCATTGGCCATGCCTGATACCCACATCCCAGAGTCCGCCTCCAGCACCCAGCAGATCCAATGGTGCCTGCTCTCGCACACCAACATCGGCAAGACCACGCTCACGCGCACGTTGCTGGCCGACGATGTGGGCGAGGTTCAGGACGCCGCGCATGTGACCAGCCAGTCGCAGCGCTATCTGCTGCAGACCACGGCGCAGGGCGATCAGCTCTGGCTGTGGGACACGCCGGGCTTCGGCGATTCGGTGCGGCTGTATGAACGCCTCAAGCAGCAGGGCAATCCGCTCGGCTGGTTTCTCTCCAACGTGTGGGACCGCTGGCGCGACAAGCCGTTCTACATGAGCCAGCGCGCGCTGGTGGCGGCGCGGGACCATGCGGACGTGATGCTCTATCTGGTCAATGCCGCCGAGGACCCGGCCGATGCGGGCTACTGGGAGGCCGAGATGCGCATCCTCGCGTGGATGCGCAAGCCCGTGATCATTCTGCTCAACCAGATCGGCAGCGACACCACGCCCGAGCAGACCTCCGCCGATCTGGAGCGCTGGCGGACGGCGGTGCAGCCGTTCAGCGAGACGGTGCACGATGTGCTCGTGCTCGATGCGTTCACCCGCAGCTGGTGGCACGAGCGGCGCATGCTGCAGAGCATTGCGCCGCTGCTGCCCGCCGACAAGTTGCCGGCCTACGAACGCATTCTGGCCGATCGCGAACAGCGCCAGCGCGAGCGTGAATCGGCCAGCATCGCGGCGCTGGCCGCGCAGCTGATGCAGTCGGCTCAGGTGGAGGAAACCGCGGATCAGGGGTCCTCCGGCAAGCTCTGGGACCGCGCGATCAGCACCATCGGCAAGCTCTCGCAGAAGCTCGGCAAGACCGCGCAGGAGGATGTGCCGCCCGAGGCGCGCGAGGCCATGAAGCGGCTGCTCGCGGCGCTGCAGAAGATCGACGTGCGCGCCACGCAGCGGCTGCTGCAGCTGCACCAGCTCGACGGCGATGCGGCCAGCCAGATCCAGCAGCAGCTCAAGACCGATCTGCAGATCAGCACGCCGCACGACGCGCAGGCCGCCAGCCTCTGGGGCGCGGTCACCGCCGGCGCGGCCACGGGCATCGGTGCGGATCTGGTGACGGGCGGGCTGACGCTGGGCACCGGCGCGATTCTCGGCGCGCTGGTCGGCGCGGTCACCTTCGCGGGCGCGGCCTGGGGCGCGAACAAGATGTTCGATCAGGAGTCGCAGCGCTTTCGACTCTCCGACGACTACCTCACCGCCATGGCCGCGCAGGCGCTGCTCAAGTACATCGTGATCTCGCATTTCGGGCGCGGGCGTGGCCGCTACACCGCACCATCGGCGCCCCAGCAGTGGAGCGCCGCAGTGCAGGCAGCGGTGCAGCAGCACGCCGAGGAATGGCGAAGCCTCTGGGCGAAGCTGCGTGCGCTGTCGCCGGAGCCGTCCGCCGTCGATGCGGCGGGAGCTGCAGGGGCGGCAGGGTCGGACGCCCCGCTGTCATCGGCCCAGCGGGCGGAGCTTCAGGCGACCGAACTGCTGCTCCAGCGCACGCTCGCGCAGGTGCTGCAGACGCTGTATCCGACGCTCGCGCAATGAGCGGTCAGCGCGTGGGGCGCAGCAGTTCCTCGATCACCGCCTCGAGAACCTGAAAGCCGCCCGGCGCATCGAACTTTTCACCGTTCACGTAGAACGCGGGCGTGCCGGTCACGCCGCTGCGTTCGCCGCTCGCGATGTCGTCGCGGATGCGTTCTTCGAACTCGTCGTTTCTGAGTGCCTGCTCGAGGTCCGACTCCGACAGGCCGAGCGACTTCACCAGCTGCACGTAGAACGGGCCGCCCAGCGAGCGCTGGTTGGCGTAGAGCGCGTCATGCGCTTCCCAGAATTTGCCATGCCGGGCCGCGAACTCGGCCACCACGGCCGCGTTCTGCGCCTCGGGGTGCATGGACAGCGGGAAGTTGCGGAACACGAAGCACAGTTCGTTGCCGAAGCGCTTCTGGATGCGCTGGACGATGGCGGCCGCCGCACCGCAATAGGGGCACTGGTAGTCGCCATATTCGACCAGCACGATGGGCGCACGGGTGTCGCCGCTGATGTGGTCGCGACTGCTGACGTCGGGGTGAAGCTGGGACATGGGTGAAGCTCCTGAACGAAGATCGGGGTGGATGACGAGAAAAAAATCCTTGCTGCTACGATAGAGCGGCTGTGGAGAAATCGTGTCAGCCGATGCCTTGAGTACGCACTGTTGCGCACTCAAGCGTTTGGAGGAAATTCACTCGAAGGGAGGCGCGGCATGCTGGGAGACGTCATCGGCCAATGGGTGGGCGAGGTGTTCCTGCTCGGGCTGGGCAAGGCGGTGGCGGCGGTGTGTCTGCCGGGGTACGAATGGGAAGACGCGCGCCGCATGCGCTCTCAGCCCAGAGGCGCTGGGGCGGGCTTCAGCTACGAGCGCAACGGCAAGCGCTGTCTCTATCTGGAGTCGCTGCAGCTGCTTGGGCTCGCGGCGCTGGTCGTGCTGGGGCTGCTGGTGTTTGGCGCCTGGTACCTGTCGTCCGCCTGATCCCGGAGATCGCAAACACGCGCTCAGATCGGCGGCGGTGCATCCACCCATTGGCCACGTTCGATGCCCTGCAGCGCATACGGGCCGATGGCCACGCGCGCGAGCCGCAGCGTGGGGTGGCCGATGGCGGCGGTCATGCGCCGCACCTGGCGGTTGCGGCCCTCGCGGATGATGAGTTCGATCCAGCAATCCGGAATGTTCTGGCGCACGCGGATCGGCGGATCGCGCTGGCCCAGCCATTCAGGCGTGTCGATGCGGCGCGCCTGCGCAGGCAGCGTCAGGCCGTCATTGAGCTGCACGCCATCGCGCAGGCGCTGCAGCGCGGCCTCGTCGGGGATGCCTTCGACCTGGATCAGGTAGGTCTTGTCCATCTTGAACTTGGGGCTGGAGATATGCGCTTGCAGCAGACCGTCGTTGGTCAGCAGCAGCAGGCCTTCGCTGTCGGCGTCGAGCCGGCCCGCGACGTACACGTCCGGCACGTCGATGAAGTCCTTGAGCCCGCGCCAGCGGCCCTCGGGCGTGAACTGGCTGAGCACGCCGTAGGGCTTGTGAAAGCACAGCAGGCGCGTGGGTTCGTTGCTCTTGGCGCGGGGCTCGCGCTCGAATCCTGCGTTGCGCTGGCGCAGCTCGGGCTTGCGCAGCGTGGGTTTGTGGAGCGTGTTTCTTCTCGGTGCGTTCATCTTGGCTCAGGAAATCAGATAGCCGCCGTCCACCCGCAGCACGGTGCCGGTGATGTAGCTGGCGAGCGGGGAGCCCAGGAACGCGATCGGCCCGGCCAGCTCGGCCGGATCGCCGTAGCGCTTGAGCGGCACGCGGCGCATGATGTACTCCACGTGCTTGGGGTCCTTGCGGGTCGACTCGGTCATCGCGGTGAGCATCACGCCCGGCGACACCGCGTTCACGCGGATGCCCTGGGGCGCGAGTTCCAGCGCCATCACCTTGGTGAGCATCTCCACGGCGGCCTTGGAGGTGGAATAGGCGATGGAGCCGGCCGCCGCGCGCGACGCCGCAATCGAGCCCATGTTCACCACGCTGCCGCCGGTGGAGGCGAGCAGCGCCTGGAACGCGTGGATCATGTTGCGCGTGCCGCCGAGGTTGATGTCCAGCGTGCGCTGCCATTCACTGTCGCGGTCCTCGCTGTCGAAGGCGTGACGGGGCCGCACGCCCGCGTTGTTCACCAGCAGCAGCCGGTGGCCATGCGGCATCTCCTTGGCGACCAGCTCGGCCATGCTTGTGCAGGCCGCGCCATCGGTCACGTCGAGCTGCAGGCCGCGTGCGCTGGCGCCGCTCTCGCGGATCAGCGCGGCAGTCTCGGCGGCGGCGTCCTCGTTCACGTCACTTGCGAACACCTGCGCGCCCATGCCCGCGATGCCCAGCGCCACGGCCTTGCCAATGCCCTGGCCGGCGCCGGTGATGAAAACGGTGTGGTCTTTGAGCAGGTCCATGGAGGGTGAGGATTGTGCGTGGGCAAGGGTGGATTATGGAGGCCGTGGTCGCGACATCGGCCGGTTCTCACCGGGTCTGCGTGGAGTTTGGACGTGCCGCGGCGCTCCACTGCAGCATGGCCGGCCCGTTGAGAATGGTGCGGACCAGCTCCGTCTGTCGCCTCACGCCCACCTTGCTGGTGATCGATTTGAGCTGCACGCGCACGGTGTGGACCGACAGGTCGCGTTCTTCGGCGTACTCCCGCACGCTCAGACCATTGACCAGCGCCTGGGCCAGCAGCGACTCCGCCATGCTCAGCCCGTAGCAGGTGCGGAGCACCGCATCGAGTTCATGCAGCACGGCCGTGGGGTCGCTGATGAACACGGCCGCCGCGGCGCGCGCTCCGAACGGCTCAGTGTGGTGGGGCAGGGGGCTGATGAGCAAGTGCAGATCGTGCATCAGGCCCTGCAGCCGCATGCCCTGACCGGCCTGTATCGGCACTCCCAGCCCGGTGGAGACGGCGCGGCGCATGCTGGCCTGCAGCCGCAGATCGTCCGCCGGCCGGAGGGCATGCAATTCTTCCTCGCCCAGAAATTGGCCCTTGATCTGAAGGAGTCCCGATTCCCGCGCGAGCGCGTGCGCCCGCGCGTTGGCGTGCAGCACCTGGGCCTTCGCATCCAGCAGCACGATGCCCAGCGGAAGTCGGTCCAGCAGTCCCAGCGACGCCTGCGCCAGCGCTTCGGCGCGGTGCAGCCTGCGATGCAGCGCAAAGGCCGTCTGCAGGTGCGGCATCAGCGTGCGCAGTTGCTGCTCTTCATAGGGGGTGTAGGGGCCATGCGACTTGGCCCTCAGCGCGGTGACGTTGAACGAGCGGTGGTTGCGCTTTTCGACCACGGCCGCGAACGAATAGAACAGGTCCTGCGGCTTCAGCCAGTCACCGAACCATTCGGTGGACGGCAGCCTGCCGTCGGGACTCAACCGGCTGGAGTTGACGATGTGGCCTTCGTGGTGCAGATGCTCGTTTTCCAGCCACACATTGCAGTGACAGAAATGCCGGGTATAGCCGTCGAGAAAGAAATCGTCGACACCGAGCGTGCATCCAATGGATGTCGGACCGCTGATGAGGTCAGCCGATTGGTCGTTGAAGTCATGGGCCCACATCAGCGCCTGCTCGGACTGGAAGGTCGCGGCGAAGCGCGCCAGAAAATCGGGCCATTTCTCCGGTGCCATGGAGGCCTCGTAGATGGATCCGATCAGCGGCACCAGGCCATGTTCCTCAGTTTGCGACATCTCTGTGAAACTCCTCTCCAACGGCGGGTCGTTGTCTGAATGGCGCGTTGCTTCCTGAACGCTTCATTCAGTGTAATCAAGTGTTTCGAATAACCCAATTGGGTGATGCCGGATGAGGGCCAAGGACGTAAAAACGACAGACAACATAGTGGGGAGTCGGGAGGAGTGGTCGATCGCAACGTGGAGGTGCGATGCGGCGTGCGCCACCGCGCGATCGGTCGAGAGGCTGCCCGTCGTCATGGGCGACGGGTGCCAGCCCCTGGCCCGAGGAGCGCGGTGGCGCACGCGACCCAGAAAGAAAAAAGGCGGCGCGGCCGTCATTGCAGCGCGGCCATGGACGACGCGGGATAGATCTCCCGCACGCATTCCAGCCACGCCCGCGCCGCGCGTGAGAGATAGCCGGGGCGCCACATCAGCGCCACGTCCCAGCTGAGCGCGGGATCGACCAGCGGACGGCTTGCCACGCGCGTCGGGTCGTAGCGGGCGATCACGTGCTCGAACATCACGGCGATGCCCACGTCCTGCGCGACCAGGTCGCCGATGAAGTCCCAGTAGCGCGACTGCATGCGGATGTGCGGCTCGAAACCCGCAAGTGCGCAGTGCTCGAGCACCGCCTGGTGCAGCTTGAAGCCGGGCGTGTAGAGCACGAAGGGTTCGCCCTGCAGATCGCGCCAGGCAAGCGGCGCGTTCGCATCGTCCACCCGGTGCGCCGCCATGACCACGCGCGTCGTCTGGCGGGCGATGGTCGTGGTCTGCAGCTCGGGGTCGGGTCCGCTCAGCAGGCCGAGCGCCATGTCGAGCTGGCCGTCGAGCAGCGCCTGCCTCTGCGCGCTGGCGCCCTGTTCGTCCACCTGCAGGGCCACGCCCGGATGGCGCTTCTGGAACAGCGCGACCACCGGAGCCATGTAGTGCCCCGCCGTCGGCATGATGCCCACGCTCAGTTCGCCGCGCGCGATGCCGTCGACTTCGGCCACCTCCTGGCGCAGGCGGCTGGCCTCGTCGAGCAGCGCGAGGCCGTGCCCATAGACCACCTTGCCCGCGTCCGTGAGCCGCACGCTGCGGCCCTCGCGCAGCAGCAGCGGGCCGCCGAGCTCGTCTTCCAGCGCCTTGACCATCTTGCTGATGGTCGGCTGGGTCACGTGCAGCGCGCTGGCGGCGCGGGTGAAGCCGTTCTGGCGGACGACTTCGATGAAGTAGCGCAGGGCTCGCAGGTCCATGGCGGGATAGCTATTCTAAAAGAGAATGGAAAAAATAAGAATAAGTCATTTTACGAATGTAAGTGAAAACCCTAGACTCTGGGCATGACTTCCAAAACCTCCAACGCTCTGGCCCACGCGCCCGCGTGGTGGGCTGCGCTCCGGCAGGGCGCACGCATCGTGCTGCAGATCATGCTGCTCAGCGGCATCTGGGCCGCCATGGACCTGGTGCGCCAGCGCTTTGGCTGGAGCATGCCGGCCGGTCTGATCGGCTTCGGGCTGCTGGCGGTGGGGCTGTTCACCGGTCTCGTCAAAGTGCAGTGGCTCCAAGGCGGCACCCATTGGCTGCTCGCAGAGATGCTGCTGTTCTTCGTGCCCGCGATGCTGGTGATCACCGAATACGGCGATCTGGTGCGCCATCAGGGCCTGCGGATTCTGGCCGTGATCGTCGCCAGCACGGCCTGCGTGATGGTCGTCACCGCGCTTGCGGTGGACCGTGTCTATCGGCTTGAACTGTGGTTCGCGCGTCGCCGCTCCACCCGTGACGCGCACCTGGGGTCGCCCAAGGAGTGAATTCCATGTTGTCCAATGAAATGATCGGTCTGCTGTCGCTGCTGGCCACCGTGGGCTGCTACTGGGCCAACAAGCGCGTCTACCGCAGCCATCCGCATCCGCTGCTCATGCCCATCGTGGCGACGCCCATCGTGCTGATCGCGCTCGCGCTGGCCACGCATGTGAGCTATCCGCAATACATCGCCCAGACCCACTGGCTGGTCTGGCTGCTCGGTCCCACGACGGTGGCGTTCGCGCTGCCGCTGTATGAGAACCGCCAGATGATGAAGAAGCACTGGATGTCGATCGCCACCGGCGTGGTCGTGGCGAGCGTCGTCTCGGTCGGCACCACCGTGCTGTTCGCCCAGTGGTTCGGCCTCTCGGAGGAGCTGCAGAAGGGCCTGGCCGTGCGCAGCATCACCACCCCGTTCGCCATCGAGGCGGAAAAGGTGCTCGGCGGCTCCACCGATCTGGCGGCGCTCTTCGTGCTGCTCACCGGCGTGAGCGGCATGCTCATGGGCGAGACCGTTCTGCGCCTGCTGCCCCGCGTGCGCAGCAAGCTCGCCGCCGGTTCGATCTTCGGCGGTGCGGCCCACGGCGCGGGTGTCGCCAAGGCCCGCCAATGGGGCGGTGAAGCGCCTGCGGTGGTCGCGTCTCTGGTGATGATGATCGCCGGGGCCGTCAATGTGCTGGCCGCGCCCTGGGTGAAGCTGTTGCTTTTCTGAGCGTGACCCTGATCGCTTCGTCAGCTGGAGAGCCGTGCGAAGGCGCTGTCGGAGGGCTTGTTGTGCAGCGTGATTTCCACGGCGACCTGGGTTCCGCAGGTGCCGGATTCGATCGTCAGCGTGCCGGCGATGTGTGCGGCGCGGGCGGTCATGCTGCGCATGCCGACGCTGGTGCGCTGCTGCTGCATGCTGGTGACGTCGAAACCGACGCCGTTGTCCTCCACGCAGACGACGAAGCGCGTGGCGTCCGGCTGTTCGCAGCGCACGCGCACGCGGGTGGCGCGGCTGTGCTTGATGACGTTGGAGAGGGCGTCTTCGACCAGGCGCGAGAGGTTGAGGCTTTGCAGCACGCTCGGGCGCAGTGCGGGGTCCAGCCACTGCGGTGCGACCTGCCAGCTGCTGTCCACTTCTAGCTCATCGAAGATGCGGGTGAAGCGGTGGCGCAGCGGCGCGATCCATTGCACGGGCGTGTCGGGCACGGCGGTGTCTGCGCCGCCGCTGGCGCTGTAGTCGATCATCTGGCGCAGGTCATCGCGCAGCGTCTTCAGAATGGAGAGCACGCGTTCGTTGGGCAGCGGCTCGCTGGCCTGCTCCACCATCGCCATTCCGCGCACCAGGCTCGCGCCGAGCCCGTTGTGCAGATCGTGCGCAATGCCCATGCGCTCCTGCAGCGTCACGTTGTGCAGCGCCTGAGCGTGCTCGCGCTCGTTGGCCTGGGCGAGTTCCGTGCGGGCGTTGGCGATGCCGTCGGCCAGCGCGCGATTGAAACGCTCCACGCCGCGCATCTCCTGCACCAACTGCGTGCCCAGCACCAGCATGATGAGCGCGATGATCAGGGGGCCGCTCAGCGCCGCCCAGTTGCGCGCGACCTCCCAGAAGCCGAGCATGCCGCTTAGGTCGTGCAGCGCGACGACCACGAACACCAGCCAGACCAGCGCCAGCAGCATGTCGCGGCGCCGACGTGGCCGCTCGCGCGGGCCGCGCCAGACATGCCACTGGAACTGCAGCGCATTGAGCAGAAACACCGTCATCGCCACCTGCCAGATCACGCCCCACCAGGCGGAGGCATCTGCACGCGGCGCGAGCAGTGAGGCCGCCGAGCCGACGGCGGCAAGCACCCAGAGCGCACGCTCCGCCCAGCGCAGACGCTGGTCGCCGTAGCGGAAGGTGAACAGGCAGGCGGCGAGCACGTAGACGATGAGCGCCACCATCGACGCGCGCGAGCGCATGATCGAATCGGCAAACGGCCAGGGCGAGGCGGCGAGGTAGGTGCTGAGGTAGGCAAGCCAGGCCAGTGACATCAGCGCGAACCAACCGTAGGCGGGCTCCTTGCGGCGCAGCAGCCAGACCAGGAGAAACAGCAGGCCCGCCATGCCGCAGAGCACGGCGTTGATGGCGTAGATGGTGCGCTGGTGCCATTGCGCGTGTTCGAACTGCGCACGCACGCTGGCTTCGTCGCCCAGGCGCAGCGCACCCGGCCCGGAGCCAACGGCGGCAAGGCCCACCACGTGCAGCCATACCGAATTCACTCCGGCGTGCAGCGACGCCGCGGGCAGCACCCACCATCGCGGCACGTTCCAGCTGCGCGACAGCGGCTCGACGAGCGACGGGTCGCGCCACAGCAGATCGTCGTTGATGTACACCGCGCCCGCAACGCCGATGCCGTCAATGCCGAGCGCCACCGGCACGCTGCAGGCGGAGGCGTCAAAGTCGACGCGATACCAGGCCGAGCCGTCGTAGCCGGGCCAGCGGCGGTTCATCGAGTCGGGCACCTTGGCCTTCTCCCAGCCGTCGGAGGGACGGATGCCGCCATCACCCGGAGCCTTGGCCGCCTGCACTTCCAAGATGCGCGGCGTGCAGGCGCCCGGCGCGTGCTGCGCCGCCGACGCGGGTGTCAGCCCACCGGCCAGCACCATCAGGCACAGGGCCATGAAACAACGCAGCCAGCGCGTCAATGCCCCGCTCCTGCGCTGGGCGCGAAATGGTCGTCAGAGGATGCGGGATCGGGCGTTCGGGTGTTCACGGCGGAGCATGGGCAATTCGGAGTGCTGCCGATGCTAGGCCAAGCGGCGCGACTTGCATATCACCCAAATGGGTGAATTTGCGTAGGTATTGCAGCTATTTGAAACCACCGACCATTTGGGTTGGCAGGCACTCAGCCCGCCGCGCAGCTTCTGGAGGCATCGCGCATTCCATGGATCAGCGCTCGTTGGTGCTTGCCCACTTCGCTGCCCTGCGCAGCCGCACGGAGCGCCCAGCGGCGGGCCTCGCAGGGATCGGTGGCGATCGCATTGCCGTGGAGGCCCGGGTCGGCGAGCAGCACGCTCGCGAGCAGCTCCTGCGCGCGGACCTCGCCCGCCTCACCGGCTTCGCGCAGCAGGCGCAGCATGGCGGGGTAGTCGCGCTCGGTGCGCGCTTCCAGCGCCATCTGGTAGACCTGCTCGGGCGAGTGCGTCGGCGGGCTCGTCAGGTCGGCAGCCTGTGCGTCGCCGATGACCGAGACGCCCCGCGCCAGCGCGAGCGCGGTGCACAGGGCCAGCAGCGCCAGATGCGATCCGGTGGGGTGGGATTTGAGTGGGGAAGCTTGCATGGCGGGTTCCTCTTTCCTTTCATGGAACAGTCGCGAAATGGCTGTCCATGGGGCTGGATTGAATCGATGCAGCGCGCTTGGCACAATGCGGTTGTTTGCCGCGAGCCTTCGGTTCAGCCGAAGGCGTTGCCCTGTCCTTGCCGCGTCACCGTTTCACCGACTCACCGACTCACCGACTCACCGATCCACCGATCCGAAAGAGCCCGACCCATGCGACTTGATCTGTCCGACCTTCGCCTGTTTCTCTGCGTGGTGGACGCGGGCAGCATCACGCAGGGCGCGGCGCGCGCGCATCTCGCGCTGGCTTCCGCCAGCGAGCGGCTGCGCAGCATCGAGGAAGACGCGGGCGTGCAACTGCTCGAACGCAGGCCGCGCGGCGTGATCACCACCGAGGCAGGCGAGGCGCTTGCGCACCATGCTCGGCGCATTCTGCAGCAGCAGGAGCTGCTCAGGAGCGAGCTCAGCGATTTCGCGCGCGGCTCGCGCGGCACGCTGGTGTTCTACGCGAGCACGGTGGCGTTGACGGAGTATCTGCCGCGCCAGCTCGCACCGTGGCTGGCGACCCGGCCCCGGCTGCGGGTGGATCTTAAAGAGCGCACCAGCACCGAGATTTCGCATGGCATCTCGAGCGGGCTGATTGAGGCGGGCATCGTCTCCGACGTGGTGCAGACGCAGGGGCTGGATCTGCAGCTGCAGCCGCTCGTCAAGGATCATCTGGTGCTGATTGCGCCCGCCGAGCACCGGCTCGCGAAGGAGGGCCGCAGGTCGCTGGCCTTCAACGAAGTGCTCGGCGAGCAGTTCGTGGGCCTGACGAGCGGCAGTGCGCTGCAGGAGCACATTGCGGAGCACGCCAGCCGCGCGGGGCGCGACATCGCGCTGCGCATCCGCATGAAGACGTTCGGGGGCGTCTGTGAAATGGTCTCGCACGGCATCGGCGTGGGCATTCTGCCGATCGGCGTGGCGCGGCGCTACAGGCGCCAGCATCCCTTCAGGATCATCCCGTTGACGGATGCCTGGGCGCAGCGCCACCTGTGCCTGTGCTGGCGCGACTGGTCACGGCTGTCGCCGTCGATGCGCAGTCTGCTCACGCATCTGGGCGCCACGCAGTGACCGGTCGAGCTGTCGCTTCGTCGATCCGAGCGACGCGATTTACTTGTCGGACCAGGGCGACTCGGCCCAGATGGTCTTGAAGCCTTCGGTCTGCTTGTCAAGTCGCGCCTTCCACGCATCGCCCTCGAGGTAGTCCATCTCGGTGAACTGGTTGCTCATCTGCTTCTGGAACTCGGGGTCCTTGGCGATGTCGCGCAGGGCTTCGGTGAGCTTGGTCTTCACGTCGTCAGGAATGCCCTTGGGAGCGACGATGCCGCGCTCGGAGTTGAACACCAGATTCACGCCCTGCTCCTTGAAGCTCGGCACGTCGGGTGCGAGCTTGGCGCGATCGGGGCTGGCCTGGCCGAGGATGCGCACCTTCTCGCGGAAAGGCATCACCTCGCCCAGATTCATGCCGCCGATCACCACCTGATCGCCGAGCACGGCCGTGCGCAGCGGGCCCGCGCCGTTGTAGGGGATGTGGTTGAACTTCGCGCCGGTCAGGCGCTGGAACAGCACCATCGCGAGGTGATCGTCCGTGCCCACGCCGGTCGAGCCGTAGGTGATCTCGCCGGGACGCGCCTTGGCGTCGGCGATCAGGTCGTTCAGGTTCTTGTACTTGCTCGAAGCGAGCACGCTGAACGCGCTCGGGTCGCGCACGATGTTGGCGATGTAGGCGAAATCGCCATTGTTGAACTGGCCCTTGCCGAGGCGCTCGATGGGCAGCGTCACGAGGCCGGGCATGTTGGTCATGCCGAGGGTGTAGCCGTCGGGCTTGGCCTTGGCGACGTAGGCCAGACCGATCTCGCCCGAGGCGCCCGCCTTGTTGACCACGACGACGCGCGCGCCGGTCTTGGTGGTGAGGAACTGGGCGACCGTGCGGGCCGTGATGTCGGTGCCGCCGCCAGCGGCGAAGCCGACGACCAGCTCGATGGGCCTGTCAGTGGGCCATGCGGCCCAGGAGCTGGTGGCGGCGCCAATGGCCAGCGCGCCAACGGCCAAAGTCATTGCTCGGCGGGTGAAGTTCTTGAAGGACATGGACATTTTGTTCCCCTTGGTTATTGGTGTGACGAAGCCTTGCGGCTTCGATGGGTTGGTCGTTGTTGGGCGGCGATACAGGGCTTGATCCTTCGTTGCGCCACCTTGCCGTACGGAAGTACTGTCTGCGTCGGCGACGCCTCGTCTCAAGCCCTGTCTCGCCGTTGTGGTTGTGGGTTCCGGCGGCAGGTTCACTTTGAAGGCCCGCTGTTGAAATCTCCAACCCACTTGGCGGTCGTTCTTATGCCTTTTTTGCTGGCACGGTCGGGCATCCCCAGTCGGCCCAGAGCTTGGCTACGGCGGCATAGTCATCGCGGCCGTGGCCTGCGGCCACGCCCATGTCGTAGACGCTGTGCGAGCCCTGAATGGCGAACAGCGGCACGCCCAGCGTCTGCGCGAGTTGCAGGGCGAGGACGGAGTCCTTGCGGGCGGCGTCCAGCGGCATGCCGCCTGCGTAGTCGCCGTTGACGATGCGGTCGGCGTAGCGGTAGGTGAGCGGGCGGTGCAGGCCCATCTGTGCATCGGAGAGCAGGGTGATGAGCTTCTGGCAATCCACGCCCGAGGCGGTGGCCATGGCGCCGGCTTCGGCCACCACGACCATCACGGCGTGGGCGACGGCGTTGTTGATCACCTTGGCTGCGGCACCTGCGCCGAGTGCGCCGAAGTAGACCTGCTTGGTGGCGATGGCGTCGAGCACGCCCTGTGCGCGTGCAATCGCCTGCTCGTCACCGCCGAGCGCGAGCGAGGCCGAGCCCGCGACCATCTGGCCGACGCCGGCCATGATGGAGGCGTCCACCACGTCGATGCCGAACGGTGCGAGCACCTTCTGTTCGGCGTGGATGTGCTCGGGGTTGACCGTGCTGGTCTCGAGCACCACGGCGCCGCGCGGCAGCTGCGGCGCGATCTGCGCGAGCACGGCCAGCGAGATGGTCGGGTTGGGCAGGCACAGCACGACGACGGTCGTGTTCTTCAGGTCTTCGGGCGAGGTGATCGCGACGCCGCCGAATTTTTCCTTGGCGCGGGCGAGCGCCGCGGCGTCGAGGTCAAACACCTGCGTGGCGAATTGGGCGCCCACGCGTTCGGCCAGTGGGAAGCCCATGTTGCCTAGGCCGTAGATGGCGACTGGGTTGTTGGTTGGTTGTGTCATCTTGTCTTGAATGGTGTTGTGAGTGAAGCGGCTTTTTTTGCTTCTGCCGGGGCGGTGAGGGCGGAGGCCGGGACTGCCCCCGGCGGGGCAATCACTTTTTGGTCTTGCTCAAAAAGTAATCAAAAATGCGCCTTGAAGTCATCCGGCGGAACTCGCTGCGTTCCTTCGTCACTCCGCTCGGGCAACCGCCGGAAGTCAGTTTTGAAAAGGTGTGTTCGGCACTTCGCTTCGCTCGTGCCTACTGCTCGTGCTTACTTTGCGACGGCCAGTGGTTGTTCGTGGAGGCCGAAATACATGCTCTTCACCTGTGCATAGAGCTTCATGCCATCGATGCCCTTTTCCCGTCCGATGCCGCTGTTCTTGAAGCCGCCGAACGGCGTGCTCGTCACCGACTGCTTGTAGGTGTTGATCCACACGGAGCCCGCTTCGAGCGCGCGGCCGATGCGCCAGGCCTTCTTGAAGCTCTCGGTCCAGATGCCGCAGGCGAGGCCGAAGGCCGTGCCGTTGGCCTTGGCGATCAGGTCGGCCTCATCCTTGAAGGGCAGGGCCACGAGCACCGGGCCGAAGGCTTCTTCCTGACACGAGACCGCGTCGTAGCCGAGGCCGTCGATCACGGTGGGCGGGTAGTAGGCGCCCTGGTCGAACACGCCGCCCGTGGGCACTTCGCCGCCGCAGAGGATGCGGCCGCCTTCCTCGCGGGCACGGTCCACGAAGCGGACCACGCGTTCGCGATGGTGGAACGAGGCGAGCGGACCCATCTCGACGCCGTCGGCATCGGGCGCGGCCACGCGGATGGTCTTGGCGCGGGCGACGACCTGCGCGAGGACCTCGTCGTAGATGCGCTCTTCGATGAACAGGCGCGAGCCGGCCACGCAGGACTGGCCCGCCGAGCCGAAGATGCCCGCGACGACGGCGGCCACGGCGTGTTCGCGGTCGGCGTCGGCGAACACCACGTGTGGCGACTTGCCGCCGAGTTCGAGCGCAGTGGGGATCAGCTTGTCACCGGCCACGCGGGCAATCGCGCGGCCCGAGGTGGTGCCGCCGGTGAACGAGACCATGCGCACGCCGGGATGTGCGACCAGCGCGGCGCCCACGTCCGCGCCACGGCCCTGCACGACCTGCAGCAGGTCCTTGGGCAGGCCGGCGGCGAGCGCGATGCGGGCCAGCTCGGGGCCGAGCAGCGGCGAGTCTTCCGAGGGCTTGAGCAGCACGGCGTTGCCAGCGGCGAGCGCGGGAGCGACCTTGGTCGCGTCGTTCATGATCGGCGAGTTCCACGGCGTGATCGCCGCAATCACCCCGAACGGCTCCAGCACCGTGAAAGAGACATAATCTCCGCGCGACGGCGTGACGTCGGTTTCCAGCGTTTCGCAGACGCCAGCGTAGTAGCGGAACGTGCCGATGGCCGATTCCACCATGCCGCGGCATTCGCCAAGCGGCTTGCCGTTGTCGGCCATCTGCAGGCGCGCGAGCGATTCCTTTTCGGCGACGAGGCCGTCGGCGATCTTGTTGAGCACGAGAGCCCGCTTGTGCGGCAGCAGCTCTTTCCAGCCCGAGTGGTGAAAGGCCTGCCAGGCGCGCTCGACGGCCGCGTCCAGCTCCTGCATGGAGGTGATCGCGACGCGCGCGATCTCTTCGCCGGTGGCGGGGTTGGTGCTGATGAGTTCGGTGTTGCTGGAAGCCATGACTGTCCTGGAAAATTCTTGAAAGCAGATGCAGTCTAGAGAGCGTTTTCACGAAGTTCAACAGGCACGTTGTCGCCGATTTTTGTGATGAAATTATTGATAAAAGCGTCGACCGGAAATCCGCCCGTGCAGCAGTCACTTGCGGACCTTCGGCCCTTGCATCGGCAGGGCGCACGCAGCCCGCAGCCGCAACCGTGATCAGGTTCTATGTCCCGAAATCCTTCGAAAAACGACTTGGGTGTCTTCCCACATGCCGAGCTGCCACCGCCCGTGGCAGCCGTGATCGAGGCCATCGAGACCGACATCATCCGCGGCATCATCCTGCCGAGCACGCGGCTGATCGAGGACCATCTGATGGAGGACTACGACGCCAAGCGCCATGTGGTGCGTGCGGCGCTCGTGGAGCTGCAGCGCCTTGGGGTGGTGGTCAAGCCGCCGCACATCGGCGCGCGCATCCGCCGCTTTGACGCCGCGAGCCTGGAGGCGCTCTACCACTTCCGCTCGGTGCTGCACCGCGCCGCGGTCGAGGCCATGCCGCTGCCGGTGGCCGAGGCGCGTCTTGCGGCCGTGCATGCCGCCGCCCAGGCGCACGCCGAGGCCACGCAATCGGGTGACCTGATCGCGATCCACCGCGCCAACATGGCGTTCCATCGGTTGTTCTTTGGGCTCTGCGACAACCCCTACATCGAGGAGTCGATCCGCCTGCACGACTGGCTGAGCTTTCCGGCGCGGGCCTATGCCATCACCGACCAGTCGGCGCTGTCGCGCGCCTGCGAGGAGCATGGACAGATGGTCGCGGCCATCGAGCGCTGCGACCGCGAAGCGCTTCTCTCGCTCGCGCTCGGCCACATGGTGCAGGCGCGGCGCATCTACGAGGGCAAGTACCTGTCGCGTTGATTACGGGTCCATTTCGAGCTGCATCACGATCATGTTGACCAGCGTGTTCACCGTGGGGCGTCCCGTCTCGATGACGTAGTGCGACGCCGCGCGGTACAGCGGATCGCGCACCGCATAGAGATCGCGCAGACGCTGCAGCGGATTGGCCACCTGCAGCAGCGGGCGGGTCTTGTCATGGCGGATGCGCTTGAAGATCTCGTCGGGCGAGGCGCGCAGATACATCACGCTGCCGCCACCGGCGAGCAGATGGCTGCGGTTGTCCTCGCGCAGCACGGCACCGCCGCCGGTCGAGAGGATCATGTCGCCGGGCGCGCCGGTCAGCTCGGCCAGCAGCTGGGCCTCGCGATCGCGGAACGCCTCTTCGCCCTGTTCCTCGAAGTACTGGCGGATCGTGGAGCCGAGCACTTCCTCCAGACGCTGGTCGAGATCGATGAAGGGCACATTCAGACGGCGCGCGAGCTGGCGTCCAACCGTGGATTTTCCGGAGCCGGGCATGCCGACCAACGAGCAGCGCTTGCGCATGGTGAAAGAGAGGTCCTGTTCTTGTCTGATGTTGCGAGTTTATAGGCCTTGTCGGCCTGCTCTGACATGTGAGTGCAAGTGGACGCGGCCACAATGCGTGCATGAGTTCTTCTTTCAAGCAGCGCGTGATCGATTGGGGCAAGCAGTGCATGGCGGTCGCCTCGCCGCTGATCCGCGCGGTGGGCCTGTGGCTGGATGCCGATGGATTGCGCATGAGCGCGGCGATGTCGTTCTACGGCATGCTGAGTCTGGCGCCGCTGCTCCTGGTGCTGGTGGGTGTGCTGAGCTGGTGGATCGACCAGTCGTATCTGGAGTCCAACCTGCTCGCGCAGGTCAGCGGCGTGGTCGGCGAGCGCGGCGCGGAGGTGGTGCGCATGGCGCTGTCGAGCGCGCGCAATCCGTCCGAGGGCTGGTTCGCCTCGATTGCGGGTTTCGTGCTGCTGCTCTCGGGTGCGTCCGGCGTTTTCGTGGAGCTGCAGAACTCGCTGCATCGCCTCTGGTACGCCGGAAAGGAGCCGCCCAAGACGGAGAAACCGGCCTGGTGGAACATGGCCTCGCTGCGTCTGCGGGGGCTGGCCTACGTGATGGCGATCGGCTTTCTGCTGCTGATCTCGCTGGTCGTCTCCACCGCCATCAAGATCATCGCGACCTGGGCGAGCGCGTGGTTGCCGTTCGGCTCGGGCATGCTGCTGCAGCTGGTCAACGAGCTGGTCGCCTTTGGCGTGGCGATGGCGCTGTTCGTCGGCATGATGCGCATCGGTGGCCCCGCCGCGCCGCGACTGCGGTTTCTGTGGATCGGCGCGTTCGTGGGCGCGATTCTGTTCACCGGTGGCAAGCAGGCGCTGGCCTTCTACCTGTCGACGGCCGCCGTGGTGTCGGCCTACGGCGCGGCCGGTTCGCTGGTGGTGCTGTTGATGTGGATGTACTTCTCCGCCGCCGTTTTATTGTTCGCGGCCAGCGTGGCGCGGGCCTTGCAGGAAGAGGAAGAAGAAGAAAAAAAAGAAGGGGAAGACGGGCGGAGGCGGAAAAACAGTAGCAGCACCGCCGCGTCCACCTTGGATGAGCCGATGGCCTCGTAGTTTCCCTAGACGCAAAGCCGGGGAAAAGGCGTACACAGCTGCTTACGTCACTTACTGCGACTACTGCCCAAACTGTCATGTTTGCCCATTAACCTCTGCCCCCAGTTGCTTGTTTGTTGCCTCTACGGGGTGGCAGGGAAGTAAGTATTTGAATTTTCTCAGGATCTGTTTCTTGCAATTGCCCATGGATTTGAAGTCGACCGCGCCGGTGGCGCCTCCCATGTCGGCCGGCGTGTCCACACGCTGGCTCTGGGTGGCCATCGTCGGGCTGGTCGCGTGCATGGGCGCGCTGGCGGGCGCTTGGATGATGATGCCGGGCGTGGGAACCGCCCATGCGGCCGGTGCCACCGCGTCCGTCACCGCCGCCAAGGAGTCCATCCGCAGAGGGCTCCATGCCGCGCCTGCCGCTGCGCAGGGCATGCAGGCACCGGAGCGCTATACCGGCAGCGGCATCGCACAGAATTCCGCCTCGGGCCTCGGCATCTCTCCTGTGGGCTCCGTCAAGCTGACCGTTCGTTAGGCCTTTGCTGTGTTGTGGCGCTGTCCCTCGCGCCGATGAACCAATCGACTGGAGGCGCGGACATGGGGCGGTTGGTTCCGGCGTTCTGCACGCTTCGTTTGCCCGCTGCTTGAATGCGGAGTCCGTGCCCAATGAAAAAAGCGCCGTATTTGCGGCGCTTTTTGTTGGAGCGGCGGGTCGGCTTATTTCTCGACGAACGCGCGTTCGATCACGAAGTCGCCGGGCGTGGTGGTGTTGCCTTCCTTGAAACCGCGCTTCTCGAGCAGTTCCTTCAGTTCGGACAGCATGGCCGGGCTGCCGCAGAGCATGACGCGGTCGGTTTCGGGGTTCAGATCGGGCAGGCCGATGTTCTGGGGGAACTTGCCTTCATTGATCTGCGTGGAGATGCGGCCGTGGTTGCGGAACTCCTCACGGGTCACCGTGGGGTAGTAGATCAGCTTGTCGCGGACGATGTCGCCGAGGAATTCGTGCTGGGGCAGTTCCTTCTCGAACAGGTCCTGATAGGCCAGTTCGTTGGCGTGACGCACGCCGTGCACCACCACCACCTTTTCGTACTGCTCGTAGGTCTCAGGATCGCGCGCCACGGCCAGCCAGGGGGCGAGGCCGGTGCCGGTGCCGATCAGGTACAGGTTCTTGCCGGGCAGCAGGTAGTCGATCAGCAGCGTGCCGGTGGGCTTCTTGCCGACGATGACGGTGTCACCGACCTTGATGTTCTGCAGCTTCGACGTGAGCGGGCCGTTGGGCACCTTGATCGACAGGAACTCGAGGTGCTCTTCGTAGTTCGGGCTGGCGATGGAGTAGGCGCGCAGCAGATTCTTGCCGTCCACCTTCAGGCCGATCATGGTGAAATGGCCGTTGGAGAAACGCAGCGACGTGTCGCGGGTGGTGGTGAAGGAGAAAAGGCGGTCCGTCCAGTGGTGTACCGAGAGGACGGTTTCTTCGAGAAATGCACTCATGTTCGTTGGATAGCGAATAAACAGGGGCAGGAAAAAAACGATGCCTGCCGATAAAAACACGCTTGGAAACTGAGAGCTTGGGTAAAACTGGTTGCCTGGCTCTTGGCAGTGGACCTCGCGGACTGATTACAACGTTATTTTCGGATAAATACCAACTTCCGGGTACATTGCAAGGCCTTGTTTTGAGATCAATTAGTGATAAGGAGAATGACGATGACTACGGTCAATAGCTTGCAAAAATGGTCGAAATGGCGGGTGTCGCTTCCGCTCGCGGCCTGTGTGCTGGCATCGCATTCCTATGCCGCCGAGGTCATCAAGATCGGTGAAATCAATAGCTACAAGGCCCAGCCCGCCTTCCTCGAGCCCTACAGAAAGGGCATGGAGCTGGCCGTGGAGCAGGTCAACAAGGCCGGTGGCGTGGCCGGCAAGAAGCTGCAGCTCATCGTCCGCGACGACAACGGCAACCCGGCGGATGCGGTGCGCGCCGCTGAAGAGCTCTATGCGCGCGAGAAGATCGACGTGCTCACCGGCAGCTTTCTGTCCCACGTGGGGCTGGCGCTCACCGACTACGCCAAGCAGAAGCAGCGCTTCTTCCTTGCCTCCGAGCCGCTGACCGACAAGATCGTCTGGGCCGACGGCAATGCCTATACCTACCGCCTGCGCGCCTCGACCTACATGCAGGTCAGCATGCTCGTGCCCGAGGCCGTCAAGCTCAACAAGAAACGCTGGGCAATTGTCTATCCAAACTACGAATACGGACAATCTGCGGTCGCCACCTTCAAGAAGCTCATGAAGGAAAAGCAACCGGACATCGAATTCGTCGCCGAACAGGCCCCGGCACTGGGCAAGATCGATGCGGGCAGCGTCGTGCAGGCGCTGGCGGACTCCAAGCCGGATGCGATCTTCAACGTGCTTTTCGCGACCGATATGGGTAAGTTCGTGCGAGAAGGCAACACGCGCGGTCTGTTCAAGGGCCGTGAGGTGGTGGGCCTGCTCACCGCCGAGCCGGAATACCTCGATCCGCTCAAAAAAGAGGCACCCGTCGGCTGGACGGTGACCGGCTACCCCTGGTATTCGATCGCCACTCCCGAGCACACGGCCTTCCTCAAGGCCTACCAGGCCAAGTACAAGGACTATCCGCGTCTGGGCACCATCGTCGGCTACAACGCGATCCAGTCCATCGCCGCAGGTCTGCGCAAGACCGGGGGCAGCGGAGAGACCGCCAAGCTGGTGGAGGCGTTCAAGGGGCTGGAGGTGGATACGCCGTTCGGTCGCATCACCTATCGCGCGCAGGATCATCAGTCGACGATGGGGGCCTACATCGGGAAGACGGCCTACGACGCCAAGCTGGGGCGGGGTGTGCTGGTGAACTATCACTATGCGGATGGGAAGGACTTTCAGCCTTCGGATGACGAAGTGAAGAAGTTGCGGCCTGCTGCGGCTAACTGATTTTTGTGCCTGCTGGAGTGGTGAGGGCGGAGGCCGGGACTGCCCCCGGCGGGGCAATCACTTTTTGCTTGCGCGCAAAAAGTAATCAAAACCGCGCTTTGAAGTCCTCCGGCGGAACTCGCTGCGCGACTGCGTCGCTCCGCTCGGACAACCGCCGGAAATCAGTTTTGAAGAGGTGTTGGCGGCACGTCGCTGCGCTCGTGCCGGGGTCAGGTCGCGTTTTGGCCTTGGATCCATTCTCTGAGTTTGAACTTCTGGATCTTTCCTGAGGGAGTCGCCGGCATTTGCGTGACGATGTGCAGGCGCTCGGGAATGTATTGCAGCGCCACGCGTTCGTTTTGCAAAAAGATGCGCAGGTCTTCCAGGTTCAGCGTTGCGCCTTCGCGCGGTACAACGACGGCGCAGGCTCGTTCGCCGAGGCGTGCGTCGGCGTAGGCGACGATGGCTGCGTGCTGGATGTCAGGGTGGCGGTAGAGCAGTGATTCGATCTCGACCACGGGAATGTTTTCGCCGCCGCGAATGATCACGTCCTTGCTGCGGCCGGTGATGCGAATGTAGCCTTCAGCATCCATGCGGGCCAGATCGCCGGTGTCGAACCAGTCGTCGGCGTCGGTGGCGTTGAGGTGCGGGCGCTTCAGATAGCCGCCGAAGTTGGAGCACGAGCGCAGCATGAGCTTGCCTTCCTGGCCTGCTGGCAAGCAGGTGTCATCGATGTCCACGATGCGGATTTCGACGCCGGGAAGGGGGCGGCCGTCGGTCTGCACCGCGCGCTGGTCGTCGTCTTCGGGAAGCGTGGTGGTGACGGCGCCGTTTTCCGTCATGCCCCATGCAGAGATGATCTTGGCGCCGAGCGCGCTTCTTGCCTGTTCCACGAGTGCGCCGGGCAAGGGAGCGCCGGCGCTCAGGAAGGTTCGCAGACTTGGAATGCCGCCACCGTCGGCCACGACCGCCTTGGAGAGATCGCTGAGGAACGGCGTCGAGGCCATGGTGAACGTCACGCCTTGCTCGCGGATGAGGGCGATGGCTTTCGGCGCGTCCCAGATGTCCTGGAGCACGGCGCTTGCCTGCAGCAGGATGGGCATCATCAGGCCGTACATGAAGCCGGTCTGGTGCGCCATGGGCGAGGCCATCAGCACCATGTCGTCGGCGCCCAGATGCAGGCGGTCCGCATAAGGGATGATGTTGGAGATCAGCGTATTGGCCGTGTGCTGCACGCCCTTGGGCTCGCCCGTCGTGCCCGAGGTGTAGATGAGCTGGGTGACATCGTCGGGCGCCGGACGCGAACCGGTGAGAATGGCCGGCGCATCAGGTTCTCGCTCCCATGGCGGCGCGGCGAGCAGCGCGTCGAAACTGTTCTCGCCCTGACCATCGACCACCACGATGTGTCGCAGCAGCGGCAATTGGGCCTTGAGTCCGTTGGCCATCGACTCGAAATCGTGGCCGCGAAACTGTCTCGGTACGATGAACACCTTGGCGGCGCCGTGCGCGAGCATGAATGACAGTTCGCGCTCGCGGAAGATGTGCATGAGCGGATTCATCACCGCGCCGATGCGCGAGCAGGCCAGATGGATGAGCGTGAATTGCCACCAGTTGGGCAATTGGCCAGCGACCACATCGCCCTTGCGCACGCCGAGTCTGTGCAGCCCCACCGCAATGCGATCCGCCATGCGCGCAAGTTCGCGATAGCTGAACTGTGTGCGCTCGCCGGTCTCCACCCGCAGCGCCGTGAGCGCCAGCTTGTCCGCGTGCGCGGTGGCGCAGGCGTCCAGCGCATCGTTGATCGTGCGCTCGTGCCAGAGCTTTTGCTCCAGCATGCGGGCACGGCGGCGGGGCAACAAAACGGCATCGAACTCCATGGCTTGTCTCCTCTTTGTGAATACAGGGAACGCTGTCGCAATCGAAAACGAATACGTTGGTTGTTCATGGCGCGTTCACCGGGCGCGGCCCAGGCGAGGGCCGCCGCGCAAGGGGGAAGGTGCAAAGCGCCTCAGGGGTGATCCACAGTTACCCAACGGCTTTTCTGCCCGCTCGCGTGCGGGAGATGATGGTCTTCATGATCTGCGCCGTGCCATCGCCAATCTGGAAGCCGAGCACGTCTCGCAGGCGCTGCTCGATGACTCCGCGGTCGTACCCGCCATGCCCGTGCGTGAGCAGGCACTGGTGGATCGCGTCATAGGCGAGCTTGGGCGCCCACCATTTGCACATGGCTGCCTCGACGCTGTGAGGCAGGTTGTGGTCCTTGAGCCATAACGACTGCAGGCACAGCAGGCGCGCTGCGGTCACTTGTGTATCGAAGTCCGCCAGCGGATGGCTGACGCCCTGGAACGCGCTGAGTGGCTGGCCGAAGGCCTCGCGCTGCGCCGCGTATTCCCAGCTTTCGTCGAGTGAAGCACGTGCCACGCTCAGTACCTGCAGGCCGATCAGTGCGCGCGAGAAATCAAAGCCCTGCATGACCTGCACAAAGCCCTTGTTCTCGTCGCCAAGCCGGTGATCGACGGGGACGCGGACGTTCTCGAAGAACAGGGAGCCGCGACCAATGGCGCGCTGGCCGTGGCAGTCGAAGCGGCTGCGGGTGAGGCCCGGCGCGTCGCAGGGAACGAGCAGCGCGGTCACGCCATGCGCGCCGGATTCGATGCTGCCGGTGCGGCCGAAAACGATGACGGCGTCGGCCTGGTCGGCGGCGGAGATCGAGGTCTTCTCGCCGTTGATCACGTACTCGTCGCCCATGCGCTCCACACGCAGCCGCAGGTTGGCGGCGTCCGATCCGCCGCGCGGCTCGGTCAGCGCGATGGCGATCAGTGCATCGCCTTGGGTGAGTCGCTCCAGCCAGGGCCGCGCCACGTGCGGCTGTCCATGTTCCGCGAGAATCTGCCCGTTGAGCGAGGCCAGCAGGTTGATGTAGCTGATCGACAGGTCCGCGGCCGCAATCGTCTCGTGAATGACTCCGGCGGCAAGACATCCCATGCCCTGGCCGCCGATGGCTTCGGGCAGCTCCGGGGCGATGAAGCCCATTTGCCCCATCTCGCGCATCAGCCCGCGGTCGAGCACGCGCGTGCGGTCACGCTCCAGGAAACCAGGGGCGACCCGGCCGGTGGCAAAGCGCCTGGCGTGCTCGGCAAGTGTCTGCAGATCTTCGTTGAGATACGGATTCATCACGACCTCGGCTGAGTGAAAAGGGTGGTTGCGGCGTCACTTGGCGTGCTTGCGGAATTCGGGCTTGCGTTTTTCCTTGAGCGCCGCCACGCCCTCGCGCGACTCGTCGGTGTCGTAATAGAGCTTGAGCGCATACATGCCCATGCCTGCAATGCCGGCCTGATGTGCGGTGTCCATGTTGAAACTGCGCTTGGCGATCGCGATGGCCGTGGGGCTGCGCTCGCAGATTTCCTCGGCCCATTGCTGTACGGTCTCGTCGAGCTTGTCGGGCGGCACGCAGAGGTTTGCCAAACCCATGGCCACCGCTTCCTGGCCGCTGTACCGGCGGTTGAGATACCAGATCTCGCGCGCCTTCTTCTCGCCGACGACGCGGGCGAGAAAGGCCGTGCCGTATCCGGGGTCGACCGAGCCCATCTTCGGCCCCACCTGGCCGAACACCGCTTTTTCGGAGCAGATCGTCAGGTCGCAGATCGTGCACAGCACATTGCCGCCACCAATGGCATAGCCCTGCACGCGCGCGATCACCGGTTTGGGCACGTCGCGCAGCGCGGTGTGCAGCTCTTCCATGGGCAGGCCGATGGTGCCGCGCCCGTCGTAGTTGCCATCGTGGGCGGATTGGTCGCCGCCGGTGCAGAACGCTTTTTCGCCCGCGCCGGCGAGCACGATGCAGCCGACCGAACGGTCGTAGCCCGCCTTGTTCAACGCCTTGATGAGCTCATCGCAGGTGGTTCCGCGAAACGCGTTCATCTTGTCGGGGCGATTGATGGTGATCCAGGCCACGCCGTTGCGCACTTCGTAAAGAATGTCTTCGAAATTCATGGAGGTTCTCCGTTGGTGGATGAGTGAATCAGCCGTTCATGGTCAGGCCGCCCGAGACGCTGAGCACCTGCCCGGTGATGAACGCGGAGTCGTCGCTGGCGAAGAAGCTGATGGCGCCGACCAGGTCTTGCGCGAGGCCAAGGCGGCCGAGCGGAATGGCGCGCGTGAAGGACTCGCGCAGCTTGTCGGGATTGGGCGCGGCATCGGCAAAGTTGGCGAACAATGCGGTTTCCGTCGGCCCCGGGCAGACCACGTTCACGGTGATGCCGTGGCGCGCATGCTCGCGCGCGATGGTCTTGGAGAACGACACCAGCCCGCCCTTGCAGGCGGCGTATACCGCCTCGCCCGATGAGCCCACGCGCGCCGCGTCGGAGGCGACGTTGACGATGCGCCCCGCCTTGCGTGCAACCATGCCGGGCAGCACGGCGTGGTGCATGTGCAGCGCGCCGACGAGGTTGATGGCGATCAACCGTTCCCATTCCTGGGCATTGGTCTGGGTGAAGGGCTTGAAGATGTCCCATCCCGCGTTGTTCACCAGCACATCGACCGGGCCGAGACGCTGTTCGACAGCCTGCAGCGCTGCATCGACGGCGCTGCGGTCGGTGATGTCGCAGGCAAGCGCAATCCCTTTGCCGCCGCTTTGCAGAATGCGCTCCAGCGTCTTCTCGGCGGCGCCAAGGTCGCGGTCAAGCACCGCCACTTTGGCGCCTTCTTTGGCGAGACGTTCGCAGGCCGCGCCGCCGATGCCGCCGCCGCCGCCCGTCACAATGATGGTTTTGTCTTTCAGTCCTTGCATCTGAGTTCCTCAAGTGTGGGTGCAGCCATGGTGTTGGTTGCATATTTGGTTGGCCATTTAAGTAAATATGTTGTCATATATATTAGACCTGCAGGACCGCGTCGACAATTCCTGAATTGAAACGAGTTGCCATGGATAAACCTAAAGAAACAACATCAGATAAGACGCAAGCAGTGGCCCGTGAGTTGGCCAACAGGATTTTCTTTAAGCTCTATCAATGTGCAAACATGTTGCATAAAACCGGCAGCAGAGCGGTGGAGGAGCAGGGGCTGACCACTCAGCAGTGGGCGGTGCTGGGGGCGCTTTCGCGGCGCGATGCCGAGCGCGGCATGGGCGTCGGGGAGTTGGCGCGCTATCTGATGGTGAGTCGGCAGAATCTCTCGGGCCTCGTCGGACGCATGGAGCGTGATGGTCATGTGGAGCTGGTGGCCGATCCGCAGGACCGCCGCTCGCGTCTGGTGCGGATGACGGTGACCGGCGGGCGCATCTGGCGCGAGGAGGCGCAGGCCAATATCCAGCGTTACTACGATCAGGCGCTGGCCGAGTTCTCGGTGGGTGATCGCACGCATCTGCTGCACTATCTGCTCAAGCTGCTCGACAACATGCAGACCATTGACCGGAGCAGCGGAACGGACGACGACACCGAGGCCAATGACACTGCGCAGGCCAAGTAACATCGTGGCTTCGCACATCCCATCCCCCACGCAACCCAAGGACATCGCCCAGTGAACCGTAGCAGGAGCTTCACAGAATGAGCGCATCCGGCCTGCTTGCGCAGCTGCTCAATGGCCTCGCCAGCGCGTCGTCGCTGTTTCTGGTGTCCGTGGGGCTGTCGCTGATCTTCGGGGTCACGCGCTGCATCAATTTCGCGCATGGCTCGTTCTTCATGCTGGGGGCGTTCATCGCCTATTCGAGCGTGGATGTGCTTGCGCCGCACATCGGGTTCTGGCCGGCGCTGCTGCTGGCGCCGCTCGCGTGCGGAGTGCTCGGGGCGCTCACCGAGATCCTGCTGCTGCGGCGCATCTATGGCGCGCCGCAGCTGTTCCAGTTGCTGGCGACGTTTGCGCTGGTGCTGGTGATCAAGGATGCGGCGCTGTGGATCTGGGGGCCGGAGGAGCTGTTCGGGCCGCGTGCCGAGGGGCTGGATGGCGCGGTGGAGATTCTCGGGCGGCAGTTCCCGAGCTATGACCTGCTGCTGATCGCGGTGGGCCCACTGGTGCTGCTGGCGCTGCATGTGCTGCTCACCAAAACGCGCTTCGGCACGCTGGTGCGCGCCGCGACACAGGATCGCGAGATGGTGGGCGCGCTCGGGGTGAACCAGGCGTGGCTCTTCACGGCGGTGTTTGCGCTCGGCACGTTGCTCGCGGGGCTGGGTGGTGCGCTGCAGTTGCCGCGCGAGCCGGCGAGTCTGGAGATGGACATGCTGACCATCGGCGCGGCGTTCGTGGTGGTGGTGGTCGGTGGCATGGGCAGCATTCCGGGAGCGTTCGTCGCTGCGCTGGTGATCGCCGAGCTCAAGGCGGTGTGCATCTGGCTGGGGCTGCAGGAGATCGGCGGGGTGGAGATTTCTTTTTCCAAGCTCACGCTGGTGGTCGAGTTTCTGGTGATGGCCGCGGTGCTGGTCTGGCGTCCTTGGGGGCTGATGGGCAAGCCGCAGTCGCTGGCGCGCAATGCGACGGCCATCGAAGCGCCGCTGCGCATGGCGGGGCATGGCGCGACGGCCGCATGGATCGCGTTGCTGCTGATGCTGTTCGGCCTGCCGCTCGTGGCGGGGCAGGAGAGCTATGCGGTCGTGCTGGTTACCGACATGGCGATTGCCGCGCTGTTCGCGGCGAGCCTGCATTTCATTCTTGGACCGGGCGGCATGCATTCGTTTGGCCATGCGGCGTATTTTGGTCTGGGCGCGTATGGCGCCGCGCTGCTGGTGCGCCAGCTTGATTTGCCGATGGAGGCGGCTCTGGTGCTCGGCCCGCTGGTGGCGGCTGCGGGCGCATTGCTCTATGGCTGGTTCTGCGTGCGGCTCTCCGGTGTGTACCTCACCATGCTCACGCTTGCGTTCGCGCAGATCAGCTGGGCCATCGTGTTCCAGTGGGACGACTTCACCGGCGGCAGCAACGGGCTCACCGGAGTGTGGCCGTCGGAATGGGCGGCGCATGGTGCGGTGTTCTACTGGCTGGCGCTTGCCGTGTGCGCAGCGGGCGTTTATGTGCTGCGCCGCATGCTGTTTTCGCCGCTCGGGTTTGCGCTGCGCGCGGGGCGTGATTCGGCCTTGCGCGCCGACGCCATCGGCATTGACGTGCGGCGCGTGCAGTGGGCGGCGTTCGTGATCGCGGGATTGTTTGCGGGGCTGGCGGGTGCGCTGTTCGTGTTTTCCAAGGGCAGCGTCGCGCCCGATGCGCTCTCGGTCACCAAGTCGGTCGATGCGCTCGTGATGGTGCTGCTCGGCGGCGTGCAGACGTTGGCCGGGCCGGTGGTGGGCGCTGCGGCGTTCACCTGGCTGCATGACACCGTGGCGCGCAACACCGAGTACTGGCGCGGCCTGCTTGGCGTGATCATGCTGGCGCTGGTGCTGCTGTTTCCGCAGGGCATTGCGGGATTCGCGCAGGCGCTGTTCGCTCGTTTTGCAGCTCGCAAGGAGGTGCGCGCATGAGCGGTGTCGCATTGCTGCAGATCGAGCAGCTCTCCAAATCCTTTGGCGGCGTGAAGGCGGTGCGCGAGGTGTCGTTCTCGGTGCGCGCGGGTGAACTGCTTGCGCTGATCGGGCCGAATGGCGCGGGCAAGACCACGACCTTCAACATGGTGGGCGGCCAGCTCGCGCCCGACAGTGGCCACGTGCTGCTCGGCGGCGAGAACATCGCGGGCCTGGCGCCGCGCCAGATCTGGCGCAAGGGCGTGGGGCGCACCTTCCAGATCGCGCAGACCTTCGCATCGTTCACCGTCATCGAGAACGTGCAGATGGCGCTGTTGTCGGCCGACCGGCGCATCTGGCAGTTCTGGCCGCGCGCCGGATCGCATCGCCGCGCCGATGCGCTGGCCTTGCTGGACAGCGTGGGCATGGCCGAGCAGGCCGATCGGGCCTGCAGCGAGCTTGCCTACGGCGACGTGAAGCGCGTGGAGCTGGCCATGGCGCTGGCGCATACCCCGAAGCTGCTGCTGATGGACGAGCCCACCGCCGGCATGGCGCCCGCCGAGCGGGTGGCGCTCATGCAGCTCACGCGCCGCATCGCGCAGGAGCGGCAGATGGGCGTGCTGTTCACCGAGCACAGCATGGACGTGGTGTTCGGCCAGGCCGACCGCGTGGCGGTGCTGGTGCGCGGCAAGCTGCTGGCGGAAGGTACGCCGCAGCAGATCCGCGACGACGAGCGCGTGCAGCAGGCCTATCTGGGAACCGGTCTGGTGCTGGAGAAGAACGCATGAGCGAGATGAAGAACTCCGCAGATCTGTTGCTCGACGTGAGTGGCCTCAATGCCTGGTACGGCGCGGCGCAGATCCTGTTTGACGTGGCGCTGTCCGTGCGTCGTGGCGAGGTGGTCGCGCTCATGGGGCGCAACGGCGCGGGCAAGTCGACGACGCTCAAGGCGATCGCCGCGCTGGTGGACAGGCGCGAAGGCGTGATCCGTTTCATGGGCGAGGACATTTCGCGCAAGGCTTCGCACCAGATCGCGCAGCGCGGGCTTGGATTTGTGCCCGAAGACCGGCGCATTTTCACCGAGCTCACGGTGCTTGAGAACCTCGAGGTCGGCCGCCAGAAGCCGCGCCAGTGGCCCGACGGTACGCCCGTGGTGCGCTGGACGCCCGAGTCGCTGTTTCAGCTTTTTCCCAATCTCGGCGAGATGCCCGACCGTCCCGGTGGCGCGATGAGCGGTGGCGAGCAGCAGATGCTGACCGTCGCGCGCACGCTCATGGGTCAGCCGTATCTGGTGCTGCTCGACGAGCCCTCGGAAGGCGTCGCTCCGCTGATCGTCGAGCAGATGGCGCGCTCTATTCTCGAGCTCAAGCGGCAGGGCGTGGGCATTCTGCTCAGCGAGCAGAACCTGCCCTTCGCGCAGGTCGTTGCCGACCGCGCGTTCATCCTTGAAAAAGGCCAGATCGTGCACCAGTCGACGATGCAGGAACTGGCCTCGGATGCGCAGGTGCGCAGGCAGTATCTGGGAGTTTGATGCACGCCACCGGGCTCATCCCTTCGGGGCTGAAAGCGTCTGAAGAAACGGCCGACATCACTCGTGCGGCGTGAGCGTCATTTCATGGACGAGAGCCCACGCCGGTACTGCATCGCTTCGGCGATGTGGGCGGCGCTGATCCGGTCGCTGCCCGCCAGATCGGCAATCGTGCGCGCCACCTTCAGTGCACGGTGCGTGCTGCGCGCCGACCAGCCGAGGCGCGTGGCGGCCGTCTGCAGAAAGCGCGCGGCGGCCTCGTCGAGCTGCGCATGCCGGTCGATGTCGCGGCCCTGCAGCCGCTGGTTGGCGCAGCCCTGGCGCGCAAAAGCGCGGGCCGCCGCCTGCGTGATGCGCTCGCGCATCGCGGCGGTGCTCTCGCCAGCGGGCGCGTTGATCAGCTCCTCGGGCGGCAGGGCGGGCACTTCCACGTGCAGGTCGATGCGGTCGAGCAGCGGGCCGCTGAGCTTGGCCTGATAACGCGCGATCTGCTCGGGCGAACAGCGGCAGTGGCGTTGCTGCGAGCCGAGATAGCCGCAGGGGCAGGGATTCATCGCCGCCACCAACGTGAAGCGCGCCGGAAATTCGGCACGCTGCGCCGCGCGCGCGATGGTGATGGTGCCGGTCTCGAGCGGCTCGCGCAGCGCCTCGAGCGCGTTGCGGCTGAACTCGGGAAACTCGTCCAGAAACAGCACGCCCTCGTGCGCCAGCGAAATTTCGCCGGGCCGGGGCGGCGATCCCCCGCCCACCAGCGCGACGGCGCTGCAGGTGTGGTGCGGATGGCTGGTGCGCCGCCGCATCCATTCCTCGGGGGTGAACCGGCCCGCGAGGCTCGCGATGGCGGCGCTCTCCAGCGCCTGCTCGAGCGACATCGGCGGCAGCAGGCCGGCAAAGCGCTGCGCCAGCATGGACTTGCCCGATCCCGGAGGGCCGACGAACAGCATGCCGTGCATTCCGGCCGCTGCGATCTCCATGGCGCGCTTGGCGGCGATCTGGCCCTTCACGTCGGCGAGGTCGGGGCCGGTTTCCTGCGGCGCGGTGTCGCGCGGGCGCATGAGCTGCATCGCGGGGGTGTCGGCATCGGCATCACCGTCGGCGCGTGTGTGTGCATCGGCGGGCAGAAAGTGCTGGACGACGTCGAGCAGATGCGCTGCGCGGTAGATCTGCGCATCGGGCACGAGAGCGGCCTCTTCGGCGCTGCCCGGCGGCAGCACCTGGCGCAGGTCAGGCGCTTGGGACGATTGCGCGCGGATCGCCAGGCCCGTGGCGAGCGCTCCGCGCACCGGCCTGAGCGCGCCCGAGAGCGACAGCTCGCCCGCGAACTCGTAGCCCGCAAAGCGGCTGCCGTCGATCTGGCCGCTGGCCGCGAGGATGCCCATGGCGATCGGCAGATCGAAGCGCCCCGAATCCTTGGGCAGATCGGCGGGCGCGAGGTTTACGGTGATCTTCTTGTTGCCCGGGAATTCGAGCCCCGAGTTCTGCAGCGCCGAGCGCACCCGCTCGCGCGCCTCCTTCACCTCGACGTCGGCCAGGCCCACGAGCGTGAAGCTCGGAAGCCCGTTGGCCAGATGCACCTCGACGGTGACCGGCATGGCCTGCAGACCCGTGAGGGCGCGGCTTTGCACTAAAGCGAGACTCATGCTGACGGTTCTCCCCGATGAGGTGCGCGGTGCACCGCGCAAAGCCGCCTACTTTGGCACCAATGTGGTGCATCCGGCGGGGAGATCGCGTGCACAGCTGGTTGCGGTCAACTTTTTCACGCCGGATACCTCAACAAACACGCGGTTTTTGTGGTGGCACGGTCCGTGCTTTGGAGGGTGTAACTACCCATTTCACAGCTTGTACTTTCCCGGAGGACCCCCATGCACCGTGTTTCCCTGAAGTCTCTGCTCGTTGCCCTCGTCGCTGCCGCTCCCGTTCTGGCCAGCGCGCAGCTCACCGCCAACGTGGCGCTGACGACCAACTACAAGTTCCGTGGGCAGGATCAGGACGTCAACCGCATCAAGGCCGTGAATCCCGCGATCCAGGGCGGCTTCGACTACACGTTCGGCGAGAGCGGCTTTTACATCGGCAACTGGAATTCCAGCGTGGACTGGCTCTCGGGCAACTCCATCGAAATGGACTTCTACGGCGGCTACAAGTTCAAGGCAGCCGGTCTGGACTGGGACGTGGGCGCGCTGACCTATGCCTACCCGGGCAACAGCATCGGCAACACCACCGAGCTGTACGGCGCAGGCACCTTCGGCCCGGTGACCGTGAAGTACTCGCATACGGTCTCCAAGGACTACTTTGGCTGGGCCGGTGCCAAGTCTTCGGACAACAAGGGCCGCAACACCGGCTACCTGAACGTGGCGCTTGCTCAGGAGATCGCGCCGAACACCACGCTCAAGGCCGCCGTGGGCTACACCCGATTCGCCAGCGACATCAAGGATCTGGGCGTGCCCAACTATGTCGACTACAGCGTGGGCGCGGCGTATGACTTCGGCTCAGGTCTGGTGCTCAACGGAGCCATCCAGGGCGCGACCAAGAAGGGCTACTTCGGTGACGCGAACAAGGCGCGTCTGATCGTCTCGATCACCAAGACCCTGTAACCCATCCACGTTTCAATTCATTCAGTCAGTGGGCGCCCGGCGCGCCCTGTTCGGAGGATCCGCAAATGAAAATGGTGACTGCAATCATCAAACCCTTCAAGCTCGATGAGGTGCGCGAGGCGCTCTCCGAAATCGGCGTGCAGGGCATCACGGTGACCGAGGTGAAAGGCTTCGGTCGTCAAAAGGGACACACGGAGCTGTACCGCGGCGCTGAATACGTCGTCGATTTCTTGCCCAAGGTGAAGATCGAAGCGGCGCTCGACGACGCCATCGTGGAGCGCGCCATCGAGGCCATCGAGGCGGCAGCCCGCACCGGGAAGATCGGTGACGGGAAGATCTTTGTCTCGCCCCTCGAGCAGGTCATCCGCATCCGCACCGGCGAGACCGGCAACGAGGCGCTCTGAGCGGCCTGGCCCCCAAGCCCATCCCTATACAGATTCACCAAGAAGTTTCGCCATGAAAAAATTGCTTGCTTCATTCCTTCTGGGGTTCAGCCTGCTGGCCGGTGGTTCAGCCGCGCTGGCCCAGGCGACTCCCGTGGCGTCCGAGCCGGTGGCAGCCACCGCAGCGGCGCCCGCCGACATCTCCGCCGCTGCAGCGCCTGCTGCTACAGCAGCCCCGGCTGCTGAGGCCGCCGCAGCTCCTGCGCCCAAGATCGATTCGGGCGACACCGCCTGGATGCTGACCTCCACGCTGCTCGTGATCCTGATGATCATTCCGGGCCTGGCGCTGTTCTACGGCGGTCTCGGCCGCTCCAAGAACATGCTGTCCGTGCTGATGCAGGTGTTCGTGATCTTCTCGCTGGTCTCCATCCTGTGGGCCGTCTATGGCTACAGCCTGGTGTTCTCGGGTGAGGGCAAGTTCATCGGCGGCTTCGACAAGCTGTTCCTCAAGGGCGTGAACCTCGAGACCTTCGGCGCGTTGACGACGATTCCCGAATATGTGTTCATGGCGTTCCAGGGCACCTTCGCCGCCATCACCGTGGCGCTGATCGTGGGTGCGTTCGCCGAACGCGCCAAGTTCGCTGCCGTGCTGATCTTCTCGGCCATCTGGTTCACCTTCAGCTACCTGCCCATGGCGCACATCGTCTGGGGCGGCGGCCTGCTGGCGGCCGACGGCGCGCTGGACTTCGCCGGCGGCACCGTGGTGCACATCAACGCCGGTATCGCCGGTCTGGTCGGTGCCTACATGGTGGGCAAGCGCGTGGGCTTCGGCAAGGAAGCGTTCACGCCTCACTCCCTGACGCTGACCATGGTGGGCGCATCGCTGCTGTGGGTGGGCTGGTTCGGCTTCAACGCCGGTTCCGCCGGTGCCGCCAACGCCGTTGCCGGTCTGGCCTTCGTGAACACGGTGCTGGCCACCGCCGCCGCGACGCTGTCCTGGATTGCCGGTGAAGCGCTGCACAAGGGCAAGGCCTCCATGCTGGGTGCCGCATCCGGCGCGGTGGCGGGCCTGGTGGGCGTGACGCCTGCCGCCGGTTTCGTCGGCCCGATGGGCTCCATCGTGATCGGTCTGATCTGCGGCATCGTCTGCCTGTGGGGCGTGGGTGGCCTCAAGCGCCTGCTCAAGGTCGACGACGCGTTCGATGCCTTCGGCGTGCACGGCGTGGGCGGCATCGTCGGCGCGATCCTGACCGGCGTGTTCGCTGCGCCCAGCCTCGGCGGCGTGCAGCCTGCGGACTTCGCGATGGGTCACCAAGTGTGGGTGCAGGTCAAGAGCGTGATCTTCACCATCGTGTGGTCCGGCGTGGTGGCGTTCATCGCGTACAAGGCGGCCGATCTGCTCGTGGGTCTGCGTGTCAGCGAAGAGGCGGAGCGCGAAGGTCTGGACATCACTTCGCACGGCGAAACGGCTTATCACCGTTGAGCGTGGGGCTGGCGGGGAATTCGTGTGGTGGCATGAAGTCCCTGCCTTCAAAATTCTAGATAGGCGAGTTGTTCTCCTCCGACCATTGGGCCCGCAGTCTGCGGGCCTTCTTTTTGTCTGGACGTTGAGGACAGAGGCCGGATTGCTCCGGCGGGAGCATTCACTTTTTGCTTGGGGTGCAAAAAAGGAATCAAAACGCGCTTTGAAGTCCTGCGACGAAATTCAACTTCGCGCTTGCGTGGCTCTCGTAGGGTGTCCTACAGATTGCGTGCTGTGGTGTGGGACTGCGAAAGGCGCTGAACGACCCAATGTGGCAATGCCAATGGTGAAAATCCACTGCCCGAAAATCGAATCATTCCGATGGTTTATGGAGACATTGAACCAAGGCTTCACGCGGAGATCACGCAAAGATGCACAGATCAATCTTTTTCAAATCCCCATTTTGTCAGTCGGTAAAATTTTTTACTCTGGTCGAGAGTAACACTGTGAGGGAGAGTTAAGGAGGCTCACAATCATCTTGCCGACCGCTTCATCAGTTTTCTCTAGGCCGTCTTCCATCCAGCATAGATTTTTCTGCTGATGAGGCATCCAATAAACTCGCAATCTTGTACCGTATCCATCTGAAAGGAGAGACAAACGAAATATAGGTATGCCTTCATGCACGAAGGCGGATCGTGTTGTAGCCGTTGATGGGCCAGAACTTTGGATGGCGAACAAGAATTTAGTCTTGCAGTCGTCATATTCGTAGACGCGAACTCCTTCTTTTATAATTGTCGAGTTCCCTTCTATGCCAATGTCAAGGGTGTCATGCGCATAGAATGCGCCTTTCCAAAAAGTGCGGCAAGAAGCGCGCAAATCCCAGTTGCCTGCAATTTGCGCAATGTCTATTCCCTGTGAGGGAGTGCATGCCACTTTAATATTTTCAATATCGGCGGTTGCTTTGCCTGAGCCGGCATCGACTGTGCAATTCAATCCGTCTGGTTGAGCCTTCACAGCGACCGAATAATTTGCTCCAGGAAATACGATTTTGTTGAATGCGAAATTACCGTTCTGGACAACCTTGAGTTCATCTTCTTCATTGTTCTGTAGAACGATTTGCTTATCGCTCACAAGGCCAGTGACGGTTCCGCCGATCACAAAGCCGGTATTTCCCTCCGGCGGATTCGGGTTATTGCTGCCACCACCACAAGCTCCGAAGATTGCGGACGTTAAAATCAATAATGTGAATTTTGTAATTCGTACTTTATTCATTGATTAAAGCTCCGAACAAACATTTCAAAAACACGAGCACTTGGAAATTAACGCTTGCGAATCAGGAGTACTGACTGTCGAAATGAAATTCTAACAACGACATTTTGAGATGTCGACAACGAATGATTTCGGATGATCGCACTGTTGCGTACTCATCCTTTTGTATCTAAATGTAGTTTCCCAAGAGGTTGTTCACCCGAGGTGAAGGAAGATGGAGGTTCTCAAGCCGGCCAACTTTCTTCAGGACTCCTCGAATGAACAGCCACAAGAATGCCTCATTGACGCCCCGAGGTCGAGCGCATCTGGTACGCCAGATCACTCAGATCGGGCTTAGAGCTGCTGCTGCAGCCGCAGGAGTCAGTGAACGTACCGCCCGCAAATGGCAGCGCCGCTGGGCCATCGAAGGGGCTTTGGGCTTGCTTGAGCGCAGCTCTCGTCCCAAGCATTGCCCCTGGCGCAGCGATGCACGCAAGATCGAGCGGGCAGTGGCCCTGCGGCGCACCCAGCGGCTGAGCTACGAATGCATTGCCGAGCGCGTGGGCCTGTCCAAAAGCACTGTGGCACGAGCCTGCAAGGGCGCAGGTGTGGCGCGCCTGCCGCCACTGCAGCAGACGGTGCCTGTGCGCCGTTACGAGCGCGCATCTCCCGGTGAATTGCTGCACATCGACACCAAGAAGCTCGCTCGCTTTGACAAGCCAGGACATCGCGTGACCGGGGATCGCACGCAGAGCACACCGCGCGCTGGCTGGCAGGCGCTACACGTGGCCATAGATGATCACTCGCGCGTAGGCTTTAGTCAGATGCAGGCCGACGAGACGGCCAAGAGCGCCTGCACCTTCATGCTGGCGGCTCTGCGTTATTACAAAAGCCTGGGGGTGAAGATCCAGTGGGTGATGAGCGACAACGGCTCGGCCTACAAGTCCAGGCGCTTTACCAGGCTGCTGCGCCGCCTGGGCATCAAACATGTGCGAACTCGCCCCTACACCCCCAGAACCAATGGCAAGGCCGAGCGCTTTATCCAGACGCTGCTGCGCGAATGGGCCTATGCCTTCGCCTACCCCAGCTCAGAGCACCGCAGTAGCGAACTGCTGCCATGGATGCATCATTACAACTTCCATCGACCACACTCGGCTACGGAGCATCAACCTCCCATCACACGCCTTGGCATTGAGGGGAACAACGTGTTGAGAAACTACATCTAAACAAGCGCCTGTCAGTTGGACTGTAGCTGTCAGTCCCTGACCGACAGGCGAAGCTCAATAGCAAAAGTTCAGTCACGTCTGGACAGTCACGTTGCATCGCCCAATCACACCAACTAGGTCTATACATCCTTGATTCACCAAGAGACCCTTCAAAACGACTTTGCAGCTCCGCCGCACCGTTCAAACCGCTTGCCGAAAAAGTGACCTGAAGAGAAGAGCTGGCAAGCGCTTCATTTCACTCCTGCCGTTATTTCACAGCTTTGCCCGGTGGGTGGGAAATAATGCTTGCATGAACATTCCTCTTTCCTTTGATTCATGGAATGCCGTGCCAGGCTCAGTGTCGGCGTTGGGCGAATCGCCGTTCTGGCATCCGTTGGAGTCTCGGCTGTACTGGGTCGATATCGCTGGGCGGGCGTTGTTGCGCTGGCGGCCGGGGGATGCGGTGGTCGAGCGGTGGGACATGCCCTCCGAGCCGGGCTGCATTGCGCCAGCGCGGGTGAAGGGTGTGGCTGCGGGGCTGGTGGTGGCGCTGCGGGACCGGGTCTGCCATGCGGCAGACTGGGGTGGGGCGTTGCGGGAGGTGGCGCGGCTGCCGATCGATGCCACGACTCAGCGGGCGAATGATGGCAAGTGCGATGCGCTGGGGCGGTTCTGGGTGGGCACGGTGCACGAGCCTGCCAGTGGGCCGCGTCAGCCGGTGGCGGGCTTGTATTGCGTGGATCTGCGCTCGGCCTTCGAATTGTCCGTTCGCTTGATGCTCAATGGCGTGGCCACTGCCAATGGGCTGGCGTGGTCGCCCGATGGCTCGCGCATGTACTGGAGCGATACGCCCGCGCATGCGATCCGGGTGTGGGACTGTGATGCGCGGCTGGAGCCGGTGGGGGCTCCGCGTGAATTCCAGGCGTTTGGGCACAAGCCCGCGGGATGGCAGCCGGGCATGGCGGGTTATGGCGGAAGGCCGGACGGAGCCACGGTGGATGCCAGGGGCAACTACTGGTGCGCGATGTATGAAGGGGCGCGGGTGCTGTGTTTCTCGCCCGACGGTGCGCTGCTCGCCGAGCTGGCGACGCCCGTGCAATGTCCGACCATGCCGTGTCTGGGCGGCGCTTGCGACGATACTCGGCTGTTTGTTGCTTCCGCGAGGCAAGGGCGTTCGGCGCAGGAGATCGCACGGCTGCCCGCTTCGGGGCAGATGCTGTACCGCGCCGTGAATGCGGCGGATGCGCAGGGGCTGCCGGTACAGTGGTGTGAGATCGGTGGTTGAGCGGATTTTTGGGAGGTGGACATGCGGGCTTTCAGGTGGTTGAAGGGTTTTCTGGCGGTGGTGTTGGCGGCGGGAGCGGCATCCGTGTGGGCCGAGGCGGACATCACGAACCGGGATGTGCAGGCGCTGCGAGGGCTCAAAGCGGTGGTGCTGCTCGATCCCGAGCTGGACGAGACTGCCACTGCCGCCGGGGTGACTCCCGCGTTGATTGCGCGACGCACTGCGGTCTACTTGCGGGATGTGGGCGTGCGGGTGGTCGATGACTCGGCGCTGACGCCGGGCGACCGCGGCGCGGCGGCGACGGTGCTGATCCAGTTGGGCGCGGCAACGGGGGAGGCCAGGCGGGCCGGTACCTTCGTCACCATTCATCTGTTGCGTGAAAAGGTGGAGAAGGCGGAGAAAGCAGGTGAGGTGGCCGTGGCCGCGAGCGAGACAGCGGCGCTGCCGGTCTACGTCGCGCAGGAGCGCGGGCAGGCGCGGGGCAAGATGACGCGCAGCTACTTCATGAAGGAACTCGATCTGGCGCTCAACATGCTGCGCGAGGACCTGCGTCGCGCACGGCGCTGAGGCACCGAGGCACCGAGGCCTTGGGTTGGCGGGCGGACCGCCAAATCGCTCACATCCGCCGTTCAAAAAAATCACAAGTCCGGCGTGGCCATTGCCGGGCTTGGGCGCTACCATCCCCGCATGGAATCTGCAGCGCTTCTTTCCCCGATCATCGAACGTGTGCGCGAGAGCGCACGCTCGGGCCACGCCCTGCGCATCTGCGGCGGTGGCACCAAGGACTTCGTGGGCGGCACTCCGCAGGCGACTGGCCGTGCGGACCCGCTGGACATGCGTGCGTATGTCGGCGTGGTCGATTACGAACCCAGCGAGCTGGTGGTGACCGTTCGCGCGGGCACGCCGTTGGCCGAGCTGGAGGCGTTGCTCGCATCGCGCGGCCAGTGCCTGCCGTTTGAACCGCCACGCTTTGCCGTGGGTGGTGCGGCGAGTGGCACGGTGGGCGGCATGGTCGCTTGCGGTCTGTCGGGCCCGGCGCGCGCGAGCGTGGGGGCCGTGCGCGACTATGTGCTCGGCATCGAGATCATCAACGGCAAGGGCGAGCTGCTGCGCTTTGGCGGGCAGGTGATGAAGAACGTCGCGGGCTACGACGTGTCGCGCCTGATGGCGGGCTCGTGGGGCACGCTGGGCGTGATCACCGAGGTCAGTCTCAAGGTGCTGCCGGTGCCGGTGGCCGAGACGACGCTGACCTTCGAATGCGATCAGGCCAGCGCGCTCGCGCGGCTGCATGCCTGGGGCGGGCAGCCGCTGCCGCTCAACGCGAGCTGCTGGGTGCAGGACGGTGGGCGTGGCCAGCTCTTTGTGCGACTGCGCGGCGCGCGAGCGGCCGTGGAAGCCGCGTGCGTGAGCATGGGCGGCGAACGCCACGACGGCGCGGATGTGGCCGCCGACTGGGATGCGTGCCGCGATCACCGGCTGCCGTGGTTCGTCGATGGCGCGGCGCATTCGGAGCACGCTTTGTGGCGCCTGTCCGTTCCGCAGACGGCGCCGGTGCTGGCCTTGCCGCAGGGCGTGGCGGCGCCGCTCATCGAATGGCAGGGCGGGCTGCGCTGGGTGCATGCGCCTGCGGACGCGGGCGATGCGCTGCAGGCTGCAGCGCACGCGGCGGGCGGCCACGCGGCCCTGTTCCGAGTGGGCACGGAGCCGCGTCTGGAGAGCAAGTCGCCAAAGCAGGATGCCGCCCTGCTGGCCATCAGCCGACGGCTCAAGGAGGCCTTCGATCCGGCGGGCGTCTTCGTCCAACCCCATCGCATGGGCATCGGCGGCTGAAGCCACCGTCCTCAGACCACAGACCACGACAGACCGAATCAGCGAAGCAAGCCATGCAAACACAGCTAGCTCCCGAATACAAGAATACTCCGCACGGGCAGGAGGCCGAGGCCATTCTGCGCAAGTGCGTGCACTGCGGTTTCTGCACCGCGACCTGCCCCACGTATCAGACGCTCGGAGACGAGCTCGACGGCCCGCGTGGACGCATCTATCTGATCAAACAGGTGCTCGAAGGCAAGGAGCCCACGCGCGCCACGCAGGAGCACCTGGACCGCTGCCTGACCTGCCGCAACTGCGAGAGCACCTGCCCAAGCGGCGTGCAGTACGGGCATCTGCTCGATATCGGTCGGCAGGTGGTCGATGAAAAAGTGCCGCGTCCGGCGGCTGAGCGCTTGAAGCGCTGGGCCCTGAAGGAAGGCATTCCGTCGCCGCTGTTTGCGCCCGCGATGAAAATCGGCCAGGCGGTGCGCGGCCTGCTGCCCGAAAGCATCCAGGCCAAGGTGCCGCCCAAAACGGAGCACGGCGTCTGGCCCACGCGCGAGCATGCGCGCAAGGTGCTGCTGCTCGCGGGCTGCGTGCAGCCTTCGATGCTCCCCAACATCAACTACGCGACGGCGCGCGTGCTCGATGCCGCCGGCATACAGACCGTGGTTGCGGGCAACGCGGGCTGTTGCGGCGCGGTGAAGTTTCACCTGAACGATCAGGATGGCGGCCGTGCGCAGATGCGCGCCAACATCGACGCGTGGTGGCCCATGGTGTCGTCGGGCCAGGTGGAGCACATCGTGGTGAACGCCTCGGGCTGCAGTGCCATGGTCAAGGACTACGCACATGCGTTGAAGAGCGACAAGGACTATGCCGAGAAGGCCAAGCGCATCAGCGCCATCGCGCGCGATCTGAGCGAGCTGCTGCCCGCGATGTTGCCCGAGCTGGCCGAGAAGCTCGAGGGCCGCGTGAAGCTCAAGGGCAAGCTCGCGTATCACCCGCCGTGCACGCTGCAGCATGCGCAGAAGCTCAAGGGCGTGGTCGAGCGTGATCTGGCCAAGCTGGGGTTTCAGATGCTGGTGTCACGCACCGAATCGCACCTGTGCTGCGGCTCCGCAGGGACCTATTCGATCCTGCAGCCGGAGCTGTCCAAGCAACTGCGCGAGCGCAAGCTCGCGGCGTTGGATGAAGCGTGTGGCGGCGAGAAGCCTGCGGTGATTCTGTCCAGCAATGTGGGGTGCATTACGCATTTGCAGGCTGGGACGGGGGTGGCTGTGCGGCACTGGGTTGAGGTGTTGGACGAGGCTCTTTGAGCTGACCCCTCACTGCTCTTTTGGAGGGTGGAGGCCGGGAGTTCCGCCCGGCGGCGGAGTCACCTTTTGCTTGCGCGCAAAAGGTAACCCAAAACGCGCTTTCAATACCTCCGGCGGAACTCGCTGCGTTCCTTCGTCACTTCGCTCGGACAACCGCCGGAAGTCAGATGGGAAGAGGGGCGGTCGGCACTTCGCTGCGCTCGTGCCTGTTTTCAGGTCGCTGGTGGGTCGAAGGCTCTGATGGGTGGGAGGGGGGCGTCATATCGCTCCACTTGCACGGTGCTGATCTGACCTGCGCAGCCCTGTCCCAGTGCGGATGTTCCCAAGTCTCTGGCGACGATGTTGGGGTTGCCGTGCACGCAGATCACGCCATGTCTTGCGTCGGGTCTGGGGTCGTACCAGGCGCCCGTGGGGAGTTGGACGACGTCTTTGCGGACCTCTTCGCTCAGGTGGGCGCTGGCGAGGCAGGCTCCCAGCTCGTTGTGCAGTTGGATGATGTCGCCTTCCTTGATGCCGCGCGCAGCGGCTGTGTCCGGGTGCAGGCGGCAGATTTCGCGGCCCTGGCGTTTGTTGTCCATGCTGTAGCGGCCGAAGTCGAGCTGGCTGTGGAGCTTGGTGTAGGGCTGGTTGGCGATGAGCCAGAGCGGGTGCTCTTCGGTGGGCGCGTGCTGTGGCGGCAGGTGCGCGGGGTGGCCGGGGCAGTCCGGGTAGCCGAAGCTCGCGATGATGGGAGACGATATTTGCACCTTGCCACTGGGCGTGGGCAGGGGCGTGCCCTCCGGGTCGTTGCGGAAGGCGCGCAGCAGGCCGCCGTCGTCGGGGAGCTGGGGGATCAGGAGTTCGCCCTGGTCCCAGAATTCTTCGAAGCTCGGCGCGGATTGCGGGCCCGTTTTTTCGATGCCTCGGCGGGCGTGTTCGTAGAGGTGGGCCAGCCATTGGCGGGTGTCGCGGCCTTCGGTGAAGGCTTCGCGTTTGCCGAGGCGCTCGGCGAGGTCGCTGAAGATCGCGTAATCGTCGCGCGATTCGCCGAAGGGCTCGGCGATGCGCTTCATCGCGATCACGAGAGGATCCGTGGAGGTGGCGCCGATGTCGTCACGCTCGAGGGTGAGCGTGGTGGGCAGGACGATGTCGGCGTGGCGCGCGGTGGCGGTCCAGACGCTTTCGTTGACGATGAAGGTGTCCAGCGTCTGGAAGGCGCGCGAGAGGCGGCGCAGGTCCTGGTGGTGGTGGAAGGGATTGCCTCCCGCCCAGTAGGCGAGGCGGATGTGCGGATACGTCATGCGCTGGCCGTCGTAGTCGAACGGCTCGCCGGGGTGCAGCAGCATGTCGGCGATGCGCGCGACGGGGATGAAGGCCTTGACGCTGTTGCTGCCCTGCGGGAGCGGGGCGACGGGCCAGGCGTTGTTGCGCCTGCCGTAGTGTGCGAGCGTGCCAAGCGCGTAGTTGTAGCCGCCGCCGGGCAGGCCGAGCTGGCCCAGCGCTGCGGCGAGCACCGCGCCCATCCACACGGGCTGTTCGCCGTGTTCGGAGCGCTGCAGCGAATGCGAGACGGTGATGAGCACGCGCTTGCCGACGAGCGAGCGGGCGAGTTCGGTGATGCGCCGCTCGGGCACATCGCAGATGCGCGCGGCCCATGCGCAGCTTTTGACGACACCGTCGCTGCGGCCGAGCAGGTAGTCCTCAAAGGTGTTCCAGCCATCGCAATAACGCGCGATGAAGTCGCGGTCGAGCGTGTCGTCCTGCCAGAGCTGGTGGACGATGGCGAGCATCAGCGCGGTGTCGGTCATCGGCACGGGCGCGATCCATTCGGCGTTGATTTCGTCGGGCAGGTCGTCGCGCAGCGGGCTGATGTTGATGAAGCGGCACCCGCGCTGGGCTGCGGCCTCCATCGCGCCGCGTTCCTTGTGCTGGCTCACGCCGCCGGATGCGACGCGCGAATTCTTCAGCGCCATGCCGCCGAACGAGAGCACGATCTCGGTGTGCTCGGCGAGCTGCTCGAGCGTCACGTTCTGGCGGGCGATCTGCTCCATCGTGCCGATCACGTGCGGCAGCAGCGGCGCGGCCGCGCCCGCGCTGTAGGTGTTGACCGAGCGCACATAGCCGCCGAGCGCGGTGTTCAGAAAGCGGTGGACCTGGCTTTGCGCGTGGTGAAAGCGACCGGCGCTCGAC
This sequence comes from Diaphorobacter caeni, assembly GCF_015354245.1. Lineage (GTDB taxonomy): Bacteria > Pseudomonadota > Gammaproteobacteria > Burkholderiales > Burkholderiaceae_C > Diaphorobacter_A > Diaphorobacter_A caeni. The sequence goes on from NZ_JADKYZ010000005.1 coordinate 219,266, forward strand.
CAGCCATACGAGCCGCCGAAGATCGCCTCGCAGCCGTGCGTTTGCTGCACGCGCCGCAGTTCGCTCGCGAGGCGGTCCAGCACCTCGTCCCAGTCCATTTCGACATGGTCATCGCTGCCGCGCCGCGCGTCGGGGCCGGGGCCGTTTTCGAGCCAGCCCCTGCGCACCATGGGCCGCGCGATGCGCACCGGGTGGCGCAGCGCGTCGATGAGGTTGTCGATGATCGGGTTGGGGTCCGGGTCGCGCGGATGGGGCCGGACCTTGAGCTCGCGGCCGTCCCACGCGGCGGAGAACGCGCCCCAGTGGGCGCTGTGGGGCTTCATTTCCGGGCGGGCCGGTGTTGTCTCGCTGGGCTGCATGGGCTGCGTGGCTCCTTGTTGCATTCTTCGCAAAAGTCGGTGCACAGCATAGGACGGATCGGCAATTTCTGCAGATTGGCCGGTGTTTCAGGCCAAAAACGCCGGTGGGTTTACTGAAAATGGCATGATGGAGTGTTTTTGACTGAGGCGCGGCCGTGTGGGCTGCGCGATTGATTGCAAATGAACTCTCCAGTGACTGAAGCCGAAAAGTCTGCCGCGACGGATGCCGGTGTGCAAAATAACGACAACGGCGCGCCACAGAATCCTCAGTCCGAATCGCGTGAATCGGGCACGGGTGCCCCGCGTCGCAAGCGCGGCGGTCGTCGCCACAACAAGGCCCGACCCGCAGGCGATGGCGCAGAGGCCAAGCCTCAGGCCAAGGCCAGCGAAGCGGGCCAGAACAAGCCCGCGCAGACCGCGCCGCGTCGCCAGAATCCCGCTCTGCTGCAACTGCAGCAGCTCTATCCCCAGCTGTTCGGCGAGAACCCGAAGCCGCTCAAGCGCGGCATCTTCCAGGATCTGGAAGCCGCGCAGCCCGGCGTGTTCGCACCTGCCGACCTGAAGCTCGCGCTGGGCATCCACACGCGTTCCGGTCGTTATCTGCAGGCCGTCTCGCAGGGCCAGCCGCGCCACGATCTGGCGGGCCAGGTGGTTGAACAGATGGCGCCCGAGCATGTGTTCCACGCGCTCGTCGAAGTGTTCCGCCGCAAGAAGCCGCGCGAAGGCGAGGATCTCACGCAGAAGCTGCGCCGCCGCATGGAAATCGCCTTTGAAGCCTCGGGCCTCACGCGCGAAGCCTATCTGGAACTGGTGCGCGGCCGCGACGAGGCGACCAACGCGCTGCTCGACGAAGCCCTCGCCGAAGTGGCGGCCCGCAGCGCCAAGGACGAGGCGCTGCTGCGCGCCTACGAGATGAGCGGAGCGACCAGCGTCGAGGCGTTTGCCGACATGTATGGCATGCAGGCACGACAAGTCGCCCAGCAGCTGGACCGTGCCCGTCGTCTGAAAAGCGGGGCTTGATTTCGTCCGGGCTGGTTGGGTGACATGACGGTGCGTGCTTTGGCAGTCTTCCTTTCGGGGTGACGATACGGCCTCTCATGCGTCGTTGCGAAGGCTTGCCGTACCGACGTACTGTCCGCGCCTTCACGTCTAGCCTGAGGTGCCATCCCGTCATTGTGGCTGCTGATTCGAGCGCTCACTGCGCTCCTGACATCGCCGCCGGATGCTCGCAATGAGCTTTTGGAGCTGATGCCAGTCTGCTGACACTACGGTGTCAGCAGCAGGTCGTCAGCATGGAGTCCTGTTCAACTTTCTGAAGCTCAGGAGATCCACATGACCGCTGTTCAAACCGCCATCAACTGGTTCGAAATTCCCTGCACCGATCTGCCGCGCGCGCAGGTCTTTTATGAGGCCATGCTCGGGCGCAAGATGCATCAAGACGACTGTGGCGGAGTGCCGATGGTCATCTTCGCTGCCGACTGCGCCGCGACGGGTGGTTGTCTGGTGGGTGCGGGGGCGATCCAGCCTTCCAACGACAAGGGCGTGCGCATCTATCTCGATTGCGAGCCCAGCGTCGAGGCCGCGTTGGCGCGCGCGGCGAAGGCAGGTGGTCAGGTGCTCGACGAATGCGTCGAATTGCCCAAGGACATCGGCTTCATCGCCCACGTGCGCGACACCGAGGGCAACACCATCGGGCTGCATGCCAAGTCGCGCTGATGCGAGGTAGCTCGAGCGCAGCTTAATATCAGCGCATGCGCCGTGCCGACCGACTCTTTCAGCTTGTGCAGCTCATCCGTGGGCGGCGCTTGTCCACGGCCGCGTTTCTCGCGCAGCGGCTGGAGGTGTCGCTGCGCACCGTCTACCGCGATGTGGCCGATCTGCAGCATCAGGGCGTGCCCATTGAGGGCGAGGCGGGCGTGGGTTACCGCCTGGGCTCGGGCTTCGAGCTGCCGCCGCTGATGTTCACCCAGGCCGAGGCGAATGCGTTGGTCATCGCTTCGCGCGTGGCTGAGGCGTGGATCGACGGTGCATTGGCGCGCGATGTGGAGAGCGCGCTCGGCAAGATGCTTTCGGTGCTGCCGCCTGCTGCGCGCGTGGCGGCCGAGGCGCAGGCGCTGTTTGCGCCGGGCACGGGACTCAACGAGCGCACGCAGGACACGCTCAAGGCGCTGCGCGACGCGGTGCAGCGGCAGCGAGTCGTGCGGCTGATGTATCTCGATCTGGAAGACAGGCCCAGTGAACGGCGCGTGCGGCCGCTCGCGTGTCTTTACTGGGGCAAGGTGTGGACGCTGTCCGCGTGGTGCGAGCTGCGCGAGGACTTCCGCACGTTCCGCGTTGACCGCATCAGCGCCTGTGATGTGCTGGACGAGAGCTATCCGCAGGAGTCTGGAAAAATGCTGGCCGATCTGATGCGGCGCGTGCAGTGCGAGGGCGGTGGCTGAATCCGCGTGTCAGGCCGCCGAGGCGAGCGCGGCCTCGATGTCGGCGTCGAGTTCCTGCGGCCTGGTCTTGGGCGCGTAGCGCCTGAGCACGCGGCCGTCGCGGGCGATGAGGAACTTGGTGAAATTCCACTTGATGCTCTTGGTGCCGAGCACGCCGGGCGCTTCTTTCTTGAGCCAGTCGTAGAGCGGAATCGCGTTGGGTCCGTTCACGTCGACCTTGGACATCATCGTGAAATCCACGCCGTAGTTCTTCTCGCAGAACGCGCCGATGTTGATGTTGCTGCCGGGGTCCTGCTTGCCGAACTGGTTGCACGGAAAGCCGAGCAGCACGAGGCCGCGCGCCGCGTATTTTTTGTGCAGATCTTCCAGCCCCGCGAACTGCGGCGTGAAGCCGCAGGCGCTTGCGGTGTTCACGATCAACAGCACCTGACCGCGGTAGTCCGACAGACGCAGGGGCTGGCCGTCGATGCGCGCGGCCTGGAAGTCGTAGAGGCTGGTCATGGTGTGATGCGGCGCTGTGGTGAATCCGATGATTGTGCCGCTTTGGCGGTGGATTGGGCAGACCGCGGCCATGCCGACCATGCGGCGGCGAGCAGGATCAGCGCACCGCCGACGATGCTGCGAGTGTCGAGTTGTGCGGCGCCCAGCAGGACGGACGAGACGCTCGCGAACGCCACCTCGCTGAGCATGACGACGGCGGTCACCGAGGCCGCGAGCCGCGACGCGCCGTATTGCAGCGCCCAGTTGCCGATGAACAGCACGGCCGCGAGCAGCACGGCGGTGACCATCCACGTGGCGTTGGGAGCGGGGAAAGCGGGCACGAGTCCCATGCGGCCGCCGACGAAGGCCGCGAGCAGGGCCATCAGCGTGCAGCCGCCGAACATCGCGAACATGCGGGCCTGACCGGGCGTGGCGCTCATGCGGCGCAGCGTGACATTGGTGAACGCGAACATGAAGCCGCCGAACAGCGCCAGCCAGTCGGCGAGCGAGAGCGCTGCGAAGAGGCGGGCAAAGCCGCCCTCCTTGGGCCAGATGACGAGAAACACGCCCGCGAACGCGAGCAGCAGGCGCGCGATGGCGGTGGGCGTGGGGCGCTCGCCGAGGACCTTCCAGGCCAGCAGGATGGCCCATGCGGGCATGAGATAGAACAGCAGGATCACGCGCACCACGTCGCCGATGGTGATGGCCCAGTTGAACGCGACGTTGTTCAGCCCGGAACTCAGCGCCAGCATCCACAGGCCCGGATGTGCGGCCAGTTGCCTGAGGATGCCGGGGCGGAACGCGAGCAGGCCGATCAGCACCATGATGTACATGACCGCCGTGGCCCACAGCGGATGCAGTCCGGCCTCGTTCATGTGCCGGAACGGCCACCACGTCAGGCCCCAGACGAGCGCGTTGAACAGCAGGGCGAAAACCGGAAGCGGCGACGAATGCATGGTATCGGGGGTGGGTGCGCGGACGAGGGGCGTGGGGCGTGGATGTGCCGGTGAGCGAAAGCGCCCATCTTGCCTGCAGAACGCCGCCTCGGCAGGATTGCTGCAGGTGCGACCCTGCCCGCTTTCCGGTCACCGGAAAGCGGAGCGGGGATCAATGGCAATCGCGTTTTGCGATTTCGAGCAGCCGGTTGACTTCTTCGGGGTGGTCCTTGCAGTTGCGCTTGTGCCAGCGGCCAATCAGCCACATGGTGCCCGCGACGACGATGCCGAACACGGTGATCGCGCCGAAGGCCGAGAGGCCGAACTTGGTGGACAGGCTGTAGAACGCGCCGAGCGCCAGGATGCAGGCCTGCTCGTTGAAGTTCTGCACGGCGATGGAGCGGCCCGAACCCATGAGGTTGGCGCCGCGATGCTGCAGCAGCGCGTTCATCGGCACGACGAGGAAGCCGCCGAGTCCGCCGAGGATGATGAGGAAGGGAATCGCCATCCACAGCGTGTCGATGACGTTCATGAGGATCACCAGCAGGCCCATGGCGATGCCCAGAGGAATCACCTTGGTCGCGCCCTCGAGCTTCATCTGCACCGAGGCGAGCACGGCACCGGCGGCCGTGCCGATGGCGACCACGCCCACGAGCGCCGAGGCCTGGGTGGTGCTGTAGCCGAGCGCAGCGGCGCTCCAGGCCAGAACGATGTATCGCAGGTTGCCCGAGACGCCCCAGAACAGCGTGGTGGTGGACAGCGAGATCTGGCCGAGCTTGTCTTTCCACAGGCGGTTGTTGCAGCTCCAGAAGTCGGGCAGCAGCTCCAGCGGATTGCGCGGCATGGGGCGCAGTTCGGCGCTGGTGCGGGGGATGCGCAGGTTGAACCAGGCGGCGAGCGCGTAGATCGGCACCAGCGACAGGATGGCAGCCTCGGCCGGCAGGTCGATGCCGAGGTCGACGCCCGGCATGTCGAAGTCCAGCAGCACGCCCGACAGATGCGGGCCGACCAGCTGGCCGCCCAGCAGCACGCCGAGGATGATGGAGGCGATCGTCAGGCCTTCGATCCAGCCGTTGGCGCGCACCAGTTGGGAGGCGGGCAGCAGCTCGGTCAGGATGCCGTACTTGGCCGGGGAGTACGCCGCCGCGCCCAGTCCGACGACCGCATAGGCGAGCAGCGGATGGTGGCCGAACAGCATCATCAGACAGCCCACGACCTTGATCGCGTTGCTGATGAACATGACCTTGCCCTTGGGCATGGAGTCCGCGAACGCGCCCACGAACGGCGCGAGCACCACATAGAACAGTGCGAACATGGGCACGAGGGCCGCGCGCTGCCATTCGGGTGCGCCGCTGGTGCGCAGCAGCTCCACGGCGGCCACGAACAGGGCATTGTCGGCCAGCGAGCTGAAAAACTGCGCCGACATGATGGTGTAGAAACCGCGCTTCATCGTCTTGGGTGGGAACTCAGGCGGCGTCGCGATCCGCGACTTGGGAGATGGAACTGCATGGGGATGCAGTCTGGCGCGTTGCGCCTGGGCTGTGTCGAGTGAAACTCATCTTGCAAATTCGGTGAAAACAGGCCCCGGCTTGAACTATCAGCCAAACTGATGCTGGGAAAAATATCCGAACAGTCTGCTGTGTGACGGGCGGTTATATCACGCAGACAAAGTCTAGCGATGACAGAATGACCACCTTTGGCTCCGTACAAACACCGTCATGCCCCGTCCCATACAAGCGACCATTCACACTGCTGCAGTGCAACACAATCTGGCGCGAGCGCGTCAGGCGGCGGTGGACGCGAAGGTCTGGGCCGTGGTCAAGGCCAACGCCTATGGTCATGGCATCGAGCGGGTCTTTGACGCCCTGCGCGCGGCCGACGGATTCGCGCTGCTCGACCTCGCCGAGGCCGAGCGCATCCGCCAGCTGGGCTGGCGTGGCCCGATCCTGCTGCTGGAGGGCGTCTTCGAGCCGCGCGATCTGGAGATCTGCTCGCGCCTGGGCATCTGGCACGCCGTGCACTGCGACGAACAGATCGACTGGCTGGCCGCGCACAAGACGCAGGCGCCCCACCGCGTCTTCCTCAAGATGAACTCCGGCATGAACCGTCTCGGCTTCACGCCCGAGCGCTACCGCAGCGCCTGGGCACGTCTGAACGCGCTGCCGCAGGTCGACGAGATCGGCTTCATCACCCATTTCAGCGACGCGGACGGCCCGCGCGGCATCAACCATCAGTTGAAGGTGTTCCTCGAGACCACGCAGGACCTGCCGGGCGAGCGCACCATGAGCAACAGCGCCGCGACGCTGCTGCGCGGCAGCGAGTCCGAAGTGCGCGGCGACTGGGCGCGCGCGGGCATCGTGCTCTACGGCAGCGCGCCGGACTATCCGCAGCGCACCATCGCCGACTGGGACCTGCAGCCGACCATGACGCTCTCGGGCAAGCTGATCGGCGTGCAGCATCTGCAGAAGGGCGACACCGTGGGCTACGGCTCGACCTTCACCGCCGAAGGGCCGATGACCATCGGCGTGGCGACCTGCGGCTATGCCGATGGCTATCCGCGCCACTGCAGCACCGGCACGCCCGTGCTGGTCAACGGCGTGCGCACGCAGCTCGTGGGCCGCGTCAGCATGGACATGCTGACCGTCGACATCACCGACGTGCCGGGGGCGCGCATCGGCTCGGAGGTCACCTTCTGGGGCAAGGCCGCGAACGGCACGGTGCTGCCCATCGACGAGGTCGCGCAGGCGGCGGGCACGGTCGGCTACGAGCTGATGTGCGCTGTCGCGCCGCGTGTGCCAGTGGTTGTAGATTGAGGCTTTGCCCCCGCGAGCGCATCGGATAGGATGCGCTCGCATATGGCCTCATTCGACCAAAGCCCATCCCGCAGCTCCAACTGGCGCCGCATGCGCGTGCCGTGTCGCGAGGATTTCCAGCAGAGTCTGAAACGCCGCAATTCGCTCACGCTGCATGGCTGGGTGATCGGCCTCTTCATGATGAGCTTCATGTGGGCGATGTCGCGCTTTCAGTGGATGCTGCTTGGCGACGGCTCGCTCGCGCTGCGCTATCTGGTCACGCTGGGCTCGGGCTATCTGGTCTATCTGCTGGTGCTGCACGAATGGTCCAAGTGGATTCTCATCAGGGAAGAGCACGAGGGCACTGACGTCGACATAGGCGACGCGCTCGACATCGCCGATGCCGTCACGCCGCGTTTCGACGGCAATGGTCTGGGCGACGTGGCGTCGGGAGCGTTGGACGGGCTGGGCGCAGCCGACGAGGGTGCCATCGTCGTCGTGCCGGTCGTCGCCATCTTCGTTGCCGTGGTCGCGTTGGTCACCGGGGCCGGGGCGCTGATGTGGCTGTACTTCGGCTCGGAAGTGCTGCTCGCGGTGGCTGTGGAATTGGCTTTTTCGGTGGCCACGGCCCGCGCGCTCATGGGCGCCGAGCGTGCTGGCTGGATCACCGCGGCCGTGCGCCTCACTTGGAAGCCGCTGCTCGGCGCGCTGGTCTGCGCCGTGGCGCTTGGCTGGGTCATCGACCACTATCTGCCCGAAGCGCAATCGCTGCCCCACGCCGTGCGGTTGTGGCGGGGCCATTGACGCATGCGATGAGTTTGATGCAATCGGCTATCGCCCCAAATAATCGGCAGCAAAAGCCGAATCGCTTGCCCAACATCAACCAGATGTAACCGGGACTCCAGAAGAATGGGCATACAGCGAACCGGGGTTGCCTGTCCTTGAAGCACGACAAGAATACACAGGGGCTCGCACCGCCCGTCATGGGTTCGCTGTCTGTCAGCCATGCAATGAACGGAGTCCCCATGAAAAAATCATTCCACAGCCCTCTCCTCCATCGCGCGCTCGGCGCGGTGAGTCTTGCCACGCTGCTGCTGGTCAGTGGCGCGGCGAGCGCCGCGCAGGCGCAGCAGGAGCCGATCCAGCCGATTCCCGCAGCCAAGGTCACCAGCCCCGCCAAGGTGGAACTGGGCAAGAAGCTGTTCTTTGACCCGCGTCTCTCGCGCTCGGGCTTCATCTCGTGCAACTCGTGCCACAACCTCGGCATGGGCGGCTCGGACAACCTCAAGACCTCGATTGGCGACAAGTGGCAGAAGGGGCCGATCAATTCGCCCACGGTGCTCAACTCCAGCCTGAACCTCGCCCAGTTCTGGGACGGCCGCGCCAAGGACCTCAAGGAGCAGGCCGGCGGGCCCATCGCCAATCCCAAGGAAATGGCCTTCTCGCATGATCTGACCGTGGACATGCTGCGCTCGATTCCGCAGTACGTGGCGGAATTCAAGCAGGTTTTCGGCAACGACCGGATCAGCATCGATGAAGTGACCGCCGCCATCGCCGCCTTCGAGGAAACGCTTGTCACGCCCAACGCGCCGTTCGACAAGTGGCTCAAGGGCAACAAGAAGGCCATCAACGCCCAGGAACTGCGCGGCTACCAGCTGTTCAAGAATTCGGGCTGCGTGGCCTGCCACAACGGCGTGAATGTCGGCGGCACCTCGTTCCAGAAGATGGGTCTGGTCGAGCCCTACAAGACAGAGAACCCTGCGGAGGGCCGTTCTGCGGTGACCGGCAACGATGCCGAGCGCTTCAACTTCAAGGTGCCGACGCTGCGCAACGTGGAGCTGACATACCCCTATTTCCACGACGGCGCGGCGGACACGCTTTCGCAGGCGGTGGACACCATGGGTCGCATTCAGCTCGGCAAGACCTTTACCCAAGCGGAGAATGAGGACATTGTGGCGTTTTTGAAGACGCTCACGGGGGACCAGCCACGGTTCACGATGCCTGTTTTGCCCCCATCAAGCGACAAAACCAAGCGTCCGCACCCATTTGAGTGATAAATTACGTCTGCCCGGTGCAACTGCCGGGCAGAGGTGATACGCGGAAAACCGGGGTCGAAAGACCCCGGTTTTTCTTTTGCGGCGTTTGTTTTGCTTATGCCAGAGCGCGCTGTACCGCCGCACGTTCCTTCATGCGGCGGAAGTGGTCATTCACATTCTTGAACTGCGCCATGTCGACGCTGTCGCCCTTGAGCCATCCGGCCACGGTGAACAGATAGCCGTCGCAGACGCTGTATTCCTCGCCCAGCACCCACGGACCCTTGAGATAGTTGGCCTCGATGTACTGAAAATTCTCGGTCATGTTGGCCGGAACCTTGCGCTGCATCGCCGCCTGGGCATCGGCGTCGTCGGCCCAGCGCGCGGCGCGCGGACGGTGGGCGTGGTTGATGTGCACCGTCGAGGCGAGGAAGCTGTTGAACTCCTGCATGCGCGCAAAGCCGAATGCATCGGTGGGCGCGAGCCTGGCGTCGGCAAAGCGCTGGGCGATGTAGGCCAGCAGGGCGGGTGCCTCGGTGAGGGTGCCGTGCTCGGTCACCAGCGCGGGCACGCGGCCCTTGGGGTTGACGGCGAGGTACTCGGGCGAGCGCTGCTGCTGGTTCGCGAAGTCCACGCGGCGGAGGTCATAGGCGGCGCCGGCTTCTTCGAGCGCGATGCGCACGGCCTGGGCGCAGGTGCCGGGGGTGTAGTAGAGAGTGAGCGACTGGGTCATGGAGTGTCTCTGTGTGTCCGTCGATGGCAATGGATGATCGGTGTGCAGCGGCGACTCGCCGTGCCGGATCGCGGAAAGCGCGCCAACTTCTTGCGTTGTGGCGCTTGCGCGACGGTGCTGTCGATGCGGGTGATCGCAGCTTAAATATAAGTCACAAAGGTTTGATGTGTGCGAGACTGCGCAATGCCTGTCCGTGAGAGTGCGCACTAGTGAAAACGAGCACTTCAAACGGTGTTCAGACCAGTAGGCAAAATTTATTTAACAAGTTAAATTGTTGTCACTGCCTTTCCGGACTTCTGCGACACCCGTCCTGGACCGCAGCCGAATTTTCAAACAGGAGACCGGAATGAAGCGCTTGGCAAAACTGGGACTCGTCACTGCCGTGCTGGCTGCAGCCTGCAGCTCGGTGTGGGCCGACATCAACGTGGGGGTGGTGGTTTCCACCACCGGACCGGCGGCCTCGCTCGGCATTCCGGAGAAGAACACTTTCGCGCTGCTGCCCACGACGATGGGCGGGCAGAAGGTCAACTACATCATTCTCGACGATGCCTCCGACACGACGGCAGCCGTCGCCAATACCCGCAAGCTGATCAGCGAGAGCAAGGCCGACGTGATCATCGGCTCGAGCACCACGCCCAATTCGCTCGCGATGATCGACGTGGTCGCGGAGAACAAGACGCCGATGATGACGCTGGGCGCTTCGGCCCGCATCGTCTCGCCGATGGACGCCAAGAAGGCCTGGGTCTTCAAGACGCCGCAGAACGACGCGATGATGGCCGGCGCCATCGTCGATCACATGGCCAAAGCGGGCATCAAGACGGCGGCCTACATCGGCTTCAACGATGCCTACGGTGAAGGCTGGCTGCAGGAATTCAAGAAGGCCACCGAGGCCAAGGGCATCAAGCTGGTGGCGACCGAGGCCTTTTCGCGCACCGACACTTCGGTGACCGGTCAGGCGCTCAAGATCATGGCGGCCAAGCCGGATGCGGTGCTGGTCGGCGGCTCGGGCACACCGGCTGCGCTGCCCGAGAAGACGCTCAAGGAACGTGGTTTCAAGGGCAAGTATTACCAGACTCACGGCGTCGCGAATGCCGACTTCCTGCGCGTGGGCGGCAAGGATCTGGAGGGCACGATGCTGCCCGCAGGCCCGGTGCTGGTGGCCCATCAGTTGCCCGACGGCCATCCGGCCAAGAAGTCCGCCGTGGCCTATGTCGATGCCTACGAGGCCAAGTACGGCAAGGGCTCGGCCGCGACCTTCGGGGCGCATGTCTGGGACTCGGCGCAGGTGCTCTCCGCCGCCGTGCCCGAGGCGCTCAAGAAGGCCCAGCCCGGCACCGAGGCCTTCCGCGTGGCTCTGCGTGACGCGCTGGAAAACGTCAAGGACATCGCCGGCGCGCATGGCGTGTTCACGATGACGCCGACCGATCACGTCGGCATCCAGCATGGGGTGGTGATGGTCAGGATCGAAAACGGGGGGTGGAAGTACACCCCCTGAGGCGCTTCGCGCGTTCCCCCTGAAGGGGGACGACGCCAGTGGCCCGGCAAAGCCGGTTCCACGGCGTCCATTGGTATGGCCTGCTCCGCGGCCTTCTGAGGGGCAGGGCGTGCGGTCGTATGGGCGAGCGTTTTCCGCTTGAATTCAACGCACTTGCCCGCTGCGGCAAAGGTGATCGAACATGGATCTACAGATTGCCTTGCTGCTGGGGCAGGACGGCATAGTCAACGGCGCCATCTACGGCCTGATGGCGGTGGCGCTGGTGCTGGTGTTCTCCATCACGCGCATCGTGTTCATTCCGCAGGGCGAGTTCGTCGCGTTCGGTGCGCTCACCATGGCGATGATGCAGGGCGGCAAGGTGCCGAGCACGCTGTGGCTGCTGGTCGCCGTCGCGCTGTTGTCGCTGGCGGTGGACCTGTGGCGCGTGTCGCGCGGCGAGCTGGTGAACTGGGGCGCTTCGTTCCTGTGGAGCGTGGCGATGCCGCTCGTGGCGGCGGTGCTCGCGCTCGTGCTCAAGCCCACATCGCTGCTGTTGCAGGCCCTCACCACGCTGTGCATCATCACGCCGCTCGGCCCGCTGATGTACCGGCTGGTCTATCGGCCGATTGCCGATGCGACGGTGCTGCTGCTGCTCATCGTCTCGGTCGCGATGCATGGCGTGATGGTCGGGCTCGGGCTGCTGTTCTTCGGTGCGGAAGGATCGCGCACACCGGCGTTTTCCGAGGCGCAGTTTCAGCTCGGCGAGATGACGGTCTCCGGCCAGTCGCTGGTGGTGATCGGCGTGGCGCTGGTGCTGGTCGGCGCGCTCTACGCGTTCTTCGGCGGATCGATGATCGGCAAGGCGCTGCGCGCCACCGCGATCAACCGAGTCGGCGCGCGGCTCATGGGCGTGCCCACGGCGCTGGCCGGTGACGCGAGCTTCGCGCTCGCGGCGCTGATCGGCGCGGTGTCGGGGCTGTTGATCGCGCCGCTCACCACGGTGTACTACGACACCGGCTTTCTCATCGGATTGAAGGGCTTCGTGGCGGCGATCATCGCGGGGCTGGCGAGCTATCCGGTGGCGCTGGCCGGTGCGCTGCTGGTCGGTCAGCTCGAGGCGTTCTCGTCGTTCTGGGCGAGTGCGTACAAAGAAGTGCTGGTCTTCACGTTGATCATTCCCGTGCTCTGGTGGCGCTCGCGCAGCAGCCGCCATGTCGAGGAGGACGAGGAATGATGAGGCGCGGCATGTTGACCACGCGCACCGTGACAGCGCTCGCGATTGCGGCGCTCGCGCTGTCGTGGCATTTCCTGCCCGACTTTACGCAGGTGATCATGGGCTACATCGGCCTGTACGCGCTGGTCGCGGTCGGGTTGGTGCTGCTCACCGGAGTGGGCGGCATGACCTCGTTCGGCCAGGCCGCCTTCGTCGGCGTGGGGGCGTATGCCACCGCCTTCATCTGCACCTCACCCGAAGTCACTCGGTGGCTTGGCGCGTCGGTCGGCGGTGCGGCGCTGCCGTGGGTCGGCCTGCTGTTCGGCCTCGTCATCGCGTTCATGGTCGCGTGGATTCTGGGCACGATCACTGCCAAGCTGCAGGGCCACTATCTGCCGCTGTGCACCATCGCATGGGGCTTGAGCCTGTATTACCTGTTCGGCAACATGCAGTTTCTCGGCGGACAGACGGGCCTGCGCGGCATTCCGCCGCTGGTGATCGGCGGGCTGTCGCTCGACACGCCGCGCACCATGGGCGTGCTGATCTGGGCGGTGCTGCTCATCGCGCTGTGGCTCATGCACAACCTGCTCGACTCGCGCGAGGGCCGCGCGATCCGCGCGCTCAAGCGCGGGCGCATCATGGCCGAATCGGTGGGCGTGAACACGGCCCACTACCGCACCAAGCTCTTCGTGCTGGCCGCGCTGCTCGCGACGCTCTCCGGCTGGCTCTACGCCCACATGCAGCGCTTCGTGAGTCCGGCGCCGTTCAATCTCAACATCGGGATCGAATACCTGTTCATGGCCGTGGTCGGCGGTGCGGGGCATCTGTGGGGGGCGGTGCTCGGCGCGGCCGTCATCACGCTGCTCAAGGAAAAGCTGCAGGACATTCTGCCGATGCTGTTCGGCACGGCGGGCAACTTCGAGATGATCGTCTTCGGCCTGCTCATGGTGCTGGTGCTGCAGCGCTTTGCCAACGGCCTGTGGCCCACGCTGCAGCGGCTGACGGCGGGCTTCATCGCACGCTCGCCGCAGAAGCTCCCGGCGGCCGACGCTACCACGCTGGACCAGCGCGCCATGCCCGAGGCGGGTGACGTGCTGATGGCGGCGTCGCATGTCACCAAGCGCTTCGGTGGTCTGGTGGCCAACAACGATGTGACGATGGACCTGCGCGCGGGCGAGGTGCATGCGCTGATCGGCCCGAACGGTGCGGGCAAGAGCACCTTCTTCAACATGATCTCCGGTGTGGACTCCGCAAGCGACGGCGAGGTGCGCTTCATGGGCCAGATCATGGGCGACGCGCCCTCGCGCCGCTTCGCGACGCTGGGACTGGCGCGCACTTTTCAGCATGTGCGCATCCTCGGCGAGCGCTCGGTGCTCGAGAACGTGGCGCTGGGCGCGCACCAGCGCGCGCACCGCGGCTGGATCAGCTCGATGCTGAGGCTCGACCGCAAGGAAGAATCTGCGCTGCTCGCCGATGCGCGCGCGCAGATCGAGCGCTGCGGATTGGGCGATCTGGCCGACCAGCCTGCCGCTTCGCTGCCGCTCGGTCAGCAGCGCATCGTCGAGATCGCGCGTGCGCTCGCCAGCCATCCGGCGGTGCTGCTGCTCGATGAACCTGCCGCGGGCCTGCGGCATCTCGAGAAGCAGGCGCTCGCCGATCTGCTCAGGCAACTGCGCGCGCAGGGGCTTGGCATTCTGGTGGTGGAGCACGACATGGGCTTTGTGATGAATCTCGCGGATCGCGTCACCGTGCTTGAGTTCGGCAGCGTGATCGCATCCGGCACGCCCGCTGAGGTGCAGCGCAACGAGCGCGTGCTGCGCGCCTATCTGGGCGGTGATGACGAGGAAGAGATAGAGGTGGCGCGATGAACCATGACCTTCGCGAACAGCCGGTGCTGCTTGGGCTGCGTGACTTCAGCGTGTCCTATGGTCCGGTCGAAGCGGTGCACCGGATCGACATCGAGGTGCGTCAGGGCGAGATCGTCACCGTCATCGGCCCCAACGGCGCGGGCAAGACCACGCTGCTCTGCGCAGCCATGGGGCTGCTGCCTTCGCGTGGCGAGATCACTTTCGACGGTGTGCCGATCAAGCGCTGCACGGTCGAAAAAATGGTGGCGAAATCGGTCGCGCTGGTGCCGGAAAAGCGCGAGCTCTTTGGTGAAATGTCGGTCAGGGACAACCTGCTGCTCGGTGGATTTTCACTGTGGAGAAAAGGCCAGCGCGACCAGAGCCAGCGCATGCGGGAAGTGTTCGCGATCTTTCCACGGCTCGAGGAGCGTGCGACGCAGCTCGCATCGACGCTGTCGGGCGGCGAGCGCCAGATGCTCGCCATCGGCCGCGCGCTGATGGCACGGCCACGCCTGTTGATGCTCGACGAGCCGTCACTGGGGCTTGCGCCCAGGATCGTGCGCGAGGTGCTGCAGGTGGTGGCGTCTCTGCGCGATCACGGCGTGTCGGTGCTGCTCGTGGAGCAGAACGCGCGCGCCGCGCTCAAGGTGGCGGATCGTGCCTATGTGCTCGAATCGGGCAACGTGGCGTTGAGCGGCGCGGCGCGGGATCTGCTGCACGACCAGCGCATCATCGACACTTACTTGGGTGCAGCCGGTGCCCATGCCTGAGCGGCTGAGTCAGATGAAACGGAAGCGCAGCGTGCCGAGCCTGCCGTAGTCGGCGACGAACGCATCGCCGGGCTTTGCGGGCACGGGTCTGGTGAACGATCCGGCGAGCACGATCTCGCCGGCTTCGAGCGACTCGCCCCAGGCCGCGAGCTTGTTGGCGAGCCACGCCACGCCAATCGCCGGATGGCCCTGCACGCCGGCGGCCAGACCCGTTTCCTCGACCATGTCGTTGACCTGCAGGATGGCGCCGCACCACGCGAGATCAAGGTCCTGCGGGGCAGCGCGGCGCGCGCCGATCACCACGCCCGCGTTGGCCGCGTTGTCGCTGATGGTGTCGTGGACCTTGCGCGCGGCGTGCGTGTGGCGGTCGAACTGTTCGATGCGCGAGTCGATGATCTCGATGGCGGGCGTGACGTAGTCGGTCGCGGCGAGCACGTCCTGCTGCGTGATCTCCCGGCCACCCGGAAGGCCCGCGCCACGCAGCGGTGACTTGAGCACGAACGCGAGTTCAACTTCCACGCGCGGCGCGATGAAGTTGAGCGCGGGAATGTCGAGCACCGCGCCCTCGTGCGCGGTGTAGAGCATGTGGTCGAGCAGCGTGCCGTAGTCGGGCTCGTCGATCTGGCTGGACTGCTGCATGGCGCGCGAGGTCAGGCCGATCTTGTGGCCGATCACCTTGCGCCCGCGCGCGATCTGCAGCTCCACCCAGCGACGCGCGACGCGGTAGCCGTCCTCCACGCTCATGCCGGGGAAGCGCTTGGAGAAATGCTCGATCTGCTGGCGCGTGCGCTCGCTGGCGTCGAGTTCGCAGGCGAGCTGATTGAGGAGCGTGTCGGTGAACATGTTGCGCGCGCTCAGGAATGCTTCAGGAACAGCGGGTGCAGGCTGCTGCGCTTGCCGTCGTAGACCTGGCCCTGGCTTTCGTCGACCTGCACGGTCAGGCCCAGGTGGATGGTACGGAACAGTGCGTCGAAATGCGCGCTTGCGGTCGCAAGCAGCGCGTCACCGACCTTGGTGTGGACCAGCGTGGAGCGGCCGCGGCCCATGCGCAGGTTGATGTAGACGAAGCCGTATTCGGGATTGCCGCCCGCATCCATCGCGGCCGCGCCGCCATCGGCGATCGCGCAGTGCGTGGCCGGATAGGCGAACACGCGCACGCCGCCGGTGGGAAACACCTGCGTGCCGTCTTCGGCGCGCTGGGACAGCAGCGTGTCGGCCAGCGCGTTGCAGAGCATCTGCATGTCGGCAAGCGCGTCGAGATTGGCGCTGTAGTTCATGACGATGTGCGGCATCAGATCACCTCCATGGTGGCGGTGGTGCAGCTCACCGCGAAGATCGGCACCGGCTCGCAGAACTGCACGTTTCCCTGGCCGCGCGCGGCGGCGGCGATGGCGATGAAGGTGCGGATCTCGAAGCCGCCCTGACCGCCGTCGGCGTAGGTCTGCGCATCGGTGTAGGAGAGCATTGCGGCCTTGTCGTTGCGGGCCCAGCGGCCCATGAATTCGCGGTCCCAGTCGGCGTTGATCTTGCCCGAATCGGGCGTGGCCGGCCAGTGCGAGATGCCGCCCGTGCCGATGATCGCGATGCGCTCGGGCGCCCTGTCGCAGGCACGGCGCAGCGCCTCGCCGAAGGCCCATGCGCGGTGCAGCGGAGCGAGCGGCGGGCCCTGGCAGTTGATGTTCACGGGGATGATCTTCGTCGCGAATTCGGGCGTCAGAAAATGCAGCGGCACCATGATGCCGTGGTCGAACTTCCACTCTTCGGCATAAGCCACATCGACGGTCTGCATGACCTCGGTGACGAGGCGCAGCGAGAGCGCGGCGTCGCCGGGAACCTCGCGCCGTGCGATGCCCAGCCATGCCGGGTCCTCGATGGGGCCTTCGTACGCATCCGCGATGCCGATGGCGAACGAGGGCATGTTGTTCATGAAGAAGTTGGCGAAGTGCTCGGCCGCGACGACGATGACCGCGTCCGGCGTTGCGGCGCGCAGCTGTTCGCCGAGCCGGTTCATGGCGGCATGCACCGCGTCCTTGACCTGTGGATCGGCGAGATGGGCGCGGCTGGTGATGCCGGGGGCGTGGCTGCAGACTCCGGCGAAGACGAGGCTCATAGTCCGGCCACCTTGTGGTCTACGCCTGTGGTCATGGCGTAGATGCCACGGCGCACGGGACCGTGTTTCTGGATGCCGTCGCGCATGGCCTGCAGGTACTCGGGCCAGGAGAGGCCGAGCATCGGCGCGAAGTGCATGAGCAGCTGGCCGTTGCAGCCGAGCACGTAGAGCTTGCCGATGTCACCGCTGTCGATGGCCGCGCGCTCCTCGTCATCGAGCGCATATTCGGCGAGCAGCGACGCGCGGTCAACCCGGTAACGCTGCTGCACCCTGGGCTCGCGGTTCAGGTGAAAGAAGAACTTCTGCATCGCGTACAGGCTCATGATCACACGCCCCAGTGCGGGATGTGGTGGCTGCCGAGCGAGACCGCCACGTTCTTCGGTTCGCAGAAGACTTCGTAGCTCCAGGTCCCGCCTTCGCGTCCCGTGCCCGAGGCCTTGGTGCCGCCGAACGGCTGACGCAGATCGCGCACGTTCTGGCTGTTGACGAAGCACATGCCGGCCTCGATGGCGGCGGCCACGCGGTGGGCGCGGCCCACGCTCTCGGTCCAGACATAGCTGGAGAGGCCGTACTGGATGTCGTTGGCGAGCGCGATGGCGTCGGCTTCATCCTTGAATGGAATGATGCAGGCGACGGGGCCGAAGATCTCCTCCTGCGCGATCCGCATGCGGTTGTCCACGTCGGCGAACACGGTGGGCACGACGTAGTTGCCCTGCTTCACGCGCGCGGGCAGCTCGGGCGCATCGAGTCCGCCGCAGAGCATGCTCGCGCCTTCCTTCTGGCCGAGCTCGATGTAGTGGCGCACCTTGGCGAGATGCGTCTTGCTGATCATCGGGCCGACGATGGTTTTCTCATCGAGCGGATCGCCGACGCTGATCTTTCTGGCTCGTTCGACGAAGCGATCGACGAACTTCGCGTAGATGCCCTGCTGCACGAGGATGCGGCTGCCTGCGGTGCAGCGCTCGCCGTTGTTGGAGAAGATCATGAACACCGCCGCGTCGAGCGCGCGCTCGAAGTCGGCATCGTCGAAGATCACGAACGGGCTCTTGCCGCCAAGCTCCATGCTGAATTTCTTGAGGCCCGCCGCCTGCACGATGCGGTTGCCGGTGGCCGTGGATCCGGTGAACGACACGGCGCGCACGTCGCGGTGCCTGACCAGCGGCTCGCCCGCCTCCGTGCCGTAGCCGTGCACGAGGTTGAGCACGCCCGGCGGCACGCCCGCCTCGAGCGCCAGTTCACCGAGGCGCGCGGCGCTCATCGGCGAGAGCTCGCTCATCTTGAGCACGGCGGTGTTGCCGAATGCAAGGCAGGGTGCGACCTTCCAGGTGGAGGTCATGAACGGCACGTTCCACGGCGAGATCAGCGCGCACACGCCCACGGGATGAAAGAGCGTGTAGTTCAGGTGCGTGGGCGTGGGATAGGTGTGGCCGTCCACACGGGTGCACATTTCGGCGAAGTAGTAGAAATTGTCGGCCGAGCGCGGCACGAGTTGCTTGCCGGTCTGCGCGATGACCTGGCCGCAGTCGTTGGTCTCGGTCTGCGCGATCTCGGGCACGTTCTGCGCGATCAGGTCGCCAAGTCTGCGGATGATCTTCGCGCGGTCGGCGGCGGGCGTGTTCGCCCATTTCGGAAAGGCGTCCTTGGCGGCTTGCACGGCGGCGTCGACATGGCTCTCGCCGCCCTCGGCCACCTCGGCGAGCATTTCTTGCGTGGCGGGGTTGATGGTCTCGAAATACCGCGCTCCCGAAACACTTTTTCCGTTGATCAGATGATCGATGCGCATGCGGATTCTCCAGGTTCGGTGGCGGCGTGGCGTGGGTTCAGAGCGGTGGCTGGGGTTCGCCGACGATGGTGTTGACGAGGCGGCCCACGCCGCCGATTTCGGTGACGACTTCGTCGCCCACCTTGCAGTCGGCCACGCCGTCGGGCGTGCCGGTGAGGATCAGATCACCGGGCGAGAGCGTCATGAAGCTCGAGAGGTGCGCGATCAGCGCGGGGATGTCGTGCACCATGTCGCGGGTGTTGGCGTTCTGCTTGAGTTCGCCGTTCACCCAGCTGCGCAGCTGCAGGTTCATCGGGTCGGCAATGTCGCAGGCGTCGACGAACCACGGCCCCACGGGCGTGCAGCCGTCGCGGTTCTTCACGCGCAGGTTGGGACGGCTGTAGTTCTCGAGATAGTCGCGGATCGCGTAGTCGTTGACGGTGCAGTAACCGGCGACATGGCGGTAGGCGTCCTCGCGGCGCACGTTGCGGCAGGGCAGGCCGATGACGACGCCCAGCTCGCATTCGAAATGCATGTAGCTCACATCGGCCGGCCGGTACGAGACGCCGCGATGACCGACCAGCGCATTCGGTCCCTTGAGGAACACCAGCGGCTCCTCGGGCGCCTTGGCGAACTGGATCTCCTTGGCATGGTCGGCGTAGTTCAGGCCGAGCGCGAAGATGGTGCCGAACTCCATGGGCGCAAGCCAGGTCACCTCGGATTCGGTGAGCGTGCGGCCGTTGGGCAACTGCAGCAGACCGTCGGCGCTTTCGGTGACCGACAGCGTCCGGCCTTTGTGGATCACGCGGGCGTGCTTCATGCGTGGGTTCCTTGCGGGGCGGCTTCGGCGATCAGCGTGTGACGCAGCTGGCCGAGTCCGGGCACGCTGATCTGCACCGTGTCGCCCGGATGCGCCTCCGGCGAGTCCTCGCCGGGGCCGAGCAGCAGCACGTCGCCGGGCGTGAGCGTCATGAAGGCGGAGACGTCCGACAGCAGCCGGGGCGCGCTGCGCACCAGGTCGGCAAAGCCGCGTCGCCAGTTGGCGGACACATGGCCGCGGGCGTCGCGGATCTGCAGGTCGAGCGTGGCTTCGGACACCATGAATCGTGGCGGGGCCGTGAGCGCTGCACTCATCGGGCAGAACAGGTCGCGGCAGCGCTGGCGGATCGCGGGGCGGTAGTGGTTCTCGTACGGCAGCGTGAGGTCGCTGGCGATCACATAGCCGCTCACGTGCGACATCGCCTCGTCGGGTGTGACCTGCCAGGCGGTGCGGCCGATCACGAGGCCGAGGGTGGCGTCCACCCGCACCACGCCGGGCGTGCGCGGAATGGGCACGGCCGCGCCGTCGCCCGCATGGGTGTTGCGCGGCTTGATGTAGAGAACCGGAGCCTGCGGCGGCGCCTTGTAGGGCGCCTCGCCGAACTGCCGCGCCATGCGGACCAGTGTGGCGCGCTCGTTGAGCAGCGCGCCGTACACCGTGCCGTGGCGGGCGTCCGGGGCATGGCTCATTGCCGCTCCAGCGCGATCAGTTCGTCGAGCAGCTTGTAGAGCTCCAGCAGCTTGCCCTTGCCGTAGGTGACTTCCAGATCCGCGTAGTGCTGCGCGATCTCGCGCGACAGCCGTTTGACCAGCTCCAGCCCCTGTTCGGTGGCCGACACGACGGTGCGACGCTGGTCGGCGGGATCCTTGTTGCGCTGGATGAGCCCGTCGCGCTCCATGCGGGTGAGCACGCCGGTGAGGCTCGGGCCGAGGAGATAGGCGTCCTTGGCGACCTGACCGGTTTCCAGCTGCTGACCATCCCCCAGCGCACGCAGCACGCGCCATTGCTGATCCGACAGTCCGTTCTTGCGAAGATGCGGCCGCGTGTGGCCCATGATCGACTCACGCGCCTGCAGGAGCAGACTGGGCAGATTGCGATGTTTGAGTGAAGAGGTCATTTATTTAACAGGTTAAATAAATGCATGAGTTTGTGCAAATGATTTTTGACCTATTCGTGCCTAGGGAAAATACGGGGAAGCGAGCAGTCATCGCCGCTCGGCCGGAGACACCGAGGAGATGGGCAGAAAAGGCGAGCAGAAAAGACGGTGCGGGAAACAGCGGCCCATGGGCCGCTGCCGTCAGGCGCGCAGGCCGTGTTCCGAGGCCGGGCTGGCCCAGTGGCCCGAGGTGCCGCGCAGCACCACTTCATGCGCGCCCTCGCCGCGCAGGGCGAGGTGCTTGGCCAGCGCCATGTTGCCGTTCTCCGAAGTGAGTCCTTGCAAGACGACGTCGAAGCCGGTCAGCGCGATGCGCACGCTGCGGATGCCGAGCTGCGCGTCGTCGTTGATGGCGGGCAGCGTGAAATCCGGGCCGAGCAGGGCGCTCCAGCGCGCCAGCGTGGCGTCGAGATCCTGCACCGCCACGGTGATCCGGGCCACGCCGGTGGCGCCGTTGGCGTGTTGCAGCAGCGCCGCATCGTCGGGCACCCGCAGATTGCGGGGGGTGATGTCGCCGCAGAGAAACGGCACATCGCCCGTGTCGTGGCGCGCGGTGGTCCATCGCACCTGCTGGCCGTCGGGGCGCAGGCGCTCTCCGGGCACCGGGCCGCGCAGGGTATCGAGGCCGCGAGCGCGCGCAGCCGCCAGCTCGCCCACCGGGTCGGCGGACAGCAGCGCGAAGTCGAGGAGGCCCTCGCCGCTTTTGTCGAGCGTGGCCCACCAGCGCTCCTCGGGCGCGGGCGAGCGCCAGGCCTTGAGCTCCAGATAGGAGCCGTCGGCCAGCAGGATGAGCGCGTTGTGCGAGCTGCGACCCTGGTGGTCGCCACCCGGCTGGACGGTGAAACCCAGCGCGCGGTACTGTTCGATGGAGCGGGAGAGGTCGTCGACGGCGATGACGACGTGATCGAGAGAGAGGTTCATTGACCGGAGTCTCTCACTCTTCGAGCTTGAGTTTGGTCTCCTGCACGAACTTGCGCCAGCGCTCGTATTCCTGATGCGTGTGGCGGTCCAGTCCCGGACCGTCGCTGCCGATCACCTCGAAGCCCGCAGCCGTGAGCTTGCCGTGCACGTCCGGCGTCTGCAGCGCGCCCTGGAATTCCTTGGTCAGCCGCTGCACGGTCGCGCCCGGCGTGGCCGCGGGCGCGAAGATGCCGATCCACGAGTACGCTTCGAACCCCGGAAACCCGCACTCGGCCACGGTCGGCACATCGGGCAGCTCGGGCAGGCGCTTGGCGCCGGTGACGGCCAGCGGCTTGATCTTGCCCGCGCTGATCTGCCCGCGCAGCGCCGCGTAGCTCAGCAGCGTGAGCGTGGTGACGTTGCCGAGGACCGCCTGCACGGCCGGTCCGCCGCCACCGAACGGCACGTGCAGCACGAAGGTGCCCGAGCGGCGCTTGATGTCCTCCATCACCAGATGGTTCATCGAGCCCACGCCGGTCGACGCGTAGCTGAACTTGCCCGGATTGGCATTGGCTTCCTTCAGGAAATCGCGCAGGTCCTTGCCCTGCACCGCCTGCGCGTTCGCGCCGATGACCAGCGGAAAGCGCACGGCCAGCGTCACGCCGACAAAGTCCTTGAAGGTGTCGTAGGGCAGCCTGGACTTGGCGATGGGGTTGATCGCGTGCGTGTCGAAGCTCACCAGCAGCGTGTTGCCGTCGGGCGCGGACTTGGCGACATACTGCGTCGCGATCTGGCTGGCCGCGCCGGGACGGTTTTCGACGATCACCGGACGCCCGGCCAGCTCCGACAGGCGCGGCTGAATGATGCGCGAGGCGATGTCCGTGCTGCCTCCCGGCGGGAACGTGACCTGCAGGCGTATGGCGGCTTCTTCGGCAAAGCTCAGGCCGGAAAAGCCGGTGGCTGCGCTGGCGGCGCCCAGCGCGACGGCCTGGCGGCGGGTGAGAACGGGGCCTCTCTTCATCATTCAGTGCTCCTCGGGAAAAGTCGGTGGTCGAATCGAATCAGTATGCGGTGTTTTGGTTGGAGATCAACCCATCCATTGGCTCACGGGGACTGCGGTGTCCTGCAGCGGCTGCGAGAAGATGTCGACGAGCGCCGGGCCGTCATGCGCGAGCGCGGCCTTGAGCGCGCCTTCGAGATCGCTCGGGTCCTGCACCGTCCAGGCCTTCACGCCGAAGGCCTCGGCCACGCGGGCGTGATTGGTGCGGTTGAAATCGACCGAGAAGTAGCGCTCGCCGTAGCCCGTCTTCTGGCTGGCCTTGATCCAGCCGTAGACCGAGTTCGAGAACACGATCATCTTGAGCGGCACGTTGCGGCGCACGATGGTCTCGAGCTCGCCGCAGGTGAAGCCGAAGCTGCCGTCGCCCATGGCCGACACCACCACCGAATCGGGCGCGCCGACCTGCGCGCCGAACGCGGCGGACATCGAATAGCCGAGCGCACCGTGCGCGCGGTTGGTGATGAAGTGGCGGCCTTCCTGCGGCGCATCGAAATAGGCCGAGAAATACGGGCAGGGCGTGCCCGGATCGGCCACGGCGATCGCGCGCTTGGGCAGCAGCTTGTTGAGCGTGGCGAGCACGCGCTCGGGGCGGATCGGCAACTCCGCCGATTGCGCGAGCGGGTTGAAGAACGCGAGCTTTTCAAGACGCGCCTGCGCCGCCAGCGCGCGGCCGTCGGAGGTGCCCGCCGGGCGCTGGCCGATGATCTTCTGCACGGCGGCGTCCAGCGCCTCGAGCGACAGACGCGCATCGCCCACCATCGCCACGTCGGTCAGGTAGTTGGTGCCGATGGTCATCGCATCCACGTCGATGTGCAGAATCGTCACGCCACGGCCCGGCAATTGGCCGTGCTCCGTCGTGGTCGAGCCCGCGCGGCAGCCGATGAACAGCACCAGATCGGCCTGCGCAACGACCTCGCGTGTAGAGGGGACGCCGCCATTGGTGCCGACGACGCCCGCGTTCAGCGGATGGGTGTCGGCCAGGCTGCCCTGGCCGCTCACCGTCAGGCACACCGGCGCGTTCAGGCGCGTGGCGAGGGCGTCGAGCGCCGCGCTCGCGCCCGAGATCACCACGCCGCCGCCGCAGATCAGCACCGGCGACTTCGCCGCCACCAGACGTGCCGCCGCATCTTCGATGGCGGCCGGATCGGGCGCGCTGCGCGTGGCGGGATAGTGGTCATGGCCGGGCTGCGCCCACACGTCCTGCGGGTTGGGCAGCTCGTGCTTCTGCAGGTCATACGGCAGGCAGATGTGGGCCGCGCCGGGGCGTCCCGTGGTCATCGCACGGAAGGCGCTGCGCATGGCATGCGGAATCTGGTCGACGCGGTCGATGGTGGTGTTCCACTTGGTCAGCGGCTTGTAGAGCGCCTTCTGGTCGAGCTCGGTCAGCGGAAACTTGCCGCGCGCGCCCACCGACACGTCGGTGGTGATGCCGAGCACCGGGATCGACGATTCGTTGGCTTCCACCAGCCCCGGCAGCAGATAGGTCGCGCCGCCGCCGCTCGGGCCCTCGCACACGCCCACCTTGCCGGTCACGCGGGCATAGCCGTCGGCCATATAGGCGGCGCTGCGCTCGTCGCGCGTGAGGATGTGGTCCATGCCATGATCCAGCCGCGCCATCGCGTCGTAGAACGGCAGACTGGTGTCGCCACAGAGACCGAAAATATGCTTCACGCCGTTGTGTTGCAACATCCGTACCATTGCGTCTGCACCATTCATGGGCGTTGTGCTCATTGCCGATCTCCTTGGGTAGTTACGTTAAGAATCCATTTCAGTATACTTAAAACATGCCTACGGCGAAAACCCCTAAAGCGATCAAATCGGTCAAGAAACCGCACGTCGACGCCATCTCGCGCGTGCGTCGCGAGCGCGGCAGCGATGTCTTCCAGACGCTGCGCGACATGGCCATCAGCTACCAGCTCAAGCCCGGAGAGCGGCTGAGCGAGATCGAACTCGCCGCACGCCTCGGCGTGAGCCGCACCCCCGTGCGCGAAGCGCTCGCGCGGCTCGTGACCGAAGGCTTTCTCGAACCCTGCACGCGCGGCTACATGCGCACGCCGCTGCAGGTGCAGGACGTGCTCGATCTGTACGAAGCCCGCATGGCGGTGGAGCGCGAGTGCCTGCGCTATGCGGTCGAACGCGCAAGTCCCGAGCAGATCGCCGAGATGCAGGCCTTTCTCGACAAGAGCCGCGCGGCCGCTCCGGGCACCGCCGTGCGCGAACTGGTGGAACTCGACGAGGCTTTCCACAACCGCATCGCCGCCATGTCCGGCAACGGCGAACTCGCCCGCATGCTCGGCAACCTCAACGAGCGCGTGCGCTTCATCCGCTGGATCGACATGGAAAAGGTCGGCCGCGACTCCACGCAGAAGGAGCATGGCGCGATCGCCGACGCCATCGAGCGGCGCGACAGCCAGACGGCGGCGCGGCTCATGGACGAGCACATCGCGCTGCGCCGCGAGCAGATCATCGAGGCCGTCACGCAGGGGCTGGCGCGGATCTTTCTGGGCGAAGAACTGAGAAACAGCGCCCCCTGAGGTGCTTCGCGCCTTCCCCTTTTCTCGCCACGCGGGAGGGGGATGCAGCCAGCGCGGCGGGAAGCGCACAGCGTCATGGGTCACGACCGTCGATGATCACGATCGGCGTCTCTGCTGTATATTTAGCCAGTATTCATTCACGTTCTTCAAGCGCAGCTTCCATGGCCAAAGACAAGGCAATCTTCACCTGTACCGAATGCGGCGGCACCAGCCCGCGCTGGCTGGGCAAATGTCCATCGTGCGGTGCCTGGAATACCTTGGTCGAGACCGTGGTCGAGGGCGGCAACGCCGGAGCCAGCAAGAACCGCATGAGCGCCGGGAGCTATTCTGGCCTCGCGCAGGCCCAGCCCGTCACGCCCCTCGCGGCCATCGAGGCGCAGGACGTGGCGCGCACGCCGAGCGGCATCGAGGAGCTGGACCGCGTGCTCGGCGGCGGCATCGTCGAGGGCGGCGTGGTGCTGATCGGCGGCGATCCGGGCATCGGCAAATCCACGCTGCTGCTGCAGGCCATGGACGCGCTGCACCGCACCGGCATGCCTACGCTCTATGTGACCGGCGAGGAAAGCGGCGCGCAGGTGGCGCTGCGCTCGCGGCGCCTCGGGCTGGACCACAGTCAGGTGAACGTGCTGGCGGAAATCCAGCTCGAAAAAATCCTCGCGACGATGGAGTCCACGCAGCCGGCCGTGGTGGTGATCGACTCGATCCAGACGGTGTATTCCGACCAGCTCACCAGCGCGCCCGGCTCCGTCGCGCAGGTGCGCGAATGCGCGGCCCACCTCACGCGTGCGGCCAAGTCCACCGGCATCGCGGTGATCCTCGTCGGGCACGTCACCAAGGAAGGCGCGCTCGCCGGCCCGCGCGTGCTAGAACACATGGTCGACACCGTGCTCTATTTCGAGGGCGATACGCACTCGAGCTTCCGCCTCGTTCGCGCGATCAAGAACCGCTTTGGCGCGGTCAACGAAATCGGCGTCTTCGCGATGACCGAAAAAGGCCTCAAGGGCGTGACCAACCCGAGCGCGATCTTTCTCTCGCAGCACAGCGAGCCCGTGCCCGGCAGCTGCGTGCTCGTCACGCTGGAGGGCACGCGCCCGATGTTGGTCGAAATCCAGGCGCTCGTCGACTCCTCCGGCCCCGCCCCGCGCCGCCTCTCGGTCGGCCTCGACCGCGACCGCCTCGCCATGCTGCTCGCCGTGCTGCACCGCCACGCGGGCGTGGCCTGCGCCGATCAGGACGTGTTCGTCAACGCGGTTGGCGGCGTGCGCATCAGCGAGCCCGCAGCCGATCTGGCCGTGATGCTGTCCATCACCAGCAGCCTGCGCGGCAAGGCCCTGCCCAAGGGTTTCATTGCCTTCGGCGAAGTGGGCCTGGCCGGCGAAGTGCGCCCCGCGCCGCGCGGCCAGGAGCGTCTGAAAGAAGCCGCCAAGCTCGGTTTTACTGTCGCCATCGTGCCCAAGGCGAATGCGCCGAAAAAGCCCATCGAAGGGCTGGAAATCCACGCGGTCGAGCGGGTGGAGGAGGCGATGAATATTGTCCGCGGTTTGGGATGATGTGCGGTTTTTGCGCAACGCCTGTGCACTGCTCATCCCGAGCAGGTGGAATTATTCGCTTTTCATTGATGTATTGATGTTCCCTCGGGCATGAACTTGCCTAGATTGGCTCGGGCCACCTCTTTGCGTGGCGCATGGGTCGATCTGGCCTGCATGCAATTCTCCGAGGAGCTTTCAAAGTGGACATTCCACGAATCTTCAATATCTCCGAAAGTGCGCATCGCATCCACAATCCGCTGACCGCTGAAAAAATGGCCGCGCTGGGCACAGCGCTGCGCATGGAGAAAAACACCAGCGTGCTTGATCTCGGCTGCGGTTCGGGTGAAATGCTCTGCACTTGGGCGCGCGATCATGGCATCCGGGGTACGGGCGTCGATCTCAGCAGCCTCTTCAGCGCGCAGGCCAAACAGCGTGCGGTGGAACTGGGCGTCGCTTCGCAGGTCGAGTTCATTCATGGCGAAGCTGCGGGATATGTGGCCGCCGAGCGGGTCGACGTGGCCGCTTGCGTTGGCGCAACATGGATTGGCGGTGGCTTGCAGGGCACGATCGAACTGCTGAAAAAGAGCGTTCGCCCCGGTGGAATGCTGTTGATTGGCGAGCCTTATTGGCGAGTGATGCCGACGTCGCAGTACGAAGCGCGCGGCTGCCTTGCGAATGCCATTGAGGATTTCCTTACACTGCCGTCGTTAC
Source organism: Diaphorobacter caeni (assembly GCF_015354245.1). GTDB lineage: Bacteria > Pseudomonadota > Gammaproteobacteria > Burkholderiales > Burkholderiaceae_C > Diaphorobacter_A > Diaphorobacter_A caeni. The sequence continues at coordinate 246,925 of NZ_JADKYZ010000005.1, forward strand.
TGAAACTGTTTGCAAAACTGGGTTTTGATACCGTGGAAATGATGCTCGCCGACCAGGACAGCTGGGATCGGTATGAAGCCGCCAGATGGTTCACCATGCGCCGCTGGCTGGACGAAAATCCCGATGACGAGATGGCGGGCGAGGTGCGCGAAGAGCTCTATACGGAACCCGAGCGCTACGTGACCTATCGGCGCGAACTCCTCGGTTGGGGCACGTTTGCGTTGAAGGCGCGCTAGTTCCTCTCGAACTCGAGCAGTGTTCCAAATGGCTGCGTCCCAGCCTTCACTGCTCGCCCGGTGCGCCACGCGGTTGGCGATGCCGGGGCTGCGCGCGACGGCTTGCGGGCGTAGAACCGCGATAACCGCTTCACGCTGACGCGGAATATTCATGGAGCTACCAGTCGATCCACGGGCACTACGCAGCATCCACAGGGGGGAATTGGTCAGTTCATACGACAATGCGCCCCATGAATTTCCGCAAATATCTCATTCCGATCGGTATCGCCTGCCTGTTCATCGCCTCGTACAACGCGTGGGGCTGGCAGGGGCCGATCACCGTTTCGGGTGGTCTGGTGATGTGGGCGCTCTTGCACTACACGCGGCTCATGAACGTCATGCAGAAGGCCAACAAGAGCCCGATTGGCTATGTCGGCAGTGCGGTCATGCTCAACGCCAAGCTGCGCCCAGGGGTGAATCTGCTGCATGTGGTGGCGATGACGCGTTCGCTCGGCGAGCTGCAGACGCCCGAGGGGACGGACCCGGAAATCTACCGCTGGACCGACGGGACGCAGTCGTTCGTGACCTGCGAATTCGTCAATGGTCGACTGGTGCGCTGGGAATTGAAGCGCCCCGAAACGCCTGCTGAAAAGGCTCCGGCTGTGGATATGGAAGCCAAATCATCCGCCCAATCGTAAAATGTTGGGTTTTGCGACTCAGAGCAATTCAAAAAGGATGACCATGAGCCCCGTAGTTCCCTCGATGGCCGACCGTGACGGCAAGATCTGGATGGACGGTGAAATGCTGGACTGGCGTGACGCCAAGATCCACGTGCTGACGCACTCGCTGCACTATGGCTGCGGCGCTTTCGAAGGCGTGCGCGCGTACAAGACGGAGCAGGGCACTGCCATTTTCCGCCTGGAAGACCACACCGACCGCCTCTTCAACAGCGCCAAGATCCTGCGCATGAAGCTGCCGTTCACGAAGGAAGAAGTGAACGAGGCCCAGAAGGCCGTCGTGCGCGAGAACAAGCTGGAATCCTGCTATCTGCGTCCGCTGACCTGGATTGGCTCCGAGAAGCTGGGCGTCTCGCCCAAGGGCAACAAGATCCACATGATCGTGGCGGCCTGGGCCTGGGGCGCCTACCTCGGCGAAGACGGCATGAAGCGCGGCATCCGCGTGAAGACGTCGAGCTACACGCGCCATCACGTGAACATCACGATGACGCAGGCCAAGGCATCGAGCAACTACACGAACTCGATCCTCGCCAACATGGAAGCGACCGATGACGGCTACGACGAGGCACTGCTGCTCGACGCGTCGGGCTTCGTCTCCGAAGGCTCCGGCGAGAACGTCTTCATCATCAAGAACGGCGTGGTCTACACGCCCGACCTGTCGGCCGGTGCCCTGAATGGCATCACCCGCAACACCGTGTTCGCGATCTGCAAGGATCTGGGCATTGAAGTGGTGCAAAAGCGCATCACGCGCGACGAGGTCTACATCGCCGACGAGGCCTTCTTCAGCGGCACCGCTGCGGAAATCACCCCGATCCGCGAACTCGACCGCGTGGAAATCGGCTGCGGCAGCCGTGGTCCGCTGACCGAGAAGATCCAGACGGCGTTCTTTGACATCGTCAACGGCCGCAACCCCCAATACGCCCACTGGCTGACGAAGGTGTAATCGAGATGACCCAAGCTGTTGTTGAACTTCTGGCCAAGGACCTGAACGCGCAAGGCGGTGTGTACTGCCCCAATCCCAAGGCCGACATGAAGCTTTGGAATTCGCACCCCAAGGTCTATCTCGATGTCGCCCATCACGGCGAAGGCAAGTGCCCATACTGCGGCACGGTGTATCGCCTGAAAGCGGGCGAAGTGGTCAGCGCCGGCCACTGATCTCGCGGCGTTCGCGGATTGATCGTTCTGCAGGGATCAGCGTCCGCCGCGCCGTCGAGGCATTCGACGCGCGCAGCGGGTGCTTGCCGTCATGGCTGTGAATTGACGTTTGCACGCTTGGCGACGGCCCCCGCTTGTGGGACAAACTGCGTTCTGCATCCACTGCGGTACAACACGAGTCCTTCATCTTGACATTTGCTTCTGGAAATCTGGCCGCGCTGTCGTGGCCGGTCCGGCTGAATTCAGCCGCCGCGTTCGCCGTTCCCGGCCTCGCGCTCTGGCTGTCGTCCGGCTATTCCTATGGCGCGGTGCTGCTGTTGGTGGGCGCCATCTTCTCGCTCAAGCGCTGGGTGCTCGCGCCGCAGCGCTCGCTCACCTGGTGGTTTGCGGTCTGCATGTTCGCCATGGCGCTGCTGTGGGTGGCGCTGGCCGATCCGGCCGAGCGAATGGGGCAGTGGGACCGTCCGTCCAAATTCATTCTCGCGATTCCGTGTCTGCTCTACGCGACGGTGTTTCCGCCGCGTCCCCGGGCGTTCGTCTGGGGGCTGATCGTCGGCTGCATCGGTGCGGGGGCCATTGCCATCTGGCAGGTCCATGGCCTTGGCGAGTGGCGTGCCACCGGCCGCACCAACGCCATTCAATACGGCAATCTGGCGCTGCTGCTGGCCGTGCTGCTTGCGGTGTTCCTGGCGGCCATCCACAAGCAGCTGCACTGGGGCGAGAAGATTCTGGCCGTGGTCGCCATCGTCGCGGGGCTCGATGCCTCGGTGCTGTCCGCCTCGCGCGGCGGCTGGCTGGCGGTGCTGGTGGTGCTGCCGTTCGGCCTGGGGCTGCTGTACCGCTACCGCGCTCGGCTGTTCTGGCGCGTGGTGGTGGGGCTGATGATCGCGGTCGGGCTGATGTCGGTGATCAACCGCGAGATGCTGAGCGCGCGCTGGGACGAGATGACCTCGGAGATCAAGGTCTATGACACCAAGCGCGACGCCAACACCTCGGTGGGCCAGCGCCTTGAGCACTGGCGCTTCGCCATCGACGCCGGCATGGAAAAGCCGCTGCTTGGCTGGGGCGTGGCGGGCTATACCACCGAGAAGCAAAAGCGCGTGGCCGAGGGCCATTACCAGTCGGCCATCGTCGAATACAAGTTCGTGCACAACGAGGTGCTCGACGTGTTCGTGAAGACCGGCTTCGTCGGCACGGGCGTGTTGCTGTGGTTCTATCTGCTGCCGATCTGGATGTTCTGGCCCACGCGCGAGCGCATGGCCATGCTGGATGCCGGCGGCAATCCGCCGCTCAGGCGCATGGTGCTGGCGGTGCGCATGTGCGGCGTCGCCGTGCCTGTGCTGTTCATCGGCTTCGGTTTCACGCAGGTGTTCTTCGCCCACAACAGCGGCATCATGTTCTATCTGTTCAGCCTGATCCTGCTGTGGTCCATGCTGATCGGACTGGAACGCACGGCGCGAGGAGAGCCGGCCGCCAAGGATTGAGAGCGTGTGGACGATCTCCACACGGTCTTGCAGGCGCGGGCTCGGGCGGTTTGCGTCTTGCAACTCATCCCGATCCACATCCTGCAAGCCTCGCGCTGAGATCGCAAACACGCTCTGAAAGACTCCGGCGCTGCGTCTGGGGCGTCGCGGGGCTTCCTTTACACTCGCTGCCATGTCAAAGTTCACGGATGCCCGCCCACCGTCTGAGCCCACGGATCGCGCATCCGGGCGGCCGCGGGTGCTGCATTTCGTCACGGGCGGCTTCTCGGGTGCGACGCAGGTCGCCCTCGATCTCGTGCGCGGTCACCTTGCGGGCACACAGTTCGAGCCGCTGCTGGTGCTCAGGCGCAAGCCGCAGACCGAACAGGCACGCGTGGATGCGCTCGTCGCCGAAGGCATTCCCGTGGAGCTGGTCGCGGGCTGGGCGCATCTCGCCACCGTTCGGCAGCTCGTGAAGGTCTGCGAGCGCTTCCAACCCGACATTCTGGTCGCCCACGGCTTCAGCGAGCATCTCTGGGGTCGCTACGCGGGTCTGCTCGCGAAGGTGCCGCATCTCGTGCATGTCGAGCACAACTCGCGCGAGCGCTATACATGGTCGCGCACCAGGCAGATGCTGTGGCTGTCGCAGCGCACCGACGCCATCGTCGGCTGCTCCGAGGGCGTCAAGCAGGTGCTGCTCGGCAAGGGCACGCCCGCCGACCGCACGCTCGCCATCTCCAACGGCATCCGCACCGAGCCCTTCGCCACGGCACCCACGCATCCTTGGCGCGAACGCGTTCCCGGCATCGTCATGGCCGCACGCTTTGCGCGGCAGAAGGACCACTCCACGCTGCTCCAAGCCATCGCGTTGCTGAAAACGCGTGGCCTTGCGCCTCCCGTCAAGCTCGCGGGCGGCGGCAAGGCCAGCGCGCAGAAGGCAGCGCGCAAGCTCAGCGCGGAACTCGGGCTCGACGATCAGGTGGAGTTTCTGGGTCACCACAAGAATGTCCCCGGCCTGCTCATGGCACACCGGATCTGCCTGCTCTCCACGCATTACGAAGGCATGCCGCTGTCGCTCATCGAAGGTATGGCGGCCGGCTGTACGGCCATCGGCACGCGCGCGCCGGGCGTGCAGGAGGTGATCGAGCACGACCGCAACGGCCTGCTGGTCGAGCACGAGAGCGCCGAGTCGCTCGCCGATGCCTTGCAGCGCGTGCTGACCCAGCCCGAAGTCGGCGAGCGCCTTGCGCTTCAGGGACGCGAAGACGCCACCACGCGCTACACGCTCGAGCGCATGATCTCGCGCTACGAAGCACTGTTCTCACGGATCATGGCGGGGCAGCGCGGCACTCAGGATTTTTCGCAGATATGACGCAGCAGCAACTTCACCCCCAACCGCAACCCCCGTCGATCCCGTCGATTCCGTCGCCATGGCTCAGCGTGCTGGTGCCGGCCTACAACGTCGAGCCCTATCTCGAAGAGTGCCTCGCATCGGTGATGGAGCAGACCGCGAATCTGCCGGGCGTGGAGGTGCTGGTGTGCAACGACTGCTCGACCGACGGCACCGGCGCGCTCATGCGGCGGCTCGCTGCACGCTGGCCGGGGCGGTGCACGCTGATGGAGAACGAGCGCAACCGGGGCCTGAGCGCGACACGCAATGCGATGCTGGATGTGGCGCGCGGCGAGCATCTTTGGTTTCTCGATTCCGATGACAAGATCCTGCCGGGCAGCATGGCGGCGCTGCACGGTATCATCACGGCACATTCGCCCGACGTGGTGCTCTGCGACTTCGCGGTCTGGCGCGAGCAGCCCAGGCTCAAGCACCGCCTGCGCGGAGAGCGCCATCGCCGCACCTTCGCGGGCGCGGCGCGCATGCTGTTGACGGACCGCTGCGGCGCGCTCGTCGACGTGCTGATGCCCGGTGAACTGCACGCCTGGTCCAAGATCACGCGGCGTACGCTGTGGGGGCGCGACCTGCATTTTCCCGTCGGGCAATGCTATGAGGACATGACCAGCATGCCGCTCGTGATGCTGCGCGCCGCGAGCTTTTACTACGCCGACGAGCCGTGGATCGCCTACCGCCAGCGCAGCACCAGCGTGCTGGCCAATCCGAATCTGAGCAAGGCGCTGGACCAGTCGATGGCGCTCAAGGAATTCCATCTCGCGCTGCAGGCCAGCGGCTGCGCGAATCACGCGGGCTTGCAGTTGGCGCTTGCGCATCAGAACGCGCGCAATTTCATCGGCTCGATGCGCTTCGTGGACGCCATGGACGAGGCCAACCCGCAAAAGCGCGACGCCATTCGGCGCATCCGGGCGAATTTTCTGGCCGCGTCGCCACTCTCGCCGGAAGCACTGTGCAAGGCCTATGGCGCGCGCGGATGGTGGCTGCGCAGAGCCAAGCTCCGGCGCTGGCTGAAGGTGAGCGAGGCCGCATGAGCCAGCCGCCGAAAATGGCCTCGCGCGACAAGGGCGAGCTGCTGCTGGCCCGCCTGATCTATGGCTGGGAGCGCCTGCGCAACAAGCCGGTGCGCGACCATGTCGCCAAGCCGTTCGAGCGGATCGAGATTCCGTTCGCCTCGGGAGACAGGCCTGCGCCGAACACTCAGGGCATTCCCCGCATCATCTGGGCCTTCTGGACCGGTGCCTCCCGACCCGAGCTCATCGAGCGCTGCTTTGCCAACTGGCACAGCATGTGCCCGCAGTTCGACATCCGTATCCTCGACGAAGAAAGCGTGCTGCAGTATCTGGACGCCATACCGCCGTCGCTGCAGCAGGCGAGCGCACCTAAGCGCGCCGACTGGGTGCGCGCCGAACTGCTCAAGCGCCATGGCGGCATCTGGCTCGACGCGAGCACGATTCTCACTACCTCCCTCGATTGGGTGATCGACGAACAGGCCCGCACAGAGAGCGACTACGTGGGCTTTTATCTCGATCAGTTCACTGCGGACGCTGCCTATCCCGTGGTCGAAAACTGGTTCATGGCCGCGCCGCCCGCCAGCCCGTTCATCGTCGATCTGCAGGACGAATTCACCACGCGCGTGGTTCCCGGCAGCAACGATGCCTACATTGCGACGCTGCGGGAAGAGGGCGTCTACGACCAACTGCGCCAGCGCATCTTTTCGCCCGAATATCTGACCATGCACCTCGCCATCCAGTACGTGATGCGCAAGCGCGGCGGTTACCGACTGGCGCTTGCGCGTGCGGAGGACGGCCCGTTTTATTACCATGTGGCAGCGCGCTGGAGCCGAGGTCTCTTCAAGGTGCTGCTCATGATGCGCCCCAGAGCCAGGGTGATGCCGACCATGGTCAAACTGCGCAAGCCCGACCGCAAGCGGCTGGACCTGTACGCGCAGCATCGACTGGTGCGCCCCGACAGCATTTTGGGTCACTATCTGGGCCTTTGACGTCACGTCAGAAGAGACACATACACACCATGATCCATCGCCGCAAATCAGCATTTGAAAAATGGTTCTCCTTCTCGCGTCACCGTCGGCGTTTCGGTGCGGATGAGCATGTGCAGCAACTCGACGCGCAGGGCTTCGAGAAACTGCGCGAGAGCATCATCCAGAGTGAGGGCGAAGACGCGAAATACGCGCACGGCGCATCGGTCAACCTCGACGAACACTTGGCCAAGGTGCGTCGCGAATTCATCGGCCAGTCCGAACTGCTGTATCAGCACGCCATGCTCATCGTGCTGATCCGCCGCGAGGCCGACGTGGCCGCGAACTACGACCGCTTCAAGCGCATGTGGATGGCCGAGCGCGACTTTCTGAGCGGGCATCTCGACATGCGCTGGCTGCTCTCCGCCTGCGACACGTTCATCGACCTCGACACCGACCCGGTTCTGCGCGCCATCGCGATGAACGGCCCGCTGCTCGCCAACACGGTCAAGCTCGGCGAGACGGAGCGCTTCATTCTGGGCGTCAACGGCGAAACACCCGACAGGCAGGCCGCTCTCGACGAACTATGGACGCATCGGGTCGGGCTGTTCGATGGCGTCTCGGGTTTCATTCCGGGGACCGACGACACCTTGCGCAACATGCGGTGGCGGCTGGAGGATGTGTGCAAGCTGCATCCTCTTGGTGCGGTGGTGATGGAGATTTTTGACCGGTTGCAGCGGGATGCCAATGAGAACGTGTATTTGCGGTTCAAGAAGCGGCATACGCGGGAGAAGACGCGGTGGTGGGATTAGGGGCTTTGTCGGGGAGGGCGTCCCGACTGACGCTTTTTGTCGAATTTTTTGCCTTTGCTCTTTGGTTTAGGGCGGAGGCCGGGACTGCCCCCGGCGGGGCAATCACTTTTTGCTTGCGCGCAAAAAGTAATCAAAAACGCGCTTTTCAATACCTCCGGCGGAACTCGCTTTGCGCTGCGCGCTCCGCTCGGACAACCGCCGGAAGTCAGACTGGAAGAGGTGGTTGCGGCACATCGCTTCGCTTGTGCCGGGGTGTTTGTGGAGTTGGGTTGGGTGACCCATGCCCGCTGCTCTTTTGAACGACGTTGATCCCGCAAGCAAATCAAAAATCCCGCAGCGCTAGCACCCCAACATCTCGCGAAGTCGCGAGATGCCCGGCACGAGCGAAGCGAAGTGCCGAACACACCTCTTATGAAAACTCTAGCTCGCGGCGGTTGTCCGAGCGGCGCGCGCAGCGCAAAGCGAGTTCTGCCGCGGGTATTGAAAAACGCATTTTTGGTGCCTTTTTGGGCAAGACCAAAAAGGTACTCCGCCGCCGGGCGGAACTCCCGGCCTCTGAAATCAAAGCCCCGACAACACCAAGCCAAGCAAAAGAATTCAGCGATGCGGCGATTCAGCGATGAAGCAAATCAGCGCCCAAGCAACGCAGCCCGCAGCTCATCAACAAGAACCCCCACCAATTCCGAGGCGGGAAGAACACGCGCCGCCCCCACCCCCTGCCCAGCCCACAAAGAAAGATAATCCGCCCGCCCCGCAGCACCGCAAGCCTTGCGCAATGCCCCCGTCAGCGCGTTCTGCACGGGGTAGTCGGGAACCGCGTCTTCAAAGTCAGCAAGCCGCGACATCAGCGGGTTGACGATGCCCCGCGCATACCGCCCGGAGATCGTTCGGGTGCAGCGTGTGTCCACTGCCGTGGCCTGCGCCATCGCGTCGCGGTAGGCTGCACCGATGCCTGATTCGGGGCAGGCGAGGAACGCCGTGCCCATCTGCACGGCTTGCGCGCCGAGTGTCAGGGAGGCGGCGATGCTGCGGCCGTTCATGATGCCGCCGGCCGCGATCACGGGGATGGTCGTCAGCCTGGCCGCGCATTCGGCGACGAGGGGCAGGGTGCCGATCATGCTGGACTGGAAGTCGCCGAGAAAGGTGCCGCGATGGCCGCCGGCTTCCATGCCGGACGCGACCACCGCGTCGGCGCCGACGTTCTGCCAGGCTTCGGCTTCGGCGACTGTGGTGGCCGTGCCGATCACGTAGCTGCCGGCGGCGTGCAGGCGCTCGACCTGGGGCCTGGAAAGGATGCCGAAAGTGAAGCTCGCGACGGCGGGTTTTTGTGCGATGAGGGCTTCGAGCTGGGCGTCGAAGTCTTCGCACCATTGCGCGGGCACGCTGGGGGTGAGGCCGAATTCGGCGTACAGCGGCGCGAGGCGGTCCATGGCCTGCTTCACGATGGCAGGGTCGGGCGTGGGCGTCTTCTGCACGAAGAGGTTCATGCCGAACGGGCGGTCCGTGGCCTGGCGCACCGCGTTGGCGGCTTCTTCCATGGCGGCGGGGGAGCGCATGCCGCAGCCGAGCATGCCGAGCGCTCCGGCCTTGGACACCGCTGCGGCAAGCGCCGGGGTGTCGGAGCCTGTCATCGGGCCCTGAATGATCGGGTGCTCGAGGTTCAGGCGCTTGGTCAGCAGCAGCGACGGGGTGGATGTTGCGGTCATGGAAAAACGCTCCTTGAAATCATGAATGCGGGTTCAGGGCATGGGCGCTGGCCAGAAGCTGCGTCTTCAGCGCGGTGAAGGCCGGCGTGTCGTAGCCCTGCCTCGTGACCAGCATGGTCGTGCAGTGCGCGAGCGGCACCCATTGCAGCGCGGGCGGGGTGCGCAGCTGTTCGAGCAGCGCCTTGGGCACGACGCCCGCGCAGCTGCCGGCGGCCACGCAGGCGAGGATCGCGGGATAGGAGGCCAGTTCCATCACCTGCGGCTGCTGGCGTGGGTTCTTTTGGTGGCCGCTGCGCATCCAGTCCTCGCCGATCTGGCGGTAGGTGCAGCCTCTGGTGAACGCGGCGATCGTGTGCAGCTGCAGATCCTCGGGCGATGCGACGGGCGGGTGCGTGCCGGGCAGGGCGAGCAGCAGAGACTCGTCGTAGACCGGCGTGCGATCCAGCGCCAGCGCGTCGGCGTCGATGTCCGGCGGCGGCCAGGCGACGAGGGCGGCGTCGATCTCGTGCGCGAGCAGTTGCTCGATCAGCTGGCGCGACGGCGCGGTGCGCAGCTCCAGCCGCAGATCGGGCCAGGCGGCATGCAATTGGGCGAGGGGCTGAGGCAGGCGCACGAGCGAAGTGCTCTCCATCGCGCCGAGCCGCAGCCGCCCCGTGGGGTGCTCGGGCGCGACGGCCTGGCGCGCCTCCTCGGCCAGCGCGAGCAGCTTTTGTGCATAGCCGAGCAGGGTCTCCCCGGCGGGCGTGAGCAGCATGCGCCGTCCCTCGCGCAGGAACAGCGCCGTGCCCAGTTGCTCCTCCAGCTGCTGGATGCGCGTGGTGACGTTGGATTGCACGCGCCCCAGCCGCTCGGCGGCCCGGGTGACACTGTGCTCCTCGGCCACGACGCAGAAGATCTCAAGCGCAAGCAGGTCCATGGTGTGCCCGTGAATGCAATGGGGTTGGCAAAGAAAATCCTTTTATGAGATGATTTTGGAAATTTTAATCTCGAAACGAGATTTAAACAAAATTCAAATGAAGGCCATTCCCTTGAACCCCTTGGATAACGCGACCGTCGACACCTCCGCCGTCCGGCCCAGTGGTTCGATGAAGCCATGGCCCATCGCCTTCGCAGGCATGGCCTGCCTCGCGATCGCCATGGGCATCGGCCGCTTCGCATTCACGCCGCTGCTGCCGATGATGCTGCACGACGGCACCCTTACGCTCGCCCAAGGCAGCTGGCTTGCCACCGCCAATTACCTCGGCTACCTTGCGGGCGCGCTCTTCGGCATGGCCCTGCCGTGGCTCGCGCCGCGCGCCTACGCCGTGCTCCACCCGGCGGTGCTCGCCAAGCTCGGCATCGCCTTCACGGCGATCTTCACCGTCGCCATGGCGCTGCCCGTGGTCTCGCCCACCCTGTGGACCGCGCTGCGGTTCGGCGCGGGCGTCTGCAGCGCGATCACGCTGCTCGGCATCGCCTCGTGGTGCATGGTGCGGCTGGCCGCGCTCGGCCGTCCCGAACTCGCCGCGCTGATCTTCGCGGGGCCCGGCCTCGGCATCCTGCTGACCGGCGTCATCGCCAGCGGCATGGTTGCCCTGCATTGGAAAGCCACCAGCGGCTGGCTGCTCTTCGCCGTGCTCGCCCTGCTGCTGTGCATCCCCATCTGGCCCCGGATCGCAGGCCGCGCGGCGCTGCCCAAGCCAGAAGGCGCAGCCCAGGCCGCCAGCCAGAGCACCCCGTCAGAGCCCGCAGCGCCTATTCCTGCCCGCGTGCTGCATGCGCTTGCCTATGGCCTCGCCGGCCTCGGCTACATCGTCTCCGCCACGTTTCTGCCCGTCATCGCCCGCACCGTGCTCCCCGGCAACTCCATCTGGGCCGACCTGTTCTGGCCCATCGCAGGTCTGGGAGCCGTCGTCGGCACGGTCCTGAGCACCCGCGCCAAACCCCAATGGGACCGCCGCTGGCTGCTCATCGTCGCCTACCTCGTGCAGGCCAGCGGCATCGCGCTGGGCCTGCTTTTGCCCACCACATTCGGATTCGCTCTGGGCAGCGTGCTCCTCGGCCTGCCATTCACCGTGATCACCTTCTTCGGCCTGCAGGAAGCCAGAAGACTCTGGCCGACATCGGCGGACAGCTTCGTGGCCCTCGTCAGCGTGCTCTACGGACTGGGCCAGATCGCAGGCCCGCCCCTGGTGAGCTGGCTGCTGCACCACACGGACAGCGGAAAGGGTTTTGAACACGGCCTGGCACTTGCGGCGATGTCGCTCGTCATGGGCGCAGCCATGTATGCCGCATCGATGTGGCTTTGGCCAAGGCACGAGCGCAGCAAAGTGCCGAACACCCCTCCCCCCAACTGACTTCCGGCGGTTGTCCGAGCGGAGCGCGTAGCGCGAAGTCGAGTTCCGCCGGAGGACTTCCAAGCGCATTTTTGATTACTTTTTGGGCAAGACCAAAAAGTGATTGCCCCGCCGGGGGCAGTCCCGGCCTCCGCCCTCAACGACAAAACAAAAGCAAAAAATCAAACCAGCCCCACAGGCAGCCGCAACACAAAACAAGCCCCCGACGCACCGTCGGCCCGCCCCTCGCAATGCACGCTCCCATGGTGCCGCTCGGCAATAGAGCGCACCAGAGCCAACCCCAACCCCACCCCACCAGATCGCTCACTCGCCCCAGGCAGGCGGTAGAACGGCTCGAAGATCCGCTCCCGCTGATCTACAGGCACTCCCGGCCCATGATCGCTCACGCGAATCACCGCGTGATCTCCCTCGCGAGAGAGGTCCAGCGTGATCTCACCGAGGCTGTAGCGGCGCGCGTTTTCCAGCAGATTGCGCACCGCGCGGCGCAGGAGTTTGGAGATGCCCTGCACGTCAAGATCCGTGGCCGCCAGTCCGTCGGTGTGCGCGTTGAGTTCGGCATCGACGCGCATGCATTCCTCGGCCGACAGGCCCAGCAGATCGACCGGCTCCAGCGTGCCGATGTTGGTGGCGCCCGCGTCGAGGCGGCTGGCCAGCAGGATCTCGTCGACGAGCTGGTCGAGCTCGGTGATGTTGCGAAGGATCTCGGCGCGCGAGGCGGGCGAGGGCACGCCGTCCTGCATCAGCTCCATGCCCATGCGGATGCGGGTGAGCGGCGAGCGCAGCTCGTGCGAGGCGTTGGCGAGCAGCGACTTGTGCGAATCCACCAGCGTCTCGATGCGCGAGGCGGCGGCGTTGAACTGACGCGCCAGATCGGCCACCTCGTCATGTCCCTGCGTGCGCACCCGCACCTTGAGATCGCCCTCGCCAAAGCGCTTGACGCTGCGCTGCAGGTTCTCGAGCCGCTGCAGCAGTTTGCGGATGATGGGGAACACCCCGATGGTGACGGCAATGCCCACGGCCGCGAGCATCCAGATGAACCCGAACGGCGGGCGCAGCCAGAACGCGACGTCGCGTGGCGGGCCGCCGCGTCCGTCGGGTCGTGGCCCGCGTGCGGACAGCTGCATCTGCAGCTTGTCGCCCGACTCGGTCTCGATGCTGTAATCCGACGGCTCGCCGGGCTCGCGCCGCTCGCGCGTGGCCAGGCCCTGCAGCACCGGCTTGCCGCTGGCGTCCGTGATCACGATCTCGCGCGCTGGTGGCTGCTGCAGGTTCTGCGCGTTGTGCTCCGCCGCCCAGCGCCACGCCAGGCCCACCGCGAAAGCGAAGACCAGCACGCCGCCGACCACCGCGAGCCAGATGCGCAGATAGAGCCGACGGGAGAACGGGCTGATCAGCGACATGGCAAACAATCAATCCTGCTGTTTGGCGAAAACGTAGCCCACGCCGCGCACCGTCAGAATGCGGCGCGGATTCTTGGGGTCGGCCTCGATGGCCGCGCGGATGCGGCCCATGTGCACGTCGATGGAGCGGTCGAACGCCTCGAGCTCGCGGCCGCGCACGGCCTCCATGATCTGGTCGCGCGTGAGCACCCGGCCCGCGCGTTCGGCGATCGTCACCAGCAGATCGAACTGGTAGGAGGTCAGGTCGGCGAGCTGGCCGTTCACGGTCACGGTGCGCGCGTCGCGGTCGATCTCGAGCGAGCCGAAACGCAGCGAGGTCGTCGCCGGTTGCGTGCCGGTCTCGCGGCGGCGCAGGATGGCGCGGATGCGCGCGAGCAGCTCGCGCGGCTCGAAGGGCTTGGGCAGATAGTCGTCGGCGCCGATCTCGAGGCCGATCACGCGGTCCATCGGGTCGCCCTTGGCGGTCAGCATCAGCACCGGCACCTGCGACGCGGGCGCGGGCAGGGCGCGGATGCGGCGGCAGATCTCGAGGCCGTCCATGTCGGGCAGCATCAGGTCGAGAATCACCAGATCGGGCAGCGCGCCCGCGTCCGGCCCCGTCAGCTGCGCCAGGCCGCTCGTGCCGTCGCCGCAGTGCGTGACTTGCAGGCCGGACTGGCCCAGATACTCGCTCACCATCTGGGCGAGCCGGGCGTCATCTTCGATCATCAGCAGGTTGTGAGGCATGGCTTGTGTTGTTCTTGGGGTTCGGGGAGATTCGGTCTGCAAGGACTGCAGCGATACGTGAACTGATGGAAATGGTGCATGAGGAGTGCTGCGCCTGTTCACGGTTTCCGTAAAGAAAGGTAAAGCACTCCTGGTCCGTCATTTCTCAGCCGGCGGGGTGTGAGGGATCACTCGCCCGCGATGTCCGTGGATGTGAAGCGCTCTTCTTCACATGACCGGCCGCCCACACCAGCAGCAGCACGGGCAGGCCCAGCGCCGCCGTGCTGACGAAGAAGTTGGCGTAGCCGTGCGCGTTCACGTAGTCGCCCGAGAAGCCCGCAATGAACTTGGGCAGCAGCAGCATGAGCGAGGAAAACAGCGCGTACTGCGAGGCCGAGTAGCTGATGTTGGTGAGGCTCGACAGGTAGCCCACGAACGCGGCCGAGGCGATGCCAGAGGCGAGGTTGTCGGCCGAGACCACGGCGATCAACGCGGGCACGCTGTGGCCGTAGCCCGCGAGCCAGGCGAACAGCAGGTTGGTGAAGGCGCTGAGGATCGCGCCGAGCATGAGGATGCGCATCACGCCGAAACGCATCGACAGGCTGCCGCCGACGAAGGCGCCGACCAGCGTCATGATCACGCCGTAGACCTTGGTGACGGTGGCCACTTCTTCCTTGGTGAAACCGGTGTCCACGTAGAACGGATTGGCCATGATGCCCATGACCACGTCGCTGATGCGGTAGACCGCGATCAGCGCGAGGATCACGGCGGCGTGCCATTTGTAGCGGCGAAAGAAATCCGCGAACGGCTCGATCAGCGTGCTCTGCAGCCATTCGGCGGCGTTGCGGGCGGGGGGCAGTTCCACCCGCTTGGGCTCGGGCGAGAACAGCACCGTGACGATGCCCGCCAGCATGGAGGCGGCCATCACGAGGTAGGCGGTCTGCCAGGCATCGTTCTGGTAGCTGCCCGCCGCGCCCGCGAGTTCGGCGCGCGCGGCCAGCCACAGCACGCCCGCGCCGGACCAGATCATCGCGAGGCGGTAGCCGGTCTGGTAGCTCGCGGCGAGCGCGGGCTGCTCCTTTTCGGGCGCGGATTCGATGCGGTAGGCATCGAGCGCGATGTCCTGCGTGGCCGAGGCGAAAGCGGTGAGCAGCGCCCACACCACCATCGGCTGCAGGGCGGTCTGCGGATTGGCCAGCGCCATGCCCGCGAGGCCGCACATCACGCCGATCTGCGCGAGCAGCAGCCAGCTGCGCCGCCGCCCGAGCGCGCGGGTGAGGCCCGGCAGCGGCACGCGGTCGACGATGGGCGCCCAGATCCATTTGAAGCCGTAGGCCAGGCCCACCCAGCTCAGGTGCCCGATGGTGCCCCGGTCAATGCCCGCCTCGCGCAGGCGAAACGACAGGGTGCCGAGCACCAGCATCAGCGGCAGCCCGGCAGCAAACCCGAGCGAGAGCATGCGCAGGCTCTCGGGCTGCAGATAGACCAGCAGCGATTCGCGCCACGGGCGTTTGGAAGGGGCATCGGAGAGGGTGGAGTCGGACATGCAGGGGTCTTTGGAGCGGCCGCGCGAAGGCGCATGCAAAAGCGAATGCGCACATTATGCGGACAGTCCCCCGGCACTGGCGCTACCATGCGCTCCATGGCCCACCCTGCCCACAGCTTCGCTGCGCTCACCCAGCCCGTCGCGTCGATCCGCCAATACAGCGGCGAACACACGGCGCACGCGCACGACCATGCGCAGGTGCTCTACGCGCTGCACGGCCGCATGGAGCTGGAGGTGGCGGGGCGCGCGGCCTTTGTCGACACGGCCTGCGGCATGGTCGTGCCGGCGGGCGTGGAACACGGCTTTCTCGCCGCGCCCGGCGCGCGGCTGGTGGTGATCGATGCGCCGGATTCGGGAAGCACCGGGCGCACGCGCCGCTTTTCCGTGCCGGCACGTTTGCGCGGCAGGCCGCCGGCGCTCGAGGCGGACGCGAGCGCGCATCTGGCGGCGCTGCTCGATGCCCCGCGCGTGCTCTCGCGCCGCGAACTGGATCTGCAGACCGTCAGCCTGCAGGTGACGAGCAGCCTGCACGAGGACTGGAACACCCGCCGCATGGCCGCGCTGGTGCATCTGAGTCCGCAGCGCTTTCATGTGCGCTGGCAGGAGCTGACCGGCCGGACGCCCCAGCAATGGCTGCGCGATCTGCGGCTGGATGCGGCGCAGACGGCACTCGCTCGCGGCGAATCGCTGGAGAACACCGCGCTGCGACTGGGCTACCGTAGCGCCAGCGCGCTGGCGTTCGCGCTGCGCCGCGACAGAAACGTCGGCGCGCGCGATCTGCGCAAGGGCTGACTCCAGCACGCAGCGCAAGCGTTTCTCGACAATTGCGCGCCGCGCAAACGGCAAGATGGGCGCATGACGCAATCCGCCACAGCTTCTTCCTCCACCACGCCCGCCCGTCCGCATTCCGCTGGACATGTCTCGTCGCTGCTCGGCGTCGCGCTGGTGTCCGCCGCTTCGCTGCTCTGGGGAACGACCGGCACGGTGCAGAGCCTGGGCGCGGGCGGGTTGTCACCGTTCTGGGTGGGGGCGGCGCAGTTGGCGGTGGCGAGCGTGTTCTTTGCACTGGTGCTGGTTGTGTCGAGACAACGCATCGCGAGCCGGGGGCTGCCGCTGCTGCCCGCGCCATCGCGCATGGGCCTCAAAGTCGGCTGGTTCGTGATCGCCTCGGCGGGCGTCGCGGGCTACAGCATCAGCTTTTACGCAGGCGTGAAGCTCGCGGGCGTGGCGGTGGGCACGGCCGTGGCGATCGGCAGCAGCCCCATCTGGGCCGGGCTGATCCAGGCGCTGGTGCTGCGCACGCCGCTGTCGGGCCTGTGGTGGCTGGGCACGGCGGTGAGCGTGGGCGGCGGCGTGGCGATGGTGCTGAGCAAGGGCGGCGCGGCGACGGCCGGGATCTCGTGGTTCGGCCTGCTTTTGTGTCTGCTCGCGGGGCTGTCGTACGCGAGCTATGCGCTCGTCAACAAGCGGCTCGTGGCGCACGCGCCCACGCAGCTGGTCAACTTCTATGTGTTCACCGGCGCGGCGATGCTGGCCGTTCCTGCCGCGCTGCTGCTGGCCGGGCCGCCGGTGCTGAGCGCCGCGTCGCTGCTGGTGATCGTCTATCTGGGACTGGTGGTGTCGGGCGTGGCCTATGTGCTGTTCTCGAATGGCCTGCGCGGCATCTCGGGGCCGACCGGAGTGACGCTCACGCTCATCGAGCCCGTGGCCGCATTTCTGTTGGCGGTATGGGTGGTGGGCGAGCACCAGCCGCTGGTGTCGTGGCTGGGGCTGCTGGCGGTGCTGATGGGGCTCGTCGTGGTGATCCGTGCCGAGCTGCTGGCGGTGCGCGCCGACAGGAAAAACTGAAGCCGCGCGGGTAGACTGCGCGCATGTTCGTTCGCCGCCGTTGCCAACTGCCATGAAACACACCGTCTTCACCTCCTGCTCCTGCGCCATGCCCCATGGTTCGCTGTGGAGTGCGCGCCGCGCCTTTCTGCTCACGGCAGCCGCAGCGAGCGCGTCGCCGGTGCTCGCACAGGTCGATGTGGGCGATGCGTCGTCCATGCGCAAGCTCGTGCCTGCCGAGACGCTGGAGAGCGCGGCCACGCAGCAGTACGACGAGATGCTCGCGCAGGCCAAGGCCAAGAGGGCGCTTGCGGGGCCTGACAACCCGCAGCTGGTGCGACTGCACGGCATCGCCAGGCAGCTGATTCCGTTCACCTATCCGTGGAACGAGCGGGCCAAGGGCTGGAAGTGGGAGGTCAACCTCATCGGCAGCAAGCAGATCAACGCCTTCTGCATGCCCGGCGGCAAGATCGCATTCTTCACCGGCATCCTCGACCAGCTCAAGCTGACCGACGCCGAGGTCGCCATGGTCATGGGCCACGAGATGGCGCACGCGCTGCGCGAGCATTCCCGCGCGCGCCTGGCCAAGACCCAGGCCACCAACATCGGCATCTCGCTGGGCGCTGCGCTGCTCGGTCTGGGCGACGTGGGACGCGCGGCAGCGGGGCTCGGCTCGCAGCTGCTCACGCTGAAGTTCAGCCGCTCCGACGAGACCGACGCCGACCTCGTCGGCCTCGAGCTTGCCGCCCGCGCAGGCTACGACCCGCAGGCCTCCATCACGCTCTGGGAAAAGATGGGCAAGGCGACCGGCCAGCAAGGCATGCAGTTCCTCTCCACCCACCCGAGCGGCCCGAACCGCATCAAGGAACTCAGGGAAAACGTCGCGCGCGTGCAGGGCCTGTACGACGCGGCCCGGCGCGGACAGAAGTAGTCCGGCGCTTCAGAGCGCAAACACGCTCTCAGGTGTTGCCGACGTAGGGGTTGGTTTTGCGTTCGCGGCCAAAGGTGCTCTCCGGTCCGTGTCCCGGAATGAACACCGTCTGATCGCCCATCGGCCACAGGCGTTGCGTGATCGAGTCGATCAGCTGCTGGTGGTTGCCCTTGGGAAAATCCGTGCGCCCGATGCTGCCCGCGAACAGCACATCGCCGACGAAGGCGCGGTCGATCTGCGGCGCGTGGAACACCACATGGCCGGGCGTGTGGCCGGGGCAGTGGCGCACGTTGAGCGTCTCGTTGCCGATCTGCACCGTGTCGCCGTCATGCAGCCAGCGCGTGGGAGTGAACGGCAGCGCGGGCGGAAAGCCGAACATCTGGCTTTGCTGCGGCAGGCCGTCGATCCAGAACTGGTCGCCTTCCTCGGGCCCGATGATCGGCAGCCCGAGCTTCTGCGACAGCTCGCCCGTGCCGCCCGCATGGTCGATGTGCGCATGCGTGAGCCACAGCGCCTTGAGGTTCAGGCCGAGCTTGTCCACTTCGGCGAGCAGCACATCGAGATCGCCTCCGGGGTCGACGATGGCGGCGTCCTTGGTGACATCGCACCAGACGATGGACGAATTCTGCTGGAACTGGGTGACGGGGACGGTGAGGTACTGAAGCATGGGGCGAGCGGGTCAAATGGGCCTCGAATGGGCCCGATGTGGGGAATCGGATGCAATTTTTCGCAAGTGCCGCCAATGTATCCAACTTTTGAATCGACGTGTCTTCTGGCACATCGGGGCTCATCGTGCATTGCTGCATATAAATTTCCTAACTAATCAAGTAAGGAATAGCCATGACGATAAGTAAATGTTCACTGGCTGCCTATACTTTGCTCTGATTCGTCTTGCAAAAGACCAAAGCGTGGCGGACGGCCTTGCCTTTGTGTTGTCGGCGTGTGAGCTGACGCAAACCGGTTGTCGTTATCACCTGCTTTTTGACTCCTGAGCGTGCAGAACGCTCGGGAACCCATAGTCATCTAGCGATGTGAAACGCCAGCATCCTGCTGTGCGCGCGCGCATTGCTTCAAGGAGCTGGAACCGTGTCCAAACTGGACTTCAATCGACGCAGTTTTCTGAAAGCCGCTGCGGCCATGGGCGTGATCGCCAGCGTGCGCCCGGTCAAAGATGCGCTCGCCGAACTCATCACCCCCGCCGGTGGCCAGGAAACCCACTGGATCAGCGGCAGCAAACTCAACTACCGTCGCGACGGCCTGGCCAAGGTCATGGGACAAAAGGTCTTTGCCATCGACCTGCGCGCCAAGGACATGCAGGGATGGCCCGAGCAGCAGTCCTACGCGCTGACGATCCACCTCCCGCGCGCCGACCGCATCTACGAAGGTCTGGATCTCTCCGTGCTGGGCGAGGACTTCAAGCCCGACGTGCTGCTGGACGCGCAAAGCATTGCCGCCGACGGGCTGCGCATGCCCGATCCGGGCTTCTACGGCGAATTCTTCGTCAAGAAGGGCGAGCTCTCGCCGATGCTGGGCCACCCGGTCGCCATCGGCATCTGGCACGACTACGAGAAATTCCGCGTCGCCAACAAGCGCTTGCGCTTCAACGACGCGATCTTCCGTTTCGGCGCGGAGATGGCGCAGCCCGCCCGCGCCCCCTACGTGGCGGCGCGCTACGTGCGCGTGCAGGGCGACGACGCCTATGGCGAAGACAAGTTCTCGCCCATGAAGCAAACCGTCGTCTGGCCGCCCGTCGATGAAAAGGGCGTGCACTGGCCTGACGCATCGCACCCGGCGTTCGGCGCGCTGATGGGCGAATCGGCCCGCATCCAGTCCGAGATGAAAGAGCCGGGAGAAGGGCTGCGCGCCTTCGCCCGCAAGTACTACAGCCAGTCCATCGAACACATGGCGATGGAGATGGAAAACGGTCTGGCCTGGTACGACCGCACGACCGGCGAGCTGCACATGGTGGGCGCTGCGCAGGCCCCGTACGGCACGGCCGAGCATGTGATGCACATGGTCAAGGACAGCCGTCTGCCGCTCAACAAGCTGGACTACATCAGCTCCTACACCGTGGGCTACGGTCAGAAGGAGCACCAGCCCTTCCCGTTCTACGTGGCGCTGGCGTCGCTGTACGCCGAGGGCCGTCCGGTGCGCCTTGCGCTCGATCGCTGGAAGCATTTCCAGTTCGCGCTCAAGCGCCATCCGTTCGATGTGGAAACCGCCATCTCGGTGGACAAGGAAGGCAAGTTCCAGTCGCTGACCTGCCACATGGTGGGCGACGGCGGCGGGGTGACCAACTTCAGCCCCTCCGTGGGCACCGTGGCCGTCACGGCGGCGCAGTCCATCTACTACTTCCCGCAGAGCGATCTGTCGGTGGTGGTCAACCCGAGCGTGGGCGTGACCTCGGGCTCCATGCGCGGCTACGGCTCGGTGCAGTCCATGGCCTATACCGAGATGCTGGTCGATGAGATCGCTGCGGAAATCGGTCTGGACGCGATCGAGCTGCGCCGCCGCAACGTGCTCAAGAGCAGCATGAAGAACACCCAGGGCGCGTCGCCCTCGGGGCATCTGCGCATCGGCGAGATTCTGGACATCGCCGCCAAGGACCCGCTGTGGACCGAGCGCGAAAAGCGCAAGGCCGACTACGAGGCGGCCAACCCCGGCATGCGGTACGGCGTCGGTTTCGGTGCGGTGCAAAAGGACTTCGGCACGGGTGCCGAGGCCTCGATCGCCGAGCTGGAGATCACGCCGGAAGGCCGCCTCAAGATGCGCCACATCGCCAACGAAATCGGCACCGGCAGCACGACCTCGCAGATGGTGGCCGTCGAGCCCATACTTGGCCGCCCGGCCGACGATGTGGACTTCGCCGTCAATCACTGGGACAACATGCCGCTCGAGAGCAAGGACGAGCCCTACACCACGCCCCAGGCCAAGGAAGACGAGCTGGCACGCAATCCGTTCTGGGTGCCGCGCATGGTCTCGCCCGTGTCGGCCTCCAACTCGGCGTACTACTTCCGCCACGCCACGCAGCAGGCCGCGCAGCTGCTGCTCAAGCTGTGCCTGTGGCCGGCCGCACAGTCGATCTGGTCGAGCAAGGCGGGCGGCGGTCAGCTGCTGCCCAGCGCCACCACCGAAGACATGCTCGAATGGCGTGACGGCATGCTGGTCGCGGAAGGCATGGAGCCGCTGAGCTTCGCGCGCCTTGCTGCCCACGCGCACGAGAAGGGCATGGTCACCGGTGTGTGCGTGCACGCGTTCAACCGCTGGGCCTGGGCCAAGGCCGACTTCACCGTCGAGGGCGTGAAGTTCCAGCCGTTCATCGATGCGCTGTCGGTCAAGTACGGGCAGGGCGCAAGCGACGCCAAGAAGGCCGCGATGACGCATGGCGGCTATGCGTTCGTGCCACGCGACAAGGTCTACTTCCCGCCCGTGCAGCGCACCAATGCGGGCACCGTGTACTACGCGCCCTGCGCCACGATGGTGGAGCTGGCCGTGTCCAGCGGCACCGGCAAGGTGAACATCCTCTCGCACAAGACGTGGCTGGAATGCGGCACGCAGATCGTGCCGGAGCTGGTCTCGGGACAGATCCAGGGGGGCGTGGTCATGGGCATCGGCCACGCGCTGTATGAAGACCTGCCGCGCGACGCCACCGGTCCGGGCAATGGCCAATGGGGGCTCAACCGCTATCACGTGCCACGGGCGAGCGAAGTGGCCGTGTGGACCGCGCAAGGCAATGTGCTGCCGCCGCTGTCGCGCACCGACCCACCCAAGGGCATGGCCGAGGTGGTGATGATTCCGGTCATCGCCGCCTGCGTGAACGCCGTGGCCAACGCCACCGGCAAGCGTTTCTATGCCACCCCATTGACCCCCGAAAAAATCAGAGAGGTACTGTGATGCAGGACCAGGACCGTATTCAATTCAGCGCCACCATCAACCGCAAAAAAATCGGCCCCGTCGACGTTCCCAAGGACTTGATGATGATCGAGTTCCTGCAGGAATACGCGGGCATGAACGGCACCCGTCTGGGCTGCGGACAGGGCGTGTGCCGTGCCTGCACCATCATCGTGGACGACCCGGAGAAGGGCGCGATCACCGTGCCCGCCTGCGTGACCGGCGTCACCTGGCTCAACGGCAAGACCATCCGCACCGTGGAAGGCATCGCGTCGGTGGACGACAAGGGCGTGGTGCACCCATCGCCCGTGCAGAAGGCGTTTCTGGAGCACTACTCCTTCCAGTGCGGCTACTGCACTCCGGGCTTCGTGAACTCGGCCACCGCGCTGATGGAGCGGCTCGAAAAGCACCCCGTGCCCGCAGACGAGGTGGAGAAGGCCATCGAGGACCAGCTCGAAGCCCACATCTGCCGCTGCACCGGCTACGTGCGCTACTACCACGCCGTGCGCGACGTGATCCTGAAGACGCCGGGCCTGACCACGGGCACGCGCACCAAGGAGGTAGTCAACAATGGCTAAGCGCACCTGGATCAAAGGCCTCGGCGCGGTGGTCGTCGCGGGCATCGTGGTCGTCGGTGGCCTGTACCTGTACGGCAGCGCAAGCGGCGACATTCCACCGGCCACGGTGGACTTCGCCAAGCTCGACGCCAAGCAGTTCGACGAGCTTTATGCGCGCGGCGAACAGGTCTTTCGCGCGGGCGACTGCGCGGCCTGCCACAGCTCGCCGAAGACCGGCGCCGAACTGGCCGGCGGCGTTCCCATGGTCACCCCGATGGGCACGCTCTACGGCAGCAACATCTCGCCCTCCAAGGAACACGGCATCGGCAACTGGTCGGCCGACGACCTGTATCGCGCCGTCGCCACGGGCATCTCGCCCGGCCGCAAGGTGCTGTACCCGGCCATGCCCTACGCCAGCTACCACCAGATCACCCGTGGCGACACGGATGCGCTGTGGGTCTGGATGATGAAGCAGGCCCCGGTGGAGCTGGCCAGCAAGCCCGGCGAGATGCAGTTCCCCTTCAACATCCGCCCCGCCGTGGCGATGTGGAACGTGATCAATCGCCCGGCGGCCAAGGAGTTCGATCTTTCTTCGGGCGACGAACTGCTGCGCGGAAAGTACCTGGTGGACACGCTCGGCCACTGCGCCGAATGCCACAGCCCACGCAGCAAGCTCACCTTCGCGATGGACACTTCGCGCTATCTGGAAGGCAGCATCATCGAGGGTGCCTACGCGCCCGCGCTGACGCCCGAGGCGCTGAAGGACCGCGGCTGGAACAAGGAAGATCTCGTCAAGTTCTTCCGCACCGGCGTCGCTCCGCAAGGCGTGATGACGTTCCGTATGGCCTCGGTGCTGGATCACTCCACCTCGCGCATGGCCGAAAAGGACGTGCGTGCCATGGCCGCCTATCTGACGCAGAACCAGGACATGCCGGGCCCCAAGGTCAAGGCCGCGGAAGCCCAGATCAACGTGAAGGGCGAGAACCTGTACCTCGGCCTGTGTGCGGGCTGCCACGGCGCGCAGGGCGACGGCCAGCCGCATTCGTCCGTGCCCATGAGCACCAACACCACGGCCATGTTCCACACGCCGATCAACCTGATCCGCGTGATCCGCGAAGGCGTGGCCGAACGTGACCTGGCCCACGGCGAACGCATGCAGACCATGCCCGGCTTCGCCGACAAGCTTGGCAACGAAGACATGGCGGACCTCGTCAACTACATGCGCCAGACCTGGGGCGGCCAGCCCGGCAACGTGACGGCTGCCGACGTGGCAGACAACATCAAGACCATCGAGCACAGCAAGTAAAGCAAGTCAGGCAGCAACGCACGACTGCGCTCATCATCCCAAAGCCCCAACCGCCTTCGGCATGCCGAAGCGGTCGGGGCTTTTTTCATGCATCGCCACTGATCGTCACGCATTCGATGTCGATCTTCTCGATCACCTCGATCACCTCGATCACCTCAAGCTCATAGCCCTGGGGTGGCAGGGGACGCGGGGTGGTTGCGATGTCATGGGTGCGTCCTTGGAATGGAAATTCAGGGAGTTTGGGAGCCCGCCGAGCACCGGATCAGAAGGGCTTTCAGCTTTTCCTGGCGCGCAGGCGTGACGAGCTGGCAGGCCCATGCCACCCGGCCGCGCAGACTGGCGAGGACTTCATCGGAGACGGCTTCTTTTTGCAATGACAGCTGGTGCAGCTCCGCGCGCAGCAGATCGTAGTCGTGCCGCGCCAGATTGGGTTGGTCGTTGACGACGACGCCGGTGATGCGCTGGCGGGCATGGCGGGGCATGCGCCGGGTCTTTTCAGGATGGAGGGCAAAGCCCTCATCCTCCGCGATGCCGCGTACCCAGCCATGCAGCGCGGCGAAATGCCGCTGCAGCGATGCGGGGCCGGAGAACACGAGATCGTCCGCATAGCGGGAGTAGCGCGCGCCAAAGCGCTCGGCCAGCGCGGACAGGCGCAGGTCCAGCTGGAACGCGCACAGATTGGCGAGCGCGGGCGACGACGACGCGCCCTGTGCCAGATGCGGCAAGGCCAGGCGCCTGGCCTGTGTGCGCGTCACGCTCGCGTCTTCCAGCAGCCGCTCGCGCACCGGCGCCGGTGTGACGGTGGTCGTCAGTGCCGTCAACTCGGTGGCGATGCCTGCGGGGTAGCCCAGAGTGCGCCAGAGCGCGCGAATCTGCGCTGCGGTGATGCTGTGGAAAAAATCCTGCAGATCGAATGCGCAGACGAAAGGCTGTCCCGCATGCGTGGCGGCGTGGGTCAACACGCTGCGGCCCCGGGCAAAGCCGTGCGCGGCTTCGTGGACGGGAATGCGCTCGAGCAGCTGCACGCGTATCTGCTGCTGCGCTGCCGCGAGTCGCTGCTTGGGCACCTCCAGCAGGCGCAGGCCGCCGCGTGCCTTGGGAATGAGACGGTGGCGATAGTGGCTGGCGGAAAGGGCCTTGTGCGGCTGATCGCGCGGTGCGAGCTGCCATGCGGGCCGCGCGAGCCAGGCCAGATCGTCGACGCTGATGGCAAGCGCCTCTGCGAGCAGGGCGCTGTCGGGCCAGGTGGGCAGTTCCAGATCGTGCAGCGCCATCGTCGCGACCTGCATGCGGGCGGGCCGCAGCAACCAGCGGCGGACCCTGCGATGTGACCGTTCCACCCAGATCTCGAAATCCGTTTCGGCACGGGCTGGATGCTCGTCATCTAGCCAATCGACTACATCCTCTTCGCCCTCTTCGCCCCAGTTCCACGAGGCCGCCGGATCGGGCAAGGTCGCGTTCTCATCGGTGAGCCCCGCCATGCGTCGCTCGGGATAGCAGGCCGCGCCAAGGCTGGTCTCACCGCACAGGGTGGAGGCAAGTCGCCACACATCCAGCCGCGCCCACATCGGATCGGGCAGGTTCTGCAGCCGCAGGCTCCACGCGCGCAACCAATCGGGCTGGTCCTGCGGCGCAAGCCCGAGAGAGCTCTGCGCGCGCGCCATCAACGCATGCCCGAGCCGACCACCCTCGGCATCGCTGTCCGCGAGCCAGGCGTGGGCCACGGCGAGTGCCGCATGTCGAACGTGGTTGGCAGCCTTCAGACGCACTCCTTTTCAATGCGATGAAAAATGCGATGAAAACGCGATGAAAAAGGCCCTGCGGACTGCCAACCTGCAGGTCTTGCGCGAACAGGTTGCGAGATGAATCCGCGGGAAGTTCGCGCCCGGTGAAGTCCATTTTGAAAGCAACCATGGGGATGCCCCACGGCCCGTATTGACGAAACCACATGCGTTGCATGAACGCGGGTGGAGCCAATGCGGCAACGCTTGGCAGAGCAGGGCCAGACGCATGATAGCGGGAACCTGCCCGGGGGCGAAAACGCCCCTGCCTTCAGTCGTCCTGAGAGCGCGCAGCGCGCTTCTGATCGCGCAGCATGAACAGATACAGACCCTCCACCTTCTCGCGCGCCCAGGGCGTCTTGCGCAGGAACTTGAGGCTCGACGACACGCTCGGGTCGAGATTGAAGCAGCGCACCGGAATGCGCTCGCCCAGCTCGGCCCAGCCGAAGTAGTCGGCCAGTTCGGTCACCATGCGTTCGAGGGTGATGCCGTGCAGGGGGTCGCGGGAGCGGGGCGTTTCGGGAGTGGTCATGGCGCCATTGTCATCCAAGAAAAAAGGCCGATTCCGCCTCTGTGGAATCGGCCTGGAGGACCGGGTGTCGAGCCGGACGACTCAGAACAGCTTGATCAGCGCAGGCACGCTCAGCACGGCCGTGTAGTAGCCCATGAACTGCACGCCGGTGTTGAAGCCGAAGTTGCGCGACAGCAGGCCGCCCATGAGGCCCATGGTCAGGATCACCAGCAGGCCGAGCAGTGCGCCTTCCCAGACGCTGATCACGATGATCAGGCCGACGAAGGTGGCGATGATGGCTTCGTGGCTGACCTTGCGCGAGACGAACATCGCGGCGCGGCGGGCGTAGTTCATCGCGAACGGATACGACACGAGCGCGGCCAGCGCCACGGCGAGCAGGCCGTAGCCGAGGAACTCCCAGTGGTTCATCAGGTTGTGCAGGTTGTGCGTCTGTCCGGTGGCGGCGTCCACGGTGAAGCGTGGGGGCGCGTTGAACAGCGGCGCGGCGGGGCCGGCGGCCACGGGGCTCAGCGGCAGGCCGAAGGCGATCAGCGGGATCAGCGCCTCGGCGATGTAGGTGGCTTCGGTCACGCCGTTGCGGGCGGCCAGCACGGTGGTCAGGCGGTGGTAGGCGTGCTTGATGCGCGAGCCGACCAGCTCACCGAGCACCACGGTCATCGCGACCGGGCTGAACACGAAGGTGGCGCTCGAGATGCCGGCGGTGATCAGCGTCCAGCGCGTCTGCACCTTGTCGATCACCTTGAACGGGTTGGGGAAGTAGCCCGACCAGCCCTTGACGTCAGGCGCGAGATTGAACTGGCGCACCTTGTCGCGCTTCATGCGCTCGCGGCCCTGTGGGGACATCACGGTGAACAGGTCGGCGATCAGCGGGCCGATGGCGATGCCGAGGAAGTAGCTGATGCTGAGCTTGGTGTCGTACTTGGCGGTCAGCGTCTGCAGCGCGATGATCACGACGACGAACGGAATCAGCAGCGCGACGGCGGCCCAGCGGCCCTTGGAGAAGTAGGCGATCAGCAGCGCGGCGCACAGGAAGATCCACGGCGCGGTCTTGGTGATGGCCTGGCCGAACGGCGCGAGCATCACGGCGAACAGCACGGCCAGCGGCACGGCGACGAAGGCGGCGATGATGGCGCCGGAGATCATCTTGCGCAGCGCGATGTGCGGCACGCCGAGCTTGCGCAGCAGGTCGGCGTCCTGCAGCAGCGGCGTGGCGAGCGTGTCGCCCGGAATGCCGAGCAGCGCGGTCGGCACCGCGTGCGTCATGTGCTTGGCGACGGCGCCAGCCAGGAAGAAGGTGAAGACGCCTGCGGGCGGCACGCCCAGCAGCACGACCAGCAGCGTGAGCGGCGCGAGCGTGGTGGTTTCATCGGTGCCCGAGACGAGGCCGATGGCCGCGAAGACCACGGCGCCGATCAGGCCCATGGCGGCGGCGACGCCGATTTGTTCAATGAGGACGGGATCCATCTGTGTCGGTACTCCGCTATGCGATCAATGGGGCGCCGAACGGGAGCCGTTGGACGAGGAGGAAGAAGTGGAGGTGGTGTCGGACGCCGCGAACAGCTCGTAGAGCTTGAGCTCCTTGAGCTCGCTGACCACGGCGGGCGGCAGATCGGCCACGGTGCCAAGGCCGCCGGGCTGCTTTTCCAGCTCGGCCAGCACTTCGGCGCGCCACGCGGGGTCGGTGGAGATGTCGAGCTCGGTCACCTCGCGCTTGGGCGGGAACAGGCGCGCGCAGATCACGCCCGCCAGAATGCATCCGGCCAGGCCCGCGAGCATGGCGTAGGCCTGGGCGAGCTGCTTGGATTCGACGATCGACATCAGCCAGCGCGACGCGAGAAAGTAGCCCGCCACGCTGATGCCGATGCCGATGACGATGGCCCAGACGAGGTGCTTGAGGTCGACCGTGTCGCCCCAGACTTCGGCCAGTTGCCAGCGCTCGTGACGCTCGGACTGTGGATTGGGTGTCATGTGTTTGTCTCCTGCGGGCATGGCGATGCCCTGTGCCCCAAGGCCGATGCGTGCGCCGGGCTGGCGCCCTGCACGTGCGATCCCTGGGGGAATGAAAGGAACGGAAAAGGCGAGCGAGCGCCGCCCGAACAGGCAGGTCGCTCACCTCATGGACGGATGCGCTCGCGCGGATCCGCTGGTGGATCAGCCTTTGGCGCGCAGCTCGGCCAGCACTTCCAGCGCGCGGTCGGTGCGCACGTCGTGCTCGGCGGCCAGGCGCTTGGCGACCTGCTCGACCTCTTCACCCACCGCGCCCGCGACCAGCGCGATGTTGCGTGCGTGCAGGGCCATGTGGCCGCGCTGGATGCCTTCGGTGGCGAGGGCGCGCAGCGCGCCCATGTTCTGCGCGAGGCCGACGGCGGCGGCGATCTCGCCGAGCTCCTGCGCCGACTTCACGTCCATGATCTTGAGCGCCAGACGTGCGAGCGGGTGCGTCTTGGTCGCGCCGCCCACGAGGCCCACGGGCATGGGCAGCTCGATCGTGCCGACCAGCGCGCCAGTGTTGTCCTTCTCCCAGGTGGTGAGCGAGGTGTAGTGGCCATTGCGGCAGGCGTAGGCGTGCGCGCCGGCTTCCACCGCGCGCCAGTCGTTGCCGGTGGCGACGATGACGGGGTCGATGCCGTTCATGATGCCCTTGTTGTGCGTGGCCGCGCGGTAGGGATCGACGGCCGCGAAGGTGTAGGCGTCGAGGATGCCCTCGATGATCTCTTCGCCGCTGCGCTCCTTGGTGGCCAGCGTCTGGGCGGTGACGCGCACGCGGGCACGCGCCAGACGCAGGTCGGCCAGGTTCGAGAGGATGCGCAGGCGCACCGAGCCGCCGGTGAGCTTCTCGATCAGCGGCGACACCGATTCGGCCATGGTGTTGACGGTGTTGGCACCCATCGCGTCGCGCACGTCGACGATCAGGTGCATCACCACCATCGGGCCGCGCGGCGTGCTCGGGAACACGTGGACCTCGATGTCCTTGCAGCCGCCGCCGAGGCCGATCAGCACCTTGTCGCGGCTGTTGGCGAGCGCGAGGATTTCATCGCGTGCCTTGAACAGCGCGATGCGCGCGCCATAGGGGTCGCTCACGCCGAGGATCTGCACCTGGGCGCGCATCAGCGGCAGGGTGCTCGACGTCTGGAAGCCGCCGTCTTCACGGGCGAGCTTGGCCATGTACGACGCGGCGGCGATGATGGAAGGCTCTTCCACGGCCAGTGGCACGAGCACGTCGCGGCCGTTGATCTGGAAGTTGCCGGCCACGCCCATGGGCAGCTCGAACGTGCCGATCACGTTTTCGATCATGCCGTCGGCCAGCGTCATCGGCAGCGCGCCGGGGTTGGCGATCAGCGCATGCTCTTCGGCGCTCAGGTTGCAGGCCTTGGCCACATGGTCCCAGCGTTGGGCGGGGTTCAGGGCGCGGAAATTGGGGAGGCGGGAGTCGATGGCCATGGGTGAAAATTCCAGATAGTCACTGCCCCAAAAGGGGGCGGTTTCAAACAGTTGAGCCGACTGTATTGAAACTGTACCTTCATAAAAAGGTACAGTTTGCACAAACAGTCTCGCTGCAGTGCAGCATTTCGGTGCAAAACCAGAGTGGCGGGCCACCACGACGCGAGAATTCACCCCATGGACGGAGACACACACCCATGAGCGAGGCACGGCGCTCCGCACCGATTGCGGACAAACTGGCGGACCTGATCGGCCAGCAGATCACCGATGGGGTCTACCAGCCCGGCGACAAGCTGCCGTCGCTGCGCGAGCTGGCGCAGCTGCACCGCTACGCCAAGAACACCGTGGTGTCGGCGTTCGACCTGCTGGTTTCGCGCGGCATGGTCGAGCCGCGCCGGGGATCGGGCTTCTACGTGTCGCAGCAGCTGCGCAAGCCCCGCGCGGTGGACGAAGACGGCGGCCAGCTTGGCCGTGCGATGGACACCGTGTGGCTCGCGCGCGAGCAGCTCATCACCCAGCCCGAGGTGGCGGCCGTGGGCGACGGTTTCCCGCCCATCGAATGGCTGGCCGACATGCGCATGGACCGCTACTACCAGAAGGTGGTGCGCACGGGGCTGGGCTCGCTGTTTCGCTACGGCAACCGCTTTGGCTACACGCCGCTGCGCGAGAGTCTGGTGCGCAAGCTCGGCGTGCTGGGTCTGGCCGTGCAGCCCAACCAGCTGGTGCTCACGCACGGCGCGAACGATGCGCTCGATCTGGTGATCCGCTACTTCGTGCCGCCCGGCGCGACGGTGCTGGTGGACGAGCCCGGCTATTACCTGCTGTTCGGCAAGCTCAAGCTCGCCGGAGCGCGCGTGATCGGCGTGCCGCGCGAGACGGATGGGCCGGATCTCGCGGCGCTCGAACGCATCCTCATCAACGAGCGCCCGCGCCTGTTCTTCACCCAGTCGCTCGCGCACAACCCCACGGGCTCGGACCTCAGCGTGCCCAAGGCGTATCGCCTGCTGCAGCTCGCCGAACGCCACAATCTGGTGATCGTCGAGGACGACCCGTTCGCCGATTTCAAGCCCACCTCCGCCGTGCGGCTGTCGACGCTCGACCAGCTCGAGCGCACGATCTACGTGGGCAGTTTCTCCAAATCCTTCTCGGCCGCGCTGCGCGTCGGCTACATCGCCTGCAGCGCCGCGCTCGCCAACGATCTGGCCGACCTGAAGGCGCTGATCCACGTGAGCGGTTCGGAATACTGCGAGCGCATGGTCGACGTGATGCTGCGCGAGGGCCGCTACGAGCGCCACCTCGTCAAGCTGCGCCAGAAGCTCGGTGCCGCCACCGAAGAGGCCCAGCAGTGGCTCGATGCGCAGGGCTGCGAGGTCTTCGCGCGCAACGCGCAGACGCTGTATCTGTGGGTGAAGTTTCCGGGCGTCGAGGATTCGCTGCAGTTCGCCGAAGCGCTGCTGCCCCACGGCGTGAAGATGGCGCCGGGGCGGGTGTTCCATCTCGATTCATCGGCACCCTCGGCCTGGTCGCGCTGCAACGTGCCGGCGATGCTGGATCCGAGGTTTCAGAAGGCGGTGCGGGAGTTGCTGGGGCGCACGAAAGCCTAGGCCGTGCGCGCTTCGTGCTGGCGAACTATCGCCGCCCGCACGTTCTGCACGTGCGCCATCCCCGCCTTGTCCGCCGCCGCCGCGTTGCCCGCGAGGATGGCGTCGCTCATGGTCTGGTAGTCGCGCATGCGCACCTTCTGCAGCGTGGCCGGGCGGTGCTGGGCGTAGACGATGGGCATCTGGATCGATGGGAACAGGCGGCGCATTTCCTGACTGTCGCTGGCGACGAGAAAGGCGCGGTAGAGGCTGCGGCGGGCGCGCGCGAAGGCTTCGCCGTCGTTGGTCTGGTCAGCGAGAACGAGTTCGCGCAGGGCCTGCGTGATGGGCTCGGGCGACTGGCCGTCGGCGATGCCCTGCGCGGCGCTTCTGGCGAGCAGGCCGGTCATGCGCTCGGCCACGTCGAGCACTTCATGCGTCTGCTTCAGCGTGAGCGAGCGGATCGCCGCGCCCTTGTTGCGAGAGAGCTCGATCACGCCTTCGGCGGCCAGGCGCTGCAGGGCTTCGCGCACGGAATTGCGGCTCACGCCGTATTGCGCGGCAAGATCCACTTCCACGAGCCGCTGGCCGGGCACGAAGGACTGGGTTTCGAGCCCCTTCATGATGCCGTAGAAGACGCTGCCGGAGGCGCTGCCGCCGCGGCTTTCCGGTGGGCTCGTCTGCTCGTCTGCTTGCTCGGTCTGGGTGCGCGCCATGGGATGCTCGTGCCGAAAATGGTGAGGTGGGCGGCGCCTGATGGCAGTCCGCAGCGGAGAGTGAATATGCCAGAACCCGACGCGGCAGGGTTTTGTCCGATGCGCGGGGTTGTCGCCAACACGATAGTGACTTGTTGGAGATTGTGCTTCAATATTGTTGAACAATCCACGGTTTTGTCATCAACGACCAAGGATGCCGGCCCACCGTTTCCCGAGGAGAACTCATGGACTTTTCGCTTTCCCCCGAGTTGCGCGCGCTGCGTGACAGAACGCGGCGCTTCATCGCCGAGCAGGTGATTCCGCTGGAGCGCGATCCGCGCCAGTCCGCGCACGGCCCGAGCGAGGAACTGCGCCGCGAGCTGGTGGGCCTCGCCCGCGACGCCGGGCTGCTCACGCCGCATGCGTCCAAGAAGCTCGGCGGCATGGGGCTCACGCACGTCGAAAAGGCGGTGGTGTTCGAGGAAGCCGGCTATTCCTGGCTCGGCCCGACGGCGATGAACATCCACGCGCCCGATGAAGGCAACATCCACCTGATGGAAGAGGTCGCGACCGAGGCGCAGAAGGAGCGCTGGTTGCGCCCGCAGGTCGAGGGCAAGCTCCGTTCCTGCTTTGCGATGACCGAGCCCTCGCCGGGCGCGGGTGCCGATCCGTCGATGCTCGCGACCACGGCGGTCAAGGACGGCAGCGACTACGTGATCAACGGCACGAAGTGGTTCATCACCGGGGCCGAAGGCGCGGACTACGTGATCATCATGGCGCGCATGGAGGACGGCTCGGCGACGATGTTCCTCTCCGACATGGACCGTCCCGAGATCGTGCTCGAGCGCAGCATGGACGCGATGGACTCGTGCTTCACCGGTGGCCATGGCGTGCTGCGCTTCAACAATCTGCGCGTGCCCGAGAGCGACGTGCTCGGCGAGATCGGCAAGGGCTTTCGCTATGCGCAGGTGCGTCTGGCGCCCGCGCGCCTCACGCACTGCATGCGCTGGCTCGGCCAGGCACGCCGCGCGCACGAGATCGCGCTTGAGTACACCCGCAGGCGCCAGGCCTTCGGCAAGCCGCTGGCCGAGCACGAAGGCGTGGGCTTCATGCTGGCCGACAACGACATGGATCTGCACACCGCGCGCCTGAACATCTGGCACACGGCGTGGTTGCTCGACCAAGGCGAGAAGGGCAACTACGAGTCGAGCCGCGCCAAGGTGATCTGCTCCGAGGCCGAATGGCGCGTGGTGGACCGCTGCGTGCAGATGCTCGGCGGACAGGGCGTGACGGGCGAGACGCCGGTGATGCGCATCTTCAGCGACATGCGCGCCTTCCGCATCTATGACGGCCCGAGCGAGGTGCACCGCTGGAGCATGGCGCGCAAGCTGGTGCACATGGCAGAGAAGGCGGCGGCGGAGGCATCGGCATGAGCACGGCCAGCGACAAGTTCAGCCTCAAGGGCAAGCTCGTGCTGGTGACGGGCGCATCCAGCGGTCTTGGAACGCATTTCGCGCAGATGCTCGCTGCCAACGGCGCGAAGGTGGCGGTGGCCGCGCGGCGCGCGGACAAGCTGCAGTCGGTGGTCGACGGCATCGTGAAGGGCGGCGGCGAAGCGCGCGCGTTTTCGCTCGACGTGAGCAACGGCGCCAGCGTGAAAAGCTGCTTTGACGCCATCGGCGAATGGGCCGTTCCCGACGTGATCGTCAACAACGCGGGCGTCACCGTGACGCGCGCGCTGCTCGATCAGACCGAGGAAGATTTCGACAGCGTGATCGACACCAACCTCAAGGGCAACTGGCTGGTCGCG
Organism: Diaphorobacter caeni; assembly: GCF_015354245.1. Lineage (GTDB taxonomy): Bacteria > Pseudomonadota > Gammaproteobacteria > Burkholderiales > Burkholderiaceae_C > Diaphorobacter_A > Diaphorobacter_A caeni. Next base: position 280,731 of record NZ_JADKYZ010000005.1, read on the forward strand.
ACCGAGGCCGCGCGCCGCATGGTGGCCGCCAAGAAGGGCGGTGCCATCGTCAACGTGGCCTCGATCCTCGGCGAGCGCGTGGGCGGCGGAGTCGCGCCGTATGCGATCTCCAAGGCCGGCGTGATCCAGGCCACGAAGGCGATGGCGCTGGAACTGGCGCGCTACGGCATCCGCGTGAACGCGCTGCTGCCGGGCTATGTGGTCACCGATCTGAACCGCGACTTTCTCACGAGCGAGCTGGGCGAGAAGCTGCGCATGCGCATTCCGAGCCGCCGCTTCAGCGAGCTGGGCGATCTCGACGGCCCCCTGCTGCTGCTCGCGTCCGATGCGGGCGCGGCGATGTCGGGCTCCGCAGTCGCCGTGGATGGCGGCCACCTGGTGAGCGGACTATGAGTGCACAGAACAACGCCGCAGTGAATCTGCCCATCGATGCGTTGGCCGCGTACCTGCAGAGCAAGGGGCTGGCCGATGCACAGCATCCGCTCGAGGTGCGCGTGCTCGCGGGCGGGCAGTCGAATCCGACCTTCCGCATCGATGCGGGCAAGGGACGCAACTACGTGCTGCGCAAGAAGCCGCCGGGAACGCTGATCGCCTCGGCGCACGCCATCGACCGCGAGTTCCGCGTGATGAAGGCGCTGGCCGACACCGGCGTGCCGGTGCCGCGCATGCTCGACTACTGCGAGGACGCGGACCTGATCGGTACGCCGTTCTACGTGATGGAGTTTCTTGACGGTCGCGTGTTCATGGACCAGGGCCTGCCCGGCATGGCCAACGCCGAGCGCCTGGCGATCTACCGCGAGATGAGCCGTGTGATCGCGGCGCTGCACGCGGTGGATTACAAGACCGTGGGGCTGGGCGATTACGGCAAGGAAGGCAACTACGTCAGCCGCCAGATCGCGCGCTGGACGCGCCAGTGCAAGGAGTCGACGCTGCCGGTCAATGAGTCTATGAACAAGCTCATGGACTGGCTGCCCGCCAACCTGCCCGAAGGCGACGAAACCACGCTGGTGCACGGCGACTACCGGCTTGATAACCTGATCTTCCACCCCACCGAGCCGCGCGTGATCGGCGTGCTTGACTGGGAGCTGTCGACGCTCGGCCACCCGTTGGCCGATCTGGCCTACCAGTGCATGGGCTGGCGCATTCCGCATGATCTGTGGCGCGGTATTGGCGGGCTCGATCTCGCCAAGCTCGGCATTCCGTCAGAAGAGCAGTACGTGAAGTGGTACGGCGACGCCACGGGCCGCGACGCGGCGGGGCACTGGGATTTCTACATCGCCTACAACCTGTTCCGCATGGCCGCGATCCTGCACGGCATCGCCCAGCGCGCGGCCGATGGCAACGCGACGGCGGACGACGCTGTGGAGACCGGGCGCAAGGCCGGGCCGTTGGCGGATTTGGGTTGGGAGGCGGCGCAGAGGTTCAGTGCGCGGTAGCGTGGCGCCAATGCTGCTGCTGAGTACTTACTTTCAGTGGATTCATGGGCTTGGCAGCGGCCTGCGCAGCATGCGCGAAACGGGTACAAATTGAAGCATTAAATCGCTTTTGGAAAATTGGTAGTTATTGATAATCGTTTGGCTGGTGCTCATGAGGTTGAGCTTGGCTTCATGGACCGAGTCCGACGCTTGTCCAATTTATACCGATGCAATCCTGGGAGGTTTCATGCATTTATCTGGCTTTTTGAAGCGTGCTGTACTGTGCGGTGGCGTAGCTCTGACTATGTCGCCCTTGGCTCATGCAGAGTTTCCGGCGGGCAGCTATTCCGGCACATATCTCGGTGCTGACCACGGCACGATCAACATCACCGTTGATTCCTATGGCGCGGTCACATGCCGCATGGCGAGCGACACGGGAAAAGGCACGGTCACGGGTACGGGCGGTGTCTTTTCCGTCGATCCGCCGTTGTTCGACTGCAGAAACATCGATTCCAACAACTACATCAGCGTTGATGGGAGTTATGAAGCGGGCGGCATTAACGGCCAGTATTTGTTCCGAGGGCTTGGTGGTACGACCTATTCGGGCCACTATTCGGCGACACCTTCCGGAGCAGGCGGTACGAGTCCGTTAAGTTGGAAATCACTCTCTGGCCTGTGGTATGACCCCGCGTACGACAGCACCGGCTTCAACATTCTGGGTGGAGACAACGGCCTCATCTTCACTTACTACGGACGCAATGCCCAAGGCGGTCCGCTCTGGACGATTTCAATGGATGCACTGGGCGGCACCATCGTCCCCAACACCGAATACACCATTGCACTGGGCATGATCACGGCGGGCACGTTTGCGAATCCTGTCAACCAAATGGCCCGCTGGGGCCAAGTCAGCGTGAAGTTTTCCGACTGCACTCGCGCCACCGCCACGTTGTCCGGCAATGACGGAGTGCAGGTGCTGAACTTGCAGCGGCTCTCGGGCGTGAAAGACGCGAGCGGCTGCTGAGTGCGTCAAAGCCCGCGCTTGGCGGCAAAAGCAATGGCGTCGATCAGCGCGGGCAGCACCACGCCTCCGTGATCGGCGCCGGGAATCTCTTGGCTGTCCACCACGATCTGCGGGTTGTGCAGCGCGAGCAGCTTTTCGGCAAGCGATTCGACCAGCGGATTCATCTGGCGCTCTGCAGCCTTGGCTGCGCGAAGCGGATCGGTGCTCTTGCGTGCGCGCTCCTTGGAGCCCACACGCAATTGCAATTGCACCGAAGGCGCGGCACCGGCGGCAATCCATGCATCGACCAACGGCACTTCGTGCTGGCCGTTCCACCACAACGACGGGCTGGCCGCCGCGTGCCTTGTGAACAGACCGGGTCGCGTGATCAGTGCGTGCACCGTGAGCAAGCCGCCCAGCGAATGGCCGAACAGCGTGCGGCGCGATACGTCCACCGGCCATGCGCGCTCGACCATAGGCAGCAATTGTTTTTGCAAAAAATCCAGAAACACTTCCGCATCGCCCGTGCCGTCTTCGGTGGCAGGCGGCGGCGTGTAGTCGCGCTTGCGGGCGTTTTGATCCATGGATGCGTTGGTGGCATACCCCACGCCGACGACGATCAGCGGATCGGGCCGCAGCGCGCCGGGCCGGTTGCCGTTGTTGCGGGCAAGCTGGGCCGCCATCAGAAACGTGGCATTGCCGTCCAGCACATAAAGCACGGGATAGCCGCCCGGCGGCGCGGGCGCGTCGGGCACTTGCACGAAAATGCGGTAGAGATGGCCGCTGGCTGCATCGCGCACGTCCATCTGGTGGCTACGCGGCAGGCTGACGGCGGGTGCATTGCGCAGATCGCTGGAGTCGGTCATGGTGGCGTTGCCTTGCACGATGCTCGTGGAGTTGCACGCACTGAGCGCCAGGGCGCTGGTCAGAACGCTGCGGCGCGACAAATGTTCGGAAATCACAAAGCGGTCGATGATTGAGAATGAATCTCAATCATTATCGCCGTTGCCCTTCATTTCAGGTTGAAGTCGTAGCCGATCGTGATCGGCGCGTGGTCTGAAAATTTCTGTTCTTTATAGATGGACTCCGTTCTCGCGAGCGCCGCGATGGCCGGAGTCGCCAGATGGTAGTCCAGACGCCAGCCCACATTGTTCGCATAGGCCTGGCCGCGATTGCTCCACCATGTGTAACAAGTGTCGGTGGCGTCGGGCTGGAGCTGACGATACACGTCCACCAGTCCGCCGGCCGGGTCAGTTGTGTGCAACAACTTTGTCATCCACTCGCGTTCTTCAGGCAGAAAGCCGCTGTTCTTCTGGTTGCTGCGCCAGTTTTTCAGGTCGATCTGCTGGTGGGCGATGTTCACGTCACCGCAGAGAATGAAGTCGCGCTCGGTCTTCAGCTTCATCAGCGTCAGATGGAACTCGGCCAGAAACCGGAACTTCGCTTGTTGGCGCAGGTCGCCCGAGGAGCCGCTTGGGAAATACGCGCTGATGATCGAGAACTTGCGCTTGGGCGTGTCGAAACGGGTTTCGACGAAGCGGCCTTCGGCATCGAACTCGCCCGAACCGTAGCCGATCACCACGTCGCTGGGCTCGTGGCGGGTGTAGACGCCCACGCCCGAGTAGCCCTTCTTCTCGGCGAAATGGAAGTGGCCCTTGAGCTCGCCAATCGACTCGAACTTGTCGGCAATATCAGCAGCCTGAGCCTTGATTTCCTGTACGCAAATACAATCCGGACGAGTTTCCTCCAGCCACTCCACCACGCCCTTGGACGCGGCGGAGCGAATGCCGTTGAGGTTGAGACTGGTTAATTTGAACAAGGAAGAATTCATGGTGAGCAAGAGCGATCAAACGGCAGAACAGACCCGGCTGGCGCTGGATTTCGTGCAATTTGCGGTGGAATCCGGCGTTTTGCGCTTTGGAGAATTCAAAACCAAGGCCGGGCGGATGAGCCCCTACTTCTTCAATGCGGGGCTGTTCGATGATGGCGCAAAAATGGGCCGTCTCGCAGAATTCTATGCAAAAGCCATTCTGGCCAGTGGCATGGAGTTCGACATGGTCTTTGGTCCCGCCTACAAGGGCATTCCGCTGGCGGCCACGGTGGCCGTCGAGCTCGCGCGGCAGGGCCGCAACGTGCCCTTCGCCTACAACCGCAAGGAAGCCAAGGACCACGGCGAGGGCGGCACCCTCGTGGGCGCGCCGCTCAAGGGCCGCGTGCTGATCATCGACGACGTGATGTCTGCGGGCACCGCCGCACGCGAATCGATCGCGCTGATCAAGGCCGCAGGCGCCACGCCACACGCCATCGCGATTGCGCTGGACCGCCAGGAAAAAGCCACAGAGAATGGCCACGACGTGGACCATAGTGCCGTGCAGTACGTGCGCGGCGAGTTGGGAATGCAAGTCTGCACCATCGCAAAGTTGGCAGACTTATTGCAATATCTGGCGGCAAGTGGTGGCGGCGACGAGATGAAGGCGCATCACGAGCGGGTTCTGGCCTACCGGGAGCGGTACGGCGTCGGCGACCATTGATCACCTGTCAACCGAGGCGATGATGATGAAGGGGACGGATTGAAAGCGGCTGCAAGTCAACTTTTCCGAGGCGTTCTGGCTGTCGTCGGCGTGCTTTGCGTGGTCGCTCCCGTGGCCGCGCAGAACGCCGTTTACTCCTGTGTTGACAAAAATGGCCGACGCATCACCGCAGACCGTCCCATCCCCGAATGCATTGACCGCGAGCAGCGTGTGCTCGACAAGACCGGCACCGAACGCCGCCGCATCGGCCCCACGCTGACCGAGAACGAACGCACGCAGCTGGACGCGCAGCGCCGTGCGGACGCCGAACAGAAGGCCAAGGTGGCCGACCAGCGCCGCCGCGAGCGCGCCCTGATCACGCGCTACCCCGACGAGGCCACGCACAATGCCGAGCGCGTCACCGCGTTGGCGGTGTTCAACGACCTGATCCAGATCGCCTACAAGCGCATCGAACAGCTGCGCTCCGACCGCGCGGCGATCAACACCGAGCTCGAGTTCTACCAGAACGATCCCAAGAAGGCCCCGGCCAAGGTGCAGCGGCGCATTGCGGACAACGAAGAGGACATCGCCGAGCAGCAGCGCTACATCGCCACGCAGCAGGACGAAAAGCGCAAGGTGCAGCAGCGCTTCGACACCGAACTGGTACAGCTCAAGGAGCTGTGGGCGGCCGAGCGCGCGGCGACGGGCAGCGTTTCGGCAGCCAAGCCCGCGTCGGCGGCCGCTTCTCGCTGATCAGAGCACTATGTTGCTCGCAACCGGCGCAGCCCGGGCGGGCGCAGCCGCGAAGCGACTCGGAGCGTTTTTTCGATTCAGGCGGCTGCGGAAGCCCGCACGGGCTCCCAGATCAAGCCTTCGGAGGCCAGCATCGTGCTGATCGCGTCGGCGTTGACCGCGCGGCTGAACAGATGCCCCTGACCGATCTCGAAGCCTGCGGCCAGCAGTGACTGGCATTGCTTTTCGGTCTCGATGCCTTCGGCCACCAGTTCCAGCGACAGATCCGCGCCGATGCGGCCAATCGCGTTGACCACCGCGGTGATCGCAGGGTCGCTGCCGAAGTTGCCCACCAGATTCGCGTCGATCTTGAGGCAGTCCACCGGGAAGTTGCGCAGCCGGGTGAGCGACGAATGGCCGGTGCCGAAATCGTCGAGCGCAACCCGGATGCCCGCCTGTTTGAGCTGCAGCAGCGCGCGCGTCACGTACTGCGCGCCGCGTTCATCGAGGGTCTGCTCGGTCACTTCGAGCTCGATCAGCGCCGGGTCCACCCCCGCCTTCTCGATCTGCTTGAGCAGCCGCTCGGCGTAGTTGTCGCGCATGAACTCCACCGGCGCTGCGTTGAGCGACACCGGCACGAGCGGCAGACCGGCACGCTGCCAGTTGAGGATGTCGGCCAGCACCTTGGCGCGCAGCGCGTCGGCGATGCGGGTGGCCAGGTCATAGTTGAGAAAGGCCGCCTGCACGGTGCCGGGCATCTGCAGTCCGCCGTGCTCGACGTCCTGCGAGCGCAGCAGTGCCTCGACACCCATGAGCTTGCGGTCCAGCAGGCGCACTTTGGGCTGGTAGTACGCGCGCACGGTGCCGTCGCGCAGGATGCGGCGCGCCTGGTCCATCTGCACGGCCGCTTCTTCGAGGGGGCGCATGATGTCGGCGTTGAAGATGCGCACGCCGCCCCGGCCGTTGACCTTGATGTCGTTGAGTGCGGCGTCGGCATTGCTCATCAGCACCATCGGGTCACGCGCGTCGCGCGGGTAGAGTGCGCAGCCGATGCTCATGCTGCCGTTGATGCGCTTGCTCGCGTAGTGGATCGGTGGATCGAGCTGCAGCATCACGCGGTGGGCGACGCGCATCGCGGCCTCGTCGTCCTTCACGTCCTGCACGACGATGGCGAACTCGTCGCCGCCGATGCGCGCCACGAAGGTGGAATCGGGCAGGCAGCCCTGGATGCGCCGTGCCATCACCTGCAGCAGATGGTCGCCCGCAGCGTGGCCGAGCGTGTCGTTGAGGTGCTTGAAGTGATCGAGATCGATCAACATCAGCAGGGCCCCGCTGCCCTTCTCGCGGGCGTGCAGCAGGGCGGGGCGCAGCTCTTCCTGAAAGGCGCGGCGGTTGGGCAGATCGGTCAGTTCATCGACCTCGTTGGCCCTGCGCAGGCGCTCCTCGGCGAGCTGCTGCAGCGTCACGTCGCGCGAGACGCAGAGAATGCTCATGGTCTTGCCGTTGTCGTCAAGCACCGGGGTGAGGATGTTGTCCCAGTACTGCGGCGGCTTGCCGGGCACCACGCTCTTGCCTGAAAAGCGCGCATTGCTGCCGCGCAGCGCCTGGCGGAAGGCGCGCAGGCCGGCGGCGTGGATCTCGGGCGGGAGCAGCTCCAGCCATTTCATGCCGAAGCCGGATTCGGGCGACACGCCGAGCGCCTTGCAGCCCGAGAGGTTCATGTGGGCGAGCGTGCCGTCGGGGTTGACGATCTTGATGCAGTCCACGCTTGCGTCGAGCATCTTCTCCTGCATGCCGAGGCTGCGCACCAGTGCCTCGCGCGCCAGCACGCGGTCATGGATGTCGGTGGCGCTCAAATACCAGTGGCGCTGCCCTTCGTGGTGCAGCGCCGAGACCAGAAACCAGCGGAAGCGGCCATCGGCCGCGCGCATGCGTAGCTCTTCCTGAAAACCAGTCTGCGTCTCGAGCGTCTTGTCCCAGAGGGCCGCCAGCCGTGCCGTGCTCTCGGGGTGCACCGCGTCCAGCCAGTTGGATGACTCGCTGCCCGTGTAGTCGCGCCACGCCGCATTGGCCCAGGCGGGCTGACTCCCGTCGCCCGCCACCCAGATCAGATGCGGCAGACAGTCCATGGTGCGGTGCATGAGATTCGCCAGTTTCTCGTTGGCAGCCGCCGAGGGTTGCGAGGCAACGCGCGCGGTCTTCTTCCCTCCGGTGACTGACTTGAGTTGAGTTGGCTGGCCCATTTGATGGCTTTCCGTTGCGAGAAGTTGGGTGGACTGGAGTCGGGAAAGTGGCATTCACAGCTCGGACGTGCAGAATGTTAAGTTGAATTCTACTATTGGGCAATCGATGTTAATTGTTTTTGTAAACAATTGATCGAGGCTGCTGACCCCCTCGCATCCGTCAATTCGTAAATACACCTTACTTTTAACCAGGCGGTAAATATAGGTGAGGTTGATCCTTGGTCGAGCCGAAAGTGCCTCCCGAGGACCAGGAGATGATGATTCAGCGTGGCGAATGGGCTCGCGCGCATGGCGTGCCTGAAAGGCGAAAAGGCCGCCGGATCAAGCCCGGCGGCCTTCAGCGCGACTCCGGGGGGAGTCGCGGACTCTCCGGATCGGCGGGAGTCATTTGCCCGAATTCGCGGCGGAGCTTTCCGCTCCGTAGGTCTTGGTGAGGTAGTCGACCATCGCCGGAATGTCGCCTTCGGGGAAGGGGGCGCCGAACGGATGTTTCATTTTTTTGACAGTTGCTTCCCAATAGCTACGTGGTGAGGTCTTCGGCTGGTACTGCACGTACTGGGCCGAATGGCACATCAGGCAGTTCTGCAGCGTCAGCGTGTAGCCCGGCATGTCGCTCTGCTGGTAGAGCGCGGTTTCGGCGGGCAGGTCGATCTCGAGCGCCAGCGCGGGGAGCGCGGTGCCGCAGACGGAGGCGAGCAGGGCGGTGGCACGGAAGAGGTTTTTCAGTCGGCTGGATGTGTTCATGATGTACTGCTCCTGCTCTCTTACGCCGCCGTCACGCGGACGGTTTCCACCACGTTGCGCATGTAGCCTGCGGGATTCCAGAGCGCCTCGAGCGGCTGGCCCTGTCCGGCGCGGTTCACGGCGCGCACCTTGAGTTCGTAGGTCCCTTTCTTCGCCGGCTTGAACGCAGCCTTCCATTCGCGGAACGAGTACCGGCTCAGCTCCTCCCCTAGCGTGGCCGACTGCCATGTCTTGCCGCCATCCGTGGATACGGACACCTCGGCGATGCCCTGGCCGCCGTCAAACGCGATGCCGCGCAGCACGATTTCTCTGCCCGCCTTGAGCTTCGCACCGTCCTGCACGCTGGTGATGAACGACCGCGTGTTGAAGCGGTTGATCGGCACGGTCTTGGTCGGCCCCTTGCCTGCGGGAGTGCAGGCGCAAGGGTTGGCGGGGATGCGATAGGCCGTCGCCATCCAGAAGCCGTCGAACACCTTGTCGAGCACCTGGATGTCATTCACATGCTTGACCCAGTAGGTGCCGTAGTAGCCCGGCACGACGAGGCGCAGCGGGTAGCCGTTGAGCATGGGCAGATCCTTGTCGTTCATCGCCCAGGCCAGCAGCACCTCGCCGTCGAGCGCGTGGTCGATGTCCAGCGCTTTCACGAAGTCCGGACCGCCGTCGATGGGCGGCTTGTCCATGCCGTTGAAGCTCACCTGCACAGCACCCTTCTTCACGCCGGCCTTCTCGAGCACGCGCTTGAGCGGAACGCCCGTCCACTTGGCATTGCCCATGGCGCCATGACCGAGCTGGCCGCCGTTGGCGCGCGGCTCGAAGAAGCCCCGGCTGTTGCCCGAGCACTGGTGCGCGGCCACGAGGCTGACGGGATCGCCCAGTTGCTTGAGCGCCTCGAGCGACAGATCCAGCGGGGTGTCCACCAGGCCGCTGACCTTCACGCGGAAATCCTCGGCCTTGATGTCGGTGGGAATGCCGCTCCAGTGATAGCGCACGAAGAACGCGTCATTGGGCGTGAGCAGTCCTTCGTTGAACACTTCGAAGGGCGTCTCGAGTTGCGGCGGACGGCTGGTCTGCAGGATCAGCGGGCGCTTCTGGGGGAAAGTCACCATTTCGCGCTCGCCATTGGCGAACGGCAGGCGCGTCGTCTTGGGGGCGGGTGCGTCGGCGGCCCAGGCGCGCAGGGTGGTGTTCAGCAGTCCGGCACCTGCCCCTGCCGCGCCCAGCGTCTTGAGCAGGGTGCGGCGGCTGGATCGCGGGCTGGAGTCGCTGCGGGAAATGGCGCGCGGTCGGTCGGATGGATTCATCGCGGGTCTCCGTTGTTGGAATGATTTTTTGTGGATTGGACGATCAGCGTGCGACTTCGGGTCGCGACCGCTTCACGGACCTCGCCGGGCCGCAAACGCACTGCTCACGCCGTTTGCCGCACCCGACTCGTGCAAGATAGCATGCAGTTATTGACTTGGAACATGGATGAATTTGGAAAATCTAGGTAGGCGTTATTGAGCCAATCGCTTGATTTCATGCCGCCTCCTGTGCAGCGCAGACGGTCAACAACCCACGACGTAACCCTTTGATACGGCTATTCGATGAATAGTTTTCTACAATCAGTGTTGTGATTTAAATTGTCTTATGCGTGGTCGCGTATCTCATCGATACGAGCGACCGGGAGCAGCCGCAGGCGCATTGGGTGTCCTGGGGAGAGGTGACGGTTTGAATTGCAGTGCTGCTGCGGCCCATGCGCCCGCTCCGCCTGACGCGGGGCGCGACAGCGGCACTCTCTTCTTTTTGGGGCTCGGTGCGGATGTGCGTGCGGGCTCTCCGCACGGACGTGCCGTTCGGCGCCGTCGACTCAGCGTTGCTTGTCCGTCGTATGCCGTGGTTCGCCCACCCGCTCGCGCAGCAGCGTGCGCAGCCGCCCGATCACCAGCTGTTCAGGGTCTGCGCGCTTGGGCACGATGAAGTACATGCGCGGCTGCAGGAAGAGCAGCAGATAGCTGTCGTTCTCGCCCCAATGGATGATCAGGTTCCAGGCCACGCGGGATTCGCCGAGGCTTGAGGTGAGCAGCGCGCCGCTTTCATCGTCCAGCAGTGACAGAGTCTGCGGCATGTGCATGGCCGGGTAGCGCCTGTACTGGCGCCGCGCCAGCGGCTCGCCGATCAGACGGCCGATCCACCATGGCATCGCCGCATACACAAAGCTGCCCAGAATCAGCCCCCAATGCTTCAGGTACAGGCCCATGCCGAACAGCAGCGCTCCAATGCCCACGATGGCGAACTTCACAAAGTGGCCCGCGCGTGAGCCGCATTGCGCGAAGAGCCGCTGAGCGGTGGCGTAATCGTTCTCGGTAATTTGATAGGTGATCACTGGCATGGCCCATTATGGCTGGGAGAGGATGATAGGGATCGATATCGATTTATCTTTAAAGTAGGTGATTGCTATCAATGCTTTGTTGATTATTTGATTACATATTTATGTCTCTCCTGACTTTCTGATCCAATCATCGGGCCAGCAAAGGCCGGGACTTGCCGGTCACGAGAGGGGTCTGGCGCAACCGAAAGTACGCCCATTCCACCGTCCATGCCCAGTGCCTCCCGAGCAACTCTGCAGCGATTTCTCTACGGCGACTCCGTCCATGCCGAAGACGAGGGCCTGCTGGCATTTCAGCATCGCTTTCTGATTTCCATTGCACTCTCATCGGTGGTGTTCAATGCCGCGCTCATCGCGGTGTTCTGCATCACTTCGCAGGGCGCCGACTTTCTGGTCTACGTCGTCACCTGCTGGTTCTGCGCCATCGTTGCCAACCTGCTGCTGTGGCAGTGGCTCAGGCGCCATCCCCGGCGTGTGCAGCTCGGCAGCCTGCTCACGGCCGCACTGTTCTGGCTGACCCTCTGCATCGGCGGAATGTTCCTGCCGCCAGACCCGCTGCTGCCGATGTGGTCGATGCTGCTGATCGTCGGCGTGTTCATGATGACCGGCAGGCGCTGGGGCTGGCTGGCCTTCGTGGTGGCCCTCGCCTCATCGCATTTCCTGCTGTCCCGCATCGATCTGACGGCCTTCCCGAACGCGGTGCTCACCCTGTGGTTCACCTTGGGGGGCAGTGCCGTACTGGGGCATATCTATGTTGCGCGCTTCGACCATTTCTTCAGCCGAATGGCCTATTACAACGAGCGCCTGCTGTGGCTGTCCACGCACGACGGCCTGACCAGCACCCTCAACGCAGCAGCGTTCTACGAGCAGTGCAACCGGCAACTGGCCCTGTGCCGTCGCCACCGGATGAATTACGCCGTGCTGTTCGTCGATCTGGACCATTTCAAGTCCGTCAACGACAACTACGGCCACGCCACGGGCGACGATGTGCTCGTGCAGGTCGCCCGGATCCTGCGCGACTGTCTGCGCGAAAGCGATCTGCTCGGTCGTGTGGGGGGCGAGGAGTTCTCCATTTTCCTGACGGACCCCACGCTGGAGGGCTGCCATGCGGTGGCGGAGCGCATCCGCGCCAGCATCGAAGAACAGGAGATGCGCTTCGATGGCCACTCGCTGCACGTGACGGCCAGCATCGGCCTCATGTGGTCGAGTGCCGACGCCACCGCCGCCGCTGCCACCATCCACCAGATCCAGCCACTGGCCGACAAGGCCATGTACGAGGCCAAGCGCGCGGGGCGCAATCAGGTGGCGGCGTTCGGGTGATCCGGGAGCCCCGGCACATGGATGCTGGCAGCGAAGCGCAATTCGCAGCGCCCATGAAAAAGGCCTCGTGACGAGGCCTTTGGAGATGTCGAATGGAGTGGCGTCAGGCCAGCTTTGCCTTCAGCAGTTCATTCACCTGGCCAGGGTTGGCCTTGCCCTTCGAAGCCTTCATCACCTGGCCGACCAGCGCGTTGAACGCCTTGTCCTTGCCTGCGCGGTACTGCTCGACGTTCGCGGGGTTGGCGGCGATCACTTCGTCGATGATTTTTTCGAGCGCGCCCGTGTCGTTCATCTGCTTGAGGCCCTTGGCTTCGATCACGGCGTCCACGTCCGAGCCTTCGCCGGTCCACAGCACTTCAAACACCTGCTTGGCAGCGTTGTTGCTGATCGTGCCATCCTGAATGCGCTTGATGAGCGCGCCCAGTTGCTCGGCGCTCACCTTCACCTGATCGATGGAGATTTCCTCCATGTTCAGGCGGCGCGAGATTTCGCCCATCACCCAATTGGATGCCAGCTTGGGCTGCTCGCACACCTTGGCGGCCACTTCGAAATAGTCGGCCATGCCCTGGCTCTGCGTGAGCGTGGTGGCGTCGTATTCGGGCAGGCCGTATTGCTCGACGAAGCGGTCGGCGCGGTGGCGGGGCAGCTCGGGCATGTCGGCCTTCACGCGCTCGATCCACTCGGCTGCGACATGCAGCGGCGGCAGATCGGGGTCGGGGAAGTAGCGGTAATCGGCGCTGTCTTCCTTGGTGCGCATGGCGCGGGTTTCGCCCGTGTCGGGGTTGAACAGCACGGTGGCCTGCTGAATCTTGCGGCCGTCTTCGATTTCTTCGATTTGCCAGCGGATCTCGTAGTCGATCGCGATCTGCATGTTCTTGAACGAGTTCAGATTCTTGATCTCGCGGCGTGTGCCCAGCGGCTGGCCGGGCTTGCGCACGGAGACGTTGGCGTCGCAGCGGAACGAGCCTTCTTGCATGTTGCCGTCGCAGATGCCGATCCAGGTGACGATCTTGTGCAGCTCCTTGGCGTAGGCCACGGCCTCTTCGGTGCTGCTCATGTCCGGCTCGGTCACGATCTCCAGCAGCGGCGTGCCCGCGCGGTTCAGGTCGATACCGGATTGGCCAATGAATTCGTCGTGCACCGACTTGCCCGCGTCTTCTTCCAAGTGCGCGCGCACGAGGCGCACGGTCTTCTTTTCGTCACCGACGAAGAAGCTCACCGAGCCGCCTTGCACCACGGGAATCTCGAACTGGCTGATCTGGTAGCCCTTGGGCAGATCGGGGTAGAAATAGTTCTTGCGCGCGAAGATGCTGACGGGCGCAATGTGCGAGCCGAGCGCCAGGCCCAGCTTGATCGCGCATTCCACGGCTTTCTTGTTCATCACCGGCAGCGTACCGGGCAGCGCCAAGTCCACGGGGCAGGCCTGCGTATTGGGCTCCGCACCGAAGGCGGTGCTGGCGCGGCTGAAGATCTTGGATTGCGCGGCGAGCTGGGAGTGGGTTTCAAAGCCAATCACCACTTCGTAGCCGTTGATCAGCTTGATGGTCTTTTCGGTCATGTTCTTGTAGTCCTTCCTGCTGATTTACTGTGCGGCGGCCGCAGGCTGGCGCAGATGGAAATCCGTGGCTTGCTGCAGTTGGTGCGCCGCATTCAGCAGGCGCGCTTCACCGAAGTAATTGCCGATGAGCTGCAGGCCCACGGGCATGCCACCTTCGCCGAAACCGGCGGGCACGCTCATGCCGGGAAGACCGGCCAGCGAGGCGGGCAGGGTGTAGATGTCGGCGAGGTAGGCTGCGAGCGGGTCGCTCTTGCCGCCCAGAGCCCATGCCACGGTCGGCGCGGTGGGGCCGGCGATGAGGTCGCATTCCTTGAACGCGGCCTGGAAATCGTCGGCGATCATGCGGCGGATCTTCTGCGCCTGCAGGTAGTACGCGTCGTAGTAGCCATGGCTCAGCACGTAGGTGCCGATCATGATGCGGCGCTTGACCTCGTCGCCGAAGCCTTCGGCGCGGGTCTTCTTGTACATGTCGAGCAGGTCGGTGTATTCCTTGGCGCGGTGGCCGAACTTCACGCCGTCGAAGCGGCTCAGGTTGGATGAGGCTTCGGCGGGCGCGATGATGTAGTACACCGGAATCGACAGCTCGGTGCGCGGCAGGCTGATCGGCACCAGCTTGGCGCCCAGCTTTTCGTATTCCTTGAGCGTTCCGTCAATGGCGGCGCGCACGTCGGCGGACAGGCCATCGCCGAAGAATTCCTTGGGGATGCCGATGCGCAGACCGGCGAGCGAGTCGTTCAGCTTGAGCGTGAAATCTTCGGCGGGCGTATCCAGGCTGGTGGAGTCGCGGTCAGCGTCCGGGCCGCACATGGCGGAGAGCATCAGCGCGCAGTCTTTGGCGGTGCGGGCCATCGGGCCCGCTTGGTCGAGGCTGGAGGCGAACGCGATCATGCCGTAGCGGCTGGCGCGGCCATACGTGGGCTTGATGCCGGTGACGCCGCAGAACGATGCGGGCTGGCGGATCGAGCCACCGGTGTCGGTGCCGGTGGCGCCGGGCGCCAGACGTGCAGCGATCGCCGCCGCCGAGCCGCCCGAGGAGCCGCCCGGAACGCGCGTCTTGTCCCACGGGTTCAGCACCTTGCCGATGGCGGAATTCTCGTTGGCCGAGCCCATGGCGAATTCGTCCATGTTGAGCTTGCCAAGCGTGACGCAGCCCGCTTCTGCCAGTTTGGCCACCATCGTCGCGTCGAAGGGCGACTGGTAGCCGGTGAGCATCTTCGAGCCGGCGGTGGTCGGGAATTCCTTGGTGACGAACAGGTCCTTGTGCGCGATCGGCACACCTGCGAGCTTGGCCGTGCTGCCGGCGGCAATCGCCGCGTCGGCGGCCTTGGCCTGGGCGAGGGTCACGTCCTCGTTGATGTGGACGAATGCGCCCAGATCGCTCTGTGCCTTGGCGCGGGCGAGGAAGTGCTGCGCGGCCTCGACGGAGGAAACCTCGCGGGCCTTGAGCCTGGCGGCCAGTTGCGCGAGGCTCAGGTCGTGCAGATCAGTGGTGGATGTACTCATGCTTGAGAATCTCGTTCGGGTGAGTGGCGGGCGGGCAGGACGCTGTTTGTTGCTGTGCTTGTGGGCGGTCTGCCGCGCCGCGCCGGAATCGGAAAGGGTCCGGGCGAATGGCGCGAGTGACGCAGGCGGCGTTACTCGATCACCTTGGGCACGAGGAAGTAGCCGTTTTCCACGGCGGGAGCGCTCTTCTGATTGGCTTCGCGGTTGTTGGGCTCGCTCACCACGTCATCGCGCAGGCGCAGCTCGATGGCCTGGATCGCCGCGACGGGGTGGGACAGCGGGGTCACGCCCGAGGTGTCCACGGCGGAGATCTGCTCGACCACGTCGAAGAACTGATTGAGTCCAGTGAGCATGCGCTCACTCTCGGTTGCGTTGAGTTCCAGCCGCGCCAGATTGGCAATGCGGGCAATGTCTTCGTGTGTCAGTGCCATAGAAATCTGTGAGGGAAGTCGACCCGTGCATCGGGAGGTCAGGCTGCGGTGCGCAAAGGCCAGACGACGGATGCGTGTAGGGGAAGTTGTCTATTATCCCGCCTTTGCGGGCGAGACCCGCAGCCATGTCTGCCAAGGCCGTTTTGGCGCACTGGGCAAACCCGCAAACCCCGCGAAAGCGTGGGAACTCCTCGGTCCATTCGGAGAGTCCTTGCTTTCGCGCATGGACGGGCCGGTTAGTCCCGCGGAGTGTGTTTGGTAGTTGTTTGACACAATTGATGACAACTACAGGGCCCAACATCTGCAAAGAAACTGTGTGTAAACCTCGGTTCGGAGCAGTTTTGACAGAAGTTATTCACAGGTGTTGCGGTATTATTCCGGCTTTGCCGCAATACCCTCCGCACTGTTGGTCATTGTGCGAAAAAGGCCAATATCCACCCCGTATTTCCTGGCGACGACACGCCGATGTGCTTGCCGTGCCTGAGAGGATTCTTGAATGTTCGGAGCTTTCCGTCGGTACTTCTCCACCGACCTCGCCATCGATCTGGGCACTGCCAACACCCTGATCTTCGCCCGTGACAAGGGCATTGTCCTCGACGAACCTTCCGTGGTCGCCATCCGCCACGAAGGCGGACCGCATGGCAAGAAAGTGATTCAGGCCGTGGGTCGCGAGGCCAAGGCCATGCTCGGCAAGGTGCCCGGCAACATCGAGGCCATCCGCCCGATGAAGGACGGCGTGATCGCGGACTTCGTGATCACCGAGAACATGATCAAGCAGTTCATCAAGATGGTGCATCCGCGCTCGGTGCTGACTCCCAGCCCCCGCATCATCATCTGCGTGCCCTGCGGCTCCACACAAGTTGAGCGCCGCGCCATCCGCGACGCGGCCGAAGCGGCCGGCGCCACCAGCGTCGATCTGATCGAAGAACCCATGGCCGCCGGCATCGGCGCGGGTCTGCCGGTGTCCGAGGCATCGGGCTCCATGGTCGTCGACATCGGCGGCGGCACCACCGAAGTGGGCGTGATCTCGCTGGGCGGCATGGTCTACAAGGGCTCCGTGCGCGTGGGCGGCGACAAGTTCGACGAAGCCATCATCAACTACATCCGTCGCAACTACGGCATGCTGATCGGCGAACCCACTGCCGAAGCGATCAAGAAGCAGATCGGCTCCGCGTTCCCTGGCTCCGAAGTCAAGGAGATGGAAGTCAAGGGCCGCAACCTCTCCGAAGGCGTGCCGCGCAGCTTCACCATCTCCAGCAACGAAGTGCTGGAAGCGCTGACCGAGCCGCTCAACCAGATCGTCTCCGCCGTGAAGAACGCGCTGGAGCAGACCCCTCCCGAGCTGGGCGCGGACATCGCCGAGCGCGGCATGATGCTGACCGGTGGCGGCGCGCTGCTGCGCGACCTCGACCGTCTGCTGGCCGAGGAAACCGGCCTGCCGGTGCTGGTCGCCGAAGAGCCGCTGACCTGCGTGGTGCGCGGCTGCGGCATTGCGCTGGAGCGCATGGATCGCCACGGCGGCATCTTCACCAACGAGTGATCGAAAGAGCGGACGAGCGTGGCGGTGGCTGAAAGCGCAGGAGCACGGAGCAGGTCATGCCACTAGGCACACTCGACCGAAAGGCGCCATCGCTTTTCAAGCATGGCCCCTCCCCCCTCGCTCGCCTGACCCTCTACAGCGCCTTGGCGCTGTTTTTGATGGTGGCGGATGCGCGTTTTCACGTCACCGAGCCGGTGCGCAAGGCCATCGGCACGGTGCTCATGCCCATCCAGTGGCTGATGCTCAAGCCGGTCGAGTTCGCTCGCGGCGGCGCGGGCTATTTCCAGTCGCTTGAAGACGCGCAGCAGGGCCGCGACGAGGCGCAGTCGCGCATGGCGGCCATGTCCCAGCAGGCCAATCAGGTCGAGCTGCTGCTTCAGGAAAATGCCCAGTTGCGCAAGCAGCTTGAGCTGCGTGACCGCGTCAAGGCGCCGGGCATGGCGGCGCAGGTGATCTACGACGCGGCCGATCCGTACACGCGCCGCGTGGTGATCGACCGCGGTCAGGTGGCGGGCGTGCAGCCGGGCTCTCCGGTGATCGACGCCTCGGGCGTGCTGGGGCAGGTCACGCGGGTGTTTCCGCTGTCCTCCGAAGTCACTCTGCTGATCGACCGTGACCAGGCGATTCCGGTGCGCAACATGCGCACGGGCACGCGCGGCGTGGCTTACGGCGATCCGGTGATGATGCACGGCGGCGGCATGGAGCTGCGCTTCATGCCGAGCAACGCCGATGTGCAGGAGGGCGACATGCTCAGCACCAGCGGCATGGACGGCGTCTATCAGGCGGGTCTGCCGGTGGCCAAGGTCATCAAGGTCGAGAAGCGTGCCGATTCCTCGTTCTCGCGCATCTACTGCGAGCCGCTCGCACAGATGACGGGCGCGCAGTACGTGACGGTGCTGCAGCCGCTCACGGACGGTGTGCGCGCCGAGGTCGAGGCCGAGGTGCCCGCACCGAAGTCCGGCAAGGTGGACAAGCCGACCAAGTCCAAGGACCTGCCGGGCCGTCCCGCAGCGGGGGGCCGTCCATGAAGCGGAACCTGATGTCGCCATCGCCCGCGTGGCTTTTGGAGGGCCGTCCATCATGATGCCCAAGGGCCAGCAGCTGCTGCTTCCGGTCAGTCCGGTGTTCATCGTGGCGAGCTTCATCATCGGGCTCGCCATCAATATTCTGCCGCTCGGGCGCGTCGTGTGGACGCCCGACTGGCTCATGGTGCTGCTCGCGTTCTGGGGCATTCACCAGCCGCAGCGCGTGGGCATGAGCGTGGCCTTCATTCTCGGTCTGTGCATGGACGTGAGCCAGTCGGCGCTCATGGGCCAGCACGCGCTGGTCTACTGCCTGCTGATGTTCGCGGCGCAGATGTCCAGCCGCCGCATGTTGTGGTTCAATGTGTGGCTGCAGGCGCTTCAGATGGTGCCGCTGTTCCTTGGCGCCCACGCCATCGAGCTGCTGCTGCGGGTGATCTCGGGCGGAACTTTGCCGGGGGTCGAAGGTCTGATCGCACCTGCGCTGGAAGCGGTGCTGTGGCCGATCGCTTCGTGGATTCTGCTGGCTCCGCAGCGCCGCCCGCCGGATCCGGACGAGAACCGTCCGCTGTGACGCGGCTGCGCGGCATTTCCCGTTGGCCCTCTATGGACTGCGACGCTCATCATGACTGAACTGCGGAATGTGGAGGCCGATGTCTCCCGCTTCAAGTTGCGGGTGATCGTCATCGGCTTCGTGGTGATGCTGGCGTTCTGCCTGATCGTGGCGCGCCTCGTCGTGCTGCAGGTCGTGCGCCACGACGATCTGGCCGAGCAGGCCGAGAGCAACCGCACGGCGGTCGTTCCCATCGTGCCCAATCGCGGCCTGATTCTTGACCGCAACGGCGTGCTGCTGGCGTCCAACTATTCGGCCTACACGCTGGAAATCACGCGCGCCAAGGTGCGCAATCTGGAAGACACCATCGACGAGCTCGGTCAGATCGTCGAGATCGGCGCGCGGGACCGTCGCAAGTTCAAGCGCCTCATGGAGGACTCCAAGAGCTTCGAGTCGATTCCGATCCGCACCCGCCTGACCGACGAGGAAGTCGCGCGCTTCGCGGCGCAGCGCTTTCGCTTCCCCGGCGTGGACATCAAGGCACGCCTGTTCCGCAACTACCCGCTGGGAGACACCGGCGCGCACCTGATCGGCTACATCGGCCGCATCAACCAGCGCGAGAAGGAGCGCATCGAGGATTCCGACGACGCGGCCAACTACCGTGGCACCGACTACATCGGCAAGCTCGGGGTCGAGTCCTCGTATGAAAAGACGCTGCATGGCCACACCGGCGTGGAGCGGCTCGAGACCTCGGCCGGCGGCCACGCCATCCGCCGCCTCGCAAGCTACGCCGCGACGCCTGGCGACACAGTGATGCTCTCGGTGGACATCAAGCTGCAGAAACTGGTCGAGGACATGTTCGGCGATCGCCGTGGCGCGCTGGTCGCCATGGATCCGCGCAACGGCGAAATTCTCGCGCTGGTGAGCAAGCCCACGTTCGATCCCAACCTGTTCGTTGAAGGCATCGACCAGGAGAACTGGGCCGCGCTCAACGAGTCGATCAACAAGCCGCTGCTCAACCGCGCCCTGCGCGGCACCTACCCTCCGGGCTCGACCTACAAGCCCTTCATGGGGCTGGCCGCTCTGCAGCTCAACAAGCGCTCGCCCACGCAGGTCTACAACGACCCCGGCTTCTTCAACTACGGCGGCCGCACCTTCCGCAGCCACGAGGGCGGGCTCGGCGGCGTGGACATGTACCGCGCCATACAGCATTCGAGCAACACGTATTTCTATTCGCTCGCCGTCGACATGGGCGTGGACATGATCCACGACTTCATGAAACCGCTGGGCTTCGGCCAGATCACCGGCGTCGATCTCAACGGTGAAGTGCGCGGCACGCTGCCGAGCACCGAGTGGAAGCGCAACACCTACAAGCGCCCGGAAATGAAGCGCTGGTACTCGGGCGAGACGGTGTCGCTGGGCATCGGCCAGGGCTACAACAACTTCACCATCCTGCAGCTCGCTGCGGCCGAGGCCACGCTCGCCAATGGCGGCACCCGCTACACGCCGCACATCGCCAAGGCGACCAAGGACTCGGTCACCGGCCAGATCACCGAAATCGTGCAGCCGCCCGGCGTGTCGCTCGGCTATGACCACAAGAACATCGAGATCATCCACAAGTCGCTGGGCCTCGTGAACAAGGTCGGCACGGGCGCACGCCTGTTCGCGAGCGCGCAGTACACCTCGGGCGGCAAGACCGGCACGGCACAGGCCGTGAGCATGGGGCAGAACGTCAAATACAACGCGCGCCTGCTCGAAGAACACAAGCGCGACCATTCGCTGTTCTCCGCCTTCGCGCCGCTGGAGGAGCCACGCATCGCCGTCGCGGTGATCGTGGAAAACGCGGGCTTCGGCGCCGCCGCCGCAGGCCCCATCGTGCGACGCGTGTTCGACTACTGGCTCATGGGCCAGTACCCCAGCGAGTCAGACCTCGCGGCCGTGTCCAGGGGGCAGGCGACCGCGCCGACGGGCACGCCGCGCCGGGTCGAAGACATTCCGATCCAGACCAACGAGCCGCCCGTGCCTTGAGTGGCGACCGGCGCAGGCATCATTGACCATGCTCCACGACTGCCCCCACTGCGGCATTTCGCTCAAGCGCCGGCTGATCCGTTCCGCACCCGCGCCAGGTGAGCGCCGGTTTCTGCCTGGCAAGGCGGTTTCATTGTGTCCGGACTGCGGCGGAACGCTGCAGCACAATCCGCATCCCGCCGAGCGCTGGCAGACGTGGCTGGTGCTGGCGCTGGCAGGCGCTTTTCTGCTGAAGGACGGCATGTCATCACCCCAATGGGCGATGGTGGCGCTGATCGGCTGCTGGGTGGCGTTCGCGCTGGTGTCGATCTATGTCGAGCAGTTCCATTTGCGCGATTGGCAGCGGTATCGGCGGCCTGAAGCGTCAGACGCAATCCCGCCCGAGAGCACGCGCGGGAATCTGTGAAAACAGGGGCGGGTCAGGCCGTGGTCGCTGCGACGTCCTTGGGGGGCTGGAGCTGGCTCACGATCAGAGCGCCGACGATCAGCGCCGCGCCCAGCAGCCCGTTGAGGCCGAGGCTCTCGCCGATCAGGAACCAGCCCATGGTGGCGGCGAACACCGGCTCGAGACCGTAGATGATGGCGCTGCGCATGGCGTCCACGCGCTGCTGGCCCCAGGCCTGGAGGGTCACGACCATCACGCTGGCGAAGACGCCGAGGTAGGCGAGGGCGATCCACGAGGAGGTCGGCAGATCCAGCAGCGGGCCGAGCGCGCTCTCGATGTCACCGTGACGCAGGACCACCAGAATGCTGGCGGCCACGAACATCACCGCCGCCTGCGCCGCCGCCATGCGCGTGGCGCGCAGCGGCTGCCTGGCGGTGCGGCGCGCGCATTCTTCCAGCGCGAGGATGTAGACCGCGTAGAAGAAAGTGCTGGCGAGCGTGAGCGTGTCGCCGAGATTCCAGGGATCGTTCTCGTGGAACATCAGCGTCATGCCGACGAGCGCCATGCCGCAGGCTGCCCACAGCGCAAGGCCGTAGCGCTTGCCGAGCACCAGCATCGCGAGAATCGGCACCACCAGCACGTTGAGGCCGGTGACGAAGGCGTTGCGGTTGCTGGTGGTGCGCGCAAGTCCCTCGATCTGCAGCCAGAACGCGATGAAGAGCAGCGCGCCGAGGGCGATGCCCCAGCGGCGCTCGTTGCTGCGCATGCCGTGCCAGAGGGGGAGCAGCACGGCCAGCGCGATGGCGAAGCGGGCCCAGATGATCTGCAGGGCGTCGAGGTGGCCCGAGAGCAGTTTCATCGCAGGAAACGTAGTTCCCCACACCACAGTGACAATCAAAAGGGCCACCAGCCCACGACGTTCGGAGCGCATAGAAATTGGTTTGTTCGTCGGGCGTGCAGGTGCTTCGACGAATGGGTGATGTTGCGGGGTTTGAAGAGTCTTCGTTTTGGGATGACGATACAGGCCCTCATGCGTCGTTGCGAAGCCTTGCCGTACCGAAGTACTGTCTGCGGCTTCGCGCCTAGCCTGAGGACCTGTCTCGTCACTGGGGCTGGTGTTTCAAGCGTCCGCTGCGCTGCGGGCGCTTGAATACCGGCTCACAGGTCCATTGTCGCCGAGGGCTCAATGTTTCGTCATGCGGCCGATGAAAGCCCGGATGCGGTCATTGGCGGGGTTGCCGAAGAACTCTGCGGGTGGCGCTTCGGCGGCGATGCGGCCCTGGTCGAAGAACATCACGCGGTCGGCGACTTCGCGGGCGAAGCCCATTTCGTGGGTCACGATGATCATCGTCATGCCGCCCTTGGCGAGTTCGCGCATCACGTCGAGCACTTCCTGAACCATTTCGGGGTCGAGTGCGGAGGTGGGCTCGTCGAACAGCATCACCTTGGGCTCCATCGCCAGCGCGCGGGCGATCGCCACGCGCTGCTGCTGACCGCCGGAGAGCTGCCACGGGTACTTGTGCGCGTGGTCCTTGAGGCCCACGCGGGTGAGCAGCGCCATCGCCTTGGCGTTGGCCTGTTCGCGCGAGAGGCCGCGGATGCGGCGTGGGGCCAGGGAGATGTTGTCCAGCACCGTCATGTTGCCGAACAGGTTGAACTGCTGGAACACCATGCCCACTTCGCAGCGCTGCGCCTGCAGCGTGCGTTCATCGTCGGTCACGGGTTTGCCGTCGATCGTGATGGTGCCGCTGTCATGCGGCTCCAGCCGGTTGAGCGCGCGCAGCAGCGTGCTCTTGCCCGAGCCCGATGCGCCGATGATCACGGTGACTTCGCCGGTGTTGAAGGCAGTGGACACGTCCTTGAGCACCTGGTGCGAGCCGAACGACTTGCACACCTTGTCCACGACGATGTAGCACTTCTGCGGGTTCTTTTCGGAGTCGCTCATTTGACGCGGCCCTCCACGTCGAAGCGGTACTCGATGGCGGCGGCCACCTGGGTGACCAGCGTCGTGAGAATCAGGTAGGTGATGGCCACGGTGACCAGTGTCTGCACCGGCTGGAATGTGGCCGACTGGATGCGATTGCCCACGTTGGTGAGTTCCACCACGCCGATCGCGTAGGCCAGCGATGAATCCTTGAGCAGCGCCACGAAGTTGCTCACCAGCGGCGGCAGCGAAATCTTGAAGGCCTGCGGAAACACCACGTCGAAGAACACCCGGCTCTTGGGCAGACCGAGCGCGCGTGCGGCTTCCGTCTGGCCGCGCGGTACGGCCAGCAATCCGGCGCGGATCGCTTCGGAGTTGTAGGCACCCACGTTCAGGCCAAGCGCGACCACGGCGGCGGCGAAGTCGGGCAGGTTCAGACCGGGCACCAGCACCGGCAGGGCGAAGTAGACAAACAGAATCTGCACGAGCAGCGGGGTGCCGCGGATCGCCCAGATGTAGATACCGGCAATCCAGCGCAGCCAGGCATGGCGAGAGGTGCGCGCGAGCGCGGAGCCGGTACCGAGAATGAGGCCGACGACGCCGCTCACCAGCGTGAGATACAGAGTGGTCAGCGCGCCTTCAGCGAAGAAGGCGGCATTGGAGCCGATGGGCTCGGGAAAGAACGAGAGGAACTGGCCGAGCAGTGCGAGGACCAGCACCATCAACACCAAAGCCGCAACCAGCGTCGCATTGCTGCGTTGGTTGCGGCTCCAATGTGCGGGCCAGAGTGCAAGAAGCATGAGATACGTCGCCGGGCGCGGGGCCCGGCGTCAGTGGTGGGGGTGAAGAATCAACGTGGCCGGCTTACTTGCAGGTCACGTCTTCCTGGAAGTACTTCTGCGAGATCTTGCCGATCGTGCCGTCGGCCTTCAGCTCGTTGAAAGCCTTGTTGTAGGCGTCGGCCAGACCGGTATTGCCCTTGGAGACAGCGGCCGCCACTTGTTCGATGAACAGCATGTCGCCAGTGATGAAACCGGCCTTGGGCGTCTTGGAGAGCATTTCCTTGGCCACGAAACGGTCGGTCACCCATGCGTCGACGCGCTTGGAGCCGAGCGCAGCGCGGGCGGCTTCGTCGGTCGGGAAATTCTTCACTTCCTTCACGCCGGGAACCTTCTTCACGTGATCCAGATAGCTGGTGCCGGTCTGCACGGCCACCACCTTGCCAGCCAGATCGGCGGCGGTCTTGATGGATGGCGAGAGCGACACGATCTGGCCGCCCGAGCAGTAGTGCGGCACGGTGAAGGTCACGGCCTTTTCGCGCTCGGGGGTGATGCCGTGCGAGGCGATCACCAGATCCCAGCGGTCTTGCGCCAGCCCGGTGAGCAGCGCGTCGAAGCCGACGGCCTTCCATTCGTACTTCAGGCCCATCTTCTTCGCCACGGCTTCGGCGACGTCGATTTCGTAGCCGGTGAGGGTCTTGCCCTTGAAGAAGTTGAACGGCGCGTACTGGCCTTCCGAGCCCATGTTGATGCTGCCGGCCTTCTGGATGGCGTCAAACGGGCGCGCTTGCACGGAAACGGCGGCGCACAGAGCCACGGCGGTGGCGACGGTTGCAAAGATCTTCTTCATGTGTGTTCCTGCGGGATCGCATCAGGTACAAAAAATCCGGCATTGCAGATCACAAGCCGGAACCATTCATTCGACCCCCCTCTCGTAATGGGGCGGTGTCACAAAGCAGCCACATTATAAAAAAACGGGGTCTTCCTGTGGTCGTCATGTGCGGGGATTAACCCGAATGCGCATGAAGACAACAAAATCAACGTTTTTCGCGCATCAACGTTGACTTGCCAAAGAGGCTTTCGAGCAATTCGACCGCGAGCTCGGCCGTCTGGTTGCGGATGTCGAGCGCCGGGTTGAGCTCCACCAGATCGACCGACGCCAGCGCGCCGCTGTCCGCCAGCATTTCCATGCACAGCTGGGTCTCGCGGTAGGTCGGCCCGCCGCGCACCGGCGTGCCCACGCCGGGGGCGACGCCCGGATCGAGAAAATCCATGTCGAAGCTCACGTGCAGATGGGTGTTGTCATCCACGTCCGCGAGCGCCGACTGCATCACCGCTCGCATGCCCATCTCGTCGATGGTGCGCATGTCGTAGACGTCGATGTGGTGCTCGTTCACGAAGTGCTTTTCGCTCGCGTCCACGCTGCGGATGCCGATCAGGGTGATCTCGCTCGGCTTCAGGGCGGGAGAGGCTTCCGCCAGACGGGTGAGCGCCGCCGGTCCATGGCCCAGCAGGCAGGCCACGGGCATGCCGTGCAGATTGCCGCTGGGGCTGGTCTCCGGGGTGTTGGAGTCGGCATGGGCGTCGAACCACAGCACCTTGAGGCGCTTGGCCCGCGCGCGGCAGTGCTGGGCGACGGCGCTGATCGAGCCGATGGCGAGGCAATGGTCACCGCCCATCAACAGCGGCAGCCGCCCGGCGGTCAGCGTGTCCAGCGTCGCGGCGAAGAGCGTCTTGTTCCACGTGATGACCTCGTTCAAGTGCCGAAAGCCATCCTGCGCCGGGGCCTGTGGATTGCCCGGGCCGACCAGATTGCCGAAATCCAGCACCTTGAGATCACGCCCCCGAAGGGCCTGGGTGATGCCTGCAATCCGCAGCGCCTCGGGCCCCATGCTGGCCCCCAGAACGCTCGCGCCCACATCGGTGGGCGCACCAATCAACGTGATGCCTCGCATGTTCCTGCTCCCTTGCGGACCGGTGGTCTTTGTCGGCGAATATAGCCCTGCCTGCCGCGAGCAGAATGTAAGCGAAGCGCGCGCCGTTTGCAGGCGCGCCGCACCCGTTGTTGCCATCAGCGCAGGAAGGCGTCGTAGCCGGTTTTCAGGATCAGCGCGGAGACCACCAGAATGAAGATCCCTCGCACGAAGCCCGCTCCATGCTTGAGCGCCAGATGCGTGCCTGCCACGCTGCCGATCACGTTGCAGACCGCGAGCATCAGCGCGTAGTGCCACCAGATGTGGCCCTTCAGGGCGAACAGCACCAGCGCCGAGGAGTTGCTCGCGAGGTTCATGAGCTTGGCCGAGGCGGATGCGTTCAAAAAGTCGTAGCCGAGCAGGCGCACGAACATGAAGATGAAGAAGCTGCCCGTGCCCGGCCCGAAGAAACCGTCGTATGCGCCGATGGTCAGCCCGATCGCGCACGCGATGGCCACTTCCCGGTTGCCGTCGTAGAGCGGCGTGTGGTGGCGTCCCAGGTCTTTTTTGGCGAGCGTGTAGAGCAGCAGGCAGATCAGCACGAACGGCAGCAGCTTGCGCAGGAAGTCACCCGAAATCAGCGTGACGGCCCAGGCCCCGAGGAACGAGCCGATCACCGCCGCCGCCGCCGCGGGCAGCATGGCGCGCCAGCGGATCTGCACCTTGCGGCTGTATTGCCAGGTGGCGATGGCCGTGCCCCAGACGGAGCCGCTCTTGTTGGTGCCGAGCAGGGTGGCCGGCGGGGCCGTGGGGAACGTGGCGAAGAGAGCGGGGACGAGTATCAGGCCGCCGCCGCCGACGATGGCGTCCACGAAGCCTGCGAGGACGGAGGCTACTGAGATGATGATCCATTCCATGGGGGTGGATTGTCTCACCGGGGGTGAGACTGCGCGGCCTGGCTTCTGTATTGCTCCCTCTCCCGCTTGCGGGGGGGAGGGCGGGGGTAGGGGCTGGTATTTGGATTTCTTCTGCTCTGGGGTAGAGGGCAGAGGCCGGGACTGCCCCCGGCGGGGCAATCACTTTTTGGTCTTGCCCAAAAAGTAATCAAAAATGCGCCTTCAATACCTCCGGCAGAACTCGACTGCGCGCTGCGCGCTTCGCTCGGACAACCGCCGGAAATCAGTTGGGAAGAGGTGTGTTCGGCACTTCGCTTCGCTCGTGGCGAAAAAAAAGCGCCGCAGTAGCGGCGCTTTTGGGAAAGTTGGCATCTTGTGGGGACGCTCGGAATATTTTGAATATGTTGTTTGAGTTGTGGCGTCTCCTCGGTCCCCTCGCTGCGTGCCGAGGCGCGCTTTCGAGTAAGGTGACTGTAATCGTTGCACATTGATAGTGCATTGGTGATTTCCCCACCCTATTTTGGAGCGCAGGACTACAGGCGTCGCCCCTTTTTGTGGCAGCGCCGAGGAGATGTCATTGGCATGACTCGTGCGTCAGTGGTTACATATAGTAGTCATTGATACGCGGAGAGCTATGACGGAGCGCAAGAAATTTGGCGTTGCACGCCCGGCTTTGGTGAGTTTCGCGGCTTGTGTTTTGGGTACGTGGTCGGCAGGGGCTGCGGCGGCCACGATCAGTCGGCCTTCTCTCACGGGTGTGCAGGACATCAGTGCGGTGGATACCGCGTGGCTGATGACGGCGACGATTCTGGTGCTGCTGATGACGCTGCCGGGGATCGCACTGTTCTATTCGGGGATGGTGCGGCGCAAGAACGTGCTCAACACCATGGCGAGCGTGATCGGCATTGCGGCGGTGGTGAGCGTTCTCTGGTTCACCTGGGGCTACTCGCTGGCGTTCACGCCCGGCAATGGCTGGATCGGTTCGGATCAGCGGTTCTGGTTTGCGGGTCTGGATTTCAGCGCCGTGCAGCAGAAGGTGGCCGTAAGCCATCTTGCGCCACACGTTCCGGAAGCCGCGTTCGCGATGTTCCAGCTGGCGTTTGCGGTGATCACCGCCTCGCTGCTGGTGGGCGCGTGGGTGGAGCGCATGCGTTTCGGGGGAATGCTGGTGTTCGTGGGGCTGTGGAGTCTCGTCGTCTATTCGCCGATTGCGCACTGGGTCTGGGAGCCGGGCGGCTGGCTCGCGAAGATGGGGGCGCTGGATTTTGCGGGCGGCACCGTGGTGCATGTGAACGCGGGGCTGGCGGGGCTGGTCTGCGCCTGGATGCTCGGGCCGCGTCGTGGCTATGGACGCGAGCCGCTCGAGCCAGGCAATCTGGGTTTCACGATGGTGGGCGCGGCGCTGCTGTGGATCGGCTGGTTCGGCTTCAACGCGGGCTCGTCGCTTGCGGCCGATGGGCGCGCGGCGCTGGCGCTGTCGGTGACGCACATTGCGGCCTGCGCGGGGGCGCTGGGCTGGGCGCTGGCCGAGTACCTTGTGCGCAGCAAGGTCACCCTGCTGGGTTTGTGCTCGGGGCTGGTGGCCGGACTGGTGGCGATCACGCCCGCGGCCGGGTTCGTC
Source organism: Diaphorobacter caeni (assembly GCF_015354245.1). Taxonomy (GTDB): domain Bacteria; phylum Pseudomonadota; class Gammaproteobacteria; order Burkholderiales; family Burkholderiaceae_C; genus Diaphorobacter_A; species Diaphorobacter_A caeni. The sequence goes on from NZ_JADKYZ010000005.1 coordinate 309,213, forward strand.
ACTCCCCGTTCCGCGCTGTTGATGGGAGGGATCGCCGGAGTCGCCTGCTACTGGGGCGCGACCCGGCTGAAGCGCATGCTCGGTGCGGACGATTCGCTCGATGTGTTCGGCGTGCACGGCGTTGGAGGCATCGTGGGCGCACTGCTCACCGGCGTGTTTGCCGATGCGGACATCGCGGGCGTCCCGGGGAGCGTGTCCATCCAGGCCATCAGCGTGCTGGCCGTGGGCGTCTTCACGGTGATCGTCACGGCGCTGCTGTTCTGGCTGGTGAACGCGCTGATCGGCCTGCGCGTGGACGACGAGGCCGAACTCGTGGGCCTGGACATCGCGCTGCACGGAGAGCGCGCGAACACGTGAATCTGAAGGAGAACCCGACATGCCCGAAGCTGATCTTGTGGCCATCGCCGCGCATCTGCATGTGCTGCTGCGCAGAAACACCGGCAGGGTGACCGATACCGAGTGGATGGCGGTGAACGCCGAATATGCAGAGGCCGTCATCGCCTTTGCGCGTCAACATGCCGAGCGCAACTCGGTGGCCGATCTGCTGGATTGGGCGGGCAGGCTGGAGCGGGCCTGGCTCGATCATCTCCAGCGCGAGCAGCGCGTGCCGCTGGTGCAGCGTGCGTCGGACCTGCTCAGGCAGAGGGGGGAGGCGAAGAAGTACGTCGGTTCGCTGCGTTGACAGGGAACCGTGCGCTGCACGGACGGGGTGGGGGAGTATCGCTTCACCCCCGCCTACAACGATGGCGCGAGCGTGGGCTGGTCCATGGCCATGGATTCCTCGGGCAAGGTCAGAGAGACCGGCGATCACCTTCGCACGTCGGTGCAGCGCATTGTGGACCGCGCGGGCGTGGTGAGCGGATCGCTGAACAAGCCCTGAGCGGAGATTCGCAGGCGGCGTTCAGCCTCCCTTGCGGATCCACTCCGCTGCCTTTTCAGCGAGCATCAGCGTCGGCGAGTTGGTGTTGCCGCTGGTGATGGTGGGCATCGCGCCGGCGTCCACCACGCGCAGTCCCGCGATGCCGCGCACGCGCAGGTGCGAGTCGAGCACGGCCATCGGGTCGTCGGCGCGGCCCATGCGGGTGGTGCCGACGGGGTGGAAGATGGTGGTGGCGATGTCGCCCGCCAGCCGCGCGAGGTCTTCATCGGTCTGGTACTGCGGGCCGGGTTTCCATTCTTCCGGTGCGTACTTGGCGAGCGCCGGCTGCGCGCAGATGCGGCGCGTCACGCGCAGGCTGTCGGCGGCGACCTTGCGGTCTTCGTCGGTCGAGAGGTAGTTGGGCGCGATGGCCGGAGCCGTCCTGAAATCGGCGTTCTTGATCGTCACCGAGCCCCGGCTCGTCGGGTTCAGATTGCAGACGCTCGCGGTGAAGGCGGGGAAGCTGTGCAGCGGCTCGCCGAACGCGTCGAGCGACAGCGGCTGCACGTGGTACTGGATGTTGGGGTGCCGATGCTCCGCGCTGCTGCGGGTGAACGCGCCGAGCTGCGAGGGAGCCATGCTCATCGGGCCGCTGCGCTTGAGCGCGTATTCGAGACCGATCTTCGCCTTGCCAGCCAGACTGCTGGCCAGCACGTTGAGCGTGGGCACGTTCTTGACCTTGTAGACCGCGCGGATCTGCAGATGGTCCTGCAGGTTGGCGCCGACGCCCGGCAGCTCGTGCACCACGTCGATGCCGTGCTGCTGCAGCAGCGCCGCAGGGCCGATGCCCGAGAGCTGCAGCAGCTGCGGCGAGTTCACCGCGCCCGCGCTCAGGATCACCTCCTTGTGCGCCTTCACGGTGATCATCTCCTTGCCGGTCCACACCTGCACGCCGGTGCAGCGCTTGCTGCCATCGGCTTGGGGCTCGACGATGAGCTTTGCGGCGTGCGCATTGGTCCACATCTCGAAGTTCGGGCGGCCGTAGCAGGTGGGGCGCAGAAAGGCCTTGGCCGTGTTCCAGCGCCAGCCGGATTTCTGGTTGACCTCGAAGTAGCCCACGCCCTCGTTGTCGCCGCGATTGAAGTCATCCGTCGCGGGCACGCCCGCCTCGGTCGCGGCCTTGGCGAAGGCGTCGAGCACGTCCCAGCGCAGGCGCTGCTTTTCCACGCGCCATTCGCCCGAGCCGCCTGTGCTCTTGCTGCCGTGCAGCTGCTTGAAGGCATCGCTGGCCTTGGCGGGATCGTCAAGGCGCCAGTGGTCTTCATGGCGGCGGAAGGCCGAGAGCACGCTGTCCCAGCGCCAGTCGTCGTCGCCGGTGACGTCGGCCCAGTGCTCGTAGTCACGTGCCTGGCCGCGCATGTAGATCATGCCGTTGATGCTCGAGCAGCCCCCCAGCGTCTTGCCGCGCGGGTAGCGCAGCGTGCGGCCGTTGAGGCCCGGATCGGGTTCTGTGTTGTAGAGCCAGTCGGTGCGGGGATTGCCGATGCAGTAGAGATAGCCGACCGGAATGTGGATCCAGTGGTAGTCATCGCGCCGTCCGGCCTCGATCAGCAGCACGCTCTTTTGCTTGTCCGCGCTCAGGCGGTTGGAGAGCAGCGCGCCAGCGGTGCCGCCGCCGATGATGATGTAGTCGAATTCTGTGTTGTCGCTCATGGATGCCCGAATGCCTTGCCTGACCGGTTTTGTGTCTCTTGCGGTCATTGTGCGCAACGGCATCCGGGTGTCGAGAGGGGAAGCGCTGAATCGCTATGAAATTTGTGGCGTAAGGTTCATGCAATCAGCGCTTGCTAGCGATTTATTGAAGTTTTCTCACACCATCAGCGAGTCCAGCAGCCGCGCCACATGCACGGCCTCGCGCTGTGCGCCGTCGGCGATCTGATGGCGGCAGCTGGTGCCATCGGCGACGACGATGGCGTCGGGCTGCTTGCGGATCGCGGGCAGCAGCGCGGCCTCCGCCATCTGCATGGAGACCTCGTGGTGCTTGGCCTCGTAGCCGAAGCTGCCGGCCATGCCGCAGCAGCTGCTTTCGATGAGCTCGGCCTTGGTTTCCGGGATCAGCTTGAGCACCTCCATGATCGGCGTGACAGCGCCGAACGCCTTCTGGTGGCAGTGGCCGTGCAGCAGGATCTGCTGCCCCGCAGGGCGCAGCTTGAGCGCGAAGCGGCCGGCCTTGATTTCCTTGGCGATGAATTCCTCGAACAGCAGCGCCTGCTTGGAGACTGTCACGGCCTTGTCGCCCAGACCGAGCACCAGCGCTTCGTCGCGCAGCGTGAGCAGGCACGAGGGCTCGAGGCCGACCACCGCGACGCCGGCCTGCGCGAGCGGCAGCAGCGCGTCGATGAGCGCGCCGGCACGCTCGCGGGCCTCGTCGACCATGCCGCTTGCGAGATAGGTGCGGCCGCAGCAGTGGTGGCTGCCGTTGCCTTTTTCGACGGTGTGGATCACGTAGCCTGCGGCCTTGAGCACGCGTGCGGCGGCGAGTGCGTTTTCGGTTTCAAAGGTGCCGTTGAAGGTGTCGACGAACAGCACGGCCGCCTTCTGGTGCGAGCGGGCGGCGGCGAGCGTGGATTCGAGGTCGGAGAACAGCGTGCGGTTCTCGTCCCGCTTGCGCCAGAACGTGTCGCTGCGCCATGCGGGCAGACTGCGCTTGGCGGACAGGCCCAGCACCTTCTCGCCGAGCCAGGCCGCGCCGGGCACGGTGTTGCGCAGGTTCATGAGCCAGGAGAGCTGGCTGGCCGACGCGGCGTAGTCGGGCAGCTTTGCGATCAATTTGTCCTTGAGCGTGTGGCCGTGCCGGGCCTTGTATTGCGACAGGAACTCGATCTTCATCTTCGCCATGTCCACGCCGGTCGGGCAGTCGCGCTTGCAGCCCTTGCAGCCCACGCACAGGTCCATGGTCTCGTGCATTTCCTCGCTGGTGAAGGCATCGGGGCCCAACTGGCCCGAGAGCGCGAGCCGCAGCGTGTTGGCGCGTCCGCGCGTGAGGTGCTGCTCGTCGCGCGTGACGCGGTAGCTCGGGCACATGGTGCCCGCGTCAAACTTGCGGCAGGTGCCGTTGTTGTTGCACATCTCCACGGCCTTGGCGAAGCCGCCGGTCACGTCACCGCCGGTGCCGGGCGCGCTCACCTCCTCGGTGACGGGATCGGCGTTCACGTTCCATGCCGACCAGTCGAGTGCGGGCTGGATCGGAATGCGCTTGTACGGCTTGCCGCTGCTGGGCGGGGCGAAGCGGAACAGCGTGCCGTCGTCCATGCGCGGCGTGTCGATGATCTTGCCGGGGTTGAACAGATTGAGCGGGTCCATCTGTTGCTTGATCGCGCGGAAGGCCTCGTTGATCGCGGGGCCGAACTGCCATTCGATCCACTCGCCACGGCACAGACCGTCGCCGTGCTCGCCGCTGAACGCGCCCTTGTACTTGCGCACGAGTTCCGCCGCCTCTTCGCCGATGGCGCGCATCTTGGCCGCGCCGCCCTCGGTGCCGTCGACGCGCATGTCCAGAATCGGCCGCACATGCAGCGTGCCCACCGAGGCGTGCGCATACCAGGTGCCGCGCGTGCCATGCTTGGCGAAGACTTCGGTGAGCCCGTCGGTGTATTCGGCCAGGTGCTCGAGCGGCACGGCGCAGTCTTCGATGAAGCTCACCGGCTTGCCGTCGCCCTTCAGGCTCATCATGATGTTGAGGCCTGCCTTGCGCACCTCCCAGAGGTTCTTCTGCGGCGCGTCGTCGGACATTTCCACCACGGTGCCGGGCAGGCCAAGGTCGCCCATCAGCTCGACCAGTTGCTTGAGCTTGGGCAGCAGCTCGGCCTTGTTCGCACCCGCGAATTCCACGAGCAGGATCGCCGCGGGCGTGCCGTTGATCAGCGCGGTTTCCATGGTCGGGCGGAAGGCCGGATTGCTCAGCGCGAGGTCGATCATCGTGCGATCCACCAGCTCGACCGCGCAGGGGCCGAGCTTGACGATGTGCTGCGCCGAGTCCATCGCGCGGTGGAACGATTCGAAGTTGATCACGCCGAGCACCTTGGACTTCGGCAGCTCGGAGAGTCTGAGCGTGAGGCTCTTGGTGTAGGCCAGCGTGCCTTCCGAGCCGATCAGCAGATGCGCGAGGTTCACCGATCCGTCGTCGGTGTACGGCTTCTCGTTCTGGTTGTGGAAGATGTCGAGGTTGTAGCCCGCCACGCGGCGCATCACCTTGGGCCAGCGTGCCTCGATCTCGGCCTGATGCTGCTGTGCGAGCGAGCGCACGAAGTCCGCGAGCTGGGCCTCCCTTGCGCCCAGTTGCGACACCGGCCCGAAGTTCAGCAGATCGCCATTGGACAGCCAGGCGCTTGCGCCGACCACGTTGTGCACCATGTTCCCGTAGGCGATCGAGCGCGAGCCGCAGGAGTTGTTGCCCGCCATGCCGCCGAGCGTGGCCTGCGCGCTGGTCGACACGTCGACGGGATACCAGAGCCCGTGGGCCTTGAGCTGCGCGTTGAGATGGTCGAGCACGATGCCGGGTTCGACGGTGGCCGTGCGCTGCGCCACATCCACGTCGAGCACCTTGCGGAAATGCTTGGTGTTGTCCATCACCAGCGCCGCGCCGGTGGTCTGGCCGCACTGGCTGGTGCCGCCGCCGCGCGGCAGCACGGGCACCTTGAGCTCGCGCGCGATGTCGAGCGCGGTCGTGATGTCGCGCTCTGACTTCGGCACCATCACGCCCACCGGCATGATCTGGTAGATCGACGCATCCGTCGCATAGCGCCCGCGCGACGCGGCGTCGAACATCACCTCGGCCTCGGTTTCCGCGCGCAGGCGCCGCTCAAGCTGCTGGCAGACCTCGTTGGGCGGAAGAACGGTGCCGGCGGGGGCGAGGCGGTGCTGTGGATCGATCTGCATGGGGGCTTTCAGGTGAGGCGCTGCGGGGCTCGCCAAGGTGCGGTTTTTGTCCGCTCGAGCCGAAATCAGCGACGTTTTCAATTTTGCATTCATTATTTGTCACGGATTTCTCCTGTGTTTCAGGGAAATCCATGATTCGTGTTTGTCTTTTGAATGCAAAACTGCAGTAACTGCGATAAACATCAATGGCCGAACAGAGCCACTCACCCCCAAGAGATGAAGGAGACACTCACCATGCCCGCAAACAAACCCGTCCGCGCCGTAGCCGCCGCCGCAATCTCTCTGCTGGCGCTCGCCGGAGCCGCACATGCCGACTGGGCGCCCACCAAGGCCATCGAATTCGTCGTGCCGTTCTCGCCGGGCGGCGCGTCCGACCAGATGGCGCGGGTGATCCAGGCCGCCATTACCAAGCACGAGCTGGTGAAGGTGCCCATCGTCATCCAGAACAAGGCGGGCGCTTCGGGCGCAGAAGGCATTCTTGACGTGAAGGGCGCGGCCAAGGACGCGCACAAGGTGCTGGTCGCGTCGACCGGCATCTTCACCGTGCCGATGGCCACGGGCCTGCCGTTCAACTGGAAGGACCTCACGCCCATCGGCATGGTCGCGCAGGACGAGTTCGTGCTGTGGGTGAATGCCACGACGCCCTACAAGACCTCGGCCGACTACCTCGCCGACGTGAAGAAGAACCCCGGCAAGTTCAAGATGGGCGGCACCAGCTCCAAGCGTGAAGACCAGGTGATCACCGCCGAGGTCGAGCACAAGAGCGGCGCCAAGTTCACCTACATCCCCTACAAGGGCGGTGGCGAGGCCAGCACCCAGCTCGTGGGCAAGCACATCGATTCCAACCCCAACAACCCGAGCGAATCCATCGCCCAGTGGCGCGCGGGTCAGGTGCGTGCGCTCTGCCTGTTCTCCGACAAGCGCAGCAGCTACACCACCAAGGTGACCGATGCGCAGAGCTGGGCCGACATCCCCACCTGCAAGGAGCAGGGCCTCGACGTGTCGTACAACATGCTGCGCGGCTTTTTCCTGCCCGGTGGCGTGAGCGCGGATCAATCGAAGTTCTATCAGGACCTGCTCACCAAGGTCGTGGAGACGCCCGAGTTCAAGGAATACCTCGAAAAGAACGCGCTGCGCCCGGATTTCATGGTCGGTCAGAAGTTCGCCGACTTTCTCAAGCAGGACGAAGCAAGACATGCCGAAATCATGAAGACCGCCGGGTTCATGAAGTAATCGCGACAAGAGGTTGACGCAGCATGTCCGATTCAAGTCAAACGATGGACGGCCACGGCGCGGAGCGCGGCATCAGCAGGCGCTCGGTCGAATGGGCCGTGGCACTCATCCTGTTCGTGCTGGCCGCGCTGGTCATCTGGGACAACCAGCGCATCGGCGCGGGCTGGGACGAGTCCACCGGGCCACAGGCGGGCTACTTCCCGATGCGCATCGGCATCGCCGTCGCCATCGCCGCACTCTGCGCGGCATGGCAGGCGTTCCGGCACAAGGGTGACGAGCTGTTCGTCACCTGGTCGCAGCTCAAGAGCGTGGCCCAGGTGCTGGTGCCGCTCACCATCTACATCGCCCTGATCGGCACGCTGGGCATCTATGTCGCCTCCGCGCTGTTCATCGCGGCCTTCATGCGCTTCGCAGGGGGCTACCCATGGTGGAAGTCGGTCGCGCTCGGCGTGGTCACCAACGTGATCGTGTTCGTGGTGTTTGAAATCCAGTTCAAGGTGCCGTTGCCAAAGGGCCCCCTGGAAGCATGGCTGGGTTACTGAAAACGCAACAGAAGCCACGAAGTGGCCAGCCATTTTTTGAAGCGTTGGCGGCCACATGATCACCCACCACAACGGCAAGATCGCCCTTGAGACGCGACGCGCAGCCGCAGACAGTATGTCCATACGGCAAGGCTGCGCAACAAAGTATCAAGGGCGATATTGCCGCCTCAAAACGAATGACCAATCGAAGCCGGAAGGCTTCGTGAAAGTTGGAGTCAGATAATGGAAGACTTTGGCGCTCTGATGCACGGCTTCAGCGTCGTGCTGTCGTGGAACAACATGGGGCTGATGCTGGTGGGCATCCTGCTTGGCATCGTCGTCGGCGTGCTTCCCGGTCTCGGCGGCCCCAACGGGGTCGCCATTCTGCTGCCGCTGACCTTCGGCATGAGTCCCACCTCGGCGATCATCCTGCTGAGCTGCATCTACTGGGGTGCGCTGTTCGGCGGCGCGATCACCTCGGTGCTGTTCAACATACCGGGCGAGGCGTGGTCGGTCGCCACCACGTTCGACGGCTACCCGATGGCCCAGCAGGGCAAGGCGGGCGAGGCGCTCACGCTGGCGTTCACAGGCTCGTTCATCGGCGCGATTTCGGGCGTGCTGCTGATCACCTTTCTTGCGCCACTTGTCGCGTCGTTCGCGCTCGAATTCGGTCCGCCGGAATTCTTTGCGGTGTTCTTTCTCACGTTCTGCAGCTTCATCGGCATGGGCAAGGAATCCAAAGCCAAGATCGTCGCCGCAATGGGCGTGGGCCTGCTGCTCGCCGCCGTCGGCATGGACACGATTTCCGGCGAATTGCGCATGACGTTCGGCTCCAGCGAGCTGCTGCGCGGCTTTGATTTTCTCGTCGTGGTGATCGGCCTTTTCGGCATCAGCGAAATCCTTGTCACCATCGAAGAAGGGCTCGCCTTCAAAGGCAAGAAAGCGCAGATCGATCTCAAGGTGGTGCTGAAGACCTGGGCGAGCCTGCCGCGCTACTGGCTCACCATGCTGCGCTCGTCCGCTGTCGGCTGCTGGATGGGCGTGACCCCGGGCGGCGCGGTGGCCGCAAGTTTCATGGGCTATGGTCTTGCCAAGAAGTTCTCTCGCAAGGGCGACAACTTCGGCAAGGGCGAGGCCGAGGGCGTGCTCGCTCCAGAGACCGCAGCGCATGCCGCAGGCACGGCGGCGCTGCTGCCCATGCTCGCGCTGGGCATCCCCGGCTCGGCCACGGCGGCCGTGCTCCTGGGTGGTTTGATGATCTGGGGCCTGCAGCCCGGCCCGTTGCTGTTCACCGAGCAGAAGGATTTCGTCTGGGGCCTGATCGCCAGCATGTACATGGGCAACCTCGCGGGGCTGATCATCGTGCTCTCCACCGTGCCGCTGTTCGCCGCGATTTTGCGCATCCCGTTTTCCATCGTCGCGCCGATGATTCTGATGGTCTGCGCGATCGGCGCGTTCACGGTGAACGGCTCGGCCTCCGACATCTGGATGATGCTGCTGTTCGGCGTGGTCGGCTACGTGTTCAAGAAGCTCGACTATCCGCTCGCTCCGATGGTGCTCGCCATCGTGCTCGGCGACCGCATGGAGGACGCCTTCCGCCAGAGCATGCTGGGCAGCAACGGCAACATCGGCGTGTTCTGGCACAACGGGCTGTCGGGGACGATCATCACGCTGGCGTTGATTCTGCTGTTCTGGCCGGTGATCGGTGCGGTGCTGGCCAAGCTCAGGGGCGAGAAGAAGTCGGTGCCCGCCACTGATCTGGCCTGACCTCGGTTCGCCGAGGCCCGATGGGCCTCGGATCGATTGTTCCTGCGGGCCCTGTACGGGGCCCGCGATGTTCAAAGATCGCGCGCGGCTTCTGCTGGCTTGGCCTTTTTGGCCTTGGGTGCGGCGGGAGGGGCGGATTGTTTCCTCAACTGCGACAGCACTGCATCCCGTTTGTTGTCCAGGTGCCCCACCAGAATCCGCTTGAGCTTGGCTCCGTCACGTGCGGCGAGCGCTTCGAGCATCTCCGAATGCTCCGCGGCCGCGAGCTTCCATTTGCTCTCGTCATGATTGGTATGAAACCGCACGGGATGGGCGCGGGTGTTCACGCTGCGGTAAATCTGCGAGAGCACCGGGTTCTTGGCGGCCGCGTTGATGGCGGCGTGGATGCGGGCATTGAGGTCGTAGTACCCGGCGAGGTTCTTGCGGGCGAAGCAGGCCATCATTTCGTAGTGCATGGCCTGGATTTCCGAGAGCTCGTCTTCGGTGATGCGCTGCGCGGCGAGTTCGCCCGACATGCCCTCGAGCGTGGCCAGCACTTCAAAGGTGCTGACGATGTCGCTCTCGTCGAGCCTCGCGGCGACCGCGCCGCGGTTGGGCAGCAGCTCCACGAGGCCCTCGGCCGCGAGCAGCTTGATGGCCTCGCGCAGCGGCGTGCGCGAGACGTTGAGCACCTCGCAGATCTCGCGCTCGTTGAGCTTGGCTCCGGGCTCGATCACGCCTTCGACCAGCATGTGGCGCAGGCGGTCGGCGACCTGTTCGTGAAGCGCCTTGCGCGGGATGTTGTCCACGGTCTTGCTGGTCATGGGGGTCGTCGGTTTGGCGTTGTTCATGGAAATGAATTCAATTTTGACGCTTCGTGTTCTAATGACTAGGGTTAACGATCATCAGTTTTTGTATTTTGCATTCAAAATGTAGCCTGAAAGGAAGACGACATGCTGCAACTTGATTTTCACCCCACTGGCCGCCATTTTCTGCAAATTCCGGGACCCAGTCCCGTGCCCGATCGCATTCTGAGGGCGATGAGCCTGCCGACGATAGATCATCGCGGTCCGGAGTTCGGTGCTCTGGGCAAGAAGGTGCTGGGCGACATCGGCAAGATCTTCAAGACCAAACAGCCGGTGGTGATCTATCCTGCCTCGGGAACGGGCGCTTGGGAAGCCGCGCTCGCCAACGTGATGAGCCCCGGCGACGAGGTGCTGATGTACGAGACGGGGCATTTTGCATCGCTGTGGATCAAGATGGCGACGCGGCTCGGACTGAAGCCCGAGGTGCTGACCTACGAGGGCACCGACAAGCATCTGCCGAACGCGCCGGGCTGGCGTCGTGGCGTGCAGGCCGACATGATCGAGGCGCGGCTGCGCAAGGACACGGAGCGCAAGATCAAGGCGGTGTGCGTGGTGCACAACGAAACCTCGACCGGCGTCACCTCGGACATCCTCGCGGTGCGCAAGGCCATCGACGCGGCGGGGCATCCTGCGCTGCTGATGGTGGACTCGATCTCGGGGCTGGCCTGCGCGGATCTGGAGCACGATGCCTGGGGCATCGACGTGACGGTGTCGGGCTCTCAGAAGGGTCTGATGCTGCCGCCGGGCATCAGTTTCAATGCGGTGTCGCCGAAGGCCGTCGAGGTCTCCAAGACGGCGAAGCTGCCCAAGGCGTTCTGGGCCTGGGACGAGATCATCGAGATCAACAAGGGCGGCTACTGGCCCTACACGCCGAACACGAACCTGCTGTATGGCCTGTCGGAGGCGCTGGACATGATCCTCGGGCAGGGCATGGACGTGGTGTTCGCGCGCCACCAGCGCTGGGCTGCGGGCGTGCGTGCGGCGGTGAACGCCTGGGGGCTGCCGATCCAGTGCGCCGACCCGGCCGTGTATTCGCCGGTGCTGACGGGCGTGATCTTGCCCGAGGGCGTGGATGCGGACGCTGTGCGCAAGCTGATCTACGACCGCTTCGACCTCTCGCTCGGTCAGGGTCTGGGCAAGCTGCGCGGGCGCATGTTCCGTCTGGGGCATCTGGGCGACAGCAACGATCTCACGCTGGTTGCCATGGTCGCCGGCGTGGAAATGGGGCTCAAGCTGGCGGGCGTGAAGCTCGCGGGCAGCGGAGTCGAGGCGATCATGCAGCACTTCGCCGCCGACGCGTCGCAATCTTTATCTTCGGCGGACGGCGCAGCCAAGCTGCGTGTGGCATAGTTTCGGGAAGTTTTAGAGCGCAAATGCGCTCTAAGAACGTGTTTGCGATCTTGGCGCGAGGCTTGCAGGATGCGGATCGGGATGCTCTGCAAGGCGCAAACCGCAGCAATAGCTCGGGCTATTGCGAGGATTTGCAACGCGGCAGACCGCCCGAGGCCGCGCCTGCAAGACCGTGTGAAGATCGTAAACACGCTCTTACAGGCACTTGTCCGACAGCATTCGGGAGCAAAGGCGCGCAAGCGCCTTTTCTTTTTGTGGAATGATGCGACGGGTGCGCGCAGGGCGGAGGCGGGCAGGGCCTGCTCGGTTGACGGGTTTTGCCGTGCAGGCGCCCCTGCGGCCGCCAAGAGTGCAAAATCAGTGACTTTCGTGCAGAGGTTCCCTTGAGCCATGATCCGTCGGATCTGGCCGCCAATACATTGCCATGCAGATTACCAACCCGCCTTCGATACTGTCCGAAAGAGGCAACCGCTCCAGCGTCAAGGCGCAAGGGGAGTGGGTGTCCGCGGCCTTTGCCGACCGGCAGGTGTGGAAGCGGCTGGATGCGCAGCTCGAGAGCGCGGGCGGCGAGGCCGAATGGGATCTGCAGGAAATCGAGCGCCTTGACCACGTGGGCGCGCAGATTCTCTGGAACCATTGGGGCAAGCGGCCTCCTGCCAGCTGGCGGCTCACGCCCGCGCAGCAGGAGGTGTTCGAGCAGCTCGAGCGCTTCAGCAAGGTCGAGGCGCCGCCGAGAACCACGCCGTGGCTCTATGCGCAGATGTGCCATCTGGGCGTGTTGCTGTTCGGCGCGTTCGTGCATTTCAAGGATCTGGTCGCGCTGATCGGGCAACTGGTGTTCGATCTCGGGCGGCTCGCCGTGAACCCGCGCAAGGGCCCGTGGCGCGACATCTCCGCGCATCTGTACCGCATGGGCGCGACGGCGCTGCCGATCACCGCGCTGGTGGGGTTTCTGATCGGCGTGGTGCTGGCCTATCTGATGTCGCTGCAGCTGCGGCAGTTCGGCGCGGAGGCGTTCATCGTCAACATTCTCGGCATCTCGCTGATCCGCGAACTCGGGCCGATGCTCGGCGCGATTCTCGTGGCAGGTCGATCAGGCTCGGCGATCACCGCGCAGATCGGCGTGATGCGGGTGACCGAAGAGCTCGACGCGCTGCGCGTGATGGGCATTCCGCATGGCTTTCGCCTTGTCATGCCGCGCGCATTGGCGCTGGGCATCGCGATGCCGCTGGTCGCGCTGTGGACCACCCTCGCCGCGCTCGCGGGCGGCATGCTTGCCGCCGACCTGGCGATGAACATCTCGCCCGCGTATTTCGTGCAGGCCCTGCCTGCGGCGGTGAACGTGTCCAACCTGTGGCTGGCGATGGGGAAGTCGGTGGTGTTCGGCGTGTTCATCGCGCTGATCGGATGCCACTGGGGCCTGTCAGTGGAGCCCAATACGCAGAGCCTCGGCGAAGGCACGACGGCCTCGGTGGTGAGCGCGATCACCATGGTCATCATCGTGGACGCGCTGTTCGCCATCGCGTTCAAGAATGTGGGGTTCTGAGCGATGAACGCATCGACCAAACAGTCCATGATGGCCGGCGCGGCCCCAGCCCCGACGTCACCGGCGCCGTCGCATGCTCCCGCACCGCCGCCGCTCGATGCGCCGGCGGTGGTGGAGATCAGGAATCTCTCGACCGTGTTCGGCGAGGGCGCGGACGCCTTCACCGTGCACAAGGACCTGGACCTCACGGTGCGCAAGGGCGAGATCGTCTCGCTCGTGGGCGGCTCGGGTACGGGCAAGACGGTGCTGCTGCGCCACATTCTGGGGCTCACCCGGCCGACGACCGGCGCGGTCACCGTGCTCGGTCATCCGGCGAGCGACCTCACCACCGAGGGGGCGACCAGCCGCGTCGGCATGCTGTTCCAGCACGGGGCGCTGTTCTCGGCGTTCAACGTGCTCGACAACATCGGCTTCGCGCTCAAGGAGCAGGGCACGCTGCCGCAGGACGTGATTCACGACGCGGCGCTGGTCAAGCTGCAGATGGCCGGCCTCAAGCCCGAAGTCGCCACGCGCATGCCTGCCGACCTCTCGGGCGGCATGATCAAGCGCGTGGCACTGGCGCGCGCGCTGATCATGGATCCGCCGCTCCTGCTGCTCGACGAGCCCACGGCCGGGCTCGACCCGAACGGCTCGGACGAGTTCTGCGAGCTGCTCAAGGAACTGCACGCGACGCTCGGACTCACCGTCATCATGGTCACGCACGATCTGGATTCGCTGTTTGCGCTCTCGACCACGGTCGCCGTGCTTGCCGAAAAGCGCGTGATCGTCACCGGCACTCCGGCCGAGGTGGTGCATTTCGACCACCCCTTCATTCACCACTTTTTTCTCGGAGATCGCGGCCGCAGAGCCATGGAGGCGCTGCCTCCTGAGCTGGCTGGATTTCCGGTCAAGGAAAGCTGATGGAAAACAAGTCTCACGCACTGGCTGCGGGCATCTTCGTGATCGTGGTGGCGGCCCTGCTCGCCGGCCTCGGTCTCTGGCTTTCGCGCGACAAGACCGACTACAAGGTCTTCGAGCTCTCGAGCAAGGAAAGCGTCACGGGTCTGCAGCCGCAGGCCGCCGTGCGCTACAAGGGCGTGGCGGTCGGCAAGGTCACCTCGGTCGGCTTTGACCGCGAGGCCACCGGCAACGTGCTGATCCGCATCGCGGTGAACGAGAACGCGCCGATCAGCAACACCACTTTCGCGACGCTCGGCTATCAGGGCGTGACGGGTCTGGCCCATGTGCAGCTCGACGACGCGGATGCGCCCATCGAGCCGATTGCGCCGGGTGAAGACGGCATTCCGCGCCTGCCGCTGCAGTCCTCGCAGTTCAGCCAGATCGCCGAGCAGATTCCCAACATCATGGTGCAGGTGAACGAGGCGACGCGAAAGCTCAACACGTTGCTGGGCGAAGAGAACCAGAAGAATTTCAGCACGGCCATCGCCCAGCTCGGCGAGGCGGCGGGCAATGTGAACGTGCTGGTCAAGCGCCTTGACAACACGGTGGCCACCAAGCTGGATCCGGCGCTCGCCACCATGCCGGTTCTGGCCAAGGACGCACAGCAGACGTTGGCCTCGCTGCGCGCCGCTGGCAACAGCGCCGCGGCGGCCGCCAACGACATCGGCAAGACCGTGCAGGGCCTGAGCCAGGAGGGCGGCCCGGTCAAGGAAATCGCGAGCAGCGCGCAGTCGCTGGCCGCAGCGGCCGATCGCTTCGGCCGCGTGACCCTGCCGCGCCTGAACCGCGCCGCCGAAGAGACGGGCCGCGCCGCGCACCGCCTTGGCCGCACGGCCGACAACATCAGCGACAACCCGCAGTCGCTGATCTACGGCAACGGCAAGGGCTCCGCGGGTCCAGGCGAAGTCGGCTTCGTCGCGCCGGCCCCCACCGCACCAGCGGCGACGAAATGAACCAACGAACGAGGCATCCGCTCATGAACACCGCCATCTTCCCGACGAAGCGTTCCACGAAAGGTCTGGCCGCAGCAGTGCTGATGCTCGGTGTGCTGGCCGTGACTGGTTGCGGCTCGATCCTGCCCACGCCGCCGCAGCGCGCCGATGTGTATGACTTCGGCCCCGGCCTGCAGCAATTGCCTTCCGATCAGGCCGTGCAGAAGCTCACTCTGCCGCCGATCGCGCTGAGCGATTTCAACTCCACCGGCCTGCCTGACGGACGCACGGCGGTGTTCTATCGTCTGGCCTATTCCAACGGCCAACTGCTGCACCCCTACACGCTCGCGCGCTGGAGCCAGACTCCGGCCACGCTGATGCAGCAGGCCGTGCGCGACCGCCTGAGCCCGCAGCGTGCCGTGATCTATGGCGACACCAACATCGACCAGCAGGTCAAGGGCGGCAAGTCGCCGACGGTGCTGCGTGCCGAGGTCGAGGAGTTCAGCCAGGTGTTCAGCTCCGAGCGCGAAAGCGTCGGTCTGGTGCGCGTGCGCGCCTCGCTCGTCGACTCGCTCAAGGCGGGTGACGAACTGGTCGCGCAGCGCCTGTTCGTGGCCCAGCGCCCTGCGGCCTCGCCGAACGCAGCGGGCGGAGCCAAGGCGCTGGCCGATGCGGCGGCGCAGGTGGCGGAAGACATCGCCAAGTGGGTCGAACAATCCGGGCGCTGAACCGAGCCGCCAACGCGATTTGAGTCTTTGTTTTTTGCGTTTTTTGTTTTTTTGAATTGACCTGAAGCCGAGCACCATGAGCCCAGCACAAGACAGCAGCAGCAACCCCCATCACGGCAGCATCGATCTCGCCCACGTCAACGCCACGCTTGGCCACGATGCCCAGGGCCTCGTCGACTGGGCCGTGGGCCTCGGCAAGATCAACATCGTCACCACGAACTTCCGCCCGTTCGAGGCGGTGATTCTGCACATGTGCGCCAAGGCTCAGCCCGACATGCGCGTGATCTGGATGGACAACGGCTACAACACCGAGGCGACGTACCGGTTCGCCGATGAAGTCACCAAGCAACTCGGGCTGAACCTGAGCATCTACCTGCCGCTGCGTTCACGCGCACACCGCGAGGCGGTGGATGGGCCGGTGCCCGCGCTGGATGATCCGCGCCACGAGGCCTTCACCGCCGAGGTGAAACTGGAGCCATTTGCGCGTGCGCTGCGGGAGACGGCGCCGCAGGTCTGGTTCACTGCATTGCGCGCGACGGACACGGCGGTGCGGGCCGCGATGGAGCCGGTGAGCATCAACCCGGATGGGCTGATCAAGGTGGCGCCGCTGCTGCACTGGTCGTCCAAGCAGCTCTATGAATACCTCGTCGAGCATGGTCTGCCCAACAACTTTGACTACGTGGACCCTACCAAGGGGGAAGACAACCGCGAGTGCGGGTTGCATCTTTCGCATTGATTCGCTGTTGTCTTGGGGTGGAGGGCGGAGGCCGGGACTGCCCCCGGCGGGGCAATCACTTTTTGCTCGGCGCGCAAAAAGTAATCAAAAACGCGCTTTGAAGTCCTCCGGCGGAACTCGACTTCGCGCTGCGCGCTCCGCTCGGACAACCGCCGGAAGTCAGATCTGAAGAGGTGTGCTCGGCACTTTGCTGCGCTCGTGCCTCGGTGGGTTTCCTTGATGGATATATGGTTTGTATATGGATCGTATAATTTCTGGATGGGAATCGTCAAAATCTCCGACGATCTGCACGATCAGATCCGTCTTTCCAGCTCAGCCATGAGCCGCTCCATCAACGCACAGGCCGAACATTGGCTGCGCGTGGGGCAGCTGGCGGAGAATCATCCACACCTCAACTACGCGGGCATCTGCGCGCTGTTGCTGGCCCATGCGCGCAAGGCGGACGAAGAGGGGCTGAGCGCCGCCGCAGCGCCAGTGCGTCTGGTGGGGAGCAAGGCATGAGTCGTCGCGGAAAAGTGCGCTCCGTGCCGATTCGGGGTGCGGACGAGATTGACCTGTCGCGCGAGGCGGGGGGGCTGGCGGCGAAGGTGTTGGCGATGCTCACGCCGCATGTGCAGCCTGGCGTGAGCACGGATGATCTCGACAGGTTGTGCCACGACTACATCGTGAACGAGCTGCAGTGCGTGGCCACGAACATCGGCTATGGCGGGTTTCCCAAGACGGTGTGCACGTCGGTGAACCACGTCGTGTGCCACGGCATTCCGTCGGCGACGGAGATCCTCAAGGATGGCGACATCATCAATGTGGATGTGGCGGTGACCACGCCGCGCGGCTGGATCGGTGACACGAGCCGGATGTACTACGTGGGACAGCCGGGCAATCAGGCGAGGCGGCTGGTCGAGACGACGTACGAAGCGCTGCTTGCGGGCATCCGTGCCGTGAAGCCGGGCGCGACGCTGGGCGACATCGGCCATGCGATCCAGAGCATCGCGCAGCGCGAGCGCTTTGGCGTGGTGCGCGAGTACTGCGGTCATGGCATCGGCACGGTCTATCACGATGACCCACAGGTGCTGCACTACGGCGTGCAGGGCCAGGGGCTGGTGCTCGAGCCGGGCATGATCTTCACCATCGAGCCGATGCTCAACGCGGGCAAGGCGGCCACGCGCGAGCTCAGCGACGGCTGGACGGTCATCACCAATGACAAGTCGCTCTCCGCGCAGTGGGAGCACATGGTGGTGGTGACGGAGACAGGGTTTGAAGTGCTCACGCCGTGGCCCGATGGCACGGGCAGCTATCCGGCCATCTAACCCAGGCCGTGCCGGCTCCGAATGCGGTGGCTGATGGAGCCGTCGCTTGCGGCCTGCATGTCGGTGCCGTCAGGCGCTGATGTATATCAAAGTGTATGCACTCTTGGGCTTCTAACCTTCGGCAACACCTGAAACAAATCCATGGCATATGGCGATGCTTGCTTCAGGCTCAACCGAAAAGGAGCTACAAGCAATGAGCACTCTCAGATGGTCCGAGGAGCTGGCGCTGGACCTGCCGATGATGGACGACACGCACAGGGAATTCGTCGAGCTGCTGCAGGCGGTGGACGCGGCGGAGGACGTCGAGCTGATTCCTGTGTGGGAGGACCTGATCACCCATACGGAACATCACTTCGGCCAGGAAGACCGCTGGATGGAGGCGACGCACTTTGCCTCGGGCAACTGCCACAGCGTGCAGCACAAGGTGGTGCTGCAGGTGATGCGCGAGGGGCTGGTGCGTGCGGAAAAGGGCGAACTGTTCGTGCTGCGCGAGATGGGCCGCGAGCTCGCGGTCTGGGTGGTGCAGCACACGCAGATGATGGACGCGGCGCTCGCGCTGCACCTGCGCCGCGTGGGCTACAACCCGCTCACGGGCGAGGTGACCTCTCCGGATCTCCTGCCCAGCGAGCCCATCCATGGCTGCGGCGGCGCGTGCTCCTCGGGTGAGGACGAAGCGCAAGAGCGCGATGAGGCGCACGCCGCTGCCGTTCACTGATCGTCAACGGGCCCGGTCCCGCGTGAGCAGCATGGCCGCCATGTGCCACGAGAGCTGCCGCAGCGCGTTGCGGAACGCGGGTGAGCCGATGCGTCGCCTCGGGGCGTAGGCGGCCGCCAGCACGCGCTGCTTGGCGCGTCGCAGCGACTGCTGGTCGCGCGCGGCAAGCGCCCGGGTCAGGCGGTCGTGGTAGCGCTGCACGCGCTGGACTTCGTCATGCGACAGCGATGGGCCGCTGCACTCGGGGCGGGCGAGGGTGATCATGCTGCGGCTCCTTCGTGTGGCTTGTTGATGTTGCTGTTGTTGTTGCCGCTTCCGTTGTTGCGCGCCGTGAGCTCGTACCAGTTCACCTTGCGCGTCAGCACCATCACCGCACCCAGCACCACGAACAGCGCGATCGCACCGACGACGAGCGCGGTCTGCTCGAGTTGCAGCAGCACATAGAGCATGCCGTAGAGCAGCGCGATGCCGAGACCGAACGGAAAGCCCATTTTCCAGCCCCCGAGGATGTGGCTCGCGTAGTAGCCCAGCAGCAGCACGCAGGCCCCCGAGGCCATCGCGTACGACAGGCCAAACGACAGGTGCTCGGAAAGGCTCACCAGCAGCAGGAAGAAGCTGCACAACGCGGCGCCGACGAGCAGGTACTGCACCGGGTGCACGCGCAGCTTTTTCATCAGCTCGAACAGACCCACGGCGACGAAGGTGAGGGCGATGAACAGCACGCCGTATTTGATCGCCCGGTCGGACAGCGAATAGGGGTTCACCGGATCGACGAAGGAGACGCTGAAGCTGTCGGCGCAGCCCGGGGCGGGCTGGGTTGGAATCGTCGAGACCTCGTTGGCTGCGACAGCGGCCTCTTGGGGACTGTAGGTGCGTGCGCCGTACTGGTCTTCCGGATCCGCTCCCGCATTGCAGACGCGACGACCGAGGCGCACGTCCTGCTGCGCGGTGGTGGCGAGGGACGACACGCGCCAGTTGGCCTGGAAGCCCTCGTCGCTCACGTCCCGCTCGGACGGAAGAAACCGGCCCGCGAACGAGGGGTGCGGCCAGCCGCTCTGCATCTGCACGTCGTTGTTGCCCGCGATCGGCACGAAGGAGACGTTCCGCGTGCCCACCAGTTCGAGGTCGAGCGAGACGTTCACGGGGTCCTTGTCGCTGCGGATGGAATCGGGCAGCGAGGCATGTAGGCCGCGCGTGTAGATCGGGTGGAAGGTGCCGGGCTTGAGCGAAACGCTCTTGCCGTCGAGTTCCATCTGCGCGGTGCGGATGCCGCGCGCGTCGCCCACGCCCATCATCAGGATCGGCGCGCCGCACTGCATGCGCGACTCTTTCATCGAACGCTGGGGCTGCAGCTGCGCCAGGCCCGGCCATTCGGCGGTCACGTGGGCCTTGAGCGTGTACGCGTTCACCTTGTGCAGGCCGCGTGCGCGCTCCTCCATCACCGCGCCGGTGCGCACCTTGAGGTTCTCCGGCAGGGCCGTGAGCATGAACTCGCGGCGATGCTCCTGCACGCTGCGGTCCTTGCCGGTGCCGCTGACCACATCCCAGCTCTCGACGCAGGAACTGTGGATGATCGGGCCAACGAGCGTCTGCGAACCCGCGAGGCTCTGCACCACGCTGCGCTCGGTTTCACTGCGGTAGTACTGGCGGTCGCGCACCACGCCTTCGATCATCGACAGACCGAACATCAACAGCACGATGACGAGCAGCAGCGCCGTCAGTTTGGTGAGGAGGGGGAATCTCAAGATATGGCTCCATGATGGGTGTTTCATGGAGCGCAGTTTTTGCGCGTGGCGTGATGACGAAATGAAGTTTGTGAAGCGAGGGTGAAGTCACTCTCTCAATCACGGATCAGTGACCAGTGACCAGTGACCAGTGACCAGTGACCAGTGATCAGTGAGGCGTCGCGCTTCCTGCAGCGCATGAAACTGGCGCGGCCCCAAGCGACTCAGGGGGCGTATTTGGTCAATGCCCGAATTGCAGGCGGATGCGGAAGCCCGGATGCAGGTTGCTGAGCTGCCAGTCGCCGCCATGCAGGTCGAGCACGCGGCGCACGATGGCGAGGCCGAGACCCGAGCCGCTGCGCGTGCCGTCGGGCCGCGCGGTGGTGAAGAAGCGCTCGCCCAGGCGCGGCAGCGCGTACTCGGGCACGCCGGAACCTTCGTCGCTGACGCTGACGTGGTTGCCCTGCACCTCGATGCGCACGGTGCCGCCTTCGGGCGAAAAGTCGATGGCGTTGTCGATCAGGTTGCCGATGGCAAGGGTGACGAGATCGGCCTCCCACGGGCCGCTCGCGCCTGCGCCTGAAAGAACCAGTTGAACACGGCGCTGACGTGCGCGGGCCGAGCATTGCGCGAGCGCGTGCTCGGCGCAGCCATGCAGGGACACGGGTTTGGCCGGATCGGCGTGCTGGCGCTGCTCGAGCTTGCTGAGCTCCAGCAGCCGGTCGATCAGGCGCTGCAGACGCTCGCTCTGCTCGACCACCTGCGCCGCGAACTGTTCGCGGTCGGCTGGCGGCAGATCGTCCTGCAGCAGCTCGCCCGCGCCGCGAATGGCGGCCACGGGGCTCTTGAGCTCGTGCGTGAGCGCGCGCACATAGCCCTCGATGTAGTCGCGCCCTTCAAGCCGCTCGCGCATGTGGTCCATGGCGCGCGCGAGATCGCCCAGTTCGCCCGGCACTTCGGGCACGGGCGGCGTGGCGCTCGAGGTGCTGGTGGGCGCCTGCACGCTCAGCGCGTAGTCGCGCAGCCGCCGCACGTGCCAGACGATCCACAGCGTGATCGCGATGCCGACCAGCGCCGAGAGCGAGAGCAGCAGCACGCCGCCCTTGAGCACCTTGCGCTCGGCGCGCTCGATGAAGCGCTGCACCGTGCGCGTGGGCTTGGCGACGGTGAGCGCGCCGATGATCCGGTCGTTGACGAGAATCGGCGCGGCCACGTACATCACGCCGCTCGAATCGTCGTCCGCCACGTCGCGCGAGGCGCGGGCGCCGTACTGGCCCTTCAGCGTGAGCGCCACGTCGCGCCAGCGCGAGTAGTCCATGCCTTCGGCGCGGCCCTCGCTGTCGAAGATCACGTGGCCGGTCGCGTCCACCACGTAGATGCGGTAGTCCAGCGACTGCTTGGAGAGCCCCCAGATGCTCGCGTCCACCGGCCGCATCGCATAGCGCTTGACGCTGCGCGCGAACGTGCTGTCCTGCGTGCGCAGATTGGCGAGGCTCATGTGCCCGCTCGCCACTTCTTCGCTCGCGAGTTCGGCGAGGATGTTGGCGGTGTCCACCATCATGTCTTCCATCACTTCGCGCACGCTCGGCTTGATCTCGGCGGTGAACACCCGCAGCACGAAGAACGCGGCGATGCCGTTGATCAGAAAGAAAGCGAACAGCAGGCGCAGGCCGAGGCGCATGGCGGATCAGCCCTTGGGCACTTCGAGCGAATAGCCCATGCCGCGATGCGTGCTGATGTAGTCGCAGCTCGCGTCCACCGCGCGCAGCTTGGCGCGCAGGGTCTTGATGTGGGTGTCGATGGTGCGGTCGGTGCTCTCGCTGTCGTCGCCCCAGGCGGCGGTGAGCAGGTGGTCGCGCGAGTGGATGCGGCCGGCTCCGGCGAGCAGCGTGGACAGCAGCCGGTATTCGCGCCGGGTGAGCGCCAGCGGCTGACCGTTGAAGCGCATGCGCTGGCCGACCGCGTCGTCATGGAACGGGCCGCGCCCGTCCGGCTGCGGCGCGGATGCGGGCGGAATCGGCGCGGCGCGGCGCAGCAGGCCCTTCACGCGGGCCGCAAGTTCGCGCGGGCTGAACGGTTTGGCGACATAGTCGTCGGCGCCGAGTTCGAGGCCGAGCACGCGGTCGATCTCTTCGCCATGGGCGCTCAGCACCAGCACCGGCGTCGACTGGTGCTGCGGGTGCTGGCGCAGCTCGCGCAGCAGTTCGAGACCGTTGCCGTCGGGCAGGCCGACGTCGAGGATCAGCGCATCGAAGCGCGTGGCGACGAGCTGCGCGCGCGCGTCGCCCAGCAGCAGGCTGTGGCTGACCTGCAGGCCTTCGCGCTCCAGCGTGTAGATCACGGTGCGGGCAATCGCGGGATCGTCTTCGACGAGGAGGAGTCGTGCGGGCATGCGGCGGTTCAATCTTGCTTCACAGCGGCGGGTAGCGGGTGGTCAGAATCGGGAACAGCTTCTGCAGACCGACGGCCATGACCTCCACGGCCAGCGCGGCGAGGATCAGGCCCATGAGTCGCGTCATCACGTTGATGCCGGTCTTGCCGAGCACGCGCGAGATCGGCTCGGCGAGCGAGAAGCAGACCCACACCGCGCCCGCGAGCACCAGGCCGTAGCCGAGCAGCACCACATGCTGCCAGATGGTGTGCGCCTGATTGGCGTAGATCACCACGGTGGACATGGCGGCCGGGCCGGTCAGCAGCGGGATCGTCAGCGGCACGACGGCGATGCTGTTGCCCATGGCGGCCTTTTCGGCGCCGGCTTCCAGCGTCTCGCTGTTCGGCTTGTCTTCGGCAGGGCGCGCGTTGAGCATGTTGATCGCGCTGATCAAAAGCAGCATGCCGCCGCCGACCTGGAAGCTCTGCAGCGAGATGTTGAAAAAATCGAGCACCTGCAGGCCCAGCAGCGCACAGCCCGAGATCACGAGGAACGTGCTGAACGCGGCGGTGCGCACCGTCTGGCGTTTCTGCTCGTCGCTGAAGCCCTGCGTGTAGTGGATGAAGAACGGCACGATGGCCAGCGGATTGACGATGGCCAGCAGCGAGATGAGCGGTTTCAGATCCATCAGCGGCCCCCGGAGATTTCGAGGAAGGACATGGTGGTGAAAGGCGAGGCGTCGGACATCAGCCAGACGATGCTCTCGGCCACTTCCTCGGGCGTGCCGCCGCGCCCCATGGGAACGCCGGGAATCAGGTCGTTCACCCGGTTGGGGCGACCGCCGCTCGCATGGATCTCGGTCTCGATGAAGCCGGGGCGCACGGCGTTCACGCGAATGCCCTCGGCGGCCACTTCCTTGGCAAGGCCGATGGTCATCACGTCGATGGCGCCCTTGGCGGCCGCATAGTCGACATATTCATGGGGAGAGCCGAGACGCGACGCGGCGCTCGAGACGTTGACGATGCTGCCGCCTTCGCCGCCGTATTGGGTGCTCATGCGGCGCACCGCCTCGCGCGCGCAGTAGAAGCTGCCCAGCACGTTGATGCTGAACATGCGGCGCAGGCGGTCGCCGAGCATCTGGTCGACGCGCGAGGCGTGGTCCACCACGCCCGCGTTGTTGACCAGCGCGGTGATGCGGCCGAGTTCGTGGTCGAGCGTGTCGAACATGGTGATCACGTCGGCCTCGACCGAGACGTCGGCCTGGATGGTGATGGCCGTACCGCCCGCGCCGCGGATCTTGCGGGCGAGGTCTTCGGCCGCGTGGGCATGGCGCACGTAGTTGATCGCCACGGCCCAGCCCTGGCTTGCCGCGAGCAACGCCGTTGCCGCTCCAATGCCGCGACTGCCGCCAGTGATGAGTGCGATCTTGTTCAAAGCAAGTCTCCGTTTATGCCAATATCGGTTCCGCCAGATTGTCGTCAAATCCCAAGGGCTGGCGCATCTGCTGCATGCTTGTGCGGTCGCATGTGTGGTTTTATCGACTCACGCGCATCGCCCCCCTATTTTTCAATCATCCGGAGACTTGCCAAATGGGCGCTTTCACCAATCTCACGTCAGCCGATGGCTTTACCGCTCCAGCCTACGTCGCCAAGCCCGAGGGCGCGCCGCGCGGGGCGCTGGTGGTGCTGCAGGAAATCTTCGGCGTGAACTCGCACATCCGCTCGGTTGCCGACCGCTGGGCCGCGCGCGGCTATCTGGTGGTCGCGCCGGCCACCTTCACCCGCGTGCAGAAGGACGTGGAACTGGGCTATACCGGCGACGACATGAAGGCCGGCATGGACCTCAAGGCCCGTACCGAGGCGCTTCCGGCACCGGGCGTGATGCCTGACATTCAGGCCGCCATTGACTACGCCGCCAAGGAATCGGGCGGCAAGAAGGTCGGCCTCTTCGGCTTCTGCTGGGGCGGCCTGCTGACGTGGCGCGCGGCGGCCACGTTGAACGGCCTTTCGGCAGCCGTGCCCTACTACGGCGGCGGAGTGACCACTCCCGCCGAAATCGCCCGCCAGCCCAAGGTGCCGCTGCTTGCGCACTTTGGCGACAAGGATGCGCACATTTCGGTGGGCAGCGTGAAGGCGCTCGAGCAGGCGCACCCCGAGATCGAGGTGCATCTGTACGCGGCCGACCACGGTTTCAATTGCGATCAACGCGGCTCGTTCGATGCGGCGGCGTCGAAGCTGGCCGACGAGCGCACGCAGGCGTTCTTCGCCAAGCACGTTGGCTGAAGCGCTTTCGCGTCGGCAGGCACGGCGCCGCCCGTTCAGCCTTGTCCGGTGCGTGCCAGATAGCGCTTGCGCCAGAACAGCAGCGTGAGCCCGAGGGCGATCAGCGCCATGGTGCTGATCGCCCACCAGAAGCCCTGTTTGACGTGCAGGAACGGGATGAACTCGAAGTTCATGCCGAAGATGCCCGCGATCAGGTTCAGCGGCAGGAACACGGCGGTCAGCGCGGTGAGCGTGCGCATGATGTCGTTGGTGCGGTTGCTCTGCAGCGAAAAATGCATCTGCACGGCCGTCTCCGCGCTTTGCTCGAGGCGGCGCACGTGGTGGACCACGCGCTCGATGTGCTCCAGCACGTCCCGGCTGCGGACCTTGAGCAGCTCGACTTCGCGCACGGCCACGGAGGTTTCCGGCACCGGCCAGCCTTCCAGAGCGTCGATCCAGTCCTGCACGGCGGTGCGCTGGTCTTCGCAGATTTCGTCGAGCTGGTGCAATGCCAGACGCGATTCGAGCAGCGCGGTCCAGTTGATGCCCCGGGCCCTCGGGCGCAGCAGCTCGACCTGCCAGTGATCGAGCTGGCGCGAGAGTTCGCGGCGCAGGTCGAGATACCCGTCGACGATGAGATTCACCACGCGCAGCATGACGTCGGCGGGGCTGGTGGGCATGCGCGGCGCGGTGATCGGGCCGGCGCGCAGGTCGCGCTGCCGGGTTTCCTGCGGCAGGTTGCTGATGGGGGCGTCGGCCACGGGCGGCGGCGCTGTTCCATTGGCCACGCCATTCGTCTGGAGTGCCAGCAGCCGCGTCGCATAGGCGTCGCGCACCGTGCAGTCGTCCGGATGCACCGAGAACAGCAGCTGATCGAAAACGACGAAGCCCACGGCGCTGGTGCGGATGCGGCGCAGCGCCGGCGTGGCGGGGCCGGGTGTTTCGCCCTGCCGGTCGTGAGGATCGGCCGGGACGGCGGTCGTCTGCTTGCTGTTCATCGCCAGCCGCCGGAACACCAGCATGTCGTACTGCGAGGTGTAGTCGTAGTGGGAGGGGAGCTGCGCGTTGAGCAGGTCGGAGACGTGCAGATCCACGATCTGTTGTCCGGTGACGGCCTGCACCGTGGTCTGGGCGCGCTGCAGGTGTTCGCTCAGAAAGCTGCGCGTGCAGGCGATCCAGAAGAATCCGCCCTCCGGCGCTGCGGTCGGCAACTCGAAAAGCTCGTGCGCGGGCATGCCGGGACGGACATGGAAAACGCGGAAGGCTGCGGGATTCTGTTCAGACAACGGGGGCTCCGGCAATAAATGCGCAGCCCCCATTGTGGCCCGGGAAGGCGCTGAGAGCGTGTGGAGATCGACAACACGCCTGAAGACCGTGTTGACTCAGGCGCTCTTCATCAGCTTCGCGGCGTCAATCGCGAAATAGGTCAGGACGCCGTCTGCACCGGCGCGCTTGAAGGCCAGCAGCGCTTCCATCATCACCTTGTCGTGGTCCAGCCAGCCGTTGGCGGCGGCGGCCTTGATCATGGCGTATTCGCCGCTGACCTGGTAGGCGAAGGTGGGCACGTGGAATTCGTCCTTGACGCGGCGAACGATGTCCAGATACGGCATGCCGGGCTTGACCATCACCATGTCCGCACCTTCGGCCAGATCGATTGCCACCTCGCGCAGCGCCTCGTCGGAGTTGCCGGGGTCCATCTGGTAGACGTTCTTGTCGGCTTTGCCCAGCGCGCCGCGCGTGTTCACCGCGTCGCGGAACGGGCCGTAGAACGCGCTTGCGTACTTGGCGCTGTAGGCCATGATGCGGGTGTGGATGTGGCCATGCGACTCGAGCGCCTCGCGGATCGCGCCGATGCGGCCGTCCATCATGTCGCTGGGCGCGACGATGTCCACGCCCGCGTCGGCGTGCGCCAGCGCCTGGCCGACGAGGATCTCGACCGTGTCGTCGTTGATGATGTAGCCGGTTTCGTCCAGCAGACCGTCCTGGCCGTGGCTGGTGTAGGGGTCGAGCGCCACGTCGGTGAGCACGCCCAGATCGGGGAACTCAGCCTTCAGCTTGCGCACCACGCGCGGAATCAGGCCGTCGGGGTTCAGCGCTTCCTTGCCGTCGGGCGTCTTGAGTTCCGGCTCGATCGAGGGAAACAGCGACAGCACCGGAATCCCGAGCTTCACGCACTCCTCGGCCACGGGCAGAAGCAGATCCAGGCTCAGGCGATCCACTCCCGGCATGGACGGCACAGCCACGCGCTTGTTCGTGCCCTCATGCACGAACACCGGATAGATCAGATCATGCGGCGAAAGCGCGTTCTCGCGCACCAGGTTGCGGGTGAAGGCGTCGCGGCGCAGACGGCGCGGACGGTTGATCGGAAATGGAGTCGGATTGGAGAGATGCATGCCGAAATTGTGCTCCACATTGAGTAGAGGGTGTCGGCACGATGTTTTGACCTGTGGAAAGCAGCACTCAAAACAAAGGCAAAAGAGGGCTTCTTCTCCCGCATTCAACCGCAGACCAATGAAGCGAGCTGAGCTCTCTGGTCCATACCAATACGCCAAAGGCAAGACCAGCCATCGAAGCCCAAAGCCTCGCACAACAAAAGCGAAAACAAAAAAATGGCGTCCCCAAGCAATTGGGGACGCCAAAGGAGTCACTACCTCGCTCAATCCAATCCGTAGAAATCGAAACAGGGCTGTAGTGCTGTGCAACGGTTTCGGCACATTCCCGGTCAGGAATGCGCCGCAATCAAATTCCGGTCAGTTCGGCGTTTTTACTTCTTGCCGTCCAGACGATCCTGCATGCGCTTGGCGCGTGCTTCGGATGGTGGGTGCGAGCTCATGATGGAGCTGGCGCCGCTGCTGCCGCCGCTCAGCTTGGCCAGCTTCTGGAAGGCGGTCACGAGGCCTTGGCGGTTCATCTTCTTTTCGGTCAGCAGGTCGAACGAGTAATCATCAGCCGCCGATTCCTGCGATTGCGAGAACTGGGCGTTGATGACCTTTTCGGCCAGATCACCCGCCTGCGAGCGCGACAGCGCCGCCACGGCACCGCCCGAGCTGGCGGCGATGGTGCGGGCCGCCGACGCGGCGTAGGCGGTCTGCATGCGGGCCTTGCTGTGGCCGAGGCCGACGTGGCCGATTTCGTGGCCGATCACGCCGCGCAGTTCGTCGTCGTTCATCAGGTCCATCAGACCGCTGTAGACGCGGATGCAGCCGTTGGCCATGGCCCAGGCGTTCACGTCGTTGGTCATGTAGACTTTGTAGACGGCCTTCTTGCCATTGATGGTGCCGGGCATGCCCGAGATCACCTTATTCAGGCGCTGGGTGTACTTGCTGCCGGCGGGCGCGATCTGGCTCTTCGCGTCCATGGCTTCACACGACTCGTTGGAGAGCGTGACGATGTCGGAATCCGACAGGCTCATGGCCTTCATGGCCGACGAGCCGCCTTCGATCATGCCGCCGAGGTTGCCCGAACTCAGGGTGTCGCAACCCGTGAGAGCCAGACCGCTGGTCAGTGCCAGTGCTGTGATCAAACGTTTTTTCATCTGCTATCTCCGCCTTGATGTGAATCGATGTAATAAATCATAGCCGTTGTCTATTCCATTGTGGTTTCCAATTGTTATCGCGGATATCGCTTCGTCCGTGAGGCCTTGAATGCCGTGGGCGGCACCGAGGGGCAATGGCGGGCGCGTTCCGGCGGCTGCTGACATGACTTTTCGCATCTGAAAGTGTGCAAATGCAAACCCGGGCTGGCTTACACTGCTCCAATGCTCTGGGTCAAAGCCTTTCACATCGTCTTTATCGCCAGTTGGTTTGCGGGGCTGTTCTATCTGCCGCGCATCTTTGTGAATCTCGCGATGGTCACGCCCGGCTCGCTGGCCGAGCGTGAGCGGCTGCTGCTCATGGCGCGCAAGCTGTTGCGTTTCACCACGATGATCGCCGTTCCGGCGCTGGGCCTCGGGCTGTGGCTCTGGCTGGGTTACGGCATCGGGCGGGGGCAGGGCTGGATGCACGCCAAGCTGTTCATCGTGCTGCTGGTGATCGGCTATCACCACGCCTGTGCCGTGCTGCTGCGCAAGATCGCGAGCGGTCAGTCGACACGTTCGCATGTATGGTTCCGCTGGTTCAACGAGGTGCCCGTGTTCCTGCTGCTCGGTGCCGTGTTGCTGGTGGTGCTCAAGCCGTTCTGACGACGCAGCCGGGCATTCACGGACATGCACAAGACATCCGCCTGGCCTCTTGCGCTGATCTATGCGGCGCTGATTGTCTTTGCGAGCCTGTTTCCGTTCGACGGCTGGCGTTCGCAGGGCGTGGATCCACGGGTCTTTCTGTTCGCCCGAATTCCGCCGCCGTACTGGACCTGGTTTGACGTCAACACCAACATCGCGGGCTATGCGCCGCTCGGTTTTTTGCTGGCGCTGGCGCTGCTGCGCACCGGTTGGACGCGCTCGGCAGTGCCCGTGGCGTTTCTGGCGGGCACGCTGCTGTCGCTCGCCATGGAGTTCACCCAGATCTACCTGCCGCGCCGCGTGCCGTCCAACATGGATCTGGTGCTCAACGCGGCGGGTACGCTGATCGGTGCGCTGCTCGCCGCGCTGCTGGAGAAGCTCGGTGCGATCTCGCGCTGGAGTCGTTTTCGCGAGCGCTGGTTCGTGCCGCAGGCGCGCGGCGCGCTGGTGCTGCTCGCGATGTGGCCGATCGCGCTGCTGTTTCCGGCGTCGGTGCCGTTCGGGCTCGGGCAGATGTGGGAGCGGCTCGAGATGGCGCTCACGGAATGGTTTTCCGACACGCCCTTCATCGAATGGCTGCCCGTCACCGACGACGTGCTGGAGCCGCTGTCGCCGGGGCGGGAGCTGCTGGCCGTGATGCTGGGCATTCTGATTCCCTGCCTGCTGGGTTACTGCATCATTCGCGGCGTGGCGCGGCGTGCGATCTTCACGCTCGTGACGGCGGTGGTGGGCGTCGGGGTCACCGCGCTCACCTTCCTGCTCAGCTACGGACCAAGCCATGCATGGGAATGGCAGAGCATGCCGACGCGTATCGGCATGGGCCTTGGAATCACCCTGGCGATGGCACTGGTGCTCGTGCCGCGCCGGGTCTGCGCGGCGCTGCTGCTGCTGGCGCTGATGCTGCATCTGAATCTGCTCAACCAGGCCCCCGCGAGCGCCTATTTCGCGCAGATGCTGCAGGCCTGGGAGCAGGGGCGCTTCATCCGTTTCTACGGCGTGGCGCAATGGCTGGGCTGGATCTGGCCTTATGCTGCACTGGTGTATGTGGTGATGAGAGTGTCGCGGCGCAGTGATGAGGCCTAGAATTCCCCGCATGACCGACAGCACCAAGACAACGGACGCGAAGATGGGCTCCAAGGCTGGCTACTACCAGCGTCACATCTTCTTTTGCCTGAACGACCGTCAGAACGGCGAGGAGAGCTGCGCGCACCACGGTGCACAGGGCGCGTTCGACCGCTGCAAGTCCGCCGTCAAGGCCGCGGGCCTCGCGGGCCCCGGCAAGGTGCGGGTCAACAAGGCGGGCTGTCTGGACCGCTGCGCAGGTGGGCCGATCGCGGTCGTCTACCCCGAAGAGACCTGGTACACCTACGTCGACGAGAGCGACATCGACGAGATCGTCGAATCGCATCTCAAGAACGGCAAGGTGGTCGAGCGACTTCTGACCCCGCCCGATGTCGGCCGCTGACCGCGCCGCCCGTCGCACCCGCCCCGATTCTGTGTTTTGTCACGCCCAACGCGCGGCGTGGCCCTCTCTCAACGGTAGCTTGACGTGAACGCTCAAACCGAACGCCTGACATTGACCGGCCCCATGGGCTCCATTGAAGCCCTGCGCGATCAGGCCGTTCTGGCTGCGGATGCCGCGCCGCGCGGCATCGCCATCGTCGCCCATCCGCATCCGCTGTTCGGCGGCACCATGGACAACAAGGTCGTGCAGACGCTGGCGCGCGCCTTCGTGCAAAGCGGCTGGACGACGGTGCGTTTCAATTTCCGCGGCGTCGGCGCGACCGAGGGTGTGCACGACAACGGCGCGGGAGAGCTTGACGATCTGCTGGCCGTTATCGAACAGGTGGCGCCCGAAGGGCCGATTGCGCTGTCCGGTTTCTCGTTCGGCTCCTTCGTCACCAGCCACGCGGTCGAAAAGCTGGCCACTTCGCGCCGGATCGAGCAGATCGTGTTCGTCGGCACGGCCGCAAGCCGATTCAAGGTGGCGCCGATTCCGCAGGAACTTCACGAGCGCTCGCTGATCGTTCATGGAGAGGCGGACGATACCGTGTCGCTGTCCTCGGTCATGGACTGGGCGCGGCCTCAGATACTCCCGGTTACCGTCGTTCCCGGGGGCGGTCATTTCTTTCACGGACAATTGCCGCTTCTCAAGGGGCTGGTGCTGAGGCATCTGCGTTCCGCTTCTGCGCTGTGAGCACTGCGGCCCGTGCCTGCCGCGGGCCAGGCTCACTCCATTTCGTTTTTGTTTTTGTTTCCGATTGCCTGATCCCATGAAGTCTGTTCTGTCCACGATGCGAAACCTCGCATGCGCTGCCCTGCTGGTCCCCACGCTGGCGCTGGCCCAGGTCCCCCAACCACCGGAAATCGCCGCGCGCAATTACCTGCTGGTGGACGTGACCGCCGGCCAGGTGCTCGCCGCCAAGGACATCGATGCGCAGATCGAGCCCGCTTCGCTCACCAAGCTGATGACGGCCTACGTGGTGTTCGACGCGCTGCGCGCCAAGAAGGTCAGCCTCGAGCAGACCCTGCCGGTGAGCGTCAAGGCCTGGAAGATGCCCGGCTCGCGCATGTTCATCGACCCCAAGATGCAGGTGAAGTTCAACGACCTGATCAGCGGCATGATCATCCAGTCCGGCAACGACGCCTCGATGGCGCTGGCCGAAGGCGTGGGCGGCAGCGAAGAGAACTTCGTGCGCCTCATGAACGAGCAGGCCAAGGCGCTTGGCATGGCCAACACCAAGTACATGAACCCGGAAGGCCTGACCGCCCCCGGTCACCTCACCACCGCGCGCGATCTGGCGACGCTCTCGCAGCGGCTGATGAAGGACTTCCCGGAGTACATGCACTACTACTCGACCAAGAACTACCGCTATCCCGGCACGCCCGAGTCCAACAGCTACAACCGCAACTCGCTGCTGTTCCGTGACCCGACCGTCGATGGCCTGAAAACCGGTCATACCGCCGCCGCCGGTTATTGCCTGGTGGCCACGTCCAAGCGCGACTTTCCGAATGTCGGCCAGCGTCGCCTGATCTCCATCGTGCTCGGCACCAACAGCGAATCCGCCCGTGCCAACGAATCGCAGAAACTGCTGAACTGGGGCTACACCGCGTTCGACTCCGTCAAGCTGTTCGACGCCGGCGCTCCCGCAGCGACGCCGGACGTCTGGAAGGGCACGCTCAACAAGATCAAGATCGGCCGTCCGGAAGCCATCGTGATCACCGTGCCATCGGGCAGTGCCGGCAAGGTGACGACGCAGATCGAGCGTCAGGATCCACTGATCGCCCCGTTCACCAAGGGCCAGAAGATCGGTACACTCAAGGTCATGCTGGGTGATCAGCAGGTCGGCTCCGTGCCTCTGGAGGCTCTGGAAGACGTGCCGCAGGCAGGCATCTTCGGCCGTGCCTGGGATGCGATCCGGCTGTGGATCAAGTGACCCCGAGACTTGTTTGCTCCTGATGGAGGAGCAAGAGAACAGGCGGGCAAGCAGCCTGCAAGCCTATGCCCACCGCGAAACCGGTGGGCATTGTTGTTTTCGCGGTGCCAGCAGCGAATGGGATGCGGGGGTGAAATGCAACAACGATTGCTTGAAAATCGCCAAGCTGATACATTAGAAGGCTTTTCGGAAATTCCGAAGGGATTCACGTTTTCGCTTTCAGTCCTTTGACGAGGGAAACTGGGCGGATAAACCTTTTGCTTTCACGAAGCAAATTCACGTTTAGGGACATTTTTAATGCCAACCATTAACCAACTCGTGCGTCAGGGCCGCACGGTCGAAGTTGTTAAATCCAAGAGCCCTGCTATGGAAAACTGCCCACAGCGCCGTGGCGTGTGCACCCGCGTGTACACCACGACGCCTAAGAAGCCAAACTCCGCTCTGCGTAAGGTTGCCAAGGTTCGCCTGACCAATGGTTTCGAGGTCATCTCGTACATCGGCGGTGAAGGCCACAACCTGCAAGAGCACAGCGTCGTGCTGGTGCGCGGCGGCCGTGTGAAGGACTTGCCAGGTGTGCGTTACCACATCGTGCGCGGTTCGCTTGACCTGCAAGGCGTCAAGGATCGCAAGCAAGCCCGTTCGAAGTACGGTGCCAAGAAGCCAAAGGCCAAGTAAGCCCTGGTTTTTTGAACGAATTAGTAGGTGCTGTATCCCGCGTGGCGCGAGATAGAGCGTAGTGACCCGAAGCGCAAATGTTTTGTGTGGGTCGAGTAAGTGGGAGTCCAGTTTTGGCTCTCGCGGTGTCTGAAAAGACGCCAACTGAAGCAAAGATAGAGGTGAAAAAATGCCACGTCGTCGCGAAGTCCCCAAACGTGAAATTCTGCCGGATCCAAAGTTCGGCAACGTAGAGCTGTCCAAATTCATGAACGTGATCATGGAAGGCGGCAAGAAGGCTGTTGCAGAGCGCATCATTTACGGTGCTCTCGACCTGATCGCCAAGAAGTCTCCAGAAAAGGATCCTCTGGAAGTGTTCGTCACGGCCATCAACAATGTGAAGCCGATGGTCGAAGTGAAGTCGCGTCGCGTTGGCGGTGCGAACTACCAGGTTCCAGTGGAAGTGCGCCCTGTGCGTCGTCTGGCGCTGTCGATGCGCTGGATCAAGGAAGCCGCTCGCAAGCGTGGTGAGAAGTCCATGGCTCAGCGTCTGGCCAACGAGCTGGTCGAGGCGACCGAAGGCCGTGGCGGCGCGATGAAGCGCCGTGACGAAGTGCACCGCATGGCCGAAGCCAACAAGGCATTCAGCCACTTCCGCTTCTAATTATTCGATCGGAAGTCATCGGGGGGTCATCTCCCGATGCCATAAAGGCCGCCGTGTTTTTGCATGTGCGGCCTTGCGTGGATTCAGACCCCTTGAAGACGGAGCCGTCGCTCGCATATGCGAACGCTGGTTCTTGAATAACCGATCTAACCCAAGGATTCATCATGGCTCGCAAAACCCCCATCGAGCGCTATCGCAATATTGGTATCTCTGCGCACATCGACGCAGGCAAGACCACAACGTCGGAACGTATCCTGTTCTATACCGGCGTGACCCACAAGCTGGGCGAAGTGCATGACGGCGCTGCCACCACCGACTGGATGGAGCAGGAGCAAGAGCGCGGCATCACGATCACATCGTCTGCCGTGACCTGCTTCTGGAAGGGCATGGACATGTCCCGCCCAGACCACCGCATCAACATCATCGACACCCCCGGTCACGTGGACTTCACGATTGAAGTGGAACGTTCCATGCGCGTGCTGGACGGCGCCGTGATGGTGTATTGCGCCGTGGGTGGCGTGCAGCCACAGTCGGAAACCGTGTGGCGTCAGGCCAACAAGCACAAGGTGCCTCGTCTGGCCTTCGTGAACAAGATGGACCGTACCGGTGCCAACTTCTTCAAGGTCGTGGACCAGATGAAGCTGCGCCTGAAGGCCAATCCTGTGCCAATCGTGGTGCCAATCGGTGCTGAAGACAACTTCGAAGGCGTGGTCGACCTGCTCAAGATGAAGGCGATCTACTGGGATGAAGCTTCCCAGGGCATGAAGTTCGAATACCGCGACATCCCTGCTGAGCTGGTCGACGTGGCCAACAAGTGGCGCGAAGGCATGGTGGAAGCTGCGGCTGAAGCCAGCGAAGAGCTGATGAACAAGTACCTGGAAGAGGGCGAGCTCTCCGAGCAGGAAATCATCGCCGGTCTGCGTCAGCGCACGATCGCCACCGAAATCCAGCCGATGCTGTGCGGTTCCGCGTTCAAGAACAAGGGTGTGCAGCGCATGCTGGACGCCGTGCTCGATCTGCTGCCATCGCCAGTCGACATTCCTGACGTTGCAGGTACCGATCCTGAAGACGAAGAGAAGAAGCTGTCGCGCAAGGCTGACGACAACGAGTCTTTCTCCGCTTTGGCATTCAAGCTGATGACCGACCCGTTCGTGGGTCAGCTGACCTTCGTGCGTGTGTACTCGGGCGTTCTCACCAAGGGCGACACCGTGTTCAACTCGACCAAGGGCAAGAAGGAACGCATCGGCCGTATCGTGCAGATGCAGGCGAACGATCGCGTGGAAGTGGACGAAATCCGCGCCGGCGACATCGCTGCCTGCGTGGGCCTGAAGGACGTGACGACCGGCGAAACGCTGTGCGACGTCGCCAACCCCATCGTGCTCGAGCGCATGGTGTTCCCTGAGCCTGTGATCGCACAGGCCGTGGAACCCAAGTCGAAGGCCGACCAGGAAAAGATGGGTATCGCTCTGTCGCGTCTGGCTGCAGAAGATCCGTCCTTCCGCGTGCGTACCGACGAAGAATCCGGTCAGACCATCATCGCCGGCATGGGCGAGCTGCACCTGGAAATCATCGTTGACCGCATGAAGCGTGAATTCAACGTGGAAGCCAACGTGGGCAAGCCCCAAGTGGCCTACCGCGAAACCATCCGCAAGAAGGTCGAAGACGTGGACGGCAAGTTCGTTCGCCAATCCGGTGGTAAGGGTCAGTACGGTCACGTCGTGTTCACCGTCGAGCCGCAAGAAGCCGGCAAGGGCTTTGAATTCGTCGACGCCATCAAGGGCGGTGTGGTTCCTCGCGAATACATCCCTGCGGTGGAAAAGGGCGTGATCGAAGCGCTGACTTCCGGCGTGCTGGCGGGCTACCCCGTTGTGGACGTCAAGGTCACTCTGACTTTCGGTTCGTACCACGACGTGGACTCGAACGAAATGGCGTTCAAGATGGCCGCCATCTTCGGTTTCAAGGAAGCTGCTCGCAAGGCCAACCCCGTGATCCTCGAGCCAATGATGGCCGTGGAAGTGGAAACGCCAGAAGACTACGCCGGTACCGTGATGGGTGACTTGTCGTCCCGCCGCGGCATGGTGCAGGGCATGGAAGACATGGTTGGTGGCGGCAAGGCCATCAAGGCGGAAGTGCCACTGTCGGAAATGTTCGGCTACGCAACGTCGCTGCGTTCGCAAACGCAAGGCCGCGCTACCTACACGATGGAGTTCAAGCACTACGCCGAAGCTCCTCGCAACGTGGCCGAAGCCATCGTTGCAGCACGCGCCAAGTAATTGACGCTTTTCTGGACGCCCGGCCGGTGGCTGGGTGTTCAGAGCAGAATTCGCAAAATTTTTGCAATCTGCGATCCGGTGCCGTCCTGTTGCTGCGTGCGGGACGATCAAGCAATCGGGTGCAGACGTTAAACCTGAACACGCACACCGCTCTTTTTGGAGAAAAAAATGGCAAAAGAAAAGTTTGAACGGACCAAGCCGCACGTCAACGTCGGTACCATCGGTCACGTTGACCACGGCAAGACCACGCTGACGGCCGCTATCGCTACCGTTCTGTCGAAGAAGTTTGGCGGCGAAGCCAAGGCTTACGACCAGATCGACGCTGCGCCCGAAGAAAAGGCCCGCGGCATCACGATCAACACCGCTCACGTCGAGTACGAAACCAACGGCCGTCACTACGCTCACGTGGACTGCCCAGGTCACGCCGACTATGTGAAGAACATGATCACCGGCGCTGCCCAGATGGACGGCGCGATCCTGGTCTGCTCCGCTGCTGACGGCCCAATGCCCCAGACCCGCGAGCACATCCTGCTGGCCCGTCAGGTTGGCGTTCCTTACATCATCGTGTTCCTGAACAAGTGCGACATGGTCGATGACGAAGAGCTGCTCGAGCTGGTCGAAATGGAAGTTCGCGAACTCCTCGACAAGTACGACTTCCCAGGCGACGACACCCCGATCATCCGTGGTTCGGCTAAGCTGGCTCTCGAAGGCGACCAGTCCGACAAGGGCGAGCCCGCCATCCTGCGTCTGGCAGAAGCTCTGGACAGCTACATCCCCACGCCTGAGCGTGCAGTGGACGGCGCGTTCCTGATGCCAGTCGAAGACGTGTTCTCGATCTCCGGTCGCGGTACCGTGGTGACAGGCCGTATCGAGCGCGGTATCGTCAAGGTCGGCGAAGAAATCGAAATCGTCGGTATCAAGGACACCCAGAAGACCACCGTCACTGGCGTGGAAATGTTCCGCAAGCTGCTGGACCAGGGTCAAGCTGGCGACAACGTGGGTCTGCTGCTGCGCGGCACGAAGCGCGAAGACGTCGAGCGCGGCCAAGTGCTGTGCAAGCCCGGTTCGATCAAGCCACACACGGAATTCACCGCTGAGGTGTACGTTCTGTCGAAGGACGAAGGCGGCCGTCACACTCCGTTCTTCAACAACTACCGTCCACAGTTCTACTTCCGTACGACTGACGTGACCGGCTCCATCGTGCTGCCAGCCGACAAGGAAATGGTCA
Source organism: Diaphorobacter caeni (assembly GCF_015354245.1). Classification (GTDB taxonomy): domain Bacteria; phylum Pseudomonadota; class Gammaproteobacteria; order Burkholderiales; family Burkholderiaceae_C; genus Diaphorobacter_A; species Diaphorobacter_A caeni. The sequence continues at coordinate 346,460 of NZ_JADKYZ010000005.1, forward strand.
TGCCTGGTGACAACGTGTCCATCACCGTGAAGCTGATCGCTCCGATCGCCATGGAAGAAGGTCTGCGTTTCGCCATCCGCGAAGGTGGCCGTACTGTCGGCGCCGGTGTGGTTGCCACGATCATTGCGTAATTCTTGAACAACCAGGAATTACAAAATGTCCAAGCAAAAAATCCGCATCCGCCTGAAGGCATTCGACTACAAGCTGATCGATCAGTCCGCAGCCGAAATCGTTGATACCGCCAAGCGCACCGGCGCGATCGTCAAGGGTCCAGTGCCCCTGCCGACACGCATGAAGCGTTTCGACATCCTGCGTTCGCCCCACGTCAACAAGACGAGCCGCGACCAGCTGGAAATCCGTACGCACCAGCGTCTGATGGACATCGTTGATCCGACTGACAAGACGGTTGACGCTCTGATGAAGCTCGACCTGCCAGCCGGCGTCGACGTGGAAATCAAGCTGCAATAAGCGACTAAGGTTGTTGCGCAAACGGTACGACGAAGGTAGAGCGTCGTACCAGAATAACGCGGGCTTGCTTGAAAAAGCAGTCCGCGTTATACTTTTGGACTTCGCCTTTTTTGCTGCGTTTTTGCGCGGCAAAGGCCCGCTTCGGAATCCGCAAGTGTTCCGGCTCTGGCAAGAGGTGGAGTTTTATTAACCTTCTTTCGTGCACATTGTGCTTGGCACTTGAGTGCAAACGTTCTGGCCAATTGAAGTCGGAGCGGCGGGAGTACTGGAGAAAATCAATGAGTCTGAGCAACTCCCTCGGGTTGCTGGGCCGCAAGGTGGGCATGATGCGTCTGTTCACTGATGATGGGGATGCGATTCCTGTCACAGTGGTGGATGTGTCGAACAACCGCGTGACCCAGGTGAAAACCCAAGAGAACGATGGCTACGTGTCGCTGCAAGTGACATTCGGTTCGCGCAAGGCATCTCGCGTGACCAAGCCAGAAGCCGGTCACCTCGCCAAGGCGGGTGTGGAAGCCGGTGAAGTGATCCGTGAATTCCGCGTGACCGCTGAAACTGCTGGCAAGTACGCCGCAGGTGCAACTCTGCCCGTGGCAGAGCTGTTCGCAGTGGGCCAGAAGGTCGACGTGCAAGGCACTTCGATCGGTAAGGGCTACGCCGGCACGATCAAGCGTCACAACATGGCCTCGCAACGCGCGTCGCACGGTAACAGCCGTTCGCACAACGTTCCTGGCTCGATCGGTATGGCGCAGGACCCAGGTCGCGTGTTTCCTGGCAAGCGCATGACTGGTCACCTCGGCGACGAAACCGTCACCACCCAAAACCTCGACGTGGTTCGCATTGACGAAGCACGCCAACTGCTCATGATCAAGGGCGCTGTTCCGGGCTCCAAGGGTGGCTTCGTGACAGTGCGTCCCGCCATCAAGGCAGCCGCTTCCAAAGGAGCGAACTAATGCAGCTCGAACTCCTGAATGAACAAGGCCAGGCCGCATCGAAGATCGATGTGCCCGAAACCGTTTTTGACCGTCAGTACAACGAAGACCTGGTTCACCAGATCGTTGTTGCCTTCCGCGCCAACGGCCGTCAAGGCACTCGCGCCCAGAAGGACCGCGAGCAGGTCAAGCACTCGACCAAGAAGCCTTTCAAGCAAAAGGGTACTGGCAACGCACGTGCCGGTATGACTTCCTCGCCACTGTGGCGTGGGGGTGGTCGCGTGTTCCCGAATCTGCCTGAAGAAAACTTCACGCAGAAGATCAACAAGAAGATGTACCGCGCCGGTATGGCTTCGATCCTGTCCCAGCTGGCCCGCGACGGTCGTCTGGCCGTGGTCGAGTCCCTCAAGCTCGAATCGCCCAAGACCAAGGTCCTGGCCGACAAGTTCAAGGCCATGAACCTGCAATCCGTGATGGTGATTGCTGACGAAGTGGACGAGAACCTGTACCTCGCTTCCCGCAATCTGAAGAACGTGTTCGTCGTCGAGCCACGTTATGCGGATCCGGTGTCGCTGGTGCACTACAAGAAGGTGCTCGTCACCAAGGGTGCCCTCGACAAGCTCAAGGAGATGTTCGCATGAGCCGCACTAATCCGACTCCCGCACAGCGCACCTTCGACGAAGGCCGACTGATGCAAGTGTTGGTCGCTCCCATCGTGTCCGAAAAGGCCACCATGGTTGCTGAAAAGTCCAACGCTGTGACATTCAAGGTGCTGCAGAACGCGACCAAGCCTGAAATCAAGGCTGCCGTTGAACTGATGTTCAAGGTTGAGGTCAAGGGCGTTTCTGTGGTGAACACAAAGGGCAAGTCCAAGCGTTTTGGCAAGACCATGGGTCGTCGCGACAATGTTCGCAAGGCTTATGTGCTGCTGAACGAAGGTCAAGAGCTGAACCTGTCCGGGGAGGCTGCGTAAACCATGGCCGTTATCAAGCTGAAACCAACGACACCGGGCCAACGTGGCACGGTGAAGGTCACACGTGATCACCTGCACAAGGGTGCTCCGTTCGCAGCTCTGCTGGAACCACAATTCCAGAAGGCTGGCCGTAACAACAACGGTCACATCACTACCCGTCACAAGGGCGGTGGTCACAAGCACCACTATCGCGTGGTGGACTTCAAGCGCAACAAGGACGGTATCCCCGCCAAGGTTGAACGCGTTGAATACGATCCAAACCGTACTGCGCACATCGCTCTGCTGTGCTATGCAGACGGCGAGCGTCGCTACATCATCGCTCCTCGCAACGTTGAAGTCGGTGCAACGCTGCTGTCCGGTTCGGAAGCCCCGATCCGCGTCGGCAACACCCTGCCCATCCGCAACATTCCGGTGGGTTCGACCATCCACTGCATCGAGCTCAAGCCCGGTGCCGGTGCCCAGATCGCCCGTTCCGCAGGTGCTTCGGCAACGCTGCTGGCCCGCGAAGGCACATACGCTCAAGTGCGTATGCGCTCTGGCGAAGTGCGCAAGATCCACATCGAGTGCCGCGCCACGATCGGTGAAGTCGCCAACGAAGAGCACAGCCTGCGCCAACTGGGCAAGGCCGGTGTGAAGCGTTGGATGGGTATCCGCCCAACCGTCCGCGGTACTGCAATGAACCCAATCGATCACCCGCACGGTGGTGGTGAAGGTCGTACCGGTGAAGGCCGTCACGCAGTTGACCCATGGGGTAACCTGACGAAGGGCTACCGTACCCGTAACAACAAGCGCACACAGACCATGATCGTGTCGCGTCGTAAGAAGTAAGGGGTAGCAAATGACACGTTCTCTGAAAAAGGGCCCATTTGTTGACCATCACTTGCTGGCCAAGGTCGAAAAGGCCATCGCCACCAAGGATAAGAAGCCAGTCAAGACCTGGTCGCGTCGTTCCATGGTTCTGCCCGATTTCATCGGTCTGACCATTGCCGTGCACAACGGCAAGCAACACGTGCCGGTGTATGTTACCGACCAGATGGTGGGCCACAAGCTGGGCGAATTCGCCCTGACGCGCACCTTCAAGGGTCACCCCGCGGACAAAAAAGTCCAGAAGAAATAAGGAACGACCATGTCTGAAACACGTGCAGTCCTCCGGGGCGTCCGTCTGTCGGTTGACAAGGGTCGCCTGGTAGCGGATCTCATCCGTGGCAAGAAGGTTGATCAGGCTCTGAACACCTTGCAGTTCACACAGAAAAAAGCTGCTGTGATCATCAAGAAGGTTCTGGAGTCGGCAATCGCCAACGCCGAGCACAACGACGGTGCTGATATTGACGAACTCCGCGTCAAGACCATCTACGTCGAGCAAGGCACCACACTCAAGCGTTTCACCGCTCGCGCCAAGGGCCGCGGTAACCGCATCAGCAAGCCCACGTGCCATGTGTACGTGACTGTGGGTAACTAAGGCCTAAGGGAAGAAAATGGGACAGAAAATCAACCCAACCGGCTTCCGCCTTGCAGTTAGCCGCAACTGGGCAAGCCGTTGGTACGCAAGCAACCGCGATTTCGCGGGCATGCTGGCCGAAGACATCAAGGTGCGTGAGTACCTGAAGGCCAAGCTGAAGAACGCCGCGGTTTCGCGCGTTCTGATCGAGCGCCCCGCCAAGAACGCCCGCATCACGATCTACTCGGCTCGTCCGGGCGTCGTGATCGGCAAGAAGGGCGAAGACATCGAGAACCTGAAGAAGGAACTCGCGACGCGTCTGGGCGTGCCAGTGGCAGTGAACATCGAAGAAGTGCGCAAGCCTGAAATCGATGCCAAGCTGATCGCTGACTCGATCACCCAGCAGCTCGAAAAGCGCATCATGTTCCGTCGTGCCATGAAGCGCGCCATGCAGAATGCCATGCGTCTGGGTGCCCAGGGCATCAAGATCATGTCGTCCGGCCGTCTGAACGGTATCGAAATCGCACGTACCGAGTGGTACCGCGAAGGCCGTGTGCCACTGCACACCCTGCGCGCCGACATCGACTACGGCACCTCCGAAGCCAAGACCACCTACGGTGTGATCGGCGTGAAGGTGTGGGTCTACAAGGGTGACACTCTGGGCCGCAACGATCTGCCAGTGGCAGAGACACCGCGTCCTGAAGAAGAGCGTCGTCCACGTGGTCCACGTCGCGACGGCCGTGATGGTCGTGGTGATGGCCGTCCAGGCGCAGGCCGTGGCGGCAACCGTCGTCCAGGTGGCTCCAACGCCGCTCCTGCTGACGGCAGCGACAAGCCCGCTGGTGCCGGTGGCACCGACGCAACCGCCGTTAAGCGCGTTCGCAAGACTGACGCGCCCGCTACAGCAGCGGACGGCAAAGGAGAATAAAGATGCTGCAACCTGCACGCCGTAAGTTCCGCAAGGAACACAAAGGCCGCAATACCGGTATCGCCACTCGCGGCAACACTGTTGCCTTCGGCGATTTCGGTTTGAAGTCCACGGACCGTGGCCGTCTGACGGCCCGCCAGATCGAAGCTGCTCGTCGTGCGATTTCTCGTCACGTCAAGCGCGGTGGCCGCATCTGGATTCGTGTGTTCCCCGACAAGCCAATCTCGACCAAGCCTGCTGAAGTCCGTATGGGTAACGGTAAGGGCAATCCAGAGTACTACGTCGCTGAAATTCAGCCCGGCAAGGTGCTCTACGAGATCGTTGGTGTTCCCGAAGAGCTGGCTCGTGAAGCGTTCCGCCTGGCTGCTGCCAAGCTGCCGCTGCGCACCACGTTCGTTGCCCGTCACATCGGTGCTTGATCAGGAGATATGAGAAATGACTAAATCTGCTGAACTCCGCCAAAAAGACGTGGCCGGCCTGGAAGCCGAAGTGAAGTCCCTGCAAAAGGCACACTTCGGTCTGCGCATGCAAAAGGCTACGCAACAACTGGGTAACACAGCGACGCTCAAGGCTACTCGCCGCGACATCGCTCGTGCCAAGACCATTCTTGCTGAAAAGCAAGCCGCCAAGTAATTAAGGAGCCGACATGACGGAAGCTAAAAAATCCCTCAAGCGCACCTTGATTGGCAAGGTGGTGAGCGACAAGCGTGAGAAGACCGTGACGGTGCTCGTGGAGCGCCGTGTGAAGCACCCGATCTATGACAAGATCATGATTCGTTCGAGCAAGTATCACGCGCACGACGAAAAGGGTGAGTTCAAGATGGGTGACACCATCGAGATCACGGAAAGCCGCCCGCTGTCCAAGACCAAGAACTGGGTTGCTACCCGCTTGGTGCAAAAGGCTGTTCTGGTGTAAGCCTTAAAGGCTTTACCGGCTGCAAGGCCTGAAGAAACGACCCACAATGTGGGTCGTTTTTCTTTTTGGGCGTCGAAAGCGTTTTTCGCACCCAATTCGTTCAATTCCACAAGGAGCAAAGCAATGATCAAAGTTGGCGACACACTTCCCGCAGCAACGCTGATGGAGTATTCCGAAGTCGAAGGCAACGGCTGCAGCCTCGGCCCGAACGCGGTTGACGTGCAGAAGGCTTCGGCCGGCAAGACCATTGCCGTGTTTGCCGTGCCTGGCGCCTTCACCCCCACTTGCTCCGCCAAGCACGTGCCCGGTTACGTGGAAAAGGCCGCCGAGCTGAAGGCGGCCGGCGTGGACGAAATCTGGTGCCTGTCGGTGAACGACGCCTTTGTGATGGGCGCCTGGGCGCGTGACCAGAAGACCGACGGCAAGGTGCGCATGCTGGCCGACGGCGACGCCGCTTTCGCCAAGGCCACTGGCCTGACGCTGGATCTGAACGGCAAGGGTCTGGGCCTGCGCAGCAACCGCTATTCCATGCTGGTCAAGGATGGCAAGGTGGCAACCCTGAACGTTGAAGGTCCTGGCAAGTTTGAAGTGAGCGATGCCGACACCATGCTCAGCCAAGCCAAGGCTTGATGGAGTGATTCGTTGAATTTCTGATGGAAGTTCGATGAAGAAGGCCTGCGGATGATGTCCGCGGGCCTTTTTGCTTTGTGGGCCGGAGGTGTCGAAGAAGCCGTGGCTTCGCCGCCGAGGCCGCTATATTCGAGTCACTGATTTGGAGATGATGATGAATGAGAAGTCTTTGAAAGTGGCGGTGGTCATCGCCGGAGGCAGCGGCATGGGGGCGGCAGCGGCGCGCAGGCTGCGGGCGGATGGTTTTGAGGTGGCGATTCTGTCGTCGTCCGGCAAGGGCGAAGCGTTGGCTGCCGAACTGGGTGGGCTGGGCGCGACGGGGTCAAACCAGAACGCGGCCGACATCCAGGCGCTGGTCGACGCAGTCATGGCGCGGTGGGGGCGCATCGACGTGCTGGTGAATGGCGCGGGGCACGGCCCCAAGGGGCCGCTGCTGGAGATTTCGGACGCGGACTGGATCAAGGGACTCGAGGTCTATTTCCTCAACGTTGTGCGCGCCGTGCGCATCGTCACGCCGATCATGCAGAAGCAGGGGAGTGGCTCCATCGTGAACATCTCCACGGCATGGACGTTCGAGCCGTCGGAGATGTTTCCCACGTCGGCCATGGCGCGATCCGGCCTGGCGGCTTTCACGAAGATCTTCTGTGACCAGTACGCCAAGGACGGCGTGCGCATGAACAACGTGTTGCCGGGCTGGATCGACAGTCTGCCGGCCAAGGAGGAGCGCCGCGCCGCCGTGCCGATGCAGCGCTATGGCAAGGCGGAGGAGGTCGCAGCGACGATCGCGTTTCTCGCCTCTGATGCCGCGAGCTACATCACCGGGCAGAACCTGCGCGTGGATGGCGGTTTGATGCGCGGCGTGTGATGGCAGTGTTGAGCATCGGATGGAGCGTGCCGTGATGCCCGTGCTGGTCAGCGCCTGCCTGATGGGCGTGCCGGTGCGTTATGACGGCGCCAGCAGGCCATCGGCGCATCCGGTGCTCGCGCGCTGGCGGGCCGAGGGACGGTTGCGCCTGCTGTGCCCGGAGACTGAGGGCGGGCTGCCCACGCCGAGGGCTCCCGCGGAGATCGAGGCGGGCGCGTCGGGCGCCGACGTGCTCGTGCACCGGGCGCGGGTGGTGGATCGCGACGGCAGGGATGTGTCTGGGGCCTTTGTGCTGGGCGCGGAACGGGCTGTGCGTCTGGTGCGTGAGTTAGGCATTCGCGTGGCGGTTCTCAAGGAGGGCAGTCCTTCGTGCGGCAGCTCATGGATCGCCGATGGCCGCTTTGCGGGTGTCCGCGTGGAGCGCGAAGGGGTGAGCGCTGCCGCGCTGAGGGCCGCCGGCGTTCAGGTGTTCAGCGAGAACCAGTGGGATGAGGCGGCGATGTGCCTTGCGGACATCGAGCGCGCGGCTCAGTCGAGATCCACCTTGAGGTAGTGCGAGCCCGCGACCGGGTTGTGATAGTACGGCGGGATTTCTTCAAACCCGAGATCGGCGTAGAGCGCGCGGGCGGACTCCATGCCGTCGAGCGTGTCGAGCAGCACGCAGGCATAGTCCGACAGGCGAGCGGCGTCCAGAATGCCCTCGACCAGCGTGCGCCCCAGCCCAAAGCCGCGGAACGCCTTGCGCACGTAGAGGCGCTTCATCTCGGCGGCGTTGGTGTAGTCGGCGGAGTCCAGAGGCCGCAGGGCGCAGCAGCCCGCGAGGCTGCCATCCACGTAGGCCAGCAGGATCTGGCCGCGCGGCGCGGCGTACTCACCGGGCAGGGTGCTCAGTTCCTCTTCGAAATCCTGAAACGACAGGTCGACGTCCAGTGTTCCGGCGTATTCGCGGAAGATGTCACGCACCACTTCCATCTCGTGGGCTTGCGTGGGAATGATCAGGTCGATGGAGGGGGAGTGGTCGTCCACGGGCAATCAAGGGCGCGGCGGCCGGCCATCGGCGCGAGATGCGTTGTCGCTTCCCGCCGATGACGCGGAGGCGTCCGCGTTCAGAACAAGGATGACCCAGTGTAGTCGCTGAGCGCGCCGGTCCGATTTCAGAATGACCCTAATGTGGATACCCACCAGGCGAACGCCCCTGCGGCGGCCAGCAGCACCAGCGCGGCGACGCGCGTGCCCGCGCTGTCGCGCGAGGACGGGGTGGCGGAGGGCAGTTGCTTGTCGCCGGTGATCATCGGGCCGACGAGCTTCTTGCCGCGCACCGCGTAGACGAGGATCGCCAGCACATGCAGTCCGACCAGCACGTAGAGCAGATACTGGCCGATCCGGGCGTGCCACCAGGTCGCGGTGCTCACCAGTTCGCCCGAGACATGGCGTGCGAGCGGGCCCGAAACGGAGATCTCATCGTCGCTCATGAGCCCCGTCGTGACCTGAAGGATGAGCGCGAGCAGCAGCGCGAACACCGACAGCGCGCCCAGCGGAGAGTGCCCGGCAGAGTGGTCTTCCTTGCCGGCAAGATGCCGTGCGAACTGGCCGGGGGTGAACAGAAAGCTCTTGAAGCGCGACCAGTAGCCGCCGACCAGCCCCCAGACCACCCGGAACACCAGCAGCGCCAGCACGCAGTAGCCCAGCCGGAAGTGCCAGTCCATGGCGTTGAGCTTGGCCGTCACTACGAGGGCGACCACGCAGGCGGCCAGTGTCCAGTGAAACAGGCGTGTGGGAAGGTCCCAGATGCGGACGGAGGTGTGGGGCATGGGGTGGATTCCGTGGGCATTGTTTGAAATAAAGCGCAACCCGCGTGCACTTCCGATAGGAAGCGTACACAATGGCTCATGATAGTGGGCAAAGGGCGAATGTGTCATGCCTTCGACCTCCTTGTCGGCTATTGTGAATGTGTCCGGGTTCCCCATTCCACCAAGAAAGAAAGGTCACCACGATGAAATTCAAAGCTCTAGCCGCCATGCTTGCCGCCTCGGCCTGCACCCTGTTTGCGCTGCCCGCCTCGGCCCAGTTCGCCAAGGCCGAAGACGCCATCAAATACCGTCAGGGCGCACTGTTCGTCATGGGGCAGCATTTCGGCCGTCTGGGCGCGATGGCTCAGGGCAAGGTCCCGTTTGACGCCAAGGCAGCGCAGGAAAATGCCGACGTGGTGGCCGCGATGGCCAAGCTGCCTTGGGCGGCTTTCGGTCCGGGCACCGAAAAGGGCGCACCCACCAAGGCCAAGGACGACATCTGGCTGGAGCCCGAGAAGTTCAAGGAGCACGCCGACAAGCTGGTGGCCGAGTCCGCCAAGCTGGCCGCCGCGACCAAGACCGGCACGCTCGAAGGCATGAAGGCCGCGTTCGGCGCGACCGCCAACAGCTGCAAGTCCTGCCACGACGCCTATCGCAACAAGTAAGCGACGGACCGCACAAGACAAAGAGGCCGACTCCAGCGATGGAGTCGGCCTCTTTGTCTTGTGGGAAGCTGCGGATCGATCAGGCTTCCGAGAGGAGCTTTTCAATCAGCTTGTGCAGTTCGGCGAAGTCGGGCGCGCCGACGAACGATTTCACGATCTTGCCCTGCTTGTCCACGATGAAGGTCGAGGGCGTGAGCTTCACGTCGCCCCAGGCCTTGGCATTGGCGCCGGTGTTGTCGATGGCGATCTGGAAGGGCAGCTTGCGCGACTCGGCGTAGTTCACCACATAGGCCGGCGGGTCGTACTGCATGGCGATGGCCAGCGTGTCGAAGCCCTTGTCCTTGTATTTCTGGTAGGTGCTGACGATCTCGGGCATCTCCGCGACGCAGGTGGTGCAGCTCGTGGCCCAGAAGTTCACGAGGGTCACGCGGCCCTTCATCTGCTCGGTGGTCTTGGTCGAGCCGTCCAGCAGGACAAAGGTCGACTGCGGCGCGGGCGCGGAGCCGGTGCCGAGGAAAACCCAGGCGCCTGCGCCTGCAAATGCCACCACCACGGCGGCGGCCAGCCACTTTTTGAGATTCATTTCATCGTTCCTGAGAGGACGCGCCGCTCGTTGTTCCATCGAAGCCAGCGTGCCGGGCAACGGTTCCCATTGTGCCGCAACCCGAAAAACCGGGGCGTTGACTGATGGAGCCGCTGCGGCGGCAAAAGTTCTATCGGGTCGTGCAAGGGATGGCCCCGAAGTGCGCAGGCGCAGGCTGACCCCATAATCGCCGCATGCAAGCATTCGGCATCCTTTCGCAGACCTCCGCGCGACGCGCTCTGCGTGCTCTGGCTTGGGGAGCATGTGCGGCATGGTCGCTCGCCGCCTGCAGTCCGGCGCTCAACTGGCGCAATGTGCCGGTCGAGCGCGCGCAGCTGACCGTCTCCCTTCCCTGCAAGCCCGATCACGGCTCGAAGACCGTGGAGCTGGGGCGGGACAAGGTTGAGCTCTCCATGATCGGCTGCGAGGCCAAGGGGGCGCTGTTCGCGATGTCATGGATGGAGCTGAGCGATCCGTCGCGCATCAGCGGCGTGCTCGGGCTCTGGCACGATGCCGTTCGGGCGCAGCTGCAGTTGCCCAGGCAGGCGGCTGGAACGCCCCCCGAAGAGAGCGCCTTCTCGCGCAAGGGCGGGCTGAACGTTCCGCAGTCGGTGCGCATGCGGAGCGTGGGGCGCAGGCCCGATGGCACGGAGGTGCAGGTGGACGCGGTCTGGTTTGCACGGCTCAAAGGCGGCAAGGTGCAACTCGTGCACGCGGTGGTCTACGCCGACAAAAGGGACGATGCCGTGGCCGACGGCTTTCTGGAGTCGATCACGTTGCAATAGGCCGCTGGTGGGGCGCATGCGCATCCCTGAAAACCCGCACCGCGACGATTGTTTGCTTCTCGCGCGGCCGGTTTCAGCGCCCCGGCCGGCATGCGCATGCCGGCATCACGCCATAATGTCTGGCAGACTTCTTCCAACATGACGACGCACATTCTCATCATCGCCCATGCACCCTTGGCACACGCGCTGCGCGAATGTGCGCTTCACGTGTTTCCTGAATGCACGGATGAAGTGCAGGCCTTGGACGTTCCCCCCAACGAGCCACCGGAAGAAACCCAGGCCGCGGCGCAGGCCATGCTCGACCAGCATCGGGGACAGGTGCTGCTGTTGACCGACGTGTTCGGCGCGACGCCTTGCAACGTGGCCCAGCGGCTCACGGATGGTCAGCGCGTGCGCCTGATCTGTGGCGTGAATCTGCCCATGCTGCTGCGCTCCGTGTGCTATCGCAGAGAAGAGCTTGACTCGCTGGTGGCGCGCGCCATGTCGGGAGGCACGCAGGGCGTGATGCAGGTCGCGCCCACCGCGCCCCAGAATCAGGTCCGAATGAACAGTTCTACAAATGATCAAGAAAAGCATCACCATCAGCAATAAACTGGGACTGCACGCCCGTGCATCGGCCAAGCTCACCAAGCTGGCGGGCAGCTGTCCCTGCGACGTGTGGATCTCGCGTGGCGAGCGCCGCGTGAACGCCAAGAGCATCATGGGCGTCATGATGCTGGCGGCAGGCATCGGAACCGAGATCGAGATCGAGACCGATGGCGAGCAGGAAGCCGAATCGATGGATGCGCTGATCGCGCTGATCGACGGAAAATTCGGCGAAGGCGAATGAACGGTTGAATGACTTCCGCCCGCTGCGGCTGCAGTGGGCGAAGCAGGGATTCGAAGCGGAAAACGCTGCGGCACGAGGCGATGGGCCATGCCGCGGCAGCGACAAAAATTGGAGGCTGAGCGACCATGACATTTGCAATACATGGATTGGCGGTGGCTCCAGGAATCGCCATAGGCAGGGCGGTGATTGCGGTGAACAGCCGCATGGAAGTGGTGCACTATTTCATCGAGCCCACGCAGGTGCACGACGAGATCAAGCGCGTGCGCCGCGCGCGCGACACCGTGGTCGAAGAGCTCAAGCGCATGCAGGAAGACCTGCCGGCCGACGCGCCGCACGAGCTGGCCGCGCTGCTCGACGTGCATCTGATGCTGCTGCAGGACGAGCTGCTCGAGAACGGCGTCAAGCGCTGGATCTCCGACCGGCTCTACAACGCCGAATGGGCGCTGACCACGCAGCTGGAGCTCATCACGCGCCAGTTCGACGAGATGGAGGACGAGTACCTGCGCGAACGCAAGGCCGACCTCGAGCAGGTGGCCGAGCGCATTCTGCGCTACATGCGCGGCGTGGCCAGCCCGGTGGCGCCGCCGCCCGCCAGCCCGCGCAGGGCCCAGCCCACGCTCACCGGCCTCGGCGAAGAATTCGCCGAAGACCCGCTGGTGCTCGTCGCCAACGATCTTTCTCCGGCCGACATGCTGCAGTTCAAGAGCAGCGTGTTCGCGGGCTTCATCACCGACGTGGGCGGCAAGACCTCGCACACCGCCATCGTGGCGCGCAGCATGGACATCCCGGCGGTGGTCGGCGCGCGCAGCGCCAGCCAGCTCGTGCGTCAGGACGACTGGGTGGTCATCGACGGCGATGCGGGCGTGGTGATCGTCAATCCGTCGCCGATCATCCTGGAAGAATACGGATTCCGTCGGCGTCAGGTGTCGCTTGAACGCGAACGCCTGTCGCGCCTGCGGCATACGCCCGCCGTCACGCTTGACGGGCAGTCGATCGAGCTGCTCGCCAACATCGAACGGCCCAGCGACTGCGAGGCGGCGCTGCGTGGCGGCGCGGCTGGCGTGGGCCTGTTCCGCACCGAATTCCTGTTCATGGGGCGCGCCGGAATCATGCCGGACGAGGACGAGCAGTACCAGTCGTACCGCGAGGCGCTTGAGGGCATGAAGGGCGCGCCGGTGACGATCCGCACCATCGACATCGGCGCGGACAAGCCGCTCGACAAAGGCCAGCGGGAGAACTCGGTGCTCAATCCGGCTCTGGGTCTGCGCGCGATCCGCTGGAGTCTGGCCGATGCGGTGATGTTCCGCGCCCAGCTGCGCGCGATCCTGCGCGCGGCGGTGCACGGTCCGGTGCACCTGCTGTTTCCCATGCTGTCCGGCGTGGGGGAGATCCGGCAGACGCTTGCGCAGCTCGACATCGCCCGCTCCGAACTCGACACGCGCGGCGTGCCGTACGGCGAGCTCAAGATCGGAGCGATGATCGAAGTGCCGGCCGCCGCGCTCATGGTGCGCAGCTTTCTGAAGTACTTCGACTATCTCTCCATCGGCACGAATGATCTCGTGCAGTACACGCTCGCCATCGACCGCGCGGACGAGGCCGTCGCGCATCTCTACGACCCGATGCACCCGGCCGTGCTGCGCCTGATCGCCGACGTGATCGCGGCGGCGAACGAGGCGGGCAAGGGGGTCAGCGTCTGCGGAGAAATGGCCGGCGACGTGGCCATGACCAAGCTGCTGCTCGGCTTCGGTCTGCGCAGTTTCTCGATGCATCCGGCGCAGATTCTCGCGGTCAAGCAGGAGATTCTGCGGGCCGATGCGGGCAGGCTCACCGAGTGGGCCCGCACGGTGCTCGACAGCGACGAGCCGGAAGCGATCTGCAGCGGCGGTTGAGGCCGCAGCGCAGATCGTCCGCTGCATCCAGCGTGGTCTTCAGTCCAGTGCTTCGGCGGGGCCGAAGAACTCGTAGTGCACCTGCTCCTTGGGCACGCCCAGTTGCGCAAGCGATTGCTTCACCGAACGCATGAATCCACGCGGGCCGAGAAAGTACACGTCGGCATCGCGCGCTGCGGGCAGCCAGTCGCCAAGCTGCTGCGCCGTCAGCAGGCCCTGCGCGCTCACGTCGTCCTCCGCGGTGGCGCGGTCGTAGCAATAGTGGCGCGTGAGCTGTGGATGCTGCTGCGCGAGCGCGTCGATCTGGTCGCGGAACGCATGCACGCCGCGTTCGCGCGCGCAGTGGATGAAGGTGATCTCGCGCTCGGTCAGCAGCGCTGCCTGCAGCATCGGCAGTGTCGGGGTGATGCCGACGCCGCCGCTGATCAGCACCAGCGGGCGGTCGTTGTCCTTGAGCGTGAAGTGTCCCGCCGGAGGGAAGACCTGCAGCGTATCGCCCTCCTTGACGGCGTCGTGCAGATGGTTGGACGCCTTGCCGCCGGGTTCGCGCTTCACGCTGATGCGCAGGCTCTCGCCGTTGCTTGGCGCGGAGAGTGAGTAGTTGCGGCGCTGTTCCTCGCCGTCGATGACCAGACGCAGACCGATGTACTGACCGGGCTCGTGCGCCATGACCATGCCGCCGTCGGCGGGCACGAGGTGCAGCGACGTGATCTCGCTGCTCTCCTGCATCTTCTTGCGCACGATGAAGGCGCGCGCACCGCGCCAGCCACCGTCGACGCCGGCGTTGCGATCGTAGGCCTGGGCTTCCGCGCCGATCAGGATGTCGGCGAGCTGCTGGTAGGCGGCCCCCCAAGCGGCCAGCACTTCGTCGGTGGCGATCTCGGCCCCCAGCACCTCGCGGATCGCACGCAGCAGGCAGCCGCCGACGATGGGGTAGTGCTCGGGCTGCACCTGCAGCGCCACGTGCTTGTTGATGATCTGCGCGGGCAGATCGCCCAGTGCCTCAAGACGGTCGATGTGCTTGGCGTACATGAGCACGCTGTGGGCGAGCGCCCGTGGCTGCGCGCCGCTTTGCTGGTGGGCCGAGTTGAAGAGCGGGCGCACCTCGGCATGCTCGGCCAGCATGATCCGGTAGAAGTGCGAGGTGAGCGCCTCGCCGCCGGTTTCCAGCAGCGGGACGGTGGATCGGACGATGTTTTTCTGTTGTTCGGTCAGCATCGGTGAAAAAGCTCCTTGTGCGTCATTGAAAAAGGTGTCTGCTCACTTCTTTGCAATCGACGTGCCAGTTGAAAATCCATTGCTTGACAAAGGTTTGCTGAAATGTGAGTCAATATGACTTTCATCAATACGCGTCTTTTTGACGGTGCAAGGTGTCAAATTGACTATCTCCGCCACGCTGCATGCCCTGATCCCTCTGGTCGCCGATCTGGCGCAGGAGCTGTCCGAGCGCGAGCGGTTGCGCCGGCTGCTGGCGGCGTTGCGCACCGTGCTTCCAGCAGATGCCGCAGCGCTGCTGAAGCTGGAGGACGGCGAATGGCTGCGTCCGCTCGCGATCGACGGGCTGGTGCCGGACGCATTGGGCAGGCGCTTTCGCATCGCCGAGCATCCGCGCTTTGCGCAGCTGATGGCGGCGGGGCAGGCCATGCGCTTTGCGCCCGACAGTCCCTTGCCCGACCCCTACGACGGACTGGTCAACGCGCCGGATGGAGCGCTGCATGTGCACGACTGCATGGGCTGCGTGCTGCAGGTCGGTGGCGTGACATGGGGGCTGCTCACGCTGGATGCCCTGGAGGAAGGGCGCTTGTCCGATCCGCATTCGCTGGCCGTGCTGCAGGCCTTCAGCAATCTCGCGGCGGCGACGGTCACCACGGCGCAGCGCGTGAGCCAGTTGACCAGTGCGGCGGCGCACGCGGGAGCCCTTCGTGGTGCAGGCAGCAGTGCGGGAGCCGATGCGTCTGCGCCGCGCAGCCTGATCGGCCAGAGCCCGGCGATGCAGAAGCTCAAGGCCGACATCGCGCTGGTGGCCGAGAGCGATCTGACGGTGCTGATCACCGGAGAGACGGGCGTGGGCAAGGAGCTCGTCGCGCAGGCCGTGCACTCGCGCTCGACGCGGGCGGGTCGGCCTCTGGTGAGCATCAACTGCGCGGCGCTTCCCGAAAATCTGGTGGAGAGCGAACTCTTCGGCCATGTGCGCGGCGCGTTCACCGGCGCTCTGTCGGAGCGGCGCGGCAAGTTCGAGCAGGCGCATGGCGGCACGTTGTTTCTTGACGAGGTGGGCGAGCTGTCGCTGCCCGTGCAGGCCAAGCTGCTGCGCGTGCTGCAAAGCGGTCAGCTGCAGCGCCTCGGCTCGGATCGCGAGCACCACGTCGATGTGCGCATCATCGCCGCCACCAACCGCGATCTTGCGCAGGAAGTGCAGGCGGGCCGCATGCGCGCGGATTTCTTTCATCGCCTCAGCGTGTATCCGCTGCAGGTGCCCGCGCTGCGCGAGCGTGACAGCGACGTGCTGCAGCTCGCGGGATTTTTTCTGGAAGAGAACCGATCCAGACTTGCGCTTGGCGGGCTGCGGCTCGATGCCGATGCACAGGCAGCGCTGCTCCAGCAGGACTGGCCAGGCAACGTGCGCGAGCTTGAGCATCTGCTGAGTCGTGCGGTGCTCAAGGCGCTGAGCCGCGCGCCGGAATCCGGCGGGCGCAGCACGCGGCGCGCGCGCATCGTCACGCTGCGGCGTCAGGATCTGGGGCCGGGACCGGGGCTCGCGCAGCGCTCCGCCGGGGATGCTTCGGCGGTGCCATTGCCGAGCGATGCGGAGCCGATGCCAGCGATGGGGCTTCGCAGCGCCGTGGAGAACTATGAGCGCCAGCTGATCGCGCAGAGCCTTGCGCGCAATGGCTCGAGCTGGGCGGCCGCGGCACGCGAGTTGCAGATGGACCGCGCGAATCTGCAGCGTCTGGCACGGCGTCTTGGCGTGCCATCGCCATGAGCGCGGGCCGCGCGCGGCATGCATCGCGCCTTGCAGGCTTTTTGAGAAAGGAAGACAATATGCGGATGTTCAAATTCAACGCCCTCCAAATCACGTTCGCTGCATAGCTGCGTCCTTTCGATGGCATTCGGAAGGCAGTGTCCTTCCGGCTCACAAACCCCGGCAGGCAAGGTCTTCCGGGGTTTTGTTTTTTCGCTTTGTTCATTTTTTGAATCATGTTCACCCGCACGTTCGACAAGTTGATCGCCACGATTCCCGCTCGCCGGAACGCGGGGTGGCTGCGTGCGCGCGTGCGCCCGTGTTCCGGCCGATCGATTGCATTTCTGAGCTGAGCCAGCTCCGGTGAATCCATGCCGGGGCGGCTTGATCGTCCCGACATGAGGCCTTCTTCCAGCGTGAAGAAGGCCGGAAAGATTCACCATGAACAACCACCCAAGAAACATCCGCAACATCGGCATCATTGCCCACGTCGACGCGGGCAAGACCACCACCAGCGAGCGCATCCTTTTCCACACGGGCGAAAGCCATCGCATGGGCGAAGTGCACGACGGTGCTGCCCACATGGACTTCGATCCGGAGGAGCGCCGTCGCGGCATCACCATCCACAGCGCGGCGACCACCGTGCGCTGGCGCGACGTGCAGATCAACCTGATCGACACGCCCGGCCACATCGACTTCAACATCGAGGTCGGACGAGCGCTGCGCGTGCTCGACGGCGCGGTCGTCGTGCTGGATGGCGTCGCCGGCGTGGAGCCGCAGACTGAAACCAACTGGCGTCTTGCCGACCGGCACGGCGTGCCGCGCATCGCGTTCGTCAACAAGCTCGATCGCACGGGCGCGGACTTCGAGCGCGTGGTCGCGTCGATGCGCGAGCGTCTGGGCGTGATCGCCGTGCCCGTGCACATGCCCATTGGCGCGGAGGCGGGCTTCGTCGGTGTCGTGGATCTGCTGCGCATGCGTGCGCTGACCTGGGTGCGTGACGACGCATCGCAGCCGCCGCAGAACACCGCTGTTCCTATCGAGATGCTGGCGGCGGCGCAGGCCGCTCGTGAGCGTCTGCTGGAGGCCGTGGTCGAGCAGGATGACGCGGCGCTGGAGGCCTGGCTGCGCGGCGAAGAGCCGTCGCTCGAGCAACTGCAGCGATGCATTCGCCTCGGTGTGCAGCGGCGCGCCTTGGTGCCGGTGCTCGCGGGTTCCGCCTTCCGCAACCGTGGCGTGGAGACCTTGCTGGATGCGGTGGTCGACTGGCTTCCCGCTCCGGGCGAACGCGAAGGATCGGTTGATGCGAACGTCGATGCGCCGCTTGCCGCGCTGGCCTTCAAGGTGGTTGCGGACGAGCACGGCAGCATGGTCTTCGTGCGCCTGTATGCGGGCCGTTTGCGCCGTGGCGACATGGTGCTCAACACGGGCACGGGGCGCATGGAGCGTGCCGCGCGCCTCTATGAGATGCATGCCGACAAGCGCGTGGAACGCGACGAGCTGGTGGCTGGTGAAATCGCTGCGGTGGTGGGTTTCAAGGACACGCTCACGGGGCAGACCCTGAGCGATCCTGCACATCCGGTGCAACTGGAATCCATCGCCGTGCCCGAGCCGGTGATCCATCTCGCGCTCGAGCCGCGCACCAAGGCCGACCAGCAGGGCCTGTCCCGTGCGCTGCACAACATGCTGCGCGAGGACCCGAGCCTGCGCCTTCGTCAGGACGAGGAATCGGGTCAGACGATTCTGTCGGGCATGGGCGAGCTGCAGCTCGAGGTGGCCGTCAACAAGCTGCGCGAGCGCTACGGCGTGGAGGTGGTCGTGGGTCGCCCGCAGGTGGCCTATCGCGAGACCATTGCCGCAGCGGCGGAGCTGTCGCATGTGCACAAGAAGCAAAGCGGTGGCCCCGGGCAGTTCGCGCAGCTCACGCTGCGCATCGAGCCTTTGGAGCGTGGCGCCGGCGTGCAGTTCGAGAGCAGGATCGTGGGCGGAGCCATTCCGCGCGAGTTCGTCCCGGCGGTGGAGGCCGGCGTTCGGCGAGCGGCTGAAGCGGGACCGATGGCGGGCTATCCGGCCGTCGATTTCCGCGCGGTGCTGCTCGATGGCGGTTTTCACGAGCGCGACTCGTCGGCGATGGTCTTCGAGTTGGCTGCGGCGCATGCGCTGCGCAGCGTGTTTCTGAAAGCGAAGCCGCAACTGCTGGAGCCGGTGATGGCCGTCGAGGTGATCACGCCCGCCGAGTATCTGGGCGATGTGATCGGTGATCTGCACCGCCGCCGAGGCCAGGTGCGCGGTCATGCGCTGCGTGTGGGCGCGACGGTGATCGACGCGCTGGTGCCGCTCAAGGAGATGTTCGGCTACATCGGCACGCTGCGTGCGCTCTCATCGGGCCGCGCGCAGTATTCGATGCAGTTCGATGGCTACCAGGTGGCACCACAGGCGGTGGCTGAACGGGCCGCTGCCTGACCGACAAGGAAGTGCCTCGCCATGCGGCGGGCGCTTTCTTTCATGCATAAAAAAACCGCGCCGATCTGGCGCGGTTTTTCTTGGAGCTCAGCGTCTGAAGAATCAAACGCCTGCGGCGTGTGCCTGCTGGTCCGCGTGGTAGCTGGAGCGCACCATCGCGCCGACGGCGGCGTGCGTGAAGCCCATCTTGTAGGCTTCTTCTTCGAACATCTTGAAGGTGTCGGGATGCACGTAGCGGCGCACCGGCAGGTGGCTGTTGGAGGGCGCGAGGTACTGGCCGATCGTGAGCATGTCGATGTCATGCGCGCGCATGTCGCGCATCACCTGCAGGATCTCTTCGTCGGTCTCGCCCAGGCCCACCATGATGCCGCTCTTGGTTGGCACATTGGGGTGCAGCGCCTTGAACTTCTTGAGCAGGTTCAGGCTGAACTGGTAGTCGGAACCGGGACGCGCTTCCTTGTACAGACGCGGTGCGGTTTCGAGGTTGTGGTTCATCACGTCGGGCGGCGCGGCCTTGAGGATTTCCAGCGCGCGGTCGTCGCGGCCACGGAAGTCGGGCACGAGGATTTCGATCTGCGTCTGCGGCGACAGCTCGCGGATGTTCTTGATGCACTCGACGAAGTGGCCGGAGCCGCCGTCGCGCAGATCGTCGCGGTCGACGCTGGTGATGACCACGTACTTCAGGCGCAGCTGCGCAATCGTCTTGGCGAGGTTGAGCGGCTCGTCCTTGTCCAGCGGATCGGGGCGGCCATGGCCCACGTCGCAGAAGGGGCAGCGGCGGGTGCACTTGTCACCCATGATCATGAAGGTGGCCGTGCCCTTGCCGAAGCATTCACCGATGTTGGGGCAGGAGGCTTCTTCGCAGACCGTGTGCAGCTTGTTCTCGCGCAGGATGTCCTTGATCTCGTAGAAGCGCGTGGTGGGCGAGCCCGCCTTCACGCGGATCCACTCGGGCTTCTTGAGGACTTCGCCCTGCTCGACCTTGATGGGAATGCGCGAGAGTTTGGCGGCAGCCTTCTGCTTGGCCAGCGGGTTGTAGGCTTCTGCCGATTGCGCTTCGCGTACGACTTCGGGTGTGCTCATGACTCTGCTCGTCTGTTCAGGGTGCAAGGCGGCGCTGCAGCTGGTCTGCCAGCACATGGGCCGCCTCATCAATGGGGATGGTGACGCCCATTGTAGAGAGGTCCACCGTGCGCAGCCCTGCGTAGCCACAAGGGTTGATTCGGGTGTAGGGCTCGAGATCCATGTTCACGTTCAGCGCCAGGCCATGGTAGGTGCAGTGCTGAGAGACCTTGATGCCCAGAGCGGCGATTTTCCCAAGTCCGGTGAAGTCCTGTGCGTCGTCCTTCCCAAGACCCTTCTGTGGGCGCTGTGCGAGCATGCCGTGGCCAGCCGGGTCGTCCAGCCGCACGTAGACGCCGGGCGCATGAGCGACACGGTGCCCGGTGACGCCGAAGTGCATCAGCGTGCGGATCACCGCTTCTTCGAGGCGGTAGACGTATTCCTTGACGAAGTAGCCCGCGCGGCGCAGATCGACCAGCGGGTAGGCGACCAGCTGTCCCGGGCCGTGGTAGGTCACCTGGCCGCCGCGGTTGGTCTGCACGATCTGGATGTCGCCCGGGTGCAGCAGGTGATCGGCCTTGCCGGCGATGCCCTGCGTGAACACCGGTTCGTGCTCGCACAGCCAGAGTTCGTCGGGGGTGTCTGCGGTGCGGCTCTGGGTGAATTGCTGCATGGAAAGGGCGGTGTCGACATAGTCGACCCGCCCAAGCGCGCGAACCTGCATGAAGGGATCGGTCACGGCAGGCCTTACAGCACGACCTTGACCATGGGGTTCGAGGTGAATGCGCGGTAGATGCTGTCCAGCTGCTCGCGGCTGGTGGCGGTGATCGTCACCGTCACGCCAAGGTATTTTCCGCCCGTGCTTTTGCGCAGCTCGACCGTGCTGGCGTCAAAGGTGGGGTCGAACTCCTCGGCGATTTTGGTCACCGACTGCACGAAGCCTTCCGCGTCGTCACCCATGACCTTGATGGGGAACTTGGAGGGATATTCGATCAGGGATTCCTTGCGGGGATCGGGGGTTTGGGTGGTGGCTTCGGTCGTCATGGTGGTGTACTCGCAGTCTTGGGGTGGATTGCCTGTCACCATCATGTAAGGGCAAAGTGCAAAATCGCAAGCTCCATGGCGCTAAGCCCCTGTCAAAGCAGGGCCGGAACGCTTTGGCAAGCAAAGTTTGTGTGGATGCCACCGCCCGTTGGTTGAGGGCGACAGAACATGCGGCAGCGCCCCTGGAATGTAAGAAACCGGGCGGGTGCTATCGACCTGTCCGGGTTTCTATTTATAATCAAGAGCTTTGTTAAAGATTTAGTCTGTTACAGGGGCGTCGCCTAATGAACAAAGACATGACGCCCGAGACTGAAACTGAGGTCGAAGATTCCGATTTCAAGCCCCTGACCGCGCAGGAAGCGCAGGAATGGCGCGCGAGACACAAGACGCTCTCCATCTGGTGGATCGTCATGGCTCAGGCGCTGGTGGGGGTGGCAGCCGTGCTGGTGGCGTGGCTGGTGTCGTCGAAGGCGCAGATTGCGTACTCGGTGGCATATGGGTCACTGTCGGTGGTGATACCGTCGCTGGTGTTTGCGCGAGGCTTGGCTCGCGGACGCGGCGGCTCCGCTGGTGGTGCCATGGTCGGGCTCTTTGGCTGGGAGCTGGTCAAGATTTTGTTGACGGTGGCCATGCTGGCGGCTGCACCCCGGATCGTTGCCGGAGTGAGCTGGTTGGCTTTGCTGATAGGCATGGTCGTCACTATGAAGGCTTACTGGGTCGCACTGCTGGTGCGTCGCAGCAAGTAGAACTGATTGATTAATTGAGAGAAGAGTTGTCCGATGGCCGCAGAAGAAGCGCACGTCATGACTGCCAGTGAGTACATCCGTCACCACTTGCAGCATCTCCAAAACATCAAGCAGAAGTCCATCATCGACTTCTCCGTGGTGAACCTCGACTCGATCGCCGTTAGTGTGATTCTTGGCGCGGTGTTTTTGTTCCTCTTCTGGCTTGCCGCGCGCAAAGCCACCTCCGGTGTTCCCGGTCGCTTCCAGGCGGCGGTGGAAATGCTGGTGGAAATGGTGGACAACCAGGCCAAGGCCAACATCCACAACGCGCAATCGCGCAAATTCATCGCTCCTCTGGCTCTGACCGTGTTCGTCTGGATCTTCCTGATGAACGCGATGGACATGCTGCCGGTGGATCTGCTGCCAGTCCTGTGGCAACACGGCACGGGTGACGCACACGCCTATCTGCGCGTGGTGCCCACCGCCGACCTGTCCACCACGCTGGGCCTGTCTTCCGCCGTTCTGATCCTGTGCTTCTTCTACAGCGTCAAGATCAAGGGCGCTGGCGGCTGGGCTCACGAACTGGTGACTGCACCGTTCGGCACCAGCAAGAACCCCATCTTCGCCGTGATCCTCGGCGTTGTGAATCTGCTCATGCAGATCATTGAATACGTTGCCAAGACGGTTTCGCACGGCATGCGACTGTTCGGCAACATGTACGCTGGTGAGTTGGTGTTCATGCTGATTGCCCTGATGGGTGGCGCAGCCGCTATGTCGCTCTCTGGTGTGTTGCTCCCCGTGGGGCACATCATTGCAGGCTCTATCTGGGCGATCTTCCACATTCTGATCATCACCCTGCAGGCCTTCATTTTCATGATGCTGACGCTGATTTACCTCGGCCAGGCACATGAAGCTCACTGATCCTTCCTTTCCTTTTCCTTAACCTTTCTTTCTTTCATTTCTTGGAGTCATCATGGAAAACATTCTCGGTCTCGTCGCTCTGGCTTGTGGTCTGATCGTGGGTCTCGGCGCTATCGGCGCTTCGATCGGTATCGCTCTGATGGGTGGCAAGTTCCTGGAATCGTCGGCACGCCAGCCTGAACTGATCAACGAACTGCAAACCAAGATGTTCATCTTGGCCGGTCTGATCGACGCTGCGTTCCTGATCGGTGTTGCCATCGCCCTGCTGTTCGCTTTCGCCAACCCCTTCGTCCTGGCTTAAGCTCCGATCAACGCCCTAGATAGAAAGGTGTTGCCGTGAGTATCAATGCGACCCTGTTCGTTCAGGCCATTGTTTTCCTGATCCTGGCGCTGTTCACGATGAAGTTCGTGTGGCCCCCGATCGCGAAGGCACTGGATGAACGAGCCCAGAAAATCGCTGATGGTCTCGCTGCTGCTGACCGTGCCAAGACCAAACTCGCCGCTGCTGACCAGCGCGTGAAGCAGGAATTGACCGCTGCCAGCAACGAAACTGCAACGCGCCTGGCTGATGCCGAGCGTCGCGCGCAGGCCATCATTGAAGAGGCGAAAGCACGCGCTACAGAAGAAGGCAACAAGATTGTCGCTGCAGCACAGGCCGAAGCCCAACAACAGTCGATTCAAGCCCGTGAAGCCCTGCGCGAGCAGGTGGCGGCATTGGCCGTCAAGGGAGCCGAGCAGATTCTCCGCAAGGAAGTCAACGCTGGCGTTCACGCGGATCTGTTGAACCGTCTGAAGACCGAGCTGTAAGGGAGCAACCATGGCAGAACTCGCCACCATTGCCCGCCCTTACGCTGAGGCTCTGTTCAAGGCCTGCAAGGATGTTGCGGGCGTGGACCTGACGGCCACGGCTTCCTGGGCGGACGAGCTGGCGGCGATTGCCGCCGATCCTCAAGTCCGCTCGCTGGCCGACAACCCGAAAGTGACGCCCGAGCAGCTGCTCGGCCTGTTCACTTCGGTCATCCGCACGCAGCTGCCTGCCATGGCCACCAACTTCCTGAAGACCGTGATCGACAACGGTCGCGTGGACGTGCTGCCAGAGATCGCCGCCCAGTTCCGCTCGCTGGTGAACGCCAGCAAGGGTTCTTCGGACGCAGTGGTCTACAGCGCTTTCCCTATGGATGCGGCCGCTCTCGCCGATCTCCGTGCTTCGCTCGAAAAGCGTTTCGGCCGCAAGCTGGAGCTTTCCACCAAGGTGGATGAGGCGCTGATCGGTGGCGTGCGCGTGGTCGTTGGAGACGAGGTGCTCGATACCTCGGTCAAGGCACGACTGGAACAAATGAAAGCAGCCCTCACTGCGTGATGCGGCGAGGACCCGGCTAACCAAAATTGAAGGAAAGAGTCATGCAACTCAATCCCGCTGAAATTTCAGAACTGATCAAGAGCCGCATCGAAGGGCTGGCTGCTGGCGCTGATATCCGCAACCAGGGCACGGTCGTTTCCGTGACTGACGGTATCGTGCGCGTGCATGGCCTGTCCGACGTGATGCAGGGCGAAATGCTGGAATTCCCAGCAGGCTCCGACGGCCAGCCATCCTTTGGCCTGGCACTGAACCTCGAGCGCGACTCCGTCGGCGCCGTGATTCTGGGCGAGTACGAACACATCTCCGAAGGCGACACCGTCAAGTGCACGGGCCGCATTCTGGAAGTGCCCGTCGGCCCCGAACTCATTGGCCGCGTGGTGAACGCGCTGGGTCAGCCGATCGACGGCAAGGGCCCGATCAACGCCAAGATGACGGACGTGATCGAAAAGGTCGCTCCAGGCGTTATCGCGCGTCAATCCGTTGACCAGCCTCTGCAGACAGGTACCAAGGCGATCGACGCCATGGTGCCAATCGGCCGTGGCCAGCGCGAACTGATCATTGGCGACCGTCAGACCGGCAAGACCGCCGTCGCGATCGACGCCATCATCAACCAGAAGGGGCAGGGCGTGGTCTGCGTGTACGTAGCCATCGGCCAGAAGGCTTCTTCGGTCAAGAACGTGGTGCGTGCTCTCGAGCAGGCCGGCGCGATGGACTACACCATCGTCGTGGCTGCCACCGCTTCCGAATCCGCTGCGATGCAGTACGTGTCGGCCTACTCCGGCTGCACGATGGGCGAGTATTTCCGCGACCGTGGCGAAGACGCCATGATCGTGTACGACGACCTGTCCAAGCAGGCCGTGGCTTACCGTCAAGTGTCGCTGCTGCTGCGCCGCCCACCAGGACGCGAAGCGTTCCCCGGCGACGTGTTCTATCTCCACAGCCGTCTGCTCGAGCGCGCAGCTCGCGTGAACGCCGACTACGTGGAAGCCTTCACCAAGGGTGAAGTCAAGGGCAAGACAGGTTCGCTGACGGCTCTGCCGATCATCGAAACCCAAGCCGGCGACGTGTCCGCTTTCGTTCCTACCAACGTGATTTCGATCACCGACGGTCAGATCTTCCTGGAAACCAGCCTGTTCAACGCCGGTATCCGTCCCGCCATCAACGCCGGTATCTCGGTGTCGCGCGTGGGTGGTGCTGCCCAGACCAAGCTGATCAAGGGCCTGTCCGGCGGTATCCGTACCGACCTGGCGCAGTACCGTGAACTGGCTGCGTTCGCGCAGTTCGCTTCCGATCTGGACGAAGCCACCCGCAAGCAGCTCGACCGTGGCGCGCGCGTGACTGAACTGCTCAAGCAGCCTCAGTACAGCCCACTGCCCATCAGCATGATGGCTGCGTCGCTGTTCGCAGCCAACAAGGGCTTCCTGGACGACATCGATGTGAAGAAGGTTCTGCCTTTCGAACACGGTCTGCACCAGTTCCTCAAGACCAGCCACGCTGGCCTGGTGGAGCGTCTGGACAAGAACCGTGCCTTCGACAAGGAAGGCAAGGACGAGGCCGAGCTGTCCCAAGCCATCGCTGCGTTCAAGAAGTCGTTCGTTTAATCCGGACGAGGAACCATCATGGCAGCAGGTAAGGAAATACGCGGCAAGATCAAATCGGTGGAAAACACCAAGAAGATCACCAAGGCCATGGAAATGGTGGCCGCCGCCAAGATGCGCAAGGCTCAAGACCGCATGCGCGCTGCTCGTCCATACAGTGAAAAGGTGCGCAACATCGCTGCGCACCTTGGCCAAGCCAACCCCGAGTACGTTCATCCTTTCATGAAGCTGAACGACTCGAAGGTGGCTGGCGTCATTGTGGTGACGACTGACAAGGGACTGTGCGGTGGCATGAACACCAACGTGCTTCGTGCCGTCACCAACAAACTGCGCGACTTGCAGGGCGAGGGTGTCAGCGTTCAGGCGGTGGCCATCGGCAACAAGGGCCTCGGGTTCCTGAACCGCATCGGCGCCAAGGTGGTCTCTCATGCGACGGGCCTTGGCGATACGCCGCATCTGGAAAAGCTCATCGGCCCCGTCAAGGTGCTGCTCGACGCCTATGCAGAAGGCAAGATCAACGCGGTGTACCTCTCGTACACCAAGTTCATCAACACCATGAAGCAGGAATCGGTGGTGGAGCAGCTTCTGCCCCTGTCCTCCGAGAAGATGCAGGCCGAGAAGTCCGAGCATGGCTGGGACTACATCTATGAGCCCGACGCTCAGACCGTGATCGACGAATTGCTCGTGCGCTATGTGGAATCGCTTGTCTATCAAGCGGTTGCCGAAAACATGGCTTCGGAGCAGTCAGCACGCATGGTGGCCATGAAGGCCGCCACCGACAACGCTGGCAACGTCATCAACGAACTGAAGCTGGTCTACAACAAGACGCGCCAAGCCGCGATCACGAAGGAACTTTCGGAGATCGTGTCGGGTGCCGCGGCAGTTTAAATTTCTGGAGCAAACAAATGGCTCAAGTACAAGGCAAGATTGTTCAATGTATTGGCGCGGTGGTGGACGTCGAGTTCCCACGTGACCAAATGCCCAAGGTGTATGACGCCCTGAAGCTCGAAGGTTCGGCACTGACCCTCGAAGTCCAGCAGCTGCTGGGCGACGGTATCGTGCGTACCATTGCTCTGGGATCGTCCGACGGCCTCAAGCGCGGTCTGATGGTGTACAACACCGATCACCCGATCACCGTGCCAGTCGGCAAGGCGACTCTGGGCCGCATCATGGACGTGCTGGGCAACCCCATCGACGAACGTGGTCCAGTGGATCAGAGCCTCACCGCTCCCATCCACCGCAAGGCTCCTGCATACGACGAACTGTCGCCATCGCAGGAACTGCTGGAAACCGGCATCAAGGTGATCGACCTGATCTCCCCTTTCGCCAAGGGCGGCAAGGTGGGTTTGTTCGGTGGCGCCGGCGTGGGCAAGACCGTGAACATGATGGAACTCATCAACAACATCGCCAAGGGCCACGGTGGTCTGTCGGTGTTCGCAGGTGTGGGCGAGCGTACCCGTGAAGGCAACGACTTCTATCACGAAATGTCGGATGCCGGCGTCGTGAACCAGTCCAACCTGAACGAGTCCAAGGTCGCGATGGTCTACGGTCAGATGAACGAGCCCCCAGGAAACCGTCTGCGCGTTGCGCTGACCGGCCTGACCATGGCTGAAGCGTTCCGTGACGAAGGCAAGGACGTTCTGTTCTTCGTGGACAACATCTACCGCTACACACTGGCCGGTACCGAAGTGTCCGCTCTGCTGGGTCGTATGCCTTCCGCCGTGGGTTATCAGCCTACGCTGGCCGAAGAAATGGGCCGTCTGCAAGAGCGTATCACGTCGACCAAGGTCGGCTCGATCACGTCGATTCAGGCCGTTTACGTGCCTGCCGATGACTTGACCGACCCATCGCCTGCTACGACCTTCGCTCACTTGGACTCCACCGTCGTGCTGTCGCGTGACATCGCTTCGCTGGGTATCTACCCTGCGGTCGACCCACTCGACTCCACCAGCCGTCAGCTGGACCCGCAAGTTGTGGGTGAAGAGCACTACTCCGTGGCCCGTCAGGTGCAGGGCACTCTGCAGCGCTACAAGGAACTGCGTGACATCATCGCGATTCTGGGTATGGACGAACTGGCACCTGAAGACAAGATGCTGGTGGCCCGTGCTCGCAAGATCCAGCGTTTCCTGTCGCAGCCGTTCCACGTGGCCGAAGTGTTCACGGGCGCTCCAGGCAAGTACGTGCCTCTGGCGGAAACCATCCGCGGCTTCAAGATGATTGTGGCCGGCGAGTGCGATCACCTGCCAGAGCAGGCGTTCTACATGGTCGGTTCGATTGACGAAGCCTTCGAAAAGGCCAAGAAGATGGCTGCTTGATGAGCCTTGGCTGGCCGACGGCTCCATCGCCGTCAGTCAGCCAACCGCTTGAACAAGCCGTCGTTTTCCAACCTTTTCCAGGAGCCCAACATGAACACCATCCAAGTCGATGTGGTCAGCGCCGAAGAATCGATCTTCTCCGGCGAGGCACGCTTTGTTGCGCTGCCCGGTGAAGCTGGCGAGCTGGGCATTCTGCCCAAGCACACTCCGCTGATCACCCGCATCAAGCCCGGTTCCGTTCGCATCGAGCTGCCCAACGGCGACGAAGAATTCGTCTTCGTGGCTGGCGGCATTCTGGAAGTGCAACCCGACCGCGTGACCGTTCTGTCCGACACCGCCATCCGCGGCAAGGATCTGGACGATCAGAAGGCTGAAGAAGCCCGCAAGGCTGCCGAGGAAGCCCTCAAGAACGCCAAGAGCGATGTCGATCTGGCGCGCGCGCAATCCGAACTGGCCGTCATGGCCGCTCAGATCGCCGCTCTGCGCAAGTTCCGTCAGAAGCGCTGAGCATTCGCGCACTTGGTGCGCGATCCGGACATTCCGGCTCAAAAGAAAGCCGCTTGAAGCGATTCAAGCGGCTTTTTG
This sequence comes from Diaphorobacter caeni, assembly GCF_015354245.1. Classification (GTDB taxonomy): domain Bacteria; phylum Pseudomonadota; class Gammaproteobacteria; order Burkholderiales; family Burkholderiaceae_C; genus Diaphorobacter_A; species Diaphorobacter_A caeni. The sequence goes on from NZ_JADKYZ010000005.1 coordinate 375,186, forward strand.
CTGAGTGTCAATTGGAGACGCCAGGGCACGAAATGAAGAACATTGCGGACTGTGCACCGGATGGTGCAGAGACCCACAGCGCTCGAACGGGTGTCTGCGATCAAAATAAGCATCAGAACAAGCACCTGTGCTGTTTCATATCTTGACAGTCCGATGACTTGCATTGGTTCATTATTGGGATATTTCTCAGTGAGATGGCATTTAGTTGCATTGCGCTGGAACTCGATCGAATGCGCTGTTACTAATCTCGAAACCTCACTCGCCCTCAGCCAGCAAAAACGTGATTGATTCCCTCCGACCTTCCATAGCGACACCGACTGATGCGCATCCCACTCTGGACGAGTTCCGGAACGCGGCAGCGCAGGGCAATGCCGTCGTCATGGGGCACGACGGCGAACAGTGGAAGGTGCTCGCGCAGGGGCACACGCCGTCCCAGCGCAGCGTGGCTTGGGTGGCGCCTGATGTGGATACGACCTCGGTTTTCATGGATGCGCTGAGCCGCTCCTTCTCGGCCGGGATCCAGTCGAATGTCGCCCGAGAACTCGGGCTTTCGCCCACGCCCGGCAAGCCGCTTTCGTCTCGCGTCGTGCAGCAGGCCATCGACATGGCGGAAACGTCGCAAAACGCCCTGAGCGGCGTTGATTTCTTTACGCAGATCAGTTGCAGCGCAAGCTCCAACAGCAGCGCGTTTCAGCGTGCCTGTGCCCAGTTGAGCATCTCGCCAGCCGATGTTGATGCCCAGCAGCGCCGTGAGATTGACGCCGTCATGGCGCGGCAATTCGAGAATGCCGCCGCCCATGGACAGTCACCGGTGAGCACGAAAACGGCAGAGACCTGGCTCACCGCGGCGCTTCAATCGCGTTCCTGAGATGAGCGTCATGCGCGCTGCACGCGTGCATGGGACATGCGCCCAGTGCGCAACCGTCGCCTGTTACTAATTTTGGTCTGTTTTTTCCGCATTGCGAAAAAATCGCCACAAATTACCCTGAATAGGTGACATACAAAATTTCACGCTTTCGATACGATTTGAAAACTGCGGCATTGTTATTAATCGTTATGAATCGTGAATCCATTGGGACAGTACACGGATTCAAGTGATTCGAATCAATGCTGGCGAATTGACGATGTGCTGCAAATTGGCCCTTGACCCTTGCGCTCCAGCGGCACACCTATTCACCGGGGAGTCCCCCTGCGTCCAACGACGTGCGGGGCTCGAATCGAAACATGAGGGGACGTGGCATATGGCGACAAGATGGCTTCAGAAGACGACTGCGTCGCAAGCTCGCGCGCGCCTTGAATCGTCCATTGCTTCCGAAGTGTTGAATGCCATCAGAAAGCGTGGCTGACATGTCCGCCCAACTTCAGTTCCCGCACAACATGGTGCAAGAACCGCAAGACAGAGAGCTGCTGTTCCGCAATCTTGTGGAGAGCCACGGCAGTCGTCTGCACCGTTTCATCATCAAGAACATTGGCAATCGCGACGAGGCGCACGACATGACGCAGCAGGCGTTTCTCGAGGCCGTACGCTCCTACGAGACATACCGTGGACAGTCGGAGCTGTCGACCTGGCTGTACGGCATCGCGATGAATCTCGTGCGCAATCATCTGTCGCGAGCGCCGCATCGGCGCTACGAATTCGCTGATGAGTCGGAGCTCGCGCATGTGGTGTCCGAGAGCCTGACGCCTGAGCAGGCCATTGGACAGGCCCAGCATCTGCAGCATCTGAATGATGCGATGGCCGAGTTGCCCGAAAGCATGCGCGACGTGCTGCTGATGGTGGCGGTGGACGAGATGTCCTACGAGGAAGCGGCCGTCTTGCTCACGGTACCCGTCGGCACGGTGCGCAGTCGCCTGTCGCGCGCGCGCTCCACGCTCAAGGCCAAGCTGCAAGCGCGCGGCGTGGTGCTCGACTTCTGAGTCCCCCGGTCGCAAGACGCGCTCCCGTTCAATACCCTGCTGTTTTTCCTGTCCATTTCTTTGCGCCTCACCTTGTACAGGCTGGATCCGGCAAGGCCGGGATGGCGCGGTGCGGAGGAGCTCCCGTGGGGGGGCTGTTCCGACCGCCGCATCCCGTATCGATTTCATTGAGGCTGAACACCTGTCAGCGCCGGAACGCTCTCGGACGACGGTGCCGGAGCGTGCAGCGTTGTCGGCAGCATCTCCTGCGGGAAGGGATCCTGGGTCTTCAGGGCATTCACGGCAACGCCGAGCTGAGGAGGCAATGACACTACCCGAGGCCGGATCATGAACAGGCGTTCGCGGATCTGGGAGTTGTTGGTCCGGTTGGAGAACAGCAAGCCAAGAATGGGCACGGAGCCGAGGCCCGGCACCTTCTCGACCGAGCTGGTGCGTGAGGTGCTGCGGTAGCCGCCGATCAGCAGCGTCTGGCCTTCGCCGACGATGGCCTGGGTGCTCACGGTGCTGCGGCGCACGGTGGGCAGGGTGTCGACGGTAGTCTCCTGAATCTGTCCGTCTTCGATGTCCACATCGAGTTGAACGACCGGGCCTCCGTCACGCATCACGAAATGCGGCGTCACGCGCAGCGTGGTGCCTGCCGTGATGGGAGTGACCGTCGCGACCCGTTCGCCGATGGTGCGCACGTAGAAGGTCTCCGAGAGATCCAGCAGCGCTCCCGTGTTGTCCACCGTGAGTATCGACGGACGCGACTGGATCGACGCATCGCCATTGGTCTCCAGTGCGCGGATGCGGCTGACGAGAAAGTTGCCGGTGTTCACCACCAGCGTGGTCGGGTCAAAGGTGGCTGAGCGGTTGATCCCGCCGACGATCAGGTCGTTGCCGTCGCCTGTGGGCGTCATGTTGCCGAAGCCGCCGACCGTGCCTCCCTTGCGGCCGGACCAGGCGATGCCCAGTTCGTCGAGGCGATTGGTGTTGACGTCGATGATCAGCGCCTCGATCTCGATCAGCGGCGTGGCTACGTCGAGCTGATCGATCAGCGCCTTGTATAGAGGAATGCGCTCGGGCGTGTCCTGCACGATGATGGCGTTCAGACGCGAGTCCGCCTGGATCGATGGAGCTGCCGTGCGCCGCATCCCCATCTGAGCGTTGCCGTTCTGTGCCCGAGCACCGTTGGCAGTCTGACCCATGCCGCTGGGTGCAGCGCCTGTCGCGTTGGCCGTGCCATAGGGCGACGCCGCCACTCCGTTGGCGGCACCGTTGCCGTTGGGGTCGAAATTCATGCCCGCGGTGTTGGCTGCGGCGGCCATGCCGGGCGACGAGGCCAGCATGTTGGCCACGGATGACATCGACGAATTGCTCACGCCGGACGATCCCGAGCTGCCCGCGTTGTTGATCAGATTGCGCAGCACCTGGGCCAGGCCGGGCGTGGTGATCTGCCGATCCCGGTACATGATGGTGCGGTCATCCACAGAGGCATGCTTGAGTTTGAAGACCGCCACCTGCTGGCCGCCGGCCGCCAGCGGCAGCGTCGCCATGGTCCGCTCGATCAGGCCGACGTAGGCCGGTGGGCCGGAGACCAGCGCCACGCCCTGCTCGGGCAGTTCTCCCCAGCCAAAGCGCTTGTCCAGAAGGCCGAGGCTGCCCAGAGCCTCTCGCACCATCGCGATATTGCTGCTGCCCGACGAGATGGCCTTGGTGCTCATCTCCGTGGTGCGGCTCACGAACAGCGTGCCGGCGTGCGTGAACCAGTTCAGGCCATACACGCTGCCGAGTCGGTCCATGAACTCGGTCGGGTTCTGCGCGTTGAACTTGCCGTTGATGTTGCCGCTGACTTCGGGAGAGGCCTCCAGCGCAAGGCTGAAGCTGCCCGCGAAATTGCCGAGCACGGTCCGCAGCGACTCGTTGTTGGCGTAGTAGCTGTAGGGCGCGTCTGCCCATGGTGGAGGGGAGGCTTGCGCGGCAGGCGATGCCAGCAGCATGGCGCAGGCCGTGGCCATGGCGCAGGACAGGGCTCTGGGCTTGCGCAAGAGGCTTTGCAGGATGGAGGGCGCGTGGTTCGTCATGGCGTCATCCATTCAGACAGTCGTGATGGCCTTGGACCAGAAAGCCAGAGCGTTCACGAAATCGCCGATGGCTTCGTCGATCTCATGCGTGGAGTGGGTCGCTACGGTCTGCTGCAGCCAGATGGCGCGCTCGCGCTCGTCCACCACGCAGGTGCTGGCATGTTCTTTCATCATGCCGAGAGCCATCTGCGCGACGCGAAGTATCAGCTTGTCGCGGTCGTTGCCGGGATCGGGCAGGGTTTGCAGGCGGGAAACGATGACGATGCCGCCTTCGGGCAGGGCACGCAGGCGCAGGCGATAGCGGTCATCCACCTGCATGTCGAGCGGATCGTTGAGGCGGAAATCTTTGCTGTCCAGACCGATCTGCGCGGAGTAGGCCTGCAGCAGTCGGGCGCTTGCGGGATCTGGCGGGGCGGTGCTTCTCATGCGAGTGGGTCCTGATTGTGTTGGTTCATCTGCTGCAGCAGGCGCAGCAGCTCGGCGACTGGTTCGACCAGCTCGGAGGGAATGTATTGACCGGATTCGGCCTGCGCAGTGAGCGCGCGCGCAAGCGGAATGTTCTGCATCACAGGGACGCCCGCTTCGCGAGCCGCCTGCATCATGCGTTCGGCGAGGGCACCTTCGCCCTTGGCGAGCACCACCGGCAGCGGGGTTTCATCCGCGTCATAGCGCAGCGCAACGGCATAGTGGGTAGGGTTGGTCACGACGACGGTCGCCTTTCTGGCACTGTTGACGGCGCCTTCCTGCATCATTTCCTGATGCAGATGCTTGCGCTTGTGCTTGATGTGGGGGTCGCCCTCCATCTCCTTGTATTCCTGCTTGACCTCGTCCTTGGACATCATCAGGCCCTTGCGGTACTGGTAGCGCTGCCATGCGAAGTCAGCCAGGGAGATCGCTCCGTAGGCGATGCCGATGTTGATCAGCATGGTCTTGAGCAGCGCGCCGACCACGCTGCCGAAGCCCGCCATGCCCGCATCGGGAATGCTGGTGAGAATGGGCAGCGCATCGCGGATCAGAATGCTCAGCAGCGCTGACAGAAACCCGATCTTGAGCGCCGACTTGAGGAACTCCACGAAATTCTTCACCGAGAAGATGTTCTTCACGTTGGCGATCACGTTGAGCTTCTTGGCCGATGGCTTGAGCTTTTCAAATGCGAACAGAATGCCCACCTGCATCGTGTCGGCGAAGATGCCGACGATGAGCACGATGCCGATGAACGGCAGCACCACCTCCGCGCATTCGCGCAGTGCCGCGTTCACGACGGTCTCGGCGGCCTGGGAAAAGCCCAGTTGCAGCACGGTGCCGGGCAGCAGCATGAGCTTGCCCAGACTCTCGACGATGGCCGAGGCGCTGACCAGCAGATAGCCGAAGATGGACAGGATCAGCAGCGTCTGCGTGAAGTCCTTGCTGTAGGCGACGTCACCCTTCCTGCGCGACTCGCGCAGGCGCTTGGAGGTGGGTTGTTCGGTCTTTTCGCTCATGACGGCTGCACTCGTTTCGTGGGATCAGGAAGAGCCCGCGCCCCACTGCTCGCGCAGGAAGGGCAGGATGCGAACGATGGCGAGAATCTCGTCCTTGCCGTACTCGAACAGCGTGGACGCGTAGAGCATCAGCACAAGCACGGCCAGAGCGCTCTTGATCGGCATGGCCATGAAGAACACTTGCAGCTGCGGCGCGAAGCGGCTCACGAGCGCGAGACCGAACTCCGAAAGGAACATCGCGACCAGCACCGGAGCCGCGAGCAGTACGGCCATGTGCATGAGCTGATCGAGCTGCTTGAGCATCAGCGGGATGGATTCGGCGCTCAATGTGGGCGACCACTGCGTCACGCTCCAGTAGAGAAAGCTGTCGTAGAGCACGCCCAGCAACAGCGAGAACCCACCCGAGATCAGGAAGAAAACGATGAACGCCTGATAGAACATGATGCCCATGGGCGAGGAGTCATTGCCGGTGAGCGGGTTGAGCGTGGATGCGATGCTTGCGCCGCGCTGGTTGTCCACCAGAAAGCCAATGGCTTCGAATATCCAGAACGGAATCGAGGCGAGGTAGCCGATGACGAAGCCGACGAAGACCTCCTTCATGATCAGCACCGACAGCGCCACAAAGTTCAGGTTCAGATCCGACACATCGGCAGCCACCAGCGGCATGGCCATCACGCCAAGCGTTCCCGCGATGCCGAAGCGGATCAGCCCGGGCACCAGTTGCGAATTGAAGAGCGGCAGCACGATGAACATGGCAAGAATGCGCGGTTGCGTCAAAGCCAACGTCCCAATGAGCGTCTTGGCTTCTTCGTAAGTAACCGGCAGGTCCATGCAGTTCCATCCTTTCGCGGGAAAAGCGCAAATCTCGTGCGTCAGCGGCCCATGTTGGGAATCGCGTCAAACAACTGCAGCGTGAAGTTGAACATCTCGCCGCCCACCCAGCGGGCCGTCAGCAGGATGGTGAGCGACACGGCAATCAGCTTGATGCCGAAGGACAGCGTCTGCTCCTGAATCTGGGTGAGCGCCTGGAACAGCGAGAACAGCGTGCCTACGATCGAGCCCACAATGATGGGAGGCAGCGACAGCCAGAGCACCAGATAGAGTGCCTGCGAAAAGAACGATACGACGTCAACCGTTTGCATGACTGGATACCTCAAACATAGGTGAGCACAAGACCGTGGATCAGGCGCGACCAGCCATCCACCATCACGAAGAGAAACAGCTTGAGCGGCAGCGAGATGGTGACCGGCGAGACCATCATCATTCCCATCGCCAGCAGAATGTTGGAGACGATCAGATCGATCACCACAAACGGCAGATAGAGCAGAAAGCCGATCTGGAACGCCGACGTCAGCTCGCTCACCATGAACGCCGGGATCAGCACCATGAAGTCCGTCTGGGTGATGCCTTCCGAGAGCTTGGGGCCCCAGGTGCGCTGGGCTGTGCGCATGAAGAAGTCGCGCTGCTCGAGGCGGCTGTTCTTGGTGAGAAACTCGCGCAGCGGCTCCGCACCTTCGCGTACCGAGGTCACAAAGCTGGTCACGTTCTTCAGGGAGTCGGGTTGTGTGGTGAGTCGCTCGAACATCGCCGTGCCGACGGGTGCCATCACGTAGGCCGAGAGAATCAGCGCCATGCCGTAGAGCGCCAGATTGGGCGGTGCCTGCTGCACGCCGATGGCATTGCGCAACAGCGACATCACCACCGCGATCTTGAGAAATGAAGTGCACACCACGACCAGCGTGGGCAGCAAGGCCATGATCGCCAGTACGATCGCCAGCGTGATGGGGTCGAAATTCTGCATGAAGCCTGCTCCGTCTGCGCTTCAGCGGGACGAGCCCAGAATGCGCGCTATGGACACGCCAATGCGTCCATCCACTTCAACAAGGTCGCCCTCGCCGATCAGCGCTCCGTTGGCGCGGATGCGCACCGCGCCCTGCAATGGATGATCGAGTGTCAGTGCCTGTCCGACTTGCAGCGCATGTACCTGCACGAGTGTCAGCGTGACCTCACCCAGATCGAAGGAGAGGCGCACGGGCAGTGATTCAAGTGATACCACCTCCGCGCTCTTTTGGGCGATGTCCTGATCGTTGCTCGGAGATGTATTGGTGTCGGTAGGCATGTGGGCCGTCCAGGTCTGGATGATCGAAAGGCTTGGTGGCGCGGGCGCATCGTTTGCGCCCGGCAAGTGCAGTTGGGCATGGATGCCGGCGTGGCCATCGGCACTCAGCCACAGCACGCGCTGCGCGGTAATGAAGCAGGTGCTCATGAGCACGACATCGCCCGTGCCCAATTGCGCCACTTCCTCGGCGGTGGTGCGCGTGAAGCCCAGCTCTGCATGCAGTTTCAGAGGGAAATCGGGTTCGATGCTGGCCGGAGCAAAGGGTCGGTCCTTGAGCAGACCCGCCACCAGCAGCAGGCCGAGGCCGTCGGCGTGCAGGCTGCCTTCAATGGCTTGCGGGCCTTGTTCCGTGCGCAGTGTGAGCTTGAAGGCGTGGGCCGGTTCAGCCGCTTTGTCGACGGACGCCGACAACTGGCTCACCAACGACGGAGTGCCGCGCCCAAGGCGTTGCAACGCATGCAGCACGCTGGACAGCACCGCCTCCTGTGCCGCCTGTGCGAGCGATGGTGGCAACTCGGGCAGGCTCGCGCCGCCCAGTTGTGCGCTGACCTGCTGCTCCATCGCCGCAATGGGCAGGCGCAGTGTGAAGTTGGCCCCTGCCCATTCCATGCGGATCACCGAGCTTGGCTGCGCCGACGGATCATGGTCCTGGGGAGCGCTTGCATGCGTGATCGGCACCAGACGCGCCAGCCATGTCGAGTCACCCAGTTGCAGGGGCAGATCGACTCCACGCTGCGCAATGATGGTGCGCCCCTGCGCTTCGTTGCGTGTCAGGCGCGGCAGCGGCAGCGCACGAATTGCAGGTTGTTGGGGTAGGGCGGACATGTGGAGAAGCTGCTTTGGAATGAGGGTGGTGGTTCGGGTGACTTGCGAGGTGACTTTGCTGCAGCGAATCAGTGGCCCGCCTGCACTTGTGTCGCGCAGCGGTCCTCCGGGTCGTCGGTCTGCACGCGAACACAGGTGGGGCGTTGCAGCGCCTGGCTCAGCCCATCGGCAAGCCACTGCGCGGATTTTTTCAGACGCTCGCGCGATGCTTCGAGGCTGCAGGTGAACTCGGCCACCACCGCGCCCGCGTCTTCAAACACATCCATCACCACGCCGGGCAAGCTGTCCTTGCTCAACTGGATCTGCACGCCGCGTCGCCCGCTGCTGCCATCGCCCACCAGCAGGCGCTGGGCCATCTGGCTGAGCGTCTGGTCAAGGCCTGCGAGTGCTTCGTGAGTCGATGTTCCTGTGGATGTGGATGTGGATGCTTCGCAGGTCGCGCCTTGGCCGAACAGCGCAAACGGGCTCGAGGCTTGTGGTGGCTGCGCGGGAGTACCCAGGCCTGACTGGCCAGGAGCGCTGCGCGCGTCCAGCAGCGTGCGCAAGGCGGCGGCATCGTCTGCCAATTGCGTTGCGTTGCGTTGCTCGGGTTGGGCTTGCTGATCCGTGCCCTGATGGCCCACGTCATAGCGGCTGCCGGAGGGCATGCCCAGGTCGAGATGAATGGGACGATCACCGCTCATTGCTCGCCTCCCGCATACTCTTCCCAATCCTCGCGGTCGCGCTTGATGTTGGCCACCTCTTCGAGTTCCAGGTCTTCCTTGCGCTCGGCTTCGCGGGTCAGCTCATTGGTGTGGTTGTGCGAGAGATCCACGAACTTGGATTTCTGGCGGCTGGCCTCCTTGTGAGCCGCACGCACCTTGTCGAGCCTCTGGTTTTCCTCGTCCAGCACGCGGATGGCGGCATCCACATTGTCTTGCTGTTGCATCTCGCGGACGCGCAGCGCGGCCACGGACTGCTGCACGTTCTCGATGTCCCGCAGCTTGACGATGCGCTCACACAGCTCGCGGTACATATGGCGTTCTTTGTCCACCCCTTCGGCCAGCAAGCGGGCGAGCAGCACCTCGGCGGCCTCGCGCTTTTCGCTGGCTTCAAGAGCGATGCTGCGTTGCATGCGCATGGCGGATTCCGCCTGCCCTTCACGGAAGGCTTTGATCGCCAGAAGCTCCTTGAAAATGCTCACCGCGTGCCTCCTGCGCCAACCAGCGCCGTGAGTTGTTCAAGGGTGTGAGACATCGACGAATGCTCTTCCGTGCGCTGCTTGAGAAAGCTGCGGATGTGCTCGATCTTGTCGATGGCTTCGTCGGTGGTGGCATCGCCTCCGCGCTTGTATTCGCCGATCTTCACGAGCAGTTCGACCTCGTCGTACTTGGCCATCAACTCGCGCAGACGGCCCGCCACCTTCTTGTGCTCGGGCGTGATCACCGCATTCATCACGCGTGATGCGGACGCCAGCACGTCGATGGCCGGGTAATGATTGGCCGCGCCCAGCTTGCGCGAGAGCACGATGTGGCCGTCCAGGATCGAACGCGTTTCGTCGGCGATCGGCTCGGTCATGTCGTCGCCTTCGACCAGCACGGTGTAGAGCGCGGTGATCGAGCCCTTGTCGTTCATGCCCACGCGTTCCATGAGCTTGGGCAGCGTGGCGAACACGCTGGGCGGATAGCCGCGACGTGTCGGCGGCTCTCCCGCAGCCAAGCCGATCTCGCGCTGCGCACGGGCAAAGCGCGTGACCGAGTCCATAAGGAACAGCACCTTCTTGCCCTGGTCGCGGAAATACTCCGCGATCGCCGTCGCCACATAGGCGGCCTTGGCGCGCTCCATCGATGACTTGTCGCTGGTCGCGCAGACGATCACGCTTTTCCTGCGACCTTCCTCGCCGAGTTCGTGCTCCAGAAACTCCCGCACCTCTCGGCCGCGTTCACCGATCAGCGCGACCACGGTCACGTCCACATCCGCGCCCTTGACCAGCATGCCCATGAGCGTCGATTTGCCGCCGCCGGCTGCCGCAAAAATGCCCATGCGCTGGCCTTCACCGCAGGTCAGCACCGAGTCGAGCGCGCGCACGCCCAGCTCCAGCGGCCGGCTGATGATGCGGCGCTTGAGCGGATCTGGTGCTTCCTGGAACACCGGGTAGAACTTGGTGGCTTCGAGCGGCCCGCGCTCTGCCTCATCGAGTGGACGGCCGAGACCGTCGAGTACCCGCCCCAGCAGCCCGAAGCCGACGGGCACCATGTGCGCGCGGCCCGTGGGGATGACTTCAGTGGCGGACGAGATGCCGTACATGTCGCCGATGGGCGTGAGCAGGGCCGCATCGCGCGCAAAGCCCACCACCTCGGCCTTCATCTCGAAGTCTTCGCCCGGATTTCGCAGCACGCAGACCTCGCCCACCTTCACCGTCGGCACCACGGCCTTGATGATGGTGCCCACCACCTGCGTGACGCGGCCCTTTATCTGCAGAACGGGCGTGTCGTCCAGCGCGATCTGCATCATCTCGGTGATGTAGTCGAACTGATGGATCGAGCGCTTGCCCGATGAGCTGCTGATGCTGGCGGCGTAGGCGTTCATACGCGGCTGCCCAATACTTTGTGGAAGGCTGCCTCGATGGCCTTGATCTGGCTTTCGATGCTCGCTTCCACCAGACCGATCTCGCTCTCCAGAATGCAGGACTCCATGGCGAGACGGCCATCGGGCACGATGTCCAGATAACCCACGCCCGGGTAGGCCGCGAGCAGATCGTTGACGCGAGAGCGCACCACCTCGACCTGCTGCGGATGCAGGCGCAGCGTCATCTGCTTTTGGTTGCGCACCACGGAAAGCGCGTTCTTCACCACGATGAGCACGCGCTCGGTATCGTCGAAGTCATCGATGATCTTGCGCACAGCGGACATCACCAGATTCACCATGTCGCCTTCCACGCGAGCGAAGTAGTCGATGGTGCGGCTCACCGTATCGATCATCTTTTCGGCCTGCTCCATCTGCGCTTCGGCCAGACCTTCGGCATAGCCGCGTTGGCGCTCGGCTTCGAGTTCGGACTCCGCGCGGGCGACGATGGCGTCCGCCTGTGCGCGCGCCGAGGCCAGCAATGCCTCGGCTTCGCCCCAGACGGCAACATCCGCAGCACGCAGAATGCGCTGGCCTGGCGCCACTTGCGCCTGCAAGCTGCGGGACGGGGTCAGCGGATCGCGGGGAAGTAGGAAAGCCATGTCGAATCCAATTGCTTCATCAGTGCGAGGCACAGCTCGCGTGCGCCGCGTGCGGACATGCCGCTCGCTTCGCGCAGTTGTCCATCGTCCGCAGCGGGGTGCAGTTTCAAGTGCGCACGCAACCGCACAGGGGATGGCGCATCACCAAAGGCGTGAGCCAACAGACCGGAGCCCAGGCACTGCGCGCTGTCATGGAAATCGGCGTTCAGCCACGGACGCAATTGCTCGTCGCTCATGCCCTCATGCAAATCACCTGCGCGCTGCTGCGCCCATTCAAAGACTTCGGGCTGCAGTGATTCCCGCGCCTGATTCACCTGAGCGCGTGTGATCATGCGACGCAGATGACCTCCAAGCAGCGCAGCGCCAGCGAGCCGGGCGATCTGCGAGAGTTGCGGCGTCTGCGCCAACGCCAGCGGCATGCCGGGATATTGCACATTCAGCACCGGGGCCGCATCTGCACCCAGCGAATGCAGCAGTTGCTCCGAGCGCTGGCGGTGCAGCACCTGCGCCATCGCGGGATGGGCCACCAACGCGGCGTGCGCTGCATCTTCGGGCCACAGCCTGCGCGCCCGCTCACCATGCAATGTGCGGCTTGGCAGCAGATTGAACACCTGCAGCGAAGCAGCGAGCGGCGAGTCGAGATCGGGCAGGGCGGCGCTCATGTTCGTCATGCAGCCTCACCTGCAATGGCTGTCGGAACCGTTCTCACCGGTTTCTTGCCGAGCACGAACTTCCAGACCAGCGCAGCCAGCGCCAGCAAGGTCAGCACCAGCAAACCCGCGAGTCCCCAAAGCACTGAAGCGAAGCTGCCCGCATTGCCAGCTGCCACATCCATGCCCCAGACCTGCGGTGGTGCGGCCGCGCTGTCCTTGCTCGCGGCATCTCTTGCCTGAGAGGCGACGAAAATCACCGAGACCCGATCCGTCGTCAGTCCCGGAATGCTGTTGGTCACCAGCTTGCGGATCTGCGGCTGGATGATCTCGAGGTTGTAGCCGTCCTGATGCTTGATGAACACAGCCGCAGTGGAAGGCGTGCCCGCCTCGCCCACCGCACCGCGCTCGGGCAGCACCACATGTACGCGAGCCGTGAGCACGCCGTCGATCTTGGAGAGCGTATTGCCGAGCTCCTGTGACAGCGCATAGATATAGCGGGCGCGCTCTTCCACGGGTGAGGAGATCAGGCCGTCCTTCTTGAACACCTGCCCCATGCCCGCAAAGCGCTCGCGCGGCAGTCCGTTGGCGCGCAGGATTTCCAGCGAGCGGCCTACCTGGTCGGCATTCACGCGCACGCCCACCATGCCTTCCTTGCCCGCGGTTTTCTCTGCGGAGATGTTCTCCTTGAGCAGCGCGGACAGCACATCGTTGGCCTCGTCCTCGGGGATGTTGCCCATCAGATCGACGCGTGCGCCGCAGGCCGCCAGCGTCAGACACAGACAGGCCAGAGCCACACGAAACCAGTTCTTGCACTCCATGAGTGCGGCCATTCGGGGAAACATCATTGCACGCGCACCAGTTGGTCAATGTTCTGCGTGGAGCGGCTCACCAGCTTGCCCACGAGGTCATATTCAAACGCCACCTGCGTGAGCTGCATCTGCAGCTTGAGCATGTCCTGCACGTTGCCGGTATCGGCGTTGGTGGTGTCCAGCATCTTGTTCACGCCTTCCCAGGAATTGCGGAAGGTCTGCGAGACGTTCTCCATGCCCTGCAGAATGCGGTCGCCCACGCTGGGGTTGGCGGGCAGTGCGTTGGTCGTTGGCTGCAGCGCAGCGGTTGCGGCGGTGGCCTCCAGTGCGTTGGGTGCCTGAACGGGCGCGACGGGCTGCGCCATCAGCTCGGCAAAACGGGCCGCTGCCAGCGCATCGGGGGCAGCGGTGGCGGCGCTTGCACCCACGGCCGAGGTGGAGGTGGCGGTGCTCAGAGCCGCCATTGCCGCAGTGTTGATGATGTCCATGGAGCGCTCCTCGGATGTAGGTGTTATCTCTGGCCCAGCGCGAATGCCGAGGGGCCAGGGGTTGGATTTGCCGCCTGCGGTGTTGTCGCACTCTGTCCGAGCAGACGTTGTGCCAGCAATGCGCCTTCAGTGGCATGGGTGTTTTCAGCAGTTTGCGCAACGCTGGTCAGCACGCGCTGAGCCTCACTGGCGCGCGCGTCGAGTTGCAGAGCCAATCCCAGAAAGGCCTGCACCAGATCGTTGTCTTCCTTGTCGGGCAGGCGCACGTTGCGCAGATGCGCCACTGCATCGCCTGCGCGGCCCGCGTTCAGCCACGTCATGGCCAGACCCACGTGGGCGAACGCACGCTCCGCCCGAACGCGCAAAAGCGCGCCGAAGATCACTTCGGCGCGCTTGGCGTCGCCACGCGCTGCGGCGAGAAAGCCGATCTGAGTGAGCAGGTTCACATCATCGGGATCGAGCACGGTGCAACCTCACTGGAGTGTGGCTCATGTGGGCTCCACCGCGCCTTCCTTCAGGCGCTGCAGCCAGACCTCGGCGCGCAAGCGGTACTTCAGTTCCGAAGGCTGATTGGCAAGGCGCACCACGTCCTGCAGGATGCTGATGGCCGATGCCTCCTCGCCACGTCGGGCGAGGTTTTCCGCCACGGCCAGTGCGAGCCGGTTGGAGGTGGGCGAGATGTAGAGCGCCAGCGAGTAGTGGCGCAGCGCTTCGTCCGAATCGCCCTCCTGCTCGCAGCACTGGGCAAGGGCTTCCAGAAAGCGCGCATCGGTGGGCGCATAGACCAGCAGCAGGCTGAGGTAGTCCCGCGCGGTCTTCACGTGACCGAAGCCGAGCTGCTGCAGCGCGAGCTTGTAGACCAGATCCAGCGTCGGGGCCGACAGGCGCTTGTTGGCGGGCAGCTCGCCCAGCGCCTGCACGTACTGATCCACTTCCGAGAGCAATGCCTCGGCCAGATCGGGCGTGGTGCTTGTATTCATGTCTGCGGTCTTCACGTCAGATGTTGTTGTTGATGCGGCGGTTGGTTTCCAGATTTGACTGCTGGATGGCCTGCAGCTTGTCCATCACGTCCCGGATGATTTCCTGGTTGCGCTGCATCTGGTCGTTGGCGTCCTGATAAGCGGACTCATGCAGCTTGCCCGAGGCGTCCAGCTCGCGGGAGCGGGCATCGGCCAACGATGCTTCGCGTTCCTCACCTGCGGAGATGAGCTTGCCGATGCCGCCACCCATGTTGCCGAGCGACTCTCCCGCGGCATTGGAAGTGGAGCCGAAGTTCCCCCAGTTCTTGGATGCCCTCGTATCCACCAGCTTGCTGAACTCTTTGCCCGCGCTGTCCACCTTGGTGATGCTGTCCATCTTCCCCAGGGACTTGACGGAGCCGAAGGCGCTCATGCCTGCGCCGATGCCTTGCACCGCGCCCGTGGCAATCTGCGTCCATGCCTGGATCTGAGCCGCCTTGTAGCGGTGATCGGCGGCGCTCTTCATCTCCTTGGCGGCATCGAGCATGGTGCTGATCTGCGCGTTGGACTCATCGCTGCGGATCTTGCGGTAGGTATTGCGCATGCTTTGCGAGGAACTCTGCAGCAACTTCAGAATGTCGAGCATGTCCACGCTCATGTTCTGGGCGCTGAGTGCGTTGAACTCGCGGATGGCTTCCTTGCATTGCGCGATGTTTTCCTTGGTGAAGCCGCTGTTTTCCACGGCATCGTTCGCGCCGCTGCCGATCTCGTCGCCAATGGACTGCAGAGCAGCTTCGATCAGTTCGCGGTCATTCACGGAGGCCGTGGCATAGAGCTCGGTGACATAGGCTTCGCTCTCGGCAGCCGTATGCTGTTTGAAGTGGGCCGAGATGTCGGCGCTGAACGGATTGACGGTGGCGTTCATGGGAACCTCTGTGCAATGGGGGCGGGGCATCAGGCCATCGTGCGGCCGATGTTGGATGTGATCTGGGTGCGGCTTGCAGCGCTCTCGGACAGAATCTGCGAGATCGAGGCGAAGCCTTCTTCCAGCTCCTGCAGCACCTTCTTGAGTTGCTCGGTGTCCTCCTCCAGCAGTCGCTGCAGCTTCAGCAGGAAGGCATCCATTTCCTTCTTGTCCGCCTTGGCCTGCTCACCGGCCTTCACGTCCTTGGCGATCTCCAGATCCATCACGCCGGAGCCGATGTTCTGCGCTGCGCTGCCCACCGCGCTGATGGCGTTGATGATTCCGGACACCGCCTTGGCCGCTCCGCCGCCGCCGGTCATGACGGTCACGGCAATGGCCGTGCCGACGGCCGCCGCTGCCGTTGCCACCATGTTCACCCAGCCGAGGACCTCCTGGTTGTCTGTGACGAGCGCCGCTGAGCCGCCGACCACCTTGCTGAACACGGTCGGGTCCACCACCAGGGTTGCGCCGCCGGTCGCCAGCATCACCAGGCCGCAGCCCACGATCTGTGCAATGGCCTCGCGCTTTTCCTCCGGGATGGGAAGAATCTGCATCACCTTGTTGGCAACAAAGGTGAAGAGGTCCGAGAGGTCGCCTTGAACCCCGAGCTTCTCCAGCACCATCTTGCCTGCCGAATAGGCAAGCGTTGCCACGCCGATCGCCGCCACCGCCAGCAGCGGGGAGGCCAGGCCACCCGTGGCCACCGTGGCGACCACCGCCACCACGCAGGCGATGGCCGCGCCGATGATGGACAACCAACCAAAGATCGACTTCTTCTTGGCCTTGGCGGCCGCGTCATCGCTGGCCTTGATCCAGTCCTTGATCTTGTCCATGGACTTCTGATTGGCCTGATCGATCTGCGTCTTGCTGAGCTTGATGCCTTCCTTGGCGGTCAGCATCTGCTGCTGTTGCACCTTGTTCTGGATGGCCTGAAGTGCAATCGCCATTTCTTCGGCGGAAAAGCCGGTCATGACGTCTGCGATGGCCGGGGCGCCCATGGCGTTGAAGATACCGGCCTGTTCGTCTGCGGGCGTGTGGCCCGTGGTGCCGATGGGTTGGCCTTTGCGTCCAATGTCCCGCGTCAACTCGGGATCGATCTGCTCATCCTGATCGTTGACGATGGGGTTGCCTTCACCCGCCTCTTCCATGGTCTGCAGGCCGCCCATTCCCATGTTGCCCATGCTGCCGACTGTTCTGGTTCCCGTCATGACGTTGCTCCCTGGTGGTGTTGTAGTGGTGGTGGCAGTTCAAAGGGTTGACTTGGCGGACTCTTCGTCGAGCTTCGCCAAATCGATGAGTGGGCGCTCGCCTGCGCCGAGCTTCTTCTCGCTCATGTGCTCCAGCAAGGCTGTGGCACGAGCCCGCAGGGCTTCGCGCTCCGGCGTCTGCGTTTGGCGCAGCACCAGCTCCAGCGCCTGGCGAGCCTCGGGGTAGTGGCTCAGCGCCATCAGGCACTCGGCCGTGTGGAAGGTGGGCATGGGGTCCATCAAATCCATGACCGAAGCCACGCTGTAGTACTCGATGGCCTGCTTGTACATCTTGAGCATCTGCATGCTGGACGCCAGCGCGTTGGCAAAGCGCTTCTCATAGGGGCTGCTGGCCGTGAGAAATGCGAACAGGCGCATGGCGTCATCAAAGCGGCCCTGGCTGTACAGGCTGTGCGCGAGGGCGTAGACCGCCTCGTAGTCATGCTCGGAAAAGTGAAACATGTCGCCCAGCGTGACGCCTGCGGCAAACAGATCGAGCACCTGCGTCTCCAGGTTCGGCGGATTGGCTCCGGCGGCCGATGCGGTTGGGTTGGCTTGCATGATCTACTCCCTGCGAATCAGGTATTGCGGATGATTCCGCCTTTGGTCTCGGCGAATTTCTTCATGGCGTTGGACACCATGTCGAAGGCCTGATTCATATTGGTCATGAGTTGCTGCAACTCGATCATGTCCAATTGCTGCAGATTGGTGGCGGTATCCACCTTGACCTTCAATGATTCATTTTCTGTCTTGAGGTCGGAGATGGCTTTGTCAATGACTGCCTGAGAATCTTTGGAGTTTTCGGTAATAGCTATACGCGTTTCAATATGAAGATTTAAAATGGGTCCTAATTCGGGAAGAATTTTAATTTTAAATGTTCCGTCGGGTTGAGGTGTTACCCAACTTGATTTGGTGACTTTTTTTTCTCCATCTGATATTGTGACCGACATGTTTCCGCCGTGTATTTGGTATTCTGTGGTTTTGCCGTTGCTCGTGCTTCTACCGCTATGATTTAAGGAACTCAATTGCTCCGAGGTTAGGGTAGCAAAACCTTCTGCGTCTGAGCTTTGTAGGGCGTTGAGCAACTCCCTGTCTTTGGTGGCATCGAATTTGGACGGATCTACTCGCCCAGTCTTTTCAATCCGCGCTATTTCATTCAGGTTGTCGTTGATCTTGGTGCTGTCGGCGCCATGGTCATCGATATTCTTGGCTACCTTCTCCATTTTTCCGCGCAACTTGTCTTCAAGGTCCGTGGCGCGTTTCAATTGGACGAAGTAAAGCATCGTCTCCGTGTCCATTGACTGGAATTCGGCCAGGGTGAGGCTGTCTGCCCTGACGGCTGCATTGAGGTCCATGTTGCTCTCCTGGTGGTTTGACGTGCGGGTCAGCTGATGTGCGCAATCATCCGGTCTTTTTGTTCCTGGATTTTTCGCAATGTATTGGTCATGGAGTCAAAGCACTCATTTCGTTTGGACATGAGGTTTTGAAGGCGGGTCATGTGCATTTGCTGGTCATTGGAAAGACCATCCAGTGAGGATTTGATGTTCTGGATCATTACTTCCAATTCTCCGGGGTTTTTATCCGTGAAACTGATATTCAGTTCCCTGCATAGGACGTTGATTTTTGCTTTGAATTCTTTAGCGGTGGGGTCATTGGGGGGGATGACCTTGCCATCGGTCTTGTTCTTGTCATCCATACCTCCATCTTTTCCCTTGTCATGCTTGCGCACGCAGTTGTTCAAACCGCGCAGCTCACTCAACAAGGCATTGGTCGAGGCGGTTTTGGTATTGTTCATCTTCATCTCGCGCATTTGTGCCGATACGGCCGTATCGAGGTGCTTGGTACGCCTTGTCTGCGTTTCCAGCACGGTCATGATGAAGTCAATATCCGCTGTCTTGGTGTCGATGTTTCCCGCACTGGACAGGCCGGGAGTTTGATTGATTATTAGATCGTTGGCGTTTCCCATAATGGCTCTCGTCGGTTGTGAATATCGAGGTGGGTGATATTCAGTTCATCGGATGGGCGGTTGGTTTGGCTCGAATCAATCAAATCATGTTGCGTGGCCGGCGGACTCCGCCGCTGACCGGCTTGCTGGCCGCATTGGTCTGCGGGTTGTGAAACTGCAGGCGAACGCGCTCGGCCTCCACTTCGCGCTCAATGGCCTGCATGTCGGCCTCAAAGAGCGCCCGGCCTTCCTTTTCGGCCTGTTCCGAGGCGGCGGTGGAGAGGAACTTGGCTGGGTCAAGGCCATCGCTGCGCAGCTTGGCGTCCGCCTGGTCTATCAGCTGCTGGGCTTCGGCCAGCAGGCGCTCCGATGCAGCGATGATTTCTTGCGGATCCAGACGTGCGGTCATGGCTGTGCTCCTGTGGAAGGGGTTGGTGGTGAGCTGTGTTGCTCGATTGATGGGTAAGTAACCGCCATCTGCGACGAGTTCCATGCGCCCGGAAAATTTCTGTGAATGAGCGGTCCGGGTGCCTTGTGCTCGGATGCCATGGACTGGACTGGACTGGACTGGACTGGACATGGAACTGGATCTCCTCGCGCGTTACCAAGTGGGCTGAACAGAGCTTCATTGAGCCGCACCATGTCCAAAATCGAAGGTTTCTCCAATTACGCAGCCCAGGGCGACAATGCCCGTGGCCTTGACCGTGGTGGGGGCGCGCGCGGCCGTGGCGAGTTCGAGGGGCAGTTGATCGAGGTGGAAGACGAGGCCATGCTGATCACGGAGTCGGCCGAGGAGCTGAGTCTGTTCAACTCGTCCAAGGCCGAGTCGAAGAACGCAGCCGAGCGCAAGAAGGACACCATGCGCTCGCTCGAGCGCATGAACAAGAACGAGGTGGCCGAGTGCATGGAAGCCTCGGGCACCTTCGAGAACGCCGAGGAAGAGGCGATGTTCGCCCACCTGTTGCTGGCTGGGCGGCAAGACCCCGGGCGGCTGGCGCGCCAGAAGTTCGGGCGCGCGTCGGACCAGTTTCTGGCGCTGCAATATGCGCTGAACAAGGGCGAGGAAGAGGGCGCGGATGGCGAGGTGCTGGACGCCATTCGCGAGGCGCTCGATGACCTCGATATGGAGGCCGGTCCGCAGATTCGCGCCGACCTCAACACCCTGGGCGCGGCCAGCGAAGGCATGGGCTCCAAGGAGGAGCTGCAGGAGTTTCAGCAGACCTACACCGACATCGTGCTGGGCGAGCCCACGTTGGTGGGCACGCTGTCGCTTGCGCTCTCGCGCTTGGGCCCCAAGGATTTCGCGGTGGGCATGGACCGGCTCATCAAGGCATTGGGGCAGGACGTGGCGGCAGCGCGCAGCTCCTGCGATCCCACGCGGCTGCAGAACCTGATCCAGGATCTCTACCACCTGCGCGTGGTGGCCACGGTGCTTGATTCGGCCAAGGAGTTGTTCACGCAACTGGCGGGTCGGCATGGCTCCTTGGGCGGCGATGCCGTGGCGCTGACGAAGGAGCTGGTGACGCTGAGTTCGGAGAAATGGGTGGCCGGCTCGCGCTTTGCGACGCTGGTTGAAAAGCAGGGCGCACGCACGACCGAGGCGCAGATCCACATGTTGACCGGCCTGAAGTCGTTGATGCGCAGCATGCCCGAGCGCGTCTTTGTCGACGCCGATCAGCGCCAGGGCGTGTTCAATGCCCTGCAGGACGCGCTGGACAAGGCAATTGAACGTGAAGAGGAAGGTGAGTGATGGCTAACTTTCAACAGGCGCTGGCAGATTTTTGCCACGAGGTAGGGCTGGACGCGGCGGAGCTGGGTTCGGGCGACGAGGTGCAGTTCCGCATGGGCGATGAGAGTCTGCTCGGCGTGGTGCAGTCCGAGCACGATGTGCTGGTGCTGTGGTCGCAGCCGCTGCGCTATGACATGGAACGCACGCTGCTGGAGCAGATGCGTGCGGCGGCCTCGATCCGCAGTGCGAGGCATCCGTTGCAAGTGGGTTTGCGTGCGACGCCTGCGGGCCATTGGCTGGTGCTGGGCACGCGCCTGCCGCAGGATGAGGTGACCGCTCGGGCGATCAGTGATTGCTATGACTTTTTGCGCCAATGGCACCAGTCGACGGTGGCTCACGCGTGAAGTGATGCGGGTGTGCAAGGATTTCACGGCGGGATGGAACTAGTGCGGTGCGTTGGTTACTCATTCGCTATGCAGCCGGATTTCTGATCTCCTTTCCCGGTCATTCCTTCTGGCCCATTCATTCGTCAACCCGCCCACCGAGGACGTCACGCGCCATGAACAAGATC
Organism: Diaphorobacter caeni; assembly: GCF_015354245.1. Taxonomy (GTDB): domain Bacteria; phylum Pseudomonadota; class Gammaproteobacteria; order Burkholderiales; family Burkholderiaceae_C; genus Diaphorobacter_A; species Diaphorobacter_A caeni. The sequence goes on from NZ_JADKYZ010000005.1 coordinate 396,162, forward strand.
ACCCCAGGCAGTCAGGGCCTGAACTTTGACAAGGGTATCGAGAGCATCACCTATACGCGTGATCAGGCTGACATGAGCCTGCCAGAGCGCTCGCTCTCCGCGCCGCCCGACAGCGAGATTCGTGCCCAGCTCTCGTTGCTGCTGGAACGCCAGACGCTCGACGATGCGATCTCGTCGTCGCTGCGCCCGAGCATGGTGGATCGTGATCTGCTGGTTCCGGTGAAGTTCGGGCAGGCGCTAACCGGCGCCCTGGATCGCATCAAGAATGCCGCGGCGCAGCGGGCTGATGGTGGGGAGGGCTCCGAGGAGCAGCTGCGCGTGCTCAATCGCGCCACGCGCCTGCTTGCCGATGAAGTGAGCCTGCGTGAACTGGTGACGATGTATCGCAGTGCTCTGTATCAGGGATGAGTGCGATGAGCGATTTGAGCGATGTGAGCGATGCCACAGACCCTGTGAGCCGGGCCGAGTCGCCGGAGCCCGCCACGAGGGCTCGCGACCGTGAAGCCGTGGAGCTGGAGCTCATGGACCTGCTGGCCTACATCTATCTGCAGAACGGCCTGCCGGACAAGGCCGCCGTGCTGGCGGCTGCGCGCGATGTGCTGCAGCCCGAACAACCCCGGGTGCTGATGACGCTGGCCGTGGCGCAGCTGCGGGCCGCCAAGCCGCAGCGCACGCTGGACACGCTGGACCGCCTTGCCATTCTGGGCGCCATGGACGCGACCTTCCATCTGGTGCGCGGACAGGCGCTGCAAGCGCTTGGTCGCCATGAAGAGGCGGCCAGCGCGATGCGCGCGTTTGTCGCCATGCGACCGGCCGATTCCGCAGACACAACACAAGACTCCGAATCTCGGGCCGCCACTCGCTGACCATGACCCAAGCCACTGCCACCTTCGGAGCCCGTGCACAGCGTGCCGTGCAGCTCATCACCAGCCGCAACGACCTGATCCTGGCGTTCTTCCTCGTGGCGGTGATCTTCATGATGATCCTGCCACTGCCGACCTGGCTGGTGGATGCGCTCATCGGCATCAACATGACGATCTCGGCCATCTTGCTGATGGTGGCCATGTACCTGCCGTCGCCGCTGGCGTTTTCGTCGTTTCCGTCGGTGCTGCTGGTGACCACGCTGTTTCGGCTAGGCATCTCGATCGCGACCACGCGCCTGATTCTGCTGCAGGGAGATGCGGGACACATCATCTACACCTTCGGCAACTTCGTGGTCGGCGGCAATCTGGTGGTGGGTCTGGTGGTGTTCCTGATCCTGACCATCGTGCAGTTCGTGGTGATCACCAAGGGCGCGGAGCGCGTGGCCGAAGTGGCGGCGCGTTTCTCGCTCGACGCGATGCCGGGCAAGCAGATGTCTATCGACGGCGACATGCGCGCGGGCACCATCGACATGGAGGAGGCCAAGCGCCGCCGCGGCATTGTCGAGAAGGAAAGCCAGCTCTATGGCGCGATGGACGGCGCGATGAAGTTCGTGAAGGGCGACGCGATTGCCGGCCTGATCATCGTGGCAGTGAACCTGCTGGGCGGCATCGTGATCGGCACCATGCAGCGCGGCATGACGGCGGCCGATGCGGCCAAGCAATATTCCGTGCTGACCATCGGCGACGGCCTGATCGCGCAGATTCCGGCACTGTTCATCGCGATCTGCGCGGGCATGATCGTCACGCGCGTGCAGACCGGCGACGGTGGCCCCTCCAACGTGGGCAAGGACATCGGTCAGCAGGTGCTGGCGCAGCCGCGCGCATTGCTGATCGCTGCTGCGGTGGCGCTGGGCATGGGGATGATTCCCGGCATGCCGATTGCCGTCTTCCTGACACTCGCGGTAGTGATCGGTGGCATCGGCTTTGTGATCATGCGCAGCACGCGCAAGGTGGTGGATGAGAAGACGGGCGAGTTGACCGAGGTGCCCGCCATGGCTGCCGCTGGCGAGAAGCCGAGGAAGAAAGCGGTCGACGGCTCCGAAGAGTTCGCTCCGACGGTGCCGCTGCTGATGGATGTGTCCTCGCATTTGCAGAAGGCGTTCGATGCGGAGATCCTCAACGAGTCGCTGCTCAAGATTCGGCGTGCTCTGTACTTCGATCTGGGCGTGCCCTTTCCCGGCATCCAGCTGCGCTTCAATGATTCGCTGCCGGACGAGGCCTATCAGCTCATGCTCTCCGAAGTGCCAGTATCGCAAGGGCGTTTGCGCCCCGGCTATCTGCTGGTGCGCGAGAACCTTTCGAATCTCGATGCGCTGCAGATTCCGTATGAGACGGATCGCGACTTTCTGCCGCATATCTCAACCGTCTGGACGCCCGAGAGTTCGAGGGAGTCGATGCAGAAGGCGGGCATTCCTTTCATGGACACCAACGAGGTGCTGACGTACCACCTTGCGTTCGTGCTCAAGAAGTATTCGGGGGATTTCCTCGGCATTCAGGAAACGCGCTTCCTGCTCACGGCGATGGAGAACCGCTTCCCGGATCTGGTCAAGGAAGTGACGCGCGTGCTGCCGATCCAGAAGATCGCGGAAATCCTGCAGCGTGTGGTGTCCGAAGACATTTCGGTGCGCAACCTGCGCGCGATTCTGGAGGCATTGATCGAGTGGGGGCAGAAGGAAAAGGACTCCGTGCTGCTCACCGAATATGTGCGCTCCTCACTCAAGCGCCACATCAGCCACAAGTATTCCAGCGGCCAGAACGTGCTCGCGGCGTACCTGCTTGCGCCCAACGTGGAGGACACGGTGCGCGCAGCCGTGCGCCAGACGTCTGCGGGCAGCTATCTCGCGCTGGACCCGGCGGTCGGCAAGCAACTGGTGGACAACATCAAGCGCGCAGTGGGAGATCTGGGTGCCAGTGCGCAGCGGCCGGTGCTGCTGACATCGATGGACATCCGACGCTATCTGCGCAAGATGATCGAGCAGGACCTGTATGAGCTGCCGGTGCTGAGCTATCAGGAGCTCACGCAGGAAATCAATATTCAGCCGCTGGCGAGGATCGACTTGTGATGCGCTGCCCGGCCCTCATCACCCGACTGCCGGCTCGCCGGCACAGGCATGCGCTTGCCTGTGCAGGTCGGCGGCGATCAAACCTTGGTGATGCCTTCCTCCAGCGTGGGCGCAACCGCAAACAGCGTCAGGAAACCGCTCATCTCGAACACCTCGCGCACCATGTCCTGCAGGCCGACGAGCACCATCTTGCCCTTGCTTGCACGCAGCTTCTTGCCTGCCAACAACACCACGCGCAGACCTGCGGAGCTGATGTAGTCGAGGCTGGTGAAGTCCAGCACCAGGCGTTGTGTGCCGGTGTCCAGTTGCTCGGTGATGAGTCGCTCCATCTCAGGGGCACTGCTGCTGTCCAGACGGCCACGGGGACGTACGATCAACAGGTCTTCGCGGCGTTCTTGTTCGAGATTCATGAAAGCGATCCTTCGGGAATGAGCAGTACTGAGAGTTTGGAAGATGGGTTCGCCGCATTGTATGGAACATGTGTGGTGAAAGCACGCGGAAACTGCGTGGTCGTGGTGTCCACGTCGCAGCACGGAGGACGTCATGAGTGACATGGTGGAGTTGCGTGTGTTGAGTGGTCGCCATGCTGGCGCACGTGTTCCCGTCAGCGGCGGCGAGAGCATTGGCGGCGGTGATTTGTGCGATCTGGTGCTCACCGACATGGGCATCGGCGATGACATCGTCGCGTGGCTGTGGTTGCACGCGGGGCTGTGGCGACTGAGTGCCGAAAAGCCTTCGGCGCAAGAGCTGCCAGCCGAAGGCGACAGCCATGCGCTGGGCAGCGTGGCCTATCTTGGCGATGTGGCGCTGACGGTGTGCCAGCCTGAAAGTCCTTGGCAGCAGGCACAAGCGCAGCGTGCCACCGCCAAGGCGAGCCAGTCCGCGACAGCCACCGAGGGCGCTGAAGCTGAAGCCGTGCAGACACCGCAAGCCGATGCGCAGGATGCGGTGGTGCGGTCGCCACTGAAGACTGCGGCCGGCGCTGAGCCGAAGGGGTCCGCACAAACTGCGAACAGTGCAGGCAAGCGGGTGCCGGTGTGGTTGTTCATCGCGTTGGCCTTGTTGGTTTTGTTGGTGCCGGTTCTGTGGAGTGTGCTGCGTGGCGCGGGGCCTGCGCCGGTGCCAACGGCGCTGCAGCAGCCAGCGATCGATGCCAAGGCGCAGCAGCAACTGGTGAGCGAGGCGCAGCGTCTGATCCAGGGTGTGAGCCCGGCGCCGAAGATGCTGGTGGAGCCGCTGGCTGATGGTCGCATCCGCGTCGCCGGTTGGGTGGCGAATGTGGCCCAGTTGGATCAGTTGGCCGAGAAGCTTGCGGTGCTGCGCCCACTGCCGCAACTGGCGGTGCGCAACGTGGCCGATCTGCGTGATGAACTGCTGGAGGCGGCGCGTATTGCAGGCGTGCGCCAGGCGGCTTTCGAACTGGGTGCCGATGGGCAATTGCAGATGCAGGGATTGGTGACGGACAGCGCCGCACGCGAACACGCGTTGCAGGCGGTGCGTGCGCTGATGCCCAAATCCTTGCTCGTCAGCGACGGCTTGCGCATGGCGGCATCGCAAGGCGAGGCGCTGCGGCGGTGGCTTGAAAATGCCGGCTTCTCCGGTGCCATGGCGGAGTGGCGTGATGGGCGCATGCGCGTGTCGCTGCCCCTCGACCCGCGCGAGCGCCCGCGCCTTGAAAACCTGCTGGCGCGCAGTGACAATCCGTTGGCCGATTTGCCTTTCACTTTGCAAGTGCAGGAACTGGCCGTCTCGGAGTCGTCACGTGCAGTGGGTGCGCCAGTGCAGCGGCTGATCCATGTAAGCGCTGCGCCATTGCCGTTCAAGGTGCGCAGCGTGGTGGGCGGCGGCAACCCCTATGTGGTGATTGGTGACGGGACGGTGCTGCAAGTGGGAGGGCAGCGTGGTGGCTGGCGGCTTGAGTCCGTGGAGCCCGATCGGCTGACCTTTGCCGGGCCGCGCACACTGGTGTTGGCGCGCTGATGTGGTGTGCCGACGTGATGGGCCAACCCATGGGATGAACATGAAGACGAACCTGATATTGCCGCCCGCACTGCAGCAGTCGCAGATGCCCGCGCTGAGCGAGCTGGAGGCCGGACTCGCCGGTCCGGCTGCGGCCGAAGTGCGCGCTGCTGCACTTGCCCGGATCGGCGCGCTGGAGTTGCGACTCAAGCAGACGCTGGATCGCGGAGTGCCCAGTAAGGATTTTTCACAATACAGCGAGCTGTTGGCCGCTTGCCAAGCATCGCGGGAAGTACTACAAATTGTGGCTCGCGCCACCAACCTTGCCGGGGCCTGAGGCTCACGGTCTTTTTGAAACCTGAATAGGAGAGCGAAATGTCATCAATCAGTGGTTTGACCTTCAGTTCCATTGCCAACGCGCTGGGCTCGGCGAGCAACAATCTTGAAGCGGGGCTGAGAAGCCGACTGGAAGGTTTGCAGAATGAGTCGAACGTCAGCACGGCCACCATGCTGGAAGTCCAGCAGCAATTGCAGCAGTGGACCATGATGACCCAGGTGCAGAGCACGGTGGTCAAGGAACTGGGCGACACGCTCAAGGGCGTGGTGCAGAAGGCTGCTTGAATTGCGGGGCTGACAACCCACTCTCTTTTTTCATCTTTGCTGAGCAGGACTTCATTGGATTGGAACGCAAAGGCATGCACGGTTACTCACCGTGTATGACCCGACCAGCATGCCGAACGCATGTGCGGTCCACGGTCTACCCTTTTTTACACAAGAGACTGTCCAATGGAGCGTTCAACTTCTGCTCGGCTCTCGCACGAGGCGCAGCAAGCCATAGATGAGGCCCTTCAGGCGCTGGAGACGGCGCAGCGCATGCGCGCGCAGCGAGGCCTGCCTGCGACCATCTCTCGCGCCTATCTGGAAAGCCTGTTGACTCCGGAGCAATTGGCCGAAGTGCGCTCACGCTTCGCGGCCGATATGGAACAGGTGCAACGCGACGCCAAACACAGCAGCAGCTTCAGCGTGCGCTCGACTCTGGGTGCATTGGGCGCAGCCGTGGCGCGCCGCCGTCATCAGACCATCTGAGTTCCCAATACCAATCGCATCAGGAGATCGGAATGAGCATCGACAACACCAGAGGGCCCAGCAATTTGAACATCATTCATGGCCTCTCGGAAGTGCAGGGAGCGGGCGCGGACATCAGTGCGCAGTCCGCTCAGCAGCTTCTGTACGGCATGATGATGGAAGATGAAATCACCAGCTGCATCAATCAGTTGACGGCCGGTCTTTTGGTCAAACCGCAGTTTCCCTGTGGCCTGCCACCCCTCTCGAATTGCCCACCGGAAGAAGGTCTGCTGGAGGCGTCGAGCATGCCAATGACGTCGCAGTCGATGCAAGTCGGGCGCCGGATGCCGGGGGCTGCCGAGTTGAGCCCCAACGAGCAGAATCAGAAAACCTGGGATGCCTATGGAGTGGGTCAGCCAGATGAGACCGACGAGCCGCTGCCCAGCCCATCCACGGCCAAGGACATGGAAATCTCCAAGGCCGTGAAAGTACGTCTCGACAACTTCTGGGACGGAATGATGACGGACTTTGAAGAGCGCGAAGGCGTCGACAAGGTGCAGTACGAGTACGACCGGGACATGAGCTATCTGCTGAGCGAAGGTGCCAAGCTGCTCAAGAGCACGCAAGGCGCCAGCGAGTGGACGAGCTTCAATCTGCTGAACGACGTGCGTCACTTCCTGGCGGACGCCAAGACGCGTGTCGAGTCACAGTATGAGAAGGGCATGGCTGCGGTGCAGGATGCGGGTTACAGCTCACGTGTCAATGAAGCCTTCCTCATCGCCAATCTGCGCGACCTTGCGCAACTGGTCAACAAGAATCGGGATTGAGGCGTGCAGGTGTCTCAGAGCGTGTTGACGATCCCACACGGTCTTGCAGGCGCTGCCTTGGGCGGTCTGCCGCGTTGCAAATCCTCGCAATAGCACGAGCTATTGCTGTGGTTTGCGCCTTGCAGCCCATCCCGATCCGCATCCTGCAAGCCTCGCGCCGAGATCGCATACACGCTCTCAGCGGCTGGATGTGCTCCGAGACACGGCCACGGCCGGCGCGTTGATCACTTCCGCCACATTCAGCAGCAGCATCGGTGGATACATCGTGAGCGCGCTCGCGGTGCGCATGTTGATCAGCAGTGAAAAGCGCTGCAGGCTGGAAGCGGGAATGGAGGCGGGGCTCTTGCCATCCACCAGAATCCGCTTGGCCATGGAGCCCGCGAACGCGCCGATGTTGTTGCCATTGGCGAACAGGCCGAACATGCATCCCGATTGACGGACGATGCTTTCGGTGGCGCAGAACGTGGGCAACTGGTTGTTCAGCGCCGCCTGGGTGACCTCGTCTCGGTGCGCGTAGGCGAGATAGGTGATCGGGCCGATGTAGAGAACGTCGGCGCCTTGCTTGGCCACGCTCTCGACGGCGGGAGTGATGCCGCTGGCGTCGGGCTCACCGTTGTCCTTGAGCGGCAACGTGGCGGTGACGACCTCGAATTTCTGTTGACGTGCCAGCTCCTGCCATTGCGTCAGGATGAGCTGGGAGTTGGGCTCGGCGGGGTTGTGCACATAGCCCAGCTTGCTGAACGGGCGGTAGGCGCGGATCGCGTTGAGCTGCACCGTCAGCGGAGCCACATGGCTCACGCCCGTGACGTTCCGCTCGGGCTTTGCGAGCGATGGGATCAGGCCCGCACCGACCGGATCGGTCACTTCGGTGAACACGATGGGCGTGTCGCGAATGCCGTCCTTCGCGTCGTGCCGACCGGCCAGCGCGAGCGTGGTCGGCGTGCCCCAGGCGTAGATCAGGTCCGGCCGGATCTCGCGCACCTGCTCGCGCAGAGCAGGAATGTCCTGTGCGTTGCCGGAGTAGCGGATGGGCAGATAGCGGACCGGCAGGCCCTGGCGTTTCAGGTAACTCGTGAACCCCGTCTCGATGTTCTGGCTGTCGCGCGGCAGCACCATGGCGATGGTGAACTCCCGCGCGGGTGCCGTGCTCGCCGGAGTCTGGGCTGACGCGATCGTCGGGATGGCCGAAAAGCCCGCCAGAGCGACTATGGCGACCACCACGCGCAAGGCTGTGGCGGCCCTCGATGCTCGGACGTGACTCGAGGGAGGAGATGCTGATCCTGGGGCTGGGTGTTGTGCAGTCATGATGGCTCCCGGCGGCTGCGGTGACTGGAAAGTGAAGGCATGGCGATGGGTGTGGGGCTGCGCAGTCCAACCATCATGCAAAGCGTGGCCACGCCGACAAGCAGGCCCACGGCGAGCACTGCGCCCGCATAGCCCCAGATCGTGATGGCGATGGCGGTGACGAATGGCGCCACGATGCTGCCTGCGCGCTCCATGAAGCGGAATGCGGCGAGTGCCTGCTCTGGCGTGGCGGGAGATGCGTATGCGCCTTCGCGGGGCTCGAAAACTTCAGTGGCCAGCGCAATCTGCGGAGCCGACTGGAATGCCTGACCAAACCCCAGCAGCGCGCAGCACAGCGCCATGCCGGTGGCTCCGTCGAACACCATCATCGACATGCAGGCGAGAACGCTGAGCAGTCCGCCCAGATAGATGAAGGACTTGCGCTGGCCGGTGAGGTCCGACCAGTGCGCGATCAGCGTGGATGTGCAGGCGAAGCACAGGAAATAGAGCAGCAGCACGCGGCCCGCGACGGCGGGTGGCTGCTGCAGCGCGCTCATGTAGAGGGGCACGACCACCGACAGCACAGTGACGGCCACGAGACGTGCGGGCAGCGCGGCACCCAGAATCACCAGGATGGCACGCGGCTCGCGCAGCACCGCCACGTAGCCTCGCCAACCGCCGGTGGTGGTGAGCCCCTTGGCGCCGCCTTGGTCCGCATCCTGTCTGCGCAGCGACAGCCGCATTGCGACCAGCGCAGCCGCCACGAGGCACAGTGCACAAGCCAAAAAGCCCATGGCATCTCCGGCACGCGCCGCGATCATGCCGCCGAATGGTGGTCCGACGATGCCCGCTGCAACGATGGCGGCGGACAACTCCGAGAGCCCGCGCGCCCTGCGCTGCGTCGCCGTGATGCGCACCACTGCCGTCTGCGCGATGATGAAGCCGAGACCGTAGGCCACGCCGGCCAATGCGCGAAGCGCCACAAGCGAATTCACGTCGCGGGCGAGCGAGGTGGCGGCCATCGCGCACACACCGATCAGCGCCGCCGCCATCAGGCTCCAGCGCAGATCGAAGCGGCGTGCGATGCTGGGGCCCAGAACCTGGGTGAGCGCGAGCGTGGCCATGAATGCGGCCACGGGCATGCCGGCCACCATCGCGGGAGACAGGTGCGAGTCGGCCGTCTGCAGCTCGCTTGCGAACACGGTGAAGAATGGCCGCAACAGTTCTTCGGACAAGGCGATCAGGAATACCGCGAGGCGCAGCAGCGTGAGCTGCCCGGAAACCCATGCGGCGGAACGCGTGTCGCCCGGGGGCGGGCTGGATGGAGGAGCGGAGCCGCTCGTCATCGCGCGCAGCTGCGACACGCAATCCTGTGCAAGGCGTGCATCGTTTTCAGCCGCCTGTGCCTGCACGACATGCGTGCGTCCCCAGAGCGTTCGGACGCGTTGCCAGATGCGCGATTCAGTGTGTTGCAAAAGCGGATGCAGCAACGACTTGCGCCACAGCCCGCGCGTGAGTTCGCGCATGAGCACGATGGCGATCACGAAAGCCAGCACCAGATCGATCATCATGCCGCGCAACTGTCCGTTCACATGATCGAGCGAGTAGCCGACGACGAGCTTCTCCGCTGCGCCGGATACGGTGACGCTTCTGCTTTGCAGATCTGCGGGGGACTGCCGCTCGGCACCCGCGGCGCTGTTCCAGGTGATGCGCTCAGGTGCACCATGCCCCGCGCTCAGGGCGATGTAGCTGAGCTCGGGCGCATGTTTGAGCTGCTGTGCAAACAATGCCTGCACGCCATTCAGATGCACCCATGGAATGCCCAGACGCAGTGCGCGCTCCAGCTCTCCGGCAAGCGTCTGGGCGACATCGTCCGCGTTGTCCTCCAGCTGTTGCGCCACGAGAGGCCGTGCCGCTTCCCGCGCGATCCACACCATGCCGGCCGGAGCGATGGACAGCACGAGCAAACAGACGAGGATGATGGAGCCCATCCGCAGTCCGCCGTGATGTTGGGCTGTGCCGTGCTGGGCATCGCTGGACTCGAGCGATTCCAGCGATTCCAGCGCGCGCGTGCTCCAGCGCAGGAGCACCCACCACACCGTGGCAAATGTGATCACTGCGAGCGGCAGGCTGCGCAGCAGGACCGCGAAGGTCGCCTCGCGCGCCTGTTCGCGGATGGGCTGCAGGTCGAAGGCCAGCCAGGCCACGCCCGCATTCGCGCCGGTCGCGTCACGCATGAGCGAGCCCATGAGCGCGGCTTTCGACGTGTTGCGCATCGACGTCGCTGAACCAGTGGGCGAGGCCAAAAGCGCCGATGTCCACGTTGGCTGCACCAGCCGCTGAAGGGTTGGATCCCCCGCGCTGGACAGTGGCTCGCCGCGATCCGATATCACCCAGATCGCACGTGCCAGCGTCTCTTGCGCGAGCACTCGTTCAAGCAGGCCGGGCAAGGCTTGCTGGTCCGCGAGGCCCACGCCGAAGCGCATGCTGCGCTCGGAATCGCTGGTGACCTGCTGCAGCAGGCGCGTGACGCGCTCCTGCGACAACTGGGTCAGCAACTGCTCGGACCGCCATGCGATCAGCAACAGCGAGAGGCCGAACAGCATGAGGGTGAAGAGGGCGGCGGAGGCCAACGCCTCGCGGCGCAGGCGCGGGGCCATGGTGGCAAACGAGCGCGTGTCGCCGCGGTGCAAGGAAGTCACGCGATGGACTTCCATGATGGGATGGTCAGCCATCGCGGCGAAACATACTTGTGCGTGAATGCCTCATGCATGTATATGATTTGCGATGAGGAGCCGGCATTGAGAACCCATGCCAAGAGAGATTGACAGGAGAGCTTTTGACACCGACTGACGTGCACAACATGCCGCCGCCACTGCTGCCGCCAGCAGCCGCTTTTTCGCATCTTCCCCGGGTCGCCACACGTGTGCTCACGATGGAAGACCAGCCTCAATGGAGCGCGTTGCGTGACGAGGTGCTGAGCGATCTGCCAGACCCCGATGTCTACGTGCGCGAGGATGACGAGAGTGCTTTCTTCGAGGCGCATGTCGGCCCGCGCGGGCAGACCATCGGGGTATTTCAGGGCGAGCATCTGATCGCCTATTCGATGATCGGCTTTCCGCAATCCGGTGAAGCAGGCCATCTCGGTGCGGTGGTGGGCCTTGCGCCGGAGCTGCTCGACAAGGTCGCCCACATTTCGAGCTGCATGGTGCTTCCACAGTGGCGGGGCAACGGACTTCAGCGCACGCTGCTGGCGGTGCGCCTGGCCATGTCGCAGGCCCACGGGCGCCCCAACTGCCTTGCCATGGTGTCGCTGCGCAACCATCGCAGCCGGCACAACCTCATGCGTCTTGGCATGCACATCGGCTGGACCGGCGACATCGGCGGCCTGCAGCGCCACGTGCTGCGCATTGACCTGCAAAGCGGAACGCACTTCGACATGGGCGATGAACGGCTCATCGACAGCGCTGACTTCGCGGCGCTGTGCGCCGCTGGACGCGACGGCTATGTCGGCGTCGGGGAACTGCGCGATGCGGATGCAGGACGCGTGACTCTGCGCTTCGTGCGGGCATTGCGTCATGGCGCATTGCCCAGGTAGGTGAGCGCGACGACGGTGATGTCGTCGGCCTGCGCGGCTCCGGCCTCGAAGTCGCGCACGGCCTGCACGAGCTGCTGGGGAATCAGGGCCGTGGGCCTGGGCGTCGAAGCTCCCCGCAGCGCATCGAGCAGCGCTGGTTCACCGAACAGCGCGCCGTCGTGGTTGGTGGCCTCCGTCACGCCGTCGGTATAGAACACCAGAGTGTCATCGACGTCCAGCTGCATTTCGCCTTCGCCATAGTCCTGCTCCTCGAGCACGGCAAGCGCCATGTTCTGGCCCGAAGGGAAGTAGTCCGCTTGACCGCTGCGCACGCGCACGGGCGGGTTGTGGCCCGCGTTCACGTAGGTGAAGCGGCCGCTTTGCAGATGCAGCACACCGTAGAAAACGGTCACGAACATCATCTGGTCGTTCTCGGCGCACAGCTGGTCGTTGAGTGCGGAAATCGTGCGTCCCGGAGTCTTGTGATGCAGCGCGTTGCTCTTGAGCAGCGTGCGTGAGATCGCCATGAAGAAGGCGGCCGGAATGCCCTTGCCGGACACATCGGCCACCACCACGGCGAGGTGCTCGTCGTCGATGGCGAAGTAGTCGTAGAAATCGCCACCCACTTCCTTGGCGGGAATCATCGTCGCTGCGATCTCCACCTCGCGGATCAACGGTGCAGTGCGCGGCAGGATGGACAGCTGCATCTGCCGCGCGATTTCAAGCTCCTGTTGCAGGCTTGCCAGCAGCGCCTGCGTCTGCATGGATGCCTGCAGTTCGCGCAGCAGCTTGAGAAGGCGGTTCTGCTGCGTGCTCACAAGGCCGGACATGCGGCCGAGAATGCCTGCGAGCTCGGCCAGTTGGTTGTGGCCACCGGTAGTCGTCGACATTGCGGACGAACCGGAAATCTCGGATTGCGTTCCGAGCGCCGACAGGATTTCGTCGCGCGAGTTCGGGTCCAGGCTGTCTGCCAGCGTGCGCAGCTGGTCGCGGATCAGGCGTTCCTGTTGCACTCGGGTGCGCACGCGCTCCTGGCGCAGCGTTTCGAGATTGAGCAGCTCCGAACGGATCGCGACCACTCCGCGCGCGATGGCTCCTGCCTCGTCCTCGCTCTCTTCGTCTCCATCGTCCAGCGCCGCGTCAATGCGCCCGTTGGCCAGCGCCCGCAACACGTTCACCGAGCGCTTGAGAGGCTCCATCGCGCGGCGCATGTAGAGCGCGATGGCCAGCACCAGTGCTGCGGCGAAGCATAGTGCGGCGGCCAGCGTCGCAGCGTTGAAGATTTGGTCCGAGCGATGCGCGAGCGAGACGTCCTGCGTCCACACCAGCGCACCCACGGAGCGCTTGTCGATGTTGAGCAGCGGCTGGCTGATGACCTGCACCGCGCCATCTCCCGTACTGTCGACAATGGCCAATTGGCTGCGCACGGGAATGCCGCCGCGATGGCTGCCGATGGCCTGCGCGTCGGTGCCGATCGCGAGCACGCCGCGCATGTTGGCGATGGCGATCTGGCCACCAAGATAGTCAGCAAGTCCCTTCAAATGGGGACTGACGTCACGGCCGATGGCGATGGCGCCGTGGTCGAAGCCGATGACCTTCACCCATTCATAGCGTTGCGGAGTGAGCTGGATCAGCGACTGCACTTCCTCGTCCATCGTGTGAGCACGGCGCACCCAGCCGTGCTCGGCCATGGGTTGCGGATCCAGCGCCGTTTCGGTGGTGGCCAGCAGGGTGCCGCGCGGCGAAAGCACGTCGATGCGCATACCGGGCCCGCTCTCGCGCATGGTACGTGCGAGCAGCGATTCGATGCGTTGCAGCGCGGCGCTGTCATACACCTGGGCAAAGGCGGGATCCTGCAGCAGCCGCCGCGCGATGGCTTCAAGGTCTTCGAGCTGCTCGCTCTGGAGTTTGTCCCATGCAATGCGCTGGTTCTGCAGCAACGCGTCGTTGTATCGCTGTTGCCAGCGTCGTTCGCCAAGCCAGCCCATCAACGTCAACGCGCTCACGAGCAGCGCCATGGCGAGCAGAAGGATGATCAGGATGCGCCGTTTAAGCTGCATGATCTTCGCCTCCGGTGTCGGCATGGACAGCCGCAGAATCGCTGCGCATGCGCCGCTTGTGCAGCATCCACAGGCTCCAGCCCAGCATCGCCGTGATCAGCAGGGTGAGCGTGATGCGCGGCAGCGACTGGCTGCCCAGCAGCGTGGCCAGTGCAGCGCCCAGGCCGGCGAACAACAGACAGTGCAGTGCAGGCGATTCGCAGCGGCGGCGCTCCGACTTGAGCAGGCTTCCCATGCACCAACCCAGTGCCAGTGACGCTACAGCGCAGAGCGTGAACTGTGTGGTCATGTGCGCTGCCATGAGGTGCGCCAGCGTTTCGAAGGCCGCCGCGATGGCGAGGGCGCACATCAGGCTGCGGCGTGGCGGCATCGCGGTGAAGATGCCGCAGAGCAGGCCCATGCCCAGCGCGCAGCGGGCCAGAGATTGAAGCGCATTTCCATTTCCATCACCGTGATCGATGCTGACGGCGGCCATGGCAACTGCGGTGAACGCCAGTGCGGATGGCGACAGGAAGGCTGTGGTCGGACGCGCTTGCGCAGGCGATGGATGACGCCACGGACTGCGCGGCACGTTCCATTGCGTGAGCAGCACGAGTGCATGGAGCGCGGGCAGTGCAAGCGCCGCCGCTCCCAGGCGTTCGCCGAACGCGCTTTGCGTGACCGCTGCCAGCTCGGGCGCCATCCAGGCCATCGCGACGCCCCATGCACCCAGCGCGGCGCCGGACCAGTGCGGTGCGGCGGCGATGGCGCTGTTGCTGCGCTGGCTTGCCATGCGCTGGCAGGCCTGCAGCGCCACTCCCGCGATCAGTCCACCGACCACGGGCATGAGGAACAGATCGGCATTGGCATGCATGCGCTCGAGCAATCCGCATGCCCAGGCGGCGCCCAGCCCCATGAGCGTGGCGCAGGCGGTGGCCAGCAGCGAGAATGGCTTCCAGTGCGAGGCGCGCGCGAGCAGCGCACCGCCACATGCGCTGGCCAGAAGAATCGGCAGACGCCAGGCGTGCAGACCCGCCTGCAGCGACGTCGCGGCGATGTCGCCTGTGGAGAGCGTCGCCATCGCCATGGCGCTGATCGACAGCAGCAGACAGATCCAGAATGCCTGAGCCTGCGTGGCGAGCACGCGGATCTGCAGCAGGCCGTGTTCCGCGAAGTGGTCACGGCCTTCTGCGTGGCGCAGCAGATGATCGAGGCGTTCGCGGCGTGCTTGCTGAGGCTCGGTGATGCGCAGGGAAGAGATGAGACGGCGCACGCGTGTCAGCGTTTCGTGCACGTTGCGCGTGGCATGTCCCAGCGTTTGCACGCGCAGGTCAAATTCGCGGCGCTCGATGATGGTGTATGTGCTGTCGAAGCGGCCATTGCGGATCGCACGGATCGCCAGACGCGTCACGTGATTGCGCAGCAGAGACCCTTCGGCCTCGCTGTACCGTGCGGCAAGCCATGCCAGCGCGGACAGCAATAGGATGATCGGAGCCAGCAGAATGGCAGCGTCTTTGGCGAACGCGCTGGCATTGCGCGCGTGCAATGCCAGTTGCAGACTGGCGATGGGCGTTGCTTGAGCCCCTCCGGTGTCACTGCCGGGAAGAATGGGCACGCTGGCCGTTGCGGTGGGCGATGGTGGCCTGTCTGCAGTGCGCGACTGCCACAGCACTTGGCCCTTGGCGTCGGTCAGCGAGATGGACTGGATGTCGGGGTGCGTCTTCAGACGATGCATGAAAAACTCGTCCATGCCCTGCAGCCGTTCCAGCGGCACGCCCACGTTCAAGGCATGCTGCACCCGCCTGGCCACGGATTGCGCCAGCAACTGGGAGCGTGCGGATTCACTTTCATCGCGTAGATCGTCGAGCAGACGGTAGGTCACGCCGCAAAGCACCATGCTCGCGATCACGAGCAGCAGCAGGCCTGCCCATCCCAGCCGGCGCGAAGCACGCAAAGGATGACGGTGCGGCGAAGATGCGATGCTCATTCCGCCGCCTCCATTTCGTCAAGCCGACTCTGGCAGCCGTCGAGGCGCTCGCGCACCGATGCGGCGCGCTGCTCCGCTGCCGCCAGCGGGCCGGTCTGCTCCACTTGCAGATGACGATGTTGCGGTGCCAGCGCCAAGCGTGTCGCCAGCGCGGCGGCAATGCTCAGCAGCGCCAGAGTCATTGCTGTGGCGAGCCACAGCGGCATCGCGTTGCGCAATGCGCTCATGCTCAGGCGCGAAGGCGGTGCGGCGGATGTGGCGCTGACATGTCCGACGATTTCGCCGAACGCGTTGTGAAGCAGTTGTCCGGTCACCACTTCACCGCCGACGTTGGCGCTCCAGCGCCGGTCATTGCGCACGCCTTCCGCTGCCGCAAGTTCGACACCAGGCTGCCAGCGCTCGCCGATGGCACCCCGGTCAGTACTGAAGAGCGCGACGCCGCTTCGGCTCACGACTTCGATGGCGTGCAGAGAATGGTCGGCCGAGAGTGCGGCTTCGAGTTGGTTCTGGATCGAGCGGTTCTCCGCCAGTTCGAGGCCCAGCGCGATGTCCGTCTCGATCGATTCCTGCAGCTCCGCGACGGTGAGCGAGACGCGCGATTGCTGGATCTCGTTGACTTCGTCGTTGTGGATTCGCAGCATCAGCGCCGCGATAAGCAACACGCCCGCGCAGAGAATCAACCACCACGCGCCGCCCGCTTCCAACATGGCCGACCATGTGGTGCGAGGGGCTTGTGCAGTGGAGGAGGGGCTGGTCGAATTGCTGTACCTCATGCCACAATGCCTCGCGCAACATTTGATTGCATGGTGAACCAGATCGTCGATTCGCCAATCAACTTCTTGAATTTTCCATCTTCATTTCGCCCATGAATCCTTCGGTCAAGATGTCGTGTTCTCTGCAAGGAACGGTCGATGAATTGCCGCAGTTCTTTGCGCGCCTGGAAGAGTGGGCCGAGGGGCTGGGCGCATCGATGGCACTCGTTTCGTCGTTCTCTCTGATGCTCGACGAGCTGTTGACCAACGTGGCGATGCATGCCTATCAAGGGCGCGGCGGGCCGGTTGCCGTGGCGATTGAGTTCGAGGCGCCAGCGCATCTGCGGGCCTGGCTGCGCGATCATGGGCCCGCCTACGATCCCACCGCTCGCAAGTCGGCGGACACAGGGGCCGATATCGAGGAGCGGGACATTGGAGGACTCGGTGTGCATTTCGTGAAGCAGTTGGCGGATCAGTTCATCTATCGTCGCGAGGGCGATGTGAACGAGGTGTTCGTGAGCAGGACCCTGAACTCGCCTGCTGCAGCTGTAAAGCACATGAACGATGGCGGCGATGCGTGACGTGGAGACACGCCACCACCGGCCTTCGCGTGGCCTGCTTTTTCGCTTGTTCGCCCGTTCGTGCGCCGCACGGAAAATGAATGAGTAACGTGTGTTGCCGGATCGTTCCATCCTTTTTCAAATATTTTTTGATCACCTGAAATGCCTAGTCCTTCTCCCGCTGAACTGCTGACTGAACTGGGTTCCGCCATTGGCATTCCGGCGCTTTGTCTGGACGCGCAGGGATGCTGCAGACTGATGTTCGATGGCAGCCGGCTGGTTGAAATGCGACATGTGCCCGCGCAGGGCCGCTGGCTGCTCACGACCACGCTGCACGCCGCAGCGCTTTCAAGCGAAGGGTGGCAGCTGCTGCTGCGTGGCAACCTGGTGGGGGGCGGTTTTGGGGGAGGCTGGGCGGGTCTCGACGAGCAGGGGCGGGCGGTGCTGCATCTGCCGATGGTGGACGCTGACGCCAGCGGGCCCGCTTTGCTGCAGGCCGTCGAACTGTTGCTCAACCACGCCGATCGATGGGACAAGCGACTGATGGAGGGCGCAAGCACGGCGCGCACGCAGGCGCCGGTGCAGTTCTGGGCGCAGCGGATCTAGCCTGGTGCTTGAAGGTCAGCTGCGGATCACCACCGGCCCGTCCGGCAGTTCGTTCGAATGCGTGGCGTTTTCCGCGCCTTCCGCCGCTGGATACTGCTCCACCAGCGCCACGGTCACCGCGGCGATCGCTTCGGTCAGGCCGTCTTCGTAGCATCCTTCGCGGAACTGCTCGCGCATGCGGGCGACCATTTCGTGCCAGACCTTGGGCTCGATGCTGCGCGCGATGCCCCGGTCGGCGAGGATTTCGATGGCGTGTTCGGCGACCAGCAGATAGATGAGCACGCCGTTGTTGTGCTCGGTGTCCCACACGCGCAGCTTGCCGAACTGGGTGACGGCGCGTTCGTGGGCGCTGGCCGAGCGCCAGATGTAGGACAGCGGCAGGCCGCCTTCGACGCAGATGCGGATCTGGCCGGTGTGGCGCTTCTCGCTGGCCGCGACGCGGTCGGCGAGGCGCTTTTGCACATCGGCGGGCATCACGCGACGCAGTGAGTCCTCGGCCATGCGGTTGCGCACCAGTCGTGCGATCCGGGCGAAGAGTCCCGTTGAATGGCGATGGTGCTGCTGCGGTGGCTGTTGCATCGTCGAAGTGCCTTGGTCCTTGGTGTGATGGTGCGTGGTCATGGGAGGTGTCCGGTTCGTCATCACCAGTCGCCGGACGCGCCGCCGCCGCCGAAGTCACCACCGCCGCCGGAGCTGAAGCCTCCGCCGCCGCCGAATCCACCGCCTCCTCCAAAGCCACCGCCGCCTCCGCCGAAGCCACCCGGAAATCCACCGCCATGCACAATCGGCCCGCCGCCGCCCTTGCCGCTGAAGAGCAGGGTGTAGAGCAGCGCGAGCACGCCGGCACCCGCTGCAAGGCCGATGCTGGCGGTGACGATGAAGGCGATGAAGCCCACGCCGCCGCCCATCAGCAGGCCGCCGATGGGGCGCCCGAAGATGCGGCGCACGATGGGGCCCACCACCGTCACGACGAAAAACAGGAAGATCGCCATGTCCTGCCAGTCGAAGCCGGAGGACTGCTGCTGGCCCTGACCCTGCATTCGGGGCGGCTCGGGCAGGGGCAGGGCTTCGCCCGCGATGCGCGCACCGATCTGGTCGACGGCGGCCTGAAGGCCTCCCGCGTAGTCGTTCTGCTTGAACCGGGGCGCCATCGCGGCGTCGATGATGCGGGCCGCCGCAAGGTCGGGCACCGCGCCTTCAAGCGTCTTGGAGACCTCGATGCGCATGCGCCGGTCGTTCTTGGCGACCAGAATGATCAGGCCGTCGCCCACGTCCTTGCGGCCGATCTTCCAGGCATTGCCGATGCGGTTGGCATATGAGGCGATGTCTTCTGGCGCGGTGGTGGGCACCATGAGCACCACCACCTGCGAGCCGTGCTTCTGCTCGATGCCCGCAAGCTGGGATTCAAGCGCCGCCTTGGCCGACGCGTCCAGCGTGCTGGTCTGGTCGATCACATGGGCCGTGAGCGCGGGCACGGGCAGCAATGGCTGCGCCTGTGCGCCGGTCCATCCGGACCACAACAGGCAGGCTGCGAGCCAGGCCCGCAGAAAATGCGCAGGAGACAACATCCGCATCAGAATCAGCACGACGACGACCGCTCCATCAACGCTCAGGGCTTGCTGGCGGCGGGAGCCGAGAAATCGACCACGGGCGGCTTGCTGATTTCAGCCTCGTTCTGCACGGTGAAGTTGGCCTTGGGCTTGTAGCCCATGACCATGGCCGTCAGGTTGTTGGGGAAGCTGCGGGCCAGCACGTTGTATTCCTGAACGGTCTGGATGTAGCGGTTGCGCGCTACGGTGATGCGGTTTTCCGTGCCTTCGAGCGTCACGCGCAGGTCGCGGAAGGCCTGGTTGGCCTTGAGATCCGGGTAGCGCTCGGAGACCACCATCAGGCGCGAGAGCGCGCTCGAGAGTTCGCCCTGCGCCTGCTGGAACTTGTTGAACGCCTCGGGGTTGTTCACCAGATCGGGCGTGGCCTGGATCGAGGTGGCCTTGGAGCGGGCCTCGATCACCTTGGTCAGCGTGTCCTGCTCGAAGCTGGCTTCGCCCTTCACCGAGGCCACGATGTTGGGCACCAGGTCGGCGCGGCGCTGGTATTGGTTGAGCACCTCGCTCCAGGCGGCCTTGCTCTGTTCGTCGAGTTGCTGGAACTGGTTGTAGCCGCAGCCGGTCAGCGCCAGAGCGGTGGCGACTGTCGCGATGAATCCAAAGAGGCGTTTGATGGTCATGGGCGTATGAGGTAGAAAGTGGGTTGGATCAAGAGACCGTGCGCCGTTCGGCAGCCCTGAGTCTGGGGCGGATCACGCGGAACCGTGGCTGCATGCCGGGGCATGTGAGGGGCGCAGTGTCACACATTTTGCATAAATTATGTGACTCGCCTTGTAGGCCCCCAAGCCGCCGGGCACTGCATTACAGAATTTAACCTTGTCTGATGGTGAACCATGAAACGAACCACAACGCGAGCGGCCCTGCTGGCCGGCAGTCCCGACGAGGTCGAGGCGGCGTTCTATGACGCGCTGCAGGCCGCAGACATCGAGCGGCTGATGGCGTGCTGGGCCGATGACGACGATGTCTTCTGCGTGCATCCCGGCGGCGGGGCGCGGGTGGTGGGTGTGCAGGCCATACGGGAGCTGTTCGCTGGCATGCTCGAGCGCGGCGGCCTCAACGTCAAGCCCGGCGAGGTCGTGCGCATGGATTCCCATGGGTGCGCCGTGCACAATGTGGTCGAGCATGTGGTGGTGAATCTCCCCGATGGCCCGCGCGAGGCGCTGGTCTATGCCACCAATGTCTACATGAAGCAGCCACAGGGCTGGCGCATCGTCGCGCACCATGCGAGCGCGACGGCCCCCGGCGAGCGCGCAGCGCCGCCCGCGCGCGCCCATGTGCTGCATTGATCCGGAGAGCATCCCGTGGCGGTTTTGGTGGAGTCGTTGATTTGCAGCTGAGTTACTCGGCCCCCTGGTGGCTGCCCGGCGGGAACGCCCAGACGATCTGGTCAGCGATGTGCGCGCGCAGTGGTGCGCCCTACGCTGGACAAGCTCCGCAATGGCGACGCGAGCGCTGGACGACACCCGATGGCCAGGACTTCGTGGACGTGGATTTTCTGCAGCGCCCGCGTGCGGAGGCTGCACCATCTCCTTCGCCCATGCTGGTGCTGTTCCACGGCCTCGAAGGCTCGTCGGGCAGCCACTACGCCCGAGCCTTTGCCGGCGTCGCCGCCGCGCGCGGCTGGAACTTCGCCGTGCCGCACTTCCGCGGCTGCAGCGGCGAGATCAATCTCGCTCCGCGTGCCTACCATTCCGGCGATTTCGAAGAGGTGGACTGGCTGCTCGAGCGCTTCGCCAGACTGCAGGGTGGCGCCAACACGGTAGTGCGCCCGCCGCTTTACGCCGTGGGCGTTTCGCTGGGCGGCAACGCGCTCATGCGCTGGGCCGGCGAGCTGGGATCGAACGCGGCGCGCGTGGTCGACGGCGTGGCATCGGTCTGCGCGCCGCTGGATCTCGCGGCTGGCGGCGCGGCCATCGATCAGGGCTTCAATCGCCAGATATACGCGCGCATGTTTCTGCGCTCGATGGTCCCCAAGGCGCTGGCCAAGCTGGCGCAGTTTCCTGCGTTGTTCGATGCCGAACGCCTGCGGGGTGTGCGCGATCTGCATGGCTTTGATGACGTGTTCACCGCGCCGCTGCACGGCTTTCGCGATGCCGACGATTACTGGCGCCGTGCGTCCGCCAAGCCAGTGCTCGCGCAGGTGCGCGTGCCGGCGCTGGTGATAAACGCCTGCAATGACCCCTTCGTGCCCGTAGCCAGCCTGCCGGGGCCTCAGGATGCCAGCAAGCACGTACTTCTGTGGCAGCCTCGGGAAGGTGGCCATGTCGGCTTTGCGCAGGGTCGCTGGCCTGGCCAGGTGCAATCGGTGCCGGAGCAGGTCGTCGGCTGGCTCGCCGCACATTGAAGGGCCGGGGCAAGGCACAATCCCGAGATGGATGAGATCGTCAAACAGGCAATGGCCAAGTGGCCCAACGTCCCCGCCTGCCACGGCTGGCTGGGCCTCGACGCGCGCGGCAACTGGTATCTGCGCGACGCTGAAGTGCAGTCCGCAGGCCCTTTCCCCGCATCGCGCGGCGACCGGATCGAGCACGAGAAACTGCTCGAGTTCATCGGCCGGAACTACCTGGAGGACGACGACGGCCGCTGGTTCTTTCAGAACGGACCGCAGCGCGTGTTCGTCGATCTGGAAAACACGCCCTGGGTATGGCGGCTGCGGTTTGATTCCGGTGAACTGCACGTGCACACGCACACGGGTCTTGCGCAACGGATCGCGGCGCTGAAGGCCGCGCTGATGGACGAGGAGGGGCGGCTCTATCTGCTGCTTCCCGCAGGCGTGGGCGTGGTGCATCCGCAGGACATGGTGGATGCGGCGGCCGGCATCGAGGCGGGGTTGATTCCTTCGCCCGAAGCGGTGTCGCTCGCCGAGCTGCCCTCGCGTTTCGGGTTCGTCCGGCGGATCGCGTCGGTTTGAGCCGTCACCGGCCGAGGCGACGCCCGATCGGCCGACTTCAGGACAAAATCACTTCAACCATCCGCGCTTGCGGAAGTACAGCATGGGAATCACCGCGCTGCAGATCATCAGTCCGAGACCGAATCCATACCCGTAGGCCCAGTCCAGCTCGGGCATGAACTTGAAGTTCATGCCGTAGACGCTGGCGATCAGCGTGGGCGGCAGCAAGGCGACGCTTGCCACCGAGAAGATCTTGATGATCTTGTTCTGGTTGATGTTGATGAAACCGACCGTCGCGTCCATCAAGAAGTTGATCTTGTCGAACAGGAAGGCGGTGTGGCTGTCGAGCGATTCGATGTCGCGCAGGATCTGGCGGGCGTCTTCGAACTGCTCGGCGTTCAGCATCTTGGAGCGCATCATGAAGCTCACCGCACGGCGGGTGTCGAGCATGTTGCGGCGGATGCGGCCGTTCAGATCTTCCTGTCGCGCGATGGCCGCGAGCACTTCGCTCGCCTTGGCGTCAGTCACGTCGCCGGCCAGCACCTGGGAGCTCACGAGCTTGAGATCGTCGTAGATGCCCTCGAGGGTGTCGGCGGAATATTCGGCGTCGGCGTCGAAGAGCTTGAGCAGCACTTCCTTGGCGTCTTCGATGAGGCCCGGCGCGCGGCGCGCCCGCAGGCGCACAAGGCGGAAGACGGGGACGTCGTCGTCGTGGATCGAGAACAGCACGCCCTTGCTCTTGAGCGAGTCGTTGACCAGATTCAGGATGAAGGCGACGCGCACGGCACGGGGGTCGTCATCGATGTCGACCAGAAAGTCACTGCGGATGTGCAGCTCGCCGTTGTCTTCTTCGTAGAAGCGGGCCGATTCCTCGAGGTCGTCATCCGTGGCGTCTTCGGGAATCGACAGGCCGTAATGCTGCTTGACCCAGCGCTTTTCTTCCACCGTGGGCGATTCCAGGTCCACCCAGATGGGCTGAAAGCGCTTGAGCTCTTCCAGCGATTCGATTTCTTCCTGGACCAGACGGCCGTTGGCGAGCGTAAAGATATTGAGCATGGCTCAGCATTCCCGAAAAATCATGTGCAAAGGTGAGGGCGATCAGGTGTTTGATTTGACGCTTTCAACCCTCGGCACGCCGGGAGTTGAAAGCTACCAACTAGGGTAGGTTTCCACGGAGCTGTCTCCAAAAAAGAAAATCGATGAACGAATGGCGGATTATGGCATCCGCAGCGAGGCCGATCAGTTGTCTGCGGCTTTGCGCACCACGGCGAGCGCGTGGCACAGGTCGGCCCAGGCCGACGCCTTGGCATCGGGCGCGCGCAGGAGGTAGGCGGGGTCGTAGCTGACGATGGCCGGTGTGCCGTCGGCGAGCCGGTGCTGCGCGGCGCGCAGGCGGCCCAAGGGTTCGCGGTTGCCGAGCGTGGCGCGGGCGGCGCCGAGGCCGAGGATCAGTACCAGAGCGGGCTGCAGCTCGGCGATGGTCTCGGCGAGGGCGGCCTTGACGGCATCGGTGTTGATTTCCTGACCGCCGGGAACGGAACGCTCCAGCACGCAGGCATGGGTGCGCGGGTGCAGATGCAGCCGCATCGCGCGCAGCATGTTGTCGAGCAGCTTGCCGGAGTCGCCGCCGAAGGGTTCGTCGGGCGTCGCGGTCTCGAAGACCACGAGCCAGCCGGAGCCGAGTTCCTTGGGCGTGGCGGCGGCGTCGGCGTTCGGGTAGAGCGCCTGCGGCGCGCGCAGGGTCGCGTTTGCAGTGGCGGACGAGGACGATGCGGAGCCCTGCGCGGGTGCGGTGGTGACCGTTGCATGGGCAGGGGCGGGACGCTGCGGCTGCGTCTGAGGCTGCCGTGGTTGCGCGGCTGGCGGGCGCTCCATGACGGCCGCATCGACTCCAGCGGCCTGGCCTGCGGCGGCGCGCGCGGCGGAGCGATCCACAGGGCGCTGCTCGGCCACGGCGGGGGCGGTCTTGGGTGCGGGCTGCCAGAGCGTGATGCCCATCTCCTGCAGCATGGCTCGTTGGCGAGCGTCCAGTTGAAGGGTCATAGTTGGATGCTCATGACGACGGCGTCTTCGCGTTCGCCCATGTCGGCGGGGTAGTAGCGCTTGCGCTCTCCCACGCGGCGGAAGCCGAATTTTTCGTAGATTTCGCGGGCGCGCGCGTTGCTCACACGCACTTCCAGCCACAGCCATTGGGCGTTCTGCGAGCGTGACCAGAGCACGAGCGCCTGCAGCAGCATATGCGCGAGGCCCTGGCGCTGGTAGGCGGGGGCGACGGTGATGTTCAGCAGATGCACCTCGTCCACGCCCTGCATGGCCACGAAGTAGCCGAGCAGCTCGTCGCCGCGCAGCAGTACCTGGATCTGGTAGCCGGAGGCCATGGCATCGATGAAGTTGCCGCGTGACCAAGGGTGGGTGTAGGCGCTTTTTTCCACGTCCAGCAGCGCTTCGAGCCGCGACAGCGTCAGCCGCTCGAAGTGGGGATCGTCCGCATCCGGCAGGGTGGGGTGGAGATTGGCGCTCATGGTCTGGAGTGTAGGGGCGGACGTTCGATGATGCCGGGATTCGTGCGCGTTTTGTTCACTGCGGCGGGTGACGACAATGTACGCATGCGCGGCGCTCAGGCAAGAGTCATGGGTTCGCCTGCGCCAGCCGCTTGGCCTCTTCGCGTTCGGCCGTGGTCTGCGCGACCTTGTCACGCACGTAGAGCGGCAGGGCCTCGCTGGCGGGCACGGACAGCCCCTGCGCCAGCAGCGCGGGCGCAAGGCGCAGCATGGCGCTGGCCGTGGGCAGGGCATGCAGATGCGGGGCCTCTGGCGCGAGGCGTTCGCCATAGGCGGCCTGCGCGTTTCCGGCAACGGTGAACCCGGCCTCGACCACCAGATGCTGCGGCGCGAGCAGGCTGAAATCGCCAAGACTGCTCCAGCGACCGGTCTGGTCATTCCATGTGTAGGCACCCGCGTAGACCTCGTCCATGCGTGCGTCGAGCACGGCGTGAACCTGCGTGAGTCCTTGGTGCGCACGGGCCGTCTCGGCCACGGCGAGCAGTGAATCCACCGGCAACACGGGCACGCCTTGCCCCTTGCGGGCGCCAAAGGCCAGACCCTGCGCGACGGAGCAGGCGGTCCGCAGGCCGGTGAACGAGCCCGGGCCGCGCCCGAAGGCGATCAGGTCCAGCTCGTCGAACGAGAACTGCGCTTCCTGGATGAGCGCGCGGATCAGCGGAATCAGGGTGGCCGATGAGTGCGCCCCGCCCGGCGCGCTGCGCTCCAGAACGGCTCCATCGCCTTTTTGAACGGCAACGGAAAGCGTATCGGTGCTGGTGTCTAGCGCGAGGAAATTCATGGTGCGGGGGAAGGGGTGCGAAGTAGTGGCGCTTCGTCTGGCGAAGGACCGGCCTTGATTATCGTCCGGTGGCAATATCCGTGGGGCCTTGCCAGCATTGTTGGCTGAAAGTGCCGATAAATCATAGACTTGAAGGATGTCCTTGAAATTTTCCGCCGCCTCTGTCCTCGCCTGCGCCCTGCTGGCGGGGTGGCAGCCCTCCGCAGTTGCCCAGACCGAACGCGCCGCCAATCCGGCCAGTCCAGCATCGCAGGCGGCTTCGGCTACGTCCTCCGTCTCATCGCAACAACAGGCATTGCCGCCGTCGGTCGAGGCCGCGCTGCAACGCGCCAAGGTGCCGCGCGAGGCGCTGTCGGCCATGGTGGTGGAGCTGGATGCGCCCGCGAAGGCGGCGACGACGACGACCCGGCTCGCCTTCCGCGCCGACGAGCCCGCGAATCCGGCCTCGGTGATGAAGCTGATCACCACCTATGCGGCGCTCGACCTGCTCGGCCCCGCGTTCCAGTGGGAGACGCCGGTCTATTTCGATGCCCAGCCGCAGGATGGCGCGCTGCGTGGCAATGTCTACATTCAGGGCGGCGGTGATCCGCAGCTGGTGCTCGAGCGCCTGTGGCTCACCATGCGCCGCCTGCGCGCCATGGGCGTGACGGTGATCGTCGGCGACATCGTGCTCGACCGCTCGGCCTTCGACATCGCCACACGCGACGCGGCCAAGTTCGACGGCGAACCCTGGCGTCCGTACAACGTCGCGCCCGACGCGCTGCTCATCAATTTCAAGGCGATGAACATGCGTTTCGTGCCCGATGCGGCGGCGGGCGTGGCGCGCATCAGCTACGAGCCGCCGATGGGCGGCATGCAGCTTCCCGCGACCGTGCCGCTCGCGGCTGCGGCCACGGCCTGCGGTGA
Organism: Diaphorobacter caeni; assembly: GCF_015354245.1. Taxonomy (GTDB): domain Bacteria; phylum Pseudomonadota; class Gammaproteobacteria; order Burkholderiales; family Burkholderiaceae_C; genus Diaphorobacter_A; species Diaphorobacter_A caeni. Next base: position 422,549 of record NZ_JADKYZ010000005.1, read on the forward strand.
CTGGCAGGGCGGACTCAAGGCCGAGCTGGCCGAGCCAGGCCGCATCAGCTTTCTGGGCAGTTTCCCTTCGTCGTGCGGCGAGCGCGAATGGGCCATCGCCCCGGCGGACCCGGACGGCTATGCCGCGCGCGCCATCGAAGGCATGTGGCGCGAGCTGGGTGGCAAGGTCACCGGCACTGTGCGCGACGGCAGGGTGCCGGCGGGGCTCAAGCCGGTGTTCTCGAACAAGTCGCTGTCGCTTGCCGAGGTGATTCGCGACATCAACAAATACAGCAACAACGTGATGACGCAGCAGCTGTTTCTCACGCTGGGGCTGCAGGCGACGGGGCGCGGCACCTGGGAGTCGGGTCGTCAGGCGATGAACAGCTGGTGGCGCAGCCGCTGGCCGCAGCTCACGCCGCCGGTCTGGGAGAACGGCGCGGGCCTGAGCCGCGAGGAGCGGGTGACGGCCCGTGCGCTCTCGGGCATGCTGCAGACCGCCTGGGCGTCGCCGCAGATGCCGGAGCTGCTGTCGTCGCTGCCCATCGTCGGCGTGGATGGCACCATGCGCCGCGTGAACACCGTGAGCGCCAAGGGCATGGCCCATCTCAAGACCGGCACGCTGCGCGACGTCACGGCGCTCGCGGGCGTGGTCAATTCCAACAGCGGCAAACGCTACGTGCTGGTCGGCATGATCAACCATCCGCTCGCGCCCAACGCGCGCCCGGCGCTGCATGCGCTGGTGGACTGGGTGGCGCAGGACACGCCCGCGATTCCCGCGACCGTCGCCACCAACCATTCAGTCACCGGCGCCGGCAAGACATCCGCACGTCGCTGATCGGCGTGTGGAGCCCGATAGGAAATCCGGCGAAACCCTCGTGACCTTCCGCAAGCAATGCCCTCCAATCTGGTGGGCATTGCTTTTTTGCGCCTAGCGTTTTCCCGGTATCTGACATGCATCTGTCTTGATCAAGGTCTGGAATGCGTTGTTTCGGCGTGAATTCAGTGTTTACCCACATATGAGCATTTTGTGATTTTCACTATCATTTTGAAAAAAGAACGGTCGTTCGATTCAATGAAGGAGCTCTGTAAATGAAAGCACGCATGCGTATGCACTGGGTTGCCACGGCAGTAGCCGCTATGGCATTGGCCGCCTGTGGCGGTGGGGGCGGCAGCACCACTCCCGCGGACACCGGGATCAAAACCGTCAAGACGATGGGCGACAGCCTGACCGACGTCGGGACTTTCGGCTTCAAGGCGACGGTACAGAATGCCGGCAACCTGAACGATGCCAAGGGCGCGTCGTGGCTGTGGGTCGATCACGTGGCCAACCGCTACAACAACACGCTGTGCGCGCACTACCGCTCGTCCGACGCCGGCGCCACCTTCTCCACCACCGCCACCTGCAACAGCTATGCGGTGGCCGGTGGCCGGATCAACAACTTCAGCAACCCCCAGTCGCCGGTGTCCATCACCAAGCAGATGGCTGACGCGGGCGCTGCCGGTTTCGCGGCAAGCGATCTGGTGCTGATCGATGGCGGCGGCAATGACGCGGGCGATCTGTTCGGTGCCTATCTGGCGGCTTCGTCGGATGGTGGCAAGACCTTCTTCGCGTTGATCGGCTCCATGCTGGACGCAGCGACCGTGCAGGCGCTGGCCGCACAGGGCGCAGCCGGCATGCCCAAGGCGGGCGCTGCCTACATGCAGGCGCTGGCGGGCTACTTCGCCAAGAACATCCAGACCAACGTGCTCGGCAAGGGCGCCACGCGCGTCGCCGTGCTGAACATGCCGGGTGTGACGCTCACTCCGAAGTTCCAGATGGTGCTCAAGAAGATCTCGGCCACGCAGGGCGCAGCCGCAGCGGCGCAGTTGAACACGCTGTTCGACACCTGGGTGCAGACCTTCAATACGCAACTGAACACGAGTCTGGGCACCGATGCGCGCCTGACGGTCGTGGACTTCTATGAGTCGTTCAGAGACCAGGCGGCCAATCCCGCGCAGTATTCCTACCAGAACGTGACCGATCCGGTGTGCGCGCCCACGGGGCAGGATGCATCCGGTCTGCCGACCTACAGCTTCCCGACCTGCACGGCCGACTCGCTGTCCGCGCGCACTCCACCCACCGGCGCGACCGGCGGCGCGGACTGGTGGCGAAGCTACGGCTTTGCCGACAGCTTCCACCCCACGCCTTACGGCCATCGTCTGATGAGCCAACTGACCTCGCGCTCGCTGTCGCGCGCAGGCTGGTATTGATCCGATCAGAAACTGAATGAACACAGGAGGCGAAACATGAAGAGCTTCTTCAAGGGGTAGAGCAAGCAGTCGTGTCACCAGCCGCCATTTCGATCACGGTAGGTCGAGCCGGGTGTTCATATCGAGATCGAACCGACCATACGGGTTGACGTGTTCCCAGATCAGCGGCGTCAGGGCGGC
>NZ_JADKYZ010000006.1 GCF_015354245.1 Diaphorobacter caeni
ATGAACGGGGGAATGAGGGGTTGCAGTTGTTGCCACAACTCTTTGCTGATGGGGGCTCGGGACATGAGACTGTGAAGCATAAATGCTTTTGGAGCCCTCAAATTGAAGTTGTGTTAGCCGCTCTAAGACTAGGGTTGCGTTGGTGATGTGTAGGCTCAAGCCCCGGCTTTCTCGCGGCGGGACTGACCTTTGTACGATCAAGCTCGCAACAGAGCCCAAGAAATGATCGGAGTCCACACATCGAAAAAGACGCACTAGGCGAGTACACGGCGCGCTTCAGGAACGAGCATTGTGAAGCCCTGAGTTTCTCGGCCAGCTTTGTCGTCGGAGGGATTCGCCGCACGGCGAAGGCTCGCAATATGCAGCACGACCCCGAGGCGCAGGCCAACCGGCTCAAGCTGCTGCATGGGCAGGTGAGGGAGTGAGCCGTGGAGTGAGCGTTACTTAAACCACTCAGCCTGGGGCGTTTGCCCCGATGGATAACGCTGCAAGAAATTGCATCTTGCAGGGCGGAAAAGCAAAAAGCCTTCGTGATTTCCCACGAAGGCTTTTTTATTTCCCATTGCTACCTTTTAAGTAGCATAAGAACTAGTGTTCTTGGGGTGGCTGATGGGGCTCGAACCCACGACAACAGGAATCACAATCCTGGACTCTACCAACTGAGCTACAGCCACCGTAGTGCAGACTTGAATTATAACGCGATATTTCTGTCTGTTTTGAGAACTTCGAAGTTTTTTCTTGCTTTGATCAATTTACTCTGCGCTGGGGCGGGGTACCTTGATCTCGGCCTTGAAGTGCTGCTTGAGCAACTCGTAGTATGCCATAGCTTCGACCCCTGACCAGACTTGCGTGTACTGTTGCTGCTCTTTTTGATAGGTGGCTGCATCCTGCGCTGCGCGCGGCACGATCTTGTCGATCTTGGCGACCGCATAACCAGCGGCGCCGAGGTTCACGCCGACCCATGTGGGCAGGTTGTCGATGGGTGCCTGCAGCACGGCGTCGAGCACGGCGCGGGGCTGGTCATGCGCCTGTTCACGCGAGACGGTGACAGGTGCGGACAGGCCGGTGGCCGATGCGGGGGCGGCCTTCCATGCGGCGAGCTTGGCATCGCCATCCTGACGCGCCATTTCGGCCGCCTTGTCGGCGGTGTAGAAGGCCTTGGCTTGAACCTTTGCCTGCTCCCAGGGGATGGTCATCGCGGGCGAGTACTGGGTCACGCGGCCGGCGGCGAGCATGCTGGGGCCGACTTCGACGGCTTCCGTCGAGCGCTTGTTCTGCAGCGAGTCCTGCGCGAACAGGGCTTCCAGGAAGCGGGCGTTGGCGAGCGGGCCTTGCGTTTCGGGGCCGGGGACGCGGGCCACGTTGGCCACCGTCTGCAGCTTGAGCTTGAACTTGTCGGCCACGGCCTTGAGGTTGTCGCCCTGTTCGTAGACGGTGTTGGAGAAGGTGTCAGCCATTTCGGCGAACTTGCGCTGTGCCTGTTGATCCTTCAGATCGGCTTCGAGCTTGGGGCGCAGTTCTTCGAACGAAGGGCGGGGAGGGGTTTTCACATCGGTCAGCATGATGATGTGGAAGCCGAAATCGGATGCCACGACATCGCTGATGTCGCCCTTCTTGAGCGCGTAGGCGGCTTCTTCGAAAGGCTTGACCATCGAGCCGCGCGAGAAGAAGCCCAGATCGCCACCGGACTTGGCGGAGCCTGGATCTTCGGACTCCTTCTTGGCGACGTCGGCAAAGCTGCCGGGGTTCTTGCGCACTTCCGCCAGGATGGCTTCGGCCTTGGCCTTGGCCTTTTCGCGGTCGGCCGATGATGCGTCCTTCGATGCGCTGATCAGGATGTGGCTTGCGCGGCGTTCTTCCTTGCCGGACAGGCGCTCGAGGTTTTCCTTGTAGTAGGTGCGCAGGTCTTCTTCGTTCGGCACGATGGTGGCCTTCACGGAGTCGAGATCGAGCACGAGGTACTCCACGGAGGCTTGCTCGTTCTGCTGGAAACGCGGTGCGTTGGCCTTGTAGAAGGCTTCGACATCGGCGTCGGAGGCGGTGACCTTGGCGGTGTAGTTGTTGGCGTCGAAGCGCGCGACCTGAATCTCGCGGCCTTGCCACACGGCATCCATCGCGAGCTTCACTTCAGGCACGGTGCTGAAGGAGGAGGTCAGCACGCCGCCCATCACCTGGTTTACCGACAGGTCATAGCGCACTTGATTCTCGAAGCCTTCGGGCGTCAGGCCTTGGGCGCCGACGAGCGCCTTGTAGGCCTCGCCATCGAGCGTACCGTCGGGCTTGCGAAGCGCGGCGATCTGCGGAATCTTCTGCAGTTCGCGGGCCAGGCGCACATCGGTGGTGGCGAAGTGCATGTCGCGCGCGGCGGTCTCGTACACCTTGTCGCGCACGATGCGCTCGAGCGTTTCGTACTTGGCTTGCGGCGAGTCGAGCAGCTTGCTGTCCATGGTTGGATTCTGTGCACGCAGGCGATCGCTCGCCTGACGGTGTGCGGCATCCCAATCGGCTTGGGTGATGTCCTTGCCATTCACGCGCGCCACGACCGGGCTTTTTTCGGTGAAGTAGTTCTGGTTCACACCGACGAGAATGAACGAAGGAACGATCAGCAAGACCAGCAAGAACATCACTATCTTTGAGTGCTTGCGGATGGCTTCAAACATGGTCAGTCAATCTTTCTGGCAACAAAAGAAAAGGCGAACCTTGCGTTCGCCTTAGCTTGGGCGGGGTGGCAACGTTGTGCGGCAAGGATTTCCGTCGGGTCGTCGTGACCCTCTTGGTCGGAGCCCGTGCGAACCGATTGCCAGCAGCAACCACCAACGAGGCTTGTCGTCCAACACGGACGGCAATCGAAAGATTGTACCTTTTCGTTTGCGGATTTCGTCGCCTTGCTCTCTCGCAAACCACCAGAGGATGCAGTGCCAATGCGTTTTCGCCACGAGGAGTGCCGCTTGCGGTGCCAGCACGGTTGCAAAACGTGCAGGCGCAAAAAAACCACCGGAATCGCTTCGGGTGGTTTCTTCAGGAGGGGATCTAGTGGTGGGTGCTAACGGGGTCGAACCGCTGACCTACGCCTTGTAAGGGCGCCGCTCTACCAACTGAGCTAAGCACCCACTTCAATCAACCTGTCAGTTCAGAGCATCCTTCAATGCCTTGCCTGGACGGAACTTTGGCACTTTTGCTGCCTTGATCTTGATTGTATCACCGGTACGGGGGTTGCGACCCGTACGAGCTGCACGCTTGCCCACTGCGAAAGTGCCGAAGCCGACGAGCGACACCGTGCCACCCTTTTTCAGCGTCTTCTTGACCGCGTCGATCGTGGATTCCAGAGCGCGCGCTGCGGCGGCCTTGGAGATGTCAGCGTTGTTAGCAATGTGCTCAATCAGTTCGGTTTTATTCACAAGGAACCTCTCGCAAATGAGTGGATGGAATTAGTTCGTTCTTGCATACCTGGAGGGAGTTTTCTGTTGCCGCCTTGTGGCAACTCATCAGTCTGAAAGAAAGACTGCGTGCTCAACAGATTGCTGTTCCAGATTAAAGCTACCACGTTCGTCGGTGTCAATACAGACAGCCGCTCTGCAATAGCATGGATGGGAATTCTAGTCGTATTTTTCGCTGGTTCTCAGGCTTGTTGAAGCTTTTGCCGCGCAAAAGCGCATGCAGCCTTCATGTGGTTGACTTGGATGCAACACATGTAGCGATATTGATGTTTGCTACTTGACAACGCGGGCGCGAATTTCCGGCAGCGCTTTCTGCAGGTAGTAGACCATCGACCAGACGGTCAGGATCGCGGCGATCCAGATCAGCCAGGTGCCCCACACGCCGGTGTCGATGACGCCGAAGAGCTTGTCGTCATATAGAAGAAACGGAATCGCGACCATCTGCACGGTGGTCTTGAGCTTGCCGATCATGTGGACCGCGACGCTCTTGCTGGCGCCGATCTGGGCCATCCACTCGCGCAGTGCCGAGATGGCGATCTCGCGGCCAATGATGATCAGCGCGACGAACACGTCGGCACGCTGCAGATGCACCAGAACGAGGAGGGCGGCGCAGACGAGGAACTTGTCCGCGACAGGATCGAGAAACGCCCCGAAGGACGATGTCTGATTGAGCTTGCGGGCCAGATATCCGTCGAGCCAGTCGGTGATCGCGAAGGCGATGAACATCACCGTCGCGATCAGGTTCTTGGTCTGCAGCTCCAGCGGTGCGGAGTACACCCCCACGATCAAAGGGATCGCGACGATGCGCGTCCAGGTCATTATGGTGGGGATAGTGAAAAACATGGGGCGATTGTGTCATGCAAAACAAAGCCCTGCCAGCAACCCCAGCCGCGGGGCGCGAAACCGGGCCGGATTCCACGTTTCCCGCATGAATCAGCGCAACGCGCGGTAGATTTCTTCGGCGAGATCGCGCGATATTCCTTCGACGGAAGCCAGATCTTCGACGCTTGCGTCACCCACGCCGCGCACGCCGCCAAAGCGCTGCAGCAGCCGGGCGCGCTTCTTCGGGCCGATGCCGGGAATGTCTTCCAGCCGGCTGCCGCCCACGCGCACCTTGGCCCGCGCCGCACGCATGCCGGTGATCGCGAAACGGTGGGCTTCGTCGCGGATCTGCGCGACCAGCATGAGCGCGGCCGAGTCCGTGCCGAGATAGACCTTCTCGCGGCCATCCGCGAACACGAGTTCTTCGAGGCCGACCTTGCGACCTTCGCCCTTTTCGACGCCGACGATGCGTGAGACGTCCAGCCCGAGGTGCTCGAACACTTCGCGCGCCATGCTGACCTGGCCTTTGCCGCCGTCGACCAGCACCAGGTCGGGCAGGCGCGCCTGGCCTGCCGCGACCTCGGCGCCACCGGCCTCGCGCTGCGCCTCGGCCACCTTGCTGTAGCGGCGCGTGAGCACCTGCCGCATGGCGGCGTAGTCGTCACCGCCGGTGATGCCCTCGATCTTGAAGCGGCGATATTCGCTGCTCTGCATCTTGTGGTGATGGAACACGACGCAGGAGGCCTGCGTGGATTCGCCCGCCGTGTGCGAGATGTCGAAGCACTCGATGGTGAGCTGGTCCAGATCCTCGGCCTCGAGGTCCAGCGCCTCGGCCAGCGCACGGGTGCGCGCCTGCTGCGAGCCTTCTTCGGACAGCAGCCGCGCGAGCTGGATGTCGGCGTTCTTCTGCGCCATCTCCAGCCACACGCGCCGCTGCTCGCGTGGCTGGTTGACCGCGTGCACGCGCACACCGCTTTGCTCGCTGAGCGCATCGAGCAGCACCTCGTCCACCGGCTCGCTGACCAGCAGCGTGGGGGGCACGGGCACATGCAGATAGTGCTGGGCGATGAAGGCCTCGAGCACCTGCTGAGCGACCGGGCGCTGCTCGGTTTCGGGCGCTTCGTGGGTTTCGTGTGTTTCCTGGTCAGTCGCCTCGACGTCCTTTTCGGCGCGATAGATGGCTGTCGCGTCTTCCACATGCGTGGGAAAGTAGGCGCGGTCGCCGAGATGCCGACCGCCGCGCACCATCGCCAGATTCACGCATGCGCGGCCGCCATGCACCTTCACGGCCAGAATGTCCACGTCCTTGTCGGAGACCGTCTCGATCGCCTGCTGATGCAGTACGCGCGAGAGCGCCGTGATCTGGTTGCGGATTTCGGCGGCCTGCTCGAATTCGAGCTTCTCCGAATGCGCCATCATGCGTGCCTCGAGCTGCTGCAGCAACTCCTGCGTCTCGCCGCGCAACATGGCCTCGGCGTGGCCCACATCGACCGCGTAGGCCTCCGGCGAAATCAGATTGACGCAAGGCGCGGTGCAGCGCTTGATCTGATAGAGCAGGCAGGGCCGCGTGCGGTTGGAGAAAACCGTGTCCTCGCAGGTGCGCAGGCGAAAGACCTTCTGCAGCAGCAGAATGGTTTCCTTGACCGCCCAGGCACCAGGATAGGGGCCGAAGTAGCGATGCCGCTTGTCCACCGCGCCGCGGTAATAGGCGATGCGCGGAAACTTCTGTCCCGCTGCGGAACCCGTGCCATCCTTGGCGGCCACGCCGGTGATCTTCAGATAGGGGTAGCTCTTGTCGTCGCGGAACAGGATGTTGTACTTGGGGTTCAGCGACTTGATCAGATTGTTTTCCAGCAGCAGCGCCTCGGCTTCCGAGCGCACCACCGTGGTCTCCAGCTTCACGATCTTGCTGACCATGTGTCCGATGCGCGTGCCGCCATGGTTCTTTGCGAAGTAGCTCGACACGCGCTTCTTCAGATTGCGCGCCTTGCCCACGTAGAGCAGCGCATCCTGCGCATCAAAATAGCGATACACGCCCGGCAGGGGCGGCAGCGCGGCGACCTGGGCCAGCAGTTCGGCGGAATGCGGTTCTGGCGCTGCGGGGGCGGCGGGATCGGCAGGAGTGGAGGGCGAAGACGACATGTGCGTATTGTCATCGCACTTGCGCCGTCGTGCTTCAAGCGGACGGGCGCGGTCAGAGCGCCGTCAGAGCGCCGTGTCCAGCACCATCATCATCACGAATCCGGTCATCAGTCCGGCGGTGGCGTGTGCTTCATGTCCCTTGCGGTGTGACTCGGGAATGATCTCGTGGCTGATCACGAACAGCATGGCTCCCGCTGCAAATCCGAGTCCCCATGGGAGGAGGAGGATGGAGTTGCTGATCATCGCCGCGCCGATCACCGCGCCCAGCGGCTCGACGAGTCCCGAGAGCACTCCCAGCAGAACCGAGAAGCCGCGTGAATAGCCGACCGCCAGCAGCGCGGAGGCCACCACGAATCCTTCGGGTACGTCCTGAATGGCGATGCCGATGGCCAGCGCGTTGGCGCGCAGTCCTTCGTTGCCCGCATATCCGACGCCGATGGCAAGCCCTTCGGGCAGGTTGTGCAGCATGATGGCGATGACGAACAGCCAGGTGCGGCGCAGCTTGCGGGCTGACGCGCCTTCGCGCCCCTTGATGAAATGCTCGTGCGGCAGCATGCGGTCCAGTGCCAGCAGCGCCAGTCCGCCCAGCAGAATGGCCGCACCCACGATGCCGCCGGCGCCCCATGCGTTGCTTCCGGCAAGGGGCGTGGAGCGGGCGGCTTCCAATGCCGGCATCACCAACGAGAACGCACATGCTGCAAGCATCACGCCCGCGCCAAAGCCGAACAGCGTGTCCTGCACGCGCTCCGATGGGCGCTGCGCGAGCAGCACCGGCAGCGTTCCAAGCGCGGTCGCCAATGCGGCGATGCTGCCGCCGATCAGCGCGCTGCGTGCGGCCTGCTGCTCCTGTAGCGCATTCCAAAGGAACATGCACGCAGCCAGCGCGCCGAGCATGCAGATCGCGAGTCCGACGCAGGTTTTCAAGCGCAACGGCGACCTCTCCTGAGGCGTGTTGGAGTGAAGCGAAATCTCTTCGATCAGCATGTCCGTTTCCTCTTTTTCCATGGTGCGTGCGCTTGCTCGGACGGGCGCGTCACTTCGCGGCGAGAGTCCTTGTGGCTGCGGCGTGGCGGCGCGCCACCTCCGTCCAGTCGATGACGTTGAAGAACGCCGCGATGTATTCGGGACGGCGATTCTGGTACTTGAGGTAGTACGCGTGCTCCCAGACATCGAGGCCCAGAATCGGCGTGTGGCCGGAGGCGATTCCGGGCATGAGCGGCGAGTCCTGATTGGCGGTGCTTTCGACCGCGAGCTGACCGGCAGCATTCACCGTGAGCCAGGCCCAGCCGCTGCCGAATCGGGTCAACGCCGCCTTGGTGAATTCCGCACGAAATGCATCCATGCCGCCGAGGTCCGTATCGATGGCCTGTGCCAGCGCGTCGGTGGGAGCGCCGCCGCCCGTGGGCGACATCACCTGCCAGAACAGGCTGTGGTTCGCATGCCCGCCGCCGTTGTTGCGCACGGGCGCGTGCAGCTTGTCGGGAAGCGAGGCGATGCGTGCAATCAACTCATCCACCGGCAGCGCCGCGAATTCGCTTCCTTCCAGCGCAGCGTTCAGATTGTTCACATAGGTCTGGTGGTGTCTGGTGTAGTGGATCTCCATGGTCTGGGCATCGATGTTCGGCTCCAGAGCGTCGTAGGCATAGGGCAGCGGGGGCAGGGCATGTGGCATGGTGAAAAACCGATTGAGGTGAAAAAGGGGAATCAATGCAGCGACGTGCTGTGGTGAGGGCCGATGTGCGGCACCGAACGCGGAAGCGCATCGGCGTCATGCGTGGCGTCGCTCGGCTGTGCGCCCTGTGAATTCAGCGCGGCCCACGTGTAGCGGATGTGGTGGCAGGCGGCCAGACGCATGGCCTCGGATTCGTCCTCGCTCTGCATCAGTGCGACAAGCCGGTGGTGCGCGCAGCGCAGGCACTCTGCGGCCTGTGCCTTCTGGTCCATGGCTTCCAGGCATTCGGCGAGATTCAGATGCGCGACGACGAAGGCCGCGAGGCGATCGTCGTGCGTCACCTCGATGCTGCCTGCATGCCTGAACAGCAACTGGTGCGCCACGCGCAGCGCCTGCTCATGCCATGCGAGGGCGTGCGCGACGCATTGCGTCTGGCGCGCATCGTTGCCCTCCAGCGTCAATCGCCGCCATTCAGCCAGCAGGGCGCTGGCGGTTGATGGCGAGGTGCTTGAATGGGGGTGAATGGTGCTCATGTGATCTCCTTGATCTCCTTGTCATTCCAGAATGACGTGGCCAGTTGCTCGGTCTCGCCCGATGGATGCACGCGCACGATGCGCAGCGCCTCGGGCCGCTCGATCAACACGCAGGCCTTGCCGGTGCGCTTGCAGTGGTCCTCGACACGCCAGAAGGAATCGTGCGAAACGCAGCCCGTCTGGCAGATCACGAGATCGGCCGCGTGCAGGCTGCTTTCGAGCCGGGCTGCGGCCATGCCGGTGATGTCTTCGGTGACCGATTCGTCAACAAGCGATGCGCCTGACGCACCGCTCATGCCCTTGAGCCCCCAGCGTTCGAGCGTACGCTGCAACTGCAGCCGCTCCTCGCGCTCCCACGCCAGCAGGCTCTCGCGCGCCACGAGCCGCGCACGCGTTCGCATGAGCTCGCCGCGCAGGCGCTCGATTTCCAGTTCATGCGTCATTGCGCTCTCCGTGCAGCGACCCTGCAGTGCGCCGCATCGACGCAGCAAAATCCCGTGCTCAAGCACAAGCTGATGGATGTCTTCGTCGCGGTATGACACGATGCGCTCGCCTCCAAAGTCTGATGCTCCTGCTGATTCACGGGTGTTGAACGCAGCGATGTGCTTCATTCATTGCGAGTATTTTAAATGAGAATGGTTATTATTCAATAAACCATGCGAGCGGCACTGAATTGAAAGTGAGAGGGGGGGAGTGCATCACGCCGAAGAGGGGCGTAAAGGTGCGCTGTGTCGTGAGGCGCGAGAGCTGGCGCGGGATGTGGACGAAAAAAAGCCAACGGACCCGTTGGGACCCGTTGGCTGAACCACGATGAAAAAGAACCTTGGAGCAATTGTTGCGATTGCGCCGGATGCCAAGTATATCCAATATTGAGAACGATTCTCAATTCATTTCAAAAAATCCACGGATTGCTTGTCGAGCGACCGGAACGTTGCCCGCTTGGGATGTGCTGCAGTCTGTCCCGGCGGTTGGATGGGCGTATATTGACTAACCCTTGGTTGAGGGGCATGTTCATTTCCGTTTTCTATCTGGAGTCCATCATGAAAATCAGTGCACGCAACGTTCTCAGCGGCAAAGTCGTTTCCATCGTCCGAGGCCCCGTCTCCACCGAGGTCACGCTGGAGATCGCACCCGGTCTGCAGATCACGTCAAGCATCACCACCAACTCGGCGGACGCGCTCAAGCTCAAGGAGGGCTCGAAGGCATACGGCGTGATCAAGGCGTCGTCGGTGATGATCGGCGTGGACGACTGAGCGCGCCACTGTTCATGGCGCGCCGCATGATCATTTCATCCGGTCATCGGACAGCGTTGACGGCAGACGCTCAAGTCCCTGCCTGAACCAGCCGATGCGGTCCGTCCGCCGCACATCGAGCTCTGGCACATAGGGCTTGATGTCCAGCACTGGAGTGCCGTCCAGCATGTCGTTGCCCGCGAAGTGCAGCGTCGAGCCGTCGACGCTCAGCAGCCGCACGATGGACAAGCCGATGCGGTTGGGCCGCGCGGGAGCGCGCGTGGCGAACACGCCGTGGCTCTGCGTGTCCATGAAGGGGACGACTTCCAGCTTTTCCGTGGCTTGGTGCAGATGGGTCAGCACGATCAGGTATTCAAACCCTTGGATGTCGCGCAGGCCCGCAGCGAACTCTTCATGGATTTCGAGCCGACCCTGCACGTCCATGGCCGCGACGGTCTGTATCGGCATGCCGCTGGTGGATTGGAAAGGGCTGCGCACCACGCCGATGGGGCGCAGCTGGATGGTCTCGGTCGTGGATGTCATCATCAAGCTCAAGGTGCGGAAAGGGCTGCATTCGTCACGAAGCCGGTGTCGGTCAGTGTCTTGAGAAAAGCGACGAGATCGGCCTTGTCCTGCTCGTTCAGCTGGATCTGCGAGACAAGCGGGTCCTTGTAGGGATTGAGTCTGCCGTCGCCTGCGTAGAGTCCGTTGCCCACATCGCGCCCGCCCGCCGCGTAGAAGTCGAGCACGGCCTCCAGCGTGCCGATGCTGCCGTCATGCATGTAGGGCGCGGTGAGATCGACGTTGCGCAGGCTGGCCGCGCGGAACTTGCCCATGTCGCTGGCGATCTTCGTGATTTCGAACACGCCGCGATTGGGCTCGGGATAGGCTCCGGTGCCACCGATGTTGAACAGGCCCGTGTTGTGAAAGGCGGGGCTGCTTTGAATGCTGGTCGCCGTGCTGAACTGATCGTTGAAGTTGGGGCTTCCGTGGCACTGCGAGCATCGGGCCTGATCACCGAAGAACAGCTTCATGCCGCGCGCTTCCTGTTCGTTGAATGTGAGCTGTCCGGCCACCTGCCTGTCGTAACGGCTGTCAGCGGAAATCAGCGTGCGCTCAAATGATGCGATGGCCTTGATGATATTGTCCCAGCTCACCGGATTGGCCTGGCCTGCAAACGCCGCCTTGAAGCGCGGTGCATAGTTTGCATCCGACTGGAACCGGGCCAGCACTTCGGCCCGGTTGGTGTCGTTCACACCCAGTTCCACGGGGTTGGTGCCGAAGATCGGCGTGAGCATCTGGTGCTCGAGCGTGCGTTCATTGGGATTCGCCCAAGTGAGCGTGCTGTTCCATGCCACATTGGCCAGTGGCTGGGAATTGCGCGGATGCACTTCGCCGGTTGAACCCCGCGAGAGCGCACGGCTGTCGGTGAAGGCGCTTTCCTGCGTATGACAACTGGCGCACGACTGCGTGGCGTTGCCCGACAGGCGCACATCGTGGAACAGCGCGCGTCCCAGCGCCACCTTGGCGGCGCTCATCGGGTTGTCGGCGGGCACGTCGGGCGGGTTGAATCCGGCAGGCAGATTCCATTGCCATGCTTCCGTTTCCGGTGGAGTCGTTTCGGACGTCGCGCCTGACGAGGACGAGCCGCCACCGCCACAGGCGGGCAGAACGAGCGCGGCCACCAGTGCGGTCGTCAACGCGGCGATCAAGCGCGCGGGGAGACGCGCTTTGCGAGCGCCATGCGCGCAAGGAAATGTGTGATGGGCAGTGTGCATGTGGTTGGGTGGGTGTGGCTTATTCGTTATTCCAAAATATAATAGCGCTTTATCCACATTGAAGATCACGAGGAGACTATGCATTCCAGTTCTGCAAAGCTGCACCGTTCACGTTGGACTTCCGGCCTGCGCCGCATGTTGCTGATCGGCCTTGCGTCGGCGGCGGTGACGCTGACCGCATGCGGGGGAGGAGGGGGGAGCGTGGACCGCGGACCCTCGACGCTGACGGTGTCCGCCAACCTCAATGGTCTGTATTGGGACAAGTCGCAAGAGCGCCTGTTCGTGACGGATGACGCGGCCAACAACATCCGCGCCTGGGATGGCGGAACGCAATTCACGCAGTACGCGGCGTTGCCCGCTGCGCCCGCGAGCGGTGCGACGCTAGGCCAGCTCACCGGAGCCGCCGACGGCACGCTGTATGTGACGCGCTTTGGTTTCGGCACCGACGGTGCCGTGGTCGCGGTTCCAAAAACCGGCAATGCCTACAACCTCGGCGGCACGGATGCTCTGCGTCGCCGCATCGGCATCACGACCACGCCAGACGGTGCGCTGCTGGACGGCTGGTTCATCAAGGGTGGGTCGGGGGCGGTGAGCGAGCTCGCATTGAGCGGATCGACCGCCAGCGAACGTGAATTGATCACCGGACTCGGCAAGCCCGTGGGGCTGGCGGTGGTGGGTGATGCGATCTATGTGAGCGACCAGAACACGGGCAACATCCTGTCCTATTCCCTTGCCAAGGTGCGCGCCACGCCTGCCACGCTGGCGGACGGCAAGGTGATCGCGACCTTCACCACGCTCGACGGCATCGATTTGATGACTGCAGCGTCGGACGGAACGCTGTTCTTCGGCGGCTCGGGCGGCAAGCTGTTTCGCATTTCTCCCAAGGGCGAGACCAGCGTGATCGCCAGCGGTTGGCCCAAGATCAAAGGCGTGGCCTATGACGAAAACTATCGCCGCCTGTTCGTGGCGGTGTCGGCAGCGGACGCCAACAGCGCGGCCAGCGTGCGCATCGTGCCGGTGGATTGAGCAAGAGCGGTTCGCTCGGGAGCGCTGAAATCAGGCGCCCAGCGTGTTCGATGCATCCAATGGACCAGCGTGAGGTGGCTTGGTCTGACGAGGTTACAGCCGCTACCAGCAGCCGTGAGCCGTTGCCGCTGCGGCGTCAACCCGCAGCGCCCTGCGGCAGCAATCCTTGCGGCGTCGAGCCCGGCGTGGCGTCGTCCCGTTTGGTCGCACGCGGGGTGATGCGGTGCACCTGGGCGGCGGCTGAGTCGGCTTCGGCGCTGGAGGGGGCGTCCGTGGCTGAATTGGAGGCGCTTGCCTGCTTGCTCACGGCGCTGCGGCCCGCGAGCTCTTCGGAGACCACGGCCATTTCAGCCTGGAGGCGGCGGGCGCGTTCCCGGTACATGGTGGCCAGCGCGGCGTGGTGTTCTGCGGCGCTCTCGTGTTCCAGTGCGGCCATGCGGGCTTCTTCCAGACCGCTCTGGATGCGGCGCATGTAGACGATGGTGGGGTTCATGAAGCGCTGGAACATGGTGGTTTCTCCTCGGTCGCGACGACAACGGAAGTGCTGCGTACCGTGCTTCCTATGATGACGCCGCGCGGCGGGTTTGGCGTCGGACAAATTCCCTACTTTTCGCGCGCAAGGGTTTTTCACAAAGTGCGCCAGAGGGAGTCTGAGCAATGTTGTTTCAAATCGCTCAAAATGTTGCATCTGTAGATCACCTGTTTGGCTGAACCCGTCCGTTTGCGGGGCATGTGGCCGGCCGGAGCGGGCGGTCGCGTTTGCTGACAAAATCCTTTGCATCATGAGTCTGATTCAAGCTTTGCCGGAAGGTCCGCTGGACATCATCGGCGACATCCACGGCGAGTTTTCCGCGCTGACGCAACTGCTCCACCACCTGGGCTACGACGCTGACGGTCATCACCCCGAGGGCCGCACGCTGGTGTTCGTGGGTGATTTCTGCGATCGCGGGCCGGACAGTCCGGCGGTGCTCGATCTGGCCGCACGGCTGATCGAGTCGGGCCGCGCGGTGGCGGTGCTCGGCAATCATGAGATCAATCTGTTGCGCGAAGATGTCAAGGACGGCTCGGGCTGGTTCTTTGACGAGCGCGTGCAGCGTGACAACGCCAAGTACGCCCCTTATCACCGCCCGGATGCGGCGCAGCGCGAGCGCATCGTGCGGCTTGTCGCGGGGCTGCCGATTGCGCTGGAGCGCGCCGATCTGCGGGTGATCCATGCAGCATGGCAGTCCGAGCAGATCGCCATGGCGCGCGCTTTGCCGATGGGCTCGGTGCGGCGTGAATACGACCATTGGGAAGACGAAGCCGCACGTCAGGCCCACGAGACGCATCTCGAGGACCGGATGAAGGCAGAGCGCGTGCTCTGGCCGCACGATCTGGAAGATGGCGAGAAGAAGCCGCCGTTTCTGCCAGCGCACGCCGAGAATGAATCCAACAAGCAGATGCTCAATCCGCTCAAGGTGCTGACCTCGGGCGTGGAGCGCAAGGGCAGCGATCCGTTCTTTGCGGGCGGCAAGTGGCGCTTTGTGGAACGCGTGGGCTGGTGGGACGACTATGCCGAAGGCGTGCCGGTGGTCGTGGGCCATTACTGGCGGCGGCTGCATTCCATTGACCGCGCGCAGATCGGCAAGGGCGATCAGGATCTGTTCGCCGAGATCGCGCCGATGGCCTGGCATGGGCAGCAGGGCAATGTGTTCTGTGTCGACTTTTCGGTGGGCGCGCGCTGGAGCGCGCGGCTCAAGGGACGGCCGCCGGAGCGCGATTTCAAGCTGGCCGCGCTGCGCTGGCCCGAGCGCGTGCTGCAGTTTGATGATGGCGTGGTCCTGCCGACCGAGGGGTTTGGCGTAGAGCGCATCGCGCAGACGGCCTGACGCGCGTTGGGAGGGCCCGCCTACAATCGGCCATCTCCCTCATTCACTGCGCTGACCATGGTTCCTGAACGACTCTCCGCGAAGAATCTGCTGCGCGAATCCGGTCTCGATGAGGACGACTCCGCGCTGCAGGCGCCGCTTGCCGGCGCGGTGGACGAGGCGGTGTGGATGGACGTCATCCAGAAGATGGATGAGGTGTACTCCCAGCTCATCGACGATGAGGTCGAGCTCGAGAAGAAGAACGCCGAGCTCGAGCAGTCGCAGCAGTTCGTCTTCAGCGTCATCTCGGCGATGTCGGATGTGCTCGTGGTCTGCGACGCGCAGGGCCGGATCGAGCAGACCAACGCGGCGCTCAATGATCTGGTGGGGCGTGATGAAGACGCGCTGCGCGGCACGCCCTTCGTTGATCTGCTGGCGGATGCCGACAGCGTGCAGCGCGTGCGTCAAGTACTCGCGCAGACCCGCGCGCAGCGCAGCGGCCAGGTGCTGGAGCTGCAGTTGCGCGATGCTGGCGCGGCCAGCGTGCCGGTGGATGCCAACTGCACGCCGCGCATCGACCACAACGGCCGCCATGTGGGCACGGTGCTGGTTGGGCGGCCGACGGCGGAACTCAAGCGGGCATATCAGGAACTGCGCAGCGCGCACGACGCCTTGAAGCGCGCGCAGCAGCAGCTCATCCATTCCGAGAAGATGGCCTCGCTGGGGCGGCTGGTCGCGGGCGTGGCGCATGAGCTCAACAATCCGATCAGCTTCGTGCTCGGCAATGTGCACGCGCTGGACCGCTACACCCAGCGCCTGTCGAGCTATCTGGCCGCGGTGCACGCGCACGAGCCGCCCGCGCAGCTCGAGGCGATGCGCAGAAAGTTGCGCATCGACCACATGCTGGCCGACCTGCCGTCACTGATCGAGGGCACGATGGAGGGCGCGCAGCGCACGACGGACATCGTCAACGGGCTCAAGCGGTTTTCGGCGATGGACCCTGACGCGCGTGCGAGCGTCGACCTGATCGAGGTGGTGGAGCGCGCGATCCACTGGATTCGCAAGGGCGTGACCACCGCGTTCGAGCTGCATTGGGACGAGCGCGTGCCGTGCCACGTCACCGGCAGTGGCGGGCAACTGCAGCAGGTGATGATGAATCTGCTGCAGAACGCGCTCGATGCCGTCGCGGCGACGCAGTGTACGCCGGTGCTGCATGTGTCGATCACGCGGCGCGACGGGCATGCGGTCTTCACGCTGCGCGACAACGGAGCGGGGATCGCGCACGCGCATCTCACGCGCATCTTCGATCCGTTCTTCACCACCAAGCCCGTGGGCCAGGGCACGGGGCTGGGGCTGTCGATCAGCTACGGCATCGTCGAGCAGCATGGCGGCACCCTGTCCGCGCAGAATTCGGAGCAGGGCGGCGCGGAGTTCGTGGTCGAGCTGCCACTCGCGCAAGAGGCGCCACCCGCATCCTGAAACGGTGGAAGTTTTCTTTCCGCTTGCGCATGCAAACCGGATGACCGGCTTGCGAATCTCGCTTCTTCTTGCACTCAGGGTTAACGCGGGTTTTGCAGGTTTTGACTTGGCGCAAGTCGCAGAGAAAACGCACGCAAGCCCGTATCACAACACATCATTTCGCATCGAAAAAAAACCATCGCGAGATATGTGCAAACGCACATGGGAACTGGCCCGGCTATTGCATTGACATCGGCAGATACGTCCAAATAACAGGAGACGACCCCGATGGAAACGTTTTATGAGGTGATGCGCCGCCAGGGCATCTCCCGCCGCAGCTTTCTCAAATATTGCTCGCTCACCGCCACTTCGCTGGGTCTGGGCGCATCCTTCGTGCCGCAGATCGCGCATGCGATGGAGACCAAGCCGCGCACGCCGGTGCTGTGGCTGCATGGTCTGGAGTGCACCTGCTGCTCGGAATCGTTCATCCGCTCGGCGCACCCGCTCGCCAAGGATGTGGTGCTGTCGATGATCTCGCTCGACTACGACGACACGCTGATGGCCGCCGCCGGTCATCAGGCCGAGGCGATCCTCGAAGAGATCATGACCAAGTACAAGGGCAACTACATCCTTGCGGTCGAGGGCAATCCTCCGCTCAATCAGGACGGCATGAGCTGCTTCCAGTCGGGCAAGCCGTTCATCGAAAAGCTCAAGCATGTGGCCAAGGACGCCAAGGCCATCATCAGCTGGGGCTCGTGCGCGAGCTGGGGCTGCGTGCAGGCCGCCAAGCCCAACCCGACAGGCGCGACACCGGTCCACAAGGTCATCTTCGACAAGCCCATCATCAAGGTGCCGGGCTGCCCGCCGATCGCCGAGGTGATGACCGGCGTGATCACCTACATGCTGACCTTCGATCGCATGCCCGAGCTCGACCGCCAGGGCCGCCCGAAGATGTTCTACAGCCAGCGCATCCACGACAAGTGCTACCGCCGCCCGCATTTCGACGCGGGCCAGTTCGTCGAGTCGTTCGATGACGAATCGGCGCGCAAGGGCTACTGCCTCTACAAGGTCGGCTGCAAGGGCCCGACCACCTACAACGCCTGCGCCACCACGCGCTGGAACGAGGGCACGAGCTTTCCGATCCAGTCGGGTCACGGCTGCATCGGCTGCTCGGAAGACGGCTTCTGGGACAAGGGCTCGTTCTACAACCGCCTGACCGACATCCACCAGTTCGGCATCGAGGCCAACGCCGATCAGGTCGGTGGCTACGCGGCCGGTGCCGTGGGCGCGGCCGTGGCGGCCCATGCGGCGGTCTCGGCCATCAAGCGCGCGGCGCACAAGCAGGACGACCAGCGCAGCGCGGCCGTCGACACCCACTGACATCACAACGACAAGAACAAGGAGGCACCGACATGGGCGCCATCGAAACTCAGGGCTTCAAGCTCGACAACACGGGCCGTCGCATCGTCGTCGATCCGGTCACACGCATCGAAGGTCACATGCGCTGCGAGGTGAACGTCGATTCCAACAACGTGATCCGCAATGCCGTGTCCACAGGCACGATGTGGCGTGGCCTCGAGGTGATCCTGAAGGGCCGCGACCCGCGCGACGCCTGGGCGTTCGTCGAGCGCATCTGCGGCGTCTGCACGGGTTGCCATGCACTGACCTCGGTGCGCGCGGTGGAGGATGCGCTCGGCATCACCATCCCGAAGAACGCGTACCTGATCCGCGAGATCATGGCCAAGACGCTGCAGGTGCATGACCACGCCGTCCATTTCTATCACCTGCACGCGCTGGACTGGGTGGATGTGGTGTCGGCGCTCAAGGCCGACCCCAAGAGGACGTCCGAGCTGCAGCAGATGGTGTCGCCATCGCACCCGCTCTCTTCGCCAGGGTACTTCCGTGACATTCAGAACCGCCTGAAGAAGTTCGTGGAGAGCGGTCAGCTCGGCCCCTTCATGAACGGTTACTGGGGCAGCAAGGCGTATGTGCTGCCGCCCGAGGCCAATCTGATGGCGGTGACGCATTACCTTGAAGCGCTCGACCTGCAGAAGGAGTGGGTGAAGGTGCACACCATCTTCGGCGGCAAGAATCCGCACCCCAACTACCTCGTGGGCGGCGTGCCGTGCGCGATCAACATCGACGGCACGGGAGCGTCGGGCGCGCCGATCAACATCGAGCGCCTGAACGTTGTCGAGGCCCGCATCCGCGAAATGATCGAGTTCAACAAGAACGTCTATCTGCCCGACGTGCTGGCCATCGGCACCCTGTACAAGAACGCGGGCTGGTTGTATGGCGGGGGCCTTGCAGCCACCAACGTGATGGATTACGGCACCTACGAAAAGGTGATGGGGAGAAGCGAGACGCAGCAGCTGCCGGGCGGCGCGATTCTGGATGGCGACTGGAGCAAGATCCACCCAGTGGACGTGCGCGATCCGGAACAGGTGCAGGAATTCGTTTCGCACAGCTGGTACAAGTACGCCGACGAGACCAAGGGCCTGCACCCATGGGACGGCGTGACCGAGCCGAATTTCGAACTGGGCGACAAGACCAAGGGCTCGCGCACCAACATCCAGGAGATCGACGAAAGCGCCAAGTATTCGTGGATCAAGTCACCGCGCTGGCGCGGTCACGCGATGGAGGTGGGACCGCTGTCGCGCTACATCCTCGGCTATGCCCATGCGCTGCAGGGCCACCAGTACAGCCAGCGCGTGAAGGAGCAGGTCGACGACGCGGCCGCCGCCATCAACAGCGGTCTGCCCAAGGCGCTTGGCCTGCCCGAGACACAGCTTTCGCCCAAGCAGATGCTGCCGTCGACGATCGGCCGCACGCTGGCGCGCGCGCTCGAGTCGCAGTACTGCAGCGAGATGATGCTCGACGACTACAAGGAGCTGATCGCCAACATCAAGGCGGGCGACACGAGCACGGCGAACGTCGAGAAGTGGGATCCGTCGACCTGGCCGAAGGAAGCCAAGGGCGTGGGCGTGGTGGCCGCGCCGCGCGGGGCGCTGGGGCATTGGATCCGCATCAAGGATGGGCGGATCGAGAACTACCAGTGCGTCGTTCCCACGACCTGGAACGGGAGCCCTCGGGATGCGAAGAATCAGATCGGGGCGTTCGAGGCGTCGCTGCTGAATACGCCGATGGTGAATCCGGAGGAGCCGGTGGAGATTCTGCGGACCTTGCATTCGTTCGATCCTTGTCTGGCTTGTTCCACGCATGTGATGAGTCCAGAGGGGCAGGAGTTGGCGAAGGTGACGGTACGGTGAGGTTTTGCTCCCTCGCTCGTTTGTGGGGGAGGGGGCTTTTTCCTTCTGCCGGGTGGTGGCTTGCGGAGGCCGGGACTGCCCCCGGCTGGGCAGTCACTTTTTGCTTGCGCGCAAAAAGTAACCAAAAACGCGCTGTGGGATCGGGGGCACGCGGCAGAACTCACTGCGCGCTGGCGCGCTCCGTTCGGACAACCGCCGCGAGTCAGGTGGGAAGAGGTGTGTTCGGCACTTTGCTTCGCTCGTGCCTTTATGGGGAGCGGTGGTGGGGTGTTGGGGTGTTGGGGTGCTGGGTGGTAATTTTTATGGGAATTGAAGAGATGTCGTTCAACAAATCAAACGCACGCCGTGCGGCTTTCATCTTGTTGGCTTTGGTGGCTGGGGCTGCTCAGGCGCATCCGGGGCATGGGGAAGAGGGCTTTGCCTCCGGGCTCGTGCATCCGTTTCTGGGGCTGGATCATTTGCTGGCGATGGTCGCTGTGGGAACCTGGTCCTGCATCGCCATGCCCGGTGCCAAGCGCGTCGTGGGGCCGTTGGTGTTTCTGGCCTTCCTGGCGGCGGGGGCGTTGCTCGCGCCTGTGGTGAGCATCAGCATGACCAGCGTGGAAATCGGGGTCGCGTTGAGTGTGGCGCTGTTTGGCGCGTTGATGCTGCTGGGGCGCAATCTGAACAGTCTGGCGGGGCTCGCCATCGTCGGTGCCGCAGCGTTTCTGCATGGCATCGCTCACGGCAATGATCTGCTCACAGGCGAGCCTGCGATGGCGATGATCGGCGGCATGTTGCTGGGATCGGCCTTGCTGCATGGCGCGGGTTATGCCGTGGGGACGCAGCTGCTGAATGCGCCGCGCTGGGTGAATCGTGCGATGGCTGCGGGGCTGGGGATGTCGGGCTTGGCGATGCTGGTCACGCGGTTCTGACGGATTCGACAACAAGGAGACAAGCCATGGCGCAATCAGCTCAAGCAGACCCCCATCTCTCCGGCGAGGAGCGGCGTGATGCGGCGGAGTTGGCGAGCAGTCGTTCGCTGAAATCGGTCTATGTGTACGAGGCGCCCGTGCGCCTGTGGCATTGGGTGAACGCATTGGCCATCACGGTGCTGTGCGTGACGGGGTATTTCATCGGCTCGCCGCTGCCCACGCAGCCGGGCGAGGCGATCCACAATTACCTCATGGGCTACATCCGCTTTGCGCATTTCGCGGCGGGCTACGTGCTGGCGGTGGGGCTGCTGGGGCGCATCTACTGGGCGCTGGTGGGCAACCACCATGCGCGCGAGTTGTTTTGGGTGCCGCTGTTCACGCGCTCGTTCTGGAAAGAAGTGCTCGGGATGCTCAAGTGGTATGCGTTTCTCACGGAACGCCCCGGCAAGTACGTGGGACACAACCCGCTTGCGCGCATGGCGATGTTCTTCGGATTTCTGATGCTCACGCTGTTCATGGTGGTCACCGGCTTCGCGCTGTATGCCGAAGGCGCGCAGCGCGATTCGTGGCAGGACAAGCTGTTTGGCTGGGTGATCCCGCTGTTCGGCCAGTCGCAGGACGTGCACACCTGGCATCACCTCGGCATGTGGGCGCTGATCTGCTTCGTGATCCTGCATGTGTACGCGGCGATCCGCGAAGACATCATGGGCCGCTCCAGCGTGGTGAGCACGATGGTCTCCGGTCATCGCACCTTCAAGGATTGAGCACCATGGGCCATGCGGAAGTGATCGCGCAGGACCGTGACGGCGGCATCCAGGGCGACGGAGACAACCGTGCACAGGACAGCATCTGCGTGCTCGGCATCGGCAATGTGCTCTGGGCCGACGAGGGCTTCGGCGTGCGCTGCATCGAGGCGCTGCAGCAGCGCTATCAGTTTGCCGACCATGTGCAGCTCATCGACGGAGGCACGCAGGGGCTGTATCTCGTGCAGTTCGTGCAGGCGGCGTCGCATCTGCTGATCTTCGATGCGGTGGACTACGGGCTTGAGCCCGGAACGCTGCATTGCGTGGCGGATGAGGAGGTGCCCAAGTTCATGGGCGCCAAGAAGATGAGTCTGCACCAGACCGGCTTTCAGGAAGTGCTGGCGCTCGCGCAGCTGACCGAGCGCTATCCGCAGAAGGTGCTGCTGATCGGCTGCCAGCCGCAGGAACTCGAGGACTACGGCGGCAGCCTGCGCCCCGTCGTGCGCGCGGCCATGGACGCGGCTCTGGCCAAGGGCATTGCCGTGCTCAGGGAGTGGGGCGCCGATCCGAAGCCTCGCACCCGTCCGCTGGATACCCGCGAGGCCGTGACGTTCGCCGAGCTGGGCCTCACCCGCTATGAAAGCGAAAGGCCGGATGCGGACGCCGCATGTCGCATGGGCGATGAACGCTTCATGCCTTGAGTGACCCCTTGGGCGGAGAAAAAATATGTGCATTGGAATTCCCATGCAGGTGGAATCGGTCAGTCCGGGCATCGCGCTGTGCATGAGCCGTGGCGCGATCCAGCGGGTGCGCACCGTGCTGGTGGGCGACGACATCGTGCCGGGTGACTGGCTGCTGGTGTTTCTGGACAGCGCCATCGAGCTGATCGACGCGACGCGCGCGCACGAAATCAACGCCACGCTGGCGTTGCTCGAGCGCAGCACCGACGCCGATGTCTCGCAGACCGAGGCCGCATTCGCGCTGCCCTCGCGCATGAGCCGCGAGGAGTTGATCGCGCTGTCGACATCGCATTGAACCGAACAGAACAGACAAGAACAGCAGAAAAATCATGACGACAGATACCGAAACCGCAGCCGAGGTGGTGATCAGCACGCCGATCGCGCGACCCGCGTCGCACCCCGCCATGGACGCAGACGCACCATCGCCGGCGCATGCGCAGTTGGTGTGCCGACTGGCGGATTCCCAAGGCGCGACCTGGGTGGACGAGGACAGCATCGAGGCGTGGTCAGCGCAGGGCGGCGACCGTGTGGTGCTGCTCGCGGGCGATCCCGTGCGCTTTCCGCAGGGCCTGGATGTGGCGGCGGTGCTGCCCGAGCTGCGCAAGTGCGCGGACAGGACGTTTGAGTTCGCCGTCGTGCCGCGTGCGGCGGAGGACCGCATCGCCAGGCGCTATGGCGCGAACCACTGGCCGACGCTGCTGTTCCTGCGCGATGGAAAGTATGTGACCGCCATCGGCGGAATGCACGACTGGACGCCGTATCTGAGCGCCGTGAACGCCGCGCTGCAGATGCCGACATCGCGCGCGCCGACTGTCGGCATTCCGGTGGTCGGTGCAGGTGCATCGAATGCCTCGTCTTGCAGCTGAGATCAGGAGAGACAACACATGATCGAATTTCCGATACCGGTGCGCGTCGTGGGCGCGGGCAGTCACGTTGAAGAAGACGAGCTGTCGTACATGGCGATGCCTCAGGGCATGGAGACTTTTCGCGCCCCCATCCTGCCCGAGCCCGAAGAGATCGCGGCACACGGTGCAGCCAAGGCTGCATTGCAGGCGGTCGAGCGCGCGCTGGCCGAGGTGCTGGTCGATGGCGAGAATCGCGTCGTGTCGCTTGACGATCTGACGCAGGCGGATCGCGATCTCGTGAACTCCGTGCTCGGCGAGGGCGAGGTGAGCGCTTGCGTGCAGGCATCGTCCGATGAGGCGGATGCCGCAACGGTGCAGATTCAGGAGTCCGTCTATGCGGGCATCTGGCGCGTGCTGCATCTGCGTGGCGACGGCGTGGTGCGGGACCAGGTGGAGATCGGAGAGATTCCGCGCATCCTCGAAGACGTAGCCCATGCTGACGAGCGCGCATCGATGGAGCGCTGGTCCGGCCCGCTGCCGCCCAACGTGCAGAACGCCCCGTTGCTGCTCGGCGAGATCGAGGAGCAGTTCACGCAGTGGCGGGCGGGCCAGCCGGCCTATGTGGTCAATCTCACGCTGCTGCCGATGTCGAATGAGGACATCGGCTTCATGGACCACCATCTCGGCACCGGCCGCGTGCTGATTCTCTCGCGCGGATATGGCAACTGCCGCATCACCAACTGTTGTGTGCCCAACACATGGCGCGTGGTCTATTACAACTCGCAGGACACCGTGATCCTCAATACGGTGGAGATTGGAGCGCTGCCTGACGTGGCTCGCGCCGCGCGCGAAGATCTCGAAGACACGCAGCACCGTTTCCGCGAAGTGCTGGCGTGGCTGGAGGACGGGCAATGAGTGCGGAGTCGAACCAAGCGCCCACTTCGCGATTCGAAGGCAGCTATCTTGGCGAGCGTGCGCGGCTGCCCAACGACGCGCGCCTGGAGTGCAAGATCTGCTGGTGGGTCTACGACCCTGCGGTGGGCGACCCGGTCTGGCAGATAGCGCCCGGAGTGCCATTCGCGGAGCTGCCTGAACATTGGCGTTGCCCCGAATGTGATGGCGATGCCGAACAGTTTATGGTCTTGCCCGGGAATGCTTGAGGCCATGGCCTGCACGACACACGACGAACGCGCGCTGCAAAGTCGCGTGGCCGAACTGCAGGCCTGCTTCATTCACATCGCAAGGACACGCATGCAAGGCGTGGCGTTGCTGAATCCGTCGCTGCGCGTGCGTGCGCTGGGGTTTCAGCTCATGGCGGACGAAGCCGCTGCGATGGGAGTGCTGGTCACGCCGTGGTTCATGAATCTGCTGTGTCTTCCTTTGGTGCGCAGCGATGAACCGCAACGCGTTGGCGAGCAGCGCATTCGACATCTTGGCGGTACGGATCTGGCATTTCTCGGCATGCACGAGGAGCGTGGCGTGGGCAGTTTCGAAGCCTGTTCGCTGTTCTCTCCGATGTTCGAGTTTCAAGATGCCGTGGCGGCGGAGCGCACTGCGGAGCAGGTGCTCGCGCTGCTGCGAAAGCCGCAGCCGGATGCGTCCGTGCAGGTTCCCGCTCCACTGGACAGGCGGGTTGTGAAGAGCGAGTCAGTACCGGTGCGGACGGCGCCTACGCGTCGCTCTTTTTTCTTTGGTCGTTCGTCAGTCAGGGGTGGCGGCAATGTTTGATGCGTCGATGGCGTTGGCGGGTGAATTGACGGTGCTTCCCGGCATGGCGATGCCCGACAACCTGCGCAGCAGCCGTCCGGCGTGGGCGAGCTCGCTTGCCCCCGGAAGCCAGGCGGCGCAGTTGCCGATGCTGCTTGCCAGCGTGTTCAGCAACTGCGCCGAGGCGCACCGCATCTGCTCGCAATGGGCCTGCGATGCCGCGCGAGGCACTGCCGATCAACCGCATGATTTCGCGCTCGCGCGGCTGCACGCGGAGACGCTGCGCGAGCATCTGCGCCGCATCGCGCTCGACTGGCCGGCACGCCTGATGCCTGGCGCGGAAGGCGCGCGCATCCATCTGCAGGCGATGAAGTGTCTGCGCGAGGCCCCGGTGCTGCCGGGGCGTCCGCTCGACGAGTGGATCAAGGGACTGTCGTCGCTCCTGCCGTGGATCGAGCAGGCATGGCTGGGCATGTCGGCAAGGGCCTGGCTGAGCGGCTGGGAGCGCGATGCCCATGGCTGGTTGGAGCTGTGGAGCGAGGAATCCGACAGCTGGCTGGCCCGCCTGATGCTGGAGGCGCGCGCTGCGGCGGACGAGGAGATCTGCAGCGCGCCCGCGCTGCGCGTGCATGGGTGCGACAGCGAGCTGGCGGCGTTCGCTCTGCAGTTGCAGGCGGGCGAGACCACGGGGCATCAACCGACATGGCGTGGCGTGAGTGCGGAGACGGGCTGCTGGACAAGGCTTGGCGAGGACGCGCCGTCGATGTATCGCACGCCGTGGCTCAAGATGGGCGCGCGCATTGCCGAGGTGGCGCAGCTCGCCCTGAGCAACCGCGAGACCCGGCATCTGCGCGGCGGGCAGATCACGCTGGAAAAAAACCACGGCATGGCGTGGATCGAGATGGCGCGCGGCGTGCTGATGCACCGCGTGGAGCTGGATGGCGAGCGGGTGAGCCGCTGCGACGTGGTGGCGCCGACCGAGTGGAATTTTCATCCGCAGGGAGCGGTCGCAAGAACGCTGGAGACCCAGAAAACGTCGGCCAGTGACCATATCATTGCGTTGATGACTGCCTACGACCCTTGCGTGAACTACCGCATCGAAACCAGACCCAGCCGGAGTGGAGCGCTGCACCATGCATGAGGCGAGTCTGGCCGGCGGTGTGCTGCGCGTGGTGGAGCAGGCGGCATTGGATGAGGGCTTCGCGCGGGTGACGCTGCTTCGGCTTGAAGTGGGGCAGCTGGCGGGCGTGGAGATGCGTGCGCTGCAGTTTGCGCTCGATTCGATTGCGCCGGGCACTTTGCTGGAGGGCGCGCGCATCGACTATGTGGAGCTGCCCGGCATGGCCTGGTGTCTGCCCTGCGGTCTGCGCTCGCCCCTTGCGCGGCGCGGAGAGCCTTGCGTGCATTGCGGTGGATACCAATTGCAGCCCGTCGAGGGCACGGAATTCCGCGTTTCGGAAATGCTTGTCGAAGACCAGCAGAGCGGTCATTGAATCAACGACGAGCCAACTCAGTGATATTGAAGGAGTACAGCCATGTGTGTAGTTTGCGGGTGCAGCAGCGATGCCCAGACCTCGGCAGGACACGCCCAGCCACATGCCCATGAGCATTCCCATGGCCATTCTGGTGGACATGCCCATGCCCACCCCCATGTGCATCAGGCCACGCCCGCAGCAGGCGAGCAGGACGGCGAGCTGCACTACGGGCGCGGCGCGGCGCGGGTGAGCGTGCCCGGTCTGAGCCAGGAGCGCGCGCTGCGCATCGAGACCGACATCCTCGGCGAGAACAACCGCATCGCGCGGCGCAACCGCGCGCATTTCGAGGCCCATGGCATCACGGCGCTGAACCTCGTGTCAAGCCCCGGATCGGGCAAGACCACGCTGCTGTGCGCGACCATCAAGGCCATGCGCGCGCGCCATGCGGACATGGACATCAGCGTGATCGAGGGCGATCAGCAGACCAGCTTTGATGCCGACCGCATCCGCGAAACCGGCGTGCCCGCGATCCAGGTGAACACCGGCAAGGGCTGCCATCTCGATGCGCCGATGGTGGCCGATGCCTTCAACCGCCTGCACACGCACGGGCATGGTCACGACCATCGTGGCCTGCTGTTCATCGAGAACGTCGGCAATCTGGTGTGCCCCGCGATGTGGGACCTCGGTGAAGCCGCGAAGGTGGCGATTCTCTCGGTGACCGAGGGCGAGGACAAGCCGCTTAAATACCCCGACATGTTCGCGGCCGCGCAGCTCATGGTGCTCAACAAGGTCGATCTGCTGCCGCATCTGAACTTCGACGTGGCGCGCTGCATCGAGCTCGCGCGGCGGGTGAATCCGGGCATAGAGATCCTGCAGGTCTCGGCGACGACCGGCGAGGGAATCGACGCTTGGCTGCACTGGATTGAGCACGCGATGGGTGCGGAGCATCACCACCATCACCACCACGACCATGATCATCAACACGGGCACGGTCACAGTCACGGTCATGCCCATTCTCATGCCCATGAGGGCTCGCGATGAGCGAGCCTGTGCTCGCGCTTGGCGCGTGGCTCAAGAACCGCGCCTGCTGGGTGGACGGCGACGCGGTGCATTGGTCCGCCGTGCACGGCGATCTGCGCGATGTGACGGCCTGCGTGGCGCTCGAGACTTCGGCGCGCGAGCTGGTGCGCCAGCACGGCATGCCACGGGCCATTGCGCACGATCTGCATCCTGATTTTCACAGCACGCGGCTGGCGCATGAGCTTGCGGCCGAATGGGGAATTCCGGCCATTGGCGTGCAGCACCACCACGCGCATGTTGCGGGCGTAATGGCCGAGTTTGACTGCAGCGGCTCAGCGATCGGCCTCGCGCTCGATGGCGTGGGGCTTGGCACTGATGGCTCGGCCTGGGGGGGCGAGCTGCTGCGGGTGAATCCGCTGGGCTTCGAGCGCCTGGGCCATCTGTGGCCGCTGGCGCTGCCCGGCGGTGATGTGGCGGCGCGCGAGCCGTGGCGCATGCTGGCCTCGGCGCTGCATGCGATGGGTCGTGGCGACGAGATCATCGAGCGTTCGCGACCCATCGTGGGTGAATCCGGCGCGCGCATGATCCAGAACCTGCTGGAGCGCGGACTGCTGAGTCCGCTGACCACGAGCGCGGGGCGCTGGTTCGACGCTGCTGCTGCGGCGCTGGGGCTTGCGCCGCGCCAGCAGGCCGAGGCCGAGGCGGCGATTGCGCTCGAGACCGCCGCATCAAGCTTCAAGACCGACCTGCCGGTGAATCTCGCGCGCGCAGCCGAGTCGCGTGACGGGGTGCTCGATGTGCGCCCGCTGATCGCGGAGCTGCTGGCCTGGGAAGGCGGCGAGCAGGCGGTGCCCGAGGCGGCGGCCTGGTTCCATCAGGCGTTGGCCGATGGCGTTTCGGACTGGGCCGCCAACGCGGCGGACCGCACCGGCTGCAGCACCGTGGTGCTCAGTGGCGGCTGCTTTTTCAATGAACTGCTCAAGCGCCGGGTGCAGCTGCAGCTCACGCTGCGCGGGCTGCGGGTGCTGTGGCCGCAGTCGCATTCCTGCGGTGACGCGGGCATTGCGCTGGGGCAGGCGTGGGTGGCGGCGCGGCAGTTGCCGCTGCTGCGGAAAAACGAAGAGGATGTTGTATGTGCCTAGCCATTCCCGTGCGCGTCGTGGAAATTCTGCAGGACGCGCGTGCCGTGGTCGACGTCGGTGGGATTCGCAAGAGCATCGACTGCTCGCTGGTGGGCGACGTGACGCTCGATGAATATGTCGTCGTGCACGTCGGGTTCGCCATCGGCCGCATCGACCCCGAGGAGGCCGCGCGCACGCTGGCCCTGTTCGCGCAGATGAGCGAAGCCGAGAAGGCAAAGATGGAGGCTACCTCGGCATGAAATACATCGACGAATTCCGCGACGGCGAACTGGCGCGGCAGATCGCGGCGCGCATCGCGGCCGAGGCACGGCCTGATCGCAACTACAGCTTCATGGAGTTCTGCGGCGGCCATACGCACGCGATCTCGCGCTACGGCGTGGACAGTCTGCTGCCCGCCAACGTGCGCATGGTCCACGGCCCGGGATGCCCCGTCTGCGTGCTGCCGATCGGGCGCATCGACATGGCGATCCGGCTCGCGCTCGAGCATGACGCCATCGTCTGCTGTTACGGTGACACCCTGCGCGTGCCGGCGTCGGACGGTCTCTCGCTGCTCAAGGCCAAGGCGCGCGGTGGCGACATCCGCATGGTGTATTCGCCCTCGGATGCGCTGGTGATCGCGCGCGACAATCCGGCGCGCGAGGTGGTTTTCTTCGCCATCGGCTTTGAAACCACCACGCCGCCCACGGCAGCCGCCATCCGTTCGGCGCAGCAGCAGAAATTGAAGAACTTCAGCGTGCTGTGCTGCCATGTGCTCACGCCCGCCGCAATTGCACATGTGCTCAATTCACCCGAGGTCAAGCAGTACGGCACGGTGCCGCTCGACGGTTTTGTCGGCCCTGCGCATGTGAGCATCGTGATCGGCTCCGCGCCGTATGAGCCGTTTGCGCGCGAGTACCGCAAGCCGGTGGTGATCGCGGGCTTCGAGCCGCTCGACGTGATGCAGGCCATTCTGATGCTCATCCGTCAGGTCAACGAGAGCCGGGCCGAAGTCGAGAACGAGTTCACGCGCGCCGTCACCCGCGAGGGCAACTGGATCGCCATCGACCTGATGGACGAGATCTTCGAGTTGCGCGCGGCCTTTGAATGGCGGGGCCTTGGCGAGGTGCCGCTGAGCGCGCTGCGCATCTGCGGAAAGTATGCGGAGTTTGATGCTGAGCGGCGCTTTCCGCTCGAGTACGCGCCGGTGGCGGACAACAAGGCCTGCGAGTGCGGCGCGATTCTGCGCGGCGTGAAGCGGCCGACCGACTGCAAGATCTTCGGCACCGTGTGCACGCCGGAAAACCCGGTGGGCTCGTGCATGGTGTCGAGCGAGGGCGCGTGCGCGGCGCATTATTCATATGGCCGGTTCCGGAGCATTCCGGTGATGAGCGAGACGGAAGCGGGGGCTGCGGCATGAGCGGCAATGTGATGGTGAATGGGTCGGTAAAAAAGGACTACGTGCGTCCGCTGGATTTCAAGAACGGGCGCGTCGACATGAACCATGGCGCCGGAGGGCGGGCCGCGTCGCAGCTCATCGAGGAGCTGTTCCTCAAAGCCTTCGACAACGAACTGCTGCGCCAGGGCAATGACGGCGCGGTGTTCGCGCCGCCCGCGCTGGATGCGGGTGCGCGGCTGGTGATGGCGACCGATGCGCATGTGGTCTCTCCGCTGTTCTTTCCGGGCGGCGACGTGGGCTGTCTGTCGGTGCATGGCACGGTCAACGATCTGGCCATGTCGGGCGCGACGCCGCTGTATCTGACGGCGAGCTTCATTCTCGAAGAAGGCTTCCCGCTCGCCGATCTGCGGCGCGTGGTCGAGTCCATGGCCGCCGCATCGAGGGAAGCGGGCGTGCCCATCGTCACCGGCGACACCAAGGTGGTCGAGCGCGGCAAGGGCGACGGCGTGTTCATCAGCACC
Organism: Diaphorobacter caeni; assembly: GCF_015354245.1. Taxonomy (GTDB): domain Bacteria; phylum Pseudomonadota; class Gammaproteobacteria; order Burkholderiales; family Burkholderiaceae_C; genus Diaphorobacter_A; species Diaphorobacter_A caeni. The sequence continues at coordinate 29,699 of NZ_JADKYZ010000006.1, forward strand.
ACCGGCCTCGGCGTGGTGGCGGCGGGCGTGGACATTGGCGGCGCGAATGCGCGCGTGGGCGATGTGGTGCTGCTCTCCGGCACCATCGGCGAGCATGGCGTGGCCGTGCTCTCGCAGCGTGAGTCGCTGCAGTTCGAGACCAGCATCGCGTCTGACACTGCCGCACTGCACACGCTGGTCGCCGCCATGCTGGCCGCAGTCCCCGGGGCGGTGCGCGTGCTGCGCGACCCCACGCGCGGCGGCGTGGCGACGACGCTCAACGAGATCGCTCGACAGTCCGGCGCAGGCATGGTGCTTGAGGAGGCCGCAATTCCCGTGCTGCCCCAGGTCGAGGCCGCGTGCGAGCTGCTCGGCCTCGATCCGCTCTACATCGCCAACGAAGGCAAGCTGCTGGCCGTGTGCGCGCCCGAACACGAGGCCGCCGCGCTGGCAGCGATGCGTGCGCATCCGCTCGGCGCCCACGCGGCGCGCATCGGGGTGGTGACGGCGGATCCGCATCACTTCGTGCAGATGAACACGCGCTTCGGTGGCCGCCGCATGGTCGACTGGTTGAGCGGCGAGCAATTGCCCCGCATCTGTTAAGAGCGTGTTTACGATCTCCACACGGTCTTGCAGGCGCGGCCTCGGGCGCTCTGCTGCGTTGCAAATCCTCGCAATAGCCCGAGCTATTGCTGCGGTTTGCGCCTTGCAGCCCATCCCGATCCGCATCCCGCAAGCCTCGCGCTGAGATCGCAAACACGCTCTAACGGCACGAGGGACTGTTTGTGGCGCGTCTTCATTACAATCAGTTGCATCGGCCTGATGGGCTGGAAATGAACACTTCTCGGCAGTCATCACGCATGCGGCAGCATTCTTTCGAACCACGGTTTTGGGGTCTTCCACGTCGCACGACGAGGTGGAGCGGCGCGCGATGATGGACGACCCGCAGGATCTGCCGACGGTGCTGGTGGTGGACGACGAGGTGCGCTCGCAGGACGCGATCCGGCGCACGCTCGATGAAGACTTCCAGGTGCTGACGGCCAGTGGCGCCCACGACGCGCGGGAGCACTTCGAGCGCCAAAGCATCCAGGTGATTCTCTGCGACCAGCGCATGCCGGGCGTGACGGGCGTGGAGTTCTTGAAAGAAGTGCGCGAGCGCTGGCCCGAGACGGTGCGCATCGTGATCTCGGGCTACTCCGATTCGCAGGACATCATCGCGGGCATCAACGACGCCGGCATCTACCAGTACATCCTCAAGCCCTGGGTGCCCGATCACCTGCTGCGCACCGTGCGCGACGCGGTCGATGCGCAGAGCCTGCAGCGCGGCATGAGCCAGCTCGATCTGGAGCTGCGCGCGAGCACGCCCCAGCTGCGCCAGCGCATGCAGGCCAAGCTCGAGTTGGCGCGCAGCGTCTTCGATTTTGACCGCATTGAACGCGGCGCGGCCAGTCCGCTCAACGCCGTCTGCGCGATTGCCGAGAAGGTGGCTCGCTACGACCTGTCGGTGCTGGTGCTCGGGGAATCGGGCGTGGGCAAGGAGCTGATCGCACGCGCGATGCATTACGCGAGCCCGCGTGCATCGGGCGCCTTCGTGGTCGAGAACTGCGCGGCGATTCCCGACACGCTGATCGAGTCCGAGCTGTTCGGCTACCGGCGCGGCGCCTTCACCGGCGCGTATGAGGACCGGCCCGGCCTGTTTCAGCGCGCGAGCGGCGGCACGCTGTTTCTTGACGAGATCGGCGAGACCTCGCTCGCGTTCCAGGTGCGCCTTCTGCGTGCGCTGCAGGAGGGCGAGGTGCGGCCGATCGGCGCGCAGCGGCCGGTTCCGGTGAACGTGCGCGTGATCGCAGCAACCCACCGCGATCTGGAGCAGCGCGTGCGCGAAGGGCTGTTCCGCGAAGACCTGTACTACCGCATCGCGGGCGTCAGTCTCACCGTGCCGCCGCTGCGCGAGCGCAGTGGTGACATCGAACCGATCGCCACGAAGCTGGTGCGCGAGATCGGCCAGGAGCTCGGCTGCCCCGGCGCGACACTGAGCCGCGAGGCGCTCGCCTGTCTGATGACCTACCCGTGGCCCGGCAACATCCGCGAGCTGCGCAACGAGATCGCGCGTGCGATTGCGCTTCATGACGGAGGCGAGCTGCCCGCGACGGCATTCTCTCCGCGCGTGCTGCAGGGCCATGCGGGGCTGTCGACCGTCGCGTCGTCGGTGGTGAGCGCGGCGCTGCCGCAGACCGGAACGCTCGGCGAGCGGCTTGATGCCATCGAGGCCATGGTGCTGCGCGAGACGCTGCTGCACCACCGCTGGAACAAGACGCGCGTGGCCAAGGAGCTGGGGCTGTCGCGCGTGGGGCTGCGCGCCAAGATGCAGCGCTTTGGTCTGGAGAAGTGATCGCACATGCCCACGACGCCTTCTGACATGTTCAACGTTCTCTGGCTGCAGTCCGGCGGTTGCGGCGGCTGCAGCATGTCGCTGCTGTGCGCCGACACGACGGATTTTCATGGCCAGCTGCGCGATGCCGGAATCAACCTGCTCTGGCATCCAAGCCTGTCGCTCGAATCTGCCGACGAGTTGCAGGACGTGCTCGCACGCGCGCTGGATGGCCGCTTGCGCGTGGATGCGCTCTGCATCGAAGGCGCGCTGCTGCGCGGCCCCAACGGAACCGGACGCTTTCATGTGATGGCGGGCACGGGCATTCCGATGGTCGACTGGGTGCGCAGGCTTGCTGGAGTTGCACGGCATGTGGTCGCGGTCGGCAGCTGCGCGGCCTGGGGCGGCATCACGGCGGGCGCGAGCAATCCCACGGACGCCTGCGGTCTGCAATACGAAGATGACCGCGTGGGCGGTCTGCTAGGCGCGGATTTCCGTTCGCGCTCCGGGCTTCCGGTGATCAACATCGCGGGCTGCCCGACGCACCCCGGCTGGGTGATCGAGAGCCTGAGCGCGCTGGCTGCGGACAGCCTCACCGAACAGGATCTGGACTCGCTCGCGCGTCCGCGCTTCTACGCCGATCATCTGGTGCATCACGGCTGCACGCGCAACGAGTTCTACGAGTTCAAGGCCAGTGCCGAGAAGCCCTCGGACCGTGGCTGCATGATGGAGCACATGGGCTGCAAGGGCACGCAGGTGCATGCCGACTGCAATACGCGGCTGTGGAACGGCGAGGGCTCGTGCACGCGGGGCGGCTATGCCTGCATTGCCTGCACCGAGCCGGGTTTTCAGGAGCCCGGTCATGCGTTCGACCGCACCCCCAAGGTGGCTGGCATTCCGATTGGCCTGCCGACCGACATGCCCAAGGCGTGGTTCGTGGCGCTCGCGTCGCTGTCCAAGTCCGCCACGCCCAAGCGCGTGAAGATCAATGCCACGGCCGACCATCTGGTGGTGACGCCGGCCGTGCGCAAGACGCGGCTCAGATAAATGCCGATCGGTTCAGAGAAAGTCCCAAGAAGGTTTCACGCATGGCGCGTCTGCTCGTAGGCCCGTTCAACCGGGTGGAAGGTGATCTTGAAGTCTCGCTCGACGTCCGCGCGGGGCGCGTGCAGCGTGCGCAGGTCAACGCCACCATGTACCGCGGTTTCGAGCAGATCCTGCAGGGCAAGCTGCCCAATGATGCGCTGGTCTATGTGCCGCGCATCTGCGGCATCTGTTCGGTCTCGCAATCGGTGGCGAGCGCCAAGGCGCTGGCCGATCTTGCCGGCGTCACCGTGCCCGACAACGGCCTGCACGTGACCAATCTGATGCAGGCGACCGAGAACCTTGCCGATCACCTCACGCATTTCTACCTGTTCTTCATGCCGGATTTCACCCGGCCCGTCTACGCGTCACGCGCCTGGCACGCCGAGGCCGTGCGCCGCTTCGCGCCGCAGACCGGCGAGCAGATGCGCGAGGCGATTGCCGCGCGCCAGCGCTGGTTCACGCTGCTCGGCACGCTGGGCGGCAAATGGCCGCACACCCAAAGCATCGATCCCGGTGGCAGCTCGCGTGCGGTGGAACCGGCCGAGCGCATCCGTCTGCTGTCCAAGCTGCGCGAATTCCGCTGGTTTCTGGAGCGCCATCTGTTCGCCACGCCGCTCGAGGACATGGCTGCGCTGTCGTCGCTGGATGCGCTCTGGGCATGGCATGACGCGGCCGCGAATGCGGGCGACTTCCGGCTGTTCCTGAGTTGCGCGCGCGATCTCGATCTGCATCAGCTTGGCGCAGGGCCGGGGCTGTATCTGAGCTTCGGTGCGTATTCTCAACCGGGCGGCGCGCATGCGCTGGCCTCGGGCGTGTGGCGCGCGAGCGAGCAGACGCTGGTCGAGCCCGACACGCTCGCGATCACCGAAGACGCCACCCATGCATGGCTTGAAGACGCGCCCATGCCGCTGCATCCGCTGCAGGGCATGACGCTGCCGAACGCCGACAAGGCGGGTGCCTACACCTGGAACAAGGCACCGCGCCTCGCCGGTGAGGTGGTGGAAACCGGCGCCATCGCCCGCCAGCTTGCGTCGGGCCACCCGCTGGTGCGCGACGCGGTGGCCAAGCACGGCGGCTGCGTGCTCACCCGGGTGATCGCGCGCGTGCTCGAACTCGCCATCGTCGTACCGATGATGGAGCGCTGGCTCAAGGCGCTCGAACCCGGTGCCCCGTATTTCACGGCCTGCGAACTGCCCGACGAAGGCGTAGGCATGGGCCTTGGCGAGGCCGCGCGCGGTGCGCTCGGCCACTGGCTGGTGGTGAAGAACGGCCGCATCGCCAACTACCAGATCGTCGCGCCTACCAGCTGGAACTTCTCGCCACGCGACGTGGGCGGCACGCCGGGGGCCTTGGAAAAAGCCCTCGAAGGCGCCCCTGTATTGCCGGGTGAGAAGTCACCCGTGTCGGTGCAGCACATCGTGCGGTCGTTTGATCCTTGCATGGTGTGTACCGTGCATTGAAGGCTGCATGCGTGCAATGTGCAGGCGGCTGTAGGTATTTTCCCGCGATTCTGAACGGTGTCACCGTAGACAATACGGCCTGTAACCATGAACGACGGACAGGACGGGGCAGGGAAGGCGAGATGCAGATTGAACAGCACAACAGGCGCGGTTGCGTGCGCATGCCGTCCACCGAGGCGCTGCGGGGATTCGAGGCCGTGGCGCGGCTGGGGAGCTTTGAGCGGGCGGCGCGGGAGCTGAGTCTCACGGCCAGTGCGATCCGCAAGCGGGTGAACGGGCTGGAGGAGCTGGTGGGAGCGGAGCTGTTCGATCGCCGCAGCAACGCGATCATCCTCACCGAGGCGGGGGGGAAGTATCTCGAATCCGCGAGACCGATCCTCAACATGCTGATCGCGCTGCCATCGTTCGTGCAGCCTGCGGCGGCGACCACGCGACTGCGCATCACCGCCACGCCGACGTTTGCGCGCCAGATGCTGGCGTCGAGTCTGCAGGGGTTCATGAATCTCTATCCGCATATCGATGTGGAGCTGATTGTCGTGCCGCCGGTGTTCGACTATCCGTCGACCAATGCCGAGGTCGAGATCCGCGCCGGCGATGCGCTGGCCAACGGCGGGATTCCGCTCACGCAGGACGTTGCCATGCCGATGGCGTCGCCGGTGCTGCTCAAGTCGCTGCCGCCGCTTCGCTGTCCTGCCGATCTGCGGCACGCGCCGCTGATCCGCACGACGCTGGAGCCATGGCAGCCGTGGTTCCAGGCCGCCTTGCTCGATTGGCCCGAGCCGCAGCAGGGACCGAAGTTTCAGGATCTGGGGTTGATCTACGAGGCCGCGTTGAAGGGCCATGGCGTGGCGCTGTGTCGGCTGAGTTTGGTGCGCGACTGGCTCATGAATGACACGCTGCGCCCGCTGTTCAATGTGTTCTCACGCCCGGCGAACCAATACTACGCGCTGACCAACACCCCCTCGGAAGAGGTGCGGATCTTCGTGCAGTGGTTGCAGTCACTGTGCGCCGAACAGGCGATGCTGAGCCAGGAGCTGGCGCAGCAGGCGCTTGCGCGGCACGGTGCGCTGGATCATCTGGACGCCTGAATCAGCAGGCCGGAATGCTCGCCGGATGCAGCACGTCGCGGCCAACGGCGCGGATGTCGGTGTGGCCGCAGAAGGCCATGGTCACGTCGAGTTCCTTGGCCAGAATTTCGAGGCAGCGCGTCACCCCCGCCTCGCCAAAGGCGCCGAGTCCGTAGAGGTGAGGGCGGCCGATCATCGTGCCGCGCGCGCCGAGGGCCACTGCCTTGAGCACGTCCTGGCCGCTGCGGATGCCGCTGTCCAGCCACAGTTCGACCTGGTTGCCGACCGCATCGGCGATGGCGGGCAGCACGGCGATCGAGGAGAGTGCGCCGTCGAGCTGGCGACCACCGTGGTTGGAGACGACGAGCGCGTCCACCCCGCAGGCGGTGGCGAGACGCGCGTCTTCCACATCGAGCACGCCCTTGAGCACCAGCTTGCCGCCCCAGCGCTTCTTGATCCAGGCGATGTCGGACCAGTCGAGCTTGGGATCGAACTGCTGGGCCGTCCATGACAGCAGCGACCCCATGTCGTCCACGCCGGAGACATGGCCGATGACGTTGCCGAATTCGCGGCGGTGGGTGCGCAGCATGTTCAGGCACCAGGCCGGCTTGGTCGCGAAGTTCAGCATGTTGCCGAGGGTGATGCGCGGCGGCGCCGTCAGGCCGTTGCGCAGGTCCTTGTGGCGCTGACCGATGACCTGCAGATCGAGCGTGACCACCAGTGCGCCGCAGTTCGCGGCCTTGGCGCGGTCGATGAGGCGGCCGATGAAGTCGCGGTCCTTCATCACGTAGAGCTGGAACCAGAACGGCTTGCTCGTGTGCGCGGCGACGTCCTCGATGGAGGCGATGCTCATCGTGCTCAGCGTGTAGGGCACGCCGAATTTTTCGCAGGCCTTGGCCGCGAGAATCTCTCCATCCGCATGCTGCATGCCCGCAAGCCCGGTGGGCGCGATCGCCACCGGCATGCTCACCGGCACGCCGACCATGGTGCTCTCGATGCTGCGGTCCGCGATGTTGCGCGCCACGCGCTGGCGAAAGCGGATGTTCTGGAAGTCGCTCTCGTTGGCCTGGTAGGTGCTCTCGGTCCAGCTGCCGCTGTCGGCGTAGTCGTAGAACATCCTGGGCACGCGCTTTTGCGCGAGCACGCGCAGGTCCTCGATGCACACGGCCTTGGCGAGATCGCTCGCGGTGGGTGCGAACAAGGGGTTGATCAGGCGGGAGTGGTCGGACGGATTGCTCATGCGGTTGCTGCTGCTAATCATTGCTCAACCGCCGAGGTAGGCGGCCTGTACTTTCTCGTTGCCCAGCAAGGCCTTGCCGCTGCCTTCGAGCACGATTTCACCGGTTTCCAGCACGTAGGCGTGGTCCGAAATCTTCAGTGCCTGGCGCACGTTCTGCTCCACCAGAAAGATGGTGAGGCCTTCCCGGTTGATGTCGCGAAGCGTGCGGAAGATGTCCTGCACGATGATGGGTGCAAGTCCCATCGACGGTTCATCGAGCAGCAGCACGCGTGGCCTGGCCATGAGCGCGCGGCCGATGGCCAGCATCTGTTGCTCGCCGCCCGAGAGATTGCCGGCCAGCCCGTCGTCCCGCTCCTTGAGGCGCGGGAACAGTGCATAGATGCGGTCCAGATCGGCGGCCTGATCGGCGGCAGAATCCTTGCGGGTGTAGGCACCGAGCTGCAGGTTCTCGCGCACGGTCAGGCGCGTGAGCGTGGCGCGGCCTTCGGCGACCTGCACCAGACCACCCGCCACCAGCTGATGCGGCTTGAGCGCGGAGACGTCCCGGCCGCCGAACAGCACGCTGCCCGCATGCTTCTTCACGAGGCCGGAGAGCGCGAGCAGCGTGGTTGATTTGCCCGCTCCGTTGGCGCCGACCAGCGTGGTGATCTGGCCGGGCATCAGGTCGAACGAGATGCCCTTGACGGCCTTCACGTGGCCGTAGTTCACGGCGAGATCGCGCACGCGGAGCAGGGGCTCGGTCATGTCGTTGGCGTGCTGGTTCATTGCGCTGCTCCCGCGTCATCGTCATCGTCGCGGCCCAGATAGGCCTCGATCACCTGCGGATCATTGCGCACGTGATCGGGGTCGCCGTGCGAGATGATCCGTCCAAAATTCAGCACCGCGATCTCCTTGCACAGGCCCATCACGAAGCGCATGTCGTGCTCGATCATGAAGATGGTGAAGCCGCGCGCATGGATGTTGCGCACCTCATGCATCAGCTCTTCCTTTTCGGTCGAGTTCATGCCGGCGACGGGCTCGTCGAGCAGCAGCAGCTTGGGGTTGGTGGCCAGCGCGCGCGCCAGTTCGAGGCGGCGCTGTTCGCCGTAGGACAGGCTCTCGGCCAGCTCGTGACACTTGTGGTCGAGGCGCACCCACGACAGCAACTCGTGCGCCTTCTCGCGCGCCGCGCGCTCGGCTGCGGCAAAGCGTCCTCCGCGCAGAAACACGCTGGCGAAGCCGTAGTCCAGATTCGCGTGCATGCCCACGGCCACGTTGTCGAGCAGGCTCATTTCCTTGAAGACGCGGATGTTCTGGAACGTGCGCGCGATGCCGCCCTGCGTGATCTTGTACGGCTTTCTGCCCACCAGCGACACGCCGTTGAACAGCACCTCGCCGGACGAGGGCGGCAGCAGGCCGGTGATGATGTTCAGCACCGTGGTCTTGCCCGCACCGTTGGGGCCGATCAGGCCGAAGATGGTGTTGGCGGGAACGCTGAGGTTCACGTCCTCCAGCACGCGCAGACCACCGAAGTGGCGCGACACGTTCCTGAGTTCCAGCAGCGGGGAATGGTTTGGATGCTTGCTCACTTCGACTCTCCCTTCCCGGCGCCGCCGAACATGCGCCTGAAGCGCGCCGGATCCCACAGCCCGCGTGGCAGGAACAGGATGATCACGATCAGCAGCATGCCGTTGACGACGAGGCGGAAGTCCTTCAATCCGCGCAGCACTTCGGGCAGCAGCGTGAGGAACAGCGAGCCGACCACCGGACCGATCAGCGAGTTCACGCCGCCCAGAATCGCCATCGTGAGAATCTCCACCGCGCGGTCAAAGCCGTACTCGTTGGGGCCGATGAAGAAGGTGAGATGGGCGCTCAGACCGCCTGCCAGACCGGCGATGCCCGCTCCGATGATGAAGGCCATCATCTTGTTGGAGTTGGTGTCGATGCCCATCAGGCCGGCGGCGGTTTCGTCTTCCTTGATGGCCTCGAGGGCGCGACCCACCTTGGAGCGGCGCATGCACGCCAGCATCGCGATCACCACGACCAGCGCGAGCAGCACATGCCACCATTCGGTGCTGTTGGGAATGCCGTTGAGGCCCAGCGCGCCGCCCGTCAGATCTTCCGCGTTGAGGATGACGATGCGCACCACTTCGCCGAAGGCGAGGGTCGCCATCGCGAGGTACACGCCCGACAGACGCATCACCGCCTTGCCGAGAAAGAAGGCGACGAACATCGGCATCGCGATGCCGCTCGCCAGCGCCAGCGCGAAGGGCGCCTCGTGGCTCATCGTCAGGATGGACGCGGTGTATGCCCCGATGCCCATGAAGGCCGCATTGGCGAGCGACAGCATGCCGCACGAGAGGGTGATGTAGATCGACAGCGCGAGCAGCGCGTTGATGCCCAGCGTGAGCACCAGGTTGCTGTAGATCTGCCAGAAATTTTCAAAGTATTCCATGGATGTGCCGCCTCACGCCTTGCGCTCTTGAATGCGTCCAAGCAGACCCTGAGGGCGCAGGATCAGCACGAGGAACAGCACGCCGAATGCCACCGCGTCGCGCATGTTCGAGCCGATGTAGGCCACGCTCATCACTTCGGCGAATCCGAGGAACAGACCGGCGAGCATCGCACCGCGGATGTCACCCATGCCGCCGAGAATGATCACGGCGATCCCCTTGTGCAGGATGGGCTGGCCCATCAGCGGGAAGAGGGCATTGGAGTAGACGCCCACCAGCGTGCCCGCCACGCCGCCCAGACCTGCGGCGACGAACGAGGTGATGATGAACAGCCACTCCACGTTGATGCCCAGCAGCAGCGCGGCCTTGGGCGATTCGGCGATGGCGCGCAAGGCGCGGCCGATCTGCGTGCGGCCGATCACCAGCACCAGAGCGACCATCAGCAGGAACGACAGCAGGATGATGCCGAGTTCGATCACCGTGATGTGCAGACCGAGGAAATCCAGAGACTCCTGCGGCAGCACCTCGACGGGAAAGCGCTTGTTCTCCGCGCCCGCGATGCCTTGCGCCAGATTGTTGAGGACGATGGCCACGCCGATGGTGGCGATCATCGGAATCAGGTGCGGCGCATTGCGGTTGCGCAGCGGCCTGAGCACCAGCACGTCGACCAGCGCGCCCACGCAGCCCGAGACCATGAAGGCGAAGATGATGGCTGCCCACAGCGGCAGGCCGAGGTTCTGCACGGCGGCCAGGGCCGCATAAGCGCCCACCATGAACACCGCGCCATGCGATAGATTGATGACGCCCAGCACGCCGAAGACAAGCGTGAAGCCCAGCGCGAAGAGTGCGTAGACGCACCCCAGCGACAGAGCGTTGAATAACTGCTGTTCCAGCATGATGGTTCCAGTGGGCCGTGTTGGGCCGACGTGCGGACCGGCCGCCTTCGTGGGATGAAAGGGTGGGCCTTGGTGTCTGCGACTACACGCCGTGCCTGCCGCGGGCAGCCGCCTGGTGAGCGGTGCGCGGTCGGACGTTGATCGTTGGCGTGGGGAGTGTGAGAGTGACCGCCGCGATCAGCGGATCGCGCGCGCGGCGGTCGGTGCGGTAAAGATGTCGGTATCGCCCAGTCGAATCACTGCGCGATGGTGTAGCGGCCTTGCTTGGTCACGCTGATGATCGGCTTCTGATCGGCGTCGTAGCCAGCGGGCTTGCCAGCCTTGTCGTTCACGCGGCGGAAGGCGAAGGCGCCGGTCGCGCCGGTGTGCTTCACGGTGGCAAGCGCATCGCGCAGCGCCTTGCGGTCCGCCTCGATCTTGCCGGTCAGCTTGATGCCCTTGAGCGCGGCGGCGGCGATGTAGATGCCGTCATAGGCCTGCGCGGCGAACTGGTCGGGAGCGGTCTTGTACTTCTGCGTGTAGCTTTCCATGAACTTGGTGTTCTCGGCGGTCTTGTTTTCCGCAGACCAGGGGCTGCCCACCCACAGGCCGTCGCTCGCGCCCTTGGCGAGGTCGAACACCTTCACCGAGTTCATGCCGTTGCCGCCGATCACCGGCACGTTCAGGCCGATCTGGCGCGCCTGCACCATGATCGGCGCACCTTCGGCCATCAACGCCGACAGCACGATGGCGTCGGGATTGCTGGCCTTGATCTTGGTGAGCTGAGCCTTGAAGTCCACGTCGCCCTTGGCGAAGGTCTCGGTCGTGGTCACGGTGATGTTCTGGTCGGCCAGCGCCTTCTTGAAATTGTCGTAGCCGCTCTTGGTGAACACGTCGTCGTTGCCGTACATGACGGCGACCTTCTTCACGCCAGCGGCCTTGACGGCGGCCTTCACGGTTTCGGGCAGCACGTCGGCTTCGGTCACGGCGTTGCGGAAGGTGAAGTCACCGATCGAGGTGATGCCGTCGGCGGTCGTCGATGTGCCGAACGCGGGAATCTTCGCCGCCTGCGCAATCGGGAAAGCCGCCTGCGCGGAGTTCGACAGCGTCGGGCCGAAGATCATCAGCACGCGGTCCTGGAAGATCAGCTTCTTGAAGACGTTGATGGCTTCTTCCTTCTTGCCCTGTTCGTCTTCCACCACCAGCACCAGCTTGTCGCCGTTCACGCCACCGGCGGCGTTGATCTGCTCGACAGCCAGCTGCTGCGCATTGCGGATCGAAATGCCATACTGCGCGGCACCACCGCTCAAGGCCTCGGCCGCGCCGATCTTGATGTCGGCCGCCTGGACAGCGGTCGCCGCGCCGATTGCGGACAGGGCAAAAGCCAGTGTGCTGATCTTCATAGTCGTTGTCTCCATCTTCCGGAAATTGAGTGCCCCGCCGCCAGCCAACAGTGGGCGAGGGTGCGGGTCCATGAGCGGGCAGTTCCGACAGGCCGAAGACGGTCGGAAAAACGGACTGGAATGATGGCAAGGGAAGGGAGTGCGCGGGCGGACTAATTTTCCGGAGCGCGTGGAAATATAGTTGCCTTGCGTTCGTGCGCATGGACGAAGAGAGGATGGAATGGCGCTCGCGACCCTGCTTTCCTGGCGTGAGAAAGCGTGCGCAAAAGTGCGAAGAAAGCGAGAAAGAGGTGCCGCAAAGGCGAGGAAGGCGCTTGCTTGGGCCTATGTTGCCGGAGGCGGTGACGGCATTGGGTGCGCGGCATTGGCCTGCCCAGAGGGACTCGAACCCCCGACCTATTGCTTAGAAGGCAATTGCTCTATCCAGTTGAGCTATGGGCAGTCAGTGTCTTGCGCGGTGGGAGCTGCCCAGAGGGTGTCCAACCGATGACAACCGTCAATCATACCTGCCCGGCAGCGTCGCTGACGGCTGCGGGGCGGGATTTGTGGATTTGACCGGGTTTGGGGGTCAATCCGTGTCTTCGAACACCAGCGGGGGCACGGTCATGATGCGGGCGACGCTGTCGAGGTGGTCGATCAGGTGGTTGGCGAAGTAGCTGCTCTGCGAGTCGGGCTCCAGAGCGGCGATGGCGATGTTGGCCATGGCCTGGTTCAGGGGCACGTAGAAGCTGCCTTCAGGGATGTCGATGGCGCTTCGGGTGGGGGTGACGCTCACGCGGGTGATGGGGCCACCGCCTGCGACCGTGCCGCGCACGTCGGGGCGATCAGCGGTGCTGCGGCTGTTTTCCACGTAGGTGTCGGCCAGTACGTTGCCGGATTCGGCCACGCGCATGATCTGCACGCCAAGCATCTGCAGGCGCTCGACGGCGGTGCTCGATTGGGCCGAGAGCCAGTAGCCGCAGGGGCGTGGGCGGGTCTTGAGGGTGCGCAGGTGCAGCGAGGAGTTCCAGTCGACGTTGAGTGTCGTGTCGGCGCCGGTGTTCGGGTCGAGCATGGTGACGTCGCGCTTTTCGGGCGTCTGCGCGGCTTCGATGACGACGCTGCCGCGGCAGGCTTGGGAGGAGATTTCGCGGGTGACGAAGGAGCGAACCTGCTGGAGTTCGCTGGCGCGCTCGGAGGTGGTGCGCAGGGCGGCACCGATGGCGGTGACCTGGGCGTGGACGCGGCGCTGGATGTCGTTGCGCTCCATGCCGACGCCGCGTGTCTCGACGAGCAGGCTGACGGCGTTCTTCAGACCGTTGACGTTGCGACCGGTGTCGGGCTGCGCGCCGCCCATCGACAGGCTGCGGTCCGACAGATCGGTGGAGGTGGTGTAGTACCAGTCGGCGGTGAGCTGCTGCTCCTGCAGTGACTTGCGCATGGGCTCGAGATACCACTGGGTCGCGGCCTTGGTCACGAATTCGGGCATGTTGGCGGCGGTGGCGTGCTGGAGCAGCGCGTCGTACTTCTGCACCGCGTTGAACTTCTGCAGGTAGCGGCCGACGACGGTGTATTCGTGCGCGTCGATCATGGCGATCGGGCGGTAGGCGTTGGAGAGCTTGGCGAGCGCCTGTGCTTCGGGTGTGTTGAGCAGCAGGTGGTCGCGGTTCATGTCGACGCCGTTGGAGGTCACGCGCTGGTTGGCATCGGCGCCATCGGGGTTGGCGCGCGGCACGATGACCACGTTGATGCGCTGCAGCAGCGGCTCGAGCAGCCCCTGTGTGAGTTCACGGGCGATGATGAGCAGCGCTTCCGAGCCTGCGGGCTCGTCGCCGTGCTGCTGGCCGACGAGCATGATGGTCGGGCGCTTGGAGTCTTCCAGCGCGTCGGGTGAGGTGCCCGCGGCCTGGGTGATGATGAGCGCCTGCAGCGGCACGCCGTTCTGCGAGGAGCCGATGGTTTGGACCTGCGCGTGCGTGCGGCCGGCGCTGACGGCGGCAAGCTGGTTCAGCCAGTCGGAGAGTTCGTTGTTGGTCGTGAAGGCGCGTCGTCCCGGCTGGAGGCCGGGGGTGGCGTAGCGTACGTCGGGTACGGGAAAGCGTGCGGCGACGAGCGGGTTGTAGGGCAGGTTGGCGGCGGACTGCGGCTCATCGACCGGGTTGGGCGACAGCGGCGAGCGGGTGACCGTGCCTGTCTGCACCTGCTGCTGGTCGGCCTGCTGTGACTGTGCAGGGCGCTGGGTGCCGAGCTGGGGCAGAACCTGGCGCTGCGGCGTCTGCTGCGGGGCGGGGCGGGCACCGCTCGTGGAGACCGTGCCGGGATTCGCTGGCCACGGCGGCAGGGGCGTGCTCGTGCAGGCGGCCAGCAGTGCGGCGGACATCAACACGCCAAGCCGCAGGGAGAGCGCGGTGTGCCGCTCGGGAGAACTGGGCTGGGCTACAGGGGGCAATTTGTTGTTCTGTGTCATGTTGATGGGGTCGCTAACGGACCAGAAAACTCATTTGTGGGCGCCGATGTTACCCCTCAGGGGGTTACAACCGAGCGGTTTGCACTGGCGGAGCGGCCAAGTCGCGGCGAATTCTCACAGGATCGGATCATTTGCCACGAGTTGGACGACAAATGTTGACGATCTGTCGTCTGTGCGCCGAATGGAAAAAGCCCGGCGCGGGGCCGGGCTTGAGCGTCAGTCAGGACGGGAGGGATCAGCGGCCATTGCCACCGAAACGGCCGCCGCGGTTGCCACCGCCGCCGCCGAAGCCACCACGGTTGCCGCCGCCGAAGCCGCCACCACCATTGCCGTTGCCACCACGGAAGCCACCGCCGCCGCGACGGCCACCGCCGCCCATGCTGTCGACGCTGGTGCGCATCGGATCAGGCTGACCACCCGCGCCGCGCGCATTGTGACGGCCACCACCGCCCAGATGACCCAGCTGGGTGCCGAGGTGGGCGTTCTCGCCGCGTGGCTGGCTGTCGTCATGGCGACGACCGCCGCCATTCCCGCCACCGTTTCCGCCGCCGTTTCCGCCGCCGAAGTTGCCACCGCCATTGCGGCCACCGCCTTCGCCGTCCTGGCGACGACGGGCACCGCCGTTGTTGTTCTGCAGCGCCTGGCCGGGACCGCGGCGTGGACCGCGTCGGCTGTCCTCCCGCTGGCCCTGACCTTGTCCTTGACCTTGACGGTCGCCCTGGCGGTCACCGTTGCGCTCGCCGCGAGGCTGAGAAGGGCGGCGCTCGGCGCGTGCGGGTTGCTGCATTGGCAGGCCGTCGTCGTCCAATTGGACGGCTTGGCCTTCGGCAGCGCCGGGGCGCTTGCCGCCGCCACGTTTGCCGCCGCGCGCATCGCCCTGAGTGGCCTTGTTGGTGCGGATGCGCTCCATCATTTCCTGACGGGCGGCCTTGGCGGCTGCCTGCATCACGTCGCGTCCCGGAGGCTTGCCGGCTCCGCCCCAGATGGTCTGGCGGCCCATGGCGATGGGTTCGGCCTTCTCGTCGGGCGCGGGGCCGAAGCCTTCGATCACCTGCACAGGGATTTCCTGCTTGGTGAAGCGCTCGATTTCCATCATGAAGCCTTCTTCGTCCATGCAGACCAGGCTCACGGCGTGGCCTTCGCGACCGGCGCGGCCCGTGCGGCCGATGCGGTGCACGTAGTCTTCGGAGACGTTCGGGATTTCGTAGTTCACGACGTGCGGCAGGTCGTCGATGTCGATGCCGCGCGCCGCGATGTCGGTGGCCACGAGTGCGCGGATTTCACCGCTCTTGAACTCGCTGAGCGCCTGCGTGCGTGCGCTCTGGCTCTTGTTGCCGTGCAGCGCCATGGCCTTCACGCCGTTCTTGGTGAGGTAGTCGGCGACGTTGTTGGCGCCGAACTTGGTGCGGGTGAAGACCAGCACCTGGCTCCAGTCGTTCTCGCGGATGATGTGCAGCAGCACTTCCTTCTTGCGACCGCGGCCGACGGGGTGGATCACCTGCGTGATGCGCTGCACCGTGGTGTTGCGGGGAGTGACCTGGATGGACATCGGATCGCGCAGCAGGCCGTTGGCCAGCTCGCGGATCTCGTCGCTGAAGGTGGCCGAGAACAGCAGGCTCTGCTTGTCCTTGGGAACCAGCTTGAGGACCTTCTTCACGTCGTGGATGAAGCCCATGTCGAGCATGCGGTCGGCTTCGTCAAGGATCAGGATTTCGACCGTGGAGAGATCGAGGAAGCCTTGCTGCTCCAGATCGAGCAGGCGGCCGGGAGTGGCCACCAGCACGTCGACGCCGCGCTTGATGCGGTCGATCTGCGGCTTCATGCCCACGCCGCCGAAGACGACGCAGGAGTTCATGTTCAGATGCTTGCCGTAAGCGCGCACCGACTCCTCGACCTGAGCGGCCAGCTCGCGGGTGGGGGTGAGGACGAGGGCGCGAATGCCCTTTCCGCCAAATTTGTTGGCAGGTGCGGTACCCTTGGCGAGGCGCGTGAGCATGGGCAGCGTGAAAGCGGCCGTCTTGCCGGTGCCGGTCTGGGCGCCTGCCAGCAGGTCCTTGCCGGATAGCACTGCGGGGATTGCTTGCTCTTGAATGGGAGTAGGGTTCTGATAGCCCTGTTCGGTCACGGCTTGCAGAATAGCCGGGTCCAGCTCTAGTTCGTCAAATGTCATTTATTTTCGATTGGCGCCCATCCGGGGCGCTGGGTATCAGCCTGTTCCAGAAGACTTGCGGGTCGTCTGGCCAGCTCACAAGGCGGATAAGGTTTTAAGAGTGGGAGCGTGGAAAAAAAGCTTCCCTGTCCCCAGCTGTTGTGCTGTGGCCTTGAGGCAAACTGGTACCTTTGGCTACGGATATTGTCTCATGGACTGATAATCCGGGGTTACGCGCGAAATTATGGCGCTTTTTTCCTGACTTCTGAACAACTAATTCATGGCTCAATACGTTTTCTCGATGAATCATGTCACCAAGACTGTGCCGCCCAAGCGACAGATCTTGAAGGACATCTCCCTCAGCTTCTTCCCTGGCGCCAAGATCGGCGTGCTGGGTCTGAACGGCTCTGGCAAGTCGTCGCTGCTGAAGATCATGGCCGGCGTGGACAAGGAAATCGAAGGCGAGGCCATCCCGATGCAGGGCCTGTCCATCGGCTACCTGCCTCAGGAGCCGCAGCTCAATCCTGAGCACACCGTGCGTCAGGCGGTCGAAGAGGCGATGTCCGAAGTGAACAACGCCAAGGCGCGCCTCGAAGAGGTGTACGCCGCGTATGCCGAGGAAGACGCCGATTTCGACGCGCTGGCCGCCGAGCAGGGGCAGCTCGAAGCCATCATCGCCGCCGCCGGCACGGATTCCGAGCACCAGCTGGAAATCGCCGCCGACGCGCTGCGCCTGCCCGCATGGGACGCCATCGTCGGTCAGCTCTCCGGCGGTGAAAAGCGCCGCGTGGCGCTGTGCAAGCTGCTGCTGTCCAAGCCCGACATGCTGCTGCTCGACGAACCGACCAACCACTTGGATGCCGAATCCGTCGACTGGCTCGAGCAGTTCCTGCACCGCTTCACCGGCACCGTGGTGGCCATTACCCACGATCGCTACTTCCTGGACAACGCGGCCGAGTGGATTCTCGAACTCGACCGTGGCCACGGCATTCCCTACAAGGGCAACTACTCCGACTGGCTGATCCAGAAGGGCAACCGCCTCGAGGCCGAGCAGAAGGGCGAGGAAGCCCGCGCCAAGGCCCTGAAGAAGGAGCTGGAGTGGGTGCGCCAGAACGCCAAGGGCCGTCAGGCCAAGTCCAAGGCGCGTATCGCGCGCTTCGAGGAACTGAGCGACTACGAATACCAGCAGCGCAACGAAACACAGGAAATCTTCATTCCTGTGGCGGAGCGTCTGGGCGCGCAGGTCATTGAATTCCATGGCGTCTCCAAGTCCTTCGGCGACCGCATGCTGATCGATAACCTGTCGATGAACGTCCCCGCGGGCGCCATCGTCGGCATCATCGGCCCGAACGGCGCCGGCAAGTCCACGCTGTTCAAGCTGATCGCCGGCAAGGAGCAGCCCGATTCCGGGACCGTGGTGATCGGCAAGACCGTGAAGATGGCCTTCGTCGACCAGCACCGCGACGCGCTGGCCAATGAAAAGACCGTCTGGGAAGATATCTCGGGCGGCCTCGACATCATCAACGTCGGCAAGTTCCAGATGGCTTCGCGTGCCTACGCGGGCCGCTTCAACTTCAACGGCCAGGACCAGCAGAAGAAGGTCGGCAATCTCTCCGGTGGTGAGCGTGGCCGTCTGCACCTGGCCAAGACGCTGATCCAGGGCGGCAACGTGCTGCTGCTGGACGAGCCATCCAATGACTTGGACGTGGAAACCCTGCGCGCGCTGGAAGATGCGCTGCTCGAATACGCGGGCACCGTGATGGTGATTTCCCATGACCGCTGGTTCCTCGACCGCATCGCGACGCACATCCTGGCCGCCGAGGGTGACTCGCAGTGGGTGTTCTTTGACGGCAACTATCAGGAATACGAAGCCGACAAGAAGAAGCGCCTCGGCGAAGAGGGCGCGAAGCCCAAGCGCGTGCGCTACAAGGCACTGAAGTAATCAGTTCTGGCGCATGTGAATGCGCTTTGAGATAGAACAAAACCGAATCGAATGGGGGCGCCTAGTCGGTTCGGTTTTTTGTTGCAAGTTGCAAAATAACTGTTTGCTTTTGATAGTTAAATTTAACTACACTCTTGTAGTGAAAACCTCAAATTTGAAGGGTCAAAACCCCGTTTTCGAGGTCTGCAGGTAGTAGCATTAACTTAAAACTACTTACATTATTCAGCCCCTCGCGTCATGTCCCTGCCCGCTTCTCGGTCCACTGCGGTTTTTCGCGCTTGCGTCGTCAATGCCGTCAGGGAAAGCGAGGCGCTGATGTCGCAATTGATCCGCAGCACGCGTGCGGATCTCAGCGAGGCCGAACAGAAGGCCAGCGGCATTCAGGAGCGCATGCATCTGGGCGACGCTCTGCGCGCGCTGGACCAGCAGGAAGCCACGCTGCTCAAGAGCTACCCCATGGCGCTGCTGGAGACGTTCTCGGACGGCGGCGGATCGGCCGGCAAATCGCGTGCGGCGCTCGATACCGGCATGGATTTCGGCGAGCTCACGCTGGTGGACGACAACGAGGTGATGGCGCAGGTCGAGTTGGCCCGTGCGCAGCAGATCGCCAGCCACGCGACCGATGCGGCGCTGGCCGAACTCAACACGCTGGTCAGTTCCGCACAGGGCTTCTCGAACGTACAGCCCGAGCGCAACCCGTTTCGCCCCGAAAACTACATCCGCGCCCTGCAGCGCGCGGTGGACGACTGTCAGGTCTCGAGCGAAACCCGCCACTTGTGGATCGAGCGCATGCGCGAGGTGATGGGAGCCGAACTGACCGCCGCCTACAAGCGCGTGAGCGAAAGCCTGCGCGAACATGGCGTGACGCCGGTGGGCTACACCGTGGCGTCGGCGGCTGGAATGCAGCGCAGCCACGGTGGCGCGCAGGGAGCGGTGGCACACACGGGCTACGGCCACCCCCAGACCCAGACCAACTTCGCGCCGCCCATGGCGTCCGGTCCGCATGGTGGCTGGAGCGCGACCGGGCTCGCGCCGGTCGCCCCCACGGGTTACGGCCAGCCGATGATGGCCGCACCCAGCGATCCGCAGGAGGCGATTCTGGCGGCGGGCATCCTGCGGCAGATGCTCGCTGCGGGCGGCGACCCGTTCGCGTACGACGTGGTGCAGCCGATGCATCGCGCCATGCCGATGGCGCAGCAGGTGGTGCAGCAGCAGGTGCAGCAGGTGGCGATGAACCCGGGCCACGCGGCGCAGATGGGCTATTCGAGCGCGCAGGCGAACGAGGCGATGGAGGACATCGCCCAGCTTGAGAAACTGGTCGGACGTCTGTCCGGCAGTCTCGGCGGTGCTCAGCCGATGCAGGCCATGCCGATGGCGCGCCCGGGCGATATGCCTGTCGCGGCGGCCACCAACTGGCAGCAGGACGTGTCGGTGCCGGGCAACCTGTCGGCCTACGGCAGCCTGTCTGCACGCACGGCGACCGAGGTGCTCAGCCGCATGATGGACCACATCGCGCAGGACTCACGACTGCTCGCTCCGGTGCAGCGCGCGGTGCAGAACCTCGAGCCCGCGCTCAAGCAGCTGGTGCGCCACGATCCGAGCTTCTTCTCCAACGAGCAGCACCCGGCGCGGCGTCTGCTCGACGATCTGACGCAGCGAAGCCTCACCTTCACCGATCCGGAGTCCAAGGGCTTTCGCAAGTACATCCAGCTCGTCAATGCGGCCGTGCAGCATCTGGCCACCGTGCCGGTGCATGATGCAAGCGCCTTCGAGCATGTCTCCGGCGCGCTCGAAAGCGCCTGGAACACGCAGGTGCAGCAGCTGCGCCGCCAGCAGGACAACGAACAGAAGGCGCTCGCCGAAACCGAACGGCGGCAGATGCTCGCCGCGCGTCTGGCCAAAGATTTTCACCAGCTGCCCGAGGCGCGCAGCGTGCCGCCGGACATTCTGGAATTCATCACCGGCGTCTGGTCCGGCGTGGTGGCCAAGGCGCAGTGCGACGCCGTGCAAAGCGGCGGTCAGCCCGGTGGCGATCCGCATGACTATCTGGCCATGGTGCCGCAGATTCTCTGGTGCGCCCAGCCCAGCCATGCTCCCGAAGACGCGCAGCGCATGCTGCCGCTGCTCGCGCCGATGCAGTTCATCGTGCGTGACGGACTGCGCAGCGTCGGTCAGCCCGACCAGAACATCGCACTTGTGCTGCAGCGCCTGTCGGGGTTGCAGAACCAGGTGGCCCAGAGCGCTGCGGAGCTCCAGGCCCGCGCGCCCGTCGTGGATGCGGCAGTCGATGCTCCGATGGAGTCGGCGGTGTCGGCTCCGATTCCTCCAGAGCCGGTTTCGGTTCCTGCAGCAGTCGCACAGGCCGCGCCAGAGCCCGTTGCGCCGATGGTCGAGAAGCGCCGCTTGCGCTCCTTGACCGAGACGCCCGCGCAGACTTTCTTTGGCGAGCCGGAACCGCTCCCGACTTCCGTCGTGGCCGATCCGGTTCGACAGCCCGAACCCGGGCCAGAACCTCAGCCCGTGCCGCAACAGCAAGCGCCAGCCGCCGCAGTGCCGCAGCCGCTGGATGTCAGTGCCAGCGTGCCGCTGGAGACGATGGCGGGTGCAGTGGACAGCGCGGTCGGTTCGGGTGGTTCAGGCAATGGCACGGGATTCGAAGTCGGCCAGTGGGTTGAGCTCACGACCCATCAGCGCACCGTCAAGACCCAGCTCACCTGGGTCAGTCCGCACAACACGCTGTTCCTCTTCACCGCGCTCGATGCGAGCACGCAGTCGATGACGCGCCGCATGCTCGACAAGCTCCATGCCGAGGGCATGATCCGCAAGCTCGAGGATCAGCGCGTCGTGGCCCGCGCGCTGGGCGCCGTGGCGGCGGATGCCAAGGACTCCAAGCTGCGCAGCAGCAAGAAGGTCGCCTGACGAGCCTGACAAGCCTGATGAGGCTGACGCGTCAGGCCACCGACGAGGCGTTGCCGCCACTGCCGTCGCTGATGCGGTTGTCAGCTTCGGTGGACGCGGGTTCCTTGGCTTGCCCGCTCCGGTACGTCACCCGCTTGCGCACCAGCTGGATGTGGTTGCGCAGGGCATACAGTTCTTCGGCGTAGGACAGCGGCACGCTGATCTTTTCGACCTGGGACTCGAGCTTGTCGAGTTGCGCGAGCAGTTCCTTGCCATCGAACGTGCCGCTTTCCATCTCGTCCTCGATCTCGCGCAGCTTGCCGTACCAGCGGAACACGCGCGAGCGCACCCGGAACTGGTAGAGCGGCGGAACGATGCGCGACAGCGGCAGCATCACCGCGATCAGCAGACCCATCACCAGCCACATGCGTTCAATGAGGTTGGCGATCCAGAACGGCATGTAGCGCTGCAGCGAGGGCGTGGGCTCGTTGATCGCGCGCTCGGCCTCCTTGGCGATCGGCAGTTCGGCGTGCAGCGTGCTTGGAAACTCGCGTGCGCGGTTGAACCAGCCGGCCTTGCCGTGGATGATCTGCGCGTTCTGCGCAAACAGCGTGAGCAGGGCGGGGTGGGTTCCTTCGCGCGCCAGCAAAGACGTGGTCGACGCCACCAGCCGCACGTCGCGCGTGGGCACGTTCTTGGCCAGATCGACCACGCCGCGCGGCAGAGTGACCGGCGTGAGAAACGGAAAGCGGCGGCTGTAGGCCTCATTCTGGGAAAAGCTCAGCAGGTGCACGCCGGGTGTCTGCAGCAGCATCTGGACCATCAGCGATTCGGGTGCGGACGCGAACACGATGGCGTCGAGTTCACCATTCAGAAACGCCACCGTCGCGGGCGTCTGGCCCAGTTCGCTGAGCGTGAGTTCGCCGAGCGCGATGTGGTTGGCGTCCAGCAGTCGCTCCATGAGCATGGGAAGGCCGCTGCCCGCCGAGCCCACGTTCACGCGCATGCCGCGCAGCTGGTGCAGGCCGTCAAGGCGCTCGCTGCGGGTGAATTTCTTCGCCGATTCGGCGCGGTAGAACAGCCAGACCGGCTCGACGAACAGGCTGCCGAGCGAGACCATGTCGTCACTGTCCTCGGGCTTGAGTTCGCCGCTGCCGCCCTGCACAAAAGCCAGATCGACCTCGCCGTCGCGCAGCAGTTGCAGGTTGGACGAGGAGCCTTCGCTTTCGACCAGCTTGACCTCGATGCCGTCGGCCTTGAGCGCCTGCTGGTAGCGCTTGCCGAATTCCTCGTACGCGCTCTGGCTTGGACCGGTGGCGAGCGTCACCGTTTTGGGCGGCGTCGGTTTGAGCCACCAGTACGCGCCGATCACCAGCGCCACGCCGAGCACGGCCAGCGGCCCGGCGGAGACCAGCAGATCGCGGATCGACAGCAGCAGATTGCGCAGGCCGCGCGACATCTGGGTGACGGTCATGCCGCTGCCTCCGCACGCCAGTCGGCAAGACCTGGAAGCACCGTTCCGTCGGGCAGCGTGATGGAGCGCGCCGCCCGCACGGCCTGCTCGGTCGCGAGCGCAACGGCTTCGGCGGCCATCGCCGCGAGCACCAGCATGCCGGGGTTCTCATCGACCTGCCCGGTGCCGAGCGCGAACAGCGTGTCGCCGTCGGTCATCGTGTGCACCGGATTGATGCTGCGCGCGAGCCCGTCATGGCCCACCGTGGCCAGACGCGTGGCCTGCACCTTGGTGATCCGCGCATCGGTGGCGATCACCCCAATGGTCGTGTTGGTGCCCGCGAGCAGCGCACGCGGAGCATCGCCCGAAAGCAATGCGCGACGCGTGTCGCGCAGACGGCGTCCATCGTCCGTGCGCGCGCCGGCCAGCGGCCTGGCATCCTGCGGCGAGATCACGTCGCCGACCGCATTGCAGGCGATCAGCGCGCCGACGGTGACGCCGCCCACGCGCACCGATGCGCTGCCGATGCCGCCTTTCATCGCGTTGTGCAGCCCGAACATCTTGCCGACCACGGCGCCTGCGCCAGCGCCCACGTTGCCCTGCTCGACGGCGGCGCGTGATGCAGCCGCGCAGGCCGCATGGCCGGCCGCCGCATCGGGGCGGATCTTCATGTCGCCCACCGTCAGATCAAAGAGCACCGCCGCGGGCACGATGGGCACGAGCCCCACGCCCACGTCGAGCCCGATGCCTTGCTCTTCCAGCCATCGCATCGCGCCGGTCGCCGCATCCAGCCCGTAGGCGCTGCCGCCGGACAGCATGACCGCGTGCACCTGCTGCACGAGATTGCACGGCTCCAGCAGGTCCGTCTCGCGCGTGCCCGGCGCCGCGCCGCGCACATCGACGCCCGCGACCGCACCCGCGCGCGCAATGACGACGGAGCAGCCAGTGGGGCGGCGCGGATCGGTGAACTGGCCCACCTCGATGCCGGCCACATCGGTGATGCAGCCGCGAGGGGTAGAGGGGGAGGGGAGGGAGTGAGGGCTGGGTTGCATGGCGATTCGATTATCACGCCGGCACTTGTGAGGCCCGGTGTATGCGAGCAATCGAATGTTGCGGCATCTCTTGGATCCTCGAATAGTCTATATGTGAAATTGGAATATTCATCATGTTTTATATTATTTTGAGAAATCAAGACGAGTCGACATACTCCGTATCCATCCATAGACACATAGGCCCTTGCGAGGGCACCCGGAGAATTCTGCATGAGCTTGGTTTCGACATCCCGCCGTTCCCTGTTGACCGCCGCTGCGTCGGTGCTGGCGGTCTCCGCCGCCTCGCTGGGGCTGGCCGGCGGCGCGCTGGCGCAGGACGCCGGCAAGAAGCAGTTGATCATCGGCGGCACGGCCGGGTCCAACATCGACCAGTTGCAGTCCGGCATCGTGCCGCTTCTGCAGAAGAAGGGCTACAAGGTCAAGCTGGTCGAGTTCAACGACTATGTGCAGCCGAATCTGGCGCTGGCCGATGGTTCGCTGGACGCGAACTTCTTCCAGCACGAGGTCTACTTCAACCAGTTCAAGGGCGACCGCAAGCTCGATCTGGTGGCGCTGACGCAGGGTCCGATCGCGCCGATGGGCATCTACTCGAAGGCCCGCAAGTCGCTCGCCGAGGCCAAGCCCGGTGACCGCATCGCGCTGCCCAACGACGCCAGCAATCTGGCGCGCGCGCTGCTGCTGGTGCAGCAGGCGGGACTCATCAAGGTCAAGACCAATGTGAACCCGCTGCGCATCTCGGAGCTGGACATCGCCGAGAACCCGCACAAGCTCAAGTTCGTGCCGCTGGAGGCCGCGCAGCTGCCGCGCTCGCTCGACGATGTGCAGTACGCCATCATCAACGGCAACTTCGCGATCTCTTCGGGCCTCAAGCTGCAGGATGCCGTGGTGCTCGAGAAGACGCCCGATCACTATCTGAACATCGTCGCGGTGAAGACCAAGGACAAGGATGCGCGATGGGCCAAGGACCTGGCCGAAGCATTCCATTCTGCTGATTTCAAGACGGTGGTCGACACCAAGTTCGCGGGTTACGCGAAGCCTGTTTTCCTGCAGTGATCCGCGCTCTCTGCAAGCCATAGTTTCATCCAGGTGTTAGTGGGAACTTGGGCCGCCTCGTGCGGCCCGTTTTTTTTGAAATTCTTTGAAATGGTGTTGGCACAAGAGGTGTCGTGAACCCGCTGGCGAATCGACGGGGACTTGATCCGCACGTCATGACCGCGTCACGCGGCGTCGAAAGAATGGCGCATGACTCACCCTTGGGAGGGTGGGGCATTCTTCGGCAACACCTACATGACTACAGCCTTCACTCACCGCACATCGTCCACCGTTTTCAATCCCACCGCGATCACGCGCGCACGCATGCATTGGCAGGCGCTTGGCGGGGCACTGCTCTTCGGGCTGGCATCGACCTGCGCATCTGCCGGACCGGTGTCGTTCACCGGCCACTACGAGCAGAACTTCGATGCGCTTGCGAGCACCGGCACCGCCAATGTCTGGGACAACGGCAACACGCTGACCGGCTGGTCTTTGTTCCGTCACGACAACTCGGCCTTCACCACGTACAGAGGCGGCACGGGCAGCGACAATGCCGGGGCGTTCTACAGCTTCGGAGCGGCGGGGTCGACCGAGCGCGCGCTCGGCATTCTGATTTCCGCCAACGCCTTCAACAATCCGATCGCTGGAAGCGTCGCGGGCTGGATGGCGCTTGCGCTCACGAACGATACGGAAGCACTGATCGACGCGCTGAACGTGAAATTCAATGGCGAGCAGTGGCGCAGCGGCGGCAACACCAACGCGCAGACGATGGGGCTGCAGTACGGCATCGGCGACAGCTTCGATGCCGTCGCGAACTGGCAGGACGCCGGCGATCTTTTCCGCTGGTCGACGCCCGTGGTGGGCGCCACGATCGTCAGCAGCATCGGCAACGACAGCGGCCGTGTCAGCGGTCTCGGCGGCGATCTGCGCAACCTGCAGTGGGCCAAGGGACAGACGCTTTGGCTGCGCTGGGTGAATACGCGCATTGCGAGCTCCAACCACGGCATGGCCATCGACGATCTGGTCGTCAAGACCGCCGGTGCCGACATCGCCGCGCCGACGCTGAGCAGCAGCGTACCCGCAGCCGGGGCCACCGGCGTCGCGACCACGACGAGCAGCATCGCCTTGAGCTTCAACGAATCCGTGCAGGCGGGCACCGGCAGTTTTGAGCTGCGACAGGGCGCGAGCGTTCTGGCGACCATGCCGGTCACCGACGCCTCGCGAGTCGCCATCAACGCGCAGACCGTGACGCTGACGCCTGGCGTCTCGTTGCAGCCGAACACGGCCTACAGCGTGGTGCCGGTAGGCACTCCGGTGCAGGATCTGTCGAGCAACGCGTGGGTGGTGCAGAGCCTGAGCTTCACCACCGGGGCGGCACCGACGATCACGCGCATCTCGGCGATCCAGGGCAGCGGGGATGCTTCGACCAAACTCGGCACGGCCGTGCATGTCAACGCCGTGGTCACGGCCTACATGCCCGATCTTTCGGGCTTCGTGATGCAGGAGGCCGATGCCGACGCCGACGCGGACCCCGCGACTTCCGAGGGCATCTTCGTGTATTACGGAGGCACCAACCCGGGCGTGAGCGCGGCCACCGTCGGCAAGCGAGTGCAGGTCTCGGCCACGGTCGATGAATACAACCGCCAGACGCAGCTCAAGAACCTCACGGCGTTTGAGATCATCGGCGACGGCGTGCTGCCCACGCCCGTGTCGCTCACGCTGCCCATCAGCGACGCGGCGCTGTGGGAGCGCTACGAGGGCATGCTGGTCAAGGTGAGTTCCGCCACCAGCGGCGGCAAGCTCGTCATCAGCGACAACTACACGCTCGGGCGGTATGGCGACGTGACGCTGTCCGCCGACCGCGTCCTGCCTCAGTTCACCGACGAGAATGAGCCGAGCGTGAGCGGCTTCACCGAGTACGCCGACACCATGCGGCGCAGCCAGATCATTCTGGACGACAACAGCAGCAAGTCGAACCCCGCTGCCGTGCGCGGCCGCAACGGCCAGCCGCTCTCGGCCAGCAATCCGCTGCGCGCGGGCGATGGCGTGGACGCGGTGATCGGCGTGCTCGACCAGTTCTACCAGACGTCGTCGCCCCCCGAGATCTACCAGACCAGCTACCGCGTGCAGCCCACGCAGCCGCTGAATTTCACCGGCGCGGCGCGGCCCACCGCCGCCGATCTGAAGGCGGCCGTCGGTGCGGCCAACGTGAAGGTGGCCTCCGCCAACGTGCTCAACTTCTTCAGCAAGGTGGGCGACACCAGCACAAGCACCAAGGATGTCTTCACGCCGCCCACCGCAGGCAGTTCGCCCATCGGCATTCGCGGCGCCAACAACGCGGCGGAGCTGGATCGCCAGAAGGCCAAGGTCGTCGCCAATCTGGTCGGGCTCGACGCCGACGTCTATGGCCTCATGGAGGTGCAGAACAACGGCTTTGACGCGAGCAGCGCACTCCAGTTGCTGGTCGACGCGATGAACGCCAGCACCGACAAGCCCGCCGGAGCGATCTTTGATTTCATCAAGGCGCCGTTCAAGCAGAACGGCGGCGCGGACATGGCGGGAGCGGGCACCGACGCGATCACCGTCGCCATCGTCTACCGCAGCGACCGGGTGACGCCCGAGGGCCAGGCCGCCGTGCCGAACGTGGCTACCTACGACGCGTTCACGCCCGGCGTGGGCGGCGCGCGCGTGCCGATCGCGCAGACCTTCTCGTTCACCGCTCCAACCGGAAAGGAGTCGTTCACCTTCGTCGTGAACCACTTCAAGTCCAAGGGCAGCGTGCTGTCGAGCGGCGACAACGGCGACAAGGGAGACGGGCAGGGCGCGAACAACCCGGCGCGGGTGAAGACGGCAGAGCAGCTCAAGGCGTGGCTTGCCACCAAGCCCACAGGGGCCGTTGGCGAGAACACCATCCTCGTGGGCGACTTCAATGCCTACGCCAAGGAGAAGCCGATCACCTACCTCGAGAAGAACGGCTTCAGCAAGGTCTCGCACGGCTATTCCTATTCGTTCGACGGCCTCTGGGGCTCGCTCGATCACATCTTCGTGAACACGCAACTGGCGGGCAAGGTCGGCAATGTGGTGAAGTGGGCGATCAACGCCGAAGAGCCGACCGTGCTCGACTACAACACCGAGTACAAGTCCGCCGACCAGATCGCGAACTACTACGCGGCCACGGCCTATCGTTCGAGCGACCACAACCCCATCGTCATGGGGCTGAACTTCGCGACCGCACCCGCCAACCAGCCGCCATCGATCCATGGCGTGCCGACGTCGGTCACGGCGGTCGATGTGGGCGTCGCCACCAACCTCTCGGCGATCACGGTGGCGGACGTGGACAGCGAACAGCTCACGCTCACCCTCAGCGCGACCAACGGCGCGCTGCAGGGCGTGACCGACGCCGACGCCCAGCTCGCGGGCCTGCAGCTCAAGGGCTCGCCCGCCGCGATCAACGCCGAGCTCGCCAAGGCCAGTTTTGTGGCGGCGGCAACGGGTGACGCAAGCGTGGGGCTGAGTCTGGACGACGGCGTGAACGCGGCCGTCACCGCGACCTATGCCTTCAAGGCATCCGCAGTCGTCACGCCCGGCACCGGGTTCGAACTGAGCCCCGCAGCGGGCGCGAGCGTGACCGGCACCTTGCAGGGAGCGGGTTGCAAGCTTGCCTCGCCGCCACAGTACGTGACACCGCAAAGCCTCGGCATCACCGCCATGCCGAGTGCGGGAGCCAGCCTGCCGCACGGCCTGCTGGTGCTCAACGCCGCGGGTTGCGACGCGGGCGGCTCGCTCACCGTGTCGATGAACTACTCGCAGCCGCTGCCTGAAGGGGCCGAGCTCTGGAAGTGGGGCCGCACGGCGGACAACACCGCCAAGCACTGGTACCGCGTGCCCTACAAGGTCTCCGGCCAGACCGTGAGCTTCACGCTGCAGGACGGCGGCCTAGGTGACGACGATCTGAAGGCCGACGGCAACATCGCCGATCCGACCGCGCTGGTCGCCCCGCAGGCGGTGACGCCATCCGGCGCGACGGTCGCCGTGCCGGTGATGAATGTCTGGGGGCTGGTGCTGCTGGCGCTGTCCTTCCTGCCGTTCGCGCCACTGGCACGTCGCTGGTCGCGAAGGGGCTGAAGGAAGTCCTCGGCGCGGTGAGGACCAGCAAAAAGGCGGTCACATTCAATGATGTGACCGCCTTTTTGAGGTTGATTGCATAGATTTATGAACTATGCAAACAGAGTGTTGAAAATCTATAACAGCACTCGCGAATGTGGGTTACTGGCTACAGTCGGAGGCGATCACGCTGTCCGCGCGCTTGATTTCAGCCTCTCGGGTGGCGTCGTCCATGAAGCCGCGCTCCCCCTTTTCGTTGACCGTTCCGATCAGACCGCCGGAGGTCAGCGAGGTCTTGGACTTGCGTGCGCGGGCGCAGTTCTCGGCCTTGGACTTGGCAATGCGGTCGGCTTCAGCCTTCTTCTTGGTGGCTTCTTCCGCGTCGGCCTTGGCCTTGGCTTCCTCGAGCTTCTTGTCCTTGCCGGAAGCCTGCGGCAGGCCCGGCGCACTGGCCACGCCGCTGGCTGGCGTGGCTGCGGCGGAGGCGGGCGCGTCGCTTGCCACCGGTACGGATTGCGAGGCGGCGCGGCCATGGCCCGGCTGCTTGAGGATGTTCTTTTGAGGCACTTCCAGCGGCGGCGGGCGGTCACTGAAGACCTTGCGGCCGTCCTTGTCCAGCCATTGCCATTGCGCGGACGCACCCAGCGCCCAGGTGCAGGCGACGGTCAACAAAAGAAGCTTGTACGGTTTCATCTGGTCAAGTGTAGCGGTGAGATGAGTGTGTATCAAAGCGCTTTTTCCCGGTTCCCTGCAGAAATGTTACCCGGCGGGTACAATCGTTTTTTTGGAGCTTTCTCATGCGCCTCCTCGGTAAAGCGCTCACCTTCGACGACGTGTTGTTGGTGCCAGCGTACTCCCAGGTCCTGCCCAAGGACACTACCCTCGCCACGCGTTTCACACGCAACATCACCCTGAACCTGCCTCTCGTGTCCGCCGCCATGGACACCGTGACCGAAGCGCGTCTGGCCATCGCCATCGCGCAAGAAGGCGGCATCGGCGTGGTGCACAAGAACATGACAGCCGAGCAGCAGGCTGCCGAAGTCGACAAGGTCAAGCGCCACGAATCCGGCGTGGTGCACGACCCCGTCGTGATCACCCCTGAGCACACCGTCCTGCAGGTGCTGCAGCTCTCCGAAGAGCGCGGCATTTCGGGCTTCCCGGTGGTGGACGGCGGCAAGGTCGTCGGTATCGTCACCAGCCGCGACGTGCGCTTTGAAACGCGCTACGACGTGAAGGTCAAGGAGATCATGACGCCGCGCGAGCGCCTGATCACCGTGAACGAAAAGGACGGCACCACGCCCGCACAGGCCAAAGTGCTGCTCAACAAGCACAAGCTCGAACGCATTCTGGTCATCAACGATGCGGGCGAACTCAAGGGCCTCATCACCGTCAAGGACATCAACAAGCAGACCAGCTTCCCCAACGCTGCCCGCGATTCCGCCGGTCGTCTGCGTGTGGCGGCGGCCGTCGGCGTGGGTGCCGGCACCGAAGAGCGCGTGGCACTGCTGGTCAAGGCCGGCGTGGACGCCATCGTGGTGGACACCGCCCACGGCCACAGCAAGGGCGTGATCGACCGCGTCCGCTGGGTCAAGCAGAACTACCCGCAAGTCGAAGTGATCGGCGGCAACATCGCCACCGGCGCTGCGGCTCTGGCGCTGGTCGAGGCGGGCGCCGATGCGGTCAAGGTCGGCATCGGCCCTGGCTCCATCTGCACGACCCGCATCGTCGCGGGCGTGGGCGTTCCCCAGATCATGGCCATCGACAGCGTGGCGCAGGCACTCGCAGGCACCGGCGTTCCGCTGATCGCTGACGGCGGCATCCGCTACTCGGGCGACATCGCCAAGGCCATCGCCGCAGGCGCATCCACCATCATGATGGGCGGCATGTTCGCGGGCACCGAAGAAGCTCCGGGCGAAGTGATTCTGTACCAGGGCCGTTCGTACAAGAGCTACCGCGGCATGGGCTCCATCGGCGCGATGCAGCAAGGCTCGGCCGACCGCTATTTCCAGGAAGCCACCACCGGCAACCCCAACGCCGACAAGCTCGTGCCGGAAGGCATCGAAGGCCGCGTGCCTTACAAGGGCTCGGTCATCGCCATCATCTTCCAGATGGCGGGTGGCGTGCGTGCGGCCATGGGCTACTGCGGTTGCGCAACGATTCAAGAGATGAACGACAAGGCGGAGTTCGTGGAAATCACGTCCGCCGGTATCCGCGAATCGCACGTGCACGACGTGCAGATCACCAAGGAAGCGCCGAACTACCGCGCTGACTGATCGGTTTTTGATCGATTGAAAAGGGGCTGATCCGTTGAGGGTCAGCCCCTTTTTTCGCACCGTGCCTTCACGGTGTCGTTGGCAGTGCTCGTTTTGAGGTGGCGATATAGGCCCTCATGCCTTGTCGCAAAGCTTTGCCGTGCGGGAGTACCGTCTGCGGCTTGGTGTCGCGCCTGAGGGCCTATCTCTCCATTGGGTTGGAAAGTTCAAGCACGGCGCGTGCTGTTGAATTGGTTTGTTGAAGTCCCAAAACAGTCCCCATACTCTATCGCCGATGACGCTCAAACGTCGAACTTGTCCAGCACCGCCCCTGAACTGGCGCTCGACGCATTGAACGCGAACTTCGCCTGCACGCCGCGTGTGTAGCGCGGCGCCGGTGCTTTCCATGCTGCGCGGCGCTTGGCGAGTTCTTCATCGGGCACGTTCAGCTGCAGCAGCAACTCACGCGCGTCGATGGTGATCGAGTCGCCCTCGTGCACCAGCGCGATGTTGCCGCCCGCTGCGGCCTCTGGCGCGACATGGCCGACGACCATGCCCCAGGTGCCGCCGGAAAAGCGGCCATCGGTGATCAGGCCCACGCTCTCACCCAAGCCCGCACCGATCAGGGCACCTGTGGGGGCCAACATTTCCGGCATGCCGGGGCCGCCCTTGGGGCCGAGGTAGCGCAGCACCATCACGTCGCCCGCCTTGATCTTGCCGTCCAGAATCGCGGCGAGGGCGGACTGCTCGTCTTCAAACACGCGCGCCGGGCCGGTGATGACGGGGTTTTTCAAACCGGTGATCTTGGCCACGCAGCCTTCGGGGCTGAGATTGCCCTTGAGGATCGCGAGGTGGCCTTGCTTGTACAGCGCCTGGTCGACGGGGCGGATCACTTCGGGGCGCGGCGGCGCGTCCGGCACGTCGGCCAGCGTCTCGGCGATGGTCTTGCCGGTGATCGTCATGCAGTCGCCGTGCAGCAGTCCCGCATTCAGCAGCAGCTTCATCACTTGGGGAATGCCGCCCGCGTCGTGCAGATCGACGGCCAGGTATTTGCCGCTGGGCTTGAGGTCGCAGAGCACCGGCACCTGCTTGCGGATGCGCTCGAAATCGTCGATGGACCACTCCACGTCCGCCGCGTGTGCAATCGCCAGAAAGTGCAGCACGGCGTTGGTGGAGCCGCCCGTGGCCATGATCACGGCGACGGCGTTTTCGATGGCCTTGCGCGTCACGATGTCGCGGGGCTTGAGGTCGTTCCTGATCGCCTCGATCAGTACCTTGGCCGACTCTTTGGCCGAGTTGGCTTTCTCGTCATGCGGATTCGCCATGGTGGAAGAGTAGGGCAGGCTCATGCCCAGCGCCTCGAACGCGCTCGACATGGTGTTGGCGGTGTACATGCCGCCGCACGAGCCGGTGCCGGGGATCGCGTGTTGCTCGATGTCCTTGAGCTCCTGATCGCTGATCTTGCCCGCCGCGTTTTCGCCCACGGCCTCGAACACGCTCACGATGTTCAGATCGCGGCCCTTCCATTTGCCCGGCAGGATGGTGCCGCCGTAGACATAGATCGCGGGCACGTTGGCGCGCAGCATGCCCATCATGCCGCCGGGCATGTTCTTGTCGCAGCCGCCCACCACCAGCACGCCGTCCATCCACTGGCCGCCCACGCAGGTCTCAATGCAGTCCGAAATCACTTCGCGGCTGACCAGCGAATACTTCATGCCTTCGGTGCCCATCGACATGCCGTCCGAAATCGTCGGAGTGCCGAAGACCTGCGCATTGCCGCCGGCCTCCTCGATGCCCGCAATCGCCGCATCGGCCAGCTTCTGCAGGCCGGAATTGCATGGCGTGATCGTGCTGTGGCCGTTGGCCACGCCCACCATCGGTTTTCTGAAATCGTCTTCCTTGTAGCCCATGCCGTAGAACATGGAACGGTTGGCGGCGCGCGCCTTGCCTTCGGTGATGTTGGCGCTGCGGCGGTTGATCGGTAGGGGTTTGCTTGCCATGGCTTGTCTCGCTCTTGATTCGTTGTGGGGATGGAAGCGCCAGTATCGGTGAACGACGCCTGCCTTTCAACGCGGTGGATGTAGGGGGACCCCTCCGCAGCCGGCGCGTCGTTGCGCGTGAGCCGCTTCCGCAAGGGTTGTTCTGGCCTGAATTTTGGAAAATTCTGGTCAGAATGTTAGAATTCGATCTATACCTGATGTTCAGGTCCGCTTTTGACTTTCAGTCCAGCCCATGCAATCCGTCGGAATCTACGAAGCCAAGACCCGCTTTTCTGCCCTGATCGAACTGGTCGAGCAGGGCGAGGAAGTGCGCATCACGCGCCATGGCAAGGAAGTGGTGCGCATGCTGCCGGTGCGTCGTCGCCCGGTCATCTCCGACGAGCAGATCGCCCGCGAGCTGGGCCAGATCGAAGCGCTGCAGGCCAGCATTCAACCTGCCGCCGATGCGGGCGTGGCCGCGCTGCGGAGCAAGGGCAGGAGCAAGGCCGCATGAGCGCCCAGATTGCCACCTTCGTGCTCGACGCGTCCGTCACGGCCGCCTGGCTGCTGCCCGACAACGCGAGCGATGCCACGCGCCGCCTTTATGCGCGCATCCGCCGCGACGAGGTCGATCCGCACGCACCCAATCTGTGGCAATGGGAATGCGGCAACCTGATCGCCAGCGGCGTCAACGCGGGCCGCATTCCGCAGACCTCCGTGGAAGGGCTGTGGGGCGTGCTGGAGGCCATCCGCCATCGCGTGGAGCTGCATGACCTTGCGCCCGCGCAGCACAAGGCAGTGCTCGATGTCGCACTCGAAACCGGCCTGCCCACCTACGACGCGGCCTATCTGTGGCTTGCACGATCACTCAAGCTGCCGCTGCTCACCTTCGATGAAGCGCAGGCCCGGGCCGCCAAAAAAAGCGGCGTGGCGCTGCTCGATCTGAACGCACTCTGACAACCTCTTTTCAACCGATTTTTTCCCGCATCAAACCACCATGCAACACGACAAGATCCTCATCCTCGATTTTGGCTCGCAGGTCACGCAGCTGATCGCCCGCCGCGTGCGCGAAGCACATGTCTACTGCGAAGTCCATCCCTGCGACGTGACGAGCGACTGGGTGCGCGAGTTCGCCGCCGACGGCAAGCTCAAGGGCGTGATCCTTTCGGGCAGCCACGCCAGCGTCTACGAAGTGGACGACCGCGCACCCGACGCCGTGTTCGAGCTCGGCATCCCCGTGCTCGGCATCTGCTACGGCATGCAGACCATGGCCACGCAGCTCGGCGGCAAGGTCGAGGGCTCCAACTCCCGTGAATTCGGCTATGCCGAAGTGCGCGCGCACGGCCACACCAAGCTGCTTGAAGGCATCGAAGACTTCAGCACGCCCGAAGGCCACGGCATGCTCAAGGTCTGGATGAGCCACGGCGACAAGGTCACCCAGCTGCCCGAAGGCTTCAAGGTCATGGCCTCCACGCCAAGCTGCCCCATCGCCGGCATGGCCGACGAGGCGCGCCGCTACTACGCCGTGCAGTTCCACCCCGAAGTCACCCACACCGTGCAGGGCGCGGCCATGCTCAACCGCTTCGTGCACGGCATCTGCGGCGCGGGCCAGGACTGGATCATGGGCGACTACATCGAAGAAGCCGTCGCCAAGATCCGCGAACAAGTCGGCGACGAAGAAGTCATCCTCGGCCTCTCCGGTGGCGTGGACTCGTCCGTGGCTGCAGCGCTGATTCACCGCGCCATCGGCGACCAGCTCACCTGCGTGTTTGTCGACCACGGCCTGCTGCGCCTGAACGAAGGCGACATGGTCATGGACATGTTCGAAGGCAAGCTGCACGCCAAGGTCGTGCGCGTCGACGCCTCCGACCTGTTCCTCGGCGAACTCGCGGGCGTCTCCGAGCCCGAACAAAAGCGCAAGATCATCGGCCGTCTGTTCGTCGATGTGTTCAAGGCAGAAGCGGGCAAGCTCAAGGCCGCCAACGCAGGCAGCAAGGGTGCCACCTTCCTCGCCCAAGGCACGATCTACCCGGACGTCATCGAATCCGGCGGCGCCAAGAGCAAGAAGGCCGTCACCATCAAGAGCCACCACAACGTCGGTGGCCTGCCGGAACAGCTCGGCTTGAAGCTCCTCGAACCCCTGCGCGACCTCTTCAAGGACGAAGTCCGCGAACTCGGCGTGGCCCTCGGCCTGCCGCGCGAAATGGTCTACCGTCACCCCTTCCCAGGCCCGGGCCTCGGCGTGCGCATCCTCGGTGAAGTGAAAAAGGAATACGCTGACTTGCTGCGTCGTGCAGACGCCATCTTCATCGAAGAACTGCGCAACTGGATCGACGAAGCCACCGGCAAGAGCTGGTACGACCTCACCAGCCAGGCCTTCACCGTCTTCCTGCCCGTCAAGAGCGTCGGCGTGATGGGCGACGGCCGCACATACGACTACGTGGTGGCACTGCGCGCAGTGCAGACCAGCGACTTCATGACCGCCGACTGGGCGGAGCTGCCTTATGGGTTGTTGAAGAAGACTTCAGGGCGCATCATCAACGAAGTGCGCGGCATCAACCGCGTGACCTATGACGTGAGCTCGAAGCCGCCGGCTACGATTGAGTGGGAGTGATTCAGCGCTGAACCGTTGCTGATTTCGCGACAGAAATGCCCGCAATCTGCGGGCATTTTCAGTGGTGATGTCAGGTTGGCGAATGATGCGAAAAAACTGAAGCAGAATACTGGATCGCGCCATGATCCAATGGTCGAAAACAAGTGTCAGCAGGGTGGAAGTATGTCGGTTCCGATCATTGATCTTTTCGCGGGTCCGGGAGGGCTGGGAGAAGGTTTTTCCTCAATTGAGGATCAAGAGAACAATCCCTTTTTCAATATTGCACTTTCCATTGAAAAAACTCCCGTTGCGCATCGGACGCTTGCCTTGCGTTCGGTCTTTCGACAGTTGCGCGGCACACCAGCAGTGGCGCACTACTACCGTTACATGCGTGGCGAAATTGATGAGACAAAATTTCGCGCGGAACCCGAGGTCGCGCTCGCTTTCGAGCACGCCTCGCGAGAGGCTCGGTGTCTTGAACTGGGGAAGGCGGACAACGCCGGCATTGACAAGGAGATCGGTGACGCTCTGAATGGCCGTGAGGATTGGGTGCTCATAGGAGGGCCACCATGCCAAGCATATTCGCTTGCAGGACGGTCTCGTCGAGCCAATGACGAAAACTTCGAGGCGGACGAGAAGCACTTCCTTTATCGCGAGTATCTGCGGATCATCAGGAAGCACAAGCCTGCGATTTTCGTCATGGAAAACGTCAAGGGGATGCTTTCGTCAAAACACTCCGGTTCGAGCATGTTCGAGCGAATCATTGGCGATCTCTCAAGGCCTTCACGAGATCTGGAGTATGAGATTCGCTCGTTCGTGAAGCATGGCGATCAGAACTCGCTTGATCCACGGGACTACGTCATCGAGTCCGAGAGATTCGGGATTCCGCAAGCAAGGCATCGGGTCATCCTGTTGGGTGTCCGAAAGGGCTTGGGTACGCCGCAGCACGAACTGCTCGAGCAGTCGGCGAGATCCGCGACTGTGGCGGACGCCATAGACTCGCTACCAAAAATCAGAAGCCGCCTGTCCAAGGGCGACACGTCCGAGGAGTGGAGGGCAGTGGTTCAAGGCGCGGCCACGCTGTTGTCAAACAGAAAGCATTCGGAGGACCTGCAGCAGGCCAAGACGGTCATGTCTTCGCGCGCAAGGGACGCGATTCACGGATCGGTGGGAGCCGCGTTCATGCCGTTCAAGTTTTCTGGAGCCTTTCAATCATCTGTGCTGGGGAAGTGGTTGTCCGATACGGAGTTGGGTGGCGTTTGTCAGCATGAGGCTCGCTCGCATATGGCATCGGATCTTCAGCGCTACATGTTTGCCTCGTCATTCGCGGTCGCGCTCAGTCGGTCACCGCGATTGGAAGAGTATCCCAGCGGACTTTTGCCGAACCATGGGAATGTGGCCGATATGGCAGAGCGGAAGTCGTTGCCTTTCAACGACCGGTTTCGCGTGCAATGCAGAAATTTCCCAGCCACCACGGTGGTGGCCCACATTGCCAAGGATGGCCACTACTACATCCACTACGATCCCTCGCAATGCAGAAGTCTCACCGTCCGTGAAGCGGCAAGGTTGCAGACGTTTCCGGACAACTATTTCTTCATGGGAAACCGCACTGAACAGTACACGCAGATAGGCAATGCAGTACCGCCGCTGTTGGCGAGGCAGTTGGGGCGTGTTGTCAAGAACCTGTTGACAGGGCGGGTACACAAATGAGTTTGATTCGATGATCGGGAACCATCCGAAGCTACTGGGTGGGGGCGCTCAAAACCAGTATTGACTCTTTTCCGGTCAGCCAATCGGAAACACGCTTCGCAGCCGCATCTGCGGAATGCTTTATCGAGCATTCCCAAACTGTTGCGACACGCCAACCGTCCTTGCAAAGATTGTCGACGTCGCGAATGTCCCGTTCGACATTCTTTTTGAACTTCTCTTGCCAGAACTCGGCATTTGTCTTGGGCACGGCAGCGAATTTGCAGTCTGCATGACGGTGCCAGAAACAGCCGTGAACGAATACGACGGCTCGATATTTGGACAATACGATGTCCGGGGAACCAGGCAGTCGTCGGACATTCAGTCGGTAGCGGAATCCCAATGCGTGGAGGCGAAGACGTAGTGCCAGTTCAGGCACGGTGTTCTTGCCGCGGATCTGAGACATGTTTGCACTTCGTTGCGCAGTGGCGCTGAGGCGAATTTTTTCTGGTCTCACAAATAGTTCACCTCCATACTTCGCACTCCTATAAAAACTTTGCAGCGTAATCGCGCGACAAGAGTACCCTCACTTTTATGCCGAAACCTCCGGTATATCCAATCTTGGAGATGATAAGGGCATCTCCATGACGGCATCGCGACACTCGGGGCGTTTCGCCCATTCAGAAATCATTCGGCCAGCAGAAGTTTTCTTCAGTTGCTCGTCGACTTCGCGAGACCAGCTTTCGATCTGTTGAAGCAATTCAGGTGAAATATTCTGCGATGTCCATACTCTGGAAAGATCAATCCTATTGCCGAGTCTGGCAGCGAGTACTGAAATGGTATATGCGGTGATGTTGGCCTGAAAGGCTGGAAACATCGGGCGGATGAGCTTCTCTGATGCCTTGTAGATAATGGCCTTTGCGACCATTGACTTGAAATCATTGACTGTTGGAAGAGCTGGAGCCAATGAGGGATCCGCAGCCGCCATCGACTCCATGAATTTGGTGAAGTTCTTTTGAGCACCCAAACTCACAAAATTGGGCAGGCCGTTCCAAGCATTTACATATTTCCCCATGTCGGTCTTCGTGATTCGGCGAGATGCCGGGATGGCTTCCTTGAGCTGTTTGAGTCTCGTTGGTGTATGTCCCTCTCGAGTAAGCAGAGTCTTGTAACTGCCAGCGGATCGCTCGTAGAACCATTGATTTGTCCCGTTCGGGCAATAGATTGTTCTGGACAGCTTTTCCATTTCGACGTGAAAGGGCTTGTTTGCTGACAGATCTGACTGCTTGACGGAGTTCTGGCTATTGGCGAAACGAGAGACATCGGATATCAGAGCTTCTTCTGCAACGGGGTCGTTAGTTCGCATCACGATGATCTTTGCAGGAATTCTCACGCGGCTCAGATCAGTCTGTGGGTACTTGCGCTTGGTGAAATAGAGTGACGCAGTTGTCTGACCGCCATTAACTATCTGCATGCCCTGTAACGTGGCGATGCCAATGGATCCATCTTCATTTTTTGCCAAGGCAAGTTTGTCGACGATGAGTACGAGTCCGTTGTTGTAGGCCATGAATCGTTCCGGTGCTGTTCGCAAAGTGGATTGAATGCCTCCATTGACACTTTTGGAGCTGGCAACACTCAGGAACGAACGGACATTCGCCTCCAGCAATCGACTTCCGTACTTTTCATATAGGTGGCGAAGGGCGTCACCAGGTATCGCCGTCAGCGCATAGTCGTAATCACAGTCTTCCCCCGGAACATATACGCAGGGAAGGGAAGTTCCAGAAAGGTCTTGGAAGTTGACGACCAACTCGTCCCGTGGTTTGCCTTCAGACATATGTCTGAACAGGCGCTCAATATCCATCACTTCAAGGCGAACAGCCTTGCCGGACACTTCCTGACTCTTGAATGACTTGCTTTTGGAAACGCGGTCAGTGATTACATAGATTCGGATGTCCTCCAGATTTACGTAGATTTTCTCTAATCGCGAGGCCAAAGCGTGAATGGGTGAACTTGGGTCGAGCTTTGATGCCACTTTGCGCTCTGCGCAAAGCGTAAGAAAACGCAATGCCTGCTTGGCTGCGGTGGTGGTTTCAGAGTCCGGAATCTGTGTCGGGCTGTCGACGCCTGCATGGAGGCTCACGAAGAGATCGAGTTGATCGTCTTCGTCCGTGATTGCGTAGCCGCTCAGCCTGAGCGTGGCGGTGCCGACTCGACCTTCATAGCGACATGCAGTGGGCTCCTCGGTCATCCCGATCTCCGCCATATGTGACATGACGATATCCGTGAAGATCATCTCCTCGTAGAGTTGACCTGCCTGCATACGGGCTTGAACCTCGGCACGGGTCTCAAGCAGAAATTCTTCCAATGTCATTTCAACCAACCTTCAATCTTTTCAGTACCTCTGCGAGGTCGCATGCTTCTCCGACTGCCTTGTCGAGGTCAATTTCGTATCTGGCATTCACTATGCCGACCTTTGATGCGCCGGATGTAAAGCGGGGGAAATCCGCTCCCACCAGGATGAACCGGGTTTCGACGGCTTCGAAGAGGCGTGTGTAGCGCTCCGCATGCATATCCAGATACCCTACGGACACAAGTTTTTCCTCAAACAGCTGCGAGCCCGGAAGCTCTTTACGGAACCGGTTTCTCAGCGTCTCAATCAGTGTAGGCAGACTCATGCCCGATGTTGTATTGCGCAGGCGTACGCCACCCACGAACAACGGCTTGCGCACAGCGTCATCTAATTGCTCAAGTGAGCCGATCTTTGCCGGAAAGCCGTTGAGGGCGAGCGTGGACTTGACTTCAATGGCACCCGTGCCCAGATGGAAATCCTGAATACCATCGCGCAGTGGTCCGATCCAGGATTCAAGTGTCAGCTCCGTGTCTTTGCCTTCATCAAGAATTCTTCTGAGGACAAGCAATTCCCCGAACAGTCCGATTTCAGCTTCAGCACTCAAAGCACTTTGGCCCTTGCGCATGAATTCCTGCCATGCCTTCACGCGGCGCAGAAAGATGGTCAGTGCCTGCGATTCCTCTGAGACCGTACAGGATGAAAGTGCCTGAACAATGTCTTCGACCATCGCAAGAAAGAACTCCGGCATGGCATGTTCACGTCTGCTCAAGGCCAACCAGCAACAGTCGTTCTGCGACACGACTTCGATGGTGAAGCCTGCTCCGTCGGGCAACTGGCCGTTCGGTTTCAGAGGGTTCTGATTGAATCGGATGAGCATTGCCTCCGTTCTCTCCGGAAACTTGCGCCCTGCGTGTACCAATATCCCGTCAGACGGGGAAATCTGAATGCTGCGCCATCCCTTGC
The DNA here is from genome assembly GCF_015354245.1 of Diaphorobacter caeni. Lineage (GTDB taxonomy): Bacteria > Pseudomonadota > Gammaproteobacteria > Burkholderiales > Burkholderiaceae_C > Diaphorobacter_A > Diaphorobacter_A caeni. Next base: position 70,511 of record NZ_JADKYZ010000006.1, read on the forward strand.
CATCTGCCGGGGGCTGGTCGAGGTAGGCCCATGCCCGCTCAATGTCTTCAATCGGTCGCGCCATACTGCTCCTCCCAAAGCAGGTGATCGACCTTGTATTCGACGGAGACATCGTGTTCGCTGCTGGGGAAGCTCACTGCGAATCCGATGATCGGTTTGTTCCAGCCCTCGATATTCAATTCCGTTTGGGTGCCGTCATTCAATTTGAAAGGGGAAATCGGATAAATCAGCAGTATCCCTCTGTGAGTGGCTTCGCCCCGATCTCTGCGTCTGAGCGCACGAAGCGATTGGTTGCTGGGTCGGGTTGGCTTGGTTGAATTGCTATCGCCCTTTTTCTGCCAAGCGTCCACGCTTGCTTGAAGTGCATTCTGCCATTCGTCGAGTCCGGTATCGATGCTCTCGTCTGCGGGGTCTGTCAATACACCGATTGCTGAAGTCTGAGAATCTAGGAACTTGCGATTTGTAAGACGGCTGATATCGTATTCCTTCGCAATTTGATAGCCGCGGAAATGCGCATTCTCCCGGCCCTCGGCAAGCAGCGCCACAGTCCATTTTTTTAGTTCGTCTTTTGAGTTCATTTTTTCTATGAACTCAGCGATCACACTTCCATTTGCGCGGTCAATCTTCGGCACTCGGGAGTATGCCTTCAAGAACTCGATGACTTTGGATGCATCGATATCTTTCCAAAGCCATGAGTTTTTCCAGTTGTGCGGACCGTCGGGTCTTAGCTGAGATGGGGCGGCTTTCGCATGTGGCCCCATCGACTCGATCAGTGTTTTGGTAACGTCCAGATTGTTCTGAAGTGCGCCATGAGCGCGAGGGAAATTGATGGTCTGAGTGAGAGCACCGCTGTACGAGAGATTGATTGTCTGAGCTCTGCGCATCTTCATTGGTGAAGTGACCAGCAGACTGGGATGTGAGGCGACCTTCAAGCCATACTTGTCCGGGGTTGAACCAATGGCCATCATTTCGTCGAACTCCTGGCGCAGTTCCTCTGCCGCGTCAGCGATCAGTCCGAAGCTCGTGATCAGGTCTGCGGTGGTGTATAGACGGCAGAGATCAAGGTATCCGGGGCGATATCCGAACCATCTGCCCATCTGCATGAGCGTGTCATACATCTTCGTCGTGCGCACGAAGTAGCTGACCACCAGACCCTCAAGCGTCAGCCCGCGGGCCAACTTGTCGCCTCCCACGGCAATCACCTTCAGGCCCGTCTGCTCTTTTTCAACATAGTCGAGTGCATCCTTGGCGGAACCATTGATGGTTTTGACGGCGATGTCCACGGCCGCATCGGGCAGAACTTTCAGCACCTGCTCCCAAGTGGGCAACGCGGCTGTAATTTCTTCCTCTCCGAGGATGTTCTTCATTTCCGCATGAGTAGGCTCGAAATCGGTCTCCCACATATCACGCAATTGAGTCAGCAGTTTCTCCGCGTCCACGCCTCGGGTCAGGCGCTGAGTCACCCGTTGCACGTATTGCTCCACTTGAGCACGCACCTTGTTCTGCACGTCTGTCAGGCGGGTGACGTGAATGAGCATTGAACAATGCTTGTTTTTCTGCCCGCGGCAAATCCGTACTGCATAGGTCATCAGGAAGGACAGAATCGCATTTTCAAGAGATGGAGGCAGTGCATCTTCACCTTTGAAGAGAGGGACATGATTCTTCTTGTGGCCTGCTGGCATCCAGCCGGTACGATTTTCACCCTCCTGATCTGAGAACTTCCTAATCAAGGGCAGTGTGCCAATTCGTTCACCTGTAGGCCCTGTCAAACCGAACACTCGCGCAGGCCCGACATAGTTGGAGGGAGCGGCAAGATTGACAATGAAGGAGCGTGGGAAAAGGTCTTCCCCTTCATCTTTGGTTGCGCCTCTGCGGTGAATGAATACGTTGGCGAATGGTGTTGCCGTGTAGCCCACATAAGCGGACTTGGCGAATGTGGCAAGTATCTGGCGGATCAGACTGTTGATCGCTTTGGGCTCGTGTTCCGGGTCTGCTTTACCCTCCGCGTCAAAATCCTGCTCTCCTGTGTCAATCGACGCATTGTCGGCCTCGTCATCAATCACCAGAATTGGAAGATTCGTTGAAATTCTGCGTCCGGACTCAGCGTCAGTGGCATTCGCGACATGATTGCTGCGCATCCATTTGAGCAACTTCTCAAGCACAGATTTGTTCTTTTTGACGACGAACAGCCAAGGGCGTTGCTCCGGAGTTACGGAGAATTTTCTTGCGGCTGCGCCATTGAAGTCTCCCTTGTCGTCACGTGAGGTCGCGCAGTTGGGATGAATCAAAGGATCCTGGTCCTCAAAAAACACCCCGATGGGGTTGCCGGGATCTCGATGAGGTGACGTTTCATAACCGAGAAACGCTTCTTCTAGGCGCATCTGAGTCTGAGAGCGCAGATTATTGTGCAGGCCAGCGAGGACGATGATGATCTTGTATCCGGCGTCTGCAGCCTTGCAGATCAAAGCCGAGTAGCTGCTGGTCTTGCCAGACTGCACATGCCCGACGACAAGTCCTCGTCGATCCCACGGTCCGGCTCGTTCGGGATTCTCAAGTTTGGCGAGGATGTTGTCTGTTGATCTGTCCAGCGCACCGACCACGGTCGTGGACATGGATCGCTCCATGTAGCGCTGCAGCCGTTGCCAGTAGCGCCAGTCAGACTTCATGGATGGCTGGAACCAGTCTTCATGGCCTTTTGAATCTGAAAGAGAGGAGTCGCTGGCGATGCTGTCGCTGAACCGACGCATCAACTCTGCGATTATTGCTTCCCCATCGTAGGCTTCTGGCGTGAGCTGCATGGTGGCAGCAGCCAGTTTAACGTTGTCGGAAATTGCTGCTGCAGACGGTTTCGGCCCCTTGGCCCTGATAAGAATCTGCGCGATCGAGGTGATTTGTGTTTCAAGTTCCGTCATGATTTTCAGTTGTCTCCAATTCGGGTGCGGCTCACGCGATCTGCAGTGCCTTGATCGCGTCGGGATATTTCTGAAATGGTTCAGTACAGGCCAGTGCCTGCCTTGCCAATTCTTCGCTCATGCCACGTCGCTGAATCATGTCGTTGAACATCACCTGCAGCACATGCAGCAGTTCATCTGGAGGCGATTCAGCGAAATGATTGACCGGCGATTCCTTCTGTTCCATTGCGTCCAGCCATATGCGCTGAACCGGCACGGTTTCTTCGATGATCTTCAGCATGGCATCCATGACGTCAGCATGATCGGAGCAGATGCTCAATGCCGCAGCTATGGCGGGATGTGATCTGTCGATGAGATGCTTGGTTCCCGCTTTGGTTGTCGATGACCGCCACGCGTGAACGATGGGTGTCGAGGAAGTGCGCGTGCTGGGACTGGCTCGGAACGCGAATGCATTGCGTGCTTTGGTACGCGTATCGGTGGCATGAGCAGTCAACCAGCCCCGAAGTGCGATGGGCGGGCGAGCCACGGATTTACGAACGTCGATCTTCCATTCCATATCGGCCGTATTTGGAATGTCGAGCTGAATGCGTGCCAGTCTGTGGGCTTCGTCGCGATTCCAACGGCGTGGTGTACCAAGGCCCAGCCAACCTCCGGCGAGCAGAAGTCGGCCGTTGCGGTAGATGTAGAAACCCTGTTGGGCTGGCCATCCGGATGGCCCGGCATTCTTCTCGAACTCATCGTTGTTCAATTGATCCCGATGAGGAAGCACGTGGCACTGCAGAGAGATCGTTCCATAGTCGGTGTGCCGGTGGGTAACAGGTGAAACCCATGGCTTGCCTGGGTGTCCGGACATGAATGGATCCCACGGAGCCACGGGGCGGTCGTTGATCAGCAGTTTGAGCCGCGCGGACGAGCCTTCCAGTAAACGGTGGAACACCATCGATAAGTGGGCTTCAACGTTGTCGATCACGTCGTTGAAATCATCGGCATCGAACCCTTTTGAGACGATTCGATCAAGCGTTTCCCAGAGAACGAGAGTTCCGTTTGATTTGTCAGTCAGTACATTCAAATGTGCTGCAGAGCCTTCTGCCGGACCTTCGAAGAGCAGCCAATCGTTGTTGTTGCTGGAGGCCAGAAGATCCAGATCCCAGCGCAGGCAACTGTGGATTCCGTCTTTCATGCTAGAGACAGTGAGTCGCCTGCACTGTGAAAACGATGCTGTTTTCAATCCCATTCCAAAACGCCCCAGATCATCGGCCGAGCGTGCCGTATCCGGGTTTTTGTCTCCGAGACGCATGGCTCCCTCAAGCTCAGCGTCATTCATTCCTACGCCATTGTCCAGAATGAGTATGCGACTTCGCGCACCATTCCATTGAAAGCTCAAGCGAACTTCCGTCGCTTTCGCCGCGATGCTGTTATCGATGATGTCCGCCAACGCTGCTGCAGTTGAGTATCCGAGACCTCTCAGCGACTCAAGCATCGCCGCAGCCCTCGGCGGTGCGCTTCTGGTTTTCTCAGTGGTCATTAATGGCTTTCAAGACTCAATTTGCCGGTTCAGTAAATTCTGGGTCAGAATGAGCGAGACCCCTGAGGGGGCGGCCGTACAGCTTCCTGCTCAGCGCTTGCAATGCCACCTTTCGGCGAAAAGTACTCATGACTTTCTGCTCGATTTGTCTGATGCGCTCTCGCGTCACTTCATGGCGGCTTCCGATCTCCTCAAGCGTGAAATTGCTGGGCACTCCAATTCCGTAGCGCAGACGGACGACATTCGCGTGCATTCGTTTGTGACTTGCGAGCATCTCGTCAACAATGCTTTTCAATTGATTTGCCGCGAGCCGCCCTTCGGGGTGTTCCAAGTCGGATTCTTCTAGGCGCAGGACGTCGACGTTATCCAGTGGAACATCCTCAATGGAGTGCATCTCCCATGTGAGCGACTGCAGCAAATCGATCAATTTGGGTGTTGACTTGAGTCGCAGGGCCAATTCCGCGCGGGTAGGAGCGCGACCTGTCTGCAATTCGAACGATAGACGTTCGCGTGAATAGAGTCTGAGCTTTTCGTGTATGTGGACTGGGATTCGAATGGTACGGCCGCTGTCTGCAATGTGACGTGAAACACTCTGGCGAATCCACCAGCTTGCGTAAGTGGAGAATTTGAATCCTTTGCGCCAGTCGTACTTGTCTGCGGCCTTGAGGAGCCCCAAATTTCCAGCTTGCGTGAGGTCGTCGATGGGTTCGCCCGAATGAATGAATTTTCTCGACAGGTGTTGTGCCAGTCTGAGGTTGGCCGAAACGAGATGATCGCGTGCCTGCAGGTAGCTTCTGATTGCAGTGTCGAAAACTGCATACTCGTTGGAAGGATCGTTCTGATGCGCAGCGTGCAATTCAAGCAGAAATGTGCGGGTCAGCGACAATTGTTCGACGGCCGCTAGCCGCGCGCCGTCTCGACTCGAAATCTCGTCAGCAGTGGTGGCCAACCTCTCCAGCGCAGACTCGAATCGAGGATATCGTTGTTCGCAGGGGCCTAGTCCATCGAAATCCTCATTGTGGTCACGCATGTCGGAGCTGTCAGCATTGTCGTCAGTATTTTTTTCGTAGCTGTCGGGGGGATCGTTTTCAGAATCCTGAGAGACACTCGAAAGTGGACGCGCGCCGGAAAGGACCAGCCTGCCAAAATCAATGGTCGTGGAAATTCCTCGATGCCATTCAGCCAGTGCTTCGAGGGAGGTCTGAATCGCGGCTTCCATGGATTGCCCTAGCTGGATTTCCTGTTCTGCGGTCAGCAGCCGAAAAGCTTGAGCCTCCTTGAGAAACATGAGAGAAGGTGTCCAGCGACCCGAAATTGTTGATTCGACCCAATAGCATGCTTCGTTGAGTTGCTCGGATTCGTCAACCGTTTCTCGGCAGAGTTCCGATGCTTCTGAATGCTCAATGGAATTTGTCAATGCATTTCCGATTGGATTCGAATCGAGTACTTCCACCTGTAGCTCTGCCATGGCGGATTTCAAAACGGACAGCGCAAAGTCCGCATCAGAACACTTGATCCGACGGGATAGAGCTATCAGTTGTTCATTCTTGGCGAATCCAGATCGGATGGCCGTTTTGAGCAGATCACGAAGATCAACTTGGTCTGCCGTTGTCTTGGGGGCTGGGGAGTCGGGTAGTGACGTTGGCCCCTCAAGCCAATGCTCTCCTGTCTCTACTGGAGCATGTGTGGATATCGCGTGTTGTATTCTTCCCGCGACGATTGTGAGCGTTGGATCAGGTTGGACTTCACTTGGCGTGTCGTCGGGTTCCCATTTCATCTCGTCCAATTCCGTTCCCAGACCTGCATCTACGAATGATGCTTCTGAGCCGGATTTTGGGGGCGATCCAATCGCACCTTCATGTTCCGGTGACAAGGGGTTTTCCACAGAGTCGTCGAAACACGATGAAGTTAGCAACTGCTGGATCGCCGAACTTTTCGTAGAGATATAGGAGCGTGCTGTTCTGCCTGAACGATCAACAAGAGTCGGATCGGCTCCGGCTGCCAAAAGAAGGGCACAGATTGAAGGCTTGTCGGCGCGAGCAGCCAACATGAGCGGAGTCAGTCCGAAATTGTCGCTTGCATTGACATTGTCACCGCGAGCGATATGCAACTTAACGGCATCGACCACGCCGGCTACTATGGCCATTCGAAAAAAAGGATTCAGACTGTGTGAAGCACTTTTGATTCGATCATCTAGGCGCTCGCCAAGAAGAGGGGGCAGACTTTTTTCGTCGAGGGCCCGATGACTGGTACCGTCTCCCATTTCTTTCTTCTGTTCTTGCTTCCGAATTTTCAACGATTGCTTAAATTACTGATTGCGAATAATTTTATAGGTAATTTTTTGAAATTTCCATGAAGCATGGTGTCGCATCAGTTCGATGCGACACGTTCTGCCGTATTCGCCTTCTGAGCTGGCTTTTCGGGGGCGTTTGAGGAGAGCAAGAGCGGTTTACTATGGATGTCACCTGACCCGAACTGCAATTTGCTTTTTTCTGACCTTGATGATTGAGGAGACTACTCATGATCTTGAAGTTCAAGATGCTTCACGCACTGTTCCTATCCACCCTCGCCACCACCAGTCTCGCCATGACCAAGGCCGAGCACAGCGCGGAGAAGCATCGCATCGCCAATGAGTACAAGTTCGCGATCCTGCATTGCCGGACTTTGGTGGGGAATGAGCGGGATGTGTGCAAGCAGCGGGCGAAGGGGCGGGTGGCGGTGGCGAAGGCGCAGCTCAATGCGCGGGCCAACCCGAGTGCCAAGAGCGCCTACAAGGTGGACATCGCCAAGGCCAAGGCCGCCAATTCGGTGGCGCGGGAGAAATGTGATGATCTGGTGGGCGAGGCGCGCTCGGTGTGCAACCAGCGCGCCAAGGCCAACTATGCGAGCGCCAAGGATCGTGCGGCCGCCAGGCGTTAGTTCGTTGGCTGGTTGGCTGGTCGGCTCGTCAGTTGAGCACCCAGTCGCAGGCTTCGGTGCGGCGGCGGGGCAGGGTGGTGATGGATGACGTGGTGCGGTCCAGTTGGCGTGTCCAGGCGCCGTAGACTCTGCGTGCCACGGCGTGCAAGGCGTTGATGCGCGCGGGCAGGTGCTCGAGGATCTGTTTTTCGCATTGGCAGGAGGGACCGCTGGCGCACAGCAGTTCGTGACGGCCTTCTTTGCACCAGGCTTCGAGGCTTTGGGCGGTCACTTCAAAGTGGCCTTGAAAGGCCCAGTTTCTTCCGTGGCGGAATCCCTTGTTGAGGCAGTAGGTGCCGTACATGGTGCGGGTGGCGCCGCGTGGGATTTCGAAGGTGTCGTAGTGCCAGTTGAACATCATCGTGTGGGCGGGGATCTGTAGGTCGTGCTGGGCGTCGGGGGTGACCCAGATCTGGCTCCAGCCGATGTTGGGGCAGGCGTTGCGCGAGACTTTGGCGCCCATGGCGTGGGCGAGCATCTGTGCGCCGAAGCAGTGGCCGAGCACGGGTATGTCGCTCGCGATGGCGGATTGCAGCAGGGCGCGTTCGCTTTGCATCCACGCCAGCTGCTCGTTCACCCCGTGATTGCTGCCGAGGATGATGATGCCGCGATAGGCGCGGGCGTCGTGCGGCGCGGTGCCGTCTGCGGGCGGGCAGATGATCTGGTAGGGGATGTCCTGGTGCTGCAGATGATCGAGCAGCACGCCGGGGCCCTGATTGGTTTCGTGCTGCAGGATGGCGACGGGTTTCGTCATGAGGTGCTGGCTTGGCCTTGGCAAGCTGCGTGTTGAGAAGGCCTCAATGTAGAAAGGCGTGCGTCAAGCGCGGCTTCGATCTGTGGGGGCTGGCGTCAAGACGACGTCAAGACCAATCAGCCCGATGCGAGTCGCTGGGCAAGCGCCTGCGTCAAATGGGCCGAATCGGCATGTTGAGATGCATCAGATGGATTGCATTGAATGCCATACTCACCCCATGCGTTTTTCTGTTTTCGGAGCCGTGCCGCTCCTGCTTGCTTCGGCCTCTTTGCTGTCTTCTTTTTCGGCGTCGGCGGAATCGTTCCGTGATTGCCCGCAGTTCTTTCCCTCACGTCCTCCCGTCGTCAAAGATGCGCCGCGTCTGCGCGAGCTGTGCTTCAACGAGTTTGCGGTGCTGCATTCGGGCGAGACCAAAACCCCGCTCTATGTGGCGCAGCGCCTGAACGCGCGTGGGCTGGAGGCGGGGGCGCGCATCAAGCGCAAGGACAAGTTCTATCCCGAAGGTCGACTGCCGTCTGCGGACCGGGCGCAGCTCGATGACTACAAGCGCTCGGGCTATTCACGCGGCCACATGGCGGCTGCGGGTGACATGGCGACGGAGCAGGGCAAGGCGCAGAGCTTTTCTCTGGCCAACATGGTGCCGCAGGATCCCAAGCACAACGGCGGGGCCTGGGGGCAGATCGAGCAGGACACGCGGCGCTACATTCACCGGGCCGATGGGGATGTGTTCGTGATCACCGGACCGGTGTTCGGCGCGTCGACCAGAACCATCGGCGCGAACCATGTGCGCGTGCCCGAGGCCGTCTTCAAGCTGGTCTACGACCCGGGCACCGGCAAGAGCTGGGTGCACTGGCAGGAGAACGCCGCCAGAACGCGCGTGACGCCGCCGATTCCCTATGCGGAATTCGTGCGGCGCACGGGGCTGAACTTCCTCGGGGATTGAAGCCAGCCGGTTCAGCGCTTCTTGCCTGTTTCTGGAATGGCGACCGGTGCAACCGTCTTGTCCACGATGGGGCAGTCGTCCGAGTTGGGGGTGAAGACCATGCGGGAGTCGCTGGTGAAGCGCTTCTTGACGGCGTCGGCGAGCGGCTGGCGCAGGTCGATGGGGCTTTGCGTGCTCTGGAAGATCAGCTCGTCCTTGCCGTTGTAGATCGAATAGCAGTGCGCCTGCGCCACCGCCGGAATGCAGCTCATCGCCATCAGCGCGAGTGCGCTTGTCAACCTGACCATGTGGGGTTCACTCCCTCGTGTGAAATTGTTGGATGGCCCCGATTCTAAAAGCCGAAACACAAAATGTTGCATTCTCGACGGCGACGCTGGCAAATAGGCAAGGTGGCGAGCAGTCTGTAAGGGTGGCTGCATGGTGCACCGATTCAGCCCAACTGGCGGATTGGGCTTGTCGAGTCTTCTATCATTCGTCATTCAAGTTGTGGAGCGCGTTGTGTTGGCGGCTCCCGTTTCGGCTGGTGGCAGCACCGGCGAAGGAAAGAGGAATCAGATATGAAGCCAAGGCTGGCAGTTGCGCTCGGCGCGTTGGGCATGGCGGGCGTGTTGGCGCTCACGGGTTGTGCGAGCAGCGGCAAGAGCGAGAAGAAGCCGAGCGCCAATGACATCGCCGCGCAGGTGAAGGAGGGCGTGTCGGAGTCCGGCGCCAAGCTGGTGAGCATCCGCCCGCATCGCACGATCTGCAGTCAGGGGCAGCACAATCTGCAGAGCAGCTATCAGTGCCCCGTGATCGGTGCTGACTGGACCAGCGCGCGCTCGGGCATCGCGCGCCTGACGATCGGCGTTCCCGACCTGACCGGCACCGGCGTGACCGGCGCGGATTTCCATCTGGGCTCAAGCGAGGTGGTGCGCGTGCGCAACAAATCCTCGGTGCAGCCGACGGAGACGGCCTATCCGACCACGTCGTTCGACGTGCCGCTCACCTTCGTGGAAAAGCTCGCCTACGGCCCGCGCAGCTGGGTGCGGGTGTACACCGGCGCGGAGCGCCACATCGATGCGACCGTGAACAGCGGCGAAGACACGGCAGCGGCGGTCGAGGGCCTCGCGTACTTCATGAAGTCGGTCGACCAGACCAGCGGCCGTACACCGAGCGATGCGGCCATGGGCGGTGGGCTGTTTGATCGTCTGGGCCTCGGTGACGAGCGCGGCTCGCGCGACGGCAAGGGCGTGGAAGGCATGCACCCACGGTGATTCTTCGCTAGTCCCCACGGCCCATGCTCGAAGTCTTCATCGCATTTCTCAAGCTGGGGCTGACCTCGTTTGGCGGGCCGGTGGCGCATCTGGGCTATTTCCGCACCGAGTTCGTGGAGCGTCGCCGTTGGCTGGATGACCGCAGTTATACCGATCTGGTGGCGCTGTGCCAGTTCCTGCCGGGGCCGGCAAGCAGTCAGGTGGGCATGGCGCTGGGCATGCGGCGTGCGGGTTGGCCAGGGGCGCTGGCCGCATGGCTCGGTTTCACGCTGCCGTCGGCCATCGCGCTGACGCTGTTTGCATTCGGCGTGACGCACTGGCTCGCGCTCGCGCAGTCGGGTGTCGTCCATGGCCTCAAGGTGATGGCTGTCGCGGTGGTGGCGCAGGCGGTCATGGGCATGGCCCGGTCGCTGTGCCCGGATCGGCTGCGTGCCGCAGTGGCGATGGCCGCCGCCATGCTGGTGCTGCTGGTGCCGGGTGTGTGGGCGCAGGTCGCGGCGATGGGGCTGGGTGCGTTGATCGGTCGAGCCGCGCTGCCGTTGCCGCAGGGCGCGGCGCTTGCGCAGGAGGACGGATATGGCATCGGCAAGCGCGCGGGAGGCGTGCTGCTGGTGCTGTTCGTCGTGCTGCTGCTGGCGTCGTTCGCTGTGGCCGGGTCGGGACAACCATCGCTGCTGGCGTTGGCGGCGAAGTTCTATCAGGCGGGCTCGCTGGTGTTTGGTGGCGGACATGTGGTTCTGCCGCTGCTGCAGTCGGCGGTCGTGCCAGCCTATCTTTCCAACGACGTGTTCCTCGCGGGCTACGGTGCCGCGCAGGCCGTGCCGGGGCCGCTGTTCACGTTCGCGGCCTATCTGGGCGCGGCCATGCCGGCGTCGGCGCAGTGGTGGTCAGGCTGGGGAGGCGCACTCGTCATGCTGGTCGCGATCTTTCTGCCTGCGTTTTTGCTGGTGATCGGGGCACTGCCGTTCTGGCAAAGCCTGCGCATGCGTCCCGGCGTGCAACGCGCAATGGCCGGGGTGAATGCGGCCGTGGTGGGCGTGCTGCTGGCGGCGCTGTACGACCCGGTATGGACCAGCGCCATTCATTCACCGGCCGACTTCGCGCTTGCCCTGCTCGCGTTCGGGCTTCTGGTGCTTGCGCGCTGGTCGCCGGTGTGGGTGGTGCTGGTCGCCGCAGCGGCGGGCTGTGTCGGTTGGGGCGGTTGGGTCTGATTCGGGCGCTTGTGTTCAGGCGCTTACTTGCGGGCCCATGTCTGCTGCAGCAGCATGCCGACGACCATCGAGACCACGAAGATCACCACTTCCTTGTGCATCGTGAAGAGGTTCATCAGCGCCGGTCCGGGGCAGAAGCCCGCGAGGCCCCAGCCGATGCCGAACATCGCGGAGCCGAGCAGCAGCCGCGTGTCGATCGTGCGGGCCGTGGGCAGTTGCATGGGCTCGCCGAACAGGGCCGTTTTGCGGCGCTTGGCCCAGGTGAAGGCGATCAGGCCAACGGCGATGGCTCCCACCATCACGAGGGCGAGCGAGGGGTCCCAGGTGCCGAAGAAATCCAGAAAATTCTGGACCTTGGCGGGGTTGCCCATGCCGGAGAGGATGAGGCCGAGGCCGAAGATCAGGCCGGCGATGAGTGCGGAGAGTATCGAGAGCATGGTGCGTGTCCTGTGTTGGCGGGGGCGCGGTTCAGTTCAACACATGGCGCATCACGAACACGGTGAGCGCCCCGAACACCATGAAGGTGGCGGTGGCCGCGAGCGAGCGTTTCGACAGGCGCGAAATCCCGCAGACGCCATGCCCGCTGGTGCAGCCAGAGCCCAGTCGCGTGCCAAAGCCCACGAGCAGTCCGGCGAGCACGATGATGCGCGGGTTGCTCGGCATCTCCACGGCGGGCAGCGGTGCGAACAGCTGCCACGCGAAGGGCGAGGCCACCAGTCCGGCGATGAACGCCAGCCGCCAGCCCCAGCCGAAGTAATGCGCCCAGGCGTCGCGCTGCATCAGCGTGCCGAGGATGCCGCTGACGCCCGCGATGCGGCCGATCAGCACGATGAGCATGGCGCTGGCCACGCCGATCAGCACACCGCCGGCGAGGGCGGGGCCGGGCTGGAACGAGTCCCAGAGAATGGAGGTCATGCTTGCGCTCCTTCTGCGCAGAAAAGCCGGTGAATGTGCTGCATCAGATCGAGTGCGCGCCCATCGGCAAGGCGGTACCAGATGAACTTGCCTTCACGGCGCGTGTCCACCACGCCTTCGCGGCGCAGCACGCCAAGCTGCTGCGAGAGCGTGGGCTGGCCGATGCCGGTGAGCTCCTGCAGCTCACCCACGGTACGCTCGCGCTCGGCCATCTGGCACAGCAGCAGCAGGCGGTCTTCATTGCCCAGCAGCTTGAGCATGGCAACGGCGTCACCGGCGTGTCTGCGCATCGACTGCAGGTCGAGCGCAGGAGCCTCCGGGGCGGCCGCGGTGGGGAGTTCTGTCTGAGGTTTCACGATGCGTGACATTATATTAAAAAGTATATTGTCTGTGCGGCCGCGCCGTTTTCTATCGCCCGCCGGTGATCTGCTCGAGATGCTGGGCCAGCGTCGCGGCCGACAGCTCGCCCGTGCGCGCCGCCACCTGCTTGCCCGCAGCGTCAAAGAAGAGGGTGGTGGGCAGCGCGCGCTGCTGCACCATGCGGCTCAGGCTTTCCTCGCCATCGAGCACCACGCTCGCCGGGCCCATGCCGATCTGCTGCACGTAGCGCAGCACGGCCTCGGGCTTTTCGCCCTGGTTGACGAAGACGAACTGCACGTCGGGATGGGCCTTCTGTGCGGCCATCAGCACCGGCATTTCGCGGCGGCAGGGCGGGCACCAGGTGGCCCAGAGGTTGATGACCACGGGCTTGCCCTTGAGCGCGGGCAGCGAGACGGGTTGCGCATCGAGCGCCACGCCCGTGAATTGGGGCAGTGTGGCGTTGCTCGGCGCGAGCAGCGACAGGCCGAGCGTGCCACCCAGCCAGATCGCGCAGAACAGCGCGACCCCTGACGTCACGGCCTTGGCCGCCTTGCTCTGCCACACCCAGAGCGCGAGCGTGTAGACGCCGATGGCGATCAGACCGGCCACCGGCTCCCAGCCGCCGTCGCGGATGTCGATGATGCTCCATGGGCTTGCCGAGTAGGCCGATGCGTACTGCACCACGAAAGCCAGACGCGCGGCGACGAAGCCCAGCAGCGCGATCAGCCAGACGTGGCGTTCAATCTTCAAGCCCTGTCCGCGCGCGAGCCGCTCGGCCAGATGCGTGCTCGCAAACCAGGCAATGAAAAGAACGATGAAAGCCCACGCGAGCGTGAGAGGTCCGATTTGCAGTGTTTGCCCCATGGAAAGTCGCTTTGTCGTTATGGCGGGTCAGGAAGGAACCGCCGAGCATATCGACTATGGGGTCTGCAAATGGTTCCTTGGGCGTTCTTCCTCGTTCTTTCGCTTCTTCCGCGTTCAGGCCAGCGTCATCAGGCTGGCGTTGCCGCCCGCTGCCGCCGTGTTGACGCTGAGCGCGCGCTCGAGCACGAGACGTTCAAGCGCCACGCGATCGTCGCCACTGACGTGGGTGACGCTGATGATCGCACCGGGTCGCTGCGCGATCTGCTCGCAGAGCTGCTGAAGCGAGGCTTCGTCGCCCGCGTGCAGCACCGCGTCGAAATGCACGCTGTCGCGGCTCCAGTCATTGGCGAGCACGACGCGCTGCTGCACGGCGGCGGGCAACTGCGCATGCAGGGCCTGTGCGCTGCTGGGCCAGAGCGCGCGCGATCCGACGGCGAGCACGGCGCTCAACTGCACGAGCAGAGCATCGTCGTCGCCCGCGATGCAGAGCACCTGCTCGCGCGGCAGCACGCGGTATTCGTTGCGCTCGCCGGTAGGGCTTGGCAGCGTACAGAGCATGCCCGCGCAGGCCGATTCGGCATGGGCTGCGCAGGCGGTGCGCACGCGCTCGCGTTGGTTCTGCGCGGCCCAGTCGCTCAGCGCCTGCAACGGCGCCTGGAGGGCGCGTTGCGCGCTGAGGTCCGGCACCTTGGCGGCCGTGCGGGCGAGGGCGGTGCGTGCGGCGCTCGCGGGGTGGCGCGTCATCAATCGCAGCATGTAGAGCGGTCCGCCCGCCTTGGGGCCCGTGCCAGAGAGGCCTTCACCGCCGAACGGCTGCACTCCCACGACCGCGCCGACGATGTTGCGGTTCACATAGAGATTGCCGGCTTGGGCGCGCTCGATGACCTTGTTCACCGTCTCGTCGATGCGCGTGTGCAGGCCCTGCGTGAGGCCGTAGCCGGTGCCGTTGATCTGGTCGAGCAGCTGGTCGAGGTTCTCGCGCTCGTAGCGCACGAGATGCAGCACCGGACCGAACACTTCGCGGCCCAGATCGGCGATGCTGTTCAGGGTGATGAGCGTCGGCTTCACGAAGCTGCCGTTCGCGATCTCGTCCATTGGCACCGGAGGCTGGAAGATCGCATGGCCCTTGGCGCGCATGGCGTCGATGTGCGCCTCGATGGTGGCGCGCGCCTCTTCGTCGATCACCGGACCCATGTCCACCGCGAGGCGCGTGGTGTCCCCCACATGCAGCTCCTGCATCGCGCCGCGCAGCATGGTGCTCACGCGCTCGGCCACGTCGGACTGCACGCAGAGCACGCGCAGCGCGGAGCAGCGCTGGCCCGCGCTGTCGAACGCGGACGACACGACATCGACGACCACCTGCTCTACGAGCGCGGACGAGTCGACGATCAGCGCGTTCTGCCCGCCGGTCTCGGCGATCAGCGGGATTGGTTGGCCGTGGGCGTCGAAGCGCCTCGCGAGATTGCGCTGCAGAATGCGCGCGACCTCGGTGGAGCCGGTGAACATCACACCCATCACGCGGGCATCTCCGACCAGCGCGGCGCCCACGGTCTCGCCGCGACCCGGCAGCAGCTGCATCACGGCCTCGGGCACGCCGGCGCGGTGCAGCAGGCGCACGGCCTGCGCGGCGATCAGCGGGGTCTGTTCCGCAGGCTTGGCGAGCACGGTGTTGCCCGCGGCCAGCGCGGCGGACACCTGGCCCATGAAGATGGCAAGCGGAAAATTCCAGGGGCTGATGCAGGTGACCGGGCCGAGCGGCGCGTAGCTTGCGGCGTCGCTTTGCAGCAGCTCGGCCTGTGCGGCGTAGTAGCGCAGAAAGTCCACGGCCTCGCGCACTTCGGCGACGGCGTTGGCGGCGGTCTTGCCAGCTTCGCGCATCGTCAGGGCAACGAGCGGAAGCAGTTCTGCCTCGAGCAGATCGGCCGTCGTGCACAGCAGTGCGGCGCGCTCGGCGGGTGCTGTTGCCGCCCACGTGCTCTGGGCGGCCTGCGCGGCGGTGAGCGCGGCGTCCACATCGGCTTCTGTCGCTTCCTGCACCTGACCGACGAGCTCGCGGCGATCGGCGGGATTGGTGACGTCGGCGACCGTTCCCTGACTGCGATGGCCTGCGATCAGCGGCTCGGCACGCTGAGGCTGGGCGGCGCTGGCGCGCAGCGCGGCGTCGATGTCCGAGAGCGTGGATTCGCTGGCCAGATCGAGACCGGCGGAGTTGACGCGTTCACCGCCGTAGAGCGCGGGCGGCAGCGGAATGCGCGGATGGGGCAGGGCGACACGGCCTTCCTTCTTCGTGTCGGCATCGACCGTGTCCACGGGGTTCTCGATCAGCGATTCGAGCGGCAGGTTGTTGTCGGCCACGCGGTTCACGAACGAGGTGTTGGCGCCGTTCTCGAGCAGACGGCGCACGAGGTAGGCGAGCAGCGTCTCATGCGTGCCGACGGGCGCGTAGACCCGGCAGGGGCGGCCGAGCTTGCCTTTCTGGCTGCCGACGACCTGCTCGTAGAGCGGCTCGCCCATGCCGTGCAGACACTGGAATTCGTATTGGCCCGGTGCATAGGTCGCGGGATCGGCCAGCGTGTAGAGAGTGGCCAGGGTCTGCGCGTTGTGCGTGGCGAACTGCGGATAGATCGCGTCGGGCGCGGCGAGCAGCTTGCGCGCGCAGGCGATGTAGGACACGTCGGTGTGCGACTTGCGCGTGTAGACCGGATAGTCGGCGAGGCCGTCGACCTGCGCGCGCTTGATCTCGCTGTCCCAGTAGGCGCCCTTGACCAGCCGCACCATCAGGCGGTGATGGGTGCGGCGCGCGAGATCGATCACGAAGTCGATGACGAAGGGGCAGCGCTTCT
The DNA here is from genome assembly GCF_015354245.1 of Diaphorobacter caeni. Lineage (GTDB taxonomy): Bacteria > Pseudomonadota > Gammaproteobacteria > Burkholderiales > Burkholderiaceae_C > Diaphorobacter_A > Diaphorobacter_A caeni. Next base: position 87,049 of record NZ_JADKYZ010000006.1, read on the forward strand.
GGTACGCCTGGATCACGAAGCCTATGCCCTTGAAGCCTTTCAGCGATGGCTCGTGGCACAGGCGCTCGAGCAGGTCGAGCGAGATTTCGAGGCGGTCGGCCTCCTCGGCGTCGATGTTCAGGCCGATGTCGTGCTGGCGAGCGAGGTTGGCGAGCTTGAGCACGCGCGGGTACAGCTCGTCCATCACGCGCTGGTGCTGGGCGCGGCTGTAGCGCGGGTGCAGCGCGCTGAGCTTGATCGAGATGCCCGGGCCTTCATACACGCCGCGACCGTTGGACGCCTTGCCGATGGCGTTGATCGCGTCCACATAGGACTGCATGTAGCGCTCGGCATCGTCGGCGGTGAGCGCGGCCTCGCCGAGCATGTCGTAGGAGTAGCGAAAGCCCTCGGCCTCGAGCGGCGCGGCGTGCTTGAGTGCCTCGGCGATGGTCTCGCCGGTCACGAACTGCTCGCCCATCATGCGCATCGCCATGTCCACACCCTTGCGGATCAGCGGCTCGCCGCCGCGCGCGGTGATGCGGCGCAGGGCGTCCTTGAGTCCGCCTTCGCTGTGGGTCGCCACCAGCTTGCCGGTGATGAGCAGGCCCCAGGTCGCTGCGTTCACGAACAGCGAGGGGCTCTTGCCCAGATGGCGGTCCCAGTCGCCGTTGCTGATCTTGTCGCGGATCAGCGCGTCGCGCGTGGCCGCGTCGGGAATGCGCAGCAGCGCCTCGGCCAGACACATCAGCGCCACGCCTTCCTGTGACGACAGCGCGAATTCCTGCAGCAGCCCCTGCACGATGCCCGCGCGTCCCTGGTCGGACTTGCGCTCGCGCAGATTGCGCGCCAACTGCAGCGCGAGGTCGTGCACCGCGCCCTGCCGGTCGGCAGGCACGCGCGCCATGGCGAGCAGCGGAGCGATGGCTTCGGGCTCGGCGATGCGGCAGGCGGCGGTGATGGCCTGACGCAGGGCGTTGTCTTGCTGGGCGCGGGGAGCGAAGGCCGGGTGTGCGGCAGCGGAGGCAGTGTTCATGGTGTGCGATGAGTGGCTGAATTTCAGTATGTGGCGATCATCTCGGTTTTGCGACAGAATTAATGTTCGAAATAGGCCTGTGATTGGCGAATCATTCAATTCAAAATAGGTGTTTTGTAGTGGAAATAGACAGGATTGACAGAAAGATATTGAATATCCTCCAGCGAGATGGCCGCATCGCCAACCTGAAGCTCGCCGAAGAGGTGACGCTGTCGCCCACGGCGGTGCTGGCGCGGGTGCAGCGGCTCACGCGGGACGGCTACATCCTTGGCTACGAGGCGCGGCTCAATCCGCTGCTGCTGGGCGCGGGCATGCTGGTGTTCGTCGAGGTGCTGCTCGACCGGACGACGCCCCATGTGTTCGAGCAGTTCAACGCGGCGGTGCAGACACGTTCGGAAATCATGGAGTGCCACATGGTCGCTGGCGGTTTTGATTACCTGCTCAAGACCCGGCAGGCCGACATGGAGGCCTATCGCCGCTTTGCGGGCGAGGTGCTCTGGCAACTCCCCGGCGTGCGCGAGACGCGGACCTATGCGGTCATGGAGGAGGTGAAGAACTCGACCCATTTGCATGTGGGCATATGAGCGGGTCGATTTAGTTGAAATCCGCTATGGCTTTTGCGGCCCAAGTAGCAATAATGGAGCGCATGACGGCACACCGATGCCGCTTTGTTGGAAGGGAGAGCGATATGACGACGTCTTCGATTTCACGTGCTGGCGGCCTGTTCGCAGCGGCCATGCTCTGCGCCTTGTCCGTGTCTCAGGCACAGGCGGCGTGCTATGAACTTTATAGTTCGAAGAATGAGCTGCTCTATCGCTCCACGCGTTCTCCTGTGGATCTGTCGCGGCCGCTGCACCAGACCGTGCCTGCCGTCGCGCCCGGCGCCAAGCTGGTCTTCACGCCCAGCAGTCAAGGCTGCGAGATCGACTTCAACAAGCTGCAACCGCAGGCCATCGTCGAGATCGAGGGCGATGGCTTTCGCACCATGAGCCCGCGCACCCCGCGTGGTGGCGGTCGTGGCTGAACGACATAGTCGTCGGGTTTTGTAACTTCTGAACGACACGGCGGGCGGGTTTTCAGGGCTATTGCAAACGGATACATCCTGACCGCTGCGGTTCCTGCAACTTTCAGACACAACAAATGTCAAAGATCATGACATCCTGAATGGCATGTCGCGCGTTAAGGAGTCAGTACCCCAACGCCGAAGTCGGTGAGCGCCAGTGAAATCCTTCCGCTCTCACCCTTGTTCCAAGGAGAATCTCATGATCCAACGTCGCTCTCTTTATGCTCTGGTTGCCAGCGCAGGCGTCGCTCTGGCAATGTTGACGGCCGCCGGCACCGCTCAGGCGCACGGTGGCGTGTCGTGGTCGGTAGGTGTCGGGTTGCCCGGCGTCGCGGTGGGCGTGGCCTCGCCTCAGCCCTATTACTATGGCCCGCCTCCGGCCTACTATGCGCCCCAGCCCGTCTATGTTCCGCCGCCACCTCCGGTGTATTACCGTCCTGCGCGACCGGTTTATTACGCCCCGCCGGTCGTGGTGGCACCTCCTGCCGTTTATTACGGCGGCGGGTATCGGGGTGGTCACCGCGACCGCCACCACCATCATCGTGATCGCAACTGGCGCTGATGTTCGGCGCTGACATGCGAAGCTGAAATCGGCGCTTTGCGTCCCAACGGCCCCTCGGGGCCGTTTTGCGTTGTGGGAGAACGATAATCTCAGCTGACAGGCCGCGCTCGGTGAAAGAGTGAATGCACTCGAACGTGCAGGCGCGGCGAACCCATTCCGGAAACAGAAGAACACCATGACCCAAAGCGTCTTTGTCCTCAACGGCCCCAACCTCAACCTGCTCGGCACGCGCGAACCGGCGGTCTACGGATCGCAGACGCTGGCCGATGTCGAGCAGATCTGCGCGGCAGCCTGCCAGCGCCACGGTCTTGAACTGGTGTTTCGCCAGAGCAATCACGAGGGCGAGCTGGTCGACTGGATCCACGAGGCGGGCCGCCTGCATGCCGAGGGCAAGCTGCGTGGCCTGGTGCTCAACGCCGCGGCCTACACCCACACCAGCGTGGCGCTGCTCGATGCGGTGAAGGGCACGGGCGTGCCGATGATCGAACTGCACATCAGCAACGTGCATGCGCGCGAGGCCTTCCGTCACCATTCCTATCTCTCCGCCGCCGCCAAGGCGGTGATGTGCGGCTTCGGCGTGGCGGGCTATGGCCTTGCGATCGACGCGATGGCCGGATGGAAGGCGTGAGCGCGATGAAGGAGGAAGTGCTCGCGCAATTGCCTCTGCCCGCAACGGCAGGTCCGCTTGAGGCGTCGGCCACGGTGCACCGCACCGCCAGCGCCAATGGCGACATCGTCTGGCATGTCTGGGGCGAGCTCGCTGCGGGCGACCTGCCGCTGGTGCTGTTCCATGGCGGCAGCGGCAGCTGGATGCACTGGATCCGCAACATCGCCGATCTGGTTGCCGCGGGCCGTCAGGTCTGGGCGGTCGATCTGCCGGGCTTTGGCGACTCCGCAGCGCCCGAAGTGGGCAGCGACGCCGACGCCATCATCGAGCCGCTGTGCGAGAGCATGCGCGAGCTGTTCGGACTTCAGCAGTGCGATCTGGTCGGTTTCTCGTTCGGCGGGATGACGGCGGGCATGCTGCTCGCCGCGCATCCCGAGCTTGCGCGCCAGCTGGTGCTGGTGGGTGCGCCCGCGATGGGCGTGGTGCCCAAGCGGCAGTTTGAGCTCAAGGCCTGGCGCCACCTGCCGCCCGAAAAGCAGCTCGACGTGCACCGTTTCAATCTGGGCGCGCTGATGCTGTCGGACCATTCGCTGATCGAGGGCGAGGCCCTTCAGGTGCATGTGGCGAACGTGGTGCGCGACCGCATGCAGCGTCGCCGCCTCGCGCACACCGACATCCTTGCGCGTTCGCTGCCGCAAGTGATGTGCCCGGTGCACGCCATCTACGGCGCGCAGGATGCGCTCTACAAGGAGTGGATCACGGCGCTGGAGCAGGCCTACGCCGCGACGGCCCCAGACTTTCGCGGCTTTGCCCTGGTGCCCGATTGCGGACACTGGGTGCAGTTCGAGCGCCCGAAGGCCTTTCTTGACGCCTTGCTCGCGGCCTTGAAGGACGGCGAGAGGGCGTGATGAACGGGATGGGCACGATGGGCATGACGCCGCAGGTCGACGAACGCGAAGTGGAGTTCCGCTTCATCCGTGCGCAGGGCGCGGGCGGGCAGAACGTCAACAAGGTATCGAGCGCGGTGCACCTGCGCTTTGACGTGTCCGCATCGTCGCTGCCCGACGAGATCAAGCAGCGCCTGCTCGCGCTCAGCGACCAGCGCCTCACGCAGGATGGCGTCATCGTCATCAAGGCCCAGCAGCACCGCACGCAGGAAGCCAACCGCCTCGACGGCCTGCAGCGTCTGCAGGAAATCATCGACGGCGTGGCCGTCGTGCGCCGCGCCCGCCGCGCGACCAAGCCGACCTGGGGCTCGCAGCAGCGCAGGCTGCAGAGCAAGACGCAGCGCTCGGGCGTGAAGGCGCAGCGCGGGCGGGTGCGTGACGGGTTCTGAGAGCGTGTGGACGATCTCCACACGGCCTTGCAGGCGCGGCAGCCCATCCCGATCCGCATCCTGCAAGCCTCGCGCTGAGATCGTCAACACGCTCTGAGTGGCTCGCTTTTCCATGATCACGCCACAGGAATCCACTGAGGGAACTCTGGCCCGTTGTTCACAATCCATGGACAGAAGCGCTTTTTCATCGTTTTTTCACGTTCAACGGCAGGCCTTGACGGCCGCGAAATTCATGCTTGATATTCCCTTGAGTTTTCTTCACCGGCCCGCGTCCGGTTCCGTGGCCGAGCCTTGGCTGCTGGTGCTGATGCACGGCGTCGGCAGCAACGAGCAGGATCTGTTCGGGCTCGCGCCGTACGTGCCCGAGACCTTCCATGTGCTGAGTCTGCGTGCTCCCTACCGCATGGGGCCGAATGCCAATGCGTGGTTTGATTTCTCGGTGAACCCCGATGGGTCGCGCACCATCAACCATCCGCAGGAGGCCGCCAGCCGCAGCCTGCTGATCCAGACGCTGGAGCCCAGCGCGAGGCAGTTGGGCGTGCCAGCGTCGCGCGTGATCGTCGGCGGGTTCAGCCAAGGCGGCATCATGGCGCTGTCGGTGCTGCTCACACGCCCTGAGCTGGTGGCGGGCGCGATGGCGCTGCACAGCCGCATGCTGCCCGAGATCGCCACGCAGATGGCGCCCGCTGCGGCGTTCGAGGGCAAGCATCTCTGGGTGAGCCAGGGGCTGCAGGACACCGTGATTCCCATCGCGCATGGCGAGTTCATCCGTCAGCAGGTCAGCGCGCTGCCGTTGTCGCTCACCTACCGCGAGTTCGAAGGCGCGCACGAGTTGCGCATGGCCGAGCTGTCGGCGTTTTCCGGGTGGCTGGAGCAGCGCGCCGCGGTGGCCGCCTGAACTCAGCGGCGTGCGCTGATTTCAGCGTGTCGGCAGCGGCAGCGCCGTCTTGTAGCGCACTTGCTTGAGCGCGAAGCTCGAGCGGATCTTCTCGATTCCGGCAATCGGCGTGAGCTGCTCGACGATGAAGCGTTCCAGCGCGGCGATGTCGGGCAGGGCCACGCGGATGAGGTAGTCGGAGTCGCCGCTCATCAGGTAGCACTCCATCACCTCGTCGTGTTCGGCGATGCGCCGCTCGAAGTCGGCGAGCGCCTCCTTGTTCTGGGACTTGAGGCTGATGCTGATGAACACGTTCAGGCCCAGACCGAGCGTGGCCGCGCTCACCAGCGCCACATAGCGCTCGATCACGCCCTCGGCTTCGAGCGTCTTCACGCGCGCAAGACAGGGCGAGGGGGAGAGGTGCACGCGGCGCGCCAGCTCCACGTTGGAGAGCGAGCCATCGGCCTGCAGCTCGGCGAGAATCCGTAAATCGGTGGTGTCCAGCTTCATGTGCTTCACAAATTGCCAATCTCGGCATATTGTGCTGAAAAATAGGCTGGCTGCGACGCAAACGGCATCACATTCTTCGCGACTTTTCATAGAGTCTCGGAGATGAATGCTGCGTTGCCCCTCTCATCCCTGACACTTGGCTCCTCCACCATGGACGCGAATCCCGACGAAACCACCGAATGGCGCGAAGCCTTTCTGGCGCTGGTCGCCACCGAAGGTCCGGAGCGTGCGCGCTTTGTGCTCGACGAACTCGCGCGCATGGCGCGTGCGCAGCGCATCGGCTGGCAGCCGGATCTGAACACGCCCTATGTGAACACCGTGAGCGTCGAGTCGCAGCCGGTGTTCCCTGGCGATCTGGCGGTCGAGGAAAAGCTCGCCTCCATCATGCGCTGGAACGCGCTGGCGATGGTGGTGCGCGCCAACAAGGCCTATGGCGAACTGGGTGGGCACATTGCAAGCTACGCGAGCGCGGCCGATCTGTTCGAGATCGGCTTCAACCATTTTTTCCACGCGCGCGACGATGCGCGGAACCATCGCGGGGATCTGGTGTTCTTCCAGCCGCACAGCGCGCCCGGCGTCTATGCGCGGGCGTTTCTGGAAGGTCATCTCAGCGAGGCCGATCTCGCGCACTACCGTCAGGAAATCGTCGCGCCCGGGGAGCGCGCGCAGGGGCTGTCGAGCTATCCGCATCCGTGGCTGATGCCGGACTTCTGGCAGTTCCCCACGGGTTCGATGGGCATCGGTCCGATCAGCAGCATCTACCACGCGCGCTTCATGCGTTATCTCACCCACCGCAATCTGCTGGATTGCGCGGGGCGCAAGGTCTGGGGCGTGTTCGGCGATGGCGAGATGGACGAGCCGGAAAGCATGAGCGCGCTGACGCTGGCCGCGCGCGAAGGGCTCGACAATCTGGTGTGGGTGGTCAACTGCAATCTGCAGCGCCTTGACGGACCGGTGCGCGGCAATGGCCGCGTGATCGACGAGCTCGAGCGGCTGTTCGCAGGAGCGGGCTGGAACGTGGTCAAGCTGCTGTGGGGCAGCGACTGGGATGGGCTGTTCGCGCGTGATGTGACAGGAACGCTGGCGCGCACGCTCGGCAACACCGTCGATGGACAGATGCAGACCTTCGCCGCCAAGGATGGGCGCTACAACCGCGACCATTTTTTCGGCCAGAGCCCGGAGCTCATCGCGCTCGCGCAGGGCATGACGGACGAGCAGATCGATCGCTTGAAGCGCGGCGGGCACGACCTCGTGAAGATCCATGCCGCCTATGCCGCAGCGGCAAAGGCCACGGGCAAGCCCACCGTGATTCTGGCGCACACCAAAAAGGGCTACGGCATGGGGACGGCGGGGCAGGGCAAGATGACCACGCACAGCCAGAAGAAGCTCGAGGAGACCGATCTGATCGAGTTCCGCAACCGCTTCAATCTGCCGCTTACCGACGAGCAGGCGACCAGTCTCGAATTCTTCAAACCGGCCGAAGACAGTGCGGAAATGCGCTATCTGCGCGACAAGCGCACCCGCCTCGGTGGCTATCTGCCGCGCCGCCAGACCGCCTGCGAAACGGTTGCCGTGCCGCCGATGGCGCAATATGCGCAGTTCGCACTCGAGGCGCAAGGCAAGGAAATGAGCACCACCATGGCCTTTGTGCGCATGCTGGGCACGCTGCTCAAGGACGGCCAGCTCGGCAAGCGCATCGTGCCCATCGTGGCGGACGAGGCGCGCACTTTCGGCATGGCCAATCTGTTCAAGCAGGTTGGAATCTATTCGAGCGTAGGCCAGCAATATGCGCCCGAAGACATCGGCTCGGTGCTGAGTTATCGCGAAGCGCTCGACGGCCAGATTCTCGAGGAAGGCATCAGCGAGGCAGGTGCCATCGCGAGCTGGACGGCCGCGGCTACCAGCTACAGCGTGCACGGCATGGCGATGCTGCCGTTCTACATCTATTACTCGATGTTCGGCTTTCAGCGCGTGGGTGACGCGATCTGGGCGGCTGCGGACCAGCGTGCACGCGGCTTTCTGCTGGGCGCGACGTCGGGGCGCACCACGCTGGGCGGCGAAGGCCTGCAGCATCAGGACGGCAGCAGCCACCTTGTCGCCGCGACGATTCCCAACTGCAAGGCCTACGATCCGGCCTATGCGGGTGAGCTCGCGGTGATTCTGGACGCCGGCATGCGCGAGATGATGGTCGAGCAGAAGGATGTTTTCTACTACGTCACCCTGATGAACGAGAACTACGCGCAGCCTGATCTGCCGCAGGGCGTGGAGCAGGGCGTGCTGCGCGGGGGCTATGTGCTCGAGCGCATTGGCAACTCGTCGGCGCCGCAGAACCGACGCGCGACGCTGCTTGGCTCGGGCGCAATCTTCACCGAGGTGCGCAAGGCCGCCGCTGCGCTGGCCGCGCGTGGCTGGCAGGTGGATGTGGTGAGCGTCACCAGCTGGAGCGAGCTGGCGCGCGATGGTCAGGCCTGTGAGCAGCGGATGCTGCGCGGCGAGGCGGGTGGTGAATCGGGCCGTGAGCAGCCATGGATCGCGCAACTGCTCGCCCGCACCGACGGGCCGGTGATCGCGGCGACCGACTATGTGCGCGCCGTCCCCGAATCCGTGCGCGCCTACGCGCCCAGCGGTCGTGTCTACCTCACGCTTGGCACCGACGGCTTTGGCCGCAGCGACACGCGTGCGGCGCTGCGTTCGTTCTTCGGCGTGGACGCCGAGAGCATCGTGCGCGCGGCGGAGGCCACGTCGCAGCGCGGCTGACGATTCAGCGGGGAATCGATGCCGTGAGGTGTTCGACGAACAGGCGCACGGCCTCGGAGTTGTTGTCGCGGTTCCAGACGACGCCCACGGGGCCGAAGCGGATCGTCATGTCGAGCGGCAGGATCTTCATGTTGCCAAGCGCAGCCTGGTATTGCGCCATGGCCTCGGAGCACACGCCGATGTAGTCGCCCGTGTGCACCAGCGCCTGCAGTGTGGTGATGGCGGCGGTTTCCACCTTGGGCAGTAGCCATGAGAAGCCGTTGTCGAGCAGCGCGGTGTCGAGCTGCGTGCGCATCAGCGTGCCCTTGGGCGGCATGATCCAGTTGTCATGCTGCAGTTCGGCAAGGTGCACGGGTTTCTCGTCGCTGTTCCAGAAACGGCTGGCTTTTCCAACGACCAGACAGACGTTGTCTTCAAACAGCTCACGGTGCTCCAACTGGTCCCGATAGGCCCGTGAATCCAGCGATCCGACGACCACGTCGAGCTCCTTGTTGGCCAGTCCCTCGAGCAGATTGGTGAATGGGCTTTCCGTCACGTAGACGGAAATGTGCGGATAACGCGCCTGAAATTGCGCGAGCGCCTGCGGCACGACGCGTGCCACGCCTGCCCAGACGCTGCCGATCTGCAGCCGTGCAGTGAGGCCCTGGGCCACCGCGCCCAGCTCCTTGTGGGTGCGGGAGATGTCTCCCAGCACGCTGATCGCAAGGCGCTTGACCAGCACGCCGGCGGGCGTGAGCTGCACGCGTCGTCCCCGCGTGACCAGTTGCATGCCGACCAGTTCCTCCAGATCGGCCAGCCAGTGCGACATGGCTGACTGGGTCATGTGCATGCGGGAGGCCGCCTCGGTGAGTGTTCCGGCCTCGTCGAGGACCAGAAAGGATTCGAGGTGCTTGACCTTGAGGCGGCGGGCCCAGGCCATCTGGTCTTTTTCAATCATGAGTAAATACTAATACATGTATCTTGTGAATTCACTGGTGTAACGGCGATGTCACGCAAATAATGCGGTTTTCCAGCACGACGCTGCTGATTGACCTAACAGGATTCGTGAGTATGAAGAAACATTTCTGCATCGCCAAAATCGTGGCGTCGGTATGGACCGTGGGGCTGCTTGCGCAGACCCCCGTGATGGCGCAGGACGCAGCGTCCGGTTACCCGAACCGTCCCGTTCGCCTGATCGTCTCGCAGCAGGCGGGCGGCAGCTCCGACACCGTGGCTCGCCTGTGGGCCGAGCACGCGGGCAAGGCGATCGGCGGCAGCATCGTCGTGGAGAACAAGCCCGGCGCGGGCGGCATCATCGCGGCGCAGCAGGCGCTCAGCCAGCCAGCGGACGGCTACACGCTGATGTTCGGCGGCGTCTCGCAGATGGTGCTCAACAAGTTCACCTACAAGCCGCTGCCCTACGATCCCGAAAAGGACTTCACCGGCGTGGGTATGCTGACCACCGTGCCGTTTGTGCTCGTGGTCAATCCGGAGACGGGTTTCAAGTCGCTCGATGATCTGGTGAAGTACGCCAAGGCCCATCCGGACAAGCTGAACTTTGCTTCTGCAGGTCTGGGCAACTCGACCCAGCTCGCGGTCGAACTGCTGCAGAAGAAGCTCGGCGTATCGATGGTGCACGTTCCCTTCAAGGGCGAGCCTGACGGCGTGATGGCCACCATCGGCGGCCAGACCCAGGTGATGGCGCCCGTCGTGGGCACGGCGCTCCCGCACATCAAGGCCAAGAAGGTGGTGCCGCTTGTCGTGCTCGCTCCCAAGCGTCTGGCCGAGTTGCCGGACGTGCCGGCGGCCAATGAGCTGGGGGTGAAGGATTTTGATTACATGGGATGGAGCGGCATCGTCACCAAGGCGGGTACGCCGGCTGCCATCGTCAACAAGCTGAACGAGGCCACCAAGGCGTTCCATAACAGTCCTGAGGTGCAGGAGAAGCTTCGCGCCATGATGGTGATCCCCATGGCGGGGGCGGCTTCGCAGGTGATGGAAGTGACCAAGCGGGATACGGCAGCTTGGGGGCCTACTTTGAATTCTTTGAATTTGAGTAGCAAGTGAGTTTTTTGTTGGTTGGCTTTTGATGTTGTGGTTGGTTGAGGGCGGGGGCCGGGAGTTCCGCCCGGCGGCGGAGTCACTTTTTGCTCGGCGCGCAAAAAGTAACCAAAAACGCGCTTTCAATACCTCCGGCGGAACTCGCGGCGTTCCTTCGTCACTCTGCTCGGACAACCGCCGGAAATCAGACCTGAAGAGGTGTGTTCGGCACTTTGCTTCGCTCGTGCTGCATCTCGCGACTCGCGAGATGCTGAACACGCAAGAGTGAGTCGGTATTGGATTCAAACCACTGGCTATGCAGAGCAGGGGCGTTTGAATCATTGACCACAATGACGAGATAGGCCCTCAGGCGCGACGCCAAGCCGCAGACAGTACTCTCGTACGGCAAGGCTTGGCAACAAAGCATGAGGGCCTATATCGTCACCCCAATACGAAGACTCTCAAATCAACCAAAAAACAAAATCCGTCACGAAAGCAAATTCACCAAAGAAGCAAGAGAGAACGAAATGAGCCCGATAACGAAAAAGCAGGCTATGGTTTCTTGTGCTCAGCCGGAGGCGGCGGAGTCGGGGATCGAGATTTTGAACGCAGGGGGCAACGCCGTGGACGCGGCGGTGGCTTGCGCGCTGGCGCAGACCGTGGTCGATCCGCTGATGTGCGGCATCGCTGGCTTCGGTACGGCGGCGGTCTACATGCCGGGCAAGTCGGTCCATGAATACTTCGACTTCCACTCGCCCGCGCCGCTGGCTGCGCGCGAGGACATGTGGGAGGCATTGCTGGAAGGTGAAACCAAAGACGGGTTTGGTTTCATTCTGAAGGGTGCAGTGAACGACATCGGACCGCAGTCGATCGGCGTGCCGGCCACGCTCAAGGGGCTGTTCGAGATGCATGCGGCGCATGGCCGTTTGCCTTGGAGCGCCGTCGTCGAGCCCGCCATCCGCTGGGCACGCGAAGGGTGCATCGTGCGACCTGGGATGTATTCGTTCTGGATCGACAAGCCGCTCGCGGGGCGGGTGAGCAATCTGGCGCGGCTGCAGTATTGCGAAGAGGCGCGCCGGCTGTATTGCAGCGAGGACGGGTCGCCCAAGCTGATAGGCACGAAGCTGGTCAACGAAGACATGGCGAATGTGCTCTCGCAGATCGCTGCGGAAGGTATCGCGCCGTTTTATGAAGGCGATCTGGCGCGCTCGATGATTGAGCATCTGCAGTCGCTTGGCGGGCTGCTGTCGATGGACGATCTGAGGCAGTGCGCGGTCAAGCGGGTGAAGCCGCTGGTGGGCAAGTACCGCGATCGCACGATCACGACGAACCAGCCACCGGGCGGTGGCGCGATGCTGCTGGAGATGCTGAACATTCTCGAGCAGTTCGACCTGGGCGCGATGGAGCATGGCAGCGTCGACTATCTCAAGCTCGTGAGCGAGGCGATGAAAAAGGCCACGTCCGACAAGGACCGCTACATCGGTGATCCTGCGTTCGTCGATGTGCCGCTGGACGTGCTGCTGTCCAAGGAGCGCGCGGCGGAGATCGCGGCGGAGATTCGCTCAGGCAAGCGGTTTGAGGTGACTCGGGTGAATCCGGGCGCGCCGGTGCCCAAGGACACGACGCATCTGAGTGTGGTCGATGGCGATGGCAACTGCGTGTCGCTCACCCATTCGCTGGCGATGCCCTCGGGCATCATCACGCCGGGCATGGGCTTTTACTACAACGGCTGCATGGGGGTGTTCGATCCGCGTCCGGGACGTGCGGGCAGCATTCAGCCGGGCAAGAGCCGGTTTTCGTCGGCTTGCCCGACCATCGTTTTCGACAAGGACAGCAAGCCCGAGATCGTGCTCGGCGCACCGGGGGGCACGCAGATCGCGATGGGGGTGCTGCATGTGCTGCTCAACATGATCGACCACGGCATGGGCATGCAGGAGGCGATTTCCGCACCGCGTTTCTCGTCGACCAGCAATTCCATCGACGTGTGCAACCGCATTCCGCATTTCATTACGCGCGAGTTGCAGGCGCAAGGTTACGAGGTGGGTCGCAACCCGTACAACTACACCATCGGCTGGGTGCACGGCGTGCAGATCACCGCTGGCGGGCTGCGCGGCGGTGCCGATCCGGGGCGCGATGGCGTGGCGCTCGGCACGTGGGTGGGGTAAGTAGACCCCCTGTGGCGCTTCGCGCTTTCCTCCGCTTTCGAGGCGCGTTGCGTTTCGGGCGGGGGCGCAGCCAGCGCGGCGGGGCGGCCCTTGCGCGGCTGCTCTTGCTTGGGCCGCGTCAGTTGGATGCGCTTCGGGAAGTGTTTGGCGTCATCGCATGACGGACCTCGTGTCCGTCACGCTGCTGCGTTCGGGCGTTTGAAGAATGCGTCGAGCAGCGGTGTGAGCGTTGGAAACTCCTGCGCGAATCGGCTGCGGTGCACGAAATAGGCCTCGCAGGCCACGGCGAAGAACTCCTCGGGCGCGGTGGCTCCGTAGCTGTTGAGCCAGGGGCGCTCGCCGCCGAATCGCTGGGCGATGATGACCTTTTCGCGGAAGCCCTCGTAGGCGCTGTTCCATGAATCGGCCCAGAGCCTGCGTGCTTCGGCGGCGGTGCTGGTTCCCGCGAAGCCGAGCTGCAATGGCGGGCGGCCGTTGACCGCGCCGTCCTTCATGTCGATCTTGTGGATGAACTCATGGATCACCACGCTGCTCGCATCCTCGGGGTCGTGCCCGGCGCTCTCGACGGCGGGCCAGGCCAGCATGACGGGGCCGCGCTCCATGGCCTCGCCCAGCAGCACCTGTTTGTAGTGGTGGGTGACGCCCGCCGCGTCGGTGCTCTGCCGCGGCGCAACGGCTTCCGCGGGATGCACGACGATGCCGATGAAATCGTCATACCAATCCAGCGCCTTGGCCGCATCGCCCCAGTGCAGCAGCGGCAGGCAGGCCTGCGCGGCGATGGCGAGCGCCATGGCGTCGGTCACCTCCATGCCGTGCGCGCCGGTGAATTCCTTTTGCTGCAGGAAGAGGGCGCTCAGGGCGCGCAGCTTGGATTGGTCCTCGATGGGCAGCGCCGCGAGAAACGGATATTGCCGCACGGTCTGCAGCCACAGCTCGGCCGGGATCTCCGGAACGGGCGCAATCTTGGAGAGCAGGCCGTTGGTGGCGCGGCGCAGGAATCGGGTGATGGCGGTGGGCGGCATTCGCCCTACATGGGGGCGAGGGGCACGCGTTCCAAGCCCTCGCTCGAAAGTCGCATGACTTCGGCGCGAGGCGGCGAGGCGGCGAGATCCCAATCGGAGAGAACGACGCGTCTGGCCTGCGTGCCGTCTTCGCCGCGCAGCACATGCTCCGCAGGCCGGTGCGTGTGGCCGTGGATCAACGTGCGGCTGCCGGCTGCGGCCAGCCATTGCAAGGCCATGGCGGTGTCCACATCACCGTAGAAGGCCTCGGGCGAGTGCTTGCGCGCCTCGCTCTGCGCGCGTGCGCTCTTGCCTTGGGCGCGGCGCGCGGCCAGCGGCAGGGACAGCAGCTGCGCTTGCCACTGAGGATTGCGGGCCACGGCCCGAAACTTCTGGTACTCGACGTCATCAAGACACAGCGCGTCGCCATGGCTCAACAGCCAGCGATCGCCTGCGAAGTCCAGCACGGTGGGATCCTGAAGCAGCCGCACGCCGGTGCTCCCCGCAAAATGTGGCCCGACCAGAAAGTCGCGATTGCCATGCATGAAGAACAGCGGCCGTTCCTTGGCTGCCTGCGCGATCGCCGCACAGCACTCGGCCTCGAAGCTGCCCGCTTCGTCGAGGCTGTCGTCGCCCACCCAGACCTCGAACAGATCGCCCAGCATGAAGACCGCATCTGCCGTGGAGTCCCGCAGATAGCGCCCGAACGCCGCCACCGTGGCGGGCTCCTCGCGCTGCAGATGCAGATCGGAAATGAATTCCACGACGCGCCAGTCCGCAGGAGCGACAAGTTCCGAAATGGCGGGCGGCTGCAAGGTCATGTAGGAAAAATGAAAAGCGAGTGCGGTATTGAAACAGCGGGCCACCGCAAAGCCCATGGTGCTTGAATCAGCACCCCAATGACAAAATGGCCCTTCAGGCTAGGCGTCGCTTTCGCTGACAGTACTCTCGTACGGCAAGAAAGCGCAACAACGCATGAAGGGCCATTTTGGCACCTCCAAAGGAGGCACCATCGAAGCCGAAAGGCTTCGTAAAACCAAAAAATTACAGAACGACAGCCTTCTCGATGACCACGTCATCCTTTGGCACGTCGTCGTGGAAGCCCTTGCGGCCGGTCTTCACACCCTTGATCGCGTCAACGATCTCGGTCCCCTTGATCACCTTGCCGAACACGGCATAACCCCAGCCCTGTGCGGTGGGAGCGGTGTGGTTCAGGAAGCCGTTGTCGGCGACGTTGATGAAGAACTGGGCGGTGGCGGAGTGCGGATCGCTCGTGCGGGCCATGGCCAGCGTGTACTTGTCGTTCTTGAGGCCGTTGTTGGCTTCGTTCTCGATCGGCTTGTCGGTCGACTTCTGCTGCATGCCGGGCTCGAAGCCGCCGCCCTGCACCATGAAGCCGTTGATCACGCGGTGGAACACGGTGCCGTCGTAGAAGCCCTTCTTCACGTAGTTCACGAAGTTCTCAGCCGACTTGGGCGCCTTTTCAGCGTCCAGTTCGATGGTGATGGTGCCGTGACCGGCGATGGTCATTTCAACTTGTGGGTTGCTCATGATGTGAAATTCTTTCGAAGAGGGTTGCAGGGATGCTCTGGAGCAAAGAACGCGAGCTTACTTCACCAGAGTGGCGGATTCGATCACCACGGGTGTTGTGGGCACATTCTGGTGTCCGCCCTTGTTGCCGGTGGCCACGGCCTTGATCTTGTCGACCACTTCGGTGCCGCTCACGACCTTGCCGAACACCGTGTAGCCGTAGCCGTCGGGGTTGGGGGCGTTGAGGCTGTCGTTGTTCTTCACGTTGATGAAGAACTGCGAGGTGGCCGAGTTCGGGTTGCCGGTGCGCGCCATGGCGATGGTGTATTTGTCGTTCTTGAGGCCGTTGCTGGCTTCCAGCGGAACGGGGGGCTTGGTGGCCTTCTGCTGCATGTCTGCGGTGAAGCCGCCGCCCTGGATCATGAAGCCGTCCATCACGCGGTGAAAGATCGTGCCGTCGTAGTGCTTGTCCTTCACGTACATGAGGAAGTTGTCCACGGTCTTGGGGGCCTTGGCGGGCTCGAGCTGCACGACGATCTCGCCCATCGAGGTGGTGAGCTTGACCTTGGGCGCTGCGTCTTGAGCGAGGGCGGGAGCGGAGCCGATCAGTGCGGCAGCGGCAAGGCCTGCAATGCTCAGCAGGGAGTTGCGACGGGAGAACATGGATTCACTCCTTGAGATGGAAAGGGAAGGTGGTGATCGGTGCCGGAGATCGCGGCCTGGACGACGTGGGCCGGTCCCACATGCCGCGAGCAGCTTGAATGAAGAAGGAAGGCCTACTTTTTGCCGGTGTTTGCACGGCCATCGAACAACTGGCGCAGCAGCGTGAGCTTGGGGGCCACGGAGGGCGTCATGCGGCCATCGAGGCGCTGGGCCTTGTCGTACGACTCGGCGGCCAGACGGGCGTAGATGTCGCCCAGATTCTCGTAGGCGACGGCGTAGTTGGGGTTGCCGCGCACGGCCATTTCAAGCGCGCGGCGGGCTTTCTCAAGCTCGTTCTGCTTGGCGTGCAGCACGGCGAGGTTGTTGTAGGGCTCGGGCAGCTCGGGATAGAGCTGGGTGAGGTTGGTGAAGGTCTCGATGGCTTCGCTGGTCTTGCCAAGATCGGTCTGCGCGACGCCGCGCAGGAACAGCAGTTGCGGATCGCGTGGCGTGGTTTCGATGCGCTTGTCCACGGCCGTGAGTGCCTGTTCGGGCTTCTTTTGCTTGAGCAGCGTGGTGATGGCCGAGTAGTCTTCCGCGTGCGCCCACGACGCACCGACGACGCCAATGGCGCAGGCCACGATGGCCGCGCGCAGAAGGGAAAAGGCAGTGGAGCGTGCTGAGTTCATGGGTTCGGGAAAGACTGAGGAGACCCGCGAGAATACGGCGCGGGCTTATACTGCGACGAATTGTAGCTGAGGGGTGTGCCATGCCTGTGTGCTGTTGTCACTGCTTATATCGCGGGCGTTTCCAGAGCGCCGTACCCTGCTGAAGCCTGCCGCCGGTGCAGGTGAAGCTGCATCCAGACTTACTTTTTGATCCCATGAGCTTGCGAATCTACAACACGCTGTCGCGTGCGCTGGAGGAGTTTTCCCCGTTGGAACCCGGTCATGTGCGCATGTATGTGTGCGGCATGACGGTGTACGACCTCTGCCACCTGGGCCACGCCCGCTCGATGGTGGCGTTCGACATCGTGCAGCGCTGGCTGCGCGCGAGCGGCCTCGGCGTGACCTATGTGCGCAACATCACCGACATCGATGACAAGATCATCCGGCGCGCGCTGGAGAATGGCGAGGCGATCCGCAGCCTGACCGATCGCATGATTGATGCGCTGCATCAGGACGCCGACGCGCTCGGCATCGAACGCCCGACGCACGAGCCGCGCGCGACCGACTATGTTCCGCAGATGCTGGACATCATTGGCAAGCTCGAGGGCAAGGGGCTTGCCTATCGCACCGAGAGCGGTGACGTGAACTACGCCGTGCGCAAGTTCCCCGGCTACGGCAAGCTCTCGGGCAAATCGCTGGACGAGCTGCATGCGGGCGAGCGCGTGGCCGTGCTCGACGGCAAGGAAGATCCGCTGGACTTCGTGCTCTGGAAGAGCGCCAAGCCGACCGAGCCTGACGACGCCAAGTGGAACGGCACCTACGGCCTAGGCCGCCCCGGCTGGCACATCGAGTGCTCGGCCATGGGTTGCGCGCTGCTGGGCGAGACCTTCGACATCCATGCCGGCGGTGCCGACCTGCAGTTCCCGCACCACGAAAACGAGATCGCGCAGAGCGAGGGTGCCCACGGCAAGCCGCTTGCGAAGGTGTGGATGCACAACGGCTTCATCAACGTGGACAACGAGAAGATGTCCAAGTCGCTGGGCAACTTCTTCACGATCCGCGATGTGCTCAAGGAATACGACGCGGAGACCGTGCGTTTCTTCGTCGTGCGCGCCCATTACCGCAGCCCGCTGAATTACAGCGACGTGCATCTGGATGATGCACGCAACGCGCTCAAGCGCCTCTACACCGCGCTGAGCCTGGTGCCAGCCGCCGATGTTGAGGTGGACTGGAACGATGCCTACGCTGCGCGATTCCGTGCGGCGATGGACGAGGACTTCGGCACGCCCGAAGCCATCGCCGTGCTGTTCGATCTGGCGGGTGAGGTCAATCGAGGCAAGTCGCCCGAGGCGGCCGGCCTGCTGCGGGCGCTGGGTGGTTTTCTCGGCCTGCTGCAGGACGATCCACAGCGTTTTCTGCAGGCGGGTGCGGGTGCATCGGGTCTGGATGCCGCGGCCATCGCGGTGCAGATCGAGGCGCGCGCCGCTGCCAAGGCCGCCAAGAACTGGGGCGAGGCCGATCGGATCCGCAAGGAACTGCTGGAGCAGGGCGTCGTCCTCAAGGACTCGGCGACCGGCACGACCTGGGAGGCCGCTCAGTGATCGATCTGTCCGGCAAATGGAAGTTGAACCGGGGCGGGTGCGCGATGCCCGCCCGTGAGTGTCCGGTCTTGCTTCCGCAACCGAACCTGGTGCGGGAGTATTGAGTCATGGCGACGATCAAGAAAACGGGCGACGACAGTGCGCCGAATCTGCAGCCGCCCAGTTACTGGCAGGAGGCCTGCAAGCATCTGATGAAGAAGGATCGCGTGATGCGCCGCCTGATTCCGGAGCTCGGCAATGTCTCGCTGACGCTGCGCGGTGACGCGTTCACGACGCTTGCGCGCAGCATCGTCGGCCAGCAGGTGGCGGTGGCGTCGGCGCAGCGGGTCTGGGAGAAATTCGCGTTGCTGCCCACCGAGATGACGCCCGGCAACGTGCTGCGTCTCAAGGTGGACGACATGCGCGCTGCAGGTCTTTCCGCGCGCAAGGTGGAATACCTTGTCGACCTCGCGCTGCATTTCGACAGCGGCCGCCTGCATGTGGGCGAGTGGGACGGCATGACCGATGAAGCCATCGTCGATGAGCTGGTCGCCATCCGAGGCATCAGCCGCTGGACTGCGGACATGTTTCTTTTGTTTCATCTGGGCCGTCCGAACGTGATGCCGCTCGATGACCCTACACTTCTGCAAGGTATCAGCAACCAGTATTTCTCGGGGGAGCCGGTCAGCCGCAGCGATGCCCGCGAGGTCGCCGAGGCGTGGAAGCCGTGGTGCAGTGTTGCAAGTTGGTATATTTGGAGATCGCTTGCTCCGATGCCTGTGCAGTGCTGATCGTCCAAAAACCGAACATCGATCATTGATGCAAACAGTTGCAAATTTCGCGCAGACGCGCCTTAATCGCGTGCGCGCCGAGAAATCGGGCAATTGGGGCAGACAAGCGCCCAAGGAGAATTACGTTGGCTAAAAAAACATTTCTGGACTTCGAGCAACCCATCGCGGAGCTGGAGTCCAAGATCGACGAGTTGCGCTATGTTCAGAACGAAAGCGCAGTGGACATCTCCGAAGAGATCGACCAGCTCAGCAAGAAGAGCCATCAGCTCACCAAGGATATCTACAGTGACCTGACCCCGTGGCAGATCACCAAGATCGCGCGCCATCCCGAGCGCCCCTACACCATGGACTACGTGCGCGAGATCTTCACCGATTTCGTCGAGCTGCACGGTGACCGCCACTTCGCGGACGACCTGTCCATCGTCGGCGGTCTGGCCCGCTTCAACGGACATCCCTGCATGGTGCTGGGCCAGCAAAAGGGCCGCGACACCAAGGAGCGCGCTGCGCGCAACTTCGGCATGAGCCGTCCCGAGGGTTATCGCAAGGCGCTGCGCCTGATGAAGACCGCCGAGAAGTTCAAGCTGCCGGTGTTCACCTTCGTGGACACGCCCGGTGCGTATCCCGGCATCGACGCGGAAGAGCGCGGCCAGTCCGAAGCCATCGGCCGCAACATCTTCGAGATGGCGCAACTGGAAGTGCCCATCATCACCACCGTGATCGGTGAGGGCGGCTCCGGTGGCGCGCTGGCCATTGCCGTGGCCGACCAGGTCATCATGCTGCAGTACTCGGTCTATTCGGTGATCAGCCCGGAAGGCTGCGCGTCGATTCTCTGGAAGACCAGCGACAAGGCGCAGGACGCGGCCGATGCCATGGGCATCACCGCCCACCGCCTGAAGGCGCTGGGTCTGGTCGACAAGATCGTCAACGAGCCCGTGGGTGGTGCGCACCGCGACCACAAGCAGATGGCCTCGTTCCTCAAGCGCGCGCTCGGCGACGCCTACCGCCAGCTCTCCGACCTCAAGACCAAGGAACTGCTCGATCGTCGCTACGAACGTGTGCAGAGCTATGGCCGTTTCAACGACACCAAGGCGGAAAACGCCTGATCGTTCACCGGTTCGGGCCACCAAGCGCCCGACACCATGCACGGCGGCCCTTCGGGGCCGTTGGCGTTTTCGGGAGAGGGTTGGTGCTAACCTTGTCCTCGCACTGCCAAGCAAACCATGAGCCTCACTTTCGAAACCGCCCTCCAGTCGTTCCGGCCGCAATTGCCCTTGGCTGTGGCGCTGAGCGGTGGTGCGGATTCGACCGCCTTGCTGATCGCCTGCGCGGCGCACTGGCCGGGGCAGGTGTGGGCGTTTCATGTCCATCATGGTCTGCAGACGGCGGCCGACGGCTTCGAGGCGCATTGCAGGGCGTTGTGCGAACGGCTTGCCGTGCCCATCCAGGTGCGGCATGTCGATGCCAGGCACGCGAGCGGGCAGAGCCCCGAGGATGCAGCGCGTCAGGCGCGATACGCTGCGCTGGAGGACATGCTCGGCGAGGCGCGTGATGTCCGCGCCATCGCGCTTGCTCAGCATGCGGACGATCAGATCGAAACCATCATGCTTGCGCTGTCGCGCGGCGCGGGGGTCGCGGGCATCGCCGCCATGCCGATGCAATGGGCGCGGGCGGGGGTGGACTGGCATCGACCGCTCCTGCGAACCGGGGGCGAGGACATCCGCCGCTGGCTGAAAGAGCGGGACGCCGAATGGGTGGAAGACCCTACAAACGCGGATGAACGCTACACCCGCAACCGCATCAGAAGGCATGTGTTGCCCACGCTCGAGAGCGTGTTTCCGCAGTTTCGCGACACCTTCGCGCGCAGCGCCGAGCATGCCGCGCAGGCGGCAGAACTGCTGCAGGAATTGGCCGATCAGGATCTGCTGAATGTCGGCAATCCCCCGTCCATCAAGGCTTTGCGGGCCTTGAGCCGCGCGCGGCAGGCGAACGTTCTGCGCCATTGGCTGCGTGTTGCACACGCCACCACGCCGAGCGCGGCGCAGCTTGGCGCGCTGCTCGATCAGGTCGCCGCATGCACCACGCGCGGGCATCGGATTCACCTCAAAGTCGGGCGCGGATTCATCGAACGAAACGACGGCCTGCTCGATTGGTACAATTGACAGGTTTTGGATTCAACTTTTTTGTACGAAACGTCGGCGCGCCAAAACAGCCTTCAGTCCATTTGCGCCGTGATTGAAAAAAGTTTCGTCACCCCGAAAATTCCATGGCACTGATCGTTCATAAATACGGCGGCACATCGATGGGCTCTCCCGAGCGCATCAAGAACGTCGCCAAGCGCGTGGCCAAATGGGCGCGGGCAGGCCACCAGATGGTGGTGGTGCCCAGCGCCATGAGTGGTGAAACCAACCGCCTGCTGGGCCTGGCCAAAGAGCTGGCTCCCTCGCGCGTTTCCACGGCCTATCACCGAGAACTCGACATGCTGGCCGCCACTGGCGAACAGGCTTCGTCCGCGCTGGTGGCCATCGCCATGCAGGCCGAAGGTCTGGAGTCGGTGAGCTACGCCGGCTGGCAGGTGCCGGTGCGCACCGACAGCTCCTTCACCAAGGCCCGCATCGAGTCCATCGACGACAAGCGCGTGCGCGCCGACCTGGACGCCGGCAAGGTCGTGATCGTCACCGGATTCCAGGGCATCGACCCGGACGGCAACATCACCACTCTCGGCCGTGGCGGCTCGGACACCTCCGCAGTGGCGATCGCCGCAGCGATGAAGGCGGCCGAATGCCTGATCTACACCGACGTGGACGGCGTGTACACGACCGACCCGCGCGTGGTCCCCGAAGCCAAGCGCCTCACGACGCTGAGCTTCGAAGAAATGCTGGAAATGGCGAGCCTCGGCAGCAAGGTGCTGCAGATCCGCTCGGTCGAATTCGCAGGCAAGTACAAGGTGCCGCTGCGCGTGCTCTCCAGCTTCACGCCCGTGGACATCGACGTCAACGAAGAGGCCGTATCCGGCACGCTGATCACTTTTGAGGAAGACGAAAAAATGGAAAAAGCTGTCGTTTCCGGCATCGCTTTCACCCGCGACGAAGCCAAGATTTCCGTGCTCGGCGTGCCCGACACCCCCGGCATCGCCTACCAGATTCTGGGCGAAGTGGCAGAAGCCAACATCGACGTGGACGTGATCATCCAGAACCTGAGCAAGGACGGCAAGACCGACTTCAGCTTCACGGTGAACCGCAACGACTACCAGCGCACCATCGACCTGCTCAAGGACAAAGTGCTGCCCAAGCTCGGCGCCCAGGAAGTCGTCGGCGACACCAAGATCGCCAAGGTCTCCATCGTCGGCATCGGCATGCGCAGCCACGTTGGCGTCGCCAGCAAGATGTTCCGCGCGCTGAGCGAAGAGGGCATCAACATCAAGATGATCTCCACCTCGGAAATCAAGACCTCGGTCGTGATCGACGAAAAATACGTCGAACTCGCCGTGCGTGCCCTACACAAGGCATTCGAGCTGGATCAAGCGTAAGCAGGTTCAAAAAAACGGCTGAGTTCCCAAAACTCCGTTTGGAGTGGGTTACAATAGCTGCATTGGAAACGTGACCGAGTGGCCGAAGGTGCTCCCCTGCTAAGGGAGTATGGGGTGTAGAGCCTCATCGAGGGTTCGAATCCCTCCGTTTCCGCCAAGAAATAAAGCCTAAGTGATCGATTCACTTAGGCTTTTTCTTTTGGAGTCTCTGCAAGTGACACCCCAACTGACACTATTTCCCTCTCGTTCCTGTGCCGCCCTCTGGCAGGCTGATGGCGGCGTTGATCGCATTCCGGTTTCGACCTTGGTCCACGTTGGGGATCCACTTCGCGTAGTCCTTCATCATGACCTGCAGGCTTTGGCCGTGCTGGCGCGCCACGTACCAAGGGGTAGCACCCGCCATCAGAACGTGACTGACGAATTTCGCAGATCGTTCGGAAGGGAGTGTCGGATCTTGCCGTGTTTGAGCGCGGCGCTGTTGCGCCACTCCGGTTCTGCAGCGCGGTAGGCTCGCCAGATGAGTGAATCGAGCTGGGGCGCAAGCGTTACCGCACCACAAACTGGAAGGTGTACAACGCAGCATTGAAGGCAAGGGGCGGCTTGACGATCTGGCTGAATTCTGGGCTGCAGTGGTTCGCGCCTCCAAGCGGCACGCGTGGCCGCAATCGCACCTTCTCAGATGCTGCCCTCGAGTTTTGCCTGACCATCAAATGGCTGTTCGGCTTACCCTCAGGCTGATTTATGCGCCAAAGCCGTTCAGACCACCTTTGGGTGGTTTTTTTGGCGAGCGACCTGCCCAGGGTTGTGAGTTTTGAGCTGTATCAAACGAATCTGACAGTTGTTGACCGTCATCCTGTGAGCCCATGCTCGACACTGAGGTGATGGCAGAGAACCTCGATATCACACCCATAATCGACGCGTTTCATGCGCGCGCAGAGTATCTTGACAGCGTCGAAGATCCGTTCGACCTAGATCCCGCCATTGTGAAATTGGCGCAATGGATCACCAAAGAAAAGCGCTGGCTGACAAAGGATGATCTGGAAGCTCTATGCGATGTTGGCGGGATGCTGTTCCGCAAGCAGTTGCTCCGACATGCCCAGGCAAGCGCGACTACCAATGAGCGGGTTGATCGGGTGGCCATTGATCCGTGAGATCTGATTCATGGAACTTGCCGAGGGGAGGGCTGATCCATGGTTCAGGCCCGCCGCCACCGGAGCATCCACTCAACGTCCATCCTCTCTTGGCGGTGACGCTGCGCGGATCATCAATCTTCAGTGAGGGGGCCGGGTCGAGCGGGGTCATTCCGCCGACGCCTCAGAATCTTGGTCTGCCAGCGGCGTCCCGTCTCTTTCTTTAAACCAGCGCTTGTTGTGATGGCGAGATAGTTGTGGTCAGGTGTGTTGCTCGCATCCTCTGAGATTTCTGCGCGAATCACGGATGGAAATTCATCCTTGTCCAAGCCGAGCACGGCGCTCAGCAGTTGGACCTGAATGCGAATTTCAATGCAACTGCATCCTTGATGGTGGTGCCACCTCCCTTGACCCATGATGAACAATCGCGAAGGTTGACTGCACACAGGACATGATGATTTCTTATATTCATTCATGGGCCCCATCATGGCACTTGATATGAGTCAATTGACAATATCTGTGTATTTATTGACATTTCGCGGGCTTGTTCCATTGTTCGGAATCGCTTCACGACAGTCTGTCTGAGTCGTTGCACTCCACCAGCGTTCGCCCCAAACCTGCCAAGCTCGCCCTGTATCAGTGAAGCAGCGGAAGCCCGGTGGGGAGACCCGCCACTGAAGAGTGGCGAAGGCGGCGTCCTTTGATGACTGCCATTTCCTCAGACTTTTTTTCTTAGGCGGAGTGCTCCAGCGCAGGCCAGCAGCAAGCCCATGATTGAGAGCGTCAGTGTCCCAGCAGTTGGAACGGGTTTGGCGGAGAGGGATGGGTCCGTGCACATCCCGGGCGTTGCATCCTTGCCCGCTGCGCCTGGTGCGCCCGGAGGTCCGGCAACGCCCGCCAAGCCAACGGCACCGTCAGGCCCCGCCGGGCCTTGCGGACCCGGAAGACCGGGACGCCCAATATAGGGTGTGGTGCACGACAAGCTCACCAGAGTTGGCGCAGTCCGATCATTCGGATCATTGCTTTCCAGATGCTGACTACGGGTGATTGGAAACGTCAGTGTGGAATCCTGGCCGCACATCTTGGCGGCATAGGTGGGCCAGACGATCGGAATCGTGATCATGCAATCAGTCGTCGGCACTCCAATATTGTTGCCGTCAGTCGTTGCCATGTCATGACCTGGCACCGCAGCTACCGTAGATCCGCAGCCATTGGAAGCCGGGCCTGCCGAACTGATCTGCAGGGGGAAGGGCAATTCGATACTTGCGCCGAATTCGCCAGTCGACCAGGTCCCCTGACCGAATCTTGAAACCTTCAACGTCAAAGTCGAAGTGCCACCGGGCGCCACATCAGTGACGGACATGGTGGCTTCCAGTTCTGCGCGATAGTTCACTTGTGCGAACGCGCTGGCACTGCCAAGTACCATGCCCAGCGTCACGGCCATTTGCAGCGCCCTCAGGGGGGCGTGCACCTCATGGGTGCCGCTTTGTATATTGGCTGATTTGCCCATGGTGCGGCTCACTTGGTGCAACAGGCGCCTGCGGGACCAGTCGCTCCAGTCGCTCCGGCTGGGCCAGCAGGGCCCTGTGGTCCATCTGCGCCGGGGGGGCCCGGTGGGCCGGGAGGGCCTGGTGGGCCAGCCGGTGGAGGTGGGGCGGGACAGCTGACGGGTGTCGGAGCCGGTGCGCCAGCGTTATCCGTGGTACCGACGATGGTGACGGTCGCATCCGGTCCGCAAAGTCCCTGCGCGTACTTGGGCCATACGAAGGACAGCGTGGTGGTGCAAGTTGCGTTCGCACCCAGCGCGTCAGCGGAAAACCCGAGGATATTGAAATTGGCGTTCGAGCCGTCGACAGCGTTCGGGCAGTCGGAGCTGATCATCGGGTTTGGCGCGGCGAGCAGGGGCGCCGGGAGTCTCAAAGTGGTGCCGAAGCCCGTACTTCCCGCAGGATTGCCAGAGGTTTCTTTTGAGACGAAAGTCAGAGTGGCTGGCGCGCCGGCTGTGAGTGTCGTAGACGTTACGCTGGCGGAGAGCTCATACGTCTGAACGGTCGGTGGAGGCCCGACTTGCGCAGCGGCAGTCTGTACCAATGCCAACGATGTGCCCCCAACTGTCGCAACTTGGGTCAGAAGCACTCCAACCTTCCTTAGCTTTGAACTCTGAATCATGAATTTTGCAGATTGTGGAGCGCCTCAAGATGCACTTGCAGAAGCACCGGGATGACTATGAATTGATATGTATCAATGTAATCCAAAAGATACCAAAAATACAGAGGTGTTATTTTCCGAAAGCAAGCAAGACGCCTAACCAGCCTGGACTGACGACTGTCTTGTGGTGGTTGCGTTGAGTGCGATCACCGAAGGACTGTTGCTTGCGTCAGTGCAATCTGTAGATCGCCGACCAGTGCCGCTTCGGCAGTCGGCGTCATTGGTACATCAACGGCACAGCTTGCTCCGACTGCAAGTGTGGCTCCCGCTGTGCAACTGTTGGTCGCCATTGAGAACGCTCCGGTGATCACCGGAGTGGCTGTCGGGCTCAAAGTTCTCCTCGCGCTGCAGCTTTGCCTCACACATTGGCGTGGGTTATCTGTTTGGGGGCGATTTGAAAATCGAAGTCAGCTTACGCTCGAAGCATCACCCGAACACAGCCATCAAAGAACCCGATCCGGGTGAAAATTGTGTGCGGTTGCGCCATGCCCGTCGCTGTTGATGCGGGGCAGGATGGGTGTACTGCAGTCCCATTGAAGCCTGATCTACCATGTCTCTCACATCTGTTCGCCGTATCTACGCTCTCGCCTTGACCTTCAGCATCTTGGCACTGCTGCAGGGCTGCGCCGGAGTCACAGTCAGCAACCAGGAACCACGCGAATATCTGGCCCAGCGCAGAGCCGATGTACTGACCCATGGCCAACTGAGTGCCGCCACACGCGAGTCGCTGCGCATTATCGGCAGCGATGCCAAGCCGTGTCTGGTCGACGCGCCTGCTTGCCGCGCGCAGTTGGCGTCCGGCAGTGGCCTGGGGGATGAGCGGCGTCTGTCGGCGCTGGCAGAGCTTTGGACGTTTGAGGCTTTGCAGCAAGACAAGCTGCGCCGCTCGGGCTCCGACAAAGCCTATGCGGCCAATGCCGCATGGATGGAGGCTGCGCGCTACGCTTGGGCTTATTTGTTCCTTACTGGCAAAGAGCCCGGCAAGCGAGCTTTTGAGGACCGGCAGACGCAGGTGCGCGACTACTACAACTTCGCCGTGCAACAGGCGATCACGGGCCTCTTCGAGGCACAAAGCCAGTTCAGTGATGGCCTGCCCGGGAGTCTGGCGCACGTCAATGGTGACCAATTGCGATGGCGCGACTGGACTTTCGCGGTCGATGCAAGCGACATTCATCAGCCCACGCAACGCCAACTGCCAAGAGAGCTGATCGCCGCCAGCAGCCTGTCTTTCTCAGGGCTACGCAATACCTACCGGCGCGATGGTTTTGGCGCCGAGCTGGTGGCTGTGTTTGCGCAGCCTGATCCATCCAGCGAAGCGGTGTATGAGGAAGCACGCTTTCCAGCCATCACCACCGTTTTGGCTTTTGAGGGCGACACTTTGGATGCGGTACTGCGCAGCCAACATGCCACGGTGCGCCTGTACGACCCCTATCGTCGCAGCGAAATTTCTCTGGCTCGCAACACCGTGCCGCTGGCGGGCAACTTCACATCGGGCTACGGACTTTGGCTGGCACGCTCAGAGTTCTCCACGCAGGCACTGCGCACCTTGTTGGGACGTGAGCGCGGCATCACCAGACCGCGCATCCACCTGATGCAGCCCTATGACCCCAACCGCCGTGTGATTGTCATGCTGCACGGCCTTGCCAGCAGCCCCGAAGCGTGGATCAACGTGGCCAACGAAGTTCTGGGTGAAGAAGCGCTGCGCCGCAACTACCAGATCTGGCAGGTCTACTACCCCACCAATGCGCCGATTCCACTGAATAACCGCAACATACGCAAAGCGTTGGAAGAGACCCTGCAGCACTTCGATCCGGCAGGCACGGCAACCGCATCAAAGCGCATCACCTTGGTCGGCCACAGCATGGGAGGTGTTCTGGCACGGTTGATGGTGACGGACACGAAGGGGCACTTGGTGGACAGCATGGCGGCGCAACTGAAGCTGTCAGCATCGACCAGGGAGCAAGTGCAGGGTGAACTGAATGAGCTGCTGGAGTTTTCTGCGGTGCCACAGGTGAGCAACGCGGTGTTCATTGCCGCACCGCACCGTGGCACCGACTTTGCCAACCACCGCATTGCACGCTGGGCATCCAACCTGATCACGTTGCCGTTTTCGATGGTGGAAAGCTTCGCCAAAGCGGCGACCCATATCGAGCGTACCCAGCCGCAGGAAGGTCGCGCATCGCTGCACATACCCAACAGCATCGACAACCTCAGCGACCGCGACCCGTTTGTACGCGCCACTGCGCAGCTGTCCATTGCACCGGGCGTGCGCTTTCACACCATCATCGGCAACAACACACCTGACAAACCCTTGCTGCTCAGCAGTGATGGCATCGTGCCCTACAGCAGTGCGCACTGGGATGGCGCGGAGTCGGAACTGGTGATCGCCTCGGGCCACAGCGTGCAAGAAACACCACCGGCCATCATCGAGCTGCGACGTATTCTGCGTGGGCAATTGGCGAAGGATTCAACCTTCCGGCGCGCTGACGGTGGCAGTGGCATCGAAGAATAAGCAACGATGTGGTTTCGATCCGTTCATCACTTTTCGGGTTGAAGAAAGTAGATTTCCGATGAAGTTGGATCCGGGTCATTTGGGACCTGCGGCGATGGCTGGCAATGGCTGGTAGTGGCTGGTACCGGCAGGTACTGGCTGCATCGCAGCAGACGGCCCGAGGCCGCGCCTGCAGGACCGTGTGGAGATCGTAAGCACGCTCTTAACCGTCTTCCTGAATCCGAAGTGACAAGAGCCAACTCTTCAGCTTGGCCGTCGCAGGGCGCAAGTCTGCTCCTTTGGCGTGAACCACGTAGTAGCCTTTGCCGACGCTCAATGGCAGCTTGAACGGCTCAAAAAGCGTTCCGTCGCGTATCTCGGTTTCAGTCAATATGGCACTGCTCAACACGACCCCTTGTCCATGCCGCGCAGTCTCGATCGCCAACAGGGACTGATCGAAGTGCTGCTGACCCGGTATGGCGGCGATCTGTTTATCGGTGAGCTGACTGAACCGGTGAAACCAGGACTGCCAGTGCGGCTGCAACGTGGTGTGCAGCAGGGTTGCGCGAACCAGGTCCTCTGGTTTTTTGAGGCGCAGTTTGCGGGCATATTCGGGAGAACAGTACAAGCGAGCCTCGTCGCTGTACAGCAGCGTCACGTCCAGAGTGGGGTCGTGTCCATCGAAGTAGCGAATGGCGAGATCAACCCGGTCACGCTCAAAGTCAATCAAGGCGGTGTCGGCGCTCAGGTGCAGTGATGCTCCAGGATATTGGCTCAGAAACCCCTCCATGCGAGGCGCGAACCACTTGGCGGCCAATGTTGGCGGCATGGACAACCAGACTTCATTGACGTGGCTTAGCCGAAGCTGATCGCTCGCCTGCTGGATACGGGCCAGAGCGGGTTTGATG
The DNA here is from genome assembly GCF_015354245.1 of Diaphorobacter caeni. Taxonomy (GTDB): domain Bacteria; phylum Pseudomonadota; class Gammaproteobacteria; order Burkholderiales; family Burkholderiaceae_C; genus Diaphorobacter_A; species Diaphorobacter_A caeni. The sequence goes on from NZ_JADKYZ010000006.1 coordinate 116,432, forward strand.
CTGGCCCAGTATTTCAGAGCCTCGGCAGTCGGGTGCAGCTGCCGAACCGTTCTGATGAAAAGGGGGACTCCAACCCAATCCTCGAGCTTCTGTATCTGCTGCCCGACAGCGCCGGGAGTCACGTGCAGATCACTCGCGGCGAGGGTAAGGCTCTGATGCTTCATGACGGCATCAAAAACCAGCAGTGCTTTGATCGGTAAAGCGGACTTCATGGAATAGATTTTCTACTTTATGCCTAAGATTAAATCGGTTGTGCGCAGGTCGGTCGCTCAGGAGAATCGAGCATTGAACATAGTGGCGCTTCATTCGAAACGCGCCTCTCCTTCTTTGCGAATTCACACATGACAAATCGGAAATTCTGGACTCTTGTATTGGTGGCCTCGGCCATCATGATGGTCACCATGGGGGCAAGACAATCCATGGGACTTTTCCTCTCTCCCTTGAATACACACACAGGCCTCGGGATCGCCAACATCAGTTTTGTCATGGCAGTCGCCCAGTTGGTGTGGGGGGCCGTGCAGCCCATTTTCGGCGCGGTTGCGGATCGCTGGGGCCCTGGCCGCGTGATCGTCCTCGGCGCGTTGATGTTGGCGGCAGGCTCCGCACTGACGACGCAAGTCACCAGCCAGTGGGGTCTGATTTTCGCAGTGGGGCTGCTGAGTGCCGCAGGTGCTGGAGCGGGAAGTTTTTCTATTCTAATCGGCGCCACGGCCCAGCGCATTCCGGCGGAGCGACGCTCGTTTGCAGGAGGCGTCATCAATGCGGGAGGGAGCATGGGACAGTTCATCTTCGCGCCCTTGTATCAGGCAGTGATGTCGGCCTATGGATGGATGAGTGCCCTGTGGACGATGGCAGCCATGGCGCTCACCACGGCGCCGATGGCTTGGTGGTTGCGCAAGACACCGGCTCAGGCCGCAGCAGTCTCTGCAGCCCCGGACACGATGACTCTTCGCCAACAACTCGCCATCGCATTTCGCGACAAAAGCTACTGGTGTCTGCATGCCGGGTTCTTCACTTGCGGTTTTCATATCGCATTCCTGGTGACTCATATGCCCGGAGTGGTCGATCTGTGTGGTTTGAGCCCGAGCGTGGCATCCACATCGCTGGCCATCATCGGTCTCTCGAACGTCTTTGGCAGCCTCATGGCAGGAGCGTTGGGCTCCCGCGTGCGCATGAAGATGATCCTGTTCTGGATGTACGCGTCGCGTGCCGTGGCAGTGCTTTTGTACATGGCGGCGCCGAAAGAACCCTGGACGTTCTACATCTTCGCGGCTGTACTGGGTGTCACTTGGCTCGCCACCGTGCCGCCGACCGCGGGGCTGACCGGGAAGCTGTTTGGCGCCAGGTATCTCGGCACCCTGTTTGGACTGACGCTGTTGACTCATCAGATCGGAGGTTTCCTCGGTGCCTGGTTGGGGGGCGTGGCAGTTGTACAGACTGGCAACTACGAATGGATGTGGTGGGCCGACGCCGCCTTGGCTCTGCTGGCTGCTTTCGTCAACTTGCCCATCAAGGAAGCCAAGCCCACCGTGAGAGCGGTACTGGCCTAGCGGTCGTGCTCAGACAAGGCGCTTCTCCCTGAAGTGGTTCACATCGAGTTTGGTGGAGGGCAAGCGGTTGAAGTGCGGATATGTCTGCCTGCGCAAGGTGGGCAACGTGCCGCCAGCAGTTTGCCTCAGCTTCTGCTTGCGGTACATGCCCCACGGACTCCTGCAGTCTGTCGTGGTTGAACCCATGTCGCTACTGCAGCGTTGCCAACTTCGGTGATTCACGCGTATTCCACGGACTGCGTTGGTGGATGAGCGTGTCCGCAAAAACTGGAGATGGCCGCCCCCAATCTGCGCTGTTTTCTGGTGCCTGCTCGAGTGACTGTCTGGATGCTTATGCCCTGAATCCCCATCGGATCAGTTGATTCAGAAAACTCACAAGGTGATTCGAACTAGTCACTTTACTGCTGTCGAATCGATGGAAAGAATGGTTGTTTTCACAAGGAGCTGTGCATGAGCGATGGCGGTGTGCAATGCAGAACGGTGTATCTGGATGGCGAGTGGTTGCCGGAGGATCAGGCCAAGGTGTCCGTTTTTGATCGGGGCTTTGTGTTTGCCGATGCGATCTATGAAGTGACGGCCGTGGCCGAAGGCAAGCTGATCGATTTTGATTTTCATGTGGCGCGATTGGAGCGCTCCCTTTCCGCTCTGGGCATTCCCATGCCGTTGACGGCGGGGGAGTGGCTGGAGCTGCACAGGCAGATCTGTGTGCGCAATGGAATTGTCGACGGGCTGGTCTACATGCAGATCACGCGGGGCGTGCAGGATCGGAATTTTGTGATCGCCGATGGCTTGCGGCCCACGGTGGTGCTGTTCACGCAGGTCAGAAACGTGCTGGCGAATCCGAAATGGAAGACCGGCATTGCCGTGCGCACGGTTCCCGATGGACGCTGGGCCAATCGCCACGTCAAGACGGTGCAGCTGCTGTATTCGTCCATGGCCAAGACGCAGGCGGTGCGTGATGGCTTCGACGATGCCCTGTTCGTCGAAGACGGGGAGATCACGGAGACGTGCTCGGCCAACTTTCACATGGTGCAAAGCGACGGAACCCTGGTCACGCGCGGCCTGTCCGACGCGCTGCCGCATGGGGTGACGCGTGCCAGCATTCTGGATATCGCAGCAGCAGCGGGCATCCGGACGGTGCAGCGAACGTTTTCGGTGGCCGAGGCGCAAAGCGCCTCCGAGGCCTTCATCACGGATTCCGTGGGCATGGTGACTCCCGTGGTGTCCATCGACAGAGTCCCCATCGGCGAAGGCGTGCCGGGGCCCGTGGCGCAGCGCCTCCTGCAGCTCTATATCGATCAGAAGCTGCAGAGCGGCGTGCGCGTGCACTGAGGACCCGCTGTCGCTCGCGCTTCAGGCGTGGGCTTGCGGGTGCTGTGGCAGGGTCTGCGCAAAGCGCTGGGCCTCTTCGAGAATCCATGTGCGGAAAGCCTCCAGCGGCACGCTGTGGCGCATGTTGTTGGGGTAGACGAGGTAGTACGAATCTTCTGCGGGAATCGACAACGGATGTGCGCGCACCACGCCGTTGTCCCACGCGGTCTTGGGCACGAAGAACTCCGGCACCAGCGCGATGCCGAGCCCGGATTCGGCCGCGCGGATCATCATGGAATGCTGCTCGAAGCCGACGCTGCGCTCGGGCATCGTCTCCTGCGGCAGCTGGGCGGCATCGAACCATTGCCGCCACGACTCCTGACGTGTGGTCGAGAACAGCAGCGGAAACTTGAGCAGGTCAGCGGCCTTGCCGATGCTGTCGCCGATCAGGTCCTTGCGTGCAATCACGACCATCTCTTCACCGAAAAGCAGCTCCGAGGTTGCCCAGGGCCAGACCGGCTTGCCGTGGTGAATGGCGGCTTCGAAATGCTCCTCGTTGAACGAGAACGGATTGGAGCGCACGCCCATGTTCACGCGGATCTGGGGATGCTTTTCATAGAAGCCCGGCAGCCGGGGAATCAACCATTCCAGCGCAAACGTGGGCAGCACGGCCAGCTCCAGACTGCCGTCGCCGCTGCCGTGCGCCGAGATGGACAGGGTATCGCGTTCGATGGCGCGCAGCGATGCCCTGATCTGTTCGCTGTACAGGCGTCCGGCTCTGGTCAGCACGACGCGCTGTTTCACGCGTGCGAACAGGCGGATGTTGAGGTTGGACTCCAGGGCATTGATCTGCCGCGAGATCGCGCTTTCCGTCAGAAAGAGTTCCCGCGCGGCGAGCGTGAAGCTTTCATGGCGGGCAGCAGCCTCGAATGCGATCAATGCGGCCATGGGCGGGATTCGATTGCGAAGCATGTTGATTCATAAAAGTCATCATGTGGCAATTTTATATCGCTTTACGGGTTGGGTCGTCGGTAGAAAAATCACTTCAAAACAGCATCGAACTCGAAATCAATGCCATTCGAGCCCGCGCTCAAAAATGACTTTTAAGAAAGACTGCCTTGTTTCGACCCAAGGGATTTCCCTTGAAGAAATGGCGCAACCCACCGGACACCACATGGCCTCCTACCGCTTCGCCTCTGTCTACGTCGATCCCAAGGGTTCGCCGATCCGCGCGCTCTACAAGCATCTCGGCGAGCCCGGCATGATCTCGTTCGCAGGCGGCTACCCCGACCCGCAACTGTTCGATGAGGAGGGCCTGCGCCAGGCTTCCGAGCGAGCCTTCGCCAACAGCAAGGGCTGCCTCGAATACGGCGCGACGGAAGGAACGCCCGGACTGAAGAACGAGATCGTGCGGCTGATGCACACCAGAGGGGTGAGCACCCGGCCCGAGAACATCATCGTGACGACGGGCTCGCAGCAGGCCTTCGATCTGGTTCTGCGGGTGATGGTGGAAAAGGGCGACAGGGTGCTGGTCGAGCAGCCGACCTATTCGACCAACATCCAGGCCGTCCATGCGTATCAGGCCAACGTCCAGTCGGTCCCCGTGACTGCCGATGGTCTGGATGTCGAGGCCCTGGAGCGCATGCTGGCGAGCGCCCGTGTCTCGGGGCAGTTGCCCAAGCTCCTCTACACGATTCCCAATTTCAGCAACCCGTCGGGAGCGACCATGCCGCGCGAACGACGAATCCGCTTGCTGCAGCTGGCCGCTCAGTACCAGCTCCTGCTGGTGGAGGACGATCCCTACGGCGGGCTGCGCTTCAAGGGCGAGGCGGTGCCTTCATTGATGGCGCTGGCCGGCGAAGTGCCCGGTGCGCAGGACTGGGTCGTGCACCTGTCCAGTCTCTCGAAGATCGTCGCCCCGGGCCTGAGAGTGGGGTGGGCCGTCGCTCCCGTCGAGATCCTCAGGCGCTGTTCGGTGGCCAAGCAAAGCGCGGATGTGGGCAGTTCCCCATGGACGCAAAGCATCGCCGCGGAGTATCTGTCCGGCGGACGAATGACCACACATCTGGAGCACATCTGCGCGGCCTACGGAGCCAAGTGCAGAGCGCTGGCCGATGGCTTGCGGCGAGAGCTGGGTGAGGCGTTGGCGTTTCACGAGCCTTCGGGCGGCATGTTCATCTGGGCCCGTCTCACGGGGACGGTCACCGCATCCGAACTGCTGGAGCGGGCCATTGCACGCGGCGTGATGTTCGTCCCCGGTGAAGGCTTTCAGGTGGACTCTAGCGATCCTTTCACACTGCGCCTGTCGTTCGCCACGCCGACGCTCGACGAGGTCGCATTGGGAACCCGCCGATTGGGCGAAGCGCTGGCGGATGCGCTAGCCCGCAAAAGTCCGCAGGCGCTGCCCGCCTGACGGCGGAAATCTTCCCCGAACCACTCCACACCAACAAGGAAACTGACACATGAACGGAGCCAAGAGTCTGGTTCAGACATTGCTCGCCGCAGGCATCGATACCTGCTTCGCCAATCCCGGAACCAGCGAGATGCACTTCGTCGCGGCGCTGGACCAAGTGCCCGGCATGAAGTGCGTGCTGGGCCTGCAGGAGAACGTGGTCACGGGCATGGCCGATGGCTACTATCGGATGGCGCGCAAGCCCGCATGCACGCTCCTGCACTGTGCACCGGGTCTGGCAAATGGCATGGGCAACCTGCACAACGCACGCCGCGCGCGCAGCGGCATCGTCAACATCGTGGGAGATCAGGCGATCTATCACCGCCCGTTTGACGCACCGCTGACCGGAGACACGGTGGGCATGGCACAGACGGTGTCGGCCTGGGTGCGCACCAGCACCAGCACGCAGGAGCTCGGCCGCGATGCGGTCGAGGCGGTGCGTGCGGCATCGACCTATCCGGGCCAGATCGCCACCCTGATTCTGCCGGCCGATGTGTCCTGGCAGGACGGCGGCGCGGTCGGCGTGCCGATGGCGGCGGCACGGCCGCCATCGATCGATCTGGGCGCGGTGGACCGCGCGGCCAAGATCCTCCGCGACCAGGACGACGTTCTGCTGCTGATGGCCGGCCCGGCCGTGCTGGCCGAGGGCCAGAAGCTCGCCTGGCGCATCGCTCAGGCCACGGGCGCCAAGGTGATGGCGAGCTATGTGACATCGCATCTGGCGCGCGGGCAGGGCCACCTGCAACTGGAGCGGGTGCCCTACAACATGGAGGCCGCCATTCAGGCGCTCAAGCCATTTGGGCACATCATTCTGGTGAACGCCGCTCCGCCCGTCGGCTTCTTTGGTTATCCGGGCATGCCTTCGGTGCAGCATCGCAGCGACGCGGTGTTCCACACGCTCTCGCGCCCCGATCAGGATCCCGTTGAGGCACTGGCGGCGCTGGCACTGGCGCTGGGGGCTCCGCAGGTGGGTATGCCGGATCCCGGACCGCGCCCCGAGGCCGTGCGTGGTGCGCCCACTCCGGAAGGTCTGGCGCAGACGCTGGCGGCGCTGATGCCCGAGAACGCCATCGTCTCGGACGAAAGCATCTCGTACGGGCGAGGCTTCTACAAGTTCACGCATGCCGCTCCCGCTCACGAATGGCTGCATCTTGCCGGTGGCGCCATCGGCGACGGCATGCCCGTCGCGACGGGCGCGGCGCTGGGTGCGGGCAAGCAGCGCCGCGTGATCAACCTGCAGGCGGACGGCTCGGCCATGTACTCGCTGCAGTCATTGTGGACACAGGCGCGCGAGCAATTGCCGGTGACGACCATCATCCTCAACAACAGCAAGTACAACATCCTCATCGGCGAGTACGCCAACGTCGGCGCCACTCCCGGCGAGACGGCGATGAGCATGCTGGATCTGGGCAACCCGTCGCTCGACTGGGTCCGCATGGCAAACGGCATGGGGGTCGAAGCCGCACGCGCCACCACGCTGGAGGCCTGTGCCGATCTCATGGCGAGCAGCTTCGGTAGACAAACGCCATTCCTCATCGAACTGATGATCTGAGAGCGTGCTGACGATCTCCACACGGCCTTGCAGGCGCGGCTTTGGGCGCTCTGCTGCGTTGCAAATCCTCGCGCCGAGATCGTCAACACGCTCTGAGCGGCGCGGTGGCAGGCCTCTGCCATCGCTCTTCACGACGCTTCGCAACTCTCTTTTGTGACCCCGTTTCCCGACACGCCCGCGCGTCGGGGGCGTGGTGAACCCATGACCTATCCAGATACACAACTCTTCATCGACGGCATGTGGCGAGCGGCGTCCAACGGCGCGACGCTGCCCGTCGTCAACCCCGCCACTGGCTCCGAGATCGGTCGCGTGGCGCGGGCCAGCCTGGCCGATCTCGACAGTGCGTTGGCGGCGGCCCAGCGCGGCTTCGAGACATGGCGTGACATGACCTCCCTGACACGCGGGCAGATCCTGCGTCAGGCCGCGACTCTGGTGCGTGAACGTGCGGAGCACATCGCACAGGTGCTGACGCAGGAACAGGGCAAGCCTGTATCCGAGGCCACGGGCGAAACACTGGCCGCTGCAGACATCCTCGACTGGTTTGCAGACGAAGGCATGCGCGTCTATGGACGAGTCGTGCCGTCGCGGCGCAATCCGGCGATCCGGCAGACAGTGGTGCGCGATCCGCTGGGCCCGGTGGCCGCATTCACGCCGTGGAATTTTCCGATCAACCAGCTGGTTCTCAAGCTGGCTCCCGCACTGGCCGCAGGATGCTCCGTGATTGCGAAGGCGGCGGAGGAGACACCCGCAGCGCCGGCGGCACTGGTGGCAGCGCTGGCCGATGCGGGTTTGCCCAAAGGCGTGCTGGGGCTGGTCTATGGTGATCCCGCCGAGATTTCCAGCCATCTCATCGCGCATCCCGTGATCCGCAAGGTCACGTTCACCGGGTCGACGGCCGTCGGCAAGCAACTGGCGGCCCTGGCCGGTGCGCACATGAAGCGCGTGACCATGGAGCTGGGCGGGCATGCGCCGGTGATCGTGTGCGAGGACGCGAACCTTGAGCTGGCCGTGAAGTCGTGCGGATCGGCCAAGTTCCGCAACGCGGGACAGGTCTGCATTTCGCCGACGCGATTCCTCGTCCACGAGAGCCTTGTGCGACCCTTCTCGGAAGCCCTTGCGCGCCAAGCGCAGGCGGTGCAAGTCGGCAACGGGCTCGATCCAGGCACGGAAATGGGGCCTCTCGCCAACCCGCGTCGCGTCAGCGCGATGGAAGACCTCGTGGAGGACGCCCAGCGGGCGGGCGCCCAGCTGCTCGCGGGCGGAAAGCGCATCGGCGACGCAGGCAATTTCTGGTCACCCACCGTGCTGGCGGACGTACCTCTTCATGCGAGGGTCTTCAATGAAGAGCCCTTCGGACCGATCGCCGCCATCCGCAGCTTCAACCATCTGGATGACGCCATCGCGGAAGCCAACCGCCTGCCTTACGGGCTTGCGGGATACGGCTTCACCGAATCGCTGAAGAATGCCGATCTGTTGGGGCGCAAGGTCGAGGTGGGAATGCTGTGGCTGAACATGCCCGCCTCCACCAGCCCGGAGCTGCCCTTCGGCGGCATGAAGGATTCGGGATACGGCTCCGAAGGTGGGCCCGAAGCGCTCGAGGCCTATCTGAGCGTCCGCTCCGTGGTGGTGCGCAATGCCTGAGGACGCTGTCATGACCCAGACTCCCGCTCTTGTGCCCGAGTCCGAAGCGGGCCCGCTTTCCGCCTACCTTGGAGCGTTGGTGGCGTTGCGGCGCGACCTGCATGCGCATCCCGAACTGAAGTTCGAGGAGCATCGCACGGCGGACAGGATCGCGGCCTACCTGTCGGCGCTCGGTGTGCCGATGCACAGGGGGCTTGGCCGCACGGGCATCGTCGCCACCATCGTCGGAAAAGGTGGGGCGCAGGGCGCCAGCGCGCGGGCGATCGGGATTCGCGCCGACATGGATGCGTTGCCGATCCAGGAGCTCAACGCTTTCGATCATCGCAGCCAAAGCGACGGCCGGATGCATGCCTGTGGCCACGACGGCCACACGGCCATGCTGCTCGGTGCCGCCACGTTGCTAGCCGAGCGGCCGGATTTCGATGGCACGGTGCACCTGATCTTCCAGCCTGGCGAGGAGGGCGGTGCAGGCGCACGGCTGATGATGGAGGAGGGGCTGTTCACCATGTTCCCCTGCGATGCGGTGTTCGCCCTGCACAACTGGCCTTCCTTGCCAGCAGGAGAAATGGGAGTCCGCGTCGGGCCGATCATGGCCTCCGCCAACCGCTTCGAAATCCGTGTGCAGGGACGTGGAGGCCACGCGGCGTTGCCCCATACCACGGTCGATCCCATCCCCGTGGCCTGTGCCATCGTGGGTCAGCTGCAGACCTTGGTCTCGCGGGCCATCGACCCGCTGGACAGCGCGGTGCTCACGGTCGGAAAGATCGAGGCCGGAACGATCGAGAACATCATTCCCGACGAGGCGGCCATCTATGGCACCTGCCGCACGCTCTCGCCGCTGACCCTCAAGCGCATGCTCGAGGGGATCGAGCGGATCGCAAGCCATGTGGCAGCCGCACATGACGCCAAGGCCACCGTGGTCTGGAAGCCCGGCTATCCAAGCACCTGCAATACACGCGACGAAGCCCTCTTCATGGGCGATGTCATGCGGGAGATGGTGGGCGAGCAGCGTGCCCATCCGGATGTGATGCCCGCCATGACGGCCGAGGATTTCGGCTTCATGCTCGAACAGATTCCGGGTGCCTACGGTTTCATCGGCAACGGTGCCAACGGCCAGCCGGGCGTCACCCTGCACAGCCCTCACTACGACTTCAACGACGACAACATCGCATTGGGCGCTCGCTTCTGGGAGCGTCTGGTGCGCCGCTGGTTTGCCAACTCAAACAAGGAGACACCATGAAAAACCGTTTCAGCCAAGGGCGACGCAAGGCATTGAGCCGGTTGGCCGCAGCAGGAGCCCTCTGGGCTGCCGGTGGCGGCGCACTTGCCTCCGCGAACTGGCCTCAGAAGACCCTGCGCCTCATCGTTCCCTATCCGGCAGGCGGCGTCTCGGACATCATCGCCCGATTGATGGCGCAGCGACTGGCCGTGGCGCTCGGACAGTCCATCGTGGTGGACAACCGGCCTGGCGCGGGCGGCACGATGGGCATCGACGCGATGGTCAAGACGGGCGGCGATGGCAACACGTTCGCCTTCACGCCCATCAGTCCGATCACGCTCAGCCCGCATCTCGTGAAAGTCGGATTCAACCCGATGAAGGACATCGCTGCCGTGGCGCCGGTGATGTACTCGCCGGTATACGTCTGCGCCACCGAAGCGTTCAAGGGCAAGACGCTGGCGGACGCCATCACTCAGGCGAAGTCCGGCAGCGTGACCATGGCCTGCCTCGGCTTCGGATCGGTCGGTCACATCATGATCGAGCAGCTTCGCCGTCAGACGGCAAGCGATCTGGTGCCGGTGCCGTACAAGGGCGATTCCCAACTGCTGCCCGATGCGGTGGGAGCGCAGTTCGACATCCTGCTGATCAATCCATCGGAGCCGGTGAACGCCTTGATTCAGCGAGGAAAGCTGCGCGTCATTGCGGTGGGCTCACCTGAGCGTCTGCCGGCATGGCCGGACGCTCCGACGCTGGGAGAGCTGGGATACGCGGACGCCAACATGACCTCGCTCTTTGGATTTGTCGCACCCGCCTCCATCTCGCCCGAGGCGGTGCAGCGCCTGAACGCGGAAGTCAACGTGTTGCTGCAGCAACCTGAGCTGCGCGATCGGGTCCAGAAACTGGACAACGTGGCGCTTTCTCAAACCGCATCGCAATTCGGCGCCTCGCTTCGCTCCGCTTTCGAGCAAAACGGAAAGATCGTCAAGCAAGCCAACATCAAGGCCGAGTGAACGAGGCTCTCGCGTCGCCCGGAACATGGCAAGAAGGAGGAGCATCGCAGCCATCCCTTGGTTTTCGTGAAACCCCACCCACCACATACATTCGCGCCCAAGAACGCGAGCACAAGGAGACAGACAATGAACAAACGCAATTTCCGACTGGCCCTCTCTCTGGCCGCCATCATGGCCGCATTGCCCATGACATCCAAGGCCCAGGAAACGGCATTGAGAGTGATCGTTCCCTATTCCGCAGGCGGCAGCGCTGACGTCATCGCCCGCATGCTGACGGACGGGCTCAAGGAACATATGGGACGCATGGCCATCGTCGAGAATCGGCCCGGAGCCGGTGGCCGGATCGCGTTGTCGTCGCTGAAGGCGGCGCCCGGTGACGGAGCGGCCGTGGTGCTGGCCTTCACCGGCGTGCTTGTGAATTCCATCGTCTTCCAGAATGCCAAGGACTTCAGCTTCAAGGACGATTTCGTGGGGCTGGCGCAGGTGGGCACCATGCCTGCGGGATTGGCCGTGCCCTGGCAGCACAAGGCCAACAACCTCAAGGAATTCATCGACCTGCGCAAGCAGGAGGGAGACTTTGTCTACGGCAACATGGGGCCCGGCTCGCTCACCCATCTGGCAGGACTGCGCTTTGCGGCGGCCACGCATCTCAAGGCCAACCCGATCGCCTATCAGGGCGGAGCACCCATGGCGAATGATCTGATGGGCGGACAGATTGATTCGGGGCTGGACACCGTGGGTGATTTCGTGGAGCGCCACAAGGGCAAAAAGCTGAAGGTGCTGGGCGTCATGGGCAGCAAGCGATTCTCGCTGCTCCCCGATGTGCCCACGATGGCTGAACAGGGCGTTGCAAATGTGGAGGCCGAAATGTGGCTGGGCTTTCTGGGCTCCAGCAAGAACAGCCCGGCTTTCAATGCACGCTTTCAGGAGGCAGTGAAGAAGACCATGGAGTCACCTGCGCTCAGAGAAAAAATGGGCAAGCTCATCGATATCGAATACAAGGCCAGCGCTGACTTCCGCAAGGTGATGGAGGCGGACTTCGCGACCTGGACGCCGCTCATCGTGAGTTCGGGACTGGTGCAGAACTGAGATCGCAAAAACGCATCTGAGATGCAAGGAAAAAGAGGTTTGAAGCGTCGCGCTTCAAACCTCTCTTGGACCTTATGGGGATCGCCAACACGCGCTTGCAAGCGTCGATGCCCGTATTGAAAGATGCCGATTCAGCCCACGCTGATGCCTGCACTCTTGGCCACGGCAGCCCAGCGGGACACTTCCGATGTGGTCAGCTGCGCCAGCGTTTCCGGCGTTCCGCCGCCGGTATCTGCGCCGAGGCTCGTCCAGCGGTCTACGAAGGATGCCTTCTGGAATGCCGAGTTGACGGCGGCGTTGATGGTCTGGACGACGGGCGCGGGCGTGTTCTGCGGAAGGTAGATGCCATACCAACTGGTCGCATCGTAGTTGGGCGCGCCGCTTTCGGACACCGTGGGAATCTGCGCCAGATAAGGTGCGCGCTTGGAGGAGGTGACGGCCAGCGCTCGGACGCTGCCAGCCTTGATGTGCTGCAGCGCGGAGGGCATGGTCTCGAACATCACATGCACGTTGCCCGCGATCAGATCGACGATGGCGGGGCCGGAGCCTCGGTAGGGTACGTGCAGCATCTCGGTGCCGGTGACGCTCTTGAAGTACTCGGTCATCATGTGCTGCATGGTGCCGGCGCCGGGAGTCGCGTAGCTGTACTTGTCCGGATGTGCCTTGAGCAAGGCGATCAGCTCGGCGATGTTCTTGACCGGCAAGGCGTTGTTGATGATCACGGCATGGTTCACGCGGCCGAGAAACGCCGCCGGGGTCATCTGCCGAATGTCGTAGCCCAGCTTGGGATAGACGGATTGGGCGATGGCATGGTGGACCGCGCCGAACAATGCCGTGTAGCCGTCGGCCGGAGCCTTGGCGACAATGTCCGCCCCGATGGTTCCGCCCGCTCCACCGCGGTTGTCCACGATGGTGGAGCGACCCAGCTCCTGCGTCAGTTGATCGGCCATCGCGCGCGAGAGGATGTCCACCGTGCCACCCGGGGGGAAGGGCGCGACGAGTTTGATGGGCTGCGCGGGATAGCGCTGCTGGGCCATGACCAGGCTCGTCGGAGCCACTGAGGCACACGCGGCCATTGCCAGAAGTTGTCTGCGATCCATGTTTTTGTGTCTCCTTGCGTTGCTCGTTGATATCGACCGCGCAGGAGACGGTGGCAGTTTCCGGACTTGGCGTCTCGTTTCCTTGGCGATCGGCAGTCGAGCCCTGCGGGTTGAGCGGGGTCGGACATGCTCGAGTCATTCTGGAATGTCGGTAATTCATCCTCAATTGAGTTTTTTTTCAACGCTTGCTTGGTAACGTATCGATCTGGATGCGGGCGTTCGGCATCGTTGCCATCGAAACTCGGATCATTTGAAGCAAAGGTAAAGGAGACAACATGCCACAGACAATGGCACCGATGAGCGTGGATGACATCGCTGCGCAGATCAGCGATGGCTGCCGGCTTGCCATGCCCGTCGACTACGCCGGTGTGCCCATGGCCATCGTTCCCGCGCTGCTGCGCCGCGCGCCGCGCGATCTGGATCTGGTGGGCGTGCCGACGGCCGGGCTGTCGTTCGACATACTGATCGGATCGGGGCTGGTGCGCAGCCTGGAGACCAGTGCGGTCAGTCTGGGCGAGGCGGGTGGCGCGCCGTGCTTCATGCGCGCGATTGCCAACCGGTCGATCCAGATGAAGGACAGCACCTGCCCGGCGATCCACGCAGGTTTGATGGCGGCGCAGAAGGGGTCGCCCTTCACCACCTTGCGTGGACTGATCGGCACGGACGTGCTGCGGCATCGCCAGGATTGGCATGTCATGCAGAACCCGTTCGCGGCGCAGTCCGATCCCGTGGTCGCGATTCCGGCGCTGCATCCCGATGTGTCGGTGTTCCACGCGCCGATGGCCGATCGGGAGGGCAATGTCTGGATTGGCCGCAGGCGTGAACTGGCGGCCATGGCCTATGCCAGCCGCAGGAATTTCGTGACAGTGGAGCGCATCGTGGAGCATCGCCTGCTGGATGACGAGACCACGGCGGCCGGTGTGCTGCCCGCCATTTACGTGGATGGCATCGCCGTGGCGGAGAAGGGCGCGTGGCCCTACGGCCTGTGGGGCGAGTACGCACCGGACACGGCGCAGCTGCAGCGCTACGCCCAGATGGCCAGAACGCAGGAAGGCTTTGAGCAATGGATTGCAGAGGTGTATGCATGAACGAAGTGACTTTGCGTGAGCGTCTGATCGTCACGATCGCCTCGCTGCTCGATGGTGCGCGCCATGTGGCAGTGGGTGCATCGTCCCCGATTCCCGCCGCCGCGGCCATGCTGCTGCGTGCGCAAAAGGAGGCCGCTAACGAGCCGGCGGTGCGGCTGTCCATTCTGGGATCGGTCAAGCACAACCTGTTCACCAACGGCTCGGCAGAGCTGTTCGATTGCGCCGGACAGGGCCGCATCGACGCCTTTTTTCTGGGGGGCGGGCAGATCGATGGACAGGGCAACATCAACCTGGTCGGCATTGGCGACTATCCGCAGACCAAGGTGCGCTGGCCGGGTTCCTTCGGCTCTGCCTATCTCTACTTCACCGTTCCCAAGGTGATCCTGTTTCGCGAAGAGCATTCACCGCGCGTATTTGTCGACAAGGTGGATTTCATCAGCGCGCCGGGCGTGAGCGAGCCGGACGTGTATCGCAAAGGGGGGCCCTATGCCCTGCTGACGGGCATGGCGCTGTTCATGTTCGATCCGTCCAAGGCGCGCTTTCGCCTGTTGCACATGCATCCGGGACACACGCTGGACGAGATCCAGTCCGCGACGGGCTTCGCGTTCGATGTGGACCCGCAACTGAGCGTGACCCCATCGCCCGACGCCGCAACGCTGGCGCTGCTGCGTGGCCGTGTGCTCGATGAGCTTCGCGAAACCTATCCCGACTTCGCACAACAACTGACCAAGGAGATAGCTGCACATGCAGAATGAAAAGATGAAAGCCGGCGCGTTGGCGGGCATCCGCGTGATCGACGCCAGCCGTGTGCTGGGCGGGCCGTTCTGCGGCCAGATTCTGGGGGACCACGGCGCGGACGTGATCAAGGTGGAACCCCCGATGGGGGACGAGACCCGCGCATGGGGCCCGCCGTTCGTGGGTGATGCCGCGAGCTACTTCATCGGCGTGAACCGCAACAAGCGCGATGTGCCCATCGACGTGACGCAGCCGCTTGGGCAGGAACTGCTGCTGCGTCTGCTGGAAGATGCGGACGTGTTCATCGAGAACTTCAAGATCGGCACGCTCGAGAAGTGGGGCCTTGGCGGTGATGAGCTGCGCAAGCGCTTTCCGCGACTGGTGCATTGCCGCATCTCCGGCTTCGGAGCCGATGGCCCCTACGGTGGACAGCCCGGTTATGACGCCGCCGTGCAGGCGATGACGGGCCTGATGAGCGTGAACGGAGAGCCGCAGGGCGAGCCTCTGCGCATGGGGGTTCCGATCATCGACATGGTCACCGGCATGAATGGCGTGATCGGCATTCTGCTGGCGCTGCAGGAGCGCAACCGCAGCGGCGAAGGCCAGTTCGTCGAGGCAACGCTCTACGACTCCGGCGTGTCGATGCTGCATCCGCATCTGCCCAACTATTATCTGAACGCCAAGGTGCCGCAGCGCTCGGGCAACCGCCATCCGAACATCTGCCCTTATGACGCGTTCGAGACCCGCACCGTTCCGCTGTTCCTGGCCGTGGGCAACAACCGCCAGTTCGTGACGCTGTGCAAGGTGCTCGGAAAGCCCGAGCTGGGCACGGATGAGCGTTTCCTGACCAACGCCTCGCGCAACATGAACCGCGATGCGCTGCGCGATGAATTGGTGTCACTGCTGTCCCAGCGCGATGGCCAGCAGGTGTCTCAGGAGCTCGTCGCCGCCGGCGTGCCCTGCGGGCCCGTGCGCACCATCGATCAGGTGGTGGCCGATCCGCACACGCACCATCGCGGCATGATCGTCGACATCGATGACTACCGCGGTACGGGCTCGCCCGTGAAGCTCTCGCGCACGCCCGCTACCTACCGCATCCGCCCGCCCGCGTTCGCGCAGCACACCGACGAGGTGCTCAGCGAACAGGGCATTGATCCGGCGGCCTACGCCAGCGTGTTGCCGCGCAAGCCTGCCGTCTGATTTTCTGCACGGTGTGATGTCCCCGGGCCGTACGGCGTCCGGGGATCGACCCTTTTCCGGAGCTCCTTCATGCTGATCAGATCGCTGCGCTCGTTCTTGGCGCTGCATCGAAATGGAACCATCGTCGCCGCCGCTGAGAAAGTGCATCTTTCCCAGGCCGCCGTCAGCGTTCAGCTCAAGAACATGGAGGATGAGCTGGGCATCGCCTTGTTCGTGCGCACCAAGCGCTCGCTGGAGTTCACATCGGCCGGGCGGCAAATGGTGCCGCTGGCCGAGAAGATGGTCTCGATCTACGAGGAAATGAAGGCGATCAAGGGCGGTGGCCCCATTGGGGGCTTTCTGTCGCTGGGCGTGATCAACAGTGCGCTGGGCGGCGTGCTGCCGCAGTTGCTCAAGGAGATGACGCTGAAGAACCCGGGGCTCGAGGTGAAGATCATGGCCGGCATTTCGGGCGAACTGGTGACGCAGGTGAACCGCGGGACGCTCGACATGGCCATCGTGACTGAGCCGCCGCAGCGCTTTCCCACCAACCTCAGCGTCCACTATCTCTACAGCGAACCCTTCGCGCTGCTCACCCCCGCCGAGGTTCCTTATCAGGATCTGGTGCAGGCCTTCAAGTCGTCCACGCCTTACATCGCGTTCGAGCGCAGCACCTGGGCGGGGCAGCTGATCGACGAGTTTCTGATGAAGCGCGGCGTGATGACCAAGCCGTCGATGGAGCTCAACGCGCTGGACGCGATTGCGGCACTGGTCAGTCAGGGGCTGGGCATTTCCATCGTGCCGCTGATTCGCGGCGCCGCCTGGCACGCCAGTCCCAATCTGCATGTGGTGCGCCTACCCAATTTCGAGCGGCCCGTATCGTTGATCACGCGGGCATCCCATGAGCAGGATGCGCTCACCGCGCTGCTGCTGTCCTCGTTCAGCACGGTGGACTGGAACAGCTGAGGAGGGCGCATGTGACGCGGGAAGGTTGCACTCCCCGGCGTCACGGCATTTCCTGATCGCGTCAACGTCAACGTCAACCGTGGCGACGTGCCGGCTCGCGCATCAGCACGAACTCTTCCGCCGACGTGGGATGCATCGCCATGGTGTTGTCGAAATCGCGCTTGGTGGCACCCGCGCTGATGGCGATGGCCAGACCCTGGATGATTTCCGGTGCATCGGCTCCGAGCATGTGAATGCCGCTCACGCGATCGGTCGTGCGATCGACGATGAGCTTCATGTACGTCCGCTCCTGGCTGCCGACGAAGGCCTTCTTCATGGGGCGGAACTGGCTCACGTAGACGTCGGTCGGCCCGCGTTCCATGGCTTGCGCTTCCGTGAGCCCGATGGTCGCGATGGGCGGGGAGCAGAAGACGGCACTGGCCACGTTGGCGTGATTGGCCTGGATGTGCCGGCCGCCGAATTCGGTGTCCGCAAAGGCCCGGCCTTCTGCAATCGCCACCGGGGTGAGGTTCACGCGATTGGTGACGTCTCCGATGGCCCAGATGCCGGGCGCCGTGGTGCGGCTGTCGGCGTCCACGGGAATGGCTCCCGACGCATCGGTCGCTATGCCCACGCTCTCGAGACCCAGACCCCGGATGTTCGGCTTGCGACCCGTGGCGTTGAGCACGGCGTCGGCCTGCAGTTCCGTGCCATCTTCGAGGCGGAGTGCGAACCCGCCGGCATGCTTCGACAAGGCCTGGGAGCGCGCGCTGGCATGCAGCGTCACGCCCAAGGATTCGAGTGCCTGCGCCGCCTGCGCGCGCAGATCCTCATCGAAGCCGCGCAGTGGCAGATCGGCGCGATAGGCCATCGACACATGCACGCCCAGACGGGCGAGAATCGATGCGAACTCGACGGCAATGTATCCTGCGCCGATCACCAACAGCGACTTCGGCAGCGCACTCAACTGCAGGACGTCGTCGGACGTCCAGGCCTGCTCCAGCCCTGGAATGCCATCGATGGAGGGCGCACCGCCGGTGGCGATCAGAATGCGCTCGGCGCGATAGGTCTCGCCGTTCGCCTCCACCGTGCGCTCTCCGGTGATGCGCGCATGGCCGAGCAGCGTCTGCACACCGGAGTTCGCGAGCATCTGGCGATACACGCCCTCGAGCCGGTTCAGTTCGTTGTCCTTGGCCTGCGTCCAGCGGGCGACGTCGAATTGCGATGTCACCTCGCTCCAGCCGAAGGCGCTGGCCTCGCTGAAGGCGCTGCTCATCTCCGA
This sequence comes from Diaphorobacter caeni, assembly GCF_015354245.1. Lineage (GTDB taxonomy): Bacteria > Pseudomonadota > Gammaproteobacteria > Burkholderiales > Burkholderiaceae_C > Diaphorobacter_A > Diaphorobacter_A caeni. The sequence goes on from NZ_JADKYZ010000006.1 coordinate 134,585, forward strand.
GGCGTACATCATGAGCTTCTTGGGAATGCAGCCACGCAGCACGCAGGTGCCGCCCACGCGGGTGCCTTCGATCAGCAGCACCTTGGCTCCGTGGCTGGCCGCGCGTCGGGATGCCGCGATGCCGCCGGAGCCTGCGCCGATGACGATGAGATCGAATGTGTTGGCTGCTGTCATGTCTTGATCGCCTCAGTGAGTTCGGGAAGGGCCAGTGCGCGTTGCACGGCAGGGCGCAGGGCAATGCGCTCGCGCCACTCCTTCAGATGAGGGTAGGCGGCGACATCAATGCCCAGCTTTTCCGACAATCGTAGCCAAGGAAAGATCGCCATGTCCGCGATGGAGTATTGCGGGCCTGCGAAGTAGGCGTTGCTTTGCAGATGCCGCTCCATCACGGAATGGATGCGTCGCACTTCAAGTTCGAAGCGTTCGAGCGCGTACGCATCCGGGCTCTCGCCCGCGGGTGCCGAACGGGCGCGTCCCCGAAAGTGGCTGAGCTGTCCCATCATGGGGCCGACGGCACTCATCTGGAACATTAGCCACTGCATGGCGGCCGAGCGCTCGGGAGCGTCCTGCGACAGAAAGCGGCGGTATTTCTCCGCCAGATGAATGAGGATGGCACCGGACTCGAAGATCGTGACCGGATCGGCATCCGGTGCACCACTGTCGATCAGCAGCGGGATCTTGCGGTTGACGCCAAGCGGCGCCATGATGGCGGCGAAGGCTTCTTTGTCGTTGATGTCGGCAGGATGGAGGCGACAGATCGCATCGCATTCCTCCAGCATGATGTGCACCTTGTGCCCGTTGGGTGTGCCCCAGGTATATAAATCCAGCATCTGAAATCGGTGAAGAGAGGGAAGGCGGGTGACGAAGAAAGGGGTGCGCTCGGCACCCCGTCATCGTCAGCTGCCGAAGTCCAGCTTGGCGGTCTTCAGCGCCGAGATGTAGGACTGCAGATCGCTGGTCACGCGCGCGGTCATCTGCTCGGGCGTGGAAGGCATGACTTCGATGTCGAAGCTCTCGATCTTGGCCTTCACATCAGGCATGGCGAGAATCTTGTTCAAGGCCTGGTTGGTCTTCTTGACGATGTCCGCCGGTGTGCCTGCGGGGAAGGCGAAGCCGTACCAGACACCCACTTCGAAGTCGCCTGGCACGCCGGCCTCGGTCATGTTCGGCACATTGGGGAAGGACGGGGAGCGCTTGCGGCCCGTCACCATGAGCGGGCGCAGCTTGCCGGAGTTGACGAAGGGCTTGGTCGCCGTCGTGGTGTCGATGATGTATTCCACTTCCTTGGACAGGATCGCGTTGAGCGCGGGCGAGCTGCCCTTGTAGGGCACATGCACGCCATCGAGCTTGGTCGCGTTCTTGATCATCTCGGCCGCAAAGTAGGTGCCGAAGCAGCAGGACGCGTAGCTGAAGTTGCTGCTCTTCACGCGTGATGCGGCTTCCAGTTCCTTGAAGCTCGTGACCTTCGAGTCCGAGCCGACGGCGAGCAGATAAGGGGACTGGCCGATGGTGCCGATGAATGAGAAATCCGCGATGGGATCCACCGGGAAGTCCTTCTTGACCACCTTGTTGAGCGCGAAGCTGCTGGTGGTGAGACCAATGGTGTAGCCATCTTTTTCCGAACGCGCGACCGACTGCAACGCGATCACCATGTCGCCACCGGGCTTGTTCTGCACGATGACGGGTGTTTCCCATTGCTCGTTGAGCTTTTGCCCGATCAGACGCGCGAGGATGTCCGAAGCGCCTCCTGGCGCGAATGGAACGATCAGGTTGATGGCCTTGCCCTTCTTGGGGAAGTCCTGTGCGGCGACCTGTGTGCCGATGGTGAGAATGCTGGCCGCAATGAGGGCCGCTGACAGAAAAGTGCGCTTCACCAATGTCTCCTTAGATTCTGAACGCATGTTGAACCCGGTGCTTCGCGTTCTTGCCCGATGAGGTGCGCGAAGTCGTTCCGTGATCACAATGTATTGAATGCAGCGAGACCGTTGGCTAGCTTTTCTTGAGGCTGAAACTGGATATTTTTAAAGGATGCAAACGCGTCGCGGATGGCGCGCAATCAGGCGTCAGTTTTCATGTCGCAGGAGGTCTTCTCGTGACTCACCGAATGGCGCGTTGAGCGCCGCTCGGTCAACCGATGCGCGCGGCCTCGTTCCAGAACGCGCGGGCCACTGGCGAGAGTCGGTTGGAGTTCTGGCAGGCCAGCGCGATGTAGCGTTGCGTGGTGGGCGTGAGCGGCTTGTAGACGATGCCGGGTATGGCGTCGGGCAACGCGAGCCGGGCCAGTATCGACACGCCGTGACCGTCCGCGACATACTGCAGTATCGAGGTGATCTGGTGCAGTTCGTGCGCGATGCGCGGCTTGAGATCGTGCTTGAGCAGCAGCCGGTAGATCAGTGGTTTGGATCCTGCGCGGGTGAGCAAAAATGGGTACTCCATCAGCGCGCTCAGCTGCACCACGTCCTCCCGTGCGAGCGGGTGGCCATCGGGCAGAACGGCGACGAGCTCGTCCATGGCGAGTGTCTGTGTCTCCAGTTCGAGTTTGGGCAGCGGGACAACCGCCAGTTCGATGCGGTGCTCCATCAGATCGAGACTGGTCTGTTCCTCTGGCTTTTCGATGATGTGCACATCGACACCGGGATGCTTCAGGCGAAAGGATTTGAGGATCGGAGGAAGCGCCCTGAGCGTGCCGCTGGCACCGAAAGAGCCTATGTAGAGCTGCCCTGTCTTGAGGTCCGCGTCCGAGCGCGCGATGGACTTCATCAGCTGCATCGAGGCGAAGACTTCCTTGGCCAGCGGAAGAATGCGTTCGCCGGCGTAGGTCAGCGGTGCTCCGGGGGCACTGCGGTCGATGAGCTGGGCACCGAGTGCGGATTCCAGGGCACGCAGGGCGTGGCTGGTGGCCGATGGCGACAGGCCCAGCTTGGCGCCTGCGCTGGAGATGCCATCCGACTGCACCAGAGCGAGCAGCAGCTCGAGTTGCTTGAGCGTCGGATAGTCCTGCTTGCCACCCAGATTCACAGTGTCTGTCTCCCTTTGCGTTCACCGATGCAGCACTGCGTGCGTCGCGTTGGTCATCAAGCGCTTCCATGCCATATGGAAGCGCTTGGATGGTACACGATCAACGTCGGACAAAGGCGATGCGCGGCAGGGCGCGCACGATTTCCGGGAGCGCTGTTGGCTTCAGGCGGCCTTCAATTCCGCTTCGTTGGAGTAGCCGGAGATGAAGGGCTTGCGCTCACCGGTTTCCACGACGAACACGTGCCGCGAGATGCGACCGATGTTGCCGCCGTAGACGTGGATGCTGATGGACACGCGGTCCTCGTAGAGATTGGAGACGCGGTGAATGTCGCCAATGGTGGGCGATACGCAGTCCACATCGCCCGGGTTGAGCTGCTCCGAACCCAGCGAGCGCATGCTGTTGCCGTCTTCCGCGTACTCGAACAATTCGCCGACTTCGCATCCGCGCATCATGCCGATCAGAGCCCAGACTGTGTGGTTGTGCACTGGCGTCTTCTGGCCCGGGCCCCAGACGAAGCTCACCACCGAGAAGCGGTCCTGCGGATCCGCATGCAGCAGGTACTGCTGGTAGTACTGGGGATCGGGCTTGGCATAGCGCTCTGGAAGCCAGTCGTCGGTCTCGATCAGCTGCTTGAGCACCGCTCCGCCTTTCTCCAGGATGGTGGGTTCGTCTCCGTGGTGCTGGTCGATCACTTTGGTGAAGTCGGTGATGAATTGCTGGAACTTGGCTGGCATGTCAATCATGGGTGGGTCTCCGTGTTGTTCGAGTGTGAAATGCGCGAGGTCTGTCTGTTCAGGACTTGGCCTGAGCGGCGTATCCATCGCGGGTCTGCGGCAGCTTCATGTTCAGCAGCTTGGAGGCGACCTGCGTGCGCAGGATCTGCGCGGTGCCGCCAGCGATGGTGAACATGCGGGCATCGCGCACATGGCGCTCCATGGGATTGTGGCGTCCGTAGCCCGAAGAACCGTAGAACTGCAGCGCATCGTTGGTGACCTTGTTGGCGGTTTCGGCGGCCATGATCTTGGCGCGTGCGGCCTTGTCGAGGTCCGGGAAATGCTCGCCGCTGGCTGCTGCGTGGCGAAGCATCAGACGCGCCGCCTCCAGTTGGGTGGACATGTCGGCCAGCATCCACTGCAATCCTTGGAATTCGGCGATGGGACGACCGAACTGTTCACGTGTCTTCAGATAGGCCATGCCTTCCTCGAAGGCACCCTGCGCAATGCCCAGAGCCACGGTGCCGGCGCCGACGCGCTGCGCATTGTAGGCGTTCATCAGCGAAGCGAAGCCGCGCTTGAGCCCGCCTGGCGGAACCACCAGCATGGACTTGTGCACACGCAGATTGCGGAACTCCAGATGCGTCTCGGGAATGCCGCGAACGCCCATGGCGTAGAGGCGGCGTCCAATGACCAGCTGGTCGGCCGGAGTGCGGTCACGCACGCAGATGAACGCGCCCACACCCTGGTCCACGCCGTCGTCGAAGACGCGTGCGAAGATGAGATGCAGATTGGACACGCCGCCGCCGGTGATCCAGTATTTTTCGCCGTTGAGGATGTATTCATCGCCCTTGCGATCGGCGCGTGTGGCCATCTCGCTCGCTGCGCTTCCGGCATTGGGCTCGGAGATGCAGATGGCGGGCTTGTCGCCACCCAGCACCAGCTCGGCCGCCATGTTCAGTTGCTCGGGCGTGCCGTAAGTGGCGATCGCACCGATGGCCCCCATGTTGGCTTCCACGGTGATGCGGCCCATGGTCGCGCAGGCCTTGGCCATTTCCTCGACGACGATGACCGCGTCCAGATAGCTGAGGCCCTGGCCGCCCGCGCGCTTGGGAAGCGTCATTCCCATGAAGCCTGCATCGCGCAGCTTGGAAATGTTGTCCCAGGGATATTGCTCGGTGCGGTCCGTCTCGGCGGCCGTCGGCGCAAAGGCCGTCTGTGCAAGCTCACGTGCGCGTGCCTGAAGGTCGAATTGTTCTTTGGTAAGTTCGTACATGAGGAGTCTCCGGAAGAAAGATGAATGGAGTTCTATGAATGGAGTTCTTTGAAAAATTCAGGGCTCGCCGAGCCAATCGCACAGCACGCTTTGCTCGTGTTCGTTCAGGCGCGGGGGAGGGCGTCGGTAGCTCGGCGGCGTGACGGACATCTTCAGCGGATTCGCCAGCAGGCTGATCTCTCCGCCCTCCGCCCAGGCGCAGGGCATGCGCAGTTCGGCGCCGCGTGCAATGACGTGGGGATCGCTGAAGACATCGTCCAGATCGTTCACCGGCCCGCAGGGCACACCCGCCGCTTCGAGCTCCTGCAGCCAATGGCTGCGTGGATGCTTCTTCAGCAGCTCGGCGACCTGATCGACCAGTGCCTCGCGATGGGCGATGCGCTGCACATTGGTGGCGTAACGCGGATCGTCGGCGAGCGCATCGGCCTGCGCCACCTGGCAGAAGCGACGAAACTGCGCGTCGTTGCCGACCGCGAGAATCATCGGCGAGTCTGCGGTGGGGAACACCTGATAGGGCACGATGTTGGGATGTCCGTTGCCCAGCCGGGTCGGCAGTTTGCGCTCGGCCAGATAATTGGTGCCCGCATTGACCAGCCAGGCGATCTGCGTATCCAGCAGCGAGATGTCGATGTGCTGCCCCTGGCCTGTTCTGTCGCGATGCTGCAGCGCCGCCAGCATGCCGACCGTCGCGTACATGCCGGTCATCACATCGGCGATGCCCACGCCCACCTTCATGGGCTCTCCGTTCGGCACGCCGGTCAGGCTCATGATGCCCCCCATGCCCTGGATGAGAAAATCGTAGCCCGGCCTGCTGGCGTAGGGGCCGGTGTGACCGAAGCCCGTGATGGAGCAGTAGATCAGTCGCGGATAGCGTTCGCGCAGCTGTTCGTAGGACAGACCGTATTTGGCCAGGCCGCCAGCCTTGTAGTTCTCGACCAGCACGTCGGCCTTGGCCAGCAGCCGGTGAATGAGTTCCCGGCCTTCTTCGCTCGCGATGTCGATGGCGATGGAGCGCTTGTTGCGGTTTGCCGCGAGATAGTAGGCGCTTTCGTTCGTGGGGCTGCCATCACGATCGGCAATGTAGGGCGGCCCCCACTTGCGGGTATCGTCGCCCTCATCGGGGCGCTCGACCTTGATCACGTCTGCACCCAGATCCCCCAGCAATTGCGTTGCACTGGGACCTGCGAGGATACGAGAGAGATCCAGTATCCGGATTCCGCTCAACGCTCCCTCGTTCGCTTGTTCTGGCATCGTTTGCCGTCCTTCCAACTTCAAGAATGGGCTGTCTGGCAGGCATTCGTCCACGCATCCGCCAGCCATCTTGCTGAAGTATGTTTCCGGCCATCTTCATGCTCAATTGAGTTTTTTTTCAAATCCCCGGTTCTATGCTCTGCTTGGGCCTCCTGTGACGGCCCGCAGCTCAACAAGTGACAGGAGGATGGAATGAAGGCGATTCAGGATTGCTACCCGCCCAAGTACGCACACTGCTACGGTTGTGGACACGGGAATCCGGCGGGGTATCAACTCAAGAGCTACCTGCGCGAAGGAATCTCGCAAGCGCGCTTCACGCCTGGAATGCAATACAGCGGAGGCGTGCCTGGCCACGTGTATGGCGGCATGATCGCGTCGCTGCTGGATTGCCACGGAACCGCCTCCGCTGCGGCATTTGCAGTGCGTGAACGTGGTGCAGCGATCGAGGAGCAAAGCGAACCACCGCGTTTCGTGACGGCATCGCTGAAGGTGGATTTCAAGAACCCGACTCCGCAAGGCGTCGAATTGCTGGTGCGTGGTGAACTGCAGAGCGTGGAAGGGCGCAAGGTGCGCGTGGCGCTCAGCCTGCACGCGGGGGACGTGCTGTGTGCGACCGGTGAAATGCTGGCAATCGAGCTGCGCGCGGAAGCGTGAATGACGGAAAAGCGCGCGATGTCCTGCGCTGCCTCGCAGCTTTCCCCATCCTTGTGATGATGACCGAAACGTCGCCTACAAGAACTATTGCAGGAGTTTACCGAGCAGATACCCAATTGGGCCGCCCTTGGCGCTAGCATTGAATCATCCATTCGAAGTGAGGAAAAAACACAATGCAAGCATCGAAGATCGGTACCTTTCTGGCGACATCGGCTTTCGCGTTCGGGCTGTGCGCGCCCATGGCGAACGCGCAACCGCAGCGCGGTCAGGGGCCGCAGCATGAGCAGCAGCAACAACGATCGGCTCCGCAATCGCGGGATGCCGGCCGCCAGCAATCGCATCAGGCTCCCGTGCGCGCGGCGCCGAAGCCCGCTCCCGCACAGGCTCACAAGGGGCCGCAGCAACATTCGCCGGAGCAGCAGCATGCGCGCGGTGCGGGACCGGATCAGCAGTGGCGTCAGGGTGGGCGTGTGCCGCAGCAGTACCGTGGACACCAATATGTCGTCAATGACTGGCAGCACCATGGACTCAAGAAACCGGGGCGCGGCCAGCAGTGGGTGCAGTATGGTGGCGACTACATGCTCGTGACCATCGCGTCCGGCGTGATCGCGCAGTTGATTCTGGGGCGCTGAAGAGACGAACGAGGCCGCGCTTGCGCGGCAGGAACCAAGGCGGAGCATGCTCCGCCTTTTTTGTTTTTTCCGGCGCGCTCCCTGACTGATTTCAGGGGCGCGTCCCTTCACTGCATCATCGCATCACTGCATGCCGCATCCGGGCTTCACAGCAGCACGAAATCCTTGACCTCGGGTTTCGCCGTTCTGGGCTTTTCGTTCACCATTTCGAGCAGTGAAGTCTCGATCATGTGCGCCATCGCATTGAGTGCGAGGTCGTTGGGCGCGGTGCCGAACGGGTCTTCGATTTCCGCGCCCAGCGCCTCGAGCGCGAAGAAGGTGTAGGCGATGAAGCACACGATCACCGGCGTCATGGTGCCGATGGCGTCCAGCAGGCCGAACGGCAACCAGAAGCAGTAGAGATAGATGCTGCGGTGAACGATGACCGAGTAGGTGAACGGAATGGGCGTGCTCGCAATGCGCTCGCAGCCGCCGATGGCCGCGGTCAACACTTCAAGTGGCCGCTCGAACGATGTCTCCATCACCGGCTGGATGTTGCCATCGCGCAGACGTTCTCCGAGCCATTCGCCGACCAGAAGCAGCGTCATGTTGGCGGGAAAGGCGGAGTTCGCCACGCGTTCGCATTCAGCCGGAGGCAGGAATTTCTCCAGATCGGCACGCGCATCGGTGCGACGCAGCTGGTGCTTCATGGCATGCGGGAAGGCGCACAGCCGGTTGATCAGCGTGGCGGTGTGCTGTTGATCTTTGGTGAGCGTGAGCGCTTGCCGGATCAGCGTGCGCGAGCCATTGAGCACCGTGCCCCAGAGCGTTCGGGCCTCCCAGTAGCGTGCGTAGGAGGTGCTGTTGCGAAACCCCAGAAAGATCGCCAGCGTCAAGCCGATCAACGAGAAAGGGACAAAGTTCAGCGACACCTTCCAGCTCAGAATGGAACCATGCAACCAGGTGACGAGAATGGCGAAAGCAGTTGCGGCGATCAGCTGAGGAGCGATCTTGGGGAGCACCGAGCCGCGCAATACGAACAGCATGCGCAGCCAATGCAAATTGGGACGAACGATCATGGTGGCCGAGATTGTCTTTCAATCTGCGGTCGAAAAGCCTGACATCACGTCATTTCTGATTACGTAAGTGTGAATAGTCACTTACGCATGGGTCGTGCGTTGGGTGAGAAGGTACTTCGGATGGCGCTTGAAATGGAGCTTCATATCGGTGGAGCGTTCGTGGCATAAGGGGTTCGGCATCAAATGCCGCAGTCGTCATCGGCAGTGGCGCCCGCGGTGAACCCCGCATGCGATGGTCTTCAAGATGAAAGCGTCTGCACATCCAAGCGTTCCAGCAGATCATCGCGGTCTGCGGTGAACTGCTCGCCTGCGCTGTGCAGCCAATCTCGCAGATGCGCGTTCGTTCCCGTGGGCTCATTCCTGAAGATGAAGTGGTAGTGCGCCTTTGATGGCACGGCGAAGGCCAAGGGAAAGGGCACCACCAGCCGCCCGCTGACCAGTTCGTCGTAGACCAGCGCGAGTCGTCCCATGGCGATGCCCTGACCGCTGAGGGCTGCAACGATGGCGAGCTGCGACAGGTTGAAGTGCACGCCGCTGTGCTTGGGCGGTGTCTCTCCCATGCCTTCAAGCCAGGTGTCCCATTCGACCGTGGCCGGTGCGTTGTGCCACGCGCTTGCGTCGTGCAGCATCGCGTCGGTGGGGATGTCCTGCACGCTTTGGATTTCTGGGTGGCGTCTCAGAAAGTCCGGTGATGCCACGGGCACCAGCAGTTCGTCGAGAAAGCGGTCCGCATGCAGGTCGAAATAGTGGCCGGGGTCGAAGCGTATGCCGACCTGAATGCCGCTCACGCTCATGCCGAAGCGGTCGAGGCTGTGAAACTCGCCGTAGATCCGCACCGACATGCCCGATTGCTCGCGCAGCAGATCGCCCACGCGCGGCGTGAGCCACAGCATGGCGAAGGACGGAGAGCAACTCAGATTCAGCGGCACGTCCTTGCGCGAATGGGTTTGGCGCAGCTTGTCCACGGCCTGGTTGAGTGATTGAAACGCCTGCCCCGAGACCAGCGAGAGGCGAGCTCCCTCGCGCGTGAGTGAAAGCGTCTTCCCCCCGCGATGCAGCAGGGTGATGCCAAGGTACTCCTCGAGCTTCTTGACCTGCTGGCTGATGGAGCCCTGAGTGACATGCAGCTCTCGCGCCGCGATGGTGAAGCTGCCATTTCGGGCCACTGCATCAAAGCATCGGAGCCAGGTGAGGAGTGAGGGAGAAAGTGTGTTTTTCATTAGTTTTACTAATGCATGGATTGACAGCATTGACTTGCCATCGATAGAGGCAGTCCACAGAATGAACCTACTCGCAACATCTGGCAAAGCAGCACAAGGTGCCTTGTTTTTATAGGGGAAATCACTGATGCAGGGTCATTCGAATATCGGCTTGAGTCAAGCGCCTGCGCTTTGGATCAATCCGGAATATGGCGGTCAAGCACAGGAGGTTGAAGTTGGAAATATTACTATCAATGATGTGCTTGCGGCGGAGCAGCGCCTGGCCCGATTTGCGCCGCTGCTGAAAAAGCTGTTCCCTGAACTCGACAAGAGCGCAGGCATCGTCGAATCCCCATTGCTGTCACTCTCCGCTGACGTCATCGCGCCGGGCGCGGATGAGTACGGTACGTTCTGGGTGAAGGCGGACCATCAGCTCGCCGTCGCCGGATCGGTGAAGGCGCGGGGTGGTTTCCATGAGGTGCTTGAGTTCACCGAGAAGATTGCGCGGGAGCGTGGGCTGCTCAAGGATGACGATGGATATGAGCAGCTGGCGTCGGCGACGGCGCGTGAATGCTTTGCCCAATATGAGGTTGCCGTGGGTTCGACTGGCAACCTCGGCATGAGCATCGGCATCATGTCCGCCGCTTTGGGCTTCAGGGCCAGCGTCCACATGTCCGCTGAAGCCAAGGAGTGGAAGAAGCGCCTGCTGCGAAGCCATGGCGTGACCGTGCATGAGTATCCCGGCGACTACGCGCAAGCAGTGGCCACCGGACGTGATCTGGCGCGTGAGAATCCGTTTTCGCATTTTGTGGATGACGAGAAGTCGCCATCGCTGTTCTGCGGTTATGCGGTCGCAGCGCTGCGGCTTCAGCGGCAACTGCTGGACCTGAACGTGCGCGTGGATCGCGAGCATCCGCTGTTTGTCTACATTCCCTGCGGTGTCGGCGGTGCGCCGGGTGGGGTCTGCTATGGCCTGAAGCACGTGTTCGGAGAACATGTGCATTGCTTCTTCGTCGAGCCCGAGGATTCCTCGTGCTTTCTGGTGCGCATGCAGAACCCGGACGTGGAGGGCATCAGCATCTACGACGCAGGCCAGCACAACCGCACGATTGCCGATGGCCTCGCCGTGCCGCAGGCTTCGGAGCTGGTCTATTCGATGATGCGCACGCGTCTGGCAGGCATGGTTGTTGCATCCGATGAGCGCATGGTGATGGATCTGTGGCGCTTGAAGAGCATGGCCGATCTGAAGGTCGAGCCTTCCGCCGCAGCCGCCGTGAGCGGTCCTCGCGCGCTGCTGGGCTCCAAGGAGGGACAGCAGTATCTGCGCTCCACCGGACTCGATGCGTTCATGCCAACGGCCAACCATATCGTATGGACCACCGGCGGAGCCCTGATGCCAGCCGACGAATTCGACCGTCTGTTCGTTCAAGGACAGGCGCTTTCCAGCGCGCTCGATGCCGGACGGATCTCTGCGGCATGACGGCCGATGCGACCGCGAACCACGCCATTTTTTCAACCAGGAGGATGAGACCATGACCCGAGCTTTCCATCACTTGAGCAAGGCCGCCATCGCGGTGTCCTTGGTGACCTGCGGACTGATGTCCGTGGCGCAGACCAAGACCACGATCAACGCCGTGATGCACTCGCCCCTGCGCGTGCTGGATCCGATCATCACCACGGCGCACATCACGCGCAACCATGGCTACATGATCTACGACACCTTGCTCGCGACCGACAAGGACAGCAAGATCCGCCCCCAGATGGTGCAGGAGTGGAAGGCCTCGGATGATGGACGCACTTACACCTTCAAGCTGCGTGACGGCCTGAAGTGGCATGACGGTGGCGCGGTGACGGCGGAGGATTGCGTCGCTTCCATCAAGCGCTGGGCAACGCAGGACAAGATGGGCCAGCTGCTGACCAGCGAGATGGCGGGCATGAAGGTGGTTGACGCTTCGACCTTCCAGATTTCCATGAAGGAGCCGAGCGATCTGGCCGTGCGTGCGTTGGCCAAGCCCAGCGGCGTGGTGCCGTTCATGATGCCCAAGCGCATCGCCGACACGCCGCCCACGCAGGCGATCACGCAGTACATCGGCTCCGGCCCGTTCAAGATGGTCACGGCGGAATTCAAGCCCGGCGTGCAGGTGGTCTACGAGAAGAACGCCGATTACGTTCCGCGTGCGGAGCCCGCAAGCGGCCTCGCCGGTGGCAAGAAGGTGCTGGTGGACCGCGTGAAGTGGATCGCCACCCCCGACTCGATGACCTCGGTGAACGCCTTGGCCAACGGAGAGATCGATTACCTCGAGCAGCTGCCGTTCGATCTGGAGCCCATCGTTAACGCCAACAAGGACATCGCCATCAAGGTGCTGGACCCGCAGGGCTACCAGACCGTCATGCGCATGAACCATCTGCATGCGCCGTTCAACAACAAGAAGATCCGGCAGGCGGCCATGTACGCCGTGGGCCAGGAGCCCGTGCTGCATGCCGTGATCGGCAACCCCAAGTACTACAAGACCTGCGCGGCGCTGTTCGGCTGCGAGGGGCCTTATGCAAGTCAGGAAGGGGCGGACGTCACCCTCAAGGCCAACGTGAAGAAGGCGCAGGAGCTGCTGAAGGAGGCTGGTTATGACGGTACGCCCGTCGTGATTCTGCAGCCCACCGACACGCCCTCGGTGAACTCGCAGCCGGTGGTGATTGGCCAGGCGCTGCGCGCTGCAGGCTTCAAGGTCGACATGCAGGCGATGGACTGGCAGACGGTGGTGACCCGCCGCGCCGTGCAGTCCGCGCCGAAGGAAGGCGGCTGGAACATCTTCGCCACCAACAACGTGATGGCCGAGGCATCCGATCCGCTGCGCGCGTTCGGCGTGGCCGCCAACGGCAAGGGTGCATGGTTCGGCTGGCCCGATGTGCCCGAGATCGAACGCCTGCGCGTCGCGTTCTCGCGCACTCCGGACGAAGCCAAGCGCAAGGAACTGACAGGCCAGATCCAGAAGCTGGTGATCGACGAAGGCGTGCTGCTGCCCATGGGCCAGTACTACGTGCCGGCGGCTTATCGCAAGAACCTGAGCGGCATGCTCGAGTCTCCGGTGCCGGTGTTCTGGAACGTCCAGAAGAAGTAAGCCCAGTCTTCAGCATCAGAGAGAGTCAACCGTCATGTTCGCGTTCATACTGAAACGTATGGCAGCCGCGCTGCCAGTGATGGCTGTGGTGGCAGCCGTCGTCTTCGCCATCCTCCGGCTCACGCCGGGGGATCCTGCCGCGATTCTGGCGGGTGACTCCGCGACGCCCGAGCAGCTCGACGCCATCCGCAAGAACCTGGGGCTCGACGAGCCCATCTACATGCAGTTCCTGCACTGGATCGGTCAGCTGCTGCAGGGCGACTTCGGCACCTCGCTGCTGTCGGGGACGCCCGTGGCCGAGATGATCGGGCAGCGCATGGGGCCGTCGATTGCGTTGTGCATCAGCACCATCATCGTCGCCATCGTGGTGGCCATTCCTCTGGGCGTGCTCGCGGCGTGGCGTCAGGGCAAACTGCTTGATCGCATGGTGATGGCCGCGTCGGTGCTGGGTTTTTCGATACCGGTGTTCGTCACGGGCTATGTGCTGATCCTCACGTTCTCTCTGGGGCTTGGCTGGTTTCCGGTCCAGGGCTACAAGCCGCTGGAAGAGGGCCTGTGGCCGTTCCTGCGCTCCATCACCTTGCCGACGCTTGCGCTGAGCACGGTCTACATCGCGCTCATCGCTCGCATCACGCGCACCAGCGTGATCGAGGTGATGAACGAGGACTTCATCCGCACCGCGCGTGCCAAGGGCCTCGGTGAACGCGCCGTGCTGCTGGGGCATGCGCTGCGCAATGCGGCGGTTCCCATCGTCACCATCATCGGCGTGGGCATCGCCATGCTGATCGGCGGGGTGGTGGTCACCGAATCGGTGTTCAACCTTCCGGGGCTGGGCCGTCTGGTGGTGGAGGCCGTTCTTGCTCGTGACTACCCCGTCATTCAGGGGCTGATCCTGCTGTTCGCACTGGTCTATGTGCTGATCAATCTGGTGGTGGACGTGTCCTACACCGTGTTCGATCCACGGATTCGTTACTGAGGTTCTTCAGCATGTCCCAACTATCCATGTCCCCCGCTGCAACACCGGAAACGCCGGCCGAAGCCACGGTTTCACCCACGCGCGCGCACCTCGTCGCCACGCTCAAGAGCTGGCCGGTGATGCTGTCCCTGCTGGTGCTGACGGCGCTGGTTCTCATCGCCATCTGCGCGCCGCTGCTCACGTCCTCCGACCCCACGGCCATCAACCCGGCTCAGCGTCTCAAGCCCATCACGGCGGAGCACTGGCTTGGGACGGATGCCTATGGGCGCGATGTCTACACCCGCATTCTGTATGGCGCGCGCGTCTCGCTGCTGGTGGGGCTGGGCGTGGCGGCGTTCAGTCTCGTCATCGGTTTGTTCGTGGGCGTGCTGGCGGGATACTTCCGCTGGGTCGATGCCATCGTCATGCGCGTCATGGACGGGCTGATGGCGATCCCCGGCATTCTGCTGGCGATTGCGCTGGTGTCGCTGTCGGGTTCGAGCCTGCTCACGGTGCTCATCGCGATCACGGTGCCCGAAGTGCCGCGCGTGGTGCGTCTGGTGCGCGGCGTGATTCTGAGCGTGCGCAACGAGTCCTATGTGGAGGCCGCGCAGACGCTCGGCACGCCGCTGCCGACGCTGATGATGCGCCATCTCGTGCCCAACACCATCGCACCGCTGATCGTGCAGTGCACCTACATCTTCGCATCCGCCATCCTGACCGAGGCGATCCTGAGTTTCCTGGGTGCGGGCGTGCCTCCGGAGACATCGTCCTGGGGCAACATCATGGCCGAAGGGCGAGCCTACTTTCAGCTCATTCCCGGGTTGGTGCTGTACCCCGGCGTGCTGCTTTCTCTCACCGTGCTGAGCGTGAATCTGCTGGGCGATGCCCTGCGTGATTCGCTTGACCCGCGCATGGCCAAGCGCATGTGAATGCGTTCAGTTCAAGGGATATCAAGGGTATGGCAATGAATACGCAAGAACAAAAAAGCAGCGAAGCAAGCAGCGAAGTGGTTCTCTCCGTCAAGGATCTGAACATCCGGCTCAAGGGCGGCGACGATGCGGCAGGACAGCCCAGGCTGTTGGTGCGCGATCTCGGCTTGCAGGTGCGCGCCGGAGAGACGCTGTGCATCGTCGGTGAATCCGGCTCGGGAAAGTCGCTGACCTCGCTGGCCATCATGGGGCTGCTTCCTGCCGAGAGCCTGCAGGTGTCCTCGGGCGAGATCGATCTCGAAGGCCGCAAGCTTCTGCAGCTCAATGCCGGGCAGATGCGCGCTCTGCGTGCATCGCAGCTGGCGATGGTGTTCCAGGAGCCGATGACCGCGTTGAATCCGGTGCATCGCGTGGGCAAGCAGATCGAGGAAGTGCTCAAACTGCACACCAGCATGAACGGCGCGCAGCGTCGCGCGCGGGTGCTCGAGATGCTGGAGGCCGTGCACCTGCCGGACATCCGGCGCATCTACGACTCGTTCCCGCATCAGTTGTCGGGTGGCCAGCGCCAGCGCATCGTGATCGCGATGGCACTCATCCTGAAGCCGCGTCTGTTGATCGCCGATGAGCCGACGACGGCGCTGGACGTCACCACACAAAAGCAGATTCTGGCGCTCATCAGGGAACTGCAGCAAAAGCACGGTACGGCCGTGGTCTTCATCACGCATGACTTCGGCGTGGTCGCGGAAATCGCCGACCGCATTCTGGTCATGAACCAAGGCAAGGTGGTCGAGACCGGCACGCGCGAGCAGATTCTCGCGGCTCCGAAGGAGGAATACACGCGCATGCTGGTGTCCTCCGTGCCCAGCCTCGTGCCCCATTCGCGCGCACAGCCCGAGGCCGAGGCCGTGCTTGAGGTCAACGCGCTGGAGAAGATCTACCCCAAGGCCAGAGGTTTTTTGCGCAAGCCCGAGCAGGTGCATGCGGCCAGCGATGTGGCGCTGACTCTGAAACGCGGCGAGATTCTCGGCATCGTGGGTGAATCGGGTTCCGGAAAGTCGACGGTCGCGCGCTGCATCGTGCGGCTCATCGATCCCAGTTCCGGCGAGATCCGGCTCAAGGGCGACGACATCACGACGCTTGGCCGCCGTGCCCTGCTGCCGCTGCGCAAGCGCATCCAGATCGTTTTTCAGGACCCGTACCGCAGCCTGAACCCGCGTCGCCGCATCGGCGATTCGGTGATCGAAGGCCTTGTCAACTACGGCATGCCGCGCGAGCAGGCGCTCGAAAAAGCCCGTCAGGCCATGGACATGGTGGGGCTTCCGAGGCAATCGCTGGAGCGTTATCCGCATCAGTTTTCCGGCGGTCAGCGGCAACGCATCTGCATCGCGCGCGCGCTGGTCATGGAGCCGGATGTGCTGGTGGCCGACGAGGCGGTGTCGGCGCTCGACGTGTCGGTGCAGGCGCAGGTGCTCGGGTTGCTCGAAGAGGTGCGATCGCGCGTTGGCGTGGGCGTGCTGTTCATCACCCATGACCTGCGCGTGGCGGCGCAGATCTGCGACTCCATCATCGTGATGAAGAGCGGGCGCATCGTCGAGTCCGGCAGCGTGCAGCAGGTGCTCGGCAAGCCCGAGCATGCCTACACGCAGGCCCTGATCGACGCGGCGCCGGGCAGGCACTGGGACTTTCAGAACTTCCGCTCGTTCGAGCCCGCAGCGCAAGCGGCGCTGGCTCATTGATTGATCGTTTCCGTAGATGTCGCAAGGCTCGCGACGCTTCATTTTTCCAAGAGGACACCATGGCGAAAATTGTTTACGGCGGTTTCCAGCATGAGACCAACACCTTTGCTCCCGATCTGGCGGACTGGGCTGCGTTCCAGGCCGGCGGCGGCTGGCCGGGAATGGTTTCGGGCGACAAGCTCTGGGGCTCCATTCAGGGCTCCAACATTCCTGCGGCAGGCTTTGTGGAAAAGGCACTGGCAGCCGGCGATGAAGTCGTTCCCACCACCTGGTGTGCGGCGAGCCCTTCGGCTCATGTGGAGCGTGAAACCTACGAGCGCATCGCGCAGATGATCGTCGACGGCATTGCCGCGGCGCTTCCGGTGGATGCGGTCTACCTCGACCTGCACGGCGCGATGGTGGCCCAGCATTTCGATGATGGCGAGGGCGAGTTGCTGCGCCGCGTGCGCGCGCTGGTGGGCGAGAAGGTGGCGATCGTCGCCAGCCTCGATCTGCATGCCAACGTCACGATGCAGATGCTGCAGAGCGCGGATGTGCTGGTGGCCTACCGCACCTATCCCCACGTCGACATGTACGACACCGGAGTGCGTGCCTACGAGTTGCTGACCCGACGCCTGAAGACGGGCAAACGGCCTGCGCTGGCGGTCAAGCGGCTGCCGTATCTGGTGCCCATTTGCTGGCAGTGCACCGACATTGAGCCGGCTCGCAGCCTGTATCGCCAGATGGAGCAGACCGAAACGGCGAACACGCATCTGTCGTTCGCCACAGGGTTCCCGGCGGCCGATTTTCCCGAGTGCTCGCCCGTGCTTTGGGCCTATGCCGACACAGAGGCAGAGGCCGAGGCGCTGCTCACGCCGGTCGCACAGGCAGCGCTCGATGCCGAGTCTCGCTTCGCGGGCAAGCTGTTTGCGCCCGAAGAAGCCGTTCGCTACGCACAGTCCCACGCGGGCAGCGGCAAGCCAACGATCATTGCCGACGCCCAGGACAACCCCGGCGCGGGCAGCAATTCGGACTCCACCGGCATGCTGCGTGCGCTGGTCGCCTGCAAGGCCGTCAATGCCGCGATTGGCCTGATCGTCGATGCGGAATCTGCAGCCAAGGCCCATCAGGCGGGCGAGGGCAACCGCGTGCGATTGGCGCTTGGCGGGAAATCCGGCATTGCGGACGATGCGCCCTTCGAGGCTGAGTTCGTGGTGGAGAAAATCTCGGATGGCAAGGTCAACGCGACGGGGCCGTACTACCGTGGCTTCCGGCTCGATCTCGGCCCGTCCGCCTGCTTGCGCATCGACGGAGTACGCATCGTCGTGGCGTCGCAGAAGGTGCAGATGGCCGATCAGGCGATGTTCCGCTTCGTGGGGATCGAGCCTACGGCGCAGGACATTCTGGTGGTGAAGAGCGCGGTGCACTTCCGTGCGGACTACACCCCCATCGGCCGCGAGATCATCGTCGCCGCGGCGCCTGGATCCATGCCGATGGTGCTGGAGAACCTTCCATGGACCAAGCTTGCTCCGGGTATTCGCATCGATCCCTGCGGCAAGGTGTTCGAACCCGTGGCCGCCTGATCATTCCAGTATCAAATCCTGCCCGACCATCCCGCGCGCTATCAGTTGCTCGTCCCACGCGGGCGTGCGCTTGTAGGGCGCGGCGATGTGCTCGATGAAAAGGCGCAGCTTGAAGGCGTTGCGTGAGGTGTGGGGAAACACGGCGCTGAACCAGAAGGACGAGAGCTGGTAGTCGCTCAGCACCGGGGTGAGTTCACCGCTCAGCAGCGCCGGAGTGGCCACGAAGGTGGGCACGCAGACGATGCCCGAGCTTTCCAGCGCGAAGTCGCGCAGCAGGTGGACGCTGTTGGTGAGCAGCGAGGCGTCGAGATAGAGCGTGATCTGTTCGCCCGCGCGGTGGAAGGCCCAGCGGTCGCGCGAAGGGTAGCGTGAGTAGAGGCCGAGGCGGTGCTTGTGCAGGTCGCGCGGGTCGGTGGGCGTGCCGTTTTCCTTGAGGTATTTTTCGGTGGCGCAGAACAATCGGCGCACCGGAAACAGTTGCTTGGAGACCAGCTCCATCGACGCCGGCGGAAAGATCTGCAGCGCGCAATCGACGCCTGCCGCGACGGGATCGACCACCTCGTCGCTCACGCTCATCTCGAGGCGGATGTCGGGATAGGCGTCCTGAAAACTCTTGAGAACCGTGGCGAAGCGCCCGAGCACGAAACCGGTGAGCGCATGCACCCGCAGCACGCCGGACGGCGTGGCGCCGACGTCGCGCATCTGGTCGAAAAGATTCTGCGAGCGGTTGACGAGCTCGGTCGATTCGCGCACGAAAGCCTGTCCGATTTCGGTGAGCCGCACCAGCCGCGTGCTGCGGTGGAACAGCGGCGTTCCCACATGTTCCTCGAGCTGCTTGATGCGCGTGGTGACCACCGAGGGCGCGACCCGCAGCTGTCTGGCGGCCTCCGAGAAATTCTGGGTTTGCGCGACGCGGACAAAGGCTTCGATGTTCAGGAGCAGATCCATTGGCGGGTGTTCCGTGGCCGGGTTTCAGGGTGCGGTGCAACATGAGTCGTGATGCGCACCCGAATGTGCGTCAACGTGTTTCTTGAACCGCCCAACAGGCCAGAGGATTGCCTGTATCTCTCCTAGAACGACTAGGGATAGTACCTACCATTGTTCGGAAACACAGAACAATGCAGTGCCGTTTTGGTGTATTCACCGCATGTTCGATCCTCCCTACATTGCAGTCAAGCGCAACGCTTCTTTGATACCAGCAACGCAAGGAGACATCGAAATGAGCAGCAGCCAGTACACCACCAAGTTCGGTTCCCTGAACTCCTACGAGAAGGGCCGTGTCGAGAACATCACCGACGACGTCCGCAACTACGCCTTCTCGAACTGCTTCGAGATCGCGGGCCAGTCCAAGCCCTGGGAAAAGGTGGTCTTCGGCCAGAACCAGATCTACGTGCTGGAGACCATCCGCGCCGAAGGCAACTCGCCCTGGTACACCTGCGCTCATGACGAGTTCGTGCTGTCGATGGATGGCGACATGGAGATCCATCTGGTGCAGCTCCAAGGTGAACAGATCGTCGCAGATGTCGAGAAGAACGGCACCGTTCTCGTGAAGGGCGAGCCGCAGGGCAAGAAGATGGGCTGGATGAAGCTGGGGCGTGGCCACCAGGCGCTGCTGCCCAAGAACACGGCCTACCAGATCCGCACGACCAAGCCCGGCGTCGCGATCCTGCAGACCTGCAAGGGCGAGCTCTCTATCGAGCGCTGGCACGACATCTGCCAGCTCACCTGATCGACGTCCTTCATCCGCATCCGCATCACATTCATCGCCTCAAGGAGACACACCATGAACACCGTAGCGCAAGCCCGCAAGACATCGGCGGCAGACCCTTCGCAAGACCTCGGCTACTGCACCTTCCAGCTGGGCTCGTTCGGCTTTCGCCGCGATGAGTATTTCGTTCACATCACCTGGACCACGCGGGACGGCCGTCCGCTCTCGCACACCATGGATATCGGCAACTTTCTGCGTGCGCTGATGCGTGACGTGGCCTGGGGCTTCTTCTACGGCGGCGTGAATTTTGACGACGTGATCGGCACGGTGAACCACTACAAGTCGGTGGACATGCAGGCCGGCGCGTTCAACGAGACCATGAAGGAATCGGGTGTCGATCTGCTGGAGAACTTCCCGGTGGACCAGATCCGCGACGTGTTCGAGAAGATGCTCGACGACTGGACCAACGAAGGCTTCGATCCGTTCGCCGCGCCGCTGGAAACCGGCTCGCCCTACGGCCGCAAGCATGGCAACAACACGGCGGCGGTGACGCGTGCCCGCGAACTCGCCAAGCGCTGCGTGGGTCTCAAGGACGACCTCAAGCTGCGCTCGGACGAACGCGGCGCGCCGGTCAACCGCAGCTTCGCCGACGTGCCCCAGAACGAGCCCGAGCTGCATCCCGAGCCCGGCTTCGAGAACGAGGTCCACGCGTTCAACCTGTTCGCCTTCCTGAGCCGCTCGCAGGTCACGTGGAACCCCTCGTTCACCAGCGTCGTCAAGCACAGCTACATGTGCCCGACGACCGAAGAGCACATCCTGCCGATCCTGCATTCCAATGACCGCGTGGAGTGGTTCTTCCAGATGAGCGACGAGATCCAGTGGAACTGCTCGGACAAGAACACCGGCAAGCCGCTGGCCCGCGTGATCATGAAGGCAGGCGACATCGCCGCCATGCCCGCCTACTGCCGCCACCAGGGCTTCAGCCCCAAGCGCTCGATGCTGCTGGTGTGGGAGAACGGCTCGCCGAATCTGGTCTACGAAATCCAGAAGGGCGACGCGCCGGAGATCCCGGTGCAGTTCTGAGCGGCGCAGGCTCAGCTCGTTCTTTTCTCATCCTTTTTCTTTGAAATCTTTCGGGTCGGCGCGCCGCGCGCTCGACTCTGGCCGGAGGCTTGTCATGAATACCGCTACCCACGCTGAAACCGCAGCATTCGATCAGAAGTCCATTCGCCACCAACTGTTCATCAACGGCCAGTTCGTGGATGCGGAATCGGGCGAGACGCTGCCCACGCTCAACCCGCACGACAACACGCCCATCGCCAACGTGGCCATGGCCGGCAAGGCCGATGTGGACAAGGCGGTGCAGGCCGCGCAGGCGGCGTTCCCTGCATGGAGCCATATGGCCGCGTCCGACCGTGGCCGCGTGTTGCTGCGTCTGGCCGATCTCGTTGAAAAGCATTCGGAAGAACTGGCCTGGCTGGAGACGCTCGACACCGGCCATCCCATCCGCGACTCGCGTGGCCTCGACGTGCCGCGCACCGCCGCCAACTTCCGCTATTTCGGCGGCATGGCCGACAAGCTGCAGGGCGACCAGATTCCGGTCGAGGCGGGCTTTCTGAACTACACGCTGCGCGAGCCCATCGGCGTGGTGGGGCAGGTCGTTCCGTGGAACTTCCCGCTGATGTTCACCAGCTGGAAGCTGGGCCCTGCGCTGGCCGCGGGCAACTGCGTGGTGCTCAAGCCCGCCGAGATCACGCCGCTGACTTCGCTGCGCATCGCCGAGCTGCTGTCCGAAGCAGGTCTGCCCGACGGCGTGGTCAACGTGCTGCCGGGCCTGGGCAGCGTGGCGGGTCAGTACATCGCCGAGCATCAGGACATCGGCAAGATCGCCTTCACCGGCAGCACCGCCACCGGCCAGCGCATCGTGCAGGCCAGCGCGGGCAATCTCAAGAAGATCCAGCTCGAGCTCGGCGGCAAGGGCGCGAACATCGTGTTCGAGGACGCCAACCTGAACGCGGCGGTCAACGGCGCGGCCTGGGCGATCTTCCACAACCAGGGCCAGGCCTGCATCGCCGGTTCGCGACTGGTGCTGCACGAGCGCATCGCGGACGAGTTTCTCGAGCGCTTCGTGGCGCTGGCCAAGAGCGTGCGTCTGGGCAATCCGCTTGACGCGAACACCGAGATGGGACCGCTCACCAGCGCGCTGCACCGCGACCGCGTGCTCGGCTATGTGGACGTGGCGCGCGAGCAGGGTGGCGAGATCCTGAGCGGCGGAAAGGCCCCGGGCGGCGCGCTCGCGTCGGGCTGCTACGTGGAGCCGACCGTGGTGCGCGTGAAGAGCTGGCGCGACCGCATCGCGCAGGAAGAAGTCTTTGGCCCGTTCGTCACGGTGATCACCTTCAAGGACGACGAGGAAGCCCTGCAGATCGCCAACGGCACGGAATACGGCCTCGGCGCGGGTCTGTGGACCAACAACCTGCAGCGCGCCCACAAGTTCGCCCGCGAAATGCACGCCGGCATGGTGTGGATCAACAGCTACAAGCGCGTCAATCCCGCATCGCCGTTCGGCGGCGTCGGCAAGTCGGGCTACGGCCGCGAAATGGGCTTCGAGGCAATGCGTGAGTACACCCAGGTCAAGAGCGTCTGGGTGAATGTGGATGCGGTCATTCCTCCGCATTTCAAGCGCTGAACGGCGGCGTTCGCCACAACGCGAAGGCCATGAACCCAACGGGGATGCAAGGAGACACAACATGAAGACGACGAGCACACAGACAATCCACCGCGGCCACGCTGCCCTCAAGTGGAGCATCGCCAGCGCCGCCATGCTCTGCGCCTCGGCCGCGATGGCGCAGAACTGGCCCGACAAGCCGGTCCACCTGATCGTCGCATTCCCGCCCGGCGGAATCGTGGACACCGTCGCCCGTCAGCTGCAGCCCAAGCTGCAGAGCGCACTCGGCCAGCCGGTGATCGTGGAAAACCGTGCCGGTGCGGGCGGCACGGTGGGCGCGGCGGAGGTGGCTCGCGCCACGCCCGACGGCTACAAGCTGCTCATGGTGTTCGACAGCTACGCCACCTATTCGCTGACCTATCCCAAGCTCACCTTCAACCCCGCGAAGGACCTCACGCCGGTCACGCAGATCGCACGCAATCCGCTGATCCTCGTGGTCAATCCACAGGTCAAGGCCCAGAGCGTCAAGGACCTCGTCGCGCTCTCCAAGGCCGATCCCAAGGCGCTGAACTACGCGAGCGTCGGCGCGGGCTCGAGCAATCACCTGACGGCCGAGCTGTTCAAGTCGGTCTCGGGCATGCAGGCCATGCACGTGCCCTACAAGGGCGGCGGCCCGGCCATGCAGGATCTGCTTGGCGGTCAAGTGCAGATGATGTTTCTCTCCGCCGTGCTCGCACAGCCGCATGTGCAGGGCGGCAAGCTGCGCGCGGTGGCGCAGACCGGCTCGCAGCGCGTGGCCGCGTTCGCTTCGGTGCCCACGGTGGCCGAGAGCGGCTATCCGGGCTTCGACGTGAACTCCTGGGTTGGTCTGCTCGCACCCGCCGCCACGCCCAAGCCGGTGGTCGAGCGCCTGAACAAGGAAATCCGCGCCATCGTGCAGGACCCGGCTTTCTCCGCGCGTCTGCAGGAGCAGGGCCTGAGCGGCATCGGCAACACGCCCGAGCAGTTCGCCAAGGCGCTGGAAGCGGAGAACAAGCAGTGGACCCAGCTGGTGCGCGAGCGTCAGTTGAGCATGGACTGAGCCTTCTCTTCAAAAAATCACATCAAGGAGCCAGCCATGTCGGATCGCGATTTTGTTTTCAACGGCGTTGCCCAGCGCGTGCGTTTTGCGGCGGGCAGCATCGATTCCTTGAGAGCCGAGGTGCAGCAGCTCGGTGCCAAACGCGCCATGGTGCTGTGCACGCCCGAGCAGCGGGCGCTCGCCGAGGACGTGGCCACGCGGCTGGGCGAGCTGGCGGTGACGGTGTACGACAAGGCCGTCATGCATGTGCCGATGGAGACCGCCCGCGCCGCGCAGGAGTTGGCACGCCAACTCGGTGCCGATTGCGCGGTGGCCGTGGGCGGCGGCTCGACGATCGGTCTGGGCAAGGCCATCGCGCTCGATTCCGGCCTGCCGATCATCGCGATTCCCACGACCTATGCCGGTTCTGAAATGACGCCGATCTTCGGATTGACCGAAGGCGGCGTCAAACGCACCGGCAAGGACGTGCGCGTGCTGCCCAAAACAGTGATCTACGATCCGCTGCTCACATTGAGACTGCCGGTGGGCATGTCGGTCACGAGCGCCATCAACGCGCTCGCCCATGCTGCCGAGAGTCTGTATGCGGCGGATGGCAATCCGGTCATGGACCTGATGGCCGAGGAGGGCATCCGCTCCATCGCCCGCGCCGTGCCGGTGATCACCCAGGACGCCGCCAACCTGAGCGCACGCGAAGACGCGCTCAAGGGCGCGTGGCTGTGCGGCGCGGTGCTCGGCAATGTGGGCATGGGTCTGCACCACAAGCTCTGCCACACGCTGGGCGGCACCTTCAACCTGCCGCATGCCCCCGTGCACACCGTGGTGCTGGCGCATGCGCTGGCCTACAACAGCGCGGCCGCGCCGGACGCCATGCGGCGCATTGCCCGCGCCATGGGCGTGAGCGAGGCGGAGGCGAACCGTCCGCTCGCCGCCGCGCAGGCCGTGTTCGATCTGGCCGCCGCCAACGGCGCACCGACCGCGCTCAAGGACATCGGCATGCAGCGCGCCGACCTGGGCCGTGCCCGCGATCTCGCCCTGCAGAGCCAGTACCCGAATCCTCGCCCGCTCGAAGCGAACGCCATCGACGCGCTGCTGGAGAACGCGTTTGAAGGCCGCCGGCCAGGTTGATCCATCTCTCATCGACAGCGTTCAAAAACCATCAGGAGACCCACATGAGCACGAACCTCCAACGTCGGCATTTTTCGCAAGGTCTGGTGGCGCTCGCCGCCGCATCGGCCACGCCGCTTCTGCGTGCGGCGCAGACCCTCAAGATCGGCTACGTGTCGCCGCAGACCGGCCCGCTCGCACCCTTTGGCGAGGCGGACAAATGGGTGATCGAGCAGATGAAGGCAGCGTTCAAGGACGGCATCACCGTCAACGGCGCCAAGCACGCGGTGGAGATCGTGCTCAAGGACAGCCAGTCCAACCCCAACCGCGCGGGCGAAGTGGCCAACGACCTGATCCTCAAGGACAAGGTGGCGCTGGTGCTCACCGCCGGTACGCCCGAGACGGCCAATCCGGTCAGCGATGCCTGCGAGCTCAACGAGGTGCCGTGCATTTCGAGCGTCGTGCCGTGGCAGCCGTGGTTCTTCGGGCGCAACGGCGATCCCAAGAAGGGCTTTGACTGGACCTACCACCTGTTCTGGGGCCTCGAGGACGTGATCGGCGCCTACACCAATGGCTGGAAGGGACTCGCCACCAACAAGAAGGTCGGCGGCCTGTTTCCGAATGACGGTGACGGCAACGCCTGGGGCGACAAGAATCTGGGCTTTCCCAAACCGCTGCAGACCATGGGTTTCCCGCTCACCGATCCGGGCCGGTTCCAGAGCGGCACGCAGGATTTCTCGGCGCAGATTTCCGCGTTCAAGCGCGACGGTGTCGAGATCGTCACCGGCGTGGTGATTCCGCCCGATGCCAAGACCTTTCTCACGCAGGCACGCCAGCAGGGCTTCAAGCCCAAGGTCATCACGCTGGGCAAGGCGCTGCTGTTTCCAAGCGCCATCGAAGCGCTCGGTGATCTGGGCATTGGCCTGACCACCGAGGTCTGGTGGTCGCCATCGCATCCGTTCACCTCGTCGCTGACCAAGCAATCGGCCAAGGCGCTGGCGGACAGCTACGAAGCCGGAACCAAAAAGCAGTGGACCCAGCCCATCGGCTTTGCGCATGCGCTGTTCGAGGTGGCGTCGAACGCACTCTCTCGCAGCAAGTCGCTCAAGCCCGCCGATGTGCGCGATGCCGTCGCGGCCACGTCGATCAACTCGGTCGTCGGCCCGGTGAAGTGGGGCGGTCAGGGTCCGATGAAGAACGTGAGCAAGACGCCGCTGGTGTTCGGCCAGTGGGTCAAGGGCCAGCAGCGCAAGGTCGATCTGGTGATCGTCAACAACGGCTCGGCCACGAACATTCCCACGGGTGGCGCCATGTCGCTGCTGCAGTGATCCACCCCCGTCACGCGCATCAACACAGAGAGACACCCAAGGAGACCTTCATGACAACACTCACATCGGCAGCGAGACCAGTGGCCCTGTCCGCCGTGGCGGCAGCCTGCGCGCTGCTGGTCTGCGGCGCGGCGCAGGCCACCGAGGGCGGCGGCAGCATCTACCCCGTCGGCGTCGAGAACTACGCCTGCTGCGCACTGCCGCCGCCGGGCCTCTACGGCATGGCGTTCGGGCAGGTCTACAGCGCCGATCGCGTGCGTGACAACAACGGCAACACGGTCACGCCCGACGGCTTCAAGGTGCGCGCCAACGTGATCGCGCCGCGCGTCGTGTGGGTGACGAAGGAGACGGTGGCGGGCGCATCGCTCGCGTTCCACGCCATCGTGCCGCTGGTCGACCTGAAGGTGACGCCCGCGCCCGGCATCTCGCAGCACAAGACCGGTATCGGCGACATCACCTTCGGCCCGGCGCTGGGCTGGCACCTGAGCGACAAGATGCATACGCTGCTGGCGCTCGACATCTATGCGCCCACCGGCGACTACGACAAGAAGAACATCGCCAACATCGGCCGCAACTACTGGGCCGTGCAGCCGGTGGCCGGGTTCAGCTACATGGACAGAAGCGGCCTGAACGCCGACCTGAAGGGCATGTACACCTTCAATTTCAAGAACTCCGACACCGACTACCGCTCGGGCCAGGAGTTCATCGCCGACTACTCGGTGGGCTGGGGTTTCGGCAACGGCTTCGTGGCGGGCATGGGCGGCTATCTCTACCAGCAGGTCAGCAACGACAAGCTGCACGGCAGCACCGTGGCCAACAACAAGGGCAGGGCGTTCGCCATCGGACCGAACATCAAGTACGACAGCGGCAAGGGCTGGTTCGTCACCGCCAAATACCAGATGGAAACCAGCGTGCGCAACCGCGCCGACGGCAAGGCGTTCTGGGTGAAGGCCGTCGTTCCGTTCTGAACGATCACCTCCAACCGCACCAAACCGCACACCGCACAGGGGCCACACATGAGCTTGCTTGCACTGGAATCGGTCAGCAAATCCTACGGCGCGCTGAAGGTCACCGACGACATCAGCGTCAGCGTGAAAAAGGGCGAGCTGCTCGGCATTCTCGGCCCCAACGGCGCAGGAAAGACCACGCTGTTCAACCTCATCTCGGGCGACGTTCTGCCCGATGCGGGGCGCATTCTGTACGAGGGCAAGGAGATCACCCGCGTGCCCGCGTTCCGCCGCTGCCATCTCGGCATCGGCCGCAGCTACCAGGTGCCGCAGCCCTTCGGCAACATGAGCGTGTTCGAAAACCTGGTGACCGCCGCCGCGTTCGGTGGCGAGCAGAAGGAGCAGGACGCGTGGGACACCGCGGTCGCCGTGCTCGAGCAGACCGGTCTGCTCAAGTACGCGAACAGCCCTGCCGGATCGCTCACGCTGCTCAACCGCAAGCGGCTGGAGCTGGCCCGCGCGCTCGCCACGCGGCCCGACCTGCTGCTGCTCGACGAGATCGCGGGTGGACTGACGGAGCACGAGGCCGCGCAGCTCGTCGATGAGCTCAAGCGCATCAAGGCCAGCGGCGTGACGATGATCTGGATCGAGCATGTGGTGCACGCGCTGCTGGCCGTGGCCGACCGGCTTTTCGTGATCAATTTCGGCAAGCAACTTGCGGAGGGCGAGCCGCATGCGGTGATGAACGACCCCGACGTCAAGCGCGTCTACATGGGCATGGAGGCCTGACGATCATGCAGTCCACATCATCCCGGTCATCGGCATCCTCCACGCTGTCCACCCACGCGCTCAAGGCCTTCTACGGCGACGCGCAGGCGCTGTTCGGCGTCGACATCGAACTGCGTCCCTCCGAACTGGTCGCCGTGATCGGCGCCAACGGCGCGGGCAAGTCCACGCTGCTCAAGTGCCTCACGGGCCTTGTCGCCGCCACGCCCGACAGTGTCCGCTGGAAGGGCCAGTCCATCGGCGGCGCGCATCCCTCGCGCATCGTCAAGGACGGCATCGCGATGGTGCCCGAAGGCCGTCGCCTGTTCCCCTCGCTCACCATCGAGGAGAACCTGCTCATGGGCGCGCAGGCCAAGCGCCAGGGCCCGTGGAACCTGCAGCGCGTCTACGGGCTGTTTCCCGTCCTCAAGGAAAAGCGCAGCATTTCGCCCGCGTCGCTGTCGGGTGGCCAGCAGCAGATGGTGGCGATCGGCCGCGCGCTGATGAGCAACCCCGATCTGCTGCTGTGCGACGAGATCTCGCTGGGCCTTGCGCCCGTGGTCATCCGCGAGATCTACGACGCCATGCCCGCGATCACCGCCGAAGGCATGTCGGTGGTGATCGTCGAGCAGGACATCTCGATGGCGCAGAAGGTCTCGCAGCGCCTGTACTGCCTGCAGGAAGGGCGCGTGTCGCTCTCGGGCGCATCGTCCGAACTCTCCCGCGAGGCCATCGGCCAGGCGTATTTCGGAGTCTGAACATGCGAGCCCCTTCCTCGTTCACATCTTTCACGGAGTTGCCATCATGGACATGATCATCAGCGGCGTGCTGCTCGGCGGTCTCTACGGCCTGTTCGCATTGGGGCTGTCGCTGATGTTCGGCGTCATGCGGCTCACCAACACCGCGCACGGCGACTTCATGGTGCTCGCGGCCTATGCCGTGCTGTCGTTCGCAAGCCTCGGCCTGCCGGCGTGGCTGGCGCTCGTGGCCACGTTGCCGCTGGCCTGGCTGCTCGGTTACGCGCTCCAGCGGAACGTGCTCAACGGCGTGCTCGGCAAGGACCCGCTGCCCTCGCTCGTGGTCACCTTCGGCATGTCGGTGTTCATCCAGAACCTGCTGCTGCAGGTGTTCTCTGCCGATCCGCGCTCGGTGGACACCGGCGCGTTCGCCACCGAATCGTTCACGCTCGGTGCGGACATGAGCATAGGCGTGCTGCCCCTTTTGATCCTCGCGCTTGCCGTGGGTTGCACGGCGGGGCTGCAATGGATGTTCCGCGCCACCGATCTCGGTCGCTCGTTCCGCGCCGTCTCGGACGACCGCGAGATCGCCGAGCTCATGGGCCTGAACGCGCGCACCGTCTACTCGCTTGCCACCGCGCTGGCCTTCGTGCTCGTCGCGCTGGCCGGTGGCCTGCAGAGCATGCGCACCACGGTCGCTCCCACCGACGGACCACTGCTGCTGCTCTTCGCGTTCGAGGCCGTGATCATCGGCGGCATGGGCAGCTTCTGGGGCACGCTCGCCGGAGCGATGCTTCTGGGCATCGTGCAGCAGATCGGCTTTCGCATCGACCCGGGCTGGGGCATCTGGGCAGGGCATCTGATGTTCCTGCTGGTGCTCGCCGTTCGGCCGCAGGGGCTGTTCCCCAAGACACGATGAACCAGGACAGGATAAATCAGGAGGCTCACCATGAAACAGATACCACGCGACGCGCAGCCCCTGCGCAACGTGCTCTTCATCATGTGCGATCAGCTGCGTGCCGACTATCTGTCGTGCTACGGCCATCCGAAGCTGCACACGCCGCACATCGATGGGCTGGCCAAACGGGGCGTGCGCTTTGACCGGGCTTACGTGCAAGGCGCGGTGTGCGGCGCGTCGCGCATGTCCACCTACACCGGGCGCTATGTCAGCAGCCACGGCGCGATGTGGAACTTCGTGCCGCTGTCCGTGGGGCAAATGACATTGGGCGACCACGTGCGTTCGCAGGGCGTGCGCTGCGCGCTGGTGGGCAAGACCCATGTCGAGGCCGATACCGAGGGTGCGCGCAGGCTGGGGATGGATGTCACTCAGGGTGCCGGAATGCTGGCGATGCAGGGCGGCTTCGAGCCCTATGCCCGTGACGACGGCATTTGGCCGCCGGGCTTCAAGGTCAGCGGCAATGCGTATTGCGACTGGCTGCGCGAGCGCGGCTATGTCTCGGACAACCCGTGGCACGATTTCGCGAACTCGGGTCGCGGGTCCGGAGGCGAGGTGCTGAGCGGCTGGCAGATGCGCTGGGCCGGCGCTCCGGCCGCCATCAAGGAAGCGCACAGCGAAACCCCCTACACCACGGACCGGGCGATCGACTTCATGCGCGAGGCGGGCGATCAGCCGTGGGTGCTTCATCTCTCCTACATCAAGCCGCACTGGCCTTATGTGGCGCCAGCGCCTTATCACGCGATGTACGGTCCGCAGGACGTCATTCCCGCCGCGCGCTCGGAGGCCGAGCGCGAGCAGGCGCATCCGGTCATCGAGGGCTTTCGGCGCGACACCGCCAGCCAGAGCTTTTCCCGGGACGAGGTGCGCGACACCGTCATCCCCACCTACATGGGGCTGGTCAAGCAGGTCGACGATCAGCTGGGACGCCTTTTCGCCTTCATGGAGGAGCAGGGGCTGGACAAGGACACGCTGATCATTTTCACCAGTGACCACGGTGACTATCTGGGTGACCATTGGCTGGGCGAGAAGGAGCTTTTCCACGAACCCATCGTGCGCGTGCCGCTGATCCTCTGCGATCCGCGCGCGCAGGCCGACGCGGGGCGCGGCGGCGTCAGCGGCGAACTGGTGGAGTGCATCGATATCGTGCCGACGATCCTCGAGGCGCTGGGCATCGAGCCGCCGACGCAGTGGCTCGAAGGGCAGTCGCTGTTGCCGATGCTGCGCGCGCCGGGCACCGCCAAAGGGAAGCAGTTCGTGGTCTGCGAGAACAGCTACGCGTTCCGCGACGCCGTTCGATTGCCGCTGGGTCAGCCCGTCGAGCGATGCCACATGACGATGCTGTGCGACAAGCGCTGGAAGTTCGTCCATGTCGAAGACCTGCCGCCGATGCTGTTCGACCTCGAGACCGATCCGCTGGAGTTGAACGATCTCGGACGCGACCCGCGATTCGCAGCCGTGCGCGAGCAGATGCTGGAGCGCATGTTTGGCTGGCTGCGGGAGCGGCGGCGCTTCCCGACGATGGACCCGAAGGCGATTGCCGCGTGGAACCGGCGCGAGGTCGAGGCGGGGATTCTCATCGGCGCCTGGTGACGGCAGGGGTTTGGACATTCAACACGGAAATGAAGGAGACAAACAAATGAAAAGCTCGATTCGTATGTGGACGGTGGGTTGCGCGGCGGCGATGCTGGCCGCTGGTGCATGCGCGGCGGATGCGGACTGGCCCACGAAGCCGTTGCGGCTGATCGTGGCCTTTCCTGCGGGCGCGCCCGGGGACATCATCGCCCGCGTGATCCAGCCGCAGCTGCAGCAGGCGCTCGGCAAGCCGGTGATCGTTGAAAACAAGCCCGGAGCAGGGGGCAACATCGGCATGCAGGAAGTGCTGCGTGCGGCGGATCAGCACTCGGTGCTGCTCGGGCCCGACACGATGCTGACCATCAATCCGCACCTGTACAAGAAGCTGACCTTCAAGCCGATGGAGGACTTCGTGCCGGTCACGCAGCTTGCTGCCTTCAGTCAGGAGCTGGTGTGCAATCCGTCCGTCGGCGTGCGCAAGCTGGACGATCTGCTGGCCAACGCCAAAAAGGCGCCGATGAGCTATGCATCGGGCGGCGCGGGCGTGCCCGGCCACATGGCGATGGAGATGCTGCTCGCGCGCACCGGTGTGACCATGCAGCATGTGCCTTATCGCGGCCCGAGTCCCGCGATGCAGGATGTGCTGGGCGGCGCCGTGCCCTGCGGCTTTCTGGCATCGCCCGTGGTGAGTCCGATGATCAAGGACAACAAGCTCGTGCCCATCGCGGTCTCCGGCTCGCGCCGCCTGAGCAGCCAGCCGTCGGTGCCG
Source organism: Diaphorobacter caeni (assembly GCF_015354245.1). Taxonomy (GTDB): domain Bacteria; phylum Pseudomonadota; class Gammaproteobacteria; order Burkholderiales; family Burkholderiaceae_C; genus Diaphorobacter_A; species Diaphorobacter_A caeni. The sequence continues at coordinate 166,325 of NZ_JADKYZ010000006.1, forward strand.
ACCGTCGCGGAGTCGGGCGTTTCGGGCTATGCGGCCGAGTTCGCCGAGATGATGGCCATGCCGCGCGGCACGCCCGTCGCCATCGTGAATCGCCTGCAGACCGAAGTGGCCAAGGCCATGGCGTCGGCGACGGTGCGCGAGCGCATGGCGACCCTGGATCTGGAGCCGCTGGCCAACAGTCCCGAAGAAGCGGCGCGGCGCATACGTCGAGAAAATCAGCGCTGGGGCGAGGTCGCGCAACAACTCAAGCTGCAGCTTGATTGAACGGAAGGAGTGAGCCATGCATGCAAGCACTTCCGCACCTCCGGCGTTCAGCGTGCAGCGCCAGACGCGCGCGAGCCAGAGCTTCGCCGTGATCGCAGCGGCGCTGGTGATCGTCGCGGCCAGTCTGCCGTTCTGGGGCGAATCGAGCTGGATGCGCGAGTTCGTCGAGATCGCCTGCTACTTCATCTTCGCGATGATGTGGAACCTGCTGGCCGGCTACGGCGGCATGGTGTCCATCGGCCAGCAGGCGTTCTTCGGCTTCGGCGGCTACGTGATGCTCATGCTCGGCAACTTCTGGGGCGTGAATCCCTTCGTCGGCATCGTGCTCGGCGCGCTGGCATCGGCGATCATCGCGATTCCCGTCTCGCGCCTTGCGTTCCGATTGCAGGGCGGCTACTTCGCCATCGGCACCTGGGTGATCGCCGAGGTGTTCCGCCTGAGCTTTTCCAACATCTCCGCCGTCGGCGGCGGCTCGGGCACCACGCTCACGGCGCTGCGCGGCATCAGCAAGTTCACCCGTGAATCGACCACCTACTGGATGGCGCTGGCCTGCGTGGTGCTGGTGGTCGTGCTGGTCTATCTGTTTCTGCGCAGCAAGCGCGGCCTTGCGCTGCTCGCGATCCGCGACAACGAAGTGGCGGCCAAGTCGCAGGGCATCGACGTGGGGCGCATGAAGCTCGCGGTCTACATCGTCGCGGCCTTTGGCGCGGGACTGGCAGGGGCGCTGTATTTCGTCGGCAACCTGCGCATCAGCCCGAACGCGGCGTTCAGCGTGAACTGGACGGCCTTTGCCATCTTCATGGTGATGATCGGTGGGCTCGGCCGCATCGAAGGCCCGATCATCGGCGCGCTGCTGTTCTGGGCGCTCAACAAGTGCTTTGCGGACTACGGCAGCTGGTATCTCATGGGACTCGGGTTGCTCGCCATTGCCGTGACCATCCAGTTCAAGCAAGGTCTGTGGGGCTACGCGCAGCAGCGCTGGGGCTGGTCCCTGTTCCCCACGGCGCGGCAGCTGAAGCTCGACATCGCATCCACCAGGAGATGAACCCATGAAGAATATCGACCACCTGAGCATCACCCCCGAGGTCATCGCGCGCTTTGCCGACTGCACCCAGCCGCGCCTGAAGTACTTGCTGACCGAACTGGTGCAGAGTCTGCACGACTACGCCCGCAAGGTCGAGCTGACCGAGTCCGAACTGATGGCGGCCATCGGCTTTCTCACCGCCACCGGCCAGAAGTGTGACGACAAGCGTCAGGAATTCATTCTGCTGAGCGACGTGCTCGGCCTCTCGATGCTCGCCGTCGCGCAGAACAACAAGTTCCCGCCTCAAGCCACCGAGGCCACCGTGTTCGGCCCGTTCTACGTGGACGGCGCGCCAAGCTACGCGCACGGCGACGACATCGCCAACGGCGCGCAGGGCGAGCCGCTCTACGTCATCGCCACGGTGAGTGACCTGAACGGCCAGCCCATCGCCAACGCGCTGGTCCACACCTGGCAGGCCGACAGCGATGGCTTCTACGACGTGCAGCGCCCCGATCAGGAGATGCAGGCGCGCGGCAACTTCCGCACCGATGGGCAAGGGCGCATCCATTTCCGCTCCATCCTGCCCGTCGCCTACCCCGTGCCCACCGACGGCCCGGTGGGCGACATCCTGCGCGCCTCGGGCCGCCACCCCTGGCGCCCCGCGCACGTCCACTTCATGATCGAAGCGCCGGGCTACCGAACCCTCGTCACCCACATCTTTCGCGAGGGCGACCAGTATCTCGAAAGCGACGTGGTGTTCGGCGTGCGCTCCTCGCTGGTGGCGCAGATGCCGAGGCACGGGGCGGGGACGCCCACGCCCTCCGGCGAGGCTTCGGAGCGGGCATTTCATACCCTCGATGTGCAGTTTCGACTTGTCGAGGCAGCTTGGGACTTCGATGACTCGGGTTGCTTGCTGTCTACTGCGGCTTTCGGCCAGAAGCCGTCGCTGATGGAATCAAGACGCTGACATTCAACGTTTGAATTCAGCGGCCGCCGAAGGCGGTCCGCGAGAATGAAAGGTTAGAGCTCATTCGTGACGCGCTCCTTTGCTGCTTCAATTGCTTCGGAATCGATATCATCGGCGATCCCTGCGGCGTATGAGAGCCAATCTTGAAACGCTAGCCACTGTTCGCGCGAGTATGGCTCGATCGGATCCCAGCGATGTTCCGAGTTCGTCAAAGCATAAAGAACTGCGCTCGCCGCATCACATAGCCAGGGCCCGCTGGCATCAAGACCATAAATCAGCCAAGCGGGAAAGAAATAGCGTTTGGCTTCCGCTGACAGAAGTGGCATGTCCCATACGTGCCTATGAAAGACATCGGGCGGAATGTCCATTGGTTTATACGGGAAAAAATCGTCAGCAAGCTCGTTGCACTCTTCGCAAATGTGAGGCGCGATCTGATTTCGCTCTGGGTGCCGCACGGCTTCAAACGCATCTAGGATTCTTTCGCGCAACTCAACTGGATTCATGAGCTCTAACGTTCGAATTAACGGGCGCCGTGGGGCTTCCCGCTGAATGAGGGGTTAGGTAACTGTGGGCTCATTGAATCTCCTTCGTGCGATTTGCACATAAAATTCCATGAAACCCGGTAGGCTTGCTGGCCTAGTTGTTCACGGAGTATGACAGACCGCTATGCGGTTGATGGACGAATGTCTGTTGTGGGTCGCTTCCTGCACCGGAGAATAGGCGAAAACTCATAAGTTTTCAGGTGTTTCCGACCTGATTTACCCGCCCCCGAGCTGGGGCGCTTCCTACCCGTCTCATGCAGTGAACATCCCCGAAAAATCGCAACACTCTTGTGCGAGCAGGCAGATATCCGACACCAACACACTCTTGAGTTGGGGCTTGAAGAGCGCGACGTAGGGCACGGCCGGGCCGGGGTCTATGGTGGCGAGCAGCTGCAGCTGTCCCGCGTCGATCAGCGGACGCAGGCAGTCCTTGGGCGTGTAGCTGATGCCCATGCCTGCTGCGGTCAGGCCGATCAGCGGCAGCAGGCTGTTGGTGATCACGGGCGGGTTGATCTGCTCGACCATGTTCTCTTCAAGCCAGCGGTCGACGATGCGACCAAGGCCCGAGTGGTCGCTTTGGGTGAGCAGCTTGTCGTAGTCCACGGTGGCCGCAAGCATGCCAAGCTCGACAAGGAGTCGGGCGCAACGGTCGAGTGATTGACTTGCGGCGTTCTGGATGCGTGATCCGGCGAGGGCGAGCATGCCCGAGCCGGGTTGCGCACCCGTCCTACCTATCAGGGTTAATCCCCACGCGTTATAATTAGCGGCTTTCCAGAAATCAGTCGCCCGGCCGCATCAAAGCAACTTATTCAACGCAGCAGTCAGCAGGACATGTCACAGGCATGCCCGCAGGCTCCCGGGCGACCCGTAACCATTCGGAGAACCCAGTGCTTTTGTCTCTCAAGGGAACCTTCCCATCCGCCATTCTGGCGCTCGCAGACGGCACGGTCTTTATTGGCAACTCGATCGGTGCCACCGGCACCACGGTCGGTGAAGTGGTGTTCAACACCTCGCTCACCGGCTATCAGGAAATCCTCACCGACCCCAGCTACTGCCAGCAGATCGTCACTCTGACGTATCCGCACATCGGTAACTACGGCGTCAATTCCGAGGATGTCGAAGCCAACAAGATCCATGCTGCCGGTCTGATCATCAAGAACCTGCCGCTTTTGGCCAGCAACTTCCGCATGGAAGAGACGCTGCCCCAATACCTTGTGCGCCAGAACACCGTTGCGATCGCCAACATCGACACCCGCAAGCTCACCCGACTGCTGCGCGACAAGGGCGCGCAGAACGGCGCCATCGTCGGCCTGGCCGACGGTGAAGAAGTCACGCAGGCGCGCATCGATGCGGCCGTGGCTGCCGCCAAGGCCGCTCCGAGCATGAAGGGTCTGGACCTCGCACAGGTCGTCACCACCGAAAAGAATTACACGTGGGACGAGGCTGAGTGGGTGCTGGGTCAGGGCTACGGCAAGCAGACCGCGCCGCGCTTCAATGTGGTGGCGTATGACTTCGGCGTGAAGTTCAACATCCTGCGCATGCTGGCTGAACGTGGCTGCAAGCTCACCGTCGTGCCTGCCAAGACCTCGGCAGCCGAAGTGCTGGCGATGAATCCCGATGGCGTGTTCCTCTCGAACGGCCCTGGCGATCCAGCGCCTTGCGACTACGCGATTGCCGCCGTCAAGGAAATCGTGGAATCGGGCAAGCCGACTTTCGGCATTTGCCTCGGTCACCAGATCATGGCGCTGGCCGCCGGTGCCAAGACCTTCAAGATGGACAACAGCCACCACGGCGCGAACCATCCCGTGAAGGACCTGGACAACGGCCGCGTGAGCATCACGAGCCAGAACCACGGCTTTGCGGTGGAGCTGGACTCGCTGCCTGCGAACCTGCGCGCCACGCACATCAGCCTGTTCGACGGCACGCTGCAAGGCCTCGAGCACAAGGACAAGCCGGCGTTCTGCTTCCAGGGTCACCCTGAGGCTTCGCCCGGCCCGCACGACATCGGATACCTGTTTGACCGCTTCACGGCATTGATGGCCAAGGCCAAGGAGAACAAATAATGCCAAAGCGCACAGACCTGAAGACCATCCTGATCATCGGCGCCGGCCCCATCGTCATCGGCCAGGCCTGCGAGTTCGACTACTCCGGCGTGCAGGCCTGCAAGGCGCTGCGCGAAGAGGGCTACAAGGTCGTTCTGATCAACAGCAACCCCGCCACGATCATGACGGACCCGGCCACCGCCGACGTTACCTACATCGAGCCCATCACTTGGCAGACGGTCGAGAAGATCATCGCCAAGGAGCGTCCCGACGCGATCCTGCCGACCATGGGTGGTCAGACCGCGCTGAACTGCGCGCTCGACCTGTGGCGCAACGGCGTGCTGCACAAGTACAAGGTGGAGCTGATCGGCGCGACGCCCGAAGCCATCGACAAGGCGGAAGACCGTCTGAAGTTCAAGGATGCGATGACCCGCATCGGTCTGGGATCGGCACGCTCGGGCATCGCCCACTCGATGGACGAAGCCTGGGCTGTGCAGAAGCAGGTGGGCTTTCCGACCGTGATCCGCCCCAGCTTCACGCTCGGCGGCACGGGCGGCGGCATCGCCTACAACTCGGAAGAGTTCGAGACCATCTGCAAGCGCGGTCTGGAAGCCTCGCCGACCAATGAGCTGCTGATCGAAGAATCGCTGCTCGGCTGGAAGGAGTACGAGATGGAAGTGGTCCGCGACAAGGCGGACAACTGCATCATCATCTGCTCGATCGAGAATCTGGACCCGATGGGCGTGCACACCGGTGACTCGATCACCGTGGCTCCCGCCCAGACGCTGACCGACAAGGAATACCAGATCATGCGCAACGCCTCGCTGGCAGTGCTGCGTGAGATCGGTGTGGACACGGGCGGCTCCAACGTGCAGTTCTCGGTGAATCCGAAGGACGGCCGCATGATCGTCATCGAGATGAACCCGCGCGTGTCGCGTTCGTCCGCTCTGGCGTCGAAGGCCACGGGTTTCCCGATCGCCAAGATCGCCGCCAAGCTGGCCGTGGGCTTCACGCTCGACGAGCTCAAGAACGAAATCACCGGCGGCAAGACGCCGGCATCGTTCGAACCATCGATCGACTACGTGGTCACCAAGATTCCTCGTTTCGCGTTCGAGAAATTCCCGGCTGCCGACAACCGCCTGACCACGCAGATGAAGTCCGTGGGTGAAGTGATGGCCATCGGCCGTACCTTCCAGGAATCCTTCCAGAAGGCCCTGCGCGGTCTGGAAGTGGGCGTGGACGGCATGAACGAGAAGACCCAGGACCGCGAAATTCTGGAGAAGGAACTGGGCGAGCCCGGTCCCGACCGCATCTGGTACGTGGGCGATGCCTTCGCTGCGGGCTGGACGCTCGACGAAGTGCACAACATCACCAAGATCGACAAGTGGTTCCTGGTGCAGATCGAAGAGATCGTGAAGATCGAACTCGACCTCGACAAGCTGTTTGAAGAAAAGGGCGACAAGGCATTGGCCGCCATCGATGCGGGCACCATGCGCACTCTCAAGCAGAAGGGTTTTGCGGACCGTCGTCTGGCCAAGCTGCTGCACACCACCGACAAGGCGGTGCGCGATGCGCGTCACGCCCTGAAGGTGCGTCCGGTCTACAAGCGCGTGGACACCTGCGCGGCGGAGTTCGCGTCGAACACGGCCTACATGTACTCGACGTATGACGAAGAGTGCGAAGCGGCGCCCACCGACAAGAAAAAGATCATGGTGCTGGGCGGTGGCCCGAACCGCATCGGTCAAGGCATCGAGTTCGACTACTGCTGCGTGCATGCCGCCATGGCGATGCGTGAAGATGGTTACGAAACCATCATGGTCAACTGCAATCCCGAGACTGTCTCGACCGACTACGACACGTCCGACCGCCTGTACTTCGAGCCGCTGACGCTTGAAGACGTGCTGGAAATCGTGGCGGTGGAAAAGCCCGCCGGCGTGATCGTCCAGTACGGCGGTCAGACGCCGCTGAAGCTGGCGCTGGGTCTGGAAAAGGAAGGCGTGCCGATCGTCGGCACATCGCCGGATTCCATCGATGCAGCCGAAGACCGCGAGCGCTTCCAGAAGCTGCTCAACGACCTCAAGCTGCTGCAGCCGCCAAACGCCACGGCCCGTACCGAAGCGCAGGCGCTCGAGCACGCGACGGCCATCGGCTATCCGCTGGTGGTGCGCCCTTCCTACGTGCTGGGTGGCCGTGCGATGGAAATCGTGCACGAGCAACGTGACCTCGAGCGCTACATGCGCGAAGCGGTCAAGGTGAGCAACGACTCGCCCGTGCTGCTGGACCACTTCCTGTCGAACGCCATCGAATGCGACGTGGACTGCGTGCGCGACAGCACCGGCGCCGTGTTCATCGGCGGCGTGATGGAGCACATCGAGCAGGCCGGCGTGCACTCCGGTGACTCGGCATGTTCGCTGCCTCCGTACTACCTGAGCGCCGCGACGGTCGCCGAGATCAAGCGTCAGACCGCTGAAATGGCCCATGGCCTGAACGTGGTCGGCCTGATGAACGTGCAGTTCGCGATTCAGGAGCGTGACGGCAAGGACGTGATCTACGTGCTGGAAGTGAACCCGCGTGCTTCGCGCACCGTGCCGTTCGTCTCCAAGGCAACGGGCATTCAGCTTGCCAAGGTGGCCGCACGTTGCATGGTCGGCGATACGCTGGCCGAGCAGGGTGTGACCAAGGAAGTGACGCCGCCTTACTTCAGCGTGAAGGAAGCCGTGTTCCCGTTCGTGAAGTTCCCCGGCGTGGACACGATTCTCGGCCCCGAGATGAAGTCCACCGGCGAAGTGATGGGCGTGGGCAAGACCTTTGGCGAAGCGTTCGTCAAGAGCCAGCTCGGCGCGGGCACCAAGCTGCCGACTGAAGGCAAGGTCTTCCTGACCGTGAAGAACGCCGACAAGCCGCGTGCCGTCGCCATCGCCAGGGAACTGGCCGCCATGGGCTTCACGCTCTGCGCCACGCGCGGCACGGCTGCGGCGATTGCCGAGGCGGGCATCGAAGTTCAAACCGTGAACAAGGTCACGGAAGGCCGTCCGCACATCGTGGACATGCTCAAGAACAACGAGATCGCCATGGTCATCAACACTGTGGAAGAGCGTCGCAACGCGATCGCCGATTCGCGCGCCATCCGCACCAGCGCACTGCTGGCGCGCGTGACGACCTTCACCACCATCTTCGGCGCGGAAGCGGCTGTGGAAGGCATGAAGTCGATGAACAACCTGGATGTGTATTCCGTTCAGGAACTGCATGCACAGCTGACCGCTTGAGTGCAACCGCTGTCCTGACCGGACGGCGGGTTTTTGGGGGCTGACAGCCGGGACAAAACCGGCATAATGTTCCCATCAATGAATGACCGCCGCACGGCAACGCGCGGCGGTTTGCTTTTGGGGCGCCGGGGGGATGCAGTTGCTGTGTTCGAAGCGCGCCAGAGTCAACCGGCGCCCAAGCTGCGTCATATGAACAGAGATACGGAGTCAGAGGAATGGCCACTATTCCAATCACCAAGCGCGGTGCGGAAAAATTGAAGACGGAGCTCAAGCAGCTCAAGTCCGTCGAGCGTCCAGCCGTGGTGCAAGCCATCGCGGAGGCGCGTGCGCAGGGTGACCTGAGCGAAAACGCCGAATACGAAGCGGCCAAGGATCGTCAGGGCTTCATCGAAGGCCGCATCATCGAAGTGGAGGGCAAGCTCTCCGCCGCGCAGATCATCGATCCAACCCAGCTCGACGCTGGCGGCAAGGTGGTGTTCGGCGCCACCGTCGATCTGGAAGACGAGGACAGCGGCGATGCGGTCACCTACCAGATCGTGGGCGAGGACGAGGCCGATCTGAAGCACGGCCTGATCAACGTCTCCAGCCCGATCGCGCGTGCGCTGATCGGCAAGGAAGAGGGCGACACCGCCGTGGTGATGGCCCCGGGCGGCGAGCGTCGCTACGAAGTGGTGGCGGTCCGCTACATCTGATCGGGCCCGCGCAGATGTCGACCATTCACGAACGTCTGCCGGTCATGGCGACTGCCCTGTGGTGGGGCAGTCTTTCGATCATCGGCTTCATGGTCGTGCCCATGCTGTTCGCCAACCTGGGCAACCCTACGGTGGCGGGCAACATGGCTGCCAAGCTGTTCGCGGCGCAGACCTGGGTTTCGGTGGGCTGCTGCCTCTCGCTGCTGATTCTCAGCAAGCGTCGGCATGCGGAACGAATCGAGGACTGGGCGCAGAGCGGGCTGATGCTGATCATCGGCGGCATGCTGCTCGCGCTGCTGGTGCAGTACGGCGTGTCGCCGCGCATCGTCGCGCGTCAGAACCTCAAGCTGTGGCACAGCGTCGGCACCGTCATGTATCTGCTGCAGTGGGTCTGCGCGACCGTGCTGCTGTGGAAGCTCGCGAGGCGCTCGACTTCGTCCTGACGGACCGATTGTTCGCTCATTCATGAAAAAGGCGCTGACCTCGTTGGAGGCAGCGCCTTTGTTGTTTTGCTGTTGTCGGCGATTCGGGGCGGGTGGCTTACTCGACCTGTTCCCAGGCCTTGGCCACCCAGGTGGTGGGCTGGATGTGCCGCAGCGGCTTGTTGCGGCGGCCTGCGAGCGCGTCGTGCGGATTGCACTCGCCGTGGAAGATCACGATGCGTGCATCCTTGGGCGGGACCGGCTCCTTCCAGTAGTTGGTCGGCCAGGTGGGAATGCAGGCGTACTTGAAACTCGGGCACCATGAGGCGGGCCAGTACGACAGCTTTCCCTGCTTGTTGAGAACGTGCGACAGGTACTCCTGCTCATTGCGGTACTGGGCGCGGATCGCCTGCGAGTTCTTGCGGAAGTAGGCCAGCACGTCGGCATGCGCGCCGAGCTCAAAGCGGTAGACCGACGAGTTTCCGACGATGCGCTTGGCGTTGTTGCGCCAGAAGCGTGGGTAGTCCTTGATGATCAGGAACTGGCCGGGCTGGGTGAAGAAGTCATCAAGACTGCCGACGATCACGATGTCGATGTCGAGAAACAGCGCCGTGCCGCGCAGGCCGTAGAGATCAGCCTCGAACGTGGTCAGCTTCTTCCAGGCGCGGTCGGGCTCGCCGGGCGCGAGGTTGAAGTTGATGTCAGGAATCGGGTGGGATTCCACTTCGGGACGCAGGCCCCTGGTGTCGTCGGTCAGGCAGACGAACTTGAAATCACCCGTGAGGTGACGTCGCACCATGGCGTAGAGCCGGTTGACGTACTCCGGGCCGTACTTCGTGCCCCACTTCATGCAGATGATGTGGCGCTGCTGCGCGGCTTGCGCGGTGTGTGTGCTCATGTCGGCGATTGTCGTGCGGAAAAAAAGCGATCTGCGATCTGGTCCTTGGGGCGGATCAGTCGTTGTGGCCCTTTTTCACCGACTTCATCTTCGGCTTGGCGCGCTTGATCTGGCCACCGGCCGTCAGGCGCTGGTTGCCGAGCACGCGGATCTGCTTGACTTCGGGCTTCTGGCCTCCGCGCTTGCTGAACTTGAGCACCTTGACGTCGCGAGGACCGGGCATGCGGTCGTCGTCATGGGCCTTTTCCTTTTCGGGGATCGGGCGCCACAGCACCAGCAGCTTGCCGATGTGCTGAATAGGCGCAGCGTTCAAGGTGTCGGCCAGTTGCTGGTACATTTCTTCACGGGCAGCGCGGTCATCGCCGAAGACGCGGACCTTGATCAGGCCGTGCGCGTTGAGCGCTGCGTCGATCTCCTTTTGCACGCCGGGTGTCAGGCCGTCGCCACCGATCATGACCACGGGGTCGAGGTGATGGGCATCGGCGCGGTGTTCCCGGCGCTGTGTTGGAGTGAGTTGAATTTGAGGCATAACCCGTATTATCTCAATGAGAGCGCGGTTTGCCTTTTTATTGAAGGATTCTGTATGCGCGGACAGGCCCAATCGATGGGTTTTCCCGTCACCGGCGCATTGCAGCGGCTGCCGCCTGGAGCTTCCTTGACGGGGCAGGGATAGATATGAAAGTTCAAACCAAAAGCAAGAAGGTCAACAAGGCATGGCTCAACGAGCACATCCATGACCCCTACGTCCGTCAGGCCCAGAAGGATGGCTACCGGGCCCGCGCGGCCTACAAGCTCAAGGAAATCGACGAGCAGTTCAACCTGATCCGCCCCGGCCACATCGTGGTCGACCTGGGCTGCACGCCGGGCGCGTGGAGCCAGTACTTGCGTCGTCGCATGTCGCCCTCGGGTGCTGCGGTGGGCGAGCTCAACGGCGTGATCATCGGACTCGACCTGCTGCCGATGGAGCCCATCGAGGGTGTGCAGTACATTCAGGGCGATTTCCGCGAGGAGTCCGTGCTCGAGCAGCTTCAGGAAGCCGTGGGTGGCCGCCCCGTGGATGTGGTGGTGTCCGACATGGCGCCCAACCTGTCGGGCATAGAGTCCACGGATGCGGCCCGCATTTCGCACCTGATCGAGCTGGCGGTGGATTTTGCAGTGCATCATCTGAAGCCCGAGGGTGCGCTGGTGGTCAAGCTGTTCAACGGCAGTGGCTACACGCAACTGGTGCAGCTGTTCCGGGACACGTTCAAGGTGGTCAAGCCGATCAAGCCCAAGGCGTCACGCGACAAGTCGTCCGAGACCTTCCTCGTGGGCATCGGCTTGAAAAAGCCCTGAAAAAGGCGTGAAATGACTTGTCACACCTCTGGAATACCCCTTCATAAGGGTGACCATGGCTTTCGCTGGGGTAAATCGGAAGGGAAACGCGGTTGAAAAGTCTAAAATGTTCCCCAAATGCGCTAGAGCAATCTTGTGACCGGCATAGGACACAGTTGTTCAATATTTTTAGAATCTGGAGCTCCGCTTGAACAATCAGTGGTTTTCAAAAGTCGCCGTATGGCTCGTGATCGCCATGGTGCTGTTTACGGTGTTCAAACAGTTTGACACCCGTGCTGGCGCTGGCGCTGGCACGGTCGGCTATTCGGACTTCCTCACGCAGGTCCGTGATGGCCGCATCAAGACAGCCACTATTCAGGAAAGCCCTGGCGGCACTGAAGTGGTGGCCGTGACCAGCGACGATCGCAAGATCCGCACGACCGCCACCTATCTGGACCGTGGTCTGGTGGGCGACCTCATCAACAACAACGTCAAGTTCGACGTGAAGCCACGCGAAGAAGGTTCGCTGCTGATGACCCTGCTCGTGAGCTGGGGCCCGATGCTGCTGCTGATCGGCGTGTGGGTCTACTTCATGCGTCAGATGCAGGGCGGCGGCAAGGGCGGGGCGTTCAGCTTCGGCAAGTCCAAGGCCCGCATGCTCGACGAGAACAACAACACGGTCACGTTCGCGGACGTGGCCGGTTGCGACGAGGCCAAGGAAGAGGTCAAGGAAGTCGTCGACTTCCTGAAGGACCCCAACAAGTTCCAGAAGCTCGGCGGTCGCATTCCTCGCGGCCTGCTGCTGGTCGGCCCTCCTGGCACCGGCAAGACGCTGCTGGCCAAGTCGATCGCCGGCGAAGCCAAGGTGCCGTTCTTCTCGATCTCGGGTTCCGACTTCGTTGAAATGTTCGTCGGCGTGGGCGCTGCCCGCGTGCGCGACATGTTCGAGAACGCCAAGAAGAACGCGCCCTGCATCATCTTCATCGACGAAATCGATGCGGTCGGTCGTCAGCGTGGCGCAGGCCTCGGCGGCGGCAATGACGAGCGCGAACAGACGCTGAACCAGATGCTGGTCGAGATGGACGGCTTCGAGACCAACCTCGGCGTGATCGTCGTGGCTGCGACCAACCGCCCCGACATTCTGGACGCCGCGCTGCTGCGCCCCGGTCGTTTCGACCGTCAGGTGTACGTGACGCTGCCCGATATCCGTGGCCGCGAGCAGATCCTCAACGTGCACATGCGCAAGATCCCCGTGGGTCAGGACGTGAATCCGGGCGTGATCGCCCGTGGCACGCCCGGCATGTCCGGCGCCGATCTGGCCAACCTCTGCAATGAGGCCGCCCTGATGGCTGCGCGTCGCAATGCGCGCACCGTCGAGATGCAGGACTTCGAAAAGGCCAAGGACAAGATCATCATGGGCCCCGAGCGCAAGTCCATGGTCATGCCCGAAGAAGAGCGTCGCAACACGGCATACCACGAAGCGGGCCATGCCTTGATCGGCAAGCTGCTGCCCAAGTGCGATCCGGTGCACAAGGTCACCATCATCCCGCGCGGTCGTGCGCTGGGCGTGACGATGAGCTTGCCCGAGCAGGACCGGTATTCCTACGACAAGGAATTCATGCTCAACCAGATCGCGATGCTGTTCGGTGGTCGTATCGCCGAAGAAGTGTTCATGAACCAGATGACCACCGGCGCGAGCAACGACTTCGAGCGTGCCACCCAGATCGCCCGCGACATGGTGATGCGTTACGGTATGACCGAAGCGCTGGGTCCGATGGTCTACGCCGAAAACGAAGGCGAAGTGTTCCTGGGCCGCTCGGTGACCAAGACCACCAGCATTTCGGAAGAGACGATGCAGAAGGTGGACACTGAAGTGCGTCGCATCATCGACGAGCAATACCATCTGGCGCGCCGCCTGATCGAGGAAAACTCGGACAAGATGCACGCCATGGCCAAGGCCATGCTCGAATGGGAAACCATCGATGCGGAGCAGCTCAACGACATCATGGCCGGCAAGCCGCCGCGCCCACCCAAGGACTGGACGCCCCGCGTTCCTCCATCGGGTGGCGACAACAACTCGGGCGGCGGCACTCCAGCAGTGAAGTCCGATCCATCGCCCACAGCGGCTTGAAGTCGGTGACTCTCCAGCACTGACCACCACGACAAAGGGGCCCTTTCGGGCCCCTTTGTTGTTTCTGGCGAGCCCCGAAATTCCAAGGCGGCTCGCCGGCAGCCAGGCAAGATCGCCACAGAATCTCAAGGAATTTCGCACGTTATGTACTGGCAAGCTGGTCGTTTCCAGATCGATCTGAACGCGCCCAAAGTGATGGGCATCGTCAACGTCACTCCCGATTCGTTCTCTGACGGAGGCAGTCACGACAACGTCCGCGATGCGCTCGCGCACTGCGAGGCGCTGGTGAAAGAGGGCGCGGACATTCTCGACATCGGTGGCGAGTCCACCCGCCCGGGCAGCCCCGCCGTGCCTCTGGAGGAAGAACTCGCGCGGGTGATTCCGGTGGTGCGCGCGGCCCGCGATCTGGGCGTGCCGCTGTCCATCGACACGTACAAGCCCGAGGTCATGCGCGCGGCGCTGGGCGAGGGGGCGGACATCATCAACGACATCTGGGCCCTGCGCCAGTCCGGCGCGCGCGAGGCCGTCGCGGCGCATCCGGACTGCGGCATCTGCATCATGCACATGCACCGCGATCCGCAGACGATGCAGCAGCAGACGATGGACGGCGACGTGGTCGACGAGGTCTGGCGCTTTCTCGCGCAGGAGCTGGCCGTGCTGCGCGGCATGGACATCGCCCGGGAGCGCATCGTGCTCGACGCGGGCATCGGCTTCGGCAAGACCGTGGAGCAAAATTTTGCGCTTCTTTCCGCTCAGAATGATCTGGTTCAGCGCTCGGGAGGCTACGCTTGGCTCGCGGGCTGGTCGCGCAAATCGTCGCTTGGCGCGGTGACGGGGCTGCCGGTCGATCAGCGCCTTGGCGCCAGCGTGGCGGCGGCGCTGCTGTCGGTGCAGCAGGGCGCGGCCGTCGTGCGGGTGCACGATGTGCGCGACACCGTGGCGGCGCTCAAGGTGTTTGCGGCGATGGAGCAGCAGCAGGAGCAGCGACGTCCGGCGAGACGCTAAGATCAGCCACCCACGATTCAACAAGACAGATCTCGCGAAGAGACTCAACAGGCAGAGGAAAACAACAAGATGTCACGTCGTTACTTTGGAACCGATGGAATCCGCGGCACCGTGGGTGTCGCCCCGATCACCCCAGACTTTGCCCTCAAGCTGGCCCACGCGGTGGGCCGCGTGCTGCGCCGCACCGAAGAGCGCCCGACGGTGCTGATCGGCAAGGACACGCGCATTTCCGGCTACATGCTGGAGAGCGCGTTGGAGTCGGGTTTCAACTCTGCCGGTGTGGACGTCGTGCTGCTTGGTCCGCTGCCGACGCCCGGCGTCGCCTACCTCACGCGCGCGCAGCGCGCGAGCCTTGGCGTGGTGATCAGCGCCAGCCACAACGCGTTCCAGGACAACGGCATCAAGTTCTTCTCCGCGCACGGCACCAAGCTGCCTGACAGCTGGGAAGAGCAGGTCGAGGCCGCGCTGGACGAGCCTCCGGTCTGGGCGGATTCGCAGTCGCTCGGCAAGGCGCGCCGTCTTGAGGATGCCGCCGGTCGCTACATCGAATTCTGCAAGAGCACCTTCGCCAACGCCCTGACGCTGCGCGGCCTGCGCATCGTCGTCGATGCGGCCAATGGCGCGGCGTATCACATCGCTCCCAAGGTGTTTCATGAACTAGGCGCGGAAGTCATCTCCATTGGCTGCTCGCCGGACGGATTCAACATCAACCGCGACGTGGGCGCGACCCATCCGGATGCGCTGGTGCGCGCCGTGCGGGCCAACCACGCGCACTACGGCGTGGCGCTGGATGGCGACGCCGACCGTCTGCAGATGGTCGATGCCCAGGGTCGCCTCTACAACGGCGACGAGCTGCTCTATCTGATGACGCTCGACCGCCTTTCGCGCGGTGAATCCGTGCCCGGCGTCGTCGGCACGCTGATGACCAACATGGCCGTCGAGGTGGCGCTGCGCCGCAAGGGCGTCGAGTTCGTGCGCGCCAAGGTGGGCGACCGCTACGTGCTCGAAGAACTCGTCAAGAACGGCTGGCAGCTCGGCGGCGAAGGGTCGGGCCATCTGCTGGCGCTCGACAAGCACACCACCGGCGACGGGCTGGTCAGCGCGTTGCAGGTGCTGCAGACCTGCGTGCGTGCCGACAAGTCGCTGCCGCAACTGCTCACCGAGGTGAAGCTGTTCCCGCAGGTGCTGCTCAACGTGCGCCTGCAGCCCGGTCAGGACTGGAAGGCCAACACCAAACTCGCGGAGGCCACGCGCGATGCGGAGCAGACGCTCGGCGACCAGGGCCGCGTGCTGATCCGTGCCAGCGGCACCGAGCCGCTGCTGCGCGTGATGGTCGAGGCCGAGAGCGCCGACGACGCGAATCACTATGCGCAACTGCTTGCCGACGTGGCGCGAGCAGGCTGACGTCACTGAACCGTCACCCGACTGACACGCACCCGTCACCGCAGCCTTCCACAATTTCCTGCGGAGGCGGGGCGCTCCTGTCCGGGTAGCTGTCTGGCATGTCCTCCACACGATGAGGAATGCCCCCATGAGTGACCTGCCCAGCCCGACGATGCCTCTCAGCCCGGCTTCTTTGCCCAGGGGGTCACTTCACCGCGCATCTGATGCGAGCCATGTGGGGCAGGTTCAGGAAGCGCGGGGCGGCATCGAAGTCTCCTGGGCGCGCCACCTCGATGAAGTGAGAGAGGCGCAGAAGCTGCGTCACGACGTGTTCGTCTCCGAAATGGGCGCGCAGCTGAGCACGCCCGTCGCGGGCCATGACATCGATCTCTTTGATGATTTCTGCGAACACCTGCTGGTGCGTGATGCAGCCACCCGCCAGGTGATCGGCACCTACCGCGTGCTGACTCCGGTGCAGGCGCGCCGCGTGGGCAGCACCTACAGCGACACCGAATTCGACCTCACCCGCTTGCGCACGCTGCGCAGCCGCATGGTGGAGCTGGGCCGCAGTTGCGTGCATCCGGACCATCGCCATGGCGGCGTGGTGCTGGCACTCTGGGGGGCCTTGGCGGACTTCATGGTGCGCAATTCGCTGGACACCATGATCGGCTGCGCCAGCATTCCGATGCTGCACAACGGCGTGGTGACGGGTGACGTGGCCGCCAGCATCTACCGCAGGATCAGCGCGACGCACATGGCGCCCATCGAGTTCCACGTGCGTCCGCGCCTGCCGCTGCCGCTCGAGACTCTGGACGACAACCTGGATGTCGACCCGCCCGCGCTGATCAAGGGCTATCTGCGCCTTGGCACCCGCATTCTCGGCGCTCCCGCATGGGATCCCGACTTCAACACGGCGGACCTGCCGATGCTGATGCGTCTGGAAGACCTGCCGGCGAAATACCGCAAGCATTTTTTGAACCGCTGAGATCGCAAACACGCTCTGAGTGTCTGTTTGCCGAACATGCGGCGCTTTCTTACTTCACGTTCGTCCAAATATCTCCAGCATGCGAATGAATATGTCGTCCTGGATATGACAAAACGGTGACTTGTCACGTGTTTGTCACAGGCGCATTTGATACTGATTGTTGTCAATCCTGCACTGATTCATTCGTATGCCTTTTTCCGCGTCCACGCCATCGTCCATGACAGCATCAGAGGGTAGCGCCGCCGTTTCCGCCACCCGGTCTCCCGAGGGGCCGGACGGCAAAAAAATCGCCTTGCTCGACCGGGACCACAGCATTCTGGCGTTCAATGAACGGGTCTTTGACTGGGCGGTACGCCCTGACGTGCCGCTGCTCGAGCGTCTGCGCTATCTGTGCATCGTCTCGTCGAATCTGGACGAGTTCTTCGAAGTGCGGGCTGCGGCCCATCTGACCGCCGCGCAGCAGGGCGAGACCAAGGGCGAGTACAGCGTGGCCTCGTTCGAGGCGCTGGCGCAGAAGGCGCATCAGCTCGTGGATCGGCAATACGCGCTCTACAACGATTCGCTGATTCCGGCCTTTGAGGCGCATGGCATCCGCATCGTCTCGCACGGCGAGCGCAGCAGCGCGCAAAAGCGCTGGGTGAAGGAGTATTTCCAGCGCGACGTGCGGCCACTGTTGATTCCGGTGGGGCTGGATCCGTCGCACCCGTTTCCGCAGGTCGCCAACAAATCGCTCAACTTCATTGTCCGGCTCAAGGGCGGCGACGCGTTCGGCCGCTCCAACGAGATCGCCATCGTCAAGATCCCGCGCATCCTCCCGCGCGTGATCCGCCTGCCCGCCGAGGTCGCGCCCAAGGGCGTGCAGATGGTCACGCTCTCCAGCATCATCCGCTCGCATCTGGCCGATCTGTTTCCCGGGCGTGACGTGACCGAGTTTTCGCAGTTCCGCGTCACGCGCCATTCCGACCTGGCGGTGGATGAGGAAGACGTGCGCAATCTGCGCATGGCTCTGCGTCAGGGGCTGCAGCATCGCCATTTCGGTCAGGCGGTGCGGCTGGAGGTGTCGTCCGGCTGTTCGCGCTACATGTCGGACTTTCTGCTTTCGCAGTTCAATCTGCCCGCCGCCGCGCTCTATCGCGTGCAGGGGCCGGTCAATCTGGTGCGCCTGTCGCAGGTGGTGGAACTGGTCGCGGACCGCTCGCTGCTGTTCCCCGCATGGCAGCCCGCGTGGCCTGAGCAGCTGCCGCGCAGCAGCTCGATCTTTGCCGAGCTGAAGAAGCGCGACGTGCTGATCCACCAGCCGTTCGAGAGCTTCGACGGCGTGCTCGCCTTTCTGCGCGAGGCGGTGAATGATCCCAAGGTGCTGGTGATCAAGCAGACGATTTATCGCACCGGTGCCGATTCCGAAATGATGGACCTGCTGCGCGAGGCCGTGCGCCGTGGCAAGGAGGTCACTGCGGTCGTGGAGCTCAAGGCGCGCTTCGATGAAGAGGCCAACATCAACTGGGCCGAGGCGCTCGAGTCCATCGGCGCGCAGGTGGTCTACGGCGTCGTGGGTCTCAAGACGCACGCCAAGATGCTGCTCATCACGCGCCGTGAGGGCCGCCAGCTGCGGCGCTACGGCCATCTGTCCACCGGCAACTACAACCCGCGCACGGCCAAGCTCTACACCGACCTGAGCTGCCTCACGGCGGACGAGCGCATCACCGCCGACATGGATACGGTGTTCGACCATCTGGCCAACCAGAACCGCGTGCCCAAATTGAATGACCTGATCCTCGCGCCGTTCGAACTGCAGCGGCGCATGATCGACATGGTCGACGCCGTCGGCCAAGCCGCCGCGCGCGGAGAGCATGCGCGCATCGTCGCCAAGATGAACGCGCTGACCGACGAGGCGCTGATCCAGGCGCTGCTGCGGGCGGGGCAGCGTGGCGCGCACATCGATCTGATCGTGCGCGGTGCCTGCATGCTGCCCGCACAGGTTCCGGGCGTGACGGAGCGCATCCGCGTGCGCTCGGTCATCGGCCGCTTTCTGGAGCACACGCGCGTGTTCTATTTCGCTGCGGGGCAACAGGAAGACCTGTACCTCTCGAGCGCCGACTGGATGAATCGCAACATGCTGCGCCGCGTCGAACTCGCTTGGCCGGTGAAGGACAGAAAGCTGCGCCAGCGGATCATCGACGAGTGTCTGGTGTCCTACCTCCACGATGACCGAGACGCATGGACGCTGGAGGCCGACGGGCACTACGAGCGTGCGCCGCGCGTGACGGACGGTCTCGGCGCGCAGAAGGCGCTGATGCGCCGCTATGCGCCGACGCGCTGATGTCAGGACCCATCCTCGAATCCACAATCTATCGACGAGAGAAACGCGAAATGGATCTGATTCTCTGGCGGCACGCCGAGGCTGAAGAAGCGCCGGACGGCGGGGACGATCTGGAGCGCCCGCTGACATCGCGAGGTGAAAAGCAGGCCGCGCGCATGGCGTCCTGGCTTGATCGTCAACTGCCCGAGGGGCTGCGGGTGCTCGTGAGTCCGTCCGTGCGCACCGAGCAGACTGCGAGGGCGTTGGGCCGCAAGTTCAAACCGCGTGCCGAACTGCTGCCCGGTGGCTCGGTCGACGATCTGCTTGAGCTCGCCCAGTGGCCCAAGTCACGCGGCGCCGTGCTGGTCGTGGGGCATCAGCCGATGCTTGGAGAGACGGCCGCCAGGCTGTTCGGCATGACGGCCAGCCAGTGCTCGATCCGCAAGGGTTCGGTCTGGTGGCTCAGGCACCGCAGCCGACAGGAGATCGAGGAGACGATCCTGCTGTCGGTGCAGTCACCGGATTTTCTGTGATGACGTTCTGGTGGGAGAGGGCGCTCACCAGAATTTCCACCAAGGCGCGCGCTTGGGCAGCCCGGGTGCTGTGACTTCTTCTGCAATGGAGACGGTCGAAATCAGCTGACGCATGCGATGGCGAACCTTCGAGAGCGGGTGCTCCGGAAACATGTCATCGAATCGACGGTCATCGGACGGCAATGCCTGCAGCGGACGCGCGCGCATGGTCGCAAACATGTCTTCGGTGTTGTCGAGCACGATGGGCGTGGCTTGTTCAGCGGTGCTTTCGTTGTTCTTGCCCATGGCCAGCACCACTGCCTCGCGCAGGCCCGTGTCTCCGCGCTCGGGCGACTCGACGCTGATCTCCAGCAGCCAGTCTCCGTAGGGAATCCAGAGGACATTGGAAAACATCATTCCCAGACTCTGAGGAATGGGCGAACGGTATTTGAAGAGCCCCAGCAGCGCATGGCGTCCGTGCACCACGACCTTTTCTATCTCCAGCAGAACACCACCGTTGTCAGCACATTTGCTGGAAAAATAGTTTCTTGCCGCAGAGAGATCCTGTAGGTCGAACTGCCAGTCCGCGCGGGCTTTGGGGACACGCAGAACCAGAAACACGTCGTTGGAGGTGCTCCAGCCGAGATGCTCTTCGGACTGTTCGCGCAGCGTGCAGTCAGCAACGTCGAACTGGATGGAGCGGGTGTTTGGCGGAGTCAGAGCGCTTGGCATGGAACTGGTGAGATGGCCCGGAAGTAGACCGTTCTCGTATTCTCGCCCATGCAAGCGCCGAGACACCGATTTGCCAATCGGTGCGAAGGACGTCGGCCTGCGCCAAGCATCAGATGCCTGGCGCGACCGACATGGAATGGACGAGTGGTTCTTCAGGCCTTTGGACGACCGGTCTTGATGGCCGGAACAGCCTTGAGCGCGGCCTGCAGTTGTTGGTCGTCCAGCGTGGCCAGCAGCTTGAGGCCGGCGCGCAGCAGTTCGCTCTTCTTGACCGGATGGTCGAGCTTGGCAGCGCGCAGCTTGAGCATGTCGATGACGGCATATTCATCCTTGGGGATGGTGAAGCTGTCGCGCACCAGCTTGGGCTTCTTGGGCTTGGCTTCCTTCGCGGCTTCCTTGGCTTCCTTCTGCACGTCCTTGGCGGCCACCTTGCGGGCCTTGGATGCGGCCTTGGAGGCTGTCTTGGCTTCTGCGGGCTTGCCGGCCTTCTTGGCCTTCGCGCTGGAGGCCTTGGCCGCTGGTTCAGCCGCCGCAGGCGCGCTCACGACTTTCTTGGAAGCGGCGGTGGGGGTGGGCGCTGGCGCGGCCGCAGCAGCGGTGGTTGCCGTCTGCTGCACGACCTTCTTGGCGGCGGCGGCAACGGGAGTGGGGGCTGCGGTAGGAGCGACGGAAGTCTTGGCGGTGGGGGTCATGAGAAGGGATTGAAAAACGATATAAACAGTTTATACCGTTCTTCAAAAAAATGTCACCTCAGCTCCGTGACAAATTCCCAGGGCGTCTTCTGCCAGCAGTAGCGTTCTTCCTCCAGCAAGTGGGCGGACTGCGGATAGCTCTCCGACCAACCGGGGCGCGAGCGGACGACGCAGCGCTCGCCGTCGAAGCCAAGCGTGAAGCCCTCGGTGTCGGGCTCGCGGCGGGCGTGGCACAGCGCGATGGCTGTGCGCAGGCACATCAGCTGCAGCGCGAATTGCGCATCGCTGAGTTCGAGCCCGATCTTGTGGACTTTGCCGCGATGGCCGAGCACCAGCTGGCTCAGGTGATGCAGCTCGGGCAGGGCGAAGCCCGCCGCGTCGGTGTGATCGAGGATGTAGGCCCCGTGGCGCTGATAGCCGCTGTGCGAGATGCGCTGTCCGATTTCGTGCAGGCGCGCGGCCCAGTCGAGCTTGCGTGCGGCGCGCTCGCTGCCTGTGGGCGCGGCGCTCTCGAAGAGCTGCGTGGCGAGCTTCGCCACGCGCTGCGCGTGCAGTTCATCCACGCCAAAGCGCTGCATCAGCCCGCGCACGGTGGAGGAGCGCAGATCGGTGTGGGGCTGTTCGCGATCCAGCAGGTCGTAGAGCGCGCCTTGGCGCAGCGCACCCTGGGCCACCTGCATTTCAGTGATGCCGAGCAGATTGAAGATCGCGCGCAGCACGCTGACGCCGCCGCCGATCACGGCGCGGCGGTCTTCCTTGAGGCCGTTCATGCGCACGCGGTCGGCGCTGCGGGCGGTGATCAGCTGGTCGTAGAGCCAGTCAAGGCCGTCGCGGGTGATCCGGCCTTCGGGCGCGGCACCGGCAGCGGCCAGCACGTCGCCCACCGCGCCCACCGTGCCGGAGGAGCCGTAGGCGACGTCCCAGGTGTCGCGCCGATAGGTGTCCAGCGCTTCGTCGAGCACGGCCTTGGCGGCGACTTCGGCGGCTTCGAACGCGCGCGGGGTGAACTGGCCATCGGGGAAATAGCGCGTGGACCAGGCGACGCTGCCCACGCGGAACGAGGCGACCGCGCTGGGCGTGAACTGGCGGCCGAGAATGATTTCGGTGGAGCGGCCACCGATGTCGACCACGAGACGGCGCTCGTCCGATTGCGGCAGCAGGCGGGCCACACCCTGATAGATCAGGCGCGCCTCTTCGGGGCCGGAGACGATGTCGATGGGATAGCCGAGGATTTCGCTGCCGCGCTCGATGAACAGCTCGCGGTTGCGCGCCTCGCGCAGCGTCTGCGTGGCGACGGCGCGCACATGCGCTTTCGGAAAACCGGCCAATCGCTCGGCAAAGCGGGCAAGACAGTCCCAGCCGCGCTGCATGGAGTCAGCGGTCAGGTTCTTGTCTTCATCCAGCCCCGCGCCTTGACGTACGGTTTCCTTGAAGTATTCGATTTTCTCGATATGGCCGTGCTCATATCGGCCGATTTCCAGTCGGAAGCTGTTGGACCCAAGGTCCACGGCAGCCAGCAATGTTCCATCTTGCATAAAAAGGGGGCTTGGTGCTTTGCGCGTCTTGCGGATCTCCGGCGCCATGCGGACCGATGCATTGTGGTGGTCGTTCGCCATGTGTGGAGGATCCATTTCTCGCGGCGCAGCATAGCACCGACGACCATGGCCGAGTGAAGGACATGGTCGCATTCGCGTCGGCTTCACGCCACGTCATCCGACGATGCGGCCATCCGAGGTGAGCATGCTCTGGGTGACGTTGGCACTGCTCAGGCGCTCGCCTTGGTAGGCGATGAGAAAGCCGCCGATCGTCTGGTCGGCTCGCCTGCGAAAGGCCGCCAGAGCCGCGGCGCGGGTGACGTTCGCGCCAAGCGTCGCGAGCACCTCGGCGGTGTAGCGCGCAGCGATGTAGCCCGCCAGGCCGTGCTGCGATGGCGGCTCGTCGTAGAGTCTGCCGAGCGCGGTGCGGTAGCTGCGCACCACCGGCAGGCCGGAGCTCACGACCGGCACCGGCTGGGTCACGATCACCGAGACGTTGCGCGGCACGCCGCCGAGCTGGGTGAGCACCTGCAGGTTCACGTCGGCCAGCGCGATCAGGTAGCAGTGCGAGCCCGCCTTTCCGCCGACCAGATGGGCGAAGGCGTGCAGCTCCGGCGTGCCGCCGACGAACAGGATCAGCGCGGGCGGCGAAGCGGGGCGCTTGTCGGCCGCCAGCACCTGCAGCTTCACCCCCTGACCTCCGCCCACGAGCGCGATGGAGGCGCTCAGCTCCTTTTGCAGCGCGGGCGTGGCGTAGACGACGCCCGCCTGCTTGACGCCCATGACCGCCAGCGACTTCATGGCGTGGGCGATCTGGGCCTGATAGTCGGGAAATGCCTGAAAGACCGCGTTTTCGTTGTCGGCCCATTCGCGCTGCAGCCAGGGTGCGACCAGCGGCAGGGCATTGTTTCCCGGCGTGCGCTGCAGGCCGGCCACGGCGGCTGCGGTGGTGTCACCCACGCAGCCGCTCAGCGCCACGCAGGTCGGGTCGATCACGGCGCTCTGCCAGGCGGCCTTGACGGCGCGGGCGCTGCCGTCGGTCTCGACCACCAGATGCGCGATGGCGCGGCCCTTGGCGCGCTCGCGGGCGTTGTACTCCTGCCAGGCCACGCGCGAGCCGATCAGGAAGTCGCGGCTGATGTCCTGCTGCAGCGGCGACATGTCGACGATCTGGGTGACCGAGGCCACGGCATTGCTCTCGCCGGCGGCCAGAGCGCTCGTGGCCGGGAAGGCGGCTCCGAGCGCGGCCACCACACCCGTGGTACGGAGCCATGTGCGGCGGGTGAGCGGTTCGGACAGAAGGGCGGGGCGATGCATCTTGGTAACGTGAATATTGCGTTTGGAAACTTCATGTTACGAGTCGCTCAAGACAGTTTTGTGACGGTTCGGTGGCAGCCCTCCTCTGAAAAATCTTTATGACAAATCCAATGTGTCACGACTCTGTCATATAGGACTTCTACATTTCATCCCATCACATGTTTGTTCAACCTTGAGGTCTCTCTCATGACAATGTCTGCAATTCGTGTTCTGGTGTCTGGTCTGGTCGCAATGGGTGCGTTCTCCTCCGCCATGGCACAGAGCGAAGCAACAGGCGCTGGCGCCAGCTTCCCGGCTCCTCTGTACTCCAAGTGGGCTGCCGATTACAACAAGGCAACCAACGTCAAGATCAACTACCAATCCGTCGGCTCCGGCGCAGGTCTGCGTCAGATCGAAGCCAAGACCGTGGACTTCGGCGCTTCCGACGCCCCCCTGAAGGACGACGAGCTGCAGAAGAAGGGCCTGGTGCAGTTCCCCACGGTGATCGGCGGCATCGTGCCGGTCGTGAACATCAAGGGCATCGCTCCCGGCCAGCTGAAGCTCTCGGGCAAGGTGCTGGGCGACATCTATCTGGCCAAGATCACCAACTGGAACGACGCCGCCATCAAGGCGCTGAACCCCGGCGTGAACCTGCCTGACGCAGCCATCGCTCCCGTGCGTCGCGCCGACGGCTCGGGCACGACCTTCGGCTTCACCAACTACCTGTCCAAGGTGAACCCCGAGTGGAAGGAGAAGATCGGTGAAGGCACGGCCGTGAACTGGCCCACCGGCGCGGGTGGCAAGGGCAACGAAGGCGTGGCCGCGTTCGTGGGCCGTCTGCCCAACTCGATCGGCTATGTCGAGTACGCCTACGTGAAGCAGAACAAGATGACCTACACCCAGCTGCAGAACAAGGACGGCAACTTCGTCTCCCCTGACGACGCCACGTTCAAGGCCGCAGCCGCCGGTGCCGACTGGTCCAAGAGCTTCTACCAGATCCTGACCGAGCAGCCCGGCAAGGATGCATGGCCGATCACGTCCGCCACCTTCATCCTGATGCAGAAGGTGCAGGACAAGCCGGTGCAGGCCGCCACTTCGCTGAAGTTCTTCGAGTGGGCCTACAAGAACGGTGACAAGACCGCCGGCGATCTGGACTACGTGCCGATGCCCGACAGCGTCAAGCAGGTGATCTTCAAGTCGTGGGCCGACATCAAGGACGCCTCCGGCAAGGCCATCGAAGTGAAGTAAGCACCTTCGATCCCACCGAGCATCGAACAATGACCCCGCACATGTCCCGCAACAGGATTGCCGGCATCTGCGGGGTTGACTGCCGGACAGTCAATGCTCGTGAAGGTCGCCCTTTCCAAATACCTTACCAAGGCGTCTGACGTGTCCACAACACTGCCCGTATCATCATCCAATTCTTCATTGAAGGATGTGGAGAAAGTGTCTAAAAATACCCCGCCGCGCCGCTCCAACCCCATGTCAGGCACTTTTGCTGACCGATTGTTCGGCTGGTGCGCACGCGGAGCCGCGCTGCTCACCTTGATGCTGCTCATCGGCATTCTGATTTCTCTGGTGTACGGCGCCTGGCCGTCCATCACCACCTATGGCCTCGGCTTTCTGACCAGCAGCGTCTGGGACCCCGTACAGAACGAGTACGGCGGCCTGGTCATGATCTACGGCACGCTGGCCACCTCGGCGATCGCGCTGATCATCGCCGTGCCGGTGAGCTTCGGCATCGCGCTGTTCCTCACCGAGCTCTCGCCCGCATGGCTCAAGCGCCCGCTGGGCACGGCCATCGAACTGCTGGCGGCCGTTCCCTCCATCGTCTACGGCATGTGGGGCCTGATGGTGTTCGGCCCCATTCTTGCCACCTACGTGCAGGGTCCTCTTCAGAAAATGTTCACCGGCGTGCCGTTCCTCGGCGCGCTGGTTTCCGGCCCTCCGGTCGGCATCGGCATCCTGTCGGCCGGCATCATTCTCGCGATCATGATCATTCCGTTCATCGCCTCGGTGATGCGCGACGTGTTCGAAGTGACGCCCGCGCTGCTCAAGGAGTCGGCCTACGGTCTCGGCTCCACGACATGGGAAGTGGTCTGGAAGGTCGTGCTGCCCTACACCAAGGCAGGCGTGCTCGGCGGCATCATGCTGGGTCTGGGTCGCGCGCTGGGTGAAACCATGGCCGTGACCTTCGTGATCGGCAACATGAACCAGCTCAACTCGCTGTCGGTCTTCGAGGCCGCCAACAGCATCACCTCGGCGCTCGCCAACGAGTTCGCCGAAGCGGGCGAGGGCCTGCACCAGGCTTCGCTGATCTATCTGGGGCTGGTCCTGTTCTTCATCACCTTCGTGGTGCTGTCACTCTCCAAGCTGCTGCTCAACCGCCTGAAGAAAGCCGAAGGAGCACGTTCGTGAATACCGCTACCTCCACGCAACTCATCGCCGCGCAGGAACTCGCCAAGGTGCGCGCCGCGCGCTACGCAGGCCGCAAGCGCGTCAACCAGATCGCGCTGACGCTGTCGCTCGCCGCCATGGCCTTCGGCGTGTTCTGGCTGATCTGGATCCTCTGGGAGACGCTGCGCCTTGGCATCGGCGGTCTCAGCATGACGCTGTTCACCGAGATGACGCCACCGCCCAATGAAGACGGGGGCATCGCCAACGCGATCTTCGGCTCGGTGGTGATGGTGGGTCTCGCCACCTTCGTGGGCACGCCCATCGGCATCATGGCCGGTGTGTACCTGGCCGAATACGACCCGCGCGGCTGGCTGGCCTCGGTCACCCGCTTCGTGAACGACATTCTGCTGTCGGCGCCGTCGATCGTGATCGGCCTGTTCGTCTACGCCATCGTGGTGGCCAAGTTCAAGAGCTTCTCGGCCTACGCCGGCATTCTGGCGCTGGCGCTGATCGTGATTCCGGTGGTGATCCGCACCACCGAGAACATGCTGACGCTGGTGCCCTCGAGCCTGCGCGAAGCCGCCTACGCTCTGGGCACGCCCAAGTGGAAGGTCATCACCATGGTGACGCTGCGCGCCGCACGTGCCGGTGTGATCACCGGTGTGCTGCTGGCCGTGGCCCGCATCGCCGGTGAAACCGCGCCGCTGCTGTTCACCGCGCTGAACAACCAGTTCTGGAACGGCGACCTGTCCAAGCCCATGGCCAGCCTCCCGGTCACGATCTTCAAGTTCGCAATGAGCCCGTACGAGAACTGGCAGCACCTGGCATGGGCCGGCGTGTTCCTGATCACGCTGGCTGTGCTGGGACTGAACATCCTGGCCCGCATCGTCACGCGTCAGAAGTGACGCGGACCGCTCAACGAATTCAAAAGCATTCAAGCATTCAAGAATCCCAGAGAAGAGGAAAACCTCATCATGGCTCCCATCAAGAACAGTCTGTCGGCCAACACTTCGAAGATCACGGTGCGCAACCTGAACTTCTTCTATGGCAAGTTCCACGCGCTCAAGGGCATCAACCTCGACATTCCCGAGAACAAGGTGACCGCGTTCATCGGCCCCTCGGGCTGCGGCAAGTCCACGTTGCTGCGCACCTTCAACCGCATGTTCGAGCTCTATCCCGAGCAGCGCGCGGAGGGCGAGATCATCCTGGACGGCGAGAACCTGCTGACCAGCAAGCAGGACGTGGCGCTGATCCGCGCCAAGGTCGGCATGGTGTTCCAGAAGCCCACACCGTTTCCGATGTCCATCTATGACAACATCGCATTCGGCGTGAAGCTGTTCGAGAGCCTGAGTGCGACCGACATGGACGAGCGCGTCGAATGGGCGCTGCGCAAGGCGGCTCTGTGGACCGAAGTGAAGGACAAGCTGCACCAGAGCGGCTCGGGCCTCTCGGGTGGTCAGCAGCAGCGTCTGTGCATCGCACGCGGCATCGCGATCAAGCCTGAAGTGCTGCTGCTTGACGAGCCGTGCTCGGCGCTGGATCCGATCTCGACCGCCAAGGTGGAGGAGCTGATCGCTGAGCTCAAGAACGACTACACCGTGGTCATCGTGACCCACAACATGCAGCAGGCGGCCCGCTGCAGCGACTACACCGCCTACATGTATCTGGGTGACCTGGTGGAGTTCGGCGACACGGAACAGATGTTCTTCAAGCCGCAGCGCAAGGAAACCGAAGACTACATCACCGGCCGTTTCGGCTAAGCAGATTCAAGGGGACACAACATGCCAGACAAACACCTCTCCTCGCAATTCGACAGCGAACTCAACAGCGTCTCCTCGCGCGTGATGGAGCTCGGCGGTCTCGTCGAGTCGCAGATCCGCCAGGCCATCTATGCGCTGTCGCACTTCAGCATCGAAGCGGTGCAGCAAGTGGAAGCCATCGAGCAGCGCGTGAACAGCATGGAAGTGGAAATCGACCACGAGCTGTCCAGCATCATCGCCCGCCGCCAGCCGACGGCGCGTGACCTGCGCCTGCTGATCGCGTTCAGCAAGGCCATCGCCAACCTTGAGCGCATGGGCGACGAGGCCACGCGCATGGCGCGCATGGTGCGCTCGATCATCGAAAGCGGCTCTGCCCGTTCGCTGCCCTCCAGCGATCTGCGCATGGCCGCCGATCTGGCGTCCGGCCTGCTGCGCAAGGCGCTGGACGCCTTCGCGCGCCTCGACACCAAGGCGGCGCTGGACATCCTGAAGGAAGACGATCTGATCGACAAGGAGTTCGACGGTTTCGTGCGCAAGCTGGTCACCTACATGATGGAAGATCCGCGCATGATCTCGCCGAGCCTCGATCTGCTGTTCCTGGCCAAGGCCATCGAGCGCATCGGAGACCATTCCAAGAATGTGGCTGAACTCATCATCTATCTGGTCAAGGGCAAGGATGTGCGCCACACTGCGATGGATGAGATCGAGTCGGCAGTCGG
Organism: Diaphorobacter caeni; assembly: GCF_015354245.1. Taxonomy (GTDB): domain Bacteria; phylum Pseudomonadota; class Gammaproteobacteria; order Burkholderiales; family Burkholderiaceae_C; genus Diaphorobacter_A; species Diaphorobacter_A caeni. The sequence continues at coordinate 195,202 of NZ_JADKYZ010000006.1, forward strand.
TTGAAAGGACGGTGCGTTAGATGAAGAAACTACCTCGCGTTCTGATCGTCGAAGACGAGTCGGCGATTGCCGAGCTCGTCGCCGTGAATCTGCGTCACAACGGTTTTCAGCCCATCTGGGCCGAAGACGGTGACTCCGCCCAGCGTGAGCTCGACGCCGTGCTGCCCGACGTGATCCTGCTGGACTGGATGCTGCCGGGCCAGAGCGGCCTGCAGCTCGCCCGCAAGTGGCGCGCCGATCCGCGCACCAAGCCGATCCCTATCCTGATGCTGACTGCGCGCGGCGACGAGCCGGACAAGGTCGCGGGTCTGGATGCCGGTGCCGACGACTACATCACCAAGCCGTTCTCCACGCAGGAGCTGCTCGCGCGCATCCGCGCGGTGCTGCGCCGCCGCGCGCCCGAGCAGGTGAGCGACAGCGTATCCATCGGCGAGTTGACGCTGGACGCGGCCACTTACCGCGTGAGCTATCAGGGCCAGGGACTCAAGGTGGGGCCGACCGAGTTCAAGCTGCTGCATTTTCTGATGAAGCATTCCGAGCGCGTGCACAGCCGTGCCCAGCTGCTCGACAAGGTCTGGGGCGACCATGTGTTCATCGAGGAGCGCACCGTGGACGTGCACGTCAAGCGCCTGCGCGAAGCGCTGGGCGGTGCCTCGACCATGATCGAGACCGTGCGCGGAGCAGGCTACCGCCTGACGGCCCAACCCCCGGCCCTGATGCAGGCCTGAGGAATCCCGCCCGCCGACTCTGGTTTTTGTGGACCGGAGATCGGCTTGGGCGGCCGCATGCCGGGTTGGTACGCCCGGCTTTTTCGTTTCGGCCGAAATTCGCCCAAGGCCCGCCGGGTTTACGGACAGGTACTTGCGCGTATAACTGACATATCTCCAACACGGCGGCATCCGACAATGCCGTTATTTGCGCGAAACCATGCTCTGGCGTTTTATCTTTTTCATCGCCTTCCAGGTCGCGGGCGGAGCCCTCGGCTGGTGGGAAGCGGGGCTTTGGGGCGCCGCCGCCGGCGTGAGCATCGCCACCTGGGTCTGGTTCATCTGGGATTTCTGGCGCGGCAGCCGCGTGCTGCGCTGGCTGCGCCACGGGGATCCGCAGACCGCGCCGTCGCTGCGCGGCATGTGGGGCGAAGCGGCGGACCGCGCGCGTCGTCTGGTTCGTCAGTCGCAGTTGCAGATCAAGGCGAGCGACGCCCGGCTGCATGACATTCTCTCGGCGCTGCAGGCCTCGCCCAACGGCGTGGTGCTGCTCGACGAGGAGGGGCACATCGAGTGGTGCAACCAGACGGCGGAGGGGCATTTCGGCTTCGACGCAAGCCGTGATCTCATGCAGTCCATCGGCAACCTGGTGCGCGATCCGGACTTCACGACCTACTACAGCGCCCAGAACTTTGCGCGCCCCGTGGCGCTGCAGGGGCGCTCCAGCACACCGACGCGCCCGGTGCGCATTTCCGTGCAGCTGTATCCCTATGGCGACGGCCGCAAGCTGCTTTTGTCGCAGGACATCACCGCGCTGGAGCAGGCCGAAGCCATGCGCCGCGATTTCGTGGCCAACGTGTCGCACGAGATCCGCACGCCGCTCACCGTGCTGACCGGCTTCGTCGAGACGCTGCAGACCCTGCAGCTCACCGAGGAAGAGCAGCAGCGCTATCTCGGAATGATGTCGCAGCAGGCGGCGCGCATGCAGAGCGTGGTGCAGGATCTGCTCACGCTGTCGCGGCTCGAAGGCAGTCCGCTTCCGGGCATGAGCGACTGGATGCCGGTCGAGGCGCTGCTCAGGCGCAGCGAGGAGGAGGCCCGAGGCCTGTCGGCCACGCTGTCGGTGAACCAGAAGAAGCACCACGAGATCATTTTTCCCGCCGCCGAGGCGATGAAGGCCTCCGGCCAGATCGCCGGGATCGTGACCGAGCTGCAGAGCGCGCTGACCAACCTGGTCAACAACGCGGTGCGCTACACGCCGTCGGGCGGCACCATCACCGTGGGCTGGGATGTGCTGGACGACGGCAGCGCGCGCTTTTCCGTGACCGACACCGGAGTGGGCATTGCGCCCGAGCACATTCCGCGCCTGACCGAGCGCTTCTACCGCGTGGACCGCAGCCGCTCGCGCGAGACGGGCGGCACGGGGCTGGGGCTGGCGATCGTCAAGCACGCGGTGCAGCGCCACGGCGCGACGCTGCAGATCTCGAGCGTGCTCGGCAAAGGATCGACCTTTGCGGTGGTGTTCCCTGCATCGCGCGTGCGCGGAGGCAGGCCGGTGATCACGCCCGCGTTGGCGCAGCCGCCTGCACACTACGCTTCAGTGCGCGAGCCAGCAGAGCAGTGAAGACCACTGCGGTGACGGCCAGCGCCGCCGCGCTGCAGGCCCAGAACGGCGCGGGCGAGTTGAACGGCCCGAAGCCCGCGAGCCCTTCATAGGCCAGCAGATAGCCGCCCGCCAGCCCGCCGCCCCAGAGCATCAGGCCGTAGACCACGAACGGCAGAAACGTCACCCGGTAGCTGCGCAGCACGAAGATGCACAGCGTCTGGATCGAATCCGCCAGATGGTAGGCCGCCACCCAGATCAGCAGCGCGGCGGTGAGGGTGATGACCGCAGCGTTGGTGGAGTAGAACGCCGCCACCTGATGGCGGGCGAGCGCGAGGGCCGCGGACAGCACCAGTCCCATCGTCGCCGCCATGCCAAGGCCCTGGAGCGCGACCGAGCGCGCGGTGGCTTCGTCGCCTGCGCCGCGCCAGTAGCTCACGCGCGCGCTGGTGGCGATCGCGATCGCGAGCGGCACCATGTAGAGCACGGCGGCCATGTTGGACAGAATCTGGTGCGCGGCGGCGGCCAGCGTGCCCTGGCGCGCGATGAACAGCGCCATCAGCGTGAACGAGGTGACCTCGACCAGTATCGACAGTCCCGCCGGAATCCCGAGGCGCAGAAACTTGCCGAGCTGCGCGAAGTCGGGCCGCTCCAAAGGCCGCCAAAGGGCGAGCGAGTCGTACATGCGCTGGGTGCGCAGCATGTAGAGCCCGCAGAACATCAGCGAGTAGTTCACCACCAGCGTCGCCCAGGCGCAGCCTGCAGCGCCCTGCGCGGTGATGCCCAGACCGCCGAACGTGAACCAGATCGACAGCGGCACCTTGAGCGCGAGCGAGGCGATCTGCAGCCAGGTCACGAGCTTGGGATAGCCCAGCGACTGGTTCATCGTGCTGTAGACGCGGAACAGCAGCGAGGGCGGCAGCGCGAACGCCAGAATGTGCAGATAGTCGATCACGACATGGCGCAGCTCGGGGGGCACTTTGGTCCAGCGCAGGATCGCGTCGGGCGAGAGCAGCAGAGCCATGCCGATCACGCTGGCGGCCACCCAGAGGTAGAGCGACTGGCGCACGCTTGCACCGAGCTGGGTGGAGTGCGCCGCACCGCGCTGCTCGGCCCAGATCGGCAGCAGCGCCTGCAGCACGCCCATGAGCGACACATAGACGCTGATGAACACCGCCGAGCCGATGGACAGCGCCGCGAGTGCGCCTTCGGAGTGGCGGCCGGCGACGACCGTGTCGGTCACGCCGAAGGCCATGACGGCCAACTGGCCAGCCAGTACCGTGACCGCGTGCCTTGTGATGATGGAGTGCTCGGACATCAGCGCGCTCGCCTGTGCAGCACGACGAGGCGATCGGTTCGGTCGGTGGGGCGTGCGACGCCGCCCACTTCTTCCCATTGCGCGTTGGGCCAGACGTCGGTGACGGGGGGCGTGGCGTCCGCGTCGGTGATGATCCACTCGCAGCGATCGGCGTTGCGCGAGGCCACCATGGTCAGGTTGCCGTAGTAGCTGATGGCGGCGATCTGTGCGCGCGACAGACCGTAGCCGCCCACGCAGCCGCTCTTGTCCTCGATGAGGGTGAGCAGTGGTTTGATCTGGGGTGCCATGCTGCGGCCGTGGTTCAGCATCGGCAGCCAGATGGTCATCAGCAGAATCCAGCCCAGCGTCGCGCCGCTTGCGGGCAGGATCAGGCTTTTCCAGAGCGCATCGCGGTTGCGGGAGGCGCGCCACCAGACGAGCGCGCACCAGCCAATGGTGGCGCACAGCGCGAGGCCGAATTCGATCCACGAAAAGCTCGGAACGAAGCTTGGCGCCAGCCTGGCGACGTTGGCGGCGGGCTTGGGCGGAAAGCCGGTCTGCACCGCGATCCAGATCACCCAGATGGTGATTGCCGAGATGCTGAAGAAGATCAGCGTGAACCAGTCGATCAGCGCGGCGATGCTGCGGCGCAGGGTCGGCAGGGCGAACGCGGCCAGAGCCGCCAGCGCGGGCAGGCCGAGCAGCAGGGCGCGGTCGGCGGGGCGGGAGGTTGTCATGGCCGCCAGCGCGACCAGCCAGAACCACAGCGGCAGCAGCAGATGGCGGTTCCACTGCGCGTTGAAGATCTGATGGCGCCAGCGCCACAGCGTCCACAGCGCCAGCGGCCAGGCCGGCCAGCAGAACCACAGCACCAGCCGGAAATTGCTCTGGATGTCCTTGAAGCCGCTGGGCATCACCGCATTGAAGTGCCACAGGCCCAGCAGCGCGGCCACGCCTGCGGCAGCCAGCGTCGCCACGAGCAGGATGACGCCGCTCTCGATGCGCTTGGCGGGTGATGCCAGGCCTGACTGCGAGGCGATCAGCGCGCTGCCGAGGCCCAGCAGCACGGAAACGGTGGGCGCGCCGCTCAACGACAGGCCGAGCAGACCGACGAAGCCCAGCGCGGCGGACAGGCTGCGCCGGTGCGGAATGCTGGATGCGGCAAAGAACAGCAGCGAGGTGGCGCACAACTGCGTCAGATAGCCGGTGGTTTCGTGGGAAAGCTGGGCCAGACCGAGACTCGCGATCAGCGCGAGCAGGCCCGCATCGCCGAGCGCGCGGGCGTAGTCCAGCGGATAGGCCTCGCCGCCGAAGGCAAAGGCCACCGGCTGGGCGCCCGGCTGGCGGGCGAGGTAGTAGATGCTGTACCAGGTGGCCGCCAGCGTCAGCGCCAGCATCGCGATGAAGGGCAGACGCGCGGCGAACTCCATCGGAATCCAGTCCGGCGCGATGCGGATCGCCCATGCACCGAGCCAGTAGGGCAGCAGGCCATCGATGTCGGGCGCCAGGCCCGCGAGCGTGGGGGTGAACCAGGAGGTGTTGCCCAGTGCCAGCTCACGCATGTAGCCGAATGCGGCCACGTCGGAATTGCGCCAAGGATCACGGCCGACGAAGCCGAAGATCACATAGGCAGCGCACAGCAGCCACAGGGCCCAGCGGCGAAGCGGGCGCACGGCACTTTGGGCGACGATGGCGGGATTGGGATGGTTCACACTGACACGGACAGTGATTGCGGGCGGGAGAATCGGCGACAAACGCGGGCCGAAGCATCAGAGCATAGCGGCAAACGACGCAAGCAAACAAAAAAGGCAGCACGGAAACCGGCTGCCTTTCTCGCAAGAGACCGGCTCCATGCCACCCTGAGGCGGCTGAGGAGCCCGAAGCGCTGATGCTTACTTCGCTGCGGTCTTGCCGAAGCGGTTGCGGAAGCGCTCCACACGGCCGCCCATGTTGTCCACGGACTTCTGGGTACCAGTGTAGAAAGGATGCGATTCGCTGGAAGTATCCAGCTTGAACAGCGGGTATTCCTTGCCTTCGAAAGTTTCGGTTTCCTTGGTGTTCACGCAGGAACGGGTCACGAACTTGAAGCCGTTGGACAGGTCCAGGAACAGCACTTCGCGGTAATTGGGGTGAATGCCTTCTTTCATGATCTTCCTTCAGGTCAGCTGCGGGAGCCGCGCCAGCCAGCCTGACGTACTTTCCGCAAGAAAAAGCCCTCTATTATTGCATGAATCAGGGGGTGGGGGAAGTGGGTGGCTAGGCTCGGCGATTTTATCGTCATCACTAAAATATTGCATGCACTTTTATGGTGATTTTTCATGCACTTTTTTGGGCTTTATAAGGAGGTTTTTCACTAACTTCCTTTGTTTGAGTGTTTTAAGTCCTTGGCGAAGGCGTTTTTTCGGCATTTTTATTCAAGCCCTAACAACTTGGCATGACTGATGCTTAGGGTGAATTGCATGCGATTTGCAGCGATTCAATCCGAAAGCACCTACATGTCGAATTTCAAGCTTCCCCTCGCCCGAGATTTCAGTCGTCGTTCGTTTTTGCAGGCTAGCCTGATCGCCGGGGCCAGCAGCACTCTCTGGAGTGCCGCTGAAGCAGCGGACCCAAAAGTGCTCAACTATCTTTCATGGCCGGGCAATGCCGATCCCTATCTGGTTGAGGCATTCGAGAAGGCGCATGGCGTGAAGGTTCGTGTCAAGGAGTATGTGGGCGGAGATCAGATGCTGGCGATCCTGAATCAGTCGCCACCTGGCAGCTTCGACGTGGTGCTGGCGGATGCGGAATACATGCATCTGCTGCATGAGGGTGAATACCTCGAAGAATTGAATCCGGCCGACTATGCGCTCAAGGATTTTTGGCCTGAATTCCAGAAGTTCCCGCTCCATTGGTTCGACGGCAAGCTCTACGGCGTGATGACCGATTTCGGCTATCTCGGTCTTTCATACAACACCAAGGCTTTCAGCGCCAAGGAAGTATCTTCCTACACGGCCTTGTGGAGCGAGAAGGCAAAGGGCAAGGTGGGTCTGTTCGATTGGTATCTTCCGGCCATGGGCTCGATCAGTCTGCTCAACGGAAATCGCCCACCTTTCGATCTGAGCAAGGCGCAGTATGACGCAATGGTCAAGAAGTTGTATTCGCTGAAGCCGCAAACGGCGGGTTTCTTCACGATTGCCGATATCTTCTCGTCGCTCACCAATGGCCGCGCACAACTCGTGCCTGGCATTGGCGAGTGGATCACGCTGGGTCTGCGCATGAACGGCGTGCCGGTGGACACCATCATTCCGCAGGAAGGCGGGTTGCAATGGACCGAATCGCTGTCCATTATCAAGGGCACGCCAAAGCGGGATTTGGCGCGCAAGTTCATTCAGTACACCACTTCGCCTGAAGGTCAGGTGCGCATGGCGACCAAACCGGACAACATGAAAAGCATTCCGTCGATGGCGGGCTGGAAGCTGCTCAATCAAACCAAACCACGAGAGACGGAACTGTTGCGCATGAATCTCAAGGCTCAGAACGTGATGGACGAATACAAAGCCAAGAAGATAGCGTTCCGCCAGTTGCCGAGCAAGCAGTCCATCGAAGACTGGAACGAGGTCTGGAGCAATTTCAAGTCGCTCTGATCGATCCATGACTGCCGCATTCATCTCATTGCTGGATCGTTTGGGCACGCCCGCGCGGCGTGGCCCATCGCCCGGAACATTGCCCTCACTGCTCGGTGTGCCACTGCTGTTGTGGCAGATGGTCTTTTTCGTCGGACCGTTGCTGTTCCTCGTGGTCGTCACGTTCTGGAAAGTACGGGCCTTCCGGCTGCAGCCAGCGTTCTCGCTGGACAATTGGACGCGCATTCTCGGTGCTTCCAACTTCCATCAGGCAACGCTGTATACGCTCGGAGTGGCGGTGACTGCGACCGTGCTGGCGTTGTTGATCGCGTTTCCTGCGGCATACATCATTGCGTTGCGGCTGCCTGCGCGATGGCGCAATGCGGTGGTTGCAGCGCTGCTAGTGCCGGTGTTCTCCAGTTATATCCTGCGTATCTATGCATGGCAGATTGTGCTGAGTCCGGAAGGGATTGCCAACAGCGTGCTGGGTCTTCTGGGCATTTCGGCTTTGCCGTTGTTAGGAGGTTCACTCTCGCTGCACATTGGGCTGCTCACGCTCAGTCTGCCCATCGTCGTGTTGATTCTTTCGTTCGCGTTGAGTGGCGTAGACGGCACGCTCATCGAGGCCGCCGAGAACATGGGCTGTAACCGTGGGCAGGTGATCACCCGAGTGTTGTTGCCTGCGATTCGTCCTGCTTTGTTGCTTGCGGCCTCAACCACTTTTGTGTTGGCGTTCGGTGACTATGTGAGTCCGTTGTTCATGACGGGCAGCAATCCGCCTACGCTGTCGATTCTGATCGTCGATACCGTTAAGTCAGGGTCGCAATGGCCACGCGCTTCGGTGATTGGTGTGAGCATGCTTGCGATGCTAGGGGCTGCTCTGGCACTCACGCGCGTGCTCGCAAGCAGGAGATGCCCATGAATCGCATGAAGTTGCAAAAGCTTTCCCGCGTCGCGCAGTACCTATGGTTGGGCTTGTTGTTTGCGTTCATTGCGATGCCGATGCTCATCATCGTCTGGTTTTCGTTCGACGCGAATCGCTATCCCGGTATACCTTGGGGTGGGTTCAGTCTCCAGTGGCACCGGGCGATTCTTGAGGACGAGATGGTGCTTGGTGCGTTAGTCAATACGCTTGTGGTGGCTATCAGTACGGCAGTGATTTCTACTGCCCTCGGATTTGCTGCGGCGTATCTCGATTACCGATATCGCTTTCGCGGCAAGGCGACGATGGCGATGCTGATCGCGATTCCGCCAGCAATTCCTGCGACGGTGCTTGGCATGGCGATGCTGGCTTTTCTGTCGCGCATCGGTATGCTTGGAAAGCTCGAATCCATCATCGCCTGCCATGCGGTCATCGCGACCTCATTCTCGATGGCCATCATTCGTCTGCGCTTGAACGAGCTGGGCGCCGATCTCGAGCAGGCCGCTTGGAATATGGGCGCATCGCCCATCGTCGGTCTCACGCACGTGGTGCTTCCGTTTTGCAAGTCATCGTTGATCGCGTCGTTCTTTCTGGCTGCCGCTGTGTCGTTCGACGAATTCATGATTGCCTGGTTCGTGGGTGGAATGAACGAGACGCTGCCAGTGCGCATTCTCAATTTGCTGCAAGGCCAGGTGAGTCCGAAGATCAACGCCATCGGCACCTTGGTGCTGTTGGTCAGCGTAGTGCTGGTGATGTTGGCGCAACGCTTCATGGGCGTGCGCGCCGGGCGACCGGCTGCGATGTCCGCATAAACCTGAGGTATCCATGAAAGACAAAGCATTCGTTTCCTTGAGGGCGCTGGACAAGCGTTACCCCGGGCACCACGCCGTGCGTGGCATTGACCTGGATATTGCAGTAGGTGAGTTCATCGCAATCATGGGGCCGTCTGGTTGCGGTAAATCCACCTTGTTGCGCATGCTCGCCGGGCTCGATGAGCCTACGGGGGGGAGTATTCGTATTGGCGGCGAGAACATGCACGGCGTGCCGGCCTATCAGCGCGACACGCCCATGGTGTGGCAGAGCCTCGCGCTGTTTCCTTTTTTGAGCGTGGTCGAGAACGTGGAGTTTCCGCTGCGCATGAAGAAACTGGGTGCGGTCGCACGGCGCAAACAAGCGCTCGATTGGCTAGGTCGCATGGGGCTTGAAGGTTTGGGGGATCGGCGGATTGCACAGTTGTCCGGTGGTCAGCGTCAACGCGTGGCAATTGCGCGGGCGCTTGTCACTGAGCCATCGGTTCTGTTGCTGGATGAGCCTCTCAGCGCACTGGACGCTCATTTGCGTGTGCGCATGCAGGCTGAATTGGCGCGCCTGCATCGCGAGCTGCGTATTACCTTCGTGTATGTCACGCACGCGCAGTCGGAGGCGTTTGCGCTTGCTGATCGCATCGTGATCATGAACGAAGGGCGTATCCAGCAAGTGGGTGCTCCGCAAGATGTCTATCGCGCTCCGGACAATCCTTTCGTGGCTGAGTTCATTGGTGCGAACAATCTGGTGACGGGCCATGTGACGGCATGTATGGACGACGGAATCCGTGTGGAGGGTGGTTTGGGAAGTTTTGATGTGCCCACCAATCGGACCTTTGCGCGAGACGATGATGTGAGTTTCGTGATCGCCGCAGACCGAATCGGATTGCTGTCCGAGAATGCCGTTGCGCCAGAGGGTTCCGCAACGCTGCTCGGCACTGTTCTGGGGATCGAATTTGTGGGCTCTACGCAAACGGTGTTTATTGAATTACCGGGCGGAAAAGAGTTTCGCGTACAAAAGCAGCAACATGAAATCGAATCGTTGGAACTGTTGCCGGGACGGCGCATTGGGCTGCACTGGAATCCGCGACACGCTTGGCTACTGCCTCGCAATGTCTGAGCGGAAAACATCCAATATTGCAAATGAAGGGACTGAAAAATGTACGTAGAGAAATACATGAGACAGGCGCTGGCGCTGTCTGCGCGCGCGCTCGAGGAGCCAGGAACGGAGCCGTTCGGCGCAGTGATCGTCAAGGATGGCGAGGTAATCGGGGAGGGCTTCAATCACTCGGTTGCGCACTTCGACCCCACGTCTCATGGCGAAGTCGAAGCAATTCGCGATGCTTGCCGCCGACTGCAGCGGGTGGACTTGACGGGCTGCGACCTCTATTCATCGTGTGAACCTTGTGCGATGTGTGTTGCGGCCATGCATGTCGCTGGCATTCGTCGCCTGTACTATGCCGCCTCGCTGAGCCAATCGGGCAATGCATTTGAAGGGTTACCAGTAGCGCAGCGTCATCCCATCGATGTAGATGAGCTACGGACCACGGCGGGCGCTACGCTGCAAGCCGGGCCTATCATCGCCGAACAGCATCTTGCAGAGGATGCCATTGATATTCTGGAGGCATGGGCCGGGCCACGCAAGGCTGCTGATTAGCTCGCCGACAGGGTCTTGCCGATAGCAAGGAATGTATCGAATCCGGAATTCAACATCATGTCTAAAAATCAAATACTGCAGGGCAAAGAAATGGACGACAAAATCCAACGCTCTCGAACCGAGGAGGTCCATGAGGCGTTGCGACTGGCTATTCTGGAGCAGGGCTTGCGCCCTGGCGCGCGCCTGCCAGAAGACGCGATTGGCGAGAGTTTTGGAACCAGTCGCACGATTGCGCGCGAGGCGCTTGGACGCTTGGCTGTGGAGGGGTTAGTGGAGCTCAAGCGCAACCGAGGCGCTTTCGTGGCGGCGCCCGATTTGGAAGAAGGGCGTGAAATTCTGTCTGTGCGCAATGGCCTGGAGCGCGTCGTCGTTCAAACCCTCGCGGGGCACATATCGACACAGCAGCAGAAGACACTTCGCGAACATGTGGGTATGGAGCGTGAGGCGTCCAGTGGAACAACTCCACACCGCCCGGTCCGACTATCAGGTGAGTTTCATCTTCTGCTGGCTCGGATGACGGGCAATCAGTTGCTGTCGCGCTATATTACCGAAGTGGTTTCGCGTTGCTCACTGGTGTTCGCGTCTCACGGACGCCCGCATTCAAGCGAGTGTGCTGTAGCGGAACATGAGGCCATCGTCGATGCATTGGTTGCAGGCGATTTCGAGGCAGCAGCTCTGGTTATGCAACGGCATCTTGATGCGGTGGCTGCTCGCACTTTGCCACCACTGAGGGCAGGAACGGACATTCGCGATGTGCTCGCGCGCTACGCGGCGGAATCGACTGATACTCGCAAGCCAGATTGAGCCCTCAGGCGGTTCATTCGCAACCGCCACAATGCAGTTTTTGTCTCAGCCGCTTGAGGGCTCTGCGGCCATGGCGAGTGCGACTTCTGCTCCAGCTCGCACGCTGTCAATCAGTGGAATATTGAAGTGCGGCTGCAGTCGCTTAGCAAAGCCGACAAGTCCTGCTCCGCCAAGTATCACGCTTTTCACTCCAGGAATGGAGGCCGCTTCACTGCAGGCTGCGTAGAGTAATTCATGGGCGCGATGTGCGTCCCGTGCGAGATCTGCGCCAGTGGCTTCCACGGTGCGAATTCCGGTCAATGCAGTTCCGAATTCCGTACCGCGTGCAATGCGCTCCAATATCGGTGCCCACGCGCGGCCGCCTGTCACTATGGCGAAATCGCCGATTGCTGCGGCCTGTTGAAATGAGGCTTCAGCCAAGCCCGTGACGGGGAGGTCGCAGCATTCCTTCAAGGCAAAAAGACCCGGGTCACCGAAGCAGCCTATGAGCACGGTATCTGGCTTGCAGATTTGGCTTTGTATGGCGTTGCTCCATGTGTCCAGTGCGGCATGTGCAGCCACTGCATAACTGCGCTCGTCAACAATGTAAGAGGCCCCCCAACGTGCGGTAATTACATCCAGATCCGAGTGGACTCCGCAGACTCCGGAGATGCTGTCGCGAAGCAGGAGGCTGACATGCTTTGAAGTGTTGGGGTTGATGACGAGCAGACGCTTTTTGCGGTGCTTGCTGTTGTGATTCTGGCAGGGTGTGAGCATGATCTTGAGGGCTCGGCTTTGACATGCCGAGTGCAGGAGTTGAAGTCATTCACTTCTAGCAATTTCCCTGCCTGATCCTGTGCGCTGCAATGCGCTCGCGCTAGGGAGCCTCTGCACGAATGAGATCGACGCGTGCTAGCGCAGCCTTGGGCGGTCTTTTGCGTTGAAATTCCTCGTGATAGCTATGGCTATCACTGCGGCTTTCGTCTTGAATACTATCCCGCTCTGCATCTAGCCGCTTGACGATCGATTCGTGCCGAGACTCCATAGAGGATTTCCGTTTCACGCCATGCTGGACAAGGTCCTGCGAAACCGCACGAGCGATGCCCAGAACAGCGCGGCGCCGATGCAGGCCAGCCAGAGGAACGGCTTCCAGACGGTCTCGATGCCTGCGCCCCGGTAGAGGATGGCCTGGCCCAGGTCGACGAAATGGGTGGTGGGCGCGAACAGCATCACGTTCTGCACGAACTGCGGCATGGATTCGCGCGGAGTCATGCCCCCGGAGAGCATCTGCAGGGGCAGCAGCACCAGCACCATCAGCAGGCCGAACTGCGGCATGCTGCGTGCGATCGTCGCGAGGAAGATGCCCATGGCGGTGGTGGCGAACAAGCACAGTGCCGCGCCCGCGAGGAAGAGCGGGACGCTGCCCTCGACGGGCACCTTGAGCAAGCCGCGCACGACGAGGTTGAGTGACACCCCGGCTGCCAGCAGCACGACAGCGCCCATGGACCAGACCTTGGCGAGCATGATCTCGGTGGGCGTGACGGGCATGACCAGCAGATGTTCCAGCGTGCCATGCTCGCGTTCGCGGATCAGGGCCGCGCCGGTGAGGATGATGGAGAGCATGGTCACGTTGTTGATGATCTGCATGAGCCCGCCGAACCACATTTTCTCGAGGGCGGGGTTGAAGCGCGCGCGCAGCTCGATGCCCACGGGCAGGGCGGTCGCGGCCCGGTGGCGCTGCACGAACTCGCTGACCTCGGAGGCGACGATCTGCTGCACGTAGCCGCTGCCCGAGAAGGCCTGGCTCATGCGCGTGGCGTCCACGTTGAGCTGCAGGGCGGCGCTTTTGCCGCTCAGCACGTCGCGCTGGAATCCCGAGGGGATGGTGAGCGCGAAGGTGATCTCTCCCGCGTCCATGGCTGCATCCACCTGCTGCTGGGTGAGCATGCGCGGTGTGATGAACTGCGGTGGATAGAAGGCCGAGGTGATGCGCATGGAGAGCTGCGACTGGTCCTCGTCGACCATGGCGATGGGCGCGTTGTGCAGCGTATCGGGCATGGCCGTGGCTGCGGTGTAGACCGAGACCGTGAAGGTGTAGAGGATGAGGATGAGCATGACGGGGTCGCGCCAGAGGCTCCACAGCTCCTTGACGCCGAGCCGCCAGATGTTGGCCAGGCTGCTGAACGGAGACACGTTGGTGGTCATGGGCTCAGCGCTCCTGTTTGGGCAGGGCCCGGATGGCGATGCCCATGATCACCGGAATCGATATGACGAGCGGCAGCAGGGCCGCCGCGAGATCGTGCACGCCGAGCGCCTTGTTGAAGACGCCGCGGCTGATCGAGAACATGTAGGTGGCGGGGTAGATTTCGCCGATCCAGCGGCCTGCGCCCTCCAGCGAGGACACCGGATCGGTCAGGCCCGCGAACTGCGTGGCCGGGATCAGCGTGCCGAGCAGCGCGAAGAACATCGCGGCGATCTGGCTCTTGGTGACGGACGAGGCGAGCAGTCCCATGCCGGTGGTGATGATGCTGAACAAAAGCGCCGCAACGATTAGCAGCAGGTAGTTGCCCTTGACCGGCACGTCGAACAGGAACACCGACATGGCGCTCATCAGAAAGAAGTTCAGCATCGCGAGCGCCACGTAGGGCAGCTGCTTTCCGAGCAGAAACTCGGTGCGCGTGACGGGCGTGACGTAGAGGTTCACGATGGAGCCGAGCTCCTTTTCTCGCACCACGGCGAGCGCCGTGAGCATGGCGGGCAGCATCATGAGCAGCAGCGGCATGATGGCCGGCACCATGGAGGGGAGGCTCTTCACGTCGGGGTTGTAGCGAAAGCGGGTTTCCACGTCGATCAGGCTGCTCGTCGATTGCCCGAGGCGCTCGCGGGCCTGCTCGGTGAGCCAGTGCTGGTGTATGCCCTGCACATAGCCCTTCACGGTTTCACCACGCGCGGGCATGGCGCCGTCGAACCAGGCACCGACCGAGACATCGCGGCCGCTCAGCACGTTGCGCCCGAAGCCTGGCGGGATTTCAATCGCGAGCGAGAGCTCGCCGCTGCGCATGCGGCGGTCAAGTTCGGCATAGTCGCTCAAAGGCGCGTGCTCGATGAAGTAGCGCGAGCCCGAAAGGCTTTGCGTGTAGCTCTGGCTCAGCGTGCTCTGGTCGCGGTCGAGCACGGCAAAGCGCAGATTCTCCACGTCCATGCTGATGCCGTAGCCCATCACGATCATCAGGACCAGAGAGCCCACGAGTGCAAGCGTGGCGCGCACGGGATCGCGCTGCAGCTCCAACGCCTCGCGCCAGAGATAGCTCCAGAGCCGCTGCAGGCTGAAGCCCTGCGGTTTGGCGTGGCTGGTCGGCGTGGCGACGGAGGCTGTCGACGGTGCGGGTGACGCCGATGCCAGTGAAGGTGCGGGCTCGCCCGAGGCCTCCACCAGATAACCGATGAAGGCTTCTTCAAGCGAGGCCGCGCCGCGCTTGGCGACAAGGGCGGCGGGCGTGTCGCTGTCGAGCACCTTGCCCGCATGCATCATCGACATGCGGTCGCAGCGCTCGGCCTCGTTCATGAAATGGGTGGAGATGAAGATGGTCACCCGGTCCCGCCGCGAGAGCTCGACGAGCAGGCTCCAGAACTGGTCGCGCGCGACCGGGTCCACGCCGGATGTGGGCTCGTCGAGGATCAGCAGCTCGGGCTGGTGCACCATCGCCACGGCGAGCGACAGGCGCTGGCGCTTGCCGAGCGGCAGCGCGGCGGGCAGGGCGTCGCGGTCGTTCTCGAGTCCGAAGCGCGCGAGCATCTCGGTCACGCGCGCGGGCACATCCGCCTTGGGCACATGGAACAACTGGGCGTGCAGCACGAGGTTCTGCGCGACGGTCAGCTCTCCGTACAGTGAAAACGCCTGCGACATGTAGCCCACGCGGCGGCGCGTGGCGATGTCGTGCGGGTTGACCTCGTGGCCGAACAGCCAGGCGCGACCTTCGCTGGCGGGCAGCAGGCCGGTCAGCATCTTCATCGTCGTCGACTTGCCGCAGCCATTGGAGCCGAGAAAGCCGAAGATCTCGCCGCGCCGGATGCGGAAGTTCACATGGTCGACGGCGGTGAAGTCGCCAAAGCGCATCGTCAGGTCCTGCGCTTCGATGGCGATGTCGCCTTCGTCGCCCGCAAGCGGCGGAATCACCACGGCCCGGTGGCCGCGTTTTTTCTCTTCGGGCAGCAGGGCGATGAAGGCGGTTTCCAGCGATGTCGACTGCGTGCGCGCCAGCAGTTCGGCGGGCGTGCCGGTCGCGAGAATTTCGCCGTCATCCATGGCCGCGAGCCAGTCAAAGCGCTGTGCCTCGTCCATGTACGCGGTCGCGACCACCACGCTCATGTGCGGGCGGGTGTTGCGGATGCGGTTGATCAGGTCCCAGAACTGCGCGCGCGCGAGCGGGTCGACGCCGGTCGTGGGCTCGTCGAGGATCAGCAGATCGGGGTCGTGGATCAGCGCGCAGCACAGCGCGAGCTTCTGCTTCATGCCGCCCGAGAGCTTGCCGGCCGGGCGCGCGAGAAACTTCTGCAATCCGGTGCTCTGGGTGAGGTCGTCGATGCGCGCACGGCGCTCGGCCTCGTCGTGGCCGAACAGGCGACCGAAGAACTGCAGGTTTTCCTCGACAGACAGCGTCGGGTAGAGATTTTTTCCAAGGCCCTGGGGCATGTACGCGATGCGCGGGCAGACGGCGTCACGGTGCGCCTTGCTGCGCATGTCGCCGCCGAGCACCGTCACGCTGCCCGACTGCACGGCGCGCGCGCCCGCCAGCAGCGAGAGCAGACTGGACTTGCCCACGCCGTCGGGCCCGATCAGGCCGATCATGCATCCGGCGCGCAACCGCAGGTTCAGCTGGCGCAGGGCCTGCGTCTTGCCGTAGTGCAGACTGACGTCGCGGATCTCGGCGACGCACGCGACGGCCGGGGCCGCCGGGGCCGCCGAGGAGGCCATGGCGTCGGTCACGACCTCTGCGGTCGATGGGCCGCTCATGGCTTGACTTGGGTGATCGGTGCGGTCTGGGTGGCGGCGCTCAACTGCAGGTGTCCGGGCCAGTCGCGCCCGTCATCGGTCTTGATCCATGCGACCCCGGGCAGGCCGGTCTTCACCTGCGCCAGATGTTTCTTGAGCAGCTCGGGCGCGATGCGCGCCTTCACGCGGAACATCAGCTTCTGACGTTCGCTCGCGGTCTCCACGGTCTTGGGCGTGAACTGCGCGGTGCTCGCGACGAAGGACACCTTGGCGGGAATCACATATTGGGGAGCCGCATCGAGCACGATGCGCACTTCGGTGCCCAGCGCGACGCGCCCGGCCACCGTCTCGGGCAGGAAGAAGCTGATGTAGACGTCCGACAGATCGACCAGATTGAGCACCTTGCCGCCCGCGCCTATCACCTCGCCGGGCTGCACCAGCCGGAATTGCACCCGGCCGTCGCGCGGGGCGACGAGGTCGCTGTCCTTCACGTCGGCGTCGATGCGGCGGATCGTCGCCTCGGCCGCCGTCACCGACGAGGCCGCGCCCACCATCTGGGCCTTCGCGGCCTCGATGGCGGCCTTGGCGGCGGAGCCCTGGGCCTGAGCGGCCTTCAGGGCCGCCTGGGCACCGGCCACGCGGGCCCGGTCGTCGTCCAGCTCCTGCAGGGACGACGCCCCTTGCTTCGCCAGCGTTTCCGTGCGCGCCATGCGGCGCTTGGCGGCGTCCAGCTCGGCTTCGCGCTGCACCACCGTGGCGAGGGTGGCGGCGTGCTGGCTTTCCTTCAGCGCCACATCGGCGCGCGCCGAGGTCACCGCGTGGCTGGCCTTGTCGCGACCGGCGACGGCCTCCTGCTGCTGGGCCTGGAAGGTGTCGATCTGCATGCGCGCGAGCGTCTGGCCTGCGGTCACGAAGTCGCCTTCCTGCGCCGTGATCTCGGCGACCCGACCGGCGTACTTGGCGGCGACGTCCACCTCGGTCGCCTCGATCCGCCCGTTGCCGCTGACCAGACCCGCGCTCGCCTGCGTCGCCTGCCACTGCTTCCACCCATAGGTGCCGAGCGCCGCACCGGCAGCCAGCACGGCGGCGATGACGATCCACTTCTTTCTGGAGGCGGGAGCGGAGGAGGAGGGCGAGGAGGCGGAGGTCTGAGTCATGCGTGAGCGAATGCGCAGGCCCTGTCCGTCGCGAGGATCGCAAGTCATTTGCAAATCTTGTGCGATGTCAATGCAGGCCAGCATTCGTTGTGTTGATTGCAGGCTTCAGTATGTGATTAAGTTGTCAATCAACGATTGACTTGAGTCAATTGCCAAGCGGGAATTGATCTGGATTCATTCCGGTGCGGCACCAGCGAAAGCCACGTGAAGCGTTGTTCATTGCGAGCGTTTTTGGCCGATTGGTTGCGGGTCGTAAGCGCGCACTTTCTGCTGGGCTGCGGCGGGTATGTCGGAGCATGCAAAATAGTTGACATTCTGAGGCGCAGTTTCTGCATCCAGCAGCGCTGGGTTGTCATCTCGCTTGTTTCTGATCGCGTTATGGATAAATCTATCCGTAGCCTCATGAGGAGATCCTCGAATGTCCAAACGTGCCATTGAATTTCTGGAACAGGCCGGCATGGTCGCATCGCCGGGCCTGCAGGCCGCGCCTGTGCTGGATTTGATGTGTTCCCATTTCGTGTTGGCCCTGGCCACGAAACAGGGTTCCAGGTTCAATGTGCGCCGCGACATCAACGGATTGATGGCCTTGGTCGGCCGGCATCTGGTGTGGCCCGATCCCGTGCTGGCCCGCGTCCGGGAGTTTCTGGTGCGCCGCTGCAAGGACAACGAGGCCTGGCGTGGGCATGAGCCGCTGAGCAGCGCGGAGTTTCTGGAGCGCCACGGCGTCTGGCGTGGCCCTTACGAAGAGGGCTCACTCTTTTACTATCTGGACGAATATGCCAAGGACGCGCCCAAGGACCTGCTGACGCTGCTCACCAGCACCGACCAGTGGTTGAGCCACGCCCTCAAGAAGCAGTCGACGCTGATCGAAAAAAACATCGACTCGTTGGCCAACCTGCTGCAATTGAACAAGGCCGAGCGCGCACTGCTGCTTTACGGCACGCTGGCGCGCCATCAGCGTGACCTGCGCAGCCTGCTGGTGGAGTTCAAGGTCAACAATGCACCCGAGGCCTACGCGGCCATCGCCGACCTCGCGGGCGTGCCGGCCGCCGAGGTGGCGGAAGCCCTGCGCGCCGGAGGTCGTCTGGAGCGCATCGGGCTGGTCGAAAACCTGCTCACTGAACAAAGCATCACCGACCTCGCCGACCTCATGAAGGTCAGCGAAAAACTGCCGCCCGTGCTCATGCGCGAGTACCGCGACCGTGCCGAACTGATGGCCGTGTTCACCCGACCTGCGGTGCCCAGCGTGCTCCAGGCCAACGACTTCGAGTTTGTGGGCGACGAAGTGCAGGTGCTGGTCAACCTGCTGAGCAAGGCCATGAAAACCAAGGCCGTGGGCGTGAACGTGCTGCTGTACGGCCCCCCCGGCACCGGCAAGACCGAGCTGGCCAAGGTGGTTGCGCGCGTGGCCGGTCTGGACTTGTTTGAGGTCGAATATGCCGACCGCGACGGCAACAGCCTTTCGGGCCGCGACCGCTATCGCTCGCTGCAGATCGCGCAGGTGTTCCTGAAAGGCGCGGAGGCCGCTGCGCTGCTCTTTGATGAAGTGGAGGACGTGTTTCCTCCCATCAGCGTCGACGCGGCGGGCCTGCTGGCGCGTGCGGAACAACAGGTGGCGAGTCCGGCCGCCAGTTCGGTCAACGGCAAAGCGTGGGTCAACCAGATTCTTGAATCCAACCCGGTGCCGACCCTCTGGGTGACCAACCGCATCGAGCAGATAGACCCGGCCTTCCGCCGCCGCTTCGCCTATCACCTTGAACTGAAGTCGCCGCCCCCCGGCGCACGCGAGCAGCTCATCCGCAAATCGCTGGATGGCGTGGCCGTGAGCGACGCCTTCGTCTCGAGCCTTACCGAGCGCAAGGGCCTCACCCCCGCACAGATCCGCACCGCAGTGCGCTTTGCGGATCTGGCCCATGTGGGACCGGAAGCCGGTGGCGAGGCCTTCGAGGCCTTGATCGCGCGCCAGTTGAAGAACGCCGACGCGGCTCTGGGGCGCAGGCCCGATGCCGCCGGGAAAAAAGGCCGCCGTCAGGTCACTACCTACGACCTCGACATGCTGAACGTCGAAACCCGCTTCGAGATCCCTCGCATCGTGGACGCCCTCAAGGCGCGAGGTCATGGCGCCCTGTGTTTCTACGGCGCGCCCGGCACCGGCAAGACCGCACTGGGCGAATACATCGCAGAGCATCTGGGCCAGCCCCTCATCGTCAAGCAGGCCAGCGATCTGGTGAGCAAGTACGTGGGCGAAACCGAGCAGAACATGGCCGCCATGTTCGCCGAAGCCACTCAGGAAAAAGCCGTGCTCCTGCTCGACGAGGCCGACAGCTTCCTGATGGACCGCCGCGGCGCGCAGCGCAACTACGAAGTCACGGAGGTCAACGAGATGCTGCAACAGATGGAGCGCCACAGCGGTGTGTTCATCTGCACCACCAACCTGCTCGATCGCATCGATCAGGCCGCGCTGCGCCGCTTCACCTTCAAGATCAAGTTCATGCCGCTCACGGAGCAGCAACGGGAGAAGATGTTCATCACGGAAGCGCTGGCGGGCGACATGTCGAGGCTCACACCCGAAATCAGCCAGCGCCTGGCCAGACTCGCGCAGTTGGCGCCTGGGGATTTTGCGGCCGTGAAACGGCAATGCGACATTCTGGCCGTGGAATTCTCGGCAGAAGAGTTCATCGAGCAGTTGGAGGCCGAGCACCGCATCAAGCCGGAAGTGCGGGAGCAGAGGTCGATAGGGTTCATGCGCTGATGGGTTGAGACAGAGAGCGCTGCCCATCGCGCTCTCTGCTCTGCTCACGCCGCAGGTCTTGCCATGCAGGCGCTGCGGCGGTCGCCGAATTCCGTCTGTGAAGTGACTGGCTTGATGGACGGGTTGAATCCGCCACCCAAGGTAGGCCTTCTCTGAATGCCTACATCACAGGGTTGCCCAGTTGCAAGCAGGATTGAAGTGCTGCGACACCATCCACTGAATTGAGAAGCTTGGGCAGCAGTCCACTGTGCTTGGCTTCCGGAACTGTTACCAGTTGGGAAAACTCAGCCCGTGTTGCGGACGAGATTAATTTTTGAGGAATCTCCGCAGGGATGACTTCATCCAATTCGGCGGCGACAACAAGCAAGCGACCCGTAAATTCGCTGATGGCGTTCCATGCGTCACTGTCTTCCCAGCTCCTTTCTCGACGAATGGTTGCAGTGAATTCTGGCCCAAAGGGAATGTGAAAAGCATCGGGCACATAGATGCCTGGTACCACAAGAACGAGATGGTGAACCCCAAGCTGTTTGGCCAACAGGATCGCGTTGTAGGCCCCCATACTGGCTCCAACAAGGATCGTCGGTGCAATGGCTTGCTGCTGGGCAACGGTGAGAATTTGCTGTTCTCTAGAGGCCAGAGACGAGTCCTCAAAACGCCCACCTGTGCGCCCATGCCCAATGCAATCCAATGCCGTAGAGCCAACTCCATGATTCAAAAGAAATTGGCGTAACCCTTGGTAGGTAGTGCTGCCACTCGCGCCACCGCCATGTATGCACAAGGCGTAACCCCCGGTGCCGGTACTGAGGCTATCCGAGTAAATCATCCTTCCTTCGAATTGCGTCACTGCGGAATGCCATGAATCAAGCGCATTAAGCGAAAAAGAGTGCTCCATCGATCATCAGTTCAGCGGTCTTGGTGGCGGAGAGTGTATGTCCGCAACTGGCCGGCAGGGGCGCACAATCGCAGGTACGTTCGCCCCCTTCGCGTGCAGTGGGTGAAATCGAACCAAGTCCGGCGCCAGAATACGAAAAAAGGGAGGTTTCGGAACGGAAATCTGCGGCGCTGGGATAATTGCGCCCTTATGCCTTTGCAGATCACGTTTCCCGAATCCCTCCCCGTCTCCGCCCGCCGTGAAGAAATCATGGAGGCCATGGACCGCCATCAGGTCATCATCGTCTGTGGCGAGACGGGTTCGGGCAAGACCACCCAGCTTCCCAAGATCGCCCTGACCCTCGGTAGGGGGCGGATGAATGCCGCGCCCGATGACAAGGGCGTGGTGCGCGGCCACCTGATCGGCCACACCCAGCCGCGCCGGATTGCCGCCTCGTCGGTGGCCAAGCGGATCGCTGAGGAGCTGAGCACGCCGCTCGGCGAGGTGGTCGGCTACAAGGTGCGCTTTCAGGACACGCTGCAGAAGGGCGCATCGGTCAAGCTGATGACAGACGGCATTCTGCTGGCCGAGACGCAGACCGACCCGCTGCTCAAGGCCTACGACACGCTGATCATCGACGAGGCGCATGAGCGCAGCCTGAACATCGACTTTCTGCTCGGCTACATCCGCCAGATTCTGCCCAAGCGGCCCGATCTCAAGGTGATCGTCACCTCGGCCACCATCGATGCGGACCGGTTCGCCAAGCATTTCGAGAACAAGGCAGGCCCCGCGCCGGTCATCATGGTCTCGGGCCGGACCTTTCCGGTCGAGATGCGCTACCGCCCGTTTGAAGAGAAGAAGGACGTTGATCTCAACGACGCGATCGCCGAGGGCGTGGATGAGCTCTGGGCGGGCGGCAAGGGCGGTGACATCCTCGTCTTTCTGCCTGGCGAGCGCGAAATCCGCGAGGCGGCCGATCATCTGCGCAAGCACCTGCAGCATTCGCCGGTGCTGCGCAGCGCCGAGGTGCTGCCGCTGTTCTCGCGTCTGTCGCAAGCCGAGCAGGACCGCATCTTCGACGGCCACACGGGCCGCCGCATCGTGCTGGCGACCAACGTGGCCGAGACCTCGCTGACGGTGCCGGGCATCCGCTACGTGATTGACGCGGGTACGGCGCGGGTGAAGCGGTATTCGTTCCGCAGCAAGGTCGAGCAGTTGCTCGTCGAGCCCGTGAGCCAGGCGGCTGCCAATCAGCGTGCCGGTCGTTGCGGGCGTGTGGCCAACGGCATCTGCATTCGTCTGTATGACGAGGCGGATTTTGAATCGCGCCCCAAATTCACGGACCCGGAAATCCTGCGTTCGTCTCTGGCCGGTGTGATTCTGCGAATGAAATCGCTGAACCTTGGCGACGTGGTGCATTTTCCGTTCCTCGAAGCGCCTTCGGGCCGCGCGATTGCGGACGGCTACCAGCTGCTGGCGGAGCTGGGCGCGGTGGATGAGCGGGGCCAGTTGCTGCCCATGGGCAAGGAACTGTCGCGCCTGCCGCTCGATCCGCGCGTGGGCCGCATGATTCTGGAGGCGCGCGAGCGCGGCGCGGTCGCCGAGGTGCTGATCATCGCGTCCGCGTTGAGCGTGCAGGACGTGCGTGACCGACCCATGGAGGCGCAGCAGCAGGCCGACCAGCAGCACGCGAAATTCGACGATGAAAAGAGCGAGTTCAGCGGCTACCTGCGCCTGTGGAAATGGCTGTCGGACGCGCGCGGCGGCAAGGTGGTGGCCAAGACGCGGGCGGAAATGGCGGCGCAATCCGCTCCGGCCAACAAGTCCGCCAATGCCCGCAATGCGGCGTTCCTGCCGGTCAACCAGCGCAGCAGCGGCGCGCGCGATACGGAAACGGTGGAGGAAAAGCTCGCGCTCTTCAATCCGGCGGAGAGCGAGCCCGCCACCCACAAGATCAGCAACCGTCAGTGGGAGCAGTTGCTGCGCCAGAACTTCATCAACATCCGCCGCGTGCGCGAGTGGCGCGACATTCATTCCCAGCTGCTCACCGTGATCAAGGAGCAGAAGTGGAAGGTCAACGACGAGGCTGCAGGCTACGAGGCCGTGCACCTGTCGATGCTGGCCGGTCTGCTGGGCAACATCGGCTACAAGGGCGAGGAGAGCGATGCTTATCTGGGCGCGCACGGCATCAAGTTCCATGCCCATCCGGGTGCGCATCTGGCCAAGAAGCCGGGGCGCTGGATCGTGGCGGCGGAGCAGGTGGAAACCTCGCGTCTCTACGGTCGCGGCATCGCGGCCATCGAGCCGCAGTGGCTTGAAGAGGTGGGCGCGCATCTGCTGAAAAAGCAAATGCTCGATCCGCACTGGTCCAAGAAGCAGGCCGATGTGGTGGCCTACGAGCGCGCGACGCTCTACGGCCTCGTGGTCTACAACGGCCGCCGGGTGAGCTACGGCCGTATTGATCCGCAGACCGCGCGCGAGCTGTTCATCCGCCAGGCCATGGTGGGCGGCGAGTGGGAGACGCACTGGCATTTTCTGGCCGCCAATCTCAAGCTGGTCAAGAAGGTCGAGGAGCTTGAACACAAGAGCCGCCGCGCCGACGTGCTGGTGGACGACGAGCTCATCTACGCGTTCTACGATCAGCAGCTGCCGCGCGACGTGTACAGCGGTGCGAGCTTCGACAAGTGGTTCCGCGCCGAATCGCGCGGCAACCCCGATCTGCTGCGCCTGTCGCGCGACGAACTCATGCGCCACGAGGCGGCGGGCATCACCACCCAGGCCTTCCCCAAGACGGTGAAGCTCGGCGGCGTCGATTGCAGCGCGCAGTACCTGCACAGCCCGGGCGATGCGCGCGACGGCGTGACCGTCACCGTGCCGCTGTTCGTGCTCAACCAGGTGAGCGAGGAACGTGCCGAATGGCTGGTTCCGGGCATGCTGAAAGACAAGATCCAGGCCCTGCTCAAGAGCCTGCCGCAGCGCCCACGCAGCCGCTTCGTGCCGCTGCCGGAGAGCGCGCAGCGTCTGGCCGATCTGTTCAACAAGGAACAGCGCATGGCGAATGGCGGCCTCATCGACGTGCTGCTCAAGCAGGTGCGCGACGAGACCTCGCTCGACGTGAAGCGCGCAGACTTCAAGCTCGACATGCTGAGCCCGCATCTGTTCATGAACTTCCGCATCACGGATGAGCATGGACGCCAGATGGGGCAGGGCCGCAACCTCGGCGCGCTCAAGTCAGAGCTTGGTGCCAAGGCGCGCGGCGCGTTTCAGGCGCTCGCATCGATGCGCGTGGCCAGCCATGTGGAAGGAGAGCAGGCCAAGGCGGCGGCTGTGGTCGACGAAGCCGCACCTGCGCAGCCCGCGCGTCAGGACAAGCAACCCAAGGCCGACAAGCCCAAAAGCGCGCCCGCCAAGCCGCAGCAGAAGGCCGACGCGCGCTACACGGAGTGGTCGTTTGGCGAGCTGCCGGAACTCATGGAAATCGGCAAGGGCAGCCAGACGCTGATTGGCTTCCCCGCGCTCATCGACCACGGCGACGCGGTCGGCATCGAGGTCTTCGACGAGCCCGAAATCGCCGCAGCCAAGCACCGCGTGGGCCTGCGCCGCCTGTTCGCCCTGCAGATCAAGGATGCGCTCAAGTATCTCGAGAAGAACATTCCCGATCTGCAGAAGATGGCGGTGGCCTACATGCCGCTTGGCACGCAGGAAGAGCTGCGCGGGCAGATCATCGACGTGGCCATCGACCGCGCCTTTCTGCAGGACCCGCTGCCCGCGAACGAGGCCGACTTCAAGCAGCGCGTGCAGGACGGTCGCGGCCGTCTCACGCTGATCGCCAACGAGGTCGCTCGCATGGCGGGCGTGATCCTGATCGAGTACTCGGCAGCGCAGCGCAAGATCAAGGACACGAAGAATGCGCCCGATGCCACGGCCGACGCGGCAGCGCAACTGCAGCGCCTGATGCCCAAGAATTTCATCGCGATTGCGCCGTGGACGCAGCTTGGGCACTACGCGCGCTACCTCAAGGCGATCACGATCCGTCTGGACAAGGTCCGTGCCGATCCCGCGCGCGATGCGGCGAAATCCGCGGAGCTCAAACCGCTGGAGCAGCGTTACTGGCGCCTGGTGGCAGAGCGCAAGGGCCAGGTGGACGCGCGCATGCAGGAGTACCGCTGGATGCTCGAGGAGCTGCGCGTGAGCTTCTTTGCGCAGGAGCTGCGCACGCCTTATCCGGTGAGCGCCAAACGCATGGAAAAGGTCTGGGGGCAACTGCAGAATTGAACAAGGGCCCGGGCGCGGAGTTGCCGCGCGCGGGCCCTTGTGAGCTCTGAGCAGGGGCTCAGAGCGTGTTGACGCTCTCAGGACACCGATTTCTTCACGGCGGCCTTGGCCTTCGTGGTATGGCGCTTGGATTGGGCCTTGTGGTACTGGGCCTTGGTGTTGTTCACCGCTTTGCCGACCGGGCCGCTTTTCTTGGCCTCGCTCTCGGCCTGCTTCTGCTCGACCTTGTGCTCGGCGGCTTCGGCGGCGTTGGAGGCGGCCGCGCCCAGTTGGGCGAAGGCGGACGTGGTGGCGAAGAGACCGAAGGCCGTCGCAAGCAGCAGCTTTTTCATGATGGGTGTCCTTGCTTTCATGTGGTGTTGGAACAAGGCAAAGTATTCAAACTTGCGGGCACCTGGCGTGTAGGTCGCCATCTCGTCGCGATGTGCGATGGCGGCGAGTCGCCCATCGCGCACCCCACATCGCGCTTGGAGCGGGTCACATCGAGTCGCGCAGCATCTGGCGATACTCCTCGGGAGTGGCCTCGCGCGGATTGGTCTTGTGGCAATGGTCGGCCAAGGCACCCTTGATCACGTCGTCGAACATGGATTCGGTCACGCCGAGCGCGGCAAGGCCCGTGGGCAGTCCAAGGCGCGCGGTCATCTCGCGCACGGCCTCGGCCACGTCGCCGCCTGCGGGCAGGCCCATGGCGTGGGCCATGCGTTCGAGGCGGCTGTCCGCCTTGACCTTGGCATCCTGGGCGTTGAAGCGGATCACGGCGGGCAGGAAGATGGCGTTGAGCGTGCCGTGGTGCAGGCGGGGGTTGACGCCGCCAAGGCTGTGGCTCAGCGAATGCACGCAGCCAAGGCCTTTCTGGAATGCCATCGCGCCCTGCATGCTGGCGCTCATCATGTTCAGGCGCGCCTCCTTGTTGGCGCCGTCGCGTGTGGCGGCTTCGATGTGCTTCCAGCCGCGTTCGAGGCCATCGAGCGCGATGCCGTCGGCGGGCGGGTTGAAGGCCGAGGACATGAAGGTTTCCATGCAGTGCGCGATCGCGTCCATGCCGGTGGCGGCGGTGAGCTGTGGCGGCAGGCCCAGCGTCAGGCCGGGATCGCAGATCGCGGTCTTGGGCACGAGGTGCCAGGAGTGAAAGCCGAGCTTGCGGTGATCGTCCACGATGATGATGGCGCCGCGCGCCACCTCGCTGCCGGTGCCGGCGGTCGTGGGCACGGCGAGCAGCGGCACGGCGCGCTCGGTGATCTTGGGCGAGCCGCCTTCAATGGTGGCGTAGGTCTTGAGCGGGCCTTCGTGTGTGGCCGCAATCGCGATGCCCTTGGCGCAGTCGATCGCCGAGCCGCCGCCGACCGCGATCAGCCCGTCGCACTGGCCGCTTCGGAACAGCTCCACGGCCGCACGTACGGCGGCTTCGGTCGGGTTGGAGGGGGTCTGGTCGAACACCGCGACGGCCATGCCCGGCATCGCGTCCAGCACTTTTTGCAGCACACCGGCAGCCTTCACGCCCTGATCGGTCACCACCAGCGGCCGGGTGATGCCGGTGCGCGCGCATTCCTGGGGCAGCAGGGCGACTGCGCCGTACTCGAACTGGATCTGGGTGACGTAGTAGATGAAAGCCATGGTGTGGTGTCTCGCTGATTGGATTTAGGATCATGAACCAGGATGCTGGATGCACCTCAGATTACAACAGGAGACTTCATGAAACTGAAATCCGCGCTGATCCCCTCGGTCATGGCTGTCCTCTGCGTGACAGGCGCGCAGGCGCAGTGCCTGAACGCCGGCGAGGTGGCCCAGCTCATGCAGAACTACGTGGCGATGAAGCCCTCGCCCAATATCGCCAAGCTGACCGACGAGGAGGGCGCCTGCTCGCGCGCGCGATTCAATGAATTGCTGTCCCGGCAGTTCGGCGGCAAGGTGATCGGCTACAAGGCGGGGCTCACCAATCCGGCCGTGCAGCAGCGTTTCGGCACGAACAAACCCGTGTGGGGCGTGCTCTACGACGGCATGATCCTGCCCAATGACGTGACCGTGCAGGCGAAGTTTGGCGCACGTCCGTTGTTCGAGGCGGACATGCTGGTGCGCGTGAAGAGCGAGAACATCAACGCGGCGCGCAATCCGGCCGAGGTGCTCGAGAACATCGACCAGATCATCCCGTTCATCGAACTGCCCGATCTGATGGTGGAAAACCCCGGCTCGCTCAATGGCGCGGGTGTCGCCGCGATCAACGTGGGCGCGCGCTTGGGCGTGGTGGGCGAGCCGATCAACGCGCCGGTGTTTCCCGAGCAGCAGCAGGCGATGCTGCAGGCGTTGGCCGAAATGGCCGTGCAAGTCTCGGACAATACCGGGGCCGTGCTGTCGAGCGGCAAGGGTAGCGATATTCTCGGGCATCCGCTCAACGCCGTGGTCTGGCTTGCCGGGGCGCTGCAGCAGGAGAATCTGCGCCTGCGAAAGGGCGATCTGATCAGCCTCGGATCGTTCTCCCCGCTGACGCCGCCCAAGGCCGGCACCAGCGTGATCGTGACTTACCAAGGCCTGCCGGGCGCCAAGCCGGTGCAGGTGAATTTCCGGCCTCCCGTGTTTCCAGGACAATCAGATTGAATTCCGCAGCATCCCCGGCTCCTCACCCGACTCCTCAACCGGCTCCTTCACTTCCTCCTGGCGTGCAACTCACGCCGCAGATGCGCAACGTGATCGAGCGCATGGCGCGCGCCAAGCATGCGCCCATGCACACGCTCACGCCCGAGGCCGCGCGCGCGTTCTATGAAATGGGCTCGGGCGTGCTCGAGGTTCCCAAGGCTGAGCTGCCGCGCGTTGACAACTTCAGCATCCCCGCGCGCGACGGCTTCGCGATTCCCGCAAGACTGTATGCGACCTCGCTGGAGCCGGGTCTGCCGCTGCTTCTCTACACGCATGGCGGCGGCTTCACCATCGGCAGCATCAACACGCACGACACGCTGTGCCGCGAACTTGCGCGGCTGGCGGGTTGCATGGTGGTATCCATCGATTACCGCCTTTCGCCGGAGCACCGGTTTCCCGTGGCGACGAACGATGCATGGGATGCCCTGCAATGGCTGGCCGCACACGCTTCGGAGCTGGGCGCGGACGGCCAGCGCCTTGCCGTCGGCGGTGACAGCGCGGGCGGGACGCTGGCCGCCGTCAACGCGATCCAGGCGCGGGACGCACGGATCGCGATTGCGCTGCAGGTGCTGTTCTATCCCGGCACGACAGCGCATCAGGATACGGAGTCGCACCGGACGTTCGCGCACGGTCTCGTGCTGGAGGCGGATGCCGTGAGCTGGTATTTCAACAACTACATTCCCAACAGGAGCGATCGCGAGGACTGGCGGTTTGCGCCGCTGCTCGCGCCAGATGTGGACGATGTCGCGCCCGCGTGGATCGGTCTCGCCGAGCTCGATCCGCTGGTCGATGAGGGCATCGCCTATGCCGACAAGCTGCGCCTTGCGGGCGTGGCGGTGGATCTGGAGATCTACCGCGGTGTGACCCACGAATTCATCAAGATGGGCCGCGCGCTGCCGGAGGCCCGTCAGGCCCACGCCGATGCGGCGCGCGCGCTGCGCGAAGCCTTCGGCCTTTGAGAGCCTTGCGCTGAGATCGTGAAAAGCGCTCTGAGATTTTTCATTTTCAACTTTGAGAGAACAACAACATGAAACGCCAGGACTTTCGCAGCGTGCACCGCCTGCGTGTGCGCTGGGCCGAAGTGGACGTCCAGAAAATCGTCTTCAACGCGCATTACCTGACCTACGCCGACATCGGCATGTCCGAATACTGGCGCGCGCTCGCCATGCCCTACGAGTCCTCGATGCAGGCGCTCGGCGGCGACATCTACCTCAAGAAGGCCAGCGTCGAATACCACGCCTCGGCACGCATGGATGACATGCTGGACGTCGGCATGCGCTGCACGCGCGTGGGCAATTCGTCGCTGAATTTCGAATGCGGCATCTTTGTGGGTGACCGGCTGCTGGTGACCGTCGAGCTGGTCTATGTGTTCGCCGATCCCGTCACGCAGACCTCGCGCCCTGTGCCGCAGCTGCTGCGCGACGCGATCCTGCAGTTCGAGGGCGGGGCGGAGATGGTCACGCTCCAGGTGGGCGACTGGGCCACGCTCGGCGAGGCCGCCAGCGCCGTGCGCAAGGCAGTGTTCATCGAGGAGCAGGGCATATCGCCCGACATCGAGCTCGACGCGCTGGACGCCACGGCCGTTCATGCCGTCGCGTTCAACCGCTTGAACATGCCGGTGGCGACCGGGCGTCTGCTGCAGGATGCGCCCGGCGAGGCCCGCATCGGCCGCATGGCGGTCGCGCGCGTGCTGCGCGGCCAGCGCTGGGGGCGGGCGATTCTGGATGCGCTGGTCGACGCGTCGCGCGAGCGTGGCGATGCCAAGGTGATCCTGCACGCACAGTGCAGCGCCGAGGGCTTTTACCGCCGCGCCGCGTTCGAGGTGGTGGGCGAGCCCTACGAAGAGGCAGGCATTGCACACATCACCATGCAGCGCGCGTTGACGAAATAAGCCAATCAGCCGGCGAGAGCCACGTCGCCCGCGAGCCGGGCGAGAACCGTCTCCCGCATGGCGGATGGTGCGTCGCGCAGCAGCGTGGGCCACTGCGCCTTGGCCTGCGCAACCACTTCCTTGAGCAGGCTGATGTGGCGCGGTGCGCGCAGCAGTCCTGCGGATTTGATGAGCGTTTCCATGTCGCCCCAGCGGAGCGCGCGCATGGTGCTGTCGATGGCCTTGTTGACCGCGTACTGCTGTACGGAGCTGCCGTTGAAGAAGGCCGTGACGCAGACGCAGTCGTAGACCGGAGCGAGGCGCGGCTGGAGGCCGTCGGGGTAGATCAGGGCCCAGTTCTTGAGGTGGGCGTCCGTGTTGCCCATGAGGATGGCGGCGACGGTGCGCGCGAGGAATTCGCGGGTGTCGCGCACCGGCTCGGGGCTCAGGCGGTCGAGCACGCGCAGCATCGTCGGCCAGTCCTGCTGCAGGCCCTTGCCGTATTTGTGGCGGGGGGCGTAGCCGAGCGCCTGGTTGAACTCCTCCATGTGGATGCGCGAGCCGTCGGGCAGGTGGTCGAAGCGCTGCACCGCGAGGATCTCGTGGAACGGCACATGCTCGGGCAGCTCGGCCTGCTCGCGGGTGATGATCTCGGCCTGCGCCGTCTCAAGGTCCAGCGCCTGGCAGAGCCGGTAGCAGGCGTATTCGTTGGCCACCAGATCGGGATGTTGAGTGGTCGGCAGCTTGAGAATCACGCTGCCCGCCGCGCCCTTGCGGTGCACGGTGTAGCGGCGGCCGTCCTGCACGGCGCTGAACTTGGTGACGACGCCGGGCAGCGAGGCCGCATCGGCCACCGGGTACTCGACGAAACCGGGCTCCAGCACATCCAGCCCCTGCGTGGTGTGCCAGTGGCGCACGACTTCGGGGATAGCCTCGTCGGGCGCAATCGGCTCGACCTCGAGCGCGCCCATCAGGTCGTGGCCGGCGGCGGCAAGCAGCTCGAACTCATCGTCGGGCGAGCAGCCGCGCTCGTGCGCGAGGCGCTCTCGGTTGTGCCCCTCGGGCAGCAGGTTCTGGAAGTAGACCGGCCAGCGGCCATCGGTGCGCACGAGGCGGGCATCGCGTGCGGAGGCGAGGATGCTCCGCGTGTCCTGCTCGTTGCCGCCCCGGTAGCTCAGCGACAGCGTGGGGCGGGCAGCGTCGGCGATGTAGTCGCTCTCGAACGAGATGCGCAGGATGTCGCCGTATTGGGAAAGATAGCCGATCGCCCGCCGTCCGCCGCCCAGTGCTGCGGGCTGGTGCATGTACAGGCGCAGGTAGCGGATGGAGGTGGACATGTTCGTGCCGCTTGTATTGGCGTGGGCTTGCGTGCTCAGCGGACCTTGTACGTGCCCTGGGGCTCGGCGGCGTAGACATCGACCACCGAGGGCGGCGCATCCGCACCGACGGGCTGGCCGAGGAACTTGCCGCCGGACTGGATGAAGGCCTGCAGCGCGGGCACGAGATCGGCGGGCACGGCCATCATCTGCATGCCGAGCACGCGGGACATCTCGAGCAGCGTCGAATAGCGCGGGTCGACATCACCGGTTTCCGTGCGCTGGACCGCCATGCGCGAGAGGCCGGCCCGTTGAGCGAGATCGGCCTGGGTGATCTTCTGGGCCTTGCGGGCGGCGGCGAGGGAGTCAATCAAAGCATCTGTCATGATGCTATTTATCATACGCTTTTTTATGAAAATGCGTACTTTTGAGGTCTTTATTTACTCCAGAACGCTGGAACACTCCAGGTCGCACAGGGCCAGATCCGAATCGGCCTTGACGTCGAGTTGGGCGGCCGCACGGCGCAGCGCGGTGCGCAGGCCTTCTTCCAGCACCGGGTGGTAGATCGGCATGCCCAGCATCTGCTGCACCGTCATCCCGCTGTGGATGGCCAGTGCGAGCAGGTGCGCCAGATGCTCTCCTGCGGGTGCGCACATCTCGGCGCCCAGCAGTTGGCCGGAGGCGCGGTCGGCATAGACATGCAGCAGCCCCGCATTCTCCTGAGCGACGCGGGCGCGACCCTGGCGGCTGAAGTCGATGGCGCCGGTGACGAAGTCCTGGTTCTCAAGCGCCTTGAAGGACTTGCCGACCACGGCCGCGTTGGGATGGCAGAAGCTGATCGCCAGCGGCGTGCGGCGGCGAAAGCGCTTGGGCGTGTCGAGGGCGGTGTTCATGCCCGCGATGTGGCCTTCGTCCGAAGCCTCGTGCAGCAGTGCGCGGTCGGGGTCGATGTCCCCCGCGATGAACACCGGCAGATCGCCGATCCGCCGCGTGTTCGGGTCAAAGGAGGGGAGGCCGTGCTGGTCGAGCGGCACGCCGAGCGTCTCAAGCCCAAGGCCCTCCACGTTCGGAACGCGGCCATTGGCGGCGAGCACCTGGTCAACGACGACGCGCTGGTCGCCGCTGATGACTTCAATGCCGTCCCTGTGCGCCGCAAGATGGGCGCGCTCACCGATGTGGATCGTGAAATCCTTTTCGAGCTCGCTCCACAGCGCGTTCAGCACTTCGGGATCGCTGATGCCCGCAGTGGCCTTGCGCGTCACGAAGGCCGATACCGTGATGCCCAGCCGTGCGAGCGCCTGCGCCATCTCCACGCCCACGGGCCCAAGGCCGAGAACGGCCATGCGCGGCGCTAGCGTGGGCTGCTCGAACAGGGTGTCGGTGGTCAGGACGCGGCTGCCGAAAGCCGTCCACGTTGGATCGAGGCGTGGCCGGGTGCCGGTGGCGATGATAAGGTGGCGGGCGCGGTATTCCTGTCCGTTGACCGAAATCCGATCCTGGCCGAGCAGCCGCGCGCGTCCGCTGATCTGCCGTGCCGCGTCGACCTCGGTGTCCCTGATGGTTGCGGCGACGAAACCGTCGCGCAGCTCGCGCACCCGGCTCAGCACGGCGGGGAGATCCACGCTCAGTCGATCGGCGCCCCGAATGCCGAAGGTGTCGAAGGTCCTGCGGCGATCAAACGCGCTCGCTGCCTCGATCAGCAGCTTGGACGGCATGCAGCCCACGCGCGCGCAGGTCGTTCCCCAGGGGCCGTCGTTGACGATGAGAAAGCGGTCCGTGCGCTTGCGCACCTCGCGCAGCGCCGACAGTCCCGCCGATCCGGCTCCGATGATGATGGTGTCCAGTGTCTCGCTCATGCTCTTGTCTCTCTTTGCTGCAGAGGTGTCGGTGGAACTTGGAGTGTCCCCGACGGGAGCGCGCGGGGCTGTAGGCGCAGGCCGGTTCAGTCCAGCCAGCCGATTCGGCCCTGTGTGAGGTCGTTCAGCCGCTCGCGGAATTCCGCTGCCGTCGACTGCGGCATCTTCAGCCGGGCGACCACCTGGCTGCCGTGGGACACTTCGAGCAGTTGCGCGCCGCTGGCCTCGACCTCGCGGCGCAGCAGGCCTTCCTGCGCGTAGGGCAGGGTGCATTCGAGCTCGGCCATCACCTGACGCTCGATCTTCTCGGCCTTGAGCAGCGCTTGCGCCACGCTGTCGGTGTAGGCGCGCACCAGCCCGCCCGCGCCGAGTTTGACCCCGCCGAAGTAGCGCACGACGGTGGCCAGCACGCCTTCCAGATCCTGGTGACGCAGCACATCGAGCATCGGGCGCCCGGCGGTGCCGCTGGGCTCGCCGTCATCCACGGCGGCGGATTGCCCGCCCGCCAGCAGCGCCCAGCAGACATGGGCTGCCCCGGGGTGTTCGGCACGCAGGCCATCGACCACGGCCTGCGCGCTCGCGCGGTCGGTCATGGGCTGCACGCAGCCGATGAAACGGCTTTTCTTGATGATGAGTTCGCTGTGGACGGTAGATTTCAGGGTGTGGGGCATGTCGCGGTCGAGCTTAACCGAGCCTTTGTCGGGATGCGCCTTGAAGCGCTTCAAGGGACTTGACTTCGATTGGGTGATACTTGAGCAAAGTCAAATGCTGCGGTACTCGTCAGTCCTAGTATTTACCCGTTATTGACAACCTGGAATGCAAAAAATGAAGAAGCTCCTGAAGTGGATCGCCGTCGCCTGTGTCTCCGCCGCCGCCGTGCCGGCATTTGCCGCGCCGAACTGTGCGGTCGAGGTCGAGAGCAATGACGCC
Source organism: Diaphorobacter caeni (assembly GCF_015354245.1). Taxonomy (GTDB): domain Bacteria; phylum Pseudomonadota; class Gammaproteobacteria; order Burkholderiales; family Burkholderiaceae_C; genus Diaphorobacter_A; species Diaphorobacter_A caeni. The sequence goes on from NZ_JADKYZ010000006.1 coordinate 229,230, forward strand.
ATGCAGTTCAACACCAAGGCCATCAGCGTGCCCGCCGCCTGCAAGGACTTCACCGTGAAGCTCAAGCACGTCGGCAAGATGCCCAAGACCGCGATGGGCCACAACGTGGTGATCGCCAAGACTTCGGACATGCAGGGCGTGGCCAACGACGGCATCCCCGCCGGTGCCGACAAGGACTACGTCAAGCCCGCTGACGCCCGCGTGATCGCGCACACCAAGCTGATCGGCGGCGGCGAGTCTGCCTCGGTCACCTTTGCGGTGAGCAAGCTGAAGGCCGGTGACGATTACACCTTCTTCTGCTCGTTCCCCGGTCATTCCGGCATCATGAAGGGCTCGCTGACGTTGGCGAAGTAAACCAGCGGACAGCGCATCCGGCGCCCGTTGGGCAGGCCGGATTTGCAGCATTCAGGACGGCGTAGCCAGTTTGGTTACGCCGTCTTACTTTTTGCCGGTGAAAGAAGTTGTTTTCCTGTCAGCCGTTGGCGTCTCTGGGACGTTAGCCTACAAAGGAAGTTGTTCAATCAACTTAAGCTGACGATAGTGCAGCGAAAGTCCGGATCAGCCAGCTTTCTCGCTCAAGGAGTTTTTTCAGTCCCATCCACCTGCAATTTGAGAGGAATTGCCATGTCAGCCAGCTATATCACTGCTCCAACCGATTACGTCGTGCCGCATGGTGCCGCCGGATTGTGGATGGCCAGCGACTTTCAGCCGGTGGCAATGCCTCAGCCCGTGCAGGAACCGGTGCAGCTGCGCAATGGTCAGCTGCTGCGCTCGGCCTACATCGAGCCTCCGGCCGATCTGGACCACATCGTGCGCTCGATGGGCGAATGGTGAAATCACCTCGCTCTCGATGAATCCATGGAACGGGCCTTGCGCCCGTTTTTTGTTTCCGTCCCGGTTTCAGTTCAGGGTTTGGCACTGGCCCTGACCTCGGTTTGAGCCTACGGCCGCTGAGGGCTCCGCAGACGTGGGAAGCGCAAATCACCTCCACCGCCTACAATGCCCGGCCTCCCACGGACCCCGCACATGAACGCTCCCATTGATGTTTCCTTCTTTCACCGCGCTGCCAAGCCGCTGACCAGCTACCGCCCGTACTGGGCCAAGCGCTTCGGTCCGGCGCCGTTTCTGCCGATGTCTCGCGCGGAAATGGACCAGCTCGGCTGGGATTCGTGCGACATCGTGCTGGTCACGGGCGACGCCTATGTCGATCACCCGAGCTTCGGCATGGCGGTGATCGGCCGCGTGCTGGAGGCCCAGGGCTTTCGCGTGGGCATCATTGCGCAGCCGGACTGGCAGAGCGCCGACGCGTTCAAGGCGCTGGGCAAGCCCAATCTGTTCTGGGGCGTGACGGCGGGTAACATGGATTCGATGATCAACCGCTACACGGCTGATCGCAAGATTCGCAGCGACGATGCCTACACTCCCGGCGACGTCGGCGGCAAGCGCCCGGACCGCGCGGCCATCGTCTACAGCCAGCGCTGCCGCGAGGCCTACAAGGACGTGCCGATCGTGCTCGGCGGCATTGAAGGAAGCCTGCGCCGCATCGCGCATTACGACTACTGGAGCGACAAGGTGCGCCGCTCCATCGTGGTGGACAGCAAGTGCGACATCCTCCTGTACGGCAATGCCGAGCGCGCGCTGGTCGAGGTCGCCCACCGCATCGCCGCCAAGGAGCCCGTCGAGAAGATCACCGACGTGCGCGGCACTTCCTTCTTCCGCCGCGAGTCGGAAGAGGGCTGGTTCGAGCTGGACTCCTCCGAGGTGGACGAGCCGGGCGTCGTTGAGCCGCACATCAACCCCTACCAGACCACCAGCGAGCAGGCGGAGGCCCAGGGCCAGACCTGCTCCAAGGAAGACGGCACAGACCCCGCAGCTACTTCAATCACGTCAGCCGCCGCAGGCGAGCAGACCATTCAGTTCATGCCCAACCCCGCGCTGCGCGGCAAGGGCAAGCACCGCATGCCGCCGCGCGACCGCACGGTGCTGCGTCTGCCGAGCTACGAAGACGTCAAGTCCGACCCGATTCTCTACGCTCACGCCAACCGCGTGCTGCATCTCGAGACCAACCCCGGAAACGCCCGCGCGCTGGTGCAGGCCCATGGTGAGGGCGTGACCGCGCGCGACGTGTGGATGAATCCGCCCCCGATCCCGCTCACCACGGCGGAAATGGACTGGGTCTTCGGTCTGCCGTATGCCCGCAACCCCCACCCGAGCTACGCCGACGAGAACGGCAGCCACGATGGTGCCACCAAGATTCCCGCGTGGGAGATGATCCGCACCTCGGTGAACATCATGCGCGGCTGCTTCGGCGGCTGCACCTTCTGTTCGATCACCGAGCACGAAGGCCGCATCATCCAGAGCCGCTCGGAAGATTCCATCATTCAGGAGATCGAGGACATCCGCGACAAGGTGAAGGGCTTCACCGGCACCATCTCCGACCTCGGCGGTCCCACGGCCAACATGTACCGCCTCGGCTGCAAGAGCCCCGAGATCGAGGCCGCCTGCCGCAAACCGAGCTGCGTGTTCCCCGGCATCTGCCAGAACCTGCACACCGACCACGGTCCGCTCATCAAGATCTACCGCCGCGCCCGCAAGCTCCCCGGCATCAAGAAAATTTTGATCGGCTCCGGCCTGCGCTACGACCTGGCCGTGAAGTCGCCCGAGTACGTGAAGGAACTGGTGCAGCACCACGTCGGCGGCTATCTCAAGATCGCGCCCGAGCACACGGAAGCCGGGCCGCTCAACAAGATGATGAAGCCGGGCATCGGCAGCTATGACCGCTTCAAGCAGCTCTTCGAGAAGTTCAGCGAAGAGGCGGGCAAGAAGCAGTACCTGATTCCCTACTTCATCGCCGCCCACCCCGGCACCAGCGACGAGGACATGATGAACCTCGCCATCTGGCTCAAGCGAAACGGATTCCGCGCCGATCAGGTGCAGACCTTCTATCCGAGCCCGATGGCCACGGCCACCGCGATGTACCACTCCGGTCGCAACACGCTGACCAAGGTGCGCCGCGAGATGCGCGACCGCGACGAGGAGTCCGTCGACGTCGTGCGCGGCGAAAAGCGCCGCCGCCTGCACAAGGCCTTCCTGCGCTACCACGACCCCAACAACTGGCCGATGCTGCGCGAAGCGCTCAAGGCCATGGGCCGCGCCGATCTGATCGGCAACGGCAAGCAGCACCTGATCCCCACCTTCCAGCCGCTGGTCGATGGCGGGTATCAGAGCGCGCGCAAGAAGAACAGCACGCAGGGCACGGGCGTGGGCTCGCGCTCCGTCGTGTCGCAGCAGGCCAAGGCCTACGCGATGGGCAAGGCCACCAAGCCGCTGGGTGCTTCCAGGCCGCAGAAGGAAAAGGAAGTCGACGTGCGCTTCACCAAGCCCGGCCAGCCCGCGCCGGGCCGCATGCTCACCCAGCACACAGGCCTGCCTCCGCGTGCGGGCGTGACGAGCAAGAAGCCGGGTGGGGGCCCGCGCAAGCCGCGTTGAGTGGCTGCATGGCCCGGGTCAGGCTCCCTAGATGAAGGGCGGATTGAGATGCAGGGAGCTGGCGGAGGAGGGTGTTGATTCATCTCTCGTATCGCTCGTTGGCAGCTGCCAACGTATGGCCTTGAGCCGCTCCTGCCAGCGCAAGGCGACTTCGATGAAATCATCCAGCAATGCAACGAAGTCGTGATCGCTGACCACGGAGGGCTGGACCAACTGGCTCAGCATCAGTTCATTGGAGTCTGGATCGATCGACAGCACCGAATCGCGAGTTTCGCCACCAAACAGATTCGCCTCCAGCGCCTGTCGGTACAGTGCTTCGCGATGCATGGCGGGAACTAGTCCAACGCCAGCGTACAGCTGTAGCGCGCGATCGTCCCGGACACGCTCCAGTTGCATGACAAGTTGGCCATCCACATCAAAACTGGCAACTCCTTGTTCGTTGAAGGCAATAGCGCCCTGGCCCCATCCGGCGGATGCGGTCAAGCCTTGGAGCATGCGGTCCAGTGTGCTCATGCTGTGGTTTCTCCTTGAAGTTTCTGTTTGGCGAGATCGGCTGCGAATTCGCGTAGCGTGTCTGAGCCCGGCTTGAGGGTATATTCTCCGAAGCTGTCTTGGGATTGCAGCGCACCTTTCAGCGGATGTCCGTGTATGAAGTTCTCGTCGAGATGCTTCATGCCGGTTTGAGCATGAAAGTCGTAGATCATGGCGTCAACGACAACGTGCATGGCCAGACCAGGACACTTGCGTGTGATCCCGTCGGCCACGGTGTCATAGGCTGCTCGCATACCTTTTTGGGGATGCTGCTGGGCCTCCTGCACGACCTGGGCTGCGACGTTCTTGGCAATGCCCTTGCCAAGAATGGAGTACAGGTTGTCGTCAAACACCTTGGCTTCGCGCGGTCCAGCCATGATGTTGGTCTGCCTGAATAGTGTGAGTTGTCTTGGTGCCTCGTCCCCCAGCGCCCTGCGAGTGCGCGAATTGGCATTCAGGGCAGATCGACTGTCTGGTTTGGACGTTTCGGGTGAATCCTCCAGGATCAGCACAAATCGTTGGAGTTCATCGGTGGTCAGTGTGGCGACGGCATCCTCTATGAAGCAGGACACTGCGGCGTAGTCCTTCGGGCTGGTGTCGCGTAGTGTCTCCAACTCCGATTTCAGTGTCTCTATGTCTTTGGAGATGCGGTCCGAGTGGTCGATATACGACTTGTCGTGCCTGAGCTGGTTTATCAACGCCCCGCTTTTCTGGAGCAGGTCGTTGCGCAGTTTGGTACTGGTGAAGAGCCCGATGCAAGAGAGCCGGCTGACCCAGTTCTGTCTAAACGTGCCCCGACCGGCCAGATCGGCCGCCTTGGCGCGTCCGGCCTCATGCGGGTTGGTAATGACGCTGAGGACGTGGTTCTTGCTCTTGAGCGTGGACGGCGCGTCCTCCGTGCCCTTGGGGCTGCCCTGGATGAAGGTGTGCTGGATGGACTGATTGCTGACGGGCATGTGGCGCTCTCCTGTCGACTTCCGGGGTGGTATCTCCCTAAGTAACAGTGCAGGGCGCGGGGTTCCATCGGCGTCATCGCAGCATGTGGGCGAACTCCGGTAGATAGCCACCCAAGCCTGGCACAAACACCAGAGCTCCCAGCGCTGCCACATTGACAAGAAGGGTCAGCCAGTACACCGTGCGGAATTCCTGCTTGGACGACTTGTGCCGCAAGGCCTGCTGTGCAAACCAGGCCGCTGGCCAGCCGCCCAGTACCGCCATCAGGTGCAGTTGTTTCTCACTGGTCCGCCAGCGTCCGGACTGGGCGGCGCTTTTGTCGAGGGCGTAGACCATGAAAGTGACGAGGTTCAAAACCAGCATGGCTCCGAGCACCCAGAACGGCAGGCGCTGAAACCATACGCCGCCCGCCAGCAAGGCGAGCCAGACCAGCATCAGCAACATCGCCAGCGAGCTGCCGGTAGCGGTAGCGGTGGCGCTCGCCGGGCGGCGGGATTCAGGCCGCGTCTGTCTGGCGCTGCCGGGGGCGTTCGTGCGGTAGGCCGCCTCACGCGGCCTGTCGCCACGTCGCTCCGCCGTCCGTGCGGTGGACGTCGCTGCGTTCGATGACCGTCCTGCCGAGGCCGCAGAAGCCGTCGACGCATTGACGGCGCGCACATCCATCGCCCGGGGTCCCTTGCCGCCGACCTGGATTTCCTCGTACGTCACCTGCATGCCTGAAACCGGCGAGACGCCACTTCGGGCGAAGTCCCGCACATGCACGAAGACGTCGCGCGAGTCCCCGCTGTCGATGAATCCGAAGCCGCGTGCATCGTCCCAGCGGCGGATGGTTCCCTGTTTGCGCATGTGTGCCCGGCGTGTGTTTTTTATGAGTCGGTGGTTTCCGGTGTCGAATCTCGCGCCGGTGTTGTGCGGCTATTGTAGGGAGGGGAGGTGGGTCAATGAACGCGCGGCAGCGTGGTGTTGTCGATGGGCAGTCGAAGCACGGCGCTCAGACCGGGGTGCTCGGCGCGGAGCACCAGTTCGCCGCCTGCGCTCTCGGCAATGTGCTGGACAATGGTAAGGCCGAGGCCGCTTCCTTGGCTGGTCTGGGTCTTTCGCCAGAAGCGCTGCGTGGACAGCGCGATGTCGTCGGCCTCCATGCCGGGGCCATGGTCGCGCACGTGGACTTCCAGCCAGAGCCGGTCTGATTCCTTGCGCAGCGCCAAGGTCGCCAGCACGGGCTCGGCGGTGTTCTGGTGTCGCAGTGCGTTGTCGGTGAGGTTGGTGATCGCGCTCACGAGCAAGGCCGGTGCCAGCGCCACGCAGGCGTGATGCCATTGCGGATCGTCCGGTGGAGGTTCGATCTGCTGCGTCAGTGGCGCGGTCCAATGCGGCCGCTCCGTCACGGCGCGTGCGGTCGATTGCGCGCATGCCTGCTCGAAGGCCCTGAGCATCTCGCCCGCATCGCTGCGCATCGGCATGCCGCCGCCATCACCTTCCGTTGCGCTTTCCATGCGCGCAAGCTGCAACAGCTGCTCCAGAGTGCTTTGCAGTTGCTGCACGCCTGTGTGCGCGTTGTGCAGGGCGTCCCGCGTGATGGCGGTTCGAGCGGGGCCCGGCTCGTTCGTCATGGACATCTGCGCGATCTGCACATGCGTCTTGATGCCGGTGAGCGGCGTGCGCAGTTCGTGCGCCGCGTTGGCCGTCCAGCGGCGCTCGCGCTCCACGGCCGCGTGGATGCGGGCAAGCAAGGCGTTGAGGCTTTTCACCAGCGGCGAAATCTCGAGCACGTCCTGGCCTGACTGCACGGGAGAGGAATCATGCGACGGACGCTCGCTCAATTCACGGCGCAGGCGCTCCAGTGGCCGCAGGCTGCGGTTTTAGATCCACCAGCTCATCAGCGCGATGCCGGCCAGCGTCAGCACGAACGGAAGCACCAGCGTGCGCAGCATGGACTGCACGAGGTGCTCGCGCACATCCATCCGGTCGGCGGTGACCACCCTGATGCCCTGATGTTCAAGCACGTAGGTGCGCCACGGCTTGCCGCCTTTGATGGCATGGCCGAAGCCGCTTTCGGTCTGCGCGCTCAGGTCGGGCGCGTTGCCGGTGCGGGCGATGGGAATCACGTCCACTTCGCTGCGCACCAGACTGACCTCGCACTCCACCCCATCGCGGGCGATCAGCGACTGCAAGGTTGGCTCGGCTCGGGAGAGCGCGCCGGAGCCGTGCGGCCCAGGGCGGATCTGCTCGACGACGGCGGCCACCATCTTGGCGGAGGCCATCAATCGCTCATCCAGCATGGTGCGCATCTCGCGCTGCATGCTGGCGAACTGCCACGTGGCGACGCTGCCCCACATGAGGCAGGTGGTGGCGATGATGCCACCCACCAGATGGCGGCGCAGACTGTAGGGGCGGCCCGTCATGCGCTGTGCTCGCTGTGGCGCGCGCCCAGTCGAAAGCCCACGCCGCGCACGGTTTCAATCAGGTCGTTGCCCAGCTTTCTGCGCAGATGGTGCACATGCACGTTGACGGCATTGCTGCCCACATCCATGTCGAAACCGTACAGGCTGTCGTGCAGCTGCGCGGTGCTCAGCACGCGCCCGCGCGCCTGCAGCAGCGCCTGCAGCAGCGCCCATTCGCGGCGCGACAGCTCGATGCGTTCGTTCCCGCGAAGCACCTCACCACTGGCGGTGTTGACCTGCAGATCGCCCAGTTGCAGAGAGTCGGTGGCGCTGCCGCGCACGCGCCTGAGCAGAGCCTGCAGGCGCAGAGCCAGTTCCTGGAGCTCGAACGGCTTGGTGAGGTAATCATCGCTGCCGCTTTGAAACGCGAGCACTTTGTCCTCCAGCGTGTCGCGCGCCGTGAGGATCAGCACGGGCAGGGTGGACGCGTTGCCGCGCCATTGCTGCAGCAGCGTGATGCCATCCCCGTCGGGCAGGCCGAGGTCGAGCACGCAGGCGTCGAAATGACCGCTGGCCATGCTGCGCTGGGCGGCGGCGGCGCTGTCCGCGATCTCGCAGGCGAAGCCGTGCAGCATCAGCCCGGTGCGAATGCCGCTGGCCACCAGTGAGTTGTCTTCGACGATCAGAATGTGCATGGAGTCCTCATGGGGTGATTTTAGGATTCCGACATGCACATTCCTTTGGATGTCGCGACGGCGCCTGAAGTCGCTTCAGACGCGCCGCACCTTCACTGGCAGAGCCTGGCGCACGACCGCGCCCGATACCCAGTCGATCCACACGTTGTCGCGGGCCGGGCGGGTGGGGTCGCCAAAGCCCAGCTGGTTCAGGTTCACGCCGTTGCCATGCTGCGGATTGACCGCCATGGGCTTGCCGTCGATCTGCTGCGCGGCTGCGCCGAGCTGCTTGTGCCCGTAGCCGTACTCAATGGCGATCGCCCCGCGCATGATGCCGCCGCGCACCAGCGCCACGCCCCGCAGGCTGCCGCCGGGCGACGTCACTTCGATCGGGTCGCCGTTGGCAATGCCCAGTTCTTTCGCGTCGTCATGGTTCAGGGAGATCGGGTTGTGCGGATGCACCTGCCTCAGGCGCGAGGCCGCGATCGACATGGAACTCATCAGATTCGATTTGTAGGAGCTCATCGACAGCGGCCAGTCCTTTTCAGGAAAGTGCTCGCGCATGGCCGAGCCGTCCGCAAAGCGCGTGGGATACCACGTCGGGCATCCGCTATAGCGCTCGCCCGTCATGGAGTGACGCATCCTGGCCAGGCCCTCGTGCCAGAACTGCACGGGAAACTTGTGCTGGGTCTTGAGGTGATCGCCCCTCCACGCGTCGTCGACAGCGTCAAAGCGCCCGCCACGGCTCATCACCATGGCGACGCGGCGGACCTCCTCGGGCTTCACGCGCTTTTCCAGCTCGGCCATCCAGCGCTGGACGCCGGTGATGGCGATGTCGTCGTCCGAGGCCTCGGCAACGGGCTTGCCAGCCTGGTAGGCGATGTTGCACATGCCGCGCAGATAGAAGTCCTCGGCACTGTCAAGGTCGAGCGGCTCGCCTTCCTTGGTGGACATGCCGTTCTTGCCGAAGCCGGGCAGCTTGAGTTCCTTCGCGACGGCGAAGATGAAGCTCTCGAAGCTCACGGGGCGACCCTCCGCGGTGCGCGCGGTGGCCGGCTCCACGGTGGGCCAGCGCACGGTGCTGGACTTGGCGACCACGTCGGCCCAGGGCGCGCCGATGCCCCAGCTCTCGTAGGTCACCGTGTCGGGCACGATGTAGTCGGCCAACGCCGAGGTCTCGTTGATGAAGGGGTCGATGGAGACGAACAGAGGCAGCTTCTTCGGATCCTTCACGGCGTCCGCCAGCGTGTTCTCGAAGCCGCAGATCGCGTACATCGGGTTGCTCATGTGGTTGATCCACGCCTTGACCGGATAGGGGTAGCCCAACATTCCCGCGGCCAGCATTTCGCTGCTCATGCCTCCGGGGACGGGATACCACGGTGCCTTGGCGGGGTAGGGGTTCTGCCCCGCATCCTTCTTGCGCTTGAACTCGCTGGTTTTCTCGTACGGGAAACGGGTGCGCGAGAGCGCCACGCCCTTGGGCTTGACGGCGCCTTCGAACTGCGCAAAGTTGTAGCGTGGTCCGGGGCCGAACGGACCGAACGGGCCCGCATCCATGATCCAGCCGCCCTTGACGTTGAGGTTGCCGATCAGGTTGTTGAGCATGGCGATGGCGTAGGCGGTGTAGAAGCCCGAGCCGTTCATGGTGCCGCCATGCGAGTTGGCCACGGCCTGTTTGCCGTGACTGGTGAACTCGCGGGCCAGCGCCTCGATCTCGGCCACAGGGACGCCGCAGCGCTCGGAATATTCCGCGAGAGACTGACGGTGAGCCTCTTCGCGCAGCTTCCACAGCGCGGTGCACACGGGCAGCTCCGTCGGTGCGGGCGCGTCTTCGCGGGCGACCGGCGTGACGTGGGTTTGCGCAAACAGCTCGGCGGGCTGGTCGGTCGTGTGCGGCGCGAGGCTGCCGTTGGCGAGCCGCACCACATACACATCCTGCGCCGGGGTCTTCTCGTCGATGGGCGTGGGCATCGGCCAGCCCATGTCGGCACCGCGCAGGAATTGCCCGTGGCGTGGGTGCCCGGGATCGTTGATCAGCAGGTGGGTGGCGTTGCTCCAGGAGACCTCGCCCGCAGCGGCCATGGCGGCGGGGCCGGGCTGGGCGAGGAAGCGGGCGTCATAGCGTTCGTTGTCGATGATCCAGCGGATCATCGCCATGGCCAGCGCCAGATCGGTGCCGGGCTTGATCGGCAGCCAGCGGTTGTTGTCGCCCGCCGCGTGGCTGGACGACGTGGGCAGCAGCGGCGACACCACAACGTAGCGATAGGTGTTGTCGTCGCGCGAGCGGGCCTCGGCCAGTTCGCGTCCCTGACGCTGAAACGGGTTGCCCGACTGGGCGGGCGCGGTGCCGATGAAAAGACCGAAGCGCGAATGGCGCCAGTCGGGTTTGCCGTGCGGCATGCCTGCGATGTCGCCCAGTGCCGCGCCGGTGCCGACGCGGTAAGACTGGCCGCAGTACGCCCCGTGGTTGGCGACGTTGATCGTGCCGAACGACGGCCCGGCAAAGCGCTTGAGCAGCGGCGTGCGGCCTTCGTTGGAGGCGTCGGTCACCAGCAATTGGTTGGCCTTGGGGCCGTATTCGGGATTCTCGGGGTCGATCAGCGTGTCGAGATCGCGAATCACGCGCAGGCCATCGACATGGCCCTCGCCAAACAGGTCGCCGCCATTGCAGATTTCCTGGACGAGCTGCTCGAGGGAAATGCTTTTCCACTCGCCCGACCCGCGCGGCCCCACGCGCTTGAGCGGCGTGAGCACGCGGTGCGCGGCCGTCTGGTGTTCCAGCATGGCCGAGCCGCGCGCACACGAGGTGGCGCGACCTTCGAGCCCGTTGTCGCCGCCGAGCATGGCGTACACCTCGCGCACCGGGGTATCCATGGGCGCGGGGCGGGTCGTGGCGAGCGGGTGGTAGGGGTTGCCCGCGATGCGGATGATGCGGTTGGTCTTGTGATCCACACGCACGCGCACGCCGCACTGGGTCCAGCAACCCAGGCAACTGGACGGACTCACGGTCTGGCCGGGCTGGGTGTTGAGCAGGCCGGTGACGGGGTCGATGCGGAACTCGGGCACCAGCGAATTGCCGCGGGTGGCGCTGGCCGTGGGGGTGCCGGACGTTCCGGTCACCAAGCCCTTGGCACCCTTGGCGATGGTTTCGCCGTACCCGGCGGCGAAGGCGGCCATGCCACCGGCTGCGAGGCCGGAGCGCAGCAGGGTTCTGCGGCGGTTGTCGGGCGCGGGCTGGGCGCTGTTGTCGGGAGTGCGGGGCGATGTCTTGTCAGTCATGATGAAACTCTTGATCGGTTGGCTGTTGGCTGTTGGCTGTTGGCGGTGGCGGGGCCTCAGGCGCTGGCAGCGGGGAGCGCGTGCTGGTGGCGGCCTGGCCACAGTTCCAGGGCCCAGAGCACCAGCGTCGTCAGGGCAATGCACAGGCCAAACACGCCGAGCACGCCCATCAGGCCGTCGCCGCCCAGCGGCATGTGATAGACATAGAGACCCGCGCCGTACTTGGGAACGCCTTGCACGCCCATGAAAAGCGCCCAGCGGAACCCCCACGCTGCGGCGCACACCGCCACCCCCAGCGCCACGCTGAGTGCACGCGAGTGCAGCCACAACTGCGGTCTGAACCACAACAGCAGCACGAGCACGCCGAGCACCACGGACAGCCACAGGCTGATGCGCCAGACGGGGAACAGTTCGTACAGGTGCATGGCGTTCAGGAACGATGGCGTGCGCATGGTGATGCCCGAGCCCATCCAGATGCCGGCCACTGCCAGCAGCGCGAGACTCAGCGCGCCTCCCAGAAATCCCAGCCAGGCGCGCACTTTGGCGTGGCGGCCGGCGGGCACCCACAGGCTGAGGATCAGCATGGCGCCGACGGCGGCCAGCCACGCGGTCAGCGCGAGGTTGACCGGCACCCAGGGGTTGCTCCACAGCGGGCGGGCGCGCACCACGGCGATCTCGGCACCGGTGTAGGCCACGATGGTCAGCGCGGAGACGACGAGCGCTGCGGCGATCAGGCGCATCCAGCCGTGCTTGCCGAGCCACCAGGCGGCGCACAGCGCAACCGACAGGCCAACGAACAGCGGCAGCAGCAGCGCGCCGAGCGACATCCACGACCACGGGGTGAAGTGGGCGTAAAAGTGCCAGAAGCGGGCGGGTTGGTGCAGGTCGGCCAGCAGGGAGACGGGTGCGGCGACGGCCGTCACCGCCAGCAGCACGATGGCCAGCGGCAACGCCTTGGCCGGCGCGCTGTCGGCGGCCGCCCATGTGCCCCAGCTGGCCAGCAGCGCAGCGCCCGTGGCCATGCCGACGAGGAAGAAATACTGCACGGCCCAAGGCAGCCAGGCCGCTTCGTAGTGCGGTGTGAGCAGTTCGATGATTTGCATGGTGTGCTCCTTTGAGCTCAGTGCCCGGAGACCAGGCGCACGCTGGCCTGGCCGTCGACGCCATTGACGAACTCGTCCGGCAATCCGATGTAGAAGACGCGCGGGGAGGTCTTCATGTCGGGCTTGAGCACCTTGATTTCGTCCTTGCGCTCGTCCATGCGGCGATTGATTTCGCTGTCTGGGTCGTTGAGATCGCCGATCACGCGCGCACCGCCGACGCAGCTCTCGACGCAGGCGGGCAGCAGCCCGGCCTCAAGCCGGTGTTCGCAGAACGTGCACTTGTCGGCGGTCTGCGTGTCATGGTTGATGAAGCGTGCGTCGTAAGGGCAGGCCTGCACGCAGTAGCCACAGCCCACGCAACGCTCGTTGTCCACCAGCACGATGCCGTCTTCGCGCTGGAATGTGGCCTGTACCGGACAGACAGGCACACAGGGCGGGTTGTCGCAGTGATTGCACAGACGCGGCAGGCTCACCATCGCCGGTGCGCTGCCATCGGGCTTGTCGATTTCGTACTGCAGCACCGTGGTGCGGAACTGTCCGATCGGAGGCTGGTTTTCGACCGAGCAGCTCACGGTGCAGGCCTGACAACCAATGCACTTGCGCATGTCCACCAGCATGCCGAAGCGCTTGCCCTGCATGCCGGGACGTCGCGGTGGCTGGCCGGGATTCAGCGGGTTGGCCTGTGCCGTGGGCGTCGCTGCCGCGAGCCCGAAGGAAGTGGCAACCGCTATCAGTTCCTGCAAAAAACCGCGCTTGCTTTGCTGATCGCCTTGAGGCTTGAAAATTCCGTTGATATTTGCCATGCAGGCAATATAAATAGCATTTTCAAACGTCAAATAAAATGCGGATTATTTGAATTGATTCAAATCAAATCAACCATAACTCGTTGATTTTGGTTGTTTTTTATAAACTTTTTATTATTGTTATTCGGGATTAAGAGAGTATTAATACCCTGACTGAATCACTTTTCGCATTGGGTTTTTGTTGTGTCGATGCGGGGCTGGGAGCACGTCTGAAAACAAAAAAGCCGTCTCGAAAGAGACGGCTTTTTGTTGGTGACAACGAGTCGCGCGAATCAGATCACGGCGGCAATTGCCTTGCAGACATACTCGATGTTCTTGCTGTTCAGCGCGGCCACGCACATGCGGCCGGTGTCGGTGCCGTAGACGCCGAATTCGGAGCGCAGGCGCACCATCTGGTCCTTGGAAAGACCCGAGTACGAGAACATGCCGATCTGCGTGGTGATGAAGCTCATGTCCTGCTTCACGCCGGCGGCCTTGAGGCCGTCGACCAGCTTCTGGCGCATGGCCTTGATGCGCACGCGCATTTCGGCCAGTTCGCTTTCCCACTGGGCGCGCAGCTTGTCGTCGTTCAGCACGGCCGCCACCACGGCGCCGCCGTGGATGGGTGGGTTGGAGTAGTTCGTGCGGATGACGATCTTCAGTTGCGACAGCACGCGGGCGGCTTCGTCCTTGTCGGTGGCCACCACGGAGAGGGCACCCACGCGCTCGCCGTACAGGCTGAAGCTCTTGGAGAACGAGGTCGACACGAAGATGTTCAGGCCGGCGGCGATGAACTTGCCGATCACGGCGCCGTCTTCCTTCAGGCCGTGGCCGAAGCCCTGGTAGGCCATGTCGAGGAAGGCCACGAGGTTCTTGGCCTTCACGGCGGCGATCACCTGGTCCCATTGCTCGGCGGTGATGTCGTAGCCGGTCGGGTTGTGGCAGCAGGCGTGCAGCACGACGACGGTGCCGGCGGCAGCGGCGTTCAGGTCGGCCAGCATGCCTTCGAAGTTGACCTTGCGGTTGGCCGCGTCGTAGTACGCGTAGGTGCCGACTTCAAAACCCGCGTTGGTGAAGATGGCCTTGTGGTTTTCCCAGCTGGGGTCGGAGATCAGCACCTTGGCGCTGGGGTTGATCTTCTTGAGGAAGTCAGCGCCGAGCTTCAGGCCGCCCGTGCCGCCCACTGCCTGCACGGTGGCGACGCGGCCGGACTTGACGACGTCAGAGTCCGCGCCGAACACCAGCGCCTTGACGGCGTTGTCGTAGGCGGCGATGCCGTCGATGGGCAGGTAGCCACGTGCCGTTGGCTTGTCCATCATGGCTTTTTCAGCGGCCTGCACGCACTGGAGCAGGGGGAGCTTGCCGTTATCGTCGAAGTACACGCCCACGCCGAGATTCACCTTGTTGGGGTTGGAATCAGAGGCAAATTGTTCGTTCAGACCCAGAATGGGGTCGCGAGGGGCCATCTCGACGGCGGTGAAGAGAGACATGAAAAGTCCTTGAAGGGTGGAAATCTGGCGAGCTGCCCCCAACTAAACTAGCCTCGGCCGAAAGAAAGGATGAAATGTGGTTCGCAAACGAGCGCGAGCGAGCCATCCGATCCATTTGCCTTGAGGGGCAACCCTCGATTTTAACGGCGCAAGTCATAGTTGCGTTTACAAGTCATGCATGAAGTCATTACTGATGTGAAGGAAGGCGAGTTCGTCTCCTTCCCGGATTCGCCCTTCCAGCTGTTCCAGCCCTATCCTCCGGCGGGGGATCAGCCCGAGGCCATCGCCAAACTGGTCGAGGGGGTGAACGACGGCGAGTCGTTCCAGACGCTGCTTGGCGTGACGGGCTCGGGCAAGACCTTCACCATGGCCAACGTGATCGCGCGGCTGGGCCGCACCGCCATCGTGTTCGCGCCCAACAAGACGCTGGCCGCGCAGCTCTACAGCGAGTTCCGCGAGTTCTTCCCGAAGAACGCCGTGGAATACTTCGTGAGTTATTACGACTATTACCAGCCGGAAGCGTATGTGCCCCAGCGCGACCTGTTCATCGAGAAGGACAGCGCGATCAACGAGCACATCGAGCAGATGCGCCTGTCCTGCACCAAGAGCCTGCTGGAGCGGCGCGACGTGGTGATCGTCGCCACCGTGTCGGCGATCTACGGCATCGGCGAGCCTTCGAGCTACCACCGCATGGTGATGACGCTGCGCTCGGGCGACAAGCTGAGCCAGCGCGACGCGATCGCCCAGCTCATTCGCATGCAGTACCAGCGCAACGAGCAGGATTTCAGCCGCGGCAAGTTCCGGGTTCGGGGCGATACCATCGACGTGTTTCCAGCCGAGCATTCCGAGCTGGCGGTGCGCATCGAGCTGTTTGACGACGAGGTGGACAGCCTGCAGCTTTTCGATCCGCTCACCGGCCGCGTGGTTCAGAAGATTCCCCGCTTCACCGTCTATCCGAGCAGCCATTACGTGACGCCGCGCGACAAGGTGCTGGCGGCGGTCGAGACCATCAAGGAGGAACTGGACGAGCGCCTCAAGTTCTTCGTGAAGGAAGGCAAGCTGGTGGAGGCGCAGCGCCTTGAGCAGCGCACGCGCTTCGATCTCGAGATGCTCAGCGAAGTGGGTCACTGCAAGGGCATCGAGAACTACACCCGCCATCTCTCGGGCTCCCTGCCGGGCGACCCGCCCAGCACACTGACTGACTATCTTGCCAAGGACGCGATCATGTTCCTTGATGAGAGCCATCAGATGATCGGCCAGCTGAACGCGATGTACAACGGTGACCGCGCGCGCAAGACCACGCTGGTGGAATACGGCTTTCGCCTGCCGTCGGCGCTGGACAACCGACCGCTCAAGTTCGAGGAGTTCGAGCAGCGCATGCGGCAGGTGGTCTTTGTTTCCGCCACGCCGGCGGATTACGAGAAGACGCACGCAGGGCAGGTGGTTGAGCAATTGGTGCGCCCGACGGGTCTGGTCGATCCGATCGTGGAAGTGCGGCCGGCGACGCATCAGGTGGATGATGTGCTGCAGGAAATACGCATTCGAGTCGAAAAGAATCAACGCGTACTCATTACTACGCTCACCAAGCGCATGGCCGAGCAGCTCACCGAGTATCTTTCGGACAACGGCGTGAAGGTGCGCTATCTGCACTCCGACGTCGATACCGTCGAGCGCGTGGAAATCATCCGCGACCTGCGCCTGGGCGCGTTCGATGTGCTGGTCGGCATCAATTTGCTGCGCGAGGGGCTGGACATCCCCGAGGTCTCCCTGGTCGCGATTCTGGACGCAGATAAGGAAGGATTCCTACGCGCCGAACGCAGTTTGATCCAGACAATCGGCCGAGCGGCGCGCAATTCCGAGGGCATGGCGATTCTGTACGCTGACCGGATCACCGACTCCATGAAAAAAGCCATGGGGGAGACGGAACGTCGGCGCGCCAAGCAGATCGCATACAACGAGGCCCACGGAATCACGCCGCGCAGCATTGTCAAGCAGGTGAAAGACCTGATTGATGGTGTCTACAGCGAGAAGGCCGGTCAGGATTCGCAACGCATGCAGCAGCAGGCGGCGCGTGATCTGGAGCTGGAGGAGATGTCGGAGAAGGACATCGCACGCGAGATCAAGCGTCTGGAAAAGGCGATGATGGATCACGCGCGCAACTTGGAGTTCGAGCAGGCGGCTCGGGTGCGCGATCAGTTGGCGAAGCTCAAGGACCGCGTCTTCGGTGCGCATGGCGGCTCGGAGCGCCAAGCCTGACGCGGTTTGCGCGGGGCGTGTTCGGGGCGAAAGGAATTATTTAACCGCACTATCTCGACGATAGGATTTGTTACCCGACAAAAACAATAGGGATTGGTGATATACTTGGGCTAATTACTCAAGAAAACAACCCCACAATACTTAGGGCTCTGGCGGGCAAACCTTAGGGTTTTTGCGGCGCCGGAGAGCGGGCGGAGACGGGTGCCAGAGTGGCTGAAAGAGTCACTCGAGGTGTTTATCAAACGATCAAGCCTGAACCTACAAGGAGCTTGCGATGCGTCTCACAACCAAAGGCCGTTTTGCGGTCACTGCCATGATCGATCTGGCCCTGCGCCAGAACAATGGCCCTGTCACTCTGGCTGCCATCAGCCAGCGCCAGCAGATTTCCCTGTCGTACCTGGAGCAGCTGTTCGGCAAGCTGCGCCGTCACGAGCTGGTCGAGTCCACTCGTGGCCCCGGCGGCGGCTACACGCTGGCCCGCAAGGCGGGTGACATCACCGTGGCCGACATCATCGTCTCGGTGGACGAGCCTATTGACGCCACGCAATGCGGTGGCAAGGAAAACTGCCTGGGCGAAGCGGGTCGCTGCATGACGCACGAGCTGTGGGCCTCGCTGAACCAGCGCATGGTGGAGTTCCTGGACTCCGTCACGCTGCAGAAGCTGGTCGACGACCAACTCGCCAAGGGCGTGCAGATCGAAGACAAGCCGGTGGCTCGTCGCGCGATCTCGACGACTCCGGTGGTCAAGCCCATCCGCGTGAACGCACCGAACTCGGTGTTCGCACTGGGCAACGCCTTCGCCAAGTCCTGAGCGCGGGTGGCCGCGCCCGCTGCTTGATGCGCCAGTCCATCAGGCAACAGCGCAGCCACGGCCCAAGGACTGCTCTTTTTCAAAACCATTCTGACAACTGACATTCGCCAGCCAGATCGCTAAAGCGAGATAGCCATGGACATGACTCCCCATTTCCCCATTTACCTGGACTACGGCGCGACCACTCCGGTGGATCCCCGTGTCGTCGACGCGATGATCCCCTGGTTGCGCGAACACTTCGGCAACGCGGCATCGCGCAGTCATGCGTGGGGCTGGGAGGCTGAAGAAGCCATCGAGAAGTCGCGTGGCCATGTGGCCGACCTGATCGGTGCCGATCCGCGCGAAATCGTGTGGACCAGCGGCGCGACCGAGTCCATCAATCTGGCGCTGAAGGGCGCTGCCCAGTTCTACAAGGGCAAGGGCAAGCACCTCATCACGCTCAAGACCGAGCACAAGGCCGTGCTGGACACCATGCGCGAGCTGGAGCGCCAGGGCTTTGAAGTCACCTACATGGACGTCAAGGAAGACGGTCTGCTGGATCTGGAAGCCTTCAAGGCCGCGATTCGCCCCGACACCATTCTCGTGAGCGTGCTGTTCGTGAACAACGAAATCGGCGTGATCCAGGACATCCCGGCCATCGGTGCGATCTGCCGCGAAAAGGGCATCATCTTCCACGTCGACGCGGCGCAGGCCACCGGCCGTGTCGAGATCGACATGAGCAAGCTGCCCATCGACCTGATGAGCATGACCGCGCACAAGACCTACGGCCCCAAGGGCGTGGGCGCGCTGTACGTGCGCCGCAAGCCGCGCATCCGTCTGGAGGCGCAGATCCACGGTGGCGGTCACGAGCGTGGCATGCGTTCGGGCACGCTGCCCACGCACCAGATCGTCGGCATGGGTGAAGCCTTCCGCATCATCAAGCTCGAAATGAACGAGGTGAACGCCAAGGCCGCGGCGCTGCAGAAGCGCCTGATGGATGGCCTGAGCGACATCGAACAGGTGTTCATCAACGGCAGCGTGGAGCACCGCGTTCCTCAGAACGTGAACATGAGCTTCAACTTCGTCGAAGGCGAATCGCTGATCATGGGCATCAAGGGGCTGGCGGTGTCGTCAGGCTCCGCGTGCACCTCGGCCAGTCTCGAGCCCAGCTATGTGCTGCGCGCCCTTGGCCGCAGCGACGAACTGGCGCACAGCAGCCTGCGCATGACGATCGGCCGCTTCACGACGGAAGAGGAAATCGACTACGCGATCTCCACCATCCGCCACAACGTCGCCAAGCTGCGCGAGCTCAGCCCCTTGTGGGAAATGTACAAGGACGGTGTGGACCTGAGCACCATCCAGTGGGCTGCACACTGATTTCATTTTTTGAAGATTGATTGCTGCGCCCCCGCGAAGAGGCAAGCCCCACCGGCCGACGCAGAAAAAGGAGAAACACCATGGCTTATTCAGACAAAGTGATCGACCATTACGAGAATCCCCGCAACGTGGGCTCGTTCGACAAGGGTGATGACACGGTCGGCACCGGCATGGTCGGCGCACCTGCCTGCGGCGACGTGATGAAGCTGCAGATCAAGGTGAACCCCGAGACCGGCGTGATCGAAGATGCACGTTTCAAGACCTATGGCTGCGGCTCGGCGATCGCCTCGTCGTCGCTCGTGACCGAGTGGGTCAAGGGCAAGACGCTCGACGAAGCGGCGGCGCTCAAGAACAGCATCATCGCCGAAGAGCTGGCACTGCCTCCCGTGAAGATTCACTGCTCCATCCTGGCCGAAGACGCCATCAAGGCGGCCGTGAACGACTACAAGGCCAAGCGCGGCGAAACCGTGGTGGCCGACTCGACAGTGGCCTGATCAACATGGCAGTGACATTGACCGAAGCCGCCGCCCGGCATGTGAGTCGCTATCTTTCCCGTCGTGGAAAAGGCGTGGGCGTGCGTCTGGGTGTCAAGACGACTGGCTGTTCCGGTCTGGCCTACAAGCTGGAATACGTGGACGATCAGGCGCCTGAAGACATCGTGTTCGAGAACCATGGCGTGAAGCTGTTGATCGATCCCAAGAGTCTGGCCTATATCGACGGCACCGAGCTCGACTTCGTGCGCGAGGGCCTGAACGAGGGTTTCAAGTTCAACAATCCCAACGAGCGTGATCGCTGCGGTTGCGGAGAGAGCTTCCGCGTGTGAGCCCTCCAGGCTCGCCAAGCCAAAACCGCCACCGCGTCTCGTGCTGGCGGTTTTTTTCTGGTTTTCTTTTTTTAGGTTTTCTTTTGGTTTTTAACGCGTGACGAATGCGAGGCTTACTGGGGCGTTGGCAGTCTTCGTATTGAGATGACGATACAGGCCCTCATGCTTTGTTGCAAAGCCTCGCCGTACAGGCGTACTGTCTCCGGCTTTGCGTCGCGCCTGAGGGCCTGTCTCGTCATTGTGGGGGTGGTTCCGGGTGTGGCTGTCTCTGCGGGCGTCGCTGTTTGAAAACCGAATTCCAATTTTTCTTCATGAATCTTCAATCTGACGACTTTGAATTGTTTGGTATGCCGATGCAGTTCGCTCAGGATCGCGCGCAGCTTGATGCGCGTTGGAAAGACCTGCAGCGCGAGGCCCACCCTGACCGTTTTGCTGCGCAGGGCGGTGCCGCGCAGCGCGTGGCGATGCAGTGGTCGGTGCGCATCAACGAGGCCTATCAGCGCCTGAAGGACCCGCTCAAGCGGGCGACCTATCTGTGCGAACTCAATGGCGTTTCCATCGGAGCGGAAGACAATACGGCCATGCCGGCCGCGTTTCTCATGCAGCAGATGGAGTGGCGCGAAGCGCTTGACGACGCTACCGGCGAAGACGCGCTTGATGAACTGGACGACATGGTGCAGGCTGCGCGCAAGCAGGCGTTGGCCAAGCTGGCAAGCCTGATCGACGAGCACAAGGACTTTGCCAAGGCGGCGCAGGAGATCAGAGCCCTCATGTTCATTGCGCGTTTTGCACACGACGTTGATGCGAAACACGAGCAACTAGCACAATAGAGCGTGTGACGGTGGCGGCCCGCAGCGTGCGCAGGCCACCGGTGATGTCCTCGAGTGGCATCCGCTTTCCATCCCTTCAGAACACAAAGACAGATTCCATGGCGCTCCTGCAGATTTCCGAACCCGGTCAATCCCCTGACCCGCATCAACGACGCATCGCGGTGGGCATCGATCTGGGGACCACGCACTCGCTGGTGGCCGGCGTGCGCCACGGAGTGGCGGAGTGCCTTCCTGACGAGCAGAACCGGGTGTTGCTCCCATCCGTCGTGCGCTACATGGATGGCGGCGGCCGCCAGATCGGTTACGACGCCGTCGCCTCGCGCCTGCAGGACCCCGTGAACACGATTGCCTCGGTCAAGCGTTTCATGGGGCGCGGCTTGGCCGACATCGCCGACCGCGCTTCGCTGCCATACGATCTGCGCACGCAGGGCGCCGACCAGCAGGCCCAGCAAGGCATGGTGGCGATCCACACCGCAGGCGGCGTGAAGTCGCCCGTCGAGGTGAGCGCCGAGATCCTGGCGACGCTGCGCTTTCGCGCCGAAGACAGCTTCAACGACGACATCTACGGCGCGGTCATCACCGTGCCCGCATATTTCGACGACGCGCAACGTCAGGCCACCAAGGACGCGGCCAAGCTCGCGGGCCTGAACCTGCTGCGCCTCATCAACGAGCCCACGGCGGCGGCGATCGCCTACGGCCTCGACAACTCTGCCGAAGGCCTGTACGCCGTGTATGACCTCGGCGGCGGCACGTTTGACATCTCCATTCTGCGTCTCACGCAGGGCGTGTTCGAAGTCATCGCGACGGGGGGCGATTCGGCGCTCGGCGGAGATGACTACGACACCGCGCTGGCCGACTGGGTGCTCGCGCAGCACGGCCTCACGGCCCGCACGCCCGAAGAGAAAACGGCCGTGCGTATCGCCGCACGTGCCTGCAAGGAAGCGCTGACCGATGCGGACAGCGCGCAGTTCACCGCCACGTTGGCTGACAAGGCGCTCGATCACGCGGTGACCCGCGCCGACTTCGATGCCGCGACGGCGGAGCTCACCAAACGCACCCTGAGTGCCGTGCGCCGCACGCTGCGCGATGCCCAGCTTGCACGCGAAGAAGTGCAGGGCGTGGTCATGGTGGGCGGCTCCACTCGCATGCCGCAGGTGCGTGCGGCCGTGGCCGATTTCTTCGGCACCACGCCGCTGACCAATCTGAATCCCGACGAAGTCGTGGCGCTTGGCGCTTCCATTCAAGCCAATCAGCTCGCTGGCAACAACTCCGCCGGTGATCTGCTCCTGCTGGACGTGATTCCGCTTTCGCTCGGCATCGAGACCATGGGCGGTCTGGTCGAACGCATCGTCGGTCGCAACGAAACCATTCCCACTGCCAAGGCCCAGGACTTCACCACCTACAAGGATGGTCAGACCGCGATGGCCATTCACGTGGTGCAGGGCGAACGCGACCTCGTGGCCGACTGCCGCAGCCTTGCGCGTTTCGAACTGCGCGGCATTCCGCCGATGGCTGCTGGCGCCGCGCGCATCCGCGTGACGTTCACTGTCGATGCCGATGGACTCCTCAGCGTGAGTGCCAAGGAGCAGGGCAGTGGTGTCGAGGCCAAGGTCGACGTCAAGCCGTCATACGGCCTCTCAGACGACCAGATCGCGAAGATGCTCGAAGACGGCTTCGCTACCGCGCAGCAGGACATGCACCAGCGCGCCGTCGTCGAAGCCCGCGTGGACGCCGAGCGTCTGCTCATGGCCACGCAGAGCGCGCTTGACATCGACGGCGACGTGCTGGGCGAAAAAGAGCGCGCCGACATCGATGCGCTCATGCAGGCGCTGCGCCAACTGCATTCGAACAGTGACGACGCCGCCGCGCTCGAAGCTGGTACGCAGGCCCTCGCCAAAGGCACGGAGCACTTCGCGGCGGAGCGCATGAATCGCGGCATCCGCGACGCGCTGGCAGGCAAGAACATCCAGGCGCTGTAACCCGCAGCCCGAGAAAGAACACAAAGCGAACCCACATGCCCGTCATCAAAATTCTTCCGCATCCCGAGTACTGCCCGCAGGGCGCCGAAATCACCGCGCCCGCAGGCACTTCCATCTGCGAAGCGCTGCTCGACAACAAGATCAACATCGAGCATGCCTGCGACATGAGCTGCGCCTGCACGACCTGCCACGTCATCGTGCGCCAGGGTCTCAACTCGCTCAACGAAGCCGAGGAAGAGGAAGAGGATCTGCTCGATCGGGCCTGGGGACTTGAGCCACAATCGCGACTGTCCTGTCAGGCCATTCTGGCCAAGGAAGACGTCACGGTGGAGATTCCCAAGTACTCCATCAACCACGCCAAGGAGAACCACTGATGTCACGCCAGATCGTGCTGGATACTGAAACCACGGGCCTTTCCGCTGAAACGGGTGACCGCATCATCGAACTGGGCTGCGTGGAGCTCGTGAACCGAAAGCTCACGGGCAAGAACCTGCACATCTACTTCAACCCCGAACGCGACAGCCATGAAGACGCGCTTCGGGTGCACGGCATCAGCAACGAGTTCCTGAAAGACAAGCCCAAGTTCGCCGAACTCGCCGAGGAAATCGTCGAGTACCTGCAAGGGGCGGAACTCATCATCCACAACGCGGCCTTCGACATCGGCTTTCTGAACAAGGAATTCCAGCTCTGCGGCCGCAAGCCGGTCAAGACCTACGTCGAGAACGTGATCGACACCCTGGCCATGGCCAAGGAGATGTTCCCCGGCAAGCGCAACTCGCTGGATGCGCTCTGCGATCGCCTTGAAGTCGACAACTCGGGCCGCACGCTGCACGGCGCCTTGCTCGACGCCGAGCTGCTCGCCGACGTCTACATCAACATGACCCGAGGCCAGGAGGCCTTGCTGATTTCGGATGACGATTCGAAGGACAAGAACGCCAGCACCGTACGCGTGGCCGCCATCGATTTCAGCAGCCTGAAACTGCAGGTCATCCCGGCCAGCGACGAAGAGATCGCGGCGCATCTTGACGTACTCAAGCAGATCGACAAGTCGAGCGGCGGAAAAACAATCTGGCAAACAACCCAGGCTGACTGAATTTCCGTGCCATAATAGAGATCTTGTCGCAAGACGACGGGCGATTAGCTCAGCGGTAGAGCACTGCCTTCACACGGCAGGGGTCACATGTTCGATCCATGTATCGCCCACCAAATACGAAACCCTCTTAAATCATTGATTTAAGAGGGTTTTTTGTTTTTGGTGATTCGCCCGGTTCATCCCGTTGGAGCATGTTTGGCACGTCATTTTGTGACCCGGTTCCAATTTTGCGCCAATGAACTCCGCAACGTGCCGCAGGCACAAGGCAAGGCCGAAGCCGAGGCTTGGTCTGTGGCGCGAGAGGCAGAAATGCACAAACGCCAATTGCAAACGCAAACTGCACCTGCCCAGGAGGTCGAGGTGGTGCACCTCCGCCGGGCAGTCCAGACTTCAGAACCGGTAGCTCAACCCCGCATGGATGCTGCGTCCATTGCCCGACAGAAAGGTTGGCATGGCCGACGTGCCTGTGCTGCGGATCACGAAGGCGCTCGCATAGGTACGGTCCGTGAGGTTGTCCACGGACAGATATGCGTGCCAGTTTCTGTGCGGTTGGTATGTCACACGCAGACCGAGCAGGGCGTAGCTGTCCTGTTCTGTGCCGGCGACGTTGGCGTGGTTGGTTTGGGTTTTGGTAGGTTGCCAACGCAGTGTGGGGCCTGCGCTCCAAGCACCATGGTGGTAGCTGATTTCGGCTCCAAGGAGGTGTTTGGGAACACCTGCAATAGTGTTGCCAGAGAACTCGCCATTGCGGAAGCGGAAGTCGTTGAAGGTGTATGCGCCCTGATAGCGGATGGTGCCGTTGCCGACGGCCCATTGGCCTTTTAGACCGGCTTCGATGCCTTGATGGACGGTGCGGCCGTTGTAGTTGAAGGTGCCTGCCGATGTGCCATTGGCGTTGGTGACGGCCATGAGTTCGTCGTCCACGTGGCTGCGGTATGCGCTTATTGACCACTCGCCTGCGTTGCGTCCCTTGCCGAACCGACTGCGTGTGCCCGCCTCCAGTGTCCAGGCACGCTGCAGCTTCAAGCGATTCATGCTGGTGCTGAAAGTGGCGGTGTTCATGGGGTTGCTGACGTCGCCGGAAATGATCTCCCAGTATGTTGGCGCCTCGCTGCTGCGGCTCAAATTGGCGAACACCTGCGTGGCGTCGCTGGCTTGCCAGATGGCACCAACGCGTGGCGTAGCGGAATTCCATTGCTGGTTGAGCTGGGTGCCGGTAGTCTGCTGTGAGGCATCTCGAATGGCTTGCACATAGCGCAGGTCGCCAATGAGCTTCCAGTCGGGCGCAATGTTCCAGCTCACCCCGGCGTTGGCGCTTCGGTTCTCGGCTTGCAGCTTGTACTGGGCGGGAGCGGGCAGGCGTTCGCCGGTGGTGCCGTTGACGACACGCAGATCACGATCCATGTCCGTGCGGGCCCAGTGCAGGCCGAAGTGGTATTCCAGATTGCCGCTGCGTCCGTGGCTTGTCCATTGCGCGCCGAAGGTATGACCGTCGGTGGGGCTGGAGATCGTCGGCGATGTGAAGGTGTCATCCACGGATTGCCAGTACACACCGAAGCTGTGGCGCAGCGCATCCGTGCCCCACGTGGTGCGGTTGGCCAGCCGCAGTTGCTGGGTTTGCCGGTTGGGGTCACGGATGTAGATGTTGTTGGATTTGTCGGCTGGCTCGTTGTAGTCGCCCAGCACGCTTCTCGGATCGCTGCGCAGCCGCGATCCCGGAATGACGTTGGGGATCTCGAACTCCAGATCGGTGTACGAGAGGTAGGTGCGATTCTCCAGACTACCCGAGCGCCAGCCCGCATTGGCATGCAGGCTGCTGCGCTTGGAAGCGGAATGGTGACGATAGCCATCGGCCTCGTCATGACTTGCGAAGACATGGGCATCCCAGTCCTCTGCCTGCCCGCCAACGGACGCGGAGAGGCTCTTGCGTCCAAAGCTGCCGATGCTGGCGTCGACGCGATTGAGTTGCGCGCCGGTGATCGACTGGAAGTCGAGCTCGCCGCCCAGTGTGTTGGCAGAAGCGTGCTCGGCATTGGCGCCACGACGCACGGCAATCAGCCCCGCATTGCGCGGCTCCAGCAGGCCCATGACGAAGGAGCCATCGGCCTCGTTCAGCGGCATTCCATCCTGCAGCAACAGCACGCCGCGGTTGACGGGGTTGCTTTGAATACCTGAGCCGCGAATGTTCAGACGCGGCTGATCGATACCGCCGAAGAATTCCTGAACCACGATGCCGGGCTGGTTGGCCAGGGCGTCGTTGAGGGTTTGAAGACGTACGCGTTCCTGTGGTGCGACGAGATTGACACCGCCGGGCACATTGTTTAGCCGTGTTCTTTCCTTGGCGAGGCGAGCCTCCAGATCGGGACTTTCACTGCTGGAGTCAACCACGCTGACCTCGGGCAGTGAGGGCGTGACTTGGCTTTGCGCGTGGGCGGGGCCGAAGCAGCTCAGCAGCAAAAGAAATAGGGGTGTGTGCCGCAGCGTGGGCGCAGGAGTGCTGTTAGTCATGGCGAAGATGAAGGAGGTGGAAAACGGAGCCGAGGGCGGGAAAATAAGAGCGAGCCAGTTGCGCATGGATTCAGTGAACGTAGAACATCCACTTGGCCAGCAGCACGATGAAGACCATGTGCGTGAACACACTCAGGTGAATTCGCTTGAAATATTTGCCTTGCAGCTTTCCGCGACGTCGCAGACTCATGGCGGTGAAGAAGTGGCACAGAACGCTGAAGGCCAGTGCAATCTTGATCCAGAGCATCAGACCGAAGGTGCTGGCCAACGGTGCAGCGAGCAGCGGGCGGTATTGATACAGCGCCATGCTGATGCCCGCGCCGAACAGCGCGATTAGCACCCACGGCATGATTTTTCGGGCGCGTGCGGAAATCGCGCCCTCGAGTTGTTGCATGACGTCGCGTGGCAACTGCTTGCGTATCGCCTCCAGCATTAATACTTCAAAGGCGACGACGCCGATGAAGAACAGCGCGGCAAACAGATGGATAGTTAGCAGGATGGGGTAATGCATGGTGTACTCGTTGAAAAATCCGAAACGTGGTGCAGTTGCATGGATCGCACTTCCAGGCAGTGATCGACCATGGAGGCAAGTTCCTGCGGGTGATGACTCACGCAAAGCATGCTGGCGCCAGTGTCTGAAATACGCTGGCGACAAAGCTCGGCCATGTCTTGGCGTAGCGTTGGGTCGAGCGCGCTGAAAGGTTCATCGAGCAGCAGCAGATCCGGTTGCATTGCGAGTGCGCGCGCCAGAGACACGCGCTGGGCCATGCCTCCCGAAAGCTCACGTGGCCAAGCCTTTGCGACTGAGCCGTCCAGCTTCACGCATTGCAGCCAATGGGTGGCGCGTGTCTCTGCTTGTGTGAAAGGAATGCCTGCCGCAATCAATGGCAGCGTAAGGTTGTCTTGCACGCTGCGCCAAGGAAGCAGGCGCGGCTCCTGAAACAGCATCACCGTGCGCGAAAAGCGGTTGCGAACCGAGCCGTTGTTCGGCTCCTGCAGTCCACAAACGATGCGCAGCAACGAGCTTTTTCCGCAGCCGCTGGGGCCGAGCAATCCGACGCTTTCGCCGCTG
The DNA here is from genome assembly GCF_015354245.1 of Diaphorobacter caeni. Taxonomy (GTDB): domain Bacteria; phylum Pseudomonadota; class Gammaproteobacteria; order Burkholderiales; family Burkholderiaceae_C; genus Diaphorobacter_A; species Diaphorobacter_A caeni. The sequence continues at coordinate 256,644 of NZ_JADKYZ010000006.1, forward strand.
CGAAGGGTCATGCTCAGATCGCGCAGCACCGTCTGTTGACCATAGCGCAGCGTTACGTTGGCAAGTTCAAGCATTGCGCACCTCCTGCCAACGGCCGAGGCGGCGCTGCAGTGGCTGGATCAATGCGAGTTCCAACACTCCGACAAAGCTGACGATGAGAACTACCCAAGCGTAGAGTTCGGCGCTGTCGAAGGTGGCACGGGCATTGGCGAGCGCGTGACCAACGCCACTGTCCGCACCCAGCACCTCAGCCATCACCACCAGCCGCACGCCGGCATTCACGGCGATCAGCAACGCTGCGCTCAGTGGTGCGGTGAGCGCCGGAATGTAGAGATGCTCCAATCGCAGCCGCCAGCCAAAGCGGTAGACATGCGTCATCTCCAGCAATTGCCGATCCACTTGCTGCATGCCTTTGACCGTGTTCACGTAGAGGCCCGGTGCGGTCATGAGGGCCGTGAGAAAGATGACCATTGACGAGCCAAGGCCAAACCAGAGCATGGCCAGCAGCACCACGACCACGGCGGGAATCGACATCAGCAGCCAGCGCAATGGTTCCAGCAAGCCGCGCAACTGTGCACGCGCCGCTGCCATCAAACCTAGCGCAAACCCACACAGACAGCCGGTGCCAATACCGATGGCTGCACGAACCAGTGAAGTCAGAGCCGCAGGCAGGAACCGTTCGCTGCTGACTAGCGGACCAATCGCTTGTAGCGTTTGCAGGGGCGTGGCCATGAGCAGCGGCCCCAAACGCTCGGCAGTGAACTGCCATGCGATCACGACGCCGAGCAGACCTGCAGCCACCCACACGCGTGATGTTCGCGTGGCTGATGAGGCGGGAATGTTCATGGTCCGTAGAACTTCTCTGGCGGCAACTGGTTGCCAATCACCTTGGGGTGCTTTTGCTGAATCAGCCGGTACAGCGCCTCGATTTCCGATTTGGCGTTTTGGGCTGTGCGGCTCTCCAGATGCGTTATCTCGATGGCGTTGCGCAACACCGCTACCGGGATGTGCGGCAAATGGCGATTCGCGATTTCCGCGCAGCCGAGAGCGTTTGCTTTGCACCAGCGCGCGGAGTTGGCATAGGCCTCATCTACGGCGCGGGTCAGGGCGGCATCAAGGGCTGCATCGCCATTGGCCATCAAGCCAGCCTGGGGCAGGGTGGGCTGCTTGGGATATTGCTGGGCCCAAGCTTCTTCGAGGCTTTGCACACGATACAACTTGGGCGATTTTCCGTTGGCCGTCTGGCTCTCGCTGCGCCACAGAAGCATGCTGCCGAGTGGCTCTGCCAAAGCCACGTGCTGCCCCTTGCCAGACAGCATGAGCGCAATCGCATCCTGGCCGCTGCGGGTGCGGCGCAGTTGTACCGATTCGCCTTCCTGTCTTGCTGTCTGCTGGCTGGTCAGCAAGGTGTCGATGAGCACGTCGCCCAGATCATGCTGAAACGGCGAGAGTAGCTCCTGCGTCGCGAGGTCCTGAAAGCCCTTGACCTTCGGGTCGGTGCTGATCAGCCAGATCAATCCCCACACAGACACATTGAGCAGACGCACCGACTGGCCTCGATTGGCAAGAAGCGCGGGAAGTGTCGTCGGGCTTGCGCTGAAATCCAGTTGCTTGTGCGCGAGCAGCGAATTCAGTTGGTCATGCGTGTCCCACAGCCGGAACTCCACGGTTTTGGCATGCGCCTTGAGCGCCTGTGTGTGCACCATGTGCATCAGCGGATAGCTGACCACTGCGCCCGGACCTCCCAGCACAAGCTTATCGCGCTGTTCGGCTTGGGCGCCGACGGCGATACACCCGAGCATCACGGCGAACGAGAGCAGGCGCGCGCAACGAAATGAAAACAGACCTCCAGAAGCAGCGATTTGTCTGCCTTGGGTAGGTTTGTATTTGAGAATTGTTATCATTCACATATGATTGCCGCACCAATCCGTTTAATCCAATGACAAAAGTCAATTCGTTAAATTGGCCAGAAATTGCCACGCAGCAATTGGGAACGCTGCCGCTGTTTGCGGACGTGAATACGGAGCAGTTGCGTCAGTTGGCCCAGAACGTCATCTCGATCGAGTTGGACGTGGATGAATTTCTCTTTCATGAAGGTGCCGAGGCCGAGTGGTATTACCTCGTGGTGAAGGGCTCGGTGGAAGTCTTGCGTTACGGGCTGGATGGAGAGGAGCGTGTCTTCAATGCATTCGGAGTGGGGCGTTTGGTGGCAATTGCCGCCATGTTCATGCAGCACGGCAGGTATCCAATGCACGCCCGTGCGAGCGGCGAGGCCGTGTGCCTGCGTCTGGCGCGCAAGCCTCTCAACGAACTCTGCCTTCAGGCCCCGCAGGTGGCACTCAAGCTGCTCAACCTATTGAGCTCGACGGTCTACCAGCATGTCAACGAAGTGGAGTGGCTCACGGCAAGCTCCGCGCCGCAACGGCTGGCGCTCTATCTGCTGCGTTTGAGCGAGGAGCAGGGCGATGATGTGACGCTCCCGCTGAGCCAGAGACAGCTGGCATCGCGTCTGGGCGTGCGGGCAGAAACCTTGAGTCGCCTGTTCGCTCACTGGCAGACGTGCGGCTATGTGACAGGACGTGGGCGCGAATGGGGTTTGCGCGATCGGCCTTTTTTGCGTCAACTAACTCATGGCGCTGCACGCGCGTTTTAGTCCCGCTGCAGACACCCTGCGAGCAGCCTTTCCATCTTGACATTTGTCATTGGCCCGCGAGCCGCCACTCACCAAGAATGCGTGCATCCGAAAGACACGCATGCAACAAACGACACCCGCCGATCCGGCCATCACGGTAGAGCACATCCACCAACTGGTTCATCAGTTCTACGCCCGGGTTCGCAGGGACCCCATGCTTGCACCGGTCTTCAACGGGCATATCCACGACTGGGATGCGCACTTGCAAAAACTCGTGGATTTCTGGGCGTGGCTGGTGCTGCGCCAAAACGATTTCACGGGCGAACCCATGCCCAAACATGCCCGTCTGCCGGGACTGACATGGCGGCATTTCGAGCAGTGGCTGAAGCTGTTTGAAGAGACTACGTCCGAGCTGGATCTACAAGCGCTCAAGGCCGTGGTCGATCCCATGGCTCAACGCATTGCCGTGCGGCTGTGGGAGCACTATCGGAGTCAGGAGCGTCCTGACACCCAAATCTGGCAGACTGACATTCCTCCAGATCTGGCCGTGTACAAAAGCTCGCCCGTGTTCACGCACGACAAGCTTCCTGCTGCCCTGCGCAACACCCACAGCACCAAGTCAGGAGTCTGGGGAGTGGTGCGTATGCTGAGTGGCAGTCTGGTCTTCACACTGGACGAGGACCCTCCGCGCACGATTCTTCTGGAGGCAGGTATGCAATTGCTGGTTCAGCCACAGACTCCGCACCACGTCGAATTCGTATCGGAGGGTTCCTTTCAAATTGACTTCTGCTCACGCGATCCAGAGTAGGGAAAGCCGTTAAGTGGGTGTGCGGCAACCTGACGCTATGAGATTTCAGGGGCGAGATTGCAGCGAACGTTAGAAAGTCAACTTCAGGCTGCTTGCTGGACTCCAACGTTGGACAGCTCAATGACGGCTGAAATCTATAGCGGTCGCTCATCAGAATCACGCTGAATGCCGACGTTCACGAAGGAGCGTTGACCCGTGCAGCCGACTGAGGCCCGCTTTGGTCGATTCCGAAATGGAGCTGCCGACTCGAAGCAGGCCTTCTGCCCTCAGCGATCAACGCCCATGGCATTCCTATGCCATAGAGGATGGGTGTCAAACATCTCCGATACCCACTTGGCGAATGCTTGGACACGTTTGGAAAGCTGGTGCGTTGGCGGATAGACAAGGGACAGCGGCATGCTGTCCAGCTCCCAGTCAGGGAGAAGCTCAATCAGTGCGCCGGTCTGCAAAAGGTGTTCCACCTCGGCTCGCGGCACGGCTGCTATTCCCAAACCTGCCACGGTTGCTGCGGTTATCGCACTGGCATTGTTGAAAACCAGGTGAGGTGTTTGGGATAGGGGGTAGCTTTCATCTGCATGCCTCAGTCGGGGCATATACCGTTTGCCTGTTCCGGGAAACTTGAATCTCAGATGTTGATGCCGGACCAGATCCGTTGGCTGAGTGATCGGTGGTCGCGATTGCAGGTAGTTGGCCGAAGCGCACAAGCAAAACCGCATCAGTCCCAATGGATGTGCAATAAGCTCTTGGTCGGCGATCTCGCCACCGCGGATGGCGCAGTCCACTCCTTCTTGCATCAGGCCCACGGTGCGCTCGCTGCAACCGACTTCAAGACTGATTTCTGGGTATCGTCTTCCGAAGTCCTGCAACTCCGGAATGATCAGATAGATGGCCACCGCCGTTGGCATCTCCACCACGACCCTGCCTCTGGCTACGCCCCGGCTCATCGAAACCGAGCTTTCGAGATCATCAATGTCCTCGATGACTTTGCGAGCCCTCTGGTAGTAGGCTGCTCCCTCATTGGTGGGGTAGACCTTGCGGGTGCTTCGGTGCAGCAGTTTCACCTCCAGCACGCGCTCCAGAGCCTGTATTTGCCCGGAAATCGTGGTGCTGGCAAGGTTCAACGATTCCGCCGCGCCACTGAAGCTGCCCAGCTCCACGATGCGGCAAAAGGCGCGCATTGCCTCGATACGATCCATCGCCATCATTATCCGAAAAGTCGTTTAATGGGTGCGAATCTAGCACCTTTATCCGAGTCATATTATTCAATACAGTAACTGCTTGCCCCGCCTTTTGGGGTTCATGCAATGACAAGGATGTGAGATGACAGCTCGTATTGACTACGACCAAGTGGCTCCAGGTGCTTCTACGGCGTTGGGAGGTGTCTACGGTTATGTGATGAAAAGTGGCTTGCCGGCAGAGTTGGTCGAGCTTGTCTACCTTCGCGTCTCTCAAATCAACAATTGCGCCTATTGTTTGGACATGCACACGCGTGACTTGCTCGCCAAGGGGGTTAAGGTCGAGAAACTGGCGCTGCTTCAGGCGTGGCGCGAAGCAGGGCGGTTGTTTGATGACCGTGAACGAGCCGCACTGGCTTGGGCAGAATCGGTCACCCTTGTCGCGCATACGGGCGTACCTGACGAAGACTTCGCGCAAGCGAAAGCGGTTTTTGGCGAAAAGGAGTTGGTCGACCTGACTGTGGCTGTGAGTTTGATGAATGCCTACAACCGCATGGCGATCAGCTTCAGGAATACACCGAAGGCGGCTGCCTAACGGCGGTATGGCGGTACGGCGGTACCTTTTTTAGCCGCCGCACGGCTATGCTGCGTGCATCACGAATTCTAGGAGTGCATTGATGAACGCAGCGCTGACGCTCCAGCTTTCGCGACTTGAGGCAGAACTCCACCAGCCAGTGATTCGTGCAAATGCAGCGCGCGTGATGGAGCTGCTGCATTCTGAATTTGAAGAGATCGGACAGTCAGGCCAGAAGTATTCACGAGATGCCGTTGTTGAAGCCCTCAGCAATGAATCTCTTGCTGGTGACATGGTGGCTGATGCCTATGCGGTAACGGAGCTGGGACCGGGAGTGGCGCTTCTGACCTATCGCGCAGCACATCAACATCAGAACGGAACCCGTAGCCGGCACACGCTAAGGTCATCAATTTGGCTGTTGGTTGATGGTCAGTGGCAACTGCGATATCACCAAGGGACGCCGACAAACGAAATTTGGTAGTCCCCATCGGGGTAGGCACGATGTTTGGAAGCACGGGTACCTGCTCACGCTCGTCTTCTGTCTTCCCCGCACTGGCTGCGCAGTGCAAGCAAGGGCGTGCGCGCTTTCGCAATTTGAGAATACAATAATAAAAATCATTCTCATTTAAAAGCGAGTCGGCATTGAAGCCGTCGGCGCATCCGCCATGTCCACAGCCTCCAGTCCACCGCACTCCGAGATCGCTGCGCTTTACGTCGATCACCACAGTTGGTTGATGGGCTGGCTTCGCCGTCGGCTGGGCTCGGCGGCGGAGGCGGCCGATCTGGCGCACGACACCTTCGTGCGGCTGCTCGTCGGCAAGACGCAGCGTCGCTTCTGCAGCGCTGGCGAGGCACGGGCCTATCTGCGGACCACCGCGCAGAACCTGTGCATCAATCTCTGGCATCGGCAGGAGATCGAGCGCGCCTGGCTCGACATTCTGGCTGCGGCGCCTGAGGCGACCTATCCGTCGGGCGAGCGCCAGGCCATCGTGCTGCAGGCACTGGAAGAGATCGTGCGCACGCTGCAGTCGCTGTCGCCCAAGGCGGCGCGGGCGTTCACGCTGGCGGTGGTGTGCGACATGACGGACGACGAGGTGGGCGCCGAGCTCGGCATCTCGGGTCGCATGGTGCGCAAATATGTGGCGCAGGCGATGCTCGCCTGCCTTTCTCTGAACGCCCGTCAGACCGCCGCCGAGCTTAGGCAGGAGGGGATGGTTGCATGAAGCTGGGGCAGGGCGCGAGCGCCGACGCTTCCTCCATGCCGTCGCACGCGGATCTGGAGCAGGCGGCGCATTGGTATGCCTGTCTGCGCGACGGCAAGGCAAGCGCGCGACAGCGGACTGCGTGGCAGATCTGGGTTTCGGCGGCGGACTCGCACGCGCGGGCCTGGCAGTACGTGGAGGACATCAGCCGTGCACTTGAGCCGGTGCGCACGCTGCCGCAGGCGCGTGATGTCGCGCAGCAGCTCCACGCGGTGGACGACCGGCTGCGGTCCCGACGCCGCGTGCTCGCGAGCGTGGCGCTGCTGGCGAGCGGCGGTGTGGTCGGTGCGCTGTGCTGGCGTCAGTCCTGGTTGCCCGATGGCGTGATGGCGTTGGCCGCCGACATGCGCACCGCAACGGGCGAGCAGCGGCGGATGACGCTGGACGATGGCACGCGTTTGTGGCTCAACACCGCGAGCGCGGTCGATGTCCGGTTCGGGGCGGCGGAGCGCCGCATTGTGCTGATTTCCGGCGAGGTGTTCGTCGAGACCGCGAAGGACCCACGGCCGCTGCTGGTGCAGACGCGTCAGGGCCGCATGCGCGCGCTGGGCACGCGGTTCAATGTGCAGCTGGGTGAGTCGAGCACGCAGTTGGCAGTCTACGAAGGAGCGGTCGAGATCCGCACCGCGACGTCGGACGCGACACTGGTCGTCGGCGCGGGCCGGCAGACGTCATTCACGATGCACGATGTCGCGCAGACCGATGCGGCTGACATGGCGCGCCAGATGTGGACGCAGGGCTCGCTAGTGGCCAACAACCTGCCTCTTGGTCAATTCGTGCGGGAGCTCGGGCGCTACCGCAAGGGCCATCTGGGCGTTGCCGATTCCGTGGCCGATCTGGTCGTCTACGGCAGCTTTCCGGCGCACGACACGGACCGGGCGCTGCAGATGCTCGCTTCTGCGCTGCCCGTGCGCATCGCGCAGCCGCTGCCGTGGTGGACCAGCATCGAGGCGCGGCGCTGATTCAGCGTCTTTCAAATATTTTTCAGTTTTTTTCGATTTCAGGTTCCGGGTTTTGACGTCTCGTTGGTTTTGTTCCATGAGAAGACCTCATCGCCAAGCCATCCTGCGCTCGTTCACGCCAGGGCACGCGGCTGGCTGGCGATGGGGATTTCGCCTCATCGCATTCCCATTTCCTTAGCCGGAGCAAGCCGTCCATGTCCGTACGCAGAGCCAAGCGCGCCATCAGCAACAAGCTGCGCAGCAAGAACCATTCAACCCGCAAACTGGCGATCCCGCTGCTGATCGTCGCCAGCGGCATTGGCGCGATCAGCCATGCGCCGCTTGCGCTCGCGCAGACGACAACCGCAGCGCAGGCCGCGCGCAGCTACGACATTCCCGCAGGGCCGCTGAGCCAGGCGCTGACACGGTTTTCGGCGGAGGCCGGCATCTATCTCGTCGGCAACGGCAGCATGGCCGAGGGCAAGAGCACGGCGGGGCTCAAGGGCAGCTACAGCGTATCGGCCGGGCTGTCGGCATTGCTGGCCAATTCGGGGCTGGAGGCTTTTGTACAGGCCGATGGCAGCTACGGGCTGCGCGCGCGCAGGGCGGATGCGCAGGTGAGCCCACCCGTTGCGGCGGGCGCCACTGCACTCGCAACGGTCACCGTCACCGCCAAGGCGGATGCGGGCACCGCATCCGAAGGCACTGGCAGCTACACGCAGAAGGGCCCGAGCCGTACGGCCACCGGGTTGAATCTGTCGCTGCGCGAAACGCCGCAGTCGGTGTCGGTGATGACGCGCCAGCGCATGGATGACTTCAAGCTCGAGACGCTGACCGACGTGATGGAGCAGACGCCCGGCATCGCGGTCTACCGTCAGAACAACGCCTCGGATTTTCAGGCGCGCGGCACCAGCGTGAATCTGCAGACCGATGGCATGGCGCAGGTCACGAGCGGCTGGTACTACCTCACCAGCACCATGTTCTCACTTGACGACATGGCCGAGGTCGACCGTGTGGAGGTGCTCAAGGGCTCGTCCGGTCTGGTGGTCGGCAAGGGCAATTACGGCGCGACCGTGAACATGATCCGCAAGCGTCCAACGCGGGATTTTCAGGCCAACGTGCGTGCCAACGCGGGCAGTTGGGACACCTACCGTGCGCAGGCCGATGTGGGTGGGCCGCTCAACGAATCGGGTTCGGTGCGTGGCCGGCTGGTGGCGTCGGCCATGGATTCGGGCGGCTTTCGCGACTTTGAAAAGTCCAGCAGCAAGATGCTGTTCGGCACGCTGGAGGCCGATCTCACGCCCGACACGCTGCTCAACGTCGGCCTGACCTACCGCGAGCGCGACGCCAAGGGCATAGGCACGACCCAGCCCATCCAGCGCTATACGCGCGCAGGCGGAGAAGTGGCGTGGATGCCGCGCTCGTTCAACACCGGAGCGCCCTGGGGCGGCTACGAGCAGAAGGGGCTGAATCTGTTCGGCAGTCTGGAGCAGCGCCTTGCCGATGACTGGACGGCGGCCCTCAAGTTCTCGCACCAGCGAGTGACCATGGACGACATGATCGCGGGCTACTACTACGATCAGGACCGCGCGAGCTTCGGCCGCTGGCGCAACATGGAGACCGACAACTGGACCGTGAATCTGGACGTCAAGGGCTCGTTCGATCTGCTTGGTCGCTCGCATGAGCTGCTTGCAGGAGCGGGCATCTCGCGCTTCTACAGCAATGTGCAGTTGCCGCTCAACTCGCTGAATCTGGTGCCGCTCGACCAGCTCGGCGTGAACATGGCCCAGGGCGGGGCCGCGCTGCCCATGCCCGACTACAGCAAGCTGAACTACGGCGACAACAGCTTCAGCCAGAAGCAGCGTTATGCCTATGCGGCCGGGCGCTTCCGCGTGGCCGATCCGCTGCAGGTGATCGCGGGGCTGCGCGTCACGCGCTTTGAAGAGCGCGACACCACGCCGTTCTGGTGGAACTACGACATGAAGGAAAACGGCGTGGTCACGCCGTATGCGGGACTGGTCTACGAGGTCCATCCGAACGTGTCGCTGTATGCGAGCTACGCCAACATCTTCCAGCCGCAGACCGCGCAGGACGAACGTGGCACCACGCTCAAGCCCGAAGAGGGCAACACTTACGAGATCGGCGCCAAGGGCGAGTTCTTCGACAAGCGCCTGAACGCCAGCATCGCCCACTTCTGGATGAAGACCAAGAACACGGCGGAGGAAAGCGGCGGACTCACACCCGGCGGCGACACCGCCTACCGCGCGGTCTCTTCGGCCACCCGGCGCGGTTGGGAGCTCGAGCTGTCGGGCGAACTCGCGCGCGGCTGGCAGGCGCAGGGCAGTCTGGTGCAGCAGAGCAGCTCGCTCAACAACGCAAGCAAGTATCCCAAGCACCAGTTCAAGCTCGGTACGACCTACCGCTTCGACGGCGACCTTCGCGGCCTGACAGTGGGCGCATCCACGCGCTGGCAGACCAAGACCTCGGTGAACAACAGCGCCGCCACGTTGTCGCAGGACGCCTATGCGCTGTTCGATCTGATGGCACGCTACCAGGTCGACCCGCATCTCTCGTTCAGCCTGAACATCAACAATGCGTTCGACAAGCAATATCTTTCAGGGCTCACCAACTTCAGCGCGTCAGGGCTTTTCTACACATGGGGCGCGCCACGCAGCGTGAACGTGGGCATGCGGTATGACTTCTGAGTCGACGCATTCGAAACAAAGCCCGGCTGAGCCGGAGACAGGGGAGTCGCGGCGATGAAGGAGGGCTTTCGCCAATGCATGGCCTGGCTGCACACCTGGACGGGCCTCGTGGTGGGCTGGGTGCTGTTTTTCGTCTTCGCGACCGGCACGCCTGGCTATTTCCAGTACGACATCACGCGCTGGATGCAGCCCGAGCGTCCGCAGGTACAGCGCGTGGCGATTCCCGAAGCCGACAGGGCGCAGGTGCTTGGCAGGGCGCTGGATCGCCTCGAACAGCTGGCGCCTACGGCAAACAGCTGGCGCATCACGCTGCCGCACGAAGCGTTGTCGCCGCGCGGCTGGCAGGAGTTTTCGATCCGCTGGGAGGAAGCTCCCAAGCCCGGTCATGAGCGCGGCGTGAGCGGCAACGAGCGCCTCGATCCTCTGACCGGCGCGCTGCTGCCGGGCGAGGTGCAGCCGCGCGCCACGGCGGGCGGGTTCGGTCTCTACCGCATGCACTACATGCTGCGCTATCTGCCCTATGACTGGGCGATCCGGCTGGTCGGCATCTGCACCATGCTGATGCTGTTGGCCATATGTAGCGGCGTGGTCGCGCACAAGCGGATCTTCAAGGACTTCTTCACATTCCGTCCCGGCAAGGGGCAACGCAGTTGGCTGGATGCGCACAACGCTGTCAGCGTCATGGCGCTGCCGTTCTTTCTGATGATCACCTACAGCGGTTTGGTGTTCTTTCTCTTCACCTACATGCCTGCCGGGCGCGACGTGCAATACGGCAGCAATCAGGCGGCCAACAAGGCCTTCTATGACGAACTGCTCGACCGCCATGCCCACGCGCCGTTTGCACGCCCGAAGGCGGACATCGCGGCGCTTGTGGATCAGGCCGAAAAGCGGTGGGGGCCTGACCGCATCGCGTCCGTCGTCGTCGAGAGGCATGTGGGTGACGGCGAGGTTGCGGAAATCGTCATCACCCATACGCAGGGCGGCCAACTGGATTTTTGGAATCCCGCCAAGCTGCGATTTGATGCCGACACGGGCGCTGCGCTCCCTGAGGAGCCCAACTCCGGTGGTGACGCGCGACTCACGCAGAGCGTGATGCTGAATCTTCACGAAGGACTGTTCGCGGGCATCTGGGGGCGCTGGCTGTACTTTGTCGCGGGGCTGCTCGGCTGCGCCATGATCGGCACGGGATTGGTGCTCTGGACCGTCAAACGCCGCAGACACCATCTGGCAAGCGGCAGGGACGTTGACGAGCGTTTCGGCGTGCGTTTGGTGGAGATATTGAACGTGGCCACCATCGCCGGTCTGCCGTTGGCGCTCGCGGCGTATTTCTGGGCCAACCGGCTGCTGCCGCTGGAGATTGCGGATCGCTCGGCATGGGAGTTCCATGCGGTGTTCGCCGCGTGGCTGGGTACTTTGTTCTACGCGATGGCGCGCCCGCTCGCGCGCGCCTGGGTGGAGTTGCTGTGGGGCAGTTGCCTCGCGTTCGCGTTGGTGCCGGTGATCAACGCGCTTACCACCGACCGCCATTTGCTCAACAGCCTCGCGGCTGGAGACTGGGTGTTTGCCGGTTTCGATCTCACTCAGATCGGTCTGGCCGCGCTTTTCGCGCTGATGGCCGTGAAGGTGCAACGGCGTCTGCTGCCCGCCTCCCGAACGGTCGCGCAACCACATTCCGCAACGGCGAAGGAGGCCGCATGAGCCAAAACAAAACCATGCCGACCAGCGACCGCCTGGCCGTTGCCTCGCGTGTGGCGGCCGCAGCCTTCGGCGGCTACGCGCTCGCGTCCGCCGCCACGGTGCTCATGGCGCAGCTGTGGCCGGCCACGCGCGCGCAGGCGCTGCTCTGGGCCACCATGCTCGGCTTTGCTGTCTATGCCGTCGCGGTGATCTGGGTATTCACTACGCGCAGTGCCACGCGCGCATGGATCGGCGTGGCTGCGACGGCGGCCGTGCTCACGGCGATGGCGTGGGCCATCCATGCGGGAGGCAAGACATGACGCCCGACACGTTGACCGGCACGCATCTGCTCGTGCTCGTTTTGGGTTTGCTGGCGTTTCTGTCGTTGGCCTTTGCGACCGAGCGGCACGGCGAGCATCTGCTGGGCCGCACGCCCTCTCGGCGCTGGCAAGGTTTGGCGCGCGTCGCGGGATGGTTGCTGCTGGCGCTCTCGCTCGCCTATGCCATCACCGCGCTTGACGTGGGTGTCGGCATCGCGCTGTGGCTGGGTTGGCTCAGCATTGCGGCGCTCGCGTGGGTGTTTATCTTCCCGCGCTGGCCGTGGCAGCCGCCCGCGCGAGACAAGCCGCAGCGCCAAGTCCAGTCAAATGGCGAGCCAGGGAATGGGGCACCGACTTCGCCCCCACGACGCGGAGCGAGGACCATCGCGGCGCTTCTGTTGCTTGCCACGAGCATCGTGTTCGCCACCGGGCTTGCGCGCGTGCAGTTGCCGCCGCTCGAGCGCAGCTACGCGCTCACGGGGCAGGTCGGCCCGTGGACATTCACGCTGGTCGAATCCGACCGCAACCCGCCCCAGCTTGTGGACATGGACATCCCGATGAAAGAGTTCCGTTTGCGCTTCTGCGATGCATGCGACCAGCACATCCGGTTGGCGACGCTCAAAGTCAACCAGCCGCGCAGCCTGCGTGCGACGGGCATGGGCTTCATGGGACAGCGTTGGGAGCGTCGTGCCGAAATCTCACTGCCGGATACCTTGCGCGCCGACAGCGAGCTGTGGCTGACAGTGACCGGAAAGGATGGCAATGTGCATCAGACCTTCTGGCGCATGGATCAAGTCTCGCCCGGCACAGTGGCATGGTTTGAACAACAAAGGAAAGCGCCCGATGCACAGCCCTGATCGCAGAATTTTCCGCCGCCTGCTGAGCGTATGCGCTGCATGCGCGTCCCTTCATGTCGCAGCGCACGAGCCCGTGGCCCGTTGCGTCATGCTGGACACGCAAACAGTGCGTTGCCGCGGAGCCAACAACGACGGACAGGAGATGCCCGGCGCGCGCATGGAGGTCATCGCGCACAGCGGCGAAACCCTGCTTGACGCCAGACTCGATGCGCGCTCTACGCTCACCTTCAAACAACCGACGCAGCCGTTCTATGTGCTCTTCGACATAGGTCCCGGTCTGCAGACAGTCGTGGAGCAGGAAGAAATCCTGCGTTCCCCGGTACGCCGTGCGCGTTGGATGCAGAAGTGAATGGTCCTCTCTCCAGACACAAAGCAGTCAAATTGCCGAATTGCGCTGGCTTTCAGGACCAAGACCGGAAACAGCTTTTGGGTCACTGAACATGCTTCTGCCGAGCAAACTGCGGCAGGTGATGTCGAGTAGCGGCGTGGAGCGGCGGTGATGCCATAGCTCGCCGCCGGTTGGGTGCGATCTTTCAGATCGCGCCGTATTTCAGATGAATGATGGGATAAGGGCGGCCTTGCCCATCAAGCGGTGAGCGGCCTGTGCGTTGAAAGCCCATTCTTTCGTAGAACCCTACAGCTTGGGTGTTCTGCTCGTTGACATCCGTGGTCATGCTGGGATGAAGCGAAAGACCATGTCTTATCAGTGCTGCGCCAATGCCTTTGCCGCTGTGTTCAGGGTCAACAAACAAGGCCTCCATATGCCCATTGTCAACAAGCATGAAAGCCAATGGACAGTTGCTGGAGTCCACGGCCAGCCAGAGTGGAGCCTGTGGCAGAAAATCGGACACCATCGCGTCAATGGCTTGGCGGTCCGTTTCAGTCAGAAAATGGTGCGTCGCATCCACCGCGCGGCGCCATATTTCAACGGCACGTTCACCATCCTCGGGTCGGCTTGTTCGTATGGAGGTCATTTTTTTCTATTTCACTTGGATGCTGAACGATGACTGACTGCAGCAGTTTCGCTCACATGTTCGCCATGGTTTTAGCGTGCATTTTTGCTCGTTCTTCCTTGCGTTCGCTGTAGCGGTCCACCAGGTACGGCGCGATGTCACGGGTCAGCAGCGTGAATTTCATCAGCTCTTCCATCACATCCACAACGCGGTCGTAATACGCCGATGGCTTCATGCGTCCGTTTGCTTCAAACTCCTCGTAGGCCTTGGCCACAGAGCTTGGGTTGGGAATGGTACCGCGCGCCCACTCTTGACGTGGCTGACGCACCAGCGACTGCTTGCCGCAATGGTGCATGTGTTGCTGGACTTTTTAAGAGAGGCTAACGAAACTTCAATCGGAGGCCTGCAAATGCATTTATGAATAGTCCCGTCTTCCCTAGACACGCTTGATCCGCTGGGAATGACGTCTTTCGAACTCTACCGGAGACACATCTCAGGCGGTGCTGTAACGCCTCTTTGGGTTGTAGAACATCTCGATGTAGTTGAAGGCATCGCCCTCGCTTCATCGCGCGTTGGATAGATCTGTCGACGAATACGTTCACGCCTGAGTAACCGGAAGAAGCTCTCGGCTACGGTGTTGTCATGACAGTTGCCCCGATGGCTCATGTTGGAGAGCAGATTGTGATCGTCCAGGAAGTCCTGCCAATCATGGCTGGTGAACTGACTGCCCTGATCTGAATGCACGATGACAGCACGCGTGGGTCGGCGACGCCACAGAGCCATCACCTACGCATCAAGCACCAAGCCTGTACTGACCCGCCAGCCCGCAATCCAGCGGACTTGGACATCAATCACAAAAGCCACAAACATCTGCTCCTGCCATGTCGGGGACAAAGGTGAAGTCCAAGACTCGAAACTGGTCCGGACGCTGCGCTTTGAATTGCCGATTGAGCACATTCGATGAGGCCTTCAAGCGGAAAGCCGCCATGACCACTTGCATCCGCCCTTGCTACTGAAATATGCCAAACCAATCAGGCAGCTCTTTCGTCGTTGCTGAGCATCTTGATCTTGTCGGCCAGTTCGGCGATCTCAAAGGGTTTGGTCAGTACATGCATGCCGGGTGCCAGCAGGCCGTTGTCCACGGTGGCCACTTCGGCATAGCCGGTGATGAACAGTACCTTGAGTGCGGGCCATTTCTCGCGCACGGCGTCGGCCACCTGGCGGCCGTTGAGGCCGCCGGGCAGGCCCACGTCGGTGATGAGCAGGTCGATCTCGATGGGTCCTTCCAGAATGCGCAGGGCGGAGGGGCCATCTTCGGCGGTGGTCACCACATAGCCGGCCTCTCGCAGCTCTTCGGCGATCAGGGTGCGGATGGTGGCTTCGTCGTCGATCAGCATGATGCGCTTGCCTTTGCCGTTGGGCACGGCGCTGGTGTTGCGGGTGCTCTCCATCGCATCCTCTTCGCTGAAATGGCGTGGAAAGTACATGCGCATCGTCGTGCCCTGGCCGGGCTCCGAATGCACGCGCACCTGACCGCCCGATTGGCGCACAAAGCCGTACACCATCGACAGGCCCAAGCCCGTGCCCTGGCCGGTGGGCTTGGTGGTGAAAAATGGGTCGAAAATGCGGTTGATCAGTTCTCTGGGAATGCCGACGCCGGTGTCGGTGACGCTCAGCGCCACATACTCTCCGGGAGTCAGTTCGTGGGTCGCCGCTTCCAGTCCCTCCACCAGATGGTTGCTGGTCTCGATGATCAGCTTGCCGCCTGCGGGCGCCATCGCGTCGCGTGCATTGATGCAGAGGTTGAGCAGGGCGTTCTCGAGCTGCGGCACGTCGATCCTCGCAATCCACAAGCCTTCGCCATCGACCACCGTGAGCGAGACGTTGGGCCCAATGGAGCGCTCGATGAGTTCCTGCATGCCCGTGACCAGACGGTTGATGTCGGTGGCGCGCGGGTCCAGCGTCTGTCTGCGGGCGAAGGCCAGCAGGCGCTGGGTGAGCGATGCGGCGCGCTTGATGCCTTCGCTGCCCATGTCCAAGTAGCGATCGATGTCGTTGTAGTGCGCCTTCTGCAGGCGCCGGCGTATCAGCTCGAGGCTCACGCTCATGCCGGCCAGCAGATTGTTGAAGTCGTGCGCGATGCCGCCGGTGAGTTGGCCCACGGCCTCCATTTTTTGTGACTGGCGCAGGGCTTCCTGAGCGCCTATCAGCTCCTGCGTGCGGGCTTGTACGGTGGCCTCCAGACTCTCGTTGACTTCACGCAGACGCGCCTCGCTCTGGCGCAGGGCAGCAGCGTTGTTGACGCGATCAACCGCCGCCTCGGTGCGCTCCGCCACTTCGCTGATGAAGGACAGGTCGGCATTCGTCCAGTGGCGAACTTGGGCGTTGTGGATGAACAGCACCGCATACAGGCGCCCTTCCTGCAGATAGGGCACGCACACCAGTGATCGAATGTCGAGGCTGTCCAGCAGCGCCGCCATATGGCGGGTGCGCGGGTCGATTCTCGCGTCGCTGACGCTGACCGTGGCGCGATGCTCCAGCTCGCGGATCAGGTCTCCGAAGTCCTTGGCACGCACGCGATGGGCAATGGTGGATGCGCCGGGGGACAGCCATTCGCAGGCCACGCGCATGTTGTTGTCCGGAAGATCGAAGCGCACAAAACCGGTGCGCAGCACTTCCAATGTTTCGCCCAGCATCTGCACGGCTTTGTCGCCCACATCGACAGGGGTATCCAGCTCGCGCAGCGACTCGCCAAAGCGGGCAAGGGCATCGCGGCGCATGGACGTGCGGCGCGACTCCGTGACGTCGCGCACCACAAGCAAAGACCCAAAGCTTTGACCCGAAGGATCGAGCAGCGTGGACAGACTCTGCTCGACATAGATCGACGAGCCATCGTGCAGGCGATGGATGGCAGGGATGTCTGCGCGCGGCGGATCGGAGGGGAGTGGCGAGCCGGAATTCAGCGGCTCCGGCCGCACCGACAGATGCTCGTCCTGGATTTCGGTGAACAGGCTGGCCTTGTCACGCCCCAGAGCGGCATCGCCCTGAATGCCATAGCGCTGCTCGGCGGACTGGTTCAGGAAGATGAGCTTGTCGTCGCGGTCGAAAGCGAAGACCGCGTCCTTCATCTGCAGCAGCACGCCTTGGCGCAGGCGATTGTCGGTGGCGTTGGCGCTTTCCAGAATGTAGATGTCGTCGTTGACGACCAGTGCATCCACTTCGCCGGCGTGGATGGCTCCCAGCGTGTCTTCCAGTTCGCGCAGGCGCAGGCGCAGTTCCTGATTCTCCGCGGCCAGCGCAGCGATGTCCGATGGGGTGTCTGCCCCGGTTGAGTGGCCGGAGCGCATCATGGACTCGCAGGCGGTTGCAGGCAGAACCAGTCGCGCATGCGCGCAACATCCGAAAGGTCGCCGACCACACGGCGACTGGGCAGAGGCGCATACCGCACCAGCGTGGGCGATGCAATCACCTGGTCACGCTTGGCATCGGCCACATGGGTGGCAATGTCGAGCACGTTCAGCTCGTAGGCACCGGGCAGGTGCGCATTCAGAAACTGGCGGGCATTGACGATGGCCCGAGCCGACAGGGGCGATACCGCACTCACATAAAGGCGAAACCGCACCACCTCTGCGGCGGCCTCGGCGCTGAGCGATTCGAGGGTGGAATGGCCTTCGGGAGGGACTTCGCTTTTCATGACGACGAGATCGGCGCGCCATTGCCGGAGGAGATGGGTTGGATGTCGAGACCCACCAGCGCGCGCTCCTGGTTGGACAGGTCGCCGATGATGCGGCGCATGGGTTCGGGCATCTGGCGTACCACGGTGGGCACCGCCAGAATCTGGTCTCCCGCAGCGAGCGTGGGCGTTTGGATCAGGTCAATCACCTCTATGCTGTAGCGGCCCGCCAGATGTTCTTCGCACAACTGTTCCAGGTTTTGCAGGGCCGTTTCGGCGCGCGTGGTTTTGCCGGCGATATACAGACGCAGGCGCCATTCAGGCGTGGTGGCGGTGGGGGCCGCTTCATCGCGAGGAGTGAGCGTATTGGCTGCCATGGCTACTTCCTGTCCTGCTTTTTGCGCCGACCATTGGATACGGTGCTGCGCTCCGCGGAGATGCTGCGGGCGCGGTTCAGCGCGCCTTCGGCTTCCAGCTTTTCGCGTGCAATATCGAACTTGACTTGGCCTTCCCGCTCGCGCTCGGCCACATTCAGTGCGGCGATCTGGGCGTCCAGCGCCTTGCGCCGGTCCGAGAGATCGCGCATGCGGCGCTCGTGGTCGCGATCACGCAGGGCCGTCGTTGCCTGCACCTGGGCCTCGTGGGCGACGCGCGCGGTGCCGGTCAATACCTGGTCGCCATACATGTAGACATCAATCAGGTCCACGCCATGGTTGGAAAACACGAATTCACGCACCTGGTTGGAGTGCGGCATGCCGCGTGACTTGAGTACCTGCAGCGTGCGGGTGCGCTCTCCATTGAATGCGATGTTGCTGAGCCACAGCCACGTGTCCATCAGCGACGATACGCCGAGTTGAGAGCCGGGCGTGCCGGCGCTCTCGGTGTTCAGGCTGGTGAACAGCGCGGTGATGCCTTCGGTCTTCAGAAAGTCGATCAGGCGCATCAGCGCCAGTGCCAAGTCGCTCTCGTTCTGGTGGTTGGTCAGGTTGCTGATGGGGTCCACGGCGACCACGCTGGGCTTGAACTCGGTCACGTGGTTGTACATCTGCACGAGATGCTGCTCCAGCCCCTGCAGCGTGGGGCGCGTGGCTTCAACCCGCAGCAGGCCCTTGTCGATCCAGCGCTGCAGCTTGATGCCGATGGATTGCATGTTGCGCACCAACTGGCTGCACGCCTCTTCGTAGGCGAACAGAACGGCGCGCTCGCCGCGCGCACAGGCCGCATCCACGAAGGCAGCGGCGACGCTGCTCTTGCCGGTGCCGGGCGATCCCGAAATCAGCAGGCTGCTGCCGCGGTACACGCCGGCGCCACCCAGCATCCGGTCCAGCCCGACGATGCCGGTGGACACGCGCTCGTTGGAGACCTGGTGCTCCAGCGTGAGCGAGGTGATGGGCAGCACCGAGATACCGTGGGCGCTGATGAGAAACGGGTATTCGTTGGTGCCGTGGGCGGAGCCGCGGTACTTGACCACGCGCAGGCGCCGGGTGGAGACCTGGTCGATGATGCGGTGGTCCAGCAGGATCACGCAATCGGCGACATACTCTTCGAGACCGTAGCGGGTAAGCGCATTGTTGCCCCGCTCGCCGGTGATGACGGCGGTGACGCCGCGCTCCTTGAGCCAGCGGAAAAGACGGCGCAGTTCGGCGCGCAGGACGGCATGGTTGGCGATATCGCTGAACAGCGTCTCGATCGTGTCGAGCGCCACACGTTTGGCGCCCACGGAATCGATGGCATGGCCGATGCGGATGAACAGGCCCTCCAGGTCGTAGCTGCCGGCTTCCACCAGCTCGGCAGGGTCCACGCGGATGAAGTCCATCGCCAACTGGCCCTTGCGCTGCATCGCGTCCAGGTCGTAGCCGATGGAGCGCATGTTGGCGGTGAGCTCTTCGGCTGTCTCTTCGAAGAGGATGATGGCTCCCGGCTCTTTGTACTGAGCCGCGCCCCGCACCACAAACTCCGATGCCAGCAACGTCTTGCCGCAGCCCGCCGCGCCGCACACCAAGGTGGGCCGCCCGGTCGGCAGCCCGCCTCCGGTGATTTCGTCGAGGCCTCGAATGCCGGTGGGCGTCTTCGCCAGCGTCAGGTCTGGACGGACGGCTTTTTTGGAAGAATTGCTGCGCATAGGCATAACACCTTGATAGAAATTATACGTAGTCAACCTGTACTGCGATTGACTGATTGTATTGTCAGAATCCCGGATGCTATAGGGCTCCTCTCACAACCACTCCCTGTCCGGCGCCGCATTCAAACTTGGAGGTGCTGATCGTCCGGCAACAGCCACCGTTGTTTCGGAACGGATTGCAAGCACCCGACGGGACGGCGAGACGACGCGGAAACGACGGTGAAACGACGCTAAGGTGTGTCTGGCTCGGCATGTGTCACTGGCGGTTTCAAATGATTCAGGGAAATGCCTAATATCAGGCAGAAAGTGACGATGGGTACATTCCTCCGGGAAGGGGCCGCAAAAGCGGCCCTTTGACGTCGATTTCGGATGCATGCGCTTTCACGTGCACCATCTGCGTGCAGGCCGAGTGCCGCTTCGACGCTGGTTGCGAATCGCAGGTCGCAGGAGTTTTTGGGGTGACGGGCGGATGGGCGGACGGGCGGAAAAAGGGTTTTCGACATCACTTTTTTGGAGATATTCCATGAAGCGCGGACTTTTCACACTTTCGGCGGTTGCGTTGTTCTCCTTGACCTGCGCGGTGGCCCAGGCGCAGACGAAATGGGACCTGGCGGCCGCCTATCCCGCGTCGAACTTCCACACAGAGAATCTGACCAAGTTCGCGGCCGACGTGGATCAGGCGACGGGGGGCAAGCTCAAGATCACGGTGCACGCGAACGCGGCGCTGTTCAAGGCCAACGAGATCAAGCGCGCGGTGCAGGGCGGTCAGGCGCCCATCGGTGAGGTCCTGCTCGCCAATTTCGAGAACGAGAACCCCATCTATGGCGCGGACGGCATTCCGTTTCTCGCCACGTCCTACGCGGATGCCAAGCGCCTGCTGGACGCGCAGCGTCCCGTGCTCGACAAGCTGCTGGCCTCGCAGAACATGAAGCTGCTGTACTCCGTGGCATGGCCGTCGCAGGGCATCTATTCGAAGAAGGAGCTTGCCTCCGTGGCCGATCTGAAAGGCATCAAGTGGCGTGCCTACAGCCCGGCCACCGCCAAGATCGCCGAGCTGGTCGGCGCGCAGCCGGTGACGATTCAGGCCGCCGAACTCTCGCAGGCGATGGCGACCGGCGTGGTCGAGGCGATGATGACGTCGAGCTCCACCGGCTACGACAGCAAGATCTACGAAAGCATCAAGAACTTCTACGACCTGCAGGCCTGGCTGCCCAAGAATGCGGTCATCGTGAACAGGAAGGCGTTCGATGCGCTCGACAAGCCCACGCAGGATGCGCTGGCGGCCGCAGCCGCAGCCGCCGAAAAGCGCGGCTGGGCGCTGAGCCAGGAGAAGACGGCCTTCTACATGAAGGGCCTTGAGGACAAGGGCATGAAGATCCACAAGCCGTCGCCCAAGCTGGCGCAGGACATGCGCCAGGTGGGTGACGTGATGCTCTCCGACTGGCTGAAGAAGTCCGGTGCCGATGGCGAGGCCATCGTGAGCGCGTATCGCAAGAGCGCGCCGGCCGCCAAATAAAAGCAAAAAGCAGGCGGGAAACCTCCATCATGCTGCGTCGCTTTCTTGATCGCCTGTACCTTGCTGCAGGCGTTTTGGGAGCCAGCTGCATCGCCCTGATCTGCGTGCTCATGATCGCCCAGAGCATCATGCGCGAGTTCGGGGCGCGCACTGGCGCGATCAACGACATCGTCGCCTGGCTGTGTGCCGCGGCGGCCTTTCTGGCCATGGCCTATGCGTTCAAGAACGGCGACTTCGTGCGCGTGACCCTGCTGCTCGAGAAGGTCAAGCCCGCGCATCGCCGGGCGCTGGAAATCCTCTCGCTCGTCATCGGCAGCGTTTCGACGGCCTATCTCGCATGGTCGGCGTGCCTCTTCACCTACGAGAGCTGGGAGTTCAACGACATCGCGCAGGGCCTGCTGCCGCTGCCGATGTGGATTCCGCAGATGACCTTCGCGGTCGGCTCGGTGCTGCTGCTGGTGGCCGTGGTGGACGAGCTGGTCATCGTGCTCCGGGGCGGCGTGCCGACCTTCGTGCGCGTGGTGGAAGAGCGGCATGCGCGTGGCGATTTCTCGTCCGACATTTGACGACGACATCGATCCAGAAAGAATCCCATGGACGTTCTGATGATAGGCGGCATCCTGCTGCTGTTGATGATGCTGCTGCTCAGCGGCGGAGTCTGGATCGCCATGACGCTGGCGATCTGCGGTTGGGTCGGGCAGGCTTTTTTCACCAGCACGCAGCCGGGCAAGAACCTGTTCTCGGCCTTCTGGGAAAGCAACGCGAGCTGGGAGCTGGCGGCCTTGCCGCTGTTCATCTGGATGGGAGAAATCCTGTTCAGAACCAAGCTCAGCGAGGAAATGTTCGAGGGCCTGAGTCCCTGGCTCAACCGCGTTCCCGGCCGCCTGATGCACACGACGATCCTCGGCTGCGGCATCTTCGGCTCGGTGTCGGGCTCGTCGGCTGCAACCTGCGCGACCATCAGCAAGGTCGCCCTGCCGGAGCTGCTGCGCCGTGGCTACGATGAAAAACTGGCGCTGGGTTCGCTCGCCACTGCCGGCACGCTGGGCATTCTGATTCCGCCGTCGATCACCATGGTGGTCTATGCGGTGGCGGCGGACGCTTCGATCATCCGCATCTTTCTGGCCGGGTTCCTGCCGGGCATTCTCCTGATGCTGCTGTTCTCGGGCTACATCGGCTGGTGGAGCCTGCGCAACCCGGGCAAGGTGCCCGCGGCCGATCCACCGTCGAGCTTCATGCAGAAGGTGAAGAAGTCCGGCAATTTGATTCCGGTCGCGGTGCTGATCGTCTTCATCATTGTCGTGCTCGTCACCGGCTACGCCACGGCGACGGAATGCGCGGCTTACGGCGTGTTCGGCTCGCTGGGCCTCGCGCTCTGGAGCCGCACGCTGACCTGGGAGAACTTCTGGGAAGGCCTGATGGGTACCACCCGCACCAGCTGCATGATCATGTTCATTCTGGCGGGTGCGGCCTTTCTCACCAAGACCATGGCGTTCACCGGCATCCCGCGCGAACTGGCCGAGTGGGTGAACTCGATGCACCTGTCGCCGTTCGCGCTGATCAGCGTGCTCGTGGTTGTCTATCTGGTGCTGGGCACGGCGCTTGACGGCATCAGCATGATCGTGCTGACCAGCGCGGTGGTGCTGCCGATGATCCAGCAGGCGGGCTTCGACCTGATCTGGTTCGGCATCTTCATCGTGCTTTTGGTGGAGATCGCCGAAGTCACACCACCCGTGGGCTTCAACCTGTTCGTGCTGCAGAACATGACCGGCAAGGACAGCACGACCATCGCCCTCGCGGCCATCCCGTTCTTCTTCTGCCTCGTGGTGTGCATTCTGCTGATCACCGTGTTCCCCGAGATCGTGACCATCCTGCCGGATGTCGTCATGGGCAAGGAAAAATAGCACCGTTTCTTCGTTTGCGCGCGGATTGACGGTGTGTCTTCGTTGAATTCCAATTGCACCTTGCCAGTCTGAAGTTTCCAGCTGGCAAGGTGCCTTTTGGCCTCAATGATGGTGATCAGCCGCGCATCATTTCAAGCCTCGCCTTGCGCTGCGCGGGGCTTTCGTTCTTCAGTTCATCCATCACCTGCTTGCGCGTCATCGTTGAGTCTTGAGATTCCAGCGGGGGATAGATGCTGCTGCGGAAGCGGTCCGTTCCGCCGTTCTTCACGAACTCGGCCGTCTCGGCCTGCATCTGGGTACGGGTCTTGTCGCTCTTGAAATGCTCGGGATGGATCACGTAGCCCTTCTCCGAATGGGTGGAGTGGATGTAGCTGCTGGCCGATGCGGTGCCTGCTGCGGTGAAGCCCATGGCTGCGAACGTGAGAGCGGCGAGGAGGGTATGGCGAGTCTTGCGCATGATGATGTCGGAGCCTTTCTTTCCAATCGGTTGAAATCATCTCGAAGCGGATGCTTGCGAGATAGGTTCATTGTTGAAAATGGGCACTGACAGGATGGCAACGGGATCATTACATTGCTGCAATGCGCTGCTGTGGCTCATGCGACCTGCGAGGTTCGCTGCATTGGGCTTTGGTAGCCAGGTCAGCTCACTCAAATTAATCAGAATGCCGACAATGACTAATTCTTACTTCCAAGACCAGTTGCAGGATTTTCTTAAGAAGGAGCGGCTTGAACAAATTACGGAACTTGGACGGTTGATTTTTCTTTTCTCGCAGGATGCTCGAGGGAACTATTCGGCCTATCCAGAAGGTGTCATCAGCGGCTCAAAAGCTTGGCGTACCAATGAGGTTGTACACCGCATTTCCTCCTTGCAAATGGCTATTGGCTATGGGGAAAAGGAGGATATAGATTCGTTTATCGATGGCGTTTTCCAAACTTTGGATCGCCATATGGAGCAGATGAAAATTTCCCAGACCTTTTTTGTCCAGCTTCGATGATCGCTCATGGCCGACTACGGCACGTGAAGGTCGCGAGACTCCGATGGCGCATCGCCTTCAATCCGAGCCTCAGCCGGATAATTCTCGATCACCTGAACGAGGTGAAGCGGGCACTCGGGATAAATCCACTTCGCCCAGTTGGCGACGATCCACTCGGTGGACAGTGCTTGTGCATCCGCTGCCTTGGCTTCTGCCGGCAGTCGCACGAGAACGTGACCGGCCTTGTAGCCGGTCGCGACGATCAGGGCAAAGCCGCAAGGCGAGTCATGATCGATCACCACCATGAAGTCGACGACAGTCTCATATGGCCAAACGGCCTTGAGGCATCGAAACACCGTCCCGCGGAAAACGGCCTTGGACGGCCCGCTCGAAAGCTGGCTCCAGCCGGGCTTGACTCCAGCGATGACGGGTCCCTTTGTCAGCATGTGCGGGTCACTCCCCAAAGTCGGTGGCAGACCACCGGTGCGCGGCCATTTGCCATTGCGAAGTTGGCCGTTGCTTCTGTTGCATCGAAATTGTACGGTTTGATCCGACCAACCAGAGCGCTGCCTCCGGCTGTGAGTTCAAAGGACCCGGAACGCCTTACGCCTTGTGCCTTACGTCTTCACGTCCCCTTCCTCCGACGGATCCTTTCGGTGAACCAATCGATAGAGCAGCGGCAGCACCAGCAGCGTCAGCACCGTGGACGACAGGATGCCGCCGATCACGACCGTCGCTAGAGGTCTCTGCACCTCGGCGCCTGTGCCGGTGGCGATTGCCATGGGGACGAATCCGAGCGATGCGACCAGTGCCGTCATCAGCACTGGACGAAGACGCGAGATGGCGCCTGTGTGCACGGCTTCGGGGACTGACATGCCGGTTTCGCGCAGGCCGCGTATCGATGAAATCATGACGAGGCCGTTGAGCACGGCGACGCCCGAGAGCGCGATGAAGCCGATGGCGGCGGAGATCGACAGTGGGATGTCGCGCAGCCACAGCGCAAGAATGCCGCCGGTGAGCGCGAATGGAATGCCAGTGAAGACGATGAGCCCGTCGCGCACGTTGCCGAACATCGCGAACAGCAGCGTGAACACCAGCAGCAGGGCGGCGGGCACCACGATCTGCAGGCGCTTCTGGGCGGACTGCATGTTCTCGAACGTACCGCCCCAGCGCGTCCAGTAGCCGCTGGGCAGGGCTACGCCGTCAAGCTCGCGCTGGGCCTGTTCGACGAACGAGCCGATGTCGCGGCCGCGCACGTTGGCGCTCACGACGATGCGGCGCTTGCCGTCTTCCCGGCTGACCTGGTTGGGGCCGGGGGAGAGGTCCAGCGATGCGACGGCGGAGAGCGGAACAAAGCCCTGGCGGCTCTCGCCCACGCGGGGCAGCGCGATGGGCAGGCGCTCGAGCGCTGCGAGGTCGCTGCGGATGGATTCGGGCAGGCGCACCTGGATGTCGAAGCGCCGGTCGCCTTCGAACACGGTGCCCGCCTCCTGGCCGCCCATTGCGGTGGCGATGGTCTGCTGCACGTCGCCCATGTTGAGGCCGTAGCGCGAGGCCTTTTCGCGGTCCACCTGCACGGTGAGCATTGGCAGACCGGTGGTCTGCTCGACCTTCACCTCGGAAGCGCCGGGCACTTTCTGCAGCATCGCGGCGATGGACTGCGCGGTGCGCTCAAGCACCTGCGTGTCGTCGCCGAACACCTTCACCGCCACGTCGCTGCGCACGCCGGAGATCAGTTCGTTGAAGCGCAGCTGGATCGGTTGCGAGAACTCGTAGTTGCTGCCCGGAATGGCTTCGACGACCTGCTGCACGGCGGCGAGCAGGTCCTCGCGGCTGCGCTTGGGGTCGGGCCATGCGGCGCGTGGCTTGAGCATGATGTAGCCGTCCGAGATGTTGGGCGGCATGGGGTCGGACGCGATCTCGGCCGTGCCGGTGCGCGCGAAGATGCGGTCAATCTCGGGGAATTGTTCCTTGAGCGTTTTCTCCAGTTGCATCTGCATTTCAAGCGACTGCGTGAGGCTGGTGCCGGGCACGCGCAGCGCCTGGATCGCGAAGTCGCCTTCGTTGAGATTGGGCGCGAACTCGCTGCCCATGCGGGACGCGAGCAGCAGACTCAGCGTCACGGCCACGACGGCGGTGGCGATCACCACCAGCGGCATGCGCATCACGCCGCCAAGCAGCGGCTCGTAGGCCTTGCGCGCCCATGTCATGAGGCGGTTTTCCTTCTCGGCCACGCGCTTGCCGATGAACAGCGCGATCGCAGCGGGGATGAAGGTGATCGACAGAATCATGGCCCCGGCGAGCGCCAGCACCACGGTCAGCGCCATGGGGTGGAACATCTTGCCCTCGACGCCGGTGAGCGCAAAGATCGGCAGGTACACCGCCATGATGATGAGCTGTCCGAAGAGCAGCGGCCTGCGCGCTTCCTTGGCGGCGGCGAAGACTTCGTGAAAGCGTTCGCTGCGCGTGAGCAGCCGGCCCTTGTGCTGCTGGGCGTGCGCGAGGCGCCGCACGCAGTTCTCGACGATGACGACCGCGCCGTCGATGATGATGCCGAAATCCAGCGCGCCGAGACTCATCAGATTGGCGCTGATGCGGTAGTGCACCATGCCGGTGAAGGTGAACAGCATTGACAGCGGGATGATGAGCGCCGTGATCAGCGCCGCGCGCAGATTGCCGAGGAACAGGAACAGGATGACGACGACCAGCGCCGCGCCTTCGACCAGATTCTTCTTGACCGTGGCGATCGCCTTTTCGACCAGCGTGGTGCGGTCGTAGACGGTGACGATCTTCACGCCCTCGGGCAGGTTCTTGCGGATGGAGTCCATGCGCGCATCCACGGCCTTGGAGACCATGCGGCTGTTCTCGCCGATCAGCATGAAGACGGTGCCAAGCACCACCTCGCGACCGTTGTCGGTGGCCGCGCCGGTGCGCAGCTCGCGGCCCGGCTCCACATCTGCCAGATCGCGGATGCGCACCGGCTGACCCTGGGCGGTGGTGACGATGACGTTTTTCAGATCGTCCACGTTGCGCACCTGGCCGGGGGCACGGATCAGATACTGCTCGCCCTGGCGCTCGATGTAGCCCGCGCCGACGTTGGTGTTGTTGTTCTGCAGCGCGGTGACCAGCTTGTCCATCGAGATGCCGTAGGACACCAGTTTGTCGGGATGCGGCGCGATCAGATACTGCTTGGCGAAGCCGCCGATCGAGTTGATTTCGGTGACGCCGGGCACGTTGCGGAGCTGCGGCTTGATGACCCAGTCCTGTATCTCGCGCAGATCCATCGGTGTGTAGGGCGTGCCGTCTTCCTTCTTCGCGCCGTCCTCGGCCTCCACGGTCCAGAGGTAGATTTCGCCGAGGCCGGTGGAGATCGGTCCCATGCTCGGCGAGATGTTGGCGGGAAGCCTTTCGCGCGCTTCCTGGATCCGTTCGTTGACGAGCTGGCGCGCGAAGTAGATGTCCGTGCCGTCCTTGAAGATGACGGTGACCTGCGAGAGCCCGTAGCGTGACAGCGAGCGGGTCTGCTCCAGATGCGGCAGACCGGCCATCACCGTCTCGATGGGGTAGGTGATGCGCTGCTCGGTCTCGAGCGGCGAGTAGCCGGGGGCCTGCGTGTTGATCTGCACCTGCACGTTGGTGATGTCGGGCACGGCGTCGATGGCCAGACGCTGATAGCTGAAGACGCCGAGAACCGCCATCGCGCACACGGCGATGATGACCAGCCAGCGCTGCTCTATGGCGAAGCGGATGATGCGCTCAAACATGGGATGTACCGCTTCCTGTCAGTGCGTGTGCTCGGCGGATGCCTTGCCCAGTTCGGCCTTCAGCATGAAGGAGCCATTCCGGACATAGTCCTGCCCGGCCTTGAGCCCGGAGACCACTTCGGTGGTCTTGCCATCGCTGCGGCCCAGCTGGACTGGCTGGGCCCTGTAGCCGCCATCCGCAGGCACGAACACCACGCTCTCCTTTCCATCGGGGCGCTGAATGGCCGCGGCCTCGACCGCGACCGGCACCTGCGACTCGTCGGCCAGCACGCTGACGTCGACGAACAGGCCAGGCCGCCACATGCCCTTGGGATTGGCCAGCGCCACGCGCGCCGGGGCCGCGCGCGACTGCTCGCCGATCAGCGCACCCACATAGGCGACCTTGCCCTCGGCGCGCGATTCAAATGCCGTGGCGCGCACCGTCACTGACGAGCCCACGCGCACGAGAGGCAACTGGGGCGCGGAGACGTTCATCTCGGCCCAGACCGACCCGAGGTCGGACACGGTGAACGAGGCCGTGTTCTCCGCGACCGATTCACCGACCGTGAGGTGCTTCTCGACCACGGTGCCCGAGATCGGCGAGCGCAGCTCGTAGCCGCTGGCACCGCCCGTACCCGCGCCGATGGCCGAGAGCTTCTGCGACGCATTGGCGACGGCGATCTCCGCCTCCTGCATGGCCTGGCGGGCCTGCAGGTAGTCCTGCTCGGCGGAGATCTTTTCCTCCCACAGCTGCTTTTCGCGCTGGAAGGTGGTGCGCGCCAGCGCGAGGCGCTTCTGCGCGGTCTGCAGCTCGCTGCGCTGGTCCGACACCGTCGCGCTCTGGATCACCGCGAGCAGCTGGCCCTTGCGCACCTGTTCGCCCAATCGTGCGTGCACCGAGGCCACCACGCCCGCGACGCGCGGCACCACATGGGCCGTGCGGTCTTCGTCGAAACGGATTTCGCCGGGCAGCGTCAGCAGCTTGCGGATGGCGGCGGGACCGGCCTTGCCGAGCGTGATGCCAATGGCGCCGGACTGCGCTTCGCTGAGTTTGACGACGCCTTCCTCTTCTTCGTGATCATGGCCATGCTCGTCGGCCTGGGCCTTGGTCACGACAGCCGGTTTGCCTGTTTTGGCTTCGGCTTCGTCATCGTGATGTTCGTGATCGTCGTGAGCTGCCGCCTCCTTGTGATCGCCGGGCTTGGCGGGTTCGGCAGCTGTGGGGGCTGTAGCGGTTCTAGCGGGCTTCTCGTCTTGGTGCTCGCCATCCTTGTGCGAGTCCGCATCGGCGTGCCCGGCGGATGCTGCCGGTGCACCGGGCGTGCGCAGGATGAGCGCGCCACCCACCATGCCGCAGGCCAGAATCACGGCCACGGCTATCCAGTGTTTGGGCGTGGTGAGGGAGGAGTCGAAGGACGTTTTCTCGGACATGATCGTTCAGGTTCCGGATGGGGTGATGAAGGAGGAGGACGTGCCCAGCAGCCGATCGATTTCGGCGCTCGCGCGATGGGAGTTCATGAGCTGCTCGAGCAGCAGGCGCTGGGCGTCGAACAGCGTGCGCTGCGCATCGAGCACATCCAGAAAATTGAACTTGCCGAGCGTGAAGCCGCGCACAGCCACGTCGTAGGCCGACTGCGCCGTGGGCAGCACCTGCGCTTGCAGCAGCGCGACCTGCCGGTTGCTGCCCAGCCATTGCTGCCGGGCGGCAAGCACCGAGGCCTGCAGCTGCAACCGCTGCTCCTGCAGTTTCTGTTCGGCCTGATCCACCTTGCGCAGCGCCTGCAATTGATTGCCCGCGTTGCTGTCGAACAGCGGCAGCGGAATGCTGACGCCCAGCACCACCTGATTGCGACCGACTTCGCTCGCGCGCTTGACGCCGAGGCTCAGTGTCGGGTCCTGCGTGCGCTTGGCGCGTTCGAGTTCCGACGCCGCGCGGCTCTGCTCGAGCGCGTGCTGCGCGAGCACCATGGCGGGCGATTGGTTCAGGCGCTCTTCGATCCGCTCGAGCGAGGGGGGCTCCACCGGGACCGAGAAATCTCCCTTGGCCTCGCCGATCTCGGCGGCCTTTCCGCCCCAGAGCGATGCGAGGTTCTGCTGCGCGACCAGCACCTGCGACTGCGCCTGCTGCACCTCGAGCCCGGCATTGGCCTCGGCCACCTGCGCACGGCTGGCCTCGAGCGGCGGCACCTTGCCGGCCTGCACGCGCTTGTGCGCGGCGTCGAGCGCGCGGGCCGCCAGTTCCTGCGTCTGGCGCGCCCATTCCACGCGCTGCTGGGCGAGCAGCAGATCGTTGAAATGATTGGCCACCTGAAAGCGCAGCGCCACCTCCGCCTCGGCAAGTGCTGTATGGGCCGTCGCCCGCTCGACTTCCGCGAGCCGCATGCGGGCTTCGCGCTTGCCGCCCAGCTCGATGAGCTGATTGATCTGCACGGTGCTTGAGCGGGTCTGCGAGCGCGTGTCCTCCTGCGTGAAGGCCAGCTCGGGATTCGGGCGCGCCTGGCTTTGCAGCACCGCGCCCTCGGTCGCGGCCGCGCCATGGCGGGCGGCCTGCAGGCCGGGGTTTGCGGCCAGAGACTTGTTCAGCGCCTCGGCCAACGTGGTGCGGTGCGGGGATTCGGCCGAAGCACGGATCGACAACGTGAGCGCGAGCACGGAGACCGCGAGCGCGCGATGCAGCGGAAAGGAAGGGGAGGCCATGTGTGCTTCTCTGGAAATCTGTCGTTCGTTCTTGCGCACAGGGCCGTGAATGCCGCCATCGGAATGAAGCGGCGGAAATCGGGCGGAGGGCCGCTGCCGCTTGCAGCGTCCCCAATGTGCGGCTGCGCAGAATGTAGAGAGCGCCGATGGTCAGCAAGGCGTCGGGAAGATTACAAATTTGTAATCTGCGGCCGCGCGCCAAATCCGGGAAAATGCGCGGCATGAGACTGCTGCTGATCGAAGACGAGGCCAAACTGGGCGAGTACCTGCGCAAGGGCCTCGCCGAAGAGGGCTACGTGGTGGACGTCGCGACCGATGGCATCGAAGGCCTGCACCTCGCGATGGAGCTGGACTACGACGTCATCATTCTCGACGGCATGCTGCCGGGAATCGACGGTCTGTCGGTGCTTGCGGCGCTGCGCCAGACCAAGTCCACGCCGGTGCTGATGCTCACCGCGCGCGCCGATGTCGAAGACCGGGTGCGTGGGCTGCAGGGAGGAGCCGACGACTACATGATCAAGCCGTTCGCGTTCTCGGAACTGGTCGCGCGCATCCAGGTGCTGCTGCGCCGGGCCCAGTCCCATCCCTCGTCACCCGAACCCACGGCGCTGCGCGAGGCCGATCTCGAGGTCGACCTGATCCGCCGCCGGGCCGTGCGCGCGGGCGTGCGGCTGGAGCTCACCGCCAAGGAGTTCAACCTGCTCGCGCTGCTGCTGCGCAGGCAGGGCGAGGTGCTCTCGCGCACCGAGCTCGCCTCGCAGGTCTGGGACATGAATTTCGACAGCGAGACCAACGTGGTGGAAGTCGCGGTGCGCCGCTTGCGCATGAAGGTGGACCAGCCGTTCGCGACTCCGCTGATCCACACGGTGCGCGGCATGGGCTACGTGCTGGAGAGTCGAGAGCAGCCATGAGCAATGCGACCAGCGGCGTTCCGCATCTGGGGCGGCGGCTGTCGCGCTGGCTGGCGCTGCTGTCGATGCTGGGCCTCGGCGCGGTGAGCATTGCGGTCTACCTGGTCTTCGACACCACGCTGTCCGCGCGCCAGAAAGACATGATGGACCAGAAGCAGCGCGCGCTCGTCCATGTGCTGGCCGACGACAGCACCGAGCACAAGGGCAAGTCGCTGGGCCACATGCTCACCGATTTTCTCGCGGGGCATGACGACTACTCCATTTTCATCGTGGACAAGGACGGCGCTGTGCTCTACGACAGCCGCGTTCCCGCGCTCGGGTCCGAGCACACGCTCAAGCGCACGTTCGCGGTGAAGGTCACGTCACCCTACATGGACCATGTGCATGACGCCGTCGCCACACTGGTGATGGATCGCCGCCCCGACGACGCGCTGCTGCGCGCGCTTGCCTGGACGCTGTTCGCGTCGATGATCGCCGGCTCGCTGCTGCTGTCGCTGTTCGGCGGACTGCTGGTGCGCAGCAGCCTGCGGCCCATCCAGTCGCTGGTCGCGCAGATCAGCGAGCTGTCGGCGCGGGATTTTGCGCGCCGGCTCGATGGCGGCGGTCTGCCGCAGGAACTGCTGCCGCTGGTCACCCAATTCAATGCGCTGCTGGACCGTCTGTCCGACGCGTATCGCCAGTTGGAATCCTTCAACGCCGACGTGGCGCACGAGATGAACACGCCGCTCGCCACGCTGATATCGAGCACCGAGGTGGTTCTCAGAAAGCCGCGCGCGGTGCAGGAAATGCGCGAGGTGCTCGAGTCCAATCTGGAGGACCTGCGGCGCATCGCGGGCATCGTCGGCGACATGCTGTTTCTCTCGCGCGCGGACCGCGGCGTCGGCGCGCGCGAGACCCGCGTCTGCAGCCTCGCTGGCGTGGTGAACGACGTCGTGGAGTTCTACGAGGCGGTCGCGCTCGACGCGAATCTCAAGGTCGAGGTGCACGGCGACGCCGACGCCCGCATCGACGCCCCGCTCATGCGCCGCGCGGTCTCCAACCTGCTGAGCAACGCCACGCGCTATGCCACCTCGGGCTCCACCATCGTCATCGGCATCGATGCGCGCGAGCAGGACGGAGAGCGCGACGCCGTCGCCATGATCAGCGTGACCAATGCGGGCGCCGACATTCCCCAGACCCATCTGCGCCACCTCTTCGACCGTTTCTACCGCGCAGACTCCGCACGCCACAACGCCGACCGCAACCACGGCCTGGGTCTGGCCATCGTGCAGGCCATCGCCAAGATGCACGGCGGCAGCACGTTCGCGCAATCGATGGATGGGCGAACGACGTTCGGAATCGTAGTGCCGGGGCAGGGGGCTGGTTGAGTCCGCTCACGGATGCCAGGAGGCCGTCTGGCGTTGCAAGGGCGTGCTTGAGCTTGCGGCCAGCACATACGAAAGTTTGTTGGCGGCGGTGATCACCGCGGGTGCGAGTTCTTCGAGCCGCGCCTGGGGTAGTCGCGAGGCTGGGCCCGAAATGCATAGCGACCCCAGCAGTCGCCAGTGCATGCCGAATACCGGTGCGGACACGGTGGAGACACCCGATTCACGTTCGCCGATGGACCAGTGGTAGCCGCGTTTTCGTATCTGTTCGTAGAGTTCTCCGGGCTCACCCGCAAAGGCCAGCAGCACGCGGCCCGGCGAGCCCTGATCCAGGGGCAGACCTTCGCCCATGCGTGCATGGTGCCGCAGCGCCTGCGGGCCCTCCACGCGTACGAGACAGGTGCGCACATTGCCCTCGCGCACGTAGAACGCGGCGCTTTCACCGATCTGCTGGGCGAGCTCGCGCAGGGCGGGCTCCAGTTCGTTCTGCACATCGAATCCGGCCTGATACCGCGCACCGAGCCAACCGGCAGCGGGGCCGAGTCGCCACTCACCATTTTCACGCTGCACCATGTAGCCCGACAGCGCCAGCGTGCGCGCGAGGCGCAGCACCGTGGTCTTGTGCAGATTGCAGCGGCGGCTCAGCTCGGCCAGCGGGAGCTGGGATTCTCCGAGATTGAAGGCTTCGAGCAGATGCAGCGCGCGCGTTACCGCGATGACGCCACCGCCTCCCGGGCCGCTGCTTTGTTCGTCTTCAGACGACTCGGACATGTCGTCTGGTTTGACGATGGAGCGGAGCACGCGGGGCTTGCCGATGGGTGATGCAGGGGCAGATTTGGTATTTCTCACAGTGCAATGTGTTTCGTTGTGCGCAACGCTATTGTATAGAGTGAAACTCCTTCGTAAAGTCCGTCCATGTTCGGGATGCCACCCGGATGTGACTTTCCAGACTTTGCATATTCGGAGACAAACCATGGCACATCAACGCATTTCGGGATTTCAACGCGCGCGTCTGCGCCTGGTCGGTGCGGCGGCACTGGGGCTCACGGCGCTCGTAGCACTTGCCCAGCCCGCTGCCGCGCAGGATGGCTATCCCAACAAGCCCGTTCGTCTGATTGTTCCGTTCCCACCCGGTGGCGGCACCGACATGATTGCGCGCGCGGTCGCGCAGAAGATCACGGACCGGACCAAGTGGAGCATCGTGGTCGACAACCGACCGGGCGCTGGCGGCAATCTTGGCGTCGACGCGACTGCCAAGGCGAGTCCCGACGGCTACACGCTGGTGATGGGCCAGACCAGCAATCTGGCAATCAATCCCTGGCTGTATTCCAAGCTGCCATATGACCCGCTCAAGGACCTGGTGCCGGTGGCGCTGGTTTCCTCGGCACCCATCGTCATGGCGGCGGGCATGGACAGCAAGTACAAGACTTTCGCTGACGTGATTGCTGCGGCCAAGGGCAAGCCGGATGCACTCACGCTCGGCTATTCGGGGAACGGCACGGTAGCCCACCTCGCGGGCGAGCAGGCGGAAAACGCCGCCGGCATCACATTGCGCCATGTGCCCTACAAAGGAGCGGCGCAGGCCATGACCGACCTTATGGGCGGCAGCATCGATCTCTACATGTCGGCGATTCCCACGCTGCTTGGACATGTGCGCAACGGCAAGCTGCGCCCCATTGTCGTGACCTCGCTGAAGCGCTCGCCGCAGTTGCCCGATACGCCGACGCTGGCCGAGCTCGGCTACAAGGATTTCGAGGCGATCTCCTGGTATGGCGTGCTGGCCCCGAAGGGCACGCCTGCCGCGGTGGTCGAGAAGCTCAATACCGCCATCAACGAAGCGCTGACCCAGCCCGATGTGATCGAAAAGCTGCGCTCCGAAGGCGGCGATGTGCTCGGTGGTACTTCGCAGAAGTTCAGCCAGTTCCTCGCGGCCGAAGTGCCGCGCTGGGGGAAGATCGTGAAGGCTTCGGGCGCCAGCATCGATTGAGTACGGCGTTCCCCGGCATCGATCTTCCTTTTTCTTCTCGTTCTTCGTTGCTGACAGGAAATCAAAACATGCAGGATCAATGCAGGGATGCTTCCGCGCCCTTTTCGGCAGGTCATGGATTCCCCGAAACACGGATCCCGGCGGATGGTTGCGATTGCCATGTGCATGTCTACGACCATCGGTTTCCCTCAGCGCCCGAGGCTCGGCTGCATCCACCGGATGCAGGGGTGGAGGAATACAAGGCGCTGCAGCGCAGGATCGGCACGCGGCGCGTGGTGTTGGTGACGCCATCCACCTATGGCACCGACAACCGTTGCATGACGGAAGGCTTGCGCCGACTGGGTTCGGACGTTGCGCGCGGTGTCGCCGTCATTGATGGCAGCGAAAGCGATGCCGAGTTGCAGCACCTGAATGACCTGGGGGTGCGCGGCG
Source organism: Diaphorobacter caeni (assembly GCF_015354245.1). Classification (GTDB taxonomy): domain Bacteria; phylum Pseudomonadota; class Gammaproteobacteria; order Burkholderiales; family Burkholderiaceae_C; genus Diaphorobacter_A; species Diaphorobacter_A caeni. Next base: position 291,871 of record NZ_JADKYZ010000006.1, read on the forward strand.
TGCGGTTCAACCTGTCGCTGGGCGTGGTCGGTTCGACCGAGACGCTGTTGCCCGTGGCCGAGCGCATCGCAGAACTCGGTTGGCACATGCAGATCCTGATGGCGGCTGATGCGCTGGTGGAGATGGAGAGCGTGTTGCGCCGCCTGCCGGTGCCGATGGTGTTCGACCATTTCGGACGCATCTCTCCCGCCATGCGTGGGCGTCATCCGGCGCATCGTCTGATTCTGGATCTGCTCGATTCCGGCGCTGCATGGATCAAGCTCTCCGGTGGCTACATCGTGAGTGAGCAGCGCAGTGTGGAAGACCCGGCGCTGGATGCGCTCGCCACGGACTACCTGCGCACCGCCCCGGAGCGCGTGATCTGGGGCAGCGACTGGCCGCACGCCACGGCGAGCGCTGGTTTGCAGCCCATGCCCGACGACGCGCGCCAGATCGACCGCCTGGCCCATTGGGCGGGGCAGTCTGCTCGGACGGCCGCGCTGGAACAGGTCCTGGTGCACAACCCGGCGGTCTTGTATGGGTTTGATGTGCCGACCGCAGCGTCAGCCACATCAACAACCATGCCGACGGCGGTTGCTACCGACTTTTTCATTTCATAACTCACGAGAACCTCATGACGTCTCTTCACTCGATTTCTCGACGCGACCTGCTTGCGGCAATTGGCGCGAGCATCGCCTTTGGCCCCGCTCTGGCGCAGGACAACTGGCCCAAGGGACGCGTCATCACCTGGGTCGTTCCATATCCTCCGGGTGGCAGCACCGATGTGCTTGGGCGCAACGCGGCGCAGCGCGTGGGTGGTGCGCTGGGCACCAACGTCATCGTCGACAACAAGCCCGGTGCCACCGGAACCATCGGTGCAGCGTTCGTCGCCAAGGCGACGCCTGATGGCTACACGCTGCTGGGCACCTCGATCGGTCCGCAGGCGATTGCGCCGCACCTGATGGGCAAGCTTTCCTACGACCCGATTGCTGGATTCGAGCCCGTCGTCACCATTGGCACCATTCCGCACATTCTGGTGGTCGGTGCGAAGCAGCCGTTCCATACGGTGGCCGAGTTGATCGCGGCGGGCAAGGCCCGGCCGGGCAAGCTGGCTTTTGCTTCGGGCGGCAACGGAACGATTCTGCAAATGCAGGGCGAGCTGCTGCAGCAGCGCACGGGTGCGAGCTTCATCCACGTTCCGTACAAGGGCGACACGCCCGCGCTGCAGGACACGCTGGGGGAGCAGGTGCAGTTCATGTTCGCACCGGCAGCGGCAGCACTTCCGCATGTGCAGGCTGGAAAGCTGCGTGCGCTGGCGGTCACATCAAGCGCGCGTCTGTCGGCGTTGCCTGATGTGCCTGTCATGGCGGAAGTGGGTCTGAGCGATTTCGTGGTCGAGCAGTGGCAGGCGGTCTTTGCACCGGCCAAGACACCGGCCGTCATCGTCCAGCGGCTGAATCAGGAAATCAACGCGGCGCTCAAGGACCCAGCCGTAGTCGCGCTGGCGGACAAGCTTGGCGTGACGCTTGTGGGCGGATCTCCGGCGCAGCTCGCCGCAACGCAGAAGGCCGACTTCGCCAAGTGGGGCAAGGTCATTCGCGAAGGAAACATTCAAGCGGGTTGAGCCCGCCGATCCACGCCGTTCTTACCTCCTTACTTTCATTCATTGTCAAGCGCAAACACACCATCATGAACCAGCTCCCCGAAATCATCCGAAACATCGAACGCGTCGCAAGCGACGTCGTTCAGCAGGCAGGCACTTTCCAAGCCGCCATCCTCGCCGACGTGGCGGGTCGGCGCGGCACCATGCACAGCCGCGTTGCTCCAGTGCACAAGCGCATGAAGCTCGCCGGTCCGGCCTTCACCGTGGAGGTGCGCCCTGGCGACAACCTGATGATCCACGCGGCCATCGCGCTGGCCCGTCCCGGCGACATTCTGGTCATCGACGGCAAGGGCGATCAGACCGCTGCGCTCATGGGCACGCTGATGCTCAGCGCCTGCAAGAAGCTGGGGCTTGGTGGCGTGATCGTCGATGGCGCGATTCGTGATCGACTCGAGCTGCTCGATCTGGACTTTCCGGTATTCAGCGCGGGCTTCAATCCTGCGGGCCCGACCAAGTTCGTGCCTGGGCGCATCAATCATCCGATCTCCGCGGGTGGCGTGACCGTGAATCCGGGCGATCTGGTGGTGGGTGATGCCGATGGCGTGGTGGTGATAGAGCGCGCGAAGGCCGCCGCGATGATGCCGTTGGCTGTCAGGAAGGTGGCCGATGAAGCGACCCGCATCGAAGCCATCGCGCGTGGCGACACGGCATCCGCGTGGCTGCCGGCCGCACTGCGTGCCGCCGGTATGCTGAAGGAAGGAGAAGTGCTTTGAGCCAAGGATGCATTCTGATCACCGCCGCGGACCTTGCTCCGCAGGCGCTCGCGCTGCTGGCCGACTACGACATCGTCTACGCAGGAAAGACCCCCACCGAAGATGACATCGTGGCGCTGTGCCGCGAGCATGATCCGGTCGCCATCATCGTGCGTTACAGCAAGGTGGGCGCGGCGGCCATGGATGCGGCGCCATCGCTCAAGGTCATCTCCAAGCACGGCAGCGGCACCGACACCATCGACAAAGTCGCTGCACAGCAGCGCGGCATCGAGGTGGTGGCCGCCATCGGCGCCAACGCCTCGGCCGTCGCGGAGCAGGCGCTGGCGCTGCTGCTGGCCTGTGCCAAGTCGGTTCCGCAGCTCGATGAGCGCATGCATGAAGGCCTCTGGGACAAGGCCACGCACAAGAGCCTTGAGCTTGGTGGCAAGACCATCGGGCTTGTGGGCATGGGCGCCATCGGCCAGCGTTTCGCGCGCATGGCTGCGGCACTGGACATGCGCGTGCTCGGATTCGACCCCTATGCCAGGCATTGGCCCGAGAACGTGGAGCAGGCCGATCTGGAGACCATCTGGCGCGAGTCGGACGTGGTCTCGCTGCATTGCCCGTTGACAGAGGACAACCGCCAGATGATCAACGCACAGACCTTGGCAAAGTGCCGCAAGGGAGTGATCATCGTGAACACAGCGCGCGGTGGCCTCATTGACGAAGCGGCCCTGCTGGCGGCGGTGCAGGTCGGACAGGTCCGCATGGCGGGGCTGGACAGCTTTGCGGTGGAGCCGATGACGGCGGGCCATTCCTTCCAGAACCAGCCGGGCTTCATCCTCAGTCCGCACATTGGAGGCGTCACCGGTGACGCCTACGTGAACATGGGGCTGGGCGCGGCGCGCAACGCGCTTGCCGTGCTGGCGAAGTCCGGCGGAACCATCGCGGCCTGATCTGACTTCTGACTGTCTGGGGCAGCAGGAGCCGGCAGAGAGCGCAAGCCGCTACCATTCGCGCATGACAACGATCGCCGCATGCACCTCTGCAAGACAAGTCCTCTCCGCCCAACGGGAACGCCTGCGCGACGACGCGGCGCTTCAGTTGGCGGTCACTGGATGCATCGAGGTCGAGCGGTCAGGTTTTCCTGAACAGTCGATCTTCGACGCCGCTTTGCACTGCGAAGATTGCGCGCAGTGTCAGGCTTGGGCGGGAGCGTTGCTTGACGAGCTGAATCCCGAGCGTGTGACGCGGCGAGGGCGTGTCGCGCGGTACTGCTGCCTGAGCATGTTTGACGCGGTGACCTCACTCGACGCGCGCGTGCGCTTTTCGTTCGAGCTCTTTCGCTATGAAGACCCGTGCTGGTGCATCAATGGCGAGTACGTCTTCGCGAGACACTGCCCGTGGTGCGGTACGCGGCTGCCGGATGGGGCGTTCGAGGAGGATGGGGCGCCTCCCTCGGATTGAAGGAGGACGCCAGCTCATCTGCCCGTCACAGCTTGATGTTCGCCCCCTTCAACACCTTTCCCACGCGCTCGTAGTCCGCGAGCAGTTCCGTGTGCAGTGCCTGCGTGCTGCGGCGGCTGCCGGGCTCGAAGCCGGACTGGGTCAGCGCGTGCTTGAACTCTGGCGTGTCCATGGCCTGTTGCACCAGTTGCTGGATCATCAGTTGCTTGTCTGCGGGCAGGGCGCTGTTGGCCCACAGGCCCATCCAGCCGGTGTAGGTGAGTTGCGGCAGGCCGGCCTCCTGAAAGGTGGGAACGTCGGGCAGCAGGGGCGAGCGCTGAGGGGAGGTGATGGCGATCGCCTTGATCTTGCCCGAGCGGATGAAGGGCAGGGATGTGGCGAGGCCGTCGAACATCAGCGGGGTATGGCCGCCCATGACGTCGTTGAGTCCTGCGGTGGAGCCCTTGTAGGCCACATGTTCGAGCTTGGCGCCGGTTGCCTGCGCGAGCAGCAGGCCCGCGACGTGCGACATGGTGCCGGGGCTGTAGGAGGCGTAGCTCAGGCCTGCGGGCGACGACTTGCTCAGCTGGATCACTTCCGCGAGGTTTTTCGCGGCGACGCCGGGTGCCGTCACCAGCACGATGCCGCCGCGCGCGAGATCGGCCAGGGGCACGATGGCCTTGCGGGTGTCCTGCCGCATCTTCACGATGTGCGGGATTTCGCTGACGAGCGAGCTGACGCCGACCAGCAGCGTGTTCGGGTCCACGGGCGCCTGCAGCAGGTCATTGACCGCGATGACGCCGGCCGCGCCGGGCTTGGGGTCGATGATGAAGGGGTGCTTGGACAGCCGGTTGAGCTGGTCGCCCAGGGCGCGTGCCACCACGTCGGCCGAGCCGCCCGCAGGACCGGCGACGACGAGGCGCACGGGCTTGTCGGGCCACGCGGACGTGGGCTTGGTTTCGGCGACAGACAGGCCGGTGAAGCCGCTCACGCCAGCGCCGAGGGCGATGGCCGATGCGGCGCGCAGCAGGCTACGACGGGCGGGGACGTGGAGGTTGTTGTGTGGTTTGTGCATGTCTCTGGTTTCCTGCCATAGGTCGAGTGAACTCGTACCATTGACTGTAGGCAGATGGCCTGTTTGAATTTCTCATTTCACGACATTGATTTCTCATAACGCGCCATGCGGTATAAACCCTGATAGGGATCAAAGTGAAGTCGTCAAAACTTCGCCTCGTTTTTCGGATGGTGCGCTATGGATACGTTGGTCAGGACCGTGACCTTGAACGGTTTTTTGAACGTCTGCAATCTGCAAGGCGTGAATTCACACCAATTGCTCAGGCAAGTGGGACTGGATGCGAGCGCGCTGGTCGAATCGGATCGGCACATCTCGGCCGAGACGCTGTGCAAGCTGCTCGATCTGGCGGCCAAGGAGTCGGGCTGTTCGGCGTTCGGCATCCAGATGGCGCAGAACCGGCAGACGCTGGACTTCGGGATTCTGGGCGTGCTGATGCGCCACCAGCCGAGCCTGCGCGACATGTGGCAGAGCGCCATTCAATACCGCAAGCTGCTCAACGACGCCACGGCGATCTCGCTGGAGCAGTCGGGCGATCTCAGCATCCTGCGCTTCGAGCTGCTGATCGACTCGCAGATTCCGCAGACGCAGTCCTGCGAGCTGGTGCTGGGCGTGGCGATGCGCACCTGTCAGGCCGTGCTCGGCGCGGCGTGGTCGCCCAAGGAGGTGCGCTTCATGCATCCGCCGCCCGCAGAGCAGTACCAGCACAAGCAGTTCTTCGGCTGCCCGGTGAGCTTCAACAGCGAGTTCAACGGCATGGTGCTGCGCACCGTGGACATGAACGCCACCAACCCCGCTGCCGATCCTGAACTGGTGCGCTATGCGGAGAGCGTGGTCATGCCGTTGCGCGCGTTTGGTGACAACGCGCTGCTGCAGGAGGTGCGCAAGAACATCTATCTGCTGATGCCGCTGGAGCAGGCCTGCATCGAGCGCGTGGCCGAGCAGATGCACCTGAGCACGCGCACGCTGCAGCGCCAGCTCGACCACAGCGGCACCAGCTTCTCGGAGGTGCTCGACACCGTGCGCAAGAACCTGGTGCTGCGCTACATGAACAACAGCCGCTACTCCATCGGTCAGGTCGCGTCGCTGACCGGCTACTCGCGCCAGGCGTCGTTCACCCGCTGGTTCCATGTGAACTTCGGCATGAGCCCACGCCAGTGGCGGCAGACGCGACCGGCGTGAGTTTCTTGCGGCGGCGGGGCCCGGTCAGAACGCGTCCATCGCGAGCTCCATGACCGAGCCGCCACCGTGGCGGATGCTGTCGGCCTGCGCGGGTGCCTTGGCCAGAATGTGCTCGGCGAAGAAGCGCGCCGTGCTCACCTTGGCGCGCATGAAGGGCGCGTCGTCTCCATCGGCCAGTGCCTGCTCGGCCGCCAGCAGCGAGCGCGCCAGCTGCCATCCGGAGAGCAGCGCGCCGGTCAGCATCAGGTAGGGCACGCTGCCCGCATAGGCCTCGTTCGGGCGCTCCTTGGCGTTCGACACCATGAAGTCCACCACGTCGAGAAACGCATTGCGCGCGCTGGCCAGACGATCGGCCATCACGGTCGCTGCCGGGCTGCCGCTGGCGTGCAATGCGGCTTCGGTCTCGGCGATCTGCGCGGCGATGGAGTGGGCGAGGGCGCCGCCGTCGCGCGCCGTCTTGCGGCCCACCAGATCGTTGGCCTGAATCGCGGTCGTGCCTTCGTAGATCGGCAGGATGCGCGCGTCGCGGTAGTGCTGCGCGGCGCCGGTCTCCTCGATGAAGCCCATGCCGCCATGCACCTGCACGCCGAGGCTGCAGACCTCGACGCTCGACTCGGTGGTGAAGCCCTTGACAAGCGGGACCATGAATTCGTAGAGCGCCATCTGCTCGCCGCGCACCTGCGCGTCGGGGTGCGCGTGGGCGCGGTCGAACGCACCAGCGGCGGCGCACGCGAGCGCGCGGCAGCCCTCGTTCAGCGCGCGCATGGTCATGAGCATGCGGCGCACGTCGGGGTGGTGGATGATGGTCACGCTATTCTTGGCGCTGCCGTCCACCGGACGGCTCTGCACGCGCTCGCGGGCATAGGCGGCTGCGCGCTGATAGGCGCGCTCGGCCACGGCCAGACCCTGAATGCCCACGCCGTAGCGCGCCGCATTCATCATGACGAACATGCACTCGAGCCCGCGATTCTCTTCGCCCACGAGGTAGCCGACGGCACCGCCATGGTCGCCGAACTGCAGCACGGCGGTGGGCGACGCCTTGATGCCGAGCTTGTGCTCGATGGACACGCAGTGCACGTCGTTGCGCTCGCCTGGCGCGCCATCGGCGTTGAGCAGAAACTTGGGCACGACGAACAGGCTGATGCCCTTGACGCCCTCGGGCGCGCCGGCCACGCGCGCCAGCACCAGATGGACGATGTTGTCCGTCATGTCGTGCTCGCCGTAGGTGATGAAGATCTTGGTGCCGAAAATCTTGTGGCTGCCATCGGCCTGCGGCTCGGCGCGCGTGCGCAGCAGCGCGAGATCGGAGCCCGCCTGCGGTTCAGTGAGGTTCATCGTGCCGGTCCATTCGCCGCTCACCAGCTTGTGCAGATACGCGTTCTGCAGTTCGGGGCTGGCGGCGGTGAGCAGGGCTTCGATGGCGCCGTCGGTCAGCATCGGGCACAGCGAAAAGCCGAGGTTGGCGCTGTTGAACATTTCCGCACAGGCCGCGCTGATGGTCTTGGGCAGCCCCTGTCCGCCGAACGCGGATGGATGCTGCAGGCTCTGCCAGCCGCCTGCGACGAACTGATGATAGGCGTCGCGAAAACCGGGCGCGGTGGTCACGTGGCAGCCCTCGAAGCTCGCCGGGTGGATGTCGCCCTCGCGGTACAGCGGAGCGAGCACGCCTTCGCTGAACTTCGCGCATTCCTCGAGCACGGCCTGCGCCGTGTCCGCATCGAAATCCTCGAACTCGGGAATCTGCGCCAGCGCGTCGATGCCGGCGAGATGCCGCATGTTGAAAAGCATGTCCTTGATGGGGGCGGAATATGACATCGGAATACCTCGGGGAAACAATGAAAATCAGAGGGGAACGCGCCTGCGTCACTTTCGAAAATAACGAAAGGGCATTGTGTCGCGGTTGAATATGCTTGGTGAACAGGTGCGCTGTCGCGGGGTGATTCTAATTTGAATATCTTGTTTTCTCGTTGCGCTGATTTTTTCAAATCGCGCCAACTTCATGCACGCCTCGTCTGCCTTTCTTGTGAATGCGAATTTGGCGACTGACCTTGTTCTTGATATTTTGCTTATAGATCAATGGTTTATGGTGTTTCTGCTTGCCGGTGAGGCAGCCTTTCGAGGGCTTAGGTGTTTTCCATGAGTGACGCTTTTGGGGAAAAACTTGGCGCGAATAGAGAAATATTCTTCGCCTGAATCCATATAGTCCAATCCACTGCTTCCATGCCTTTCATTGATTTTGGTTTCTCGCTGAAATCCGGCGATGGCATTGAATGGAAGTGAATGCGTTTGCGGGTATTGGATATTCGATGAATATCAATTTCATTCTCGAAACCCGCGACGCATTCATGCACTGAGTGTTTGATATTTAGTTGATTGATTGATTGGAGTTTCCCCATGGCAAAGATGACCCGTTTCCACGAAGTTGGTGGCCCCGAAGTCCTCAAGTACGAGGACGTGGAAGTCGGTGCGCCGGGCGCGGGCCAGGTGCGTCTTCAGCATGGCGCGGTGGCGCTGAACTTTGCCGACACCTATTTCCGCAGCGGTCTTTATCCCGCGCCGATGCCATCGGGCATCGGCAGCGATGCGTGTGGCACGGTCACGGCGGTGGGCGCTGGCGTCACGGCCTTCAAGGTGGGCGACCGCGTGACCTACACCGGCGCGCACAACACTCTGGGCGCCTACAGCACGGAGCGCCTGATCGACGCGTCCACGCTGATGCGCCTGCCCGACGCCATCACGTTCGAGACCGCAGCCGCGATCACGATGCGCGGTCTGACGGCTGCGTATCTGATGCGCCGCATCTACGACTTCAAGGGGGGCGAGACGATTCTGCTGCACGCGGCTGCGGGTGGCGTGGGCCTGCTGGTGTCGCAGTGGGCCAAGCTGCAGGGGCTGAACGTGATCGGCACCGTGTCGTCCGACGCCAAGGCCGAGGTGGCCAAGGCGCACGGCTGCGATCACACCATCAATTACAGCCACGAGGACGTGGCGGCGCGCGTGCGGGAGATCACCGGCGGGCAGGGCGTGCATGTGGTCTACGACAGCGTGGGCAAGGATACCTTCGAAGGCTCGCTCAACAGCTTGAAGCGCCGTGGTTTGATGGTCTGCGTGGGCACGGCGTCGGGAATGATTCCGCCGTTCAATCCGCAGATCCTCGCGATGAAGGGCTCGCTGTTCCTCACCCGTCCCGCATCGGCCGACTATCTGGCCGACCCGGCGGAGAAGGCCGCGCTGGCTGCGGAGCTGTTCGACCACATCGCCTCGGGCCGCATCCGCGCTGACATCAGCAAGCGCTACGAACTGGCCGATGCCGTGCAGGCGCATCGCGACATGGAAGCGCGAAAGATCATCGGCAGCGCCATCTTCACCGTCTGAAACGAGGCAGTCCTCGCTGCGGGGCGGCCCTTGCTCGGCCGCTCCCGTCTGGCGCGCGCCAGTTTCGAATGCGGTGACCGATGCGACGTACTTTGAACAACCGATTTCAACACCCACAAGGGGACAAGACACTATGCGAGTCGAACAACTGACCTGTTCCATCGGCGCTGAACTCACCGGCGTGAGCCTCAGCGACGCGGTGCGCGACGATGCGCTGTTTGCGGAGATCCGCAAGGCGCTGCTCACGCACCGCGTGCTGTTTCTGCGCGATCAGGACATTCCGCGCGCCGACCATGTCGCGTTCGCGCGCAAGTTCGGTGATCTCGAAGACCATCCGGTCGTCGGCAGCGATCCTGAGAATCCCGGCCTGCTGCAGATCTACCGTTCGGCCGAAAGCCCGCCGGAGCGCTACGAGAACTCCTGGCACTCCGACACCACCTGGCGCGAGGTGCCGCAGTTCGGCGCGGTGCTGCGTTGCGTGGAATGCCCGACCGTCGGCGGCGACACGATGTGGGCCAACATGGTCCTCGCCTACGAGCGCCTGCCGCAGTCGGTGAAGGAGCAGATCGCCGACCTGCGCGCGCGCCACAGCATCGAGTGCACCTTCGGTGCGGCCATGCCAACGGACAAGCGTCTGGCGCTGAAAGAACGCTTCCCCGATCCGGAGCATCCGGTGGTGCGCACCCATGCCGACACGGGCGAGAAGATTCTCTATGTGAACGGCTTCACCACGCACTTCACCAACTTCCACACCGCCTCACGCGTGCGCGTCGGTCAGGACCACAGCCCGGGCTCGGGCGACCTGCTGCGCTATCTGATCAGCCAGGCGCAGATCCCCGAGTACCAGGTGCGCTGGCGCTGGAAGCCCAACAGCATCGCGATCTGGGACAACAGCGCGACCCAGCACTACGCCGTCATGGACTACCCCGCATGTAACCGCAAGATGGAGCGCGCGGGCATCATCGGCACGCGGCCGTTCTGAGCGAGGCGAGACCACTGATGCACAACTATCCCGCCGATCTCACCTTCGTGCTCGTTCCCGGTCTGCGCGACCATGTGGAAGACCACTGGCAGACCCATCTGCAAAAGGAACTGCCGCGCTCCGTCACGGTGCCGCCGCTCGAGCACGACAAGCTCAGCCGCGTGGCGCGCGTGCAGGCGCTGGTCGAAACGCTCGACAGCGTGGAAGGCCCCGTGGTGCTCGTCGCGCACAGCGCGGGCGTGATCACCACGCTGCACTGGGCGACGCAGTTCTCAAGGCCGATTCGCGGCGCGCTGCTGGCCACGCCCGCCGATCTCGACGAGCCGCTTCCCGAGGGCTATCCCGCGCAGTCGCAACTGCAGTCCAACGGCTGGACACCGGTGCCGCGCGCGGCGCTGCCGTTTCCGGCCATCCTGGCCGCCAGCCGCAATGATCCGCTGGCGCGCTTCGAAAGCATGGAGCAGAGGGCCGGGGACTGGGGCGCGCGCCTCGTCGATCTCGGCGAGGTCGGCCACCTGAATCCCGCTGCGGGCTATGGTCGTTGGGACGGCGTGCACGCGCTGCTCGGCGAACTCGCGCGTCCCTGAAGCAGCGAGGCATCCGACATGAGCACTGACACCACACTGGACCGCGCTCCCGCGCTGCGCGTGGACTACGCGCTCGACCTGATCTGTCCCTGGTGCTGGATCGGCTTGCGCCATCTGCGCGCGGCTCTGCGCGGCCTGCTGGCGCACGACCCCGGCATCGCGCTGCAGCTGCGCTGGCACGCCAGCACGCTGCTGCCGCACATTCCGACCGAGGGCGTGGCCTACCAGGCGTTCTACGAGGCGCGCCTTGGCAGCCGCGAGGCCGTGCTCGCGCGGCGCGCGCAGGTGCAGGCCCACGCGCGGCCCGTGGGAATCACGCTCGCGTTCGATGCCATCGAGCGCTTTCCCAATTCGGCGTTGGCCTGTGCGCTGGTCAACGTGGCGCAGGAGCAGCTCGGCCTGATCGCGATGTGCGACTTCGTCGAAAGCCTCTACGACGCGTATTTCGTGCAGGGGCGTGACATCGGCCAGGCACGCGTGCTGCTGGAGCTCGCGGGCGCTGCGGGCGTGGCATGTTCGCCCGAGCAGCTCATGGAGGCCGGCCTGCGCTCGTGCGGTCTGTCGAGCCAGGGCGTGCCGCACTATGTGTTCAACGAGCGGGTGCAGATCACAGGCGCGGTGCCCGCCGAACAGCTGCTCGCCGCGATGGCGCAGGCCCTGCCGCATGGGGTGAGCGCATGAGAGCGCTGATGCCGGCGTCCATTCCCGCAGGCCGCGCCGATGCACTGCCGCCCGGCGCGCGCAAGCTGGTGTTCATGGGGGAGGGGGAATCCATCCTCGTGATGAACGTGGACGGCCAGTACTTCGCGATGGAAAACAGCTGCCCGCACGCGGGTGCCTCCATCGCGAGCGGCCCCTGCGAAGGCCACCGACTGAGCTGCCCCGCGCATGGCCTGCGCTTTGACATCCGAAGCGGCGAGTGCGTGGGCTCGCCCGGCATGCGCCTGACGACCTTTGCCGTGGACGTGGTCGATGGCGATCTGCTGCTGCGACCCTCCCGTTGATTCACCCATTTTCAGAGAATTGCAATGAACCCATCCGACAACCTGCTGGTGCCCACCGCATCGGCCTACACCTATCCCTTGCTGATCAAGCAGCTGCTGCTCAACTCCATGAGCCTGCATGGCGATCAGGAGATCACCTACCGCGGCGAGATGCGCTACCGCTACCGCGATTTCAACCGCCGCATCGGCCAGCTCGCCAACGCGCTCACGTCGCTTGGCACGCGCCCGGGCACGACCGTGGCCGTGATGGACTGGGACAGCCACCGCTATCTCGAGTCCTACTTCGGCATTCCGATGATGGGCGCCACGCTGTTCACCGTGAACGTGCGCCTCTCGCCCGCGCAGATTCTCTACACGCTCAATGACTCCGATGCCGAGGTGCTGCTGGTGCACACCGACTTCCTTGCGGTCATCGAGCAGATCCGCGACCAGATGCCCAAGCTCAAGACCATCATCGTGCTGTCGGACGACGGCCAGCCGGTCGAGAGCACGCTGGCCTTGGCCGGTGAATACGAGGCGCTGGTCACCAAGGCGAGCGCGGCGTTCGACTTCCCCGAGCTCGACGAGAACGCCAAGGCCGTGACCTTCTACACGACCGGCACCACGGGCGACCCGAAGGGCGTGTGCTACAGCCACCGCCACATCGTGCTGCACGCGATGGCGACGGCGCTCAGCGTGTGCTCGCCCGGCGGCTCGCAGCGCCTGTCCACGGCCGATGTCTACATGCCCATCACGCCGATGTTCCACGTGCTGGGCTGGGGCTTTCCGTACATCACCATCCTGCTCGGCCTGCGCACCGTGCTGCCGGGCCGCTATCTGCCCGAGGTGCTGCTCAAACTGCGCGAGACCGAGAAGGTCACGTTCTCGCATTGCGTGCCGACGATCCTGCAGATGCTGGTGAGCGGCGCGGAAAAATCGGGACAGGATCTTTCGGGCTGGAAGGTCATCATCGGCGGCTCGGCGCTGCCGCCGGGTCTCTGCGAGGCTGCGCTCGCCAAGGGCATGGACGTGTTCGCGGGCTATGGCATGTCGGAGACCGGCCCGGTCGTCTCGCTTGCGCTCGCGCCGGTGCAGGCCGAGCCGCTGTCCGCGCAGGATGGCCTCAAGCTGCGCTGCTCCACGGGCCGTCCCTCGCTGATGGTGGACTTCCGCGTGGTCGACGAGAACATGCAGGACGTGCCGCGCGACGGCGTCACGCGCGGCGAGATCGTGCTGCGCTCGCCCGCGCTCACGCCGCTGTACTTCAAGAAACCCGAGGCGTCCGAAGAGCTCTGGCACGGAGGTTATCTGCACACGCAGGACATCGCGGTGATGCACGCCGACGGCGTGGTGCAGATCGTGGACCGCCTGAAGGACGTCATCAAGACCGGTGGCGAGTGGGTCTCGTCCATCGAGGTCGAAGGCCTCATCACCCAGGTGCCCGGCGTGCAGGAGGCCGCCGTGATCGGCGTGCCCGATGCGAAATGGGGCGAGCGCCCCATGGCCTATGTGGTGGCCAAAGGCGAGGTCAGTGCGCAGGCGGTGCGCGAGCACCTGCTCGGCCACGTGAGCGCGCGCCGCTTGAGCGCCTATGCCGTGCCCGAGATCGAGCGCATCTGCTTTGTCGCGGAGATCCCCAAGACCAGCGTTGGCAAGGTCAACAAGAAGCAGCTTCGCGCGTCGCCTCCCCAGGCGATCTAAACGCTGAATCCACATCGCGATCTGGCCTGTCGGAGTTTGCTCCGACGGGCCTTTCGTCGTTGCTGGGTGAGTTACTCGAATTTCTGAAAAATCCTTCAAAAACATCGGGTTACGACAACCTATCGGAATCCCCTAGTGGCGCGGATAGAGAAATCAATGGCGCCAAAAGCCGAAACCGGAAGCGGCCGGAAAGTGACACTGCGGTCAGCGATGCGGCGCTCCAGAGCAATGCCCGCAGCGCAAGACAAGACCCTCAAAAGATCCATCCAGGAGACAACTTGAAAGCAAAACAATGGAGCGGCCCGCTGGCCCTGACCACGGCGACAGCCCTGTCCGCACTGTGCCTGTCCGCCATGCCCGCATGGGCGCAGAGCAGCGTGACGATCACCGGCGCCATGGACATGGGCCTGCTCAACATGTCCAACTACAGCCGCGGCACCGGCTATCTGCCCACCAGCGCGCATGACACCACCGACACCCGTGCAAAGGACGGCGGGCTCGGCGCGAGCAACATCGGCTTCAAGGGCGTCGAAGATCTGGGCGGCGGCATGAAGGCCACCTTCCATCTGCACGGCAACCTCAACCTCGCCAACGGCACGGCGGGCGGCCCCAACTCGAGCGCGACCACCTCGTTCTTCAACCAGATGTCGACCGTGGGCCTGTCGGGCAGCTTCGGCGAGATCAAGCTCGGCCGCCAGTTCTCGCCCGCCGCTTGGGCGATGATGCACACCGACGTGCGCGGCATGCGCTACTTCGGCTCCACGCTCACCGCGCTGGTGTCGATGAACGCGGCCAGCAAGTCCTGGATCGGCAACAACTCCAACGTCGCCTTCGGCACCATATACGACGACAACACGCTGGTCTACACCGCCCCCGTGTGGAACAACCTCAAGCTCGATTTCGCCTACTCCTTCGGCGAAGGGCGCGGCAAAGGCAACTCCCAACAGTCGGTGACGGCGCTCTATACCAACGGCGGCCTCAAGCTCTCGGCGCTGTACTACAACGGCTACGGCAACAACTACGGCACGGCCGTCGCGCTGCACACGGCGGCCGCCGGCGGCAACGCCGCTGCCGGTACGCGCGCGGCCGAAGCTGCGGGCTTCTCGCCCACGGCGAACACCAACCGGCTCTACGCGGCAGGCGCGCTCTACAGCACAGGCGCCTGGACCGTCGGTGGCCAGTACTACGCGGCGCGCAACCCCTCGCACGTGGTGATGCCCGGCGGCTCCGACAGCCTCGACATGCTGAACTTCGGCCTTGGCTGGAAGCCCATGCCGCAGCTCAACCTGCTGGCCGGTTACTACTACGTTCGCGACAACAAGAACGACGGCCACAAGGCGACCCAGTTTGTCATGGGTGCCGAATACCTGCTGTCGCGCCGCACCTGGCTCTACCTGCAGGGTGCCTACGTGACCAACAAGGGCGACAACATGGCCATGAGCCCGATGTACGCCACGCCCGTGGCTGCGGACCGCAACGTCCGCGCCTACATGGCGGGCGTGCGCCACACGTTCTGAGTGGCTTTGCGGGCAACGCGACACGAACGCCGATTTGAATCATCATCACGGTAGACCGACGATCATCGGCCACCCGGCGCCCGGAATTCCAACCGGGCGACGTGGCGGATGACAGGGGCCGTGACCAACCCCCTCCAAGGGACGGAGACTTTCATGATTACCACCCACGCACAGGACGAGTCCGCTGTCAGGCTCGAAAACAGCGTCAGCCGCCCACGGGCCTGGTTCGCCTTCGCCATGATCTTTCTGCTGATGATGTCCGACTACATCGACCGCCAGATCATCGTCTCGCTGTTCCCGCACCTCAAGGAGGAGTGGGGCCTGTCGGACAAGCAGCTCGGCGGTCTGGTCTCGGTGATCTCGATCGTCGTCGCGCTGGGGAGCATCCCCGTCGCCATGCTGGCCGACCGCTTCGGCCGCGTCAAAAGCATCTTCGTGATGGCCTCGATCTGGAGCTGCGCGACCATAGCCTGCATGTTCGCGCGCAACTACGGCCAGCTGTTCGCCGCGCGCGCCGTCGTCGGCGTGGGCGAGACCGGTTATGGCTCGGTCGGCTCGGCGCTCATCAGCGCCTTGTTCCCCAAGCGTCTGCACGCCACGCTGCTCGGCGCGTTCTTCGCCGCCAGCTCGGTGGGCGCCGTGCTCGGCGTGGTGTTGGGCGGCGTCATCGCCGAGCACTGGGGCTGGCGCGCGGCCTTCGGCGCGGTGGGCTTTCCGGGGCTCATCATGGCGTTGGCCTTTCTGCTCGTGCCTGACTACAAGAACGTGATCGTCAAGATGACGCCCTCGATCAAAAGCGGCGGTGGCAAGGAAAAGATCGCGCGCCTGCTGCGCACTCTGAGCCGCGGCCCGACCATGTGGATTCTCTGTGTCGCGGGCTCGTTCCAGATGATCGTCGTCTCCGCCATGTGGTCGTGGATGCCCAGCTTCTTCAACCGCTATCACGGCATGCCGGTGGTCACCGCCGCCAAGTACGCAGCCGTGCTGGTGCTGATCGGCGCATTCGGCGCGCTGTTCTGGGGTGCCGTGGCCGACCGCGTGAGCCGCCGCCGTGGCTCGCGCAAGCTGGCGCTGCTCAGCATCACCACCCTGGTCACTGCCGCGCTATTCATCGCCGCCTTCACGCTGCCGCTCACGCAGATGGCGCAGTTCGTGCTGATTCTTGCGGGTGGTTCGATGATGACCTGCACCGTAGGCGTCTCCGTCAGCGCGATCCTCGACGTCACGCATCCCGGCCTGCGCTCCACCGGTGCGGCGGTCCACGCCTTCGCGATCAACCTGTTCGGCCTCGCGATAGGACCCTTTCTCGGTGGCGTGATCTCCGACCACTGGAGCCTGCAGACCGCGCTCACCGTGATCCCCGCAGCCGGCTTCTTCGCCTCGTTCTTCTACTGGAAGGCATCGCGCCACTACGAAGCCGACGCCGCACTCGCGGCGCAGATGCTGGAGCAGGCGGATGCCGAGATTGAACCCGCTGCGATCGATGGTTCAAGCCAGGGCAAGGTGAGCGGCTTCACCAAGGCCCACGCTTGAGCGGGCGGGACGGCCGCGATGGGTGCCACGCGCCTGCGCAACGGCGGAGCGCGCGGTGACTGATCGGGCCTTGTGACAAGACTTCAGTGCAGCTCTTTTGTGGAGCTGCATCATTTCGCCATCGAGCACATCCACAACGCCAGCCACATCCCCATCCCGAACACCAGATGCGTGAGCCCCCCGACCGTTCTGCTCATCCATGGCCGCGCGGTGCGTGATGAGGCGATGCCTGCGCCCAGTGCGGGCTGCAGCAGCAGCCATGGCACGAGCACGGTGATGGCGCCGAAGAGCAGGGCGGAGGCCACGCCCGGTGACTCTCCGGCGAGGGCGAGCCAGAGGGCGGCGAAGGCGATTCCGGTCAGGTAGTGCAGCGCCCAGCCCATGGGCCTTTCATACCGTGTCGGTGGTGATTTCTGGATCGGCGCGTGGAACCAGATGCCAGTTTTCCAATGTCCGCACCAGCGCCCGAGCATTGCGTAGTCCAGCGTGGGGATGCCGATGCGGCGCAGGGCCCAGGACCAGAGGTCCATCAACGCGGTTGCGCCGATGCCGACGATGAAGGCTTCGGCCCAGCCTTTCCAATCACTCATGAAAGCTCCGTATAACTGTGTCCAACTACAGTTCGGTTTGACTGTAGAAGCTCAAGTCGACTTGAGCGCAAGCGAAACAACGGGGCATCGCATGAATATTTCCGAAGTATCCAGACGATCGGGGCTGACGGCCGCGACTTTGCGGTTCTATGAGGAGAAGGGGCTGATCCGATCGGTTGGCCGCGACGCGCGCCAGCGGGTCTTCGGCGCGGATGTCATGGAGCGGCTGGCGCTGATCGCGCTTGGGCGGGCTGCGGGATTTTCGTTGCAAGAGATCGGCGTGATGCTGCATGCGGACGGTGCAGGACCGCGCGTGGATCGCGGCATGCTGCTCGCGAAGGCGGATGAGCTCGACCGGAACATTCGCCAGCTGAAGGCCGTGCGCGACGGTCTGCGCCATGCCGCCGAATGCCCCGAGAGCAGCCATCTCGACTGCCCGGTGTTCCAGCGGCTGATGCGGGCCGCGAGCGTGGGTGAATTCGCCGCGTTGCCCGCGACGGCGGGGACGGGGCTTGCGCGCCCCGAAAAGCGATCTCGGACGGGTTCTTGACGCCGATGCGTGCTCTCGATGAACGCGAGCGCTGCACCTGACAGCAGCGGCAAGGCTCATGAAAAAGGCCACCGGAACAAGCCATTCCGGCGGCCTTTGTCATCTGCGCAGCGGCGAAATCAAAACGCTACGGCGTTCTTGCCCTTGAGTTTGAGCATTTCCCGCGTTTCATCCGGCGTGGCGACCTGCAGGTTGAGCGAACGAAGAATGTCCACGACGCGCCGCACCTGCTGGGCGTTGCTGGTGGCGAGCTGGCCGGGGCCGTCCCAGAGCGAGTCTTCGAGGCCCACGCGCACGTTGCCGCCCATGGTGGCCGACATGGTGGCCAGCGGCATCTGGCTGCGGCCTGCGCCGAGGACGGACCAGTAGTAGTCGCTGCCGAACAGGCGCTCTGCCGTGCGGCGCATGTGCTGCACGTCCTCGGGGTGGGTGCCGATGCCGCCGAGCAGGCCGAAGACGGACTGGATGAAGAACGGTGGCTTCAATATGCCCCGGTCGATGAAGTGCGCGGCGGTGTAGAGATGGCTGGTGTCGTAGCACTCGATTTCGAAACGCGTGCCGTTGTCGGCGCAGGATTCGAGGATGTAGCGGATCTCCTTGAAGGTGTTGCGGAACACGCGGTCTTCCGAGCCTTCGAGATAGGGGCGCTCCCAGTCGTGCTTGAACTCCTTCTGGCGCGCGAGCATGGGATAGAGACCGAAGTTCATCGAACCCATGTTGAGCGAGGCGATCTCGGGCTTGAGCTCGAGCGCGGGCTGCAGGCGCTCTTCCACCAGCATGTTGGGCGCGCCGCCGGTGGTGAGGTTGATGATGACGTCCGAGCGCGCGGCGATCTGCGGCAGGAACTGGCGGAACAGCGCCGGGTCCTGCGAGGGCTGCCCGGTCTCTGGGTTGCGCGCGTGCAGGTGGACGATGGAGGCGCCTGCTTCGGCGGCGGCGACGGCTTCGTCCTCGATCTGCTTGGGGGTGATCGGCAGGTGGGGCGACATGGAGGGCGTGTGGATGCCTCCGGTGATCGCGCAGGTGACGATCACTTTCTTCTGGGGTGCGGCCATGGATTTCCTTGGGATGATGGGTGTGACTGCGTGGCCGCTCACATGGCGGTCTTGCCGCCGTTGACGTGCAGGATCTGGCCGGTGATGTAGCTCGCGTGCTTCGATGCGAGGTAGAGAATCGCGTCGGCCACTTCGTCGGGCGTGCCGATGCGGTTCATCGGAATGGTGCTTGCGACCATCGGAATGTTCTGCGCGCCGCCCGCGATGCGGTCGAGCATCTCGGTGGCAATGGGGCCGGGCGCGACGGCGTTGACGCGCACGCCGTGCTGGCAGGCCTCGAGCGCGACGGATTTGGTGAAGCCCTCGATGGCGTGCTTGCTCGCCACGTACATCGGCGCGAGCGCGTTGCCGCGGCTGCCCATGGTGGACGAGAGGTTGACGATGGAGCCGGATTTCTGGGCGCTCATCACGCGCATTTCATGCTTGAGGCACAGGAAGGTGCCGAGCGCGTTGGCGTTGAAGGCGGCGGTGTAGTTCTCCACCGTCTGCTCCATGATGGAGCCGCGCGCGCCTTCGAGGCCCGCGCTGTTGACCGCTGCGTCGAGGCGGCCGAAGCGCTGCACGCATTGGTCAACGAGGTGCGCGACCTGGGCCTCGTCGGCCACGTCGGCGCGCACGAAATGCGCTTGTGCGCCCAAGCCTTGCAGCTCGGCCTGCAACTGTGCGCCGGCCGCTTCGTTGCGGCCGCTCACGACGAGCCTGGCGCCCGCGCGCGCAAACGCGATGGCGGCGGCGCGGCCGATGCCGGCGGTGGCTCCGGTGACGAGCACCACCTGATTTTCAAATGCTGTGTTCATGACGATGATGATTTCTCTGAGTGCTGAAATACGGGTTCAGCGGGAGGGCTGGTCCGTGCCGCTCGTGCTGGCGTTCGCTTCGAAACGCGCGACTTCTTCGAGCAGCATCGGCGCACCCATGCTGTTGGCATGCAGGCCGAGCACGCTCACGCCCTGCAGCACGGCGGCGATCTCTTCCTTGGTCGCGCCGAGCTCAAGCGCGCGGCGGATATGGCGGCGCGTGCCTGGACCGTACATGTGGGTGCAGGAAGCGTCGACCGCGATGGAGATGAATTCCCAGACCTTGGGCTCGATGAGGCCCTTGGTCATGGGGTGCATGGCCATGTCGAGGAATTTTTCGGTCCACACGGGGTCGAGCTCGGTGAAGCTGTTCCACTCGGGATTCCAGTAGCCGCTCTCGCGCAGGCGGTCGCTGATGGGGGTGGCGGGGGGATTGTGCTTGGGTTCGGTCATGGGGTGTCGGGTCAGGGCTGGTAGTTCATGGCGCGCAGGGACTGGCCGGTGCGTTCGTTTTCGCGCTTGAGGAATTCGGCGAGCTCGCTCATGGACTGCTGGGGCTTGCCCGCGTCCATGCCAAGCGCCGAGAGCTGGCTCTTGACCGATGTGGAGGCCACGGCCTTGAGCAGCTCCTGCTGCAGGCGCTTGCGCACGTCGATGGAAATGTCGGGCGTGGACCAGACCGAGGTGCCCATGATCTGGCTGAGATTCGGATAGCCAACCTCGGCCAGCGTCGGCACGTCGGGCATGAAGGGCGAGCGTTCGGGCGAGGTGACGGCCAGCGCGCGAACCTTGCCGGTCTTGAACAGCGGCAGGGCCGTGCCCATGCCGTCGAACATGAATTGGATCTGTCCGCCCATCACGTCGGTGAGCGCGGGTGGCGAGCCCTTGTAGCCCACGTGCTCCATGTCGAGCCCGGCGGCCTTGTTGAACTGCATGCCCTTGATGTGCGAGAGCGTGCCGGGGCTGTACGAGGCATACGACACCTTGCCGGGCCGCGCCTTCACATAGGCCACCATCTCGGCGACGTTCTTCACCGGCAGTTTCGGATCGGCCACGAGCACCAGCGGCACGCTCGCGACCTCGGCCACGGGCGCGAGGTCCTTGAACGGATCGAAGCGGAACTTGTAGCTGTGCGGGCCCTCGGTCACCAGCGAGTTGGGCGAGAGCACGAAGGTGTAGCCATCGCGCGAGCCGAGCATGGTTTCGACCGCGATGATGCCGCCCGCGCCGGGCTTGTTCTCGACGATGACGGTTTGCTTGAGATCCTGGCGCAGGCTCTCGGCGATGGTGCGCGCGATCATGTCGGAGGCGCCCCCTGCGGGCGCGGGCACGATGAGGCGTATCGGCTTGCTGGGCCAGGCACTGTCGGCCAGCGCCTGCGCTGCGGGCAGGGCCGAGAGCAGCGCACCGAACACGATGGGAATGCAGGCGCGGCGTGTGAGGAGGGGAGCTGTGGAATGCATTTGTCTCTTTCGGAATGCGCGGCGCAGGGCTTGCAATCGAGCCCTGCGCGCGCGTTTCTGCTTTTTTTCGTTTTTCTCAGGCTTTCAGGTGGCGTTCAGCCACCGCGAAACTCAGGCCACCTTGCGCAGGAAGCCCTGCTGGCCGCCATTGCGGTTCGGTGCGAAGCCGTTCTTCTCGAGCGATTCTTCGGTGGTGTCGTAGAACACGCCGATCTGGCACATCTCGCGCGCTTGCGCAGGGGTCGCGATGGGGCGGCTGCACTCCTTGGCGATGCGCACCAGCTGCTCGATTTGCGCGACGGTGCCCATCTTTTCGGTGCGGGTCTGGTTCCAGAGGTTGTCTTCGGTGCCGCAGCGCACGTGCAGGCCCATGGCGATGCCCATCATGTTGATCGGCAGCACGTTGAGCACCGAGGCCTCGACCGTGAGGATCGCGCCGTCCGGCACGGCACGCACGAAGTTGGCCAGGCTGTAGATGCTCGGCGCATCCATGCCGCCGCCGATGGCCACCCAGTTCATGACCAGCGGACCCTTGTAGATGCCGCGGCGCATCAGGCGCTCGACCGATTCAAAGCTGTTGATGTTGTAGCACTGGAAGGCGCTCTGGATGCCCGCTTCCGTCAGGCGGCGGATGTGCTCTTCGGCCCAGCCCGGCTGTGCGGGAACGGTCATTTCCTTGTAGGCGTTGAAGACGGCGGGGTCTTCCATCGACGTGCCCTTGATGTCGCGCGCGTCGAACTGCTCAAGGATGTTCATCTGCGAGGTGTTGACCGTCACGGTGACCTGGTCGGGCTTGGGATCGAGCTCTGCCAGCATGTGGCGCGTGTCGTCCGAGAGCCACTTGGCGGCGGCGCCGTCGGTCTCGGGAGCGAAGCTGATCGAGCCGCCCACCTGGATGATCATCTCGGGCACGCGGGCGCGCACGCCTGCGATCAGCTCGTTGAACTTGGACAGGCGCTTGCTGCCGCGACCGTCGAGCTCGCGCACATGCAGGTGCAGCACCTGCGCGCCGGCGTTGTAGCAGTCGACCGCCTTTTGGATCTGCTCTTCCATCGTGACCGCGATTTCGCCGGGGAAGTCGTCGGGCATCCACGAGGGCGCGTAGGGCGCGGCGGTGATGATCAGCGGTTGCTGGTTTTCGGGGAACAGGTGGCCGTCGAGGAAGTTCATGGTGTGCCTTTCAAAAGGGTCGATTGCTTGGTGGATGAAGGCCGCTTGGCGAACGTGTTGGAAGCGGTCTCCGATGGCCCTGAATTTAGGGATATAGTCGCGTTGGTGTTTGACGTTTCGGGACACTGATTTGTCCTTTTGGGACACCAAGGGAAAACCTCTATGACCGCCCTGATGCGCAGCGCCAGCCTCACCCACTACGCCGATCTGGCCACCAGCGTGGGACTCGTGCCGCTCGACATGCTCGCGGCCGTGGGCCTGCCGCGCTCGTGCTTCGACAACACGGAGCTGCGCATTCCTGCGGCCTCGGTGATGCGGTTGATGGAGCTCTCGGCCGAGGTGTCGGGCGAAGAGGCGTTCGGGCTGCGCCTGTCGGTCACGCGGCGGCTGTCGTCGTTCGGCGTGGTGGGCATGCTCGCGCGCGACGAGCCCACGCTGCGCCATGCGCTCGACACGCTCACGCGCTATCTCTATCTGCACAACGAAAGCCTGACCACGCAGATTCACGAGGCGGGCGGCGTCGCGGTGATCGAGCAGCTGCTGCTGCCGTCGGTGGGGGCGGGGCGGCAGTCGGTGGAGCTGGCGATGGGCGCGCTCTACCATACGCTGTGCCTTGCGCTCGGAAAGGACTGGCAGCCGCGCAGCGTGAGCTTCATGCATCCGCCGCCCGCCAATCTGTCGTGGCATCGCAGCATCCTCGGCAGCAATCTGCTGTTCTCGCAGGACTACAACGGCATCGCGCTCCTGTCGAGCGACATGGACGCGCCGCTGCACTTCGCCGACCCCGCCATGCGCCAGCAGGTTCGCCAACTGGTGCATGACGATCTGGAGGGCAAGGGCTTCACTTTCCGCGATGAGGTGGAGCAGCTGATCACCGCGCTCCTGCCCACGGGGCGCTGCAATGCCGACCAGATCGCCATGCATCTGGGCGTGGACCGGCGCACGGTGCACCGCAGGCTGCTCGCGCATGGCACGACGTTCACCGGGCTGCTCGACGAGATCCGCTCGGAACAGGCGCAGCGACTGATGGGCTACGGCGACCGCAAGCTCTCGGACATCGCGCCGCTGCTGGGCTTCAGCAGCCTGAGCGCGTTCTCGCGGTGGAAGCGAGGGATGAGTGAAAAGCAGGCGGCGGGCGACGAGTGACGGGCGACGGATCTGCCTGATCAGTTGCCGTTGTCCAGCACCTCGAGCCGGTAGCCGACGCCGTAGACCGAGCGGATCGGTTCGTCCTCGCTGCCCGCGTCGAGCAGCTTGCGGCGCAGGTTCTTGATGTGGCTGTCGATGGTGCGGTCCACGACCACGCGGTGGTCGGGGTAGAGCCGGTTCATGAGCTGGCCGCGCGACCACACGCGCAGCGGCGCGGCGGCGAGCGAGCTGAGCAGGCGGAACTCGACCGGCGTTAGGTCCAGCGGCCTGCCGCGAAACCGCGCGCCGAAGTTGGCCTCATCGATCTCGAGCACCTGCGCCATCTGCGCGGGCGAGTGGCGATAGCGCCTGAGCACGGCGGTGACGCGGGCCACTACCTCGCGCGGGCTGAACGGTTTGCAGACATAGTCGTCCGCGCCCACCTGCAGCCCAAGCAGGCGGTCCACCTCGTCGACGCGCGCGGTCACCATGATGATGGGCACTTCGCTGCGCGCGCGCAGGTCGCGGCACAGGTCCACGCCACTGCGGTGGGGCAGCATCAGGTCGAGCAGGACGAGGTCGTGGTGGCGCTGCGCGTAGGCGTCCAGCACCTGCGCCCCGTCGGCGATCCATTCGGTGCGAAAGCCGGCGGCCTTGAGGTAGTCGCCCAGCACCGAGGCGAGGCGCGGTTCGTCCTCGA
Source organism: Diaphorobacter caeni (assembly GCF_015354245.1). GTDB lineage: Bacteria > Pseudomonadota > Gammaproteobacteria > Burkholderiales > Burkholderiaceae_C > Diaphorobacter_A > Diaphorobacter_A caeni. Next base: position 316,036 of record NZ_JADKYZ010000006.1, read on the forward strand.
CGATGAGGATGAGGGCGTCGCCGGCGAGGGTGGTCTGGTCGTCGCTGGTCATGTTCATGCTCTGGTTCAGACCACCGCGTGCCGTGCCTGCAGCGGTATGCAGATGACGATGCGCAGGCCGCCGAGCGTCGATGCCTCGGCATGGATGCGGCCACCGTGCGACTCGACGATGTTCCTGCAGATCGCAAGGCCCAGGCCGCTGCCGCCGCTCGCGCGGTTGCGCGAGGCCTCGACGCGGTAGAAGCGGTCGAACAGGCGCTCGCGCTGCTCGGGCTCGACGCCGGGGGAGGAGTCTTCGATGCAGACATGGGCCTCGCCGCCCGACTCGTGGATCTGCACCCGGATGCGGCCGCCCGCATCGGTGTAGCGGATCGCGTTCTCGAGCAGATTGGAGATGAGCTGCTGCAATCGGCTCTCGTCGCCATGGATGAAGACCGGCGCCTCTTCGGCGTCCAGCTGCAGCGCGAGGCTTCTGTCGGCCGCGCGCGCCTGCAGGTTGGCGGCGGTGGAGCGCACGATCCGCCGGAGGTCGATGTTCTCGAACTCGTAGCTGAACTGGCCGGTCTGCGTGACCGCAAGGTCGTAGAAATCATCGACCAGCTTGTGGAGCTGCTGCACCTCGCTTTGCAGCGGTGCGAGCGTGGAGAGGTTCATTGGGCGGATTCCGTCCTGAATCGCCTCGAGCTCCGCCTTGAGCACGGCCAGGGGCGTGCGCAGCTCGTGCGAGATGTCGGCCATGAAGGCGCGGCGGTTCTGCTCGATGTTCTCGAGTTTGTCGGCAAGCTGGGAGATGTCGCTGGCGAGCCGGTCGATCTCGTCGCGGTTCATCGACGCGATGCGCTGCGAGTAGTCCCCTTGCGCGAGCCTGTGCACGAACTGCGTGAGCACCTTGAGCCGCTTGAGCAGGGTGCCGGTGAGCAGCAGCGCGATCAGCGCGGCCACGAGCACCGAGGCCGCCCCGTTGACCCAGCGGGCGCGCACCTGTGCGTTGTAGAAGCGCACGTCGCCCGCATTGATGGCCTTCTGGAACGGGACCATCGCGAGCCAGCCGACCTGCGCGCCGCCGCTCAGCACGGGCAGGCGCGTGGAGTCGTTCTCGATGCTGGCGTTGGCGTTGCCGGCGATCAGATTGCCCTGCAGGTCAAACAGCGCCAGACGCAGCACCGCGCCGGTCTGGTCCGATACCGGAGGCACGCCGCGCACCGGCGGCTCCGATCCGTCCGGCGGGCGCATCATGTGAAACCAGGCGCTGGTGTTGGTGCGCAAGAACTCCCAGTCGCCATGTTCGGCATAGGCCGCGCCCACGAGCGGCGCGACGCCGCGCATGCGCTCGACGCCCTGCTCGTTGAGATAGCCCAGAAAGTCGCGGGTGAAGAAGTGGCGCGCGAAGACGCCGTTGATGGCGAGCACGACGGCGCAGGCGGCAAGAATCGCAAGAAAGAGTTTGACCGAGAGTCTCAGTCGCATGGAACGTGCTCGAAAAGTGGGAAGACCGCTCGATTGGGCACCAGAGCGATGCGCCCCGTCAACCGGGCTGCGGAACCTGCGCGGCAGTCGCGGGGAATTCCATACTTCCTGCACATTTGCAATCGAACATGGGTGCTTTCCAATCCATACACCTGTCAGATGGCCTCGTTTGCATGCTCTTTTTCCGGCAGGCGGCACTTCAGCCGCCTTTCTTTTTTGTCGCTTGCGCTGATCACCGCAGGGCTGGTGACGGGCTGCGGCAAGCAGCCACAGGCGGCGCAGGGGCCGGGAGGTTCCGGTGCTCCGGGCGGGGCGGGCGCCGCGCCGGTGGCGATGGTCAGCGTGCAGCCGGTGGTGGCGCGGCAACTGGTGATGGAGCAGTCGCTCGTGGGCCGCACGGCGGCGCACATGGTGTCGGAGGTTCGGCCACAGGTCGGCGGCATCATCTTGAAGCGGCTGTTCACCGAGGGCCAGAACGTGAAGGCCGGGCAGCTGCTCTACCAGATCGATCCGCGCACCTACGAGGCCAGTCTTGAGAGCGCCCGGGGCCAGCTTGCGCAGGCCGAGGCGGCGGTGCTCGCGGCCAAGCCCAAGGCCGAGCGTTATCAGAATCTCGTGAAGATCGACGCCATCAGCCAGCAGGAGGGCGACGACGCGGTCGCCACATTGCGCCAGAACGAGGCCGCCGTCGTGTCGGCCAAAGCCGCGGTGCGCGCGGCGCAGATCAACCTCGACTTCACCAAGGTGACCGCACCCATCAGCGGCCGCATCGGCACCTCGAGCTTCACGCCGGGCGCGCTGCTCACGGCCAATCAGGCAGACGCGCTGAGCACCATCCAGCAGCTCGATCCCATCTATGTGGACGTGACGCAGACCAGTGCCCAGCTGCTCGCGCTGCGCAAGCAGATCGCCAGCGGCGCGCTCAAGGCGGTGAACGGCCGCGTGCCGGTGAAGATCGTGCTCGAGGACGGCAGCGACTATGCCCATCAGGGAACGCTGGAGTTCATCGGCACGTCCGTCGACACGGGCACCGGCAACGTTTCGCTGCGCGCGATGGTGCCGAATCCCGAAGGCCTGCTGCTGCCCGGCACCTACGTGAAGGCGGTGATGCCATCGGCGGTGAACGACCGCGCGATCCTGCTCGCGCAAAGCGTCGTCACGCGCAATACCAAGGGAGAGCCCGTGGTCAAGCTGGTGGGCGAGTCGGGCAAGGTCGAAGAGCGGCTGATCCAGACCGGCGACGCGATCAAGGAGCAGTGGGTGGTCACCGGCGGCCTGAAGGAGGGCGAGCGGATCATCGTCGGCGGCGCGAGCAAGGCGCGCGCGGGGCAGGAAGCGAAGATCGTGGAGCCGGACGCCGCTCCGGTGCAGGCCCCCGCGAACGCTGCCAGCGCGGCCGGCGCACGTTGAGAGGGATCATCGATGTCACGCTTCTTCATCGACCGGCCCATCTTCGCGTGGGTCATCGCCATCGTCATCACGCTTGCGGGCCTGTTGTCGATCTCCACGCTTCCCGTGGAGCAATATCCGGACATCGCGCCGCCCTCGGTGTCGATCCGCGCCACCTACACCGGCGCATCCGCTGAAACCACCGAAAACTCTGTCACCCAGGTGATCGAGCAGAACATGACGGGCCTCGACAACCTGCTCTACATGAGCTCGAGCAGCACGTCGGCAGGCAGCGCGCAGGTCACGCTGACCTTCGCGTCGGGCACCAATCCCGACATCGCGCAGGTGCAGGTGCAGAACAAGCTGCAGCAGGCGCAGTCCAAGCTGCCCGAAAGCGTGCAGGCGACCGGCGTCACCGTCACCAAGTCCTCGGGCACCATCTTCATGGTGTTGGCGTTCCACTCGGAAGACGGCAGCATGGACGGCACCGACATCGCCGACTACATGTCGTCTTCGGTGAAGGATCCGATCAGCCGCGTGAACGGCGTGGGCAACGTGCAGGTCATGGGCTCAGAGTACGCGATGCGCATCTGGCTCGATCCCGAGAAGATGCGCACCTACTCGCTGATGCCGTCGGACATCTCCGCCGCGCTCAACGCGCAGAACGCCGACGTGTCCTCGGGCTCGCTCGGCGAGGTGCCCGCGGTGCAGGGCCAACTGCTCAACGCGACGGTGAAGTCGCGCAATCGCCTGCAGTCGGTGGAGCAGTTCAAGAACATCGTGCTCAAGTCCGACGGCAGCGGAGCCGTGGTGCGCCTGTCGGACGTGGCGCGCGTGGAACTGGGCAGCCAGTCGTACTCCACGGTCGGCAAGTTCAACGGCAAGCCCGCCGCCGCGCTCGGCATCGAGCTGGGTTCGGGTGCGAACGCGATGAACGTGTCCGACGCGGTCGAGGCCAAGCTCAAGGAGCTCTCGCCGTACTTCCCGAGCGGTCTCTCCTACAAGATCGCGCACAGCACCACGCCGTTCGTGAAGATCTCGATCCACGAGGTGGTGCAGACACTGTTCGAGGCCATCGTGCTGGTGGTGGCGATCATGTACCTGTTCCTGCAGAACTGGCGCGTCACGCTGATTCCCGCGATTGCGGTGCCGGTCGTGCTCATGGGGACGTTCGGCGTGCTGTCGGTGTTCGGCTATTCGATCAACACGCTGTCGATGTTCGCGATGGTGCTTGCCATCGGCCTGCTGGTGGACGATGCCATCGTGGTGGTGGAGAACGTCGAGCGGGTGATGAGCGAGGAAGGTCTCTCGCCGTACGAGGCCACGCGCAAGTCCATGGGCCAGATCACCGGCGCGCTGGTCGGCATCGCCCTGGTGCTCACGGCGGTGTTCCTGCCGATGGCCTTCTTCGGCGGATCGACGGGCGCGATCTATCGCCAGTTCTCGGTGACGATCGCATCGGCCATGCTGCTGTCGGTGCTGGTCGCGATGACGCTCACTCCGGCGCTCTGCGCCACCATGCTCAAGCCCATCGAAAAGGGCGGCCACGTCACGCCGCGCGGGCCGCTCGGGCGCTTCTTCTCGTGGTTCAACGAACGCTTTGACAGCATGTCGCGCGGCTATGCGGGCGGGGTGAAGCGGTTCACGAAGAACCGAACGGTCAGCCTCGTCGTGTTCGCCGCGATTCTTGCGGCGATGGCGCTGCTGTTCATGCGCCTGCCGACCTCGTTCCTGCCCGAAGAGGACCAGGGGGCCCTGTTCGTTCAGATCAAGCTGCCTGCGGGATCGACCCAGGAGCAGACATTGAAAGTGATGGATGCGGTGTCCGACTATGTGCGTGAGCAGCCCGAGGTGGACTCGGTGATGGCGGTGGCGGGCTTCAGCTTCTCTGGCAGCGGACAGAACGCGGGCATGGGCTTCATTCGTCTCAAGGACTGGAGCCTGCGCAAGGCCGATGCGAACGCCATCGGGCGGCGCATCACCATGGCGATGATGCAGCGCTTCAGCGATGCGCAGATCTTCGCGATTGCGCCTTCGGGCATTCCGGGGCTGGGTCAGAGCGCGGGCTTCACGCTGCAGCTGCTCGACCAGAATGGCGCGGGACATGAGGCGCTGGTCGCGGCGCGCCAGCAGCTGCTGGCGCTCGCGGCGAAAAGCACCAAGGTGCAGGCGGTGCGCTACGGCAGTCTGGAGGACGCCGCCACCTTCAACATCAACGTGGACGACGCCAAGGCCGGAGCGCTGGGCATCTCGCAGGGCGACATCAACAGCACGCTCGCCACCGCGCTTGGCAGCACCTATGTGAACGATTTCGTGAACCGGGGCCGCATCAAGAAGGTGTACGTGCAGGGCGATGCCGACGCGCGCATGCTGCCCGGCGACCTGAGCCGCTGGTCGGTGCGCAACGCCAGTGGCGCGATGGTGCCGTTCGCATCGTTCTCGACCACGAACTGGGGCAACGCGGCCGCCGCGCTCGCTCGCTTCAACGGCACGGCGTCGATGGAAATCAGTGGTCAGGCCGCGCCGGGCGTGAGCTCGGGAGAGGCCATGGCCGAGATGGCGCGCCTCGTCAAGGAGCTGCCCGGCGGCTTCGGCTACGCGTGGTCGGGGCTGTCGTTCCAGGAGCAGCAATCGGGCTCGCAGGCTCCGCTGCTCTATGCCGTGTCGCTGCTGTTCGTGTTCCTGTGTCTTGCGGCGCTGTACGAGAGCTGGTCGATCCCGTTCTCGGTGATGCTGGCCGTTCCCATCGGCATCGTCGGCGCGTTGCTGTTCACGGCCATGCGCGGTCTCAGCAACGACGTCTACTTTCAGGTGGGTCTGCTCGCGACCATCGGCCTTGCGGCGAAGAACGGCATCCTGATCGTCGAGTTCGCCAAGGAGCTCCAGGAGGAGCAGGGCATGTCGCTGATCGACGCCACGCTGCATGCCGCGCAGCAGCGTCTGCGCCCGATTCTGATGACCTCATTCGCCTTCATGCTCGGCGTGCTGCCGCTGGTGATCAGCAAGGGCGCGGGCTCGGGTGGCCGCCATTCGCTGGGCACGGGCGTGCTCGGCGGCACGCTGGCTTCCACGCTGCTGGGCATCTTCTTCGTGCCGCTGTTCTACGTGATCGTGCGCAGCGTGTTCAAGGCCAAGCCGCGTGCGTCGCAACAATCGTCCGAACAGAATCTGGTGGTGCAGCCATGAACGCAATGAACAGCAGGATGAACAGGATAAACAGGAAGAACGGCATGCGCGCCGTGGTCTGCGCGATGGCGCTTTTGCTCGGCGGCTGCGCCAGCATGGCGCCCGACTATGTGCAGCCCGCGCTGTCGGTGGCATCGGTCATCGGCGCCGGGGAGCATGCAGAAAATGCAGGAGGTTCGGGCGATGGGGCGCAGGAGCTGCCCGCTCTGCAGTGGGAGCAGGTGTTCGTGGATGCGCGGCTCAGGCAGGTGATAGAGCAGGCCGTGGCCCACAACCGCGATCTGCGCGTGAGCCTGTTGAACGTGGAGAAAGCGCAGGCGCAGTACCGCATCCAGTCGGCCGACCTGTTTCCGAGCATCGCGGCCACAGCCAGCCAGACGGCGGCGCGCAGCGCGGTGTCGGACACGAGCGGTGGCATGCGTGGCCAGGCCAGCCGTTCGGCGGGCCTGAGCGTGGGCTTCACGAGCTGGGAGCTTGACCTGTTCGGCCGCGTGCGCAGCCTGAAGAACGAGGCGCTGGAGAGCTATCTCTCGCTTGAGGAAACCGGCCGCAGCGCGCGCATCAGCCTGATCGCCGAAGTGGCGAGCGGCTGGCTGACCGTGGGCGCGTATCAGCAGCGCCTTGCGCTCGCGCAGGAGACGCTTGCAAGCCAGCGCAAGACGCTGGAGCTCACGCGCAACAAGCGTGCCTTCGGCGTGGCCTCGGCCGTCGACGTGAGTCAGGTCGAGACCAGCGTGGAGAGCGCGCGCGTCGATGCGGCGGGCTACGCCACGGCGCTCGAGCAAGCCCGTCACGCACTCGATCTGCTGGTCGGATCGCATGTGGGCGAGGACCTGCTGCCGTCGATGGCCAACGATGGCAGCGAGGGCGTGGCGCTCGCGGCGCTGCCGGATTCAATCGCGTCCACCACGCTGCTCAAACGGCCGGACGTGCTGGCCGCCGAACACGCGCTCAAGGCCGCGAATGCCGACATCGGCGCGGCGCGCGCGGCATTCTTCCCCAAGGTGTCGCTGTCCGTTTCGGCGGGGCGCGGCAGTGATTCGCTGTCCAATCTGTTCGACGTTGGCACGCGCACCTGGTCGTTCATTCCGAACGTCTCGCTGCCGATCTTCAATGCCGGTGCGCTCAAGGCTTCGCTCGACATGGCAGAGATCCAGAAGAACATCCAGATCGCGCAGTACGAAAAGAGCATCCAGAGCGCGTTCAGCGAGGTGGCCGACGCGATGAGCGTGCGCTCCCACATTGGCGAGCAGCTTGACGCTCAGCACGCGCTTGTCAAGGCGTCACAGACCAGCTACGAGCTCTCCGACGCGCGCTACCGCAACGGGGTAAACAGCTATCTGCAGGCGCTCGACGCCCAGCGCTCGCTCTACGGCGCGCGCCAGTCGCTGATCACGTTGCAGCTCAGCGACGCGGTGAGCCGGGTGAATCTCTACAAGGTGCTGGGTGGCTGACGGCCGAGCTGCACTCAGAGTCCCGGCGAGATGGTCTTCTCGCAACCGGAGGTGATCCATACGCCGGTGGCGGTGAAGTTGTCGTTCTCTCCGCTGCCGGTGCGCTCGACTTCTTCCATGAGGGTGTCGATCCAGGCCTGCACGCTGGCCGCGCGGCCCAGGCTGTCTTCGATGAAGGCGGTGTTGAGAATGCTCCAGACGCCATCGGTGCAGATCAGAAACGCGTCGCCGTCAGCCAGCGCCACGGGCGCGTCGAGCACGCTGGGCCCCACCTCGCTGCTCGCGCCCGCCGCGCCGAGCAGCACGTTGCGCTTGGGGTAGTTGGCCGCGTCCTCCTCGGTCATGAGGCCGGCGGAGACGAGGCTCTGCACCACGCTGTGGTCTTCGGTCACGGTGAGCAGTTCGTTGTCGCGAAACCAGTAGATGCGCGTGTCGCCCCAATGGCCCCAGAGCGCGCGCTGCGAGTAGGTGTCGATGCGCAGTTCGGCGATCGTGGTGCACATGCTCGACAGCTCGGAGTTCTTCGATTGCTCGAGCTTGATCGCGTCCGAGATCGCGACGATCTGGTGGGAGAACTCTTGCGGGTTGAAGCTCAGCGGGTTCTGCCGCACGGCCGCCATGGCCAGCGCCGCGGCATGCATGCCGCCCGCCGCGCCGCCCATGCCGTCGGCCACGGCGAACGAGATGACCTCGCCATCGCGCGCGTGGCAGTAGGCATCTTCGTTGTAGCTGCGGTCGCCCTGATGCGAGCGCGAGTAGTGGCTCAGGGCCACGGAATCCTCTTCGAGTGAAGCTGGCGGGGTGGTCGTCACTTCCTGGGTCCTTTTCTGTCGATGCTGTCCGTTTCGTTCTGGTAGGCACTGTGGAATTCGGTGCCCCAGGACGCGGGCGTCTGGTTCTTCATCTCTTCCTTGAGCCACTGGAAGCGGCTGCAATACATCTCCCACAGCCGCGCGCTGCGCTGTGCGGCGAACAGCGTGCGCTGGCGGCCCTGTGCGTCGAGCTGCTGCTCGATCTCCTGCGGATCGAAGCGCTCGAACAGCCGTTGCACGGCGGCCTGCGTTCCGGCCATCATGCCGACCTCGTGCGCGCGCAGATCGAGATGGGCGTTCTCGATGGCGGCCGGACCACTGAGAAAACCGGGCATGCGCGGGCCGAAGATCTGCGCCAGCGCGGCGGCGCCGGTGGGCAGGAACTTGAGCGGGTTGTTGGCCTCGGCGTTGATCAGCGTGACCGCGATGCGCACCTCCTGCTTGGCCGCAGCACGCGAGCTCAGCAGGTCCATGCAGCCCTGCACGCTGTTGCCGAGCATCTGGCCGATCATGAACATCATCTCGGGCGTGAGCTGCTGCGGATAGCGGCAGTCGTTGAGCCCCGCGCCGCGCTTGAAGGCGTCGAGCAGCTGCTGTGCGTTGTCGTCCAGCGGCGCCAAAGGCGGGGAGGGCGTTGGTTCGGTGGCGACCTGCGCTGGCGGAACACCGACAGGATGCGGGGTCAGCGAAGCCTCCTGCGCCTGAACCGGCGGAGCTGCCATGGGCGCAGCCACCGGCACCGCATCCAATCCCATCAGAGCGTTGTCGGGCGCGCCGCTCAGGTCAAAGAACGCGTCGAGATTCACCGCATTGGACGATGCGCCCGGTTGCCCGGATGGCGCTGCGGGGCTGTGGATCGGCTGGGGCGACGTGGCTGGCGGCGTCGTGGTCGTGGTCACATGCAGACCCTGATCCACGGGAGCAGGAGAGTCGGCGAAAGAGCCTCCGATCACCATGTTCGGCGCGATCGGTGCATTTTGCGCAAATGGGACGACTGGCGCGACAGGTGCGACTGGTGCGAGCGGGGCCAACGGATCCAGATCGGCCGGCAGGGCCGGGGCTTGTGAGAACGCCTGCAGCGGATCATCAACGCTGCCGCTTGTGGAGGCATCGTGCAGCGCACGCGGCGCACGGAAATAGGAGCCGAGCTCGGAGGTGTGATCGCTCTGCGTCTTCTCGCGGACGTTGGGGTTGCCGAACAGCATCTCGGGGTTGAGCGCGTCTTCGGTGCGCTCCTCGGAGAAGATGGCCAGCGGGTCCACGCGCGTCGATGCGTCCATGAAGGACTGGTGGTGCGCGGCCTGCAGCGGGTCGACGGTCATCGAGTCGATGGAGCCTTCGGTCGGCTGAAAGATCGCGTCGAGCGAGCGCTCGGGGAACATGTCCTTGACGTTGCCCGGATTGAGCAGGTCGCTGAGCGGATCGTCCATGTTGCGGGGCGACACGCCCCTGAGCGCCAGCGGATTGAAATCGTCCGGAATGACGTTGGCGGTAGCGCTGCCGCGGGGTGCATGCCCACCGTGATGGAGGGGATGGGCTGGCGCATTCGACATGTGGGAGTCGATGGGCGCACCCATCAGGTCGGCAAAGGGATCGCCGACGCTGTGGTTTTGGATGGGTGCACGCATGGGCTGCGGCGTCGGCAGCGACGCCATGGCGAACGGGTCGTCCGGCAGGTGCTCGTGGCCCGTCTGGGCGGAGGGCGCGAACGGCGTGGCGGCTGCATCCGGTGCCACGGGCGCGCCGAGCAGGTCATCGAACGGGCCTTTCATCACCGAGGCGGGGCTGGGCAAATCGGCGTAGTTGGGCGCTGCGGTGATGGCGGGCACAACGGCAGGAACGGCTGCCGGAACAGCTTCGGCCGCCGTCGCAGTGGCGGGGGCAGGGATGAGCGGCTCGGGAAACGGGGAGTGCTCCACCGGCGACAGTGCCGAAGTCTGCAGTGGATCGAACGAGGCCAGCGGATCCATGGAATCGAGTGGGCTGGGCGTTTGCGGGATAGCTTCCTGCAGCGGCGCCGAGGCGGCTGCGCTGACGGTGTGCGCGGCGACCGTTGCTTCGGCCATTGTGGGCGCCGCGCTGGCCAGCTGTTCGACGTCGATGAGGTAGTTGCCCGTGCGCCACTCTTCCTTCGCGCCGATCACCGAGCGGCCGCCCGGGCCGAGTTCGCGGCCGTTCACGTAGATGGGGTTGGAGGTGCTCGCGTTGAGCAGGTGAAACGCGTTGTTCTCCCAGACGATCTGGGCCTGGATGCGTGAGATTCTGCGCATCGGATCGACCAGCACCATCTGGCAGCGCGGGTCGCGCCCAAGCGTTCCACCGGCGGTGTCAAACAGGCCCTCGATGGGCGGTGGCGTTTCGTTGGCGTAGGCCGCCTGGGCTTTCAGGCGCAACTGCATTTCAAATCCTTTCGTGGTGCCCGCAGCTCATGCGGTCGTGCACTCGAGTCCATGGTTCAAGCATCCTGCGAAGGGTCCACTCCGGTGATGAACGACGCCTGGTTCAGGCCGTCGGGCGCCATTTCCTTGAGGATGTCCATGAAATTCATCTCCATGAACTTCATCGCGCGGCGGATCAGAAACGGGGCCGGGCTGGTGGGCTCATTGATCTCGAGATAGCGGCTGACCAGTTCGAGCTGACGCACCGCCTCCTTGCGGGAGTTGATGCCGCCCACGCCCTTGACCGCCGAGCCCGCATGCGTGCCGCCTGCGGGCGCATCGGCGTCTTCCGAAGGGGCTGCGGTGCTTTCTGTCGCCGCCGACGTACCCTGCGCCAGAAGCGTCGAGATCTTTTGCAGCGGACGCACCAGCATGTTCAGATCGGGCTGGTATTCCGAGCCCATCTGCTCGGCGTAGTGCTTTTGCAGGGCGTTGATTTCGGCCACGATGCGGTTCGGCAACTCGAGCATCGGAGCGTCGTCCGACTTGCGCACGTCGGCCACGATCTGCTCGAGCTGGGCATCGGTGATGGTCACGCCGTTGATGTCGAGCGAGCCATATTCCAGAAGGCGCTCGAGGTCCTTGACCGTGAACACGCCGAGATGGCTGTTGAGCACCACGCTTTGGCGGATGTCCGAGGTCAGTCCGTCGACGTCGGCGAAGTTGCTCAAGGCGCTGAAGCGGATCTGCGGATCGGCCTCGCCGTCGATTTCGAGCTGTGGATGCAGCGTCTGCCAGAAATTTTGTGACACTGTGTTCACGCTGGCGATGCCGTAATGCAGGCCAGGCAGCCCGTGCAGCCGGGTGAGCGCGCGCGTGAGCGGCAGCAGCACGCGCAGGTCGTGCGTCTGCGCGGACAGCTCGCTGGCGAGCTTGAGCATCAGTTGCCAGTCGGGCTCCTTGCCCGCGATCACCGTGTCGCCGTACTGCTGCTCAGCCGTGGCGATGGCCGCGGTTTCGAGTTCGGCAAACTTGGTGTCGTATTCGGTGTCCCTCCCGGATGGGGCTTCCTCGGAGATGGGTGTTGTCCAATCCACACCGATGTTGAAATCTTCCACCATTCTCTCCTATCGACTCGACGAGTGTCATTTCTATATGCTATCTTCCATGATAGTGTATGTGTGTGAAATCGTGATGATGTAATAGATTGCATTAATGCAACGAGGTTGTACGGGAGGATGACGAAATCCCGGGCAAAGGCCGTTTCCGGTGGCTCGAAGTGCGCCGGAGCTGTCTCGCTGCACACGATGGCACCGCGCACAGAGCTTTGTGGGAGGGCGGTCTGGCAGTTTGCGCACCGGGTCCGGTCCTTTGGCAGCGCGCTTCATTTTTGGTCGTGGTCTCTTGAGGTACTGATGTCTGAAATTAGTCGTAACCATTTGTTTGGCAAGCTCAACACCCAGATGTTCCGGGCCGCCGAGGCCGCCACGGTGACGTGCAAGCTGCGTGGCAATCCCTACGTGGAACTGGTGCATTGGGTGCATCAGATCGTGCAGGACCAGGACTCGGACTTCCGGCAGGTGCTCAAGCACTACCAGCTCAATCCGGCGACGCTGGAAAAGGACATCACCGCCGAACTCGACCGCCTGCCGCGCGGCGCGACGGCCATCGTCGATTTCTCCGAGCACATCGATACCGCCATCGAGCGCGCCTGGATCTACGCGACGCTGCTTTATGGCGACGATGTGATCCGAGGCGGCTATCTGCTGGTGGGTCTGCTCAAGACCACCAATCTGCGCGCCGTGCTGCACCGCATGTCGCCGGAATTCCGCAAGCTCCAACCCGATGCGGTGGCCGCCGATCTGGTGCAGATCATCAAGTCCTCGCCCGAGGAAAACCAGCCGGCCAGCGACGGCAGCGGCATGTCGGGCGGCGCGCAGGCCGGTGAGGCCAGCCAGGCCGTGGGCAGCGCCAGCGGCGCAAAGGGCAGCGCGCTCAAGAAGTATGCGGTGGACCTGACCGAGAAGGCGCGTCAGGGCCAGCTCGATCCGATCACCGGGCGCGACGACGAGATCCGCCAGATCATCGACATCCTGCTGCGCCGTCGCCAGAACAACCCCTTGCTGACCGGCGAGGCGGGCGTGGGCAAAACGGCGGTGGTGGAAGGCTTTGCAGCGCGCGTGGTCGCCAACGACGTGCCGCCGCCGCTGCGCGACGTGTCGGTCTACACGCTTGACGTGGGTCTGCTGCAGGCGGGCGCGAGCATGAAGGGTGAGTTCGAGCAGCGCCTGCGTCAGGTGATCGACGAGGTGCAGGCCAGCCCGGGCAAGATCATTCTGTTCATCGACGAAATCCACACGCTGGTGGGCGCGGGCGGCGCGCAGGGCACGGGCGACGCGGCCAATCTGCTCAAGCCGGCATTGGCGCGCGGCAACCTGCGCACCATCGGCGCGACGACCTGGGCCGAGTACAAGAAGTACATCGAGAAGGACCCGGCGCTCACGCGGCGTTTCCAGACCATTTTGATCAACGAGCCGAGCGAGGACAAGGCGGTGGCGATGCTGCGCGGCGTGACAGCGCAGATGGAGGCCCACCACAAGGTGCTGATTCTGGACCGCGCCATCGAATCCGCCGTGCAGCTCTCGCACCGCTACATTCCCGCGCGCCAGTTGCCGGACAAGGCGGTGAGCCTGCTGGACACGGCCTGCGCGCGCGTCTCGCTCACCCAGCATGCGACGCCCGTGCAGGTCGAGGCCATCGAGCGCGAGATGAGTCTGCTGAACACCGAGCGCGAGATTCTGCTGCGCGAGGAGTCCATCGGCATCGGCCATGCGGATCGGGCGGGCCAGATCGCCAAGCGACTGGACGAACTGACCTCGCTGCTCAAGGAACATCAGCAGCGCTGGGAGGCCGAGCACGCGCTGGTGCAAAAGGTTTTTGAACTCCGCAAGAAACTCAATCCGCAGGCGGCGCTGGGCAGCCTGTCGCCTCTGCCGCATCTGCAGGAGAACGAGGCCGCCGCCGAAAGCAGCGCCAACACGGCTGCCGCGGCTCACGCGGTCGAGCAGATTGCTGAAGCGATCGAGCCCGCACCGGAGTTGAGCGAGGAGGAGCGCCTTGCGCTCAAGAAGGAACTCGAAGCCGCGCAGAGCGAGCTGCAGCAACTGCAGGGCGAGCATCCGCTGGTGTTGCCCGCCGTGGATGAACAGGCCGTCGCGACCGTGGTCTCTGAATGGACCGGCATTCCCGTGGGCCGCATGGTCAAGGACGAGATCGCCGCCGTGCTGCGTCTGGCCGACACGCTGGGCAAGCGCGTGATCGGACAGGACCACAGCCTGAACACCATCGCCCAGCGCATCCAGATATCGCGAGCGCAGGTAGAGGATGCATCCAAGCCCATCGGCGTGTTCATGCTGGTCGGCCCGAGCGGCGTCGGCAAGACCGAGACCGCACTGGCTCTGGCCGAGTCGCTCTACGGCGGTGAGCAGAATCTCATCACCATCAACATGAGCGAGTTCCAGGAGGCGCACACGGTCTCGACCCTGAAGGGCGCGCCTCCGGGCTATGTGGGCTATGGCGAGGGCGGCGTGCTGACCGAGGCCGTGCGCCGCAAGCCCTATAGCGTGGTGCTGCTCGACGAGGTGGAAAAGGCCCACCCGGACGTGCACGAGATTTTCTTCCAAGTGTTCGACAAGGGCTTCATGGAAGATGGCGAAGGGCGGCTCATCGACTTCAAGAACACGGTGATCATCCTGACGTCGAACGTCGGCACCGATCTCATCATGAGCATGTGCAGCGACCCCGATCTGCTGCCCGATTCGGCCTCGCTCGCCACGTCGATGCGCGAGCCGCTGCTCAAGGTGTTCCCGGCCGCGTTCCTCGGCCGCCTCACCGTCGTGCCGTACTACCCGCTCGCTCCCGACATGCTGGCGCGCATCGTCGCGCTCAAGCTCGGCCACATCCAGCGCCGCGTGTCGGACAACCACCAGATCACCTTCGAGTGGGACAAGCCGGCGGTGGATGCGATCATGTCGCGAGCGACCGACATCGAATCGGGCGGCCGCATGGTCGACGCGATTTTGTCCAACCACGTGCTCGCGGGCATCAGCCGCGAGATCCTGCATCGCACGATGAACGGCGAGCCGCTGCATTCGGTGAAGCTCACAGCCAATGACAAGGACCTGACGCTTGAATTCGCATGAGAGCCTGTTGACGATTTCTGCGCGAACAAGCATGAACTCAAAGGAGTGACGCCATGACGGTATTGATCGTTCCGGGAGCCGTGGGCAACACCAGTTCGCAGCGTGAGTGGTTCCACAGCGCGTTTGCGCATGGCTGCTCGGCGGACGTGCAATCGTGCGTGCCTACCGGTGCGCTGAACGTGCTCGCGCTCAATGCCGCAACGCCCGCAGCCACGCAGGCGGAGGCGCAGGCGGCCGCTCCGGCGGTGGCCCAAAGCCGGCTGAGCGGGGCGGCATGGGTGGCGGAGTTCCCCACCAGCACCTCGACGGAAGACCTGACCGCGGGCTTTCGCGACGCCGTCAACTCCTTCATCGCGGCGATCAATGCCGCGGGCGGCAGCGTCAGCATCTCGGCGACCTATCGGCCGCTCGAGAGAGCCTATCTCATGCACTACGCGTGGGACATCGCCAAGGGCACGATACAGCCGGACAAGGTGCCTGCCTACACCGGGGTGGACATCGAATGGGACCACGGTGACAAAACGAAGTCGGTCAACGCCGCGAAGGCGATGGTGTCGGCCTACGGCATCGTGCATCGCCCGTCGCTGACCACCAATCATGCAGGGCGCACAGCCATCGACATGAACATCAACGGCATGATCGGCAAGACGATCGTGGACGGCGCGAGCAAGAAGGTGACGATCAAGAAGGCCTCGGACCTGCACACGGTGGGCGCCAGTTACGGCGTGCACAAGCTGGTGAGCGATCCACCGCACTGGTCTGCGGATGGGCACTGACATGCGGTTCACATCGCGCCGGTGGGGCGCTTGCATCGCGGCGCTCGGGCTGGTCTCGATATCGGCGTCGATGTCGGCCTCGGCGCAGGTCGTTCCCGGCATCGTGTCGGTGAGCGAGGACGGCGCGGCGCAGCTGCATTTCACCAAGCCCCTGCCGCCCGATCAGCCGGTTTTCATTCAGCTGCCCGCCGGAAAGAAGGGGCAATTCAAATGCTGCGTGAAAGTCGACCGTGACGAACTCACCGAGCTGCCCCAGCCGTCCGAGAGCATCTCGGGCGGTTGCGGCGACGCGCCGGTCGGCTATGCGCTCAAGCATCGCCTGAAGGGCAAGTTCGAAGTCGGCTACGACGCCATCGCCGTCTCGGCGAAGCAGGCGTCGGCCACGGGGCCTTATGCACTCAAGGCCAGTACTGGTCGCACCGCCATGCGCGCGCATCTGTGCTACGGCACGGAAGGCGTCAACCTGATCGCCAAGTCCGGGCGCAAGGCGCAGACGCTGTACCGCTCGTTCGGCTACGAGGCCGAGGTCAGGCCGCAATGCAACGCGGCCGATCTGAAGGACCTGGGCGGTTGAATGGTGGGATGGTCAGGTGATGGTCAGATATCCGCGAGCAGCTCGTAGGGTAGCGGCTGCAACTGCAGCGCCGGACCGCTGACCGAGCCCGCGTGCAGCGGCTCCTGTGCGGAGGCGATCTGCAGCGACACCAGCGCGTCCAGTCCGCCATTCGGCGACGAGGCCACCTGAACCACGGTACCCACGGGCTGCTCGGCATCTCCTGCGTTGAACACCTCGGTGCCGATGGCCAGTTCGCTGGCGTCCACATGCGCGAGATAGGTGCGGCGCTTGAGCGTTCCCCGGAACTGGCTGCGGGCAACGATTTCCTGGCCGGGGTAGCAGCCCTTCTTGAAGTTCACGCCGCCGACCGACTCGTAGTTCACCATCTGCGGCACGAAGGCTTCGAACACCGGCTGGGTGAGCGTGGCGACGCCACTGCGCACCTCGCTCAAACTCCAGAGTTCGAGACTGAGCGGCTGGCCTTGGGGCGCTGACGAACCGGCGGGCGCGACCTGCAGCGCGCGCGGCTGGCCATCGGCGGGGTAGAGCTGGACGACGCTGGCGTCGCCTTGCGTGGACACGGTCCATGGCGCGGCATTGGCCGGGGCGGCGTTGCCAGCCAATCCGTAAATGGTGAAATCATTCGTCGCGTCGCTGAGCTTGGCTTTGGCACGCAGCACGAACATCGACAGGCGCTTCAAGGTCTGGGGCAGCAGATCGCGCGAGCAGATCAGCAGGATCTCGTCGGCCGAGCGCTTGATGCCGATGAAGCTGGCCTGCATGCGGCCCTTGGCGTTGAGAAAGGCGGCCAGACGCGCCTCGCCGGGCTTTTGCAGCGCGAAGTCCTGCGTCAGCTGACCGTGGATGAAACTGGCCGCGTCGTCGCCGATCACGCCAATCACGCCGAGATGTTCTAAGGGGGGTGTAACGCCGTCGAAAGGCACTGACGCAGTGTGGTTCATGGGTGAATTATGATGCCCCGTTCCATTCATTGAGTTGGTAGGGTTGTGCGTCGAATCTTCGTTTTATTGATGCTGTTGGCGTTGGCTGCTGCGGGCGCGGCTTATTGGTGGCTGCACGCGCCGTTGACGCTGCGCGCCAGCGACACGCCCGGCGAGGCGCTGGAGCTGGAGATCGAACCCGGCACCACGCCGCGCGGCGTGGCGAACGCGGCCGTGAAGGCCGGTGTCCAGACCGACGCCCGCCTGCTGTACTACTGGTTCCGCCTGTCGGGGCAGGACCGCCAGATCAAGGCCGGCAACTACGAAATTCCAACCGGGACAACGCCTTACGAGCTGCTGCAGAAACTCGCGCGCGGCGAGTCGACGCTGCGCGCTGTGACCGTGGTGGAAGGCTGGACCTTCAAGCAGATGCGCGGCGCGCTCGCCAAGGCCGATGCGCTCAAGCAGGACACGGCGGCCATGTCGAACGAGGACATCATGCGGGCGCTGGGCCGCGAAGGCGTGGCGGCGGAAGGGCGTTTCTTTCCGGACACCTATGCCTACGCCAAGGGCAGCAGCGATCTGGCCGTGCTCAAGCGCGCCATGCATGCGATGGACCGTCGCCTTGAAGCCGCGTGGTCGCAGCGCGAGTCGGACACGCCGCTCAAATCGGCCGATCAGGCTCTGGTGCTGGCCAGCATCGTGGAAAAGGAAACCGGCAGCGCCCAGGACCGCGCCGAGATCGCGGGCGTGTTCACCAACCGCCTGCGCATCGGCATGCTGCTGCAGACCGACCCGACCGTCATCTACGGCATGGGCGACAAGTTTGACGGAAATCTGCGCAAGCGGGACCTGCAGACCGACACCCCATGGAACACCTACACGCGTGGGGGGCTGCCGCCCACTGCCATTTCGCTGCCCGGCAAGGCGGCTCTGCTGGCCGCCGTGCAGCCTGCGCGGACCAAGGCGCTGTACTTTGTCGCCAAGGGGGATGGGTCCAGCCATTTCAGCGCCACCCTCGACGAGCACAACCGAGCCGTCAATCGATATCAACGCGGGCAGCGTTGAGTTTCTTGGTTCATCTTTGTGTGAACCTGCCTTTTCTTGATCTTTAGAATGGGCGGAGTTTGGGGCTTGCGCTGCCTTGGCGGCAGCGATTGGTCATTCGTTTGGAGGCGCCGATAAAGGCTTTCATGCGTTGTTGCGAAGCCTTGCCGTACGCTTGTACTGTCTGCGGCTTCGACGCCTAGCCTGAAAGCCTTTCTCGGCGTTGTGGTGGATGGTTCCGGCGCTCTGTGGCTTCGTTGGCCCGCTGCGGTTGAAGTCCGTATTGGGGCTTCTTGGGACTGGTATTGATTTCATGTTTGATTTGAAGAAGAACGAAAAATGAGCCAAGGTCTGTTCATTTCCTTTGAAGGCATCGACGGTGCGGGCAAGTCCTCGCACATTGATGCGCTGGCTCAGGCGTTTCGGGATGCGGGCCGTGTGGTCACGCTCACGCGGGAGCCGGGGGGAACGCCGCTGGCCGAGAAGCTGCGCGAGATGCTGTTGCACGAGGCCATGGATCCTTTGACCGAGGCGCTCTTGGCGTTTGCGGGGCGGCGCGACCATTTGCGGCTGGTGATCGAGCCTGCGCTGGCGCGCGGCGAGGTGGTGCTGTGTGACCGCTTCACCGATGCGACCTTTGCCTACCAGGGGGCCGGGCGGGGCTTTGACCGGAAGGTGCTGTCTTATCTGGAGGCGCTGGTGCAGACGGGCCTCGCGCCCGATGCGGCGCTGTTGCGCAATCCCGATGTGACGATCTGGTTTGACGTGCCGCCCAAGGTGGCGGCCGAGCGGCTCGCGGCGGCGCGGGCACCGGATCGGTTTGAGGCGCAGCCGGAGGCATTTTTCGAGCGTGTCGCGCAGGGCTATGCCGACCGCGCAGCGGGCGATCCGGCTCGGTTTGCGCGGATCGATTCGTCGCAGGACCGCGCAAGCGTTGCCCGGCAGGTGATGGCGGCGATGGCGGCACGCGGACTGTTGAAGGCGGGAGAGGGCGCATGAGCGAGAACGTCGTCACCCCTCATGTGGTCGCGCCCTGGATCGCCACGCAGCGCGATGCCCTGCTGGCCCAGCGCGGCCATGCCTGGCTGCTGCAGGGTCCTTCAGGCATGGGTCAGTTCAGTCTGGCGCTGGACATGGTGCGTGCCTGGCTTTGCGACGCGCCCACCGCACACGGTGCCTGCGGCCAGTGCCAGAGTTGCCACGGCATCGATGTGCACGTGCATGCCGACCTGTGCGTGCTCATGCCCGAGACGCAGATGATGGCGCTCGGCTGGCCGTTGCCCGAGAAGGCGCAGAGCGAGATTGATGACAAGAAGCGCAAGCCGAGCCGCGAGATCCGCGTCGAGGCGATGCGCGATGCCGTCGAGTTCTCGCAGCGCACGGCGGCGCGTGGACGCGGCAAGGCGGTGCTGGTCTATCCGGCCGAACAGATGAACCATGTGACGGCCAATGCCTTGCTCAAGACGCTGGAGGAGCCGCCCGGAGACGTGCGTTTCGTGCTTGCGACCGAGGCGGCGCATGAACTGCTGCCGACCATCCGCAGTCGCTGCATGGGCCACACCATGCAGTGGCCGGCCGAGGCGGAAATGCTGACCTGGCTGCAGACGCAGGGCATCGCCGCCGACACGGCGCAGTCGCTGTTGCGTGCAAGCGGAGGGCGACCCGAGGACGCGCTGGCGCTGGCCAAGTCTGGGCGCAGCCCGCAGGCATGGAGTCTGTTTCCCAAGGCGGTGGCGCGCGGTGATGTGTCCGCCGTCTCTGACTGGAGTCCGGCGCAGGCCATCGAGGCGCTGCAGAAGCTCTGCCACGATCTGCTGTCGGTGCAGGCGGGGGCCGAGCCGCGCTATTTTGCGCTGGCGGATCTGCCTCGTGCACCGGCCATGCTGCCGCTCACGCGTTGGGCGAAGACACTTTCGCAACAGGCGCGCACGGCGGACCACCCGTTCAACGGGGGGCTGATGCTCGAAGCACTTGTCGCGCAGGCGAAAAACGCCATAAACTCGAAGGCCTGAACAAGGCGTTACATACCTGACACCCGATATGAGCACACCTACCACCGCCGCCCGCCCCAGCGTGATGCAGCTGGTCATCAAGGAAAAGGCCGCGCTGTACGCGGCGTTCATCCCGTTCTTCGAGGATGGCGGCGTGTTCGTGCCCACGGCCAAGGAGTACCGGCTGGGTGACGACGTCTACGTGCTGCTCACTTTGCCTGACGATACGCAGCGTTATCCGGTTGCGGGTAAAGTGGCTTGGGTCACCCCGGCGCGCGCTTCCGGCAATCGCACGCAGGGCATTGGCGTGCAGTTCCCCAAAGACGACAAGTCCCGCCAACTGCGCGCCAGAATCGAAGAAATTCTGGGCTCCAGCCTCGGTTCGGACCGTCCGACGCAGACCATCTGACCATTGTTTGCACTGGGCGCTGCGCGCCGCAGCGCACCACGAGCCGGCAGCGAATGTGCCGGCTTTTTGTTTTTTGACGCGATATGTTTACCGACTCACACTGCCATCTCAACTTCCCGGAGCTGCTCGAGCGGCTCGTGCCCATCCGCGCCGCCATGGTCGAGGCCCAGGTGGACCGCGCGCTGTGCATCTGCACCACGATGGAGGAGTTCGAGGGCGTGCACCAGCTGGCGACGAGCTACGACAACTTCTGGGCCACGGTCGGCGTGCATCCCGACACCGAAGGCCTGACTGAACCGAGCCTCGACGATCTGCTGGAGCGCGCCGCGCTGCCGCGCGTGATCGCCATTGGTGAGACGGGGCTGGACTACTACGGCATGGAAGACCGCAAGGGCGGGCGCACCGTGGCCGATCTTGAATGGCAGCGCGAGCGCTTTCGCACCCACATCCGCGCGGCGCGGGCCTGCCGCAAGCCGCTGGTGATCCACACCCGCAGCGCGTCGGACGACACGCTGCGCCTGCTGCGCGAAGAGGGCGAGGACGGGGCGGGCAACCAGGCGGGCGGGGTGTTCCACTGCTTCACCGAAACGGCCGAGGTGGCGCGCGCGGCGCTGGATCTGGGCTACTACATTTCGTTTTCCGGCATCGTCACCTTCAAGAATGCCCAGCACCTGCGCGACGTTGCCGCGTTCGTGCCGATGGATCGCATCCTCATCGAGACCGACAGCCCGTATCTCGCGCCCGTGCCGTACCGTGGGAAGGTGAACAATCCTTCCTATGTGCCTTTTGTTGCCAAGCAGCTGGCGGAAGTGAAGGGCACCAGCGTGCAAGATATCGCCGAGGCGACGAGCCGCAATTTCGATGAACTGTTTCTCAAAGGGAGCAACGCAGCATGATCAACCGTCGGCAAACCATGCTCTGGCTGACCGCATCGTCCGCCGGACTGCTGTCCGCCTGTGCGCACGCCAGCGTCACTGACGATTTCTTCACCGCCATCATCCGCGACAACGCGAGCGGCATCACTTCGCTTCTGCAGCGCGGCTTTGATCCCAATACGCTCAGCCCCGAAGGTCAGCCAGCGCTGGTCATGGCGCTGCAGCGCGAGTCGCAGCGTGCGTTCGACGCGCTGATGCAGTCCAAGCGGATCAAGGTCGAGCAGCGCAACAAGAAGGATGAAAGCGCGCTG
This sequence comes from Diaphorobacter caeni, assembly GCF_015354245.1. Classification (GTDB taxonomy): domain Bacteria; phylum Pseudomonadota; class Gammaproteobacteria; order Burkholderiales; family Burkholderiaceae_C; genus Diaphorobacter_A; species Diaphorobacter_A caeni. The sequence goes on from NZ_JADKYZ010000006.1 coordinate 337,830, forward strand.
ATGATCGCGGCGATCAAGGGCAACATCCCGGCCGCCAAGGCGCTGATCGCGCGCGACGGCGACGTCAACAAGACCGGCTGGACACCGCTGCACTACGCGGCCTCATGCACCACCGAACAGGCCGTGCCGATGATCCAGCTGCTGCTCGAGAACCACGCCTACATCGACGCTTCCTCGCCCAACGGCACGACGCCGCTGATGATGGCCGTGCGCTACGGCACGGCCGACGCGGCCAGACTGCTGATCGAGGAGGGGGCTGATCCGACCATCAAGAACGAAAAGGGTCTGACCGCTGTGGAGTTTGCTCAGCAGGCCGATCGCAACGACATGGTGCAGGTGGTGAACGACGCGATCCGCAAGCGCAGGCAATCGGCTTCGGCGCGCAAGCCGAATGCCGCGGCTCCGGGTGCGCCAGCGGCACCTGCAGCGCCCGCTCAAAAGGGAACTTGGTAACCAACTGCACATCGGATCCTGAGTCCGACGTACGTAAAACGGGCCATGCAGGTTGACTGCATGGCCCGTTTTTTATGTCGAGGTTGGCGTGAAATGCCGTAGAAAACGCGTCAGTTGTGAACCGGTGAATGGGCCTGCAGTCGGGCATAGAGTCCGCCCAGCGCCATCAGCTCGGCATGCGTGCCCTGCTCGGCGATCTGGCCGCGCTCCATCACCACCACGCGGTCGGCGTGCTCGATGGTGGACAGGCGGTGGGCGATGACGAGGGTGGTGCGACCGCTCATGAGGCGCTGCAGGGCTTCCTGCACCAGACGCTCGGATTCGGTGTCGAGCGCCGAGGTGGCCTCGTCCAGAATCAGGATGGGCGCGTCCTTGTAGAGCGCGCGTGCAATCGCCAGACGCTGGCGCTGCCCACCGGAGAGCTGGGTGGCGTTGTGACCCACGACGGTGTGGATGCCGTTCGGCAGCGATGCCACATGGCCCGCCAGATTGGCGGCCTTGAGGCAGTCGTGTACGCGGGTTTCGTCCATGTCCGAGCCCAGCGCGACGTTGGCGGCGATCGTGTCGTTGAACATCACCACGTCCTGGCTCACCATCGCGAACTGCGAGCGCAGCGAAGGAAGGTTCCAGTCCTTGAGCGGCACCCCGTCGAGGGAAAGCTCGCCGGAAGAGGGGGTGATGAAGCGCGGCAGCAGATTCACCAGCGTGGTCTTGCCGGCACCCGAGGGGCCGACCAGCGCGACGATCTCGCCCGCCCTGATGTCGAGCGACAGGCGGTTGAGGGCAGGCATCATGTCCGATTCAAACGACACGGTCACATCGCGCAGCGAGATGCTGCCTTCTGCGCGTTCCTTGCGGTAACTGCCGCCTTCTTCGGTCTGTGTGTCGTTCAGCAGCATCAGGCCGCGTTCAAGCGCCGCGACGCCGCGCGTGATCGGGTTGGCCATGTCGGCGAGGCGCCGGATCGGCGCGATCAGCATCAGCATGGCGGCGATGAACGATGCAAAGCCGCCGACGGTCACATCGGTGGTCGCCAGATTGCCATGGCTTTGCCAGAGCGCGATGCAGAGCACGGCCGACAGCGCGACCGAAGCCAGCAGCTGTGTGAGCGGCGTCATGGCGGCCGAGGCAATGGTGGACTTGATCGCCAGCGTGCGCAGATTGCGGCTCAGCACGCTGAAACGCTTTGTCTGGCCTTCCTCGGCACCGTGCAGGCGCACCATGCGGTGGGCGAGCACGTTTTCTTCGACCACGTAGGCAAGATCGTCGGTTGCCTGCTGGCTGCTCTTGGTGAGCTTGTAGAGGCGGCGCGAGAGCGTCTTCATGATCCACGAGACGGCGGGGCCCATCACCAGCACGATCAGCGTGAGTTGCCAGTTGAGGTAGATCAGGTAGGCAAAGAGGGCCACGGCGGTGAAGCCGTCGCGCGAAATGCCCATCAGCGCCTGCACCAGCGCGTTGAAGCCGGTCTGCACCTCGTAGACCACGGTGTTCGAGAGCGCACTGGCGGACTGACGCGAGAACAGGCTCATGTTGGTCACCAGCAGCCGTTCGAACAGCTGGGTGCGCAGTTTCAGCATGCCTTCGTTGGCGATGCGGGCGAGCGCATAGGCGCCGCAGAACTGCGCGAGACCGCGTACAAAAAACAGTCCTATCAAAAACAGGGGAACCATCCAGAGACTGAGTGATCCTTGAGTGAAGCCCTGATCAAGCAGTGGTTTAAGCAGCGCCGGCATCAGGGGTTCCGTGGCAGCTCCCACCAGGGTGGCCACAAGGGCGATAGCCCAGCCCAGACGCTGGTTTCCAAAGTAAGGCAGCAGCCGCTTCAGACGTTGCAGAAGTGACAAGGATTGAGTGGAGCCCGGCAAATTTGTTTGCACAGCGCTATGATTCGGGGATTGCATTGAGGGCGGATTCTAAGGCTCAGCGTTGTTTACAGATTTCAGCACAGTTTGTCACATGGCTTGCTAGGCCATGTGTAACATGCGAAGCTCTGTTACCCGGCACGTCTACGGTATTTCGTTGGTACACAATGACTATTGACCGAATTTTCCCTAAATTCAATACATCCTCCTTTGCGCAGACTCTGCGCGTCCCCCGGCGACAAGCTGTCGCTGCGATTGCCTCTCTCTCCGCATTGCCTGCGCTGGCGCAGTTCAAGGTCGAGATCACCGGCGTCGGCATGAAGCAACGGCCGATCGCCATAGCCCCGTTCAAGGGCGAGGCGCAATCACCCCAGAAGATTTCCTCCATCGTGCGGGCCGATCTGGAGCGCAGCGGCGTCTTCATCGGCGTCGACGCGGCAGGCGAGCAGCTCGATGAGAGCTCGCGCCCCGATCTGGCCGCGTGGCGTGCCCGCACGGCCGAGGCGCTCGCCGTAGGCAGCGTCAACCGTCTGGGCGATGGTCGCTTCGATGTGCGTTTCCGTCTGTGGGACGTGATCAAGGCGCAGGACCTCGGCGGCCAGAGCTATGTGGTGACCCAGGCGGATCTGCGCCTCGTCGCGCACCGCATCTCCGACTACATCTACGAAAAGCTCACCGGCGAGCGCGGCGTGTTCTCGACGCGCATTGCCTACGTCACCAAGAACGGTGGCCGCTACACCCTGTGGGTGGCGGATGCCGACGGCGAGAACTCGCAGTTGGCGTTCGGAAGCTCCGAGCCGATCATCTCGCCCGCATGGTCGCCCTCGGGCACCCAACTGGCCTATGTGTCGTTCGAATCTCGCAAGCCGGTCGTCTACGTGCAGGACGTCTCGTCCGGCAAGCGCCGCCTGATCGCCAATTTCCGTGGCTCCAACAGCGCGCCCGCCTGGTCGCCCGATGGCAACACATTGGCGGTGACGTTGAGCCGCGATGGCGGCTCTCAGCTCTACACCATCGGCGCCAGTGGCGGCGGCGAGCCCAGGCGCCTGATGCAGAGCAGCGGCATCGACACTGAACCGGTGTACTCGACCGATGGCCGCAGCATTTACTTTGTGAGTGATCGCGGCGGTGCGCCGCAGATCTACCGTGTGGGCGCGGGCGGCGGCAGCGCCGAGCGCGTGACCTTCAGCGGCTCCTACAACATTTCCCCGTCGATCAGCCCCGATGGCCAATATCTGGCCTACATCTCGCGGGTTGGCGGCGCATACAAACTGCACGTGATGGATCTGAAGTCGGGATCCGTTCAGGCCATCACGGACACGTCAGCTGACGAAAGCCCCAGCTTCGCTCCCAACAGCAAGCTCATCGTCTACGCCTCCCAACACGGCGGACGCGATGCGCTCATGACGACGACGCTGGACGGCAAGATCAAGGCCCGCCTTGCGGGCCAGAGTGGAGACATCCGGGAACCCTCGTGGGCCCCGTATCAGAAGTAAGCAGTGTTTTTTCCTCAATTTTTTTCATAGTACTGGTTCCTCAGGAGAACTTTCATGATTCGTTTTGATTTCAAACGTGCAGCACTTGCACTGACGGTTACTGCATTCCTGGCAGGTTGCAGCTCCGGCGTGAAGCTCGATGACGCCCCCGTCGAAGACAAGGGCGCGACTTCCACCACCGGCCAAGGCAGCAACGGTGCCGGCAGCGGCACCGGTTCCAGCACCGTGACGCCCGCCGACATGAACGGCTCGGCACGTGCCGGCCAGGGCCCCGTGGGCGTGGCTCACATCGTCTACTTCGACTTCGACAGCTATACCGTCAAGTCCGAATACCAATCCGTGCTGGAAGGCCACGCCCGTTTCCTGAAGGCCAACAACGCCAAGAAGGTGAACCTGGAAGGCCACACCGACCAACGCGGTGGCAGCGAATACAACCTGGCGCTGGGCCAAAAGCGTGCGGAAGCCGTGCGTCGTTCGCTGGCTCTGCTGGGCGTGCCTGATTCGCAGATGGAAGCCGTGAGCTTCGGCAAGGAAAAGCCTGCATCGCAGGGCAACTCTGAAGACGCTTTCTCCCAAAACCGTCGCGTTGAATTCTCGTACCGCTGATGATGAAGCGCTCATTTTCTCCACAACTTCCGCTGATGGCTGCGGTGCTGTGCGCCAGCTCGCTGCTGGGTGCCTCGGCACATGCGGCGCTGTTCGAAGATGCTGAGGCACGACGTGCGATTCTGGAGATGCGCCAGCGCGTGGACGCGATGCAGCAGTCCTCCCAGAGGAACACAGAGCGTTCCGGAGACGATGTAGCGCAAATGCGCCGCAGCCTGCTCGACCTGCAGACACAGATTCAGTCTCTGCAGAGCGAACAGGCGCGGTTGCGCGGCCAGAATGAGCAGTTGCAGAAGGACGTGTCCGACCTGCAGCAGCGCATGAAGGACGTGGCCAAGGCGACCGATGAGCGTCTGCGCCAGTTCGAGCCGGTCTCGGTGAACGTCGACGGCAAGGAGTTCAAGGCCGATCCTGCCGAGAAGCGCGATTTCGAAGCGGCCATCACCGTGTTCCGCACGGGCAAGTTCCCCGAAGCGGGCCAGGCCTTTGCTGCCTTCACGCGCCAGTATCCTCAGAGTGGCTACATGCCATCCGCACGATTCTGGCTGGGCAATGCGCAGTACGCGCAGCGCGACTACACCAACGCGATCAACAACTTCAAGTCGATCATGACCAACGCTCCGGACCACGCACGTGCGCCCGAAGCCGCGCTGTCCATCGCCAACTGCCAGGTGGAGCTCAAGGACACCCGTGCAGCACGCAAGACGCTGGAAGACCTGATCCGCGTGTACCCGCAATCGGAAGCCGCCGCAGCCGCCAAAGAGCGTCTGTCGAAGATGAAGTGATGATGACGACGGTGACGGCAACTTGGTGAACGAGCAAGAGCAGGGCGGGGCAGCCGCCATTGATGACGCCGATCTGGAGCGTCGATTTGGTGGCCTCGCCCGGCTGTATGGCGTCGAAGGCGCGGCCCGCATTCGCGGCGCGCATGTGGCCGTGATCGGCATCGGCGGCGTCGGCTCGTGGACGGTCGAGGCGTTGGCCCGCAGTGGTGTGGCGGCGCTCACGCTGATCGATCTCGACCATGTGGCCGAGTCCAACATCAACCGCCAGATCCATGCGCTCGACACGACCGTCGGGCAGTCCAAGATCGAGGCCATGCGCGAGCGCATCGCGCACATCAATCCCCACTGCCGAGTGACCTGCGTCGATGAGTTCGTTGACGAGGAGAACTGGCCCGCACTGCTGCCCGACAAGGTGGATGCGGTGATCGACGCCTGCGACCAGATCCGCGCCAAGACCGCGATGGCGGCATGGGCGCTCAGGACCAAGACGCTGTTCGTGAGCATCGGTGCCGCCGGAGGCAAGCGCCAGGCGCACCTGGTCGACGTGGCGGACCTCTCGCAGACCACGCACGATCCGCTGCTCGCGCAACTGCGCTACCGTCTGCGCAAGTTCCACGGATCACCCAAGGAAGGCAAGAAGATCGGCACGCTGTGCGTCTTCAGCAAGGAGCCGGTGGCTCCGCCGCACGCATCGTGCAACATCGGCGGGGAGGGCGATGGCTCGCTCAATTGCGCGGGTTATGGCTCAGTGGTGACAGTGACGTCCACATTCGGCATGTGCGCCGCCGGGGTGGTCCTGGACCGGCTTGCGGGCAAGTGAGCAACTGACGCTGCCGCGTCAACCGCCATTCTTGGGCATGTATGCGGCCACCATCGTGGCGAATTCGGTGGCGAGCTGCTTGCCGTATTCGTGCTGGTTGCGCATCCATACCGCCTGATCCAGCGAGAAATCCTGCCGGTCCGTACGTCCGATGGTGCCCATGGATTCGACCAGCGATTGCTCGAACGAGGCCAGTTGCCTCTGCGGATCGCTCTGCGCACGCATCACCAGCGCCACCAACTGGGCCAGCACGGCCTCATGCAACGCGAGGCGGGTGGAAAACTCCAGCGTGGAATTCTCTGGGGTGATCATCATGCACTCCTTCGGTACGTTTGAATTCGTTGGTTTCGGTGGGTTCAGACGACCACCCCTTCTTGAATCCTACGCACCGAGTGCGCGCCTGCGCTGTAGGCCCAGCGCGGAAATCGTTGTGGGTCGGCAGGCCGAAACACGCTCTTAGGCCAACCACCACTACCGGCCAGCCACGTCACTGCATGCGGATGAACTGCCGCGCCGCGTCGAAGCGGTGTTCCCAGGCGTTGTCCTCGGCAAAGGCCAGAGCCTGTTGCGGATCACGCGGATGGCGCAGTCCGAGTTCGGCCAGCAGGGCGACGTCGCCAAGGTCCCGGCTGATGAAGACGCCGGGCTCCTCGGCGCGAAAGCTCATCTCGCCGAAATCGGTGGACAGCGTGGGCAGCGCGAGGGCGCGGTACTCGTAGTATTTGATTGGATCGACCGAGCCCGTGAGCGTGTTCTTCTTGAACGGAATCAGCGCCACATCGAAATCCAGCATGGCCTCGAGCGCTGCGGCATGGTGGCGCTCGGGCAGCATCTGGATGTTGGCGGGCAGGGGGCGCGTGGACGGCGCGAAGACCGGGCCGATCAGGCGCACCTCGTCGTCCGGGCGGCTCTCGGCCAGCGTGATCACCCAGTCCCAGTCGAACCATGACGCGATGGTTCCGACATAGCCGAACACCTTGCGCGAGTCCGCACCGACAATGCGCGCAGCCGCAGGCGCGGGCATGGCAGCGAGATCGAGACCGTTGAGCACCGGATGCACGTTGCCGTGGTGACGCGCCCAGTGTTCAGTGAGCGCCGTGCTCGAGGCCCAGATCACCTCAACTTTGGCTGCAATGAGCCGTTCGCGGCGGGCGAACGCCACGCGCGAAAAACCGTCGTAGAACGCCGGAAAGTCATCCATCGCGTCGTACAGCGAGGTCGCGTGCTTTTCGCGATTCAACAGGCTCAACGCAAGCAGGGATGGCTTGCCGATGGCGAGGCAGATCCGATGGCCGTCGGCAAAGCGCTCATAGGCATCGAACACGGATTGCCAGAACGGTGCATTGATCATCGCCGAGCCGGGAATCGGCTCGATGGGCAGGCCCCCGGCCTTCACCACCGTGAGCCACGGCGGCGTCTCGATCAGCACCTTCTGCTGCTCTTCGGACGCGGCCGCAGCCTGCAGGCGCTTGACGTCCTGCAGCTTGGGAAAGCGCGTCGGGTATGGCTCTATCCAGAGCACGGGCTCGCCGGTCCGATCGTGAAACCACTGAACGAACTTGTGCGGCCTTTGGGCAAAGCTGTTCCAAGGCACCGGCGAGAGGTAGACGAGACGCATCAAACGCAATCCCGGCGCAGAGTCTCGGCGATGCGCTGTGCGGCCTTGCCGTCACCATAGGGGGAAATGCCGCGCGCCATCGCACGGTAGGCGTTCTCATCGTCGAGCAGGCGCTGCGCTTCGGAGACGATCAGGTCGTAGTTCGAGCCCACCAGCTTGACGACGCCTTGCTCGACCGCCTCGGGGCGCTCGGTTTCGCTGCGCAGAACCAGCACGGGCTTGCCGAGCGCAGGGGCTTCTTCCTGCACGCCACCCGAGTCGGTCAGGATGATGGTGGAGCGCTTCATCGCGGCAATGAACGGCGCGTAGTCCAGAGGCGCGCACAGCACCACGTTGGGCAGCTTGTCGAGGAATTCGTAGGCTACATCCTTGACGTTCGGGTTGGGATGCACCGGGTAGAGAAACTGCACTTCGGGATTGTTCTCGGCGAGCGTGCGCAGCGCGCGGCAGATGTTGCGAAACGGCTCCCCGAAGTTCTCGCGGCGATGCGAGGTGACGAGCACGAGGCGCTTGCCCGGATCGAGTTCGATGCCGATCTCCAGATCCTTTGACGCGCTCATCAGCAGCGCGTCGATCACCGTGTTGCCGGTGACGACGATATCGGCATCCTGCACGCCATCCTTGAGCAGGTTCTGGCGCGAGCCCTCGGTCGGCGCGAAGTGCCAGCGCGCGAGCTTGCCGGTGATCACCCGGTTGGCCTCTTCGGGAAACGGGTTCTGCATGTCCCAAGTGCGCAGACCGGCCTCCACATGACCGATCGGAATGCGACGATAAAAGCACGCCAGCGCCACGGACATCACGGTCGTCGTGTCGCCCTGCACCAGCACCACGTCGGGACGTTCGCTCTCCAGCACTTCATCGAGCTTCATCAGCAGTCGCGCGGTGAGCTCGGTGAGCGCCTGATTGGGACGCATGATGTCTAGATCGATGTCGGGAGTGATCCCGAAGAACTGGTTGACCTGATCCAGCATGTGCCGATGCTGCGCCGTCGCCAGCACGCGTACCTCGGCCCACGGCTCCTGCTGGAGCGCCAGAATGACGGGCGCCATCTTGATGGCTTCGGGGCGGGTACCTACCACGCAGAGGATTTTCTTTTTCATGGTCATAGTGTGGAGAAGTAGTCGGCGTACATGCGGTAGGCGATGGCTCGATCCAGATGCTTTGCCAGATCGCGATCGACCGAGCCTCTGCGATGAGGCATCAGGCGGATCATCGCAGAGGCCAGACGTTCCTCAAAGTCGACGTCAGTGCCGTACACGAAATGCCCAAGGTTCTGGTAGTTCAGCGCGGTGATGTCGCCAAACGGCGGTGACACCACCTCGACGTTGTCGCGACCCTCGAATTCGTAGGCCGAGCCCACATCGGTGATCACGCAACCGAGACCGTTCGCCATGGCTTCGCCGAGAGACAGACTCCAGCCTTCCCAGTACGACGGCAGAACGAACACGTCGGCTGCGTGATAGAAGCGCGCCACATTGCGCTCATAACCCGCGAACAGCACATGGTTCTGCAGCCCGAGGTCTCGCACGGCGTTCTTCACGGCGCTTTGGTAAGCGGCTTCCATCGATGTTCCCAGCAACACCAATCGGGCCTTGGGTTGACGCTCGACCACGCGGGCGAAGGCCTTCACCAGCGGCAACTGGGCCTTGGTGGCCATGATGGAGGCGACGTTGACGAACACGGGTGCGTCCGCATCGACGCCCCAGACGGAGCGCAGGTCTGAGCGATTTTCCGTGAAGTGCTCTGCGTCGATGGTCTCCGGGTCGATGCCGTTGGGGACTACGCGCATCTTGCCGGCGTCGAGTCCCAGAGCCACATCCGCATAGCGCGCTGCAGTGACCGATACGCAGAGATACTGGGTGGTATGAAGGTCAGCCTCGCGATATCGGGCGATCTGTTCAGCGTCGAGCCAGACATAGGAGTTGTGTACGGTCTGGATGAACGGAATTCCGGCGCGGTGACAGGCCGCGGCACCACGGATGCTGTAGTGGGCATTGACGAGATCGACGCGGTTTTCGCTCAACCACGCCAGATAGGCGTCGTCGCTCAGCCCGGAGGACAGAGGAACGACGTCCAGTCCGCGCTCCACCGCCTTGACCGCCGCGTCGCCAGAATTGCCAAAATTGGCGATGGTGACGCGGTAGCCGCTGCTCTTGAGCGACAGACCGAGATCGATCACCACGTTTTCCATCCCTCCTTGGGTGAAGCTGTCGACCTGCAGCAATACATGCCGCTGCCGCTGCGAGCGGATGATTGCGGGCACTGCGCGTTGCATGGCCTGCGGATCGCGTGTGGCGCGAATGAACATCAGGTTCTTCGCAAACGCCGTCACGGCGGAAAGCGCACTCGGTGCCTGGCAATCCAGAATGGGGCAGCTTGCAATCAACCGTACACGCTCCGCGCTCAGGCCATCGCCCACCAGTGCAACCGCGTGCGTGCTCTGCAGCAACTGGCGCAGCTTGTCATATCGGATATCCGCGGGGTCGAGCAGCACGGCTACTGGCTGATGGCCATCGCGCAATCGGGGCAGGTGCTCTTCGGCAGTCTGACTGCCGAGCACAAGCAGCGCTTCGGTCGGAGCCAGTGCTCCGAACGCGTGGATGCTGCCGGGGGCCACTCCATGTTGAGCAAGCCAGTCCGCACCACGCTGGTCAGCGACATAGATCAGTGGCTTGCCGTATTGCGCAGCACGTTCCTTTTCGTACTCCATCAGAAGCTGGACCTTGTCCAGAATCTTGTGCTCCTGCGCTTGGGCGCTCAGCGTGTTGTCATGAACACGGTATCGGTAGAGCATGCGGTCGTTGCCAGCGTGGCCGAGCGGGAAGAATGCGTTTATGCGCATCCAGTAGTCGTAGTCCTCGATGCCCAACTGAGTGTCGTAGTCGCCGATGCAGCTTCCGATCCAGCCGCGATACATGAAGCACGGCCCGATGAAATTGTCCTGCACGGTGTTGAGCGTCTCGGTGGAATGCGGCAGGCGGATCTCGGCACTTTTCGGATCGGGCCGATTGTGTGCACGCCAGGAAGTGTCCTTGAGCAGCTCACCGCGATCATCGATGGCCAGATAGTCACCATAGACCATGCCCAGACTGGGATCACCGCGCAGCCTGGCGACCAGTTCCTCCAGCATGCGCGGTTCCATGATGTTGTCTGCCGAAGTCCAGGTTCGGAATTCGCCACGTGCGAAATCGAAACCGTTGCTCAACGCCTTAGGCAGGCGCTGGTTGGCCTGTGTGTAGCAACGAATCTTTGGGTGGTCCAGATAGCGTTCCAGGACTTTTTCCACATCGTCCTTGGAGCCATCGTTGATGATGATGAGCTCGAAGTTCTGGTAGGTCTGCGCAAGCACGCTGTCGATGGATTCGGCGATCAGGTAGGCCTGGTTGTAGACGGGCAACACGACGCTGACCAGGTCTTTCACCAGACCGCAGCATTCGGGGCGCATCACCAGCGAGTTGGATGCCTGGGGCGCCTGAGTGAATGTCGCGGAGTCTGTGGACGGAGCAGACGCTCTGGTAGGGGCCGCGATCAGCGGTGCCTTGGGGATGAGTGCCGCGCGCACGCGCGCCTTCAACCAGAACGGAAACGGAAACTTGCGTCCGACGTTCGCGGCGAATCGATACAGTGCCTGTCTTCCGCCAGGGTAATTGAAACCATATTTTGCAAAGCGGGCAGCGGCGCGCAATGGACGCGTCAAGCGCCAGGAGCGACTGTTCAAGACCTGTTCGTGGCGTTTGAAGAGCGAGTCGAGTTCGTGGCGAATCTGGGTTGCCTGCCGCTCGTTTTCCGCGAGCCGCTGATTCTGGTTGGCGATTTCTGCTTCTTTTCTGACCAGAATTTCCCGGTGTTCTTCAATCTCGGAATCCTTCCCGAGCAAAGACTGCGTGACTCTCGCGATCTCTTCATCTTTGTGGATGACGGTCTGACGGACGCGGGCAATTTCCTCATCCCGCTGCGCCACAACCTGCTGTTGACTGGTCCGGAGGGCATCCAGTTGATTGAAATGCTCTGCGCGAGGAACGGTGAGGCGCAGCATTTCTTCTTCTTGAAAACGATGACGCTGAAGTTCAGTCTGAAACGCTGCAAATGAGTAGTTGCCGTGCTTCACATGGTGCATGAAGGCCGAAAAATACTGCGCCGCCGCTTTGAGTATCAACTGAGGGACAGCGGGGTGGGCAAACAGATTCTGGGAGTTCTCCGTCACGGCCTTCACGAAGATCAGGCCGGGCGTGCGGACATCGTCCATCGGCACTTGGTCGCCAAATGACTGCAGCAGAACGGCCCGAATTCGCGCAAAGCGGCCGGGTTGATCAACCCGTTCCATCGCAGACGCAATGCGTTGCAGCAAGGCAGGGCTGTACGTCGAACATTGACTCTGGGTGTGCAAAACCGTGAACAGCACGAATGCCCATGCATCCTTGTAAAGCTGCTCGGCATCGCTGGTCATGTGGCCAAAGTCCACCCAGGTGGCTTGTTGCAAATGGCGAACGGCGTTGAAGGGGTAGGGATCGCCGTGTGCGAGACCCAGCCGTTCCAGCTCATCCAGTCCTTGTGCCAGGTCGCCCATCCAGATGCGCCATTGATCGAAGGCGATGGGCTTTCCACTGAGCTCACGGCTGGTGGTCTTGCCCACGATGCTGCGAACCTTCTTCCACGCGGGCGTGGTTCCGGCGTCGTCGAACTCCTGACCTTCCAGAATCTGCGTTTCCGCCATGCAATCGCAGACGCGGTGGACCGGCATCAGCGATGCGTGGCGGCTGCCGACGAGTTTTGTCCAGTTGGCGCGAGCGCTGGAGTGGCCGTGTTGCGCGCCAAGAATGTGCTCGTCCGTGCGTGGATTTCCGGCGATGGGAACCAGCAGGCGGTCTGCGTCAAGAATCACCGTCAGCGCGGTGGCCGGCGTCTGTCCGGTGCGGACGATGCGGGAGTGGTCATTGAGCGTTTGGAGCAGGCAGCTGTCCGAGCAATAGACAAGTTCGATATCGCGGCCAACGGAAAACTCTGCCTTGTTCTGCGGGTTGTCTACAAGACTTTTGATTGGCATGTGCTGCTACTCCATATCCAGCGCCCAGAACTCACGCGGGTAGCCGTTCGGCCCGATCGTGTGTCCCAGGGTTCTCATTTTTGGCAATTCGCTGCAATAGCGAAGAAGGAAATTGACTCCGAAACCGGCATCGAAGCCCGGCTCCTTGGCGGGGCATTCGTAGTAGATGCTGGCGCGGGTGCGCGCGAACAGCGTGGCCAGCAGGTTGCGGATGTCGTCGTCGGAATAGCGGCGTTCGCCCGACATGGCGTAGCCGGATTCCCAGTGGTGGGTCACGCTCAGCAGCAGGATGCAGTCCCAGTAGCGATCATCGCTGGCCAGGAAGTCGGACAGGTCCTGGCGGTGAAATTCGAAACCGGCGCGTTGCGTCTGGCTGTGCAGGTCGGAGTACAGGCCCTGATTGTCGACGTCGCCGTTGTCGATGCCGACGACGTTGCAGCCGAGCGCAGCGAGCGTCTTGGCGACGAGGCCGTTGTTGCAGCCGACATCGAGCACCCGCAGGCCGCGCAGCGAACCGTGGCGCAGCGCGAGGTCGGAGGCGATGCGCAGTGCGCGGTCGAGGCCGAGGCGCTCGAACTGCTGTTCACCGAGGCGCTGATCGACCACCGACCAGTCGCGTGATTCGACGGCGTGCACGAGATCGGAGATGCCGAGTTCGGGAAGATAGGTGGTCATGTCTTTTGTCCCTTGCTCAGGCGATGGTGATTTTTCCGGGCACGTCAAAGAGCAGCGGAATGATCCGGTCGCCCTGATTGACCACGCTGAAGCCGGCCGCCGCGAACGCCTTGTCGACGTACTCGCCCTGCACGGGCATGCGGTAGCCGAGGTCGATGCGATAGCGCGCGCCGCTCGAGAGCGGGGAGACGAATTCGAATTCGAGCACGCGCTTCTCACCGGCCTTCATCGCGGGGATGCGGGTGCCGCTGAAAAAGGAGTTGATCGCGAACAGTTCCACGCCTTCGGTGGTGCTGACGACGAGACCGACTTCGCCCTCCTGCGGGCAGTCCTCGCGCACGTCGAGCACGGCCTGCACGCGCAGGGTCGATCCGGTTTCGACGACGATGGCCTCGTCGGAGTCGGCCAGCACGCGGCATTCCACGAACTGTGCCTGGCCCGAGCCCACGCGGTGCGACACGCGGCGGTCGAACGGAGGCTGCAGCAGCGAGACGACCTGCGATGCAGGCTGTGCGACCGATGAGGTGATGGCTGCGGCTGGCTGGTCAGCTTGATCGGCCGCGGTGTCCGGTTGACCGGCGGTGCCGGCGTTGCCCGCATTGGCCTCGAGCGAGCCGAGCACGAAATAGCGGTCGAGCACCTTGCTGGCCGGTCCGTCGACGATCAGATCGCCGTGACTCAGCAGCACGGCGCGGGGGCAGAGCGCCTTGACCGTGGCTGCGGAGTGCGAGACGAACAGCACCGTCGTGCCCTTGTCCATCATCGTGCGGATGGCGGCGTAGCACTTGGCCTGGAAGAACTGATCGCCCACGGAGAGCGCCTCGTCGACGATGAGAATCTCGGGGTCCAGATGCATCTGGACCGCGAACGCGAGGCGCACGAACATGCCGCTGGAATAGGTCTTGACCGGCTGGTCGAGGTGGTCACCGATGTCGGCGAACTTGACGATGCGCTCGAAGACCGCATTCATCTGCTCCTCGTCGATGCCGAGGATCGCGCCGTTGAGATAGACGTTCTCGCGGCCGGTGAACTCGGGGTTGAAGCCCGAGCCCAGCTCCAGCAGGGCGGCGATGCGGCCTTGGGTCTCCACGGTTCCGAGGGTGGGCGTGAGCGTGCCGCAGATCAGTTGCAGCAGCGTGGACTTGCCGCTGCCGTTGCGCCCGACGATGCCCACGGCCTCGCCCTTTCGGATCTCGAAAGAGATGTTCCGCAGCGCCCAGAACTCGTCGTAGTAGCGCTTGGGGTGCTGGCCTGTGACGCGCTGCAGCTTGGGCAGCAGCATCTGCTTGAGGCGGTCGCGCGGCTGGGCGTAGATCTGGTAGCACTTGCTCAGCTGCTCGATGCGGATGGCGAGATCAGACGACATCGGCGAACCCCTTGCGAGACTTCTGGAACCACGCAAATCCGAGCCACGCGACAACAAGACCGATGAGCATCTGACGCAGCCACGTGGCCCAGTCGAGCGGGCCTCCGAACATCATGGCGTTGCGCACCTGCTCGATGCTGGCCGTGAGCGGGTTGAGGCTGAGCAGCCGCTGGAACTCCTCGGGCAGCGCGGCGATGGGGTAGAAGATCGGGGTCATGTACATGAGCACCATGGTGAGCACGCCGATGATCTGGCCAATGTCGCGCAGGAACACACCCAGCGAGGCAAGCAGCCACGCGAGGCCGAGCGACATCAGCACCAGCGGCAGCAGCACGATGGGCAGTTCGAGCAGGGTGACCGGCGGGACTCCAAACAGAAGAAAATAGAAAATCAGCCAGGCGCTGAAGCTGATGAGGAAATGGAAAATGGCCGATCCCATTACCACGACCGGCAATATTTCCAGAGGGAAAATAACCTTCTTCACGTAGTTCGCGTTTCCCAGTATCAATGACGGGCCGCGCAGCAGACCTTCCGAGAAAAGATTGAATGCGATCATTCCCGCGAAGAGAACCATCGCGAATTCCGTCTTCGAGCCTTCTCCGCCGGTCCAGCGGGCCTTGAATACGACGCTGAAAACGAAGGTGTAGACCGCCAGCATCAGCAGCGGATTCACGAAGGACCAGAGCAGCCCCATGAACGAGCCACGATAGCGGCCAATGATTTCACGCTTGATCAGGCCTTTGATCAAGCCGCGATTCTCTAGCAGTGACTTTGTCAGTTGTATGGGGGAGATCGATTTGCTTGCGTGAGGATTCATTCAAGCATTCCTGTTGTCGATGGGCATTTGAATTAATTCGGCTCGCTATTTTTTTGATTGAATGCACCATTAACCAGAGTGGGTGTGGGACACCGACGGTAACGCAGGTTGAGCATGCCAATGATAACCGGTCCGCGAAGGGAGGAAACGCCTATGGCGCGGCGGGGAAATATGTGAAAATATGTGTGATTTGTGTCATTGACAGTGGCCCACGATGGACGGTTTTTTGCGTCTTGTCGCGGGTCAATGATTGCGCCGATCGCTTGGATGCTATGAGTTTGGTTTGAGGCGCTTGATCCGCCTATAAACTTGCAGTCGAATGACTGCCAAGAACAAAAAGAAGCAGCCACGCAAGCGCAAAGCTGCGGGCTCGCGTGCCTCAAGTGCCTTTTCCCTTTCCTCCCTCTCTTCATCATCGCTGCGTCGTCTGGGCCTTTGGCTGCTGGGATCGACGGCGGTGGCCACACAGATCTCCAGTTGCGGAACGCTTCCTTGGTTGCAGGGTGAGGCCGAGGCTGCTCTTGAGGCTTTTCTGCGCGGGCACACGTCCGTGTCGACGTCCGCCTCCACGCCAACGCCTTTGCCGTCACCGTCGCCGGTCCCCGGTGGCGCACTGTCGGCCACCCGTTTCGAGGCCTGCCCGCAGTTCTTCGCGGGCGGCATCGCGCCGCGCGTTCCCACGGCGCCCAAGCTGCGCGAGCTTTGCTACAACGCATTTGCCGTGCTGCACAGCGGTAGCACGCGCACCCCGGTGTTCGTGGCCGAACGGCTCAATCGGCAGACGGTGCTGAACGCGCAGGGAGAGCAGCGCACGGACCGCTTCTTCGCCGATGCCCGGCTGCCGCGCAGCGAGCGCTCGGAGCTGGAGGACTACCGGGGCTCGGGCTTTGCGCGCGGCCACATGGCGCCAGCGGCCGACATGCCCACGCCCGAGGCGATGGCGCAGAGCTTCAGCCTCGCCAACATGGTGCCGCAGAACTCGGCGCACAACAGCGGGCCGTGGGCGAAGATCGAAAAGGACACGCGCAGCTACGCGCTGCGCGCCAAGGGCGATGTCTATGTGATCACCGGCCCGGTTTTTGAATCGCGGGGACAGACCATCGGGCAGGACCGCGTCAGCGTGCCGACTCAGCTGTTCAAGCTGGTCTATGACGCGACTTCCAAGCGTGCATGGGCGCACTGGCAGCAGAACTCCGCGCAGGGTCAGGCGGGCCGCCCGATCAGCTACGGAGAGCTGGAGCAGCGGCTTGGCATGGAGCTGCTGCCTGGCGTCGAAATCAGGTGATCAAAAGCTCAGGCAGACCTTGCCGAAGTGCCTGCCGGCCTTCTGATGCTCGAAGGCCGCCGCGATCTGTTCGAGCGGGTACTGGCTGTCGATCACCGGCTTCCAGTCGAATCGCTCGAGCGCGCGCACCATGTCCTGCTGGTCTAGGCGGCTGCCCACGATCAGGCCCCGCAGGGTCTGCTGCTTGCGCATGAGCTCGACGGTCGGAATGTCGCCCGCGAAACCGGTCAGCACGCCCATCAGCGCGATGTGGCCGCCCACGCGGCAGGCGCGGATCGATTGGGGCAGGGTGCTCGGGCCGCCGACTTCCACGACGATGTCGGCACCGCGTCCGCCCGTCAGCGCCAGCACTTTGTCGCCCCATTGGGGGTTGTCGCGGTAGTTGATGACGTCGGATGCGCCCATCGCGAGCAGCTGCTTTTCCTTGGCGGCTGACGAGGTGGTGGCGATCACGCGCGCGCCCATGGAGCGGGCCATCTGCAGCGCGAAGATCGAGACGCCGCCCGTGCCCAGCACCAGCACGGTGTCGCCCGCCTTGATGCCGCCGTCGATCACCAGCGCGCGCCATGCGGTCAGGCCCGCCGTGGTCAGCGTCGCGGCTTCCTCGTGGGTGTAGCCCTTGGGCGCATGGGTGAACGAGGTGATGGGAGCCGTCACCAGCTCGCGCGCAAAGCCGTCGATGCCGTCGCCCGGCACGGTGAGGAAGTCGGCGATCGTCGCGGGACCGGCCTGCCAGGTCGGGAAGAAGCACGAGACCACCGCGTCGCCCTCCTTGAACTCGCTGACGCCCGCACCCACGGCGGTCACGACGCCCGCGCCGTCCGACATGGGAATCAGCCTGTCGGCTGAGCCGGGCTTGCCGAGCACCACGCCCAGGTCGTGGTAGTTCAGCGAACTGGCGTGCACGCGCACCTGGATCTCGCCCGCCTTGGGCGCGGCGGGCTCGGGCAGGTCGACGGACCGGAGGCGCTCCAGACCACCGGGGCTCTGCAGTTGAATGGCTTTCATGAATGGAATCCTTTGCTGTCGGGATGAATGTGGGGGAGAGGTTTGCACCGAGGGGAATTCGCGAAGTCCGGTGCGCGGCGTCATCTTGCGCAGTAAGCTGCCTTTTTCCAAGAACCAACATATTTGTTGGGTAGTATTAAAAATGTAAGTATTGGGCCGGAGGCATATTTCATGAAGCGACTCAATGGCAAAAGCGGCTGCTCGGTGGAAGTCACGCTCTCGGTGATCGGCGGCACGTGGAAGCCCATCATCATCTACAACCTGATGCGCGGAAAGAAGCGCTTCATGGAGCTGAGCCGCGCCATCCCCTCGGCGACCCAGCGCATGCTCACGCTGCAACTGCGCGAGCTGGAGGCCGACGGCATCGTGCAGCGCACGGTCTATGCCGAGGTGCCGCCGCGCGTGGACTATGAACTCACCGAACTGGGGCTGTCGCTCGAGCCGGTGCTCGAGGCGATGCGGGCATGGGGGCTGGGGTATGCGGCGCTGGCGCAGTCGGGTGAGGACGTGGCACGCGAAGTGGCATGCGTGTAGATTGCGCGCATCCAATGCCTGAAATCTCAGAAGATACCCAGCGTCAGGCCTGACGCGAGTGATTCACCGAGGGATCTGCAGAGCTGCAGATCTTCCTGGTGGATCTGTTTGGGCGCGAGGATCGCTTCGGGTGTCTGCGCGTGGGTGCAGACGATCAGCGGCTCGGCCACCTCCCTGAGTCGCCAGCCGGTGGCGATGCGGGCGATCTGCCTTGCGGCGTTGCTGCCGTCGCTGCCCGCGCAGATCAGCGCGAGATACGGACGACCGTTGATGCGCTCGAGCGCGGGATAGTAGCAGCGGTCAAAAAAATCCTTCATCAGTCCGCTGATCGCCGCGAGGTTCTCGGGAGTGGCGAAGATGTAGCCATCGGCCCCAAGCACGTCCTCCGGCTGCGCGTCCGTGGCTGGCAGCAGGCGGACATCGACACCGCTCTCCTGCACCGCACCGTCGCGCGCGGCCTCGACCATCTGGCGGGTGCCGCCGGTCAGGGAGTGGTAGACGATGAGCAGGGTTTTGCGGGACATGGTGCCGCCAAGCATATCCCGCAAACCGATCGCGTGGCGACTCGGAGGACGATTCAGACGGAGGCTTCCAGCGCACCGCGCAGGGCAGGGTGCCGAAAGCAGTAGCCGCTGGCGAGCGCCTTGGTCGGCGCGACGTTCTGGCCGTCGAGCAGCAACTCCGACATCTCGCCGAGCATCGTCCGCAGAGCGCCCGCTGGCATCTTCATCCACAGGGGGCGGCGGTGAACCGTGGCGAGCGTGCGCGCGAACTGGTCCTGCGAGACCATGTCGGGGGCGACGGCGTTGAGCGCGCCGTGCAGCACGGGCTCGGACATGGCGTGGCGGATCAGGCCGACGAGATCATCCACATGAACCCATGGCATGGACTGACGCCCCGAGCCAATGATGGCGCCCAACCCCAGTCGTGTGGCGAGTGCCTGTGGCGGCAGCGCGCCGCCCCCCGCGCCGAGCACGATGCCGGGGCGCACGCAGACCACGCGGGTGCCCAGGCGTTCGGCAAGCAGGGCCTCCCGCTCGATGGCGACGCAGAGGTCCGACTGGAAGCGCCCCGGATCACTGGCGGCCGATTCGTCGATGCGCGCGTTGCCGTGCGCCGTGCCGTAGAAGCCCACGGCCGACGCGGCGACCAGTACCTCGGGCCTGCGCTCGAGGCGCTCGATCAGCGCGAGCAGGTCGCGGGTGATCTGCAGGCGGCTTTGCAGCAGCTTGCGGCGGCGGCTTGGGGTCCACAGGCCCCCGAGGATATTGGCGCCCGCCAGATGCACGATGGCGTCGATGCGGGTTTCGGCGGGAATGTCGCTCAGGCGGTCGATCACCCAGACGTCATCGCCAAAACTGGCACGGGCGAGCAGCGGGTCGCGGCTCAGCACGATGACGCGGCGACCTTCGCGCTGGAGTTGACGCACCAGGGCCGATCCCACGAAGCCCGTGCCGCCGGTGACCAGCACGGTGGGCGCGCCGATCGCCTGTGGAGCGGGCGGGGCCGCCTGTGCGTCGGCATCGGCGATGTGGCCCATCTTGCGCACGGCAATGGCGTTGCGGATGCTCCAGGTCGTCACGCCGAGCGCCGCGAGCGTGCAGAACCAGCTCCAGAACCCGTGGTAGGTGAACGCCAGTTCGGTCGGCAGGCGCGCCGCGTCCCAGAGGCGCGGGCCGAGCAGGCCGAGCAGCAGACCGTAGCTCACGGTGAGCACGGTGTGCAGCGCGCGCTCGAAGGGCGGCAGCTTGCGGCAGCGGTCTTCCTCCAGAAAGTCGGCGACGGTCACCACCATTTCCACCAGCAGCAGAGCGCCGACGGCGATGGCCCACCAGCCCTGGATCTGTATCCAGGCGAAGACGACGTAGAGCGCGCCGTAGATGGCCTCGCGCATGGCGTGCAGGCGCAGTTCGTAGCGTGCGGACGTCCGCTGCGGCAGGCGTGCGTGCAGCTCGTGGTGCCAGAGATTGTCGAATCCGCCGAGCATGGTCTGAAAGCCGAGCACGCAGAAGATGAGAGTGGTCATGGTCGTCATGGTGAAACCTCCGTTTCAGAGGGGATGCGGGTCGTTGAAGACGCCGGTTTGGTGAAAGGTGCGACCCCACAGCCGATGCTGCATGGTCAGCGTGAAGCGGAATTGGCCCGGGCCGACGTCGCGGTGCTCGACGCGGCAGGTGCCGGGCGTGAGCCATCCGGGAACGGGCATGCGCATGCGGCCGAGCAGCAGGAAGTAGCCACGGCTCTGGAACACCAGCGCGCCGTCGTCGACGAACACGTCCAGATGCATGGAGAGGCCGCCCGAAGTGCACTCCTCGAGCGCACCGTCCGGGCCGACCCGCTTGGTCGAGCGCACCTGCTGGCCGCCCAGAACGCGCTCCCAGACCACGCCGCCATTGCCGTCGTTGCGGACGTTCACCCTGGCCGCCACCGCGTTCTTGCGCGAGGCGGCCAGCGGGCTGCCGAGCAGGCTGGCCGCGAGTCCGAAGACGCGCCCAATCCACGAAGCGCGCAGCTCCATCTCGCCGACGTAGCTCACGTCGTCGTGCGCCGCCGCGAAGCGCCTGCGGATCGCGGGAGACAGCGTCTGCCAGGAAGCCGCACCCACCAGTGCGGAAATATCCAACGCAGCATGCGCAGGGCCTTCGGTGGTGGGGGAGTGGTGCAGGGTGTTCATGCACGGGTTGGTGCAGCAACCATGCCAATTCGCAAGTTGTTGATTTGATTGAAGTTGTTTGTTGTGTTGTCAACTTCGTATACAGCGTGATTGCCGGTGGCGTAAACGCCGTTTACAGTGGCGGCCATGGCCATTCATGTCGCGCTGTTTCTCACCCTGCTCGAAACCATCGCCCTCAGCGCGGTGCTGCTGGTCTGGGCCAACCAGGTGCGCGGGGCGCGGCTGCTGGTGGTGTTCCTTGCGGGTGTGGCGACCTGGATCGTCGGCAACGAGCTGCCCAACTGGTTCGGCATCGCGACCGCGCCGCTCGCGATGGCGCTGTTGTCCACGTTGCCGCTCACCTCGGCGGCGTTTTTGCACTTCTGCCTGATCTTCTGCCATTCGCCCATCGACAGGCGCTGGATCCATGCGGCCTACGCGGGCGCGGCGCTCACCGCCCTGCATGCGCTGCTGCGCTCGCCCGGCGAGTTCGAGCATTTCGAGCCGTTCACCGGCGTGGAGTGGGTGGTCGTACCCAACCATGTGGGCTGGATGACGAGTCTGGTATGGGCGTGTTTTGCGGCGCTCGGCATTCTGGCGCTGCTGATGACGTTCTTTCACGCGGCCTCGGCCCAGCGGCGCAGGCAGATTGGCGCGGTGGCGATTTCCTGCGGCTGGGGGCTGTTGGCCATGTCGGGCTACGCGTTCGCAGCGCTCAAGATTCCTGTCTATCCATGGCAGGTGCTGGCCGCGCCCGTCTTTCCCGTGATTCTGGTCTACGGCATCCTGCGCTACCGCGTGTTCGTGGCCAACGTCTGGGCGCGGCGCGCGCTTGCGTCGGTCATTCTGATGGCGCTGGGGGTGCTGGTGGTGCCGCTCACGGTGCTGCTGCCGTTCGAGTCGCGCTGGGTGGTGGCGATCGCGGTGGCCGCCACCACGCTTGCGCTGCGCGGGCCCGTATGGAACTTCGCGTCGCGGCTGGTGTATCCGGGCGGCACGCTGTCGGCGGAGGACTGGCGGCAATGGCGGATGCAGCTCAGCCAGGCGGACACCATGGAGCAACTGCAGGCCAGGGCCACCGCCATGCTGTCGCAGCGCATGGGCATGGAGATTCAGACCCGGATCGCTCGTGATGCGAACGCGCAGGCACTGAGCCAGACCGCCACGGAGGACAACGGCGCAGAGCCCACGCTGGTGTGCTCTGACCACGCGGGCGAGTGGCAGACGCAGCTTTTCGGATTCGAGGAGGCGCCACCGGGCCAGCTCCATCTGGCCGAACTGTTCGGCACCTTGCTTGCCGATGCGGCAGCGAACGTCGAGCGCTCCGAAATCGCACGGCAGCGCGAGCGCGAAAGCCAGCTGAACGCGCGGCTGGCCGAGCTCGGATCGCTCGCCACCACCGTGGCTCATGATCTGCGCAACCCGCTCAACATCATCGCCATGGCGGTCGCGCTGGCGCCGCAGGAAACGCGGCAGGAGGTCGGCGAGCAGATCACGCGCATCTCGCGGCTGACCGAAGACCTGCTCGACTACGCGAAGCCGTGGCAAATCCACTTGGCCGATACCGACATCGCCGCACGCATTTCCGCGCTGATCCGCCGCATGCCCGAGGTGGAAACGGGCCCCGGACTGGGCGACGCATTCCCCGTTCGGCTCGATCCCGTGCGCTTCGATCAGGCCGTCGTCAATCTTTTGACCAATGCACGCCAGTCGGCCGCGTCCAAGCGGGTGCTGATCGACGCCGAACGCCGCGACGGCGCGGTGCTGGTCCATGTCTGCGACGACGGCCCGGGCATCCCCGACGATCTGCGCGAGCGGCTCTTCCAGCCCTTCGCCTCGCGCAGTCCCGGCGGCACGGGGCTGGGCCTTGCCATCGTCGCTCGCATCATGTCCGCGCATGGCGGCACGGCCGAGCTGACCGAGCGCGCACCATGGCACACCTGCTTCACGCTGACTTTTCCGACGACCGAGAACACCGCATCATGAGTTCGACCACCGCAGCATCCACGACATCACCGAATCCGTCGAGCGCAGCCTCGGGCCACATCCTTCTGGTCGACGACGAACCGGCGTACCAGCGGCTCGGCGCATCGTTTCTGCGCCAGCTCGGCTATCGCGTGTCTGTCGCGGGCGACGTGGACGAGGCGCTGCAGGCCTTCGAGAACGACACGCCGCAGGTCGTGCTGCTCGATCTTGCGATGCCGCCCAGCATGGACCCGGAGGCGGGGCTGTCGCTCATTGCGCGCTTTGCATCGGCCGTGGTGGTGGTGCTCAGCGGGCATGGCGATCGTGACGTGGCGCTGCGCGCGGTGGAGCTCGGCGTCTGGGACTTTCTCGTCAAGCCCATCGATCCCGAGATGCTGCGGATGGTCGTCATGCGCGCCATGCACAAAGCGCGGCTGGATGCCCAGGTGCGCGAGCTGCGCAACGCCAAAGCCGACCAGCAGCCCGATGAAATGGGCCTGATCGGACAGGCTGCGGCCATGCAGCAGCTGCGCGCCATGGTGCGGCGCGTGGGAGCGACCTCGGTGAATCTGATCGTGCTGGGCCCCACGGGCACCGGCAAGGAACTGGTGGCGCGCGCGCTGCACCAGTGCAGTCCCCGGCGCGATGGGCCGTTCGCCATCATCCACTGCGGCGCGCTGTCGGCCGAGCTGCTGGAGAGCGAGCTGTTCGGCCATCTCAAGGGCAGCTTCACCGGAGCGCATCGCGATCAGCTGGGGCTCGTCGAAACCGCGCATGGCGGCACGCTGTTTCTTGACGAAGTGGGCGAGATGCCCGCGCTCATGCAGGTCAAGCTGCTGCGCTTTCTGCAGGAGGGCACCTTCATGCCGGTGGGCGGGAGGCAGGAGAAGAAAGCCGACGTGCGCGTGGTGGCCGCGACGCATCGCGATCTCGAGGCCATGGTGCGCGATGGCAGCTTTCGCGAGGATCTGTATTACCGTCTCAAAGGCATGGTGCTGCGCACGCCCGCGCTGGCGGACCGCAGCACCGACGTGCCTCTGCTGGCCGCGCGCTTTCTGCACGGAGTGACGCCCAACGCCCGCCTCAGCGCCGACGCCCTGCAATGGCTGCAGACGCGCGACTGGCCCGGCAACGTGCGCCAGCTCAAGGCCGTGGTCGAATCTGCGGGTGCGCTGATCCTGCCCGACAACCATACGGTCGACGCCGACCTGCTGCGCTTCGCGAGCGGCGAAAGCACGGAGCTGCCGGAGGCGACGGCCGCTGCCGACAAATCGACGACGCAGGGCAGCATGGACGCTGCGATCCAGGAACTCGAAACCCGCATGATCCGCGACGCGATGGCGCAGTCGGGCGGCAATCAGTCCGAGGCCGCCCGGGTGCTCGGCATTTCGCGCGTGGGGCTGATCAAGAAGCTGGCGCGGCTGGGGCTCAGGTAGCGGGCTTGAGCCTGCGGCTTTGCAGCCCGAGCAGCACCAGCACGATGGCCACGAGCGGCAGCATGCCGCTGTTGATGCCGTTCCAGCCCACGGTGTGCAGCAGCTGGCCCGAACCGAAGGACGCTGTCGCGACGGTGCCGAAGACCAGGAAGTCGTTGAGCGCCTGGACCTTGGCGCGCTCGGCCGGACGGTAGCACTCGGTGACCAGCGAGGTCGCGCCGATGAAGCCGAAGTTCCAGCCCACGCCCAGCAGCACCAGCGCGCCCCAGAAGTGGAACAGGTCGAGTCCGAGCAGTGCCATCACGCCGGCCGCGCCGATCATCACGAGGCCGAGCGAGGTGATGGTGCGGTTGCCGAAACGGTTGATGAGCTTGCCGGTGAAGAAGCTTGGCGCGAACATCGACAGCACATGCCACTGGATGCCGAGCGCCGCTTCGCCGATGCTGTGGCCGCAGCCGACCATGGCCATCGGCGCTGCGGTCATGAGGAAGGCCATCAGCCCGTAGCTCACCACGCCTGCGGCTGCGGCGACGATGAACTTGGGCGTTTTCACGATCTCCATCAGCGGCCTGGCCTCGCCATCGACGACCTTGGTTTGGGTCTTGGGGAGGCGCAGACAGGCGAGCAGCGGCAGGGCCAGCAGCGCGAGTGCCGCCTGCCCGTAGAAGCTGCCCGCGAACGGCGTGCCGGGCAGGGCGTCGCGCGTCCATATCACGATCTGCGGGCCGATGATGCCCGCGATCAGTCCGCCGATCATGATGCGCGAGATGGCGCGCGCCTGCGCAGCCGAGTCGCCCATCACGGCATCGGCCGCCGCAAAACGGTAGCTCTGCACGCAGGCGGCGTAGAAGCCCGAGAACGCGGTGCCGATGCAGAACAGCGTGAAGTCCGATTGCGCGATGCCCTGGGCGGCGACGGCGCCCGACACCGCTCCCATCAGCGCGCCGATCATGTAGGTGAAGCGTCGCCCCATGCGGTGCATGAGCCACGCGGCGGGGAGGGTGCACAGCGCGAGCGTGAGCTGGTAGAGGCTCACCGGCAGCGTCGCGGCGGAGGGGTTGCTCGACAGCTGCTGCCCGACCAGCCCGCCCAGCGAAATGATGATCGGCGGTGATGCTCCGCCGAGTGCCTGCGCGGCGATCAGCAGGCCGAGGTTGCGACCCTGATCGGGATGGTCGGGTGTGGAGGCGGTCATGTTGTCTCGCTGTTGTCGTTTGCACCCGCCGACGGACGAACGGGTTGTTTATCAGCGATAGCTTATATCGATTCCACGATGCCGTGTTGACGCCACCGGGAAAGACCGGTCTCAGGTCTGCCTGACCGATATTTCTTCGATCTGGTGCTGTTCGCCCTTGCGCAGCACGATGCGTGCGCGGCCGCGCGTCGGCGCGATGTTGTCGAGCAGGTTGGGCAGGTTGATCTGCTGCCAGATGCCGCGCGCGACCTGGATGGCCTCGCCTTCGCTCAGGTCCTTGTAGTGGTGGAAGTACGAGCTTTCGCGTTGGAACACCGTGCGCTGCAGCTTCACGAAACGCTGGATGTACCACTTTTCGATCAGCGCGGATTCAGCATCGAGATAGATCGAGAAATCGAAGAAATCGGACGCCACCGCCGCCGCGATGTTCTTGGTCTGCAGCACGTTCAGACCTTCGAAGATCAGGATGTCGGGACGATCCACCCGCTCGAATTCATCGGGCACGATGTCGTAGGCCTCGTGCGAGTAGACGGGCACCTTGAGCCCTGACTTGCCGGACTTCACCGCCGAGAGAAACTCGAGCATCGCGGGCAGGTCGTAGCTGTCGGGGAAACCCTTGCGGCCCATGAGCGCGCGCTCCTGCAGCTCGCGCGTGGGATAGAGGAAACCGTCGGTCGTCACCAGCTCCACGCTGCGGCCCGGAATGGCCTGCGCGAGCACCGCCCGCAGCACGCGCGCGAAGGTGCTCTTGCCCACGGCCACGCTGCCTGCCACGCCGATCACGTAGGGCGTGGCGCGGAACGAGCCCGCGCTGTCGAATCCGCTGTACACGATGCGGCTCAGTTCATGCGCCGCGCGGATGTGGGAGTTGATGAAGCGGGTGAGTGGAAGAAAGATCTCTTCCACCTCGATCTGCAGCGCGGGATCGTTCACGCCGCCCAGCATTTCGATGCTCGCGCGCGAGGGCACGTGGTCTTCGGGGCTGCGCAATGCGGCCCATTGGCTGCGGTTGAAGATCACATACGGCGGCTCGAGGCGCGGGGGCGTCACGACGGCGGCTGCAGCGGGGATGTGCCTTGGCGAGGAGAGGAGCGAGGACGGAGGGTTCAATTGGGCACCTCTGGGAGGTCTGTCTCTTTTGGCTGAAGGCCGAAGCCCCTTGCGTTTGGCCGTATTGTTGCACCGCAGGACGGTGGGATGGGGGCCGGATGACGCAAATGTGTCACAAGCTTGATTTCCTGCCGAAGGCGCCCGTCTGACGCTTTTGTGCTACACGGCGCTTGCGATGCGGCCCGGAGCCGCACTACACTCGCGGCCTTCCTTTGATTTCAATCAGTTTTCTCTTCGAGAGGCCCATCATGTCCCGCCGCGCACGTTCCTGCTGAACGACTTCGTCACACGCTATCCCGGTTTCGCATCAGGGATTTTCTCGCGTGTGCGCTGCGGTGTGTGGATGCCTTGTCGCCCGAATCTCATGTCGGGCGGCGCGCTGAATTTCCACGGTTTCCAACCCTTTCCCTGCGCTGGTGCGCGGGCATCGGCGTTGTCTCCCCTCGCTTCATTGCGGCGCATGTCGTTGTCGTCGGCTTTTCTTTTCAATTCACGGAAAGCACGAAATGACTTCGCAAATTTCACACCTGTCCAGTCTGGACATTCTCAAATATCCGCGCACGCCGCACCTGCAGGGATCGCGCCTGCAGGCCGGTGACCACAACGATTGCGTGCCCTACGAGCGCCTGGCGGGTCGCCACATCGTGGTCGAGGAAAAGCTCGACGGCGCCAATTCGGCGCTGAGCTTCTCGGCGGGCGGGGGCCTGCTGCTGCAGTCGCGCGGCCACTATCTGGCGGTCGACCAGATGGGCGGCCGCGAGCGGCAGTTCAACGCCTTCAAGCAATGGGCCAGGGCGCATGAATCGGCGCTGCTGTCGCGTCTTGAAGACCGATATGTGATGTACGGCGAATGGCTGTACGCCAAGCATTCGGTGTTCTACGACGCGCTGCCGCACTGGTTCGCCGAGTTCGATCTGTGGGACCGCAGCCGGGCGTGTTTTCTCGACACGCCCGGGCGCCACGCGCTGCTGGCCGATCTGCCGGTGGTGTCGGTGCCGGTGCTCTACAGCGGCGTTGCACCCAGGCGCATCAAGGATCTGCTGGCGATGATTGCGCCGTCGTTGGGACGCAGCGTGCATTGGCGCGCGCAGTTCGAGCAGGCGGTTCAGCGTCAGGGGCTTGATCTCGCGCTGTGCTGGCGGCAGACCGATCCGTCCGATTGCGCGGAAGGCCTGTACATCAAGGTCGAGGAGAACGGTCAGACTCTGGAGCGTTACAAGTTCGTTCGCTCCGATTTCGTTCAGGTGATTCTGAACTCCGGCTCGCACCACAGCGAACGCCCCATCGTGCCCAACGGGCTGCGGGACGGCGTCGACCTCTTTGCGGGCACGATCAGCAAACAATGGCGTTGAGCGCGCTGAAAAGCATGCGCTCGACGCCCGAGGAGATTCCCATGTGGAACTGGAAAAACTTGCAAACCCTCGTGCCGCCGCCAGGCGCCGAGGTGGACTTTGCGGCCTGTCTCGACGCCTTTCCCCAACTGGAATTGGCCAGGACCACGCCGCAGGACCCGGTCTATCACGCCGAAGGCGATGTGTGGACGCATACGCAGATGGTGGTGCGCGCCTTGCTGGAAGATGCGCACTATGCGCAGCTCACGGTGCAGGAGCGCGAGACGGTGTTCTTCGCCGCGCTGCTGCACGACGTGGCCAAGTGCTCCACCACGGTGGTGGGCGATGATGGGCGCATCTCGCAGCCCGGCCATTCGCGCAAGGGCGCGGTGGATGCGCGCATCGCGCTGTGGGAGGCCGGTGCTCCGGTGCATCAGCGCGAGGCCATCTGTCGGCTGATCGCGGTGCATCAGGTGCCGTTCTTCGCCTTCGCCGAATCGCGACGCGGCCATTCGCCGGAGTTCATCGTGCGCGAGCTGTCGTGGCAGGTCGACGTGCATCTGCTGTGCATGCTCGCGCGCGCCGACATCGTCGGCCGCGTCTGCCCGGATGTGGAGGGTGTGCTGGTCAACATCGATCTGGTGCGCGAGATGGCCGAGGAGGAGGGCTGCCTGCGCACGCCGCGCGCGTTCGCGTCGGCGGAGACGGCGGTGCGCTATTTCCGTGGCGCGCAACTGCATCCCGACTACGCGCTGCACGCGGAGCCGGGCTCTGAGGTGGTGCTGATGTGCGGCCTTCCAGCGAGCGGAAAGAACACCTGGGTGGCGACGCATTGCGCGGGCTGGCCTGTGGTGTCGTTCGATGATGCGCGTGCCGAGCTCGGGCTGCGCCACGGCCAGAACGACGGTGCGGTGGCGCACCGTGCCATCGACAAGGCCAAGGGGCTGCTGCGCGAGAAGCGCCGTTTCGTCTGGAACGCCACGCACCTCTCGCGCCAGATGCGCGGCAAGTCGCTGGATCTGTGTCTGGACTACGGCGCAACGGTACGGCTGGTGCATCTGGAGGCGAGCCGGGCCGAGTTGCTCGCGCGCAACGGCAAGCGTGACACGACGCTGACCAACGCCGCGCTGCTCGGCATGCTGCACAAATGGGAGGTGCCCGTGCCGACCGAGGCGCATGCGCTGGAGATGCTGGTCCACCAGGATTGACCGGTGGATCTGTGGATGTGGCCGGCGGAATGGTTCTTCAAGCCCGCAAAATCAAACGCCCCGCACGCTTTGCAGCATGCGGGGCGTTTTCATGAGGGGTGATCCGGGGATCAGCCGCCGCGACGCATCATGTCGAAGAACTCGACATTGGTCTTGGTCGCCTTCATGTTCTTGATCATGAGCTCCATGGATTCGATCTCGTCCATGTTGTACATGAACTGACGCAGGATGCGGGTCTTCTGCAGAATCTCGGGCGCGAGCAGCAACTCTTCGCGGCGGGTGCCGGACTTGTTCATCTCGATGGCCGGGAACACACGCTTTTCGTAGAGGCGGCGGTTCAGGTGGATTTCGCAGTTGCCGGTGCCCTTGAATTCTTCAAAGATCACTTCGTCCATGCGGCTGCCGGTATCGACCAGCGCGGTGGCGATGATGGTGAGCGAGCCACCTTCCTCGACCTTGCGGGCGGCGCCGAAGAAACGCTTGGGGCGCTGCAGCGCGTTGGAGTCCACACCGCCGGACAGCACCTTGCCGGAGGACGGCACGACGTTGTTGTAGGCGCGGGCGAGGCGGGTGATCGAGTCCAGCAGGATCACGACGTCCTTCTTCAATTCGACCAGGCGCTTGGCGCGCTCGATCACCATTTCTGCGACGTGCACGTGGCGCGCTGCGGGCTCATCGAAGGTCGATGCGATGATTTCGCCCTTCACCGTGCGCTGCATTTCGGTCACTTCTTCAGGGCGCTCGTCCACGAGCAGCACCATCAGGTGAACGTCTGGATTGTTGGCGGTGATGGCGTGCGCGATGTGCTGCATCATCACCGTCTTGCCGCTCTTGGGAGGCGCGACGATCAGCGCGCGCTGGCCACGGCCGATGGGGGCGATGATGTCGATGATGCGGCCGGTGATGTTCTCTTCGGCCTTGATGTCGCGTTCGAGACGCATCTGTTCCTTGGGGAACAGGGGCGTCAGGTTTTCGAACATCACCTTGTGCTTGTTCTGCTCCGGCGGGCCGCCGTTGACGCTGTCGAGCTTGGTCAGGGCAAAGTAGCGTTCGCCGTCCTTGGGCGTGCGCACTTCGCCTTCGATCATGTCGCCGGTGTGCAGGTTGAAGCGGCGCACCTGGCTCGGGGAGATGTAGATGTCGTCCGTGCTTGCGGTGAAGCTGGTGTCGGGGCTGCGCAGAAAGCCGAAGCCGTCGGGCAGGATTTCGAGCACGCCATCGGCAAAGACCTGTTCGCCAGCCTTGGCGCGCTTTTTGATGATGGCGAACATCAGCTCTTGCTTGCGCATGCGGCCGACGTTTTCGATCTCAAGCTCTTCAGCCTGCTTGAGGACTTCAGACACGTGCAGTGCCTTGAGTTCGTTTAAGTGCATGGGGTGACTCCTGAACGGAGCGGATTTTGAAATCTGGGAGAGCTGTAAGCCGTGCGGGCCGGATGTGGCGCTTGGCAAGCCGATGATCTTGAACAGGGCCGTGACTTTTGGGTGAAGTGCGGCGAAGAGATCGAACTGGATTATTACAGAAAATCGAGCGATATAGCAGCGCTGTTTACCAAGCCTTGCATCATTTCGCTCTCGCGCGGGGTGGATCGGTGCGCGAAAAGGGGAGCTTGAAGCTGCTGCGCGAGGCCTTCGTTGGCATGGGCGAAGACCCGGCGCAGACAGTTTCAGCGGGCGGGATCAGGCCGCGAGCTGCTGGTCGATGAACGCCGTGAGCTGCGACTTGTTCAGCGCGCCCACCTTGGTGGCGGCCAGTTCGCCGTTCTTGAACAGCATCAGCGTGGGGATGCCGCGAATGCCGAACTTGGCAGGGATTTCGCGGTTTTCGTCCACGTTCATCTTGGCGATGGTGAGCTTGCCTTGGTAGGCGGTGGCCACGTCATCGAGGATGGGGGCGATCATCTTGCAGGGACCGCACCATTCGGCCCAGTAGTCGACCAGAACAGCACCGCTGTCCTTGAGCACGTCGGCTTCGAAGCTGCTGTCCGAAATGTGTTTGATGAGATCGTTTGCCATTTGGCTTTCCTTGATAGAGCTGTTTGATATGGCTGTAGCAGGAGGATCCGATAGAGAGCTGGATCCCTTACATTAGAACTTATTGTGACAGAAACTGAATCCCCGCATCATGGTATGGCCGCGCAATAGGATGCTATGACAGTAATAGCGACAAACAATTTGGTGGCCGAGGGCTGGAAGCGCGTGCTTTCGCGCGTGGCCGACGAGGCGGTGGGGCGGGGCGTGCATCCCGCGAGCGTCGTGGTGCTTGTTCCCTATGCGCAACTCATGGCGCAGGCGCAGAAACAATGGGCAGCGCTGTTTCCCGACGGCTTCATGCCGCGTTTCGAGACGACCCGCAACTGGGCGACCACGCTGGGCGCGGAGCCGCCTTCGGGCAGCGGGTTCCAGTTCGACGTGGCCTGCGACGCGTTGACGGGGCGCAGCCTGCTGGAGGCAGCGGGCTTTGGCGCGCAGACGGATGCGATGCTCGGTCTGATGCTGGAGATGGCCCAGCAGCTGTCCACGCTCGTGGCCTCTGTCGAGCCCGGTGAACGGGAGGCATGGGCCGAGACCGCGCGCACGCATCTCGGTCTGCCGCTGACCGCGGAGGCGCTGCAGCTCGAGGCGGCCGCCGCCAGAGTGGCGCTCGAATGGGTGCTTGCCACCACGCCCGCGACCGACGTGCTGTTCGGCGAAGGCGTGCGCAACTCCGTGCACATGCTGGTCGCGCTCGAAGGTTTTCATCCCGATCCATTGGCCAAGACGCTGCTTGCCCGATGGGGCGAGGCGGGAGTGGCCGTGTCGCTGCCCGAGGCGTTTTCTGCCGAGCCGTTCGAGCCCGCGCAATTGGTGGCCCTGCACGAGGCGCTGGACGCGGAAGACGAGGCGCAGCTGGCCGCCGCGTGCGTGATGCAGCATCTCGCGGATGGGCATGTTCCGGTGGCGCTGGCGGCGACGGATCGCGCGCTCACGCGGCGCATCGTCGCGCTGCTCGGCGAGGCGCGCGTGCCCGTCAAGGACGAGAACGGCTGGACGCTCTCCACCACCCGCAAGGCCGCGCAGATCATTGTGACGCTGCGTGCCGCGGCATGGCATGCCGCGAGCGATGATGTGCTCGACTGGCTCAAGCATCTGCCGCCCGAGACCGTGCCCGCGCTGCCTCAGCTCGAGCGCTGGCTGCGTGGTCTGGGCGTTCGGCAATGGAGCCATGCGCGCAAGTACGAGCCGCGAAACAAGCCCGAGGTTTCGGCGCTGTGCGAGCAGATCGATGCGTGGCGCGGCGAGCTCAAGGGCACGAAGACGTTGACCCAGTGGCTGACGTCGCTGCGCGGTCAGCTGCAACAGACCGGCTGCTGGGATGTGCTGAATGAGGACCTCGCGGGCGCCAAGGTGCTCGCCGAACTGCGTCTGCTGGAAGGGCTGGAGGCCGATCTGGATCTGCTCAGCGGATCGGAGCGTCGCATGGGGCTCTCGCAGTTCAACAACTGGGCCAACGACGTGATGGAGGCCGGGCGTTTCCGGCCCGATTCCGACCGGGATTCGCCGGTCATCGTGCTGCCGATGCCGCAACTGCTCGCGCGTCCGTTCAGCGCACTGGTGCTGCCCGGCTGCGACGAAAAGCGCATGCTGACGGCGCCCGAACCTCCGGGCTCGTGGACCCGCACGCAGCGCGAGGATTTGGGGCTGCCCACGCGCGATGAACATGAGGCGGCGCAGCGCGCGGCCTGGGCGCAGGCGATGCGCGTGCCGCATGTCGACATTCTCTGGCGCACGAGCGATGAAGGCGGCGAGCCGCTGCTCGCCAGCCCGCTGGTTTTGGCGCTGGAACTGGATGCGGGTGCACGCGCGGGCGGCGACGCACGCGTGGCGCGCGAGGTGCCTGTGCAGTTGCTGGAAATGCCTGCGCCTTCGGCCGCGCAGTTGCCGGTGCACAAGCTGTCGTCCTCCGCTTATTCCGATCTGCGGCATTGCCCGTATCGCTTCTATGCGCTGCGTCAGCTGCGTCTGCAGGAGGCCGACGAGCTCGATGCCGAGGTCGACAAGCGTGACTTCGGCACCTGGCTGCACGCGACGCTGCAGCACTTTCACGTGACGCTGCTCGAGCGGCCCACCGACGATGTCGATGAACGCAGCGCGTTGATGGACGAGAGCGCCGCCCGCGCCACGCGCGAGCTGCGCCTGGATGAGGGTGATTTTCTGCCGTTCTCCGCGGGCTGGCCCGCGCTGCGCGATGGCTATCTGCGCTGGCTGGTCAAGCACGAGCAGGAGGGTGCGAGCTTCACGGTGGCCGAGCACGACGCGACGCAGCCGCTTGGGCACCTCACGCTGGTCGGCAAGCTCGACCGCATCGACATGACGCGGCCCGAGGGTGGCGGCGAGCCGGTGCGTCTGGTGATCGACTACAAGACCGAGAACGAACAGGTCACGCGCAAGCGCATCGTGGCCGGATCGGAAGACATTCAACTCGCGTTCTACGCAGCGCTGCTGCAGGACGATGTGCCGCGAGCGGCCTATGTGAACGTGGGCGAGCGCGGCGAGACCCGCACGTTCGAGCAGGAGGACGTGGTGCATCTGCGCGACGAGCTGGTGGCGGGCATTCTGAGCGACATGGCGCGCATCGACGACGGCGCGCCGATGCCCGCTCTCGGAGAAGGCGCGGTCTGCGGTTATTGCGCCGCGCGCGGTCTGTGCCGCAAGGATTTCTGGGCATGACGATCAACACGACAACAGCGACGACCACCGCCGCCTACGAGCACAACGGCCAGCCGGTTTCGCGCCAGGCGTTCTACGCAATCGCCTGCGATCCGCAGCGCAGCGTGGCGGTGGAGGCCTGCGCGGGCGCGGGCAAGACCTGGATGCTGGTCTCGCGCATGCTGCGCGCGTTGCTTGATGGAGCCGAGCCGCACGAGATTCTGGCGATCACCTTCACCAAGAAGGCGGCCGGCGAAATGCGCCAGCGCCTGCAGGAATGGCTCGAGGATTTTGCTGACAAGCCCGCGTATGAACTCGAGAAGGAACTGCTCGCGCGCGGCGTGGATGCGCTGCGCGTGAAGGAGCAGGCCGTCGCGCTGCAGACGCTCTACCGAAGGACGCTGGACAGCGGCCGCCCGGTGCAGATCCGCACCTTCCACAGCTGGTTCGCTGCGCTGCTCGGCACTGCGCCGCTGCAGGTGTTGCAGGACCTCGGCATGCCCGCGCACTACGAATTGCTGGAGGATGACACCGAGGCCGTGCGCGAGGTGTGGCGACCGTTTCTCGCGGCGGTGACGCAGGACGCCGTTCTGCGCGCCGACTACGAGCGTTCGATCGCGCTGCATGGCCGCTCGCAGACGCACAAGGCGCTGGAGGCGGCGTTGTCCAAGCGCGTCGAGTTCACGCTGGCTGACGAGGCGGGCGTGATTGATGCGTCCGTGCCGCATTTCACCGAACAGTTTCCTGAGTTCGAAGGACTTGCCAAACCCAGCGATGCGCTGATGAGCGAGGCGGCGAGCACGCGCTGGCATGCACGTTCTGCCGCGCTTGGAAGCGAAAGCGCCAAGACGCCACAGAAGGCTGCTGATGCGGTGGTCGACGCCTTTCTGCAGCCCGACCCCGACAAGCGACTCGCGCTGCTGCGCGCTGCTTTTTTCGTTGCCAAGGAAGACCGGCTGACCACCCATCTGCGCAAGTTCGATGTGGCGCAGGATGCCGAATTGGAACTGCAGCAGCTTTGCGCGGCGCAGCGCCAGCACACGGCCTGGCAGCACCAGCAGCGCGTGGCGCGTCTGTCGCGCGTGCTGATCGCGCAGTTCGGCGCGTTGAAGCGCGAGCGTGGCTGGATCGACATGAACGACGTCGAGCGCACGGCGATGAAGCTGCTCTCCGATCCGATTCTGAGCGGCTGGGTGCAGGAGCGCCTCGACGCGCGCGTGCGTCATCTGCTGGTGGATGAGTTTCAGGACACCAATCCGCTGCAGTGGCAGTCGCTGCACGCCTGGCTGTCGGGCTACGCGGGAGCGGGCGGTGGATCGGGCGCGCCGAGCGTGTTCATCGTGGGCGATCCCAAGCAGAGCATCTACCGCTTTCGCCGCGCGGAGCCGCAGGTGTTCAAGGCTGCGCAGACCTTTGTGCGCGAAGGGCTGGAGGGCGATGTGCTCGCCTGCGACCATACGCGCCGCAACGCCAAGGGACTGATCGCTGCCGTCAATCAGGTGATGCAGGCGGCACAGGCCCAGCAGGAATACGCGGGCTTTCGCGATCACACCACGGAATCGACGGTTCCCGGCCTGCTCTGGCGCTTGCCGAAGATTGCGGACGAAGAGGGCGATCAAGATGACGCCTCGGCCGATGCGGCGGAGCCCGCCGAATGGCGCGACAGCCTGACTGTGCCGCGCCACGAGGCCGAAGAGACGCTGCGCATGCGCGAGAGCGCGCAGGCCGCGCAGTGGGTGGTGGCGCAGATCCGAAGCGGCATTCCCGCCAGAGAAATCATGGTGCTTGCTCGCAAGCGTGCGCGTCTTGCCGAAATGGAAGCGGCACTGCGTGCGCTGCACATCCCCTGCGTTCAGCCCGAGAAGACCGAGCTCAGCGAAACGCCCGAGGTGCAGGACGTGATCGCGCTGATGGACGTGCTGGTGTCTACCGCGCACGACCTGTCGCTGGCACGCGCGCTCAAGTCCCCGCTGTTTGGCGTGGAGGACGATGCGCTGACGGAAATCGCGCTGCTGCGCACCGAACCCGAATGGTCGCAGTCGTCGTGGTTTGACGTGGTGACGGGCGCGGGCGATCGGCTCAGCGCGCCGCTGCAGGACGCGGCCGCGCGGCTTGCCATGTATCGCGGCTGGGTGCAGAGTCAGCCCCCGCACGATGCGCTGCAGGCCATCTACCGCCATGCCGACGTGTTCGCGCGATTCGCGGCGGCATCGGTGGTCACGCAGCGCGACGCGGTGCTGGCCAATCTGCGCGCCTTGCTGGCGTCGGCATTGGCGCTGGATGGTGGTCGCTACCTCACGCCTTATGCCTTTGTGCGCGCGATGAAGCGGCCCGGCATGCAGGCGCCTGGGCGGGCGGACCTGAGCGCCGTGCGGCTGCTCACGGTGCACGGCGCGAAGGGGCTTGAGGCGCAGTGCGTGCTGATGCTCGACACCGACGCCGCCGGCCAGAAGGCCGAGACCATGGGCGCGCTGGTCGATTGGCCCGGCGAGCACGAGTATCCGCAGCATTTCGTTTTCCTCGCGAGCGAATCGAGTCCGCCGCCGAGCGCCGAGGCCTTGCTTGAATCGGAGCAGCGCGAACGCAAGCGCGAGGAACTCAACACGCTCTACGTGGCGATGACGCGCGCCAAGGAATGCCTTGTGATCTCGGCGACGCAGCCGGGCAGGGCTCCCGCGTCCGCGACCTGGTGGGCGCGGCTCGAAGAGTGCATGAGCGACATTCCCGCACCCGAGGCGAACGGAGCTCAGGTGGAAGCGTCGCAATCGGCGGTGGCCCGCATTCTCGAGTTGCCTGAATACGCGGCGACGCAACCTGACACGCAGGATGCAGCGGGCGGCGCGCCGCTCACCGATGCCGTGCCGCAGGCAACGCCGTCAACGCCTGCGTCGCGCCAGGGCGAGGCGATGCACCAGTTGCTCGAGCAAGCAGGAATGGTCGGCCCCACGCTCGCGCAGTTGCGCGCATCGGGCTGGAGCGACGCACGCGTGTCGCGGCTGGCGCGCGAGTTCGAACTCACGCCGGAGACCGCCAAAAACGCCGCCGGCATCGCGCAGTGCATTCTTCAAGGTGAGGGCGCGTGGGCGTGGGATCCCTCGGTCATCGACCGCGCGATCAACGAGGCGCCGCTGGTTTATCAGGGCCAGAGCCTGCGCCTGGATCGGCTGGTGCGCCGCAAGGCCACGGCGGAGCGCGGGGTGGAGTGGTGGGTGCTCGACTACAAGACCGCTGCCGCGCCGCAGAAGCAGCCGCAGCTCATTGAACAGCTCCAGCGCTACCTGCGGGCCACAACGCAGCAATTGGGCCACGAGGGCCGCGTGCATGCGGCCTTTCTGAGCGGCGATGGGCGGCTGATCGAAGTGCTGGAATCCGGGCTGTCGGACGAGGCTGCTTCCGCCCAGCCAGCAAAGCCGCGCGCCAGAGCGGACAATACGGCCCTTGCAAGCGTTTCCCAGACGATTCCGGAGGCATCGAAAGCACCGGAGCAGGGTTCGCTGTTTTGAGTTTTCACGGACGCGCAGGTCATCGCTCGGCAGAATTCTGTTGACCGCTGAATCACGCTGCGCGCGCCGTATCGGTCGATTGTTTTTTCATGTCAGATATTCCAAGCACCCCAGATCTCCTGCAATGCGACATCGCGATCATCGGCGGCGGCCCCGCCGGTCTGATGGCGGCGGAAGCGGCCGCCCGGCCGGGCGTGTCGGTGCACGTGTTCGACGCCATGCCCTCGGTCGGCCGCAAGTTCCTGCTGGCGGGCAAGGGGGGGCTCAACCTCACGCATTCCGAGTCGTTCGAGCATTTCGTTTCGCGCTACGGCGATGCGCAATCGAGCATTGAGTCGTGGCTCAAGCAGTTCGGCGCGGATGAACTCCAGGCCTGGGCGCACGGGCTTGGCATCGAGAGCTTCGTCGGCACGTCGGGCCGCGTCTTCCCCAAGGACATGAAGGCTGCGCCGCTGCTGCGCGCGTGGCTGCAGCGTCTGCGCGGGCAGGGCGTGGTGTTCCACATGCGCCATCGTTTCGAGGGCTGGGGCGCGAGTGAGGTGCCCGGCACCCGCGTGCTGCAGTTCACCACTCCTCAATCGCCCGCGCAGGTGAGCGCGAAGGCCGTGGTGCTGGCGTTGGGCGGCGCGAGCTGGGCGCGGCTGGGATCGAACGGCCAATGGGCTCCGCTGCTGGAGGCCGATGGTGTCGAGGTCGCTGCGCTGCGCCCCTCCAACTGCGGCTTTGACGTGGCACGCGTGCATGCGCCGGCCGGGGGCAAGGGCGAAACGCGCCGGGAATTCCTGCGCGGCATGCTGGGCCAGTCGGACGAGTCGTCCGCCATCGGCTGGAGCCCGCTGTTCACTGAGCGCTTTGCCGGTCAGCCGTTTAAGTCAGTCGCCGTGTCGTTCACTGACAGCCAAGGCCGTCGCTTCCAGCGTCGCGGCGAATTCGTCGCCACTGCCACGGGTGTTGAAGGCAGCCTGATCTACGCGGTGTCAGCGCTGCTGCGCGACGAGATCGCAGCCAACGGCCATGCAACGTTCGAGCTCGATCTGCTGCCCGCGTTCACGGCCGAGCGCGTGCTGGACGAACTGCGCCACCCGCGTGGCTCGCGCAGTCTCAGCAGCCATCTCAAGAGCCGCCTGCATCTCGACGGCATCAAGGCGGCGATGCTCTATGAGCAACTGTCCAAGGAAGAAATGCTCGATCCGGTCGTGCTGGCCCGCGCCATCAAGGCCATGCCGATCACCGTGGTCGCCACGCGCCCCATCGACGAGGCGATCAGCACGGCGGGCGGTGTCAAACTCTCCGCCATCAACGAGCAGTTCATGCTGAGCGCGCTGCCCGGCGTGTTCTGCGCGGGCGAAATGCTGGACTGGGAGGCTCCGACCGGAGGCTACCTGCTCACCGCCTGTTTCTCAAGCGGCCGCGCGGCGGGGCAGGGAGCCGCCCGGCATCTGGCCGCCTGAGCGCAAGCCCCGGGATGAAATCCGGGGTATTTTGATTCGCCGCTGGAACCATCGAAACCACCCGGTTACTCACAAGCCATGGAGCCGGCACAGCCGGGATCGGTATGGTTTTCTGCAATGCATGGTCAGTCGCATGGGCTGTCCTGCATGGCAGGCCGTCCGTTTGCAGGCAGTTGGTTATCGGTGCTGAAATAGATGGAAGTCAGCTTTTGCCAAGGCATCCTTCCCTAGAATCCACCCCATTTGAAACAAGACGTATGTCATTTGAGGGGTGATTCCAAAATGAAGAAGATGTTGGGAATTTGCATGGCGGCAGGTCTGATGTCGGCCGCTGCAATCGCCAATGAAAGCCATGTGTAGCCGGTCATCAGCGGTGTGGCGGGGGAAGTGACGGAAACCAAACAGGAAACTGAACAGGAACCCGATCTGGCGGTCGAGCCGGAAGTCGATTTCGCGCAGTCACCAGCTCCTGGCGCTGCTGCTGCACCCGCTCCGGTGATCAGCGCGGAAGCCGCGCAGATCTGCTTTTTTCCAGGCCCGCCGCCGTCCGACGTCAAGTTCCAGACGCTGCGCAAGCTCAAGGTCGGCAAAGGCACCTACGGCGGCGTACGCGACATCCTGCCCAAGTTCGCCAGCCAGGCCCAAAGCCTCGGCGCCGACGCCGTGATGAACTACGCCGGCTCGCAGCGCTTCGGTTTCTGGCCGTGGCGCATGGTGCGACCCGTCGTCAACGGCGTGGCGATCAAATGGACCACCCCACCGGGCAAAGACTGCGCCGCGCTTGGGGGCAGTACTCTGGCAACGATTCTGGCGACCGACAGGGCCCCGGGGCAGCCGCAGTGACGTGAGGGGAAAGGTGTGAGGAGGACGCGGGCGACGACGGCCTGCGTCGGCATTCGACAAGCCCAATTCCCCGCGAGACCATGGAGCGGTGACACACCAAAGTGACACACAACAGAGGAATTCCTTGTTCAGGCGGACAAGCTCTTGTCAACAAAGAGATTTCCTGAAGAAGGTGACGAGCCTTACCTCGGCACTGGTTTCACAGTTAGGGCTGCTTGGTTCCCCACCTGACCCGGTTGGCCGCTTCCCCATGCGAGGGGGCCCGTCACTTGACATTGTAAACCGAGTCCGTGTGGCGCTGCAGCAAATGAAGGGAATTTATTGCTGCCAAGGGGCCGTAGAATCGACCGATATGTCTTATCTAGTGCTTGCCCGTAAATACCGTCCCAAGACCTTCTCCGAGATGGTGGGGCAGGAGCATGTCGTTCAGGCGCTGACCAATGCGCTCACGCAGCAGCGGCTGCACCATGCCTATCTGTTCACGGGTACGCGCGGGGTTGGCAAGACGACGGTGTCGCGCATTCTGGCCAAGTCGCTCAATTGCCAGGGGCCGGATGGGCAGGGCGGCATCACGGCCACGCCGTGCGGTGTCTGCCCGGCGTGCATGGACATCGACAGCGGCCGTTTCCCCGACTACACCGAGTTGGACGCCGCGTCCAATCGCGGCGTGGACGAGGTGCAGGGGCTGCTGGAGCAGGCGGTCTACAAGCCGGTGCAGGGCCGCTTCAAGGTCTTCATGATCGACGAGGTGCACATGCTGACCAACACGGCGTTCAACGCCATGCTGAAGACGCTGGAGGAGCCGCCCGAATACCTCAAGTTCGTGCTGGCCACGACCGATCCGCAGAAGGTGCCGGTGACGGTGCTCAGCCGCTGCCTGCAGTTCAACCTGCGCCCGATGGCTCCCGAGACGGTGCTGGAGCACCTCACGCGGGTGCTGGGCGAGGAGCAGGTGCAGGCCGATCAGGGTGCGCTGCGGTTGCTGTCGCGCGCGGCGCGGGGCTCGATGCGCGATGCGCTGAGCCTGACCGATCAGGCGATTGCCTTCGGCAGC
Source organism: Diaphorobacter caeni (assembly GCF_015354245.1). Classification (GTDB taxonomy): domain Bacteria; phylum Pseudomonadota; class Gammaproteobacteria; order Burkholderiales; family Burkholderiaceae_C; genus Diaphorobacter_A; species Diaphorobacter_A caeni. The sequence goes on from NZ_JADKYZ010000006.1 coordinate 378,639, forward strand.
GGCAAGCTCGAGGAAGCGGGCGTGCGCCAGATGCTGGGCAGCGTGGACCGCACCTATGTGTTCCGCCTGATTGACGCGCTCGCTCGCGCCGATGGCCGCACGGTGGTCGAGACGGTGGACGAGCTGCGCACGAACGGGCTGTCCGCCGCGTCGACGCTGGAAGAAATGAGCACGGTGCTGCAGCGCATGGCCGTGCTGCAGGCGGTGCCGAACATGGCGGCGAGCATCGATCCGCATGACGCCGAGGCGCAGGAGATGGCGCGTCTGGCGACGATCATGCCGGCCGATGAGACGCAACTGCTCTACAGCATGTGCCTGCACGGCCGAGCCGAGCTGGGTCTGGCACCCGATGAATATGCGGCGCTGACCATGGTGCTGCTGCGCCTGCTGGCTTTCAAAAAGCCGTCGGATGGCGCGACGCAAGGCACCGCATCAACGGCTGGCAACCCAGTCGAGGCTGAAAAAAAAACTCTGACGCAGTCTGAACCCGCTCCGGCGGTTGAGCGGCATCAAGCTCCGCCGGTGGGTTCGCGTCCCGCCGAGCGCCTCGTAGAGCGCCCAGTGGAGCGTGCGGCGCCGGAGCCGGTCGTGGCGATGCGGCCGCCTGTCGCCGTGCGGGTGGATCCTGAACCGGAGCCAGAACCAGCGCCTGCACATCGGCCGCCTTCTGCTCCACATGTCGAGTCGCCGCAGCAGCGCCAGTCCCATCAGTCTTCGCCGTCTCAGTCACAAGCACCAGCCCAGGCGCAACCCCAGCCCCAGGCACAGAGCCATGCGGCCATGCGCCTTCCGGTGCGCACGCCCGAGGAGGTGGCGCATCCTCCCGTGGAGATGCATGACGACGGCATGCCTCCACCCGACGCCGATACTTTCGACATTCCGGTGCGTCATGCGCCCGAGCCGGGCATGCGCACGCAGGCGCACAGCCTGGGTGGGCACTCCGCATTGCAGCGCCTGGTGCCGACGGCGGAGGGCGAGGTCTGGTACCAGACGGTGCAGGAGATGGTCGCTGCGGGCTCCATCCATGCGCTGGTGCGCGAGCTGGCGCTGCAGTCGCAGCTGATCGCACGCGATCAGGACCACTGGCTGCTGCGCGTGGAGCGCGAATCGCTGAATCAGCCCGCGGCGCGCGAAAAGCTGCGCGCGGCGCTGGAGGCGGCGGGGCACACGCGGCAGATTTCGGTGGAGGTCGGCAAGGTCCAGGACAGCCCGTCGCGCCGCAACGCCTATGCAGCCGCCCAGCGCCAGAAGCTGGCCGAAGACATCGTTCAGAGCGATCCGCGCGTGCAGCAGCTGATCCGGGACTTCGGGGCGAAGATCGTTCCGGGGAGCATCCGTCCGGCTTGACCCGGCATCGGGGCCGGGCCGCAAAGACCGTCCGGTTTCTGCAGGCTCGCGCTTTCGTCGCACAATGGCTGTTTCGTTCTTTTTCGTCCGTTTTTCACCCATTCAACCCATTCATAAAAAGCAAAGGAATTCACCATGTTCAACAAGGGACAGCTCGCCGGTCTGATGAAGCAGGCACAGGCCATGCAGGACAACATGAAGAAGGCTCAGGACGAACTGGGCAACATCGAAGTCGAAGGCGAGTCCGGTGCAGGTCTCGTCAAGGTGGTGATGACCTGCAAGCACGACGTCAAGCGCGTGACCATCGACCCGAGCCTGCTGGCCGACGACAAGGACATGCTGGAAGACCTCGTGGCGGCAGCCTTCAACGCCGCTGTGCGCAAGGCCGAAGAGACCTCGCAGGAGAAAATGGCGAAGATCACCGCCGGCATGCCGGGCCTGCCTGGCGGCATGAAGTTCCCCTTCTGATCGCCGCTGCATTGAACGGATACGCGAGCGCCGATGTCTGACACGAGTTCTCTGGACGCTCTGATTCAGGCGCTGCGGCGACTGCCCGGAGTCGGCATCAAGTCTGCGCAGCGCATGGCGTTTCACATGCTGCAGCATGACCGCGAAGGCGCTCAACTGCTCTCGCGCGCGCTGCACGAGGCGTCCAGCTCGATCCGCCATTGCGAGCGCTGCCACACGTTCACCGAAGGCGCGGTCTGCGAGGTCTGCTCTGATGAGGGGCGCGACGTGTCGCGGCTGTGCGTGGTGGAAACGCCCGCGGACCAATCCGCGATGGAGCGCACCGGGGCGTTCAAGGGCCTGTACTTCGTGCTGATGGGGCGGCTCTCGCCGCTCGATGGCGTCGGCCCCAAGGACATCGGCGTCAAGAAGCTCATAGAGCGTGCCACCGATGGCGTGGTGCAGGAGGTCATCCTCGCCACCAGTTTCACCGCCGAGGGCGAAGCCACGGCCTATGCCATTGGCGAGGCGCTTCGGCCGCGCGGCGTGCAGGTCACGCGTCTGGCGCGCGGCGTGCCGGTGGGCAGCGAGCTCGAATTCGTCGATCTGGGCACGATCGCCCATGCGCTCGCGGATCGGCGCTGAAAAGCGCTGAACTCCGCTGAGCTGTTTGCGCTCATCGGCGGCGCACAAGGCATTTCGGTGCCCTAAAATGCTCTTCTTTTAATAGCTGCGAAATCCGCAGAAGAGGGAAGAGCATGTCCATGCATGTCGCGCGTTTCACCGTTGCCTACTGGTGCATTCTGGTCGCCGTGTTGTTGCCCATTGGCTGCGCGATGCTGGCCAAGCGCGGCAGCTTCCGCATGGACAAGGACAACCACGATCCGCGTCGCTGGCTGGCCGATCAGTCCGGCTGGCGCGCCCGCGCCAACGCCGCGCAGGCCAACAGCTATGAGACGCTTCCTTTCTTCATCGGTGCGGTCATCATCGCCCACCAGCTCGGCGCGGCGCAGACACCGCTCGACATGCTGGCGCTGGCCTTCGTGTTTCTGCGCGTGCTCTACATCGTGATGTACGTTGGCGATCTTCCGATGGCGCGCAGCATGATCTGGGGCGCGGGCTTCCTGGTGAACATCGGCATCTTGTTTCTCGGATATCGCTGAGCTTTCCCTGCGCTTCAAGATGCCTGACGCCATGCCTGTCCGCAGGCGGGATGGCTGTCCATCGGGCCGCTTGTCCTGGAGAGCGGATCACGGGAACTATCCGGCGCAATCCGGTCTACGTAGTTCTCCTCAGGGATTGCCCCTGATGACGTTCCGGGGCACACTCGGGCATTATTGCTGCAGTGCAGCATTTTGTTGAAATGACCTCTTCTTCCATTTCCCGTCGACAACTGGGCTTGCGAGCGGTATCCGCACTCGTGGCGTGCGCCGCCGCCCAGAGCTCCGTGCGGGCGCAGGTGGGAGCGCGCGCGAATGCGCCGCTGCGCATCGCGGTGGGGGGCAAGGGCGATCTCTACTATCTTCCGCTCACGGTGGCGGAGCGGCTCGGCTACTTCAAGGACGAGGGCCTGCGGGTCGAGATCGAGGATTTTCCCGGCGGCGCGCCGGCTCTCGAGGCCGTGCGAAGCGGTCGCGCGGACGTGGGGTGCGGCGCGTACGAGCGTCTTATCGAGCAGCAGGCGCTCGGCTTCAACCTGCGCAGTCTGGTGCTGATGGGGCGCACGCCGCAGATGGTGCTGGCCGCTTCGGTGAAGAACTGGCCCAAGAAGCCGGTCGAAAGCGTCAAGGAGCTGCGCATCGGCGTGGCCGCTCAAGGATCGTCATCGCAGTTTTTTGCCAATCTGTGGCTGATGCAGGTGGGCATTCCCGCCGATCAGGTCGAGTTTGTCGGCGTGGGCACGGGCTCTGCGGCGATCACCGCGTTGCGGCAGGGGCGCGTCCATGCGCTGTGTCATGTCGATCCGCTGATCACGCTGCTCGAGCAGCGCGGCGAGGTGCGGATTCTTGCCGACACCCGCACGCTCAAGGGTTCGGCTGATTTTTATGGTGGTCCCATGCCTGGGGCCTGCATGTATGCGCCGCAGGCGTATGCCCAGCGGCATCTGCGCGAGGTGCAGTCGCTGGTGAACGCGATGGTGCATGCGCTCAAGTGGATGCAGACGGCAGGGCCGGTCGATCTGGCGCGCATCGTGCCGATGCAGTATTGGCTTGATGATCGCGGTGCCTATCTCGCGGCGTTCGAGAAGGTGCGGCAGACGCTGTCTCCCGATGGGCTGATGCCCGGCGAAGGTCCGGCGACGGCGCTCAGGGCGGTGGCGCGGCTGCGCGAGAGGCAGACGGCGCCGCGCGTGAATCTGGCGCTCACCTACAACAACGAATGGGTGATGCGGGCCAAGGAGAAATTCCAGGTCTAGAAGACGCCATAGGGAGCCTCTGCACGAATCAGATCGACGCGTGCTAGCGCAGCCTCGGGCGGTCTTCGGCGTTGAAAATCCTCGTGATAGCTACGGCTATCACTGCGGTTTCCGCCTTGAATCCCATCCCGATCTGCATCTAGCCGCTTGACGATCGATTCGTGCAGAGGTTCCCTGGAGCGGACACAAAAGCAAAGGGCCTGCAGACACCATCGTCTGCAGGCCCTTTGCTTTGTCAGCACTCGCGCTCAGCGTTTGCGCTTGGAGGCGGGCGCCGCAGCTGCTGCCTTGCGTGGAGTGGCTGCTGCCGATTTTGCTGGCGTCTTTGCGGAACCCTTGCTCTTGGCAGAGGCGTTGCCTGAAGCGCGGGCGTGGGAGGCGGTTTCATGCGACCTTGACGAGCGCGCATTGTTGGCGAACGAGGTCGACGCGAGACGCACCGGCAGGTACATGGTGACCTGTTCGCCGCCCTTGAAGCGGCTCGAGGTCTTGACGTCATTCCAGTCGGCCACGTCGGAGGCGCTGACCTTGTATCGGGCGGCGATGGCGGCCACGGTCTCGCCGCGCTTGTTGGCGCGCACGACGGTGCGGCGGTTCACGATCTCGGGGGTGAAGGAGATCTGTCCGTTGTCGGCCAGTTGGCTGGAAACGTCCTGCTGCGTGGTGGCGGCGCGCGGAACCATCAGGGCCGAACCGGCCTTGATCATCATGCGCGGCGGAATGCCGTTGACCCGGCGCAGGTCGGTCTCGTCAATGCCGAGGCGGCTTGCGGCGTTGGCCACCGTCATGGTGTTGGGCACGCTCCAGACGGTCCAGCTTGCGTACTGACCCTGGTTGTGCGCCTCGAGGTTTCTGCGGAAGACCTGTGCGTTGTCCCAAGGCAGCAGAATGCGCGGCGTGCCGGCGGCCAGAATCGCCGGCTTGTGGTAGGACGGGTTGAGCGCGCGGAAATCCTCTTCGCGGATGCCTGCGAGCTTGGCGACCAGAGACACGTCGATGTCGCGCGTGATGTCCACGGCCTGAAAGTACGGATGGTTCTCGATCAGCGGCAGCTCGGAGTTGAAGCCCGTGGGATTGGCCACGATGTTCTTGACGGCCTGCAGCTTGGGCACGTACAGGCGCGTCTCGTTGGGCATGTTCAGCTCTTGGTAGCTGGTGCCGAGGCCGAGCTTTTCATTGCGCGCGATGGCACGGGCGACGCTGCCTTCGCCCCAGTTGTAGGCGGCCAGCGCCAGGTGCCAGTCGCCGAACATGCCGTAGAGCTTCTGCAGGTAGTCGAGTGCGGCGCGGGTGGACGCGAGCACGTCGCGGCGGTCGTCGCGGAAGGCGTTCTGCTTGAGGTCGAAATAGGTGCCCGTGGCGGGCATGAACTGCCACATGCCAGCGGCCTTGGCGGTCGAGACGGCCTGCGGGTTGAAGGCGCTCTCGATGTAGGGCAGCAGCGCGAGCTCGGTCGGCATGCCACGGCGCTCGAGTTCCTCGACGATGTGGAACAGGTATTTGCTCGATCGCTCGGTCATGCGGAACATGTAGTCCGGGCGGGTGGAGTACCACTGCTCGCGGTCGCGCACCAGCTCGTTCTGCAGATCGGGCATGGCGAAGCCGCGGCGGATGCGGTCCCACAGATCGGCCGGTGCCTTGATGCCTGTCACGTCGTAGTTGGTGCTGCCCAGCTCATACGGCGAGATGGGACTCAGCGGACCGCTGGGATAGTTGGGGGTGATGTGCTGCGGCACGGAGGTGGTTTCCGTGGCCGGCTTGCCCGTTGGCGCGCTGGGCGCGGGGGCATTGTTGGTCGCACAACCAGCGAGCCAGACGAGGCTGGCGAGTCCGAGAATTTGGAGAAGTCTCATCGGAAGTTGTTTTTCCATTCACGCAACGCCGTCAGGACGGACGTCGCATCGCTTGGGTTGACACGCGCATCGAACCCCTTGGCCGACTGGGCGACCTCGGACTCGCGCGTGCGAAGAAAGGGATTGATTGCCAGCTCGGTGGCGATGCTGGACGGCAGCGTGGGCTGATCCGCATCACGCAGCGCGATGCAATCCTTCTGGTACTTGAGCAGTGCGGCGTTGCCGGGTTCCACGGCACGCGCGAATTTCAAGTTAGAAAGTGTGTACTCATGGGCGCAGCAGACCCGCGTCTCGCCGGGCAGGGCGGCGAGCGCATCGAGCGATGTCTGCATCTGCGCCGGCGTGCCTTCGAACAGGCGACCGCAGCCGCCGGAAAACAGGGTGTCGCCGCAGAACAGCACGGGCGTGCCGTCCAGATCGGGACAGTAAAAAGCAATGTGCCCGGAGGTGTGGCCGGGCACATCAATGACGTGAAACTGGAGACCCATCTCTTCGACGACATCCCCTTGGACGAGGCGGGTGATGGGATCGGGCATGATCTCGTGCGCCGGGCCGTAGACGCGCGCTCCGGTGCCCGCATGCAGGTCTTCCACCCCGCCGACATGATCGCCGTGGTGATGGGTGACTAGAATGGCTGCCAGCGACAATCCCGAGCCGCGCAGGACGTCGAAGACGGCGTCGGCATCGCCCGGATCCACCACGATGGCGCTCTTGCCATCGTGCATCATCCAGATGTAGTTGTCGGAGAAAGCGGGCAGTGGCAACAGGTTCATGAACAGCGAAATTATAAGTTTGCACAACTGGCTTACGACTCCCCCGGGACGCTATGTGCTGGAGTGGGAGCAGGAGCGCTTTGACGAGCTCGTCGCGGACCGGTTTGGCTACCATGCGCTGCAACTGGGGATGCCACGGCTCGTGGGCTTGCGGGCCAATCGCATGCCGCATCGTTTTCTTGCGCTGGGTCAGGCGCAGGCCATGATACTAGAGAGGCAGGCGCTTGCCGATAGCGAGCAGCCAGATGATTCAAAAGAATCATTGCAAAAGGCGGACCTGCATGCCGAGCCGGAAATGCTGCCGTTTGGCGAAGCCAGCCTTGATCTGGTGCTGCTTCCGCATGCTTTGGAAGACTGCACCGATCCGCACGCCGCGCTGCGCGAAGTGGAGCGGGTGCTCGTGCCGGAGGGGCAAGTGGTGATCAGCGGGCTGAATCCGTTCAGCCTGTGGGGCATCCGGCAGGCGCGTTCGCGCTTGCACCGTCGGCTGGGGCTGGGCGGGGCGCTGTATCTGCCGGACAAAGGCGAATTCATCGCTCCGGCCCGGCTGCGCGACTGGCTGCGGTTGCTGGGGTTTGAGTTGGATTCAATTAGTTTCGGTTGTTACAGACCGGCCGTGCGTTCCAGTCATTGGCTGGACACCTATGCATGGATGGACGCGCTCGGAGCCCGCTGGTGGCCGATTCTGGGTGCGGCCTACGTGATCGTGGCGACCAAGCGGGTGCAGGGCGTGCGGCTGATCGGCCCGTCCTGGCGCTCGGCCGCCCAGAAGGCGCCTGCGCCATCGCAGGTGCCGGTGGCGCATACGCAGCCACATCGTTTTCATCAGGAGTAGTGATTCAGTGACGCAAGTAGTGATTTATACGGACGGGGCCTGCAAGGGCAATCCCGGGCCGGGAGGTTGGGGGGCGGTGCTCAGTTCGGGCAAATCCGAGAAGGAGCTGTTCGGCGGCGAGTTGGACACCACCAACAACAAGATGGAGCTGCTTGCGGTGATCGAGGCGCTCTCGGCGCTCAAGCGCCCGTGCGAAGTCGCGCTGTATCTGGACAGTCAGTACGTGCGCAAGGGTATCACCGAGTGGATTCACGGCTGGAAGAGGAAGAACTGGCGCACTGCCGGGGGTGATCCGGTCAAAAATGTGGAGCTGTGGAAGCGGCTTGACGAACTGGTGGCCAACGCCGGACACAAGATCGAATGGCACTGGGTCAAGGGCCATGCGGGCGATCCGGGCAACGAGCGCGCGGATGCCTTGGCGAACAAGGGCGTGGACAAGGCGCTGGGCAGAATCTGAAGCCTTTTCGGGTCTTGGTTCAGGCGATTTTGTCCACCGCTTCGTGAATGCTCTGTGCGCTCTCGGGGCGCACGAGGCGTTCGATCTCCTGGCCATCGCGCAGAAAGATCAGCGTGGGCCAGAGCTTCACGCCGAAGCTGCGGCCAAGGCGCTGGCCCGGGCCGTCCTCGACCTTGACGTGGGCCACGTTGGCTTCGTCTTCGAGGGCCTGCTCGATCAGCGGTTGCGCACGTTGGCAGTGGCCGCACCATGGCGTGCCGAATTCGAGCACGATAGCGCCCTTGAGCTGGTCGACGGCTTCGCGGGTGGGCGGCGTGGCCGCATGTCGGGCGGTGAACGGCATGGCTTCTGTCTCCTGAGGGGGTATTCGCGCAGAGGATTCTGCGTCCTCCGACGCAGGGCTTTCATGGGCTGTGCCCGATTTTTCGCGTCAGATCACGCCTTCAAACATCATCACATCCACTGAGTCGCCGGGCTGCACGCTGGTCTGGTCATGCCCGAGCACGATCAGGCCGTTGCCGTGCACCATGGAACTCAGCATGCCCGAGCCTTGGTTGCCCGTGGTGCGCACCACCAGCGTTCCGTCGACCGTGCGGCTGACGATGCCGCGCTGGAACTCCGTGCGGCCGGCTCGCTTGCGCAGGGGCTCGGTACAGATGGCCCGCAGGCGCGGTGGTTCGCTGCGGGTGCAGCCCATCATTTGCAGCAGGGCCGGGCGCACGAAGGCGAGAAAGGTGACCATCGCCGCGACCGGGTTGCCGGGCAGGCCGAACAGCACGCAACGCTGCTGCTCGTCTGATGCGCCGATTCCACCGTCGCGGTTCAACCATCCGACCGCCATGGGGCGACCGGGGCGCATGGCGATGCGCCAGAACGCGACGTCACCGAGCCGCTGCATCATTGCCTTGGTGTGATCGGCGTCGCCGCCGCTCACGCCGCCGCTGGTGAGGATGGCATCGGCGCGGCTTGCGGCCTCTCGGAAGGTGGCCTCGATCAGGGCTGGCTCGTCGCGCACGGAACCCAGGTCGACCACCTCCATCCCAAGGCGGGTCAGCAGGCCGAACAGGGTGTAGCGGTTGCTGTCGTAGACGGCACCTTCGCGCGGAGCCTCGCCGGGCTGGAGGATTTCGTCGCCGGTGGAAAAGTAGGCGACGCGCAGGCGGCGGCGCACCTTGACCTTGCTCAGCCCGAGACTGGCCAGCAGGCCAAGCGCCGCGGGCGTGACGAGTTCGCCGTCTGCCAGCGCGACGCCGCCCTGCAGCAGGTCTTCGCCCTTGAGGCGGCGGTTTGCTCCCGTGCGAACCGCGTCGGCCGGGATGTGGATGCCGCCATCGTGCTCGGTGGTGGTCAGCTCGATGGGGATGACGGTGTCCAGTCCCACGGGCATGACGGCGCCGGTCATGATGCGCACGCATTCGCCGGGCTGGACGACGCCAGACCACGCATGTCCCGCCAGCGCGGTGCCGACACAGCGAAGGAGCAGTGGCTCGCCCGCACGCAACTGGGCGCCGTCGAAGGCGAATCCGTCCATGGCCGAGTTGTCGTGCGGAGGCACGCTCACCGGCGAGATCACGTCACCCGCGACCACGCGGCCGAGCGCTGCGAAAAGATCCACGGGCTCCGCATCGGTGACGGGCGTGATCATCCGCGCGAGGAAATCGCGCACCGCATCGACGGGCATGTCGTTCCCGTCGTATGGAGCGATGCTGGCGGCGATGGTGGAGAGGGAAGTCATTCAGTCGGACACATTCAGTGGAGGGCAGCGGGGCAGGGGGAGCACCATCAGCAGGTGGTCGTGGCCCACGCCGTCAATCACGACGGCGCGCGGCATTCTGCCAAAGGGCTGGAAGCCCGCACGTTCATAGAGGCGAACGGCGCGCTCGCTGCTGGCGGTCACGCCGAGTTCGAGCAGTTCGAGGCCTTCTATTTCTTGTGCGTGGGCGATGCAGGCTTCCAATAATTGTCGCGCGATTCCCCGGTGCTCGAAATTGACATCGATCATGACTGCATTGATGTGACCGATATGGCGCTTGAAGCGCGGCTGTTCGCGCGAAAAGCCGATGCTGCCCACCAGCTGCCCGGCGTCGGTGAACGCACCCAGATAGAACATGCCATGTTCGGGCTGTGAAAACAGCGCTGAATACACCGCAGGCGGGCGGGTGACCGCGGTGGCGTAGTCGGTCGAGAATGCTTCGGGCGTGCGCAGCAGCGAGGCGTCGCGCAGCACCTTGTAGGCGGGGGCGTCAGCGGCCTGGAGCAGGGCGATGCGGATGGAGGTGGTCGTCATGGGCGTGGGTGCGGCTTCTGGGTTCATGTCACCGGGTGGGCCTGGCGGTCAACTCCAGTTCAAGCCGTTGGAGATCTTCGCGTGTGTTGGTGTTGGAGAAGGCCAGGGGATCGTCGCCCGGCTGGTCGAACGCCACCTGGCTGTGCGGCTGCGCCATCAGCCAGTGCATGACGCGGTGCGAACCGGACGCCAGATACGCCGCAAGGCTGCTTCTCAGGTCGCGATGCACCAGGCAGAAGACGGGGTGGGTGCGCAGCGTGCGCTGGCCGCTCGCGTCGGTCTCGGGCGCCGCGGCGAAGGCGACGAGGCTGTGGTCGGCAGCGGCGCGGGCGCTCAGGCGCTCGGCGAGATCGAGCGGAAACAGCGGTGAATCGCAAGGCACCGTCAGCAGCCAGTCGCTTTGGGCATGCTCCAGTCCGCTCAACATGCCCGCGAGCGGGCCGGGATAGTCGACGAGCGAATCACTCCAGACCGGCACCTTGAAGCGGGCGTATTCGTCCAGATGGCGATTGGCGCTGATGGCGATGCTGCCCACCTGCGGCGCGAGCCGGTCGAGCGCGCGACGCGCCAGCGGCTGGCCGAGAAACGGCTGCAGCCCCTTGTCCGCGCCGCCAAAGCGCGTGCCCCGGCCGCCCGCAAGGACGAGGCCGGTGATTTGACTGCTCTCGATGGAGTGTTGGGGAGCGGAGATGGAGGCTTCCTTCTGAAAAGAAGGAAGTTTAGCCGCCGATGTAGCTCATTTCCACGCGGCGCTTGGTATGTTCGCCGGAGTCGGGCGGCAGGCTGGCGCGCAGCTCGGAGTACCGGTCGCGGCGGCCCTGCCAGATGTTCGCGATGGCGGCGGCGAGTTCGTCGTCCGAGGCGGTGCCGCGCAGCAGGGTGCGCAGGTCATAGCCCTGCTCGGCGAACAGGCACAGATAGAGCTGCCCTTCGGTGGACAGCCGCGCCCGGTTGCAGTCACCGCAGAAGGCGTGGGTGACGCTGCTGATCACGCCCACTTCGCCTTGCGAGGGATCGTGCTTGCCGCTCGCATCGGCGTAGCCCCAGCGGCGGGCGGTTTCACCCTGAGAGCTGGCGGCCAGCGGCACCAGCGGGAATTCACTCTGCAGCAGGCGGATCACGTCGTCCGAGGGCAGAACCTCGTCCATGCGCCAGCCGTTGGTGGAGCCCACGTCCATGTATTCGATGAAGCGCAGCGTGATGCCCGATCCCCGGAAGTGCCGCGCCATCGGCAGGATTTCATGATCGTTCGTGCCGCGCTTGACGACCATGTTCACCTTGATGTGCTTCAGGCCCGCTTTCTGCGCGGCCTCGATGCCCGAGAGCACCTCGGCGACCGGAAAGTCCATGTCGTTCATGCCGCGAAAGATGGCGTCGTCGAGACTGTCGAGGCTGACGGTGACCCGCGAGAGCCCGGCATCGCGCAGCGCCTGCGCCTTGCGCGCAAGCAGCGAACCATTGGTCGTGAGCGTGAGGTCGGGCACCTTGCCGTCGAGCGTGCGTAAGTCGGCGAGCTGGGCGATCAGGCGCTCGATGTGCTTGCGAAGAAGCGGCTCGCCGCCTGTCAGGCGGATCTTGTGCACACCAAGGCGCAGGAACTGACGGGCAAGGCGCGTGATTTCCTCAAAGCTCAGCAGGGCGCTGTGCGGCAGGTACGGATAGTCCTTGTTGAACACGTCCTTGGGCATGCAGTAGGAGCAGCGGAAATTGCAGCGGTCGGTGACGCTGATGCGCAGGTCCCGCAGAGGCCGCTGGTGGGCGTCGATGAGCTGCGCGCCGAGGGGCGTCGCCGCGCCCGCGGGCACGACGGCGGGCAAGGCGCCTTTGCGCTGATCGACGATGGGAATGACGCGTTCTGCCATGTGGGTGGTTTTTATGTTTTCTACAACTGCCTGTGCGCGGGAGCCTTGAATTTCTTCAATTTTTGGAGCGCGTGCCGTCAATATCGCATATCCGTTAATAAGGATCACGTGATGCGTTCGTGAGCAGGACTTAAGGGTTTGTCCCTGCGCAAAATTCGCTTCATGAACGATATTGACACCACATTGATCGAGCCGGAGGTCTGCAGTGGCAACAGCCGCAGGACCGCCGTGCGTCTGCTGGTCATGGCCATGTGTGCGCCCGCCGCGGTTTCTCTGACGGCTCAGGAGCGCATGGCGATCGCCACGGCCATCAACCGGACGGCCAAATTTCGCGCGCTGTCGCAGCGCATGGCCAAGGCATACGGGCAACTATATCTGAAGACGCTTGTCGAGCGGACCCGTGAGGTCTTGCAGCAGACGCGCCAGCAGGTGCAGGCGGGCCTTGCCGAGCTGGAGCGCCAGAACTGGCCCAAGGAAGTCGGGCGCTTCATCGCCGATGTGCACGCGAGCGCCGTCAAGCTTGATGCCATGGTGGCGACCCCTGCGAGCAGGGACGGCTTTCTGGCCGTCTCCCAGCAGTCCAACCAGATGCTCATGCTGGCCAATACGGCCACCGAGGCGTTCGAGAAGCTCACCCAGTCCCAGACGGCGCGCATCGTGAATGTCGCCGGTCGCCAGCGCATGCTGTCGCAGAGGGTGGCGAAGAATTACCTGCTGATCGCCTCCGGGTTTGACTCGCGCGACGTGCGTGAGCAGATGGCGGGTGACCTAGGGCTGTTCCAGGCCTCGCTCAGGCAACTGACCGAGGCTCCGGTCTCTACCGCGCAAATTCGCACTGCACTGGAGCTGGGGCAGGCGCAATTCGTGTTTTTCGAGGCGGCGATCAAGCGCCAGCCCGATGCGCGCGGTCTTGAAGATGTGGCGACCACCAGCGAGCGGTTGCTGCAGTTGACGGACGAGCTGACGGGACTCTACGAAACCGCGCTGCAGTCAGTGATCGGTTGAGCGACAGAGCTGTAGTGCGACAGAGCGGCTGAAGGGATTCACTCCACGGCGGCGTTGGAGTTGCGTCCGTAGAACTGCGGGAAGTATTCACGGACGCCCTCGCCGTTGAAGCTCCAGCCGGTGCACTGGTTCAGATGGCGCGGCGGCTCGTCGCCCACGCTGCTGAAGACGGCGGGGATGCTCTGGAACGCGGCAGTGGCCAGGTTGAAGAGCAGCTCGCGGATATGGGTGCAGCCCGCAATGCCGCCGAGATGAGTCTGGATGGCCTTGCGCCAGCCGCGCGACATGCTGCAGCCGACCATCGATTGCAGCGACGCCAGCGCCTCGGGGCAGCCGCCGAGCGGATGGGCGTCCATTGAAGCCTCGATGGCCTGCACGACGAGCTGACGGTTGACGGTCACGCGCAGCAACATGTGGTGAATCGGCTGACCGGCGCGGCGAATGATGCTCGGGTCGCGGATGAAGGGGGTGTCCTCGGCCTTGCTGTCGTGGAGTTCGCCCTCTATGTCCCAGAGGCCGTCCTCGCGCTCGTACCCGTGATAGGTGACGCGGCGGACATGTCTGGCGGTGCGGGGAGCGGGTGGGGACAAGGGCATGGTGGTTCGGATCGAGGCAGTTGTTCTTTGAGTTTCAGGCGCCGGCTTGGGTGGCACTGACGCAAGCGGTCCATCATGGCTGGACGGTATTGCGCTGTCGCAAAACTTGCCCCATTGTGCGGGAGCCATGAAAGTTTTGCTGTCGCCTCGGTTGTTCTCGCAGCGAAGCGATGGGGTTCGACGCAGGAGACACGCCATGAGAAGCCTGACCGACCAGCTCACGCAATACGCCCAATACCACCGCGATCCGCGCAATATCCAGACGCATCTCGTCGGGGTGCCGATGATCATGCTGGCCGTGGTGATTCTGCTGTCGCGACCTGTGCTCCTGCTCGGCGCAATGCCCCTGACGCCGGCCTTCGCGGTGGGCCTTGCGGCTTGCGTGTTCTATTTTCTGCTGGATCTGCGCTATGGCTTCTGCATGGCGCTGGTGATCGCCGCGATGCTGGTCGCCGGACAATGGTGCGCGGCACAAACGACGGCTTTCTGGCTGACTTCGGGGATCGGCCTGTTCGTGGTGGGATGGGTGATCCAGTTCGTCGGCCACTATTTCGAGGGGCGCAAGCCAGCCTTCGTGGACGACGTGATCGGACTGGCGATTGGGCCGCTGTTCGTCCTCGCCGAAGTGGGCTTTGCGCTGGGGCTGCGCAATGAGGTCCGGCAGGCGGTGGAAGAGTGCGCCGGGCCGGTGCGCAGGCGTGTGGGCGGGCCGGCTTCCTGAGGTTCGGTCCAGCAAAAAAAGCGCCCGAAAGTTACACGCAAGGGGCTTGGTCTTAAAATGGGCGGTTTCCCGCTTGACGTCGTTGACGGATCGTTGGCTGTCGGGCCGGGCAAAACATCAGAAATTCTGCAATTTCCCAATTCCTCATTTCCTCAATTCACTCAAACTGTTGAGACGACCATGTCCCTGAACAATGTCCCCGCAGGCAAGAACCTGCCCGAAGCCTTCAACGTCGTGATCGAGATTCCCATGGAATCCGATCCCATCAAGTACGAAGTGGACAAGGACTCCGGCTGCATTTTCGTCGATCGCTTCATGACGGCCGCCATGTTCTATCCAGCCAACTACGGCTACGTGCCCCAGACCCTCTCGGGCGACGGCGACCCGGTGGACGTGCTGGTCATGACTCCCTACAAGCTGCCCCCAGGCGTGGTGGTTCCCTGCCGCGCTCTCGGCATCCTGAAGATGGAAGACGAAGCCGGCATGGACGGCAAGGTGCTGGCCGTGCCGACCGCCAAGATCCTCAAGGAATACGCCAACATCAAGACGCTGGGTGACGTGCCAGAGATCAAGCTGAAGGCGATTGAGCATTTCTTTGCCCATTACAAGGATCTGGAAGCGGGCAAGTGGGTCAAGGTGCTCGGCTGGGGTGGCATGGACGAAGCCCACAAGGAACTCACCGACGGCGTAGCCAACTACGAGAAGTCCAAGAAGGCTTGAGTTTTTACTTGGGGATTTTTCCCCTTGTTCAAGGCCCACTCGTTTGTTCGAGTGGGCTTTTTTGGTTCTACGAAGCCTTTGGGCTTCGATGGGTTGGTCGTTTGGAGGCGGCAATACAGGCCCTCATGCGTCGTTGCTCACGCTTGCCGTACATGAGTACTGTCTGCGCGTGAGACGCCTAGCCTGAGGGCCTGTATTGCCGTTGGGGCGGCTGATCGAGCGCTCGCTACGCTTCGCTGGCCGCTGGTTTGAATGCGGTGAGGGTGGGCGTGTGAATGGGGCTATTGTTGATTTGTTTCTGTAGCTAGTAACATTCAGCATTCATTTGCGGACATTGCCCATGCTGCCCATTTCCTCTCTGCGTTCCAGTTCGTCGCGCCGCGCGGCGCAGGTGCCGAGCGTGCCTGTGTCGAAGTATCTGACCTTCCGCCTGGGCGAGGAGGTCTACGGGATCGACATTCTGTGCGTGCAGGAGATCCGTTCCTATGAGCCGCCGACGCGCATGGCGCATGCGCCGGAGTTCATCAAGGGGGTGATCCAGCTGCGGGGAGTGATCGTTCCGGTGGTGGATCTGCGCATGAAGCTGCGCTGTGCCGAGGCGACCTACAACGAGTTCACGGTGGTCATCGTGCTCAAGGTGGAGGACATGCTGCTGGGCGCGGTCGTGGATGCGGTGGCCGATGTGGTGGCGCTGCAGGACGACGCGATCAAGCCGGCGCCGCAGTTTCAGGGCGCGGTGGACACGACCTACGTGCGCGGCATGGCGCAGGTGGAGGGGCAGATGCTGATCGTGGTGGACATCGCCGCGCTGCTGAGCCCGGCGGAGATGGGACTGCTGCAGCAGGCGCGAGCCGTTGTGCCGGAAGGGGCTGCGGCCTCCTGAACCCTGATCCGCTGATCTGCTGATCAGTTACCCATGGCGCACGAATCTCGCGCGACTCAAGAGCGGCTCACCTCGTCTGCTTGAACGGGCTGCGCTCGTGCAGTTCGTCCATGTACTGCGCGATGCCGTGTCCTTCGCGTTCCAGAAAGCGTTCCACCGCCTCGGCGAAGCCGGGGTGGGCCAGCCAGTGGGCGCTGCTCGTCTGAACGGGCATGAGCGCCCGAGCCATCTTGTGCTGGCCCTGGGCGCCGCCCTCAAAGCGCTCCATGCCGCGCGCGATGCACCATTCGAGCGGTTGGTAGTAGCAGGTCTCGAAATGCAGGTTGTCCACGCGCTCGAGCGCACCCCAGTAGCGGCCATAGGCCACTGAGTCCTGCACGGCGATCAGGCTTGCTGCGATGCGGCGACCGTTCTGGTTGGCGATGAAAAGCACCCAGTTCTCGGGCATGTCGCGCTGCATGTGCCCGAAAAAGGCGCGCGTCAGATAGGGTGCGTTGCCGTGCTCGAGGTAGGTGCGCTCGTAGCAGGCGTAGAAGAAATCCCAGTCGGAGTCGCTGATGTGCTGGCCTTCGATCACGTCGAAGGTGACTCCCGCGTCATGCACCCGTCTGCGCTCCTGGCGGATTTTCTTGCGCTTTTCCTGATTGAGTGACGCGAGGAATTCGTCGAACGACGTGAAGGGCGCGCCTGTCTGCGAATGGCGGTTGTGCCAGTGGAATTGCACCGTGTGGCGCAGCATCAGCCCGAGGTCCTTGGCTGCGCGCAGATCCTCGTCAGCCGCGAACAGCATGTGGATGGAGGACAGTCCGGCCTCGCGCGCCCAGTCGATCACGCCGTTCAGCAGCAGGGTGCGCGCCTGCTCGTCGGTGGCCAGCAGGCGGCTTCCGGGGACCGGGGTGAAGGGCACGGCGAGCACGCCCTTGGGGTAGTACTGCAGGCCATGGCGCTGGTAGGCATCGGCCCAGGCCCAGTCGAACACGTATTCACCGTAGGAGTGGGTCTTGGCGTAGAGCGCGCAGGCGGCTTCGAGCACGCCGTTCTTCTTCAGCAGGCAGAAGACGGGCGTCCAGCCGGTGTCTGGGTTGGCACTTTCGCTGCTCTCCATCGCCGCGAGATAGGCGTGGCGCATGAAGGGCGTGGGCTGGCTCTGCGCGGCGAGCAACCGGTCCCATTGCGCTGCGTCGACCCGTTGCGCGGAGTTCAGCAACTCCAGCGTGTAGGCCGGGTCTTCGTTGGAGGCGGAGGCGGAGGTTTCGGACGGCGGGATGGCGGACAAGATGGCGGCGTGCTCGGTTGAATTCGTCTGGAGCACCGATGATCGCCCAAACTGCCCGTCCTCGAAAGCCGTAGGGAAGAATCCGTGCTTTTAGCCTTCTTGGAATTCTTTGATTTGCGTCCGAGGATGCCCATTTTTTGAGCGACCCTTCAATTCCGCTTGCAAATCAGGCACTTATGCATCGCATACAAAGTGCTCCTCAACTTGTCCACACGACTGTCCAGTGCGGCTGGGGACAACTGCGGCGGGTTGGCGTGTGGGTTGAGCGACGTGCCCGCTGCGGCTTTTCCGCGCTTGCCCGCGAGGATGAAAGCTCAATGACATAATTGCCCGCAGTCTTTTTCGCTCGCACCATGCCATTCCCCATCAGCATTGCCCAGCTCAACTTCGTTGTGGGCGACATCCAGGGCAACGCCCGCAAAATCATCGAAGCCGCGCGCCAGGCGCATGCCGCAGGTTCGCGCCTGCTGCTCACGCCGGAGCTGGCGCTCAGCGCCTATGCCGCCGAGGATCTCTATCTGAGGCCCGCCTTCCTGTCCGCCTGCGAGCAGGGGCTGGCCGAGATCGCGTCCGCCACGGCCGATCTGACCGGGCTTGCGCTGGTGGTGGGGCATCCACGCGCCACTCCGGGCACCCATTCCGGCGAGTACGGCCATCGTTGCCACAACGCGGCCAGCGTGATCCGCAACGGCCGCATCGAGCAGACCTACGCCAAACAGCGACTGCCCAATTACGAGGTGTTCGACGAGCAGCGCTATTTCATTCCCGGCAACGACACCTGCGTGTTCGAGGTGGATGGGGTGCGTGTCGGACTGCTGATCTGCGAGGACGCCTGGTTCCCCGAGCCGGCGCGCGCCGCGGCGCAAGCGGGTGCGGAATTGATCGCCTGCATCAACGCCTCGCCGTTCCACATGGGCAAGGGCGCGGAGCGCGAAGACGCCATGCGCGCCCGCGTGGCCGAGACCGGCCTGCCGCTGGTCTATGCGCATCTGGTGGGAGGGCAGGACGAGGTGGTGTTCGAGGGCGCTTCGTTCGCGCTCAACGCGGACGGCCAGGTTGCCATGCGCGCTCTGGCGTTTGCCGAGCAATTGGCGCGTGTGGACGTTGAGCGGCAGGGCGGCAAGATCAAGCTCGCGGGCGAGATGGCTCCGGTGCTGCGCTGGGAGGCCGAGCTGTGGGCAGCTCTCGTCACCGGCGTGCGCGACTATATCGGCAAGAACGGTTTCCCCGGCGTGCTGCTGGGGCTGTCGGGTGGCATCGATTCCGCGCTGGTGCTGGCGATCGCCGTCGACGCGCTGGGTGCGGACAAGGTCCGCACGGTGATGATGCCTTCGCCTTACACGGCCGACATCAGCTGGATCGACGCGCGTGACATGGCGGCGCGCTTGAATGTGCAGTACGAGGAGATCGCCATCGCTCCGCAGTTCGAAGCGTTCAAGGCGGCACTCGCGCACGACTTTGCCGGGCTTCCCGAAGACACGACCGAAGAGAATCTGCAGGCGCGCATCCGCGGCACGCTGCTGATGGCGCTGTCCAACAAGTTCGGCTCGGTGGTGCTGACCACCGGCAACAAGAGCGAGATGGCGACGGGCTACTGCACGCTCTACGGCGACATGGCTGGGGGCTTTGCCGTGATCAAGGACGTGCTCAAGACGCGTGTCTTCGCGCTGGCGCGCTGGCGCAACGAGAACGACCCGTTCGGCAAGGGCGCGAATCCGATTCCCGATCGCATCATCACCCGTCCTCCCAGCGCCGAACTGCGCCCCGACCAGAAGGACCAGGACAGCTTGCCTCCGTACGAGGCGCTGGACGCGATCGTCGAGCGCTACATGGAGCGCGACGAGCCGATTGCCGACATTGTCTCTGCGGGTTTTGCCTCGGCCGACGTCGAGCGGGTCACGCGACTCATTAAGATCAACGAGTACAAGCGCCGTCAGGCGCCGGTGGGCGTGCGCGTGACGCGACGCAGCTTCGGCAAGGACTGGCGCTATCCCATCACCAATAAATTCCGGGCCTGACGAGCATGCTCGTCGGGTCTGGATCGTTTTTGAAAAATCATCAGGAGTCTCCGCCATGAAAATGATCACCGCCGTCATCAAGCCGTTCAAGCTGGAAGAGGTGCGAGAAGCGTTGGCCGATTGCGGTGTCACGGGCCTCACTGTGACTGAGGTCAAGGGCTTTGGTCGGCAGAAGGGCCACACCGAGCTCTATCGCGGCGCGGAGTACGTGGTGGACTTTCTGCCCAAGGTGAAGGTCGAGGTCGTCGTGCGCGCGGAAGACGTGGACCGCTGCGTGGATGCCATCGTGAACTCGGCCCGCACCGGCAAGATCGGCGACGGCAAGATCTTCGTGACTGAAGTCGAGCGAGTGATCCGCATCCGCACCGGCGATCTGGACGACGCGGCCGTCTGAGAGCGTCAACACGCTCAGAGCCCGCATTGATTGGAGGGCGGCGCGTGCAATGCGCGCATGCCCGTATCCATTCAGCATTCGGCATTCAGCGATGGATCGGGCAGTGGACCTCATCGCGATGCGTTCAAGACGCTCAAGGCGTGGCGCAGGTCGAAGCGCCGCGCCACAAGACCTTCAAATGACCGTGCGCAACGGGATCTGCGACATGTTGTTGCCAGCTTCCTGCACCAGCTTGCGCAGCAGCGCGTCGTGGTCGGTGTGAGCGCTGATCAGGTCCATCTGCCACTCGCCCATGAAACCTGATTTGACGCTGGTCTCCAGAAAGCCCAGCATGCCGTCGTAGTAGCCGTCCACGTTGAGCAGGCCGATGGGCTTGTCGTGATAGCCGAGCTGGCGCCAGGTCCAGATCTCGAACAGCTCCTCGAACGTGCCGATGCCTCCTGGCAGTGCGATGAAGGCGTCGCTGCGCTCGGCCATCATGGCCTTGCGTTCATGCATGTTGTCGACGATGTGCAGCTCGTCGCAGTGCTGGTTGGCCAGTTCCTTGTCGACGAGGGCCTTGGGGATCACGCCGACGACGCGTCCGCCCGCCTTGCGCGTGGCCTCGGCGACCGTGCCCATCAGGCCGCTGCGTCCACCGCCGTAGACCAGTTGTCCGCCGTGCTCGCCGATCCAGGTGCCGACCTGAATGGCTGACTGGGTGAACGCGGGATTCTCGCCCGGGCGCGAACCGAGGTAGACGCAGACCGAGAACGTGGGGGCGGGTTTCTTCTTGTCAGTGGATGGCATGGGCAAATCTTTGATAGAGGGCGGTGATCCAGATGCCACCGCACAGCAGCAGGGAGAGCAGCACGGCGGCGCTTCCCATGTCCTTGGCGCGCTTGGAGAGATCGTGCAGCTCCGGGCCGATGCGGTCGATGGCCGCCTCGATGCCGGTGTTGAGCAGCTCGACGATCAACACCAGCAGCACCGAGCCGGCGAGCAGGGCGACCTCAATCCACGAACCGCCGAGCCAGAAGGCCGCCGGAATCATGACGACCGCAAGGCAGGCCTCCGAACGGAACGCCTTCTCTCCCCAGCCCGCCTTGAGGCCTTGCAGCGAATAGCCGAAAGCGTGAATCCAGCGATTGAGGCCGGTGCGGGCCTTGTGTGGATGTGAAGCGGAGGGCTGCGGAAGTGGTGGAGCCATGGGAATGGAGGCAGAGGAAAAATTCAGCGAGAAAGGAGCATCGGGCGCGGATGTGCACGATCAGTTGGAACGTGCGGGGCATATTCGGCCAGACATCGTAGCGCAGATGTGAAGGCTCGATCCTGCCCGGCCAGTGTGAACATCGGCTGAATGCCTTGTTTCGCTCAGCGTGTCAGAGCGTTTTTACGATCTCAGGACTTGGCTCGGCGACTGCGTGGCAGCGGCGCAGAATGAATCAGGCGCGTGCCTGCCCATGCGTCGTGCCAGAACTGGCGTTCAGGGTGAAAGCGGCTGAGCAGCGCCCAGATGGCGATCCAGCCACCCAGAATGACCAGGGCTTCGGCGGCGCTGAGTCTGGCGGCCCAGCTGACCAGCAGCGGTGGCAGAAACCAGAGCCAGGACAGCGCATACCGTCTGAGCGCGCGCAACTGGCTGATGGAGCGGCCTTGCCGGTCGACGACACGGATGTTCCATGTTTTCATGGCAAGCGTCTGGCCCTTGGCCCAGAACCACACGAAGTAGATCCCGAAGATCACGAACAGAAACGCCTGAAGCTCATGACGGTTGTCGAGCGCGTTGCGGGTCTGGGTGAGGGCGCTGAACAGATAGCCCGAGATGAACACCACGCCGAACATCAGCATGCCCTCGTACAGCCAGCAGGCCATGCGGCGCCGCAAAGAGGGCGTTTTGCCTTCCGCGCCGGGAGGCAGGTCCGTCGGAGAGTCTGGGCGGGCGATGGGGCCGGAGGGAAGCGGAGAACTCATTCGACGGTCGTGGCTGCGGGTGAAAGCTGAATGCGGGTGGCTACTGAGGTGAATTGACCGAGGTGACATCCCGCAGATCCACCTTTTCCTCGGTGTCCGGCGCCGAGGCCGGGGTCAGGGGAGGCAGGGGTTGAGCGGTTGCCGACGCGCCCTGGACCGGCGCGGTCTCCACCACGTTGGGCGCGCTGGGAAGCGGTGCCGCCGGTGGAGGGAAGACATGCGGCACATGGTAGTCCGTCATGGGAGGGATCTTCGGCGGGTTGGGTTGATTTGGCGCAACCGTTGTCGCGGCCGGAATGCGTACCAATTTCTTGGATGGGGGCGACTTGACCACCACGGCAGCTCCGAACGGCTTGCGTGAGGCCTTGGCGGCGAGTTGCTTCTTTTCCTCTTCGCTGAGGGCCTGATAGGCCTCCCATTGCGCGAGCTTGTCGTCCGGCGACAGGCGATTCGTGGCGGCAAAGTTCAGCCGGGCCTGGCTGCGCTGCTGGGCGCTGAGGTTGGCCCACTCCGTCATACGGCTGAGCATCTTGGCCTGTTCCTGCTCGCTCAGGGAGTCGAAATTCGACGCCAGAGTCAGCCAGTGGCGCTTCTGTCCTTCGCTCAGCTGGTTCCAGCGGGTGGCCAGCGGCGAGAGGGCGTCTTTCTGGGAGCTGGAGAGTTCGCCCCACATGGGACCGCCCTGCGCGACAGGCAGGGGCGCTCGAGTCATGGTCGAGCTTGGGCGAATATTGGATCGCTTCGAGGGGAGCGCCTCATCCGGCGTCGAGATGGTGGGCGCGATGTCCAGGTACGTGACAGCTTTCCATGCGCCAAATGTCAGGCACGCCAAAACCAGCAGCCCCACGATGGCGGCTGCAAGGCTGGGTCTGGAACGGTCGGATACGTCTGGCGCCAATCTCTGCATGCAAATCGGTGGTCAACCGATCAGGTTCAAGGTTTGTGTTGGGATGTTTTCAGATATTGCAGAAAACCGGGGTCAGTATAGGCCTCTGGAGGCAGGTCATCGGTGAGAAGGGCGGCATCCACCTCGGCAATTTCATTCGCGCCGGCTTCATTCTGGTTCACGCCCACGACGAACAGACCCACGAGCAGCGCTGCGACGGGGATTGCAGACACCAGAGCGCGCCACCAGTTTCCACCTTCGCTGCCCCAGCCGCCACCCATGGTGGCTGTGTGGCCGACGCCCAGAACGACGGGCTCGGCCACCACGGGACGCTGCGCCACGACGGCAGGACGCTTGCGCTTGTCCAGTGCCTGCATGCGGCCTGCACGCAGGCGTTCGGCGATGTCGTAAGGAAGCTCGTTGCTGCCTTGGTCGAGGCGGGCCACCACCCGAAGGGCGAAACGGTCTGCCGCTGTGCTGTTCGAATTGTCGGAGATATGGCGGTTCATAGCTCGATTCCTTTTGCCTTCAGTGCCTTGCTCAACGTCTGAATGGCGCGGAAGCAGTGCGTTTTGACGCTGCCCTCGGAGCAACCCATCGCTGCGGCCGTTTCTGCAACATCCATTTCCTCCCAGTAACGCATGAGAAAGGCTTCTCGTTGACGCGCGGGCAGCTCCTGTATCTCTTTTTCTATCTCGTGGAAGATCTGCTTGCGGCGGATCTGGTCTTCCGCGCTCTGGCTGCCTTCCCGCTGATCGCCCTCGATGGCGTAGTTCTCCAGCAGGTCGAAATCCCCCGCTTCATCACTCGGACTTTCGAAGTCGCTGAGGCTGGTGAACAAAGCGTTACGAGTTTTTTGTCGGCGGAACCAGTCGAGCGTGCTGTTCGACAGGATGCGCTGGAACAGCATCGGCAGTTCGTTGACAGGCTTGTCTCCGTAATGCTCCGCCAGCTTGATCATGCTGTCCTGGACGATGTCCAGTGCGGCCTCCTCATCACGAACGTGATAGACCGTGCGCTTGAAGGCACGCTTGTCTACGCTCTTGAGGAAATCTGACAGTTCTTGTTCGGAGGCCAATGGCAAAACTGTCCCGCAAGGGGACTGACTGGGTCAGCACAATGAAGCTGGCCACTTGGTTGTTAATCCGGCGATTATGACATCAGAGTAGTTTTTTTGAGCACTGGGCTGTGCGCAGGGCCGCAAAGTGCAATAATGTGCGCTGCAGCAAATAACGCAAACGGGTCCCGGTTCGGCGAAGAACTCATGTCGCTCATGACCGAGGCCTCAAGTTCCAAGGCGGCTTCACAAGAGTTCGACCAAGGGGCACCCAAGGTTTTTCGTTAGAGAAATTCACAAAGGTTCATCATCATGGAAATCTCCAAGGCCGAAATCACCTCGGCAGCCGCAGCAGCCAGCGGCAATGCCGGCACCCAGGAACTGATGGGCGCCGAAATCCTCGTCAAATCCCTTCAGGCCGAAAACGTTCAGTACATCTGGGGCTATCCCGGCGGTGCGGTTCTTTATATCTACGACGCCCTGTACAAGCAGGACACCATGCAGCACGTGCTGGTGCGCCATGAGCAGGCGGCCGTTCACGCGGCTGACGGCTATGCCCGCGCAACCGGCGACGTCGGCGTGGCGCTGGTGACCTCCGGCCCTGGCCTCACGAACGCCGTGACCGGTATCGCGACCGCGTACATGGATTCGATCCCGATGGTGATCATCTCTGGTCAAGTGCCCACGCCCGCCATCGGCCTCGACGCTTTCCAGGAATGCGATACCGTCGGCATCACGCGCCCCATCGTCAAGCACAACTTCCTCGTGAAGGACGTGCGCGATCTGGCGATGACCATGAAGAAGGCCTTCCACATCGCGCGCACCGGTCGCCCCGGCCCCGTGGTGGTGGACATTCCAAAGGACGTCTCCTTCAAGAAGACCCCGTACAGCGGCTATCCACAGAGCGTGGAAATGCGTTCGTACAACCCGGTCAAGAAGGGGCACGGCGGCCAGATCCGCAAGGCGCTGCAGCTGTTGCTGACAGCCAAGCGTCCCTATATCTATACCGGCGGCGGCGTGCTGCTGGGCAATGCCTGCAATGAACTGCGCACGCTGGTCGACATGCTGGGCTACCCGGTCACCAACACGCTGATGGGTCTGGGTGCGTATCCCGCATCCGATCCCAAGTTCCTCGGCATGCTGGGCATGCACGGCACGATCGAAGCTAACAACGCCATGCAGAACTGTGATGTGTTGCTGGCTGTTGGCGCGCGTTTCGATGACCGCGTGATCGGTAATCCCAAGCACTTCGCTCAGAACGATCGCAAGATCATTCATATCGACATTGATCCTTCCAGCATCTCCAAGCGCGTGAAGGTTGATATCCCGATCGTTGGCGATGTGAAGGACGTGCTGACCGAGCTGATCAACATGATCAAGGAAACCACGACCCGTGCCGACTCCGGTGCGTTGGCGCAGTGGTGGAAGCAGATCGAGACATGGCGCAGCCGCGATTGCCTCGCTTACGACCGCGACAACACCAGCGTGATCAAGCCGCAGTACGTGGTGGACACGCTCTGGAACATGACCAAGGATGCTGATACCTACATCACGTCCGACGTGGGTCAGCACCAGATGTGGGCCGCGCAGTACTACCGTTTCGACGAGCCACGTCGCTGGATCAACTCCGGTGGTCTGGGCACGATGGGCGTGGGTATTCCTTACGCCATGGGCATCAAGCTGGCCAAGCCGAAGTCCGAAGTGTTCTGCATCACAGGCGAAGGCTCGGTGCAGATGAACATTCAGGAACTCGCGACCTGCCTGCAGTACAACACGCCGATCAAGATCTGCGCGCTGAACAACCGTTACCTCGGCATGGTGCGCCAGTGGCAGGAAATCGAGTACTCGGGCCGCTACAGCCACAGCTACATGGATTCCCTGCCGAACTTCGTGAAGCTGGCCGAGGCCTATGGCCACGTCGGCATGCTGATCGAGCGTCCTCAGGATGTGGAGCCCGCACTGCGCGAGGCGCGCAAGCTCAAGGACCGCACGGTGTTCATGGACTTCCGTACCGATCCCACCGAGAACGTGTTCCCGATGGTGCAGGCCGGCAAGGGCATCACCGAGATGCTGCTGGGCGCGGAAGATCTGTAAGACTTCTCGAAGCGCAACCATCCATAATGCCGGGTTGCAGGGGTAATCCCGCTCCCGGTCCTTCATCGCCATTCGCGAGAATGGCGGCTTTTTGACGAATCTATTGCCTGCCGAGCCTGGTGTTTACCGACATCGGGGGAGGGCAGCGAAAAGAGGAATCACACATCATGAAACACATCATCGCCGTTCTGCTGGAAAACGAACCCGGAGCCCTGTCTCGCGTGGTCGGTCTGTTTTCCGCGCGTGGCTACAACATCGAATCGCTGACCGTGGCTCCCACCGAGGACGCCTCGCTGTCGCGCATGACCATCCAGACGACGGGCTCGGAAGACGTGATCGAGCAGATCACCAAGCACCTGAACCGTCTGATCGAAGTCGTGAAGGTCGTCGACCTCACCGAAGGTTCCTACACCGAGCGCGAGCTCATGATGGTGAAGGTGCGCGCGGTCGGCAAGGAGCGCGAAGAAATGAAGCGCATGGCCGACATCTTCCGCGGCCGCATCATCGACGTGACCGACAAGAGCTACACCGTCGAGCTGACGGGCGATCAGAGCAAGAACGATGCGTTCCTGCAGGCGATCGACCGTACGGCCATTCTCGAAACAGTGCGCACTGGCGCCAGCGGCATTGGCCGGGGCGAGCGGATTCTGCGCGTGTAAACGGCACGGGATCACCCTCTCGCGCCAAACCACATGCAGAGTGTTTTTCGCTGCATTTCTTCTTCGTTTAGTTTTTAGTTTCAACCCCCAAAACCATTCCCCGGAGCCAACATGAAAGTTTTCTACGACAAAGACTGTGATTTGAGCCTCATCAAGGGCAAGACCGTTGCCATCATCGGCTACGGCAGCCAAGGCCACGCACACGCACAGAACCTGAACGACAGCGGCGTGAAGGTCGTGGTCGGTCTGCGCAAGGGCGGCGCATCGTGGGACAAGGTCGGCAAGGCCGGTCTGACCGTGATGGAAGTGAATGAAGCAGTCAAGGCTGCCGACGTCGTCATGATCCTGCTGCCCGACGAGCAGATCGCCGAGGTCTACAACAACAACGTCGCTCCGAACATCAAGCAAGGCGCTTCGCTGGCTTTCGCCCACGGCTTCAACGTGCACTACAACCAGGTCATCCCACGTGCTGATCTGGACGTGTGGATGGTGGCTCCCAAGGCTCCAGGCCACACCGTGCGCAACACCTACACCCAAGGTGGCGGCGTGCCTCACCTGGTGGCCGTGCATCAGGACAAGTCCGGCAAGGCCCGTGACCTGGCCCTGTCGTACGCAATGGCCAACGGTGGCGGCAAGGCCGGCATCATCGAGACCAACTTCAAGGAAGAAACCGAGACCGACCTGTTCGGCGAGCAAGCCGTTCTGTGCGGTGGCGCTGTCGAGCTGATCAAGATGGGTTACGAGACTCTGGTCGAAGCCGGCTACGCTCCAGAAATGGCCTACTTCGAATGCCTGCACGAGCTGAAGCTGATCGTGGACCTGATCTACGAAGGCGGCATTGCCAACATGAACTACTCGATCTCGAACAACGCCGAGTACGGCGAGTACGTGACGGGTCCTGAAGTGATCAACGAAGAGTCCCGCAAGGCCATGCGCAACGCTCTGAAGCGCATCCAGAACGGTGACTACGCCAAGATGTTCATCCAGGAAGGTCGCCTGAACTATCCTTCGATGACTGCACGTCGCCGCAACACGGCTGACCACAGCATCGAAATCGTCGGCAGCCAACTGCGCGCGATGATGCCTTGGATCGCCAAGAACAAGCTGGTCGACCAGACCCGCAACTGATCTTTGATGATCCGTTAAATGCAAGCGCCCCTTTTGGGGCGTTTGTTTTTTGGGGTTCTTTGTTTTCTTTGAAGAAGCCTGCGGCTTCGATGGTGGGTCGTTTTTGGGGGGGGGCAAGACAGCCCCTCATGCTTTGTTGCAAAGCCTTGTCGTACGACAGTACTGCCTGCGGCTTTGCGTCGCGCCTGAGGGGCTGTCTTGCCGTTGGGGTTTTCGTTTGGACGTCTGCTGCGCTTCGCAGGCTCGCTCCGGGATTCGGGTTCGGGAGTCTGACGAAAACCACGTTCCAAGCCTGTTGTGCTACATTGTCGTTCTATGAAAACGTTGGCTCTCGCCCTAGCTCTACTGCCCTTCGGGCTGTGATGTTGGCGCGCGAGCGAACTGTTCATCCGATGGCCCGTATGCAAGCGCAGCGGGCCATTTGTTTTTTGCGCTTGGCAAACGGTTCTTTTCAACTTGCGGGGCTGCCATTCTTCTTGCAGCGCTCTGGAGACCACGATGACTGACAAACTGATTATTTTTGACACCACATTGCGTGACGGCGAACAGTCGCCCGGCGCTTCGATGACCAAGGATGAAAAGCTGCGCATCGCCCGTCTGCTGGAGCGCCTGAAAGTCGACGTGATCGAGGCCGGCTTTGCGGCCAGCTCGAATGGTGATTTCGAGTGCATCCGCTCCATCGCCGGTGCGGTGAAGGACTCCACCATCTGCTCGCTCTCGCGTGCGAACGACCGCGACATCGCGCGTTCGGCCGAGGCGCTGGCGGGTGCGAACAGCGCGCGCATCCATGTGTTCCTCGCGACCAGCCCGCTGCACATGGAGAAGAAGCTGCGCATGACGCCCGATCAGGTGTTCGAGCAGGCGGTCAGCTCGATCCGCTTTGCGCGCAACCTGTGCGGCGACATCGAGTTCAGCGCGGAAGACGGCTACCGCAGCGATCCGGACTTCCTCTGCCGCGTGTTCGAGGCGGTGATCAAGGAAGGCGCGACCACCATCAACGTGCCTGACACCGTGGGTTACGCGATCCCTGAGCTCTACGGCGACTTCATCAAGAACCTGCGCGAGCGCATTCCCAATTCCGACAAGGCGATCTGGTCGGTGCACTGCCACAACGACCTCGGCATGGCTGTGGCGAACTCGCTGGCCGGCGTGAAGATCGGCGGCGCACGCCAGGTTGAGTGCACGATCAATGGCCTTGGCGAACGCGCCGGCAACTGCTCGCTCGAAGAAGTCGTGATGGCCATCAAGACTCGCAAGGATTACTTCGGTCTTGACGTGAACATCGACACGCAGCACATCGTCGCCGCGAGCCGCATGGTCAGCCAGACGACCGGCTTCGTCGTGCAGCCGAACAAGGCAGTGGTCGGCGCCAATGCGTTCGCGCACGCTTCCGGCATCCACCAGGATGGCGTGCTCAAGGCGCGTGACACCTACGAAATCATGCGCGCGGAAGATGTGGGCTGGGCTGCCAACAAGATCGTGCTCGGCAAGCTCTCGGGCCGCAACGCGTTCAAGCAGCGCCTGCAGGAGCTGGGCGTGCAGATGGAGAGCGAGGGCGAGATCAATGCCGCGTTCACCCGCTTCAAGGAACTGGCCGACCGCAAGAGTGACATCTTCGACGAGGACATCCTCGCGCTGGTGAGCGACGAACATGCGGGAGCGCAAAAGGATTCCTTCGGTTTTGTGTCGCTTTCCCAACACAGCGAGACGGGCGAGCGCCCTCACGCCAAAGTGGTCTTTACCGCTGAAGGCAAGGAGGTGCAGGGCGAATCCGACGGCAACGGTCCGGTGGATGCTTCGCTGAAAGCCATCGAATCCCATGTCAACAGCGGCGCTGAAATGGTGCTCTATTCGGTGAACGCGATCAGCGGTTCTACAGAGAGCCAGGGCGAGGTCACGGTGCGTCTTCAGAGCAACGGCCGCGTGGTCAATGGCGTGGGCGCGGACCCGGATATCGTGGTCGCGTCAGCCAAAGCCTATCTGAGCGCGTTGAATAAGTTACAAAGTAAATCGGAGCGAGTCGCCGCACAAGGATGAGCACGGTTTTATAATTAACTCACTTTCTTGAAGAGTCGCGTAAGGTCTTGATCTTGTGCGACTTTTTTTGATTGTGTACACTGAAACCGTTTATTGCCGCTTGGAGCATCTTGATGCAAGCCCGAAACCGCATCGCAGCCCGTTTTTTCCACGCGTTGGCCTTTGTGGCCTTGAGCGTCTCGTTAGCCGCGCCGACTGTGCACGCTGCCGAGAAAAAGAAAGCGGTTGCCGCCAAGAAACAGTCGGCTTCTTCTGCGTCATCCGGCGCCAAGCGACCGGTCGCCAAGGCTGCGGAAAAGAAGCAGGCACGCAAGACGGCGGAAGCGCCACGCGGCAAATCGGGACGCGTGACCGCATCACTCAGCAAATCCAATCGCCTTTCCGCACGCAGCGCCAAGGCGCCCGTGCGCACAGTGGCCTACACGCCACCGCCGCAGTCCTTTGGGCAGATCGCCGGCCTGCATGACGTGCAGGACCCGTTGGCGCTGCAGTCGAGCGTGGCGCTGGTCATCGACCAGGACACCAAGGAAGTGCTGCTGAGCAAGAACGAGGGCGCCGTGCTGCCCATCGCATCGCTCACCAAGCTCATGACGGGCCTGCTGGTTTCGGAGGCGCGCCTGGACATGAATGAGTCCATCACCATCACTCAAGATGATGTGGATACCGAAAAATTCAGCCGTTCGCGCCTCTCGGTCGGCACGACGCTCAGCCGCGGCGAACTGCTGCATCTGGCGCTGATGTCGAGCGAAAACCGCGCGGCGCATGCGCTGGGCCGTACCTATCCGGGCGGTCTTGCGGTCTTCGTCGACAAGATGAACGCCAAGGCGCGCCAGATCGGCATGCGCTCCACGCACTATGTCGAACCCACGGGCCTCTCGAGCAGCAATCAGGCGAGCGCACGCGATCTGGCGCAGCTCGTCAGCGTGGCCCACAACGACCCGTTGCTGCGCGAGCTGACCACTTCGCCAAGCTATGAGGTCGAAGTCGGCAGCCGCACTCTGCAGTTCAACAACACCAATCGTCTGGTCAAGAACCCGTCGTGGGATATTGGCCTGCAGAAGACCGGCTTCATCAATGAGGCGGGCCGCTGCCTCGTGATGCAGGCACAGGTGTCTGGACGCAAGCTGATCATGGTGTTCCTCGACTCGGCCGGCAAGTTCAGCCGTCTGGCGGATGCGGAACGTGTACGCAACTGGGTGGAGCAACGCACGCACACCGGTGGTCACGTGATGGCGAGCTCGAATCACGGCGACAGCTGATTCGGCTGGCTTGTCGAGACACAATAAAAAACCGCGCACTGCGCGGTTTTTTGCATTTCACGGAGTAGATCAGTTCGTGACTGGTCCGTTGAACGCGGTGCGCTGGCCTTCGATGAACCCGAGCGCCTGCGAGATTTCCTTGGCGGTGGTCTGCAGTTTGGGCAGCCAGTTTTCATCCAGCCGATCCGCGGGGGCGGAGATCGAGAGGCCGGCGACCAGTTGGCCCTGATCGTCGAACACGCCAGCCGCCATGCAGCGCACGCCGAGTTCGAGTTCCTCGTTGTCGCGGGCGATGCCATATTGGCGGGCCTTGCCGAGTTCGCGCTCAAGGATAGGCAATTGCGTGATGCTGTTGCGCGTGTGGCCGGGCAGGCCGGTGCGGGTGGCGTAGGCACGCACGCGCTGAGGGTCGTCAGCCGCGAGGAAGAGCTTGCCCGTGGACGTCAGGTGCAGTGGCGCGTGGCCACCGATGGCGCGCACGACCTGCATGCCGGAGCGTTCGCTGTAGGCGCGCTCGACGTAGACGATCTCGTCGCCTTGGCGCACGCTCAGGTTCACGGGCTGCTGGATGAGCTTGTGCAGCGAGCGCATCGGCGCCATGGCGGCATCGCGCACGGACAGGCGCGCCTTGACCAGATTGCCGAGCTCGAGCAGCCGCATTCCGAGGCGATAGCTGCCGGATTCGGGGCGATCCACGAAACGGCCAATCGTCAGGTCGTTGAGGATGCGGTGCGTGGTGGAAGGGTGCAGGCCCGTTTTTTCGCTGATTTCCTTGAGTGAAATGGCTTCCTCTCGGGAGGCCAGGACATCAATGAGCACAAACATGCGTTCCAGTACCTGGACGCTGGGCTTGGCGGGAGAGTCTGAGTAGTTCTTTTTCATAGCAAACCATGAGTCTCACGATGCGAGGCATTTTATCTTGTGAAATTGACGCCTGAGACGACTGTTTGCGGAAACCTGTCAGATGCTCCTTTTTTTGGAGTGCAAGTGCTTGACTGCATTGATGAATCTGGATATTCAGCGATAAGTTCTGTTGAAGCGAGCGATTGCATGACTTGATTCATGTCATTTCGATCTCTGACCTGTTCTGGGCGATGGTTTCTGCGCCCGTGCGGGCATGCGCACCGCAGCTTTGCGTGCGCTGCAGTGCAGCATCCACAATCAGGCTGCAGGCTTCGAGCCGGTTGCTCAGTGCGGGATCGCTGCCCCCCAGCATCTTCCGCCATGCGCTGATCTGGCGTGCGGTCTGGCTGAGCCCTTGCTGGTTGCGCCGAATGCCCACGCACTCGTCCATCAGATGCGCCAGCACCTGCGCAATGGGCGAGTGCTGCGCGAGGTCGCTCGGCGCAGAGGCCATGGAGCCCGTCCACAGAACGGACGGCGGCGCGGCCGTCACCCGCGTCGCCGCTGTTGTCACACTTGCCGTCGCGATGGTCTTTGCCGCCGCGCGACCCATCACCACGCATTCGAGCAGCGAGTTGCTTGCCAGCCGGTTGGCGCCATGCAGGCCGGTGCATGCGACTTCGCCGACGGCATGCAGATGGCGCAGATCGGTACTGCCGTCGACCTTGGCGCGCACACCGCCGCACGCATAGTGCGCGCAAGGCGCGACGGGAATGGGCTGCGTCGCGATGTCGATGCCGTGGCTGGCGCACAAGTGCATCACACAGGGGAAATGCGCCGCCAGCCATTCGCGCGGCTGGTGGGTGATGTCGAGCAGCACGTGGGTGAGGCCGCCTTGCTGCATTTCCGCATAGATGGCGCGCGAAACGATGTCGCGCGGCGCGAGTTCTGCGCGTGCGTCGTGGCGCGGCATGAAGCGTTCGCCGCTCGGCAGGCGCAGCAGCGCGCCTTCACCGCGCATCGCCTCGGTGATGAGGCCTGCGGCGCGGCCGTCGATCTGCAGGGCCGTGGGGTGGAACTGCACGAACTCCATGTCCCGCACGCCACAGCCTGCGCGCGCGGCCATGGCGACGCCGTCGCCGGTGGCCGTCCACGGATTGGTGCTGCGCGAGAACAGCTGTCCGAGCCCGCCGGTGGCCAGCACGGTGTGG
Organism: Diaphorobacter caeni; assembly: GCF_015354245.1. Taxonomy (GTDB): domain Bacteria; phylum Pseudomonadota; class Gammaproteobacteria; order Burkholderiales; family Burkholderiaceae_C; genus Diaphorobacter_A; species Diaphorobacter_A caeni. The sequence goes on from NZ_JADKYZ010000006.1 coordinate 411,656, forward strand.
CCCGCACGCCATGGCACGGCCTGACCATCGGGGAGGCGTACCCAGGCCCCAAAGCAGGTGTTCACCGAATCGGCATGCGCGTGCAGCAGCTGGATCGCCGCGTGCGATTCGTGGATGCGGATGTTGCCTCGCGTGCGGCAGGCGCGCAGCAGCGCCTCGTGCACGGCGAGACCCGTGCGGTCCTTCACATGCGCGATGCGGCGATGGCTGTGGCCGCCTTCGCGTGTGAGGTGCAGGGTGCGGCCGTCGTCCTGCAGGTCAAATGCGACGCCATGCTCGATCAGCCATGCGATGGCTGCAGGAGCCTGCGCGAGGATGTCGCGCACCGCATCCGCGTCGTTGACGTGCGCGCCGGCGATCAGCGTGTCGTTCACATGCGCTTCAATGCTGTCCGCCGGATCGAGCACCGCCGCAATGCCGCCCTGAGCCCAGGCGCTCGCGCATTCATGGGCCAGGCCCTTGCAGAGCATGTCGATCTGCAGATGCGATGGCAGCGAGAGCGCGGTCGCCATGGCCGCCAGACCCGCGCCGATGATCAGCACATCGGTGGAACGTGTGTCGTTCATGATGGCGTTCCCTTTCAGGCGGGGCCGAAGTGTTTGAACAAGGCGCCGTCGTTCGAGAAATCGCCGCTTGCGCGCACGCGCTGTTTGGCGTCGGCAGCGAACTTCAGCATGCGTTCGATCGGCACGCGTGCGGCCTGTGCCAGAGCGGCGTCGAGTTCGATGGAACCGATCTCCGAACCGATCCCTGAACCGAGGGCGCGTTCGATGCCGCCCAGGCTGTTCATCGCCATCCACGGGCACGTCGCGCAGCTTTTGCAACTGGCGCCTTGTCCTGCGGTGGGCGCAGGCATGAAATGCTTGTGCGGATAGCGCATCTGCATGTCGTGCAGGATGCCCTGATCGGTCGCGACGATGAAGCGGTCGGTCTCAAGGCGACCGGCGGCGGCGATGAGCTGGGTGGTCGAGCCCACGACGTGTGCGAGGGCGGTCACCGACGCGGGCGACTCGGGATGCACGAGGATCGCGGCTTCGGGGTAGTCCTTGGAGAGGAGGGCGAGCTCGTCGGCCTTGAACTCGTCATGCACCACGCACGAGCCTTGCCAGAGCAGCATGTCCGCGCCGGTCTGCTGCTGTATCCAGGCACCCAGATGGCGATCGGGTGCCCAGAGAATTTTCTCACCGCGCGCATGCAGGTACGCGACGATGTCCTTTCCGACCGAGGAGGTCACCACCCAGTCCGCGCGGGCCTTCACTGCCGCGCTGGTGTTGGCGTAGACGACCACCGTGCGATCGGGATGCTGGTCGCAAAAGCGGCTGAACGCATCGGCGGGGCAGCCCAGATCAAGCGAGCAGGTGGCGTCGTCGTCGGGCATGAGCACCGTCTTCTCGGGGCTCAGGATCTTGGCGGTCTCTCCCATGAAGCGCACGCCCGCCACCACGAGGGTCGAGGCGGGATGCTCCGCGCCAAAGCGCGCCATCTCCAGTGAATCGCCGACGCAGCCGCCGGTCGCGCGCGCGAGTTCCTGCAGTGCGCCATCAACGTAGTAGTGGGCGACGATCACCGCGTCGCGCTCCTGGAGCAGTTCTCGGATGCGCCGTTCGCTGCGCGCGCGTTCTGCGGGGCCGGGGTCTGAAGGGACACGCGCCCAGGCGCCTTTGAGGCCGCAACTCGCGCCGGAGTCGGGGTGGTCATATTGCACGGTGATGGTCTGCATGTCTCGCTCCGGTGGGTCTGTGGATCCGCCGCATGGAAATGGGGTGGATGGATTTGGCTGGATTATGCTCATTTTGAGCAATATGAAACGTCAATTTTTCCAATCCCTCTGCACCATGTGGTCAGAAGTTGTGCGCCGCGGGTATACCCGACCACTTGGTTGACTGATGGGTCGCATCAAAACTTGTGATTGGCCCTGTGAGGTGGGCGGGACTAGAGTCCGGCTATCCCCTTCAATATCACCATCAGGAGACACGACATGCAGAAGAAGAACTGGATGGCGGCGGCGACGACAACGGTCAAAGCGGTGGCCATTGCGACCGGCTGGTTGTGCGGCGCGGGCTTCGCGCAGGCTGGAACGGTGACCGTGCTCACATCGTTTCCCAAGGAGCTCACGAGCGCCTACCAGAAGGCCTTCGAAGCGGCGAACCCCGGCATCAAGGTCGAGATCCTGAACAAGAACACGACCGCCTCGGTGGCCTATGTGCGCGAGCTGCCCGAGGGGCAGCGGCCCGATGTGATGTGGGCGAGCGCGCCCGATGCGTTTGAGGTGCTGGCGCGCGCCAAGCTGCTCACGCCCGCCCCCGAGACGGTCAACAAGAGCGCCCCTGCGAAGATCGGCAACTTCCCGCTCAACGACCCCGAAGGCATGTACTACGGCCAGGCGCTCGCGGGCTACGGAATCATGTGGAACACGCGCTACCTCAAGGCGCACAAGCTCGAGGCTCCCAAGGAGTGGAGTGACCTGACCCGGCCCGAATACTTCGGCCACGTGGCGATCTCGTCGCCCTCGCGCTCGGGCACCACGCAACTCACCGTGGAGACGATTCTGCAGGGCGAGGGCTGGGAGAAGGGCTGGGGCCAACTGCTCGAGATGATGGGCAACGCCGCAGCGGTGACCGACCGCAGCTTTGCGGTGCCGGACGGCGTGAACAACGGCCAGTTCGGCCTCGGCATCGTCATCGATTTCTTCGGGCTGGCGGGCAAGTATTCGGGCTTTCCGGTGGACTTCGTCTATCCGTCGATGACTGCCGTCGTGCCGGCCAACATCGCGCTGATCGCCGGAGCCAAGAATGCGGACGAGGCCAAGAAGTTCATGACCTTCACCATGTCCTCGGCGGGCCAGCAACTGCTGTTCGATCCCAAGATCAGCCGTCTGCCGATCCTGCCCTACAACACGCTCAAGGCGCCTGCCGGCTATCCCGTTCCGCAGGAAGTGGCCAAGCGCGCCAAGGTGCATTTCGACACCAATCTGGCCGAGTCGCGCTATCAGGTGGTGATCAATCTCTTCGACCAGATGGTGACCTTCCGCCTGAAGGAACTGCAGGCCGCGACCAAGGCGATCCACGAGGCCGACAAGGCGCTCAAGGCCAAGCCGAACGCGCAGGGCAAGGACCTGCTGTCGCAGGCGCGCTCGCTCGCGTTCTCGCCGCTGGTGGGGGCCTCGAATGCGGGCGATCCGCAGTTCCTTGAGCTCTTCAAGAAGAGCCGCCGCGACGTGGCCGTGGCCAAGGAATTGACCGGCATGGAACAGATGTGGGCCGACAAGGCCAAGTCCAATTACGCCAAGGCGCTGCAACTGGCCCAGCAGGCCAGGGGCATGGCCAAGTGAGTCGGGCGATTCGCTGAATCACGTCGTTCTTTGAGTGGGTTGCCGCCGCTGCGGCACCTCACGGGAGCTGTTTCATGAGTGCAAACATCTCGGCGCAGGGCCCCGCGGGCCAGGCGTCCGGCTCGCCCGCGCCAGCCTCGGCCGCCCTCGTGGGCATCGGGCCATGGATCGCCTTCATTCTGATCGGCATGTTCCTGCTGGCCTTTCTGATCGTTCCGGTGTGCATGGTGATCTACACCGCCTTCGTCACCGAGACCGGCAGTCTGACGATCGGGCACTTTGCCAACTTCTTCGGCCAGACCGTGTTCACCGAATCTTTCATCAACAGCGTGCTGGTGTCGCTCGCGAGCGTGTTCTTCGCGAGCCTGATCGCGGTGCCGCTCGCCTATCTCACGGTGCGTTTCGAGTTTCGCGGCGCGCTGCTGATCCAGACGCTCGGCGTGCTGCCGCTGATCATGCCGCCGTTCGTGGGGGCCGTTGCGCTGCAGCTGATCTTCGGGCGCAGCGGCTCGGTCAATCTGCTGCTTGACGACTGGTTTGGCTTCACCGTACCCATCATGGACGGGCTCACCGGCGTGATCTTCGTGGAGAGCATTCACTACTTTCCGTTCATTTTGCTGAACCTCGTCGCGGCCATGCGCAACATCGACGGTGCGATGGAGGAGTCCGCGCTCAACCTCGGCTCGCGTGGCTTCCGGCTGTTTCGCCGCATCATCTTTCCGCTCGCCATGCCGGGCTATCTGGCCGGCGCGGCGCTGGTGTTCGTGAAGGTGTTCGACGATCTTGGAACGCCGCTCGTCATGGGCGTGACCAACATGCTGGCCCCCCAGGCCTATCTGCGCATCACGTCCGTCGGGCTCGATGATCCCCTCGGCTATGTGATCAGCGTGATCATGATCGTGTTCTCCATCGCCGCGCTGTGGATGTCCGCGCGCCTCATGAAGGGCAAGGACTACGCCACGCTGCAAAAGGGCGGCAGCGCGCTGCAGAAACGCAGACTCACCGCATGGGAAGCCATCGTCGCCTACGGCTGGATCGTGCTCGTGCTGCTGGTCGTGCTGGCGCCGCACTTCGGCATTCTGCTGATGTCGTTCGCCAAGGTCTGGAGCTTCTCGGTGCTGCCCGACAGCTATACGCTGGAGCACTACGCCACGGTGTTCAGCGACTCCAGCGGCATGATCGGCAACACGCTGCTGTACTGCCTGCTGTCCGCCTCCATCGACGTGGTGATCGGCACGGCCATCGCCTACCTCATCCTGCGCACCAAACTGCCCGCACGGCAGTGGCTGGACTACATGGCATCCGTCGCACTCGCGATTCCGGGACTGGTGCTCGCCATCGGCTATCTGCGCCTGTTCCGCGACGTCAACCTGCCATTCACCGACACGCCGGTGATCGCGTCCTGGGTGCTCATCATGCTGGCCTACGCCGTGCGGCGCCTGCCGTATGCACTGCGCTCGTGCATGGCGGCGCTGCAGCAGGTGCACATTTCGCTCGAAGAGGCGGCGCAGAGCCTCGGGGCAGGGCGCATGAGCGTGATTCGCCGCGTGATGGTGCCGCTGATGGCGGGCGGCATCATGGCTGGCTTCGTCACCAGTTTCATCACGGCGGCCGTGGAACTCTCGGCCACCATCATGCTGGTCTCGCGCGAGAGCCAGGCTCCGATGAGCTACGGCATCTACCTCTACATGCAGAGCGTCTCCGGCCGTGGCCCGGGTGCGGCACTGGGCGTGCTGGCGGTGGTCGTCGTCGGCCTCGGAACGTACTTCTCGCATCGTTTCGTGGAGCGTTCGCGCGCCACGGTGCAGTCGGCCTGAACAGAACACATCCATTCCAAGAAGGATTGCCCGTCATGCAACTCCAACCCGTGTCTCTCGAATGCCGCCACATCAGCCTCTCGTATGGCAACAACGAGGTGCTGCGCGATGTGAATCTCAAGATCGAACCAGGCGAATTCTTCGCGCTGCTCGGGCCTTCGGGCTCGGGCAAATCCACGCTGCTGCGGCTCATCGCGGGCTTCAACCGCCACCAGCGCGGTGAGCTGCTGGTCGGCGGCCAGGACATCACCTCCGTGCCGCCGCATGCGCGCAACATCGGCATGGTGTTCCAGAACTATGCGCTGTGGCCGCACATGTCGGTGTTCGACAACGTCGCCTTCGGCCTCGTCGAGCGCCGCGAATCGCGCGACGCGATCAAGCGCAAGGTGGGCGAGGTGCTTGATCTCGTGGGGCTCTCGCAGTTCGCCCAGCGCAGGCCCGGCCAGCTCTCGGGCGGCCAGCAGCAGCGCGTGGCGCTTGCCCGCACCGTCGTCATCGAACCCAAGCTGCTGCTGCTCGACGAGCCGCTGTCCAACCTCGACAAGAACCTGCGCGTGCAGATGCGCGAAGAACTCAAGAACCTGCAGCACAAGCTCGGCCTGACCACCATCTTCGTGACCCATGATCAGGAAGAGGCCATGACCACCGCCGACCGCATGGCGGTGCTCGACAAGGGCGTGCTGCAGCAGGTGGGCTCGGCGACGGGGCTCTATGACTACCCGGTCAACCGCTTCGTCGCGGGCTTCGTCGGCACGGCCAATGTGCTCGAGGGCGAGGTCACGCAGGTGAGCGGCGAGTCGCTGTCGTTTCATGTGCCCGGCATCGGCAACCTGCGCCTGCCACGCCCGACGGAGCCGCCTACGGTGGGGCCTGCGGCCGTGTCCTTTCGCCCGCATCAGGTGCAGATCGCCGTGCGCGACGACGCGGGCGACGCGTCCCGCATCTGGATGGATGGCCGCGTGGAAAGCGCCGAATTCCTCGGCGAGTTCTCGCGCTACCGCGTGCGCGTCGGGGAGGTCGCCGTGGTGGCCGATCAGCCGCATTACTCGGGCATCGGCATGCTCCCCACGGGGACGGCGGTGCGCCTTGGCATCGAGCCCAGCCAGATGCGCTATCTGGATGCCTGAGCTTTCTGCGCCCTCTACGGGAATTCCAGTAGGCATGGCCTGCAGCGTGCTGCGGTAGGCTCGTCGGCATGGAGATGTACCAGCTGCGCGCCTACGTGACCGCCGCCACGCTCGGCAGCGTGACGCGCACGGCCGAGGCGCTGCACGTGACGCAGCCCGCCATAACCGCGCAGATCAAGGCGCTCGAGGAGGAACTGGGCGTTGCGCTGTTCGACCGCAGGCCCGGTCGCATCAGCCTCACCCGCGCGGGCGAGTCGCTGCTCGCCGATGCGCAGAAAGTGCTCGACGCCGCAGGCCATCTGCAGGGCCGAGCGAAGGAGCTTCAGGGCGAGATCACCGGCCAGCTGGTGATTGGAACCAGCACCGATCCCGATTCGCTGCGCCTTGGGTCGCTGCTGCGCGCACTGGTCACCGCCTTGCCGCTTCTCGAAATCAAGACCCGCTACGGCCTCGCGCAGGAACTCTGCGAGCAAGTGATGTCGGGCGCCATGCAGGGCGCCTTCTACATCGCCGCCAACATGCCGCGTGAACTCGAGGCGCTGGTCCTGCAGACGCGGCACTACCGCATCGTCGCCCCGGCAACCCTGCGCGCCGAGGTGCTCGGCGCGGGCTGGCGCGATCTGGCTCAGCTCCCATGGATCGCCACGCCCGCACAGCACCACACCCAGCAGCTTCTGATGTCGCTGTTTGCCCGACAGGGGCTCGCCCCGCACCAGATCCTCGAAGCGGACACCATGGCCGCCGGTGAAAGCCTGGTGCGCGCCGGACTGGGGCTGACCCTGCTCCGAGAAGACAAGGCCATCGATCTTGCCGAAAAGAACGAACTCGTCATCTGGCCGCATGCACGCGTGCCCGCGCAACTGGGGTTCATCTATGCCCGCTCGACTGAACACGAGCCGGCACTTGTTGCGACGTTGTCACAGCTCAGGCGGGTGTGGGGATTGTCGGACAGTTGAGTGCCTGACCACGGTCGAGTGGCAAGGTTGAGCGGCTCGCGACGATTTTTCCAGGCGCTGAAGCTATTTTGTTCTCGCAACTAATGTGATTTTTTGTATCCGATCTCCGAAGTGTTGAGCTCATTTGCTATCGTCTTGATTATTTCTATCGATGTTATTAATTCGATAACAATTGGTAATTAGCGGTGCCGTTTCCCGACTCGCCAATGCGCAACCCAAATGAGCAATCTGAGGAGATCAGTCAATGTCCAGGACCTTTGTCGCCCATAGCCCGTTGGGCGAGCAACTGGAGTTCCGTTCGCTGGAAGGCAGCGAGCAGATTTCGCGGCTGTTTGAGTACCGCGTGCGGCTGATCAGCAAGAGCGCTTCGATTCCCGCCAAGAGCCTGCTCGGCAAGGACATGAGCATCGAGATCGATCTGACCACCGAATCCGCAGGCAGCGACAAGCGTTTTCTCTCGGGGCAGGTGACGCAGTTCACTTACATCGGGCGCGATGGAGATTACTTCAGTTACGAGGCGGTGCTGCGTCCGTGGTTGTGGCACGCGACGCGGCGCTCGGACTTCAAGATCTTCCAGTTCAAGACGGCGCCGCAGATCATCAAGGAGGTGCTGGGACCGTATGGCTTCAGCATTGATGACAAGCTCTCGGGCCATTACCGCAGCTGGGACTACATGGTGCAGTACGGAGAGACGGACTTCAATTTCGTTTCGCGCATCATGGAAATGGAGGGAATTTACTACTTCCACTCCCATCAGCAGGGCGGACACAAGCTGGTGCTCGCCGATGACATCGGCGCGCATTCGCCGCTGCCCAACGGTCCGAGTTCGATTCCCTATTACCCAAGCGAGCGTGCTGCGCACATCCACGACGTGGACTTCATCGACGGCTGGAGCTATGCCGAGGACATCGCGTCCGGGCACTTCGCGGCCGACGACTACGACTTCGAGAAGCCCAAGGCCATTCTGGACACCAAGCAGCAGCAGCCTGCGGGCCACACAGGCGACAGCCGTGAGCTCTATGACTGGCCCGGCGGCTACACCGACACGGGCGACGGCGAGAACTACGCACGTGTGCGCATCGAGCAGCAAAAAATCCAGCGTGAAATCGCGCAAGGCGAGGGCAATGTGCGCAACATCGCGCCGGGTTACCTGTTCACGCTCACGCGCTACATCCGGGGCGATCAGAACAAGGAATATCTGATCGAGTCGGCGTACTACCGGTTTGAAGAAAATGTGCGCCGAAGCGACGGTGCGGGTGGCTCAGGTTCATCCAAGCGCGCGGGCATTGACAGCCCGACGACGTACCGCATCAGCTTCACCGTCGTGCCCAAGAGCGTGCCGTATCGCAGCCAGCGCACGACGCCCAAGCCACACACCACCGGCCCGCAGACGGCCGTCATCACCGGCCCGGCGGGCGAAGAAATCTACACCGACAAATATGGTCGCGTGAAGGTGCAGTTCCACTGGGATCGCTACGGCAGCATGGACGAGAACTCCAGCTGCTGGATCCGCGTGAGCCAGACCTGGGCGGGCAGCAACTACGGCACGATGCACATCCCGCGCATCGGGCAGGAGGTGATTGTCGACTTCCTCAATGGCGACCCTGACTACCCCATCATCACCGGCCGCGTCTACAACGCCATGCAGATGCCGCCATGGGACCTGCCGGCCAACAAGACGCAGTCGGGCATCAAGACCCATTCGAGTCTGGGCGGTGCCGGCGGCGACGGCATGAAGGCCGAGGCCGGGGACTGCAATGCGCTGCGCTTCGAGGACAAGAAAGGCGAAGAACAACTCTGGCTGCATGCGCAGAAAGACCAGCTCACCGAGGTTGAGCATGACGAGGACAAATGGGTGGGCAATGACCGCCGCAAAGTCATCGACCGCGACGAGTTCAATACCATTCACCGTGACCGCACCGAGATCGTTGACCGCAACGAGAAGATCAATGTGCATGGGTGGCGCACGGAGGAAGTGGATCTCGACGAGACCATCACCATCCACCAGAACCGCAAGGAGCGCGTGGATCACAACGAGACCATCTCGATCGGCGACAACCGCACCGAGGACGTCGGCAAGAACGAGACGATCGACATCGGTCTGAACAAGAAGGAGACCATCGGCATCACCTACATGGAGAACACCGGCATCGCCAAGATGATGAACATCGGCCTGGCCTACAGCCGCAATGTGGGCTTGGCGATGAACTCTCTTGTGGGCCTGATGCAGGCCAGCCAGGTGGGCATGACCAAGAGCCTGATGGTGGGCCAGACCTACACGGCGACCATCGGCAAGAAGGTTGAACTCAAGGTGGGCGAGCGCAAGACCGAAGAGGTGGGCAAGGTCTCGGTGCACACCGTGGGAGACCACTTCGAGCTGGTCTGCGGCAAGGCCAAGATCGTGCTCAAGAGCGATGGCGGGATTTACCTCAAGGGCGCGCACATCGAGCTGCAGGCTGAGAGCGAGCTCAATGGCGACGCGGGCATGGTTCAGTGGAACTGCGGCGCCAGCAAGGCCCCACCGGCCGCACCCAAGGAAGACGGCAAGGAAGAGGGGGGCGACGGAGCCGGTGACGGCTCGGGCGGCGGAGACGGCGCGGCCGCAGGTGCCCCTGGCGGAGCGGGCGGCCCACCCGGCGGTAATTCTTTCGTTGCTTCTGACACTGGCGGCGGTGGACTCGGAGGCATGGGCGGAATGGGCGGCATGGGAGGCCTTGGTGGAATGATGGGCGGTGCGGGCGGCGGCCTTGGTGGGCTGGGCGGATTGGCTGGCGCAGTCGGTGGTCTCATGGGTGGTAGCGCAGGAGGAGGTCTCGGCGGCATCGCCGGAGCCGTGGGCGGAATGCTCGGCGGCGGCAACTCGACCATCGGCGGAGCCTTGAGCGCCGCAGGCAAAGTCGCCGGACTCGCCAACTCCATGGGCGCAGGCAAGGGCAAGCTCGGCGCGGTCAGTGGGGCCTTGAACATGGCTGGCGGGCTGCTGGGCGGAGCGTCATCGTCATCACCAGCCTCGATGGGCACGCCCAAAACCAGCGTGCCGATCATGCCGACATTTTGAGCTTTGGCGACGATGGCTGCGCGAAACCGTTTCGCGCAGCATGCCTTTGGCCACCCATTGGCTTCTTTAGAAAAACATCAGGGAGAACTCATCCATGACAGGTTTGCCAGCAGCGCGCCAGACGGACATGACGCTCAAGGGCGGTCCGATCATCCAAGGCTCGCGCACGGTGCTCATCGGCTCGCAGGGCGGCATCGCGTGCTCCACTTGCCCGGGCGGCGTCAAGGTCTCCAATCCGGTCAACCCCATGCTCGGTGCCAAGGTGCAAGACGGCGAAGTTGACCTTGCCTTGCCCGGAGCCATGCCGTTCGTGGTCTCGCGCGACTACTCCAGCTACCAGACCGACACCCCGGCCCCGGTCGGACTGCTCGGCCCCGGCTGGTGGTTGCCCTCCGAGGTCAGCCTGCTCCAAACAGACGAACTGCTCACCCTGAACGACGGCAAAGGCCGCAGCATCCGCTTCGAACCCCTCGAGCCCGGTCAGGCCACCTACAGCCGTAGCGAAAACCTATGGATCGTTCGCGGCGGACTCGAGCGCTTGAACGACATCCCCGAACTGCCGATGGCCAAGCTCGATCTGGCCTGGCAAGGTCTGCATGCGGACGACAGGCGCAACACCAGCATGTTCTTCGTCACCAACAACGTGCTGGGCCCATGGTGGATTCTGGGTGCGCAGCCTCCGCAGGGTGAGGTCACCGGCAAGCGATTGCGCCTGCTGGGAATGAACGACCGCTTCGGCCACACACAACGCCTCGGTCGCAACAGTGATGGCCTCATCGTCGCAGTGGAAGACGGCACCGGCCGCAGATACCGCCTCGAACACAAGAGCTTCCCGCTCATCGCCAATGAAGGCGTGCACGGCTGGGGCGCAGACAACGGCATGCGCCTCACAGCCGTTCATCTCACCCACGACCCGCATTGGCCGGAGCCGTTGACCGAGCCGCTGGTGCGTTATGAATACAGCGTGCGCGGTGAACTCATTGCGGTATACGGCCGCGATGGCAGCCAGCAGCGACGCTTCCAGTATCACCCGAAGATGCTGGGGCGCATGACGGCACTGGCCTATCCGGGGCGACCACCGGTGAGCTATGTCTACAACGAGCAGGGCAAGGTGATCGAGCTGAATCACCCGGGTGCCCTGTCTTACCATTTTGATTACGCCGAGGACGCCACCACCGTCACCGACAGTCTGGGCCGCACCCGCGTGTACCACTTCAAGGGCGAAGCGGGCTTGCGCCGTGTGGCCAAACTCCAGCATGCCGATGGCAGCATCACGCAAAGCCGCTTTGACGACAGCGGTCGTCAGCTCGCCAGCATTGATGCACTTGGGCGCGAAACCCGCTACGAGCTCGACATCTCCACCGGCTCATTGCAATCCATCACCCAGCCCGATGGCATGCAGATCCAGTTCGACTACAACATGCAAGGCCAGATCGCCTTCACGACGCGGGAGAACGGGGCAATGGACTCCTATGCCTATGACGAACTGGGTCGATTGGCAAGCGTCACCGATGCACTTGGCCACATCACGCGCTACCACTATGCCGACGCAGGGAGTGAGCAGCCTGAGCGCATCGTCGACGCCCGTGGAGGCACCAAACACCTCACATGGAGCGCGGCAGATCAGCTCACCAGCTACACGGATTGCTCGGGAAGCGTCACCCGCTACCGCCATGACCGCTGGGGTCAACCGATTGAGACCCGAGGCGAGGAAGGCTCGTTCAGTTACAGCCGTTACGACCCGCGCGGACGCCTCGCCGCCAGCACCAACGCGCTCAACCAGACGACGACCTACGACTACGACGAGGCGGGCGACGTCATTCGCATCACCGGGCCGGACGGCAACAGCGTACGATTTGAGCGCGACGCGCAAGGCCAAACCAAGGTCTATCACTACGGCGGCTATTCCCAGCGCTTTGACTACGACGAGGCGGCACGCCTCGTGCGCCTGACCAACGAGAATGGCGCGCATACCACCTTTGACTACGACGTCATGGACAGGCTTATCAAACAGGTGAATTTCGACGGGCGCATCCAGCAATACACATTCAATGCCGCAGGCGAGTTGCTGCAGAGCGACGACGAAGGCCCCATCAGCCACCACCACTACGACAAGGGCGGCCGATTGCTCCAGCGGCAGATCGGCCAAGCCAGCGAAAGCGAGCAAGCGTTCACCGAACATTTCCTCTACGGCAAGGGCGGCCAGCTCACCAAGGCCTGGCATCGGACTGAACTCGGCAACAACCTCATCGCCGCAGAATTCGAACACGACCTCCTGGGCCGCATCACCCGTGAAACCCAGAGCATCACCGGCCCCAATGGTGAAGCCATCTGGAGCTACGGCGTTGATCGCAGCTTCAACGAACTGGGCATCGAATCCCAGACCATATACGAAGGCCTGCCCGCCATCACCTGGCAAACCTATGGCTCGGGCCATCTGCACGGCGTGATGCTCGACGGTCGTAGCCTCATTGACTTCGAACGCGACAAGCTGCACCGGGAAACCAAGCGCCAGTTCGGTTCCGTGGAAACCATTCGCACCTACGATCCGCTGTCACGCGTCGACCTCCTGGAAACCCACAGCCCGCGTATCGGGGAAGACCAAGCGTTTAAACGACAGCATCATTACGACGTGGCAGGGCAGCTCATCCAGATCGATACCGCCCAAGGGCAACACCGTTACGGCTACGACAAGGCAGGCCGCCTTAGAGCGGCTAACACAACTTCAATTTGAGGGCTCCAAAAGCATTTATGCTTCACAGTCTCATGTCCCGAGCCCCCATCAGCAAAGAGTTGTGGCAACAACTGCAACCCCTCATTCCCCCGTTCAT
>NZ_JADKYZ010000007.1 GCF_015354245.1 Diaphorobacter caeni
AGATAGAGCCACCGTAGAACTCCGAACCTCGAATGATTTGGACCATGCCTATCGTTTTTCTGCGGGGCCAGCGGAAGCATTCAGCCAATTATTAGCCACAGTTGACTCAAGTCTTGATCAAAGCCTCGTGGCTGTTCGGTGCGGTTGGCACGAAGAACCCGGTTGGCCCTGTTGCCACCGTCTTTCCTGAGTTCATCGCCCGCGACGGTCAGGAGCACGCGGACGGGGGCCGTCAAGGAGGCAAGCGCAGGGTTGGTGCGGCCCGCAGCGCAGCGAGGACACGGCCCTGCGCGCCTTGATGGCACACGGGAGCGGGCTACAGTCGCGGACAAGGTGATGAAGTCAGGGAAGACGGCTGCCCAACGTGGATACGGCTACAGGTGGCAGAAAGCACGGGCCGCATTTCTCGATGCTCCAGATAACACGCTCTGCGTGATGTGCAGCGCCGACAACCGGGTAACGATTGCCACAGTGGTTGACCACCGCATTCCACACAAGGGCGACATGACCCTGTTCTGGGATCGGTCGAACTGGCAGCCGCTCTGCAAGTTCCATCACGACTCACACAAGCAAGCCGAGGAGAAGGGCTCCAAGCGTCGAGGCGTGCAGGATGATGGTTGGCCTGTCGAGGATTGATTGAACGATCCTGACGCGATCTGATGCGGCTGGCGAGGGCGGCATGGCAGGGGGGGATTGGTCCAGGTTGAAGGGGTCTTCCCTCCAGACCGACTTGTTCTCGTCTTTCGCACACCCGCGAAATGGAAGACTTTTTTAGGAGGATGGTTCGATGGCCGGAAGACGCCCAAAACCAACGGCTCTCAAGCTGGTTCAGGGCAACCCCGGCAAGCGAGCCATCAACAAGAAAGAGCCCAAGCCCAACAAAGAGATTCCAAGCTGCCCCGCGCATCTGACTGATGCCGGAAAGGTGGCTTGGGGTCGTCTTTGCACGATGCTGGATCGGATGGGCGTGCTGACAGAGGCCGACGCCTTTGCGCTGGAGCGCTTGTGCGATTGCTACACGGAAATTCTGGAGTGCCGAGAACTGATCGAGACGCAGGGCCGCACGTACACGAGCATTCGTGGCATCGGGGATGAAGACTCGCCGATTGAGCAAGTCCTGATGAAGGCTAACCCTGCTGTTGCCATGCTGGCCGACGCGGATCGACGTTTCAAGAGCTATTTGGTTGAGTTCGGCCTGACGCCCGCAGCCCGCTCGAAAGTGCAGGTGAAGACTGATGACGACAACAAGGAAGACCCGTTGCAAGAGTTCTTCGGATGACCCGGTAACGCAGTACGCCCGAGAGGTTGTAGCAGGCGATCGAGTCGCAGGCCCACATGTCAGGGCTCAGTGCAAACGCCACCTGGACGACCTTGAACATGGTCACAAACGTGGCCTGAAGTGGGACTTGGACGAGGCGAACAAGGCAATCAGGTTCTTTGAACTGGTTCTGAAACTCAATGGTGGCGACTTTGAAGGCAAACCCTTCCTGTTGCTGCCGTGGCAGAAATTTGTAGTCGGCTCCCTGTTTGGTTGGAAGGGCGCTGACGGATACCGGCGGTTTCGCGTCGCATACGTGGAGACAGCCAAGGGATCGGGCAAGTCTCCGCTTGCTGCTGGCATCGGCCTGAAGGGGTTGGTAGCCGACAACGAAGCCCGAGCGGAAATCTACAGCGCGGCCACGAAGAAGGATCAGGCAATGATTCTTTTCCGTGACGCTGTGGCTATGGTGAATCAGTCGTCAGAGTTGACGAAGCGTATTCATCCATCGGGTACGGGTGAGAAGGTTTGGAACCTTGCGTATTTGCAGGCTGGGGCGTTCTTTCGCCCGATCAGCTCGGACGATGGGCAATCAGGCCCGCGTCCGCACATCAGTCTGGTGGATGAATACCACGAGCACAAGACGAACCTTGTGACTGAAATGCTCCGTGCAGGCACGAAAAGCCGTCGCCAGGCACTGTTGTTCATCATCACGAATAGCGGTTCTGACAAGCGGGTGCCGTGCTGGGGATATCACGAGTATGGGGCAAAGGTTGCAGCACAAGAGGTGATTGATGACGCGATGTTTCCGTACATCTGCGCACTCGATGACGGGGATGATCCATTCGAGAGCGAGGATTGTTGGCCGAAGGCGAATCCAAGCCTTCAGGATGCGAACCTGCCGGGATACAAGTACATCCGCGAGCAGGTCACAGAGGCGAAGGGCATGCCGAGCAAGGAATCACTTGTTCGCCGCCTGAACTTCTGCGTGTGGACGGATGCGGAGTCGCCTTGGATCAGCCGAGAGGTTTGGAAGACTGCTGAGCGCGAATATGACATCGAGAGCTTGCGCGGTCGCCGTGCTGTCGCGGGGCTGGACTTGTCGAGCACCACCGACCTGACGGCACTCATGTTCATGGTTGAGCCAGTCGAACCCGGTGAGCCGTGGAAGCTGGTGCCGTTCGCTTGGCTGCCAGACGTTGACCTACAGCGCAAGGCCGACAAAGACCGTGTGCCGTGGGTGCAGTGGAAGGCTGAAGGATGGCTCAACACCACGCCCGGGGCTGCTATCAGCAAGCGGGTGATTCTGCAGCGCCTATCTGGACTGTGTGACTTCTTTGAGGTCATGGAAGTGGCCTACGACCGATGGCGAATGAAGGATCTGCTGTCACTGGCGAACGATGACGGAATCACGCTACCGCCAATGCGCGAGTTCGGGCAGGGTTTTAAGGATATGTCGCCTGCGGTCGAGCAGTTTGAGCGCATGTTGCTCAACGGCGAGTTGGTTCATCCGGGGCACAAGGTGCTGAACTACTGCGTAGGTAATGCTGTCGTAGAGCAGGATGCAGCCGAGAACCGCAAGCTATCAAAAGAGAAAGCAACGGGCCGGATTGACTTGGCCGTTGCTGCCGTGATGGCTGCTGGGATTGTCACCACTGTGGAGCGGCCATCCGATCCACAAGTGCTCTTTTTCTGAACTAATTACAGACCCGCTTCGGCGGGTTTTTCAATGGGTAAACCACTATGAATCGAGCGTATTCAGTCCTCAACGTTAAGGCGCTGAACGAAGAAGCGCGGGTGATCGAGGGTATGGCGACTACTCCGGAGCCTGACCGAGTTGGGGACATCGTTGTGTCCGAGGGGGTGCAGTTCAAAAACCCTTCGCCACTGCTTTGGCAGCACCAACATGACAAGCCTGTCGGAATGGTTGAGTTTGGGCAGCCGACGTCAAAAGGCGTCCCGTTCAAGGCCAGATTGCCAAAGATTGACGAGCCTGGGCCGCTGAAAGACCGCGTAGATGAGGCGTGGCAGTCGGTGAAGGCTGGCCTTGTTACGGCGGTGTCTATCGGCTTCCGACCACTTGACGACGCCATCGAGCTACTCAAGACGGGCGGTGTCAAGTTTCTCAAAACAGAGGTTTTCGAGCTATCGCTTGTGACCATTCCGGCCAATGCGTCGGCGGTGATCACTGCAATCAAATCTGCCGACCGACAGCATTTGCCCGCGTCAGGGCAAGCCAAGGACGGCTCACCTCCCGGCGTCTCGGGAAACAAGAAAGCCGCATATCGCGGCGCAGTTTTACTAATCCCGAGAAAGGGTTCTACCAAATGAAAACCATCATTGAACAAATCTCCGACCTGGAGAATACCCGTGCAGCCAAGGCGGCACGCATGAACGACGTGATGCAAAAGGCGCTTGAAGAAGGCCGAACTACCGATGCGTCGGAAGGCGAGGAATTCGATACGCTTCAGGTCGAAATCAAGACCATCGATGCCGATCTGGTTCGCCTGAAGGCGCTGGAGCAGGTGCAGATCGCCCAAGCCAAGGCTGTGCCGCAGACACCTTCTGCGCCCAATGAAAGCAAAGTCATCCCGACTGTGAAGGCTACGCCTCGCGCAGCAGAGAAGGGCATCGACTTCGCACGCTACGCCATGTGTGTGGCAAAAGCCAAGGGCAACCCCATGCTGGCCTTGGAAGTGGCAAAGGCCAATTACCCTGAGCGCGGCGACCTGCAGACAGTGTTCAAAGCTGCAGTGTCGGCAGGCACAACGACTGCCGCTACTTGGGCTAAGCCACTGGTGGAGTATGAAAACTACACGGGTGACTTCATCGAGTACCTGCGCCCTGCCACGATCTTGGGCAAGTTCGGCCAATCCGGAATCCCAGGTCTGCGCCGCGTGCCGTTCAACGTCAAGATCGCAGGACAAACTTCTGGCGGTACTGCGAGTTGGGTCGGTGAAGGCAAGGCCAAGCCGCTGACGAAGTTCGATTTCAGCACGGTTCAACTGGGTTTTGCGAAGGTGGCTGGCATCTCCGTCCTCACCGACGAGTTGCTGCGATTCAGCAATCCAGCCGCTGAGGGATTGGTGCGCGACTCGCTGCGTGATTGCATCGTTGAGCGCTTGGATAAGGATTTCATCGACCCCGCAAAGGCGGCTGTCGCTGGCGTCTCTCCCGCATCGATCACGAACGGCGTAGTCGCCGTGGTGACTTCTGGCAACACTGGCTCGGCTGATGAGTTGCGCGCTGACCTGAAGAAGATGTTCCAGAACTACATCGCTGCGGGCATGGCCCCGACGACCGGCGTTCTGATCATGTCCAGCACTGCCGCGCTGAACATCTCGTTGATGCAAAACCCGCTCGGCCAGCAGGAGTTCCCGGGTCTGACCATGAACGGCGGCGTTCTGGCTGGCCTGCCTGTGATCGTGTCTGACTACGTTCCCGCAGGGACGGTGATCATGCTGAACGCGTCGGACGTGTATCTGGCTGATGATGGCGTGGTGGACATCGCCGTTTCCAGCGAAGCATCGCTCGAAATGTCTGATGCTCCAGCTCAGGATGCAGGTGCTGGCACTGGAGCATCACTGGTCTCGATGTTCCAGACCAATAGCGTTGCCATCCGCGCAGAGCGCTACATCAACTGGGCGAAGCGCCGCGCCGCAGCTGTGATCTATGTCACTGGTGCAGTGTGGGCTGGCGCGACTCCTACACCCTAACGACTTAGAGGGGCTTCGGCCCCTCTTTTCATGGAGGGCTTATGCCTCAAGTTGAAGTGATTGGCCCGATGAGCTACGGCAACCGGCCCCGCCAGTTAGGCGAGGTGCTGGACGTGCCCGAGCAATGGGCGAAGATTTTTGTTGGTCTTGGCCGCGCCAAGATGTGCGAGGCCGAAAAGGCGGAGCAAAAGCAGCCTGACCAGGCGAGGCGCTCCTACAAGCGTAAAGACATGGTCGGAAAGACTGAAACGAAATGAGTAAATCAGCCCGTCGAATCAAGAAGGAGCAGGCCAAAGGGTACGTCAGCAATGCTCGCGGCGGGTGGATTCCCTCGATAGCGGAGCCGTTTTCTGGCGCTTGGCAGCGAAACATTGAATGGTCGTCCGAGACTGTTCTCGCCTTCCATGCTGTATATGCATGCGTGACTCGCATCGCGCAAGACATTGGGAAGCTGCGTATCAAACTCGTTCGCCAAGATGTGCATGGCATTTGGAACGAGGTGGAGGCATCGGCTTACAACGTATTGAAGAAGCCAAACCACTACCAAAACCGCATCCAATTTCTGGAGCAATGGCAGCTTAGTAAGCTCATCAAGGGGAATGCCTACATCCTCAAGGAATATGACGACCGCAGTGTTGTCCGGAAGATGTATGTCCTGAATCCTGCGACAGTGAAGCCATTGGTTACGCATGGCGGAGATGTGTACTACGAGCTGGGTTCTGACGATCTGAACCGCATTAACGAAACGAAGACAGTACCGGCGAGCATGGTCATTCATGACCGCATGAACTGCTTGTTCCATCCGCTTGTCGGTGTTAGCCCGATCTACGCTGCCGGGATGTCGGCGGCACATGGTCAAGCACTCATTGAGGATGCCTCTCGATTTGCGAAGAACGGCAGCACGCCGGGTGGATTCCTGACGGCTCCTACGCGCATCAGCGATGAGACGGCAACTCGCCTCAAGAAGCACTTTGACGAGAACTATGCTGGCGAGAACCGCAACAAGATTGCTGTGCTCGGTGACGGGCTGAAATACGAGCCTGTTCGCATGAGTGCTGCTGATGCCAAGGTTATTGAGCAGCTTGGCATGACCGCCAAGACAGTGTGCAGCGTCTTTCATGTTCCTGCATACATGGTCGGCATCGGTGATGAGCCGAAATACGGGAAGACTGCGGACATTTTCCGAACCTACTACTCGCAATGTCTGCAGTCTCCAATTGAGGCGCTTGAACTGTGCCTTGATGAAGGCCTTGGGTTGAATATGGCGGGAAACCCGTATGGAACCGAGCTTGATCTGGATGGCCTCATCCGGCTTGACGAGGAAACCAAGGTGCAGATTGCCAAGGATGGCGTTGGGGCGGGTGTTGTTGCCCCTGATGAGGCTCGAAAGAAGCTGAATCTCGGGCCTGTGGCTGGCGGCGCTACGCCGTACATGCAGCAGCAGAACTTCTCACTCGCAGCGCTGGACAAGAGGGACACCGCAGAGCAAACGCCGCAGCCATCACCATCGGCATCGGCTGAAGATATGGCAAAGGCCTTCGCTTCGGCATTGGATCGCAAATTCACGGAGGGCATGCATGCTTGAAGCAATCGAAAAAATGGCTGATAGCGTTGTTGGCCGCGTGAAATCCTTGCTTGGCCCTATCGAGCAACGGATCAAGTCGCTTGAAGATCGCCAACCAGTCAATGGCGAAAAAGGTGACCCTGGCGCTGCTGGTGCTGACGGCAAGGACGGGCAGGACGGGGTAAGCGTTGTCATTGATGACGTGTTGCCAGCACTGCAAAAGCAAGTCGCGGACTACCTTGAAAAGGTTCCGGCGCCAGTAGATGGCGCTGCTGGTGCTGACGGCAAGGACGGGCAGGACGGCAAGTCTTATACCGCCGATGACTTCCAGAAAGCGTTTGATGCGCGAATGGCTGTGTTTGAGCTGGATGTCGAGCGTCGAGCGATGGACGCAGTGCAGCGAGCTATTGACAGACTGCCAGCGCCGAAGGATGGCAGAGATGGCCGCGACGGGAAGGATGGCCGAGATGGCAAAGATGGCCTGAACGGCGCAGACGGCCTGGATGGGATGGATGCGTTCCAGCTTGAGGAAGCCGCGTTCGATTTGCTGGGGGATGGCCGAACGCTGAAGATCATGTTCCAGCGTGATGGCAAGCTGTGGAAGTACCAGCACGCCATCAAGCTGCCGCACATGATCTATCGCGGAATCTATGACGAGCAAGTCAAGTACGAGCGCGGCGATTGCGTCACATTCGGTGGAAGCCTCTGGCACGCAAAAGGCGATACAGAGGCGAAGCCGGGAACTGACGACACTTGGACGCTTGCTGTAAAGCGAGGTCGAGACGGCAAGGACGGCGATAAAGGGATGAAGGGCGACCAGGGGGAAAAGGGCCAAGATGGCCGTGACCTGACGCGCATTCTCCCGGATGGGACAAGGTACTGAGATGTTCAGAACATCACCACCATCTGCTGAGCCAATCACGCTAGCCGAGGCCAAGACTCAGATCAGGGTGGATGCGGAGCAGATTGATGAGGATGGGCTGATCCAGGCGTTCATTTCTGCGGCGCGAGAGTTTGCGGAAACTTTCACGGGGCTGGAAATTGACGGCCAGACGATCAAGGATGATCTAGGCCAGACATACCCCCTGCCGCACTCCATCCGTGCTGCGATGCTGCTCATGATCGAGTTCTTGTATGAGAACCGAGGCGACGAGTCAAAGGCTGTTCCGTCTGGCATAGAGGCGTTGCTGAGGTTCTATCGCATCCGAAAGGGTTGCGCATGACCACAGCAGGCCAACTCCGCGACCGCATCACCATCCAAAAGATGGGATCTGGCGAAGACTCATGGGGCACCCCGCTACCCACCGACTGGCAGGAGTACGCCAAAGTCTGGGCCAACTTCCGCCACCTGACCGGCACCGAGTCGATCCGCTCGGGCGCTGACACATCCATCGTGAAGGCCTCTGTTCGCGTCCGGTTCCGCAAGGACATCGACGCAAGCATGAGGGTGCAACACCTTGGATTTACCTACGACATCGAGGCTGTATTGCCTGATGACCGGCGTGTGTTCATGGATCTGATTTGCAAGCGGGTGACGTGATGTTCGAGCTTGATGTCAAAGGGCTGCAAGAGCAGTTGAAAGCGAAGGCGCAGAAGGTCGAGGAATCGGCCCGCGCGATTGCTTTTGAGGGTTCTGATGTGCTCTACAAGCAGGTGCTGCAGAACGTCCCAGTGGGAACGAAGGGCCACTGGTTCCACGGCACCAGCTTCAAGAAGTCGGGCCAGAAATACTGGTTTAACGCGGGCAGTCTGCGCAAGTCCATCTATCAGGTGTACAGCAAGACCAATTCCGCTGACGGCAAGGCCACGTATCACATCTCTTGGAACAAGACCGAGGCACCTTACGGCTTCATGGTCGAGAACGGCACCAGCAAGTCGGCGGCGCATCCCTTCCTGCGACCGGCGCAAGGACAGGCGGGCGGCCGAGCGCTCGATGCCATGAAAAAGAAGCTCGCGGAGGTGGTAAATGCTTGAGCAAAAGCTAATCGACGCGCTGCATACGGTGCTGCCCAAGGGGCAAGTCTTTGCCGACGTGGCGCGCGCACAGACCATCGCGCCTTGGGCCGTCTATCAGCAGATCGGCGGCAAGTCTCCGACGAGCCTGGATCAGAAGCTGATCAACAAGCGCAACGGCGTGTTCCAGGTGACCGTTTGGGCCGCGACTCGGCCTGATGCTGTGGCGAAGGCTTTGCTGATCGAGCAGGCCATCATGAACTCCACTCTGCAAGTCGTCCCTCAAGGCTCCATGCGAGCCATCTACGAGGACGACACAAAGCTCTACGGAGCCATGCAGGACTTTGACATTTGGGATGACCGCTGATGCATGAAGCAACTAAAGAACTCCACCTGACGCTGATTCGCCTTGCCAAGGGCGTGATCACCGCATGGGAGCGCTGGATCGAAAAGCGCTCCGTCTAAACATTTTCCAACCCTGCCACGCAGGCCCGCCACTCCGCAAGGACTCGCGGCCATTACGCCTCGCAGAAATCGGCCCCGGAAGGGGTCTTTTTCATGAAAGAGGCCCTAAATGGCTTATGCAGTATCGACCGGAACCCGGTTCGCAATCTCCACCACTCTCGGCGCGGCCATCCCGGTCACTGCCATCTCCAACGCGGCTCCTGCCGTCATCACAGCTGCGGCTCACGGCTTGGCGCAAGGCGCTCCGTTCCTGCTGAAGTCTGGCTGGGAGGACTTGAACGACTCCGTTCTGCAGGCGGGCACGGTCGCAACCAACTCCATCACGCTGGTGGACGAGGACACCACCGACCTGATCGCGTTCCCCAACGGCTCGTCGGCGGGCACCATCCAGCCCATCACGGCATGGACGGAGCTGCAGCAGGTCACGGAAATCAACCCATCGGGCGGCGAGCAGCAGTACGCGGAAATCAACCCGCTGTCGCAGAAGTACGGCATCAAGATCCCTACGACTCGCTCCGCGATGAGCTGGGAAATGACCTTCGGCTGGGATAACAAGCTGCCCGGCTACAAGGCCGCTCTTGCCGCCTCGCGCGCTGGCCGCATGGTGGTGATCCGCATGGCCTTGCCGAATGGCGGCGCTGTGTCGTATGGCTACGGCTACATCACCGTTTCGGAAACCCCGCGTGTGCAGTCGAACCAGATCACGACCGGCAGCCTGACGCTCGCAATGCAGCGCCCACTCAAGACATACGCGTAATCGTTTGCCATCGCCCGCCTAGCGCGGGCTTTTTCATGCCCGTTTGGTCGCTCCTCTCGGGTCTTTTTGCCTCCATAGAAAGAAACCACCATGGCTAAATCCCTCAAGTCCTTCGCGCCCGCGCCCATTTTCGACGCCAAGGCGCAGATCACCGTTCCCGGCAAGCCTGCCCAGTCGCTGGGCGTGCGCTTCAAATTCCACGACCGCAAAGCGATGCGCGATCTCGGACGCGATGTTGATGCACTGTCCAAGGACTCGCGCAGCGAAGACGGCCCACTGTCCGATGAGCAATACGACGAGCTGACCGGCAAGCAGGTGGACTTGCTGATGCGCGTGATGGACGGCTGGGAACTGGAAGACGAGTTCAACCGCGACAACCTGATCGCGTTCCTGGACACCTTCACTATGGGCTTTGGCGAGCTGATCACCGCCTTCTTCCGCTCGCACTCGGAGGCCAAAGCAAAAAACTGATGGATCTGGGCCGAGAACTGTTCGGCAAGCGGCCCAGTATCGAGGCCCTGCAGGCGTTTGGCATTCCACTCGCCGCAGTGGAGCCGCCTGCGCCAGTGGAGCCCTACCCGGAACACACCGAGGCATTCCAGTGCTTCATTGACCTGTCCGGGCAGTGGCGCATGAGCCATTCCGGCGTGTTCGCGCTGGACTACAACGTGGTGTATCGCTGGATGGACTCAGAACGCGTCAAGCCCGCAGAGCAGAACCAGCTTCTACGAGAGATTGGCCTGATCGAGCGCGGTGCGCTGGAGGCCATCAACGAAGCGGCAGAGGAAGAACGCCGGAAGGCGAAGGGGTGATGATGATTGAACTGAAACCTAGCGCCTTCGTAGCGCACAAGACAAACGGGTTTGTCTTTGAGTTCGCAGAAGAAGATGATCCCGCTATCGAGTCTTTCAGCCTTGATCTTGGGGGCGAAGTGGGGTATCTGGAATTCAGGAGACTCACGACGCTTTCTCGAGCATGCTACTTATCATCTCGATGGACTTCATTCCCTGACCCAATCCGTAGTCCACCAGCTTCAATACCAAATGTTTTGTGGCCTCGCCATCGAGCGCGCGAAGTCGATCAATCATTCGCTTCTTTGCGGGCTCCGGCGCATCCGACTGAATGATCTTCGATTCGATGATAGCCTTGATCGTGTCGTCGTGTAGCTTGATCGTCACAATGCCGAGAATCGCCGAAAGACCGCCATCATCGGCAAGAAAGTCCATTCCTTTTGCGGTGATGCGCCCGCCTTGGTAGATCAAGTCTCCGGATGATCCAAGTTGTCCGGCAATTGCTATTAGGTCGTGCTCTTGAAGGTAGAGAAGGTTGGCCGCAACCGTGTGCTCATCGTCACTCAGGTCGTGCCACTTTTCGAATGTGCGGTTTGGGTAGACATCGGCGTACCTGCGCAGTACAGAAAGCTGAAACTCACGATTCAGAACCATCCCATCCTCCTTTGGTGAAAAGAAGATGGTATCCGAAGCATTTGCTAACATGCCTCCTTCATCTTTGGAGGGGATATGCGAATTGCTGTCGGGATATTGGCGACGGTCATTTTGTTGGGCGGCTGCGCGAAACGCGTGAAAGTTGTGGATCCGAATTTTGTGCCGCATGAATTCAAATCCTCGGCCTCGTCATTGCTCCCCCTGAGTGTGGCGGCAGGCATCTGTGCGAAAGAATTTCCGGGTGCCTCGAATCCGCAGGACGACGGAGATAACAACTTCACAGTGCAGAACACGGTGAATGTGAGGATGGAAGCGCCGACGCAGTCCGTGATTTGCTCCATCAACGAAACGACCCGAGAGCTGGAACGCGTGCACGATGGCCGCCATGTCCTCACTCCTGCCGAGCTTGCGCGCCAACGGGCCGCAATGAGGGAAGGGCAGGCTCAAACGGAAAGAATCGCCAAGGGGGACTATGCGGACTTCCTCAAGACGGCGAAGCGAGTCATCACCGATAAATTCAAGGATCCAGAATCAACGCGATTCCGAGATCTGTATTTCAGCAATGCGGGCGGGATGCCGACACTGTGTGGGCAGCTCAACAGCAAAAACTCCTACGGCGCGTATGTGGGCTACAGAGGGTTCTACTACAACTCTGGGAGCGCTGCTGTCGAAACCGAGGACGGGCGCGGAACAGGGCTTGCCTATAGCAATATGTCTAAGGAATTTTGCAGCAGCAAGTTCAGAGATTTAGACCAGTAACCGTTCGCCTCGGGGCGATATCGATTTTCCAAGGCTCGCTTCGGCGGGCCTTTTTCATGGGCTCACGCATTGCGTGGGCCTTTTGCATTTCTGGGGCCGGAATGTCAGAAGCACTCACCACACAACTAACAGCGACGTTCGACGGCACAGAGGCTAGTCAAGGGCTTGCAAAGCTCGGGACAGATGCAGAGAAGGTCAGCCGCAAGGTAAAGGATGCCGGGGATAGCGCTAATGGCGGCTTGAAACGAATCAAGGACGGTGCTGGCGTGGCGGCCGATGGCATGGATGCGCTTGAGCGGAGAACCGCAAAGAGCATGCAGGGCTTCACCAACAAGCTTGCCGCCGCAGGTGACGCCGTGAAGGAGTGGGAGGGGAAGCTCGCGCTAAAGGGCTTGGACTCAGCCAAGTTCAAGCCATACCTCGATGAGATGCAGCAAGTCATCGAACGCAATAAGAGCGCGGCGATGGGCATGGACAACATCGGCATATCAGCCAAACAAACTGCTGCCGCATTGCGAGGCGTTCCTGCACAGTTCACGGACATCATTGTTTCGCTACAAGGTGGCATGAACCCCATGACTGTTTTCCTGCAGCAGGGCGGTCAGCTGAAGGACATGTTCGGCGGCGCTGGCGCGGCTGCAAAGGCCCTGGGTGGCTACATCGCTGGACTGGTCAACCCCTACACCATCGTTGCTGCGGCCATCGCGGGAGTAGGTGTTGCGTACAACCAAGGGAGTCGCGAGCAAGATACTTTTGTGAGGGCGATTGTGCTTTCGGGGAATGCGTCTGGGGTCAGTGCTGGGCAACTCCGAGAGTATGCACGGGAGATTGACGGCATTGTGGGTACTCAGGCTCAAGCCGCAGAGGGGCTTGCTGCATTCGCTGCGGCTGGTGTGCGTGGCGGATCTCAGCTCCGACAGTTCACAGAAACTGCTATCGAGTGGGAGAAGGCAACGGGGCAAGCTGTATCCAAAACTGCCGAGCAGTTCGCCAGCTTGCAAGATGACCCATTGAAGGCGGTGCTCAAGCTAAATGAGGGGTCTAACTTTCTTACTGCGAGCGTGTACGAGCAGATCAAGGCTTTGACCGATCAAGGCCGCAGCGCAGACGCGTCCCGCGTGGCGATGGATGCGCTTGACTCGTCCATGCGTGACCGCGCCAAGTCTATCAAAGATAGTCTTGGATATCTGGAGCGGGGCTGGAAAGCCATCACTGGAGCTGCAAAGGATGCATGGGATGCAATGCTCAATGTTGGTCGTGCTGCGACGATCAACGACAAGTTGGGCGAGGTGCGTTCAGAGCTGAGCCGGTTGTTGTCTCAGCAGGGATGGGGGGAGACTGGAGGGGGCGCAGCAACGGGCCGCTACTCATCGGCAGAGCGCAAGCGCATTGAGGAACGGATCGCGGCCCTGCGCGCCGAAGAGTGGCAACTTGAGGCCAACGCCGCGGCGGAGCAAATGAATGCAGCCGCCCAGGCCGAGTCGAATCGCATTGCGCAAGCGACGATCAAGTGGCGCCAGGAGGGCGAGCGCTACCTCTCGAAGCACGCGCAAATGGAGCGCGAATTGGCAAAAGCGCGTGTTGAGGCTGCTGATGCTGGCGTAACAGGCGCTGCATTAGAGGATCGCCTTGCGGCAATTCGGGAAAAATACGCAGAGAAGACCCGTGGGGCGGCGGCCTCTACCCGCGAATCCAATCAAGAGTTCGAACGCCAGCGGAGTCTTATGGCGCAGCTTGCCGGGTTGTCGTCCGACTTCTATAAGCAGTGGGACATGCTGACCAAAAAGTTCCGCGACGGAGGATTATCCGTCAAGGAGCTGGAAGAGCAGCAGCAAAAACTTCTGGCGAAGCAGCCAGCAATGGTCAGTGCGGCCAAGGCTGAAGCTGACGCTCTGAACGAGAAGATCAAGTCGTATCAGGCAGAGCAGCAGGCGCAGGATGCGATCCTCACGGCTCGGCAGAAGGCCGCAGAGACCATGGCGAAGTCCGTTCAGGATATGCAGAACGAGATTCAGGCCATGCGCATGGCTTCGGATGAGAACATATCCATGGCGAAGGCTGTCGCTAAGGTGGCATTGGCGCGCGCACAGGAGAACCGAGACAAGGCAGTAGCGAAGGGTATAGATGCCGACAACCTGAAAGCGTTGGATGATGAAATCACCAAGCGCAAAGAGCTGATTGAGCTTATTGGAAATAGGGACGCTTTCGTTCAAGCTCAGCAGGCGCAGAAGGATATGGTTGCCGAGTTCGAGCGCTCTGTCCAGCAAGTCGAAGACGTGTTCGTGCGCGGCTTTGCCGACATGATGAACAACGGAAAAAGCGGCTGGGACTCGTTCTGCAAGTCGCTGAAGACCTCGTTCTACACGCTCGTGGCGAAGGAGATCTATGCCGCATTTGCCAAGCCGTTTGTGGTGCAGCTGGTTGGCAGCTTCTTGGGTACAACCGGCAGTTCCGGCGGCATCATGAGCATGCTGTCCTCGCTGCTTGGTGGAGGCAGCGACGGCACAAGCAGCAGCTCAAGCGGGATGGGTGGATGGTCAAATCTGCTCAGCATTGGCAAGGCAATCTACAACGCCATCACAGGCGGCTTTTCAACGCTTGGCTCATCCTTTAAGGGCGGCATTGGAAACGTAGTCTCCGGGTTCGGCAACATGGTGGGCAGTCCATACTTGTCGGGCTGGGGAACCGGCCTAGCAGGCGGTGGCCTGAACGCAGTTCCAGGAGCGCTGACCGAAGGCGCGGTGGCTGGTCACACAGCTGGATCTAGCGCCGGAAGCATGTCGATGGGCGCAATGTGGCCTCTTGCCGCAATCGCTGGGATGTTCATCTCGTCCAAGCTGTTCAAGGCAGGTTACTCTGTTGACACTTGGAGCACTGCCCAGAAGGCAACTGATCCCGGCAACTGGTTCCAGACCAACATGCTTGCTCCACTCCTTGGAGACAAGACAGCCAACATCCTGACCGGTGCGCCGCTTGCAAAGTACATCTTCGACGGCCTCTTTGGACGCAAGCTCAAAGACGCGGGCGTTGAAGGATCTGTTGGCGGCGAATCCGGCTTTGAAGGTCGCCAGTTCCAGTACTACAAAGGGGGGCTGTTTCGGTCGAACAAGACGAAGTACTCGGAACTGGATGAGGAAACTCGTTCCGCTTTTGCCGATCAGTTCTTTGTCGTGAAGGATGCTGTTGCTGACATGGCAACGTCCATCGGACTGAGTGCTGACAGTCTTGTTGGGTTCTCGTCGAAGATCAAAGTTTCGATGATGGGCCTCACCAATGCAGAGATCAACACCAAGGTCGCAGAGGAATTCAAGCGCATCGCTGATGAAATGGCTGCTGTCGTTCTTGTCTCGGACGAGTACACGCAGGGCGAGGAAACGAGGGCGGAAACACTGGCGCGCTTGTCCACTCGTATGACCGCCGTGAATCAGTGGCTCGACGTGATGGGCGACACGCTGCTCGAAGTGTCCCTCGTGGGCGCAGACACAGCATCGAAGCTCATCGACGCATTCGGAGGCGAAGAGGGTTTCTCGACCGCAACCGGCAACTACGTCAGCAAGTATTTTTCGCAGTCCGAGCAATTGGACTTAGTGAACAAGCAGATTGGCGACTCGTTGAAGACCTTGGGCGTGGACACGGTGCCAAAGACTCGTGAAGAGTTGAAGGCGCTGATCAACGCGCAAGACCTGACGACTGAAGCTGGCCGCAAAGCCTACGCCGCGTTGCTTGGTGTGGCTGATGTGCTGGATACCGTTTTCTCTGCCGCAGAGGCTGCAAAGGCTCTCGGCAAGGACATGGACATCCAGCTACTCCGTGCGACGGGCAAAGAGGATCAGGCGGTTGCTCTTGAGCGCGAAATGCGCATCAAGGAGCTTGAGGCATACGGTGACGACGTAGCCAAGAGTCTCGTGGACAAGCAAAAGCAAATCTGGGCTGCGCAAGACGAGGCGGCGGCAAAGGAGGCGGCTGAGGCAGTCAAGCAAACCGCTCTGGCTGCTGCTGGACTGTCGGTCGATTCGATGGTGTCGGGCTTCATCGCTGAGGTCAATGCTGGCCGAGGCGCTGAGGCTGGAACGTGGCTTGCGGACTCGATTGCTGTTGGGTTTGAGCAGGCCATCTATAACCAAGCCGTCGGCATCATCATGAACTCGATCATCGATGGCGTGATCACTCCGGTGGTGACTGCCGCGATGACGGGCTCCTCTGTGTCCGCTGCGGTGTCTCAGGCGGCCATTGAAAACATGGTGGCAAATGCTTCGGCTGCGGCTCAGGCGCTGGGCGCGATCCTCAACGACCCGACCTTCCGCGCGGCGATTGAAACCGTGCTCGGCACTGTGCGTGACTTGGGTAACTCCATCGGCGCAAACATGAAGCCGATGAGCACCTACAAAGCGTCGGTGTCGAACGTGGGTAGCACCTACAACTATGCGGCAAACGCTGCTGACTCTGCCGCTGAAGCCGCCAAGAAATTGGCCGATCAGTGGAAGTCCACCGTGGACTCGATGACTGAGGAAATGAAGCGCTTGAGGGGTGAGCTGCTGGGCGGGACGGATGACCAAGGGATGGCTTATTACGAGTCTCTCTACGCCATCAAGACCGCTCAGGCGAGGGCAGG
This sequence comes from Diaphorobacter caeni, assembly GCF_015354245.1. Taxonomy (GTDB): domain Bacteria; phylum Pseudomonadota; class Gammaproteobacteria; order Burkholderiales; family Burkholderiaceae_C; genus Diaphorobacter_A; species Diaphorobacter_A caeni. The sequence goes on from NZ_JADKYZ010000007.1 coordinate 16,530, forward strand.
GGATCAGGACGCAGCCGACGAGCTGCCATCGATCATCCAGGCACTCGAAGAACTCGCGAAGGGTACGGCAGGGACAAAGGCCGAGGTGCTGCTAATGCAGTCGGCTTGGCTGGACTCTTTGACGGCCACCCGCGATCTGCTTGCCAACAAGTACGGCGTGGACATCGGTAACGAGCAATCGTCGGTGACGGGGGCAACGACTGCGGCGGCAGTGATCAAGGGCTCGGCCTACACGGCTGTGCTCGGGGCGCTGCAGAGCAGTTCGGACAACCCGGCGCTGTTGGCGGTTCTCCAGTCCATTGATGCGCGCCTTGAGCGCGTTGAGAAGGACCAGCGTGCGCTCGGTGAGCCCAAGGTGATTGCGCTTCAAAGCATCGACAAGAACGTCAATCGGCTGAAGATGCTGAAAGAAATGGAGGGCACATGACGACTGGTTTGAAGACAGTCAAGCCGCTTGTTGTCAGCGATACGACGCTGGTTAGCCAGCCCGCCGTGGAGGATTCCGCGCCCGCATGGGTGGCTGGAACTCCGTACGCGGCGGGCTCGTTTGTCCGATATCAGCACATCGTTTACAAGAACGGCGCGGCAACAAGCGGAATGATCCAGCCACCTCTTGATGGGATGGTGTGGGTTGCGCAGTACCCCACAAACACGTGGTCGCTGTTCGACCCTATGACGTCCAAAGCGACGGCCATCGACAACACGCTCAGCTACACATTCAAGTTCGGCCAGACCGCCAATGGCGTGTTTGGCGATGGGCTTGAAAACGTGCAGCGCATGCAGGTCACCGTGACCGATCCGAACTACGGCGAGGTCTACAAGCAGACCATGAATGTCGGTCGAACCATCGCCCGATCCAGCTGGTATCTCTGGCACTTCGGCCCGCGCGAGCAGACCGGCGTGCTGGGTTACTTCACCGACTTGCCAGACTTCCCGCAAGCCACCATCAAGGTGGAATTCTTCGGAACGACCGGCATGAAGGTGCGCAACCTGATCGTCGGCATCGTGCAGGAGTGGGGGCTGGGTGTCGAGCTTGGAGCGTCGATTGACTTCGAGGATTACTCGATCAAAACACGGGACGAGTACGGCAATCTGAAACTCGTTCCGCGCCAAGTGATTCGAGAGACGTCCATGTCAGTCCCGCTCAAGCGGCGAGAGGTAGACGGGTTCGTCAAGTTCATCCAAGACAGGTCGGCCAAGCCGACCTTTTTTATTGGCTCGTCAGACATCGAGAGCCTCAACACCTTCGGCGTGGCTACTGCAAACATCGCTGTGCAGTACCACGATATTTCCAAAGTTTCCCTGAAAGTACAAAGCGCATCATGACAGACATCGTAGTACCGCGCGTCGTGCCCAGCATGCCTGCGCCACCGCTGACAACAGATCCGCCACAGATCTTTGACGACAAGGCGATTGCCATGGCGGCAGGGTATGCGCCGACCATCGGCGGAATGAACAACACTGCCGCCGACACCTACCAAAATGCGGTTGCTGTATCTGAATTCGCCGCTGCAATGCAGATCCTTTGGGGGCAGGTGCGAGATGGCGTGATCACCATTCAGGACGCGCTCGCAGCCATCCAAGCCGGGCCGGTCGTGTCCGTGATGGGGCGCTCCGGTGTTGTGACTGGCCTTGTCGAAACGTCCATCGGAGCTGTGCGCGACAAGACTCAGCTGATGGCAAATGCACCGCTCGGCCAGCCCTGTGCCTACAGCAGCACCACGGGCGCCGGGTCTGACTGGCCCACAACTCACACGTCGAGCTGGTGGAACGTGCTGACTATCGGCGCATCAACACGCATCACTCAGCGAGCCTCGCAAGTCTTTGCCGGAGCGCACCAAGGCTGGGTGTTTGAGCGCGTGTGCCAGGATGGAACGTGGTCGGCGTGGCGGCGCGTGTTTACCGATGGCTCGCTGCTTGAAGCATGGGTGGTGCAACAGCCTTCGGGCGGCACATGTACGTGCGACCCATCGCTCGGCACCATGCAGATCGTCGGCTTGCTCGCAAACACAACAGTTACGCTGCCGACGCCGCGATCCATTGGCGATCAGATGACGATGCGGGTGTTCCAGTACTCCAGCTACTCGCTTGCGTTTAGCAGTAACGTCAAGATGGCGCTCGGGGCTGCGTTGCCATCAATACCTTCGAACCGCTGGCTCACACTGACATTTTGCACTGACAACAATGCGGTCGATTGGCACGCTTTTGTCGCGGGGATCCACTGATGTTGGGCGCGCGAATGCTCATGGCGGGCGGGCTGACCGGCATCACCATTTCCGCCAGCGTCCGGAGTCCCGATATCGCCGCGCTGGCTGCGGCGGCGGGCTGGCGTGGCGGGCAAATACTGCTGCGCGTCAACGCTGGCGTCGATGTTGCTGGTCTTGTGATCCCAGCCACGATCCCTAACGACTGTCTCACGCTGATCAACAGGGGGCGCATCGGCGGCATGATCAACGGCGGAAAGGGTTTGCAGACCACAAACCGCATCACTGTTGACAACGCTGGCGGCACGATCCAAGGCAGTGGCGGGCAGGGCGGCTCAGGCGGCACCATCCGCATCGGCGGCACTGAGGGTTACAGCGCACTCGGATCGCCCGGCAACGGCGGCAATGGAGCGGGCTTTTCTACGAGCAGCGCGATCACATTGCTCGCGCCCACGGCGGGCTCAGCGGGCACAACGATGCAGCTTGGAGGCCCAACCATTGGCGGTGGCAACGGCTCGTCTACGGGCGGGCGCGGCGGCAACGGTGGGGCCATCGGTGCGGCCGGACTGAGCGGCAGCGCCGCATCGATCACCCAGTACTACACATCGTCCACCATCATCACAAACGGCGGCGCTGGCGGCGCGGCAGGCGCTGCAGTGGACGGCGACAGCAAAGTCACATGGATCGCGCTCGGCACGATCACTGGATCAAGGATAAATTAAATGAGCAATATCCGAAACACAGAGACGGGCGAGTTTGGCCTGCGCGTTGTTGACATGCGCAGCTACTTTGCGCAAGAGGGCTGCGTGGCAATGATCGCTGATGATTTTGAGGGCGTGCTTGAGCAGTGGGAGAGCTACGCTGCCACGGCTCAGCCTGAGCACGATGCAGCGACTCACAAAGTCGTGCAGATTGAGCCCGTCGAGATTGAGGGCGTGCTGACCCAGCAATGGGAGGTTGTGGCGCTCGACGCCGACGATCTGGCGCAGATCGAGGCTCAGCGATTGGCGGATGAGCGGGCGGCTGCTGACGCGGCTCGCGTGACAGTCTCGAAGCGCCAGGCCCTGCTTGCCCTGTTTGACCTGCGCGGCATCAAGGACTCGGACATCGATGCACAGATCGCACTCATCCCAGACGAGGCGACCCGATACCGCGCGCAAGTGGACTGGCAAGGCTCGGCGGCTATCGAGTCAGATAGTCCGACCGTGCTGATGCTGGCCGCTGCACTCAATCTGAGCGAGCAAGACCTCGCGGTGCTGTTTGACTATGCCAATGCCATGTGAGCCACACGACACCAACACAGACCCGCTTCGGCGGGTTTTCTTTTTCCTGAAAGGCCAACGATGAATCAAACAGAGGCGAGGGATATTGCAATGGGTTTGGCGGGGCAAGTGCCGGGGCAGGCAGCGTTTTTGCTGACTGGCCAGTGGCTGATCATGGTGCTCACCGTGGTGCTGTTGCTGGTGCAGATCGGCTACTACGCACGCAAGTGGATGCGCGAAGAGACGGACTTGGGCCGCAAGCTGTGCCGCTGGCTCTGCCGTTACCGATGGGGCCGCTGGGCCTGCAAGTTTGGAGAGTGCGATGAACAAAATCCCTGATGCCCTCTCTCGCGGCCTGCTGGCCCTCATGCTGCTGACCGGCGGCGCTGGTGGCTACGTCTACAACGAGTCTGTACACCGCGAGGCTCAGCGAAACGAGTACATCCAAGCCGTGGCTGAAGACTTGCACTCGTCCACCGAGCTGCGCGTCGCCATGGTCATGGGCTCGTTTTACGAGTCGAGCTACAAGCACATCGGCGACCCGTACATCGACAAGCTGGGCAAGGGCCAGCCGCTCACGGTCTGCAACGGGATCACGGGCGACGGCGTGTTCCTGCGCTACTACACGCCGACCGATTGCTACCGGCTCGAAAAAGCCAGATACATCAGATCAGAGGCCGCTGCAAAGCGGCTTTTGTCATTCTGGGCGGGCTACAACATCTGGCAACGGGCGACGTTCATCGACTTCATTCACAACAAGGGTGAGGGTGCTTTCGCAAGCTCGACCATGCGGCGCAAGGCGAACGCGGGTGACATCGTTGGGGCATGCCGCGAAAACCCTCGATGGAACAAAGGCACGATAAATGGCGTGTCTATGGCGCTTCCTGGACTAACGATCCGGGCGGATGCCAATGCGCAGCTTTGTGAGGGCGGGCTATGAACCCGATCATGTTCGCAATGTGGTGGTACTGGTGGATGGGCCTATGACCGCCTACGCCAAAGCCATCATCGCTGCCGTCCTGTTCGCGCTCGGGCTGGCTGTCGGCTGGGTGACGCAAGGATGGCGCGCGGACGCACGCATCGCGTCTCAGCGGGTGGATCACGCCAAGGTGCTGGCCGACATAGCCACAGCAACGGAAAAAACGCAGCGGGCCGTGCGGCAGTACGAGAAGGCCGCCAACGCTGCAATCACGGCAGCCGACCAATCAGCAACAGAGAGGATTGCCAAAAATGTCGAAGAAACTGACCGCCTGCGCGCTTGTGTCGCTGCTGGCACTTGCGGGGTGCGCATCGTCACCCGATACGTGCGTGAGCCCCGTAGTGCAGGGGCCGCAGATTCAAGCGCCAGCACCGTGGGCGATGCAGCCCTCGAACTCGACCGCGAAGCTGCAAGCCGTGTTCTCGATCTCAGAGAGTCCATCAAGCTCGACGCTGAGAAGCTCGACTACCTCCAGCGGTACGCTGGGACCTGCTGGCGGGCTAGGGTTGAGGCGGTGAAGTGACTACAAGCTCGACGACAAAATATTCCAGAAATTATTCCGGGTGAAGCGATGTTGATTTTTCTCGCCTCCAATGTAGGTCTGGAAAATCAACATCGACCCCTGTCGAGCCTATGCTCGACACCCCGGATGGGCGGCTCCTGCCGGCCGCCGCCGGCCGCTTCCGGCGAGACCCCCGTTGTCTCGCTGCAACATCCCGGCATTACCCCGTACCCTGCGCCGGGTCGAGCCGGCTCTCCGTGCGTCTGGAGCCGCTCCAAAGCGTCGGCAAGGTCGCTCTCGCGCCGCTCCAGAGCGACCCTATCCACGTCGGCCACAAAGCTCTGGCTCAAGCTGCCGAATGAGCGATATTTCAGGAAAATAAGCAGGGCTGATATTTCCGAGAAATCAATCCTGCTGATTTCCGCCAATCGGCTCAATGCCCGCCTCATCAGCCGCGCATGCCAGAGCCAGCCAGCGGGGGAGTTCTGGCTTTTTCAGATAGTCGTAGTACGTCGTCCGGCCCATGCCAAGCGCCTTTGCGGCGGTGTCGTAGGTGTAGTCTCGACGCGCTTGCCAAGCCTTCAACTGTTCGCCTGTCATGGATTGCGCTCGCTCCACTCTGCTGCCTCGCGACATAGGCGCTGCATTCTTGCAGGCAGGTCGTGCAGGGGGGCGCCACGAGCCAGCTCGAATGCAGACCAAGCTTCGGCGGTATCTTCGGTGGCTGACCACCCAAGATCCTCATCAAACTCGACCTTGAGCCCGGATGAGTGAACAAGGTAGGAGCCATCGCGACTCCATTCTTTGTGCCAGTAGCGCTTATTGGTCATGCTCGATAGGTTGTGCCAACCAGCGGCGCGGGTGCGCCATCGCGGTTGCGCAGATTGAACGGCACATGCGTCAGGTCTTTGGCGCGGCAGAACTGAGCAGCGTCTTCGTCGTTTATGAAGTGAGCCACAACAGTACCGTCTTGAGCCAGAGCGATGTGGATGATGCTTGTCATGATGATTTCTCCTCGGAGAACACTCTACCGGAGTGCGTCGGCGAACAACTTGTTTGCTGTCCATGGGTGTTAATGTAGTTCGGAATCCGAACTATCGCAAGCACTTTTCATCAGTGCAAACCCTTGCCGAGTGAGTGAGTCGCAAACTACTCAATTTGCCGGGTTTGTATCCTATGGGTGACATTAGATGCGGGCGGCGATGTCGTCGGCTGTCTCCCTGTAGTACGTACTACGAAGAAGCTCGAGGTTCTTGTGTCGGCTCACTCGTGCGAGAGTGAGAATGTCCATTTTCCGCGCCATGAGTGTTAGGGCGGTAGCGCGCGAGTCACGGAACTCAAGGCCTGTGATCAGCTGCTGCTTACGGAGCTTTGCAAACAGTGTGCTGGCCTCGTTCGCGTCCACGGTCAACACTGGCGTTTTGCGGAGCAGTCGCGCGGCTTGGTGTGTGACGGGTACATCCGATGGTCGAGGGTCTGTTTTGCTTGGCGGGATCTTGACGATCTTTCTGGCGTCGTTGTATCCAGCGGGGGCGGCAAGCGCCTCTTGAAGGCGCATGGCTGTGCGCAGGGCGATGTGAAAGGCCTGAGTGACTTCAAGCGTCTTTCCACCAGTGCGCTGTCCAGCGCGCAGTATTCGCTTGATTTGCTGCCAGCGCCAAACCTCCACTCGCGGAGGGTTCTCCTTTGGCATGCGAACGCCCTTGTATGGGTTCTCTGCGATCCATTTCCATTCCGAAACAGCCACGTTGAACATGTTGCGAAACAGATTCGTTTCACGCTGGACGGTGGATCCGCTCACGGTCTTCAGCCGAGCGTCACGCCATTTGCCAATCATCTCGCTCGTGATGTCCGAGAGATTCAAGCCCTCTCCAAAGTGTTCGCAGAAAGCCTCGAATCGGCGGCGCTCCCAATCGACTGCTCCGCGCTTTTCGACGCTGACCGACTCTAAGTACTTTTTGCAGGCCTGACCCAAAGTGTGATCTTTGCGCAGCGTCTTTTTGCTCTCTTGTTCAAGCGCCCAAGACTGGGCATCTTTCTTGAGTGCGAAAGTCTTGGAAACGCGCACTCCATCACGCTGGATCTGGGCTCTCCAGCCGTCTCGAAATTTGCCAATGTAGGCCATGGGAAGCTCCGTCTGTTCGCACGCTTTGTGGGAAGCGTGTGTGCAAATCTGTTCGCAGAGCTAAAAGGAAGTGATGCCCCGCTAGAGGGGGAAATCGTACTCTATAGGGAGATAAACCACTGTAATTGCTACAGGTGGTGCCCGAGGCCGGAATCGAACCGGCACGCCTTGCGGCGGCGGATTTTGAGTCCGCTGCGTCTACCAATTCCACCACTCGGGCTATGAGAGCTACGGAAATTCTTGGAAGCTCGAATTATGGCACAGTATTGGGGTATGAATTCCTACCCGACCATCGAGGACGCAATCGGCCACACTCCGCTGGTTGCGCTGCAACGTATTGGAGCGCAAAACAATGCCGCACGCGGCAATGTGATTCTTGGCAAGCTCGAGGGCAACAACCCTGCGGGATCGGTGAAAGACCGGCCTGCGGTGTCAATGATCCGCCGAGCGGAGGAACGCGGGGAGATCAAGCCCGGCGACACGCTGATCGAGGCGACCTCCGGCAACACCGGCATTGCGCTCGCGATGGCGGCCGCGATCAAGGGCTACCGCATGGTGCTGATCATGCCCGAGGACCTGTCCATCGAGCGCGCGCAGACCATGAAGGCCTACGGCGCCGAGCTGATCCTCACGCCCAAGAGCGGCGGCATGGAGTACGCGCGCGATCTCGCGGACACCATGGTCAAGCAGGGCAAGGGCGTGGTGCTCGATCAGTTCGCCAACCAGGACAATCCACGCGCGCACTATGAAACGACCGGCCCCGAACTGTGGGAACAGACGGGTGGCCGCATCACGCACTTCGTGAGCGCGATGGGCACGACCGGCACGATCACCGGCGTGGCGAAGTTCCTCAAGGAAAAGAACCCGAACGTGAAGATCATCGGCGCGCAGCCGACCGAAGGCTCGCGCATTCCCGGCATCCGCAAGTGGCCCGAGGAATATCTGCCCAAGATCTACGATGCGTCGCTGGTCGACGAGCTGGTCTATGTGACGCAGGACGATGCCGAGGACATGGCCCGCCGCATGGCGCGCGAGGAAGGCATCTTCGCGGGCATATCGGCTGCCGGTGCGTGTCATGTGGCGCAGCAGATCAGCGAGCGCGAAGAGAACGCGACCATCGTCTTCGTGGTGTGCGATCGCGGCGACCGCTACCTGTCGACGGGCGTGTTTCCGGCCTGAGAGCGTGTTGACGATCTCAGATAGCAAACACGCTCTGCCGACAACGCACTGAACGAGCAAACGACCTTCACCACGAGAGCTTTTATGCCCCAGGAAACCCGTTTCTGTCCCAACTGCGCGAACGAACTCGAGCTCTTGCCGATGATGGAAGACGGGGGCATCAAGGAGCGCATGCGCTGCACCGCCTGCGGATGGACGCACTGGAACAACCCGACACCGGTGCTCGCCGCCATCGTCGAGGTGAATGGCCAAGTCCTGCTCGCACGCAACGCGATGTGGCCGCCGAAGATGTTCGCGCTGATCACCGGCTTCATGGAAGCCGGCGAGTCGCCCAAGGAGGGCATCGCGCGCGAGGTCAAGGAAGAGACCAATCTGGACGTGCGCAGCTGCACCATCGTGGGGGCCTACGAGTTCCTGCGGATGAACCAGGTCATCATCGCCTACCACGTGGTGGCCGAGGGCGAGGTGAAGCTCTCCCCCGAGCTGGTGGACTTCAAGTTCGTGAACCTCGGAGAGCTCAAGTGCTGGCCGGCGGGTACGGGCTACGCGCTCGCCGACTGGCTGACGTCGCGCGGATATGAACCGGTGTTCTTCACCGAAGAGGAAAACGCGGAGCGCCGTCGTGGACTGGGCGAGCCGGATGCTCCCAAGAACTGAGTGAACTGAAAATGGATATTCAAGTAGACAAGGAAGTGGACGCGCGCGGCCTGAACTGCCCGCTGCCGATTCTGCGCGCCAAGAAGGCGCTGGCTGAACTGGCGAGCGGTCAGTTGCTCAAGGTGGTGTCGACCGACACCGGCTCGATGCGCGACTTTCAGGCATTCGCCAAGCAGACCGGCAATGAGCTGGTCGATCAGCAGGCGGTGGGCGACGAGTTCGTCCACATTCTGAAGCGCAGGTGATCACCCCCTGAGGCGCTTCGCGCCTTTCCCCTCTCTCGCTTCGCGGGAGGGAACGCAGCCAGCGCGGCGGGGCGGCCCTTGCGCGGCTGCTCTCGTCTGAGCCGCATCGGTTTCAAGCGCTGCTCGACGTATGGAGCGCAGCGGCTGCCTGATTCGCGTAGGCCTTTAGTTTCTTTTCGAGGGATGCCCATCATCCATACGCGATGGCGTCGCGCACCGTCAGCAGCGCGGCACGCAGTTGAGTGAGCGGAATCGAGCCCAGCGCCAGCCGCAGCGCGCGCGGCACTGACGGGGTGCACGCGTAGGGCTCTGCAGTCGATACCGCGATGCGCTGGCGCAGCAGGGCGCTGGCCACCTGATCGGGGCGCAGATCTTCAGCGAGCGGAATCCAGACGTAGTACGAGTTGGGATGGCGCTGCAGGCGCATGCCGCCGAACACCTCGCTCACGATGGCCTGACGCGCGGCCGCATCCTCGCGCTTGCCTTTCTCCAACTGTTCAATCGTGCCGTCTTCCAGCCAGCGGCAGCCGATGGCGGTCATGACGGCGGCCGTGTTCCAAGTGGTCGCGCGGATGCCGCGCTCAAGCTTCGGCAGCAGGGGCTCGGGCGCCGCGATGAAGCCCACGCGCAGGCCCGTGGCGATGCTCTTGGAGAGGGCGCTTGCGTAGATCGTGATGTCGGGTGCCAGCGCCGCAAGCGGCGGTGGCGGGGCATCGGCGAGAAACGCGTAGGCGGCATCCTCGATGATCAACAGACCATGCCGGCGCGCGATGGCAATGAGCTTTTGTCTGCGCGTGAGGCTCATCACCCAGCCGAGCGGGTTGTGCATCGTGGGCATGGCGTAGATCGCGCGCACCTTGCGTCGTGCGCAGAGCGCTTGCAGCGCGTTCAGGTCGGGACCGCTGCCCGAGGCGGGAATCGGCAGCAGCTCCAGTCGCAATGACTCGGCCAGCAGCTTGAAGCCGGGATAGGTGAGCGCATCGACCGCGACCACGTCGCCGGGCTTGAGCAGCGCCGTGGCGGTGACCGTGAGCCCGTGCTGTGCGCCATCGACGAACAGCAGTCGTGACGCATCGACCTGCAGGCCGCGCGTGCGCAGGTGCGCCGCGAGGATGGCGCGGTGCTGCGGCTTGCCCGCGTGCGGCTGGTAGTGAAGCAGCGACTCAAGATCGCCCAGATTGGCGAGCTGGCGCAGGGCCGTGCGCAGCAGCTCGGTCTGGCCGGCGATCAACGGGCTGTTGAAGGTGAGGTCGGCGTGATCTGGCGCGTGTGCCGGATAGTCCACGCCAAGGCCGAGCGGCAGCGACAGATCCTTCACGAAGGTGCCGCGTCCCGCTTCGCCGCTCACGAGCCCCATGGCCTGCAGCTCGGCGTAGACGCGCGTCGCGGTGACCAGCGCGAGCCCGTGCTTTGCCGCGAGCTTGCGGTGCGTGGGTAGGCACGTGCCTGCGGGCAGGTGACCCGAGCGGATCTCCTGCGCAAGCTGGTCCACGAGCGACTTGTAGCGGGTACGGGTAGGGTGGTCGGCCATCGCGCAATGTATCCATGACAATTTTTTGATTGTATTGAATTGCGGATTTAGCATGCGTCGCATACGCAGTTTTTTGCGGAATTCAATGGGGCGGATGATGGATGATTCGAGGCGCAACGGTGCGGCTTCCAGCGGGTGGTGGAACGGCATGCTGGGCATGGTGATCTTCAGCGGATCACTGCCTGCGACGCGGCTGGCGCTGCGGGATTTCGATCCGCTGTTTCTGACCGTGGCGCGCGCGAGCATCGCCGGGTTGCTGGCGCTCGCCATCGTGCTGCTGCGGCGCGAGCGCTGGCCTCAGGGCACGCAATGGTGCTCGCTGGCCGTGGTGGCGATGGGGGTGGTGCTCGGCTTTCCGCTGCTCACGGCGCTGGCGCTGCAGCACGTGACGTCGGCGCATTCGGTCGTCTTCATCGGCTTGCTGCCGCTCGCGACTGCGGCGTTCGGCGTGCTGCGGGCGGGCGAGCGGCCGCGGCCGGCGTTCTGGGTGTTCTCGCTGATCGGCAGCGCGCTGGTGGCGGGCTTTGCGCTGCGCGAGGGCGTGACGGCCGCACCCCTCGGCGATGCGCTGATGCTGCTGGCCATCGTCATGTGCGGGCTCGGCTATGCCGAGGGTGGACGGCTGGCGCGAACGCTGGGCGGCTGGCAGGTGATTTCGTGGGCGCTGGTGCTGTCGCTGCCGGTGATGGTCGTGGCGGTGCTCTGGTGGTGGCCTGAGCGGCTGGTCACGGTGAGCGTGCCGGGTTGGCTGAGTCTGGCCTATGTGGCGCTGTTCAGCATGTTTCTCGGCTTTGTGTTCTGGTATCGCGGGCTGGCGCAGGGCGGCATCGCTGCCGTGGGGCAACTGCAGTTGCTGCAGCCGTTTCTGGGGCTCGCGCTGGCTGCCGCCTTGCTGCATGAGCAGGTGAGTGCGGCCATGCTGATCGTCACGCTGGCCGTGGTGCTCTGCGTGGCGGGCGCAAAGAAATTCGCCTCATGACGCGGGGCGCGGCATGAGGCGAGAGTTCGACGCGCGAACGGGATTGAGGATCAGAGGCTCAGCGTCTTGAGGTAGTCACGGAAGCTCGAGCCCACGTCGGGGTGCTGCAGCGCGAGGTCGACGGTCGCCTCCAGAAAGCCTTCCTTGCTGCCGCAGTCATAGCGTTTGCCGCTGTACTGGAACGCGTAGACGGTCTCGCTGGACATCAATCGGCCAATCGCGTCGGTGAGCTGGATCTCGCCGCCTGCGCCCTTGGGCTGGTTGCGGATCTCTTCGAAGATCGCGGGCGTGAGCACGTAGCGGCCAGCCACGCCCATGCGCGATGGGGCCTTTTCAGGCGCGGGCTTTTCAACGATCTCGTCGATGCGCATCAGCGGGCCGCCTGCAGCCTCGCCCTTGACGATGCCGTAGCGCTTGGTCTGCTCAAGCGGCACTTCCTGCACGGCCAGCAGCGAGCGGCCCTGTTTTTGGAAGGCGGTGGTCATCTGCTTCATCACGCCGGGGCCGCCGGGCTCGCCGCGCATCAGGTCATCGGCCAGCAGCACGGCGAAGGGTTCGTTGCCGACCAGCGGCTCGGCGCAGAGCACCGCATGACCAAGGCCGAGCGAGCGCGGCTGACGCACGAACAGGCAGTTCATGTCGGCCGGGCTGATGCTGCGCACCAGCTCGAGCATGGCGCTCTTGCCGGCGTTCTCAAGCTCGTTCTCGAGCTCGTATGCGGTGTCGAAATGGTCTTCGATGGCGCGCTTGCTGCGGCCGGTCACGAAGATCATGTCGCGGATGCCGGCCTCGTAGGCCTCTTCCACGGCGTACTGAATCAGAGGCTTGTCCACCACCGGCAGCATTTCCTTGGGCGATGCCTTGGTGGCGGGCAGAAAGCGGGTGCCCAGACCGGCGACGGGGAAAACGGCTTTGCGAACGCGGGTGTTGTTGCTCATGTGAGAGAACCTTCAATCGAACTCTGGAAAAAAGGCGCAGTGGTTGCTGCGCCTTTTCATTGCTTCAGGATGTGCCGAGCATATCAGCCCAGACGAGCCAGCTGCTCCTTGATGCGGGCAAGCGTCGCGCTCTTTTCGGAGACGCGCGTGCGCTCCTGCTCGAGCACGGCGGCTGGCGCCTTGGCGACGAAGGCCTCGTTGCCGAGCTTCTTTTCGGAGCTGGCGATCTCGGCTTCGAGGCGCGTGGCTTCCTTGGTCAGGCGCACCTTTTCGGCCGCCACGTCGACCTCGACGAACAGCGCCAGACGCGCATCGCCGACCACCGACACCGGTGCGTTCTGCGCCTCGGCGGCCCAGGCGGCCTCGTCGTCGAACACCTTCACTTCGCTCAGCTTGGCGAGGTTCTGCAGCACGGCGGCGTTGTCGCGCAGGAACTGCGCATCGGCCTCGGAGCTTGCCACGGCCAGCAGCGGCAGGCGCTGTGCGGGAGACACGCCCATCTCGCCGCGCAGCGTGCGGCACGAATCCACCATCTGCTTGATGCGGCCCACGTAGGCGATCGAGGCTTCGTCGATCTTGGCGGGTTGCGCTTCGGGATAGCGGGCGATGGCGATCGAATCGCCTTGCAGGCCAGCCACGGGCGCAACCTTCTGCCAGAGTTCTTCCGTCACAAACGGAATGATCGGGTGCGCGAGGCGCAGAATCGCTTCGAGCGTGCGGATCAGCGTGCGGCGTGTGGCGCGTTGCTGCGCTTCGTTGCCGGTCTGAATCTGCACCTTGGCGATTTCCAGATACCAGTCGCAGAACTCGTTCCAGACGAAGTCGTAGAGCGTGTGCGCGACGTTGTCGAGGCGGTATTCCGCGAAGCCCTTGGCGACTTCAGCTTCCACCTTTTGCAGTTGCGACGAGATCCAGCGATCAGGCTGGCTGAAGTGCATGTAGCCCGCGAACTCGCCGCCCGGCTGGCATTGCTCCTTGGTGTGTTCCTTGAGGCCGCAGTCGTAGCCTTCGCAATTCATCAACACGAAGCGGCTGGCGTTCCAGAGCTTGTTGCAGAAGTTGCGGTAACCCTCGCAACGCTTGCTGTCGAAGTTGATCGAGCGACCGAGCGATGCCAGCGCAGCGAACGTGAAGCGCAGCGCATCGGCACCGTAGGCGGGAATGCCTTCGGGGAATTCCTTTTGCGTGTTCTTGCGCACGGTGGGCGCGGTCTCGGGGCGGCGCAGGCCTTGTGTGCGCTTTTCCAACAGAGGTTCCAGCGTGATGCCGTCGATCAGATCGACCGGGTCGAGCACGTTGCCTTCCGACTTGGACATCTTCTTGCCTTGCGCATCCAGCACCAGACCGTGGATGTACACGTGCTTGAACGGCACGCGGCCCGTGAAGTGCGTGGTCATCATGATCATCCGGGCGACCCAGAAGAAGATGATGTCGTAGCCCGTCACCAGCACAGAGGAGGGCAGGTAGAGGTTGTAGTCGGAATCGGCGGCTGTGCCTTGCTCTGGCCAGCCCATGGTGCTGAACGGCACCAGCGCGGAGGAATACCACGTGTCGAGCACGTCGGCGTCGCGGGTGAGCTTTTTGCCCGGAGCCTTGGCCTGCGCTTCGGCTTCGTTGCGCGCGACGATGCAGTTGCCGTCTTCGTCGTACCATGCCGGAATCTGGTGACCCCACCAGAGCTGGCGCGAAATGCACCAGTCTTGAATGTTGTTCATCCACTGGTTGTAGGTGTTTACCCAGTTCTCGGGCACAAACTGCACCTGGCCGCTGGCGACCGCGTCGATGGCCTTGGCAGCGATGGACTTGCCGGTGGCATCGCCTTCACCCACCTTGGTCATGGCGACGAACCACTGGTCGGTCAGCATCGGCTCGATCACTTGGCCGGTGCGCGTGCAGATCGGCACCATCAGCTTGTGCTTCTTGATTTCGACCATCAAGCCTGCGGCTTCCAGATCAGCCACGATGGCCTTGCGCGCCACGAAACGATCCATGCCGCGATATTTTTCGGGCGCGTTGTCGTTGATGGTGGCCGCCAGCGTGAGCACGCCGATCATCGGCAGCTTGTGGCGCTGGCCGACTTGGTAGTCGTTGTTGTCGTGCGCGGGGGTGACCTTCACCACGCCGGTGCCGAATTCGAGATCGACGTAGTCGTCGGCGATGATCGGAATCTCGCGGCCCACCAGCGGCAGCGTCACGGTCTTGCCGATCAGGTGCTTGTAGCGCTCATCTTCCGGATGCACCATCACGGCCACGTCGCCGAGCATGGTTTCGGGGCGCGTCGTAGCCACCACCAGCTGACCGGAACCATCTGTCAGCGGATAGGCGATGTGCCACAGCGAGCCGTCTTTCTGCTCGTTTTCCACTTCAAGGTCGGACACGGCGGATTGCAGCTTGGGGTCCCAGTTCACGAGACGCTTGCCGCGGTAGATCAGGCCCTGTTCGTACAGACGCACGAAAGTCTCTGTCACCACCTTGGAGAGCTTGTCGTCCATGGTGAAGTACTCGCGCGACCAGTCCACGGTGTCGCCCAGACGGCGCATCTGTGTGGTGATGGTGTTGCCGCTGTGCTGCTTCCACTCCCAGACCTTTTCCACGAACTGTGGACGGCCGAGGTCGTGGCGGCTCACGCCTTGCTCCTGCAACTGGCGTTCCACCACGATCTGCGTGGCGATGCCCGCGTGGTCGGTGCCCGGCACCCACGCGGTGTTGTAGCCCTTCATGCGGTAGTAGCGCGTGAGGGAATCCATGATCGTCTGGTTGAACGCATGGCCCATGTGCAGCGTGCCGGTCACGTTGGGTGGTGGCAGCTGGATGGAGAAGTTCTTGTGCTCCGCCACCGATTCCGCATTCGGGGCGCCGGTGCCGCGGTAGCCCGCGTTGCCGTAGCCGCGCTTTTCCCATTCGGGGCCCCATTGGGCCTCGATGGCTGCGGGTTCAAAGGATTTGGAGAGGCTGTCGAGGCCCGGTTGTGAAATCTTGTTGTCGCTCATGGCAATGCAAATGGAAACGGCATCCCGTGGGATGCCGTTGTGGCAATGGTCGGAGGGGTTCACGCCATTTTATTCTTTTCGAGTGCGGCATCCCGCAGTACTGGGATTGCGGCCCCCGCCACAGGTGAATTGCCGTCCGCTCAGCCTTTGGTGGAGGGCGGCACGAACTCCGGTCGGTCGTTGGCCTGTGGTTTGAGCGGCACCACGTTCGATCCCGCCGCGCGCTCCTTGCGCCACTGCTGCTTGCGTTCGGTCCATTCGGCCAGACGAGCATGGGCCGAGCGGCTCTCCCGGGC
Organism: Diaphorobacter caeni; assembly: GCF_015354245.1. GTDB lineage: Bacteria > Pseudomonadota > Gammaproteobacteria > Burkholderiales > Burkholderiaceae_C > Diaphorobacter_A > Diaphorobacter_A caeni. The sequence continues at coordinate 32,417 of NZ_JADKYZ010000007.1, forward strand.
CATCAGCGCCTCGCCCGCGAGCTGCGCGGACAACTCGAGGCGGATGCCGTTCGGGTCGAAGAAATAGATGCTCTTGAAGATGTGGTGGTCGGTGATGCCCAGCACCTCGATGCCATGGGCCTGCAGGCGTGCCTTGGTGACTTCGAGGTCCTGCACCGTGTCCACGCGGAAGGCGATGTGGTTCACCCACAGCGGCGTGTTGGGCGAGGGCAGGGGCTTCTCGTCATCACCGATGTCGAAGAACGCGATGAACGAGCCGTCCTGCAGGCGGAAAAAGAAGTGCGTGTAGGGGCAGTACTCGCCGGTCGAGGGCACGTAGTCGCTCTGGATGATGTGATAGAGCGGCAGACCGAGGATGTCCTCGTAGAAGTGCCGCGTTTCCTCGGCATCGCGGGCCTTGTAGGCGTAGTGGTGCAGTTGCTGGATGGCAGCCGGGGCGGGCAGCTTTTTGAGCAGAGAGGGGGAGGGGACGGCGTTCATGGATGTCTCCGGGAGCGAAAATTGAAATTCTACTAATCGAAATCAATTTACGGAAGTGAAATTGTTAATTGATGGTTTCCTGATGGTGAAGGCAGGGCCATTTCAGTATTTGTTTCAGATCACAGGACGCGCGCAAATCGAAGCAGAGACTTCAAAAAGCTGACTCCAAAGCAAAACGGCGCCCCGCCGGAAAGTGTTCCGACGGGGCGCCGCGAGAATGAGCCGGGAGGTGCGGGCGGAATGCCGCAGCCCTTTTGCCGCCGCCCTTTACTCCACCTTGATGTTCTCGGCCTTGATGATCTCGGCCCAGCGCTTGGACTCGCCGCGCACCATGCTTTCGAACTCCGCCGGGCTGCTGCCGACGATGTTGAACCCGTCGTTCTCCATCTTGGTCTTGACGGCGGGATCGGCCAGCGTCTTCTGAAGGGCTGTCTGCACGTGCTGCAGCACCGGCTTGGGCAGACCGGCGGGCGCCATCATCCCGACCCAGGACTGCGCGGTGTAGCCGGGCACGGCGGAGTCGATCGTCGGCAGATCGGGCAACTGCTTGATGCGCTCCTTGGTGCCGATGGCCACCACGTTGGCCTGGCCGGACTTGGCGTAGTTGATGACGGTGGGCAGACTTCCGATGACGAAATCCACCTCGCCGCCCAGCAGCGCCGAGAGCATCGGGCCACCGCCGCGATACGGCACGTGGGTGAGCTTGATGTTGGCGGCGCGCGCGAACGCCACCGGCTGCAGGTGATTGGAGCCGCCCACGCCGGACGAGCCGTAGTTGATCTGGCCGGGATTCGCCTTGGCCGCCTTGATCAGCGCATCGGCCGTGGTGAAGCCCGACTTCTTCGACGTGACCAGCGCCATCGGCATGGTGCCGATCAGGCTCACGTAGTCGAAGGATTTGAAGGTGTCGTACTTGATGTCGTAGAGGCTCGAGTTCACCGCGTGCGAATCGAACACCAGCAGCAGCGTGTAGCCATCGGGCGCCGCGCGCGAGGCCTCGTAGGTGCCGATGGTTCCGGACGCGCCGCCCTTGTTGTCCACCACCACGCTCTGGCCGATGTTTTCGGCGAGCTTCTGCGAGATGGTGCGCGCCACGTAGTCCACCGAGCCGCCCGGCGGGAACGGCACGATGAGGCGGATCGGCTTGGTCGGATAGTTCCCCTGGGCCATGGCGCCGAGCGCAAGGTTGGCTGCGGCGAGCGCGAGGGCGCTGCGGATGAGGCGGTGGCGTTGCATGTCTTGTCTCCTTGAAGTTGTGATGAAAACGGGTTCGATTCGTGCAGTGGCTCGTTCGCTCAGCGATTGACGTCGACCACGATGCGGCCTCGCACCTTGCCGGCCAGCAGGTCGTTCGCGAGCGGGATGACTTCGGAGAGCCCGATGAGGCGCGTGTTGCTGCCGAGCACGCTCGCGGGCAGTTCCACCGCGAGGCGATCCCAGGCGGTCTGGCGGCGGGACATGGGCGCGTAGACGCTGTCCACGCCGATGAGCGAGACGCCGCGCAGAATGAACGGCGCTACCGAGGCGGGCAGGTCCATGCCCTGCGCCAGTCCGCAGGCCGCGACCACGCCGCCGTATCGCATGGTGGCCAGCACGTTGGCGAGCGTGTGGCTGCCCACGGCGTCGACCGCGCCCGCCCAGTTTTCCTTCTGCAGGGGCTTGCCCTGCGCGCTCAGCGCGTGGCGATCCATGACGGCGCTGGCGCCGAGCGCCTGCAGATGCGGCGCTTCTTCCATGCGTCCGGTCGATGCCGTCACCAGAAAGCCGAGGCGCGACAGCAGTGCGATGGCGATGCTGCCGACGCCGCCGTTCGCACCCGTCACCAGCACCGGGCCGGATTCGGGCGTGAGGCCGTGCGACTGCAGCGCCATCACGCAGAGCATGGCCGTGTAGCCCGCCGTGCCGATGGACATGGCCTGCTCGGCGCTCATGCCCGCAGGCAGGCGGATCAGCCAGTCTGCGCGCGTGGTCGCGTATTGCGACAGGCCGCCCCAGCTTACCTCGCCTGTGCCCCAGCCGTTGAGCAGCACCGCGTCGCCGGGTTGAAAGCGCGGGTCGGCGCTTTTCTCCACGACGCCCGCGAAGTCGATGCCCGGCACCATCGGGAACTTGCGCACCACGGGCGACTTGCCGGTGATGGCGAGCGCGTCCTTGTAGTTCATGGTCGAGTGGCTCACGCGCACCAGCACCTCGCCGTCGGGCAGATCGGCCGGAGTCAGTGTGTCGAGCGCCGCGCCGTAGCTGCCACCGTCCGGCTTGGTGATGCGGATGGCGTTGAACTGCGCGAGCGGTGCCGCTGCGTCGGAGGCATTGGACGCCGTGGCCTGCTGCGCTCGGACGCTGCGCGCATGGCGCTGCGCAAGCGTGGCACCGAGCCGGTCGCGCATGATCTCGTTGGAGCCGTCGGCAAGGCACAGCGCCTTGGCCGCGAGCAGCTTGCGCGTGAGGCCTTCGCCATAGGCCATGCCGCGCGCGCCGAGCGCCTGAATGCAGGCGGCGATGGCGTCCAGCGTCTCATTGCCCGCGTAGAGCTTGGCCATGGCGGCGGCCTCCACCGCGTCCTCGCTGCCGCTGGTGATCAGGTCCGCCGCGCGCGTGATCAGCATCTGCAGAATGCTCTCGGTCATTGACACCTCGGTCAGCGACCAGCGCAGCCCCTGCTGGTTGAGCACCGGCTGGCCGAACACCATGCGCGATGCCGCATGCGCCGTGGCCTGCGTGAGCGCGCCGCGCAGCATGCCGGCGGCCATCGCGGCCACATGCACGCGCGCCTTGTTCACGCCCGCCATGGCCTGCTTGAAGCCCGAGCCCGGTGGATAGAGCACGTCGCTGTCGGCCGCGAAATAACCGTCGAGCGCAAAGCCGCCGATGCCGCCCATGGCGATGCCGTCCATGGGCCTGTCGGCCACGCGGCGGCATTGCGCGGAATCGATCCGAACGATGAAGCAGGCGATGCCCGCCGCGCCCTGGCTCGCGTCCGTCTGCGCGAAGACCAGCGCCAGTTCGCAGCCCTGCACGTTGGCGATCCACTGCTTGGCACCGGTGAGTCGCCAGCCGCCGTCCACTTTCGTCGCCGCCATGCCGATGGCCGCGAAGTCGCTGCCCGCGCCGTCCTCGGTCATCGCGGTACAGCCGATCAACTCGCCGCGCAGCATGGCGGGCACGTACTTGTCGCGCGCTTCGCGAGATCCGTTTTCGGCGATGCGCAGGATGGCGTTGTGGTGATTGATGAACCCGAAGGCAAAGCCGAAGTCCACGGCTGCAAGCGTCTGCGCGGCATCGATGCGTGCCTGGAACGGCAGGTCGAGACCGCCCATGCTGACGGGCACCTCGATGCCGCCCAAACCTTCGCGGCAGGCCTGGCGGATGGCGTCTCCAGCCCATTGCTGATCCTGCGAGGGATGTGCGGCAAGCGGTGCGACGACACGCTGCGCGAAGGTTTGCAGGGCGCTGACGAGTTCTGCGGTGTGGGCTGGGCGGGAGTTCTGTGATTCCATTCTGGTGATTCCTTGCGTGTGGGGCGCGTCAGGCGGCGGCGTTCTCTGTGGCGGACTTGGTAGCAGTTGTGGAGGTGTTTCCGGCAGCGGTGCCGGCCACGCGGATGGCACCCGTGCGTGCCAGCTCCTCCACCTTCTCGCGCGAGTATCCGGCCACGCGCTGCAGCACGTCGGCGGTGTCGTGGGCGAAGGCGGGCGGGTAGGGCAGATCGGGCATGTCCGCAAACTTGAACGGATTGCCGAGCAGCTTCACCGCATCGGCCGAGCCGGGGCGCGGCACGTCTTCAACCATTTGACGCGCGGCCGTCAGCGGATGGGCGAGGGCTTCCTCCACGTTGTGCACGAGCGCCGCCGGAACGCGTGCCTGCTTGAATATTTCCAGCCATTCGTCCGAGTTGCGCGTGGCGATGGCGTCCCCGAGCGCACGGGTCAGCGCCTCGATGTTCTCGATGCGGCCAGCGCCGGTCGAGAAGCGGGCATCCTCGGGCAGATCGGGGCGACCGATGGTTTCGCAGAGCTTGCGCCAGAACGGCTCGCCGGTGGGAGCGAGCGCGAGCCACTTGCCGTCCTTGGCGAGATAGATGTCGCTCGGCGCGATCATCGCGTGGCGCGCTCCGGTGGCGCGTGGCAGCGGCCCGCCGGTGAGCCAGCCTTGCGCCTGCCAGGTCAGCATCGCGATCTGCGCGTCGAACAGCGAAACCTGCACCTGCTCGCCCTTGCCCGTGGTCTGCACCTTGGAGAGCGCGGCCGCGGTGCCGAGCGCAAGGTACAGGCCGCCCACCAGATCGGCCGCCTGGTAGCCGAAGCGCACCGGCTTGCCGCCTTCCTCGCCGGTGATGCTCATCACGCCGCTCATGGCTTGCAGCATCAGGTCGAACGCGGGCGCATCGGCCCATTCGCCCTGATCGTGAAGACCGATGAGCTGGCCCACGACGATGCGCGGGTTGATCGCGCTGAGCGTCTCGAAATCGAGCCCGAGCCGCTTGGGCACCGATGGCGCGAAGCCGTAGATCACCGCATCCGACTCGCGCACCAGATCGTCGAGCGCCTGCTTGCCCGCAGGCGATTTCAGATCGAGCGCGATGCTCTGCTTGCCGCGATTGACCGAGAGAAAGAACGGCGTGTCGCCCGAGTCGAGCACCGGCGGCACGCGGCGGGCGTAGTCGCCATCGAGCGCCTCGACTTTGATGACCTCCGCCCCCAGTTGCGCGAGCAGCTGGCCTGCGAACGGGCCGCCGAGAACCCAACTGAGATCGAGAATGCGTTTGCCTGAAAGCATGAGTGACTGTCTCCGGAAGAAAATTTATTCACATCGCTGTGCTGGATGGAAATTAAATCCACAGTTACTGCGCAAATCAAACGATATAAACTGGGGTGTCTTGTTAGTAAAACTCACACTGCATGTACAAGCTTCCCCCGCTCACGTCGATCCGGGCCTTTGAGGCCGCAGGGCGCCTTTTGAGTTTTTCGCGCGCGGCGGATGAGCTGTCGGTGACGCATGGTGCGGTGAGCCACCAGATCAAGGCGCTGGAGGAGTGGGTGGGCGTGCCGCTGTTCCGCCGCCTCGGCAAGTCCATTGCGCTCACCGATCAGGGGCGGCTGTATCTCGACTCGATCAGCCCGGCGCTGGCCGCCATCGCTTCGGCCTCGCGCAGCATCAGCGCGCATGAAGTGCTGCGGGTGAATGCGCTGCCCACGTTCACCATGCGCTGGCTGTTTCCGCGCCTCGCGCAGTTCCGCGCGCTGCATCCGCACATTGAGGTGCAGATCAGCACCGGACTCGAGCCCATGAGCCGCCTGCCCGCCAACATCGACGTGGTGATCCGCCGTGAGCCCCAGGACGTGACCGGCCTGCACAAGGCGCACGTGGTGTCGGAGACGGCGTTTCCGGTCTGCTCGCCAGGCCTGCTGGAGCATCTGCCGCTCGCGCAGATCGCCGATCTGCAGCACCACACCATCCTGCATTGCCCGGCGCGGCGCACGGCCTGGGACGAATGGCTGACCACCGTTCACCACAGCCGCGTGGTGCCCGCGCAGTCGCTCGAGCTCGAACATCTGTACTTCTGCCTGCAGGCGGCCATCGACGGCATCGGCGTGGCGATGGGCTACTCGACGCTGGTCACCACCGACCTTGCGGCGGGGCGGCTGGTGGCACCGTTCGGCACAGAGGTGCTGCCCACGCCCGGCTACTTTCTGATCACCCGCGCGGAGCGCCAGCACGACCCGGTGGTGAAGACCTTCTCCGACTGGCTGCTCGCACAGGGGGCGGAGTTTGATGGCGGGTGACAAGGCACCTTGAGTCGCTGGTTTGTTCATCGTCGAAACCAGTAAAAAAGTGAGCGCTTGCGAAAGGTGCTCTACACTGCAACCGATATTTTCTTGACCGACATCGTGGGCGCCATGTGGCGCATTGGCGTGCCGCAGCCCACTCCCATTGATGGATGCCTGCCGCATGAATCTCATCGCTCAAGCCGTACTGTCCAGAACCCAGGGCCCCAACGAGCGCATCAGCACGCTGCGCGTGGTGGCGCTGGACCAGCCCGAGGGCGGGGACTCCGCGCGCCATGTGGTCACGCTGCAGACCACGCATCTCAAGGCGGGAGTGGCCGTGAAGGTCGACGAGAGCACGCTGACCCCCATGCCGGTGGCGCTGACGCTTGCGCGGCAGCGGGCGCTGGGCTATCTGCAGCAGCGGCTCGCGGCGGGCGAGGTGCTGACGTCGCAGCAGGGCTTTGACGATGTGGTGGCGCAGGTCGTCTCGGCGGAGTCGTTCGCAACCACGACGGCAACCGCGACAGCAGTCGGCGCGGTGGAGTCGCCCGCGCAGGCCGGTGCCATCGCCGCGCTGTGCGCCAGGCTCGACGGCGGCGCGTGGCGTCGGCTGTCGGCCAAGCGGCAGGGCAGGCTTGTCTGGCGGCTGGCGGAATATGCCGACCCGGCGCGCGGCGGGCAGGTGCAGCAGTTGCTGTATTCGCAGGTGCCGCGTCTGATCGCGTTGCTCGAATCGGGCGACGATCTGCTCGATTACTGCCTTGCCTATCTGATCGGCCGCCTGGGCGATGGTGGCGCGGCGGTGGCGATGCAGGCGCTCGCCGAGCGCGGGCGCAGCGAGGCCACGCGCGACATCGCGCGGCAGGCCTGGCTGGCGCTGCTGGGCGCGGCGGAGCGCGACGCAGCGCTGGAACCGGTGCGCCAGATGTTTGCCGATCACGACGATGTGGATTCGTTCGAAGGCCGTGCGCGGCGCAAGTCGTGTGCGCTGTCGGACGACGCCAGGCGGCTGCTGCAGCTCGATGAGCTCGGCCGCTTTGACGAGGCCATGGCGCGCGCGTCGCATCACGAGCTTGAACGTGTGGACCTGAGCAGCGATCTCTGGCCCGCCGTCAAGCGCATCTACAAACGTGCGGAGTGGCGGCACGACCATGCGACGCTGGCCCTGCTGCACGGCCGCTTCGATGGCCGCAAGTCCGCGCTCGCCCAATACCACCGCGAGACGGCGCTCTACATGCGGCTGCGCGGCTGGCGGCATCTGCGGCGTCTGGCCGCTGCCGGGCACAGTCAGGCGCCCGGGCTCGCCGTGGCGTTGCTGCGGCGCATGGACGAGCTCTGCGCTCAAGCGCCTGCATCGCGCGGTCGCCTGCTGCCCGAGATGCAGTGGCTGCTTGCCGCGCGGCTGGTGCTGCCGCAATGGCCCGAGCTCCATGCCTCGCACCGCTCGTGGAGCTGGGGCGTGAGCACGCCGATCGACGTGGAGCGGCTCGCTCCCAATCGCGTCGATGGCCTTCAGGAAATGTGGAACGCGCACGCGCCGCAATTGCTGGCGCTTGTCGGCCAGAGCCAGTCGCGGCTGCTGCTCTGGTCGTTCACGCGCGCGCTCTCCGATCAGATGGACTTTCTGCTGCAGCGCGAGCCCGCGCAGATCGCCGCGCTGCTGCATCAGCGCTATGCGCCAGCCGCGGCGCTCGGCCTTTCGGTCGCGCAAAGGCACATGGCCGATCTGCGCGACGGCGAGGCGCTGCGGCCATGGCTGCTGGTGCTCGCGCAGTGCGGCGACGGGCCTGCGGCGGACTACCTGAGCGCCTGGCTCTCGCGCGACCGCGTGAGCGCGGCGGCGGATGCGGAGCTGATCGCCGCGCTGCTGATTTCTCCGGCCGCAGCGCTGCGCACGCAAGGCGTGGCGCTGCTGTCGTTTGCTGATGGAGCGGCCGTGGCGCTCGCGCTGCTGGCCGCGCTGCCGACGGTCGATGATTCCCATCCCGCTCTGGCCGAGATCCGCGACACCATCGTCTCGCTGTTTGCCGAGAACGCGCCGCTCGCAAGGCATGCGGCGGGCGTGCCGCCGTTGCCGCTGCTGCGCCTGCTCGAGCATTCGCTCACTCCGCTGGTGCAGATCGCCACCGCCTGGGTGCTGGTGCATCCCGCCGCGCTGCAGACGCTGCCCGCGAGCGCGCTGCGCAATCTGCTTGGCTCCGACGAGCCCGCACGCGTGGCCTGCGGCATCCGGCTGCTGGGCAGTCTGCCCGACGATGTGCTCTACGAACAGGCCGACGTGCTGGCCGAGTTTGCCGTGTCGCCGCACCGTGAATTGCGCTTGGCGGTGGCGCCCATCATCACGCGGCTCGCCAAGGATGCACGCTGCAACGCGCGCATCGCCGAGCGTCTGCACGACGTGCTGTTCCGCGCCGAAGAAGGCGAGGGCGTGTACGACGACGTGCTGGCCCTGCTGACCGGCCCGCTCAAGGAGGTCGCGCCCGCGCGCGACGCATCGGGCACGTGGCGTGCGCTGCAGGCGCGCGCGACCGGCGCGCAGCGCTACGGTGCATGGGCGCTCGAGTCGCTCGGGGACGATGCCTATACGCTGCGCCAGTGGTCCACGATCGCGCGGCATGCCGATACCGAGGTGCGCGCGCGCGGCCGCCGCAGTCTCGATGCGCGGCTCACGCCCATGGACGCGACCACGCCCGAGCAGGCCGAACAGCTGCTGCCGCTGGCCGATGCGCGTTTTGCGGACACGCAGGAGTACGCGCGCACCCTGTTCGGCGAGCGCCTGCCCGCATCCGCGCTGTCGCCGGAACTGCTGGTCGCGTGGGTCGATCATCCGCAGGTCTGGGTGCAGGCGCTGGGCCGACAGCGGCTCACGCAGCGCATGAGCGCGCCCGAGGCCAGCATGTGCCTCACGCGGCTGTCGCAGCATCCGAGCACCAGCGTGCAGCTGTTCGTGACGCAGTGGCTGCTTGGCCTGCCCGACGAATCGCCCACCGATCGCGCCGCGCGTCTTGCGGAGCTGCAGCCGTATTTTCTGGCGGTGCTCAGCCAGGTGCACCGCGCGCGTGCCAGCAAAACGCGGGTGCTGGGCTTTCTGCGCTCGCAGCTCGAATCGCCGCAGACGGCGGCGGTCGTCGCGGGCATCTTCGCGCGCCAGGTGGTGAGCGCGAGTCTCGCCGATCAGCCCGACTACGTGGCCGGGCTGCGCGACATCGCGGACCGCCATCCTGAACTCGCACAGAGCTTCATGCAGCCCGTGGCGGCCGAGTCGCGCGTGCATGGCGTTGCAAGCACCGTTGCAAGCCCTGTCGCAACTTCTGTCGCTCACTGAGGTCCGCAATGGAATTCAAATACCAGTACTACGGCACGACCAGCGTCAGCGACACGGCAGCCTCCCAATCGTTCTCTTTCGCGCCCGATCTGCTCAGGCCGCCCACGCGTTTTGACGGTACCTTGAAGCGCGACGGCCTCGCCTATCTGCAGGTGCGCGAGGGGCTTTCGGCGCTGCACGACGTGGTGGTGAGCGACATGCGCACGCGCGGCCGCGACAAGTCTGCCTACCGCCAATGGCTGGCCGAGCACGAGTCCCAACTGCTTGCGGGCTTCATGGCTGACACCGGAAAGGCCGAGGAGCGCGCCAAGGAAATCCGCGCCGAACTCAAGACGATCTACGCGAGCAAGTCCAAGGCGCTCGCCCCGTTCTACAAGGCGCAGAAGCAGTACTTCGACTGGCTGTACCAGAACAACCGTGACCTCTGGTATGTGCTCGACCCGGTGATCACCGTGCACCCTGACCGGCTGCTGTTCGAAGCGTTCAGCCAGGACGAATCGAGCTACTGCTCGGTCAGCATCCAGCACGCGGCGTTCGAGCATGCGGGCGAGATGCAGTGCGGCACGACCAACATCGACTACTCCGCGAGCCTCTACGAAGAGTTCCAGAAGATCCGCAACTACAAGGACACGCGGCTGCAGCTCGATCCCTCGGGATTCGATGTGCAGACCGGCGACGATCCTGGCCTGCGCGAAGAAAAGATCGACCTGCCCGACAGCTGGCTGCGTGGTTTTCTGCAGGTCTCCAGCGCGATGGCGCTGCCCGCGACGGTGATCGATCTGCATGCGATGGATCTCTTCAACATCTGCGCGCAACTGCGCGGCCAGCGCGAGAAGCATGGTCCGCGCTCGATGCGCTTCGAGCTGCGCCCGAACGCCGCACCGGTCATCGTGTTCGAGCCGTGGGAAAAGCGCCTGGTCACCAAGCGCTCGCAAGTCGTGGGCGAGCCGCTCACATACGGCAAGACGATCCGCATGTGGGGACGGCGCAGGCTGCTCACGCTCGAGCGTCTGATTTCTCAGGCCACGCGTGTGCGCGTGCATCTGCTGGGCACGGGCATGCCGAGCTTCTGGGTGATCGACATGGGGCTGGTCACCGTCACGCTCGGCCTGTCGGGCTGGAGTGCGAACGACTGGGCCGCGAGTGCGCGCTTTCATCTGCTCGCGCCGCAGGCCGATGTGAAGGATGCGGACATCAAGGCCGTGGGCGACAACCTGCAATCCCGCTGGCAGGCCACGGCGCAGGAGCTCGCGACGGCGACTGGCCTGTCGAGTGCGCAGGTGCACACCGCGATGACCAGCTGGATGCACGCGGGCCGCGCGGTCTACGACCTTTCTGCCGAGCGCTATGCATGGCGCGAGCTGCTGCGCGAGCCGCTCACCGCCGACCAGGTGCTGGTGCCCGCATCGCCCGAGGAAGAGGCCGCGCTCGCGCTGATCCGCGAGCACAAGGTGCCGATGCCGTCGCTCGACTATGCCGAGGGCCATACCCGCATCCGCGGAAAGATCGCGCGCGGCAATGACGCCAAGCGCTATTTTGAAACCCAGCTGGAACTGAACGCCGACGAGCAGATGACCGACGCGACCTGCACCTGCAATCACTTTCAGCAGCACAGGCTTTATCAGGGCCCTTGTCAGCACATCGTCGCGCTGCGCCTGATGGCCCAGCCCGAGCTCGACGCGAATCGCACGCACGCCAAGCATGCGGCGCAAACGGCCAGCGACAAGACGACCACGAGCCAGGGAGAAACCGCGTGAGGATGAACATCGATTTTTTCACCCCTTTTTCTTTGGTTTCCACTAAACTCTTTTCTTCCGGAGCAACGCGCAGGCTCTTGCAATCCGGGCGGTGTTTCGCCGCCCTTGTGAACTGCCGTTTCATGCACCACGGGCGCCGTTTTCACTGTGCCACCCCAGCGACGGTAGTGCATTTCCTGAGTGGCTTGCCACAAGCGAAACTGCACTACCGTCGCGGGGTGGCGTCGAGCGAACAGCTCCCGTCCCGTGAGCCTTGCAGGCTCTTCGACGAGATGCACGTTGCTCCGGATTTTTCTTTTTCTTTTTCTTCTTCCTCTTTTGTCTTTGCTGCACGAAGCCTTGCGGCCTCGGGTGGTTGGTCGTGCGGGGGCGACAAGACAGCCCCTGATACTTTGTTGCGCGGACTTGCCGTACCGGAGTACTGTCTGCGTCCGCGGCGCCGCGTCTCAGGGGCTGTTTTGTCGTTGTGGCGCTCGGTTCGTTCGCTCGCTTCGCTCCGAAGGCCCGCTGGCGAAGTCCGAATTCATTCATTTGCTTTGGTTGGAGGTGTTGCATGAGCAATCCTCAACCTACGCGTGCGGAAATCTACGAGCGCATTGCGCAGTCGAGCAAGCAGGAAGTCATCCTGGAGGAAATGCAGCGGCTGGGGTTCTGGAGCAAGGACTCGGGCCAGCCGCAGTTGGCCGAGGAGCTGATCCGGCGCGAGGGCGAGCTGCAGCGCGAGTTGTCCGAGCTGCACAAGCAACTCGCGGTGCGCCGCGATCCCGAGCGGGCGCTGCGCGAGATGCGCAAGCAGCGCATGAAGGATGCGCGCGACAAGCGCGAGGTGACCAAGCGCGCGCAGGCGCAGCAGCGTTACGAGAAGGCGCTCGCGTGGCATGACAAGCGTGCCACGCATGTGGGTTATCTGGGTCCGGGCGTTTCGGCTTCGCTTCAGGCTGTGGAGCCGCCCACGTCGCAAGACAAGAAAGCAGGGCGGACACGCGACCGTGCGGTGCCTGATCTGGCGCGGCTTGCGGTCAACGGCCTGCCTGCGCTGACGAGCGCCGCGCAGCTCGCGCAGTCCATGGGCGTGAGTGTGGCGGAGTTGCGGTTCCTGAGTTTTCACCGCGAGGTGGCGCGCTCGCACCATTACCACTCGTTCACGTTGCCCAAGAAGACCGGCGGCGAGCGCCTGATCTCCGCGCCGATGCCGCGTTTGAAGCGTGCGCAGTATTGGGTGCTCGACAACGTGCTCGCGAAGATGCCCGCGCACGATGCGGCGCACGGTTTTCTCGCCGGGCGCTCGATCATCAGCAACGCCAAACCGCATGCGGGGCAGGACGTGGTGATCAATCTCGACGTGAAGGATTTTTTCCCAAGCATCGCCTTTGGCCGCATCAAGGGCGTGTTCCGCCAGCTCGGCTACGGCGAGAAGATCGCCACCGTGTTCGCGCTGCTGTGCAGCGAAAACCGCGCGCAGGCTTGGCAGGTGGATGGCGAGAAACTGTTTGTCGGCGGCAAGGCGCGCGAGCGTGTATTGCCACAGGGCGCGCCGACCAGCCCCATGCTCACCAACCTGCTGTGCCGCCGCATGGACCGCCGACTGCAGGGCCTCGCAGCACAGCTCGGTTTTGTCTACACGCGCTACGCCGACGACCTCACGTTCTCCGCATCCGGCGAAGCCGCAAGCAACAACGTCGGCCGCCTGCTCGGGAGAGTGCGCTGGATCTTGCGCGACGAAGGATTCACGCCGCATCCCGACAAGGAACGCGTGATGCGCAAGGGCCGCAGGCAGGAGGTGACCGGCCTGGTCGTCAACGGCGACGCGCCCAGCGTCTCCCGCGAAACCCGCAGACGCCTGCGCGCCGCACTGCACCGCGCATCCCAGCCCGACGCCGCAGCCAGGCCCGCGCATTGGCAGGGCCATGCGGCGCAACTGTCGCAACTACTCGGCCTCGCCACCTTCGTGCACCAGATCGACGCCAAGCAGGGCAAGCCATTGCTGGCGAGCGCACAGCAACTCATGCGCAACCCCATCGACCGCGCCAATGAAGCCCTGCTGGCCGCCAGCCGCGCCGACCGTGCAACGACCAACGCCGGAGACTTCCGCCGTCTCTCCGCCGCTGGCCAGCCCCCCGTGCGCGCCGACGGAAAAGCCTGGTGGCAACCCACCGAGCCCAACGCGCCGGTTCTGGAAAAAACCGACCAGCAACGCCGCGAAGACCGCAAGGCCGCCCGCCAACCCGCGCAGCCGCAATCGCAAGCGCAAACCGGCGGCAACGCCAACGGAACCGCACGCCCGTCGCAATCAGGAAACCGTCAGCAGAGCAGCTCACAGACCACGCAGCAGTCCGATTCGCCCAAGGAACGCGGCACCCGCAACATGATGGTCTACTGGGCCCAGATCGCCATCACCTTCTTCCTCGGCTCGATCCTGCACAACCGCCTGATCACCATCTTCGCCATGGTCGCCGTGATCGCGCTGTACTACATGCGCAAGCAGCGTTGGGATGTGTTCATGGGGATTCTGGTAGTGGCTACGCTGCTGGGGTATCTTGTGCGTGGTGTGGGGTGAGCGTTCGGGGATTGCGTGAACGCGGGAGAGTTCGCGCTGGTTTCAGGCTCGCATCCATTGATGGCGGTGGTTGGCCAGAAGCAGTCATTTCGTCACTGGCCTTTGACTGCTCATAACAAGCTCCAATCTCGACATTTTTAGGTTTGCCTGTCGTTTGAATTGAGTTGGGCTACTTCGCAAAGTGTGGGCACCAGTTATGTGGACGAATCTGTTAGATGAGCCGATGAAGATTCTCGGGCCGTATGAGGGCAAACCGCCGTCGCTCGACACGTTTGCACCGCACGCCTATAGCGTGATGCTGGATGGCGTTTCAATTGAAGGGCAGTTCCTGCAGTTGCCGTCCAATGTTCCCTCCTCTTGGCAAGCATGGGATAAGCCAAGGGCTTACGCTGCTTTTCATTTTTCTAGCATACGAAATTTTGAAGCAAGAGGCCTTCTTGCTGCAGGTCCGGAGGACGATTCGCTTCATGGTCGCATTGTTGGAGCTCCAGCGGATGCCCGACTAATCTGTCTTTCGGAGCCATTCATTCGTTCAGAGACTGGAGAAGTTCTCAAATATTGGAAGAAATTTGAACTCCGTCAATCGGCCTTCTCGCTTGCTATCGAGTTTGGAAACGTCTCCATTGTTTGTGGCCAGCGGGCGCTCACACGTTTGGTCTAACCCGTCATCGCAGCGAACCGGCTGCGCCGGCCGGTCCGTGCGTTAACTTAGGCATTGGTAGTTTGGATGCCTGCTCAGAGTCGAGAACCGACGTTCCCCATGATGGATGTCGATGTAAATATCAAGCGCCGATCAATGGGCGACATGAATCTTTGCTGATATCGATCGGCCGCCCAGCGCCTGATGAAACGGCACAAGAGATCCCCGCTCCCTCACGAAGTAGAGGGAGCAACAGGCACGAGCGAAGCGAAGTGCCGTGAACACCTCTTTCCTAACTGATTTCCGGCGGTTGTCCGAGCGGAGTGACGAAGGAACGCAGCGAGTTCTGCCGGAGGTATTCAAAGCGCATTTTTGGTGACTTTTTGGGCAAGACCAAAAAGTTACTGCCCCGCCGGGGGCAGTCCCGGCCTCCGCCGCCAAAAATCAGCAGAAGCCCAAAAAGAAAGAGGGCGTTCAATGAACACCCTAAATCAACAAACCAAATCACAAAACAGCAATAGCCGCCTGCTTCCAGGCCTGAGAAGCAGCCTCCTCATCCCCCCGACGCTCGGCCAACTCGGGCGCAGCCTGAGTGAACCGCTGCTGCGCCTTGCCCCACTGCCCAGCGACGCCTTTGCCGACCGCATGATCGTCGCGCCGCATGCAAGTAACGTTCGAACGCGATGGGATTCGCAGATAGCGCGCGGTCATGCACGGGGCTGCTCCAGCCGGGAGTGGAACGGCAGTCTGTCAATCGTCTTGATATGCTTGAGCGATGTACCCATCTTGTGATGATGCATTCAGGCGTAGGCTTTTTGTGGTCGGCAGCTTTGTCGAGGCTCACTGCTGGAGTGTGCCGCGCCTGCCGGGTGCCGACGAAAGCCAGCGGGCCAGCGCCTATGTGCGCGAATGCGCGGGCAAGGGGCTGGCGGTCGCGTTGGGTGCGCACCGGCTGGGTGCCACGGTGGATTTGCTGATGGCCGTTGGTCATGACGCTGCGGGCGACGCGGCACTGCAACTGCTTGAACGTGATGGGCTGCCGGCAGCCCATGTTCATCGCTTGGGAGCGCATTCTGCCCACGGCTGTGGCCTGCTGGGGGCAGATGGCGAAACCAGTGTCACGGTTTTCACCGGAGCCAATGACTTGTTGGGCGCGCAGCAATTGCAGCCGGTGATACCGTGCCTGCACCATGCTGCCGTGGCTTATGCGCAGTGCGAGGCGCCACTGGCGTTGGTGGCCGATGCGCTGCACGCGGCGCGACGTGCGGGTGTGCTCACCGTGCTCAATCCGTCGCCCTGGCCTGCAGAAGGCATGCGCAGCGCCGTGGGTGCGCAGGCGCTCGCAGCCGCCGACGTACTGGTCGTCAATCGCAGCGAAGCTTTGCCGTTGCTTTCCCGGTGGGTTGGTGAGCACCATGCCTGGACGCAGGAGGAGGGCATGTCTCCTGCGCTGGAGTCCTTGCCCGCTCTGGTGCTGCATGCCGTGTGGCGCCAATGGGCTGGACGCTGGTTGATCATCACGCTGGGGGCGCAGGGCTGCGTCGCCTATGGCCGTGATGACTCGGTGGTGATTCACCAGCCAAGCCATCCGGTGCGTTCGGTGCAGCCCATAGGCGCTGGCGACGCCTTCAGCGCGGGGCTGTGCACAGCCTTGGCGGAAGGCCAGTCCATGGCGAGTGCATTGGCACTGGCGAACGTCTGCGGCGCGCTCGCTGCCAGCCGCAATGGCATCTTGACTACGTTGCCACAACGTGTCGAAGTCGATGCCTTTGTCGCGCAAGAGCAACCTGTTCAAAACTGACAGAGTTTTGTTTTTGCTTCTATTTTAATAGCATGAAAATATTGTGAAATGGATGCGTAAGGCGCATTTCGCTGCATTCCCTCTTCATTTTTCTTGCACAAATCTGAAATCTTCAGACGGATGTTTATTTCTTTGGACTTTTTTATGGATTTTTATTTAGAATCCAAAAAGTCCAATAAATCTTAAAACGTAAGTTTGGACTCTTTCAAAAGAGCAGGCCTGAGCGTACTGCCCAGGTCGTGTCCAGAGACAAACACGAGGGAACATCCCATGAGCAAGCCTTATGCAGCTATTCACCCATCCATGTTGCATTCAGCGACCATTCGAGCGGGCTTGCTCGCGGGACTGATGCTGGCTGCGGGGCCCGCGGCCTATGCGCAGGCCACGGCGGCGGAGACTTATCGGGCGAGTGCGGGCCCTGTCGGCAGCATGGAGTTGGCACGCTGGTTGGATTTCGCCGGGCTGGATGTGGCCAAGGCGCAGGGTGCCTCGGGTCAGGACTTCGCGTTTGCCGTCACCTCGGACGCGGGCGTTCAGGCCACGCTGGCTTTGAATCTTTGGCGCCCCGGGATTCTTTATCCGTTCCCGCCGGGGCCTGGTAATTTGCTCGCATCCGCGTTGCCGGTGAAGCCGGTGGCTGCACCTTATCCCGACCCCCAATCCCATCGGGGATCGGCACTGGGCGCGGTGCTGTACAAGCCCGACACGGCGGCGCGTCGCCCGGCGCTGGTGAGTTCCACGGGGTCCATGTTGCTGAATCTGCGCCAGATCGTGCTGCGCAATTCGGCCGGGCACGCCCTGCAATTCAAGCTGGTGGCCGCCGATGCCGAAGAGACCGTGCCCGTGCCGCCGGGCGACTATAGCGAGCCCAGGAGCGAAACCCTGTCTTTTCAAACCGATGGCGGCAGTTGGGATGGTACAGAAGCTGTACAGATCACCCCGGTGCGAGGCGACAAGCCGGCCACGGTGCTCCGCAGTCCCGCGTTCGGAAATCTGGGCGACACCATCACACTGAGCAGTCGCCTGACTGCGCAGAATGATCCGGCGGCGCCCTTGGATGCAGCCGACTATCGCGCCAGTGCCTGGCTGCACCCAACGCTCAACCCCACTGCGATCCGTACCCAATTCTTCAACACTTCGACTAGCAATCAGGCAGCCGCTTTTGCCGTGATTCCGCTGATCCCCGAGGCGAGCGTGGCCTGCGCTGCTACAGAGCTGTTGCCGGGCCAAAGTGCCACTTGCACGGTGAGCGTTGTTCATCCCCCGCAGTCGGCCTATTCGCTGCCGCTCGTGCTCAGTGGCGACGGCGCACGTTTTGGCGGCTGCGCCAGCGTGGATTTCGCCGCGCTGCAAACATCCGCGACCTGCACGCTCACTCCTACCAGCGGCCCGGCCGCTGCGGTGGATGTGAGTGTGGGCGTGGATGCGGCGCAGCCCGGCTGGCTGGTGACGGGCCAGGCGGTGCGCGTGAGTGTTGCGGCCCAGGATGACGGCACTGGTGCGCCGGGAACAGGTGGCCCCGGTTCAGGTAACCCGGGCAACGGCACGCCGGGTGCCAGCGTACAGGCCGTTCCGGCGAACGCGGCCTGGGCATTGGCGTTGCTGGCTGCAGCGCTGGGGGCGCTGGGTTGGCGCCGTGCAGGACGCGCCGACTGAACCACATCAGTACTCACGAAGGGATGGATCGACTATGGCGTTTTCTCTGAAAAATGATCTGATCCGCATGGTCCGTATCGGCGTCTTCAGCGTATTGGCATTAGGCACATTGCCGGCTACTGCGGCGGTGAGTGCCACCGTGAAATCGGCGCTGCTTATCTTCTATGACCGCACCAACGGCGCCGGGTGGACGAATAACACGGGCTGGTCCAATCCGGATAGCGACCCGTGTGCTGATGGCTGGTTTGGCGTCTCCTGCCATCTCGATCAGGTGACCGAGGTGAGCCTTCCCGGCAACGGGCTGTCGGGCACGGTCAACCTGGCGTACATGCCGAACTTGAGTCGCCTCGATGTGTCCGACAACGCATTGACGGGGCTGACGCTCAGCAACCTGCCCCAGCTGCAATCTTTGCTGGCTGGCGATAACCAGCTGGCAGGCACGGTCAGCGTGGCGAACCTGCCGCGCCTGTCATTTCTCAGGCTCTCCGACAACCAGTTGACTGAGCTGAGCCTGACCCAGTTGCCGGCGCTGTCGCGCCTCGAGGTGAGAAACAACCGGATTTCCGCACTGGTGCTTGCCGACTTTCTCCAACTGATTGAAGTGCACGCGCCTGGCAATCCGTTGAGCCGCGTGGAGCTCTCGAACCTGCCCGAGCTGCTGGAGCTGGATATCTCAAACGGAGCCCTGCAGGGGCAACAGCCGCTGAATTTGAATCTTGCAGATCTGCCGAAGCTCCGCGAGGTGACGGCCGAGAATGCGGGCATTGTCAGCCTCGAAGTGACCCATCTGCCGGCGCTCGAGGACTTGGAGATCACGAATAACCGCTTGACTTTGTTGACGCTGAGCGATCTGGCGGCGCTGCGTCGCGTCGAGGCCGACAACAACCGCATTGCGGATCTGTCGCTGACGAATCTGCCATCACTGGAGCGTTTGAATGTGCTCAGCAACGCGCTGACGGCGTTGAACTTGGCGGATCTACCGAAGTTGGATCGGGTGCAAGCATCAGCCAATCGCATCGCCAGCATGGCGCTGGTCAATCTGCCCTTGCTGACCGAATTGGATGTGAGCTTCAACGCCCTGACCACCCTGAATCTGGCGGGCCTGCCGTCGCTGATCGACGTGCAGGCCATATTCAATCACATCACCAGCGCAGATCTCAGCGGCTTGCCTGATGGGCTGGACTATCTGAACCTGGCGGCCAATCGATTGCATGACGCGGCGCCCGTGCTGCGTGCCGCGCAGGCGGCGTCTCTGGGCGCAGGAAGCGGGGCCATGATCTGCCCGAATGCCGTATCCGAAGCCGCGACGCCCGGCGCGCAAAACGTCCTGTGGCAGCAGGCTGTCGGCGCGAACCCATGGGATAGCGGATGCAGCGCGCAATGGGCCACGGGCCGCACCTCGTACACCTTGCAAATCGATCCGCCTGGCACGGCCACGGCGCCAGGCCTTCCCCAGAGCCTGGCCATGGGCGACTGGGCCGCAGTCACGTTCAATGCGGCGCCAGGCCACGTGCTGAGCGCGCTGGATGCGCCCAGCCCCAGCCCCTGCGCCGTCCTTCCCATTGGTACGTCCATCAGCTTTTACAGCGTCCCGGTGATACTGGTGGCGACTGAGCCAGGTGGATGTACTATGACCGTCACAACGAAGTCCGTGGAGGATGCCATGCCGGCGCAGTGGCACGTGCCGATCACTGTCACGGTCAACGGCGGCGGCGGGCGTCATGCGCCTGTGGCGTCGCCGCTGGTTCATGGTCTGTACCAGCCCTTCGCCTACACATTCACTCCCGAGCCCGGCTACGCACTGCAATCGGTGACCGGCTGCGACGGCACACTGGCTGGCAACGTCTACACCGGCACAGCGATAGCTGCCTGTACGATTGAGGCGACATTCCAAGGCGCACCGTTGAACACGGGCCCTGCCACGCCCACACCAGTGCCTGGACTGGGGACCTGGGCCTTGGCATTGCTGGCTGCCTTGCTCAGCATGCTGAGCTGTCGCAAGATGGCCAAAGCTAGTTGAGAGCGTATTGACGATCTCCACACGGTCTTGCGGGCGCGGCCTCGGGTGGTCTACCGCGTTGCAAATCCTCGCAATGGCCCGAGCCATTGCTGCAGTTTGCGCCTTGCAGCCCATCCCGAACCACATCCTGCAAGCCTCGCGATGAGATCGTTAACATGCGCTGAGACAGGGCGGGCAACAAAGTGGCAGCAAGGATGAATTGACTGCGGCAGTGACAGCGCAGTCGTGGTTGTGGTCGTGGTCGCCGCTATCCTGCCAGGCGCACGCGGTACGCGTAGGCATCACCTCGGAAGGTGCCTTCGACGTACTCGATCAAACGCGATTGCGCGTCCAAGCTTTTACGTTTGATGAGCAAGCAGGGCATGGGCGCGTCAAAGCCGAACGCCTCCATTTCCTGTGCACTGCTCATGACCGCTTCGATGCTCTGCTCGGCATCTGCCATATGAATGCCGCAACGCTCGCGCAGCCAGGCGTAGATGGAGCCTTCGCCGCTCCACTCTTCGAGCTCGGGGGCCAGCGTGAGGTCGTACCACGCCAGCTCCAGCGACATCGGCGAGTCATTGCCCAGTCGCAGACGGCGCACATGCAACAGCGGCGCATGTGATGGGCGCCCGAAGATGCTCGCGATGGTGCGTTCATGCACCACCTGCAGTGCCATCAGTCGGGTGGAGGGGGTCATCCCCAACTCCTGCATCTCTTCGGTAAAACCTTTGAGGCGCGACATGACGGGGCTGACGCGCGGCATGCGTTTGACCACCGTCCCGCCGCGCCCTTGGCCGCTGGCGATCACATCCGCATCGCGCAGTGCGTCATAGGCCCGTTTGACCGTCGTGCGGCTGATCTTCAATGCATCCGCCAACTCTCGCTCGGACGGCAATTGGCTGCCTTCACTCAAACTGCCGTTGGCAATCAAGGCCTGTATTTGCTGCTGCAATTGCGCATAGAACGGCCCCGGCTGAAGCTCAGACAACTCGATGCGCTTCATGCTGGACGGCAGGGAGGAAGTGGATGTCTTCTCTGTGCTGGTGGTGTTGTGCTGGTTCACTGCGGCAGTACCTTGCTGGCCAAATGTTGAGCGCACAAGCTGACCGACCGACCGACCGACTTGCGCCGAGCAGTCGGTTCGGATGTTCCCGGTAACGGTATCGATGCGAGAAGCCAAAGCAGCGTCGGCACTATCGGCGCCTGTTCATGCGCATGAACTTCAAGCTGCCAGACGAGCAAGTGGGCCGGCAAATTCTACCCGGCGTTGGATAATAAAAAAGGGCGTTTGGAAAACGCCCTTTGCCCATCACAAAACAGCGATGGCCGCCTGCTTCCAGGCCTGAGAAGCAGCCTCCTCATCCCCCCGATGCTCGGCCAACTCGGCCAGGAACCGCCACGCACTCCCACGCAGCTTCTTGTCAGCCAACTTGGGCGCAGCCTGAGTGAACAGCTGCTGCGCCTTGCCCCACAGCTCACGGTGCAGGCAAGCCACTGCAGACAGATACTGCAAACGGGCATCACGTGGGTTGGCCTGTTGGGCGCTTTCGATGCGGGCGAGCCACTGCGCGTCGATGCCGCTCAGGTTGGCTTCGAGCACTTCGATCAGCTTGAACGCCTGATGCTGCGAGAGCGATTGGTTCGGGTCGACCATGCGCTCCCACACCGGCAGCAGCCAGTGGCGCACCTGGGCGGGGTCGCCGTCGAGCTGGGACAGGCGCTGGGCGGCGTGGATCGACAGCTCGGGCATGGCGCGCTCGTTCACGTCGAGCGACATCCAGGCGTTCTGCAACTGCGCGGGGTCGTGGGCGTCGTTGATCAGCTCGATGGCGAGGCTGCGCACGATGCTCTCGGCGGCGGCGGGGGAAAAGGCGCGGTGCTTGCCGAGCAGGCGTGCGGTGTCGAGCGCTTCTCCGGTGAGGTGCGCCATGCGCGAGGCTTTGAGCTTGGCGCGCAGGGCGAGCGTGCGGCGTGCGGCACCGGCGGACAAGGTCGCCATGCGGTCGAGCGCGGCGTTGGCGTCGCGCTCGTCGAGCGACCAGCGGGCGGCGCGCAGCTGTGCGCCTTCACGCAGTTCCTGTTCGGAGGTGGAGGCGTTGGGCGGGATCGAGTCGAGCGCCTGCTGCAGATGCGTCTCGCGCGTGGTGCGGTCCTGCAGCGCGTGCGAGCTTTCGGCGGCGACGATGTGGGCCAGCGTGCGCAGTTGTTTGCCATGCGGAATCGGCAGGGATTGCGACAGGTCGCTTTCCTGGGCGATGGAGGACTCCGCCGCCTTGCGCGCACGCAGAAAGCGGCCTGCGAGCAGTTGCGACATGGCGTCGAGCAGCGACGCGTGCATCGCGCGTTCCTTCTGCTGCAGACGCCAGCGGCGTGCGCGGCGCGGCAGGCGCAGCAGGGCGGCGGTGCCGCGCAGAGCGCCATACACGATCGCAAAGACGCTGCACAGAATCAGCAGCACCGCGTTGAGGGACAGGTCCACCCGGTAGGGCGGCCAGAACAGGGTCACCGTGCCTTGGTTGTTGCCTGCGAACAGGGCAACCGCCACGGCGACGCCAAACAGGGCCAGTAGCCAGAGAGCTGCGCGCATCGATCAGGGCCTTCCGTTCATCGTCATGTCGATCGCCGTCATCATCGGCCCGCCGCTGCGGTGGTCAGCGCTGCAAAGGTTTCGTCGAGGCGCGGCAGTTCCATGCCCTGCATGTTGTTCTGCAGCTCCGAGATGGTCTCGATGGCGCGGCGCGTGTAGCGCGAATCGGGTTCGAAATACTTGACCAGCGCGGTCTTGGCGTTGGCGAGGTCGAGACGCGCAGAATCAAGGCGGCGCGAGAGGATGCCCAGGCGCGCGTTCATCAGCGAGAGCTTGAGGTTCTCGCGCAGGAAATACGCCTGCTGGGGCGCGATCAGCACGGCGTCGGGCTGGTCGATGCGGCTCACGCGCACGAGGCCACGGGCTTCGGCGGCGATGGCTTCCCAGGTGGTGTTGAGCACGGCCTTCCAACGCGGCTCGTCGGCGTCGGGAGGCGTGGCGGCCGCTTCGGCGGCATTGCGTGAGCTGGCGTTGCGCTGGCGCATGGTCGAGGCCTGCACCACGGCGTTGAGCAGCGGGATCTCGTCGACCTGACGCGTGAGATCGTCCACGCGGCCGAGCAGACCGGAGGTGTCGGTCACGGCGGACTTGCCGATGCGCTCGAGGTCATGCGCGATGGCGCGCTGCACGGGCGTCAGGCGCGGCTGGGCGGCACGT
This sequence comes from Diaphorobacter caeni, assembly GCF_015354245.1. Taxonomy (GTDB): domain Bacteria; phylum Pseudomonadota; class Gammaproteobacteria; order Burkholderiales; family Burkholderiaceae_C; genus Diaphorobacter_A; species Diaphorobacter_A caeni. The sequence continues at coordinate 55,647 of NZ_JADKYZ010000007.1, forward strand.
TCGATGCGCTGGTCGGCGCTCTTGAGCGCGGCGATCACGGGCTCGAGGCTGCCGGTGAGCTGCGATTGCTGCAGCGCCAGACGCAGGCCGGATTCGATGTCGACCACCAGGTTCTCGTCGCGCGAGCGCGAGAGGCTCTGCATCAACTCCTCGAGCTGGGTGCGCTGCAGGGCGACCTCGCTCACGCGGGATTCGGCCACCGTGAGGCGGGCCGACGTGTCGCGCGCCACTTCGGAGGCCTCGCGCGCCATGGTGCGGGCCTCGATGGCCTGCGCGCCGGAGTCGGCGGTCTGGCGGGCGAGCTGTTCCTGGATGTTCGAGAGCTTTTGCCACAGCATGAAGCTGCTTGCGAGACCGGCAATCGCGACCGCGCCCACGATGCTGACCAGCAGCCGCGATCCGCCCGCTGCGGGGGCGTGGCCGGCGGCGGCTACAGGCGGCGCTGCTGCATACGCAGCGGCAGGAGCGGGAGCCGGGGCGGGCGCAGGCGCCGGGGCAGCGGGCGGCGCCCGATGCGCAGCGCCCGGTGCGTCCGGGGTGTCTTCGTGGATGGTGTGTTGGGGCTCGAGGCTCATACCAATGATTTTATAGACGCCGTCACGTCCTGCAGTGTAGGGCGGCACTCACTTACGTTGCCAAATCCTGCGGCGCGTGCCGCTTCGGAGATGCGCGGGTGCGTGACCAGCGCGCAAGCCTTGTCCCAGCTGGTTTGCGGCAACTCCCGCGCCAGATTCTGGATGGCCTCGGAACTGCTGAAAAACCACACTGTGCCGTCCAACGCCGCACGTGCAGCAAGGTCTTTGGCATCGGCATCGAGCCGCGAGCCCGTTCTTTCATAGGCCGCGACGAACTCCGTCTCGCCTCCGGCGGCTGCAATCTGCGCGGCCAGCCAGTCGCGGCCATTGCCGCCCTTGGTCTGCGCCGCGTTGGCTCCGCGCACGATCAGCACCCGCTTGCCGGGGCCGATCTGCGGGGCGACGGCGAGCCACAGGCTCTCCGAATCGAACTGGCTGGAATCAGGCGCGGGGCCGTCGATCAGCGATGCCGGCACACCCGCCTGCACCAAAGCGCGTGCGGTGCCGGGGCCGGGGGACCAGAAGCGGGGCAGGTGGTCGGGTTCAGTCAATGACAATGGCAATGACAAGCCCTCCGCCAGAAACTCGGCGGCCGCGTTGCCGCTGACGAACATCAGCGCATGAAAATTTTTCAGCCGGGCGCGTGCGTCGGTGAGCGCCGACTGCAGCGCCGGATCGCGCACGGCGGTGATGGACAGCAGCGGCAGAGCCACGGCGTCGATGTGCTGCGCCCGCAGCCGCTCCCCCCATCGCTCGGCTTCGGGCGACGGGCGGGTGATCAGAACGCGTGTCATGCCGGCGCGTCAGGAAGTCGTGCAGACCCTGGCGCCCGCAGCCTTGAGCTTGTCGGCCACGGCCACGCCGAGCGCGTCGGCGGAGGCGAGGTCGGTGATCTGGCTCGATTCGGCGCTGGCGCGGATCAGCACCTGCTGGCCTTCCACATCGCCCCAGGCCGCGTCGAGGCGCAGGGTGTTGCCCGTCCAGCGGCCATGCGCGGCCAGTGGCACCGAGCAGCTGCCGCCCATGGCGCGGCTCACGGCGCGCTCGGCGGTCACGGTCAGCCAGGTCTGCTGATGGGCGAGGGGGGCGAGCGCCTGCTGGAGGTCGTCTCGACCTTGGCGGATCTCGATGCCGAGCGCGCCCTGTCCGGCCGACGGCAGCATTTCCTCGGGCTCGAAGATGTGGCGGATGCGCGATTCCATGCCGAGGCGCTTGAGGCCTGCGGCGGCGAGCACGATGGCCGCGTACTGGCCTTCGTCGAGCTTGCGCAGGCGGGTGTCGAGGTTGCCGCGAAGCGGCTGGATATCGAGGTCCGGGCGCAGCGCCTGCAGCAGGGCCTGGCGGCGCAGGCTGGAGGTGCCGACCACAGCGCCCTGCGGCAGATCGGCGAGCTTTGCATATTGCGGGGAGACGAAGGCGTCGCGCGGATCTTCGCGCTCCATCACGCAGGCCAGTTCAAAGCCTGCGGGCAGCTCCATCGGCACGTCCTTGAGCGAATGCACGGCCAGATCGGCGCGGCCTTCCTCGAGCGCGAGTTCCAGTTCCTTCACGAACAGGCCCTTGCCGCCGACCTTGGAGAGCGTGCGGTCGAGGATCTGGTCGCCCTTGGTGGTCATGCCCAGCAGATGCGTGGCGTGGCCGCGGGATTCGAGCAGGGCCTTGACGTGCTCGGCCTGCCAGAGAGCGAGGCGGCTCTCGCGCGTCGCGATGACGAACTGGGTGGGCTGCGATGAATTTATTTTCATGACTTTCTGTTATTGGCGCTCCAGCGCCCTTCAACATTGCTGCGGGATGCTAGCATGTTGCGCTGCAGCAGGTTACAGCCGCCCCGTACCCATTTGGGGCGACGCGGTTTGATCTGTATCTATGCCGCCTTCATTGTCCCAAAGTTCAGGAGTGACTTTCCGCATGTCCGCGCCCGCCGCCCGCAAATCCGACGCCCCCGCCAACGCTCCCGCGGTCCGCAAGACCGACAAGGATCTCCCGCTGATCCAGGACATTCGTCTGCTTGGACGCATTCTGGGCGACGCGATCCGCGAGCAGGAAGGCGTTGCCGCCTATGACCTGGTCGAGCAGATCCGCAAGCTCTCGGTGGCCTTCCGCCGCGATGCGGACCAAGAGGCGGACAAGGCGCTCAAGAAGCTGCTCAAGGGCCTGACCGGCGACCAGACCGTGAGCGTGATCCGTGCGTTCACCTATTTCAGCCATCTGGCCAATCTGGCCGAGGACCGCCACCACATCCGCCGCCGCGCCGTGCACGAGCGCGCGGGCAGCGCCCAGGAAGGCAGCATCGAGGTGGCGCTTGCGCGCCTGCGCTGGGCCGGCATCGCGCCGCGCGCGGTGGCGCAGTCGCTCGCCAAGAGCTATGTGGCGCCGGTGCTCACCGCCCACCCGACCGAGGTGCAGCGCAAGAGCATTCTGGATTCCGAGCGCGAGATCGCCGATCTGCTGACTGCGCGCGACGACATCCTGATGCGCGCGCAGCTCTACAACAGCGCCAAGGACCCGATCACCCCGCGCGAGCTGGCAGAGAACGATTCGCAGCTGCGCGCGCGCGTCGCCCAGCTCTGGCAGACGCGCCTGCTGCGCTACTCCAAGCTCACCGTGGCCGACGAAATCGAGAACGCGCTCTCGTACTACGAATACACCTTCCTGCATGAGATTCCGCGCATGTATGCGGAGCTCGAGCGCGAACTGGGCAACCAGCATGTGGCGAGCTTTCTGCGCATGGGCCAGTGGATCGGCGGCGACCGCGACGGCAATCCGAACGTGAGCGCCGCCACGCTCGAGCTGGCGCTGAAGCGCCAGTCCGACGTCGCGCTGCGCCACCACCTGACCGAGGTGCACAACCTCGGCCGTGAGCTGTCGCTGTCCGCCAACCTGGTGCAGGTATCGCCCGAGATGATGGCGTTGGCCGAACGTTCTCCCGACACCAGCGAGCACCGCGCGGACGAGCCCTATCGTCGTGCGCTCACCGGCATCTACGCGCGCCTGGCCGCCACGCTCAAGGACCTGACCGGCGGCGATGCGGCACGCCACGCCGTCGCGCCGCAGAACGCCTACGTGAGCGCGCAGGAGTTTCTGGCCGATCTGCGCGTCATCGAGTCGTCGCTGCTGTCGCACAAGGCCTCCGCCATGGCGCAGCAGCGTCTGCGTCCGCTGATCCGCGCGGTCGAGGTGTTCGGCTTTCACCTGGCCACGGTCGACCTGCGCCAGAGTTCCGACCAGCACGAGCGCGTGGTCGCCGAGCTGCTGGCCAAGGCGCGCATCACGCCCGACTACTCGTCGCTGCCCGAGACCGAACGCCGCAAGCTGCTCATGCTGCTGCTGGCCGATGCGCGTCCGCTGCGCGTGATGGGCGCGGAGTATTCCGAGCACACGGCCGGAGAGATCGCGATCTTCGAGGCCGCGCTCAAGATGCGCGAGCTCTACGGTGCCGAGGCGATCCGCCACTACATCATCAGCCACACCGAGACCGTGAGCGACATGCTCGAGGTGCTGCTGCTGCAAAAGGAAGTCGGCCTGATGCACGGCACGCTCGACCAGAACGGCCGCGCCGACCTCATCGTCGTGCCGCTGTTCGAGACCATCGAGGACCTGCGCAACGCCGCGCCCATCATGCGCGAGCTCTACGAGCTGCCGGGCTATGCGGCGCTGGTGCGCGCGAGCGGCGCCGAGCAGGACATCATGCTCGGCTACAGCGACAGCAACAAGGACGGCGGCATCTTCACGAGCAACTGGGAGCTGTACCGCGCAGAGAACGCGCTGGTGACGCTGTTCGATGAACTCAACGCCAAGCAAGTAGGTGCGCCGATCCAGCTGCGCATGTTCCACGGCCGTGGCGGCACGGTGGGGCGCGGCGGCGGCCCGAGCTACCAGGCCATTCTGGCGCAGCCGCCGGGCACCGTGCGCGGCCAGATCCGCCTGACGGAGCAGGGCGAAGTGATCGCCTCCAAATATGCGAACCCCGAGATTGGCCGACGCAATCTGGAAACGCTGGTCGCCGCGACGCTCGAAGCCACGCTGCTGCAGCCGACCAAGCCCGCGACCAAGGCGTTTCTCGAGGCCGCCGAAGAGCTCTCCAAGGCCAGCATGGGCGCGTACCGCGCACTGGTCTACGAGACCCCCGGCTTCACCGACTACTTCTTCAGCGCCACGCCGATCCGCGAGATCGCCGAGCTCAACATCGGCTCGCGCCCCGCGTCGCGCAAGGCCAATCAGAAGATCGAGGATCTGCGCGCGATTCCGTGGGGCTTCAGCTGGGGCCAGTGCCGTCTGACGCTGCCGGGCTGGTTCGGTTTCGGCTCGGCCGTGGAGGACTTCATCAAGGCTCCGGGCAAGGACCCCAAGGCCCAGCTCGCGCTGCTGCAGAAGATGTACCGTCAGTGGCCGTTCTTCCGCACGCTGCTCTCCAATATGGACATGGTGCTGGCCAAGAGCGACATGCAACTGGCCTCGCGCTACAGCGAACTGGTGGCCGACGCGCGTCTGCGCAAGAAGGTGTTCGGCAACATCGAGGCAGAGTGGCATCGCACGTCCGACGCGCTGGTGCGCATCACCGGCGACAAGCAGCGTCTGGCGCACAATTCGGCCCTCGCGCGTTCGATCCGCCACCGCTTCCCCTACATCGACCCGCTGCATCACCTGCAGGTCGAGCTGATCCGCCGCTGGCGTCTGGGTCAGGCCGATGACCGCGTGAAGACGGGTATCCAGATTTCGATCAACGGCATCGCCGCCGCGCTGCGCAACACCGGCTGATCGGGCGTTTCGGTCGCGGCAGCTTTGTTTTCCGGTGAGTTCTGTGCCCAATCACTCATGGCATTTCGCGTCGCTCACGGTGCTTGACACTGGCGCTCGCCAGGCGAGGGCAGCCGAGCAAGGGCCGCCCCGCAGCGATTCAGGGGAGGCGCGTCAATCATGCAGTTGTCTGGACGGGATTTTGCGCTGAGCGGCTGGCTGCACCGGCTGCGCGGACAGGAAGCCTCGCTCTACGCGCTGCGTGTGCTCGTCGCGCTGGGCGGCGCCATGGGCTGGTGCTGGAGCACCGGCCACATGCCTTGGCTGGTGCCGCTGTTTCTCGGCGTGATCGCCAGCGCGCTTGCCGAAACCGACGACAACTGGCGTGGCCGGCTGCGCACGCTGGTGATCACGCTGGCGGGCTTTGCGCTGGTGTCGCTCAGCATCGAGACCGTCGTCCATTCGCCCGCGCTGTTCGCACTCACGCTGTGCGGCGTCGCGTTCGCATTCACCATGCTCGGCGCGGTGGGTGAGCGGTATCGCGCGGTCTCCACCGCGTCGGTGATTCTCGCGCTCTACACCGCGATGAGCGTGGGCGCTTCGCAGCAGACGCCGCCGCATCTCGTGTCCGCGCTGCTGCTGGCCGGTGCGGCCTAGTATGGGCTGCTTTCGGTGCTCTGGAAGATGGCCTTTCCGCTGCGGCCGCTGCGCATGGGGCTGGCGCAGCTCTATGCGGAGCTCAGCGGCTACATGCAGCTCAAGGCCAGTCTGTTCGAGCCGGTGCGCGGCCTCGACGTGCAGCAGCGGCGCATCGGCCTTGCGCAGGCCAACGGACGGGTGGTGGCGGCGCTCAACGTGATGAAGGAGCGCCTGCTCAGCCGCATGCGGGTCGGCAGGGTTCCGCAGGGCGAGTTGCTGCATTGCCTGAATCTGTACTTTCTCGCTCAGGACATCCACGAGCGCGTGAGCTCCTCGCACTATCACTACAACGACTGGGCCGACGAGCTGTTCCACAGCGACGTACTGTTCCGCTGCCAGCGCGTGCTCGGCCTGCAGGGCGTGACCTGCGCGCGTCTGGCTGAAGCGCTGCGTGCCCGCAAGCCGTTTCGGCGTGGCGTGGAGGTGGCGCATGCCATCGTCGATCTCGAGGATGCGATCGCGTATCTCGAGCAGCAGGGCCGGCCGCAGTGGGTCAGGCCGCTGCGTTCGCTGCGCGCGCTGTCGCGAAATCTCACTACGCTGGACTCGCAGCTCACGCTCGCCACTGGCCCGCTCGACACCTCGCTGCTCGGCGACGTGACGCTGTTCGACGCGTCCGCGCGCAGCTTCGCCGATGCATGGGCACGCATCGCCGGACAGCTGCACCTGAGCTCGCCGCTGCTGCGCCACGCGGTGCGTCTCTCGGCTGCGCTGGCCGCTGGGTGCGTGGCCATGCAGCTCACCGACCCGGAGCATGGACATTGGATTCTTCTGACCACGCTGTTCGTCTGCCAAGCGACGTATGGCGCGACCATCACCCGCGTGGTCGAGCGCATCGCGGGTACGGCGCTCGGCCTGCTCGCCGGCTGGGCGCTGCTCAAGCTCTTTCCGGGCCTTGCCACGCAGGCGCTGATCGCGGTGTGTGCGGGCGTGGTGTTCTTCATCACGCGCACCCAGCGCTATGTGATCGGCACGGCGGCCATCACGCTGATGGTGCTGATGTGCTTCAACCAGACCACCGGAGCGGCCTACGAGCTGATCGCGCCGCGCCTGTTCGACACGCTGATCGGCGGCGTGATCTCGGCCATCGCCATGCTGCTGGTGCTGCCCGACTGGCAGGGGCGTCGCCTCAACGCCGTGGCCGCGAATGCCGTGGAAGCCAGCGCCGCCTATCTGCGCGAGATACTCTCGCAGTACGCCGACGGCAAGGATGACGACCTTGACTACCGCGTCGCCCGCCGCAACGCCCACGACGCCGATGCGGCGCTCTCACGCTCGCTGCACCAGCTCATGCAGGAGCCGCACTGGGCGCGCCGCAATGTGCTTTGGGGCCAGCGCATCCTGGTGCTCTCGCACACGCTGCTCAACTACATTTCGGCCCTCGGCGCGCATCGCGGCAAGCTCGAAGGCGCGGCGCGGGATGGCCTGCTGATGTCCTCAGGCGAGATGGCCGTGAAGGAGTTCCATGCCATCGCGACGGCCCTGCGCGCGCAAGGCCAGTTCGAGCCCGGTCTGCCCGATGCCGCGCGCTGCGACGCAGCGGCCAAAGCTCTGGAAGAGCACGCCGAACCGGCACTGGAGTCACAACGCGCGCTGCTCAACCAATTGGCCCTCATCTGCCGCCAGGTTGCACCGCTGCGGCATGTGGCGGCCGAGTTGGCGAGGGTTGCAAAGACGTAGCTGTTCGACCCCAAAGCCAATTTGACTTCCAGCAGCGGGCCATTGAAGCGAACATGGCGCTGAGATCGACCCTCCAACGCCAAGCCTTTGTACAAACAAAAAAACGCCGACAGAAATGCCGGCGTTTTTGACAGACAAAAGAAGTATCAGTCCGCGTCGCTCATCTGGGACTGCAGGTAGTTTTGCACGCCTACCTTGTTGACCAGCTCGATCTGCGTTTCGAGGAAGTCAATGTGCTCTTCCGTGTCTTCCAGAATCTCCTGGAGCAGGTCACGCGAGACGTAGTCGCGCACGGTTTCGCAGTGGGCGATGCCGTCCTTGATCGTGGCCTGCGCGCCGCGCTCGCTGCGCAGGTCGCATTCCAGAATCTCCGGCACGTCCTCGCCGACCTGCAGCTTGGCGAGATCCTGCAGATTGGGCAGGCCGTCGAGCATGAAGATGCGGTCCATGAGCTTGTCGGCGTGCTTCATCTCGCCGATGGACTCTTCGTATTCCTTCTTGGCCAGCTTGTCGAAGCCCCAGTGCTTGAGCATGCGGTAGTGCAGAAAGTACTGGTTGATGGCGGTGAGTTCGTTTTTCAGTTGCGCTTGCAGGTGCGCAATCACTTGTGGGTCGCCTTGCATGGCTTTCTCCTTCTGTTCAATGGGCGCATTGTCACCAAGCAATCTTGCTGATGCAAGACAATGTCCATTCATATGCGGTATGGCTGCGTGTGATGTTGAGTTGCGTTCGCAAGCGTGGACGATATGCTCGATTTCTTGACTTTCCGCAGGCATCCTCGTGATCGGCTGCAGGGATGCTTGAAAATCCCCGCAGCCGACTGCATGTGCCTTGATGAGGCAGACTTGTGCGTCATTGGGGTTTGACCATCGAGGAGTGATTTTCAATAGATTTCATAAATCAAAGTCATGAAGTCAATTTATTGGATTAATTCATTGCTTGAGCATAAACTTCAGTCTGTTCTTAGCCAATCAACCAACCAAAGGAAACGACAAATGTCCGTGATCAACACTACCCTCAAGCCATTCAAGGCCAGCGCTTACAAGAACGGCAAGTTCATCGACATCACTGAAAAGGACGTGCTGGGCAAGTGGGCCGTGTTCTTCTTCTATCCTGCCGACTTCACATTCGTGTGCCCCACCGAACTGGGCGACGTGGCTGACCACTACGCTGAACTGCAGAAGATGGGCGTGGAAGTGTTCTCCGTGTCCACCGACACCCACTTCGTGCACAAGGCATGGCATGACGCTTCCGACACCATCGCCAAGATCCAGTACACCATGGTGGGCGACCCAACCTGGGAAATCTCCAACAACTTCGAAGTTCTGCGTCCCGGCCAAGGCCTGGCCAACCGCGGCACTTTCATCATCGACCCACAGGGCGTGATCCAGGCTGAAGAAATCACCGCTGAAGGCATCGGCCGCAACGCCGCTGACATGCTGCGCAAGATCAAGGCTGCTCAGTACGTGGCTTCGCACCCAGGTGAAGTCTGCCCAGCCAAGTGGGAAGAAGGCGCGAAGACTCTGGCTCCTTCGCTCGACCTGGTCGGCAAGATCTAAGCAGCGACTCGCTGCTTGAATCAACACAGTTGAATTGTTGTTGAAGACGCCCGGGTGCCTGGCGCCCGGGCTTTTTTTATCCCAAAACTAGACAATCAAGAGGAATCTCCATGCTCGACACCACTCTCCAAACCCAATTGAAAGCGTATCTGGAGCGCCTGCAGCGTCCTGTGGAGCTGGTGGCCACGCTGGATGATGGCGCCACCTCCAAGGAAGTGCGCGAACTTCTCAACGAAATCAAAGCGCTTTCCGACAAGATCACCGTGGTCGAAAAGAACGACGCGCCCAACACGCGCAAGCCTTCTTTCCTGATCACCAACCCCGGCGTGGATACTGGCGTGCGTTTCGCCGGCGTGCCGCTGGGTCATGAATTCACATCCCTCGTTCTGGCGCTGCTGCAAGTCGGCGGCCATCCTTCCAAGGAAGCGGCCGATCTGCTGGAGCAGGTGAAGAACCTCGAAGGCGAATTCCACTTCGAGACATACTACTCGCTGTCCTGCCACAACTGCCCTGACGTGGTGCAGGCGCTCAACCTGATGAGCGTGCTGAACCCGCGCATCACGCACACTGCCATTGACGGCGCGGTGTTCCAGAACGAAATCACGGAACGCCAGATCATGGGCGTGCCCACCGTGTTCCTGAACGGCAAGAACTTCGGTCAGGGCCGCATGGAGCTCGCCGAGATCGTCGCCAAGGTCGACAGCGGCGCACATGCCCGCGTCGCCGCCAAGCTCAACGCCATGGATGCGTTCGATGTGCTCATCGTCGGCGGTGGCCCCGCCGGAGCAGCCGCTGCCGTGTATGCGGCGCGCAAGGGCATCCGCACCGGCGTGGCGGCCGAGCGTTTCGGCGGCCAGGTGCTGGACACCGTGGACATCGAGAACTACATCTCGGTCAGCAAGACCGAAGGCCCCAAGTTCGCGATTGCGCTTGAGCAGCACGTGGCCGACTACGACGTCGAGGTGATGAACCTGCAGCGCGCCAAGGCTCTGAAGCCCGCCACCACCGAAGGCGGACTGGTCGAGATCGAACTGGAAAACGGCGCGACGCTCAAGAGCAAGACCGTGATCCTTTCGACCGGTGCACGCTGGAGAAACATGAACGTGCCCGGCGAAGAGCAGTACCGCACCAAGGGCGTGACCTACTGCCCGCACTGCGATGGCCCGCTGTTCAAGGGCAAGCGCGTGGCGGTGATCGGCGGCGGCAACTCGGGCATCGAGGCCGCGATCGATCTGGCCGGCATCGTGTCCCACGTCACCGTGCTCGAGTTCGCGGCTGAACTCAAGGCCGACGGCGTGCTGCAGAAAAAGCTCGCCAGCCTGCCCAACGTGACCGTGATCCTCAACGCGCAGACCACCGAGGTGAACGGCGACGGCAACAAGGTGACCGGCATCACCTACAAGGACCGCACCAACGACGAGATCCGTACCGTCGAACTCGAAGGCATCTTCGTGCAGATCGGTCTGCTGCCCAACACCGACTGGCTCAAGGGCACGGTCGAACTCACCCGCTTCGGCGAGATCATCATCGACGCCAAGGGCCACACCAATGTGCCGGGCGTGTTCGCCGCGGGTGACTGCACCAACGTGCCGTACAAGCAGATCATCATCGCTGCGGGTGCCGGTGCCACGGCTGCGCTGTCGGCGTTCGATCATCTGATCCGCCATTGATCGTCGGAATCTTCGGATAGAAGCTCCAGCCCTGGGCTGGTTGAAGAGAGGGCTGTCGCCGTGTGCGTCAGCCCTTTTTTCTTTTGAGGCGAGCGATGCTCAGCAGCGATCGATCAACCCGGCCCTGTGGGCCGCAAAGACGAAGTCGAGAAAGGCCTTGGCGCGCTCGGGCAGGTGCTTGCGGCTGGGCATGGCGGCCAGCACCTTGGCGCGACCGGTGATCCAGTCGGGCAACACATGCTCGAGCATGCCTTGATTCAGGAACGGACGTGCCGAATCCATGGTGAACGTGGCGATCCCCGCGCCGTCCAGCACCATCTGCAGGATGCTGGCGGTCTGGTTGATGGTGATGGCGGCGCGCACTTCGATGTCGTGCGCTGGCGGTTCGGTCAGAGACTGGTCGGCGCGCCACAGACCAAAGCTGTTGCGGTGGATGCCGGCAGGGCGGCGCAGCACGCAGACATGCCGGGCCAGATCCTCCGGAACCCGTGGTGTGCCGTGACGCGTGATGTAGGCCGGTGATGCGCACAGGATGGTGTCGGACGTCGAGAGCGTGCGCGCCACGATGTTCGAATCGAACCCCACGGCACCTGCAGAAAGCCGAGGTCGTAGCGGTTGAGATCCGGCAGGGGATGGGCGTCCACGTACACATCCAGCGTGATGTCAGGGTATTGCTCGCGAAACGAGGCCGCGAGCGGGGACACCAGCGCGTCGGTGAGCGACGGCGCGGCGACGATGCGCAGCGTCCCGCTCAGCGCACTGGTATCGCTTTGAACTTCGGTGGTGGCGAGGTCCACGGCTTCCAGAATGTCGCGCGCGCGCTCGGCATAGCGCTCGCCTGCGGCGGTGAGGGACACGCGCCGCGTCGTGCGCTGCAGCAGCCGGGTCTGAAGGCGCTCTTCGAGAGCGGCAATGTGGCGGGTGACATGCGGCACGGTCATGGACATGCGCTTGGCGGCAGCCGTGAAGCCGCCTTCATCCACGACGGACAAGAACACCTGCATGGTTTGCAAACGGTCCAGCACAACATCTCTTTGGTAGTGATTCGTGGGTCGATTATTGCGAGAGAGGTAACAGTCTCTTGTGCACGGTTCTATTTTTCCCTTTCGCCATAAGGCCTACATTGCGAGCGGTCGCCCACTGTCTGGCGTGCGCGCAGAAACGCGAGCGCTCGTCCGCCGCTGCCCGTGTGTAGTCATTGCCCCGCATGATTTCGGCAGAAAGTGGAAGCTGCACCGCTGTACGGTCCTACGCACGATGGCGACGTGCGCGCTCCCAATGGGCGTGAAGAGCAGCACCCCTACATCGACCTTCGTCCCCACCATGAACACAATTCCTCAATTCACTCCAGGCGGCTTTGCGCCGCAGCGCAGACTGCTGCTGGGTGGCGCACTGGCGGTCAGCGTGGCGTACCTCGCCCCGTGGAGCCGCGCCGCCGAACCCGCGGCCGACGCCAGCCGTTTCATGGCGCTGTCGCGCTATCTCACCGAGCGCGATGACCTGAGCGCTCGGCAGGGCGCACGCCTGTTGGCCGGTCTGCAGGCGCTGGACGCGCAATTCGGCGCGCAGGCCGCAGCACTGTGGCAATGGATCGACAGCCAGCATGTGCCGCTTGCCCAGCTCAACGAGCGTCTGAAGGCGGACAAGCCGGAACTGGCGGCCGTCCCTGCCGCGGTGATGCAGGCCTGGTATCTCGGCATCGTCGGCGCGGGCAAGCAGGCCAAGGCGCTGGCCTATGAGTTCGCACTGAACGCGCAGGTGGTCTCGGACAAGCTCAAGCCGCCCACGTATTCCTACGGGCTGTATGGCAGCTGGACCAGCAATCCCACAACCTTCAACCTGCAGCGCGTGCCCGTGCAGACCTGAGCGCGTTTGTTCTTTCGCAACCCCACGACACAACTACAGGAAGAACGCCCGTCATGGCTGATTCAACACCACTTTCCGCCGACTACGTCATCGTCGGCGCAGGCATCATCGGTGCCATGCTGGCCGCCAAGCTGGCCAGAACCGGAGCATCGGTGCTGATGCTCGAGGCGGGGGCGCACGTCACGCGCGGCGAAATCGTCGGTCGCTTTCGCAACTCCACACGGCGCAGCGACTGGATGTCACCCTATCCCTCGCTGGACAGCGCGCCGCATCCCATCTACAAGCCCGAAGAAAACCACCATCTGGTGCAGGCGGGGCCCTATCCCTACAAGGCCGAATACATCCGCCAGGTCGGTGGAACGAGCTGGCACTGGGCGGCCCACGCATGGCGCAACGTGCCCAATGATTTCAAGATCAAGAGCCTCTACGGCGTGGGCGTGGACTGGCCGATCGACTACGACGATCTCGAGCCCTACTACCAGGAGGCCGAAGAGATCATGGGCGTGGGCGGCTCCACCAAGACCGGATCGCCGCGCAGCAAGCCTTTTCCCATGGGCGAGATGGCGATGCCCTATGCGATGCAGCGTGCGCGTGACCGTCTGGCCGGCACCTACGAGGTCGTGGGCAATACCGTTGCGCGCAACAGTCGCAGCTTCGATGGTCGCCCGCCTTGCTGCGGCAACAACAGCTGTCAGCCGATCTGTCCGATCGATGCGCAATACCACGGAGGCATCGCGGTGCAGCAGGCGCTGGCCGTCGGCGTGAAGCTGCAGGCGCGCGCCAACGTGTTCCAGCTGGAGCACGACGCCAAGGGCCGCATCGTGGCAGCCAACTACTACGACCCCGACAAGAACGTGCATCGCGTGACCGGCAAGACCTTCATCGTCGCGTCCAACGGCATCGAGTCGCCGCGACTGCTGCTGCTCTCGCGCAGCGACAAGTTCAAGAACGGCATCGCCAACGAGAACGACATGGTGGGCCGTCACCTCATGGATCACCCGAGCACGTCGCTGACCTTTGATGCCGACGAGGATGTGTGGCTGGGCCGCGGCCCGCAAAGCCCGGTGTCCATCAACTCGATGCGCGACGGAGGCTTCCGGTCGGAACATTCGCCGTATCGCCTGGACTTCACCAACATCTCGCGCGTGGACGGTGCCACGTCTTCGCTGCTCAAGGCGGGCGTCTACGGCAAGGAATTCGCGGAGAAGCTGCGTCATGCATCGGCCCGCGAGATGAACGTCAAGAGCGTGCTCGAGGTGCTGCCGGTGCCGGAAAACCGCATCGATCTTGCCGACGAAAAAGACGCCATGGGATTGCAGAATCCACGCGCCCATTACCGCATCGACGAGTACACCTTCAAGGGGCACAAGGCCGCGCAGAAGGACTTCGCGAAAATCGCGGAGCTGATGGGCGGCACCAACCTGCGCTACTCCAAGGATGACGACTTCGCGAACAACCAGCACATCTGCGGCACCCTGAGCTTCGGCTCGGATCGCGCGCTTTCCGTGTGCGATCAATACGGTCGCGCCTGGGATCACGAGAACCTGTATTTCGCATCGACCGGCGTGCTGCCCACTTCGGCCACCTGCAATTCCACGCTCAACGGCATCGCCGTGGGTCTGCGCACGGCAGCCCACCTGATCGCGGAAAGCGGTGGCCCCGCAATGCCGCCGCGCAGCAACACGCTTGGCCTGAAGACGGCTTGAAGAGGGAAGACGCCATGACCATGACATTGAAATCTTCCCGATGGTTGACGGCCGCAGCGTTTGCGGTCGCCAGCATGCCGCTGTGGGCGGCCGATGCGCCTGCTGCCAACGTCAATCCGGAGGTCGAGCGAGGTCGCTATCTCGCCACTGCCGGTGACTGCGTGGCCTGCCATACCGCGCCAGGCGGTCAGTCCATGGCCGGTGGCCTGGCGCTGGCAAGCCCGCTGGGCTCGATCTACTCGACCAACATCACGCCGTCCAAGACCCACGGCATCGGCAACTACAGCCTGCAGCAGTTCAGTGACGCGCTCAGGCACGGCAAGCGCGCCGACGGTGCCAATCTGTACCCCGCCATGCCCTACACGGCCTACGCCAAGACGTCTGACGAAGACATCGCGGCCATGTATGCCTTCTTCATGCAGGGCGTGGCCGCGGTGGACACGGCACCGGCGCATCAGACAGCGCTTCCGTTTCCGTTCAACATCCGCCTGTCGATGAGCGCCTGGAACGCCATGTTCCATGATGCCAAGCCGTATCAGGCCGATGCATCGAAGCCGCCGCAGTGGAATCGTGGAGCCTACCTCTCGGAAGGTCTCGCGCATTGCACCACCTGCCACACGCCACGCACGGCCCTGATGGCGGAAGACCGCAAGCGCGGACTGTCGGGGGGCGATCTCGGTGGCTGGTACGCGCCCAACATCACGTCGCACGCCACGAGCGGCATCGGCAACTGGAGCCAGGCCGATCTGGTCGCCTATCTCAGCGGCCAGCCCGTGCCGGGCAAGGGCCCTGCGGCAGGGCCGATGGCGGAGGCCGTCGATCACAGTCTCAAGCATCTGACGCGCGAGGACCTCGAGGCCATCGCCGTCTACATCAAGTCGGTGCCCGCCGTGGAATCCGCCGACATGAAGCAGGCGGCCGACAGCTTTGGACAGGCGAGGGATGATCTGGACAGCATTCGCGGGACGGAACTGCCCAGGGATTTTGACGCGATGACGGGTGCCCAGATCTACGACGGCTACTGCGCGAGCTGCCATCAGGCTCAAGGCCAGGGAAGCGACAAGGATGGCCTGCCCGCGCTGTTTCACAACACCTCGCTGGGGCATGCCAGCAGCAACAACCTGGTTCAGGTCATGCTGCACGGCATTCAGCGCGTGGACGCGGATACGGTGATGCCCGGCTTCGCGCACGAGCTGACCGACAAGCAGATCACCACGCTGGGCAATTACCTGCTGACAAGCTACGGCAATCCTGCGGCGAAGGTGACGCAGGACCAGGTCGCGCGACTGCGCAGCCCTGAACCCGAAGGCGGCGGCAAGCTGTTGCTTCTGGCGCGTCTGGGCATGGCGCTGGGCGTGATCGTGGTGGTGGCCATCGCGATCTGGCTGCTGCGTCGCAGGGCGCGTCGCTGAGGCCATGCGCGACCATGCATTGGCGATGCATGGTCATTGAACGTGTTTCGTTTGAAATGAGAATAGTTCTCATATAATCGCAGCACACAGCCAGCAAACACGTACTTGTCGGTAGTGCGGAGGAATCTTCCGCACTACGCAAACGTACTTCAGAAGCCAGCTTTTCATTCGTTAGAACTGAACAAGAGGGCTTCTGGCATGGCTTGCGCCATCACTCTGCATTTGCACGCGCGCTGCGCGTTTCATCCCCTGGCCTGGGCCTGCGCAAGTCTTTGCGCGGGGTTGGCATCTACGGCGGCGAGTGCCGCGTCTCTCGCGGAAGACTCGGGCGCTGCAGCCGTGCAGCAGGTCGCCGCGGCCGCACAGGCGGGTGCGCGCAAGGGCACTGGCACGCCCGCGCTGAAGGAGGTGGTCATCAGCGCATCGCGCGATGAGCAGGATCCGGATCTGCTGCCGATGTCGGTCGACGTGATCAACGCGCGGCAGATGGAAGAGGCGCAGATCACCGACATCCGTGAACTCACGGCCGACATTCCCAACGTGACCGTGCCGCGCACGCCCGCGCGGTTCTCGCTGGCGAGCGGCTCGACGGGGCGCGATCAGAACAGCGGCTTCAACATCCGCGGGCTCGAGGGCAACCGTGTGCTGATGCTGGTGGACGGCGTGCGGCTGCCGCGCAGCTATGCGTTCTCGGCCAATGCGTTCGGGCGCGATTACCTCGACCTTGGGCTGATCGAACGCGTGGAGATTCTGCGTGGATCGACGCCCGCGCTGTATGGCTCGGACGGCATGGGCGGGCTGGTGAACTTCATCACCGTGCAGCCCGACGATCTGCTGAAAGATGGCAAGACCATCGGCGGGCGCGTGAGCGCGGGCTATGACGGATCGGACAACGGCAAGCGCCTCGGAGCCACGCTCGCGGGCCGCTTGAATCCGCAATGGAGCTGGTTGATCTCCGCCGGACTGGGCCGTGGTCATGCGCTCGAGAACATGGGGGAGCGCGACGTCGTCGGCGCCACGCGCACCACGACCAACCCCGAATCGAACAAGAGCCAGTCGCTGCTGGGGCGTCTGGTCTACACGCCTTCGGCCGTGCAAAAGCATGTGTTCACGCTGGAACAGGTGGACAAGCACGCCGACTACAACCTGCTGTCGGCGCGCAGCGCCACGGTCACCGATTCGCGATCGACCACCGACATGGACCGCTGGCGCGCGACCTGGCAAGGGCGCTGGTCGCAGCTCGACACGGCCGTTGCCGACGAACTGCAGCTGATGGCGAGCTACCAGAAGTCCGATTCGCGCGAGTGGGTGAATGAGGTGCGCACCGCGCCGCTGGCCTATCGCGAACGCGACGTGACCTATGACGAGGGCGCGCTGCAGCTGCATGCGCAGGCGGGCAAGCTGCTGCGCTTTGGCGCGAATGCCGATGGCAAGATCACCTACGGCGTGGACTACACGCGCAACAAGGTGACGAACGAGCAGAACGGCATCACGCCACCGGCCGGTGAGAGCTTCCCGCTCAAGCGCTTTCCGGACACGACCGAGACCTCCACCGCCGCTTTCGCGCAGGCCGATCTGCACTTCGGCGCATGGAGCATCACGCCGGGCCTGCGCGCCGAGCACTACAAGCTCGACGCGAGCCAGAACGGCTTTGCCCCCACGGTCGCGAACAACTCCGACTCGGCGATCTCGCCCAAGCTTGGCGTGATGTTCCACGCAAGCGACGACTGGAGCGTCTACGGCAACTACGCAGCGGGCTTTCGCGCGCCGAACGCGGGGCAGGTGAACGCGTTCTTCGAGAACCCGCTGGCTTACTACCGCAGCATCCCCAATCCCGATCTCAAGCCCGAGAAGAGCCAGACCTTCGAGCTTGGCGTGCGTGGCCGCGTGAACGGACTGCGCCTGGATGCGGCGGCCTTCACCGGACGCTACAAGGACTTCATCCAGGACCAGGTGCAGATCTCGGGCGAGTATGGCAATCCGAACAACTGGGCGACCTTCCAGTCGGTCAACCTCGACCGCGTGCGCATCAGCGGTTTCGAAGTCAAGGGCGAGTACGACTGGGGCCGCGTCGCGGGCGGTCAACTGATCACCAATGCGGCCTACGGCTACACCGATGGCAAGGACCTGAACACCCATCAGGCGCTCGACACCATCTCGCCCCAGCAGCTGGTGCTGGGCGTGCGCTACGAGCGCAAGGAATTCGGCGTGCGCCTGACGGCGTCGCACTGGTCGGGCAAGAAGGCCAAGGACACCACGGCGGGCGACAAGGCCTGGCTGAGCCCGTCGGCCACGGTGCTGGACCTCTCGGCGCAGTGGCGCATACAGCCTGACCTGCGGCTGAACGTGGGCGTCTACAACCTCACCGACAAGAAGTACTGGCGCTGGTCCGACGTACGCAACCTCACGGCCAGCTCCACGATCGCCGACGCCTACAGCCAGCCCGGACGCCATGTGCGCGTCTCCATGGTCAAAGATTTCTGAGCCGCCTTTCAAGCAACCAAGGATCCATCACGATGAACGAGACACTTCAATCCAACGCCGCCGGCATCCGCCAACGGTTCGCCGAAAAGCGCACGCAAGGCCTGCGCGCCAAGGACGCCGCAGAGGCCCTGCAACTGAGCGAAGGCGCGGTGGTCGCGGCCCATCAGGGCGAGCACGCCGAGCCGCTCAAGGCCACGGCGTTGCGCGGCGAATGGCTGGACATTCTGAAGGCGCTCGAAGCCTGCGGCACGGTGATGGCGCTCACGCGCAACGAGTCCACCGTGCACGAGAAGGACGGCGTCTACCAGCAACTCTCCGCCACCGGCCCCATCGGCATTGCCCTGTCGCGCGAGATCGATCTGCGTCTGTTCTTCATGCACTGGCGGGCCGGGTTTGCCGTGACGGAAAGCGCGGCCCGCGCCGACAAGCCCGCGATGCGCAGTCTGCAGTTCTACGACCATCACGGCGTGGCCGTGCACAAGGTCTACGCCCGCGAGGCCACGGACATGCAGGCGTGGGATGCGCTGATCGAACGCTTTGCAAGCGCTGCAGATGGCAACGTGGAGTTCGATGCGCCCAAGCCGCGCAAGCCCGTGCCGCCCGATGCCGACATCGACGTGGCCGGTCTGCGCGACGCCTGGGCCGCGATGAAGGACACGCACGAGTTCTTCGAAATGCTGCGCCGCTTTGGCGCGGAGCGCCAGCAGGCGCTGCGGCTGACGCAGGGCGCGTTCACCGAGGCGCTGGCCGAGGACAGCGTGACGCGGCTTCTGAGCGATGCGGCAGAGAGCGGTCTGTCCATCATGGTGTTCGTGCCGAACCCCGGCTGCATCCAGATCCACACGGGCCCGGTGAGCAACATCCGCCCGCTCGATACGGCGAGCGGCGCGCGCTGGATCAACGTGCTCGACAAGGGCTTCAACCTGCATCTGCGCACCGACCTGATCGGCGCGACCTGGCTGGTGCGCAAGCCCACGGAGGACGGCATCGTCACCTCGGTGGAGGTGTTCGACCAAAGCGGTGATCTGATGGCCATGTTCTTTGGCGAACGCAAGCCGGGCATGCATGAGCTCGAGGGCTGGCGCGAGCTGGTCGCGCGGCTGCCGCGCGCCGGTCAGCGCGAGGAGGTGGCCGCATGAGCGCCGCGCGCAATCCGGCGCGTCGCCGGAGTCTGCAATGGCTGGGCGCTGCCGGCATGGTGATGGCTGTGCCGGGCGCGTGGGCGCAGAACAAAAAAGGAGGGAGTGGAGGGCGCCTGATCTCGCTGAGCGGATCGCTCACCGAGATCGTCTATCTGCTGAATGCGCAGGACCAACTGGTGGCCTCCGATACGACCAGCCTGTTTCCCGAAGCGGCCACGCGCACGCCCAAGGTGGGCTACATGCGCCAGCTGTCTGCCGAAGGGGTGCTGTCGCTCAAGCCGGACGTGGTGATCGGCACGCAGGAGGCGGGGCCCGCCGTGGTGCTTGACCAGATCCGGCAGGCCGGCGTGCGCGTGGCGCTGACCCCGGTGCAGCACGACTGGAGCGAGGTGCAGACCAAGGTCCAGCTCGTGGGGCGCGAGACCGGGCGCGAGTCGGATGCCAAGGCACTGATGGAGCGGCTGAACGCCGAATGGGCGAGTGTGCAGAGCACGGTCGCGGCGGCCAAGCGCAAGCCGCGCGCGCTGTTCATCCTGTCGCATGGCGGATCGCCGCAGGTGGCTGGGCGGGGCACGGGAGCGGATGCGTTGATCCGCTATGCGGGCGGCATCAACGCGGTCAGCGAATTCCAAGGCTATCGCGCGCTCACCGCCGAAGCCATGGCAAGCGCCGCGCCCGATGTGATCGTCAACACCACGCAGGGCATTGAAGCGCTGGGCGGTGAAGCGGCGTTCTGGAAGCGCCCGGAGCTCGCGCTCACGCCCGCGTTCGCGCGCAGGGCGCTGGTGAGCATCGAGGCCAACTTTCTGCTGGGCTTTGGCCCGCGTTTTCCGAGCGCGGTGAAGACCGCGCACGAGCGCATGCAGGCGCTGCTGGCCTGAGCCACGACCATCGTTCACGACATGTCGAGTTTCATGAGTGATGTGACCTCTTCGCGGCCCCTGCCTTCATGGGATCTGCGTCGCATGCGAATGCCGAACGGCCGCCTCACGCGCCGCGCCACGCTGATGCTGGGCGCGGTGCTGCTGCTCGTGGCCGTGGTGGTGGGCAGCGCGAGCGGCGCCTACGGCATCTCCGGCGAGCGGCTTTTGACGCTGCTGTGGTCGGGCATGGTCGGCAACGTGCCGCCTGCGGCCGATCATCTGGTGTTCTTCAACATCCGGTTGCCGCGCCTGCTGATGGGCGTGGCGGCAGGCGCAGGACTGGGCATGGCGGGGGCGCTGCTGCAGGGGCTGTTTCGCAACCCATTGGCCGATCCGGGCCTCATCGGGGTGAGCAGCGGCGCGGCGCTGGCGGCGGGCATCACCATCGTGATGGGCGGCGTCTGGTTTCCAGAGCTGCCGCGCACGCTCGGCAGCTGGCCGCTGGTCTGCATGGCCTTCGGTGGTGGGCTGCTGGTGACCATGCTGGTCTACGCGCTCGGACAGGTGCAGGGCGGCACGCGCATCGGCCTGATGCTGCTGGCGGGAATCGCAATCAACGCGCTCGCCGGGGCCGGTCTGGGGTTTCTGAGCTTCATCTCCAGCGACGAACAATTGCGCAATCTGCAGATGTGGCTGCTCGGCAGCCTCGGGGCGTCGCGCTGGTCGGCGGTGGTGCTGGTGTGCGCGGCGGTGGGCGTGAGCCTCGTGGCCGCGCAGCGTCTGGCGCAGCCGCTCAATGCCATCGCGCTTGGCGAGGCCCAGGCGCACCTGCTTGGCATCCGCGTGGAGCGCACCAAGCGGCTTGCGGTGCTGATCACGGCGCTGGCCGTGGGCGCGGTGACGGCGACGACGGGCATCATCGGGTTCATAGGATTGATCGCGCCGCACTGGGTGCGCATGGTGGCGGGGCCAGATCATCGCGTCGTGCTGCCGGGCTCCGCGCTGCTGGGTGCGACGTTGGTGGTGCTGGCCGATGCGGTTGCGCGCACCATCGTCAAACCGGCCGAGCTGCCGCTTGGCGTGCTCACCGCGTTCATCGGCGTGCCGCTGTTTCTGCTGATGCTCAGACAGTTCAGGAGCAAGGTATGACTATGACGCAGGGCTTGATCGAATGCCGCGCGCTCGGCGTGGGCATCGCGCGCGGGCCGCGTCTGGCGACGGTGAACGCGCAGCTGCGACCGGGGCGCTTCACCGCGATCCTCGGTCCCAACGGCGCGGGCAAGTCGACGCTGCTGGCCACGCTGATCGGCGAGCGCGCGCCGCAGTCGGGCGAGGTGATGTTCGACGGAAAACCGGTGGCTCTGCACGCGCCCGAGCAGATCGCCCTGCGGCGCGCGGTGATGCCGCAGGACTGCGGCGTGGCGTTTGATTTCACCGCGCTCGAAGTGGTGGAGCTGGGGCGCTATCCGCATAGGCACCGCCCGAGCACCGACGAAGCCGGCATCGTGCGCAGCGCCATGCAGCGCACCGGCGTGGACCATCTCGCGCATCGCAGCATCAACACGCTCTCGGGTGGCGAGCGCGCCCGCACGCATCTCGCACGCGCGCTGGCGCAAGTGTGGGAGCCGCCGCAGGATGCCGCCGCGCGCTGGATGCTGCTCGACGAGCCGACCGCCGCGCTCGACCTAGCCCACCAGCATCACAGCATGGCGCTGCTGCGCAGCCTTGCCGAGGAGCAGGGCATGGGCGTGGTTGCGGTGGTGCACGATGTGAATCTCGCCCTGCGCTACGCGCACGAGGTGCTGATCCTCGGCCACGGCGAATGCGTGGTCGGGCCGGTGCACGAGGTGCTGGTGCCCGAGCGCATCCATCAGGTCTGGGGCGTGCGATGCACTCAGGTGGCGGCGAGCGATGGTCTGCCGCAGTTTCTGTTCAGCGGGGAGTAGGCTTCAGCGCGTGTTGACGACCTCATCGCGAGGCTGCGCCTGCAAGACCGAGTGGAGATCGCCAACGCGCTCTTAGCGATTGCCTGCTGCGTAGGGCTTGCCGGGGTCTGCGTCCAGTACCACTCGCTCCGGCTTCACCAGCGCGTCCTCGTGCTGGCAACGCCATTTGCTGCCTTTCTCGATGCCGGCCAGCGTGTGCCCGTCTTCGATCACGTCGCCGTTCTGGATCAGATAGACGGCGGAGTTGAAGACGAAGCGCGAGACTTCCGACGGATCGAGCTGGCGGAAATGGCATTGCACATCGGGTACGCCAAAAACGCTGCAGCCCACGCTGTCCATCAGCATGTCGCCCTCGTGGTTGCTGATGTTGAAGAAGCGCACGTTGAGCGTCCCGTAGTACACATAGCCATCCGCGTGGTTCTGGATATAGGTTGCGGGATTGAGCAGGCAGCGGGCGTTGGACTGGCTGATGGCCGTGACGCCGCCGTTTTCGATGATCACGTGCATGATCGCCTGAAGGATTTCGAGGCGATCCTCGACCTCCAGCCCACGACCCATGAACTCGGTCACCAGCACGCAGTGCGTGCTTTGCGCAATGGCTTTTTCTTTGTCGGGCCAGTCCCAGGTCTGCTGGATCGCTTCGGCATATTCATCGGGATCGACAGGCTTGTCGGCATGCAGGATCGCGATCTGGCTGGGCATGCTTTTCTTGTCGCCGTAGTCCACGCAATAGTCTTGCAGCGCGAACATGAGCGCCTTGCTGTCTGATCCGTTCGAGATCAAATGCACCTCTCCGAGATACTCTTCCAACGCTGCACGCAGCGTTTCTCCATCCAACTGCGGCGGCGCGGCGTAGAGCGCCTCGAACTGCCACATGTCGGGAGCGTTGCGCGGAGATGTCTCTGTCGATTCTTCAGTCATGAAAGGCGTCTCAGGAGCTGGAATGGCGACAGGCTAGCACGACACTCTTCGAACCCGGTGTAGGAGCGGGCAATCAGCCCAGATCGACCGTCGCCGCCACCAGCTTCATCACGAGCGGGCGAACGCCGAGCACGCAGAAAAAAGCCACGGGCATGGCCAGCAGGTAGGTCTGCAGCACGCGCTGCAGGTAACCGCTGCCGAGGCCGGAGTTCACGCCGACGATGACGGAGCACATCAGCAAGGCCATGATCGCGGACATGTAGAGGGCGAAGACGAATTGGGTGTACTTGCGGTGGATCTTGCGGCTGGCGGGGCGGGGCTGGGCAGTGTTTGCGGTATTGGATCGGGACATGAAAAAAGGCACGGGGTTCGCCGACCTGCGGCGAATCTGGTGGAAATGGAACGGTCCTGAACTGTAGCCACGATGCGGCGCTGGCGGTAGACCTGCGGAGCTTGACAGACCCGTAAGCAAAACTTACGAATGGCTTGTTATAGTCGTTGCTCCCTATGCCGAATCTCAGAGCCATCGAAACCTTCGTCAAAGCGCTGGAAGGCGGCAGCATCGCCTCGGCTGCGCGCCAACTCGGCATCTCTCCCGCAGCGGCCAGCCAGAACATCGCCCGGCTCGAGAAGGAGCTGGGCACGCGGCTGATCACGCGCACCACGCGCTCGATGGCGCTGACCGAGGCGGGCGAGCGCTATCTGACGCGCGTGGCGCCGGTGCTCGAGGAACTGGAGCGCGCGCAGTCGGACCTGTCACTGATCCATGGCGAACTGCAGGGCCGCTTGCGCATCGCCTGCATGACGGCGTTTGGCCGCCATGTGCTCTCGCCGTTGCTGCCCGCGTTCGCGGCACGGCATCCCCGGCTGGAGCTGGAGCTGCTGATCACCGACCACAACGTCAACGTGCTCAAGGAGGACGTGGACGTGAGCGTGCGATACCGCGATGCGCTGGAGCTTGGCATGTCGGTGCGCCCGCTGGTGGCGGTTCCGCGCATCCTGTGCGCGTCGCCCGCATATTTGCGTGAGCACGGCACGCCGCAGACGGCGCAAGACCTGCTGCAGCACGCCTGCCTGATCTACCGGCGCGGCAGCGACGGGCGCTTCATGCGCTGGCCGTTCTCGCGCGATGGCAAACCGGTGGAGCCGCAACTGCGCATCGGCGCGGTGGCGACCGACATCGACTCGCTGGTCGAATATGCGCGCGCGGGCGGCGGCATCGTCTGGGCGGGCAGTTTCATCGCCCAGCGCTATCTGCAGAACGCGGGCAGCCCGCCGCTGCCGATTGCCGAGCGCTACGTGCAGGAGGGGCAACTGGTGCCCATCCACCTCAAGCCCGCGCGCAAGGGACAGCTGCAGTTCGATTCGCTTCCGCTGGATTTCTTCGCCTGCTTTCGCGACCGGAAATATGTGCCGTCCAAGGTGCGTGCGCTGGTCGACTATCTGGTCGAGGTGCTGCCGCAGCAACCGGGCATGCAGCGCTCGCAATGAACGGGCGGCCCGAGCGGGGGCTCGGGCGGGCTGGAGGGGTTCAAGCGGTGGCGGGTGCGGCGGCTCCCGCAAATTCCCGGAATGCCGCGACCGCATTGGCCGCGTACATCAGCGAAGGGCCGCCACCCATGTAGACGGCCACGCCGAGTGCTTCGTCAAGTTCGGCCTGAGTGGCGCCCAGACGCACCAGAGCCTTGGTGTGAAAGCCGATGCAGCCGTCACAGCGGTTGGCCACGCCGATGGACAGGGCGATCAGCTCCTTGGTCTTGGCGTCGAGCGCACCGTCGGCGATGGCGGCCTTGGCCATGTCGCCAAAGCCCTTCATCACGCCGGGAACGCCCTTGTGCAGGGCGGCGATGTTGCCGCTGATGTCGCGGGTGAGCTGGCTGTAGCTGGTGGTGGCGGTCATGCAGAGATTCCTTGAAATGGGTTGAGGAGGACGTTCAAAAGCGGGTTGAACACAAGCTGCTTGAAATAATATACAAAAAAATATAATATTCAATTGCATATTGATATCAAAGCCCTGCGACCCATCCGCTTCGCTGTCGTTGCGAACGGGACGCAGGAACTCATCCGCTTCACTCAAGGAGTTCCCATGAAATTCAATGTCGGCGGTTTCGACCGCGTGCTTCGCATCGTGGTCGGTCTGGTGCTGATCGGTCTTGCCGCCACCGGGATGGTCGGCTGGTGGGGCTGGCTGGGCATCGTTCCTTTGGCCACGGGACTGTTCCGCTTCTGTCCGCTCTATACGCTGCTGGGCATGAACTCGTGTCCGCTGGATGCCGGCAAGCGCCAGGGTTGATCGGGGCGGCCGTAGTCTCAGAGCGTGTTGACGATCTCAGACCTGCTCTGAGGCTTCGGC
Source organism: Diaphorobacter caeni (assembly GCF_015354245.1). Lineage (GTDB taxonomy): Bacteria > Pseudomonadota > Gammaproteobacteria > Burkholderiales > Burkholderiaceae_C > Diaphorobacter_A > Diaphorobacter_A caeni. The sequence continues at coordinate 81,260 of NZ_JADKYZ010000007.1, forward strand.
TTTTGTGATCCACCGAATCATTGGGCGCGGCGTCTTCGGCGCACGGCGGGCGAGGGCATATTCGCGTTTGGCGAGGCTGGCTCCCGCGAAGGCGCGCAGCGTCGTGCCGCTGTGGTCGTGCCTGGTTCGCGTCAGGAACTCCCAGACCTCATGGAACCAGACGCGTCGGCCGATGCGGGTGTACCAGCGCATGGCGTGGCGGTACTCGGGGGCCGGGTGCAGCAGGGTGCGGGCGAGCACGCGCGGGCGCAGCTGCACCGTCACCTCGATAAGCTTGAACCATAGAAACACGCGCCAGGCGGGCACGCGCGGGTTGGCGATGACCTGGTGCTTGTAGTCCCAGCGGCGGGTGTCGGTCTGGATGACTTTGCGGCCTTCCACCTCGGCGTAGAACGGCGTCCAGCGGTGCGGCGTGGCGTAGAGCAGCTGGATCTGGTCCGCGTCGTAGCGCACCAAGTGCCGGAACGAGCGCCAGAAATCCGCGTCGCCTTCCTCGCTGAAACCCACCACGTAGGTCGCCATTGACAGCATGCCGTGCTCGCGCAGGAGGGCGATGGCCTGCTGGTCCTCGCTGGTCGTCGCGCCCTTGCGGATGCTGGCGAGCGTGGCGTCGCTGTAGCTTTCTATGCCCAGCAGAAAGCGGATCACGCCGGCTTTCTTGTAGAGATGAAGAATGTCGCGGTCGCGCACGATGTCGCCCGCGCGGGTCGAGCCGACCAGCAGCAGCGGCACGTCCTCGGCAATCAGCGCCTCGAGAAACGCCTTCCACATCGCGCGCGAGCCGGTGGGCAGTTCGTCGGCGAAGTTGATCAGCTCGACGCCATGCTCGCGGTGCAGCCGGGCGAGCTCCTTGGCGAACAGCACCGGGTCGCGGTGCCGCCACTGCGTCCAGAAGCCGCGCTGGCCGCAGTAGCTGCACAGGTGCGGGCAGCCGCGCGAGAACTGCGCGACCACGGCGCGCTTGCCGCCCCAGTAGGAATAGCGGCTGTGGTCGATGAGCTCCCAGCCCACGCGATAGTCGTCGAGGCGGCGGATCATGGGCGCATCGGCCGTGGCGACGGGGATGCCTTCATCCCGCAAGGCAATGCCGGGCAGGGCGCGCAGATCCACCTCGTCAATGCCCGCGAGCGCCTGCATCAGGCTCAGCGCCGTCTGCTCGCCTTCGCCGCGCACGATGAAATCGATGTTCGGGCAGTCCCGCAGAATCTCGTCCCACAGATAGGTGGGGTGCACGCCGCCGTAGACGATGGTGAGCGCGGGCTGTCGCTGCTTGAGCAGCGCACAGAGCTCGACCACCGTGGCATGCGCCGAGCTGGAGCCCGAGTGGCCGAGCATCACCACATCCGCCGCGTGGTCCATCACCTGATCGACGATGGCGGCGAGCGGCATCGGCCCGAATTCCGCGTCGATCAACGCCACCTCGAAGCCCGCGTCGATCAGCGGACCGCCGACGCTGAGCAGGCCGAGTGGCGGCAGATGTTCCTTCGGCATGCGGCTGCCGATGGCGGTGTGGGGCGGGTTGATCAGGACGATCTTCATGGCGGCTTCCTGTGATGGGTTGCCGCCATGCTAGGCAGTGGCTGTGCCGCCAGTTTGAGGCGTATGTGAGCCGACGGTGAAGTCGGGCGTCAGTGTCCCAGATGCTGCGGCAGCACTTCCTGCAGGATGGTCGTCGCGATCTCTTCGATCGACTTGGTGGTGCTGGAAAGCCAGCCGATGCCCGAGCGGCGCATCATCGCCTCGGCCTCGGACACCTCGTAGCGGCAGTTCTGCAGACTTGCGTACTTCGAGTCCGGGCGGCGCTCGTTGCGGATGCTCGAGAGGCGCTGTGGGTCGATGGTCAGGCCGAACAGCTTCTTGCGGTAGGGCTCGAGCGCCGGGGGCAATTGTTTGCGATCGAAGTCCTCGGGGATCAGCGGGTAGTTCGCGACCTTGAGGCCGAACTGCATCGCCAGATAGAGGCTGGTCGGCGTCTTGCCGCTGCGGCTCACGCCCACGAGGATCACGTCCGCTCCGGTCAGGTCGGTATGCGTCTGGCCGTCGTCATGGGCGAGCGTGTAGTTGATCGCCTCCATGCGCTCCAGATATTCCTTACTCTCGCTGATGTCGGCGAAGCGGCCCACGCGGTGCAGCGATTTCTGGCCCAGCTCGATCTCCAGCGGGCGCACGAAGGTGCCGAACATGTCGAACACCTTGCCCTTGCATTGGGTCTCGATCAGGTCGAGCATTTCCTGATTCACCAGCGTGGTGAAGACGATGGGCTTCTTGTGCTCGACCTCGGCCACGTGGTTGACCTGGCGGATGGCCTGGTGGCACTTGTCGATGGAATCCACAAACGGGATGCGCACCAGTCGGGGCTTGGTCTCGAACTGGGCCATGATGGCGGTGCCGAAGGTTTCGGCGGTGATGCCGGTGCCGTCAGAGATCACGAAAATCGTGTGGGTGTGCATTGCACGTGGAGAAGTGCTCATATTTCAGTATCCGGGAAGTCACGCGCAAAACCTGCCTTGGCAGTCGGGCTGGGTTCGATCACTTTGCGCATCGCGATCAATCGGGCTCTACAATGGCGCCCATTATTCCCAATTTCCTTCCCATGTTGTTCATTGGCGGTCCACAACCAGAACATCAAAGCACTTCGCCCGGCGACGTGGGAATGGGTCGTGCGCGCTCAATACCGGCCATTGAGCCGACATCGTTGAGTTCGAGCGCTGCAGGCCTGCACCGGTTTTTAAACTCTGGAGCTTCCCCATGTCTGCACTCTATGAAACGACCGCCTTGGTCGTTCCGTTTGAGAACCTGAGAATGAGCGACGTCGAAGTCGTAGGCGGCAAGAACGCCTCGCTCGGCGAAATGATCTCCCAACTGCCCGAAGGCGTTCGCGTGCCGACGGGTTTTGCCACCACCGCCCACGCGTTCCGCGAATTCCTCAAGCACGAGGGCCTCGCCGACCGCATCAGCAAGAAGCTCGCTTCGCTGAACGTGGACGACGTGCGCGCGCTGGCCGAGGCCGGTGCAGAAATCCGTGGCTGGATGGAAAACCAGCCTTTCCCCGCCGACCTCGAAAAGTCGGTGCGTGACGCTTTCGCCACCCTGTCCGCAGGCAACGCGCAGGCGAGCTTCGCCGTGCGCTCTTCGGCCACCGCGGAAGATCTGCCGGACGCATCGTTCGCCGGTCAGCAGGAAACCTTCCTGAACGTCGTCGGCATCGAAGACGTGCTGCACAAGATGAAGGAAGTGTTCGCGTCGCTGTACAACGACCGCGCCATCTCCTACCGCGTGCACAAGGGCTTCGAACACGACGTGGTGGCCCTGTCCGCCGGCGTGCAGCGCATGGTGCGCTCGGACACCGGCGCCGCTGGCGTGATGTTCACCATCGACACCGAATCAGGCTTTGAAGAAGTGGTGTTCATCACTTCCAGCTACGGCCTCGGCGAGACCGTGGTGCAGGGTGCCGTGAACCCCGACGAGTTCTACGTGCACAAGCCCATGCTGGAAGCGGGCAACAAGTCGGTGATCCGCCGCAATCTGGGCAGCAAGCTGATCCAGATGGTGTTCGCGACGCCCGAGGAAAAGGCTGCCTCCGGCAAGCTGGTGAAGACCACCGACGTGGCCCCTGAGCTGCGCAACCGCTATTCGCTGACCGACGCCGACGTCGAGCAACTGGCCCGCTATGCGCTGATCATCGAGAAGCACTACGGTCGTCCGATGGACATCGAGTGGGGCAAGGACGGCACTGACGGCCAGCTCTACATCCTGCAGGCGCGCCCCGAAACCGTGAAGAGCCAATCCAAGGGGCAGGCCGAGCAGCGCTTCAAGCTGAAGGGCACCGGCACCGTGATCGCCGAAGGCCGCGCCATCGGTCAGAAGATCGGCACCGGCCCCGTGCGTCTGGTGAACGACATCGCCGAAATGGACAAGGTGCAGGCCGGCGACGTGCTCGTCACCGACATGACCGACCCCAACTGGGAGCCCGTGATGAAGCGCGCGAGCGCCATCGTCACCAACCGTGGTGGCCGCACCTGCCACGCCGCGATCATCGCGCGTGAACTGGGCATTCCGGCCGTGGTGGGTTGCGGCGATGCGACTTCGCTGCTCAAGGACGGCACGCTTGTGACCGTGAGCTGCGCTGAAGGCGACACCGGCAAGATCTACGACGGTCTGCTCGAAACCGAAGTGACCGAAGTGCAGCGCGGCGTGATGCCCAAGATCAGCACCAAGATCATGATGAACGTGGGCAACCCGCAGTTGGCCTTCGACTTCGCACAGCTGCCCAACGAAGGCGTGGGTCTGGCGCGTCTCGAGTTCATCATCAACAACAACATCGGCGTGCACCCCAAGGCCATCCTCGACTATCCAGCCGTCGATGCCGACCTGAAGAAGGCCGTGGAATCGGTGGCCCGTGGCCATGCGTCGCCACGCGCTTTCTACGTGGACAAGGTGGCCGAAGGTGTGGCGACAATCGCTGCGGCGTTCTGGCCCAAGCCCGTCATCGTGCGTCTGTCGGACTTCAAGTCCAACGAGTACCGCAAGCTGATCGGCGGCAGCCGCTACGAGCCGGAAGAAGAGAATCCGATGCTCGGCTTCCGTGGCGCGGCCCGCTACATCAGCGAGGACTTCGGTGAAGCCTTCGCGATGGAGTGCGAAGCGCTCAAGCGCGTGCGCAACGAGATGGGCCTGACCAACATCCAGGTGATGGTGCCCTTCGTGCGTACCCTCAAGCAGGCCGAGCGCGTCACGAACCTGCTCGCGGAGCACGGTCTCAAGCGCGGCGAGAACTCGCTCAAGGTCATCATGATGTGCGAGGTTCCCTCGAACGCCGTGCTGGCCGAGCAGTTCCTGCAGTACTTCGACGGCTTCTCGGTCGGCTCGAACGATCTGACTCAGCTCACGCTGGGTCTGGACCGCGACTCCGGACTGGAACTGCTGGCCGCTGACTTCGACGAGCGCGACCCTGCCGTGCAGGCACTGCTCAAGCGCGCCATCGACGCCTGCCTGGCGCAGGGCAAGTACGTGGGCATCTGCGGCCAGGGCCCCAGCGACCACCCGGACTTCGCCAAGTGGCTGGCCGAGCAGGGCATCTCGTCGATCTCGCTGAACCCTGACAGCGTCGTCACGACCTGGCAGAACCTCGCAGGCTGAGCCTGACGGCGAAGGGAGTCCGCCCACATGCTGCCGCATTCCGAGAATGAAGAGCAGGTGGGCATTCCCTTTCTGCCCGACATGCATGACGCCCGGCACTTGTGGCTCAAGGCCGGGCTTCTTTGCGTCTGGGCGCTTGTCACCTTCGGTGCATGCTGGTTCGTTCGCGATCTGACGTGGCAAATCGGACAGTGGAAATTCGGCTACTGGATGGCCGCCCAAGGGGCAGTCCTGATGTTCATCGTGATCGTCTGCGTTTACTGTGCAGCGATGAACCATTTCGAGCGGCAGGATCTCCAGCGCGAGTCGGGCGGCTCCTCCCGCGATGAGTGACGGCGGTTCTTCGGGCGCTCGCTCGTATTCCCGCCGTCTGGCGCGCACGCTCACGCTCTATGTGATCGGCCTGCTGGGCTTCATCGCCGCACTGGCCTGGGCTGAGCAACAGGGGCTGTCGCGGCACTGGATCGGGCCGATCTTCCTGTTCCTCACCGTGATGGCCTACGCGGGCATCGGCGTCTACGCGCGAACGACCGACCCCGAGGAATACTACGTCGCGGGAAGGCGCATTCCCCCGTTCTACAACGGCATGGCCGCAGCTGCCGACTGGATGAGTGCGGCTTCGTTCATCAGCCTCTCCGGCGCGCTCTATCTGCAGGGCTTCGCGGGGCTGCCGGGGCAGGCGGGTGGGCTGGCCTATCTGCTTGGCTGGACGGGGGGCTTCTGCCTCGTCGCCATCCTGATCGCGCCGCACCTGCGGGCGATGAATCTCTACACCATTCCCGATTTTTTCCAGGTGCGCTTCGGCGGGCGCTGGCCGCGCGTGATCGCCGCGCTGGCGGCGGTGCTTTGCTCGTTCACCTACGTGGTCGCGCAGATCTACGGCGTGGGCCTGATCGCCTCGCGACTGACCGGCGTGCAGTTCGAGATCGGCATCATGCTCGGTCTTGGCGGCGTGCTGCTGTGCTCGTTTCTCGGCGGCATGCGCGCGATCACGTGGACGCAGGTGGCGCAGTATGTCGTCATTCTGCTGGCGTTTCTGATTCCGGTGTCATGGCTTGCCTACAAGCAGCTTGGCACCCCGGTCGCGACCTTTGAATACGGCGCGCAGATCGGCAAGATCGCCGAGCTGGAGGACGGGCTGCTGGCCTCCGAAGCCGAGAAGGAAGTGCAGCGCGCCTACCTGCGCCGCGCGCGCGAGTACGAGGCGCGACTCACTGACGTGGACGCCGCGCTCGAGCGCGAGCGCATCGCCGCCCGGGAACGCATCCAGCGCCTGCGCGCGCAGAATGCGGACGTCGGTCTGATCGTCGCCGCCAGCCGCGAACTGGTGAAGCTGCCGCGCGATGTCGAGGCCGCACGTGAACTCTGGACGCGCGAGATGCGCGAGAACTACGAGCGCGCCAGGCCGCTGGGCGGCTTGCCGCGCCACAGCCAGGAGTTTGCGGGCGATCCCGAGGGCAGCTCGGAAGAGCGCGAGGCCTTCAGGAACTCGCGCAACAATTTTCTCGCGCTGATGTTCTGTCTGATGGTCGGCACGGCCGGCCTGCCGCATCTGCTCACGCGCTACTACACGGCGCCGACCGTGGCCGCCGCACGCTCGTCGGTCGCGTGGTCGCTGTTCTTCATCGCGCTGCTCTACCTCAGCGCGCCGGCGCTGGCGGTGCTCGTCAAGCACGAGGTCATGAACAACCTCGTGGGCAGCAGCTTTGACGCGCTGCCCAACTGGATGGCCCAGTGGTCGCGCCTGGACAGCGCCTTGCTCTCGGTCGAGGACATGAATGGAGACGGCATTCTGCAGTTCGGTGAAATGCGATTCGGCGCCGACCTCATCATGCTCGCCACGCCCGAGATCGCCGGGCTGCCCTATGTGATCTCGGGCCTCGTCGCGGCGGGGGGGCTGGCCGCCGCGCTCTCCACCGCAGACGGTCTGCTGCTCACCATCAGCAACGCGTTGGTGCGCGACCTCTATTTCCGTGAAACCCGCCGCCGCGCCACGCCCGAGCAGCGGGTGATCCTGACCAAGTTCGCCTTGCTCACCGTGGCTCTGTCCGCCGCCTTCGTCGCCGCGCTCAAGCCATCGGAGATCCTGCCGATGGTGTCGGCCTCGTTCTCGATCGCCGCATCGGCCTTCGTCCCGGCGATGGTGCTCGGCATCTTCTGGCGCGGCACCACCCGAGAAGGGGCGGTGGCCGGGATGGTCTGCGGTCTGCTGATCACCGTCTATTACCTGCTCTCGCAGGTGGCTGCCGTGCGCGCCGTCGTGCCCTCGTTTCTGTTGGTGGACGGACTGTGGTTCGGCATCCAGCCGATCTCGGCGGGCGTTTTCGGCGTGCCTTTCGGATTCATGGTCGCCTGGGTCGTGAGTTGGCTGACGCGTGAAAGTAAAGATAAAAACAATCTACCGAAAACGTCATAACGAAAGAATAAATATTTGCCATCCTTCGGGGATTCCCGGTATGCAATCAAATTAACATTTGAGATGGTTGGATACCGAATTCAATGACCCGGATGTGAGGTGAGTGATGATTTACGTGAAGACGCAAGCGGGTCAACAAGCGCTCAAGGAGCGGCACGCGTCGTTGGCCCCGCGCCAACGCTCCGCATTCATTCTGTTTGATGGCAAGCGCACGCTCGCGAAGGTGCTCGAAGCCACCGCTCCCATGGGGATCACGGCGCAGGATGTGCAGGGCATGGTCGATCAGGGGCTGCTCGAGCTCGTGAGCGCGCCCGTCGCCGCCACGACGACGGCCAACTCTGCCCCAGCTGCAGCCACCGGTGCCAGCGGTTTCGGCGCGGAGTCCTTTCGCAGTTCCGGCGACCGCTACCAGGATGCCTACCGCATCGCCACGGAACTGACCTCCGGCCTCGGCCTGCGTGGCCTGCCGTTGACTCTCGCCGTTGAATCCGCAGGCGGCTACCGCGAACTTCTGGCGCTCGCTCCCAAGATTCGCGCAGCCGTGGGCGACGTCAAATTTGCGCGGCTGGATCAGGCGCTCCACGGCTGATCCAGCCTCGACACAGGCGAAAAAAACGCGCCCGAAGGCGCGTTGGTGCGAGGGCGTTGCGGGATCAGCGGGATCAGCCGCCGACCGCCAGCAGCTCCACATCGAACTTCAGCGTGGCGTTCGGAGGGATCACTCCGCCCGCGCCGCGTGCACCGTAGCCGAGAGCCGCGGGGATCAGCAGCGTGCGCTGGCCGCCGATCTTCATGCCTTGCACGCCTTCGTCCCAACCCTTGATGACCATGCCGGAGCCCAGCGGGAACTCAAACGGGTCGTTGCGGTCGCGGCTGGAGTCGAACTTGGCGCCTTGCTGGCCGTCGTTGTAGAGCCAGCCGGTGTAGTGCACGCGCACGGGCACGCCGGCCTTGGCTTCGGCGCCTTCGCCGACGACGGTGTCCTGATACTGCAGGCCGGAAGGGGTGGTGGTGAACGTCATGGAGAGAGTCCTTTGGATGGAATGTGGAAATCGCTGCGTCACGGATCCGCGCGAGCGGTCTGCCAACGGCGATGCGGCAAGCATAGTGCCAAAAAACACAAAACCCGCGAACGGGCGCGGGTTGGTGGCGTGCCTGAGGCGGAATGTGGGCGGCTCAGTCGTCCAGATCACCCGAGGAGGGGCGGACCTGCGCGCCAGCGCCGGGCCATGGATCACCGAGTGGCGTGGTCGCCGCAGGCGCCGGTGCCGGTGTGGGGGCCTGCGCCAGAGCGGCGGGAGGCACCGCGCTGGCTGACGAGGCGCGCACCGTGACCTTGCGCGGGTGAGTAGCCGCCCAGCGCAGGGCGAAGGGTTGCACGTCCGAGAGGCGTTTGAGCAGGTCCTGACCCAGCGGGGTGACCGTGTAGCCGTCGCTGCCGTGATCAAGCAGGCTGGCCTCGCGCAGTTCCTTGATGCGGGTGTTCAGCGTGTTGGGGGTGATGCCGCCCACGCTGTCCTGCAGCAGGCGAAAGGTCTGCGGGTGGCCGTCACGCAGCGCCCACAGCACACGCATCGCGTAGCGGCATTCGAGCCGTTCGAACAGCTGATTGACGGCGGCGTTGTCCTTGGAGCTCATGAGCGCTTCTCCTTACGCATGAAATGAGGGCGGACCGCGCGGCGCACGAGGTCATCCGGGCGGGGGGCGAAAAAACGGCCTCAATATAACGTGGAATCCAATTTGCTACAAGTTTGGTAGCTTTTGCGGCAAGGTGGCTTTACGGAAGCGGTTCAATTTCTGTGGTGCCGACGCCACCGGCCCGAGCGATGCGTTGGAGTTCAAGCAGCGTTCACGCGCTGATCTTGGTCAAGTGATGCGCCGCGCGATGCAGGTGGGCCATGAAATGGCGCACGCTGGGCTTGAGGTGCGATTCGGCACGCGCGAGCGCGCCCAGCGTCAGCATCAGCGGGCCCTCCTTGAGCGTGATGATGTCGATGTATTGCGACGCGAGCGGGTGCAGCGCGATCTGCTGGGGCAGCAGGCCCACGCAGTTGCCGCTGGTGATGATGGACAGCAGACCGAGCGTCGAATTGACCAGCGCGCCCGCAGGCGGCGGCGCAAGGCCGTGCTGCTCGAACAGCGTCTTGGCGTAGCCCGAGTCGGGCGGCGCACCGGTGTAGACCCAGGGCGCGTCGGCGAGATCGGCCAGGCGCTTGGCGCGTGCGAGCGGGTTGCCCTTGCGCACGACGACGACCATGGTGATCGGCATCAGCGTCTCGACCGCGAATTCACCGGCAGGCAGATCGCCCGGAAGAGGACCGAGCGCGATGTCGACCTCGCCCTTGCGCAGACGCGTGAGCTGCGCGATGTAGAGCTCCTCGATGATGCGCAGCTTGATGTCCGGAAACGCGCTGCCGAAGGTGCGCAGCGTTTCGGGCACCAGCAGCATCACCGCGAGCGGCACCGCGCCGATGGCGAGCGAGCCCGACATGTGGCCGTCCAGCTGCCGGATCTGCTCGACCGCCTGCACGAGCTCGCGGTCCGCGGCGATCGCGCGCTCATACATCACGAGGCCCTGTGCCGTCGCGACCACGCCGGTGGTCGAGCGATGCAGCAGCGTGGTCGAGAGCTCGCGCTCGAGTTCGCGTATCAGTTTGGTGAGCGCGGGCTGCGAAATGCCCAGACGCTTTCCTGCGGATCGCAGGCTGCCTTCCTCGATGGCGGCCACCAGTGCGCGCAGGTTGGTGAGTTTCATGGTGAGTGGCTTCCGTGATGAACGTGTTTGCGGTCTCTGCCTGATCTCTGCGCGACCTTTGCGCGGTCTTGCAGGCGCGGCCTCTGGTGATCTGCCGCGCTGCAAATCCTCGCACTGAGATCGCAGACACGTTCCAAGGGTTTGCGCGTGGGTGATAACCGCCAGTTATTGCGCATCGAGGCAGGACATCTTACTTGCGCATTGCATGCTCTCTAGACTCCGATCATTTCAAAAAATGCTTACGAGCGACAGTGACAATCGTCGCTGATTGAGGTCAAAAGGAGACGAGTTAATGGAAGAGCAAAAAGCGGTGACATCGCCTGCGATGCGCCGATTGGAGTGGCTTTGCGATGCGAGTGCTGCGATAGGGGCTTTGGTGTTGGTGGTGCTGGCGTTGATGACCACGGTGAGCGTCGTCGGACGCGCATTTTTCTCTCATCCCATTCTCGGCGACGTGGAACTGGTGCAGCTTGGCTGCGCCGTGGTGGTGGCCTCGTTCCTTCCCTACACGCAGTTTCGCCGCGCCAACATCATTGTCGACTTCTTCACGACCAAGGCCAGCGCCTCCGCGCAGCGCCTGATGGATGCCTTCGGCCTGCTGCTGTACACGCTGATGCTGGCGCTGGTCACCTGGCGCGTGGCCGTCGGCGGCATCGACATCTACGACGCGCAGGAGCGCTCGATGCTGATGGACCTGCCGCTGTGGATTCCTTATGTGCTGATGCTGCCGGGCCTTGCGCTGTGCGTGCTGATCGGTCTCGTGCAGCTCGTCGAGCTGCTGCGTGGCGTTGCTGACGAGGCGGATGGCGAGGTGCAGGCATGAGCACGATGTCGATTGGCCTGGCGATGTTCGCCGGCATGCTGGTGCTGATGGCGGTGCGCGTGCCCATCGCGGTGGCGATGTTCATTCCCGGTGCGGTGGGCTACATGGTGCTCTCGGGCTGGATGCCGCTGCTTGCGCATCTGAAGGGCGCCGTCTACGGGCGGGTGTCGGTGTATGACCTGTCGGTGATTCCGCTGTTCATGCTGATGGGCGCGGTGGCGGTGCAGGGCGGTCTTTCGAAGGCGCTGTTCGACTTCGCGAATGCGCTGCTAGGACGCTTCCGTGGCGGCATGGCGATGGCCGGCGTGCTGGCCTGCGCGGCCTTCGGATCGATCTCGGGATCGACCGTGGCGACCACCGCGACGATCGCCCAGGTGGCCTACCCGCAGATGCGCCGCATCGGTTACTCGGGCCGCCTCGCGACGGCCGCGCTCGCCACGGGCGGCACCATGGGCGTGCTGCTGCCGCCATCGGTCACGCTGATGGTCTACGCGATTCTCACCGAGCAGAACATCACCAAGATGTTCCTCGCGGCCTACGTGCCGGCGCTGATCGCCGCGCTTGGCTACATCATCGCGATCATGGTGATGGTGCGCATCCATCCCGAGCAGGCTCCTGCCGCGCAGGCGATTTCGGCGCGCGAGGTGCTCAAGGCGGCGGGCAAGGTCTGGCCGATTCTCGCGATCTTCGCGGTGGTGTTCGGCGGCATCTACGGCGGCCTCTTCACGGCGACCGAGGGCGCGGCCATCGGCAACGTGATGACCTGCGCGATCACGCTGTTGCGCGGCGAGCTCAACCGCAGCAAGTTCGTCTCGGCCGTGCGTACCACGGCGCAGACCAGCGGCATGATCTTTCTGATCTTCATCGGCGCGGACATGATCAACGCGGCCCTGGCGCTCTCGCAGCTGCCGTCGCAACTGGCCGAGCTGGTCGGCCATCTGCAGATCCCGCCGCTGCTCGTGCTCACCGGCGTGATGCTGTTCTATGTGCTGCTCGGCTGCGTGATGGACGAGATGAGCATGATCCTGCTGACCGTGCCGACGCTGTTCCCCGTGATCATGGGCATGGACTTCTTCGGACTTTCGGTGGGCGACAAGGCGCTGTGGTTCGGCATCCTGATCCTCACCGTCTGCGAGATCGGCATGATCTTCCCGCCTGTGGGATTGAACGTCTACATCATGAACGGCCTGGCGCGCGACGTGCCCATGGTCGAGACCTACAAGGGCGTGGTTCCCTTCCTCATCACCGACGCGATGCGGCTCGCGCTGCTCATCGTGTTCCCCGCCACCGCGCTGTGGCTGGTGCATCTGCTCACCTGATTCAACCTGTCGACAAACACAACAAGGAGACTGAACATGCAATTCAAACTGGCATTCACAGCCTGCGCCCTCGCCATCGGGACCATGGCAGCGCCCGCGCAGGCGCAGGAAGTGACGCTCAAGGTCCACTTCCATCTGCCCCAGACGTCGTATGCGAGCACGCTGTTCATCCAGCCCTGGTGCGAGAAGATCGCCAAGGAATCGAACAACAGGATGAAGTGCCAGATCTACCCGTCGATGCAGTTGGGCGGAACGCCGCCGCAGCTCTTCGATCAGGTGCGCGATGGCGTGGCCGATGTGGTCTGGACACTGCCGGGCTACACGGCGGGCCGCTTCCCGAGCCTCGAAGCTTTCGAGCTGCCCTTCATGATGCAGAAGCCCGAGGCCACGAGCCGTGCGCTTTGGGAGTACGCGCAGATCCACAGCCAGAAGGAGTTCAAGGATGTGCATCCACTGGCCTTTCACGTGCACGGCCCCGGCGTGTTCCACATGACGGGCAAGCCGGTCAAGACCATGGCCGATCTGCGTGGCCTCAAGATGCGCGCGCCCACGCGGCTGACCAACAAGTTCATCGCGATGCTCGGTGCCACGCCGGTCAGCATGCCGGTGCCGCAGGTCGGCGACGCGCTCTCCAAGGGCGTGATCGACGGCGCGGTCGTGCCGTATGAAGTCGTGCCCTCGGTGAAGATCCAGGAGCTGGTCAAGTACCACTCGGAGACCGATCCGGCCGTGCCCGCGTTCTATACATCGACCTTCATCTTCGCGATGAACAAGGCCAAGTACGAATCGCTGCCGCCCGACCTCAAGAAGGTCATCGACGCGAACAGCGGCGAAGCGTTCTCGGGACAGATCGGCAAGGCCTTCGTGCAGGCCGATGCGGAGGGCAAGAAGCTCACCGCCAGCAACACGACCAACGTGATCGCGGCGACGGAGCTGGCGACCTGGCAGAAGCTGGGCGACAAGCTCTCGGCCGACTGGGTCAAGGACATGAGCGGCAAGGGCCTCGACGGCAAGAAGATGCTGGACGACGCCAAGTCGCTGATCGCCAAGCAGGCGGCCAAGACCACGCCTTAACCGGCCCCATTTCCAGAACTGATCTGATCAGGGCGAGCGCCTGCGCGCACGCCCGGGGATGACTCGTCCCGAAAAAAGTGCACACACAACAAAGGAGACAACGATGACGATGGGAATTAAGAACACACGGCATGGCAGCACTCCCGGCTTCGCACGGAGCGTGCTCGCCGTGGCCGCGTGCGGCGCCATTGCGCTCGGCCTTGCGGGCTGCGGTGGTGGCGATGGCGACAACGACAGCGCGGCGGCGGTGGGCGTGAACGATGCGGCGCTGAAGTTCGACGCGACCAAGTACACGACGATCAACGTCACCATCGACGGCACCAAGGTGCCGGTGCGCTGGTACCCGGAAGTTTGCTACGTCGCCAAGCCGACGGAGATGGCCGCGACGCAGACCTCGCTCGGTCAGACCATCGCCATCAGCAACACCAAGTGTGGCTACCAGAGCATGAACATCTTCGTGCCCGAGAGCGTCGCGAGCGACCAGAAGACCGCCCTCTACTTCGCTGTCAACAATGGGGGCTGGATGAGCAGCTACGTCAAGGCCAGCGTGAAGGATGGCGCCACGTTCGACAGCAGCGCGAGCAACGTGGGCGCTGCGCTCAAGGCGGGCTATGTCTACATTGACGTGGCCACGCGCAGCCGCAACGTGGTGGGCGCGGATGGCAAGTATCCAGGCAAGTCGCCCTCGGTGGTGGTGGACGCGAAGGCCGCCGTGCGCTATCTGCGGCTCAATGATTCGCTGATGCCCGGCAGCGCCAGGCGCATCGTGGTCAACGGCACGAGCGGCGGCGGCGGGCTGTCGTCGATTCTCGGCTCATCGGGCAACAGCGCCGACTACAACAGCTATCTGGCCGAAGCCGGAGCGGCCGGCATTGACGCCTCGGGCAAGAGCACGCTCGCGGACGATGTGCTCGCGATCAACGCCTACTGCCCGATCACCGATCTGGGCAACGCGGACATCCTCTATGAATGGATGTTCAACGTGCTCGGCACGCGTGCGACCGTCAGCCAGAACCCCAATCCCACGGGCTCCGCCGAGCTGATGGCGAAGTTCGCGGACTACCAGAAGTCGCTCAACCTCAAGACCTCCGCAGGCGCGGCGCTCACGGCCGACAACATGCTGGACGAAGTGAAGGCCGAGGTGACGCGTTCCGCCGAAATCTACATGGCATCGGGCAAGACGATTCCCAATCTCGGCGAGGTGATGACCTACACCAGTCAGGGCCAGACCGGCCAGTACACCAACGACTGGCTGACGGTGGACAACGCGGCGGGCAAGGTGCTGTCGCTCGACATGGCGAAGTACCTGAAGTTTGTCGTCACCCAGGCCAAGCTCAAGAACGCACCGTCGTTCGACCAGAGCGGCATGGCGATCACCGCGTCGTCGGGCGAGTCGTCGCTGTTCGGTACGGCGGCGCAGGTGTACTCCAACTTCACCGACTACGGCTGGACGCACAACGACACCGCAGGCGACGGCACGGGCATGGATGACACCCGGCAGACCTGGGCGCAGTTCCTTTCCGCGTCCACGCTGGTGTCCACGCAGCTCAAGCTGGTCAATCCGATGAACTACATCGGCAGTGCTTCCAAGACCGCGCCGTACTGGTATGTGCGCCATGGCTCGCGTGATCGCGACACGGCCTTCGTCGTGTCGGTGAATCTGGCGCGCGCGCTCAAGGCCGATGCCGAAGTGAGCGACCTGAACTACCGCCTCGCATGGGATCAGCCGCACGCGGGCAACTACGACGTGCCCGAAGCCATGGCATGGATCGCCAAGACCTTGAAGGACGCGGACGCCAAAGGGCTTTGAGCCCTGACGCCCGCACACGCAACTGCCACCCGAGTGGCGCATGGAGAGAAGCCAGCTATGGCACAGATCATCGGCGGCATTGCCGCATCGCACACCCCGACCATCGGCTTCGCGTTCGACCGCGACAAGAGCAGCGACCCCGTGTGGGCGCCGATCTTTGAAGCCTTCGAGCCGATCCATGCGTGGATCGAAGAGAAGAAGCCCGACGTGCTGCTGTTCATCTACAACGACCACGTCACCTCGTTCTTCTTCGATCACTACTCGGCGTTCACCCTCGGTGTCGGCGAGAAGTGGGAGGTCGCGGACGAGGGCGCGGGGGCGCGTGATCTGCCAGCCATCGCAGGCCATCCGGCGCTGGCCGAGCACATCGGCCGCTCGCTGATGGCCGACGAGTTCGACATGTCGTTCTTTCAGGACCGTCCGCTTGATCACGGCTGCTTCTCGCCACTGTCGGTGATGTGCCAGCACGACGCGAGCGGCTGGCCGCTCAAGCTCGTTCCGCTGCAGATGGGCGTGCTGCAGTTTCCGCTGCCCACTGCGCGCCGCTGCTACAAGCTGGGGCAGGCACTGCGCCGCGCCATCGAGAGCTATCCCGAAGACTTGCGCGTGGCCATCGTCGCCACGGGCGGTCTGTCGCATCAGGTGCATGGCGAGCGTGCGGGCTTCAACGATCCTCAATGGGATGCGCGCTTCATGGACCTGTTCGAGCGTGATCCGGAACAGCTCACCACGATCACGCATGCGGAGTACGCGACGCTGGGCGGGCTCGAAGGAGCGGAGGTCATCATGTGGCTGGTGATGCGCGGCGCGTTGTCGGCGCAGGTCACGTGCAGGCACCGCGCCTACTATCTGCCGTCGATGACCGGCATCGCCACCGCGATCTACGAAACCGTGGAGCCGCAGACGATGTGGCCCCAGGCCAGGGATCGCCACATCGCGCACCTGAACGAGCAGCTGGCCGGAGCGGAACGGCTCAAGGGCACGTATCCGTTCACCATCGCTCGCAGCGTCAAGGCCTATCGCCTGAACCGCTTTCTGCACGACCTCATCGTCCCGGCCCATCGCGCGAAGTTCATGGAAGACGAGGCCGCGTTGATGCGCGAGGCGGGCCTGACGGACGAGGAGCGCTCGCTCGTGAGCTCGCGCGACTGGCAGGGGCTCATCCATTACGGCGTGATCTTTTTCATGCTCGAAAAGCTCGGCGCGGTCGTCGGCGTCTCCAACCTGCACATCTATGCCGCCATGCGCGGCGAGTCGCTCGAGACATTCCAGAAAACGCGCAATACGCAGGCGCTGTACTCCGTTGCAGGCAAGGATGCAGGCTCGTTGGGCTGGGACAAGCCGAGCAACTGATCCGCCAGATTTCTTCACGCCATCCACATCACTACCACCACTGACCTACGAGGAGAGAGACATGAAAAAACCACACCGGATCGCACTGGCCGCCGCGAGCGTTGCCGCATTGCTTGGCAACGCCGCGCATGCGCAGAGCAACGTCACCATCTACGGCATCGTCGATTCATCGGTCGAATACATCAACAAGGTGGGCGCGAACGGCGACAGCCTCACGCGCATGCCGGGCCTCACGGGCGGACAGATGCCGTCGCGTCTGGGCTTTCGCGGCACCGAGGATCTGGGCGGCGGGCTCAAGGCCATCTTCACGCTCGAGTCGGGGCTGGGCGTGGACAGCGGCACGCTGAACCAGGGCGGGCGCTTCTTCGGCCGCCAGTCGTTCGTTGGCCTGTCGGGCAGCTGGGGCGCGCTGACGCTGGGCCGTCAGTACTCGATGCTGTTCTGGTCTCAACTCGATGCCGACATCCTCGGCTCCGCAAGCTACGGATCGGGCTCGCTCGACAGCTATCTGCCGAACGCGCGCGTGGACAACGCCATCGCCTACAAGGGCACGTTCAACGGTTTCACCGCTGGGGCAACCTACAGCTTCGGCCGCGACACGGTGAATGCGGGCCCGAGTCCGTCGGGCACGAACTGCGCGGGTGAGAACGCGAGCGACAAATCGGCGTGCCGCCAATGGTCGGTGATGGCCAAGTACGACGCCGCGAACTGGGGCCTCGCGCTCGCGATGGACGAGATCACCGGCGGCGCGGCCGCGTTCGCGGGGCTCACCAACAGCGATTTGAAGGACCGCCGCTCCACGGCCACAGGCTGGGCGAAGTTCGGGGACTTCAAGCTCGGCGGTGGCCTGATCGCGCGCAGCAACGACGCAACGCCCGCGACCAAGCGCAGCAACCTCTGGTACGTCGGCGCGCAGTACCGCGTCACGCCCGCCTTCGTGCTGGATGGCGAGGTGTTCAAGCTCGACTACAAGAACAGCGCCAACGAGGCCACGCTCTACGCGATCCGCGGTACCTACAACCTCTCCAAGCGCACGGCGGTGTACGCCACGGCGGGCCATATCTCGAACAAGGGAACGCTTGCGCTGTCGGTGAGCAATGCGGCTACGGGCAGCAATCCTGCCGCCGGTTCGGGACAGTCCGGCATATCCGTCGGTATGCGCCATTCGTTCTGAGTTGAATCGTTTGCTCCAAGGAAGAGGCACGTTGTGAACAGCACGGTCATCCATTTGCGCGGCATCTCGTCGATGGCCACGCGCCATGTGCTGGCTGAGCTTTCACAAACCTGCCCAGTTGCCGGAATTTCCCTGCAGTTCGAATCGGTGGGGGGCGTCGATGCAACGCGACGTCTTGCTGCAGGGGAGTCTTTTGATCTGGTGGTACTGGACGCGAATGCGCTCGCCGCTCTGGCGCAGTCGGGCCATGTACTGCCGGATTCTTTGATGGAGCTTGCCGTGTCCACCACGGCCGTGGCGGTGCGCGCCGATGCCGCGTTGCCCGATGTTTCCACGTCCAAGGCGTTGCGTGCGGCCGTGCTGGCTGCGCAAGGCATTGGATTTTCAAGCGGCCCGAGCGGCACCGCGTTGATGCATTTGTTCGAGCGCTGGGGCATCGCACCGCTGCTGGCGGATCGGCTCCTGAAGGCCCCTGCTGGCGTGCCCGTGGGCAAGCTTCTGGCCGATGGCGCGGTGGACCTAGGCTTTCAGCAACTGAGCGAACTGCTCGGCATCGAGGGCATCGCGATTCTGGGCGCCATGCCGTCGGATTGCGAGATCATCACCGTTTTTTCGGGCGCGGTCGGTGCGTCCTGCGAGCATGTGGATGCGGCGTGGAAGGCGCTCGCGTTTCTTGCAAGCTCGCCCGAGGCGCAGGCCGTGAAGCGGCGTCACGGCATGGCCTGAGAGTCCTTCAAGCGCTCAATGCGCGGGCGTGCCGCGCGGTGTCTGCGCAAGGCGCACGAGCACCAGCAGCGTGTTGTTGACCGGCGTGGCGATGCCCAGCGCCTGGCCGCGCGCCACCACATAGCCGTTCAGATGATCGATTTCGGTCTGCTTGTCGCGCGCCAGATCCTGGGCAGTGGACGAGAGCTGGCCCGGCATGGTCTGCGGCAGACCGTGCACCATGTCCAGCATGTTCTCCGGCAGCTGCACGCCGTCGGCCTTGGCCACCGCCATGCATTCGGCGACGATTTCGTCGATCAGCGGATTGACGCCGGAGGTCTTCTGTTCGACCAGCCAGCCGTAGGGCATCTGCGTGAGCGCCGACAGCGCGTTGTAGGCACAGTTGATGATGAGCTTGGACCAGAGCGCGCCGCGCACGTTGTCCGATATCTGCGTGGGAATGCCGGCTTCGGGAAACTGCAGTGCCAGCTGATCGCTGAGCGGCGAGGGCGCGATGACGAGCTCGCCGCGACCATAGTGGCGCACATGGCCCGGGCCAGGCATGGCGGTGGCCACGTAGACCACGGCGGCGGCGACGGGGTTCTGCTCGCCGAGCACCGAGCGCGCACGTTCGTCGTTGTCCACGCCGTTCTGCAGCGTGAGCACCAGCGCGCCGGACGAGAGATGGGGCTGCAGCTGCCGGGCGGCGGCCTCGGTGTCGGTCGACTTCACGCACAGCAGCACCACGTCCGCACCCTGCACGGCACCTACGTCGGTGCTTGCGGTCATCGGCACGTGGACATCTTCGGTGGCAGTCTGAAAACGCAGACCGCGCTTGAGCACCGCCTCCACATGCGACTGTCTGCCGATCAGCGTCACATGGTGGCCGGCCCGTGCGAGCATCGCACCGAAATAGCAGCCCACCGCGCCCGCGCCCATGACGGCGATGGACAGGCGCGGAGCGTGGGTCGATGCGGAGTTGGGGGAGCTTGGAATGTGCACGATCGGGGCCTGTCGTTCTGAGTGTTCGGGATGGATCAGGACCGACTATAGCGCCGTGCCGCCGGCCGCTGTCAGACCTTGAGTTTCAACAGGTAGTTCATCACCTGCGCCGTGGTGTTCTCCATGTCCAGAAACTCGCTGAAATCCTTGCCGCTCTGCCACGATGGGTCCCAGCGGTTGGTCTGCAGGCTGCGCTTCCAGTTCTCGCGCGCGGCGGCGTATTCGATGGCGGCCAGCATCTGGCGGCTGCGCTCTTCGGAGACCTCCTTGCCCGTGAACACCGCGCGCCAGTTCGCCATGGAGGCATCCACGCCCATGTCCTTGAACGAAGGCAGGCCGTAGATGCGCTTGCGCGCCGATACGCCGAGTGCGTGCAGGCGGCCTGACGAAAGACCTTCGCTCATTTCGCTGAATCCGGAAATCGCCACCTGAGACTGACCGTTGAGGACCGATTCGACCACATCGCTGCCGCCCGGAAAGGGCTTGTACTGCAGTTGATCGGGCGCTACCTTGGCCGCGCGAGCGAGCATGCCCGCGAACATGTGATCCACCCCACCGGCGGAGCCGCCCGCCACAGTGAGAGACTTTATGTCGCTGTGCATCGCCTGCATCAGTCCCTTGGCGTCGCGGATCGGTGAATCGGCCGCCACCGCGACCACCAGATAGTCGCTCGTCAGCCGGGCCAGTGGACGGATCTGCCGCAGGTCCACGGGAGGCTTCTGCAGAGCGATCGCACCCACCATCACCATGCCGCCGATCAGCAGCGCGTTGGGCGCCGCCGCGTATTGCTCGGCATAGCGCGCCAGTCCGATGGTGCCTCCCTTGCCGCCGATGTTCTCATAGCTCACCTGTCCCACCACGCCGCTGTCCACGAGCGCCGCGCCGAGCGCTCGTCCCGTCTGATCCCATCCGCCGCCGGGATTCGCGGGAATCACGATGTGCAGTTTCTCGCCGAGGCGTGGGCCGGGGTTGGCCTCGGCCCAACGCAGCGGCGACAGCCCGGCGCAGGCAAGCGCGGCACCGCCGAGAAGCCAGCGGCGGCGATCCATGGAGGAGAGGAGTGCTCCAGAGGTGGCCGTGGAAAGGAGTGATTGCCGTGTCGTGCGCATGTTGAGCTCCTGTTGTTTGCTGAAATCATGCGAAACGAAGCTGTCATTCAGCCGTCATCGAACGGCCATCCCATCGGTGTTTGCGCTAGGTTGACATGCGAGAGGGGTGGAGAGATGGGATGGGTTCGTCGCGGGCGTGTGTTGGCGGTCGCGCGCGATCAAATTACGCGCGCAGCAAAAAGCCCCGCATGCTTTCACATGCGGGGCTTTGGTTTTCAGCTTGCGCTCGTTGCGGATTACAGCGAGTCGATGAAGCTGCGCAGCTTGTCGGAGCGGCTGGGGTGCTTGAGCTTGCGCAGCGCCTTGGCTTCGATCTGACGGATCCGCTCGCGCGTCACGTCGAACTGCTTGCCCACTTCTTCCAGCGTGTGGTCGGTGGACATTTCAATGCCGAAGCGCATGCGCAGCACTTTGGCTTCGCGCGGGGTGAGGCCGTCGAGGATGTCCTTGACCACATCGCGCAGGCCGGCTTGCATCGCTGCATCGACAGGCGCGGTGTTGTTGCTGTCCTCGATGAAATCGCCCAGATGGCTGTCGTCGTCGTCGCCGATGGGGGTTTCCATCGAGATCGGCTCCTTGGCGATCTTCATGATCTTGCGGATCTTGTCCTCGGGGATCTCCATCTTGGCGGCCAGAATCGACGCATCGGGCTCGAAGCCGAACTCCTGCAAGTGCTGGCGCGAGATGCGGTTCATCTTGTTGATGGTTTCGATCATGTGCACCGGGATGCGGATCGTACGGGCCTGGTCAGCGATGGAGCGCGTGATGGCCTGACGAATCCACCAAGTGGCATAGGTCGAGAACTTGTAGCCGCGACGGTATTCGAACTTGTCCACCGCCTTCATCAGGCCGATGTTGCCTTCCTGAATCAGGTCGAGGAACTGCAGACCGCGGTTCGTGTACTTCTTGGCGATCGAGATCACGAGACGCAGGTTGGCCTCGATCATTTCCTTCTTGGCATCGCGCGAAGCGGATTCACCCGCGTTCATGCGCTTGTTGATGTCCTTGAGCTCGGTGAGCGGCACGACCACGCGCGACTGCAGGTCCATCAGGCGCTGCTGGAGTTCCTGCACGGGCGGGATGTTGCGCGAGAGGATGTTGCTCCATGGCTTGCCGGCGGCGGCCTGCTTTTCGACCCACTGCAGGTTCAGCAGATTGGGCGGGAAGTCCTTGATGAAGGTTTCCTGAGGCATGCCGCACTTGTCCACGATGATGCGGCGCAGCTCGCGCTCCTTCTTGCGCACGTCGTCCACCTGGGCGCGCAGCATGTCGCACAGCTTCTCGATGGTCTTGGCGGTGAAGCGGATCGTCATGAGCTCAGCCGAGATGTCGTGCTGGATCTTCATGTACACGGCGCCGCCGTAGCCGTCCTTGTCGTAGACCTTGTGCATCTTCTCGAAGTGACCGCGCAACGTGTCGAAGCGGCTCAGCGCTTCGTTCTTGAGCTCTTCGAGCTTCTTGGTCAGCGCCTTGGAGCCGCCCTTGCCGTCGTCGTCGTCGTCTTCATCGAATTCGTCGAAGTCTTCTTCGGCCACGTAGTCGTCGGCTTCGTTGGGGTTGGAGAAGCCGTCGACGATGGTCGAGATCACGACCTTGCCTTCACGGATTTCTTCGCCCATCGAGAGGATTTCGGCGATGGTGGCGGGCGATGCGGAGATCGCCTCCATCATGTCCTGCAGGCCGCCTTCGATGCGCTTGGCGATTTCGATTTCGCCTTCGCGGGTCAGCAGTTCGACCGTGCCCATTTCGCGCATGTACATGCGCACCGGGTCGGTCGTGCGGCCGAATTCGGAGTCCACCGTCGACAGAGCCGCTTCGGCTTCTTCTTCGGCTTCTTCGACCGTCGTGGCGGTCGGCGTGACGTTGTTCTGGAACAGGGTTTCCGCATCGGGAGTCTGCTCGTACACGGCCACGCCCATGTCGTTCAACATGGTGACCACGACTTCCATCGTTTCGGCATCGACCAGCTTGTCGGGCAAGTGGTCGGAGATTTCGACTTGCGTGAGGTAGCCGCGCGTCTTGCCCAGCGTGATCAGCTTCTTGAGCTGCGAGCGGCGCTTGGCCATGTCTTCTTCGGACAGGACGGTTTCGTCCAGGCCGAATTCCTTCATCAAGGCGCGTTCCTTGGCCTTGCTGATCTTCATGCGCAGCGGCTTGACCTTCTCGACGGTCGCGGCCTGTTCGACTTCGGCCTCGGGTTCGCCTTCGAGATCGGACTCGATGTCCGACAGGTCGGCATCGTCGTCCGAGCCTTCGTCTTCCTTGGCCTTGGGCTTGCGGCCGCGCTTGGCGGGCGCCTTGCCTTCGGCGGCGGCCTTGGCGGGACGGCCGGGGCGCTTCTTGGCGGTGGTTTCGTCGTCACCCGCGTCGTCAGCGGCGGCGCCGCGAGCAGGCTTCTTCTTCAATTCATCAGTGGTTTCTGCAGAGGCTACGGATTTCTTGGCAGGCACGGTCTTGACTTCTTCTTTCTTGGTTGCCTTGGCGGGCTTGGCCGCGACCTTCTTTGCAGGCGCGGCTTTGGCGGGGGCCTTGGCAACGGATTTCACAGCAGCTTTGGCAACGGACGTAACGGGCTTTACGGGCGTCGTGGTCTTGGCAACGGTCTTCGCAGCCGTGCTTTTGGCTGGAGCGGTCTTGGCTGGCTTCGCGGACTTTTGAGCGGGCATGCATTACCTCAGGTTCAAAAACGGACTCACAAAGAAAACTCAAGCGCCATCCATCCCGGCGCGGGCTAGCAGGCGAAGGACGTTTCCGTTGCCTTCGCAGGTGAGGATCAAATCCTCTGCAGCAAGATGTCTGGGCGAACATTTGGAGTGCAGTCCTTGCGGTGGGGTAGGCTGTTGTGCGTGTTTGTCACGGTCGCCTGATCCGGAGGTGCTGCTGTCGCTCTTGCCAACAAGCCTTAAATTATACCTTTTACAGGCAAATCAAGTGCTTGACAGCTTGGGGTTTTCCAGTGCCACGCGGCGAATTTGTAATTGTTTGTATTTTTCAAGCGCCGCAGGATCGCGTGCCGCCTGTTGGATCAGCTCGTTTTCCTGCCGTCTGAGCTGGTCGATCAGCAGCCGGTTGACGATGCCGCGCAATTCTTCGCGCAGCTCGGTCATGTCTCCCTCCGTCTGGGCGTGGGAGCCGCTCATGAGCTTGCGGATCTTGGCCTCGTGCTCGTGGCCGGCAAGCGACTCCTGCAGCACGGCCCAGGCGACGGGGCCATGCTCGTGCAACTGGCCTTCGAGCCAGACGAAGATCGGCCCGTGCGGCGCGGGCAGGTCGCAGAGCGTGGTGTGGTCTTCGTGCGACAGTTCTTCGAGGAATTCCATGTGCGAGAGCACCAGCCGCACCGCGTGGTCCTCGCGCTTGGCGACGGCGTCGCGCGGCAGCGGTGGTTGAGGTGGCAGATCCGCGTCTTTGCCCCAGCGCTTCTTCCAGGGGCCCTTGCCGTTGCCGGGTGTCCAGGGTTTTTTCTGAAACTGTGGCGCGGTCGATGGATAGCCGCCTTGGGAGGGGTAGCCATCGGGCGGCGCGAATGAGGGCTCGCCGTCGCGCTCCCAAGGGGCGAGATCGGCTGGAATGTCCCAGGGCATGCCGTCGTCCGGTGCACCCATGCCGCCGGACGAAGGCGCACGCGGCCCGGAGCGGCCCGGCTGCGCTGGCGGTTGTGCCTGAGACCAGAGCTGGCCGAGTTCGCCCGCCGGAAGCTGGCCCAGTTCGCCGAACTCGCCCAGCAGTTGGCGCTTGAGCGCGCCGTCGGGCAACAGGCCCCAGAGCGGGCGGGCGTTGGCCAGCATGCGGGCGCGGCCCTCGGCGGTGCCGAGATCACAGCCTTCACCGGAGGCCTCGACCAGAAAGCGGCTCAGCGGCGTGGCGTCACCCACATGGCGCGCGAAGGCGTCGGTGCCGTACTCGCGCACGAAGCTGTCGGGATCGTGCTCGCTGGGCAGAAACAGAAACTTCACGCTGCGCGTGTCGCTCGCGTAGGGCAGGGCGCCATCAAGCGCCTTGCGCGCAGCGCGCCGCCCGGCCGCGTCGCCGTCGAAACTGAACACCACCGTGTCGGTGAAGCGAAAGAGCTTGTGCACATGATCGGGCGTGCAGGCCGTGCCCAGCGTCGCCACCGCGTTGGGAAAGCCGAGCTGCGCCAACGCCACCACGTCCATGTAGCCCTCGGTGACCAGCGCGTAGCCCGACTCCCGGATCGCGGCGCGTGCCTCGAACAGTCCGTAGAGCTCGCGTCCCTTGTGGAAGACCTCGGTCTCGGGCGAGTTCAGATACTTGGGCTTGTCGTCGCCGAGCACCCGGCCGCCGAAGCCGATGCACTCGCCCTTGACATTGCGGATCGGGAACATCACCCGGTCGCGGAAGCGGTCGTAGCGCTTGTCGTCCTCTTCGCTGACGATCACGAGGCCGCTCTCTTCGAGCAGCGGATCATCGTAGCTCGGGAAGACGCTCGCCAGATTGCGCCATCCCTCCGGCGCGTAACCGAGGCCGTACTTCTTGGCGATGGTGCCCGAGACGCCCCGTCCCTTGAAATACGCGATGGCCCGAGGGGATTCGCGCAATTGCCTGCGCCACGACTCCCCCGCTTTTTCAAGCACGTCGTTGAGCGTCGCCTGCTTCTTGCGCTGGGCGACCGCGCGTTCGCGGTCCTGCGGAGACGTATTGTCGTCATCCGGCACCTGCATGCCCGCCTTCTGGGCCAGGTCCTGCACCGCATCGCGAAAACCAAGGCCCGCGTGGTCCATCAGAAAACCAATGGCATTGCCGTTCTTGCCGCAGCCGAAGCAGTGATAGAACTGCTTGGACGGACTCACGCTGAACGACGGCGACTTCTCACCATGGAACGGGCACAGCCCCATGTAGTTCGCGCCCGCCTTCTTGAGCTGCACGTAGTGGCCCACGACATCGACAACGTCGGTGCGCGCGAGGAGATCCTGGATGAATGTTTGCGGAATGGACACGGGGGTATTTTGACCGATGCCGCCTCAGGTTTCGGGCATGTGGTTTTCACTCAGTTTGGCGTCAGCCCGCTTTGGTCTAATGTCCGGCAGCCAAATGGGGCTGGCGACAATCATTTGCGCAGCCTTTGAATACAGGAGATATCGATCGTGTCCACGAGCATTTACGACCAGAACTTGTCCCAGAACGAAGCCAATCACGCAGCGCTCACGCCGTTGTCCTTCATCGAGCGCACGGCCGAGGTCTATCCGGATCGTCTGGCCATCATCTACGGTGATCTGCGTCGCACCTGGGCTCAAACCTATGCGCGCTGCCGGCAGTTGGCCAGCAGCCTGCAGAGGGCTGGTGTGGGCAAGAACGACACCGTGGCTGTGATGCTGCCGAACACGCCGCCAATGGTGGAGGCGCACTTCGGTGTGCCGATGTCGGGTGCGGTGCTCAACACGCTGAACACCCGGCTGGATCCCGAGACCATCGCCTTCATGCTCGACCATGGCGAGGCCAAGGTGCTGATTGTCGATCCGGAGTTCTCCGTGCTCGTGGCCAAGGCACTGCCGCTGCGCAAGCTCTCCACGCCACTGCTCGTGATCGAAGTGGAAGACGCGAGCTACGGCGCGCCCGCGCAGTCGGTGGGCTCACAGACCTATGACGCCTTCGTCGCGGCCGGTGATCCCGCATTCGAGTGGAAGATGCCCGGCGACGAGTGGGATGCCATCGCGCTCAATTACACCAGCGGCACCACGGGCAACCCCAAGGGCGTGGTCTATCACCATCGCGGCGCGACGATTAACGCGATCAGCAACGTGCTCGAATGGGACATGCCCAAGCATGCGGTCTATCTGTGGACGCTGCCGATGTTCCACTGCAACGGCTGGTGCTTTCCATGGACGGTGGCGGCACGTGCCGCTGTCAACGTCTGCCTGCGCCGCGTGGAAGCGCAGGCGATCTTCGACGCGATCCGCAACCACGGCGTCACCCACTACTGCGGTGCGCCCATCGTGCACGGCCTGCTGGTGAACGCGCCGGCGGCGATGAAGGAGGGCGTGCCCGCGGGCGTGAAGGCCATGGTCGCGGGCGCTGCGCCACCGGCCGCGATGATCGAGGGCATGGAGGCCATGGGCTTCGACATCACCCACGTCTACGGTCTCACCGAGGTCTACGGCCCCGCGACGGTCTGTGCCAAGCACGAGGCGTGGAATGCGCTCGACATCGGTGAACGCGCGCGCCTCAACGCGCGCCAGGGCGTGCGCTATCACCTGCAGCGCTCGGCCGCCGTGCTCGATCCCGAAACGATGGAGCCCGTGCCCCATGACGGCGAGACCATGGGCGAGATCATGTTCCAGGGCAACATCGCCATGAAGGGCTACTTGAAGAACCCGAAGGCCACCGAGGAGGCCTTCCGTGGCGGCTGGTTCCACTCGGGTGACCTGGCCGTGCAGTATCCCGATGGCTACATCAAGATCAAGGACCGCAGCAAGGACATCATCATCTCGGGCGGCGAGAACATCTCGTCCATCGAGGTCGAGGACGTGCTGTATCGCCACCCCGACGTCCTCGCCGCCGCCGTGGTCGCCAAGCCTGATCCCAAGTGGGGTGAGACGCCGTGCGCCTTCATCGAACTGAAGGCGGGCGCGGCAACCACTGTGGAAGACATCGTCGCGCACTGCAAGAAGCATCTGGCGGGCTACAAGGTGCCCCGCGCGGTGGTCTTTGGCGACCTTCCCAAGACCAGCACCGGCAAGATCCAGAAGTTCGAACTGCGCAAGCAGGCGGGGTCGGCTTCCGCGATTGACGGTTGAACTTGCGCTGGGCCATTTCGGGTGCGCTTCCCGAAATGGCTCCGCATGGAGTGCGCGTGAAGGATGCATTCCATTTCACGTCGCACTCGAATGTCTCGGCTGCGTCGCGGCCACGATTGGCATCGATGTCCGCATGCCGCCCGGCTGAACGTGGGCTGCGGCAGCGGTTGATCCATGCTCGTTTTCCTTCGCATCGTCGCAGTGCCATCGCCAGCATGGATGCCGATGTTGATACGCACTGGCGGAGTCGTCAGCCGTGCTCAGAATCTCTCATGCAACAACGGCCGCCGGGCACGTTCTTCTTTGCATGATGGCCGCTCGAGGCTGGTCCAAGGGATATCTTCAAAGCTATTTCTCTGACTCATGGCTGCGTCTTGGCAGTCCTTTGATTCAAGTGCTTTCTGCACAGTGCCGCGCCGGCGTAGTGAAATCCCTAGCTTTCATGCGTTGACTTTCATCATCCGTTTTCACACACTATACCAAACGAACGTTTGCTTTTTATATGAACACCAAACGAACCACCAACCGCTCGCCCCGTTCGGACAATCGGCTGCCTGAATTGCTGGACGCCGCAGCCCGCGCCTTTGGAAGTCGCGGCTACGCGGCGACGTCCATGCGGGAGATCGCGGTGGAGACCAACATGCTTCCGGGATCGCTGTACTACCACTTCCCGTCCAAGGAGGCCTTGCTTGTTGCTGTGTACAGCGAGGGCGTGAAGGAGTTGGAGATCGCGACGGCGGCGGCCATCGCGAAGGAGCGCGATCCCTGGGATCGGCTCGAGGCGCTGTGCCGGGCACATCTGGAGACGGTGCTCAGTGACAGCAACTACGCCAACGTTCTGATCCGCGTGCTGCCCGATGACATCCCCGAGGCTGCAGAGCGGCTGCGCGAGGTGCGGGAGTCCTACGAAAAAACGTTTCGCGATGCGGTCGATGAATTGCCGCTCGTGCCACGCGCCGACCGCCGCGCGTTGCGATTGATGTTGATTGGTGCCCTCAACTGGACGGCGCTGTGGTTCAACCCCCAGGGACGCGACTCCCCACGCGCACTGGCAAGGAAATTTGTGGGGCTGATCAAGGAGACACAAGATGGCAGTTCGTCCGCCTAGGGTGATTGTCACGAAGATCGGGTTTGACGGGCATGACCGGGGCAGCCGCGTCATCTCCGCCACCCTTCGCGACGCAGGCATGGAGGTGATCTACACACCACCGTGGCAAGAGATAGCTACCGTGGTCAAGCTGGCGACCGAAGAGGACGCCGACGTGATCGGCATCTCGTCGCTCGCGACCGATCACCTCATTGTTCCGCAGCTCATGACGGCGCTGAAGAACGCGGGCCTGTCCGATGTTCAGGTCATCGTTGGCGGCATCGTTCCGACCAAGGACGAGGCCATGTTGATGGAGGCGGGCGTGGCGCGGGTGTTTCATCCGGGTGCCGCACTCGACGATGTTGTCACTGACGTCATTGCGCTCACCGCCAAGCGTCGTCAACTGCAGGGAGAATCGGCATGAGCGCGGACGTACTGAACATCAAGCAGGCAGCGGCACCCGAGGGGTTGCGCAAATGGGAGCGTGAATTCGCTCAGGGCGTGAAAGGCGATGCCGTCACGCACAACCGCTCCGGTGTGTCGATCAAACCGCTGTACACGCAGCAGGACTGGTCCGGAGAACGTCAGGACGATGCGCTCGGCTATCCGGGGCAGTTTCCGTACACGCGCGGCATCTACGCCACGATGTACCGCGGACGCAGTTGGTCGCAGCGCCAGCTGATCGGCCTCGGCGTGCCGGAAGACTACAACAGCCGCGTCAAGGAAATCCTGGATCTGGGTGCTTCCGCGCTGTCGCTGATCCCTTGCAACTCCGTGTTCCGGGGCTACGACGCTGACGAAGTGCCGCACGAATTGCTCGGGACCTGCGGAACCGTGATCAATCACGTCAAGGACATGGAAACGGCGCTCGACGGTGTTCCTATCGATCATTTGTCCACCGCCATGAACGACCCGTCTCCGTTCACGCTGCTGGCTTTTGAGCTGGCGGTGGCCAAGCGCCGCGGCATTCCGTGGACCAGCATCACGGGCACCTCGAACCAGAGCGACTGCATCTCGCATTTCGTCGCGAACCACATGTTCTTCCGGCTCGCTCTGCAGGGTGCGCGCCGGGTGGTGATCGATCACATCAAGTTCTGCAACACCCAGGTGCCCAACTGGAATCCGCTGTCCATCGTTGGTCAGCACATGCAGCAGGCGGGAGCCACTCCGGCCGAAGCCATGGCGTTCACGCTCGCGTCGGGCATCCAGTATGCGGAAGACTGCATCGCTGCAGGCATGGACCCTGACCAGTTCCTGCCGCGCTTCACCTTTTTCTTCGACATCTCCGTGAGCCTGTTCGAGGAAGTGGCCAAGTTCCGTGCGGGCCGACGCGTATGGGCGCGCTTGTGTCGCGAGCGCTTCGGCGCCAAGGACCCACGCTCGTGGCGCTTCAAGTTCCACGGCCAGACCTCGGGTGTCGACCTCACGCGCCAGCAGCCGCTCAACAACATCGCCCGCGTCACCACGCAGGCCATGGCGGGCATTCTGGGCGGGCTGCAGTCTCTGCACACCGACGGCTACGACGAGGTGTTCTCCACGCCGACGACCGAGGCGGCCCGCATCGCGGTGGCCACACAGAACATTCTTCGTGAAGAGGCGCATCTGACCGATGTGATCGATCCGCTGGGTGGCTCCTACTACGTCGAGTCGCTCACCGACGATATGGAGCAGAAGATTCTCTCGATCATCGCCATGATCGACGAGGCGGGCGGCATGTACAACGCGGTGGAAAAGGGCATCGTCCAGCAGATGATCGGCGACTCGGCCCTTGCCTTCCAGAAGAAGGTGGATTCGGGCGAGCAGACGGTGGTCGGCGTCAATGCGTACCAGACCGAGGAAGACCCCGCCTCCTATCCCACGCTTGAATACCCTCAGCCCGAGCGCATGCAGGGTTACCTCAAGCAATTGGCGGAGTTCAAGAAGACGCGGTCCAACGACGATGTGGAGCGTGCATTGAAGGAACTGGCGCGCTCGACCGAGACACGCAAGACCAATGTCTTCGAGCATGTCGTCAAGGCGGCGGAGGCGGGCGCGACGCACGGCGAGATCTGCGGCACGCTGCGCAAGGAACTGGGCTTCGGCCATCCTCTGACCGTGGTGTGACGACATGAATACAGCCTTCATTCAACAAGCACTGGAGGGAGATCGCCGGGCCATCGGCAGGGCGATCAGTGCGCTGGAAAGCGGCGGTGAGTCCGCGTACGCGATCCGTCACGCGATGGTTGCGAAACAGGGACGAGCCCATGTCATCGGCGTGACAGGTCCACCAGGCGGAGGCAAGTCGACGCTGGTCTCCGCGATGATCCGTTGTCTGCGCGAGCGTGGTTTGACGGTGGCCGTTGCTGCGGTGGACCCTTCAAGTCCGTTCACGGGCGGAGCGGTGCTGGGTGACCGCATCCGCATGGGTGAGCGCCAGTCGGACGAGGGCGTATTCATCCGCTCGCTGGCATCGCGCGGCCATCTTGGCGGGCTTGCCACGGCGGCGTCCGACGTGATCGATCTGTTCGACGCCTCGGGCTTCGATGTGATCATCGTGGAAACCGTCGGAGCAGGGCAGTCCGAGGTCGAGATCACCCGCTATGCCGATACCAAGATCGTCGTCTGTCCGCCCGGGCTTGGCGACGATGTGCAGGCCATCAAGGCGGGAATTCTGGAGATTGCCGATGTCTTCGTGGTCACCAAGTCCGACCTGCCGGACTCGCGCAAGACAGAGGCGGATCTGCGCGCGATGCTTGCGCTGCGCAAGGAGAAGAATGCGCTGCCCGAGGTGCTGAAGGTCGTGGCCACGAGCGGTGATGGCGTTGATGCCCTCGTGGACGTGCTCATGCAGCGCCCGGCGCGCGGCGTGCGCCACGAGGTTGGCGGGGCGAGAGATGCGTATCGGCAGCTGTCGAAATTCATCGCCTCCGACAACGTCGCCAATCTGCTGGGCATGGAGCTGGTCGCCGCATCCAGAGGCAGCACCACGC
This sequence comes from Diaphorobacter caeni, assembly GCF_015354245.1. Taxonomy (GTDB): domain Bacteria; phylum Pseudomonadota; class Gammaproteobacteria; order Burkholderiales; family Burkholderiaceae_C; genus Diaphorobacter_A; species Diaphorobacter_A caeni. The sequence continues at coordinate 112,750 of NZ_JADKYZ010000007.1, forward strand.
TGCGCATGAAGGTGCAACGCAAGCACATCAACTTCAACGGCAAGTGCCACGGCGGGATGCTGTTCTCGCTGGGGGACATGGCGCTGGGTTTGGCCTGCAATTCGCAAGGACACCTTGCCACGCTGGTGGACGGACAACTGAGCATCTCCACCGCCGTGGACGAGGGGGACTGGCTGATTGCGCACGCCTACGAGGTCAGTCGGTCGCGAAAGATCGGCAGCTACCAGGTGCGGATTTCGCGGGCCTCGGACGATGCGCACATCGCGCTGATTCATGGAACCGTGTATGTGCTGGACCGGCCTCCGGTCGGCGCCAATGATGATTGAGGTGACTGAATGAGCACATCGATTCCAATCCGAACGCTTCTGCGGGGAAGGCAGCAGGTGCGCCATCTCAAGCGGCAGATGCGCATCGGCGCCTGCGAGACCGCCGCGTCCGATGCGCGCGAGATCGGGCAGAACAGCGTGGTGGCACTGCTGGAGCGCAGCATGCGCTTCGGGCACGAGCGCCTGGCGATGAAACGCCTTCAACAGGCCGTTGATCTGGGCGCGGCGCTGTCGGAGGCGCACTGGAAGTACTGCCGGGCCGTCGCCTTGCGATCTGCCGACAGGTCCCTGCAGGAGTGCTTTCTCGCATTGGCGAGCCGGCATGGCCTGCCTTTGTCCACCCCGACGCATTGAGCGATTTTCACAACCTGGAGCCGATGTGCAATCCACTTTCCCTCGGTTGATGCTGCAGCAAGCCGCCACCCGCCCGCAGGCCCCTGCCATGCGGGAGAAGGAGTACGGCATCTGGCAGACCACGACATGGTCCGAGCTTGCAGCACTGGTGCAGGAACTGGCCTGCGGTCTGCATGACGCGGGTCTGCAGCCGGGCGAGCATCTGGTGCTGCTGGGCAGCAACCGTCCGCGGCTGTATGCGGCGATGCTCGCGGCCCAGTCGATTGGTGCGATTCCTGTGCCGCTCTACCAGGACGCGGTGGCGACGGAGTGCGTTTTCCCCATCAACAATGCCGAAGTCCGCTTCTGCATCGTTGAAGATCAGGAGCAGGTGGACAAGCTGCTCGAAGTGCGCGAGCAATGTCCGCAACTCGTCAGCATCTGGTATGACGAGCCGAGGGGCCTGCGCAACTACGATGAGCCCGGCCTGTCGGCGCTTGATGCGCTGCTCGAGCGTGGGAGGCAGTTCTCGCGTCAGCATCCTGAATTCTTTCTGAATCGGGTCGAAGCGGGCAGCTCTGCCGATGTGGCGGCGATGTTCTTCACCAGCGGCACGACCGGCAATCCCAAAGGCGTCGTGCATACGCATGCATCGCTCATCGATCGTGCGCAGGCGGGAGCGAAATTCGACAACTTGAAGAACACCGAGGAAGTGCTGGCCTATCTGCCTCCCGCATGGATTGGGCAGAACATCTTCTCGTATGCGCAATGGCTGGTGGTGGGCTATGTGGTGAACTGCCCGGAGAGCGCCAGCACGGTATCGATCGATCTCAAGGAGGTCGGTCCCACCTACTATTTCGCACCACCTCGCGTGTTCGAGGGGCTGCTCACCAACGTGATGATCCGCATGGAGGACGCGGGCCCGATCATGCGCCGGATGTTCCACGCGTGCATGTCGGTCGCAAGGCGCGTGGGACCCGCGCTGCTGGACCGCAAGCCCGTCGGCTGGATCGACCGCGTCAAATACCAGATCGGCAATCTGCTCATCTATGGGCCGCTGCGCAACAACCTGGGGTTCTCGCGGGTGCGTGTCGCCTACACGGCCGGAGAGGCCATCGGACCGGACCTGTTCAGCTTTTACCGGTCCATCGGCGTGAATCTCAAGCAGCTCTACGGATCGACCGAAACGGCGGTGTTCGTCTGTTTGCATCCCGACAACGAGGCGCGATCGGACACCGTAGGCGTGCCGTGCGACGGCGTGCAGATCAAGGTCAGCGACAGCGGCGAAGTGCTGGTCAAGTCGCCGGGTCTGCTCAAGGAGTACTACAAGAACCCCAAGGCCACGGCAGAGGTGATCGCCGAAGACGGCTGGTATCGCACCAGCGACGCCGGGTTCATCGATGCGAGCGGGCATCTCAAGATCATCGACCGCGTCAAGGACGTGGGCCGGCTGCAGGGCGGCGCGTTCTCGAATGCGATGTTCGCGCCCAAGTACGTGGAAAACAAGCTCAAGTTCTATTCGTTCATCAAGGAGGCCGTGGCCTTCGGCGACGGACGTGACCGGGTGTGCGTGATGCTCAACATCGACTTCGATGCGGTGGGCAACTGGGCCGAGCGCAAGAACCTGCCCTATGCGGGATACACCGATCTGGCGGGCAAGTCGGAGGTGAGCGACTTCATCCGCGAGTGCGTGGAGAAGGTCAATGAAGACCTCTCGCGCGACACCTTGCTGGCGGGCAGCCAGGTCAGCCGCTTTCTGGTGCTGCACAAGGAGCTGGATGCCGACGACGGTGAACTCACGCGCACCAACAAGGTACGTCGCGGATTCATCGGCGAGAAATACGCAGTGCTGGTCGATGCGCTCTACAGCGCGCAGTCGGAGCAATACGTGCAGACACAGGTGAAGTACGAGGACGGGCGCACCGGACACATCAGCGCGACGCTCAAGTTGCTCGACGCCAGAACCTTCCCACCCGCGAAAGTCGAAGCAGGAGTCGCCACGGTATGAGCAAGAAGAAAATCGGCGATGTCATTCTGGACGTGCAGCACATCAGTCTGCGTTTTGGGGGCGTGAAGACGCTCACCGACATCAGCCTGAATGTGCGCCAGCACGAGGTTCGGTCCATCATCGGACCGAACGGAGCGGGCAAGAGCTCGATGCTCAACTGCATCAACGGGGTGTACACGCCGCAGGAAGGAACGATCACCTTCAAAGGCAAAACCTTCAAGCATCTGAGCAGCCGTGAAGTGGCGGAGATGGGCGTGGCGCGCACCTTCCAGAATCTAGCGCTGTTCAAGGGCATGAGCGTCATCGACAACATCATGACCGGCCGCAATCTGCGCATCAGAAGCAGTCTGCTCTCGCAGGCCTTCCGCAACCCTTTCGGCATCGGCGGGGCGCAGCGCGAGGAAGAGCGGCACCGGGCTTTCGTCGAGCACATCATCGACTTTCTGGAGATCCAGGCGCATCGCAAGACGCCTGTCGGACAGCTTCCGTACGGCCTGCAGAAGCGCGTGGACCTTGGTCGCGCACTCGCGATGGAGCCGCAGGTGCTGCTGCTGGACGAGCCGATGGCGGGCATGAATCTCGAAGAGAAGCAGGACATGTGCCGCTTCATTCTGGACGTGAACGACGAGTTCGGCACCACCATCGTGCTGATCGAACACGACATGGGCGTGGTGATGGATATCTCCGACCGCGTCGTGGTGCTCGACTACGGCAAGAAAATCGCCGACGGCACTCCGGATGAAGTGCTCCACAACGAAGAGGTGATCCGGGCTTATCTCGGCACCACGCACTGATCGCATCCGGAGGCGCACATGTCATTCTTTCTGGAAACTCTGTTCGGCGGTCTGATGGCAGGAATGCTGTACGCGCTGGTGGCGCTGGGCTTCGTGCTGATCTTCAAGGCCTCGGGCGTCTTCAATTTTGCGCAGGGCGCCATGGTGCTTTTCGCAGCGCTGGCGATGGCCCGCTTTTCCGAGTGGATTCCGCAGTGGTTCGGCATCACGAGCCTGCTGGTGGCAAATCTCATGGCCTTCGTGTTCGCGGGCCTGTGCATGCTGTTGATCGCGTGGCTCGTGGAGCGCCTCGCTCTGCGCTATCTGGTCAATCAGGAGGGCGCGACGCTGCTGATGGCGACGCTCGGCATCTCGTACTTTCTGGATGGGTTGGGGCAGACCGTCTTCGGCAGCAGCATCTACCAGATCAACATCGGCATGCCCAAGGAGCCGGTGTTCGTGCTGGACCAGGCCTTCGAGGGCGGTCTGCTGATCAACAAGGAAGACCTGTACGCGGCGCTGATCGCTGCCGTGCTGGTGGGCGTGCTGTCCATTTTCTTCCAGAAGACCGGAACCGGGCGTGCCTTGCGTGCGGTGGCCGATGACCACCAGGCTGCGCTGTCCATCGGCATTCCGCTCAACCGCATCTGGGTCATCGTGTGGAGCGTCGCGGGCATCGTGGCGCTGGTGGCGGGAATGATCTGGAGCTCCAAACTCGGTGTGCAGTTCTCACTTGCATCGGTGGCCTTGCGGGCGCTGCCGGTGATCATTCTCGGAGGCCTTACATCGGTGCCCGGCGCCATCATCGGCGGCCTGATCATCGGCGTGGGGGAGAAGCTCTCCGAGGTCTATCTCGGCCCGCTGGTCGGCGGGGGCATCGAGATCTGGTTTGCCTATGTGCTGGCGCTGCTCTTCCTGCTGGTCCGTCCTCAGGGACTGTTCGGCGAAAAGATCATCGATCGCGTCTGATCTTTCCATCTGCCTTCTCAAACGCACCCAAGACAAGAGACATCCCATGCTATACAGAGAAAACGGCCAGATAAAGACCAGCTACCGCTCGGATCAACAGATTCTTCCGATCGCACAGGATCGGTATGCGCTGATCGCCTTGCTGGTGCTCGCATGTGTCGTCATACCGGGTCTGGCCTCGGATTACGTGCTGCGCGCCATCGGCATTCCATTTCTGATCATGTCGCTGGCGGCGCTCGGGGTGAACATTCTGGTGGGCTATTGCGGCCAGATCTCGCTTGGATCCGGCGCGTTCATGGCCATCGGTGCCTATGGCGCATTCAACGTCATGGCGCGGGTGCAGGACATGCCGCTGGTGCCGGCGCTGCTGCTGGGCGGGTTCTTCGCCATGGTCTACGGAATCATCTTCGGCCTGCCGAGTCTGCGGGTGAAGGGCCTATATCTCGCTGTGGCGACGCTTGCCGCACAGTTCTTCAGCGACTGGTTGTTCCTGCGTGTGAAGTGGCTCACCAACAACTCGTCTTCGGGTTCGGTGTCGGTGGGGAACCTGCACGTCGGCCCTTGGCAGATTGATACTGCGGCGAGCAAGTACATGTTCTGCCTTGCCTTCGTCATCTTCTTCGCACTCATCGCCAAGAACCTGGTGCGCAGCGCCGCAGGCCGTGAGTGGATGGCGATTCGCGACATGGATGTGGCGGCGTCGGTGATCGGCATTCGCCCCATGTATGCAAAGCTCAGCGCGTTTGCCGTCAGCTCCTTCATCATCGGCATCGCCGGGGGGCTGTGGGCCTTCGTGCACCTTGGCGCATGGGAGCCGGCCGCGTTCTCCGTGGAGATCTCGTTCCGTCTGCTCTTCATGGTGATCATCGGCGGCATGGGCTCCATCATGGGCGGCTTTCTGGGCGCCGCATTCATGGTGCTGCTCCCCATCTTTCTCAGCCAGGCGCTGCCAGCGCTGGGAGCGCTCTTCGGACTGACGATCTCCACGGCCACGGTCGCGCACATCGAAACCATGATCTTCGGGGGACTCATCGTCTGGTTCCTCATTGTGGAGCCGCATGGGCTCAGCAAGCTGTGGTCACTTGGAAAGCAACGTTTGAGGATCTGGCCGTTTCCTCATTGATCGAGTGCGGCCCCGAGAGGGACCGCCAGCTGTGAATGGGCCGTATGAAAACAACTGATTGGAGACACGATGAAACGCACCTTCGCCACTTTGAGCGCAGCGGTCGCCGCGCTCGCATCCATCGCATCGGCACCTGCTGCCGCGCAGGAAAAGCAGCAGTACTTTCCCATGTTGACCTTCCGGACGGGACCTTACGCTCCGAGTGGAACGCCGTGGGCCAACGGGTTCGTCGACTACTACAAGCTGGTCAATCTGAACGGCGGCATCAACGGGGTGAAGGTGCTGTGGGAGGAGTGCGAGACGGGTTACGCCACCGATCGGGGCGTCGAGTGCTATGAACGGCTCAAGGACAAGCACGGTGGTGCGACCGTGTTCCAGACCATGTCCACCGGCATCACGTTTGCGCTGACCGAGCGCGGTGCGGCCGACAAGATTCCAATTCTGACACCGGCCTATGGCGTGAGCGAGAGCGCGGACGGAGAGGCCTACAAATGGAGTTTCCCGATCGGTGGAACGCACTGGGCGTCGGCCGACACGCAGTTCCAGTACCTCGCGCAGAGGGCGGGCGGCATGGACAAGCTCAAGGGCAAGAAGGTGACGCTGCTCTACCACGACAGTCCTTACGGCAAGGAATCCATCCCGGTGCTCACCGCACGGGCCAAGGCGAACGGGGTCGAACTGGCGACGCTGCCGGTGTCGCACCCCGGCGTGGACCAGAAGGCCGCGTGGCTGCAGATTCGCCAGAGCCGTCCGGACTATGTGCTGTTGTGGGGCTGGGGGGTGATGAACTCGACCGCGCTGAAGGAAGCGCAGTCCACGGGATATGCACGCAACAAGATGATCGGTGTGTGGCCTTCCGGGTCCGAGTCCGATGTGAAGGGCATTTCAGGTGCCGACGGCTACAGTGCCGTGCTGCTGTTGCCAGGGCCGGGCGCCAGCTCCAAGATCGCCAAGGAAGTGCTTGAAAAGCTGCACGCCAAGGGCAATGGATCGGGGCCGAAAGAAGAGGTGGGCGAGGCGCTCTACATGCGCGGCTTGATGAACGCGATGATGTCGGTGGAAGGCGTTCGCCGCGCTCAGGAGAAGTTCGGCAAGGGCAAGGTGATGTCCCCCGTGCAGGCGCGCTGGGGTTACGAGAACCTCAACATTGACCAGAAGCGCCTTGAGGAACTGGGCATCGCGGACATCATGCGTCCCATCGTCACCACCTGCAAGGACCACATGGGGCCATCGTCGGCCAAGGCCTATACATGGGATGGAAGCAAGTGGAACGCGAGCTCGGACTGGCTGCAGGCCGACCCGAACGTGATCAAACCCTTGCTCAAGGATGCGGTCGACAGGCATCTGGCCGAGAAAAAGCAGACGCGCCGTTCTGCCGAAGACTGCAATTCGTAACCCGGACTCCGGCCTTTCAACGCGGGGGCGCGCTGGACCGCGTCCCCGCATGTTGGACACCTTTGCATGAATAACATCGTTCTGAACGTCAACGGCATCGAGGTCATCTACAACCACGTGATCCTCGTGCTCAAGGGGGTTTCGCTGACCTTGGCCGAAGGTCAGGTCGCCGCCATCCTCGGCGGCAATGGCGCGGGCAAGACCACGACGCTGCGTGCCATCTCCAACCTGCTCAAGGGCGAGCGCGGAGAGGTCACCAAGGGCAGCATCGAGCTGCGAGGCGAACGCATCGACAGCCTGACTCCGGCTCAGCTTGTGCGGCGCGGCGTGGTGCAGGTGATGGAAGGGCGGCACTGCTTTGCGCACCTCACCATCGAGGAAAACCTGCTGACTGGCTGCTACACCCGCAGCGACAAGGCTGAAATCGCCCGCAACCTCGAGAAGGTGTATGCGTACTTTCCGCGCCTCAAGACCCGGCGCAGTTCGCAGGCCGCCTACACCTCGGGCGGCGAGCAGCAGATGTGCGCCATTGGACGCGCGTTGATGACGAACCCCAGCGTGGTGCTGCTCGATGAACCATCGATGGGGCTGGCTCCGCAGATCGTGGAGGAAGTCTTCGAGATCGTGAAGGACCTCAACCGCAAGGAGCGGGTGAGCTTTCTGATCGCGGAGCAGAACACCAACATGGCGCTGAAGTATGCCGACTACGGCTACATACTGGAGAGCGGCCGCGTGGTGATGGACGGACACGCGGAGGAGCTGCGCAGCAACGAGGACGTCAAGGAGTTCTATCTCGGCGTGGGCGGCGAAGAGCGCAAGAGCTTTCGCGAAGTCAAGAGCTACAAGCGGCGCAAGCGCTGGCTGGCCTGAGTGTTCCGCCACCATCTGCATCACTTCACCGGACGGATTCCATCATGACTTCATCCCGCGAATACTTCGATGCGCTGGAGACGCGCAGCATCGATCAGCGAACAGCGGAGCAACTCGCAGCCCTTCGCTCGGTCTTGACGGCGGCGCAGGAGGCGGCTCCCGCGCTGAAGGATGGCTTGAAGGACATCGACCCATCGCAGCTGCGCGATGTCGATGCGCTCTCGAACACTCCCATCACCCGCAAGTCCGATCTGTTCGCGAGGCAGCGTGCGGGGTTGCATCGCGAGCCGTTCGGTGGGTTTTCCAGGCTCCGAAAAGGTCCTGGCATGCCGCGCCTGTTTGCGTCTCCCGGACCGATCTACGAGCCGCAAGGAGTGCAGCCGGACTACTGGCGCATGGCGCGCGCGCTGCATGCGGCGAGCTTCGGCGCTGACGATCTTGTGCACAACGCTTTCAGCTACCACATGACGCCCGGTGCATTCATGTTTGAAGCGGGAGCGCATGCGCTTGGGTGCACGGTCTTCCCCGCCGGAGTCGGGCAGACCGAGCAACAGATTGCAGCCATGGAGGAACTGAGGCCCGATGCCTACTGCGGAACGCCTGGATTTTTACGGATTTTGCTTGAGAAAACCCGTGCGCAAGGGCGTGAACTGCCAGGCTTGCGCGTCGCGTCCGTGAGCGGAGAGGCCTGCCCTGCGAGTCAAGTCGAGTGGTTCAAGAGTCAGGGCGTGGACGTGTTCCAGACCTATGCCACCGCCGACCTGGGCCTCATCGCCTATGAAACGGTGGCGCGCGAAGGCTTTGTGCTCGACGAGCAGGTCATCGTCCAGATCGTGGAGCCCGGTACATCTCACGTGGTTGCGGACGGCGAAGTCGGAGAGGTCGTGGTGACCGTGCTGAACCCGGACTATCCACTGGTCCGCTTCTCCACCGGGGATCTTTCCGCCGTGCTGCCCGGCGTCTGTCCCACGGGCAGAACGGCTCCACGACTCGAGGGCTGGCTCGGTCGCGCGGACCAGTCCGCCAAGGTGCGCGGCATGTTCGTGCACCCGGTGCATATCGACCAGATCGTCCAGCGCGTGCCTCAGGTGGACAAGTGCCGCTTGATCATCAGCAGAGTCAATGAACAGGACCATTTGACGCTGCAGCTCGAGTCGCTTGAGCAGGGGACTGCGTTTGCCGATGCGGTCGCTGCTGCGTTCAGGGACATCACCCGTCTGCGCACCGACGTGCAACTGGTGTCCGCAGGAAGCCTGCCTGCGGATGGTTTGAAGGTGGTGGATGAACGTGCGTTGGCTTGAGGCAGCGTAAATACGCTCTGAGTGCGCGCACGCTGTGGCTGTCAGCGATGTATGTGCTGCGGAGTCCGCGACCATGAGCGGTCCATGGATTTTTGCCAATTCATTCGGGTAAACCATAGGATTTCTGAAATAATTGACATGTCATCTATTTCGAAGAACAACAATCCATGTCGCTCCACGAAGCGCAAACCCTGCCTCAGGTTCAGCAGAACATCATGTTCACGATGGGGCAACTCAATCGGCAATGGCGCCGCGTGGTGGACCGCCTGCTGCGGCCGCTCGGGCTGACGGAGGCGACCTGGCTGCCGCTCACGCATCTGGAGCGCGCCACGGCGCCGATGCGGCAAAAGGATCTGGCGGCGTCGCTGGGGCTCGACAGTTCATCGGTCGTGCGACTGCTGGACGGGCTGGAGTCGGCGGGGCTGATCGTTCGCGCCGGACATGTGGACCGCCGCGCCAAGACCATCGGCATCACGCCCAAGGGGCTGGAGATCGTGCGCCAGGTGAAGGCTCTGATCGCCGAGGAGCGCCTGAAGCTCTTTTCCGCCGTGAGCCCGGACGAGTTGACGGCCGCGTTCACCGTGCTGCAAAGCATTGGAGCGCAACTGCAGAAGCTCGAATCCGATGATGCGGGGAGGCCCGCATGAACGCGCCCGTGACCGCGATCGGCAAGGTGCGTGCGCCGCTTTGGCTGCTGGTGATGATCACGCTGAGCGGCACGCTGGCCATGCACATGTTCGTGCCCGCTCTGCCCGATGCGGCGCGTGCGCTGCACACCAACAGCGCGGCGGTGCAGGCGACCATCGGCATCTACATCCTCGGACTGGCGTTCGGCCAGCTGTTCTACGGGCCGCTGTCGGACGCGCTCGGCCGCCGCCCCATGCTCATGGTCGGGCTGTCGCTGTATCTCGGCGCGGGCATCGTCGCCGCGCTTGCGCCCAACGTGGAAACGCTGGTGCTTGCGCGGCTGTTTCAGGCGCTCGGCGGCTGTGCGGGGCTGGCGCTTGGGCGCGCGATGGTGCGCGATACGACGAGCGCCGACGAAGCAGTGCGCGCGCTGGCGCTGCTCAACCTCATCATGATGGTCGGCCCGGGGCTCGCGCCCATCATCGGCTCGACGATGGTGGAGCTTGGCGGCTGGCGCATGGTGTTCGTGTTCCTCTCGCTGCTCGGTGCGGCCACGCTGGTGCTCACCTGGAAGAAGGTGCCGGAGACCGGCAGCCCGACCGGTGTTGTCAGCGTGACGGCCCTTGCGCGCGACTACACCTCGCTGCTCAAGTCGCCCAAATACCTCGGCTACGCGTTCGGCGGTGCCTGCGCGACCACGTCGATCTACGCCTTCATCGCGGCCGCGCCCTTCGTGATCACCGAGCAGCTGCACCACCCGGTGCGCGACGTGGGCCTCTCGCTGGGCATCATCATGATCGGCATGGGCATCGGCAACGCGATCACCCGCCGCATGGTGCTCAACGTGCGGGTGGAAAAGCTGCTGGTGTTCGGCAACGGCCTGAGCATTGCGAGCGCCGCGGTCTTTCTGGTGCTGGAGCTGATCGGCTGGCTCAACCTGCCCGCCATCGTCGTGCTGATGCTGCTGTTCGCGATGGGCTCGGGCACGGCCAGTCCGGCCGCGCTGTCCAAGACGCTGATGGTCGATGCCCACCACGTGGGTTCGGCGGCGGGGCTCTACGGCTTCTCCCAGATGGCGCTGGGCGCGCTGTTCACGCTGATGGTCGGCTGGGGCGACAACCCTGCATTGTCAGCGGCCATTGTGCTGATCGGCGCGGCTGCGGCGGGGCAGGCCGGGGTGCAATTCGCGATTCATCGGGAGCGCAAGGAGGCGCTTCATCAGGAAGGTGGCGAGGGTATCTGAGAGCGTGTTCCGAGGCATTTCCGTGAGATTGGAACTCGAAGGGCTGTGCGGTTACTCACACTGCACAGATAGTCCATTACCCCTTCGCAGGAACCTCACCATGCTGAATTTCTCCCAGCTTCTGGCCGCACTTGGTGCTGCTGTGCATATCGATACCGCTGCGGCTGTAGCAGACGGCGGTTGCACACTTTCCTTCGACGGAAAGCTGGAAGTGACCTTCGAGCTGTCCAAGGACGAGCGCTCCGTCTACGTGTTTGCTCCGGTGCTGGCGCTGCCGCCGTCGGGCAATGCGCGCGAGACCGTGCTCCAGACGCTGCTGCAGATCCATCTGTTCGGCATGGCGACCAATGGCTGCTATTTCGGACTGGATCCCAAGCTGAGCAGGGTCATTCTCTTCAAGACCCTGGCACTGGACCACCTGGACGACAAGTCGGCGCTGGCCAGCATCGAACTGCTGGTGAATGACCTGGAGCGCTGGCAAAAGGCATTGCTGGATCTGGTGGTGCGCCTGCAAGGCAACCCCACTAATGTCAAGAACGTGGCCAACCCGGCGGATCCCATGTCCATGCTGATGTCGCAACGCGCCTGAGCGGGTTGTCGAAAGGGTAGCCATGACGTCGCTGCAAACCATTGGCGCGGGCATTTCCGCAGCCTTCAAGTCGATCGCGCTTTCCGCGTTGACGAAGTCGGACACGCTGAACTCCATCGCCAATCGCCTGACGGGTGGCTCGATCAACCGCGACACTTTGGCCACTTCGGCGCTTCACGCGGGAATGCGGGCTGGAACCAGTGCAGCGGTGGATGCCTACCCCGAGGCCTTGGGTGTTCAAACCAAGGAGCTGAAGCCACATATCGACAAGTTTCTGCAGGCGGACAGTACTGCGGACGTGCAGGATGCGTTCAAGGGGCTGATGCATGCGCTGCTGCCGAAGCCTCAACTGCCACATCCCGCAGTGGCCGCATTTCTGGATGACGCCATTGACCTGGCTGGTGATTTTGCAGGAGAGCAGGTTGGCGAAAAGCTGCTTGAGAAAACACTGGCCACCATGGTGGCCAAGCATGGGCGCGAGGTTCTCGCCGACCGCCTGCAGCTTCTGGTAGGGGATTTCGCCAGCCACAGACTCATGGAGATCATCGACCACGGCATTCTGAACAAACCAGAATGGGTGATGGAGGACAACTCCAAGGTTGGCTACTTGGCAGATGCGTTGTACTTCAATCTGTCGGGCGGTGATACGAAGCCATTTGAAGATCGTGGCGTGAGTCTGCTCAAGGCCCTTCCGGATGGATCCAAGTCGGTGCTTGATTTCGTTCGTGGCTTTGTGCCGGAAGGCGGAAACATCGATGCGGCCTTGGGGTGGCTGGAGTCGGCGGCGAAGGAGCAACCCTTCGAGAAAATCGTGGCGACCATGGCGGCAGCTCATGGAAAGGACGCGCTTCTTGAAAAAATGAACGCGCAGTTCGAGTCGACAACAGGCAGCCCCAAGTACGCCCGCATGCTGACCAACATGGTGGACCGCGCGATCATCAGCAATCCGGACCATGTTCAGGAAGACAGCAAAACCTATGGCCTCCTCGCCGATACCCTGCATGCTTTTCTCTCGGGGGATACCAAGCCGCTTGAGGATCGTACGGTGGCATTGCTCCAGAAGGGCCCCGAGGGTGCGAAGGAGGTTCTGGATTTCATCCGCACCTTCGTGCCGGCTGAAGGCTCGTTGAGCACGGCACTTGGGTGGATGGAGTCGATATCCAAAGAGCAGCCGCTGGAGAAGATACTTGCGACGATGGCGAATGCCCATGGAAAAGAGCATTTCGTCAATCGTTTGAATGCGCAGATCACGAGTCTTACCGGCAATGCGAGGTTGGGTGAAGTGATCACAAGCGTCATTGACCGAGCCATCCTGAGCGATGAGGCACTTGTCCAGAAGGACAGCCAGATCTATGGTTATCTGAGTGATACGCTGCACGCTGCACTCACAGGTGACACCAAGCCTCTCAAGGATCGCTCAGTGCAATTGGTGCAAAAGAAATATGAAGAGAACACTCCGCAGATCGTTCAAGCCGGAGTGAGCATTGCCGTCAGTTCCACCAAGGCGATCGCCAGCGGAACGCACTATCTGTTGAGTGGCACTGTCTCGACAGTCAGTTCGCTGGCGGGTGGTGCGTGGAGTTATCTGCGGGGAAGCGCCTCACCAGCCACGGTTCCTGCCGAGAATCCCGGGCCGCTCGATTCATCCGCGGAAGTGCCTGCGTGAGCCGAGGCGAGCTTGAGCCGTGAACAGGCTCCTGGAGGAAGCGCATCGACCAGCCTCACTCCGTTGCCCATGCCAGCGTGCGGCGGCAATGGGCTTGTGGAATTCTTGGGTGTCCATCCGCTGCATGACGGTGACGGATTGCAGGACACTGTTTTCGTGCTGCTCAACGCGGCGAAACAAGCGGTGGGAACTGCTTCATCCGTCGACTGATGCCTGCCCACAGATCGCCCGGTACATCAGCGGCCACATCACCTGATGCGACTGTCTGAACCAGTTCAGATGGCCGAGGTCCTTGAGCCCATGGTCCTGGGGGCGGATCTGGATCGACTGACCAGGCGCTGCTGGAAAGGTGCGCAGGAGATCCTTCACCGTGGCGTGCGTCGCGATGCTGTCGTCGCTTGCGTAGAGAATCGTTATGGGCATGCTTACCTGCGCGTGGAAATCCTGCTCGGGACGCTGTTTCACCGCATTGGTGGCATAGCCTCCGGCTGCGCACCATTCACCCCATTGCAGACCGACCTTGGCGGGCAGGTTCTCTCCCAGTCCCAGCGCGGATGTGGGTGAGTAGCCCAGCAGCCTCACACCCAACGGTACGATGCACGAGAGGCCGAAGCGCGCTTTGATTGAAAAGCCCAGAGGCATGCCGCCGAACCATCCGCTTGACGATGAAATTCCAACTACGCGTGCAATGCGGGCATGGTTGGGGAGCAGGCCCAGCATCTGCGCTCCGGCGCTGTTGCCCACAAGGATGAGCTGTTCGGCCCCGGTGCGCTGAAGCAGCCAGTTCAGCGCCGCCACCTGATCCTGCTGGCCCCATTCACTGAGGGTCGCCTTGCACTGGGTGAGCGGGCCCTGCAGCGACAGGCCGACGCCGCGGTAGTCGAACAGCAGCACCGCATGTCCACGCTCCGCCAGCCAGCGCGCGAAGCGCAGATAGAAGTGCTGCTTGACGCCGGTGGCCGGTGCGATCAGCACGGGCAACTGCGCGTCCACCTGACTGGATGGCGCAATGAAGTGACCCGACAGCACCTGACCGTCTTCGCAGGTGATCTCTACGGCTTGCGGAGGCAACTGGGCCGATGGGAGGGTTGCGGTCATGCTTCAGATCTTGCGTGTTGGGGTGGACGAAGGAAGCGGCAGGCCTTGGACATGTGCCAGCCAGCGGCCGACGATCTCCAGCTCTGCGCTGGAGAAGCCGCGCGAGAGATCGGCGTTGATGCGCTTGAGTGCGGAGTGCAGGGCAGGCAGTTGCTCGCCGCCTGCGGGCAGCAGCCACACGCGCTGCGTGCGCGCATCGAGCCCGCAGGATCTGCGCTGCACCCAGCCGAGTGCCTCCATGCGCTGCACTAGGCCCGAGACGGCGGATGGCACGAGATCCAGCGCTTGCGAGAGGTTTCCCATGGTCGCGCCATCGTGCTTGGCAAGGCTGAAGAGCACTCCGGCCTGAGCGGGGGACGGAGCGGTGCTCGCGTCGGCTGCGGCGCTGGCCTGTTCAGCGGCAACCCGCAGTTGGAGGCGACGTTGGGCGCTGTTCAGCAGATGTATGAAACGCGGCGGTCTGGGCATGGAGGAGAGGCTGGAAATTATTTCGTATGCGAAATATATCCATGCCTCGCTTCCTCAACTATCACGTCCGCGACATGGTGCGTGCGAGTGGGTTGCCTCCGTCACAAAGGGGCGACGAACGGGTCAGTGCGCTACAACAGCCATTCGATCGGAAGCCAGCCCAGAAACCGCACCATGCCCCGGCTCCACCAGGTGGTGTGCGGCTCGGTGGTGTAGACGGTGGCGTTGGCGCCCATGCCGCTGACCCATTGCAGATCGCCGTCTTTGCCGAGCTCGACGCGGTAGGACACGCGGGGCACTTCCTTGTCGAACACGCGGATGAGCTGCTGCGCGAGTTCCGGGCTGTCGATGAGAAAGCCGAGTTCGGTGTTCAGGTGGGCGGATCGCGGATCGAAGTTGAATGAGCCGACGAACAGACGCTTGCCGTCAACGGCGAAGGTCTTGGCGTGCAGGCTCGCGCCCGAGCTGCCGAAACGCTGGAAAAAGCGCTTTTCGTGCTGGCCTGCATAAGACGGAACGAGGCTGCGCATTTCATACAGCGTCACGCCGCGCTCGAGCAGATCTTTGCGGCGCTTGGCGTAGCCTGCATGCACTGCAGGAACATCGGTGGCTTCGATGGCGTTGGTGAGCACGCGCACCTTCACGCCCGCGTCGGCAAGCTGACCGAAGGCATCGACGCCGGCCTTGCCGGGGACGAAGTAGGCGGAGACGAGATCGACGCTGGTATCGATCTTGCCGAGCGCCTTTTCCAGCTGCGGGAACAGCAGGTGCTCGCGCGGTGCCTTGCCCAGGCCCTTGGCAGGATCGTCGGTGACCATCTTCACTTGCACCCATTGCATCGGCAAGGTGCGGTCCATCAGTCTGGCGACGAAGGGGCTCTGCGTGATGCTCTGCGAAAACTCCGTCGCACGCGGGGACTGCATCAGCTCCGTGGCCTTGCTCTTGAGTTGTTCCAGATCGCCGGACTGGGGCGCGGGCAGCAGATCCTGCGCCTGATACGCGCTGGCGCTTGTCCAGTAAGCATCGAACTGGGTCGATACGTCCTTGGTCACCGGGCCGATGGCGAGCACGTCCAGATCGGCGAACAGCTTGCCGTCGGTGGCGCCGAAGTATTCGTCGCCCACGTTGCGTCCGCCGATGATCGTGGCCTGGTTGTCCACCGTGAACGACTTGTTGTGCATGCGCCGGTTGGCGCGCATGGGCGAGATGACGTAGCTGAGCATCTTGGGCTTGCGGATCGTCATCGGGTTGAACAGCCGCACTTCGATGTTCGCGTGCGCCGCCATGGCGGCGAGTTCGGTGTCGAGGCCCGAGGTGCCGATGTCGTCGATCAGCATGCGCACGCGCACGCCGCGCTCGGCTGCGGTGAGCAATTCCCCGAGCAGCATGGTGCCGGTGATGTCGTTGTGCCAGATGTAGTACTGCACGTCGAGCGTGCGCTCGGCGGCGCGGGCCAGCAGGGCGCGCGCGGCGAATGCGTCGTGCGGGTCCTCGAGCGGGTGGATGCCCGTGGTGCCGGGATGCGCCTGCAGTTCGGGCTCCACCGCGCGCCCCAGTCTGGTCTGCGCGGACTCTTCGGCGGACAGCGCGTGCGAGACGCTGCGGCCTTCAAGCGGCGGCAGGCTGCAGCCGAAGAGCGAGAGCAGACAGGCAAGGCCGAGCGTGCCGCGTGCATGGCGCACCAGCGACGCGGGCCGCGTGAAGGCAAGGGGCGGAAAGTGCGACAGCTCAGGCATCTGCGATTCCAGCGAGCTGTTGCAGCTGTGCCCAGCGATCCGCGTCAACGGGCACGCCATGCGCCATCGAGCGCACGCGCTGCTCGTAGCGGCGCGCGCCGGGCTGGCGCGTCTGGCCCGCGTCGGCCATGGACTGCACCAGCGTTTCACAGCGCTCGGCGAAATTGTTTCCGCTGGAGAAAGCCGGATCGATGGCGATGATCAGTTGGCCGGTGTACGGCGACTGCGCTCCGGGGTGCTGGCTCCAGTCGAATTCGAACGAGAAGTTGCCGCCCGTGAGCGCTGCTGCCAGCAGCTCGACCATCATCGACAGTGCCGATCCCTTGTGCGCGCCGTGCTCGCCGCCGAAGGGCAGCAGCGCTCCGCCTTCGAGAATCTCCTTCGGATCGGTGGTGTCCTTGCCCTCTTTGTCGACGCCATAGCCATGCGGCACCGCGTGGCCGGCGCGTGCGGCGAGCTGGATGTCACCGTGTGCCGTCGCGCTGGTCGCGAGGTCGAAGACGACCGGGTCGCCATTGGCGCGCGGCGCGGCGAACGCGATCGGATTGGTGCCGAACAGCGCGCGGCGGCCGCCGCTCGGCACGACGCAAGCCATGCTGTTGACCACCGTGAGCGCCACCAGTCCCTCGCGCGCGAGCGGCTCCACGTCGGGCCACAGCGCCGCGAAATGGTGCGAGCCCTGGATCGCGAGCAGCGCGATGCCGTTGGCGCGCGCCTTGGCGATCAGTTGATCTTTGGCCGCGAAGAACGCAGGCTGCGCAAACCCGTTGGCCGCATCGACGCTCAGAAACCCGGGTGCTTTGTCCTCCACCACCGGCACCGCCTTGCCGTCGACCCAGCCGCTTTGCAGCGTCGACACATAGCCCGCCATCCGGAACACGCCGTGGCTCTGCGCGCCATCACGCTGCGCGCTCGCGCAGTTGTCGGCCAGCACCGCGGCGACCTGCGCGCTGGTGCCGTGGCGCACGAAGATCTGCTCCAGCAGGGTGCGCAGTTCGTTGAAGGGAATGTGGACCTGCTGGGGGCGGGATGATGCGGTGGATGGTGGAGCCGACATGGATGAAGAAGCGTTGATGTTGGAGGTGGGCGAGGAGGTTGAGTCTATGGTCATTGTGCCGCCTCCATATGGAACGGGCGAAAGCGATGCCTTGTTCGGGCATGCCACGTCGCGTCAGGCGTCGCGCGGGGTGCTGGATGAATCGCTCAATCCCCCATCACCACCCCTTCGCGTCGAGGGTCCGCGCCGCCCAGCCACATCTGCATGCCATGGATCTCCGCGCGGGTGATGGCCTGCAGGCCGCTGGTCATGTTCATCTCGCGCACCTCGGCGCCGCGTGCGCGCAGGGCGGAGACGGTGGCTTCGGGGAAGCGCTTTTCTTCGAGCATGGTCGGGCCGTTGAGCGAGCCGAAGTTGGGCAGGTTGATGGCCTGCTGCGGCGTGAGCCCCCAGTTGAAGATGCCGTAGAGCAGCTTGGTCGTGTAGTGGATGATGATCGCGCCGCCGGGGCTGCCGCCGCTCATCAGCAGCTTGCCGTCGGTCTTGTCGAAGACCAGCGTGGGCGCCATCGACGAGCGGGGCCGTTTGCCGGGCTGCACGCGGTTGGCGATGGGAGCGCCATTCGCGTCCTTGGGGGCGAAGCTGAAGTCGGTCAGCTCGTTGTTGAGCAGAAAGCCCTTGACCATCTGGCGCGAGCCGAACTGGTCTTCGATGGTGGTGGTCATCGCGACGGCGTTGCCCTGCCCATCGACCACGCTGATGTGGCTGGTGCCGTGCTCGATCTGCTCGGGCATGGGCGCATAGCTGGTTTTGATCTCGCCGGGCTTCCCGGGCTGGGCGACGTTCATGCTCTTCTCGCCGATCAGCTTGGCGCGGCTTGCGAGATACGCGGGCGCGACGAGGCTTTTCCAGTCGCCTGCGGGCGGCTGCACGAAGTCGGGGTCGGCCACATAGAGGTTGCGGTCGGCGAAGGCCAGGCGTGCGGCCTCGTTGTAGAAGTACAGCCAGTCGGCGCTGGGCAGCGGGCCGAGCGGGTCACCGGGGCCGGTGAGGCCGTCGCCCAACTGCATGGCCGTGGCGTCGGTGTTCTTCAGGATGCCGAGGATCTGCGCGACGGCGATCGCTCCGGAGCTGGGCGGCGGAAAGCCGCACATGCGGTAGGTGCGCGCGGAGAGCTGGTAGTCGGTGCACAGCGCTTCGCGCTTCCTGGGCTGGTAGCCCGCCAGATCGGCCAGCGTCATCTGGCCCGGATTGGTCGGATGGCCGTTGACCTTGTCGACGATGGCCCTGGCGACGTCGCCCTCGAGCAGCGCCTTGGAGCCGTTCTTCGAGATGTCGGTCAGCACCCTGGCGAGTTCGGGGTTTTTGAGCGTGTGGCCAACGGGCCAGGGCTTGCCCGCCGCGTCGAAGAAATAGGCGCGGGCGACGGGATCGTTGGCGAGGTGCTTTTCGTTGGAGAGCAGGGTGTTCAGGCGTGCGCTGACCTTGAAGCCGTTTTCCGCCAGATCGATGGCGGGCTCGAACAGCCTCGCCCATGGCAGCTTGCCGTGTTCCTTGTGCGCGAGCTCAAGCATGCGCACCGCGCCGGGTACGCCGACCGAGCGGCCGCCGACCACGCCGTCGATGAACGCCATGGGCTTGCCGTCCTTGCCGATGAAATGGTTCTCGGTGGCGGCTGCGGGTGCGACCTCACGGCCGTCGTAGGCCTCGACCTTGCTGCCTTGGGCATGCAACAGGAATGCGCCGCCGCCGATGCCGCTCGATTGCGGCTCGACCAGCGTGAGCACCATCTGCACCGCGATGGCCGCATCGACGGCACTGCCGCCCGCCTTGAGCACGCGGTAGCCCGCTTCGGTGGCAAGCGGATTGGCGGCGGCCACCGCAAACTTCGTGGTCGCCCAGCCGGGCTTTTCGGTGTAGCCCGACGAGCCTTCGGGCTGGTCGGCTGCGGGCGGGAGCTTGAGTGACGGTGTGCCGGAGCAGGCGCTCAGCAGCAGACCGGCAGCCGTGATGGGCAGCAGGACGCGGAGGGCATTTCGGTGGGGTTGAGCCATGACGTCTCCTTGTGGGCTGACTGGTGATGGCTACATCCTAAGGGATGGAGCGGGCATGTCCCAGCCCAGCGGAACCTCACGCCCCCGTACGGCGTGTTGGCTGACAGGCCGGCGCGCTCAATCGTGCTCCAGACGGGTCAGGCCGCAGACGATGGAGTCCGGCGCCGGGGTGTCGTGGGCGGCCAGATGTCGCTCGTTCTTGGCGATGGCGACCTCCACGTCGCGCGGCAGCGCAACGCCGTTCTTCACGGCAAGAATCTCGGCCATCACGCTGACCGCGATCTCGGCGGGCGTCTTGCTGCCGATGTAGATGCCGATGGGGCCGCGCAGGCGCGCAAGGCTTTCCTCGGTTTCGCCGAAGTGTTCGATCATGCGGTCATGACGGGCCTGGTTGTTGCGGCGCGAGCCGATGGCTCCGACGTAGAACGCATCGGTCTTGAGCGCCTCAAGCAGCGCCAGATCGTCGAGCTTGGGGTCGTGCGTGAGCGCGACCACGCAGCTGCGGCGGTCGGGCTTGAAGGCCTGCACCACGTCATCGGGCATGTCGCTCACCACCTTGGCGGCCGCCACGCTCCACGCGCCGCGATATTCTTCCCGGGGGTCGCACACGGTCACGGCGAAGCCGCTGAACAGCGCCATGGTCGCGAGGTATTCGGTGAGCTGCCCCGCGCCGATCAGCAACATGCGGTATTCCGGGCCGAAGGTGTTGACGAGCTGGGTGTCGGTGAGTTCGAGCTCGGTGGGCGCGGCGGCGGCGGTCAGCGTGACGGCACCGTCGGACAGCCGCACGACGCGTTCGACCAGCCGGCCGGATTCGAGCAGCCGCACCAGCTCGGAGAGCTGGGCGGGATCGGGGTCGTATTCGAGCAGCAGCTCGAGGGTGCCGCCGCAGGGCAGACCAAAGCGATGGGCCTCGTCGGCGGTGATGCCGTATTTCACGAAGCCGGGCGCGCCGCTCGGCATGGTCTTCTCGCCCTTGGGCGCGTTCGCACTCGCACTCGTGGGCGCTGCATTCGCGTAAGCTTGGCTGTAGCGGTAGATCAGGTCGTCCTCGATGCAGCCGCCCGAGACCGAGCCGACGACCGTGCCGTCTTCGCACAGCGCCATGATCGAGCCGATGGGGCGCGGCGACGATCCCCAGGTGCGCACCACCGTGGCGAGCAGCGCGCGCTGGCCCGCACGGCGCCAGTCGCGCAATTGCCGCAGGACCATGACATCAAGATTTTCCATGGCACTCATTTTCCCGTGGGAGAAAGGCCCTTGCCGTCAGGCGCTTTTGTTGTCGTTGTTGTTGCCGTTGCCGTTGCCTGAGTCGGCATTGGCGTTGGCGCTGGGTGCGTCGTCCTTCTTGCCGAGGCCCATCTTCTTCATCAGTCCGCTCATCATTCCGGTCTTTTCGGCGGCGGCCGCTTCTTCATCGGGCGGCGGTCCGAAACGGCGCTGCATCTCCTTGTCGAAGCGTTTGAAGAAATCTTCCGCCAGCGACTTGGCCGCTCCGTCGATCAGTCGCTGGCCGAGCTGCGCGACCTTGCCCCCGACCTGCGCGTTCACCGTGTACGCCAGCTCGCAACCTTCGTCGTTGGGATGGAGCTGTACCTTGGCGCTGCCTTTGCCGAAACCCGCAGCGCCGCCCTGACCATCGAAGGCGATGGTGTAGCTCTGCGGAGCGGCGATGTCGGCGAGCGTGATCTGCCCGGAGAACTTGGCCGATACCGGACCTATCTTGAGCGCCATGCCGATGGCGTACTGGTTCTCGCCCGTGGCTTCGACGCGGTCGCAGCCCGGAATGCAGAGCTTGAGTACTTCGGGATCGTTCAGCGCGTCCCAGGCCTGCTGCTGGGAGACGGCGAGTTGGCGGCTTGATTGCATGTCCATGGGGGGCTCCTTCTCGACTTGTCCATCATTCCATTCAGGGCGTGCCGCGTCGCTGCGACAGCAGCCGGGCGAGACTTCCCGCCAGATCGCGCAGGCTTTGCAGGTTGTGCACCGCGAGCATGGCCTCCGCGTGTGCATGCAGTTGCGTCGCCCCGCGCGCGAGCGGCGCATAGCCGTCGTAGCGCAGCAAGGGGTTGAGCCACAACAGCGCGCGGCTGTGGCGCTGGAGCCAGCCGAGCTCGTGCGCGAGCTGCGCGGGCTCGCCGGTGTCGAGTCCGTCACTGATCAGCAGCACCAGCGTACGCCGACCGACCAGCCGTCGCGCATGCCGCTGGCGCAGCGTGGCGAGCGATTCGCCGAGCCGCGTGCCACCACCGAAATCGGTGATCAGCGCGTTGCAGGTGTCGAGCATCTCGTCCGGATCGCGCAGCGCGAAGGCAGGCGTCAGATCCGTCAGCCCGGTGCCGAAGGCGAACACATCGCGGCGCACCTTGCGGCGCACATTGGGGGCACTCACCGCACGCGTGGCCGCATGGAGAAACGCGAGCAGCAGGCGCGCATAGCGCTCCATCGAGCCCGAGACATCGACCAGCACGAGCAGCGGCAGCGGCTGGCGCCGGCGCTGCAGGCGCGGCAGCCGCAGGGGCTCGCCGCCGGTGCTCGTGGCCTCTCGCATCACACCGCTCCAGTGCGGCCGGTGTCCGCGCGCGGCGGGCTGCAGGCGCCGCGTCGCGTAGGTGGGAATCGGCAGGGCGATGTCGCGCACAAGGCTTTCCACCAGCTTGAACTCGCTCGCGCTCAACGCATTGAAATCGGCGTGCTGCAGGCGCCGCTCCGCGCTTGCGGTCATTGCCGCGTCGAACTGCAGCTTGTCTTCCTTCACCGGCTCCTGCTTTGTCCACGGCCTGGGCGGTGCGAGCGCTTCGCTCACGCGCGGCTTGCGCCGTGCGGGCTCGGGACGCGTCTCGGTGCGCGGCAGCATCTGGCTCAGCAGCTTGTTGGCGATGTCGGGGTTGCGGAACATGGTGTCGAACAGCTCGGCAAACACCGCGCGATCCTGCTCGCGGCTGATCAGCACGGCCTGCAGCGCGGCCTGCAGATCGGGCTTGCGCTCGATGCCCACCAGCCGCGCGGCATCGCAGGCCGTGGCCACGCGCGCGCTGTCCAGTGGCACCCCGGCGCGGCGCAGCGCGCGGCCCAGCGCGAAGATCTGCTCGGGCAGCTTGCCGCTGCGCGCATCGCCAAGCGGTGAGACGTGGGCGGGGGTCATGGCGCGGTCTGCCCGGTGGACGGGTCGGGGGCGAGCAGCTCGCCCGCGAGCTCGCGCGTGAGCGCGGCCACGTCATCGCGCTGCTTGAACAGAATGCCGGCGGTGCCGGTGACGATCTCGGGGTCGAGCGTCAGCGTGTCGAGCGCGACCAGCGCCTTGGCCCATTCCACGCTCTCGGCGATGGCGGGAGTGCGTTGGAACGCGCTCGCGAACGGCTGGCTGCGCAGGCGGTTCACGAACAGGGAGATCTGTTCGGTGAGCGCCGCACTCGCTCCCGGTGCCAGCGAGCGCAGAATCGCAAGCTCGCGTTCGCGTTCGGGATGGTCGAGCCAGTGGTAGAGGCAGCGGCGCTTGACCGCGTCGTTCAGTTCGCGCGTGCGGTTGCTGGTGAGGATGGTCAGCGGCACGCTTGCCGCCGTGATCGTGCCGATCTCGGGAATGCTGACCTGGTACTCGCCGAGGTATTCGAGCAGGAACGCCTCGAACGGCTCATCCGCGCGATCCACCTCGTCGATCAGCAGCACCGCGCCGGGCCTCGGTGCCTGCAGGGCCTGCAGCAGCGGCCTGCGGATGAGGTAGCGCTGCTGGTAGATCTCGCGCTCGAGTTCGCGCGCACCCTCGCGGCCCGCATGCAGACTTTCCGCTGCGCGCATGTGCAGCATCTGCGCGGCGTAATTCCATTCGTAGAGCGCGTCGCGCAGCTCCAGACCGTCGTAGCACTGCAGGCGGATCAGCTCGCGCCGCAGCGCTCTGGACAGCGCTTTTGCAAGCTCGGTCTTGCCGACGCCGGGCTCGCCTTCGAGCAGCAACGGCCGCTGCAGCTTGACGGCCAGAAACACCGCCGTCGCAAGCTGCCGGTCGGCGAAATAGCCCACATCGGCCAGCGCCTGCACCACGCCATCGATGGATTCAAAGCCTGCGGTGGACGATGTGGTGGTGCCTTTGCTCATGCCGGATCCGCTTTGCTGCCGTGCTTGCCCGTCAATGCCCCAGCGCCTTCGCGACGGCGCGCTGGGTCTGCACGCTGATCAGATTGGCGCGGTAGGCGGCGCTGCCGTGCAGGTCGCTGCTGAGGTCGCTCGCGTCGATCGACACGCTGGCGGCGGAGGCGGGCGAGAAGTCTTTGCTGAGCGCATCTTCCAGACCGGCATGGCGGAACACGCCGTTGCCGCCACCCGTGACCGCCACGCGCACGCCGCTGGCCGTCTGCGCGACGAACACGCCGATCAGCGCGAAGCGCGAGGCGGGCTGCTTGAACTTCATGTAGGCCGCACGCTGCGGGATCGGAAAGCGGATCGCGGTGATCAGTTCGTCTTCTGCGAGCGCGGTGGCGAACATGCCCTGAAAGTAGTCGTCGGCGGCGATCATGCGCTGGGTGGTCACGACGGTCGCATCGAGGCCGAGCACGGCGCTCGGGTAGCAGGCTGAAGGATCGTTGTTTGCGACCGATCCACCGAGCGTTCCCACGGCGCGCACCTGCCGGTCGCCGATGTGCGCGGCCAGCTCGGCGAGTGCGGGAATCGTGCCCCGCAGGTCCTGGCTCGTCGCCACCTGCGCATGGCGCGTCATCGCGCCGATGACGATGTGGTCACCGTCCTGACGGATGCCCGTGAGTTCAGGAATCGCGCCCAGATCGGCCAGCGTTTCGGGGCTGGACAGGCGCAGCTTCATCGAGGCGAGCAGCGTCTGCCCGCCCGCGAGCGGCTTGGCCCCCGCGCCCGCAAGGCGCACCGCGTCGGAGAGGGTGGCGGGGCGTTGGTAGTCGAATGCGTACATCTGCGCGCTCCTCAGGCCTTGGCCGCTTGAATGGCTTCCCACACGCGCGAGGGCGATGCGGGCATGTCGAATTCGGTCACTCCGAGCGGATGCAGCGCGTCGAGCACGGCGTTGATCACCGCCGGTGGCGAGCCGATGGCACCGGCCTCGCCGCAGCCCTTGGTGCCCAGCGGGTTGTGGGTGCAGGGCGTGCAGACGGTGTCGAGCTTGAACTCGGGGAAATCGTCGGCGCGCGGCATCGCGTAGTCCATGAAACTGCCGGTGATGAGCTGGCCGGTCTCGCGGTCGTAGACGCAGTTTTCGAGCAGCGCCTGACCGATGCCCTGCACGATGCCGCCATGCACCTGGCCCTCGACGATCATCGGGTTGATGATGGTGCCGAAATCATCGACGGCAGAAAAGCGGTCGATGCGCACCACGCCGGTCTGTGGGTCGATCTCGACCTCGCAGATATAGGTGCCCGCCGGGTAGGTGAAGTTGGTCGGGTCGTAGAAGGCGGTCTCGTTGAGTCCGGGCTCGAGCGTGGTGAGCGGGTAGTTGTGGGGCACGTAGGCCGTGAGAGCGATCTGCGCGAAGGGAATCTTCTTGTCCGTTCCCCTGACCACAAATTCACCCGCGGTGAAGTCGATGTCGGCGTCGCTGGCCTCCATCAGATGGGCCGCGATCTTCTTGGCCTTGGCCTCGATCTTGTCGAGCGCCTTCATGATGGCGGCGCCGCCCACGCTGATCGAGCGCGAGCCGTAGGTGCCCATGCCAAAGGGCACGCGCCCGGTGTCGCCATGCACCACTTCGACGTTCTCGACGGGGATGCCGAGGCGTCCCGCGACGACCTGCGCGAAGGTGGTTTCGTGGCCTTGGCCGTGGCTGTGCGAGCCGGTGAAGACGGTGACGGTGCCCGTGGGGTGCACGCGCACCTCGCCGCATTCAAAAAGTCCCGCGCGCGCACCGAGCGCACCCGCGATGTTGGACGGCGCGAGCCCGCAGGCCTCGATGTAGCTCGAGTAGCCGATGCCGCGCTTCAAGCCCTTGGCTTCGCTGTCCTTTCTGCGCGCCTCGAAGCCCGCCACGTCGGCCAGTTTCTCGGCCTTGTCGATGCACGCGTTGTAGTCGCCCACGTCGTACTGCAGCGCCACGGGCGTCTGATACGGGAACTGGGTGATGAAGTTGCGGCGGCGAATCTCGGCCTGTGATAGGCCCAGCTCCCAGCCGCAGCGGCTCACCAGCCGCTCGAGCAGATAGGTCGCCTCGGGGCGGCCCGCACCGCGATACGCGTCGACCGGCGTGGTGTTGGTGAACCAGGCATCGACGACCACGTGGATCTGCGGGCAGGTGTACTGGCCCGCGAGCAGCGTGGCGTAGAGAATCGTTGGAATCGCGGTGGAGAAGGTCGAGAGATACGCGCCCAGATTCGCGTTGGTGTGCACGCGCATGGCGATGAACTTGCCGTCCTTGTCCATCGCCATTTCGGCATGGCTCACATGGTCGCGGCCATGGGCGTCGGAGAGAAACGCCTCGCTGCGGTCCGAGGTCCATTTGATGTTGCGGTTGAGCTGCTTGGACGCCCAGGTCAGCGCCACGTCCTCGGCATACAGATAGATCTTGGAGCCGAAGCCACCGCCCACGTCCGGCGCGATCACGCGCACCCGGCTCTCGGGCAGATTCAGCACGAAGGCGGTGAGCAGCAGGCGCTCCACATGCGGGTTCTGGTTGGCGACGTAGAGCGTGTATTCGTCGCTCGCGCGGTTGTACGACGCGCTGACGGCACGCGGCTCCATCGCGTTGGGGACGAGGCGGTTGTTGACCAGATCGAGCCTGGTGACATGCGCTGCGTTGGCGAACGCGGCATCGACGGCGGAGCGGTCACCGAGCTCCCAGTGATAGCACTGGTTGTCGGGCGCGACGTCGTGCAGCGCGGGGCCGTTCTTCGCGTCGCTCACCTGAACGACGGCGTCCAGCACCTCGTATTCCACATACACCGCCTCGGCCGCATCGCGCGCCTGCTGCAGGGTCTCGGCGACGACCATCGCCACATGATCGCCCACGTAGCGCGCCTTGCCGATGGCGAGAATGGGGTGGGGCGGCTCCTTCATCGGCTCGCCGTTGCTGCTGGTGATCAGCCAGCCGCAGGGCAGTCCGCCCATCTTGCCGTCGATGTCCTTGCCGGAAAACACCTTGATCACGCCGGGCATGGATTCGGCGACGACGACATCCACCTTCTTGATGCCCGCGTGCGCGTGCGGGGAGCGCACGAACACCGCATGCGCCTGGCGCGCCATGGTGATGTCGTCGGTGTACTGGCCCGCGCCGGTGAGGAAACGATAGTCCTCCTTGCGCAGGACGGCCTCGCCGATGTGCGGCAGCTTTGAGATATCAGTGGCTCCCATATGTCTTCTCCAGCTATTTGCTTTTGGGTCAATTCAGTCGGATCGGGCGCTTGCTTTGCTGCTCGAAAGGCCGCGGAGCAGGCCATGTCAGCGGACGCGGTGGAACTGGCTTTGCCAGGCCACTCGCGTCGTCCCCCTTGGGGGAAGGCGCGAAGCGACTCAGGGGGTACTCATCGTTTCTCTGCCCATGACCACGGCCTTGACGATGTTCTGATATCCCGTGCAGCGGCAGAGGTTGCCTTCCAGCAGTTCGCGGATCTCGCCCTCGCTCGCGTCGGGATGGCTCTTGCACAGATCGACCGCGCTCATCACCATGCCTGGCGTGCAGAAGCCGCACTGCAGGCCGTGGCACTGCTTGAAGGCCGCCTGCATCGGGTGCATGGTGCCGTCGGGCGCGGCCATGCCCTCGATGGTGGTGATGTCGGCGCCCTCGTGCATGACGGCCAGCGTGTTGCACGATTTGATGGCCCTGCCATTCACATGCACGGTGCAGGCGCCGCATTGCGCGGTGTCGCAGCCCACATGGGTGCCGGTGAGCTGCAGGTGCTCGCGGATGGCCTGCACCAGCAGGGTGTTGGGAGGAACGTCAATGCTGGCGGCTTGGCCATTGACCGTGAATTGCACTTTCATCGGGGGTGTCTCCTGTGCAGCGGCCTCTGTCGATGGGCCTTGATGATTCGCGGATTGCAGAACGAACGCCCTTCATCCTGATCAGCTTCGAATGGCGGCAGATCAGGCAAAACCCTCACAAGCTGTTTCCGGACATCGAATATTCTCAAAATGGAACACATCCACATCGTCGCGAGCCCACTTCCATGTTCAGCCAGCACGATCCCCTTGCCGAGCAACGTCTGCAGCAGATACAGCGCGCCCGCATGGCCGTCTTTGACGACGACGGCGGGCTTCGCGTGCAGGACGCTGCGGGTGACACCGGCGTTTCGGGCCTGTTCGCGATGCGCCCCGACAGCGAGTGGATCGAGCGTTCATGGCGGCGCTGCCTTGCGCAGGGGCAACGGCCACACCACCGGGTGGCCTTCGACGTGGTCACTCCGTATACCGTGCGCCGCGCCCAGGACGCCCAGCATCTGCTGCTGCAGGCGGCGCGTCCCGCGCTCGAGAGCCTCGGGCGTGCGACCGCGAGCACCCGCTATTTCGCGATCCTGACCGACGCGAACGGCGTGGTGGTCGATGTTTCGGGTGAGGTGGACAGAACGGATCCGCGCGCAGCGGCCATCGCGCGCGTGGGCGTTGATCTGTCGGAGCGCAGCATCGGCACCTCGGCGATCAGCGCGGCATTGTTCGAGCGGCGTTCCGTCTGGCTGCACCGGGGGGAGCATTTCTTTCGCGACACGGCGATGTACAGCTGCGCGGGCGCGCCGGTGTTCGGTCCGGCTGGCGATTGCGTGGGCATGCTCGATCTCACCGGTGTCGAGGTCGCGGAGCGCCCCGAACTGCAGCATCTGGTCGCACGCGCCGCGCGCAACATCGAGAACGCGCTCACGCTGCGCGCGCCGCACCGGCTGCTCTTGCGCCTGAACTGGCCGGGCCAACTGGGCGGAGGCGATGCCGACGGGCTGCTGTGTCTTGACGACGATGGCTGCGTCACCGGTGCCAATCAGGCCGCGCGCCAGATCGTCTCCGGCCTCGCTGCGGGCCGCCAGCCGCTGCACAGTGACGAGCTGTTCGCCATGCCGGTGAACCTCCTGTTCGACGCGGCGCAGCGGGGTCGCTCCGGCAATGCAATGCTCGACGTGCCGCTGTGGTCAGGTCTGCGCGTTCAGGTGCAGGCGCAGATCGAAGGGCCGGGCGCGAGCGCGGCCCTGGGCCTGCGGACGATGGAGCAGGCCGTGCCGCTCAAGGACGTGGAACTCGCGCTCGTGCACCGTGCTGTGGCTGAGGCTCGGGGCAATGTGGCGCAGGCGGCACGGGCGCTGGGCATCAGCCGGGCGACGGTCTATCGCAAGCTGGGGCGCAAGCCGCCCGGGAGTTGATCAGCCATCGCTGATGCCAGTCATCGTCGGCCTTCTGTGGGCAACGTGGCTCAGGCACTCGCCGCGGAGCAGCGCCCGCAGCTGATCGTTCCCATATGGTGATGCAGCAGGACGGTCTCGCCCGCCGCCACTTCGCCCTGACACTGGTCGCACATGCCGCTTTCGCCCATCACCTCGCGCGTGACACCGCTGGACGCCACCATCTGGTCGCCCAGATAACGCGGCAGCTTGGCGCTCTTGACGATGTCGGGGCGGAAATATTCCTCATACGCCGTCCAGCGCCCGATCAGCGTGTCGCCGAGACCGTGCTCGACCAGCGTGTCATGCATCAGCGCCCGGCGGTGATCGAACAGTTCGTGCGTGATGATCATCCAGTGGTGCGCGTTGCGCGGACGGTCGCCCATGTAGATCTTCTCGCCGGTGACGCACTGCTTCATGAACGAGAACTGCTTGTCGATGGCGCGTTCACGGGTCACCTTCACGAAGAAGGGTGAGAGCCGCTCATCGGCATAGACCTTGGCGTAGAAGGCTTCCATCACGGCGCGCACCTTCACGTCGCCGCCGAGTTCGTCCCAAAGTGCGGCATCGGCATCCGGGGCGGGCAATTCGCGCGGCGGCACGTCGTCGAAAGGACCCCGCAGCTCGAAGGGATAGCCGAATATCTCCTCGTCCCCCAGCGTGCCCTGCAGCTCGGGCGCAAGCGGGAGGGCGTCAGCGGCCTCCAGTACGCCGGTGACCAGCAGATCGCGCTCGGGGCAGGAGGTGAGAGTGAGCACCGGCTCGTCTTCTGCGCCGGTCACGATGCGCATCCGCTGACCGCTGCGGTACTTGAGCGGACGCCCGGTCTCGAAAGTCAGCGAGATGCGGCCATCTTCCAGAAGACTGGCTTCGCAGAGCTGGCAGCCGACGACCAGATCGTTCGGGTGCGGACGGCGCAGCTGCATCGCACCCGTGGGCACGCAGCGGCAGGGCAGAAAATAGCGCAGACGCCGCAGATGCATGGGCAGAACGCGCTGCGCCCGCTCGGGAATATCGCCGCGTTCGGCCTGCAGCATGCAGGTCTGGCAGGAACCGCTCTTGCAGGAAAACGCCGGATCGAGGCCCGCGCGCAGCAGGGCATTCAGAACCGTCTCGCCTTCCTGCGCCGTGACGTGACCGTCTTCAAAGCTCAGTACATGGGACATCCGCGAAGTATCGCAGCTTGCATCCTATTTGTAACTATGTGTTTTCGGAATACGCTCAGTCATG
The DNA here is from genome assembly GCF_015354245.1 of Diaphorobacter caeni. GTDB lineage: Bacteria > Pseudomonadota > Gammaproteobacteria > Burkholderiales > Burkholderiaceae_C > Diaphorobacter_A > Diaphorobacter_A caeni. The sequence goes on from NZ_JADKYZ010000007.1 coordinate 142,870, forward strand.
TTACAAACCGGCATGTCACTTCGAACGGACCTTCCCACTGAATCTCCCGCACAGCAATGGCGGCGTGACGGCTTTGCGTTGCTGCGCGCGGCCGTGCCCGCCGACTGGCTGGATGGCCTGCGCGCAACCTTTGATGCGGGCATCTTGCCGTCGGACCAGTGGCCCGTGCCGCGCGGCCTGACCTGGAATCACGCGCTCGTGGATCTGGACGCCCGGGTGCAGGCCGTATGCCGGTTGCCCGAGATGCTGGCGGTGGTGGGAGCGCTCATCGGCGAACGCTTTTTCCTCTCGCAGGTCGAGGGCCGCGAGCCGCAGGGCGGCCATGGTCACCAGTGCCTGCATCGCGACATGTCGTCCCAGCGTCCGGGCGACACGGTCGGTGCGCTGGTCTATCTGGACGACTATGGCCCGGACAACGGCGCCACCCGCATCGTGCCCGGAACCCACCGTCCCGCGCCCGACGCGCCGCCATACGACTTTCTTGATGAAACCGGTGCCGTGCAGCTCAAGGGCAGGGCGGGCGACATTCTGGTGTTCGACTCCGACCTCGTCCACGCCGGCAGCCTGAACCCGAGCGGCGCACGCCGCCGGACGCTGCTGCTGGGCTACTTCGCCGAGCCGCTGTATGCCTCGCATCTGCAGACCGCCCATCTGCGCAACGTGCGCATGGATACCAGCGAGCGTTTTGATCCGGCCTGAACATCCTGCGATCGTCGACACGCTCTGAAAGGACGAGCAACAAAAAAGGCAGCACCGTCACCGGGCTGCCTTGGTTGCGAAGGAGAAGTGTCGGGACTCTTCTTCCCCGGTCCGCCGCTGGGCGTGTCAGTCCTGCTTGTCCTGTGTGTCTGCAGGCGCTGTTGCAGGCGTTGCTGCATCATCGCCAGTGGCGGCAGCGTCCGCTTCGGTTGCGGAAGAAGCGTCGGGTTCCGCGTTGTCGGCATCGATGCCAGCCTGACGCAGCGCAGCCTTCTCGCCCGCAGGCGCGAACTTGCTGTACTTGCTGATGATGGGAACCATCTGGCCGTAGATGCGCGGGTTGCCCGCCAGGCACTCGCGCTGCTCGAGGAAATCGGCCTCGCCCGTGAAGTTGCCGACCAGGCCACCGGCCTCGGTCACCAGCAGCGAACCAGCGGCCACGTCCCAGATCGACAGACCGGTCTCGAAGAACGCATCGGTGAAGCCCGCAGCCACATAGGCCAGATCCAGCGCGGCGGCGCCCGGACGGCGCAGACCGGCGCAGCGCTGCATCACATCGCCCATGAGCGCGAGGTAGTTCTGGAAGTTGTCGCCCGGACGGAACGGAAAACCGGTCGAGATCAGGCATTCACCCATGCGCGTGCGCTTGCTCACGCGGATGCGGCGCTCGTTCAGGAACGCGCCACGGCCCTTGGTGGCAGTGAACAGGTCGTTGCGCGACGGGTCATAGATGACGGCCTGTTCGATCTTGCCGCGCACGGAAAGCGCAATGCTCACGCAGTAGACCGGGAAGCCATGGATGAAGTTGGTGGTGCCGTCCAGCGGATCGATGATCCACACGTAATCGGACGTCTTGGAGCCGTACTCGTTGCCCGATTCCTCGGCCAGGATGCCGTGCTGAGGGTAAGCGGTGAGAAGCGTTTCGATGATGGCCTTCTCGCTCGCCACGTCGACCTCGGTCACAAAATCATTGAGCTGTTTCTGGGAAACGCGCACAGCCTCGACGTCGAGGGCAGCTCGGTTGATGATGGCGCCAGCGGCGCGCGCAGCCTTGATGGCCACGTTAAGCATGGGGTGCAGATTGGAGGACGACATGGATTGTAGTGAGGAGCGGAGCGGCTTTTTGAGCTGCGGTGCGACCGGCGATGCGGAAGCGCGAAAGGGGTGATTCTATCGCTTTGGCCGAGATCGTGCTTTTTGTTGCTTGGTCGGGAGTAGGGTTCTTCTCGTATTGAGCCTCGCTGGCCGGGACTCGCCCCGGCGGGCGACCTACTTCTTTTGCTTCGCCAAAAGAAGTAGGCAAGAAAAGGCGACCCTGCTGCCCACGCCCCTCCGCTGCGCTGCGGGCAACCTGATTCTGCCGCTCCATCCGGCGCACGGCAGAAACTCCCTGCGCTTCGCTCCGGTCAGACATCTGCCGTGAGTCAGTGCTTGATGTCTGGATTGGCACTCGCCAATCCAGACCGCCGGATGGAACGACAGAATCAGGCGTGGGCAGAAGGGCGTGAAGCCGCGCGCCGCAGGCGCACATGCATCTCGCGAACGCGAGATGCAGCACGAGCGAAGCAGAGTGCCGCAAACACCTCTTCCAAACTGACTTCCGGCGGTTGTCCGAGCGGAGCGCGCAGCGCGAAGTCGAGTTCCGCCGGAGGTATTGAAAGCGCGTTTTTGATTACTTTTTGCGCGCAAGCAAAAAGTGATTGCCCCGCCGGGGGCAGTCCCGGCCTCCGCCCTCAACAACCGAGCCAATGCCTCAAATATGTGAATATTTGCAACAACATCACCCCATCCCCAGAGCTCCATCGATTCACACCCCATCCACAACACAGTGAACCGGAGCCCTCCATGCCCATTGCCCACCGCAGCCCAAAGCCAACCAACCCATTCAGAAAAAATCTCACCCGCCTGGCTGCCCTGTCAGCAGCAGCCCTCCTGCTCACAGCCTGCTCAGGCTCTGAAAACGACATCAGCATGGCGCAGTCGAAGTCCGTCGCCGCCAGCCCCGCAGGCTCTCCGAACATGGACAGCATCGACTCCAGTGCGTTGGCCCAGCGCGGCAGCCGCAACATCAGCGCAGAGGTGCAAAGGTTGGCTCGGCCGGCAGCACCGGCTCCCGCAGCCGCAGCCGCTGCCGCGCCCCTGCCGCCACAAGAGCCTGTCGCGATGGCCGCTCCTGAGCGCTTTCTCGCAGTCCGCCACGAAATGCAGATCGAAACGCCCGCCGCCGACCTTGCAGGGCTGTGGGCCTCCGTGAAGGAACGCTGCGAGCAGCTTGACTGTCTGGTCGAGGCCTCGGCGCTGCAGCGCGAGACCTCGCATTCGGCGGGCGGGGCCTACCTCTCCATGCGCGTCAACCCGCGTGATTTCGCGATGCTGACCAGCGCCATCGGCGGCAACGCCAAGGTGCTCAACCACCAGACCTCGAGCGAGGACAAGACGGGCGAGGTGATCGACGTGGAGGCGCAGATCAAGAATCGCAGCGAGTACCGCGACTCGCTGCGGGAGCTGCTGCGCGAGAAGGACGTCAAGCGCAAGCTCACCGACCTCATGGAAATCCGCGACACGCTCTCGCAGGTGCAGTCCGAGATCGACGCGGCCCAGGCGCAGCGCAAGGTGCTTGAAAAGGACACGGCCAAGCAATACGTGCACATGCGGTTCCAGCCGCAGCAGGTGGCCCTGTCCGGCACTTACAGCCCGTGGCTGCAGACCTGGGAGCGGGCGTGGAACGCGATGGCGGGCAGCGCTCAGTCGATGGTGATCGGCACCGCCGCGCTGTTGCCTGTGCTGGCGGTTCTGGGCGTGCTGGCTCTGGTGTTTGCGCTGGTGATGCGCCGGGTGTCGAGAGCCCGCAGGAACGCGCGTGAGGTGGCTGCGACGGTGGTCGCGTCGCCAGCCTCGTGACCGGCCGGTGTTTCGCTCAGGTGTCGATTTCCACGACATGGCATTTGCTATATTGGGGCGAAATCGACACCCTTTGCGGACACACCGTCAGCGGACGAAAAGGGCGGAAGGACCTTGACGCATGAAGTGGTTGTATCAACCGAAAAAAGAGACGCTGAGCGCAGCGGACATCTGCCAAAGCATGCGAGGCAACCGTTACGGCGCGGCGATTTGTGCGGTGCTGCTGATCGTCGGGCTTGGCGTCTGGGGAACTTACGTTCTGCCCACCATCCTTGGCGGTGCGGTTTGCATGTGGGTTTATCTGGCGGGCAACCATTGGACGAATGGCCCTCGGGCAGGGGTGGCCGCCATTGCCCAGATCGCCGCGATTCTGGGGGTGATCGCAAGTTATGCCGTTTTCTCTCCGGGGCATGAACGGGTCGCGTTTTACCTGAACATACTGACTGCCATGTCGCTGGGAATGGCCGTGTACGGGTTCACGAACCCCATGCTGCCCACGCCGAATCCCGAGACGCGGCTACCCTGAAGGCGGACTTGCGGAGGTGCCGCAGCGCAGCCCGTCACGTCAATTCGCGCAGAGGACACTCGGGGCTTTCAAAGCGGCGACAATCGAGGGTTTCGCGCTTTGCGCCTGACGGACGGTCCTGCCATCATGAAAACCCGCTTCATCCTCATCAACACCAGCCATGCCGGCAATGTGGGCGCCGCCGCGCGTGCGCTCAAGACCATGGGGTTTGATGATCTGGTGCTCGTGGCGCCGCGCTGGCCGAACGTGCTGCGCAAGGAAGAAACGATCCAGCGCGCGAGCGGGGCGCTCGATGTGCTGGAGAACTGCCGCATCGTGGAAACGCTGGACGAGGCGCTCGATGGCATGAGCCACCTCTGCGCGACGGCGATGACGCCGCGTGACTTCGGGCCCCCCACACGCACGCCGCGCGAGCATTTTGATCTGCTCGTGAATGGCAAGCTGAATGCCGATGCAGGCGCATCCGGCGCACCCAACGAAACCGGCGTCGCATTCCTTTTTGGCTGCGAGCGCTTCGGCATGGCCAATGAAGACGTCTACCGCTGCAATGTGGCGCTGTCGATTCCGACCAATCCAAAATTCGGCTCGCTCAATCTCGCGTCGGCCGTGCAGGTGGTCGCCTACGACTGGCGGCAGGCGCTCGGCGGCTATGCAGTGCAGGAGGCCACGGCGCCCGTGGAGCGTGCGGACACCGCGCAGGTGGCGGGCATGCTGGGGCACTGGGAGCAGGCGCTGGCCGAGATCGGCTTTCTCGATCCGGCGGCGCCCAAGAAGCTCATGCCGCGTTTGAACCAACTTTTCAATCGCGCGCAACTGACCGAGGAAGAAATCCACATCCTTCGCGGTGTTGCCAAGGCGATGATCCAGACGGCCCAATCAAAACGCTAGACTGCAAGTCTTCCAGAACGAATAACGACAGTCCATTTTCATGTTTGACCGCCTGCGATCCGATATCCAGTGCATTCTTGAGCGCGACCCGGCTGCCCGCAGCACCTGGGAAGTGATCACGTGCTACCCGGGCCTGCACGCCATCTGGCTGCATCGACCTGCGCACTGGTGTTGGGGCCATGGTCTGAAGTGGACGGGGCGCTTCATCTCCAACTTCTCGCGCTGGCTCACCGGCATCGAAATCCATCCCGGCGCGAAGATCGGCCGGCGGGTGTTCTTCGACCATGCGATGGGCGTGGTCGTCGGCGAGACGGCCGAGATCGGCGACGGCTGCACGATCTACCAGGGCGTGACGCTGGGTGGCACTTCGCTCTACAAGGGCACGAAGCGCCACCCGACCCTCGGCAGGGACGTGGTGGTGAGCGCGGGCGCCAAGATTCTCGGCGGCTTTGAAGTGGGCGACGGGGCCAAGATCGGCAGCAACGCGGTGGTCATCAAGCCCGTGCCTGCGGGCGCGACGGCGGTGGGGATTCCCGCGCGCATCATCCCGTCCAAGGCGGGCCAAAGTGCGGACGTGACCGAAGCGCCCGCGGCGACCCCGTCGTCGGCACCGGCCGCTCCGGCGGCCCCTGCCGCGTCGGCCAGCCCGGCACCGTTCTCGGCCTATGGCGTCGAGGGGCAGCAGGATGACCCGCTCGCGCAGGCCATGCGCAGCCTGATCGATCACACTGCGGCGCAGGAGCGCCAGATCGCGCTGCTGTGGCAGAGCATCGAAAAGCTCAGCTCGGCGGCGCCCAAGGAAGTGGGCGACTGCGTTCCGTGCGACGCCGCCAAGCGCGAGAATTTCGCCAAGGAAACGCTCAACGATCTCGTGGGCAAGTGAGGCCGGTGGGCGCTTGTCGTGTGACGTGCGCCACGCCGGTTCTGAAATGGAAGGAGCATCGCGCCATGCCGCGTCGCTGGGACCTGATCTGTTTTGACTGGGGCGGCACCCTCATGGCCGAGGGTGGGCCCGAGGAGCTGCCGATGGCCCAGTGGCCCGAGGTCCGGCGCATCGACGGTGCGCTCGAAGTGCTTGCTCGGCTCGAAGCTGAGGGCGAGCGCATCAGCATCGCGACCAACGCATCGGTCTCCACCAAGCCGCTGATCGGCAAGGCACTCGAGCGCGGCGGCCTGCGCCGTTTCATCGAGAACATCTTCTGCTACACCGACATCGGCTTTCGCAAAAGCGAGCCGCAGTTCTGGCGCGCGGTGCAGGCGCGTTCGGGGCTGGCCGATCTGAGCCGCGTCGCGATGATCGGCGATTCGCTCGAGCAGGACGTGCTCGCGCCGCTGCGCCACGGCGTGGGCCGCGCAATCTGGTTGCATGCGGGCGTGGGCGAGCGAGCCGCGCTGCCCGAGGGCGCCTCGCAGGTGCACAAGCTCACCCACGCGCTCACGCTGCTGGGCCACTGATCTGGCGGCGCGGCGGCGGCTGTCCCCGATGTGGCAGCCTGCGCCCCTTGGTGGATTTACAGGCGGGCAGGTATCACGCAAGATGCGCGTTCGCGTCCTTTCCCAGTCATTTGCCGATCAATTCCTGATCATTCCCCGATTTCACAGCTAGAGAAGGTTGATTCCGATGAACGTCAGTCAGGCCATGCAGGAGCGCCGTTCGGTGCGCGCTTTTCTGCCTCGTGTACCCAGCGCTCAGGATGTCGAGAGCCTGATTTCCGATGCCGCCAAGGCGGCCTCCGGCGGCAATCTGCAGCCGTGGCGCGTGGTCGCGCTCTCGGGCACACCGCTCAAGCAGCTGACCGATGCGGTCACGGCGGCGGCGCCGATGGAAGACAGCGTCGTGCCTCACATGGCCTATCCCCCGAGCCTCTGGGATCCGTACCGCGCCCGTCGATTCAAGAACGGCGAAGACCTCTACAAGACCATCGACATCCCGCGCGAGAACAAGGCCGCGCGGCTTGAGCAGATGGGCAAGAACGGCCTGTTCTTCGGCGCGCCGGTCGGCGTCATCATGCTGGTGGACGAGCGCATGGGCTACGCGCAATGGGTGGATCTGGGCATCTACCTGCAGTCCTTCATGCTGCTCGCCACCGAGCGCGGCATGGCCACCTGCGCCCAGGGCTACTGGCGGCGTTTCCGTGACACGGTGGAGCGCGTGCTCGAAGTGCCCGAGGCGTACCGTGTGGCCTACGGTATCGCGCTTGGATACGAGGACACGGCCGCCCCGATCAACGACCTGCGCGCCGATCGTGCGGAGTTTGGCGAGTGGGCGCAGATGCGCGGATTCGCCTGATCAATCAGTTGTCCATGGCGCTTGGCGCCACCCGTGGCACATGAAACTGGTGCGGCCCAAGCGAGGGCAGCCGCGCAAGGGCCGCCCCGCCGCGCTGGCTGCGTCCCCTCCCGCGAAGCGAGAGAGGGGAAGGCGCGCAGCGACTCAGGGGGGCTCACGGTTGAGCGGGCACCTTGCGTGTGGCCCTCCACCACACGCACATGCCCAGCACCACCGTGATGCACTGGGCTGTGGCCAGCAGCAGTCCGCTGTGGAAGAGGTGCGGAACGATGGCCGCTGAGATCAGCGTGAACACCATCATCTGCGCGAAGCCCTGCAGCGACGAGGCGAGGCCGCGCATCTGCGGGAACTGGCCCATGGTTTCGAGCGAGAGGATGGGCATCAGCAGCGAGATGCCCAGCGTGTAGACGGTGATCGGCAGCACGGCCCACGGCACGACGGGGTGGCTGGTCGAGGCGTTGTAGATCACGTTGCTTGCACACGCGAGCAGCAGGCAGCCGTAGCCGATGCGCTTTTGCACCTGCATGGGAATGCGCTTGGCCAGCGTGCCCGAGACCGCCGAGCCCATGAAGGTGCCCGCGATCAGCGGGATGAACAGCCAGCCGAGATCGGTGGCCTCCATGCCGAGCACGGTGATCACGAATTCGGCTGCCGAGCTGATGTAGACCGAGTTCGCGCCCGCCATCAGCGCGAGACCGAGGACCATGGTGCGGAACTTGCGGTTGGACAGCGCGGTGAGGTAGTTGCCGAGGATGACGCCGAGCTTGAGCGGCGTGCGTTTCTCGGGCGGCAGCGTCTCGGGCAGATAGCGCCACAGCAGCGTCGCGAGCACGAAGCCGAACGCCGCCAGAAAATAGAACGTCGCGCGCCAGCCGCCGTGGGTCTGCAGCCAGCCGCCAAAAATCGGCGCGAGCGCAGGCGCGAGACCGAACACCATCATCACCATGGCCATCATGCGCTGCGCGTCCGCGCCCTGAAAGCGGTCCTGCACCATGGCCCGCACGATCACCATGCCCGATCCTGCGCACATGCCCTGCAGAAAGCGCACGAGGATCAGTGCATGGATGTTGGGCACGAACGCCGCCGCGAGCGACGTGAGACCATAGAAGATGGCCGATGCCATCAGTACTCTGCGCCGCCCGAAGGTGTCGCTCAGCGTGCCGTAGAACAGCATGGTGCAGGCCATCGCGAACACGTACACGCTCAGCGTCTGCTGGACCGCTGCCGGACCCACGTCGAAATCCTTCGCGATGGCGTGGAACGAGGGCAGATAGGTGTCGATGCCGAGCGGACCGATCATGGTGCACAGGGCAAAAAGCAGGGTGAGCAGTACGGACGAACGCATCAGGAATGGTCTGGGGGCGTGGGCTTGGGGGGGGCCGCCAGTCTACCGGTGCGGGCTGCTTCTCGCTCGTGTCGGGTCTTCCCTGTAATCGAGTACTTTTGTTCCGCTGTGCGGAAACAGGGGATATGACCGTGTCATTCATGGTTTGATAACCGTAATGTCACGTTGTCTTGGAAAACTGGGCGGTTTCAAGGAGGGCAACAATGCAACGTACAACTCTGGTCGCCGCAATGGCCGCCATGCTCGCTTTTTCGGTTCAGGCTGCCAATCCTGATGCAGTCATGACCGGCGCGGCGCGCAAGGCACTGGAACTCAAGCTCACTCAGGCCGATGCGCAAGGGCAGGTCTATATCCAACAGAGCTTCACGAATCCCGGCGAGACGAGCCTGCCGACCGGCTGGCGCAAGCCCGGCTGGAACAAGGGCACCGTGGCGCTCGATCCGACCACTGGCAATCTGCTCATCGACGGACGCGCCAACGGCACGCAGATGACCGGGCTGATGCTGCCCGCGGCGCTGGAATCGCTCTCCAACTACCGCGTCGACGTGGAGTACACCATCGACGCCACGCTGAACAATGACGCAGCACGCTGGGTCAGCGTGATGTACCGCACCTCGCCCGAGACCGGCGCGATTGCCTACGATCCCTACCACCAGTTCGCGATCCGCCAGAATGCCGCGGCCAGCAACGGCACGGAGTTCGCGTTGCGCACGGGCGGGAATTGGAGGGTCGAGAGCATCAAGCCGTTCCCCGAAATCATCGACAAGGCGAAGACCTACCGTGCGACCGTGATCGTTCACGGCAATCGCGTGCGCCAGTATCTGAATGACACGCTGCAGCATGACACCACCATCACGTCGGGGCTCGCGCAGGGTGGCATCGGCCTGCAGACGGCTGGTGCGCTGTACCGCGTGAAGAGCGTGAAGGTGACCGAGCAGATCACGCCGTTGCCCGAATTCGATCTGCCGATCGCCGTGCAGGACACGGGAACCGCTGCGTCGATGGCCCCCTCGCTGGTGCAGGGCATGACAAGTCTGGCCGCCAAGGCCGGGGATGGCTCGAGCAATTCCCTCTACACGCTGGACAGCGCGCTCAACCTGCGCGGCACCGGCGGCGAGGCGCTGGGTACGCTTCAGGAGCTGTTCGCCCAGACGAGCCGCATCACCGTGCCCGTGGTACGCGTGCAGGATCAGGCCACGGTGGATGCACTGGTCGCGTTCTCGAACGACGTGCGGACGCTGGGGGACATCACCTTTGTCTCGGACAACGTGGGCCTGCTCGCCGATCTGCGCGCCCGGTTGAGCGCCACGCGCACGGCGGTGGATTTCACGGCTGCCGCGCTGCCCGACAACAGCGGGAGCCTGCTGCGCATCGTGGGTGAAACCAACCGCGCGGGCGCGAAGATCGCCATCCTGCCGCCGGCTTTGACGACGCGTGCCAATGTCTCCTACCTGCAGCGGATGCTGATCACGGTCTGGGCGCAGAGCGACGCGGGCACGGCGCAGGACGCCGCAAACGTGTTGACCACCGGCGTCAACGGGGTGGTCAGCACGCGCAGCGCTCTGTTCGCCGACGTGCTGCGCCAGCTGCCCGCCAACACGCTTCTGCGCAAACCCCTGATCACCGGACATCGCGGCATGCCGGCCGGTGGCGACTATGACGAGAACACGCTCGAGAGCGCCAAGGCCGCCGTGGATGCGGGCGCGGACGCCGTCGAGAACGACATCTACATCACCAAGGACGGCCATCTGGTGATCATGCATGATGCGACCGTGGACCGCACGACCAATGGCAGCGGCGCCATCGAGAACATGACGCTCGCCGAGGTGAAGGCACTGCGCACCAAGGGCAAGGGCCTCGAGGTGCCGACCATGCGCGAGTTCTTCCAGGCCTTCAAGGGCAAGCCGATCACGCACTTCATCGAGATCAAGAGCGGCACGCCCTCCGTCGTCGCCAAGCTCAAGGAGGAAATGGCGGCCGAGGCCACGGCCGACCAATCGGTGGCGATCTCGTTCGACACGGCGCAACTCGAGCGCAGCCGCGAGCAGATTCCCGAACTCACGCTTGGTCTGCTGAACACCAATGCGGATGGCACTGTGCCGATGGAGAGTCTGCGCAAGGTACTGGATGCCACGCAGACCAACGGCTCGACCTACAACCCGTCCTACGGCGGCGTCAAGCGTGAAACGCTGGAGGCGGCCAAGCATCGCGGCACGACCTACTGGCCCTGGACGCTGAACGGCGAGGCTGATTTCTACAAGTTCTACAGTTGGGGCATTCACGGCATCACGACCGACTTCGCGCGTTGGGCCAAGGCCTTCCCGGTGGAGATCGAGGCCGCGGGCGTGCCCGCCAAGATTGAGTTGAACCAGCCGCTGTCGCTTGACGTGAAGCTCACCACGCAGGGCAAGGTCAGCAGCGTCACGGCCGCCAACGAGCTGGTGCTGATCGGCGGCACGGCACAGGCGGATGCGCCGGTCGATGGCAAGCTGACCTTCAAGACGGCGGGCACGGCCTTCGTGCTGCCCGGTTATCGCCATCAGATGGGCACGAGCAGCTACAGCTATGTGATCGTCGGCAAGCCCGTGGCTCTGGTGGTGGGTGACGGCACCGGCAGCGTGACCGGAACCTCGAACAGCACGAGCGGCGGCTCGGTCGCCTGCAGCGGTGCCGTGCCCGGTCAGAGCAGCGCATGCACGATCACGCCCATGCCCGGCTACGCGGTGGCGGGCGTGGCCCCCGGTGGCGATTGTCCGGCTGGTGCGTGGAACGCGGACTTCACGGTCTACACCACGGGCGTCATCCAGGGCAACTGCTCGGTGAACTTCAGCTTCAAGCCACTGCCTGTCGAGGCGTCGCTGGCGGTCGTCGGCAAGAGCGGCTCCGTCAGCGCCACGGTGACGGGTGGTGGCACGGGACTGTGGGCGTTTGATGCGGGCAGTGCGCTGTCGGTCGCAGCGGCACAGAGCACGCCCGAGAACGTGCGCTTCCCGTTCGGCGTGACCAGCTTCAAGCTGAACGGTGGCGAGGCGGGCCAGCAGGCCACGGTGGAACTGGTATATCCGGAGGCGCTGCCCACGGATGCCAAGTACTACAAGTACGGCAAGACCAAGGCCAACGCCGAGGCGCACTGGTATGTCTTTGGCGGTGCGCAGATCAGCGGCAACAAGGTCACCCTCACGCTCACGGATGGCGAAGATGGCGACAGCGACCTCGTGGCCAACGGCTCGATCAGCGATCCGGGCGGTGTCGGCGTGGCCGCCGCCGGTCCGGTGACGCCGCCTGCAGGCAATGTGGCACCCGTGCCGACGCTGGGCGCGGGCGGCCTGATCGGACTGTCCTGGGCCGTGGGTGCGCTGGCCTGGATGCGCTCGCGCCGCAGCCGCCGAAACCAGCGCAGCGACGGCGCGTTGACCCACTGATGAGTGGAGGTGGGCTCACGGGTGATCCGGTGAGTCCTGCAAATGCAAAGAGCCGCTGCGGTTTGCCTGCAGCGGCTCTTTTGTCGTGAATGTGAATTCCGGTCGCTCAGCCGCGTGTGCGCACCGCCGTCTTGGGGCGGAAGCCCTTGCAGACCTCGTCGCGGGTCTCGAGGTACGGCCCGCCGATCAGGTCGATGCAGTAGGGCACGGCGGCGAAGATGCCGTTGACCTTCTGTGTGCCGTCGGCGGCCTTGAGGCCTTCCAGCGTTTCGGCGATCGCCTTGGGCTGGCCAGGCAGGTTGATGATCAGGCTTTGGCCGCGGATCACCGCGACCTGGCGCGACAGAATGGCGGTCGGCACGAAGGTCAGGCTGATCTGACGCATCTGCTCGCCAAAGCCGGGCATTTCCTTGTCGGCGACGGCGAGCGTGGCTTCGGGCGTCACGTCGCGCGGAGCGGGGCCGGTGCCGCCGGTGGTGAGCACCAGCGAGCAGCCGGCGTCCACCAGCTCGACGAGCGCCGCGCTGATGCCGTCCTTTTCATCGGGAATCAGGCGTGGCTCGAACTCGATGGGGTTGTGCAGCGCGCCCGTGAGCCAGTCCTTGAGGGCCGGCAGGCCCTTGTCTTCATAGACGCCGGTGCTCGCCCGGTCGCTGATCGAGACGATGCCGATCTTCACCATTTGCGGCGTGGCGGGCAGGGGCGGGAGTGTCGAGGTTGTCGTGCTCATGGGGCGTTGTGATCAGGCGTCGTCTTCTTGCGATTCGGCATCGGACTCGGTCTTGGTGTCATCAAGCTGCTCGCGCACCAGCTGGAACAGGTCGCGATACGCGCGCGACTTGCGTGGAGCGAGGCCCTGCGATTCGGCGGCCTTGTCCTCGGCGGGGGCATCCTTGCGGGCCTGACGGATCAAGGCGCGGATCTGCTGGGTGTCGGTGCGCGGGAACTGGTCGAGCCAGATCGCGAGGGATTCTTCGTGGGCGATCAGGCGGTCGCGCCATTGTTCGGCCAGATGCAGCGAGAGCTTCTCGGCGGCCGAGCCATTGCGCTGTTCGTCGAGCGCCTGGCGCACGGCCGCGACTTCGGCTTCCTCGAGCTTGCGCATGAGCTTGCCGACATATTGCATCTGGCGGCGCTTGCCCTCGAAATTGGTGATGCGCTTGGCCTCGAGAATCGCCTCCTGCAGCTTTTCGGGCAGGTTCAGGCGGTTGAACAGGTCGGTGCGCAGGGTCAGCAGTTCCTTGCCGAGGTCCTGCAGCTCATCGCTTTCGCGCTTGAGTTCAGTTTTGGTGGAACCGTCGGTTCCCCGGAGTTCGGCCTTCAGCTGCATGTCGAGCTCGCTGCCTTCGGCAACGAACTGACCTCGCACGAAGTACCCTTTTTTTGGTTTGCGTGGCATGTCGGTAATCAGTAGCGGGCCCCGGCAATTCGGTCAAGTGCCGAACAGGGGCTCAAAGTGGCAAGTATCATAGCCGCCGATATGAAAAAATCATCTTCCAACGCCAAGAATGCCGCCCTGACTCAGCCAGAGAGCGGATTTAGCTATACCCGCGACTTCTTTGCCGATCTGGTGGATCAGGCGCTGGCCCATGCCAAGAAGCTGGGCGCGACAGACGCCGGTGCGGACGCCTCGGAGGCGTGCGGTCTGAGCGTGAATGTGCGAAAGGGCGAGTTGGAAACGGTGGAGCGCAACCGCGACAAGTCGCTGGGCGTGACGGTCTATATCGGCCATCGTCGCGGCAACGCGAGCACCTCTGATTTTTCACCGGCCGCGATCGAGCGCACGGTGCAGGCAGCTTACGACATCGCGCGTTTCACTGCCGAAGACCCGGTGGCCGGCCTTCCGGATGCAGAGGATATTGCCCCCGAGGGCTCGCACCGCGATCTGGACCTGTTCCACCCCTGGGCGGTGACCAGCGAAGAGGCAGCGCGCCTGTCGCTCGAATGCGAGGCGGCGGCGCTCGCCACCAGCAAGCGCATCACCAACAGTGAAGGCGCGGGCGTGTCGGCCCAGCAGAGCCATTTCTTCAGCGCCCACACGCGCGGCTTCCGGGGCGGCTACGCGAGCTCGCGCCACAGCATGTCGGTGGCGCCCATCGCGTCTTTGCCCGGCCGCAATGCCGAAATGCAGCGCGACGCCTGGTACAGCTCCATGCGCAACGCCAAGGACTTGGCTTCGCCCGAGGCGATTGGCCGTTACGCCGCCGAACGCGCGCTCAGCCGTCTCGGCAGCCGCAAGGTGCGCACCACCGAATGCCCGGTGCTGTTCGAATCGACGCTCGCCGCAGGCCTGCTCGGCGGCTTCGTGCAGGCCGTGAGCGGCGGTGCGCTCTATCGCAAGAGCACCTTCCTCGTCGACTCGCTGGGCAAGGACATTTTCCCCAAGCACATCGACATCGCCGAAGACCCGTTCATCCTCGGCGGCAAGGGCAGCTCGCCGTATGACGAGGAGGGCGTGCGCGTGCAGGCCCGCAAGGTGGTCGACGCCGGTCGGGTGGAGGGCTATTTCCTCTCCAGCTACTCGGCGCGCAAGCTGGGCATGAAGACCACCGGCAACGCCGGCGGCTCGCACAACCTCACGCTGACCTCGCGCCTGACCCGCGCTGGCGACGATCTGGATGCCATGCTCCAAAAGCTCGGCACCGGCCTCTTCGTGATCGAGCTGATGGGCCAGGGCGTGAACTACGTGACCGGCGACTACTCGCGCGGCGCCAGCGGCTTCTGGGTGGAGAACGGCAAGATTGCCTTCCCGGTGCAGGAAATCACCATCGCGGGCAACCTCAAGGACATGTTCGCGGGCATCGAGGCCATTGGCGCGGATGCGTACAACTACGGTGCGAAGACCGTGGGTTCGGTCCTGATCAACAAGATGAAGGTCGCCGGCAGCTGAGCACCTTCTGTCCTGAATCCGACAGGCCGCGAAGCGCAACCGTGCTTCGCGGCCTTTTTGTTGGGCGTGCCGCTGCGCGCGGTCGATTGACGAGAGGGCTCGTCTTTGTCAATAGATCAACTCCCAAGCTCCCATGGAAACGCTTGCGATGGCGTTCCCGATCTGCCGTCTGCCGTGCAAAGCCCTATTGCGTTCCATTCGCCTGACACTAGCATGGATGACAAATATTTACATTTCGCGACGCAGCCTGCGTGCCACGCAGTGCGGATGAAGCGCGAAGGCGGGTTCGGAGAGGGAGGGCGCCTGGAGACCGTTTGACACGGGCTCCCTCCTCGCAGTTTTCAAAACGCAAGGAGAGCAGAGCTATGAGAAAGCGGAGTTTGCTGCAGGGAACGGCAGCGGCGGCGGTGTTGGCAGTGACCGGAACGGCGTTTGCCGCGGAGAAGTCGGTGCGCTTCGCGTACCAGGACATGCCGGTGCCGCTCAGGCTGGTGATGGAGTCTGGTGAGGTCGAGAAGGCCACGGGCTACAAGATCGACTGGCGCATGTATTCGGGCGGCGCGG
This sequence comes from Diaphorobacter caeni, assembly GCF_015354245.1. Classification (GTDB taxonomy): domain Bacteria; phylum Pseudomonadota; class Gammaproteobacteria; order Burkholderiales; family Burkholderiaceae_C; genus Diaphorobacter_A; species Diaphorobacter_A caeni. The sequence continues at coordinate 158,395 of NZ_JADKYZ010000007.1, forward strand.
ACGTGATCGGCGCGATGGGCGCGGGCGAGGTGCAGATCGGCGAAGTGGGCTCGAGCCCGCTCACCGCCGCCGCGACGCAGGGGCAGGACATCAAGCTGTTCTGGATCTCGGCCGACATCGCCGATGCCGAGGCGCTGGTGGCGCGCGAGGGCAGCGGCATCAAGAACTTCAAGGATCTGGTGGGCAAGCGCATCGGCGTGCCGTTTCTCTCCACCGCGCATTACCAGCTGATCGCGGCGCTCAACAACGAGGGCGTCGATCCCAAGCGCGTGATCATCATGAACATGCGGCCCCCGGAAATCTCCAAGGCTTGGGAGAACGCGGACATCGACGCGACCTTCGTGTGGGACCCGGTGCTTGGTCACGTCAAGAAAACCGGCACGGTGATCGCCACGTCGGGCAGCATCGCCAAGATGGGCTTTCTGACCTATGAAGGCATTGCCGTGAACGCGAAATGGGCGAAGGAGCATCCGGAGTTCATGGTCGCGATGGTCAAGGCGCTGGACCGTGCGAGCGCACAGGTGCGCGGCGAACTCGCACGCTGGACGCCCGACTCCGCGCCGATCAAGGCCATCGCCAAATGGTCCAAGGCCGACGCGAAGGAGGTGCCAGCGTCGATGGCGCTGTATCGTTTTCCGAGTGCCGAGGAGCAGCTCAGCACGCGCTGGCTCGATGGCTGGGCATCGACGGCGATGAAGTTCACCGCTGCCTTCCTCAAGTGGCAGGGCAAGGTGCAGTCCGTGAAGCCGGATTACGGCCCTTATGTGACGAGCGAGTACGTGAAAAAGGCGCTGGGCAAGTAGCCCGGCGCCCCCTTCAGACCGCTCTTTCAGGCCGATTTTTCAGGCTGATTCTTCAGGCCGCTCGCCGGTCGTTGGCCGCAAAGCGCTGCCATGCGGCGTTCCACGGCTCGAGCGCGTCGTTGCGTGCCGGCAGGTCGAGACCGGTGACGGCCGCGAACTGTTTGGCATCGACGAAGCCGTTGTCCAGCAGCGCCTGCACCAGCCGCTCGAACGGCTCGCGCGCGTCTTCCAGCAGCTGCCGTGCGCGCGCGATCTCGGCCTGCAGCGTGGCTTCGATGGCCGGGTTGCTGCACTCGACATCGGTGTTGACGTGCTGCTCCACATCGTGCGTCACGTCGGTGCGCGAGAGCCGATCGCCCATCGCCCAGTGGCGGTGGTAGCGCGCGGCATGGCGCGTGGCGCTGCTCAGGTCTTCCTCGGCGCCGGTCGTCACCGCATCCTCGCCGAATACCCAGAGCTCGGCCGCGCGGCCCGCGAGCGTCACGCAGATCTCGTCGCGCGCCATGCGGCGCGATTCGGCCACGCGCGGCGCGTAGCTGGCGTAGCCGCCCTCGAACGACGCGACGTTGATGCGCACGTCGGTGGGCGCGCAGTGGTTGAGCAGCGCGTAGACCAGCCCGTGCCCCGCCTCGTGCACCGCGAGCAGCGCCCGGAAATCGGGCTGCGCGCGCTGGCGCAGCTTGTCGATCTCGAGATGCAGCGCGATGCTCCGCTCTGCGATCAGGCTCGCGCCGCCATTGCCCTGCAGACGCATCACGAGCTGCTTGCCGTCGTCGCTCATGTCGAGCTCCAGCGCGCATTGCGAGCGCTGGTTCGTCATGCCCGCCTGCGTCAGCTGCTGCATCGCCCAGACGGCCGCGCTGCCCAGACTGGGGCCGAGCACCGCATGCACGGTGGAGAACACCGGCCGCGTTCCCTGCACCGGAAACACCGCGTTCTGGTAGAGCGCGGCAAGCACCGCGGGCGTGAGCGTGATGTCCAGATCGAGCGCGCCGCGCACCGCCTCGACCTGCTTGCTGCAGGCGTCGGCGATCAGGCGTTCGTAGGCATGGCGGTTGAGCGACGGAAACACCAGATGCTGGTTGCCCAGACGCGCCACCTGCTCGGGACGAAAGCGCTTGGCGAGCGCCTCCTTCACGTCGATGGTCGAGAGCCGCTCAGTGAAGCGGTGGAACACATCGGCATCGGTGTCGCAGTCCTGCACGCGCCTGGCGACGCCCTGGTACATTTCGTCGAGATTGCCGGTCACGAGGATCAGCAGCTTGCTGTGGTCCGTGCCCCAGCGGCTGGGGTCGTTGCGGAAATGCTCGAGCCGCTCCTGCACCTGCTCGGGCGTCCAGCGCATGATCTGCGTGATCGGCTCGCTGAGCTTGAGCGCATGCTGCAGATCGCGCGCATCGAAGGCCGAGAGGTGGAAGGGCGACTTCTGCCTGGGCTTCTTGAGTGGTCGGTCAGCGGCATCGCTGTCCTCGTCCGCTTCGTCGTTGGCCTTGTCCACCTGCGTTTGCATGGCCTCGTACTGGTGGTAGGCCTGCTCGAGCTCAATGCGGTCCAACGCGTCCATCGGCGGCGACAGACGGCCGTCCGAGAGCAGCGCCCAGACGTCCTGATAACGCTTCACCGCGACATCGTTGCCCTTGCGGTCCCGCGTGCGAAAGCGTTGGAACTCGTCGAGCAGCAGAATGCCCGGCTCGCCTTCGACCACCGATGAGCTGGCCAGCATCGACGCAATCGAATCGCGCGTCGCGCCGTGCGTGCTGTTGCTGAAGCCGTCCATCTGCACTTCAAGAAAGCGATCGTAGAAGCCCAGCAACTGCGCGAGACGTCGCACGAGCTGGGTCTTGCCGGTGCCGGTCAGGCCCCAGAGGCAGACGATGACCGGGCGGTCGATCACCTCGGGCAGCAGATACCACGCGCGCACCGAATCGATGAGCCGGTCGATCAGCGTGTCGAGGCCGAAGAGCTCGGTCTTGAGCGTCTTGGCGGTGATGTCCAGCACCTGCTGGCGCAGCGCCACGCGGTTGCTCAGCAGCGTGTGCGCGGGGTGGGTTTCGGTGCGGTGGTCGATGGTGATGGTCTCCGTTGTTGTTTCCGTCGTGTTGGTTGCTGTGGATGTGGCGATTGTTGTGGTTGTCGTGTCCATGTTCCTGTTCATTCCCAATGCTTGAAACCTCCGCTGGCGGCCGTCTGCCGGCGCAGCTCCACCTTGTCCGCACGGCGCTGTGCGCTCTGGCTGCGGATGTGTTTGCCTGCGCCGCCCGATGAGGCGCGCAGGACCATGGCGCGCGCGACGTGGTTGCGCGGCGATGGCGGTGGAAGCTGCATGACCAGTGGCTGGCGCATGCGGCGAAGTTTCTTGGTCTGCCCTTGCGCGAAATCGCGCGAGAAAGTTTTTGCACTCATGTGCGCTCCGTAGTACGAAGTCCCGGCAGGCGCGAACGCGCAGGCGCGGGAATCGCTCCCGGGCAGGCGCACGCGTGAGGTCGTTTAACGACGCGCAGTGCCAGCCGGGACGGATGACGGGCGCGTCAGGGTTGAGCGGTGTGGATCAAAAACTGAGTCATGGGCAATCTCCGGGAAGTCGGTTCGGTGGAGAGGCTGCGAAGCTGCGGCGGGATCTTCTGCAATGGCAGGCCAGAACCGCAGGGGCTGTGTGCGGAAGGTCGTCCGCAAACACAGAGCAAGGCGCAATTGTGAAGCGCCGCAATGACCTTGCGCAAGAGGCTGTACCGCGAATCGGCGCGAGACATTGCGATTTCAAAGGCGTGAGTGGTGTGTTGACAACAAAGCGGGACTCAAGCCCGTCGCGAATTGGCTTATCCGGTCGACGCTGCGAGTGGAGCGCCGCGTCGCAACATTGATTTGCATGAAAACAAGGGATAACCCCAGATGAGCATTTGATTGATCTTTCTACATTGACATTGTTTATGAGCGTTTACTTATGTATTGTTGATGCATGTCCATTGATTCAAAACAAGGGAACTCCCCCATGAAACTGCTTCGAACTTCAACTGTCGCCGCAGCGGCGCTCATGCTGTCGCTGTTCGGCGCGGGCTCGGCCATGGCGCAGGCAACTCAGGATGCGTCGCGCGCGCTTCATACGCGGCAATTGGCCGCCAACTGCGCCGCCTGTCACGGCACGGACGGCAAGGCTGCTGCCGGATCGCCGCTGGCCACGCTGGCAGGCATGCCGGCGGACAAGATGCTCGCGTCGCTGCAGGACTTCAAGAACGGCAAGCGCGAGGCGACCGTCATGCACCAGCTCGCGAAGGGCCTCACCGACGATCAGATGAAGACGCTCGCGGACTACTTTGCCGCGCAGAAGCCCTGAACCCCAGAACGAAGAACAACGAAACTAGAAAGGACACATCATGCAAAGACGTGAGCTTTTGAAGGCATCGGCGTCGGTCGGTGCATTGGGATCGCTGGCCGCGCTGACAGGTTGCGCTGGCGGCGCATCCACCTCGGGAGCTGCCAAGGCCAAAGTGGTAGTGGTCGGTGGCGGTTATGGCGGTGCGACGGCGGCCAAGTACGTGCGCATGCTGTCGGGCCAGAAGATCGACGTGACGCTGGTCGAGCCGCAGGAGCAGTTCGTCTCCTGCCCGCTGTCGAACCTGGTGCTCGGCGGCAGCAAGTCGATTGGCGATCTCTCGACGAGCTACTCCGCGCTCGAGTCGCGCCATGGCGTGCGCCGGGTAAAGGACTGGGTGAAGTCCATCGATGCCGCGAAGAAGACCGTGCAGCTGGCGGGTGGGCAGACGCTGCCGTACGACAAACTGATCCTCTCGCCGGGCATCGACCTGATGTGGAGCGGCGTGGAAGGCCTGGAAGCGGCGAACAAGAGCGGCCAGATCCTGCAAGCCTGGAAGGCCGGGCCCGAAACTGTGGCGCTGCGCAAGCAGCTCGAATCAATGAAGGACGGCGGCGTCTACGCGCTCACGATTCCCGAGGCGCCTTATCGATGCCCGCCCGGACCTTACGAGCGTGCCAGCCAGATCGCGCATTACTTCAAGCAGCACAAGCCCAAGTCGAAGGTACTGATTCTCGACGCGAACCAGGACGTCACGTCCAAGGGGCCTCTGTTCAAGAAATACTGGGCCGACAACTACAAGGGCATCATCGAATACCGTCCCGAACACAAGGCCGTCGCGGTCGATGCCAAGGCCGGGGTGGTGAAGTTCGACGTGCAGAACGACGTGCGCGCCGACGTGCTCAATGTGCTGCCGCCCATGCGTGCCGGGGCCATTGCGGTGCAGTCGGGGCTGGCCACGGCGAACGCTCGCTGGTGCCTGGTGAACTACCAGACCTTCGAATCGACCATCGCCAAGGATGTGCACATCATCGGAGACTCGATCCAGATCGCTCCCGCCATGCCCAAGTCCGGCCACATGGCGAACGCCCATGCCAAGGTGGCTGCGGCGGCCGTGGTAGCGCAGCTCACCGGGTTGGAAATCGCCGCCAACCCGATGCTCACCAACACCTGCTACAGCTACGTGAGCGACAAGCAGGTCATCCACGTGGCATCCGTGCATCTGTACGACGCGGCCGAGAAGACCTACAAGACGGTGCCCGGTTCGGGCGGCGTGTCGGCGGCGGCGTCGGACCTTGAGGGCGTCTACGCATGGAACTGGGCGCAGAACATCTGGGCGGACAGCCTGATGTGAATCGGCATTGGTGGCAGGGTCGGGATCGGCATGGCACGCGCGGTCATGACCGGTCCCTATAATGACTCCATTCAAAAATTGTTCATCTGTCGTGATTGCAGGTCTGTGTGCGACGGGAGACAAGATTCTGTTCCGGTGCGCCGCCGCACCGGCAACGCTCGGGATCGCATGCGCTGCGGTCCTCATTCCTTGAGCGCAGTTTTCGTCTCCAGCTCGTCCCGCACAGGCCAAGCGTTTCACGCCGGTTGCTGGAGAAGTCATGGAAGTTCTGTCCGCCCTTGAGCCCATCGTGCGCGAAGTCATCGAGCCTGCCGCCGCGCAGACCGACAGCGAGGCTGTTTATCCCCGCCGCTCGCTGAATGCGCTGGCCGATGCGGGTTTGCTGGGGCTCATCAGCGCAAAGGAAGTGGGCGGCATGGGCTGCGGCCTGCGCGAAGCCGTGCAGGTGGTCGAGCGCATCGCGCAGGACTGCCCTTGCACGGCGATGGTGCTCACCATGCATTACTGCGGCGTCGCGCTGATCGAGCCGTTTGCCGCCGACGACGTGCGACGCGCGATTGCAGAGGGGCGACACGTGACCACGCTGGCGGTGTCCGAGTCAGGCTCGCGCAGCCACATCTGGGCGCCCACGGGCACTGCGGATGCGCAGGGCGAAGTTGGTGCAGACGCGGTGCTGCTCAACGCGCACAAGAGCATGATCACTTCGGCGGGCGAGGCGGATTCGTATGTCTGGATCTCGCGCGCGAGCCAGGGCGAGGGCAATATGCTGTGGCTGGTGGACAGCCGCTTGCCGGGCCTCACCGTGCCGAGCGCATTCGACGGCATGGGCCTGCGCGGCAACGCGTCGTCGCCTATCGCGGCCAAGGATGTGAAGGTGTTCAGGCGCGACATGCTCGGTGCCGATGGGCAGGGCGAAGCGGTCAAGGGCCACTACCTGATGCCGTATTTCCCGACGCTGATCGCGACGACCTCCGTCGGCCTGATGAAGGGCGTGCTGCGGCGCGCGGTGCAGCATGTGGCGGCCACGCGGTTCGCAGAGAGCGGCAGTTCGCTCGCCGATCTGCCGACGATCCGTGCCTATCTCGCCAAGGCGCAGCTGCAGGCCGATCAGGCCCAGCTGCTGCGCGACGACGCGGTGAACGCAGTGCTCGCGCAGCGCGGTGATGTACGCACGCGGCTTCTGCAATGCAAGGCGGCAGCGGCTGAGGCCGCGCTCGGCGTGACCGACACGGCGATGCGCGTATGCGGCGGCGCGGCCTTTCGCAAGGTGCTCGGCATCGAGCGCCTGTTCCGCGATGCGCGCGCGGCTTCGGTGATGGCGCCGACCACAGACGTCATCTACGACATGCTGGGCAAATCCATGTGCGAGGCGGCCGTCTGATCCATTCACGATGCAGGCCATCGAGCCGTTCAAGTTTCACTCATTCAATCAAAGGCAAACCATGACCGCTTCCTACAATGTTCTCAAGCTCGGTGCCGTGGCCTATGCGCCCAAGGTGATCACGATCTGGGAGGGCTTCAAGGCGCACTTCATCGAGCGCGGCATGTATTTCGACTACGTGCTGTACTCCAACTACGAAAGCCTGACCGAGGCGCTGATGTCGGGCGAGGTGCAGCTCGCATGGAACTCGCCGCTGGCCTTCGTGCGTGCCGATCTCATGGCCAGAGCCGCAGGCCAGAAGGTCGAATCGATCGCGATGCGCGACACCGATCTCGATGTGCAGTCCCTGTTGGTCGTGCCTGCCGACAGCCCCGTGCAGACGCTCGACGATCTGCGCGGCAGGACCGTGGGTTTCGGCGCCATCGATTCGCCGCAGGCCACGCTGATTCCGCTGGATCATCTGCGTCAGGCAGGCATGGTGGCGGGCAGGGACTACACCGCGCGCCGCTTCGATGTGCTCGGCGGCAAGCACGGCGACCACATCGGCGGTGAGCGCGACGCGGCCAAGGCCATGGTGGCGGGCGAGATCGATGCGTCGTGGATGGTCGCCAAGAACTTTTTGGCCTTCGCGGCCGAGGGCACGCTGCCAGCAGGAAAGACGCGGGTGCTCGCGACCTCGGGTGCTTTCGATCACTGCAACATGACAGCGGGCCCGAGCATCACCCAGGAAGACTCGGACCGCTTTCGCGACCTGCTGCTGGGCATGTCGTGGGACGATCCCAAGGTGCGTCCGCTGCTCGAGCTCGAAGGCCTCAAGGTCTGGCATCCGGGCCGTGCGTCGGGCTACCGATTGCTGGAGCGAGCGGTAAGGGATGAACAGTTCTACGACGCCGCCGGGCGCATCGCGGTGCAGGGCTACAAGTACTGACGCTGAACGACGATGAGTGCAACGAATGAACCTCGCGGGCCGCTGGTGGAGCTGCAGGCGCTGGGCTTTGATGCGGGCGCGCATCTGCTGGTCAAGCATGCGCTGGCGGACGTTGCCGTCGGCGAATGCGTGAGCGTGCAGGGACTTGCGCCCGGCTGGCATGCGCAATTGGCCGCGTGGTGCAAAGCGCAGGGGCATGAACTGCAGACACCCGAGGGCTGGTGGCAGGCGGCGCAACTGCAGGTGCGCAGGGGCGTGGTTCAGGTGGGGCGCTGGCGCGGCGCCGCGCAGACCGGGCGCAGCGATGCTGCCCAGCCCGATGCGGTGGCCGACAGGGCTGAACCCGTCTGGGGGCTGGCCGCGCGCGGGGCTGCGGTGGAGCAGGGCGCTCCGGCGTTTAATTTTCGATTGAGCGAAAAGGCTGAATTCTGGAGCGACAGCGCGGGCGATCTGTACGCGCAGGCCGTCGCTGCGCAGTGGAGTGCCGATGTCGACATCGACTGGGACGATGCGCCCGAGCCGCCCGCGCCCATCGAAGATGCCATCGTGCAGATCATGACCTACATGGTCGAAAACGAGAACGCCGCGCTCGTCGTGCCCGCGCGCTTTCTGGGCGAGCTGCATCCGCACTACCGCGAGATGCAGGCCGCGCTCGCCATTCAGATAGCGGACGAGGCACGGCACATCGACGTCTTCACCCGCCGCATTCGCCGCCACGGCCGCGAGCCCGCGTTGTCGACGGCCGGAGGGCAGGCATCGCTCATGAGCCTGCTCGACGAGAAGGATTATTCGGTGGCGGGCTTTCTGCTTTCGGTGCTTGGTGAGGGCACGTTCGTGAACCTGCTGCAGTTTCTGCAGACCGATGCGCCCGATCCGCTCACCCGCCAGATCTGCCGCCTGGCAGCACGCGACGAGGCGCGGCACGTGGCGCTCGGCATGTCCCATCTGCTGCACCGGCTGAAGCTCGAACCCACATTTCGTCACCGCCTCGCGCAAGCGGTGGAGGCGCGCCACGATGCGCTCGCGGGCACGGCGGGTCTGAACGAGGAAGTGTTCGACGCGCTGATCCTCGTGGCCGCCGGAGAACTGACGCCCGAAGCCGTCGCCCGTGGCGCCGCGCGCGTGCAGCAGCTCATGCAGGATATGGCCGATGGACGCTATGCCAAGCTGGTGCGGCTGGGATTCGAGAAGGGACATGCGCAGGAGCTGGCGTCGCTGCACACGCGAAACTTCATGTAAGACCGTGCCGCGTGCGTTGGGTTGAGGCGCAATTTCGGGGAAACTAGGCCGTGTGCGGTGCTCCAGCGGCACCGATATGGCCGACGTCATACGGCAGGAAATCGCAATGAAAAAATTGTCCAAAGTTTCCCTTCTGATCGCGCTGGGCTTCGCCGGAGTGGCAGCGTCAGTCCCCGCTTGCGCCCAGCTGGTCTCGGCCGCGTATCTCAAGCAGTACAACGAAGCGACGGATTACGCCCCCTTGCTCGCGGCGGCGCTGCAGGATTTCTCGAGTGGCGGGGAGTTCTATGCACGCCAGATCATCGGCGAATGTCGGCTGGTGCGTGCGCAGTCGGAGCAGTGGAAGAAGAAGGCCGCAGAGGCGAATCAGGATGCGCCCGAATCGCCGCGCGCCAAGGCGATTGCGCTGCTCGGTGCACGTTGCGAGAACATCAGCGATGCCCAGTTGCAGGGGACGTTGGTGAGTTCCGAACGGACCGGAGGCGTGCCGGATCCTTTGATCGTGGCCGAGCAGGACATCATCCAGAAGGTCCGCCACACCTCTGCAGCGCCGCGCGAACGGGCGCGTCTGGCGGGGCCGGATCGCACGTTGGAACCGGGAAAGCGCATTCTCATCAAGCTCCCGAAGGAACTGCAGGATCCTCTCTTCATTGGTCGCTTGACTCGCAAGTGGCAGCTTGCAGATACCGAGACGTCGAAGCCACGTGTGGTCTACACCTATTTGCGTGGCAGCTTCCGGCCCGGCGCGGAAGAAGTGGTGGGCGCAGCAGCGCGGCTAGTGCCTTGTGAAATGGGGCTGGTATGCGATGAGCGCGAATTCTCGGTGGCGATGCCTTGTGCCTCCACCGGGAAATGCGACGGTAGCCGCGAAGGTGCATTGCTCCGGATTTTCCAATCGCGGGACAAGGACTTCGACAATGCGCTGAGCACCGCGAAGGAACTGGCGCAGTCGATCAGGGATGAGGAAGGATCGCGGCTGCTGGTGCTTTGGTAGCGGTGATGCGTGACAAGGTGCTCAATCGACCTTGAGTGTCTGAGCCGATGTCTCGAACGCCTTCTGCTGGCTGGTGAATTCCTGCACGGTGGAGTTGAAGTTCACGCCCACCATGTGGCCGTCCATGTCGGAGAGGTACATCACGTTGCGCAGTTCGGTGTCTATGGCCGGCACGGTGCTGTCGAGCAGCACCCATTGGCGCGCGCCGATCTTCACCATCCTGCTGTCGTTGAACGCGAGACCCGGCGTGAGTTTGGGCATCATGTTTTCCATGGCTTCCTTCAGCTCGGGCAGGCTGCCTTGCGAGAGCGGCTTCTTCATCTCTGACCACGTCACCGACACCGTGCTCGTGCGCCTGGCGTTGCCGTAGGCCTTGAGCGGCTTGCGTCCGTTGCGGCCGAACTTGGTATCGATCTCGGCCCCGCTCAGCTCGGTGTATCCCTTGGGCATGTCGAGCTTGAGCACGCCGCTTGGCATGTCGATGTCGACGGCATGTGCGGCCAGTGCCACGAAGGCCGATGCCAGCGCGATGCTCAGGCGTTGAAAGGTCGAGGCGATGATGTTCATGTCGGTGGCTTCCTGACGGTCGATGAGGCGGTGAGAGGATGCTCGCCCATTGTCGTGGCGGTTTCGCGACTTCGAGAACATTGCCGACGACGTGTAGGTAACGGCTTGTTTTACACTGGCCCGGACATCGTTCCAACGGAGACAGAATCCATGCTTTGCAGCAGCTGCAACACCGGCACCTTGATGCCCACGCGAATCGACGACAAAGGGCCGGCCTGCTATCAGTGCAACCACTGCAACGGCGCTCTGCTGTCGTTGGCTCCGTATCTCGACTGGGTCAGAACGCAGCCCGCTCCTGTCGCCTCGACGCAGACTTTCGAGGATGAAGCCAAGGACACCAAACGCGCGCTGCCATGCCCCAAATGCAGCCGCATCATGCTGCGCTTCAATGTGCTGGCCGACAAGGCGCATGGACTGGACTTCTGCTTTCACTGTGAAGAAGTCTGGCTCGATGCGGGCGAGTGGCAGTACCTGCAGGCCCAGGGCCTGCACACCCGCATCACGTCTATTTCGACCGATCCCTATCAGCGCCGTCTGCGCGACCAGGCGCTGCGCGAATCGGCGCAGCAGCGCTTTCGCACGGTGGTGGGGGATGAGGGCTTTGATGAGGTGCAGCGGTTTGCCTCATGGTTGAAGGACCAGCCTGCGCGCGAGGCGATTCTTCGGCATCTGAACAACGAAATGCGAGACTGAAACTCCGCCTCGCTCAGTTGGAAGAAGACTGTGTGAGGCACGGGTTTTTGAGTCCGCTGTGCTCTCCTTCTTCCAACTCGCGGCTCTGGCTTACAGCGCCGCAATGCGTGCGGCAATCGCTTCTCCGAGTTGCGTCGTGTTGGCCTTGCCGCCGAGGTCCGGGGTGAGCGGACCGCTCTTGATCACGTCTTCGATGGCCTTGAGGATGGCGTCGTGCGCGGCGCGGCCTGCGCCTTCGCTTCTGGTGAGGAAGTCCAGCATCATCGCGCCGGACCAGATCATCGCGATCGGGTTGGCGATGTTCTTGCCGTAGATGTCGGGCGCGGAGCCGTGCACGGGCTCGAAGAGCGAGGGGAACACGCGGTCCGGGTTCAGATTGGCAGAAGGCGCGAGGCCGATGGTGCCGGTGGTGGCGGGGCCGAGGTCGGAGAGGATGTCTCCAAAGAGGTTGGTGGCGGCCACGACGTCGAAGCGGTCGGGCTGCAGCACGAAGCGTGCAGTCAGGATGTCGATGTGCTGCTTGTCGAGCGTGATCTCGGGATAGCTCTGGTGCACGTCTTCGGCGCGCTTGTCCCACCAGGGCATGCTGATCGCGATGCCGTTGCTCTTGGTGGCGAGCGTGACGTGCTTCTTCTTGCGGCTTTGGGCGAGATCGAAGGCGTATTTCAGCAGGCGCTCGGCACCCTTGCGCGAGTAGACCGATTCCTGGATGACGATCTCGCGGTCCGTGCCCTCATACATGATGCCGCCGAGCGAGGTGTATTCGCCCTCGGTGTTTTCGCGCACCACGTAGTAGTCGATGTCGCCGGGCTTGCGGCCTGCGAGCGGGCAGGGCACGCCTTCGAAGAGGCGCACGGGGCGCAGGTTGATGTACTGGTCGAATTCGCGGCGGAACTTCAGCAGCGAGCCCCACAGCGAGACGTGGTCGGGCACGGTGGCGGGCCAGCCGACCGCGCCGAAGAACAGCGCGTCAAAGCCCTGCAGTTGGGCCTTCCAGTCGTCGGGCATCATCTTGCCGTGCTGGGCGTAGTAGTCGCAGTGCGCCCAGTCGAAATGCGCGAATTCGAGCTTGAGATCGAACTTCTTCGCGGCGGCCTCGACGGCGCGAAGGCCCTCGGGCATGACTTCCTTGCCGATGCCGTCTCCCGGCAGGACGGCGATGCGGTAGGTTTTCTGTGCGGTGGTCGTTGTGGACATGAGCGGCGTGCCTCGTGATGACTTGAATGACATGGGAATGACTGCCAGTGTCCACTAAAAACGCCGTGAATAAAATACGCGAATCGGCGTCTCAATTTTTACGATTCGTGAATAATTTCCCTGACCCCCATGACCTTCGCGTCTTTGCCATCGTGGTGCGCAAGGCGGGCTTTTCCGCGGCTGCCGAGGAGTTGGGTGCATCACCCGCCTATGTGAGCAAGCGCATTCGCATTCTTGAGGAAACGCTCGCGACCAAGCTGCTGCATCGCACGACGCGGCGCGTGGCCGTGACGGAGGAAGGCGAGCGCGTGTTCCACTGGGCGCAGCGCGTGCTTGATGACATGGACCAGCTCATGCAGGAGGTGGCGATCACGCGCCGCGAGCCGCGCGGCACCCTGCGGGTGAGCTGCAGCTTTGGCTTTGGGCGGCTGATCGTGGCGCCCGCATTCTCAAAAATGGCCGAAAAATATCCGGCGCTGCAGGTGCGGCTGGAACTCGTGGACCGGCTGATCGACGTGGCGGCCGAGGGCTTTGATCTCGACGTGCGCGTGGGCGACGAGATCGCGCCGCATCTGATCGCGCGGCGTCTGGCGACGAATCATCGCGTGCTGTGCGCCGCGCCCGCCTATCTGGCGCGTCGGGCCGCGCCGAAGCAGTTGAGCGAACTGGCGGCGCACGACTGTCTGGTGATCAAGGAGCGCGACCACCCGTTCGGCGTGTGGCGGCTCAAGTCGGGCACGGCGGAGCAGAGCGTGAAGGTCACGGGGCCGCTGTCCTCTAACCACGGCGAGGTGGTGGTGCAATGGGCGCTGGACGGGCGCGGCATCGCGTTGCGGTCGATGTGGGATGTGGGGGCGCATCTGCGCAGCGGGCGACTGGTGCGGGTGTTGCCCGAGTGGCGGCAGGAGGCGAATGTGTGGGCGGTTTATCCGACACGGTTGCAGGTGTCGGCGAAGGTGCGGGTGTGTGTGGAGTACTTGCAGGAGTATTTCCAGCGGGAGGTTTGTCTTGGCTGAGGGCGGAGGCCGGAGGCTGGAGGCCGGGAGCTCCGCCTGGCGGCGGAGTCACTTTTTGCTTGCGCGCAAAAAGTAACCCAAAACGCGCTTTCAATACCTCCGGCGGAACTCGCTGCGTTCCTTCGTCACTCCGCTCGGACAACCGCCGGAAATCAGTTTGGAAGAGGTGGGTCGGCACGTCGCTGCGCTCGTGCCGGGGTGCTTGCAGAATTGGGTTGGGCGGTAAATGCCCACTGCTCTTTTGTACGAATTCGATCCAGAGAGCAAATCAAAAATCACGCAGCACTGGCGCACCAACATCTCGCGAAATCGCGAGATGTTCGACACGAGCGCAGCGACGTGCCGAAAGCACTTCTTATGAAAACTCTGACTCGCGGCGGTTGCCCGAGCGGCGCGCGCAGCGCAAAGCGAGTTCTGCCGCGGGTATTGAAAAGCGCATTTTTGGTAACTTTTTGGGCAAGACCAAAAAGTTACTCCGCCGCCGGGCGGAACTCCCGGCCTCTGTCGCCAGCAACGCAGCAAGTGCATGTTTCATTCAAGCAACTCGCCGCAAAAGTAAGAAGCAGAAGTGAATGAGGCACTTCGCAAGACATCAAGCAGGATTGGCCTGAGTGTCGGGTTTCAATGGTTTCATTTCCGGGCTTGGCTGCTGCTGCGATGTCAGCGCACTGCCCATGGCGGCCGCCATGATGACGCCGATCGCGGTCCATTGGAAAACGCTGAGGTGTTCGCTGAGCAGCAGCATGCCGGCCAAGGCCGCGACGGCTGGTTCGGTGGCGAGCATGGTGGAGAAGCCGCTGTGCGACATGCGCTTCAAGGCGAACATTTCGAGGGAATACGGAATCGCGCTGGACACCGCAGCGACGGCCAGGCCGTAGAGCAGCAGGGATGGCGTGAGCAGTTTCATTCCGGCCTCGGCGATGCCGAAGGGGACGACGATGATGGCGGCTGACAGCAGCGCGAGCGACACGACCATGCCGCCGTGCATCTGGCCGGTGCGCTTGCCGAGGACGATGTAGCCACCCCAGCAGATGGCGGCGACGATGGCGTAGAGCAGGCCCACGGGGTCAAGCGTGCCGACCTGCACGCCAAAGAGCGGCAGGATCAGCAGCATGAAAAGGCCGAGGGCGGCGAGGGCGAGCCATACGAGGTCGAGCAGGCGCCGCGAGGTCCATACCGCGACGGTGAGCGGGCCAATGAATTCGATGGCGACGGTCACGCCGAAGGGCAGGCGCTTGATGGCCATGTAGAACAGCAGGTTCATGAGTCCGAGCACGGTGCCGAAGATGAAGATCTGCTGGAGGTTGGCCTTGGTGGGGGCGAAGCGCCAGGGGCGCCAGATGGCGATGAGGATGAGGGCGGAGAAGCCCACGCGTAGGGCGGTGGTGCCTTGCGCGCCGATGACGGGAAACAGATGCTTGGCAAAGCTGGTGCCCACGCACAGCGAGGTGACCGAGCCGAGAACGGCGAGCGACGGCAGCAGGCGCTGCCACAGGGAATGTTGCATGGACGGGATAATATTGCGCCAGGTGAGAGGAAATTGCGCAGTATTGATCGCTGAAATGCAATTTTCGCTCTATCTGCTCAACCGCTTTCTGTGTTCAACGCCGTCATCATTCCCCGGAGCGCTTTGTTCGACATGCACCAGGAGCTCGATTCCTTTGACGTGGCGATTCTCGCCATTCTTCAGGCCGACAATCTCACGCCCCAGCGCGAGATCGCGGAGCGGGTGCATCTGTCGCCAGCCGCCGTGCAGCGGCGCATCCGGCGGTTGCAGGACAGCGGGGTGATCGCGGCGAACGTGGCGGTGCTGCGGCCCGAGGCGCTGGGGCGGCCACTGACGATTTTCATCGAGGTGCAGCTGGTCAACGAGCTGGATGCGCTCACCGCCGGGTTTCGTGCGCGCGTGGCGGTGGAAGAGGCGGTGCAGCAGTGCTACAGCGTGACCGGGCAGACGGACTATCTGCTGATCGTCACGGCGGCCGACATGCAGGAATATCAGGCGCTGACGAAGCGGCTTTTCGAGGGTGACCAGAACATCCGGCGCTTTGTCACGTCGATTGCGCTGGCCACCTTGAAGCAGGGTCTGCGGCTGCCGTTGCCGTTGCCGTTGCCGTAGCAGTCGCTGTAGCTGTAGCTGCTCAGCAGACCCGTCCGCTGGAGCCAACGGAGCTGGCGCTGGATCAGCCCGCGAGCGCGGCCTTCACGGCGGCGGACACCTGGCCCATGTCGGCCTTGCCGGCCAGCTTGGACTTCACCGCGCCCATGACCTTGCCCATGTCGCCGGGGCCGGATGCGCCCAGCTCAGCCACGATGGCGTTCACGGCGGCCGTCACTTCTTCGGCGGACATGCGTTCGGGCAGGTAGGCCTGAAGCACGAGGATTTCGGCCTTTTCGACATCGGCCAGGTCGTTGCGCTCGGCCTTTTCGTAGGCGGCGACGCTGTCCTTGCGCTGCTTGATGAGCTTGTCGACGATGGCGACCACGGCGACGTCGTCGAGCTCAACGCGCTCGTCGACTTCTTTTTGCTTCATGGCGGCCAAGAGCAGGCGGATGGTGCCCAGGCGAGCCGATTCCTTGGCGCGCATAGCCGACTTCATGTCGTCCGAAATTTTTTCCTTGAGAGACATTGTGGTACTCCTTGTGTACTACGAAGCCTTGCGGCTTCGATGGGTCAATCGTTTGGAGGTGCCAACACAGCCCTTCATGCTTTGTTGCGAAGCCTTGCCGTAGAAAACTACTGTCTGCGGCTTCGCGTCGCGCCTGAAGGGCTGTCTTGGCATTGTGGCTGGGGGATCAATCGCTCCTGGCTCTGCTGAGTTCGGTGTTCGATGCGGGGATGGGAGGGTGATCCAATTTCAAAAACAAAAAAGCCGCGCTTGGCGTCCCTAGCGCGGCTTTTGGCGTGTCGATGAACTCGCCGAAACTGACTAATCGGAGATCAGTACAGCTTCTTGGGCAGTTGCATGCTGCGAACGCGCTTGTAGTGACGCTTCACGGCGGCAGCCTTCTTGCGCTTGCGCTCGGCTGTTGGCTTTTCGTAGAACTCGCGTGCGCGCAGGTCGGTCAGCAGGCCCAGCTTTTCGATGGTGCGCTTGAAGCGACGCAGAGCAACGTCAAAGGGTTCGTTTTCTTTTACACGGATGGTGGTCATTAGCTAATGTTTTCCAAATTTTTTGCCGCTAGAGGGTTTTCGGGAGATCGGGCCTGAAAACCATGCGCGGCGGGTGTTGCCCCGCCTGAAACTAGTATTGGCCGGCGGAGCTATTGCCAGCAAAGCCCAATATTATAGCGGTGGATTTTCGCTTTGCAAGTTGCTATCGATTCGGGAGTCTGAATGCCCTGTGACGGGGCCTGCCCGAGGGGCGCATTCAGCGACGGGCGCGGCCACTCCAGAGTGTCAGCATGGCCAGCGCCTGCAGGAACAGGGCCCCGGCGAACAGCCAGAGGTGGGCGGGTTCGATCCGCAGCAGCAGCGAAAACGTCAGCGGCGCGAACGCGTAGAGCGCCTGCGAGATGGCGACGATGAGGGCCACGACGCGGGCGACGTCCACGGCGGCGAAGTCGGCCTGAGCGATCAGCGGCGGCAACGAAATCGTGTTGCCGATGCCCGCGCCGAACAGCACCAGCCCGCACCACAGTTGCACGCCGGGGCCGCTCGTGGTCATCAGCAGCGC
Organism: Diaphorobacter caeni; assembly: GCF_015354245.1. Taxonomy (GTDB): domain Bacteria; phylum Pseudomonadota; class Gammaproteobacteria; order Burkholderiales; family Burkholderiaceae_C; genus Diaphorobacter_A; species Diaphorobacter_A caeni. Next base: position 175,554 of record NZ_JADKYZ010000007.1, read on the forward strand.
CACGCCGCACATCTGCATCGCATAGCTCGCGCAGCTCAGCATCCGTCGCTCGCGGGTGGTGGCAAGCGCTCTTGCGTAGAGCATTCGGCCCAGCATCGCGCAGGCGGTCATCAGCGTCATGCTCCAGCCTGCACCTTGCGGGCCAAGCATCGGCACGAGCAGCGAGTACAGGTGCGAGACCAGTCCGCTCTGGGCAAACAGCGACAGCGACATGGCGGCGGCCAGCGTCTGGAAACGCCTGCTGCGCCAGAGGCTGGGGCCGGGCAGGGAGGGCGTGGTCGACGGAGCGCCTTGGCGGGCGGAGGTGCCGTTTGCTCCGGGATCGTCCGTCGCATCCGGTGGCGCGCCATCGGGCGACTGGCCCAGCATCGCGGGCGTGAGAGACAGCACGCGGCGCGTCAACCAGAACATGATGAACAGCGTGCTGGCGCCCACGATGCACGCGGCGACCGGAAAGCCGAACTGCGCGATCAGCAGGCTCCACAGCGGCGCGAACACCATGCCGCCGACGCTGGCGCCGTTGTACGCCTTGGAGAGCGCCATCGGCCGTTTGCGGTTGAACCAGGGCGTGATCATCGCGTTGATGCCGGCGGCGCTCATGGTCACCCAGCCCGCGCCGGTCAGCAGCGCGGCTGCAAAGAGCTGCCAGTGCTGGTGCGCGCAGGCCCAGCCGAGAACGCCCGCCGACGCGAGGCAGGAGCCGATCAGCGTGACGCGCGGCACGCCGAAGCGCGCGTGCAGTCTGGGCAGGAGCGACACCACGAAGGCTCCGAACAGGTAGTGCAGCGTGATAGCGGCCGAGACCAGCGCCACCGACCAGCCCGTGGCGGACATGACCGCATAGAGAAAGATCGGCGGACCGTAGAAGCCGATGCCCCAGCCCAGCATGCCCGACACAAAGGCGGCGCGCACCACGGCGTGGCCGTGGAAGGGGGCGGTGGCTTGGTGCGGGTGGTGCGGCATGTGGAAGCTATCTTGCCATCATCGCCAAGGCGTGTTGGAGCCGTTCAGTCCTGCGGAAGTGCGTGCGCGCAGGCGTGGGCGCTGGCCCATGCCCACTGGAAGTTGTAGCCGCCCAACCAGCCGGTGATGTCCACCACCTCGCCGATGAAGAACAGGCCCGGTTGCGCCTTGGCTTCCATGGTCTGCTGCGACAGCGCCTTGGTGTCCACGCCGCCGAGCGTCACCTCGGCCTTCTTGTAGCCTTCGGTGCCGGTGGGCACGAGTTCCCAGCGCGCGAACCGTTCGGCCAACTGGGCGAGCGCCTTGTCGGACGCCTCGTTCACCGGCCGCTGCCAGTCGGTGCTCTGCTGCACCCAGGCATCGGCCAGGCGCGACGGCACCTTGCCCGCGAGTTCGTTGGCGATCAGCTTTTTGGAGCGCGCCTTGGCCTCCTGCAGCGTCTCACTCAGGTTTTCTGTCGGCGCGAGGTTGATGGACAGCGGCGTGCCGGGCTGCCAGTAGCTTGAGATCTGCAGCACCGCAGGCCCGGAGAGACCGCGATGGGTGAACAGCAGGTCCTCGAGAAACGCCATGCGCTCCTTCTTGACTCCGGTGCTGATTTCCACCGGCAGCGCGAGGCCCGCGAGCTGCGCGTAGGGCTCCCAACCGGCTCCGTCGAAGGTCATCGGCACGAGACCAGGGCGGCGCTCGACGAGCGGCAACTGGAACTGCGTGGCGATGCGGTAGCCGAAATCGGTCGCGCCGATCTTGGGAATCGACAGGCCGCCCGTGGCGATCACGAGGCTGCGGGCGTGCACGGTGCCGCGCGAAGTCTCGAGCTCGTAGCGCGCGCCGGTTGCGCCGCCGTCCAGTCCATCGATGCGGGAGACGGTGCAGGGCTGCCAGCGCTCGACCTTGCCGTCGGCGCATTCGGCGAGCAGCATGTTGATGATGTCTTCGGCCGAGCGATCGGCGAACAGCTGTCCCTTGTGCTTCTCGTGGTAGGCGATGCCGTGCTTTTCGACGAGCGCGATGAAGTCCTGCGGCGTGAATTTCGACAGGGCCGAGCGGCAGAACTGCGGGTTCTGGCCGACGAAATGCTTGTGCGGCGCGCGCACGTCCAGATCGCGGTTCGTGAAGTTGGCGCGTCCGCCGCCCGAGATGCGGACCTTCTCGGCCACCTTGTCGGCATGATCGATCAGCAGCACCTTCAGGCCGCGCTGGCCCGCCTGAGCGGCGCAGAACAATCCGGCGGCACCGGCTCCGATGATGATGGCGTCGAAAAAGGGCGATGAGGACACGGTGATGCAGGGGCAGTAAAAAAGAAACGGGCTCGCCATGAAGGCGAACCCGCGATTGTCTCAGTGTTGGGTTGTGCGCGCTTGACGGCTCAGCCTTTCCAGACAAACGGGAACTTGAGCTGCTTGAAGAAGCCGTTGGGCACGTAGTCGCCGAGCACGCCGTATTTTTCCGGCCAGATCTTGTCGCTCTTCACCGCCGTGCCGAAGAGGTAGTCGAGAAACGCGAAGTGCGCGGCGTAGTTCTTGTCGAGCGCTTCCTGGTCCTGACTGTGGTGCCAGTGGTGGAAGTTGGGCGTGACGATGATGTAGCGCAGCGGGCCAAGGCGCACGCTCACGTTCGCATGATTGAACACCGCCTGGAAGCCCACGATGATGATGTAGGCGTCGATCACTTCCTTGCTGAAACCCAGCACGTAGATGGGCGCGAGCACCAGCGTGCGGGTGATCAGCAGCTCGAGGATGTGCTGGCGCGAGCCGGCCATCCAGTCCATGCTCTTGACGCTGTGGTGCACGGCGTGCAGGCGCCAGCCGAGCGAGGTCTCGTGGTAGGCGCGGTGCGTCCAGTACTGCACCAGATCGGCGACGAGCACGATGAGGAACAGCGCCACCCAGAAGTTCAGATTGGCGACCCAGCCGCGGATGCCGTCGTTGGCGGCCCAGCCGAAGAACTTGTGCACCATGAGGTTGGTGGCCAGCAGCACGAAGCCGACCACCATGTGGTTGACGATGAAGTGGTGGAAGTCGGTCTGCCATTCCGCGCGGAAGATCGGCTGGTCCTTGCGCAGCGCGAACAGCTTTTCGATGAAGATGAAGATCAGCGACGAGCCGAGCAGGTCGAGGATGAACCAGTCAAGACCGATGTACGGCGTGTTGCTCGGAAAGTTCGGATTGACCTCGACCTTGTGTCCGCCGAGGATGGCCGTGATGGCGACGAGACCGAACGCGAAGCTCGAGAGCCAGCGCGAGCGGTTGAACAGGATGTTCACGAGCGACATTCCGCCCGCGATCACCATCGCCACGAACATCACGTTGCGCAGAATCGCCACGTCGTAGCTCTTGCGCAGCTCGGGCGTGGTGAGGTATTGCGGAAAGTGAAAGGCCAGCACGCCCAGAAAGCACAGGCAGGCCAGCGTCAGCGCGATGACGCCGGTGATCAGGCCCTTGCCCTTGCGGAGTTCGCCATGGCTTTCGGTGAAGTCGTTGAGTTTTTCCAGCATGGTGCGAGTGAGAGATTGCGGCCTCAATGTAAGAGTTGGTGAGTTTATCCAAACGCCTTCGCGGCTGATGTAACGATAAATTTATAGAATGCCACTATGGACCTCCCATCACACCAACTCAGCATGACCGTGCTCATGTCGCCCGACATGGCCAATTTTTCCGGCAACGTGCACGGCGGCGCCGTTCTCAAGCTGCTCGATCAAGTGGCGTATGCCTGCGCGGCGCGCTACTCGTCCAGCTATGTCGTGACGCTGAGCGTGGACCAGGTGATGTTCCTGCAGCCTATTCACGTGGGCGAGCTGGTCACCTTTCTCGCGAGCGTGAACTTCACCGGCAATTCGTCGATGGAAATCGGCGTGAAGGTGATCGCCGAAGAGATCCGCACCCAGGTCGTGCGCCATGTGAACAGCTGCTTTTTCACCATGGTGGCCGTCGACGAAAACCGCAAGCCCGCGAAGGTGCCGATGCTCACGCCGGAGACCGCCGACGAAAAGCGCCGCTGGTCGGCCGCTCAGATCCGCAAGCAACTGCGTGGCGAATTCGCCGCGCGCTTCGAGCAGGCGAGCAAGGGCTGAGGTCGCCAACACGCTCTGAGCGCATGAACATGCGTTGAGAGCTCAGTCCTTCTGCTGTCTGGGGGCGGTGATCGCCTTGCTGTAGAAGCCGGAAGGGTCGAAGCAGCACACGCGCTGCTTGCCCGATGCAAGCATGTCGCATGCGTCGCGGATTCGCTTGGCGCGCGTGCCGGCCTGTTTGGCGGTCACGATCCAGTGAATCCAGTCCACCCGCGCGATCGTCGTCGTGCCAAGCCATGTCTTGAGTGCTTCGGGCGCGGCATCCAATGCGGATTGCAGATCGGCGGGAGCCTCCGGTTCGGGTTCCTGCTCCACCGCGGCGATTTGGTAGAGCGCCGTCTCGCCAAAACGCAGGCCAGCCGCATCCTGCAGCGCGGGGTCGATGCGCAGCCAGTGGCTCTTTTGTCCGTCGGGCTCAAGCGTGACTTGAAACGGCTGCCCGTTGACCGATCCGATGACCGTCGTTCTGCCCCTGCGCGGCAGTCTGGCGCTGACGGACTGGGGCAGCAGCACAAAGCCCCAGGGCGCTTCGCCCGCTGACAGCGCGGGGCGCAGCAACTCCGCTTCAAAGCTGGAGCGAGTCGTGTCCTCGCGGGTCATGGTTGCGGTCTTGGTCATGGCAACGGCTCGGAGAGTCAGGCGGCCATTGTGACGGATCGCGGGCTGCGGGCTGCTTGAAGGCTGCCAGGTGACTTTTTGCAGATTACTTGGTGGCCTTCTTGATCAGCGCCTTGGCCTTGTCGTCCTGGGCTCCCTTGCTGAGCTTGTCGGCGGCCTCCTTGGAGATCGTGGCGCCGCTGTCGATCAGCGCCTGTGCCGCGTCGTAGTTGCGCACGATGAGCGCCATGCTGAGCGGCGTGAAGCCCTGGGTGGTGCGCGCGTTGCGGTCGCCGCCGAGCGCGAGCAATGCCTTGACGACGGGAGCCGGACACTGCTGGGCGGCGGTGATCATGGGGCTCGCGTCGGCGTTGGACGTGTTGACGATGGCACCGCCCGCTGCGAGCACGCGGATCATCGTCACGATGTCCTCCACCGGCACCCGTTTGCCGCTGCATGACATGGTGGCCAGTTTGATCGGCGTGTGCGGAAGGGCTGTCTTTTCGTTGGGATTGACCCCCGCGCCCAGCATTGCGCGCACGTCGTCGATCTGGCCGTTGAGGATCTGACCCGCGAGATTGTCCGCCACCGGGTAGATGTCGTTTTCCTTGATGTAGGCCTTGGCTTCTTCCTTGCCCATGGGGGCGGGGGCTGCGCCCGGCTGTGCATGGACGACGGCGGGCGAGAGGCCGGTCAGCAAGGCGGCCGACAGGGCGAGAGCGAAACAGGTGTTCTTGAACGGGGTGGGCAAAGAGGCTCGCATGTCACTTCACTTTCGGGCCTTGGACGCGGCCGCGCTGTTGGATGGTTGTGCTTGTTTGTCGATGGCGCGCTCGAGCGTGCTTTTCATGGGCGGGTCGGTGGGCCATTCGAAGAACAGCTTTTCGGCCTCCTTGCGGGTGACGCGCGCGCCCTGGGTGATGAGGGCGTCGGCGCGATCCAGCTGTCCGGTCATGAGCACGTAGCTGAGCGCCGAGAAGCCCTGGGCATTGCGCGCATTGGGCTTGGCGCCGAGCTGCATCAGCGAGGTCAGCAGCGGTGCGGGGCAGGTTCGCGCGGCCTGGATCAGCGGCGTGTTGCCCGCGCTGTCGAGCTCGTTGATGTCGGCACCGGCCTGTGTGAGCAGTTGCGCGACGGTCACCAGTTTCCGTGGGTCGACCTGCTTGCGGCCTGGTGTGTCGATGTCCAGGCAGCCGGCGGCCATGGCGGTGGTGAGAATGCCCATGCCGCCTTGGTCCTTGGGCGTGGGATCGACGCCTGCCGCGAGCAGCGCTTTCACCGCGTCGATATCCGCACCCATGGCCGCCTGCTGCAATGACGTGCGGTTGATCGGCGTGCCGCGCTCGTTGAGCCATCGGCGGGCAGCGGGCTCGCGCTCAGGATCGACGGCCCGTGCGGGAGCGGCCAGATTGCCATACGAGTCGCGGCGACGCTGGAAGTCCTTGAGTTCGTCGGCCTGGGCACCGAACACGGAGGGTTCCGCGACGGCCAGCGCAATCGCCTTGTCGAGCACCGGATCACGCGCGTTGATGTCGCGCAGCGTCTGCAGCGCCTGTTTGCGCACGGCGGGGCTGAAACTGGTGTTGCGCGCCATGGTCAGCAAGGGGTTCTGAGACACGACCGGAAGATGGATCTGCACCAGCTTGATCCCGGGATCGCGCATCTCACCGAGCTTGGCGAGCACGGCCATGACCTCCAGCCGCTCGGCATCGGTCTGGGCGCGATCCATGGCCTGCACGAGCTGCACGATGCTGTCGCGCACGCCGCCGGATCCATCGGAATTGGCCTTGGCTGCCGCCTGTGCGGACGCGGCCAGCGCCTCGATCTGTGGCGATGCATGGCCCGCAAGGCCCGTCATCAGCCCACCCAGCAGCACGATGGCCGCTGGAATTATCCGCCAGTGGGTCTCCTGCCCCGTGGCGGTTGTTCTTTTCACTCTCACCATTGCCTCCATCTATTGATTAAATGGTTTTGTTAGTTCAATGGGGATTGTTGCACAGGAACTTGCCCCGCCGGACCGCTGCGGCGGGCGTGATGACAATGGCTTGCCTTGTCATCCGGTGGGGCAGGGATGACGTGGAAATTTGGGCTCGGGCGGAGGGCGCCCGAGCCCGGCTGGGTTCAGGCGGTGCGTTCGTGCGGCTGCTCGCCGCTGCCATGCGAGTGCAGCGCCGTGACGCCGCGCACCACGTCGCCAACCACGATGATCGACGGGCTCGCGAGCTGATGCGCCTCGATGGTGGTGCGCAGATCGCCCAGCGTCGTCACCGCATGGCGCTGGTGCGCAAGGCTGGCGTTCTGGATCACGACGGCGGGAGTGGTCGCGGGCAGGCCGCGCAGCAGCTCCTGCTGGATGTGCTCCGAGCCGCTGATGCCCATGTAGATCACCAGCGTGAGCTTGGCGTCGTGCGCGGTGCGTGCGAGCTGGTGCCAGTTGGTGCCCGCGTCGCCGGGTTTGGCGTGGCCGGTGATGAACACCACCCCATGCGCGTGGTCGCGGTGGGTGAGGGGCGTGTTCAGCGAGGTGAGACCGGCGAGACCCGAGGTGATGCCGTTGATGACGCGCGCCTCGACTCCGGCCGCGCGCAGAGCCTCGATTTCTTCGCCGCCACGGCCGAAGATGAACGGATCGCCGCCCTTGAGGCGCACCACCTGCTCGCCCGCCAGCGTTTCGTTGATCATGAGCTTCTCGATGAAGGCCTGCGGCGTGCTCTTGCAGCCACCGCGTTTGCCGACGTGCACGATGCGCGCACTGGGTGCGGCGTGTTCGAGCACGGCGATGTTGACGAGATCATCAACCAGCAGCACCGTGGCGTTGGCAATGGCCTTGACGGCCTTGAGCGTGAGCAGCTCCGGATCGCCGGGGCCGGCGCCCACCAGCGTGCAGGAGCCCTGTGGGGCGGAAGAAGAGGTCACTGGACTGCGCATGTGCTTTGCTCCTCACGAACGCGTCGTGCGGTCTGAATGATGAATTGGACTTGCTGTGCGATGGCGGCGGGCACGGTGCGTCGGCCGTCGAGCACGTCCTTTGTGTATTGGGCGGTGGTCGCCACGTCGATCTCGGTGGGCAGGCCGGGCACGTCGGTGGCGGTGCCGGGGCTCTGCTCCTGCAGCAGGTGGTGCGTGCCGCGCACGAAGCCATCGTAGCGTGGCGAGCGGCGTGGGTCGGCTGCGACCTCGCCCTCAAGACCGCGAGAGAGTACGCCGTTCATGCCGAGCGCGGAGTAGGTCTCGCGCAGCGTGTCGAAGTACTCGGGATGCGTGTAGCTGCTGATGACCAGCGCGTTCGCCGCGCCGGGATTGATGAGCTTGACCACGCTGTGCGCAGGATTGCGCAGGCCGATGATCTCGCGGGCGGCCAGCAGGCGGGCAAGGCGCGGATGCAGGTGCTGCGTGTCGATGTGAGCGACCTCGCCGTTCGCCAGCGCGCGCGGGGCGGTGCTGGGTGCAATGTCGAGAGCGATCAGCACGTCGGAGGCAAGCACGCGCCGCGCCTCGGTGCGCATGCCGTGCAGCAGCACCGGCAGACCTTCACGCGCGAGCAGCAGGGCAAGCAGGGGCGTGAGCACCGGCAGCTTGCGCGCGCCGTTGTAGCTGGGCAGCACGATGGTGGGGGTGTCGGTGGCGGGAAAGCGGGCGATGCGCGCATGCGTGGCGTCGAGAAAGCCGCTCATCTCCTCCAGCGTCTCGCCCTTGATGCGCATGGCGATGCAGAACGCGCCGATTTCCAGGTCGGTCACCTGACCGTCGAGGATCTGCCCGAAGAGATCGGCCGCCTGCGTGCGGTCAATGGCCTTCGCGCCGCGCGCGCCGCGGCCGATTTCCTTGAGATAGTGGCTGATGCCCATGGTGGGTTTTGGCTGGGAAGCTGAATGAACTGTGCATATTGTGATGCATGTTTCATGACCGATGGTTATATCGATCTGCCTCCCGCCCAAAACCTGCGTGACCTGTCTGGATGCGCCGGATGGGTCAGTCGTTCAACCGACCATCGTCCAGCGGCATCGGCTGGGTGACGCGTCCCGGCAGCGTTTCTCCCGCGCGGGGCGGCAGGTGGCGCTTGACCTGTGGACGCTGAAGCCGCTGTTTGTGATCCGCACCCTCCGGCAGATCGGCCACGCGCTGCAGCTGGATATGGGCCACGAGCCCGCCCGAGGCGGCATTGGCGAGCGCGAAGATGCCGCCCATGCGCTGCACCGTCTTGTCGACGATGGCAAGGCCCAGACCCGCGCCAGCGGCGGCTGTGCGCGCCGAGTCGCTGCGAAAGAAGGGCTTGGTCAGGTTGGCGAGCTGCTCGGGCGGCACGCCGTTGCCGTGGTCGCGCAGCTTGATCAGCACCCACTTGTCCCAGGATTTGGCGGTGATGTCCACGGTGGTCACGCCGGTGTCCTTGTTCTTGCCGTAGCGGCGGGCGTTCTCGAGCAGGTTGGAGATGACGCGGGCGAGTTCGATCTCGTCGACCAGCACATTCAGGTGCTCGGGCACGGACATGCTGATCTGCAGTTCGCGGTGGTCCTGCACGGCGTAGACGCAGGACGAGACCACTCCGTAGAGATTCACGGGCGTGAGCGTCACCGCGTCGGGGCGGGCGTAGTCGAGGAACTTGTCGATGGTCGCATCGAGCTGCACGATGTCGGCCACCATGTGTTCGCGCGCGACATCGTCGTTCACGCTCATCTCGGTTTCAAGGCGCAGACGCGCGAGCGGCGTGCGCAGGTCGTGCGAGATGCCCGCGAGCATGACGGCGCGGTCCTGCTCGAGCTTGGCGAGCTTCTGCGCCATGCGGTTGAAGCCGATGTTCACCTCGCGGATTTCGCTGGTCACCGCTTCTTCGTCGAGCTGGCTGGCGGCGAAATCGCCATCCTTGACCTTGTTGGCGGCATAGGAGAGCTGCTTGAGCGGGCGGTTGATCAGTCGCGCGATCACGGCTGCGCCAGCGAGCGACAGCGCGCCCGCTGTGATCAGCCAGATCAGCCAGGTCTTGCCGCTGGCGGTGGACAGGCGAGAGCGGTCCATCAAGAGCCAGTTGGGGTCGCCGTTGATGTTGAAGCCCACCCAGAGGCCTTGCTCGCCATTCACGCTGTTGGCCAGAATCGTGCCGGGGCCTAGGCGCCGCGTGAGCTCTTCGGTGAGCCGGGCGCCGAGCGCCGATTGCGGCAGGTGTTCAAACTTGTCGTCCGGTTCGCGCGGCAGAATGCGCACGCCCTCCTGATCGGCCATGGTCTTGATGAGCGAGACGCGGGCGATCGCGTCGGCATGCACCAGCGCGGCGCGGCTCAGGTTGACGAGCGATGCGATCTGCTGCGCGGTCTGCAGCGTGCGGGGCTCGAACTCGAGGGCGCGCAGGGTCTGCAGCCACGCCAGGATCGAGCCGACCAAGAGCAATGCCAACAAGAAAAAAGTGCGCCAGAAAAGATTCAGCCCAACGCGTGCGCGCTGTGCGGAGTTCTGCTTGGGCGACTCCAGCGGTGCGGGGCTGGTGGCTTCGGCATTGACGGGTTCCGGGCGTTTGGCGCTCATTGAGGATGGCCGCATTCAGTAGGGAAAGGAAACGGGAAAGGCAGACGGCGGGGGCCGGTCTGCCTTTCATGAGACGGTTCGCGAGAGGCGGCGAGTCCGTGCGCGGTGACGAACGGCTCGCTGCAGGGAACCTCTGCCACGGGCGGGCGGTGCATGAGTGCTGCGAACGCGCAGTGGATCAGCTCGTGCCGTCCGGCACGAACACGTAGCCCACGCCCCAGACCGTCTGGATGTAGCGGGGCGCGGCGGCGTCGACCTCCACCAGCTTGCGCAGGCGCGAGATCTGCACGTCGAGACTGCGGTCGAACGGTTCGAACTCGCGGCCGCGTGCCAGCAGAGCCAGCTTTTCGCGCGACAGCGGCTGGCGCGGGTGACGCACCAGAGCCTTCAGCATCGCGAATTCGCCGGTGGTCAGAGGCAGTTCTTCGCCGTTCTTCTGCAGCGCACGGGTGCCCAGATCGAAGGTGAAAGGACCGAAGGTGACCACTTCGTTGTCGCCCGATGGCGCGCCGGGCGCTTCCTGTGGCGGACGGCGACGCAGCACGGCGTGGATGCGCGCGAGCAGCTCGCGCGGGTTGAACGGTTTTCCGAGGTAGTCGTCCGCCCCCACTTCCAGACCCACGATGCGGTCCACGTCTTCACCCTTGGCGGTGAGCATGATGATGGGCGTACGGTCATTGGCGGCACGCAGGCGGCGGCAGATGGACAGGCCGTCTTCGCCCGGCATCATCAGGTCGAGCACGATCAGGTCGACCGTCTCGCGCAGAAGAATGCGGTTGAGCGCCTTGCCGTCTTCGGCAACCATGACCTCGAACCCTTCCTGGGTGAGGTAGCGCCGCAGCAGATCGCGGATACGGGCGTCGTCATCAACTACGAGAACCTTGTCTGTGCGGTTGGTTGTTGTGGCCATAACTTTCCTCAGTCCAATTTGTAACAGAGCCAATTCTGACCAGCTTGCGCAGGGAATGTTTGGTTTTTTTCGCTGGGTTGACCTAATGTTACAAATCTTGCCCCAAAACGCGGAGTGTTGAGGAATCCTTTACACAAACTTCATCTTTCATGTGCAATATGCCGATTGAATGACTGACCAGCGTGAGAAATCCATGCTGGATCTGACGATCAGAAAATGAAAGGTGATATGGCTCGAATTGCTGTAAAAACGGTAGCTGCAATGTCATTGTTGGCTTGTGCTGGCGCTGTATTGGCTCAAAATGCAAACGGCTCGGGTGCGAATGCTGCACCGCAAAACGTGCTGCAACTCTCGGCCTCGGGCACGGTCGAGGTGCCGCAGGACGTGCTGGTGATGCACCTGTCCACGACCAAGGAAGGTAACGATGCGGCGAGCGTGCAGGCGCAGCTCAAGCAGGTGCTCGACGCGGCGCTCGTGCAGGCCAAGCGCGATGCCAAACCGCTGCAGATGGACGTGCGCAGCGGCGACTTCTCGCTTTATCCGCGCAGCAACAAGGACGGCAAGATCGCCGGCTGGCAGGGCAGCGTGGAGCTGATTCTGGAAGGCAAGGATTTCACCCGCATCACGACGACCGCCGGTGCGATCCAGAACATGACCGTGAGCTCCACCTCGTTCAGTCTCTCGCGCGAAGGCCGCGAGAAGGTGGAAGGCGAGGCGCAGGCCAAGGCGATTGCCGCGTTCAAGGACAAGGCGACATCGATCGCCAAGGGCTTCGGTTTCTCGAGCTACACGCTGCGCGAGGTGCAGGTGAACGACAACGGCAGCGAGGTCGTGTTCTATGCGGCAAAGGCGCGCGCGAATGGCGCGATGATGAAGTCGTCAATGCAGGATTCCCCTGTGCCGGTCGAGGCGGGGAAGGCGCGCGTCATCGTGTCGGTATCGGGTTCTGTCCAGTTGCGCTGAGCGCGGGTTTATGACTCAATGTAGGTGACATCGAGAGAAGAACTATGCAGAGATAGGTTCCTCTTGGTCGCAGCCCCCGATTCGTCATTGCGGCGAATTCGGGGGCTTTCTATTTGTGCTCTCTGGTTTTGTTTGGGCTTTGTTCGTTGGTCGTTTGGGGGGCAATACAGCCCTCATGCGTCGTTGTCGAAGCCTTGCCGTACGAGAGATTTGCTGTTTTGAATACAAAAAAGACCCGGCTCCGAAACAGGAGGCGGGTCTTTTTGCTTGTTGATATCTGACGGTCGTTTGCTTATTGCGCTGTCCAGCCGCCGTCCATGTTCCAGGCTACGCCGCAGACGTTGTTGCCTGCGGGGCCGCAGAAGAACACGGCGAGTTCGCCCAGTTCTTCGGGGGTAGTGAACCTGAGCGAGGGTTCCTTTTCGGAGAGCAGGTCCTTGGTCGCTTCTTCGACCGACACGCCATGCTCAGCGGCCTTGGCGTCGATCTGCTTCTGGACCAGAGGCGTGAGCACCCAGCCGGGGCAGATGGCGTTGCACGTGATGCCGGCGGCGGCGTTCTCGAGCGCGGTCACCTTGGTCAGGCCGACGATGCCGTGCTTGGCGGCGACGTAGGCGGACTTCTGCGCGGAGCCGACGAGGCCGTGCACCGATGCGATGTTGATGATGCGGCCCCACTTGGCGGCCTGCATGGCGGGCAGGGCATGGCGCGTGGTGTGGAAGGCGCTGGAGAGGTTGATCGCGATGATGGCGTCCCACTTCTCGGGCGGGAAGGCCTCGACCGGCGCGACGTGCTGGATGCCGGCGTTGTTGACCAGAATGTCGACGCGTCCGAACTGGCCTGCGGCGTACTTCATCATGTCCTCGATTTCCTGCGGGCGGCTCATGTCGGCACCGTGGTAGGCCACCTTCACGCCATGCGCCTTGCCTGCTTCGAGCACTGCGGCACGCGAGCCGTCCACATCACCGAATCCGTTGAGCACGATGTTCGCGCCCTGACTCGCAAGAGCCTTGGCGATGCCGAGGCCGATGCCGCTGGTGGAGCCGGTGACGAGTGCTGTCTTGCCATTGAGCATAAAAGTCTCTCCAAATCAATTAGGATGCACAGATTCTAGGGCGCGAGACAAAGTTTGATTTCCATGAATGAACCTACGCTGAACTACGTACCCTGTCCCGGCCTCGCCGCGACGAGCCCGATGGATTCCAACGGTCACCGCATGGCGTACTGGGAATGGAACGATACGGGAAATCCGGCGCACCCGCGTGTATTGATGTGTGTGCATGGTCTTTCACGACAGGGTCGCGACTTCGATGTATTCGCGCGCCGCATGGCCAAGCATGGCCGGGTGATCTGTCCTGATGTCGTCGGTCGCGGCAAAAGCGACTGGCTTGCTGATCCGGCGGGCTACCAGATTCCCAACTACGTGGGCGACATGCTCGCGCTCATCCATCACCTGCATGCGAAGGCGCCGGTCACGCGACTCGACTGGGTCGGAACCAGCATGGGTGGGCTCATCGGCATGGTGGTGGCGGGGCAGAAGAGTCTGCCGCTGCCCGTGCCTGTGCATTCGTTGGTGCTCAACGACGTGGGCCCTGCAGTGCAGTGGGATGCCTTGCAGCGCATCGGCTCGTATCTGGGGCGGCCGCTGCGGTTTGATTCCGTGGAGGCAGCGGCCGACGAGATGCGCAAGATCTCCATGGGCTTTGGTCCGCATTCCACCGAAGACTGGCTCGCGCTGTCGCGCCCCATGGTGGTGCGAGCGGCGAACGACAAGCTGCGCCTTCACTACGATCCGGGCATCGCGTCACCGATGCGCAAGATGACCAAGGAAGCGGCCGAGGGCGGCGAGCGCTATCTGTGGAAGCTCTACGAGCAGATCACGGCGCGCACCTTGCTGCTGCGCGGAGCCGAGTCCGATCTGCTTTCGCGAGAAACGGCAGAGCGCATGGCGGAAGTGGGTCCTCACGCGCAAATAAAAGAGTTTGAATTTGTCGGACATGCCCCCACCTTGGTGGCTGATGAGCAGGGCAGTGCGGTCGAGCGGTTCCTGTGCGGTGACTAGCGAGCGGACCTGAACGGAGAACCCATGAAAACGAGTGCGATCGGCACCCCCATCAACACCGGCAATGGATCTGGACTTGGGGCGGCACCGGGTTCTGTCTCTGCTTCCCAGTCCGGCGCGCTGCCGGAAGGCGTGCCGCAACTGATTGCAGCGACGGCCGATGATGCGCCCGAGCATGTGGGTTCGCTCGCGAAGGTCCGTGCGTTTTCCATTCCGCTGCTCACCGGCGAGTTTCTTGAAACCGGCGAAAGCACAATGGAGCACGCCGATGCGGTGGCCAGCATCCTCCGGGGCATCGGCAGCTCCGAGACGCTGCAGGCAGCCGTCTATCTGGTCTACGCCTCCTCGCACCTGAACAAGCCGGAAGAAGTCATCACCAAGGCCTTTGGTCAGAACTTCGCCGAGCTGGCCTGCGAGACCACCAAGCTCATGCGCGTGCAGGAGCAGGCCCGCGCCGCCCAGGTCGCGGGCATTCAGGTGGATGACATCGCCACGCAGACCGAAAACGTGCGCAAGATGCTGCTCGCTTTCTCCAAGGATCTGCGCGTGGTGCTGCTGCGTCTGGCCTCGCGGCTGCAGACGCTGCGCTTTTACGCGGCAACCAAGCGCCCGGTCTCGCCCGGCATGGCGCGCGAAGCGCTGCAGGTGTTCGCGCCGCTCGCCAATCGCCTCGGCATCTGGCAGATCAAATGGGAACTGGAGGACCTGTCCTTCCGTTTTCTCGAGCCGGGCACCTACAAGGAAATCGCCCGCCTCCTCGATGAGAAGCGCGCCGAACGCGAGCTCTACATGGAGCAGCTGCGCAGCCGGCTCGAGTCCGAACTGCGCTCGCGCAGCATCAGCGCCACGGTGAAAGGGCGGCCCAAGCACATCTACAGCATCGTCAAGAAGATGCGCGGCAAGTCGCTCAACTTCGATCAGCTGTTCGACATCCGCGCGCTGCGCGTGATCGTGCCGTCGGTGAAGGACTGCTACGCGGCGCTCTCCTGGGTGCACTCGCACTTCACGCCCATAGAGGCCGAATTCGACGACTACATCGCGCGCCCCAAGCCCAACGGCTATCAGTCGCTGCACACCGTGGTGCGCGACGAGGCAGGCAAGGCCATCGAAATCCAGATCCGCACCCAGGCCATGGACGACCATGCCGAAAGCGGCGTAGCCGCGCACTGGGCATACAAAGAGGCGGGCACCAAGGGCTACGCGGGCGTGTCGGCGACAAGCGACTACGACGCCAAGATCGCCGTGCTGCGCCAGCTGCTTGCATGGGAGCGCGACATGACCGGCACGGTCAGCCGCAGCGGCCTGTTCGACGACCGCATCTACGTGCTGACGCCCGATGCCGCCGTGATCGAACTGCCGCGTGGCGCGACGCCTGTGGACTTTGCCTACGCCGTGCACACCAACGTCGGCCACCGCTGCCGTGGTGCCAAGGTGGACGGCAACATGGTGCCGCTCAACACCCCGCTTGAAAACGGCCAGACGGTCGAGATCACGACCGTGAAGGAAGGCCGCCCGTCGCGTGACTGGCTCAACCCGGAACTCGGCTACCTCACCAGCAACCGCGCGCGCGCCAAGGTACGCGCCTGGTTCAACGCGCAGACCACTCACATCACGATTGCCAAGGGCCGCGAAGCCGTTGAAAAACTGCTGCAGCGCGAAGGCAAAACCTCGATCAAACTCGACGATCTGGCGACGCAGCTCGGCCTCAAATCGGCCGATGCGCTGTTTGAAGTCGTCGGCAAGGACGAGCTGTCTCTGCGCAGCATCGAAACATTGCTGCGTCCCGCGCCCGCACCGGCGGAGGTCACCGCCGACGAGATGAACCTCGTACGCAAGAGCCGTGCGAGCGACGCGGGCTCCAAGGGCGGTGTGCTCGTCGTCGGCATTGACTCGCTCATGACGCAGCTCGCCAAATGCTGCCGCCCCGCGCCCCCGGACGACATTGGAGGCTTCGTCACGCGTGGGAAGGGCGTGAGCGTGCACCGAGCCGACTGCAGCAACTTCCGCGAAATGGCCGCCCGCAACGCCGAGCGCATCATCGAAGTGGAGTGGGGCGCCTCCAAGCCGCAAAAGGAAAGCGCCGTCTACCCGGTCGACGTCGCCGTCGAGGCCCATGACCGCCAAGGCCTGCTGCGCGACATCTCCGAAGTCTTCGCCCGCGAAAAGACCAACGTCATCGGCGTACAGACCCAGTCAGTGAAGGGCACGGCCTGGATGACCTTCACCGTGGAAGTCTCCGACTCCGGGCGCCTGAACAAGGTGCTTGGACAGGTTGCGACGGTTTCTGGTGTGTTTTCTGCAAGACGGCGCTGAAACTGTGCCATAATCAAAGGCTTGGCGGGAAGCAGGAGTTTTTCAGCAGTCGCCGGTTTTGCAAGTGGGAAGAAATTCAAAATTTCTTCGAAATTTGAAAAAACGGCAAATTTTTACTGCTACAATTTCAGCTTCTCGAACAGAACAACAGGCGCGTAGCTCAGCTGGTTAGAGCACCACCTTGACATGGTGGGGGTCGTTGGTTCGAGTCCAATCGCGCCTACCAAAATTCGCAAGCAAAACCAGTGCTTGCAGCAGAAGTGCTCGCTAACAAGCGGGCATTTTTGTTTGTGCGGTATGAAAAAAGTATGAAAAACATGGGTGGAAATTAGTGCTCTGGAGCGCACATTCATGGACGTAGACGTACTTTTTGCACAACATTTTTTTGATCAGCAATGCGTTCCATGGAAGGCAACTCTAGGCTGACTGCAGTCGGTCAATTCAGCAAGATCAATGACTGCTGCAATCAAAAGCAGTCATTGCACTGAACCTCCCTCGCTGGTGCGCTCTACACCTCAACGCTGACATTGGAGATTGGCACAGTCCGAATGGCCGCTTTCGTAGCTGTTGACGTGGTACTTGGACCCAGAGCGGGCGCTCAATTACCTAGGCTGGGAAACAATGGCAGCACATGCTCTGCCAGCTCTTCCAACACTTCGCGTGCGGGCCTGCGGCTTGCCTTGAGGT
Source organism: Diaphorobacter caeni (assembly GCF_015354245.1). Classification (GTDB taxonomy): domain Bacteria; phylum Pseudomonadota; class Gammaproteobacteria; order Burkholderiales; family Burkholderiaceae_C; genus Diaphorobacter_A; species Diaphorobacter_A caeni. Next base: position 192,642 of record NZ_JADKYZ010000007.1, read on the forward strand.
TCATGGCAACGTGATTGACCCCCAAAGCTTGGGCGTGACGCAGAAACGCAATATAGGAGTTGCGTCCACCACGGAGCATGGGGCCCATGCTCATCAGTGGCTCATTGGGGTTAGCAGCCAGATCGAAGAAAAATCCTTGCGCATAAGGCTTGAACGCATCGGGGCCGGCAGCTTGCTGTACTGCTCCATTCCACTCTTTGAGCAGGTCTCCCAGGTGTTCGAGACGCACGTTGTAGAAGAGCCAACCGTCTGCGTTTTCCGCGATCCAGGACAGATCCTGCCGACTGCGGCCAGTGACCAGCATGGGGAGCCGACCATGTACGGGCTTGGGCAACATGTCCACATGTCCGCTCATGCTGCCAAATCGGCTGCTGGTGTGCTCAGGGAAGCTGCCCTCCGTGACGGCACGGATCGTGGTGAATGCTTCACGGAAGCGCTCGCCACGAGACTCGAATTCATGCTCCAGCCCGAACGCGGGGTACTCTACCGGACGATCACCGGATGCAACGCCCAATACCACCCGGCCGTTGGACAGGAAGTCCACCGATGCTGCCTCTTTCGCCGTGTGGATGGGGTGGCGCAAGGTGAGCACGGTGCTGGCGGTGCCCAGGGCAATTTTCCGCGTCTGTCCAGCCAGGTAACCCAGGTACACATAGGGGTCGAGCATCTGGCCGGCATCTCCAAAGCTGGGGTCCAGCAGGGGCACATCACGAGCCCACAATGCTGCGAAGCCTAGTTCTTCGGCCAGTTGGGTCATTTCCAGATGGTCGGCCAATGTGGGCGTAGCCGTATTGGGATAGCCCTCAACAGGCAGGATGAAGCCCATGGTTAAGTGGCCCTTACTGAACACACGGTTGAAGCCTGGGTGGTTCGCCAGGGCGTGATGGATTCCTTCAGTCATTGCTGTCTTTCAAGTTGTTGGGGTGAATGTCGGTGGCTTAAAGAGAAGGTGCTTCGGACACCCAACCTTCGTGGTAGTCCATGTCCTGCAATAGCCAGTCACCTGCGGATTGCACAAGCTCCAGTTGGTAGTGCGCTCCATAAAGCCGGCGGCCATCCTCTAAGCGCGTGCGTCCTGGAATCAGTCGGCCAAGCACCATGCGCGCATGGCTATTTCCTGGTGTGTGCGCGATTTCGATGGGTGTGCCTGCATGCAGCATCCATGGCCAGGGCATGCGAAAGGCCTTGAGCGTAGTCACCAGCATGCGATGGCCCTGCAGCGTGCCCATGGGAGGCAGCACAGCTCTCGCGTCCTGCGTGAAGCTCTGACCAAGCAAGGCATGGTCGGCCTGGTCCAGCCCCCAGGCATAACGGAACCATGCGTGAGCCATCTGCTCCTCGTCCGTCAGCATCAAGGTGTTGTGTGGAATACGGTGCCAGGGAGCGTCGAGTTCACTGGATACCACGGCCGGCGCATCGCCCGGCTTCCACTGGCGGTGTGCAATGGGCGGTGTCCAGTCGGGCAGAGTTTCAGGGCTACCTTCCACAGAGTTCAGTTGAAGTCGCACTTCTGTCACCAGTGCGCTGTTGTCGATAGCGAGCAGATGGAGCACCAAGACGCCGACAAACTGCACTGGCTGACCGTTGGTCGTGGTTCTACCCAAGATGTAGGCGCTGGCGGTCGCCTTATGGGCGTCACCCAGCGTAACGATATTGGCCAGTTCAATATCGAAGCTTGGAAGCTGGCTTCCACGCAAAGCCAAGTGGACGTTGCGTCGGCCTTGGTGCGTGCCGCGATGACTGGTAAAAAGCTGCATGTCGTTGGCAAACGATTCAACGGGCAGGTCCTGTGCATCACCTTGAAAGATGGCAACGATTGAATCAAGCGCGCGCAGCAGTTGATCGCGTGTGGCGATGGATGCGATTGACATTGGGGTTGCTTTCTCAGGCCAGTGCGTCAGCGCTGGATGTGTCTGCTTCATGGTTGGGCTGGTAGCGCGGGTAGTCGGTGTAACCGGCTGATCCACCGCCATACACGGTGTTGTCAGATGCCATGCTCAAGGGCCAGCCGTTACGCATACGCTCGACCAAGTCAGGGTTGGAAATGAAAGGGCGACCCATCACGACGAGGTCGGCCAGACCTTGGTCCAACATGGCGCTGACGGCAGCCGTATCTGGGCTAGAAGGCCTCATCAACGTTCCGTGGAACACCTGTCTGAATTGCAGAGGAAACGCTGCATCGGTGGCTGCAAAAGCCGCATGCACGTAGGCAAGCCTGTCCAGCACAGGTGCACTTGCAAACGCTAGCCAAGTCTCAGCTTCGCCCTCATAGGACGGCATGTCGGCCAGACGGCTGAACGGAGTGACTTTGACCCCTACGTGATCAGACCCGATGGCCGAGGCAACGGCGTCTAGTGTTTCGAGGAGAAAGCGCAGGCGATGCGCAGCCGGGGGACCACCATAGAGGTCCGCTCGATCATTGAGTGCTCCGTTGATGAATTGCTCAAACAAGAAACCATTGCCTGCATGAATCTCCACCCCGTCAAAGCCTGCCTCCATGGCAAGCTTGGCTGCACGCACGAAATCCGCGTAAATATCTGCCAAGTCTTGCGCGTTCAAGCATTGCGGCATGGATGTCTGCAACGGAGCTGTTTGCCCTGCAGAGTTGATGCCGAAAACGGTGGTGTTCAGCGCATGTTTGAACGTGCTACTGACGGGTGCCGCACCCGCGGGTTGAAGTGACTGATGCGACACACGACCTGCATGGGCGAGTTGGAGAAATATCCGCCCACCTGCAGCGTGCACGGCTTGCGTGGTCAAGCGCCATCCAGCCACGTGCTCAGGCAGATAAATACCTGCCGTGCCCATGGTTCCGCAGGCTTGGTGCGAAACGTTGGCACCTTCGGCAATGATGAGCCCTGCGCCTGCACGCTGCCCGTAGTACAAGGCTGTGCTTGCATCAGGCGTTGAGTCCACGATACGGGCGCGCGACATAGGCGCCATCACGACTCGATTCTTGAGCTCCAGCCCCTTCAGATTGAAAGGGGTGAACACTTTTTCCATGAAAAAAACCTCCATCAGTGCGGGACATCTGTACCGCGATGAGGGAAGTTTCATTGATTCAAAACAAGAGAAAAAGTAGATCTCAAGAATCTATTTGATTCCTGAAGGGAACCAATCAAGATTGAACTGAGTTCTCCTTTTGAGCGCCAGCTTCCCAAGGAGCATGCTCACTCCAGCGTTCAGCTAACAGGTCTATGAAGGAGCGTACCCGTGGTGAAAGGTGGCGCCGACTCGGGTACACCAGCCGGATGGGGTCAGGCTCGGCACGCCAATCTCGCAGCACCTCCACAAGACGACCTTGATGCAGGTCTTCGCCCAGGATGTAGGTTGGCAGGTTCACCAGGCCAAAGCCTGCAAGGGCCGCAGAGCGCATGGCCTCGGAGCTATCGAGGTTCAAGCGTCCGTGAGGAACAACCTGTATCGCGCCTGCGCTGCCTTGAAAGGTCCAGGCACGGGGCTTGTCTGATGAAAGAAACACAATGGTGTCGTGCTTTGCCACATCGCTCGGCGTCTGAGGTGTCCCTCTGCGCTCCAGATAGGCAGGGGCTGCACAGGTGACGAACTGCTGACAGGCAATCGTGCGTCCCATGAGCAGTGAATTCTCGTCGGGCTCTCCAACACGCACAGCCACGTCGAAACCCTCTTCAATAAGGTCCACAAATCTGTCGGTGAAAGAGGCATGGGCGCGAACCTCGGGCCACTGACGCAAATAGTCATCCAGAACCGGCAGGATGTAGCGCTGACCGAAAGACCAGGGGGCCGTCAGTTTGAGCAGCCCGGTAGGCTGTCCCCTGCGCTGTGCCATGGTGGCGTCCACCTCATCCAGGTCATCCAGAATTTGCTGCCAGCGTTCAAACGCGATGGCACCTTCATCCGTCAAGCTGAGTGTGCGTGTGGAACGGTTAAGCAGGCGCACGTTGTGCCGCGACTCTAGGCGAGCCACGCTTTTACTAACGGCTGAGCGCGTTGATCCGAGTAAGTCGGCTGCGGCAGTGAAGCTACCAGCACGTACGGTCAAAACAAATGCCGTGATATCGGAGAGGCTTTGGGTTTCCATCGGTGAATGTGGGGTTCTGAAGCAATGAGCCAAGACGCATTGTGGCAAAGACGATGGACGCCAGCGCTCGTTTAGCCTCCGCCAGGGTGTCTAGGCGAATGGACACATTCGGTGAAATCTAGCTGGCAATGTGCGGCCGGCGTGAACTCCCCCGAGACAGCCTGTTAACGAGGGGGCGTTGCTGACCTGAAAACAGCCATTGGAGAAGTGGAGCCTTGTCGCTCTAAATCACCGCTATGACGCGGTGAGCGGTAGTTCGACCTGCGGCCATGAGAAGCAGCAATCGCTGCAATCCTGACATTCACAGGGGCCGTACGAATTCCTGCAATTTATTGAGTGCAGTTGCTGCTTTCGGCCAGGGCGGGGGCTCACCTAGTACTTGCAGATGAAACTGGCTGCATCGACCTGATCATGGCATGTGTTGCCCAAGGTGTTTGATCTTGGCGCGTAGCGGATGCTTCTGCATTGCCTGCAGCGGATCGCATGGTTCAGATGTTATCGCCGAAGCAAACCGCATCTTTGCTCTTGTGGTGGCCGATTCCGACGAGGTGGCAACCTTTGATGTATCCGCTTCGATTATTCAACCTGATTGGATTTTTAGCGCGGAGCCGGCAGTTGCAGTGCCCCAAATCTCGCAGGTGCTGGAGTGGCTGTCGCAACAAGATTCTCAGAAGGTGGATACGGTGCTATGGGTGACTTCGGGGTTGCCATTGACGCAGTCGGTTCGTCAATGGGTTGTTATCTCAACCGCAATTGGCTTGAGTGCGCACGATGTTCATACCTAGTGACGATGACTTTGCCGTTGGCATTTGCCTATGCCGTGGTAAACACCTGCAAGTGTTCGCGGACCTATTTGAGACCTTTCCCCGCGCAGTCCAACTTTGCCAACGAACCAATGATGAGTGCATCCACGCCTTGAAGGAACTCTTCCTCCATCTCGGTTTCTTCAGCGGTCAGATCGGATTGGATGACAGGCTCCAACCGAGCTGCGGAATAGACGGTGTCGGCGGCCGAGATGCAGAAGAAAGTCACGGTTGCGAGTAGCCAGCGTGACTGGTCCTTGCTGATGCCGTAGGCCTGGGCGATGTGCTCCTGATGTGCATCGATCTTCTCTAGCATGGCGGGGGTGGCGGCCAGTCTGCGGATCACATAAGGTGTCACGCCGGGGTGGGCTTTGACAAACTCCCTTACTGATGTGGTGAATACGTGCATGTATGCCTGCAAGTCCACCCGCTTTGGGTTGGAGGCTTGCGGCAGTTTCCAGCGGGTGAATATCTCTTCGGCGACCAGATGCTTGAGTGCTTCGAGACTCGGCACATGCTTGTAGAGTGCCATGTGGCTTACACCCAGAGCGGCAGCCACACCCACAAAGGTGATCTGTGGCAGACCGATTTCGATACCGGCGTCCGCGATCTTTTCTCGGGTGATGGTGCGCGGTCGGCCGCGTGTGGATGGCAGCTTGCTTTGTGGCATGTGAATTCCGTTGGGGAAGTTGATTGTCGTGCATTCACGTGGACTCGCTGAGGCCAAAACGATTTGCGCGACTGAATTAGTTTAGTATGATGCAACTAATTCGTGTTTCCATTTCGATCTGCAGTGATGGATCGATGCTGATCATCTTCCTTTGCCTCGCATGAGCACCCCAAACACGGTTGCAGGAGCAACCAAAGCCCCCAGTCCTATCGCGCGGATATTGCAACCCATTCGTGGGCGTCTGATGGCTGCGGCAGTGTTGGCAGCGCTGGGCACCATGCTCACGTTGGTGCCGCTGGCGGCCATTGCACAAATTGCCAGCGATGCGCTTGCGGGTGTGAAGAGTGACGTATGGCGCGTTCTGGGCGTCAGCCTCGGCGCGATGTTTGTGGGCATGGCGTTGGTCTTTGCGGGCGAGTTGCTCGCGCATGTGGCGGACAACAGCCTCACCAGCGATCTGCGTGTGGCCGTCGCCAAACGGTTGTCTCAGGTGCCGCTGGGCTGGTTCGTCAATCGGTCCTCAGGCGAGGTCAAACAGGCCATGCAGGACGACATCGCCACACTGCACAGCCTGACGGCGCATTTCTACACGGCGGTGGGCCGTGCCTTGGGAGCCATTGCAATCTCGGTCGTCTATCTGTTGGCGCTCGATTGGCGCATGGCGTTGATTACGCTTTTACCGTTTCCCGGCTTCTTTCTTTTCCTCAAAAGGGCCATGAAAGCCAGTGGCGCGAACATGAATGAGTTCGTTGCCCGACTCGGGCGCATCAACAGTGCAACGGTCGAGTTCGCGGGGTCCATGCCGGTGGTCAAAGCGTTTGGTGATGGTGGACGGGCTCACGCGGGCTTTCGCGATGCTGTCGACGCCTTTGCGCAGGCCTTCACGGACTTCACGCGGCCGCTCGTGATCTCGATGGCACATGCCCATGCCTTGATCACACCAGTGACGGTGCTGGGTGTGGTGCTGGCGAGCGGCGCGCTGTTTGTCGGCATGGCCTGGACGACTTCCGCGCAGGTATTGCCCTTTGCGTTGGTGGCTCCGGGGATCTGTGCTCCGCTGCTGTTGCTGCACACCTTGCTGCACGATCTGCAAAGCGCTGCAGGTGCCGCTCAGCGGGTGATAGTCTTGCTGGACACCCCCACATTGCCGCAACCTGCGCCCGCTCTACAGCAAGTGCCGCAGTGCAACAGGGTACGTTTCGAACAAGTGAGCTACGGCTACGCGCAAGAGCATGCTGTGATTCGCGACATCAACATGGACCTTCAGCCTGGAACGGTCACTGCCATCGTGGGTCCATCGGGCGCGGGCAAATCGACGTTGGCGCGCCTGCTACTGCGCTTCTTCGATCCCACGCAGGGGCGCATCACGCTCGGGGGAGTCGATCTTCGGAACATGGACAGCGCAGTGCTCTATCAACGCATCGGCTTTGTCCTTCAAGAGGTGCGGCTGATTCACGCCAGCGTGCGCGAGAACATCGCACTGGGACGGTTGAATGCCAGTCAGCAAGACATCGAAGCCGCCGCACGCGCATCCAACATCCATGAACGCATTCTGGCATTGCCGCGCGGCTATGACTCGGTAGTGGGAGAAGATGCGCAACTCTCCGGCGGGGAGCGCCAGCGCGTGAGCATCGCCCGCGCCGTGCTGCTCGATCCCCCTGTATTGGTGCTCGATGAGGCAACGGCATCGGCCGACTCGGAGAATGAAGTGGCGATTCAGGAAGCGCTGTCGCGCTTTGCGCAGGGTCGCACCTTGCTGGTGATTGCCCATCGACTGGATACCGTCATGCATGCGGACCAAATTCTGGTGTTGGAAAGCGGAGTGATCAGCGAGCAAGGCCAACATGCCGAGCTGATGGCGCAAGACGGTCTCTACGCACGGCTTTGGCGAATGGGCGGATGCGCCGCGTCTTCGCAGAAGGCGAGCACTCCATGCTGAGTACCTTTGTGCGTTTGCTCGGAGGGGAGACGCGACTTCTGCGTCGATATGTCGGATTGGCGCTGGCCTATGGCGTACTTTGCGGGTTGACGGTCGCCACCTTGATTCCACTGTTCACTGGTTTGCTGCAGGGCGATGTGCATTCAGCGTTGCCATGGCTGGGGGTGTTGATGGCGGGTGTACTCGCGTCGTGGATCGCCCGTCGCCATGTCGAACAGGCGGGTGTGCGTGTCGGCGTGGCCGTGCTTCAAAGCGGACGGCATCGCCTCGGCGCTCATGCAGCGCGGCTGCCGGTGGGTTGGTTCACGCCCCAGAACACCGCGCGCATCGGACATGTGGTCACACAGGGAATGATGAGCGTGGCGCAACTTCCCGCCCATGTGTTCACGCCCGTCATCTGCGGTGTGGTAATGCCGCTGGTGATGGTTGGGTCACTGTGGGCGCTCAAGCCCATGCTTGGCATCATCGCACTGGTGGCGTTGCCCTTGCTCGCGGGCGTGTTCGCACTGACATCGCATGTGGCGCGACGTGCCGACGCAGCGTTTCAGAAAGACTTTGCCCAATCGAGCCAGCGCATGGTGGAGTTCGCGCAGGCCCAATCGGTACTGCGCGCGTTCAACGGCGAGGGCGCAAGCATCCGGTTTCTGGAACAGGCGGTGGCGCAACAGCGGCAATCAGGCCTGCGACTGATTGTGCTGTCTGCCCTGTCCACCGTGCTCAATGCCTGGGCTGTGCAAGCAGTGTTAGCAGTGCTGCTGATGGCCGCGGTGGGGTGGCTGACGAGCGGAGAACTGGGAGCAGGCGAGGTCGTTGCGGTCGTCGTCTCCTTGCTGCTCATCGTTCGCTTCATCGAGCCCTTGCTGGAGGTGGCTGGGTACGCTGAAGTGCTGCGCAGTGCGCGTGGACAACTCGATGATGTGCAGGCCCTATTCGATGCACTGACCTTGCCTCAGCCCGACATGCCGCAAATTCCTCGGGATGCATCGGTGGATCTGCAGGATTTGCGCTTCCGTTATGCGCCCGACGAGGCGGAGGTGCTGCATGGCGTGAACATTCACGTACCTGTTGGCAGCATGACGGCGCTGATCGGCTCTTCGGGCTCGGGCAAGTCCACGGTCATGCGGCTGATTGCGCGCTTCTTCGATGCGGACCACGGCAGCGTTCGGCTGGGTGGTGTCGACGTGCGTCACATGACCGACGAGGCGTTGGCCGCACAGATCAGCCAGATCTTTCAGGACAGTTATCTGCTTGGCGGCAGCATTGCCGACAACATCCGCATGGGCAAGCCGGGAGCCACCGATCAAGAAGTACTGCTGGCCGCGCAGCAAGCAGGTGTCGCAGAAATCATCGCGCGTCTGCCAGAAGGCCTGGACACGCAGGTGGGCGAGGGTGGGGCGCGTCTGTCCGGTGGCGAGCGTCAGCGCATCGCCATTGCACGAGCATTGATCAAGGATGCTCCGATTCTGCTGGTGGACGAAGCCACGGCGGCGCTCGATGCCGAAAATCAGGCGGCGATTGGGCAGACCCTCGAACGCTTGCGCGGTCGGCGCACGCTGATTGTGATCGCACACCAACTCTCCACCGTGGCCATGGCCGATCAAATCGTGATGCTCGAAGAGGGCCGCGTCGTGGAGTACGGATCGCCAGCGCAGTTGCTGCAGCAAGGCGGCCGCTATGCGCAGTTCCTGAACCAGCGAAAAGCCTCGAAAGGCTGGCGCATTGCGTCGGTACTCAAGGATGGGGAACCCGGTTGATGCGTGCGCGTGGGTTGATCCTTTTCGCGGTGCTTTGCGTTGCATCGCTGCTGCTGGGAGCCCGTCAGATGGCGTGGTCTCAGCTATGGACGTTCTCGGGCGATGCATGGTTGACGCTGACCGCCAGTCGTCTGCCCCGACTGGCCGCGCTGATTTTGACGGGCGTCGGGCTGGCTGTATGCGGTGTAATCCTGCAGCACATCGTGCGCAACAGGTTTGTCGAACCGGGAACGACAGGCGGTTTGGATGCAGCCAAGCTCGGCATTCTGGTTTCGTTGACCGTGGTGCCAGCCGCGAGCACCACCAGCCGGATGCTGTTCGCACTGGCTTTTTGTCTGGCGGCAAGTCTGCTGTACGTTGCCATCATTAGGCGCATCCGGTTTCGCAACACGGTGCTGGTTCCTGTCGTCGGCCTCATGTATGGCAGCGTGCTCAGCGCAATTGCCGAGTTCTACGCGTATCACCACAACATCCTGCAAAGCATGCAGGGCTGGTTGCTGGGCGACTTCTCGCGCATCGTGCAGGGGCACTACGAAATCCTCTACATCATCCTGCCGGTCGTCGTTCTCGCCTATCTCTATGCCCACCGTTTCACGGTTTTGGGCATGGGCGAAGACATGGCCGCAAGTCTGGGCCTGGGATACACCGCGACCGCCATGGTCGGCCTGACTCTGGTGGCCGTAACGGTTTCTGCCACCGTCATCGCGGTGGGGGCGATTCCATTCATCGGGCTCGTCATTCCTCAGTGGGTTGCGATGCGACGTGGTGACAACCTCCAGCACACATTGCCTTTGGTGGCGCTGGGCGGCGCATCGTTGCTCCTGACTTGCGACATCATCGGTCGTTTGCTGATCCACCCATTCGAAGTGCCCATCGGGCTCACCGCTGGTGCTGTGGGCGGCGTGCTGTTCCTCGTGCTGATACTGCGGGGAATCCGGTGATGCGCACCAGAACCCGTTGGAGCGTGGCCATATGGCTTTCGCTCATCGCTTTGGCTGCCACCTTCGTGTTGCGGGGATCGGGCCTCGACCTCGACTATGTGATTCCCAAGCGATTGGTCCGACTTGCGGCAATGGTCATTGGAGGCATCTGCGTAGCCGTGTCGTCCATCATTTTCCAGACGCTGGTGGGCAACCGCATTCTGACGCCCGCCATCATGGGCTACGAAGCGGTCTACTTACTGTGGCAGTCGATGCTGCTTTTGCTGCTCGGAACGCACGGCCTGGCCATGCTCGGGGTGCAAGGCAATTTCTTTGTGTCCATTGTGTTGATGCTGGGCTATTCGTGGCTGCTGAACCGGTGGTTGCTGCGCCGGGGCAAGGGCGATGTCTATGTCCTGCTGTTGTTGGGGTTGGTGCTGACCATGGTGATAGGCACGTTCACCCAGTTTGTGCAACTGCGCATCAGCCCCGGCGAGTTTGCGGTGTTTCAGGGACTGAGCTACGCCTCGTTCAACCGCGCCCAACCAGAAACACTGATGTACGCAGCGCTGGCGGTGGTGGCCGTCAGCGTGGTGATCCGCCGCACGTTGCCAGTGCTCGATGTGCTCGCGCTGGGCCGCGATCAGGCGATCTCGCTGGGGGTGCCCCAGCCCGCGTACCTGCGGCTTCATCTCGCACTGATTGCCGTGCTGGTTGCGGTCTCCACCAGCCTCATAGGGCCGACGGCGTTCATGGGCATCTTCGTCGCCAACCTCGTCTTCGCGCTGGCACCTGGTGCCCGGCACCGCCAGTCACTGCCGCTCGGCAGTGTCGTGGCCATCGGAATTTTCCTCGTCGCTCAACTGCTCGTCGAGCATGTCTTCAACTACAAGACCACCGTCAGCATTCTCGTCAATCTGGTGTGCGGTGTGTACTTTCTCGCGCTGATCACGCGTGCGCGAGGCAATCCATGATCACTGTCCGCCATCTTCAGAAATCGTACGGTGACAAGACCGTCCTTTCCGCCGTGAGCGCGGAGTTTCCTGCGCAGCGTGTCACCTCGCTGATCGGCCCGAACGGCGCTGGCAAGTCCACTTTGCTGATGTTGATGGCACGCCTGCTGGAGCCAAGCGGCGGCGTGATCGAACTGCAGGGGCGCAGCGTCGCGGACATCCCGACGGTCGACTACGCCAAGCGCGTCGCCACGCTGCGCCAATCGCCCGGATTCAACATGCGCTTGACGGTGCAGGAGCTGGTGGAGTTCGGCCGTTTTCCGCACAGCCGGGGCACACTGACAGATCTGGATCTGCACGCGCGCGATGAGGCCATCGAATTCCTGTCGCTCGGCTCTCTGCGCCATGCCTACATCGATGAGATCAGCGGTGGTCAGCGCCAGATGGCATTTCTCGCCATGACCATCGCCCAGCAGACCGATGTGCTGCTGCTTGATGAGCCGCTCAACAACCTTGACATGAAGCATGCGGTGCAGATCATGCAGGCGTTGCGTCGTCTGTGCGACGAGCAGGGCCGCACCGTGATTCTGGTGATTCACGACATCAATTTCGCGGCCAACTATTCGGACCACATCGTCGCGCTCAAGGGTGGCTCTTTGCACTTCAGCGGCCCGACAGACGAGGTCGTGACCGAGGCGCGCCTATCCAATCTGTACGAGCTCGATTTTGAGGTCACCCGAAACGAGCGCGGCTACGTCTGCAATTACTTCACATCCACAGGACCAAAGGGAAATAGATCATGAAACTGGCACGCAGACAATTCGTGCTCTCCACCGTGGCTGGCCTTGCGCTGTGCGGCCTGCCCAGCGCCGCAAGCGCCTACGAGCCGGTCACCATCCAGCACAGAATGGGAACCACCGTCATCAAACGACTGCCGCAGCGTGCGGCGGCGCTGGAGATGAACGAGGTGGACTTTCTCGACCAGCTCGGCGTGCCGGTGGCGGGCATGGTCAAGGACTATGTGCCGCATTTTCTTGCCAAGTACAAGGCGGATGCCAAGGTCCAGGATCTTGGTGCCATCGTGCAGCCCAATCTCGAACGGGTGCATGCGCTGCGGCCCGACCTGATTCTGATGACGCCGATTCAGGCCAATCATTATCAGGAACTCGCCGAAATCGCTCCCACGCTGCACTACGACGTGGACTTCAAGAACAGCGAAAAGGGACATATCGAAGTCGTCAAAGCCCACTTGCAGATGCTGGGCCGCATCTTCGAGAAGGAAAGTCTCGCCATGGACAAAGCCGCAGCGCTGGACGCCAAGGTGCAGCAAGCCAGACGAGTGACGGAAGGCCGTCCCGAGAAAGCCCTGATCGTGCTTCACAACAACGGTGCATTCAGTTTGTTCGGTGTGCATTCGCGCTACGGCTTCGTGTTCAGTGCACTGGGCGTCAAGCCTGCCAGCGCGGCGGTTGAAACGAGCTTGCATGGTCAGCCGATCTCCAGCGAGTTCATTCAACAGGCCAACCCCGACATCTTGTATGTGGTGGATCGCACGGCCGTCATGGAGCGTCGCCCGGTCATGAATGCCGAGAACATCGCCAACCCTCTGCTGCTTCAGACCAAGGCGTGGAAGAACAACCGCGTCGTCTTTGTCGATGCCGATGCCTGGTACATCACCGGCGCAAGTCCCACTTCGCTGAGCCTGTTGATTGACGACGTCGTCAAGGGTTATCAGCGCTGAACCCATTTCTCCGGTTTCGATTACCTCAGCACTTGCTTCATCACTCGGTAGCCAGGCCTCACCAAGCCAAGCCAAAAGAACTCCATTCAACGATTCGATATCCCGTTTCATTCAAAAGAGGAACTTGGCATGACTACACATCACACGCCATCTCGCAATGCCCAGCCTGGACACGAAACCCCTGGCACCTATCCACTGTCTACTCCGTTTGCGCTCAAGCGCAGCACCACTGCGCATCGCGCGCTGCTGCTGGGCATGGCCATGGGCGGCATGCTCGTTGCAGCGCCAAGCGCGATCGCGCAGTCCACTTCAGAGCAAAGTGCGCAAACACCGGCCAGCCTTCCTCAGGTGACGGTTCAGGACAAGATGACGTCACCCGCTGCTCCCTATGCAGGCGGTCAGGTGACTTCGGGTGGGCGAGTGGGCTTCCTGGGTGACAAGGACTTCATGGAGACTCCTTTCAACACCATCAGCTACACCGACAAATTCGTGGAGGACCGGCAGGCTCAGACCATCTCGGAAGTCATTTCTGCGACCGATCCGACGGTGTTCAGCAATGGCGCCTCAGGCGCATGGAGCGAGGCGTATTCCATTCGTGGCTTCACCTCCAATACCTATGACATGACCTTTGGCGGCTTGTACGGCATGGCACCTTACTACCGCACTACACCCGAAATGTACGGGCGCATCGAGGTGCTCAAGGGTCCATCGGCGCTGCTCAATGGAATGCCGCCTGGTGGTTCTGTGGGCGGCTCCGTGAATCTCGTGCCCAAGCGTGCGGGTGATGAGCCATTGACACGTTTCACCGCCACCTATATGTCGGATTCTCAACTCGGTGGACACATCGATGTGGGCCGTCGGTTTGGAGAGAACAAGCAGTTCGGCATCCGCTTCAATGGTGCTTATCGCAATGGAGATGGCGCGGTCAACGATCAGGAGAAGAGGGTGACCCTCGCTTCCGTTGGACTGGACTGGCGCAGTGATCGCGCACGAATTTCCGCCGACATCTATAGCAGCGATGACCGCGTCCACGGTGTGACGCGAGGCATCAACCTTGCGCCGGGTGTGGGAGTTCCCAAGCCTCCAACGGCAGATACCTTGCTCAACCCGGACTGGTCCACAGTGCACAACAAGGACAAGGCCGTAATGGTGCGCGGCGAGTTCGATCTGAGCGATCAGCTCATGGCCTATGCAGCTTATGGCGTGAGCGATACGGACTACAAGTACAACGGTGCCATGACCGCGCAGGTACTCAACGCGAACGGTGATTTCCGAACGAGCATTGGGCAGTTGGCATTCGATCAAAAGAAGCATTCAGGAGAAATTGGCCTGAAAGGCAAGATGCAAACGGGGAGCGTCAAGCATCAATGGTCGCTCAACGCCACGCACTACTCGCACAAGCAAAATGACTACGGCCGTCGCACGGTGCCCGGCGCGGACTGGGCTACCAACATCTACAACCCGGTCTGGGGTGCCGCTGCTGAGTTCGTCGCTCCGCATATTGCTCACACCGAAGTGCGACTGGCAAGTTACGGCCTCGCAAACACGATGTCCTTCGCCGAAGATAGCGTACAACTCACGCTGGGCGTACGCCAACAGCAGGTGGTGAGCGACACCTACAGCGTCACCAGCGGAGCGCGCACTGCCCGCTACGACCAGAGGGCCACGTCGCCTGCAGCTGCATTGCTGGTGAAGGCGACGGAGCATGTGTCCGTATACGCCAATTACATTGAAGGACTGAGCCAAGGCGCAACCGCACCAATGACCGCAGCCAATGCGGGCGAGGTCTTCGCTCCCTACAAAAGCAAGCAAAAAGAGCTGGGCGTGAAGCTTGATCTCGGTGGCTTCGCCAACACCTTCAGCATCTTTGAAATCACCCGCCCCAGCAGCTACACCGACCCTGTCACCAACATCTACTCCTTCGGTGGCGAGCAGCGCAATCGCGGCGTCGAATGGGGCTTCTTTGGTGCGCCGCTCAACGGCGTGCGCTTGATGGGCGGCATTGCCTACACCGCGCCCAAGCTTACGCAGACCGCTGGTGGCGTCAACCAAGGCAAGAACGCGACCGGGGTGCCCAAGTTGCAAGCCAAGCTGGGAGCCGAGTGGGATGTACCTGTTGTGCAGGGCCTGACCTTGACAGGCAACGTGACTGCCGCCTCCAAGCAATACATCAGCGCCGACAACCAGCTCTGGGCACCCGGCCGCACGATCTACGACATCGGTGCACGCTACGCAACCAAGGTGGCCGAGCGTCCTGTCACTCTTCGCGCAACGGTAAACAATGTCACCAACAAATCGTACTGGGGCATGCCGTTGCTCTCCAGCCTCGCACTTGGTGCGCCGCGCACGGTGTTGGTTTCGGCCAGCGTGGATTTCTGATCGCCAGAGCTGACGACCAAAGTCGAAGCGCCAGAATGGAGATGCTTGCACCTCCCTCTTGGTTTTCGACGTACTACAGTCGACCAACTGACAAGTCGGGACGAAAGTGCAATCACCATGAGTGAGATAGTCCCCTGAATCTCCGGACGCGGTCTATCGCGTATCTTCGAGATAGGCATAGGGGACTGTGCATATGACTAGGCATACAGAGACGATAGAAGTCATTGCCCGAGACCAGCGCAGGTGACGCTGGTCGGCTGTCGAGAAGGCAGCCATGGTACGCAAGACGTATGAGCCGGGCATGAGCGTATCGCTCGTGGCCCGCCAGGAGGGCGTGGCGGCAAGCTTGCTGTTCACCTGGCGGCGACTGGATCGCGAAGGCGCGCTGGCGGAGGCAGGGTCTGCCAATGTCGAGTGGCATCGACGCCACGCCAGCTCAGGAGGAGGGCTTCGACAGTCTGTACCGTACGGAATGACGTGCGCGAGATGCAATGCATCGGGTTTTCAAGCATGCAGGCAGCACAACTAAGGGCCCCAACCGATAAGAGCAGAACATTGACAACTGACAACAGGGCAGTGGCAATGGGTCGACAGCACCTATATGTGAGCCGAGATCGAGGACTTTCAGCAGCCCCGAGGACAGCCTTGTCGTGAGGGGCTGCGGCAAGCAGGCTGGCTGCAGTCGTTCAGCTTTGACAGTTCACCGACTGCTGAAACCGATAGCTTGACCTCATTGGAGATCACGCTGAATTTCTGCGCGCAGCCTAAGCACAAGGCCAATCGGATCAGCGAGTTGCTGCCATATCGTTGGAAGTTTGTCGCTGCGGCCTGAATTGCGGAAGACCGTTACGTCCCGCGGGCAAGATGGGATGGCTTGAGGCTTTGCCATCTCTAATGACCATCGATTTTCTATATGACTGTAGGGCCATTTGGAGCGCGCCTCCTCTGAGCTGGAGTTTAGTCCGAGGGCGGATTGACGTTTTTAGGCATCAACAGCAGCACATAAATTCTAATGAGGCTCATTCTCATTAAAATTCTTTGCAAATCTTTACTGTCAGTCTGCATCGCCCACCCGCCTGATGACATGCATGGGGTGCACCTATCTCTCTTTTCTTATGCCTTTTCGACCTATTCCCGGCACTCGTTTGAACCGCTGTGCCACTGCAGTTGCAGCAGCAGTCGCCACACTCATCAACCCTACCGCCATGGCTCAGGCACAAGATCAGGCAAGCTCCCAGACAACGATCACGGCGCCAACGACTCTGGAGTCGGTGAACGTCGTCGGCAATTGGCTGGATGGCGATATGCCCAGTGCAGAGAAAGTTCTTGAACACCCCGGCGCGCGCACCATCGTTGAGCGCGAGCGCATTCAGGAGAGCGGTGCGACCACGCTGCGCGAGGCGCTGCGGCTCGTTCCCGGTGTGCAGGTGCAGGATAGCAACGGCACGGGCGGCAGCGACATCTCGCTGAATCTGAGCGTGCGTGGGCTGACGGCGCGTCTGTCTCCGCGCTCTTACATTCTTCAGGACGGCGTGCCGATTTCGTACGCACCTTACGGCCAGCCTCAGCTGTCGCTAGCGCCGGTGGCACTGGGCAATCTCGAATCGGTGGACGTTGTACGCGGCGCGGGTTCCGTGCGCTACGGTCCCCAGAACGTGGGCGGCATCATCAACTTCACCACGCGCGCCATCCCCAAGACCTTTGGCGGCGAAGTCTCGGTGGGCACCGAAATCTACGGCCACGGCGGCAATGTGAAGACCACCCCCAGCTTCTTTGTGGGCGGCACCAACGAATCCGGCCTGGGCTTGGCGGTGCTGTACTCCGGCACGCATGGCGAGGGTTGGCGCAGCGGCAACGACAAAGTCGATTTGGACGACGTGCTGATCAAGAGCCAGTACAAGATCGACAACAACAGCAGCATCTCGGCCTCGTTGCACCACTTCGAAGCGCAGGGGCAGATGCCCGGTGGCCTGACGACGGCGCAATACAAAGCCGATCCGTTCCAGAGCACCCGCAACTACGACGAGTTCACCGGCCGACGCACCGATGGATCGCTCAAGTACAACTACAAAGATGGTCGCAATAGCTTTGAGGTGCTGGGTTACTACGTGGATTCCTTCCGTGGCAGCTACATCGAACGCGATGCCACAGGTGCCAACGCTGGCAAACGCAGCCTGACCGGCGCTCCGCGTGATTACAGCTACTACGGTGTAGAGCCACGTTTCTCGCGCATCTTCGAAACCGGCTCCGTCGTTCAGGAAGTCAGCGTAGGCTATCGCTATCTGAAGGAGAAGAGCTCCGAGACATCACTGGCAAGCTCGGGCTTTTATGTTCCCGGTCAGGTCAATGCCATGGAGCTGCCACTGAATACCGCGCAGACCAGCCAGGGCGGCACCACGGCCAATGCGTTCTACATTGACAACCGCATCGACATCGGCGATTGGACGGTGACTCCCGGCGTGCGCTACGAGCGCATCCGCTCGTTCAACAACGTTGTGGACTACCGCGGCACCACCTCCACTGCAATCTTCCCAAAGGCCAGCGCCAACGAGTGGCTGCCCACGCTGTCGGTGCTCTACCGCGTCAATGGCAACTGGGCTGTATTCGCCAACGCAGGCAAGTCGTTCGGCCCGCAGCAATATGCGCAATTGGCCCAATCGTCGAACAACCAGCTCTACCCCGAGTCGGCCAAGACCTATGAGGTTGGCACACACTACAAGAGCGATACTTGGAACGGCGAATTGACGTTGTTCAACATCGACTTCGACAAAGAGCTGTTCCTTGACCGTCCCGGCGATGGTACGGGCAACGGCATCTGGACCGATCTGGGAGCCACCCGTCACCGGGGTCTGGAGTCGGCTCTGCGCTATGACTTCGGCAAGAACTATCCTGCGCTCAAGGGCTTGTCGCTGGGCGGAAACTACACTTTCACGCAGGCCACCAGTCAGGCTGGCCCGTTTGCGGGACGCGATCTACCGCTGTATGCGCGCCACACAGCCGGTTTGTCGGCACGTTATGCACTTGAGCGATGGATCTTCAATGCCGAATTGACAGCACAGTCCAAACAGCGTTCGCCTGGCACGCCGGGCACCAGCGCCAAGCCTAACCCCTACATCACGCAGGAAGATGCCAACGGCAATCTGGGCAATATCCCCGGCTTCGGAATCGTCGGCCTGCGTGCCAGCTATCAGGCTGGTGCAGAGCTACGCAATCTGCGCCTGACCGTGGGCGTGAAGAACCTGTTCGACCGCCGCTACTTCACCCGCTCCACCGACAACAACGGTGGCGGTAAATACGTGGGCATGCCGCGCAGCGTGTATCTGCAGGCCTCATTGCCGTTCTGACAAAGCCGCACCGACTGCCTCAGCGGCTGGATGTTTAAATCCAGCCGCGACTGAACTCCTAATGACTGTTCTTCGATCTCTGTGGCTGCGGCTGCATCGCTGGTTTGCTCTCGGCTTGGGCTGGATATTGATATTGGCTGGACTCACAGGAGCCATGCTCGTGGTGGGCCAGCCGCTGGATCGCTGGCTGAATCCACAGCTCTTTCAAGCACAGTCTACGTCGAGCGTTGCAAGCGATTCAAACCGTGTCGCAGCCCTCGCACCGATCGTTGCTGCCGTACACGAGGAATTCGGCGCCAATGTCTCAATGCGGTTCAAACTACCGCAGCAAGACGGTGAATCCCTGTGGTTGAGAGTGCAATCGGGTGACTGGCGCGGCACGATTTACCTGAACCCCGTCACCGCTCAGGAACAGGGCCGCCGTGGTGAGACCGATGGTTTCGTCAATACGCTGTTCAAACTGCACAGTACTTTGCTGTTGGACGACACCGGCAAAATCATTCTGGCTTGGGTAGCGCTCATCTACATGCTGCTGCTGGTCACCGGCGTGATTCTGTGGTGGCCCAAGCGCTGGCCCGGCAACTGGCATATCGAGCTGAACAAAAGCCTGGTGCGCGCCTTGTTTGATCTGCACCGCATCGGCGGCATCGTCATGGGACTGCTGATCGCGGTCTCCGTCATCACTGGCGCGTATCTGGCCTGGCGTCCGCTGGGCGAAGTGCTCAACTTTGTCAGCCAAACGACTCCGATCAAAGCGCCTAAGCTGCCCGCATTGCAGGTGGATGCGGACAAACCATTGCCCAAGCCACCGAGCCTCGATGCAATGGTAGAAGTCGCCCGCGCCGCCATGCCCGATGCGCAGATCAGCTTTGTGCAAGTGCCGGCCGATGCCAGGCAGGTCATGCGTATCCGGTTTCGCGCCAATGACGAGCCGCATCCTAACGGCGTAAGCTCGGTCTGGCTGGACCCGCGTACCGGCGCGGTGTTGGCGACGCAGCGCTGGAATGAGATGGATCCCGGTGCGGGTGCCGTGGCCATCGCCTATCCGCTGCACACTGGCGAGCTAGGAGGCGTGATCCTGGAAACTGTGGCTGCCCTCAACGGCTTGGCGCTGGCGGGCCTCGGCATCAGCGGGGTTTGGCTGTGGTGGCGCAGACGCAAGGCGCGTAAGCATGTGAATCGTGGATATGAGCATGTGCGTCGGAAACTATGAACAAGCGGGTTCATTTGCCCATGTCTTCGGGGCCGTTGAACAACCCTGCCGAAACTGTGAGTTCGTTGTGTGCAGCTGTGATCTCAGCATCTGCTACAGGCTGGGAGCAGCAATCCAGCGTTAGGGCTCCAATGACTGCCGACGCCGTTAGCGGACATTCATCGGAGATCCTGCAGAACTTCTTAGTGCACAAAGGAACGTGGACCCAATTCGCCAGCGAACTGGAGTTGGCGACCCTAAGAACGTGTTCAAAGTCTTCTGAGCAAGAGGCCCAAGAAGGCAAGATGGACAAACTGCAAGCTGGTGTTCAGCCACCGCTCGCAGTTCTTCCACAACCTTCTGTTCTTCTCCAACCACGCAAAGCTGCGCTCAACCACCCTGAATCACACCGTGTTTAATGGAGGCTCAACCCTTTGAGAGGATTGAGTCATGAACAGTAAAGCCAATAAATTCTCGCCAGAAGTGCGTGAACGTGCAGTCCGCCTGGTGCAGGAGTGCCGCTCCAGCTATTCATCGTTATGGGCGGCCTGTGAATCCATTGCGCCCAGCCAATCCGATGCCGAGCACTGTAGCGATATTCAACGTGTCTGGCATGCCAATTGGCAGGTCTACGGGGTCGTCAAAGTCTGCAAGCAGATGCACCGAGAGGGCTTGCCAATTGCCCGCTGTACCGTGCAACGCCTGATGCGAAGGCTTGGGCTGCAAGGAGCGCGCAGAGGCAAGAAGTTCCGAACCACTCTGCCCGATGCAGCCCGGCCATGTCCACTGGACTTGGTCAATCGCCAGTTCAAAGCACAGCGCCCAGACCAGCTTTGGGTGTCTGACTTCACCTATGTCTCGACATGGCAAGGCCAGATGTTTGTGGCTTTTGTGATTGACGTCTATGCCCGCCGGATTGTGGGTTGGCGAGTCAGCAACCACATGCGGACCGATTTTGTGATGGATGCATTGGAGCAAGCGCTGCACGCAAGACAGCCGCAGCAAGAGTCCCGACTGATTCACCACTCGGACAGAGGTGGTCAATACGTTTCAGTGCGCTATACCGAGCGTTTGGCAGAAGCGGGGCTCATGCCATCTGTAGGCAGCACAGGTGATTCCTACGATAACGTCCTGGCGGAGACTATCAACGGTTTGTACAAAACGGAGGTCATCTACAAACGTGGGCCGTGGAAAACGCGTGAATCACTGGAGCTGGCAACGCTGCAGTGGCTGCATTGGTTTAACCACACCAGACTACTGGAGCCCATAGGGCATATACCGCCGGCAGAAGCTGAGGCAAACTACTGGCGGCAGCGAGCTGCAAAACCTGTGCAGGCTGACGCCTGTACTTCAACAATCTAGCCTCCACCAAACCCGGTGTGATTCACCCGTACCGTCATGCCCCGGGCATACAAGGCGACGATCTTGTCGTCGAAGCCTGTGAAGCGACGCTCGTGCTTGGGGATCAACAGTGGATCGAAGCTGCCCTCGCGGTCACGAGGTACGTCAATGCGGATCGGGCCATCCTCGGTCAACACCGTCTTGGCTCCCTTGCCGTTGCGCTGATTGCTTACAGCGTCAGGCTTGATTGCGCCGGCTGGGTAACCCAGGTGATGGTTCATCTCGCCGGCCAGGGCTCGTTCGATCAAAGCCTTCTTGAAGGCCAAGGACGCGGCATTGATGACTTGGGCCGTCATTGGGCCGTTACCGAACGACTCCAGTAGCTCGGCAGGAATCTCCGGCAGCATTGCGGGTTGGGTTCTTGGTTTGCGAGGCATAGACACTCCTTGAGTGAAAGTTATGCCCCAAACACGAAATTACTGACAGGCCCTGCTTTATCTATCAGCCTCCGCCAAAAGCGCTTCATCGAACTCATAGTTAGAAATTGGCTTGGCTCCAAGCCATTCCTCTATATGGGCACGCGTCACCAAATGCACTTGGTTTGCCGCAGCTTGCTCAAAAGCTCCGCTGGTGAAGCCCTGGTTCGTGACTGCAACTTTCTTGAACCGAGTTCCGGAGAAACGAGTTTGGTACCTAGCTGCTCCTGCCGCGACCTCCTTCACGGCATCCCAGCCCACTTCAGCTGATTTCGAGCTTTTGCACTGGATGAGTTCGCCTTCACTACCGTTGATAGCGACCACATCGATACCGCCGTCGCCACCCCGTTTTTCCGTAATGTTGGCTATGTAACCTCGCCTACTCCACAGCAAGCAGCACAAGACTTCAAAACCGAAACCATCCATCCGTTCCACGTCGTCCATGGTCAAAAACCGCTTCGGAAGCATTGCACCCTTGCCGTGTTCCCCGCCAACTAGGTCAGTAAGGGATGCATCCTGTCCAACGCCATTGAGCATAGAAACCAATGCATCCTTATCAAGCGTGCTATCGGCGAGACCTGCTTTCTTTTTCATCAGCTCATCGAGCCGCACATCAAACGTCTCGAAATCAGCAACGATAGTCGGACAGTAGACAAAAACATCACGTTCTTGCCCTATCCGGAAAGCGCGGTCCGTCGCCTGCGACTCCTTCGCCGGATTCCACATGCGAGTGAAGTGAAAGACGTGATTCGCCGCGGTGACATTGAGTCCTGCGCCGGCCGCGAGCGTGGAGAGAATAATGACGTCAAAACCGTCTTTTGCTGAAAATTTATCGATGTAGCCTTGTCGCCCTTGGGAGTCACCGTTGATGATGAATGGCTTGATGCCGAATTGTTCCCTTAGGAAATAGTACAGAGCGGCCTGCGCTTCTCGCAGCTCCGTGAACACGATGGCTTTCTGTCCACTCTTTTGCACCTTCTCCAGCTGTTCTAACAGCCAGTGCATCTTGGGAGAGTTAGCCAGATGCGCATCCTTGCCACGACCATCCAGCAAGAACTTCGTGCCCGGCAAGCAATATGGTTCAGCACAGACCGCCTTCATCAAGTGAAGTGCTCCAAAGGACAGGCGAGCGCGCTTACGCCCATCCGTCTCATTCGTTGCGTCCTGCAGCTTCTTCAGCCCTCCCATGTAGAGGGTGCGTTGGTAGTCAGTGATAGCAATCTCAAGCCGGTCTCGCACCTCTGGGTGCTGCTTGAAGCCAAGCTCTTTCTCATCCACGCGTTTATGCGCGAAATACTTCTTTGGCAATTCAGCAGCAATGTCAGCCTTGGTTCTCCGAAGCGTCTGAGGCGCAATCTTTCCTTGCAAACGGACAAGTGATTCCTTTTGCTCATCGGTATCGCACTCGATAGGACGGCGGTAGGTTTTACCGAACTCCTCAAGAGCTCCAAGCAAGCCAGGCTGAACGAAATCAAACAAACACCACAGGTCTGCAAGAGAGTTCTCTACAGGCGTTCCCGTACAGGCAATGCGAAAGTCCGCTTTCAGCTTCTTGGCGGCCAAAGTCACCAACGTACCGGGAGTCTTGATACGCTGCGCCTCATCGCAGATGACAAAAGAGAACGGCTGCCGAGCAAGCGAAAACTCATACGAGGTCAGTGTTTCGTACGTCGTGATAACGAGCTTGGAAGACCCGACCCACTTGGGCTTCAGGAGTTCGATGATGCCGTTTGCACGAACCTGCTCGTCGATGAGTCCTGCCGGCTGCTTGAGTGCTTTCAGCTCTTCGCCATAAAGAACCAAAACGTCGGGGAATGAAGGCGTGAAAAACTTCTTAACCTCATTTGCCCAGTTCTCGAGCAAGCTCTTGGGCGCAAAGATGATGGACGGCGCCGCGTTCGGATTGTGTTCGTAGTACCAAGCAAGGAGCGACAACAGCTGCAAGGTCTTTCCCAGCCCCATGTCATCACCAAGCAATGCACCACGGCACGCCGATGGGCCCTTTGAGACGAGATTCTGAAACCATGCCACGCCATGCAACTGGTGTGCCTTTAGCTTAATTCCTGCGCGCAGACAGCAGGGAAGCACTGCAGAAGCTCCCAGCGGGAGCGTCAGCGAGGCTCGACGCGACTCTTCGGACTCTTGGTAGTTCACTGCATTGAAGTTGGTCTTGAGCAGTAAAGTTTCACGGCGTGCCGGCTCCGTAGGCCCTGCTCCCAAACCATCTCCCTTTACCCTATCCGCTGCAGCAAGCATCGATGTAAAACCATCGAGCAAATTCCTTGCATCCGCAGTCGCAACAGGAGTCGGCAGATTCACGTTGGTGACATCAGAGGCCCCGCTCTGCTCAGCGTTCAATACATCGCGACGGAACTCATCGACCCATTCCACGGACAAGGGAATTACAACCGCCCCTTCGTGGGGTGGCAGACTCACACGCACCATCGGTGTCAGCTCTTGGGGAAGCCAGCCATTCTCTTGCTCACCGTCTTTGTTTGGCGGTTGAAAGACCGGAATATAAATAGCCTTGGCTACGCCGATACCTTCAATGCGTCCGCTGTAGCCTTCCAGCTCGTAAATATCTTCAAACGAAATCCGCTCACTTGGCTGCGCCTTCCACAGACTCAGAAGTTGCTGTGCTTGCTCCAACTGCGTCGTAGCTTCAGCATCAATGGTCAGGTCGTACTCTTCCCATGGGAAGTATTCCCTGTCATCCACCAAGGCCTGCTCCAAAGCCAAGACAAACTCTGCGAACTGTTCCTGGTCCTTAAATGCACTGGTGTTATGCCGTACAGCGCCATCGCCAAAATGCTCCGTCACTGACAGGTCGACAGCATTCAAGCGACCATCTTCAATCCGCGGGACTACGTTAAAGATTGCAGCTACAGCTCCAAGTTCTGCCCGGCCAGCCTCGAACTCTTTTTCGTCAATGACATCATGTGCAGCGTCGCCTAAGAATGCGAAGGGATTGTGGATGAACTTCTCCGCACGACTGCCCGCAACGCGACGCCCAGGCATCTCGCGCTTCACGACCTCGAGCACCTTACGTACAGGCTCAGAAATCACAACACGCACTCGCCCAGCTCCGCGCGTCATGTCGTAGTGCGGCTGCACAGCGTTGAAGCCATCGAAAGCTTTGAGCCAGCCGTCGGGTGCCCCTTGGAAAGTTGGCGCCACCGTAAGCACGCGGCCGAACGACGTTTCTTCCTTTGACACTGGCAAACGCAAAGTCTGCGGCGTCAGAACGTAGGTTGTCTCAAGATAAGACGTCGCATACAGGGCTCCGGCTTGGTCAGCGGTGCTACGAATTCGGCCCCACGCCAACTCGTTCTCGTGCTGCGTTCTAGCAGAAGCATCGCGGCGTGGGAACTTTGATATCTCGTCGACTGTGGTCCAGGCAGCGCGGTTCAACAGCTGAGGATTTCCTCCGACTATCGCAACAGCACCGTCAATCTGCTCAATCTTCACGGACTGCTCAGCGTCCGCCCAGCCAGCCACCTCAATCTCAAACGAGGCATCTGACAACGTCCCACTGCACGACAGGATAGGCCTCAATGCGCCTAGCTGCGGCAGATTCAGAAGCTGCACCATGCCTTGATGCTCTGGGTTCTCCGATATCTCATAGACCCGCCCCCAAGGCAGCATCACGCTGTCACGACGTATCTCGCAGAGCCCCTCCATGGCAAGCTGTGCCAGATAAACGCCAAGCACTGTATCTGCTGCACCCGCTTGCGCCAAGGTATCCTGAAGGGCTTCTGCCGTAGGAGTTGGTAGTGGCGAGGCTAACTTAACGACAACACCTTCCGCTGTCCAATTCGTGGCCAACGCAGTCTTGGAAGACGAGCCCGCAGGAGAACGCCTGAATATGTCAAAAAGTCCCATTACCTCTCCGGGAAATACCACGCCGCACGCGCTGCGGCCCACTTGAAGCCAAGTGCTGAAAGCTCACGTGCCAATGATGCGGCCTGACTTGGGTCTTCAACCCAAAGGCGTCCACCGCTGGGGCCACGACTGTCCTTGATAAATGCACCACGGTACCCCTTGACTAGGTCTTCCAGGCGGCCCATCGTGAACGTCGCGCCTCGTGGTGCTTGTTTTCCACCGCGGTCAGAGGTTGAACGAGATACCGACGACGATGATGTCGAGACTGCATCACGGGAACTGGGCGTGGAGCTATAGCCGACGACTATATGCCCTGTTCGACGAGAGCCCTTTTGTGTGTCCGGCACGATTCCAAGCGCCCGCAGGTCCTCTTCCGCCCGGTACTCCCATCCAGAGTGGTGAAGAATGCGAGCTGCACGCCTATCTCTTCCGTAGTATCCGGACGCCAAGTCTTCCGTACCGCCACCGTAGTAGCGTGCAAATCGGTCATAGGGCAGTGCATCGTTCTTATAGACGTAGCACGCGTTTCCTGTCTTACTGAACTCGACAATGATGTACGGCCCGATTTGCATCATGAATGCGTCAACATCACGCTTGGATGTCAATTCCGCATAAGCACCAGCTTCTCGCGCAATGAGGTCACGAATGGCTTCATTTGTGTTTTTCAAATACATGGTATCAGCACTAAACAAGAGCCGCGTCCACGTAATCTGCTTCATGTACTTTGACCAAAAAGCCAAGCGACCTTCATCCGCTTGATTTCTCGACGCCAAGATGTCAAAGAAGTCTTTTAGATTGCGCTCGTTGACCCAGGCCAACACCATCATCCAAACAGATTCTGGTACGCGATTCCACGCAGTGGCGATACCCGCGCCTCTCAGCTTTGGGTTCTTCCACACATGTGGGCCCACAACATAGTCCCGTAACTGTTCGTCGGGCACGGGGTTCTGGCAGGCGTGATACCGAACCAGCACAAGCTCAAGTGCCTCATCTCGAAAGCCTGGGTGTCCGTCAATGAGAGAAAGCAGCCTTGGCACCAAGCGCATGAATTCGACATCCTTGGCGGCTGTTGCGCTCCGAACAGCGCCCAGAACCAATGCGCTCCAAAACCAGCTTGATGGCGAGATACCTAGGTCAGCAGCCAGCCGGTCTGCCGGCTCGGTATCACCCGCGAGATAGGCTTTTGCGTACTTCGTAACCGGATTGGTCGTCAGCACCTCTGGCTCTCGCCGCAGAACTGCAACCCAATCGGGAACCATCGAGGTACCTGTTTCCTTGTCGAGAAGCGGCCATGTACGCTCGAGAAATGACCGAAGCGCCTCCCATCCATTTCGGCCACCACCCTCTGGGGCGTTTGCAACTGGGGTGTAGTTGAAATAGGAATACAGCAGGCCGTGCCATGTAAGCCGCCATAGCTCACCTCGAGCGGCTTCCTCCTCATATGAGGCCAGTAGTGACGGAAAGTGCTTAGTCTCTAAAACAATTGCATTGGATTGCTCACGAATCGGTGTTGCTACGGCCGAAGCAACAAGGTCTCGTTGCCAAGAGTCAAGTGGCTGGCCGCGCAAAAATGCACGCGCTGCAGCGTAAGCATCCTCCTTATTCGCCTGAGCTTTTGCATAGCCTTGGAACAGCAATTCCGCATCCTTTGCAGGTTTTTCGACCAAGTGTGGCAAACCGAATGGGCCAGAAGTCAAGCCCATGGTTTCCAGCGCAGCAGTCAGACCACGGTTCAACCGATTAAGCGCTTCGGCTGCTAGCATTGCCCAAACTCCTTGCTGCTGAGCACTCCACTTTCTTCAGGCTTCTTTTCATCCAAGCCCCAAAACTCAATTTTCAGTTCCACGCGTCGACTCGCTGCCTTGTCTTTGCGAATCGAGTTGAATGAATACCCGCCCACCAGAAATAGGTCTTGAATTTGCCGAAGCTCATGTTCAGATAGAGCGACCTCATCTCCACTCGACTTGGCAAACAAAGTACAAACTACGCTACGGCTGCGATTCAGGCTAAGACCCAAGTTGTAAAGATACGAACCATCTTGGTCAGTGAAGCCTTCAACGACAACGCGGCGCATCCATTTTTGTCCAGGGGGAGTGGACTTGGCTCGAAGCAGGACAGGAATGTATCCCCGCAGGAAACGGGCAGCATCCTGCTTGATATCGAAAGTTCCACTATCAAATCTCACGATTTCACCCAAATCGATTCGATACGTGGACTCATCTACGTTGACATTTTTTTCGGCTGATTCTTGGCGAATCAAAGACATGACTGCACGAATATCCTTTTCGCGCTGAATCTTGGCTTCCTCTTCTGCCGAGACGCTTTTGGTGACCGCGACAAGCGTTACTGCCATGACCACAAGAAAAAGCACCATAAGTGCAGACATGAGGTCGGAAAAAGAAATCCAGAAGGGACTTTCCCCCTCCGTTTTTTCCCCGCGTTTAATGGTGAGACGGTTGAGCATCTCAAGCCTTCTTCATGCGCTGCACTGCTTGTGCCAACTCTTGAACCACACCATTAAGATGGCCCGTACCCTGGGAAAGATGGCGGTCAGTTGCTGCGATGGTGGACTTAACCTGAGAGAGCATTGACGAGCCAAAGTCGGTAAACGCTTTGAGTAATGCATCATTGACTTTATCCAAGTGCTCGCGGCCATCAGCGCTCGATTGGCGCATCAACTCAGCACTTTCCTTCATGCTAGCTACAAGCTTCTCTGAAATTCCAGCCTCGGCCTTGGCCGCTTCGATGAAGCCCATAAGGGCCGCAACTTGGGTGTCAACCGTCCGGCGAGTAGAGTCGTATTGCTCAAACCCACGCTGCACCGCATTGGAGGCAGCCTGTAGCGAAGCCGCAGTTGTGGCGAGTGTGTCCGTCACCTTGCTGGACCGGTCGAATACAGCGGCAACGGTACCGCCTGCGGTTTCAAACCTTTGAGCAGCACTTCCCATCGTCAAGGCGCCTTGGTTCATACCATCGATAGCGTGTAACGAAACCTTTCCTAAGGCATCAATATTGGCCTGAGTCTTACTCACCTGGTCGGACACCGAACTGAGAAGGGTATTGACTTGAGAAGACAAGCCCCCCACCAGCTGGTTCGTTTGATCAGCCAAGTGTTTGTTACGGCCCGACTCCTCAATGGCGGAAGCTTTACGCGAATCCTCCAAATGTCCCATCGCAATCGCAACTTCTCCAAGAACCTTCATAACGGTCTCGTCCAAAACCTGCTTGGACTTGTTCTGTTCCTCAGTCACCAACTTACGGAAGTCTTGTACGAATTCACGCATCTGGTCAGTGAGCAGCTGTTGATTGTCAGCCGCCTTCTTCATCGCGTCTTCGAGCGTTCCGCTCATCTGGTTAGCCGCGTGCTCATTGGTCAATTTGATGTCGGATAGCAAGCCCTGCAAAGAGGCCTGCACCGCGCCCATCGAATTCATCGAGCGCTGCATTTGTTCGTTAATGCCACGCATCTGGCCGCCGAACGTATCCTCCAACTTGGCCATAAAGCCGGCCAGAACCGTCTCCAGCATGGAGTTCACATGCTCACCATTCGCACGGCTGGTCTGCTCCATCGCATCGCTGACGCGCTTCATGGGCTCTGCCAGGGCAGTAGAAATGCTTTCACCAATGCGGTCACCGAGCGATTGGGTCACCATCTGTTGTGCAGCAATTTGGCGCTCAACCAGGTTGGTCATCATCTTGTTGAGGTCCTCAACAAGTGCATCTTTGAGCTGCGCAGTGCTGGCTGCATTTTGTTCGGACGAATTGACAAGCCTAGCGAGATACTCCTCGCCAGCTCCAGTCGAATACAGGCTGTCAATGCCGTGGGTGAGTTTTTCGACCAGTCGGTACAGATACGCCAAAGTCAGCCGGCTAATGAACACAACGCCCATGGCGCAGGCAATCGCTACCCCTGAGGCGACAAAGGCATGCTGAACCCCACTCATCAAGGGACCAAGCCCTTCGACGGCCCTAGCTGTAGTGGATGGGTCAAATTTCCCAAGTCCATCGAGCAGGCCGGCAAAAGTACCAATGATGCCGAGGCCTGTCAGTACACCTGGCAAGTGCTTCGTGAAATCGTCGAACAGCCGGCTATCAACCAATACTTCGCGGGTGAACAGGCTCTCGGCAGGAACGGTGGCGCGGACTTCAGTCAACACCATCCCTCCGGAGGAAGCCTTGCGAAGCTCATGCAAGGTGTCTGCGTACTCTTCCCACAGGTGCTTCAGTGGCTCTCCTCGAAAAGCCGCGCCTACTGTCTCAGGCTTGGGCCCCGCTTTACTGGTACGCAGCGACTGCACCGTTCGCACTGCAGACTTCAACTGCCACCAAACCTGGGTACCTTTGATGAGATACCCCAGAAGAAAAATAAGTGTCAGGACAACAACAATGAGAAAGATGTACAGCGGTACGCCTTGGAGAGAGGAGAGAGACGGGTGAATATCCCCAAGCGCCTTAGAAACCCAATTCATTCAAATTTTTCCCTTGTGACCACGACCGCATCTGGGCCGCCACCTTGTTGGCCATTAATGCCATGCTGTAAACAGTAGTCTTCGACCAAGATTTCGAAAAAATTGGTGAGGCTACGACGTTCATGCTCCGCGGCAGCGTGAAGCATGCGCTTCATCCTTGGAGTTATCCTGAAACTAATACCTACGGTCTTTTCTGCTTCCATGCTCAAGGCATTCCATGTATAGCGTTTTGCGATACACATCGTAACACTCGAGCGCTCCCCTTGACACAGGTTAGGGTTCTTAGAACCAGAAGAGTCCACCGGCAGCGAAAAGTTCGTCAGATGCGCATGAGACGTGCAACGTTACGAAGGGGGCTAGACTCCTGATTGAATCGCCCCGAGTTTCAAGGAGGCTGTTTGGTTTACGTCAGGCCACCACTGCAGTGGTCTGATTGGGGAGTTGCAGATAGAAGTTTGCCTCAGCTTCTGCTGGCGGGATATGCCCGATGGCCTCGATTGGTGGTTAACTCACGATGATTGACAGGACTGGTCGGCATCGCATTCGGGCTGTTGGGCAGGCAAGGCCTGTTTTAACTCATCGAACACAAAGTCCGTATCGTTGAACGGATCATCCGCAATCCCTCGATGCGGCGTTGGAACATGTTGGTGACGAAGGCCAGATTCAACCAGCCTTGCCAGACGGGATGTAGATGTCAACGATTCGCCGACGGGGCGATCTGAAGCACCTTGCAAATCGGCTCGACCTCGACCATATCACGAAGGCTTGTCGATGAAACCCTTTCGGATTTCAGCCGGCGGTCGAGCTCTGCATGGGCGAAAAACGCACTTTGGGATTCAACCGGCTGCTATGTGCCAGGCAGCACCCCAAGTAAACCAAATTGCGCTTTCTCGCGTTGTACAAGGTATCGGCCAGCAATCAGGCCGGCACCCCATGCCTCGGTGTTTTCAGACCGGACAAGGCCGATGGCGTGGGGCGGCAGCGAAACTTTGGGTGTCGTTGCCATCAGCAGCTTTCCTGCAAAAGGCGGACAATCGCTCCTTTGCCGGGTTGCCCAGTGCTCCTGTCCGGCCGGAACTACAAGAAAACACACCAATGTCTTCCGCAAAGCGAAACGCATCCATTGATTGCATCAAGGGGCTGGCTTGTGCTGCCATCGTCTGGCATCACCTGGCGTTCTACGGCCCCATGTCCGATGTGGCCCAGCCTCTGCTGCCTGGCACCATCGAATGGCTGAGCGAATACGCTCGCATGGCTGTTCAGATCTTTCTGGTGCTTGGCGGTTACCTGGCCGCCGCGAGCCTCGCGCCCAAGGGGCTTGCGCGCTTTGACAATGCGCCCGAACAGGTCAGCAAGCGCTTCATCCGACTCGTGGTTCCCTATGCCGTTGCGTTGATCGTGGCGGTGCTGCTGTCGGATCTGGTGCGCTCGATCATGGATCACCCTTCAGTCCCGGGCGAGCCGACGATTCCTCAGCTCATCGCCAATGCATTCCTGCTGCAGGACGTCGTGGGCGAAGAAGCCTTGTCGGCGGGCGTCTGGTATGTGGCCATCGACTTTCAGCTTTTCGTGATGTCCGTGCTGCTGTTCGCGGCGATGCGTACGCTCAAGCTCTCCGAGCCGATGCGCGCGCGCGTCACCAAGGCATTTGTGGTGGCCGGAGTCTGCGCATCGCTGCTGTATGCGAATCGCGTGTCCGACTGGGACATGTGGGGTGTCTACTTCTGGGGCGCATATGGGCTCGGCATGATGGCGTTCTGGGGCACGCGCTCCACGCGCTGGACGATGTGGTTCATGTTGATCGGCGTGGTCGGATGCGCGGCGCTGTGGCTTGAATTCCGTGGCCGCATCGCCGTGGCGATGACCGCCGCATTGGTGCTGATGGTGGTGATGCGTCCCGCGCGCGAAGACGGCACGACGCACGCGCAACTGCTGCTCGGCGATCTTGCCAAGCCCTTTGAGCCCATCACTGCGCGTCTGCAGAGTCTGGGCCGCATTTCGTACTCGGTGTTTCTGATCCACTTTTCGATCTGCCTGCTGGTCAACGCAGTGGTGTCGCAGTGGGTGCCGGACTACCCCATCCTGCATCTGCTTGGGATGGTGGCGGCGTTTGCGCTGTCGGTGCTCGCGGGACGCGTTCTGTACCTCAAGGTGGAGCAGCATGTGCCGACCTGGTCCACAGCGTTGCGCTGGCAACTCGGCTTGATTGGGGCGGGCGGCGGCGTGGCCCTGGCCAGTCACTGGATCGGCTGATCCGCTGGCACGTTCACATTCATCGTCACCATGAAAAAAACCGCAGTCGTGAACTGCGGTTTTTTGCTTTGGAGTCGTCCGTGCGGCGATCAGCGATGCAGCTCGCCCGCGCTTTCGGGCTGGAACATGATCTGCTTGACGCGCACCGTCATCGGTTTGCCGCCGGGGCCGGGCCAGGCGAGCTCATCGCCGATCGACAGACCGAGCAGGGCGCAGCCCACGGGCGCGAAGATCGAGATCTTGTCGGCGCTGCCGTCCATGTCGCGTGGATACACGAGGCTCAGCACGAATTCCTTGCCGGTTTCCATGATTTCGAATTGAACGGTCGAGTTCATCGTGACCACGTTGGGCGGCATTTCTTCGGGCGCGACAATGTCCGCACGGTCCAGTTCCGCCTGCAGTTCGGCCTTGCCAGGCAGAGCGCTGGCGGGAATGGCGGCCAGCAGTGCTTCGATGCGATCCACGTCGAGCGAGGACAGCGTGATGGGTGGTTTGTGGGTGACCATGTCTGCACCTCCTTGAGTCAGCAGTTTGAAGACGAAAAAGGTTCCCACTCTATCCGCTATTGGCGCAAAACGTGCAATGTCGCACGGCGGCGGATGGTCAACCGGTTGACCGTTGCACCATTGCGCAATTTCAGGACCGGTTTGGGCTGACCCTGCTGCAAGCAGGTTCAAGGGCTCAAAGGCTTGAATATGCCATCGATGGCGGATAAATTACTGTATAAATAAACAGTCATCCAATCGCCATGAACATCCCCTCACGCAAACCCGAGCCGCCCATCAAGGGCCGAGGCATTGCCACGCAGGTAGTTCATCGCTTTGCCAGAACGAGTACGCGGGAGCTGGAGGACGACGTCTGGTGGGGCGGTGGCGAAGAGGGCGATGCGGCGGTTGCCGGTTCGGCCCCTGCCACGCAGGTGATTCTGGAAGAGGCGCGCAGCGCGCTCTCGGGCAATGATTCGCCCGACATCTTTTTCGAGCAGTCGATCAATCCCTATCGCGGTTGCGAGCATGGCTGCGTGTACTGCTATGCAAGGCCCACGCACAGCTATCTGAACCTGTCACCGGGGCTGGACTTCGAGACCCGGATCATCGCAAAGCGCAATATCGCGGAGGTGCTGCGCAAGGAGCTGTCATCGCCCACGCACCGGCCGACGATCGTGAACGTCGGCTCGGCGACGGACTGTTATCAGCCCGTGGAGCGTGAACTGAAACTCACGCGCGGCGTGATGGAAGTGATGCGCGAGGCGCGCCATCCGTTCTCGCTGATCACCAAGTCGAGCGGCGTGGAGCGCGATCTCGATCTGCTTGCCGAACTGGCGCATGGCAAGTTGGTGGCGGCCTACGTGACCATCACCACGCTCGATGCGCGGCTCGCGCGAATTCTGGAGCCGCGCGCGGCAGCGCCCTATCGTCGACTTCGCACCATCCGCGCACTGGCCGAGGCGGGCGTGCCGGTGGGCGTGAGCGTGGCACCGCAGATTCCATTCATCAACGAGGACATGGAGCAGGTGCTGGCGGCGGCGAGCGAGGCGGGCGCGAAGTCTGCCTTCTACACCGTGCTGCGCCTGCCATGGGAGCTCAACGACATCATGCGCGAATGGCTGCAGCAGCACTACCCGGACCGCGCCGCGCGCGTGCTGGCCCGTGTGCAGGACCTGCATGGCGTGGACGAGGCCGCGCGCATGGCGGGGCGCAGCTACGACAGTGATTTCGTCTCGCGCATGAAGGGTTCGGGCATCTGGGCGGACCTGCTGCGCCAGCGTTTCAACAAGACCTGCGCAAAGCTGGGCCTGAACCGCGAGCGCACGGAACTCGATCTCTCGCAGTACCGGCCCGCGCTGGCCAGAGGGCAGGGTGTGCTGTTCTGAATTGAGAAGGGGCACACCCCTGAGTCGCTGCGCGCCTTCCCCCTTCCTGCGACCTCACTTCAACTGTTCAGCGTGGTGCTTGAGATGGTCTTCGATGAAGGTCTGGATGAAGTAGTAGCCGTGGTCGTAACCCGGCTGATGGCGCAGTGTGAGCGGCTGGCCGACGTTGGCGCAGGCGGTCTCGAAGGCCTCGGGCAGGAGCTGTTTTTCCATGAGGAATTTGTCCGCCATGCCCTGATCGATGAGGATGCCTGCGGGGTAGGGCGCCTGCTTTTGCGTGCCCATCAGCGCGCTGGCGTCATGCGCGGCCCAGGCGGCGGTGTCGTCGCCCAGATAGCCTGTGAAGGCCTTCTGGCCCCAGGGGCAGTTCACTGGATTGCTGATCGGCGCAAACGCCGACACGCTCTTGAACACGCCGGGATGGCGCAGCGCGAGCGTGAGCGCACCGTGCCCGCCCATGGAGTGTCCGAAGATGCCGATGCGCGTGGCATCGATCGGCAGCTTGTCGCAGACCAGCGGCAGCAGCTCGCTCATCAGGTAGCTTTCCATGCGCCAGTGCTTGGCCCATGGCTCGCGCGTCGCGTCAAGATAGAACCCGGCACCGACGCCGAAGTCCCAGGCATCTGACTCGCCGGCCACATTCGCGCCGCGCGGGCTGGTGTCCGGCGCGATCAGCGCCATGCCCAGCTCCGCAGCCAGACGCTGCGCGCCCGCCTTGATCATGAAGGTCTCTTCAGTGCAGGTGAGCCCCGCGAGGTACAGCAGCGCGGGCACCTTCTCGCCCATCAACGCCTTGGGCGGCAGATAGACCGAGAACTTCATCGGCAGGCCGATTTCACGCGAGGCGTGTTCGTAGAAACGCTGTGCGCCGCCGAAGCAGGCATGCGCGTTTTTCAGTTCGAGCGTCAATGCGGTCATGGCGTGATCAGGCCTCGAACTTCACCACCGAGCGGATCGACTTGCCTTCATGCATCAGGTCGAAGGCTTCGTTGATCTTGTCGAGTTCCATGGTGTGAGTGACGAACGGCGCCAACTGGATCTTGCCAGCCATCGCGTCTTCCACCATGCCCGGCAACTGGCTGCGTCCCTTGACACCGCCGAAGGCCGTGCCGAGCCACTTGCGGCCGGTCACCAACTGGAACGGACGGGTCGAGATTTCCTGACCCGCGCCGGCCACGCCGATGATCACGCTCTGGCCCCAGCCGCGGTGCGCGCATTCGAGTGCGGCGCGCATCACGTTCACATTGCCGATGCACTCGAAGCTGTGGTCCACGCCCCAGGTGGTCATCTCGACGATCACCTGCTGGATCGGCTTGTCGAAGTCCTTGGGGTTGATGCAGTCAGTCGCGCCGAAGGTCTTGGCCAGGTCGAACTTGGAGGGGTTGGTGTCGATGGCGATGATGCGGCCGGCCTTGGCCAGCTTGGCACCCTGGATGACCGCGAGGCCGATGCCGCCCAGACCGAACACGGCGACCGTGTCGCCTTCCTGCACCTTGGCCGTGTTCTTCACCGCGCCGAGGCCGGTGGTCACGCCGCAGCCCAGCAGGCAGACCTGCTCGGGGTTGGCGTCGGGGTTGATCTTGGCGAGCGAGACTTCGGCAACGACCGTGTATTCGCTGAAGGTCGAGCAGCCCATGTAGTGGTAGATCGGCTCGCCGTTGTACGAGAAGCGCGTCGTGCCGTCGGGCATCACGCCCTTGCCCTGCGTGGCACGCACGGACACGCACAGGTTGGTCTTGCCGCTCTTGCAGAACAGGCACTCGCCGCATTCGGCGGTGTACAGCGGAATGACGTGATCGCCCGGCTTCACGCTGGTCACGCCTTCGCCGACTTCTACGACGATGCCCGCACCCTCGTGGCCGAGCACGACGGGGAACAGGCCTTCCGGGTCATCACCGCTCAGCGTGAACGCGTCGGTGTGGCAGACGCCGGTGTCGGTGATCTTGATGAGCACTTCGCCCTTCTTTGGCGGGGCGACGTCGATCTCGACGATCTGCAGGGGTTCTCCGGCTTTGAAGGCAACTGCGGCGCGGGATTTCATGATGGGTTCTCCGGATGAATGTTCGAAATGGAAAGCGGAATGGATTGGCCTACTTTAGAACATCGTGCGCGCGCGATGGCTCGCAATGTCCGTATGCCAGTGTGATATGTCCGGATTTGAATGGCAAAAGCACTTCAGGACACGGGGCGTGGAAGCGCCGCTATATTGGCGCCTTTGGATTTCTGGCAGCGGTTTCATGGAGCATCGTCACGCAGGCGCGCATCGCGTCGATCTGGTCGTCTACCCCGGTTTCAAGGCGCTCGAGGCCATCGGCCCGATGTCGGTCTTCGACTATGCCAACGTGCACCTGCGCGAGCGGGGGCGGCCCGATGGCTATGCCGTGCGCATCGTCGCGGCCGAGCGCGGCATGGTGCGCTCGGACACGCTGATGTCGCTCGAGGCCACGCATTCGCTCGATGACGTGGAGCGCAGCGCCGATCTGGGCTGCACGGTGGTCATTGTCGGCTCGCGCCATATCGAGCGGGTACTGGACGAATCCGCAGGTCTGGTGCAATGGCTCGAGCGCGTGGGGCCGCAGGTGCAGCGCCTGATATCGCTGTGCTCGGGCAGCTTCTTTCTGGCGAAAGCGGGTTTGCTGGATGGCCGCCGTGCGGCAACGCACTGGAGCGTGGCCGATGCGCTGCAGCAGAAGTTTCCGCGCATTGATGTCGATGCCGACGCGATCTACGTGCGCGACGGGGCGCTCTGGACTTCGGCGGGCGTGACCGCCGGCATCGATCTCGCGCTCGCGGTGGTGGAGGAAGACTTCGGCCACGCGCTCGCGCTCGAGGTGGCGCGCGATCTGGTCATGTACCTCAAGCGCCCGGGCGGGCAGTCGCAGTTCAGCGTGAGGCTGGCAAGCCAGTCGACCACGCACCGCAGCGTGCAGAGCCTGCAGCAGTGGATTCTTCAGCATCTCGAAGAGCCGCTGCCGATGTCGCGACTGGCCGAGCAGGCGGCGATGAGCGAGCGCCACATGAGCCGCTTGTTCGTGCAGGAGTGCGGAGTCACGCCGGTCGCGTTCGTCGAATCGGCGCGGCTTGAGCGGGCCAAGCAATTGCTGGAAGAGCACCAGAGCCTGCCGCTCAAGACCATCGCGGCGCGATCGGGGCTGGGCTCGGAGCAGGCGCTCAGGCATTTGTTCTCGAGGCAGCTGGGCATCACGCCGAACACCTACCGTGAGCGCTTTGGCAGCCGCGTGTAGATGATCAAGCAATGAAACGATGAAGCGATGAGCCGATGAAAAAGGCCCGGCGATTCAACATCACCGGGCCTTTCGTTTTCCCTTGTCGTAGCGGGATCAGTAGCGCTTGACGGTGGCGCGCTTGGTCGCGAGTTCAGCCGCTT
Source organism: Diaphorobacter caeni (assembly GCF_015354245.1). Lineage (GTDB taxonomy): Bacteria > Pseudomonadota > Gammaproteobacteria > Burkholderiales > Burkholderiaceae_C > Diaphorobacter_A > Diaphorobacter_A caeni. Next base: position 230,079 of record NZ_JADKYZ010000007.1, read on the forward strand.
CGAGCAAAGCGATGTTCTCGTTGCTGAGCAGGGTCAGCAGCAGGCTGTTGCTGGCGAGCAGGCCGCCCCAGAACTGGTTCGCACCGCCGGAGCAGTTGTAGGTGATCAGCTTGTTGGTGTTGTCCGATGTGAGGAAGCCCTGGTTCAGATCCAGGCAGCGGCCGCCGCGCGAGTAGCGGTTGTCCTTGACGGTCCATGCCTGGCTGTCCTTGGTGGCATCGCATGCGGTGAGCGCGACCTGGCTGCCGTTGCCGCCCTGATCGGTCAGACACAGACCCAGATCGGAGCGGCTGTGGATGGCGCCTCGCGCGTCGAGCACCCATTGGTCATCGGTGCTGCCCGTGCACAGCGCCGTGCCCGCGACGCGCACGCCGTCGCCAAACTTCTGGATGCAGTAGCCCTTGGCCATCTTCATGCTTTGCGCGGCGGGGATCAGCGGCGACTCGGCAAAGCCCAACTGACGCACGAAGCTCACGAGGGCGGTCTGCGCCTCGGGCACGCCATTGTTCAGGTCCTTGGAGTAGGTGTTGATCCAGCGGTTCAGGCGCTGGCCGACGGTCTGCTGATCGTCGTAGCGCTGCAGTTGCGTGCGTGCGATGGCGGAGAGCTCACCCGCGTTGTCGCGGTAGCTGTCGAGCAGCACCCGGTCGTTTGCGCTCAGCGTGAGCACGTTCTTGCCCGAGAGCGCCTGCAGCGCGGCGTCCAGCGTCGGCAGCTCGATCGCGCGCAGCGCCGAGTAGCCGTACTCCTTGCCGACGATGGCGGGCGCGGGCATGGTGGTCGTGTACTGCGGAATGTCGAGCGTGTAGAGCGTGTCGATGACCGAGCCCGGCGTCTGGCATTGCAGCACGGCCTTGGAAGGCTTGTCGGCCTGCGCCAGATTCACGTGCAGCTTGTTGGCGTTGAAGACGCGTTCGGTGTTCATGCGCTTGCCGGCCACCGCGATGCGCTGCGTGTTGCCTGCGGCAAAGCTCACGTCGAGCCAGCAGTTGCGCGGCTCGGCGGTCATGTTCGACGTGCTCGGCAGATGGAACACGTTGCCCCAGTTGCCGCGCAGTGGCGCGTAGAGCAGCGCGTTGTTGGTCTGTGGGTCGTAGCCGCCGAGGATGGTGATCACCGGCACGCCATACAGGCGCGGCTTGGAGAAGGTCTTGGCCGCGTTGTACCAGACCTGCGGCTGGTTGGTTGGAACCGTCGGGGCCTTGTCCTCCATCGTGCGCGTGGAGGCGTTCCACATGCGGTAGCCGCTCGCGGCGTCCTTGTCGGGAACGGCCTTGGTCGACAGCGCGGGCTGGATTGCGCGCTTGGTGCTGTAGCCGGTGTAGTGGGTGTATCTGGAGAGCGAGCTCGAGAACGAGCCGCCCGCCATCGCGTCGGGTGCGAAGGGGTAGGTCGCGTCGAGCTTGGGTGTGCCGCTCAGGCCCCAGCTCACGCTCTCGCGCCACTGGATGCCGGTGCGCATGCGCTTGCGGTGGCCGATGAAGCCCCAGCCGCTGTCGTGGTGGTGGGCGGACCAGAAGTAGTTGTCGCCGCTCTGGCCCGGATAGTGACCGAGGCCGTAGTGGTGACCGATCTCGTGGCTGAACTCGTTGCCCTGACTGCTCGCCAGCGTGAGGATGCTGTTGCCGCCGCTGTAGCCATGCGGCATGGTGCCGTTGGTGTAGACGCCGCGCGCATGGTGGATCGTCACCGTCTGGATCGCCTGCGGCTGGTTCTGCGAGACCATGCTGGAGCTGGTCACGCCATAGTTGGACATGTTGATGCCCACGCTGAAGGTCGACTTGGCGGTGTTCTCGCGCATGTCGCCCTCGTACCAGCCGCCGGTGCCGGCGCTCTTGTTGTCGTAGATGACGCCCGTGGCCACCATCACTTTTGGCAAAGTGACATCTTCGTAATACGCGGCTGTCAGCTTGGACAGCGGGGCGGTCTGGAAATAGTCGGTGGCGGCGTCCTGCGGGTGCGTGCGGAACCAGTGATCAGAATCACTGACAGGTGGCGTCGTCAGCATGCCGAGGCGGACGCTCTGCACGACGAGTTCGCCCGCGCCACCGAAGTCGATGGCGTTCGCGAGCAGGCTGCCGGTGCGGCTCTGGTTGTCCGCCACGCGCAGCTCCATGCCGGGCTGCACCCATTGCCATGGCAGCACGCCGGTCCATGCGCGGCGCGAGTACACATAGTCGGGCCGGTTGTCGGAGCCCGCGTAGTCGGAGCGGAAGATCGCGTCCGGATGGCGCAGCGTCAGCGTGCCCATGGTGGCGCCGTTGAGCGAGACGGTCACCTGCATCGACGTGATGCCGGCCAGCGAAGGATCGGGTGTGATGAGCACCATCGCCTCGCGAGACATCGTCAGGCGCGGCATTTCCTTGGCTTCGTTGCCCGATGGATCGACCGTGTGGCTCTGCGCGAACTGCACCATGCCCGGCAGCGAGCCGCCGAGGTCATTGCGCACCGTGCGGGTCTTGCCCGTGCTGTCGGTGTCGTAGAAGGCCTTGGCGGACAGGGGCGGAATCAGCGCGCCCGTGGGCTCGGCGTACGGAGCCGGGGCAGGGGTGGGCGCAGGCGCGGGGGATGGTGATGGAGACGGCTCGGGAGCGGGTTCTGGCGATGGAGCTGGTGCCGGCGTGGGCGCGGGGGATGGTGCCGGGGAGGGCGATGGCGAAGGACTGGGCGAAGGGGCTGGTGTCGTGCCCGTGCCGGTGTCCGTCCCGTCACCGGAGCCTGTTCCAGATCCATTGCCGTCACCCGGATTGGAGCCGTTGCCGCTTCCATTGTCCGTGCCGTTGCCGTTACCGTTGTCCGAACCGGAGCCGCCTCCGTTGTCGGATCCGCCGTCACTGCCGGAATCTGAGCCATTGCCCGTTCCGGGCCAGACGCCACCGGTGCCGCCTTCGCCGATGTCCGGGTTGGGGGAGGGGGCAGGGGTGGTTGGATCGGTCCAGGCGTTGTTGCCGTTGCTGGAGGAGCCACCGCCGCAGGCGCAAAGCGCGGCGACGCTGAGAAGCAACACCGAGAGGCGTTGCATACGCGAACTGTTCATCTAATGGTTACCTTGATCTGAGCCCAAAACTGGCTGCATCCATCAAGGCAAGCACCATTTATGCCAAATTGTTAATTAATACAATAAATTGTCACTTGTGAAACATGCAGTCGAATCACTGCAGTGGCTGATGCGGAGGCTGGTGCAGAGCTGGATGTGGAGACGGGAAAGGCAGTCGGGAAAAGAAAAAAGCCCAGCGGCATGGGCCGCTGGGCTTTTGTGGGTCCGGAGATCTGAAGATCCGGAGTGCGGATCAACGCTTTGTTGGAACGTCGCGGCGGACGGAGCCGGTGTACAGCTGGCGTGGACGGCCGATCTTGTACTCTGGGTCGCTGATCATTTCGTTCAGCTGGGCGATCCAGCCGACGGTGCGTGCCAGAGCGAAGATGCCGGTGAACAGGTTCACTGGAATGCCGATGGCGCGCTGCACGATGCCGGAGTAGAAGTCGACGTTCGGGTACAGCTTGCGCGACACGAAGTATTCGTCTTCCAGAGCGATCTTTTCCAGTTCCTTGGCGAGCTTGAACAGGGGATCGTTTTCCAGGCCCAGGGCGGCCAGAACTTCGTTGCAGGTTTCCTGCATCAGCTTGGCGCGTGGGTCATAGTTCTTGTAGACGCGGTGACCGAAGCCCATCAGCTTCACGCCAGACGTCTTGTCCTTGACCTTTTCCATGAACTCGCCGACCTTGGCGACGCCGCCCATGCGTTGGATGTCTTCCAGCATGTTCAGGCAGGCTTCGTTCGCGCCGCCGTGAGCGGGGCCCCACAGGCAGGCCACACCGGCTGCGATGGCAGCGAACGGGTTGGTGCCCGACGAGCCGCACAGACGCACGGTCGATGTCGACGCGTTCTGTTCGTGGTCAGCGTGCAGGATGAAGATGCGGTCCATGGCGCGTTCGATGACCGGGTTCACCTTGTACTCTTCGCAAGGGTTGCCGAACATCATGCGCAGGAAGTTGCCTGCGTAGGACAGGTTGTTCTGCGGGTACTGGTAAGGCTGGCCGACACCGTACTTGTATGCCATCGACACGAGAGTCGGCATCTTGGCGATCAGGCGGATGGCCGAGATCTGACGGTGCTCTGGATTGTTGATGTCGGTGCTGTCGTGATAGAAGGCCGACAGACCACCCACCAGACCGGTCAGCACGGCCATGGGGTGAGCGTCACGACGGAAGCCGCGCAGGAAGAACTGCATCTGCTCGTTGACCATGGTGTGGTTGGTCACGAGCTTCTCGAAGTCGGCCTTCTGTGCGGCGTCGGGCAGTTCGCCGTTCAGCAGCAGGTAGCAGGTTTCGAGGTAGTTGCAGTTGGTGGCCAGCTGCTCGATGGGGTAGCCGCGGTACAGCAGCTCGCCCTTGTCGCCGTCGATGTAGGTGATGGCCGACTGGCAGGACGCCGTGGACAGGAAGCCCGGGTCATACGTGAACATGTCGGTCTGGGCGTACAGCTTGCGGATGTCGATCACGTCCGGGCCGATGGTGCCTTGGTACACGGGGAGCTCGACGCTCGGGCTGCCGTTGCTGAACGATAGCGTCGCTTTGTTGTCTGCCAGTTTCATTTCCAGTTCCTTCAATAATTAACCTACATCTGTGTGCAGGATCTGCACTCCGCGTCAGGCACGCGGGCGTAGTTGCTCGAGCACCGAGCGGATCTCGTCCGTGGCGAGTTCTCCTTCGGGCTCCTTGCGGCGAAGCAAGAGGTCCAGAAGATCGTTGTCGGAGAGATCCATCAGCGCCGAAATTCCACGCGCCTGACTTGTGGTCAGGCGCGACCCGTAGGTGGCAAAGAAGCGTTCGATGAACAGATCGTTCTCCACCAGTCCGCGGCGCGAGCGCCAGCGCAGCAGGGAAACTTCGCGCTCGTCGAGCAATGAGTCTTCTTGTGCCATGGTCATCAGATGGCTCGGCGAACCATCAGTTCCTTGATCTTGCCGATCGCGACGGTCGGGTTCAGGTGCTTGGGGCACACGTCGACGCAGTTCATGATGGTGTGGCAACGGAAGAGGCGGTACGGATCCTCCAGATTGTCCAGACGCGATTCGGTGGCCGTGTCGCGGCTGTCGGCGATGAAGCGGTAAGCCTGCAGCAGACCAGCGGGGCCCACGAACTTGTCGGGGTTCCACCAGAACGATGGGCAGCTCGTCGAGCAGCTTGCGCACAGGATGCACTCGTACAGGCCGTTGAGCTCTTCGCGCTCTTCGGGGGACTGCAGGCGTTCCTTGCTGGCGGACGTGTAGACGTCGCTTTGCAGGTACGGCTTGATCGAGTGGTACTGCTTGAAGAACTGCGTCATGTCCACGATCAGGTCGCGGATCACGGGCAGGCCCGGCAGCGGCTTCAGAACGATGTCGCCCTTGAGGGTCTTCATGTTCGTCAGGCAGGCGAGGCCGTTCTTGCCGTTGATGTTCATCGCGTCGGAACCGCACACGCCTTCGCGGCACGAACGGCGGAACGAGATCGATGGGTCGAGCTGCTTGAGCTTGACCAGCGCGTCCAGCAGCATGCGCTCATGGCCGTCGAGCTCCAACTCCACGGTCTGCATGTAGGGCTTGGAATCCTTATCGGGATCGTAGCGGTAGATTTTGAAAGTACGCTTCATTTTTTGAATCTCTTCTCGTGGGCTGCTGGATTAGAACGTGCGGACCTTGGGAGGCACGCTCTCCACTGTCAGGGGCTTCAGGTTCACTGGCTTGTAGTACAGGCTGTTGTCGCTGCTGTTCCACAGGGTGTGCTTGAGCCAGTCGATGTCGTTGCGGCCCAGAGGGTACTTCGGATCGTCGGCAGGGTGCTCGTAGTCGTACACGGTGTGCGCGCCACGGCATTCGTGACGGGCGGCGGCGGAGGTCATGGTGGCCTGGGCGACTTCGATCAGGTTGTCGACTTCCAGCGCTTCCATGCGGGCCGTGTTCCAGACCTTGGACTTGTCCTTGAGGGTCACGTTGCCCACGCGTTCGCGGATGGCGTTGATCTTCTGGACGCCTTCGTCCATCGATGCCTGGGTGCGGAACACGCCGGCGTGCGTCTGCATCGCGGTGCGGATGTCGCCGGCGATGTCCTGGGCGTAGGTGCCTTCCTTGGATTCGTCGAGCTGGTTGAGGCGCGCCAGAGTGCGGTCGGCGGCGTCGCCGGGCACTTGGTGGTGGTCACCGAAGCCATTGACGAACTGTACGATGTGCTTGCCTGCGGACTTGCCGAACACCAGCAGGTCGAGCAGCGAGTTGGTGCCCAGACGGTTGGCGCCGTGCACCGACACGCAGGAGCATTCGCCCACGGCGTACAGACCGTTGACCACCTGGTTCTGCTGTCCGTCCCACACCACGACCTGGCCGTTGATGTTGGTCGGAATGCCGCCCATCTGGTAGTGAATGGTCGGCACCACGGGAATCGGTTCCTTGGTGATGTCGACGTTGGCGAAGTTGTGGCCGATTTCTTCCACGGAAGGCAGGCGCTTGCGGATGGTGTCCGCGCCCAAGTGGTCGAGCTTCATCAGGATGTAGTCCTTGTTGGGACCGCAGCCGCGACCTTCCTTGATTTCCTGGTCCATCGAGCGCGACACGAAGTCACGTGGTGCCAGATCCTTCAGCGTTGGAGCGTAACGCTCCATGAAACGCTCGCCTTCGCTGTTCAGCAAGATGGCGCCTTCGCCGCGGCAGCCTTCGGTCAGCAGCACGCCCGCGCCAGCCACGCCGGTGGGGTGGAACTGCCAGAACTCCATGTCCTGCAGCGGGATGCCTGCGCGTGCAGCCATGCCCAGACCGTCGCCGGTGTTGATGAACGCGTTGGTCGATGCCTGGAAGATGCGACCAGCACCGCCGGTCGCCAGCAGCACAGCCTTGGCGTGCAGCTCATACAGGTCGCCGGTTTCGAGTTCGATGGCGGTCACGCCGACCACGTCGCCCTGGGTGTTGCGCAGCAGGTCCAGAGCCATCCACTCCACGAAGAAGTTGGTCTTGGACTTTACGTTCTGCTGGTACAGCGTGTGCAGCATGGCGTGGCCGGTGCGGTCAGCGGCAGCGCAGGCGCGCTGCACGGGCTTTTCGCCGTAGTTGGCGGTGTGGCCACCGAACGGACGCTGGTAGATCGTGCCGTCAGGGTTGCGGTCGAACGGCATGCCGAAGTGTTCGAGCTCGATCACGACGTTCGGCGCTTCGCGGCACATGAACTCGATGGCGTCTTGGTCGCCCAGCCAGTCGGAGCCCTTGATGGTGTCGTAGAAGTGGTAGTGCCAGTTGTCGTCGGACATGTTGCCGAGCGATGCGGACACGCCGCCCTGGGCCGCCACGGTGTGCGAACGGGTCGGGAAGACCTTGGACAGCGAAGCCACGGACAGACCCGCACGAGACAGCTCCAGCGCCGCGCGCAGGCCGGAACCGCCAGCGCCGACGATCACGACGTCAAACTTGCGCTTGGTGATATTTGCTTTGGAATAGCTCATTCTTTTCTTTCAATCGCGGAGACGTGTCTCGATTACAGACGCCACAGGACCTGGAAACCCCAGCCTGCGCAGCCCACCAACCAGACAATGGTGAAAACATTCAGGACCAGACGCAGGCCGGTGGCTGGAACGTAGTCCATCCACACGTCGCGAACGCCGACCCATGCGTGCCACACGAGCGACACGATCACGCCGAAAGTCAGGAACTTCATCCACTGAGGGGCGAACACGCCAGCCCAGGCTTCGTAGCCGATGGGGCCGGAGATCATCAGAACGCGTGCGAGCAGCACGACGGTGAACAGTGCCATCAGCACAGCGGTGCCACGCTGGACCAGCCAGTCGCGGATGCCGTAGTGCGCACCGACCACGATGCGCTTGGAGCCGTAATTCACGGACATGGTTCTTTTTCCTTATCGTGAGGAGAGGTGAAGAGAGATGGCCGATCAGTACAGGCCGAACAGCTTGGCGCCCAGAGCCACGGTCAGCACGAGGCTGATGGCGAAGCAGACCAGAGCGGAAGACTTGCCGAATTCCTTGTTCACGATGTGATGGTTCATGTCCATCAGCAGGTGGCGAACGCCGGCGCAGAAGTGGTGCAGGTAACCCCAGATGAGCCCAAGGCAGACCAGCTTGGCCAGCCAGCCCCAGGAACCCTGGAAGACCGAGGTGAAATCACCGTACGAAATTTCGGACGACAGGGACTTGTCGAACATCCAGATGATGAACGGCAGCAGAAAGAACAGGATCATGCCGCTCACGCGGTGCAGGATCGACAGGATGCCGGCAGGCGGCAGGCGGTAAGACGGGAGGTCCGTGAATACGTTGATATTGCGGAACTCAGGCCGCTTTTTAGCTTGCTCAGTCATGTCTGGATTTGCTTTCGTGGATGTAACTGCGTTGTAATCGCGGATGCGGACAACCCAAAATTCTATTGCAACCCAATGTCACCGGGTTGTGGGGAATGCTTATTCCATAGTCGGGCGTTGCTGTAAACCCCGTTGTCAGCTTAACGAATTGTGATAGTGATGTGTGTCAGTTCGGTAGAGCGCGCGTCGTAACTCCATTGGAACATCGTTGTAGGTGTAGGCGAGCCGCTCTACGGAAAGCAGCGGCGTCTGCTGCGACACCAGCAGCAGATTGGCCTGCTCGTCATCAGGGACAATCGCACGGATTTTTTCTTCGGCGCGCACCATGCGCACGCCGTAATCGAGCTCGAACATCGCGTAAGTGGGGCCTTGGTACTCGGCCATCTGCTCGGCGGTCAGGCCCTTGAACGCCTGTCCCGGCAGCCAGATGTCCTCGAGAATGGTGGGCACGCCCGCGAACGAGAGAATGCGGCGCGCCTGGATCACGGGGTCTCCGGTGCGCAGTTGCAGCGCCCGCGCGATCTCGACGGGCGCGCGGCTGCGCTTGCATTCGAGAATCGTGCGCTGGGCGGGGCCTTCCTCGCGGGCATCGCCCACGTCGGGCATGAGCTTGAGAAAACGGTACTGCACCTGGCGCTCGGCGTGCGTGGCCACGAATGTGCCCTTGCCCTGGCGGCGCATCAGCAGGTTCTCGGCGGCCAGCTCGTCAATGGCCTTGCGCACGGTGCCCTGGCTCACGCGAAAGCGCGCCGCGAGGTCCATTTCGCTGGGGATGACCTCGCCGGGCTTCCATTCGCCGTGCTGCAGGCTGTGCAGGATCAGTCCCTTGATCTGCTGGTACAGCGGGCTGAATGCGGGAGTCGCACCACCGCCGCCCGCCTGGGTTGCGGGGGAAAGAGGGGGGGAGGTGGGGTTGGAGGACATTGCCGCAGGGCCGGATCGAGGGATCGATGGGGTAATCAGGTTGAAACTTTCACCTGTCATCATATCTTATATAAGACATAAGACAAATTGACCCTGTTCAGAAATCAGCGGTACACTCTTGGTCTGTGATTGCGGGTCACGGGCTGCTGTTGTTTCGAGCGGAGTCGAGTGAACCCTGGTACCAACACTGTCCTCATTTTTTTGGAGTTTTTCACATGAGCAAGAAGCCCGTTCGTGTTGCCGTCACCGGCGCCGCAGGTCAAATCGGTTACGCCCTGTTGTTCCGCATCGCTTCCGGCGAAATGCTGGGCAAGGACCAGCCAGTCATCCTCCAGCTGCTCGAAATTCCTGACGAAAAGGCTCAGAATGCGCTCAAGGGCGTGATCATGGAGCTGGAAGACTGCGCCTTCCCTCTGCTGGCCGGCATCGAAGCCCACAGCGACCCGCTGCAAGCCTTCAAGGACACCGACTACGCGCTGCTCGTGGGTGCCCGTCCTCGCGGCCCAGGCATGGAACGCGCCGACCTGCTGGCTGCCAACGCACAGATTTTCACTGCACAGGGCAAGGCTCTGAACGCCGTGGCTTCGCGCAACGTGAAGGTTCTGGTCGTCGGCAACCCCGCCAACACCAACGCCTACATCGCCATGAAGTCGGCTCCTGACCTGCCAGCGAAGAACTTCACCGCCATGCTGCGTCTGGACCACAACCGCGCCGCTTCGCAACTGGCCGCCAAGGCCAACTTCGCCGTGGGCGACATCAAGAAGCTGACCGTGTGGGGCAACCACTCGCCAACCATGTACGCCGACTACCGTTTCGCCACCGTCGACGGCAAGTCGGTGAAGGACATGATCAACGATCAAGTCTGGAACAAGGACGTGTTCCTGCCTACAGTGGGCAAGCGCGGCGCCGCGATCATCGCTGCACGTGGCCTGTCGTCGGCCGCTTCGGCTGCCAACGCCGCCATCGACCACATGCGTGACTGGGCTCTGGGCTCGGGCGGCGAATGGGTCACCATGGGCGTGCCTTCGAACGGCGAATACGGCATTCCCGCCGGCATCGTGTTCGGCTTCCCCGTCACCACAGCCAACGGCGAGTACAAGATCGTCGAAGGTCTGGAAATCGACGCGTTCTCGCAAGAGTGCATCAACAAGACGCTGGCTGAGCTGCAAGGCGAGCAAGACGGCGTGAAGCACCTGCTGTAATCCGCAGGTAACCAAGGTCCACCCATGCAAGACTGGAACCCCCAGCTCTACAGCCGCTACGAGGACGAGCGCACGCGCCCGGCCCGTGAGCTGCTGGCGCGCGTGCCGCTCGGAGATCCCTCCCTCGTGGTGGATCTGGGCTGCGGGCCGGGGAACTCCACCGAGCTGCTGATCGCACGCTTTCCAAAGGCCCGTGCGATTGGCGTGGACAACTCCAAAGCCATGCTGGAGAGCGCCGCAAAGCGTCTGCCCGGCGTGGACTTTGTGGCCGCAGACATTACCGATTGGGTGCCGGATGCCGTAACAGGTCCTGCACCCAATCTCATTTATGCCAACGCGTCACTGCAGTGGGTGGGCGATCACGAAACGCTGATCCCGCGCCTGTTCCGCGCGCTTGCACCCGGTGGCGTTCTGGCCATCCAGATGCCCGACAACCGCGCGGAGCCCACGCATCGCAACATGCGCGAGCTGGCCGCCGAAGCGCCTTTCAAGGAGCCGATCGGCGACGTGAGCAAGCTGCGCACCGAGCTGCTCGGCATTCAAGCGTATTACGACCTGCTGGCCAAAGATGCCGCGCAGGTGGATGTCTGGCACACCGTGTACCAGCATCCGATGGAGTCCGCAGCGGCCATCGTGGAATGGGTGCGCAGCACCGGACTCAAGCCTTTTGTCGATCCGCTTTCCGACGACCTGCGAGCCGAGTTTCTTGCGAGTTACGAAAAGCGCGTCGATGCCGAATATCCCGTGCGCAGCGACGGCAGGCGACTGCTTGCTTTCCCGCGCATGTTCATTGTTGCCCAGCGACCCGCATGACGACGCCCGCCGCCCAAGCCCACCCCGCCACTGTCCTGCTCGGAGCGCAGGCAGGCCGGCATCACATTCCCGTTTGCGATCACTACAGCGGCGTCGAAGTCCGCATGCGCAAGAGCCTGCAGCTGCAGGAGGAAATGCGCGCCGAGTTCGGTCATGTGGTGTTCGACGTGACGCTCGACTGCGAGGATGGTGCGCCCGTGGGGCTCGAGCGCGAACACGCGAAGCTCGTGGCCCAGCTGGCCCGTGAAGCCCAGCCCGGCGCCCGTGTCGCCGCGCGCGTGCACACCGTCGACCATGCCGCGTTCGCCAATGACATCGCCACGATTGCGGGCGAGGCGGGCGACAGGCTCTGCCACATCATGATTCCCAAGGTGGAATCGTTCGAAGACGTCGAGATCGCCGCCCGCGCGCTCGACGCCGCCGGTGCGAAGCATCTGCCCCTGCATGCGCTGATCGAATCGCCCGCCGCCGTGCACCGCGCCTTCGACATCGCCTCGCACCCGCGCATCCAGAGCCTGAGCTTCGGTCTGATGGATTTCGTCTCCGCGCATGGCGGTGCGATTCCCTCGTCCGGAATGACCTCGGCAGGGCAGTTCGAGCACCCGCTGGTGGTGCGCGCCAAGCTCGAGATCGCATCCGCCTGCCACGCGCACGGCAAGGTGCCGTCGCACTGCGTGGTCACCGAATTCAGCAATGCCGACGCCATGCAGGCCGCGGCCCGCAAGGCCAGCCGCGAATTCGGCTATACGCGCATGTGGAGCATCCACCCCGCGCAGATCCGTCCGATTCTCGCGGCGCTGGCGCCTGACGAGGTCGAGATCGAACGCGCAGGGCGCATCATTTCTGCCGCCGTGGCCGCTGACTGGGCTCCCATCAGCGAAGACGGCGTTCTGCACGACCGTGCGAGCTACCGCTATTTCTGGCAGGTCCTCGAGCGTGCACACCAGACCGGCCGCGCCATTCCGTTGGATGTGCGCCAATGGTTTGTTACGGGTGTTGGGACCGACAAGGCATAAATCGGTTATTTTTAATGTTTTGCTCCCATCAACTCAATTTCCCCTTGCAGGAGTCCCCATGAAGACCCTCGTCGCTGCCGCACTGATCGCCATCGCTCCAGCCATCGCCATGGCGCAAACCGGCACCAAGCCCGCTCAAAAGGCGGCTCCCAAGACTGCTGCGAAAGCTCCTGCGGCCAAGAAGACCACCACGACCGCCAAGAAGACGACTGCAGCACCCAAGAAGACCACTGCCGCCAACAGCAGCCGCACGCAGCTCAAGAGCGCCGCCACGCAGGTGGCAACCGGCTTCGCTGCGGCCGGTGCCGCACTCTCGCCCGCCGAGCTGGCGCTGGCCGACACCGTGGTGACTGGCCACATGCCTTGCGAACTGGGTGCCTATGTCGATATCCAGAAGGATGCGACGTCTCCAGGGCACTTCCATGTGACCGGCAAGAACTTCAAGTACCACATGCAGCCCGTGGCGACATCCACGGGTGCCGTGCGTCTTGAAGACCAGAAGGCCGGCGCCGTCTGGGTGCAGATCGCCAACAAGTCCATGCTGCTGAACCAGAAGCAGGGCCAGCGTCTGGCCGACGAATGCATGAGCCCCAATCAGGTGGCCGTGGCCGAGTCGATGAAGAAGAACCCTCAGCCCGGACTGCTGGACGGCCTGAACACCAAGTGAGCCTGAGCCCATAGCTCAGGACTGAATACCCGGGCGGGTTTCCGGAGGCCATCCGAGGGATGGTCAGCCAGAGGCTTGCCCGTTGTTGCCCCACCAGATTGATTGAAAACCAAAACCTTCGGAGAAGTAGACCATGTTGAAAGCCTACCGTGACCATGTGGCCGAGCGCGCCGCATTGGGCATTCCCCCACTGCCATTGGACGCCAAGCAGACCGCCGAACTGATCGAGCTGATCAAGAACCCGCCCGCTGGCGAAGACGCGTTCCTGCTGGACCTGCTGACCCACCGCGTTCCACCGGGCGTGGATGATGCGGCCAAGGTCAAGGCATCGTTTCTGGCCGCTGTGGCGCATGGTGAGGTCAAGGTTGCGCTGATCTCCAAGTCCAAGGCCACCGAGCTGCTGGGCACCATGGTGGGCGGCTACAACGTGCACCCCCTGATCGAGCTGCTGGACGACGCAGAAGTCGCCGGCGTGGCCGCTGACGCGCTCAAGAAGACGCTGCTGATGTTCGACTTCTTCAACGACGTGGCTGCCAAGGCCAAGGGCGGCAACGCCAAGGCCAAGGAAGTGATGCAGAGCTGGGCCGACGCCGAGTGGTTCACTTCGCGTCCTGAAGTCGAAAAGACGATCACCGTCACCGTCTTCAAGGTGCCCGGCGAAACCAACACCGACGATCTGTCGCCCGCTCCCGACGCATGGAGCCGTCCCGACATTCCGCTGCACTACCTGGCGATGCTCAAGAACACGCGTCCTGACGCGGCGTTCAAGCCCGAGGAAGACGGCAAGCGCGGCCCGATGCAGTTCATCGACGACCTGAAGAAGAAGGGCCACCTCGTGGCCTACGTGGGCGACGTGGTCGGCACCGGTTCTTCGCGCAAGTCCGCCACCAACTCCATCATCTGGGCAACCGGCATGGACATTCCGTTCGTGCCCAACAAGCGCTTCGGCGGCGTGACGCTCGGCGGCAAGATCGCTCCGATCTTCTTCAACACGCAGGAAGACTCGGGCGCGCTGCCCATCGAAGTGGACGTCTCCAAGCTCGACATGGGCGACGTGATCGACATCTACCCCTACGAAGGCAAGATCGAGAAGAGCGGCGCCAAGGTCGCTGACTTCTCGCTGAAGTCCGACGTGCTGCTCGACGAAGTGCAGGCGGGTGGCCGCATCAACCTGATCATTGGCCGCTCGCTGACCGCCAAGGCCCGCGAAGCGCTGGGTCTGCCTGCATCGAACGCGTTCCGCCTGCCACAGGCGCCCGCCGCTTCCAAGGCTGGCTTCACGCTGGCACAGAAGATGGTCGGCCGCGCCGTCGGTCTGCCGGAAGGTCAGGGCGTTCGCCCCGGCACGTACTGCGAGCCACGCATGACCACGGTCGGTTCGCAAGACACGACTGGCCCGATGACCCGCGACGAGCTGAAGGACCTGGCTTGCCTGGGCTTCTCTGCCGACCTCGTGATGCAATCGTTCTGCCACACCGCTGCCTACCCCAAGCCGGTGGACGTGAAGACCCACCGCGAACTGCCCCAGTTCATCTCCAACCGCGGCGGCGTGGCCCTGCGTCCGGGCGACGGCGTGATCCACAGCTGGCTCAACCGCCTGCTGCTGCCCGACACCGTCGGCACCGGTGGTGACTCGCACACCCGTTTCCCGATCGGCATCTCGTTCCCCGCTGGCTCCGGCCTCGTGGCGTTCGGTGCCGCGACCGGCGTGATGCCTCTGGACATGCCTGAATCCGTGCTGGTGCGCTTCAAGGGCGAAATGCAGCCCGGCGTGACCCTGCGCGATCTGGTGCACGCAATCCCGCTGTACGGCATCAAGCAAGGTCTGCTGACCGTTGCCAAGGCTGGCAAGATCAACGAATTCTCGGGTCGCATCCTGGAAATCGAAGGCCTGCCGGACCTGAAGGTCGAACAGGCGTTCGAGCTCTCCGACGCATCGGCCGAGCGTTCCGCCGCCGGTTGCACGATCAAGCTCAACCCCGACACCATCGCCGAGTACCTGCGCTCGAACATCGTTCTGATGAAGAACATGATCGCCGACGGCTACGAAGACGCCAAGACGCTGCAGCGTCGCATCGAGAAGGTCGAAGCCTGGCTGGCCAAGCCCGACCTGCTGTCGGCTGACAAGGACGCCGAGTACGCGCACATCATCGAGATCGATCTGGCCGACATCAAGGAACCGATCGTCTGCTGCCCGAACGATCCTGACGACGCCAAGTACCTGTCCGAAGTCGCCGGCACCAAGATCGACGAAGCTTTCATCGGTTCGTGCATGACCAACATCGGCCACTTCCGCGCTGCAGCCAAGCTGCTGGGCGGCAAGCGCGACATTCCGGTCAAGCTGTGGGTGGCACCGCCCACCAAGATGGACCAGAACGAGCTGATCAAGGAAGGCCACTACGCTGCATTCGGCACCGCCGGCGCGCGTACCGAAATGCCCGGCTGCTCGCTGTGCATGGGCAACCAGGCGCAAGTGCGTGAAGGCGCAACGGTCATCTCCACGTCGACCCGCAACTTCCCGAACCGTCTGGGCAAGAACACCAATGTGTACCTTGGCTCCGCCGAACTGGCCGCGATCGCATCGCGTCTGGGCAAGCTGCCAAGCAAGGAAGAATACCTGGCTGAAATGGGCGTGATCGACGCCGACAAGGCCAGCGTCTACCGCTACATGAACTTCGACCAGATCGAAGAGTACGCGGAAGTGGCCGCCAAGGTCTGAGCCTGCTGAGGCCCCTGCGTGGGCCCTCAGGCGCAAAGCAAAAAACCCGCCAAGGCGGGTTTTTTGTTGCCCGCTTCGCGGAAGAAGCGGTGCGCTGAGGGGCGGGCGGAGAGGTGCCGCAGACTCAACTCATGCGCACATCGAAATACGCTTCCTCCACCGAAATTCCCTGAAACCCCGCCTGCCTGGCCTTGTCGAAGGCCTTGAGCCAGGTGCGGGCCAGTCGTTCCTGCTCCTGATTGATCTCTCCGCCTTCGGCCGCGTCGGCATATGCACGCCATGAATCCAGCATGCTCTGCTCGTCTGGAAAGAATTTCTCGATTTCGCGCTGGAACCGGGCCTCTGCGCGCTCTTTCAGGGAAAGGTCGATACCGGTGCAGTCCTGCAGGGTGACTTCGATGACGATGGCTACTTCCATGGTTTTGAAACACTGGTTGAATAAACAGTATTCAGTATCCATGGTTACTGTTGTTTTGTACAGTAAATTCTGTATTCTGATGCAGACTCAATTCCGACCTGACCATCAGGTTGGGTACACTTTGCAACGAGTTGCGACATGTCCCGCTGATTTTCGAGCGTGAAAAGGCCCATGCTGCTTCGCCCGCAAGTGGACGCGAAGCGGCTTGTGCGCTGACGTGTCGCTCGCGTTTTTGCCTTCGCCTCGCCGTGACCCAGTCCGCTTCGCGGCGCGCGGCCGTTTCCCGTTCATGCAGCTTCCCCTGAATTTCGTTGCCCGGCAGAGCATCTGGGCTCTGGACCATGATGCCGACCCGGTGTTCCTCAAGCATGCCTCGCGCAGACTGAGGGCGCTGCTCACGCTGGACTTTTCGGCCGCGAGCGTGTCGCGCATCCAGCATTGGCTGGACAGGCAGCGCACCCTGCGCGTGCAGGCCGGGCGGGCGCTCTACGAGCACGCGCAGGACGGTGACACGTTGATGCTGCTGAGCTTCTATCTGGCCGAGTGGATGGGCCGCTGCGTGGGATCGCCGCCGTCATGGTCCCTCTTGGCGCTGGAGTCTGGATCACGGACCTGCGTCGTCCACTTTCCCGAGGACCATGCGAGCGGCCTTGGCATGATCAAGCTGCCGGGCATCGTTGCCCATGTCTGGACGACCGAGGGTGCCGATCTTGCTGCGTCGCTGACCCAGCTCATTGCGCCCATCGACCTGCGGGCGCTTGACCGTTCCGCGCAGCCGCTGAAACCGCTGCGCGCGGATCGCGACACCGCTTTCCACGAACGTGCACATGCGCTCGATCCCGTCACGCGCTCCGCCATGTGGAGCGCGCGGCTGCCGATGCTGGAGCCTGGCGATCCGCTGTCGGACTACTTCGCCGCTCAGCGCGAGCTTTTCGAGCGCGGCAATTTCACCTGCGGTGGCG
This sequence comes from Diaphorobacter caeni, assembly GCF_015354245.1. Lineage (GTDB taxonomy): Bacteria > Pseudomonadota > Gammaproteobacteria > Burkholderiales > Burkholderiaceae_C > Diaphorobacter_A > Diaphorobacter_A caeni. Next base: position 247,137 of record NZ_JADKYZ010000007.1, read on the forward strand.
TGATCCAGGCGCACGCCGACCTGTTCAAACCGGAATATGTGGGCTTGCGCGTCGCCGAGGTCGTGTATGACCCGGCGAACCTGCTGCGCTATGACGATGTGCAGGCCATCGCCAAGGTGCTGCGGCAGTGGGGCGAAGCGAAGAACGCGGAGGGGGTGCCGCCGGAGGCGCTGGCCGTTCGGGCCCATCTGCGTTCGGGCACCTCGCGCATGCTCTCCGAAGAACTGCCGCTGGCACTCTTCGGTTATCCGCTTCGGATCTGCAGCATCTGGGTCGATCAGGAGCATCTGCCGGATGGCATGCTGTCGTACAAAGGCGTTCCACTGGTGATTGCGCCCGAAGTCAGCCGCCACGCCAAGCTGTTGCCGCATCAGGCATGGTCGGCTGAATTCAGGGAGGACTGGCTGAGCGCGGGGCAGGAGCGTCTTGGCAGGCGCCACTCCATCACCGACATGATGGCCGAGGCCCGCGAGCAATCCCGCCAGATCGCCGTGCGCCTGCTCATGGCGGAGCTGGGGCAGCCGGCGGTTGCGCAGACTCATATGGATGCCGGTGTACATGCCGATGCGCCTGCTGACGTTCCGGCTCCCGCAACTGCGCGGGTTTCGGGCCTTTCCTTGAAGTTCACTGCCATCGCTCTTGCTGCCATGCTGCTGGGATTCATTGCCATCTGGCTGGTGACGTCAAGCTGAAGATCACTGATCAGTTTACTTTGTAACAATCGTTCACTTTTAAGAAGCCTTTGGATACAATTGCGTCATCAGATGAACACCGCGAGCTTGTCGCGGACTTCCACCATGAACTCGTTGAACAAATGCAAGGCGCTGCTGGTTTCCGCTTGGGATCACTTCGTCCAGTGGCTCTGACGTAGAGCGCATTCCCACAGATACGCCTGGCGTTTCGGGCTGGGGAACGCCACCAGCACTGCGGAGTGGGGCGAACCCGTCAGGCACTCAGGTCCGCAATGGCTCTCTGCAGATGCCCCACGAGCGCCGTGACCAGTGGATTGGCCGGTGACTTGCGCCAGATGGCCAGCAGCTCCGACACGACGTGATCGCCGATGAATGGCTTGAACGTCACGCGCGGCATGCCCACGCGCTGCAGCGAGGCGGGCACGATGGCCACGCCCTGGCCCAATGACACCAATGAAAGCACCGACAGCCAGTGCCGCACCTCGTGCCGGATCTCGGGTGCGAAACCATGCGTCTGGCAAATCTGGTAGATGCGCTGGTGGTAGAGCGGTGAGACCTGCGCGGAGAACAGGATCAGTCGTTCGTTCTTGAGTTCCGCCAGATCGATGCGCGCGCAGGACTCGAGCGGATGGCCCTGCGGCAACGCGACCATGAAGGGTTCCTCCATCAGCAACTGGCTGGCGATCTCGTCGGGCGTCTGCACCGAATGAACCAGCCCCAGATGAAGCCGCGCCTGCTGCAGCTCCTGCAGTTGCTCGCCGCTGTTGAGCTCGAGCATGTCGACCCGCACTTGCGGGTGCTGCGCTTGGAACGCTTCCAGCGCCTGCGGCACGCCGCGATAGAGACTGGAGCCCACGAATCCCACATGCAGATGTCCGCGCACGCCGCGCGCGACGTCGGTGGTTTCCCGCACGGCCTGGCTGGTCAGCGACAGGATCTGCCGCGCGCGCGGCAGCAGATGATCCCCGGCGGCGGTGAGGCGCACTTCCTTGCTGTTGCGCTCGAACAGCTGGGCCTGCACCTGATCCTCGAGCTGCCGGATCGCCACGCTCAGCGGCGGTTGCGAGATGGACAGGCGCATCGCTGCGCGCCCGAAGTGCAGTTCTTCGGCCAGTGCGACGAAATAGCGAAGCAGTCGTGTTTCGATCATCAGGGCGTCGATCATGCGGTGTGAGCGCAGACTTGATAATATCTAATAAATATTGAACAAGATTTTAATAATATTTGACGCGAATCATTGAGCGCGCTGAAATAGGAGTATGTGCAGTTGAGCGTGTTGGGGAATTGGTCGCAAGAGTCCCCGGACCCGCCAAACCGAAGGAGACAAGCATGCAGGCGAGCGTCAAGAACGAATCGGCCCACCGCGTGGCTTCCGCCACCATTCAGCGCGCGCAGGATGCCGCGAACCTGCGCGACAGCAAGCCCGCCACAAGCAAGGCGCATCCGGTGCCGGATCGGCGCGGCGCGAACCTCTACGTGACCGACGGCCAGATGGAGTCGCTGCTCAAGCTCTATCTGCCCGAGGATCTGTTCCTGCATCTGCTGCCGCACTTCACGCGCATGGGTGAACTGGCGGGCGGACGGCTCGACGATCTGGCGGGCATTGCCGACAAGAATCCGCCTGCGCTCGAGCATCGCACCCGTTCGGGCGAGAACATCCAGCGCATCATCAAGCACCCGGCCTACGAAGAGATGGAGCGCGTCGCCTATGGAGAGTTCGGTCTGCAGGCGATGTCGCATCGCGAGGACATGCTGGGCTGGAAGGGCAAGCTGCCGCCCATCGTCAAGTACGCGCTGACCTATCTGTTCGTGCAGGCCGAGTTCGGGCTGTGTTGCCCGCTGTCGATGACCGACTCGCTGACCCGCACCCTCAAGAAATTCGGCAGGCCGGAGCTGCTCGAGAAGTATCTTCCGCAGTTGTTGTCGCTCGACTGGGATGAGCAGGCGCAGGGCGCCATGTTCATGACCGAACAGGCTGCGGGCTCCGACATTTCGAACACGGCGACCATGGCCTACCCGAACGCCGACGGTTCGTGGCGGCTGGTGGGCGACAAGTGGTTCTGCTCGAATCCGGACGCCGAATTCGCGATGGTGCTGGCGCGCGTCGACGGCGATCCCGAGGGCATGAAGGGCATCTCGCTGTTTCTGCTGCCGCGCTATCTGGACGATGGCGGCACGAATCGCTACCGCATCATTCGCCTCAAGGAAAAACTCGGCACGCGCTCGATGGCCAGCGGAGAGATCACGCTCGAAGGCGCGAAGGCGTATCTCGTCGGCGAGCGCGGTCGCGGTTTCGTGCAGATGGCGGACATGGTCAACAACTCGCGCCTGTCCAACGGCGTGCGCTCCGCAGGCATGATGCGCCGCGCGGTCGCCGAGGCCGAGTATGTGGCGCACGCGCGTGTCGCCTTCGGCAAGCGCCTTGAAGACATGCCGCTGATGCGCCGCCAGCTCGACAAGCTGCGCGTTCCGGCGGAGCAGGCGCGCACCATGGTGTTCCAGACCGCGCAAGTGCTGGCGCGCGCTGATGCGGGCGACCAGGAGGCCTACGCGCTGCTGCGCATCCTCACGCCGATGATCAAGTTCCGCGCCTGCCGCGATGCGCGCAAGGTGACCGGCGATGCGATGGAGGTGCGCGGCGGCTGCGGCTACATCGAGGAGTGGAGCGATCCGCGTCTCGTGAGGGATGCGCATCTGGGTTCGATCTGGGAAGGCACGAGCAACATCGTCGCGCTCGATGTGATCCGCGCGATCAGGCGCGAGGGCTCGTTGCCGGTGCTGCAGAAATACCTCTCGGGACTGCTGTCCGATGCCTCGCTCAGTCCGGCCTATGAGAAGGCTTTGCGCGAGTCGCTCTCGCGTGCCAGCGCGCTCGCCGAGAAGGTGGTGGAGCAGGGGCTCGACCAGCTTGCGCGCCAGACGGCGACGGCGCTGTACTGCTGCACCACGGCCATCGCCATGGCGTGGGAGGCATCGAAGACCGGCTCCAAGGCGCGCATGCGACTGTCGCAGCTGGTGGTGGTGAATCGACTGCTGCCGCGCGACCCGCTCGGTGATGAGGGCATCATTCCCGCCGCGTGGTTCTGAGATCGCAAACATGCTGTGAGAGGGCGCGTGACGCTGCACGTGCGATCGGCGCCGGACGGTGGCAAACTGAATGGCCGATGCTCAAGAAAACAGGAGATCCCAAATGACCCAGTTGCCAGTCGCGGGAGCGTTGCAGGGCCTGCGCGTACTCGATCTCTCGCGCATTCTCGGTGGACCGCTGTGCGGCCAGATTCTCGGCGATCACGGTGCCGATGTGCTCAAGGTGGAGCCGCCGCAAGGCGACGACACCCGTACGTGGGGCCCTCCATTTCGCGACGGCGTGGCCTCCTATTACTACGGTCTCAACCGCAACAAGCGCATCCAGTTTCTCGATCTCGCCAAGCCGGAAGGCCAGCACCGCGTGCGCGAACTCATGGCCGAGGCCGACGTGGTGGTCGAGAACTTCAAGATTGGCACCATGGAGAAATGGGGCATAGGCTGGGAGCAGATGCAGCATGCGTTTCCTGCGCTCATCTGGTGCCGCGTCTCGGGCTTTGGCGAGGATGGCCCGCTCGGCGCGCTGCCCGGCTACGACGCGGCGATTCAGGCCATGTCCGGCATCATGAGCGTGAACGGCGAGGCCAGCGGCGACCCGATGCGCGTGGGCCTTCCGGTGGTTGACATGGTGACCGGCATGAACGCCGTCATCGGCGTGCTGCTCGCGCTGCATGAGCGCGCGCGCAGCGGCAAGGGCCAGCTCATCAACGCGTCGCTCTACGATTCCGGCATGTCGCTGCTGCACCCGCATGCGGCCAACTGGTTCATGAACGGCAAGATCCCGCAGCGCACCGGCAACGCGCACCCCAACATCTATCCCTATGACGTGGTGGCCACCGGCACATCGCCGATCTTTCTCGCCGTGGGCAACGACCGCCAGTTCAAGCTGATGTGCGAGCACCTCGGTCAACCCGCACTCGGCACCGACGAACGCTTTGCCACCGCGGGCCAGCGATCAGTGAACCGCGTGGCGCTGAAGGCGCTGCTCGAAGAAGCGCTCGCCACCCGCGACTGCGTGCAGCTTGCCGAGGAACTCATGTCCATCGGCGTGCCCGCCGCTCCGGTGCTCGACGTCGAGCAGGCGCTGGAGGCTCCACACACGAAGCACAGCGAAATGGTCGTCCAGATGGGCGAGTACCGGGGACTGGGCGCGCCGGTGAAGCTCAGCAGGACGCCCGCGACGTATCGCTTCGCGCCGCTGGCGGAGGGGACGGAGTTTCAGAAGGACGCGGGGAAGTCCTGACGGCGGTCTCTCGGACAGTTCAGCCGGTGGCGGACTTCCCGCCGCAGGCGTCGAGCGGCATCAAGCCTGCTCGGCCAACAGATCCTGCAGCGCCTTCACCTGCTGGCGCAGGCGTTCGTTTTCCGACTCCAGCTCGGTCACGCGCTTGCGCAGCTCATCGACGGACGGTGCAGCGGCTTCGGCGGAGGTGTCCGCGTCATCCGCCGAAGACTCCATGGCGTCGGCCTTGGGCTTCTTCTTGGAGTCGCGCACGCGCTTGGCGGCGGCCTTGAGCTCCTGGGCGCCGCCCTGGGCTGCTGCGGCCTGTTCGGACTGGGGCAGGGACGACACGACGGCGGCGGCGTTCAGCGAGAGTTCGCCGGACTTCACGGCGGCAACCACCTCGGGGGCGGCGTGCTCCTGGATCGTCTCGATCATCTTCACCTGGCTGGCGGTCAGGCGTGCGGCGCGGGCGAGGGATTCGCGCGTGTCGAGCGCGTCGTCCGGCACCTTGGCGACGCTGGCGAGCGCCTTGGCGACCACCGGGTCGGTGTCGCCTTCCCACGGTGCCTGCTCGCCGCCGTTGGCTTCCTTGGCCTCGGCCTTCGCAGCAACGACGGCAGCAGCTGCGGCTGCGCGGCGCTCGGCGATGATCTCGCGCTTGCGCAGGGCGAGCACGCCGCGCTGGAATTCAGAGACGCTGCGGCGGCCCAGATGCTGGTCGATCATCCACAGGTGCACGTCCTCCATGCTTTTGAAGCGCGTGTTCTGCACCGTGTTGAACGGCAGTCCGTTCTTCTGGCAGATGCCGAAACGGTTGTGCCCGTCGATGAGGATGTTGCCCCACAGCACCAGCGAATCGCGGCAGCCTTCATCAAGGATGGAGCGCTCGAGCGATTCGTGCTCGTCGGGCGTGAGCGGGTCGATGTAGGCCTTGAGTTCGGGGAGCACGACGATGTCGTCGGCCGTCGGATTCTCGAGTTTGTTGTCGGGGTTGGCGTTGGCGGGAAGTTCGTAGGTCATTGCAGCAAGCGGAACAAAGGACAAAGGCCCTGACATCAGGGCCTTTGTCAAATCAAAAACAGCGGACGCGTCAGGCGTTCAGCAGACGTGAAATCAATGCGCCTTCCACCGGGCCTTCGAGCGGAATGCGCACGCGCACCGGGTTGCCCTGTGCGACTTCGACGGGCTCGCCTTCGAGGTTGAACATCTTCTCGAGCTTGATCTGGCGATTGCCCTGAGGGTGGATGATCTCCAGCGTGTCGCCCACCTGGAAGCGGTTCTTGGTTTCCACTTCGGCCAGACCATCGGCGTAACCACGCACCTCGCCCACAAAGTGGCTGCGCTGCAGCACCGAGTGGCCGGTTTCGTAGTTCTGATAATCCTGCGAAGGGCGGCGCTCCATCAGGCCACCGGTGTAGCCGCGGTTGGCGAGGCCTTCGAGTTCGGTGATCAGTTCGGGGTTGAACGGGCGACCGGCCACCGCATCATCGATCGCGCGGCGGTACACCTGTGCGGTGCGAGCCACGTAGTACAGGCTCTTGGTGCGGCCTTCGATCTTGAGCGAATCCACGCCGATCTTCACAAGGCGCTCCACGTGCTCCACGGCGCGCAGGTCCTTGGAGTTCATGATGTAGGTGCCGTGCTCGTCTTCCATGATCGGCATGTGCTCGCCGGGGCGGCCCATTTCCTCGATCAGATAGACCTGATCGGCCTTGGGGTGGCGCTCGCCGTTGCCGCAGGTGCTGAATTGCGAATCGGCTTCTTCGCGCGCCTTGTCGAAGCTGAAACCGTTTTCCATGGTCTGCGCAAGCGCTTCGCCGGTGTTGGGATCGACCGCCGCGTCGTGCGTCTTGTATTCCCAGCGGCAGGCGTTGGTGCAAGTGCCCTGGTTGGGGTCGCGGCGGTTGAAGTAACCCGACAGCAGGCAGCGGCCCGAGTAGGCGATGCACAGCGCGCCGTGCACGAAGACTTCAAGCTCCATGTCCGGGCATTCCTGGCGGATCTTCTCGATCTCGTCGAGGCTCAATTCGCGCGACAGGATGATGCGCGAGACGCCCGCCTTCTGCCAGAACTTCACGGTGGCGTAGTTGGTGGTGTTGGCCTGCACGGAGAGGTGAATCTCGGCCTCGGGCCACTTTTCCTTCACCATCATCATCAGGCCGGGGTCGGCCATGATGAAGGCGTCGGGCTTCAGCTCCATCACGGGGGTGATGTCGCGGATGTAGGTGCGCACCTTGTCGTTGTGCGCAATCAGATTGCTCGTGACGAAGAATTTCTTGCCCCGGGCATGCGCCTCCTGAATGCCCTGGGCGATCTGCTCAAGGCGGAATTCATTGTTGCGCGCGCGCAGGCTGTAGCGCGGTTGGCCGGCATAGATCGCGTCGGCGCCAAAGTCGTAGGCGGCGCGCATCTTGTCGAGCGAGCCGGCAGGCAGCAGCAGTTCGGGGGCTTTGAGAGTCATAGCCGCCATTTTCTCAGATACCGCAAGCAGCTTTCCTGCGGAGTGTTTTTGCGCAGTATGCACCTGCAACGTGATGAGCCTTCGGTTGATCCGTAGGGCGGGCCGAAAATACCGAATTGGCAACGGCGCGCCCGCTGGACACAATCGCATCCACTGAACAGGCTTGTTGGCCAGAAAAAGGAAGAATGCGGTATGGGTGTATCGGAATGGAGCGCGGCGTTGCCGTCGTGGCTGTGGATGGCCATGGGCGTTTTCATGCTGGCCGGGTTGGTCAAGGGTGTCGTGGGGTTGGGTCTGCCGACCGTCGCTATGGGGCTGCTTGCGCTGCGCATGCCGCCGGCTGAAGCGGCGGCGCTGCTTGTGGTGCCGTCGCTGGTCACCAATATCTGGCAGATGCTGCCGATGACATCGTTGCCCGCGCTGCTTCGGCGCATGGGGCCGATGCAGATCGGCATCTGTGCGGGCACGGTCGTTGGAGCCCTGATGATCGGCGCTCCAGCCGGCGCGTGGGCCACGGTGGCTTTGGGCGTGGCGCTGATCGTCTATGCTGGCTGGGCGCTGCTTGGGGCGCAGTGGCGCATCGCGGTGGCGCAGGAGCGATGGCTGGGACCCGTGGTGGGCTCGGTGACGGGGCTGGTCACCTCGGCCACCGGCGTGTTCGTCGTGCCTGCCGTGCCCTATCTGCAGGCGCTGTCGATGCAGCGCGACGAGCTGATCCAGGCGATGGGCCTGTGCTTCACGGTATCGACGCTCGCTCTCGCGGCGGGGCTGGCCTGGAACGGCAGCTTCACTACTGGTGACGTGGGCCGGTCAGCCTTGCTGCTGGCGCCTGCGCTGATCGGCATGCAGTTGGGCACATGGCTGCGTGCGCGGCTGTCGCCGTTGTGGTTCAAGCGCTGCCTGATGGTGGGACTGCTGCTGCTCGGCGTGTCGATGGTGGTCCGCTGAAAGCGGCCGATTCGTGGGTACAGTGGCGTCTTTCATCGTGTCCTTTGCCGAAACCACCATGCCCACTGAAATCGAACGCAAATTCCTCGTCCGCGACCGCTCCATCGTGACGGGACTGGCGGGCGTCCGCATGGCCCAAGGCTATCTGGCGGACAACGGCATGGTCGTGCGGGTGCGCGTCGCGGGCGACAAGGGGTTTCTCACGCTCAAGGGCAAGACCGTCGGCCTCTCGCGCGCCGAGTTCGAATACGGAATTCCGCTTGCCGACGCACAGGCGCTGCTGGCCGATTTTGCGAGCCTCGGGCGCATCGAGAAGGTGCGCTACTACCTGCCAGTGAACGGGCTGACGTTCGAGATCGACGTGTTCGAGCAGGAGTTGTCCGGCCTCGTCATTGCGGAGGTGGAACTGCCATCGGAAGACCACCCCGTGCCGCAGCTGGCCTGGCTTGGCGATGATGTGAGCCACGATCCGCGTTATCGGAATTCGGAGCTGGCGGTCAGTCGCAGGATTCCGGTTTAAACCCTGCGTTTTTCCAGCTTGCGCGTAAGCGTTCTGCGGTGCATGCCCAGGCGGCGTGCGGCCTCGGAGATGTTGAAGCCGGTTTCGGCCAGCACCTCGTGGATGCGTTCCCATTCGAGCGTCTTGATGGAGCTGGAGCGGTTGGTCAGCTCGACCTCTTCGTTGCCTTCGGTGAGGCCGAAGGCGGCCTCGATGTCGTCGGTGTTCGAGGGTTTGGCGAGGTAGTGGCAGGCGCCGAGCTTCACTGCCTCGACGGCGGTGGTGATGCTCGCGTAGCCGGTGAGCACGACGATCAGCATGTCTTCGTCATGTGCGTGCAGCTTGCGCACGCAGGTGAGGCCGGTGGCCTCGCCTTTGAGCTTCAGGTCGACGACGGCGTAGCCCGGATCGTGGGTCTCGAGCAGCTTTTCCATGTGCTCCAGGCTGTCGGTGTGCAGCACCTTGTAGCCACGGCGTTCGAACGAGCGGGCGAGGGTGCGGCCGAAGGCCTCGTCGTCCTCGACGATCAGGAGCAGGCGCTGCTCTTCGTCCTGCGCGTCGTCTGCGGGGTCCGGAATCTGGGCATCATCAATGTTCTGCATGGGACTGACCAATCTCGGAAATCGTCTCTGTCTTTGTCTCTGTTGTCGTCGTTGTCTCTTTGCCGTTGCCCGTCTCCGGCAGGACGATGGACGCGAGCGGCAATGTGATCGTCACCACCGCGCCGCTGTCCGCGCGATTGCGTGCGTGCACGCTGCCGCCCAGCGTGCGGGCCACGTTCATCGAAAGGAACAGGCCCAGACCACCGCCCGGGCGGCCCTTGCTCGATACGTAGGGCTTGCCGTACTGGGCAAGAATGTCCTTGGAAAAGCCCGGACCATCATCGCAGACGGTGATCACCAGCGCGGTTTCGGTGCGCTCGGCGATCAGCGCCACCCAGTGCGGCGAAGCGTCTCTGGCATTGTCGAGCACGTTGAATACCATCTGCTCCAATGTGGCATCCGCGACCATCGGGCGGTCGTCGCCGAACTGGTTGTCGTAGACGAAGGTGTTCACGTAGCGGGTGCGCTTCCACTCGGCGGCGAGCGAGTCGAGAAAGCGGCGGACGGTGGTCTCGGTCGATGCCTCGCCGCGTGCCTCGCCCGCGGACATGAGAATGCCGCTCACGATTTTCTTGCAGCGCTGCACCTGCACCTGCATCTCGGCGATCTCTTCGAGCAGCATGGGGTTCTTGGAGAGCGCCGGGTCGCGCTTCCAGTCGCCCAGAATCACGGCCATGGTCGAGAGCGGCGTGCCCAGCTCATGCGCCGCGCCGGAGGCCAGCAGACCCATGCGCACGACGTGTTCTTCCTCGGTCGCGCGCTGGCGGGCGGCGGCCAGGCGCGCATCGCGCTGGCGCAGGGTGCGGGCGATGCGGGTGATGAACACCACGATCAGCGTCGCGTTGAGCACAAAGCACACCAGCAGGCCGATGACATAGGGGCTCGCCAGACCGCGTATCGGGTCGTGCGCGATGGGCAATTCCATGTGATGGATGCTCAGCACGAAGAAGCACAGCGCGGTGATGAGCACGATGGTCCAGATGTAGCCGCCGCGCAGCAGCATCGCGCCCACGGCGATCTGCAGCAGGTACAGGAACACGAAGGGGTTGCTGGTGCCGCCGCTCAGATAGAGCTGCACCGTGAGCACCGCCACGTCGACTAGCAGCGCGAGAAACAGCTCCACGTTGCGCACGCCGCGCCCGGTGCGCCAGCGCAGCATGGTGACCACGTTGAAGATGGCGAGGCAGCCCACGACCATCAGCATTTCCCGCACCGGCAGCTGCAGGTTCATCGTGTAGTGGGCCACCTCGATGGTGAAGATCTGCCCGACCACCGCGATCCAGCGCAGCTGGATCAGCAGGTGCAGGTTCTTGAGACCGGCGTGCGTCGCCGGCGAGCGCAAGGCCCGCGCGGGAATGCCGGTCGTGTCCACGTTGCTGCCGCTGCTGGTGTTCATGAGGCAGGATTGTCGCCAAATCAAGCGTCGGCTGCCGAGCCGGGGCCTTCGACTGTTCTCAGACCCGCTTGCGCTCGTGGCGCACCACCAGCCATGCCGCCCCCAGCACCATGAGCGCGAGGCCGTACCAGGTGAGGATGTAGACGGTGTGGCTGTTGTGGAACTTCACCACCGTCATGCCGCTGCGTGGCCAGGGGCCCTGCATGGCGTTGGCCGGAGTGGGGGTGTCCGCGTTCACGTGGGCGCCCTGTGGAATGCCCTGGTCGATGAAGAAGGGCTGCACGTTGGCAAGACCCTGCGCCTGGCCGATGGCGGCCACGTCGCGCGAATACCACTTGCCGTTGGCCGCGTCGTTCTTGCGCAGGAATCCGCCATCGGGCTCGGCCGAGCGCAGCAGGCCTTCCACGCGGACGGTGCCCTGTGTGGGCTCGGGCGGCTGCGCTGACGCGCGCTGGCCTTCGGGCACGAAGCCGCGATTGACGAGCACGACCTGACCGCTCGCGGTCTCCAGCGGCGTGAGGGTCCAGAAGCCCGCGCCGAGCTCGGTCAGCGCCTGCGTGAAGACGGTCTTGTCCGCAAGCCAGCGGCCTTCGGCGAAGACCGGCTGGTAGGCGTGCTTTTCACCGAGTTCGGCGGCGGGCTCGGCCGCCAGCAACTGCGCGACGGAAACCGGCGGCTGATGCAGCCGGGTTTCCACGCGTTCCATCAGATCGAGCTTCCACGCGCGGCGTTGCACCTGCCAAGTGCCGAGCGTGACGAAGCCAAAAAACAAGGCGATGCCCACAATCGTGAGAATCGCCTTGCTGATGGCAGAGCGCCTGCTGGCGCCCTGCGGGGTGACCGGATGGGTCAAGGGGTGTGGTGTGCCGGAGCGGTCTGTGCCGGTGGTGCGTCCGGCATGACGTGCTGAGGCATCATGTTGGTGTTCATGTGGAACATCACCCACAGCGTACCGGCGATGCCGATGGCCACGAAGATGATCGTGAAGATGGTGGACAGCATGGTCCAGCCGCCTTCGACCTTGCCGTTCATGTGCAGGAAGAAGATCATGTGGATCACGATCTGCACGACGGCGAAGCCGCCCAGCACCAGCACCGCGGTCTTCTTGTCGGTGATGATGTCGGCCATGACCAGCCAGAACGGGATCGCCGTCAGGATGATCGAGAGGATGAAGCCCGTCATGTAGCCCGAGAACGTGCTGTGCGGACCTTCATCGTGATGGCCGTGATCGTCGTGGTGATCGTGGCCTGCGTGGTTGTGTGCTGCACTCATCAAAGCACTCCCATCAGATAAACGAAAGTGAAAACGCCGATCCAGACCACGTCCAGAAAGTGCCAGAACATCGACAGGCACATCAGACGGCGGTTGTTGGCGGGGTTGAGACCGTGCTTGGAGATCTGGATCATCAGCGTCACCAGCCAGATCAGGCCGAAGGTCACGTGGATACCGTGGGTGCCCACCAGCGTGAAGAACGACGAGGTGAACGCGCTGCGGGTCGGGCCTGCGCCAGCGTGGATCATGTGGTGGAACTCATAGAGTTCAACGCACAGGAACGCCAGACCGAACAGGCCGGTGATGGCCAGCCAGAACAGCGTGCCGCCCAGCTTGTTCTGCTGCTTTTGCAGCATGGCGAAGCCGAAGGTGATTGACGACAGCAGCAGGAAGGCCGTGTTGATCGCGACGAGCGACAGATCGAACAGTTCCTTGCCCGTGGGTCCGGCGGCATAGCTGCGGCCCAGCACGCCGAAGGTGGCGAACAGGGCTGCAAAGATCAGGCAGTCGCTCATCAGATAGAGCCAGAAGCCCAGAGCGGTGCCGTTTTCGGGATGGGGCTCGTGCGCGAGGTGGTATTCGCGCTGGCCCAGTGCGGCGGTATGTGTATTGGACATTGTTTGCATCTCCGCCTTATGCGTGGCTTGCGCGGGCAAGCTGTTGCGTGCGAAGTTCCTCCGTCTGAGCCACTTCGGCTGCGGGGATGTAGTAGTCACGCTTGTAGTTGAACGTATGAATGATCGAGGCCAGCACGGTCGCGGCGAACGATGCGATCACCAGCGGCCACATGTGCCAGATCAGTGCAAAGCCCAGAATCGTGGACAGGCCGCCGATCACCACGCCGGCGCCGGTGTTGGCGGGCATGTGGATGGGCTGGAAGCCGGTCAGCGGACGCTTGTAGCCGTGCTTCTTCATGTCGGTCCAGGCGTCGATTTCATAGACGACCGGCGTGAACGCGAAGTTGTACTGGGGAGGAGGCGACGAAGTGGCCCATTCCAGCGTGCGGCCATCCCATGGGTCGCCGGTCTCGTCGGCCAGCTCCTTGCGCTTCCAGAAGGACACGCCGATCTGGATGAAGAAGCAGGCGATGCCGCAGGCGATCAGGGCTGCGCCGCAGGCGGCGATGATGAACCAGATCTGCAGGGATGGATCTTCGAAGTGGTTGGCGCGACGCGTCACGCCCATCAGGCCGAGGATGTACAGCGGTGTGAAGGCGACCCAGAAGCCGACCAGCCAGAACCAGAACGAAGCCTTGCCCCACGATTCCACCAGGCGGTAGCCGAAAGCCTTGGGGTACCAGTAGTTGATGCCGGCGAACACGGCGAACACCACGCCGCCGATGATCACGTTGTGGAAGTGGGCGATCAGGAACAGCGAGTTGTGCAGCACGAAGTCGGCTGGAGGAACGGCCAGCAGCACGCCGGTCATGCCGCCGATGGCGAACGTGACCATGAAGCCGATGGTCCACAGCATGGGCACCGTGAAGCGGATGCGGCCACGGTACATTGTGAACAGCCAGTTGAAGATCTTCGCGCCCGTCGGGATCGAGATGATCATCGTGGTGATGCCGAAGAAGGTGTTCACCGAAGCGCCGGAGCCCATCGTGAAGAAGTGGTGCAGCCACACGAGGTAGGACAGGATCGTGATACAGACCGTGGCGTAGACCATGGAGGTGTAGCCGAACAGACGCTTGCGCGAGAACGTGGACACGATTTCCGAGAACACGCCGAAGCAAGGCAGGATCAGGATGTAGACCTCAGGGTGGCCCCAGATCCAGATCAGGTTCACGTACAGCATCGGGTTGCCGCCGAAGTCGTTCGAGAAGAAGTGCGTGCCGACATAACGGTCCAGCGACATCAGCACGAGGGCTGCGGTCAGGACCGGGAAGGAGGCGACGATCAGCGCGTTGGTGCACAGGGCGGTCCATGTGAAGACGGGCATCTTCATCAGGTTCATGCCGGGTGCGCGCATCTTGATGATGGTGACGATCAGGTTGATGCCCGATAAGGTCGTCCCCACCCCGGCCACCTGCAGGCCCCATATGTAGTAGTCAAGACCCGTGCTTCCGCTCTGGTGTCCCAGATTGGAGAGCGCCAGCCAGCCGCTGGTGGAGAACTCGCCGAGGAACAGCGAGATCATCACCAGAATGGCACCGCCGGTGGTCATCCAGAAGCTGAAGTTGTTGAGGAACGGGAACGACACGTCGCGTGCACCGATCTGCAGAGGAACCAGATAGTTCATCAGACCGGTCACGAACGGCATCGCCACGAAGAAGATCATGATCACGCCGTGGGCCGTGAAGATCTGGTCGTAGTGATGTGGGGGCAGGTAGCCCATGTTCTCGCCGAAGGCCATGGACTGCTGCAGACGCATCATGACCGCGTCGGCAAAGCCGCGCAGGAACATGACGAGACCGAGGATCATGTACATGATGCCGATCTTCTTGTGGTCGATCGAGGTGATCCAGTCGCGCCACAGCGGACCCCACAGGCGGAACTTGGTGATGCCGCCGACGACCACGAGGCCACCGAGCACCACGGCGATGAAGGTCAAGAGCACGATCGGCTCATGCGTCATGGGAATCTGATCCCATGTGATTCGTCCGAGCAGCCAGTGAGCTGCCGGGGTTGTTTGTTCAGACACCATTTGTTGAGTCTCTTCCAATCTTCGTTACTGCACGACAGCTGCGGCTTGCGCACGCTGCGAGTCCAGCAGGGCGACAACGCTGTCAGCGTTCTGGACGGTGCATACGTCCTGAGGCAGGTTCAGACCCGCGGCCTTGATGTAGGCCTCGCCACCCATTTCGTCGATGGCCATCATGTGGTGCATGCACATCTTGCCTTCTTCGACGCAGCGGTTCAGAACCTTGTTGTACAGGCCGTCGTCCACGGTGCTGAAGCGCTCCACGGGGTTGCGCTCGCTGGGCTTGGCCAGGTTCAGGTAGGTGGCCGCGTCGAGCGGCTTGCCTTCGGTCTTGGCCGCGGCAATCCACTTGGCGAAGTCCTCGTCGGCCATGCCCTTGAACTTGAAGGTCATGCCCGCAAAGCCAGCGCCGCTGTAGTGCGAGGACATGCCCTTGTATTCACCCGCCTTGTTGATCACGGCGTTCAGCTCGGTCTGCATGCCGGGCATGGTGTAGATCATGCCGGCCAGATCGGGCACGTAGAACGCGTTCATCGTGTTCGCCGAGGTCAGCTTGAAGAGAATGGGGCGGTCCACCGGCGCAGCCACTTCATTGACCGTCGCAATGCCTTGCTCGGGGTAGAAGAACAGCCACTTCCAGTCCAGCGACACGACTTGGATTTCCAGCGGCTTGACGTTGGGATCGAGCGCCTTGGTGGCCGACACGCGGTCCAGCGGACGATAGGGGTCGAGCTTGTGCGTGCTGATCCAGGTCAGAGCGCCGAGCGCAATGATGATCAGCAGCGGAACGGTCCAGATCACCAGCTCGAGGCTGGTGGAGTGGTGCCATTCGGGTTCGTAGCGCGCTTCGGTGTTGGACTGGCGGTACTTCCAGGCGAACAACAGCGTCAAGATGATCACTGGAACAATGATGATGAGCATCAGCAGCGTGGCCGTGATCACCAGTTGCCCCTGCTGGGCAGCGACATCCCCGGCGGGATTGAGCACGACGGCCTTGCTGCAACCCGTGAGAAGGGCTGTCAAAGCTGCCGCGCCCAGCCATGCGGGACTGCGGGTTTCCTTGGTTTTGGACATGTTTGTAATGGACTGAGTCGCGCGGCTCAGGGTTAGTCCCCTGAGTGTTAACGCGGATTACTGGACATCCGAGACTGTAAACCCGTTACCAAATATGTCGATTGGACAATTTGTCCAATATCAAGTGGGACAAGGACTTACAGGCGTTTTGTCGTCACAAATAAGAGAAAGGCTGACAAAGATCTAGGGTTTTCCCTTCGAAAATGTCAGTGTTTGCGGACTTGTGGCGGCAATACCGCAGGTGTAGAACTGCGTCAGGCCGCACATTATTAGCGGTGAGCACGAGCATCGCAGTGTGGCCTGACAAAAATGTCAGATCTGGAGCAAGGAGCATTTCGATGAGCAGCGGTTCCGTAGCCTATTCCGTGCCACGCGTTGAAGACGCCAACTCTCTGTCGCGTGCCCACACGGACGAGGACGTCACTCCCAATGAGATCGCCGTCGGCGTGATCATCGGGCGTTCGTCCGAATATTTCGATTTTTTCGTTTTCGGTATCGCCTGCGTTCTGGTTTTCCCGTTCACGTTGTTCCCGTTCATGTCGCGGCTGGACGGCACGCTGATGGCCTTTGCCATCTTCGCGCTCGCGTTCGTGGCGCGCCCGGTGGGCACCGCCATCGGCATGGCGATCCAGCGGCGCTGGGGGCGGGGCACCAAGCTCTCGCTGGCCATGCTCGCGCTGGGCGTGTGCACGGTGGGCATGGCCTTCTTGCCTACCTATGAATCGGTGGGCTCCACCGCCATCGTCGTGCTGATCGTGCTGCGCATCGGCCAGGGCCTTGCGCTCGGCGGTTCGTGGGACGGCCTGCCATCGCTGCTGGCCATGGGCGTGCCCAAGGACAAGCGCGGCTGGTATGCCATGATCGGCCAGCTCGGCGCGCCGCTCGGCTTCATCATCGCCGCCGCGCTGTTCGCCTATCTGTACAGCAGCCTGCCGGTGGGCGAGTTCCTTGACTGGGGCTGGCGCTTCCCCTTCTTCGTCGCCTTCGCGATCAACGTGGTGGCATTGTTTGCCCGTCTGCGCCTGGTGGTCGGCCAATCGTATGCCGACGCCCTGCAGGCCCGCGAACTCGAGCCCGTGAGCGTGACCGAGGTGATGAGCAATCAGGGCACCAGCGTGTTTCTGGGCGCCTTCGCCGCGCTGGCCAGCCTCGCGCTGTTCCATCTGGTGACGGTGTTCCCGCTGTCGTGGATCTCGATGTACTCCGAGCAATCCATGGTCGATGTGCTGAATGTGCAGATGGTGGGCGCGGTGTTCGCCGCCGGTGCCATCGTGATTTCCGGCACGCTGGCCGACAAGGTGGGCCGCCGCAACCTGCTGGGCACCATGGCCGTGCTGATCGGCGTGTTCAGTCTGGCCGCACCGTTCCTGCTCAAGGCGGGCCCCACCGGCAACAACATCTTCATTCTGGCGGGCTTCATCCTGCTGGGTCTGTCGTATGGCCAGTCCTCGGGCACGGTGACCAACAACTTCACCTCGCACTTCCGCTACACCGGCGCGGCACTGTCCAACGATCTGGCATGGCTGATCGGCGCGGCTTTCGCACCGTTGGTCGCGCTTGGCCTGTCGGCGAAATTCGGTCTGATGGCCGTGACGCTGTACCTGCTGTCCGCCGTGGTCTGCACGCTGCTGGCGCTGAAGATCAACCGCGTGCTGGAGCAGCGCGAGGCCTGACGCCTGCCTGAATTGTTCACTGTCGATGAACCCGGAGAGCGCCCACGTGGCGCTCTTTTTTATGGGCGCGAACCCATTGCAGTGGTCAGCCCGGCTTTTTCACGTTCACCACCGTGGCTTGCATCAGCGCCACCACTTTTTCGGTGCCGTCCCGCGCGATGGCTCGCACCTCGCCCGTGCAGACCGTCAGCATCTTGCCCGCGTTCTGCACCTTGCCGATCGCGACGAAACGCTCACCGATGGCCGGGCGCATCAGGTTGATCTTGAACTCGGCCGTGACCACTTCGTGGTCCGCAGGCGCCTTGGTCAGCGCCGCATAGCCGCAGGCACTGTCGAGCACACTGGTGATTGCGCCCGCATGCACGTAGCCCAACTGCTGCGTCACGGCCTTGGAGAAGGGGAGTTCGATGTGGACCAGGCCGTCCTCCACCCGTATCACTCTAGCCCCCAAAGTAGACATCAGCCCCTGCTGCGCAAAACTCTGTTCGATTCTTTGTCTCATGTTTTCTCGCTTTACTTGGTGGTTTAGTTTAGCGAAGCCTCTGGCTTCGATGGGCTGGTCGTTTGCGGACGGCAATACAGCCCCTCATGCGTCGTTGCGAAGCCTTGCCGTACGAGAGTACTGTCTGCGGCTTCACGCCTCGCCTGAGGGGCTGTCTTGCCGTTGGAGTGGGTGACTCCAGCGCCCAGTGCGCTTCTTGGTTCTGAGGCTGAATTCAAATCCAAATTCAAACTTCAACCGAAAGCGGCCAAAGCGAAGGTGCGCCATGAGGCGCACCGGCATGAGCGCAGCGACGTGCCGCAAACACCTCTTATGAAACATCTGACTCGCGGCGGTTGCCCGAACGAAGCGACGCAGTCGCGCAGTGAGTTCTGCCGCGTGACCCCGAATTCAAAAGCGCGTTTTTGATTACTTTTTGCGCGCAAGCAAAAAGTGATTGCCCCGCCGGGGGCAGTCCCGGCCTCGAAAAGCCAAGCCCCGGCAGCCGCAGAAAGAACCCGCCTGCTTCAACTCATACTTTGATCAGCAGATCAGCAGATCAGCAGATCAGCGGTGCGATCGATCAGTCGTTCGGCCTGAACCCAATGCTCAAAGACGACGGCACCCGCCCATCCGTGTCCTTGGGCAACGTATCGGTCTTTTCCAACGCCCGGATCACAGCCTGATCCCACGCGGGATTGCCGCTCGACTTGACAAGGCGAGTACCGACGATGGTCCCGTCCGGTGATGCACGCACTTCCACCTCGGCGCGCGGGTTGCCGGTGATCGAATCGGGGAACGTGATGTTCGGACGCACCTTGGCCGCGACCTTGCCCGCGTAGCCTGCGGAGGGGCCGCCCGAGCCCGAGCCGCTGCTGCTTCCGCCGGGGCCGGCGCTGTGGGTGGCATTGCCGGTGGCGCTGGCACCGCCGGTCGCTCCGGCCATGCCGGCCATGCGGCGCAGATTGGCTTCGCGCTGGGCTTCGGCGGCTTTGGTGGCTGCTGCGTCGGACTTGCGTTTTTCCTCGGCGGCCTTCTTCTTGTCGGCCTCCGCTTTGGCGGCCTTTTCGGCTTTCTCCTTCTTGTCCTTCTCGGCCTGTTCCTTCTTTTCCTTTTCGCGTTCGAGCTGTTCCTTGCGGTCTTTCTCGCGCTCGGCCTTTTCCTTTTCGGCCTTGTCCTTCTTTTGCTGCTCCAGTTTGTCCTTTTTCTGCTGCTCGAGCTTTTCGCGCTTTTGCTCCTCAAGGCGCTCCTTGCGCTCCTGTTCGGCTTCTTCCTTGCGCGCCTTTTCCTTGCGCTCTTTCTCGAGCTGCAATTGCTGCTGTTTCTTCTTTTCCTTTTCCTCTTCCTCGCGCTTTTTCTTGCGCTCGATGGCGATGTCGGCATCGTGCGTGTCCGGCTGCACCTGCTGCTTGGGCGGCGGCGGAGGAGGGGGGGGAGGCGGTGGTGGCGGTGTGGGCCTGCGGGGCTCCTCTCGGGGCTCGGGCGGCGGAGGAGGGGTGGGCTCCACGGCGCGCGGTGCGGCCTGCTGCGGCAGAGCGGCCCAGAGTTCGGCTTCGGCAGCAGGAGCGTCCGAGCTCTTTTTCCAGTTGATGCCCCATGTCAGCGCGCCGATCAGCACGGCATGGGCGAGTACGGCGAGTGCCACTGCACGCATGCGTCCGGGTGGACGAGGCGGGGAAAACTGGTCGCGTTCTTTGATGGATGGCATTCAGGGATTGGGCGGCTGGACCTTGCTTGATCGGTCAGTTGCCAGACGATTTCACGGTGAGGCCGACGCGTTCGACGCCTGCGCGTTGCAGCGCATCCATGGCCTTCATCACGGATTCATAGTTGACGGTCTTCTCGGCCGTGATCAGCACGGGCGTGCCTTCAACCTGCTCTTTCTGCCAGGTGCGTGCGGCATTGCCAAGCGCCTGCAGCGAGAGGTTGCGTTCGTTGCCGTCGGTCTTGAGCGTGATGCTGCCGTCCTTCTGGACGATGACCTGGCCGAAGGTCTTGGGCGGCGTCGCTCCCTTGCCGACCGAGGGCACGTTGACCGAGCTGGGCGTCATCATCGGCGCGGTGACCATGAAGATGATGAGCAGCACGAGCATCACGTCGATGAACGGAACCATGTTGATCTCGTTCATAGAGCGGCGGCGCGAGCCGCTGCGGGAGGCCATTGCGGGCATTGCGTGCTCCCTTCGGTTCAGTGACCTGCGGACGTGCCGGGCTGGCCGCCCAGGTTGCGCTGCAGGATGTTGGAGAACTCTTCTATGAAGGTTTCCTGGTGGGTGGCGACGCGGTCGATGTCGCGCGCGAAACGGTTGTAGGCGATCACTGCGGGAATGGCGGCGAACAGGCCGATGGCGGTGGCCACCAGCGCTTCGGCGATGCCGGGCGCCACGGTGGCGAGCGTGACCTGCTCCATGCCCGCAAAGCCGGTGAAGGCGTGCATGATCCCCCAGACCGTGCCGAAGAGACCGACGTAGGGGCTGACCGATGCGACTGAGCCGAGGAAGGACAGGCTCGATTCAATCACGTCCATCTCGCGCTGGAAGCTGGCGCGCATGGCGCGGCGTGCACCGTCAAGCAGGGTGCCGGGGTCGCTGATGCGGCGCTCGCGCAGCTTCTGGTATTCGCGCATGCCGCTGGCGAAGATGCGTTCCATCGGGCCTGCCTGCTTGGCGTTCTGCGCGGCGCTGGCGTAGAGGTCGTTGAGGCTGTTGCCCGACCAGAACTCGCGCTCGAACTCTTCGTTGAGTTCCTTCACGCGCTTGAGGGCGAAGAGTTTTCTGAAAATGGCGGCCCAGCTGGCGACGGAGACGCCGAGCAGCAGGAGCATGACGAGTTGAACCACCCAGCTGGCATTGAGCACCAGGCTCGCGATGGACATGTCTTGATTCATGATGAGAGTTGTTCCAAAAGAGGGCCAGGAATTCGCGAAGGACGCATGGTGGCTGCATCCACCCAGCCGATGCGGATGGACGCTTCACACAAAAGTACGGGAGAGGTTGCCTGGTTCATCTGCGCTGACTTGAGAAGCGCCTTCTGTTCTATTGTTAACGAAGCTCTGCCCGTTTCGCTGACAGCGGCAGTAACAATCAGTTCATCGTCGAGCCGCGCGGGGCGGTGGTAGCGCAGATCGGCTCCCGTTACGACAAACATTCCGCCGGTTTGTTCCCGCATCCCGTGCTGGCCGAAACCGATGGAGCGCAGCCATTCGGTGCGGGCGCGCTCGAAGAACTTGAGGTAGTTGGCGTAGAACACGATGCCGCCCGCATCCGTGTCCTCCCAGTAGATTCTGACGGGCCATTCGAATGCCTTCGTTTCACCCATGCTGCGGTTTGTCGTGTTCATTCGTAATGGCCTTGGCTGCTCGTTGAAAGTCGTCGTTTTCAGCCGATGAGCTGTTGGAGCCGGGCAATCGCCTCCTGCAGCTGCGCCATTGAATTGGCGGTCGAAAAGCGCACGAAGCGATGGGTGTCGGCAGTGCCGAAATCGCGGCCCGGCGTGATCGCCAGATGTGAGCGCTTCATCACTTCGAGCGCGAAGTCCCAGCTGCCGTCCACGCCGATCTTCTTTGCGGCCTCGGTGCAGTCGGCCCAGGCGTAGAACGCGCCATCCGGCATGACCGGCACCGACAGGCCGAGTGCGTTGAGCGCAGGGATGAAGTAGTCGCGGCGGGCCTTGAACTGTGCGCGGCGCTGTTCGTATTCGGCGATGCTGTCGGGCTCGAAGCAGGCCAGCGCGGCATGCTGCGAGATGGTGCTCGCGCAGATGAACAGGTTCTGCGCCATGCGCTCGATCACCGGCACCATGGCATCGGGCACGACCATCCAGCCGAGGCGCCAGCCGGTCATGTTGAAGTACTTGCTGAAGCTGTTGATGCTGATGATGTCGTCATCGATGGCGAGCGCCGTCTGGCCGAAGGCGTCGTCGTAGGACAGGCCGAGGTAGATCTCGTCGATGATGGTGATGCCGCCGCGCTCCTTCACCACCTTGTGGATCTTGCGCAGTTCGTCCGGGGCGATGGAGGTGCCGGTCGGGTTCGACGGCGAGGCGAGCAGCACGCCGCGCGTCTTGGCGCCCCATGCGGCTTCGACCTTGGCGGCGCTCAGCTGGTAGCGCTCCTCGGCGGTGGTGGGGATCAGCACCGCGTTGCCATCGGCCGCGCTCACGAAGTGGCGGTTGCAGGGATAGCTCGGGTCGGGCATGAGGATCTCGTCGCCCTTTTCGATGAGCGCAAGGCAGGCCAGCTGCAGCGCGGCGGACGCGCCTGCGGTCACCACGATGCGGCGCGCTGGAACGTTCACGCCGAAGCGGGTGAG
This sequence comes from Diaphorobacter caeni, assembly GCF_015354245.1. GTDB lineage: Bacteria > Pseudomonadota > Gammaproteobacteria > Burkholderiales > Burkholderiaceae_C > Diaphorobacter_A > Diaphorobacter_A caeni. The sequence goes on from NZ_JADKYZ010000007.1 coordinate 269,497, forward strand.
GTACCACTGGCTGATCTTCTCGCGCAGCGCCTCGAGGCCCAGGGCGTTCGTGTACTGGGTGATGCCGGCGCGCACCGCGCGGTCGGCGGCTTCCTGAACCAGAGGCGGGGCGGTGAAGTCGGGCTCGCCGATGTTCAGGAAGATCATCGGGTTGTTGGTTCCGGCGACCTCGCGCGCGAGTTGCTGCGCGGCCTTGGCGACTTCCATCACGTAAAAGGGTTCAATACGTTCCGCGCGCTGTGAGAATTTCATTGCTTTACTTCGGACTTGCTTTGTCTTTTGATGGTCGGTCGTTTGGGGGCGCCAATACAGCCCCTCATGCGGTGTTGCGAAGCCTTGCCGTACCAGAGTACTGTCTGCGGCTTCGACGCCTGGCCTGAGGGGCTGTCTTGGCGTTGGGACGGGTGGTTCATGCGCCCGCTGCGCTTCGCAGGCCCGCTCTGGCTGGCGGGAGCGGGGCATGCTTTTATTCGCCGGATGCTTCCGGCGTTGCCTTTTGCTTGTCTGCTGCTACTTCAACTGCGCGCAGTTGTGGTGCCAGACCGTTGAGCACGCCGTTCACGTACTTGTGGCCGTCGGTGCCGCCGAATTCCTTGGCGAGTTCGATGCATTCGTTGATGATGACGCGCCATGGCACGTCCATGCAGTGCTGGAACTCGTAGACGCCGATCCACATCACGCCGTGTTCGATGGGCGAGATTTCCGAGAGCTTGCGGTCGAGCTTGGGCTCGATGAGCTTGTCCAGGTCTTCCGCGGTGGTGATGCAGCCATGCAGCACGGCATCGTAGTGCGCCACGTCGGCCTTGTTGAAGCCCGAGAGATCGCGGGTGAACAGGTCGATGTCGCTGGCGTCGTTGCCGCTCACGATGTGCTGGTAGAGCGCCTGCAGCGCGAATTCACGCGCGCGGCTGCGGCCCGACTTGGAGGCGGCCTTGCGTGCGCCGGTGCTGGTGGTGCCCTTGCGCGGCTGGCGGGGAGGGCGGGGTGCGTTCAGGGCGCTCATTGTGCTTGCTCTCCGCTGTCTAGGAGGTCGATGAGTTCGTCTTCGGGAATGGCCAGCTGGTTGACCAGCAGCGCCATCTCTACGGCCACGCGCGCGGCGTCGGCACCCTTTTCGGTCTGGCGGGCGATGGCCTGCTCCATGTTCTCGGTGGTGAGAATGGCGTTGGCGATCGGCAGGTCGTAGTCGAGGCCGATACGGGTCACGCCCGCGCCGGATTCGTTGGCCACCAGCTCGAAGTGGTAGGTCTCGCCGCGGATGATGCAGCCGAGCGCGATCAACGCGTCGTACTCGCCGCGATTGGCGAGCGTCTGCAGCGCCAGCGGCACTTCGAGCGCGCCGGGCACGGTGATGTGGTCGATGCTGTCGGCGTCCACGCCGAGCTGGATGAGCTGCGCGTGGCAAGCGTCGAACAGCGCGTTCGTGATGTCTTCATTGAAGCGGGCCTGAACGATGCCGATCGTCAGGCCTTCTCCGTCCAGGTTGATCTCGGAGCCTTTGTTTGCGCCTTGCATAGTGTTCAGTCCTTGGGGATGTATCCGGTGATTTCGAGGTCGTAGCCCGCCATGCTGGGCATGCGGCGCGGTTGGCCGAGCAGCTGCATCTTCTTGACGCCCACTTCGCGCAGGATCTGCGCGCCCACGCCGTAGGTGCGCAGGTCCATGCGACCGCGTTCGGGGGCGTGCGCGGAGCGCGCCTTGCCGTCGAACTGCTCCAGCAGCTGTTCGCCGCTTTCGCCGCAGTTCAGCAGCACGGCCACGCCCTTGCCCTGTTTGGCGATGTATTCGAGACTGGGCTGCAGACCCCACGAGTGCATGGAGCGGTTGATCTCGAGCGCGTCGAGCACCGACAGCGGCTCGTGCACGCGCACGGCCACGGAGTCGTCGTCGCCCCACGAGCCCATCACGAGCGCGAGGTGCACGGCGTTGCTGGTGTCTTCGTGGAAGGCGTGCGCGGTGAAGGTGCCGAAGGCGGTTTGCAGCTCGCGCGAGCTGACCTTCTGCACCAGCGATTCGTGGCGGCTGCGGTACTGGATGAGGTCGGCAATCGTGCCGATCTTGAGACCGTGCTCGGCGGCGAAGAGCTGCAGATCGGGCAGGCGGGCCATGGTGCCGTCGTCCTTCATGACCTCGCAGATCACGGCCGATGGCGAGCAGCCTGCCATCGCCGCCAGATCGCAACCGGCTTCGGTGTGACCGGCGCGCATGAGCACGCCGCCATCGACGGCCTGCAGCGGGAAGATGTGACCGGGCTGCACCAGGTCGGCGGCCTTTGCGTTCTTCGCGACGGCGGCCTGCACGGTGCGCGCGCGGTCGGCGGCGGAGATGCCGGTGGTCACGCCTTCGGCGGCTTCGATGGAGACGGTGAAGGCCGTGCCCATCTTGGTTCCGTTGCGGGCGACCATCGGAGGCAGGTTCAGCAGCTCGCAGCGTTCGCGCGAGAGGGTCAGGCAGATCAGGCCTCGGCCGAACTTGGCCATGAAGTTGATGGCCTCGGGCGTCACATGGTCGGAGGCGAGCACCAGATCGCCTTCGTTTTCGCGGTCTTCTTCATCCACCAGGATGACGATGCGGCCAGCGCGCATTTCGGCGACGATTTCTTCGACGGAGGAAACCGGCACGGGCTTGATGGGGGAATTCATGCGGGGCTTTCGATGAAGGCCGTGCGTCCTGCTGGGCACGGCAGGTTCCCAGCGGTCGGCTGTGTGCTTCTTGCCCGCGAAACGATGCGTCGTCCGCGCGTGTGCAGCAAAAAGGCCCGTGGCGGGCAGCCCCTAAAGAACATGCGATGCGGCCAGCAGGCCACCCGGTTGAGGGATTGCAAATCCCGAAGCCCGCGATTTTAGTCCACTGCCGATGCTCCCCGCTGGCAGTGCGGCGAATGAAATCAGAGAGCGCCCCGGATTGCCCGGAAGTCAGCAGTCAGTTGCCCATGGCACGTTGCGTGAAACTGGCGCTTACCATGCAAGAGCAGGCTTGCCTGGGGCTGCCCCGCCGCGCTGGCTGCTTCCCCTCCCGCGCAGCGAGAGAGGGGGGAAGGCGCGAAGCGCCTCAGGGGGGCTTCTCAGTCATCCATGGTGCTTTGCAATTTCCACCGCGCAGAAACTGGCGCGCCCCAAGCGAGGGCAGCCGCGCAAGGGCCGCCCCGCCGCGCTGGCTGCGTCCCCCTCCCGCGAAGCGAGAGAGGGGGAAGGCGCGAAGCGACTCAGGGGGTGTTTCTTCTCAGATCGAGCTGTTTTCGATCTGCAGATCGGAGAGCGGATAGGCGCAGCAGGGCAGCACCCATCCTTCGGCTTTCTCTTCAGGCGAGAGTCCGGGCCATTCGATCTCGTAGCGCACCTCGCCCTTGGCGAGAAAGCCGATGCAGGTGCGGCAGGTGCCGTTGCGGCAGGAACTGGGCCAGTCCACACCCCCTTGTTCGAGTGAGGTAAGCAAGGGCTGTTCGGGCCAGGCATCCACCTGCGTGCCGTCGTCCCCCACTTTGGCGATGAAAAACGGGACGGCGTTGGGTGTGGAACTCATGGCGAACGGAGAGCGGACGGGAAAGAGGCTGAAAGCGGTGCGCGGAACCGATCATCTTAGCGCGTTGAAAATGACTAACACAAACTAAAGGGATCATCGGCGCTCGGGTCCACGCTGCCCAAATTTTGAGCGTTGCAAGCGCGTCCCTTGTAAATCAACAACTTGGCGCGTTTTTTGGGCGTTTATCCAGAGTTATCCCCATGATTGTCCAGTGGGACGAGGGATAACAATTTTTGTAGTGCCCAAACATTGAGCAGCGGGATTGGAGTCCTTTGAAATCAAAGGCTTGGGATTCCAATACAGGTCTTGTTCACGGTTATCCACAGGATTGTGCAACGATTGTCTGAACAACCCGCGAGCGACGCCGTGACAGGATGTCGTGACAGGAAAATGAATTCGCGCGGCATGCCTAAAAAATGTGCGTCGGAATGTGACTTGTTGTAAATCAATGACTTACGCATCAAATACCCGATATGTCCACAGTTATCCACATGGTTGTCCATCGATTCAAGGGATAACCCTAGGATTCAAACGAGGCAGCGTAGTGGCGCAAACCTGTAGCGAACGCGACTGCAAATCGTGGCAGTTGCCGCGATTGGCGTACTAACATGCATGCGATTCCATGCGGGCAGGCCTTGGACCCCCAACCGAGCGGTCGGACGAAACCCGCGCATTATTTGATCAGGAGCAGTAAGTATGACAATTCGCTTTGATGGCAAGGTGGCAATCGTGACCGGTGCGGGTGGCGGTCTGGGCAAGCAGCATGCGCTGGCGCTGGCCGCGCGTGGCGCCAAGGTGCTGGTCAACGATCTGGGCGGGGCGGTGGATGGCAGCGGCGGCTCGGTGAGCGCCGCCGAGGCCGTGGTGGCCGAGATCCGCGCGGCCGGTGGCGAGGCGATGGCCAACGGCGCATCGGTGACCGATCTTGCCGCCGTGCAGGCCATGGTGCAGCAGGCCATCGATGTCTGGGGGCGGGTGGACATCCTCGTGAACAATGCGGGCATTCTGCGCGACAAGTCGTTCGCCAAGATGGACATGGCGGACTTCCGTCTGGTCGTCGACGTGCACCTGATGGGTGCGGCCAACTGCTGCAAGGCCGTGTGGCCGCACATGATCGAGCAGAAATACGGCCGCATCGTGATGACGACCTCGTCCACGGGGCTCTATGGCAACTTCGGTCAGGCCAACTACGGCGCGGCCAAGCTGGCGCAGGTCGGCCTGATGCAGACGCTGGCCATCGAGGGCGCCAAGTACGGCATCCATGTGAATGCGCTGGCGCCCACGGCCCACACGCGCATGACCGAGGGGCTGATGCCCGAGCAGGTGCTGGATGCGCTCACGCCCGAATCGGTGGTGCCCGCGATGCTGGTGCTGGCCCACGAGAGCGCGCCCACGCGCACCATCCTGCTGGCGGGGGCGGGCTCGTTCGAGGCCGCGCACATCACCATGACCGAGGGAATCCACTTGGGCGTCGGTGCCGATGTTCCTGAGAAACTGGCCGAGCGACTGGTGGCGGTGACGGAGCGCAGCGGCGAGAAGGTGCCCTCGGGCGGCATGGAGCAGGGGGCTCACGAGTTCGAAAAGGCCATGGCTGCCGCGAGGATGGCGCGCTGACCGGAAGGCGTCCAGCGTGCTTGGGGAAATCATCCGGCAGTCCGTTTACCTCAATTTGAGGAATCATTGCGGAGCCGGAATGGTTTCCCCGATTCCGACAGGCGCTTGAGTCGGGTTTCGGCAGCCCTGTGGCACTCCGTGCTAAGTTCCACCCCCTCACATCAGTGATGGAAGCGCACACAGAATGACAAATACCTTGCAACAGCACATCGCCGCGCTCTCGAAAGAGCGCCTGGCGGGCATGCGTCGTGGCATTGAAAAAGAGGGGTTGAGGGCACTGCCCACCGGCGCTCTGGCATTGACACCACATCCCATGGGATTGGGGTCTGCCCTGACACATCCACATATCACCACCGACTACAGCGAGTCGCAGCTCGAGCTCATCACCGGCGTTCAGCCGACGGTGCAGGCCTGCCTCGACGAGCTGGTCGAGGTGCACCAGTTCGTGCATCGCGAACTGACGTCGCGCTGCAACGACGAGACGCTGTGGGTGTCGAGCATGCCCTGCGTGCTGCCCACGGACGAGACGATTCCGCTTGGCCGCTACGGCCTGTCGAACTCAGGTCGCTCCAAGAGCGTCTACCGCATGGGGCTTGGCCACCGCTATGGCCGCCGCATGCAGACGATCTCGGGCATCCACTACAACTGGTCGCTGCCCGGCGTGACGAGCGAGGAGTACTTCGGTCTGATCCGCAATTTCCGCCGCCATGCGTTCGTGCTGCTGTATCTGTTCGGCGCATCGCCCGCGCTGTGTCCGAGTTTCGTCGAAGGTCGCGAACATGCGCTCAAGCCGTTGGGCGATGGCAAGCGCGCGCTCTATCTGCCGCATGCCACGTCGCTGCGCATGGGCCGACTTGGTTATCAGAGCGACGCGCAGGCCACGCTGGCCGTGAGCTACAACGGGCTCGAGGGCTATGCGGACTCGCTGCACGAGGCGCTCACGCGTCCCTACCCGGCGTATGAGCAGATCGGCATCCGCAATCCCGGTGGCGAATACAACCAGCTCGGCACCAGCCTGCTGCAGATCGAGAACGAGTTCTACGGCACCATCCGCCCCAAGCGCACCACCCAAAGCGGCGAGCGTCCGCTGCATGCGCTGCGCGAGCGGGGCGTGGAGTATGTCGAGGTGCGCCTCATGGATCTCGATCCGTTCGAATCCGTGGGCATCAACGCCGACACCATGCGCGTGCTCGACGTGTTTCTGCTGCACTGTCTGTATTCCGACAGCCCGCCCGACACGCCCGAGGAAATCGCACAGCTCAAGAACAACCAGCACATGACCGCCGAGCGCGGCCGCGAGCCCGGTCTGCAACTGGTCAAGAACGGCCAGAACATCGCGCTGACCGACTGGGGCCGCCAAGTGCTGCAGGAGTGCCTGCCGATTGCCGCAGCGCTCGATGCGGCTGAAGGCGGTGATGCGCATGCCAAGGCGCTGCAGGCCGCGCTTGGGCTCTTCGATGCGCCCGACAGCACGCCGTCCGCCCATGTGCTGCGCGAGCTTACCGCTCAGTACGACGGCAATTTCATCGCCTTCACGGCAGCCCATTCACAGGCCGCGCGCGACCAGCTCATGAACCGTCCGTGGACGCAGGAGCAACAGCAACGCTATGTGGCGATGAGCGACAAGTCCGTGGCCGCGCAACGCGCCATCGAAGACGCTGACGACATGCCGTTCGAGGCCTGGCGCGAGCGCTACATGTCCGTGGAGCAGCTTGGATGAGGCTGCCGGCAGCGCGCATTCCACGCGTTGCCTTTGAAGCGCACGCACGCGCGATGGCGCGTGTGCTGCTGAGCTACTACATGACCAACGGCTATGCCGTGGCGCTGGGCTATCTGCTGATTTCGGCAGGCGTGGGCCTCGCGCTCGGCACTGCGGCCGGTGCGGCTGCGGCGCTGGGCGCCGTGGTCGCCATTCCGCCTGACGTCGCCGGGCCGCGCAAGGGCAAGTTCCGCCAGATGATTCCCACGCCGATTCTCGGCGTGCCGCTGTTTTTCGCCGTTCAGATGCTGCACAGCTCGCCGCTGGAGCTGGGCGTTCTCATCGTGAGCTGCACCTTCGTCGTGTTCCTTGGCATGGCCTGGGGCAAGAAGGGCGCGCCGATCGCGATCGCGCTGATGTTCGCGATGATCTTCTCGTTGGCGGTGCCACCCAACGAAGAGGTCAAGCGCCTCTCGGCGGCGCTCAATGTGACGGGTTTTTTCGCGCTCGGCGCGTTCCTGTACGTGCTGTATTCCTGCGTCGTCCACCGCTGGCTCAATCCGCGCTATCGCGTGCTGCTGCTGGCGGACACGCTGCTGTCGCTGGCCGATCTGATGCGTCTGCAGGCGCGGCAGTTCGGCGAAGACACGCCCGAGACGCGCAGCGAGGCCTCGGGCGGGCTCATCAGCCGTCTGCTCGCGCGGCAGGCGGCGCTGGCCGACCAGATACAGTCCACGCGCGACGTGGTGTTCGAGGCGCCCGATTCGCTGCCGCGCCAGCGTCTGGCCGCGATGCTGCTGCATGTGCTCGACATGCGCGACCACATGATCGCCGGTGCGCTCGATCTTGATGCGCTCAAGCAGCATGCGGGCCACCATGGCGTGCTCGCGCAGATGCATGACATGCTGATCCTGCTGGCCAAGGAGACCGACATGCTGGCCGACGCCATGCTGTTCGGCCGCAAGCCCGAGCGCCCGATGGACCATCGCGTGCAGTTGGAGAGTCTGCGCTGGGCTGTTGACGAGGACGCGATGCGGAGCGATCCGAACCGTCTCGTCACCTCGCGCGAGCCAAGCCCCGATGCGCTGGTGCATTCGCTGGCCGAGCGCATGGCCAATCTCAACGACGAGGTGCAGCGCCTGTTCGCCCTGGCGCGCGGCGAGGGCAAGCCCAATCTCGCCGCGGTGCGCACCAGCTGGCATCTGTTCGTGAGTCCGGTCGCGTGGTCGTTCAAGCCGTTCTACACGCTGTGGAGCTGGGGCGCGCCGGCGCTCAGGCACGCGGTGCGTGCGGCGCTCGCCATCGGTTCGGCCTACGTGATCTCGCTGCTGCTGCCCTGGGGCACGCACGAGTACTGGATTTTTCTCACCATCGTCGTGGTGCTGCGCGGCTCGCTCGCGCAGACGCTGGAGCGGCGCAACCTGCGCGTGGGCGGCACGCTGCTCGGCTGCGTGCTCGCGCTGTCCATTCTGTCGCTGCATCCCGGCTATCTCGCGATGATCCTGTGCCTCACTGTCGCGCAGTCGGTCGCGCACGGGCTCGCGCTGCGCATGTATCTCTATACGGCGGTGGCGGCGACGGTGCTCGGCCTGATCCAGTCGCACATGATCAGCGCGTCGTCGAGCACTGTGTTCGCGCTGTTCGAGCGCACGGTGGACACGCTGCTCGGCGCGGGCATCGCCTGGCTGTTCTCGTACGTGCTGCCGTCCTGGGAGCGCTCGCAGATTCCGAACCTCGTGCGCCGCGTCGTCAAGTCGCAGATCGACCATGCGCGCACCGCGCTCGACCTGATTCAGCTCGATGCAGTGGACAACGCACCGGAACTCAAGTGGCGGCTCGCCCGCAAGGATGCCTACGACAGCCTGACCGCGCTGGTGCTGGCCGCCGAGCGCTCGCTCAAGGAGCCGCGCGCCGTGCGACCGCCACTGCAGCCGCTGGAGCTGCTGCAGGCCCACGCCTACCAGATGCTCGCGCAGCTCACGGCCGTGAAGACGCTGCTGCTGATGCGCCGTGGCAACCTGAACCGCGAGCGACTCGAGCTGCCGCTGACCCGGGCGATGGAGCGCATCACCAATCTCCTGAGCGGCAAGGAGGTCATCGTCGACACCATCGATGCCGATGAGCCCGCCGAGCCAATCCGCGAGCCCACGCTGGCTCCTGGCCCCGAGCATGTGCCGCAGGGCTGGGACGCCGATCTGATGCCGTGGTTCGAACGGCGTCTGGAGCAGGCCATCCTGCTCGCCGCGCAGATCCGCAAGGACGCGGATCAGTTGCTGGCCCGCTGAGCCGGGCACGCTTCCCCCAAGAAAAAAGGCGGATCCTGCGATCCGCCTTTTAGGGTCCTGAGACCTCAGCCCGCGCTTGAGCCCAAAGAGTTTGCCGTGGGGCGCAGGTCCTTTCGGGTCATCAATTCTTCTTGGTCTTCGCCATCTGGCGACGAATCAACGGCATGGCGAGCAGCACGGAGAGCAGCGCCAGCATCCAGCGTGAATCCACAGGAACGGCGGCTGCATTAGCCGGTGCTGCCTGGAGTGTGACGACGGTGGGCGCGGTGTTGTTGCTGCGGTCCGGGTCGGCCGAGGTGCTGCTGGCGGTGGTCGTGAGCGTGATCGTGGTCGGGTCCGCGCTGGTGGGCGTGAACGTCGTCGTGCAGGTGATGGAGGCACCGAGCGCGAGGCTGCCTGCGGGAGTGCCGGGGTCGCAACGGGTCACCGCACCGGCTGGCGCTCCGGTGACGACGCAGTTGGCGATCAGCGCGGGGTCGGGGCCTCCGTTGGTGCAGGTGCTGGTGATGCTGACCTGCTCGCCCACGTTGGCGTTCAGCGTGGTGGGGGCGCTGGCCTTCATGTCGGCGAAGGGCGGGCCAATGTCCACGGGCGTCGTGGCCGTGTTGTTGGCGGGCTTGGGGTCCTTCACCGGCGATGCGCCGGTCGTGGTCAGCGTGAAGATGCCCGCCGTCGTTGGCGTGAACGTGGTTTCGCAGACGATGCTTTCCCCGACCGCCAGATCATTCGAGCCCGAGGTGCTGTGGCAGATGGTGTTGGCATTGAGCGCGTCCGTAGGCACGCCGGTGACGGTGCAGGTCGCTGCGGTGGCCACATCGGGGCCGGCGTTGGTGCACTGGGTGGTCACGGTGAGCGGCTTGCCGCGCTCTCCCGAGACGGGCTGATCCGGTGTCGCCACCACGTCGGCCTCGTCGGGCACGATGGTCAGCGTGGCATCGTTGGGCGGGTTGATGTAGTTCGTTGTCACCTGACCTTGCGCGGGATTGACCGTCGGGCCGTTGACCAGTGTGAGCCCGGCGGGCGGCACGTGCTGTGTCGCCTTGACGCCGACCTGGATGGTGCACGCGCCTTGTCCTGCGAGCAGCTCACCGGCGGTGACGCTCAATGTATTGGGGCTGGAGATGGTGACCGCCGTGGTGCCCGCACAGGCATCGGCGGCTGCTGGGACGGGCACGAATTCGAAGCCTGCGGGCAGGGTGTCGGTGAACGACCAGCCCTTCTTGGCGAGCAGATCATCGGTGTTGGTGGCGGTGAAGGTCAGCGTGGCCGTGGCGGACGCATTCATCGATGACACCGAGAAGGTCTTGTCCAACTGCGGAGTGATGTCCAGCACCTGCAGATTGTCTACGGCCGCGTCATTGCCGTTGCCGTTGGAGTTGCCGTTGAGCAGCCGCATGCTGATCGACGAACCGTTCACCTGATACGCCACCGTGCCGGGAACCTGCGCGGCGTAGATCGTGGAATTGTTCGGAATCGTCGGAGATCCTGCGGGGAAGGAGCTGTTGCTGAACGCGACCTTGTCCGCATCGGTACATGGGTTGATGGCGGTCGTGTTGAGTGGCACGGTGGTGCTCGGGTTGCTCGTGAGCAGCTCGAAATACAGCTCGGGTCCTCTGATCTGGCAGTTGAGCGCGGCCGTGGCCACCGAGAAAGTGATGAACCGGCCACCCGCGGGCATCTCGATGGGGCTCGCCGTCTCCAGCTGTGCGAGCTTGGGGAAGCCGCTGGGAGCGGCTCGATTGGACGGAAGCTGGGTATAGGCCGCGACGACATGATTGGCCCTCCAGTCAGCTTCAGTGCCTGCTGGCTTGGACACCTTGCCGAGCGCATAGGCAAGCAAGCGCAGTGCGGACCAGGCGCTGGATGAGGAGCCGGCATTCTTGGCCGAGCAGATCAGCGGAACGCCACCCGTCTCGCCGGAGGCGTTCGTGTCGGACGCGGGGTACAGCGCCGGGTAGTAGGTGTTGAGGTTGCCGTTCGGATACGTCGCCTTGTCGTAGTTCGTGATGATGCCATTGCACCACTGGGCATTGCTCCAGAGCGGCACATTGGCGTCCACGGCCTGCGCATTGGTCACGGTGACGCCGTTCTGCGTCTGGTACATCCCGGCGGCCCGGTATGTCATGGCGGTGCCGCCCGCACTCATCGATGCGCTGCTGTATTCGTCGATCATCAGCGCCCGGTCGGTGGCGGGAACGGTCTGCGCCGGATTGTCGAAGTCTTCCTGATACAGGACGGTCGGAATCTGCGGCGTGCCAGGGGTCCCGGGGGCTGCGGTGGCGCTCAAGTGGCCAGCGGACAGAGCGATGATGCCCAGCGTCTGAAGGCTCAGGCTCAAAGGCTTGTGGATTGCGTTTTTCAAGGTCACATCCGTGATAAAAATTAATACATTTTTCGCAAATGTACGCATTTTTGAGGACGTAACTCGAACCCTCACTGATTTGCTCGGGCAGTTGGTCGGGTGTCATTCATAGGACACGGGAATGAGGCAGCCGGAACGGTGCGGGCCAACCAGTTCACGAGAGAAAGGGCGTGCTCGCCGGGCGCAAAACCACGGCGTGCCTATGGCGTGTCCATGGCGTGCATGGATCTCGCGCGAAGTCGAACGGCCATTCTGCAGGGTGGAAAACCAATGCAAAGTTGCTTGCGGACGACGATGCTCGTCCGCTCTCAGGGCTTCTCGCAGCTGCTGTCGAGCCCCACCATGCCGGAGAGTTTCTGCATGCGCGAGCGCTCGTTCATGCACTTCTGAAGGCGTGCCTCGTCGGCCTGCTGCTGGGCGAGCTTCATCGCCTGCGCCCGCTGCGCCTGCAGTTCGGCCACGCGCTTGCGGATCTCGGGCATGGCGGCCACGGCGGCCTTTTCGCCTTCGACGATGGCGGTCGCACGCTGGCTGAAATCGGCGGGGCCGATGTCCAGCACCTTGGGGCGGATGGTGACATCCGCGCGCTCCAGCTCGGCCGCGCCCAGCTTCTGCCCCATGATCGCGATCGACTGGTTCAGCGCACCGAGCATGTTGCCCGGTGCGGCGCCTCGCGCCTTGTTCGAGATGTCGACCGCGATCACGATGTCGGCACCCAGCTTGCGCGCGGCATCCACCGGCACGGGGCTGGTGATGCCGCCATCAACGTAGTGGTACTTGCCGATGCTGACCGGCTGGAACACTCCCGGCACGCTGCTCGAGGCGCGCACCGCCTGACCGGTGTTGCCAACGGCGAACACGGTGCGCTCGCCATCCTCCAGCCGCGTCGCCACGGCCACGAACGGCTTGCCGAGCTTGTCCAGCGGCTTGTTGCGCACCTGCTCGTTCACATAGTCTTCAAGCTTCTGCCCCTGCACCAGCCCACCGGTGGACAGCTGCAGATCGCGGATCTTCGCTTCGTCGAGCGCCACGGCCTTCTCCTGCAGCTCGAAGGACGACATGCCGCTCGCATACATCGCGCCCACCACGCTGCCCGCGCTGGTGCCTGACACCACGGCGGGCGTGAAGCCGTTGGCCTCCAGCATCTTGATCACGCCGATGTGCGCAAACCCCTTGGCGGCCCCACCGCCGAGCGCGAGGCCGATCTTGATGGGCGGCTGGGCGGCGCCCGTCGTGTTTGTCACCGCAGCGGCGGAGGTGGACTTCTCGGGCGGATTGCTGCCGCAGGCGGTCAACGTGAGCAGCGCGAGAGCGCAGGCGCAGAGCGGGACGGAGGACTTGGGGCGAAGGGGGTGGACTGTGGTTGGATGCATGCGAAGAAACCGGGCACGGGCAGGGCTGAAAAGCGGCCAAAAGTATATCGGGTGGTGCTTGGCTGTGCTGGGGGTGTTGCTACTGCGAACTGGGCGCGGTGCTTTCGCGCACTCCAGGAAAAAGCGCGGGCCGGATATCGATCCGGCCCGCGCTTGGCGGTGTCCGTGTGCGGCGTTTACTTGCGCTGCTTGTCCTCGGCCGCCTTGCGAATCCCGCTCAGTGTTCCCGTCGGCGTGATCGCCTCGGGGTCGATGAAGCAGTGAAGAATGCTCGGCAGTCCGCTGGCGCGTGCGCGGGCCAGAGCGGGGGCGAACTCTTGGGTCGTGCGCACGGTTTCGCCGTGGCCCCCGAAGGCCTTGGCGTAGGCGGCGAAGTCGGGGTTCTTCAGTTCGGTGCCGCTCACGCGGCCTGGGTATTCGCGTTCCTGGTGCATGCGGATGGTGCCGTACATCGCGTTGTCCAGCAGTACGACGATGATGGGCAGGCTGTACTGGATCGCGGTCGCGAACTCCTGTCCGTGCATGAGAAAGTCGCCATCGCCCGCGAAGATCACGACCTCGCGTTCAGGCCACAGGCGCTTGGCGCCGACGCCTGCCGGTGGCCCGTAGCCCATGGAGCCGCTGGTGGGCGCGAGCTGGCTGGCGAAGGTGGTGAAGGGCCAGAAGCGGTGCACCCAGGTGGCGAAGTTGCCCGCGCCGTTGCAGAAGATGGTGTCGGCCGGAAGCACCTCGCGCAGGTGGCCCATCACGGCGCCCATCTGCAGGTCGCCGGGGATCTGGATCTTGGCGGGATCGCTCCAGGCGAGGTATTCGGCGTGGGCGTCCTGCGTGTGCTGCGCCCAGCGGGGCGCAGTGGCGGGTTGACCCAGACCTGCGAGCGCGGCGGCCATGGGCTGGGGCGTGGCGTTGATGGACTGGGCCGCGTGGTAGAGGCGGCCGAGTTCGTTGGCGTCGGCATGGATGTGGACCATGGCCTGCTGCGGCTCGGGGATGCTGAAAAGTTCGTAGCTCTGCGATGCGATTTCCGACAGGCGACCGCCGAGCACGATCACCAGATCGCTGGCGCGGATGCGCGCGAGCAGCTTGGGGTTGACGCCCAGACCGAGGTCGCCGCCGTAGCTTGCATGGTTCGCGGGGAACAGCATCTGGCGGCGGAAAGAGCAGTAGACCGGAAGCTGCCAGTGGCTCGCGAAGCTGACGAGATTCTGCACGGCGGCCTCGTCCCAGCGCGTGCCGCCGACGATGACGACGGGGCGCTCGGCCTTTTCAAGGCGCTGCTTCAGTTCGGCGATGGCGTCCGCGCCGGGGTGGATCTCGTTGACCGTGTAGGGGCGCGCGTCGGGCACGGTGACCATGTCGGTCAGCATGTCTTCGGGCAGAGCGATGACGACCGGGCCCGGACGGCCGGAGGTGGCGACGTGGAAGGCGCGCGAGACCAGTTCGGGGATGCGGGCGGCGTCGTCGATCTGCACGGTCCATTTGGTCATGGTGCCGAAGACCGCGCCGTAGTCGAGCTCCTGAAACGCTTCGCGCTCCATCATGCCGCGCGCGACCTGGCCGACGAAGACGATCAGCGGCGTCGAATCCTGATGTGCGATGTGGATGCCGGCCGAGGCATTGGTCGCGCCCGGACCGCGCGTGACGAAGCAGATGCCGGGCTGGCCGGTGAGCTTGCCCTGGGCCTCGGCCATCATCGTGGCGCCGCCTTCCTGGCGGCAGATGGTGACCTCGACCTTGGCGTCATGCAGCGCGTCGAGCGCGGCCAGATAGCTTTCGCCGGGCACGCAGAAGAGCTGCTTCACGCCATGCAGCACGAGCTGATCGACGAGGACCTGTCCGCCGGTGCGTGGGGCGTTCGATGTCGTGGGGGCTTTGGGGGTTGTCTCCATGGCGTGCTTTTCGTGCTTTCAAAAAGTTGGCTGGTTGGCGCTGGCCCCCGGTGAGCTTTGGGCTCGTTCAGTCAGGGACCGCTGCCGGATTCTGTGCCGATCATGCCCGAGGATGCAAGCGCGTGCTGGCAGGCTTCGACGGCGTCCTGCCGCCAGAACTCGGTGGCGGCGTAGAAACCTTCCCACACGCAGCCGTTGCAGCCGCGCCCGCAGCAGGTGTCGGGCTCGGGTGGCGTGCGGCGCAGTTGTACGCCGAGCCCCTGTGCTTGCCTTTGCAGCGCGCAAAACAACTGGCGCGCCTGTTCCAGCTCGCCCGTGATGCGCACGGTGGCGAGCTGCTGCAGCGTGAATTCAGCGGGATCCGGGCTCACCTGTCGCGGCGCTTCGACTTGGATTTGGGCGCGTTCTGCTCAAGATAGCTGGCGGTTTCGGCGTCGAGCACGCGGCGCTTTTTGAGGCGCACGGCGTACTGCACGAGAAAGGCAATTCCGAGCGCCAGTGCAAACCAGCCGACAATATAGGCTTGGCGCATCAGATCCTGCACGTCAGGCGAGCGGGAGAAATACGGCGCCAGAAGAATGATCGCTCCGATGAGGGCGCAGATGACGCCTTTGAAAAGCACATCGTTGTCGAGTTTGCGCGACGGTGTAGTGGGGGCAGACATGTGAAGGCGGGGCGCGGCACGCGGCCACGCTGCTGAGGCAAAAGCCTGATTATCCTTGTCTCCCGATTCAGTCTCTATTCGTGAAAGTACAGTTCCATGGCCATTCAATGGTTTCCCGGTCACATGCACCTGACGCGCAAGGCGATCGAGGAGCGCATCAAGGACATCGATGTGGTCATCGAGATGCTGGACGCGCGCCTGCCGGGCTCCAGCGCCAATCCGCTGCTGGCCGAGCTCACCGGCCACAAGCCGGCGCTCAAGGTGATCAATAAGCAGGATCTGGCCGACCCGACGCGCACGCCGCTCTGGCTCGACTGGTACAACGCCAAGCTCGAGACGCACGCGATCGCGCTGGACGCCTCCGACGCGGCCCCCGCGCGCAAGCTGATCGAGGGCTGCCGCAAGCTCGCGCCCACGCGCACGGGCCTCGCGAAGCCGATGCGGGTGCTGATCTGCGGCATTCCCAACGTGGGCAAGTCCACGCTGATCAACACGCTCTCGGACAAGCGCCAGGCCAAGACCGGCGACGAGGCAGGGGTCACCAAGGTCGAGCAGCGCATCGTGCTGGCCGACGATTTCTATCTCTGGGACACCCCCGGCATGCTGTGGCCACGCATCGTCGTGGACCAGAGCGGGGACCGGCTGGCCGCTTCCGGCGCGGTGGGCCGCAATGCCTACGATGAGGAAAGCGTGGTGCTCGATCTGCTGGCCTACCTGAAGCTGCACTACGGAGCGCAGTTGAGCGAGCGCTACAAGCTCGGGCTCGAGGCGGCCGAGATCGGCGCGCTGCACGACGATGAAGTGCTCGAGAAGATCGCCCGCAAGCGCGGCGCGGTGATGCCGGGCGGCAAGCTCAACCTGCAGAAGGCTTCCGAGATCGTGCTGACGGATTTCCGCAGCGGCGTGCTGGGCCGCATCTCACTCGAGACCCCCGCAGAGTACGAAGGCTGGCTGGCCGAAGCGGCGATCAAGGAAGAGGCCAGAGCGCTCAAGAAGGCCGAGATGGACAAGCGCAAGAAGCGCAAGGCCCCGAGTCGTGAGCGGCCCCGCACGCCGGAGTGAAAGCGCCGCAAAGGCACTCAGAGCGTGTTGACGATCTCAGCTCTTCTTGGGATGCAGCCTGAGCTTGCCTTCACGGACGTAGCGGTCGTATTCGTCACGCGGAATCGCTGCGAGACCGGCGGTTCTGGAATCATCCATCCAGCTGATCGTGACGCTGTCGGGCGCGTAGTCCAGTTCGACCGGGCCTTCCGGAATGGTCATCGGGACGCCTTCACCCTCTCGGTAGGTGACGAGGCCGTGAATGGTGGCAGTTGCTGACATGGTGTGTCTCCTGGTGGTGGGGCCAAGATCAGGCACCGGACGATCCGGGCAATGACGCGAGTGCGAGAGCCTTCATTAGAGGCTGGCCGGATGGAGATTGCGTGTCAGACCAGAGCGCGAAACCAAACCGTTACCGACCACAGGATTCCAACTGGCGTCGGATGGTTGGAGGCTTGTTACGCTTTGCTGGAAAGTGGGAGATCCGTGGGCCCTTCCGCATGCACCCATGGCATGTTGAGCACGCGGTCATTCCAATCCTGCAAATCGGCATTTGCAGGCTTCACGTCCTGAGGATTCAACGACAGCCCGCTGTGCAGATGCAGTCTCGCGCCCGTCACCGGATGTGGAATCGACAGCTTCCACGCGTGCAACCACAGCCGCTGCAGCCCGAGCTGAGCGGCCCACCAGCGGTTGAGCGGGCCTTTGCCGTGCGTGGCGTCGCCCAGAATCGGGTGGGCGATGTGCTTCAGATGCCTGCGGATCTGATGGCGGCGGCCGGTGAACGGCGTTGCGTGCACCAGCGAGGCGCGCGTGTGCTCGAACCGCGGATCGCTCGCGATGGGCAGTTCCAGCTTCGCGATGCAGCGCAGCAGCGTGCGCGCGTCCTGCACCGGTGCGTCGGGCGGTGCATCGTCGGGGCGCAGCGCGTGGTCCACGTCGCTGATCGGTGGTGCCCAGCCGCGCACCAGGGCGAGATATTCCTTGGTCACATCGTGGCGCTGAAACGCCTGCGCCAGTTCGCGCGTGGCATCCGGGTGCAGGCCCATGACCAGTACGCCGCAGGTGCCTTTGTCCAGCCGATGCACCGGATAGACATGCTGGCCGAGCTGGTTGCGCAGGGCCTGCATCACGAAGCGCGTTTCGCCCGCGTCCAGTCCCGTTCGATGCACCAGCCAGCCCGCAGGCTTGTAGACGGCCACCATATGTTCATCGTGCCAGAGCAGTTCGAGCGGCGGAAGCGGTGAAAGCTGTGGAAGCGGGGCGGATGGACTCTCGGGTGACACGATGGCGATAGGAAAAATTGGTCAATAAGCGGTAAGCATAGCTGGTGATTGGCATCACAATGATGAGCATGAACATCACCGCCAGCGCAACGCACAAGACCCCCTCCATTCTGCCGCTGTCCCTGCTCGTGCAGGCCAGGCGCGATGATCCTTCGCCGCTCATTCTGTACCACGGTCGATGTGCGGACGGCTTCTCGGCGGCATGGGCCGCCTGGACGTTCTACGAGGGCGAGGTGGAGTGCGTGGGGCTCACGCACGGTCAGGTGAAGACCATGGACGATCTGCCGCCGCTCGAAGGTCGCGCGGTCTACATTCTCGACTTCTCGTTCAACGCGGAAATTCTCGCGCAGATCGACGAACGCGCGGCCCAGCTCGTGCTGCTCGACCACCACATCAGCGCGCAGCGCGAGATAGGCAACTACCGCTGCCGCTGCGGGGTGGTGCATTTCGACATGAACAAGTCCGGCGCGCGCCTGTCCTGGGAGTTCTTTCACGGCGATGCGCCCGTTCCCGAACTCATCCGCTTCGTCGAAGACCGCGACCTGTGGCGCTGGCAGTATCCGCAGACGCGTGGTTTCGTCTCGGCGCTCGACCTCGAACCGTTCGAATTGCAGCGCTGGCAGGAGATCGCCGATTTCACGCCCGAGCAGCTGGCCGCCTTCGTCGCGCGCGGCGATGCCATGGACGAGAAGTTCCGCAACCTCGCGGCCGACATCGCGCGCGATGCGCAGCCTGTCAACTTCAACGGCGAGCAGGGTCTGATGGTGAATGCGCCGGGCGCGTTCCACAGTCTCGTCGGCGATCTTCTGTCGGCTGAAAGCGGCACCTTCGCGCTGATGTGGCAGGTCGGCTCGGAAGGCCAGATCAAGGCTGGACTGCGATCGCAGCGCGGCTACGACTGCTCGGTGCTGGCCGTGAGCATGGGCGGCGGCGGACACGCGCAGGCCTGTGGATTCCGCATGGCTGCCCAACGTCTGCCCGAGCTTCTGAGCGGCACTTTCAAGGCTTGACGATTCTTTGCATTGCAGGCCATCGCGCCATCGCGTCGAAATCATCTCGACGCGATGCCGATGGTGTTGGCCCTTGCTCGCGCCGGGCGCGCGGCAGGGCTTGAATCCCATGCGAATTCCAATGCGGCGGAACTGGTTATCTTGCACCTGTGGACGCCTTTGCACACGTAGGACAGACGACCTATCCAAATTGCTTGCGAGGTGCTACAACGACTCCATTCGGTAACGAATGTCTCGCAACTTTTTTGCGGCACTTTTCGCTCTCGGGTGCCGCGATGGAGGAAGTCGTATGGATGTCATCAGCAACTCTGCAGCCCGCTACGTTCGCCTGCGTGAAGAGGAAATGTCGATCGACGAATACCTCGCTCTGTGCCAGCGCGATCCCATGGTCTACGAGAGTGCCGCGCGGCGCATGCTTGCAGCCATCGGCGAGCCGGAGATGGTGGACACGCGAAGCGACCCGCAGCTCTCGCGGCTGTTCGCCAACAAGGTGATCCGGCGCTACCCCGCGTTCGCTGAGTTCTACGGCATGGAGGACTCCATCGAACAGGTGGTGAGCTTCTTCCGCCACGCCGCGCAGGGCCTGGAAGAGCGCAAGCAGATCCTCTACCTGCTCGGCCCCGTCGGCGGCGGCAAGAGCTCGATCGCCGAGCGTCTCAAATACCTGATGCAGAAGGTGCCGTTCTATTCGCTCAAGGGCTCTCCGGTCAACGAATCGCCGCTGGGACTGTTCGATCCGGTGGAGGACGGGCCGCTGCTCGAAGAGCAGTTCGGCATTCCGCAGCGCTGCCTGAAGCGCGTGCTCTCGCCCTGGGCCGTGAAGCGGCTCGACGAACTCGGCGGCGACATCCGGCAGTTCCGCGTGGTCAAGCGCTATCCCAGCATCCTCAAGCAGATCGGCATCGCCAAGACCGAGCCGGGGGACGAGAACAATCAGGACATCTCCAGCCTCGTCGGCAAGGTGGACATCCGCAAGCTCGAGAGCTTCGCGCAGGACGACACCGACGCCTACAGCTATTCGGGAGGACTGAGCCTCGCCAACCAGGGCCTGCTCGAATTCGTCGAAATGTTCAAAGCGCCCATCAAGGTGCTGCACCCGCTGCTCACCGCCACGCAGGAGGGCAACTACAAGGGAACGGAGGGCTTCGGCGCGATTCCCTTCGAGGGGCTGGTGCTGGCGCACAGCAACGAGAGCGAATGGAAGGCCTTCCGCAACAACCGCAACAACGAGGCGTTTCTCGACCGCATCTACATCGTCAAGGTGCCTTATTGCCTGCGGGTGTCCGAGGAGGTGCGGATCTACGAAAAGCTGATCCGCGAGTCCTCGCTCGCCCATGCGGTCTGCGCGCCCGGCACGCTCAAGATGATGGCGCAGTTCTCGGTGCTCACGCGCCTGAAGGAGCCCGAGAATTCGAGCATCTTCAGCAAGATGCAGGTCTACGACGGCGAGAGCCTCAAGGACACCGATCCGCGAGCCAAGAGCTATCAGGAGTACCGCGACTACGCGGGCGTGGACGAGGGCATGTCGGGCATCTCCACCCGCTTCGCGTTCAAGATCCTGTCCAAAGTGTTCAACTACGACAGCACCGAGGTGGCGGCCAATCCGGTGCACCTCATGTACGTGCTGGAGCAGCAGATCGAGCGCGAGCAGTTCCCCGCCGAGCTCGAGAGCAAGTACACCAGCTACATCAAGGAGTACCTGTCGCCGCGCTACGCGGAATTCATCGGCAAGGAGATCCAGACTGCCTATCTCGAGAGCTACAGCGAGTATGGCCAGAACATCTTTGATCGCTACGTCACTTATGCCGACTACTGGATCCAGGACAGCGAGTACCGCGACACCGACACCGGCGAGGTGTTCGATCGCAACGCGCTGAATGCCGAACTCGAGAAGGTCGAGAAGCCCGCGGGCATCGCGAATTCCAAGGATTTCCGCAACGAGATCGTGAACTTCGTGCTGCGCGCGCGCGCCAACAATCAAGGCAAGAATCCAAGCTGGACGAGCTACGAGAAGCTGCGCCTCGTGATCGAGAAGAAGATGTTCTCGAACACCGAGGAGCTGCTGCCGGTGATCAGCTTCAACGCCAAGGCCAGCGCGGAAGACGCGCGCAAGCACGAGGATTTCGTCACGCGCATGGAGTCCAAGGGCTACACGCCCAAGCAGGTGCGCCTGCTCTGCGAATGGTATCTGCGGGTGCGCAAGAGCAGCTGACTGGTGGGTGGTGGGGAACGGAAGGACGCAAGACCGCGTCGGGCCACGCTCGGAGGCATGGATGGCATTGCAAATCATCGACCGCAGGCTCGCTGGCAAGAACAAGTCGGTGGGCAACCGCGAGCGCTTCGTGCGCCGCTACAAGGAGCAGATTGCCGAGGCGGTGCGCCGCGCCGTGGGAAAGCGCGACATCCGCCATATCGAACAGGCGGAGAGCATCACCATCCCGAAGAAGGACATCCGCGAGCCGTCGTTTCACCATGGTCAGGGCGGCGTGCGCGACACCGTGCATCCGGGCAACAGCGAGCATGTGCGCGGTGACCGCATCGCCAAGCCGCAGGGCGGCGCGGGCGGTGGCGGATCGCAGGCCAGCGACAGCGGGGAGGGGGAGGACGACTTCACCTTCACGCTGAGCAAGGAAGAGTTCATGGAACTGTTCTTCGAGGACCTGGCGCTGCCCCGGCTGCTGCGCACCCACATCGGCAACACGCCGCAGTACAAGCTGCGTCGCGCGGGCTACAGCCATGACGGCACGCCGCACAATCTGGCGGTGGTGCGCACCATGCGCGGCGCGCTCGGGCGGCGCATCGCGCTGACCAAGGCACCGCATCGCGAGCTGACCGAGCTGCAGGAGCAGCTCGATTCGCTGCTCGCGCAGGACGATGGCACGAGCGAAGCCATCGCAGAGCTGCAGCGGCGCATCGACACGCTGCGCGAGCGCATCGGCCGGGTGGCGTTTCTTGATCCGCTGGACCTGCGCTTTCGCAACCGCACCCGCGTGCCGTCGCCGAGCAGCCAGGCCGTGATGTTCTGCGTGATGGACGTGTCGGGCTCGATGGACCAGCACCGCAAGGAGCTCTCCAAGCGCTTCTTCATCCTGCTCTACCTGTTCCTCACGCGGCACTACGAGAAGATCGACATCGTCTTCATCCGCCATCACACGCAGGCCTCCGAAGTCGGCGAGGACGAGTTCTTTCATTCGCAGGAGAGCGGCGGCACGGTGGTGAGCAGCGCGCTGGTGCTGCTCGACCAGATCATCCGCACGCGCTACCCGGTGGAGGACTGGAACATCTACGTCGCGCAGGCGAGCGACGGCGACAACTACGGTGACGATGGCGTCACCTGCCACAACATGCTGGCCGAGAAGATCCTGCCGCTGGTGCGTTATTTCGCTTACGTGCAGGTGGTGCAGGAAGAGCAGAATCTCTGGGAGGAGTACAGCACGCTCGTCGGGCGATTCCCGCACTTCGCGATGCGCAAGGTGTCCGAGCCGAGCGACATCTATCCGGTGTTCCGTGATCTGTTCAAGAAAGAGGGGGTGAGCGTATGAACCTCTCTCAATACCCGGCGCTCGCGCGGCGCCTTCCACCCGGTCAGCGCAGGCCTCCGTTCGCGTCCGACCGCCCGCAGCGCGGCACGGTGCCGTCCGATCTGCTGCCCGCAGGCAAGCGCCCGGAGGGGCCGCTGCCCGATCCCACGGACTGGACCTTCGAGCTCATCGAGCGCTACCACGCGGCCATCGCGGCCACGGCTGAGCGCTTCGGGCTCGACACCTATCCCAACCAGCTCGAGGTGATCTCCGCCGAGCAGATGATGGACGCGTACTCCAGCATCGGCATGCCCGTGGGCTACCGCCACTGGAGCTACGGCAAGGAGTACCTCGCGACCGAGCGGCGCTACCGGCGCGGCCACATGGGGCTCGCCTACGAGATCGTCATCAACTCCAACCCCTGCATCAGCTATCTGATGGAGGAGAACACCACCGCCATGCAGGCGCTGGTGATCGCGCACGCGGCCTACGGGCACAACAGCTTCTTCAAGAACAACTACCTGTTCGGCATGTGGACCGATGCGGGCAGCATCATCGACTACCTCGTGTTCGCGCGTGACTTCATCGCGCAGTGCGAGGAGCGCCATGGGCTGGCCGTAGTCGAGCAGTGGCTCGATTCCTGCCATGCGCTGTCCAACCTCGGGGTGGACCGTTACCAGCGGCCTTCCAAGAAGAGCCTCGCGCGCGAACTTGCCGAGCGCGAACAGCGCGAGGCCTACGCGCAGCAGCAGGTCAACGAGCTCTGGCGCACCTTGCCCGCGCGGCCCGACAAGGACAGCGCAGCGCGGCAGAACGAGCGCTTTCCGAAGGAGCCGGAAGAGAATCTGCTGTACTTCATCGAAAAGAACGCGCCGCTGCTCGAGCCATGGCAGCGCGAGATCATCCGCATCGTGCGCAAGATCGCGCAGTATTTCTACCCGCAGCGCCAGACCCAGGTGATGAACGAGGGCTGGGCCACGTTCTGGCACTACACCCTGCTCAACACCATGTATGACGAGGGCTGGTTGACCGATGGCGTGATGATCGAATGGCTGTCCTCGCACACCAACGTGATCTACCAGCCACCGGCAGGGCACCGCGCCTACAGCGGCATCAACCCGTATGCGCTGGGCTTTTCGATGTACCGCGACATCCAGCGCATCTGCCGCGAACCGACGGAGGAGGACCGCCGCTGGTTCCCCGACATCGCGGGCTCGCCCTGGCTGCCGACGCTGCACTACGCGATGCAGAATTTCAAGGACGAGAGCTTCGTCGGCCAGTTTCTGAGCCCGCGCCTGATGCGCGAAATGCGCTTGTTCGCGATCCATGACGATGCCGAGGAAAGCGATCTGCTGGTGAGCGCGATCCATGACGAGGACGGCTACCGCACGTTGCGCCAGACGCTGTCGCAGCAATATGACCTGGGCGCGCGCGAGCCCAACATTCAAGTCTGGAACGTGAACCTGCGCGGCGACCGCTGCCTCACGCTGCGCCACACACAGCACAAGGGGCACCCGCTGTCGGACGATGCGCCCGAGGTGCTGCGCCACGCGGCGCGGCTGTGGGGCTTTGGCGTGCAGTTGGAGAGCGTGAGCGCGGACGGCGAGATGCCGGTGCTGCTGCACACGGTGCCGGGGCCTGCGGCATAAGGTCGTGTCGACTCACTGGTCTTCAGGCCGCGCCGCTTCCTCGAACTTGTCCACGTCGCGCAGCGTCGGGAAGATGCGCGACCACAGGCCCACCACCGCCAGCGTGCAGACGCCGCCCAGAACGGCGGCAGGCACCGCGCCCACCCATGCGGCGCTGGTGCCCGCGCGGAATTCACCGAGTTCGTTGGATGATCCGATGAACAGCATGTTGACCGCATTGACGCGCCCGCGCATGTGGTCGGGCGTGGAGAACTGCACGAGTGCGCCGCGGATGTAGACGCTGACCATGTCGGCGGCCCCCGCGACCATCAGCGCGATGAACGAGACCACGAACACCGTGGACAGCGAGAACACCAGGTTGGCCACGCCGAAGATGGCGACGGCGATGAACATGGTGCGGCCCACCTTGCGGTTGAAGGGGCGCAGACTCAGGTAGAGACCCGCGCTCACTTCGCCGATGGCCATGGCGCTGCGCAGCGCGCCGAGGCCTTGCGGGCCGACGTGCAGCACCTCGTGCGCGTAGATCGGCAGCAGCGCGATCACGCCGCCGAGCAGCACGGCGAACAGGTCGAGCGAAATGGTGCCCAGAATGATGGGGCGGGTGCGGATGAAGCGGATGCCGGCCCCGAAGCGGTCCAGCATGGTGCCTTGCACGGGCGAGGGCGGGGAGGCGTATTTCACGGGCACGAGCCACACGAGCAGCGCGGTGCCCACGAGCAGGCAGGCGCAGCAGACGGCGTAGGTCAGCTCGCCGCCACCGATGGCGTAGAGCACGCCGCCAAGGAAGGGGCCGCCGATGGAGGCCGAGCGCATGATCATGCTGTTGGCCGCGATGGCCTGCGCAAGCTGTTCGCGCGCGACGATCTGCGGCAGCAGGCTCTGCAGCGCCGGGCCCGAAAACGCGCGCGAGCAGCCGAACAGCACCAGCACCGCGTAGATGCCGCTCACGCCCGCCGCGCCATGCCCCGACAGCCACCACAGCAGCGCGCTGCAGACCGCGCCGACCGCCCAGCTCGTCGCCAGAATCGGCTTGCGCGCAAAGCGGTCGATCAGGTCACCGGCGGGCAGCAGCAGCACCAGCATCGGCAGAAACTGCGCGAGGCCCACGTAGGCCAGCGCCATCGGCGAGCGGGTGAGGTCGTAGACCTGCCAGGCGACGACCACGGCCTGCACCTGCGTGGCGAACACGGCCAGCAGGCGAGAGGCCATGAAGGAGAGAAACGCGGAGTGTCGGTAGATGCTCTGCGGCGGAGGAGTGGGGGCGGGCTGCTGCACGGGAGGAGGCGGCTTGCGATCGATGTTGTACGTTGTTGTGAGCGGCAGCCACGGCGCGCTGCACGGGGAATGCTACCAAGTTGGCAGAGTTTGCGCTGGCGCTTGGACAAGCGCGCCCAGCGCCGTGCGGGTCATTCGTGGCCGTACGGTGGGTGTTGCCTGCGGTAGTTCCACGGCGCCTGCGGGCTGGCTTCGGACCACAGGCCAAGGTGCCGGGCCTGCGCCCGGTCCTGCAAAGCCTGTAGTGTGGGGATGGACCTGCGTCGCCATGTGTACAGCCACGCCAGGCCGGACTGCACCTGTGCGCCGGCCGCATCGACGCCGCCGCAGCGCACGTGGGCGACGAGGCGTTCGTACGGGTCGCGGGTGACGGTGGCGATTTCCGCCTCCTTGCCGAGACACAGCGCCTCGAGGTTCGCTCTCGACGCGCGCCCGAAGCGCTGGGCGAGCTCGGGTGCGTCGATGTCGGCGATGCGCACCTTGACGGGCCAGAAGGCGGACGCGCCCGGCTCATGGCAGCGCGCGAACAGGCTGTCGCCGTCGCTCACATGGACGACCAGACAGAGGAGGAGGGCGGCGGTGTAGGGCATGGTTTGGGGCATGGTGTGGGCGCACACATTGCTGCGGGTGACGATCGGATCACTGTAGTGGGGCGGAAGGGCAATGGCCTGAGCAAAAGCAGAAACTGCGCGCTTGGGGGACAATGCGCGCAGAAATTCCCATATCCACTTGCCCGATCAGTCGGTATGCCGCCGCCGCGCCCCCTGCGCCGCCGCCGGAATTCCAGGCAAACAAGACATTGCCTCCCCCGTTTCCATTCAAGCCCATTCCACTCCTCAGGTTCCGTCGTGTTCAAAGGTCTGATTGCGTCCGTGTCGGCGTCGTTCCTGTTCGGTGTTCTCTACTACATCGCGCCCGCGCTCGTGCCGCTGGACGGCGAGCAGATCTTCGGCTGGCGGGTGCTGAGCACGTTGCCGTTCACCACCTTGCTGCTGCTGTGGCGCGGCGAGACGATGAAGGTGACGCAGCTGGTCCAGCGCGTGCTGCGCCATCCGCCGTTTGCGCTCGCGCTGCTGTTCAGCGCGGCGCTGTTCGGCGGGCAGCTCTGGCTGTTTCTCTGGGCGCCGATCCACGGGCGTGCGATGGCGGTGTCGCTCGGCTACTTTCTGCTGCCGCTCGTCATGGTGCTTGCGGGGCGCGTGCTGTTCGGCGAGCGTCTCTCGCACGGGCAGATGGCGGCGGCAGGCCTTGCCACGCTGGGCGTGCTGCATGAGCTGCTGACTGCGGGTGGGCTCGCGTGGGAAACCTGGTTCGTCGCCATCGGCTACACCGTGTATTTCGCGTTCCGCCGGCGTATCGGCACGGCCCACATCGGTGGCCACTGGCTGGACATGGCGCTGCTCGCACCGCCCGCGCTGTGGTTCGTCACCCGCACGCCGTCGTCACTGTCGCTGATCGCCGACCATGCACACCTGTGGCTGCTGATCCCCGTGCTCGGCGTGCTCAGCGCCGTGGCATTGGCGCTTTACATGATGGCGAGCCGCTTGCTGCCGCTCGGCCTCTTCGGGCTGCTCAGCTATGTGGAGCCGGTCCTGCTCGCGCTGGTCGCGCTGCTGCTCGGCGAGAGCATCCAGCCGCAGCAGTGGTTCACCTACGGCCCGATCTTCGTGGCCGTGGCCTGTCTGGTGGCGGACAGCGTCTGGCGCATACGGCAATCCGCCCGAGCTTAGCCCGGGCGGCGTTCAGTCGGCAGCGGGGGACTGGCGGATCACGCCGCGCTCCTGCAGATGCGTCATCTGTGCCTCGGTGAGCCCAGCCTCGCGCAGCACATCGAGCGTGCTCTGCCCGATCTCCTGTGGCTTCAGCCGGTAGCTTGCCGGAGTGCGGCTGAACCTGATCGGGGAGGCGACCGAGCGGAAGCCATCGACCTCCGCGATCATGCCGCGATGCGCGGTGTGCGGGTGATTGAGCGCTTCGACCACGTTCTGGATCACGCCACAGGGCACGCCGACCGCCACGAGCTTTTCGAACAGCGTCTGTGCGTCGAACGCGCTGAACGCGGCCTGCAGATCCTGCTTGAGCGCGAAGCGGTTCACCGCGCGCGTGGCGTTGGTCACGTAGCGCTCGTCACGCGCGAGATCGTCATGGCCCACGGCCTCGCACAGGCGCTGGAACTGGCCGTTGTTGCCCACCGCCAGAAAAATGGGCTCGGTGGCCGTGGCGTAGGTGTCGTAGGGGGCGATGTTGGGGTGGCCGTTGCCTGAGCGCTTGGGCGGCTTGCCGGTGAACAGCGTGTTGATCGAATGCGGATAGAGCGAGAACAGCGCGCTGTCAAACAGTGCCGACTCCACGGACTGGCCGAGCCCGCTCTTTTCGCGTTCGTGCAGCGCCATGAGGATGCCGATCACCGCGTTGAGGCCGGTGGTCACGTCGACGATGGGCACGCCGATGCGCGTGGCCACGCCATCGGGGTCGCCGTTGATGCTCATGAGCCCGCTGAGCGCCTGAACCGCAGCGTCATACCCCGGCAGACCGCCGAGCGGGCCGCTTGCTCCGAAGCCGGTGACGCGGCAATGGATGAGCCGCGGAAAACGCGCGCGCAGAACCTCCTCGTAGCCCATGCCCCAGCGCTCCAGCGTGCCGACCTTGAAGTTCTCGATCAGCACGTCGGCGTCCTCGA
Organism: Diaphorobacter caeni; assembly: GCF_015354245.1. GTDB lineage: Bacteria > Pseudomonadota > Gammaproteobacteria > Burkholderiales > Burkholderiaceae_C > Diaphorobacter_A > Diaphorobacter_A caeni. The sequence goes on from NZ_JADKYZ010000007.1 coordinate 297,367, forward strand.
GCAGCCGGAACACCAGCTCGCGCCCGGCAGGGTCAGCCACGTCCACGCACACGGTGCGCTTGTTGCGGTTGATGCCCGCGAAGTAGGACGCCATGCCGGCGTCGTCAAACGGCGGGCCCCAGGTACGGGTTTCGTCGCCCTCGGGGCCTTCGATCTTGATCACGTTCGCGCCGTGGTCACCGAGAATCTGCGCGCACAACGGGCCGCCGAGCACGCGCGAGAGGTCGACGACCTTGAGTCCATCGAGTGATGCCATGTGATGTGTCTCCTTTGATTCTTTTGCCAGCCTCAAGCCTGTTGCGGCGCCCAGCGCGCGGCGCGCTTGTCGCGCGATGCGCTCACGCCCTCGACGGCCTCGGTGCGCATCTGCGTGGCGAACCAGTGCGATGCGGCGTCGAGATAGGTGGGCAGCGCGGAGTTGCCCGCAAGAGGGGCCGTGGGCGAGCAGGACAGCATGCGCTTGGTGGTGACGCTCGCCTGCGGGGCGGCGCAGAGCAGTTGGCGCAGCACTTCCTGCGTTTTGTCGGCCAGTGATTCGGGCGTGTCGCTCAGATAGTCGAGCAGGCCGATGCGGTGGGCCTCGGCGGCATCGATGCGCTGGCCGGTGAGCATCAGGCGGCGCGCTGTCTGCAGGCCGAGACGCGCCGCGACGAAGGGCAGAATCTGCCCCGGAACGAGACCGATGGCGACCTCGGGAAAGCCGAACTTCGCGGCGGGCGATCCGATGCAGATGTCGACCGCACAGGCCAGTCCCGCGCCGCCGCCCATGGCCGCACCATGCACGCTCGCCACCGTGATCTTGGGCGTGTTGGCGAGCTGGGTGAGGAATTCGCCGTACTGCCGGTTGCCGGCGGCCAGCGGGTCGCGGCCATCGGCTCCGACGGGTTCGCTCAGCCGGTCCTGGATGTTGCCGAGATTGCCGCCCGCGCTGAATGCTGGGCCCGCAGCCGTGAACAGGATCACCCGCACCTCGGGTGATTGGGCCGCCTCGCGCAGCGCGGCGGACAGGGCCTGCACCATGCCGCCGCCCAGCGGATTGCGCGACTCGCCGCGATTGAGCCGCAGGGTGCAGACGGGGCCTTCGCGCGTGGCGAGCACCAGATCGTTGCAGTCGTTCGATGGGGTGGTGGACATGTGATTTCTCCGGAGTCAACGGCCGATGAAGGCGGGAGGATTGCGCCGCTGCGCACTACAATGCATCGCGCCCGAGCGTGGTCTGCGGGGCGCATCACCGACCAAAGGAGACACCGTGCGCAAGCCTGAGCAGCACCGAATCCGGTGCCGATGCGGATGCGTTGCCGATGACCTCTCGGCAATGCGAGCGGCGGCATGAGCGTCCGCAATCTGGACATCGGCCAGCTGCGTACCTTCGTGGCCGTGGCGGAGCGCGAGAGCTTCACCAACGCGGCGGAAAAGGTGTTCCGCACGCAGGCGGCGGTGTCGCAGCAGATGCAGAAGCTCGAGGAGCTGGTGGGCTGCGCGCTGTTCGAACGCGTGGGACGCAGCAAGCGCCTGACGGCCGAGGGCGTGCGGCTGCTCGAGTACGCCCGGCGCATGGTCACGCTCAACGATGAGGCCTACCGCGTGATCAGCAGTCAGGAAAGCCACCAGTCGGTGAAGATCGGCGCGTGCGCCGATGCGGTGGACACGCTGGTGCCGACCTATCTGGAGATCTGCGCCGAGAACTTTCCGACGCTGAGCATCGACATCAAGGTCGCGCAGAGCCGCTGGCTGGCTACGGCGCTGCGCAAGGGCGACATCGACCTGATGCTGGACATCGTGCCGCACGCGGGATTCGAGCATCTGCTGCTGCGCTCCTCGCCCGTGGCGTGGATCGCGGGGCTGCGTTACCGCCATCAGGCGGGCAGCTCGGTGCCGCTGATCCTCATGGAGAACAGCTGCCCGTTCCGCAGCAGCATGGTGCAGGCGCTGACCGATGCCGACATGCCGTGGCATTGCGCGTTCCAGACTTCCACGCTCGCGGGTATTCGCGCCGCGCTGCGGGCGGGGCTCGGCATCACGGCGCGCACCCTGGAGATGCTTGCGCCCGATGTGCGCGTGCTCGATTCGCAGGTGCGCCTGCCCGCGTTGCCCGCGATGCAGTTCCACCTCTACTGGCGCGACGACGCGCAGAGCGACAGCGCCAAGAAAGTGCTGCAGCTCGTGGCCTCGCGTTGATGGAGCGGCACCTGGCGTCATGGCTGCTGCATGCCCGCGTCGATGATGATCTTGCCCCAGAGCTTGGTGTCGCGCTCCTGCAGCATGGTCAGGTAGTCGGGCGTGACCGGCGTCGGCACGAGCCCCTTGGACATCAGGAACTCCTTGCCCGCCGGGGCTGAAAGCGCCTCGCCGATCCATTGCGAGAGTGCGGCGGACACGGCGGGCGGCGTCGACGCCTTGGCGCTCCAGATGGCGATCCACGAACTCACGTCGAAGCCCGCGAAGCCGAGTTCGGCGACCGTGGGCACGTCGGGCAGGCTGGGCACGCGGTCTGCGCCGGAGAGCGCGAGCGCACGCACGTTGCCCGCCTTGATCTGCGGAAGCGCGGTGACCATGTCGCAGAAATAGAAGTCGAACTGCCCGCCGATCAGATCGGTCATGGCCTGCGCGCTGCTTTTGTAGGGCACGTTGACCGCATTGATTTTCGTGAGCTGCTTGAAGCGTTCGCCCGCGATGCGGCCGCCGACGTTGGCGCTCGCGAAGGACAGCGGCTTGTCTTCCTTCTTCGCCCATGCGAGGAACTCGGCCGCGTTGTTCTGGGTGATGCGCTTGGGATTCACGATCATCGCGTAGGGCGTCGACGCCATGTTGGCGAGCGGCGTGAAATCGGTCATCGGGTGGTAGCCGAGCTTCTTGTAGATGGTGGCGTTGGCCGCATGCGTGGACGAACCGGAGACCAGCAGGTTGTAGGCATCGGCGGGAGCGCGGGCGACGAACTCGGCGGCGATGTTGCCGTCCGCCCCGGGCTTGTTCTCCACCACCACGGCCTTGCCGCCGCGCTGGGCGATGGCGTCTCCGACATAGCGCGCGATCGCGTCCGACGCGCCGCCCGCGCCATAGGCCACGGTGATGCGCACGGTCTTGTCGAGCCGCGTCACCGGGGCCGCTGCGTCGCTTGCGAATGCATGCAGCGAATGCGGCAGCAGCAGCGACATGAGGCCAGCGCCGGCCGCGCATTGCAGCCAGTCGCGGCGCGATCGGCGGACGGCCTCGTGGGGGCTCTGGCTAGCGTAGGGGGGCAGCTTCATGACCAGTCTCCTTTGGGTGAAACGCGGGTTGAGAATCTGTGTGGACGTCGGTGTCGGTGTTGGCGTCAATGGCTCGCGCCGGGCAGCAGCGCCTCGGGGCAGTCGATTTCCATGTCGAGCAGCATCTGCGCGTAGCACTTGCCGAGCGGATCGGAGCGCAGGCTGCATGAGCCCCCGCCGCCGAGCGCCAGGCGCAGCACGAAGTTCACCGCGCCGATGCCCGGCAGGTCGTAGCGCGTGACCGGACCCGCGATCAGATGCGCAAAGTAGTCCTGCACGCGCGTTGCTGTCACTTGCTCGCGCAGTAGTGCGAGCCACTGCGGCGCGCGCGCCATCAGCCCGATGTTGGCGTCGTCGCCCTTGTCGCCGCTGCGGCCGTGGGCGATGTCGCCGACGGTGATGCGCCGGGTCGGAGATGTTGAGGTGGCATGCGATGTCATCGATGTCGTCGGTGGCTCCGTGGCGTGGGTCTGCGCGTGCTGTGCCGATGGCGCGGCACGCGCCGCATGGGCGGCGGTGGGCACGCTGTGCGTGGCGGCATCGCCGTCGATGTTCCATTGCACGGCCACCGCCTGCTTGGGGATGAGGAATGAGGTGGTGCGGATCACGCTCTGCACGTCGGAGCGGCCACCGAAATGGCTGCGTGTTCCCGGTCCCATGGAGGTGCCCGCGGACGAAGCCTCTTTCTGCAGAAAGGCGAGGGCGCGCTTGTCGTCATGCCGCGCGGCGATGCGCAGCACGATCTCGCGGCTGTCGCTCACGCGCCGGTGCGGGCCGTACATGGATTCGGCGCCCAGCAGCTCGACCAGCGTCTCGCCGTAGTCTGCAAAGCCTGCCTTCAACATCTGCGCGCGGGTACGGGTGAGCAGCGCATCGGCCGTGCGCTTGGCCTTGGCGATGGCGCGCTGGCCGCGAATCGCCATCATGATCGCGATGTGCGAGCCCTGCAGATAGGTGGCCGTGACCTTGTAGCTGTCGCTCGGTGCCGTGCCGCGCGCACCGCTCACGCGCACCCGGCCGCCACTGGACTCGTGGCCCGGCACGTTGTCGATGCGCACTTCGGTGAAATCGCAGACCACGTCGGGCAGCTCGTAGCGGGCGGGATCGCCGATTTCGTAGAGCAGCTGTTCGCCGACGGTCTGCCGCGTGACGAGACCGCCATGGCCGCTGGGCTGGAACAAATCGAACGTGCCGTCAGCCTGCAGTTGCACCAGCGGATAGCCGATGTCGGACCAGTCGGGCACCTGCTCCCAGTCGGTGAACAGGCCGCCCGAGCCCTGCGCGCCGCATTCGATCAGATGGCCCGCGAGACAGGCCTGCGCGAGCTGGTCGTGCTGGCTTTCGGTCCAGCCGAACTCGTGCATCGCAATGCCCACGAGCGGCGCGCAGTCCACGCAGCGGCCGGTGATCACGATGTCCGCACCAGCGGCCAGCGCACGGGCGATGGGGGCCGCGCCGAGATAGGCATTGGCCGAGAGCAGCTTGGGCAGAGCCTGCCCGCCGGCTTCGCCGGGCCAGACCTCGAATTGCGATTGCTGTTCAAGCACATCGTCGCCGGTGACGATGGCGACCTTGAGCGCGATGCCTTGTTCGGCCGCGATCTTGATAATCGCGTCGCGGCAGCCTGCGGGGTTGAGACCGCCGGCGTTGCTCACCAGGCGCACGCCGCGCTCGGTGATGGCCCTGAGATGCGGCGCGACGGCGGCGGTGACGAAGTCCACCGCATAGCCCATCTCCGGCGCGCGCAGGCGGGCGCGCTGCAGGATGGACATGGTGGTCTCGGCCAGATAGTCGAACACGAGGTATTGCAGGCCGGGCTGTTCGAGCAGCTGCGGCACGGCGATCTGCGAGTCGCCCCAGAAGCCCGATGCGCCGCCGATCAGCACGCTGCGGGAGGAGGGGGAGGCGTTGGTTGGGTTCATGCTGTGGCCTTCGTGTCGTTTGCGTCGCCATGCTCGGCGACTTCGAGAATCAACTGGCCCGCATTGAGCTGCGCGCCGGTGGCGACGCTGAGCTTTTCCACCTTGCCGGCGCAGGGCGCGAGCATGGGCATTTCCATCTTCATCGACTCGAGCACGACCAGTGGATCGTCCTTGGCCACCATCTGTCCGGCCTCGACGAACACCGCGATGACGCGCGCGCTCATCGGCGCCTTGAGCACGCCGCCCTTGCCATCCGCGTCACCGGCCGAGGAAAAGTCGACCACGCGTTCGAATACATGGCTGTTGGCGTGATCCTGTATCCAGATGCGCCCATCATGGTCGCGATGCCAGTGCAGTCTGCGCCACAGTCCGTCGAGCGCGAAGCTCAGCGTGCCGCCGTTGGCGCCCATGTCCGCTCCGCCCAGCAGGTTGTCCACGCGCCAGGATGGGGTGGTCGCATCGGTCGCATCTGGCGCCTGATGCGTCTGGTGTGCCTGTGGCTTTTGTCTGGAGGGTGGGTGGCCCTCGCGACATTGCAGGTGCAGCTGATCCGGCGCATCGCCGCGCGTGGCGGTGCATTCATGCAAAGTGGCTGCCGTGTGACTGGTCACATCGCGCATCCAGAAGCTGCGCCCCTCGCGGCGATCACTGGCAAGCGCAGGGGTCTTGAGCGAGCCTGCGGCGCCGCCGAGCAGCAGCGCCGCGGCGGCCTGTGCATGCGGCGATGGCGCGTGCGCCCATTCGGCACTCGCCAAGTCCTGTTTGCCGAGAAAGTCGGTGGTGACCTCGCCCGCGATGAAGCGCGGATGCGCGAGACAGCGCTGCAGAAAACCGAGATTGGTCCGCACGCCGAGTGCCGTCGTGTCTTCGCAGGCGCGTTGCAGCTTGAGCGCGCAGGCTTCGCGCGTGTCGGCGTGGGCCAGCAGCTTGGCGACCATGGAGTCGTAGAACGGCGTGATGGCGCTGCCGCTGTGCAGCGCGGCGTCGATGCGTATGCCCTCTGGCGGCTGCCACAGGCCCAGCGTGCCCACCTGCGGAAGATAGCCTTGCCACGGATCTTCCGCGCAGACGCGCACTTCAATGGCGTGACCGCGCATGGCCACGTCGTCCTGACCGAAGGCGAGCGCCTCTCCCTGCGCCACGCGCAACTGCTGCTCGACGAGATCGAGGCCGGTCACCAGTTCGGTCACGCCGTGCTCGACCTGCAGGCGCGTGTTCATTTCCATGAAGTAGAAGTGCCGCTTGTCGGCGTCGAGCAAGAATTCCAGCGTGCCCACTCCGGTGTAGCCGATCGCGCGGCAGGCGTTGCGCGCCACGTCGCCCATGGCCGCGCGCAACTCCGCGTTCACGGCGGGCGAGGGCGCTTCTTCGATGAGCTTCTGGAAGCGGCGCTGGGTGGAGCAATCGCGCTCGCCGAGATGCAGGCAGTTGCCGTGCTCGTCGCACAGCACCTGCACCTCGATGTGGCGGCCCTGTTCGATGGCGCGCTCGATGATGATCTCGTCCGAGCCAAAGGCGCTCGCCGCTTCGGAATGCGCCTGACGGAACATCTCGGGCAGCCCGGCGGGCTCGCGCACCACGCGCATGCCGCGACCGCCACCGCCCGCTGCGGCTTTGAGGATCACCGGAAAGCCGATCTTCTCGGCCGCCGCAAGGATCTGCGCGACGCTGGTGCAGCCCTGCTCGCCCGGCACCGTGGGCACGCCAGCCGCCTGCATGGTGAGCTTGGCCTGCGCCTTGTTGCCCATGAGAGTGATGACCTTGGACGTGGGGCCGACGAACACCAGACCCGCATCCACCACGGCCTGGGCGAACTCGGCGTTCTCCGACAGAAAGCCGTAGCCCGGATGAATGGCCTGCGCTCCCGAGCGTCTGCAGGCGTCGATGATGGCCGCCACGTTGCGGTAGCTCTGGTCGGCCGCCGACGGTCCGATGTGCACCGCGAGATGCGCGGCCTGCACATGCGGGCTTTGCGCGTCGGCATCGGAGTAGACCGCGACGGTGCGCAGCCCCATGCGCCGCGCGGTGCGGATCACGCGCAGCGCGATCTCCCCTCGGTTGGCGATCAGCAAGGTGTCGAAGCGCATGGTGCCTGCCTTTCCTTGTGCTTGGTGTTCTGGTGCCCGTGGCGACTCAGGCGGCGCGCTTGGGCAGGGTGCCCATGTGCTTGCAGATGATGGTCAGCATGATTTCGTCGGCGCCGCCGCCGATCGAGATCAGCCGCAGATCGCGCCAGGCGCGGGAGACCTTGTTCTCCCAGGTGAAACCCATGCCTCCCCAGTACTGCAGGCAGGAATCGGTGACTTCGCGGCACAGGCGTCCGGCCTTGAGCTTGCACATCGATGCGAGCTCGGTCATGTCGCCGCCCGCCATGTGGACCTGCGCTGCGCGGTAGACGGTGGAGCGCAGCATCTCGACGTCGGTCTTGAGCTCGGCGAGGCGAAAGTGCACGGCCTGGTTGTCGAGGATCGAGCGACCGAACGCCTTGCGCTCGCGGGTGTATTCGATGGTGTCGTTGATCACGTTGCTGAGCGCCGTCACGCGCCGTGTCGCGCCGCTCAGGCGCTCTTCCTGGAACTGGCGCATCTGGTAGGTGAAGCCCTTGCCTTCCTCGCCGATGCGGTTGCGCACCGGCACGCGCACGTCGTCGAAGAACACCTGCGCGGTGTCGGACGCCCACATGCCGACCTTCTTGATCTTGTTCATCGTGATGCCCTTGCGCAGCTTGCCGTTCTCGCGCAGCGGCACGCAGATCAGCGACTTGTTGCGGTGGACGTCTCCGTCGCTGGTGTTGGCGAGCAGGCACATCCAGTCGGCCTGCGTGGCATTGGTGATCCACATCTTGGAGCCGTTGATGACGTAGTCGTCACCGTCGCGGCGTGCGGTGGTCTTGAGCGAGGCGACATCTGAGCCCGCGCCCGATTCCGACACGCCGAGGCAGACCACCAGATCGCCCGCGATCGAGGGCTTGAGAAATTCCTCGCGCAGCGCGTCGGAGCCGAAGTGCGTGAGGGCTGGCGTCGCCATATCGGTCTGCACGGCGATCGCCATGCCCACGCCGCCGGAGCTGATGCCGCCGATGGCCTCGCAGAAGGCGATCTCGTAGGTGTAGTCGAGGCCCATGCCGCCAAACTCCACCGGTTTGTTCACGCCGAGAAAGCCGGCCGAGCCGAGTTTCTTGAAGACCTCGTGCGCGGGGAATATTTCCGCAGCCTCCCACTCGTCGACATGCGGTTCGATCTCGCGCTCGATCAGCTTGCGCACGCTGTCCTGCAGGGCAATGTGTTCGGGTGTCATCATGATGGTGTCTCCGTTGAATGGGGTGAAGGGGCAGGTGCGGACCGACGGGGTCGTGGCGGCCCGGTGACTCGGAAATGCTCGGAAGGCGGACGGGCGAGTCAGAAACTCGGAAGCTCAAAAACGCGCGACGCTGAACTGCACCGGATGCAGTGCGCGCTCGCGCGCATCGGCCGCCGTGGCGAGCGCCATGCCCAGCCAGGCGCGGGTTTCGCGCGGGTCGATCACGCCGTCGTCGAGCAGCAGGCTGCTGGTGTGGATGGCGCCGGACTGTGATTCGAAGGTGCGCACGATGGCCGCGCTTTCCTCGTCGGCCTTGGCCTCGTCGAGCGCCTTGCCGCTGCGTCTGGCCGATGCCTCGGCGACGAGCCGCATGGTCATCGCGGCCTGTTCGCCGCCCATGACGGCCGTCTTGGAATTGGGCCAGGAGAGCAGCAGATCGGGCTTGAACGCGCGCCCGCACATGCCGTAGTTGCCCGCGCCGTAAGAGGCGCCGCACATTACGGTGAAGCGCGGCACGCTGGCGTTGGAGAGCGCCTGGATGAGCTTGGCGCCATGCTTGATGATGCCGGCCTGCTCGTGCGCGGTGCCGACCATGAAGCCCGTGATGTTCTGCAGGAAAACGAGCGGGCGACCGAGCTGCACGCAGAGCTGGATGAACTGCGCGGCCTTGTTCGCGCCGTCGCTGTCGAGCGGGCCGTTGTTGGTGAGGATGCCGACCGAGTGGCCCTCGATGTCCGCGTAGCCGCAGACCGTGGCCGCGCCGAACGCTTCCTTGAACGCGTGGAACAAGGAGCCATCGACCAGCCGCGCGATCACCTCGCGCATGTCCACCGGCGTGCGGCCTTCAACGGGCATGATCTGCAGAAGGTCGTCGGCATCGTGGGCCGGAGGCTCGAACGGTGCCGGTGCGGCGTTGCGCCAGGCGATCTGCTTCAGGATGCCGCGCACGCGCTGGATGCCCTCGAGATCGTTGTCCGCCACATAGTCCGCAAGGCCCGAGGTGGCGGCGTGCATGTCCGCGCCGCCGAGCTCTTCGTCGCTTGCGTCCTCGCCGGTCGCGGACTTGAGCAGCGACGGCCCGGCGAGATAGGCATGGGCCTGCTCGCGGACCATCACCACATAGTCCGAGAGCCCCGGCAGATAGGCACCGCCGGCGGCGGACGAGCCATGGATCAGCGACACCACCGGCAGCCCGGCGGCCGACAGGCGCGCGAGGTTGTAGAACATGCCGCCGCCGACCATGAAGCGCTCGACGCGGTACTTGCGCAGATTGCCGCCCGCGCTCTCCACCAGCTGCACCAGCGGCAGCTTCTGCGCGAGTGCGATCTCCTGCGCGCGGATGAGCTTCTGGCCGGTGAGCGACTGCATCGCACCCGCGCTGATGCCCGAATCGTTCACGGCGATCATGCAGCGCACGCCGCTGATATGGCCAATGCCGACGATCAGGGCGCTGCCCGGAACGCTGGTCGCGGGATCTGGATCCTCCAGGCTGCAATAGCCCGCGAGCGCCATCAGCTCAAAGAACGGCTGATCGGCATCGAGCAGGTGCGCCAGCCGCTCGCGCGGCAGCAGCTTGCCCTGCGCATGAAATGTCTTCGCCGCACGCGCCGAACGCGCACGGGTACGTTCCTCCAGCGCCTGAACCTCGGCAATGCGCGCCAACATGTGCTCGCGATTGCGTTCCGCGCCGTTGATCCTGCTGCTGTTCATTCCGCCCACCTTCGCATCCATGGGTTGTCTCCCGTTGCTTGGTTCGCTTCGACCGGATTTCGCTGTGGATCACGTGATTCATTAGAAAAATGCAATCCAACGAGCGATGAAGGCAATGATGACAGAGACGCCATGCGGCATCCAACAAGAACTTCCCCGATATTTCATAAGAAAGTCTTATGCATTGAGGCCTCGCAATCGCACCCACGCGTGACCGGACAACCGCCGCCAGAGGTGGCGCAGGCAACAAAAAAGCCAGCCCCGCAAATGCGGTGACTGGCTCGTTCAGACAATCAGTATGTGTGGATCAACGCATGCGTTCGGATTCGACGATCATGTCGAGAACGTAGGCGTGGGTGGGGGCATCGGCGGGCTGCACGCCGTTCTTGGCCAGCGAGTAGCGATTCACGCGCACGACATTGCGAATTCCTGGCTCGAAGTTGTAGCCTTCGATGCTGCCCTGCATGATGCGCCAGTCGCCGGTCGTGCGCTTGATGCCCTTGTTGTCGTAGCTGAGTTCGCGCACGCGCAGGCATTTGGCTTTGGGCATCAGCGGGTTGTTGCAGTCGACCTTCTCGGGAGCCACTTCGAGAAAGATGCGCTCGCCGGCCGAGCCGTAGCGCGTGGCGGGCGTGGGCTGGCCGATCAGCTCCCAGCGCACGCCGTCGGCGAACGTCAGGTACAGGCGGATCGGCTGGTTGGTGCCTGCGGGAACGATCTGGAACTTCTGCGCGAGCGGCAACTGCTGCACGACCTTGCGCTCCTGCAGCATCTGCGCGTTGTCGACACAGGCGCGCATGGTGGAGATGGGGCGCTGCAGTTCCAGCTTGTCGAGGCTGGTGGTGTAGCTCGCGTTCACCAGGTTGCAGAGGTTCTGCACGCTGACCTGGTTGTTCTGGAAGCTCAGCGTCGGTGCGGCCTTGTCGGCGATCAGCCAGTCGTTGAGCAGCTTGCCGTCCGGTCCCATGACCTGCGAGAGGCTCCAGAAGTATTGGGGCAGCAGTTGCGCGGCGTTGGAGTTGGGTTCCATGGGCTTGAGGGGGATGATGGCGGGAGCGACGGTTGCAGTTGCCGGTGCGTTGGCAGCGGCCGGCGCTGGCGCTGCAGCAGTGGAATTGCTCTGCGAAGTGGCGCAGGCGGCGACGACGGCCGCTGCTGCGGCGATCCCGGCCAGACGCGCAATGCGGGCCATGGGGGTATTCAGGCGGGTGAATGTTGGGCTCATGAACGAAGACTCCCTGTTCGATTGGATGTTCGGTTGGATGTGGTGAACCATAACGGCATTTCGTCGTCGGCTGTGTCAGCCAAGCTTGTCGGATGGCATGATGCCACCGCTCGCGTCGCGGGTGCGATGCGGCGGCAGCGCTTGCGGCATGAAAGACCGGACTCCGCTGGAATGGTTCCTTGGAACGGCAGGGATGTCATGTGGTCCGCGGCCGGATCAGTCGATGAACAGTGCGGGATCGACCATCGTTCGATTGAGCATCACGCCCCAGTGCAGGTGCGGGCCGGTCACGCGTCCGGTGGCACCCACCTTGCAGAAGGCGTCGCCGGTCTTGAGTTCGTCGCCGACCTTGCAGTCCGTCGTGCTCAGATGGCAGTACATGGTGAGCAGGCCGCCGCCATGGTCCAGCCACACCGTGCCGCCGTTGAAGAAATAGTCGCCGACGTCGATTACCCGTCCGGGCAGCGGCGCGGTCACCGGCGTGCCGGTGGCGGCGGCGATGTCCATGCCGCTGTGGGGATTGCGCGGCTGGCCATTGAAGATGCGGCGCAGGCCGAACGAGCTCGAACGCCGCCCCGGCACCGGCACCCGCATGTGCAGATCGGCCGCGCGCGCGAACGGTTCGCTGAACGTGGCCATGATCTTCTGCTGGTGGTCGCGTTCGCGTTCGTAACGGGCGTTGTCCTCGGGCGAGAGGTCCACCGTCTTGGGCGATACCTTGAGGCGCTGTTCAGTGTATTTTTTGGCGCGGACCTGATACTCGAGCGCGCGTGTGCCCTTGTCCGTCTGCACGTTGACATGCTGCTCGCCCACAGTGGCGGCAAGCGGGACTCCGACGACGGCGGTCCATTCGATCATGTCTCCCAGCACGAGCACCTGCGAGTCCCCGGTGGTCACCTTGGGGCGCTGGGGCGCGGGGCCGAGCGAGAGGCGCGCTACACCGCCGGGCACGCGGCCGTCACGCGGCCAAAGCGACAGGGCCGCACCATCATGCTCCGGGGCACGGGTTCTCGCCGCCAGAGCGGGCGGCAGGGCGGACAGCAGACAGGCGCCTCCGAGCGCCTGCATCCATCGGCGGCGCGCAAGGGTATCGGGGTGGAATGTTTCGTTCATCGGTGAATGGAAGTTCAGCAGAAATGGATCGCTTCAGTATGCCGGGTTTGAATGCGGGGTGGGCTGCACATGGCCTTGCGGGTGCTCTCCATGGAGGGCGACGGAGCGGTGGATTCAGCGGCTTCTTTCCCGTTCACTGTCGTGGTTGCGATGGCCCGAGGCTTGGGGAGGAGGTCGGCGCTGGTGATCGCTTCCATGCGAATGGGATGTGCGTGCACCTTCCTTCACCTCATGGCGCGTGGGAGGTGGCGGAGCCGAAGCCCCGGGTGGTGACTGCGTTTGGTCTTGGGTGATGGACATCGCGGCGGCCTCGGTGGCGCTGCGGTTCGGGTCCATCACGCTCGACGAGCGCGAGACGTAGGTCGTGTTGTTGAAGACCACCGCCGGGCGCGCGGCGGGCGGTGGCGGCGGCTCGCCTGGATGCCAGCCGCGTGCGCTGGTGTCGCGCTGACCCCAATGCATGTTCCAGTGGTGCCAGCCCCACGCTCGGTGCTCCACGGTCTGCACGAGCACGACGCCCGATCCGAAGCCAATGAGCCCGTCGGCTGCTGGAGTGGGCGCGGAATGGTGATATCCGGAGTAGACCGGCATGGGCTCGCCGTACACAAGCGCGGGGTCGTAGCGTGGAACGAAAACCAGGTCGGGCTGGCTCTCGGCGATCTCGATGTATTCACCGGACTGTGGAATCACCGGCTCTGGATAATCGTTGACCTCCATGTCGGCTGACGGCGTGTAGTTGGCGACGGGCGTCGGCTGCGGGCTCGTGGTCACCTTGAGCTGGGCCGAGTTCTGGAGCGTGCCTGCCTTGTTGGCGCGCTCGCGCATCACCTGGATGGCGTTGAGCACGTCGGTCGGGCGATGGTAGTACGCCTTGCCCAGCGCGGTGGTCCAGGGCAGGTTCGAGGCCAGCTGTGCGAGCACGTTGGGAAACTCGGTCAGCCCCTTGACCGACGGATCCCACGGCTTTTCGCTGGCAGCGCTGTTGCGCGCGTCGTTCCTGATGAGCTGCGGATTCTCGGCGAGCCAGGCCTCGGCGGCGGAAATCTGTTCGGGATAGGTCGCCCCCGCGAGCACCTGGGCGACCAGCTTGTCGGGATAGAGGGCGATGGGCGCGACCATCTGGTAGAGCACGTCGGCGGCAGGCAATCGGTAGGTGATCGGCGTGGCCTCGGTGACCGTTTGCGTGGCGCTTGAGGCAGGCTGTGCCGGCATGCTGTCGACCGCGACGGGAGTGGACGCGGGGGCTGCGGCTGGCGGAGCCTGGACGTCGTCATTGCAGCCGGTGAGGATCAGCGCCAAGGCCAGGGCCATCCCCAGAACGCTCAGCGGCACCTTGCGGCCCCAAGGGTCGCGGGTCGGCCCGCAGTGGTGGGCGGGCGGCTTGGAAAGTGCGGACTGCATCAAATGGCGCTCCTTGTCGAGCACGGTGGTGTTCTGTCGGCATCACGGTGGTAGCGGCGATCCGTGATGGGCCTACCAGAATAACGCGGTTGGCTCAGGTATGTTGACCGGGGCGTGCAGGAGGAACCCGATGCGGTGCGGCTCATCGGTTTCCAACACGCGCTTGTTGCGACCGGATGTTGCCGCAGTGAACGGCTGGTGAAGTGGTGGCACCAAAGAGAATGGCAGGCTGCCTTTCGGTCAGCCTGCCATGGCGGCGGTGCAGCGCGGCGTCAGGCCGGCTTACTTGCCCCAGCTGTCCTTGAGCCCGGTGATCCGGTTGAACACCGGCTTGCCCGCGGCATGGTCCTTGCGGTCGGCCACGAAGTAGCCAAAGCGCTCGAACTGGAACTTGTCATCGGGCTGGGCCGTGGCGAGCGAGGGCTCGACATAGGCCTTGACGATCTTGAGGCTGTCCGGGTTCATCAGCGCGAGGTAGTCCTTGCCGCCCGTGTCGGGCTGCGCGTCGGTGAACAGGCGGTCGTAGAGGCGCACTTCGGCCTCGATGCCGTCCTGCACGCCCACCCAGGTGATGGCCGCCTTGACCTTGACGCTGTCGGCGCCGGGGGTGCCGCTCTTGGTGTCGGGCACGACGGTGGCGAGCACCTTGGTGACGTTGCCGGAAGCATCCTTCTCACAGCCGGTGCACTCGATCACGTAGCCACCCTTGAGGCGAACCTTGTTGCCGGGGAACAGGCGCTTGTAGCCCTTGGGGGGCACTTCGGCGAAGTCCTCACGCTCGATCCACACTTCGCGGCCGAGGGTGAAGCGGCGCTCGGGAACGACTTCGCCTTCCGCTGCATGGGGCAGGGCGGGCAGGGTGCCGTTTTCGAGGTGTTCCGCCGAGCCAAAGACTTCGGCCCAGTTGGTGAGTTCGAGCTTGACCGGATCGAGCACCACCATCGCGCGGTGGGCCTTGTTCTCGAGATCCTCACGCAGGCAGCCTTCGAGCGTGGAGTAGTCGATCCAGGCGTAGTCCTTGGTCACGCCGATGCGTTCGCAGAAATTGCGGATCGACTCGGGCGTGTAGCCGCGGCGGCGCAAGCCGACGATGGTGGGCATGCGCGGATCGTCCCAGCCGCTGAGCAGACCGCTGTCCACCAAGTGCTTGAGCTTGCGCTTGCTGGTGACCACGTAGGTCAGGTTCAGGCGCGAGAACTCGTACTGGCGCGGCTGCGGCGCGGCGATCAGGCCGCCTTCGCGCAGGTGATCGAGCAGCCAGTCGTAGAAGGGGCGCTGGTCTTCGAATTCGAGCGTGCAGATCGAATGGGTGATGTGCTCCAGCGCGTCCTCGATGGGGTGCGCGAAGGTGTACATCGGATAGATGCACCACTTGTTGCCGGTGTTGTGGTGCTCGGCATGGCGCACGCGGTAGATGGCCGGATCGCGCAGGTTGATGTTGGGCGATGCCATGTCGATCTTGGCGCGCAGCACGGCGGCGCCGTCGGGCAGCTTGTCATCGCGCATGTCGCGAAAGCGCGCGAGGTTCTCGGCCACGCTGCGGTCGCGGAACGGGCTGTTCACGCCGGGACGGCCGAAGTCGCCACGGTTGGCCTTCATGTCCTCGGCGGACTGTTCATCGACGTAGGCGACGCCTTGCTCGATCAGGTACTCGGCGCAGCGGTACATGAAATCGAAGTAGTCGCTCGCGAAATACAGGTTCTCGTGGCCGTCCGGATCCTTCCAGTCAAAGCCCAGCCATTTCACCGATTCGATGATGCTGTCGACGTATTCCTGATCTTCCTTTTCGGGATTGGTGTCGTCAAAGCGCAGGTGACAGACGCCGCTGTAGTCCTTGGCCAGACCGAAGTTCAGGCAGATCGACTTGGCGTGGCCCACGTGCAGATAGCCGTTGGGCTCGGGCGGGAAGCGGGTGCGGATCTTGGCGGGATCGACGATGCCCTGCTGGTGGTGGGCCGCATCGCCTGGGTTGCCGCCCCAGTGGCGCTGGGCGTAGGTGCCCTTGTCCAGGTCGGACTCGATGATGTTGCGCAGGAAATTGGTCGGCTTGACCGGTTCTGCTGCGTTGCTGTCTTTGTTGGAGTGAGGGTTGCTCATGTTGCGGATTTTACGACTTGGGGTTTGCCCTTGCGCGGCCCCACAAAACCCTCGATATTGCCATCAATATGGGCCCTTGTGGGAGGTCGATCACGCGCTCTGAGACAATCGAGGGTTATGAGTGCCCCCAAGAAACATCAAGAAACGATAGAAAACGAAGCCGACATCCCGGCAGGTCGCACCGATCTGCCTCCGGGCTGGCTCGAAGTGACCTCCATGGACATGGATGCGCAAGGCATTGCGCGTCGACCTGACGGCAAGGTGGTCTTCATCGACGGCGCGCTGACCGGCGAGATCGTCACTGCGAACGTGCATCGCAAGAAGAACAACTGGGAAGCCGCGAGCCTCACCGAGATTCACCACGAATCCTCGCAGCGCGTGCGTCCGGGTTGCCCCAATTTCGGCCTGCACGCGGGCGCCTGCGGCGGCTGCAAGATGCAGCATCTGCATGTGGCCGCGCAGGTGGCGAGCAAGCAGCGCGTGCTCGAGGACAACCTCTGGCACCTCGGCAAGGTCAAGGCCGAGACCATTTACCGCCCCATCGAAGGTCCGGCTTGGGGATACCGTTTCCGTGCGCGCATGTCGGTGCGCTACGTGCCCAAGAAGGACAAGGTGCTGGTCGGCTTCCACGAGCGCAAGAGCCGCTACATCGCCGACATGGAAACCTGCAAGATCCTGCTGCCGCATGTGGACGCGATGCTGATGCCCATGCGCGCGCTGATCGCCTCGATGGACTCGCGGGATACCAATCCGCAGATCGAGCTGGCCTGCGGCGACGAGGTGACCGCGCTGGTGCTGCGTCATCTGAACCCGCTCTCCGATGGAGACCTCGCCAAGCTGCGCGCGTTCGCCAAGCAATATGACGTTCAGTGGTGGCTGCAGCCCAAGGGCCCGGACACCGTGCATCTGCTCGACGAGGGCGGTCCCCAGCTCGCCTACGCGCTGCCGGACTTCGGCATCCACATGCCGTTCAAGCCCACCGATTTCACGCAGGTGAACCCGCACATCAACCGCGTGCTGGTCACGCGGGCGCTGCGCCTGCTGGATGCCCAAAAGACCGAGCGCGTGATCGACTGGTTCTGCGGCCTCGGCAACTTCACGCTGCCGATCGCCACGCAGGCGAGGGAGGTCGTGGGCATCGAGGGCAGCGAGGCGCTGGTCGCCCGCTCGCGCGAGAATCTGGCCAAGAACGAGGCCACGCGCGCTGAAGGATCGGCGCTCGCGCCGACCAGCTTCGTCGCCCGCAACCTGTTCGAGATGACGCCCGAAATGCTGTTCGCCGACGGCAACGCCGACAAGTGGCTGGTCGACCCACCACGCGAGGGCGCATTCGCGCTGGCCAAGGCGCTGGCGGACATTCACCAGGCGCGCATCGGTGCGGAGGACGCGGTGGCGCTGCCCGAGTCGGGCAAGGACTGGCAGCCTCCCAAGCGCATCGTCTACGTGAGCTGCAATCCGGCGAGCTTGGCGCGCGATGCTGGCTTGCTCGTGCATCTGGCGGGGTATCGGTGTGTGGCGGCGGGAGTGGTGAACATGTTTCCGCACACTGCGCATGTGGAGAGCATGGCGGTGTTTGAACTGGCCTGATCTTTGTTGATCAGGCATTGGATCTTTGGCTTGGGCGGGGCGCTTGCTGGTTCAACAGCAATGGCTTGCCTGGGACAGAGGCCGGGACTGCCCCCGGCGGGGCAGTAACTTTTTGGTCTTGCCCAAAAAGTCACCAAAAATGCGCTTTTGAATGCGGGGGCACGCGGCAGAACTCACTGCGCGACTGCGTCGCTTCGTTCGGGCAACCGCCGCGAGTCAGGAGTTTCATAAGAGGTGTTTGCGGCACATCGCTGCGCTCGTGCGGGCGAAAAAAATGGCATCCATTCGGATGCCATTTTTGTTTTGGCCTGTCTTGCCCTTGTCTTTAGACAGCGGGCTTTCGAAGCCCGAAGGGGCCTTCGAATCACCCACTCCAACGGCAAGACGGCCCCTCAGGCGAGGCGTGAAGCCGCAGACAGTACTCTCGTACGGCAAGGCTTCGACAACGACGCACGAGGGGCCGTATTGCCGCCTCCGCACGATTGACGAGCCCAGCCATCATCGAACAAAAGAATCAGTCCCGCTCGCCGCCGAAAATGCCAAGCAAGGACAGGAGACTTTGAAAGACGTTGTAGATGTCGAGGTACAGAGCCAGAGTGGCGCTGATGTAGTTGGTCTCGCCGCCGTCCATGATCTGCTTGAGGTCGTACAGCATGTAGGCGCTGAAGATCGCGATGGCCGCGACCGAGATGGCCATCATGCCTGCGGTGGAGCCGACGAACACGTTGATGATCGAGCCCACGAACAGCACCAGCACGCCGACGAACAGGAACTTGCCCATGCCCGAGAGGTCGCGCTTGATCACCGTGGCGAGCGAGGCCATCACGAAGAACACGCCTGCGGTGCCCGCAAACGCGGTCATGACGAGTTCGGAGCCGTTCTTGAAGCCGAGCACCATGCCGATGAGGCGGGAGAGCATCAGGCCCATGAAGAACGTGAAGGCCAGCAGCACGGGCACGCCGGCTGCGGAGTTCTTGGTCTTTTCAATGGCGTACATGAAGCCGAACGCGCCCACGAGGAACACGACCAGGCCCACGCCGCCACGCAGCGATGCGGTGATTCCGGTGGACACGCCGATCCAGGCACCCAACACCGTGGGAACCATGCTCAACGCAAGCAGCCAGTAGGTGTTGCGCAACACCTTGTTGCGCTCTTCTTGCGAAAGCACCTGGGAGGCAGAGCCCCAGTTGGTGACTTCTGGATTCATTTGTGGTTTTCTCCATTGGAGCCTGCAAGACGCAGGCAAGTAAATTCTAGGTGGCGACTACCATAGCCGAATGCAATACCCACGCATGATCCCGTACTTTTTGGTTTGGATTCTTTTACCCCTGCGTGGGTATCCCGAATCCGGGGTGCGGGGTATGCTCACCGAGTAAGTCTGTCTTTCTTTCACCCGCGTGCTCGGGAGCAATGCCACTTCGCTGGCGTTCGATCCGGGTACTTTTTTCTTCCTGACCAAGTGCCATTTCGGCATGCAGTCCTACAGAACCCCCAATCCATCATGAAGACCAGCTCCGTTCTCGAACTCTCCGACATCAAGAAGATCGCCGCCGCAGCCGAGGCTGAAGCCCTCAAGAACAACTGGAACGTGTGCATCGCCATCGTGGACAACGGCGGTCACCTGCTGTGGCTGCAGCGTCTGGACGGCTCGGCGCCCGTGTCGGCCCACATCGCTCCTTCCAAGGCCCGCACCGCCGCTCTGGGCTGCCGCGAAAGCCGCCTGTATGAAGAGATGATCAACGGCGGCCGCGCCTCGTTCCTGAGCGCTCCGACCATCGAAGGCATGCTCGAAGGCGGCGTGCCGATCATGAAGGACGGTCAGTGCCTCGGCGCCGTGGGCGTGAGCGGCGTGAAGTCCACCGAAGACGCACAGATCGCCAAGGCCGGCATCGCCGCCATCGGTCTGTAATCCGTCTCGAGGCGCTCGGGCTTCGGCCCTTGTGCCATGCCTGCGCACGGCAAGAAAAAACCGGCCACGAAGCGATTCGTGGCCGGTTTTTTCATGAGGAAGAGATAGAGGGGGAGAACAAAGCAGCCCATCGGGACTGCCTGCTGATCGTGGGGCAATTGCTTTTTTGCGGGAAAAAAGCGCCTGGCTAATGGAGCGGACTCGGTGGCTGGCAAATACGACCTTCGGACCGGAGTTGGGTCCTGGAGTCGCCCCACGATGAAACTTCGAAAATTCGGTACGTGCTGAGTACGGGCTTGTCGCTGCGGAGGCCGCTTACTTGGTGAGAATCAGCTTGCCCAGCTTGGTGGCCTGCAGGCGGTAGAGCACGCCGTTGTGGGCAATGGTCACGACCTTTTGGCCCTGCAGCAGGTTTCGGCTGTCCACCGATGCTTCGGCAACATGGGCTGCCCCTTGCGCCGAGGCGGAGTTGCGCGATGCACGCTGTCCGCCGAAAGCTGCATTGACAGAGCCGAGCATGGCGTTGGCAGAGGAGGCGGTGAGGGTGGCGGACATCGGGTGGTTCTCCGTTGTGTTTGCGATGAGTGAATGATAACTGTTCTCATTTATGAGTCAAGCGAAAATCCACAATTAATCTGAGAAATTTTGTGTCGTTTGTTTTTCGGTGTTGACAGCGGGCGGACGGGCTGAATTCTCGTACCTGGAAACGGCAACGCCCGGCGCGCAGGCCGGGCGTTGGGGATGTCGGTGGCGCCCCGGGTGGGGGGCGATCCGGATGGCGGCCTACTTGGCCGGGTCGGTCACGAAGCCGATCTTCTTGACGCCTGCGCGCTGCGCGGCCGACATGGCCTGCGCCACGCGTTCGTAGCGCACGTTCTTGTCGCCACGGATGTGCAGATCGGGCTGCGGTTCCTTGGCGGCTTCCACGGCCAGGCGGGGCTCGAGTTCCTCGTCGGTGATGTCGAGCTCGTTCCAGTGGTACTTGCCGTCTTCGGTGACCGACAGCCGGATGGTTTCCGGCTTGAGGACTTCCTCCGTATTGGAGGCGCGCGGCAGGTCGACCGGCACGGCGTGCTTGATCACCGGCACGGTGATGATGAAGATGATGAGCAGCACCAGCATGACGTCCACGAGTGGCGTCATGTTGATCTCGTTCATCACCTCATCGGATTCATCCTGTGTGCCAAAAGCCATGGCGGATTACCCCTTCTTGATTGGCAGGACCTTGCCGGTTTCGCCGTGTGTGGACACGCGTGCGCCGGTCACGAAGTAGGCGTGCAGGTCGTGCGCGAAGCTGTTGAGGCCGTTCAGGATGGACTTGTTGCCGCGCACCAGGGCGTTGTAGCCCAGCACGGCGGGAATGGCCACGGCCAGACCCAGAGCGGTCATGATCAGCGCTTCGCCGATGGGGCCAGCCACCTTGTCGATGGTCGATTGACCCGATGTGCCGATCGCCACGAGCGCGTGGTAGATGCCCCAGACCGTGCCGAACAGACCGATGAACGGGGCTGTCGAGCCGACCGAGGCCAGAATCGCCAGGCCCGATTGCAGGCGGGCGGTGAATTCGTCGATGCAGTTGCGCAGGCAGCGCGTGACCCAGTCGCTCACGTCCAGCGAATCATGCAGATGCGCCTGTGTGTTGCGGTGGTGGGCGGTGGCTTCGCGGCCTTCGAGGGCCAGGATGCGGAAGGGGTTGCTCGGATCGCTGCCCAGCTTGGTCATGCCGGCGGCGAAGTCCTCGCTGTGCCAGAAATCGCGCGCCACCTTGGCGTCCTTCTTGAAGCGCCAGATGTCGAGCGCCTTGATGATGATGACGATCCACGACGCCAGCGACATGGCCAGCAGCAGAACGGCGACGAACCGGGTAACGAAGTCACCTTGTATCCAGACATTGGCGATGCCAAATTGGGAATTCATGAGGAACAGCTCCTGCGAAACGAAATTTATTGTTGAAGAACGAAATTGACGGGCACCAGATATTCCATGGCCTCGGCAACGCCATTGCGTTTGCCCGGCACGAATTTCCAGCGTTTGACGGTGTCGATGGCGGCGTTGTCCAGACGCTCGAAGCCGCTCGACTTGGCAAGCTCGACGCGTTCGGGCAGACCTTGCGCGCTGATCAGCACGCGCAGCATGACCTTGCCCTGCTCACCCAGACGTCGGCTGACGGCGGGGAAGGTGGGCGATGGATTGTTCAGATAGGCTGCGTTGCTCGAAGGCAACTCGATCTTGGGCGCGGCCGGTGCCACTGGCGCGGCGGGAGCCGGGCTGGGTGCGGGAGCCGGGGGCGCCGGTGGGGCTGGCGGTGCCGGAGGCGTGGGTGAAACCACTTCCTGCGCACCTGTAGGCGCGTTGGGCGAGGGTGTCGGATCCTTGATCGCGGCGGGCAGCGGTGCCTTGGGCTTGGGCGGCGTGGGCGCAGGCTTGGGCGGGGTCGGTGCGGGCTTTGGTGGAGGTGGCTTGGGTACCGGCGGTGCGGGAGGCGTGGGCGGTGCGGCGGGAGGAGCAGAAGTGATGAACTCGCTGATCAACTGCACGGGAGTGATGACCTCCGGCAATGTGTGCTTGCCCATGCCTGCTTGAATGGCCCACAGCGCTGCGATATGAAGCGCCAGAACGGAACCAGCCACGACGGTATTGCGACCAACCTGCGTTGTGGCGTCTATTTGATCAATCTGGGACATAGAAAAGGCGACCGAGCGGCGCTTTGAAAACCCTCAAGCGCTGTCGGCGGCCGGAGATTCGAAAGAATGTTGATTATTTGCGCAGAACCCACCAAACCGAGCCTACGACCAGAATCAAACTGCCTGCGAGTGTCGAGATGAATTCCATGCTTTGCTCTCTGTAATGGAGTTGGCAAGCTGGATCGTCTTCGGCGCAGTCTCGTTGTGCAGGGCAGCCACGGGGCCGGACGCGCAACACTGGGACACCACATCACGGGCGCACTGCTCGCAGCGGCCGCATTGGGTGGCGATTCCCAGTTCGAATTGAATTTCGTCGAAGCTCATGCCTGCGTGCGCATGGCGTGCGATTTCGCGGTCGGAGACTCGGCGGCAAACACAGACGATCATGATGCAAAGAGGCCTAGCTGGCTTGTTGAAGAAACGTGTTGAAGCTGATTATAAATGCGAATTTCTCGCATTCGCAATATTTATCACCTCCATGCCGTGTAACTATTGCGCAGAAGCCTCAGGATTCAAGGGCTGGCGGTGGCGTACGGGTGAAAAAAAACCGACGGGCCCATGCCGGTCGGTTTCTTTCGAGACAGCGGCAACCTTGCGGTGGCTGCGCTCCTTGGTGCTTACTTGACGTGCTTGCCGATCAGGCCTGCCATCTCGAACATCGAGACTTGGGGCTTGCCGAAGACTTCCTTGAGCTTGGCGTCGGCGTTGATCATGCGCTTGTTGGCAGCATCTTGCAGGTTGTGGGCCTTGATGTATGTCCACAGCTTGCTGATGATCTCCGTACGGGGCAGCGGGGCCGAGCCGACGACTGCAGCCAGAGCGGGGCTGGGAGTCAGGGGCTTCATGAATGCCGCGTTGGGTGTGCGCTTCTTTGCGGGTGCTGCCTTGTCGGTGGACTTGGATGCAGTTGCCATGTTGGATATCCCTTGTTCGAGAAATAGTGAAAAGACTCACCAGCGAACACCTGCGGCTCCACTGGCTGAGGGTGATGCTAATGGGAAAAAAACGGGTTTCCAAGGCGGGGAAACGATTTTTTGCCTTCATTTGTTTCCGCCGGTTTTGATAGTCGGATACTTTTCTCTGCTTGCCTCCTCCATTGAGACGAGGAAGGAGGGGCATTGGAACGCTGGCAATGACGCTGCGGGGCCCGTGGAGGCGTCCATGCAGGAGTGTGCAATTCTCTGAACGTATCACTGGCAGATCGAGTTGCAAGCTGCTGATTTATAGGCAATTATGCGTTTTCATGCTGCACCGTGCCATCGAGTGCGTCAGTGGCGGGCTGGGTGGGCCTCCTCTTTTGTGCCCGCCTTGTGACAGAGGAAGCTGGGGCGGCGAATTCGGGGGCGTCACTCTGTGCGCGGGACCTGATGAATGCCTCTAATTAACCATTAGTTACAAACGTGTTTGGCGTACGGCGACAACAGTGAGGGCTCACGAGAGAGCAGTGGGGCCATTTGACTCGGGATTTCCCTTTGATGGATGCGTGCGAGGTCGGCAGCGAGGGCGGAGGCGAAGGCGATGCCAAGCGCCCATTTCCGAAGGCTTGATGCAAGTTCAGACAGGCATGCTTGCTGCGGCACGCGAGCCGAACAGGCAGGGTTTCATGGCAAAGTGACGCGTGAAGGAACAGCGGCTGATTGCGCTGAAAAATCAACCCATCACCAAGGAAGACAAGACTATGACATCCACCCCAGTCCAGACGATCAGCACCTGCGATCTGTGTGACGCCCACCTCAAGGACGACACCGGCGCGTTCCGCGTGCTGCCTCCCGTGTTTCAGGACTTCGGTGGCAAGGCATCCTTCGCGGGGCCCATTGCCACGGTCAAGTGCTTCGAGGACAACTCGGGCGTGAAGGCGGCGGTCGAGACACCGGGCAACGGCCGCGTGCTGGTGGTGGACGGCGGCGGCTCGGTGCGCCGCGCGCTGGTCGGCGGCAATGTGGCCGCTGCCGCCGCGAAGAACGGCTGGGCGGGCATCGTGGTCTATGGCGCGGTGCGCGACATCGCGGAACTGCGCGAGACGCCCATCGGCATCCGCGCGCTCGCGCTCATTCCGCTGCCGACCGAAAAGCGCGGAGAAGGTCAATCCGATGTGACGGTTTTGATTTCCGGGGTCTGGGTGCACCCGGGCGAATGGCTTTATGCCGATGCGGACGGAATCGTGATTGGCGCAAAGCAACTCTGATTCGTGGACCTGGTCCGAGGAGTCAGTGGTGCGACGCCACTGTTCCGTTTCGGGATGGCAATGTGGCCAGCACCACGCTGGCCAGCGCGATGCCGAAAGCGATCAGTTGCAGTTGGGTGAAATGTTCGCCCAGCACCAGCACGCCGAAAAGCGCAGCACTCACCGGCAGCAACACCGTGAAGACCCCGCCCTGTGCGGCGGGCACTACCTTGAGCCCGGTCATCCACAGCCATACCGTCCACACGCAGGCGGCGAGGGCATAGAACAGCAGCAGCAGCCAGATCTTGCCCGGCACGGCGGTGAAGTCAAAATGCCACGCGAAATAAAGGCCGAACGGCGTCGCCAGTGCGAATCCCCATAAATTGATCAGCGAGGTGATGCGCTTGGGGCCGAGCGCGCCCGTGAGTTTTTTGCCGATCACTGAATAGGCGGCCTCGCAGATCGAGGCGGCCACCAGCAGGGTGTAGCCGAGCCATTCCAGACTCTGCTTGCCTGAGGCGGCGGCGTCCAGCTCGGGATGTGCGGGCTTGGCGAAGGAAAACAGCGCAATGCCGAGCACCGCGCACGCCACAGCGACCCAGGTGCGGGCGGCGATGTGCTCGCGCAGAAACAGCCAGCTCATCACCGCCACGCATGCGGGGATGGAGGCCATGATCACACCGGCCGAGGTGGCGCTGGTCAGGCTCACGCCCGAAATCATGCAGATGGTGAACAGGAAATTGCCGAAGAATGACTGCAGAAACAGCAATCCGCGTGTCTGCCGGGTCATCGGTGGCTCGTCGGCGCCTCGACGCAGCCAATGCGGCATGGCCAGCACGCCGATCCCGAAGCGCATCCAGGCCAGCAGAAAGATGGGGAAGGTCGCTGCCAGAGGCTTGGACAGGGCCACATAACTGCCGACGAGCACCATGCTCAAGGCCAGACACGAGTAGGCGACGGGGCGGCTGATCATGGTGGTTCAGGTGCTCGGGAGAAAGAAGGGGATGGGTGCGCGGCGAAGGGCCTGCGCATCATGCCTCAAGCCGCGGGGCGGATTTGGCCTCGGAATGGGGCTTCAGATCGCTCATGTTTTTCGCAGTGTGAAGTGTTGTTTTCATAATATGGGAATCAAAAATGCTGCGCTGCCGCATTTTTTCTCAATACAAGAAATGTGATTTTGCATTCAGAAATTGTGTTTGCAAGCTATTGATTTTAAACATAAAAAAATATCTCTTATATAAGACATAAGATTGGATTCAACTCTTATACAAGACTTAAAGTTATCTCCAACGGCAAAGCAAATTTCCCACGCAGCGATGCCACCGATTTAGCAAACCCTTCTTTCCTTTCAGGAGAATTTTCATGTCCAAGCTGAACAATCAATTGAGCCGCGAACAGCAGATTGCCGCCCTCGAAAAGGACTGGGCGCAGAACCCCCGTTGGAAGGGTGTGAAGCGCAACTACACCGCCGCCGACGTGGTGCGTCTGCGCGGCAGCCTGCAGCCAGAGAACACGCTGGCACAGCGCGGCGCTGAAGTGCTGTGGGACAAGATCAACGGCAGCTCCAAGAAGGGCTACGTGAATGCGTTCGGCGCGATCTCCGCTGGTCAGGCCATGCAGCAGGCCAAGGCCGGTCTGGAAGCCGTGTACCTGTCGGGCTGGCAAGTCGCCGCCGACGGCAACACCAGCGAAACCATGTACCCCGACCAGTCGCTGTACGCCTACGACTCGGTGCCCACCATGGTTCGCCGCATCAACAACACCTTCAAGCGCGCTGACGAAATCCAGTGGGGCCGTGGCATCAACCCCGGTGACAAGGAATTCATCGACTACTTCCTGCCGATCGTGGCTGACGCTGAAGCCGGTTTCGGCGGCGTGCTGAACGCGTTCGAACTGATGAAGAACATGATCGCTGCAGGCGCTGCTGGCGTTCACTTCGAAGACCAACTGGCTGCCGTGAAGAAGTGCGGCCACATGGGCGGCAAGGTGCTGGTTCCTACCCAGGAAGCCTGCGAAAAGCTGAATGCGGCGCGCTTCGCTGCCGACGTGATGGGCGTGCCCACCATCGTTCTGGCTCGTACCGACGCTGAAGCGGCCAACCTGATCACCAGCGACTACGACGCCAACGACAAGCCTTTCCTGACAGGTGAGCGCACGCAAGAAGGCTTCTACCGCGTCAAGAACGGTCTGGAGCAGGCCATCAGCCGCGGTGTCGCCTACGCTCCCTACGCCGATCTGGTGTGGTGCGAGACCGGCGTGCCTGACATCGGCTTCGCCCGTGAATTCGCACAGGCTGTGCACGCCGCATGCCCAGGCAAGCTGCTGTCGTACAACTGCTCGCCATCGTTCAACTGGAAGAAGAACCTCAACGACAGCCAGATCGCTTCGTTTCAGGAAGATCTGTCCGCTCTGGGCTACAAGTTCCAGTTCATCACGCTGGCCGGTATCCACAGCAACTGGTACAACACCTTCAAGTTCGCACATGCATATGCTCGCGGCGAAGGCATGAAGCACTACGTCGAAATGGTGCAGGAACCCGAATTCGCAGCCCGCGAACAAGGCTACACCTTCGTGTCGCACCAGCAGGAAGTGGGCGCGGGTTACTTCGACGACGTGACCACCGTGATCCAGGGCGGCTCCTCCAGCGTGAAGGCGCTGACCGGTTCGACCGAAGAAGAGCAGTTCCACTGATCTCTGAAGGGTTGATGTCGCACCGCAAGGGTGGCCCGCAAGGGCGCGGAGCGGCATCGGCCGGACAGTGAGGTTCCAGGGAGAAAAGAAAGCCCACGGCCAACCGCCGTGGGCTTTTCTGTTTTTTGTTTTTTCACGCCACCTTCGGCGGCGATGGTGGGGCGTTTTGGGACGTCGATATGGGGCGGTTGATCGTGGGGCTCGCGTGCTTCGGGGCTCGCTGTTGGATGGATTGCGGGCCAACGGAGTGGTGAGCTGGTTTTCGGGAGCTTTCAACGAAAAAGGCGCCCGGAATCGCTTCCGGGCGCCTTGGCTGGATGGGGCGTGGCGCGTTCACCATTGTTGCGCCAGAAACTCACGTAATCGTGACGGTGATCTTGCCGTCGCTCCATCGCAGGCGGGTTGTCTGGTGGCGCTCTTGGGTGGGGGAACAGATGATCTGGTTGCATTCGTGCGTTTGCCGATGGCCGGGGTGGATGTCACGCCCGGGCCTTCAGAAATGCGCCGTCCTTCTGTCGGATTGCGATCTCAACGGCGCCAGCCGCCGCGATGCGAATACCAGCCGCCGCGCGGACCTCGGTCCCAGCGCTGGGGTTGCCAGTGATAGCCGGGGCGGCCGCGTTCATAGCGACCGGGCACCCAGTTGTGGCGTCCGCCGGACCAGTTCCAGAATCCGCCGATCCATACGGCTCCTGCATAGGGGGCGACTGGAATCGTCTCCACATAGGGTGTGGGTGGCGCGATGGGCGCATACACCGGTGCGTAGGCCTGTGTGTCCGGAATGTTGCTGTACGGGTCGCTGTAGTAGGGCTGGCCGACGGGCGTGACGATGCAGCCGGTCAATGTGACGGCAGAGAGTGCGGCACCGGCAAGCCAGAGGCGGCGGGATGGAAACATTGCGAGATCCTCTCAAGCTCCCGATCGAGACAGGGAGCAGTGTTGATTCAACGACGGAGGGCGGGCAACGGTTGTCAGTCGGGGCTTGCTTTGCGAAGCTTTACGTTGAAGTTACAGATGTTGAAGCGGTTCAATGCGTTGCTTTTGTTGCGGGATTGGAGCTTGCGCGGGACTGCTCTGTGCACTCCGCGCTAAAATGGCGGGCATTGCCTCTTCGGAGGTGGAATTTTCGGGGCCTTCCTGATGGGATGGCCCTCTTTGACGGGCAGAAAGGCACCTTTGGTTATGACACCGCGAACGCAGAGCTCCATGGGGATCACCCCGCTTGCCTGAAGGTGCATGACCGCGCACCTTCGTGTGCAGGTCTGTTTGTCGACAATCCGGTTTTTCAAGTTTGCGCGGCCAGTCCGCGCATTTGTTTTTCAGCGTCGCGACCCACTCGCGAGAATGCACAACAACATGGTTCAAATCACTCTTCCAGATGGTTCCCAGCGTCAGTACCCCGGTCCGGTGACCGTGGCTGAGGTGGCGCAGTCGATCGGCTCGGGTCTGGCCAAGGCCGCGCTCGGCGGCAAGGTGGATGGCAAGGCGGTGGATACCAGCTTCACCATCGACAAGGATGCGGCGCTCTCGATCATCACGGCCAAGGATGCCGATGGCCTCGATCTGATCCGTCACTCCACGGCGCACTTGCTGGCCTATGCCGTCAAGGAGCTGTTTCCCGATGCGCAGGTCACCATCGGTCCAGTGATCGAAAACGGTTTCTACTACGACTTCAGCTACAAGCGTCCTTTCACGCCAGAAGACCTGACCGCCATCGAAAAGAAGATGACCGAGCTCGCCAACAAGGACGAGCAGGTCACCCGCCGCGTGCTTCCGCGCGACGAGGCCGTGGCGTACTTCAAGAGCCTGGGTGAGGACTACAAGGCGGAGATCATCGCCAGCATTCCCACGAATGAAGACGTGAGCCTGTACCGCGAAGGCAACTTCGAGGATCTGTGCCGCGGCCCGCACGTGCCGAGCACCGGCAAGCTCAAGTTCTTCAAGCTCATGAAGGTGGCCGGTGCCTACTGGCGCGGCGACCATCGCAACGAGATGCTGCAGCGCATTTACGGCACGGCATGGACGACCAAGGACGATCTGGCTTCCTACCTGCACATGCTGGAAGAGGCGGAAAAGCGCGACCACCGCAAGCTGGGTCGCGAGCTCGACCTGTTCCACATCGACGAACACTCGCCGGGCATGGTGTTCTGGCACCCCAAGGGCTGGACGGTCTGGCAGCAGGTCGAGCAGTACATGCGCAAGGTGTATGTCGACAACGGCTATCAGGAAGTCAAGGCGCCGCAGCTGCTGGACAAGTCCCTTTGGGAAAAAACAGGTCACTGGGACAAGTACCGCGAAAACATGTTCACGACCGAGTCGGAAAAGCGGGACTTCGCGCTCAAGCCGATGAACTGCCCCGGCCACATCCTGATCTTCAATCAGGGCATCAAGAGCTACCGCGATCTGCCGCTGCGCTACGGCGAGTTCGGCAACTGCCACCGCAACGAACCCACCGGCAGTCTGCACGGCATCATGCGCGTGCGCGGCTTCACGCAGGACGATGGTCACATCTTCTGCATGCCCGACCAGATCCAGAATGAAGTGACGGCCTTCACCGCACTGCTGCAAAAGGTCTACAAGGACTTTGGTTTCACCAACATCCTGTACCGTCTGTCGACACGCCCGGAAAAGCGCATCGGCACCGAAGAAAGCTGGGACAAGGCCGAAAAGGCGCTGGCCGACGGTCTGCGCGCTTCGGGCTGCGAGTTCGAATACCTGCCGGGCGAAGGG
This sequence comes from Diaphorobacter caeni, assembly GCF_015354245.1. Classification (GTDB taxonomy): domain Bacteria; phylum Pseudomonadota; class Gammaproteobacteria; order Burkholderiales; family Burkholderiaceae_C; genus Diaphorobacter_A; species Diaphorobacter_A caeni. The sequence goes on from NZ_JADKYZ010000007.1 coordinate 327,148, forward strand.
GCCTTTTACGGTCCCAAGATCGAGTACACGTTGAAGGACGCGCTGGGCCGTGAGTGGCAATGCGGCACGATCCAGGTCGATCCGAACCTGCCGGAGCGTCTGGATGCCGAGTTCGTGGGTGAGGACGGCAACCGCCACCGCCCCATCATGCTGCACCGTGCCATCGTGGGCAGTCTTGAGCGTTTCATCGGCATTTTGATCGAGCAACACGCGGGCGCGCTGCCTGTCTGGCTGGCCCCGGTGCAGGTCGCCGTGCTCAATATTACCGACTCTCAGGGCGACTATTGTCGTGAAATTGCCGCAAAGCTCCAAAAAGCATTGCCGAATCAAGACCTTAGGGTGGTGACTGATCTGCGCAACGAGAAGATTACGTATAAAATACGTGAACACGCCATGCAGAAGCTGCCTTACATCCTTGTCGCGGGCGACAAGGAGAAGGCGGCTGGAGCTGTGGCAGTCCGCGCCCGAGGTAACAAAGACCTCGGTGTGATGTCGGTTGACGCGTTTGTTGACCTGATTGCACAGGACATCGCCTCCAAGGTCTGATTTTTCTCTTGAAAACGCTTTGGTGCGCACTATGTGCATCTGTGCCACGTTGTTGTGGCGTTTTATTTGAAGGTGAGAACCATCGCTACCGAATTTCGTGATCGTCGTCAGCGCGAGGAGCGCAAGCACCGCCTGAACCGTGAAATCACAGCGCCAGAAGTACGTCTGTCTGGTCCTGACAATGAACCCATTGGCATCGTGTCGATCCAGCAGGCCTTGGCCATGGCTGGTGACATGGACGTTGACCTGGTGGAAATCGCCGCCACGGCCAACCCGCCGGTCTGCCGCCTGATGGACTACGGCAAGTTCAAGTACCAGGAACAGAAGAAGGCTGCTGAAGCGAAGGCCAAGCAGACGGTCATCGAGATCAAGGAAGTAAAATTCCGCCCCGGTACCGATGACGGTGACTACAACATCAAGCTGCGCAACATCCGCCGATTCCTGGCGGATGGTGACAAGGTGAAGGTCACGCTGCGATTCCGCGGTCGTGAAATCACCCACCAGGACCTCGGTCTGGCGCTGCTGAACCGTCTGCGCGACGAGCTGGCGGACAGCATCCTCGTAGAGCAGTTCCCCAAGCTGGAAGGCCGTCAGATGATCATGATGATCGCTCCGGCCCGCAAGAAACCAGCTGCGGGCGGCAAGGCCGAAAGCGGCGCTCCGGCGACGGGGCAGGCTGCCTGAGTGCGGTGATGCAAGCAATTTGCGGGTGAGCTTCGGGCAACCGGAGCTTGTCGGCAATAGATGGTGCGCGAGCACTGTCGCCGGGTGGACCACGGTCCGCCCGTTCAAGAAGTGTCTCGGGGCCTACAAGGTTGCGCAATGGTGCGCAAACGCCTCACGAGCACAACGAACAGGAGCATTCACATGCCCAAAATGAAGACCAAGAGCAGCGCGAAGAAGCGTTTTCGCGTTCGTCCAGGTGGTACCGTCAAGCGCGGTCAAGCCTTCAAGCGTCACATCTTGACCAAGAAGACCACCAAGAACAAGCGTCACCTGCGTGGTGCGGTTGCTGTGCACGAGACCAACATGGGCTCGATCGCGCAAATGCTGCCCGGCATGGGCCTTTAATTCACTGACGAACTAGGAGAAAACACATGCCTCGCGTCAAACGTGGTGTAACGGCTCGCGCCCGCCATAAGAAAGTTCTCGCCCTCTCCAAGGGCTTCCGCGGCCGTCGCGGTAACGTCTTCCGCGTCGCCAAGCAGGCGGTGATGAAGGCTGGGCAATATGCCTACCGTGACCGTCGTACCAAGAAGCGCGTGTTCCGCCAGCTGTGGATCGCCCGTATCAACGCCGCTGCACGCGAACTGGGTCTGACATACAGCCAATTCGCCAACGGCCTGAAGAAGGCTTCCATCGAAATCGACCGCAAGATGCTGGCCGATATCGCGGTGCACGACAAGGCTGCCTTCGGCAGCATCGTGGAACAAGTCAAGGCCAAGCTGGCTGCTGCTTGATTTCCGCGATGGGCGACGGCTGCTTTCGGGCAGCGGTTGCCTCCCGCACAGACAGCAAGGGCTAGGGCTTGAAAAGGCACTAGCCCTTGTTTATTTTGAAAATCGAAAAGCGCTCAGTGTGCTGACCCTTGCGTCACTCGCTCCTCGTCGAATGGAGTGCTCATGGGTCAGAACACTAGGTGATAAAAGAAGTCGATATGAACGAGTTGGATTCTCTGGTCGAAAGCGCGCAGCAACTGTTCGCGCAGGCACAAACCCCCAATGATCTGGAAAACGCCAAGGCGCAGTTTCTGGGCAAGTCGGGCAAGGTGACTGAGCTCATGAAGGGCATGGCGCAGCTTTCCGTGGAGGAGAAAAAGTCCCGTGGCGCGGCCATCAACCTGGCCAAGCAGGCCATCGAAGCCGCCTTGACCACACGCCGTCAGGCGCTGGCCGATGCCGAGCTGGAGGCGCATCTGAAGGCAGAGGTGCTGGACGTGACGCTGCCGGGCCGTCGCTGTGGCACGGGCGGGCTGCATCCCGTGTCGGTCACCATGGAGCGCATCGAAGGCATCTTCGGCTCGATGGGCTTTGATGTGGCCGAAGGCCCCGAGATCGAATCCGACTGGTTCAACTTCACCGCGCTCAACACGCCGGAAGACCATCCCGCGCGTTCCATGCACGACACCTTCTACGTCGAAGGCGGCACGGCCCACGCGCCCAACCTGCTGCGTACGCACACCAGCCCGATGCAGGTGCGCCATGCCGTGCAGCACGTCAAGAAATACCGTGGCCTGATCGACGCCGGTCAGACCATGCCCGAGATCCGCGTGATCGCGCCGGGCCGCACCTACCGCGTGGACTCCGATGCCACCCACTCGCCCATGTTCCACCAGTGCGAAGGCCTGTGGATCGGCGAGAACGTGAGCTTCAAGGATCTGAAGGTGGTGTTCACCGATTTCTGCAAGACCTTCTTCGAGCAGGATGATCTGGTGCTGCGGTTCCGACCCAGCTTCTTCCCGTTCACCGAGCCCAGCGCCGAGATCGACATCCAGTTCCAGCACGGCCCGCTCGCAGGCCGCTGGCTCGAAGTGTCGGGCGCAGGCCAGGTGCACCCGAACGTCGTGCGCAACATGGGCCTCGATCCTGAGAAGTACATTGGCTTCGCCTTCGGCATGGGGCCGGACCGCTTGACCATGCTGCGTTACGGCGTGAACGATCTGCGTCTGTTCTTCGACGGCGACATCCGTTTCCTGTCGCAGTTCCAGTAATCGGGAGCCCGCAGGCAAGCGATTGCCGTGAGGTCCTCAAGGCCTGTTCAAAGCAACAAACACAAAGTGTGCAGGCCGATCAACGCCAAAGAGATTTGAAAAATGCAATTTCCTGAATCCTGGTTGCGCGAATTCTGCAACCCAGCCCTCACCACGCAACAGCTCGCCGACACGCTGACCATGGCCGGTCTCGAAGTGGAAGAGCTCGAGCCCGTGGCGCCTCCTTTCACCGGCATCGTCGTCGGCGAAATCAAGGAGGCCGTGCAGCATCCCGATGCGGATCGTCTGCGCGTGTGCAAGGTGGATGTGGGCGGCCCTGAGTTGCTGAACATCGTCTGCGGCGCCCCGAACGCCCGTGTGGGCATCAAGATCCCTTGCGCCACCGTTGGCGCGGAGCTGCCTCCGGGTGACGATGGCAAGCCCTTCAAGATCAAGATCGGCAAGCTGCGTGGCGTGGAAAGTTACGGCATGCTGTGCTCGGCCAAAGAGCTGAAGCTGGCCGACGACCATGGCGGTCTGCTCGAGCTGCCTCTCGATGCGCCACTCGGCCAGAACATCCGCGAGTATCTGAACCTGGACGACACGCTGTTCACGCTCAAACTCACGCCCAACCTCGCGCACAACCTGTCGGTCTACGGCATCGCGCGTGAGGTGTCGGCGCTGACCGGCGCGCCGCTGAAAGCCCTGGCGTTCCCCGAGGCCAAGGTCGGCACACAGGACAAGCTCCCCGTGAAGATCGAGGCGACCGACCTGTGTGGCCGTTTCTCGGGCCGCATCATGCGCAACGTGAACACCCAGGCCAAGACGCCCCAGTGGATGGTCGACCGCCTCGCGCGCTGCGGCCAGCGCAGCGTCTCGCCGCTGGTCGACATTTCGAACTACGTGATGTTCGAGCTGGGCCGTCCGTCGCACATCTTCGATCTGGACAAGATCCACGGTGGCCTCAACGTGCGTTGGGGCAAGGTGGGCGAGCAGCTCAAGCTGCTGAACGGCAACACCATTTCCATCGACGACTTCCTGAAGGTGGGCGTGATCGCCGACGACAAGGAAATCGAATCGCTCGCCGGCATCATGGGCGGCGATGCCACGGCCGTTTCCGACGACACGAAGAACATCTACATCGAGGCCGCTTTCTGGTGGCCCAAGGCAGTGGCGGGTCGTTCGCGCCACTTCAACTTTTCGACCGATGCGGGTCATCGTTTCGAGCGCGGCGTGGATCCGGAAAACACCGTCGAGCACATCGAGCGCATTACGCAGCTGGTGCAGGAAATCTGCGGAACGCCGGACACCGTCTGCGGCGCGATGGACGATCAGAAGCCCAACATGCCCGAGGCGAAGCAGGTCACGCTGCGCGTGGCGCGCGCGGCCAAGGTGATCGGCATGCCGCTCACGCAGCAGCAATGCTTCGAAGCGCTGACCGGCCTCGGTCTGCCGACGGAGCAGGGCGACGGCACGCTCACCGTCACGGCGCCTTCGTTCCGCTTCGACATCAACCTCGAAGAGGACCTGATCGAAGAAGTTGCGCGCATGATCGGCTACGAGAATCTGCCGACCTCCAAGCCGCTTGCGCCGATCAGCCCCAAGCTGCGCGCCGAGAACCGCCGTGGTCAGTTCGACGTGCGCCATGCGCTCGCTGGTCTGGGTTATCAGGAAACCATCAACTTCAGCTTTGTCGAAGAGAAGTGGGAGCATGAACTTGCGGGCAATCCGAACCCGATCAAGCTGCTCAACCCCATCGCCAGCCATTTGAGCGTCATGCGCTCGTCGCTGATCGGCTCGCTGTTGCAAGTGCTCAAATTCAACGTCGACCGCAAGGCCCATCGCGTGCGCGTGTTCGAGCTGGGCCGCGTGTTTCTGCGTGATGACAGCGTGGTGGAGAGCGACACCACCGTGAAGGGCTTCCGTCAGCCCATGCGCGTGGCGGGTCTGGTCTTCGGTCCTGCAGATCAACTCCAATGGGGTCGTACCGACGCCAAGGCTGATTTCTTCGACGTGAAGGGCGACGTGGAGGCGCTGCTCGCGCCGCTGCAGGCGACCTTCGAGCCCGCCGAGCACCCCGCCATGCACCCTGGCCGCTGCGCCCGCGTGATGCTGGATGGCCGCGAGATCGGCTTCGTCGGCGAACTGCATCCCAAGTGGCGCCAGAGCCGCGACCTGGCGCATGCGCCCATCCTGTTCGAGCTGGATCTCGACGCGGTGCTGGTCCGCAAGGTGCCGGTGTTCCAGTCTGTGTCAAAGCAGCAGGCCGTGGAGCGTGACATTGCAGTGGTCGTCACCGAGAATGTGACCCACGCCGCTGTCATGAACGCCATTCATGCCGGCGCACCGAAGGGCCTGCTGCGCTCCGCCGTTCTGTTCGACGTCTTCCGTCCCAAGGCGGGTTCGGCAGGTGGTCTGGCGGACGGCGAAAAGAGCTTGGCGATCCGGCTCACGCTGGGTTCCGACAGCGCGGCGCTGGCCGATGCGGACATCGATTCCGCCGTGCAGGGCATCGTTCAAACGTTGGCAGACAAAACCGGAGCAAGGTTGCGATGATGACGCTCAATGACGACATCGGGATGGGGGAGTTCACGGTCGAAAGCCTGGAATCGCCGGCGCTGACCAAGGCCCAGCTGGCCGATCTGCTGTTCGAGCATATCGGACTGAACAAGCGTGAGTCCAAGGACATGATCGACGCCTTCTTCGATCTGATCGTCCAGAGCCTGGTCAATGGGGAAGACGTCAAGCTCTCGAGCTTCGGCAACTTCCAGATCCGCACCAAGGCGCCGCGCCCCGGCCGCAATCCGCGTACCGGCGAATCGATCCCGATCGAAGCGCGCCGCGTGGTGACCTTCCATGCCAGCTCCAAGCTCAAGGACCAGATCCAGGGCGAGGTCAAAAGCGATTGATAAAGCTTGACCAAGATGGTGCGGATGCCGCCCCATTTGGGTTAGGGGTGTTTCGACTGGAGTAGGCTTGAGAGCTTTTCTCAAGTTTTCAACAAATTTCCATGAGCACAGTGCTGCCACCCATTCCGGCCAAACGTTACTTCACCATTGGTGAGGTGGCCGAGCTGTGCGGTGTCAAACCGCACGTGCTCCGCTATTGGGAGCAGGAGTTCACGCAACTGCGCCCCATGAAGCGTCGCGGAAATCGCCGCTACTACCAGCACCATGAAGTGCTGATGGTGCGCCGCATCCGCGACCTGCTCTACGATCAGGGCTTCACCATCAGCGGTGCCCGCAATCGCCTGCAGGAGCTTGCGCATTCGGGCAAGGCCGGGGCCGAGCAGTTCGCTGCCGGAGACGCCGAAGCATTGGAGGCGCTGCATGATGAAGACGGGAGCACAGCGCAGTCCGCAGCGGACGCTTCCGTCAATGCACTTGGTCAGGCCGCAGCGGCATCCGCTCCGGAAGCTGTCGCGCCACTCAGCATCCAGGCCGTGCGCAAAGAACTTCAAGAAATTCGCGCGCTTCTTTCTTGGGTGTGAAAAGCGTTATATAATCTAAGGCTTGTCGGCGTGTAGCGCAGCCTGGTAGCGCACTTGCATGGGGTGCAAGGGGTCGCGAGTTCGAATCCCGCCACGCCGACCATTTATTTTCAAAGAAATCAACGGGTTACATCCAAAAGATGTAGCCCGTTTTTCTTTGGTTTTTGACAAATTCGTGTGCTCTTGGGCGCGTTGCGCCGACTTCCGAGTAGCGTTTGCAATCCTGGCCATCTGACAGTTCACGGCAGCAGTTGCTGCCGCCCTGTCAAATGACCCATGCGGCCGCTTGGCAGTGAGTTGGCACTCGCCAATGGATGGCCGGATCCTGCCAGAACTTAGGACTGGCTACGGCGCTCAACATACGTTTGAGCAGAGTATGGAACCACCTCGTTTGCGCATTGCATTAAAATGAGTGCTCTGTAGAAAGAACCGTCACGGCCATGTCCGTGCTCGTGAAAGGCTTTCATTCTTGCAACCTAAGGGGGTGAAGATGAGCAAGCCTTTTGTTTCGCTGTGTCCGGAGATCACTCGGTCCCACGCACTGACGCTGATGAACTGGTTGGAAGACGAGAGTGTCACCTGCCACCTGAGCGATTCGCGCCACGTATCCCGCTTCATCGAGCAAGTCATTGATCGTGTCCAGATGCCGATCCTGACCCATGTGTTCAACCAGGGCGGCCGCTTCTTCATGGCCTATGACCGCCATGACATGCCTGTGGGCTTCGTTCGACTCGTCAAGACGGGCGTTGACTGCGAGATAGTCCTGGTCATCGGCGACCGTGACAACTGGGGACGCAAACTCGGCGCCAGCACCCTCCGCGAAGGCATGAAGCTCGCCTTCTTCGAGATGCGAGCCGACAAGCTCATCGCCAAGATTCATCCAGACAACGTGCGGTCGCTGAAGGCCTTCCTGCGCTGCGGCTTCCAGCTTGAAAGCGAAACGCCTACGTTGGCGTCATACGCCCTGTCCTCGGAACGCTATCGCTGGCTCCTGCGCGAAAACCCTGAGGCTGAACCCGCCCAAATCTACATCACCGAACTCGACAAGGCTCGGCTCCTGGACCTGATCGCCCTCGAACACGGTCCAGCAGTTGTCGAGTTGGAGCACGAGATCGAGCGCGCCATCGTCGTCGATCCGCGGCAAGTGGCGGGGGATGTAGTCACGATGAACTCCAGGGCCTTGCTGCAACTGGACGACGAAGAGGTGGAAGTGGCCTTGGTCTACCCCGAAGACGCGAGCGACAGTGCCGGGAAGCTGTCGGTTTGCTCCGACATCGGCACGGCAATCCTGGGCTACAAGGAGGGCGATACCATCGACTGGCGCATTTCGGACCGTACCCGCCGTATTTGTATTGAGAAAGTGCTTTACCAGCCAGAAGCCACGGGCGATTTTCACCTGTAGGTTCGCTGTGTTGCGCCACAGCCGCAGGTTTTGCATGAGCACGCGCTGGCTGGAGCTGTTTAGATGTAGCTCACAGCCTGCGGGTCGGTACTGCTGGAGGTGCTGGTCAGCTTTGCGACCCGGCCATTGGGGCCGTAGTGCAGGTCGTGGTGACGCTGGCCAGGCGATTGTTTCCAGTAGTGCAGGTACGTGTGAGCTGCAAGAGGGGTCTACACCCATCTCTGTGCAGAGCACGCCGCTCGTGCGGTTGCAGTTGGCGTCGTAGCAGTATTCAAGGTTGGTGTAGCACAGCGCATCAGTGTAGATCTTGGATGGCTATCCACCGGGCGGCACGGTGACGTTCTGCGACAGCGCGGCGACGCCCGTGTCGGGCGCAACGAATTCGACGGTCGTCCGCACACACAGCTTCGCCGCTGTAGGCGCGCACCACCTCGGCGCGTACTGTGCGGGCGATGGCAGCTACTTCGACGTGGTTGCTCGGTCTGCTCGGCGGCCTGCTCGCGGCGATCGGCCTCGCGCACGTACGGCGCGCATTGCGTTGATGCCGCCACGCACATGGGGTGCAAGGGGTGTGAGTTCGAATCTCCCTCCACGCAGACCATTTTTCCAAAACCTGGTTCTGAGAAGAGTCGAGCTTTTTGTTTTTGTGGAGTCGGGCGCTTGAGGGCCTCCATGTCTTTCCTGCGGGCAGCATGAAAAGGCGCTCGAAACCACTGTATACTTGCAGGCTTCGGCGTGTAGCGCAGCCTGGTAGCGCACTTGCATGGGGTGCAAGGGGTCGCGAGTTCGAATCCCGCCACGCCGACCATTCATTCTCAAAGAAATCAACGGGTTACATCCAAAAGATGTAGCCCGTTTTTCTTTGGACTCTGATTGATTTGCGTGATTGGAAGTGCTGCCATGAATGCATTTCACAGGCTCCTCTGCGGGCCGATGGGCCGATGGAGCGATCGATCTGGCGGTTGGCGGCTCACTGCTGTCGTTCCATGATCCAATCTGACGATGAATACAGTAGATGCACAGCTCGAGGAAGTTCTCAGTGGCCGAATGTATAACGACTTGACGGAAGCGCTTGTCGCGACGCGTGTCCAAGCCGTTCTGCTGACCAACGAATACAACGCGTCTTTCTCGCAACCGGCGGCGCAGCGCGAGGAGATACTGCGTCGGATGCTCGGCTCTGTTGGTGAGCGCGTTCACTTTGAGCCCGCTTTTCGATGCGAGTTTGGTCGTCACATTCATATCGGCAATGACTTTTATGCCAATTTCGATTGCGTGATGCTGGATGGCGGAGGCATCTACATTGGCAACAACGTGCTTTTGGGGCCGCGTGTCGGCATCTACACATCCAACCACGCCATTGACGCGGCTGAGCGGGCTGCCGGAGGCTGTTACGCGAGGCCGGTCAGAATCGGGAATAGAGTCTGGATCGGGGCGGGGGCTCACATCAATCCGGGCGTGTCGATTGGAGACGACTCCATCATTGGATCTGGCAGTGTCGTGACCAAAGACATACCTGCGGGCGTCATTGCGGCGGGTGTCCCGTGCAAGGTGGTGCGCCCGATTACGGTGGCCGACAAAACCGGTTTTGTCGCATCGCTCTGAGCGGCACCATCCGTATCAGAGTCTGATGCGGCATTTGCGCGCACGTCGCGAAAGCTGCTCTCCAGCGCTGCCACACTTGTATTTTGTGACCTTCTCCGAAGGGGTTTGACGGACTCCTTGGCCTGCGCCTTTCCGCGCTCGGCGACGAACAGGCAGGCCTATCGCATGCCGCGTCCATGCGAAAACTTGGCGTAGAATCCGCGCAAACATCAGGTGCTTCATGGCGCGTTCTGCGCCCGGAAGTGAAACGGGAAGCAGGTGAGTGGGTTGATCGACTGTCGTTCAATCCGCGATTCCTGCACTGCACCCGCAACGGTAAGCAAAGACGTTGGAACGCAAGACCATTGCTGACGGCAATGGCGGCCACTGCGAAAGCGGGAAGGCGCGATTCCTCTTCGACCTCATCGGTCGTACTTTGCAAGTCCGGAGACCGGCCTGACTGATTCAAGGCGCAGCGGGAATGCATGTGGCCTGATGGATTCGTGCGCGCCGCGCGCGAGTCGGTCTTTGTCTTTTGATTCCCCTGCACATTTCATTGTGATGCGGCCACGGGTTGTGGCTGGATCGACTGTGGGTTTTGCATGGCGCGAGAGTCTCGCATTCCGTCGGCGGAGGCATTCAAGGTTCAGGGCTGGTGTCCCACCGCATGGCAGCCCATGCGGTCGCAGGATGGCTGGATCGTGCGCGTGCGGCCGCATGGCGCGTCCGTCGCCGTTGGGCAGTGGCGTGTGCTCGCGGAGCTCGCGCTCGCGCATGCGGAGCCTCTGATCGAATTGACCCGGCTTGGCAACGTGCAGTTGCGCGGTGTCGATGAGGCGAATCTGGAGCGCGTGCGATCGGTACTGATCGATGCGCGGCTGGTGCCTGCGGATGCCGATGCGGATCTGGCACCGCCCGTGCATTGCACGCCGCTGTATCGGCGCGGAGACGCCACGCATGCGCTGGCGAGTCTGTTGTCGCGGGCCGTTATCGAGCGGCTCAGTCCGGCGGCGTTGGCGCGCAAGGGACTTGAGGCGCTTCCCAGCAAGTTTGGTTTTGTCGTGGATGACGCCGCTCATCGACTGCGCTGCATGAACGCGGACATCGAACTGTGGGTGGCCGCTCATGGCCAGGTCGCGCTGTTCGCTGCGGATTGTGCGGAGCCTGTGCTTTGGGAATCTGCGGAGCGGGCCGTTGATGCTGCCATCGAAAAGGCGCTGTGGTTTGCGCGCGAGCGCATGCTGCATGCTCCGGCGCTGGTGCGCATGCGTTCGCTGGTTCATGCGAAATCCGCGGGTACCAAACTCAATGAAGTTGGTGCACCTGTCCCTCCTGGTCCGCTGGATCAGGGCGCGTGGATGGTCGGCGTGCCGCTGGGGCGTATTGATGCGGCTGCGATGCTCGCTACGACGGCGGCCATGCCGGAGCATGCGGAGATCCGCGTAACGCCGTGGCGTTCGTTGTGGGTGAGCGAAGCGGCCCTTGCGGGCGGCAATCCTTTTTCGGATGCGGTGCACTGGATCACGCGCGACGACGATGTCAGGCTGCGCGCGTCATCCTGCATTGGTGCTCCGCGCTGCGAACAGGCGCGCTTTGCAGCACAGGAACTGTCCCTCGAAATAGCCGCCCATGTGCCCCACGGAATCCATGTGCATGTGACCGGGTGCGCCAAGCGTTGCGCGCTGTCTGCCGACGCGACGTTCGTCGTTGGTGCGGAGGGCGTGGATGACGCGGGGCAGACGCTGCTTCGCGTCGTTCGTCGCGGCCCACGGGAGCACGCGGGCCCACTTGTTCCATATCGCGAACTGCGGGCACGGCCGCAGCAAATACAGAAACTGATTCATGACCCACACCTATGAAATGCGCGGTGAAGAAATTTACCGCCAGTCCTTCGCCATCATCCGCAGCGAGGCCGATCTCGCGCGGTTCACGCCGCTGGAAGAGCGCGTGGCCTGCCGGATGATCCATGCCGCCGGCATGGTGGAACTTGCGCCGCATATCCATTTCTCGACCGACTTTGCTTCGACCGCCGAGGCCGCCATTCAACGCGGCGCGCCGATTCTGTGCGATGCGCGCATGGTGAGCGAAGGCATCACGCGCAAGCGTCTTCCCACCGACAACCCCGTCATCTGCACGCTGCAGGACGAGCGCGTTCCCGCTCTCGCCAAGACCATGGGCAACACGCGCAGCGCAGCGGCGCTCGAGCTCTGGCGGCCCTATCTGCATGGCGCGATCGTGGTGATCGGCAATGCGCCGACGGCGCTCTTTCATCTGCTCAACATGCTGGACGCCCCGGACTGTCCACGTCCTGCTGCCATCATCGGCTGCCCGGTGGGGTTTGTCGGGGCGGCGGAGTCCAAGGACGCGCTGCGTGCATGGGGCCAGATTCCCCATGCCATCGTGCAGGGACGTCTGGGAGGGTCGGCAATTGCCGTGGCCGCCGTGAATGCGCTGGCCAGCGCGGTGGAATGAGGGTGACGAAAATGAGCAGCAGCAACGGCAGCAAAGGACAGATCATCTGCGTGGGACTCGGTCCGGGCGATCCCGAGCTCATGAGCGTGAAGGCGGACCGCACGCTGCGCACCGCGCGGCATGTCGCGTTTTTCCGCAAGCGCGGACATCCTGGCAAGGCGCGGCAACTCGTCAACGGCATGCTGCATGCCGAGGTGACGGAGTACCCGATGGAGTATCCGCTCACCACTGAAATCCCCGCCAGCGATCCGCGTTACGTCGCGCAGCTGTCGGAGTTCTACAAGGACTGGCAGACGCGATTGACCGAACTGGCGCGCGAACAGGACGTGGTGGTGCTTTGCGAAGGGGATCCGTTCTTCTACGGCTCGTTCATGCATCTGTATGTGCGGCTGCGTCAGGCGGGTGAAGTGCCCGTGAATGTGCTGCCCGGCATTCCGGGCATGGTGGGCTGCTGGCACGCGACGGGCATTCCCATGACCTGGGGCGACGACATCATGAGCGTGCTGCCCGCGACGCTGCCCGATGATCAGCTGCGAACACACATGACGCGTTCAGATGCGCTGGTCATCATGAAAGTGGGACGGCATCTGGGCCGCATCCGCGCGTTGCTCACGGAGCTCGGAAAGCTCGAACAGGGCTGGCTGGTGATCAACGGCACCATGGCCGATCAGCAGGTGATGCCGCTGCGCGATGCGCCGGAGCGCTGTCCGTATTTCGCCATCGTCATCGTTCACGGTCAGGGCCGGCGCCCCGACAGCGACATGTGAGGCGGCGCATGAGGACGGAGCAATTGAACCCCCTGTCGAAGGCGCGTCTGTCGGTCGTGGGCCTGGGGCCGGGCGACGATGCGCTGATGACCGATCAGGTGCGCGACGCGTTGGCGAACGCGACCGATGCGTTCGGCTATTTTCCGTATGTCGAGCGCCTTTCGGGGCTCGAGCATCTGCGGCTGCATGCCAGCGACAACCGCGAAGAGCTGGAGCGCGCGCGCGCGGCGCTCGATTGCGCATCCGAGGGGCGGCAGGTGCTGATGCTGTCATCGGGCGATCCGGGTGTGTTCGCGATGGCGAGCGCGGTGTTTGAGGTGCTCGATCTGGCGAGCGCCGAAGAGCGTGAGCGATGGGCCGGCGTGGACGTTCAGGTGCTGCCCGGCATCACCGCGATGCTGGCGGCCGCGGCACGCCTTGGTGCGCCGCTCGGGCATGACTTCTGCGCGATCAATCTTTCGGACAACTTGAAACCAGCGGCCGTGATCGAGCGACGTGTCCGTCTGGCCGTACAGGCCGATTTCGCGATGGCGTTCTACAACCCGTCATCGGCTTCGCGGCCCGAAGGGTTTGCGCGGGTGCTGCGGGTGTTGAAGGAAGAGTGCGAACCCGGGCGGCTGATCTGCTTCGCGCGCAACGTGAGCCGTGCGGACGAGCGTCTGCAGGTGCATGCGCTTGAGGCCGTGGATGCATCCATGGCTGACATGCGCACGCTGGTCATCGTCGGCAGCAGCACGACGCGACGCGTGGGACGGCATGTCTACACGCCGCGCAGCTACGGGATGCAGACGCGTGGTTGACGTTGGGGGTGCGAGCGGCGGGGCGCGTTCAGAGACGGCCGCGCAACCATTGCATGGCTTCCTCGGGCGTTGCGCATTGAGTGCGCTCAGGAAGGCTTGGGCGATTCACCATGATGACGGGCAGACGCAGTTGCCGTGCGGCCTCGATCTTGGCGTAGGTGTCCTGCCCCCCCGCATTCTTGCTGACGATGCAGTCGATGGCGTGCGTGCGCAGCAGTGCGAGTTCGTCCTGCAGCTGAAACGGCCCGCGTGCGACGATGAGTTCATGCGGCGCGGGCAGCAGCGGCGCCTGCGGCTCATCGACCACGCGCAGCACGAAATGGTGGAGTTCGCTGAGCGGCACAAACACCGGCAGCTGCTTGCGGCCGATGGCGAGAAAAACGTGGCGATGCTGACTTTGCAAGGCCTTCGCTGCGGCCTCCATGTCCGGGACATGCGTCCATTGGTCGTCGGCCATCGCCTGCCATGCGGGACGCTCCATCGACAGCAGAGGAATTCCAAGCGCCTTGCAGGCCTCGATGGCGTGGCGGCTCATCTGCGCTGCAAAGGGGTGGGTGGCGTCGATCACGTGGCTGATGCGGTGGGCCTGCAGATATTTCGTCAGCCCGTCGATGCCGCCGAAACCGCCCACGCGCGTGGGCAGGGCCTGCTCGCGGCGGCTCTGCGTCGCGCCGGCAAACGAATAGATGCCGGAGATGCCGGCGGCATGCAAGCGATTCGACAGAACATGGGCATCGAAGGTGCCGCCTAACAGGAGTACTTGGGTCATGGCCAATCCGTGGCTTTTCATCATTGGAATACACCCGTCCGGCTTGGACGGTTTGAGCGCGGCCGCTCGGCGGGATCTGGATGATGCCAGCATTGTCTTTGGAAGTCCGCGTCATCTCGCATTGGCCGATGTGGCGTCGGGCGAAGGTGAACGTGGACGGGCCTGGCCCGTGCCGTTCGATGTGGCTCCCGTGCTGGCCTTGCGCGGCCAGACGCGCGTGGCGGTGCTGGTGTCTGGCGATCCGTTTCACTTCGGCGGGGGTGCGTCGCTGGCGAGATGTCTCGACGTGGGCGAGTGGCGCAATCACCCGCAGCCTTCGACGTTTTCGTGGATCGCGGGCGAGCTGGGCTGGTCGCTTGAAGATACGCAGTGCCTTGGCCTGCACGCACGACCCTTCGCGACGCTGACTCCCTTGCTCTCGGAAGGGCAGCGCTTTGTCTGTCTCGTGCGCGATGGTGCTGCGGGGCAGCGCTTGGCCGATTGGTTGAATGCGCAAGGCTGGGGCAAGAGCCCCATGTGGCTGGTCTCGCACGCGGGCAGCGATCTGCAGCGCATTTCCAGCGGCACAGCGCGAGAGATTGCGATGACCGAGACTGCGCGGGAGGCGCCGCTGGCCGTCGCATGGGAGGCGCGCGGCGGCAATGGGTTCACCCGTGTGCCGGGGCGCGGCATCGACGCGTTCGCGCACGACGGGCAGATCACCAAGAGCCCTGTCCGGGCGATGACGCTGGCCGCGCTCGCGCCGCGCCGCGGCGAATGTCTGTGGGATCTGGGCGCGGGTTCGGGTTCGGTCGCCATCGAATGGTGTCTCGCGGGCGGGCAGGCGGTCTGCGTGGAACGCAACACGGCGCGCGTCGCCAACATCGAACAGAACGCGCTGCGCTATGCAGCGGCGCTGCAGGTGGTTCAGGGCGATTCACTGGCCTTGCTGGCGCAGTTGCAGCCTGAGCCGCATGCGGTGTTCGTCGGCGGAGGGTTCAACCGCGAACTGTTCGGCGCATTGCGGGAGCGTTTGCAAGGGCCATGGCGCTTGGTCGTCAACGCCGTGGCGCTCGAGACGCAGGCGCTGCTCATGGAGCTGCATCGCGTTCACGGTGGACAGCTTCTGCAGCTGCAATGGAGCGAGGCGGTGCCGCTGGGCGGCATGCAGACCTGGCAGGCCGCGCGACCTGTCGTGCAATGGAATTGGAATGCGGCGTGATGTCCGCCGTCCATCATGTTGCGGGCTGGGGGTTCAGGGCCAATGCCGATGCGCAGTCGTTCGCCGACTGCTGGGCGCAGGCAGCGCGCCTGATCGCGGTGGACGAGGTAGTGTCCGAGCGCTGGACGATGGTGGTTCTGGACGCGCGGCGGCAGACCCCGGCGTGGGGCGCCTTCTGCGCCTGGAAGCTCGCGCACCTGCCGCAAGCCACGGAGCTGCACGGTGCGGAGGCCGACATTCGCGGCATCGACACGGCGCTGCAATCCACGCGCGTGGCGCAGCGTTTCGGGACCGGAAGCGTGGCCGAGGCGCTGGCCTTGCACGGTGCGGCGCGCATGAGCTCATCCACAGACGCTCGGCTGCTGCTGCCGCGCGTGGTGTCGCGGGATCGCCGCGCGACGTTGGCCATCGCGACGTTCCAGTTGTCTTCATTTTCGATTTGATCAGGAGTTTCTTGACGTGACAGTTCACTTCATCGGAGCGGGCCCCGGAGCCGCCGATCTCATCACCTTGCGCGGCCGTGATCTGCTCGCCGCGTCGCCGGTCTGTCTGTATGCGGGATCGCTGGTGCCCACCGAACTGCTCGCGCATTGCCCGCCGGGCGCGCGTCTGGTGAACACCGCGCCGATGTCGCTTGAAGACATCGTGAGCGAGATGTGCGCGGCCCATGCGCGCGGCGAGGACGTCGCGCGTCTGCACTCGGGCGACCTCAGCATCTGGTCCGCAATGGGCGAGCAGTTGCGCAGCTTGCGCGAGCGCCATGTACCCTACACCGTGACGCCCGGTGTGCCCTCGTTCAGTGCGGCGGCGGCGGCGCTCGGGGCCGAGCTGACGTTGCCTGGCTCGTGCCAGTCCGTGGTGCTCACCCGCACCTCCGGCCGCGCGTCCAGCATGCCCGGCGGAGAATCGCTGGCCGCATTCGCCGCAACGGGTGCGGTGCTGGCGATCCATCTTTCGGTCCATGTGGCCGAGCAGGTGCAGGCGGAACTCACCACGCACTACGGTCCGGATTGTCCCGCAGCCATCGTGTGGCGCGCATCGTGGCCCGATGAGACCGTGGTGCGCACCCGCGTCGGCGAGATCGCGGCGGCCGCTCAGTCCAACGCGCTGCAGCGCAGCGCGCTGATTCTCGTGGGCGCGACGCTGAGTCAGCAGGATTTTGGATTGAGTCGTCTCTACGCGAATGATTACGACCGCCGTTATCGCCCGCGCGGTGACGAGCCACGTTTTCCGGAAGGTCGCGAAGATGAGAGCGTCTGAAATGCTGGAGATCTGGCTGATCGGCATCGGCACCGGCAATCCCGACCATCTGACCCGCGAGGCCGAGCGGGCCATCCGCGCGGCCGATCTGGTGCTGCTTCCGCACAAGGAAGACAACAAGGCCGAGCTGGCGCAGGTCCGTCTGCAACTGCTGGAGCAGCTTGATGTGCCGCCCGAGCGCATCGCGCATTTCGACATGCCGCTGCGCCGGCAGCAGGGCGATGACTACGACCGGCAGGTGGATGAATGGCACGATGCCATTGCTCGGCGCTGGTCCGACAGTCTGGAGGAGCGGCTTGTGTCGGGGGGCGGGCGCGTCGCTCTGCTGGTGTGGGGCGATCCCGCGCTTTATGACAGCACGCTGCGCATCTCGTCGCGCCTGGGGCTGGCGCAGCATCAGGTGCATGTGGTGCCGGGAATCACGTCGATGCAGGTGCTGTGCAGTGCGCATGGGATTGCGCTCAACGACATCGGTGCTCCGTTTCTCGTCACGACGGGGCGCCAGTTGCGCGACAACGGCTGGCCCGAGGGCGTGGACACGCTGGTCGTGATGCTTGATGGCCAATGCTCGTTCGAGCAGGTCAGCGAGCCCGGGGCCCACATCTACTGGGGCGCGTACCTCGGCATGTCGCAGCAGATGCTGATCAGCGGGCCGCTTACCGAGCAGGCGGCCCACATCGTGCAGCAGCGGCGTGATGCACGTGCTCGACACGGCTGGATCATGGACATCTATCTGCTGCGCAGACCGCCTCGGCAGGCGGGCCTTGCGGGGAGCGTCTGACATGCTGCTTGCCGCGCATGGGCCTTGAATGGTGAATTCAATAGATAAATTCAATTAAGTTCACATTTCATTTCGAGCATTGGCGAAATCCAGGATTTCGGGTGGCGCTGGATGCGGTTCATTGCAAATGCCGTGGCGGTGCAGGGGATTGCGGGATTTTGGAGGCAGTCCTCGATAGGAGGGCGTTTGCTGCGGGACAATGGATCGGCAAAGCGCATCAGGGAAACCCAGTGAGGCGTATTTGTGACCACTGCCTAGAATCAAACAGCGCCATCGCCCGGATGGCCTTGGTTGATTGATTGACGAAACGTAGAACAGTTCGAGGAGCCGCCTGTGCCAGAAGAGAATCAGAATCCCGAAACCCCAGCAGCGCAGCGCGTGATCAAGAAGTATCCCAACCGCCGTCTGTACGACACGTCCACCTCCACCTACATCACGCTCATCGAGGTGAAGGAGCTGGTCATGGGCGGAGAAACCGTCGTCGTGCGCGACGCCAAGAGCGGCGAGGACCTGACCCGCAGCATTCTGCTGCAGATCATTCTGGAAGAAGAGGCGGGCGGCGCGCCCATGTTCAGCGAAGCCGTGCTCGCCAACATCATCCGTTTCTACGGCAACGCGATGCAGGGCTTCATGGGCTCGTATCTGGAAAAGAACATCCAGGCCTTCACCGACCTGCAAACCAAGATGGCTGACCAGGCCAAGGGCTTCACACCCGAGATGTGGACCCAGTTCATGAGCCCCCAGTCGCCCATGTACAAGGGCATGATGGGCAACTACATGGAACAGTCGCAGAACATGTTCCAGCAGATGCAGGAACAGATGCAAAAGCAGACCGAGCAGATGTTCGGAGCCTTCGGCATCAAGCGCTGAGCGGGCGACGCCTTCGAGGCGGGATGCCTGCTTGAGGCGGCCGGCTCCCGTATTCGCCGGAAAAATTCCACCGAAAGGCACGCGAGCGCGAGAACTGGGACAATAGGGGGATGAGCGAAACAGCTTCCCCCACGAAAACCCCCAAAGTCGGCTTTGTCAGCCTTGGCTGCCCCAAGGCCCTGACCGACAGCGAATTGATCCTCACTCAGCTGAGTGCGGAAGGCTATGAAACCTCCAAGACTTTCCAGGGCGCGGACCTTGTGATCGTCAACACCTGTGGCTTCATCGATGATGCGGTCAAGGAAAGTCTCGACACCATCGGCGAGGCGCTGGCAGAGAACGGCAAGGTGATCGTCACCGGCTGTCTTGGCGCGAAGGCCGGCAAGGCCGGTGGCGACAACCTGATCCGCGAAGTGCACCCGAGCGTGCTGGCCGTGACCGGCCCGCACGCCACCGACGAGGTGATGAACGCGGTGCATCAGTACCTGCCCAAGCCGCATGATCCCTTTCTCGATCTGGTGCCGGGCGCGTTTGGCGAGGCGGGCATCAAGCTCACGCCCAAGCACTACGCCTATCTCAAGATCAGCGAAGGCTGCAACCACCGCTGCACGTTCTGCATCATTCCGTCGATGCGCGGCGATCTGGTGTCGCGCCCGATCGGCGACGTGCTCAAGGAAGCCAAGGCGCTGTTCGAAGGTGGCGTGAAGGAGTTGCTGGTGATCAGCCAGGACACTTCGGCCTTTGGCGTTGATGTGAAATACCGCACCGGTTTCTGGGATGGCAAGCCCGTCAAGACGCGCATGCTCGAGCTGGTGCAGACGCTCGGCGAGATCGCCAAGCCTTACGGCGCGTGGGTGCGCCTGCACTATGTGTATCCGTACCCCAGCGTGGACGATGTGATCCCGCTGATGGCGACGGGCGCGGTATTGCCGTATCTGGACGTGCCGCTGCAGCACAGCCACCCCGACGTGCTCAAGCGCATGAAGCGTCCCGCCAGCGGCGAGCGCAATCTGGAGCGCATCCAGCGCTGGCGCGAGATCTGCCCGGAAATCGTGATCCGCAGCACCTTCATCGCCGGTTTCCCTGGCGAGACGGAAGAGGAGTTCCAGCATCTGCTCGACTTCATCCGTGAAGCGCAGATCGACCGCGCCGGTTGCTTTGCCTACAGCGACGTGGAAGGCGCGGCCGCCAACGAGTTGCCCGGCATGCTGCCGCTGGAAGTGCGCGAGGAGCGCCGTTCGCGCTTCATGGCCGTGGCCGAAGAGGTATCGATTGCGCGCCTGCAGCGCCGCATCGGCCAGACCATGCAGGTGCTGGTGGACAAGTCCATCGCTCTCGGCAAAAAGGGCGGCGTGGGCCGCAGCTATGCCGACGCGCCGGAGATCGATGCCGTCGTGCACCTGCTGCCGCCCGAGAAGATCAGCAAGACCTACAAGGTAGGCGAGTTCACCAAGGTGCGCATCGTGGGCACTCAAGGCCACGACTTGGTCGGCGTGCCGATCTGACGATCTGATATTGACTCGAATCAACGACCGATAGCCAGATCAGTGCCATCCTGACTCTTTCAGAGAAGGAGTCTACGCATGCAAAGCACCATGAAGGCGGCGGTCGTCCGCGAATTCGGCAAGCCGCTGTCGATTGAGGAAGTGCAAGTCCCGCGCCCCGATCCGGGCCATGTGCTCGTCAAGATCGCGGCCTGCGGCGTCTGCCACACCGATCTGCATGCGGCTGACGGCGACTGGCCCGTCAAGCCCAATCCACCGTTCATCCCCGGCCACGAAGGCGTTGGCTACGTGGCTGCGGTGGGTGCGGGCGTCACCCACGTGAAGGAGGGCGACCGCGTCGGCGTTCCCTGGCTCTACAGCGCCTGCGGTCATTGCGAGCATTGCCTGGGCGGTTGGGAGACGCTTTGCGAGCAGCAGAAGAACACGGGCTACTCGGTCAACGGCGGCTTTGCCGAGTACGCACTGGCCGACGCCAACTATGTCGGCCTGCTGCCCGCCAGCGCCGACTTCATCCAGATCGCGCCCATCCTCTGCGCGGGCGTGACGGTCTACAAGGGCCTCAAGATGACCGATGCCAAACCCGGCAACTGGGTGGTGATCTCCGGCATCGGCGGCCTCGGTCACATGGCCGTGCAATACGCCAAGGCCATGGGCATGAACGTGGCAGCGGTCGACGTGGATGACGCCAAGCTCAGCCTGGCCACTCGTCTGGGCGCGACGGTGGTGGTCAATGCCCTCAAGCAGGACCCAGCCGCCTTCATCAAAAAGGAAATCGGCGGTGCGCACGGCGCTTTGGTCACGGCCGTCTCGCCGAAGGCATTCGAGCAGTCGCTCGGCATGGTGCGCCGGGGCGGCACGGTATCGCTCGTGGGCCTGCCACCGGGCGGCTTCGAGCTGTCGATCTTCAACATGGTGCTCAACGGCGTGACCGTGCGAGGCTCCATCGTGGGATCGCGCCTCGACCTCCAGGAGTCACTCGACTTCGCGGCACTCGGCAAGGTCGCTGCGACGGTCAGCACCGACAAGCTCGAAAACATCAACGACATCTTCCAGCGCATGCGCGCCAACACCATTGAGGGACGCGTGGTGCTGGACATGTCGGCGTGAAGTAAGGTGTGCCAGCAGGCGCACCGGCACGAGCGAAGCGAAGTGCCGACCACACCTCTTCAGGTCACTTTTGCGGCAAGCTGTCTGAACGGAGAGTCCGAAGGACTCGCAGAGAGTTTTGCCGCATGACTTCAAAGCGCGTTTTGGGTTACCTTTTGCGCGCAAGCAAAAGGTGACTCCGCCGCCGGGCGGAACTCCCGGCCTCCACCCTCAACCTCCCGCGCAGAAGCAAAAAAGGCCTCCATCAAGGAAGCCTTTCTTCAACAAGCAAGGAACGGAATCAAACCCGTTCCAAAGCAAGCATTACACGCGCTTGCGGTACTCGCCAGTACGCGTATCGATTTCAATCTTGTCTTCCTGAGCCACGAACAGCGGCACAGCCACTTCGAAGCCCGTGGCGATCTTGGCAGGCTTGAGCACCTTGCCCGATGTGTCGCCCTTGACGGCTGGCTCGGTCCAGGTGATTTCGCGCACCACGGAGGTGGGCAGTTCCACGGAGATGGCCTTGCCGTCGTAGAACACCACTTCAGCGGTCATGCCGTCTTCGAGGTAGTTGATGGCGTCGCCCATGTTTTCGGCTTCGACTTCGTACTGGTTGAACTCGGGGTCCATCCACACGTACATCGGGTCAGCGAAGTAGGAGTACGTGCAATCCTTCTTGTCGAGGATCACGTTGTCGATCTTGTCGTCGGCCTTGAACACGTTTTCCGTGCCGAAGTTGCCGATCAGGCTCTTGAGCTTCATGCGCACGGTGGCAGCGCCGCGGCCGCCGCGTGCGTATTCTGTCTTCAGAACGACCATGGGGTCCTTCCCGTGCATGATCACATTGCCGGCGCGGATTTCTTGAGCGATTTTCATAGCTTGCTTGACTGCGAGTTGGGCCGCTCCACAGGCGGGGCGGTAGGGCGAAGTCGTGGGGGACTGACTGCCTGACACCCCGACGCATGGTCCGCGGCGGGACGCGCCGGCTGGGCACATACAAATGTTGTGCAGCCTTCGAATGGCGCAAAGAACGCTATTTTAGCTTTTTTCTGCGACGAACCCCAACAATTGCGTCAGAAGGTCGTTTTGCGCCCACAACCTGGCCCGGGCGTCCTGCACGCAGGCCTGCCATTCGGCCAGCATGGTTTTGGTGACGGCGGGCGTGCTGCGGGCTTCCGGCAGTTCGTTCCAGAGCGCATGCATCGCGCGCAGCGAGGGCGGCGCCTGCATCCAGTCGAGAAAGGCGTCGAGCTTTTCGTGATGGGCGTTGTCATGCTGCGGATAAATCTGCCACACGAAGGGCTGACCGGCCCAGAGCGCGCGCACGAGCGAGTCCTCGCCACGCACGAAGTTGAGGTCGCAGGCCCACAGCATCTCGTCGAATGCGGGTTGGGTCACGGGCGCGAGAAATCGCAGGTTGTCGGGGTGCGCGGGCAGCAGCGCGGCGCGCACCATGGCGGCGGCGCGGCCCGGGGTGACCAGCCACTGGGCGGTGAAGCGGTGCTCGATGAACACCTGCTTGAACGCGGGGGGCTCGTAGCAGAACAGCGAGAAGGCGGTGTCCTCATCCGCGAGGCCGTGGCGCGCCCGCCATGCGCGGCGATCGAACGCGGCCTGTCGAGCGCTCAGGTGGGGCTCGCGCAGCAGGCCGCCGGTCTGTCCGGTGAAGCCGGGGTAGAAGAACCAGCGCGTCAACCCGGCCGCCGGGCCGCTCATGATCAGCGAAGGCAGGCCATGGCAGCGCTCGACATAGCTTTCGGCGGACAGGTATTCGAGATTGATCCAAACCATGCTGCGCGGCTTGCCTTGCGCTTTGCGTGCGATGGCTTCGACAAAGATCGTCGGTATCTCGCAGCCGAAGGCCTCGATCACGACATCGCCGGGGCCGTCGGCAGGAGCCTCGTTCCGTGGCCACGGGTGCACGCTCACGCCCGCGCTGCCGTGCGGCGCCATCCAGGCGAGCGCGCTCGCGTCGTCGATGAACAGGCGCACCTGATGTCCGCGCGCGCCCAGGTCGGCAGCGAGGCGCCAGCACACGCCGACGTCGCCGAAGTTGTCGATGACCTGACAGAAGAGGTCCCAGCGCTTGGGATGTGGTTGTGTTGAATTCATGTTTGGGACGCGTCAGGGGCAAGGGCCGTGTTGCCCGCACCTGCACGCAGATGATCGACCAGCAGGCGCGCCACGCCGGACAGGGATTCAAGCGAACGCACGCACAGCGAGAGCCTGCGTTTGGCCCAGGGCTCGGCAAGGGGAATGGTGCGCAGCGCCAGCGCACCGCGGTAGATCTGCGCGCTGCCCAGCGGCAGCACGCCCACGCCCAGACCCGCTGAAACCATCAGGCACTGCGCATCGTAACTGGTGACCTGAATGCGCAGCTTGAGGGGGATTTCGTGCTCGGCGGCGTTGCGCATCAGCAGGTTGTTGATGGCGCTGCCGGGGTGCATGCCGACGATGTCGAACGCGAGGATTTCCGCGAAGCGCAAGCTGCGCCGTCGCGCCAGAGCATGGCTGGCGGGCACGACGACGACCAGTTCGTCCTCGTGGTACGGCAAAAGCGTGACCTGCTCGCCGTAACTGCCATGGTTGAGGATGCCCACGTCGGCCGCGTTTTCGGCCACGGAATGCGCCACGCTCGTGCTGATCTGCTCCTGCAGCTGGACCTGCACCTGCGGGTGCGCGGCCATGAAGCTTTGCAGTTCGCCAGGCAGGAATTGCGTGATCGCGGAGATGTTGGCCACCACGCGCACCTGGCCACGCACGCCCGCGCCGTAGTCGCGCATCTGCGCGGCGATGCCGTCCAGATCATTGAGCACGCCGCGCGCGAGATTGAGCAGGGCGAAGGCGGCCGGCGTGGGCTCTGTGCCGCGGTTGCTGCGGTTGAAGAGTTCCACCTGCAGTGTGTCTTCAAGCTCGGCGAGACGGCGGCTCGCGGCCGATGCGGCGATGTGCTCGCGTGCGGCGGCGCGGGCGATGGCGCTTTCTTCCATCACCGCGACGAACAGGCGCAGGGATACGGGATCGAGGTTCATGAAGGGCCGATTATCGCCTCGCAAGCGATCTGCCATGCCGAAACGCGATGGCAGCCTCGCGCATGAGCGTTTTGCACGCGTGGTGAATGGCGACATTATCCGCACGAGTGATGTTGTGAATGGAGACAAACAATGACCGAACAAGCCAAACCAGTGGCGGCGCCGCAGCTGACGCCCTCCGCGCTGGCGGGGGTGCGCGTGGTGGAGATGGGGCAGCTCATCGCGGGCCCGTTCTGCGGCAAGACGCTGGGTGACTTCGGCGCCGAAATCATCAAGATCGAGGCGACGGGCACCGGCGATCCGCTGCGCAATTGGCGACTGCTGAAGAACGGCACCTCCGTCTGGTGGCAAGTGCAGTCGCGCAACAAGAAATCGGTGGCGCTCGACTTGCGCCAGCAGGAGGCGCAGGACATCGCGCGCAAGCTGATCGCCGAGGCAGATGTGCTGATCGAGAACTTCCGCCCCGGCACGCTGGAGGGCTGGGGCATGTCGCCCGACGAGCTGCATGCCCTCAACCCCGCGCTGATCATTCTGCGCATCTCGGGTTACGGCCAGACCGGCCCGTATCGCGACCTGCCGGGCTTTGGCGTGATCGGCGAGGCCATGGGCGGTCTGCGCCATCTCACGGCCGAGCCGGGCCGCGTGCCGGTGCGCGTTGGAGTGTCCATCGGCGACACGCTGGCCGCGCTGCATGGCGCCATCGGCGTGCTGATGGCGCTCTACCATCGCAAGGCGCATGGCGGCAAAGGGCAGGTGATCGACGTGGCGCTGCACGAGGCGGTGTTCAACTGCATGGAAAGCCTGATCCCCGAGTACAGCGCTTTCGGCGCGGTGCGCGAGGCCGCTGGCAGCGCGCTGCCAGGCATTGCTCCGTCCAACGCCTATCCCTGCAAGGACGGCTGGGTGCTGGTGGCCGGCAATGGCGACAGCATCTTCAAGCGCCTGATGGCGACCATCGGCAGGCAGGATCTGGCCGATGCGCCTGACCTGGCGAGCAACGCGGGCCGCGTGGCGCGCATCGCTGAAATCGATGCGGCGATCGGTCAATGGACCATCGAGCGCAACGTGCAGGACGTCATGGACGCGCTGGGCGCGGCACGCGTGCCTGCGGGCAAGGTCTACACCGCAAAAGACATCGCGGAAGATCCGCACTACAAGGCGCGCGGCATGCTGCTCACGCAGGAGACGCGCGACGGCTATTCGGTGACGGTGCCAGGCGTCATTCCCAAGATGTCGGGCACGCCGGGCGGCGTGCGTTCGTCGGCTCCGGGTCTGGGTGACGATACCGATGCGGTGCTCGCCGAAGCGGGGCTTACCAACGAGCAGATCACGCTGCTGCGCAGCAAGGGAGTGATTCAATAATGAGCACCGTCTGGAATGGCAACGGCACACGCATCCGCATGTGCGAAGTGGGAACGCGCGACGGGCTGCAGATGGAGCCTCAGTTCGTGCCGACCGAGGACAAGATCGCGCTGGTGAATGCGCTGTCGCACACGGGGCTGGCGAAGATCGAAGTGTCTTCGTTCACTTCGCCGACGGCCATCCCTGCGCTGCGCGATGCCGAGATCGTCATGCGTGAAATCGAGCGCGTGCCGGGCGTGATCTACACCGCGCTCGTGCCCAACATGCGCGGTGCGGAGCGCGCCATCGACGCGCGCACCGACGAGCTCAATCTCGTCATGTCCGTGAGTGAAACGCACAACATCGCCAATTTGCGCATGACGCGCGAGCAGTCCTTCGCCGCGCTGTCGCAGGTGATCTCGCTGGCGCAGCAGGCCGGGGTACCGGTCAACGTGTCGCTGTCCTGCGTGTTCGGCTGCCCGATGGAGGGCGATGTGCTCGAGGAGCAGGTGTTCGGCTTCGTGCAGCGCTTTGCCGATCTGGGCGTGCAGGGCATCACGCTGTGCGACACCACGGGCATGGCCTTTCCCTCGCAGGTCGCACGCATCACATCCCATGCGATCAAGTGCTGGCCGAGGACTGTGTTCACCCTGCATTTCCACAACACGCGCGGCATGGGCCTGTCCAACGTGCTCGCGGCCATCGATGCCGGTGCGCGCCAGTTCGATGCGTCTCTGGGCGGCCTTGGCGGATGCCCCTACGCGCCCGGTGCGTCCGGCAACGTCTGCAGCGAGGAGATCGTGCATGCGCTGCAATGCATGGGCTATGACACCGGTGTGGAACTGGACCGGCTGATCGCCGCGTCGCAGAGTCTGCCCGCGTTGATCGGTCACGACGTGCCGAGCCAGATCGTCAAGGCGGGCAAGCGGTTGGATACGCATCCGGTGCCCGCCGATTTCGATGCCATCCGCGAACGCGCGCTGGCGCGGGATCAGCAGCCGCGCAACGTCTGAACTGGGCACGCGCTTTTTACCTTTTACCTTTTCACTTCACCTTTTCCGTTCCGATAATCAACAGGAGACAAACCATGGTTTTCCAACGTCGTTCACTCGTCGCCGCACTGGCACTGGGCTCGCTGAGTGTGTTCGCTGCGGGCAGCGCCAGCGCCCAGGGCAACTATCCGAATCGCACGATCACCTTCGTCGTTCCCGCCGCCGCAGGCGGCACGACAGACCTCGCGGGCCGCATGGCGGCGCAGGCGCTCGGCCCGGTCATCGGCCAATCGGTGGTGGTGGACAACAAGGGCGGCGGCAACGGCGCCATCGCGGCCACCTTCGTCAAGCGCGCGGAGCCCGATGGCTACAACCTGCTGATGCAGTACTCCGGCTACCACGTGATCACGCCGCACATCACCAAGGCACCGCAGTGGGAGCAGAAGGACTTTCAGCCGGTCGGCAACATCATGTCCGCGCCGCAGATCATCGTGGTGCGTGACAGCGTGCCCGCCAAGACGCTGCAGGAGCTGGTCGCCTATGCCAAGGCCAATCCCGGCAAGCTCAACTACGCATCGTCCGGCAACGGCTCGCTGCAGCATGTGACTGGCGCGATGCTGGAGCAGCAGGCTGGCATCAAGATGGTCCACGTGCCCTACAAGGGCACCGGCCCCGCGCTGCAGGATCTGCTCGGCGGACAGGTCGATCTGACCTTTGGAACCGCGCCACCGTTCATGCCGCACATCCAATCCGGCAAGCTGCGCGTGCTCGCCGTGACCGGCAAGGAGCGCCTGCCCAGCCTGCCGAATGTCCCGACCACGGCGGAAGCCGGCTTTGCGGGCGTGAACGCCACCTCGTGGTTCGGTCTGTTCGCCCCGGCCGCAGTTCCCAAAGCGGTGGTCGACAAACTCACTGCCGATCTGAAGAAGGTCGTCGAAGACCCCGCATTCCGCAAGAAGGCGGAAGAGCAGGGCGCCACGGCTGATTACCAGAACCCGCAGCAATTCGGTGAGCGCGTGAAGGCCGACTATGCGAACTGGGCCACCGTGGTGAAGAGCGCGAAGATCGAAGCGGACTGATCGCCCGCCTTGCGCGCGCATGCAACCGTGCTGCGCTGAAGAAAAAATGGCCTCGAGCGAAAGCCCGAGGCCATTTTCTTTGGATTTTTCGCGCGCGTCCTGCGATGAAGATGCGAGGGGAGCCAGAAACGACAAAGCCTCTTGATTTCTCAAGAGGCTTTGGGTATTTGGGGTGGCTGATGGGGCTCGAACCCACGACAACAGGAATCACAATCACCGTAGCCGATCCAATACCGGCGCGGCCTGCAGCCTGAGTCGTGGGAAATTCTCATGGTTTTTGAATTCTGATTTCATGCGGGTCGCAGAATTTCGCTTCCCATTATTTTGGTCAAAGTGACCGGCGTTTTGCCTCCCGGCTGCGCTCGTAGACGCGGGCGGTGGTTGCGGGGTCGGCATGCAGTTCTGGCAGCGCGTCGAACCGGCGCTTGTAGTACGTCGTGTAGTGCGCGCGTAGGTCGTGGAAGGTGAACCGCTGCTCAATCACCCGGCTCTCCAGCGCGGCATCCATCAGCCGCCCCCACATTGTTTTGAAGCCAGATTCGGAATATGGGTTGCCAGTCTTCGGCGCACGGAACACCGCCCCCAACGGGCTGTACCCCGGCAGGGCTCTCATGCGCTCGAGCACCTCTCTGAGCGCGTCACCCACGGAAACCAGCTCGCGCTTTTCTGTGCCGCGCTGCTTCGCTCGAGTCAGTCGAATGATCTCGTCGTCAACCTGCGGCCAGTGAAGTGTGCGGAACTCAATGCGGCGGCTCCCGGCAAGCGCGGCAAACTGAGCCATCCCCAAAAGCACCTGGGCAGACGGACCTTGTCGAATTGCCCACCCAGCGAAGGCATCCAACTCATGCGCCTCGACCAGTCGCGTGCGTGGCCGCTCCTTGTTTCGGCGAACCTCTTTGCAGGGGTTGCGATCGATGTCGCCCAGCTCCACGGCCAGATTGAATAGATTCGACAGCAGCGCCACCTCTCGATTCGCCAGCGTGCTCGCCCCTTTCCGATAGACGCGCAAGTATCTATTTATGTCGGCAGGCTTCACTTTCTTGACGATGCCATTTGCCCAGACCTTCTGTAGACGCCCCCAGTATTCAGCGTACTGCGTGCGCGTGATGTCCGCGAGGGCGAGGTAGTCATTGGACTCGGAATAGAGACGCCAGAGTTGCGCCACAGTACCCTTGTCGTCAGGCTTGAGATTCATATCCAAGACCTTGCGGATGGCCTTGTCCCTGTCGTAGCCAAGATGGATGGGGGCGCCGCCGAGTACGTGGTATCGATAAGTGACGGTCTTGCCATCCTTCCATGGCCTTGCCTCCATCATGGGCAGCAGGCCGTGCGCAGAAGCGCGGTCTTTTGGTCTTGGCATCAGGCCCCCCAGTTCAAACCATTGTTGGCGTCTGGCACAGGTTCGGCGCCGCCATTGAGGCGTGCCAGCATCTCCGGCGTGACCAGCGGCAAACCGTCTGGGCGCCGTGCCAATTTACACCCCAGCAGCTTTTCAAGATACCGGGTCTGTGCCGCCCGCTGAGTGCGCGGCTTCGTGAGCCGGTCGATTTCTTCTTCAGGAAGGATCGTGCTCATTCATCTCTCCAAATAAAAAGCCCGCGTGGTGCGGGCTGGTGGTTGGGGCGCGTTCATAATTCGCGCAATTTTTACTGGGGCAGGGGGAGGGTGTGAGTTTTATTCTTGGTGCTCTGATCATTGTTGGACTTTTCCTCTATCTAAGCCCGCGCTGGGTTCAGTTTGTTATGTGGATATGGCTTGCACTCAATGTCATCTCTCTGGTTGCGCTGCCTTTTTTTCCATACGACTCAATGTTCAAGGTTTTTTCCAAAATCGCACTTAGATATGGGATCTACGGCATTTGGTGGTTTGGCGTTGGGTTGGGCGCGATCTTGCTTATGATCAGATGGCGAAGGAAATTCGTCATGTGGAAACGAGGTGAGTGAGCGCAAGAAATTGGCTATTTACCCTCGCCTAAGAGCGGCTAACACAACCGATCAACAAACCTCGCGCAGATAATCGCTGCAGCTAGTTTCAGTAGCGCTTCATGAGTCTGAAGGCGTCGCTCGAACCGGATGCGCAGCTTGCCAAAGCCTGCAAA
>NZ_JADKYZ010000008.1 GCF_015354245.1 Diaphorobacter caeni
CAAGGAGGCCGACCAACACAAAGCACCGCCGCCGCCCAAGAACTACGGTGCGGACATTTCAACACTCATCCGCATGATCGAGGCGGGGGAGCTTTGATCCCGTTTCAACCCACTTTTACGAATAGCCAAAAAAAGCCCCTCGAGAGGGGCTTTTCATCGCAATCGCAGGGATTACTTGGCGGCTTGTGTGCCCACCACTTCGATTTCCACGCGACGGTTCTTGGCGCGACCAGCTGCAGTCTTGTTGTCTGCGACTGGCTGCTTTTCGCCCTTGCCTTCGGTGTAAACGCGGTTCTTTTCGATGCCCTTGGACACCAGGTATGCCTTCACGGCTTCAGCGCGGCGAACCGACAGCTTCTGGTTGTAGGCGTCGGAACCGACGGAGTCAGTGTGACCCACGGCGATGATGACTTCCAGGTTGATGTTCTTGACCTTGGAGACCAGATCATCCAGCTTGGCCTTGCCTTCTGGCTTCAGGACAGACTTGTCGAAGTCGAAGAATGCGTCAGCAGCGTAGGTAACCTTGCTGGCCACTGCAGGAGCAGGAGCGGGAGCAGCAGGAGTTGCGGCAGCAGGTGCTGGAGCAGGAGCGACAGCTGGAGGTGGAGTAACGGCAGCAGCCTTTTGCAGGGCGCCGTCGCAGCCTTCGGCAGCGGTAGCAGGTGTCCAGTTGGCATCGCGCCAGCACAGTTCGTTGGTGCCGTTCTTCCAGACCAGCTCGCCAGTACCGTTTTGCCAGTTGTCGACGACCTTGCCGCCATCAGCTGCCTTGATTTGAGCGCCAGCAGATGTAGCGAGCACGGCAGAGGCCAACAACATCGCCACTTTGTTCAGTTTCTTCATGGTTCTCCTCTTGGGGAAAAAGCCGCAGCCGCGCTGCGAATCATGGACGTCGTCAGTGACCATCACTAAGAACGTTGGAAACGATTGTGCCATACGTAACATCGTCCGGTCTGCACATGAGGGTCATGATCGGTAGGACATCAGCGCAATACCCGAAGATATGTTGCCAGCGCGCAACATGGCGTTGGACCTAAAATGGTGGCTTCCGCAGTCATTCCAGTTGTCATGACCCAGTTTGCCAAAGAAACTTTGCCCATCAGCCTCGAAGAGGAGATGCGCCGCAGTTACCTCGATTACGCGATGAGCGTGATCGTGGGCCGCGCCCTCCCCGACGCACGCGATGGCCTGAAGCCAGTACATAGGCGAGTTCTGTATGCCATGCACGAACTCAATAATGACTGGAACCGTCCTTACAAGAAGTCCGCCCGTATCGTGGGTGACGTGATCGGCAAATATCACCCTCATGGTGACAGGGCCGTTTACGACACCATCGTGCGCATGGCACAGAACTTCTCTCTGCGCCACATGCTGGTGGACGGTCAGGGCAACTTCGGCTCGGTGGACGGCGACAGCGCCGCGGCCATGCGATACACCGAAATCCGCCTGTCGAAAATCGCCCACGAAATGCTGGCCGACATCGACAAGGAAACCGTCGACTTCGGCCCCAACTACGATGGCAGCGAGCAGGAACCGCTGGTTCTGCCAAGCCGCCTGCCCAACCTGCTGGTGAACGGCTCGGCCGGCATCGCCGTGGGCATGGCGACGAACATTCCGCCGCACAACCTCAATGAGGTGGTGGACGCCTGCCTGCACATGCTGCGCAATCCGGAAGCGACCATCGATGAGCTCATGGAGATCATTCCGGCTCCCGACTTCCCCACCGCCGGCATCATCTACGGCATCAACGGCGTGAAGGAAGGCTACCGCACCGGTCGTGGCCGCGTCGTCATGCGCGCCAAGTGCCACTTCGAAGACATCGACAAGGGCCAGCGCCAGTCGATCATCGTCGACGAGCTGCCCTATCAGGTCAACAAGAAGACGCTGCAGGAGCGCATGGCCGAGCTGGTGCACGAAAAGAAGATCGAGGGCATCAGCCACATTCAGGACGAGTCCGACAAGTCGGGCATGCGTCTCGTGATTGAGCTCAAGCGCGGCGAAGTGCCCGAAGTCGTGCTGAACAATCTGTACAAGCAGACGCAGCTCCAGGACACCTTCGGCATGAACATGGTGGCGCTGGTCGATGGTCAGCCCAAACTGTGCAATCTGCGCGAACTGATCCAGGTGTTCCTGCAGCACCGCCGCGAAGTGGTCACGCGCCGCACCGTGTTCGAACTGCGCAAGGCGCGCGATCGCGGCCACGTGCTCGAAGGTCTGGCCGTTGCGCTCGCCAACATCGACGACTTCATCCGCATCATCCGCGAATCGCCCACTCCACCGGTCGCCAAGTCCGAGCTGATGGCCCGTTCGTGGGACAGCTCGCTGGTGCGCGAGATGCTCACCCGCACGCGTGCGGACGGCGGCGTGGTCAGCGCCGACGACTATCGCCCCGAAGGCCTCGAGATCGAGTTCGGCATGCAGAGCGACGGGCTCTACCGCCTCTCCGAAACGCAGGCTCAGGAAATTCTGCAGATGCGCCTGCAGCGCCTGACGGGCCTGGAGCAGGACAAGATCGTTGCCGAATACAAGGAAGTCATGGCGGTCATCGAAGACCTGCTGGACATTCTGACCAAGCCCGAACGCGTCTCGGTCATCATCGGCGAAGAGCTCACCGCGGTGAAGACCGAGTTCGGCCAGACCAAGCTCGGCGCCCGCCGCACCGAGGTCGAGCACAGCGCACAGGATCTCTCCACGGAAGACCTGATCACGCCCACCGACATGGTGGTGACGCTCTCGCACTCCGGCTACATCAAGAGCCAGCCGCTGTCCGAATACCGCTCGCAAAAGCGCGGCGGCCGCGGCAAGCAGGCGACGGCGACCAAGGAAGACGACTGGATCGACCAGCTCTTCATCGCCAACACGCACGACTATCTGCTGTGCTTCTCCAACCGGGGCCGTCTGTACTGGCTCAAGGTCTGGGAAGTGCCGGCCGGTTCGCGCGGTTCGCGCGGCCGCCCCATCGTCAACATGTTCCCGCTGCAGGACGACGAGAAGATCAACGTGGTGCTGCCGCTCACCGGCGAATACCGCAGCTTCCCGGCCGACCACTATGTGTTCATGGCGACCAGCATGGGCACCGTGAAGAAGACGGCGCTCGACGAGTTCAGCAACCCCCGCAAGGCCGGCATCATCGCCGTGGGTCTCGACGAGGGCGACTTCCTGATCGGCGCTGCGCTCACGGACGGCAAGCACGACGTGATGCTGTTCAGCGACGGCGGCAAGGCCGTGCGCTTCGACGAGAACGACGTGCGTCCGATGGGCCGCAATGCACGCGGCGTGCGCGGCATGAACATCGACGAGACGCAAAGCGTGATCGCCATGCTCGTGGCCGATGCGGAGTCCACATCGGAAACCGTTGAAGGCGCAGAGCCCACCACCAGCGCGCAAAGCGTGCTCACCGCCACCGAGAACGGCTACGGCAAGCGCACCCACATCAGCGAGTACACCCGCCATGGCCGCGGCACCAAGGGCATGATCGCGATCCAGCAATCGGAGCGCAACGGCAAGGTGGTCGCCGCGACGCTGGTGAACACCGATGACCAGATCATGCTGATCACCGACACCGGTGTGCTGGTGCGCACCCGCGTGGGCGAAATCCGCGAGATGGGACGCGCGACCCAGGGCGTGACCCTGATTTCGTTGGATGATGGCGCCAAGCTCAGCGGCCTGCAGCGCATCGTCGAAAACGATGCGAATGCGGTCGAAGGTGGCGACGCCGACAGCGACGAAAGCGGTGCCGAAGGCACGGCCAGCGACGCTTGATGCCCCCTGCGGAGAGCGGGTTGGCGCAAGCGGCCCGCTCATCGCGACAACAAGGCGGCCATCGCGCGATGGCCGCTGGCAGCGTGAGGCTGCTTTTTCTTTTTTCAGGTTGGATGATGAATCGCCCCTACAACTTTTCTGCTGGCCCCGCCGCCATTCCCGAAGAAGTTCTGAAAACGGCGGCCGCCGAGATGCTCGACTGGCACGGCAGCGGCATGAGCGTGATGGAGATGAGCCATCGCGGCAAGGAATTCATCTCGATCTGTGAAAAGGCGGAATCCGATTTCCGCGAACTCATGGCCGTGCCCCCAGAGTTCAAGATCCTGTTCATGCAGGGCGGTGGTCTGGCCGAAAACGCCATCGTTCCACTGAACCTCTCGCGCGGCGCGACCGTGGACTTCGTGGTCACCGGTTCGTGGAGCCAGAAGTCGCTCAAGGAAGCGGGCAAGTACGCCTCGGAAGTGCACACGGCCGCATCCGGCAAGGAAAGCCGATTCACCACCCTGCCCGATCCGGCGACATGGCAACTGAGCCGGGGTGCCAGCTACCTGCACATCTGCAGCAATGAAACCATCGACGGCGTGGAATTCCAGCAGTTGCCCGATCTGAAGGCGCTGGGCAGCGACGCACCGCTGGTCATCGATTTCTCCTCCCATGTCGCCTCGCGTTCGGTGGACTGGTCCAAGGTGGGTCTCGCCTTCGGCGGCGCGCAGAAGAACCTCGGCCCCGCCGGTCTCACGCTCGTCGTCGTGCGCGAAGACCTGCTTGGTCACGCCCTGCCCGCCTGCCCGAGTGCATTCGACTACAAGGTGGTCGCGGACAACGCGTCGATGTTCAACACGCCGCCGACCTGGGGCATCTACATCGCCGGACTGACCTTCGAATGGCTCAAGAACCAGCGCGAGGGCAATGCCACCGGCGTGGCGGCCATGGAACTGCGCAACACCGCCAAGGCCAAAGCGCTCTACGACTACATCGACGCCTCGGGCTTCTACGTCAACAAGGTCGCCGCCAACTGCCGCTCGCGCATGAACATCCCGTTCTTCCTGAATGACGAGTCGCGCAACGACGCCTTCCTCACCGGAGCAAAGGCGCACGGCCTGCTGCAGCTCAAGGGCCACAAGTCCGTGGGCGGCATGCGCGCCAGCCTCTACAACGCCATGCCGATGGCGGGCGTCGAGGCCCTGATCGCCTACATGCGAGAATTTGAACAAAAGCACAGCTGACCGCAGCGACCCGCCTGCGCTCCACTGCGGGGCGCGGGAACGCATCCCTCCGACATTACGAATACCGACTCCGCAACGATGACCACTCCTCAAGCCTCTCCAGATCTCGCCAGCCTGCGTGTGCAGATCGACAACATCGACCAGCAACTGCTCGCCCTGCTGAACCAGCGCGCATTGGTGGCGGAGCGTGTGGGCGAGGTCAAGAAGCGAGAAGGCTCGGCGTTTTTCCGTCCCGACCGCGTGGCCCAGGTCATCGAGAAGATCAAGACCGCCAACCCCGGCCCGCTCAAGCCCACGCACGTGGCCGCCATCTGGCGCGAGATCATGTCGGCCTGCCTCGCGCTCGAGTCGCCCCAGCGTGTCGCCGTGCTCGGCCCGGCAGGCACCTTCTGCGAGGAAGCGGCGATCCAGTATTTCGGCGGCGCGGCAGACCTGCTTTACTGCAACAGTTTCGAAGAGGTCTTTCACGCCACCGCCGCAGGCAGCGCGCAGTACGGCGTCGTCGGCATCGAGAACTCTACCGAAGGCGTGGTCACCCGCTCGCTCGACATGCTGCTGCACACGCCCTGCCATGTGGTCGGCGAGGTGAGCCTGCTGATCCGCCACAACCTGCTGCGCACAACCAATTCCGCCGAGGAAATCGAAGTCGTCGTCGCGCATCCGCAGGCGCTCGCGCAATGCCAGGCCTGGCTGTCCAAGCACCTGCCGCACGCAGAGCGTCGCCCGGTGGAGAGCAATGCCGAAGGCGCACGCCTGGCCGCGCTCAACCCGACCTGGGCGGGCATCGCCAGCGAGCGCGCCGCGCAGCAGTTCGGCCTGCACGTGGTGGCCCATGCGATCCAGGACGAGGCCTACAACCGCACGCGCTTCGCCGTGATCTGCCTGCCCGGCACGCTGAACACCCCGCCACCGTCGGGTCACGACAGCACCAGCCTGATCATCTCCGTGCCCAACCGCCCGGGCGCCGTGTACGACCTGCTCGCACCGCTCAAGAAGCACAACGTCTCGATGACGCGCTTCGAGTCGCGTCCCGCGCGCACCGGCAAGTGGGAGTACTACTTCTACGTGGACATCGAAGGCCATCCCGAGCAATCGAACGTGGCGCAGGCGCTGGCCGAGCTGCAGCAGCTCAGCGCGTTCTACAAGCTGCTCGGCACCTACCCCACGTCCGCTGCCTGAGGTCGACCAGCATGTTTGAACAACTAGGTCTCATCGGCTGCGGCCTCATGGGAGGCTCCTTCGCCAAGGCCATGAAACGCGCCGGCCTCGTCAATCGCGTGGTCGGCTACAGCAAGTCGCCCT
Source organism: Diaphorobacter caeni (assembly GCF_015354245.1). Lineage (GTDB taxonomy): Bacteria > Pseudomonadota > Gammaproteobacteria > Burkholderiales > Burkholderiaceae_C > Diaphorobacter_A > Diaphorobacter_A caeni. Next base: position 6,291 of record NZ_JADKYZ010000008.1, read on the forward strand.
CGACCACCGAGCGCGCACGCCAGCTCGGCGTGATCGATGTGGAAGCGCCCTCCGCCCTGCTGGCGGTGGCCGGTGCCGACATCGTGCTCGTCGCCGTTCCCGTGGCGGCAACCGAAGCCACGCTCAAGGCCATCAAGCACCTCGTCACGCCGCAGATGCTGGTGATGGACGTGGGCTCGACCAAGTCCGACGTGGTGCAGGCCGCACGCACCTCGCTGCGCGACCAGATCGGATCCTTTGTGCCCGCGCACCCGATCGCGGGCCGCGAGGTCGCGGGCGTGGAGCATTCCGATGCCGACCTCTACACCGGCCGCCAGGTCATCCTCACGCCGACCGAGCGCACGCTGACCGCGCAGATCCGCCGCGCTGAAGAGCTCTGGACCGCGCTTGGCTGCCGCGTCACGCACATGTCGCCCGAAGCGCACGACGCCGCGTTCGCCGCCGTCAGCCATCTGCCGCACATGCTCGCGTTCGCGATGATGAACAGCCTCACCAACCAGGAGCGCTCCGACGAGCTGCTGTCGCTCGCCGGCCCCGGCTTCCGCGACTTCACCCGCATCGCCGCGAGCGATCCGAAGATGTGGCGCGACGTGCTGCGCGCCAATCGCGACGAGGTGCTCGCGCAGTCGCGCCAGTTCCAGCAGGCGCTCGCGCAGTTCGAGCAGGCTCTCTCGGGCAACGACGATCAGGCGCTCGAAGACCTGATCACTCTCGCCAGCCACACGCGCGCCAACTGGCGCATGGGTGCGCAGCGCAAGCGCAAAGACGACCTGTAGGCCCACGATGTTCACTACCGAGTACCTCGACCTGCCGCCACTGCAATCCGCAGGCGGCAGCGTTCAACTTCCCGGCTCCAAGAGCATTTCCAACCGCGTGCTGCTGCTCTCCGCCCTGAGCGAGGGCACGACCGAAGTGCGTGACCTGCTTGCCTCCGACGACACCCGCGTGATGCTGGACGCGCTGCGCCAGATCGGCTGCGACGTGCAGGAGGGCTCGGGCGATGACGCGGGCACGGTGCGAATCACCGGCCTTGGCACCAAGGCGCCGCGCTCCCCCGCCAGCCTGTTCCTCGGCAATGCCGGAACGGCCATGCGTCCGCTGACGGCCGCGCTTTCGCTGCTCGGCGGCGAGTTCGAACTCAAGGGCGTGCCGCGCATGCACGAGCGCCCCATCGGCGACCTGATCGACGCGCTGCGCCAGCTCGGCTGCCGCATCGACTACCTTGGAAACGACGGCTACCCGCCGCTGCGTATTCAGCATGGCGACGGCCTGCCTCCGCTCAAGCTCGATGAATCGATCAAGGTGCGCGGCGATGTCTCGAGCCAGTTCCTGACAGCCCTGCTGATGGCGCTGCCGCTGGTCGCGAAGACGCAGGACATCGTCATCGACGTGGTCGGCGAGCTGATCTCCAAGCCCTACATCCACATCACGCTCGAGCTGCTGGCGCGCTTCGGCATCGTCGTGCGGCACGACAACTGGCAGCGCTTCACCATCGCGGCAGGTAGCCGCTACGTGTCGCCCGGCGTGCTGCACGTGGAGGCCGATGCCTCTTCGGCAAGCTACTTCATCGCCCTCGGTGCGATCGCGCCGAGCAGCGAGGGCCAGGACGGCATCCGGGTGCTGGGCGTCGGCCAGGACTCCATCCAGGGCGACATCCGCTTCGTCGAAGCCGCCCGCGCCATGGGCGCCGACATCGAAAGCGGACCGAACTGGCTGCGCATCCGCCGTGGCGCATGGCCGCTCAAGGCCGTCAACATGGACTGCAACCACATCCCCGATGCGGCCATGACGCTGGCGATGATGGCGCTGTTCGCCGATGGCACGACCACGCTCACCAACATCGCGAGCTGGCGCGTCAAGGAGACCGACCGCATCGCCGCCATGGCCATTGAAAGCCGCAAGCTCGGTGCGGTCATCGAGGAAGGCCCGGACTATCTGCGCATCACCCCGCCCGCCAGCGTTTCCGACTGGAAGGCCGCCAGCATCCACACCTACGACGATCACCGCGTCGCGATGTGCTATTCGCTCGCCACCTTCAACCCGGCCGGCGTTCCGGTGCGCATCGAAGACCCCAAGTGCGTCGGCAAGACCTTTCCCGACTATTTTGAGGCGCTGTTCAGCGTCGCCCGGGCCCGGACCGACCAGATTCCGGTGATCTGCATTGACGGTCCCACCGCCTCCGGCAAGGGCACCGTGGCGGCTGCGGTCGCCAAGAAACTTGGTTACCGCTTTCTCGACTCGGGCGCGATGTACCGCATCACCGCCTACGCCGCCCTCAAGGCCGGCATGGTCATCGACACCGCCCATGAGGAGCGCATCGCCGCCCTCGCCCGCGAACTGCCGGTGCATTTCGAGGGCGGGCGCATCTGGCTCGGCAAGGAGGACGTGAGCGACGTCATCCGCACCGAAGAGGCCGGAATGAACGCCTCCAAGGTCTCGGCGCTGGCACAGGTACGCCTTGCGCTGGTGGATCTGCAGCACAGTTTCCAGCGCCTCCCGGGCCTGGTCGCCGACGGCCGCGACATGGGTACGGTGATCTTCCCCGAAGCCCCTTTGAAGGTGTTTTTGACGGCTTCGGCGGCCTGCCGCGCGGAACGCCGCTATAAGCAGTTGATTTCTAAAGGGATTTCAGCTAATATCGACACTCTTCGCGCAGACTTGGAAGCGCGTGACGCACGGGATCAGAACCGCGCGGTCGCGCCACTCAAGCCCGCCGGGGATGCTCTGGTGCTGGACAACTCTGATCTTTCCATCGATGAGGCGGTGGATCAGGTGATTGCCTGGTGGCAGGCACGTCAGCCGTTCGGCGCTTGAATTGTCGATTCTTCGCCCTCAGCTGACACAGCTGGTCCCACACGGTCCCCTTCGCGCCGCAGGCGCATCGGCCGTGTGGTTTTTGCAACTCTAACCCCGTGGTTGACTCCACACCCCTCCGCATACAGCCATAAAAACATTCGGCAATAGTGCCGGTGGAAACCTGTTTGTGGACAAGGAAATTCATGTCTGAATCTTTTGCCGCCCTATTTGAAGAATCGTTGCAGCGTACGGAAATGCGCCCAGGCGAGGTCATCACCGCTGAAGTGGTGCGCGTTGAACACAACTTCGTGGTTGTGAACGCTGGCCTGAAGTCCGAAGCCTACGTGCCAATCGACGAATTCAAGAACGACCAGGGCGAAATCGAAGTCCAAGTGGGTGACTTCGTGTCCGTGGCCATCGGCTCGATCGAAAACGGCTACGGCGACACCATCCTGTCGCGCGACACAGCCAAGCGTCTGGCTTCGTGGCTGTCGCTCGAGAAGGCTCTGGAATCCGGCGAATTCGTCACCGGTACGACTTCCGGCAAGGTCAAGGGCGGCCTGACCGTTCTGGTCAACGGCATCCGCGCGTTCCTGCCCGGTTCGCTGATCGACACACGTCCTATCAAGGACCTGACTCCCTACGAGAACAAGACCCTGGAATTCAAGGTCATCAAGCTCGACCGCAAGCGCAACAACGTGGTGCTGAGCCGCCGCGCTGTGGTGGAAGCATCGATGGGCGAAGAGCGCGCAAAGCTGATGGAAACGCTGAAGGAAGGCGCCATCGTCAACGGCGTGGTCAAGAACATCACCGAATACGGTGCGTTCGTGGACCTGGGCGGCATCGACGGCCTGCTGCACATCACCGACATGGCATGGCGTCGCGTGCGTCACCCTTCGGAAGTGGTGCAAGCCGGTCAGGAAATCACTGCCAAGATCCTCAAGTTCGACACCGAGAAGAACCGCGTGTCTCTGGGTCTGAAGCAAATGGGCGACGACCCATGGATGGGCGTTGCTCGCCGCTATCCTTCGGGCACACGTCTGTTCGGCAAGGTCACGAACATTGCCGACTACGGCGCGTTCGTGGAACTCGAGCCAGGCATCGAAGGTCTGGTGCACGTTTCCGAAATGGACTGGACCAACAAGAACGTTGCTCCTTCCAAGCTCGTGTCGCTGGGTGACGAAGTCGAAGTCATGGTCCTCGAGATCGACGAAGACAAGCGCCGCATCAGCCTGGGCATGAAGCAGTGCAAGGCCAACCCATGGCAAGAATTCGCACAGAACACCAAGCGCGGCGACCGCGTGAAGGGCCCGATCAAGTCGATCACCGACTTCGGCGTGTTCGTGGGTCTGGCTGCCGGCATCGACGGCCTGGTGCACCTGTCCGACCTGTCGTGGAACGAACCCGGCGAAGCCGCAGTTCGCAACTACAAGAAGGGCCAGGAAGTGGAAGCGATCGTGTTGGCAGTCGATGTCGACCGCGAGCGCATCTCCCTCGGTATCAAGCAGCTCGATGGCGACCCATTCACGACTTTCGTGACTGTGAACGACAAGGGCCAGATCGTGTCCGGCAAGGTCAAGACCGTTGACGCACGCGGCGCTGAAATCGACCTCGGCGAAGACATCATCGGCTACCTGCGCGCTTCCGAAATCTCCCGCGACCGCGTGGAAGATGCTCGCAACGTGCTCAAGGAAGGCGACGAAGTGACCGCAGTGGTGGTGAACGTGGATCGCAAGACCCGCAACATCCAGCTGTCGATCAAGGCCAAGGACCAGGTTGACCAGCAAGAAGCCATGGCTTCCCTGTCGGCTCAATCCGCCAAGGAAAACGCTGGCACGACCAGCCTCGGCGCCCTGCTGCGTGCCAAGCTGGACAACTCCGACAAGTAATCCACCTGTCGGTTGCCACGCAGGCACTGAAATGAACGACTGTCCGGCTGGTTGCAACCGGCTGGCAGTCGCTCAAGACAGCGGGCGCTCCATGCGTCCGCTTTTTTTTTTGGTTTCACCAAAGTTTTGCGATAACTACATGACCCGATCTGACCTTGTTGAGGAACTGGCGGCCCGCTTCACCCAATTGACGCAGCGCGACGCCGAAATCGCCGTCAAGACCATTCTCGACGCCGTCAGCGATGCTCTGGTGCGCGGTCACCGAATCGAAATCCGCGGCTTTGGCAGTTTCTCCGTCACGCGTCGTCCGCCCCGCATGGGCCGCAATCCACGCAGCGGCGAAGCCGTCGCCATCCCTGAAAAGCGCGTGCCGCACTTCAAGCCCGGCAAGGCCCTGCGCGAAGCCGTCGACCAGCGCACGCCAGCGGGCACAGCCCAGGCACCCATCACCGATTGATTCCTGAATCACGCTCCAAGTCTGCACAGGCGACAAGAATCGACGCCCTGCAGGCCGGCAGCCACCGAGGAAGAGCTGTCTCCCAGCAAAGACCACATCCTCCTGTCCGCATTGCAAGGCAATGCGCAGCACGGGGGGAAGGCGCATAGCGCCTCGGGGTGTGAACCCCTTTAGAATCCCCGCAGCCCCGGAGAGATTCATCCATGAAATACTTCCTGTGGCTGCTCAAGGCAGCCATATTCTTCACGTTGTTCGCATTCGCGCTGAACAACCAACAGGACTCCATCGTCCATTTCTTCTTTGGCACGCAATGGCGCGCGCCGCTGGTGCTGATCGTGCTGGCCGCGTTCACGCTGGGCGTGGTCGTCGGCGTGCTCGGCATGGTGCCGCGCTGGTGGAAGCACCGCGCCGCAGCGCAGAAGAGCGCACAGCCCGAGACGAGCGCCGTGGCGCCCGTGCAGGCGCCAAGCCCCGTCAACGACGCCGCATTGCAGCAGCCCCCCATCCATGGAATTTGATCTCAGCTGGATTCTGCTGGGCCTGCCGGTCGCCTTCGTGCTCGGCTGGCTGGCTTCGCGTTTCGACCTGCGCCAGTTGCGCGACGAGAACCGCCGCGCGCCCAAGGCGTATTTCAAGGGCCTGAACTTCCTGCTCAACGAGCAGCAGGACCAGGCCATCGACGCCTTCATCGAGGCCGTGCAGAACGATCCCGACACCACCGAACTGCACTTCGCGCTGGGCAACCTGTTCCGCCGCCGGGGCGAGTACAACCGTGCCGTGCGCGTGCACGAGCACCTGCTCTCGCGCGGCGACCTGAGCCGCGCCGACCGCGACCGTGCCCAGCATGCCCTCGCGCTCGACTTTCTCAAGGCCGGACTGCTGGATCGCGCGGAGGACGCGCTGCGTCGCCTCGAAGGCACGCCGTTCGAGGCGCAGGCGCGCGTGGCGCTGCTCGCCATCTACGAGCGCTCGCGCGACTGGCCACAGGCCATGGCGATCACCCAGAAGATGCAGGAGGCCCATCAGGGCGACTTCAGCGCGCGCCAGGCCCACTTTCTCTGCGAACAGGCACTCGCCAAGTCCGCACAGGGCGACACCGACGGCGCCGAGGCGCTGCTGCGTCAGGCCGTGCAGACGGCCCCGCAGGCGGCCCGCGCGCGCATCGAGCTGGCACGCCTCAAGCAACGCTCGGGCCAGCTGCAAGAGGCGCTCGACATCCTGCTTGAGCTCGCCGACGTCGCACCGCTCTGGCTGCCTCTGGCGGTGCCGCTGATGGTCGAGATCAGCCTTGCGACCGGCAAGGCCACCGAAGTGAAGGAACTGCTGAAACAGCGCTACGACGTCATGCCCTCGCTTGATCTGCTCGAAGGCATCGTCTCGCTCGAAAACGCGCTGGGCAACGGAGCCACCTCGCGTGAATGGTATGTGCGCCACCTCGAACACGAGTCCTCCCTAGTCGCTGCGGCCAAGTGGCTCCATGACGAAAAGCTCGAAAACGAGCAATTTCACCCTCAGGTGCAACGATCTCTTGACCAGGCCGCGAAGCCGCTCACACGCTACCGCTGCGCTGCCTGCGGCTTTGAGGCGCGTCAGCATTTCTGGCAGTGTCCCGGCTGCCAGACATGGGATAGTTACCCGGCGCGCAGAGTCGAGGAGCTTTAGGCACTCCTGCTCCTCCTCTCTGGCGTGTTGTGCAACACGGCATCCACACAAGAACGGATGCCATCACAGAGGGAGGACATCACCATGCAAATCCGACGCTGGATCGTCAGTCTGGCGGCCATGCTGAGCACCACGCTCGCGCTGGCCGCCGTCGACATCAACAAGGCCACCGAGGCCGAACTCGACGGCATCAAGGGCATCGGCCCCGCCACCACCCGCCTGATCGTGGAGCAGCGCAAAGCCGGCCCTTTCACCGACTGGGCGGATCTGACCCGCCGCGTGAAGGGCATCGGTGCCAAGCGCGCCGCCAAGCTCTCGGGCGAGGGTCTGACCGTCAACGGCCAGCCGTTCGCTGCGGCGGCCGATGCATCGGCCAGCCCCGCCGGCACGGCAAAGACCGCCAGACTCGCCGCCCAGAAACCGGCAGCAGCACCGGCAGCGGCACCGGCGGCGGAACCCGCCAAGGCGCAAAAGCCCTGACGCGGTTCTGAGCCGGTGGCGCGGCCCGTTTCGCGCCGCAAACAACCAAGCGATGGGAAGCGATTTCCATCGCTTTTTTCATGGCCGCTCGCCGCAACAAGGCTCGAGCAGACACGTCATTTCTCGCGGAAAATAGCTGCCGACTCGTCGCATTCAATCGCAACAACCCTTGAATTTATCGGAGTTTTACGAGGAAACCTTATATTCGACGTATGAAGCTTGCTTATAAATCCATAGCAGCTTTCTCTCACGACCCCCTCACCGGTCACGCCCATGTCTCTACTTCTGTTGATCATCCTTCCGTTGATCGGCAGCGTCATTGCCGCCATATTGCCTGCGAACGCGCGCAATACGGAGTCGACGCTGGCCGGTTTCATCGCGCTGTTCTGCGCGGTGCAGACGGCGCTGTACTTCCCCGATATCTCTCACGGCGAAGTGATACGGCAGGAGTTCGCCTGGCTGCCGGCGCTCGGGCTGAACTTCGTGATCCGCATGGACGGTTTCTCGTGGATGTTCAGCATGCTCATCATGGGCATCGGCAGTCTGGTCGTGCTGTACGCGCGCTACTACATGTCGCCCGCGGATCCGGTGCCGCGCTTCTTCTCGTTCTTTCTGGCCTTCATGGGCGCGATGTCGGGCGTCGTGCTGTCGGGCAACATCATCCAGCTGGTGTTCTTCTGGGAACTCACCAGCCTGTTCTCCTTTCTGCTGATCGGCTACTGGCACCACCGTGAAGACGCGCGTCGCGGCGCGCGCATGGCGCTCACCGTCACCGGCACGGGCGGGCTGTGCCTGCTCGCGGGCATGCTGGTGATCGGACACATCGTCGGCAGCTACGACCTGGACCGCGTGCTCGGCTCGGCCGAGCTGGTGCGCAATCACCCGATGTATCTCACGGCACTGGTGCTGGTGCTGCTCGGCGCGTTCACCAAGAGCGCGCAGTTCCCGTTCCAGTTCTGGCTGCCCAACGCCATGGCCGCGCCCACGCCGGTCTCGTCCTATCTGCATTCGGCCACCATGGTGAAGCTCGGCGTGTTCCTGCTCGCGCGCTTCTGGCCGGTGATGGCGGGCACCGACGAATGGTTCTGGCTGGTCAGCGGTGCGGGCGTTGCCACGCTGCTGATCGGCGGCTACGCGGCCATGTTCCAGAACGACCTCAAGGGACTGCTCGCCTACTCCACGATCTCGCATCTGGGCCTGATCACGCTGCTTCTCGGCATGAACAGCCCCCTCGCCGCCGTGGCCGCCGTCTTCCACATCATGAACCACGCGACCTTCAAGGCCTCGCTGTTCATGGCGACCGGCATCATCGACCATGAAAGCGGCACCCGCGACATCCGACGCCTCTCGGGCCTGCGCCACATGATGCCGGTGACCGCCACGCTCGCCACCGTGGCCGCCGCCGCGATGGCCGGCGTGCCGCTGCTCAACGGTTTTCTGTCGAAGGAAATGTTCTTCGCGGAGACCGTGTTCGTTGATTCCACGCCCTTCGTCGGCATCGCCATGCCGATTCTGGCGACCATCGCGGGCGTGTTCAGCGTCGCCTACTCGCTGCGCTTCATCGTTGACGTGTTCTGGGGGCCCAAGTGCACCGACCTGCCCCTGCAGCCGCACGAACCCCCGCACTGGATGCGCGTGCCGGTCGAGCTGCTGGTGCTCGCCTGCCTGCTCGTCGGCATCTTCCCGAACTGGGCGATCGGCCGCTTCCTCGACGCGGCCGCACTGCCTGTCGTCGGGACCGGGCAGCTTCCCGAATTCAGTCTCGCGATCTGGCACGGCTTCAACACGCCACTGGTGATGAGCATCATCGCGCTCGCGGGCGGCATCCTGCTGTACTGGGCGTTGCGCACGCAGCGCGAGGCCGGCCGCATCGACGGACCTCCGATCATGCAGCGCATCAGCGGCCGCCGCATCTTCGAGGGCTTCATCACCCTGCTCACCATTGCCGGTCGTCGCGGCAAGCGCCTGCTGTCCACCCACAAGCTGCAGTGGCAGATGATGTGGCTGGCGCTCGCCACCGTGGTCGCGGCCGTCATCCCCATCGTCGCGCGCGGCATCGAGTTCGGCAATCGCGGCACGCTGCCACTCTCGCCCGCCTTCGTCATTCTCTGGTCCGTAGGGTCGGCCTGCGCGCTGGCCGCTGCCTGGCAGGCCAAGTACCACCGCCTTGCCGCGTTGACGCTGATGGGCGGCTCGGGCCTGTGCACGGTGCTGACCTTCCTGTGGTTCTCCGCACCCGATCTGGCGCTCACCCAGCTCGTCGTGGAGATCGTCACCACCATCCTCATCCTGCTGGGCCTGCGCTGGCTGCCCAAGCGCGATCAGGCGATCTCGCTGGCCGATGACCGCTCCATGCGCACCCGCGCACGCCGCATGCGCGACTTCGTGATCGCCACCTGTGCCGGCGGCGGCATGGCGTGGCTGGCCTACGCGATGATGAGCCGTCCGTTCCCCGAAAGCACCTCCACCTTCTTCCTCGAGCGCGCGCTCACCGAAGGCGGCGGCGCCAACGTGGTCAACGTGATGCTGGTCGACTTCCGCGGCTTCGACACCTTCGGCGAGATCGTCGTGCTCGGCATCGTGGCGCTCACCGTCTATGCCCTGCTGCGGCGCTTCCGCCCCGCCCCCGAGGCCATGGATCTGCCCGAGCAGCAGCGCTGGCTCGCGCCCGACTTGCAGACCGACCTGCTCAACCCGCGCAACGCCAAGGACACCGCCGTGGGCTATCTGATGGTGCCCGCCGTACTCGTGCGCCTGCTGCTGCCGTTCACCGCGCTGGTGTCGTTCCACCTGTTCCTGCGCGGCCACAACGAGCCAGGCGGCGGCTTCGTGGCGGGTCTCGTGCTGTCGGTCGGCCTGCTGCTGCAATACATCATCTCCGGCACCGAGTGGGTCGAGGAACATCTCACGCTGTTCCCGCGCAAATGGATCGCGCTCGGCATGCTGTTCGCGCTTGGCACCGGGCTGGGATCGATCTTCTTCGGCTACCCCTTCCTCACCAGCCACACCGCACATTTCACGTTGCCGGTCATCGGTGAAATACACATCGCGAGCGCGCTGTTCTTCGACATCGGCGTGTTCCTGCTCGTGGTCGGATCGACGCTGCTGATTCTCGTAGCCATCGCCCACCAGTCGGTGCGCGGCCATCGCTACCACCAGCGTCTGCTGGAAGAGCAGCGCGACGCCCACACCGTGGACAAGCCGGAGGAACCCGAGCGCTTCGCCTCCGACGACAACACCGCCCCCGATCTCGCGCCCAAAGGAGCCAGTTGATGGAAATCGTACTTGCCATCGCCATTGGCGTGCTCACCGGCTCCGGCGTCTGGCTGCTGCTGCGCCCGCGTACCTTTCAGGTCATCATGGGCCTGTCGCTGCTGGCCTATGCGGTCAATCTGTTCATGTTCAGCATGGGTCGCATCGGCCTTGCCATCGACAAGGAGCCCGTGCTCGCCGCCGGCGTGCCGCAGGATCTGCACCACTACGCCGACCCGATGCCTCAGGCCCTCGTTCTCACGGCCATCGTGATCGGCTTCGCCATGACGGCGCTGTTCCTCGTCGTGCTGCTCGCGCTGCGCGGCATGAGCGGCACTGACCATGTGGACGGCGTCGACGCGCGCAATTCGCAGGAGATGCCATGAGCTTGAGCGCAATCACCGATGCGCTGATGCCGCACCTGATCCTGGCCCCCATCATGCTGCCTATGTTCACGGCGGCCATCATGCTGCTGCTGGGCGAGAAGAACCAGCGCGCCAAGCTCGTCATCAACCTGCTGTCCACCTTCATCGGCCTGATCGTCGCGGTGCAGCTGCTGCGCTGGAGCAAGATGACCGGAAGCAGCGCCGCCATGGGCGTCTACCTGCCCGGCAACTGGCCCGCGCCGTTCGGCATCGTGCTGGTGCTCGACCGGCTCTCGGCGATGATGCTGGTGCTCACGAGCTTCGTCGCGCTGTGCTCGATCATCTTTGCCGCATCCCGCTGGCACCGCGCTGGCGTGCACTACCACCCGCTGTTCCAGCTGCAGCTGATGGGTCTGGCGGGCGCGTTCCTCACGGCCGATCTGTTCAACCTGTTCGTGTTCTTCGAGATCATGCTGGCCGCGTCCTACGGGTTGCTGCTGCACGGCTCGGGCCGCACGCGCGTGCAGGCGGGCCTGCACTACATCGCGATCAATCTGGCGGCCTCCTCGCTGTTCCTGATCGGTGCGTCCATGCTGTACGGCATCACCGGCACGCTGAACATGGCCGACCTCGCGCAGGCCATCCCCAAGGTCGCCGATGCGGATCGTGGCCTGCTGCATGCGGCGGCTGCGATTCTCGCGACCGCCTTCCTCATCAAGTCCGCCGTCTGGCCGCTCAACTTCTGGCTGGTGCCCGCCTACAGCGCCGCGACGCCGCCCGTGGGCGCGCTGTTCGCCATCATGACCAAGGTCGGCATCTACACCATCGTGCGCCTGTGGACGCTCATGTTCAGCAGCGAAGCAGGAGGATCGGCGCATTTCGGCAGCATGTGGCTGATCGGCGGCGGCGTGCTCACCATGGCCTTCGGCGCCATCGGCATGCTGGGTTCGCAGCGGTTTGCGAACCTTGCGGGCTATGCCGCGATCCTCTCGTCGGGCTCGCTGCTGGCCGCCGTGGGCTTCGGGCAGAACGAGCTGACAGCCGGTCTGCTTTACTACCTGCCGAGTTCCACGCTCGCGGTCTGCACGCTGTTCCTGCTGTCCGATCTGGTCGAGCGCTGGCGCAATGACGGCTCCAGCTTCACGCCGTACGACGCCGACGAGGCCGCGCCATTCCTGTCGCCTGAACTCGTGCCGCAGGCAGGCACCAACTTCGATGAAGACGAAGAGGTGCTGGTCGGCCGCGTGATCCCCGCCGCGGCCGCGTTCCTCGGCATCGCGTTCCTGATGTGCACGCTGGTGATCGCGGGCCTGCCGCCGCTCTCGGGCTTCATCGGCAAGTTCGCGATGCTCACCGCGCTGATGAACCCGCTCGGCCTCGGCTCATCGGCGGGCATACAGCTCGGCGCGCCAGGCTGGACGCTGGTCACGCTGATGATCGTCAGCGGCCTGATCGCGCTGATCGCGCTCACCCGCTCGGGCATCCGGGTGTTCTGGGCCAGCCATGCCCGCACGGCCCCCAATCTGCGGCTCGTCGAAGCGCTGCCGATCGCCCTTCTGCTGTGCGCCAGCATCGTCTTCACCGTCCGCGCCGACGACGTGATGCGCTACACCCAGGCCACCGCCAACATGCTGCACTCGCCAGGCACCTACATCGGCACGGTGATGTCCGCGCGGCCCAAGCCCAGCCCCGCCCCGCATGACGCCGCCGCCGAGCCTTCCACGCCCGCGACGCAAGGAGGTCAGCCACAATGATGAAGAAAATCTTCCCCGCACCGCTGCTGTCCGTGGCGCTGTTCGTGATCTGGCTGCTGCTCAACCAGACCCTGAGCCCGGGCCATCTGCTGCTGGCGCTGATCCTTGCGCTGCTGCTGCCCGTGCTGTTCAGCGGCCTGCGTCCACGCCATGTGAAGGTGCGCAACATCGGCGCGATCCTGCGCCTGTGCTTCGCCGTCGTCGTGGACACCACCGAATCCAACATCGCCGTGATCCGCTTTCTCGTGCATCCATCGTCACGCCGCGCGCCATCGGATTTCGTGAGCATTCCTCTGGAACTGCGCGACCCCAACGGCCTCGCCGTGCTCGCGATGATCGTCTGCATCACCCCCGGCACCGCCTGGGCCGAGCTGTCGCTGGACCGCTCGGTGCTGATGCTCCACGTGCTCGAGGTGGAAGATCCCGAGCCGATCATCGCCCACGTGAAGGCCAAGTACGAGCGTCCCCTCATGGAGATTTTCGAATGATCAATCCCGTGCTCTCCTGGGCCGTGCCCATTGCCATGTTCCTGCTGGCGCTGGCGATGCTCTGCTGCCTCGTGCGCATCCTGCGCGGCCCCGCGGCGCAGGACCGCGTGCTGGCGCTCGACTGCATGTATCTGAACGGCATGCTCTTCATGCTGGTGCTCGGCATCTACTACAGCTCCAGCGCCTATTTCGAGGCTGCCCTGCTGATCGCGCTGCTGGGCTTTGCAAGCTCGACGGCGATGGCCAAGTTCCTGCTGCGCGGCGAGGTGATCGAATGATCGAACAACCGCTGCCGCTCTGGCTCGACATCTTCATCTCCGTCGTCGTGGTGCTGGGCGCGCTCATCGCGCTGATCGGCTCGTCGGGCCTGCTGCGCCTCAAGAGCTATTTCGAACGCGTCCACGCGCCCTCGATCATCGCGACGCTGGGCACCTGGTGCATCATGCACGCCACCGTGATCTACTTCTCGGTGCAGGAGCACAAGTTCGCGATCCACGCGATCCTGATCGCCATCTTCATCGCCGTGACCGTGCCGGTGACCACCATCTTCCTGATGCGCGCGGCGCTGTTCCGTGCCCGCCGCTCGGGCGAAGACGTGCCGCCCAGCCTGAGCGACAACACGGAAAGCCGCACCCGCGCGGCCGCCCTGCTGTCGGGTGAAGAGCCGGACTGAGGCGCAGCGCTCGCCGTGGCGAGCGTGCGCCACGGCTCACTGGATCATGGACGTCACCGAGAATTGCGGATCCTTGGCGATGCCTTGAAAATCCAGTTCGATGACTTTGTTGAACTCGAATCCTGACTGGGGACTTTGGCGAGACATGTCGTAGTCGTTGCCATAACCGAGTTCGTCGCCGAAATATCGGTCGAGAAAATCCTTGAGCTTGTCGCTGGAATCAAAGCGCGTCACGCCAAAGTTGGGGTCATAGAACATGAAGCACTGGTCCTTGCCATGCTGGGTGACGCCGATCATCATGATGTGCGATCGGGTCTCCAGGCCGTAGAACGACGGTGCCGCCGGAGTGCTCGCGAGTGCGCCCTGGGCCAGATGATCGACGACATCGCGATGGCCCTTGGTCACGGTGGACACCGGGGAACTATGGTTGGATACGATGCCACTTCCATGCATCGCGGCCAATTTCGCCACGTAGGGGGTTTGCTCACGCACCCCGTTTTCGTAATGTTTCTGCGTTTCGCTTCGCAAGCGGCCCACGAGGCTGTCCATGCCGGGGCCTGGTATGGATTCGGCAACCGCAGCCAGTGCCACCAGCGGCAGGCAGCGGCCTTGTTGGTCCAACGCGGACCCCGTCTGATTGAGCACCACGCTCTGCGGCAGCATTGTGACGCTGTCGGCACCGCTTTGCGCCGCGACTTCCATCGCATCGGCCGCACGCGACAGTGCCGCGTGATCCGCGGCGCCGTACCGCACATCATCCATGAATACCTGGAGTGCGCCGAGCCGCTGCAAGTCATCCTGGAGTTTTTTTTCCATTTCTGCGGTCAGCGTCACGGGCGCCGACGAGGTAGTCACCGCAGACTTCGCAGAGCCGACAAATTTCATCCCGCCGACCAACGGCCTCTTTTCGAACAACAACTGATTGACGTCCTTTAACGTCTCCACATAAGACTCCATGGCGTCCATGAAATCCTTGGGCGGGGTCTTGAGCAGCGTTGAGGCCTGTTGCTTCCCCGCCTGAAAGTCCTGGCTGTCCACGATCAGCGCGTTGTTTTCCGAATTCTTGAAGCTGGCACGCAGGCCCTTGATGCGATCGACTTCGGCGGCGACCTCGTCAACAACCCCCTTCGTGATTGGTGCATGGCCGTCCAGAATGTCCGTCATCTTCTTCTTCACCGCCGCGGCATACTGCGGAATCAGGCCCGCGAACTCCTGTTCCACCGCCCGGTTAAGCAGGTCCCGCGCCTGCGCCTGCCGCTGCACGCGCGCCTCCTTGCCCAGCGTGATGTCGGTGAACATTCCCTTGGAGTAAAGGGTGGTCGGTGTGGCGCGAAGCTCCGTCTTGTCGCTCACCCCCCCCACGTTCAGGCTGTTCTGTATGGTCGAAAGAGAAGGCGTTTGCCCGGTGGTTCCGATTTTCATGAAGAGGCTCCTTGATCAGGTCAAACGCGCAGAAAGCTCGCCATCATCCCGTCCGCAGCCGGGACGACGGCTTGCCGCAGCCGCTCGGACCAGGCATTGGCGGCCGCATGGAAATTGCCCACGACGTTGACCAGCAGGTTGACGTCGGCGGCGGCTGCCGAGAGACAGAAGCCGAGTTGGACGCCCCCATCCACTCCGTTGAGCGCCATGCGCAACCCGCCGGTGTCGCGCCACAGTTGGTTGTACTGCAGCAGCAACGTGTGCAGCGCGGCCGCGTCGGAGTCCTGCGGAATGCCCAGCGCGGTTTCCAGCACCAGCAGTCCGGTGTCCGCCTGCCAGACCACCTCGACGAGCCGCTCATCGGGAAACACCAGATCCCATTCAGCCGCTGGCCCGTGGTGAACCACCGCCTCCAAATCCAATGCTGGCGCCACGTCGCAAAGCAATGCCCCGATCACCTCGACGGAAATCGTCATGTTGTGCCCTCCCTGCTAAACACACGATGCAAGCCGCCACGCGCGGCGGCCTCTTCAGGGATGTTGGTAACGCCAGTGATCCAGGAGTTCCAAGTGATCCAAGAGTTCCAGGCTAGCGGCGACCAAACCCGCCGCCGCCGGGCGTGTGGATCTCGAAGATGTCGCCCTCGTGCATCTGCGCCTGGCCGATGTGCGCGAGTTCCTCCACCCGTCCGTCCGTGCGCAGCACGCGGTTGATGCCGGGCTGACCGGCATCGCCTCCCGCCATGCCGAACGAGCCCTGCACACGGCCATTGGAGAGAATGCCCGCCGTCATCGGCTGCAGAAAGCGCACGCGGCGCACGCCGCCGTTGCCTCCGCCCCAGCGCCCCGCACCACCCGAGCCGGCACGGATCGCATAGCTCTCAAGCCGTACGGGAAAGCGGAACTCCAGCACTTCCGGATCCGTCATGCGCGAATTGGTCATGTGGGTCTGCACCACGCTCGTGCCGTTGAAGCCGTCGACCAGCGCGCCCGCATCGTCGAACACGCCGCCCGCGCCGCTGCCGCCCGAGATGGTCTCGTAGTACTGATAACGCTCGTTGCCGAAGGTGAAGTTGTTCATCGTGCACTGGCTTGCAGCGCAAACGCCTAAGGCGCCGAGCAGCGCGTTGGTGATGCAGGTCGAGGTCTCCACATTGCCCGCGACCACCGATGCGGGCGGCAGTGGGTTGAGCATGCAGCCTTCGGGAATATGCACCCGGATCGGCTTGAGGCAGCCTGCGTTGAGCGGAATGTCGTCATCCACGAGCGTGCGGAACACATAGAGCACCGCCGCCATGCAGACCGCCGTGGGCGCGTTGAAGTTGTTGGTCTGCTGTGGCGAGGTGCCGCTGAAATCGATCTCCGCGCTGCGCGTTGCCGCGTCGATGCGGATCGCCACCTGGATCTGCGCGCCGTTGTCCAGCGGCAGCGTGAATCGTCCATCGCCCATGCGCGCGGCCAGCCGCGTGATCGCGCGACGCACCGACTCCTCGGCATTGTCCTGCACATGTCGCATGTAGGCCTGCACGACGGGCAGCGTGAACTGCTCGACCATGCGGTGCAGCTCCTGCACGCCCTTCTCGTTGGCCGCGATCTGCGCCTTGAGATCGGCGAGGTTCTGCTGCGGATTGCGCGCGGGGTACTCGCCGCTTGCAAGCAGCGCGAGCATTTCCTTTTCAAGCAGCACTCCGCCATCGACCAGTTTGAAGTTGTCGATCTGCACACCCTCTTCCTCGATGCGCGTGGAGAACGGCGGCATCGAGCCCGGCGTGATGCCGCCCACATCCGCATGGTGGCCACGGCTGCCCACATAGAAGGTCGGCTCCGCGCTTTCGCCCACGTAGACCGGCGTGATCACGGTGATGTCGGGCAGATGCGTTCCGCCGTGGTAAGGATCATTGAGCACGTAGACGTCACCGCGCCGCATGCTCGCGCGGTTGCGCGCGATGACGGTCTTGATGCTCTCGCCCATCGAGCCCAGATGCACCGGCATGTGCGGCGCGTTGGCGATGAGCTGTCCATCGCCGTCGAACAACGCGCAGCTGAAATCAAGCCGTTCCTTGATGTTGACCGAATACGCCGTGTTCTGCAGCTGCAGCCCCATCTGCTCGGCGATGTTCATGAACAGGTTGTTGAAGACCTCCAGCAGGACCGGATCGACCTCGGTGCCCGCCGCCTTGCGCTGCGCGCGCGGCATGTGGCGGGTGAGCAGCAGGTGATCGAGGCCGGTCAGATGCGCCTCCCAGCCGGGCTCGACCACGGTCGTCGCGTTCTTCTCGGCGATGATCGCCGGGCCCCTGAGCCGATCTCCGGCGCGCATGTCCTCGCGCACCACCAGCGCCGCGTCATGCCATTGCGGCTCGCCCGACACGCCGACGGTGAACACACGCACCTTGCCGCGCTGCGGCGACTCGCGCGGCGGATGCTCGGGCGTGTGCGCCTCCGATGCGCGCTCACCGGGCACGACGAGCTCCACCGACACCGCCTCGACCATCAGCGTGCGCCCCTGCATGAGAAACGCAAAGCGCTGCCGGTAGGCCTGCTCGAACGCCGCCGTCATCTCGGCCGGCGTGCCGAAAGGAACCACCAGCGCGGAGTCCGCACCCTCGTAGCGCACGTGGGCGCGGCGCAGCACCCGAGCCTGGCTCGCGGCCAGACCGCGCTCCGCAAGCTCCGCGCCCGCAACCGTCTCAAGCCCGCGCAGCGTCTCCTCGATCTGCGCGAAATTGTCGGAGGAAAGGCGCAGCTCCAGCGCCTTCTCGCGCATCACGTTCTGGTCCGCCAGCCCCATGCCGTAGGCCGAGAGCACGCCCGCAAGTGGATGGATCAGCACCGTCTCCATGCCCAGCGCGTCCGCCACCAGACACGCGTGCTGACCGCCCGCGCCGCCAAAACACTGCAGCGTGTAGCGCGTCACGTCATAGCCGCGCGCCACGGAGATCTTCTTGATCGCGTTGGCCATCTGCTGCACGGCGATCTCGATGTAGCCATGGGCCACCGACTCCGGCGCGCGGCCAAGCGACGAGGCGACCGTGCCGAACTTCTCGCGCACGATCTCGGCATCAAGGCTCTGGTCCGCTCCATGACCGAACACATGCGGAAAGAACTGCGGCTGCAGCTTGCCCACCATCACGTTCGCATCGGTCACCGCAAGCGGCCCGCCGCGCCGATAGCTCGCGGGGCCGGGATTCGCGCCCGCGCTCTCCGGTCCCACGCGAAAGCGCGCACCGTCGAAAGCGAGAATCGACCCGCCGCCCGAGGCCACCGTGTGGATGCTCATCATCGGCGCGCGCATGCGCACGCCCGCCACCTGCGTTTCGAACTCGCGCTCGAACTCTCCCGCGAAGTGGCTCACGTCGGTGGAGGTGCCGCCCATGTCGAAGCCGATCACCCGCTGCTGCCCCGCGATCTGTGCGGTGCGCGCCATGCCGACGATGCCGCCCGCAGGGCCGGAGAGAATCGCGTCCTTGCCCTGGAATCGATGCGCATGCGCAAGGCCCCCGGACGACTGCATGAAATACAGCGGCACGCCCGGCAACTCGGCTTCGACCTGCTCCACGTAGCGCCGCAGAATCGGCGAGAGATAGGCATCGACCACGGTGGTGTCGCCGCGGCTGACGAACTTCATCAGCGGACTGGTGCCGTGCGAGGTGCTGATCTGCGTGAAGCCCGCAGCCCGCGCCAGCTCTGCAGCGATCTCCTCGTGCGCGGTGTAGCGCCAGCCATGCATGAACACGATGGCCACGCTGCGCAGACCCGCGTCGTGCGCGGCCCACAGGCGCTCGCGCAAATGCTCCTTGTCGAGCGTCTCGACCACTTCGCCCTCAGCGGACATCCGTTCCTGCGCTTCGATCACCCGGCTGTAGAGCAGTTCGGGCAGCACGATGCGGCGGTCGAACAATCGCGGCCGGTTCTGGTAGGCGATGCGCAGCGCGTCCTTGAAGCCGCGCGTGGTGACCAGCAACGTGGGCTCGCCCTTGCGCTCGAGCAGCGCATTCGTGGCGACCGTCGTGCCCATCTTCACGCATTCGACGAGATCCGCCGCAATCGCCTCGCCGCGCGCCAGCCCCAGCAGATGCCGGATGCCCGCGACCGCCGCGTCGCGGTACTGCCCGGGGTTCTCCGACAGCAGCTTGTGCGTGACGATCTCGCCGTTCGGCCTGCGCCCCACCACGTCGGTGAAGGTACCGCCACGATCCACCCAAAACTGCCAGCGTCGCGTTGTCATGTTGCTCCTATGGCGCAGGTCATCCGCGCCGTTGTCGGTCAATCAACGCGCTATTTTCCATCGCGGCGGCCATTGCGCAATATGGCAGTTCAAGTTCCGACATCATGGGAAACCACAGGCCTGCCGCCGCCCGCGCGGGGCCCTACAATGGGCCGATGCTGATTCAAGTTCTCGCCATCTGCGTGGGCGCCAGTCTCGGCGCGCTCTCGCGCTGGGGCCTCGGACTCTGGCTGAGCAGCGGCGCCACCCTGCCCTGGGGCACGCTCGCGGCCAACGTCATCGGCGGCTATCTGATCGGCCTGTGCGTCGGGGTCTTCCAGGCCATTCCACAGCTCGATCCGGTCTGGCGTCTCGCGCTCGTCACCGGTTTTCTCGGTGGTCTCACGACCTTCTCGAGTTTTTCCGCCGAGGTCATCGGCCTGCTGCAGGATCAGCGCTTTGGACAGGCTCTGGCCTGGTGCGCGATCCAGGTGCTGGGCTCGCTGTGCATGACCTGGCTTGGTTTACAAAGTATTGAAATGATTTGGCCTACGGCGCGCGCGTGAATCCGCAGGCGTCGAAATTCTGATCTATCCTCTCAATCACCCACAAGGCAGCGCGTTTGCCGCAGTCTGATCTGTCTGATTTCTCGAAGCACGAATCCATGGAAGCAAACACCAATCTGAACGACCGTCGCCTGGCCGACGCCTGGGCCGAAATCAACAACTTCGCGGTGGAGGGCAACCCGCTCGAAGCAGACTCCTACCGCCTCGCCTTCGCCGACCCTGAATTCATGCTGCGCCGCGAGACACGCGGCATCCGCTTCCAGCTCGAGCTGCTCAAGCCCGACCTCGACATGGCGGCGCTCGGAGTCGAACACACCATCGTCGTCTACGGCAGCGCGCGCATGCTCTCGCCCGAAGACGCCGAGCAGCAGCTCGCCGCCGCCGAGGCCAGCGGAGATGCCGAGCGCATCGCGCGCGGCAAGCTCGCGGTGAAGAACGCGCACCACTACGACCAGGCGCGCCAGTTCGCGCGCATCGTCGCCGAGTTCGGCAAGACCTGCTCGGACAAGGAGCGCGTCTACATCTGCACCGGTGGCGGTCCCGGCATCATGGAGGCCGCCAACCGCGGCGCGCATGACGCAGGCGCGCTCAACGTGGGCCTGAACATCACGCTGCCGCACGAGCAGAGCGGCAACAAGTACATCTCGCCCGAGCTGTGCTTCAAGTTCCACTACTTCGCGTTGCGCAAGATGCACTTTCTCATGCGCGCCAAGGCGCTCGTGGCGTTTCCGGGAGGCTTCGGCACGCTCGACGAGCTGTTCGAGGTGCTCACGCTGGTGCAGACCGGCAAGGCCAAGGCCCTGCCGATCATTTTGTTCGGCAGCGAATTCTGGAAGAAGCTGATCAACTTCGAGGCGCTGGTGGAACAGGGCACGATCTCGGCCAGCGATCTCAAGCTGTTCAAGTACGTCGATGATCCCGCCGAGGCCTGGCAGTTGATCAAGGACTTCTACAGGCTCTGAAAGCGTCTTTACGATCTCAGTCCCCGGCGGCCCAGACGGAGGCCGCCGGGGACTGGCCACTCCACTGCGAAGCGAGGCACCTCAGGGAGCGCCTCGTGTCAGCATCAGAACGACGTCCAGTCGTCCTCCGCCCGGTGCGTACCTTGGTGCGCGAGTTCGGGCTTGCGTTTGGTCGGCACCGCCGACGCGGATTTGAACGCGCTGGCCTGCACCTTGCGTGTCGATGAGGTCACGTTGGACACCATGGTGAAACCCGCAGCGCTCTGCTGCAGCGCATTCAACTTGAACGTCGAGACCAGTTGCGTCAACGCGCTGGCCTGCTGGCTCAGGCTGGATGCCGCGGCAGCACTCTCCTCGACCAGAGCGGCATTCTGCTGCGTCACCTGATCGAGCTGCGCCACCGCATCGCTGATCAGCGTGATGCCCTCGCTCTGCTCGCGGCTCGCCGAGCTGATCTCGCCCACGAGGGAGGCCACGTCGCGCACCTGGGTGATGATGGAGTTGATGGTCTGCGTCGCCTCGTTGACCAGCTCCGCGCCATCGTTCACTTCCTGGACGCTCTGGCTGATCAGCGCGTTGATCTCCTTGGCCGCCTCGGCGCTGCGCCCCGCGAGTGAGCGCACTTCGCTCGCCACCACGGCAAAGCCGCGCCCCTGCTCGCCCGCACGCGCGGCTTCGACCGCAGCGTTCAGGGCCAGGATGTTGGTCTGAAACGCGATGGAGTTGATCACGTCGATGATGTCCGCGATCTTGGCCGAGCTGCCCGAGATGTTGCTCATGGTCTTGTTCACCCGCAGCATGGCCTCGCCGCCGTCGGCCGCCGTGAGCGACGCGGTCGATGCGAGCTGCGTGGCCTTGGTCGCGTTGAAGGAGTTCTGGCGCACCGTGGCGGTCAGCTCCTCCATCGACGCGGCCGTCTGCAGCAGATTGCTGGCCTGCTCTTCGGTGCGCTGCGAGAGATCCTGACTGCCCGCCGCGATCTGGGTCGATCCAGTCATCACCGATTCGCTGCCTTCGCGGATGCGCAGCACGATCTGCGCGAGGTTGTCGTTCATCGTGCCGAGCGCGCGCAGCAGACGACCGACCTCGTCATCGCTCTCCACGTCGATCTGCACCGAAAGATCGCCACGCGCCACGCGCTCGGCCACATGGACCGCATGGTCGAGGCTTGTCGTGATCTTTCGGATGAACAGAAACGCGGCCGTCGTGCAGACGATCAGAGCCGCCACCAGCGCCGCCGCGATGCCCCACATCACCGTCTGCATGGCGGCCACGGATTCTTCCGAGGTCTGCCTGCCGTTGACCAGCTGCATGTCGGAGATGCGCTCCAGCCCGGTCAGGATGGGCACCATGAGCGGGTCCAGATTCGCTTCCTTGTACGCGACCGCCTCCTGCAGCTGCCCCGTCCTGAGTATCTCGGCCAGACGCGAGATGACCGGATTGGCCTTCTGATACAGCGGATTGATCTTGTCCACCTCCGTCTGCTCGTTGGCGAAGAGTCGGGTCTGCAGAAACGCGGTCCAGCTTTTGTTGGCGCGCGCCTGTCCCTCAGTGATCAGACGCGCCGCTTCGGTCGGACTGATGGCGCTGGCCAGCACCCGGTCCATCGAAATCAGAATTCCATTGTTGTAGGCCGACGCCACCTCGGACATCTGCCTGAGCGGCAGCACCTGGTTTTCGTAGACGCTGGAGATGCCCCGATTGGCTATGTGCAGCCGCTGAAACAGGATGCCCGACACGGCGACCAACACGACAAGCAGGGTGACGACAAGCAGCCACAAGCGGGTTTTGATGGATAGATGTTTCATGGATCTCAAAGAAAGAGAGAGATGCTGGTATTTACAGATTTTCAATCAAAAACACACATTGCAACGATGAGCCTAAATCAAGCGCGTCAGGCCGTCCATCGCCAATGTCCCTATGGAAGCACATCAATGAGATGGCTCGGGCAATGCCATGCCGCGCATCTTCCATGCGATGCGTGAGCCGCTGCCCACCGCCGCGCCGACGATCCAGAACAGCCCCGCCACTCCCACCAGCGCCCCGGCATAGCCGAAGATCACCGGCATCAGCACGCTAGAGCCATTGATCGCCATGAGCCGCAGACCGAGCGCCTCTCCGTGCCGCTCGGGCGGCGTGAGCTGATGGAGCATGCTCATGATCATCGGCTGCACCGAGCCGAGCGCCAGCCCCAGCAGCACCGAGCAGGTGCCGAGCAGCACGGCCGTCGGCATCAGCGGGTAGACCGCGAACAGCGCCGCCGTGATCAGCATCGCCGTGCAAAGCACCGTGGCTTCCTTCAGGCGGTCGGCGATGAAAGGCATCAGCACGCGGATCGCGGCGGCGGCCAGCGCGAACGAGCCCAGAATCGTGCCGATCGCCGACGCCGACAGTCCGCGCTCATGCCCCAGCAGCGGCACGACGAAGGTATGCACATCCCAGCACGAGGACAGCAGCCAGTTGAGGATCAGCAGGCGCCGGAAATCGGGCTCGCGCAGCAGATCCCAGGCCTTGTGCCGCTTGCCGTTGTCGGCCGCGATCACCGGCGGCATCTCCTCCGTCCTGCGCACCCACAGCCAGGTCAGCAGCGACATCGCCATCATCATCACGAAGGCGGCGCGGTAGCCCTCGGTGCTGCCTGCGGTCCTTCCCGCATGGTCGATCAACAGCCCCGCAAAGAATGGCCCGATGAAATTGGACACCGCCGGTCCGATCGCCAGCCAGCTGAACACCTGGCGCAGCTGCGTCACATCGTGCGCAGCACGTCCCACATGGCGCTGCAGCGCAATCGTCGCGCAGCCCGTGGCCGCGCCGGTGCAGAGCGCCGCAAAGCACAGAACCGGAAACGTGGGAAACAGCGCT
Organism: Diaphorobacter caeni; assembly: GCF_015354245.1. Lineage (GTDB taxonomy): Bacteria > Pseudomonadota > Gammaproteobacteria > Burkholderiales > Burkholderiaceae_C > Diaphorobacter_A > Diaphorobacter_A caeni. The sequence continues at coordinate 30,125 of NZ_JADKYZ010000008.1, forward strand.
GCGGCAGCCGTGCCCGTCGCGGCCATGATCACCGCATATTTCACCGGCCGCTTGAGACCATGGCGGTCCGCATAGCGACCGGCGGGCAACGCCAGAAACACCTGTGTGAGCGCAAACAGCGCGAGCAGCAGGCCCACCGCAATCGCACTGTAGCCCTCGCGCAGCGCGAGCAGCGGCGCGGCCATGCGCATGCCGGTCATGCTGGCATGAATGCAGATCTGTCCGGCGATCAGGCGTGCGAGGGTCAGGTTCAAATCACTCCCCTTCGTCCTCGATCAGCAGTTCGTTCGCGGTGGCGGGCGGCAAGGCAGCATCGGGCGCATCGCCAGTCTGCGGCACCGGCAGCTCCTGCACGGTGCGCAGCCTGCGCTGGATCGCGCGGGTGCGCACATCGACCTGATCGAACTTGCGCACGGCCGCTTCAATGGACTTGCGCGTGGCATCGACGACGGCACCGAAATTCTGGAACTCGGTCTTCACCTGTCCCAGCACGGACCAGACCTCGGATGACCGCTTCTCGATGGCGAGCGTCTTGAACCCCATCTGCAGACTGTTGAGCATCGCGGCGAGATTCGCGGGGCCGGTGATCATCACGCGGCATTCGTTCTGCACCGCCTCGACGAGTCCGGGTCTGCGCATCACTTCGGCGAACAGGCCTTCGGTGGGCAGATACAGCACCGCGAAATCGGTGGTGTGCGGCGGCGACACATACTTGCCGAAAATCTTGCGGGCCTCGAGCCGGATGGACGTCTCGAACGCATTGCCCGCCGCGATCATCGCGACCCGGTCGGCCGCCTCGGTCGCGTCAAGCAGGCGCTGGTAGTGCTCCACCGGATACTTCGAATCGATGGGCAGCCACACCGGCTCGTCGTCCTTTTTGCCCGGCAGCCGGATCGCGAACTCGACCAGCTCGTCGCTGCCCGGCACGGTCTTCACGTTCTTCGCGTACTGCTCGGGCGAGAGCACGTTGTCGATGATCGCGCCCAGTTGCATCTCGCCCCAGGTGCCACGCGATTTCACATTGGTCATCACGCGCTTCAAATCACCCACGCTGCCCGCAAGTGTCTGCATCTCGCCAAGGCCCTTGTGCACCTGCTCAAGCCTGTCGCTCACCAGCTTGAACGATTCGCCCAGACGCTGCTCGAGCGTCTCATGCAGCTTCTCGTCGACCGTGCGGCGCATTTCTTCGAGCTTGGAGGCATTGTCGGTCTGCATGGCGGACAGCCTCTCGTTGAGCGTGCTGCGCATGCCGCCGGACAGGGTCTCGAAGCGCTGCGCGAAAGCGGAATCCAACAACGCAAGACGCTGATCGAGCTTGTTCTCGAACGAGCCAAGCGACACCTGCAGCTCACTGCGGCTGATGCGCGCTTCGTTCACGGCGAGCGCCAGACGCTCCTCCACCGAATCGCGCACGCCGTCCAGCGCGTCCTGCGACGTCTGCGAAAAGGCGCGCAAGTGCATCGCCATGCCGTTCATCGCGCCGTCGTTCTTGGCCACCGCGAGCTGGGTGGCCTGCGACATGGCCTCGAGCGCCTGAAGCCGCTGCTGCAGCTCGGGGGTGATCTCCACGCGCGGGCGGCGCAGCAGCACCACCGCGAGCAGCACGATCACCAGAATCAACAGGCCGAGAATGGCAAGGGTTTCAACGGTCATCAGAGGCCAGAAAAGAAAAAGCTCAACGGGCCAGCGGCTGGTTGACCGGAGTGATCGGCGCCTGGCCTTGCAGGTAGGCGATGAGATTGTCCGCCGCGAGATGGCTCATCTTCAGGCGCGTCTTCACGGTGGCGCTCGCGATGTGCGGAGTGAGCACCACGTTCGGCACCTGCAGCAGACCCGGATAGACCGACGGCTCGCCCTCGAACACGTCAAGGCCCGCACCCGCGATGCGGCGCTCGATCAGCGCCTCGGCCAGCGCCTTGTCGTCCACGATGCCGCCGCGCGCGATGTTGATGAGCGTGGCCGTGGGCTGCATCCGCGCGATCTCGGCGGCACCGATGGCATGGTGCGAATCGGGCGTGTAGGGCAGCACCAGCACAAGGTGATCCGCCTTGGCGAGCAGTTCCTCCTTGCTCACATAGCTGGCCTTGCACTCGGCCTCGAGTTCGGGCGTGAGACGCGAACGGTTGTGGTAGATCACGTTCATGCCGAAGCCATGCGCGCCGCGCCTGGCGATGCCTTGCCCGATGCGGCCCATGCCCAGAATGCCGAGCGTGCTGCCATGCACCTCTGCCCCGGCGAACATGTCGTAGCTCCAGCGCGTCCACTTGCCCGCGCGCAGATAGTGCTCGCTCTCGGTCACGCGACGCGCGGTCGCCATCAGCAGCGCAAAGCCGAAGTCAGCCGTGGTTTCGGTCAACACGTCGGGCGTGTTGGTGCCGAGCACGCCCGCCGCCGTCATCGCGGCGACGTCGAAGTTGTTGTAGCCGACCGTCATGTTGGAGACGATCTTCAGCTTCGGACAGGCCGCCAGCAGCGCCGCGTTGATCGGCTGCGTGCCGGTAGTGAGCGCGCCGTCCTTGTCCTTGAGCCGCTCGGTGAGTTCCGCATCGCTCCAGAGCACGTCGTCCTGATTCGACTCGACGTCGAAATGCTGCGACAGGCGCTCGATCACTTCCGGGAAGATCTTGCGCACAACCAGAATGCGTGGCTTGCTGCTCATGGGATGGGTCTCCTTGTCTATCTATCTGTCTTTGAATGTCTGGAAAACGGACGCTGCCCGCAGATCATCGAATCCCCGGTGCGTCAACGGAACCAGATGAAGGTCATGATGACGAACAGCGGAATCAACACGCAGCCCGACCAGGCCATGTAGCCGAAGAAGCTCGGCATCTTCACGCCACGGTCTTCGGCGATGGCCTTGACCATCATGTTCGGCGCATTGCCGATGTAGGTGTTCGCGCCCATGAACACCGCCCCCGCCGAGATGGCCGCGAGCGTGGGCGCCAGCGTGGTCATCAGCACGGCCGGATCGCCACCCGCCGTATTGAAGAACACCAGATAGGTGGGCGCGTTGTCGAGGAACGAACTCAGGGCGCCCGCCGCCCAGAAATACATCGCGGGATCGGGCGAACCATCCGGCCTCGTGACCGCCGAGACGATGGCGCCGAACGGACCGTTCACGCCCGCCTTGAGCATCGCGATCACGGGAATGATGGTGAGGAAGATGCCCGCGAACAGCTTGGCGACCTCCTGCATCGGACCCCATCCGAACTGGTTCTTTTCATGCACCGGCTTGGGCGTGATCAGCAGCGAGGCGATGGCCACGAAAACAAGGCCGACGTCGCGCACCAGTCCCGGCAGGCCCACCTGCGCGCCCGCAATCACCCACTCCACATCGGACTTCCACATGCCGCTCATCAGCACCAGAGCGACCACGGCCAGCAGCAGGGCGAAGTTGCCCTTGCCCTCGAAGCCTATGCCCTGCGGAGCGGTGGTGTCGGGCGTGGGATCTTCACGGCGCACCTCGCCGCTGCGGCGGAAGAACCAGGCATCAAGAAAGTAGAACGCCACCAGCAGCACGCCGATGAGGAACAGCGTCTCGGTGAAGATGTGCTGCACGGTCCAGAAGAAGCTCACGCCCTTCAGAAAGCCGAGGAACAGCGGCGGATCGCCAAGCGGCGTGAGCGAGCCACCCGCATTCGAGACGATGAAAATGAAGAACACCACCACATGCGCGATGTGCTTGCGGTTGTCGTTGGCCCGGATCAGCGGGCGGATCAGCAGCATAGACGCACCTGTCGTCCCCATGAAGCTCGCGAGCACCGCGCCGATGGCGAGAATCGCCGTATTGAGACCCGGGGAGCCATGCAGATTGCCGCGTATGTAGATGCCCCCGGCGACGGTGTACAGCGCCGTCAGCAGAATCACGAACGGAATGTATTCGGCCACCAGCGCATGCACGAAGCTCACGCCCGCAACCGACGGCCCGAACGTGATCGCGAACGGCACCAGAAACGCCAGCGCCCACGCGGCCGTCACCTTGCCGAAATGGTGGTGCCAGAAGCTTGGAAACATCAGCGGCATCAGCGCGATCGACAGCAGAATGCCCGCGAACGGCACACCCCACAACACCGACAGCACGCTGCCATCGATCTCCGCGGCGTTCGCAACCGCAGGCAATACACCACAGGCCGCAATGGCCCACATACGAGATAGCTTCATGCGGATCTCCGAATCATTCTTGCTGCATCCATTGCGCCGCATGCGCACTCCGTTCGAAGCGGCACGCAAGCACACCCCTCATCGTTCATCCCTGCGAAGCAGGAATCTCGAACACCTGGCGCAGATAGGCCAGATACTTTTCGTCATTGCACATGTTCTTGCCAGGCGCATCGGACAGCTTGGCCACCGGCTGCCCATTGCAGCGCGTCATCTTGATCACGATCTGCAGCGGCACATGACCCGGCGGATCGCCCAGATCGTTGGTGAGGTTGGTGCCGATGCCAAAGGCGAGCTGACAACGCCCGCTGAAGCGGCGGTAGAGCTCGATGGTGCGCGGAACGGTCAGCGCATCGCTGAAGATCAGCACCTTGGTCAGCGGATCGACCCGGTTGGCCTTGTAATGCGCCAGCAGGCGTTCACCCCAGGCGAACGGATCACCGCTGTCGTGCCGCGCGCCGTCAAAGAGCTTGCAGAAATACAGATCGAAGTCGCGCAGGAAGGCGCTCATGCCGTACACATCGGAGAGCGCAATCCCCAGGTCGCCGCGATATTCCTTCGCCCAGCATTCGAAGCCAAACACCTGACTGTCCCGTAGACGCGGACCGAGCGCCTGGCAGGCCTGCAGATATTCATGCGCCATGGTGCCGAGCGGCTTGAGGCCTAGCTTCATCGCGAACAGCACGTTGCTCGTGCCCGCAAGCTGCCCCGGCGCGTAACGCGAACCGGGACGCCGCTCATCGCCACCGAGTCTCGCGCACAGCACCCGCAGCACCTCCTCGTGCCACGCGCGGCTGAAGCGACGGCGCGTGCCGTAGTCGGCGATCTTGAGCTCCTCAAGCCCCTCGCTTTGCAGCAGCCCGATCTTCTCGTCGAGCCGACGACGGCCCTCGACGAATTGCGGCACCTTCTGCGTGTTGCGGAAATAGACCTCGTTCACGATGGCCAGCACCGGAATCTCGAACAGTATCGTGTGCAGCCAGGGTCCGGTGATCGTGATGTCGATCTCGCCGCTCGGCAGCGCCGTCACCGTGATGTATTTTTCGTTGAGCCGGAAGATGCCCAGAAAATCGATGAAGTCGCTCTTGATGAAACGCAGCGACCGCAGATAGGCGAGTTCAGCATCCTGAAAATACAGGCTGCACAACGACCGGATCTCGTCCCGGATCTCCGACACGAACGGCGCCAGCTGCACGCCCGGATTGCGGCACTTGAACTTGTACTCGACCTGAGCGCCCGGAAAATGATGCAACACCACCTGCATCATCGTGAATTTATAGAGATCGGTATCGAGCAGGCTGGTGATGATCATGAGGCTTGAGAGTATCCGAGGCCTCCCCGGCCAAGCCCGGCAAAGCGCATCGTTGTCCGCCGTCGCGGGAGTGCGATTGCCATTGTGGCATCAACCGACGCTGCCTGCAGGCAAACCGCCCGCAAAGCCGCACCCCGCCAACGATTCAGCCCAAATTTCCTGAATCCCAAGGCCAGCGGACCAGAAAAGCGTCCGAAGCGCTGAGATCACAAACACGCTCTCACACCACCAGCGATTCAAGCACGCTGCGCAGCTTGTCCGGCAAAGGACAGGGTCGGCGCGTTGCGCGATCCACATAGACATGGACGAAGTGGCCCAGCGCGGCGGTCATGCCCTCGCCCTGCGCGAACAAGCCGATTTCATACCGCACGCTGGAAGTCCCGAGCCTGCTCACCCTGAGTCCCGCCTCAACGGTCTGCGGAAAAGCCAGAGACGCAAAATAATTACATTGAGTTTCGATTACCAGGCCAATCGTGGTGCCGTCATGAATATCGAGAGCACCCTGCTCAATCAGATAGCCATTTACCGCCGTATCAAACCAGCTGTAATAGACAACATTATTGACGTGCCCGTACAGATCGTTGTCCGCCCAGCGCGTGCCAATGGTGCGAAACACCCGAAACTGCGCGCGCTCCAAAGGCACGGGGCGCTCTGCAGGCAACGCGGAAACGGCGGGTTGGGAGATGGTGCTTTTTGTCTCTGTCATGGTCATTTCATATCCTGCGCTTATTTTGCCAAGGCCGACGCGTGCGCTGATGAATATGGTGTGCCATGTGCGACAGAAGCGATTTCTGGGGTAACGCCTCTAAAAATGCTGCAATGCAACAAAAGCACTTGCAATTTGAGCGCAACCCCCTAAAATTCGATCCATGCTGCACTGCAACATGACACATGTCTCAGGTCACGTCAGAGCAGATATCTCATCCAACCCCTTTACTGGAGAATGACCATGTCCCTGACCCCCGAACAAGTGATCGCCGCACAAAAAGCCAACGTTGAAACTTTCTTCGGCCTGACCAACAAGGCTTTCGAAGGCTTCGAAAAGCTGGTCGAGCTGAACGTGACCGCTTCCCGCGCTGCTCTGGCCGACGTTGCCACGCACACACAAGCCGTGCTGGCCGCCAAGGACCCACAAGAGCTGCTGGCTCTGCAAGCCGGTCTGCTGCAGCCTCTGGCTGAAAAGTCGGTTGCCTACAGCCGTCACCTGTATGACATCGCATCGGGCACTGGCACCGAGTTCACCAAGGCCGTGGAAACCCAAGCCGTCGAAGCGCAACGCAGCTTCAACACGCTGGTCGACACCGCTGCCAAGAACGCTCCTGCCGGCTCCGAAACTTCCGTCGCCGTGTTCAAGAGCGCCGTGAGCGCCGCCAACAACGCTTTTGAATCCGTTCAAAAGGCTGTGAAGCAAGCCAGCGACGTCGCTGAAGCCAACTTCAACGCAGTGGCCAACTCCGCCACCAACGCTGCCAAGACAGCTACGGCCACAGCTACCGCTGCTGCCCGCAAGCGTTAATCAATGACAACGGGAATTGCAATCCAAAGGGTTAACCCCTATAATTCCCGTATCGATTCAAAACGATTCGCGCAAAAGCGAAGCGATTCGAATTCACCAGTTGTCTCCTTGGATCCTCTTGAAACCCGGTTTCTAGGATCCCTTGATAGCCCAGTCCTTATCGACTGGGCTTTTTTTTGAGTATTCGAGCCCCCCTGAGGCGCTGCGCGCCTTCCCCCCGCTCTCGAAACGCGTTGCGTTTCGGGCAGGAGGACGCAGCCGTCGCTGCGGGGCGGCCCTTGCTCGGCTGCTCTTGCCTGGGCCGCGCCAGTTTCAAACTCCGCACTCAATAGATCCCGCAGAATCTGTTGCATTGAGCACCTTCTTCTATACCCCACTCGCCTCGGGTGGGTTCACTAAATTTCCCTCCATCGTCATCCTGCCGACACTAAGATGGCAATCGGATGCTTCATAATTGACGTTTACGTAAACGTCATCATCAACCTCTGGAGACAATCTTGGACATCAAAGGCAAAGTATTCATCGTGACCGGCGGCGCTTCGGGTCTGGGCGAAGGCACTGCGCGCATGCTGGCCAGCCGTGGCGCGCATGTGGTGGTTGCCGACATGCAGATCGACAAAGGCGAGGTGGTCGCCAAGGAAATCGGCGGCAGCTTCGTCAAGTGCGATGTGACCAGCGAGTCCGACGGCCAGGCCGTCGTCGCCAAGGCCGTGTCGGTCGGCAAACTCATGGGGCTGGTGAACTGCGCGGGCATTGCCCCGGCGGAAAAGACCGTTGGAAAGAACGGTGCGCACTCGCTGACGCTGTTCAGCAAGGTCGTGCAGGTCAATCTGATCGGCAGCTTCAACATGATCCGCCTGGCCGCCGAAGCCATGGCCAAGAACGAACCCGAATCCACCGGAGAGCGCGGCGTGATGATCTCGACCGCCAGCGTCGCCGCCTACGATGGACAGATCGGCCAGGCAGCCTACTCCGCCTCCAAGGGCGGAATCGTCGGCATGACCCTGCCCATCGCCCGCGACCTCGCCCGCAACGGCATCCGCAACATGACCATCGCCCCGGGCATCTTCGGCACCCCGATGCTTTTTGGCATGCCGCAAGAAGTGCAGGACGCCCTCGCCGCCGGCGTCCCCTTCCCCAGCCGCCTCGGCACCCCGACCGACTACGCCAAGCTGGCCTGCCACATCTTTGAAAACGACATGCTCAACGGCGAAGTGATTCGTCTGGATGGCGCGATCCGACTTGCACCGAAGTAAACCGAGCAGAAAACAAAACACAAAGGGCCTCACGGCCCTTTTTTCATAAAGAAGGTCTCAAACATCGGGCCAACGAAGCGAGCACGACGCCCGAACCACGACCTTAAGGGCAAAACAGCCTCTCAGGCAAGGCTTCGCAACGCTGCATGAGAGGCCGTATTGCCACCCCAAAACGCTCCACTGGCGAGGCCAAAGGCCTCGTAAAACAAACCAGTAAAAAACAAAACAAAAAAGCGATACAAGCCGAAACTTGTATCGCTTTTGATTTTGGCGGAGTGGACGGGACTCGAACCCGCGACCCCCGGCGTGACAGGCCGGTATTCTAACCAACTGAACTACCACTCCTGGCAGAAAGCGTTGTGGACTCTTGCGAGCTTCAAGTGCTTCAAACTTGGCGACCCTACGGGGATTCGAACCCCGGTACTCACCGTGAAAGGGTGATGTCCTAGGCCTCTAGACGATAGGGTCGTAACCTAAGAACTTCCGTTCAACAAAACTTGGTGGAGGTAAACGGGATCGAACCGATGACCTCTTGCATGCCATGCAAGCGCTCTCCCAGCTGAGCTATACCCCCAAGGGATCTGACACATGGTTGACAACATGGCATGCCATGCTCTCACCAAAACAAAACGGGTCTCCTTGCGGGACGACCCGTTACTGGTCAAATCCATGAAATCTGGCGGAGTGGACGGGACTCGAACCCGCGACCCCCGGCGTGACAGGCCGGTATTCTAACCAACTGAACTACCACTCCTGGCAGGAAGCGTTGTGCGCTCATTCGAGCTTTAAGTGCTTCAAACTTGGCGACCCTACGGGGATTCGAACCCCGGTACTCACCGTGAAAGGGTGATGTCCTAGGCCTCTAGACGATAGGGTCAAAACCTTGGAACTAACCGAAAAACTTGGCGGAGTGGACGGGACTCGAACCCGCGACCCCCGGCGTGACAGGCCGGTATTCTAACCAACTGAACTACCACTCCTGGCAGAAAGCGTTGTGACTTCAAACTGAAGTCCAAGTGCTTCAAACTTGGCGACCCTACGGGGATTCGAACCCCGGTACTCACCGTGAAAGGGTGATGTCCTAGGCCTCTAGACGATAGGGTCAAAACCTAGAATTCTTGGTGGAGGTAAACGGGATCGAACCGATGACCTCTTGCATGCCATGCAAGCGCTCTCCCAGCTGAGCTATACCCCCAATTTTCCCAACCGATGTCGTCGTTTAGTTGTGTAACCGTCGTCATCTGCTGAGCTTCGAATTATATACAGGTTTTCAGGCGCTTTTCAAATTCATCAAAACTTTTTCACGACCGAGAAGTTCGAGCACTGCATCGACCGACGGCGTGTGTGCCGTACCGAGTGTCAGCACGCGCACCGGCATCGCCAGCATCGGCATCTTGACGCCCTGATCCTTGAGCACCTGCTTGATGGCGGCGCTGATGGCCTCCTTGTTCCACTCCACCGTTTCCATGGCTGCGGCGAACGCGGCGATCAGCGGCTTGGCGGCGTCGGTCACATGCTTGGCGTAGTCCTCGGCGTTGCGTTCGATGCTCTCCATATAGAAGAGCTTCGCCCATTGGGCCATGTCGACCAGGGTTTCGCAGCGGTCCTTGAACAGACCGGCGATGCGCACGAGGCGATCATCCGCATCGATGAGGCTTTCCGCGACACCGGCCTTGACGACGAACGGCTTGACCATCGCGGCCAGCGCAGCATCGTCCATGGCCTTCAGGTGCTGGGCGTTCACCCAGCGCAGCTTGGCTTCATCGAACTGGCCCGCGCTGCGGCCGAGGTGGTCCAGGTTGAACCACTCCAGGAACTGCTGGCGCGAGAAGATCTCGTCATCGCCGTGGCTCCAGCCGAGACGCGCGAGATAGTTCACCATCGCATCGGGCAGATAGCCTTCGTCGCGGTATTGCGTGACGGCCTTGGCGCCGTTGCGCTTGCTCATCTTCTCGCCCTGCTCGTTGAGCACGGTCGGCAGATGGGCGAACACCGGCACGGTGGCGCCGAGCGCCTCGAAGATGTGGATCTGGCGGGGCGTGTTGTTCACATGGTCATCACCGCGGATCACGTGGGTGATGGTCATGTCCATGTCGTCCACGCAGACGCAGAAGTTGTAGGTCGGCGTTCCGTCGGGGCGCGCGATCACCAGATCGTCGAGCTCGGAGTTTTGGAACTCGATGTGGCCCTTGCACTTGTCGTCCCAGCCGACCACGCCGGTCAGCGGTGTCTTGAAACGCAGCACCGGCTTCACGCCTTCAGGAATCGGAGGCAGCACCTTGCCTGGCTCGGGGCGCCATGTGCCGTCATAACGCGGCTTTTCCTTGGCGGCCATCTGCTTTTCGCGCAGCGCGTCGAGCTCCTGCATGCTCATGTAGCAGGGATAGACATAGCCCTTTTCCTGCAGAACGGCCAGCACTTCCTTGTAGCGGTCCATGCGCTGCATCTGATAGAACGGCCCCTCGTCGTGATCGAGCTGCAGCCATTCCATGCCCTCCAGAATCACGTCGACCGATGCCTGCGTGGAACGCTCCACGTCGGTGTCTTCGATGCGCAGGATGAAGTCACCCTCGTTGGCGCGCGCGAAGGCCCATGGATACAGGGCCGAGCGGATGTTGCCCAGATGGATGAAGCCCGTGGGAGAAGGGGCGAATCGGGTGCGTACTTTGGTGTTCATTTCAGTGTGTCCAGTCCACGGGAGAGGTCGTTCTTGAGGTCGTCAAGATGCTCGAGTCCCACGGAAATGCGAATGAGGCCCTGCCCCACTCCGGCAGCCTGACGCTGCGCTTCGCTCAACCGGCCGTGCGATGTGCTGGCCGGATGCGTGATGGTGGTCTTCACGTCGCCGAGGTTGGCCGTGATGCTGCACACGCGCGTGCTGTCGACCACATGAAAGGCGTTGGCGCGCAGCTGCTCCGCGCCCTCGCCGATGACGTCGAACGCAATCACCGCGCCGCCCATGCCGTTCTGCTGGCGCATTGCCAGCTCGTGCTGGGGATGGCTCTTGAGACCGGGGTAATACACGCGCGCGACCTTGGGATGCGCCTCGAGCCAGGTGGCGAGTTCCAGCGCGGCTGCGCTCTCCGCCTTGACGCGGATGGCGAGGGTTTCAAGCCCCTTCATCACCACCCAGGCATTGAACGGCGCGAGATTCAGACCACCGCTGCGCAGGAACGTGCCCATGACCTTGTCGACCAGCGCCACGGTGCCACAGACGGCGCCCGCCATCACGCGGCCCTGACCGTCGAGGAACTTGGTGCCCGAATGCACGACGACGTCCGCGCCGAACTTGGCGGGCTGCTGCAGCACAGGCGATGCAAAACTGTTGTCCACCGCGAGCAGCGCGCCATGGGCGTGGGCGACTTCGGCCAGCGCGGCGATGTCGCACAGGTCGGTCAGCGGATTGGTCGGTGTCTCGGCAAACAGCAGCTTGGTGTTGGGACGCACGGCGTCCTTCCAGGCCTGCACGTCCGTCTGTGAAACGAACGTCGTCTCAACGCCGAAGCGCGCCATCTCGGTGCCGAGCAACTTGATCGTCGAGCCGAACATGGACTGCGAGCAGATCACGTGATCGCCCGCCTTCAACGCCGTCAGCGCCACCAGCAGAATGGCCGACATGCCGGTCGAGGTCGCCACGGCGCATTCCGTGCCTTCCATGGCCGCCAAGCGCTTCTCGAAGCTGGTGACCGAGGGATTGCTCGTGCGGCTGTAGGTGTAGCCGTCTTCCTCCGCCGCGAAACGGCGCGCCGCCGTGGCGCAATCCGGTTGCACGAAGCTGCTGGTCAAATACAGCGCTTCGCTGTGTTCACCCCACTGGCTGCGGTCGATTGCCTCGCGCACGGCGAGCGTATCCGGGTGCAGGCCTTGCGGCAATGTTCTGTCGGTCACGATAAATCCTTGCAAATATTTCTCAGGACCGCCAATGCACGTCATTGACGGCTGCGCGCCTTCGGAGAAAACATGCGCGCTTCAAATTCTGCGCGGGCGGCGGTCACGACGACGCCGCCCCGGAGGGCCGGATGTCGGCGGCTCCTCAAGCCAGTGTGGCGTCCTCGTCGTCTTCCACCTGTTCGTTGCGACCCGCGTTGATCGCGCTGATGTCCACGTCGGAGATGTCGCCGGTGACGTACTCGCCATCGAAGCAGGAGGCTTCAAAGCCCTGCACCGCCGGGTTGATCTTGCCCACGGCGACCTTCATGGCGTCCACGTCCTGATAGATCAGCGCGTCCGCACCGATCACCTGACGGATCTCCTCGACCGTGCGGTCGTGGGCGACCAGCTCGGTCTTGGTGGGCATGTCGATGCCGTAGACGTTCGGATAGCGCACCGGTGGCGCGGCCGAGGCGAGATAGACCTTCACCGCCCCCGCGTCACGCGCCATCTGCACGATCTCCTTGGACGTCGTGCCGCGCACGATGGAATCGTCGACCAGCAGCACCTTGCGGCCCTTGAACTCGCTGCCGATGGCGTTGAGCTTCTGGCGCACGGACTTCTTGCGCGTGGACTGGCCCGGCATGATGAAGGTGCGGCCCACGTAGCGGTTCTTCACGAAGCCTTCGCGGTAGGGAATGCCCAGCAGTTGGGCCAGCTGCATCGCGCTGGGTCGGCTCGATTCGGGGATCGGAATGATCGCGTCGATCTCGCTCGGCGGCACGGTGGAGACCACGCGCTTGGCCAGCGTCTCGCCCATGTTCAGGCGCGCCTGATAGACGGAGATTCCGTCCATCACCGAATCGGGGCGCGCGAGGTACACGTACTCGAACACACAGGGATGCAGCATCGGCGACTCGGCGCATTGCTCGGCCTCGACGCGGCCGTCGTCGTGCACGAACACGGCCTCGCCCGGAGCGACGTCGCGCTCGAGCTGATGCAGCGTGCCTTCCAGGGCCACGGATTCGCTGGCCAGCATGATGGTGCCGTCGGCGCTCTTGCCCATGCACAGCGGGCGAATGCCGTAGGGATCACGGAACGCGAGCAGACCGTAACCGGCGATCAGCGCGATCACCGCATACGAGCCCTTGAGGCGCTTGTGCACCGCGCGCACGGCCTTGAACACGTCTTCGCTCTTGAGCGGCGCACCGCTGCTCGCACGTGCCAGCTCATGGGCAAGCACATTGACCAGCACTTCGGAATCGCTCTCGGTGTTGGTGTGGCGGTGGTCGGTGCTGGCGAGCTCTTCGCGCAGTTGCTTGGCGTTGGTCAGATTGCCGTTGTGCACCATCACGATGCCGAACGGGGCGTTCACGTAGAACGGCTGCGCCTCTTCCTCGCTCGACGCATTGCCGGCGGTCGGATAGCGGCACTGACCCAGCCCCACCATGCCCGGCAGGCCGCGCATGTTGCGGGTGCGAAACACGTCGCGCACCATGCCCTTCGCCTTGTGCATGAAGAACTTGCGTCCATCCTGCGTGACGATGCCTGCAGCGTCCTGGCCGCGATGCTGCAACAACAGCAGGGCGTCATAGATCAGCTGATTGACAGGGGTCGCACTGACCACACCGACGATTCCACACATATTCGGTTTCCATTCTCTGGCGGGGGATATCCGCCGAACTCTCACAACAATTCAAAAAGAACTTGCGGGACCGCAATTGTCGCCGCTATTTCCGGTTTCAGACCGGAAGCCGCATCGCCATGTCGGCCGGCAATACGGGTTTTATGGCCGCAAGCGCCTGCTCCAAGATGGGGGCGGAATGCGAAATTTTCCACCACTCTGCCTCGTGCATCGGCGTGAACTGGGCCACCACGGTCACGACCAGCAGCACCAGCACGCCGCGCAGCAGCCCGAAAATTCCACCCAACGCGCGATCCGCAGGCCTGAGGCCCATGGCATCGATCAGTTTCTTCAGGAGCCAGGCGAGAAAACTGCAGGCAAAGATCGCCACCACGAAGACCAGCACGAACCCGGTGACCTGCTGGATCATCGGGTCATAGTCTTTCATCGGCAGGAGCGCCGCCGCGTCAGCCGCGAACCATTGCGCGAGAAAGAACGCGACGATCCAGCTTGCCAGCGACAGCAGCTCGAACACCAGCCCGCGCCAGGCCCCGATGACCAGCGACCCGAGCAGCACCACAATGCACAACCAATCCAGCGCAGCCATGCGCGACTCCCGATCAGTTCGTTGGCATCAAAGCGGAATCACGGAAGCTGGAAGACCCAGCCCCTTGACCTTGCCCGCCGCCTTGTCGGCATCGGCCCGGCCAGTGAACGGTCCCACGCGAACCCGCGTGCGCTTGCCATCCTTGGTGTCCACCGTCTGGGTGAACGCCTTCAGACCCGCACCCGCGAGCTTGCCGCGCACTTCCTGCGCCTTGTCGGCATCGGCGAACGCGCCGACCTGCACGATGAAGCGCCCCTCGGCCTTGGCCGCCGCAGCTGGACTGCTGGACAAGGATGAATCCTTGCCTTCCAGCAATGCACGGGCACGCGCCGCCTCATCGGGACGCTGCTTGGGCTCGGGTTTGGGCTCTGGCTTGGGTTCCGGTTTCGGTTCGGGCTTTGGCTCCGGCTTGTGTTCGGGCTTGACCTCACGCTTGGCCTCGGGCTTCGGCTCTGGCTTGACCTCGGGTTTGGGCTCCGGCTTGCGCTCGGGTTTGACCTCAGGCTTGGCTTCCGGTTTGGTTTCAGGCTTGGAGGCCTGACGCTCGGTGAACGCCGGTTGTGCCGCTGGCTTGGAAGCAGCAGGCGGTGGCGGAACCACTGCAGCCACCGAGGAAGCCGGCTTGCGCGCAGGCGACGTGACGACTTCCTCGCCGTCGGAGAGGCCCGAATCGGGCAGAGAGCCTGCGGGTCGCGCGGCCGTCGCGGTGGAGCCCGGCGTACCCGGCACCACCAGAGGCGCCACGGTATTGCGATCAGGCACGTCGACCGGAAGATTGACGGGAACAGGACGTGGTTTGGTATCGAACAGCAGCGTGAACGCGGCCACACCGGCAACCACCAGAACTGCGGCGCCGATCAGGCGATGGCGCGCACGGCGGCGCATGACCTCGACACTTTCCGCCTGCGCGGCAACGCGCGAACGGCGGGGAGCTTTGCTGCTGCCAGTGTCTTTTTCTTTCTGACCGGACCAGGGAAACTTGATGAATGCCATGTGGTATGGACGCGTTACGCAGTTACGTACCCAGATGCTTGGCTTGCAGACGAGGCGTGCCATGCTGCAGCACACCGCCCACTGTGTAGAACGAGCCAAAGACCACAATTCTATCAGCCGGGTCAGCGGCAGCTATTGCCGCCTGCAACGCGGCTTCTGGATTGGCGTGCAACGAAGTCTTCACTTCCCGCTTGCCACCGGCCACCATCTGCACGGCGTTCCACTTCTGCTGCAGGTGCGCGGCGGTGTCTGCGCGCGGCGTGGGCAGGTCAGTGAAATACCAGCGGTCGATCAGCGGGCCGATCTTGTTGAGCATCGGCGTCAGGTCCTTGTCCGCCATCGCTCCGAACACGGCGTGAGTGACGGGGAAATAACCCATCGCATCCAGATTGGCAGCGAGCGCCGCCACGGAGTGCGGGTTGTGCGCCACGTCCAGCACCATGGTGGGCTGACCGGGAATGATCTGGAAGCGGCCCGGCAGCTCGACCATCGCGAGGCCCGTGCGCACGGCCTGAGCGGTCACCGGCAGCTTGTCGCGGATGGCCTCGAAGGCCGCGAGCACGCCGGAGGCGTTGACCAGCTGGTTCGCGCCGCGCAGCGCCGGATACGACAGCCCCGCATAGCGGCGGCCACGTCCTGCCCAGGCCCATTGCTGCTTGTCGCCGGTGAAGTTGAAATCGACACCGAAGCGCCACAGATCGGCACCGATCTCGCGCGCATGATCGATCACGCTCTGCGGCGCCATCGGATCGCTCACCACGGCGGGCTTGCCGCCGCGCATGATGCCCGCCTTCTCGCGGCCGATGCTCTCGCGGTCGGTGCCGAGAAATTCCATATGGTCGAGATCGACGCTGGTGATGATCGCGCAGTCGGTGTCGATGATGTTGGTCGCGTCGAGACGACCACCCATGCCGACCTCGAGGATCGCCACGTCGAGCCTGGAGAGGCTCAGCAGGCGCAGGACCGCCAGCGTCGTGAATTCGAAATAGGTCAGCGCAATCTCGTTGCCGCCCTGCACCCGCGCCGACTCGACGGCCGCGAACTGCTCCACGAGCTGGGCAGCGGTGACGATCTCGCCATGCACGCGGCAACGCTCTTCGAAGTGCACCAGATGCGGCGAGGTGAACACGCCCGGCTTGAAGCCCGACTGCAGGGCCACGGCCTCGAGCATCGCGCAGGTGGAGCCTTTGCCGTTGGTGCCTGCGACGGTGATCACGGGGCAATCGAAATGCAGGTTCAGCCGCTTGGCCACTTCGCCCACGCGCTCAAGGCCCATTTCGATGTTGCGGGGATGCAGGCTTTCGCAATAGCTCAGCCAGCCTTCCAGAGTGTCAGGTAGATGGTGCATACAGCCCGCCATTGTCGCGCACCCCGGCATCGGCGATGATCACCACCATGAGTACCCCCACAATCATCATCTACGGAATCCCCAACTGCGACACGGTGAAAAAGGCCCGCACCTGGCTCACCGACCAAGGCGTGGACTACCAGTTCCACGACTTCAAGAAGCAAGGCGTGCCCGCCGACCGCCTGCCGGGCTGGCTGAAAGCCGTTGGCCGCGACAAGCTGCTCAACACCAAGGGCACGACCTGGCGCAAGCTCGACGCGGATGTGCAGGCCCGTGCGGCCGATGACGCTGGCGCCATCGAGGTCATGAAGGAGCACGCCTCGGTCATCAAGCGTCCCGTTGCAGAATGGGATGGCAAGGCCGGTGGCCGCGTGACCGTGGGATTTGACATCGACAAGTGGAGCGAGCTGCTCGGCGGCTGACTCCACCACCCAAAACCGTGTGCTGACAGCGGTTTACGTAGCTTTACGCAGTCGCACACAGTTTTTGACGCTCGGCGCCTAAACTTTTGCCTTGGCTGGCGCGTTATGCGATCAGTCATGCGAGCACAAGGAGTATCCGCTCATGAACAAGTTCGTCGCCCTCACCCTTCTCACGGCCTCGACGGCCGCTGCCCTGCCCGCCTTCGCTCAACAGGAGCAAGGCCGCGTGCTCTCGGCCACGCCGGTGATCCAGCAGGTGGCGATTCCGCAGCAGGTCTGCGGGAGCGACTATGTCTACACCCGTCGCCAGCCCACGGGCGGCGGTGCGTTGCTGGGCGCCATCGTCGGCGGTCTGGCGGGCAGCGCCATCGGCGGCGGCTCGGGCCGTGCGGCGGCCATCGCCATCGGATCCATGAGCGGCTCCATCGTCGGCAACCAGGTCGAGGCCGGCCCTCCCGGCTACTACCCGGTGCATCGCTGCGGCACGCAGACCTCCTACGAAAGCCGCACGATCGGCTACGACGTGACCTACGAATACGCAGGCCGCCGCTACACCACGCGCACCGACTACCAGCCCGGCGCATGGATCCCGCTCTCGGTGCAGCCCACCGGCCAAGGCTATGGCGGCCAGTATGGCCAATATGACCAGTACGGACGCCCCTACGAGCAGCCCTACAGCCAGTATCCGCAGCAATACCAGCAACAGCAGTATCAGCCGCAGTACCAACAGCCCCAGGTGCAGTATCAACCACCGCAGCAGCAACCTCAGGGCTACTACAGCGACAACCGCTACGACGAAGAAGGCAGCTACGGCTACGACAGCGGCTACCAAGGCAACCCCTACCCTGGCCAGAACGGCTACGGAGCACCTCAGGCTGGTGTCGTGGTCTCCAGCCCCACGGGCAGCTACACCGCGCCCGTCACGGACAACGCCATCGAGTACCGCAACTCGCGCGGAGAGGCCTATCGCCAGTGAAGCGCGACGCGCTCCCACACCCCCAAGGAGCCCTCGCGGCTCCTTTTTCCTTCGGTGCTCTTGCCGGTTCAATCCGGACAAAACCACTGTGCCTGCGCGGGAGCCTAGAATTGAGGGTTTGACCTATTCACCAATCCACTGAAATTCAGCGCACTCCATGACCACCGAAAAGATTGACGGCGTATCTCTCACGACCAAAGCCAATGTGTACTTCGACGGAAAATGCGTGAGCCACAGCTTCACCTACCCCGACGGCACCAAGAAGTCCGTGGGCGTGGTTCTGCCGTCCGAGCTCACCTTCGGCACCGCCGCTGCCGAGATCATGGAATGCGTGGGCGGCGCCTGCGAATACAAGCTCGCCGGTTCCGACCAGTGGGTGAAGTCGGGCCCTGGTGAGAAATTCAGCATCCCGGCCAATTCCAAATTCGACATCCGGGTGACCGAGGCTTACCACTACATCTGCCACTACGCTTGATTCCACAGCGCATCAACGCAGCGTCATCCAACACACACGGACACCCTCATGGCAAACATCCTGCAAAACCTCCCCGCCGGCCAGAAGGTCGGCATCGCCTTCTCCGGCGGCCTTGACACCAGCGCAGCCCTGCGCTGGATGAAGAACAAGGGCGCACTGCCCTACGCCTACACCGCCAACCTCGGCCAGCCCGACGAAGAAGACTACGACGCGATCCCCCGCAAGGCGATGGAATACGGCGCCGAAAAAGCCCGTCTGATCGACTGCCGCACCCAACTGGCCAACGAAGGCATCGCCGCCATCCAGGCCGGCGCGTTCCACATCTCGACCGGCGGCATCACCTACTTCAACACCACGCCTCTGGGCCGTGCCGTGACCGGCACCATGCTCGTGGCCGCCATGAAGGAAGACGACGTCAACATCTGGGGCGACGGCTCGACCTTCAAGGGCAATGACATCGAGCGCTTCTACCGCTACGGTCTGCTGACCAACCCGGCGCTCAAGATCTACAAGCCCTGGCTCGACCAGCAGTTCATCGACGAACTGGGCGGCCGCACCGAGATGTCTGAATTCCTGATCAAGGAAGGCTTCGGCTACAAGATGTCGGTCGAAAAGGCCTACTCCACAGACTCCAACATGCTGGGCGCGACGCACGAAGCCAAGGATCTGGAGTTTCTGAACAGCGGCATCCGCATCGTCAACCCGATCATGGGCGTGGCGTTCTGGAAGCCGGAAGTCGACGTCAAGGCCGAAGAAGTCTCCGTGACCTTCGAGGAAGGCCGTCCGGTGGCACTGAACGGCAAGCGCTTTGACGATCCGGTCGAGCTGATGCTCGAAGCCAACCGCATCGGCGGCCGTCACGGCCTCGGCATGAGCGACCAGATCGAGAACCGCATCATCGAAGCCAAGAGCCGCGGCATCTATGAAGCTCCCGGCATGGCGCTGCTGCACATCGCCTACGAGCGTCTGGTGACCGGCATCCACAACGAAGACACGATCGAGCAGTACCGCATCAACGGCCTGAAGCTGGGCCGCCTGCTGTACCAAGGCCGCTGGTTCGACCCGCAGGCCATCATGCTGCGTGAATCCGCCCAGCGCTGGATCGCCCGCGCCGTGACCGGCACCGTGACGCTGGAGCTGCGCCGCGGCAACGACTATTCGCTGCTGAACACCGAGTCGCCCAACCTGACCTACGCTCCAGAGCGTCTGTCGATGGAAAAGGTGGAAGACGCTCCGTTCAGCCAAGCCGACCGCATCGGCCAGCTGACCATGCGCAACCTCGACATCGTCGACACCCGCGACAAGCTGCGTGTGTACTCCGAAGCCGGTTTGCTGTCGCTCGGCGGCAATGCCGCTCTGGCACAACTGAACGACGGCAGCAAGAAGTAACGCCTGCCCTCGCCCCTTGCAAAAAGCCGCCGACCAGGCGGCTTTTTCGTTTCTGCGGCATATCGCTTCGCCAGCTCCAAAGACACTGGAAAACGTAATGGAATTCGCCTCGAAGTTCCTGCACACATCGCTCTTGCGCCAAGCCAAAAAACCCCGAAGGCCGCGCGCAGAGCCATTTTCCCGTCGGAATCCGCCTGCCCTTTTAACAGACTTTTGCCCCCGCCCGAGACCCAAGAATATGCAGTCGGCCAACTGCTGTCCTGAAGCACAATCGCGGCCTTGCTCGGTTGGTTCAATCGGAAATTGATTTCGATTGCACCCACCAACGTGGGCGCCCACTCCCTGGGTCGAGGCGCCCGTTTCCCATTCGTGGTCACTCCTGCTGACCAACGCCCTCAAGGACATTCATGCTTCGCAGAAATGCAATGCTTGCCGCGGCCGCCGTGGCTCTCTCCGCTGCCGCTCCCACCATCGTGCACGCCAAGGACGCCTGGCCCGTCAAGACCATCACCCTCGTGCAGCCCTATTCACCCGGCGGCACCAGCGACATGCTCGCCCGCATCATCGCGCTGGAACTCGAAAAGCGCATCGATGCCAACGTCATCGTCGACAGCAAGGCCGGCGCCAACGGCAACATCGCCACCGCCTTCGTGAGCCGCGCCAAGCCGGACGGCGGAACCTACCTCGTGGGCTCGAGCAGCCCCGTGGTGATCTCGCCCACGCTGTACAAGAGCGTTCCCTACGATCCACGCAAAGATCTGACGCCCATCACCACCATCGCCAAGGCGCCCTTCCTGCTGGTGACCAGCGCCAAGTCGGGAATCAACTCGATGGACGACCTGATGAAGCAGATCAAGGCCGACAAGGTCAACTTCGGCTCCGCCGGTGCGGGCTCCCCTCAGCACATGCTGGTCGAGATGTTCCAGATGCAGGCCAAGGTGAAGTCGCCGCACATCCCGTACAAAGGCTCGGCTCCGCTGATCCTCGCCGTGATGAGCAATGAGGTGCAGTACGCCATCGACAACCCCGTGCCGCTCAAGCCCCAGATCGACGCGGGCAAGATCAAGGCACTGGCGATCACCAGCAAGCACGCCTCTCCCAAGTTCCCCGGCGTGAAGAGCCTGCACGAGCAGGGCTTCACCAACTTCGAGGTGGAGCCCTGGTACGGCATGATCGGCTCCAAAGGCATGCCCAAGGAACTGGCCGAACGCATGAACGGCTATGTGCAGGACATCCTCAAGCAGGACAACGTCAAGCAGAAGATCTCCGAGCTGGGCGCCGAAGCCTATGGCATGGGCACCGCCGATTTCACCAAGCTGATCGACTCGGACATCAAGAAGTGGGGCGAGGCCGTCAAGGCCTCCGGCGCAACGGCGGACTGACGCCCCGCCGCCGACCGCCACATTCCGCACCGGAGTGTTGCAAATGGCCTGCAGCTATCGGCTGCGGGCCATTTCGCTTTCAAATGAATGACTCTGTAACGGTGCCGATAACCACACTGCGCGCGTGAGCGCTACAGTAGCGACACCGAAATCCAAGGAAGTCAGGAATTCCAGTGAAGAATCGCATTCCCACGCTGCTTGCAACCGCCCTGCTGGTCGCCACAGGCGCCAGCACCGTCCTGGCCGCTGATGAAGCCGCCAACAAGTCCGCAGCAGCAGCTCCGGCAGGCCCCAGCGAGGCCATTCAAAAGGCGCTGGACAAGCGCACCAAGTCCATCGTTGATTCGCTCGAGGGCGTCGGCCCCGCGCTCAATGCCGACATGTTCTCGGCCGAGTTCAACAAGCAGGCCACGCCCGATCAGGTCCAGCAGGCCATGAAGCAGCTGCGCGACACCGTCGGCTCCTGCAAGCTGGCCGGCCGCATCAACAGCCCCGCCCCCAACGCCAGCGCCTATCTGCTCGACTGCCAGAAGGCCTATGTGCCACTCGAAATCGGTGTGGAAGACAAAGCCCCGAACAAGATCCAGAGCCTGTTCTTCCGCGCCTCGTTCTGGCGTCTGTCGGGCCAGTAATCCAATCGGTCAGACGACGACCGGCTCCGGCTCCAGCCGGATGCCGAAGCGCTCGTAGACGCTGGTCTGGATCGCCCGGGCCAGCGTCATCACTTCCCCGCCCGTCACGCTGTCCTCGCCGCTGCCGCGATTGACCAGCACCAGCGCCTGCTTTTCGTAGACGCCGGCCTTGCCGATGGACTTGCCCTTCCAGCCGCACGAATCGATCAGCCAGCCCGCGGCCAGCTTGATCGAGCCGTCCGCCATCGGGTAGTGCACGATCTTGGGTTCCCGCGCGATGATGTCGGCGCATTGGTATTCGGTGACCGTCGGATTCTTGAAGAAACTGCCCGCGTTGCCGATCACGGCAGGGTCAGGCAATTTGGCGCGGCGGATCTCGCAGACCCAGTTGAAAATCTGGCGTGCCGTGGGCTCGCTCACGCCGGTCTCGATCCGCTTGCGCTCCAGATCGGCATAGCCGAGCTCGGGCTTCCATTGCTTGGAGAGGCGAAAGCGCACATGGGTGATCACCGCGCGACCCGCGAGCCCCATGCCGCGCGGCAAAGCGCCGCTCGCCTCGGGGGACTGCGGCGCATGCTTGAACACCGAATCGCGGTAGCCGAACGCGCACTGCGCAGCGTCGAGCGAGAAGCTCTGCCCGGTGGCCAGATCGACAGCGTCCAGCGAGTCGAAACGGTCCTGCAGCTCGATCCCATAGGCACCGATGTTCTGCACCGGAGCCGCGCCCACGGTGCCCGGAATCAACGCCAGATTCTCGAGCCCCGGGAAGCCGTGCTCGATGCTCCAGGCCACGGCGTCATGCCAGACCTCCCCAGCGCCGGCCTCGATGATCCAGGCCTTGTCGGTCTCCTCGACGAGACGCAGCCCCTTGATCTCCATTTTGAGTACCACGGGTTTGACGTCGCCGGTGATCACGATGTTGCTGCCGCCGCCGAGCACGAAGACGGGCTGGCCGGCCAGTTCAGGCGAGGAAATCAGATCGCGCACATCCTGAACCGACTGGGCGCGCACCAGCATCTGCGCCTTGGCAACGATGCCAAAGGTGTTGTATTGCTGGAGAGGAACGTTGTTCTCGACTAACATCGACCCAATTGTCGCACCCGGGCGAAAACGCCATCGGGTTTGTATGTAGATTCCGAGAGTAAAGCCATGCCTTCTTTTGATACCGTCCTCGAAGCCAACTTCGTCGAAGTGAAAAACGCCATTGAAAACACCGCCAAGGAAATCGGCACGCGTTTCGATTTCAAGGGCACCTCCGCCGGCGTGGAACTCAAGGACAAGGAAATCACCATGTTCGGTGACGCCGAGTTCCAGCTCCAGCAGGTCGAGGACATCCTGCGCAACAAGCTCACCAAGCGCAACGTGGACGTGCGCTTTCTTGACATCGGCAAGCCCCAGAAGATCGGTGGCGACAAGCTCAAGCAGGTCGTCAAGGTGCGCAACGGCATCGACGCCGAGAACGCCAAGAAGATCCAGAAGGCCATCAAGGAAAGCAAGCTCAAGCTGCAGGCCGCCATCCAGGAAGAAAAGGTCCGCGTGACCGGCGCCAAGCGCGACGATCTGCAGGCCGCCATGGCCCTGATCCGCAAGGACATCGCCGACCTGCCGCTGTCCTTCGACAATTTCCGCGACTGATCCCGGACTTGCACCCCGCTCACGACGCCATGCGCCGCCCAGCCCCATCCGTCGCCCGAACAGCCATGGTGGCTGCGTCGCTCGCCTTTGCGGCCTTGTCTGCATCCGCCCAGCAGGCCGCCCTGGTGGGCGTGCTGGGCAGCAAGGCACTGCTCGTCATCGACGGCACGTCCCCGCGCACGCTGGGGCCGGGGGATTCCGCCTCCGGGATCAAGGTGATCTCCGTCGGGGGTGACAACGTCGTCATCGAATCCGCAGGAACCCGACTCACGCTGCGGCTGGGCGATACGCCCGTGCACGTGAGCGCCAATGGCGGCGGCGGCAAACAGCGCCTCGTGCTGCGCGCCGACTCGCGTGGTCACTTCGTGAACTCAGGTCTCATCAACGGCAAGGTCATGCAATACATGGTCGACACCGGGGCGACGCTGGTGGCGTTCAGTCAATCTGAAGCGCTGCGCATGGGCGTGAAGTTCCAGGACGGCCAGCAGGTGATGATCGGCACCGGAAACGGCAGCGTCGCCGCGCACCGCATCAAGCTCGACAGCGTGCGCACCGGTGACATCGAATTGCGCAATGTGGATGCCGTCGTGTTGCCCCAACCGATGCCCTACGTCCTGCTGGGCAACAGCTTTCTGAACGCGTTTCAGATGAGCCGCACGAACGATGAAATGGTGCTGGAGAGGAAATAGTCTACGCCCATTGGGTCATGCTGCCCCTTGGTATCACCGCCTATATCCCCCCTCTGTCAAAAATGGAAGAATGATCCAGACGCCATATCGCAATGTCCGATGTGGCCGAAGAGGCGACCGAACCACCGTCACGACAAGAGCAAGATGAGCGTACTTGCAGGAAAAATCCCCATCGTCGAATCCACCTCGCCCAACGAGTACGAAGAGCTTCTGGCCCACTGGGGCGACATGCAGGCAGCTCTTGCGTTTGTGCTGCACCGCCCTCTGCAGACCGCCGATTTCCCCGCGAAGATCCGTCAATGCGACCAGTGGCTGCAGGAGATGGTCGCGCAGGACGTGGATTCCACCCTGTACCTGATCTTCCAATTGGCCTCGACCAACAGCGCGGGCTACAGCGCGTCGCATGCCTTGGTGTGCGCCGCGCTGTGCCACATCCTCGCGCAGGAATTCGGCCTCCCACGCAACGAGCGCGACAGTCTCGTGCGCGCGGCGTTCACCATGAACATCGGCATGACGGATCTTCAGGACGAGCTCGCCGAGCGGGCCGACCCGATCACTGCCCAGCAGCAGGAAGCCATCAACCGGCACGCCGAAAAAGGCATGGAGCTGCTCGAACATGTCGGCGTGGCCGACGATCTCTGGCTCGACTCCGTCGCCTACCACCACGCACCACGCCGCGACCGCGCACGCGAGCCACTCAAGAGCCTGCATCCCGAGGAGCGCCTCACGCACATTCTTGCCTCGGTTGACCGCTACGCGGCCTTCATCAGCCCCCGCAAGTCCCGCATGGGCCGCAGCGCCACGGACTCCATGCGCGCACTGCTCGGCAAGAACGTCTCGCAAAGCGACGAGGTGGGGTTCATTCTGGTGCGCACGGTCGGTCTGTGCCCGCCGGGCACATTCGTGAAACTGGACAACGGCGACACCGCCATCGTGCTGCGCCGGGGCGAATCCACGAGCTTTCCCATCGTCGCCAGCCTTCTCGACACCGAGGGCGAGGCCTATCCCGAGCCCGAACTGCACTACACCGTGCACGGCAAGCGCCGCGTGCTCAACGCGCTGCCCAGCAGCGCCGTGAGCATGGGTGCCAACCACTACACCATGGTGCGCATGGGACTCATGGCTGCCGGAAGAAGGCTCGGAACACCCCCCTGAGGCGCTGCGCGCCTTCCCCCCGCTCTCGAAACGCTGCGCGTTTCGGGCTGAAGCGCGCTGCGATATTTGATCACGAAGCGCTGCGATAAATGGGCAGGGAAACGCTTTCACTGAGCAAAACAAAATTCCGCGTCAAAAAACTGCTAAGGCGTTGCGCGTCTCAGCGGTCCAAAACGCGGTTGAAAACAATCTGTTCTCTCCAGAACATGAGGTCTTTCTCAGTGATCTTTGGAACTTGGTTGAAAGCGCGCTGCAGCACCTCTTGCCCATTGAGCTTTGGGGTTATTTGCATAACCTCTCCAAACAACTCAACCCAGTGCCAAATTTCAGGCTTCCGCAGAAATACCATGGCCACCCCAATGTAGTCTTCAAAGCTGCCAGGGTCTCTGATTTCGGAGAGATGCATGGAGGCAGATTCAATGTCACTGCGGAGACCGTCGACACATTCGTCCGATTCCGTTTCATCGCCGCGGAGCTTTTTTTCAGCGTCCCAGTTGCGAAAATCTGCTGCAGCGCCCCCCGCTGCGACAACAACAATGCGTAGGCGATCTACCAGAGAAGGGTTTTTAGGCTGCGAATACAACACATGGCCGTGTCCGGTGTCATCTAAACAATTTGCAATTTCAGTGACCCTGAATCCATTGGCCATAGCCAACACGGCATGCCCAGCCTCATGAAAGGCGGTAATTGTTGATTGTCGCCTCGACACGGTGCTCCTCCAGTATCGAGACAGCGTAGCACAGCGTTCGTCGCTTTAGATCTCGGTCACATACAACGGCAGATCCGGCGCAGGCCCGACGATCTTGCTGTCCTGGGTGAACACCTTGGCTCCCACCTGCGTCTGGCCTTTGGCGCGGAGCTGGCCGCCGCCTGGCAGGTCGACCGTGGCCGTGCCGTCCTCGTAGGCTGAGACCGTGCCCACCTGCTGCACGCCGGGGGCGAGGATCTTGCGCAGCGCTGTGTAGAAGTTAGACATGGCTCTCGACCTCCAAGCTCTGGGTCAGCTCTGGGAACTGCATCGCCACCGACGTCGACCGCACGATGCCGGTGCGCCAGGCGGAGCTGTCGTCGACGTATCGCAGGATCGTGCCGGGCTTGATCACGCCGCCCTTGGTTGCATTGATCGGCAGGATCATCTTGTGACGCAGACCAACGCCCGACTGCGACAGCTCGGCGATGGCGCGTTGCTGGGCGGCGCTGACCTCGGTGATGAGTGGGTGGACGACCATCTGCTTGAGGATGTCGCCCGCCGTCCCTGCGCGCGTGACATCGGCGAGGATGCCGCCCGTCTCGCCGGAGACGAAGATGCGGTTGTACGCTGGCTGATAGATGATCGAGGTGTCGTCCACCTCGCTGTAGCCCTCGGGCAGCTCGATGTCCGGCGTGAGCTGGTCGAAGCGCCACCAGGGCTGCGGCCACAGTGGCAGGACGCGCATGATCTGATCGGTGTCGTGCGGCTGCAGGTAGCCGCCTGTCGCCGCCGCGATGTCGGCGATGGCCGAGATCCACGTGCCTTGGTGCATCCAGACGCCACCGGGCACGATCCAGTCTGTGATCTGCCAGTCAACGTCCCAACCGAAGCTCCCGCCGTTGACCGTGAGGCACTCTTGCATGAGCTGGTGGGCCGACACATCGAGTGTGTTGCCGAAGGTCTGCAGCGCCTCCAGGTCGTCGAGGTGGGCCGCGCGGCTGCGGCCGGAGATCCCGATGGTGTGCTCTGCGAATCGGCGCGTCGGCAATGGCTGCTCGGCCAGCAGTCTGAACGGCTGACCATTGACGCGCGCCTCGAGCTCGATGGGCTGGTTGTAGTTGACCGGTGTGACGGCCTCGCGTGCGGAAATGTGGAACGTGGCGCTGAACGTCCACGCCCACGAGCCGCTGTTGAGCGACATGCTGAAGCTCTCGCACGGCAGCGGATCTCCGCCCAGGTTGTCCGCTCGGCGGATCTCGACTTCATTGATCACGACGTATGTCCTTTGCGGCTGGATGACGATGGCTGCGGGTGGCAGGACTTGGCCGGGCCGCTGGCAGACGAACACGAGCCGCGCGTCGCCCATCGCGAGGTCCGAGAAGATGAGACGGCCCACAGTCGCCGGGTCATAGCAAGGCGTTTCAGGCTCGACGATAACTGGCGGCCGAAGCGACACCCCTGGCGGCGGCTTGCGGGCCTCTTCCCAGTGCGAGCGGATGCCCGATCTGGTCGGCAGGCCATCACGCCAGCGACCGATCTGGGCAGCACGCATCGGTTGGCCGTTTTGCCAGTGGCTGAACACACCGGAACGCAGGCGCAGGGTGTCTTGCCACGGCACTGCCAGACCCACGCGCAGTGCGACGCCGTCTTGCCAATGGCTGAACACGCCGGAGCGTAGGCGCAGCGTGTCTTGCCAAGGCACCGACAGGCCAGTACGCAGCGCGCGGCCCTCCTGCCAGTGGCCGACCACGCCCGAGCGTAGCGGCAAAGTGGCTTCCCAGCGCGGCTGCATGGCCGTCGGGATGGGCTTGCCCTTCTGCCACTTGGCCTCGGTAGCCACGCGCAGGCGAGCAGCTTCTTCCCATGGGGAAATGAGCGCTGCGGACGTGGGCTTGGCCTCTTGCCAGACTGACTGCAGCTCAGCACGTAAGCCGCCGCGGCTGACGTTGGCGTCCCAGCGCAAACCGACATCAGCATCCATGCCAGGCAGCTCCGCGTCGACCGATACGCAGACGCCTGTGCGCAGGGTGATGCCCTCAAGGCCGGGCAGCTCCGCGTCGACGCTGAATAAGGCGTCAGGGATGACAGCAGTGCCTTGCTCTCCGAAGACGAGCCGCCCGGAGCCGTCATTGGAGCCGCCACTGAAAACAAGCGTGCCGTTGCCCACACGATTACCCCACCAACATCGGTGTGGCAAGCACGACGACACCGCCCGCATAGATCATGCCGGTGCGCAGGCCGTCCTCGCCGATGCTCGTGCCCGAGACCTTGAATGGCCCCGCGCCGTCCTCTTCAGTCACCACATCCCCGGCAATGACGACACCGTCGCCGTTGCACCAGTCGCACCAAACCGGCTTGCCGGTCACAAGCACGAGGTCGTTGAATGCAGCCGGTTGCAACACGATGCGGCCATCACCGTTGATCGTGCCGCATGGCTTTGCCAAGGTGCGGATCGCCAGCAGCAGTCCACCCGGTGCGGCGCGAAGCTTGAGCGATGCAGGGCCGATGCCAGCGTCGGCAAGCGTAATGCTCGCCTGATTGCGCGCAGCACGATGATCGCGTGTGATCGTCATCGTCATAGCTGGTCCTCGCGCACGGCCACCACTGGACCTGCCGCAGTGGTCTTGTGCTCTTCGTAGGGGTCGATGGCGACTGCGTGGTACTTCTCGCCGATCTCCAGCCCGCGCGCTGTGTACCAACCTTGATCGTCGCTGTAACCTTCCCACGCTCGATAGCCGTCGATAGCTCGAAAGAGCCAGATCCGTCCATTTTTAAACGGGCTCTCGGGCGAGCTGGGTGTGAGTTTGATCATGACGCGGTCTCTGACGCAGCCACTCGCGATGCCCGGCCACCGGAAGTCGCGCACAAAATTTGAAGACAGGCCTACAAGCGATGAAAGAGTGGTGAGTTCGGCCATATCACCTCCACGGACCCGTCACATCGATAAGCGTTACACCTGTTGGCACATTGGGCGGACTATTTGTACCCGTCGCAAGAGCCATTAGCTTTCGATTCACAAATGGCCCAGAACCAGACACAAAGTCACCGTGAGCAATCTTTCCGTAGACTGTGGACTGCGGTATGTGAAGCACTCCTGGGATGATGGCGCGAGGAGTTTTACCGTCTGACGCAGGCACATAGCGTCGCGAGTATTTGAGTTCGCCATCCACGTCCGATGGGAAGGTTCCCAAAGTGTTGTCGCCCCCACTCAGCGAATTTGATCCGCAAAATGGAAAGCTGGTAAGTGCCTTTGCACCTGCCGATCCACCCATTTCACGTGCTGCATATATGCTATCTGCCCCGCTGCTAGCCAAAGCGAACGTGCCATTCGAGAAGAAGCTTGCGGTTCCGACGGTGCCCCCAGCTCCACAAGAGATGGCAGCGCAGAACGGGTCGCCCGCTGGATTCAACGGGATCAGATCGCCGAAGCCTCGTACAGGAGCAGATATAGCCGTCGCAGCGGAGGGCCTCCCCGCAGAGATGGCAGTGAGCAGCATCCTCGAATCCGCCATCAGCGAATAGATGATCGCAGCAGTGGTGGTCACAGTGGATTTGATCTGATAGCCACCGCCCGAAATTTGCGCATCGGTCGGGAACGGATTGACCCCTGTATCCAGATCCGTCATCGACTCATAGCCGCGAATTCGGGCACTGTTCGAACCCGTATCATCAACGCGCAAACAGAAACCAGGCGACTGCGGATCAATGCTCTTGAAAACTGCTTTTCCGGTGCCGTAGAAAGGCCGATCCCATCCGCCGACTGGCGCATATCGGCAAGTGATCGTCCCAGTCGCCACACCATTGGGGGCATCCGTCTCGAATGTCACGGTGCTGCCCGATACGCTCAAGATGCGTGCCTCGCCATTGAGTTGCGCGGGCGAGGTCACCCCTGCGAAAAGCACCACCGAGTAATACTCGAACGAGATCCCAGCAGGGAACACCGCTGTGCCTACACCATCTGTCACGCTGACCGATAGCGCCGTGCTCTCACCGAAGCCAGTGATCAGAAACGCATACAACGCGGCCAGGTAGCCACCGCCGCCTGCCGAGCCATCGATCTGCGGCGCACCGCGAAACGACGAAGACATCCATTTGACCGGGTAAGTTTTTGCCATGGGTCTATCTCAAAATGAATCAGGAAAAGGTGCTCTCGGGCGGGTTGCCCGAATCACCGCGCTGCACGATCCAG
Organism: Diaphorobacter caeni; assembly: GCF_015354245.1. Lineage (GTDB taxonomy): Bacteria > Pseudomonadota > Gammaproteobacteria > Burkholderiales > Burkholderiaceae_C > Diaphorobacter_A > Diaphorobacter_A caeni. Next base: position 60,444 of record NZ_JADKYZ010000008.1, read on the forward strand.
AAGCTGTCGCTGGGACCAGCGGGCGAGCCCGGCTGAATGCAGCGGACCAGACCGATCTGCGCCTCCGCGCCAATCGTGTCGATGAACTGCGCGTTGTTGTTGGTGAAGCCACCGCTCCAGCCGGATGCGCGAACGGTGAGGTACGGAGCGCCACCCGCTTGAGGATTCGGTGGCGAGAAGTTCTGGTTGACTGTGCCGGTGGCGATCAGGCCGAGCTTGTCGCCGATCAGGTCAAACGTCACGCCGTCGTTGCGAAACTTGAAGCCCCAGCGCTGCGTGATCGTGCCGAGGTTGTTGACCTCGATGAGCACCACGTCCGCCTGGTACTTGCCGATGGCCTCGCCAATGCCGGGATCGATGCCGTCGTACCACTTGATGCCGTCCCACGTCTTCTGCGAATAAAAGCGCGACACACGGGCGAAGCGGTCGCCCTGGCGCAGTGCAGTCGAGAAGATGGCTCCAGCAGGAAACGCATAGCCAATCGGATTTTTGAGACGCACGCGTCCGTCGATACGCACCTCGGCTAGCTGGCTGTAGACCTCGGTGCGGGCGTTGACGCGCACCTTGGCCGGGTAGTCGGTCAAATCGGTGAAACGCACCGTGCCCGCGTCCAGATCTTCTTCGTAGCCGGTGAAAATCTCCGCGCCATCCGCACCCACCACTTGCGTGAGCGAGAGCCGCTCATGACCAACGTTGTAGACCATGCCAACAGCCGGTTCAAACTCCGGGCCATAGTAGTTTTGCGCTGTGGTGGCTGTGTCGCCATCGTGGGCGAAGATCACGCGGCCATCGGCGGGCAGCGCTGCAGGATCGATGCCCATCAGGTCGACGTCGACCGGCAGGAAGATCAGGCTCACCGCCGAATAGCTGAGCGTGCTGGGGAGCACCGGCCACGGCCGCCAGACCTTGCCGGTTTCCACCACGCCCACGTCGGCCGCCGCATACCACCATTCAGCCTTTTGCTCGGGTGTGAGCGATGTGTCTGGCACGAAGTCGCCGAACTGCAATTCGACGCCACCGCGCGCAAAGTCCACCTTGCCGCGCATGTGCAGGCCAGTGATGCTGCCGTTCGCGTCGACATTGGCCCAGAGCGTCGTGCCCTGCGTATCAACCACGGATAGGACAAAGCCGCCTTGGCCAGCGCGCAGCGGGCTTGCATCCGTGTTGAAAAACAGGCTCGCCGTGGTCCACTGCGTGGCCTGCGTCCAGAGGCTCAGCAACTGGAAATCACTCGGCCCGGTCCCGCCAACGACGTAGTCATAAATCGTGACCAGACCCGACTCGTAGTTGATCTTTCCGCAGGCGATACCTGCGGTCGTGTCCGTCCAGCCGCGATAGATGATCCCGTCCTGGTCGCGGTACATCGTGCCCATCCAGCGGAACAGCACGCTGTTCGGCACGATCAGGTGCGTGGTGTACGGGCACAGATCAATCACCACTTCCGCGGGCGTGTAGGTCTGGCTCTTGGCGCGTGGTGCCGATGCGCCGATGCGCCGACACGGTAGCGCGCAACGAAAGACGATCCCGAGAGCACCTCTTCGCCGACGCTCGTCGTGCCGTACTCACCACCCTTCATCGTGTTGCTGGTGCTCGAGACTGAACCATCCGTAATCGAACGTTCGAATGCATCTGCTTCTTCGTGGTCGGACTTGTAGGATTCGGTGGAGCGGTCAAGGGACACCACCTTGAGTGAGACGTCACGTCCAGTGATGGTGCCCATCTCGCCGATGAATTTTCCGTCCATCCCAGCGCACACGGTTCGCGCGACGATGATCCGGTTGTCGTTTGTGGTGCCTGTTTCCTCGGTCAGCGTGGCGCTCGTTGTTGGGCCCGTGCGGATCGTGAAAGGTCGGTTGACGTATTTGATTGCCATGTTTTAAGCCCCCGGAGTGGATCGCGGCCAGTTCACTGTTGTCGTCGTTCCGCCCGTGCCACCCGAGCCAGATGCACCTGTATTCTTGGCGGGCTCGTAGTACTCGGGCACCGCGCGAGTGGTGTATGTGACTTCCGTATCTTTGGACGCGGTGGTTGTCGTCAACTGGCCGCCGCTGGTGTTGCTGACCTGACGTGATGTGACCCATGTGATCTGGTGCGATCCCAGCGCTCCAGCCTGGGCGGTTTGAAAATGGACGAAGCCCGCTGGATCAGTCGCGCCTGGCGCAATGATCTCGGTGATCAACGCATCCACCTGGCACTCGATCACGAACTCTGCGCCTGCATCCGGCATGAACGCCGGGTCCATCAGAACGCTGCAGCTTGGGTAATCCACCACACCCGTGCCAGCGCCGGTCAGCTTGCCGCTGCCGTTGTCGGTCACAGTGCGAAGCACCCCCTGACTGGGATACTTGATCGACAGCGAGCTCGGCACGATGGCATCGTCCTCTGTGTCGCCTTCGACCACCCACGAGTACTTCGGCGCGCGCACCAAAGCGCCCTGGCTGGATCGGCTGCTGAACGACATCGCGGTGCCGTAGGACACGCTGATCGAGCTGCCGATGTCCGGCAGGCCCTGCAGTGTGCATGTGCCGGTGTTGTTGAGATAGCTGATCGCACCACCGCCAAAGCCAGTGAGTCGACCCGTTCCGTCGTCATAGATCGTGTAACGCTGGCCGCCAGACCAGTAGTCGATGAATACGGTGCCAGGCGCTGGCGGCTGCTTGAACGACAGCACATAGGTGCGCCCTTGGTTCTGCTCGCTGATCTTGATGCGATACGTGTGCGGCGTCGTTCCCACCTCGACCTTGCGCGGCTCGGTCGCCAACGTCAGGGTCGCGCGCGACGTTGGCTTCTGGTTCACTACGTTGGCTTCAGAGCGGCTGTTGTGCACCACCTGCGTGAACACTGTCTCCAGTTGCAGCCAGACGTCATCGACCTGCGTCGACTCGGCCAGACGCGTGACACCAGCAAACAGGCGGGTGTCGGAGTAGACCGTGGAGCGGATGATCGTCTTGCCAGCGCCGCGCGCAAAGGTACGGGTTGCAGGCGAACCGGGAAAGTCCAACGACAGCGGGTCAAACAGCTCGCAGGTCACAATCTGACCATCAAATTCAACAAGGCCGTTGTTTAAGTATTCCGCGCACTTGCGCACCTCGACTTCGATGGACTTGATCCGCACGCGTTGGCGGCGCTCGGTCGCCAGACCCTCGTTGTAGATCAGCAGATAGGTCAGGCCCACCGTCGGCGGGCTCATCTCGGGCCGCTGAAACACCTGAAACGACAGCGTGGAGGCGAACGCGTTCTCGAGCAGGTAGCCGCCAAACTCCGGACCCGGTGCGCGACCGGCCTCGATCCGCTTGACGATGTCAGCACGCGTCGCAAACGAGTCCTCGACCGACAGCATGGTGACGCTGACGTTTGGATCTGCCGGCGGCTCAGCGATCACCACGTTCGCACCCAGGAGCGGCGCGGTATCGGTATTGCGCAGCACACCGAAGACTGAATAGATTTCCACCCGGCCGACCGTGCGCGACTCCTGGCTGATGTCCGGGAAAATCTCGTTCGACTTGCCGCTGGTCAGCAGCTGGGCCGATGGCGGTCCACCGCCTTCGGGCTTGTCGACCATGCGCGAGGACCGCGCAAAGCGAATGTCACCTTTTTGGATTGGCATGTATTTCAGACCTCAATGAACTTGAATGAAGGCAAATAAACCGTCTGGCCGTCGTGCTCCCCGTCGAGCAGACGCCAGAGAGCCGTGGCGGTGAATCCGTCGTTGTCAAAGCGGACGGTGCGAGCAATGCCGCGCAGCACGAGCTCGAACTCGGCTTCGGCGATCGCGGCCCACGTGTAGAGCTGATCGCAGTCGGCACGGGTCATCCATGCATTGCTCACTACACCGTCAAGGATGATTGGCCGACCTGCTTTGCGTTTGCCGACGTGGATGATGAGTGCACCCGTGGAGCCTGTTTTTTGGGAGATGACTACTGGACTCCAACCAAACTCGTTCGGCCAGATCAACCGATCGGGAAGAGTCATCTGCATGCTGCCGAGCTTGAGTGTGATCATTGGGCGACCCCCTTGCCCTCGGCCAACATCTTCAAGATCGCATCGCCCGATAGCTGGCTGTTTCTGTCTTGGTAGTTGATGGTTTTCTTTTCGCCGTTGGGCAACGTGATGTTGGATACGTAGGTGTTGCCAGTGGACATGCCGCTGGAGGACGACTTGCTGGGCGCGGCCGACGTCGATGGTGCGGCAGTGCCGCTGGTGGCGGTCGTGCCCGTGGACTTCTTCAGCTCTGCAGCGTCTTCCTTCTTCTCGACCATCTGGTCATAGGACTGCTTGCCGTCGCCGTACTTGTAGTACTCGACCATCTTTCCAAGGGCGCTAGCCAGCGTGCTGTTCTTTCCGCCCCACTGGATCTGCGCTTGCGACGCCTCATAGTTCACGTCGCCGTTCGGGTTGAGGAACTGCTTCGATAGGTCTGCTGCAATGGACTCATCGAGCCCGGCCTGCTTGAGGTAGTCCACGATCGACGACTGTGTCCAGACAAACTGGGGCCCGGAGGTCTTGGATTCATTCAGGTTGCTCAGCGCCTTCGACTGCTTGTTGATCGACGATGTGGCGTCGTCGGTGTCACCCTTCAGCTGCTGTTGCGCCGCCGCGAGATCGCGGAGCTTCCCCGCTGTGACTTCGGCAATCTCTGCCTCCACGCGCTTCGCTTCGGCGGCTTTCACGGCCGCGTCCAGCTCCAGCTTCTTGACGCCGTTGTATTCACCGTTGGCGATCAGCTCGGCCTTCTTGACCTGGATGGAGGCCATCGCCGCATCTGCTTCCGCGCGCTTGGCCTGTGCTGTCAGTGTGAGCAGCTCGATCTCGAGGCGCTTGAGCTCGTTCGCTGCACGTGCTGCGGTGGCTTCATCGCCGCGGGCTTTGGCGACTTCATAGATTCGCTGCTGTACCGACATGGCCAGCTGAATTTGCATCTGCTGCAAATCGTTGTCCTGGAGCGTGACATTCTTCTTTGCTTCGATGGCTTTGAGCTGGTCAGCCATCGCGTCCCTGTAAAGCAGCGCGGCTTTGCCAGCTTCAATCTCAGCCTGCGCGAGCTGCTCTGTCGTGGCCTTGCCTGCAATCTTGGCCTGACGCACTTCGTCGAGCTTTCGCAGCGCCTGCTCATAGGCGTAGCGCAGCTCTCCGATGCGTGCGCTGTTGTCTTTGTATGCCTCGGCTTCGGCCTTGGCTTGTGCCGCAGCAAGCACAGACGCTTTGGCCTGAGCGACGGCCTTATCTGCATCCTGTTGCCGCAAACCAATCAGCTTTTCCAGATCGGCGAGCTGCTTGTTTCTCCCCTCGTCGTTTCCGCCGCGCGCGGCGGCTTCGGCCTTGAGAGAGACGAGCTGCGCCTTCAGTGTTTCCAGCTCGGTGAGGCGCAACTGTGCCAACTTTTGCAGTGCCTCGGCATCCGCTGCTGCGGCCGACGCCACTGCTGTACGTTGCGCAGCTTCTGTGCCAAAGGACTGCGCCAGCGCGACCGACGCTTTGCCCTCCGCATCGCGAGCGATCACGGACTTTTCCTGCTCCTTGATCTGCTCGCGCACGCTCTCGAGCACGATCCGGTAGCCGTTGTTCAGCTTGACGAAGTCGTCGGTGGCCGCTTTTGCCGCCGTGCCGGATGCCGTCGAGGCCTGTGCCTGCTGCTGCTGCACCACGGCGGTCTTCATCGCCTGATCGCCCAGAGTGCTGAGCGTACTGGTCAGCACGCCGTTGTGCTGGGCGGCTTTGAGCATCTTCTCGCGCGCCTCGGTCTCGATGTCCGCGAGCGACTGCTTGACCCCGCTGAAATCCCACGACGTGATCGCGGCCAGCATCACTCCGATCGACTTGCCCGTTGCGACAACCGTGGTGCCGAGAATGGTGATCGACGTCTGCGCCAGCTCCGCGCCGAACTTCAGCGCGTTCAGACCGCCCGCCTCACCGATGTCATTGGACATCTCGGTGAATGCGTTCTTGACGTTCGTGATTTCTTGGCTGAGCGTCTGGGCACCTGTGGCGCCGCCGTAGATTTCGTCGAGGCCCTTTGCCAGCGACGGGAAGATGTCGGTGGCTGTGATCTTGCCTTCCTCGACCAGCTTGATCAGCTCGGCGGTGGTGATTCCCAAGCCCTTTGCAGCCGCCTGCAGCGCGCCTGGCAGAGACTCACCCAACTGACCGCGCAGCTCTTCCATCTGCACGGTGCCCTTGCTCGCCATCTGGCTGAGCGCCTGGAGTGCGAGCGAAGTTTCGGCGCTGGTCTTGCCCGCCTTGCCCATGGCGGTCGCAACCGCTTCGAAAACCTGACGTGTCGGCTCACCTTCAACGGCGGTGCCGCGTGTTGCAGCGGAGAGCCCGAGAAATGACCTCCCGACTTCGGTGACGTCCGCGCCGATGCGCACAGCCACGCCACGCACGAATTCCAGTTCCTGTCCGGCCTTGGCCGAATCTCTGGTGATGGCGGTCAGGCCCGAGCGCAGCTGCTCCATCTGTGCCGCCGCAGTCACCATCTCGCGGAAAGTGAACGCGGCACCCATGGCACCGGCCATCTGTCCAAGCAGCATGGTCAGGTTGCCGACACGGCTGCTCATCTGGTCGGTGGCGGCTGCGCCGTTTTTGTGCGCATTGCCCAGCTCGCGGGCACGCTGCGCGGCCTGGTCTGCCGCCGCGGCTTCCACGCGCAGCGCGCTGGCGTAGTTCTGCGCGGCCTGCAGCTCCGCGGCATGCGCAGCATTAAGCGGGCCGGTGGCGGAAAGCTGCTCGCGCCGCGCCGCCGTCGCTTGGTCGATGGCAGTCGCTTCTGCGCGCTTGGCCTGCGCCACCAGGCGGAGCTGGTCGGACTCGATCTGGCGCAGATTGTTCTGGGCACGCGTGGCGGCGGACTCGTCGCCCTTGGCCTGCGCAGCCTGCAGCGCGGCTTGCTCGGCCGCACGATTGGCTGTGAGCAACTGGGCCTGCAGCTCGATCTCGGATTTCTCCGCTTCGAGACCGGCCTTGATGGCGGCGGTCTTGGCATCGACCACCTTGCGCATGCCGTCCAGATCCGCTCCGGCCTTGCTCGCGGCTTGCCCCATGGCCGTCGATCGCAGGGCAGCTTGCTCAGCTGCTTCAGCTTGCACCCGCAGCGCGGCGGCTTGATTCTGCGATGCACGCAGCTCGTCGTTCTGGGCGGCCGTCAATGGGCCAACTGCAGACAATGCAGCGCGGCGCGCGGCCGTCGCTTCTTCGATCGCCGAGGCCTCGGCCTTCTTGACCTGCGCAGCCAGACGGAGCTGCTCGGCCTCGGTCTGGCGCAAGTCATTCTGCGCTTCCATCGCGGCGCGCTCATCACCGCGCGCCTGTGCTGCCTGCAGTCGGGCTTGCTGCTCCGCACGGATGGCGTTGAGCTGCTCCTGGCGAATGCCGATTTCTGAGCGCTCAGCGTCCAGCCCGGCTTTCAGCGCAGCGGTCTTCTGTTCCGTTGCGGCACGAAGGTCCTGCAGCTCGCTGCCAGCTTGTTCGGCGGATTTGCCCACGTTGGCGACGTTGGTGCTGGCCGCCTTCGCTTCGGTGCCCAGCTTTTCCAGCGCGGCACCGGTCGCCGTGGACGTCTCGGTGAGGTCCTTGGTCTTCGTTTCGACCTTGGTCAAATCGGCCGCAAGCTCACCCAGACCGTCCTTCTTGACGACTAGTTTGAACTCGACTTGGTTTTCATTGGCCATGGGATCGGATCACAGGAAAGGACGAGGGAAAAATGAAGCGGGCCGCGCACCGCCAGAGAAAGCGGCGGCGGCCCGTTGTGCCGAATGGAAAGGCGTCAGACCATCCGGGTGCGGTAGTACTGGCTGATGCCCACGCCGGACTTGGTCGGGTCCTTGAGCACCGTGCCTTCCACGTCGAGTGAGCCGAAGTCCTTATTGATCAAGGTGAGTGCCTTGGTCACGCCTTGGCTGGCACGCCAGATGTCGACGATCACAGGATCACCCTCGGAACCTTCATTGAGACCGCCGAAGAGGAACTGCAGCTCCGGTGCCTTGGTGGTCAGCGCTTCCACGCAGGCGTATTCGCCATAGCTGTAGTCGATCCACAACTTGTCGTCGGTGGCGAGGCCCGGCGCGTCAGACAGCAGCACGATGCCTTCGGGCTTGACGATGTAATTGCCCTCCATGGCCACAGCTGTGGCGGTGGCTTTGTCAGTGCCCTTCTTGATGGTCACGGCAGTGGGGGCGATGTGCAGCAAGGGCAGCAGGACGCCGAGCGCGCTGACGGTGAACGCCTCGCCTTCCACCGTTCCGGCCTCGATGCCGGACATAGTGCCCAGTGTGGCGCGAGCGAGGTTCACGACGTTCAGATCGGAGATCTTCATCTTGAGCTTGACATCGTTGACGCGGCGACTTTCGGCATAGGTGCCTCCGCCGAGCTGCGTCATGTCGTCCTGCTTCTTGACATCTTCGCTGTGTTCCAGGCTCAGCTCCAGCACGTTGCCGATGGCGGTCAGCGGTGCGGTCGTGCCGTAGGGTTTGGCATACACCTGACCGACGGTCATCGTCGGCTTGTAAACCTTCTTGAGAAATTCGAGGGCCATAGTTAGCTCCGGTTGATTTTTTGGAGAACGGTCTCGACGCCAAAGGCCGAGGGGATGTACTGAAAACCATCGCTGTATTGCGGTGGCGGAGCCCGCACCAGTGCGAGCGGCTTGGTGGCGCCGAGAACGTCTTCGCCCGCGAGCTGGGAGACCACACGCGCCAACAGCGCCCCTGCGCTCAGCCGCGCGGACTGGCCGCTGACGACGTTGGCCACATTGCGATCGGCCGCAACCACATACCAGGTGTGCAACAGTCGCCACGCTGTGGTCCGGTCTTCAACCACCTGAAAACTGCCATAGACGACGTGAATGGCAGGCACCTTCTGCGCGCTTTCGCGCACCATCGACAGATCCGCCGCCGTGAGCACGTGCACGGCAGGTGAGAGCCCGGCGACTGCCTTCTTGACCAGCTCGACGAGGCGCGGCTCGATGGCCATCCAGTCGTTGGCCTGCTCAGGAGTGAGGCCGCGAATGCTCATGCATACCCCCGCAGATCGTCATCCGTCACCCGACGCGGGCTGAAGCCGAACAGCACCTCACCCTCACCAGGGGCACTGCCCGACACCAACGTGCCAGGCGTGCCGCCCCATGGACATGCGAGCACTGACGAGCCATCGGCAATCGCCTGCAGCTCGCGGTCGGCGGCCTTGTAGCGCAGATACACCTCGTGCTCCGGAGAGAGAGCGTTGTAGAGGTAGTAGCGGGCCACATCGCAGACGATGCGTGTGAGCTGGGGCGGCGGCACCATCGCCACTGCATGCACGTCACCGGGCACGGGCGCGGGCTTGGTGCAGCCGGTGAGCGGCAGGCGGTACGCCTTGCCCACGTACGCATCGGCGAACGCCTGGGCGTCGTCGATCGCGCGTTGCACCTTGTCGGCCTGCACGGACTGGATCTCCGGATCGGTGAGCTGGATCATCTCCAGCTCGCCGTAGCGATCGACCAAGTCCTGAACGGTGGCGTACTGCATGGCTGCTAACCAATCAGACGTGGACGTGCTTACAGATCTGCACTTCCACCAGCTGGCCTGCAGCCGCCGCGCCGAGCGCAACGCCGCAGTGCTCGCCGGTGGTGGCCACGATGGCGCGGCCCGATGCGTCGGCGATCACTGGGTCACCGAAGACGATGTTGCCTGCCGCTTCAACCGGGTAGCTGTAGCCGGTGACAACCGTGATGTCCTCGCCCGGCAAAGCCGCGTTTTCGGAGACGCCCTGCGAATCGTGGGCGCCGCCGCCCGAGGACGGGTATTTGCCCTCGTAGGCGATGAAGCGGTTCGCAGCGACCGCAACGGCGGCCGCCACGAGAACTGCATGGGTCTTGTCGTATTGACGCATGGTGATGGGTTCCTTCCTGACCTGCTGGGTCACTTCTTGGTGGTTGCGGTCTTGGCGGCGGGCTTGGCCTTCTGGGTGGTCTGGTCGTCGGGCGCACCAGAATCACCAGAAGCGCCGGATTCATCGCCCGAGGACTGGGTGGACTCCTGCTCCGCCTTTACCTTTTCGCGGGCGGCTTGGAATGCTTTCAGTGCGGCTGCTTCTTCCGCCTTCTTGGCCTTGTCATTGGCGGCCGCCTTCTCGGGGTCCATGGCCATGCCATTGGCCAGCAACTCCCCTTCGTCGTGCTCGGGCAACTCGGGGAGCGGCTCGCCTGGCTGAATCACCGTGCGCTCGCCGTTGACCAATACGGCCGTGGCGACCATTGCAATCAATCTGCTCATTTCAAAAATCCTTTCTTGCCGATCCACCCAGACCCGGCTCATGCGGGTCTGGGGACTCTCAGAGTCGTGGGCGCAATGCCCATGGGGGTGTTACTTCGGGTTGCTGAACAGGAACGCGGCGGTGTTGTAGGCCACGTTTGGCTGGCGCTCGTAGGTCGCGCCGTAGATCCAGCTCTTGCTGCCAGCCTCGAAATACGGCGTCTCCGCGAACGGGTGGCCGTCGATGACGTTGGTGAAGCCGAAGCCGGGTTCCGCCAGGCTGATGTCCGTGGAGCCCGTGCCGCCGATCTTGGGCACGTAGGCCAGAATGGCGTTATTGCCCCAGACGTCCTTGCCGGAGTCGCTGTCGTCAATCCAGACAGCGTCGCCCACCACGATCTCGGCAACGTTCAGGATGGTCTTGAGCTGCTCGATGGTGGCCGGGCCGGTCTGCGTGCTGGACAGGTAGGACTTCACTTCGACGTTCATCGTGATCGCAGTGAAGGCGTCGGCACTCAGCGTGAGCTTGTTGGGGCGCTTGCCGATCTTCTTGCGGATCACGTCCGCAGCCGCGCGGATGTCAGTGACCGGCGTGCCTGTCGCGGCGCTCCACTTTGTGCCACCCGCCAGCGCCATCACGTGGCCGGATGCATACGACGCAGCAGATGTGGCGAGCGTCGCCACCTCGATCTCGTAGTTGAGCAGCAGGATGTCGCTGGCGGTCGTCATCGCGATGCGGCTGATGTCCAGATAGTTGCCCACGTTCAGGCGGCGGCTCTCGTCGGCCTCGCGCAGCAGCTCGCGCGGAATGGGCACATCCACTGCGTATTGCTTGACCGCGTAGGTCACGCCTTCGTACTTGATGTCCACCCGTTTGGTCGCAGTGCCAGGAGCGCGGCGCAGGTTGTAGTTGCGCAGGCGTTCATCGCCCAGCTTGGCCAGCGTCACGGCGGACAGTGCCTGCGGCAGGCGCGGGAACAGCTGCTCCGCGATCATGGTGCCCTGACCCATACCCAGGAGCAGGCCGGTCAGGATCGGGTTTTGTTTGAGCCGGATCTCGGCTGCGGTCATCGTCATGGTTCAGTTCCTTGAAGTGAGACGGGTTGAGGGCTGACGGATCAGGCAGTCGTGGTGAACGACGTCACCGCTGTCAGCGCATCGGCGTAGTTCACGCCCTTGTGCTGCTGCATGTAGCCGCGTGCGGCCTGGTCGATCTCGGCGTCGGTCTTGCCCTTGGCGCTGCCCAGGACAGGTGTCTTGCCACCGGCAAATTCGCTGAAGTCCACCACCGGCTTGGCCGACGTGATCAGGTCCTGCAGCCACTGCGCTGGCGATACCTTCTTCGTCGTGTCGCCTTCAGAAAACTCCACCGGCTGCGCGTCGGCCAGCATGTCGAGCGTGGCCACTGCCATCGCCTTGTCCTTGGGAAGCAGCGTTCCGGCCTTGATCTGGGCTTCGGCGAAGCTCACGAAACCGGCTTTGCGGTCGGCCTTGGCGCGCTCGGCAAACGATGCGGCTGCTGCCTTGGCATCCTTCGCGGCCTGGTCGGACGCTTCCTTTTCGGCCTTGAGCTTGGTAGTGGCTTCCTGCTCTGCTTTGAGTTTGGCGTTGGCTTCATCGAGTTGTGCCTGCAGTTCTTTACTCATATCGGTGGTTTCCTGTGTCGGGTCGGCGTTGACGGTTTCAGCAAAGGAGACGACGCCGACTTCGTCACCTTCAGAAAACTGGATGTCTTTGAGGCCCGCGATCGCAGGCGGCTGCGCGCCCAGAAACGCCACATGGCGCAAGTACCACTTGCCGGGCGTCGGGTTGTTGGGTGCGCTGGGTGGGTAGAACGAAGCGCTGCGCTTGGTAAAGCGACCAGCCGCCACCATCTCTGCGAACTGAGGCTCGACGCGGTGAGGGTTGATCGTGAGCACGCCAGCGGCATTGCGGCCGACCGACTGCACCCAGCCATAGGCAGGCAGGTTGTGCTCGGGGTGACCGATGGTCAGCGGTGCTTCACGCGTTGCCGGGTTGTAGCTCGCGGCCATACCTGCCACGTCGGCGTCGCTGAAAACGTGCGAGGTGCCCTGATCGTCAATGTGCGTGCCAGCGCGGAAGATCTCGATTCCAGCGGGCAGCGTGACGGACTTGGCGGCGGGTGGGGTTGCAGCGGCTTGGGGCATGACCGCTACTGTCGGAGCCAAGCGCGATGGCGACTAAATGACGCGCACCACAGATTCACGCAAAAAAAAATGCCCCGCGTGCGCGAGGCAGGCGGGGCGAAGTTGCAATGACAAGGTTTCAGTCTAGCGGCAGCACACCCTGTCGAGCTTTGATCTGCTGCTGGCGCCAGTCGGATTCGATGCGCCTGATTCTTGACGGCGTCAAACCTGTGACATGTGACACCTCGCGGTAGCCCATTCCTTTGCCCAGCAGATCCACCACACGGCGGGCCTTCGAACTAGCCGCCAGCAGTGCGCCCACAGGAACGTAGGGCTGCGTGCCACCGTGATCTTCCGCCAAGCCCAGCGCCTGCGCCATCGCCAGCCGGGCCAGCGCTTCGGCGGGCACCGCATCCGCTCCTGGTGCCGAGATCAAGGTGATGAACAAGCTCGTCGCAAACTCGCGCCAGATCTCCGGCCAGTCTCGCGGCATCAGTACCTGCAGCGGCTCCAGCTGCATAGGTGACAGTTCCAGAGGGTCGAGGCGATCGAACAGGTCCACATTCATCGGTTCATTCTCCGCGTTTGTGCCAGGCCTTGAGCGCTTCGATGCAAGTATCCAGCTGCGCAGGCGTGCAAAAGCGCAGAGCCGATACATGCACGGTGCGTGTCACCCACGCGTCGAGTGCCGCTTTGCTCGGGTTGTCGACGAGCCCGTCGCGATGCAGCTGATGCCACAGGGCCCAGACCTTGCGCTCGCGTGGGCTGGCTTCGGTCTTTGATTTTGCGAACTGCGGTCCGGTCATCGCGCCGCGACGCGCCGGTCGGGCCACGCCCAGGCGCTCTGCCAGACCTTGCATGTGATCACGGACTTTGGTCCGCTCGCCCTGGCTCATGTCGGTGCTGCTGGACTTGCCGGTGAGGTTGAGCAGCAGCGCACGGTAGTCATCCGTGCTGAGCTGCAGCTTGGACTTGAGCGCGTGGATCGCAGCAATGTGATTCGTCGCCATGGCGATCAGCCCAACACCAGTGGGCCCAGCCACCAGTTCCACAGGCCGACCAAGCTGCAGATCAGAAAAACCCACTGCTGCACATGCATGGGCCACTGTCCTTTGATCGCGCTGACGATCAGCCAGCCGAGGTTACTGATGACGAACGCGCTGAAGCCCCAGCCGAAGTGGGCAGGTAGCGCAAGCAGCAGGGCACCGAGCATGCCGAACAATGCAGCGAAGACCGACAGGAAAAACGTCGGAAACGCCAGAGGCGCTACAAGCGATTCCGGGGTCGTGGTGCGGCAAGGGTCTAGGTTTTCGGTTTGGGACGTTTTGGGACGGGGTTTCATGGCTTTGCGGGCGTCTCGTGTTGGTTTGGAGAACCCGGTGTTGACGGACACCGGAAACCGGACTCACCTCGCGCACCCCGATGGCGGGGTTGAGGCACGCAGCGCTGGAAGAATGGCAGCGGCACGTTGGCGCGTGAGCCTGCGGTGGTTGATGGCTATGGATGCACCAAGACACTTACCGCTTGTCCTGCCGACCTATCGCGCCCCAAGGCGGTCAGCTGCGCGTAGAAGGCCTATGCGAGGGTCGTCATTCGCTATTGCCTTTCGCGCCCCTCTTCATCAGCTGTTCAAAAGTATTTATTAGCGGTAGCGCCACGTTGTTGTAAACCGGGATGACGTCGGAGGCTTGGTAGTTGAACCCGTTCACAAATGTCTCAAGGGACGCCCCGCAGCCGTTCTTTTTCAGCCATTTCCAGTAGCCAACAGCAACCTCTATGTGCTTTGCTCGTTCCTCCATTGCTGCGTCGTCAAGCCGTCGCAGTTCGCATCGCGTCTGCACAACGCATTCAATCAAAAGCCCGAGTTTGGAGTTACGGCCCCATCGGTCAGGGTTGCCACCGTGGATGATCAATCCGTCGAGGCGATCGATCCAGGCAGCGCGCTCTTCGTTTGAGAGCTCGCACAAGACCAAAGGAAATTCAGCGAAAGTCTTTGGGTTGTTCATACAGCTGCCACATCCAAGCTGATTGGCAAGTACTCGCCCGTTGCGTCGTCGCGGCGGTAGAAACGAACGTATGACTTGGTGCTCGCCGTCTGCATGCTGTCGCCGATGGCCTTCATTGCTTGCTGCCACTTTGGATCTGTGATGTCGAGCTGACGAAGTCCAAGCACGCGGCCGGTGTTGATGCGGCCTTCCTTGTCCGTCTGGAAAGCATGGTTCACCAGCGCGCGGATGTTGTCATTGGCACCCTGAGCCCACTCATGCACGCACTCGTCGATCAGCGCCTTGGCGGCCATGAGCTGCTCGCCAAACACGATCTTGTCTTGATTGGAGCGCACCAGCTTGTAGCGACCGTCGAAGCTCACCAGCGTGACGTTGCCCTTGTTGCCTCCGGACTTGACCCCGTACTGTTCCAGACTGGTCGAGACCAGCGCTGCAACATCCTGCATAGCCTGAAGTTTGAACTTCGACAGTCCCTGTTGCTGCATCTCTGCCATCTTGCAAAGATCTGTCACCACCTGGTGACGGAGCTTGTCGATGTCCTTCACTTTGGCGTCGGGTACCAGGTTGCCGTTGGCGTCTTGCCAATATCCGGCTGGGATGAAAACTGCGGACATGGAGAATCCTTTCAATGTGTGTTGGCAGCGCCGTTGGCGGGGATGCGGGTTGCGAACTCCTGCAGCAGGTGGTCGTTGTAGGCAGAAATTCCGAGGATTGCGACGTGCGCAAGATTCGTTGGCAGCTGCTTGAGGATGTGGCGATGCGCAGCCAACAGCGCCGTCAAGACAACGAACGGTTCAGCACTTGGTCCTGCGACGTTGAGCATTGCGGTCGCGAGTTGCCCCACGCCATTGGCATCCTCATCGGTGAAATCGTTGTGAGTACGCATAACGATCCCATCAGCAGCGGTAGCCGCGACTTGCGATTTGTTTGTGATCCAGCGCACCGTCGCGCACCGGTACTGCAGGGACGCCAGTCCAAACCGGCGCGGCCATGCAGTTGTATTGAGGCGGTGGCGTGGCATTGGCAATGCGAGCCGCTGGCTGTACCTTGCCGCGTGGACGGCCACGGCCTTCGAGCGGCTGATGGGTGGAGGAGAACTTCATGCTTCGCCCCCTCAGAACCGGCTATTGAAAAACGCGGTCACGGTGCCCGTAAGCACCGCGATGGCGATGCAGATGGCCCACTCGCGAACGATGGGCGCCCACTGGCGGCGAGCCTTGCTCGACTCGACCGCTCCAGGCGCGAAGAAGAAGCCGCTGCGCGGCGCTTCCAGATTGGCTTTGGACTTTCTCATGTGGCTTGTCTCTTGATGAAAATGACTGCGATGGCGCGGGCTGCGGGGTAGTCAGCCATGGCTTGGCGGGTGGCTTCCTGGCTGTCCTCGAACAGGCCGGTAAAGGCAAACCGCCCAGTTGGAAGCGACACCCGGATTCGGAATATCGCCATGGCATCAGCACCCCGCGATGACTTCAGCCGTGACCTGCTTCCAGCCCACCTTGGCCGCCGCATTCATGGCGCGAGATACAAGGTTCTGCACGGCCAGCGGGTGGCAATTGCTTTGTGCGTCGGCCTTGCTGCCGCCGCGCGGAATCGACACCAGGCGCGCCCGAATGGCGTCGATGGCGTCGTCGGTCATCACGTCCTTCAGTGCGACGCCTGCGCGCCCGAACTTGTGGCCGAGGTAGCCTTCGAGTTCGGAGTCCAGCGGGTCGAGCTTGATGATCTCCAGACGTTGCACCACTTCGCGGATCTGCTTGCTATTGGTGTTGAGAATGTCGAGCAGTTCGGGCTGGGCGATCAGCGCGACGCCGAGCGTCCGGCGCAGGCCGTCCTTCAATTCCAAGAAGCGCTTCAGATGGCGCAGCATCTCGCGCGGCATGCAGTGCGCCTCCTCGATCAGGATCAGGTGCCGGGTGCCCGCGCGGTGGCTGTCGAGCAGCATCTTGTGCACCGCTGCAAACTGCTGGTTCGGCGCGGCAGGCAGCTTCACGCGAGGGTCGAGCGCATGGGCGATGGCGTCGGCCACTTGCGACGAACGCATGGGCTTGCCGGAGCGGTCATCAGCTTCCATGCCGGTCACATACGGGCGGATGATGATGATGTCGCGCCCTTCGGCCTTGATGCGCTCGCCCAGATCTTCCGCCAGCGTGGACTTGCCCGCGCCGGACTCGCCCACCACCGCAAGGAAACCACTGTGCTGCGCGCAGTCCATGAGCGCGGCGCGCACGTAGCGCACGCTGGGTGTCTGGTACACGTCATCGACGGTCTGGATGTCATCCAGGAATGGGTTGCGCGTCAGGCTGAAATGCCTGCGCGCTTCAGGGCTCAATGTTTCGTTTCGAATTGCCATAAGTTCCTCCTTTGAAATTCGTGTTTCCTCTTCCACGCGCTCGGCCTTGACTGATGCAGCGGTGCGTTTTCCTCGTGCGGCGCATTCCGCAGAGATCGCGGCGCGGCGCGCAGCCGAGTCCGCTTGCCGCTTCTCGGCCAGCTCAGCCGCCGAGTACAGCGGTTCAATCTCGGCATCGGTGGCGCCGCGCAGGCGCAGCCATTCCTCGACGTCCTTCTTGAAATCGGCCACCGCCCGGCGCGGCCACAGGCCGTGGGTGATCAGGCGGCTGGCGGCGGAGCGGCTAAGTCCGAGGTCCTTGCGGAATTCCGCCTGCGTGAGGTTGAGGCGTTCAAATACGGGTGACAGGCACATGTCAGGCTCCTCCTGCTACGACGCGCAGACCGGCGCGCACGGTGAGACGGTCGTGGAGCGCCTGCAGCTCGTCTTCGGGCACACCATCCGGGTACCAGGACTTGATCTGCGAGGACTTCTCGGCGGTCAGTTCCAAGCCCATGCGACGCAGCTCTAGCGCAGCTTCGAAGGTGTTCAAGATGCGTGCAGGTGCTGGGGTACGGTTGGTTGTGACAGCAGGTGTCAGCTCGGCGCCCTGGCGCGGCAGGAACGTGCGCTCGGGCGCCAGCTCCATCGGCTTGTATGGATCGATGCGGCCACCGAACGGCACGGCCTTGGATTTGCGCGCGGCGTCCAGTTCGTCCTGCGTGGTGACGTCGTAGGCCGCGAACGCCACCTCTTTGCGGTTGGTGTCGAGCACGGTGTCGGCGTGACGATTCCAGTCCTCGCCGATCACGTTGCCATCCACGCGGAACCCCGCATCGTCGCGCTCGATCACCGGCACGCTGTGCAGCACTTCGTTGCCGTCCGAATCCTTCTCCACCACCATGACGGCGTCGGACATCCATGGGTTGATGGCAATCGCCAGCTTCTCGCCGACCATCACCTGCGGCACGCTGCGCACGTCGTAGTCGCGCCCCTTGAACGACACGGTGAGCATGTCGGAGACCTTGCGGCTCTCGGGCTCATGCGTGAGCAGCTCGCGGCACAGTTCCACGCTCGGGGCAATGCGCAGTTGCTCCTGGGCAATGGTCATCCATTGGTCAAAGCGCGTCTTTCCGTGACGGCTGTGGATCTTGTTGGCGTTGAACCAGCGTGCCCAGCGACGCGCCTGCGTGTTGAGTTCTTCGATGCTCTGCACCGGCGCCAGGCGCAGGCCCGACTCGAAGCTGCGCTCGATCAGGTTGCGGCCGTTTTCGATCTGGCCGGTGGCGCGAGCATTGCCGGGAGCGTGGGCGATCAGCTGCACCTGCAGGCGGCGGGCGAGATTCTTGAACAGGCCCGAGGTGTTGGCGCTGCCCATGTCCATCATCAGGATGAACGGCACGCCGTAGAACGGATCGTTGGCGCGCTGCTGAATGGCGTTGATGAATACCTGCGTGAGGTTGTCCGCGCTCTCGGCACCGAACACGTATTCGAGGTAAAGACTGCCGCTGTTGTGGCAAGACGCCTCGTAAGACCACACGCGGTCGGCTTCGATGCGCTTCAAATTGGCAGGCTTGTTCTTGTAGAACTTGTCGCGCTCCATCACCTGCAGGCCGCTCTCGGCCTGCGTGCGGGCGTTCAGGTAATACAGCACGCACAGGCTGGCGTCGATTTGCCAGACGTGGTTGGGGTGCAGGCTGCGCAGCTCGACCGCAGGCTCGGGCCGGTTGAGCTGGTCGGGGTGCAGACCGTAGTGGCGCAGCGCGCGTGCCACCGCACTGTCGGACAGCGGCAGCACCTCGCCGGTGGTGGGGTCGGTGCGCTCGGCGCGGACCTCACCGTTGGTGCGCAGGATCTCCAGAGCTTGGCCGATGGACATCAGGCGCTTGTTGGTCTTGCGGTGGCTCACCATCAGCAGCGCGCTGATGGTGACAGCCTCGGCGCGGGGCAGACTCACGTCACCCGCGTCACTTCTTTGCTTTCGTTCAGGCATCACAGTGACCTTCTTGAGATGGCGGTAGAGAGTGGGCAAACTGATGCTCAGCTCCCTGCACGCATCGGCATAGATCGCCTGCTTGCCGCCTTGCGCGGAGGTGGCTGCGAGTGCGGCCACCTCCACCAGGCGCTGGGTCAGCGTTGCATTGAGCGGCATGGGGGTGAGTCCTTACGCGGTCTTGTTCCACGCGGCGTGTTCTGCTGCCAGCTGCTGGTCGGCGGCGCTGCTGGTATCGGGCAGATCGAACTCGCCGCGCAGCGCGGTGAGCTGGGCCTGCACCTGGCCGACAAGGCCTGACATGAACACGTTCTGCGAGTCGATCTCGCCATGGCGGCTGAGCGCCAGCAGCGCCTGACGCAGGCCGCCGACGATGGCCCCTTCGGCGTCGGCCGCGAGGGCCGTAGCTTCCTTCTTCAGGTCAGCGAGCTGGTCGTCCATCGACGCAGCCTGAATGCGCTTCTGTGCGGCCTTCAGCTTGTCGATGGACTTGTTTTTGTCTTCCAGCACCTGGTCTTTGGCGACCAGATCGGCCTTGGCGTCTTCGAGCGCCTTCGCGGACTCCTCGACCTTTTCGGCGAGGTCTTCTATAACCGAGAGGACGTCGGCCTTGGTGCTGCCATTGCTGATGGCAAGGCGGACCACTTCGAGCTTCTCGGGTGGCAATGCGCGGGCGGCGCGCATTGCGTTGCGGTTCAGGCCAAGGCGACTGGCCAACTCATACGCTGTCTCCCCAAGCGCTTGCAGTGATTCCGATGCCTCGACCATCGCTGTGCGTGGTTTTCCGAATACCAATCGACAAAATTCATCGACAGTCGTCGCCATGGCGACGGTTCCATCTGGCAGGCGAATCGGTAAGTCCTTGATTCTTTTGGATTCACGAACTTTGTCGAACAGCTGAACCGTCGCCGCGGCGACGAAACTGCGAGTCAACTCCAAGGCTTGAAGCGCGCCAACATTGCTTGCCAGCTCCAGCAATTCCAGCTGATCCTCCTGTGCCTGCTCACGCATCGCGACCATCGCGCCTTCGATCTTTTCCTGATCCACGGTGGTATCAACGATGTCCTGCACTTCGACTTGTTTGGTTGGTCGTGCCATATCTGTGTCTTCCTCAAAATCGATTAATCGGGGGTTCGTGTGAAACGGTTGCGGGCCTCATCGACGCGGCGCTGGGCACGGTCGATGGCGGTGTAGACCTTGATGGATTGCTGCGGAATGCAGGGAGTCAGCACCCAGCAGCCGGTAGCCTCGTCACGCTGAGCCATTCCGGCGGTGCGCAAGTTGTCGAGGTCGCGAGTGATCGCAGAAGGGTTGCATCGGAGCAGCTCGGCCAGCTTGCTCGGCGGATAGCCGATAACGGGATCGCCACAAAGTGCCAGGAGCAGCTTCAAGATGCGCTGCTGCGCGTCGTTGGTGTAGTCGGTGGCTCGGCTCATCGCAGCATCCCCGTGCCGATGTCGGCCTGCAGATCGCGCACGCCTGCGCCCCAGATTTGGCGGACCTCACGCGTGCCGTGCTCGGTGTGTACGCGGCTGACAACGCGCACCAGATCACCGCAGTCCATGAAGCCGGCGTGCAAGGGCTGCAGAGGAACACGGCGGCGCTTGTTGGCGCAGGTCGGGCCAAAGCTGGACGGTTTGTCGGTGAACGCGGCGGTGCGCGCCTGCGGCTTGCCTGTGCTGTTCACGCTTGCGCGCTTGAGCTTGAGGATGGCCATCGTCAGTGCGTCGCTCACGGCCTTGAGCGGAATGGTCTTGGTGCTGGTCATGATTCAAAGTCCAGTTCGGGAGTGGCGAATTGCTCGACGTTGGCCTGGTGGTAGGCCACCTGCGCCATGTGCTCGCGCAGCGCGCCCAGGGTGGATTCCGCCGCCTCAGCGCTGGGGGCGGAATAGAACTTGTTGAGGGCCTGAAACGCGGCCGCCCAGCTGGTGTTCATGGCGATCAGCTCGGCGTCGTCAGCCTTGGCGCCCTTGGGCATGGGCACAACCAAGCGGCCCGCGCTGGCGGCGAGCCATTCGCTGGCGTAGTGCACGCCGCAGGTCAGTTCGTAGCTGGGCAGCAAGATGGCGGGCAGCTTGCCGGTGGCGAGCCACTTGTAGAGACTCTCGTGGCTCACGCCCATGCGGTCGGCGATGCGCTCAATGGACAGATTGCGGCGCACCTGAGCGTATTCCTTGCACATGCGCAAGGCGTGCACGAGGCTGGTCGCACGGCGGTTTTTCCAGATGGGGCGGGTCATTGGAAATCTCCCGTTCCAGCCGCTTCCAAAAGCTTTTTCCCTTCGAAGCGCGAACCTTGAGACAGTGCAAACACATCACCACGAAACGAGGTAGTAATGAGCGAAATAGCTGAACTGGAAGGACGAATCGACGCACTGGCGCAGGCACTGATGCGTGTGGTCGCCGAGCTGGAGAGCCAGCGGCTGCTGGACGGGCAGCGTGTGTCGGCCGCATGGCGCAGGGCTCGACCGGCGAGGCTGGCATGCACGCGGCAGTTGCGGGCCTCACGCGGTGTGCTGCTGCAGATGGCGGATGTGCTGGACGAGGCCAGAGCGCACAGGGCGAATGTCTCGTGAGACAGCCCGAAATTTGTTACATTGGTTGACGGACGCATGGCGTGCCCGATCACGCGGCGAGGCGGCGTGATGCTTCGCCATCTTTGAGCTTGAGTTCGACTGCGATGTCATGCGCTTCACCGCGCAGGCACTTCAATCGGGGCGATGCCTCGTTGTCGTTGAGAATGGCCATTACCGTGTTGGGTGTGAAGCCTTTGGCCTTTGCCCACGCAGTGATGGACTGACCGCGATGCGCGAATTCAGCTCGGATCTGGGCTCGTGATTTGGTCATGGCATGCGTCCTATTTGTTGTGTGAAAGTTGGCGCTTTCACATGAATTGGTTTGTTGTTGTGTGAATTATGGGAACCGTTCGGTTCCTTGTCAATGGGCTTTTAGATGAACCATTTGATTTCCATCGGAGAACGCCTGCGTGAAGAGCGAGTGCGCTTGGGCATGTCTCAGACCACCTTTGGCGAGGTGGGCGGAGTCACCAAGAAGACGCAGATGCTTTACGAAGGCGGAGAGCGGACTCCGGACGCCTCCTACCTCGCCGCTGCTGCGGGGGCAGGCGTGGACGTGCGCTATGTCGTTACAGGTCAGCGTGATGCGCCCGCCCAGGACGTGCCATCGCCAGAGGAAAAGCTGCTGCTGCAGTACTACCGAGAGGCGGCGCCAGCAATTCGTAAGGCAGCGCTGGCTGCATTGCTGTCCGGCTCATCGGGCAACGGCATGCACATGTCTGGGTTAGGCGATGGCAACGTACAAATCGGCGCTGGCGGCAGATTGAGCGGATCGGTGAACGTGCACAAGGGCAAGTGATCTTGGTCGGCACCGCAGTCGACTGCGGGTCGTGAACTCAACAGAGGGGACGGGTAATGTTGGTTGCTTTTCGCCAGCGAGTGCTTGGCTGGTTGGGTGGTGGCGGAGACAGATCAAATGCCCGTCCGGATGACTTCCGGGTGAGCGAGCCTGTTTTGACATATCCACTACACATGGACAACGTTGGAAATGGCAACCTGCAGGTAGGCCAAAACAATGGAAGCGTCAGAGTTGTTCATCTCAAGCAAGAGCGCAACGTGACGCATATTCATGTGTATGGAGAGCAAGACCCTACAGAGCCAGAAGACGAGCAGTTCGACTACGGCGTGAAGGCAACTCCCGCGCAGCGTGAAGTGATGCTGATGATTCGCCAGCTCCCAAAGCCCATGACGGTATACAAGTTCATGGAAGAGAAATTCAATACGCAATTCGTGCTGGACTTGGAGAGTGAGCAGGTGCGCATCGTGAAGAGCTTTGTGGAACCCATCATTGATGAACTGAACAAGTCGCAGAGGGAAAACGCATGATCAAACAGGTATTTGTGCTGAGCACTGCCTTGCTGCTCACGCCCGCATGGGCCATCAACAAATGCACCGGCCCCGATGGCAAGACGGTGTTCCAGGACGCCCCCTGCATGGGCAAAGGCGAAGAGATCCAGGTAAAGCCAGCGAGCGGCTCTGCAGCGCGTGCCGCAGCACCAGCTGCTGCTGCGCCCCAAGCAGCGCCAGCTCCACAAGCTGCTGCGGGCGGCAAGAAGGAAGGCGCCTTCGGCGAAACCTGGCAGCGCCGCACCTGGCTGGAGCAACGCGGCTTGCCAGATGCACGCGGCGCGATCGACAACCACCAGCGCAAATGTGCGAACGAGCAAGCCGCGATAGCGAGCAAGAAACAGCTGGCTAGAAACAATCTGGCCGGGGCCACCTACGAGCAGTCCATCAGCACCGAGATGCAAGCCGCCGCCACGATGTGTGACTCCAAGGCCCGCGAGCTGCGCGCGCAGCTGGAGTCCTACGAGCGTGAATATCGGGATCTTCAGGCGCGGCCGTAGCCCTAATCCGATCTATACAGCAAGAAATCAAACTGCACTCAAGGCAATCAATGGCGACACAGCAAGAAATTACAATTTCAACTGATGAAGATGCAGTTGCGCTGCTTTCAATAGCGCTGGAAACTCCAGCCGAAACCGAGGGCGCTGTGCTAGTGTTCGACAACTGGCCGCAGGTTGAGATTAAGCTGACCGGAACGCACTACGAAGGCACAATTACAGCCAATGCTGCCCAGATGCTTATCGAGTACCAGAAGGCGTTCGAGCATGCGTTTCTAGAACTGGTGAAGCCAAAATCCACGCGCCTCACAAATTCGGAGAAGAAAGATCTTGCGATCACCGCAGAGGTGAAGAAGGGGAGCACACTGCTCACCTTGGATTTCAACGCCGCGTTAACGCAACTGTCAACTCAGCTGGTTGGAAAAATGACCCCAAATGAAATTCTCATCGCGATACTTGGTCTTGGCACCATCGCCGGGGCTACATTTGTGGTAAAGACTTTTGTGAAAGAGCGCGCGACGCGATTGACCCGTACTGCGGAGCTCGATTCCCAGACCCAGCTTTCTGAACAAGAAACCAAGCGCCTGCAAATCGTCACGCAGGCGATGCAGGCCCAGCCCAAACTGGCCTTCGTGAAAGACGACTTCGACAATGCGCGAGATGCTGTCTTGCGCAACGCCTCTGATGCCAATACATTGAGCCTTGACGGCGTCAAGATGACGTCCACTCAAGCTGTTCAGATGGCGCGCCAGCCGCGCGAAAGCTCCAAGGAAGCGCAGCTCAATGGTGTGTACTACATCACAGGTGTTAGCTGGCCCGATGACGTGACGGCGAGCTTGGAGTTGCGCGGGCTGGAAAACTCCAGAGAATTCAAGGCGACGTTGAACACTGAGTCACTGTTGCAGAAAGACAAGTCGCTGATCGCCTCTGCTGAATGGGGTCGCACACCGCTCTATCTTTCGATCAATGCGAAGCTCCTTCGTGACAACGTGATATCGGCCACGGTCGTCGGGTTCGATTGGGATCGTCTTCGCTCACAAACGTGACGGGGTGGTGCCCGGCCGAAACTAACGCAACGAAGCTTGTCAGATGTTCACGATGTTCGACAGCCACCAGCGCGAATATGCGAACGAGTAAGCCGTCATCGCGAGCAAGAAACAGCTGGCTAAAAAACAATCTGGCCCGGGCCACCTACGAGCAATCCATTAGCACCGAGATGCAAGCCGCCGCCACGATGTGCGACTCCAGGGCCCGCGAGCTGCGCGCGCAGCTGGAATCCTACGAGCGCGAGTATTGCGATTTGCAAAAAAATTGAGCCTCTTGAATTCATATGAGCACATCACTGCACCCCAGCCGTTTTAAGTCACAGGAAGTAGTCATCCCGAAAGACACAATCTACGACAACGATAAGTTGAACAGAGAACCGTTCATATCGGCCGTATCTGATCTGTTGAGGTCAATTCAAGAGCCATTCGTCGTTGCGTTAGATGCACCGTGGGGAAGTGGGAAGACGACCACTTTCAGGATGTTGGAGCAACAATTGACGAACGCGGACATCGTCACAGTCAGCTTCAATGCTTGGGAAGTGGACTACGCGACCGACCCGCTGGTCCCACTTGTTGCGACTCTCCATGACCGCTTGCTCCAAATAAAAGGATATGACAACAGCCTCGACTCCTCCAAAGTCGAAAAATTTAAAGCCTTGGGAGGCATCCTTGCAAAACATGCGGCTGTCGCTGGAGTTAAGGCTCTCACTGCCGGTCTAGTAGATGTCAGCGGACTCGCCGATGGCGTAGGCAAGGCCATCGGTGATGCAGCCGACAAAGCCGGCGAGGGATTGACTGGAGACTTGATCGACTACTTCAAACAAGAGAAAAAAGCGGCGAATCAATTCAAGGAACTGCTGGAGGAATTGACGAACTATGTTCGCAAAACCACGACTGAAGGTGAGTTGCCGCCTCCTGTAGTTTTGATGATCGATGAACTGGATCGGTGCCGCCCAACGTTTGCGGTAGCAATGCTTGAAAGAATCAAACATTTCTTCAACATACCAGGCCTCGTCTTCGTACTTGCTCTGGACACGAAACAATTGAAGGCAAGCACGCAAAAAGTCTATGGTGCTGAGATGGATGCATCGGAATATCTCCGACGATTCGTAGACTTGGAACTCAGATTGCCGCGTGCAGATGCTGGCCAAATGATCGAGTCAATGCTATCGGCTTGTGGAGTAGACGCGTTCTTTGCTGCTCGAAATATGCACTACTCAATGCAGTCTGATCGATCTCAAATGGTAGTAACTTTGAAGGAATTGGCCTCCATATTTGAGCTGCCTCCGCGAGTGGTTCAGAGAATGGTATCTCGGGTTGTGTTGATTATTCGTCAGACACGCGTGAATCAGCACCTAGACTCAACCGTAACGGCTTTTCTAGTATTCCTGAGATTGACCCATCCAGATATTTATAGAAGCATTGTGTCTGGACGTGTTTCCCCCAACGAAGCCATTCGATCAGTTCAGTTGCTCGCTCCGTCCAATAGGAGCTTCTATTACTCGCCAACAGGTGAATTGATGGAGGCATTTTTGTTGCTATGTTCATCGAGCAGGTTTCGGGATCAAGGTGAGAACTACAGAAGGCTGTTTGTCCAAGACGTGAAAGCATTAAAGAGCGATGCGGGCGACCCCGAAAGTGCTCGGGTGCGCAAAGTCGCTGGACTTTATAACTCGATCAAGGATGTGCTGGGTAGCCGAGACACAATCGCATTGGATCTCATAGATTCCCGAATAAATTTGGTGGCAGAAGAGTTCGACTCAATGAGATGAAGATGCACACAATTCGTTGGTGCCAATCATTGAAGCGCACCATTTAGTGCGCCTCACGCGCGCGCGGCATCCTGCCGTGCATGACTTCCACACCAGCCTACTCGCAGCGCTCCGCACCAGGAGCGCCGCATGGATAACCGCATCGCCATCATCGGCCTGGCCTTGTCCGCGACCGGTCTGGTCTACATTGCCCAGCGCGAGGGCTACAGCGCCAAGGCGTACCCAGACCCAGTTCATGGCGCCAAAGTAGCCACCATCGGTTACGGTACCACCAGCGGCGTGAAGATGGGCGACACCACCACGCCCGATCGCGCGCTAGTCCGCCTGCGCGCTGACGCCGCCGAGTTCGAGGTGGCTCTCAAACGCTGCATCAAGGTTCCGCTCTACCAGCATGAGTGGGACGCCTATGTGGCGCTCGCCTACAACGTGGGCACCACTTCGGTCTGCCTGAACACCGAGCGCACGGGGCCTAGCACCATCGTGCGCAACCTCAATGCGGGCCAGTACAACCCCGCATGCGAGGCCATCTTGCTGTATGACCGCGCAGGCCCGGTCAAACGCCCGCAGGATCTCTGCAGCCACCCGGACAACCGCACCTGCAGGGGCGTCTGGAAAGACCGCAAGGCGCTGCGATCTATGTGCCTTGGGGAGCCAGTGCAATGAGCTATCGAGTCATCGCCATCCTCGTTTTGATAATCGGCGCGCTCGTTGGCGTGAAGGCGTTGGAATCGCACCTGATCGCCAAGGGTGATGCACGCGGCGCGGCCCGCATCCAGACCCGCTGGGATACCGCCGAAGCAAAGCGCCGGGGCGATGAGAAAGAAGCCGAAGCGCGCTTGCAAAACGAGCGCGCGCAAGCGGAGAGCAACGCCCGCATTGCCGAGCAGCGCAAGCAGCAAGAAGCCGAAAGGATCGCCCGTGAACAGGCTGAACGTGAGGCGTCTTTGCGCGCCAGTCTTCGCAGTGCTGAGTCTCGCAATCGCGGGCTGCTCGACACCATCAACGAGCTCAATGCGCGCGACCGTGCCCGCGCCGCAGCTCATGTGCCCGGCACCAGCCCGGATGCCAGCGCCGTCGCCATCGTTGATGAAGCCGCCGCCGCTCGAACCCTACTCGGACAGTGCAGCGATCGACGCACAGCACTGGCAGCAGACGCTGATGGGCTCAGGCTCCAGGTGATCGGCCTGCAGGCGTATGTGACCGACGTGTGCCTGGCGCGGAAGGTGGGTGAGTAATGGTGTTTGAAGTGACGTTGTCCAACGTGCTCTGGGTGGTCGGCATGGTGATCGCGGCCATCTGGGCGCTGATGAAGGTGATCAGTCTTCAGCAGGAGAAGCACATCAACGCGCGTTTCGATGCCCTGGCCACCACCATCGCCGATATCGCGGTGACCCAGAGCAAAAACGCTGAAGCCACGCTCAATCTGGAGCGCGAGTTTCACGCCTTCCAGATCGAGACGACGCGAGATTTTGTGCGGCGCGACGACTTTGTGCGGCACGTCGGAATCATCGAAGCCCGCATTGACAACTACGCACTGCGCATGGAGCGCGTGCTGGAACAGCTCCTGAAGGGGGGAACCACGTGACCATCGATATCGCCAAAATCCGCCGCGAGTCCATTCGCTGGCATCTGCTGTCTGCCGTCAACATCAGCCGCCCGGCAGGCATCTACACCGAGCCGCTGTTGGAGATCATCCGCGCGGTCTATCCAGATGCGACCCATCAGGAGATCCGCGTCAACCTCGACTATCTGGAGGAGCGCGAGATGGTGCGGATCTCCAAGGATCCGCTGGACCGCTGGATGGTGGACCTCACACGCACCGGCATCGACTTCGTCGAATACAACATCGACGCGCAGCCCGGTGTGTCGCGCCCCAAGATCACGCAGGTGTAAGCCATGCCACGCCGTAGCAAAGTGCATGAGCTGCCGCCCGAGCTGAAGGAATGGCTGGACGCCGAGCTGATCCGGCGCGGCTTTGGCGACTACGTGCAGCTCGCCGAAGACCTGAAAGCCCGCGGCGCGGACGTGTCCAAGTCCGCGTTGCAGCGGTATGGCTCGCCCTTCGAGCGGCGCATGGATCAGCTGAAGGTAGCAACAGAGCAGGCCCGCGCCATCGTGGACTCCGCTCCCGACGATGAGGACAAGCTCGGGGCCGCAATGATGCGGATAACCCAAGAGAAGATCTTCGGAATGCTTATGCAGCTTGATATCGACGTGAATGAAGTCGATGTCAACAAGCTATTCAAGAACGTTGCGGAGATTGGCAAGGCCAGTGTTTCCCACAAGAAATTCAGCTTTGAGGCCCGAGCCGCCTTGAAGGAAGAAGCCCGGCGCGAGCTGCTCGAAGAGCAGAAGGCCAAGCTGGATGCCTTGGGCAACAAGGGCGGCGTGACGGCCGACACCAAGGCCAAGATCCGTGAAGCGCTGGGGATCACCTGATGGCGAAGATCAAAGGTCGTGCCAAGTGCATTCCGAAAGATCGCGATGCGATCTTTCTGCCGTTTCAGAGCGCGTGGATTAAGGATGAATCTCGCATCAAGCTGATGGAGAAGTCGCGCCAGATCGGCATCAGCTGGTCCACTGCCTATGGTGCAGATGAGCGTGTGGCGGCACAGGGCGCCCGCTTCGATGAATGGGTAAGCAGCCGCGATGACATCCAGGCGCGGCTGTTCATCGAAGACTGCAAGATGTGGGCGGGCATCATGGGCTTGGCCGCTCAGGACCTGGGTGAGGTCGTGCTCGACGCGGAGAAGAAGCAAAGCGCCTACGTGCTTCAGTTCTCAAGCGGACGGCGTATCCACTCGATGTCGAGCAACCCGGACGCGCAAGCCGGTAAACGCGGCTCGCGCATCTTGGACGAGTTCGCGCTGCACAAGGACCAGCGAAAGATGTGGGCCATTGCCTATCCCGGTATCACTTGGGGCGGCAGTATGGAGCTGGTGAGCACGCATCGCGGCTCCAACAGCTTCTTCAATTCACTGGTGCGCGAGGCGCGCCATGGCGGAAATCCGAAGAATGTCAGCCTGCATCGCGTCACTCTGCAGGATGCTCTGGAGCAAGGCTTTCTTTACAAGCTGCAGCAGGCCTTGCCTGAGAGCGCTGAACAGCAGGACATGGATGAGGCGCGCTATTTCGACTTCATTCGTGCTGGCGCGGCGGATGAAGAGTCGTTCGACCAGGAATACCAATGCATCCCGTCCGATGACGACAGCAAGTTTCTGGAATACGAGCTGATCACCGCCTGCGAGTACTTGGGCGGCGACAGCTGGCAGCGTCCGTTGACAGGCCCATTCCAAGGCCGTTTGTTTGCGGGCGTCGATATCGGTCGCAAGAAGGATTTGACCGTGCTATGGGTGGTCGAGCAGCTCGGCGACGTCTTCTACACGCGGCACGTTGAGTGCATGGAGCGCATGCGCAAAAGCGATCAGGAAAAGATTCTCTGGCCATGGTTCGAGATCTGCGATCGCGTCTGCATTGACTCCACCGGCCTCGGCATTGGCTGGACCGATGACGCTCAGGACCGCTTTGGCGAGCAGCGCGTGGAAGGCGTGAATTTTTCTGCCCACGTGAAAGAGGCACTGGCCTATCCGCTGAAAGGCGCGATGGAAGACCGCAAGGTGCGCGTTCCCGATGACCCCAAGGTTCGATCTGACCTGCGCAAGGTGCAGAAAGTGACTACGGCGGCAGGAAACATTCGCTTTGTGGCCGAGAGCACCGCCGATGGCCACGCAGACCGATTCTGGGCGCTGGCATTGGCGCTGCACGCAGGCTCGAACCCGAGCGCCCCCATCGAGTACATCAGCGGCGGCCCGCGCGAGAGCAGTCAAGGATATGGAGATTTCGTCAATGGCTAAGAAAAAACCGACCGACGACCTGAACAGCAAACCCACCCAGCCCGAGCTGGGCGTGGAGTTTGCCAACCGCCTGCGTGATCCGTTCGAGACGAATTACATGGGCGTGCTGCGCACCAACGATCCGTTGCTCCTGGAGCGCGGAAACGGCAACGTGGAGCTGTACCGGGATCTGCGCCGTGACGGCAAGGTATTCTCCGGTCTGCAGAAGCGCCAACTCGCACTGGTGGGCAAGAGCTGGCAGGTGGAGCCGCGCGTGCAGGGCGATGCCAAGGCCAGCAAGGACGCCGAGACCGTCACGACGATCCTGAAGGGCTTCGCCTTCGACAAGCTGTGCGCGGAGTTGCTGCAGGCGCTGCTCTCAGGCTTTGCCGTCGCGGAGATCATCTGGACTGTGCGCGACAACATGGTGGTGCCTGAGCGCGTGGTGACACGTGCGCAGCGCCGCTTTGTCTACGTGCAGGATGATGAGAACAGCCCCGCGCGCCTGCAGCTGCTGACGCGCGAGAACATGCTCAAGGGCATTCCGGTACCGGAGCGCAAGTTCATCGTCCACCGCGTGAATCCTGAAGACGACAACCCGTACGGCACCGGCCTCGGGCTGCAGCTGTTCTGGCCGGTATTCTTCAAGCGCAAGGGCATCGTGGCCTGGAACAAGCTGAACGACCGCTTCGGCTCGCCCACCCCCCACGGCAAATACCCGCGCAATGCTGGGCCCAAGGAAAAGGCGACGTTGGTCGATGCGCTGCGGGCGATGAGCAATGACGGTTTTCTGGCCACCCCTGAGGGGATGGAGATCGCATTGCTCGAATCCAAGCTGTCCGGCAACGTGACCACGCAGCAGGCGCTTTGTGAGTTCATGGACGACTGGGTGATGGAGGTGCTTACCGGCCAGGAACCATCACGCTCGAGTGGCGGCGCGCTGGCCGCTGCAAGCAAGGAACGCCAGAACGTTCGCCAGGACCTCACGCAGGCCGACAGTGATCTGCTGAGCGAGACGCTGAACATGTCGCTGATCGCCTGGATCTGCGAATACAACGGCCTGGCGCCGTGCCACGTATATCGCCAAATCAAGGAAGAGGAAGACCAGAAGACGCAGGCGGATGCGGACAAAGCCGTCTCGGACATGGGCTTCGAGCTGAGCGAGGACGCGGTGCGCGCGAAGTACGGCGAGGGCTGGAGCAAGAAGAAGGCCGCGCCCAATCCGTTTGCGGGCAACCTGCAGCCCGTGCAAAAGCCGAACCAGCCAGGCGAAGAGGACGCGCCGGGCCCGAACTTTGCAGAGCCATCAGCACAACCAGGTGCGGCGGTCGTCGCGCAGCTGTCCACGAGTGCGGGTTCCATCGTCGCAAGCTGGATTGCGAAAATTCGAAATCTGGTGGACACCGTCGACGATCCGCAGCAGCTGCAGGAGCAACTCCTGGCGCAGTTCGGCGATCTTCCTTCCAACGACCTGCAGGAGCTGATGGCGCTGGCCTTCGAGCTGGCCGAACTGCAGGGCCGCGATCAGGCGGCGCAGGAGGCTGCAGGTGGCTGACAAGGACACGGTCGGCGGCGCACGCCAGCAGTTCGAGGAGCAGATTGCCTTCTTCCGGAACAAGCTGAACATGCCGACTGAAACGTGGCGCGACGTTCAGCAGGCTGCACACGACCGCGCATTCGTCGTGGCGGGTGCGATGAAGGCCGATTTATTGGCGGATCTGCGCAAGGCAGTGCACCAAGCGGTCGAAGGCGGCTCCATCGGCGAGTTCCGAAAGCAGTTCGCCAGCATCGTCGCGAAGCATGGATGGACTGGCTGGACCGGAGAAGGCAGCGCGGCCGGTGAGGCGTGGCGCACGCGGGTGATCTACCAGACCAACGTGGCAACGTCATATGCCGCTGGACGCCGGGCCCAGTTGCTCGATCCCGAGCTGCTCGCGCGCCGTCCGTATTGGCGCTATGTGCATGCGGATGGTGTGGCGCACCCGCGCCCTCATCACAAAGCGTGGGGCGACGCCAAGCTGACGCTTCGTCATGACGATCCGTTCTGGGACACGCACTATCCACCGAACGGCTGGGGCTGCAAATGCCGCGTGGTTCCGGTCGCCAAGCCCGGCGAGGACGATGCCACCGAGCCGCCGGAAGGCTGGAGTCAGGAAGACCCGAGCACTGGCGCGCCGCCGGGTGTTGATGAAGGCTGGGCATACGCGCCAGGCGCGCGGGGCGATGCCGATATGCGTTCCTTCGTGCAGGACAAGCTGATCGAGTACCCGCCTGCTATCCAGAAGGCGCTCTTCGAGAGCACGCATCGCTACCTGAACACCACCGAGCGGGTGACGGACTTCGTCAAGCGGGTGACCGCGAGCCTGCCGAAAGACGAGGATCTCTGGCTCGGGTTTGTGGAGGGCAATGCCGCTGGGCAGATCCAGACGCTGACGGGCACCAAGGTCGATGACTATTTGGTGCTCCTGTCCGGCGACAACGTGCGGCACACCGCCTATGAGCACCAGTGGGACGGCAAGGGGCAACGCCCGCCCAAGCCCGACGACTACCTGCATGTGCTGTCGTTCGTGAATCAGTCGGATTCCATGACGCTGGGCACGGATCTGGGCCGTGGTGGGCAAAAGCGGGTGGTGGTACGGAAAAAAATCGGCAGCGAGATGTTCCGCGCCGTATTCGAGGTGCTGACCGGTAAGAAAAACCGGGCACTCAAGCTGATCAGTCTGGCGATCAAGACCTGACAGAAACGAAAAAGCCTCGTGCCCCTTGACCTATACGTTCGAAACGAGACCGGTCATACCGTCCGGGAGTCAATGCAGCACAAGGCGGTTTTCATTTTAAGCAAGGAGCTTTCATGGCGCAACTGATTGAATTGAGCGACCGCACCGGGCTGGACTACCTGCAGGGCTTCGTCGCGCGCGGCCAGAATTTGCGGCCGCTGTTGCTGGAGATCGGCGAAGACCTTGCCGAGTCGACCAAGCAGCGCTTCGCCAGCGCCACCGACCCGGACGGCCAAGCCTGGGCGCCCAATAGCGCACTGACGCTCGCCCGCTACAGCTCGCTCTTCGCCAAAAAGAAGGACGGCTCGCTCACCAAGCGCAGCGCCACCAAGCTGGCGGGCAAAAAACCGGGCACCGGCGAGACCGGCGCGCTGAAAACGACGATCAACTATCAGGTGCACGGTGAGGACACGGTGGGCATCGGCTCGCCCATGATCTACGCCGGGACCTTCAACTATGGCGCGAAGTCCGGCGAATTCGGCTTCGGCATGTTCGCCAGCCGCAACGGCTCTTTTCCGATTCCGTGGGGCGACATTCCAGCCCGTCGCTTCCTCGGACTGTCGGCGGCGGACAAGGTGAATGTGGCCGATTTGATCCGGTCGTACATGTTGGAGGGGTGAGAGGTGAGCAACCCATGCCTGATTTTGGATATCGCCTGCGCCGAGTACTGGCAACCGTTCAGGGAATGCCGCCGAATCGAGCCAAGCAGCCAGCCCACCGTTTTGCACCCGAGCCGGGAGGTAGCAGAAGCGGAAGCGCTGCGCCTCGCTGCCGCCCACCCCGGTCGACGCTTCGCCATCTTCGAGCTGACATCGGCAGCGACGACGGTCAACGTTCCCACCCACGTCACTTTGAGCGGCAAGGTGCTGGTGACCCGCTCGATCGCCCAGCTCGCGACGGTCGGCGAGCCAGATCTGCCGTTCTGAACCGCTAAAATTTCCAACGGGCCAAAATTTTCACGCCCTGAAAGAGATTTGTAGAATCCAACCCGAATCTTCCCGTAAGTGCCCGGCACTACCCGGATTTATCTCATCGGTGGTGGATTCTTTATCTCATCTCTGTTCATCGGGCAGGGGGACACCCCCGTCGCTGCGGGGCGGCCCTTGCTCGGGGGTCGCTGGCCTGGGCCGCGACAGTATCGAACTCCGCGCACAATGCGAGTCTCCCCAAACAGCGGACTTCGAAGCGCAGCAAGCGCCTGATCCACCGCCACAATGACGAGACAGCCCCTCAGGCTAGGCGCGAAGCCGCAGATCAGTACTCTCGTACGGCAAGGCTTCGCAACGACGCATGAGGGGCTGTATCGTCACCTCAAAACGAGTGACGAACAAAACCAAAAAAACTCAAGAAGACTTCTTCTTGGAGCCGATCTTGGATTCTTTTCCGGCGAGCAATCGGGTGATGTTTTCCTTGTGGCGATAGACGAGCAAGCCGGACATGATGGCGATGGCTACGCCGATGCGCGGATCCATGGTCCACGCCACGCCCCCGCCGAGCACATAGAAGAACGGCGCAAACACCGCCGCCACCAGCGACGCGAGCGACGAGTAGCGGAAGAACACCGCGATGATCAGCCACGAGGCGAGCGTCGCCAGCCCCAACCAGCCGCTGATGCCGATGAGCACGCCAGCGGCGGTCGCCACGCCCTTGCCGCCCTTGAACTTGAAGAACACCGGCCACAGGTGACCGAGAAACGCCGCCAGACCGACTGCGGCAATCGTGCCCTCTTCCAGTCCGTAAGGCTGACCAAACCAGCGCACCAGCACCACAGGCAGCCAGCCCTTCACGGCGTCCAGCAACAAGGTCAGGATCGCCGCCGGCTTGCTGCCCGAACGCAGCACGTTGGTGGCGCCGGGGTTGCCGCTGCCATAGGTGCGGGGGTCGTTCAGCCCCATCACGCGGCTGACGATGACTGCGAACGACAGCGAGCCGATGAGATAGGCCGCGATGGTGACGACGATGGAAAGTACGATGGGGCTCACGGGGTCCGTTCAGCTGAAGAGGTAGGAACAAGAATAGGAAGACAATCCGCTATTCTGCCAGCGCGCACTGCACCGGTTTGGCTTGCAGCAGATCCACACACACCTGCGGGTTCAGTTGCACCAGAAATCCACGCCTGCCGCCGTTGATGGCGATGCGCGGCAGCTCCAGAATGCTCTGCTCGATGTAGACCGGCATCTGCTTTCTGGTGCCGAACGGCGAGGTGCCTCCGACCAGATAGCCGCTGTGCCGATTGGCCACCTCGGGCTTGCAGGGCTCGATGCTCTTGGCGCCGATCTGGCGCGCGAGGTTCTTGGTCGAAACCTTGCAGTCGCCGTGCATCAGCACGATCAGCGGCCTGGCGTCCTGATCCTGCATCACCAACGTCTTGACGACGTGGTGCTCATCGAGGCCGAGACACTCGGCACTGTGCTCCGTGCCGCCGTGCTCGACGTACTCATAGGGATGCTCGGTGAACTCCACCTGACTCGCGCGCAGCAACTGCGTGGCGGGGGTTTCGCTGACGTGGCTGGCTTTGTCCTTCTTGCCCATGATTTCAATCCGTCTTCACGCTCACTGCGCCGGATCGCGATGCAGCTTGCGGATCGCGTCGATGCCCTGCAGCACCTCGGGCGAGAGCTGCGTGCCCCAGATGTCGATGTCCTCGTCGAGCTGCGCGACGGTCGTCACGCCAAGGATCGTGCTCGCCACCTGCCACTTGGTGTAGCAGAAGGCCAGTGCCATCTGCGTGGGCGTGAGGCCGTTGTCACGCGCGAGCTGGTTGTAGAGCTTGCCCGTCTCCCACGACTCCCTGCGCCCCCAACGCTGCTTGCGCATGGACTCGAACATCGCGAGGCGCCCCTCGGCCGGAGCGCCCGCTCCGGTAGTGCCGCTCGCGTCATACTTGCCCGACAGCAACCCGTAGCCCAGCGGCGAATACGCGAGCAGCGACACGCCGAGCCGATGACAGCTCTCGTCCATCGCGTTCTCCCAGCTGCGGTTGAGCAGCGAATACGGGTTCTGCACCGACACCACGCGCGGCAGGCCGAGCTGCTCGGCATGCTTCACGAACTCGTGCACGCCAAAGGGCGTCTCGTTCGACAAGCCGATGTAGCGCACCTTGCCGGCGCGCACCAACTGGTCGAGCGCCTTCAGCTGCTCGAGAATCGGCGTTTCGCTCGCGTCCTTCTTCGGGTCGAAATACATCAGCCCAAACGCCGGCACATGGCGCTCGGGCCAGTGGATCTGATAGAGGTCGATCACGTCGGTCTTCAGCCGCTTCAAGCTGCCTTCGCACGACGCGATGATGTCGGCCGCCGTCATCCCCGCGCCTTCGCGGATCCAGGGCGTGGCGCGCGAT
Source organism: Diaphorobacter caeni (assembly GCF_015354245.1). Classification (GTDB taxonomy): domain Bacteria; phylum Pseudomonadota; class Gammaproteobacteria; order Burkholderiales; family Burkholderiaceae_C; genus Diaphorobacter_A; species Diaphorobacter_A caeni. The sequence goes on from NZ_JADKYZ010000008.1 coordinate 96,334, forward strand.
GGCCCGGCCACCTTGCTTGCCAGCACCACGCGGTTGCGCACGCCCGGGTTGGCCTCGAACCAGTTGCCGATGATGGTCTCGGTCGCGCCCGCGGTTTCCCGGCGGGTCGGCACGGCATACATCTCGGCCGTATCGACAAAATTCACGCCGCGATCGAGCGCACGGTCGAGGATCACGTGCGAAGTCTGCTGCGAGACCTGCTCACCAAACGTCATCGTGCCCAGACAGATGGGCGTGACCTTCAAATCGCTTTGACCAAGGGAAATCAGATTCATGGAGTTTCATTCAACGACGGACTTGCAGCGGAAATCATAGACAACATCTCGCCGGCGCGTGGCACGCCGCGCGGAGTCCGACGAAACTTTGGTGACACCCGCAGCAGCGTCGCATGTCGATAATGCGCGGCATGTATACCGAACAACGCCCCGCGAGCCCGCTCTTCGTACCCGTGCGCAACATGCGCTACCACGTGCGCGTCTGGGGCGACCCCGCAGCAAGGGCCGCCAAGGCGCTGCCACCGCTTGTGATGGTGCATGGCTGGATGGACGTGGGCGCGTCCTACCAGTTCGTGGTCGATGCGTTCAGCGACGCGTTCGCCAGCGGCCGCCTGATCATCGCCCCCGACTGGCGCGGCTTCGGACACTCCATGCCGGGCCATGCGCAGGACCACTATGTGTTCGCCGACTACCTCGCCGATCTCGACCAGTTGATCGACCACTTCTCGCCCGATGCGCCGGTCGACCTCGTCGGTCACAGCATGGGCGGCAATGTGAGCATGATGTATTCCGGCGCACGCCCCGCGCGCATTCGCCGCCTGGTCAATCTGGAAGGCTTCGGTCTCGCGGCCTCGCGACCTGCGCAGGCCCCCGCGCGCTACGCGAAATGGATGGACGAGCTGCGCCAGTATGAACGCGGCGATATGGCGCTCAAGCCCTATGACAGCCGCGACGGCGTGGCCCTGCGCCTCATGAAGACCAACCCGCGCATCTCCGCCGACAAGGCGCAGTGGCTCGCGCAGCACTGGGCCGCGCCGGACGAAGACGGCAAGTGGCACATCCTCGGCGCGGCGTCACACAAGATCATCACGCCGATGCTGTTTCGCGCCGACGAGATGCTGGCCTTGTACGAGGCCATCGCCGCACCCGTGCTGTCGATCGAGGCCGAGGAGAACCACATCGAGAAATGGTCCGGCGGAGCCTACTCGCTGACCGAGTTCCACCAGCGGCTCGCCCATGTGCGCGACGCCCGTTCAGCCAAGGTGAGCGATGCGGGCCACATGCTGCACCACGATCAGCCTGAAGCCGTCGCACGCCTGATCGAAACGTTCCTGACCTGAGCGGCCTCTCGTCAGGCGACCGCGTCCGTCGGCTGCAGGGGCAGCACCAGCATCAGCACCGTCTCGCCCTGGCGGGAAGTCAGGCAGAAGTCCGCCCCCATGCGCTGGGCGCGGGCCTCCATGCTGCGCACGCCCACGCTGAGCCCGGCGCGCTGAACCGCCGCCACGTCGAATCCCGCGCCATCGTCCTCGATCTTCAACGTGAGACGCTCGTCATCGCTCACATCGACGGTCACCCGCACCCGGTGGGCGCGACTGTGCTTGATGATGTTGGACAGCGCCTCCTCCACCACGCGGGTGAGCGCCAGACACTGCAGCGCGCTCGGCTTGCCCTTCCATTGCTGGGGCACCAGCCACTGCGAATCAATGCCCAGATCGTCGAGGATGTTCGTGAACCGGTAGCGCAGCGGCGCCATCCACTCCACCGGTGTCTGGGGCACGGTAGCGCCGGCGCTCGAGCCGTAGTCGATCACCTGCCGCAGGTCGTCGCGCAGCACCTTGAAGAGCGACATCACCCGCTCGTTGGGCAAGGGCTGACTCGCCTGCTCGACGATGGCCATCGAGCGCACCAGGCTCGCGCCCAGCCCGTCGTGCAGATCGTGCGCGATCTCCAGGCGCTCCTGCGTCTTGGCATGCGTGAGGCGCTGCACATGCTCGCGCTCAAGCGCCTGTGACAGATCATGCCGCGCATCATTCACTTTGATCGTGAGTTCGTCGTTGAAGAGCGCGATCCGGCGCATCTGCGAGCCCAGCTGACTGCCCAGCAGCAGCGCCATGAAAACCGTGGCAATCGGCCCTGAGAGTGCGGACAGACTCTCTCCGCCGCGCCAGGTACCCATCACGACGAATATGTCGTGGAACGCCACCACGATGAACACCAGCCAGCATGCCGCCAGCAGCAGATGCCGCGGTTCACGCGTGCGCCACGCATGCCATTGGAACTGGATGCAGACCAGCAGGAACACCCCCACCGACGTGAACCAGCCCCCCTCGTTGACGCCGCGCACCTGGTCCGCAGGCATGAAGAGAACCAGAGCGCAGCCCACAACGACACTCGCCCAGAGCAGCTTCTGCGCGCGCGGAAAGCGCATGCCTCCGAACTCCCAGTTGAACTGGCAGAAGCATGCGACATAGACGATGAAGAGGCAGACGTTGGTGCGCGTGACCGACAGGGCTCGTGCGAACGGCCAGCTGTCCGTGGCCAGCACCGTCCATATGTAGCCCACCCAGATGATCGACATCAGCGCGTACCAACCATAGGCCCGCTCGCGGCGGTGCATGACGAACACCACGAGAAAGATGCAGCCGACGGCGCCCGACATCACCGACGTGATCAGGTAGGCCGTGCGCTGGCGCCAGGTGTGGTCTTCAATCTTCTCGCGGACATGGGTGGGCGAGCCGATGTACAGCTTGCCGACGCCCGTCTCCAGTTGGCTCACCCCGGTCACCCTCAGCCACAGCGTGTTCACGCCCGAATGCAGCGTGGTGCGCGGCAGCAACCACCAGCGCGGCATGTTCCAGCTCGCGGAGAGCGGCTCCACCAGCGAGACATCGGTCCACAGCAGATCGTTGTTGCTGTAGAGAGCTCCGGCCGAGCTGACCGCCGACAATCCGACCGCCACCTGCTGCATGGAACCATCGTCGGCCTTGCACGCGCTGTGCCAGTCGATGCGATACCAGGCGGTGTGCATGCTGTCGCCCGTCACCCGCGGCCATTTGTGCGGCAGCTCCACGGTCTGCCATCCGGTCGCGGGAGGAAAAGGTTTGGGACTCGCCTGCCGGCCATCCAGAGACCGCTCCGGCACGGGGTCGAGGGCCATCAGCACCGACAGCACCTTGGGCTCGCACAGCGCGGGCGCTGATGCCTGTGCCGGCGCATCGGCCCATGCCGACACCGGGGCCGCCATGGTCAAGATGGCCACCAGCGCCACGAGCGCGCCAAGCAACGCCCGCCATGCGGCAACCGGGCGCCCGACTCCCGTCACTCGAGCAGTCCCCGCGCCTTCGCCTGCTGAACCGCCGACACCCGCGAAGACACGGCCAGCTTGCGATAGATGCGCTTGATGTGCGTATCCACCGTGAAGCGCGAGAGCATCACCCGCTCGGCGATCTCGCGGTTGGTGAGCCCGTCGGCCACATGGCGCAGGATGAGGCATTCGCGTTCGGTGAGTTCGACCTCGCTGGTCGGCGTCTGCGGCGAATCCGGCGCGGTCACCGGCAACAGCTCAAGAATGCGCCGCGCGATGAACGGATCGATGGGCGCGCCCCCGCGCAGCACGCTGCGGATCGAGAGCGACACCTCCAGATCGTCCCGCTCCTTGAGCACATAACCCGTCGCCCCGGCGCGCAGCGCGCCGAGGATCGCTTCCTCCGAACTCCAGGCCGACACCACGAGAATCCCGAGCCCCGGGTCTTCGGCACGCAGCTCCAGGATCAGCGAGCGGCCATTGCCATCAGGCAGCACCAGATCGACGAGCGCGAGCGCCACCGGCTGATGGCTCAGAAACTCCCGCGCCGCCTTGAGCGAATCGACGATGACCAGGTCATTCGGAGAGTAGCCCAGTTGCTGCAGCACCAGTTGCAGACGGCGCTGCAGCAGCGGCTCGTCCTCGACCACCAGCACCGGAACCGGCAGAGCCGCATCACTGGAGGACGCCGGAGCACCTGAGGGAGGAACTGGATTCACCATCTTGGACATATGGAAAAGTAAGAGAAAGGCACGGTGTCGATGTTAGGTCACAAATCGACACCTGCCACGACGCCAAGGACAAACGCGGGGGTGGACCGAGCCCATCCCGGCTCAGGCATGCAGTTTCAGATACATCCGGCGCACCCGCTGCTCCATCCCTTGCCGGTCAAAGGCCAGCCGCCTGCACACCTCCCGGTGGCTGCAGCCCTCCGCCGTCAGGCTCAGCAGGGCCAGATCGATCACGTCGAGCCGGTAGGTGGTCGCGGCCGCTCCGACGCCGGATGAATCATCGCGCAGGATCTCGCGCGCCATCATCGGATCGATCATCGCCCCGCCGCGCAGCGCGCAGCTCACCACCTCCTGCACCTCGGCATCATCGCGCTCCTTGTGCAAATAGCCGCTGGCCCCGGAGCGCAATGCGCCCAGCACGGCGGCCGACGAGCGCCAGGCCGATGCCACCAGCGTGCAGATGGCGGGATGAACCCGGTGCATGTGGGCAATCAGCTTCTCGCCCTCCCCGTCGGGGAGAGCGAGATCGACGAAGGCCATCGAAAAGCTGCGGCTGTCAAGAAGCGCGTGGGCCTCGGAAATGGAAGCGGCGACTTGAATGTTCTGCGCAAGGAAACCCAGATTATGAAAAATTCGCTGCAGCCGATGCTGCAACAGCGGTTCATCCTCGACCACGAGGACGGCGGCACCCAACGGCGTGATGACAGTGGGCAGGACCGGTTTTGACATGACTTGCTACAAACGTAACCGAGAGCGGAGATGAGGGAATGCTAGGGATCATTTGTCCTCGCGCATATCCCCTAAATAGGTGAATTTGGGGGCAGTACAAACCCTAGTCCGGTGTTTGTCACCCGGCACGGAAAGCACGTCCGCGATGTCACCAATCACACGCCCAAAGAGGCTACTCCTCCATCCATGAGAAAATAATGGGTTGCTTACAAAGTACCGAAAAGGTACGAAACCCAAGGATTACGAAAATGGACGCAGAACGCATCAACCTGATTGGCACCACCCTCGAAGACCTGTCCACCCGGACGCAAGAGCTTCGGAGGTATCTTTGACTACGATGCAAAGTTTGAACGCCTGCGCACGGTAAACGCATCGCTCGAAGACCCCAACGTCTGGAACGACCCCAAGAAGGCCCAGGAACTGGGCAAGGAAAAGAAGTCGCTCGACTCTGTCGTGCTGACGCTCCAGAAGCTCACGGGCGAGCTGACCGACAACCTTGAGCTCTATGAAATGAGCAAGGAAGAAGGCGACGAAGCGGGTCTGGAGACTATCGAAGGCGAAGCCGCCAAGCTGCAGCCGCTGATCGAGGAACTCGAGTTCCGCCGCATGTTCAGCCAGGAAGCCGATCCGCTGAATTGTTTTGTCGACATCCAGGCTGGAGCCGGCGGCACCGAAGCGTGCGACTGGGCCAGCATGCTGCTGCGTCAGTACCTCAAGTACGCCGAGCGCAAGGGCTTCAAGACCACGGTGGAAGAAGAAACCCCGGGCGACGTCGCGGGCATCAAGAGCGCCACCATCAAGGTGGAAGGCGAGTACGCCTTCGGTCTGCTGCGCACCGAAACGGGCGTGCACCGCCTCGTGCGCAAGTCCCCCTTCGACTCGTCGGGCGGTCGCCACACCTCGTTCGCCTCGCTGTTCGTTTACCCCGAGATTGATGACTCCATCGAGATCAACATCAACCCGGCCGACGTGCGCACCGACACCTACCGCGCTTCCGGTGCCGGTGGTCAGCACATCAACAAGACCGACTCGGCCGTGCGTCTGACGCACATTCCGACCGGCATCGTCGTGCAATGCCAGGACGGTCGCAGCCAGCACAGCAACCGTGACGTGGCCTGGCAGCGCCTGCGCTCGCGCCTGTACGACTACGAAATGCGCAAGCGCATGGAAGAGCAGCAGAAGCTCGAGGACACCAAGACCGACGTGGGCTGGGGCCACCAGATCCGTTCCTATGTGCTGGACAACAGCCGCATCAAGGACCTGCGCACCAACGTCGAAGTCTCGGCCACCCAGAAGGTGCTGGACGGCGATCTCGACGTGTTCATCGAAGCCTCGCTCAAGCAAGGCGTCTGATCCGGGCAACTGCGCATCGCGCGCAGCCAACGCAAGGCCAGCCTGTCCCAGGCTGGCTTTTTTCATGGCCCAGAGCCATCCGGGCATGCCCGGCATCCCGGAGCGGGCCAACGCAGCCCGGCGAGCGCGTGAGCCGAACGCCACAGCCGAAGACGGCGTCGAGATCAAGGCCCGCATGCAGAAAACCTGCACGACGTCTGGCAAGCCCCGGCATTCCCCATGGAATGCTTTCCAGTCTTTTCATGGTGGTACAACGGCAACTTCCTCCAACGATCTCTGACCGCCATGAGCCCTGCCTCCGCATCGTCCTCGCAGTGGAAAGCATCCGTCCACGCCTACGCGAAACACCTCAACGAATACATCGCGCGCGGCGACGCCAAGGGCTGGAAGGGCATGGGCGATCCCAAGGAGCCACCCCAGTTCGCCCCGCTGCTGCCCGAGATGATGAGCGCGCTGCGCGCAGCCAACGCGGAAGGCACCGACGCAGCCATCGCCGCCTTCCGCGAGCAGTGGCCACCGATGCACGAGGCGACACAGTCGCTGCTGCAGGACAACAGCCAGGGCATATGCGCACTCGCCTGGCTTGCCAACGGCGGCCTCATGGTGCGCACCGGAGCCTGGCACGAACCCGGACGCGTGGTGATGGTCCACGGGCTGCAGGTGACGGACATGCCGGATGCCGAGATGTTCGGCTCCAGCCCCATGCAGCGCGTGACGGCGGTTGCGGGCAACGGCGTCATCTGCCTGTTGAACAACGACGACGGCTCCATTGCGGCGAAATTCCCCCTGCCCACGGGCGACGAAGACCTGCCGATCGGCCACCCCTCATCGAGCGACGACGCGCAAGCGGATGGCGACGCTGCGGGTGACGAGGTCGGCAGGACCGAGATCCAGCAGCTCATTGCGTTCGATGACGCGAGCGGTGTGGTGGTGGTGCAGAGCGCCGGCATCTTTCTGGTCACCGCATCGGGCATCCGGCGCCTTCTGCCCGAGGCCCAGGAGCTGGCCGAGAACATGGAAGAGGAAGAGCCCTACCCCGTGCGCCTCGACATGTGTCACGCGGCAGTGTCGCCGAACGGGCAGTGGATCATCTGCGGCGCGCAGGACGGCAGACACCGGGTATTCAACGCGCGCGGCGATCTGGTCGATCGCGTCGGCCCCCATGGCGAATACCCTCACCACGCCGCCTTCTTCGCGGATGGCAAACATGCGGCGATGAACGCCTGTCATTTCTACAACGGCGGCACGATCGCGGTGGACGTGAGCGCCTTCGGAGGCATCGACAGCGAGTTCTACGACGAGCACCCCGCCGTCACGCTGATCGATGGCTCCGCGCGCGTCTACGCGAGCGCGCCAGTGGGTGATGCGCTGGTCCTTGGCGACGCCAACGGCTATCTCTGGGCACGCACGCCCAAGGGCGAACTGCGCTGGAAGCAGCACGTCGGCAGCACGATCTGCTCCATGGCCGCATCGGCGGACGGCACGCGGCTGGCGGTGGGCACCTACTCCGGCATCGTCCACATCATCGACCTGACGGATTCTCAGGCCGCGCCGGAGCAGGTCGGCAAGGACGCGCGCAAGGAACTGCGCCGCTGGCTGTTCTGGACGAACGAAGCGACCCCGCTGGCATGGTGATCCGCAGGAAGATTCCGAATTCTCGCGGGAGTGTCGCAACGACTCCCCCGGCGTGGGAGAATGCCCTCCGTTTTCCTGACGATGCAAAGCCGGAAAGACAACGCTGGCCCGACAGCGTCCGGCAGGCCCTCTCACCGGCCCCCGGCCCTGATCGCACCCGCGTTTCTCGCCCCCAGCCGCCTGTCAAACACCCCGCTCACGGTTGTGCCCCCTTCAAAGAGGCACAATGCTGGGTGGTGCCTGCTATCCCGCAGCGTCTGAATCATTGCGTTACCGCTGGTTTTCGACACTCGGCAAATGCAAAGCACAAAGATCAACAAATTCTGCATGCCTTGCGCAGCAGCGTTGAAAAGCCAACGCTGTGTGTGATGCATGCCCCAATTCACATGGAGTAACTCCGATGATGTTTGACGTTAGCGATGCGCGCCCGACGGCGGCAGCGATCCGCCGCGAAGACTACGCGGCACCGGCGTTCTGGATCGACACGGTGGACCTCACGTTCGACCTGGACCCCGCCAAGACGCGCGTGCTCAGCAAAATGCGCATCCGCCGCAACATGGACGTGGCGGCGCAGCCCCTGCGCCTCGATGGCGAGGACCTGAACCTTGCGCGCGTGATGGTCAACGGCGGCGGCACCTCGTTCAAGATGGAGGGCTCGCAGCTCGTGCTGGAGAACCTGCCCGAGGGCGACGCACCGATCGATCTGGAGATTTTCACGACCTGCGCGCCGATCAAGAACACCCAGCTGTCCGGCCTCTACGTCAGCAACGAAACCTTCTTCACCCAGTGCGAGGCCGAGGGCTTTCGCCGCATCACCTATTTCCTCGATCGCCCCGACGTGATGGCGATGTACACGGTCACGCTGCGCGCCAGCAAGGCCCAGTACCCCGTGCTGCTGTCCAACGGCAATCTGGTGGATTCGGGCGACCTCGAAGACGGCCGCCACTTCGCCAAGTGGATCGATCCGCACAAGAAGCCAAGCTACCTGTTCGCGCTGGTCGCGGGCAAGCTGGTTGCGCGCGAGCAGCGGATCAAGAGCCGCGCGGGCAACAACCACCTGCTGCAGGTCTATGTGCGCCCCGGCGACCTCGAGAAGACCGAGCACGCGATGAACTCGCTGATGGCGTCCATCGCCTGGGACGAGGCGCGCTTTGGCCTCTCGCTTGACCTCGACCGCTTCATGATCGTCGCCACCAGCGACTTCAACATGGGCGCGATGGAGAACAAGGGCCTGAACATCTTCAACACCAAGTACGTGCTCGCCAGCCAGTCCACCGCGACCGATGTGGACTACGCGAACATCGAATCGGTGGTCGGCCATGAGTATTTCCACAACTGGACCGGCGACCGCGTCACCTGCCGCGACTGGTTCCAGCTCTCGCTCAAGGAGGGTCTCACGGTCTTCCGCGATCAGGAATTCAGCATGGACATGGCGGGCTCCGCATCCGCCCGCGCCGTCAAGCGCATCGAGGACGTGCGCGTGCTGCGCACCGTGCAATTCCCTGAGGATGCAGGCCCGATGGCCCATCCCGTGCGCCCGGACAGCTACGTGGAAATCAACAATTTCTACACCGTCACGATCTATGAAAAGGGTGCGGAAGTCGTGCGCATGCAGTCCGAAATGGTGGGCCGCGACGGCTTCGCCAAGGGCATGAAGCTGTACTTCGAGCGCCACGACGGCCACGCCGTGACCTGCGACGATTTCGTCCAGGCGATGGCCGACGCGAACCCACAGAGCCCACTCACGCAGAACCTCGACCAGTTCAAGCGCTGGTACAGCCAGGCCGGCACGCCGCGCGTGCGCGCCTCGGGCGTGTACGACGCAGAGGCCCGCAGCTACACGCTGACGCTCTCGCAAAGCTGCCCCGCCACGCCCGGCCAGCCGACCAAGCTGCCGTTCGTCATTCCCGTGACGCTCGGCCTGCTCGGCGCTGACGGCACCGCCCTGCCCCTGCAGCAGCAAGGCGACGCAGAGGCCAGCGGCACCGAAGGCACCATCGTACTGACCGACGAGAGCCTCGCGATCACCTTCATCAACGTGGACTCCGCGCCCGTGCCCTCGCTGCTGCGCGGCTTCAGCGCGCCGGTGATTCTGGAATGCGACTTCAGCGACGCCGATCTGCTGAATCTGCTGGCCCACGACATCGACCCGTTCAACCGCTGGGAAGCCGGTCAGCGCCTTGGCATGCGCATCGCTCTGGCGGCCATCGGCAACGCCGCGATCACCGCCAATGAACAAGGCGAGATCACCGAGCCCATCCTGCCGCCGAGCTTCGTGCAGGCCATGCGCGACGTGCTGCGCAACCCGACGCTGGATGCCGCCTTCAAGGAGCTGGTGCTCACGCTTCCTTCGGAAAGCTACATCGCCGAGCAGCTCGACGAGGTCGATCCGCAGCGCATCCACGCCGTGCGCGAAGCCATGCGCGCCGAACTCGCGAGCAGCCTGGACGCCGACTGGGTCTGGGCCTACGAAGAGCACCAGACGCCCGGAGCCTACAGCCCCGACGCCATCTCCGCAGGCCGCCGCGCGCTGGCCGGTCTTGCGCTGCACATGTTGTGTCTCGCGGCCCGCCAAAGCGGCGACGCGCTCTGGCCCGGCAAGACCTATCAGCGCTTCAAGGACGCGGGCAACATGACCGATCGCTTCGGCGCGTTGGCCGCGCTGGTCAACACCGGCCATGAACTCGCCAAGCCCGCGCTCGAACGCTTCCACGCCCTGTTCAAGGACGAGGATCTGGTGGTCGACAAGTGGTTTGCGCTGCAGGCAGGCGCCAGCGACCGCAACGGCCACATCCTGCCCGCCGTGCGCGACCTGATGAAGCTGCCCGACTTCCAGATCAAGAACCCCAACCGCGCCCGCAGCGTGATCTTTAGCTACTGCAACGCCAACCCCGGCGCGTTCCACCGCGCGGACGGCGCCGGCTACACCTACTGGGCAGACCGCGTGCTGGAGCTCGACGGCTTCAACGTGCAGGTCGCCTCGCGCCTCGCGCGCGGCATGGACCGTTGGCGCAAGCTGGCAGAGCCCTATCGCTCGCTCGCTCGCGCCGCCATCGAACGCGTCGCCGCCAAGCCCGACCTCAGCAACGATGTGCGCGAGGTCATCACCCGCGCGCTGGCGGACTGATCACAGCGCCACACCAAGAATTCTGCATCCAGGAGATTTCCACAAATGACACAACGCACCAGCCTCACGCGCTATCTGGTCGAACAGCAGCGCGTCGACGGACTCATCCCACCCCAGCTGCGCCTGCTGCTCGAAGTGGTCGCGCGCGCCTGCAAGCGCATCAGCTTCGCCGTCAACAAGGGCGAACTCGGTGACGTGATGGGCACCGCCGGCACCGAAAACGTGCAGGGCGAAGTCCAGAAGAAACTGGACATCATCGCCAACGAAACGCTGATCGAAGCCAACGAATGGGGCGGCCACCTGGCGGCCATGGCCTCGGAAGAAATGGAAGGCATCTACGTGGTGCCCAACCGCTACCCGCAAGGCGAATACCTGCTGCTGTTCGATCCCCTCGACGGCTCCTCCAACATCGACGTCAACGTCAGCATCGGCACCATCTTCAGCGTCCTGAAGAAGCCCGAAGGCCACCCCGGCGTGCACGACAACGACTTCCTGCAAGCCGGCACCGAACAGGTCGCCGCAGGCTACTGCATCTACGGCCCGCAGACCACGCTCGTGCTCACCGTGGGCGACGGCGTGGCGATGTTCACCCTCGACCGCGAACAAGGCTCCTTCGTTCTGGTGCGCGACAACATCCGCATCCCCGACGACACCAAGGAATTCGCGATCAACATGAGCAACATGCGCCACTGGGACGCCCCGGTCAAGCGCTACATCGACGAATGCCTGGCCGGCAAGGAAGGCCCGCGCGGCAAGGACTTCAACATGCGCTGGATCGCCAGCATGGTCGCCGACGTGCACCGCATCCTCATGCGCGGCGGCATCTTCATGTACCCCTGGGACAAGCGCGAACCCAACAAGCCCGGCAAACTGCGCCTGATGTACGAAGCCAACCCCATGGGCTGGCTCGTAGAGCAGGCCGGCGGCATGGCCACCAACGGCAAGCAGCGCATCCTGGACATCAAACCCACCCAACTGCACGAACGTGTGAGCGTCATCCTCGGCTCCAAGAACGAAGTCGAACGCGTGACAAGCTACCACGCCGAGTGACCATGACGATCCGCCGAGAAGTTTTTTTCGGTATATAATCTCAGACTTCGCCGGTGTAGCTCAGTCGGTAGAGCAGCTCATTCGTAATGAGAAGGTCGGGTGTTCGATTCATCTCTCCGGCACCAAGTCAGTAAAGAAAAGCCCGCTATCCAAAAGATAGTGGGCTTTTTCTTTTCCTGATCGGTGTATGGGCGGATGTAAGTCGATTTTTTATGCTTGTCGCGTCTCAATCCATCTCCGCCATGCTGTGAAGGTATTCGTACAGTCGCATTTCGCAGTAACCGTGCCGGGAGAAAAGCTCATCCAAAATGTCCGTGGCCCCCCCGTCCAACGCATTGGGCTGCGTTTGAGTCCGGGCGAGATTCTGCACGCCCTGCGTAAATGCATTCGCATAGGTAATCAATGATTCGTGGTAGTCCGGACGCAAAAATGGTTTGGCGCTCGTTATTGCTGCGTGCAACTTCGCGCCAGCTCCTAAGAAATCCTTGTAGGGCGGTTGTAATTTTGATTGCTGCATGGAGCGAATCATTCCGAGCATCACTGACATTGGAGCTAGGTTGTTCTGAATGCCGCTGATGGCATCGAGCCTCATTTCCGCGAGCCTGACGGCAACCACCTTTTTCACTTCTTGATTGGCTTTGATTGCCTCAGCTTGAGCAATCAGCATTGTTTTGTAGCTCTCCAAATCGCGCTGGTGCTGGGCCTTGATCGCTTCAATATCCTTGTTCAGCCAATGCGCGATTTGCGCCTTACCAAGCCCAGCGACGATTGCCAGCAGAGCAGCAGAACCTGCGCTACTCGCAATCACTGTCCACACAAAATTCCATCCGTTTTGCATCGCCTTCTCTCCTTGAACTTCGAGCTTACCTGCAACTGTTCCATCAACTCATCATTTTTGCGGGAACAGTGGGGGCGACCAGGAATGTCAATATTCATGCGGGTTTGCGGCGTTCCCACAGCTGAAGATCGACCGGGGACAGCGGAGAAAGCATCCAAACAAACGTGCAAAAATTTTTACGATCGATAGATTCACCCGCATACAGATTACGTCACACCAGTGAAGCGTGATCACGTTTGGATTCCAGCATCGATCACAGCGACGAAAGCCGCAGCTTCCGCATTTGGTCTGCCGCTTTTTCATTCGGCCCCTCTTTGATGATGGCTTGATGAGCAGGCGCAAGCGGTTTTCCGGTAGTCCAACCGATCGAGCTACCGCCAGGTTTGGACTCAGAGCGGCGGTTCTGGCAAGCCACAATCGTGGGAAGCCAAGCATGGCTATCCCGGCACACTCCCACGCCGTTGCCCGCGATTCGCGCGCCAATGCACCACCAAACCGGCCACCACTATCACCAACGCCGCCCCACCGGTAGACAGCACCAGCGGCCGGTACTGGTCCACAAACAGCATCACCACCAGCGCGACGATGATGAACACGATGACCAGGTAGGTGAGCCAAGGGAACAGCCACATCTTCAGGCGGATTTCGCGGCCTTCGGCTTCGAGTTTGCGGCGCATTTTGAGCTGGGAGAAGGCGACGACGAGGTAGACCAGCAGGGCGATCATGCCGGTGGTGTTCATCAGCATGTCGAGAATGTCGCGGGGGCGCAGGGAGTCAAAGAAATTGAGCACGGCGATGCCGACGGCCATGAGGCAGGAGGCGATCACGGCGTAGATAGGTGTGCCGTTGCGGCGGGTGAGCTGCAGCACGGCCGGTGCGTCGCCGCGCTTGGCCAATGAGTAGAGCATGCGCGAGCAGGTGTAGTGGGCGGAGATGAAGCAGCTGCTGACCGAGGTGAGCACCACGCCGCTCATGATCCAGCGCGCGCCGGGCACGCCCAGCATCTCGAGCGTGCGGCGGTAGGCGCCGTAGCCGGATTTCCCGAGCAGCGGGTCGTTCCAGGGCACGAGGCAGACGATCAGAAAAATCGAGCCGATGTAGAACAGGCAGATGCGCCAGACCACCGAGTTGGTGGCGCGCACGATCTGCTCGGTGGGGTTCTGGGCTTCCGATGCGGCGATGGTGACGATCTCGGCACCAAGAAACGCGAACATCACGCCGAGCAGCGCAATGGCCAGCGACTCAATGCCCTTGGGCATGAAGCCGCCGTGCGCGGTGAGGTGCGTGAAGCCCCCTGTCTCGCCCAGCGGCCAGAGCTTGAAGACCGCCAGCACGCCCAGCGAGATGAAAGCGATGATGGCGATGACCTTGATGAGCGCAAACCAGAATTCGAACTCGCCGTAATTGCGCACCTGCAGGAAGTTCACGATGATGAGCAGCGCCGTCATCAGCGCGGTGAAGGCGTTGATGCTCACCATCGGAAACCAGTCGTGCAGGATCATGCCGGCGACGTAGGCCTCCCAGGCCATGAGCAGTGTCCAGAACCACCAGTAGAGCCAGCCGATGGTGAAGCCTGCCCAGCGGCCAATGGCTTTTTCGGCATAGGTGGAGAACGATCCGGTGTCGGGCGAGGACGTGGCCATCTCGCCGAGCATGCGCATGATGAGGATGACGAGTATGCCGCCCGCCAGATAGGCGAGCACCGTGGCCGGTCCGGCCTGGGCGATGACGCTGCCCGAGCCGACGAACAGCGCCGCGCCGATGACGCCCGCGATGGACATCATGGTGAGATGGCGCGTCTTGAGCGCGCTGCTGAGCGCGTTGTGGCTGCCCGCAGTCTCGTACGGACGGGCGCTGGTTTCTGTGGTCATGTTGAATGTCTCCCTCATTGTTGTGAGTCCGGTGCCCGGCCTTGATGACGTTCGCGTGCGTTGCTGCACATTCGCCATCAAGGCCCTGTAGAGCCGCCACCGTTGGGCCGGCGGGCAGTCAGCCAACAAATGTAAAAACCGCCCTTTGCCTCGTCCATGCACAGATGTGACGCAAGACGGCGGCACTGTGCTGTGCGTAGATTCGCTACACACAAACCCTGTGCGACCTACCACCCGCACTGCCGCCATGCTTTCCCTTCAACCCTCTTCCTCCACGCCGCTGGTGGTGCAGATCACGGACGGTCTGCGCGCGCTGATCGACACGCGCTCGCTCAAGCCCGGCGTCAAGCTGCCGTCGATCCGCGCCTTCGCCGCGACGCATGCAGTGAGCGTGTTCACCGTGGTCGAGGCCTACAACCGGTTGGTCGCGCAGGGGCTGCTCAGTTGTCAGCCGCAAGCGGGCTTCTTCGTCAATCGCGTGATGCGTGCCGAGCCGCCGGACAGGCCCAGCCACGCACGCCATCGGCCGGTGTTCGATGCCGACTGGTATCTCCAGCAGATCTTCGAGAATCGGGACTGGCCACTCAAACCCGGCTGCGGCTGGCTGCCCGATGAATGGATGTTTGCCGACGGCGTGCGTCGCGGCCTGCGCAAGCTGGGTGCGCAGGGCCTGTCGCTGAGCGGCTATGGCGACCCCATGGGTCTTCTCGCGCTGCGCCGGACGATCGCGCAGAACCTCGCGCACGACCAGCTCATTGCGGCGGGCAGCGATCAGGTCCTGCTCACGCACGGCGCAAGCCAGGGCCTGGAGCTGGCCGCCTGCTGTCTGGTGCAAGCAGGCGATGTGGTGCTGGTCGATGATCCAGGCTATCCCAATCTGATGCGGCTGCTGCGCTCGCTCGGCGCGCGGCTGATCGGCGTGCCGCGCACCCCATCGGGCTACGACATGCAACGGCTCGAACAGTTGCTGGCGGCGACGGAATTGCCTCGCCCCACGGTCTTCTTCACGCAGCCGCGGCTGCAGAGCCCGACCTGCTCACGCGCCAGTCTCGCGCAGATGCACCAGCTCCTGAAATGGGCGACGCAGCACGACTTCATGCTGGTCGAAAACGACATCTATGCCGACATGGACGCCAACCACCAGGCGTCGCTCGCGAGCCTCGATCAACTCGATCGCGTGATCTATCTCGGCAGCTTCTCCAAGACCGTCTCGGCCAATCTGCGCGTGGGCTATCTGCTGGCGCGCAAGGACATCGTCACGCGACTCACGCAGCGCAAGATGCTCTCGGGCCTGACCAGCTCCGAGGTGGCAGAGCGAGTGGTGTTCAACGTCATCACGGATGGGCGCTGGCGACGGCATCTCAAGCTGGTGCGCGAGCGGCTGACGGCCACGCATGACAAGGTCGCGCAGGCCTTGCAGCGCCTCGGCTTCGAGCTGTACTGCGAGCCGCGTGAAGGCATGTATCTCTGGGCGCGGCATCCGCAGGTGGCCGACTCCATGACCATGGCGGCTGCGGCCGCTCAAGAAGGCATTCTGCTCGGGCTTGGACAGTTGTTCGTCGTCGATGATCAGCGCACGGACTGGCTGCGCTTCAACGTGGCGTTCAGCGATGATGAGCGCTTGTGGCGGTGGATTGAGGACTGGTTGAGGCGATGAGGCGTCAATGCGGCCTCATTGCAGCCTCAATGCAAAACGGCCCGCGTCGAAAAAGCCGAGGCCGCAGGGGTCGACAAGCTCACAGCGAAAGCCAGGTTCCGCCGAGCAAACAGAAAGCCAGGCAGGCTCACCTTCCGCCGTTTTCGCCCGCCATGAATGTGCATCTGAATCATCGGAATCATCGGAATCGTCTGAATCATCGGCCTGCGGCTGGCATGCAAGCCGTGGCAGCAGTTGGAAATCGACGCCTGTTCCGGCTCGTTTGAACCACGACTCCTTCAAACTCCACCACTGCATGAATTGCAGATGGCGCTGCTGCTCATCGTCGATCCGCATCAGCTGATCGAGCTCGGTGGGCGTGCAGGCGAGCTGCGCGAGTTCGCTCAGCGTGCTGCGCGGTTTGCGGGTCAGCACCTCGATGTCGACTCCGACGGGCTGCGATGCCGCAGCGCAGGCGATGAGGCCGTGGCTGTGAGAAAGGGAAAGATGGATGTCGCCGCCCTGTGCGAAATGTGCAGGGTGCGCGAGCTGCGCGATCGGTGCGTGCTGCACACGCGGAGCCTGTCCGGGCGGCGCATCCAGAGGCCATTGCGCGATCTGCCGCTCATCACCCGCAAGCAGCAGGCGCAGGGCATATCGGCAAGCGATGAATTCTTCACGACGGGCTGGCGCCTGCAACTGCGCCAGCCGGTCCTGTTCCGATGCGGTCAGCCAGGTGTCGAACGCGCTGCGCGCGGCAGCGCTCCACATGGCCGAGCGGGTGGCCACCAACAGCCGGACTGTCGATGTGGCCATCCGATGGATCACTTGGTCTTGGCGTAGGTGCCCTTGAGCGTGACGCCCGCCATGATGTTGCCGGCGGCGCATTGGAAGTTGGAAGGATCCTTCACCTCATTGCGCTTGTTGAAGCTGTGCAGGTCCACCACCGCGTTCGCGCCCTTTTGCTTGGCCGAATCCTGGAAGGCCATCAGCGCGGACAGCGCGGCCCACTTGCAGGCGGTGGCGTCGTCCTTGCCCACGCCGTTGGTCTTCTTGTTGGAGGTGTCATCGCCCAGCTTGGCGGCGATGGCGGGCGTGCGCGCACCGGACATGTAGAACTTCACGCTGCCGTCGAGCTTGCCGTCGGCCATGCCCATCTGGATCACGTCCTCGATCGGGAACATCAGCGCGTCGTTGCGCGCGTGTGCAGCTGTCACGGCGCCCAGCGCCAGCAGTGCCACCATGGCTGTCTTCTTCATGCTCATCTGTCTTCTCCTGTGTTGTGGGTCTCCGACCCGCTGTTGAGTATTGAGTGAATGGTCCGGGAATGCGTCGGCAACGCCTGCTGCACACCCGGTGGTTCCAGGAAGGCGTCCGCGATCTACGCCCTCCAGCGCCTGAAGATCAGCGACGTGTTGATGCCGCCGAACGCGAAGTTGTTCGACATCACCACATCGGTCTGCACCGCGCGTGGCTGGTCGACGATGTAGTCGATGGGCGCGCAGCGCTCGTCCACCTGCGTGAGGTTGGCGTTCTGCGCGAACAGGCCGTCCTTCATCATCTCGAGCGTCATCCAGGCCTCGAGCGCGCCGCACGCGCCAAGCGTGTGGCCCATGAAGCCCTTGAGCGTGCTGACCGGAACACGGTTGCCGAAAATCTCGTAGGTCGCGGCCGATTCGGCGATGTCGCCCTGCTCGGTCGAGGTGCCGTGCGCGTTCACGTAGCCGATCTCCGCAGCCGAAATGCCCGCGTCCTCGATGGCCAGTTGCATGGCCTGCGCCATGGTGGCCGAGTTCGGATGCGTGACATGCGTGCCGTCGCAATTCGTGCCGAAGCCGATCAGCTCGGCGATGATGTTCGCGCCGCGCGCCTTGGCATGTTCCAGTTCCTCGAGCACGAACGTGCATGCTCCCTCGCCAAGCACCAGTCCGTCGCGCGCCGCATCGAACGGGCGCGGCGTGAGGTCTGGCGTGTCGTTCTTCACGCTGGTGGCGAACAGGGTATCGAAGACGGCCGCCTGCGTCGCGTCCAGCTCTTCGGAGCCGCCGGCCAGCATGGCCACCTGCTTGCCGGTCTGGATCGCCTCGAACGCGTAGCCGATGCCTTGGCTGCCCGAGGTGCAGGCGCTCGACGTGGTGATCACGCGACCCGTCAGGCCCAGAAACACGGCGATGTTGACGGCGGCGGTGTGCGCCATCATCTTGATGTAGGTGTTGGCGTTGATGCCCTCGGTCGTCTTGTCGGCGATCATCCGGCCGAAGTCGCCGATGGCGGCGGGCGTGCCGGCGGACGAGCCGTAGGCCACGCCCATCTTGCCGCTCTTGACCAGCGGGTCGTCGAGCAGCCCTGCACTCTCGAGCGCGATCTCGCTCGCACGCGTGGCCATCAGCGCCACGCGGCCCATGCTGCGCATGGTCTTGCGGTTGTAGTGCGCGGGCAGATCGAATGCGGGCACGGTGCAGCCCAACTGCGTGTTCAGGCCCTCGATGTCCTTCCACTCGTGCATGGAGCGGATCACGTTCTTGCCGCTGTGCAACTGCGCGCGCACGGTGGCCCAATCATGGCCGAGCGGACTCAGCGCTCCGATGCCGGTCACCACGACGCGGCGTTTGCCATTGTGATGGCTGTTCAAGGCGCTCATCCCAGCATCCCTCCGTTGACGGAAATGACCTGACGCGTCACATACGATGCGTCCTGCCCCATGAGAAACGACACCACGGCGGCGACTTCGTCCACCGATCCCATGCGGCGCATCGGAATCATGTCCATCGCGTGCTCCAGCACTTCCTCGCTCACCATGTCGGTATCGATCAACCCGGGCGCCACGCAGTTGACCGTGATGTCGCGCTTGGCGAGCTCGATGGCCAGTGACTTGGTGGCCGCGATCACTCCGGCTTTGGCCGCACTGTAATTGGTCTGGCCGCGATTGCCCATCAGCGCCGACACCGATGCCAGCGTGACGATGCGCCCCGGCTTGCGTCTGCGCACCATGGGCATGACGACGGGGTGCAGCACGTTGTAGAACGCATCGAGGTTGGTGTGCACCACGGCGTCCCACTCCTCGCCGCTCATCGCGGGAAAGGCGTTGTCGCGCGCGATGCCCGCGTTGCAGACCACGCCGTAGTAGGCACCGTGCAGCTCCATGTCGGCCTCAAGCGCCGCGATGCTGGCCGCGCGGTCCGCCACGTCAAACTGCAGCACGCGCGCGCTGCGGCCGAGCGCCTCGATGGCTCCCACCACTTCCTTGGCGTGCTCCACGCCGCTGCGGCAATGCACGACGATGTCATGGCCATCGCGCGCCAAACGCAGCGCGATCGCCCGGCCTATGCCCCGGCTGGATCCGGTCACCAGAACGGTCCCCTTGGTGGTCGATTCAGTCGTCATTCCTGTCATCAGCTCTCTGTGTTCTGCAGCGCCTGCACATAGGCGCCGCCGTCTTCGGGTTCGTAGACGGAGATGCGCGCCGTGGCCCGCACCTCCTCATCGGCTCGGATTGTGCAGTCAAACATGCCCAGTCCGTTTTCGCCCATCAGCTCGCACTGCACGCTCACCGTGAGCACGGTGTCCGGAGCGAAGAAGTCAGCACCCGCATCGTACTTGCGTGTGCCCAGCAGAAAACCGAGCTTGACCTGCTGTCCCGCCTGCAACGCGCGCCACCCGGCCCAGGCCGCCACGGTCTGGGCCATGTATTCCAGCCCAACCCATGCGGGCATTCCTTCATCCTGCAGATAGAGACCGTCGCGCGGCACCGTCACCTCGGCCACGGCACTCTCCGCGTCGGCCGCCAGCAGGCGGTCGAGCAGCAGCATCGCGCCGCGATGCGGCACATAGTTCTCGATGGGCAAAAATTCCTTCATCACCAATTCGTCAATCCCGTCATCGTCCATCCCGGTTCAACCCGCCGCGAACAGCAGGGAGCAGTTGCTGCCGCCAAACGCAAAAGAATTGCTGAGCACCGCCCGGGCGCTTCGCCCCAGAGCGTCTTGCGGCCCGGCAATCCGCAACGCGGGCAGGCCCGCATCGGCCACTCCATCCCACCAATGCGCGGGCAACTTGCCCAGCGGATTGTCGTGCAGCACGTGCCAGCAGATCGCAGCCTCCAGCGCACCCGCCGCAGCCAGCGCATGACCCGTCAGCGGCTTGGTCGAGCTGACCGCCGCGCCCGAGCCGAACAGCGTGTGCACGGCCAGACTCTCCATCGCATCATTGTGGGGCGTTGCCGTGCCGTGCAGGTTCACGTAGTCGACCTGATCGGCCGCCATGCCCGCGCGATCCAGCGCCTGCTGCATCGCGGAGATCGCCCCGCGCCCCGTCGGATCGGGTGCGGACATGTGGTGCGCATCCTGGCTCTCCCCCCAGCCCGCGAGCCGCACCGGCCCGCGCTCGCGCGTCATCACGAAGAAGGCCGCAGCCTCGCCGAGATTGATGCCGTGGCGATGGGCCGACAGCGGGTTGCAGCGCTCGGCGGACACCGCCTCGAGCGCGCTGAAACCCGCCACGGTGAACGCGCTCAAGGCATCCACACCACCGGCGATCACCGCATCGACCATGCCGCTCACCAGCAGCCGTGCGCCGCTCGCAAGCGCCTTGGCACCCGAAGAGCAGGCCGTCGACGTCGCATGCACCGGGCCACGGATGCCCAGATGGGTGGCGAGAAATCCCGCCACGTCGCCCAGCTCCTGCACCGTGTAATCAAAGCCTTGCGGAAAAGCGCCCGCGCGCCGATACGCATCGGCAGCGAACATGCCCTCATCAAGGCCGCCCGTGCTGGTGCCCACGATCAGCGCCACCCGCTCGGCACCCACGCGCGCGATCAGCGCATCCATCTGCGGCTTGAGCGGCAGCATCGCCGCCCAGGCCAGCGCGTTGTTGCGCGAGCGTTGTGCAGGCACGGCAAAGTCCAGCGCAGGCAGCTCGACATCGCTTGGCAGACAGCCCAAAGCCAGCGCACGCCCCGGCGAATACTGCTCGGTCACGCGCAAGGTCTGCGGATCGGCATCGGCGAACAGCTGCGCGCGCATCTGCTCCGCACTCGCGCCCAGCGCGCTGATCGCCGAGACGGCATTCAGATAAACGGGAGGTCGCTCCATCACCATCAAAGCCCCGCATTGTTGCTGCACAGATCGGCACCGCCCGGCGTGTCGATGCGCAGCGACCAGTTGCCTTGCGGATAGACGACTTCAAGCGCGCTCGCATCGAGAAACCGCACCTTCACCCGCTCCGCTCCCGCGTACTTCAGCACGCGCTCCTTTGGCGTCGCGTCCAGCGTCCACTGCGCTGGCAAGGCCCGGGCAATCTCCGCTTCGGGCCAGAACGCGAGCTGCACGTCGCTCAGCACCTGCTCGGGCTTGAGCACCGCAGGCCACCAGCGCGAGAGCTGCGGATCGAGCTTGGTTCCGTTCCAGTCCAGCGTGCCGACCATCTGGCCAAGGTTCAGAATCGCGAGCCGCATGCTGCCCGCATCGATTTCGAGCAGCGCATCAAGCTCCTTCGGCGACTGCCCCGGCGGCTGCACGGTCAGGCGCTGCTGTACCGCTGCGGCGCAGCCCAGCGCGGACGGCGCGAGCGCCAGCCACGGCGAGCCCACCTGGCCCGCCACGGCGGCATCGGCCTGGTGGCGAGACGCGGACGCGCAGCCCGCCAGCAAGGCCGCCGAGGCCAAGCCCGCCAGCAAGGCCGCCGAGGCCAAGCCCGCCAGCCAAGTCGAGCAAGCGATGCGGCTCACGGGCGATGTCATGCAAGCGCCTCTTTGGCCTGCTGTTGGCAAAGTTCGCGCAGCACGTTCAGGCGCCGCTGCGGCTCGGCCACGTAGGGGTTGGTATCGTCCCACGCATAGCCCGCAAGAATCGACGAGATCATGCGGCGGATCTCGGGGCTGTGGCGGTCGTGAAAGATCACGTCCTGGAAGCCACCTTCATACCAACCGGAAACGAACGCTCGGAAGGTGTTCACGCCCGCCTGCAGCGGCACCGCGTAGTCGGCCTGCCAATCGACGGTCTCGCCGTTCCATGCGCGAGCGATGCACTTCGCGGCAAGGCTTGCCGACTTCACCGCGATCGTCACGCCGCTCGAGAACACCGGATCGAGGAACTCGCCCGCATTGCCGAGCAGCGCAAAGTTCTTGCCCCACAGCGAGGTCACGTTCGCCGAATAGCCGGTGAGCGTGCGGCCCGGCGTGTCCCACACGGCGTTGCGCAGCACATGCGAGAGCGATGGCGTCTCGGCGATGATCGCGCGCAGGCGCTCCACCTCGGTGCCTTGATATTGCGCCAGATATTCGGGCGTGCCGACCACGCCCTGTGAGCAGCGGCCGTTGGAGAACGGAATGGTCCAGAACCACACGTCGTGGTGCGTGGGGTGCACGCTGATCAGGATCTTCTGGCGGTCCATCTCGCCGAGCGCGATGCGGTCCTCGATGTGGGTGAACAGCGCGCCGCGCACCGGGAAGTCCGAGGGCCGCTCCAGATCGAGCATGCGCGGCAGAATGCGCGCGAAGCCGCTGGCGTCGAGCAGATAGCGCGCGGTCACCGCATACTCCTCGCCCTGCTCCGAACGCACGCGCACCACCGGCTGATCGCCGCTCACGTCAACGGCCGTCACCACGTGGCGATAACGGATTTCCGCGCCCGCCTTCTCGGCAGCATCCGCCAGCACCTTGTCGAAGTTGGCGCGCTGCACCTGGTAGGTCGTGCCCCAGCCCTTGGAGAACTTGTCGCGGAAATCGAAGGCCGTGGCCAGCTCCCCCTTGGCGAAGGCCGCGCCGTTCTTGTGCTGAAAGCCCGCCTCCACCACGTCCTGCAGCATGCCGGCTTCCTCGATGTACTGCATGCTCTGCGGCAGCAGGCTCTCGCCGATGGAGAAGCGTGGAAAGGTTTCCTTCTCGATGATCAGCACCTTGCGGCCCTGCTTGCGCAGCAGCCCCGCCGCCACGGCGCCCGAAGGGCCCGCGCCGATGATCAGAATTTCAGTCTCTTCGACCTTGATGTTGTCCATAACGACCCTCACGCTTTTGCTTTGGATTTGGGCGAAGTGCCCTCTATTGAATGGGAGACTGTAGCCGCAGCGGATGACGCGCCGCCATCGCCGCCATCACGGCCAGCTCGGAACAGCGGCGCGAGCAACAGCACGATGGGCAGGCCGAACATCAGCGTGACGCCGAACGCGCGCAGCGCGGGCGTCTGCGACAGCCCCAGCAGCCCGAACGACAGCCAGGTGCTGCCCGCGCCGATCACCACCGCGAGCCAGGCCTGCGGATCGTCCTCATGCTCCTGCAGATAGATGCCATAGTCGATGCCCACGCCAAGCAGCAGCATCAGCGCGAGCACGTTGAACAGTTGCCACGGCTCGCCCATCAGCGACAGGATGATGACCACCGCAAGACTGGCGAGCACCGTCGGCAGCCAGGCGCGCCACGCGCTGCGGCCAAAGCGGATGCACAGCGCCGCGAGCACCAGCACATGGCCGAGCGCGAGCAACTCGGTCATCGAGATGCGGTAGCGCTTGAGCAGCCCGGAAATCTCCGCTGGCTTGTCCACCCAGGTCACGCCCACCAGTCCCTCAGCCGCGGCCGACAGCGCGGGCAACGCCGCCTGCCCGCGCACACCACGCAGCATCACCATGCTGCGGAACGCACCCTCGCGCTCGCCCAGCCACAGCGGGCGGGCGGCTGCCGAAATCGGCTGCGCCAGCCACGCCTGCACGGTAAGCGGTTCCGCAGCGGCGGAAGTGTCAGGTGCGAACGACTCACCCAGTTGCGCGTTCACGCCGTCGAGCACCACCTTGTTCGCGTGCTGCACCAGAGCCGCATTGCGCGCCTGCAACTGCGCCGAAGGCACCCAGTCGGACACCGCGCTGTAGCCCGTGAGCTCCTTGTCCACGACCAGCGCGTCGAGCCTCTGCTTGAGTGCTTCTTCACGCTGCAGCACCTCTTCGGCGCTCGCGCCCTTGACCAGATAGAACTGCGCCGGGCTCGGCAGCCCGAGTATCTGCCCGACCTGCATCTGCTGCGCGATCAGGCTCGGCGAGCTGTTCTGCAGCTGGCGCACGTCGTCCATGTCGTTGAGCAGATGGCCCTTGCCGATCCACAGCAGCGCCAGCGCACACAGCGCGAGCGACCACGGCAGCGCCCCGCGCCAGCGCGGCCACCAGCCCAGCGTCCTGCCGATGGCGAGCGCCGCACGGCTCTGCGGCACGCGGCCGCGATCCAGCCATGGAAACCAGCAGATCACGGTCAACATCGCGGCCGCGAGGCCCACCACCGAAAACAGCGCCATCTGCCGCAGCCCCGGAAACGCCGCCATGCCGAGCGCAATATAGGCAATCGCACTGGTGCCAAGCGCCAGCCACAACGCTGGCAGCAGGCCGCGCATCAGCGCATGCGGCTTGCTACCCGGCGCACCCTGGCGCGACGCGAAATAGTGAATCCCGTAGTCCTCGGCCACGCCCACGAGGCTCGCGCCAAAGACCAGCGTCAGCAGATGCACCTTGCCGAACACCAGATCCGTCACGCTGAGCGCGACCGCGCAGCCGATCAACAGCGACGTGCCCACCAGCAGCACCGGCCGCAGCGAACGAAAGGCGATCCAGGCGAGCACCAGCACCCCCGCGAGCGAACCCCAGCCGATCACGTTGATCTCGCCGTTGGCCTGCACTGCGGCTGCCTCCGCATGCAGCGGCACGCCGGCCAGAATGAGCTGCGCGTCGGGCGACTGCCTGCGCACTTCGCTCAAGGCATGCTCCATCGCCGAACCGATCACCGGATTGCCCGACAGGCTGAAAGCCGAGCCGTCGAGCGCGTACTGCATCACCACCCACTGCTTGCCGTCGGCCGCCACCCACAGCTCGGAATCGCGTGGCCGCGCCTGGCTCTGCGCCGCGCGCGCCGACCACCACTGCGTCCACAGCCCGAGCGGGTCATTCACCCAATCGGTCAGGCGCGCCTGCGTGGCCGGTTGATAAAGATCCTGCAGCGCGCGCTGCACCAGGCTTTCATCGCTGGCCTTGGCAAGCTCGCCCTGCTGCTGCGTGGTGATGAGATTCGCGCGCCACGGCTGGTAGAAGGCGAGCGCCGACTGCATCGATGATTCGCGCGCAATCGCCTCCTCCTTGAGGCGTGCGCTCGTCTGCGTCTTCAATGCGGCGCGAAAGGTCTGCGCCGCCGCACGCGTCTCGTCCCATTGCGGCGTTCCGAGCAGCACCACGATCTGGCGCTGCATCTGCTCGGAGAGCTGCTGCGTCGCCATCGACACATCGGGCGCCTGCTCGTTGAGCGGCAACAGCGCAAGCACATCGGTGTCGATGCGCCCCTCTTTCCAAAACTGGAACTGATGCACGCACACGGCCAGCACCACCAGCGCCCAGACCAGCGCAGCCACACGCCACAGCACGCCTGCGGGGCGTTCCATGGTGGCCAAGTCGGGAGAAGTGCGCGTCATTCGGTGCGGTTCAATTCATCATCAGCGGAACAGCGCGGCATCGGCATCGCGCAGCGTCTGCTCGGCCGTTGCCTCCTGGATGCGGATGACGCTGCTGTCGCCACGCGCCTCCTGCAGCTTCACTTCACGAACAAAGGCCCCTCCCTGCAGATCGACCGACGCCAGCCACTGCGCAAGCATCGGGTCGCGCGGCACGAGGTACATCTGCCAGCCGCTGGCCTGCGCCTTGCCCGACACCTCGAAGAACTGGCGCAGTTGCACCAGATCGGCCGACATCACGGCGAACAGCATCGCGTTCACGGTGCGCAGCACGGGCTCGTCTTCGGCACGCATCTGCATGCTCACCTCGCCATCGCCGCGCCGCGACTGCAGGCTGTCGGGCTTGACGATCAGCGTCGATTCAAACGGCTTGAGCACATGCCAGACGATGCCCTTGTTCTTCGCGACCACGAACTCGCCGGAGGAGCGCAGCGGCTGCTTGAAGCCCTTGATGCTTTTTTCCTGCTCGAAGTTGCCGCGCACCACCGGCGCGTCCTTGAGCTGCTGCTTGACCTTCTCCAGCAAATCTTGCGTGACCTGGTCCTTGGCTGCAACGGGTGCAGGTTTTTCAGCCATCGCGGCGGGCACCATGGCCAGCAGCGCCGCACAAAGAATGGTCGACTTCAGGATGGACTTCATGGCTGCACCCCCAGCCGCTCCCACAGCACCGGCGGACAGACAAAGCGCATCTCGCGCGTCTGCATGTCCACGGCCACCTGAATCGTATAGGCCGTGTTGATCTTCTGGCCCGTCTCAGCGTCGCTGATCACGTAGTCGATGCGCAGGCGGTTTTCCCATTCGGTGATCGTCGAGCGGATCTTGAGCTTCTGCCCGAAGGTCGCGGGCCGCACGTACTTGAGGCGCATGTCGACCACCGGCCAGCCAAAGCCCGAATCGCGCATGCGTGGGTAGTCGTAGTCGAACTTGGCGAGCAGCGCACTGCGTGCCAGTTCCAGAAAGCGCACGTAGTTGCCGTGGTAGACGATCTCCATCACGTCGATGTCGTAGAACGCGGGCGTGACCTCGATCTCGCAGGTCAGACGCTCGCGCGACGCGAGTTCATTCTCAGTCGGCATACAGGCTCCATGCTTGAGCGCGGATGTCGACCAGCAGACGCTGCAGATCCTTGTCGAGTGCGCGGTCCACTTCGACCAGCGCGACGCGTTCCGCGAGGTCAGCGATCCATGCGCGCATCTCGTCGCCGATCGGCACATCAGGCTGAATGCGCTCGCGCAGCGGTACGGCCTGGCGCGCGGCGATCAGCATCGCGGCGATGACCTGCTCGGTGAGCTCGAGCACGCGCAGCGCGTCGCGCGCGGCGATCGTTCCCATGCTCACCTTGTCCTGGTTGTGGCACTCGGTCGAGCGCGAGAACACCGACGCGGGCATGGTCTGCTTGAGGGCCTCCGCCGTCCAGGCCGACGCGCTGATCTGCAGCGCCTTCAGGCCGTGGTTGATGGCCTGCGTGCGGCCTTGTGCTGCGGACAGGTTCGACGGCAGGCCCTGGCTGTAGCGCGTATCCACCAACAGCGCGAGCTGGCGGTCCAGCAGATCGGCCACGTTGGCGATCGTGTTCTTGAGCGTGTCCATGGCGAGCGCGACGTGGCCGCCGTAGAAATGACCGCCATGCAGCACGCGCTCCTGATCGGGCTCGATCAGCGGGTTGTCGTTGGCCGAGTTGAGTTCGCCCTCGATCAGCTGGCGCAGAAACGGCAGTGCGTCTTCAAGCACGCCGATCACATGCGGCGCGCAACGCAGCGAGTAGCGGTCCTGCAGGCGGTGCGAATTGCGCAGCGGTGCCTCGGCCACCAGATCACCGCGAATGCGCGCGGCCGTGCGCTGCTGGCCCGGATGCGGCTTGGCGGCGAAAAGCGTTTCGTCGAAGTGGTGCGCATTGCCCGCAATGCCGACCACGTTGGCGGCCGTGATGCGGCACGCAAGACGCGCCACGTAGTCCGCGCGCTGCCACGCGAGGCAGGCGAGCGCGGTCATCACCGCCGTGCCGTTCATCAGCGCAAGGCCTTCCTTGGGACGCAGCCGCAGCGGCGTCGCGCCCGTCTGTTCGAGCGCCTGTGCGGCGGGCATGACTTGGCCACGCCACATCACGTCACGCTCGCCGCAGAGCACCGCCGCCACATACGACAGCGGCGTGAGATCGCCGCTCGCGCCCACCGACCCCTCGGCCGGAATGCAGGGCAGGATGTCGTTCGCGATCAGATGCTCGATCTGCTTGAGCAGCGCCCAGCTCACGCCCGAGAGCCCGCGCGAGAGCGACGCGAGACGGCAGGCCAGCACGGCGCGCGTCTCCACCTCGGTCAGAAAGCGACCCGCGCCACAGCCGTGATAGGCGTAGAGATGGTGCGGCAGGTCGGGAATCAGCTCGGGCGGAATCTCCACCGTGCAGGAGTCGCCGTAGCCAGTCGTCACTCCGTAGACGACGCCGTCCTCGCTGAGCAGTCGGTCGAGAAAATCCGCGCCGCGCTGGATGCGTTCGCGAAAGGCCGGCTCGGGCGAGAGCTGCACCTTCGCGCGCTGATGCGCAATCGCCGTGATCTCCTCGATCTGCAACGGACCGCCATCAAAAATGATGAGCGCCGGAGTCGCGTTCTGTGTCATGCCTGTCATCTTCTATCGTTGTGCTGGAGCGGCTGCGGGCTTGTCGTCGGGCCGCTGCGCCTGTGCCCAGAAAGGGAAAAAATTGAACCAGTCGAACGGCGCCTTCGCAAGGCGGTCCTCGACCGCGCGGGCGTACATGCCCGCATAGTCAGCCATCGCCTGCTCGCGCCGTCCACGCGGCAGTTCGACCTGCGCGGCCAACTCGGCGATGCGCAGCGCGTAGCCGCCGCCATTTTCATGGCTTGTCCGCGTGCAGGTCATCAGAAACAGCGGGCACTTGAGCAACGCGGCAATCACATAGGGGCCGCTTGGAAACGCCGCCTCGTGGCCCAGAAACCGCGCGGACGTGGTCTTGCTCTTCTGCACCGGCACGCGGTCACCCGCGATCGCGATGAATTCGCCCTGCGCCACGCGCTCGGACAGCATCATGGCGGTGGCCGCGTTGAAATCGGTGACCTGCAGAAAGCGCACCTTGCTCTCGGGCGCAAGGCGGCGCAGCACGCGGTTGAACTGCTCCGCATGCCTCGTGTGCACCAGCACGTTCAGCCGCAGGCCCTTGCGCCGCTCGGCCAGTACCTGACACAGCTCGATGCAGCCCATGTGCGCGGTGACGAACACACCGCCCTGCCCCCGCTCGATGAGCGCGAGAATCGCCTCGTGCCCGCTGATGTCCACGCGCGACGCGGGATAGCTGCCCGAGATCGCCAGCATCTTGTCGAGGATGACCTGCGCGAACATGCGAAAGTGCCGCAGGCTCTGGCGCCAGCCGGGCGTGGATTTCCAGAGGCCATGCGCCTCCTGCATGCGCTGCAGATACTCGAGCGATGAGCGTCGCGCAATCGGCTTGCTGAGCCAGTAATAGGTGACCACCGGATAGAGGCACAGCAGAAACGGCCAGCGCCCCAGCACCCGATGCACTTGGAACAGAAGCCACATGCCCGCCACGAACGTGCTCTCGCCGATCTGCGCCCAATGCGTGGTGGCGGCAGATTCGTTGGCGAGTGGATTGTCGTTCGTTTCGTGCATCGATGGACTCATGTGAGCGCCCCGCTGCGGCGTCGCCCGGTGAGCTTTCGCGCCAGCAGCACGGGGCTGCGCAGCAGCATGCCGGCGAACAGGCGCGCGTGCATTTTGGAGATCAGCACGTTGTCGCGCAGCACGCGGAAATGCGAGAGCCCGTCCTGCGGATAGGTCACGCGCGTGAGCTGGTTCACGAACGGCACGCCATGCCAGTGCATGCGCACGAGGATCTCGGGGTCGAACTCCATGCGCTTGCCGATGCGTGCGCTGTCCACGGCACGCAGCGCGTCGGCGAGCGGGTAGACGCGAAAGCCGCACATCGAGTCGCGGATGTCCAGCGACAGCGTGTTGATCCACACCCAGATGTGCGTCGCATAGCGGCCATAAAGCCGGGCCTTGGGAACGCTCTCGTCGTAGATCGGTGCACCGCAGATCATGGCAGCGGGATGCTGGCGCGAGGACTCCGCGAAGGCCGCGATGTCGCCGGTCGCGTGCTGTCCGTCGGCATCGATCTGCACCGCATGCGTGAAGCCGCGCTTCTGAGCGTGGCGCATGCCCGCGATCATCGCGCCGCCCTTGCCCTCGTTGACGGCCAGGCGCAGCAGCTCGACGCGTGGCGCGTATCGGAGGGCCAGTTCATCGAGCACCCGCGCACAGTTCGCGTCGGAGCCGTCATCGACCATGATGCAGTCGAGGCCCGCCGCGAGCACGCCGCGCAGCATGGCGTCCATGGTGTCCGGGTGGTTGTAGACGGGAATGATGGTGACGATGGAATGCGCCATGGTTCATGCACCTATGAGCAGACGGCCGCTGGCGTGCGCGCCACGGCGGGAGGTGAATGCAAACTGGATCGCATCCTTTTCGGGTATCCGCTTGAGCTGCACCTCAACGGTGTCGCCCGGCAGAATCGGTTGCTGGAACTTCACGACTTCCGCACGCGCGTAGACGCCCGGAATGTCGAACGCCTGCCGCGCGAGCGTGACCGCCCAGTGCAACTGCGCAACGCCAGGAATCAGCTTGGCCTGCGGGAAATGCCCCTCGAGCACACGCAGCTCGGGCACCACCTGAAGCGTCACATGCGCATCCAGCTCGCTGCGGCTCACCCATTGCGGCGGCGGCATCAGCGGATCGAACAGCGCCAGCAGACTCTGCTGCGTGATCTTGCTCTGCTCGTTCATCGGCATGCGGACCACATAGCGCCAGTTGCGCGGCAGCGCCACGCGCTCGACGACATCCGCCAGCCAGTCACGCAGCGCATGGCCCATGGCCTGGCGACCCTGCGCAAACAGCGCCTGCCAACCCGGCTCGCTCAGCTCAAGTACCATGCCCACCCGCGTGGGCAGATTCGCCCGTTCGATGAGTACGGCGCGCGCCAGCTTCACATGCTCGTGCGCCTGCAGGCGCTGCTCCATCGCCGTCAGCGACACGCGCTTCTCGGCGATCTTCACGATGCGGTCGGCACGGCCCAGCAGCACAAAGCTCGCACCGCCGCTCAGCGGCTCGGCCCGGTCCGCCGTTTCCCACCAGCTCGCCGGATCATCGAGATGGCCGGAGCGCACCGCAAGCAGTCCGCCGTCGTTCAAACGCACGTCGACGCCCGGCAGGGTCTGCCACACGTCGCCATGCTCCGCACGACGACGCCATGCGATGCCGCCGGTCTCGGAGCTGCCGAAGACTTCGGTCGGCGAGTGTCCCAGCGTCGCGAGCGCCAACTCGGCGCCCTGCACCGCAAGCGGTCCACCCGATGAAAAAACCGCCTTGAGCCGCGTGCGCGCATCCCCCCAGGGCAGATGCACCGGCAGTCGGCTCAGCATGGCCGGGCTCGAGATGAGCACGCCGTGCCCTGCCTGCTCCAGCTGCTGCAGCACGTCTTCGGGATAGCGCGCAAAACGCGTCCCCAGCTCGCGCCCCGCCGACAACGGCCAGAGCACGCGGAACAGCAGCCCATAGATATGCTGATGCGACACGGTGGCAAGCACCTGCAGCGCGTCCGCTTGCAGCGCGCTGCCGAAAGCGGCCTGCAGGTTGTGGACCTCGGCGTCGAGCTGCGCGACCTTCTTGACGATGCGCTCGGGCCTGCCGGTCGAACCGGAAGTGAACAGAACAAGACGCGCGGCCTGCATGTCGAAGGGTTGCAACGCGCCTTCGTCGCGCGGCTCCAGCGCCTCGAGCGCATCTGGCAACAGCCCCGCCGTGGCGCTCACCGTGGGCAGCAACTGCGCGAGCGTCGAGGGCTGCACATCACCGAGCAGCACCGGTGTCTTCCCCGCATGCCATGCGCCCCAGAGCGCGGCGGAGAACGCCAGCGTGTCCTCGAAATAAAAGCCCACCTCGTCGCCCGTCACGCGCTCGAACGCCGCCCGCCAGCCACGCGCCATGCGCAGCCAGTCGGCGTGCGCGACGGCACGTCCGTTCACGGTCGCGACCGGACGCCTGTCCGCACCTGCCGCGGCCAACGCCACGTCAGCCAGTGCCACGCTCTGCTTCAACTTGTCATTCCTTGTCTGCTGGGTTCATTCGATCAGTGAGCGGAAGCGCCACTGCGGCGCACCTGCTGGCGCACCAGCCATTCGACACCCATGAGGCAGCCCATGAGGACGTAGGCGATCAACCCGTTGTAGAGCGCCCAGACGGCATCGCTGCCGTACAGGGCGGTGATGGCCGCAGCCGTGCCGTTGAGCACGAAGAAGCCGCACCACACCTGAGTCACCTTGCGCGTATAAGCTATGCCGGAGGGCGGCAGATCGGGCTCGTGCAGACGCGCAAGACGCTCGACGACCGAGGGCGGATGGAACAGGCTGTAGCCAAACACGGCCAGCATCACGACGTTCACCCACACCGGGTAGAGCTTGACCATCAGCGCATCCTGGCTGAGCCACGCGGCCACGCCGAGAATCGCGGCACCACCGGCCACCAGCCACCAGAACCGCTGGCGCACCGCAAGCGCGCGCGCCACGGCCAGGCCCGTCAGCAGCAGGGCGAGCCACTGCGGCGGTATCCGTCCGATCGCGGCATACACCACGAGCGGATAGAGCACCGTCAACACGATCAGGGCCCATTTCACCCAGTTGCGCATGCGGATGGTCCTTGCGTTGCTCGTGCGCCGTGGATCAGGCGGCCTGCGGGTCTTCGTTCACCAGCTTGTGCAGCGCATCGACCACGTCCTGCACGGTGCGCACGGACTTGAACGCCTCCGCGTTCAGGCGCTTGCCCACCAGCGGCTTGAGTTGCACGATCAGGTCCACGGCATCGATGCTGTCGATGTCCAGATCGTCGTAGAGCTTTGCCTCGGGCGTGACGCGCGCGGCCTCGATGCTGAAGTTCTCGTCCAGGATGCGGACGATGTGCTCAAAGATTTCCTGCTTGTTCATGGCCGTATCCAATGAGAAATGAGAGAGTGTCGGGGATGCGAGGAGCCGCGTCGGCTCACTGCGCGCGGTTGCCGGCGACGAATGCCACCAGCGCGTTGACGCTGCTGAAGTGCTGGCGCGTCTGCTCGGAATCGGCGGACATGCTCACGCCGTATTTCTTCTGCAGCGCGAGACCGAGCTCGAGCGCGTCGATGGAATCCAGCCCCAGGCCATCCACGAACAGTGGCTGGGTGGAATCGATGTCCTGTGGAGCGATATCCTCGAGCGCGAGCGACGAGATGATGAGCTCCTTGATTTCCTGTTCAAGCTGAAGCACGTGAGGGTCCTCTGAAAAGATGGTCGGACAGGTAGTCCGTGACTTGTCGCGCGGCCAGCGACTCATTGCCTGCGGCCACGCAGAATTCTTCGATGTCGATGTCCTCTCGAACCTCGAAAATGAAATGCGGCTTGCGCGCCGGAACCTTCCACCAAGGGCGCCCCTTGGGCAGCATCGGCAGGCTGGTGTGGATGTGCACGGGCGTGATGTTCACCC
Source organism: Diaphorobacter caeni (assembly GCF_015354245.1). Classification (GTDB taxonomy): domain Bacteria; phylum Pseudomonadota; class Gammaproteobacteria; order Burkholderiales; family Burkholderiaceae_C; genus Diaphorobacter_A; species Diaphorobacter_A caeni. The sequence goes on from NZ_JADKYZ010000008.1 coordinate 129,619, forward strand.
GCCCCTTGACCGCCACGTGCGCGGCGCCGCGCTGCAGCTTCACGTCCCCCACCAGCGGCGTGCGCGTGCCCTCGGGAAAGATGATGAGATTGTTGCCCTCGGCCAGCGAACGGTTGCAGTCTTCCACTAGTTGAGCGCCGCCGCTGTTGCAGATGAAACCCGCCGCATGGATCGGCCCGCGCGTGAACGGATTCCTGAGCAGCGATTCCTTGACGATGCAGTCGGCTCGCGGAATGAACGAGACCAGAAACACCACATCGATCAGCGACGGATGGTTGGCCAGAATCAGCAACCCCTTGCGGTCAAGGCGCTCGAGGTGGCGCACCTCGTACGAGATCACGCCGACGAAATTCATCAGCCCCACGAAGAAGCGGAAACTGTGATGGATCACCGCCTGCGCCGCGTTCTTGCGGCGTTCGGCATCGCGGGTGAACAGCAGCAACAGCGGATAGACGACCAGCCGGATGAACAGCCCCCCAAGGCCGAACATCGCAAAGCAGAAGCCGGTGGCGACGACGCGCCAGCCGCGGTTCAGGCGCTCAAGCATGCAGCCGCTCCCATATCCAGCTCCCACCCTCGCCACGCGCGTGCGTCAAGCCGGGTTGATCGGCCGCCAAAAGAAACTGAAGCACGCGCAGGCCATGGGGCAAAGAGGTGACGTCACAATCAGGAGGCGCGCTTGCCGATGCCGACAGCGCAAAGCTCGGCACACCATCGGACTTGCCGGTGAGCAGCGCCGCCCACGCGAACTCTGAAGGGGTCGATTCGGAGAAGCCCGCGTATTCACCGGGCAGCGGCTCGTCGTAGCAGACCAGCAGCACGTCGGAGGCGCCATCGGCCATCAACCCCAACGCCTCGACCACACCCGCCTCCGGCACGCTGCCCGACGATGCCACGCAGATCGCGTTGGCCACCATGCCGCGCAGAATCGAATGCTGCGCGCCCACGCCGTTGTGCACGGAGAGACCGAAAGCAGTAGGAGACAAAGGCTCGCCGGCGACCTGCGAGCGCAGGAGCGCGAGAGACTTTTCCGCATCGCCATAACGGGACGTCCAGACCACCGGCAGATCCTCCAGCTGTTCCCGTTGCAACACGTCATCGGCCACCAGCACGGCCATCTTGGCCAACCGGCCCAGACGGCGGCGCGCCATCGCCGGCACATGGGAAAGGTCGAGCCCCAGCTCGCCGCCAGGAACAGATGGTGACGGCGACTCGGCCCAACGCTGCCACTCGACGTGCTCGCGCAATCCGCAGGCCACGGCCGAGCTGGCCCGAATGGAAAACTCGACTCTCACACCAACTCCACCATCATCTGTTAGATCTTTGTTCTGTGCACCGAAGCAACCCGTGCCCCGGACATCCGAAGCCTTGCGGCCTGTTCCGATAAAACCTTGCTGCCAGCCGGCCCCTGCTCCGCGCAGCACCCCCGTCAAGCGGTCTTCTCACACTACCAGCGGCTGCCTATCTAAAGACACACGCGATTATGCACAGCTATGAAGCCAAGAAAACCGGATGAGAAGTCTCCCCCCAAGGCTCGAAATTGTACTTTAGGAAACCAGATTAAATACCGCTCACCACGCACTCACTCAGCGCCCTGTTGAATTCCAATAAATTCCGTCATATCAATGACTTACGGATTATCAAAAATCCAAAATCCCTTGCTTTCGCGAAACTTACGGCACGCCATTGAATGTGCATTTGCCTGAATGGAGCACCCGTATTTACCCGTAATGGCTGGACAAACTACGCCCCAAACAAATCGGCCCGAAGCGACATGAGAGCATCGCTTCGGGCCGGCATTCAATTCAGATGGTCGACGCCACCACGCGGCGGCCGACCAAGGCGCTTCAGTGCTCGTACACCTGCTCCCAGCTCACGAAGCCCTTTACTTCAATAGGATTGCCGCATGGATCACGGAAGAACATTGTCCACTGCTCGCCAGGTTCACCCTCGAAACGCACCTGCGGCTCCAGCACGAACTGCGTGTTCGCCGCCTTCAGACGCTCGGCCAGCTTGAGCCAGTCGGGCTTGAGCAGCACCAGGCCCAGATGCGGCATCGGCACCATGTGAACGCCCACGCGCCCGGTGTTCGCCACGGGAAACGGCTCGCCCAGATGCAGCGAGATCTGGTGCCCGAAAAAGTTGAAATCCACCCACGTGTCCGTGCTGCGCCCTTCCGCGCAGCCCAGCACATCGCGGTAGAACCGGCGAGCCTCATCGAGGTCGGTGACGTGATAAGCGAGGTGAAAAAGACTTTGCATAGTGCCGGGAAGATAACACCGAAAACAAGCGGAATCAGCGAACGGAACCGTGCGCCGTGGAATGGAGCGCAACTGCCGCTTTCCGCATCGCAGAAGTCAAGCGTCAGGACCTTCGCCGGCCATCGAATCCAGACCCACGCGGCAGTGCGCAACGCCACTAGCCCTCATCAAGGCGATCAGCGTCCAATCAAATAGTCGGTATATGTTTCGCGCCCATTTGCCGTCGTGCTGACAAACATCGCAGTGAAGTTCCCATTGGCATCAACCTTGATGTCCTGTGCGGTAAACGTCCCATCATCGCCCGGATTGCACACGTAGTTCCCGCTCGCGCTGAGAGACACGCCGCGCAACTCGTAGGAGCCGGTGAACTTGCAGGACTCGCTGCCTCCAGTGGCCACGATCAGAAGGCCAAAGCGACCATCGCGCGCTTCCGTGAAATGGAAGGTGACAGGGTTGCGTTCACCCTTGCTGTCAGCCGCAACCCGGAATCCGCCAAAGTACCTGTCATTCAGTTCGACGGACGCATCGCTGAACACGAACCGGGAAATCTCCTGTGGCTGCTCCCCCGGCAAGGTCATGGTGCCGTGCGTGCTGTCCCTGAACGTGATCTTCACGACACCAGCCGAACCAAGCTCCACCCCGTTCTGAAACGGCCGGCCCAGGGCGGTCCCCTTGGCGTACTCCATCAAAGATCCGGAAAAGCTGTCACCGGCAAGCTTGCCGCTGGCCAGATAGAAAGTGGCTGCACCATCAGCGCGATAGCCGTAATAGGACATCACCAAAGTGTCGCCCTGCGTATCCAGCTGAAATCCACGTCCGGGCTGGCCCGTCTGCTCGGCGGGAAATGACCACATGCCGGAATCCGGCACAACCACGATCGAGGATGCCTGCAGATTGCCCGTGGATTGGGCATGCGTTACGCCTCCTCCAAACACTGCGAACAGGGAGAGAAGCGCGGAAATGATGGCGGGTTTCTTCATGAGAATTTGATGGCGGCCAGTTGCTAGATATTTTCTATTCTATACATAAATATCAATTTGTAACATTTCATTTGATTGCTGCGCGTGCGATGCGGGAGTGTCCGCTGGAATCGCCAAGGAAATATTCAAACAGCCGCCGCCACGAGCGGATTTCCACAAGATTCGGCGTGATTCACATTCACGGCAGATTTACCAAAACAAAGCCTATCAGGTCAAAATGATTCGATTGGGATGATATTTGATCGGATTTGGTGACCCGAATGATTTGCCGCGCTCTACACTTGTGAACATGCATTGCCCCTTGGATGCAATCGTCAATCCCACTCACCTACGGAAAGAACGTCCCATGCAACTCATCAGTCACAGCTTTCAAGACGGTCAGATCATCCCCGGCGAATTCGCGTTCGCGGTACCTGATGCCGCCACGCATGTCGCGCTGTCGTCCAATCGCAACCCACACCTTGCGTGGAGTGATGCACCTCCAGGCACCCAGTCGTTTGTGGTGGTTTGCCATGACCCCGATGTGCCCAGCCGGGGCGATGACGTGAATCAGGAAGGCAGAGAAGTGCCCGCTGCGCTGCCCCGGGTCGACTTTGTCCATTGGCTGCTGCTTGACATTCCAGCCGACACGCATGAAATCCTGGCGGGCGCGCACTCAGATGGTGTGACACCGCGTGGCAAACCCGGCCCCGCCACCATCTCCGGCTTGCGCCATGGCATCAACGACTACACCGGCTGGTTCGCAGGCGATGAGCAAATGAAAGGCGACTACTACGGCTACGACGGCCCCTGCCCACCCTGGAATGACACTCTGATGCACCACTACATCTTCACGGTTTACGCGCTGGCCACACCCACGCTCGTCGTCGCAGGTCCGCTCACGGGCGCCAATGTGCGCACAGCACTGGCATCGGCCCAAGTGCTGGGTCAAGCCAGCTTGACTGGTCTCTACAGCCTGAACCCCAAGATCTTGCTTGCTTGAAGGGTCACATGGGGCCGTCACGCATCACCCATTCCGCATCTGATGAGGATGACGGCAGTGCCCGTTGGCGGTTGCCATCGGGCACACCCATGCTGCGGCGCAGCCTATGCAGCCTTGCGCAGCCGTGTTTGATGAAAGCGCAGCGCACGCCCCGCTTCCTGTTTCATGACGCGACCGTGCTGCTGGTTGCTGCGGGACGGATTGATCTCGACGACACAGTCCAGCAGCTCACCGTCGACACCCCCTCCTCGCTGCTGCTCGTCGAGGCCAACACCAGCGCGCACCTTGTCAAAACACCGGGGGGTGTGGAGCAGCGTTTTCGGTCCATTTTCCTGACGCTCCCCAGCACTCTGCTGGAGACATTCCATCGCACGCGCACCCCGACACAGATGGACAAGGAACGGACTCCTTCTTTCCGCCAAGTGCTGCTGGATGATGACCTGACATCTACGCTGCAGCATGTGCTCGCCAGCGTGGACGCACAGCGCGTGAGCGATGAACGCCTTCAGTACCGGTTGATGGATTTGCTCGCGGCGCTTGCAGAAAGGGGCAGCCTCTTTCAGCAGAGCCCGTTAAACAGTGCCTCGAGGCGATTGCGCACATTGATAAGTGAAGCGCCGGAACAGCAATGGACGGCACGCGAGGCGGGACGCGCTCTTGCCATGAGCGAGGCAACCTTGAGGCGACGCCTTTCAGATGAGCGCACCCGGTTTGAAGACCTGTTGATCGACGTCCGCATGCACCACGCATTGATGCTGCTTCAAACCACATCCTTCCACATATCCGATATCTCGCAAGCCTGCGGATACAAATCACGCGCACGATTTGCTGAACGTTTTCACGCACGCTTTGGCTATTTGCCATCGGCCGTGCGCTGAGCTGCAACGGCAGTCGTTGCAATCATCCGAGCCACGCGGTCCATCGGAGGACTCTGAAGGATTTACAGCCATTCTGGATAGGCGGTGCTCGCCTCATATCGTTTCACGCGAGCCCCAGAATGCCCCGCACCGTTGCACTGAACCGCCCGTGCTCACACGCCCGACAAGTCGCTATCATGTATCGATACGTTTCAAATCCATCACTTCGCTAGCGCTGCCGCTGTCATGCCAATCCCCATGCTCAACCCCGAAACCGCCTTTGCCATGACGGGGCTGTCAGGCTGGTCGCTGGGTGGGCTGCTGTGGGTGGTGACCCGCAGTTTCCCGCGGCAGGGGGTGAGGTGGATCACGGCGTCGATGGGCGTGGTGGGCACGGGGTATCTGCTGATCGCGCTGTCCGACACCTTTCCCACCGAACCCACGTTGCGCACGGCCTATGCGCTGGTGGGTGTGGCGTCGTCGCTGGCGAGTTTGGGGCTGCGGCGTTTTCTGATGCGCAAATGGGATGCATGGGATCTGCTTCTGGCGCTGACGCCGTTGGTGTTCCCGGTGCTGTGGACAGTGTTGTCATGGGGTGACTTCGTCCGCTGGTCGCAACTGAGCAATGCGGGGTTCGTGGTTCAGATCGCGATGCTGTGCACGGTGGTGGTTCATGCGCGCAAGGAGATCGTCGGCAATGGCTGGAAAGTCATGCTGCTCGGTGCCGCGATTCAGGCGATGACCGTTCTGCCTTTCGCGATGCCGAGCAGTCCTCCCGGCACGATGTCGCCCATTCCGCAGTCCATGGCGGGGCAGATCACCGCATGGGCTCTGTGCGCCACGATGTTCCTCAATCTGCAGCTGAGCGTGCTGAGCTATCTGATGCTGCTGCAGGACCGCCGCAGCGCCGCCGAGCGCGTGGCCGCCGAGCTGGATGCGCTCACCCGACTGCCCAACCGCCGCAGTCTGGAGCGGCAACTGTTGCGTCTGCTGCCCGCGTTGCAGCGCGAGGGCATGACGCTGGGCGTGATCCTGCTGGACATCGACCACTTCAAACGGGTGAATGACACTCAGGGCCACGACATCGGCGACCTGGTGCTGCAGCACGTGGCCTCCGTGCTGCGCCAGCATCTGCGGCAGGAAGAATTGCTGGCCCGCTATGGCGGTGAGGAGTTCGTCATCGTGCTCACCCGGACCAGCCTGCCCAGCGCCAGCAAAGTGGCCGAACGCCTGCTGCACGCCGTGCGCGAAACGCCGCTGCAGGTGGAGGGCTTGGCGATGCAGGTCACCGTCAGCGCGGGTCTGCATGTGCAGCCGTTGAAGAACACCGATGCGGCCAGCCCCCTGAATGAACTCTGGCCTCCCATGCTGCGCGAGGCCGATCAGGCAATGTATGAAGCCAAGCGCGCGGGGCGCGACCGGTTTGCGGTATCGGCTGCATCCAATGCCGTAGCCTGACTGCGCTCGGTTTTCAAAAAATGCGGGCTGCCCCGCCAAAAGGAAAGGGCACCCAAGGTGCCCTTCTCCAGTTTTGTGCAAACGTGATGCTTAGAGCGTGTTGACGATCTCAGCGCGAGGCTTGCAGGGTGCGGATCGGGATGGGCTGCAAGGCGCAGCAATGGCTCGTGCTATTACGAGGATTTGCAACGCGGCAGACCGCCCGAGGCGGCGCCTGCAAGACCGTGTGGAGATCGCCAACACGCTCTTATAGCTTGAGGCGATCCCGCGCAGCCGCGTATTCCCGCTTGAGTTGGGCCACGAAATCCGCCGTCGAGCTGATCTTGTCGATGCTGCCGATGCCCTGCCCGCTGCCCCAGATGTCCTTCCATGCCTTGGCTGAGCCGCCGCCGCTGAAACTCATCTTGCTCGGGTCGGATTCGGGCAGGTTCTCTGGATCGAGTCCCGCCGCACGAATGCTGGGCGCGAGATAGTTGCCGTGCACGCCGGTGAACAGGTTGCTGTAGATGATGTCGTCGGAGTTGCTGTCTACGATGGCCTGCTTGTAGGCGTCCGATGCACGGGACTCTTCCGTCGCGATGAAGGCCGAACCGATGTAGGCGAAGTCCGCGCCCATGGCCTGCGCGGCCAGAACCGCGTCACCCGTGGCGATGGAGCCCGAGAGCGCGACCGGGCCGTCGAACCACTGGCGGATTTCCTGGATCAGCGCGAACGGGCTCTTCACCCCCGCGTGGCCGCCCGCTCCGGCCGCGACGGCGATCAGGCCGTCGGCGCCCTTCTCGATCGCCTTGTGCGCGAACTTGTTGTTGATGATGTCGTGCAGCACCACGCCGCCCCATCCATGGACGGCCTGATTCAGGTCTTCGCGCGCACCGAGGCTGGTGATGATGAGCGGCACCTTGTACTTGGCGCAGACCTGCAGGTCGTGCTCCAGGCGGTCGTTGCTCTTGTGCACGATCTGGTTGATCGCGAACGGAGCGGAGGGAGCATCGGGGTGTGCCTTGTCCCACGCGGCCAGCGTTTCGGTGATCTCCGCCAGCCAGTCGTCAAGCTGCTCCGCCGGGCGTGCGTTGAGCGCGGGCATCGAGCCGATGATGCCTGCCTTGCACTGTGCGATCACCAGCGCAGGCGTGCTGACGATGAACATGGGCGATGCGATCACGGGCAGCGCGAGCTTTTGCAGCACGGGTGGCAGCTTGGACATGGCGGGAGTCTCCTGAGATATAGATGTAGGTGTGGGTGTAGGTGTTGCGGTGACGATGAAATCGTCGCCACTGCTCCGCTGGATGCCGGCAGATCAGTGGCGACGGTGCTCGATCAGAACGCTTCCTGCGGCAGCGCCATCACGGTGGATGCGCCGTCGACGATGCTGTCGCGCAGCGCGCCGGTCTTCACGAGGATGTGATCTGCATAGAAGCGCGCGGTGGCGACCTTGGCGTCCATGAACGCCTTGTCTTCGCCCTTGGCGGACAACGCCTGCGCCACGAGCAGCGCGCGCCCCATCTGCCAGCCCGCGACCAGATTGCCGGTGAGCATCAGGTACGGCACGCTGCCTGCATAGACGTCGTTGGGAGATGTCTTGGCGGCACCGGCCATGAAGTCCACCACGTCAAGGAACGCCTTGCGCGCAGTGGCCAGACGCGCGGCGACGGCCTTCGCATCGGCGCTGCCGTTGGCGTTGAGTTCGGCTTCCGTCTTTTCGATCTGCGCGGCGATGGCCTTGGCGGATGCACCGCCGTCGCGCGTGGTCTTGCGGCCCACCAGATCGTTGGCCTGGATGGCGGTCGTGCCTTCATAGATCGTCAGGATCTTGGCATCGCGGTAGTACTGCGCGGCGCCGGTTTCTTCGATGAAGCCCATGCCGCCGTGCACCTGCACGCCGAGGCTGGTGACTTCGAGGCTCATCTCGGTGCTGTAGCCCTTGATCAGCGGAACGAGGAATTCGTAGAAAGTGGCGTTGTCGGCACGCACCTGCGCATCGGGATGAGCGTGCGCCGCGTCGTACGCGGCAGCGCCTGTGAGCGCCATCGCGCGGCAGCCTTCAACGTAGGCGCGCATGGTCATGAGCATGCGGCGCACGTCAGGATGGTGAATGATGGTGGCGCTGCCCTTGACCGAGCCATCGACCGGGCGGCTCTGCACGCGATCCTTGGCGTAGGCCACGGCCTTCTGGTAGGCGCGGTCGGCCACGGCGATGCCCTGCACGCCCACCGAGTAGCGCGCGGCGTTCATCATGATGAACATGTATTCGAGGCCGCGGTTTTCTTCACCGACCAGATAGCCGACGGCGCCGCCGTGGTCGCCGAACTGCAGCACGGCGGTGGGCGATGCCTTGATGCCCATCTTGTGTTCGATGGACACGCAGTGCACGTCGTTGCGGTCACCGAGCGATCCGTCCTTGTTCACCATGAACTTGGGCACGACGAACAGGCTGATGCCCTTCACGCCCTCAGGCGCGCCCGCCACGCGAGCGAGCACCAGATGGACGATGTTGTCCGTCATGTCGTGCTCGCCGTAGGTGATGAAAATCTTGGTGCCGAAGACCTTGTAGCTGCCATCGGGCTGCGGCTCCGCCTTGGTGCGCACGAGCGCCAGATCGGAGCCTGCCTGTGGTTCGGTCAGGTTCATCGTGCCGGTCCACTGGCCGGTCACGAGCTTTTCGAGATAGGTGTTCTTGAGCTCGTCGCTGCCGGCAGTGAGCAGCGCTTCGATGGCACCGTCCGTCAGCAGCGGGCACAGCGCGAAGCTCAGGTTGGCGCTGTTGAGCATTTCAATGCAGGCCGCACCGATGGCCTTGGGCAGCCCCTGGCCGCCGAAGTCGACCGGGTGCTGCAGACCCTGCCAGCCACCTTCGCCATACTGCTTGAAGGCGTCCTTGAAACCCGGCGTGGTGGTGACGACACCATCTTTCCACGACGAGGGATTCAGATCACCCGGAACATTCAGCGGAGCCACGACGCCCTCGCAGAGCTTGGCGCACTCCTCCAGCACGGCTTGCGCGGTTTCGAGTCCTGCATCTTCGAAACCGGGGATCTTTGCAACCTGCTCGATATTGGCGAGGTGCTCGATGTCAAACAGCATGTCCTTGAGGGGTGCGACGTAGCTCATGGTGGTAACTCAATAAAAAATTGCAAAAACTGGCGAAAAAAAGGGCATCGCGCAGGATGCCCCGTTTTGTATCGCCGTCGGCTTACAAGGCCTTGACCAGCTCAGGCACCGCCGTGAACAGATCCGCCACCAAGCCGTAGTCAGCCACCGAGAAGATCGGTGCTTCTTCGTCCTTGTTGATCGCAACGATCACCTTGGAGTCCTTCATGCCGGCCAAGTGCTGGATCGCGCCGGAGATGCCCGCGGCGATGTACAGCTGAGGCGCAACGATCTTGCCCGTCTGGCCGACCTGCAGATCGTTCGGTGCGTAGCCCGCGTCCACCGCAGCGCGCGATGCGCCGATGGCAGCGCCCAGCTTGTCGGCCAGAGGCGTCATCACTTCGGTGAACTTCTCGGCCGAGCCCAGAGCGCGGCCACCGGAGACGATGATCTTGGCTGCTGTCAGCTCGGGACGGTCGTTCTTGGTGACTTCGCGGCCCACGAAAGCGCTCTTGCCGGAATCGGCCACGGCTGCCACGGTGTCCACGGAAGCCGAACCACCGGTTGCTGGAGCAGCATCAAAGCCAGTACCGCGAACGGTGATGACCTTGGTGCCGTCGGTGCTCTGCACGGTGGCGATGGCGTTACCTGCGTAGATCGGGCGTTCGAACGTGTCAGCTGAAACCACCTTGGTGATGTCGCTGATCTGCGCCACGTCCAGCTTGGCGGCGACGCGCGGAGCGACGTTCTTGCCAGCAGCGGTTGCGGGGAACAGGATGTGGCTGTAGTTCGATGCGATGGCGAGAACTTGAGCGGCTACGTTCTCAGCCAGTCCGTCCTTGAGGCTCGCGCCTTCGGCCAGGATGACTTTGGAGACGCCAGCGATCTGCGCGGCAGCTTGTGCTGCGGCGGCTGCGCCTTCACCAGCGACCAGAACGTGCACGTCCGCGTCGCACGCCTTGGCGGCTGTGACGGCGTTCAGCGTGGCGCTCTTGAGCGAAGCGTTGTCGTGTTCTGCAATAACGAGTGCGGTCATTGTTGTTCTCCTTATTCCTTAGATCACTTTGGCTTCGTTCTTGAGCTTGTCGACCAGCGCTGCAACGTCCGGCACCTTGATGCCAGCGCCGCGCTTTGGAGGCTCCGACACCTTCAGCGTCTTCAGACGCGGAGCGACATCGACGCCCAGATCTTCAGGCTTGACGGTGTCGAGCTGCTTCTTCTTGGCCTTCATGATGTTGGGCAGAGTCACATAACGTGGCTCGTTCAAACGCAGGTCGGTGGTGATGACCGCAGGCGTGTTCAGCGCCAGAGTTTCCAGACCGCCGTCCACTTCACGAGTGACGTTGACCTTGTCGCCAGCCACTTCCACCTTCGAGGCGTTGGTCGCCTGCGGCAGATCGGCCAGCGCAGCCAGCATCTGGCCGGTCTGGTTGGAGTCGTCGTCGATGGCTTGCTTGCCGAGAATGACGAGGCCGGGCTGTTCCTTGGCGATCAGCGCGTTGAGCAGCTTGGCGACGGCCAGAGGTTGGAGCTCTTCCGCCGTTTCCACCAGAATGCCGCGATCCGCGCCGATGGCCATCGCCGTGCGCAGGGTTTCCTGGCACTGCGCAACGCCGCAGGACACCGCGATCACTTCCGTGACCACGCCCTTTTCCTTCAGGCGAACGGCTTCTTCGACGGCGATCTCGTCAAACGGGTTCATCGACATCTTCACGTTCGCGATGTCCACACCCGTGCCATCCGATTTGACTCGGACCTTCACGTTGTAGTCCACCACGCGTTTGACAGGGACCAAAACCTTCATTGCTGCGGCTCCTTAAGTTTATTGACTGGTTCAGTTGACGTGTACGTAAACCAAATCATTCTATCCCGCACCGCAGCAACTGCGGCTACTTGAATGGCGAATGATCGGGTTATTTGAAAAATAGAACGGTCGTGCTTTTATGACCCATATCGTAGCAGATATCTTTCGGAATGAGTTCTGAGAAAAACTCCGCCAGTCGCGAACGTGACGCATTGCTGCATCTGTTTCACACTGGGCTCATTCCGAAGAGCCCTCCGCTACCGATCCACCCTTTTGAGGCGAATGTGAAAGTACCGCACCCACGGCGCCTGCGGCATCAGCCAAATGCAGTACGCGTTGTGGATACGGAATGTCGATGCCCGCCTCGCGCAGGCCCTTGAGCATGGCGATATTGACGAGCGATTTGATGTTGGCCGTGCCCGCCGCCGGATCGTTGATCCAGAAGTTCAGGCTGAATTCAATGGCGTCGGCGCCGAAGTTCACCAGATAGGCCACGGGCTCCGGCGTCTTGAGCACCCGCTCTTGGGTTTTTGCGGCTTCCGCCAGGATGCGCTGGACCTGCTCGACATCGCTGTCGTAGCCCACGCCGATCTGGGTGGTGATGTTGAACTTCCTGTCGGCGTCAGTCAGGTTCTCGACGCGCTGCGTGATGATGCTCTCGTTGGGCACGATGGACTCGCGACCATTGCCCGCCCGGATCAGCGTGTAGCGGGTCTTGATGTCGGTGATGCGCCCCTCGAAGCCATCGACCTTCACGTTGTCGCCGATGCGCAGCGAGCGCTCGAGCAGAATCACGAAGCCGCTCACATAGTTGGCCGCGAGCTTCTGCATGCCGAAGCCCAGCCCCACTCCCATGGCGCCGCCGAGCACGGACAGCGCCGTGAGGTCCACGCCCACGGCGGAGAGAGCAAAGAGCAGCGCGACAAGCAGCAGCAGCGCGCGCGTCATGTTGACGAGCACCTTGCGCATCGAGAGATCGGACACCGTCTCGTCCAGCACCCTTCGTTCGAACGTGGCCGAGGCCCAGAGCGCCGCCACCAGCATCAACGCCGCGGAGAGACTGCCCTGGATCAGCGTGAGCAGGCTCAGCTTGGTCTTGCCGAAAGCCAGCGTGATGCCGTCGAGCTCATCCATCACGCCGGGCAGCAGGCCGAGAATCCACAGCACCGCGACGGCCCAAGCCACCCACGAGAAGATACGCTCGATCAGTCGCGCAAAGCTGGAATGGGGAAAGGCGGCCGCAAGCACTCGGGCGATCCAGCGGATCAGCACCAGCGAAGTGAGAATGGGCACCGCCACGCGCAAAAGAAATACCGGCTGAAAATGCTCGAACACCAGCCGCGACGCATACACCAGCACCAGCGCCACGAGCGGGAACAGCACGCCCATGGTGGGCTTGCGGCCAAACCAGATCGACTCCGGCGCATCGGGCCCGCGCCTGCGGCCCCAGAGCATGCTGATGACATATGCCAACGCCAGACAGCCCAGCAGCACCACCACTTCGAGCCAGGTCTGGGAACCCCGAAACTCCTGCAGCAACCGATCAAACCACTCCATGCTTGTCGTTCCTTGCGATGGTTTGAATCAGGCGTTCTTCCACACCGGCTTGCGCTTTTCCGCGAAAGCGCGCGCGCCCTCCTGCGCATCGGCGTCCATCATGTTGACGGCCATCGTCTGACCCGCCAACTGGTAGGCGGACTCGATGCCCATCTCCTGCTGCTGGTGGACCAGCGCCTTGCCCATGGCCACGGCGGTACGCGGCTTGGCGACAATGGAAGCGACGAATTTTTCAACCTCGCCATCAAGCTGGTCAGCGCTCACCACTCGGTTCACGAGCCCCTGCTCCAGCGCGGTCTTCGCATCGATGAAGTCCCCCGTGAGCAGCATCTCCATCGCCACCTTGGCCGGCACGTTGCGCACCAGCGGAACGCTGGGCGTGGAGCAGAACAGCCCATATTGAATGCCGCTGGTGGCGAAACTGGCGTCGTCGCTCGCAACCGCCAGATCGCACTGCGCGACCAGTTGGCAACCGGCGGCCGTCGCCATGCCATGCACCTTGGCGATCACCGGCACAGGGAGCTTGTGGATCGCGAGCATCATGCGGCTGCACTGCGCGAACAGGTCCTGGTAGAACGGCAGCTCGGGATGGGCCGCCATGTCCTTGAGGTTGTGACCGGCACAGAAGGCCTTGCCGCTCGCTGCCAGCACGACGACGCGGGCCGACTCGTCCTTGGCGACGGCGGCAAGCGCCGACTGCAGCGCTGCCAGCATCTCGTGGCCCAGTGCGTTGAAGCGCTTGGGATCATCGAGCGTCAGCGTGACCACGCCACGGGAATCGCGCTCTGCGCGCAGCGGGCCTTCAAAGAATGGAGTGGTGTCGAATGTCATGGTCAGTCAGGATTCGGGGCTTCTGCGACAGGCAAAAAGCCAAACCCGAATATTGACACAACCCGCAGGTCCGTTGGGAGTCCTGCAATTTCAGACATCGCCTGCCCGTCACTCCTGACGGCGTTGACACCGCTCGAGTCCGGCGCGGGCCAAGCGGGAGCCGCCACGCGGCGACTCAGGTTGTCTATCAGAGCGTGTTGACGATCTCAGAGGTCTGCCAGAACTCGGACATGAGCCTCGACGCTGCGCGAGAGCGGCCCCATCATGTAGCCCCCCTCAAGGCAGGAGACGATGCGGTTGCTCGAGAAGCGCCGCGCCACATCCTTGATGCGCTGGGTGATCCAGGTGTAGTCGTGCTCGGTCATGCCGAGCTGGCCCATGTCGTCCTCGCGGTGGGCATCGAAGCCGGCGCTCACGAAGATCATCTCGGGCTTGAAGGCTTCGAGGCGAGGAATCCACATCATCTCGACGATCTCGCGGATGTCCATGCCCTTGGTATAGGCAGGCACCGGCACGTTGACCATGTTGGCGGCCGGATTCTGGTCGCCGCTGTAGGGATAGAACGGATGCTGGTAGATGCTGACCATGAGCGTGCGCTCGTCGCCAGCGAGGATGTCCTCGGTGCCGTTGCCGTGGTGCACGTCGAAATCGACCACTGCCACGCGTTTCAGGTGGTAGCGATCAAGCACGTACTTGGCGGCGATCGCCACGTTGTTGAAGAAGCAGAAGCCCATGGCCTTGTCACGCGTGGCGTGGTGGCCCGGCGGGCGCACGCTGCAGAAGGCATTCTCGATCTCACCCGACATCACCGCGTCGGTCGCCGCGATGGCCGCTCCGGCGGAGCGCAAAGCGGCATTCCACGTGTGGGCATTCATGGAGGTGTCGGTGTCGATCTGCTGATGGGACGGGCCTCCGGCGAGTTGTTCCTCGACCACCCGGTCCGACATTCCGCGCACCGAAGCCACATACATGCGATCATGCGCGAGCTCTATGTCGGAGAGGGACGCCAGAGGAGCCTCGTATCGCTCAAGCGCATCGGCCACGCCGGTGACCAGCAGGCGGTCTTCGATGGCGTCAAGGCGCGCCGGACACTCCGGGTGTCCAGGACCCATTTCATGCTTCCAGCAGTCGCGATGGGTAAAAAATCCCGTCTTGCTCACAGTCATTGAGATGTCTCTTGTAATTTTCGAATAACGTCAGGCCATGCACGCACAGCACAAGATCAAATCACTTCTGGATCAGCTTAACACGGTGATCGTCGGCAAGGAATCCCAAGTTCAGGACTGCGTTGCATGCCTGCTCGCAGGTGGGCATTTGTTGATCGAAGACGTACCCGGCGTCGGCAAAACTACGCTAGCGCATGCGTTGGCCAGCACCTTCGGGCTGCGCTTCTCGCGCGTGCAGTTCACCGCCGATCTGATGCCCAGCGACCTGACGGGCGTCTCCATCTACGAGCGCGGCAAGGAAGCGTTCATCTTTCACCCCGGTCCCGTGTTCGCGCAGGTGCTGCTGGCCGACGAGATCAACCGCGCCAGCCCGAAGACGCAGAGCGCGCTGCTCGAGGCCATGGAGGAGCGGCAGGTATCGGTCGAAGGCGAAACGCGCGCCCTGCCCCATCCCTTCTTCGTGATCGCCACGCAGAACCCGCACGACCAGCTGGGAACCTTTGCGCTGCCCGAGTCGCAGCTCGACCGCTTTCTGATGCGCATCTCGCTGGGCTATCCCGACCGCAACGCCGAGCGCATGCTGCTGGCCGGGTCGGACCGCCGCGACATGCTCGATCACCTGCCGCCACAGCTCTCGCTCGACGAGTTCGAGCAGTTGCAGCAGGCAGTCCTGCGGGTACACACTTCCGACGCGCTGCTCAACTACGTGCAGGACCTGATCACCGCGACCCGCTCGGGCCGCTGGTTCCTGCAGGGCCTGTCACCGCGCGCGGGCATCGCGCTGATGCGCGCGGCCAAGGCCCAGGCGCTGATCAGCGGGCGCGACTACGTGGCGCCCGACGACGTGCAGGCCATCCTGCCGCAGACCGTGGCGCACCGGTTGATTCCGGTTGGTGACGCCGGGCGCGGCGCGGTCGAGCAGGTGCGCGCGATGATCGAAGCCACGCCACTGCCCTGATCGCATGAAGTCCTTCAGTCCGTCTTCTGCCGGCCCGCTGGCGGCGCAGCTGGAACCGGGCGCGCCGGCCGGGCGCGGTCCGCTGGCCGCGCTGCGCCGTCGCTGGCATCGCTGGTGGAACAGCCGCCTGCCGCGCACCAACACGCAAACGCTCACCCAGCGCAACGTCTACATCCTGCCGACCGGCGCGGGCTGGATGCTTGCGCTCACCTTGCTGCTGCTGCTGGTCGGCTCGATCAACTTCCAGCTCAATCTCGGCTACCTGCTGACCTTTCTGCTGGTGGGCTGCGTGGCAGTGAGCATTTACGTCTGCCACTCCACGCTGCGTGGTCTGCAGATGCACCTGCTCGACCCCGCGCCGCAGTTTCTCGGCAGCGGCTGCACGCTGGAAATCCAGCTCAACAGCACACGCAAGCAGCCCCGCCACGCCATCGGCATGACGGTCTACGGCAGCAGCAACTGGGTCTGGGCCGATGTGCCGGGCGCGGGCTCCGCCGCCGTGCAGATCGCCTTCAAGCCCTCGCGACGCGGCCTGCACGACGTACCCACGCTCAAGGCCGAGACCCGCTATCCGCTCGGCACCTTCCGCGTCTGGACGATCTGGCGTCCGGCTGCGCAGGTGTTGATCTACCCCGAGCCGGAAAAGCCCGCACCGCAGCTGCCGCCCGGCGAAGCGCGCTCGAGCGGCTCGGGCAACGCTCCCGCGCGCGGCATTGGCGAGTTCGACGGCGTGCGCGCCTACCAGCGCGGCGATCCGCTCAAGCTCGTGGTCTGGAAGAAGGCCGCCAAGTCCTTCGCCGCCGGGTCGGATGAACTCGTGAGCCGCGACGCCCAGCAGTCGCAGCAACAGGAACTGTGGCTCGACATGGCCGCCACAGGCCTGCAGGCGCCCGAGGCCCGCATCTCGCGTCTGGCCGCATGGGTGCTGCAGGCCGACCGCCTGGGCGTCGAGTACGGCCTGCGTCTGCCCGGCCGCGAGATCGGCCCCGATACCGGTGCCGCGCACCGTCACCGCTGTCTGGAGGCTCTGGCGCTGTGCTGAACGTTCCCCCCCACTCTTCCTCCGGTTCGCGCACGGGCTCGTCCGCGTCGTCCGGCCTGATCCAGCGCCTTACCTCGCTTCCGCGCGAGACCCGCGACACCCTGTGGCTGCTGCTCGTGGTCGGCTGGGTGATCTCGCCCCTCACGCCGCATGTGCCGCCGTGGACCATGCCGTTCGCCTATGCGCTGCTGCTGTGGCGCGCGTGGCTCGCCTGGACCCAGCGTCCGCTGCCCAACCGCTGGGTCAAAGGCGGCCTGCTGCTCATCGCCGTGGTGCTGACCGTCGTCTCGCACAAGACCATCGTCGGCCGGGACGCGGGCGTCACGCTCATCATCATGCTGCTGGTGCTCAAGACG
Organism: Diaphorobacter caeni; assembly: GCF_015354245.1. Lineage (GTDB taxonomy): Bacteria > Pseudomonadota > Gammaproteobacteria > Burkholderiales > Burkholderiaceae_C > Diaphorobacter_A > Diaphorobacter_A caeni. The sequence continues at coordinate 146,958 of NZ_JADKYZ010000008.1, forward strand.
CTGGAGCTGCGCGCGCGGCGCGACGCGATGGTGATCTTCTTTCTCGGCTTCTTCACGCTGCTCGCCAACTTCTTCTTCTCGCAGTCACTGGTGGTGGCCGTGGTGATGCTGCTGGGCCTCCTCGGCCTGCTCACCGCGCTCATCAACTCCAACATGCCGGTCGGCAAGCCGCCGCTCGCCAAGAGCATGCGCACGGCGGCGTGGATGTCGCTGCTCGGTGCGCCCATCATGCTTGTGCTGTTCATGCTGTTTCCGCGCATGGCGCCCCTGTGGGGCATGCCTGGCGAGGACCTGCGGGGCCGCAGCGGCCTTTCGGACGAAATGAAGATCGGCAGCATGGCCTCGCTGGTGCTCGACGAAAGCGTGGCCATGCGCATCAAGTTCGACACGCCCGGCGGCCGCCCGCCCGAGCAGCGCCATCTGTATTTCCGTGGCCCGGTGATGTCGTACTTCAACGGCCAGGAATGGTTTGCCGGCAGCACCTATGAGGCGCGCGCCAACAATGGTGCAGGCACGTCCTCCGCCGAACTGACCGTGCGCGGCGAGCCGATCAAGTACGAAGTCACCATGGAAGCCAACCGCCGCAACTGGCTGCTGCTGCTCGACGCGGCCGACAAGCCTCCGGTGCTGCCCGCAGAGCTGCGCGCGCGGATGTCGCCGTCGCTGCAATGGATCGCCAACCGCCCCATCGTGAATGTGCTGCGTTACACCGCCGAGAGCCACATCGACTTCAGCAGTGGACCGACCGAGCGCACAAGAGAACTCAAGCCCTACGTGCAACTGCCCCATGGCTTCAATCCGCGCACGCAGGAGCTTGCAGAGCAGATGCGCGCCGACCCCGCGCTGCAGGGCAAAGGAAACATGGCCTATGTGAACGCCGCGCTGCAGCGGCTGCGCAGCGGCGGCTACACCTACACCCTGGAGCCCGGACTGACCGGCACCCACAGCGCCGACGAGTTCTGGTTCGACACCAAGCTGGGCTTCTGCGAGCACATCGCCTCGGCCTTCGTGGTGCTGATGCGCGGCCTCGACATTCCGGCACGCATCGTGTCGGGATACCAGGGCGGCGAGATCAACGGCTACGACGGTTACTGGACCGTGCGCCAGGCCGACGCCCATGCCTGGACGGAAGTCTGGGTCGAAGGACGCGGCTGGATTCGCATCGATCCGACCGGCGCCGTGATGCCTTCACGCATCGGTGAATATCGCCGCCTGCAGACACCGCAGGGCGCGCTCGGCGAAGCGATGAGCACCGTCATCAGCCCGACCATGCTCATGCAGATGCGCGCCGCGTGGGAAGCGGTGAACAACCGCTGGAACCAGTGGGTGCTGAACTACACGCAGGAACGCCAGCTCAACCTGCTTCGCTCGCTCGGCTTCGAGACGCCCTCATGGCAGGATCTCGCGCGGCTGCTGGGGCTGATCGCCGGGTTGTCCGCGCTGATCGGCGTGGGCTGGTCTCTGTGGGAGAAAAACCATCAGGACCCGTGGCAGCGCATGCTCCAGACGGTGCGGCAGAAACTCGTCAAGCTCGGCATCGATCTGCCGGTTCACCTGCCTCCGCGCAGCATGGCGCAGCGCATTCGCGCCGAGCGCCCGGATGGCTCGCTCGAGCCGGTCGCGCAATGGTTGCTGCGCGTGGACCAAGCCCGCTATGCGCCGAAGCCCGAGGTCGCGCTCTCGCCGCTGCAGCGCGGTCTGCGCGACCTGCAGTGGCCGGGCACCTCCAACTCGTCGAGCACGCCCGCGCACGCCACCCGTCCATGAAAGCCCTGCCCGCCGTCGTCGTCGCCGCCGCCGCATTTGCACTGGCGGGCCTCGCGGCGCTGGGCACGGCGATGGTGAAGCGCATGCCCGACTGGCTTGCGGCGCCCACCACGCAACGTGCAACGCCTTCGGCACCGCGGTATTTCTCCCGTGACCCGCGCGCGATGGAACTGGCGGACCGCATCGCCGAACGTGCCGTGCTCGACGCGCAATGGACCCGCCAAGCCATCGGCGCGGCGCGAGCGGTCGAGCCGATCAAGCAGCTCGTCTTGCCCGTGGCGCGCACGCACGCCAAAAAGAACTGGCAGGCCTACCGGGCCCGCTTCGTGGAACCGATCCGCATCCGCGCCGGAGTGCGCTTCTGGCAGGAGCACGCCGCCGCACTGCAACACGCCGAAGCCGAATACGGCGTACCCGCCCACATCATCGTGGGCATCCTTGGCATGGAGACCATCTGGGGCCAGCAGACCGGCCGCATCCGCGTGCTCGACGCGCTAGTCACGCTCGCTGTCGAATTCCCCGAAGCCCACCCGCGCGCCGCCGAACGCCGCGCGTATTTCATCGCCGAGCTCGAGCAGTTCCTGCTGCTCATGCATGCGCAAGGCACCGACCCGCGCGAGCCACGCGGCAGCTACGCGGGCGACATGGGTCTGCCCCAATTCATGCCGTCAAGCTGGGCGCGCTACGGCGTGGATTTCGATCACGACGGGCGCATCGATCTATGGACCCCTCAGGACGCGATCGGCTCGGTCGCCAGCTATCTGAGGGCGCATGGCTGGGCTGCGGGCCAGCCCGTGTACTGCGCCATCGATCCTGCGACCGCGCCACCGGCATCACCGGCGTCATTGGCCACCAATGGCCTAACGCCCATGCACAGCATGGCAGCGCTCGAAGAAAACGGCATCCCGCTGCAGAGCGACTGCACACGGAGCCTCGCGTCCGATACCCCGCTCGCGCTGGTCGAACTCGAAAACCGCGAAAGCCCTTCCACCTGGATCGCGGCCACCGGCAATCTGCGCGCCCTCACCCGCTACAACCCGTCACGCTACTACGCAATGGCGGTGACGGAGCTTGGCAAAGCCGTGCAGGCGGAAAAAGACAGCCACTGATGCCTGCCGGCCAAACATGGCATGGCAAGGCATGAGGTGGCGTGGCGTGCTCAGCCCGCGGGCCGCACCATTTTGCAGGTCGTCGGCTGCTCCGCCTTCTCCGCCGCGATCTCGCGGATCACGCGAAAGCCGTAGCCCGAGCCTTCCACATCGAACTTCACGCCGGGCGCGCCCATTTTCTCCATCATGCCCACCACGAGGTTCTGCTGGAACTGGTGGTCCGAGGCGCGCATGCGGCCACGGCGACCGTAGAGCGTCACGTCGGCATTTTCGAGTTGGCGCGCAATGGCGACCACGTCGCTCGCGGTCTGCGCACGTTCAACGGCCTGCGCGAGCGACTCGATCATGAGCTGCATGCGCATGTGGACATAGTCGTCCTGCGGCTTCGGAAATCGCGTGCGGAAGGCCTTGTAGAAGGACTCGCTCTCCGCTGCCTGCACATTGGGCAGCCAGTCCGCCACGGCGATGACCTTGCCCACGCCCGCATCGCCGAGGGCCGCGGGAGCACCTAGCGCATTGCCGTAGAACGTGTAGAACATGCCCTCGAATCCCACATCGCGCGCGGCCTTCACGAGCAGCGTCAGGTCGTTGCCCCAGTTGCCGGTGAAGACGGCCTGCGCGCCGCTGGCCTTGATCTTCACGGCATAGGGCGCGAAGTCCTTCACGCGGCCCATGGGATGCAACTCCTGCGCAAGCACCTTCACGTCCGGGCGCTGTGACGCGAGCTGCTCGCGTGCCTCGCGCAGCACGGCCTGGCCAAAGCTGTAGTCCTGACCGATCAGGTAGATGCCCTTGAGCGCCTTGTCTTCACGGATCACATCCATCAGCGCCGCAATGCGCATGTTGGCATGGGCATCAAAGCGGAAATGCCAGAAGCTGCACTTCTCGTTGGTGAGCGAGGGCTCAACCGCCGAGTAGTTGAGGAACAGCACGCGCTTGTCGGGCTCGCGCTCGTTGTGCTTGTTGATAGCGTCGATCAACGCCGATGCGGTGGCCGACGAGTTGCCCTGCAGTATCACGCGCGCGCCATCGTCAATGGCCGCGCGCAGCGCCGCAAGCGCTTCTTCGTTCTGGCCCTTGCTGTCGTAGCGCTGCAGTTGCAGGCGCGCACCGCTTCGCGCGTTCACGCGCTCGATGGCCCATGCGATGTTGCGCAGCACCGCCTCGCCGGTATTGGCGAACGGGCCGGACATGCTCTCCACGAGCGCCAGCTTGAGCGGCGTGGCGCTCACATGGGCGGCCGCCCAGGCCGAGGTCACGAAAAGCGGCGCGATGCTGGCGCCGAGTGCGAGCGTGCTGGCCTTCAAGAGTGCCGAGCGTCGGGTCGTATTCATCTTGGTTTCAATTCGCCTTGGCGGGTGCGTCTGCTGCAGGAATTTCAGTTGTGGCCTTTTCTGGCGCGGCGGCTGGCAAGGGCATCTCCTGGATCGGCTGCACCTTCGGAACAACGACCGGCGCGGTCACCGGCGTGGCGATGGGCACGGCCTCCACCGTCACCGGCGGCGCGGGCTGCACAGTCGACACGGGCGACACGGACGACGTTTCATTGCGCACCGGATGGTAGGCCGTGACGCTCGGGTTGGATTCCACGTTCATGATCGCGCGGGCCTGCGACTCGGATTCGGGCGAAGGCGCCGTATTGGATGCCACCGGCACGTAGCGATCGAACAGCTGGAAGAACAGCTCATAGAAACGCGGATCGGAGACGGTCTCGCTGCCCACCTTGACCAGCGTGTCCTCCGTCGCGCTCACCGGCAGCGACACCGAGCCGATGGCTCCGACGCCCAGCGACGCCGAGTTGTTGATCTTCTTGATCACATAGCGGTCCTGCAGCGCGCTCGCATAGGCGGCGGTCTTCTCGTCGCCCTTGCCTTCCGGCGCACAGACCACGCGCATCTCGACCTGATAGTGGATCTCGTTGTTGGGCTGGAAGTACTTGCGGCCCGACACCAGTTCGTCGGTGGCCGTGTTCACCAGATAGCCCTGGCTGAGCAACGCGCGGCGCGCGGCTTCGCAGGTTCTCGTCTGCGACGCGTTCACGTGGCGCGTGTACATGCCGGTGTTGTCGAAATCGGCCGGACTGAAGGGCACGGCCGGACGATCCAGACCAGGCATGGAACTGGGCAACGAACCGCAGCCGCTTAACAACAAAGTGGTGCCGACTGCGACGCCGGCAGCCAGCCAGAAGGAATGACGTGGTTGAAGCATACAAAGCGGGGTCGCGCGAGGCGATCTTAAAAATTTGGCAGACATGGCTCTTGAAATGCCTGACTTCTCTCCCATTTTCTCAACAAGCGCGCGACATGTTCAAAAAATGTTCTGAATCCCACAGGAGTCTAGAGATGATTTTCGCACCCGTTATCGGCCGTCATGCAGCATTTGGTATCCCCCGCGTTTCCGACGAGGCCGTGCAACGCTTTCTGCGCAGCACATTGCAGAGCGCAGCCCCCGAAAAGGATGTCCACGTCAGCAAGGATGACAATGGCGTCGTCACGCTGCAACTCGACGTTCCGGGCCTGAGCCGCGAGCAGTTGCAGATCCGCATCGAGGGCAAGCAAGTGCATCTCTCCAGCATTGAAGGTGCGCCTCGCAATGTGCGACGCAGCTGGGAGCTGGCCGATGAAATCGACGCCTCCGCCAGCGGTGCCAAGCTCGAGAACGGGGTGTTGACCCTCACGCTCTCGAAGCTTGCCCCCGTGGACAAGAGCGTGCAGCTCGCGATCAACTGAGGCTTTCGTTATCGTTCACCGAGACCGTTCATGCATAGCAAGGGAAAGGCAGCTCCAGGGCTGCCTTTTCTTTTTTGCTTGTGTTGTTTTACGCTGCCTTTGGCAGCGATTGCTTGGTCGTTTTGGGACGTCGATAAACGCTTTCATGCGTCGTTGCACCTCCTTGCCGTGCAGGAGTACTGTCTGCGTCGGTGGCGCCTAGCCTGAAAGCGTTTCTCGGCGTTGGGGTGGGTGATTCAAACGCCCCGCTCGCTTCGTTGGCCCGCTACCCCAAGACATGGTGAATTCGGAGTCGGCTTTTCAAACCAGCGATTGGCCTATCTTTCGCAGGAAACGCTCGCATGATTCGAGCTGTTCGATGTCTACATACTCATCCGGCTTGTGGGCCTGCTCTATCGAGCCCGGGCCGCACACTACCGTGGGGATGCCCATGTTGAGAAACAGACCTGCTTCGGTGGCGTAGGCGACCTTGCGTTTGTGCTGGTCCGCGGTGAGCGCGCGCACCAGCTGGGTGATGGCGGCGTCTTCGGATGCGTCGAAGGCGGGGGCGTTGGCGCCGATTTCTATGTCGATGCGGGCGTCGGCGAATTCCTTGCGCATGCGCGGCAACAGCTCGGTCTGCACGTAGGCATCGACCTCGCCTTGGATGCGCTCGGCCGACATGCCCGGGAGATTGCGGAATTCGTAGACGAATTCGCAGAGCTCGGGGATGGTGTTGACCGCGATGCCGCCCTGGATCTGGTTGGTGGTCATCGTGGTGAAAGGCACGTCAAAGAATTCGTCGTAAGGGCCGCGCTCCTTGAAGTGCTCGGCGATGTCACGGATGCGGCAGATCAGGCGGGCGGCGTATTCGATGGCGTTCGTGCCGCTCGGCGTGAGCGATGAATGCGCGGCCCGGCCATGCACGCGGCAGCGGTGCACGTTGATGCCCTTGTTGGCCACGACGACCTGCATGCTCGTGGGCTCGCCCACGATGCAGCCGTCGAACTTCGCGCCGCGCAGCTGAAGCTCCTTGAGCATCACCGGCGCACCCACGCAGCCCACCTCCTCGTCATAGGACAGCGCAAAGTGCAGCGGCTTGGCACGCGGCATCGCCTTGTATTCAGGCACCAGCGCCAGCCCAGCGGCGATGAAGCCCTTCATGTCGCAGCTGCCGCGTCCGTAGAGTCGACCATCCCGTTCGGTCAGCACGAACGGCTGGCTGTTCCATTGCTGGCCGTCGACCGGCACCACATCGGTATGGCCCGAGAGCACGATGCCGCCCTCGGTCCGGCCATCGGCTGCGGGCAGCGTGGCGAACAGGTTGGCCTTGTCGCCTGCGGGCGAGTGCATCAGCTCGACGCGTGCGCCTTGCGCCGCCAGCGCATCGCGCACGCATTCAATGAGCTGCAGGTTGGAGTTGCGGCTGGTGGTGTCGAAGGACACCAGTTTTTCCAGCCATTCGCGGGTGTTCATCCAGATCATCGACGCAGTGTACGCTGCGCCGATGACCGGATTTCATTCGTGGCGCAACGCGTCGATCGGATCGAGCCGCGCAGCACGACGCGCCGGGAAGTACCCGAACACCACGCCGATTGCCGCCGAGAACACGAAGCTCAGCAGATTCACGCCCGGGCTGAACATGTAGGGCACCTGCATGAGCTGCGAGAGGCCGAGCGACGCCAGCGTCGCGAGCACGATGCCGATCAGTCCGCCGATCGCCGCGAGCACCACGGCTTCGATGAGAAACTGCAGCAGCACATCGCGCTCCAGCGCGCCGATGGCCAGACGCAGACCGATCTCGCGCGTGCGTTCGGTCACGCTCACCAGCATGATGTTCATGATGCCGATGCCGCCTACCAAAAGGCTCACCGCCGCCACCGCGCCGAGCAGCATGGTCAGCACCTTGGTGGTGCCCGAGAGCGTGTCGGCGAGCTGCTTGGTGTCGAGAATGTTGAAGTTGTTCTCGTCACCCTTGGCGAGCTTGCGCTGCTCGCGCAGCAGGCTGTTCAAGCTGGACTTCACGCGTTCGGGATCGCTTTCGTCCTGCATCGAAATCAGCAGCGTGTTCACCCGCGTGTTGCCGGTCAGGCGGCGCTGCATGGTCTTCAGCGGGATCAGCACCATGTCGTCCTGGTCGTTGCCGAACGCGCCCTGCCCCTTGGAGCCGAGCACGCCGATCACCTCGCACGAAAACGCCTTCACGCGCAGGCGCTCGCCGAGCACGTCATCCTTGCCGAAGAGCTCGCGGCGCACGGTCTCGCCGATGATGCAGACGGCCGAACCTGCCTTCATCTCATCGGCGGTGAACTCCCGGCCCTGCACCAGCGGCCAGTTGCCGGTGACGAGCCAGGCGTTGGTGCTGCCGATCACGCTGCTCGACCAGTTGCGGCCGCCCGCGACCAGCGTCGCGGCGGAGCGCGCCTCGGGCGCCACCGCGAGAATGCCGCCGATCTGTTGGGCGATGATGTCGGCATCGGTGTCCTTGAACGAGGGCGCGGTCGCCGATCCCGGCCCCATGCGCTGGCCCGGCCGCACCTGCAGCAGATTGGTGCCAAGGCCCGAAATCTGCTCCTGCACCGCGCGCGTCGCGCCGTTGCCCAGCGTGACCATGGTGATCACCGCGCTCACGCCGATCACGATGCCGAGCACCGTGAGAAACGAGCGCAGCAGGTTGCGGCGGATGGAACGCAATGCCAGCCAAATCGTGTTGAACAGCATCAGTGGGCCTCCGCCGGATTCGCCCGCAGCATGAACGGCTCGTTGGGCACGTCGCTGTCCATCATGCCGTCCTTGAAGCGCACGATGCGCCGCGCGTAGGCCGCCATGTCGGGCTCGTGCGTCACCATGATCACGGTGATGCCGTGCTCCACGTTGAGCTGCCAGAGCAGCTCCATGATCTCGTAGCTGCGCTGCGTGTCGAGGTTGCCGGTAGGCTCATCGGCGAGCAGCACCAGCGGCTCGGTCACGATGGCGCGCGCGATCGCCACGCGCTGCTGCTGGCCGCCCGACAGCTCGGACGGTCCATGGTGCTCCCAGCCCGTGAGCCCCACCGCAGCCAATGCTTTTTTCGCCGCGGCGTGACGCTCGGCGGGCGCTTCGCCGCGATACAAAAGCGGCAGCTCGACGTTCTCCTGCGCCGAGGTGCGCGGCAGCAGGTGAAAGCCCTGGAAGACGAAGCCAAGGTACTGGCGACGCAGGAGCGCACGCTCGTCGCGCGTGAGGTTCTCCACATGCGCGCCCTTGAAAAGATACTCGCCGGTGGTGGGCCGGTCCAGACAGCCGATGGTGTTCATCGCCGTGGACTTGCCCGATCCGCTCGGCCCCATGATGGCCACGAAGTCGCCCTGCGCGATCTGCAGGTTCACGCCCTTGAGCGCCTGAAACGCGAGCGCGCCCGTGCCGTAAGTCCTCGTCACGTTGCGCAGCTCGATCAGCGGAGTCGCGCTCGTCGTCATCCCTTGGCTCCCTTCGCTCCCGCAACGCGCTGATCGGTGATCACGCGCATGCCCGGCTGCAGCTGGTCGCCGGTGACCTCGGTGCTGCGGCCATCGGAGATGCCGGTGTGCACCAGAACAGGACGTGCCGTGCCGCCCTCGTCGACCCAGATGCGGCGTTCGCCCGCAGGCAAGGCGGGCTCGTCCCCGCCCTTGCCCGATCCGCCGCCCATGCGCGGTGGGCGTGGCATGAGCTGGCCCATGATGCCGCCGCCGCTGCCACCGCTGCCCTTGGCCTTGTCACCCCCAGCGCCCGAAGGCCCCGAGGCGGGTGCCGGAGCCCCTGCGGCCGCGCCCGACGGCGTGAAGCGCAGCGCCGCGTTCGGCACCAGCAGCACGTCCTTGCGCTGCGTGGAAACGATGGTGGCCGATGCCGTCATGCCGGGACGCAGCGTGCGGTCCTCGTTGTTCACGTTCAGGCGCGTGGTGTAGGTCACCACGTTGTCGGTGGTCGTCGATCCGAAGGCCACGCGCGCCACCTTGGCGGGAAAACTGCGGCCCGGCCAGGCGCTCACGGTGAAGCTCGCACTCTGGTCCTGCTGGACGCTGCCGACATCGGCCTCGTCCACGTTCACGTCCAGCCGCAACTGCGACAGATCTTCGGCCAGCGTGAACAGCGTCACGGCCTGCAGCGATGCGGCCACGGCGTTGCCGGGCTCGACCGCGCGCGTGAGCACCACCCCGTCGATCGGCGAGACCACGGACGCCTTGGACAGATTGGTCTCATCGGACGCAAGCGCCGCCTTGGCGTCGCGCACCGACGCGGAGGCCGAATTCTGCGATGCGATCGCGCGGTCCAGCGTCGCCTTGCCGGTGTCCATCTCGCTCGCCGCCGGCACCTTGCCGCCCGAGATGCGGTGCACCTCCTGCAGACGCTTGAGGCTGGCCTCCGCCTCCGCCGCCGTGGCGTTGGCCTCGGCGAGCTTGGCCTGAGCCGAGGCGAGCGACGCGCGCGAACGCTCGACCTGCGAGCGCAGCTTGGTCGGGTCGAGCTCGACCAGCACCTGGCCCTTCTTCACATGGTCGTTCACGTCGACCAGCACCCGCGCCACCGTGCCCGAGAGTTCGCTGCCGATGGTCACCGAGCGCGTGGGCTGCAGCGTGCCGTTGGCCATCACGGTGAGCGTGATGTCGCCCTTGACTGCCGGTTGGCTCACGAACTGCGGTGCGGCCTTGGCTGCACTGTTCTTGCTCCACGCATAGACGCCGCCCGCCGCCACGACCAGCGCGGCCACGCCGAGCCAGACCGTCGTGCGCTGCCACCATCTGCGCGACGCGCCGGTGCCCAGCAGATCGCGCTTGGCCTGTTCTGCGGAGGTGGATGTGGGGTTCTGCTGCTGCTCGCTCATGGCTTACCTGCCTGGGAAATCTGTGAATCGGGTGGGGTGTCGGCATTGGCCAATTCGGGGGACCAGCCGCCGCCCAGCGCCTTGTAGAGACGCACATGGTCCTGCAGCAGGCTGGCCTCGGTGCTCACCACGCTGTCCTGCGCGGAGAGCAGGCTGCGCTGGGTCTCCAGCACGGTCTGGAAGTCCACCAGCCCGCTGCCGTACTGCTGCAGCGCAAGCAGACTGGCATTTTCAGCCGCCTCGGCCGCGATGCGCAGTTCCGCCAGTCTGGCGCCGTCGCCCCCGATGGTGGAGAGCGCGTCCTCGACCTCCTTGAGCGCCGTGAGCACCGTGGTCTGGTAGCCGCTGCGCGACTGCTCGAGCGCGGCGATCTGCGCCTCTACCTGAGCGCGCAGCGCACCTCCGTCGAACACCGGCACCGACAGCCCGCCAAGAATCGAGGCCGCCACGGCGGAGCCGCCGCTCAGGGCGCCCAGCGTCGCCGCGCCCAGCCCCAGCGATCCGCTGAGTTTGAGACTCGGATAGCGCGAGGCCTGGGCCTGATCGACCCGCGAGAGCGCAGCGCGTACCTGCTCGCCCGCCTGCCACACATCGGGACGCTGGCGCAGCGTGTCGGCGGGAAATCTCAAGGTCAGTTGCTGCGGCACCTGCGGCATGTTGTGTACCGCCGCAAGCTGCCGGTCCAGCGCTTCGGGCGTTTGCCCGGTCAGCACGGCAAGGCCGTGACGGCTCTGCGCAATGGAGCTCTCGAGCGCGGGCAACTGCGCCGCCGTCTGCTGCACCTGCGTGCGCGATTGTTCGACCACGAGCGAGGTGGTCAACCCCGCCTGACGCCGCCACTCGGTGATCTGCAGGGTTTCGCGCTGGCTCTTGAGATTGTTCTCGGCGATCACGAGGCGCTGCTGCGCGCCGCGCAGATCGACATAGGCCAGCGCCACCTCGGCCGAGAGCGACACGCGCGCGCCTTCAAGAGCCGCGCGGGTGGCGGCCAGATCCGCCTCGCTCGCCGCAACGCCCGCCTGCAGCTTGCCGAACAGATCGATCTCCCAGCTCGCGTCGAGCCCGGTGCTCAGGTAGTTCGAGCTGCCGTTGTTGCCCTGCCGCGAACGCTGTGCCGACGCCGATGCGCCTGCGCTGGGCAGAAGGCCCGCACGCGTCTGCTCGGCCTGCGCACGCGCCTGCACGACCGCCTGCTGGGCACCGCGCAGACCGGGATTGGCGGCAAGCGCCTGCTCAATCAGCGCGGTCAGCTGCGCATCGCCGAGCTGATCCCACCAGCGAATCAGTGCTTCGTCAGCCCCCGTGGTCTGCGACGCGCCCGCGCCCGTCCAGTTCTGCGGCACCGCGATCTGCGCGCTCTCGCCTGGAAGGCTGCGATCGACGGACAGCGTCGAACACCCCGCGATCAGCAGCGCCAGCCCCAGAACGCTCATCCTCGTGAGCGACCTGCCCGCCAAGCCCGCCGTGGGCGGAGGCTCCCGCCGTGAAAAAGTGGTTGGAGAATAAATGTGGAACATGATTGACTTTCGACTGCCTCGCCGCCCATCCGGCCCACGGAATCCTCCCGTGCTGCAAGCGCATCTCGATTTGTAACTTTCGTCGATTGTCACCCCGCCTTTTGTAGCGCTGACATCGGGCGTGTGAAGCCTCTGTAAACAATCAAAAGAATCGCGAATCGACACGTTGATTCGGGCAGTCATCCGACAGAAAGCACCGGACAACTCGCGAAGAATGCTGCCATTGCGCACTTTCTATCAGAACGCACTGTCTCAGAGATCGAGACAATGAATTCGCCGATTGGCGACACAATGCGTCCATCGACTCCTTCAGCGTAGACAACCCACCCAACCACCACTCCCATCAAGGAATCCAAATGGCAAAAGTTCTCGTGCTCTATCATTCCATGTACGGTCATATCGAATCCATGGCCGACGCCATCGCCGAAGGCGCCAAGAGCGTGCCCGGCGCTGAGGTAACGATCAAGCGCGTGCCCGAAACCATGCCCACCGACGTGTTCAAGAACGCTGGCGGCAAGGCCGATCAGGTCGCTCCCGTGGCCTCCCCCGCCGAACTGGCGGACTACGACGCGATCATCGTCGGCACCCCCACCCGCTTCGGCAACATGTCGGCGCAGATGCGCAACTTCTGGGACCAGACCGGCGGCCTCTGGGCCAAGGGCGCGCTGGTCGGCAAGGTGGCGAGCGTGTTCGTCTCCACCGGCACCGGCGGCGGCCAGGAAATGACAGCCGTGACGACCTGGGCCACACTCGCTCACCATGGCATGCTGATCGTTCCCGTCGGCTACCGCTTCCCCGAGCAGACCAACCTGACCGCTGTGAAGGGCGGCAACTCGCCCTACGGCGCCACGACCATCGCCGGTCCGGACGGCTCGCGCCAGCCCCATTCCGACGAATTGCTCATCGCCCGTGGTCAGGGCAAGGCAGTGGCCGAACTGGCCGTGAAGCTGGCCCGATAAGCTGAGAAGAATCACACCCTGAGTCGCTTCGCGGCTGCCCCCTGCGCCGCGTCAGATGCGTGCATGGTGGGAGGCGTGAGGCCCCCAGGGGCCACTGATTCTCAAATGACAAACGGCTCCCTCGGGAGCCGTTTGTCATTGTGGGTGAATGGATCAGACCAGCGTGTCGAGCGGCCAGCGCGGCTTCACGTCGAAAGCGTATTCCACGTTCGCCTGCTCACGCCCGGCCTGCAGACGCATCGCGGCGGCCATGGCGATCATGGCGCCGTTGTCGGTGCACAGGTGCAGTTCCGGATAGTGCACGCGGATCTTGCGGAGTGCGCAGGCTTCGTTGAGCTGCTCGCGCAGCAGCCTGTTGGCGCCCACGCCACCGGCCACCACCACGCGCTTCATGCCGGTCTGATCGAGCGCGGCCAGTGTTTTCTTGACCAGCACCTCGACGATCGCGGCCTGCGTGCTCGCGGCCAGATCGGCCTTGCGCGCTTCGAGTTCATCGCCAAGCTTCTTGGCCTGCGTGAGCACCGCCGTCTTGAGGCCCGCGAAGGAGAAATCAAGATCGCCCGAATGCAGCAGCGGCCTTGGCAGCTTGAACGCTTTGGGATCGCCACCCTCGGCGAGCTTGGAGAGCACCGGGCCACCGGGATACGGAAGGCCCATCAGCTTGGCGGACTTGTCGAACGCCTCGCCCGCCGCGTCGTCAATCGTTTCGCCCAGAATCTCGTACTCGCCCACGCCATCCACGCGCATGAGCTGCGTGTGACCGCCGGACACCAGCAGCGCCACGAAGGGAAATTCCGGCGGATCGGCGCTCAGGAACGGCGACAGCAGATGCCCTTCCAGGTGGTGCACGCCGAGCACCGGCTTGTCCAGCGACGCCGCGAGCGAGCAGGCCACGCCAGCGCCCACCAGCAGCGCACCGGCCAGGCCCGGGCCGCGCGTGAAGGCGACGACATCGACATCGGTCAGCGAGACACCCGCGTCCGTGAGCACCTTCTGGGTGAGCGGCAGCGCGCGGCGGATATGGTCACGGCTGGCCAGTTCGGGGACAACGCCGCCATAGGCGCGGTGCATCTCGATCTGGCTGTGCAGCGCATGCGAAAGAAGTGCGGGCACGCCCCCATCGTCCGGCACGCGCACAAGGGCCACGCCGGTTTCATCACAGGAGGATTCGAACCCAAGAATCAACGAACTCATGGGTCCCAAGTGTAGTGGCGCGCGCGATTCAAGCCGGCCAAAGGGACAAGCCCGCCCTCACCCGGAATCGCCGAGAGCGCTCGAGCTCACCGCCGCATTCAGCGTGAACGGCGTATCGCGTGCGCCGGGCAGGCTCGCCGGATCGAGCCGGTAGACGCCCCGGATCACCACGGTGAGGCCGTCATGGCGCGAGCGGTGGAACTCGAGCCGCGTGACGTCCACCGTCTGGTGCGCATTGGCCAGATAGACGCTGCCGTCGATGTAGCCGTCGTCCGGGTTCACCGGAAAGTCGAAGCTTTTGCCCGCCAGCGGGGCGAGCATCACCGACGGCAGTTCGATGCCGTCGAGCCGGATCGCGGTGTCGATCAACTCACCTGCGTGCAGAAACGGGGTAAGCATGACGTACAGGCTCGCGTCACCCGGCTCGCCGCTCAGGATGGCATGCCGCGCCTTGAGCAGCGAAGGGGAAAGATCGTCCATGGACGCCGGGCCGTTCCGCTCCGCTCAGGACATGGCGTTGCCGGTGATGTACTGCTCCATCTGCTCGATCAGGAACTGCTGGTGCTGCATGATGTTCTTGACCAGATCGCCGATGGAGATCAACCCCACCACCTTGCCGCCGTCCACCACGGGCAGATGGCGGATGCGGTTGTTGGTCATGAGGCCCATGCAGTCCTCGACGCTGTGGTGCGGCTCGACGAAGCGCACGGCGCGGGTCATCACGTCGGAGATCGGGGTGTCGCCCGACGAGCGCCCCAACAGCACCACCTTGCGAGCGTAGTCACGCTCGGAGAAGATGCCCTCGATGCGGCCGTTGGCGTCGAGCACCATCAGCGCGCCAATGCCCTTTTCTGCCATGATTTTCAGCGCGCTCAGAATCGTTTCGGCGGGTGGAACAGAGTACACCTGAGCTTCAGGCTTGGACTTCAGAACTTCGGCAACCGTCGTCATATCGAGCTCCCAGATCAGACCAGTGGATGAGTCATCACTTGCTTGGCAAGTGCGGCCGTTGCAGTCTTCCATCCATTCATGGCAGGCCATTGACAATGAATTGAAGATTCAACACAAAGACAGTGTTGACCAAGCCGCTGCATTGCGCAACTGGGCGTCATCCCCATCAGGGTTTACCGCTGCAACGGAATGCAACTCCTCTGCGATCACCGCCGTTTTCGGGTCACAAAAAATGGCCGCGTCCCTTGCCGGGAGGCAGCCATTTTTGTGGATGGGCGACAAGGTCCGCGCCAGCGGACCCGCAAGCCGATGGGTCAGCGGCGATTGCCCAGGAAGGTCGTGCCCATCTTGAGCAGATCGCCAATGCCGACCTGGCCGTCGCCGTCCTGGTCAAGCAGGCTGCCCAGCAGACCGCCGCCGAGGCCGCCCTGCTGCTGCACGCGGCTCTTTTCCTGGCCGAGCATATTGCCCAGACCGCCGGAATCCATGCCGCCTGCGCTCACCCGGTTGGCCAAAAATGCCATGACGATGGGGGCCAGCATCTGCAGCAGCTGGCCACCGCCTGCGCCCAGGCCGGTCGCCTGACCCACGCCTGCTTCGGCGCGACCCCGGTTGGCGCCGAAGATGTGACCCAGGATGTCGCCACCGGCGGAGGCCGACGCCCCGCCACCGCCCATGCCGCCACCCAGCACGCTGCCCAGCAGGCCACCCAGCCCGCCCGCGCCAGCGCCACCGGCACCGCCGCCGAGCACGGAGCCCAGCAGTCCGCCCAGATCGAGGCCGCCCGCGCCCATGGCACCCTGGGCCGAAGGCATGTGGTCACGCTCCAGCGCACCGAACAGGGCCTCCGCGCCGCCCGGTTGCTGCGCGTTGTGGCCCAGTGCGCCGAACAGCATCGGCAGCGCGGCACCCACGGCGTTGTCAGCATCCGCTGTGCTGGTGCCCAGTTGCTGGGCAATCTGCTGCAGCGGCGCGCCACGCAGTTGCTCCATCAGTTCGGCGGCCAGGGAAGAGGTGTCATTGGATGTCATGGACGGTCCTTCAAGAAATGAGTCCACGCAGCCGGACTGACTGCGGGGGAAGCGATGTTATTCGGCGAACAGGAATCTACACAGTTGCATGTCCCTACTCGAGACAGGCGGACGATAGTTAACAAATCAGACCGCCTTTCCACGTTCACCATTTTGCACGGGCTTGGAGTCCGCCACGGGGAAAGCGGCCGAAAAAGGGGGCATCGGCCCGCAAGCCAGAAAGACTACTTGAGGTAGCCCCGGAGGACCTCGAGCACCGGTTCGAGCTCCTGCGCCGCCTCCTTGCTGTGCACCGCCACATGCTCGCGCACATGGCTTTCGACGAGCTTGGACATCAGCCCCTGCGTCGCGCCGCGGATCGAGGCGACCTGCTGCAGGATGGCGCCGCAGTCGTCCTCGGCCTCGAGCGCGCGCTCCAATGCCGCGACCTGCCCCGCGATGCGTCGCACGCGGGCGAGCAGCGCCTTCTTGTCCGAGATGGTGTGAGACACGACAAAACACTCCTTGCAAAAGAGAAGATAGGATAGGGGGGTACCCTATATTTCAAATACCCAATGACTTCCTCATTGTCGCCCCGAATGCCGTTGACCGGCGCGCATTCGCACCAGTTCGGCGCCGCCAACCCCATGGCCGAGAAGAACACGCTGCGCGCCACCCTCATCACGCTGGTCATGATGGTGGTGGAGATCACCGGCGGCTACTGGCTCAATTCGATGGCGCTGCTGGCCGATGGCTGGCACATGAGTTCGCATGCACTGGCGCTGGGCATGGCGGTGATCGCCTACGTGCTGGCGCGGCGCCTCGCAAGCGATGCGCGCTTCACCTTCGGCACCTGGAAGATCGAGATCCTCGGCTCGTTCAGCAGCGCGCTGCTGCTGTGTGGAGTGGCGCTGCTGATGTTCGCGCAGTCCGTCGAGCGGCTGTTCGCGCCCCGGCCCATCCACTATGACGAGGCCATCGCGATCGCCGCGCTCGGTCTGCTCGTGAACCTGCTCTGCGCCTGGCTGCTGAAGGATGCGGACCATGGTCACGATCATCACCATGAGCATGGACATGGACATGGACATGGACATGCAAATGATGGGCACGCCGGGCACAGCGCACATGAGCACCGCGACATGAACCTGCGCGCGGCCTACGTGCACGTCATGTCGGATGCCGCCACCTCGGTGCTCGCGATCGTCGCGCTGCTCGGGGGCAAGCTCTGGGGCGCACAGTGGCTGGACCCGCTGATGGGCATCGTCGGCGCGGTGCTGGTTTCCGTGTGGGCATGGGGCCTGCTGCGCCAGTCGGGCCGTGTCCTGCTCGACGCCGAGATGGACGCGCCTGTGGTGCAGGAGGTGCGCGACGTGATCCGCGATGAATTCCCCGCGGCCCGCATCGTTGACCTGCATGTCTGGCGCGTCAGCAAAGACCAATACGCCTGCATCCTCGCGCTGGCGAGCCCCTCTCCGCTTGCGGCGGACGTCGTGCGCCGGGCCCTGTCCATCCATGAGGAACTGGTGCACGTGACCGTCGAAGTGCAGGCCGCCTCCGACGAGGAACTAGCCGCGGCCTGAAAGCTCCAGCCGGAAGCCCACGCCGTACACGGAGCGGATCAGATCGGCCGACGCATCCACGGCCTCGAGCTTGCGTCGCAGGTTCTTGATGTGGCTGTCCACCGCACGGTCGTTCACCGATCGCGGATCGTCATGCAGCCGCGCCAGCAGCTGGTCGCGCGTGAACACATGGCCCGGCGCCGACAGCAGCACTCGCAGCAGCCGGAACTCCACCGGCGTGAGCGGCAGCAGCGCCCCCTTGTAGTAGGCGCGATAGGCCTCGACGTCCATGCGGATCGGCGACTGGGCGCTCAGCCGGTCCTGCTGGCGGTCGTTCTGCACCTGCACGCGCCGCAGAATGGTGCGCACGCGCGCGATCACCTCGCGCGGGCTGAAAGGCGTCTTGCAGATGTAGTCATCCGCGCCCGACTCAAGCCCGTCGAGCCGGTCCGCCTCCTCCACGCGCGCGGTAAGCATGATCACCGGCATGTCGCTGAAGGTGCGCAGCTCGCGGCACAGACTGAGACCGTCGCGGCCCGGCAGCATCAGGTCGAGCAGCACCAGATCGGGCTGCTGGCTGCGCACCTGATCGATGACCGCCGCGCCGTCCGCGATCCAGCTTGCCTCGAAACCGGCGGCGCGCAGATAGTCCATGAGCAGCGAGGCGAGCTTGGGCTCGTCCTCGACGACGAGCACGCGGGCCGTTCTGGTCGATTCCGGATTCGCGGACATCATGCGCGCGCCTCCTCAGCGGCCGCATCGTCGCGCGCGAGCGGCAGGCGCACCGTCATCAGCAGCCCGCCGAGCGGGGAGTGCCGCGCCTCGATCCCGCCGTCATGCGCCTCGATGATGCGGCTGCAGATCGCCAGCCCCAGCCCCGCGCCGCCACTGGCGCGGCTGCGCGAGCCTTCGACGCGGTAGAAGCGATCGAAGATGCGCGTGAGATGTTCGTCATCGACGCCGGGCGCGGAGTCGCTGAGGCTCAACACTGCCTGATCCATCCGGGATTCAGCAGAGATCGCCACCACCCCACCCCGGTCGGTGTAGCGCAGTGCGTTCTCAAGCAGATTGCAGATCAGCTGCTTGAGCCTGCGCGCATCGCCCCGCACCACCAGTTCGCTCGCGTGGTACTGCACATCGAGAGCGATGCCCGCGTCGGCCAACCGCTGTTCATATGCCGGCACCGCCGCGCGCAGCAGTTCCACCAGATCCAGCGGCGTGTGCTGAAACGTCATCGCGCCCGCCTCGGCAAGCGAGAGGTCGTAGAGATCGCTGACCAGCTTGTTGAGCGTCGCGACCTCCGCCTGCAGTGACTTGATCGACTCGCGGGTGAGCGGCCGCACGCCGTCTTCCATCGCCTCGAGCTCGCCGTGCAGAACGCCAAGCGGCGTGCGCAGCTCGTGCGAAAGATCGGCCATGAAGTCGCGCCGCATGCCCTCGTTGCGCTCCATCACGCGGGCCATGTGGTTGAAGTCCGAAGCCAGCTGCCCCACCTCGTCGCGCGGTCCGCTCGACTCATTCACGTCCACGCGGATCGAATAGTCGCCGTCCGCAAGCCGCCGCGTCGCCTTCGCCATTTCGCGCAGCGGCTTGAGCAGCATGCGCGCCACCCACAGCGCGACCAGCGCGGCCATCAGCACCGAGACCGCGCCCATGGTCCAGCTCGCGCGGTACTGGCTGCGCTCGAACCGCACGTCGCCCGCCGCCGTCACGCTCTGGAACGGCGCGGTGACGATGTAGCCGACGATCTTTCCGTCCACCTCCAGCGGCTCGTGCTTGCCCTTGCCGCGCGTGTCGGACAGGCCGACGACGAACTTCCCGTCGGCATCGAGCAAGGTGGTGCGCAGCAGCGCGCCGGTGAGTTCGGCCAGTGGCGGTGACGGATGTACCGAGTGGTGATGGCCGTGCACATCGGTCTGCGGCTCCGCATGCGGGTCAACCGGTGGCAGCGGCCGCAACAGGCTGAACCAGCGCCTGCGCTCGCCACGCAGAAAGTCCCAGTTTTCGCCGTTTTCCCTGTACGCCTCAATGATGCGCGGGCGCGCGGCCTCCAGCCGCTGGGCCTCCTGTTCGTTCAGGTAGCCGAGAAAACCGCGGTTGAAACTCCATTGCGCGGCCAACGCCATCGCCACGACGACGCACACTGCCGTGAACAGCACCGCCAGAAACAGCTTGGCGGTGATGCCCGGCGCCAACCGGCTGAAGAAAGCTTTGGACTGGGAACCCACAACAAGGAGGGCATGCGCCCCCGGCCATGAAAACCGGCCATTAAACATCAATCCTTCAGAATGGAGCTATCAACGGGTTTCTCGGTACGTGAACTGCCGTTCCAAAGCCCGAGAATGTCGCAGCCCCGGCCGACTCCAAGGTTTCTCCCATTTTGGCGTTCACAATGAACGCTTACACGTGATTTGCGCCTTTTCATGAATTCAGCAGCTCCAGCCAAAAACGCCCAAAACGCAGCCCTTTGCGAGCCCACCCCCGCCCCAACCGCATGGATTGGCGCGCAAAGCTCCGGCATTTCACGTCTTTTGCTGATTTCCAGCTGCGTTCTCGCGCTCGCAGCCTGCTCTGACAAGAGTGCCAAGGCCCCTGCCCCAGCGGGACCCGCCGAGGTCGGCGTGTTCACCGTGAACCCCGAGCGGCAGGTGGTCACCAACGAGCTGCCGGGGCGCACGAGCGCATTCCTCACTGCAGAAATCCGCCCTCAGGTCGGTGGCATTCTGCAAAAGCGCCTGTTCACCGAGGGCGCGACCGTCAAGTCCGGCCAGGTGCTCTACCAGATCGACCCTGCCACCTATTCCGTCGCCCTGAAGAGTGCGGAGGCCGCGCTCGCCAAGGCCCGCGCCTCGCTCGGCACGGCCCAGACCAACGCCCGGCGCAATGCCGAGCTGGTGAAGATCGACGCGGTGAGCCGCCAGGTGCATGACGACAGCCAGGCCGCCGTGCTCCAGGCCCAGTCCGACGTGGCCGTGGCCACCGCCAATGTGGAGACCGCGCGCATCAACGTCGGCTACACCCAGATCAAGTCGCCGATCGCCGGCCGCACGACCACCTCGACGGTCACGCCCGGAGCGCTGGTCACCGCCAACCAGACCAATGTGCTGACCACCGTCTCGCAGATCGATCCGCTGTACGTAGACTTCACCCAGTCGAGCGGCGAGGTGCTGGCGCTCAAGAACGCCCTGTCCTCCGGCCGCCTGCAGGGCACGGGCAAAGACGAAGCCCGCATTCTCATCAGGCTCGACGACGGCAGCGACTACGCCCATCCCGGCCGCCTGCAGTTCAGCGGCGTGAACGTCAATCCGACCACCGGTTCGATCACGCTGCGCGCCATCGTGCCGAACCCGGACGGACTGCTGATGCCCGGCATGTACGTGCGAGGCATGCTGCAGAGCGGCGTGAACGACAGCGCGCTGCTCGCGCCGCAGCAGGCCGTCACGCGCGACCCGGCCGGCAACGCCAGCGTGCTGCTGGTCGGCGCCGAGAACAAGCTCGAGCGCCGCCGCATCGTCACCGGCGCGGCGCTGGGCAGCCGCTGGGAAGTGGTCTCGGGGCTCAAGGCCGGGGATTCGATTCTGGTCGACGGCACGCTGCGCGTGAAGGAAGGCGACACGGTCAAGCCCGTGCCGTGGACACCGCGCAGCGCCAACAAGGCCGTGACCGGCGATGACGCCAGCACCACCGCGCCGGCCGTCCCTGCGGCCCCAGCCGCCAGCGCTGCCAGCGCCGCCGCTTCGCGCTGATCGAGAGACGGCTTCACCATGGCTCAGTTCTTCATCAACCGCCCCGTGTTCGCATGGGTGCTCTCCATCGTCATCATGCTCGCGGGCGCGATGTCCATCTGGACGCTGCCCCTCGAGCAATACCCCGACATCGCGCCACCGCGCGTGACGCTCAACACCATCTACACCGGCGCCAGCGCCGAGACCGTGGAAAACTCGGTCACCCAGGTGATCGAGCAGCAGCTCAAGGGTCTGGACAACCTGCTCTACATGAGCTCGACCAGCGACTCCGCCGGCCGCTCGCGCACCACGCTCACCTTCGCTCCCGGCACCAACATCGACGTGGCGCAGGTGCAGGCGCAGAACAAGCTGCAGGGTGCCGTCAACCGCCTGCCCGAATCGGTCAAGAGCCGGGGCGTGTTCGTCAACAAGGGCGGCAACGACTATCTCGTCACCTACGTGTTCACCTCGCCCGACCCGAGCGTCACGCAGGTGCGCATCGGTGACTATCTCACCAGCAACGTGGTCGACGTGATCGCCCGCGTGGACGGCGTGGGCGACGTGACCGTGTTCGGCACCAACTACGCGATGCGCATCTGGATGGACCCGGCGCTGATGGAGAAGTACGCGCTGATGCCCTCCGATCTGGTGGCCGCGCTCAACAACCAGAACGTGCAGGTTTCCGCCGGCCAGCTCGGCCAGTTGCCCGCCGTGAAGGGCCAGATGCTGAACGCGACGATCACCGCGCGCTCCAAGCTGCAGACCATCGACGAGTTCAAGGAGATCGTGCTCAAGTCGGCGCAGGACGGCTCGGTCGTGACCATGGCCGACGTGGCGCGCGTCACGCTCGAGGGCGACAACCTCACGGTGAAGTCCATCCTGAACGGCCAGCCCGGCGCGGGCATGGGCATCGTGCTGGCCGACGGCGCCAACGCGATGAAGGTGGCGGAGGACGTGCAGAAGAAGCTCAACGAGCTCTCCGCCTACTTCCCCGACGGCATCAAGGGCGTGGTCAGCTCGGACAGCACGCCGTTCGTGCGTGCCTCCATCGAGGAGGTGGTCAAGACGCTGGCCGAGGCCATGGTGCTGGTGACGCTGGTGATGTTCGTCTTCCTGCAGAACCTGCGCGCCACGCTGATCCCCGCCATCGCGGTTCCGGTGGTGCTGCTGGGCACCTTCGGCGTGCTCTCGGCCATGGGCTACTCGATCAACATGCTGACCATGTTCGCCATGGTGCTGGCCATCGGTCTGCTGGTGGACGACGCCATCGTGGTGGTCGAGAACGTCGAGCGCGTGATGAGCGAGGAAGGGCTCGGCCCCAAGGAAGCCACGCAGAAGTCGATGGCCGAAATCACGCCCGCGCTGGTCGGCATCGGCCTCACGCTGTCCGCCGTGTTCATTCCGATGGCCTTCTTCGCAGGCTCGGTCGGCGTGATCTACCGCCAGTTCTCGGTCACCATCGTCGCCGCGATGGCGCTGTCGGTGTTCGTGGCGCTCACGCTCACGCCCGCGCTCTGCGCCACCCTGCTCAAGCCGATGACGCACGGCCACCACGACCGCCCGATCCGCCGTGGCCCGCTCGGCTGGCTCGACCGGTTCTTTCGCAGCTTCAACCACCATTTCGACACCAAGGCCAACTGGTACCAGAGCTCGGTGGGCAAGCTGCTGAGCCGCTCGGCGCGCATGATGGTGATCTTCATCGTGCTGATCGGCGTCGTGGCCTGGCTGTTCCATCGTCTGCCGACCTCGTTCCTGCCCGACGAGGACCAGGGCTTCGTCTCCGCCAGCATCACGCTGCCCTCGGGCGCGACCGATGCGCGACTGCAGGACGTGATGGACGAGATGACCGCGTACTTCCGCGCGATTCCAGAAGTCGACCGGGTGAACGCGATCTCGGGCCTGAACGGCAACCAGAACTCGGGCAACATGTTCGTTCGCCTGAAGCCGTGGGACCAGCGACCGCTCGCGAGCCAGTCGGCCGCCACCATCGCCAGCCAGGCCACCAAGGACCTGCGCAAGATCCGCGACGCCCGCATCTTCGTGATGCTGCCACCCGCCGTGCGCGGTCTGGGCTCGAGCTCGGGCATCAACTTCATGCTCAAGGACCTGAACGGTCTCGGCCACGACGCGCTGATCAAGGCCAAGGACACCATGGTCAACGAGGCGCGCAACATGCCCGCGCTCCTGAACATGCGCACCTCTAACTTCGACGACACGTCCGAACTCAAGGTCGACATCGACGACCGCAAAGCCGCAGCTCTCGGTCTCTCGATGAGCGACATCAACAGCGTGCTCTCGAGCGCGCTGGGCGGCAACTACGTCAACGACTTCATCCACTTCGGCCGCGTCAAGCGCGTCTACATCCAGGCCGATGCGCCCTATCGCATGCTGCCCCAGGACATCCTGCAATGGTCGGTGCGCAACAAGAACGGCGAGATGGTGCGCTTCTCGTCTTTCGCCACCACCTCGTGGACCAGTGGCTCGCCGCAGCTCATGCGCTACAACGGCAGCCCCTCGCTCGAAATGCTGGCCAACACGCCGCAGGGCGTGAGCTCGGGTGACGCCATGAAGGCCGTCGAGACCATCATGCAGAAGATGCCGCCTGGCATCGGCCTCGAATGGACCGGCGCGTCGCTGCAGGAGCGCCAGTCGGGCTCGCAGGCGCCGCTGCTCTATGCCGTGTCGATCCTGTTCGTGTTCCTCTGCCTCGCCGCGCTGTACGAAAGCTGGAGCGTGCCGTTCTCGGTGATGCTGGCCGTGCCGCTGGGCGTGATCGGCGCGCTGCTCGCCACCTATACGCGTGGCATGTCCAACGACGTGTACTTCCAGGTGGGTCTGCTCACCACCGTCGGCCTTGCGTCGAAGAACGCGATTCTGATCGTCGAGTTCGCGGTGCAGCTGCAGGAGCGCGGCATCAAGATCGTCGACGCCACGCTGCAGGCCGTGCGCATGCGCCTGCGCCCGATCCTGATGACCTCGCTGGCCTTCGGCTTCGGCGTGCTGCCGCTGGCCATCGGCACCGGCGCGGGCGCGGGCGGACGCCAGGCCATCGGCACCGCCGTGCTCGGCGGCATGATCTTCTCGACCCTGCTGGGCATCTTCTTCGTTCCGGTGTTCTTCCTCGTGGTGCGCAACCTCTTCGCACGCAGCAAGGCCAAGGCGACGCCTGCCGCCACCCCGAACGACACACCGCATACCGCACCATGATGATGGAACCGAATCTCCTGTCTTCCCTGCTCCCCCGCTGGCGGTGCGCGGTCGTTCTGAGCGCTCCGCTGATGCTCTCGGCCTGCATGTCGCTTGCGCCGGAATATCAGCAGCCGCCCCTGCCCGTGCAGGACAGTTTCGAGCACGCCAAGTCCACGGCCGCGCTCTCGCCCGACCAGCAGGCCGCCGTTCGCATCGACGAGCGCAACGGCCCGATGGCGTGGCAGGACTTCATCGCCGAGCCGCGCCTGCGCGAGCTGATCCGTCAGGCGCTGGACAACAACCGTGATCTGCGCGTGGCCATTCTCGCCATCGAGAAGGCGCGCGCGCAATACGGCATCGAGCGCGCGGCGCTGTTCCCCTCCGTCGCCGCGACCGGTGTGGGTAACCGCACCCGCACGGCCGATGACCTGACCACCGCCGGCCGCTCCAACGTCAGCGGGCAATACAGCGCGCAGCTCGGTTTCAGCAGCTACGAGATCGACTTCTTTGGCCGCGTGCGCAACCTCAACGAGGTCGCGCTGCAGGAGTTTCTGCGCACCGGCGACAGCCGCCGCAGCGTGCAGCTCAGCCTGATCGCGGAGCTCTCCAACGCGTGGCTCACGCTCGACGCAGACGCGCGCCGACTGGCCCTGGCCCGCGAGACGCTGCGCACCCGCCTCGAATCGCTGCAGCTCACCGAGCGCAGCCACGAACTCGGCGCGGCCAATGGCCTCACGCTCGCGCAGACCCGCAGCACGGTGGATTCGGCGCGCGTCGATGTCGCCACCTACACCTCCCAGCTCGCGCGTGACCGCAACGCGCTCGCCCTGCTCGTCGGCGATTCGGTGCATGAATCGCTGCTGCCCGCCAGCGTCAACATCGCCCAGGCCGTCAAGACGCAGCCCACGCCGCTGGGCACCGGCCCACGGACCTCGGAGCGGCTGTCCTCCGTGCAGGTGATGCTGCCCGAGCCAGTGGCGGCGCTGCTCTCCGTGCCGCAGGAACTGCCATCGTCCGTGCTGCTGCAGCGCCCCGACGTGCAGGCGTCCGAGCGCACGCTGCGCGGCACCTACGCCAACATCGGCGCGGCGCGCGCGGCGTTCTTCCCGTCGATCACGCTGACCTCGTCCATCGGCGTGGGCAGCAACGCGCTGTCGAACCTGTTCGATGCCGGCAACGGCACCTGGTCGTTCATCCCGCAGATCCGCTTGCCGATCTTTGATGCGGGAAAGAATCGCGCCAGCCTGCGCGTGGCCGAGGTCGCGCGCAACACCGCCGTGGCGCAATACGAGAAGACCGTGCAGACCGCCTTCCGAGAAGTGGCGGACGCGCTGGCCGACCGCTCCACGCTCGACGAACGCATCGCCGCGCAGGGCTCGATGGTGGACGCCACGAAAAAGGCGCTTGAACTCTCCGACGCGCGCTACCGCCTCGGCGCCGACAACTACCTCTCGGTGCTCGACGCCCAGCGTTCGCTCTACACCGCGCAGCAGACCCAGATCACGCTGCAGCTGGCCGAACAGATCAACCGCATCACGATCTACAAGACGCTGGGCGGGCAGTGGCGTGACGACGCCCTGTCGGACCTCGACGCCTCCGAGTGATTCAGCGGGCGCGTGCCCGCCGGGCGATCACACGCGGAACAGCATCGCCGCCGCGTTCGCCTCGATGGCCAGGCCCTGCCCCACGGGGCCGAGGCGCTCGGCCGTCTTGGCCTTCACGTTGACCTGGTCGACGCGCAGGTCCAGCGTCTTCGCGATCACCGCGCACATCGCGCCGATGTGCGGCGCGAGCTTGGGGGCCTGCGCGATCACGGTGCTGTCGATGTTGCCGATTTCGTAGCCTTCGGCACGCACACGGCGCGCGGCTTCAGCAAGCAGCACGTCGGACTTCGCGCCCTTGAACTGCGGATCGGTGTCGGGGAAATGCCGCCCGATGTCACCGAGCGCAGCGGCGCCGAGCAGCGCGTCGGTGATCGCGTGCAGCAGCACGTCGGCATCCGAATGGCCCAGCAGCCCGAGCGTGTGGGGAATCTCCACGCCACCGATGATCAGCTTGCGGCCCGGCACCAGCGCGTGCACATCCCAGCCTTCGCCGATGCGGAACGGGGGGAACTTCATGTCTTGGGAACTCATGTCTTGCTTTTCTCGTTACTCAGCGGACGACTTGCCGGACGATTCACCGGGCGGTTGGCGCGCTGCCAGAGGATGGCTTCGGCCAGCGCGAAATCCTGCGGGTAAGTGACCTTGAAATTCTGCGCGCTGCCGGGCACGAGCAGTGGCCTCAGACCCGCCGCCTCGATGGCGCTGGCCTCGTCGGTGATGCCCGCGAAATCCTGCGCCGCGCGGGCTTCCAGCGCGTCGTGCAACGCCCCCGCGCGGAACATCTGCGGCGTCTGCGCCAGCCACTTGTCGGCGCGGTCGATGGTCGCCGCGCTGCGGCCATCGACCGCGAGCTTGAGCGTGTCGGGCAGCGGCAGCGCGAGCAGGCCGCCCACGGCATCGGGCATGCATGCGTCGATCAGCGCATCGATCTCGGCGGGCGTGACCAGGCAACGCGCGGCGTCGTGCACCAGCACCCAGTCGTCGCGCGTGGCGGTCCGGCTCGCGAGCAGAAAACGCAGCCCGTTGAAGACGCTGGACGCACGCGTCGGCCCACCGCCGTCGATCAGGCTCCAGCGCGCACCGTCTTTGCGCAACGTGCCGTCGCCCGGCGTCACGACCACATGCACGCCCGCAATGCGCGGCACCGCCGCAAAGGCGGCCAGCGTGTGCTCGACCAGCATCTTTCCGGCCAGCGGCTCATATTGCTTGGGCTGCGCCGTTCCCGCGCGCGAGCCCACTCCGGCGCACGGCAGCAGTGCGAAACAGCGCGCCCCGGCGCTCCCACTTTCTTGTTGTGCTTCGTTCGAATTCATGTTGTCCCGATTGTAGACAGCGGACTAGGGATCCTCTGCACAAATCAATTGACAAGCAGCTTGTGTGGATCGGGATGGGCTACAAGGCGAAAACTGCAGCGATAGCCGTAGCTATCGCGAGGATTTTCAACGCCGTAGACCGCCCGAGTCCGCGCAAGCATGCGTCGATCTGATTTGTGCAGAGGGTCCCTGGAGGTTCTACCGAAGTCACTACCCAGCATACGAAATGCGGGTTCTCTAAAATGGAGCCCTGAACACCCCCGCTGCCTTCGCAACGGGGTTTTTGTCGTTTTCGTCTCCCCCGTTTCGTCACTGCTGACTGCTTTCCCATGGATCTGCCCAAACTCTCGCCCGGAAAACGTTTTGCCATGCCGCGCCCCGCCGGTTCGGCCGATGCGCTGCTGCTCGCGCGCCTGGCCGAGCGGGAGAAGTCGCACAAGCGGGTGGTGGCCATCGTCACCGCCGACGCGACGGACGCGCGCCGCCTGATCGACGAGATGGAGTTCTTCGCGCCCAAGCTGCGCTGCGCGATGTTTCCCGACTGGGAGACCCTGCCCTACGACACCTTCTCTCCGCACCAGGACCTGATCAGCGAGCGCCTCGCGACGCTCTGGCGCATCTCGCAGGGCGAGGTCGACGTCGTGCTGGTGCCCGCGACGACGGCGCTTTACCGCGTCGCACCGCCCTCGTTTCTCGCGGGCTACACCTTTCACTTCAAGGCCAAGCAGAAGCTCGACGAGGCCAAACTGCGCGCACAGCTCACGCTCGCGGGCTATTCGCACGTGTCGCAGGTGGTGAGCCACGGTGAATACGCGGTGCGCGGCGGGCTGATCGATCTGTTCCCCATGGGCTCGGCCGTGCCCTACCGCGTCGACCTGTTCGACAACGAGATCGACACCATCCGCACCTTCGATCCCGACACGCAGCGCAGCCTCTACCCCGTGCCCGAAGTGCGCCTGCTGCCCGGCCGCGAATTTCCGATGGACGACGACGCCCGCGCCAAGTTCCGCCACCGCTGGCGCGAACTGCTCGAGGGCGATCCCACCAAGAGCCGCATCTACAAGGACATGGGCAACGGCGTCGCGACGGCGGGCATCGAGTACTACCTGCCGCTGTTCTTTGACGACACGGCCACGATGTTCGACTACCTCGGCGCCGACACCACCGTCGTGCTGCATGGCGATCTCGAAGCCGCGTTCCTGCGCTTCTGGCAGGACACCAAGGAGCGCTTTCGCCTCGTTCAGGGTGATCCCGAGCGCCCGGTGCTGCCGCCCGAAACATTGTTTCTGAGTGCCGACCAGTTCTACGCCCGCGCCAAAGACCACGCACAGCTTGCCATCCGCCCGAACGTCGAGGACGTGCCGGACAACGCGCATTTCCAGAAGCTCGGCGATCTCTCGGTGATCCGCGGCGCGGAAGACCCGCTCGCCAGACTGCAGGCGCACATTCTGTCGGGCCAGCACCGCGTGCTGCTGCTCGCAGAGAGCGACGGCCGCCGCGAAAGCCTGCTCGATTTTCTGCGTGCCTCGCACCTGAATCCGCCCGCGTTCGATTCACTGGCCGAGTTCCAGCACACGCGAGACGAGAAAATCGGCATCGCCACATCGATGCTCGCCACCGGCTTCAGTTGGATCGAGGGCGGCATCGACTTCGTCACCGAGACCGAGCTGTTCTCCGCCACCGGCACCGCACGCCGCCGCCGCAAGCAGGAACAGGTCAGCGATGTCGACGCGCTGATCAAGGACCTGTCGGAGCTGAAGGTCGGCGACCCGGTGGTGCACAGCGCGCACGGCATCGGGCGCTACCTCGGCCTGATCAACATGGACATCGGCCAGAAGAACCCCGACGGCACGCCCGCGATGCAGGAGTTCCTGCACCTCGAATATGCCGACAAGGCCGCGCTCTACGTGCCGGTGAGCCAGCTGCAGCTCATCAGCCGCTACACCGGCGTGTCGGCCGACGAAGCGCCGCTGCACAAGCTCGGCAGCGGCCAGTGGGAAAAGGCCAAGCGCAAGGCCGCCGAGCAGGTGCGCGACTCCGCCGCCGAACTGCTCAACATCTACGCCCGCCGCGCCGCGCGCCAGGGCCATGCGTTCCGCTTCAACGTGCAGGACTACGAGCAGTTCGCCAACGACTTCGGCTTCGACGAAACCGCCGACCAGAAGGCTGCGATCCACGCGGTCATCCAGGACATGATCAGCCCCCAGCCGATGGACCGCCTCGTCTGCGGCGACGTGGGTTTCGGCAAGACCGAGGTCGCACTGCGCGCCGCGTTCGTCGCGGCCATGGGCGGCATGCAGGTGGCGTTTCTCGCGCCGACCACGCTGCTGGCCGAGCAGCATTTCCAGACGCTCATCGACCGCTTTTCGAAGTGGCCGATCAAGGTCGCCGAGGTCTCGCGATTCCGCTCGGGCAAGGAGATCACGGCCGCCGTCAAGGGCATCGCCGAAGGCACAGTGGACATCGTCGTCGGCACGCACAAGCTGCTCTCCGAATCGACCAAGTTCAAGAATCTGGGCCTGCTCATCATCGACGAGGAACACCGTTTCGGCGTGCGCCACAAGGAAGCCATGAAGGCCATGCGTGCCGAGGTCGACGTGCTCACGCTGACCGCCACGCCGATTCCGCGCACCATGGGCATGGCGCTCGAAGGCCTGCGCGATCTGTCGGTGATCGCCACCGCGCCTCAGCGGCGTCTGGCGATCAAGACCTTCGTTCGCAACGAGGGCACAGGCGTGATCCGCGAGGCCGTGCTGCGTGAGTTGAAGCGCGGCGGCCAGTGCTACTTTCTGCACAACGAGGTCGAGACCATCGAGAACCGCAAGCAGAAGCTCGAGGAGATCCTGCCCGAGGCGCGCATCGCCGTCGCCCACGGCCAGATGCCCGAGCGCGAGCTCGAGAAGGTAATGCGCGATTTCGTCGCGCAGCGCTACAACATCCTGCTGTGCTCGACCATCATCGAGACCGGCATCGACGTGCCCACCGCCAACACCATCATCATGAGCCGCGCCGACAAGTTCGGCCTCGCCCAGCTGCACCAGCTGCGCGGGCGCGTGGGCCGCTCGCACCATCAGGCCTATGCCTATCTGATGGTGCCCGACATCGACGGACTCACCAAGCAGGCCGCGCAGCGCCTGGAGGCGATCCAGCAAATGGAGGAGCTCGGCTCGGGCTTCTACCTCGCGATGCACGACCTCGAGATTCGCGGCGCGGGCGAGGTGCTGGGAGACAACCAGAGCGGCAACATGATGGAAATCGGCTTCCAGCTCTACAACGAGATGCTCTCCGAGGCCGTGGCCGCGCTCAAGGCGGGCAAGGAGCCCGACCTGCTCTCGCCGCTGTCCGTCACCACCGACATCAATCTGCACTCGCCCGCCCTGCTGCCCGACGACTACTGCGGCGACGTGCACCTGCGCCTGTCGTTCTACAAGAAGCTGGCCACCGCCAAGACACCGCAGCAGATCGACACGCTGCTCGAAGAGATCGTCGACCGCTTCGGCAAGCTGCCCGCGCAGACCCAGACGCTGATCGACGTGCACCGACTGCGCGTGATGAGCCAGCCGTATGGCGTGCAGAAGGTCGACGCCGCGCCGGGCGTCATCAACATCACCTTCAAGCCCCAGCCGCCAATCGATCCGATGAACATCATCCAGCTGGTGCAGAAGAACAAGCACATCAAGCTCGCCGGCAACGACAAGCTGCGCATCGAACGCGAACTGCCCGACCCCAAGGACCGCGCGCATCTGGTGCGGGACATCCTGCGCAGCCTCGGAAAACCCACGACCGAGATGGCCGCCTGAGCGCCCGTTTGGGATAGCATGGAAGCACCATGCTTATCGTGGAGACCGCCATCAGCCTCATCGCCCTCGCCATCGCGCTATGGCTGAGGCCGTGGCGCATGCTGGGCTCGACGACGCTGCGCACGCCCGAGGGTCCAAAACGTCGCGTCTCTCCGCTGGTGACGCCGCTGTTTGCCTCGCTCGTGCTGCTGCCTTGGCTGTGGGCCTTGCCTACGCTCGTTCGCATGCCGCTGCCGCTGCAACTCTCGGGCGCCTGCCTGCTGGTGCTGATGCTGGGCTGGCCGCTCGCGATTCCGGTGTTGTGGATCGTGGGCGCCATCGCTGCGGCGCTCACGCCCGCCTTGGCTTGGAGCGACGCGCTGTCGGCCATCGCCTGGCTGGGCGTCATTCCTGCGACCCTTGCCATGCTGCTGGGTGCGCTGATTCGCCATTTCACCGGCACGCGCATGTTTGTATTCGTGCTCGGACGAGCGTTTCTGGGCACCGTCGCATGTGTCTTCATCACGGGCGTGTTCACACAATGGAGCGGCCATGCGCTCACGACCGAGGTGGACGACGGGCTGGCCCTGGTCGCGCGCTGGCTCATGGCATGGAGCGACGGGCTGATCACCGGCATGCTGACAGCGATCTTCGTGGCCTTCAAACCCGAGTGGCTGGCGACCTGGTCGGACCACCTCTACCTGCCCAAGCCCCGCTCACACGAGCCGTGACCCGCACGGCAGTAACGGTCTGTATCACGCCTTTGATCAATCACAAGCCATGAATCCCTGTCTGCAGCGATAGTGAGAGCAAGATCTCAACCACTCCTGCGGAAGGAATTCTTCATGAAAGCACTGAGCGATCTGTTCTCCACCGACTACGGCCTCATGTCCGTCGTCGGTCTCGGATTCATTGTCTGTATGGCGGGCTTCTTCACCGGATTGTTCCTGCGCAAGCCCCCTGAAGCCAAACCCAAGTGAAGCCTTGGGCAGACCAACCCCGACATACACAGGGACAGCGCCCGCCGGGGAGCTGTCCCTGTTTTCATGGCGCACGCATTGCTTTCGCGCCAAGGCTCTTTCCAATCGCACTACCATTACGGCTTTCCTTCAATTTGCATTGCGCATTGGTTCCCAACATGCCCCAAGCCACAGAATTTGCCCCCGGCCTCGTCCTGCGCGGAGTCACTGCGCCACTCAATCTGGCTGACTACAAGCTCATCGCGTTCGACATGGACTCGACGCTCATCAGCATCGAATGCGTGGACGAGATCGCCGACGCGGTGGGCCGCAAGGCCGAAGTGGCCGCCATCACCGAGGCCGCCATGCAGGGCGTGATCTCCGACTACAAGGAAAGCCTGCGCCAGCGCGTGGCCCTGCTCAAGGGCGTGACCGCCGCCGATCTGGACCGCGTGTTCTCCGAGCGCCTGCAGTTCAACCCCGGCGCCAAGGAACTGATCGATGCGGCCAAGGCGGCAGGCCTCAAGACGCTGCTGGTCTCTGGCGGCTTCACCTATTTCTCGGACCGCGTGAAGGCGCACCTGGGCATCGATTTCGCCCGCTCCAACATGCTCGAGATCGAAAATGGCGTGCTCACCGGCCGCATGGTCGATCAGGCCTGGGGCGACATCTGCGACGGCGCAGAAAAGCGCCGCACGCTGCTCGAAATGGCCTCGCTCATGGGCATCGACCCAAGCCAGACCATCGCCGTGGGCGACGGCGCCAACGACCTGCCGATGATGGGCGAAGCCGGCCTGTCGGTCGCCTACCATGCCAAGCCCACCGTGCGCGCGCAGGCCAAGGTGGCGATCAACCAAGGCGGTCTGGACCGCCTTCTGGAAGTCGTGCGCTGAACAAGCCACGCTGACCACTTTCAGCCTTGAGGTTATTAAATATCCATTCTTTATATGGATATGAATTTAAAAACGAGGCAATGGTCAACCGAACGAATTACACTGGCGTTCTGTAACCAGTCATGAGCGCGGGTGGCAATCATCCAACCCGCCGCGCAGGACGCCTGCAAAGAAACATCTTTTTGAGGATCATCTGGACATGTTGAAGAAATCTCTGACCGCACTGGCTCTGGCAGCACTGGCCTTTGGCGCACAAGCCGCCGACGTTCTCAAGGTCGCCGCCACCTCGGTGCCGCACGCCGAAATCCTGAACTTCGTGAAGCCCCAGCTCAAGGCCGACGGCGTGGATCTGGAAATCAAGGAATTCAGCGACTACGTGCAGCCCAACGCGGCCGTGGAAGACAAGCAGCTCGACGCCAACTTCTTCCAGCACAAGCCCTACCTCGACAGCTACAACAAGGACCGCAAGTCCTCGCTGGTCGAAGTGCCCAACGGCAAGGTGCACGTGGAGCCCTTTGGTGCCTACTCCAGCAAGATCAAGAACATCAAGGATCTGAAGAACGGCGCGACCGTGGCGATCCCCAACGACCCATCGAACGGCGGCCGTGCGCTGATCCTGCTGGCCAAGCAAGGCCTCATCGAGCTGAAGGACGCCAAGAGCCTGACGCCCACGCCGCTGGACGTGGTGAAGAACCCCAAGAAGCTGAAGTTCAAGGAACTCGAAGCCCCCCTGCTGCCACGCGCGCTGGGTGACGTGGACATCGCCCTGATCAACACCAACTACGCCATCGAAGCCAAGCTGAATCCAACCAAGGATGCGCTGTTCATCGAAGGCGCGGATTCGCCTTACACCAACATCGTCGCCGCCCGCGCCGACCGCGCCAACGACCCCATCATCGCCAAGCTGATGAAGGCCCTGCACTCGGCCGAGGTAAAGAAGTTCATCCAGGAAAAGTACAAGGGTGCCGTCGTTCCTGCATTCTGAGTGACTCACACGGAGATCGCGATGGGCGGATAATCCCGCCTCTCGCAGCCAAGCCCCAGGCGCTGTTTCGACAGCGCTTTTTTCATGGGCGAATCGGATTTTCTCGTGAACCAGACCGTGACAGACAAGGAGCAGGACTCCAGCCCATCGACGAGCACCGCCCTCTTCAAGGCGGGCGTGATCGCCTGCCTGCCGACGATCCTCGGCTACTGGAGCATCGGCTTCGCGGCGGGCGCCATCGGCACCGTTTCGGGCTTTTCGCCGCTCGAGATCACGCTGCTCTCGGGCCTGCTCTATGCGGGATCGGCACAGTTCCTGTTCTATTCGCTCTACGCGGCCGGTGCGGGTGCGCTGTCCATCGTGGCCGGTGTGCTGCTGATCAATCTGCGCCACATCCTGATGAGCTCGTACATGGCGATGTATTTCACCCGCTCCACAGCGATGCAGAAGTTCATCGGTGGCGCGCTGCTGACCGACGAGACCTTCGCCGTCGCGGCGCAATACGGCAACAGGCACGGTGATCTGCCGTTCGCGTGGCTGCTCGGCCTCAACGTGACCGCGTGGCTCAACTGGATCATCGCCAACCTCATGGGCGCGCTGCTGGCGTCCACGCTGCCCGAATCGCTGGTGCACGGGCTCGGCTTCAGCCTTGTCGCCATGTTCATCGCCCTGCTGCTGATGACCTGGCTCGCAAGCCGCCAGCGCATGCTTGAGCTCGTGGCCGTGGCGGTCGCCGTGCTGGTGGTGGCCGTTTTCGTCAAGCGGCTCGATGCCAACGTGGTGATCCTGCTCGCCACGGTGAGCGCGGCCAGCGTCGCGACGGTGCTGCTCAACCGCAAGTCACGCGTCGAAGGCGGAGGCACCAACGCATGAGCACCGCTGGATATATCGCGCTGCTCGTCAGCGCCCTCGTCACGCTGCTGCTGCGCGTGCTGCCGATCCTGCTGATGTCGCGCATCCGCCTGGGAGTCACCGCGCGCAACTGGCTCGGCTTCATCCCCGCCGCCATCATGGCCGCCATGGTCGCGGCCGAGCTGATCCTCAAGCCCGAATGGAGCAGCTCGGGCCTCAGCATCTCGGCAATGGCCGCAGCAATAGCCACCGTCTGCGGACTGATCTCGCGCAGCCTGTTCGTGACCGTATTGGCCGGAGTAGCAGCCTTCATGGGGTTGCAGTACTGGCTCGGCTAAAAGGTGCAAAACAAGCCCCGCATGCAGCAGCGGGCAAACGAAGCGAGCGGAGCGCTCGAACAAGCACCCCAACGAGGATATGGGCCATAGCGCTAGGCGTCACCGATGCAGATCAGTACTTCGGTACGGCAAGGAGGTGCAACGACGCGATATGGCCCATATCCTCGCCCCAAAACGATGGACCAATGCCGCCAAAGGCGGCGTCACGATCAAAGCCAGAACGAAAAAAAGCCGCCATCCTTTTCAAAGATGGCGGCTCAGCGAGATTTAGGAAGTCTGGAGCCCCTGATAGACCCACCAGGCGAGCACAAACATCATCGCGCCGGTGAGCGTGTCGAGAACGCGCCAGGCCTTGGGATTGGCGAACACGCCCTGCAGCTTGCGGCCCGCAACGGCCAGCAGCACAAACCACGTGAGACTCGCACAGGCCGCACCGATCACGAAGTACCACTTGTACCAGCCATCCTGCTGCGCGCCGATCGAGCCGATCAGCACGACGGTGTCGAGATACACATGCGGATTGGCGAGCGTGATCACCGCAAGCGCGCTCAGCACGGTGAGCAGGCTGCGCTCGGCCTTGGTGCCGGACGCGTCGAGCTTCTGGTCGGCCGCAAAGAACGCGCGGTGCCATGCGAACAGGCCATAGGCCAGCAGGAACAGCGCCCCGCCCAGCGTGAGGTAATGCGCGAGCGTTGGCGATGCGCCAAGAATCTGTGCCATGCCGGCCACGCCCACGGCCACGAGCAGCGCGTCGCTCAACACGCACCATGCCACGCAGGCGCGCACATGCTCGCCCTGCACCGCCTGGCGGAGCACATAGAGATTCTGTGCACCGATGGAGACGATGAGCGAGAGGCAGACGGTGAAGCCTGCGAGCCACGAAGAGGATGCTGCGGTCTGGAAGAACATGGGGCCGATTTTGAGTCCGCAGCATATTTAAGTAAACTTAAAATCACTAACGTATATTAAGGATTGCTTAATGCTCGACTACGCCGGACTGGAAGCCCTCGCAGCCGTGGTGCGCGAGGGCAGCTTCGAGCGTGCGGCGCGCAGACTGCACGTCACCTCATCTGCAGTGTCCCAGCGCGTGAAGCAGCTCGAAGAACGCGTGGGACAGGTACTGATCCTGCGCGGTTCGCCCTGCACCGGCACCGAGGCGGGCAAGCGGCTGTGTCTGCACGCCGAACAGGTCGCCCTGCTCGAGAACGAACTGCGGCGCAGCAACCCCGACCTGCTGAGCGACACGCCGATACCCACGCTCAAGCTCGCGGTGAACGCCGATTCGCTCTCGACCTGGTTCATGGACGCCATGGCCGAATTCACGGCAGGCAGCAACGAACTGCTGGACTTGCGCATCGACGACCAGGACCACACCGCCCAACGTCTGAAGGAAGGAGAGGTGATCGCCGCCGTCACCGCCACCGCCACGACGATCGCGGGCTGCAACACCTGGCCGCTCGGCACCATGCGCTACGTGGCCGCGGCAAGCCCGCACTACGTGGAACAGTACTTCCCCGACGGCGTGACGCCCGCCGCACTGGCCCTTGCGCCCATCATGACCTACGACCGCAACGACAAGCTGCAGGACCGCTGGATGCACCAGTACGGCCTGCAGGCCGCGCGCTCCGCCCCGCCGCGCCACTTCATCCCATCCAACTACGGCTATGTGCGCGCCTGCGAGGTCGGCATGGGCTGGGGCATGCATCCCACGGTGCTGATCGAGCAGCAGCTCGCACAGGGCACGCTGGTGGAACTCGTTCCCCGCAAGCCGCTCGACGTGCCGATGTACTGGGCCCACCCGCGCTCAGCGCAGGCATCGCTGGAGCGGCTCACGCGGTGCGTGATGAGCGCGGCAAAAAGGTGGCTGGAGGCGGCCTGAACTTCAGTGGCCATCGCTCATCCAGCAAAGCGATGACCACCCTGTTCTTGGTCACGCGCCCTTCAACATTCCGCCTCACACTCCAGCAGAAACGCCGCGATCAGGCGCGCGTTGCGCCGCTCCTGCAGGCAGTACAGATACTCGTCGATCAGCGGCACCTCTTCCTCGAACGGCAGCACCAGCAGGTCTGGATGCGCCGAGGCCTCGTGCCGCGCGAACACGCTCACGCCCATGTTGCGGATCACCGCCTCGCGAATGGCCTCGCGGCTGGTGATCTCTAACGTGCGCTGCGGGGTGACGGCCGCAGCGGCCAGCATCCCCTCGGTCTTCTCGCGCGTCATCGAACCCGTCTCGCGCATGATGAGCTGGCAGCCGGCAAGCTGCGCCACGCGCACCGAGCGCTGCGTGGCCAGCGGATGCTGGCGGTGCACCACCAGCGCCAGCGGATCGGCGCCCAGATGCAGGCGCAGCAGGCGGGCGTCGGTTTCCTTGTGCGATGAGGTCGCGAGATCGACGCGGAACTCGCGCAGCGCCTCGCTGGTCTGGCGCGAATTGCCGGTGCCGATCACCACGTCGACGCGCGGATAGAGATCCTGAAAGCGCTTGACGATGTCGAGGATGTAGTACGGCGCGGTGGCGCCGAGCCGCAGTTGCCCCTGGTTCACATCGCCGGCGTTGCGCAGCGCGAATTCGACATTGCTCTCCTGCTGCATCAACGCCTCGACCATCGGCAGGAGCCGCACGCCGTCGTCGCTCACCGCCAGACGGCCACCCTGCCTGCGGAACAGCTCGACACCGTAGTGCTCCTCGAGCGCGCGGATCTGCGTAGTCACGGTGGGCTGGCTCAGACCCAGCTGCTTGGCCGCGAGCGTGATGCTCCCGAGCCTCGCGACCATGAAGAAAGATTTCAACTGTGTGACAAACATGTGAATCGGCGCAGAACTTCTTGAGCGAAACGGATGCCGCATTTCACCATAGGGGCACGACGCAAATCCACCAATAACCGGTTTGGAAAATTTCGATTGCGTGACACAGGCATTTCACATCCGTTGCCTACATTCGTGCTCATTCCGAATCCGGACACCCAACACCGGACGTCGGATATGTCATTTCACCCCATCACTGAAATCACCCAAGCCATGCGCACTACTCTTGTTTCCTGGTCCCGCCGCGCCACCCTGGCAACTGCCGCCGCTGCCGTCACGCTGATCGGCCTGACCGGCATGGCGCACGCCGCAAAGACCGAACTGCTGGTGTACTCCGCGCTCGAAGCCGACCAGATCAAGGCATACAAGGCCGGCTTTGAAAGCGCCCATCCCGAGATCGAACTCAAGTTCGTGCGCGACAGCACGGGCATCATCACCGCGCGCCTGCTCGCCGAAAAGGCCAACCCGCAGGCCGACGTGATCTGGGGCGTCGCGGCGACCTCGCTGATGCTGCTCGACAAGCAGGGCATGCTGCAGCCCTATGCGCCCAAGAACCTCGCCAAGGTGCGCAGCACCATGCGCGACCCGAACGCCACTCCCACCTGGGTGGGCATGGACCTGTGGTCGTCGGCAGTCTGCTTCAACACCGTCGAAGGCCAGAAGCGCAAGGTGGCGACACCCACCAGCTGGGCCGACCTGACCAAGCCCGAGTACAAGGGCATGGTCTCGATGCCGCACCCCGCGTCGAGCGGCACCGGCTACCTGATGGTGGCGGCGTGGCTGCAGATGATGGGCGAAGAAAAGGGCTGGGCCTACATGGACGCGCTGCACCAGAACATGGGCGTGTACACCCACAGCGGCTCCAAGCCCTGCCGCCAGGCGGGCGCAGCCGAATTCCCCATCGGCCTGAGCTTTGAATACCGCGCCAACAAGACCAAGAAGGACGGCGCGCCCATCGACATCATCTTCCCCAAGGAAGGTCTGGGCTGGGACGTGGAGGCCACCGCCATCATGAAGACCAGCAAGAAGCAGGAAGCCGCCAAGGCCCTCGCCGACTGGTCCGCCACGCCTGAAGCCAACAAGCTCTACGCCGCCAACTTCGCGATCCTCGCCCTGCCCGAAGCGCAGGAAAAGATGGAGTTCGTTCCCGCCAACCTCGAATCCATGCTGGCCAAAAACGACTTCAACTGGTCCGCCGCCAACCGCGACCGCATCCTCACCGAGTGGGCCCGCCGCTACGAAGCCAAGGCGGAAAAGAAGTAAGAACAACGCGCGCAAGGTTGCACACCTCAAGGATCCCCAGACAGCTGTCCACGAAGCGCGCGGGGTCTCTGAATCCACTACCCCAACGACAAGACAGCCCCTCAGGCGAGGCGTTAAGCCGCAGACAGTACTCCCGTACGGCAAGGCTTCGACAACGACGCATGAGGGGCTGTATTGCCGCCTCAAAACGACCCAAAACACCCACACCCAAAACAAAAAATGCTCCACATCGAAAACATCGTCAAAAGCTACAACGAAAGCACTGTGCTGCGCGGCATCGATCTGGACGTGGAGGCGGGTGAATTCGTAAGTCTGCTCGGCCCCTCGGGCTGCGGCAAGACCACGCTGCTGCGCATTCTCTGCGGCATCGAGCGCGCGGATCAAGGTCGCCTGCTCTTCAACGGCGACGACATCACCTGCTGGCCCGCTGCCCGACGCGGCTTCGGCGTGGTGTTCCAGAGCTATGCCCTCTTTCCCAATCTCACGGCCGCGCAGAACATCGCGTTCGGCCTCAAGGGACAGCCCGCCGCAGCCGTGCGCGAACGGGTGGCCGAAATGCTGGCGCTCGTCGGCCTGTCGAATCAGGCGCAGCGCTATCCGGCGCAGCTCTCCGGTGGGCAGCAGCAGCGCATCGCCCTCGCCCGCGCACTCGCGCCCAAGCCGCGTCTGCTGCTGCTCGACGAGCCGCTGTCGGCCCTCGACGCCCAAGTGCGCGCCGAACTGCGCAGCGAGATCCGCGAGCTGCAGCGCAAGCTCGGCATCACCTGCATCATGGTCACGCACGATCAGGAAGAGGCACTGACCATGGCCGACCGCATCGTGCTGATGCACCGCGGCCGCATCGAACAGGAGGGCTCGCCAGAGCAACTCTACGCGCAGCCGGTCAGCCACTTCGCCGCCGGTTTCGTGGGGCGCATGAACCTGCTGCCCGGCGTCGCACTCGACGAACGCCACGTGCAGATCGGCAGCTCGCAGGTGGTCTGCGTCAACCCGCTGTTCGGCGCGGGCGAGAACATCCTCGTCGGCGTGCGGCCGGAAAGCGTGGTGATCCATCCCGCGCATCCCACGGCGCTGAGCAATCTGTTTCGCGCCCGCGTGATGGAAACCTCCTTCCTCGGCCCGATGGTGCTGGTGCGGCTCCACAGCCCGTCGCTGGATTGCCATATCGAAGCGCAATGGCCGCTGCGCCACGGCAGCAGCTTGCCCGACTGGCTGCAGGGCGAGGTGCTGGTCGAGCTGCCCGCGACCGCACTGCAACCGCTGGCCGCGCCGGAGGCCCTGCAGCGCAAGGCCGCTTGAGGAATCCCATGAGCACGAGCACAAGCACCAGCCTCCCCATGTCCTCCGCCGCCCTGCCCCTGCCGATCCACGGCACGTCCGCTGCCCCAACCAGAAACCCCGCGCACGAACAGCGCCGCAGCCAACCTGCAGGCCCCGCTCAGGCGCCGCAGACATCATCCTTCAATTGGGAACGCGTCTGGCTCGGCGTGCTGGTGTTTGCGATGCTCGCCGTGCTGCTGCTCACCGTGGCGCTGCCCGTCGGCACACTGCTCGGCCACAGCTTCTGGAGCAGCGACGGAAAATTCAGCGGCCTCTCGCAATACATCGCCTATGCCCAAACGCCCGGCGTGGGGCGCTCGCTGCTCAACAGCCTCTGGCTCTCTGCCGCGAGCGCCAGCATCTGCGTGGCG
Organism: Diaphorobacter caeni; assembly: GCF_015354245.1. Taxonomy (GTDB): domain Bacteria; phylum Pseudomonadota; class Gammaproteobacteria; order Burkholderiales; family Burkholderiaceae_C; genus Diaphorobacter_A; species Diaphorobacter_A caeni. The sequence continues at coordinate 187,974 of NZ_JADKYZ010000008.1, forward strand.
GTGGCCTATGTCTATGCCTACGGCGTCATGCGCACCTGCATGCCACTTGCGCGCCTTTTCCGCGCCATCGCGCTGGTGCCGCTGCTCGCGCCGTCGCTCCTCATGGCCATCAGCCTGATCTATCTGTTCGGTACCCAGGGCATTCTCAAAAGCCTGCTGATGGGATCGACGGCGTACGGACCGTTCGGCATCATCCTCGGCTCGGTGCTCTGGACCTTTCCGCATGCGCTGATGATTCTGTGCACCACGCTCGCATCGGGCGACGCGCGTCTCTACGAGGCCGCCGCCACGCTGGGCGCAGGCCGCTGGCGCAGCTTCTGCCAGGTGACGCTGCCCAGCAGCCGCTATGGCCTGATGATCTCGTGGATCGTGGTCTTCGTGCTCGTGGTCACCGACTTCGGCGTGCCCAAAGTCATCGGCGGCAACACGCAGATGCTGGCGACCGACATCTACAAGCAGGTGATCGGTCAGCAGAACCTGTCGATGGGCGCGGTGGTGGCGATGCTGCTGCTGGTCCCCGCCGGGATCGCGTTCGCGGCGGAGCGCCACCTGCGCTCGCGCCAGTCGGCCACCATGGCGGTGCGCGCCGTGCCGCTCGTACCCCAACCCCATGCACCGCTGGATCGCGCACTGCTGGTCTATTGCGCCGTCGTCGCGTTCGCGCTGCTCGCGGTGCTGGGCACGGCCGTCTTCGCCTCGTTCGTGACCTACTGGCCCTACAACCTGACGCTGAGTCTCAAGAACTACCAGTTCGACATGATGGACGGCGGGGGCTGGGCAAGCTACGCCAACTCGCTGTCCATGGCCGTGGCGACGGCGGTGGCGGGGTCGCTGCTGAGCTTTCTCAGCGCCTATCTCGTCGCCAAGCCCACCGGCTTCGTGCGCGCCCGCCAATGGCTGCAGGCGATTGCGACCATCCCCATGGCGGTGCCGGGACTGGCGCTGGGCCTGGGCTACATCCTGTTCTTCAACTCGAGCAGCAATCCGCTGCACTTTCTGTACGGCTCGCTCGGCATTCTGGTGCTCTGCAGCGTGGCACATTTCTTCTCGGTCGCGCACATCACCCAGCTCGCCGCGCTGCAGCAGCTCGATCGCGAATACGAACTCGTCGCCGACTCCATGGGCGTGCCGTTCTGGACGGTGCTCTGGCGCGTGCATCTGCCGGTGTGCCTTCCAGCGATCATGCAGGTCGCGGGCTACTTCTTCGTGAACGCCATGACCACGGTCTCCGCCGTCGTGTTTCTCTACTCGCCCGAAACCACGCTGGCTTCGGTCGCCGTGCTCGCGATGGACGACGCGGGCGACGTGGCCCCCGCCGCCGCGATGGCCACGATGATCTTCGTGACCGCCGCAGCAGGCCGTCTGCTCATCGGAGCGGCTGACTCATGGCTGCAGCGGCGCACCCAGCACTGGCGCCATCGCTGAAATTCTTCGTTGTGAATCTCTCGTTTTTTCTCTCCCGGTTTGAATTGACTCCATGAACATGAAGCAGCACTACGACGTGATCGTGGTCGGGGCAGGCATTGTCGGCCTGGCCCACGCATACACCGCCGCCCTGCGCGGTCTGAAAACACTGGTGATCGAGCGCGACGCGGCCTGCCTCGGCGCCTCGATCCGCAATTTCGGTTTCGTCACCGTCACCGGCCAGCGCGCCGGAGCCCACTGGTCGCGCGCCATGCGCTCGCGCGACATCTGGGCCGGCATTGCGCCGCAAGCGGGTATCGACGTGGTCCATCAGGGTCTCTGGATGACCGCCCGCCGCCCCGCTGCGCACGCGGTGCTGCAGGCCTTCATGGAAACCGACATGAGCGCCGGATGCGAGCTGCTCACACCCGAGGCCGCCGCGCGGCGACATGCAGCCCTCAACATCGATGGGCTGCAGTCGGTGCTCTACAGCCCGCACGAGCTGCGCGTCGAATCACGCACCGCCATCCCGCGCCTTGCGGCCTGGCTGCACGAAGCCAAGGGAGTGGATTTCCGCTTCGGCGAGGCCGTCGTCGAGATCGACACGCCCCGCGTTCGCACCACGCGCGGCGAATATGCGGCCGAGCGCATTGCCGTCTGCACCAACGCCGCGCCGGGTGGGCTGTTTGCACCGGTCTGGGAAGAGCACGGCGTGCGCCAATGCCAGCTGCAGATGCTGCGCGTGCGGCCGCAGCCGGGCTTTCAATTGCAGGGCTCGGTGATGGGAGACCTGAGCCTGATCCGCTACGAGGGCTATGCGGCCCTCTCGCCCGCCACACATCTGCGCAATCAGCTGGAACAGGAAGAGTCCGCATCGCTCGCCCACGGCATCCACCTGATCGTGGTGCAGAGCGCTGACGGCACGCTGGTGGTCGGCGACTCGCATCACTACGGTGCGTCCGTTCAGCCGTTTGCGAGCGACGACGTGGATGCGCTGATTCTGCGGCACCTGCGTGAGGCACTGCATCTGAGCGAGGCGACCGTGGTCGAACGCTGGGTGGGCACCTATCCGTCGTCCTCGGCCGTGCCGTGCATCATCCATGCGCCAAGCGACGCGGTACGTGCCGTGACGGTGACCAGCGGCTCGGGCGCAAGCACCGCTCTGGGTCTGGCGGAAGAAGTCTTCGCCGCCTGGTAACACGCATACCAACAGAAAGCAAGAATCGAGGCGGAACCCCCAACACCAAAGGTCCCGCCCCGTTCTCTTATCGGGGCTGCTCGCGCAATCTTCTCTACCCTGCGAGTGCCCACTTTCTTGTGATTTGCCAATGCCCGCCCCGTCGTTCTGAATCTCGCCATGCGCGATCCAGGACTCCGAGGCACGACACCGGCGCCTCACCTCCCTCTACGAAGTCTTTCTTTCCGCTTTCTTTCGTTCATTCGTTCTTTTTCAGTGGCAGCCCGCTTCCGCATACGCATACGCATACGCAACGGGCGTTGCACAGGCTTCCGGTTCGCTGTTTTCGCCGCTTTCGCCGCTTTCGCTGCCCCGGTGATCCGGCGCTGGATGTGCCACGCTCCAGCCCCGCGCCTCGTCGGTGGACCACGGAGCAAACGCCTCACCCACGCGGCGACCACAGGGCATGCTGCCCGTCCAGCGACCAGCCGATGCGTTGGCCGCAGTGCTCGCGGGAACCACCACGGGGTGGGCGTTGCGGTAGATGAATGGCTGCGCGCGCAGCTTCCGTGCAAAGACATCGCAGAGCGCATGCGCAATCTCGTCGACCACGCCGCCGATGCGACCGCACGTCGGGAACGGCTCATCGACCTTGAAATCCACCACCAGACCATCCTCGTTGCGCAGCACCTGCTCACGCGCATAGCGGATGGCCGAGAGCGAATCGGCAAGCGCCGACAGGCCATCGACAGTGCATGCCATCACATGCTCCGCATCGCTGTCGTGCAGCGCCAAGGCGAGGCTGGCATGGGCCAGTCGGTCGTGGAGAAAATGCGTGTTGTTGAAGGCGTTCACGCAGTTGGCCGCCAGCCAGTCCAGCACGCGATCCAGTCGGCGAACGACGTCGTCATACTCCAACTCGTCACCCCAGAACGTACCCAAACCGCGCACCACAAGCACGCCGTTTTCCTCATCCACCCCGCCATTGATCGCATAGAGCAGCGCCTTGGCCAGATTCACATGGCCCGCATCGAGCAGCACCTGCTGTCCGATGCGCAGCGCCGGTGCGAACGAGCCAACCACGTAGTCGTCACCGCAATGGCGTCGCAGCCCCGTATCGTTCTCGAAGCGGACGGCGCCACACTCGCGCGCCACGTCGATGCAGAAATTGCGAAAGGCGCGCGGCAATCCCGAAGACCACAGCACCGCCACGGTCGTCATCCGCTCCGCAGGGCAACGATGCAGCGCATGCAGCCACCGGAAGCTGGTGCGCGTGACGAGCGGCTGCCCATCCTGCGACATGCCGGCGATGCATTCCAGCAGCGTGGCGGCATCACCATCAACTTCGCCCGGTTCCGCACCGCAGAGCAGCCGCAGATTGCCGAGCTTGAGAAGCCATCCATCGATCAGTGCCTGCGCCTGCGGCTCGTTCAACCGCCCCTCGTCCATGTCGCGCTGAATGTAGATGTCGAGAAACGCCGTGGCACGCGCCATGGGAAACGCCGCGCCACCGCACTCACCAGCCACTGCCATGGCGGCCAGCGTCATCCACTGCACCGCTTCATGCGCGTTTGCGGCGGGCCTGCCGATGTCCACCTCCTGCGAGAGCGCCACGTCGCGCAGTTCTTCGAGCGCAAGCATCTGCTCGGACAGGCTGCGGCGCTGCTGCATGAGTTCCTGGGTGAACGGCCCTTCATTCAACGCACGCAGATGCTGCCTGCACAGGCTGCGCAGAAACTCCACGCCATACAGCGCGACGCGCCTGCAGTCTGCAGCCACGGCGCAGCGGCTCAACGGCTCGGGCATGCCGTGCAGCAGCCCCGCCTCGCGCGCTGCGGTGATCTGCGGCGCATGGGCTTCGAGGAATTGCCTGCGGCCTCCCGTGCGCGACTGATCAATCCCCGCCATGCCGACCTGGACCGACGAGACACCTGCCGCGCGCAAGGCAACGCGCAATGCCAACGGCATGGATGTTTCCGTGTCAGTGTCAGTGTCATTTTCAGTTTCAGTTTCTGGTGCAGCCCCGACCGGCGATGTAAGGAATTCCGCCCCGCCTTCGTAGCGCTGAACGTTGGCTTGAATGAAGTCGCGGACATCCACGCCGCACTGCCACGCTCCGGTCTGGAAGCGCCGCCAAGGTCCGGAAGCGTCGAATTGGCTTGTGCCGCATGTGATGGAGTCCATCATTCAGGCCATCCCATTTTGCGAAGTAAAGGAAAGATCAAAAAATCAAACATCGGCAAGGTTAGCCAGCCAAACGCAATTCCCACGCGGAGTAAATCAAGGCAACCCCAGCATTCACAGTGATTGACAGACAGGAAACAGGAGCTTGCAAATGCCGCGTCGCACACACTTTTGGAGGACATTTTTCCTACGCCGATTTTGTGAACTGCGGTCAGCGAAGGCCGTCACGTGCATCGCTCACACCGAACGCATTCCTTGATCAGCAACAACGCATAAATTCGGACACGCTGGGAAGCTCCTCGCCATGTCTCTTTGCCCATCTCCCGCAGCAGCAGCATCACCAACAGCAACAGCGGCGTCCCTCACAACGGAAAGCATCACAAGACTGGTGCAGGACTTTTACGCGGACGCCATGCAGCACCCGCTGCTCGGCCCCGTATTCGCGGCGGAGCTGGACTCGCGCCGGGATGCGCATCTGGATCGGATGGTGGATTTCTGGAGCACGGTGATGCTCGGCACACGCAGCTTTCGCGGCAATCTGGTGCAGCGGCACATGCAGCTCAAAGGCGTGAGCCCCGCGCATTTCGATGCATGGATTCAGCTGTGGACACGGCACACCCACGAGCGCTTCGACAGTGCAGCGACCTACCGACTCAGGCGCGTGGCGCACGACATCGGCAGGCAGCTGTTCACCCAGTGCTTCGCTGAATCATCCACACCCCGCACCCCTGCGGCCGATCAGGCCAAAGCACCGCCGGACACCTCCGCGGACTGATCCGTCATCAGCGAGCCTGCCGAGACCTGCGCAAGGGCTCCAGCAGGCCATTCAAGCCGTTGTGATCGATCTCGAACATCAACTGCAGCAGTTGGCCGACATGCCCCTTGGGGAAGCCCTCGCGCGCGAACCAGTGCAGATAGTTCGCGGGCAGGTCGGCGATCATCGTGCCCTGGTGCTTTCCGAAGGGCATGGGGGTGGTCAGCAGTTGTTCGATGTCTTGAGGCGTCACAAATTCACCATCGTCGCGGTGTGAAGATCCGTGCCATTTTAAAAGGCTCTGCGCCGAAAGATCACCCGCCCGCCCCGGCTGGATTCAACCCTTCACTCATCCCAGCAACGGACTGCGCACCCTCGATGCTCCGCTCGCCAGGTCGTACGCATGCCCCAGTTGCAACACGCCAAAGTCATCCTGCGTGCGGCCAATGATCTGCAACCCGACGGCTCTTGCGCCGTTGCCGAGTCCTGCTGGCACCGAGAGCGCCGGCAGACCGGCCATGGTGGCTCCGATCACCGTCTGCATCCAGCGGTGATAGGTGTCCATCTGCTGTCCGCCGACCGCATGCGGCCAGTCGCGTGCCGCGTCGAACGGAAAAACCTGTGCGGACGGCAACAGCAATGCCTCATATTGCTGATGCATGCGACGCAGGCACTCATACCAGGCCGAGCGTACGCGCGCCGCATCAAACACCTGCATGGCGGTGAGCGCCAGCCCGCGTTCAAGCTCCCACACGGCTTCGGGCTTGAGCAAGCGGCGCTTCGCCGGGTCGTCATAGAGCGCACGATTGGTGCCTGCAAACTGGAAACTGCGCAGATCGAGCCAGGCGCGCCACAGGCTTTCCATGTCGAACGGCGGCACGACGCGCTCGACCGTGCAGCCCACCGCTTCGAAATGGGAGAGCGCCTTCTCGCAGACATCGAGCAGGCCGGGCTCTGTCGGTAGATGCCCGCCGAGATCGCCGAGCCAAGCGATGCGCGCGCCCTTGAAGTCGCGCTCCAGTGGCGCGCGGAAGTCGACGTTTGCAGCGCGGTGCGTGAGCGGCAGGCGCGCGTCGAAGCCCGCCATCACCGACAGCAGCATCGCGAGATCGGGCACGTTGCGCGCCATCGGTCCGCCGACGCTGAACTGCTGAAAGAAAGTTTCGTCGGTCGGTCCGTGCGGAATGCAGCCCACCGACGTGCGCATGCCGTACACATGGTTGAACGCGGCAGGCGTGCGCAGCGAGCCCATCATGTCCGAGCCATCCGCCACCGGCAGCATGCGCAGCGCCACGCAGACGCCCGCGCCACCGCTGCTGCCTCCGGCCGAGAGCGACGGATCGAAGGCATTGCGTGTGGTGCCGTAGACCTCGTTGTAGGTATGTCCTCCAAGGCCGAATTCCGGCGAGTTGGTGCGGCCCACGAAGATCGCGCCCGATGCCCGCATGCGCTCGAAAACCACGGCATCGGTCTGGGTCACCTGCCCCTTGAAGATCGGCGAACCCTTCGTCGTGACCATGCCCTTGGCCGGCATGATGTCCTTGGGCGCCTGCGGAAATCCATGCAGAGCGCCTCTGCTCTCGCCGCGCGCGAGGTCCGCGTCCAGCGCATTGGCCTGCCTCCGCAGTTCCTCGCGCGGCATGCCGGCGACGATGGCGTTGACCTGCGGGTTGAAACGGTCCATCTGGGCCTGGTAGGCGTCAAGCACCTCGGCGCAGGAGATCTCGCGTGCATGGATGGCGCGCGACAGCTCGGTCGCGGCAAGTTCCACGATGCCGCCAGTCGCCTGCAGCGGCCCTTGCCCTTGTTGAGTGGAATCGTTCGTCATCTTCGGTTCTGTCTCCTGTTCGGGTAAGGTGGTGTCCGATATGTGGAGGCCGCACCCGCGATGTCATCCTGTCTCACGACTCATCGCAGGAGCAGCTCGAATCACTCGCCGCCGAGAAACTGCATCGCGCCTGACGATGCGCCGGTTTCAGGTGCGGCGACGCGGATGCAGCGGATACGCTGGATCGGTGTAGCCCGGTGTGGACGGATGGCCCGGTGCGACCAGCTCGTCGACCAGTCCGTCATCCTCGGGCGTGACGACGTAGTCGAGCGCCGGGAAATAGTCCTGCCATTGCGCGAGCGTGCGCGGGCCCGCGATCACCGAGCTGATCGAGCGATGCGCGAGCACCCAGGCGGTGGCGAACTGCGCGAGCGAGATGCCGCATTCCGCCGCATGCTGCTTGAGGCGCTGCGCGATCTGCAGGGACTCCTCGCGGAATTCGGTCTCGCTCATGCGGCGGTCGCCACGGCCCGCGCGCGTGCCTTCCTGCGGCTCCTGCCCCGGCAGATACTTGCCGGTGAGCACGCCGCGCGCGACCGGGCTGTAGGAGGTCACGCCGATGCCGAAGTGTTCGCAGGCCGGAAGAATCTCGACTTCGGGCATGCGGTTGAGCAGGTTGTAGTACGGCTGACAGACCACAGGCCCCGGCATGCCGATCTGGCGCGCGCCATGCACCATCTCGCCGATGCGCCACGCGCGGAAGTTCGACAGCCCCCAGTAGCGGATCTTGCCGTCGCGCACCAGCGTGTCGAGCGCGCGCAGCGGCTCTTCCATGTCCATGCCGTTGAAATCACGGTGCAGATACAGGATGTCGATGTGGTCGGTCTGCAGACGCGCAAGACTCGCCTCGACCTCGCGCAGCATCCACTTGCGCGAATACTGGCCTTCATTCGGGCGATCGGACATGCGGTTGCCGAGCTTGGTGGCCAGCACCCAGTCATCGCGTTGGCCCTGGAGGATCTGGCCGAGCATGGATTCGGACGCGCCCTTGGTGTAGACGTCCGCCGTGTCCATGTAGTTCACGCCATGCTCGCGCGCATGGGCCACGATGGACGAGGCTTCGGCGAGCTCCGTCTGGTCGCCGAACATCATCGTGCCCAGACACAGCGCGGACACCTTGAGCTGGCTCTTGCCGAGATTGCGGTATTGCATTCCTGTTGTCTCCTTCGTTCTTGTATGGGGTCAGTAGTGAGGAGGCCGCTCGTTGAGAATGGCCTGGCCTGAACCGGGTGCTCCCGCTTCGGGCAACTGCTTGCGCAGATCGGCGACCACGCGGATCAGATCGTCGATCTGCTGCTGTTGCCGGTAGATGGTGAGGTTGAGCTGATCGAGCAGGTCTTCGGTGAAGCTGGCCTTGATCTCCAGATCGCTCAGACGCTGCTCGGTGTGTTCGTTGAAATCGGACATGTCTTGTCTATTCCCTGCGGCCCGAAAGGGCACACCGTATCACTTGCGCGTGACCGCGGCGTGCCCATTCAGCCCTGTGCGCGGGATCTCACCTCAGGCGGCCAGCGCCTTCTTCAGGCGTGCAATGCCTTCGCGGATCTTGTCGACGTCGGCCGTCGCAAACGACAGGCGCAGCGTGGACAAATCGGGGTTCTGGCTGAAGAACGGAGCGCCAGGCACGAAGGCCACGCCTTCGGCGATCGCACGCTTGGCCAGTTCGTTGGCATTGCTTTCCTGACCACGCGCGCCGGTGAGCTTCACCCACAGGAACAGGCCACCCTTAGGCTGCACGAACTCGACCGCATCGCCAAGTTCCGAGCGCAGCGCATCGCCCATGGCCTTGGCGCGCTCCGCATACACGGCACGCACGCGGGCGAGCGTCTGCGGCATCACGCCCGACTGGAGGTATTGCGCTGCGGTGGCCTGCGCATAGGTGCTGGTGTGCGCGTCGCTGAACTGCTTGCACATGGTGGCGCGCGCGAGCAGTTCCGGGTGGGCGATCAGCCAGCCGATGCGCAGACCCGGGCACAGCACCTTGCTCAGCGAGCCGCAGTGCGCCAGCCATTCGCGGCTGCCGGGCACACTGGGCGAGAGCGCGAGCAGGCTCGCAGGTGGCGCTTCGCCGAAGTACAGATCACCGTAGGGGTCATCTTCGACCAGCAGCACCTGGTGCTTGACCGCCAGTTCCAGCACCTGCTTGCGGCGCGCGAGCGAGAGCGTCGCACCGCTCGGGTTGCCGAACGTGGGAATCAGATAGACCAGCTTGGGCCGGTGCTCGACGATGAGCTTCTCGAGCGCATCGGGCTGCACGCCGTCACCGTCGACCGGAGCGCTGATGACCTCCGCGCCATAGAGGCGAAAGCATTGGATGGTCGCCAGAAAGGTCGGGCCTTCCACGATCACCTTGTCGCCGGGGTTGATCATGGTCTTGCCGATCAGGTCCAGCGCCTGCTGGCTGCCGGTGGTCACGATCAACTGCTCGGGAGCCACGTCCTTGGCGCCCTTGGTCGCCATGAACGCCGAGAGCTGCTCGCGCAGCGGCTGGTAGCCCTCGGTCGCGCCGTACTGCAGCGCGGCACCGGCCTGCGTCGCCAGCACTTCGTCCACGGCTGTCTTGATGCCGGGGACATCGAACATGGCGCTGTCGGGGAAGCCACCGGCAAAACTGATGATGCCGGGCTTGCCCAGCAACTTGAACAATTCACGGATCGCCGAGGTCTCGACGTTGTTTAAACGGTCAGCAAATTTCATCCCACAAATCCTTGGAAATACTTGGGTCAACTCAGGGCAGAACCGCCCCATTGTCTTGCATTGGACGACTCCATGAAGACGCTCGACTTTTCCGTCGACCGAGCAGCATTTTCATACACTAAAACTCACAATTTCACTCAAATACATACACAGTGTGCCGCACTTGTTTCAGATGCCCCAAAGACGCATTCCTTTTCGCCGACTCGGTAGTGTTGTTTGCATTTCATAGTTTAAAAAAAACATGTCTGCATGAAGATAGTCGATCATTTTTCAACCCCGAGTGCATTCGCTCATTTCTGATTCCACATTGCAAAACTTTGATATAGCGCAAAGAAAGCAAATCTATTTGATCGCAATTTGATAATTAAAAAAGCAATTGGTAACACTTGCGAAGGAATCTGACCATTGAGGCCGTTCTGTTCACTTATGTCCTCAGGAGTGTGATATGCGGTCCTTCAAATTCTTCACCCAAAAGCCTGTCTCGCTCGCCGTTGCCTCCGCTCTGGTGATCCTGCTGACCGGCTGCTCGTCCAGCGGTTCCCTGCGCAGCGACGCTGGAGGCACATCCGGCGGTGGTGCCGGTGCCGGCGTCACTGATGGCACAGGCAGCGGCAATCTGAATGCCGGCGACGGCGGTACGGGCTCCGGCAGTGGCACCGACGGTTCGGGCACCAACGTGGGAGGTGGAACCGGCACCGACTCCGGATCAACGGCGCCAGGCACCGGCAACAGCTGGGCCGGTGCAGGCTCCGGCTCCGGATCGACGGGGAACGGCAGTTCCGGAGGCTCCGGCAATTCCGGTGGCTCGGGCGGCGGCACCATCGTGGCCGGTGGCGGTGGAAGCACCGGCGGTGGCGGCAGCACTGGAGGGGGAAGCAATACCGGCGGTGGTAGCAACACAGGCGGCGGCGGAAGCACTGGTGGCAACGGCAACGGCAACGGCAACGGCAACGGCAACGGCAACGGCAACGGCAACGGCAACGGCAACGGCAACGGCAATGGCAATGGCAATGGCAATGGCAATGGCAATGGCAATGGCAATGGCAACGGCGATGGCAATGGCAATGGCAACGGCGGTGGTGGCACGGTATCTCCACCGGTAGCAACCGGACCCTTGCAAGTCATTCGGGATGCCAGCACCGGCGTTGCCGGCGTAGTGGATGGTGCTTCTGGCGCAGTGGGCGATGTTGGCTCCACCGTCTCCAACGTGCTGAACACTGCACTGGGCAACACCGTCCTCGGCGGAGTCTCCGCTCCTGCTGGCGGCGTGGTGCAGGAAGTCGGCGAAGCGGTCGGCTCGCTTGCGACCGGCGTGGCCAGCGGCCTCGGCCAGATCGGCACCAGCACCGATCCTATCGGCACCACTCTCGGGAGCCTCGACCCCACCGTTGGCCACGTCGGCCATGCAGTCTCGTCTCTGGGTGACACCGTGAGCGCTTTGGACAAGCCCGAACTCGGCGTGGTCGGCGACGTGGCAGGTCTTGCCGGAGGTGTGGTCAATCAGGTGGGCACTACCGTCACAGGCGTCGGCTCGGCGGTTGGTGACCTCGTTGACAGCACTGGCGTGCGCAACCTGACCACCGGGGTGGCAGGCGCGGTCACACCACTGCTCTCGAACACCGTCGGCACCGTCCAGAACCTGGGCAACGCCACAGGTCTGGGCGAGCCGGTGACCAACATCCTGACACTGGTCGGTGGTCTCGTGACCACCACCGGCAACGGTCTGGTAGCCACCCAGACTCCGATCATCTCGCCTACTGGCAGCTTGGTGGCGGCCACCGGTGAAACCGTCTCCGCGCTGGGCGGAGCCACATCGACCAGCAACCCCACCGGCGGTGGCCTGCTGGGCGGCTTGCTGGGCAACACGGTCGGCACGGTCACCAACGTCGTCGGCGGCGCGACCGGTGGCACCACCGGCGGCACGGCAACCGGCGCCTTGGGTGGCGTGGTCGGCTCGGTCACCAACGTGGTCGGCGGTCTGACCGGCGGCCTCACCAACGGTTCAGGCAGCACGGGCGGCACAGCCACCGGCGCCCTGGGTGGTGTGGTCGGTACGGTCACCAATGTCGTCGGCGGCTTGACCGGCGGCACCACCACCGGCACCGGCGCTGCCACTGGCGCGGTCGGCGGCGTGGTCAACGGTGTCGTCGGCACGGTTGCGACCGTCGTGGGCGGCGTGACCGGCGGCCTGACCGGTGGTACCACCACAGGCACCGGCACTGCCACTGGCGCAGTCGGCGGCGTGGTCAACGGCGTCGTCGGCACGGTTGCAACCGTGGTGGGCGGCGTGACGGGCGGCCTCACCGGCGGCACCACCACCGGCACCGGCGCTGCCACTGGCGCAGTCGGCGGCGTGGTCAACGGCGTCGTCGGCACGGTTGCAACCGTGGTGGGCGGCGTGACGGGCGGTCTGACCGGCGGCACCACCACCGGCACGGGTGCCGCCACTGGCGCAGTGACCGGCGCGGTCAACGGCGTCGTCGGCACGGTTGCGACTGTGGTCGGCGGCGTGACGGGCGGCCTCACCGGCGGCACCACCACCGGCACGGGCACGACCACTGGAGCGGTCGGCGGCGTGGTCAACGGCGTCGTCGGCACGGTTGCAACTGTGGTCGGCGGTGTGACGGGTGGCCTGACCGGCGGAACAACGACCGGTACTACCGGCACCACCACAGGAACCACCACGGGCGCCGTCGGTGGTCTGGTGGGTGGCGTGGTCAACACGGTCACCGGCGTGGTCGGCGGCGTGACGGGTGCCGTGACCGGCACGGTGGCAGGCGTGACCGGCGGCACGACGACCGGCGCCACCACTGGCACGACAACGGGCTCGACCACTACCGGAACCACCACCGGCACGACCACCACTGCAGGCACCACAACGGCCGTGGGCGGCGTGGTGACCGGCGTGCTCGGCGCGGTGACCGGCCTGCTCGGCGGCACCTCGACCACCACAGCCAACAACACCACGACCACCACCACGACGGGTACCGGTGGCGGCCTGCTCGGTGGTCTGCTTGGAGGCAAGAAGTAAGCATCAGGGTTTGCTCTCTCTCAAAACCTGAGCAATCAGCACAACAGTAACAGTGTGTTTCACTTGAAACCGCTGTTGCTGTTGTGTTTTTCGATAGGCGCCTAGCGACATGCGGGGACCGCGCCACCAGTTACGACAAGAAGGTCGATCATGAATTACCCCGCCACTTTCTCTCTCAGGCTGCCAGCATTGGCGGTCTTTTTGTGTTTTTCTCCTCTGCTCTCCCATGCCCAATCCGCAACGGCGGGAGGCAATCCCCTGAGCACACTGCCCTCCGTTCCCGCGCCTCAGCCGCAGGCACAGGTGCCGCTGCAGGTGGCACCACCGCAGACCCAGGTGGAGCAGATGCTCGCCCTCAAGGTGCAGATCACCCGCGTGGACGTGCAGGGCGTGTCCGCCATTCCATTCGAGGAAGTCAGCGCCCTGCTCTCGCCGCTGAGCGGCGGAACGCACACCATCGCCGACCTGATGGCCGCCGCGCATAAGGTGACCGCGCTGTATCAGGAACGCGGCTACGCGCTGTCGTTCGCCTTTGTTCCGGCGCAGGATTTCGCGGGCGGCGTGGTGCGCTTCAGCGTGGTCGAAGGCTATTTGCAGCGCGTGGAGCTTGAAGGCGATTTCGGCAACTCCGAAGCGCTGGTGCGCGAGATCGCCGAGCCGCTGCTCAAGGAGCGCCCTCTCACCTCGGCCACCTTCCAGAAGCAGACGCAGCTGATGACGCGCCTGCCCGGCATCGAGATCGCCGCAATCGCCAATCTGCCCACCACAACGGACGGCGCGACGCCGCTGGTTCTCAAGGCCAAGCACAAGCCGATCATCGTCTCGGTCGGTGGCGAACTGCGCAAGCCGACATCGCGTTTCATGGCCAATCTGCTGGTCAACGACCCTTTCTGGCAAGGCAGCCAGTTCCAGTTCTCGACCCTGCTGCGCAATCCAAGCGACGAGCGCTTTCTCTCGGCCGGATTCACCCAGCTGCTCAACGCCTCGGGCACCGTGGCGCGCGCGAGCTACTCGGACTACCGCAGCCACAACGACCCGCTGTCCAAACTGCCGGGCATCGACGACGACACCTCCCAGCGCAAGCTGGACCTGAGCGTGACGCATCCGTGGATCGTCGCGGGCAACGAACAGCTCAGCACCACGGCCGGCTTCTACGGCCTGAACTACCGCAAGGAGTACTGGGTCCCCGCCAACTCGATCGGCATCCATGACGAGGAACGCGTGCGTGCGCTCTACGCGCAGGTGGCCTGGTCCAAGGCGGCAGCCACCGTCGGCCGCTCGGCCAACGTGACGCTGACGCAGGGCATCGACGGACTCGGCGCGGGCTTCGACCGAGGCAACAACGTCGGCCAGCCCATGCTCGCCAATCCGGCCAAGCTCGACTTCACCCGCGTGAGCGGCGACTACTCCGAGCGCCACCGCTTCGCCAACAAGCTGGGCGCGGCCTTCGGCTTTGGCGGACAGTACTCGGGCGACATCCTGCCCACACCCGAGCGCGTGTCCTTCGGCAGCTTACGCTATGGACGCGGCTATGCGCCGGGCGAATTCTCCGGCGACAAGGGCGTCGGCGCGAACGCCGAGCTGAACTACCAGTTCACCATGGACAGCAAGTGGCTCAAGAGCGTCGAGCCCTACGTGCTCTACGAATGGGCCAAGCTCTGGCAGAACACCTCGGGCACCGTCGCCACGACGATGAAGTCCGCGAGCGTCGGCGTGCGCCTGGCCGACAACAAGCACTACTCGCTGGATCTCGCGGTCTCCAAACCGCTCGGCGCGCGCACCGCCAACAATCCCGAGCGCTCGCTGCGCTACGGGCTGATCCTGAGCTACAACCTCGACTTGTAGTCACGCGAATGCGCATCGGTTTCATGGTGCTGCGACAATGCGGCTCCATGAAACAGAGCGACATCGAGCCCTTCTTCGCCACGCTGAAAGCGGCCAACCCACAACCCAACACCGAGCTCGAATACACCTCCGTGTTCGAGCTGCTCACCGCCGTCCTGCTGTCCGCACAGGCCACCGACGTGGGCGTGAACAAGGCCACGCGCAAGCTGTTCCCCGTCGCCAACACGCCCCAGGCCATCCTCGACCTCGGGCTCGAAGGCCTCGAGAGCTACATCAGGACGATTGGTCTGTACCACAGCAAGGCCAAGCATCTGCTCGAGACCTGCCGCATGCTCATCGACCGCCACGGCGGCAAGGTGCCGCAGACGCGCGAAGAGCTGCAGGCCCTTCCCGGCGTGGGCCGCAAGACCGCCAACGTGGTGCTCAACGTCGCTTTCGGTCAGCCCACCATGGCGGTCGACACCCACATCTTCCGCGTGAGCAACCGCACCGGCCTCGCGCCCGGCAAGGACCCGCTGGCCGTCGAACTGCAGCTCATGAAACGCGTGCCGGACGAATACGCGGTCGATTCGCACCACTGGCTGATTCTGCTCGGCCGCTACGTCTGCCAGGCCCGCAAGCCGCGCTGCTGGGAATGCGTGGTCTCGAAATATTGCGACTTCACGCCCAAGACCCTGCCCTCGTAAAGCGGCTTCATGGCCAACGGCAAAGTCGCCAGACGGCGCTTTGACTGACATGAGCGGTGCATGTGGAAGGAGAACAATCCCACAAAAGACTCCAACAAGCACGGTTCATGAAAGGCCTCAAGCCATGGGAACAACGACTACACCAACTCCCAACCCACAAGGCGGCACGCCGCACCAGCCCGGCGTCTACTCGGCGCAGGAAAAGCGCCACCGCATCTTCGCGATCATGGCGGCCTCCTCGGGCAATCTGGTGGAATGGTTCGACTTCTATGTCTACGCGTTTTCCGCGCTCTATTTCGCCGGCGCGTTCTTTCCCCAATCCGATCCCACGGTGCAGTTGCTCAATACCGCCGGTGTGTTCGCCGCCGGTTTTCTGATGCGCCCCATCGGCGGCTGGCTGTTTGGCCGCATCGCCGACAAGTACGGCCGCAAGCTCTCGCTGCTGATCTCGGTGGCGATGATGTGCACCGGCTCGCTCGTCATCGCCTGTCTGCCCACCTATGCGCAGATCGGCGCGTGGGCTCCGTTCCTGCTCCTGGTCTGCCGCCTGTTCCAAGGTCTTTCGGTCGGCGGCGAATACGGCACCACCGCCACCTACATGAGCGAAGTGGCGCTCAAAGGACAGCGCGGATTCTTCTCTTCCTTCCAATACGTCACGCTGATCGGCGGCCAGTTGCTCGCCGTGCTCGTCATCGTGATTCTCGAAGCCATCCTCACGGACCAGGAACTGCGCGCATGGGGCTGGCGCATTCCCTTCGTCTGCGGTGCCGTGGCCGCGGTCGTCGCGCTGATGCTGCGTCGCACCCTGCATGAAACGCAGACCGACGCCGCCAAGAACAATGAAGAAGCCGGCACCATCCGCGGCCTGTTCCGCCACCACGCCGCAGCCTTCGTCACCGTGCTTGGCTACACCGCCGGTGGCTCGCTGATCTTCTACACCTTCACCACCTACATGCAGAAGTATCTGGTGAACACCGTTCACCTGCCGATCAAGACCGCCAGCTACGTGATGACCGTGGCGCTGTTCGTCTACATGTGCATGCAGCCGCTGTTCGGCATGCTGTCCGACCGCATCGGCAGACGCAACAACATGCTGCTGTTCGGGGCGCTCGGCGCACTGCTCACCGTGCCGATTCTCACCGCGCTGCAGCACACGACCAGCCCCTACGTGGCACTCGCTCTCATCATCGCGGCACTGGCCATCGTGAGCTTCTACACCTCGATCAGCGGCATCGTGAAGGCCGAGATGTTCCCGCCCGAAGTGCGCGCCCTCGGCGTCGGTCTGGCCTACGCGGTCGCCAATGCGATCTTCGGTGGAACGGCCGAGTATGTCGCGCTCTACCTCAAGGACCAGGGCCACGAATCATCGTTTTTCTGGTACGTGACGGTCATGATGGTGATCGCCTTTCTGTTCAGCTTCCGCCTCCCCAAGCAGGCGGCTTATCTGCACCACGATCACTGAAACGCCCGGGATGTCGGTTGGCAGGTCGCGGCATCGACATCCCAGTAAGCGCCAACTTTCACCATGCACGTGACATGTGGGAGAACTTCGCGACCATGGATTGATTTGCGGACTCAAGCCATTATGATGAGGCCAGTTTCAAACCCATGCGACTGGCCATGCCGCCAAACTCCGATCCGTTTCCCCAAGCCTTCGAGAGCAGCGTCCTGAATGACGGACCGCGCAGCGGATCGGTCCCTGCCGCTGCCTCCGGAAACGCCTCCAACCCGCAGCAGTGGCTCATTGAAGTCAGCTCGCGCCAGCCACTTCCCTCCGCATTGAGTCGAGTGGTGCAAAGCTTTGAACTTCCTCTCATCCGCCTCGTTCAGCGCGACGCTGGCGTTCTATCCGACGAGGGTCACGCGGCCCGCAGACTCATCGATGCAGTGATAGAGCGTGGTCTGCGCTATCCCGACGAACACTCCGAAAAATTCGAGCGTTTCATCGCGCTCGCCAACCAAACGGTGCGCCATCTCACCGCCCTTCCGGTGCATGACGCGAGCGCGTTCGAGCACATGCTCCGCATGTGGAATCGCGCCTGGGAAAAGCCTTCGTCAACCAGCCTCGCGGCGATGGCGGCTGCGGGCCATCCAGAAGCCTTTCAGGATTTGATTCGGGAGAACACCACGGCCTTCGATTCACTTCCGGCAGCGCGTTCAGCCCCCGCGTTATGGCTTGAATTTCTCACAGGCCCCTGGGCCCGGGTCGCGGCGCATTCGCAATGCTCTGCCAACAAGCAACGCGCCGGAAAATACCTGACGATGGTGCCCGTGCTGCTCTGGTGCGTGCAGCCCTTCATGGAACGCGACGACGCGCGCAGACTGCTGTCATGGACCGGTGATCTGGCCGATCTGGTGGGAGAAGGACTCGCCAGCGTGGGATACCCACAAGACGACATTCTCCCCATGCAGCAGCGGATCATGCGACTGCGCGCCCACCTCACGAAAATCGCCGAGTCTGAACCGCACGCATCCACGCTGGCCGCAGCCGAACCCCAACCGCCGTCCGACGCGGATGTGGACATCCAGGTCGAGCCCTATCAAACCGGTCAATGGTTCGACATGTGGATCCAGCAGCGCTGCATCCGTACGCAACTGACATGGGCCAACAGCGCACAGTCAACCTTCATGTTCACCGCGCAGGACGGCAGCACGCAATCGCTCACGCGCCGCATGCTCGACAGCCTCGCCGACAAGCAAAGCCTGCAGCGCGTGCAAGATCCGGCCTCCGCACCCGACAGCGTTTTCTACGGTCAGGTGCGGCACAGCACCTACTGAGCCCAACCTTCGTCCATGAAGGTCAGGCAGCGTTGCTGCTATCGACCCCCGCCGATTCAAAGCTCGCCATCTCGCGCAGGAACACGCAGGCCGATTCCAACAAAGGCCACGCCAGCGCCGCTCCGGAGCCCTCGCCCAGTCGCAACCCCATGTCCAGCAGCGCCTCGCCCTTGAGCAGGCGCAGCATGTGCGCGTGTCCCGGCTCGCCCGAGCGGTGCGCGAACACGCAGCGCTCCAGCACCGCAGGCTGCAGGCGGCTCGCCACCAGCACGGCGGCCGTCGTGATGAAGCCGTCCACCACGATCACGCGGCGCTGCGCTGCAGCCTCGAGCACCGCGCCGCAGAGCGTCGCGACTTCAAAGCCGCCAAGCGCAGCGAGCGCCTCGAGCGGCCCTGCCGCATCGGCGTTGGCCTGCAGTGCGGCCTCCAGAACCTGCAGCTTGCGGGCCACGCCCGCCGCGTTCAAACCCGTGCCCGCACCCGTGCATTCGGCGAGAGAAACGCCCCCGAGCCGCGCGAGCAGCAGCGAAGCCACCGAGGTATTGCCGATGCCCATCTCGCCGAGCAGCAAGGCATTGCCCGGCATGTCACGCACCAGCATCCGGCCATTCGCAAGGGCCTGCTCGCACTGCTCCATCGTCATCGCGGGACCGACGCTCGCATCCTGCGTGCCCGCCGCCACGCGGCAAGAGACGAGTCTCGGCGCGCCAGGCCGGTGCTCGCGCTGCGGGATCTCGCGCGCCACGCCGCAATCCGCAACCGTCAGCGCCAGTCCGTTCTGGCGTGCCAGCACGCTGACCGCCGCACCGCCCGCGAGAAAGTTCTCCACCATCTGCCACGTCACATCGCTCGGATAGGCCGACACGCCCTTGGCCGCGAGTCCATGGTCCGCCGCGCAGACCAGCACCTGGGGCTCGCGCAGCACGGGTTCTTCGGTGCCGAGAATCATGCCGATGCGATGCGCCAGCGCCTCAAGCCGACCAAGTGCGCCGAGCGGCTTGGTCTTGCTGTCGATGCGTCGCTGCAGGCGGGCGCTCAGCGCTTCATCGGCAATCGGTGCAATTTCGGGAATCGTCCACATCATCATCTGTCTTTCAAAATCTTTTCAACCCAGCGCCAGCGCAGCGGGATCGAACCACTCGCCAACGCCCTGCGCCATGCGCTCGAACACCGCGTCGAGCGTGGTCGCACGCTCGCCGAACAAGGCCTGCAGCACATTGGCGTCTTCGAACATGCCGTGCAGATACAGCCCCAGCACATTGCCTGCGGCGTTCTGCCACGCCACACCCGGAATCACCATCCTGGCGACGTCGCCCGCAGCCGCCATCGCGGGATGCTGTGCGGTCTGTCCATGGTGGATCTCATAGCCGCGCAAGGCCACGCCCGACAAGGCCGCCCAGCCCCCCTGCAGATCGCCGAAGCGCGTCTCGGTCAGCTGCACGGTCTTGCGTTCTTCAAAGCTGGTGACCAGCGGCAGCAGGCCCAGGCCCGGCGCATTGCCATCCACCCCGACGGTATCGATCAACGCCTCACCCAGCATCTGCAGACCGCCGCATACGCCCAGCACCATGCCGCCCTTCGCCGCATGCGCCGCGATGGCCGCATCCAGCCCCTGCGCACGCAGCCATGCGAGATCGGCGGCCGTCGACTTGGAGCCCGGAAGAATGATCCAGTCCGCCCCCTCCACATCGGCCGGACTGCGAGCCCAGTTCAAACGCACGCCGCTCACATTCTTGAGCGGTTGGAATTCATCCAGATTGCTGATGCGCGGATAAGCGATCACCGCCACGCGCGTGTGCACCGCACCGGACGTGCCCTGCGCACGATCATCGAACACGCCGTCTTCTTCAGGCAATCCGTGATTCCATTGCATCGGTATCGTGGCCACCACCGGCACGCCGGTGCGCTCCAAGAGCATCTGCGGCGCAGGCGCGAGCAGTGTCGCGTCGCCGCGAAACTTGTTGAGAACAAAGCCTTTGATGAGCGCCTGTTCGTCCTCGGGCAACAGCGCCCAGGTGCCGAACAGATGCGCGAACGCTCCGCCGCGATCGATGTCCGAGACCAGCAGGCAGCGCGCATCCACATGCCGCGCGACGCGCATGTTGACCACGTCGCTCGCATGCAGATTGATCTCTGCCGGCGAGCCCGCGCCTTCGATCACCACCACATCGTTCTCGGCACGCAGTTCATCGAGCGCCGCCGCGATCTGCGGCCATACCCTCTGGCTGCGGCCACGCCACGGCAGAGCCGTGAGTTCGCGGCTCACCTGGCCGAGCAGCACAACCTGGCTGTGCGTATCGGCCTCGGGCTTGAGCAGCAGCGGGTTCATGCGCACCTCCGGCACCGCCCGGGCGGCCAGCGCCTGAAAATACTGCGCGCTGCCGATCTCGCCGAACCCGCCGTCCGGCGCGGAGACCACGCGCGCGTTGTTGCTCATGTTCTGCGCCTTGAACGGCGCCACCCGCAACCCCTGATTCGCATACCAGCGGCACAGCGCCGTGGTGAGCCAGCTCTTGCCCGCCCCGCTCGTCGTGCCCAGAACCATGATGCAACGTGCGCTCATGCAAAGCCTCCGTGTGTCCATCCATCTTTCAACGCGGCCTGCGACTGCGGCGACAACACGCCCACACGCACATGCCGCGGCAAACCGAACGATGCGCAATCGCGCAACTTGATGCCCCGCTTGCGCAGTGCCACCAGCACCTCGTCCATGCGGCATTCCTGAGGCAGTTGCGCGGTGAAATAGTTCGCGAGACTGCCCGGCCGCACCGACCACCCCAATGACGCGCACAGCGCAATCTGCGCGCGTTTCCAATCGCTCAAGGTCACCAGCGATGCGTGCAGCCAGTGCTGCACTTCGGGAGTGACCCAGCTCTCGAGCATGGCCACGCCATGCGATCCAATGGGCCACGATGCGGACATGGCGCGCAACACGGCAAGATGCTCCGCCGATGCACAAGTTGGTGCAATCGCATAGGCCGCGCGCACGCCCGTCAATGCAAGCGCCTTGTTGGGGGTCCAGAGCTGCCATGCGGTGCTCGGCAAGCGCGGCTGCGCTCCATCCAGCATCAGCGGCACATAGGCGCAATCGAGCACGCGGATGTCATGCGTCGGGGTGGACTCATCCAGCCAATCATCGACGGCCTCATCGCGCGATCCCAGCGGGCTCGCGGGCTCGCATGCCCAATGCAATGCGGGCGCATCGCTGGCCGCAAGCTCCAGCCCCCAAATCCGCGCACCCCGCGTGTAGTCGCCGTAGCCGTGCTGCGGAACGCGCGCATGGCGGATGCCGATACGCGCGGCAAAGGCACTGATGCGCTGCATGAATTCGCTCGCGCTCGCGGCCAACACGATGCGGTCCGCCTCGACTCCATGAAACGCGCCCAGCCGCGCACGCAGCCGCGTGTAGTGCGGGTCGGGATAGTGCGCGGCATCCGCGTTGCGCAACGCGGCCTGCGTAGTCTTGCAAGGCCCGCAGGCGTTCGCGTTGGTCGAGAAATCGTGCAGCGGAACGCCCTCCGCATCCGGCCCGCCGTGTATGGATTCGGGAATCACCTGCAGCATCATGCGCGCACCACCACCATCGACACAAGGCAGCAAACGGCCAGCATCACCACACAGCCCACGGCACGCGAAGCGATCGCCGCGCTGCGCGCGATGTCGCCCGGCTCGGCGCTGCGCCCTTCGGGGTTGAGCGCATAGACCCCGGGCTTGGACAGACGCACTCCGAGCGCCAGCGCCATTGCCGTCATCGGCCAACCGCTGTTGGGCGACGGCGTCCTGCGCGCATTGGCGACCAGCGCGCTCCAGCGATCGCAGCCCGTGACGCACCACAGCGCCACGCCGGTGATGCGCGCCGGTATCCAAGACAGCACATCGTCGGCCCGCGCGGCCCACTTGCCGGCCCATTGCCAGTAGCGTCCACCACGCATGCCGGGGTAGCCCCACATGGCGTCGGCCGTGTTGGCAAAACGGTAGAGGACCGCGCCCGGCAGCCCCGCGACGACCAGCCAGAAGATCGGCGCGACCACCGAGTCATTCAGATTCTCCGCCAGCGATTCGATGGCGCTTTCGCGCACCTGCACCTCGCCAAGCACATGCACGTCGCGGCTCACCAGTCGACCGAGCTGCGCCTGCCCTTGCGGCAGCGAGCGCGCCAGTGCATCTTCCACCGCCGTGACTTCCGAGCGCAGCATCCGCCAGGCCAGCATCGGCTTGATCAGCAGCCCCAGCAGCACAGAGGCCAGCCACCATGGCGCGTAGTACAGAATCGCCGCCTGCAGCAGCACCGCCGCCGCCACGCCGATCAGCGCGAGCACGCACCAGCACAGCGCCGCGCGCCAGAAGCTCGTCATGTCGGGCCCCGTGGGCTCGGTCGGTGCCGTGGCGTCGCCCACGCGCTGCAGCGCACGTCCCATCCACACCACGGGATGCCAGCGTGCCGTGGGCTCGCCCCACCGGTGATCGACCGCAAGAGCGATCAGCAAGGCCAACGCGAAAATTCCGCCTGTCTGCAAGGTGCCTCCGCCGCCATCAATCCTCGATGCCGCGCTGCGCGGGAATGCCCGCCTTGAACGCGTGCTTGATGAGCTTCATCTCGGTGACGGTGTCGGCCACGTCGATGATCTCCTGCGGGCAGCGGCGGCCCGTCATGCACACGTGCACGTGGCGCGGGCGCTCGGCCAGCGTGGCCAGCACCTGGTCCAGCGGCAACCAACCGTAGATCAGCGGATAGGTGATCTCGTCGAGCACCACCAGAAAATGCTCGCCCGACAGAATCACCGCGCGCGCGCGTTCCCAGCCTTCGCGTGCAAGTTCGGCAGAGTGCTCGAGATCGCGGCTCTTCCAGCTGAAACCATCGCCCAGCCCTTCGATGGGAATGCCCAGACTCTCGAACATGCGGTGTTCACCAAAACGCGCCGTCGGCACCTTCATGAACTGGAAGATCTTGACCTTCTTGCCGCGACCATGGGCGCGCAGCGCGAGGCCGAACGCCGCCGTGCTCTTGCCCTTGCCATCGCCCGTGTTCACGAGCAGCAGGCCGCGTCGCTCTCCATCAGGCTTCTCGTAGCTTTTGTCGACTGGCGGGTTTTCGATTTCCATCTTGCTTGTTCCGTTGAGTTCCGCGCAGTCTTGCGCGAATGGTTGAATGGTCGATTCAGAGCGGCGTCCTGTGCCGCGGGCGCCAGTGCGGCAGCGCGACCCAGACACCATCGACCTGCTGCACGCGGATGCGGTTCTCGAACACCTCTTCGAGCGCCGCGAGCGTGGCGGGATCGCCGCATGCGCCGTGGTGCTGCACGCGTCCGTTCGCCATGATCACCAGATCGTCGGCCTGCAGCGCGATGGACACCTCATGCAGCACGCTGACCACGGTGCTGCCCGCGTCAACGAGATCGCGCACCGTGTGCATCCAGTCGGCCTGATGCGGCGGGTCGAGGTTCGCGAGCGGTTCGTCCATCAGCAGCACCTCGGCCTGCACCGCCAGCGCGCGCGCAAGCAGCACCCGCTGGCGCTCGCCTCCCGAGAGTTGAGACAGCGGCCGGGCGCGCCACTCCCATGCCTGCGTGGCCTGCAGCGCCTGCTCGACCGCATCGAAATCGGCCTTGCCCGGCGGGGCCAGCCAGGCCTGATGCGGCAAGCGGCCAAGCATCACCACATCGTGGACCTGAAGCTCTTCCATCGCGACTTCGTTCTGCCCGAGCCATGCCATGCGGCGCGCGCGCTCGCGCACCGGAATCTGATGAAACGGCTTGCCGAGCAACTCGACATCGGCCTGCACCTTGGCATGCTTGAGCAGCCCAGAAACCGCCTTGAGCAGCGTCGATTTGCCCGCACCGTTCGGCCCGACGATGCTGGTCCAGCGACCGGCGGGAATGTCGAGATCGATGCCATGAAGAATCTCTGCATCGCCCGCGCGCACGGTGACGTTTCTTGCGCGGATCGCCCATTGCGTGGATGTCACAGGCCACCTCCCGCGCTCGAAGAACGGCGGTGCATGAGCCACAGCAGATAGGTGCCACCCAGCGCCGCTGTCAGCACGCCGACCGGAAGCTCCTGCGGCGCAATCAGCCAGCGCGCGAGCACATCCGCCGCCAGCAGCAGCACCGCGCCCATGATGCTCGAGAGCACCACATGCCAGGGATGCGTCACCCGCACCATCGAGCGCACCAGATGCGGCGCGGCCAGCCCCACAAAGGCGATCAGGCCGGTGTGCGCGACGGCCGTTCCCGTCGCCAGAGCCATGGCCGCGATCAGCCCGGCACGCATGGGGCCGAGCGGAAGGCCCAGACTGGAGGCCGTGGCCTCGCCCAGCGTCAACCCATCCAGCGCTCGCGCCAGCGCCCAAGCCGTCACGGCGCAAAGCAGCCAGCTGGCGAGCATCATGCCCACCGCCGCCCATCCGACAAACGCCGTCGTGCCGAGCGTGAAGGCCTGCATGGCCTGCAGGATTTCCGGCGAGCTGAGTTCCACCAGATCGCGCGCCGCGCCAAGCACCACGCCAACGATCACGCCAGCAAGCAACAGGCGCAGCGTGTGCTGTGCACCGCGCGCGAGAATCAATGTCAGCATGACCGCCCCAGCCGCGCCCACGAAGGCCACGCCGGTGATACCCATGCGCGCGAGCAGGCTCGCCGATGCGGGCGCGACGCCGAGCCACGTCATCGCAAGCGCTCCGCCGAGCGTGGCGCCCGATGCGCTGCCCAGCAGATACGGATCGGCCAGCGGATTGCGGAACAGCCCCTGCGCAATCGCTCCTGCAAGGCCCAGCAGACCACCGGCCAGCCAGGCGCCGACGGTGCGCGGCAGGCGGATTTCGGTGACGATCTGCCGCGCCACGGGATCGTCTGCCAGATGCATCAGGCTTTCAAAACCCGTGCTGCCCACCGCCGCACCGACGGCGATCAGCAGCAGGCTGATGAGCACCAGAGCCAGCATCAGCCAGGCGGCGCGATGGCGATTGGCACCGAGTGCAGGCATGCTTGAACTCATGGGGCCTTGTCCGCCAGACAGCGGGCCATCAACCGCGCGGCCTCCGCCATGCGCGGACCGGGGCGCACCAGCACGTCGGACTCAGCCGCGTCAAACGAGCACACACGCTTTTCGCGCACCGCCTTCATCGCGCCCCAGCCCGGATAGGTCGCTGCCTCCTGCATGCTGCGGTTGCCGATCATGATGACGTCGGGATTCGCGCGCACGATGAATTCGGGGTTGAGTCGAGGGAACGGTCCGAGCGATGCGGGCACCACGTTGCGCGCGCCGAGCCGCGTGAGGATTTCGCCCATGAAGGACTTCTCGCCTGCGGCATAGGGACCGCGGCTCACTTCAAAATAGACCCGCACGCCCTTGACGCGCTCGGGCAACGACTGCCGTGCGGCTTCCACCGCCGCGTCGATCTCGCGCCAGGTGCGCTCTGCACCCTGCTCCGGCGGCACATGCAGGATCGCACCGACGGTCTTGAGCACCCGCTCGGCATCCGCCAGACGGCGCGGCTCCATCGCGACGACGGTGAAGCCCAGCGCCTCCAATCGGTCACGCCCACGACCGCTGGTGGACATCAGCACCAGATCGGGCTTGAGGGCCACCACGGCCTCGATGTTGGGATCGACGCCGCCGCCCACCTTGGGCAGCTGGTTCACCGATGCGGGCCAGTTGGAATAGCGATCGGTGCCGACGATGCGGTGGCACTGCTGCAGAGCACAGACGCTCTCGGTGAGCGACGGCAACAGCGACACGATGCGCTGCGGCGCGGCCTTGAATTCAAAGGTCTTGCCACGGTCGTCGGTGATCTGCACCGCGTGCGCACTAGCCGCAAGTCCGCCCAGCCCAAGCGCCAACATGGCTGCAACTCTGACCTTCATCGCCACGCGTGAAAAGCGGGAAGATGCACTGCGGCGACCACTCGATTCACTCATCACTCACTCGTCCTTCAAACGCAGAGGCAGGCCCGCCACCATCAAGGTCACGCGGGCGCATGCACCGGCAACCTGCTGGTTCAGCGAACCCAACGCATCCACAAACGCGCGCACTTCGCGCCCCATCGGAATCACCCCCAGACCGATCTCGTTTCCCACCAGGATGACGGGTCCGGGCGCCTCCCTCACGGAGTGCAGGAATGCTGCCGACTGCATGCCCCAATCGCGCCGGCTCGCGCCTTCCGCTTCAACAGGCATGAGCCAGTTGGTGAGCCAGAGCGTGAGGCAGTCCACGATGAGCAGCGTGTTCGCATCGGATCTGGCTGCGATCAGCTCGCCCACCGCGCGCGGCTCCTCCAGCGTATCGAGCCCCGGCACGCGCTCCGCACGGTCGCGCTGATGGCGGGCGATGCGCTCGCGCATCTCGTCGTCCCACGGCTGCCCCGTCGCGATCAGGGCCGCGCGGTGCGCGGGGTGTTCGGCAAGCCATTGCCGCGCCAGCAGTTCGGCGCGGCGTGACTTGCCGCTTTTCTGGCCGCCCAGAATCAGCTCGCTGCGCGCCATCGTGTCATGGTCACTGCGGCTGTCGATGGCGTGTCTCATCGTCATGCGGGTTCCGTGCGGTCGTCCATTGCGCTCAAGCGACCGCGCTTACTGCGGCGCCCACTTCAGGCCCACATAGAGCGTGCGGCCCGGCGTGGCGTAGTTGCGCGCAAGCTGGTAGTCCTTGTCGGCAAGGTTGTTCACACGCGCAAGCAGCGTGAAATCGCGGCCGATGTGAGTGCTGGTGTAGAGGTTGAACACTGTGTAGCCGCCGAGCATGTTGTTGCCAGACGAGCTGTCATAGCGACGCGATGCCGCGTTCATTTCCGCACCCACGGTCCAGCCTGCGACGTCGGTGTCCGCGCTCAGATTGGCGTAGCGCTTGGAGCGGCGAGCAAGCTGACGGCCGGTGTCCAGATCATGCGGATTCTGGAAATCGACCGAGCCGTTCAGCGACACGGGGCCAAGCTTGTGCGCTGCGCTCAGCGTCACGCCCTCGTATTCCGCACGGCCGACGGCCTGATAGCAGCCCCAGGCGGATGGGCACGTGCCCGCCGCGCCGTAGACGATCAGGTTCTTCACGCGGTTGCGATAAGCCACCACGCCCGCGCTGCTCGAGCCGCGCGTCCAGCGCGTGCCGATCTCGATATTGCGGCCGGTCTCTGGCTGCAGCGATGCGTCGCCGTATTCGCTGAAGCGCTGGTAGAGCGTGGGCGCACGGAACGATGTGCCGCCCGCGGCCGTCACACGCCATTCGTTGTTGATCGCGTAGCCATAGGAGAGGCTGCCGGTGCTCTTGCCGCCGAACTCGCTGTCGTCGTCGCGGCGCAGATTGGCCTGCAGCGTGTGCGCTCCGGCGATCAGGCCGTAGCCGAGCGCGAGCGCATTCTGCGAACGGTCGCGCTTGAGGTCGGGCGCAAACGCCGTCGCCGGGTTGTGCAGTTCGTCCTCGCGACGCTCAAGCGCCGCAGTGAAGCGGTGCACGCCCACGCGGTACTCGTTCTGGAACAGGTAGCTGCGTACCGTCGTCTCGGTCATGTAGAAGTTCGGCTCGGAGCTGTACTTGGCATCCGACTGGTTGACCTGCACGAGCGTGCTGTAGCGATCATTCCACTTGGCGTCCCACGACAGCGCAGCGGTGCGCAGCTGGGTGTGATTGCGGTCGTCGTTCGTGCGGCTGGTGGTGTCGTCGTACTGCGAATTCAGATTGCTGGCGAGGAACGAGGCCTGCAGACGCTGGCCGGGCGCGAAGCTCCAGCCCACGCGCGCGTTGCCGGAGGTGCGCTTGTAGCCGTCATCATCGGGGTTGACGGTGGCGATGGGGCGGGCATTGAAGCCGTCGCTGCGCTCATGCGAGACGCCCAGCGAATAGTCGAATGCCCCCGAGCTGCCGCTCACGCCCGCCTCAGCCGTGCGCGTGCCCTGATTGCCGAAGCCGACACCCACATACGGTGCGGGCTTGCCCTCGCCCTTTTTGGTGAAGAGCTGGATCACGCCGGAGACGGCATCCGAGCCGTAGACCGCCGCGGCCGGGCCGCGCAGCACTTCGATGCGGTCAATCTGCGACAGCGGAATCTGCTCCCACTGCATGCCGCCCACAGACTGCGAATCCACACGCACGCCGTCGATGTAGACAGCGGTGAAGCGGTTCTCCCCGCCACGCACGAATACGCTGGCATTGGACCCGGGGCCACCGTTGCTCGAGATCTGCACGCCCGGCACCCGCGACAGCACCTCGGCCACACTGACGGCGCCGCTCTTGCGCAAGGTGGTGGAATCGATGATGGACACATCAGCCACCAGATCGGAGAGCGGCTGCTCCACGCGCGTGGCGGTCACCACCGTCTCACGCAGCTCGGTCGCCGTGGCGGCCTGGGCCACGAGGGTCTGGGCAAAAGTGGGGAAACAGGCGGCAAGCGCCAAAGGCAAGGCCGCTGTACGGGCCAACACAACAGAACGAGTTGTCATCATGGACAAATATTTGAGGAATCACCGCGTCCGACCTCCCCGTCGGCACAATGGCATCACAGACTCGGGCGCGCGCAGAAAAACCCTGCTGGCTTCATGCCATCAGGAGATGCGAGCACTCAAGACCACCGTGTTGGCCGGTATCCGGGCTGGCGGCACGCTCCTCAACCGCCTTCCCGCGCGCTTGTTCAAGGCATGCAGTGGCTGTGCTGGCGAAGAGGGAATCCCCGTGGGGATTCGTCCGCTGACCGTTGCGGGGGCAGCGCAGGCTCGGGGTATTTCCATGGCGGAGACCCTTCCCTGCTTCCCGTTGAACTGCGGCGTGTGAACCACGCCGCGAGCACCAACGACGTAATTTTACGATTGTTTATGCCGCGATCCGTACAATAGTCTTTGTATGGCTCCCCCATCCTCCCTAGATCAGATCTCCGAGCGCGTCGAGCGTCTGCTGGTTCGTCATGCTGAATTGCAGCGCACCAACGCGTTGCTGTCCCAGCAGGTTCTGACCCTGACGCAAGAGCGTGACTCCCTCAAATCCCGCCTTCAGACGGTTCGCCACCGCATGGATTCACTGCTGGAGCGGCTGCCCGATATTCCGGATTCGAAAGACGACGCGTCATGAAGCAGATCGAGGTCAAGATCATGCAGCAGAGCTATCTGCTGAGCTGCCCCGAAGACCAGGAAACGCGCATGCTCAACGCGGTCGAGCGCGTCGACGCGGCGATGACCCGCATCCGCGATGCAGGCAAGGTCCGCGCGCGCGAGCGCATCGCCGTGCTGGCAGCGCTCAACATGGCCTTCGAGATAGCCGATCACGAGACTGCGGCATTGGCGGCCAAGGAGCAGACGGAATCCCTGCTCGCGGCAACGGCCGCTGCGCCACCCGCCACCGTGCATTCCACATCCGAACTCAGCGAGGATGACGAGGCACGCGTTCGCAGCCTGCTTCAGCGACTCGACGAAACGCTGGGCGACGACGGCCGCCTGCTCTGACGGCTGGGCTCAGAGCATATACACACTCTGAGCGAAAAAGACGCTCAACAACATCCGGGAATTGTCCTCGGCTATTCAAAGGATGGTCTCGGGACAATTACAATGAAGGCGTCTGCAATGCTGTCGGGCTTTATATTTCCTTGAACCAATGCTCCCTGAGCACGGGCTTGATACATCACCTGATGAGCGTGATCGTCTCGCGTCAGATGAACCCAACGTCAGGTTGCTCTTGCCCACCTGAACCCCCGGTTCAGGATGACGGCTCGGTGGCGTTTGCAGACACCTTCTTCCCCAAAATGGCTCCTTGACCTTGTCTGGAGCCATTTTTCATTCAGGGCAGGCACCAGGGCGAGGGTTGCTGGTGCACGACACCCCACCAGAGGGCTGTTGCGCCCAAGGCCATCAAAATCAGCCCTGCAATACGTGAGCCCCAAGCCTCCCAGCGCGGATCACGAATGCGTTCGCGCAGACTGATCCAGAGCCAGCGCCCGGCCACCAGCCAGACACCGCTCGCCACGGCAAACAGCGCCATAGAAAGCGCCCCCGCTGCAGGCCCGCCGCTCAACGCGGCGAGGAGCAATGCCGAATACAGCAACCCGCAAGGCATGAAAGCCCAGCCACAGCCCACCGCAAAAATACCACCGGGGCGAGCGACCACCGGCTGGACACGCTGCCAAAGCGTACGTCCGGCGGACTCCATCCACGCAGGTGCATTCAGGCGCATCAGCATCATCAAGCCCCAGCCGATGATGGCCACATGCACGATGCTCCAGACGGGCCGAAGCGCGCTCGTGCCTTGACTGAACCACGCGAGCCGATCCATCGCATAGGCGGCCATGGCGCCGACCAGCGAATAGCCCAGAATGCGCCCGAGATGAAACAGCAGCGGACGCCCCCATGAACGCCGGTTGCGCACGAACTTCACGACCTGAAGCTGATCACCACCTTGACTGGAGGATTGCAACAACGCATTGCACGGCGCGGCGCACATCACGAGGCAATGCGCGCCGCCCAGCAGTCCCATCAGAAAAGCGGCCGATGCAATCGCCCACATGGCGGGTCAGATGATGCGCGAGAAGCGTTCGCGATTGCGGTTGCCCTGCAGATAGCGGTCAAACAGCATGGCGACGCCGCGCACGAAGTGCCACCCCATGACGGTGACCTCGATGCTGTCCTCGTGCAGCTTGACCAGCCCCTGCTCCTGCATGGCCGCCAGTTGCTCGAGCTCTGCAGCGAAGTAGCTGGAGAAGTCGATCAACCAAGCCTGCTCGATGGACTCGAACAGAAGCTCGCCCTGACACATCAGCGCCATGATCACCGAGCGACGCAGCAGATCATCACGCGAGAGCGCGAGCCCGCGCACGACCGGCAGGCGACCGTGGTTGATGCAGTCGTAATAGTCGTCGAGCGTTTTCGCGTTCTGGCTGTAGGTGGCCCCGACCTTGCCGATGGCGGATACGCCGAGCCCGATCAGATCGCAGTCTGGCTGCGTGCTGTAGCCTTGGAAATTGCGATGCAGACGCCCTTGTCGCTTGGCAACGGCCAGCGAATCCTCGGGCAGCGCGAAGTGATCCATGCCGATGTAGACATATCCCGCCTCCTGGAAAACCTCGAGCGAGCGGGCCAGCATCGCCACCTTGGCGGAGGGCATGGGCAGATCGTCCGAAAGAATGCGGCGCTGCGGCTTGAATCGCTCAGGCAGGTGGGCATAGGCGTACAGCGCGATCCGGTCCGGACGCAGTTCGCACACCTGCGCCAGGGTGCGTTCAAACGATTCAGGTGTCTGACGTGGCAGGCCATAGATCAGATCCACATTGACTGAATCGAAGCCGATCTTGCGTGCCTCTTCCATCAGCTGGAAAACCTGCTCAGCCGGCTGCTCGCGGTGCACCGCCTTCTGCACTTCCGGATCGAAGTCCTGCACGCCGAAGCTCAAGCGATTGAACCCCAGTTGGTGCAAAAACGTCAGCCTATCATTGTTGACAGTCCGTGGATCGATCTCGATGGAGTACTCTCCACCGGGCTCAAGGATGAAACTGCGACGGATCATCGACATCAGATCCTGCAAACCCTCATTCGACAAAAATGTCGGAGTCCCCCCGCCGATGTGCAATTGGCTCACATGCT
Source organism: Diaphorobacter caeni (assembly GCF_015354245.1). GTDB lineage: Bacteria > Pseudomonadota > Gammaproteobacteria > Burkholderiales > Burkholderiaceae_C > Diaphorobacter_A > Diaphorobacter_A caeni. The sequence continues at coordinate 219,905 of NZ_JADKYZ010000008.1, forward strand.
GATTGACACCGCAATGTTCAGTATGTAAATCGATCTCGCGACTCAGATAGCGAAGATACGCTTCCGCACGCTCCGGATGTTTGGTGATAATCTTGTTGCACGCACAGTAATAGCAAAGAGACTCACAAAACGGAACGTGCACATAGAGGGACAATGGCAGCGCTTTGGCATTAGAACCAATGCGACGCTGTTGCAGAGCGAGGATATAGTCATCTTGACCGAACGCTTCAACGAAGCGGTCTGCCGTAGGGTAGGACGTATAGCGGGGCCCGGAAACGTCGAATTGACGGATGAGTTCGGGAGTAACAGCAGGCATAGCGGATTCCATAGGTTCGCCTGTTACTGTGCCGCACCTGTTCAGGAATGTCCTTGATGCAAGTCAATCCACTTTTCTTGTGGGCTGGGACAATCCTTCCTGCTCTTTTCATAAATGCCAACGGTAGAGGGGCAAGTGGACTATCCACTTCCATAACCGATAACTTATATAAGGCGCCATTGCAATGACACCGCAAACCATCAAAGTCGCATGCTCCAACTGCAACCTGCGAGAACTTTGTATGCCACTCGGTCTGTCCGAAGACCAGCTGAAGCGACTCGATGAAGTCGTCGCAGTCCGTCGCAAAGTCAAGCGCGGCGCAACCCTGTTTCGCAATGGCGAGCCATTCACATCACTGTTCGCCATCCGCACGGGCTTCTTCAAGACCTGCGTGGCGACAGAAGATGGCCGTGACCAGGTCACGGGTTTCCAGATGGCCGGTGAAATCATCGGTCTCGACGGCATCGTGAGCGACCGCCACACCTGTGATGCCGTCGCGCTCGAAGACGCCGAAGTCTGCGTCATGCCCTTCGACAACATCGAGGAACTCTCGCGCGAAGTCAAGGCCCTTCAGCACCACGTGCACAAGATCATGAGCCGCGAAATCGTGCGTGAGCATGGCGTGATGCTGCTCCTTGGCAGCATGCGGGCCGAAGAACGCCTGGCGGCCTTCCTGCTGAATCTGGTGCAGCGCCTGCATGCACGCGGCTTCTCGCAATCGGAACTGGTGCTGCGCATGACCCGCGAAGAAATCGGCAGCTACCTCGGCCTCAAGCTCGAGACGGTGAGCCGCACTTTCTCCAAGTTCGTGGAAGAAGGCATCGTGGAAGTCAAGCAGCGCCACGTGCGCATCGTCGACGCGACCGCGCTGCGCAACATCGTCAACAGCCAACAGACCTGCCACTGAGCAGCGCCTCCTGACGCGCCTCCCGCCTTCCATCCTGCCCTCGAAACGCCTTGCGTGTCAGGCGGAAGGCGAGGAACGCGGCGACGAGGCGCTCCGTGCGCGACTCCGATACCTGAGTCGCGCCACTTTCAAGCGTTGCGAGCAACTCCTGCATTCACGGGCAACCGCCCTGCTGACAGTCGCCTCTCAAGACTGAGGCTGCGATTGTTCCAAACTTCGAATACTTGGACCCAAAGGTTCAGGTCGAAAACTTCGCACAATCTGCCGGGCGCTCATCGCAGGGCACCGGGCAACGATTGACCTCAAAGGGCGACATCGACAGCAAGGTCGTCAACCCACTCGCGGCCATGATGATGGCCCAGAATGCGAAGAACGCAATGGTGTAGACGCCCTGCCGCGACATGTTCAGCGGCTCGTTGAACCACTCCAGCGTCTGTGGATCCACAAAGGCAAAAACGAACATCTCCATCACGCCTGCCATCAAGAAGGCTGGCCACACGATCCACATGAGTCGTTGGGCTTTCATCAGGTAACTCCCTGTACTTCGAATTGCTGAAGTCTGGTGTCCGAAGATGCCGCCGCCTGTTCCCACGACATCTTCAAACTCGCATGCTTGGGACGTTAGCATCGCCCTTCGCAGGTGTACATAGCGCTAGCCCTGACTCGGAAAAGTCAGGTGGATCAGCGATCCGTCTTGCGCATGGATTCGTCTTCGGTCGCGGCGTGATTGCGCCCCTTCACGGCTGGCATCATGCTGCGGTCGTTCTGCTGCTGACGCAGTGTCTCGTTGATCTTGAGACCTCGCTGGTAGTAGTCTTCCTCCACCACAGGGTCGGGCGTGCGGATGGCCAGCCACAGGGTGACGAAGCCAGCGACGACGACGATGGCGGGGCCCGATATGATCAGCCAGACATGCGCATGACGCCACCAGGGCAATGCGGGTGGTTGGCTCTGAGCGGTGTTTGATATTTCAGCGGTCGTGCTTTGCGTGTTCATTGATGTTCCTTCGATGGGTGAACGGCGCTTTGGGTCTTGCACCATTCACTCCGTTTCATTCGCCAATTTCTTGCAGCCGCATCAACGCGGGACAAGGAAGACCGATTTTTCATGCACCTTGGCGCCGTCTTCCCGCGCGGCGACTTCGAACATGACCTTGTGGGAGCCTGCCTCGGCACTGCCGTAGGGAATCTGCAGTCGCACCAGAACCCATTTGGATTCGGCCGGGCCCACAGTGAGATCCGGATCCGTGTGAACCGTGATTCCGTTCATGCCCGTCGCACCGATGACATAGCTGCGCTGGCTCTCGGTGGCGTTCATGATCTGCAGACGGTAGACGTTCTCGAGCTTGCCACCCGCAACGATGCGCGAGAGCGCCGCGCGATCACGCACCACGTCGACCTTGAGCGGCGTTCTGCCGATGAGGCTCACCATCATCGCGATACACAGGCCCACGAGCACCGCGGTGTACAGCAACACGCGCGGACGCAATACACGCTTGAACATCTGCGACTGCGTCAGCTTGTTCGCCATGCCGTTCTGCGTGCTCAATCGTATCAAGCCACGCGGATACTCCATCTTGTCCATCACCGTGTTGCAAGCGTCAATGCACAGACCACAGCCGATGCACTGATATTGCAGCCCGTCGCGAATGTCGATGCCGGTCGGGCAGACCTGAACGCACATGCTGCAGTCGATGCAATCGCCCAGTCCCTTGCTCTTGTGGTCCACCTTGCGGGTACGGGGCGCACGCGGTTCGCCGCGCTCTGCGTCGTAACCGACGATCAGCGTGTCCTTGTCGAACATCGCGCTCTGAAAACGTGCGTAGGGACACATGTACATGCAGACCTGCTCACGCATGTAACCCGCGTTGCCGTAGGTGGCGAACGCGTAGAACAGCACCCAAAACAGCTGCCAGGTGCCGTGCAGGGCGAGCAACTCCGCGCCCAGCTCGCGGATCGGCACGAAATAGCCCACGAAGGTAAAGCCGGTCCATAGCGCGAGCGCAATCCAGATGACCTGCTTGGTGATCTTCTTCCAGATCTTCTCGAAGGTCCAGCCACCGCGGTCCAGCCGCATGCGCGCGCTGCGGTCGCCTTCCACCTTGTGCTCGATCCACATGAAGATCTCGGTGTAGACCGTCTGCGGACAGGCGAATCCGCACCACAGACGTCCCGCCACGGCCGTGAACAGGAACAGCGACAGCGCCGAGATGATCAGCAGGCCGGTGAGATAGATGAAGTCCTGTGGATAGAGCACCAACCCGAACAGGTAGAAGCGCCGTGCGCCCAGATCGAAGAGCACCATCTGGCGCTCGCCCCACTGGAACCAGGGCACCAGATAGAAGAACGCCTGCGTCAGGAACACCAGCAGCCAGCGCCAGCGCGCGAACACGCCGCTGATCGAGCGCGCGTAGATCTTCTTGTGCGCCTCATAAAGAGAAACGCTTTCGAGCTGCTCGGCATCGGGTACCGGTGTGATTGGAATGACCCGTTTTGGAGCGTTGTCACCATCTTCTGACGCCATGATCTCTATCTTCGTGGAAGTTGTAGTTCTATCTATCCGACTCTCGAAGCGACAACGCCGGCCGTCCCTTTGTGAAGGACTGGCCGGCGTTGTTCTTCATCTTCTTTGATGCGCGATCACTGCGCGGCCGACTTGTTCGACAGGCCCCACACATAGGCAGCCAACACCTTGACCTGGTCTTCGGTGAGCTTGTCCTTCTGTGCGGGCATTTCGTTCATCTTGCCCTTGGTGATCATCGCGACGATGGCATCTTCGCCATAGCCGTGGAGCCAGACGTCGTCGGTCAGGTTGGGCGCGCCCAGTGCCTGATTGCCTTTGCCGTCCATGCCGTGGCAGGCTGCACAAGCCGCGAACTTGGGCTTTCCGAGAGCGGCCTTGATCGAATCGTTCGGGCTGCCCGACAGGCTCAGCACATAGTGCGCGAGATTGCGGACATCGTCCGAGCCACCGACCGCAGCGGCCATGGGAGCCATCACGCCCATGCGGCCATCGTGAATGGTCTTGTAGATCTGATCGGGCGCGCCGCCATGCAGCCAGTCGCCATCGGCCAGATTCGGGAAGCCCTTGCTGCCGCGCGCATCCGAGCCGTGGCACTGGGCGCAGTTGTTCATGAACAGGCGGTCGCCAATGGCCATGGCCGACTTGTCGCCCGCCATCTGCTCGATGGACATCGAGCCGAAGCGCGCGTACTGCGGAGCCCACTGTTCATTGGTCTTCTGCACCTCGGCTTCGTATTCGCCCTTCTGCGACCAGCCCAGCTTGCCGCTGAACGCGCCAAGGCCGGGGTACGCAGCCAGATAGCCAAGACCGAAGACGATGGTGATGACGAACAACCACATCCACCAGCGCGGCAGCGGGTTGTTCATCTCGGTCAGGTCCTCGTCCCAGACGTGGCCTGTGGTGTTGTCGCTGGCCGATACAACCTTCTTCTTTGCAGTGAAGATGAGCAGCAGCAGACAGGCAAGAATGCCGACGACGGTGATGCCTGCCACGTAGATCGACCAGAAATTACTGGTGAAGTCACTCATGGGATTACTCTTTGTTCTTTGAGAGGACCTCAGTCCTCGATGAAGGGAAGTTGGGCTGCTTCGTCAAACCGGTTCTTGTTGGCACGACGCCAAGCCCAGACCCAGATGCCCACAAAGCAGATCAGCGAAGCCACGGTGGCGACGCTGCGCATGGTCGAAATGTCCATGGTTTGCTCCTTCTTTCCTTACTTCAATGCCCGGCCCATGACCTGCAGGTATGCGACCAGCGCATCCATTTCGGTCTTGTCCTTGAGCTGTTCTGCCGCACCCTGGACTTCCTCGTCCGTGTAGGGCACGCCCACCTTGCGCAGCGCGTTCATGCGCGGTGCCGCGACGCTGGGGTCCACCACGGTCTTCTCCAGCCAGGGATAGGCCGGCATGTTGGACTCGGGCACCACGTCACGCGGATTGTTCAAGTGAATGCGATGCCATTCGTCGCTGTACTTGCCGCCCACACGGTGCAGGTCGGGACCCGTGCGCTTGGAGCCCCACTGGAACGGATGGTCGTACACGAACTCACCCGCCACCGAGTAGTGGCCATAGCGCAGCGTCTCGGCGCGGAAGGGACGGATCATCTGCGAGTGGCAGTTGTAGCAACCCTCGCGGATGTAGACGTCGCGGCCGATCAGCTGCACTGCGGTGTAGGGCTTCACGCCCTCCACCGCCACCGTGGTGGACTTCTGGAAGAACAACGGAACGATTTCCGTCAGTCCGCCTATGGCGATCACCAGCAGGATCAGGACGATCATCAAGAAGTTGTTGGTTTCGATCTTCTCGTGCGTGAAACCCGACGCTGCCTTGGTTTGACTATCAGACATTCAATATCTCCACTTTCAGGCGTGCGCCGCGTTGACTGCGGGAATGCTCACATTGACCGAGCGACCTGAGATGGCCGTCATCCAGACGTTCCAGGCCATCACCACCATGCCACCGAGATACAGCAGACCGCCGAGCAGACGGATGGCGTAGAACGGATAGGTCGCCTTCACGCTTTCCACGAAGGTGTAGGTCAGCGTGCCGTCCGGATTCATGGCGCGCCACATCAGGCCCTGCATCACGCCGGCGATCCACATCGCGGCGATGTACAGCACGATGCCGATGGTCGCCATCCAGAAGTGCAGTTCGATGGCCTTGGTCGAGTACATCTTGGCGCCGCGACCGAACAGGCGAGGCACGAGGTAGTAGAGCGAACCCATGGTGATCAAGCCCACCCAGCCCAGAGCGCCGGAGTGCACGTGGCCAATGGTCCAGTCGGTGTAGTGGCTCAGTGCGTTGACGGTCTTGATGGACATCATCGGACCTTCAAAGGTCGACATGCCGTAGAACGACAGCGAAACGATCAGGAAGCGCAGCACGGGGTCGTCGCGCAGCTTGTGCCATGCGCCCGACAGCGTCATCATGCCGTTGATCATGCCGCCCCAGCTGGGAGCCAGAAGGATCAGCGAGAACACCATGCCCACGGACTGGGTCCAGTCAGGCAGAGCGGTGTAGTGCAGATGGTGCGGACCCGCCCACATGTAGGTGAAGATCAGCGCCCAGAAGTGAACGATGGACAGGCGATAGCTGTACACCGGACGACCGGCCTGCTTGGGCACGAAGTAGTACATCATGCCGAGGAAGCCCGTGGTCAGGAAGAAGCCCACGGCATTGTGACCGTACCACCATTGCACCATGGCATCCTGCACGCCAGCGTAAGCAGAGTAGCTCTTCATCCAGCCTGCCGGAATGGCCGCGCTGTTGACGATGTGCAGCAATGCCACCGCCAAGATGAAGGCACCGAAGAACCAGTTGGCCACGTAGATGTGCTTGACCTTGCGCATGCCCACGGTTCCGAAGAACACGATGGCATAGGCCACCCAGACCAGTGCGATCAGGATGTCGATGGGCCACTCCAGCTCGGCGTATTCCTTGCCGGAGGTGTAGCCCAGCGGCAGCGAGATGGCCGCTGCGACGATCACCAGCTGCCAGCCCCAGAACGTGAACGCCGCCAGTGGCGCGCAGAACAGACGGGTTTGGCACGTGCGTTGAACGACGTAGTAGCTTGTGGCGAACAAGCCACAACCACCGAACGCGAAAATCACCGCGTTGGTGTGCAAGGGCCGTAGACGACCATAGCTCAGCCACGAAATGCCGAAGTTGAGTTCTGGCCAGGTCAGCTGTGCGGCGATGATCACGCCCACCAGCATCCCGACCACTCCCCACACGACGGCCATGATAGAAAACTGCCGCACAACAGTGTCGTTGTAGTGCGATACACCTGCTTTTTGCGATTCCATCGAGTACCTCTTATATAGCCGTAGCAGTTTGAAACAGCGACCACTTTTCAGCGTTGACGCATGTCAACCGTCTTTCAAAATTCGTTCCGCTTCTTGATCTACATTCTCGAACTGGCCGCGATAAACAGCCCACCAAAGTCCGCCGAGAACGATCAGAACAAGCACCACGGACAGTGGTATGAGCAGGTAGAGGATGTCCATCAGATCGTCTCCGTGGCGAGTGCGGCCACCGGCATGGTGGGCCTGTTGAAGTTGAAAGCGGGCGCATTCTGACGAAGCGCCACGAGCTCTGGCGCGCGCGCCAGCCGCGCAGCATTGAGCACCACCAGCAGCGAGCTCGCGGCCATGCCCAGCCCCGCCAGCCATGCCGGCATGTAACCGGCGATCGCAAGGGGCACGCAGACCGCGTTGTAGACCGCCGACCACAACAGGTTCTGGCGCACGACGCGCATGGTGCGGCGTGCCAGCAAAAGCGACTGCCAGACCAGCTCGAGCTGATCACCCATGACAACGAAATCAGAGCGCGACTGCGCAAGCGGCACCGAGCGCCCGAACGCGAACGACACATGCGCGCCCGCGAGCACCGGGCCATCGTTGAGGCCGTCGCCCACCATCGCCACATGCCGGCCCGCGGTCTGCAGCTCCCGCAGCCGCGCGAGCTTGTCATGCGGAGTGCAGTCGCCATGCGCATCGGCAATGCCGACCTGCCCCGCCACCCGCCGCACCACCGCCGCGTTGTCGCCGGACAGCAGCTCGACGTGAATGCCCTCGCGCTGGAGGGCTGCGATCACCGCCGTGGATTCGGAGCGCATGTCCTCGCAGAGTTCAAGACGCAGCGCCACGCGCAGTGCACCCTGCACATCCAGCGAAAGCACAACTTCCTGCCCGCCGTCTTCGCGTGGCGCGGCATTGGAGAACTTCGCAGAGCCAAGCCTCACGTTCAGCGCCTCATCAGGAAACGCAGGATGCCTTGCGATGGCGAGCACACCGGAGCCGGACACTTCCCGCACCGATTCCAGCACCCACGTGTCGACCTCGGCAGACGCCACCTGCGCCCCACCGAAAGCGGCCACGGCACGCGACACCGGATGCAGCGAGTGCCGCGCCAGGGCGACGGCCAACGCCAGTGCCTGCTGCCGCGTGATGCTTGCTTCGGCAGATTCGTGCACCGCGAGCACGGACAGTCCATCGCGCGTCAGCGTTCCCGTCTTGTCGAACACCACCGCATCCACCGAAGCCAGCGACTCGAGCCCCTGCAGATTGCGCACCAGCACGCCATTGCGCGCCAAGGTTCCAGCGGCGGTCAGCATCGAGACCGGCGTCGCCAGCGAGAGCGCGCAGGGACAGGTGACGATCAGCACCGCCACCGCCACCATCGCCGCGTGGCTCGGGCTGGTTGGCCACCACCAGACGGCTGCGGCCAGCGCGGCCAGCATCACGGCGATGAGAAACGGACGCGCCACCTTGTCGGCCAATTGCGCGAGGCGCGGCTTCTGCAGCGATGCGCTCTCCATCAACGCGACGACCTGAGCGAAGCGCGTGCCGTCGCCGGTCTGCTCCACCCGCATCTCGACCACCGCGCGCAGGTTGTAGCTGCCCGCGCAGACGCTTGCACCAAGCGGCTTGCTCAAGGGACGGGACTCTCCGGTCAGCAGCGCCTCGTCGGCCTGCGTTTCGCCTGCGGTGATGCGGCCGTCAGCGGGGAACGCCTCACCAGGCAGCACGCGCACGATGTCGCCCACCTTCAGGCGCCGCGTGGTCACGCGCACGAATTCGCCGGTGTCGATGTTCTTGCGCTCGACGCTGTCCGGCAGGCGATTGGCGACCGCCTCGAGCGCACCCGCCGTGCGGTCCCGCAGACGCAGCTCCAGCAGCCTGCCCGAGAGCAGAAAGAACACGAACATGGTGAGCGAGTCGAAATAGACCTCCGCCCCAAACGGCCCACCAGGATCGAAAGTGCCGAGCGTACTGACCACGAAGGTGATCAGCATGCCGATGGCCACCGGCAGATCCATGCTCACGCGCCGCTCGCGGATATCGCGCAGCGCGCTCGAAAAGAACGGCCCGCACGCAAAGAACATGACAGGCACGCTGATCACCCACGACGCCCAGCGCAGCAGCGTCTCCATCTCCAGGGAAAGATCACCCGGCGTCGCCTGGTACGCGGGCCACGCGTACATCATCACCTGCATCATGCAGAAGCCCGCCACCAGCCAGCGCCAAAGCGCACGGCGGCTTTCGCGCAGGCGCTGCTCGCGCATCAGCGCATCCATGGCGGGCAGACTGCGGTAACCGGCCTTGCGCACGGCGGCCATCCACTGCGACGGCAAGACCTGCGCAGGACGCCACACCACGCGCGCGCGGCGCGTGGCGGCGCTCACGTCAACCTCAAGCACACCGGGCACCTGCCTGAGCGCATCCTCGATGGACAGCGCACAGGCTGCGCAATGCATGCCGTCAAGCACAACGAACGACTCCCAATGCCCCGCCGTCGGCAGCTCCCGCCCGAAGGCGCTCCACTCCTCGGGGTCATCCAGCAGGGTGACATGCGCATCCGCAGACCCGGCAGCCGGGTCCTGCGAAGACGAAAAATCTTGCACTATCGCCTGCTTATTGGCGTTGTTGATTGACATAGGACGAAAGATAAATCCGAAGCCCCCAATGCAATTTGACTTGCATCAAGAGCATCGCCCCTGCTCCGACCTATGCTTCAGTTAACAAGCTGTTGCAAACAGCAGTGCTCACTGATTTATCAATGGTCCTGCGACTCATCTGACCGCGGATACTCACTAGGAGGTTCTCTATGTACAAGCGCATCCTGATCGCCACCGATGGCTCCCCCCTGTCCGACAAGGCTGTCGAATCCGGTCTGGGCCTTGCGGCGCTGAGCGGCGCATCCATCGTCGCCCTGAAGGTGGTGCCCCGCTATCCCCGCAGCTACTTCGAAGGCAGTGCACCGCTCAATCGCGACGAGGTCAAGCAGGTCGAACAGCGCTGGAGCGACGCGGCCCTCGCCGAACTGGGTGAAATCAAGAAGATGGGCGCCGAGCAAGGCATTTCGGTGAAGTCCGTGGTCGCCAAGTCCGAGCTGATCGCCGAAAGCATCATCTCCGCCGCCACCAAGAACAACTGCGACCTGATCGTCATGGCCTCCCACGGCCGCAAGGGCATCAAGCGCGTGCTGCTGGGCAGCGAAACCCAGCACGTGCTGACGCACTCGCACATTCCGGTGCTCGTGCTGCGCTGATCCGCGCTTTCAAGGGCATTCGACCAAAGGCAGCCACGCGCTGCCTTTTTTCATGGGAGCGCAATGAGCGTGGGGCCCGCCGGGAATCTCGATGGTGGCTCCATCAAAATGGGCAAAGCTGGATCTTTTGAACCAGCCACGTTTCTGCGACAGTCCACCTGACAACCACGCCCACTCCGGAACGCAAGCCCCATGTACATCCCCGCCCATTTCGCCGAAAACCGTCCCGAGCAACTGCAACGCGTCATCCGCGAGCATCCGCTGGGAACGCTGGTCACGCATGCGGATGGCCAGCTGGATGCCGACCATCTGCCGTTCGACTTCGATCCCGCCGTGGGCGAGCACGGTCAGCTCATCGCGCATGTCGCACGCGCGAACCCCGTCTGGCAGCGCTGCCCCACAGGCACGCCGGTGATGGTGATCTTTCGTGGAGCCGAGTCCTACATATCGCCCAACTGGTACCCCAGCAAGCACGAGACGCACCGGCTCGTGCCCACCTGGAACTACGAGGTGGTCCACGCGCACGGCGTGATGACGATCCGCGACGACGAGAAATTCGTGCGCCGCGTCGTGGCGCTGCTCACCCGCCAGCACGAGGCCACCGAGCCCAAGCCATGGAAGATGGGCGATTCCGCACCGGATTTCATCAACGGCATGCTGCAGAACATCGTCGGCATCGAGATCGCCATCACCTCGCTGGTGGGCAAAGCCAAGCTGAGCCAGAACCGCGAGACGCGCGATCTGGCCGGTGCTGCAGACGCACTGCAGGCACGCGGAGAAACCGAGCTGGCGGAGCTGATGCGCCCCGCCAAGTGATCAACAGATCAACGCTCGAACAGGCCCTTGTGCTGATCGCGCAGCAGATTCTTCTGCACCTTGCCCATGGTGTTGCGCGGCAGCTCGGTGGTGATGAAGCAGCGCTTGGGAATCTTGAAGTTCGCGAGCTGTGACTTCAGCTTGGCGATGATTTCCTCGCCGTCCAGCGTCACGCCTGGCTTGGGGATGATCACCGCGATGCCGACCTCACCGAAATCCGGATGCGGCACGCCGACCAGCGCGCTTTCCGCGACGCCGGGCATGTCGTTGATATAGCCCTCGATCTCGGCCGGGTAGACGTTGTAGCCGCCGCTGATGATCAGATCCTTGCTGCGGCCGACGATGCTCACGTAGTCGCGCTCGTCGATCTTGCCCACGTCGCCGGTCTTGAACCAGCCGTCCGCGCTGAACTCTTCCTTGGTCTTCTCGGGCATGCGCCAGTAGCCCTTGAACACGTTCGGACCCTGCACCTGGATGTTGCCGATCTCGCCCATGGGCAGCGCCTTGCCGGCGTCATCCACCACACGCAGGCCCACGCCCGGCAGCGGGAAGCCGACGGTCGCACCCCGGCGCTCGTCCTGCTGGCCGTAGCGCGCGTCGGCCGCATAGGGGTTGGAGGTCAGCATGATGGTCTCGCTCATGCCGTAACGCTCGAGGATCGTGAAGCCCGTGCGGTCCTGCCATTCCTTGAAGGTCTCGATGAGCAGCGGCGCAGACCCGGCGATGAACAGCCGCATGTGGCTGGCCTGCGCCTTCGTCAGCGTGGGCTCGGCCAGCATGCGCACGTACAGCGTCGGCACGCCCATGAAGACCGTCGCGCGCGGCATCGCGGCGATGACGGCCTTGGGGTCGAACTTGGACATCCAGATCATCTTGCTGCCGTTGATCAGCGCACCGTGGATCGCCACGAACAGGCCGTGCACGTGGAAGATCGGCAGCGCGTGGATCAGCACGTCGCCGGGTTTCCAGCCCCAATAATCCTTGAGCATCACGGCGTTGGACAGCAGATTGCCGTGCGTGAGCATCGCGCCCTTGCTGCGGCCCGTGGTGCCGCTGGTGTAGAGAATCGCGGCCAGATCGTCGGCGTGCTTCTCGACCGGCTGGTGCTCGTCGCCGAAATGCGCGGCGCGCTCAAGCAGCGTGCCGTTGCGGTCTTCACCGAGCGTGAAGACAAATTCACAACCGGCCTTGAAGGCGATCTTGGACACCCAGCCGAAATTGTTCGGCGTGCACACCACCACCGCGGGCTCGGCATTGCCGACGAAATATTCGATCTCGGCGCTCTGGTAGGCCGTGTTCAGCGGCAGGAACACATAGCCCGAGCGCAGCGTGGCCAGATACAGCAGCACCGCCTCGACCGACTTCTCGACCTGCACCGCCACGCGGCTGCCTTCGGGCAGGCGCAGCGAATCCAGCATGTTGGCGATGCGGGCGCTCGCGCGGTCGATGTCGCGCCATGTGTAGTTCAACGGCTCGCCGCGCGGCGACGCCGCCTCGATGGCGACCTCGTCCAGGTTGGCGGGAAACGCTGCACGCAGCGCGGAAAACAGGTTGTTGTTGGACATCGTCAAAAGCTCACTTCCGGAAAAACTCACTCAAACCGGCACATCAGGCCGCATCCACAAAATCTCGCAGTATGCGTTCGCGGTCTCCATCGAGCGCTGGCGGATCGCGCCGCACTGCGGAATCGGCACCAAAGCTCGCCACCAGCGGACTCGACGCCACCTGCAGCGTGGCGCCACCGGGCGCCTGCACGCTCGCGATCATGCCGCGGGCCGCAACCTGCGGATGCGCCACCGCCTCGGCCACTGAATGATATTCACCTGTGGGCACGCCGTGGTCAGAGAAAATACGGAGCCAGTGCGCGCGCGGCTCCTGCACGAGACGCTCCTCGAGCAGCGCCTTCAGTTCGGCTTGATGCTTGCAGCGCTCGGTGTTCGAGGCAAAACGCGGATCGTCAGCCAACGCGTGCCTCTCGATCAACCCGCAGAGCGTCCTGAACAGGGCGTCGTTGCCGACCGCGATCACGAACCAGCCATCCTGCGCGGCGTAGACGTCAAACGGCGACATTGACGGGTGCCGCGAGCCGATCGGGCCGGGCACGCTGCCCGTCGCCGACAGCCGCGCGACGGGATTCTCCAGCAGCGCGATCTGGCAGTCCAGCATGGACACGTCCACACGCTCGCCCTGCCCGGTGCGTGCCCGGCGCAGCAGCGCCGACTGCGTGCCGATCACCGCATACAGCCCCGCGCCCAGATCGCCGATCGACACCCCCACACGACAGGGACCCGAGTCCGCCGTGCCGGTCACGCTCATCATGCCGCTCATCGCCTGCACGACCATGTCGTAGGCGGGCTTCTCGCGATACGGCCCGGTCTGGCCAAAGCCCGAAATGGACACCAGAATCAGCCGGGGAAAGCGCGCATGCAGCTCCTCCCAGCCGTAGCCCAGCTTCTCCATCGTGCCGGGGCGGTAGTTCTCGACCAGCACGTCGGCCTTGGCGAGCAGGCGCTCGAAGATCTCGCGGTCCGCCTCAGCCTTGAGGTTCAGCGCAATCGATTCCTTGTTCCTGTTCACCGACATGAAATACGCCGACGTTCCGTCCACGAACGGCCCGATGGCGCGCGAGTCGTCGCCCACGACGGGCTGCTCGACCTTGATCACGCGCGCGCCGAGATCGCCCAGCGTCTGGGTGCACATGGGCCCGGCCAGCACCCGGGTGAGGTCGATCACCGTCACGTCCGAGAGCGGCAAATCCGCTGCTGAAGCATTCACTTTCCGGCTCCCGCGACCGCGCCCGAGTTCTCGGTGATGGTCTTGTATTTCTTCCCGTCCTCGATGGCCCAGGCCTTGAACTCCTCGGGCGAGCCGGTCGGCCAGGCGATGTTGCCCTGCTTCTCCAGCTTGGCCTTCACGTCGGGGTCGTTGAGCGCCTGGGCGGTGGCCTCGTTGAGCTTCTTGACCACGTCCGCCGGCAGATTGGCCGGACCGAAGAGGCCGAACCAGATGTTGAAATCAAAATCGTTGATGCCGGACTCCTTCATGCCCGGCAGATCGGGGAACAGCGGCGAGCGATCCGCCGTCGTCACCGCCACCAGCCGGAGCTTGCCGCCCTGCGCCATCGGCAGCACCGAGGGCGGCGTGCCGAACGTCATGTCCACGTCACCCGCACCCACGGCCTGAATAGAGGGCGCGCCGCCCTTGAAGGGCACATGCAGCATGTCGATGCCCGCCGCGTGCGAGAACGACGCGCCCGCCAGATGCGTGACCACGCCGGTTCCGGACGATGAATAGGTCAGCTTGCCCGGCTGCTTGCGTGCCAGCTCGATCAGCCCCTTGACGCTCTTTTCCGGGAAGTCCTTCTTCACCGCGAGCAGCATCGGCGACTTGGCCCAGCGCGCGATGGGCGTGAAGCTCTTCACGCCGTCGTAGCGCGCGCTCTTGTAGAGCAGCTGATCGGAACCATAGAGATTGGAGCTGCCCAGCAGCAGCGTGTAGCCATCGGGCTGCGCACGCGCCACCAGATCGGACGCGATGGTCGTGCCCGCTCCAGGTCGGTTGTCCACCACGATCGACTGATTGAGCGCGCGGCCCAGCTTTTCGCTCACGATGCGGGCCACCGCGTCCGCCCCGCCGCCCGGCGGAAAGCCCACCAGCAGCGTGATCGGACGTTGGGGATAGGCGGTGCCCTGCGCCAGCGCAGTGGTGCAGGCGAGCGCGGTCATTGCCGCCACGAGGGCAGTCTTCAGCTTCATGGTCTTGTCTCCGTTGGTGTAGCGTGTGTGTTCGGGGCCGAGAGGTCCTCAGCGCCCTTTGAAAACCGGTTTGCGCTTTTCGCGCCAGGCGGTTCCACCCTCTTTCAGATCGTCCGATTGAACGGTCTGGAAAACGTCGCGCGCAATCGCGTCGGCGTCGTGCTGACCGCGTGCGATCAGGTTCAGGTGCTTCTTCATGCCGAAGAGCGGCAGCGGCGCCATCGCGCTCAGCGTGTCGGTCAGCGCGGCCACGGTGCTCTCGAGCGCATCCGGCGCCACCAGATGCGTGAGAAAGCCGCAGGACTTCATCTCGTCGGCCGCCAGCCGCTCGCAGGTAAGGAACAGGCGCTTGGCCGTATCAAGCCCAAGACGGGTGACATAGCGCTCCAGCCCCGCCTGATAGAAATGCAGACCCAGTCGCGCGGCAGGCATGAACATTTCCGCACCGTGCGCGCCCACGCGGAAGTCGCAGGCCAGAGCCATGTCGGTCGCGCCGCCGTAGACGCCGCCATGCACCACGGCAATGGTCACCGCGCGGCACTGTTCAATGGCGTCGACCATCTCGCCGAAGCTGCTGCCTTTTTCCTGACTGTTTTGGACCTCTGATATATCATAACCACTGCAAAAGTACTTGCCTTCGCTGCGCAGCACCAGTACCCGCACGTCGTCAGACGCGTTCACCTTCTTGACATGGGAAATGAGGACCGGCAGATCTTCGGGCGCAAGGCGGTTGGCGACATCGGGCCTTCTCAGAGTGATGGTGGCAACGTGATTTTGCAGGTGCAGATCGGGCGTCATGTGTATCATTAACCTAAACAGATATATCTAATATTAGAAAATGAGCCAGCATATCGCACATACAGAGAAAACCCTAGGTCTTCCGAGCATGCAGGACCGGATCCGGCTGGCGCTAGAGCAGGACCTGCGCAGCGGCGCGCTGCTGCCCGGGGACCCCATCGACGAGCAGGAACTGTGCGAGCGCTTCCAGGCCTCGCGTACCCCGGTACGCGAAGCGCTGCTGCTGCTCTCCGCCAAGGGCATGATCAGCATCCTGCCGCGCGCCGGCATCTATGTGCGCCAACTGGAAACCCGCGAGCTCATCGCGATGATGGAAGGCGTGGGCGAACTGGAGGGCGTGGTCGCGCGGCTGGCCGCCAACCGCATCAACGGCGACCAGAAGGAACGCCTCAGGCAGGCGCTTGAAGACACGCGCGCCTGCGCCGACGCGGCGGACTCCATTGGCTACGAACAGGCCAATGTCCGGCTGCATGATCTGATATATCAATCCAGCGGAAACGCCTTCATCGTCGAGCAGACCCGAGAGGCCCGCCTGCGCGTGGCCCCCTATCGCGGAAAGATGTTTGAAAAGCCCGAACGCCTGCTGCGCTCGCAGGCCGAGCATGAGGCGGTGGTGACGGCCATCATCCAGGGCGACAGCGAAGGCGCGGCGGAAGCCATGCGCAACCACATCTCGGCGGGAGGACGCGCATTCGCCGACATGGTGCTGGCAGCGCCCGTGCCGCAGCAGGCCATTCAGCCAAGGCGGCGCAAGCGCAAGGTGTGAGAAGAAACACCCCCTGAGTCGCTTCGCGCCTTCCCCCTCTGTGATGTTGCGCTGCGCGCAACCGAGGGGGACGCAGTCCTCGGTGCGGGGTGGCCCTTCCTCGACTGTTCTCGCATGGGCCGCGCCAGTTTCATGCGCTGCGGGAGACGCGAATCACCACCACAGCGGCAAGACAGCCCCTTGGCCGCGGCGCGCAGCCGCAGACAGTGGTTGATACGGCAAGGCTGCGCAACAAAGGACAAAGGACAAGGGGCTGTATCTCCGTCTCACCGGAGACGGCGGCCACCATCGCAGCCGCAAGGCTTCGTAAAGAAGAATGAAGGAATTACTCCAGCTTGGCGCCGGAGGCCTTGACCACTTGCGCCCAGCGCTTGACTTCGGCGCTGACCATCTTGCCGAACTCCTGCGACGTCAGCCCGCCGAATTCGGCGCCGTTGCTGGCCCAGGCCGCCTTCACTTCGTCGGCCTGGCCGAGCTTGTTGAACTCCTCGACGATGCGCGAGGCCATTTCCGGCGACGTGCCCTTGGGCGCCCACAGGCCATACCAGGTGGACACCGTGTAGTCGGGCAGCCCCATTTCGGCTGCGCAGGGCACGTCGGGCAGCGCGGGGTTGCGCTTGGCGCCCGAAACCAGCATCGGCTTGATGCGGCCGCCCTTGATGTGCGCGGCGGAGGAACCGAGGCCGTCGAACATCATGTCGACATTGCCGCCGATCAGATCCTGCAGCGCCGGGCCCGCGCCCCGGTAGGGAATGTGCGTGATGAAGGTGTTGGTCTGCAGCTTGAACAGCTCACCCGCCAGATGGTGCGAAGTGCCGGAGCCCGCCGAGGCGTAGTTGTACTTGCCTGGCTTGGCCTTGAGCATGGCGATGAATTCGTTGAAATCCTTGACGGTCACATTGCGCGGGTTGACCACGACGACCTGCGGCACCTTGGCCAGCAGCGCAATCGGCACGAAGTCCTTCTCGATGTCGTAGTCGAGCTTGGGGTACATCGACGGCGCGATCGCGTGGTGCACCGCGCCCATGAACAGGCCATAGCCGTCGTGCGGCAGCTTGGCCGCGATGCTCGCGCCGACCGTGCCGCCGGCTCCGCCCCGGTTGTCGATGATCAGCGTCTTGCCGGTGGACTTGGAGAACTGCGCGGCCAGCGGGCGCGCGAACGCATCGGTCCCCCCTCCCGCAGGAAACGGAACGACCACCGTCACCGGCTTGCTTGGCCAGCTCGCCGCGGCCGGATCGGCTGCGAAGCTGCGGCCCGCTCCGGTCATCACCAGACCCGCTGCGCCAGCGGCGCGCAGCACATCACGTCGTTGCATATTTCCTGACATATTGTTGTCTCTCCTCGTTCTTCTCGGTGGGTTGGATGACGCATGCGGCACGCAGCGTTGGCGCGACGCACACGCAAAAATGGGCAGCCCTCAATGATCCACAGATGTGAACATTTGTAGCCAATCGCTTTTGCTATTGACAAACTGACGTTCACATTCGTGTTCAACATCCATGGGCTTCCCCGAATAAAACGCAGCGGGGATGCCCACTCCCCGCGTGATGTCCAAAGCCTTGCTTCTGTAGCTCGGCTGCAGTGGCTGCAGCGAATGCGCCGATGCCGCAAATCCTGGAATCAATCGCGGCACAGCGCGTCGATCTCGCTCGAGACCGGCACGCGTCCCTCGTGCAACTGACTGCGGTGCTTGTCCAGTTTTTTGAGGTCGTAGAGATAGTTCACCATCATGCCGAACGACTGCTTCATGCCCTTGGACGACGGGTCACCGGCCCAGTTCAGGCGCTCGACGCGAGCACCGTTGCCGAGGTGAAAGCGCGCGACCGGATCGAGCGGCTTGTCTTCCACCAGCCCGCGCCCCAGATAACGTGCGGCGCACTCGGTGACGAACTGGCGCACGGGTGACTTGGCGTCGAGCTTGAGCGCATGCGCGTCGGCGGCGGCCAGCACATGGGCGGCCTGCGGCGGCTCGAAACCGACCGCGCGCCCCAGATCCGCCAAGCGCTTTTCATCGAGCAGCTCGAGTTGCTGCGCGCAGTTCTTGCCCAGCCACGAGCGGAAGCCGGGGATCGGCGACAGCGTCGCGAAGCGCTTGAGCTTGGGGAATTCTTCGGTGAGTGTCTCCACCACATGCTTGATCAGCGAGTCGCCGAAGCTCACGCCACGCAGACCGGTCTGCGTGTTGCTGATCGAATAGAAGATCGCGGTCGTCGCCTTGTTGAGGTCGGCGGCCTCGGCGGACTCGTCGAGCAGCGGCGTGATGCTGGACGACATGTCGGTGACCAGCGCCACTTCGACGAAGATCAGCGGCTCGTTGGGCAGGCGCGGATGGAAGAAGCCATAGCAACGGCGGTCGCTGTCGAGGCGGTTCTTGAGATCAGCCCAGCTGCGGATGTCGTGCACCGCCTCGTACTTGATGAGCTTTTCGATCAGTGACGCGGGCGAATCCCAGGACAGGCGCTTCAAGTCCAGAAACGCCACGTCGAACCAGGTCGCGAAGAGCTGCTCGAGCTCCGCCTCGAGCGGCATCAGTCGCTTGTCGCCCTTGAGGTGCGGCAGCAGATCGGCCCGCAGATCGACCAGAAAGCGCATGCCCTCCGGAAACACCGCGAAGCGCTGCAGCAGCCGGGTGCGCGGCGAGGTCAGCACACGGCGCAGCTGCGCCTCGGCCTGCGGGGCGTCGGGCGTGCCGACGGCGGCCTCGTACTTCTGCTGCGCGTTCTTCACGCGCGTCGCGTCAGGCGTGAACTGCTCGCACATCAGCAACCACAGATCGTGACGCTCCTCCGGCGAGGCCTCCGCATACCAGGCGGCAACGGCCTGGGCGCGGCGCCCGCCTTCCACCTCGCTCACGCGCGGCGCGACCACTTCCTGCAGATCGGCCAGCACGCGCCGAAGCGCACGCGGCGACAGCGCCTCGGTACCGCGCCGCAGCGTGGCCTCGAGCCGGTCATGCGTCGAGCGCGGCGCACCGGCCTCCTTGCCGGAGGCTTTGTCGGAAGAAGCATCGGACGATTTCGAGTCTCCCCCCATCAGGCGGGCGACGTTGCGGGACAACCAGGTGGTAGCGGCATTCATAGGGCGATCCGGGAAGAATGGAGGCGCGCCAGCTCGCGCAGCGCCTCGCGTTGGGCAAAAAGGTGATGGCGCATGGCCTGCTCGGCCGCATCGGGATTGCGGCTCTTGAGCGCGGCGAACACGGCCAGATGCTCAGAAAGACTGTTGTCGAGCCGCCCCGGCGCATGCAGTTGCTGCAGCCGCGCAAGGCGCAGGATCTTGCGCAGATCGCCGATGCTCTGCGCGAGCCAGCGGTTGTCGGCCAGGGTGATGAAGGCTTCGTGGATGGCCAGATTGGCCGCGTAGTATTCGTTGATGTCGCCCGCGTCGGCGTGGCGCTGCAGGCGCTCGTGCAGCAACCCAAGAGCGTTGATGTCGGCCTCTGTCGCCTTCTGCGTGGCCTCGTAGGCGGCACGCCCCTCGAGCAGGCCGATCACCGGAAAGATCTCGTCCACGTCCCGCTCCGTGATCTGTGCCACGAAGCATCCACGGCGCGGCTCATGCCGGGCCAGCCCCTCGGCCACCAGCACCTTGAGCGCCTCGCGCAGCGGCGTGCGCGAGATCTCCAGCCGCTCACACAGCCGCACCTCGTCCAGAAAGCTGCCGGGGGCAAGCGTTCCGTCGAAGATCAGTTCCCGCAGGCGTTCCGCGACCTGATCGTGCATGGAGTTGACAAGCGTGCGCATGGCTTCCTCGAATCCATCCAGAGACATCAATCGGCACATTCACATACAACGCGTTTCACCATCATCGCGCCGACATTGGTCGCCAACTGACGGCAATACGCATCCCCATGTGTAATTTTCCATAATTATGGATGCATATGGCGATCTATGCCACTCGGGTATTCACGCAGACTCGCCGTTGCCTTGCAGCCACGGGCGCATGTCTTTTCCGATGCGCACCGCCAGACGCTTGAGGCGCGGCAGATACCTGATTTCCAGTTCACCGGATGACACGGCCGCGCGCGGAAAGATCAGATTGATGCCTCCCACCAGCCGGCCCGCGCAGAGGATCGGCACACCGATGGCACCGACCGCGGCTTCTCGATCCCAGTCACCGTCATTCACAGCATAGCCGCGTTCACGGGTGTCGGCGATCAGCCGATCGACGGCGGCACGGTCGCGGGCCATCTCGCCCACCGCGTCGTCGCGCTGCACCAACAAGGCGAGCAGCCCTTCCAGCTCGGCCTGCGAGCAGGCCGCCAGATAGGCGCGGCCCATGGCCGTGAAGAACAGCGGCAGCTTCTCGCCAATCATTCCGCGATGCTGAGACAGCAGGCTGAAGCGGTGCGTGCTCTCGCGCACCACCATGAAGCCGCCCTCCAGCGCACCCAGATCACAAGGCCACATCAGGTCCGGAAGCGCCGCCCGCATCAGCGGCAGCGCGACCTGATCGACCCAGTCGTCATGCACGAATCCTTCGCTCAGGCTGCGCACGGCGAACGTCAGGTAGTACTGCCCTTCCTTCTCGCCGCGCCGAACGAACCCATCGGCACGCAAGGTCTCGAGCAGGCGCTTGACGGTCGTGCGATGCACGCCACAGACCTGCGCGATTTCGGTGGTCGAGGCGATGCCGCCCGGTGCGCGGTTCAGTGCCTGCAGCACCTGAAGCCCGCGCGAGAGGCTGCGCACTTCCTTGTAGTCGGCATCGGCAGACGAGGCCGGAATCCCGCGTCGTGTCGTCATGAAAGACTTTTCCTGGAGCGTGTGTCGATCTCGGCACGAGGCCGCGCCTGAAAGACCGTGTGGAGATCGCAAACACGTTCTTAAGGGTTAGCTCGCGGAATTATGTGCACCTGGTGCACGCAGTTCTCAGTGTACCGGCAGGCCTTGAGAATCATCAAAGCTTATCGCCTTTCACTGATATTTCTCACGGAGACGCCCCATGACAGCCACCCCAACGAGACAGCATGCATCCGACTCGCACGACGTGATCATCGTCGGCGCGGGCCCGGTGGGTTTGACCATCGCCAACATACTCGGCATCGCAGGCGTCAGCGTGCTGGTGGTCGAGAAGCTCGATCAGGTCATTGACTACCCGCGCGCCATCGGCATCGACGACGAAGCACTGCGCACGCTGCAGGCCGCAGGACTCGCTGATCAGGTGCAGGCCCACATCACGCCCGATCACTGGATGCGCTTCTACACCGCGAGCGGTCAGTGCTTCGCCTCCATCGAGCCGCGCACCGACGAGTTCGGCTGGTCGCGCCGCAATGCGTTCATCCAGCCGCAGGTCGACGAGATCCTGTACCAGGGCCTCAAGCGCTTCCCGCACGTGCAAGTGCTGTTCGGCCATGAACTCCAGCAGTTCTCGCAGAACGACGCGGGCGTGCAAGCCACCATCAAGAGCGGTGACGGCAGCGAGCGCAGCGTGTCCGCCCGCTATCTGGTCGCCTGCGACGGCGGCAACAGCCTCGTGCGCCGCACACTCAACGTGCCCTATAAGGGCGCACCAAACCCAACCAATGGATCGTCGTCGACGTGCGCAACGACCCGCTCGGCACGCCGCACATCGACATGCACTGCGACCCCGAGCGTCCCTATGTCTCGGCCGCCCTGCCCCACGGCATCCGCCGCTTCGAGTTCATGGTGATGCCCGGCGAGACCGAGGAAGAGCTCTCCAAGCCCGAGAACCTCGCCAAGCTCATGCAGAAGGTCGTCGCCGATCCCGACAAGGTGGACTACATCCGCAAGCGCGTCTACACCCACAACGCCCGCCTTGCCGCGCGCTTTCGCGTGGGCCGCATCCTGCTGGCGGGCGACGCTGCGCACATCATGCCCGTGTGGCAGGGACAGGGCTACAACAGCGGCATGCGCGACGCGGGCAATCTCGCATGGAAGCTCGCGATGGTCGTCCAGGGCCAGGCCGACGCCGCGCTGCTCGACAGCTACGAGCAGGAGCGCCGCGCCCACGCACGCAGCATGATCCACCTCTCCGAAGTCGCGGGCGACATCTTCGCGCCCGAAAGCCACACGGTGGCCAAAGTGCGCGACACCGCCATGCTCGCGCTCAACGTGCTGCCGCCCGTCAAGCAGTACTTCGCCGAGATGCGCTTCAAGCCCATGCCGCGCTACGAACAGGGCGTGGTGCTGCACCAGACCGCCACCACCAATCGCGGCGCGAAGATGCCGTTCGGCGGGCTGCTCGACGGCTCGGGCGACACGCCGATGAGCCGCCTGCTCGGCCTGATGGCGGAGAAGAAGGAATCACTGGTCGGTCGCCTCGTGCATGGTCTGCAGGTGCCCGAGCCCAGCCCCATCGGCCGCATGTTCATCCAGCCGCGCGTCACCACCACATCCGGCGACACCATGCGCCTCGACGATGTCATAGGCCTGCACTTCGCCGTCATCGCCTGGGGCACGGACCCGGGCTATGGCATGGACGAGTCCGCGCTCGAATTCTGGCGACGTCTCGGCGCGCGCCTCATCCGCGTGATGCCGAGCGTGCAACTCCAGCATTCATCGCCGACGGGAGACGGCGTCATCACGCTCGGCGATGCCCAGGGCCGCATCAAGGAGTGGTTCAGCACGCAGTCCAAATCCATCGTCTTCGTAAGACCCGACCGCTTCGTCGCCGCGCTCGCTTCGCCGCAGGAAGTCTCGGACGTGACCGAGCAACTGGCCCACGCGATGCACGCCCGCATGGAGGTGCACGCATGACCTACACCGCCTCTCCCCAACGCGCCAGCCGCGCTTTTCTGGGCATGTCGCATTCACCGCTGCTGGGCCTCAACCACATCGATGACGAGGACCAGATGGCCATCGACGTTGCCGTGAGCGCCGCTCGCACCTTCGTGCACGAGTTCGCGCCCGAGCTCATCGTGCTGATCGGCCCCGACCACTACAACGGCTTCTTCAACGAGCTCATGCCCCCGTTCTGCATCGGCTCCGAGGCCACGGCCGTAGGCGACTACCTGTCTCCCGCCGGCCCGCTCAACGTCGCGCAGGACCAGGCGCTCGCGCTTGCCAGTCACCTGATGGACGACGATTTCGACATGGCGGTGTCGCGCCGCATGCGGGTCGATCATGGATTCTCGCAGGCGCTGCAGTTCCTGTGGGACGACGAGATGAACACGCCGCCCGTCATCCCGATGTTCGTGAACTCCGTCGCGCAGCCGAGCATCGCGCGCCTCTCGCGCTGCCGCGCGCTGGGCCAGAGCATCGGCCGATTTCTCGACACCTTGCCCCAGCGCACGCTGCTGATCGGCTCGGGCGGCCTGTCGCACGAACCGCCGGTGCCCACCATGGAACACCCCGATCCGGCGATTCGCGAGCGCATCACCGACAAGCGAACGCCCACCCAGCAGGAGCGCGACGCCAAGACCGAGCGCGTGAAAGCCGCCGGCATGGCGCTTGCCAACGGCGAAGCGTGGATGAAGCCGCTCAACCCCGAATGGGACCGCCACTGGATGCACGCCATGGCAAGCGGTGAACTCGATGCGCTCTGCGCGACGAGCGAGGAATCCATATCGAAAGAAGCAGGCAACTCCGCGCACGAATCCAAGACGTGGCTCGTCGCCCGCAGCGCCCTGCCGCTGAATACCGAACTGCCCTGCCCGCTCCAGTCCTACCGCTGCATGCCCGCGCTGATCGCGGGCTACGGCGTGATGTTCATGCATACCAAGAACTGAACGCATCCGCCGAATTCAAACCATCCCTTCAACGCTCCATGAACGCTCCAACCCAAGACATCGCACGCTGGGCAGAACGCCTTCGCGAGGCCGAGGCCAATGCAACCCCCATCGCGCCACTGCGCGATGAAATTCCCGACAACGAGACGGCCTACGCCGTGCAGCTCGCCAACGTGCGCCACGCCCAATCGCAGGGTCGCCGCATCGTCGGCCGCAAGATCGGCCTGACCTCGCTCGCCGTGCAAAAGCAGCTTGGCGTAGACCAGCCCGACTTCGGCACGCTGTTCGCCGACATGGTCCATGGCGATGATGAAGTCATCCCACTCACACGCACGCTGCAGCCCAAGGTCGAGGCCGAGGTCGCGCTGGTGCTTGAGCGCGATCTCGATCTGGTCGACGCCACTCTGGTCGACGTGATCAACGCAACCGCCTATGTACTGCCTGCCATCGAAATCGTCAGCAGCCGCATCGCCCAGTGGAACATCCGCTTCATCGACACCGTCGCCGACAACGCGTCGAGCGGCCTCGTCGTGCTCGGCGGCGTGCCCACCAAGCTCAACGCGCTCGATCTCAAGCTCTGCGAGATGACGATGACGCGCGGCACCGGCACCGACATTGGCACAGACATCGTCTCCACCGGCAACGGCGCCGCCTGTCTCGGCCATCCGCTCAACGCCAGCGTGTGGCTGGCGCGCAAGCTCGCAAGCCTCGGCACGCCGCTGCGCGCGGGCGATCTCGTGTTGACCGGCGCACTCGGTCCGATGGTGCCTGTGCTGCCGGGTGACCGCTTCGAGGCTCGCATCTCCGGCGTGGGCTGCGTGCGCGCCCAATTCGGCCATTGAGCCTCACTTTTTCCCGCTCCCGACAGGACGTTCAAACGTCCATCCCAAAAGACCACAGAGACATCATCATGCGCAATCGTCGTCGCTCCTTTTCCATCCGCTCCGCCACCTCTGCCCTGACCCTGGCCGTCGGCATCGCACTGCTCCCTGTTGGCGCGCAGGCGCAGTCCACGGCGGCCAAGGGCAGCTTCCCGACCAAGGCCATCACCATCGTCGTGCCGTTTCCCGCTGGCGGCATCACGGACAACGTGACCCGCACGCTCGCCACCAAGGTCAGTGACCAGCTCGGCAAGCCCGTCATCGTCGACAACCGCCCTGGCGGCGGCGGCCAGATCGCTGCGGGCGCCGTGCGCCAGCAGCCCGCGGACGGCCACACCCTCTTCGTCGCCGCCACCGAAATGTTCGCGATCAACCCCACGCTGTACCGCAACTTCTCGTACGACCCCAACAAGGACTTCACGCCCGTCACTCCGCTGGCCTCGTCGCCGCTGGTGCTGGTCGTACCTGCCAACAGCCCTATGAGCAGCCTGAACGACGTGATCCAGCAGGCCAAGTCGCGCACCAACGGCCTCACCTTCGCATCGCAGGGCGTGGGCTCCATCGGCCACCTGCTCGGAGAAATGTTCCGCACCAAGGTCGGCGGCAACTTCAGCCATGTCGCCTACAAGGGCTCTGCCCCTGCGCTGCAGGACGTGATGGGTGGCCAGGTCGACTTCATGTTCGATCCGGTCATCACCACCGCCCCGCTGATCGCGGGCAAGCGCCTCAAGCCCGTCGCCATCGCCGCCGACAAGCGCTCGCCGCAGATGCCCGACGTCCCCACCGTCGCCGAGCTCGGCGTGAACGGCATCAACGCCGGCGTGTGGTTCGGCGCCGTCGTGAAGGCCGGCACGCCCGCTCCCATCGTGCAACGCCTGAACCAGGCCTTCGCCGCCGCATTGAAGGACCCCGACGTGGTCAAGCGCTTCAACGACCAGGGCATGCAGAGCTTCGCCTCCTCGCCCGAAGACTTTGGCAAGTACATGCGCAACGAGCAGATGCGCTGGTCAGCGCTCGTCAAGGCCAGCGGCGCCTCCATCGACTGAAGACGGCACAACCGGCCGCCCAAGAGACACACAGCAAAAGGACATCGACATGACCACGGAAATCACCGAAGCAGCGACCAGCCGCTTCATCACCATCAACGGCGTCACCGAAGACGGCAAGCCCCTGCAACTGCACTACAACGACGTCGGCACGGGCGAACAAGTCGTGGTCATGCTCCACGGTTCCGGCCCCGGTGCGAGCGGCTGGGCGAATTTCCATCGCAACATCGAGCCGCTCATCAGCGCGGGCTACCGCGTCATCCTGCTCGACTGCCCCGGCTGGAGCAAGAGCGACACCATCATCAGCACTGGCTCGCGCAGCGATCTGAATGCCCGCTGCCTGAAAGCGGTGCTCGACCAGCTCGGCATCGCCAAGGTCCACATCATCGGCAACTCCATGGGCGCCCACAGCGCGGTCGGCTTCGCGCTCGCCAACCCGCAAAACGTCGACAAGCTCATCCTCATGGGCGGCGGCACCGGTGGCCCCAGCCAGTTCGTGCCCATGCCGACCGAAGGCATCAAGCTCATCGGTGCGCTCTACCGCGACCCCACGGTCGAGAATCTCAAGCGCATGATGAACGTCTTCGTCTACGACGCGAGCAGCCTCACGGAAGAGCTGTACCAACAGCGCCTGGCCAACATCCTCGCGCGCCGCGACCATCTGGAGAATTTCGTCAAGAGCCTGCAGGTCTTTCCGAAGCAGTTCAGCGACTACGGGCACCGGCTCCCGGAGATCAAGGCCCAGACCTTGGTGATCTGGGGGCGCGATGACCGTTTCGTGCCGCTGGACGTGGGACTGCGCGTGATCTGGGGGATTCCGAATGCGGAGATGCACATCTTCAACCAGTGCGGGCACTGGGCGCAGTGGGAACATGCGGAGGTGTTCAACTCGATGGTGCGGGAGTTTCTTGCGCGTTGATTTCTCTACGCGTTGAAATACTGTTTTGTTGACTTGGCGTGGTTTGGCTGGGGGGTTGCTTACGGAGGCCGGGACTGCCTCCGGCGGGGCAATCACTTTTTGCTTGCGCGCAAAAAGTAATCAAAAACGCGCTTGGAAGTCATCCGGCAGAACTCGCTTTGCGCTGCGCGCGCCGCTCGGACAACCGCCGGAGATCAGTTTTGAAGAGGTGTGTCGGCACATCGCTTCGCTCGTGCCGGGGTGTTTGCATAGCTGCGTTAGGACTCGAACGCCCACTGCTCTTTTGAGTGTGCAATGCTGAAGCGACTGTTCGCAAATAAGGCTGCTCTCGCCCTCCCGCATCTCGCGAAGTCGCGAGATGCCCGGCACGAGCGAAGCAACGTGCCGAACACACCTCTTATGAAATATCTAGCTCGCGGCGGTTGTCCGAACGAAGCGACGCAGGAGCGAAGTGAGTTCTGCCGCGGGTATTGAAAAGCGCGTTTTTGGTTACTTTTTGCGCGCAAGCAAAAAGTGACTCCGCCGCCGGGCGGAACTCCCGGCCTCCGCCCCCAGCACAAGCAGCAGAAGAAAAATTCAAGAACGCTGCTTGTGAGCCCACCCCCACATGGCAGCCCCCGCCAGAATCATAGGCAAGCACAACCACTGCCCCATGCTCAGCCCCAAAGACAGAATCCCGAGGAAGTCATCCGGCTCCCGGAAGTACTCCGCGATGAAGCGGAACACGCCATAGCCGACAAGAAAAGCCGCCGACACCTCCCCCAGCTTCCGTGGCTTGCGCGCGTACAGCCACAAGAGGATGAACAGCAGCAAGCCCTCCATCAGCACTTGGTAAATCTGCGAAGGATGCCGGGGCAGCATCGAGCCGCTCTGGGGGAACACCATGCCCCACGGCAGATCGGGTGACGAGAAGCGGCCCCAGAGTTCGCCGTTGATGAAGTTGCCGATGCGTCCGGCGGCAAGGCCGGTGGGGACGCAGGGTGCGATGAAGTCGGTCACTTCGAGCCATGGACGTTTGCGCGAGTGGGCGAACCAGATCATCGAGGCGATCACGCCGAGCATGCCGCCGTGAAAGCTCATTCCGCCCTGCCAGACGAAGAAGATTTCCAGCGGATGCGACAGATAGTAGCCCGGCTTGTAGAACAGGCAATAGCCGAGCCGTCCACCCACGACCACGCCGACGACGCCGAGGAACAGGATGT
Organism: Diaphorobacter caeni; assembly: GCF_015354245.1. Classification (GTDB taxonomy): domain Bacteria; phylum Pseudomonadota; class Gammaproteobacteria; order Burkholderiales; family Burkholderiaceae_C; genus Diaphorobacter_A; species Diaphorobacter_A caeni. Next base: position 248,078 of record NZ_JADKYZ010000008.1, read on the forward strand.
CCTCCACATCCTTGCGTGTCCAAGCGCGCTCTCCGGTCATGGATGCGTAGGGTTCGTGCTTCAGGCGTCGTGTGCCGAGGAACATGAACAGGCCGAAAGCGACCAGATAGGTGATGCCATACCAGTGGATGGCGAGCGGGCCGAGTTGCAGGGCCACGGGATCGATATGCGGGTACATCAGCATGGGCGGCATTGTGCCGCATGCGCCTGTCCGCATCGGGCATCACGGGTTTGCAACGGACGCTCGATGCGGATCGTTCGGCCGATCGTGCAGACGCACAAACTGGCAGAATCTGTGCGATCGATGTCCTTGCTGCCACATTGAATCCGCCGCACACTGAGCCCATGCCAAGGAACACCACGCCATCCCCTGCCGCCCACCCTCCACGCGCCGACGAAGGCCATCTTGTGGTCTGCGTCGGGTATGAAGGTGCGATGATTCTCGACATCGTCGGGCCGCTGCAGGTGTTCGCGACGGCCAACGACATCCGCATCAAGCAGGGACTGGGGGCCTGGTATCAGACGCTGCTGGTTGCGGACGACGCAAGCGGCACGGTGAGCACCTCGAGCGGCATCCGGATGCTGGCCGATGGCAGTTGGCGCGGTCTGGATCTGCCCACCAACTCCACGGTGTTGATTCCCGGCGGCGACGGCATTGACGTGATCCAGCATGACGAGGCGCTGCGGGCATGGCTACAGCACATCGAGCCGCGCGTGATGCGGCTCGGCTCCGTCTGCTCGGGCGCGCTGGTGCTGGCGCGCGCGGGGCTGCTCGATGGCATGGCGGCGACCACGCACTGGTGCCGGGTCGATCAACTGCGCGAGATGAAGCCCGACATCGCGGTGGACGGCGACCGGCTGCACACCTTCGAAGCCGGGCATCCGGTCTACGGCCATCTGTTCACCTCGGCCGGAGTGACGGCGGGCATCGATCTGGCGCTGGCGCTGGTTGAGGCCGATCTGGGCCGTGCGAGCGCGCTTGCAGTTGCGCGGCAACTGGTGATGTTCATGCGACGGCCCGGCGGTCAGGCTCAGTTCAGCCCGCTGCTCGCGCCCGAGACCACGCAGGCCCCGCGTCTGGCGCAACTGCTTGACTGGATTCCCGGGCAGATCGGCTCCGACCTCAGCGTGGACCGTCTGGCCGAGCAATCCTGCCTGCCACCACGCACGCTCGCACGGGTGTTTCAAAAGGAGCTGGGCACCACGCCCGCGAAGTATGTGGAGCGCGTGCGCGTCGAGGCCGCCTCGGCCCTGCTCGGACAGCAGCAGGCGAGCGTGGCCACCGTCGCCCGGCTCTGCGGGTTTGGACATCCGGAAAACCTGCGCCGCAGCTTCCACAAGCATCTCGCGGTGAGCCCGCAGGCCTTTGCCGAGCGCTTCGGCTCCGGCTGATTTCACTCCGCGACACCCTCCGTCCCCGCTTCATTTCCGCAGTGCCGAGCGTGCTGCGGCCGGGCTTTCCTGCGCCCTTGGTTTTCTCCGTGGAGTCCACCTCTCATGATGATTCTTCGCCGCCATCCCCAACTCGCCGTGCTCAGCGCGGCCCAGGCCCTCTACTGGTCCTGCTCCATCATCGGCATCGCGCTGACGGCGCTGATCGGCCAGCGCCTTGCGCCATCGTCACTTCTCGCGACGCTGCCGCTGGCATTGCTGGTGCTCGGCAATCTGCTGGCCGTGGGCGCGCTCGCGCGCTGGATGCAACTGCGCGGACGAAGACGTGGCTTGCAGCGCGGCGCGGTGTTCGGCATCGCGGCCGGGTTGCTGGCCGCCTATGCCGTGCATGCAGGGAGCTTTCTGCTGTTTTGCTGCGCGATGCTGCTGCTCGGCGTGTACCAGGCATCTGCCGGGTTCTACCGGTTTGCCGCGCTCGACGGTATCGACGCGCAGCACAAGGGTCGCGCCGCCGCCTGGGTGGTGGCGGGTGGCATCGCCGCTGCCCTGTTCGCCCCCGGCGTGGCGCTGCACGCGGTGAACTGGCTTGCCACGCCGATGGCCGGAGCCTATGTGTTCATCTCGGTGCTGGCGCTGTGCGCCTTTCTGCTGTTGAACTGGCTGCCGGAAAACGCCGTCGCATCGCCCGCCAACGCACGACCCGCACCCTCCAGCAAGGAGCTGCGCCGTGACCTCTGGTCGCGCCCCGCCGTGCGTCAGGCGCTGTGCATCACGGCTTGCGGACATGGGCTGATGATTCTGGTGATGAATGCCACGCCGCTCGCCATGCACGGCCACGGCCATGCGCTGGCGACATCGACGCACGTGATCCAGTGGCATGTGCTCGGCATGTTTCTGCCATCGCTGATGGCGGGCTCGCTGGTCGATCGCTGGGGCGCGCGGCCGGTCGCGTGGATCGGCGCTCTGCTGCTCGCCGCCAGTGCGGCACTGGCATTGAGCGGGCTGTCGGCCACGCTGTTTCTCGTCAGCTCGCTGCTGCTGGGTGCAGGCTGGAATCTGATGCTGCTTGCGGGCACCACTTTGCTGACGCTCGCGCATTCGGCCGAAGAGCGCGCCACCGCGCAGCCGATGATGGAATGGACCAACAGCGCCGTCGCGGCCATCATGTCGTTCAGTTGCGGCGCGCTGATGCAGACGCTCGGCTGGCAGGCGATCAATGTGTTCGCGCTGGTCGTTCTGGTGGGGGTCGCCTGGTGGCTCCGCAGGCCCATGAATGCGAGTCAGAATCACCCAATTCGCAATCTCGGTTAATTGATTTTGCGATGGGCGATTCGGCCGTCATACTTCGGGTTTATCAGTATCCCAAAAAGAAAGAAGATCACCATGCAAGGTATCCCCGAAGTCATCGAAAGCCTCAAGGAATTGCTGCGCGGCGAGCTGGCCGCTCGCGACCAGTATTTCATCCATTCGCGCCAATACGAAGATCAGGGCTTCGTGCGCCTGTACGAGCGCATCGGCCATGAGATGGAAGAGGAAACCGCGCACGCCGACGCCATCCTGCGCCGCATCCTGATGCTCGAAGGCAAGCCCGACATGCGCCCGCACCCATTCGAGCCCGGCGACACCGTGGTCGAGATGCTCAAGAAGGATCTCGAGACCGAATACACCGTGCGCGCCAACCTCAAGGCCACCATGGCGCTGTGCGAGCAGCACAAGGATTACGTGAGCCGCGACATCCTGCTGGCCCAGCTGCGCGACACCGAGGAAGACCACGCCTACTGGCTCGAAAAGCAACTCGGCCTGATCGATCTGATCGGCCTTCAGAACTATCTGCAGACACAATCGTCGCCCTCCGCTGGCGCCTGATCTCGGTGCGGGAAGACGGCTCCCACAGACTTTGGGAGACAGACGGACGCAGTTCGTGAGGGCTCCGAGATTGTTCCAAAATCAGAACAGTCATGCCGGATTTTGCCCTCTACTGCGCTCCGTGTTCCGCCCCCATACTCTCTCCATGTTCAACGGCGGCAGGAACAACGCACCTGCCGCCCGCATCGGGAGAAAGCCATGCTGAAAAAGATTCTGGGCATCCATGACGCCCCGCCACCGCACTGGGTCGGCAACGGGTTTCCCGTGCGCTCGCTGTTCAGCTACGGCGACCACGGCCGCGCGTTGAGCCCGTTCCTGCTCCTCGACCACGCGGGGCCGATGTCGTTCACGCCCTCTTCCGCCCAGCGCGGCGTGGGCGTGCATCCGCACCGGGGTTTCGAGACCGTCACCATCGTCTATGAAGGCGAAGTCGCCCACCGCGACTCCACCGGCGCGGGCGGCACCATCGGCCCAGGCGACGTGCAGTGGATGACCGCCGCATCGGGCATCCTGCACGAGGAATTCCACTCGGAAGCCTTCACCCGCTCCGGCGGCATGCTGGAGATGGTGCAGCTCTGGGTGAACCTGCCCGCCAAGGACAAGCTGGGCGCACCGGGTTATCAGAACCTGCTGAACAACGACATCCCGAGCGTCCCGCTGCCGAACGGCGCAGGCCGCGTGCGCGTGATCGCAGGTCAATTTGGCGACGGCAGCGGCCCCGCCAAAACGCACACGCCGATCAACGTGTGGGACGTGCGTCTTGCCGCTGGCGCCACCGCCGAGTTGCCCGCCACGCCCGGCCACACGCTGGCGCTGGTGGTGCTGCACGGCACGCTGCTGATCAACGGCGAAGAGGTGGTGCGCGAAGGCCAGTTGGTGCACGTCGATCGCGAGGGCGACACGTTGCAGCTTGAAGCCAACAACGACGTCACTGTGCTGTGGCTCTCGGGCGAGCCGATTGACGAAGCCGTGGTGGGCTATGGCCCGTTCGTCATGAACACCAACGCAGAAATCGCGCAGGCCATGCAAGACATGCGCACCGGCAACTTCGGCAAGATTCCGCAAGCAGAAGTCGACAGCGCCACGGCGCATTGAGCCGCGCAAGGCCCATCCACCGGGAGTCTGGGAACAGGCTCCCGGTTGCCTTGCGCGCATCGCTTTGTGGCGATGAATCCACAAGAATCACATTCCATGCATCAGAACATCGAAAAGCCACATTAACAAAACCGTTCCCATAGAATTTGCTCGCAGCATGGGGACATCACCTGCACCGGATCCCCTCCTCGCAACAACAAACACAATCGCAGAGGGAAAATGAGCGAGACACTCCTGGCTTCTGTTCAGCGCAAGTTCGAATCCATCACGGCTTCCGAGAATCATGGCATTCAAGCCATTGGCGACGAATCCTCCTTCATCCAAAAGCTGGAGTTGCGAACGTCGCAAAAGATTCACGTCTCGCCGGACATTCAAAAGTACACCGGACCGCTGCCACGCGAAGTCATCCGGCTCGACAACGAACGCGCACTCTTCAATGCGATGGCCGCAGAAGCCGATCGCCTGTTGAGCGAAGGCAGTGAAAACCTTCTGCGCTGGGCACAAGAAGACCAAGGCAGCTACCGCCGTCTCGTTGGCAATGCGCCCCTGTTTGACAACCCGCCATCCACACTCGGCATTGAATACGTTTGCCCGCAATGCAAGGGGCAATGTCAGATTCAATGCAGCGCCTGCAAAGGGCATGGAGAGCTCACCTGCGGTGACTGCAGAGGCTCGGGCGCACACACTTGCCGACAGTGCGCTGGCTCCAAGCGCTACACCTGCTCCAACTGCCACGGCAACCCGATCACCACCCGGCAGGAGTCATATTCGGAGTGGAATCACAATACCCAGCAGTACGATTCCCGCACCCGCCAGGTCACGGAAAAATGCTATCAATGCGGCGTCTCCGGCACGGTGCCGTGCGGGGACTGCGATGTTCACGGACAGGTTCGCTGCAGCCATTGCGACGGCGATGGAACCGTGGGATGCCAAACCTGCAAGTGTCAGGGCAAGGTTCAATGCAAGCAATGCGATGCCGAAGGTTGCCTGCACGCCACCGGCACCGTCGCCGTGGAGATCAAGGTCACCGACGAACTGTTGGGAGCGGTGGAAGACCAGAAGCTGCAGCGATTGCTCTTCAATGACATCGGCTCCGCGGACTTCATCCAATACGGGGCCTTGAGCCGACCTGTTCAGCACGTGATGATGGGTGGCGCGACGCTGCAAAGCTCGCACGCATTGGACATTCCGGTGCATCAGGTGGGTCTCAAATACCGGGGCGCGCACTACCCCATCATTGCGCTGGGCAAGCAGCGCGCGGTCGTGGACTACGGAGGCCTGCTCAGGAAAGCCTACCTGTCGTCGCTCACCCATCTGCGCGACACCATCGACTCCGGCTTTTCACTGGCTCCGGGACGCACCAGCCAATTGCAGGAGGCCTACGAAGTACTCGACAGAATTCCCGAATTGACTGCCGTGCGCGCCCATCCCTTGGCCTCGCGCGAAAAGATCCAGAGCGTCGTCGACAGCAGCGAAGGCACGCTGGACATGAACACCGCGCTCGAATGCACGGAACTCGTCAAGCGATATGCCGATGCCATATTCAAAAGCATCGCGTGGAAATGGTCGATCGTGCCCATCGTGCTTGCCGGCGTGCTGTTCTCGCTCATCACGGGCACCCATGAACTCGCTCCGTGCTATGCCAAGCCCAAACTCATGACGCTGATTGCGGCACTGCTGCCGCTGCTGGCCGCAGAAGTGATGGCGCGCAGACAGACCGAAGGCATCCTGCAGCAGGGCATGTTCACCGCAGACAGGAAACAGCTGATCCGCCGAAGCGCCTTTCGCTGGCGTCTTGTCACTCTGATCGGCATGGGTGCGTCCGTGGGCGTGGCGTTCTTCATCAAGTACCAGCTGCTCACCAGCTTCCCCTACACCTTCTGGTCCTGCTGAAATCACGGCCCACGAAAAAGCCGCCTGATCTTGCGATGCAGGCGGCTTTTTTCGTTCAACGCGATGGATCGCTGTCGATCAATCTTCCAGCAGCTTCGCGTCGCGCACGGCGCCCTTGTCGGCGGACGTCACCAGCTTGGCGTAGGCCTTGAGCGCGGTGGACACCTTGCGTGGACGGGGCTTGGCGGGCTTCCAGCCGATGGCGTTCTGCTCTTCGCGGCGCTTGGCGAGTTCTTCGTCGCTCACCAGCACGTTGATGGTGCGGTTGGGGATGTCGATGCGGATCTTGTCGCCGTTGCGCACCAAGCCAATCGCACCACCGGCAGCCGCCTCGGGCGAGCAGTGACCGATCGACAGGCCCGAAGTGCCGCCAGAGAAGCGACCGTCGGTGAGCAGCGCGCAGGCCTTGCCGAGACCCTTGGACTTGATGTAGCTCGTGGGGTAGAGCATTTCCTGCATGCCGGGGCCGCCCTTGGGGCCTTCATAGCGCACGACGACCACGTCGCCCGCCTTCACCTTGTCGGCGAGGATGTTCTCCACGGCTTCGTCCTGCGACTCGACCACGTGGGCCGGGCCTTCGAACACGAGGATGGAGTCGTCCACGCCCGCAGTCTTCACCACGCAGCCGTCGAGCGCGATGTTGCCGGTGAGCACCGCCAGACCGCCCTCCTTCGAGAACGCATGCTCATAGGAGCGGATGCAGCCCTCGGCGCGGTCAAGGTCGAGGCTGGGCCAGCGGGTGTTCTGGCTGAACGCGACCTGCGTGGGAATGCCTGCGGGGCCCGCCATGTAGAAGGTCTTGACGGCGTCGTCCTGCGTCTGGGTGATGTCCCATTGCGCGAGCGCTTCCTTCATGGTCCTGGCATGGACGGTGGGCACGTCGGTGTGCAGCTTGCCCGCGCGGTCCAGCTCGCCGAGGATCGCCATGATGCCGCCTGCGCGATGCACGTCTTCGATGTGGTACTTGTTGGTGTTGGGCGCGACCTTGCACAGCTGCGGCACGGTGCGCGAAAGGCGGTCGATGTCGCGCATCGTGAAGTCGATCTCGGCTTCCTGGGCGATGGCCAGCAGGTGAAGAATCGTGTTAGTCGATCCGCCCATGGCGATGTCGAGCGTGATGGCGTTCTCGAACGCCTTGAAGCCCACCGAGCGCGGCAGGATGCTCGCGTCTTCCTGCTCGTAGTAGCGCTGGCACAGATCGACGGCCAGACGACCGGCGCGCTTGAAGAGCTGCTCACGGTCGGCGTGCGTGGCCACCACGGTGCCGTTGCCCGGCAGCGCCAGACCCAGCGCCTCGGCCAGGCAATTCATGGAGTTGGCGGTGAACATGCCCGAGCAAGAACCGCAGGTCGGGCAGGCCGAGCGCTCGACTTCGGCCACGTCGGCATCGCTCACCTTGTCGTCGGCGGCCATCACCATGGCGTCGATCAGGTCGAGCTTCTTGATCTGAATGGTCTTGGTGCCGTCGGCCGCCGGCACGGCCAGCTTGACCTTGCCGGCTTCCATCGGGCCACCGGAGACGAACACGACCGGGATGTTCAGGCGCATCGCGGCCATCAGCATGCCGGGGGTGATCTTGTCGCAGTTGGAGATGCAGACCATCGCGTCGGCGCAGTGCGCGTTCACCATGTACTCAACCGAGTCGGCGATGATTTCGCGGCTGGGCAGCGAGTACAGCATGCCGTCGTGGCCCATGGCGATGCCGTCGTCCACGGCGATGGTGTTGAATTCCTTGGCGACGCCGCCTGCGGCTTCAATCTCGCGTGCGACGAGCTGGCCCAGATCCTTGAGGTGCACGTGGCCCGGCACGAACTGGGTGAACGAGTTGACCACGGCGATGATCGGCTTGGAGAAATCGCCGTCTTTCATGCCGGTGGCGCGCCAGAGCGAACGGGCTCCAGCCATGTTGCGACCGGCGGTGGATGTTTTGGAACGGTATGCGGGCATCGTGGTTACTGAGAAGAAACTTGAAGAAAGACTTTTCCGGGCTGAGAGCGCTCTCGACGAGGCCAGCCAATTTATCAAAAAAGCTCCGTAGGCCCGCAGGGTAAGCCGGGTCAGGTGCCCGGCTGGCTGGGTGGGGAAGCCTTGTGGGCTCCTGCGAAAGCGCGCCGGACGCTATCCGTCGATTATCTCGCAGCGGCCGTCCTGCTTTCGGAGAGGGGCCATCGACCTTCGCGCCGCTCCGTGCGTGTTTGCATAGGCTTTACACAGGACACATCAAGGTTCACGCAGGCCAAGCGCAACATCCGCACCATGTCATGTCAAAAGACACACTGCCTTCGCCTCGAAGACGCGATTCACCTGCGGCGATCGTTGCGACCCATGGCCTGCTTGGCGCGGTCGATGCGGTCCTGGCGACGCTGATCCATCTTTTCCATGGCCTTGCGCTTGGTGTATCCGGAGGCATCGGCCCAGGCCCACCAGATGGCGGAGACGGCAAACGGAGACAGCACGGCCCACCATGACCAATTGACCACGGGGCTGACCTCGAGATATTTGAGAAGGACCAGCAAAATCCCCAAAACCAATGTGTACACGGTTGATTCCTCCAGAATGCCTGTCGATTTGTTCGTTTGCGAGCGTGGATTGCATCCGACAAGTAAAAACTCATCCGACCCCGAGACCCGGATTTCTTGAACGGGATCATCGATTCCGGTCAACCCCGATCACTACAATCGCATTAAGTAGCAGTAACTGTAACCCACGGAAGATAGGAAAAGAAGATGAAGCGCTCCCTGATCACTCTCGCAATGACACTCGCGGTGGCAGCCCCGGCCTTCGCTGACCAGGCCCTCGCGACCGCCAAGAACTGCATGGCCTGCCACGCGGTGGACAAGAAGCTGGTCGGCCCAGCCTTCAAGGAAGTGGCCGCCAAGTACGCAGGCAAGGCCGGCGCGGTCGACTCGCTCGCAGGCAAGATCATCAAGGGCGGCTCCGGCGTGTGGGGCCCCGTGCCCATGCCCGCCAACGCTCAGGTCAACGACGCCGACGCCAAGAAGCTCGCCGAGTGGGTGCTGACGCTGAAGTGACCTGAACGATCACTCCACGGAGCGACGCTTGGGTGTTGCTCCTTTGAACGCAAAACGCCGTGCTGCAATCCTGCAGCACGGCGTTTTTTGTTGCTTGCAGAAGCGGACCGAGCTCAGAAACGGTCGCCGGACGGCTTGAACGCCCCCACGTCGACATCGGCGATGCGGCTTGGCACCGAAGCGGGCGCGCCGCGTCCGCGCAACTGGTCCTCCAGCTGGCCCATGAAGGCGGCGGTCACGTTCTCAGCCTCGGCCGTGCGCGCCGTCACGCGGGCTTCCATGGCGTCCATGCGCGCATTGAGCAGATCCTGCTGCTGGCGCTGCTGGGTTTCGAGAAACTGGCGCAGCTCGGTGAAGCGCGACAGCTCGGCCTTGTCCGCCAGATCGCGCTGGGCGGCCATTTCCTTGACGTGGCGACGGGTCTCCATGAGCACCGAGCCGTGCAGCGTGAGCACATAGGCCAGAAAGAACACGCAGAGCAGAATCGTCAGCCCCAGCATGATGGCTCCGAGCGGCGCCTCTATCTCGGTCACGCCGAGCGACACGGTGGTGGGAGTGATCAGGGTGTGCCAGTTCAGCACGGCGAGCGCCGCGATGACGATGGAGATCAGCAGCAGGATGATGGTTCTTGAATTCATGGATGCAAACTCCCTCAGTGCAGAGTCTTGCCAAATCAATTGGCGATGGGAAACCTTGTTTGTATCCGATGAAGCACGCCCGCTGTGGAATTGACGGATATTTCCGCCCGAGTCCTACAGATTGTTGACAAAACGGAAAAGAAAAAGGCCAGCAACCGGGAGGCTGCGGGCCTTGCAGAGGTCGTTGCGCCTGATTGCGCGCTCAAAGCGACATCAACTCCTATCTGTCAGCCAATCCAGAATCACCGGATTGAGACAAACACGTCACACCGCTTCGCGCCCTGCCTGGATCAATTGGTTTCCGCCAATTGATCCAGGATGGCGGGATTTTGGCAAACACATCACATCGCTGCGCGATATGAGTGCTTTCCCAATCCCACCATGCGCGCTGCGCATCAGGCCGCTTCGCGCCCTGCTTGGATCAATTGGTTTCCGCCAATTGATCCAAGATGGCGGGATTTTCCAGTGTGCTGGTGTCCTGCGTGATTTCCTCGCCCTTGGCCAGCGAGCGCAGCAGACGGCGCATGATCTTGCCGCTGCGGGTCTTGGGCAGGTTGTCGCCGAAACGGATGTCCTTGGGCTTGGCGATGGGGCCGATTTCCTTGGCGACCCAGTTGCGCAGTTCGGTGGCGATGGCCTTGGCCTCGTCGCCGGTCGGGCGGCCACGCTTCAACACCACGAAGGCGCAGATGGCCTCGCCGGTCACGTCGTCGGGACGTCCGACCACGGCAGCCTCGGCAACAAGGTCGGTCTTGGCGACCAGCGCGGATTCGATTTCCATCGTGCCCATGCGGTGGCCCGAGACGTTGAGCACGTCGTCGATGCGGCCGGTGATGCGGAAGTAGGCGTTGTCGGCATTGCGCACCGCGCCGTCACCCGCGAGGTAGTAGCCCTTGAGCTCTTCGGGGAAGTAGCTCTTCTTGAAGCGCTCCGGGTCGTTCCAGATCGTGCGGATCATCGAGGGCCACGGCTTCTTGATCACCAAGATGCCACCCGCGCCATTGGGCATGTCGTTGCCTGACTCGTCCACGATGGCGGCGGTGATGCCCGGCAGCGGCAGCGTGCACGAGCCCGGCACCAGCGGCGTCGCGCCGGGCAGCGGAGTGATGACGTGGCCACCGGTTTCCGTCTGCCAGAAGGTGTCGACGATGGGGCAGCGCTCGTAGCCGATATTGCGGTGATACCACATCCAGGCTTCGGGGTTGATCGGCTCGCCGACGCTGCCGAGCATGCGCAGGCTCGACAGATCCCAGTTCTTCGGATGCACCTTCTCGTCAGAATCCGCCGCCTTGATCAGCGAACGGATGGCCGTGGGCGCTGTGTAGAAGGTGGTGACCTTGTGTCGCTGGATCATCTCCCAGAAGCGGCCCGCGTGGGGGAACGTCGGGATGCCCTCGAACACGACCTGCGTGATGCCGGCCGCGAGCGGTCCGTAGGTGACATAGGTGTGGCCGGTGATCCAACCAATGTCGGCCGTGCACCAGAACACGTCGTCGGGCTTGGCGTCGAAGGTCCAGTCCATCGTCACCTTGGCCCACAGCAGATAGCCGCCGGTGGCGTGCTGCACGCCCTTGGGCTTGCCGGTGGAGCCGCTGGTGTAGAGGATGAACAGCGGATGCTCGGCCTCTACCGGCACCGGCGCGCATTCGCTGCTCTGGCCGGCCAGAATCTCGCCGAAGGTCTTGTCGCGGCCGGCCACCATCTTGCAGGCGGTCGGGGTGCGCTCGAACACGAAGACGTTCTTGACGCCTTCGCAGCCACCCGCGTCGATGGCTTCGTCGACGATGGCCTTGAGCGGCAATTCCTTGCCGCCGCGCAACTGGTAGTTGGCCGTGATCACGGCGACGGCGCCCACGTCCACGATGCGCTCGTTCACCGCCTTGGCCGAGAAGCCACCGAACACCACGCTGTGCGTGGCGCCGATGCGGGCGCAGGCCTGCATCGCGACCACGCCTTCGATGGTCATGGGCATGTAGATCAGGACGCGGTCGCCCTTCTTGATGCCATGCGCCTTGAGCGCGTTGGCGAACTGGCTCACGCGGGCGAGCAGCTCCTTGAAGGTGACCTTGGTGACGGTGCCGTCGTCGGCCTCGAAGATGATCGCGGTCTTGTTCTCCGTGGGCGTGCCGATGTGCTTGTCGAGGCAATTGGCGCTCGCGTTGAGCTCCCCGTCGGCAAACCACTTGAAGAACGGCGCGTTGGACTCATCCAGCGTCTGGGTGAAGGGCTTGCTCCACTGAACGTTCTCGCGCGCCAGTCGAGCCCAGAAGCCTTCGAAATCCTTCTCGGCTTCGTCGCAAAGTGCCTGGTATCCGGCCATGCCAGACACTCGGGCGGCCTTCACAAAACTATCGGCGGGCGGGAACACGCGGTTTTCCACCAGCACGGACTCAATGGCGCTCATATCTTTGTCTCCAAGGTTGACTACTTGTCCGGATAATATCGAACGCCGCTCTTACGTCACCCTGACTCAGGTATTGGTGCACGCCTCAGGTTTTTCCCTGTGACTTTTTGGAGCAGTTCCGGTGATCCGCGAAAAGCCCCCTCGGCGGGTCATGAAAATTCCGCATGCTGGGATACTCGCCGGCCGCAGAAACTGACTTGCCTGTCCCGCCCCCATCCTTCGACGCCGCCGGGCCTCCCGATCTGGCGGCTTTGCTGTTCCCGGACGAGCGGACGGCGTCAGGCCTGCGCCCATCGCATCCATCTCAGCACATCACACCGTCCGTCATGAACTCCGCACCGCTGCGCCCCCTTCCCGCGTTGATCTTCGCCAGCCGCTGGCTCCAGCTGCCTCTGTACCTCGGCCTCATCGCCGCGCAGGGCATCTACGTCTTTCACTTCTGGGTGGAACTCGTTCACCTGGTCGAGGCCGCTTTCGGCAGCACCACCGCGCTCGACAAGCTCGTCACCAGCATTGGCTACAAGACGACCGCGCCGATCACCACGCTCAACGAGACCGTGATCATGCTGGTCGTGCTTGCGCTGATCGACGTGGTGATGATCTCCAACCTTTTGATCATGGTGATCGTGGGCGGATATGAAACCTTTGTCTCGCGCCTGAACCTCGAGGGCCACCCCGACCAGCCGGAGTGGCTGAGCCATGTGAACGCCTCCGTGCTCAAGGTGAAGCTGGCAACGGCCATAATCGGCATCAGCTCGATTCATCTGCTCAAGACGTTCATCAACGCGGACAATTACTCGGACCGGGTGTTGATTGCTCAAACCGCGATCCACATTACCTTCCTGCTCAGCGCCCTCGCCATCGCCCTCACCGATCGGCTCCTGAACCAAGGCCACGGCAGCGACAAGGCGCATTGATTGCTTTGTTTTTTGTTGAAGCCAGAGGCGGTTTGCTTCTGGCTTTTTTTGTTTGCTCTTGCGAAGCCGTTGGCTTCGATGGGTTGGTCGTTTGAAGACGGCAAGACAGCCCTCGATACTTTGTTGCAGAGCCTTGCCGTAGAGAACTGCTGTCTGCGGCTCTGCGTCGCGTCTCGATGGCTGTCCTGCCGTTGGGGTGGTGGATTCGAGCGCTCTGCTTGCTTCTCTGGCCCGCTGCTTCAATACCGAGTCCGGGGCCTTTTTGCTCTTTGCTTTCTTGTTATGTTGGTTCCGCCAGTTTTTCTCTGATGGCCTTGGCCGTTTCCTTGGCCTTGTCATTCTCGGCCTTGAGGCGGGCGATCTCTTCCGGGCTGACGCGGTCGACGTTGGAGTAGTCGAGCTTCCATTCCCAACTGTCGCTCCAGACCTGCGGGGACTGCACGGTGGTGCGGGCCGCGGGAGCGGTTTCCAGCACGCGCAGTGCGAGTTCCAGCGTGGCACGCTGAGACTCGGGGTCGTGCGGCTTCCCCGCGCCATTGCCCAGCGGGAAGTCGGAGAACAGAAAGCGTGGCACGCCCACGTACTCGATGATGTCCTTGGCGCAGCCCATGATCACGGTGGGGATGCCGGCCGCCTCCAGCGCGCGCGCCGTGAGGGCGATGCTCTGGTGGCAGATGGGGCAGTTGGGCACGAGCACGGCGACGTCGGCGCCCTCCGCCTTGCAGCGCTCGATGATCAGCGGAATGTCCACCTCCAGCGTGTGTCGCTGGCTGCGGTTGGTCGGCACACCGTGGAAATTTTTCGTCAGCCGGCCGATGCGCCCCTCCTCGACAAAACGGCGCATCACCGGCAATGGGAACCATGCGTTGCCGTCTTCCATCGAGGTGTGCTTGCGGTCGATGCCGACGTGCGCGATGCGCAGGTCGTGGTCCACTCCCGTGTCGCCCATGTAGGGCTCGTAGAACTTGGCGGCCGCGTTGTAGGGCGCACCGGGGCCCTGCGGTCCCTTGTCGGGCTGGTAGGGCGACGCGGTGGTGAGCAGCGCCACGGTGCATTGCGCGAGCGGCTTGGTCAGCGGCGTGAACGGCACTTCGGCGTAGTGCGAATAGCGGTACGGATTGTTGTAGCCGAGCGCCAGATACCAGTCACGCGTGCGCTGCATGTAGGGCACCGGCACGTCGCCGGAATGGGCCATGCCGAGGCCGTCGCTGGATTCGGCGTTGGCCTCTTCCACGCTGGGCAGCTTGGGGGCATTGCTTGTCATGTCTTGATTCTCCAAAAAACGATCTACACCTGCGCGATGCCCGCCTGCTTGGCGATCGCCTTGAAGCGCTGAATCTGCTGCTGGATCAGCGCCGTGATTTCCGCTGGCGACTGCAGCATCAGCTCGCCGCCCAGACTCTCGTCGGCAAAGCGTCTGGCCTCGTCGGTCTGCTTGATCTTCTCCACCGCTTGCGCCAGTGTCTGGCGAAGCGACTCGGGCGTGCCCTTGCGCACGAAAAAGCCCACCCAACTGTAATGGTCGTACTCAGGATAGCCGCATTCGCGCACCGTCTTCAGCTCGGGCACGGCATGGTGGCGCTGCACGCTGGTGATGGCCAGCGGACGGAGCTTGCCGGCCTTGATGCTCGTGATCGCGCCGCCCCAGTCGAGCAAGCCGGCCTGCACCTGGTCGCCCATGAGGTCAGACATCAGCGGAGCCTGGCCCTTGTATGGAATGTCCTGAAACTTGGCGCCCGCCAGGCTTGCGAGATAGGCCGCGCCGAGCTGGTAGCCCTGCGAATAGGTGCCCACGCTGATGGGCTCCTTCTTCGCGCGCGCGACCAGATCCTCCAGCGACTGGATCGGCGAATTGGGCGCGACCGCATAGACCGCCGGTCCGCGATACAGCCCGGTGACCGGAGTGAAGTCGCCGACCGAGTCGTAGCTGATGTCCTTGAGCATGACCGGATTCACCACCATCAGCGAGATGTTGCCGAGCAGGATGGTGTAGCCGTCCGCGGGGGCGCCCTTCACCGTGCCGATGGTGATCAGGCCATTGCCGCCGGGCTTGTTCTCCACCACGAAGCTCGTGCCCATCGCCTTGCCCGCGCGCTCGCCGAAGAAACGGGCCGCCGTGTCCGAGCCGCTGCCTGGCGTGAACGGCACGATGATGCGCACCGTCTTGCCCGCGAACTCGCTTTGCGCAAGCACGTCTTGGAGCACCGTGGCGCCGAGCGCGGCAAGCGCCGCCGCGCGCAGCACGTTGCGGCGCGATGTCAGGGGTGGCGCGGTCTGAAGATCGATGCTGATGCTCATGGTGAAGACTTCCTTTTCAAATCTGGCTGAATGAAAAAACGAACGAAACGACGAACGGACAATGCGGCATCGGAAGCTTCACGCGCGACCGCCCAGCAGCGCGATGTCTTCATCCCGAAGGCCCATGGCGCGCAGCACCTCTTCGGTGTGCTCGCCGAGCGTTGGCGCGGCGCGATGGATCACGCCACCACCGCCCTCCTCGCCCCCCAGATGAAAGCCCGGTCCGACCAGCGTGTGCGTGCCCTGCGATGACACCACCTGCTGCAGCACCTGGCGCGCCTGCAGTTGCGGGTGCTCCACGATCTCGTCGATGCGCATCACGCGCGCGCAGGGCACATCGGCGCGTTCGAGCACCGGCTCCCAGTGTTCCGGCGATTGTTCGCCGAAGGCCGACTCGATGATTTCGCGCAGCGCGTGGCGGTGCTCATAGCGGGTGAACCAGTCCTTGAACCGCTCGTCCGCCAGCACATCCTCGCGGCCGAGCGCCACGAACAGACGCTGGAACTGCGCCTCGGTCATCGCCGCGAGCACGATGTAGCCATCTCCGCACCGGAAGCGATCGGCCGTGGGCTTGCGACTCATCGAGAGATTGCCGAACTGGCGCTGCGGCGTCCGGGCGACGGTGAAATCCGCCACCTGCGTGGAGAGAAAACTCAGGCTCGCATCAAGCATGGACACGTCCACATGCTGGCCTTGCCCCGTCTGCGTGCGCTGGTACAGCGCGGTGGACACCGCGAAGGCCGCCGTCATGCCGCTGAGCACATCGCACAGCGCGAAACCCGCGCGCATCGGGCCATGCTCGGGCTCGCCGGTGATCGACATCACCCCCGACATCGCCTGGATCTTGCCGTCGAACGCAGGCGTGTGCTTCTCCGGCCCGGTGTGGCCAAAACCCGAGATCGAGCAGTAGATGAGACGCGGATTGAGCGCCTTGAGCGCCTCGTAGCCGAGGCCCAGTTTGTCCATCACACCGGGGCGGAAGTTCTCCCAGACGATGTCGGCCTCCTGCACCATGCGATGGATCAACTCGATGGCAGCGTGCTGCTTGAGATCAAGCACCACGCTGCGCTTGTTGGTGTTCACCGCCATGAAGGCCGGCGCCATCTTCTGCGCGGCCAGTTCCTTGTTGACGGTGATGGTGCGCGTGTCGTCGCCGGTGGGCGGTTCGATCTTGATGACCTCAGCACCTTGCAGCGCGAACTGGTGCGTGGCGAACGGCCCCGACAGAAAGCGCGTGAAATCCAGAATGCGAAGGTTTTCGAACGGTCTCGACATGGTGGCTTGCGTGCTCCTGTGCGGCGGATCCGGTCGGACATCGACGGCGGAAGTGGCTTGTTATCGTTCCAATATTTGAAACGTCATTTCATATTTTTTATTCTAGGAACGAAGCTGACATGGGTCAACACACCCAGCCCGGTGTTTTCCCTGCGCGCTGACGGATTCCCGATATCGATAGTCGAAAAACGCATGTGACGCGGAAATGTGCGGCGCCCGGATCGGCGCTGGATCACGGTCTATAGATACAAACTGATCCGATTATTGACATTCAAAGATGCAATGGTTATAATTCAAGGATGTTTCACAACCTGCCATGCAGGTAATTCGCTGTTTTTTGCAGTGAATGTCCCTGTCGGATAGCGTTTGCATTTTTTGTGAACCCACTCCGGCGCCTCGGCCGAATGTCCGGCCCTGATGCCTTTCGCGTCCCGTTGCTCCGCAACACATGGACGCTTGTGTGAACCGCGGCAGTCCACTGCCCAGCATGTCCATCGACATCCTGCCGCCCGCACGCCCCTCAGGCCCTTGCGCAACTTTGACGTTTGCCATCCGGGCCGCTCTTGGTCACTTCTCTCAAGTGTCCGCCCCTCTCCGACCGGAGACAGGCGCGGGGTCTCATGGGCCCTGCGCGCTTTTTGTCTTCGGTCGCTGCATCAGGGAATCGCGGTATGGCAACGCAGTTTCATTCTGGCGTTGCCGCCATTTCGGTCTTCGTGTTCCGACGGTCGCCAGCCGCTCGTCAGAACGAGTTCAACCCGGGTCTTCTCGCACGCGCAGCAGACCCCTCACGGGAGGACCCACAACGTGGCCAAACAAGTCATCATCGATCATGTGTTCAAGGTATTCGGAGACGAGCCGGACGCCGCGCTCGCGCTCGTCCAGCAGGGCCTGAGCAAGCAGGAAATCCTCGCACGCACCGGTCAGTCCATCGGTGTCTTCGACGCGAACTTCACCATCGAAGCGGGCGAGATCTTCGTCGTCATGGGCCTGTCGGGCTCGGGCAAATCGACGCTGGTGCGCATGCTCAACCGGCTGATCGAACCCACCGCCGGAAGCATCCTCGTGGACGGCCAGAACATCAATGCATTGAGCGATCGGGACCTGCGAGCATTGCGCCGCAAGGACATCTCGATGGTGTTCCAGTCCTTCGCGCTGATGCCGCACATGACGGTGCTCGACAACACGGCCTTCGGTCTTGAACTCGCGGGCATCGACCGCACGGAGCGCCTTGCGGCCGCGCAGGAGGCGCTCGAGCAGGTGGGCCTCGGCGCATGGGGCGCGAGCTATCCCGATGAACTCTCTGGCGGCATGCAGCAGCGCGTGGGTCTGGCGCGCGCGCTGGCGTCCGATCCGTCGATTCTGCTGATGGACGAGGCGTTCTCCGCGCTCGATCCGATCATCCGCACCGAGATGCAGTCGGAGCTGCTGCGCCTGCAGCAGATCAAACGCCGCACCATCGTCTTCATCTCGCACGATCTGGACGAGGCCATGCGCATCGGCGACCACATCGCCATCATGAAGGACGGCCACGTCGTGCAGGTCGGCACGCCCGACGAGATTCTGCGCAGCCCCGCCAATGATTACGTGCGCGAGTTCGTGCGCGGTGTGGACGCGGCGGCCGTGTTCAAGGCCGCCGACATCGCGCGCCAAGCGCTCACCGTGGTGTCCGAGCACGATGACCGTGGCTGCCGCGCCGCGCTGCGTCTGCTCGAGGATTCCGATCGCGACTACGCCTATGTGCTGAACGCGCGCAAGCGCTTTCTCGGCGTGGTGTCGTCGCAGTCGCTGCGCGATGCGCTGCAGGGCCATCAGGGCATGCTGGGCCTGAAGCACGCCTTCCTGCCCGATGTGGAAGCGCTGTCGCACAGCACGCCGGTAGCCGAGCTGTTCGGCCCGGTCGCCGCCAAGCCGTTCGCGCTGCCGGTGGTGGACGACGACGGCAAGTATCTCGGCGTGGTGAGCCGCACCACGATGCTGAAGTTCCTCGACCGCGACACGCCGCCCGTGCCGCCGCCGCAAAAGGAGGTTCCGCCGGTGCAGCTTCACACGCCCACCGCCCGCGCCACGTCCACCGTCACACCAGCCACAACACAAGCATAAGGAGGCCCATGCATGAGTGAAAAAATCGTCGTCACACAGAACACCACCGCGCCAAGCGCAACCGACCCATGGGCCAGCGCGACCGAGAGCACGCCGGTGGACACGGCCACCGCCGCCACCACGGCCGCCGATGCCGACAGCAGCGCAGCCGCGGATCCCTGGGCCGAAAGCGCCGCAGCGTCGGTCGACTCCGGCGGTGATGCAAGCGCCGCTTCCGCCGATCCCTGGGCCACGCCCGACACGGGTGCCGCCGATCCCACGGCCGGTGCGGACTGGCTGGATGCGGCCGCAGGCACCACGCCGCTGCCCACCGATGAC
This sequence comes from Diaphorobacter caeni, assembly GCF_015354245.1. GTDB lineage: Bacteria > Pseudomonadota > Gammaproteobacteria > Burkholderiales > Burkholderiaceae_C > Diaphorobacter_A > Diaphorobacter_A caeni. Next base: position 267,309 of record NZ_JADKYZ010000008.1, read on the forward strand.
GGCGGTGGCCTCTCGCACCTGTGGAGCCAGATCACCGCTGGCGGCCCGCATGTGCAGGGCTGGATCAACGACGGCCTGACCTGGGTGGTCGAACACTTTCGCCCGTTCTTTCAGGGCGTGCGCATGCCCATCGACGCGACGCTCAACGGCGTGACCGATGCGCTGCTCGCCGTGCCATGGCCATTGCTGCTCGCCATCATGGCGCTCGTGGCATGGCAGTTCGCCGGCCGCGCGCTTGCCATCGGCACGGCCGTGTCGCTGCTGCTCATCGCCATGCTCGGCATCTGGCCCGACGCGATGGTGACGCTCGCGCTGGTGCTCACCTCGCTTCTGTTCTGCGTGATCATTGGCCTGCCGGCCGGCATCGCGCTCGCGTCGAGCGACCGTGCGCAGCGCCTCACGCGTCCGTTCCTTGACGCCATGCAGACCACGCCCGCCTTTGTCTATCTGGTGCCGGTGGTGATGCTGTTCGGCATCGGCAACGTGCCCGGCGTGATCGTGACCATCGTGTTCGCGCTGCCGCCGCTGATCCGCCTGACCAACCTCGGCATCCGTCAGGTGCGCCCCGACCTGATCGAGGCGAGCCGCGCCTACGGCGCATCGCCCATGCAGCTGCTCTGGAAGGTGCAGCTGCCGCTGGCCATGCCGTCGATCATGGCCGGCATCAACCAGGCGCTGATGCTCTCGCTGTCGATGGTGGTGATCGCCTCGATGATCGCCGTGGGCGGCCTCGGCCAGATGGTGCTGCGCGGCATTGGCCGCCTCGACATGGGTCTCGCGACGGTCGGAGGCCTTGGCATCGTGCTGCTCGCCATCGTGCTCGACCGCATCACGCAGGCCATGGGTCAGACCCAGCGCGGCAGCGCTCGCTGGTGGCACACGGGGCCCGTGGGGCTGGTGATGCGACTGGTGCGCTCCAACGACAAGGCAGTCCCGTCCAACCCCGAGCCTGAGCCATCGCTTCGACAAGCCGTCGGCAAGCAGGCCGCCTGAGTTCTCACGCCCCACAACAAGGAGAAAACACCATGTTCCAAGGACACACATTTCTGTCGCAATGCGCGCGCGCCAGCGTGGCGGCCGCAGCCTTTGCCTTGACCAGCGCATCGGTCATGGCCGCGCCGGACCTGCCCGGCAAGGGAGTGAAGGTGCAGCCGCTCAAGAGCTCGATCGCCGAAGAGACCTTCCAGACCCTGCTGGTGATGAAGGCGCTCGAGAAGCTGGGCTACGACGTCCAGCCGATCAAGGAGGTGGAATACCCGACGGCCCACATCGCGCTCGCCAACGGTGACGCGACCTTCATGGCCGATCACTGGAATCCGCTGCACGCCGACTACTACAAGAACGCGGGCGGCGATGCCAAGCTCTACCGCCGCGGCATCTTCTCGGCCAATGCGGCGCAGGGCTATCTCATCGACAAGAAGACGGCCGAGGAGCACAAGATCACCAACATCGGCCAGCTCAAGGACCCGAAGATCGCCGCGCTGTTCGATGCCGACGACGACGGCAAGGCCGACCTCACCGGCTGCACGCCGGGCTGGGGCTGCGAGGCGATGATCGAGCACCAGCTCGGCGCCTACAAGCTGCGCGACACCGTCACCCACAAGCAGGGCACCTACTCCGCGCTGATAGCGGACACCATCACGCGCTACAAGGCCGGCAAGCCCATCCTCTACTACACCTGGACGCCCTACTGGGTGAGCAACGTGCTCAAGCCCGGACAGGACGTCGTCTGGCTGCAGGTGCCGTTCTCGTCGCTGCCCGGCGAGCAGGCGGGCACCGACACCAAGCTGGCCAACGGCAAGAACTACGGCTTCATCGCCAACAACCAGCAGATCGTCGCCAACAAGGCCTGGGCGGAAAAGAACCCCGCCGCGGCCAAGCTGTTCGAGATCATCAAGCTGCCGGTGAACGACATCAACGCACAGAACTACCTGATGAGCCAGGGCCAGGGATCGCAGGCCGACATCGAGCGCCACACCAACGCCTGGATCGCCGCGCACCAGCGCACCTTCGACGCATGGATCACGCTCGCCAAGGACGCCGCCGCGCCGCGGCCCTGACCCCGCCCATCGCTCACCGTCCATTTCAACGATCAATACAAAGGAGCCAAGACAAGAATGTTGAGCCAGAAATTTCCCGAAATCCACCACGCTTGTGCAGTCGGCGCGCCGTCGCGCCGCAAGGTGATTCACCAGTTTCTCTGCGTGAGCGCGGTCGCGATGGGACTGAGCCAGATGCCCGCCATGGCGGCCAATGCGGCAGACGCTGACGCGTTGCCCGGCAAGGGCATCACCGTCACGCCGGTCAAAAGTTCGCTCGCCGAGGAAACCTTCCAGACGCTGCTGGTGATGAAGGCCATGCAGCGCCTTGGCTACACGGTCAAGCCCTACGAGGAACTGGAATACCCGCTCGCGCACATCGCCGTGGCCAACGGCGACGCCACCTTCATGGCCAACCACTGGAACCCGCACCACTCCGAGTTCTACAAGGCCGCAGGCGGCGACGCCAAGCTCTATCGCAAGGGGGTGTATTCCGCCGGTGCCGCGCAGGGCTACATGATCGACCGCAAGACATCCGAGAAGTACGGCATCACCAAGCTATCGCAGCTCGCCGATCCCAAGCTCGCCAAGCTGTTCGACTCCGATGGCGATGGCCGCGCCAACCTCATCGGCCCGAATGCGGGCCGGGGTGGCGAGGCGGTGGTGTGGCACCAGATCGACGCCTTCAAGCTCAAGGACACGGTGCACTACACCCAGGGCAACTACCCCGCGCTGATCGCCGACACGCTGGCGCGCTTCAAGCAGGGCAAGCCGGTGCTCTACTACGCGTGGACGCCCTTCTGGCTCAGCAACGTGCTGCGCCCCGGACAGGAGGTCGTCTGGCTCGAAGTGCCGTTCTCGGCGATGCCTGGCGTGCAGGCTGGCGCGGACACGAAGATGCCGAACGGCAAGAACTACGGCTTTCCGCTGAACAACGAGTACATCGTCGCCAACAAGGCCTGGGCCGAACGCCATCCGGCGGCCGCGCGGCTGTTCGAAGTCATGAGCATTCCGATCAACGACATCAGCACCCAGAACCGCCTGATGCACGACGGACAGAACCAGAGCGCCGATGTCGAGCGCCATGCCAACGGCTGGATCAAGGCGCACCAGGCCACGTTCGACGGCTGGATTGAAGAGGCCCGTCTGGCGGCCAAGGCCGCCAAGGTCGCCACAAAGTGACCTCAATTGCAACTTGATGCTTCCAAGTTGCAGAACGTGGAGACAAAAAGTGCAGAAACAGGCTTCGCCCCGCGAAGCCTGGCTTTTTTCCACTGCGCCATTCAGGTCGGTGCCTTAGCATGTGAAGTCGCCACGCCCTTCTTGGTGATCCATCCATCGCCTCCTTCATGCGCCGACTGTCTCTTCAAACCAAAGCCTTCATCGCCCTCACGATCCTGCTCGCCGTGATGATGGCGCTGTTCATCGGCTTCTCGCGCCTTGGCCTGCAGCGTGGGCTCGGACCGTATGTGGCGGAGATCGAACTGGCCCGCATGGACTGGCTGGCCGATCGGCTGCAGTCGGTGTATCGCCAAAACCAAAGCTGGCACCCACTGATCAACCAGCCTGCGCTGTGGCGTGCGCTGCGGCGTCCGCCGGGCAACTGGATTGCACCGGAGGAAGCGGAGCAGCGTGGCAACCCCGGATTTCCGTTTTTCACCAATCGGCCGAGTCCTCCGGCCTCGAGCGCATCCGCTCCACTCCTTGTCCCGCAAATCGCCGCGTCCAAGCCAACACCCGCAGCCATCGGCAGACCCGCCGACGGACTGGCCAAACGCCTGTCGCTGCTGGACACCAAAGAGCAGCTGATTGCGGGCAACCCACCCCAGCCTGGCAACGCGCGCGCCGCACTCAAGGACGAAGGCGGACGCACCATCGGCTATCTGGTCATGAACCCACCCGAAGGGCTGGAGCGCGAGGCTGACAAGGCCTTTCTCGAAAAGCAGCTCGGCTTCGTGCTCTGGACGGGCGCGGCGGGACTGCTGCTCGCCCTGCTGCTGTCGACCTGGCTGGCCCACCGCTGGCTGCGCCCCATCGGCGTGCTGGTGACGGGAGCCAGGAATCTGGCCGCCGGGCATCTGCAGACCCGCATTCCCGAGCAGACCGAGAGCGAAGAGTTCACGCGCCTGATCCACACCTTCAACGACATGGCCCAGCAGCTCGACAGCATGGAGACCTCGCGCCGTCAGTGGATCGGCGACATGGCGCATGAGCTGCGCACGCCGCTCACCGCCATGCGCGCCGAGATCGAGGCCGTGCAGGACGGCGTGCGCCAGTTCGATGGGCAGACCGCCGAGCGTCTGCATCGCCAGCTGATGCGCCTCATTCAACTGGTCGGCGATCTGCGCGCGAGCGTCGACGCCACCACGATTGCGCCCGCGAAGATGGAGCCCATGCTGCCGATGGCGCAGCTCAGCGAGGCGATCGCTTCGCTGCAGACCCGCTTTGACCAGACCGGCATTTCCGTCGAACTCAACGAACCGCGCGAATGGGCGCTCGCCGCCAACGCACCGCGCGTGCGCGGCAATGCGCAGCAGCTGCACCGCGTGTTCCTCAACCTGCTTGAAAACAGCCTGCGCTACACCGACGGCGGCGGCAGGCTGCGGATCATCGCCTCCGGTCAACGTGACAGGTCCGGCGCGCATCTGCTGATCGTGTTCGACGACACGAAACCCGGCGTCTCCGAGCAGGAGTTGCCGCATCTTTTCGAGCGTCTGTACCGCACGGAATCCTCCAGGCAACGAGCGAACGGCGATCTGGGCGGCTCCGGCCTCGGTCTGGCGATCTGCCGCTCGATCGTCCAGGACCATGGCGGCCAGATCGACGCCGCGCAATCCCCGCTCGGCGGCCTTCGCATCACGCTGATTCTTCCTTTGATGGAGAAGTGACATCATGAACAACAACCAAAGAATTCTCATCGTCGAAGACGAGGCCGACATCGCCAACGTGGTGCTCGACTACCTGCGCCACGCGGGCTATGACGCGGAACACGTGGACAACGGCAACGCGGCGCTCGAACGCCTGCTCGGCGCCCACCCGCCGGACCTGACCCTGCTCGACGTCATGCTGCCGGGCATGGACGGCCTCGAAGTGCTGCGACAGACCCGAAAGAACGGCGACGCGCTGGTCATTCTTCTCACGGCCCGCGTCGAAGAAGTGGACCGCCTGATCGGCCTCGAACTCGGTGCGGACGACTACATCTGCAAGCCCTTTTCGCCGCGCGAAGTGGTCGCGCGCGTGAAGACGGTGCTGCGCCGCCGCAAGCCCTCCGCCACGGCCGCCCCCGCTGACACCGGCGCGCTGCAGCTCGACGACAACCTCTCGCAGGTTTCGCTCTACGGCAAGCCCGTGCCGCTCACGCACCGCGAATACCGCTTGCTGCAGACGCTGATCCAGCACCGCGACCGCATCCTCTCGCGCGCGCAGATGCTCGAGCTGTCGTATGACGAGGACACGCAGGACCTCAACGAGCGCTCGGTCGACAGCCACATCAAAAATCTGCGCAAAAAGCTGCGCAGCGCCGACCGCAGCGGACACGACTGGATCCGCTCGGTCTACGGCGTCGGCTTCGCTTTCGAGCCGCCGGACGCGGGCGGACAGGCGCGCGTGTCCACTTGGGAATCTCTTTGAGCGTACGTTGAACGCGCCTTGAACGCGGCCCGATTCGGGCATTGGCGTTTGCCCCCATCGCCCCTCCTGCAAACCTTCACGGTTTCCAGACATAATTTGCCAACTCGATAGAAATCACCAACAATCGTGAAGGTTGGCGAATCGACGGGATACTAGGCAAAACACCGCATGCACGACACCCACAGGCGAAGCTCGCGCTCGCGGTGGGAAATCCGGCATCGGCCAATGAACAGGGAGGGGTCGGCGGCTCGCGCAACAGCAAGCGAGCGCCGACGGAGAAGACGCGTGGCGCAGAACAACAATTCCAGCATTTCAACGACGATCCGCCTCACCGGCTTCGCCATCCGAGACTGGCTCGGGCCCTACTACACGCTGGGCTGTCTGGTCGCCGTCGCCATCGGTTTCTGCGCCATCATCGATGCCAGCGGCTGGCTGGTGCGCGGCCTCACGGGCGCGCTGGTGTTCGCCACGCTGATCGCCTGGTGCCTGCAGCTCGTGCGCTCGCGCAAGCCACAACCCACGGAGACGCAGAACAGCGACGGCCTTCTGCTGCCCCAGATTCTTCTCGCGGTCACGCTGTTCTTCTGCATCGGACTGGTGATCTCCGAGTTCATCCTGCATGGCAAGCGGCCCGGACTGAGCTTTCCGACCTCCACCGAAACATCTGGTCCCGCTCCGGCACCCGCACCTGCCCCCACGCCAACGCCCGTGCCAATCCCGGCCCCAACACCAACGGCCGCATCGCCCGTTGCAAGCGCCACGGCAGCAGCGCCCGAAGCGCCTGCCAGCGTTGCCGCGCAAGCCCCCTCTCCTGCTCCTGCACCTGCCACGCCTGCTGCACCGGTGGCAGTTCCGGCCAAGACGGAGCCCGCCTCCACGCCGGTCGGCAATGACAAGCCAGCGCCCAAAAAGCCAACACCGCCACCAGCGCAGCCGGCGCCATCACGCGCTCCGGAGCGCACGGAGCAGCCCGTCAAGCGAGCCCCGGCCGCCGTCGCATCGGGCGACTCGCAGCGCTGCTCGCAGCTCATCCAAAAATTCAGCCTCGGTCAGAACCTGAGCGACGCCGACAAACAATATCTGGAGACCTCATGCCGTTGATTCTTCCTCCGTTGCATCAAGCCCTGCGCCGTGGACTCACCGTGGGCGCACTCGCCTTCTCGGTGCTGCTGGCCGCCTGCGTCAGCAACCCGCCCGCCAAGCCCACCGGCACACGCACGCTGCCGCAGGCCGTGCAACAGCTCGCCGACGATCTGGTGGCGCAGACCAACCCCACGATGATCGAGCGGCTGAAGTCCCGCAAACTGGTGCTCGACCCGTTCATCGACGCCAAGAGCGGCCAGCAGACCAAGACCACGCAGCTCATCAGCGACCTGTTCGCCAAGAACCTGCGCGCACGGGACGGCAATCTGCAGTTGCAGAACTTCAGCACCACCGGCGTCGAGCAGGCCGACTACCTGATCGCGGGCACCGTGCAGCAGGACGAGGCGGGTGCCGCGTACTCGGTGCTGACCTCCACCATCACCGAGCGCCGCACCGGCATGGTGATCGCGCGCTCCGTCGCACGCATCCGCCAGGAAGACATCGACGCCACGCCGACCGCGTTCTATGCCGACAGCCCCTCGCTCGTGAACGACCGCCTCACGCAGGGCTACATCAAGACATCGCAGACCGCCGTCGGCTCGCAGGCCGATCAGGCCTATCTCTCCTCGATCAACACCGCAGCCGTCATCAACGAGGCGGACAAGGCTTACGAAAGCCAGCACTGGAGCGACGCGCTGGTGCGCTACCAGACGGCCGAGCAGCGCCCGGACGGCAAGCAGCTGCGTGTCTTCAACGGCCTGTACAACACGTTCACCAAGCTCGGCCGCGCCCAGGAAGCCGAGACCGCGTTCTCGCAGATCGTGGCGCTTGGCCTGGGCACCAACAACCTCTCCGTGCGCCTGCTGTTCAACCCGGGCACCGTCGATTTCTGGAAGGACTCGGCCGTCAGCAGCGCCTATCCCATGTGGCTCAAGCACATCGCGCAGGAGACCGTGCAGGGCGACTACTGCCTCAACGTGATCGGCCACACCAGCCGCACCGGCACCGAAGCGGGCAACGCCCGCCTGTCGCAGAACCGCGCCAAGTATGTGCGCGACGTGCTGGTCCAGAACAACCGCCAGCTCGCCACCAGAATCGATGTGGATGGCGTGGGCTGGAAGTACAACATCATCGGCAGCGGCACCGACGACGTGCGAGATTCGCTGGACCGACGCGTCGAATTCAAGGTCAAGAGCTGCAAGAGCTGAGCTCGACATTCCCCCATTTTTCAAGCCACCGACAGGTGGCTTTTTTTCGCACCCGGCGTACCATCTATTGGCAGGAGGTGCACCATGGAAAACGCCGATCACCCAATCGTCGCCCTGTTTCGCCAACGCGCCGAACAGATGGACGCCGCGCGCGAGCCTCGCGATCCGGATGAGTCCATCGTCAAGCTCGCGGTCTGGATGTCGGAGAACATCGATCGACTCGACGGCAACGACATCGACGCGCTCGTGCAGGTCGGCGGCGCCATGTTCCGTGAACAGCTGCGCCGGCGCATCATCAAACGAGTCAAGTGAACAGCTCCTCTGGCACTTCGAGCCTCCCGTAGCGCATGAAACTGGTGGCCCCCAAGCGAGGGCAGCCGCGCAAGGGCCGCCCCGCCGCGCTGGCCGCGCCTCCCTGCCCGAAACAATTCAGGGGGTGTTCTCAAATCACAGATTGCCGACCATGTTCCCCGGCACGACCCACTGGTCGAACTGCTCAGCCGTCACATGGCCGCTCGCGATGGCGGCGTCGCGCAGGCTGGAGCCTTCCTTGTGCGCCTTCTTGGCGATGTAGGCGGACTTGTCGTAGCCGATGTGCGTGTTCAGCGCGGTCACCAGCATGAGCGAGCGGCTGACCAGCTCGGCGATGCGCTCGCGGTTGGGCTCGATGCCGACCGCGCAGTGCTCGTCGAAGCTCACCATGCCGTCGGCGAGCAGGCGCACACTCTGCAGGAAGTTGTGCGCCACCAGCGGGCGGAACACGTTGAGCTCGAAGTTGCCCGAGGCGCCGCCGAAGTTGATCGCCACGTCGTTGCCGAACACCTGCGCGCACAGCATCGTCATCGCCTCGCACTGCGTCGGGTTGACCTTGCCCGGCATGATCGACGAACCGGGTTCGTTCTCGGGAATCGACAGCTCGCCAAGACCGCTGCGCGGACCGCTCGCGAGCCAGCGCACGTCGTTGGCGATCTTCATGAGACTGGCCGCCAGCGTCTTGAGCGAGCCATGCGCGTGCACCAGTCCGTCGCAGCTCGCGAGTGACTCGAACTTGTTGGGCGAGGTGACGAACGGGTAGCCGGTGATCTGCGCGATCTCGGCCGCCACGCCTTCCGCGTAGCCCTTGGGGGCATTCAAGCCCGTGCCCACCGCCGTGCCGCCCAGCGCCAGTTCGTAGAGGTGCGGCAGCGCCGCGCGGATGTGCTTTTCGCCATGTTCGAGCTGCGCGACCCAGCCCGAAATCTCCTGCCCGAGCGTGAGCGGCGTGGCGTCCTGGAGGTGCGTGCGCCCGATCTTCACGATGTCGGCGAACGCCTCGCTCTTGGCCTTGAGCGTCGCGTGCAGGCGCGCGATCGCGGGCAGCAGCTTCTGTTCGATGGCCGTCACCGCCGCCACATGCATGGCGGTGGGATAGACGTCGTTGCTCGACTGGCTCTTGTTCACCTCGTCGTTGGGATGCACGAGGCGCGACTCGCCGCGTTCGCCGCCCAGCAGCTCGCTTGCGCGGTTGGCCAGCACCTCGTTGACGTTCATGTTGGTCTGCGTGCCCGAGCCGGTCTGCCAGACCACCAGCGGAAATTCATCCGGATGCTGGCCGGCGATCACCTCATCGGCAGCCGCAACGATGGCCTGGGTCTTTTTCTCGTCCAGCAGGCCGAGGCGGTGGTTCATGGCAGCGGAGGCGCGCTTGACCTGCGCCAGCGCGTGGATGATTTCAACGGGCTGCTTCTCACCGCTGATCTTGAAATTCTGGATCGAGCGCTGCGTCTGCGCGCCCCAGAGCTTGTCTGCGGGCACGTCGATCAGCCCGAATGTGTCTTTCTCCTGCCGAACAGCAGTCGTCATGCGAAAACTCCTTGAATGTGAGCACATACAAAGCGGCACGGGTGGCTGGAGAACGAAGATGGCAGCTTGTGGCCATTGGCTATAGCGTTCCGCTTGATCAGTGAAGTGCCGTGCGCAACCTGATGGCAACCTGCGAGCGCGCGGCAAATCCACTCCATGCTATTCGAACCACCAGAAACCATGACGTCGCGACAGGCAAGTCAGAGGAGCGCACGACAGAAATGAAAAATCCTCCGTCGTGCCAGATCATGAACCTGGTACGCGGAGGATGTTCACCAGAGCGCTATGGCCCGTGCGCTATGTTACGTGCGGCTGGTGCGCCGTTGCCGCAGCGCGCCGAACACGGCCAGCATTGCCGAGAGCAGCACGAGCGCCCCCTGTCCCAGCGTCGGCACAGGGGCGGGGACCGGTGCGGCCACGACGCTGAATGTCGTCGTCGCGGACTTGCCATTGACGGTGGCGGTCACGGTGTAGTCACCCAAGGGCAGCGCCTGCGCCTGGGTGGAATAGCTGCCGTCGGCGTTCAGCGTGGCGGTTCCCTGCCACACCACCTTGCCGGTGCTGTCGGTGATGCTCAGGTCCACGCTCGTCGCTGTTCCCGGATACTGCACCGTCCCGCCCACGTTCGGCTTTTGAGTCGGTGTCAGCGTGCCAGGCGGGGTGACCGTGACTTCCGTTGGAGGATCGGTCACCTTCAGCGGCGTGGTCGCCGAACTGCCGTTGGCGGTCGCCGTCACGGTGTAGTCACCTTTGGGCAGTGCCGAGCTGTCCACCGCATAGGTTCCATCCGGGTTCAGCGGTGCGGTACCCTGCCACACCACCGTGCCCGTGCCATCGGTGATCTTCACTTCCACCGTGTTGGCGGGCCCAGGGTTGGTCACCGTGCCCGCGATATGCGATGGCTGCTTGGAATCCACGGTCGGCTGCGGCCCCACGGTCACCGCCGTTTGCACTACCTCGAACTGGCCGGTCGCCATCGCGCCATTGACCGTCGACGTGATGCTGTAAGTCCCCTTCGTAGGCAAAGCGTTCAAGGGCACGGTGTAGTTGCCGCTGGCGTCCAGAGGCACGTCACCTTCATAGACCTTGGCGCCATTCGGATCAGTCACCACCACGTGTACCGTCGTGGCAGTTCCGGGGTATTGAACGTTGCCGGTGATCGTGGACGGCTCCGTCGTCGTGTGCGTCGGCGGTGGAGTCACGGTGACCGCGCTGACGGAAAAGCCGCTCGTAGCAATGGCGGCCGTCGGCGGAACGCCGGTGATGGTCGCCTCCACCAGATAGTTCCCCACTGGCAGCGCGTTCGTCGGCACCGAATAACTTCCGTCGGGCTGGATCAGCACCCCAAGGAACGTATCCACCACGTTGCCGCCCGCATCGCGAAGCACGATGTCGACCGTTGTGGCGGCCCCCTTGTTGGGCACAGTTCCGGTGATCGTGTTGGTGGTGCCTGCAGCGATGTTGGGCGGCTGCGTCATGGTGATGGCCGGGGCCGTCACCGTGAAGGGAGTCGGTCCGCTCAACACGACACCCGGGCCAGTTGGATCGTTGGGATTGACCAGCGTGGCGTCCGCCGTGTAGTTGCCCGGAGGCAGGCCTGAAGGCCCTGTGCCGACAAAAGAATAGGTGTTGGTCACCGGATCGATGGCCGCCGCATACACGCCCACCACATTCCCGCCCGCATCCCGTACGGTCACGTTCACTGTGGTCGCGTCGGTGATGGCATTGGTCACCGTTCCGGAGAAATTCAGCGCATCCGCGGACGTCTGGCTGGCCGCAGTGGCTGGTGCGGCGATCGCGGGAATGCAGGTCTGGACCAGGCTGGTGTCCAGCATTTTGAGGAGCGACTGGCTCGTGTTCATCCCGGAAGTGCCGACCACGCCGCTTGGCGTCGTGTTGGTCGTGTTGTCGGCAAAGTTTGAATCATTGTTGCCAGCGATGCTGCGCATGCCGCCATTCATGATCGCAAACACGATGGTGTTCGTGCCGCTCGCCCACAACGGCTGGGCGGTTGGGTGTGCCACCTTCCAGGCGGTGTTCGTGGGCAATCTGAAAGTGTTGCCCGGTGCCGCCATGCTGGCCGTGTAACTGGCGGAGGTAGGCGAAAACGATGACAGATTGCCACCGTTGTTGGTCGTGCCCACCAACTGTCCATTGACGTAGATGCCCTTGAGCCGGTCGTCGGAGTTCCAGAGACCGGTTCCGTAATTCATATTGTTGATGTTGATACCGAACTGGTTCACGTCCATGAGCGAATCCATGGTGAACGTGAACTTGTAGTAGTACATCACATTGGGGTTGTGATTCAGCTGAACGGCTTGGCCGTTCATTCCAACCTTCTGCCCGTTCTCCCCCGTGCTGCCATAGCCGGAGGTGGCCTGATCTCCCATCACCACCCAATTGCCGTCGATGGCAGGCATGGTGGGATACGGGTCGTAGAAACCGCTGCCACCCGTGAGCGCCGTCGAGCTCGCGACATTGCGTGAACCCGTCACGCCATCCGACCCCGTCAACGGATACGCCTGTGCATTCCGAGGGAAGCGCTTTTCCACCCCGGCCTGCCAATACCTCCGGCTGTCATTCGGGAAGGTATAGAGCAACGTCGAGCCGTTGTACTGAGCCCCGGCATTCGAGGTGTTGAACGCGTCTCGCAGGTTGTGCACTACGTTCGCAGCGGTGCTGCTGGTGTTGCAGGTCAGCACCGGCGGCGTGGGCGCAGGGACGTTGGTCTGCGCGTGCGCAGCTACGCCCATCAGCACCAATGAGGTTCCGCCCAGCGCCCGAATCAGCGCAGCAAATGGATGTTGCATGTTTTTCAAGAACTATTGGAAAAATTTACTACTGACAATATTACATCAATATATTTTTTAATCGTATGCGAATTCACTTACGGTTCGGCTTTCCAGCGCCATTCACCTGCCAAACGACCCGATGCGGTCAGATGTTTTTTTGCCACAGGCACATCCAGCTCGCTCTTTTTTGAGAACAGGCAACTCCATGGAAGGAGTTCTTTGTTTCGTTTCTTTACATGCACCATCGATGCGCGCCCGAAATAATGCGTCGGCGCACTTTGCGCACAGAGACGCGGGAGTACAGGCCAGCTGTCGCTCCTGCCCACACATTCATTCATTCATCACTTGGAAAAATCATGCGCAGCATCATGAGAAATCGCCTCAACCTTCCCGCCGCCGTGGTCGCTGCCCTGTGTGTCACGGCTGCGTTCAGCTCATCCGCTCAGGAGATGCCCACGCGCAAGGCGGGGCTGTGGCAAATCACCACCGGCGGCACGACCGGCACCACCAAGACACCCGAACAGGTGATGCAGCAGTGCGTGGACACCGCCAGCGACAAGGCGCTGCAGAAGATGGGCTCCGGCATGATCAACAGCATGAAGTGCGAGAAGAACGACACCAAGAAGGACGGCGGCAAGTACATCGGCCACTCCATCTGCCAGATGGGCCCCTCCAAGATGGAGAGCAAGAGCGTGACTTCGGGTGATTTCGAGAAGGAATACACCGTGACCGCCGACTCCACCTTCAACCCGCCGATGGCCGGCATCTCGACCACCAAGTCAGTCATGGTCGCCAAGTGGATCGGCCCCTGCAAGGCGGGCCAGAAGCCCGGCGACGTGACCGTCAACGGCCAGACGATGAATCTGCTGAACATGGGCCAACCCCAGAAGAAGTAAGTCTTCAGCGCGAGGCTTGCGGGCTGCGGATCGGGATGGGCTGCAAGGCGCAACCCGCAGCAGACCGCAGCTAACCGCCCATGGCCGCGCCTGCATGAGCGTGTGGAGGTCGCGCACACGCTCTCAGGCCTTTCCTGCAGCCATATCGAGGGCACCCCGCGCAGGTGCCCTTTTCATGCCGGTTACATCACGGGCACATGACCGCTCGGGTTCCACGGCGCGGGAAGCCGCCGAGTCCTCTATAAGACTTCTCGGGTTTTCCCAGCAGGCTTGGCGCGCTTCGGCGGATAATTGACAGGTTTTCCCTGCGCTTCCCCCGGCGCGCCCATAAACCTAGCAAGCTTCACGATGACCACAACCATCCGCCAGCAGGACCTGATCGACTCGATCGCAGGTGCCCTCCAGTACATCAGCTACTACCATCCCGCTGACTACATCCAGCATCTGGCCCGCGCCTACGAGCGCGAGCAAAGCCCGGCGGCCAAGGATGCGATGGCGCAGATCCTCACCAACTCCAAGATGTCCGCCACCGGCCATCGTCCGATCTGCCAGGACACCGGCATCGTCAACGTGTTCCTGAAAGTGGGCATGGACGTGAAGTGGGAAGGCTTCACCGCCGGTCTCGAAGACGCCATCAACGAAGGCGTGCGCCGTGGCTACAACCACCCCGACAACACGCTGCGCGCCTCGGTCGTGGCCGATCCGCACTTCGCGCGCAAGAACACCAAGGACAACACGCCTGCCGTCATCAACGTGCAGATCGTTCCCGGCAACAAGGTCGACATCATCGTCGCGGCCAAGGGCGGCGGCTCGGAGAACAAGTCCAAGATGATCATGATGAACCCGAGCGACAGCCTGGTCGACTGGGTTCTCAAGACCGTTCCCACCATGGGCGCTGGCTGGTGCCCGCCTGGCATGCTGGGCATCGGCATCGGCGGCACGGCTGAAAAGGCCGTTCTGCTCGCCAAGGAAAGCCTGATGGAAGACCTCGACATGTACGAGCTGCAGGCCAAGTCCGCGCGCGGCGAGAAGCTCGATCAGGTCGAAGAGCTGCGCCTGGAGCTGTACGAAAAGGTCAACGCCCTCGGCATCGGCGCGCAAGGTCTGGGCGGTCTGGCCACGGTGCTGGACATCAAGATCAAGATGTACCCGACCCACGCCGCCTCCAAGCCCGTGGCGATGATCCCCAACTGCGCGGCCACCCGCCACGCACACTTCGTGCTCGACGGTTCCGGCCCCGTGTATCTGGACGCGCCATCGCTCGACCTGTGGCCCAAGATCGACTGGGCACCGGACTACAACAAGTCCAAGAAGGTCGACCTCAACACGCTGACCAAGGAAGAAGTGGCGAGCTGGAAGCCCGGCGAGACACTGCTGCTCAACGGCAAGATGCTCACCGGCCGCGACGCCGCGCACAAGCGCATCCAGGACATGCTCGCCAAGGGCGAGCCGCTGCCCGTCGACTTCACCAACCGCGCGATCTACTACGTCGGCCCGGTCGATCCGGTGCGTGACGAAGCCGTCGGCCCCGCAGGTCCTACGACCGCCACCCGCATGGACAAGTTCACCGACATGATGCTGGAGAAGACCGGCCTCATCGCGATGATCGGCAAGGCCGAACGCGGCCCGGTCGCCATCGAGTCCATCAAGAACCACAAGAGCGCCTACCTGATGGCGGTCGGCGGCGCGGCTTACCTCGTGTCCAAGGCGATCAAGAACGCCAAGGTGGTGGGCTTCGAAGACCTGGGCATGGAAGCCATCTACGAATTCGACGTGGTCGACATGCCCGTGACCGTGGCGGTGGACTCCGGCGGCACCAGCGCGCACATCACCGGCCCGGCCGAGTGGAGCAAGCGCATCGCCTCGGGCGAGTTCAAGGGCATCTCGGTCGCGGCTGAATAAGCGGACCACCCTCTCCCAACAAAAAATCCCGGCATGCCGGGATTTTTTGTTCATGGCTCAGAAGCACTTCATCGACCGTGCCGCATCACCATTTGTCGTCGTTGGCCTTCACCGATGCCGGGGCCGCGGACTCCTCCTGCTGGGGCGCGCGTGTCTGGCGACGAGCCGGAGCAGGCGCAGCTGGCGCAGCCGCCGCCGGTGCGGACTGCGCGTCGCCCATCGCACCCTTCGCCGTCGCGACATCCTTGAGCTGCTCGCGCACCTGCAGCGCGCCCGCAGGCAACTGGTCGAGCTGTCCGCGCACGTTCTCGAGGCGACCGTAGGAAAGGTTCGGCGTCACGCGGTCGATCACAAGATCGCAGCATGGCGACTCCACGCGGCCAAGGCTCTGGCCGGTCTGCGGGTCCTTCATCTCCGCGCCCATGTTGACCATGGCGTAGCGCGTGCCCTCCTTCATGAGCTGGCCGCCCTGGCTCAGCACCACGTTGACGCCGTCGCGCGACACCACCGTCACCGGGAAGGTGCGGCGCATCACCGAGGTGATCACCTGATTCACGATGTCGGTGTTCATGTCCTCCAGCACGCGGCTGCCGTCCACGCCGCTGCCGAGCGTGGTGGGCGCGGTCGATGGCGCCATGCCGCGCAGCGCGTCCGAGGCGGTGACCTGACGCGTCGCCACGTTCACCAGCTTCTGCGTCATCGCCCAGCCGCCCGAATAGCTCACCAGCTCGCGATCACTGGTCTTGAGCTGGCGTGCGTGGCGGTTGTAGGCCAGATTGCTCACGCGCGCGCTCCACACCAGATCGGCGCTCGCGGCCTGCGAGAGCTTGGCGAGTTCCGCGCTCGGAGCCTGACCCGACGAGATCATCTCCAGCTCGTTCTGGATGTCGGGGCTGAACTCGCGGTCCAGCACCGCGAAGCGGCCCGTCTGCACCAGCGCGTCGCTGATGCGCTGGCGCAGTGTGGCTCCCACTTCGGCGGACGAAACGCTGCGGTCGCCCATCGGCAGATTCGGCGAATCAAAGCGGATCTGGCCGACCACGACCTTGATCTTCTGCATGTCCGCCGAGGGCTCGAACTTGGCGATCTGCGCCTCGATCGTGGCCTTGAACTGCTTGTCGGTGATGAGACCAGGTTCGCGCAGTTCGACGAGCTTGAAGTTCTGGATCACGCCGCCGGATTTCTGCCGCACCAGCTCGACGAATTCATTGGCGCGCAGCGACGCGGATTCGCGCCCCAGACTCACGTCGAGGCCGTACTTGGCGCTCACGCTCGCGGACTCGACCGCCGCGCCATTGACCTGCAGAATCGCCAGCTTCATGGCCTCGGCCACGGCCTCGCCCGCTGTCGCGCCAAAGCCCTGCGCCGAAGTCTGCACCGTCGTGAGACGGCCCACGTCCGGGACGGGCGCGGCCACGTTCTTTTCGGCGGCAGGAGGCTTGGCGGCCTGTTCGGGCTCCGCCTTGTTGCAGGCCGACAGCAGCACGACGGCCGCCATCGTCAAAGTCAAACCGAGAAGTTTGCGCATGCGTTCGCTCCGCCTTTACAGAGCCGACAGTGCGGCGGTGGCGTCGGCCGGAACGGGAATGTCCTGGCTCTGCGCAAAGGCCACCGCGTTCTTGAGCGCATCGCTCACGTTGCCCATGGAGCCGGGAAAGTTCGACACCACGTACGCGGCCGACTGCAGCTTGGGCAGTTGCGTGACCGGCGCGCTCTTGAGGTTGCTGCCCATGGTGCCGACGTTCTTGCCCACGCCCACAAACTTGGTCACGCCCGATGCCAGCGTGAGCAGGCCCTTGGAATAAAGCGCCTTGGAGTTCGCGTCGAGCACGGGTTGCTTCGCAAGCTCCGCAGCGACGGCGTTGGTCGATGCGGCCACGGCCTTGTTCGACTCCTCAAGCGCATCCTTAGTCGCGCCTTCGGTCAGTGACGAGGCGGTCGCGGCCGATGCAGCTGCATCGCTCTTGAGGCCCAGCGCCTCGGCCATCAGCGCGTTGGCGTTGAGCACTTCCTTGTTCGCCGCCACATAGCCGCGCACCAGCGAATCCTGCTGACCCGTGAGGTCAGTTGCCGATGCGCCGGAGCCGCCGCCGACGAGGTTCTTCACCGCGCCGACGCTGGGCAGCGAGAACTGTGCGTGCACGCAGGTGCTGGCGCCGAGCGCGATGACGGCGGCGATGACGGTCTTCTGGATCTTCTGGATGTGGTTCATGATTTTTCTTTCCTTCCTGAATCGAACGGACGTTGAGGCGCACGCGATCCGCGCGCTCCTGTGGCGCCAATCGCGTGTGAGTGATGTGAGGTGCTTGAAGCGGACGGAACCTCGGGGCTCCGTCCCAATGCTCAGTGGATGCCCTTGGCGGTGAGCTGGCTGCTCAGTTCGCGTGCCGCGTTGTTGGCCGCGAGCTTGAGCGCATTGCCGCGCGCGGTCGCCTCGTCGGGACCCGTGCCCGCGAACTGCACCGGGCCGACGGCGGCCTGCACGGATGGAATCGCCTTGGCCACGTTGTAGACCTTCGCGTTGACCGACACGCTCACGCGCACGAGGCCGGTGGACGGGTCCTTGTCCGGCGCGGTCAGATCGAGCGTTCCGAGCGCCACATAGGGAACGCCCGCCACGCGCATGCCGCTCGCGATCGACTGCAGCGTGGCGGCCTTGAGGTCGTTGCCGCTGGTGTAGTCGGCCTCGACCTTGGCCACCGAGAAGCGGCCTTCGGTGGCCGGCTCGGCCATGGCCGCATCGACCACCTCAAAGCCCGCACGCGCGAACAGGCCCGTGAACACGGTGTTCAGATTGGCGCTGGGATAGAGGCGATAGGTCGCCTCGCTGGAGCGCTTGGTCGTGCTGCCGCCGGTCTCGATGCTGTGCGAGCGGCTGGCGTTCACGTCGGTCTTCTCGGACATCGATTCGCTGGTGCTGATCCGGTTGCTGCGGATCGACTCGCCCTCGCTGCCCTTGCGCGCCGTGTTGCCCGCGACCTTCACCTGCGCCTGTTCGTCCACGCGCTGATAGACGCGGTCGTCAAACGACTTCACCGATGCCACTTCGCGCGAGACGAAGACGAACACCAGTTGCGACTTGTCGGCCGCACCGGCCTTGGACACCGCCGAATTCGCCTTCACCAGGTTGCGAAGATTCGCCACGTTGAGCGACACGCGCACGGCCACCGTGTACTGGCGCTTTTCGGGCGCGTCCTCTTCGCCGAGCACCGTGGTCTCGAGGATGTAGCGGTCGGGATTGGCGAGAATCTTTTCGCGCACGGCGTCGAAGTTTTCGCTCTCGGATTCACCGGCTTCGGCGTAGTGGAACTCCACCGCCTTGAGCTGCGCGTTCTGCAGCGCGCGCGCCTTGTCGTCGGGCGAGGCGAGCTTGCCCTGGTAGCTGACGGACGCTTTGCCGCGTGCCTGCTGCACCTGCGCAAAACTGCTCAGGGCCAGGCTCGACAGCACAAGCGCCATGAAAAATCGGACAAAACGGGTCATTTGCATTGAGCGATCAATTGGTTGGTTTTTGAAATCTGCGCAGCGATGTCGGGCGCGGATGCTGCCGCCTTCACCCAGCTCATGTCCTTGCTGGCGATCGCCGTGGCCAACCGCGTGAACATGCCGTTCCACGAGTCATAGAAGGCCGGAAAATCATCCACCCAAGTCTGTGTCGAAGGCACGACCTTGGTCTCGCCATTCTTGAGCGCCGTGTCGAGCCAGGTGGAGCCGAGCAGCGGCTGCTCGATGCGGAACTTGGCATAGGTGCCGTAGATGAAGCTCTCGCCCGCCGCCACCGATCCGAACTTCACCTTCTTGAGCCCGGTGAGATCGACCGAAATCGCGTAGTCCGGCTCGGGCAGCTTGAGGTTGAACACCGTGCCGTCAGCCACGCGCATGGGCAGCACATTGCCGACCGCATAGCCCTGCGAATACGGAATCAGCGGCACGCCTGCGCGCGTGGAGATCGCTTCGCTCACCATGTCCGCCGCCCATGTCTCGGCCATGCCTGGCTCGCTTTTCAGATAGCCCGGCAGGCTCGCCATCACGTCGGGGGCGAGCTTCACCTCGGTGACCTTGAGCAGCCTCGGCACCTGCGCCGGAATCGTCGCGCCTGCGAGCACGCCGGCGTATCGGCCGAAGATGCCCGGCTTGCCCGCCGCGCCCTCGTAGACGTTCTTCACGCGGGCATAGATTTCGGCCTGCGTGGGTTCGTGGTCGAACACGTCGATGAAGGCGAAGCTCACCGGGTACGAGCGCACCACGGTCATGCTCTTGAAGTCAAAGAACAATGCCTGTCCGCGAATCAGCACGAAGAGCTTGCGCAGCTTGCCGAAGTTCTCGACGGAGACCGTCTCGGAATTCACCACCAGCGAGGTGACGATGGCCTGATCGCGGCCTTTGAGCTCGTCGAGCATGCCCTGCTCGATCTTGAGATGCTGCGAAGGCACGACCGCCAGATTGGCCGTGATGCGGCCATAGGCACGCTCGCCCGTCTGTTCCAGTTCTCGCTCGTAAGCGCGCGAGAACGGGAAGCGCTGATCGAGGCTCGCCGCATCGCCCGAATAGGCCAGACCCGCAAGCGTCACCGGTGTCTGCTCGGCATGCACGGTCGTCGCTGCCGTGATCGCCAAAATGAAAAACGCACAGACATGCCGCACGCCCGCGCGCAGCGCATTTCCAAACCGCTTCAAGAGTACCCCTCCGTCATGGTCGGCAGCGTCCACGTGGCTGCCGATCACTTGTTCTGCATTGCGCCTCCGGTCATTGCGACCGGAAATCACGCTTGCTGTGTCGTCAATTGTAAGCATCAACAAGTTAATAACTTTACAAAAAACTACAAAACAACAGCTTGCCAGATCGATGTCAGCGCTCACCGACAGGCTGCTCCGCACCGCTCCGTAGCCTGCAGACCAGAGCATCCAAGCGCGCGCGATCCATGTCCTGCAAACAGCAAAGGACATGACATCCGCTGTCCGATACCCGTGCATGCGAGGAACAAGAAATGCACCACGGCATGCGACCAACAGAGCGGTACCCCTTCCGCGTGCAGAATGCCGAGCCATGTGATGCCGAGGACGCCGACTGCGCACCCGACGCCGTCCGCCTCGGGCCACCGCAGAGGAGTCTTCGCATGCCCCACGCCACCTCGATTCTTTGGCCTCTGTTCGCGCTCGCCGCATGGACCCTGTGCATGGCACTGAACCTCGGCCTGCGCCGCGTGCGCGCCACCCTGCGCGGCGAAGCGGAGATCGCCCAGTTCGCCTGCGGCGAGTCGGGCCCGCTGCCCAGGGCCCTCATCCTCGCCAATCGCAACTACATGAATTTGCTCGAACTGCCGATGCTGTTCTACGTGGTCTGCGTGATGAGCTATGCGACGGGCATGCGCAGCACTTGGCTGGTGACGCTGGCATGGGCCTATGTGGCGCTGCGCATGCTGCACAGCCTCGTGCACCTGAGCTACAACAACGTGCTGCATCGCTTCGCGCTGTTCGCGGCGAGCAATGTGATCCTCACGCTCTTGTGGCTGCTGCTCGCGCTCATGCTGCGCGCGCAGAGTTGAGCGCTTCAGCCGCGCCGCAACCTCGTGCGCAGCACCAGCGCGGTGGTCGTCAGCATCGATGCGACGGTCGCCAGCAGCAGGCCGACCATCGGCTCCATGTGCTGCACGAACACCGCGACGCAGAAGCAGAACACGGCCAGACTGCAACCTCCGAGCAGCGCCGCATGCAGCGTCGCGATCACGCTGGCCGATCCGTAGCGCTCGTGGATGGTGGTTGCGATCACGGTGTAACCGATGGGAAAGGCGAGCAGAATGCCCGCGCTCGATGCGCCCAGCCAGCCCGAGGCCGTGGTGATCGACGCGACCATGACCCCCGCGAGCGCACCGCGCAGCAAAAGAAGCGGCCACCCTGCCTTGCCGCCAGTGCCGGCGGTGCGATCCACGAACGGACGACTCACTCGGATCGCGCCCCAGGTGACGACCACGAACAATGCCACGCCCAGCCAGAGATACGGCGGCAACATGCGACACAGCGCAGCGGTGATGACCCACGCGCCAAACGCGATCGCGAGACTCGCCAGCGGCCTGTGCCGACGTGAAGCGAAAAGATAGGCCAGCACGAAGGCCTGCGTCGCGGCCAGCGAGATCAGCGTGTAGGTGGCGGTGAGCGAGACGAAATCGACGGGCGCCTGCCGCACCAGAAAGAAGAAGGCCGGCCCCATCACCATCGGCAGACCGGCGAGCGCGCCACCGATGATCGGGCCGAAAGCGCCGACGGACCATGACACGCCGATCACCACGATGGCGGTGCAGAGCATCCGGATCAGCAGCGCAGCATTGACCGAGAAATGCTCCATGCGGTTCAGCGAATGAGTGCGGTGAGCCGGCAGTGGCCCGAGAGGTGATGGGCCACGGCGTCAGCGGCGCCCAAGAAGCGCCTGCCGGAACGACAGAATGTGGAACTTGACCGCCTCTTCCGCCCTGTCCGCATCGCCGCTTGCAAGCGCCTCGAGAATGTTCTGATGCTCGTCGTGCACCTCGGTCACATGACCCGCCGTCGACAGCGAAATCGCCCAGAAGCGCTGCGAGCGCGCATGCAGCACGCGCAGCACTTCGATCAGCACGGGGTTGCGCGAAGCATCGGCGATCTGCTCATGGAACTGCCGGTCGCAGTCCATCATCCGTGCAACGTCACGCGCCGCCACCGCTTCGTCAAAAGAGCGGGCAGTGGCCCGCAGCACCGTGATTTCGGCAGCCGTGATGTGCCGCGCCGACAGCCGCGCGCACAGGCATTCGTTGACTACCCGCACATCGATCATGTTGAGCGCATCGTCGATGGACAGCGGCGCCACCATCACGCCCTTGCGCGGAATGATCTGCACCAGCCCCTCGGTCGCGAGGCGATGCAGCGCGTGATTGAGCGGCGTGCGCCCCAGCGCCATGTCGGCCATCAGCGTGGCGGTGTTGAGGTACTCGCCGGGCTTGTAGATCAGCGTGGTGAGACGGTGCTTGAGCTTGGTGTAGGCCAGCTCGTTCTGCGACAAGCCCGAACCCGCCTCGAACGAAGACGCATCTTTCACATCAGGATCCAACGGGGTCACCAACACAAGAACTCCGAACACCGGTCAACCGAACATGCGGCGAATCATATCCGAGATGCCCGGCGATTTCTGGCATGAAATTCGCTTGATATAGCGTTAATACTGATGTGAAATTTCACAGCTGCACCACAATGGCGCGACACGCACATCAGCGGTGCAATTCAATTCCCAAAACGAAAGGACTTGTCATGAAACGCCTTCTTCCTCTCGCCGTACTGGCAGCCAGCGCCCTCGCCGCCCCCCTGAGCCATGCACAGGAATACCCAGCGACCAAGCTCAAGGTCGTGGGTGGTCTGAGCAATCTGAGCCTCTACAACGAGTTCGAGAAGCCGTTCTGGACCACGACCATCCCCAAGGCCTCCGGCGGCAAGGTCACTGCCGACATCAAGGGCTTCAACGAGATGGGTCTCAAGGGCCCCGAGCTGATCCGTCTGATGTCCCAGGGCGTGATCGAGTTCGGCACCTCCACCCTTGCCTACTTCGCGGCCGACAATCCAATCAACGAAGCCATCGACCTCGCCGGTCTCGCGCCCGACGTGAAGACCGCACGTGCCGTGACCGACTCCTTCGAGCCGATGTACGCCAAGTTCTACGCGCAGTCCGGCGTCAAGGTGCTGGGCATGTCCACCTATCCGGCACAGGTGCTGTTCTGCAATGCGGACATGAAGAGCCTCGCAGACGTGAAGGGCAAGAAGGTGCGCACCAGCAGCCGCACCCAGGCGGAATTCGTCGAGGCGCTCGGCGGCTCCAGCGTCACCATGGCCTTCGGTGAAGTGGTTCCCGCGCTGCAGAACAAGGTGGTGGATTGCGCCATCACCGGCTCGCTCTCGGGCTACTCGGCCAAGTGGTACGAGGTGTCCACGCACCTGTACGCGCTGCCCGTCAACTGGAATCAGCAGATCCACGCCGTCAACCAGAAGGCGTGGGACAAGCTCAACCCCAACGTGCAGAAGCTCATCACCACGCAGTTCAAGACCATGGTGGACGACATCTGGGCTGCCGCCGGCAAGCAAACGCAGGAAGGCTATGACTGCAACACCGGCGCCGCCGCCTGCACCAACCCGGTGAAGGGCAAGATGGTTCTGGTCCAGCCGACCGATGCCGACCGCGCGCTGCTCAAGAAGGTGCTCGCCGAGTCCGTGCTGCCCAAGTGGGCCGCTCGCTGCAGCGCTCAATGCGTGACCGACTTCAACGCCACCGTGGGCAAGGTGGTCGGTCTGACGGCCAAGAAGTAAATCTTCCGTCGCACCGTTTTTCCATTGCTTGATTTGAAAGCGGCGGCTCAGTCCGCCGCGTATTTTTCGGGATCGGAGTCATGAACTCACCCTCTCCTTCACCCCTTTCCTGGGCGCCGCTGCGCTGGGCCAATGCCCTGTCGCGCATCGCCGTCTGGGCCGGTGGCGCGCTCACCCTGGCGAGCGTGCTGCTGATTTCGTTTGACGTGCTCGCACGCAAGTTCCTCGGCTTCAACACCGGCGGCGCGGACGAGCTTTCCAGCTACGCGTTCGCCATCAGCACCACCTGGTCGCTGGCCTTCGCCACGCTGCAGCGCGCCAACGTGCGCGTGGACGTGCTCTATCAAACGCTGCCGCTGCGCCTGTGCGCGATCCTCGACTGGATCTCGCTGGTCGCGCTCGGCGTGTTCATGACCTACCTGACCTGGTATGCGATGGACGTGGTCACCGCATCGTGGGTGCAGAAGTCCGCCGCCAACACCACGATGGCGACACCGCTGTGGATTCCTCAGGGCCTGTGGTTCATCGGCCTCGTGTGGATGTGCATCGTGCTCGCGCTGATGCTGGTACGTGCCTCGACCGCCATCGTCACCGGTGATCTCGACACGGTGAAAGCCTTGTGCGGCGTGCGCTCCGCACAGGAAGAAGCCGACGAGGAGGCCGCATCGGGCGAACGTCTCATCAACGCAGAACGCCAAGGAGCACGCGCATGATCGCCACCGCTCTCATCTTGCTGCTCGTGCTCATCGGCCTGAGCATTCCCGTCGGCGCGGCACTGGGCGTGCTGGGCCTCACGCTCGATCCGCTGTTCTCCATGCTGCCGCTGTCACGCGCGCTCGGCGAGCTGTCCTGGAGCGCCAACAACGAGTTCCTGCTCGTCGCGATTCCGCTGTTCATCATGCTCGGCGAAGTGCTGCTGCGTGCCGGTTTCGCCGAAAAGATGTACGGCTCGATGGCGCTGTGGCTGTCGTGGCTGCCGGGCGGTCTCATGCACGCCAACATCGGTGCGTCCACGCTGTTCTCGGCCACATCGGGTTCGAGCGTCGCGACTGCGGCCACCGTCGGCACCGTCGCGCTTCCCCAGATCAAGCGCTACGGCTACAACGAGCCGCTGTTCCTCGGCAGCCTGGCCGCCGGCGGCACGCTCGGGATTCTGATTCCGCCATCGATCAACCTCGTGATCTACGGCGTGCTCACCAACTCGTCGGTGCCCAAGCTCTACCTCGCGGGCATCATCCCCGGCTTCGCGATGGCACTGCTGTTCATCGTGACCATCGTGATCGCCTGCCTGATCAAGCCCAAGTGGGGCGGCCAGAAGATCCATGCGACCTGGGGCGCGCGCTTCAAGAGCCTGGTCCACCTCGGCCCGCCGCTGGTGATCTTTCTGCTGGTCGTCGGCTCGATCTACGCAGGTCTTGCCACGCCCACCGAAGCCGCCGCCCTCGGCGTGCTCGGTGCGCTGATTCTGGCGGCCTGGTTCCGCAAGCTGTCGTGGAACATGCTGCGCGAGTGCATCGAAGGCACCATGCGTTCGACCGCGATGATCATGCTGATCGTGATCGCTGCGGGTTTCCTGAACTTCGTGATGTCCGCTACTGGACTCACCTCGGCCATCACCGACTCCATCACCGGCCTCGGCTTCTCGCCTGGCTGGATGCTGCTGGTCCTCGTGATCTTCTATCTGGTGCTGGGCTGCTTCATGGAAACGCTGTCGATGATGATCACCACGATCCCCATCGTCGCGCCCATCATGATCGCGCTCGGCTACGACCCGATCTGGCTCGGCATCGTGATCATCATTCTGGTCGAAGCCGCGCTCATCACGCCGCCCGTGGGACTGAACCTCTTCGTGGTTCAGAGCCTGCGCAAATCCGGCTCCATGAACGACGTCATCATCGGCTCGCTGCCGTTCGTCGCCGCCATGTTCGTGATGCTGCTTCTGCTCGCACTGGTGCCTGATCTCGCCCTGTGGCTGCCCACCGTCTTCGGTTGAACCTATTCAGATTTTTTCAAATGCAAGCTCAATTCAACATCCAATCCCAAGGTGCCACCCGCGCCCTCTCGCTCAACATCCACACGCTCATCGTCGCGGGCTGGGCCGGTCGTGACATCGCTGCCATCGAGCACCACATCGAAGAGCTCGCCGAGCTCGGCGTGCCGCGCCCGAGCAGCGTGCCTCTGTACTACCGCATCGGCCGCAACCAACTGGTGCAGGACGCAGAGATACAGGTCGTCGGCCCACATTCGTCGGGCGAAATCGAGGCGCTCGTGTTCGCCGCCGAAGGCAAGCTGTTCGTCGGCATCTCGTCGGACCACACCGACCGCAAGCTCGAAGCCCACAGCGTTGCGCTGTCCAAGCAGGTCTGCGCCAAGCCCGCCGGCACCGATGCATGGGAGCTTGCCGAGGTCGAAGCGCATTGGGATGAACTCATCGTACGCTCGTGGATCGAGGAAGACGGCCAGCGCGTGCTGTACCAGGAAGGATCGCTCTCCACCCTGCGCCCACCGCGCGAGCTGATCGCGGGCTACCTCAAGGACAGCGGCCAGACGAGCTTCACCGACGGCACCGCGATGACTTGCGGCACCGTCGCGGCCATCGGCGGAATCCGCGCATCGACCACCTTCGAAATGGAGTTGTACGATCCACGTCTGAACCGCTCGCTGAAGCATCGCTACACCTCGCAGATTCTTCCCGAAGTGGCCTGATCAACCAAGGAAGACAAGACATGCACCACAGTTCCGTCAAGCGCACCGAGCAGACGCTCGCAGCCATCCAGGACGCAGGCGACGAAGGCCGCCGCATCTTCACCCATGTGTATGAGCAGGCGGCGCTCGCCGCCGCGCGTGCCTCTGACGAGCGCGCGCGAAGCGACATCTCGCTCGGCCCGCTCGACGGACGCATCGTCTCCGTCAAGGACCTCTACGACATCGCGGGCGAGACCACCACCGCCGGCTCCGCCGTGCTGAAGACCGCTGCACCAGCCACGCAGGATGCGCTGATCGTCCAGCGTCTGCGCCAGGCCGGTGCCGTCATCATCGGCAAGACCAACATGACCGAGTTCGCGTTCTCGGGCATCGGCATCAATCCGCACTACGGCACCCCAGGCAACGCCCGCGACGTCACGCGCATTCCCGGTGGTTCCTCGTCCGGCGCGGGCGTGGCCGTCGCGCGTGGTCTGTCGGAGATCTCGATTGGTTCCGACACCGGCGGCTCGGTGCGCATTCCCTCCGCGTTGAACGGCGTGACCGGCCTGAAGCCCACGCAAGTCCGTGTGCCGCGCGATGGCGCCTTTCCGCTGTCGTTCAGCCTGGACAGCGTGGGCCCGCTCGCCCGCAGCGTGCTGGACTGCGCGCAGGCCGACGCCGTGATGAGCGCCCAGCCCCTGACCGCCCTTCCCACGCGCGAGGTGCGCGGCCTGCGCGTCGGCATTCCACGCGGGCTGCTGTTCACCCAGACCGAGGCCGCCGTGCAGACCGCGTTCGATCAGGTGATCGCCGAGCTCGCGCGCAGCGGCAGCCGCGTGGAGGACATGCAGCTCGACGACTGGTGTGCAGCCCCCTTCAAGCTGCAGGAAAAAGGTACGCTGATCGCCGCAGAGGCCGCACACATCCATGCCGAGACGCTGTCGACGCAGCCGGATGCCATCGACCCCTTCGTGCTCGCCCGCATCCAGCGCGGCGAGACGATTGCCGCCGCGCATTACGTCGCCGTGCAGCGCGCCCGCGCCCAACTGCAGCAGACACTGGACGCCCGCATCGCCGACTGCGACGTGCTGATGCTGCCCACCGTCGCCATGGTCGCGCCGCGCATTGCCGATCTGTCCGATGCCGACGCCTTCAACCAGGCCAACATGCTGGTGCTGCGCAACACCTCGGTGTTCAACTTCTACGACCTGCCCGCCATGTCGCTGCCGATCCACGTCGGCGCCAACGCACTGCCCGTGGGCCTGATGGTCGTCGGTCAGCGCGGACGTGACCGTGATCTGCTGGCGATCTGCGCGGCGCTGCAGTCGCAGGTCTCGGCACTGAAGCTGTAAGCCTCCTCGCCAGCCGAAAGCCGCAAGCCCGTGCCCGTTTTGGTCGCGGGCTTTTTTTCGCACTTCCACCTCCATCATCAAACCGCGCCATGCCCCAATCGTCCACTCCCAACGCCATCGCCGCCCAGCCTCTTTCCGAAGAAAACTTCGCACCGTTCGGATGGACGCTCGGCCGTGACTTTCCATCCACCGCACACCCATCAGCCTTCACCAATCCGGCAACCGATTTCTGGTCACAGCACATTTTCCAGACCGGCGCGCAGGACGGCGCCGAGGTTCTGTGGGTCAACTACCGGAACATGGACCCGTTCGTCACGCATCTCGAGAAGCACCTGTTGACCGAGCAAGCGATCGTGCCGCTCACAGGCAGCATCATCCAGCTGATGGCCTGCAGCACGGACGATGGCGGCGTCGACCTGTCCACCGCAACCGCTTTCATCATTCACCCCGGACAAGGTATTTGCATGCGCCCCGGCGCATGGCACGCGACCCGTTCCACATCACCCGAAGTGACCTGCCTGATGCTGACGCGCGCCTCCACCACCGTTGATCTGGTGCGTCACCTCACGCTTGGCGAATGCGCGCGGGAAAGCGCCATCACGGAAATCCCGCGCCTGGAGATCGCGGAAGCATGGCGTTCAACATCGCCTCCGGTCCCTGCATGAACTCATGCATTACCTTGAAATGCTCGGTCTCGCGATACTCCACGGGCCGCACGCCTTCCGACGAAAACTGGTAGATCAACGCACCCGGATACGCCATCAGAATCGGCGAGTGCGTCGCGATGATGAACTGGGAGCGCAGCTTCACCAACTCGTGCATGCGCTTCATCGCTGCAAGCTGGCGCTGAGGTGAAAGGGCTGCCTCGGGCTCATCGAGGAAATAAAGGCCCAAGCCTCTGCACCGCTCATTCAGGAGCGTCATGAATGACTCTCCGTGCGACTGCTGATGCAGCGAGCGCCCGCCGTAACCATCTTCGACTCCAAGCTGCTCGACTTGGGTCGCGACGTTGAAAAAGCTCTCCGCCCGTAAAAAATAGCCATCGCGAGGCCGCCTGAAGCCCTTGGCTATGCGCAGGCATTCATGCAGTTCCGAATGTGATTCATGAGTCGAGAACTGAAAGTTCCGGCTCCCGCCCTCCGCATTGAACCCCATCGCCACCGCAATCGCTTCAAGCAGCGTGGACTTGCCCGTACCGTTCTCACCGACAAACAGCGTGACCTTGGGATCGATCTTCAACCGATCGAGCTGATCCACGAACGGCAGGTTGAACGGGTACACATCCGGCGAAGGAATGCGGTCCCGGACGATGGAGAGGTCGATGATGAAATCACTCGCGATCATTCGTGGGGCCTCCAGACATTGAATTGATGCGATGATGCACCAATCCAGTTTGCGGAGCCCTTGGTGACCGATCTCGTACTGCTGCCCGGCCTCGATGGAACGGCGGCCATGCATGCCGAATTCCTTGCGGCCTGCACGGCGTGCGGATCGACAGACGCCATCGCCTACCCCCGCGATACCCTGCTGGACTATGCCGAGCTGGAGCAGTTGGTTCGCTCGCGGCTTCCGCTCGACAGGCCCTTTGCGCTGCTGGGCGAATCGTTCTCGGGGCCCATCGCCTTGTCCATCGCGGCGCATCCACCACCGAATCTCAAGGGTCTGATCCTGTGCGCCAGCTTCGCAGGCAGCCCGCTGCCGCATCTGGCGTCGCTCTCCGCAGCGCTGCGCTTTGTGCCGGTTCATCAGGCACCGGGCTGGTTGATGAGATGGTGGCTGCTCGGGCAGTGGGCTACGCCGCAGCTCGAACAGGCCCTGCACAGAACGCTTCGCAGCGTGTCCGCCGACGTGCTGCGATTTCGCGCCTGCATTGCGTTGAAACTGGAAACGAAAGCCCACTGGAGTGGCGTCGAGGTTCCAGCGCTCTACCTGCGTGCGTCGAACGACCGACTCATGCCAAGCGCTGCGGCCGATCTGGTGACTGGACTCATACCGCAATGCCGCGTCACGGACATTCCCGGGCCACATCTGCTGCTGCAGGCCAACCCCTTGCAGGCAGCGCAGGCCGTCAACACTTTCATCACCGAGATTTCACGATGACCCCACCCTTCTCCCAAGCCTGCGCCAACAACCAGGCCCCCATTCTCGACGTGCTGCTGAACGCGTTCGCGCAGAGCACCAGCGTGCTCGAGATCGGCTCCGGCACGGGCCAGCACGGTGTCTTCTTTGCGCCGCGTCTGCCGCATCTCATCTGGCAGACCAGCGATCTGGCGCAGAACCATCCGGGGATTCTCGCGTGGCATGCCGAGCAGCCGGCAGCGAATCTGCGCGCACCCATCGTGGTCGATCTGAGCGACGCGCAGACCTGGCCACACGAGCGCCACGACGCGGTTTTCACCAGCAACACGGCGCACATCGTCTCGTGGGATCTCGTGCAGAACCTGTTCCATCGCGTCGGGCAGCACCTGCCCACGGGCGGGCGGCTGGTGATCTATGGGCCGTTCAACTACGGCGGCGCATTCACCAGCGACAGCAATCGCGCGTTCGACGCCATGCTGCGCCAGCGCGATCCGCAAAGCGGCATTCGCCATTTCGAGGACGTGGTGGCGCTCGCGCAAAACCATGGACTGCGTTTGCTGGCGGACCATGCCATGCCAGCCAACAACCGCACGCTGGTGTTCGAGAAGATCAATTGAGTCACGCACGCATCCGGCCTCGGACGCGCCGCCACTCCTTCCTTTTGTCCTACGCTCCGGCGGGGCAAACTCGGCTATCGTGAGGTGACAAATACTCAGGTCACCGGCATGCAGGGGTGGCCGCCACAAGGAAGCCACGATGTCCAAGGAAGTCGTTCAGTCAGCGGACGTGACCATCGAGTTCGATGGCACACGCTGCATCCATTCGCGCAACTGCGTGCTCAATCGCCCCGACGTGTTCGTGCCCAATGTGGAAGGCGCATGGATACATCCTGAGAACGCCACGGCCGCCGAGGTGCTGGAGATCGCGCACAACTGCCCTTCGGGCGCCATCCAGTGCAAGGCACCCAATGGCGATGCGATGGAAAAGGCCCCCATCGTCAACCTCGTGCAGGTGCGGGAAAACGGTCCGCTTGCGTTCCACGCGCCGCTGCACATCAAGGGCAATGACGAGGGCTTTCGCGCGACGCTGTGCCGCTGCGGCGCGTCGAAAAACAAGCCGTTTTGCGATCACTCGCATGTCGAGATCGGCTTTCAAGCGACGGGCGAACCGGCGACGCAAGCGTTCGAAGCGCTCGCGCAGCGGGACGGCCCGCTGGACATCGAACCGACGCCCAACGGGCCGCTGCACGTCACCGGATCGCTGGAGGTCGTGAGCGGCACCGGCACGACGACCAACAAGGTCACCGACACCTGGCTGTGCCGCTGCGGGCAGTCGCAGAACAAGCCCTATTGCGATGGCAGCCATGTGAAAGCGGGATTCAAGGCCGCCTGACGTTTTTGCTGATATCTTTGCTGATATGTTGGGCTTCACGCCTTCATTTTTTCATTCAACTTCTGGACAGGACACATCGCATGAGCAAGCCTCGGATCGGCATCATCGTGGGCAGCAACAGCCAGTCTTCCATCAACATGCAGCTCGCCAAGGGGCTGGCCAAGCTGGTCAGTGCCGACGCGGATTTCGAGATCATCGACATCACCCCGCTGCCGTTCTACAACCGCGATGACGATGCCAACACGCCCAAGGCCTTCGTCGATTTCAAAGCCCAGGTGGCGAGCATGGACGGCATTCTGTTCGTCACGCCCGAGCACAACCGCTCAATCCCCGCGCCGCTCAAGAACGCGCTCGATGGCGGCAGCCGCCCCTTCAAACAAGGCGCATGGAACGGCATTCCCGCAGGCATCATCGGCACGTCGCCCGGAGGCGCCGCCACGGCGATGGCGCAACAGCATCTGCGCAATGTGCTGGTGTTCCTCGACATGCCGACCATGGCGCAGCCCGAGGGCTTCATCCAGTGGAAGGACGGACTCGTCGATGCGGACGGCAACATCGGCGCGGCAAGCCACCAGTTCCTGACCGGCTGGATGCAGAAATTTCTCGCCTGGGTCGCGCAGCATCCGCGCAAGAAGTGAATCCGCGTCCGCAGATGCGCCAGCAGTATCACATCCGGCACGATGCAGAAGGCTCGAGAATCTGGGACGTACATGGCCTCGTTCGACTCGCGCGCGATCTGCCGGTGCAGCGGGCCCTGCTGTCCGACATCCGCGAACTGGACGAGCCCTACTGGTTCGATGCGCACCACCCGACGACGCGCGAGATCATCGATCACATGCGCCTCGTGCAGCAGACCGATCTCGCGTATCCGATCATCCTCTGCCCCGATGGCCGCGTCATGGACGGCATGCACCGCGTGTGCAAGGCGGTGCTTGAGGGCGGCACGGACATCGCTGCGGTCCGGCTGCCGACCATGCCCGAGCCGGACTACCGGAACGTATCCCTGGACTCCCTTCCATACGACGATGGCGATGGCGATGACGATGACGATGACGATGACGGCACCGTAGCCCCCTGAGCAACTGCGGAATTGCCGCCGTGGGCGACACTTGGATTCAGACATACAGGAGTGCTGCATTGTGAACAACATGTCCAACGAAGAAATCCGCTCGATCCTGAGCATCTGCCTCTTGGCCGCGTACGCTGACAACGCCAAGCACGACCGCGAACGCGACCAGATCAAGCAGGTGGCGGATGCGCTCGGCCAGCATGAGCAGGTCAATCTTCCGGGCCTCTACCAGGACGTGCTGCTGCGCCGAATCCAGTTGCCTGCCGTCGCGGCGCAGCTCACCAACGAACCGTCGCGCCAGCTCGCCTACGAAATGGCTGTCTGCGTCTGTGATGCGGATGGCCAGACCAGCGCCAAGGAGACCGAGTTTCTGGCGCAACTCAAGACCGCACTGGGCATGAGCGCACCCGCCGCTCCCGCCGTTGAAACGCAAGCGCAGGTGATCGCCGACGCTCCCCTGCAGGGCGGTCTCGCGCCCATCGTGATCGAAGAACCCGTCATGCCTCAGGGCCAGGCCGCACCTCACCCCACGGCCGCCGACTCGCTTGAAAAAGCGAACGCCGAGCGCAAGCAAAGCTCGCTGTCCACGCAGGAGATGGACGCCAAGATCCTCAAGGCCTCCATCGTCAACGGCGCCATCGAACTGCTGCCCGAGAACCTTTCGACGCTCGCGATCATCCCGCTGCAGATGCGCCTCGTCTACCAGATCGGCGAAACCTACGGCTACCAGCTCGACAAGGGGCACATCAAGGACCTGCTGGCCGCGCTCGGCGTGGGCCTGACATCGCAGTACCTCGAGCAGGCGGGCCGCAAGCTGCTGGGCCGCGTGCTCGGCGGCGGCATCTTCGGAGGTGTGGGTCGCCAGGCGGTAAGCAGCGGCATGAGCTTCGCGTCGACCTATGCGCTCGGCCATGTCGCCAACCAGTACTACGCCGGTGGCCGCACGCTGAGCACACAGATGCTCAAGAGCACCTACGAGCACATCATGCAGGATGGTCGCGCGCTGCAGTCGCAGTACGCGCCGCAGATGCAGGACATGGCGCGCAACCTGAACACCGCGAAGATCATGGACATGGTGCGCGGCCGCTGAACGCCACGCGGTGTCACGCAACACACCGCACACGTTCCTGCGCTGCATGACATCGTCAAAAGCAGGACAATGGCGGACTGATTTTCACGTCCATGCTCGCAAGCATTCGGGAGTTCATCCGGCCATGTCCTCATCCATCCAAGCCTCGCCCGTCGGCGTGTTCGACAGTGGCGTTGGCGGTCTGAGCGTTCTGCAGGAACTGCGGCGTGAACTCCCGCACGAGAATTTCGTCTACTTGGCCGACACCGGCAACGCGCCCTACGGCGAGCGCGGCGATGCCTTCGTCAAACAGCGCACGCTGACGATTGCGCGCCACCTCCTGCAGGAGCACCGCATCAAGGCTCTGGTCGTCGCCTGCAACACGGCCACCACGGCGGCGGTGGCCGAGCTGCGCGCAGCCCTTCCCGATCTGCCCGTGATCGGCGTGGAGCCCGCGCTCAAGCCGGCGGCAAGCAGCAGCCAGACGCATCGCGTCGGCGTGATCGCCACGCGCGGCACGGTGAACAGCGCACGTTTCGAGCAACTGCGGCAGGCGTTTTCGGACGGCACGGATTTCCGCGTGCAGGCCTGCGACGGACTTGCGCGCGCCATCGAACGCAGCGTGGAAGAAGACCCCGACGCCGGACCGTCGTTCAAGGAAATCCGTGAACTCTGCGAACGCTACACGAGGGCGCTCGGCAGCTTCGGCGTGCGCACCGGCGACATCGACACGCTGGTGCTTGGCTGCACCCACTATGTGTTCGTCAAGGACGAACTGCGCAGGCTGCTCGGCCCCGACGTGCACATCATCGACACCGGCGCGCCGATCGCACGGCAGACGCGCCGCATCCTCGTACAGCGGGACACCCTGGCCAACGAAGATTCCGATAAGGCTCCTGCAGGCCGGCTGCACCTCTACACCACGGGCCCGCTGAGCGCGCTGCAGGCCGCAGCCGAGCGCTGGCTGCAACTAGGGCCCGGGCATTGCTCCGCATTGCCCGCCTGAAGAATTCAGGGAATCAGTTGCTGATGGCGCTTCGCGCCTTGCGCAGCGCATGAAACTGACGCGGCCCATGCAAGGTCAGCCGCGCAAGGGAAGCCCCGCCGCGCTGACTGCGCCCCACCGCCCAGAGAACGGGGAAAGGCGCGAAACGACTCAGGAGGCTGTGTCCCACAACGGCTGTCCGCCGTTGTCGAGATAGGTGAGGTAAAGCCGCGTGTCGAGCTCAAACTGGTGGTAGTCCGGCTCCATGTGGGTGCACAGCTGATAGAAGGGCTTGTCGTGATCCTTCTCGCGCAGATGCGCGAGCTCATGCACGACGATCATGCGCAGAAACTCTTCGGGCCCCTGACGAAAGAACGAGGCCACGCGGATTTCGTGCTTGGCCGCGAGCCTGCCGCCCTGCACGCGCGACATGCTGGTGTGCAGCCCGAGCGCGTGGCGCACCACGTGGATCTTGTTGTCGAACAGCACCTTGTTGATCGTGCCCGCATTGCGCAGATAGCGCTGCTTGTATTCCTGCGTGAAGTCATAGAGCGCCTTGTCGCTGCGCACCGAATGCACGCTGCGGTACTTGCGCGCCAGCAGATCACCGAGCTTGCCCTGCTCGAGCAACGCTTTCGCCTGCCCCTTGAGTGCGGGCGAATAGCCGCCCAGATAAGGCAAATCGGTTCGCGAGAGCAGAGGATTGGCGTTCGAGGCCATGCAATCAAATCAAAGCCCGCCGAGTGGACACTGGCGGGCTTCTGTCCGTGAAAACGAGTTGTTGATCAGTGCAGATGGCGCGGACGACGGCCTCCGCCGCCATGGCCGCCACCGCCCGAGCCACCAGCGCCCCGCGGCGGCTTGCCGATCTCGAGCGAATTCACCAGATCATCGAAGCGCTGATTGAACAGCTTGTCGATCTCGGCGACCACGCCACCCAGCTCGGACGCGTCGAAGTGACGCTCCATCATGTTGATGACATCCTGCACCAGCAGATCGCGCTGCACCTGCATGATGGCGGCAGGCGTCGGTCCGACGAACAGCATCACGAAGTCGTCGCGCGCCTCGGCACCGTCATCCGGTCCGTCGCCGTCCTCGTCATCGAACTCGGCGTCGTAGAACGTCACCTCGATGGCGGCGCCCTGCTCGGCCAGCTCGTTCAGGCCCATGCACATTTCATCAAGCGACTGACGGAAGTCGTCATCACCGCGAACGGTCCAGCACATCTGGAGCATGTGCGCCTTGGGATCGAACTGGATGCCAGGCTCTTCTTCGTAAGCGCTCGCGGCACCTGCGGCCAAGGAACGTGCGCCCGCGTACTTCCACAAGGGCGTCAGAGCTTCCTGCAGCTGATCGAAATCGACATCGCTGCGCAACTGCACCTGACCGTGCACATGGATTTCGAAGGGTGCGTTGTAATGTGACATATTGAGTTTCTCGACTGGTGCCCCGAGCCGGGGTCGAACCGGCACGCCCCTTTTACGGAAGCGGCGGATTTTAAGTCCGCAGTGTCTACCAATTTCACCATCGGGGCGCCTGATACATGAGGAGACCAGCTTACCGCATTGCGCGGGGCATGGGCCCGAGTATCAGTACTCTTGTGTCCTGATCGGTATGGCGCATCGACGTATGCTGCTAGCGCCTGAACAACAAAAAAGGGAAGCCTTTTGGGCTTCCCTTTGGGATATGGAGCGGGAAAACGGGTTCGAACCGTCGACCTATACCTTGGCAAGGTATCGCTCTACCAACTGAGCTATTCCCGCATTTTTCATCTTCTCGTCTTGCGAAGCGAAGAATCAAATTCTATCACGTTTTTGATCGCTTTTTGCAAGTCTTTCAACCTACCCTCAACGATCCAGACAACTTTCGTTGCCCTTGCCACCAATCACTGGAGGCGCGAGCCGGAGTCGAACCGGCCTAACCGGATTTGCAATCCGGGGCATAACCGATTTGCTATCGCGCCTTGATCTCAACACAAGCCATCCAACCTACCGATCAGACCGCTGAAAATTGGAGCGGGAAAACGGGTTCGAACCGTCGACCTATACCTTGGCAAGGTATCGCTCTACCAACTGAGCTATTCCCGCGTTTTTATCGAAGCCTCACAGTATATACCGTGTTTTGCTGCGATGAATGAATTGTAGCGCAGTTTTTTGGCCTTCCGGACAAATTCGCACTTTTTTTGAAAAAATCTGCCGAGGCCCGTTTTCGCCCCCTTTCGGAAACGCTGCTGACGGCCTCCGCAGACTTCTTCAAAGCGAGGTCAGTGTTTGACTGAACCCGCGTCGGCCGATGGCGCAGCGGGAGCAGCCGGGGCTGCAGCCGCCGCCGCGTTGGCCGCAGCGATTTCCTCGTCGGTCAGCGGCACGGGCTGGCGAACCAATGCCACCTCGAGCACCTTGTCGATCCACTTGACCGGCACGATCTCGAGCCCGCTCTTCACGTTGTCCGGAATCTCCTGCAGATCCTTGACGTTCTCTTCAGGGATCAGCACGGTCTTGATGCCGCCGCGCAGCGCCGCAAGCAACTTTTCCTTGAGGCCGCCAATCGCGGTGACTTCACCACGCAAGGTGATTTCACCGGTCATCGCGACATCGGCACGGATCGGAATGCCGGTCAGCGCCGACACCATGGCCGTCGTCATCGCAGCGCCCGCGCTCGGACCGTCCTTGGGCGTGGCGCCGTCGGGCACGTGGATGTGGATGTCACGCTTCTCGAACACCTGATCCTTGATGCCCAGGCGATGGGCGCGACTGCGCACCACGGTGCGCGCGGCCTCGACGGACTCCTTCATCACGTCGCCCAGCGAACCGGTACGCGTGACGCCGCCCTTGCCGGGCATGGTCGCGACTTCGATGGTCAGCAGATCGCCGCCCACTTCCGTCCACGCCAGACCCACGACCTGTCCGACCTGGTCTTCCTTTTCGGCATGCCCATAGTTGAACTTGCGCACGCCGAGGTACTCGGCCAGATTCTCGGCCGTGACCTTGACCTGCGGAGTCACCTGCTTGAGCAGAAGCTGCTTGACCACCTTGCGGCAGACCTTGGAGATCTCGCGCTCGAGCGAACGCACACCGGCTTCGCGGGTGTAGTAGCGCACGATGTCGCGCACCGCGCTTTCCTGCACTTCGAGTTCTTCCGTCTTGAGACCGTTGTTCTCCATCTGCTTGGGCAACAGGTACTTCATCGCGATGTTGGTCTTCTCGTCCTCGGTGTAACCCGAGAGGCGGATGACTTCCATGCGGTCGAGCAGCGCCGGCGGAATGTTCATGGAGTTGGAAGTCGCCACGAACATCACGTCCGACAGGTCGAAGTCCACTTCCACGTAGTGATCGGCAAACTTGTTGTTCTGCTCGGGATCGAGCACTTCCAGCAGCGCCGAAGACGGGTCGCCACGGAAATCCATGCCCAGCTTGTCGATCTCGTCGAGCAGGAACAGCGGATTGCGCGTGCCCGCCTTGTTCAGGCTCTGCAGCACCTTGCCCGGCATCGCGCCGATGTAGGTGCGGCGGTGACCGCGAATCTCGGCCTCATCACGCATGCCGCCGAGCGCCATGCGCACGTACTTGCGGCCCGTCGCCTTGGCGATCGACTGGCCGAGCGAGGTCTTGCCCACGCCTGGTGGGCCGACGAGGCACAGAATCGGCGCCTTCACCTTGTCCACGCGCTGCTGCACCGCGAGATACTCAAGGATGCGGTCCTTGACCTTCTCGAGGCCGTAGTGGTCTTCGTTCAGCACGTCTTCCGCGAACTGCAGGTCGTGCTTGATCTTGGTCTTCTTGCTCCAAGGCAGGCCGGTGAGCACATCGATGTAGTTGCGCACCACGGTCGCCTCGGCGGACATGGGCGACATCAGCTTGAGCTTCTTGAGCTCGCCCTCGGCCTTCTTGCGCGCCTCCTGAGGCATGCGGGCGGCCTTGATCTTTTTCTCGATCTCCTCGATGTCGGCACCTTCTTCGCCTTCACCGAGTTCCTTCTGGATGGCCTTGACCTGCTCGTTCAAGTAGAAGTCGCGCTGGTTCTTTTCCATCTGCCGCTTGACGCGGCCGCGGATGCGCTTGTCGACGTTGAGGATGTCGACCTCGCGCTCGAGCTGCTCGAACAGGTTTTCGAGGCGGCCCTTCACATCGGCCATGTCGAGCACGAGCTGCTTGTTCTCGAGCTTGAGCGGCAGATGCGCTGCGATGGTGTCGGCCAGACGACCTGCGTCGTCGATGCTGGAGATCGACGTCAGGATTTCCGAAGGGATCTTCTTGTTGAGTTTGACGTACTGGTCGAACTGCTGCATCACGGCGCGGCGCAGCGCCTCGATCTCGGCCGACTTCGGATCATCGGCGGCGGGCGTCTCCATCGGAGTAACGCTCGCGAGGAAGTGCGTTTCGGCGTCGTTGATCGAGTCCACCTTGGCGCGCTGCTGCCCCTCGACCAGCACCTTCACGGTGCCGTCGGGCAGCTTGAGCATCTGCAGGATGGTGGACACGCAGCCCACCTCGAACATGTCTTCGACGGACGGCTCGTCCTTGGCTGCGGTCTTCTGCGCGACCAGCATGATGCGGCGATCCGCATCCATGGCCAGTTCCAGCGCCTTGATGCTCTTGGGGCGGCCCACGAACAAGGGGATGACCATGTGCGGGAACACCACGACATCCCGAAGCGGGAGCAGCGGCAGATCAATGGGGGTTGCGGGCAATGGAGTGTTTCCGGACATTCAAAATCCTTTAATAGCACCCTGGAGTTGAGGCCGCGGGTTCGAATTTCAACCCACCGCGCCTTGAGGGCTGCGGTGGGTCACGGTCTCTGGCTGCGCGTGCAACGGGGCGACAGCCGAATCAAGTGATTGGCTTCAGGCCGTCTTGGCTGCTTCGCGGTAGACGAGCAACGGCGACTGGTCTTCTTCGATGGTGGATTCGTCCACGACGACCTTCTCCACGTTGTCGGTGGTCGGCAGATCGAACATGGTGCCGATCAGCGCCTGCTCCATGATGGAGCGCAGACCACGGGCACCGGTCTTGCGGGCCAGCGCCTTGCGGGCAATGGCCTTGAGCGCCGCTGGGCGGATCTCGAGGTCCACGCCTTCCATCGCGAGCAGCTTGCTGTACTGCTTGACGAGCGCGTTCTTGGGCTCGGTCAGGATCTGCACCAGCGCGTCTTCGCTCAGTTCGGCGAGCGAGGTGACCACGGGCATGCGGCCGACCAGTTCGGGGA
The DNA here is from genome assembly GCF_015354245.1 of Diaphorobacter caeni. Taxonomy (GTDB): domain Bacteria; phylum Pseudomonadota; class Gammaproteobacteria; order Burkholderiales; family Burkholderiaceae_C; genus Diaphorobacter_A; species Diaphorobacter_A caeni. The sequence goes on from NZ_JADKYZ010000008.1 coordinate 306,858, forward strand.
TCAGACCGAACTTGATCAGATCCTCGGGCTCGATTTCCTGGAACACCTCGGAGACCGAGCGCTGCTTCTTGCTCTTGACCGTCGCGCCGAAGCCGATGCCGGACGCTTCCGTGCGATTCTCGATCACCTTCTCGAGACCGGCGAACGCGCCGCCGCAGATGAACAGGATGTTGGTCGTGTCGATCTGCAGGAAATCCTGATTGGGATGCTTGCGGCCACCCTGCGGTGGAACGCTCGCCATCGTGCCTTCGATGAGCTTGAGCAGCGCCTGCTGCACGCCCTCGCCCGACACGTCGCGGGTGATGCTGGGGTTGTCGCTCTTGCGCGAGATCTTGTCGATTTCGTCGATGTAGACAATGCCGCGCTGGGCGCGCTCGACGTCGTAGTTGCAGCTTTGCAGCAGCTTCTGGACGATGTTCTCGACGTCTTCGCCAACGTAGCCGGCCTCAGTCAGCGTGGTGGCGTCAGCCATCACGAAGGGCACGTCGAGCTGGCGCGCGAGCGTCTGTGCAAGCAGCGTCTTGCCGGAGCCGGTGGGGCCGATCAGCAGGATGTTGCTCTTCGCGAGCTCGATGTCATCCTTGCCGGCGCGGTCCTTGTGACGCAGTCGCTTGTAATGGTTGTAGACGGCCACGGCGAGCGTGCGCTTGGCCTTTTCCTGACCAATCACATAGTTGTCGAGGTTCGATTTGATCTCTGCGGGCGCGGGCAGATCGCCGCGACCTTCGCGACCACTGTCGCTCGCCTGCGGCTCATCACGGATGATCTCGTTGCACAGATCAATGCACTCGTCGCAAATAAACACGGACGGACCGGCGATCAACTTCTTCACCTCGTGCTGGCTTTTGCCGCAGAAGGTGCAGTAGAGGTTTTTTTCGCTGGAAGAGCCTTTTTTCTCGGCCATGGAAACAATGCCTTATGACAAGGAACGTAGTCTGATGATAACGAAATAAAAAACGGCGCTTCTCCTGATGCCTTTTATGGGTTTTCTTCCGGCGGGAAAGCCGTCCGAAATCACCATTCTTGACAGTGGCATCAGGGAAGCGCCATGCCTTGGGTGGCTGCGGCACCACAAACGGCACCGCCCTCCATCAAGGACGCTTGGAGATGACCTCGTCCACGAGGCCGTAGTCCTTGGCTTCCGGAGCCGTCATGAAGTAGTCGCGCTCGGTGTCGGCCTTGACCTTCTCGTACGGCTGACCGGTGCGTTCGGCCAGAATGCGGTTCATCTGCTCCTTGGTGCGCAGAATGTCGCGCGCATGGATTTCGATGTCCGTCGCCTGACCGCGAGCGCCACCCAGAACCTGGTGGATCATGATCTTGGAATTGGGCAGCGAGAAACGCTTGCCCTTGGCGCCAGCCGCCAGCAGGAACGCGCCCATGCTCGCAGCGAAGCCGCAGCACAGCGTCGACACGTCGGGCTTGATGAACTGCATGGTGTCGTAGATCGCCATGCCGGCCGTCACGCTGCCGCCGGGGGAATTGATGTAGAACGAAATGTCCTTGTCGGGGTTTTCGCTCTCAAGGAACAGCAACTGCGCCACGACGAGGTTGGCGGTCTGGTCATTGACCTCGCCCACCAGGAAAATCACGCGCTCCTTGAGCAGACGTGAGTAGATGTCGTAGGAGCGCTCGCCGCGTCCCGACTGCTCGATCACCATGGGAACCATGCCCAAGGCCTGCGTTTCCAGTGCACTCATGTATTACTCCAGAGAGATATCGTACGAAATTGGTACAAACCGTCCCGAATCGGCTGGCCGCGAATCACATGCGAATCACTGACGCGTCGCCCGGCCTCAACCCATTCAGGTCACCAGAAATGAAATGGGGCTTGCACAGCAAAGTACAAGCCCCAATCATGGCTTTGACTCACCGCCCATCATAGCGGCAAGTTCAGGACGTCCTGAAGAATCAGGCCTGAGCGCCCATCAGATCGTCGAAGGAAATGGCCTTCTCTTCAACCTTGGCCTTTTCCAGCACGAAGTTGGTGACGTTGTTCTCGATCACGACGGCTTCCACATCGGCCAGACGGTTGCGGTCGCTGAAGTACCAACGCACCACGTCTTCCGGCTTCTCGTAGGAAGCGGCCAGCTCGTCGATGTGGGCCTTCAGTTGCTCGGGAGTGGCTTCCAGCTTGTTGGCCTTGACCAGCTCGGCGACCACCAGACCCAGGCGCACGCGGCGCTCGGCCTGTGGGCGGAACACGTCTTCAGGGATCTCCGCCTTGTCGGCGTCCTTGATGCCGCGCTGCTTCAGGTCGGCGACGGCGCTGTCACGCAGGCGGCCGATTTCGGCTTGCACGGATGCGTTGGGCAGCTCCAGCTCGGCCTTGGACACCAGTGCGTCCATCACGGCCTGCTTGTTGCGGGCCTGCAGGCGGAACTTCACTTCGCGCTCGAGGTTGGTGCGGATGTCGCCACGCAGACCGTCCACGGTGCCGTCGGCGATGCCGAGGGACTTGGCGAACTGTTCGTTCACTTCGGGCAGGTGAGCGGCTTCGATCTTCTTGACGGTCACGAGGAAGTCGGCGGTCTTGCCGGCCACTTCCTTGCCGTGGTAGTCCTCAGGGAAAGCCAGCGGGAAAGTCTTGCTTTCGCCAGCCTTCAGGCCACGCACAGCGTCTTCGAATTCCTTGAGCATCTGGCCTTCGCCGACCAGGAACTGGAACTCTTCAGCCTTGCCGCCAGCGAAGGTTTCGCCGTCGATCTTGCCTTCGAAGTCCACGGTCACGCGGTCGCCGTCTTCGGCACCGGCGTCCTTGGCACGTTGTGCGAAGGTGCGACGCTGCTTGCGCAGGATGTCCAGCGTCTTGTCGATCGCTGCGTCGGTCACTTCGGCGGAAACCTTTTCCACTTCAGCGGAAGCCAGATCACCGATCTTCACTTCGGGGAACACTTCGAACACGGCGTCGAACGACACTTCACCTTCCGGTGCGCCGTCCTTTTCGGTGATGCGGGGCTGGCCGGCAACACGCAGGTTGGCTTCGTTGGCGGCCTGGGCAAATGCCTCGCCGACCTTGTCGTTCATCACTTCGTACTGAACGGAATAGCCATAACGCTGAGCCACGACGCTCATCGGCACCTTGCCCGGACGGAAACCGTCCATCTTCACGGTGCGGGCCAGACGCTTCAGGCGCGAGTCAACTTCGCTCTGAATCGAGGCAACGGGCAGGCTCAGCGTGATCTTACGCTCGAGCTTTTCAAGATTTTCAACAGTTACGGCCATGGTAGTTCCTAGTATCAGGGCTGTGGACCGAGCTGACTGCAGTGCAAGCAGTCTGCACCGTGTTCCGCCAAAGTCTCACGTGTCTCGTGCACGAGGCCCGCAGCTCCATCGAAAAAGCTGGCGTCTCGCCCACATCAATATCTAAAACTTAGATTTCTATCGCGCGAGCAAAAAGCCAGACGAAATCTGGCCCGGGATTGCGCGAAGCCAATGATTATACCCAGCACGCTTGGGGATGGACTTCGGCAAGCACCTGATCAGTGCTGACACCTAGACCCACAACGTCCACGCGAACCTGCAAAACTGGGTCCAGACACCTCAAAAACAGGCTGGAGCCAAGCGTGCGCCCGGACAGTCCCGCAGAGACAGCGCCCTCCGCGACGACGCCATCCCGAGCGCAGTCGTGTACAAAATGTCACCAATATTCAGCTCTGCCAGCCGAATTCACCCCAGCTAGAGAACAAAAAGGCTGACTCCCCGGAGGAAATCAGCCTTTGAATCGAATCAATGGCGGTGACATCTCGCGATGCACTGCCGACTCCTGGTGCGCGGGGGGGGACTCGAACCCCCACAGTGTTGCCACCGTCAGGACCTAAACCTGGTGCGTCTACCAATTTCGCCACCCGCGCGGGTTGTTCATTGTCTCGGTGGAGTCGGAATTGAGCATTCCTGCGCCACCGGAAATTGGTGAATCGGGAATTCTAGCCGGACTTTGGCATCGAAATCCCCTCTTCATTCTTTTCACCTCATGCCTGCGTTCGCTCCGCCTTGGGCACGCGGAACCACGCGGCATACATCGCGGGCAGGGCGAGCAGCGTCAGCACCGTGGCCACGATCAGCCCCCCCATGATGGCGACCGCCATCGGACCCCAGAAGACGCTGCGCGACAGCGGGATCATGGCGAGCACGGCGGCGGCTGCCGTGAGCACGATGGGTCGCATGCGGCGCACGGCGGATTCGATGATGGCAGTGCGGGCAGGTACGCCCTTTTCGCGGTCGAGCTCGATCTGGTCGATCAGGATCACCGAGTTACGCTGGATCATCCCCATGAGCGCGATCACCCCGAGCAGCGCGACGAAGCCGAACGGCCGGTTGAGCAGCAACAGTGCCGCCGCCACGCCCGCGATGCCCAGCGGGCCGGTGAGGAACACCAGCAGCGAGCGGCTGAAGCTGTGCAGCTGCAGCATGAGCAGCGTGAACACGAGGAACAGCATGATCGGCACGCCCGCGACGATGGAGGCCGAGCCCTTGCTGCTTTCCTCGACGGCACCGGCCACCTGGATCAGCACGCCGTAGTCGCCCTGCTCTCTCCATTGGGCTTCCAGTTCCTTGAGCTTCGGCTCCAGCTGGGCGGTGACGGTCGCGCCCTGGAGGCCCTCGACGATTTCGCCCTGCACGGTGATCGCGTAGTCGCGGTTCCAGCGCCACATCACCCCGGGCTCCCACGTGAACACGGGCTTGGCGATCTGCGTGAGCGGGATCGATTTGCCGCTGGCCGTGGGCAGGTAGGCGTTGGCGATGTCGGAGATCGCCTCGCGCTCGTCGGGCGACTGGCGCAGGACGATCTCGATGAGCTTGTCGTTCTCGCGGTACTGGCCGATGGTCGTGCCGCTGAACATGGTTCGCGAAGCCTGCGCGATCGCCTGGCTGGTCACGCCGAGAGCACGCGCCTTGGCCTGGTCGACCTCGAGACGAACGACCTTGACCGACTCGTTCCAGTTGTCATTCACGCCCAGCATGTTGGTGTTGGCGCGCATGATGGCCTTGACCTCGTCGGCACGCTTGCGCAGATGTTCGGGATCGCTTCCGACCACGCGGAACTGCACCGGATACGGCACCGGAGGACCGTTGGGCAGCAGCTTGACGCGCCCGCGCACCTCGGGAAATTCCTCGGCCAGCAGCTTGGGCAGGCGCAGGCGGATCTGCTCGCGCTGTTTCAGGTCCTTGGCCAGCACGATGTACTGCGAGACATTGGTCTGGGGAAACACCTGGTCGAGCGGCAGATAGAAGCGCGGCGTGCCGGAGCCGATCCAGGTCGCGACGCTGGCGACGCCCTCTTCCTGCATCAGACGGCTTTCGAGGCGCTTGGTCACCTCCTCATTCGCCACGAACGAGGTGCCTTCAGGGAACCAGATGTCGACCATGATCTCGGGACGGCTCGAGTCCGGGAAGAACTGCTGCTGCACCTTGCCCATGCCCATGATGCCGGCCACGAAGATCAGGATCGTCGCGATGATGGTGGTCCAGCGGTGGTCCACGCACCAGCCCACGATGCGGCGAAAGCGCGTGTAGAACGGCGAATCGAACAGCTCGTGCGGAGGAGCGTTCGGGTCGTGCGGCTTCACCTTGAGCAGCAGCGTGCCGAGATAGGGCACGAAATACACCGACACCAGCCACGAGAGCACGAGCGCGATCACCGTGACCGCGAAGATCGCGAAGGTGTACTCGCCGGTCACCGACTTGGCGATGCCGATGGGCAGAAAGCCCGCCGCCGTGATCAGCGTGCCGGTCAGCATCGGCTTGGCGGTGACGTCGTAGGCGTAGGTGGCGGCGGTGACCTTGTCGTGGCCCTCCTCCATCTTTCGCACCATCATTTCAACGGCGATGATGGCGTCGTCCACCAGCAGCCCAAGCGCGATGATCAGTGAGCCGAGCGACACCTTGTGCAGCCCGATGCCGAAGTAGTTCATCGCAAGAAACGTGACGGCGAGCACCAGCGGAATGGTGATGCCGACCACCAGCCCAGGGCGGTAGTCGATGTACCAGCCGAAGCGCCCGCCCTTGTGCAGGCCGAGCGAGATGAAGCTCACCGCGAGCACGATGACCACGGCCTCGATCAGCACCTTGACGAACTCGTTGACCGAGCTCGCGACCGACGCGGGCTGGTCCTGCACCTGCGCGAGCGTGAGGCCTGCGGGCAGCGTGGTCTGGATCTGGTCGGTGGCCGCGCGCAGGGCCTTGCCGAGCGCGATGATGTCGCCGCCCTTGGTCATGGAGATGCCAAGGCCGATCACGTCGCGGCCGTCGAAACGCATCTTCACGGACGCCGGATCGACATAGCCGCGATGCACCTCGGCGATGTCGCCCAAACGGATCTGGGCGCCATTGCCGGCACCGGTGCCGCCACCACCGCCACGGATAGGCATGGCGCGCAACTGCTCCACGCTGTTGAACTGGCCGCCCACGCGCACCTGCACCACATCCTGCGGCGTGTTGACCGCACCGGCGCTCTCCACCGCGTTCTGCGCGCCAAGCTGCTGCAGCACACTGTTGAAGTCGAGCCCCATCTGCGCGAGACGCTTCTGCGAGACCTCGACCCAGATCTTCTCGTCCTGCACGCCGAACTGTTCGACCTTGGCCACGTCCTTCACGCGCAGCAGCTTCTGGCGCGTGTCGTCGGCGAAGTCCTTGAGCTCGGCGTAGCTGTATCCATCGCCGGAAAGCGCATAGATCACGCCATACACATCACCGAAGTCGTCGTTGAAGAACGGCCCCTGGATGTTGCCCGGCAGGGTGTAGCGCATGTCGCCGATCTTCTTGCGCACCTGATACCAGACGTTCGCCACCTCGGCGGGTTTGGACGAGTCCTTGATTTCAAAGATGATCTGCGATTCGCCGGGCTTCGAATAGCTGCGGATCTTGTCGGCGAACGGCACCTCCTGCAGCGTGCGCTCGAGCTTGTCGGTGACCTGCTCGGCCACCTGCTGCGCGGTCGCACCGGGCCAGTAGGTGCGCACCACCATCGCGCGGAAGGTGAAGGGCGGATCCTCGTCCTGCCCGAGCTGGAAATAGGCGGCGAAACCCAGCAGCATCAGCACCACCATCAGGTAGCGGGTGAGTGCGGAATGGTCGAGCGCCCATTTCGAGAGATTGAAGTGCTTCTTCGGCTCGAAGTCCGGAGACGGATTTTCCGTGGACATGCGCGGCCCCTATCCGTCAGTTGGCGCTTGCAGCGGAGGCTGCAGGCTGTGCGGCGGGAGTGGGAGCGGCAGTCGCCGCTGCAGGCGCGGCGCTGGTCGATCCCTTGGGCTGATAGACCGTGACCTTCTGGCCCGGCGCGAGCACATGCACGCCCGTGGCCACCACCTGCATGCCCGGCTGCAGACCGGCGGCGATCACCGCCTGATTGCCGTCTGCCGTGGCGACCTGCACCACCTGCGACTTGACCGTGCTGGTCGCAGCGTCAAACACCCAGACCGCCGTCTGACCGCCTTCCTGGCGCAGTGCCGTCGTCGGCAGCGAGATCGCCAACATGCCCTCGCGGCCCAGCACCTTGGGCTCCACATAGACCGTCGCGCCAAGCGGCGGCACCTGCGCGCCGTCGATGGCCACCTTCACGAGAAAGGTGCGCGTGACCGGATCTGCACTCGCCGCCACTTCGCGCACCTTGCCCGTGAGGCCAGCGCCTTCGGCCCAGGGACGGATCGCGACCTCCTGACCCACGCGCACCTGCGACACCTTGTCTTCCGGCACCGAGAACACCGCGTCGCGCGCGCCATCCTGCGCGATGCGCACCACCGGCGTTCCGGCCGAAACCACCTGCCCCGGTTCGGCATCGATGCCGGTGATCACGCCCGACACATCGGCCACGAGGCGCGTGTAGCTCGCCTGATTGCCCTGCGACGCGAGCTGCGCGCTGGCCTGATCCACCGAAGCCTGCGCCGCCTTGAGCGACGCCTCGCGGCGCTCGAGCTCGGCACCGCTGATGAAGTTCTGTTCCTTCAGTTTCGCGTAGCGCTTGAAGTCCGCCTGCGCCAAATCGCGCTGCGTCTTCGCCGCGTTGACCTGCGCCTGCGCCGCCTGCGCGGAGAGTTGATAGTCGCGCGCATCAAGCTGCGCGAGCACCTGGCCCGCGCTCACATGCTGGCCGAGTTCGGCCTGACGCTGCACGATCTTGCCGGGCACGCGAAAGCCGACGCGTGACTCCACGCGGGCACGCACCTCGGCCGAGTACTCGAGCTGGGCATGCAGGGGCGAAGCGCCCACGGTCAGAAGCTTCACGGCACGAATCGGCTCGGGCACGGGCTCCTTGCGCGAGCAACCGACAAGGGCGCCTCCTGCGATCAGCGCGATGACCAGCGGGAGCGGACGCACCCATGAAAACGCCCCGGCTCGGGGCGCTGAAGGGATCCGATCGGGCTCGCCAAACGGGGAATCGCTGGTGCTAGGGCTCATGTCCGCATCCAAATGGTAATTAATGACTGACTGGTTAGTAATCTATGAGAGGAGCCATTGCCTTGTCAAGCTCCACAATAGAGGGGTGAACCCGTCCCAGCCCCCCTCTCCGACCTCAGCAACCCCGCACTCCGCGCCCGCCATGGCGGAAGCCGTGACGCACTACGAGAACTTTCCCGTCGCGTCCTGGCTGTGCCCGCCCGCGCTGCGCCAGCCGATTGCCGCCATCTACGGCTTCGCCCGCACGGCCGACGATCTGGCCGACGAGGGTGATGTGTCGCCCGACGAGCGCCTGCGCGATCTGGCCGACTATCGAGCGGAACTGCAACACGTCGCCGCCGGAAATCCACCAAGTCCCCGCTGGCAGAAGGTGTTTGGTCCGCTGCATGTGCAGCTCCGCGAACGCGCACTGCCCGTGCAGCTGCTCGATGACCTGCTCGACGCCTTCATTCAGGACATCGTCTACACCCGCGACGGCCTCACCTATGCGACCCAGCGCCAACTGATGGACTACTGCCGCCGCTCGGCCAATCCCGTGGGTCGGCTGCTGCTGCATCTGTATGGGGTGAACGATGCGCGCTCGCTGGAGCAGAGCGACGCGATCTGCTCCGCCCTGCAGCTCATCAATTTCTGGCAGGACCTGAGCGTGGACCTGCCGCGCGGGCGCCACTACCTGACGGACGAGGACTGCGCCCGCTTCAACGTGGCGCGCCCGCAGATCGCCGCACAGCAGCGCAGCGCCGACACCGACCGCCTCGTCATGCACAGCGCCGCCGTGGCGCGCGCGCTGATGATGTCCGGCGCACCGCTGGTGCACACGCTCAAGGGCCGCATCGGCTGGGAGCTGCGCATGGTCGTGCAGGGAGGCCTGCGGATTCTCGACAAGGTCGAGGCGCAGCACGGCGCCAGCCTGCTCGCGCGCGCCACCGTCAAGCCCTGGGACGCGCCACGGATGCTCTGGCGCGCGGCGTGGATGTGACCTGATCAGTCCGCCGCAAACAATGCCAGCAGCCGGTCCAGCCCTCCCCGATCGATGCGCACATTGGCCGCATCATGCAGCACCGGCTTGCCGTGAAAGGCCACACCGAGCCCCGCAGCCTCCAGCATCGGCACATCGTTCGCGCCATCGCCCACCGCAATCGCCTGCTGCATGCTCACGCCCAAGCGTGCGCAGACCTCCTGCAGCCGCTCGCGCTTGCCGATGGCATCCACGAACCGCTTGCCAGGCTGGGGTGCCACCCTGCCCGTGAACAGGCCGCCCTCGATCTCGAGCACGTTCGCGTGGATCTCGTCGAGCCCGAGACGCCCGATCAGCGCATCCGCAAAGTAGGTGAAGCCGCCCGTGATCAGCACGCAATGCAGTCCGTGCGACTGACACGCGGCCAGCAGCTTGCGCGCGCCGTTGGTGATCGGCATGTGTTCGTCGCGCACCTTGGCGAGCAGGATCTCGGGCACCCCCTTGAGCAGCGCCAGCCGCGCGCGCAGGTTCTCGGCAAAGTCGACATGCGCGCCCTGCATGGCCGCGCGCGTCATCGCCTCGATCTGCTCCTTGTGGCCCGTGAGTTCGGCCAGCTCGTTCACGGTTTCCGAGGCGATCAGCGTCGAGTCCATGTCGAACGCGATCACGCGGAAATCGCTCAGAACCAGCGGCGGCTTCACGCCGCGCACCAGCAGCCCATCCGCCGGATCGCCCACCGGTGTCCAATGCCCATGTATCCCGCTCACGTCTGACCGCCCTTCTGCGTGCCAAGCCAATCCACGAACCGGCGTGCGGTGGCCGCCACCGGGTTCTCGGTCTTGAAGAGCGCATACAGCCCCGCGCCGGTCAACCGTGGCTGATCGAACGGCAGCTGCAGTCGCCCGCTCTGAATGTCGTCTTCCACCAGACACCACGGCGCGAGCGCGATGCCCAGATCGTTCATCGCCGCCTGCGCGCTCAGAAAATGGTGATCGAACACCGGCCCGGGCAACTGCGGCGGCACCTCCAGCCCCGTGAGCCCGAACCAGTGCGGCCAATCGTCCATGCAGCCGCTGACCTGCAGGAGCGGCAGCCCGAGGCAGTCGGCAGGCTTTCTCACGCCTTGCTTCTTGATGAAGCGCGGCGAAGCCACCGGCACCAGAAAATCGTCGAGAAAGCGCACGCAGGTCTGCTCGGCGCGCTGCAGCGGCCAGCGCATGATCAGCACATCGTTGGCCGCGTCGGCCTGTTCGATGAAGCGGCTGTTGACGGTGGACAGCTGCACGTCGACGCGCGGCTCCCAGTCCTGAAAATCGGCGAGGCGCGGAATCAGCCACTTCATCGCGAGCGAGGGCGTGGTGCAGACCCGCAGAATGCGCGGCGCATGCGGTGACTTGACGGTCTGCGTGGCGGCCGAGATGCGGTCAAGGCACGTCTGCACCTCAAGGAAATACTCGCGCGCGTGCGGCAGCAGCACCACCCCGCGCGCCTCGCGCGCGAACAGAGGACCGTCGAGAAACTCCTCAAGCAGGCGGATCTGTTGGCTCACCGCGCTGTGGGTGATGCTCAACTCATCGGCGGCCGCCGTGAAATTGGCATGGCGCGCCGCCGCTTCGAAGGCACGAAGCGTCTTGAGCGGTGGCAGCGTGCGTTTGACCATGCACAAATGTGACAAATTGATGACAACCAAACCATCTTAGTGGACTGAGCCATAAGAAAAACTAACGGCAACCCTTAAAAATTAGCGCTGGCTCACCGGGGCGCACCTTCCTATCATCGATTTGCGGGAACGATCCCGTGAAAAGCTGGTTAGAAACATGGCATCCATCACCATCGACGGCATCGTCAAGCAGTTCAGCGGCAACACCGTGCTGCAGAGCCTTTCCCTGCATATCCCCGACGGCGCGTTCTACACGCTGCTGGGCCCCAGCGGCTGCGGCAAGACCACGCTGCTGCGCTGCATCGCGGGCTTCTACGAGCCCGACGCCGGTCGGCTGCTGTTCGACAAGGACGACGTGACCCGCGTGTCCACCCACCACCGCGACATCGGCATGGTGTTTCAGGACTACGCGCTGTTTCCTGACAAGACCGCGTTCGACAACGTCGCCTACGGACTGCGCGCACGCAAGGTAGCCAAGCCCGAGATCGCCCGCCGCGTGACCGAGGCGCTCGAGAAAGTCGGCCTCGGCCAGCTCGCCGACCGCTATCCCGCGCAGATGAGCGGCGGCCAGCGCCAGCGCGTGGCACTTGCCCGGGCTCTCGTGATCCGCCCGCGCGTGCTGCTGATGGACGAGCCGCTGTCCAACCTCGACGCCAAAATGCGCCTGCAGATGCGCGACGTGATCCTTGACCTCGTACGCGAGGCCGGCATCACCACCGTGTTCGTCACGCACGATCAGGAAGAAGCGCTCGCCATGTCGGACCGCATCGCCATCATGGACCGTGGCCGCATCGCGCAGCTCGGCACGCCCGAGGAACTCTACGGCACGCCCGTCAACTCCTACGTGGCCGACTTCATCGGCTCGGCCAACGTGCTGCCGGTGACCACCCAGCCGGTCGCCTCGGGCAACCCCTCGCACCTGCGCTACGAACTCGCCGGTCGCTCGCTCGACGGCGTGCTCGACGGCGGCCAGCAGATCGGCGCCAAGGGCGTGCTGATCGCCCGGCCTGAAGACCTGTCGCTCATGGCCCCGGCCCCGCACGTGCCCAACGCCGTGCTCGGCCAGGTCATCCGCCGCCAGTACCTCGGCTTCAAGACCGCCTACCGCATCCAGCTCGACGCCGGCCCCGAAATCCGCGTCGAACTGCATGCGGGCAACACCGTCGCCGACTTCCATGCGGGCGACAAGGTGCAGGTGCTCGTGCCCATCGACTGCCGCGTGGTCGCGGCCTGAGCGGGGAGCTGCATCATGAAAATCAAATGGTGGCCCTGGGGATTCCTGACGCTCGTGTGTCTGGTCCTGCTCGGCTTCTTCGTGCTCTATCCGCTGGGCACCCTGTTCAGCAACAGCGTGCTCAACGACGAAGGCGGCTTCTCGCTGCAGGCCTTCGTTCAGCTGATGGACGACAGCGAGTACGTGAAGGCCTTCTGGAACACGCTGATCCTCGGCGTCAGCGTCACCTTCTGCACGGTGCTCATCGGCGTGCCGTTCGCGTACATGGTCGCGCGCTACGAGTTTCCGCTCAAGAATCTGGTGGCCGTGCTGCCCATCCTCACCATCGTGATTCCCGAAATCATCGTCGGCCAGTCCTGGCTGCTGGTGCTCGGCAACAACGGCCTGCTCACCAACTTCTTCGCCGACCACGGCATCGAGCTGCCCTCGTTCTACGGCTGGACGGGCATGATCTTCTCGATGACGCTGGTGTACTACACCTACATCTACCTCGGCGTGCTGGCCGCGCTGCGCGGCTTTGACGGATCGCTGGAAGAAGCGGGCCTGAGCCTTGGCACCTCGCCGCTGGTCACCAAATGGCGCGTGCTGGTGCCGGTGATGCTGCCCGCCGTGCTGGTGAATGCGCTCGTGGTGTTCACGCTGGTCGTGGGCAACTTCGCGCTGTCCATGCTGCTGGGCAGCCGCGTGCCGCTGCTCTCGGTGATGACCTACAACACCTTCGTGAGCGAGATGGGCGGCAGCCCCGCGCTGCAGAGCGCGATGTCGGTGGTGTCCATCGCCATCGTGGCGGTCGTGCTGTTCGTGCAAAAACGTGTGGTCGAACGCAAGATCTACACCATGACGCAAGGCCGCGCCCCCGTGCCGGAGCGCGTGCGCTCGTGGGCCTCCGCGCTGTTCACCAGCTCGGTGGGCATCATCATTCTCGCGTCGCTGCTGCCGCTGATCGTGGTGTTCATCGCTGCCTTCACCGAGACCAGCGGTCCGGTGATGCGCTGGGGTTCATGGTCGCTCGACAGCCTCACGCGCGCCATCCGCCATGCGCCCGAGCCGATCATCAACTCGCTGCAGTTCTCGTCGATCGCCACCGTAGTCGGCGTCGCGTTCGCGGTGCTGGTGAGCTACCTCACCATCAAGAAGCGCAACGCCGCCACGCAGCTGCTCGACTACATCGTCGTGCTGCCGCTGACCATCTCCGGCACGGTGCTCGGCATCGCGCTGGTGCAGACTTTCAACACCGGCTGGCTGGTGCTTGCAGGCACATCGGGCATCATGGTGCTGGCCTACGCCGTGCGCCGCCTGCCGTTCGCGGTACGCAATGCGACATCGACGCTGTTCAACATTCCGGAGTCCATTGAAGAGGCCTCGATCAGCCTTGGCGTGTCTCCGCTGATGACCTTCTTCAAGGTGATCCTGCCCGCGATGAAGGCCTCGCTGATCTCGGCAGCCATCCTCATGTGGGTGACGACGATCTCCGAACTGTCGGCCTCCGTCGTGGTCTACAGCGGCGGTCTCGAGACCATGCCGATCGCCATCTTCCGACAGGTCGACGGTGGACGGCTCGGCCTCGCATCGGCCTACGGCGCCGCACTGGTGACGGTGATCCTGGTGCCGATCTTCGTGTCGATCAAGGTCTTCCGCATCAACCTTTTCTCAAGCAAATAAGCCCTTTCATTTTTCATCCACAACACAGGAGCGAGGCCATGAAATTCAAAGCCATTTTCCAAACCACTCTCGCGGCCCTCGGCCTCGTCGCCAGCATGGCCCACGCGCAGACCGTGGTGCTGTATTCGTCAAACAATACCGAGACCATCGAGACTGCGCTCGACGTGGTGAAGAAGACTGCGCCCAACCTCAAAGTGCAGCAGGTCACGGGCGGCACGGGCTCGCTGATGAAGCGCATCCAGGCCGAAGCCAAGAACCCGCGCGGCGACGTGCTCTGGAGCGGCGGCTTCGGCACGCTGGGTGCGTACAAGGACCTGCTGCAGCCCTACAAGGGCCCGGGCCTTGAGCATATTCCGGCCGAATTCCGTGGCCCGAATGACCTGTGGGTCGGCACCAACGTGCACGTGATGGTCATGATGGTCAACGAGCGCCAGCTCAAGGGCGCTGCAGCGCCCAAGACCTGGTCCGATCTGATGAAGCCCGAATGGAAGGGCAAGTTCGCGATCACCGATCCCAGCAAGAGCGCAACGGCTTACATGCTGGTCTACGGTCTGCTCAAGCAATTCGGCAAGGACGGTCTCGAGAAGATCGCTGCGAATGCGGTGGTCACATCGTCGTCGGGCACCACCTACAAGGGCGTGGCATCGGGCGAGTACCCCGTGGGTCTGACCATCGAATACGCCGCGCAGGAATACGTGGCCGGCGGTCAGAAGGAGATCAAGCTGGTCTACCCAAGCGAAGGCAGCTACCTCGCTCCCGAAGGCATGTTCATCGTGAAGGGCGCGAAGAACATGGACGCCGCCAAGACGCTGTACAACGCGCTGATGAGCAAGGAAGTGCAGGAAGCGGAACTCACCAAGAACTTCCGCCGCCCGACACGCACCGACATCCAGGTCTCCAAGCTCACGTCGCTGCCCGATCTGAAGTCCATCAAGATCTTCCCTTTGAATCAGGAAGCCGCTTCGGCAGAGTATGAGCAGCTGGTCGCGCTGTGGAACATCGCGGTGAGCAAGGCCCGCTGATCGTCATCTGAGTTGATTGCGCAAGGCGGCTGAACTCCGGTTCAGGCCGCCTTTTTCATGCCCCCGCATTGGGCATTTTTCTCCAGTATCTGCGCGAGCACCTGCGGCACCTGCTGGGCTGCGCGGCACTGCATGCGCGCCGTTGCGCTCCTGTGCTGATCGATGCGCGACAGCAGTTGCGCCACCGCCAGATCGATGTGCCGGTAGCTCGGTTGCACCAGCCCCAACCCGTGATCCTTCACCCAGTCCGTGCAATAGCGCTCTTGAGGCATCGTCCACGCATTGCGCACGACGATGGGCGGCAGGCCCATGTGCACGGCCTCGCTCAGGCTGCCGCTGCCGGGCTTGCCGATGAAGAAGTCCGCGAGCTGCATGCAGCGCGCCATCTCGCGCGTGTAGCCCAGCACGACGGTGGGCGCGTTGCGCTTCACGGCGCGCAGGGCCGTTGCGAGTTCTTCATTGCGCCCGCAGACCAGAATCAGCTGCGTGTCCGTCAATCGCCGCGCGATCGGCAGCATGGCCCTCGAACCTTCCGAGCCGAACAGCACCAGCCCCACGGGCCGCGACGGATCCAGCCCCAGCGCCGCGCGCTCCGCATCGCGGTCCACGGGAGCCACGTCATGGAACTGTTCACCGAGCAGCATGCCCGACACACCCCACACCCGATGCGGCGCCATGCCCGCAGCGCGCGCCTGCGCCAGCGCATAGGGCGATCCGCACACGAGAAGCTGCTGCGATTGGGGCTCCGCCCAGAAGCGCGGCGGGCAATCCGCGAGGTCGGTCATCACGGTGACGAACGGGCTCGCCGGTTGCGCGGCGGAGAGTGCATCGGCCATGGCGCGGTTGAAGTTCGGGATCAACGACACCACCATCGCCGGAGCCTGCTCGCGCCAATAGGCCGTGAGCGACTGCACCAGCGAGCGATGGCCGAAGCGGATCATCTGCTGCAGCACCCGCAGCTCCTGCGACAGCCCCAGCGTCCAGCCGCGCGCCAATCGCTTGTTGTAGACATCCTCGGGCTCCATGCCCGTCCAGTGCCGAAAGCGCGCGTTCGGATCGAGCACCTCGAACAGATGCGTGCGCTTGACCTTCCAGCCCAGCCCCGCGCGCTCAATCGCCGACTCCAGCGCCAGCGACGAGGCGCGGTGGCCACCGCCCGCGTTGAAATAAACGAGTTCGACGACCGGCATGTCAGACGGTAGTGACGGTGACAACGGTTGCGGATTCATCATCTTCATGCAGCACCTCCTCACCAGTTGCCTGACCTTTGCGCGCAGACGCAGCAGCAGCCGCTGCAGCAGCGGTTTTCATCTCATCGGCCCACTGGATGATCTCGAGCCTGCCGTCCGCATGCTCGGCCAACGCGGTGAGGCTCTCCACCCAGTCACCATCGTTGGCATACAGAATGCCGTCGATGTCGCGCATCTCGGCGTGATGGATATGCCCACAGATGACGCCCTGCAGCCCACGCTTGCCCGCCTCGCGCGCTACGGCGTTTTCAAAGTCGCCCACGTAGTTCACCGCGCGCTTGACCTTCAGCTTGAGGTATTTGGACAGCGACCAGTACGGCAGCCCCATGCGCGCGCGCAGCGAGTTCAGATACCGGTTGAGCTTGAGCGTGAATTCGTAGAGCGAATCACCCACATAGGCCAACCACTTCGCGCACTGGATCACGCCATCGAACAGATCGCCGTGAATCACCCACAGCTTGCGGCCATCGGCGGTTTCGTGAATCCAGTCCTCGGCCACATGCACGCCACCAAAATCCAACTGCAGATACCGCCGCGCGAACTCGTCATGGTTCCCCGGAATGAAGATCACCCGCGTACCCTTGCGCGCCTTGCGCAGCAGTTTCTGCACGACATCGTTGTGCGCCTGCGGCCAATACCACTGCCGACGCAGTTGCCAGCCATCAATGATGTCGCCCACCAGAAACAGCGTCTCGCACTCGGTGTGCCTGAGAAAATCCAGCAGCGCGGCGGCCTGACATCCGGGCGTGCCCAGATGCAGATCCGAAATCCACAACGTCCTGAACCGCTGCGGCGGCCGCGACGCCTCGAACAGGTCGCCCTGTGCATCGGGCGGCATGGCCGACGAGGATTTCCAAGCATTCAGCAAAGCATCTTCGCGTTTCATGACATTGCATGGTGGGGATGCGAAGAGACAGGGACGTGACAAACACGAGGCGGTTTGATGACGATGGGGAAATCAAACATTTCCGCTCTTTGAGGGCCGGAGCCCCTTGCTTACCCCCGACTATTTCATTGGGGGCATGGGCGTTGGACTGTGCTTATCTTGAAGCGCTGGTTGCGGTGGGCTGCTTTTTTTGCCCTTGCTGTTGTTTTGAGGGCGGAGGCCGGGACTGCCCCCGGCGGGGCAGTAACTTTTTGGTCTTGCCCAAAAAGTCACCAAAAATGCGCTTTGGGATTCGGGGGCACGCGGCAGAACTCACTGCGCGACTGCGTCGCTCCGTTCTAACAACCGCCGCGAGTCAGTGTCTAACCAAGAGGAGGTTGCGGCACTTTGCTTCGCTCGTGCCGGGGCGTTTGCAAAGTTGGGTTGGGCCACCCATGCCCACTGCTCTTTTGAGCGACGTTGATCCAACGAGCCAATCAAAATCGCGCAGCGCTGGCGCACCCGCATCTCGCGAAGTCGCGAGATGCCCGGCACGAGCGAAGCAAAGTGCCGAACACACCTCCGAGTGAATATCTAGCTCGCGGCGGTTGTCCGAGCGGCGCGCGAAGCGCAAAGCGAGTTCTGCCGCGGGTATTGAAAAGCGCGTTTTGGGTTACTTTTTGCGCGCAAGCAAAAAGTGACTCCGCCGCCGGGCGGAACTCCCGGCCTCCACCCTCAAAACAGCATCAAACCCAAGAAAACACCACAAAAGAAATTCACCCCCACGTCCATGGGACAATCCCAAGAATATGAACCCGGAACAGTACGTCCAACAAAAAGCCGCCAGCTCAGGCAGCAGTTTTTACTACGCCTTTCTGTTCCTCCCGGCACAGCGACGCGCCGCCATCACCGCCTTCTACGCCTTCTGCCGTGAGGTCGATGACGTGGTCGACGAAGTCTCCGACCCCGGCGTCGCGCGCACCAAGCTCGCGTGGTGGCAGGCGGAGGTCAGTCAGGCCTTCGCCGGGAAGCCCACCCATCCTGTGATGCTGGCGATGATGCCGCACGTGCCGGCCTACGGTCTGGAAGAGCGGCAGTTTCAGGCCATCATCCAAGGCTGCCAGATGGATCTGGAGCAGACCCGCTATCTCGATTTTCCCGGTCTGCAGCGCTACTGCCATCTGGTCGCGGGGGTCGTGGGCGAGGTGTCGGCCAAGATCTTCGGCCAGTCCGATCCCAAGACGACGGAATACGCACACAAACTGGGCCTTGCGTTCCAGCTCACCAACATCATCCGCGACGTGGGCGAGGACGCGATGATGGGCCGCATCTACCTGCCGGTGTCCGAGCTGCAGCAGTTCGACGTGAAGGCGCACGAGATCACCAACCGCAAGTATTCCGAGAACTTCACGAAACTGATGCGCTTTCAGGCCGAACGCGCGCATCAACTCTACGACGAGGCGCTGGCGATGCTGCCTGGCGCCGACCGCCGCGCGCAGAAGCCCGGCCTGATGATGGCGAGCATCTACCGCACGCTGCTGCGCGAGATCGAAAGTGAAGACTTCAAGGTGCTGCACCAGCGCATCAGTCTCACGCCGCTGCGCAAGCTGTGGCTCGCATGGAAGATGCAGGCGCTGGGGCGCATGTAAGCGGTGTCCATTCCCACGAAAAATGCAGTGAAGCGGATTGCGGTGATCGGCGCGGGCTGGGCCGGCATGGCCGCAGCCGTGGGTGTGGCCGAGGCGGGCCATCAGGTCACCGTTTTCGAGGCAGCACGTACACCGGGCGGCCGGGCGCGGGCCGTGCAGGTCGACGATGCACTCAGCAGCAAGCCTCTGGTGCTCGACAACGGTCAGCACATCCTCATCGGCGCGTATGCCGAATGCCTGCGGCTGATGCGCAAGGTCGGAGTCGATCCAGACAAGGCGCTGCTGCGCACGCCGCTGGCACTGGTGTTTCCCGATGGTGGCGGTCTGCAGTTGCCGGATGCGGCACCTCCGTTTGACGCGCTGCTCGGCATTGCGCGCGCGCGCGGCTGGTCGGCTCGGGAGAAATTGGCCCTGCTGATGCGTGCCGCCAAGTGGCGTCTGCAGGGCTTTCGATGCAGCGCATCGGCCAGCGTGGCCGACCTCTGCGCGGGGCTGCCGAAGCGGCTCATGGACGAGTTCATCGATCCGCTGTGCGTGTCGGCGCTCAACACGCTGGCGGTCGACTCAAGCGGACAAGTGTTTTTGCGCGTGCTGCGCGACAGCCTGTTCAGCGGGCGTGGCGGCTCAAACCTGCTGCTGCCGCGCATGAATATGGGCGCACTGTTTCCGCAGGCCGCGTGCAGCTGGTTGCTGGCGCGCGGATCGGCGGACGTGCAACTGGGCAGGCGCGTGCGCGTGCTTCAGCGCGATGGCGCGGGCTGGCTGGTGGATGGCCAGCCGTTCGACGCCGTGCTGCTGGCCACGCCCAGCGCTGAAACGGCGCGGCTGGTGGCGAGCGCAGCCACGCCCGATGATCACGCCATGCGCGACTGGGCGGCCTGCGCGCAGGCGCTGCAGTTCGGGGCAATCGCCACCGTCTACCTGCGGGTGGGCACGGGCCGTGACCAGCCGCTGCTCACCCACCCGATGACGGCGCTGCGTTCCAGCGCGACGCGCCCCGCACAATTCGTGTTCGATCGCTTTCAGCTGTATGGCGATTCCGGCGTGCTGGCCTTTGTCGTCAGTGCATTCGACGGCGAGCGCGACGCCTTGCTTCAGCAGGTGATGCTGCAGGCGGCGGAGCAACTGGGTCTGCACGATCTGGAGCACATCCAGACCGTGGTGGAAAAGCGCGCGACGTTTGCCTGCACACCGGGCCTCAAGCGCCCCGCCATGCGGATCGCACCCGGGCTGCTGGCCTGTGGCGACTATGTCGATGGGCCCTATCCCGCAACGCTTGAGGGCGCGGTGCTCAACGGCAGCGCGGCCGCGGCGTCGATCAGGAACTGACCTTCAGCGCCGTCTCGCGCGGCAGCACGTCCGCCAGCTTGATGACTTCCATGCCGGTGTTGCTCCAGTAACGCTCCAGCGTGTCGGTGCGTTCGATCAGCAGCCGCTCCACCAGTGGCTGCAGAAGCGTGCTCACAGGATCCGCCACCAGCACATAGCGCGCATCGGCATCGTCGGAATCGCCTGCGGCGGTTTCGTTCACCTGCACGACCCAGTCCAGCGCGGTCAATGCATCGAGCGCTGGAACCAGTTGCAGGGGCTCCACCCCCAGCCGCTGCGCGACCTGTGATGCCGTGAGTCCATGGGGAGGGCTGCCGCGCTGCGCATGCAGTTGCTGCAGCAGTTCCACCGCCAGCAGGAAGTTCCAGCCCGGCCCACCGGCCCGCCGCGCGACACCGGCCAGCAGGCTCGGCAGATATGCGGCGACCACCGCTCCGAGCAGCACGATCACCCAGGCCACGTAGATCCACAGCAGCAGAATCGGCAGCGTGGCGAACGTGCCGTAGAGGACGGAGTAAGTGGGCACCGACGACAGGTACAGCCCCAGCACCTTCTTCGCCACTTCGATGCCGATCGACACGAAGATGCCGCCCGCCCACGCATGCCGCCAGTGCACCAGCGTGTTGGGCACATAGCGGTACAGCCCCGCCATGCCGGCTGCCAGCAGCACGAATTCGATGGAGTCAAAGATGAAGCGCGTGCTCTGCGGCAGCGCCTGCCCGATGCCACGCGAGGCCGCCGAAGCCATCGACGTGGTGAGCGTGAGGCTGATGGCCAGCAGCAGCGGACCCAGCGTGATCGCGGCCCAGTAGATCAGCACGCGCTGGCCCAGCGGCCTGAGCTTGGGCACGCGCCAGATGTTGTTGAGCGTGCGGTCAATCGTGAGAATCAGCGCCAGCGCGGTGATGAACAGAATGCTCAGGCCCACCGCCCCGAGCCCGCTGGCCTTGGCCGAGAACTGCGTGAGGTAGTCGAGCACCGAGCGCGCGATGGTGTCGGGGATCAGACTGTCGACCAGCCAGCGCTGCAACAACTCCTGCATCTTTCCGAACATCGGAAACGCGGTGAAGACGGCCAGCGCGACGGTCACGAACGGCACGAGCGCGAGCAGCGTGGTGAAGGTCAGGCTGCTGGCTGTGAGCCCCAGCCGGTCCTCGCGAAAGCGTTCGCGCAAGGTGTGCGCCGTGGTGCCCCACGGAAAGTGCGAGAGTTCTTCGACCCAGACTTCGAGGCGCGCAAGAATGGACGAAAAACGCAGACTCATGGTGGCTATGATGGCAGGTTGGTTGGAGCGATTGCTGCAGCCACCCGATGATGGCCGTGAACGCCCATCTTAACGAACCCTCCTTCGCTCGCCCTCATGACTGCATCCGCCCCGAATGACTCCGCCGCGCCCCTCACCGTCCAGGGCGATGTGGCGCTCACCCGCTGGCTCGCTGTGGGCAGTCTGCTGGGCCTGATCGTGCTGAGCGTGCTGTGGGAGTTGTGGCTCGCTCCGCTGCGCCCGGGCGGCTCGTGGCTGGTGCTCAAGGCGCTGCCGCTGTGCGTTCCGCTGGCCGGATTGCTCAAGCGCCGCATGTACACCTACCGCTGGGTCAGTCTGGTGGTGTGGCTGTATTTCACTGAAGGCGTGGTGCGTGCGTGGAGCGACAAGGCTCCGGGCAACTGGCTCGCGATGATCGAGATCGCGCTGTGTCTGCTGCTGTTCACGGCCTGCGCGCTGCACGTGCGGCTGCGTCAGAAATCGGTGCGCCAGTCTGCACACGCGGCCCGATGAGCCCGATGAATCACCCCACCATTGCCATGCCAAAGCCCGCCGACTAAATTCAACGGATCGAGACGGCGGACCATTGTGGCGCCGCTCGCTCCGACACGGGAATCCTCACATGCCATCCACTGCACTCCTCGACCGCCTGCGCCAGATCGTCGGCGCCAACAATGTACTGACCGGAGGAGATCTGATCGCCTACGAACAGGACTGGCGCCGCCGCGTGCGCGGCAAGGCACTGGCCGTGGTGCGGCCCGGCAGCACGCAGGAGGTGGCGGACGTCGTCCGCGCCTGCGCCGATGAGAAGGCGAGCATCGTTCCTCAGGGCGGAAACACCGGCCTCTCGGTCGGCTCGACCCCCGACGAAAGCGGCCAGCAGGTGGTGCTGAGTCTCACCCGCATGAACGCGGTGCGCCACATCGACCATGCCAATCTCACGATGACCGTGGATGCAGGCTGCATTCTGCAGAGTCTGCAGGAAACGGCGGATCGCGAAGGCTTTCTTTTCCCGCTCTCGCTCGCCGCCGAGGGCAGCTGCACGATCGGCGGCAACCTCGGCACCAATGCGGGCGGCACGCAGGTGGTGCGCTACGGCAACACGCGCGAGCTGTGCCTCGGGCTGGAGGTGGTCACCGCCCAGGGCGAGATCTGGGAAGGGCTCAAGGGCCTGCGCAAGGACAACACCGGCTACGACCTGCGCGATCTGTTCATCGGCAGCGAGGGCACGCTCGGCGTGATCACCGGCGCGACGATGAAGCTCTACCCCAAGCCCGCAGCGCAGCTCACCGCCTGGGCCGCCGTGCCGTCGATGCAGGCCGCGGTGCGGCTGCTCGGCCTCGCGCACCAGCAGCTCGGAGCGGGTCTGACCGGCTTCGAGGTCATGGGCCAGTTCGCGCTGAGCTTCGTCGCGCGCCACATGCCTCAGCTGCGCATTCCGTTTGCCGACATGGAGGGCGCGCCCTACTGCGTGCTGCTCGAGAACTCCGACAGCGAGTCCGAACACCATGCGCGCGAACGCTTCGAGAGCCTGCTCGAAAAGGCCCTCGAGGACGGCTGCGTGCTCGATGCGGTGGTCGCGGAAAGCCTCGCGCAGGCGCATGAGCTCTGGCACATCCGCGAAAGCATCCCGCTTGCGCAGGCCGAGGAAGGCCCGAACATCAAGCACGACATTTCCGTCGCCGCATCGCACATTCCCGACTACGTGGAATACGCGGACGCCCTGCTCCAGCGCGAGCTGCCGGGCGTGCGCATCGTGAATTTCGGCCATCTGGGCGACGGCAATCTGCACTACAACGTGCAGGCTCCGACCGAGGGCGACCCCAAGGCCTTCATGCTGGAGCACGAGGACCACGTCAACCATCTGGTCTACGAAGCCGTGGCGAAGTTCGGCGGCTCCTTCTCCGCAGAGCACGGCGTGGGAGCACTCAAGGTAGACAAGCTGCAGAAGTACCAGTCGCCCGTGGCGCTGTCGATGATGCGCGCGATCAAGGCCGCGCTGGACCCGCAGGGAATCATGAATCCGGGGCGGGTGCTGCCGGCGGCGCAGAGCCAGGATTGCGCCACCTTCCGGTGACCACCTGAGGGGCAAAAACCCCGAGCGACTCACGGCCCTCGCATGCTATGGTCCGGCCCATGCCATCCACCACGAGGAGCCACGCCGAGATGCCGGATCGACATGAAGCAAACGACGCGGATGACGGATTGCAGGGCCGCGACGCACCATCGGTACCGTCTCGACGGAAATTCGTCGCGCTGATCGGCGCTGGCACGCTGGCGTTGAGCGGATGTGGCGGCTCAGGCGGATCGGACTCGGAGGCGTCCCCGCCTCCGGCACCCGCGCCTCCACCAGCCCCGGCGCCCGCACCGGCCCCGGCCCCGGCATCGTCCGGAATCGCGCTGCTCGCTGGAACTCTGGGTGGCACTGGTCAAATGGAAGGGCAAGGCGCGGCGGCACGACTGCCCACGGGCAACTCCAACATGGCCGTCGCACCGGATGGGGACGTCTGGATCTTTCAGAACTCCGCAATGGCCCGCATCACGCCTGACGCGCAGTTGCGCTTCACCCCGGTGGACGCAAACACGATGGGCGGCATACTGGCCGCCAGCCCCGATGGCCGTTGGTTCATGGTGGCCGCATCCACCATTTCACAACTGGTGGATGCCGCGGCACAGACATGGAAGGTCGTCGCGGGCAAGCCCGGCGTGCTGGGCCGTCAGGACGGCGACGGTGCCAGCGCCTTGTTGGGGCATTTAAGCTCTCCCGTCTTCGACGCTGATGGCAACCTGTATGTCATCGATCACGGTCAGGACATCGGGAGCGATCAGGAAACGACCATCCGCCGACTCTCCCGCGGCGGGCAGATCAGCACCATCGCGGGCAGGCCGCGTTCGGCCAACGACTTCACCTGGATCGATGGTCAGGGCAGCGGAGCCACGTTCCTTGACCTCTCCCAGCTCATGGCAATGCCGGATGGCACACTGCTGGCCAAGGATGGCGCCTACTTCCGCAAGGTCACGCCGGACGGCGTCGTCACCAGCCTGACACGCCCGAACGATGGCTTCACGCCGCTCTTCGGCGTGTACAACCTCATCCCCGCAGATGCCGGCCGGTTCTACGCCATTCAGGACAATCGCATCATTGTCATGGACATGCACGGCAATGCAAATCCCGTGGCCGGAGTGGCTGGAACCTCTGGTACGACCTGGGAAGCCACGCAGCCCAAGGACGGAACCGGAGATGGCGCACGCTTTGCGCGGCCTCGATCCATGGTGCGCCTGCCGGATGGCGATCTTCTGGTCACAGAAGACGCCGCCGCGCTGCGGCGCGTGCATCCCGCCACGCGGACAGTGACGTCATGGGTCGGATTGAACGCGGAATCGGCGTCTCGAGACGGTCAGGGAGCGGATGCGCGCTTCATGTTCAGGGCCATGGTCACTTGCACCGACCAGTCCGGGAATCTCTACGTGCTGCATGCCCAGCCCATGGCCGAAGTCGGCGGTGCTCCATCCAGGCTGGTGGTGCGCAAGGTGGCGCCCAATGGCATGGTCACCACGCTGGAGTTTCAAGCACCCGCCATCTCGCACTTGATGGACTCCATTGCGGTCGATGAAGCCGGCGACATCTACTACATCGATCGCAGTGCCATCATGCGAGCACGCTTCAACGGCAGCGCTGAGGTGTTTGCCGGAGCTGCTGCCGAGGTCGGGTTTGCGGATGGCCCAGCCGCGCAGGCGCGTTTCGCAGTGCCTGGAAGCCTCGCATTCGATGCCAGCGGCAACCTATGGGTGGGCGACGCTCCCAAGGCCGAGACCGACTCCGAATCGGAAGTCGTGATCATGCAGCCCGCGGACCGTTTCCGCTACGGCAACACCATTCGGCGCATCGACAAGCATGGCGAAGTGAGCACGATGGCTGGCACGCCCGGGCGCGTACAGGAAGGCGGATTGAGCGATCCCCGCGTCTACTGGGGTGGGCGGCTGGCCACCGATGCACAGGGGCGTGTCTATCTGGGCACAGGCGACCGGATCCTTCGTTTTGAAGCGACGAACTCGGCACCCATCGAGATCTGGCGCTCACCTGTGAATCCAGGTACGCCGGCACGCAACTACAGGCAGTTTGCGATTGCCCCGTCCGGTCAGGCCTTTGTCGCCATGACTTCGGAAGACAGCTATCCGGCTCACAGCATGTTGATCCATGCCGTGGATGCGGGTGGAGGGATGACGGTGGTTGCGGGTTCCGGCAAACCCTTTCACCTCGGCGTCCGCTTGGGCTCTCTGCCGGGCGCACTCAATGACATCACCAGCCTGCACGCGACATCAGACAAGACACTGCTGGCGGCCAGCGAAGGCGCCATCTTGAAGGTGACCTTGTGACCTTGTGACCTTGTGACCCTTGACGACGGGACGGTGGAGCCGCAGGCACCCACCGTGCCTCGTCATTTTGCAGCGCCGCCGCCAGGTGCGTTCGCCATCACCTTCTTCACGTCGGGTGTCCAGGGAATGACGTGTCCCTCACCCAGATCCGTGTAGGTCGTCTGCTGCCCATTGCTCAGCAGCCACACACGCAGACCATTGCGCCCCGGATCGATCACGACCGCTGCGACCTCCTTGCCACCCTGATGCTGGCGGTTGCCGACAATGCTCCAGCGTCCGCCTTCCTTGGTCAGCGGCCCGACTGTCTCCAAATTCTTGAGCACCGCGTCATAGCGGTCACCCAGCAGTTTCTTCATGCGCTCCGCCAGAATGCCCTGTCGCAGGTAGTCCGTGCCTTCATTCGGATTCTTGCCAAGAAACGGTCTGAGGCTGTCCAGTGCGGCCTCACCCGGAGACGCCTTGTAGGCATGAATCTGCTCGGCGACGCTGGGAGCCGGGGGAGTTGCCACGGTGGGGGTCGACGCTTCAATCACCGGACCGATCGCCTCACCTTGGGCGGCGGAGGCCTGCGCGGCGGATGAGGACGCTCCACCCGACTGATCCTGCGAATTCTTCGAATCACAGGCACCGAGGCTCAATGCAGCAGCACAGGCCCAAAGACAGGTTTTCCACGACAAACGCTGGTTCACATCCACAAATATCCACCTTTCATGGCTTCGAGGCCGGGAGGCATTCCACTCAGGCATGGAATCTCTGGCTCGCGAATGCTCCGAATATACGAAAGCCCATTTTCCGGCAGCCGCGCGACCCACTTTCTCCTTAAAAGTGACACGGCCTGTCGAATTGTTTCAAAACGCAAAGGTGCTTCTCGCACCGGCGTGTAAGTCTCTCAAGGGCGTGGCACACTAGGCACTGTCCACTAGTTTTTCCTGTGCTTGGCCATCAGCTGATGCACAGAATGTATCGGTCCCCAATGAGCACGAACCACCCGCCGCGCCCCGTGCGCTCCCAGTACGAAGATTTTCTGCGTCACGTCCACGAGCATGGCGTGGCGAAAACCGACCGTACCGGCACGGGAACCCGCAGCGTGTTCGGGCACCAGATGCGCTTTGATCTGTCGGAAGGATTTCCGCTGGTCACCACCAAGAAGGTGCATCTCAAGTCCATCATTCTGGAACTGCTGTGGTTCCTGCGCGGGGACAGCAACGTCAAGTGGCTGCAGGAGCGCGGCTGCACCATCTGGGATGAATGGGCGCGCGAAGACGGCGACCTCGGCCCGGTCTACGGTGTGCAGTGGCGCAACTGGCCCAAGCCCGATGGCGGCCACATCGATCAGATCGCCGAGGTGGTCAAGCAGCTCAAGTCCAACCCGGACAGCCGCCGCATCATCGTGAGCGCCTGGAACGTGGCCGACCTGCCCGAGATGGCGCTCATGCCCTGCCATGCGTTCTTCCAGTTCTACGTGGCCGACGGCAAGCTCAGCTGCCAGCTCTACCAGCGCAGCGCCGACATCTTCCTCGGCGTGCCGTTCAACATCGCCAGCTACGCGCTGCTCACCCACATGCTGGCCCAGCAGTGCGATCTGGCGGTCGGGGATTTCGTCTGGACGGGTGGCGACTGCCACATCTACAACAACCATTTCGAACAGGTCGAGACCCAGCTGGCGCGCACGCCGTTCGCCTATCCGACGCTGCACATCAAGCGCCGGCCCGACTCCATCTTCGACTATGAGTACGAGGATTTTGAAGTTGTGGGTTACGAGCACCACGCCGCCATCAAGGCACCTGTGGCCGTTTGAGATTATGTTGTCGCCTTGACCAATGAGACCAAGAGGGGAAGCGCCATGCAAATCAATCTGATCTTCGCAAGAGCCGACAACGGCGTCATCGGCAAGGACGGCCTCATGGCCTGGCACCTGCCGGAGGACATGGCGCACTTCAAGGAGCTCACGCTGGGCCGCCCGGTCATCATGGGCCGCAAGACGTGGGACTCCCTGCCCGAACGATTCCGCCCCCTGCCCGACCGCACCAACATCGTCGTCACGCGCCAGGAAGTCTGGCAGCAGGACGGCGCCAAGCCTGCCACCAGCCTCGACGACGCGCTCGCCATCGCGAGCCAGAGCGCTGACACGGTCTGGGTGATCGGCGGCGCGCAGATCTATGCGCTTGCCCTGCCTCTGGCCCAGCGCGTGGAGGTCACGGAGGTCCACCAGAGCTTCGAGGGCGACGCCTATGCCCCCGAACTCGGCCCCGAGTGGAAGGAAACCGCACGCAGCGATCAGGTGGCGGCCAACGGCATGCGCTTCAGCTTCGTGACCTACGAGCGCAAGGCGGACTGATCGATCCCTCGATCCACGCCGACTCACGCGGATCCGCCGAATGACACCATCGGCGGTGTCGGCCGCTGCGGGCACATAGAATGCCCGCATGCAAATCGCCACCTGGAACATCAACTCCCTCAACGTGCGCCTCCAGCAGGTACTGGAATGGCTTCAGGCCAATCCGGTCGACGTGCTGGGGCTGCAGGAGCTCAAGCTCACCGACGACAAGTTTCCGCATGACGCCTTCGAGGCGCTTGGTTACCAGAGCGTGTGCTTCGGGCAGAAGACCTACAACGGCGTGGCGCTCATCACGAAGAAGCCGGCCGACGAGGTGGTGCGCAACATCCCGCTGCACGAAGACGAACAGGCGCGCGTGATCGCAGGCACGGTCGAGACCGATGCGGGTCCGCTGCGCGTGATCAACTGCTATTTCGTCAACGGCCAGGAGCCGGGCAGCGAAAAGTTCGCCTACAAGATGAAGTGGCTCGCCGCGCTCGAAAACTGGGTGCGCGCAGAGCTGCAGAAGCATGAGCGCCTGGTCATCATGGGCGACTTCAACGTCACGCCGGAAGACCGCGACTCCTACGACCCCGTCGGCCTCAAGGACACCATCCACCACACGGTCGAAGAGCGCACGCACTTCCAGAACCTGCTCGGCCTCGGACTCACCGACGCCTACCGCATGTTCGACCAGCCGGAGAAAAGCTACTCCTGGTGGGACTACCGCATGCTGGGCTTCCAGAAGAACCGGGGCCTGCGCATCGACCACATTCTGGTGAGCGACGCGCTCAAGGGCTCGGTGACGGCCTGCACCATCGACCGCACGCCGCGCAAGAACAAGCAGCCGAGCGACCACACACCGGTCGTGGTGACGCTGGGCTGACTCCCTTTTCAGAAAACCGTTTCAGCGTGACGGTGATGCCTCGTCCTTGACGGGCCTGCAGATCGGTGCGGGCTCGGGCAAGGGCTGGCCTTGCGCGAGCGCCTCGTCCCGCGCCTTGATGCGGCGGGTCTGCTCGGCGAGCGCCTCGGCGTCCATGTCCGCATCGCAGATCGGCAGCGGCTTCGACGCGGCGTTGCCCTGCCGCGCGGCCTTGAGACGCGACAGCGAATCGCGAGGCGCAGCGCCCGACACAGCGGCAGGGGCGCTGGAATCCGCAGAGCCCGGCGCGACTTCGGCAGCCGGAGGGGACATGGGGGCAGGCGCCCGAGCGGCTGCCGGTGCGGGTGCTGGGACGGGCGCAGGAGCAGGTGCAGGCATGGGGGGTGACTGGGGGGCGGGAATTCTTCGCGGCTCCGGCGCGGGGACCGCTGCAGGCGCTTCTTCGCGCAGGGCCCGCTCTTCCTTGGCCGCCGCCTTGTCCTGCTCACCGGCAGGCGCCGGCTTGGGGATGGCCGCGCTGTTCATGACATCGGCGCCGCGATTCGTTTTCTTTTCCGTCTCGGCGGCTTCTGGGGCGTGAGCGGAGGCACCAGACATCGGAGCCGCCGCCGCAGGCGAGGAGGCTGGCACGGGCGCTGGCGCGGACACGGATGCGGGTGCGGGTGCGGTGTCGAGCTGAGGCGCTCCGGGCTCATCGAGATGCTGCATGGTCAGCCAGCCGACCAGCCCGATCATCGCCACGCTGCCGAGCGCGTGACGCAGCCAGCGACGGTCGTTGGCGGCCTCGCCGCGTGGTTTCTGCTCCCGCACCGAAGCGGCTTCGGCGCGTCGTGCGGCCATCTCCCGGGCGCGGGCGAGCACACGCTCGCGGCTGTCGGCGCCGGGTCCGCGATCCTCCGCGACCGCCTCGCGATAGAGCGCGACAAGCTGGTCGTCCGCATTGCCGCCCGATGTGTGGTTCTCTTGGGTGCGATCAGTCATGCCAGCACCTCCAATGCCTGGCGCAGCTTGGCGCGGGCGTAGCGCAGACGGGTCTTGGCGGTCTCCTGCGGCACGCCGGTCGCGGCGGCGATATCGGCCACGCTGAGGTCGCCCTCGGCCTGCAACAGAAAGGCTGCGCGCTGGTCTTCCGGCAGATCGGCGAGCGCATCCAGCAGCGCGCGCGCCAGATCCTTGCGGCCCTGCAGACGCTCGGGCTCGAAGCCGGAATTCGCAAACAGTGTTTCGGCCAGCGACATGGCTTCCTGGGACTCCTCGTTCAGGCTGATCTGTGGCCGGTGGCTGCGCCAGTGGTCCACCAGCTTGTGGTGCGCCAGCGTGAACAGCCAGGTGGTGAACTTGGCCTTCACCTGATAGTTCGGCGCCGCGTCCACCACTGCGAACCAGACTTCCTGCCCCAGATCGTCGGCCAGCGCCGGATTGCCGGTGTTGCGGAACAGATAGCGCCAAAGACGCTTGCCGTGGCGGTCATACAGACATTCGAATGCCGCGGCGCGGCCACCGGCGTAGGCCAGCATCAGCGCTTCGTCGGCAAGGGACTGCAGTTCGGACTCCACCATGCCGGGCATTATGCAAAGCGAGATGCCCTGCCGTCCCGGCTGTGGAGAAAATCGCACAATCCAGCAGCGGATCGGCTTACCAGCGTGGAGGATCGGGAACGAAGCCATCGTTTCCCTGCGCGGGAAAGGGATTGGGCGTGCGCTCGCCGCGCGGTGCAGGAATCACGCCCTTGGCGACCAGATTGGCGTAGCTGTCGTAGCGAAAGCGCACGACCTGCTCGGGCCTGCGGGTGGCCGCGTCGAACTCGGTTTTCGAGGTGTAGGAGGTTTCGAGCGAACCATGGCCGGTTCCCAGGCTCGGGCTGGGGCTTGGACTGGGGCTGCGCTTGGCGGCGAGGTCGGCGCTCTTTTCTTGCGCGTGGGGCTTGGCGGCCTCGGTTGCGGCTGCCGATGGCTGAGGGCTTGGGACGTTCTGCGAGCCAGGCGCTGGTAACGCCGGCGCGGCGCTGGCCTGCGCATCGGCGGCGCCGTCATAGCGGCTGGACTTTTCGCTCTCTTCGTTTACCGGACCGCGTCGCGAGATGGGCGGCGCGGGGCGCACGGGTTCGGGGGCCCGCTCGCGGAACAGTGCCACGCCGATCACGCCCACATCACGCGGGCGGCCCGTACGGCTGGCATAGGACGCATCGCTCTCCGAGAAATAGAACGCGGCGACATGGCTGTCACTCTTGCGCCAGCCGGTGATCCCCCAGTTCTGCCACGGGCTGAACACATAGCCGTCATCGGCCGTGGCCGAGGCGCTCTTGCCGGTGATCGCGTTGACGCCATCCACGCTGACGACCGCCATGATGCGGCGACCCGTGCGGTTGGTGATGTCGATGGAATAGTTGGCGCCGGGCCTGCCCGCCACCCAGTACTCGCCTTGATGGAAATAGACCGGCAGCACGCGTCCACTGTTGCGCTCGACCAGCCGCACGTCGGCCAGTTTCGCGGCCTGCGCCGCAAGGGAAAGACCGCCCAGCAGCGTGGCGCCGATCAAGAGCCGGGAGACGGTGCGGCGAAGTGTGAATGTCGAAACCATGATGGCTTGCTCCTCGAAATGGATGAAGGACATCCACTGAATCGGAGCAGGCCATCAAACGGGGTGAAAAATTTCCAAAAAAATGGAAAACCACCCCTCTACCCGGCATCACGCCTCGTCAGCCCCTCTGTGATCGTCCAGCCCCAGCTCCTGGATCTTGCGTGTGATGGTGTTGCGCCCAATGCCCAGACGCTGCGCCGCCTCCATGCGACGGCCATGCGTCTCGTGCAGTGCCGTCTTGATCAGACGCGACTCGAAGCGGCGCGTGAGAATGTCCCAGACCTCGGGACGGCCTTCGCGCAGCAGCTCCTGCGCCTCGGCCTCGAGCGACTGCTCCCAGCCCGTCTGGGACACGGCCAGGCCCTGCTCCGCCGGTTGCGTGGCTGCGGCCGGTGAGGGATAGACGTGGCCATAACCGCCCACCATGCCAGCGCCGCCGTTCGCACCCGGCGCGGGCGCCTGAACGTTCGCCGCAGGCGCCTCAAGCACCGTGTCCGTTGCGGGCGAGACGATGCCATGCACCTGCGGTGCCACAGCGACCGCTTGCGCCATCGCCGCATCGGTGGCGCTCACCGGCGCGCTCAGCACCTCCGGCGGAAGATCCTGCACGGAAATCACCTGCGCAGGCGCCATGACGGAGAGCCAGTGGCAGATGTTCTCGAGCTGGCGCACGTTGCCAGGAAAGTCGAACGACTGCAGACGCGCAAGTGCCGCTTCGGAGATGCGCTTGGGCTCCACGCCCAACTGGCGCGCGCTCTGCTGCAGAAAATGACGCGTCAGGGCGGGCACGTCCTCCTTGCGCTCGCGCAGCGCGGGCAGACGCAGGCGGATCACGTTCAGACGGTGGAACAAGTCCTCGCGGAACACGCCGTCCTTGACGCGGGTCTCGAGGTTTTGGTGCGTCGCGGCAATCACGCGCACATTCGCCTTCACAGCCGCATGGCCGCCCACGCGGTAGAAATGCCCATCGGAGAGCACACGCAGCAATCGCGTCTGCAGATCGAAGGGCATGTCGCCGATTTCATCGAGAAACAGCGTGCCGCCTTCCGCCTGCTCGAAGCGGCCACGGCGCTGCGTCTGCGCGCCGGTGAACGCGCCGCGCTCATGGCCGAACAACTCGCTTTCCAGCAGATCCTTGGGAATGGCGGCGGTGTTGATCGCCACGAACGGCCCCCCCGAAACCGGCGAATGCTTGTGCAGCGCGCGCGCCACCAGTTCCTTGCCCGAACCCGACTCGCCCGTGATGAGCACGGTGACCGCGCTCTGGCTGAGGCGGCCGATGGCGCGGAACACGTCCTGCATCGCGGGGGCCTGACCGAGGATTTCAGGCGCAGCGGCCTGACGCTCCTCGGCGACCTGCTCGCGCTGGCTTTCTTCCACGGCGCGGCGGATCAGTTCCACCGCCTTGGGCAGATCAAACGGCTTGGGCAGATATTCGAAGGCCCCGCGCTGCAGAGCGGAGACGGCGCTGTCAAGATCCGAATAGGCCGTCATGATGATCACCGGCAGGCCGGGCTGGAGCTCGCGCAGCTTCTCGAGCAATTGCAGACCCGATCCACCCGGCATGCGGATGTCGCTCACCAGCACCTGCGGGCCGCTGTGCGACACGTCACCGGCGGCTATGTCGGCGAGCGCATCCAGGACCTCGCGCGGGTTCGAGAAGCTGCGGGTCGGCAGATGCTCGCGCGCCAGCGCTTTCTCCAGGACGAAGCGGATCGATGGGTCGTCGTCTACTATCCAGATCGGCTTCATGTGTTTCTACTTCCTTGTTGAAGGGGGATCGCTCCCCGTTGTTTTCAAGGACCTCAAGGCAGCGGAATGAGGATGCGAAAATCCGTGCGTCCTGGAACGCTGTCGCACTCGATCAGGCCATGGTGGCGCTGCACAAAAGTCTGTGCCAGCGTCAGTCCGAGGCCCGACCCCCCATCCCTGCCCGTGACAAGAGGATAGAAGATTCGCTCCTTGATCGTCTCGGGCACGCCTGGTCCGTTGTCGATCACATGCAAATCCAATGCCAACCGATAACGCTGGCGACCAAATGTTACCTGTCGTGCCACGCGGGTGCGCAAAATGATCTGCGCGTCGCCCGTCGCGATGCGTTCGGTCAGCGCCTGCGCCGCGTTCTGCACGATGTTCAGCAGGGCCTGTATGAGCTGCTCACGGTCGCCCCGGAATTCGGGAATCGAGATGTCGTAGTCCCGCTTGATCTCGAGACCACGCGAAAACTCCACCAGCACAAGGGAGCGCACGCGTTCGCAGACCTCGTGGATGTTCACGTCGCCCACCTGGTGCGGATGGCGGTGCGGCGCGAGCAAGCGGTCCACCAGGCTCTGCAGCCGGTCGGCCTCGTGGATGATGACCTGCGTGTACTCCTGCAGGTCGGGCGAGGGCAGATCCATTTCCAGCAACTGCGCCGCGCCGCGAATGCCGCCGAGCGGATTCTTGATCTCGTGCGCGAGGTTGCGGATCAACTCCTTGTTGGCAAGCGCCTGCTCGCGCAGCCGCTCTTCGCGGTCCTGCCTTGCCTGCGCCTCGAGCGGCCAGCACTCGACCAGCACGTCACCGCCCTGCTCCACGCACGACAGGTGCACATGCACCGGCAACGGATCCTGCGGGACCCGGCGCAGGCCCGACTCGAAGCGCAGAGCGGCGAAGTCCGCGTCGCGGGCTCCCGACAGG
This sequence comes from Diaphorobacter caeni, assembly GCF_015354245.1. Lineage (GTDB taxonomy): Bacteria > Pseudomonadota > Gammaproteobacteria > Burkholderiales > Burkholderiaceae_C > Diaphorobacter_A > Diaphorobacter_A caeni. The sequence goes on from NZ_JADKYZ010000008.1 coordinate 340,990, forward strand.
GCGTTGCGAAGAATGGAGGAATCGGTGAAGAAGCCGCTGAAGTCGACGCCCTCCAGCGTGCGGCGCGACTGACCGAGCGCCGTCTCGAGGGCGGCGTTGGCGAACAGCACGGAGCCATCCTGACCGAGCACCGCCACGAGCGTGGAAACCAGATCGAGCGCCTGATAGCACTCAGCCGGATTGTCCGAAAACTGCAGCCGCGTGGACTGCTCAGAAGGGGGAGTGTTTCTGGATGAGTTGGGGGCCACGTTGTTTATTTCAGGCGCGAGAGCTCGCGCTTGATGCCTTCCACGTCGGCTTCCGCGCGCGTCATGCCGGTCTTGATGTCAGCCGTGCGCTCCGCATAGCCCTGCGGATTGCGCATCTCGAGGGCGGACTTCTGCGGGAAACCATCGTTGTATTCTTTTTTCAGCTCATCGAAGCGCGACTGCGCCTTGCGCAGTTCGGCCTCCAGAATCGCCCGCGCATCGGAGTCGCGCGCCTTCTGATCGGCGTTGTCCACCTTGGGTGCCGTGGACGGAGAACTGGAAGTCGTCGAAGAGCTGCTGCGTGGCGCGGCCGAACCGCCACCGCCGGACGGACGAGAACCTTGCAGAACCGTCACATTGCCGCCCTCCACCACCTTGCAACCACGCTGCTTGGCATCATTCGCGTTGTTGGTGTATTCGTTGCCGCAGCGATAGATCCGGTCCTGGGACCAGGCCATCGGCAGCAACGCCACAGCAGTAAAGAGAGCAACCAGTGTTTTTTTCATGAATTCCTCGCGCAACAGGCGTCAGTTCAACCGGCCCGTGCGGGCATTGCCTCCCGCCACATGTAGCCATATGCAATCCACCGACGATAACAGAGCATGCTGTCAATGACCCCAAAAGGCCATGATCGTTCCTCCAGAACCGTTGCGCCAATGAAAAAAGCGGCCGTCAAGCCGCTTTTGTTGCAAATCAAGGGAGCATCGGGCTGACCGTTCAACGATCCAGCCCTTGCTCCGGCTGACTTACAGCGAGTAGTACATGTCGTACTCGACGGGGTGAGGTGCCATGCGGAAGCGCTGCACTTCGGTCATCTTCAGCTCGATGTAGGCGTCGAGCATCGCGTCGGAGAACACGCCGCCCTTGGTCAGGAAGCCACGGTCCGCGTCGAGTGCTTCCAGCGCCTGGTCGAGGCTGTGGCACACGGTCGGCACCAGCTTGTCTTCCTCGGGAGGCAGATGGTACAGATCCTTGGTGGCGGCTTCGCCCGGATGGATCTTGTTTTCCACGCCGTCCAGACCCGCCATCATCAGTGCCGAGAAGCACAGGTAGGGGTTGGCCAATGGATCGGGGAAACGCGCTTCGATGCGGCGGCCCTTGGGGTTGGCCACGTAAGGAATGCGGATCGACGCCGAGCGGTTGCGCGAGCTGTAGGCCAGCTTGACGGGCGCTTCAAAGCCTGGAACCAGACGCTTGTAGCTGTTGGTGCCGGGGTTGGTGATGGCGTTCAGCGCGCGGGCGTGCTTGATGATGCCGCCGATGTAGTACAGCGCGAACTCGGACAGACCGGCATAGCCGTCGCCTGCGAACAGGTTCTTGCCGTCCTTCCAGATCGACTGGTGAACGTGCATGCCGGAGCCGTTGTCGCCGGCGTAGGGCTTGGGCATGAAAGTCGCGGTCTTGCCGTAGGCATTGGCCACGTTCCAGATCACGTACTTCATCTGCTGCGTCCAGTCGGCGCGCTCGACCAGCGTGCTGAACTTCGTGCCGATTTCGTTCTGACCGGCGCCAGCCACTTCGTGGTGGAACACTTCAACCGGAATGCCCAGAGATTCGATGATCAGGGACATTTCAGCGCGCATGTCCTGCGTGCTGTCGACTGGAGGCACGGGGAAGTAGCCGCCCTTGGTGGTGGGACGGTGGCCGCGGTTGCCGGTCTCGAACTTGGTGCCGGTGTTCCATGGCGCTTCGTATTCTTCGATCTCGAAGCCGACCTTGCCGGGTTCGTTGGTCCAGCGCACGCCGTCGAAGATGAAGAATTCTGGCTCTGGACCGAAGTAAGCTGTGTCGCCCAGGCCCGAAGCCTTCAGATAGGCTTCGGCGCGCTTGGCGATGGAGCGTGGATCGCGGTCATAGGCCTTGCCGTCCGATGGCTCGACCACGTCGCACTGCAGGAACAGCGTGGTTTCTTCAAAGAAGGGGTCGATGTTGGCGGTGTTCGGGTCGGGCATGAGTTGCATGTCCGAGGCTTCAATGCCCTTCCAGCCGGCCACGGAAGAACCGTCGAACGCATGGCCCGAAGTGAACTTGTCTTCGTCGAAATGCGAAATCGGCACAGTCACGTGCTGCTCTTTGCCACGAGTGTCGGTGAAGCGGAAGTCAACGAACTTGACTTCGTTTTCCTTCACCATATTCATCACGTCTGCAACGGTCTTAGCCATTAATGTTCTCCAGGGAATGAACGCGTATTGAAAACAGAGTCTTGGTTAGCAGAATGCGTGCCAGATTGCGGTACTCCATGCACCACCACGAGGCACCGTGTGCCGTGGAGCCAAGACCTCGAGCACACATTCGCAAATTGCACCAAATTGGTGCTTTATTTGAGTTTCTTCAGAGGGTTACCGATTGCGCACCATTTCAGGGCCAAGATCCGCCCCAATCCTGTGCAGCGCTGTCACCAGCATTTCCCAGGCGGCGGGCACCGCGTCGGAGGCACCCTTGACGCCCAGTTCGATGTGCCGTCCGTGCACCGGATGGTCCACGCTCGGCAGGCTGAAAACCTTGATTGTCGGATATGTCGCCTCGATTTCAAGCATGAGCGGCGTCAAAGTTGACTCCATCGCACGGTACACGACGACCGAGTGCTCGGTCTGCGGCTCGCGATGGAACCACTCGGAGCAATAGTGCTCCAGCGCCCACTCGACCATCGGCCAGGCCATCACCGGAAAGCCGGGCACGAAATGCACCGTGCCCCCACCGGGGCCATCGCAGCTGAATCCGGGAATCTTGTTGTACGGGTTGGGAAGGATGCGAGCGCCTTCCGGGTACACGCCCATGTTCAGGCGGTGCAGATTGTCGGCGCGCTCGGGCTCGTAGGGCTTGCCCTCCTCGCGTGCCACATCCTGCATGCGCTCACGGATCAGATCGGCCGCCTGCGGGTGCAGCGCCAAGGGCCTGTCCAGTGCGGCGGCCGCACATTGGCGGGTGTGGTCGTCCGGCGTCGCGCCGATGCCGCCGCAACTGAACACCACGTCGGCCGTCGCAAAGGCTGTCCGCAGCGTGCGGGTGATGCGCTCGGGATCGTCCCCGACATAGTGCGCATACGACAGCGCCAGTCCACGCGCGGACAGCAGCTCGATCACTTTGGGCATGTGCTTGTCGGCACGCTTGCCCGAGAGAATTTCATCGCCGACGATGATGAGTCCGAATTGGGGAGTCACGACAGGTCCCGGAATCCGCGCCGTCAATCGGTGCGAATCAAAAAGTGGTTGATCTTCAATTATTGCCCGGCTTGACGACCGTTTCGCCGGGCAGAGCAAGCGGTGGCTCGGCGGGCAAGGCCACGGGCACCTCATCGATCACTGCCGTGGCGGCCGGCATCTCGACTGCCGCCTCATTGCGCTCGGCTCGCAAGCGCTCAAGCGCCGCAAGGCAGTAATGCGTGAACCAAAGCGAGGAAAACGCGAACACCAGCGTGTAGATCCAGATGGCGACCGGAATCAGCACCAGAAACGCCGCCGCGAACACGACCGCCGAGGCCCACACCAAACTGGGCGCGGCGCCCAGAAAACCGCAGACCACGCCGATGCCGAGCAGGCTGTAGCGATGGCGCGCGAAGAGGGTCTGGCGCTCCTCCTTGCTCGCATGTTCGGAGAGCGCGTCAAAGCTCATCACACGATAGGTGAGCCACCCCCAGATCAGGGGCGGCAGCACCAGCACCAGAGGCGGAATCAGCCACAGCGGAGACGACACCACCAGCGCCAGCAGCGCGACGACGGTGGACAGCGCCGACCAGAGCACGCTCGCGAATATCGAAGCGCCCTTCTTGCGCGCCAGTCGCGGAAACCGCCGCTCGGCCACCAGATTCACCAGAGCCGGCGTCATGAACACCGCCACGGACAGCAAGGCGACCAGCACGATCACCGGCACCGCAGCCAGCACCACGAGCAACGGGGCGAGGTATTCGGTGACGTGATTCCAGCCCATGCTGGCAAGCCAGTTCCAGAGCCCGCTGAGCAGCCCGGCGTCGCCAAGCATCTGCTGGACGCTGGCGATGGCGGCATCCCAAAAAAAATAGGTGCTGACGCCCGCGATGATGGCGATCAGCAGCAGGGGCATCAGCGACAGCACGATCACCCGGGGAATCAGGCAATAGGCGGCTGCGCGCCAGAATGAATCGAACAAGGAAGACATCTGCATGGTCCCAAGAATAATGTGGGACACGCGCGTGTTCAGCCGCGTCCCATCAGCCGGAGAATTCCGAGCCACTGCTGTGACCAGAATCCGTCGCCATAGTTGCGTACTTTTCCGTCCGCACCGGGGACGACTTGATCCTCAATTCCCGTAGGATCAAAGCGCAACTCGAAGTTCGCCGTTCTGAACAGCATGTCCCAGACGGGCAGCAGCACGCCGAAATTGCAGCCGCGCGCCAATTCGATGGAGCGTGGCAGCGGTTTCAGCGATTGGGCCGGCAGATGCGGATCGCCCATGGTCGCCTCGACCAGCGAGACGGCATGGTGGCGACGATGAAAGCGCGGGCTGATCCACAGCCGCTCGCCGATCTGACCAAACCAGATGCGTGCATTCGCGTGGTGCAGATTCTCACTGAGCTGCGCAATCGCGACGATGGCCACGAACTGCCCCGGCGCCACTCCGATCAGTTGTGCGACGATGACGATGATCACGTCACGCAGCACATCGTCGAGCAGATGGTTGCGGCTGTCGGACCACTTGGTCATCTGCTGCTGGGAATGATGCAGCGAATGCAGTGCCCACCACCAGTCAAAACGATGCTGGCCGCGATGGATCAGGTAGTCCACAAGATCGAACACCGCGAGATACAGCAGAAAGCTGACCCACGGCAGGTCCGTCACGCCCTGCCAGATCGCGTCGATGTTGTAGGTGCGCAGGCCCTCGACGCGCAGCATGCCGAACAGGCTGTCGAACAGAGGCGTGAGCGTGAAGAACAGCACCAGACGGAACAGGCCCAGACGCTGGATCAGCGTGTAGATGATGTCGGTGCGGATGGCCTTGCGATCCGTGACCGCCTCCACCGGCCGCCAGCGCTCGAGCGGCCCGATCACCACGACGATCACCAGCACCTGCAGCAGGCCCACCAGCAGCCAGCCGGTCGCGTCGTAACCGTCCTCCAGCAGATTGGCCATGCCCAAATGGAACATGACCGGCTGAATGACGCTCTCGAACAGCCATTGCTGCACCGAGTTGAATAGCGATGTCCACCAATCCACGATTCTGTCCTGCCCTCTGCTGATATGTTCTGCTCAGGTCTACTTCGACTTGCGTGTCCAGCCCGCGTAGTCGGGATGCTCGCGCAGCGTGCGAAAGCAGAATCCGCGCTGCTTGAGGCCCTTGATCAGCGGCTCCAGCACGGCCGGTGCCCATGGGTCCTGACGCGACCAGATGCCCAGATGCGCGAGCAGGATGTCGCCACTGCGGATGTTCGCCAACGCCTGATCCAGCAGGCGCTGGTTGCTGTATTTTTCGCTGGGCAACTCGTCACCCAGAAAGCCCGCCGGAGCCCAGCCGACGTGCGCGTAGCCACAGGCCTTGGCGGCCGCCAGCAGACGCTGCGAGGTCTTTCCGCCCGGCGCGCGGAACAGAGGCAGAGGCTCCTTGCCGGTCATCGCGCGCAGCCGATCTTCGGAGCGGCCGATTTCCTCGCAATACTGGGCCGCCGTCATGGTGAACTGCTGCCCGTCACGCGGCCCGGCCGATGGCTTGACCTTGAACGACAGCTCCTGCCCCTTCACCACATCCCCACGCCAGTAGACATGGTCATAGGTGTGCGAGGCGAACTCATGCCCCTCGGCCGCACGCGCCTTCCACCAGGGTGCCCATTCGTTGTCAAGGCTGCTGCCGCCCGTCTTGGTGGCCTCATTCGCAGCAAAGAAGGTGGCATGCACCTGCTCGCGCTTGAGCACTTCGGCGATCAGCGGCGCGACGCCCATGTGCCCCGTATCGAAAGTCAGATACACCGGCTTGTCGCAGACGGGTGCCTGCACTGCCGCAGCGGCGGTGGAGACTGCCAGCAGCAGCGCGCATGAAAGCTTCAAATGCATGGCCATGTGATGCATGAGTCCCGACCTGCGGCCCGTGTCAACGCTTGGCGTGGTTCAGCGTCCAGACGCCGTGCGGCGACTTGCCGACGTTGACCGACTGGATCACCTTCTTCTCATGCGTATCGATCACGAGCAGCTTGCGAGCCCAGCGTGCGCCCACATAGATGTATCGACCATCGGCGGAGACGTCCATGCAGTCGGGGCCGCCGGGAGCCGCATAGCTCTCGACCGCCACGCGGCTTGCCATGTCGATCTTGCTGATCGAGTTGGCCACGCGGTTGCTCACATAGATGTGCTTGCCGTCGCCCGCCGCGCGGAAGGCGTGCGCACCCGCGCCTGTGGGGATGATCTGCACGCTGCGCGCGGGCTGCTCGCCGGAGATGTCGAACACCTCCACGCCCTTGCCGCCGGTGAGGCCGATGAACAGCGTCTTGTCGTCCGGCGAGCCATAGAGATCGGCCGGCATGGGGCCGGTCTTCACGCGCCACTTGAGTTTTTGGGTGGCAAGGTCGATGGCCACGAGTTCGTCGCTGTCCTGCATGGTGGAGTACACCGTGCGGCTCTTGCTGTCGATCCAGAGGTGGCTTGGCGTCTTGGCCGTCGGCACGCGCTGCGCCAGCGTCAGATCCTTGCCATCCCAGCGATAGAAGTCGATATGGTTGAGTCGATTCGCCGCCGTCACGAACCACTTCATGTCCGGGCTGAAGCGCAGGTGATAAGGATCGACGATGCCGGTCACCGTGCGCTGAACCTGCGCGGTCCGGGGGTCGATGAAGGTCAGCGAATCACCGAGTGCGTTGGCGATGACCACCGACTTTTCATCGGGGGTCAGGTACAGATGGTGCGGCTCCTTGCCGGTGGTGATGCGCTGTGTTTCAACCCACTTTTCAGGATCGATGACGCTGACATTCGCATCTAGGGAATTGAGAACGAAAACAGGCGGAAGACTCGCCTTGGCGCCCATCATCGTGAACGCCGCCAGCAGAGCCATGCCCGCCTTGTGCCAAACCTGATACTTCACAAAAAATCCCTTTTTCCGATCCGACGACGTGGGTCCTCACATGGCGTAACGGACCCCATTGCGCAGTCGACAAGGCTCGGAGTGTAAGCGGGCTTGGCGCGTTTACATGCGGATGACCGTGATCCCCAATCAGGATGTTGCGGTCAACTGACTAAGCTCATCGATGGTCAACCAACGCCACTTTCCAGGCGCCAGATCCACAGGCAGATCCATCGTTCCGATGCGCGAACGGTGCAGCCCTTCCACCCGATTGCCCACGGCCGCCACCATCCGCTTGACCTGGTGATACTTGCCTTCGGTGAGGGTCAAGCGGATCGTGTTCGTACCGGTCTGCTCGCATGCCGCTGCGCGCACCTGCTCGTTGTCGTCATGCAGCACCACCCCCGCCAGGAGGCGTTTGATCTGATCCGCCGTCACCTCGTGCTTTGCCGTCACGTCATACACCTTGGGCACATGGCGCTTGGGCGAATTCAGCCGATGGATGAAGGGACCGTCGTCCGTCAGAATCAACATGCCGGTGGTGTCCTGATCGAGTCGGCCCACGGCTTGCACGCCCTGCACATTGCTCTTGCTCGGGCGCTGGCGAAGGGGGCTTGGCAGCAGCGTGAAGATGCTCGGATACGCGGAGGGCTTCTGCGAGCACTCGGTGCCCACAGGCTTGTTCAGGAGGATGTACGCCTTCTCCTGATAAGGCCAGTCCACGCCCTGAACACGCATGCGCAGGCCTTCCTCCTCCACGTCTTCCGCCGCATCAAGGTGCACGGCAGGCTCGGTGCCGCCCGTTTCGTACAAGGCCACATGCCCCTGCTGCACCAAACCGGCACATACACGGCGGGTACCAAATCCTTGTGAGTACAGAATGTCCTGAAGTTGCATGGAGTTCAGTGAAGAGACGAAGGAACAAGGAACGGAAAACACACGATCAAGGGGCTGTTCCTGTGGGCCCAACTTGTCGGCATACAAAGCAAAACGCCCCTAACTCGAATGAGCTAGGGGCGGTTTGGGCTGTAAGAGCCTGACGATGACCTACTTTCACACGGGAGTCCGCACTATCATCGGCGCGAAGTCGTTTCACTGTCCTGTTCGGGATGGGAAGGAGTGGTACCAACT
>NZ_JADKYZ010000009.1 GCF_015354245.1 Diaphorobacter caeni
CGGGGGAATGAGGGGTTGCAGTTGTTGCCACAACTCTTTGCTGATGGGGGCTCGGGACATGAGACTGTGAAGCATAAATGCTTTTGGAGCCCTCAAATTGAAGTTGTGTTAGCCGCTCTTAGAGCGTATGAGGTAAAGGGTTAGGCATTGAGAGCATGAAGAATCTGAATTGCCAACCCGTCAATGCCGTGCAGGCGGTAGTGGCTCACCCAGGTGCGGATCTTCTCCTCGGGCACGGGCCACTGTCGAGCCAGCAGCTTGGCCCCGCCTTCCCCAGCCATAAAACGCTTGACCACCGTGAGCTTGAAATCTGTTTGATACTTCTTCATGACCCACTGAAGTTTGTCACACTTCTGGGGGCAGTTCAAAACCGGGGATGTTCAGTTTTGGGTTGCATTCATCCCAGAGGATGGGTTGCATAAAAAATCAAATCCTCTTTCAAATTTGAGATTGTTGTAGCACTTGTACGTCATTCGTACTTCGCGAAGTCTTACAAACGAGTCGAATAGTTTTGCATACATTGGTCTCTGCAAAGGAGGCGCAAATGCTACGTTATGCCGTGATATTTTTGGTGATCGCCCTTGTCGCAGCGGTTTTTGGATTTGGTGGAATAGCTGCGGGTGCGGTCGATATTGCGAAGATACTTTTCTTTGTCTTCATCATCATTGCAGTCATTACCTTCGTTCTGGGTTTGATGAAGAAGTAACGTAAACACTCATCCTAAGGAGAAAACATGAACACACAAGGAATCTCTCGAATCGCCGTTCTTGCTGTCGCGCTGGGTGTAGGCGCCTTGACAGCGACTGGTTGCTCGGTCGCACGACATCAACAAACAGCAGGGTCTTATCTTGATGACAGCGGAATTACAACTGCTGTGAAGGCCAAGTTCGCCGAAGACAAGACTGTTGCGGCGACGTCGATAAGTGTGGAAACGCTGAAGGGCGAAGTGCAGCTTTCAGGCTTTGCCAAGAGCCAAGCGGAAAAAGACCGTGCTGCAGCGATCGCGCGAGATACCAAGGGTGTCACGGGCGTGAAGAACAGCATCGTTGTTCGTCCCTGATGAGTGACGCAAGGCCGACCGAATCGAAGTGAGGACGGGCACTTAATAAACGAAACCGGGCAGCGTCCCGGTTTTTTTATATTGATCTACTTACGGCGGGCGGAGGGCGATTCGGCAAGATTGAAAGCGGTATCTTCAATCGCGAAGGTACGGCTTTAGAGTGATGAGCTCTTGAGCATGCAGTGATCGCCTGGCCGCACCATCGCTCACCTCATCTTTTGGTGATCAAGAAGCCCGCCAATACGCCCAAGGCAACAGCAGTACCGACCACAGGCCATGGATCGTCGTGCACGTATGCGTTCGTGTTGCGCGCAATCTTCGCGCCTTTGCGTCGTGCCTGCTTCATCATGTCGGAGGCGGAATCTTCGAGTTCTCCCATGCCCGCTTCGAGCTTTTGGCGCAGCTCCTTGACTTCCGGTATGTGATCGAAGTCTTTGTTGGCGAGTACCTCCTTGAGGCTATCTACCGAATCTTCAAATTTGCTTTTCGCGTTGGCGATGTTCCGCTTTCTTAACTGCATTTCAAACCTCCTCAGAATTGGCAGAAAATTGGGCGGTCTGCGTGACTCGTAGACCGCCCTGATGTGGTAGTCGGTTTACAGATACGGAATGCCGTAATACTCATAGACCCGACGGCCATAGTCGTCGTTATAGACCGGCGTGGAAGCAGTGTCATAACGCGGTGCACCCTCCAGTTGCTCCTTGCTGAGGCTCACCACATAACCGCCTTGTTCGGGGCTGTATTGGAGGGTGTCCCAAGGAAGCGGGTAATGGTCGGTGCCAATACCAAGAAAGCCGCCGAACTCCATAACGGCATAGCGAACTTGGCCAGAAATTTTGTCGATCATCAGGGTCTCAATGGAGCCGAGTTTGTCGCCATTGGGGTTATAGACGTGCGTGCCATTGACCTTGTCCGATGAGATGACACTCGATGCTGTGTTGTCGATATCCATGATTGAATCCTCGCGTGCTGAGTTGAACTGCCAAGGCTGCTCACTCTAGTTTTTCAACAAGTCGTGCTGAAGTGATCACTTCTGTTTTCATGTTAGTTGGCTACGCGGCACATCGCGGTAGTCGTCGCTTGTACACGTCCGTAGGACATACCTTGCGTAGAAAAAAACCGCCACGCAGGCGGTTGAAATGAGTGGGCAGCGCAGAGCGGCGTAACGACGCTCTCGCCAAAGGTCAGTGCTGTTGCTGCGAACGCGGCAATGGCTGACCTTGTTGACGTTTATACGTCTTGGTTTGCATCTGGCTATAGTTTTCGTCCGTGATGGGTTGACCCATTTGCATTGGCACGTAATGGCGTTGATGCGAACCCAGAATTGGAAGGAGCTGTTTCATTTCTAAGCCTTCCTTTCTCGATAAGTGGAGAACCGCGAAGTCCTCCACAGCCTTACTTAGGAGTTAAGAGCCTCAGCGTTGCTGTTGAGGCTGCTGCTTCTGGTCTTGCTGACCAGATTGTCCCGGTTGCTTTTGTCCCGGGCTTTGCTGCTGCTGGCCGGGGTTTTGCTGACCCTGACCGGGCTGCTGTTGGTTAGGGTTCTGTTGTTGTTGCTGAGAATTTTGCTGAGACATAGGAACACCTCTTTCTTGAAATAACAGGGTGCTACACAGCGAGCTGTGTAGCGGCTCAAGTCAGCGGTGGTGCGCACCTCTTCGCTGGTCTTCATTGTGGGCACATCATCGGCTGAAGGCTTGTAGGCAAATGCGCCCGATGTCCATGCAAGTAAGTCCCTCACCTGTAGTCCAGTACAGAAGGCGGGCCGGTGTCGGTGCGAATCTTTCTCGATGCTGATTGCAAGGCGTTCCAGTGAAGTCATGGCGGTGTCTGCGACTCGCCGATGTGGTGCGAGGCGATGGAGCGTGTCATTGCGTGATGAATTGAATATGGCTATATACTGTTAATTCGTACAGTTATTTCTGAGGCGTTTATTCGCGTCCCACTTCATCTGCTCGCATCATGCAAATCATCGCCAAACTGAAAATTCTGGCCGATGCAGCCAAGTACGACGCCAGTTGCGCCTCCAGTGGCGTGAAGGGCAGGGACTCGCTGGATGGCAAGGGACTTGGCTCGGCTGAGGGGATGGGAATCTGTCACAGCTACACGCCCGATGGGCGCTGCGTTTCGCTGCTCAAGATTCTCCTCACCAACTTTTGCATTTATGACTGCCGCTATTGCATCAACCGCAAAAGCTCCAACGTGCAGCGCGCGCGCTTCACAGCCGAGGAGGTGGTGCGACTCACGCTGGATTTTTATCGACGCAACTGTATAGAGGGTTTGTTTCTTTCGAGCGGCATCATCCAATCGTCCGATTACACGATGGAGCAGCTGGTTGAGGTGGCCCGCAGTTTGCGAGAGGATCACGATTTCAGGGGCTATATTCATCTCAAAACCATTCCCGATGCCGATCCGCAATTGCTGGTGCTGGCGGGTCGCTACGCTGATCGCCTCAGCATCAACGTGGAGCTGCCCACCACAGAGGGTTTGCAGCGATTGGCTCCTGAGAAGGACGCTGCAGGCCTCGTTGGCGCGATGAAGCATGTGGCAAAGCATATTGAGATTGCGAAACTCGAACTTCAAGCACAAGCCTCTGGCAGGGTGGTTTCACTGCCCGGTGCGCAACGCACTCAACGTGCTGTGCCGCCGCGTTACGCGCCAGGTGGGCAGAGCACGCAAATGATCGTGGGAGCCGATGGGGCCAGCGATGCGCTGATTCTTGGCACGAGCAGTGCACTCTATCGTCGCCAGCGGTTGCGCAGGGTGTATTACTCAGCGTTCAGTCCGATTCCCGATGCCTCATCCGATTTGCCTTTGCAAGCTCCGCCACTGGTGCGCGAGCATCGTCTGTACCAAGCGGATTGGCTGATGCGCTATTACGGATTCACGCACGATGAGATCGTCGCGCCGGGCAACGCGGGCATGCTGGATCTGGAAGTCGATCCTAAATTGGCGTGGGCGCTCGCCAACCGCCACGTCTTTCCCGTTGACCTGAATCGCGCGTCTCAGAGAATCCTGTTGCGCGTGCCCGGCTTAGGTGTTCGCAGCGTGCAGAGATTGGTCGCTGCACGTCGTGTGCGTTCTCTGCGCTTGGCAGACCTTCAGCAACTGCATATCGCTAGCGCTAAAGTGCTGGCCTTTGTCGAGTTGGCGGACTACCACCCGCGGATTGATTTGCTGGACAGTCCATTGCTTCGCCGGCAACTGCTTGCACAGATGGCGCAGAACTCAACGCAGCGCTCGCACAGCGGCATGAAGCCGCGCGTTGAAGCGCAACTGGCTTTGTTTTAGACATGCATAGCAGCCACGAAACGCTGGTAGTCGAGCTGGATGCGCCTGACGATTTCGCAGGCTTTCGCCAAGCAGCACGCGTTTTGCTTCTTCTTGGTGTTGAGCCGGACTATGTGCAATGGCGATGGGTAGATGCGCTGGACATACGAGCGAATATGCAAGTGAATGCGCAAGCGGATTCGGACGATCTGTTCACCTCGATCGCAGCCAAAGTGGTGACAACCGCTGATCTCGACCGCGTACCTGCTGCGGGTAGCTCACCCGTGCACATACGCAAGTCCCAATTGACCGTCCTGCGCAATGCCTGCTGCCATAGCCATGTTGGACGATACGCGCTGTGTTATCGCTGGCTTTGGCGTGTGCAACAGTTCCCTGAGTTGATTGGCGATGTGCTCGACAGCGACTGGTGCCACATCGAGCAGATGGCGCAGGCAGTGAGTCGTGAGATTCACAAAATGCATGCCTTCATCCGTTTCAGGCCCACGATCAACGAAGAGGGCGAGACCGTACACATCGCGTGGTTCGAGCCCGACAACCATATCCTGCGTGCTGCCTGCGATTTCTTTGAGCGCCGGTTTGCTAACATGCGCTGGGTCATCCTGACGCCCAAAGGTTGCGTGAGTTGGGATTTGCACCAGCTGAAATGGGCGCCGGGAGCCACAGCGGCCCAAGCACCCAAGGCGGACGAAGGCGAGGCGTTATGGCTTGCTTATTACCAATCGACCTTCAACCCGGCGCGTTTGAAAGAGCAAGCGATGCTGCGGGAAATGCCGCGCCGCTACTGGAGGAATCTCCCTGAGACTCGACTGATCAGCCCCATGGTATCGATGGCGCGAAGCCGCAAACATGAGATGCTCGAGAAATTGCCTCATTCGGGAAAGAGGACTTAACCGTACAGAGGCAAATGAGAGCGCCTCGGGAATCGCTGTGCGTGAATAGGATCTCCTCGAGTTGAACGGCCGCTATGCGTGACCGGCAGCCTGACGTTTTCGCGTCTCTGCCGCTTTTTTCGCCGAGGCTGAGCGAGCCGATGCAGGCCTGTTTGCGGGGCGTTGTTGCACAACTCAACCGGTCATCTGCGGTAGCCTTACCGCATGAGTGAATCGAGCTGGGGCAAGCGGCGCTACCGCACTACAAATTGGAAGGCGTACAACGCAGCATTGAAGGCCCGGGGTGATTTGACCATCTGGCTGGACAAGGACATGCAATGGCAGGCCGTTCCAGATGGCAAGCCTGGCCGCAACAAGACATTTTCGGATGCTGCCATCCAGTTTTGCCTGACCGTCAAATGCCTGTTCAGCTTGCCTTTGCGCCAGACCTTGGGCTTGATTCAGTCGCTGCTGAGAATGGCTGGCCTGCCTTGGTCAGCGCCTGACTACAGCACGGTGTGCCGTAGACAAAAAAAGGGTTTGAATGTTCAGGTGCGTTATCGTCCAAGCCGCAACGGACTGCACTTGCTTGCTGACTCTACGGGCATCAAATTTTTGGGCGAAGGTGAGTGGAAAACCAAGAAGCACGGCACAGAGCGTCGCCGACAGTGGCGCAAGCTACGCAAAGGGTTGGTGTTCGCGCATCGCAACGAGGCCGTCAATGCATGTAGGCGGTTGGGCCGTTATATCTGGAAACGCTGGAGCGGCTACCACCGCAGGTCTTTGGTGGAGACGAAAATGAATTGCTTCAAACGATTGGGTGAGAAGGTAATGGCTCGCACGTTTGAGCGACAAGTGGCCGAACTCAACATTCGCGCATCTATCCTCAATCGCTTTACCGAGCTGGGCACACCCCAAACAGTGGCTGTGGCATAGCTACGTCTGGGGTTGGGGGAAGCTTGACCTCAGATGGGTTATGCAACAGAGCCATCCCAATCCACCGATTGTTAGTTCGGTTGGCCTTGCGCAGCCTCGGTTGCGGCAATGACTCGGCCAATGCCTGCACTTTGGCTGTGCGAGTTGGCTCATTCGCTCACGAGCTAACAGGTGCGGCTCCTTCTAGGAATTGCTCATCGTTCACAACTGCTAGCCTACTGTTAGGTGAGTCTCGTGATCAATCCGCTCTCAACCTTGGCACTCCCAAACAGGTTGCAGAGCGGGTCGTCTGCAAGCGGGTGCCACTGGTTCCTGATGACGTACGTATGCCCCTGTCCCATAAAGGAGCTCGCTCCTTGACTATTCAGACGGCCGCGTTCCTTGTAGACAACGCTGTGGACATGCGCGCGAGAGTCCGCTTGGAGTAAATCCGATGTCATGATTTGCAATCCTGTCGCCCCTGCTCGCACATTGGAGTCGGACTGGCCTAGCGAAAGAATCTGATCGTCTGTCATGTCGTGCAAGGCTGCAACCAGCCGATCATGCCGGCGATGGACTCGATGGCCGCCCACTGCGACGGATGCTCACCACGGTGCTCCAGCACCATGCGCACGGCGCGCTCTCGGACTTCAGGTGAAAACTTCGGGGACTTCTTCATGACTCCATTCTCCTGTGTTGGAGCCTTCCGCGAAACCCGGGGCGCTTCATTTTGCCGGTAAGCAGTTCGGCAGCGTGAATCAACTCGGACGACGGAACATTCAGAGCGGACGCGATCCTTGGATACGATTGGGTCATCGCGCCTTCATTGGCTCTGGAAATGGAGTGTTGTGAGACGTTCTCTTTCGGCTCAAGTTGACAACTTTGTGACCCCCATCACATACTGCTCCAACTTTGCTGTTCGACGGAGACATGAGCGACCCGCCATTCACCCTTGTCATCAAGACCAAGTTGGCGCCGCCACGGGTGGGGGGGGCGTTGGTGCGTCGTGAGCAGATTTTGGCGGCGCTGCAAACGCGGCCACATGATGCGCTGACTTTGATTCTGGGGCCTGGAGGATCAGGCAAGACCGTTTTGTGTGCTTTGTGGCGGCAGCAGCTGGTAATCAGTGGTTGTGATGTGGCCTGGTACAACCTGGGCGCGGAAGATGATGATGAGGCGCAGTTTGTGGACTACATCGCGGCCAGTTTGCAGTCTGCAGGCCTTGCGCTGGGTGCTGACGCGGCGGGGCTCTATAACCGCTCTGGCGGTAAGTCGTTAGATGCGTTTCTTGCGGTGCTGGTCAATGCCTTGCAGCAGCATGAGCGGCCTCTGTATCTGATGCTGGAGGATTTTCACTACATCCGCTCATCCGCGATCACACACTTCATCGATAAGCTGGCCGCCCTGGCGCCGCCAAATTTTCATCTTGTGATCAGCTCGCGGGTGCGGCCATCGCTGGATCTGGTGCCGCTGCGCGTGAAGAATCAGTTGAGTGAATTCAGCTTCAGCGATCTTCGCTTTACGCTGGAGGAATCGATGAGCTTTATGCGCAATCAGCGCATTGACCATCTGACGCCCACGCAGTTGCGCACGTTGCATCAGTTGACGGACGGCTGGCCCGCAGGTTTGCAACTGGCGGCGTTTTCGCTGCGCAAGACGCAGGATGCCGATGCGTATCTGCGGCGCTTTACCGAGACGCTGACCCCAAGCCGCGATCACAGCCTGCGCGACTACTTGAGCGAGTGCATCTCTGATCATCTGAACGATGAAGAGCTGGATTTTCTCGTGCGCACCTCGGCTTGCCGGCGCTTTAACCGCGCGCTGTGCGAGCAGATTACCGGCAATGAGCGTGCGGGCGAATTGCTGGAGAAGTTCGAGGCGGAGCACCTGTTTTTGCTGCCGATTCTCGGCGGTGGTGCTGGTCGATCCGGATCGCTTCGTTTTGCCTGTGCCGCCGCCCAATCAGGTGCTCAAACTGGAGAATCAGAGCATTCTTTGATCTGGGTAGCACTGTAACTGCTTGTCGTTGTTTGACACGTTCCTGTCAGCGTGATACCGTGCCCCCAGACAGATTCAGTTCAACGTATCTATCAGAGGTACAGAGGGGAAAATTCAGTGAGGAAGAGAGTCCAAACCTCTTTTCCAACAGACTCTATTTAGTAGATACGATGTATATTATGTTTAATCACAAAATCACTTCGGCGACGCTTCACGGCCCTAGTGCTTCCCCTGATTCCGCGTCTCAAACCCCAATTGACAACCTACCGTCAGTGTGCATCTCAAACATGAGCGCCCTTTACTCATGTTTCGCTCACCATCACAAGCCGGTTTGCCCCACCTCACGTACCTAATCGACGATCTGCCAGCGACACGCGAGCAGATCGCTCGCCACCTTGACATAGCACCCCGAACGCTCGACAGGTACATCAAAGACGAGCAAGCGCCGCGCGCCATCATGTTGGCGCTTTTCTGGGAGTCAGTCAGATCGAAAATTCGCCGGCCGCCTGCACTGACCACGAAGGTTTGCAGCACCTGGCCTGCCTTGCGAAGCTCGCCAGTCAGATGCACCAGCTTGCCAAACAACGGATCGACCGTCTGCGATGCAGGTGGCGGCGCACTCGCAGCAGTCACCGGCGGCTCATGACGACCGGCCTCCAGAGCCTTCGCTTTCTGATACTCATCAGCCGTCATAGATGGAAATTCGCGCTTCTCGCGTGGCTTGAAGCCAGTCACCTGCATACCCGCAGGCCCCTGCTTCGCCTCCTTCGTGCCGTACCACGTATAGCCCGGCTTAGGCGAGAACGCCCAGAAACAAAGCAACGCAGTGACTGCCATCACCGCCCATTTCACCCTGTTGAAATGCACGATCATCGGCTTGACGTCCTGCGCCTTTGCCTCTGAGCTTCCATTGCTCTGCGTGTTGCTCTGATACAGGCCAAAGTACTGCGCTTCGTACTTGCGTTCGTCCTGCTGAATCTGTGCGCCACGATAGCCCGCGTGCACCTTACGGATGTACTTATGGGCCTTCCCGAGAATGTCAGCTTTGCGCACCTTCACGAGCATGGCCAGCAGCTGCGCGATTGGCTGGTTGATATCCCTGAATGACTGAGTCATCAAGAGAACGTCTGCGTTGAAATGGCGGTGCAACTTGAACCACTGAACAACGCTATCGGGCGTGCCAACTTTCGGAAAAGCTACATGACACTCATCTATCACGTAGAGTGGCCCCTGCCCCGTTGCGCTGCGCCACGTTGTGAAGAAGTCCCAAACAGTGCCGAAGGTAAACACGTTTTCTGGTGGTGGTTCTGGGTCGCGGTCCGTCCAAAGTTGAAACGCTGGCCGCGCTGCTATGTCCGTTGCATCCCAATCACCAAGGCGGTTTGCAGGACGCGTGCGCACTTCAATCAGATCGCGGTAAGCCGGATCGATGGCAGCGAACGACTCAACATTGAGCGGCAGATTGGTGATGACCATGCGGCCTTTTTTGAGAGCATCGAGCACATGGAAAACAACGGCTTCATAACTCTTGCCAGAGCCAGGAATGCCCTCCAAACCGTTGATCATGATCCAAGCCTTGTGAACGGAATCAATTGAAGAATGAGCCGAATGCCGATGGCTGCTACGACGATGGGCACAGCAACAGAAAGGCCTGACAGCTGCATGACATTGACGATTTCGGGCGGCATGATTGACCAGTCACTCGCGTGACCTTGGAGGCCAGATAGATCGAGTGCATTGGCTGCAGAAACAGCGACTCCGAGCAGTTGCTCGAGCACCCAGCAAACACCATCGCCGAGGAAATCCCACGCTGCTTTGAAGATCGCGACAAAGATATCGCCAAACCAAGAAAAAAGCTTATCGAACGCGGTTTTGAGCCAGTCCAAAAGGGTTTGCATATCTCAACCTCCAAAGACCAACCGACGCGCCAACACGAGCGCGGAAATGATGGTGAAAGCCCGAAGCACAGACCACACGGCAGGATCGGGCATCAGGTTGAAAGAGCCGAAATTCCAATGACCGCCGAAATCCAAATCAATCTGCCAAGAAGGCTGCATTCCGCCATCGCCATGAATCACACCGGGTTTGGTGGAGGCTAGATTGTTGAAGTACAGGCGTCAGCCTGCACAGGTTTTGCAGCTCGCTGCCGCCAGTAGTTTGCCTCAGCTTCTGCCGGCGGTATATGCCCTATGGGCTCCAGTAGTCTGGTGTGGTTAAACCAATGCACCCACTGCAGCGTTGCCAGCTCCAGTGATTCACGTGTTTTCCACGGCCCACGTTTGTAGATGACCTCCGTTTTGTACAAGCCGTTGATAGTCTCCGCCAGGGCGTTATCGTAGGAATCACCTGTGCTGCCTACAGATGGCATGAGCCCCGCTTCTGCCAAACGCTCGGTATAGCGCACTGAAACATATTGACTACCTCTGTCCGAGTGGTGAATCAGTCGGGACTCTTGCTGCGGCTGTCTTGCGTGCAGCGCTTGCTCCAATGCATCCATCACAAAATCGGTCCGCATGTGGTTGCTGACTCGCCAACCCACAATCCGGCGGGCATAGACGTCAATCACAAAAGCCACAAACATCTGGCCTTGCCATGTCGAGACATAGGTGAAGTCAGACACCCAAAGCTGGTCTGGGCGCTGTGCTTTGAACTGGCGATTGACCAAGTCCAGTGGACATGGCCGGGCTGCATCGGGCAGAGTGGTTCGGACCTTCTTGCCTCTGCGCGCTCCTTGCAGCCCAAGCCTTCGCATCAGGCGCTGCACGGTACAGCGGGCAATTGACAAGCCCTCTCGGTGCATCTGCCTCCAGACTTTGACGACCCCGTAGACCTGCCAATTGGCATGCCAGACACGTTGAATATCGCTACAGTGCTCGGCATCGGATTGGCTGCGCTTGCAGCGCAGCCAGGGGCAGGCTCTCTGCTGAACCCTGCACCTGTAGCCCGACGGGGCAATCTGCAGCAGCCTGCAAATTGGCTCGACCCCATAGGCACCTCGATACCTGTCGACGAAGTCAATCAACTCTTGATGCGACGGTCGAGCTCCGCCTGGGCGAAAAAAGCGC
Organism: Diaphorobacter caeni; assembly: GCF_015354245.1. Lineage (GTDB taxonomy): Bacteria > Pseudomonadota > Gammaproteobacteria > Burkholderiales > Burkholderiaceae_C > Diaphorobacter_A > Diaphorobacter_A caeni. The sequence goes on from NZ_JADKYZ010000009.1 coordinate 11,199, forward strand.
TCGCAGCCTTCAGGATGTCGTTGGCCCGACGCAGCTCCTTGACTTCGCGCTCGAGTTGCCTGAGATGTTCACGCTCATCTGTGGTCAAGCCAGGACGCTGTCCTGCGTCAATCTCAACACGCTGGACCCAACTGTTCAACGTGGTGACGCTGCAACCAATCTTGGGCGCAATGGATTCACAGGCCGCCCATAACGATGAATAGCTGGAGCGGCACTCCTGCACTAGGCGGACTGCACGTTCACGCACTTCTGGCGAGAATTTATTGGCTTTACTGTTCATGACTCAATCCTCTCAAAGGGTTGAGCCTCCATTAAACACGGTGTGATTCACCAACACTGGGCATCAACGATGACGCGAGCGAGCCAAGACCAGATGATTTGAGATCAGCGGACTTGGCATCCCAAACGCCCTTCACACCGTTTGGATACTTTTTTTCCCAAAGCTTTGGCATTGCACCGCCCGGTGCGCCGGGAGCATTCAGATCGTCATCACCGTCACCGCTGCCTGAGCCGCTGCCACCCTGCCCTCGTGTCTCGCCTGATTGATCTGTTGGGCCGCGGCATATCGCCGAACGTGGATGCTCACCGCAATACTGATCGCGGCTCATGTTCGTTGTCGTGATGGTGCCGCCACCGCCGCCGCTTGGATTTCCGCTATTGCTGATATTCGTTGTGGTCACCGTGCATTGCTCACCCTTGCACGTCACATCTGTTGTCGTGGTGCTGGTGTTGCCATTGGCATCGGTCGTGTTGCGCTTGTCTGAGGCCGTTGTGGTGCCGCTGGATGCGTCGATGCACACGTCCTTACCGTTGACCGTTCCGGCTTGCCCCTTGCATGGTGGATCAGGCTCCATAGGCTTGGGCTTGTCATCAGTGCCAGGAGCGTCATCAAGACCCGGAACACATGCAAGACCGGCGCCGTCTGTATCGGCCCAGCTTGTACCGTCCGAATGCCATACCTTCGCATCCTTGTCCATGCTGAACGACATATCTGCAGTGAACGTGTGTTTGCAGCCCGGCGGCGGAAGATAGCCTTCTTTGCCGAATCTGACCTCCGGATCGACATCCATACAAACCTTGATCGGCTCACCAATTGGCACTTTTCCGGGAACGCGGCCTTCACGATTGCCGTTTTCCCAGCTGTTGTAAAGCATGCCAAGAACACGGCATTTTTCATCATCAGTAGGCTCGACCTCCGGGGGGACGCATGCGGCTCCAGTGGCCTGTTTTGACAGGATCGGTGCCCAAGCAATGTTTCCATTAGTCGATGCGATCATCTTGCATTGACCATTGACAGGGCCGCCAGTAGTCCAAATGCCTTTTACGAGTGCGGAGCAAACATCTGCCTGTGTCAGCTTGTCGCCCGTGGCAGTCGCATTCCAGTTAGCGTAATAGAGCGTGCAGGTGGTTTGCGCACCAGCAGGCAACACAAATAGCGCAAACAGCAGCGCGAAAATTTTGATCATCTTCAACCTCGCGCAAGGCTGAAAAACACCATTGCCCCGATAGCGCCGATCAGCGCAAAACAGGCGTGGATCAGCGTTATCAGGGCAATGAAAAGCATCAGCGAACCCCGATTAGATTTTGCTGATGATGCGCTTGACGATGCTCGGACCCTTGATAACGAATGCGATGGTCACGATGATGGCGGCGAGAGCCAGGATCTTGGTGGCGAGGCCGGAAAGGTCGATCTGATCGAACAGGCTGTCAATGCCGGTCGCTTGAGCGTGAGCACCCGTAGCGGCCATCACCAGCGCACCAGCGGTGCAGACGCGAGCCATGTTGCGCACAGCCAGAGCGCGCAGAGTTTGCAGTTTTGCCTTCATAGAAATCTCCAGAAAAAAGTAAGGATGGAAAGGTGCGAAATTGCACCGGCAAGGCCCAAAGCCTTGACGCTGGAATCTCAGATAGTGCGGATCAGCCGAACGATCCAGCCAGCCACCAGACCGGCAACGGCCAGGAAGAAGACGAGGCCGAAACCCAGCGTTGTGGCTTGCGCCAGAGAGGCCGCAGAGATGCCCATTTCTGCGAGCTGCTCGACCGTGACGTCGGTCAGCAAGACCTGATTGACAAGCTGACAAGGGGACTCGCTGACTTGGCAGATGAAGACCTGAGCCATCACGTTTCCCCTTCCACGATCCAGCCGCAGGACGGGCAAAAAGGCTGCACGTCGTCATCAGCCGCGGGGCCTTCGTAACCACATTCAGGACATTCGATTTCTTCATCGTCCATGACACCTCCTAGTAGTCGTCGACAGTACCGAGACGATCCAAATCGATCACCTGGGCGAAGTCTTCCGGATCGCAGTGATCCGCGAGTAGCTGGGCGACACGCTCAGGGTCATCTGTCACGCCGCCGCCCGCTTGCTGGAGCAACTGAACCCAGCACGGCTCACCGCCTTCCAAATCAGCGGCGAGGAATCGACCCGAGGTAGCAGACTGGATGACGTAGCGAGCCATCGCCCTACTCCTTACGCCTTCGCCTGCGATGCTGGCTTGATAGCCAGCAGCGTCAGCTTGGTGCCGTCAGACGAGGCCACCACATCAAATTCGCACTCGACGGGGACAGGTTTTCCCGCGCTCAGATGCGGAGCAAATGCCGTCCACTTTTCAATCTCGGTCGAATCACCCAGCTTGAAAGGGCGCGTCACTACGCCGATGGTCTTGCCGTTCGATTTCGATCCCATATCGACTGAGATATGAAACTTGGTGCTGTCATAGGTCGTGTTTTCGAACGTGCCTTTGCTGCTTTCGATACCGAACAGCAATGCATTGCTTTGCATCTTCATTTGCGATCCTTATGCGGCTAGCCGCGTGCGTGGTTGATAAATTGCAGGAGAGAGCGCGGTGAATGCCGCTTTGATTTCCGAGCCTGAAAATTTCTTCAGACGACCCGGCAAATTGCGATGAGAAACGAGCTCTATGAATTCGTCTTCACCGAGAAACTGGAAGGCCAGCGCAAGCGACTGAGAGGCGGTGTCGCTGAGCCAGCGCACTGCGCGAGTCACTTCGGCCTTGACGCTTTGCACTGCCTGTTTTGCTTTGACTTTGACCGGCTCGGGAGCCGTGATGCGGCCATGCTCGGCAAGCATTGCTGCATGCCAATCAGACGCGCCCGCGAAAAAAGCATCAGGGCGGCGCAGGATGTCGGCAGGCAGCTCGCGGAGCTTGTTCCCATAGCGGAGCTCGATGCGCTCCCAGTTGGTAGCGTCTTTTTTGCCGAAGAGCTGCACACCCTTTTCATAGGCGTTGGTCTGCTTGCCCGCTTCCTTGCTGCCAAAGTAGAAAGATCGACCACGACCGCCATCCACCCATGGGCCGACCGTGTTGGCATCTGGACGATGCCCCCTGATGTCCATCAGGCCCGCATGCCAGTCATCGCGCACACGATCCACGCCACCGCTGATGCCATCAAAGAAGTCGAGCGCCAGGTCAACGCGGGTAACCTTGCCGTCGTGTTCCTCAATCAGGTGAGCCATGCGATGCCGCCAATCGCCATTTGCGAATGTGCAGGCCGCGCCGTAGAGATTTGCATGAATCGTTTGACCTTGCGCTTGCTGGCGTGGTGATTCGCCCGATGCGAGGAAGCCGACCCATGCGCATTCAGCGCCATTGCGCACGATTGACCAGCGAAAACGGTAGAAATCCTGGCCCTTCTTCAACTCAGGTTCAACGCTGAATTGACTGCCCAAGATGGCACAGATTTTCTGGGCCAGCAGATGGGCTTGAGCACTTGCCGCGAAGTCTGCATCGGGCATCTCGCGAAGCATTTTTGCCACCTTGGCACGCTTCCAACGGACTATGTCCATGTCCGCTTCCGACATGCTGTAGTCGTAGGAGTCGCGCTGCACCGGATCAGGGAAAAGTGTCTTAACCGTTGGGATCGGTGCGTGCTTTCGCTGGAACGTGACACGGAGCCAATCGACGTGCACCGCGTGGCCGGAGACCCGGCGATCAGCCTGCAGACGCAGCTTGATTTCGTTGCCTTCGAGGATCAGGGCTTGAGCGTTCTTTCTCATGCATGCACCCCAGCACAGCCAGAAGCCAGCTCAACCAAAAATTTCGCGAAAGCCGGAGGAGTTCTTTCTCGCTCAGCTCGACCCATTCGCTCAACGGTCGTGACTGCGTGACAGACAGGATCTGGCAACGCAGGGACTGGACCGCATACATAAAGGCCCGTTGCTTTCGGCGCACGATGTCCCCACCAAGATTGAAGAACCGGAATGAGAACCCCACCGTGGCTATCGCGAACGCCATATGGCAAAGCTCCGATTTCTTTCCAGAGCCGGGAATTAATGGGATGCTCAACAACACCGCCAAACTCGCGGCAACGATCAACAGCCCACAAAGCCAGCTCACGTTCGCCAGGTCGCGGCTTCGCAAAATGAGACAGCTGCCCCCAAGAGCGACACGGAGGGTGAAAGACGCCAGGTTGACCGCCTAGCCAGGTCAAGGCATTGCGGTGAATGTCATAACAGTCACAGCCCAGCTCTGAATAGTGGTTATCAGCCCGGACAAACAAAGCTGCCACGTTCATACGCCCTGCTCCTTGACATAGCCCGATATCTCCCCGTGATTACCAACGGGGAGAGCCAAGGCCGCCGCCGTGCGTGCGGCTACCTTCCCCGCAAGCGGGGCCCCTTCCGCACGCGCGGCTGCACCACGCGAGGCAAGTTGGTCACACAGGTTTTGACGGACCAAAAAATCAGCGACGGATAGCCATTCGTTACGATTGCGACTTTCAACAGGAGGGAAAGACGTGAAGCTGCTATTTGCCGTACTGGCCGTATTGATAGTCGTAGTCGTATTGGCCGCGCTGCTTGCAAAGAAGAACGGCGATTCATCTGCCAAGACAGGAACCGGAGAACGACCCACGAAAAGGCCAGTACTCACCGAGCGCGAGCAAGCAATGCACAACCGGCTAACACAGAGCGTGCCCGACTTGATCGTGTTGGCGCAGGTGAGCTTCAGCGCCCTGCTAAACGCGAAAGCCACCGCGACGCGGAACACGTTTAACCGCAAGACCGCAGACTTTGTGATTTGTGACAGGGCCTTCCAAGTTCTCGCCGTCATCGAGCTAGACGACGCCTCGCACCGAAGCAAGAAAGCCAATGACGACGACCGCGATGCAATGCTGCGCAACGCTGGGTATCGAGTGATCCGATATGCCAACATACCGGATATCGAAAAAGTGCGGCAAGACTTCGCACCCGCACCTGTTGTCGCGATCACGGCAACATCATCAACAGCCGACCGGCTTGAACCAACGCTCGATTGAGTGGAGCCGCCCCCCTGCCCTTCGACGGCTAGAGCCGTCACGCAATCAGCCGCCGCAGTTTGTACGGCAGGGGGACGACATAACCATTGATCGGAATATTGAGACATGACGGCTCCAGGTGATGAGCCGAAATGTAGTCCTATGATTTCGTACTAGTCCTAATTCCTAGGACCGTTGAAGGTCATAGGACTTAGGACTACCATGCTTTCGTTTCAACCAAGCAACGAAAGGCGCGAAAAATGAAAGCTTTTGAATGGATAGATCGCGTGAAATCTGTACGCGGTATCGAGAGTGATTACGCCGCCGCGAAGCTGCTCGGCATCAGTAAACAAGCAATCAGCACCTATCGAGCACGTGGATCAACGCTCGACGAAAATGCTTCAATTACTGTAGCGTCAGTGCTAGGAATAAAGCCAGAAGGCGTGATATTGGATCAAGCTGCAGAGCGTGTGAAATCGCCTGAGGCACGCACTGCCCTGCTCGCTACTGCAGAGCGCCTCTGTATATTATGTTAAATTACATATTCAAATTGGCAAACACCCAAGCCATACATCCATCCCCTTTCGTCATCCCTCAAAGTTCGCTCGTCTTCAACAACAACCTACAGCAATCTGAAAATTCAGCCACCGCCGCAACGGGCCTCCAGTGACCTTTGCCCAGGTCCGAAGAGATTCACCCACCCGGTGGCACACGGAAATTTTCCATGATGCGTCGCTCGGCACGAGCCAGCCATTCCGCGGCACAGGCGGTCCAGCGATTCCATAGTGACGAGGTTTTGTCGCGCGTTGGAGGCTTGCTGGTTTTGCTTTTGCCATCGTCTGGTGTTGCGTCGCCGATGCAGTTGGGAGGTTTGCTGTCGTTTTCCATGGGCGTCAATGCTCGGCGTACAGGTACCATCTGTAAAGTTGAATTGACTAACGCATAACGTCAGAAAACCTGATGCGTAACCTGAACCTTGACCAACTGCAGACGCTGATCGCCATTGCGGATCTGGGGACGTTTGCGGCGGCCGCGCAGGCGTTGCATCTGGCGGCGCCTACCGTCAGTCTTCATATCAAAGAGCTGGAAACGCGTCTTGATGCAACGCTGCTCGTGCGGGGGCGGCGGCATGCCGAGCTCACTCCTGCCGGGCGGGCGCTCGTGGACGAAGGACGGAAGCTGCTGCTGGCGAGCGACGATCTGATCGAGTTGGTCAAGCGCCGCGCCACTGGGCGTGAAGGCGTGGTGCGCGTGGGCATGTCGGCGGGGGTCAGCACGCGTCTGTTGCCGTTGATGCTGGAGACCCTGATCGCCAGAAGTCCCGGTGTCGAGGTGCGACTTGAGGCGCTCGGAACGGGCGAGTCCATCAAGCGGCTGCAGGCGGGGACGTTGGAGATCGGGATCGTTGCGAGTCCGCAGGCGGCCTCTGCAGAGGTGAAGATGATTCCGTGGCGCAATGATCCTATGGTGGCCGTGCTGCCCTCCTCCTGGGATCCTCCCGAACACGTCACGGCCGAGTGGCTGGTGAGTCGGCGCTGGGCCTCGTTTGCGCCCGCAACGCAGATGCACGGGTTGATTTCCAGCTGGTTCGCGCAGGCCGGGCAACGCCCACGCCCGTTTCTCACGATGAGCTATCCAGGCGCGCTGATCAGCATGGCGGTGGCCAGCCAAAGTGCCGCGTTGCTGCCGCTGGAAATTGTCGATGAGCAGCAGTTGCCCGAGCATCTTGTGATCCGCCATCTGTCGCCGGCGCTCATGCGCCCGATGGCAATCGCCCACCGGGTGGCCGCACACCCCAATCCTGCGGTTGAAAGCGTGCTTTCAGTTATCGCAGAGTACGGAAACTGATAGGCAAACTGAACGTGGCATCCGCTATGCTGCGCTCCATGGACTCGCAGACGTGGACGGTTTTCATCGATGGCAGCGCCCTGCCCAATCCCGGCAAGCTGGGGATTGGCGGGGTGGCCTACGCTCCGGATGGCTGCGTGGACGCGTTCAGTCTTCCGTTGCAACGAACCGGCTGCAACAACGAGGCGGAGGCCCGTGCGGCGATCCATGCCTTCGAGTGGTTGGCGGCCAAGCAGGCGCGCCATCTATGGATTCACACCGACAACAGCATTCTGGCCGAGCAATTGAGCCTTGCTGCACCCAAGCGGATCGAGCGCCTTTCAGCCGTTTATGAGAAGGCGCGTGCGCTGGCGCTGTGCTTTGAGAGCGTCCGAGTGACCTGGATTCCCCGCCACAAGAACCCCGTGGCCGACGCTCTGGCGCGCGGGGATTGGGAAGGTGCGGGATTTGGTGACATCTCCGAGTGCGGCACTGTAACAACGCCCTAGTCTGCACCGCAGACGTCCATTTTCGGTTCTTCAGCCGCAGGACGATCGAGTGCCTGCGCGGCCAGAATCCGTTTTTTTCTTCACTTTGTCCTTGCCGCACCGGCAACAGAACACCCTTGAGGCCCGATAAGGGCCCGAGAACACTCCTCGTACGATTGATTGGCCTTTTCCCCCAGACACTTTTCAATTACCATCGATAAATGAAGATTATCGTTATTTTGTAGTATGCATTGTAATTAACAATACATACTACATATTGAATATGACAATACAGCCGATTTTTTCACTACAAACTGCTGGTTTGGGGCTTTCGCCGCTCCTGGACCCTCAAAAACTGTCCGAAATCGCATCCCAGGCCGTCGAAGAGTTGCTTCGCGAGGGAGAGTCGGCCAATACCCTGGCGAGTTACCGCAGTGCGCTGCGCTATTGGGCAGCTTGGTATCAATTGCGATTTGGTCAGGCGATTGCCCTGCCCCTGGCTCCGAGCGTGGTGATGCAGTTCATCGTTGACCATGCCCAGCGCACCACGACGGCTGGGCTGCAGCACGAATTGCCGGAGGTGATCGACGAGTTGCTGGTGAAGCTGAAATTCAAGGGCAAGGCCGGCCCGATGACGCTGAGCACGCTCACGCATCGGGTTTCCGTGTTGTCCAAGGCCCATCAGCTGCGCCAGTTGGAGAACCCCTGCCAGGACGCCAAGGTGCGGGAGTTGCTCTCGCGCACGCGGCGGGCGTATGGCAAGCGTGGTGATCTGCCTCAGAAAAAGGATGCGCTCACGCGGGAGCCGCTGATGGCGATGCTTGAGACCTGTGACACCAGCCTGCGCGGCAAGCGTGACCAAGCCCTGCTGCTCTTTGCGTTTGCCACAGGCGGACGCAGGCGCTCGGAGGTCACCAGCGCAGAAATGAAGCACCTGCGGCGCATGGGAAGTGACGCGTTCGTGTACATGCTCGCGTTTTCAAAGACCAACCAGACCGCAGCCGACCGACCAGAAAACCAGAAGCCCATCGAAGGCAAGGCGGCGCAGGCGCTGTCGGCGTGGCTGGCCGCGTCCGGTGTGGTGGACGGGCGCATCTTCCGGCAGGTGCGCAAGAGTGGCGCGCTCGGCGGGCCGCTCTCCCCCTCTGCCGTGCGAGACATCGTCAAATACCGGGCCGTGTTGGCCGGTCTGCCAGACAGCTACTCGGCCCACTCGCTGCGCAGCGGCTTCGTGACCGAGGCCGCCGCGCAGAATGTGCCGCTGGCGGACACCATGGCGATGACCGGCCACCGCAGCGTCGCAAGCGTGCTCGGCTATTTCCGGCCTTCGGGGATGAGCAAGGCAGCGAAGCTGCTCGATTGAGTGCGGCCGAGTGCACTGAATCCCGCACGTACCGGCTCGTGCACACAAGCAATTTCTATTTAGTGCACTCAAATACATCGTATTTGTGTTGTTTTGTGCACCCAAAACCTGCAGATTCACCTATTTAGGGGACATACAAACTATCGCTTACTTGATGTAATAGTTTTGACAAGGGTCGACGGGCCATGTGTCGATCCGCTTCATCATTCAACTCGTCAGGTCAAGCAATGCAAAAAACGTCCCTTGGCTGGATCCAGCACGCACTCCTCAGCATCGCCGTTCTGGCGCCGCACGGCATGCTTCAAGCCCGTGAACTGAGCAAGGTGGATGCGCTGGGAGATGCGCCACTCGCCGCCGTGCAGCTCAAATCGCTGCCGGCGGGTGTCGAGCGCCTCTCGCGCGAAGAACGGCTCGGCCTGCCGACCTTTGTGCAGATCAAGCCCATTGCGAAATCCGCAATGCTGTCCGGTGCCGGCAGGAGCACGCCGGAAACCGCAGCGCGCGCGGAGATCAAGCAGCTCGCGAGCCTCTACGGGCTCACCGATGCAGAAGTGGATGCCGCCCCGCTTCACCACGTGCAGACGCTGCCGAGCGGTGCTCTGCTCGTGCTCCTGAACAATCAGCGCGACGGCATCGAGGTGTTCCGCGAACGTGCCACCGTGCTGCTTGACGCCGACATGAAGGCGACGGCCATCGGCGGATATCTCGGCAGTACCCGGACCGTGCAGGCGAGCACCAAAGCGGCTTCGGCCAACCGCGTGGACGCCGCCGGCGCGGTGGCCCGGGCTCTGCAGGATTTCGGGTTCTCCGCACAGGTCGTCGGGCAGTTGCAGACCGTGGCTCCTGACGCGAACCAAAAGAAGGGGCCCTATCAGCAACTGTCGCTGCCTCCGGGCGTGAGCGGCAACGCCGGTGCGACGCTGTCGGTTCCGACGCGGGTAAAGCCCGTCTGGTTTCGCCTGCCCGATGGGCTGGTGAGCGCCTTCTATGTGGAAGTGCAAGGAGAGGAAGACGGTGCGCACTTCGCATACGCGTATGTGATCGCGGCCGACGATGCGCGCCTGCTGCTGCGCCACAGCCTCACGTCGCACGCAGCCGATTTCTCTTACCGCGTCTGGGCTGATCCGGCCACCGGAATGCCGTTCTCCGGACCGCAGGGCCAGAATGGAGTGCCTCATCCCACGGGGCTGCCCGACGGCTATGCCGCGCTGCTCGAGCCAGCCCAGCTGGTGACGATGAACAGCACGCTCGCCAGAGTCAATGCGCCGTGGCTCGCCGATGCCGCCACCACCACCTCGGGCAACAACGTGCAGGCATTCGCCAACCTCAATGGCCCAGGAGACAGCTTTCCAACGGCCGACCAGAACAACTGCGACTGGGTGGCCAACCGCGACATGATCGCGTGCACCACGGCCCCCTCCACATTCGATCATCGCTACGACCACAGCCGCACGACACGGGCAGATACGGCGCAGGTGTCCGCTTCGGTGGTCAACATGTTCTACACCACCAATTGGCTGCACGACTGGTTCTATGACTCGGGCTTCGACGAGGCGGCCGGCAACGCGCAGAAGGTCAACTACGGCACGGAAGGTCTGGATGGCGACGCACTCATCGCCCAGGCGCTGGACAACAGCGACTCAGACCCGTCAAACAACCTCAACGGTGCGAGCATGACCACGCCGGCGGATGGTTACTCCCCCATGATGCGCATGCATCGCTTCGTCAATGCGTCCGTTGTGCGGGCGCGGGTGGTCACTCAATCCGCTCCGTCACTCACGTCCGCTGTGAAAGGCGCTTTGTTCGGATCATCGTTGTACGAGATCACGGGGGAATTGGCCACGACGTCCGCTACGTCGAACGAAGCGTGCGCGACGCTGCCGGCTGGATCGCTCACCGGCAAGATTGCATTGGTAGACCGTGGGACCTGCAATTTCGCAACAAAAACGTTGAATGCCGAGAAGGCCGGAGCCATCGGCATCGTGATCGTGAACAACTCAACGTTCCCGGCAAACACGATGGAAGGCAACGGCATCGATCACCCTACGATTCCCGCCATCCACATGGCGCAGGTTGACGGAAACGCGCTGAAAGCCGCACTCGGCAACGGCCCGGTGGAACTGAGCATGTCTGGCGAACATTCCGAGCGCAGCAGCGCACTGGACAACAGCATCATCGCCCACGAGTGGGGTCACTACATCAGCAACCGCCTGATCGGTGATGGAAGCGGCCTCGGCACCAACCATGCCGGCGGGCTGGGTGAAGGCTGGGGAGATTTCCATTCGCTGCTGATGCTCGTAAAGGATGATGATCGCAATCGCCCGGGGAACAGCGCTTTTCAGGGTGCCTACAACATCGCGAGCTATGTCTTGGGCCGCGTGACCGCGCCAGCTCTGGATAGCAACAACACCGCATTGTTCGGCATTCGCCGCTATCCCTACTCGACGGACATGACCAAAAATCCGCTGTCGTTGCGCCATATCGTCCAAGGCACACCGCTGCCCACGAATATACCGATCAACAAAAAAAACAGTAACTTCAACCCCGATGTCCACAACGCCGGCGAAGTCTGGGCCACCATGCTGTGGGAGTGCTATGCGTCGCTTCTGAACGCACACCCGTTTGCCGAAGCGCAATCGCGCATGAAGAACTATCTTGTGGCTGGGTACAAGCTCACACCCGTCATCCCGACCTTGACGGAAGCCCGTGATGCGCTGCTCGCCCCCATGGCGAGCAATGATCCCGCCGACTATGCACGCTGCAGCGCAGCGTTTGCCAAGCGCGGAGCGGGCATGCTCGCCGTGATCCCGGACCGCTATTCGCAAACCAATGCCGGTGTGATCGAAAGCTACTCCACCAACGGTGACCTGGCGCTCGACAACATGCAACTGTCCATGAGCGGTGCGGCAGCCCAGCGGTGCGATGCCGACGACGTGCTGGACAGCGGCGAAACCGGCGTGCTGACCTTCACCGTGTACAACAATGGCTCTTCTGCCGTGGCCAGCGCACAGCTGGCGCTTTCAGCGGACCTTTCCAACCTGAGCTTTCCGGATGGCAACATCCTTGCCATTCCGTACATCGCGACTGGCAACTCGATCACGGTCAGTACACGCGTGCACGTGACGGGCCTGACCGCGCCGAGTGGCTCGCGCATCACCGCCCGCCTGACATTTCCCGGACAGCGAGGGGGGGCCAAGGAGCGCACGCTGTTTGTTCCGTTGCACCGTGATCGCCTGGCGGACAGCCTGCAATCCGACGACGCCGAAGCGCTGCCCAGCGCCATGGAGTTCGGCAGCAGCAGTTCGACCAATGTCAACGCTTGGGCTTCACGCGTCATTGATGAAGCGGGTCAGCCGGTCGATCGCCGCTACACCGCGGCGGGTCCGGACACTTTTGGCTCGCACTGGATGCGCACGCCCCCGCTTCAGGTGTCGACAAGCGAAAATTTCACCGTATCGTTCAAGCACCGGTACAGGTTCCAATTCTCCGGCAGCGGGGTCAACTACGACGGCGGGCAGCTGATGATCTCCACCGATGGGGGGACTTCCTGGGTGAGCGTCGCCGACAGTGCTTACAACGGCACGGTCTATGACTATCCTGGAAGCCGCAATCCCGCCAAAAACCAGCGGGCATTCGTGATGTACAGCGCCAACTGGCCGGCCATGCAGTCCGTGACCGTCGACCTCGGCTCCGCCTTCAGCGGGCAGGCCGTGCGATTCGCCTGGGTGATCCAGACCGATCAGTTTGGTGAATCAAGGGGCTGGGAGGTGGACGATATCGTCTTCACGGGCATCACCAACACGCCGTTCCCCAAGGTCATCACCGACGCGCAGACCTGCGTTGGCACCCCTGCCCTGAACGCCATCAGCGGCGACGCGCAAAACGCGCAAGTCAACACGGCCTTCACTCTGCCTTTGCGCGTGCGCTTGTTGTATCCGAGCGGTACACCCGTCGCCAACGCCGCCGTCAGCTTTGCCGCGCCCACCACCGGAGCCTCCGCAGCGCTGTCCTCCAATTCCGCGCAGACTGACGGTGACGGCTATGCCCAAGTGACCGCGACCGCCAACAGCATCGAAGGCAGCTACACCGTGACCGCCTCGGCCAACGGCGTCAGCGGCCAGTTCACGCTGACCAACACGGCCGCGCCGGTGCATCCGGGCGGCGGTACAGGTGGCACTCCGCTGTCCATCAGCGGCCCGTCGCCCAACGGTCAGGGCACCGTCACGATCACCGTGAATGGATCCACCACCGCATTGCCCGCCACGGCGGAGTTCGCCAACGACCAGTTCGGAAACGAGTCCACCGTGGCCGTTCCTGCCCTCCCCGGCTACGGCTTCCCGTTTGGACTTGCGGGCTTCAAGCTTCAGAACGTGGGCGCGAACAATACCGTCACGCTGCGCATCAAGTACCCTGCAGACATTCCGGCAGGCGCAGAGTACTGGAAATACGGCAAGACCACCCCGACCGGCCGGCCGCAGTGGTTCAAGATCCCCATGACTCAGGTCGCCAGCGACACAGTGGACATCACGCTCACCGATGGAGCACAAGGCGACTCGGACGCCACGGCCGACGGCACGATCACCGACCCGGGCGGCCTGGCCGTTGCGGCTGCCGTGCCACCGGTGACCGGCGGCACTGCGATCACACCCGTGCCTTCGCTCTCGCAATGGGCGCTGGTGATGCTGTCGATGGGGCTGGCGTGGATGGCGTGGATGGGCTTTGCGTCCAGAAACGGACGAAAGGAACGCTCCGCCCGCTGAGCATTGCCCGAGCGCTGGCGCACAGGCAGCGTCCGCGCTCGGATGGTCAATACATCAAGGAATACGCCAAGGAGTACGTCAAGGCCGCGCCGCAGCTCAGCGCTGCGGCGCGTTGGCCTGGCTCCAGTTGCTCTTGCGCAGGCGGGCCTCGATGTTCGCGGCCTCGCGGCGCAGTTCGGCGGCGATCTTCTGGATGCGCGCGTTGGGCATGCGCTGAGTGAGCGCGGCCACGCTGATGGCGCCGATGGGCGTGCCCACGGAGTTGCGGAACGGGATGCCAACGGCCGTCACCCCCATGCTCACCTTGTTCTGCACCAGTGACATGCCTTCGGCGACGGTGTGTTCGCAGGCGTCCTTCAGCAGCGCGGCGCTCATGTTGCCGAAGTCGGGCAGATAAGGCTCCACCCGTTCGATGATGTCACTGCGTTCGTCGGGATCGATGGCCGCGAGTATCGCGAGCCCGCCCGCGCCGACGCCGAGCGGCCTGCGGCTGCCCACCTCCAGCACCAGAGCGCGGATCGGAAAAGGGCCTTCGCAGCGGTGCATGCAGACCGCCTCGAAGCCGCTGCGCAAGACCAGGTAGACAGTGTCCTCGGTGGTCTGCGCGAGGTCGCGCATCGAGGGCTCGCACAGGTCGCGTATGTCGTGCAGGCTCGATCCGGCAAGGCCCAGCTCGAACACCAGCGGTCCGAGCTTGTAGCGGTGGGTCTCGAAATGCTGGATCGCGAGTCCTTCGGCGATGAGCTGCTTGAGGATGCGATGCGCCGTGGGATGCGGAATGCCGGCCTTCTCGGCCACTTCGGTCAACGCCTGACCGCGATTGCCGGCGGTCGCCAGGATCTTGAGCAGCGCGACGCCGCGCTTGAGGGAGCCGGCATCGGTGGCGATTTTCGAGTTCATTTAATGGACAGGTGTCTTTTGTCGGTGATGGCATTGGAAAACAATCGATCCATGCACTCACAGCCATGTCCGATAAACGGACATTGTATGTAGAACCCCAGCAGCACCGAAGCGAGATCCGAGAGAGACAACATGAGCGACCCATGCGCCACTCCACCCATCGCCCATCCGATGGACTACGACATCATCATCTCCGGCTACGGTCCGGCGGGCGCGACCATCGCCAACCTCATGGGCCAGCGCGGCTACCGCGTCGCGGTGATCGACCAGTTCGAGACCATCTTTGACAAGCCGCGCGCGATCACCGCCGACCAGGAGGTCATGCGCGTGTTCCAGGAAATCGGTCTCGCCGACGAGATCAACGCGAGCAGCACGCCGCATCCGGGCACCGACTTCGTCGGCATGGACGGGCAGGTGATCAAGCGCTTCTACCCCGCTCCGCCGCCCAACCAGCTGGCGTGGGAGCCGACGTGGATGTTCGTGCAGCCCGAGCTCGAGGCCACGCTGCGCAAGGGCGTGGCGCGCTTTGCCAACGTGACCGAACTGCTCGGCCACCAGCTCGTGCGCCACGAGAGTCGCGCCGATGGCGTGACGGTCGAGCTGCTGCGCCTGTCTGACCGCACGCCCGTTCGCCTGACCGGCCGCTATCTTCTGTCATGCGAGGGCGCGAACAGCCCGATCCGCCTGCGCGAGAACGCCAGCGTCGAAGATCTCGCGTTCGACGAATGGTGGATCGTCGTCGACATGTGGATCCGCGGCCCCGTGGAGCTGCCCGAGCGCTGCGTGCAGTACTGCCGTCCATCGCGCCCCGGCACCTACATCGTCGGCCCCGACAACCTGCGCCGCTGGGAAATGAAGATGCTGCCCGGCGAAGACCCTCAGGAATTCATGAAGGACCCGGCGCTGGTGATGAAGGCCCTGTCCTCGTTCGTGGACACCACGCATCTGGAGCTGTGCCGCATCGCCGTCTACCGCTTTCATGCGGTGGTGGTGGACGACTGGCGGTTCGACCGCGTGTTCCTGCTCGGAGACAGCGCGCACCAGATGCCGCCGTTCCTCGGTCAGGGCCTGTGTGCGGCGGTGCGCGACGCCGTCAACCTCGCGTGGAAAATCGACGGCGTGGAGCGTCTGGGCTACAGCCAGCGCATCCTTGACACCTACGGCCACGAGCGCAAGAAGCATGTACGCACCGTCGTGGGCCATGCCAAATCATTCGGGCTCATCATCGGAGAACTCGACGAGGCCAAGGCCCGCAGGCGCGACGAGGAACTGGGAGAACTGCTGCGCGCGGGCAAATCGGAGACCGTGCGCCAGAAGTTCATTCCGGGACTCGAGACCGGCGCGCTTGCACGCAACGCGGACGGCTCCCTGCTGACGGGGGCGGGCGATCTTTTCGTGCAGCCGTGGGTGCGCCACGCAGACGGCTTCACGCGCATGGATGACGTGATGCCGTGCGGCTTCTGGATCGCCACCACGCCCGACACGCCCACGCACGAATGGAGCCAGCTGCCGGCCTGGCGCCGGATGAACGGCCGCACGGTGGTCATTCACGACCACGCTTTCACGGCGCCGAGCAATGGCGACCCGCAGGTGCTGCATGTGCAGGAACAGGACGCGCTGTTCACCCACTGGCTTGCGCAATACCACGGCGTGGCTGTACTGGTGCGCCCTGACCACTACATCTACGGCGTCGCCCACTCGGTGCAGGAACTCAAGTCGCTGATCGCCGGTGCCGCAAAGGACCTGTTCGATCGTCCGGACGCGGCGGCCGATCTGAGCCACGGCGTCATGGATGCACGCGCCGCGCTCGCGCAAGTGTCGGCCTGAAGGCCCACGTTTTTTCAATCATCACAACAAGGAGGCAAACATGTCCAAACCATCCATTCTTCACGCGCTCCAGCGCCGTGCCCTGATCTGCGGGATCGCGCTGGCCGCCGCCCTGCCCTCGTTGGCGGACCCGCCCGAGGCCTTTCCCAACAAGCCCATCAAATGGACGGTGGGCTTTCCCGCAGGCGGCGGCACCGATGTGCTGGCGCGCACCGTGGGCGTGGAGCTCGCCAAGCATCTCAAACAGCAGGTCATCATCGACAACCGCGCGGGTGCGGCCGGCATGATCGCCGCCGAGGCCATCTCGCATGCGGCGCCGGACGGCTACAACCTGCTGACCGCCGATGTCGCCATCCTCGCGTTCAATCCGGCGATCTATTCCAACATCCGCTACGACGCGCAAAAGAGCTTCACCTCCGTCGGACTCATGGGCCGCTTTCCCATCCTGATCGCGGCCTCCACGCAGAGCGGCATCAAGAACATGAACGAGCTCATGGACCAGATCCGCAAGGGCGGCGTCGGCTACGGCACGGCGGGCGTGGGAACGCCCCACCACCTCGCGATGGAAATGCTGCTCGGCAACACCCAGACGCAGGCCGACCATGTGCCCTACAAAGGCGATGCGCCCGCGCTGCAGGATCTGGCGGGCGGCCAGATCAAGGTGGCGGCGCTCGCGCCATCGCTCTCGCTGCCGTTCGTGAAGGAAGGCAAGCTCGTGCCGCTGGCCGTCACCGGCGACAAGCGCCTGCCGCAACTGCCGAACGTGCCGACGCTCAAGGAGCTCAACCTGTCGACGCAGGCCGTGTACGCCTGGCAGGGACTCGTGCTTCCCAAGGACACGGCTCCAGAGCGTGTGCAGCTGATCTCCACGGCGCTGAAGACCTCGCTGGCCAACCCGGATGTCGTGCGCAAGCTCGAGGAGCTCGGCATGGAGGCGATTCCCAGCACGCCCGAGGCCATGACCGCGTACGTGCGCGAGGAGCAGAGTCGCTGGGGGCCGATGATCAAGGCGCGCGGAATCACCAACAAGTGAACCGCAGACAACAGTTTCAATTGCAAACTTATTTCAGTCTCAATTGACATGGTGAATATTGAAGACCATAGCTATCATCAGGCGGTCTTCAATAAACTGGTCAAGCCATGGCATTGCAATTCTGGCGAGCGCGGGGAGTGCGCGCTCTGGGTGTTTTGAGCGTTCCCCTGCTGCTGGCCGGTTGCGCCAACTGGCCTCTGTTGACGGGCGAAACCGAAGATCAGGCCACCCCGTCCGCCGAGGCCGCCGAGGCTGCGGAACACGCCGCCTCGGCCTACAACCGCAATGACCAGTCGCCCGGCTTCTTCCGCATGAAGATGGGCAAGTACCTCGTCACCGTGCTGTATGACGGCAGTTTCGAGATCAACAGCAAGCTGATGAAGGGCCGCAC
This sequence comes from Diaphorobacter caeni, assembly GCF_015354245.1. GTDB lineage: Bacteria > Pseudomonadota > Gammaproteobacteria > Burkholderiales > Burkholderiaceae_C > Diaphorobacter_A > Diaphorobacter_A caeni. The sequence goes on from NZ_JADKYZ010000009.1 coordinate 29,044, forward strand.
GCAGGCCAACATCATCAATCTGCTCAAGCTCTCCAAGCAGCCGCGCGACGTGCGCACATCGGTCAACGCGTTTCTGCTGGATGACGGCGAGAACGTGATTCTCATCGACACCGGCGCTGCAGAGGCGCTCGGCGCCAGCATGGGCAAGCTGGCGACCAGCCTGCAGATGTCGGGCTACAAGGCGGAGAACGTGCGCTATGTGTTTCTCACCCACCTGCACCCCGACCATGACGGCGGCCTGAGCACCGACGGCAAGATGGTGTTCCCCAACGCCATGGTCTATGTTCCCGAGCAGGAAGCCGCCTATTGGCTGGGCAGCGAGCGCGGCAAGGACAACAAGCCGGTCTACCAGGGCGTGCAATCATCGCTTGCGGCCTACAAGGATGTGGGCCGTCTCCAGCAGTTTGAGGCAGGCACCTCGCCGATTCCAGGCATCCAGTCCGTCCTCATGCCCGGCCACACACCGGGACACACCGGCTACCGCATTCGTTCGGGCAGAGAGAGCATGCTGATCTGGGGCGATGTGGTGCACAACGTGGCGACGCAGTTCGCCGATCCCGCGATCACCGTCGAGTTCGATCTGGACCAAGCCAAGGCACGCATGACCCGCGCGAAGGTGCTCAGGGAAGCCGCGCAATCCGGTGAGTGGATCGCCGGATCGCACCTGCCCTTCCCCGCCATCGGCCGGGTGCAGGCGGCGGGGAAGACCAGCTACCGCTGGCTGCCCATCGACTACTCGCAGGCCATGATGGAGGCCGACAACCGCCAGCCGACGGGCGGCAAGTGAACGTTTGCGGGCAACGCGTTCCGCATCAATGACAAGGGGGCCACGAGGCCCCCTGTCTGTTGGTGCAGAAGCTTACTTTCCAGCGGACTTGGCCACGTCGGCCTTGGCCTGCTTGAAGACCGGGCCCCAGCCCGGATGGCCGCTCTCGGCCTCGCTCAACTCAAAGTCGGGCTTCTGCTTGAGCAGCTGCACGAAGGTGCTTCGGCACTGGCCGGGGTTGTTGTTCAGGCAGAAGCTGAAGGCCAGGTACTTGAGCGACTTGGTCTGCAGCTCGGGCCACGCGCGGCTGAAAATGGGATCGCGGAAGATGCGGATGGCATTGGGATAGTTGCCATCGTTGTACTGATTGAGGCCTTCGGCGAAGCGGCGCTCCACGCCCGTCAGCGCCTCGGTGTTGTTGGTGGCGGTGGGCTCGGCTTCCACACGCTCCGCACGCGATGCAGGCGGTGCGACCGGCTCGGGCTCCGGCGCCTGAACCGGCGGAGGTGGTGGTGGCTCGGCTTTTTTCGGGGCGCTTTCGCAACCTGTTATGGCCAATGCGGCGGCCATCAACGGCGCGAGAAAATAGATTCGTTTCGACATCTTGTTCGTTCCTTCTTCCAACACGTCCAACACTTTCAACCGCCGAAGCGGTAGCTCAGCGAACTGTCCTTCTTGTCTTCGATTTTCAGCCGTGTGCTGAAGTTCGGGAAGCCCGCGTTTTCGATCACGATGCTGTGCTCGCCCTCGGGCAACCACATTCTCACCATCGGTGGCGAAACGCCCTTCTCCACGCCGTCAACGATCACCTTGCCCCATGGCTTGATCGAAAACCGCACAAAAGCGCCCGGCTTGTTCGACGGCGCGACCACCGTCGGCTTGTTGCTCGGTTGTTCGAGGGGAGGAATCGTATTGCCAGCAGTTCCGATGGTTCCAGTGGTGCCATCGCCTGGCTGCGTCGTTCCGTTGCCGCGTCCCGGCAGGGATGCAGGCGGCGCTGGCGGAGGCGGAAGCACGGGTGGTGGCTGAATGGGCGGCGGTGGAACCGGCGCCACAACGACCGGCGGCGGTGCGGGCACCGGAGCCGGATCGTTGATGACAGGCGCTGGCGGTGCAGGCGCGGGCTCCGGTGCTGCCTGCGCGGGTGGCGCGGGTGGCGGCATCGGGTCGCTCGGCGGCGGTGGTGCGGGTGGAATCTCGATGTTCCGCTCGCCCTGCGCCACCGACGGAATGGCCGTGGATTGACCGTTGTCGCCAAGAAAATACGCGGCTGCCACCAGAGACGCAAGCGCTGCCACGCCTCCGGCCGCGTACAGGCCCCATGGGCGCTTCTTGCTGCCGGACCTTCTTTCAGCGGCGCGGACTCCCTGCGATGCGGGTGTGGGCGCGGGCGCTTTGACTGGGGGCGGCGCAGGTGGTCGCGGAGCGGGCTGCGGAGCAATCGGTGGGGGCTCCGGCACCTCGGGAGCCACGGCCGTTGGCTCGAACGGCTCGACGATCGGTTCGGGCACGGGCACGGGCACGGGCACTGCGGCAGCCTGCTCAGCCGCCGAAGGCAGACGCTGCGAATGGCGTTGCGAATGACGCTGTGAGTGCTCGAACGGAGGCGTTTCGGCCACCTGCTCCTGCGTTTTCCATTCGTCATGCGCCGGTTGCAGCAGTTCGTTGACTTTGGGCGCCATCACCGTGGCCGGGTAGTCCTGCACGGGCTCGGGTGGTGGCGGCTGCTGCTGCACCGGTACATTCAACAAAGCTTCGGCTTGATCTTGAACCTGCGCCTGCGCCTGCGCCTGCGCATTTTCCTCGGCCTGCGCCTCGAGCATCGCCTGCTGGCGCGCGGCGACGGCCGATGCGGTGACCGCCGCCCCGCTCAAGGTCGGGAACACCTGGAAGTGCGAAACCGGGCCGTCCTGCGTGAGCAGCTCGTTTGCAAAATCATCGACCGACTGCGGCCGGTCCGCCGGGAACAGCGCGAGCGCATGATCGACCGCCTGCGCGAACTGTGGCGACAGCGCCAGATTCGTCTGTGCGGAGAGCTTCTTGAGCGGGTCCTTGACCAGCCGCGCCACCGAAGCGGTCGGAGCCTTGCCCGTGACCGCGAAATACAGCACCGCGCCCGCGCCGTAGATGTCGGTCCACGGGCCTTGGCGCATGGACTCATCATCGGCGTATTGCTCTATGGGCGCGAACCCCGGCTTGAGAATCACCGTGAGGGCCTGCGTCATGTCGCCGATGACCTGCCGCGCCGCGCCGAAGTCCAGCAGCATGGGCGCGCCGGAATCGAGAATCATGATGTTGTCGGGCGAGAGGTCGCGGTGGTAGCAGTTGCGCGAATGCAGGACGCGCAGCGCGTCGAGCACCGGAGACATCACCTGCTTGAGCCAGACCTCGTCGCTGCCACGCGCCGGATCGTTCTGCAGGATCTGGCGCATGGTCTTGCCTTGGCAGTACTGCATGACCATGTAGGCCGTGCCGTTCTGCTCCCAGAAGCGGTGGATGCGGATCAGCGAGTGGTGCTCGAACTGCGCGAGGATGCGCGCCTCTTTCAAGAAGCTCTGCAGGCCGGTCCTGAAGGTGCTTTCGTACTTCTCGAAGCGCGGCTGCACCGTGCCGTCGGCGGCGCGGTACGCGATGGCCCCGGGCAGGTATTCCTTGATCGCGACGGTGCGCTCGAGCTGGTGGTCGTGCGCCAGATAGACGATGGAAAAACCGCCTTCGCCAATGACGGAAATGATCTCGAACTCGCCCAGCCGCGTGTGCAGCGGCAGGGCCATAGGAGCGCCTGCGCCTGGGATCGCGCCCGAATGGTTGTCAGCTGATTCTTGCACCATAGACTTGTTCTCTTTGTTGGGGACGCCGTGTCATCGGTCGCTCCTTGTACCTCAACGCCCTGCCCGGCCAAAAAGCCAGGTCAAGAGCTGCCCGTCAAGCGGGGATTCATAGGCCAGCGCCTTGAGCGGCGCACCGCCCGCCGGGTGTGTCCACCAGAAACTCGGGCTGTTGGCCGAGTGCAGGCTGGGCATGATGTCGGGCCACGGGTAGGCGGACTCGCGCGTGGCCGGACGGGTGCTCATGTCCGCCTCGTTCGCGTCGTGCAGGTCATGCATTCCGTTGCCCAGCACGTCCAGTATGTCGGAGCCGCTGCTGGCGATCGGGCTGGAGCGCATGTGCACATGCGGTGCCCAGCTCTGTCGCCATTGCGCGAGCACGTTGGCCCAGATCGAATCGAGCACCGTGCGCGGCAAGGCGCGGCGGATGGCGGTGTGCAACTGGTGGCCGGTCATGTGCAGCAGCATCGGCAACTCCATCACCAGCTCGCTCGAGTGCAGCAGCATCTCGCGCTGGAACACGTAGCCCACCATGAACGGGTACTGCCGCCCCACCCGGTCCACGCTCGGCGCGAGGCTCCCCGCCACCACATAGGGCATGCTGAGCGCATCGAACGGCACGAGGAAATTCCACACGTGGGCACCGGCCATGAAGTCGCGCCAGGCGTCGCCGAACTGCGAGCGGCCCTGCATCATGCCCGCCTGCAGCCAATCCTCGAAGCGCGCGCGCACGGCGCTTCGGGGATTGCTCCAAAGAAAGTCCCCGTGGCTTGGCAGCTTGCCGCCCCAGATGACTTCCACTGCAGGTAGATCGTTGATGCTGTTCATCATGCTTGTGTGGTGCTCGATGTCCGGTCTTTCATCTCGGTGATTCCGTTCGGGTTTGCCGCAAGGGCTAGCCCGGACAGCTGAAGGTCTGCAACTGGTTCAGGCGGAACGGGTTCTGCACGCTGCCCGCCGTCACCTCGAAGACCACCTTCTTGTCGCCCACCATCGCGGTCGCGGTGAACGACTCGGGGCGCGAGCCCGCCGCCAGCGTGAGCTTGTCGAAGAAACGATGCAGCGCCCAGGCGCCGTCGGCCGTCATGGCGCTCTGGCCGCCGTTCTTGTCGGTGATCTGCAGCGACACCTGCTGGCGTCCGCGCGAGCCCGGCCACATGACCGGCTGGCTCATCTGCGGCCCATGGGCGTAACGGATCACCGTGCCGTCGATGTCGAGCGCCATGTTCGAGATACTCGGATCCATCTCCACCACCTTCATCTCGATGCGCAGCTTGGGCATGGAGTCGCCCGAGAAGAACACGCTCTTGATGACGCTGGCCTTCTGGAACGATCCGAGGTTTGCGCCACCGCCCGTGGTGCTGCCGTCGATGTTCTTCTTGTAGGTCCAGGTCGTGGTGTCCACGTTCTGCGCGAGGTTGCGGTTGAAGAAGTCCTCCATCAGCCCTGCCGGACCGAAGAGCCGCGCGAAGTCCTGCGGCGTCACGTCGTTGGTCGCGCCGCGGTTGAGCGGATAGCGCCCCGCGACGGCCTTGCGGCAGAAGTCGCCGACGTTGGCGCGCAGTTCGGAATCGATCTTGGCGTTGGCCGTGGCCTGGATGGAACGGGTGGTGGTGTTGACGATGCCGCCCAGCATCTGGCCGAGCGGCGCAGGCAGGCGCGAGGCCTCGGTCTTCAGGCGCAGCGCCATGTCGTTGGGCGGCGGCGTGCCGCCCGAGCGATGCGCGGCATCGGCGGCGATCAGCGTGCCGTAATATTCGTCGAGCGTTTTGATCAGCGTATCGATGGGCATGTTGCCCTGCGTTTGCTGGCCCGGCGCGCCGACCAGACGACGCAGCGGCTCGAAGTAGTCATCGACGATGCGCTCGTCGCGGTTCTCGCGCGTGGTGTGCGCCCCCGGCACCGGGCCGACCACGCGCTCGAAATCATCACGCGTGTTCTTGAGCTTCTGCGCCATTTTGTCGACCACCGTCTGCTGGCCCTTGTCGGGCTCGCGCAGCAAGGTGGTCTCGCGCACCACCGCACGCAAAAAAAGGGGGAGCGGCGAATCCTGCGACGACAGAACGCTCATGCGCTGGATCGAGGTCGCGAGCGAATCGCTGGGGATCAGCTGCACGTCCTGCATCAGCTGCGACCAGGTCTGCTGGTACTCGCGCAGAAACAAAAGACGCACCTCGCGCACCAGCTTGCCCTGCAGCGCTTCGGTGGCCTGCGTCTTCAAGGTCGCCGCAGGCAGGCCCAGCACCCAGCCCTCGTCGTCGCTGACCTCGGTCACCACGCTGCCCACCGACTTGTCGAAAAGATCCCAGTAACCCTGATAGGTGAACAGTCCCGGCACGCCGCGATTGAGCGGCAGACCGCTCTTGCGCATGAACACGTTGGCCGCCTGCGGGCCCGCGACGTCCATGATGTTGAACTCGCGCATGTCCCTGAGCATCAGTCGGCTGCGGAGCCGAAAGTACACGCGCTGCGCGGTGGACAGCGTCGAGAGCTTGAGACGCACGCCGCTCACCAGCGGTTCATTGATCGGGAACGGCGAGCTCACCACCCGGTCATCGGCAAAGAGCGCGCTCACATGTTTTTCGATGCTCGCGGCGGTGGCCGGATCGGCGTCGGGAAGCACAAAGGTCTTGATGTCGGTGATCACCCAGTCGCGCACGCCCTTGGGCGAATAGCGCTCGGCCTGCTGCAGCATCAGATAGGCCTTGAGCGCCTCGTACAGATACTCGAGGTTGTTGACCGGAGGGTTGTGCAGCAGCGTCTCGAGGCGCTTGGAGACAAAGGGCAGCAGCCCGTTCTCGAGCATGCGCTGGTAAGCGGCATCGGACGCGGCCGTCACCTTCTCGCCCTGGTACAGCCCCCAGCGGTAGCTCATCGGCGGATCGTTGCTCGGGAACGCGTCGGTGTCGGCAATGCCCTTGACCTGACCGAGCAGCCCGAGCAGCGCGCCCAGATTGGCGGTGTTGCTGTCGTAGTGCGCGATCGACTTGGAGACCTTCTGCGCGTTTTCATCGGTCTGCGCGAGGTATTTGTTGTTGTTGCCATAGCTGACCACCCAGGCGCCGATGGCGCCCACCAGCAGCAATGCCGACAGCACGTAGCCCGCATAGGTGAGCGCGCGGGTGCGGCGCTCCCACTTCACGTTGCGGCCCGCGAGGTGCGATTCCGCGAAGATCACCTTGACCAGCAGATCGTGCAGGAAGTAGCTCTTGCCGCTGTCCGTGTTCTGCGCGGTTGGCACCTTGCCGGCGGTCGAGAACTGGCGGCGCAGGCTGCCGAGCACGCGGTCGAACACCGTGCCCTCCTGCGTTCCGCTGCTGAAATACACGCCGCGCAGCAGCGGCTGCTGGGTCAGGCGCGATTCGGCGAAGACGAAATCCACCGCCCGCGACAGGCGGCCCTGCAGGCCCGCGAACTGCTGCGGGAAGGCGTAGATGTAGTTGCGGCGACGCAGGTCCTGCTCGTGCGCGAGGTGCGAGTCCTGCACGCTGAAGAGCGAAGACTGCAGCGCCGCCCACTCCTGCTCGAACGCGGCCTTGGTCGGCCGGTTGGTCTTGGCCTTGTCCGAATACGGAAAGGTGAAGCCCCAGACCTGGTTGCGCTGCTCCTTGCTGTAGCCGCCGAAAAATTCGTTGAAGCCCGCCAGCAAATCGACCTTGGTCACCCACAGGTAGACCGGCAGCTCGATGGCGAAGGCGCTCTGCAGCTCGTTCAAGCGCTCGCGCAGCGCGGTGAGATGGGCCACCAGCTCTTCATCGGTGAAGGTCAGCAGATCGGAGACGCTCAGCGTCAGCACCACGCCGTTGACCGGCTGACGCGGACGGTATTTCTTGAGCAGGCCGAGAAAGCCCTGCCACTCGGACTTGTCGACGTCCTCGTTGCTGTCATGCGTGGTGTAGCGGCCCGCGGTGTCGATCACCACGGCCTGATCGGTGAACCACCAGTCGCAGTTGCGCGTGCCGCCGATGCCCTGCAGCGCGGCCTTGCCGTATTGCCCGGCGAGCGGGAAGTCGAGCCCCGAGTTGACGAGCGCCGTCGTCTTGCCCGAGCCCGGAGCGCCGACGATGATGTACCAGGGCAGCTCGTAGATGAACTTGCGGCCCCAGACGCCGTTGCGCGACTTGCCCTCAACGCGCATGTCCTTGAGGGTCTTGGCGGCGCCTGCAAAGCGGCTCTGCAGCTCCAGCACTTCGTCGCTCACGTCCGAGTTCTTGCGCTGCGACTCGACCGCGTCCTTGATGCGGCCGATGCCGCTGAACAGCAGATTGTTGACCCGGCGCCGACGCCAGAACGAAATCAGCAGCCAGAGGAAATACAGCCCGAACAGGCAGCCGATGATCCACCAGCGCACCTTGGTCGACTCCAGCGGGCGATGATCCGCAAACGCGAACAGCGGCCCCGCGAACCAGACGAACAGCGACAGCGCCACCACGCCGACGAAAACCCAGAAAGCGCGGCTCACGAAGAAGCCGAAAATGCGTCGCAGCCAATACATCATCGTGCACCTCCCGAGGCGGAAGGCGCGGTTTGCGTTGAGGGGTGAACGGGCGCGGCCGGGGTTGCGGGCGCGACGCTCGCTGCGGCGGCCGGTGCCGTCGGCACGGCGAACAGCACGACTTCCACCCGGCGGTTGCGCGAGCGGCCTTCGGGCGTGCGGTTGTCCGCCACGGGCTGGGCGTCACCCAGACCCTGCGAGCGCAGGCGCTCGGGCGCCACGCCGCGGCTCTTGAGAATCGCCGAGACCTGCTCGGCGCGTTCGCGCGAGAGCTCAAAGTTCGACGGATAGCGCGCCGTGCGGATCGGCTGGTTGTCGGTGTAGCCGCTGACCATCACATGGCCGGGCCGCGTGGCCAGCGCATCGGCCACGCGCGTGAGCACCGGCAGATACGCGGGCAGCACGCTCGTGGATCCCGAGGCGAACAGGCCATCGCCACGCAGGATGATGGTGCTGCGGTCGGCCTCGTCCTTCACGGTCACCAGGCCTTCGCGGATTTCGGGCTCGAGGAATTTGCTGAAACGCTGCTCCGGCGCGGCCTTGGGCACGGCTGCGACGACGCGGTTCAGGTGCAGTCCGCTGATGCTGGCATAGACCGCGTCCGAGCGACCGGCCAGCGAGAACGCGAACCAGAGATAGACGCCCAGACCGATCAGCGCGGCAAGGCAGGCCACCACCCAAGCAGGCAGCAGTCGCCAGCCTTGTGGACCGCCGCCGCTGGCGCCCTTCCAGCGCGGAGACAGCGTGTCGTCGCTGCCCACGCCCTGGTCGCGCAGAATCGTCCAGAGGCGCTGACGCAGCGTCTCCAACTGCGCACGGCCGTTGTCGACCACGCGAAAGCGCCCTTCGAGTCCGAGCGAGATGCAGTAGTACATGAGCTCGAGCAGATCGCGGTACTGCTGCGGATTCTGGGCGAGCTTGGAGAGCAGCTGGAAGAACTTTTCGCCGCCCCAGGTTTCGTTGTGGAACGTGACCAGCAGGCTGTGGCGCGACCACACGCCCGAGCCGCCCCAGGGTGTCTGCGCGGCGGATTCGTCCAGCAGCGTGCACAGGCAGTAGCGCGCGCCGATGATGGTCTCGGGCGGCACGCCAAGCTCGCGGGCGCGACGCTCGAACTCCTGCACCTTCTCGATCAGAAACTCACGGAAGCGCGCCGGGTCGCCCATCTGCGCGGTGCTGCGGATCTGCGGCACCAGATTGAGCACCGGATTGGCCGCCGTGACGATCGGATTCGAGCCACTGACGACATCGGGCAGATCCAGCACCGTGGGCGCATTGCCTGCGAGCATCGACTCCTGCGCGGCCTGCCCATGGGCCGGGACGGGCCGGTCATCGAACAGACTGGTGGCAGAAAAAGTAGTTGGACTGGACACGAATGTTCTTCTGGATTGCGTTCAAGAATGAAGGGGACGACACACCACTGCGCACTCGGCGGAGCCTCAGGGCTTGATGGCCCAGAACTCCAGACGCAGCCCCGGAAAATCGCCCGCAATGTGCATCGCCACGCCTCCCGAGCGCTGCAGTTGGTCCCACAGCTCGTTGGTCGTGTCGAGCTGGAAGTAGTTGTAGTTCGCGTGATAGGGCAGCTCGCGCGGCGCGATCGGCATCGGGTGCAGGCGCACGCCCGGCAGATGCAGATTGACCAGGTCGCGGATCTTCTCGACCGGACCGATCTTCACCTGCGTCGGGAAGCGCGAGCGCACCACGTCCGCCGGCAGCTCGGCGAAGACCGCGAGCACGAAGCTCGCCTCCTTGACGAGGTTGAGATCGGGGATGACGCCCACGCGCACGCCGTACTGGCGCTCGTGCAGTTCGATGGGAATCGCGTTCTGCTCCAGCACCATCGAGAGCGAGCGGCGGATGTCCGCCACCACGGCCTCAAAGCACGGGCTGGGCTCGTCATGGTCGTAGACCGGATAGGTGATCGGACGGCGGCCGTCGCGCGTGAAGGTCGAAAGCTCGCCCGCCAGCTCCAGCAGATTGCCGTAGACCCGCTCGGGGTGCAGGATCTGGTGGTCGCGCAGGTGCGTGATCATCGGCTGCCAGCGGTTGATGATGTTGAGCATCATGAAATCGCCGACTTCGGCGATGCCGCCGCGTCCCGGCTGCAGCACGCGCGCGGCCAGCGCCTCGCCGCGCTGGTGCAGAAGACCGGCGATGTCGTCGATCATCGAGTGCAGCAGCGTGCTCTGTCCGTAATTGATCGACGGCTGAATGAAGCGGTTGTCGATGACCACCGTGCCGTCGTTGCGGCGCTCGAGCACATGGACCACGCCGATGCGAAGCCACTCATCGGTGATCTTGGAGGCGGGAATCAGCTTGGCGCGCATGTGCGCGACCTGCGACAGCGCGGGCTCGCCCGACTGCGAATTGGAATCGGTGAGCTCGGCGTCTTCAGCCGTGTAGCGCGCGAGCACGTCGTCGTCCTCGAAACTCAGCTCGGTCGCCAGCACGCGCCGCATCGGCAGCGCCAGATAGATGCGCTCGTCCTTGCAGGCCTTGTCGATCTCGAGCGGCTCGACCATCGTGTCCTGCCCGGGAAGGCTGAACGGCGTGCCGTCGGGGAACACGCCCACCGCCTTCACCAGCGCGATCTTGCCAAGCGCCAGCGCCTCGAGGTCCAGCACCAGTTCACGAAAGCCCCAGAAATACGGTTCGGCCGACATCGCGCGCGAGTGCGTGAAGAACTCGAGATATCGTTCCTGCTGCTGGAAATGCTGCGGCCTGAGGAACATGCCTTCCGACCACACCACCTTGCGTGAATACATTGCTCAACTCCCTCCGGTAGCTTTCTCAGAATTCGAAATCAGGCGCTCGGCGATCAGAACGGCAGCGAGATGCCGCCCGGCAGCTTGGGCATGCCGCCACCGCCACCGCCGCCCGTCGGCACGGGCATTTCCTGCACGTTGGACGTCACCGACACCTTGCTCGCGCCCACCGCCACCTTCACGATGGCTGTATCAAAGGACGGCTGAAACACCGCGAACCGACCGAGCTCCTTGGGTGCCGGAAGCGGCGCAATGCCGCGCCATACGGCCTTGTCCAGATCGCGATAGGCCACGAACACGCCCAGCAGGCGCTCGTCACCCGAGGCCTTGCCCATGAGCACCTTGGCCTCGCCGGGCTGCAGCGTGATGGTTTCCTTGGAGACCAGCTCGGAGCCCAGAATCTGGTCGTCCTTCTCGTAGAGCGTGAAAAAGTCCGCGCTGCTGAACGCGCTCATGCCGCGCAGGCGATAGACCTTCACCTGCACCGGCGACGGCTTGCCGTTGCGATCCGGGTTGAGTCCCTCGTCCGCCGTCAGCACCACCGTATAGGGCGCAGGCATGGACGCACGCGGACCTGCGCATCCGGCCAACAACATCGCACCAACAACGACCACCCCAGTCAGCAGCTTCTTCATGATCTCGCAACTCTATGAATGTGACTAGCTCAATAGCAATATCTAATTATTACAGAGCATTGTGTCAGGCCGATTGAATTGCGCAACCATTAGTTGAAAGTTATCGGGTTTTGCAACGAAAGTCGATGTAAATATTTGTCATTGCAAGAAACCAAACAACGTAAGTTGTTGCTGTAAATAACCAATTCGAGAATCAAAGGCGGAGACGCGCACCGTCGGTGCTTCCCCGGTCGCCGTCCGCAGTCAGAACCAGGACAGCGCTTTTTGCAGATTTTGACGTGCCCGCGCTTCCAGCAGCGCACGGAAATGCTCCGTGCCATAGATGTGCGGCCGGTCTGCAAAGCTGCGCAGCACTTCCCTGCGCTTGATTACAAAAAGTGGCTTGGGCACCCAGGCGTATTCGGCCCGGACCTGCTTTTCATACTCGGCAAACCGAGCGGGTTCAGCCGCGAGGATGCTCAGGTCCACATCGACAAGCAGGCGCGCATCGGCGTCGACCGGCTCGGCGCTGTGCTGCGTCGCGAGAATCAGGCGCTCGACCTCGACGCAGACGGCCTCGCAAGCGCCCTGCTCCTTCAGGACCCGCAAGGCCCAGTCTGCGCTCAGCGCCTCGTTGTCCTTGCCCTTGGGGTCGTAGATCGCGTCATGGAACCACAAAGCCAGCTCCACCGCGCCGGGCGAGCGGCACTGCGGCAGCACCGGCTCCAGCAACGCGAGCGTCTCGCGTAGATGCTGGGGCGTGTGATAGTGACGCTGTGGCTCGCAGTAGGCGCGCAGCAAATCCTGCCGCACCGGCTCCGGCGGCGGCAGACCGAGCGCCTGCCAGGCCCGCGACCACGAAGCCTCGAAAAATGGCGCGTCGCTGGGCTCAGGCATCGCCGGGAGCGCCGAAGACTTCCTGCACCCGCCCGCTCTGGTCCTTGATCTGCGAAGGCTCCACGCGCCAGATCAGGTGGTTGATGCCGGGAACCACATAGTCCGCACCGCGCGGCTTGAGGGTGTCGAGAAGCGCCTGCAACTCGCGTGGGCCGAGGCTCACGACCAGCGTCTGCGGGTCTTCCCATTCATGCTGGCTGCCGGCATCCGCAGGCTCGAAGATCAGCGCAAAATCATCGCCAGCGACGCTCAGGTCCTTGCCGTGCGGCAGCCGTCCCGGCAGCAGGCCCAGCAGATCCCGCACGAGCAAGGCCCCCATCGTCACGGTGATCTTTTCGGCGCGCAGCAGTTTCTTTTCGGACTTCAGGGTGAGCACGCTTCCGTAGAGCACGCCGGTGTTCGATCCTTCCTTCTCCGCGCCCTGATCAATGGCGGCCTTCACCTCGGGCCGCGCGTGCAGGCTCGCGCGGTGGATGTCGGTCACCCACAGCGGCATCTGCGGCTCGAGCGCCGACAGCAGCCCGCGCAGATTCCAGCGCTTGCCCTCTGCCAGTTCGTCCGCGGTGATGCCGACGATCTGCAGGAACTCCACCCGGCCATAAGGCGAGACCGTCGCGGGAAACTGTGGATCGGCCACAAAGCCCATCTCGGTGATCTGCGTGTCCGCCCCCGCCTTGATCGGGCCATTGGCGGTCATCCAGTGCCCGGCAGCGAACACGTTGCCGCTCTGGAAGACGTAGCGCGCGATGTTCTGCAGAAAGTTCAATGGCCAGGACGGCGGCGTCGTTTCCCCGTCTTCGATGGGCAACCGGAAAGTGAGCTCGAAGCCATAACCGCTGCGCTTTTCCTCATCCGGTTCACCGCTCTCGTCACCCTCGTCCTCATCTTCGCCATACAGATCGCTGAATCCGTAGGTCAGATAGTGCCAATGCGGCTTCGAACCCGCGTCGCCCGCGTTGCGGTAGACACTGATGCCCTGCAGCGGATCGTTTCCACCCAGCCGGTAGCTGATCGCCGTGCCGTAGTGCTGTGGCTCCTGCCCGCCGTAGACCTTCTCGGCGACGGCATCAATGGCATCCCAGCCCAGCGTGGAATCGTCGTCATCAGTGTCTGGCACATCGGTCATGCGCGTTCCTTCATCATGGTGATAGCGCGAATACTAACGAATTGCCGAGTTCAATTTATTCCAGCGGTTTGAACAGCGCCGAAAGCAGGTCGCGCAGCTTCATGACGCGGGGTCGGCGCAATGCCTCGAAATGCCAGCTCAGGCCAAACGCATAGCGTGGAAACGCCACCGGACAGGGCGATGAAGCGAACAGTCCCAAGCGGCACAGCGCCGCCGCCGCGTGGCTGGGAATGGTGGAGATGCGATCCCCTCCCCTGAGAAGAAACGGCAGGCCCGAGAAGTGCGTGGTCGCGGCATGCACGGTCCGCCTGAGTCCGTGTTCGGCGAGCACCTCGTCGGTGACGCCGGTCAGCCCGGAAAACGAGACCAGCAAATGCTCGCGCGCAAGAAACTCTTCGAGCGTGAACGCGCCCTGCTCCGGCCTGCGGAACGCCGGATCGTAGACGATGGCGTAGTCCGCGCTGCCCAGCGACAGATGGCGGATGCGCGCATCGTTGATGCTGCCCGAGGTGATCGCCAGATCGATCTCGCGGTCGTGCAGCGCGGCGGCGGCCATCGCGCTGTTGGTCTGCCGGAACACGATGCGCGTGCGCGGCAGCTGCTCCCGTGCCAGAGCGATGATCTGCGCTCCGTAGGCCATCTCGAAATCGTCGGAAAGCCCGATGCGCACGATCTCCTGCGGTTTGGCAGGTTCGTCGCCCACGCTCGCCAAGGTCTCCTCGACGATGCGCAGCGCCTCGTTGATGGCTGGCTGCAGCAGCACCGCGCGCGGCGTGGGCTGCAGGCCGCGCTGCGTGCGCTTGAACAGCGGATCGCCATAGAGCACGCGCAGCCGCTTGAGCGACGCGCTCACCGCCGCCTGGCTGATGCCCAGCCGTTCGGCCGCGCGCGTGGCATTCAGCTCGCTCGAAAGCATCTGGAACACCCGCAGTAGGTTGAGATCGACGCGCCTGTCATCAAGCATGTTGATAACTGATAGTTTTCATACTTGTTTTGATTATGCCAAGCAGCTCCTACCATGCTGCAATGCAGCGCAAACACATTCTTCTGGCCATTCTCGTCACCGCGATCTGGGGTATCAACTTCTCGGTGATTCGCATCGGCCTCGGCACGTTTCCGCCGCTCCTGCTGCTGGCGCTGCGCTTCGTGCTCGCCTGCCTGCCCGCGCTGTTCCTGCCGCGCCCGAAAAACATCTCCTGGCCGCGCCTGATCGCCATCGCCTCCACGCTGTTCATCGGACAGTTCTCGCTGCTGTTCCTGAGCATGGCCCACGGCCTGTCCGCTGGACTTGCTGCGGTCATCCTGCAGGCGCAGGCCTTTCTCACCATGCTTTTCGCGTCCACGGCCTTTGGCGAGAAGATCCGCGTGAACCACGTCATCGGCAGCCTGCTTGCCTGCTGCGGGCTCGCCCTCATCGTCACATCGGCGGGCGGCGCGCAGTTCACGCTGCTGGGCTTCGCGCTGTGCATCGGCGCGGCGGTCAGTTGGGCTCTGGGCAACGTGCTGCTGCGCGGCTCGGGCTCCGCCGACATGATGGCGCTGATGGCCTGGCTCAGCCTGATTCCGCCTCTGCCGCTGCTCGCGATGTCGGCACTCATGGAAGGACCGGAGCGCATGCTGCACGCCCTCACCCACATCCAGCCCAGCGGCATCTTTGCTGTGCTCTATCTCGCGGTGCTGTCGACCACCATCGGCTACGGCATCTGGGGCAAACTGATCAGCGAGTACCCCGCCTCCAAGATCGCGCCCTTCTCGCTGCTTGTGCCGGTGTTCGGACTGACGGCTTCGGCCCTGCTGCTCGGTGAACGGTTCAATGCAGGCGAACTGGCTGGCGCCCTGGCGGTGCTCGCGGGACTGGTGGTGCTGATCGGCTCGCGCGAGCAACTGGCGAAGCTGTTTCAGGCGCTCGGACTGATCGGTGCGCGGAAGACGGTTTGAAGGGATCAGCGCCCTCCCGCCTTCTTGCCCTCCCGCCGGCGCATCTCCCCCGCTCCTTCCCTATTGGCAGAGCGTGCCAAGTTCGCTTAGGCTCATTCCCATGAACACCTCCACTCCACAGTCCCCCATCCACTTCGGCCTCGGCAATCGCGTCTGCATCGTCACCGGCGGCGCGCAGGGCATCGGCGCGGCCTGCGCACAGCGCTTTGCTCGCGAGAACGCCAAGGTCATCGTCTCCGACGTGAACGACGCCATCGGCAGGCAACTCGCCGAAAGCATCGGCGGCGTCTACATCCACTGCGATGTGGGCAACAAGTCGGAGGTCGATGCGCTGGTCAGCCAGGTGATGGCGCTGCACGGCCGCATCGATGTGCTGGTCAACAACGCGGGCATTTTCAAAGTGGCCGATTTTCTGGACATCGCAGAGGAAGATTTTGACGCCGTGCTGCGCGTGAACATCAAGGGCGCCTTTCTCATGGGCCAGGCCGTCGCGCGCGAAATGGCCAAGCAAGGCTCGGGCAGCATCATCAATATGAGCTCGGTGAACAGCGTGCTCGCCATCCCCAACCTCGCCAGCTACAACGTCAGCAAGGGCGGCATCAACCAGCTCACGCGCGTGATGGCGCTGTCGCTGGCCGACAAGGGCGTGCGCGTCAACGCGGTCGCCCCCGGCACCATCGCCACCGAGCTCGCCGCCAAGGCCGTGCTCACCAGCGAGGAGGCCAAGAACAAGGTGATGAGCCGCACTCCGATGCGGCGCCTCGGCACCCCCGAAGAGGTGGCCGACGCCGTGGCCTGGCTGGCAAGCGATGCCTCCGGCTACGTGACGGCCGACATCATCACCATCGACGGCGGGCGCATGGCGCTGAACTACACCGTGCCGGTGTGATCGCGGCCGTTAACCCGCACGTTCACAACCATCGCGAGATGACGGCAAAATAGCGCCATGCGACTACTCCACACGATGCTGCGCGTTGGCGATCTCCAGCGCTCGATTGATTTCTACACCCAAGTGCTTGGCATGACATTGCTGCGCAAGTCCGAAAATCCCGAATACAAGTACTCGCTGGCTTTCGTCGGCTACGAGGGCGGGAATCCCGGTCAGGCCGAGATCGAGCTGACCTACAACTGGGGCACCGACAGCTACGAACTGGGCACCGCCTACGGCCATATTGCGCTCGGCGTGCCCGATGCCTACGCCGCCTGCGAGAAGATCAAGGCCAACGGCGGCAACGTCACCCGCGAGGCCGGACCGGTCAAGGGCGGCTCCACCGTGATCGCCTTCGTGACGGATCCGGACGGCTACAAGATCGAACTGATCCAGGAAAACTCCCGCAGCCACGCCAACGAGCGTCAGGGCTCGGAAGGCGGAACATACGATCCGCTGCGCAACTCCTGAGTTTCCCAGTCAAAGGCAGAAGCCGCTTTCGGGCGGCTTTCTTTCGCCATTCTGCATCCCACCCAGACCCGGCGTATAATCCTTGAATGCGCTAGGCACACTCTCGCCTTTTCTTAGCGCCTGTCTGACCCGACTAGGCCCCTTGGCTAGCGGGTCCAACTTCCTTCAAGAACGATTCGCCGAATCGCTTCTTTGTCCTGCGGTGAGTGTCTTCGAGCCCCACTGCGCGGGCTCTCACCCTGCTTCCGACATGGGCCTCATCCGTTGACGCCGTCGTGAAGCTGCATTCCCTTTTTTTGTTGTCAGCACTCTAGGCAGTGAGTGCATCGCGCATGCGTCCAGCTCCCCAAGCGAGTTGGTCGCCACGCATTCAGGCCACTCGCCAGTTCTGCTGAAGAGTGCCGTAGTAACCCAAGGAGAACCGTGTCCAAAGAAGAATTGATTGAAATGCAAGGCCGGGTCGATGAAGTGTTGCCCGACTCACGCTATCGCGTCACGTTGGAAAACGGACATCAGCTCATCGCCTACACAGGCGGCAAAATGCGCAAATTCCGAATCCGCATTCTGGCTGGCGACAAGGTCACGCTGGAGATGTCTCCCTACGATCTGACCAAAGGCCGTGTGACGTTCCGCCACATCGAAACCCGTTCCGGCGCGCCCGCCAAGACGCCGTTTCGCAAGCGGCACTGATCGATCACTTTTCTTTCGCCCTCCAATCCATCCAATGTTTCGGACCGGCATTCGCCGATCCGATTCCATCCAACCAGGAAATCCTTATGAACAACCGCCTGTACGTCGGCAACCTCTCCTACTCGACCACCAACGAATCGCTGCTGCAAGCCTTCGGTGAATTCGGCAACGTCGCCAGCGCCAAGCTGGTGATGGACCGTGAAACCGGTCGCTCCAAGGGCTTTGCCTTTGTGGAAATGGAAACCGACGCTGAAGCGCAAGCCGCCATCAACGCACTGGACGGCCAGTCCCTCGACGGCCGCGCCATCAAGGTGAACGTGGCACGTCCTCCAGAGCGTCGCGAAGGCGGCTTCGGTGGTGGCAACCGCTCCGGCGGCGGCGGCTACCGTGGTGGCGATCGTTACTGATCGGCCCAGGCCCACAGCCTCAAAAACACAAAAACCGCCTTCGGGCGGTTTTTGTGTTTTAAGCAAGCAAGCCTTGAGTCATGCCGCCCAAGGCTTTTTGCTGTCTCAGCCGCGCGGCTTGAGCAGCGCGGTATCCCATGCCAAGCGCGTAATGTGCGCCCAGTCCTTGGCTGCGACCACATCGGCAGGGACGAGCCACGAGCCGCCCACGCAGATCACGTTGGAGAGCGCGAGAAACTCCGCCGCATTGCTCGGGGTGACGCCGCCAGTGGGGCAGAACTTCACGTCGAAGAACGGGCCCTGCCAGGCCTTGAGCATGGGGATGCCACCCGACTGCATGGCCGGGAAGAATTTGAGGTGGTTGAAGCCCGCCTCCATCGCCATCATCACTTCGCTGCCGGTAGCCACGCCAGGCAGCAGCGGCAGATTCACGTCGCGCGCGGCCTGGGCCATCTTTTCGGTGAACCCCGGGCTCACGGCGAAGCGCGCACCAGCGTCCGCAGCGGCCCTGGCATCGGCCGCAGTGCGGATGGTGCCCGCACCCACGACGGCTTCAGGCACATCGCGCGCGATGGCTTCGATGCAGGCCAGAGCCTGCGGTGTGCGCAGCGTCACTTCAAGCATGCGCACGCCACCTTCCACGAGGGCCTTGGCCATCGGGACGGCGTCGTTGACGTCATTGAGGACGATGACGGGAATGACGGGCGCGTCGCTCATCACGTCGAGTGCGGTCAATTGTTCTAGAGCCATGTACAAGCACCTTCTTCTGCGCTGAGCGCATTGCGGCGAAAGCCCGCGAACAGCTCGCGTCCCCAGCCGTGGCCATTGGAGTCGAGTTCGGCTGCCGGAGGAATTGCAAGGGGGCGGTTTCGCCATTGATCGGCGGGCACGAGCACGTCAAGCGTGCCGGCGACCGCATCGAGGCGAATCATATCGCCGTCCTGCACCTTCGCGAGCGGCCCACCGTCCAAAGCCTCGGGGCTGACGTGGATGGCGGCCGGCACCTTGCCGGAGGCTCCGCTCATGCGCCCATCGGTCACCAGCGCCACGCGAAAGCCCTTGTTCTGCAGCACGGCGAGCGGCGGGGTGAGCTTGTGCAGCTCGGGCATGCCGTTGGCCTTGGGGCCTTGCCAGCGCACCACGCAGACGACGTCGCGGTCGAGCTCGCCGGCCTGAAACGCCTCCTGCAAGGCCGACTGCGAGGTGAACACACGAGCGGACGCCTCGACGATGTGGCGATCCTCCGGCACAGCCGAGACCTTGATCACGCTGCGGCCGAGGTTGCCCTTGAGCAGCATGAGTCCACCGGTCGCCTGGAACGGCGCGGTATGCGGACGCAGTACGGCGTCATCGCCCGATGCACCGGCATCCTCCCAATGCAGGCGCCCTTCCCGATCCTCGGGAATGCGCGTGAATTCGCGGATGCCGCCTTCGCGCACGGCCAGCACATCGGCGTGCATGAAACCGCCGTCGAGCAGCTCGCGGATCACATAACCCGGGCCTCCTGCGGCCTGGAACTGGTTCACGTCGGCGCTGCCATTGGGATAGACGCG
This sequence comes from Diaphorobacter caeni, assembly GCF_015354245.1. GTDB lineage: Bacteria > Pseudomonadota > Gammaproteobacteria > Burkholderiales > Burkholderiaceae_C > Diaphorobacter_A > Diaphorobacter_A caeni. Next base: position 48,525 of record NZ_JADKYZ010000009.1, read on the forward strand.
CGCGAGCAGCGGCACGACGGCCGAGAGCGCGGAAAAATCATCCCAGTCGATCACAATGCCCGCCGCGCGGGCCACCGCGACCCAGTGGATCAGGTGGTTGGTGGAGCCCCCCGTGGCGAGCAGCGCGACCACGGCGTTGACGATCACGCGCTCGTCGATCAGCCTGCCGATGGGCGGGCACTCCTTGCCGAGCACGGTGCGCGCCGCCTCGCGGGTGAGCTCGGCGCGCATCTCGTTGCCGGGATTGATGAAGGCGGTTCCGGGCACATGCAGGCCCATGGCCTCGAGCAGCATCTGGTTGCTGTTGGCCGTGCCGTAGAAAGTGCAGGTGCCCTCGGAATGGTAGGCATGCATCTCGGCGTCGAGCAGCGTCTCGCGACCGACAAGGCCTTGGGCCGCCTGCTCGCGCACCTTGGCCTTGGCGCTGTTGGACAGGCCCGAGGTCATCGGCCCCGCAGGCACAAAGACGGTGGGCAGATGGCCGAACTGCAGCGCGCCGATCAAGAGGCCGGGCACGATCTTGTCGCACACGCCGAGCATCAGCGCACGGTCGAACACGTCATGCGACAACGACACGGCCGTGCTCATGGCAATCACGTCACGCGAGAACAGCGACAGCTCCATGCCCGGCGCGCCCTGGGTCACGCCGTCGCACATGGCGGGTACGCCGCCCGCGACCTGTGCGGTCGCGCCGTGCAGTCGGGCCTCGGCCTTGATGAGGTCGGGATAGTGCTGCAGCGGCGCGTGCGCCGAGAGCATGTCGTTGTAGGCGGTGACGATGCCGATGTTGGGCGCACGCTCGGCCACGACACGCAGCTTGTCATTGCCCGGCATGGCGGCGAAGGCGTGTGCCACGTTGGCGCAGCCCAGCCGCTGCGCACCGCGATCGCGCCGGGAGTGGAAGTCCACCTGCTCCAGATAGGCACGGCGGGTGTCCGCGCTGCGCTCGCGAATGCGCTGCGTGACGGCTTCAACGGTGGGATGTACTGGCATGCTCTCTGGTCACGCGGTGGGCGTGGCTTGTAGGTGTGGGGTTGGCGTCCATCGTAATACCGTCATGCGACGGCAGATGGAAAGAAACCTGCATCCAACGAGCAGGTTTCTGTTTGGTTCAGTGTGAAGCGCGGCTTACTTCTGTTCGCGCGCGCTCTTCACAGCAGCATTCACCTCGTCCCAGGTCGATTGCCCCACCGACTTGGCGATATTGGCGTTCACGCTCGTGAGCTTCTCGCGCATGCGGTTGACTTCGGCGGACGACAGCTCGTTGACCTGCATGCCCTTCGATTTCAGATCGGCCAGCGCCTTGGCCGCTTCTTCGCGTGTGTCCTTGCGCTCGAACTCGCGGCTCTTCACGGCGGCGTCCTGCAGCACCTTCTTTTCGGCAGGCGTGAGCTGATCCCACCACTTCTTGCTGACGGTGACGATCCAGGGGCTGTAGACGTGGTTGGTGACCGTGAGGTACTTCTGCACTTCATAGAACTTGCTGGACAGCACGGTGTTGTACGGATTTTCCTGACCATCGACCGCCTTGGTTTCCAGCGCGGTGAACAGCTCGGAGAACGGCAGCGGCACGGCGTTCGCGCCCAGCGCCTTGAAGCTGTCGAGGAACACGTTGTTTTGCATCACGCGCAGTTTCACGTCATTGAGGTCTTCCACCTTGGTGACCGGACGCTTGCTGTTGGTGAGGTTGCGGAAGCCGTTTTCCCAGTAGACCAGACCGACCAGGCCCTTGGCTTCGAGCTTGGCCTTTACTTTGTCTCCCATCGGGCCGTCGAGCACGGTGTCGGCTTCCTTGGCCGACGTGAACAGGAACGGCGTGTCCCAGATGCCCATCTCGGGCACGAGACCGACCAGCGTGGCGGTGGAGCCGACCATCATCTCCTGCGCGCCGCCGATCAGCGCCTGCTGCATCTGGGTGTCGGAGCCGAGGGACGCGTTGCCGATGGCGCGAACCTTCATCTTGCCGCCGGTGGCCTTTTCGACCTCTTTGGCGAACAGGCGCGCGGCGCGGCCTTGGTTGGATTCATCGACCAGCCCGAAGCCGAAGCGCACGATGCGCGGCTTGAAGTCCTGCGCCTGCGCGAAGCCTGCGGCGGTGGAAGCGACGGCGGCCACGGCCAGCGCGCAGAGGGTGAATTTGATTCGCATGGGTGATTTCTCCTCGGTCAAAACAAAAGGAAGGGTCAGGCGGAAAACGAAAGTCCTGTGCCGGTCAACGCAGCCGTCAGTGCATCCACTTGAGCGGCGCGGTCACGATCTGCGGGAAGATGATGAACAGAATCAGCAGCAGCACATACATGAGCAGGAACGGCGTCGTTCCCCGGATGACGGTCTCCATGCGGATGCGTCCGACGCCCGCCACCACGTTCTGCACGGTGCCGACCGGCGGAGTGATCAGGCCGATGCAACCCACATAGATGAACATGAAGCCAAAGTACACCGGATCGATGCCCGCCTTCACGGCCAGCGGCGCGCAGACCGGGCCGAAGATCAGGATGGTCGGCGTCAGGTCCATCGCGGTGCCGACGACGAGCAGGAAGACCATCATCAGCGCCATGAACCACATCGGGTTGCTCATCACGCTCGTGAAGCTCTCGGCCAGCATGTTGGGCAGATCGGCCAGCGTGATCATGTAGGCGGTCACCGTAGCAGCGCCGCACAGGAACATCACCACCGCCGTCGTCTTGCCCGCGTTGAGGAAGACGTCGTAGAGCTTGCTCCAGGAAAGCTGGCGATAGACGAACATCGAGACGATCAGCGCGTAGACCGCAGCCACCACGGCCGCCTCGGTCGGCGTGAAAATGCCACCCTTCAGACCGCCCAGAATGATCACCGGCATCATCATCGCCCAGAAGCTCTGCACCAGCGCCTTCATGCGCTCGCCCCAGCCGACGCGCGGCATCGAGGGCAGATCGTTCTTGCGGGCGATCCACCACCACGCACCGATCAGGAAGATGCCCATCATCAGGCCCGGCACGATGCCCGACAGAAACAGCTTGCTGATGGAGGTATTGGTCGTCACGCCATAGATCACGAACGGCATCGACGGCGGAATGATCGGCGCGATGATGCCGCCCGAAGCCAGCAGACCGGCGCTGTAGCCGGGCGGGTATTTCTGGTCGCGCATCATCGGCAGCAGAATCGTCGCGAGCGCGGCGGTGTCGGCAATTGCCGAACCGCTCATCGACGCGAGCAGCACGGCCGCACCGATCGCCACAAAGCCCAGACCGCCACGGATGTGGCCGCAGAAGGCGCGCGCCAGATCGATGATGCGGCGCGACAGACCGCCCGCGTTCATCAGCTCACCGGCCAGAATGAAGAACGGCACGGCCAGCAGCGGAAAGTTGTCGAAGCCTGCCTGCAGGTTCTGCGCGAGCAACTGCGAGTCGAAGAAGTCGAGGTGCCACATCAGCGCGACACCGGTGAGGATCAGCGCATGCGCGATCGGCATGCCGATGACCATGCCGCCAATCAGCACAGCCAGAAAAATGAGGGTGACGATCATGTTGTTCAGTCCTTGTGCGGTCGCCGCGTCTGCGTCATTCCACTTCCGCGCCTTCGGTCACGGGCGGCTCGCCGCGCAGCAGATCCACCACCACGCAGACCAGCAGACCCACCGCCAGCACCAGCGTGGCAGCGGCGCCAAGGGCAAGCGGATAGCCCAGCACCGTGCTGTAGCTGTCCATACCGGCCTTCACCTGCTCCCAGGAGCCCACAAGCAGCAGCACCATGCAGGCCGTCACCAGCAGTTGACTGACCCAGAACAGCGCTTTTTTGGGCGCACCTTTCAGACGCGAAGTCAGCATGTCGAAGCCGAGGTGCTTGCCCTCGAACGCGGTGACGATGGCGCCGACCGCCACCAGCCAGACGAACAGCAGGCGCGAGATTTCCTCGTAAGACACGATGCTGGTCGCGAACACATAGCGCAGCACGACGTTGACGAACACGGCGATCACCATGCCCGCAAGCGCGGCCACCATGAAATGCTCGGCCAGACGCTTGATCAACGGCTTGCGCTCGGGGGCGGCTTCGTTGGGGTGTGGAGTGGTCATTTCTCCGGGTCCTTCTGTCTTGTGTTGATCTCTTCGACTCGGCTCAGGCGCGGCCTGACGACTGAATCCAGCGCATGCGCTCGGCCCATGCCACGACCTGCGTCTGCAGTTCTGCGATCGGCAGCGTGGCGTTCAAGGTCAGCACATCGGACTCGTCGGCAGGTCGCTCGAGCGTGGCGAACTGGTTGGCCACGAGCGCGGGCGAGAAGAAATGCCCCGGCCGCTGCTCGACACGCTGCAGCGCATCGTCGTAGCTCAGGTCGAGAAAAGCGAATCCCATCCGCGAATTGGCGACACGCAGTCGGTCGCGGTATTTGCGACGAAGTGCGGAACAAGTCAGGACGACACCCTGCCCCCCCACCTGCGGCGCGAGCAGCGCGGCCAGCTGGTCGAGCCAGCCCGCACGGTCGTCGTCGGTCAGCGGAATGCCTGCCGACATCTTCTCGATGTTGGCCGCCGGGTGATATGCATCGCCCTCCAGCAGCCGCCAGCCAAGCGCGTTCGCGCAGGCCTCAGCCACGCTCGACTTGCCGCAGCCCGACACGCCCATCACGACGATGGCCGGAGTGCCGATTGTTTGGATAGCGCTATCCTGCATAATTCAAAAAAGAAGACCGACTCCCCGAAAGCCATCGACAACAACCGCCATAAACACGGCCACATTGGTTGCCCCTTCTGCGGAGAATCCATCTTTGGGTATAAATATTTCCAGTGAACTGGGTTGGATAGCGCTATCTTACTTCACAATCGATGCTGTTCCGCCCTAGGAGTTACCCTTGTCAGACACCTCTTCCGCACCGAAACGAAACCGTCGCGCCAGCGGCCGTGTCACCCTTGCCGACGTGGCGAGGGCGGCGGAGGTCAGCCCGATCACGGTCTCACGCGCCCTGCGGGGCGAGCGCAGCGTGGACAAGGAGCTGGTCGAGCGGGTGCGCAAGGCGGTGGATGCACTCCACTACGTACCCGATCCGGCGGCACGCGCCCTCGCCTCGCAGCGCAGCACGCAAGTGCTGGTGCTGGTGCCGCTGCTCTCGAACAACCTGTTCGTGGATGTGCTCGAGTCGATTCACCGCACGCTGTTTCCGCAAGGCTTTCTGCCGCTGATCGGCGTGACCCACTACGACACCGCCGAAGAGGAACTGCTGCTGCGCACCTACCTGCCGCATCGCCCCGCGGGGCTGCTCGTCACCGGCTTCGACCGCAGCGAGGCGGCGCGCCAACTCATCGCGCGAAGCGGCGTGCCTTGCGTGCACATGATGGAAACGAGCAGCGCGCCCGATGTCGGCAGCGTTGGCTTCTCGCAGGCCAAGGCCGGAGCGGCGATGACGCGCCATCTTCTGGACCGGGGTTACCGGCGCATCGCCTTCGCGGCCGCCCAGCTCGATCCGCGCGTGATGCAACGGGCCGAGGGCTACCGCCGCGCGCTCAAGGAAGCGGGCCTGTACGATCCGCGTCTCGAAATGCTGAGTCCGGAGCCCTCCTCCATTGCGCTCGGCGGACGGCTGTTCGAAGACATGCTTTCCCACAATCCCGACGTGGACGCCGTCTTCTTCTGCAACGACGATCTGGCACAGGGGGGGCTATTGGCGGCGAGTCGCATGGGCATTTCCGTGCCGGGCCGCGTGGCGATGGCGGGATTCAACGACCTCGCGGGCAGCGACCAGATGTTCCCGCCCCTCACCACCGTGCGCACCCCACGCAAGCAGGTCGGCGAGGCGGCCGCGCAGATGCTGCTTGGGCTGATGCGCGGAAATCTGCCCAAGCCGCGGGCAGTCGAGCTGGACTACGAGCTGGTGGTGCGGCAGAGCACCTGAAGAGCGTGTTTGCGATCTCGGCACCTTGCAGGATGACCGGGGTGGAGTGCAAAGCGCAAACCACGGAACCACCCGATGTCGCGCCTGCAAGGTCGCCTAGAAATCTTTATCTGGCGTTCAGAGTTCAGGGCAGCAGAATCACTTCCACGCGGCGTGCTTCCGCATTCGAGCCGCTGGCTTGCGATTGCTCTGGCTTCTTCAGATCGATCCTGTCTTCGGCCACGCCGAGGGACTTGAGCGCATCGGCAACGGCGATGGCGCGCAGCTTGGCGAGTTCCTGGTTCTTTGCGAGGTCACCGGTGGAGTCGTGGTAGCCGGAGATCTGGGCGCGCTTGCCGCCTTCGACCACGCCCTTGATCACTTCGACCAGCGCGGTGTTGGCGCCGGGAGCGACTTCAGCCTTGCCGGAGGCGAAGAAGAACTTCACCAGACCGTTGTCCATCACGACGACGGAGGCGGCGTCTTCTGCGATCACGTTGCCACCGGCACCGATCGTGGTGACCTCAACGGTCTTGACAAGGGCTGGCTTGGCTGGTGCGTGGGCGATGCCGCGCTTGTAGACCACGACGCCGACGACGGTCGAAACCACCAGAGCGATCAGGGCGAAAAGGAAACCAAGGGCAAAGCGTTGTTGGCTGTCGTCGTCGGAAGAATTGAAGGACATGAGTTGGGACTCCGTTGATAAATAATTCGTGATATGTTGGTCAGACAAAACCTGTCAATTGTAGAGTGCCTGACATGCCGACGACGCCCGTACCCATCCGCGACCCTGCACCGATGCTCGAAAGAGCGCTCGATGAGTGGGGCGGCGACGAGGATCTGTGGGTATTTGGCTACGGTTCGCTGATCTGGCGACCGGATTTTGACTACTCCGAACGTCGCGACGCCAAGGTGTTCGGCTGGCACCGTGCGCTCAAGATGTGGAGCCGCGTGAACCGGGGTACGCCCGACTGTCCGGGGCTCGTGTTCGGCATGCTCTCCGGCGGCAGTTGCCGGGGCGTGATCTTTCGCGTGGACAAGGCGCACGGTCGCGAGGTGATGATCAACCTCTGGGCACGCGAGATGGTGATGGGCGTCTATGACCCGCGCTGGCTCGAATGCCACACCAGCGAGGGGCCGATCAGATCGCTGGCTTTCACGCTGTCGAGAAAGAGCCCGAGCCATACCGGGATACTGAGTGACGATGAGTACTGCCGGATCTTCGCCGAGGCGACCGGCAAGTTCGGCACGACCCACGACTATGCGCGCGCCACGCATGAGCAACTGCTGCAGATGGGCATCGAGGACCGCGCGCTGGCCAGGCTGCTGAGTCTTCCCAAACCGCGCGCTTGATGCGAGGATGCTGGCTGGCGTGCAGGCGCCGGATCTTGGCTGAAGTTGCGTGAAGAGTCGTGAGTGCTTGCCGCTCGCTTGATTCCCTCCATTCGTAACAAGAGGTTTGCTCAACATGTCCATACGATCCGGTCTCTCCCTTGCCGCCGCGGCTGCGGTGCTCGCCCTTGCGGGCTGTGGTTCCACCTCCACTTCGCCGACCAAGCCACAGGCGGTCGGCGAACTCGAAGCCACGCGCGGCAACGACGCCAAGGGCACCGTGCGTTTCATGCAGACGGCCGACAACGTGGTGCTCGCGACCGGCCAGATCACCGGGCTCAAGCCCAATGCCGAGCATGGCTTCCACATCCACGACAAGGGCGATTGCTCGAGCGGTGACGGCATGAGCGCCGGCGGCCACTTCAATCCCACGGGCTCGGCCCACGGCAAGTACGGTGCGGATGCCCACCATGGCGGCGACCTGCCCAGCCTGCGTGCCGACGCCAACGGCGTGGCCCGCTTCAATGCGGAAATCCGCGGCATCAGCATCAAGACCGGCGCGGCCAACGACATCGTCGGCCGTGGCCTGATCGTCCATGCCGATCCCGACGACTTCAAGACCCAGCCCACCGGCAACGCGGGTGCGCGTCTGGCCTGCGCGGTGATCAAGTAAAGGGTCGCCGCTCATCAGGGGTGGTCAGGCGAGGCACAATGTCCGCATGACCACTCCTCTTTCCTCCCAGATCGCCGATCTGCGCAAAAGCTATGAGCGCGCGGAACTCAGCGAGGACGCTTCCAGAAGCGATCCGCTCCAGCAGTTTGACCAGTGGCTCAATGAAGCCATCGCCGCCCAGGTCCCCGAACCCAATGCCATGACCCTCGCCACCGTGGCCGGTGACATGCGCCCCAGCACGCGCATCGTGCTGATCAAGGGTTATGACGAGCGCGGCATCGTCTGGTTCACCAACTACGACAGCCGCAAGGGCCGCCAGATCGCGGGCAATCCGTTTGCCGCGCTGCAGTTTCACTGGGTTGAGCTTGAGCGCGTCGTGCGCATCGAAGGCCGTGTCGAGAAAGTCAGCGACGAGGAAAGCGACGCCTATTTCAAGAGCCGCCCGCTGGATTCGCGCATCGGCGCCTGGGCCAGCCCGCAAAGCCAGGTGATCGCGAGCCGCAACGTGCTGGTGACCAATGCCGCCAAGTACGGTGCCAAGTTCATGCTGAACCCGCCGCGTCCGCCGCATTGGGGGGGCTTTCGCCTCGTTCCCGATCGCTGGGAGTTCTGGCAGGGCCGCAAGAGCCGCCTGCACGACCGCCTGTCCTATCGCACGGACGGCGGCGACTGGATTCGCGAGCGCCTCGCACCCTGACCTTCAGCTCATCTGCCTTGAGATCGCAACCACGCGCTCAAGGCTGGATGATGTGGGAGACCCAGATCGCAAGCGGCAGCGTGGCAAGCGCAATCAGCGTCGATGCCGCGATGCTCGCCGAAACCTCCTGCTGCATCACGCCGTAGCGCTGCGTGAAATAGAACACGTTCGCCCCCACCGGCATGGCGGCGATCACGAACATCACCGCCAGAGGCAGACCCGACACGCCGAGCAACGGCGCGATCGCGAGCACCAGCGCGGGCATGACCAGGTTCTTCACGAAAGAAATCGACAAGGCGGCGCGCAGATTGCTGTCAAAGCGGGTGTAGGCCAGCGAGATGCCTACCAGCAGCAGCGCCATCGGGCTCAGCGCGTTGCCGATCATCTGTAGCCCTTGTCGAGCCCGGCGGGCAGCTGCAGCCCGGTCTGCGCGAACACGAGGCCGATCAGAATCGGCAGCGGCACCGGGTGAATGATGCTTTTTCGCGCGGCCTGCAGGAGCGTGCGCCACAGCGGCCTTGGAGCTTGATCGCCGCGCGCCGTGGCTTCGCGGGTTTCGGCCAGCTCGAAGATCAGCGTGGCCGACGTCAACAGAATCAGCGAGTGCAGTGACACCAGCGTGAACAGCACGATCAGCGCCGAATCGCCAAAGACGAACTGGGTGATCGGCACGCCGATCATCACCGTGTTGCCGAACACGCAGGACAGTGCCTCCGCTGCTGCCCGCTTGGAAAAGCCACGCACCAGCAGCGTGCCGATGAAGAGAATCGCCACCACCGAGAAGTAGAGAACGACGGGTTTGAAATCCAGTTCCTGCAACCGCACCTGCCCCATGGTGCGGAACAGCAGCGCGGGAGTGAGCACCAGAAAAACCAGATTGCTCAAATCCTTGATGGCCGCGTCGCGAACCCATCCTATGCGAGCCACCAACCAACCAAGGGCAATGCAGAACAGGACGGGGATCAGGGAGGAAAGCATGGATTGGTAAGCCGCCAGTTGTCGCGAGCCACAGAAGAAAAAGCGATTTGAAATAGGACTGCGATCCCGTGGATTCTAGGAGCAGTCCTGCTTGAGCATGGCCTTTGATATCACGCCGGCAAGCTGTTCTGCCAATTCCGCTTTGGGAGAGCCGCGCAGCCAAGCCAGGCCTACCGGCGGCAGTATCCATTTCAGCGGCCGCGACAGCACCTGTGCGTTGCCCGTATCAGCCACCATGCGGGCGATGTCGCCGGGAAGCACCGTGATTCCACGACTCAGGCGGCGCATGACGGATGATATGGCGCGAATCGAGTATGTCTCGATGACTGGAATGGGAACCTGCTTTCCCGCCTCGGCAAAAATCGCATTGATGGCATGCCGAATCGGCGTGTTGCTGGGCGGGAAAATCCATTCCATCTCGGACAGCTCTGCGATTTCGGGCAGAGGCATATCGGCCATGCGTTGAGCGCTGTCGTTGGCGACGACAAGGTAGGCCTGCTGCCCGTACAAAGGCACCTGAACCACTTCATCCTCGATGCTTTGATGTGAAAACCTGCAGACCGCGCAATCCAGCTCCCGATTGCGCACGGACTCCATCAGATTCAGCGACGTGTCCTCATGAGCCATGAGAGTCATGCGTGGCGTCATGGAAAGAAGGTGCTCCCACATGGCGTCCAGCGCACTGGATGCCACATACGGAATATGGCCGACGCGCAAATGCCCTTGCCGTCCTTGCTGCACAGCGGCCAGCTCCTGCTGAAGCACCGTCGCATCCAACAGCGCGAGACGTGCGCGTTTCAGCACGACCTCTCCTTCCGCCGTAGGCTCCAGACCGCGTCTGGTTCGCACGAACAGAGGAAGCATGAATATGTCCTCGATGTCCGCCAATGCCTTGGTGATGGTGGGTTGACTCAGCGACATCTGCTGAGCCACACGGGTGACCGAGCGGTACTTGCCAATGGCATCAAGCAATACGTAGTGCCTCAATTTGAGGCGATTTTCGATGCGAGTGGCCAAGCGATCGAGCATGGGGGCTGCCATAGAGAACGAGCAAAAGATAAAGCATAGAAGTTTATCTATGCATCTATCATCAAATATTCAATTACATCTATTTCAAATCTCTAAAATTTGATGCTCACATAGCTTTGCGCGCCCCACAGCGCACCACTGGAATGAGCTCCTTCACCACACGTCCCGAAATTGTCGGCACCTTCGGTGTCACCGCATCCACGCACTGGCTGGCAACTCAGACGGCCATGGGCGTGCTTGAACGCGGCGGCAATGCATTCGACGCCGCCGTCGCCGGCGGCTTCGTGCTGCAGGTGGTGGAGCCGCACCTCAACGGCCCCGGCGGAGAAGTGCCCATCCTGCTCTGGGACGAAAAAGCGCGTCGAATGCAATCGATCTGCGGCCAAGGTTCAGCCCCTGCGCTCGCAAGCGCCAGCCAGTTCCGCAGCATGGGTTTCGAACAGGTCCCCGGCATCGGTCTTCTGCCCGCCACCGTGCCTGGCGCGTTCGGAGCGTGGCTCACCATGCTGCGCGACCATGGAACATGGAGTCTTGCGGAGGTGCTGGCCCCAGCCATCGGCTACGCACGCGACGGCTTCCCGTTGATTCCCCGCGCAGTGCAGGCCATCTTTGCGGTTCAGGATCTGTTTCGCGAGCACTGGACATCATCTGCCGCAGTCTGGATGCCCGGCGGCCAGCTTCCAAAGCCAGGAGCGCTTTGGCGGCTTCCGCAGCTCGCGACGACCTATGAGCGCATCATCGAGACAGCACAATCCAGCGCCACCACTCGTACCGGCGTGATCGATGCCGCCCTGCAGTGCTGGTACCGAGGCTTCGTGGCGAAGTCGATCGACCATTACTACAGCACCGAATCCGTGCGCGACACCAGCGGCGAACGGCACTCCGGGCTGCTTCGCTACGACGACATGGCCCAGTGGACACCCACGATCGATCAACCGATCACCGTGGATTGGGGGCGCTACACGTTGGCCAAATGCGGCTTCTGGAGTCAAGGTCCCGCGTTCCTGCAACAGATCGGCATGCTCAAGCACTGCCAAATCGAACAACACGCGCCACACACGGCGGGGTTCGTGCATCGGGTGACGGAGGCCACCAAACTGGCAATGGCGGACCGGATGGCCTGGTACGGTGCATCACCAAACGCATCGCCCGAGCTCCAGAAGCGTCTGTTGAGCGACGACTACCTGCGCGAGCGGAGCGCGGGCATTGGCGCTCACGCCCAAACCGAGCTGAATCCAGGTGCTCCCAACGGCATGACCGCCCGATGGCCCGATCTCGATGTCGCTCGCCGCACTCTGCTGACAGCCGATACACGTTTCGGCATCGGTGAGCCCACCTTCGCGGCGTTGCCACCGGTCGAGCAATGGCTGGAACGAGAAGTGTTCGTGGGCGACACCTGCCACATCGACGTCATCGATCGCCACGGCAACATGGTTTCCGCCACACCGTCGGGCGGCTGGCTGTCCTCCAGCCCCGTGGTGCCGGAGCTTGGATTCTCCATCAACACCCGTCTGCAAATGACCTGGCTGGACGAGGGACTGCCCAACACCGTGACCCCGGGCGTGCCGCCTTGCACGACCCTGTCTCCGTCTCTGGCCTTGCGCGATGGCGAGCCCTACATGGCATTCGGCACGCCCGGCGGAGATCAGCAGGATCAGTGGTCGCCGGCCTTTTTCCTGCGCCACGCCGTGCATGGCATGAACCTGCAGGAAGCCATCGATGCGCCGGCATGGCATGTGGATCATTTCCCCGCATCCTTCTGGCCCCGCAAGACGACGCTCAATCAGATCACGCTCGAATCCCGCTTCGCGCCTGAAGTCGTGGACGAACTTCGCGCTGCCGGCCACACCGTCAAGGTGGGCGAGCCTTGGTCGGAAAGCCGCATGTCCGCTTGCACGCAGGAACGCGATGCACAAGGTCGACTCGTTCTGCGTGCTGCGGCGAATCCCCGCGGCATGCAAGGCTACGCCACGGGCCGATAAGCCCAGACGCTCTCACCCTTCCCCCCTCTTCCCATTGCCTTTCCCTTTTTGGAGCCACGTCATGACTTCACAAAATCGCCGCACACTCAGCCTCGCAGCCCTCGGCGCCCTCTTCGGGATGGGTACGCTTGCAAGCCTTGCCGTGCATGCGCAACAGGCCTATCCCAACAAGCCCATCACGCTGATCGTGCCTTGGGCTGCGGGAGGCTCCACGGACATCCTCGCTCGCGCGCTCGCCGAGCAGCTCACCAAGTCACTCGGACAGCCCGTCATCGTGGACAACCGTGCGGGAGCCTCGGGCAACATTGGCTCCAACGTCGTCGCCAAGGCCAAGCCCGACGGCTACACCTTGCTCGTGGGTTCGATGAGCACCCATGCGATGAACCCCGCGCTCATGCCAAGCATGCCTTTCAAGGGCGTGGAAGATTTCACGCCGATTGCCCAGATGGCCAATGTCGTGAACACCATGGTCGTTCACCCATCGGTGCCTGTCAGCAACGTCAAGGAATTCATCGCCTACGCCAAGGCCAACCCGGGCAAACTCAATTACGCCAGCGCCGGCAGCGGCTCCACCAACCATCTGAGTGCAGTGCTCTTCGAAAAGGCCGCCGGCATCGAGATGCTTCACGTGCCCTACAAGGGTGGCGCGCCTGCAGTGCTCGACACCGTGAGCAATCAGACCCAGGTGCTTTTCTCAGCGGGAACTCAGACGCTTCCTCATGTGAAAACCGGAAAACTCAAGCTTCTGGGCGTGACCGAAGCCAAACGTTCCGTCCTGATGCCCGATGTGCCTACCGTGGCGGAAACAGTGCCCGGCTACGAGCTCGGCGTTTGGTATGGACTGTTCGGCCCCGCAGGCATGCCCAAGCCACTTGTGGATCGCCTGAACGACGCCACCAACAAGGCGCTGGCCGATCCAGACATCCGCACCCGCATGGACGGCATCGGCGTGGAAATCGTCAAGGCGACGCCAGCGCAATTCAGCAAGGTGCTGCGTGATGATGCGGCGCGTTACGGCAAGATCATCCGCGAATTGGGCATCACGAATGATTGAGACAATGATGGAAGCATCTGCCGATTCGGAGCTTCGGCTTCCATTGTCAGTCTGCACAGCGTTGTTCGATGAGCTGCCTCGTGCAGCGAATCCCGACGCGGCGCTGAGCCTTATCGAACACTCGCGCCAGCGCGTGCTCGGTGATGGACTCCTCACCGTGAACCTCAATCTGGGAGCCGAGGCAGCGGCTTCGGCCACGGATGAGTGGAGCATTGTTCTGCGGCGGCTTTGGACCTCCAACCCGGACGCTTACCCTGTCTCCGGATACAAGCAAAAGAGTCTGACGCCGTGGACTCAGCGCTTGCTGCTGGATGCACAAGTCTTCATCGGCGAAGGACGTGAAGCGCTTCAAAGCGCGTTCAACGACCACGCACAGATTGCCGAGCTTGGTTTGAACTCGGTGGTCAACGTGCCACTCATCAACGCCGAAGGCAACTGCTTTGCCACCTTCAATGTGCTGGGTCCGCAGACAAGCTGGCGCCCGCAGGACCTGTGGTTCATCAAACTGCTGGCTTCGTTGTCCATGCCGTTTGTTCAAACGGCCAGGAACCGCGAGACGGTCTGATCGACGTCTCCAATTCGAAAGACGGTCGCGTGCTCAGCCGATGTGCGCCTGCCCACCATCAAAAGGACTAGGCCCGGAGAAATGGCCGCTGCGCAGCCCCTCGGGCAGTCGCTGCGCCCATACCTGCGCGCACACGTCCCACGACTGCTCCTGCACGTTGAGTCCGGCGAACACGCCATAGCCGTCGCCCGCGCGGATGTCCTCGCCTGAAGAGAGACTCTCGCCGGCCTTGATGGCGCCCTCCACGTGGATGAACTGCCCGGCGCGGATGCCCCAGCCGGCCTCGATGTGGGTCGCTGCGGCGATGCTCGCTCCCACCTGGATGCCCTGCCCCGCGCGCACCGCGTCGGCTGCCTGCAGATGACCACCGACCCGCAGACTCTTGTCGCACTGTACGCTGCATCCCGCGAGCAGATCCTGGCCGATCACGGCGCAGCCGCGCACCTCGATGCTGTCCTTGACGCTGAGATCCCAGGCCGCGCGCAGGTCGCCCCCGCAGGTCAGCGTTTTTTCCACGTCGATGCCCCAATCCGCCCGCAGATTGCCTCCGCAGCTCAGGTGCTCTGCGCAGACGATGCTGCCGCCCGCACGGATGTCCTCGCCTGCGGTGATCGAGCCACCGCTGCGAATGCCGCCGCCCGCTTGGATCGAGCGACCGGCATAGAGAATGCCGCCCACGTCGATGCCCGAACGCACTTCGATGGTGCCCGCGAAGATCACCGCGTCGGCTTCGAGGCTGTCCAGCTTGAGCACGTCGTTCGTGGGGCCGAAGGCCTTGATCAGCCATAGCGCGTCTTCGATGCGCCCCGCGTCGACCAGCGTATCGAGCGCTTTCTGGTAGCCCACGCCGTCTTCGATGTTGCGGACGAACCAGCGGAATCCCATCGCGCACGGGTTCTTGGCGCGAAGAAACTGCTTGGTGAACTCCATTGTGTGATCCATGCCGTCACTCCTTGAGGAAATCGTGCGGTAGGACTTGGAGCGTGGCAACGCCTACGCAAGTTACACACCGCGATGCAGAGCGTTGGAGCCCGGCGATGGATGAGGTTCTGCGTGGTGAAGAATGAAGGGGAGTTGCCTATCGCCGGGCGGAAGAATGTGCGACGGGCTGGTATGGCCAGATCTCGCGTGCGACGGCAAACGCGCGCACGACAGAACCTCCGCAGGCACCGGACGGCTGAATCAGCAGGCAGCGTGTAGAGGCGAGATGGCAGGCCATGGGTGTGGATCGTACCAGCGAGCGCTTGTCGCACGAAAGCGCACGGGTTTTCCGTGCGCTCGTGCGCCATGGCTCAGGTCAGAAGGACACGCGCATTCCCAGCACGACGTTGCGCCCCATCAGCGGTGCGGCGTCCTTGATGAATGAAGTGGCCGAATAGGCCAGCCGGTTCGTCAGGTTGCGTGCCTTGAGGTAGACCTGCCATTCGTGCGCCGTGCCGCGCCCGCCGTTGTAGGCCAGTCCCAGATTGAGCATGCCGTAGCCCGCCGTCTGCGATTCGAATTCGGCCACGCGCTTCTGCCGGGCAACCTGCACCCATTCGATGTTGCCGTCCCATTCTCTCCAGCGGGAATCGAGCCGCACGCCGAGCCGTGCCGGGGCCATGCGCGGCAGATGGCTGCCGTCGTTCAACTTGGCGCGCACCACGTCGCCGAAAACCGTCAGGCCCACGGCCTTGTGCAGTTGCTGGCGCAGCTTGGCCTCCACGCCGGTGAACGTCGCGTCGCGCTGGCTGTACTGCAGCAATTGGACGCCATCCTGCGCATCGAGCGTCTGGCCGTAGATGTAGCCTTTGATCCGGTTGCGGTAGGCGGTCACGTCGAAGGTCGTCGGACCACTGCTCTTCCTGAGCGATAAGTCGAAGTTGTTCGAGACTTCGTTGCGCAGATCCGCGCTGCCGATCTCGTACGTGGCGGTCGCCATGTGCAGGCCGCGTGCGTAGAGCTCCTCGGCGGTCGGGGCGCGGCTGGCGCGGCTGTAGGTCAGGCCTGCGGCATAGCCGGGCTGGAAGCGCCATACCGCCCCCAATGACAGCGACGTGCCGCTGTGGCCGCGCTCGATCCGGCTGTCCTCGGCCTCCGCAGTCTGGCGGTCGTGGCGCAGCGCGGCCTCGAATCGCCAGTCGTCGATGCGGTATTCCTCGAGCAGGAACAGCCCGGTCTTGCGCGTGACGGTCGGCTGCACATAGGCCTCCTCGCCGACCGCGCTGAACTTGCGCTGCGAGGTCTGCACGCCCAATACGCCCTTCCAGCCCGCGATGGGTTGGTGCTCAGCCTCAACGCGCAGGTCGTAGGCCTTGTTCTTGAACGTCGTTCCGACAATGCCGCCCTCAATTTCGTCATGGCGGTAATCGGTCAGTCCGCCGCGCATGCGGATCACGCTGAAGCCCGAGAACGGATTGCGCAGCTCTCCGCGCACGTCGAGGCGATTGCTTCGCATGTCGACCACCGGCACGTCGCCCGTGGCGTGTTCTTCGTGATCATGGTCGTGGTCGCTGTGATCTTCATGACCGCCGTGCGAGCCACAGTGCAGGTGGTCGCCATGCGGGTGGCAGCCTTCGATGTCGTGGTTGTGGCCAGGCAGGCCGTACTTGGCGTTCTGCTGGGTGACGGCAAAACCCAGATAGCCCTGCGATCCGATCCACGACAGGCCGAGGCTGCCGCCGCTCGTGCGGTTGAAGCTGCCCGGCACGTTCGCGCCGCCGCTCCAGCCACGGCCGACGTCGTAGTCGCCCGCGTTGCGCCCCGAGAGTTCCACATGCGCGGCGATGTTGCCCGCGCCGCCGGTCAGCGATACGGCTCCCGCCTTTTCGTTGGCAGCCGAACCGTAGCGGACCTCGGCGCTGCCCTCATATCCCTTCTCGGGAATCGCCGTGGGAATCTTGTTGTCGAGCACGTTGACCACGCCGCCCACCGCGCCAGCACCGTAGATCAACGCCGACGGGCCGCGCAGCACCTCGATCTGCGTGGCAAGCAAGGGCTCGGACGCGACTGCGTGATCGGGGCTCACGGTCGAGGCATCCTGGATTTCGGAGCCATCGGAGAGCAGCTTCACGCGCGGGCCATCCATGCCGCGAATCACCGGCCGGCTTGCGCCCGCGCCGAAATGACTGCTGGTGATGCCCGGCTCGCCTTCCAGCGTTTCGCCGAGCGTCGCGGCGCGACTGCGCACCAGCGCATCACCCTCGATCACGCTGACGGGGGTGGTCATGTCGGACACCCCGAGCGCCAGACCGCTCGACGAGACGACAACCTCGGGCAGTGCCGGCGCGGCATCGCGCTGCTGCGCCTGGACGACGCCCGCGCCGCCCGCGAACATCAGAAATATGGAAACGGACAGCGGACGCAGTCCATGGACGGACGAGACATCCGCCTTGCGAGAAATGGAAATGTGCTTCATTGCTTGAAGAAGAAAACGGGTCGCGCCAACGCACGCGCACCGGCGCTGTGCCGTGCATGCGGACGCGATGAATCGATGGCGCTGTGCGACGGCGAGCGCCACCGCGACAACGGGAAATTCAATCGGGAGAGTCGGCCGTGGTCAGCGAACAGGCCTCATCGTTGAGCGCGCGGGAATGCTGCGCAGTCAGAGCGAAGAAGCAAAGAAGCGAAACGTTCGATGAATTCAGGCCAACAGCAATGAAGAAGGCGGTCCGCGCGCGTGAAATGGCGCGGCGTGCTGGCCAGGAGGCGGTGCCGAGATATCCGCCACGGGCGGCGCTGCGGGCAACGGCTGCGCGAGCGGCAGGGCCTGCGCCATGAGCGCGTGGCCGAGCGCGATCTGGTCCAGCAGTACGCACTCGGCCTTGGTGTGCGCTCCGAACAGGCCGTGCACGCCATCCTGCGCTGGCTGGACGCTGGCGCTTTCGACCGTCGCCGCATCGCCCGCCTGCGCGAGCTGCGCCACGGCCTGGATCGCCAGGGGCGCAGGCACGCCCGATCCATGCACGACTTTGTGAACCAGTCCGAGCGCAGGCGAAAGCACCAGTGCCAGCATCAGCCAGCACATGCCCAGTCGTCGTCGCAATGAAAGTGGGGAGTTCATCAAGGTGCAGGTGCGGCGTCACCCGGAGGGGGTGTCATGCGCCGCGAACCCTGAAGCATAGCCCGTAAATCAGGCTCCGGGCTTCAGGTGCCGCGAAAAGGTCTTGCGGAATTTGTCGACCTTGGGGCCGACGACGAACGCGCAATAGCCCTGGTTCGGATGCTGCAGAAAGTAATCCTGATGGTAGTCCTCCGCCCGCCAGTAGCACTGGAGCGGCTCGACCTCGGTGACGACGGGCGCGCCGAACAGCTTGTCCTGTCCGATCTCACGCAGCAGTTCGTCGATCACCTGCTTTTGTTCGTCGTTCGTGTAGTAGATCGCGCTGCGGTACTGCGTGCCCACATCGTTGCCCTGACGGTTGAGCGTCGTCGGGTCGTGGGTCGCGAAGAAGATCTCCAGAATCTGGCGCAGGCTGATCACGGACGGGTCGTAGCGCAGCTTGACCACCTCGGCATGCCCCGTGTTGCCGTCACAGATCTGCGCGTAGGTGGGGTGATCCACATGGCCATTCGCGTAGCCGCTTTCCACGTCGGTCACGCCATTCACGCGGTCGAAAACGGCCTCCGTGCACCAGAAACATCCACCACCCAGAATGATGTCTTGCTCGTTGATCATGGTCGTGATTCCTTCATGGTGTGTGTTGCTGAACGAATTATGGAGGGCAACCATTTGACGTCGGAAAGTGAGGTTGTTATATTACTAACCAGTCAGTCATTAACTCATTCCGCGCGTCGTTGATCCCCGATCCCATGTCCCAAACCACCGAAAGCACCACCACCAAACGCGGCCGCCGCAAGGAAGCCCGCCCCGGTGAACTGCTGGAGGCCGCGCTCGACCTGTTCGTCGAAAAGGGCTATGCCGCCACCAAGGTGGACGAAGTCGCGGCACGCGCGGGGGTGTCCAAGGGCACGCTGTTTCTCTATTTCCCCAGCAAGGAAGAGCTGTTCAAGGCCGTGGTGCGCGAGAACATCTCGGGGCGTTTCGCCGAGTGGGAGGCCGAGCTGACCACCTTCAAGGGCACCTGCGGCGAAATGATTGAATACGCCTTCAACGCCTGGTGGGAGCGCATCGGCTCGACCAAGGCCAGCGGCCTCGGCAAGCTGATGATGTCGGAGGTGAACAACTTTCCCGAGATCGCCCTCTTCTACCGCAATGAAGTGGTGCTGCCCGCGCAGGGCCTGATCCGCAAGATGCTGCAACTCGGCATGGATTCGGGCGAGTTCCGCCGGCTGGATCTCGACTATGCGATCTACCTGTTCGAAGCGCCGTTGATGCAGCTCGATCTGATGCTTTCGTCCCGCTCGATGTGCATCGTCAATTCCGACAAATTCGACCCGGTGAAGTACCTGCAGATGCATGCAGAAAACCTGTTGCTGGGTTTGCGCCCGCGAGCGGCCTAGAATCAGAGGTTTGTCTGATCCAGAAGTCCGCAATTCGGAGTACCCCCATGAACATGCCCTTGAACACGTCCGCCGACACCACCAACCTCTTGGAGCAGGCTCGCTACAACATGATCGAGCAGCAGGTCCGCCCGTGGCGCGTGCTGGCCGAGGACGTGCTCGACCTGATGATGGAAGTGCGTCGCGAGGAATTCACGCCCATCGCGTACCGCTCCATGGCATTCATGGACATCGAGGTTCCGCTGAACGCGTCGGTTGAAGAAGCCGAGCGCACTGGTCAAGTGATGCTGCCTCCACGCGTCGAGGCCCGCATGCTGCAGGACGCTGCGGTCAAGTCCACGGACCGCGTGCTCGAGATCGGCACCGGCTCCGGCTACATGGCTGCCCTGCTGGGCCGCAGCGCCTCGCAGGTGCTGTCACTTGAGATCAATGCCGATCTGGTCGAGTTCGCCAAGGAAAACCTGCGCTCGGCCGGCATCACTAACGTTGATGTCCGTATGGCGGACGGCTCGCGCGACCTGAGCGCGGACGGCCCATTCGACGTGATCATGCTCAGCGGCTCCATCGCCGAAGTGCCCAAGAGCCTGCTGGCGCTGCTCACCGAAGGCGGTCGTCTGGTGGCCGTCGTCGGCCAGGAACCCATGATGCGCACCACCGTCGTCACCCGCAAGGGCAGCAGCTTCGAAGTCAAGGAGCCATGGGACATCGTCGTGCCGCGCCTGTTGAACTTCACAGAACCCTCGGCGTTCAAGTTCTGAGACTGAAACGCCCGTCATCCTTCCAGGAAACTTCGCATGATTGCCCACATTCGCCCCAACCAACTCGCCGACTGGATCGCCACGGCACCCGAGGGTGCCCGTCCGCTCGTGCTGGACGTGCGCGAAGCGTGGGAGCTGCAGACCGCGAGCATCACGCCCGCAGACTTTGAACTCGTCACGATCCCGATGGGCGAAATCCCCGCCCGCCTCGCCGAACTCGACCCAGCGCGCCCCGTGGCATGCCTGTGTCACCACGGCATGCGCAGCCTGCGCGTGGCGGGCTTTCTCGATCATCAGGGTTTTGAGCATGTCGCCAACATCACCGGAGGCATCGACGCCTGGTCCGCCGAAGTGGCCCCGTCGGTTCCCCGGTATTGATCGAGTCGCCCGCTTCAGAGTCAAAAGCAGTTCATTCATCCGCCCGCGAACGCGCACCCCGTGCGCGGCGTCGAGCGAATTCGTCATGCCGATTTGCTGGAAGGACACCATGCCCTTTTTGCCCGCCTTGCCATTCCCGTTGCGCAAGCTTGCGCTGAGCCTGCCCCTCGTGCTCGCCGCCAGCGCCCTCACCGCGCAGACGGCTCAAGCGCAAAGTCTTTTTGAACTGGTGGAAGAAGCTCGCGGCTACGACGCCCCCTGGCAGTCCGCCAAGGCACAGTACGACGCGACGGTGAGCCGTGGCGAACAGGCGCGCGCAGGTCTGCTGCCGAGCGTTGCGGCCCAGGCCGGGGTCAGCACCGCGCACACGCAGTACCGCGTCAAGACGCCCACGATGACGGCACAGAATTTCGATCTGCATGGTCCGTCGCAGCAGGCCGCCATCGTCGCCAGCCAGCCGCTGTTCCGTCCTGCCAACCGCATCGCATTCCAGCAAGGTCAGCGCGGCATCGAAATCGCCCAGGCGCAGCTGGACGCGGCCGATCAGGACCTTCTGATCCGCGTGAGCCAGGCTTACTTCGACGTGCTGGCGGCGCAGGACACGCTCAACGTCGTGCAGGCGCAGAAAAAGGCGATTTCCGAGCAGCTCGCGTCGGCCAAGAGCAACTTCGAGCTCGGCAACGCGACGATCACCGACTCGCGCGAGGCGCAGGCGCGCCACGACCTGGCCAGCGCGCAGGAGATCGCCGCGGCCAATGATTTGCAGGTCAAGAAGCTCGCCCTCGACCAGACCGTCGGTCGCGTGGGCATTGCGCCGCAGCCGCTCGCGCAACCGGTCGCCCTTCCCGCCGTCGAACCCGCAGACATCAACCAGTGGGTGGACACGGCAGAGTCCACGCAGCCCTTGGTTCGACAGGCGCAGATCGCGCTGGATGTCGCGCGTCTTGAAACGAAAAAGGCCGAAACAGGCCATCTGCCCACGGTCGATCTGCAGGCCAGCTACGGCATTCAGCGCAACCCCAACGGCATGACTTCCCAGCCTTTCGTGCACTCACGCGCCACCAGCGCGAGCGTTGGCGTGGCGCTCAACTTGCCGTTGTTCGCGGGCTTTGCAGTGCAGAACCGGGTGAAGGAAACCCTGTCGCTCGAAGAAAAGGCGCAGGCCGATCTTGACAACGCCCGCCGCAACGTCGCCCAGGCTTCGCGATCCGCCTATCTGGGCGTGCAGTCCGGAATGGGTCAGGTCAAGGCGCTGGAAGCCGCCGTGGCATCCAGCCAGAGTGCGCTCGATGCCAACCGGCTCGGCTATCAGGTCGGCGTGCGGGTGAACATCGACATCCTCAACGCCCAAAGCCAGCTCTACCAGACCCAGCGCGACCTCGCCAAGGCGCGCTATGACGTCCTCATGGGCCAGCTCAAGCTGCGCCAGGCCGCAGGCATCCTGGGCGACGAGGACATCGCCAAGGTCGATGGTCTGTTGATGAAGTGACTGGAGAAGTAACTGGTGAAGTGAGCGAGGCGCTCCTCACGAGCGCCTCCTCTTCCGCCGAATCAGAAATTCATCGTGCGCACGCCGGACGACGTGCCCAGCAGGCAGACACCCGCCTTCTGATGCGCGAACACGCCGACGGTGACCACGCCGGGCCACTGGTTCACGGTGCTCTCGAATGCCAGCGGATCGCTGATCTTCAGGCCGCGCACGTCGATGATGTGCTGGCCGTTGTCGGTCACGAGCGGCTTGCCGTCCTTCTGGCGGATGCTGGCCGTGCCGCCCAGTGCTTCAAAACGGCGCAGGATCTGCGCGGCCGCCATCGGAATCACCTCGACGGGCAACGGGAATTCGCCAAGTGTGTCGACCAGCTTGGACTCGTCGGCGATGCAGACGAACTGCTTGGCGAGCGCTGCGACGATCTTCTCGCGCGTGAGAGCAGCACCGCCGCCCTTGACCATGTAGCCCTTGCCGTCGATCTCGTCGGCGCCATCGATGTAGACGGACAGCGCGTCCACTTCATTGGCGTCGAACACCTGGATGCCCAGGGCCTGCAGGCGCTCGGTGCTCGCGACCGAGCTGGAGACCGCGCCGCGGATCTGGTCTTTCATGGTGGCCAGCGCGTCGATGAACTTGTTGACCGTCGAGCCTGTGCCCACGCCCACGATTTCGCCAGGCACGACGTATTGCAGTGCGGCCTGACCGACCAAAGTCTTGAGTTGATCCTGAGAAAGTGAGTTGGTTGTTGTCGTCATGGGCGAAAATCCGTGTTGAACCTCGAATTATCCCAATGTCTTTACTACCCTACGCTTTCGCTCGCCCAATTCTCTTCAACATGGACCCGGAAAAGGCCCATGAACTCACGATGGACATGCTCGCCAAGGGCCAGCGCACGCCGTTGTCGTGGGCATGGTGCAACCAGATGGTGAGCGATCCCATTGAGCTCGCAGGGTTGAAGTTCCCCAACCGCGTGGGCATGGCCGCCGGTCTGGACAAGAACGCCCGCGTGATCGACGGACTTGCCGCGATGGGCTTCGGCTTTGTCGAAGTCGGCACCGTGACGCCCAAGGGCCAGCCCGGCAACCCCAAGCCGCGCATGTTCCGTCTGCCGCAGGCCAACGCGCTGATCAACCGCCTGGGCTTCAACAACGAAGGTCTGGACGCGTTCATCGCCAACGTGAAGAAATCCCAGACCCGCGCCCAGGGCAAGCCCATGCTGCTCGGTCTGAACATCGGCAAGAACGCCGCCACGCCCATCGAGAACGCCACCAGCGACTATCTGATCTGCCTCGAAGGCGTGTATCCGCATGCCGACTACGTGACCGTCAACATCAGCTCGCCCAACACCAAGAATCTGCGTGAACTGCAGAGCGACGAGGCGCTGGACGCCCTGCTCTCGGCGATTGCCGAGCGCCGCGAAAAGCTCGCGACCCAGCACGGCCGCCGAGTGCCGATCTTCGTGAAGATCGCGCCCGATCTGGACGAGGACCAGGTCCGCCTGATCGCCGCGACGCTCCAGCGCCAAGGCATGGACGGCGTGATCGCGACCAACACCACGATCAGCCGCGAAGCCGTCAAGGGCATGCAGCACAGCGAGGAGACCGGTGGCTTGAGCGGTGCGCCGGTGCTTGAAGCGAGCAACCGCGTGATCTCGCAACTGCGCGCGCAACTGGGCAGCGGCTATCCGATCATTGGCGTCGGCGGCATCCTGAGTCCCCAGGACGCCGTGAGCAAGATTCGCGCGGGGGCTGATGTGGTGCAGATCTACACCGGTCTGATTTACAAGGGCCCCGAACTCGTTGGCCAGGCTGCTCAGGCCATCAAGGCGATGAAGCGCTGATTTGCGGCTTCTGCGCCTGACCAAGAGCCTGTCGGGAATGGAGCGCCCTGCTCGCTTCTTGGCCCGCTGCTCTGAACTCAACAGCCCGCATTCACAAAAAGGCCCATCGATATTTCGATGGGCTTTTGATGTTTGCCGATGGCGCTATTTGCCGCTGCGCATCTTCATGACGATGGGCAGAACGATGCCGCCTATGCGCATCAGCTTGGCGGGCCCGGCGATCAATGCCGCGCCGACAGCCACGGCCACTGCGATGGGGTGCAGTTTCGCGAATGCCAGCAAACGCATCGGCAGAGGAGCTTCAGCGTCCACGCGGTCGGCGTTGTCGGCTTTCAAGGCCCGCGCCTGTTGCATGGCCAGTTGACGGGCGTGGATGCGGTCGCGCTGGGCGTCAATGCGTTTGAGCACCGCGAGTTGTTCGGGGGATGCGAGCGAAGCGTTGATCTCGCGCTCGACGGCCGAGGTGGCAGAACGCACGGCCTTGGAGGTGGGAGTGGTGTTTTGGGTGTTGCTCATCACAGGCGATCCTTGACTTGCTGCCAATCTTGCGCGAGCACACGCTTGGTCAATGCGAAGGCGTTGCCCGCGCGCTTGGCGATCGTCACCAGCGAGATGAGCACGATCACCCACAGCAGCATCCAGCCACCAGCCAGCAGCCAGCCCACGGTGGCGCGGCTGGGCGTGTCCCAGTAGTTCACCAGAATCGCCAGCGACAGCATGATCAGAGCGATCACCGTGAGGCCACCGGCGATGATGCCCAGCACGGCGAGCATCACGAGTCTGCGCTTCTGGTCGGCCCACTCCATGCCGGCCAGCTCGATACGGTCCTCGACCGCGATGGCGCCCTCGATCACGTTGGCTCGCCAACGCGCGGCGAGTCCCTCCAATCCGAGCAGTGCAATCAGATTCATGCGCGCGCTTGCCTCTCTGGTTGTTATGGAATCTGCAAAAGCGCGGCCTGCGTGCCGCACTCCTGCAGTGAATCAACGGCTCGAACGATCAGCGGCGGGCGAGCAGAAAGCCCACCAGAGCGCCCACTGCCAGCGCGGCGCTGGCGACGCGCCATGGCTCGTCGTGCGCGTAGTTGTTGGCCACGCGAGCCGCTTCCTTGGCCTGGTAGGCCGCTTCCTGCGCGGCGCGCACGGCGGAATCGCGCACGGTGTACATGCTGTCGTCCAGACGCTTGCGCAGCTGGCGGATTTCAGGAACGCTGTCCAGATCCTTGCTGGCGAGCAGACCGCGCAGGTCACCCACGAGTTGCTCCAGATCTTGTTGTGCGCTGGCGATTTTTTCCGATGCGATACTCATATTCAAAGCCTCTTCCTGATGGTTAACAGTTGGAACAAAGATAAACGCAAGCCATGTCCGACCTTGTAGGTCCAGACCACATCTTAGCCTCTACAAGCCCTTTGATGCTACCAATTCCAAAGCACGCTGCGGGGCGAGTGCGCGGCTGGCCGGAATGTGCAAGAGCCTGTTGACGATCTCAGCGCGAGGATTGGCGACGCAGCAGAACGTCCTGAGGCCGCGCCTGCAAGACCGCGTGGAGGTCGTCGGGAAGCTCTCAAGCTTTCAAAAGCTGCGCCACGTGCTCGCCGATGGCCAAAGAGCTGGTCAGTCCCGGCGACTCGATGCCGAAGAGATTCACCAACCCGGCGATGCCATGCACCTGCGGGCCCTGGATCACGAAATCGGCCGCCGCGTCCTCGGGGCCGCTGATCTTGGGTCGTATGCCCGCATAGCCTGCCGACAGGGAACCGTCCGGCAGGTCCGGCCAGTATTTGCGCACCTCGCCATAGAAGGCCTCGCCGCGTGCGGGATCCACCACCAGATCGCCCGGCCCGTCCACCCACTGCACATCGGGGCCGAACTTGGCCTGCCCGCCGAGGTCGAGCGTCAGATGAACGCCGAGCCCCGCCGCTTCCGGTACCGGGTAGATCAGATGCGTGAACGGCGCCTTGCCGCCCAGCGTGAAATAGTTGCCTTTGGCGTAGAAGGCCTTCGGCACATGCTCGGGCGCAAGTCCCACAAATCGGCGCGCGAGGTCCGGTGCATGCAGACCTGCGGCATTGACCACCGTGTTCGCCAGCAGCTCCGTGCCATCGACCGCTCGCACCAGAATGCCATCAGGTCGGCATTCGGCACCGGAAACGGGCGACTGCAAAGCGAGCGCGCCGCCATGGTTTTCGACGTCGCCCAGCAGCGAGAGCATGAGGCCGTGGCTGTCCACGATGCCGGTGCTCGGCGAAAGCAAGGCGGCCACGCAGTGCAGCGAGGGCTCGAGCGCGCGCGCCTCGTCGGCGGAGAGCCATTGCATGTCGTGCACGCCGTTGGCGGCAGCGTGCCGGGCGATGCTGTCGAGCTTGGCTCGCTGCTGCTCCGAAGTCGCCACGATCAGTTTGCCGCAGCGGCGGTGGGCGATTCCGCGCTCGCCGCAATACGCGTAGAGCATGTCCTTGCCGCGCACGCACAGCCGCGCCTTGAGCGAGCCCTGCGCATAGTAGATGCCCGCGTGGATCACCTCGCTGTTGCGTGACGAGGTCTCCGTGCCAATCGCGTTCGCGGCCTCAAGCACCAGCACTTCGCGCCCCTGCAGGGCCAGCGCCCGGGCCACAGCAAGACCGACGACGCCCGCCCCTATCACCACGCAATCAACGCTTTCAGCCACAGCTTGCCTTTCAGTCCGAATTTTCCGCATTTTCACCCGAAAACGTCGCCTCAACACCTGATCTGCTTTCAGCTGGAAAAACCCCGGCCTTCTGATTCTCGAATGGCTGTGCTCGGGCTTTGGGGGCATGCTTGGACTCCACTTTTCACAGGCATCCAAGGAAGACAAGCAATGGCACAGAAAATGATGGAAGGCAAAATCGTCGTGGTCACCGGGTCGGGAGGCGGCATCGGACGCGACATGGCGCTGGCGCTCGCGGCCGAGGGCGCCAAAGTCGTGGTCAACGACATCGGCACCTCGACGAATGGCGAGGGAACGGACGACGGACCGGCCCACAAGGTGGTTGCCGAAATCAAGGCCGCCGGAGGAGAGGCGGTAGCCAACACCGACAGCGTCTCCGAATCGGCCAGCGCCGCGCGCATCGTCGAATGCGCGGTCGACAGCTTTGGAAAAATCGACGGCGTGGTCAACAACGCGGGCATTCTGCGCGACCGCTTCTTCCACAAGATGAGCCTCGATGAATGGGATGCGGTGATCAAGGTTCACCTCTACGGCAGCTACTACATGAGCCGCGCCGCCGCCACGCATTTCAAGGAACAGGAAAGTGGCGCCTTCGTGCACATGACGTCGACCTCGGGCCTCATCGGCAATTTCGGCCAGGCCAACTACAGCGCGGCCAAGCTCGCCCTCACCGCGCTCTCCAAGAGCATCGCGCTCGACATGCAGAAGTTCAACGTGCGCTCCAACTGCATCGCTCCCTTCGCCTGGAGCCGCATGATCGGCTCGATCCCCACCGACACGCCCGAGCAGCAGGCGCGCGTCGCCAAGATCCAGCAGATGACGCCCAACAAGATCGCGCCGCTGGCGGTCTATCTGCTGTCCGACGCGGCCAAGGACGTGAACGCGCAGGTCTTCGCCGTGCGCAACAACGAGATCTTCCTCATGAGCCAGCCGCGCCCGGTGCGCGGCATCCACCGCAGCGAGGGCTGGACGCCGCAAAGCATCGCCGAGCACGGAATGCCGGCCCTGCAATCCTCTTTCTTCGAGCTGGAACGCTCTGGAGATGTGTTCAGTTGGGATCCGATCTGAAGGAGCGCAGCAGCATGGCCATCAGCTACGCGCACCTCAAGCATCGCCCCTTCCCGCCCCAGCATCAGCATTACGCCGAGCGCGACACCATGCTGTATGCGCTCAGTCTCGGACTCGGCAACGATCCGGTCGACGAGAGCGCTCTGCCTTTCGTCTATGAAGGTGCGAAGGGAGGGCTGCGCGCCCTGCCCTCGCTCGCCGTCGTGCTTGGCTATCCGGGATTCTGGGCACGCGAGAGCGATACCGGCATCGATTGGGTGAAGCTGCTGCACGGCGAACAGCGCATGCGCATCCACCGCCCGTTGCCCGCGAGCGCCGAGGTCGTCGGCCACACGCGCGTCACGCATCTCACCGACAAGGGTGAAGGCAAGGGAGCGATCCTCGTGAGCGAACGCCGCATCGAAACCAAGCAAGGCGAGCTGCTCGCCACGCTTCAGGGCATGACATTTCTGCGCGGCGACGGCGGCTACAGCCAGCAAGCGGGCGGCCAGCCCAGCGACCCGCCGCTGCCCCCCCTCTCGCCCACGCCCGACGACCGCCCCCCTGACTTCACCGACACTCAGGCCACGCGCCCCGAGGCAGCGCTGCTCTATCGTCTGCTTGGGGACTACAACCCGCTGCACGCCGAGCCCGCCGTCGCGCGGGCAGCAGGATTTGAGCGCCCCATCCTGCATGGGCTTGCGAGCTACGGTTTGGTCACCTGCGCGATTCTGCGGCAATGTGCGGGCAACGATCCCACGCGTCTCAAGGCGCTGGACATCCGCTTCGCCGCTCCGGTCTATCCGGGCGAAACGCTGATCACGGAGATCTGGCGGATGTCCGGACAGCCCACGCAACTGCAGTTGCGCGCCCGCGTTCTGGAGCGTGACAAAGTGGTCCTGAGCCACGGATTCGCCGAATTGAACTGAGAGCGTGTCGACGATCTCCACACGGTCTTGCAGGCGCGGCCTCGGGCGGTCTGCTGCGTTGCACATCCTCGCGACGAGATCGTAAACACGCTCTGAGTCCCCTCAATACCCCCAAAGGAGACAAGCGCCCATGAACAATCCCCCCGTACTGACCCATGTGCAAGACGGCATCGGCACCATTACCCTCAACCGTCCCGAGGCGCGCAATGCGCTGAGCAAGGACATGCGGCAGGGCATCGCAGCCGCCGTCGTGCAGATGCGCGACGACGAGAGCGTGCAGGCCGTCATCATCACGGGTGCCGGAGGCGCGTTCTGCTCGGGCGGCGACGTGATCCAGATGGTGCAGTCCAACGAAAGCGGACTGCCATGGCGCGAGCGCATCCGTGCACTGCACCAATGGTTTCCCGAGCTGGTGAATCTGCAGAAGCCGGTGATCGCGGCGGTGGATGGACCGGCGTTCGGCGCGGGGTTCAGCATCGCGCTCGCGGCGGATTTCATTCTCGCGAGCAAACGCGCCCAATTCTGTGCGGTGTTTGGGCGCATCGGGCTGATTCCCGATCTGGGCGCAATGCAGCTTCTGCCGCGCATCGTCGGCCAGCAGCGCGCCAAGGAACTGGTCTTCACCGCGCGCACGCTCGGCGCGGCCGAGGCCAGAGAACTTGGCATCGTCTACGAGATTCACGAGGATGGTCCCGCCCTGCAAACCGCTGCGCAGGCGCTTGCCACGCGCTTCAAAGTGGCGTCCACACCTGCCATCGGCATGGCCAAGACGATCATGAATCAGGCCTTTGAGCTGGATGCGCGTGCGATGTCCGAACTCGAGGCCTACGCTCAGACCATGTGCCGTGGCTCCGAATACCACCAGCGGGCCGTGCAGCGCTTTCGCGACAAGCAGCCGCTGCTGTTCGACTGGGACAGGCCCGCCAAGTGAGCGAATGCCCATCGGGGCAAACCCTCTGCCGGAACGCGTGAACCCCGACTTCCGCAAAAGCAGATTCACAGCGCGCACGGGACGCCGCACCATGCGAGCGCTGCTGTTGACTCTCCCATCCCATTTCGGAGCCAAACCCATGCGAATCATCCCCCGTAGATCGGCCTTGCACCAACTGGCATGGGCCGCCGTCGCCACCATCGGCGCAAGCGCCCTGCCCGCCGCCGCGCAAGAGGCGCCATCCGTGCGACTGCTCGTGGGTTATGCCGCCGGCGGCCCGGTCGATCAGGGCGCGCGGCTGGTCGGCGCCGCCCTTTCCAGGGAACTGGGCACGCCCGTCATCGTCGAGAACAAGCCCGGCGCCAATGCCACCGTCGCCGCCGCCGAGGTCTCGCGCGGCAAGCCCGATGGGCTGCTGCTCTGGTTCGCCGCCAGTCCCACGGTCACCATCAGCCCCAACGTGATGACCAAGATGCCGTTCGATCCGGCCAAGGATCTGACTCCGGTGTCGCCCGTGCTCAGCTACTACAACGTGCTCGTGGTGAACAACGACCAGCCCTTCAAGACGGCCGCAGAGCTGGTGGACTACGCCAAGACCCATCCCGGCACGCTGAGTTACGGCTCCGCCGGCGTGGGCGGCTCCAACCACCTCGGCATGCTGCTGCTCGCCAGACGCAGCGGCGTGGAGCTCAACCACATTCCCTACAAGGGCAACGCACCGGCAATGACGGACGTGATCGGCGGCCAGATCAGCATGATGATGGACATCATCAGCACGGCGAGCGGCTTCATCGCGAGCAAAAAGGTGCGCGCGATCGCCGTCACCTCACCACAGCGCAACGCCCTGCTTCCCGAGGTGCCCACCGTGGCCGAGTCGGGCATCGCCGCGCTCAAGGACTTTGACGTCGGCGGCTGGTACGGCATCTACGGCCCCAAAGGCATGTCCCCCGAGCTGACCGCCAAGCTCAACAAGGCGGTGAACGCTGCGCTCAAACAGCCCGATCTCTCCAAGAGGCTCAAGGAACTGGGCTACGACGAATGGACCGGCGAGTCCCGCAAGCTCGCCGACCGCGCCGCCAAGGAACGCGCGATGTGGGCCACCGTCACTCAGGGCATCGTGGTGGATTGAACCGACCATGGGTCGCACTCCTCGCACCGGCCGAGACGCCCAAGCCGATTCAGGAAAAGCGCAACCGCGATTTCAACGCCGTGATGAATGACCCCGCCGTGCGCCAGAAACTGTTCGAGGCCGGTGCCGAAGCCGATCCCGGAACGCAAGATCAGATGAAGAAACGCCTGCGCTCGGAAATCGAAAAATGGGCCAAGGTGATCAAGGCGGCGGAAATCACGGCGAGCTGAACAGCCCGCGCCATCATGAGCCATGCACAATGTGCTCTCATGACGTTTCCGTTTTCACTCCGCTCCCTCGCCCTCTCGCTGCTTCTCGCTGGCTCAACCGCCCCGGTCTTGGCCGAGATGACCCCGGCGCAGCGGGAATTTGCCGACTCGATGATTCTCTGCAACTCGCACGCATTGCTCCTGTACATGTACACACAAGGCGCGGACGGCAAGCCTCTGACCGGCGTGCCCAAACCGGTCGACTACAAGGAGCTGGCCAAGCAGACCGCAGGCAAGGAATACGTGGGCCAATGGCTCGAATCCAATACCGTGCGTGACAAGGCAGTCGCCCAACTTTCGGAGTTGCTGAACGCCAAACCCTACAACGGCTTGAGCGAAAAGGAACGTGACGACCACATGGCCGCCACCTGGTCCAAGATTGTCTCCACCTGCAATGAGTTCGCGGCAGCAGGCCCCGCCAAGGCTGCGCCCAAGAAGCGCAAATGAAGCCCCTCAGCCAGCAAGTTGGAAAAATCCCCCATGAAGCCGCCATATTGCTTTCTCTGTCACAGAGATTTTCACAAGGAGAAAGGCGGGGATTTGGTGTATTTTTCTGACTACGTTCCCTTGGAAGAAGGGATGATGGGACATTCCAGCGGTTCGGAGTGGTTTTGCCCAGAGCATCAGGCCGCGGCAAATGCGCTCGCCTTCAAGACATCAAGCGAGGCGCTGCTTGACCTGCAACGCGAGTACGGGGAGTTTCCACCGCTTCCGCCTTTCGGACCCAACCCCGATCATGAAGCGAGGGAGCTGTCCGCAGGTGCGCTCATGCGCAAAATCGTTGACATCGTTCGCCGAATCACCGGGCGCGCAACTCCAAAAGACAAGTAGCAATCGACCATCGGGGCCTTCATGAACGCGACGGGCTGTCCGTCAACGAGCGCCATCGCTTCACATAGCCTTGAATGCCTTGAGTTCTTTTGCGAGGCTCTCCTTGAATTTCTTGACTGTGCGAGACTCTGGCTTCCACCGATCTGTTTTGGCCAACCATGTATTGAAGTGGGCTTGTACAAACTGGTTTCCAGTTTCTGTGAGATCGATCGCAGCGATGTAGAAGTGTTCGGGACTCTGGCGGTATCTCTCCAGAAGATTGACCCGTGCCAACTTCAACTCGTCAAACGCTTCTGCGACGCCAAGCGAGAACGTCAAGACGCTTTGTCGATAGACGGTGCTTTTGTTTCTTGGCAAGGCAAGCGGATTCGAAACATGGAGTGCGCCAAATTGCTTCCACAAAGCATCGTTTAACTCGGAGAGAGCCTTATCGGCCGCAACTCTGACGCACGACATGCACGAGCCATCGTTGACCAACAGCGTACTCTCCAAGGCAAGAGCGCCACAGACGTTGCAAGCAAGGCGATTTGGTTCCACTGGTAACCTGAGGAAAGGTATCCCGCGAACTTGCGGAGTTGGCTGAACGATACCGGATATGCAGGCACCACGGCAGCTCTCTATCGCATTTTTGTCGCCATTTGCATGGACGGTCCAGCCATCATGCCCCCATGCGGATGATCTGCCGAATCGCCTCGCCCCGTGCCAGGCGGTCAAAGCCCTCGTTGATCTCATCGAGCGTGAGCATGCCGGTGACCAGTTGATCGACGGGCAGACGTCCCGCCTCGTACAAGGACAGATAACGTGCCACATCGCGGCGCGGCACACAGCTGCCCATGTAACTGCCTTTGAGCGTGCGTTCTTCCGCCACCAGATGCCATACCGGCAGACTGATCGCCTGCGCGTTGGCGGGCAGGCCCACGGTGATGGTGGTTCCGCCGCGCCGGGTGACGCGGTAAGCCAGTTCCAGCGCGGGCGCGGCGCCTACCATCTCGAATGCGTGATCGACGCCGCCGCCGGTCAGGTCGCGCACTTTCTGCACAACCTCCGGGTCGCTCGCGTTGAAGGTGTGCGTCGCGCCGAACGACAAGGCATGCGCCAGCTTGTCGTCGTTCAGGTCGATGGCAATGACGCGCGACGCTCCGGCGGCCACCGCGCCCATCACGCCCGACAGCCCCACTCCGCCCAGCCCGACGACCGCAACGCTCTCGCCGGGCTGTACCTTGGCCGTATTGGCGACCGCGCCAACGCCGGTCATCACCGCGCAGCCGAACAGTGCCGCGATTTCCAGCGGGATCAGCTCATCGATCTTCTGCACGCCGCGCCGCGACACGACCGCGTGTTCCGCAAAAGCGGACACGCCCACGAAGTGCGAAATGGACTCGCCATTCCTTGAAATGCGCCTTGCACCCGAGAGCAACGTGCCCGCGATCCCTGCCTGCGCGGCCGGTTCACACAGCACGGGACGCCCTTCGGCGCAGGGCATGCAATTGCCGCAGCCCGGCACGAAGAGCAGCACGACATGGTCACCGACCGCGATGTCATTCACGCCCTCGCCAAGCGCTTCTATCACGCCCGAGGCTTCGTGCCCGAGCACGATGGGCGTGGCCCGTGGGCGGTCGCCGTTGATGATGGACAGGTCCGAATGGCAGACCCCGGCGGCGGCAATGCGCACCAGCACCTCGCCGGGGCCCGGTGGCGCGAGTTCCACCTCCCAGATCTCCAGCGGCTTGCTCTGCGCGTAGGGCGCGGGCGCGCCGGTGCGGGTCAGTACGGCTGCGCGGGTCTTCATGTTGAACCTTTCACCAGCTTGCAGGTGCTTTTGGCGAGCGGCTTGAACGCCTGATCGCCGGGGATGGTCTTGAGCACTTTGTAGTAGTCCCACGGATACTGGGATTCCTCGGGCTTCTTCACCTCGACGAGGTACATGTCATGCACCATGCGGCCGTCCTCGCGCACCTTGCCGTTCTGCGAGAAGAAATCGGAGATCGGCATCGACTTGAGCTGCTTGGCCACCGCCAAACCATCATCGGTGCCTGCCGCCTGGACGGCCATGAGGAAATGCGTGACGGCCGAGTAGCCGCCCGCATGCACCATCGACGGCATCTTCTTCATCTTCTCAAAGAAGCGCCGCGCCCATTGGCGCGACTCGGGCGTGCGGTCCCAGTAGAAGCCCGTTGCAAACACCATGCCCTGACCCTGCTTGAGCCCGAGCGCGTGCACGTCGTTGATGAACATGATGGTCGGCACGACGGTCTGCTTCCTGGTGATGCCGAATTCGTTGGCAGCCTTGATGGTGTTGACCGTGTCGGCCGTGGCGTTCGCGAGCGCGATCACCGAGGCCTTGGACGACTGGGCCTGCAGCAGGAACGACGAGAAATCGCTGGCGTTGAGCGGGTGGTAGGTGGCGCCGACGATGCGCCCACCGCCCTCGCCCACGAACTCGTTGAGATTGGCCGTCATCGCCTTGCCGAACGCGTAGTCCACGCCGATGATGAACCAGTCCTTCTTGCCCTGCGCCAGAATGCCGCGCACCGCGCTGTTGCCGAGAGCGTAGCTGTCATAGGTGTAGTGGATACTGGTCGCGGCGCAATGCTCGTTGGTGAGGATGTCCGAGGCGCCGCCGGTGTTCATCACCATCTTGTTGCGCTCGCGGGCCAGGTTGTTGACCGCCACCGCGACCGAGGAATTGTTGAGGTCCATGATCAGGTCCACACCCTCGCGGTCGAACCAGTTGCGCGCGGCCGTCGCGCCCACGTCGGCCTTGTTCTGGTGGTCCGCAAAGACCAGTTCGATCTTCTTGCCCAGCACCGTTCCTCCAAAATCCTGGATCGCCATGCGTGCCGCCTCCACCGAGCCCCGGCCCGCCGTGTCGGCATAGAGCCCGCTCATGTCGCTGAGCACGCCGATTTTCACCACATCGTCGGAAATCCCGGCGGCCTGCGCCGCACCTCCGACACTGGTGCAGGCCAGCGCGCCCGCCTGTAGAAACCGCATGAATCTGGAACGCATCCGTTGTCTCCTGTGAACTTGTGGCATGAGGAAGCAAGAGTCCGCTCCCACCGCCTTCCAAACCGGTATGGGAGCCGCGTCGGATGCTAGTTCTCGCCGCTGCCGGGTGCCTATGCGCGGTTGTGAAAGCGCGGCTTCAGCGCGAATGAAGCCGGGTTAACACGCAGTGCAAAGCGACGCAGAATCCGCCAGAGGGAACATTCCACAGCCGCGAGAAGCCTCCCTTTCAGAATGCCGAATTGCTGGCTCCTCCCCTGACAGGCATGCTGGGACAATGAACGAAGCACCGGTCACACAACACAGGAGACACAGCACATGCAAATGAGCGCACAGACGCATTACCAGGCCGAGCTGGACGCCGGCCGTTTCTGCATTCAGCAGTGTCCGCAATGCAGCGAACACGTCTTCACGCCGCGCGAGCTGTGTCCGCACTGCGGCGCCAGCCCGCTCAAGTGGGTGCGGGCCAGTGGCCTCGGCGTCGTTTACTCGACCAGCACCATCGCCCGCAAGCCTGACGCAGGGGGCGACTACAACGTGGCGCTCATCGATCTCGACGAGGGCGTGAGGATGATGAGTCGCGTCGAGCTCGTTGCGCCCGATGAGGTCCGCATCGGCCAGCGCGTGCAGGCCCATGTGGCGCAGCGCGACGGGCGCGGCCTGGTGCTGTTCCATCCCGCCGATGCGTCATCCGGCGTTGAAACCGGTGCTGAAGGGAGCGCAGCATGAGCATTCCCCAGTCGCATCTCGACGCAGCCAAGGCCAACCGCCATCTGCGCGGCAGCGTAGCCATCGCAGGAGCCGCCACATACGGCTGCGGTGAATCCCCCGGCATGGACGACATGACCCTGCTCGTGCGCGCCGCCCATGCCGCAGTGACCGACGCGGGCCTGACCATGCAGGACATTGACGGCCTCGCCACCTGCAGCGTGAACTCCGGCATGTGGACCATGCCGGTGATTGAGCATCTTGGCATCAACCCGACCTATGTGGACGGCACGATGGTGGGCGGCAGCAGTTTCATCGCTCACCTGCTGCCCGCCGTGCGCGCGCTCCATGCGGGGCAATGCAATGCGGTGCTGATCTGCTACGGCAGCGCGCAGCGCTCGGCCGCGTTCGGTCGCAAGGAGAGCATCGCGGCACGCCGCTTCATGGACCCGCAGCCCTACGAGCATCCGTTTGAGCCCGTGTTGCCCGTGACGGCCTACGCGCTCGCCGCCGCACGGCACATGCACGAATTCGGCACCACGCGCGAGCAATTGGCCGAGGTGGCCGTGGCCGCACGCGGTTGGGCACAGCAGAACCCGGAAGCCTTCATGCGCGATCCGCTGTCCATCGATGACGTGCTGAAATCCCGCCGCGTCGCGAGCCCGCTCGGCGTGCGCGACTGCTGTCTGGTCACCGACGGCGCGGGCGCGATCGTACTGACCCGCGCCGACCGCGCCCGCGATCTCAAGCAGCCACCCATCCATGTGCTCGGAAGCGCCACGGCCTGCTGGAACCGGCAGATCTCCTGCATGCCCGACCTCACGACCACCGCGGCCGCACAGTCGGGCCCGCAGGCCTTCGCGATGGCCGGCCTCGCCGCCAAGGACATGGACATGGCCCAGCTCTACGATGCCTTCACCATCAACACCATCCTGTTCCTCGAAGACCTAGGCTTCTGCAAGAAGGGCGAAGGCGGCGCGTTCGTTCAGAACGGCGCGATCGCGCCGGGCGGACGGCTGGCGGTCAACACCAACGGCGGCGGCCTCTCGTGCGTGCATCCCGGCATGTACGGCATCTTCACGCTGATCGAGGCCGTGCGCCAGTTGCGTGGACAAGCCGGACAGCGCCAACTGGCGCGCGCACGCACCGCCGTCTGCCATGGCAATGGCGGCACGCTCTCGAGCCAGGCCACGGCGATTCTGGGCACGGCCGAAACCGTTTGAACCGTTTGAGCACAAGGAGCCTCACCCCATGATTCGTGATCAGGAAACGCTCGAAGCCCTGCTCGACAGCGTGCGCCGCTTTGTGCGCGAACGGCTTGTGCCTGCGGAGAACATCGTCGCCGAAACCGACGAAATCCCCGAGTCCATCGTCCAGGAGATGCGCGAGCTGGGCCTCTTCGGCATGACGATTCCCGAGCGCTACGGCGGTCTGGAACTCACCATGGAAGAGGAAGTGCGCGTACTCTTCGAGCTCTGCCAGACCTCGCCCGCCTTCCGCTCGGTGATCGGCACCACGGTGGGCATCGGCTCGCAGGGCATTCTGATGGACGGCACGCCGGAGCAGCAGGAGACATGGCTGCCCCGTCTCGCCACGGGCGAGCTCATGGCCTCGTTCGCGCTGACGGAGCCCGAGGCGGGATCGGACGCCGCATCCCTGCGCACCACCGCCATCCGCGATGGCGACGCCTATGTCGTCAACGGCAACAAGCGCTTCATCACCAACGCGCCGCATGCGGGCCTGTTCACCCTGATGGCGCGCACCGATCCGTCCAACAAGGGCTCCGGAGGCGTCTCGGCCTTCATCCTCGACGCGAAATCGCCCGGCATCAGCTTCGGCAAGAACGACGTGAAGATGGGCCAGCGCGGCGCGCACACCTGTGACGTGTTCTTCGACAACGTTCGCGTGCCGGCCGCCAACCTCATCGGCCTCAAGGAAGGCCAAGGGTTCAGGACCGCGATGAAGGTGCTCGATAAGGGTCGCATCCACATCGCCGCCGTCGCCGTGGGCGTCGCCAAGCGCATTCTTCGCGACGCGTTGAACTACGCGCTGGAACGCAAGCAGTTCGGCCAGCCGATCAGTGAATTCCAGCTCGTTCAGGCCATGCTCGCTGACAGTCAAGCCGAACTCTACGCGGCTGAGTGCATGGTGGTCGATGCCGCCCGCCGCCGCGACGAGGGCCGCAACGTCTCGACCGAAGCCTCCTGCGCCAAGATGTTCGCCACTGAAATGTCGGGCCGCGTGGCCGACCGCGCGGTGCAGATCCTCGGCGGCTCGGGGTATCTGGCCGAGTTCGGCATCGAGCGCTTCTACCGCGACGTGCGGCTTTTCCGCCTGTATGAAGGCACGACGCAGATCCAGCAGATCATCATCGCCCGCAACATGATCCGCGAGGCCAAATTGTAGCGAACGCTCACCGGATCAATCGCACTGCAGCTTGCCCTGCGCATCCTTCACGAGCAGGTCCACCAGTTCGCGTGCGAACGATGGCAGTGCCTCCATGCTGCGCACGCAGATCTGCATTTCGCGCACCGACCACGCGTCGGCCAGCGGCACGATGCTGATCGCCATCGCCTGCGCATGTCGGCTGGCGGCCGACTCGGGAAGAATGCCCACACCCACGCCGGACTCGATCATGCGGCAGGCGGTCTCGAAGTTGCCGACCTGGATGCGCTGCTTGATCGGACGATGAAGCTGATCGCTCGCCTGCCGAAGAAACGCGTGGATCGCGCTCGACTCGTGCAGGCCGACATGGTCAAGCTCGAGCGTGTCGGCAAAGTCCACCTGCATCTGCCCGTCGAGGGCATGACCGCGCGGCACCACCAGCACCAACCGGTCGCGCCGGTAGGGCAAGGTCTCGAGATTCTCGGTGCGCACCAGTCCCGCGACGATGCCGATGTCGGTCTGCCCTTCCGTCACGGCGCGCACGATGTCGTGCGACAGCCGCTCGCGCAGGTCGATGTTCACGTCCGGGTTGCGCCTGAGATAGTGGCGCAGCACGTCCGGCAGAAACTCCCCGAGCGATGTGGTGTTGGCGAATACCCGCACATGGCCCTTGATGCCGCTGGCGTATTCCTGCATGTCGCCGCGCAGATGCTCGATCTGCCCGAGCACCATGCGCGCGTGCGTCACGAAAGCCTGACCCGGCGGCGTCAGCGTCACCCCCTGACTGGTGCGATACAGCAGCTTGGTTCCGATGCTCTCCTCCAGATTCTTGATGCGCGTGCTGGCCGCAGGCAGCGATATGAAGGACAGCTCAGCCCCGCGCGTCATGCTGTTGGCTTCGGCGATGTGCACCATCAGGCGCAGGTCAACTAGGTCGAAATGCATGGACATGCGGCGATTCTAGGGAAAGTGAGCGCTGCCGACGAATGTCTTATTTCAATGATTGGTGGCGAATGCCTGCTTAAAAAGAATGGAAGCCAGCGGTCGGAAACACGCTCTACGATGTCGCCACATTCCGTTCAAGCGGAGAACCACCACGGAGACCTATGGCGACGCAGAGCAGCAACACCCATCCCCAAGGCGCACTGAGCCACATTCGCGTGCTTGACCTCTCGCGCGTGCTCGCGGGCCCCTGGTGCACCCAGAATCTGGCCGACCTGGGTGCCGACGTGATCAAGATCGAAAAACCTGGCGAAGGCGACGACACGCGCCACTGGGGGCCGCCCTTCTTCAAGGACCCAGACGGCAACGACACGGCGGAAGCCTGCTATTTCGCGTCATGCAATCGCAACAAGCGCTCGGTCACCGTGGACATGGCCACGATCGAAGGCCAGACGCTGATCCGCGAGCTGACACGGACAAGCGATGTGCTCGTCGAGAATTTCAAGACCGGTGGCCTCCAGCGCTACGGGCTAGACTACGAATCGCTCAAGGAACTCAATCCGCGCCTGATCTACTGCTCGGTCACCGGTTTCGGCCAGACGGGTCCTTATGCGCCGCGTGCGGGCTATGACCTGCTGGTGCAGGCGATGAGCGGCCTCATGAGCATCACCGGCCGCGCCGACGGCGAACCGGGCGGTGGGCCGATGCGCGTGGGCGTCGCGGTGATCGATCTGTTCACCGGCATGTACGCCACCACCGCCATTCTCGGCGCCATCGAGGCGCGCCACCGCACCGGACGCGGTCAGCACATCGACATGGCGCTGCTGGATGTGGCGATGGCCGTGCTCGCCAATCAGGGCGCCGGGTTTCTCAACGCGGGCAACATCCCGCAGCGCCTCGGCAACACTCACCCAAGCGTCGTTCCCTATCAGGACTTTCCCACGGCCGACGGCAACATGCTGCTGGCCATCGGCAACGACGGCCAGTTCGCGCGCTTTTGTGAAGCCGCTGGAATCGACTGGGGCGGCGACGACAAATTCCGCACCAACAGCGCCCGCGTCAAGCACCGGGAGGAACTGATCCCCCGCATGTGCGACATCACACGCCAGCGCGCCACCGCCGAATGGGTGGCGCTGCTCGAGGACAAGGCCGTGCCCTGCGGCCCGATCAACAACATCGCCGAAGCCTACGCAGATCCCCATGTGCAATCGCGGAGCATCCGCGTCGAGCAGGACCGCTTCACCGACGCGCCCGATGACCTTGCGTGCGCCAACCGCATCGTCACCGCCGCGAGTCCCCTGCGGCTGTCGGACACGCCCACGGCGCTGCGCCATGCCCCGCCGTCGCTGGGCCAGCACACAGAAGAAGTGCTGCAGGCGGAACTCGGGCTCACGCTGGCACAGATCGACGGACTGAGAAGACGCAACGTGCTCTGAATCGATTGCTGCAAAGCACTTCAAAAGCGGAGTCGCCACAAAAGAAGCGCTGTGCGCCCCCACAAAAGCCCGTCGGATGGAACGCCGACCGGCCTTTGAGGCAATACGTCGCAGCCGGTAGACAGCATGCTCCCCTGAATCTAGAGCTGATGGACGACGAGACGAAACTCCGGATCATCCGGGAACGCCTTGATTTCAAAACCAAGCCTGCGCATGAGCTTGAGCATGTTGGGATTGTTGCCAAGCACGAGTCCCTGTATCTCGGCGAGGCCCCGGTCCCGCGCGACTTCCATGATCGCCAGCATCAAGCGCGACCCAAGCCCCCGCCCCGCAAAATCGTCCGCCACCAGCAGCGCAAACTCGCAGCTCGACTGGTCAGGATTCGTCACATAGCGCGAAACGCCGACGATACGCTCGGTCTCGGTGACCTGTCCCTCGTCATCGACCGCACTCTCCTTCTGCACCGCCACCAGCGCCATTTCGCGGTCATAGTCGATGAGGGTGAACCGCGCGAGCATCGAGGCGGGCAACTCCGCGAGCTGCGAGACAAAACGGAAATACCGGCTCTCCGGCGACAGCTCCCGCACCAGCTTCTGCAGCATCTGCGCGTCGTCGGGGCGGATCGGACGCACATGGTATTCACCGCCGCCGCGCATCGGCCAGATCTGCTCATAGCGCGCGGGGTACGGCATGATCGCCAAGTGCGCGTAGCTCGAATCCGCACCGAGCAGGCCGGTCGTGAGCGTGCCCGACGCGCCATGGGTCGCCTCGCCGACGACGATGCGCGCATCCACCGCGACCACGCCGTTGGCGTCCACGATCAGCGGGTTGATGTCCATTTCGCGCAACTGTGGCAGCGCGCAGGCCATTTCCGAGACGCGCAGCAGCACCTGCTCCAGCGCCTCGAAATTCACCGGGTCGGCCCCGCGCCATTCGCCCAGCGTCTCGGCGACGCGTGAACGCTCGATCAGGCGACGGGCCAGAAACTGGTTGAGCGGCGGCAGCTCCATCGAGCCATCGTCCATCAGCTCGACCATGGTGCCGCCTGCGCCGAAGGTGATGACCGGGCCAAAGTACTCATCGCTCACGAGGCCGATGCAGATCTCGCGGCCGCGCCGGGCGCGCGCCATGTTCTGCACGGTCACGCCGTTGATGCGCGCCGTGGGCTGCAGCCGCGCCACGCGCTGCACCATGTCGGCATAGGCATCGCGCACTGCCGTGCCGGTATGTACGTTGAGCGCCACCCCGCCGACGTCGGACTTGTGGCTGATGTCGGGCGAATCGATCTTGAGCGCGACCGGGTAGCCGAGCTGTGTGGCGATCATCATCGCCTCGTGCGCGCTGCGCGCCTGTAGGGTGCGCGTGACCGGAATGTGGAAGGCCGCGAGCAGCGACTTGGACTCCATCTCGGTGAGCACCTTGCGGCGCTCGGCGAGCACGCTCTCGATGACGAGGCGCGCGCCCTCGATGTCGGGCTTGGCGAGGGTCGACAGCGACGGCGGCGTCTGCAGCAGCAATTGCTGGTTGCGATAGAAGGTCGAGATGTTGCAGAACGCACCGACCGCCGCTTCGGGCGTGCGAAAGCTCGGGATCTGCGCCTTGCGCAGCGTCTGGCGCGCGGGCAGCACCAGCGTGTCGCCCAGCCAGCTGGTGAGCAGCGGCTTGCTCATCGAGCGCTTGGCGTCCGAGAGCGCCTGCGCCACCGCCGTCGCATCCCTGCCGGGCTTGGGCGAGAAGATCGCGAGCACGCCGTCGATCTGCTTGTCCTTGTTCGCGGCCTCGATCGCGAGGCGGTAATGTTCGGGCCCGGCTTCCTCCGACAGATCGATCAGATCGGACAGCGTGGCAAGGGGCGGCAACTGCGCGGCCAGCGCCGTGGCGGCCTCGGCCGACAGGCGAGCAAGCCCCAGGCCCTTTTCATTGATCCAGTCCGCCGCGAGCACGCCGGGGCCGCCGCCGTTGGTGATCACGGCCAGCCGCTGGCCCACTGGGCGGTAGCGTGAGGCGAGGCATTTCGCCGCCGAAAACAGCTCGACAAAAGTGCTCACCCGCACGGCACCCGCGCGGCGCAGCGCGGCGTCGAAGACCTCGTCGCTGCCAACGATGGCGCCGCTGTGGGTCAGCGCTGCCGCGTTGCCCGCGGGCTTGCGCCCCGCCTTGAGCACGATGACTGGCTTGGAATTGGCGGCCGTGCGCAGCGCGCTCATGAAACGCCGGGCGTTCTGAATGCCCTCCATGTAGACCACGATGCTCTGCGTGCGAGGGTCATTCGCCAGAAAATCGAGCACGGCGGCGATGCCCAGATCGGTATGGGGGCCAAGCGACACCACGCTGGAAAAGCCCACCGCATTGCTGCGCGCCCAATCGAGAATCGAAGCGGTCAACGCACCCGACTGGCAGATCAGTCCCAACGAGCCTTCCGCCGCAAGCGGCCCCACGGCGCTCGCGTTGAGCTGCAGCGACGGACGCTGTATGCCGAGCGAATTTGGACCGAGCAGAAACATGCCCTCGCGTTTGGCGATGCGCTTCAAGTCGGACGCCTGCGCCTGCGACATGCCGGTGGACAGCACGATGGCGGCGCGGCAGTTCATGCGTCCAGCCACTTCCATGGCCGCGACCACTTCATCGGCCGGCAACGCGATCACCGCGAGATCCGCGCGCGCCTGCGCAAGATCGGCCAACGTGCCGCTGGTGTGGATGTCCATGAACGTCAGGCTGCCGGTGAACTTCTGCGCGCGCAGGGCCTCCTGGACATTGCGCGCCAGCGGCGACAGAGACTCCGGCTTGTCGCCCGGCCCCGCCAGCACGACGACCGATGCGGGAGCGAACAAGGGGGTGAGGTAGTGCTTATCCAACATGGTGATGGTGAAACGACAGTGGCTGACCGGTGCCCGCGCCCATGGGATTGCGTCCCCATGACGGCGTGACAACTCACGAAAGCACATTGTCCAGCACTTGAGGGGAAACGATAGCTTCAACCGCCTCGACGTTTGTTTTTCGTCATAGTGCGAGCTTATCGATCGGCGTATTCAGCCCCAGCCCGTCGCTCGAGGAGTCAAACGGCGGCCTGACGAGGACTGTCGCCGCGCATCTGCTGCACCACGGCGAGCGCGGTGGACATCGCAGCGCCCCGGTGTGCGCTGGTGAAAGCATGGCAGCGCGAGGCCAGATCGGCGAGGCGCTCGGGCTCGTTGACAAGGCGCACGGATTCGAGCACGCCCGCGTCGATGTCGACCACCCGCAGCGCGACGCCCGCATCGGCGGCCAGTTCGGACGCCTCGGCGAAATTGAAGGTGTGCGGCCCCATGATGACCGGGCAGTCGCATGACAGCGCCTCGATCAGGTTCTGTCCACCCAGCGGCTCGAAACTGCCGCCGAGCATCGCGGCATGGGCCATTCCGTAGTACTGCGCCATCTCGCCCATGCTGTCGCCAAGCCAGACGTCGGCGGCTTCCGGTGCATCGACCCAGGCGCTGCGGCGCGAGACCGTCAGACCCGCATCGACGCACAGCGCGATCACCTCGTCAAAACGTTGCGGATGGCGCGGCACCAGCAGCCATTGCACTTGCTGTTGCCTGCTCGCGAAGCTCTCGCGCTGACGCAGCCAAGCCTGAAGCCATGCGGCCTCCTCGCCCTCGCGGCTGCTCGCGAACAGCACCACCGGGCGTTCGCTGGTCGCGCGCCAGGCACGGCCGCGTGCGAGCAAGGCCGCGTCGGGCACGCTGTCGAACTTGAGATTGCCGAGCACCCCACGCACCGGCGCACCGACGTCCGCGAGTCGCCGGGCGTCCACCTCGGTCTGCGCCCAGACGGCCGACAGGCTGCGGTATGCGGGCCCAGCCAGCCACGACAGCCGCTTGGCCCCGCGCCACGACTTCTCGTTCATGCGCGCGTTCGCAAGCACCAGCGGAATGCCCCGCTCCCTGCAGCCAGCCACCAGATTCGGCCAGATCTCGGTCTCCATGAGCACGCCGATGTCGGGCCGGAAGTTCAGCAGGAATCGGCGCACCGCCTGCGGTGAATCCCAGGGTTGCCAGACCTGGATGTCGTCTGCGCGCAGCAGCTTCTTGCCCTCTT
This sequence comes from Diaphorobacter caeni, assembly GCF_015354245.1. GTDB lineage: Bacteria > Pseudomonadota > Gammaproteobacteria > Burkholderiales > Burkholderiaceae_C > Diaphorobacter_A > Diaphorobacter_A caeni. The sequence goes on from NZ_JADKYZ010000009.1 coordinate 92,966, forward strand.
CGCGCCCCGTGGCCGTGCCGTTGGTGAGCAACAGCTGCATGCCGGGCAGGAGTTCGCGCAGTTCCTTGAGCAGGATGGCGGCGGCGCGCGTCTCGCCCAGCGACACCGCGTGGATCCAGACGAGCGGCCGGGCCGCCCCCCCAGATGCCCCGGACGCGCCAGCCACGCGCGGCGGCGTGTCGTAGTGCCCGAAGCGTTCGCCGACGGCCATGGCGTAGCCCGGCTCGGATTGCGCGCGCCGCGCCAGCTTGCGCCGCAGGAGCGGCGTCGCCAGCTGAATCGCCAGTGAATAGAGTCCCCTCACTGAATGCTCGAAGCGTCGATGCTCAGTGCGCCGCCCCGCCCACCTTGGCTCCGGGCTTCACGCGCTCGAGCAGCGCCAGCATGTCGGTTTCGATGCGGTGCATCGCTTCCTGCGTGTGGCCTTCAAAGCGCAGCACCAGCACCGGCGTGGTGTTGCTCGCGCGGATCAGGCCAAAGCCGTCCGGCCAGTCGACCCGCAGACCGTCGATGGTGCTGAGCTGTGCGGGTGCGCTGAACGTGGAGGAAGCGATTTCCTGCAGTTGGGCCGTCAGGCGATGGGGTTCGCCTTCTTCGCAGGTCACGTTGAGCTCGGGCGTCGAGAAACTGGTCGGCAGCGCATTGAGCACGGCGCTCGGATCGCCGTGTTTGCTCAGGATTTCCAGCAGACGGCAGCCCGCGTAGGTGCCGTCGTCGAAGCCGAACCAGCGCTCCTTGAAGAAGATATGGCCGCTCATTTCGCCGCCCAGAGGCGCATCGAGCTCCTTCATGCGGGCCTTGATCAGCGAGTGGCCGGTCTTGTACATGACGGCCTTGCCACCCGCCGCCTCGATGGCGGGCGCAAGGCGCTGGGTGCACTTCACGTCGAACAGAATCGAGCCACCGGGCACGCGCGCGAGCACGTCCTGCGCGAACAGCATCATCTGGCGATCGGGAAAGATGTTCTGACCGTCCTTGGTGACGATGCCGAGGCGGTCTCCGTCGCCGTCGAACGCGAGACCGAGTTCGGCGTCGCTGTTCTTGAGCGCCGCGATCACGTCCTTCAGATTGTCCGGCTTGCTGGGGTCGGGATGGTGGTTGGGGAAATCGCCATCCACCTCGGAAAACAGCTCGATCACCTCGCAGCCGATGGCGCGGAAGATGCCCGGAGCCGAAGCGCCCGCGACGCCGTTGCCGGAATCGACGACGATCTTCATCGGACGCGCAAGCTTGATGTCGCCGACGATGCGGTCCGTGTAAGCCTGCAGCACGTTGGCTTCGCGGATGCTGCCACCTTCGTGCGCCTGCCAGGTCTGCTCGTCCATCACGCGGCGCAGGTTCTGGATTTCCTCGCCATAGATGGCCTTGCCCGCGAGCACCATCTTGAAGCCGTTGTAATCCTTGGGATTGTGGCTTCCAGTCACCTGGATGCCGCTGTGGCACAGGGTGGCGGCCGCGAAATACAGCATCGGCGTCGTGACCATGCCCACATCGATCACCTCGATGCCCACGTCCACCAGACCCGCCATCAGCGCGGCCGACAGCGCGGGGCCGGACAGACGGCCGTCACGGCCCACCGCCACCACGCGCTCACCCTTGGCGCGCGCGGCCAGTCCGAACGCCCGGCCCAGATTGTGGGCCACGTCTTCGTTCAGAGTGCTGGGAACAATGCCGCGAATGTCATAGGCTTTGAAAATGGCTGGCGAAAATGGCACGGAACAACCTGTCGATGAAGTTGAAAAACGGACACGATTGTAGGCGTGCCGGATGGTGCCGCCGTCGCCGCCTGATTTCGTGGACGCGGTTTTTGATGGACATGTCCGAAAACTGCCAGCGTCCGGCGTCGCCTTCCCTATCATGAAGCCATGACCGAAATCACACCACCCGCCATGACATCCGTGGATGACGCACGCTATCTGGCCCTCAGGGCGCGCGATGCGCGCTTTGACGGCAGCTTCTTCACGGGCGTGACCAGCACCGGCATCTACTGCCGCCCGGTCTGCTCCGTGCGGGTTCCGCGCCGGGAAAATTGCCGCTTTTTCGAGCTGGCGGCTCAGGCCGAGCATGCCGGTTTCCGCCCCTGCCTGCGCTGCCGTCCCGAGCTGGCACCACAGGCGCTGGTCTGGTCGAGTCAGGACGCGAGCGGCATCTTGCTGCGGCAGGCGCTGCGCATGCTGGACGCGCCCGAGAACTGGTCGGATGTCGAAGGCGGCGCGGTCATCGACTGGCTGGCCGGGCGCTTGGGCGTGACGGACCGCCATGTGCGCCGGATTTTCAGCGTGGCGCTCGGCATCTCGCCGCTCCAGTACCTTCAGACCCGCCGCCTGCTCGCTGCCAAGCAGTTGCTGACCGACACGACGCTGCCTATCACCCAGGTCGCGCTCTCCAGCGGCTTTCGCAGCGTCCGCAACTTCAATGCGGCGTTTCTGCAGCACTACGCGCTGCGGCCCAGCCAACTGCGCAAGGACGGCGGTGAGTCGGGCGACGGCGATGCGGTGCAGTCGCACGTGATCCGCCTCGGCTGGCGTCCACCCTACGATGTGCAGGCCATGCTCGGGTTTCTGGGCACCCGCGCCATCGCGTCGCTGGAACAGCTGGAGGCCGCGCCGCCCAAAGGCATGCCCGGCATGCGCCGAACGCTGCGCATGGGCGACGGTGCCAAGGCCGCCAGTGGCTGGTTTGACGTGCGTTTTGACGAGGCGTCGGCCCGCCTGCTGCTGACCGTGAGCGACTCCTTGCTGCCCGTGCTCCCCGCACTGATTGCGCGCGTGCGCGCGATGTTCGATCTGGACGCCGATCTGGGCGTGATCGACGGCGTTCTCGCACCCTTTTTTCGAGCAGGGGAAGGCATGCGCGTGCCGGGCGCGGCGGACGGCTTTGAGCTCGCGGTGCGCGCCGTGCTGGGCCAGCAGATCACGGTCGCCGCCGCACGCACACTGGCTCAGCGGCTCGTGCAGGCTTTCGGCGAACCCGTCGCCACGCCATGGCCGGAGCTCTCACGGCTGTTCCCCACGGCCGATGCATTGACCCACGCAAGCGGGGATGCGCTGGGCGCGCTCGGCATCGTGCGCCAGCGCCAGCAGGCGATCAAGGCGATCGCCGCAGCCACGGCCGAAGGCAGGCTGCGGCTGCAGCCTGGCGAAGACCCAGAAGCCACCATGGCCGCGCTGCGCGAGCTGCCCGGCATTGGTGACTGGACGGCCCAATACATCGCGATGCGCGCCCTTCGCTGGCCCGACGCATTTCCCGCAGGCGATGTCGCCCTGCAATCGGCGCTGGGCATCGCGCGCGGCACGAACGCGGCACATGCGGCGCGCGATGCGCTCACCGCATCGCAAGTCTGGCGGCCGTGGCGCAGCTACGCCGTCATGCGCATCTGGGCGGGACTGGCCCGGCCCTGATCGTGAACCCTCAGTCAATCGACATTCCGGAGCACTTCCATGACCACCTTTTCGAACGACCTCGTCTGCACCCGCTTTTCCACACCGCTCGGCGACATGTACGCCGCCGCATCGAACCAGGGTCTGGTGGGCCTGTGGTTTCACGACCAGAAACACCTGCCCGCGCAACTCGCGCCCGATCTGCCGCATCCCCTCTGGCGGATGGAGGACGATCACCCGGTGCTGACGAAAGCCAGAGACCAGGTGCGCGAGTTTCTTGCCGGCGAGCGTCGTGACTTCGATCTGCCGCTGGACATTTCCGCAGGCACGCCGTTCCAGCGTTCGGTATGGCAGGCGCTGCTTCATATTCCTGTCGGCAAGACAACCACCTACGGCGCCCTCGCCCGCCAGCTTGGCAAGACGCAGGCCATGCGCGCGGTCGGAGCTGCCGTAGGGCGGAATCCACTGAGTCTGGCCGTGCCCTGCCACCGGGTTCTCGGTCAGGACGGCAGTCTGACCGGCTATGCTGGCGGGCTGACGCGCAAAACCGCGCTGCTGACGCTCGAAGGCGCGCTCGCGGGCGGCGTCCATGGCGTTCCAAAGAATTGAAAACAACATGACTTCCACCACCGTGCCGACCCACTCGGCGCAACGCTCCTGGGTTCCTGAATTTCTGCTGCTGTCAGCGATCTGGGGCGCATCGTTTCTGTTCATGCGCATGGGTGCGGTGGAGTTCGGTCCGTTTCCGACGGCCGGCCTGCGCGTGGCGCTCGCGGCCGTGCTGCTGCTGCCATTCGTGGTGCTCGCGGGTGAGTGGCCTGCCCTGCGCCGCCACTGGAAAACCGTGATGCTCGCCGGCGTGATCAATTCGGCGATCCCCTTTGCACTGTTCGCCTGGGCGGTGATGCACATCACCACCGGCCTCACCTCGATTCTGAACGCCACCGTGCCGCTGTTCGGCGCGCTGGTCGCGTGGATCTGGCTGGGCGAGCGCATTCAGCGCCTGCGCTGGCTGGGATTGCTGCTCGGCTTCGTGGGCGTCGCGCTGCTGGCTTGGAAGGCTCCGGGCGGCGCGGGCATGAAGAGCAGCGATGCGGGCTGGGCCATCGCGGCCTGCCTCGGTGCGTCGATCTGCTACGCCGTCGCGGCCAATTTCGCCAAACGCTATCTCGTGGGCGTGCCGCCGCTCGCAAGCGCCACCGGCAGTCTGCTCGGCGCGAGCGCCTGCCTGGCCATCCCCACCGTGATGAACTGGCCGACCCAGATGCCCGGGCCGCGCGCCTGGGGCGCAGTGGTCGCCATCGCCGTGCTCTGCACCGGGCTGGCCTATTTTCTGTATTTCCGCCTGATCGCCAACGCCGGGCCCAGCCGCGCGGTCGCCGTGACCTTTCTCGCGCCCGCGTTCGCCGTTCTCTACGGCGTGGTGTTTCTTCACGAAACCATTACCCCCTGGATGCTCGGCTGCGGCGTGATCATCGTATGCGGAACCATGTTGTCTACGGGTCTGGTTCGATTTGACCGTAAACCCCGATGAATTGTCTGACAAGACGAACTCGAAAACGCTGTTCACACCCCAAACAATAGATTACAATTAATTCAAATGCACATTCGATAGAAATATTTTACGAATTGCACAATCACGGTTTGTTTCGGGTTGGCTGACGCATTTCCAGAGTGATCGCGGGGGAGATGGTTGGCGAACGAAGACTCACGTCACTATTCATCACCGCTGTCCACTTGGCATATGACCAATGAATTCTTCGTCACGGGCTTGATTCTGGTGACGCTGATCATTGGTGCCGCGCTGCTGCCGATTTCCACTTTGCTCAACCCCAGCCGACGCGACCAGATCTGCATCGGCCTGGTCTGCGGGTTGTTTTCGCTGTTGGTGACGATGCTGCACGTGCGCTCGACCATGGGCGGCATTTCCTTCGTCTACCCCAGCATTCTTGCGTCGGTGAGCTTTCTCTTCGGCCCGCTGGCCGGAGGCGTGGCGACGCTGTGCTCCCTGCTTGGCATGTTTCTGGACACGCCGCACGCCTGGTGGATAGACCTTGGGCTGGCACTCTCCATGTGGGGTGTGGGCAGCGTCGCCTGGCTGGTTCAGCGACGCACCCGACTCAACTTCTGGCTGCTCTTTGCCCTGCTGATGGTGCTCGTGCCCATGTTCATCACTCCATGGGCCACCCTCGGAGATCCGGCCGAGCGCCATGGCTGGGCCACGCTGGATGTGATTCCTCTGCGATACGTTCTGGGGCTGGTGACGCTGTGCGGGGGCGTCGGTCTGATCATGCGTCAGGCACGCACTCAGCGCATGCTGCTGCACAGCGAGAACGAGCTCGTTCACGCACTCAGGGCGACGGGCGGCGGGCGCTGGGAATGGAACGTGCGCGAACGGCTTTTCAGCTACCACGGCAGTTTTTTCCGCGATTTCGGACTTGAAGACAGCCCCGGCGACAACGACATCGCTCCGCTCAAACCCCTTCGACGAGCTGATCAATTCGCTACCCTGCGTTCACGCATCGACCCGGATGACTTCGAACGCGTGAAGCCCCGACTGCTGCAGATGCATGCGAGGCATGCTGCCCCACTTCCACGGCGAGTTCCGCATCAGGGACGACCATGGGCGCACTCGCAAGCTGATCGCGCGCGGTGCCGTGGTCGAGTTCGACAAGAGCGGTCAACCTCTGCGCCTCTCCGGCATGCTGCTCGACGTGACCGAGCAGCACGAGATGGCGAGCGCCCTGCGTCTCTCGGACATCAAGTACACCACTTTCTACAAGACGTTGCCCGATCCGGCCGGCATCGTGCGCATGTCGGATGGGCACTATATCGATGCGAATCCGGCCATGGAGCGCATGTGCCAGCTGCCGCTGTCCAGCATTCTGGGCAAGACGGCCGAGGAGTTCGGGCTCGTGATTTCGAAGCAAGATCGCGCCCAGGTCAGTTCGCTGGGGGAGGATGCGGAAATCAACGGCATGTCCCTGAAGGTCGAGCTTCACGGACAGGTCATCACGGGGCTGTTCTCCGCGCGCAGTGCGCTCATCGAAGGCGAACGCTGCCTCATCTTCGTGTTCCACGACATGACGCACACGCATGTGATCGAAGAGAACCTGCGTGTGTCCAGCCATTCTCTCGAGCAGGCGAGCTGGCTGGCCCGCCTGGGCACCTGGGAAGGCATTCCCGGCCAGGGCGTGATCTACTGGTCGGACGTCTGCTGCGTGATCCATGGCGTTCCTCCCGGCACGCCGCCGCCGGCCGACTACATCGAGCGTTTCGTGGCACCCGAATGGCGCGAGCATGTTCGAAAGATCAGCCGCTACAAGCGCAATTCACACATGGTCTGGGAGACGGAGTTCGAGATTCTGCGGGCCGACCGGCAGCGCGTATGGGTGCGGGTGCGCAGTGAAACCGTCATGGAGGATGGCAAATTCCTCAAGATCCGCGGCGTGCTGCAGGACATCGACGCCCTGCGCCGCACCTCCGAGCGCATGCTTGCGTCCGAGGCGCAGTTCGCATATATCTTTCAGGCCATCCCGATCTCGCTGGCCTTCGTGCGCCGCGACGACGGCCGGGTGGTCGATGTGAATCCCGCGTGGGAACAAGGCTCGGGCTACTCCCGGGAAATGTCGATCGGTCGCACTTTCGTCGAGCTGGGCATCTATTCGGCCCAGTCCCGCGAGACCATGCTGCGCGAGGCGCGCAAGACCGGCGAGCTGACCGGATACGAAAACGAACTGCGCTCCCTCGACGGAAAAGTGCACACCGTCCTGCAGTCCATGAGCCCCATCGACGTCGGTGGCGAGGCCTGCTGGCTGATCACCGTGATCAACATCACCGAGCGCAAGCAGCAGGAGCGCAGGGTCCGCGAACGCGAGGAGCTGCTCTCGCTCACCGTCAATGCCGCCGCGCTCGGCTTGTGGGATCTTGACATGCAGTCAGGCATCGTGCGCGGCGACGCCCGCTGGCATGAACTGCAGGGTGGCGCGTCGGGCAAGGCGCCCGAACCCACGCCTTGGGTCAGGGGCATCAGCGGCGAGCAGATCAGAGTGATCGAAGGCGCACTGCAGCAACACCTGAACACACCCACCAAGCCGTTCGACGCCACCTGGCGCATCGCCCCCCCGCAGGCGCAGACGCGCTGGCTTCGCAACGTCGGCAAGGTCGTCGGTTTTGATCAGAATGGCGCGGCACGACGCATGGTGGGCGTGGCGATGGACGTGACGCTGCAGCACGAGCAGCAGGAGCTGCTGCTCCACATGGCCCACTATGACTCGCTCACGGGCCTGCCCAACCGCGCGCTGCTCGGCCAGCGGCTGCGCGATGCGGTGGAGCGCAGCATCAAGGAAGACGTCAAGCTGGCCATCGCCTACATCGATCTCGATGCGCTCAAGGCCCTCAATGACCGCCTGGGCCACAGCCTCGGTGACCGCCTGCTGGTGCAGGTCGCCGGACGTCTGCAGCGGGCGCTGCGACCGGCCGATTGCGTCGCGCGTCTGGGTGGAGACGAATTCATCGTGCTGCTCTACGACGTGATCGACCGCGAGGCCGCCGAGAAGCGCATGCGCGCCTTGATGGAGGCGGTCTCGTCTCCGTATGACATCGAGGGGGAGCGCGTCGACATCACCGCCAGCGTGGGCTACACCCTGTTTCCCGAGGACTCCGCCGACACCGACACCCTTCTGCGCCACGCCGATCAGGCCATGTACCTGGCCAAGCAGGCCGGTGGAAACCGCCTGCGCGCCTTCGATTCAGTGCAGGAAACGGCGCGCCAGAGCATGGTCGAGCGACGTGCGCATGTCGATCAGGCCATCAACAACGGCGAGCTGTCGCTCTACCTCCAGCCCAAGGTGGACATGCGCAGCGGTGCGGTGATCGGCGCCGAGGCGCTGGTGCGCTGGGTGCATCCTGAACTCGGCGTGATTCTTCCGGGCTCCTTCCTCCATGTGATCGACGGCACCGAGCTGGAGGCCAAGTTCTCCGAATGGGCAATGGACTCGGTGCTCACGCACATCGCTCAGCTCAAGCGTCAGGGTCTGGACATACAGATCAGCGTCAACATCGACGCCGAGCGCCTTCGCCATCGCGATTTCGCCAATTGGGTGCTGGGCCATCTGCAGCGTCATCCGGAAGTGCAGCCCCGACAGCTGGACCTGGAAATCACGGAAAACGCGGCGCTCTACGACGTCAACCATGTCGCGCGCGAACTGGCGCAGCTGCGCGCCATCGGCATAACGGTCTCGCTGGATGACTTTGGCACCGGCTATTCGTCGCTGGCCTATCTGCGGCGCCTGCCCATCGATCAATTGAAGCTTGACCAGAGCTATGTGCGGGGAATGATGCAGGACCCGGCCGATCAGGCCATCGTGCAGGGCGTGGTCGGGCTTGCCCGATCGTTCGGCTACCGCATCGTGGCCGAAGGGGTGGAGTCGGAGGAGCAAGGCATTCTGCTGGTGCGCATGGGCTGCCTGATCGCACAGGGCCACATCGTCTCGCGCCCCATGCCAGCCGAACATTTCGCGGATTGGGCCAGGCACTGGCACGCCCCGCGCTCCTGGCTGGAATCGGCCCGGACCATCTCCGAGCCGCTTCCGCTGGTATAAAAAAAGCTGCTACCACCGCTCCAACCGCGATAACAGCTGTAAAACCGCTCCAGATTCCTCAGCCGAGCAGATCCCTGATCTGCTGCAGCGCCGTCGGATCCTCCATCGTCGTCACGTCGCCCGGATCGCGTTTTTCCGCGACCGCCTGCAGCGTGCGGCGCAGCAGCTTGCCGCTGCGCGTCTTGGGCAAGGCATTCACGAAGAACACGCGCGCAGGACGGGCCACAGCGCCCAGCTGGCTGTCGACATGCTTCATGATCTCGCCCTCGAACTTGAGGCGCGCCGCATCGTCCGTCAAACCGGAGGCATCACGCGCCACCGCGAACGCCATGGCGACCTGCCCCTTGAGGTTGTCCGCCACGCCCACCACCGCCACTTCGGCGATGTTCGCGTTGCCCGAAATGCACTCCTCGATCTCGCGTGTTCCAAGGCGGTGTCCGGCCACGTTGATCACGTCGTCGGTGCGACCGAGAATGAAGAAGTAACCATCCTGATCGCGAACGCCCCAATCAAAGGTGCTGTAGATCAGACGACCGGGAATGCTCTTCCAATAGGTGTTGACGAAGCGCTCGTCATTGCGCCAAACGGTCTGCAGGCACCCGGGAGGCAGCGGCCCTTCGATGGCCAGCACGCCCTTCTGGTTGGGCGCCGTCAGCTCTTCGCCGTTGGTCTCGTCGATGAGCTTGACGTTGTAACCGTAGACCGCCTTGCCGGGACTGCCGAAGCGCGACTGCTGCTTCTCCACGCCATTGCACAGCGTAAGTATCGGCCAGCCGGTTTCCGTCTGCCAGTAGTTGTCGATGATCGGCACCTGCAGCGCGCCGCTGATCCACTGCGCGGTCGGCTCGTCCAGCGGCTCGCCCGCGAGCCAGAGGCCCTTGAGCGTCGAAAGATCGTAGCGCTTGAGATATTCGGGATCCTGCTTCTTGAGCACCCGCACCGCGGTCGGCGCGGAGAACATGTGCGTGACCTTGTACTTCTCGACGATGCTCCACCAGATGCCCGCATCGGGGCGGGTCGGCAGGCCTTCGTACATGACGGTCGCCATGCCGGCGAGCAGCGGGCCGTAGATGATGTAGCTGTGGCCGACGACCCAGCCGATGTCGCTGGTGCAGAAGAAAGTGTCGCCAGGCTTGGCATCGAACACCCAGCGCATGCTGGAGGTCAGCGCCACCGCATAGCCGCCGGTGTCACGCTGCACGCCCTTGGGCTTGCCGGTCGTGCCGCTGGTGTAGAGCGTGTAGCTGGATTCCGTGGCGTCGAGCCAGACGCAGGGCACGTTGGCATCGAGATGCTGGCTGCGCAGCGCCGCCCAGTCGTGATCACGACCGGCGCGCATGCTCGCGGGCGCCAGTCCCCGATCGATCAGCAGCACGGCCTGAGGCTTGTGCGCGGACAGGTCGATGGCCTCGTCCAGCAGCGGTTTGTAGGGAACGACCTTGCCGCCGCGCGAACCCGCATCGGCCGACACGATCACGGTCGGCTCCGCATCCTCGATGCGAGAGGCGAGCGACGACGAAGCAAAGCCGCCGAACACGACCGAGTGGATGGCGCCGATGCGCGCGCAGGCCAACATCGCGAACGATGCTTCGGCGATCATCGGCATGTAGATCAGCACCCGATCGCCCCGCTTCACGCCCAGCGCCTGCAGGCAGGCGGCCATGCGCTGCACTTCCTTGTGCAGCTCGGCGTAGCTGTAGGCACGCTCGGTGTTGGTTTCGGTGGAAATCGCGATCAGCGCGTTCTGATTGGCCCGCTCCGCCAGATGGCGGTCAACGGCGTTGTGGCACAGGTTGGTCGTGCCGCCGACGTACCAGCGCGCAAACGGCGGGTTGCTGTAGTCGCAGATCTGCCGGGGCTGGGTTTGCCATTCGACGAACTGGGCCTGCTCGGACCAGAAGGCATCGCGATCCTCGATCGAGCGACGATGAAACTCAGAAAAACTCACCATTGGAATAGTCTCCTTATATGACCGACGGCGCTGCCCAACCGCTGTGGCAATTCCGTTGATTTCATTATGTATAAGCGAGTTTTCGTCAAGCTGACGCTCCTGAATGTCTTCTGGCATTCCGAGAAGCGATACAAAAGCACACCCTTCTCACCAATGAACACCCACATTTTGCGAGCATCTGACGGTGTTGGCGATAGCGTCGGGGTCGTGAATTCACGACGATTGAGCTATATCAATTGAGCAACGCAAGAAGACGAAACCCCGCAACGGACGTGAGTTCGGGCGGGGCTGAGAGAGGCGGGAGGCGCTGAGATACAAGGAACCGGGCACAGCGAGCGGCACGCGGTCCCGTCGATCACTTGACCAGAGTCAGCATGTCCTTGAAGTCGGGGTGCTCGCAGGTGCGCAGCCATTCAAAGGCGACCATTTCAGTGGTCACAAGTTCTGCTCCCGCGCCCGCCAGGCGGTCAAAGGCCGCGTCGCGGTTGCGCTCGGTGCGCGAGCTGCACGCGTCGGTCACCACCCAGACGTCGAACTCGTCTTCCAGCAGATCCAGCGCCGTCTGCAGCAGGCAGACATGGGCCTCGCAACCGGCGATGACGATGGTGTTGCGCTCGGGCGCCTGCTGCTGGGGCTTCTGGAGATGCTTGGGCAGGCTGCGGGCATTGCCGCCCTGCTGGGGCTTTGCGGGAGGGCGCAGCCATTCGCAAAGACCTTCTTCGGCGGCGCTGAAATGCATCTTCGAGAGCGTGTTGCGGCACAGCGCGCGCAGTTCAGCGTCGTTGCCGCCCAGGCGCGACGGATTCTGCTCCGTACCCCAGACCGGCACGTCTATGAACTGTGCGATTTTCGCGAGACGGCGGGCATTCTCGAGCACCATCGCGCCCTCGAATATCACCGGCATCAGGCGCTCCTGATAGTCCACCAGCACCAGTTGGGATTCGGATTCATCAAGCAGCATGGAATTTATTCTTTCTTACCTACAACGGGCGATTCAAAGCACAGATTGTCGCAGGATCATGCACCAATGCCATCGGCGGGGCTTGTTGGCGACTCGTCCGGAAAATTGACTTACATCATGGATGCAGGTCGCACTCGGCTTCACGATGGTCACACCAACTGTCACAAGCGCCACCCGTGCAAGGCTTGAACCCATGTCCTATCCCGTCCTGCTCACTATCCACCTCTTCGCCGCCCTCTTCTTCATCGGCGTGGTGTTCTTCGAGGTGCTGATGCTCGAGCCCCTGCGCCCCCAACTGCCGCCCGAGGCCATGCGCCAACTGGAGTCCGCAGTCGGCGCGCGCGCCCGGAAAATCATGCCGTGGGTCATGCTCTCTTTGTATGGAGCGGGGATCGCCATGGCATGGCTGGCCTACGCTTCCGTCCTTGCGGATCCGCTGCAGCATCGGTTTGGCCTGCTGCTGTGGATCAAGATCGCCCTCGCGACCAGCGTCATGGGACATTTCCTGACGGCCATGGCATTGCAGCGGCGCGGCAGGCTGCGCTCACGCAACTCGCGAATCATTCACTACAGCGTGTTCGCCCACATGATCGGCATCGTACTGATCGCCAAGTGGATGTTCCACCTGAACTGAACACCGCTCTCAGGGCTTCACCCGCAGCAGCTTGCCGTCCGAGCCGTCGGTCAGCAGATAGAGCAGCCCATCCGGCCCCTGGCGAACATCCCGGACCCGTTCACGGAGATCGGGCAGAAGGATCTCGTCGCGCACGACTTTCTCGCCATCCAGCTGCAGCCTGTGCAGACGCTGGAACTTGAGCGATCCAACGAAAAGGCTACCCCTCCATTCGGCACCGTATCGGTCGCTGGTCAGCTCGGCGATACCCGATGGCGCAATCGACGGCACCCAATAGTGCACTGTCTGCTCCATGCCGGGCGCCTGCGCAATGCCCTTGCCGATGCGACCGCCGCCGTAGTTTTCGCCATAGGTGATGACCGGCCAGCCGTAATTCTTGCCCGGTTGCACCAGATTGATCTCATCCCCGCCCTGCGGTCCGTGCTCGACGGCCCAGAGCCTGCCATCGGCCGTCAGCGTGGCCGCCTGGATGTTGCGATGGCCCCAGCTCCAGATTTCAGGCAAGGCGCCTGCCCTGTCAGCCAGCGGATTGCCCGGCGCGGCTCCGCCTTCCGGGCGGATGCGCACGATCTTGCCCAGATGGCTGTCCAGCATCTGCGCCTGCTCCTTGAAGCTCGAACGCTCTCCCAGCCCCAGAAACAGCGTGCCATCCGGGTTCTGTACGATGCGGCAACCAAAGTGCAGGCTGCTGCGCAGCTTGGGCTTCTGGCTGAACACCACTCGAAGATCCTTGAGTGAGTTGTCGGCTCGATCCAGCGTGGCGCTGGCCAGCGCCGTCGAGTTCAGCGATCGATCCTTGGCGTCGGGTTCGGAGTAGCAAAAGAAGATGCGGCGGTTTTTCGCGAAATCCCGGTCCAGCACCACATCCAGCAGCCCCCCTTGCCCGGTCGCGGCAATATGCGGCATCCCCTTCAGCGCTGGGCCGAGCAGCCCCGCTTCGTTGACCACCCGCATGCGCCCCGGGCGCTCGGTCACCAGCCAGCCGCCACCCGGCAAAAAAGCCATCGCCCAGGGGTGTTCCAGACGCTCGGTCACCGTTTCCACAGCAAGCGTTCGGGTTGATGCCTTGGGCAAAGGCTCGGCTGCGGGAAACGGTTGCGCTATGACATTGAAAGCAGACAGACCAAGCAGGACGGAACCCGCCACAGACAGTGCAACGCTCTTTGCGAAGGGGTTTTGTACAGTTTGAAACACAAAATCTCCTCAAGATCCCATATGGGCTTGCAGATACAAGCCACGACCACGAGATTTCTCGTTGTTATATAGGGAAGAGAACGCCTATCGATCTGATAGCCCCTGAATGCAAGTAGGTAACGATATGTCAAACAAAAGGCGGAATCAGGGATATACCGGGTCGCTGTAACAATTCTCGAGCTTGGCATCGAAGCGAGTCGTGGTACTCTCCGGCCCCATGTCTCGATGGTTTTGCTTACTGTTACTAGCGTTCGCGAACGTATCTATCGCCGCACCAACCCACTCCACTGCTGATGACATGGAGCGCATGCTGGCCGAACGCGGCCTCATTGCCCAGCTTCAGGACGTACGCCACGGAATGGCGGATCGAACGAGTGAGCTCGTCTCGACCGCGATGGGATTCATTGGAGTCCCCTACCGTCGTGGCGGCAACAGCGCGGAAAGCGGTTTTGATTGCAGCGGCTTCGTGCGCGCCATTTTTGAGCAGGCCAAGGGCTTGGCTCTGCCGCGTGTCGCCAAGGAACAAGCCGCGGCGACCGAAGTGATCGACAAGAAGGATCTGCGCCCCGGCGATCTGGTCTTCTTCAACACCATGCGCCGCGCGTTCAGCCATGTCGGCATCTATCTGGGCGATGGCAAGTTCATTCATGCACCTCGCACCGGCGCCTCGGTTCGCGTGGAAGACATGAGCATCTCCTACTGGCAGTCCCGCTTCAACGGCGCACGCCGCGTGAACGCCGAAGACCAGAAGGCCACCGACGACATCGCCAGGCTGATTCAACAGAAGTAAGCCAAGCGCCACCCACTGCACAAAAGGCCTGCGTCATCCGATGCAGGCCTTTTGTTTTGGTCGACACGCCATGGGGCTGGCGACGAAATGTAAACTTGTTTCACCAACGCATCGCCAATCGCTGATGCACCCAGCAGAATGCGCTGCTCTCCCTTTTGCAGCCTTTTGGCTGACACACAATGGCGTTTTGGCTGGGGTACAGTAAGCAGTCATTTCAAAGCGGCACCTGCCGCCTTGTCCATTTTTCCAAGGGAGTTGTTTTCATCATGATGAATATTCTGGGCACATTGTTCGTAGGTCTGATCGTTGGTTTCATCGCGCGCGCGCTCAAGCCCGGCGACGACAAGCTGGGTTGGATCATGACCGCGCTGCTCGGTGTCGCCGGCTCATTCCTCGCCACCTACATCGGCGTAGCGATGCACTGGTACCAGCAAGGCGAGGCCGCTGGCTGGATCGCCTCCGTCGTCGGTGCCATCGTGCTGCTCTTCATCTACGGCCTGATCCGCCGCAAGGCCTGACTTGTGAACACCCCCCTGAGTCGCTTCGCGCCTTCCCCCCGCTCTCGCATTGCTGCGCAATGCGGGCAGGAAGACTCAGTCATCGCAGCGGGGCGGCCCTTGCTCGACTGCCCTCGCTTGGTGTGCGCCGGTATCGAGGGCTGATGTCGACTCAAGCTTACAGGTGTTCCATCGACCAACTGATAGCGAGGTATGGCAGTTGAAAATTGGAATGCTCAAACACTCCCCGACTCCCGAGCAACTCGCGGGTGATGATCCCGCAGTGCTGGCTGCCATCGCACGCAGCCGCAAGCTGCTCAAGAATCGCGCGCTGATCGCCGCCGTGGCGGGCGCTGTGCCGATTCCGGGTCTCGATTGGGCCGCGCAGGCGGCCCTGCTCTCTCGCATCATTCCCAAGATCAACGCCGAGTTCGGGCTCACGCCCCAGCAGCTCGATGCGCTCTCGCCAGAGAAGCGCCAGAGCGTGCAGAATGCGGTCGCCATCGTCGGCTCTGCACTCATCGGCAAATTCGTCACGCGTGAAATGCGTGCTGCGCCTCGCCAAACTGGTCGGCATGCGCATGACGACGGCGCAGGCGGCCAAGTACGTGCCGCTGGCCGGTCAGGCCGCTTCCGCGGCGCTCAACTACGCGACCCTGCGGCTGCTTGGTGAACAGCATCTGCGCGAATGCGTGCAAGTGGTGCAAGCGGCGCACCTGAGCCTTCCGCCGCCATCCGGCTCCGGCGCCGGTTCTGGGATTTGAACCCGCGCGCTCAGATCGTCAACACGCTCTAAGATAGACCCCTCATTTTTCACGCCGGACAGCGATCCGGTTTGACTGCGGCCCCGTCCATCCTTTTTCGTGTCAGCGCCAGACCACCCTCCCCTCCGTTCATCCCGCAACTTTCAGCCACGCATCACGCTGATGACGCTGGGCCGTGGAGATGGGCTGCTCGGCATGCGCTCCCAAGGCAAGCTCGGGCCGCGTGCGGATCCGGTCAGTCTGGTGCAGATCACCTGGGTCTATCGGTTGCCGGATGGATCGCTCTGGGAGACCCCGGCCCCCACCTCCATTCTCGAACCGCGCGCGGCCGCCTCCAGCAGTCCCGTCGAGCGTGATCACGCGGCCGAACAGGACGCGATGGACCGTGTCTGGTCACTGCATCTCACACCCGTGAAGGCGGACCGTCTTCAATGGCGCCATCCCGATATCGCGCGCGATCTCGGCCCGCTCTGGACGCTGGCTCAGGAAGCGATGTTTTCGGATTTCTGGGCGGACGTTCTGCCTGAACTGCGGCGCGAGGGTTGGGACATCCACATGCTTCCCGGCTTCGCGCACGAGAGCGTGGCCGTGCAGCGCTGGCAGTTCCGGCTGGCGAGCGATTCAGGCGAAATCGAAAGTCTGCAGGTGGCGGGCGATTTCGCGACGAGGCCGCAGCCCGTTCAGGCGCTGCAGCTCGCAAGGCGCGAAGCTGCCTGGCTGCTGAGCCTTGGCATCGAGATCGATGGCATGACGCTTGATCTCGTTCCCATGCTCGCCAACCTTCTGGCACGCGACACGCGCTGGCTGTCGCTCGAACACATCGACAGCGTGGACGACCACGCGACGATCCAGCTGCGTGCCGTTGGCGGAAAACGCATTGACGTACCAGCGGCACCGCTCAAGGCGATTCTGCGCACCATGGTCGACCTGATAGCCGACCCAGCCCGCAAACAGCTGCGCGACGGCGAGCCGATTGCACTGCCGCAGTGGGACATGCGCCGCATCGAGGCGCTGCGCACCGCGTTGCTCCAGACCGGCCGCGTTGCTCCCGACAACCAATGGCAGCTGCAGGGCGATGCAGGTCTGGAGCTGCTTGCCCACAGACTCGGCAAGCAAGGCACGCCGCAGGCCTGCGAGGCGCCGCAAGGCCTCGGCATCGCCTTGCGCGACTACCAGCTCGACGGTCTGGCGTGGCTGCAATATTTGCGCGCCAACCATCTGGGCGGCATTCTGGCCGACGAGATGGGTCTTGGAAAGACGGCGCAGGCGCTCGCCCATGTGCTGACCGAAAAGCGCGAAGGACGGCTCACGCATCCCGCGCTGGTCGTCATGCCGACGTCGTTGGTCTTCAACTGGCTGGCCGAAGCGCGGACCGTCACCCCCGAGCTGCGCGTGCTGGTGCTGACGGGCGCGGACCGCGCCGAAGGCTTGCTCAGCGCGCACAAGCACGATCTGGTCTTCACCACCTACCCCCTTGTCTGGCGCGACGTGGATGCCCTGTCCGCCAAATCCTGGCACATGCTGATCCTCGACGAGGCGCAGATGGTGAAGAACGCGGGAAGCCGCACGGCTCGTGCGCTGCGCCGACTCAAGGCGCCGCATCTGCTGTGCCTGACCGGAACGCCGCTCGAGAATCATCTGGGCGAGCTCTGGGCGCAGTTCGACTTTCTGATGCCCGGCTTTCTCGGCGACCCCCACACCTTCGGTCGCCGCTGGCGCAAGCCCATCGAGGAAAACGGCGAGACTCTTCGCGCCGAGCTGCTCGCCCAGCGCATCGCGCCGTTCATCCTGCGCCGCAAGAAAAGTGATGTCGCCAAGGAGCTTCCCGAGCGCAGCGACATGCTGGTGCGCGTGGAACTGCAGGGGCGCCAGCGCCAGCTCTACGAGGCCGTGCGCACCGCCTGCGACAAGGAGGTGCGCCGCGTGCTGAAGGCGCAGGACTGGGGCAATGCCGCACAGATCGCGATTCTCGACGCACTGCTCAAGCTGCGTCAGGTCTGCTGCGATCCGCGACTGCTGCGCGGCACCGCCATTCACCCCGATACCGAACGCGCCAAGCTCGAGCATCTCGCGCACATGCTTCCAGAACTGGTGGAGGACGGCCGGCGCATTCTGCTGTTCTCGCAGTTCACCTCGATGCTGAGTCTCGTGGCGGAGTTGCTCGACAGCATCCGGATTCCGTACCTGATGCTGACCGGCGACACCGCGCCTGCAGAACGCGAGCACATCGTCGCGCACTTTCAGCAAGCCGATGAGAGCGTGCCGCCCATCCTGCTCGCCAGCCTCAAGGCCGGCGGCACGGGCCTGAACCTGACCGCGGCCGACACGGTGATCCATCTCGACCCCTGGTGGAACCCCGCCGTGCAGGAACAGGCCACAGCGCGAGCCCATCGCATAGGACAGACGCTGCCCGTCTTCGTCTATCGCATCGTGGTGCAAGGCAGCATCGAGGAGCGCATGCTGGACCTGCAGGAGCGCAAACGCTTGCTCGCCCAGGGCGTGCTTGGAAGCGACGCGGCTGGCGCAATCAAATTCAGCGCCGACGAATTGGCGGGACTGCTTGCGCCGCTTGCCGAACCGGCCAACAACCCGCTCGCCATTTTCTCTGCGGATACCAAGCGCTGGGGCGGAACGGGCAGACGCGGGCTATATTGAAAATGCCCGAATAATTTCTGGCATTGCATCGGATTCGTTTGGCGGACTTGTTTACTGTGTGGTCATTGACAATGCAGTTGTGAAATATTGCAACAATAATGCGCATGACCAGCGATGCCTCCCACGACCAACGAGCCAGACGATATTGGCTGATGAAATCCGAGCCCGAGGAATGCTCGATTGACGATGCATTGGGCGCCATCAGATCCACCGTGCAATGGACGGGTGTCCGCAATTACCAGGCCCGCAATTTCATGCGCGACGAAATGCAGATCGGCGACGGCGTGCTGTTCTACCATTCAAGCTGCCCGGAACCGGGCATTGCCGGCGTGGCCGAGATCGCATCGGGCACGCGCACCGATCCCACCCAGTTCGACTGGCGCTCGCCCTACTGCGATCCCAAATCCGATCCCGACAAACCGCGCTGGTTGCTTCTGGACGTCAAGGCGTTGCGTAAGACACGCTTATTGAGCCTTGCCGAATTGCGCGAACACCCCGAGTTGGCGAATCTCAAGGTACTGCAGAGAGGCAATCGGCTCTCCATCACCGAGGTGGATGAGAGCGATTGGAAGCAAGTCATCAAACTGCTGGGGTAATACAAGCAGCGATATTTCTGTTGACATTGTTGTGGCATTAACGACTTCGGAAATCAAACCATTGTCGAAAACATTTGGCTTGAATTCATCAGCCGGAGCACAATGCGCACATGCCAAATATTGCAGCACTCCTCAAATCCGAAATTTCTCGCGTCGCTCGCAAAGAGGTTCGCGCTGAAATCGAATCACTGCGCAAGCAGGTCTCAGCCCAACGCACCGCGCTGGCGGCGCTCAAACGGGAGTTGGGAGAACTGCGCAAGGAAAGCAAGCGCACTGCTGCGCCCAAAAGAGCGTTGCAGATGGAAATGGAAGCTCCTCAGCCCGACGAGGTCAAGCGGCGCTTCAGCGCCAGCCGCCTTGCCGCGCACCGCCAGAAGACCGGGTTGTCCGCCGCCGACTACGGCGCACTTGTCGGCGTATCGGGCCAGAGCATCTATCACTATGAGCAAGGCAAGGCACGTCCCCATGCGGCCGTCGTGCGCAAGCTCTCGATGATCAAGGAACTCGGAAAGACCCAGCTGCTTGCCCTGCTCGACGAGCAGAAGGCAACATCCAGCGAGTGACCTCTGCGATGCGCTGACGCTCCGGCCGACCGGACGTCAGTCAGTCGGTCAGTCGTGGCGCATCGAAATGGTCTTCAGTTGGGTGAATCCATACAGCGCCTCGAAACCCTTCTCGCGTCCGTGGCCGCTGGCTTTGTAGCCGCCGAACGGCAGTTCGATGCCGCCTCCAGCGCCGTAGTTGTTGATGAAAACCTGGCCCGCCTTGATCCTGCGCGCCATGCGCATCTGGCGACCGCCGTCACGCGTCCAGACGCTCGCGACCAGTCCAAAATCCGTGCCGTTGGCAAGTGCGATGGCGTCCTCTTCCGTGTCGAACGCAGCTGCTGCGATGACCGGCCCGAAGACCTCTTCCTGCGCGAGCCGGTGCGTGATCGGCACATCGCGCACCAGCGTGGGCACCTGATAAAAGCCATTGGCCGGAACACCCTCCGCCAACCGGCCCTGCGCGGCGATGGTCAACCCGTCCCGGGTCGCCTCATCAAGGAATGACTTCACCCGCACCTGCTGGCTTTTGCGGATCAGCGGGCCGCAGTCGAGATCCATCTGGGAGGATCCCACCGTGAGCTGCCCGAAGCGCTCGGCCAGCAGTCCAATGACCTTTTCATAAATGCCGCGCTGCACCAGCAGGCGGCTGCCAGCCGAGCAGGTCTGCCCTGCGTTCTGCACGATGGCGTTGACGACCACCTGCAGCATGGCGTCGATGTCCGCGTCGTCGAACACGATCTGCGGCGACTTGCCGCCGAGCTCGGTCGTCACCGGGGTGTGGTTCTCGATGGCCGCCTTGACCACCAGTTTGCCGACGTTCGGCGAGCCGGTGAACGAGACATGATCGACGCCGGGATGCGCGACCAGATCCGCACCCGCCTCATGGCCGTAGCCTGTCACGATGTTGAGCGCGCCGGCCGGAAAGCCCACGTCGCGCGCAAGCTCCGCCACGCGCAGCAGCGACAGGCACGCGTCCTCGGCCGGTTTGACGACCACGGAATTGCCTGCCGCCAGCGCGCCGCCCACGCTGCGCCCAAAGATCTGCAGCGGATAGTTCCACGGCACGATGGCGGCAGCCACTCCGTAGGGCTCGCGGATGGTCAGCACGGTGTAGCCATTCTGATAGGGGATCGTCTCGCCCATGAGCTTGTCGGCCGCACCGCCGTAGAACTCGAAATAGCGCGCGATCGCCGCAGCGTCGGCGCGCGCCTGCTTGAGGGGCTTGCCACAGTCGCGGGCCTCTATCTGCGCCAGCTCTTCGGCATGCTCCTGCAGCTTGGCCGACAGTTTCATCAGCAAGCGTCCGCGCTCGGTGGCAGTCAGCTTGCCGAACTCGCCCTCAAAGGCCGAGCGCGCGGACTTCACCGCCGCATCCACATCGGCGGCCGTGCCGCGCAGAATCGCGTCGTAGATCTCGCCGCTCGAAGGATCGACCACATCAATGGTCTCGCCCTGTCCGGTCCACTGGTTGTGTATGAAATGCTGGCGCATGCGGTTGTCTCCGTTGTACGAACTGTGTATTCAGGCGCTGTCTGTCCAATCACTCTACTGGCAATACCCTACCCCGCGCTGCAGCGTGGTCACCAGCTTGGGGACCAGCGCCTCGTGCCCCGCGTCGGCCACGGCGCAGGCATAGGTGTCGTGGATGGCATCGGCGATGTCCTGCACCGCATTGGTGTCGCGCGCCATGGCCACGTAGTAGCCCATGTCCTTGAGCGCGTTGCCCATGAAGAACTGCAGCCCGCTGGGATCGCCGTCAAGCAGATAGGGCCTGAGCCGCTCCAGCGCCACGCCGCCGCCGCCGCCCTTGGCCAGCACGTCGACGAACACCTCGGGCGACACCTGGCCGCGAAACGCGCAGGCGGCGGCTTCGGAAATCAGCGCCACTGCGCCCAGCGACACATAGTTGTGCAGCAGCTTCATGCGGTGGCCGGTGCCGACCGCGCCGGTGTGCGTGACGTTCTCGGCGAAGCTGCGCAGAATCGGCAGGCACTCCTCGAGAACGGCCGCGTCACCGCCCACCAGCAGGTTGAGCCTGCCCTCTGCCGCCTCTCTGGGCGTGCGGGTCATGGGTGCGTCGATGAAGCGTATGCCCGCCGCATTCGCGATGGCGGCCACACGCTCGGTGGATTCGGGCAAGGCGGTCGAGCAGTCGATCACCACCGTGCCACGCCGGAGGCTGGCAAGCGCCCCCTCGTCTCCCAGCAGAATCGCCTCGACCTGGGGCGAGCCCGTGACGCAGAGCACCAGCACGTCGACGCTCGCCGCCAGTTCCTTGAGCGACGCCAGACTTGCCACACCAAGCGAACGCAGCGCATCCAGCGGCTGGTTGCCGGGGTGCTCAAGCACGGTCAGCGCAAAGCCCTTGCGCGCGATGTTCAGCGCGATGCCGTGGCCCATCAGGCCAACGCCAATCAATCCGATCCGAGGGGTAGTCATGGTGCAAATCCTTGATGAAATGGAGACGCCCGAAACAACGATGCATCCGTCCCGGTCAGCCATCAGCCAGTCGAGCGGAAGGTGTTTGTATCCCCTGCACAAGGCCACATCCATAATACAGATCAATTCGCGAATCGCCGTGCTGGGGAATGCCTTCATGGGGCTCGAAACCCAAGGGCTTACCCTGAATCGACATTGGGGAAGCGCGCTGACTTCACTCACGGGCCAGCTGCAGCAGAATCACCGGATGATTTTCACTTCGCTCCCTACGCCATGCGCTCCATGATCGATTTCAGCTCCTGGGCCACGGCGCTCTCCACGATCGCCGGACTGCTGCTCGTCACCTGCCTGATGATGGGCGTGCGTCTGCTGTTCATGCAGACGATCCAGAAACGGCGCGAGCGCGAGAACCGCCAGATCAACGAGCGCCTCAAGACCCTGATCGCCGCCTACAAGACGCTGGGCGGCTCGTTCACCGGAACGCTGGAGGTGAAACCCACGCATGTGCGCGATCTGCGGCTGCAGCCAACCCGCGCCGAGATCGATGACGACGAATCCGAAGCCCCCGCCCTCACGAGCACCGAACGCCAGCGCCGTGTGCGCGACGCGGTGGAGGCCGCGCTGTCCGACGTGATCCTGCTCGGCACTGAAGCCCAGGTGCGCATGGCCGCCCAGGCCGCGCAGGACATGACGGCCGGGCGCAGCATCCACACCCGGGAACTGGTGGTCTCGCTGCGAGACTATGTCCGCGAAGCGCTGGACCTCGAACCCATCCCCGCCAATCTCGTCATCCCCGCGCAAGGCCCGCTGCGGCCTTCCACCTCGGGTGGCAACAACCGCCGCGCTGGGGGTGGATCGGGCGGGGAAGGCGGCAGCGGTGGCGGCGGCGGAAACCGCGGCGGTGGCCAGGGTGGTGGCGGAGCCGGGGGAGCCGGCGGAATGGGCGCCATGGGGCTCGGCATGGGCATGGGTGCTGGGGCCCAGCATCTGGGCTCCGAGAGCGAAACGCTCACCGACGGCTCGCGTGCGCCCTGATCACCCCGCACTACAATCGCCGCTCCCCTTTCCACCACAAGAACGATTGAATCCCGACATGGCCTTTGCAGACAATCTCCGCCAGCTCCCCTCCGTCGCCCACATTGCCGCCCTGCGCCTGCTGGACGCCTCCGGCCGCGAAGTGGCCAGCATTCCCAACGCTCCCGGAAAGACTGGTTCGCTGACCGTCTACGCCGCCCTTGCCGCCAAGCACGGCGGGATCAACGAGGCCGCCGCTCGCGAAGGCCTTGAACTGTTTGCCGAGCACACGGAGGATGCGCGCCAGCACCCCGGCAACCATCCGAACATCGACCGCCTGTTCGACGTGATCGCCAGCGGCCAGAGTCTCACGGTGCAGATCGACCCGCAGACCTGATCGCTCACGATTTCGCCAATAAAAAAAACGGGACCGTTCAAGGTCCCGTTTTTGTTGGTGATCGGCTAGCCGGATCGATCGATCAGCGCTGCAGCGTCACGCCCGTCTTGGACTGGATCTCTTCAAACGTCACGCCCGGCGCCAGCTCCACGAGCTTGAGGCCTTGCGGCGTCACGTCCATCACGCCGAGGTCGGTGATGATGCGGTCCACCACGCCCACGCCAGTCAGCGGCAGCGTGCACTTGGGCAGAATCTTCATGTCGGTCGTGCCGTCCTTCTTCTTGGCGACATGCTCCATCAGCACGATCACGCGCTTGACGCCCGCCACCAGATCCATCGCGCCGCCCATGCCCTTGACCATCTTGCCCGGAATCATCCAGTTGGCCAGATCGCCGTGCTCGCTCACCTGCATCGCACCGAGGATGGACAGGTTGATCTTGCCTCCACGGATCATCGCGAACGACTGATCACTGCCGAAGATCGACGAGCCCGGAATGGTGGTGACGGTCTGCTTGCCGGCGTTGATCAGGTCGGCGTCCACCTTGTCTTCCGTGGGAAATGCGCCGATGCCGAGCATGCCGTTTTCCGACTGCAGCCAGACTTCCTTGTCGCCCGTATGATTGGCCACGAGCGTCGGGATGCCGATACCCAGGTTCACGTAAAAGCCGTCCTGCAGCTCCTGCGCCGCACGCGCGGCCATTTGGTCTTGCGTCCACGCCATGATCAGGCTCCTTGCTTTTCGGTGATGGTGCGCTTTTCGATGCGCTTTTCGGGGTTGGCGTTCAGCACGATGCGGTGCACGTAGATGCCGGGCAGATGGATTTCGTCGGGTGCGATGGCACCGGTTTCCACGACTTCTTCCACCTCGACGATGCAGATCTTGCCTGCCATCGCAGCCGCCGGGTTGAAATTGCGGGCGGTCAGGCGGAATTGCAGGTTGCCGGACTTGTCGGCGCGCCATGCCTTCACGAGCGACACCTCGGGAACGAGCGAGCGCTCCATCACGTAGGTTTCGCCGTCGAAATCGCGCAGCTCCTTGCCCTCGGCCACCAGCGTGCCGACACCCGTCTTGGTGAAGAACGCCGGAATGCCCGCGCCGCCCGCACGCAGCTTCTCGGCCAGCGTGCCCTGCGGCGTGAACTCGAGCTCGAGCTCACCGGCCAGATACTGGCGCTCGAACTCCTTGTTCTCGCCCACGTAGCTGGCGATCATCTTCCTGATCTGACGGGTTTCCAGCAGCTTGCCGAGGCCGAAGCCATCAACGCCCGCATTGTTGGAAATCACGGTCAGATCCTTGACGCCGGAATCCTTGAGCGCGTCGATCAGCGCCTCGGGAATGCCGCAGAGGCCGAAACCGCCCACTGCCAAGAGCTGGCCATCGGCCACGACGCCCTTGAGCGCGTCGGCGGCGGAAGGATAGACTTTGTTCACTGTTGTCTCCTGATGAGGAATGAGATCCGGAATCGGATTCGGAATGCGCTACGATACTACGTATTCGCATAGGTAGTTTTTCGTAAATACAAACACGGCACGCACGGCAACAAGATGGACACCGCAGACTACCGACTCTCATTTGAGATGGCACCCGTTGGCTTGGTGATCTCGCGAAACCGCATCATGGTCGACTGCAACCGCCACGTCTGCGAGATGTTCGGAGCCTCCCGCGAGTTGCTGATCGGCCAGTCATTCAGCATTCTCTACCCGAGCGTAGACGAATATGAGCGTCTGGGCAAACGCATGGAGCCGATTCTCAACGCCAAGGGCCGCTATGCCGACAACCGCATCATGAAACGCGCGAATGGCGAGGTTTTCTGGTGCCACGTCTCCGGTCGGGCCCTCAACCGAGACGACCCGCACGCATCGGGCATCTGGAGCTTCGAGGATCTGAGCGAGGAACGCCCCGTCAAGGCCGAATTGACCGGCAGAGAACGCGAGGTCGCCGCCCGCCTGCTCGACGGCATGACCTCCAAGGAAATCGGCCGGGCGCTCGACATCAGCCACCGCACCGTGGAGATCTACCGCGCACGGCTGATGCGCAAGTACGGCGCGTCCACGGCGGCGGATCTGGTGCAGAAGCTGCTGGTGGGCTGAGGCCCGCTCTCGTCATTCGGGCTGGATGCCCACGGATTGGGCCACCTGTGCCCAGCGGGCCACCTCGTCTTTCATGTAGCTGCCGAACTGCGCTGGCGTGGACTGGTGCAGCTGCACACCGATGGAGCCAAACTGCTTTTGCAGGTCGGGATCCATCACCGCCTTGTTCACCGCGGCGTTGAGTTTCTGCACGATCGCATCCGGCGTGCCCGCAGGCAGCAGCACGCATTGCCAGGTCGACATCGCATAGCCGGCCAGACCGCCTTCCGCCACCGTTGGCACATCCGGAAGCAGCGGCGAGCGCTGCGCTCCGCCCACGGCGATGGCGCGGACCCGGCCGTCCTTGATGAAGGGATAGGACGAGCTCAGCGCATCCAGCATGAACTGCACGTTGCCACCCAGCAGATCGGCCATCGCCGGCGCTGTGCCCTTGTAGGGCACATGCACGGCACTCGCGCCCAGCATCTGCAGCAGCACCTCGATGCCCAGATGGGTGATGTTGCCGTTGCCGCCCGAGCCGTAGCTGAGCTTGCCGGGGTGGGCCTTCAGATATTGCACGAACTCGGCGAAGTTCTTCACCGGCAGATCGTTGCTCACCACGATGACGGTGTTGATCGACGCCGGCATGGCGACCGGGACGAAACTGCGCAGAGGATCGAAGTTCAGTTTCTTGTACAGCACCGGCACGATGGTGATGCCCGACGTCTGATACAGCGCCGTGTAGCCATCCGGTGCGGCGCGCGCGACGAATTCCGTGCCGATGTTGCCCGCCGCGCCCAGCTTGCTCTCCACGTACATCGACTGCCCCAACGTGCGGCCGATGTGCGCGGCCAGGGCCCTGCCCACCACATCGGTCGGACCGCCTGCTGCGTGCGGCATGATCAGCTTGATGGGCTTGCTCGGCCAGTCGCTCGGCGCCTGTGCGCGGGCAAAGCCCGCTCCGCCCAAGGTTCCCAATGCACTCAATGCACCCATTGCAGCCATCGCCTGTCGTCGGTTCAAGTCCATGTCTTTGTCTCCTGATTGAATTGGTGTCGTGTTGTCTTTGCCAGCCGGAAAAATCAGCCCACTGCCCCGGAGGGAATGGAGGTCACACCCGACCCCAGCAGGGCATCGATCTCGGCGTGGGTGAATCCCGCCTCGGCAAGCACCTCGCGCCCGTGCTCTCCGGCTCGCGGCGCGGGACGCGACACGCGGGGCTGGGTCTTTGACCAGGTCGAGGGAATGCCGATCTGGCGCACGCGCCCCTCCGTGGGATGTTCAACCTCCTGCAGAAAGCCCACGGCCTGCAGATGCGGGTCCTCCATCAGCGAGTCCATGTCATGCATGGGCATGACGGGAATGTCGGCCGCGTCGAGCAGTTCGCTCCACTCGGCCGTCGTGCGCGTGGTCATGATCTCGGCGAGCAGCGCGTAGAGCGCATGGATGTGCTCGGTGCGCTTGTCGATGCTGCTGAATCGCGGATCGGACTCGAACACCTCGGGCTTGCCGATCAGCCGGAAGAAGGTCTGCCACTGCTTGTCGTTGTAGAGCAGCACGCAGAGATAGCCGTCGCTCGTCGCATAAGGGCGGCGGTTGGGATTGAGAATGCGTGCATAGCCGCTCGGGCCGACGGCGGGCTCGTAGCTGCGCCCGCACATGTGGTCGGACAGCGTGAACTGCGCCATGGTCTCGAACATCGGCACCTCGACCGCCTGCCCCTCGCCCGAGCGCTCGCGCCAGAACAGCGCCGAGGTCACCGCGTTCACCGCCGCAAGCCCGACGATGCGATCCGCCAGCGGGCTCGGCGCATAGCGCGGCACGTCGCTCCCCGCCTGCACCGACAGCGCGGGAATTCCGGCCGCGCCCTGAATCAGATCGTCATACGCCGGCTTGGCCGCATACGGCCCGCTCTGGCCGTAGCCCACGCAGCCCACGTAGACGATGCGCGGATTGACCGCGCGCACCGCCTCGTATGACAGTCCCAGCCGCGCCATGGCCTGTGGCCGCACGTTGTAGATCAGCACGTCGGCATCGGCCACAAGGCGCATCAGCGCCGCGATCCCGGCGGACTGCTTCAGATCGAGCACCACGCTGCGCTTGCTGCGATTGGCGTGCATGAAGATCGCCGCCATGCCCGCATTGCGACGTGGCCCGACGCCGCGCACGCCGTCGCCGCCGGGCGGCTCCACCTTGATCACGTCGGCTCCGTAGTCACCAAGAATCTGGGTGGCGAACGGACCCATGAGCACGGTGGTGAGGTCGATGATGCGCACGCCGCTCAGCGGGCCGCCTTGGTTCGTTGCAGTGGAGGTGGTTGTGTCTGTCATGTTTTTTGTCCCGTCAAACTGTCGAAGGAAGAAGGCTTCTCGCAATGCGGGCTCCAGCGCGCGATGTCCGCGTCGGCCAGCCATCCACGCAGCGCCTTTGCGCCGTCGGGTGCGCGGGGCGGTGTGGGTTTCGCGGATGGCGTCGCGCTGAAGCGCGGCGTCGGCGCGGGTTGCACTACGCCATCGACTTCGACAAAGCTGCCGCGAGCCTTCAGGTGCGGATGCGAGGATGCCTCATCAAACGACAGCACGGGGGCAAAGCACACGTCCGTGCCCTCAAGCAGCGCGCACCATTCGGCCTGCGTGCGGGTTTTGAACACACGCGTCAGTTCGGCGCGCACATGCTCCCAGCGCGAGCGATCTCCCGGAGCGCCACATGCCTTTTCATCCAGCCCCAATCTGCGGACAAGTTCCGCATGAAAGCGCGCCTCGATCGGTCCCACGGAGACGAAGCGGCCGTCGCTGCATTCATAGCTGTCGTAGTGCGGCGCGCCGCCGTCGAGCAGATTGCTGCCGCGCTCGGGATCCCATTGCCCTCCCGCCACAAAGCCGTGAAACGCCGTCGCCAACGAACTCGCACCTTCGACGATGGCGGCGTCCACCACCTGACCCTGGCCGCTGCGCTGCGCGTGGTGCAGCGCGGCCAGCACGCCCATCACCAGAAACATCGCGCCGCCGCCAAAGTCACCCACCAGCGCGAGCGGCGGCACGGGCGGCTGACCCTTGCGGCCAATGGCATTCAGCGCACCGGTCAGCGCGATGTAGTTGATGTCATGCCCAGCTGCGTGCGCCAGCGGCCCATCCTGCCCCCAGCCCGTCATGCGGCCATACACCAGCTGTGGGTTGATCGCATGGCAGCGCTCGGGGCCGATGCCAAGGCGCTCCATGACGCCAGGCCGAAATCCTTCGATGAGGATGTCTGCCTGCGCGACCAGCTCCAGCACCAGCGCGATGGACTGCGGATCCTTGAGATCCAGTGCCACCGCCTCGCGATTGCGCAGCAGCAGATTGAAATTCAGCGGACGCGGCACGCCGAGGTCGACCGGCTCCCGACGCTCGATGCGCAGCACCGTCGCGCCCATGTCGGCCAGTTGCATGGCTGCCATGGGCGCGGGGCCGATGCCCGCCATTTCCAGCACTTTCACTCCGGCAAGCGGTCCCATCTCAGACCTCCTCGACCGGCGTGGGCGCCAGTGACTCGCGCATGAAGTCGCACAGCGTCAGCGGGCTGTCCAGCACGGCATTTCCCAGCTGTTCCGCGCAGTCGGCATCGGTGTCCGCCGACGCGCGCAGCTCGTGCAGGCGTGCGGTGAATATGCCCAGCATGTGCTCCTGCGTGATGCCGATGGCGCCATGCACCGCGTGGGCGAGCGTCGCTACCCTCAGTGCCGCATCGCATGCGTTGAGCTTGGCGGACGCGGAAAGCAGCCGATCCGGCTGAATTCCTGCGGTCGCGCAGCCCATGCGCGCCGCAAGCGCCGCCATTCCCGCCTGCTCCGCGAGCACGGCCAGATCCTGCTGGATCGCCTGAAACTGCCCGATGGCGCGGCCGAACTGGCGTCGGTCGTTCGCGTACAGCACGCTGAGATCCAGAACCCGCGCCATCGTGCCCCCCATCGCGCTCGCATGAAGGGCGTTGCAGAAGTTCGCCGCCGATTCATCCGGTTTTTTGGCGAAGCGCGTGATGGCCGAGTCCGCGCCCTTCCAACGCAGCGCCGCCGACACGTGCGGGCGATAGACTCCCGGCGTGCACTGCGCAGCGGATACTGGCATCAGCAGCCACTGCTCGCCGTCGTCCACCAGCACCTGGCTGGCGAGAAGTGCGCCGGGAATGTCGGCGCAAACCAGCTCGGCGTCGTCTCGATGCGATACAGCGCTGGCCAGCGCGATGCAGCTTCCGTCCGATGTCCAATCGGTGCGGCTCAGCAGCGCCCGCGCGACCATGGTCTCGCCCCACGGATGGCTCACGCCCGCTCTCGCGGCCGCAAAGACCAGTGGCTCGACATGGGCCAGCCCGAGACCCGCACCACCCCGCTCCGATGACACGAGTGCATCGGTATAGCCAAGGGCCTCGATCTCGGCCCACAGCGCAGCGGCGCTCTGGCCGTCACCCGCTTCGACGGCGCGCACGCGCTCGTCACCACAGAAGTCCGCCAGCGCGGCTTCCCACATTGCAGAATACGAATTGCTCATGAAAGACATTCCTCAACGAAGACCGAGGCCGCGCGCGATGATTCCACGCATGATCTGGCGCGTTCCGCCGCGCAGCGAAAACGTCGGCGCAATCTGGGTCACGTAGGCCAGACTGCGCGTCAGCTCGCCATTGCGCTGCGCAGCGGACAGCTCGTGCAGCGAGCCGCGAATCCATTCGGGCACGCTCTGCTCGAACTCGGTGCCGAGATCCTTCACGAAGGCCGCCTCCAGATCGGGCTGCTCATGGCGATCGAGCTTGGCCGCCACCGCCAGCGACATCGCGCGCAGCACCGCCAGTCGCGCCGCCATGCGCCCGGCTGTCGCACGCGTGTGGGGTCCCCGGCTCCCCGCAGCGCGCGCAACGGCCAGCCAGGTATCCGCGAGCACGATGCTCGAGAGAATGCGCTCCGGCCCGCTGCGCTCGAACGCCAGCTCGGCGGTCACCTGCTTCCAGCCCGAGCCCTCCTCCCCCACCAGCGCATCGGCGGGCAGCTCCACGTTGTCGAACAGCACCTCGTTGAAGTGCGTGTCGTCCGCGATGTCCTTGAGCGGCCGCACGCTGATGCCCGGCGACTTCATGTCGATCAGCAACTGCGACAGTCCCTTGTGACGGTCCTCGGCCGTGCCCGAGGTGCGCACCAGCGCGCACATCCAGTCGGCGCGATGGGCGTTGGTGGTCCAGATCTTGCGGCCGTTGAGCAGCCAGCCCGTGTCGGTGCGCGTGGCGCGAGTGCGCACGCTGGCGAGGTCGGAGCCGGTGTCGGGCTCGCTCATGCCGATGCAGAAGACGATGTCGCATGCGGCGATGCGCGGCAGAAAGAACTGGCGCTGCGCCTCGCTGCCAAAGCGCAGGATCAGTTGCGATGTCTGGCGGTCCGCGATCCAGTGCGCCGCCACCGGCGCGCCCGCAGCCAGCAGTTCCTCGCTGAGCACGAAGCGCGCAAAGCTGCTGCGGCCCCCACCGCCATAGCGCGTGGGCAGCGTCAGCCCGACCCAGCCCTGGTGCGCCAGGGCGCGGCTGAAATCGAGGTCGTATCCAAGCCATGAGCGCGAGCGCACATCGGCGGGCAGGTGGCGCAGCGCTTCACCCAGAAATGTGCGCACATTCCGTCGCAACGCCTCGTCCTCGGGGGGAATGACCGCGAGCGGCAGTGAAGTCAGTGTAGAGTTCATGCCACGAATTTATGGAGGCTCGCCACGAGCGTCCAATACTGATTGGAGACATCGCGATACGCGAGATGTATACCCCATGGAACTGCGCCAGCTCAGGCAGGTGATCATGCTTGCAGAGACCCTGAATTTTCGCCGCGCGGCTGAACGCCTGCACATGGCGCAGCCGCCTCTTTCCACGTCGATCAAGAAGCTGGAGGAGGAGCTGGGGGTACTGCTGTTCGAGCGCCTGCCCACGGGTCTGAAGATCACGCCCGCGGGCGAGATGGTGCTGAGACATGCGCAGCACACGGTGTTCAGTTCAGAACAGATCAAGCGTGCGGCGAAGGAAGGCGAAACCGGCGAGCAAGGCACGCTTCGCCTGGGTTTCGTGGGATCGGCCACCTACTCGCTGATGCCGCGCATCATCCGCGCCTTTCGCGGCAAATACCCGCGCGTGGAAACGATGATCGAGGAGTCGACCACGCTCGAGTTGCTCAAGCGCGTGGAGAGCCATGCCATCGATGTGGCGCTGGTGCGCTACCCCATTCTGGAACGCGGCAACGTGGAG
This sequence comes from Diaphorobacter caeni, assembly GCF_015354245.1. Classification (GTDB taxonomy): domain Bacteria; phylum Pseudomonadota; class Gammaproteobacteria; order Burkholderiales; family Burkholderiaceae_C; genus Diaphorobacter_A; species Diaphorobacter_A caeni. The sequence continues at coordinate 124,702 of NZ_JADKYZ010000009.1, forward strand.
CTGACGCTGCTCCGACCCGAGCGCATGAAGCTCGCCGTGAGCGCGGATTCGCCCTATGCGGCGCGGGCCTCGGTGTCGTTGGCGGAGATCGCCGAAGAGCCTTTCATCATCTACGCACGCGACCGCGTCCCCGCGATGTACACCTACATCATGCAGGCGTTCGCCGAAGCCGGCGTGATGCCGCGCATCGCACAGGAGGCCGTGCAGGTGCAGCAGTTTCTCGGGTTGGTGGAAAGCGGCCTCGGGGTCGCGCTCGTGCCCGAGACCTCATCGCGCTACGCGGGCAACGGCGTGGTGCTTGTGAGCATCGAGCCGCAGCCCAAGGCGCTGCAGGTGGGCCTCGCGCTCGCCTGTCTGCCCGACGCGCTCACGCCCACCGCCCGCAATTTCATCGCCACGGCCCATGCCGTGGTGCAGGAGCCGGAGGCCTGAGAGCGTGTTGTCGATTTCCGCGCGGTCTTGCAGACGGAGCCTAACGCCGAGATCGTGAACACGCTCCGAGGCGTCCATGGATGCCTCGTCAAATCACTCCACCGGAATGTTGGCAATCTTGACGATGCGCTTGGTCTTCTCGATCTCGGCCAATTGAAAGTCAGTGAACTGCTGCGCGGTGCCGGTGAAGACCGTTCCGCCCATCTTCTGAATGAACGCCGCGCCTTCCGCGCCATTCAGCGTGGAGCGCACGATGTCGCCCACGCGCTGCGCGATCTCCTTGGGCACCTTCGCGGGGAAATACACGCCCGTCCACGCGTACACCTCGTACCCCTTGTGCCCCATCTCTTCGGCTGTCGGCACATCGGGCAGCTCGCGATGGCGCTGCGAATCCGCCACCGCCAGCGCGCGCAGCTTGCCCCCGTGAATCAGCGGCAGCACCGAACTCACCTCGGCAATCGAGTAGTCGCAGACGCCAGCCGCCAGATCGGTGATCGCAGGGCCGGTGCCCTTGTAGTTCACCGCCGTTCCCTTGATGCCGTTGCGCTCGTGAAACTGCTCCATCGCGATCTGATAGCTTGGAGTGCCGCTGGCGAAATTCAGTTTGCCCGGCGCGGCCTTCATCGCCGCGACCAGCTCCGCCAGCGTCTTGTAGGGCGAATTGGCGGGCACGACGATGATCATGGGAAACCGACCGATGGAGGCCACCGGCGTGAAATCACGGACCGGGTCGTAGGGCAGCTTCTTGAACACCGCCGCGTTCGTCACCATCGGCGTGTTGCTCGCCACGAACATGGTGTAGCCATCGGGCGCGGCGTCGGCCACTGCCTTCGCCGCGATGAAGCTGTTGGCGCCTGGCTTGTTCTCCACCACGAAAGGCTGACCCAGTTGCTGCGTCAGATGCTGTGCGAGAAAGCGCGCCGTCGTGTCCGCTCCGCTGCCCGGGGGAAGCGACACGATCACCTTGACCATCTTTTCAGGATAGGTCGCTGAGAAGGCTGTGGCAGGAGCCAGCGCAGCCAGAGGGACGGATGCGAGCGCCAGCGCGCCGCAGAATGTGCGTCGTTTCATGTAGTGTCTCCTGTTCGTTGTATGAATGTCTCACTGGCTCGCGCCAACTATTTCGGGCGCCGCTCCAGAAACCCCGCAAGCGCCGCATCATGCTCCGCCGTGTGATGCGCGAGCGCCTGAAATCCCGCCGACATCTCGAGCAGCGTGTCGAGGCGCGTGTGCTGCCCCTCGCGGATCAGTCGCTTAGTCATGCGAAGCGCGTGCGGCGGGTTGACGGCGATGCGCCGCGCCAACTGCAGCGAGGCCGCCATCAATTCATCGTCAGGCACCACGCGCGAGACCAGCCCGAACGCGAGCGCCTGCCGCGCATCGAACGCATCGCCGGTGAACGCCATCTCGCAGGCATTGGACATGCCGACGGCGCGGGGCAGCAACCAGGCACCACCGTCGCCCGCGATCAGTCCCAGCTTGACAAAGGTTTCGCAGAACACCGCGCTCTCGGCAGCGATGCGGATGTCGCACATCGTCGCCAGATCATTGCCCGCGCCATAGGCGGGCCCGTTCACCGCCGCAATCGTCGGCACCTCAAGATTGCACCAAGCCAGAGGCAGACGCTGAATTCCGTTCCGATAGGCCTGCCGCGACAACGGCGGCTCGCCGAGCCCCGCGCCCATCTTGTCGCGGATCGACTTGAGATTGCCGCCCGACGAGAACGCGGGGCCCGCGCCCGTCAACACCACGGCCCGTATGGAAAGATCGGCATTGATCCGCTCGCAGCAGGCCACGAACTCTTCCACGACGCCATCATCGGACAGCGCATTGCGCGTCTCGGGCCGGTTCATGGTCACGATCAGCACCGGACCGTCACTCTCGAGTTTCAGAAATGAAGTCATGGGCACATGCTAGTGAGCCAGCGTGCCTTCGGAAATTACTTTGTTTGTGTCGGCTGATACATGGGAGATATCAGCCCGCCCCTTGCGGGATGGCCGTCACCAGCGGCTGGTGCGTAGCGGCAAAGCGGGATCAGCGCCTCCGGAGCCACCGCGTCACCGAGGTCAAGTCCCGGGCCGGGGCGGAAACTGGGACTGGAGCGAAAGCAGCGTGGCGTGTCTGCGGGCGACGCTCGACTCCAGTTCACGCAACACTTCGCTGCACAGGGTCGTGGCCTGCTCGGCCCTCTCCGCGATCGCCTCCTGCACCGCATCGTCGAGCGCAGCATGCAAACGCGCAAAGTCAACCATCGCCGGCCAAGCGACATGGCTTTCTGAATCAGGCGCCGCGGGCCCGTAGTCGACGTCGGCCGTCAGCTCGATTCGCACCGGCTCCAACGGCGGCATTGTGAAATCCTGCAGCCAGTGCTGCGTTTGCTGCTCGAACGCGGAGCCCACCAGACTCGCGACTTCAACACAAACGGCACACCCGGCTCGCACGTCATGTTCCAGCGCGTGCCGCTCCAGCACCTGGGGCAGCTCCGGAATCACTTCGCGCCAGGCAGCCTGAACGATCCGCTGCCGCCGCATCTCCAGCGCCTCGCGCTCGGATTGCAGCGCCTGCCCGAGATGCCGTAACGCGGGCAACACGCGATTGTCCAGATCCGCCAGCACATGCTCCTGCAGATGGTGCCGCAGAACCTCGGCAGGTTTGCGCTGTTTGTAGGCCAGAGCGGGCTTGGCGATGTCCAGCAATGCCCCGTACAGACGCTCGAATCCCGCGTCGCGCATCGCCTCATCCTTCTGCTCGGATGACTTTGCCATGTGGACCGAGATGGACAACGGCGTCTTCAGCAAGCCGGTATCGACGTGCATCGCACGGAGCTTGTCCAGCGCGCGCTCGAAAACATCCGCCTCCTGCAGCGTGCGATTGGCTTGCGTCTTGTTGCGCAGGCACTTGACGATCTGGCCGTCGACTTCGTCTTCCTCGATGCAGTCGCTGCGGGTGATGATGGGCAGCAAGGGCTTGCCGCGCCTCAGTTCAAGGCCCAGCTCATCGAGTTCCTGCACTTGGCCCGGCGACGTGGAACTGCTCAGCCACAGCACGGCGTCGGCGCTGTCAAGAAAGCGTTGGGTCAGATCAGCGTTGTCTTGCGTGACGGAATGCAGGCCGGGCGTGTCCAAAAGTACCAGCCGTTCGCCAAGACAGACGCCCTGCAGATGAGCGGTGGTCTCGGTTGCGCCCTCGTGAAAGCACTGCATCGCATCCACGGTATGGCCGGCCTCCAGACGGAAGAAGCGCACGCTCTGGCCATGCTGGCGGAAACGCTCGGCGAAAAAATTGCACAGCGAGCTTTTGCCCGCGTTGAACTTGCCAAAGACCAGCAGCATGACCTTGTCGTCCAACGCGTTCGCGAGGGTTTGTGCTGGCTGAAGTTCCGCCCACTGCGCAGCCCATCGGGGTTCACATGATTGGGTCAGGGCATTGAGACTCTGCATTTGTTGCGCCAGCGCGCTGTCCTGATGCAATCCGGCAGGCACCAGTTCGGTTGTTGCCAGCGCCTGAACAAGGTCCGCAAGCCAGTTCGCCATCCGATCCAGCTCGGGCTGCAGATCGCGTGCCTCGATGTGGAAAGCGCTGGACTCGGCAACGAAGCGCTGCTCGCAGGGGTTCATGGGCGCTCCAGACGTTCCAGTGCCGCCAGCGCCTTGGCAATCTCGGCCAGACGAATGGCGCCATCTGCCAGTTGACCGGCCAAGGTCACGCGGTCTTCGGACAATTCAAAATAGCGCCCGAAATCCTGCTGCAGCCTTGCACGCCCTTCGGGCTCGCAGAAGATGCGACGCAGGTCGTCGCGGTATTTGACCGACACGCCCATGACGGCGACCATCACCGTGTCGAGGCTGCGCACTGAGGTCTGCTGTTCCATCGGCAAGCCCACGACGCCATGCCGCACCAGATGCGCGTTGATGGCGATGCAGGCGCGGGAGTACGCAATCTGGATGTGGGCCCGCTCGCGCTTTCCCGCCGTGAGCTTGAACATGTTCTCAAAAGAGTCGGGCACCAGCGCCGGATCGGTGCCGCTGACTTCGAGCACCGGTTGCAGGTCGTTACGCACCTTGTCCAGCACCGTCGCCAATCCCTCGTCGAACGCCCGCAGTTGGCACTGCTGCAGATCACCCAGCGCCTGCATCCGCGACTCCTCGGCGGTCTGCAGGTTCAAAAGCTCATTCCGGATGTCGGCAAACAGCAGATTTGCTTCATGCTCGCGCGCCGGCGGCACTTTCGCCATGGCTACGCTCAGCGACTCCTTCAAGGCCGGTATGCCGCTTTTCTGAATCAGCAACTGCTTGCCCTGCTCCGTCCCCTGCCGATGACGGGTGGCGGACACCAGATGCAGCGTGATTTCCGGCGACTGCGCGCGGATGGCTGCCACCACCCTGTCCACGTGCGCATCGTCGGACAGCTGGTCCACCTGAGTCAGCACGAAGATGGTCTGGCGCAGGGTGCGCTGCTGATCCGCGCGCAGTTCCTGAAGCAGATCACGCTCGGCGGCGTCCAGTTCTCCCTCCTTGGCGGCATGGACAAACAGGCGGATGTCGGACTCGAGCCAGATGGCCCGGTGCGAATGGTCGTCATCATTGCGCGCCACATCGGCGTCCAGCCCCGGAGCGTCCAGCCAGCGGGCTTGCTGCTGCCGATGCTCGGCCAAGGCTACCGTCTCTCTTCGGTCGGCGACAGCGAAGATGTCGCTGCCCATCAGTTCGTTGAGCAGGCGGCTCTTTCCGTGGTTGTACTTGCCGACCACCGTGATGCTCGGTGGCGCCGCACGGCGCGCCAGAATGCGCAGACGCGCCAGATCATGGGCGCGCGCGGGCAGCACCGCAAGCACATCCTGCGCCATCGCCGTGGCCATCGCCATTTCAATCTCCACCGCCATTTCACTCACTCCTTCACTTCGCTTTCGCGGGTCGGCCGAAAATCCAGTATGACGCCATGCCGAACACCACGCCCCAGAAGGCCGCTCCCAGTCCGAACAGCGTCATGCCCGAGGCCGTCGCCAGAAAGGTGATGACCGCAGGCTCCACGTAGGCCGCTTCGTCCGCGACGATGCGGATGTTGGAGACGATGGCCCCGATCAGCGCCAGCCCGGCCAGCGCGGCGATCAGCGCCGCAGGAACCGCCGTGAACACCTGCACGATGGTCCCCGCGAATGTGCCGCCAACGAGATAGAACACCCCGTTGGCGATGCCCGCCACATAGCGCTTTGCGGGGTCAGGATGCGAATCCTTGCCGGTGCACAGCGCCGCCGTGATCGCCGCCAGAACAATGGTGATCCCGCCAAAGCAGGCGGTCACCAGCGACGCGAGGCCCGTGCCGGCCACCACGGCCCTGGACGGCACGCGGTAGCCCGCCAGTTGCAGCACGGCCATGCCGGGAAGATATTGCCCTGTCAGGCTCACCAGCACCAGCGGCACCGTGAAGCTGAAGAACACGCCGACGTTGAATTGCGGCGCGACGAAGACCGGGCGGGCCATCGACAGACTGAGCGCCTGCAGATGCGTCGTACCCATCGCAAAGGCCACGACAAACCCAGTCAACGCAACGATGACGATGGTGTAGCGCGCCCACAGCCGTTTGCCTGCCATGTAGGCCACAAGCATCGCGAACACCAGTGCCGGAGCATCGACGCTGACCAGAAATGCCTGGATGCCGAACTGAAACAGAATGCCTGCCATCATGCCCGCAGCAATGCCCTTGGGAATGAAGTTCACGATCTTCTCGAACAGCCCGGACACACCGATCGCAATGACGATGACCGCCGCCGTCAGATAGGCTCCCACCACTTCCGGCATGGTGATGTTCGGCAGCAGGCTCAGCAGCAAGGCCGTCCCCGGCGCGGACCAGGCCGTGATGATGGGCTGCCTGAGCCACCAGCTCAGCAGCAGCCCGCTCACGCCCGCTCCCATCGAGATGGCCCAGATCCACGAGGTCAGCTCCGCATTGGACACATGGCCAACCTGCGCGGCCTGAATGAAGATGACGAGCGGGCCCGCGTACGAGATCAGCACCGCCAGAAAGCCCGCAACCCACGCCGTGACCGGTACGTTCTTCATCGCCATGCAAAGTCCTCTTCAAGTCAGTGATCCGCCCACTGCGCTCAATGCGCAGCCAGCCGTTCAGATGCCGGCGCCAGAACGCGGCTGATTTTCAAAGTCAGCACGGCAATGCCGGCACCGATGAGCGGCACAGCCAGCGCCATGAAGAAGCCCTTGGGGCCGCCCCAGGCAAGAATGCCCCCGCCGATGGCCGATCCCAGAATGGCCCCTGCCCGCCCCATGCCAATGGCCCAGCCGGTGGCTGTGGCACGCAGTGCCGTCGGGTAGGCGCCGACGATCAGGTAGTTCAGCGCGATCTGCTGACCGCCCACACCAAATCCAGCCACGCCGACCAGCACGAACACCAGCGTCCAATTCTGCCCTGCGAACCCCAGCCCCAACGCCACGAGAATGCCTACTGCAAACATCGCGACCAGCAGACGGCGCGTGTCCACTCGCGGCAGAAAGAACGACAGCGGAATCGCGCAGATGATGAAAACCGCATTGACGATCACCGTTCCCAAAGGCGCGTCCGCGGCAGGCAGTCCCGCCGCCTTGAGCACCGTCGGAAGCCACGACAAGAGCATGAACCAGGCCACCCAGTTGAGCAGATAGATCGCCCAGATCGCCAGCGTCTTGCCCGCGTTGCCGTCGCTGAACAGCGCACGCACGCTGGCCCTTGCCACCGCTGTCTCCGGTACCGTGAAGCGCGCGTCTTCGGGCAGCGGACGGCTGACGATCTTCGACAGCACCTTGGCGATGTAGCGTTGCCCTTCGTCGTCTCCACGCGTTGCGCGAAAGTACAGCGATTCCGGCAGCATCAGCGCCAGGAGCACCAGCATCGCCAGCGGTGCCACGCCGCCGACGATGAATATGCCCTCCCAACCGATCAGCGGCAGCATGCGTGCGGCCAGCAGTCCGCCAAGCATCGCCCCGGCCGGCAGCCCGAGCAGCACGCCGGTCATGATCGTGCCGCGCAGACGGGCAGGACCGTATTCGGCCGCCAGCGCCAGCAGCACGGGGGTGCAGCCCCCCATGCCCAGACCGGCGATGAAACGCAGCACGAGAATATGGTTGGTGTCCGTGGACCATGCGGTTGCCAGCGTCGCGAAGCCAAAGATGGCCATGCTCAGCATGATCGTCGGCCGGCGGCCGAAGCGGTCGCCCACCATGCCGAGCGTCATCGCACCGACGGTCATGCCCACGATGCCCGCCGTGAGAATCGGCGCCAACGACCCGGCGGGCAAGTTGAATGCCGCCAGAATGGCCGGCCCGGTGAACGCGATGGCCTGCGTGTCGAAGCCGTCGAACAGCGCAATGATGAAGCACAGGATCAGCACCCGCCACTGGAACGCGCCCAGGCGCTCGTTGTCGATCAGCGTCGGGATCGAGTAGGAAGTTGTACCGCTCACTGCACGCCCCCTGCCGCCGCAGGCGATGAAGCCGCGGTCACCGCAGCCGCTTCAGCGCGCGGCCTGCGATACCAGAAGATGAAGAACACCATGGCCAGCGCCGCGACCAGACCGGGGACGGCGAACACCAAAAAGTTCAGTTGCAACGGCAGGGCCGCCGCCATGAGCCAGCCGCCGAGCAGCGGGCCGACGATGGCGCCGGTACGGCCGATGCCCGACGCCCAGCCCAACCCGGTCGAGCGGATGGCCTGCGGATAGAACTGCGCGGTGTTGGCGTAGAGCAGAATCTGCGTGCCGATGGTCGTGGCGCCAGCGATCGCGATCAGCAGGTAGAGGATGGGCATGGGACTGTTGAAGCCCAGCAGCCCAATGGCCACGGTGCCGACGGCGAAGAACGCGACCACCACCTTGGGCAGACTGAATCGGTCTCCCAGCCAGCCGCCTGCAATCGCGCCGACCACGCCGCCGAAGTTCAGCGCCAGCAGGAACGACAGGCTCGAGCCCAGGCTGTAGCCCGCATTGGCCATGAGCTTGGGAAGCCACGAGCCCAGCGCGTAGACCATCAGCAGACAGCAGAAGAACGACAGCCAGATCATGAAGGTCCCCATGAAACGCTCCTGTCTGAACAGGTCAAGCACGGGCACGCCCGCCCCTTTGGAGTCGGCCTGCACGAGCTGGGCGCTGGCGTCGATCCGCACGTCGGGCGCCACATGGGCCAGCATCTCACGCGCCTTGGCGTGCTGGCCCTGTCTCAGCAGAAAGCCGATGGACTCGGGCAGCTTCCACAAGATGATGGGCAACAGCAGCAGCGGCACGGCGGCGGCGAAGAACATCGACTGCCAGCCGTAGCGCGGCAGCATGTAGATGCCCAGCCCCGCGCACAGCACCCCGCCCAGCGAATAGCCGCTGAACATGATGGCCACGAGCGTGCTGCGCAGCCGCTTGGGCGCGTATTCGTTCATGAGCGCGACGGCGTTGGGCATCAGTCCGCCGCAGCCCAGTCCCGCGATGAAGCGGAAGATGCCGAACTCGGTGGGCGTTTTCGCAAAGCCGCTCAGAAAGGTCGCAATGCTGAACAGCACGAAGCTGATCGCCACGCCCTTCTTGCGGCCGATGCGGTCGGCCAGCGGGCCGAAGATGAATGCGCCGAACATCATGCCGAACAGCGCATAGCTGCCCAGCGCGCCGGCCTGAACGGGCGTCAGCCCCCACTCCTTCATCAGCACGGGCAGCACGGCGCCGTAGATGAACAGGTCGTACCCATCGAAGACCAGCAGCAGTGCGCAGAGCCACATCACCATCCAGTGAAACTTGGTGAAGCGCGCGTTGTCGATGATCTGATTGACTTCTATCGTTTTCATGTCCGTGTCTCCGTTGTGTGTGTCATGCACCGCCACCTGCGTCCGGCAACACCGCGACCGCCTTGATCTCGACGATGTAGCCCGGTGATCCGCAGAGCATGTGCGCGCCGATGGCCGTCCATGCGGGCCTCGGGTGGGTGGTGAGGTAGCGGTCGCGCACCTGCATGAACAGCGGCTGATCGCGCAGGTCGGTGTGAAAGCTCGTCAGATCGACGATGTCGGCAAGCGAGGCGCCAGCGGCTTCCAGCACCCGCCGCAGGTTCTCGAACGCCTGCGTGATCTGCCCTTCGCGGTCCTCGACCAGCTTCATCGACGCGTCGCGACCGATCTGGCCGGACACGTAGATGGTTTTGCCCACCTGGAGGGCCGGTGCATAGCCGATCTTTTCGTAGACCGACTCCATCCCGGCGGGGATGATGGCTTTTCGTTCTTGCATGAAAAACTCCTTGTTCATTCATCCAGCGAAGCTGGGCTGAATTTCCATTCAGGGTCATTGCGGGACCATTGCAGGCCATTGAAGGGGCACTTGCCCGCAGCGCCCGGAACCGGCGCAACCCAGGCGAGCGCAGCCGCGCAAGGGCCGCCCCGCCGCGCTGGCTGCGTCTCTCTGCCCGAAACGCGAAGCGTTTCAGTGGGGTGCTCCCATACTTTCAGCCGTTGTCGCCACCCGCCACCGGCAGCACCGCGCCGGTGATGTAGCCCGCGTCATCGGATGCGAGAAACAGAATCGGGGCGACCTGCTCTTCCATGGTTCCGTAGCGTTTGAAGAACGTGGACTCGGTGACCTGATGCACGGCCTCGCTCATCCAGAGTTTTTCCTGCTCGCTGTCGCCGGCCGCATTGCGCGGCACGCGTCGGGGGGGCGCGATGGTGCCGCCCGGCGCACTCGCGACGACGCGGATGTTGTGCTCGCCGTACTCCATGGCGAGCGCCTGAGTCATCGCGTTGACGCCGCCCTTGGCCGCCGAGTAAGGCACGCGGCGAATGCCGCGCGTGGCGTTGGAGGAGACGTTGACGATGGTTCCGCCGCCACGCGCCAGCATATGCGGCAGCGCCGCGTGGCAGGCGTAGAGCGTGGGCATCAGCGAGCGGCGGATTTCGGCATCGATCTGTTCGGGCTCGAACTCGGCATAGGGGCGCATGCGGATGGCACCGCCCACACCGTTGATCAGGATGTCGATGCCGCCCAATTTCTCGGCCGCGAACGCCATCACGGAACGCGCGCCCTCGTAGGTCTCGAGATCGGCGACGAATCCCGCCGACTGGCCGCCCTCGGCCTGCGCCGCCACGTCGGTCACGAAATCGGCGCGGTCCACGAACAGCACCCGGCCGCCCTCTGCCGCGATGCCGAGCGCCACGCCACGCCCTATTCCCTGCGCCGCGCCGGTGACGACCACGGCCTTGCCTTCAAAGCGATTCTTCATGATGGACTCCACTCACGCAGTGGGCTGGTTGGGAGTGAACTTCTCGTAGTGGAAGCTCGCCGGGGTGATGCCTTCGGACTTGAAGTGCTTCTGCACCGCATCCACCATGGGCGGTGGGCCGCACAGGTACACGTCCACGTTGCCGCCATGCAGTGCCTGCGCGGGCATGTGCTGGGTGACGTAGCCCTGGCGCTCGTGCGCGGTGTTCGCGTCCGCGACGCAGGTGGTGAAGGTGAAGCCGGGCACGCGCTTGGCGTAATCCTCGAGCCGGTCCACCAGCACCAGATCCTGATCACGGGTCACGCCGTAGATCATGTGCACGGGCTGCTCCGACTTCTGGGCCGCCAGCACCTCGAGCATCGAGAGAAACGGCGCAAGTCCGGTGCCGCCCGCCAGAAAAAGCAGCGGCCGGGTCACGGGACGCAGATAGAAGCTGCCGAGCGGCCCCGTCATCTTCAGGGCCTGCCCGCTGGCGGCGCTCTCCTTCAGCCAGGTGCTCATCAGCCCGCTGTCCACATGCTTGATGAGAAAGGTCATCCGGCCCGCGCCCGGCGCGGAGCTGAACGAATAGGAGCGGTGCTGGCCGCTGCCCGGCACGTGGATGTTCACGTACTGGCCGGGCAGGAAGGCCGGAGCATCCTGTGGAACGTCGAGCACCAGTTCGTAGGCGGCATCGCTGAACGGAGCCACTTCCGTCACGCTGGCGCCGAACTCGGCCGTTCCGGTCTTGCAGGCCGTCGACGGCACGGGCACCGCGATCACGCAGTCGGACTTGGGGACCATCTGACAGGTCAGCACCAGCCCCTCGGCGGCCTCGTCCTCGGTCAGCGCGTCTTCGATGTATTCATCTCCCAGATCATAGGCACCGCTTTCGGCGCGGCACTTGCAGGTGCCGCACACGCCGTCGGAGCAATCCATGGGCAGGTTGATGCGATTGCGGAACGCTGCGTCCAGCACTTTTTCGGTGGCGCCGCATTCGACGAAACGGGTGACCCCGTCCTCGAAATTCAGGGCAATGCGATAGCTTGTCATCGTGGTCTCCTGCGGGTCAGACGTGGTAGATGTCGAGCACCTGGCGGATGTAGTCGTTCTTCAAAACGATCTTCTTGCGGGCGATCAGAAAGCCGCCCTCCACCTTGCGCAGGGTGGAGAACACCGTGCCGAAGAAATGGTCGGTGAGCTTGTAGCGATGGCACAGCGTGTGGAAGTTGTAGCGAATGTCCACCGCATCGCCGCGCTCTGCCAGCACCTCCACGTTGGTGATCATGTGGTTGGTGCGCGGCTCGGGCATGGAGGCGCTCGAGCGCTCCGTCTTGATGCGGAAGATCCGGTCTTCCAGACCGTTGCGGTCGGGGTAGTAAATCAGCGAGATCTCGCTTTGCGGATCTTCGGTGAGCTTGTCGTCATCGTCCCAGGCGGGCATCCAGTAGTCGACATCCTCTGCGTAGAGCTCCAGCCAGGGCTCCCATTCACGGTCGTCCAGATGGCGTGCTTCGCGAAAGAGGAAGGCGCAGATGGCGCCGAGGTCCGCAGTGGTGGTGGCAGTGGTAGTGTTCGCGCTCATGACTGCTCTCCTTGACGTTCTTGCTGCACGGCCTTGCGCATCTCCTGCGTCCAGTAGTGGTGCTGGCAGACGAACAGGCCTTCGTCCTCGCTGCGCTCGCCGCTGAGCAAGGGGTTCATGCCCATGCGTTTGGCGTTGTCATCGGGGCCGTCGATCCACAGCGGTGCGCCGCGGCTCAGGTCGTTCCAGCGGATGGCGGAGCCGCCGTAGCCCGCCTGGCAGGCGCGGAATTCCTCAAGGTCATCCGCCGTGCCCATGCCCGAGACGTTGAAGAAATCCTCGTACTGGCGGATGCGCAGCGCGCGGTCCTCCGCGCTTTCGCCCTTGGGGCCGAAGCAGAAGATGCTGATCTCCGTCTTGTCCACGCTGAGCGGACGCGCCACGCGGATCTGCGTGCCGAACTGGTCCATCAGGAACACGTTGGGGTACAGGCACAGGTTGCGGGTCTGGCCGACGATCACGTCGGCGCGGTCCTGACCGACGCGTGCCGCCAGTTCCTCGCGCTGGTTCCAGATGGGGCGCACTTCCGGATTGAGCGTCTGCGTCCACAGCAGGATGTGGCCGTTCTCGTAGCCGTACACGCCGGCCTTGGCCTTGCTCCAGTTGTTGGCGTCGGTCGCCTTGGTGCCGCCTTCCTTGCGCCGTCCCATGGTGGCGCCGTAGTTCCAGTGCACGGTGCTCACGTGGTAGCCGTCGCAGCCGTTTTCCATCTGCATCTTCCAGTTGCCGTCGTAGATGTAGCTGGAGTTGCCGCGCAGCACTTCGAGGCCGTTGGGCGCCTGATCGACGATCTGGTCGATGATGACGCGGGTCTCGCCGAGGTAGTCTTCGAGCGGCATCACGTCGGCATTGAGGCTGCCGAACAGAAAGCCGCGATAGCTCTGGAAGCGCGCCACCTTGGTCAGATCGTGCGAGCCGTGGGTGTTGAAGGCTTCCGGATACTGCGTCGTCTTCTCGTCCTTCACCTTGAGCAGCTTGCCGTTGTTGCTGAAGGTCCAGCCGTGGAACGGACAGGTGAAGCTGCCCTTGTTGCCGTGCTTGCGGCGGCACAGCATGGCGCCCTTGTGGGCGCAGGCGTTGATCACCGCGTGCAGCTCGCCGCCCTTGTCACGGGTGATGACGATGGGCTGGCGGCCGATCGACGTGGTGTAGTAGTCGTTGTTGTTCGGGATCTGGCTCTCGTGGGCCAGATAGACCCAGTTCGATTCGAAGATCTGCTTCATCTCCAGCTCGAACAGATCGGCGTTGGTGAAGATGTCGCGGCGGCAGCGGTAGACGCCGGCCTCCTTGTCTTCCTGCAGGGCCGTGTCCAGCAACTTTTCGACCTCTTCGTACTTGTCAGCGGTGGCAATCGTGCTCATGGTGATCTTTCGTTAGGGTGCGACCATCCCCGCCGCGACGTGGAGCGTCGCGGACATGGATCGGGGGGCGGGAGCGGGAGGATCTGACGGCCGCGGCGGCCACTCAGGTCCTCAGGCCGTCAAATCATCAGGCGGCCAGGCGTGGACGCTCGACGATCTGGTTGTCGACGCCGTTGACCAGCGTGCTCAGCGAGATGTCAAAGACGATCTCGGCAAACGGCGCGGACAGTCCTTCGGCCTTGATGCTCGCGGCATCGGTGCGCTCGACCAGTGGTGGCACCAGACCTTCACGGGTGGCGTAGGCGAAGTCGTCAAACACCAGCGGATCGCCGTCGATGTTGATCTGCGTGGTCAGCTTGCGGTGGCCGTCGGCGGTGACGAAGAAGTGGATGTGCGCGGGACGGTTGCCGTGGCGGCCGAGCTCGTTGAGCAGCCCTTGCGTGGGGCCGTTCGGCGGGCAGCCGTAGCCCTTGGGCACGATGCTCTGGAATTTGTACCGACCCTCGGCGTCCGCAATGATGGTGCGGCGCATGTTGAACGGCTTCTGCTCGCCCGTGGGATCGAAGTGCGAATAGAAGCCCTTGGTGTTGGCATGCCACACCTCGACCTGCGCGCCGGGCAGCGGCTTGCCGTCGGTGCCGCGCACGGTGCCGTGCATGATCAGCGTCTGGCCTTCCTTGTCGCTGCCGTCGTCAAGACGCGCATAGCCCTCGGCCACCGGCGCGCCGGACACATACAGCGGGCCTTCGATGGTGCGCGGCGTGCCGTTTTCCACGCCCGCAGCCACGTCGTCGGCGTCCATGCGCATGTCCAGAAAGCGGTCGAATCCGAGACCCGGAGACAGCAGCCCCGCCTCGCTGCTCGCGCCCAGACGGTTCAGATACGCCACGCCGGCCCAGTACTCATCGGCGGTGATTTCCAGATCGTCGATGGTCTTGAACAGATCGGACAGGATGCGGTGGACGATCTTCTTGGTGCGTGGATTGCCGCCGCTTTGGTCCAGGCCGCTGGCCAGACGCAGAAAGTCCTGCACTTCGGGAGTATTGAAAATATGAACGGTCATGCTGGTCTCCTTCAAATCGTGGGTTGATGTCGTGGGTTGGAATCGTGGGTAGAAGAATGGAATGCTCAGGCCATCGTGACAGAAGCGCCCTGCTTGCGGTCACGGCGGAAAAACTGGACGCGGTCTTCGTCGAGCGCAATGCCGAGACCCGGTGTCCTGGGTACTTCGAGCTGGAAATCCCGGTAGATCAGAGGCTGGGCCAGAATTTCCTCCGTCAGCAGCAAGGGCCGAACAATTCGGTGCCCCACTGCAGATGCTCGAATGTCGCGAACGCATGGGCCGAGGCGATCGTGCCGACCGCGCCTTCGAGCATGGTTCCGCCGTAAAGCCCGATACCGGCGGCGTCGGCAATCGCCGCCACCTGCTGAGCGGCGCGCAGGCCGCCGGACTGCTCGGTCTTCACCGCGAACACATCGGCGCCCGCCACCCGGGCCAGCGCAAAGGCCGATGCCGGGCCGGTCAGCGACTCATCGGCCATCACGGCGATCGCGAAGCGGCCCTTCAACCGCGCCAGCGCGTCGGCCGATGCCACGGGTTGCTCGACGAGTTCACAGCCCGCATCGACCAGCCCCGCCAATCCGTGCTGCGCCTGCAGCTCGCTCCACGCCTTGTTGACGTCGACCCGCACGGCGGCGCGCTCGCCCAGCGCCTTCTTGATGGCCGCGACATGCGCCACGTCGGCGGCCACGGCGCGGCGGCCGATCTTGAGCTTGAAAATGTTGTGGCGACGCAGCGCCAGCATGCGCTCGGCTTCGTCGATGTCCTTGGCGGTATCGCCCGATGCCAGTGTCCACGCGACGGGCAGACTGTCTCGCACCCGACCCCCCAGCAGTTGGGAAACCGGCAGACCCGTGCGATGGCCCAAGGCGTCGAACAGCGCGATTTCAACGGCGCACTTGGCAAAACGGTTGTCGTGGATCGCCTTGTTCAGCTTGGCCATGACGGCAGGCACCTGACTGGCGTCCGAGCCGATCAGCAGCGGCGCGAAGTACGTGTCGATGGCCAGCTTCATGCCTTCTGGCGATTCAGCGCCATAGGCGAGCCCGCCGATCGTCGTGCCCTCACCCACGCCGACCGTGCCGTCGGAGCAGTGCACGCGCACCAGCATCAGCGTCTGTCCGTTCATCGTCGCCATGGACAACTGGTGCGGACGGATCGTTGGCAGATCCACCAAAAAGGTTTCCACCCGCTCGATGGTGGCCGATGCGGCGGAGAGATGGAGGTGTGGGGTGTTTGGCATGGACTCCATTGAACGCCGCATGCGCCTCGCGATCCAACACCAATTTGGTCTAACTCCATACCCTGAGGATATAGTTGGTGATTTACACAATAAAAATCAACGACTTATAATCCATCGATTCCGATCACATATGGTTTTCCCTTATGGATATCCGGCAACTCAAATACTTCGTCGCCGTGGCCGACGCGCGCAACTTCACCCGCGCCTCTGAACAGTTGCACATTGCCCAGCCGCCGCTGAGCCGCCAGATCCAGCTGCTCGAGGAGGAACTCGGCGTCCAGCTCCTGCTCCGCAACAGTCGACCGCTGCGCCTGACCGAGGCCGGTCGCACCTTCTATGAACAGGCGCTGCAGCTCATCAACCGCTTTGACCAGTTGAAGACCAGCACGCGCCAGGTCGGCCTGCAGCAGCGGCAGACACTGTCCATCGGCTTTGTCGGCTCCACCCTGTACGGCGGCCTGCCGATGCTGGTGCGCAAGCTGCGCCATCACTACCCCGACGTGAACATCCAGCTTGTGGAGCTCACCTCGACACAGCAGTTCGGCGCGCTCAAATCGGGCCGCATCGATGTGGGTTTCGGCCGCATCCGCAGCAACGACTCCACCGTCGCCCGCACGGTGCTGCGCGAGGAACGGCTGGTGCTGGCGATCCCCTTGGACAAGCCGCTGGCCAAGGAAACGGGTCGCATCAGCCTCAAGGAACTCCAGCGCCAGAAGCTCATCGTCTACCCCAAGGAGCCACGCCCGAGTTTCGCCGACCATGTGCTGAACCTGCTGAGAGACCGGGGCATCCGTCCGTCCGAGGTGCATGAGGTGCGTGAAATCCAGACCGCGCTCGGCCTCGTCGCCGCCGAATCCGGCATGTGCGTGATCCCCGCCTCCGCGCGCATCCGCAGCGATCTCTGCTACCGCCTGATCGACGACCCACTTGCGACCTCGCCCATCATCCTCAGCCACCGGCTCAACGACAACGCCTGGTACATCGACACCATCAAGCAGCTCGTCGCCGACATGTACGCGGAGCAGCCGGCGTGGCTGGACGTGGAGAACAATTTCTTTCCCGATCTGCACCTGCTCACGCGTTCGCAGCCGGACTGATCGGGCGGACGAGCCCTGTTGGGGGGTCAACAAGTCTTCATGAAAAATTCCATCAAATGTGTTTCCCATACTACCCATTTCATAAAATTGGGTATTAAAGGAAACAATACATCCTCAATGAATGTGTCGTAAACTACCCATAAAGATAACTTGGGTAGTTCAATGCACACATCCACACTTTCCTCCGAGGCACCGTCGATCCGGGAAGTTCTGCAGGACGCCGTCGCCCAGTCCGACATGCCCATCGTGGAGATCGCCGAGAAATCCGGCGTGAGCCGCAAGGCGCTCTACAGCCTGCTCAAGGGCGACGCCGACCCGCGCCTGTCCACCATCGACGCGCTCGCGCACACGCTCGGGCTGAGCATCGCCGTGGTGCCCAAAGCCGCGGAACAACTCCAGCTGCACCGGCCTGCGGCACTCGAAGCGTCCGGGCACTCCAAGATCCGGCGACTTCTGAACGCGCACGAAGAGAAAGCCAAGGCGAACCACGGAGCCAAGGCGGCCAAGGAGGTTTGACGCGATGGACCTCAGCATTCTCCAGATCCTCATGGCGGACACGGACGGCAGGCCCTCGATCCCGCTCGGCCTGCTCTTTCGCTACGGTGCGGAGCAGCCCAACGGCATCGTCCGCTTCATCCCCGCCGACGCCTACATCCGCGACGCGCAGCGCCCCGTGCTGAGCCTGCTCTACACCGGCGATACGGACGAGGAAACCCGGCGCCTGCTGAGCGATTTCCTCACCCGCGACTTCAACGGCATGCGTGCGGACTCCGGCAAGCCCGGCCCGAACGGGCTGCACCCTCTGCTGCTGCCCGCGTGGTTCCAGAACCTGCTGCCCGAGGGCAGCTTCCGCGAGCACATCGCACGCATCCGGGGCTGCGACGTCACCAATCATTTCGAGCTGCTGGCCGCGTGCGGAACCGATCTGCCCGGCGCCGTCTACGCGCTGCCTTACGACAACGCCACGCCCGCGCTGATGCAGACGCTGGTGACGAACAACCAGGACGCACTCGAGATGTCGGTCGTGGAAATTCCCCTGGTCGAGGGCATCTCGCTGTCGGGCGTGCAACCCAAGCTCGGGGTGAACCGCGACAGCGCGGGGCGCTACGTCGCGCGCACCAAGCTCAGCGAGGTCTCGCACATCATCGCCAAGCTGCCCGTCGTCGACTACCCGCGCATGCCCGAAGTCGAACACCTGAGCATGGAACTCGCGCGCATGGCGGGCGTGGATGCCTGCGAAACCCATCTCGTGCCGCTGGAGAAGCTCAGCGCCGACCATGTCTACGATCTCGGCTCGCCCGACGAGCGCACCACGCTGTTTCTCGCCGTGCCCCGCTACGACCGCGACAGCCCCACGCGCGTGCATGCCGAAGACATGGCACAGGTGCTGGGATTTCTGCCGCACGAGAAATACACCACCGCAGTCTCCTACTCCCTGCTCATGCAGGTGTTCATGGGCTACCCAAGCCTCGGTGAGCCAGCCGTGCTCGAACTGCTGCGGCGCCTTGCCGTCAACGAACTCCTGGGCAACGCGGACTGTCATCTGAAGAACATCGGCGTCTACTACCCCGACGGCGTCGAGCCCCGACTGCCACCGGCCTACGACATCGTCGCCCACCACGTGTTCAACGGCGCGCAGGGCCACGCCCTCTACATCCTGCCCGAAGGAATCCAGAAGAATCTGGAGGCGCGCCAGCTGCAGGAGCTCGAACGCAGGCACCTTGCTGAGCACGGCGAACCCATGACGCCCGCCCAGCGCGCCGTGGCATCCAAGCTGCAACTGCTGCGCCCCAGCACGCTCAAGGCGCTGGCAGAGGCACTCCGCCTGCCCTACAAGCTCTTGCAGACTACGGTCGACAAAGTGGTGACCGATGCCGCGAACACCTGGCCCGCAGCCATTGCGGCCAGCGAAATCACCCCGGCCCAGAAGACCCGGATGACCGCATTTCTGGAGCGCCATCCGGCCGTGCAGGCCGTTCGAAGGCGGCAACGCTCGCGCTTGGGCCCCACCTGAACTGCCTCTGCCACACTGAAGCCACCCGGACCGGATGTCGCCTCAGCCCTTCTTTTTCTTGTCGAGAAAGGCGTTCATGTGGTGCTGCGGCTCGCCGGTCTTGAAGGCTTCGCCGAATTCGGCAATGCTGTCATCCACCGCGGCATCCAGCGTCATGCCCTCCCATCGACGCAGCAGACGCTTCTGCTGACGCAGCACCACAGGGCCGATCTCGGCCAGCCCCGCCGCAATCTCCAGAATGCGGGCATCAAGCTGATCCTGCGGAACGCACTCGTTGATCAAGCCCCACTCCTGCGCCTGCCTGGCAGAAATGTTCTCGCCAGTCAGCAGCAGCCAGGCGGCACGCGTTGTGCCGATCTGGGCGGGCATCATCGCCGCATGGATGACGGAGGGAATGCCCACCTTCACCTCGGGCATGCCGACGACGGCATTGTCCGCGGCGATGCGCAGGTCCCCCGCCATCGCGAGCTCGAGCCCACCACCCAGCGTGTGCCCCTCCAGCCTCACGATGACCGGAACCGGAAAATGCCGCACCGCATTGCACAGATCGCGCAGCGCGCTGATGAACACCCGGCCGGTGGCTGCAGTGAGCGAAGCCAGCTCCTTGATGTCGGCCCCCGCAATGAAAGCGCGCGACCCCGACCCGCGCAGCACAAGGCAATGCAGAGCCGGATTCTCCGCCAGCTCGCCCAGCGTCTGGATCAGACCACGGATGACCGGCGTGCCGAGCACATTGAGCACGCCTGCATCCGTGATGGTGACGATGGCGGTGGAGGGTGTGGGGTAAGTGACTTGGGCGTACATGTTGATCTCCGCTTTCCTGGATTCCTGCAGCTCTTGGAGCGTGTCTACGATCTCATCTGCATTTTGCCCACAAACCAAAATGCACCCGGTATGCAGATTCCTTAGAATGCAGTGCATCCCAAGCCATAGAAATACCATTCAATGCCCACCATCGCCGCCAAGGTCCAGTCGCTGATATCCGAGCAAATCATCAGTGGCCATTTCAAGCCCGGAACACGGCTGGACGAGCGGGAGCTTGCCCAGCAGTTCAACGTGTCGCGCACGCCGGTGCGCGAGGCGCTTCGGCAGTTGGCGGCGCGCGGGCTCACGCAGTTGCTGCCGATGCGCGGGGTGGTGGTGTCGGAGATCAGCGTGAAGGATCTCACCGAGATTCTGCATGCCAACTGCGAGCTTGAAGCGATGTGCGCGCGGCTCGCGGCCGAGTCCATGACCACCATGGAAAAGACCGAACTGCAGTATGTCCACGAGCGCACCAAGGAGTTTGTGGCGGAGGGCAATCTGGACAAATATCTCGACGCCAACCGCGAACTGCACCGGCTGATTCTCGAGGGAGCGCACAACACGGTGATCAGCCGCATGGTCGGCGAGATCCGGGATCGGCTGAGCCCCTACCGCCAGTTCCATCCTGCGGAAACCGATCGTCTCGCGACCTCGCATGACGCGCACAAGGAGATCGTCGAGGCCATCGTCGGAGGCCAGGGAGAAGCGGCCTATCTGGCGATGCGCGCGCACAATGCGCATCTGGGCAACGCGGCCCTGCGCGCACTGCGTCAGGCCAAGGAGGCCGAAGGCACCACCGCCGCACAGGAAGCGGCCGAAAAGCCAGCGCGCAAGCGGGCGGCTGCAGCAGCCAAGACCGAGCGCGCCCCGGGTGCACCGGCCAAGCGCGGACGCCCCGCCAAGGCGACGACCACGGCCACGGCTGGTGCGGCAACGGCCCGAAAACGCGTCACGCCCTGAATTTCAATGCAATTTCATTTTTTGGTATACCAAAATATTTATTGATTTAGAATTTCGGGCGATCCATGGCCGGATCGTCCGCGCGCGCGTTGGTCGTTGGTGTTCGTGCGACTCGGCAAGGTGGATTCTTCATTTCATCGACCGAACAAGGTGCCGCAGCAATGCCCGACAACTCCGCAGTGGAAACGCTCTTTCTCCACGCCCGTTCACACAACGGATTTCTGAACACCCCAGTCCCGCAGGAGCAGCTGCGCAGGCTCTACGACCTCATGAAGATGGGCCCGACGAGCGCGAACTGCTGCCCGCTGCGCGTGGTGTTCGTCACGTCGCCCGAGGCCCGTGCGCGACTGCTGCCTGCTCTCAGCCCGGGCAATGTGGCCAAGGTCCAGTCCGCACCGGTGACCGCCCTGCTCGCACGCGACACGCGATTTCACGAGCGGGCCGAGCGCCTGTTTCCGCACAACCCGCAGTTCTATCGCGCATTTGCCGATGACGCGGCGCACGCGGACGCCACGGCGCGGCGCAACGCCACACTTCAGGCGGGCTATTTTCTGATGGCGGCCCGCGCGGTGGGACTGGACTGTGGCCCGATGTCGGGATTCGACGAGGCGCTGGTGAATTCCACCTTCTTCCCCGATGGGCAGTGGCGCATCGACTTCCTGTGCAACCTCGGCCAGGGTGATCCAGCCAAGCTGTTCGGGAAACTGCCGCGCCTGGATTTCGAAGAAGCCTGTCAAGTGCTCTGAGAGCGTAAACACGCTTTGAGCGGGAAAACAATTGATTCAGGGCAACCACTCTTGAACTTTTGTATTTTTAAATGTATTCTTGGTATACCAAAAAATAATCAAAGGAAGACAATGCTCAGAGCACTCGTAGCCACCGCCTTCGCACTCACTGCGGCCAGCGCCGCCGTGGCGCAGGCCCACTGGCCCAGCAAGCCCATCACCATCGTCGTGCCATTCGGCGCGGGGGGCAACACCGACGTGATGGCGCGGCTTACCGCCACGCATCTGACCAAGGCGCTCGGAACATCGGTGGTCGTGGACAACAAGCCCGGCGCATCGGGCCTGATCGCCGCGCGCCAGGTGCTGGGACAGCCCGCGGACGGATACACGCTGTTCATGGCGACCGCCACTCAGGTGGTGACCGCGCCCTTCGTCAACGCGAGCTTCAATTTCGATCCGCTCAAGGAGTTTGCACCCGTGGTCAACATCGGTGCGAACGCCTTCGTGATCACCACCCGCTCCTCGCTGCCCGCGAAGAATCTCGGGGAATTCATCGAGCTCGCCAAGAAGGAGCCCGGCAAGATCACCTACGGCAGCGGCGGCGCGGGCGCGCTCACGCAATTGTCGGCCTTCATGTTCGGCAAGCGTGCGGGCATCGACATGACCCACGTGCCTTACAAGGGCGGCGCGGCCGTGATCACCGATCTCATCGGGGGCCAGATCGACATGTATTCGGCCAGCCCCTCGGAAGTGATTCCGCAGATGGGAGCGGGAAAGATCCGCCTGCTGGCGATCTCCAGTCCCACGCGCCTGAAGGAACTGCCCAACGTGCCGACCATCGCCGAGACCTATCCGGGCTACGAGGTCAGCACCTGGAACGGTCTGGTCGCGCGCGCGGGCACGCCCACCGAGGTATTGGACCGCATCGCAAGCGAAGTCGCGAAGATGAAGGAAGACCCGGCCAACATCAAGAAGCTCGAAGACATGGGCGTGGTGCCGATGTTCGTGACCCGCGCGGCCTTTGGCACGCAGATCCAGCGCGAGGTCGAGATGTGGGGCAAGGTTTTGAAGAACTCCGGCATTCGCGCTGATTGAACAAGGAACAGTCACGCGCGAACGCCGCAGGCAATGGAAGTCAATGCGCCCTAAGGGCGCAGTCAGAGAAGCAAGGAACGAGACATGCAATGGTTTGGAATCGCCGCCTACGCGGCCAATGTGAACGGTGTGGCAGGCGAGCGCTTGGGCTTGGTAGTGGACGACAAGGTCTATGACGCGCACAGCGCGGTGAGCGCCATCGACGCGAACAAGGCGGCGGCGCTGCCCGCCGATCTGGCCACCCTGCTTGCCAAGTGGGAAAGCTCATCGGACGCGATCAAGTCGCTCGAAGCCGCAGGCGAAGCGATCCGCAGCCGCAAGATCGAATTGCCAGTGCAGAGCGGCGCGCTCGGCGTGCCCTATGCACCCACGCGCATCTTCGCGACCGCGTCCAACTACTACGAACACGCCGCTGAAATGGGCACCAAGCTCGCCGCGCGCAGCGAGAGCACGCCCTACATCTTCATCAAGGCCGACAGCAGCATCACCGCCACGAAGACCGCCGTGGTGATGCCGTCCAACACCATGAAGCTCGACTGGGAGGTGGAGCTCGCAGTCATCATCGGCAAGGGCGGCCGCAACATCAGCGCAGCCAATGCCTACGAGCACATCGCCGGCTACACGGTCATCAACGACGTGAGCGCGCGCGATCTCACGCGCCGCTCCGACTACCCGTTCTCGCACGACTGGTTCCGCGGCAAGAGCTTCGACACCTTCGCGCCCATCGGCCCATGGTTCGTGCCGCGCGACTGCCTCGGCGATCCGATGAAGCTGCGCATGCGTCTCACGGTGAACGGCGAGAGCATGCAGGACGCGCTGACCGAAGGCATGATCTTCAACATCGCCGAGCAGATCGAATACCTCTCGAGCATCCTCACGCTGCGCCCCGGCGACATGATCGCCACCGGCACTCCCACCGGCGTGGGCATGGGCAAGGGCATCTTCCTCAAGCCCGGCGACGTGATGGTGGCCTCGGTCGATGGCATCGGCTCCATCGAAAATCACATCGTCGCGGCCGGCGCCTGAGCCGCACCCGCGACGCACAGCGAAGGAGACACGAGATGATGACAACGACAGCCAACAAACTGCGTCCGCGCCGCCTAGGGCACATGGTGCTCATGGTGCGCGACATCCAGAAGTCCGCGAAGTTCTACACCGAAGTGCTGGGCCTCGAGGTGTCGGACTGGATCGGCGAGAACATGGTGTTCCTGCGCGCGGGCACCGACCACCATGATCTGGCACTGGCCCAACTGCCCGACAAGGACTCGCCCGACTACAACGACCTGCCGCGCTACTCGCGCCCCGGGCTGGAGCATTTCTCCTACCTGATCGACAGCGAGGAAGAGATAGAACGCTCCGTCAAGGTGCTGCAGGAGCATGGTGTCGAGATCGTGCGCGGCATCGGCCGCCACGGGCCCGGCAACAACCTGTTCCTCGTGTTCAAGGACCCGGACGGCAACAACGTCGAGGTCTACTGCGAGATGACCCAGATCCCGCAGGACGGCCGGCACAAGGCCGAAGTCTGGGAGCGCAATCTGGAGAGCTTCGACCAGTACCGGCTTGAGCGCTTCGTGGTGCCGCCACCGGCCCATCTGGTCGCGTCCAAAACGCAAGAGAAGAAGTAAGCGGTTGATGCAACGATAAAAAAGCTCGGGGACCGGCAAGGTTCCCGAGCTTTTTCGTTGCCATTCAATGAACCAGAAATCAGCGATTCATGAAACGACGTGCTCCGGCCGACGTCCCGCGAGCACGTCGGCAAAGCTGGCCAGCAGCGCATCCGTCTGCGCCTGCTGGGCTGCTGGCGAGCGGCCCGCCATGTGCGGCGTGATCAGCACGTTGTCGAGGGATTTGAGCGCCTCGGGCACCAGTGGCTCGTCTTCCAGAACGTCCAGACCAGCACCCGCGATCAGCCCATGCTGCATGGCATGCACCAGATCGCCCGTGTTCACCACCGAGCCACGCGCCACGTTCACCACAAAACCCTGCGGCCCCAGCGCGCGCAGCACGTCGGCGTCGATGATGTGGCGGGTGGCGGCACCGCCCGGACAGGCTGCGACCAGATAGTCGCAGCGCCCGGCCATCGCGAGCAGATCAGCCTCGTAGTCATAGGCCAGTTCCGCACGCGGAGTACGGGTGCAGTACAACACCCGCATGCCGAACGCCGCGCAGCGCCGCGCGATGCCCTGGCCGATGCGGCCCATGCCGATGATCCCGACCACGCTACCGCTGAGCGTGGGCCGCGCGGTGCGCAACCGCTCCCAGTCACCCGCGCGCACCGCCTGCGTGAGCGCGCCGTAGCCGCGGCCGAGCGCGAGCAGGAAGCCCAGTGCGTGATCGGCCACGGTCTCGTCGTTCGTGCCCGGCGCATTCGTGACGACGACGCCCCGCTGCGTCGCGCAGGCGAGATCGACGTTTTCATGTCCTACGCCAAACGCGCTCACCACGCGCAGCGCGGGCATGCGGCGCATCAGCTCCGCGCCGAGGCCCGTCGTGCCATTGGTGACCACGGCCACGATGCGGTCGAGCGGCACGGCATCGCCGGCATCGTCGACCTCGCCCGGCCCGCGCTCTGCCATGTGCAAATCGTAGAGGGTCGAAAGCGCGCGGCGCGTGACCTCCGGCAGCGGGATCAACGCCAGCACATGCGGGCGTTCCCGCATGGCGGCATCAGATGCGTGCCCTTCGCTCACGCGGGCTTGGTCTCTGCGGCTTCCACCGGAGCGACCTCCTTGACCGCGCCCTTCCAGCCCGACTCGGTGATGTCGAAAACGATGCCGTCGGGCGTGCGGTACTTCACTTCGTAGAACACGTTGGGATCAGTCTCCTTGCGACCCGTGAGATAGGTGCCACCGGCGGCGATCACCTTCTTCTCAGCCTCTTCGAGGTTGTCCACCCACATGCCGAAGTGAATCACGCCGCGCACGTCCTTGAGCTTTTCGTAACCCGGCACCGCCTCGTCCTTGAAGTTCAGCAGCGCGACGTTCATCACGCCGTCCGTCATGTACCAGCCGCGCATCGCGCGACCGGCGCGCGTCATGCCGAACGCCTGTTCAAAGAACGTGGCAGCTGCCTCGGGGTCGCTGACGGACAAGGCGATGTGTCTGAGTTTTTCCATACCAAAGTCTCCTGATGAGTGTGTTGACCAGAAAATTATATCGATTAAATTTGATATTGGTATACCAAACAATCAATGTGTATAATTTTTGACATGCATCACTCATCACACCCCTTCGGCACGCTCAACGCGGATCAGCAGGCGCAACTCGACGCGGCCGGAGCCATCTGGGCCACCGACATCAATGCGCATCGCGATCTGGCGGTGAAGACCTACTCGCCGCTGGTGCTGCAGACCGACAACGGCGGCATCGACGTGGAGCGCGATGTCCACTACGGAGAAGCGGAGCGCCAGCGGCTCGACGTCTACAGCCGCGCGGCATGGCGCAACGCGGCGGCAAAGCCCCGCGACGTGCTCATGTTCTTTCACGGCGGTGCCTTCATCCGCGGCAACAAGAGTGCCAACGGCGCCATCTATGACAACGTCACCTACTGGTTCGCGCACCAGAACTGCGTCGCGGTGAATGTGGAATATCGCCTTGCCCACGATGCGCCCTATCCCGGAGGCGCGGATGACGTGATCGCCGCCGTGCGCTGGGTGCAGCGGCACATCGCGGCCTTCGGCGGCAACCCCGCGCGCATCTTTCTCATGGGCCACTCGGCGGGCGGCTCGCATGTGGCGAGCGCCCTGTTCGATCCCGCCGTGAACGGCCGGCTCACGGAGGATGACATCGCGGGCGCCATGCTGATCAGCGCGCGCCTCACCGCCGATGTGCTGCCCGACAACCCCAACGCCAACGGCGTGCGCGCCTATTTCGGCGAAGACGCATCGCTTTACGCCGCGCGCTCCCCCTCCTCCCATGTGCAGCGCTGCAACGTGCCGTTGCTGATCGCCGTGGCCGAACACGAGAACACGCATCTGGACCGCTACGGCCAGGAATTCTTCGAGGCCGCAAAGCAGCCACCGCGCACCGCCCTCACCCGCTTCACCGCGCTGCCCCGGCACAACCACACCTCCATCGTCGCCCACTTCAACAGCGGCGAGGAAACACTGGGCCCCGAACTCATCGCCTTCATGCGCGACGCGCAAACGCCCGCAGCCTGAGATCGCCAACACGCTCTGAGCACCCGATATTCAACAACGGAGACAGCCACAATGACGGACAACACACCACGCACCACGCCACGCAGCCCGCAGGTTTTCACCCCCGCGCTCACGCCCTTCAACGCCGACCTCACGGTCAACAGCACGGCCTTCATCCACTTTTGCCGCTGGCTTGTTTCGCAAGGCGCTGGTCTGGCGGTGTTCGGCACCAACAGCGAAGCCAACTCGCTCGGGCTCGAAGAAAAGATCACGCTGCTCGAGCAACTGGTCGACGCGGGCATCCCAGCCAACCGCGTGATTCCCGGCACCGGCCTCTGCGCCCTGCCCGAGACCATCTCGCTCACGCGCGCCGCGGTGGCGCTGGGCTGCGCAGGCACGCTGACCCTGCCGCCGTTCTACTTCAAACCCGCATCCGACGACGGCCTCTTCGCCTACTACGCCAACATCATCGAGTCCGTGGGTTCCGACCGGCTCAAACTCTACCTCTATCACATCCCCCAGTTCACCGGCGTGCCCATCAGCTGCGATTTGATCGCGCGCCTGATCAAGTCGTACCCGCGTACCGTCGTCGGCATCAAAGACAGCTCGGGCAACTGGGAAAACACCGAACGGATGCTGCGCGAATTCCCCGGCTTCGAGGTCTACCCCGCCTCTGAAGCCCTGCTCGAAAAGGCCCTGCCGCTCGGCGCTGCGGGCTGCATCTCGGCCACCGCCAACGTCCAGCCACAGCTGATCGACCGCGCGCTCAAGGCCTGGGGAACACCGGAGTTCGACGCGATGCAAGCCCAGCTCAAGGCAGTGCGCAACATCTTCCAGTCCCAGCCCATGATCCCCGCGCTCAAGCATGTCGTCGCCAAGGCCTTTGGCGACAAGGAATGGGAACATGTGCGCCCACCGCTGACACCCGCTAACCCATCTTGGGCCGACGGCATGATGGCGCAACTGCGCGACATCGGCTTCGATATGGGCGTGAAGGGCATGGAAGGCATGCAGCGATGACGATCGGCGCGGCCCCCACAGGCCTGCCGAAACCGCTCGGCAACTACGCACGCTGGCGACAGAACGGCAACACCATCTACGTCGCCGGCGTGAGCGCGCGCATGCCCGATGGCAACATCGACGGCGTGCGGCACCACGCCGACGGCCACGTCGAATACGACGTGCCCACGCAGACAAGACGCGTGCTGCGCAACATCGAAGCCATCCTGAGCGAAGCCGGAGCGAGCCTTACGGACTGCATCGACCTGACCTGCTACCTCGTCGATCAGGGCGACTTCGCCGCGTTCAACGAAGCATGGGCGGAGTTCTTCGACGAACACCAAGCGCCGACACGCACCACCATCGTCGTGCGCGGCTTGCCGCATCCGGACATGGTGGTGGAGATCAAGGCCGTGGCCTGCATCGGCTAGCCAGACCGCCCGGGGTGCTGCATTCTTTCGCCTGAAAATGAAAGAACATGACCAGATCGCCAACGGTCTGCACCTTGCCGAAATAAGGATTCGCCGCCCCGTTGTCGAGCGAGCGCCCCGCGCGCCGCGCGACCTCGGGCGCAACGGCCATGTCGAGGTCGTCGGCATCGAAAAACATATCATCCAAGCGATCGGAAGCCCGGACCGGAAATGCCGCGCGGCGTGCTTCCAGCTCCTGCAGCAGCGTGTCGTGGACGGCACGGATGATCCACGTATCCACCACCCGCGTGTCAAAGCTGCGCGCAAATTGGCAGATCGATTCACCTTGCCGCTCTGCGGCCAGTTGAAGCAGACGGGCGCGGCGCTTGGATTCCGTCGAGCCGGCTGCGATGCCGGCTACCGCGACAAAAGCGGTTACCGCCAAAACTGCCTGAATCGATGCCATCCACCAGAACGCCAGCGCCATGGCGGCAAAGAAGCAGCACAGGGCCGTCGGCGCTGCACGAGACGGGGTTCTGCGTGGAGGGATGTGGCGGGAAGGTAAGCGCATAGTGTCGTCCTCTGCGCACGCATTCTGCCAGTCTCCGCGCCTGCAACGCGTTCCGGCTCTCCGTTGTGTCGCTTGGGTATTTCCGAGAGAGGCAATTACACGGCGAATTCAGATTCAGCTTGCTGCCAACAGCAGGCATTCGACATTCGACCTCCGATGTCATCAAATGCATGCCGTTGAGTTTCCGCGATCACGACCGAATTTCTCTGAAACACACGAAACTCGCCAGCGACCGTCCGTACGACCACACCTACAATTTGGCCCATGAAAACGCAGTACTACACCGCCACCAGCCTGGACGGCTTCCTCGCAACCGAGGACGACTCCCTGGATTGGCTTTTCGCCTTGGGCAACGTGAATGAGTCCAGCTATCCAACGTTCATTTCCCACGTTGGAGCTTTGGCTATGGGCTCTTCCACCTACGAGTGGATGTTGCGCAATGCTGAAAAAGTGGCTTCGGAGACGGGTTCTCCATGGCCATATTCACAGCCCGCGTGGGTATTTACCAGCCGCGAGCTTCAGAACATTGGCGGTGCGAATATCCAATTCGTCAACGGCGATGTGCGATCCGTCCATGCCGCGATGCGCGCCGTTGCGGGGGACAAGAACATTTGGATCGTCGGTGGTGGCGATCTTGCCGGGCAGTTCTACGACGCTGAATTGCTGGATGAAATCATTGTCCAGATCGGCGCTGTGACGCTGGGCAAAGGCAAGCCATTGTTCCCGCGCAGAGCACTCCATCCCAGTCTGCAACTTGCGTCTGTTCACAAGATGGGCGCAGGCATGGCGGAATTGCGCTACGAGGTGCAAAGGCAGACGCCGAACGAGCAAGGTGCATGAAAGCTCAACGTCGCACCTAAGAAAGGACGACCAGCGCCTCCACAACAGAAAAGGCCGCGCACAAAAAAAGGCCGTGTACAAAGCAGCGGCCCAGACCTTCAAACCCTGGCTGCAGCACATCCAGAACGCGCCGCAGCCAGTCAGTCAGTCAAATATCAACCCTGAATCCAATCAGGTCACCGTCCCGCGCTGATGGAACTTCGGCTGGTCCCAGCTCTTGCTCACCAGAATGTCCTTGAGCACCGCGACCGCGTTCCACACGTCTTCAAACCCGATGTACAGCGGCGTGAAGCCGAAGCGCATGATCTTGGGCTCGCGGTAGTCCGGGATCACGCCGCGCTCGATCAGGGCCTGCACCACGGCAAAGCCGTGCGGGTGTTCAAAGCCGACCTGGCTGCCGCGGTACTTGGTGTCCAGCGGGGTGTTCAGCGTGAGCGGGAAGCCCTCGCACTCCTGATTCACCAGATCGATGAACAGCGTGGTCAACTGGAGTGACTTCACGCGCAGCTCGTCCATGTTGGTGTCGGCAAAGGTGTCGAGGCCGTTTTCCACCATGGCGAGCGAGGTGATGGCCTGGGTGCCGCAGAGATAGCGCTTGACGCCCTGATGCGGGTCGTAGTTCGACTCCATCGCGAAGGGGCGGGCGTGGCCCCACCAGCCGGACAGGGGCTGCCAGAAGCTTTCCTGGTACTTGGGGTTGACCCAGAGGAACGCGGGCGAACCGGGGCCGCCGTTCAGGAACTTGTAGGTGCAGCCGACGGCGTAGTCAGCGTTCGCGCCGTTCAGGTCAACGGGCACCGCGCCTGCGGAGTGGCACAGATCCCAGATCGTGAGCGCGCCGACCTTGTGAGCCTTGGCGGTGATGTCGGCCATGTCGTACATGTAGCCGGTCTGGTAGTTCACGTGGGTCAGCAGCACCACGGCGACGTCTTCGGTCAGTGCGGCTTCAAGACCTGCGGCGCCGTCAACGAGGCGCAGTTCGTAGTCTGCGCTGCCGAGCGAGCTCAGCATGTCCATCAGTCCCTGGGTGATGTACAGGTCGGTCGGGAAGTTGTTGCGCTCGGAGACGATGACGCGGCGCGCGGGCGCCTTTTCCTTTTGCTGGCGCAGCGCGGCGGCCATCACCTTGAACAGGTTGGTGGACGTGGTGTCGGTCACGATGACCTCGTTGTCCTTGCCGCCCACGAGGCGCGCGAGCTGGTTGCCGAGCTTTCGCGGCATGTCGAACCAGCCGGCGGTGTTCCAGCTGCGGATCAGGCCCACGCCCCATTCTTGGGTGATGACGTCTTGCGCGCGCTTGGCCGATGTCTTGGGCATGGCGCCGAGCGAGTTGCCGTCGAGGTAGATGACGTCGGAGGGCAGATCGAACTGGTCGCGCAGCTTCGCCAGCGGGTCGCTCGCGTCCAGAGCGCGGCAGTCGGCGAGTGTGATTTTCTGGGTTGTCATGAAAGGTCCTGTCGAGAATGGCCGCCCCGCTGGGATGCCGTTATGGGGCACCAGGGGGGCGTGGAGTAAAAATGGCCGGAATGGATTCTTGGTGTCGTGCGCCGATTCGGCATCAAGCTGCAGGTCGCTCGCGCATGGCCTCGCGGCCAGGGGCGCTGCCGCTCTTGCGGCCACCGCGCAGCGATGGCAGGCCGAGCATGAACAGCACGAACAGGCCGGTGGCGAGCTTGAGATCCGGCGGCGGCATGTTGGCGGCCAGGCACAGCGAGATCAGCTGATAGTAGATCAGCGCGCCGACGATGGGAGCGAGCAGTTGGCGGAACACGGTCTGGTTGCCGATGATGGCCTCGCCGATCATCAGCGCGGCCAGTCCGTTGATCAGCACACCCAGGCCCATGTTGATGTCGCCGAAGCCCTGCGACTGCACCATCAGCGCGCCCGCCATGGCGGAGAAGCCACCGGCGATGCCGATGCCGATGATGGTGGCGGTCCAGACGTTGATGCCCTGCGCTTCCGACATGTCGGGGTTGGCGCCCACGGCGCGCATGGCGGTGCCCTTCTCGGTCTTGAAGAAGTAGTTCATCACGAAGAAGGCGATGGCCAGCAGCACGCCGACGATGGCGATCTTGTTCCAGGGAGAGCCCGCGTCGGCCACGGGAATCACGTCCAGAATGCTGTCGCTGCCGAACAGCGAGATGTTGGATCGGCCCATGATGCGCAGGTTGATGCTGTAGAGCATCGTCGTCATCAAGATACCAGCGAGCAGCGTGTGGATGCGAAAGCGCAGGTGGATGTAGGCGGTGCAGCATCCCGCGATGAAGCCCGCGAGAATGGCGACGGCCACGGCCAGCCAAGGATTCACACCGGAGACGATGAGCACGGTGGCGACGCAGCCGCCGAGCGGGAACGCGCCCTCCGCCGTCATGTCGGGGAAGTTAAGCACGCGAAAAGGCAGCATGATGCCAAGCACCACGAAGCCCATGATCAGGCTCTGCGCGATGGTGACGGGAATCAGTGCGTAGAACGTCGAAAAGGTGGTTTGGATGAATTCGGTCATGGTGATCAGCTCGCCAGCAACATGCGGTCGCTCTTGGTGGAGAAGTGGGAGATCAGGTCGGGCACGGTGAGGCCCTTCTTTTCATCGGGGCCGATCTCCAGTTTCACGCGGCCCGCGTCCACCATGAACACGCGGTGGCCAAAGTCGATGGCGTGCTGCATGTTGTGGGTGACCATCAGCACGGTGAGCTTGAAGGCCTCGACCGCCTTGACGGTGGCCGCCATCACGAGGTCTGCGGTACGCGGATCGAGCGCAGCCGTGTGCTCGTCGAGCAGCAGCAGTTGGGGCGATGTGCTCACCGCCATCACCAGCGAGAGCGACTGGCGCTGTCCGCCCGAGAGCAGGTCGACGCGCGCGTCGAGCCGGTCTTCAAGGCCGAGGCCCAGCACCGACAGGCGCTCGCGGTACAGCGCGCGGCGTGCCGCCGTGAGGCCGGGGCGCAGCGTGCGCTTTTGCACGCGCAGCTCGGCCAGCAGCATGTTCTCGGCAATCGTCATGCTGGCGGCAGTGCCCTTCATCGGATCCTGGAACACGCGGGTGATGCGCTCGGCACGCTTGTGCACGGGCAGATGGGTGACGTCCTCGTGGCCGACCACCACCGAGCCCGAATCGAGCGGCAGTGCGCCGCTGATGGCGTTGAGCATGGTGCTCTTGCCAGCGCCGTTGGTGCCGATGATGATGCCGAACTCCCCTGTGCCCAGTTTGAGGTTCAGGTCGTTGAGCGCGATCTTCTCGTCGGGCTTGCCGCGATAGAACACCTTGCGTGCGTTTCTTACTTCCAGCATGACTGTCTTGTCTCCTCGGATTGCTCGCCGGGCGAAGGCTTGGATAGACACCCTCGCCCGGTTTGAATCACGTTTGAATCACTGTCCCGTTAACGTGGCGCTGGAGGCCATCAGTCCACAAAGCACTTGCAGTCCGCGATGGACGCGGGCGCGGTCATCTTGAAGGCCTTGAGCGCGGAGCGCGAGACGACGGTCTCGTGGTCGGCCAGCGTGGGCTTCATCGGGGCGATGTTCTTGGGGTCTTCACCACGCAGAATGCGCGCGGCGATCTTGCCCGCGTTCTCGCCGACCTTCTCGTAGCGCACGGCCACGGCCGCCACCACCAGGCCCTTGTGCACCGGCTCGGGGTCCGCGCCCATCAGCGGAACGCCGATCTGGCGCGCGGCGGCCGATACGGCCGGGGTCGCTGGCTGCAGCAGGTTGGAGGTGGGGTTGTAGAGCACGTCGACCTTGCCCTTGAGCGAGGTGATGCGCTGCTGGATGTCGTTGGCGTTGTCCACCCCCACCGAGACGATCTTGTAGTCGCTGCCGGCACCGGCCTGCTTGACCTTCTCGAGCAGAGCCACGTCGTTGGCCTCGCCGGGGTTGTAAGGCATGCCGAAATTCTTGGAATTGGGCACCAGCTTGTGAGCGAACTGCATCACGGCGTTCATGTCCTGCAGGTCGGACGAACCGGTGATGCCGACATCGCCCTTGTCCCACGACGGCGTGAGCTTGGCCGCCACCGGATCCGTCACCACGCTGAAGACCACCGGAATGCCGGAGTTCTGCAGCGTCTTCTTGGCGACCTGGGAGACCGGCGTGGTGATGGTCATCATCAGCTTGGGCTTGCCCGCCTGCAGCTTGGCGATCATCTGCGGCAGCAAAGTGGCGTCGAAGTTGGTGTGGCTCAGTTCGTAGACCACGTCCTTGCCTTCCACAAAGCCTTCCTTGGCGAGCTGCTTCTTGAAGCCGGTCACGGATTCGTTGAGCTGCGGGTGATCACCGAAATTGGCGATGGCGATCTTCATCGGCTCGGCCCAGACGCTGCCGGCGAATGCGGTCAGCAGAGCACCTGCGATCAGCGCCTTGTTGAAACCCGTGCGGGATGTGGTGGCAACCATGTCTTGTCTCCTGAGTTGCCCGGCGTTCAGGGTGCCGGGTCGTTAGGGTTAGAGGGAGGTATCTGCAACGCAAAAATAATATATAGTTTGCGGGATCGAATATTAAGTTACATACCAGATATAGATCTTGGTATTTACCCTTGAGTGAAAGGTATGCCATCCAAATGACTGCCGACGGAGACTCCAAGACCGATGCCGCCTACCAATTGCTGCGTCGTGAAATCCTGGCCGCCAGACTGCCTGCCGACACGGCTCTGCGCCCCAGCTCACTCAAAGCCAGCTATGGCCTGAGCTGGACACCGGTGCGCGAGGCGTTGGCGCGGCTCGAGGCCGAGCGGCTGGTGGTGTACCGGCGCAATCGCGGCTTCGCGGTCGCCCCGGTGTCGAGCGAAGAGCTCGACGATCTGCAGCGCGCCCGCCAGGCCATCGAACTGCCGCTCCTGAAGGAGGCCATCGAGAACGGCGATGCCGAATGGGAGGCGTCTCTCGTGGCCGCGCACCACCGGCTGAGCCGCTGCACGCTGCCGGTGGATGATCCGTCCGAAGAAACGTTGAGCCAGTGGGAGCACCTTCACGCCGCATTCCACCAGACGCTGCTGAGCGCGGCGGTCTCCAAGTGGCTGCTGCGGTTTCAGGCGCAGATCCACGAACAGCTGCAGCGCCATCACCGCGTGCTCGCGATTCTTCCGGTGTTCAAGAACAAGCAGGCCGATGCGAAAGAAGCCTTCGACGCGCTGCGCAACGCGATGAGCACCGCTCACCATACCGAGCTGCTCCACGCGGTGCTGGACCGCGATGTGGACCGCGCCCTGATGCTGATGGCCGAACACGCGGGCACGACCATGGACGTGTTCGAGCGCACCAACGCCGTGCAGGAACAGCTGGCGCGGCGCAAGGCGAGCAAGGATGGCAAGCCGGCGAGGAAAAGCCCGGCGGCCAAGTCAGCGGCCAGCACCGCATCCGCGCAGAAAACCAGAAGCAAAAAACAAACAGGATAAGACCAGAAGTCGCGCCCGATCACCGAGCCGACATGCGGCACCACACAAGAAAAACCATCAGGAGACCCACCCGTGAAGCCAGTACGCAACCAGCCCCGACGCCCCACCCTCACGGAGATGACGGCCGCCCGTGAGCGCATCAGCCCCTATGTGCGACGCACGCCGCTCATCGATCTGGGCCTGCCGCTCAAGGACCGGCGCATCTTCGTCAAGCTCGAAACCCTGCAGCCCATCGGAGCCTTCAAGCTGCGCCCCGCTCTCTCGGCGCTGCTCACGCGGGATCGCGAAGCGCTCGCGCACGGCGTCGCGGTGTCGAGCTCGGGCAACATGGCCTATGGCACGGCATGGGCCGCGCGGCAGCTGGGCATTTCGATGGCCGCCTACATGATGACCGATGCGCCCCTCACCAAGATCGAGGGCGTGCGCAAGCTCGGCGGCGACGTGCGTTTCATCAGCGGCGACACCTGGTGGAACTACATCACCGAAGAAGACGCGCCCGAAGGCCCCGAACTGCTGATCAACCCGGTCACCGACAACGGCGTGCTCGCGGGCAATGGCTCCATCGGCTTCGAGATTCTGGAAGACCTGCCCCGCCCCGACTGGGTGCTCTCGCCCATCGGCGGCGGCAGCCTGGTCACTGGTGTCGCATCGGCCATCCGCGCATTGCAGCCGGGCGTGCGGGTGCTGGCCTGCGAGGGAGAACATGCAGCTCCCGCCACGGCCGCACTCGCCGCCGGCAAGGTGGTGGAGGTCGATGCGCAGAATTCCTTCATCAAGAGCATCGGCGGTCCCACCGTCGTGCCCGCGCTCTGGCCCATCGTGCGCGAATTGATTGACGGGACCAGCGTCGTCACGCTCGCACAAGTGGTCGAGGCCATGCAGCTGCTGTACGCGAAGGCCAAGGTCGTTGCCGAGGGCGCGGGCGCCGCTTCGCTGGCTGCGGCGATCAATGATCCGCGCGTCAAGGGAGATGTGGTCTGCGTGATCTCGGGCGGCAACATCGACCCGGTGGACTACATCTCGGCGCTCAATGGCGTCGTGCCTGCGGCGCGCTGAAGCGCGAAGCGTCAGTCAGAGAGCCCGAAATGTCCGCGATGCATGATCCAGCCTTCCCATCCGGCCTCGCGCTCGCGCGGCGACTGCGGCTGCAGCAGCTCGCGATCTTCACCAAGGTGATCGAGTCCGGATCGGTGCTCGCGGCCTCGCGCGAGCTCGCGATGACGCAGCCCGCGATCAGCAAGTCGATCCAGGATCTCGAGCAGCAGCTCGGCGTCACGCTGTTCGAGCGCAGCAAGCGAGGCATGGCGCTCACCGACGTCGGTCATCAGTTCGAGCACCACGCCAAGCTCATGCTGTCGCAGCTGCGCTATCTGTCCGAAGACCTCGCCTCGTGGAAATCCGGCACGGCAGGACATCTGATCGTCGGCACGTTGATCGCCGCATCCGCCACCATGCTGCCCAACGCGCTCGGCCATCTCAAGCGCATCGCGCCGAACGTGAGCGTCACCGTGAAGGTCGGCGCGAACGCCACGCTCTATCCCATGCTGCTCAAGGGCGAGCTGGACATCGTGCTCGGCATTCTTCCTGAAGACGCGAGCGTCTATCTGCCCGACCGCAAGGGCCTTGGCGCACTGCGCCACGTGCCGCTCTACGACGAAGGTTTGAACGTGGTGGTGTCCGCCCAACACCCGCTCGCCCAGCGGCGCAAGCCGGTCACTCTGGACGCGCTGCACGGCCTCGAATGGATCGTCCCCACGCGCGATTCCGCCACCTACCGCGCGGTGCTCACCTTCTTCCGTGAAAAACAGCTGCCGGTGCCGGAGCATGTGATCGAGTCGGTCTCCATCCTCACCAATCTCGAGCTGATCGTGAAATGGAACATGGTCTGCATCATGCCGAGCTCCGTGGCGCGAAGGTTCGAGGAGTTGGGACTGGTGAAGGTGCTCGCCTTCGATCACCTGAGCGAGGCCACGACCATGGGCTACACCATCCGCTCCGACCGCGAACAGAGCGCCATCGTTCAAAGCTTCATTCAGGCACTGCGTCAATCGTCCGTGCAGGAATGACGGCATGGCGAGCCGGTATGCGCCATCAGCGGACTGAGCAGCTCCGCGATACGCACCACCTGTGACCTGCCGCTGCCGCGGGGGTTGAATGCCCATATCTATTCTCGCAGGGAATACATGCGCAAGCCGATTTCATTATTCAACGCGTCCCGCCCTGCCTAGACTGTCCACCATCAGACCGTTCAGTGGAGACAGAAAAATGACAACCCCGCCGCGCTTTGGCCTTCCCCCCGGCCTCGTGTCCCTGCGCAACTACGTCGACGGCGAGTTCGTCGCGACGGCCAAGACTTTCGACAACATCAGCCCGCTCGACGGTACGCTTCTGGGCAAGGTTCACGAGGCCGACGCGGCGCTCGTGGATCGTGCGGTGCAGGCCGCACGCAGGGCATTGCACGGCCCTTGGGGAAAGATGAGTGTGCAGGAGCGCGCGGCCCTAGTCTACAAGGTGGCCGATGTGATCGAGCGCCGCTTTGAGGAGTTCGTCGCCGCAGAGGTCGCCGACACCGGCAGGCCCATGGCGCAGGCGCGTGCGCTCGACATTTATCGCGGCATGGCCAATCTGCGCACTTTTGCCGATCTCGGCAAAGTAGCGAATGGCGAGTATTTCGAGACGCGTCTGGCCAATGGTCAGGAACTGATGAACTACACCGTGCGCAAGCCGCTCGGCGTGATCGCAAGCATCTGTCCATGGAATCTGCCGCTGCTGTCGATGACGTGGAAGGCGGGCCCGGCCCTCATCTGCGGCAACACCATGGTAGTCAAGCCGTCGGAGGAAACGCCGTCGTCGGCCACGCTGCTGGCTGAGGCGTTCGCCGAGGCTGGCGTGCCGCCCGGCGTGTTCAACCTGGTGCACGGCTTCGGCCCGGGGTCGGCAGGCGAAGCGATGACCAGGCACCCCGACGTGGACGCCGTCACCTTCACCGGCGAGTCGCGCACGGGAGCGGCCATCATGAAGGCCGTGGCCGATGGGGTGAAGGACATCTCCTTCGAGCTCGGCGGCAAGAACGGTGCCATCGTGTTCGAGGATTGCGATTTCGAGCAGGCGGTGGACGGCATCATCAAGTCGAGCTTCACCAACTCGGGCCAGGTCTGTCTGTGCTCAGAACGGGTGTTCGTGCAGCGCTCGATCTTTGACAAGTTCGTGGCCGCGCTCAAGGCAAAGACCGAGGCGCTCAAGATCGGCTGGCCCGACGAGGAAGGCGTGTTCATGGGCTCGCTGATCTCGCACGAGCATCGCGACAAGGTGCTCTCGTACTACCGCCTGGCCGTGGAAGAAGGCGCGACGGTGGTGAGCGGCGGCGGCGTGCCGACGTTCGGCGACGCGCGCGACAACGGCGCTTTCGTGCAGCCCACGATCTGGACCGGCCTGCCCGACACCGCGCGCTGCATGCGCGAAGAAGTCTTCGGCCCCGTCTGCCACATCAGCCCGTTCGATACCGAAGAGGAAGTCATCGCCCGCGTCAACGATTCGGCCTACGGCCTCGCGGGCTGCGTGTGGACCACGAACCTCTCGCGCGCGCACCGCGTCTCGCGCCAGTTCCATGCGGGCATCGTGTGGATCAACACCTGGTTCTCGCGCGATCTGCGCACGCCGTTCGGCGGCTCCAAGCTCTCGGGCATCGGGCGCGAGGGTGGACGCTTCTCGCTTGATTTCTACTCCGAAACCACCAACATCTGCGTGGCGATCTGATCATGCACGAACGCATCACCTCCGCCCACGGGCCGCAGCCGAAGTTCATGTATACGCCCTGCATAAGAAACGGTGCGCTCGGCATCGTCTCCGGCATGGTCGCGCTCGATCCTCAAACCGGCACGCTCATCGACGGCGACGTGGCCGCGCAGACCCAGCGCATCTTCGACAACCTGCATCTGGCGCTGCCCGACTACCGCTTCGGCTTGGACGATCTCATGCTCGCGCGCATCTACACCACGCGCATGGACCTGTTTCCCGCGATCAATCAGATCTGGGAGCGGCAGTTCACGCCGACAACACAGATTTCCCCGCCCGCGCGCACCTCCGTGGGCGTGAGCGCGCTGCCCTTGGGTGCACTCGTCGAGATCGAATTCATGTTCTGCCAAAACGGTGCAGACCCCACAACTCTCCCATAACGATTCAGGAGCCGCCTCCATGCAAGCACTTCTTCAAGGCATGGCCGACCGACTGTGGCAGGCCGAGCAACGCAACCAGCCCATCACGCCGCTGCGCGACGAGATCGCGCAACTGGGCGGTGATGGCATCGCCGCCGCCTACGCCATCCAGCAGATCAACACCGAACGCCGCAAGGCGATGGGCCATCGACTCGTGGGCCGCAAGATCGGCCTGACCTCCATCGCCGTGCAGAAACAGCTTGGCGTCGACTCGCCCGACTTCGGCGCGCTGTTCGCCGAAATGGCCGTGGGCGATGGCGAGGAGATCGCCTGGAGCCGTCTGCAGCAGCCCAAGGCCGAGGCCGAGATTGCGCTGGTGCTCGCGCGGGACCTGCCGCACGAGCGCCACACCCTGGCCGACATCCTGAGTGCGACCGCCTACGCCGTCGCCGCCATCGAGGTCGTCGGCAGCCGCATCGCCAACTGGGACATCCGCCTGACCGACACCGTCGCGGACAACGCCTCGTCGTCGTTGTTCGTGCTCGGCACGCAGCCTGTGCCGCTCGCCAAGCTCGACCTCGCGGGCTGCGGGATGCGCATGGATTGCAGGGGCGAACCGGTGTCGGTCGGCGTGGGCGCGGCCTGCCTCGGCAACCCGCTGAACGCTGCCGTCTGGCTCGCGGACACCATGGTGCGCGTGGGCACGCCGCTCAAGGCGGGCGACGTGGTGATGACCGGAGCACTCGGCCCCATGGCCGTGGTGAAACCCGGCGATGTCTACACCGCGCGGATCGAAGGTCTGGGCTCGGTGAGCGCCGTGTTCGGCAAACAGTCATGAGGATGGAGAGACGGACGATGAACCAGCAGAAGATCGCGCAAGTTGCACAGACATTGGACGATGCGGCACGCCACGCCGCCGAGGTGGACCAGTTTGAAGCGGGCCACTTCAATCTCGAAGAGGCTTACGTCATCCAACGCGCCTCGATCGCCCGCCGCATCGAGCGCGGAGAGCGCATGGTCGGCATCAAGCTCGGCTTCACCAGCCGCGCCAAGATGATTCAGATGGGCGTGGACAGCCTCATCTGGGGCCTGCTCACCGATGCCATGCTCGAAGAAGAAGGCGCGGTCGTCGACCTCAAGCGCTACATCCACGCACGCGTCGAGCCCGAGGTCTGCTTCATCACGAAGAAGGACATCAACGGTCCGCTCACAGCGCTCGAGGCAGTCGACTATCTCGAAGCCGTCGCTCCCGCGATGGAACTCATCGACTCGCGCTACCGCAACTTCAAGTTCACGCTCGAAGACGTGGTGGCCGACAACTGCTCGTCCGCTGGCCTCGTCGTCGGCCCATGGTCGCGCAACTTCGATGCACTCACCAACGCCGGCGTACGCCTGCAGATCAACGGCCGCAACGCCCAGGTTGGCTCCACCGCCGCGATCCTCGGTCAGCCGCTGCGCAGCATCGTGCAGGCTTCGCGCCTGCTGCGCGGCGCAGAAATGACGCTGCCCGCAGGCTCGCTGATCATGGCCGGTGCGGCCACAGCAGCCGAGGCGCTCGCCCCCGGCGTCACGGTGGAGTGCCACATCGGCAGCGGTGCATCGTCGCTTGGTTCGGTGATGTTCCACACGACTGCCTGAGCACAGCCAGAGAATCCAAGGAGCAAATAGACATGTCAGACATAAACAGCAAAGCCACCGTGGTCGAAGGCAAGGCCACGCCGCGCGGCAAGTTCCCGCACATCAAGCGCGCAGGCGATTTCCTGTATGTCTCGGGCACCAGTTCGCGCCGCAAGGACAACACCTTCGAAGGCGTGCAGGTCGATGCCATGGGCGTGACCAACCTCGACATCCGCGCCCAGACCCGCGCGGTGATCGAGAACATTCGCGACATATTGCAAAGCGAAGGCGCTGACCTCTCCGACTTGGTCGAATGCGGCGTGTTTCTCGTGAACATGAACGACTTCGGTGGCTACAACGAAGTCTGGGCCGAATACTTCGACTACAACGGCCCCACCCGCACGACAGTGGCCGTGCACCAATTGCCGCACCCGCATCTGCTCATCGAGATCAAGGGCGTGGCCTACAGGCCCCGCACCGCCTGAAAAACACCATAAAAAACAGGAGACAGCCCATGCTCAAATACGGACGCGCACTCAACTTCAAGCGCTGGATCGAAGAGAACGAACGCCTCCTCAAACCGCCCGTCAACAACGCGCAGGTGTGGAAGGATGGCGAGTTTCTCGTCACCGTGGTCGGCGGACCCAACGGCCGCTCGGACTTCCATGACGACCCCATCGAGGAGTTCTTCTACCAGTTCAAGGGCAATGCCCATCTCGTGATTCTGGATCGCGGACAGTACGAGCGCGTGGACCTGCGCGAGGGCGACATCTTTCTGCTGCCAGCCCACGTGCTGCACTCCCCGCAACGCCCCGAGGCGGGCAGTCTGTGCCTGGTGGTCGAGCACACGCGCAGCCCCGAGCAGACCGACGCGCTGCAGTGGAACTGCGCCTGCTGCGGCCAGCTCATCAAGCGCTACGAGTTTGGCCTGCAGAGCATCGTGCACGATCTGCCGCCCGTCTACGAACAGTTCTACGCCACGAGCGAAGCCGAGCGCACCTGCTCCGGCTGCGGCACCGTGCATCCTGGGCGCGAGCACAAGGAATGGCACCGCCAACTTGCGACCTCGAAGGTCAACAACGCCATCGCAGGAGCCAGCGCATGATCGACATGCATTCGCATTTTTTCCCGCTGATCAGCCAACAGGAAGCTGCGGCGGTGGACGCCGAACTGGCGCCGTGGATCGCAGTCGAGCCCGGTGCCCGCGAAGGCCAGATCATGGTCGGCGACAAGCCCTTTCGCCCCGTGTATCAGGCGCTCTGGGATCCTGACTTTCGCCTCAAGGAAATGGACGAGCAAGGCATCAGCATTCAGATCGTCTGCGCGACGCCGGTGATGTTCGGCTACTCGTGGGAGGCGGCCAAGGCGGCCGACTGGGCGGCCCGCATGAATCAGAAGGCCATCGATTTCTGCGCCAAGCACCCCACGCGCTTCAAGCCGCTGGCACAGGTGCCGCTGCAGGATCTGAAACTCGCCTGCGCCGAAGCGCTGCGCGCCAAGAAGGCTGGTTGCGTGGGCGTGCAGATCGGAAATCATGTCGGCGACAAGGACATGGACCATCCCGATATCGTTGATTTTCTGATCTTCTGCGCGGAGAACAACATTCCGATTCTGGAGCACCCATGGGACATGATGGGCAGCGCGGGCCGCATGAAGAACTGGATGCTTCCCTGGCTGGTGACGATGGCGGCCGAGACGCAGCTCTCGATGATGTCGCTGATCCTGTCGGGCGCTTTCGAGCGCATTCCCGAGTCGCTCAAGATCTGCTTCGCGCATGGTGGCGGCAGCTTCGCCTACCTTCTGGGCCGGGCCGACAACGCCTGGAAGCACCGCGACATCGTGCGCAAGGACTGCCCTCGCCCCCCCTCGGAATACGCGCGTCGCATGTTCGTCGATTCCGCCGTCTTCGACCCCGGCGCGCTCAAGCTGCTGGTCGACGTGATGAGCACCGACAACATCATGCTCGGATCGGACTATCCATACCCGCTGGGAGAGCAACGCATCGGCAAGCTGGTCAAGGATGTATCCTTCCTCGACGCCGCGCAGCGTGACGACATTCTCGAGCGCAACGCGCGCAAGTTCTTCGGGCTGGAGCAAGCGCCTGAACAGGTCTGAGCTGGCGATCCAACGCGTCTGAAGTCCTCCGGACTGGAAGCGACATCCTTCACGGGTGTCGCTCCACTTCCCGCATCCACCGCAATGGTGGATTTTTTGTTTTGGTATACCGAAAATACAACTATTTCAAGACGGCATTCCGAGGCAATACGTCGTCTTAAAATTCATCATTGAATGACTCTCTTTGAGCTTCGAAGCGCACTCTTCTTGTCACGATGAATTCATGAAATATATCTGTTTTCACGACATATTTCCATGAAATTCACCATGGATCAGAGCAGAAACATCCGTCATCACTCACGACACCAACGCGATCGCAGCTTCATTTTTCATGCTCGTTTTCACGTAGAAAACGAAGCTCTCAACGATATTTGATTGCACCAACTATATTTACTTGGTATACCTACGTCTGTTGGTGTATTTTTCATGTTTCACATCGGAGTAACGACTTCCCCCGCATCCGTAAGGAAGCCGGATGCATCCCCCGCAAGGGGGCGGAGAAGACATCCCGAAAGACACATCGGCAAACAAGGTGAAACGGAGTGAGCGCACGGCACCAGGCACACAGCCACGATGTCCGTGCGAGGAACCACATGAGCGATGCGTGCGGTGGCGGGCATCAAGGTGCAAAAAATCAATCAACTGGAGACCTGAAAATATGAAGACAAAAATCAAAATGGTGGCGGCGGCGGCAATGCTGCTCGCGGGTGGCGCGGTCCTCGCGCAATCCAAGGTGACGCTCTCGGGCTTCGTCGATCTGAACCTTGAGTACCTCAAGGACTCGGGCAAGAGCGGTTCCGTCAAACGCATCAGCAGCGGCGGTTTGAACAACTCGCGTTTCAACATCAGCGGCATCGAAGATCTGGGCGGAAGCAACCGCGCCTACTTCACCATCGAGCCGATGTTCGGCGCCGACACCGGCGAGATGAGCGCGCAGTTCCGCCAGTCCTTCCTAGGC
This sequence comes from Diaphorobacter caeni, assembly GCF_015354245.1. GTDB lineage: Bacteria > Pseudomonadota > Gammaproteobacteria > Burkholderiales > Burkholderiaceae_C > Diaphorobacter_A > Diaphorobacter_A caeni. The sequence goes on from NZ_JADKYZ010000009.1 coordinate 168,486, forward strand.
CTGCGTGGCGACTGGGGCGACGTGACCATGGGCCGCCAGTTCACGCCCTCGTTCTGGGTTGCGGGCTATGCCGACCCGAACTGGGCATCCGCCTACAGCATGGTCAATGCCATGCAGTTCTTCTACGCGTCTTACCGCGTGGACAATGCGCTGCAGTACAAGACGCCCAGCTTTGGCGGATTGACCGGTCGCCTCATGTATGCCTTCGGCAAGGAAGACGGATCCAAGGCGGGTCGCTTCATGAGCGCAGCCGCCGAATACCGCAGCGGCCCCCTGTTCGTGGGGTTCGCCGCCGAGAAGGCCTATCAGCGCGACGTGTTCAACAAGACCGAAATGCGCAGCGCGCGTGACAACTACCTGTCCGCCACCTACCGCTTTGGCAGCGTCGAGCCGACCTTCGTCTACCACACTTACGACGGCTATTACGCCTACCCTCCCTATGTCGGCTTCACCTCCAAGGGCTGGGACGCGCAGCTCGGCGTGCGCTGGAACGTCACCGATCGCACCCGCGTTCACGCGAGCTATGTGCACCGCAAGGACAACAAGAACGCCGACATCGGCACCGCCGATGGCCTGACGCTCGGCGTGACGCACGGGCTGTCCAAGCGCACCGATGTCTACTTCCTCGCCTCGCACGTGAAGAACAAGAAGGACGTCGCCATCGCCTACCCAGTGAGCTGGTCTGCCAACCCATCGGCCGGCCAGAGCCCGACCGGCGTTGCCGTCGGCATCCGCCACGCGTTCTGAGCGGCACCCGTTCAAAACAGATTCACCAGTTTTCCGAGAGACTCACAAGATGAACTTTTCGCCTCGCACTCCCAACAGGCTGACCCAATCGGCAGCCGCCGTCATGCTGTTCGCGGCACTTGGCGCCAACGCCGTCGCGCAGGACACCGCCAAGGCCGCAGCGCCCGCGCAGCCCGCCACCATCGATCCCAACCATGTGCCAGGCACTCCGGACATCAAGGACCCGTGGCTCGCCAAGTGGCTCTCCGCCACGCCGGACCGCACGCCCAAGGATCTCAAGCCCGGCGTGGACTACGGCATGAACCCCAAGACCGGTGAATTCGTTTGGCCCAAGGCGACGCCCGAGGTCCACAAGGGCCAGAAGTTCCCCGGCATGCTCGATCACTGGGACAAGACCACGTTCACCAAGAACGTCAAGGTGCTCGCGTTCTATGAAAACGTGGCCTCGCCGTTCCACGTATGGAACAACATCATCGATTTCGACGGCAAGCGCTATCTGTACCTGCATGACCGCGACTACCTGCGCATCATGGACGTGACCGATCCGGCCAACGCCAAGGTCGTGTTTTCCAAGGGTGCGGTCTGGGGACCCAAGGGCCCAAGCGAGCGCTGGAACGCCGCCACCGTCACCGACTACCTCGGCGGCGCGACCATCGCCTGGAGCAAGAAGCTGAACAAGCCGGTGATGGTGGCCTCGTACGAAATCGGCCGCTACGGACTGATGAACGAGAAGATGCAGGAGCCCGACAAGGTGGCCGCGCAGCGCAGCTACAGCTCGCTCAAGGGGTTCAAGGTCTACGAAATGAACGGCCCGCTGCCCAGCGACTGGAAGCTGATCGCCACCCGCACCACCGACTACCAGCACCCCGACGCGCCGATCGGCCAGCAACAGGGCTCGGGCTCGCTCGACTCACCCGAATACTACGGCGGCAAGTACATGATCCTGGCCGCAGCGCCCAACGACAGCTACGCGCTCACCGAATATCCGAACTACCTGTATTCGCCCGGCTACCAGGTCTGGGACATGTCCGATCCGGCCGATCCCAAGTTCCTCTCGCAGGTCACCGTGCCGGGTCAGGTCGTCGACGACAAGGCCAGCATCTTTGAATACCTGAAGAACCCGCGAGCCGGCAACCGCGCTTCATGGATGGGCGCGCGCATTCCGATGTTTCTGCCCAAGCCGCTCGAAAGCGGCGGCAAGATCGGATTCGGCGCCATGGGCGGCCTGGGCCTGTGGTCATTCGACATGAGCGATCCGGCCAACCCCAAGATTCTGGACAACGTGAACACCCCTCCTTCGTTCGCGGGCACCGAATACGACAACGCGGACGTGAGCCAGTACGAGCGCACCGGCTATGTGTTCACCAGCGGCTATCCGATGAACCGCGACTGCTACGAGCCCTACAAGGACATCTTCGTGGTGAACGCGAAGAATCCGGCCAAGATGAAGGTGGAGACCACGCTGCCACGCCCCAAGCCACCGGAAGGCGCGCCCTACACCGACTTCTGCCAGCGCGGCGGCAACTTCGGCCCCAAGCGCTCCAACGCCATTGGTCAGCCCGGTGGCTGGCGTCAGAACATCGTGCCCTACTCGTTCTACACCGCGGGCGTGCAGATGTTCGACGTGAGCAACCCGGCCGACCCCAAGATCGCCGGCTATTTCGTGCCACCGCTTGCCGATCAGACACAGCTGCCCGGTTACACCCTCGGCAAGGGCGTGCTCGCGATGTACACCGAGTACGACCGCAACATCATGTGGGCGTTCACCGAACATGGTGCGTACGCGCTGTCTTCGCCACTGCTGGGCGAACCGGTGACAGGAATGCCCAAGAAACCGTGGCCCGCACGCTGATCCGGCCTGACCTGATCGACTAGGCGTTACACGCAACCGCCGTCCCCGACCTGCGGCGGTTGCAACCGCCCGGGACCCTCCACGCAAGTCCATCCGATTTGCGCAGAGGGCCCCCAAGGCTTTGAGCCGCACGTTCACTCGACCGTGCGGCTCTTTTTTTTGTTCGTCCAAAGCAAGAGGTCCATGCACTGGGGCCCTCGCGATTCCAGATGCCCGTCAAGTAAATGAGGTGAAACCCCAAAACACGCCTGCTTGAATCTGATGTCCAATCAAAACTCATTTTGGTATACCATTTTTATTCATTGTATTTTTAAAGAAAAATGAAAAGCACCACCACGCTCCCACAACCCTGGCGTCCTGTTCAAGCAGTGGCCGCGGCATCCGCAGCAGTCGCAGCACTTTGCGCCACCGGCGCCCTTGCGCAGACGACCACCCCCAGCACGGTGTCCATCTATGGATTCCTGAAAACCGACGTCGAGCACGTGCGCGCAAGCGGTGGCGGCGCGCCGACGCTGTCTGCGAACCGGCTCTCCAACAACCTCTCGGTACTGGGATTTCGCAGCAGAGAAGATCTGGGCGGCGGCACCTCGATATGGGCTCAGTTCGAGACCAATGTGCGCGTGGACAACGGCGAAGGTCCTTGGGGCGGTCGCAATACCGCCATCGGGCTGTCGACCACCGCAGGCCAGATCGTGCTGGGCCAATGGGAAGCGCCGCTGCGCTTTGTCTCCGTCTACGCCATCGACCCCTTCACCGCCGGCATCTTCGCGTCCAACTCCATCATGGGCAATGGCTTCGCAACCGGCGCGAACGGCGTCTCACCAACCTCGTTCGACCGCCGCCAGCCCAATCTGCTGCAGTACTGGTCACCCAACTGGAACGGCTTTGAATTCCGCCTCGCCTACGCCATGCGCGAAGAGCGCTCGGACGACAAGAACCCCGGCATGCTCGGGGCGCTTGCCACCTACAAAAATGGCCCGCTCTACGCGGCCTGGGGGTACGAACAGCATCGCAGCTATTTCTACGGTGGCAGCAACGACGACGCGCACCGCATCGCCGCGGCCTACTCCTTTGGCCCGACCCGCGTACGCGGCAGCTTCGAGCGCCTGAGCTACGAGCCCGAACGTGGCCAATCCCTCACCCGCAACGCCTGGCAAATCGCCGTAAGCCACCAGTTCACGCCACAGCACGAAGTCATGGCGTCCTACGTGCGCGCGCAATCACCCAAGGGCAACACGACCAAGGCGCTCGGCGGTATCGGCATTCCAGGAACGGACGCGAAGGCGCAGCAGATCTCGCTCGGCTACACCTACCACCTGTCCAAACGCACCGATCTGTGGGCGGCCTACACCAAGATCACCAACGGCGCGACATCGAACTACAACCTCTCGGCCAACTCCATATCCGGCATGAAGCCGGGTCAGGATCCATCGGGCATGGGTCTCGGCGTCACGCACAGGTTCTGACGAAAAGGCCATGCCGGTTACGCACATGAGAACCCGCATGGCCGTTTTCCTACCCGGAGGGGGTTTGAAACCTGCTATCTTGGTTTCATGCGCGCTTTGACCTCCCCCTATCTCAGCACCTTGATCGCAACGCTGCTGACCCTGCCCCTCACGCTGGCCTGCCTCGCCCCGGCCCACGCCGCGCGGCCAGGCCCGTTCGAAGTGACCGAGACCAAGTCCGCCTTGGGCAACAAGCCCGCCAAGCCACCGCGCACCAAGAACCGCTGCTTTGCTGCGGACCAGGTCGACAAGGAAGGCTTTCTCTACCCCGACCAATTGCTCGGCCAGCGCTTCAGCCAGTGCCGCATCACCAACAGCCGCCTGGTGAACAAGAACCGCAAAGAGTGGACCATTCAGTGCGGCAACATGCTCTCGGCACAGGCATTTCAGGTCAACACCGGCGCCAACTTTCAGCTCCACATCGACGCCAAACTGCTGGGCGGCGCAATGAAGCAGACACTGGATTATTCAGCCAAGGCGCTGAAACGGGCCTGCACCAAGGACGACAGCAGGCTGAACTGAACCCGCCGTACGCGTTGATGATTGCAAGTCCACGCAGCGTTTCAATCAACTGCATGCCTTCCCAGAAGAAGACGGTCTTGCCGAAGCTGTCGTGCTTGGCGACGCGCCTGCCTATGGCGTAGTAGTCGAACCTCGTGATCTGTGTGGTGGCGTGTTCGGTGCCGGGTCGCCGCGTGGCGGTGACTTCCACAAAGTTGTTGTCTTCGTCCCAGACAAAGCGCTGGTCCTTGTGCTTGCCGCTGAGCTTGCGGATCAGTCGGGCGTGGCCGTCGTAGAGACAGGACTGAGCCTTTGAGCCTGAGACTCCATCCACTCAAAATATTATGCCGCAGCCCATTTTCATGCTTTAGCGCTGATAACACCCGAAGCAGGCACCACTCCTCAACTTCAAAATAGATAAACCCACCTAACCAATTGCACTCAAAATCATATCTTCAAAATTCTTGGCAAATCCATCTTCTCGTCCAAGATTGTGATCATATATTGAAATTGATCCACTTAAATTAAAAAATATTGGATTTCCACCTCCATCCATTGATATCACACAGCATCCATCCGCTATAGAGTCACAGTCGATTTTGAATTCATTTGTCAGCTCCACCACGCTAACATCTTCCAAAAGAGAGCAATTTCTCACACCATACACCGGCAACCCAATATAGCACCCTCCAAACATTAAAATAAATTGCTTGTAATCAGGATCAATATTCCAATGGAGCGATTTTTCAATAAAATCCACATCTCCCTGATCATTAGGAATGACATTAATATCAAAAGTCTTTAAGTAATCCCCTATTCTCCCAATAGTCTCATCTTTCATTTCAACCCCCAGCTTCAAAAGAAAATACCTCTCTTTGCAGCCTCCTGCGCTGCGCGATGCTTCCAATAATCCTTTTCCAAACATCAAACTCAGCTCAATTTACTGGATTAGTAGGATGCTGCCTTGGCAAATGGTGGTGCAATTTCTTGTTTCCATTTTTATGTGCTGATCTTGGCATCTCAATGATTGGCCCTGCGTCATTTTGCTTTTCATGATGCAAAACTATCATCTCTCCTTTTTTATTCTTTGGAGACAATCCATATCCAGCACCATTATTTGCATGATACAGCGCTTTAATTTCCGCATCGGGCAGATGACTCAAATCCTGTTTATTCTTTACTTTAAGGGTTTTATTATTTGTTGGGGACGTAAATGTTTCGCACATCCATCCCCATGGATCAACCCAACGTATTGGGTTTGGCGAGTAGCCCCCTAAGTTAATTCCTCCACTCAACCCAATCGGATCCGGACAAGCAAAACGCCCCACATCCGCATCGTAGTACCGGAACGTGTTGTAGTGTAGCCCCGTTTCCCTGTCCAGGTACTGTCCCTGGAACCTCAGATTCTGCTGCTTTTCATCCTGCGTAGTCGGGCTGTCCCCTTCATCCAATGGATGAACAGCACTGCCGCCCAGCGTTCTGGCTTCCCACTCCTCCGACACCGTCGAGCCCCACGTCTTGTAGCTCGCCTGCCAGATCACCTGACCTTGGGCATTCGCCAACTCCTGTGGCATGCCGACCTGGTCGGTATGGAAGTAGTAGACATTGCACAGCCGCGCGTTGTCATCTGTTCCGGTTTTGTGAACGGCATTCGGTGAAGGGCTCAGCGCTTGCCAGTATTGGGATTCGAAGGAGTCTTTTGCTCAGGAGAATTGCCGAACGGGCCGTGGTCATGGCGCAGTGTGTGGGATTGGCAGCTAATGTGATCAGTGGCAATTTCTGCGATGAGGTTACCAACCACGTCATATGCGAACTGCTTGCTGTGCAGCGGAAGCAGTTCCGACGCATGTCCGTCAAATGAACTTGCTGAGATGACCTTCAGCTTGCTTGCACTGACCAGTTGATCCAGCGCGACGTACTGGTAGTGATCGTGGTGCGATGCCGTACGTTTTGAAATCATGCGAGCAGCGGCGTCGCGCTTCAGCTCCGAGCGTCTGGAATATCCAGTGCGCCAGCGGTGTATTTTTCTAGGCAGTAGCCCTAGCCTGAGATCTCCGGGAACAAACGAATGAACCACCTGAAAGCCAAGCGTTGCACTTCAAGTTTGAGATCAGTCAGCGTAAAAATTCGCACCAACCTCAAAGCAAGGCGGCACTGGAGCATGTCAACATATCTCAATTACTCCTTGATTTCATCTTTTTCGCCCTTCCACCCATGATATTAAAAACCCCGCCTCACCGAACACATTATTAACCTCGACCAACCGTTCATCTGAAACATCAAAATTAAAAATCGAGTCACTTAGAGGTTTCAAAGCACCGCCCCCGAAATTTTCCACAACAAAATCCCTCAAAGAAACCCCTCCGGATACAAAATTCAACTGATTATTTGTAAAGTAATTTTGCAAATAAATCATCCTTGGCTGAGATATCAAACACCCCTTCTGCAAATAGGATGAAAAATTGTTACGCTCATTTTTATAAATGGTTGATGCCAGTGTATACGCAACGCCCTTCAAGGCAGAATCCGTTTTCAAACAAAACCCATATCCCGGCTCAACATTCTTAATAAGCTCAACAGAAAGCTGTTTTAAAAGTTCCTCATGGCTGATTGGCACATGGACTGTAATATTTGAAGTCCCACCATAGCCTGTAGAATTCACATAAAAGAAAACACCATCGGAATCCCTAAGGTCAGTAGTATTCGCAAGGCTGAATGAATCTATCTCGCCCAAAGAAATACCTTCAACCAGCTTCTTGTTTGAAATCGATTTAGATTTAAAGTCGCCTGGATGATTCGACTTATCCAAGGGCAACTTGAATAGGTAATCCATCTTATTTAGTACAACTCCAAACCCTTCGCCCATCGCATGCAGAGATTGATATATCCGCAAAACATCATCGTTGCGGTACTGATAAATTATTAAATTAAAATGCATACATTTACTTCGCGCTATTAATCACACCTCGAATACCATCATTAATACCCTTTATGAAGTATGGGTGATCAATCACAGTAATTGTGCCTGCTCTACTTCCATTGAGCGTCCCTTGGGCTGTCTGATTTCGGCTCGTCAAAAGGGAGCCTCTCACAACACCCCATTTTGGAGGCAATTCAAATGCGATGATCCAATCGCATTCGAAAACCTAAACCTGACTGCTTTTCGAGCAGCTTTCGGCACTTTTCAGCCGGTCTCCCGGGCTTTATGCGGCCTGTGCGCGTGCCTGTTTCTTTGAGGGCCTTGCTTTGAAGAACGCGTCCACCTTGTTTTCAAGGAACGAAACCAGCCACCTCAAGTTGAAGCAAGCGGCCATCATCGTCATGGTCGCCGTGGCTCGCGCCTGTCCAATCGTGCGCACGAACTTGCCGCCCATTTGGCGAATGCCTGCGAACACGTGCTCGACCTTGGCCCGTCTTCTGGCGATACGCTGGTTGCGCTGCCTCTAGCCTTCGCTCAGCGGCTTGCCCTTTTGTGCCTTGCGTTGGATGCCGTCCTTGAAGCCCAGTGCCGCAAGCATCTCTTGCCGCTGCGCGCTCGGGTAGGCCTTGTCTGCATTGACCTCTTTGCCGGTGTTGCGCTGATCCAGCACCTCGTCAAAGTGATGCCCATCGTGCTCGCTCGCGGTACCGGTGGCCACGCCCCGGATGAAGCCATGTTTGTGATCCACGCTCACGCTGAGCTTGTAGCCAAAGTAGCTCTTGCCGTGCTTCTTTGTGTGGGTCGCATCGATGTTCTTTTGGCGGCGCTTGGCGTCACTCCAGTCCGGTTGCTGGCCTTCGTCGAGCTTGCGGCGATCGTCTTTGCTGATGTGCTGGCGGGGCGCCGGAATCAGCGTGGCGTCGATGGCCTGACCTCCCCTGGCGATGTAGCCGTGGCGATGCAGCTGTTCGTCCACGCCTTGCAGCAAGGCCATCGCGCCGTCGACACCGATGCGCTCACCAAAGCGCCAGATGGTGTTGCGGTCAGGCACATTCATGGAGTCCTGCAGGAGGCAAAAGCGCTGATAGCTCATGCGGTCGAGCAACTGATATTCCATCTGCTCGTCCGAGAGATTGTACAGGCGCTTGAGGACCAACACGCGCACCATGACCTCGGTGGGATAAGCTGGGCGCCCACCTTTGCGGCCATCACTGCGCTCGATGAAGGCATCGACCAAAGCGGCAAGCGCCGCGAAATCGATGTGCTGCGCGATCACCTGCAACGGGTCACCGACTTTATCGATCTTGCCTTTGCGGGAGGCTTCGGCGAACAGGTCGAACTTCAGGGCGCTGCGTGGGGTGATCATGCCGCTACTTGAGCTGCTGGCGGTAGGGCCTGGGAGGTTTTGAGAGGCCCCCATCAGGCATTGGTAAGTTCATAACACGCTCTAGCCCTAGTTTCTATATTACCCAGAAGTCACCATCCTTAAACCTTCAGGCTAAATATGTTAATTATTTCTTGATCGGTTAATTTATTCGAGTCAGTTTTTCCAAGGATCGCCTTAACAGTTCCCACAGATACCCAAGACTCCACTCCAATACCTTTTAATATCTTCGGGACCAAAAAAGCACCTTCGCGTATGGTGTTTTCATCTGATTTTTCATCAATCAAATGCAAGTCATCGATGAAAATATCACCTCCAATAGGGCGATATATAAAATCACCATTGGAGTATTGATTTACACTTCTTACAAAGAAGAATAATTTCTCTTTCAAATGCATATTCAATCCTTGAAATCATCATTACCAAGATAATAAACAACCGCCCCCTTGATATCATTACTCTCCTCGGACTTACCTCTTTCAAAACTTATTATATCCATCAATGTTTCGGTTGGCATCCACGATACAAATCCTTTTTCACCAAGTGACTTTGGAACTATTTCCCCGCGTCCCACAAGACTCTCATACAAAGCATCCTCAACAAATACAAAATCATTGCACTGCAGAATATCAATTTTAAAAATTCGATCTACAAACACCCATCCATCCATTAAGTTTTCTATTTCCATCAATAATTCATCCATGCCATTGAAATGAATGAATCCATTTTCATCTACATGCACTTCCACCCCCCCACTTGTTTCGACCGCCAGTACCATCAGGATGATATTTTTTATGATCTGCTCCGTCGACAAGCTGCAACGACCCCGGCTTATCGCCATGATGCCAAGTAGTTCCTTTAGCGGCTTTCGAACTATGGCTCCCATCGGGTTTAGGCTCCACATGCTTCCCGATACCTGGATATTTTTTCTCCATATCGGCCCGAAATTTTGGATCCTTTTTCATTGCTCTATATAGATCTCTATTTGCTCTCTCGAAATGAGTCGCATCGTTCTTTTTATACATTGATTTCGGGATTTTAGTTTCGAAATGTTTGTCATATACGCCTAATTGTCTAACGCCTTCACCGTTATATAAACCTGATGGATCAATCCAAGAAATAGGATTAGGCGAGTAGCTCCCTAAATTACTTCCCCCGCCCAACCCAATCGGATCCGGACAAACAAACCGCCCCACATCCGCATCGTAATACCGGAACGTGTTGTAATGCAGCCCCGTTTCCCTGTCCAGATACTGCCCCTGAAACCGCAGGTTCTGCTGCTTTTCATCCGGCGCGCTTGGGCTATCCCCTTCATCCAGGGGATGAACCGCATTGCCGCCCAGCGTTCTAGCTTCCCACTCCTCCGATACTGTGGAACCCCATGTCTTGTAGCTGGCCTGCCAGATCACCTGACCTTGAGCGTTGGCCAGTTCCGGGGGGCATGCCAACCTGGTCGGTGTGAAAGTAGTAGACATTGCACAGCCGCGCGTAGTCATCTGCTCCAGTTTTGCGTGCGGCATTCGGTGACGGGCTCAGTGCTTGCCAGTACTGGGCTTCGAGGGAGTCATTTGCGGCTGGTGGTTGCAGCCCTGAAGGCGCGGCAGTCGTTGGCCCATTTCCCGTTTCGATCTCGCCCAACGCCGGATCATCTGTCGTCCCTAACCCGCCCTGCTCCGTGCTCTCGCCATCCACATCCAGTCGCGCCAGCGGCACATAGCTGTCCGGCTCGTACACGTAGCTGATGATGGCGCTGCCTCGGCGCTCTTCGATCAGGCGCATGCCTTTCCAGATAAACACGGTCTTGCCAAAGCTGTCGTGCTTGGCAACGCGTCTGCCGATGGCGTCGTAGTCGAACCGCGTGGTCTGCGTGGTGGCGTTTTCGGTGCCGGGACGCCTTGTCGTGGTGACTTCCACGAGGTTGTTTTCTTCATCCCACACGAAGCTCTGGTCCGTGTGTTTGCCGCTGAGCTTGCGGATCAGCCGTGCGTGGCCGTCGTAGAAGTAGCGCTTATCTTCGAACACCCACACCAAGTTGTCGCGCACGTAGCCGCGTTGCACAGGGCCGCGCTTCTTTGTACGATCTGCTGGACGCAGCCGGTGACGTCGTACTGCCGATCAGTACGCCATTTTACTGCACTGACTCCGATCGATTTGATGGAGATAGCCCGAGTGATATTAATCAGTTGAAAACAACCCTGTTTGGAGCATTGATCGCGGATACTACCCTCTCCACCAAGTTTATTATTATTTATTATTTTAATGATTCCAATAGCCGCTCATTCATAGAATTGAACGTGTATTTAACATGGGAATTCATGAACCACCAAAGGTAAACCCAAAGAAATTTTTTGGATTAAAAACAACCCTACGAGCAATACCACCCTCAGAGAAATTAACAGTAACATTTGCCAGAATTTCATTTTCACACTCGATGGAATCCAGTGTTACATTTTGCTCTGTTTTCAGCACCAAATTATAAATCGACATCTGTGCAAATTTATCATCCTCATCAATATCAAGCCAACATTCCAACCCGCTGACCAAACCAAAAACAACGTACGAATCATCGTTCACCTTCATTTCAACCATCCTATCCGAGAATACAAAATATATCCTATCGTATAGTGGATGAAACACCGGAATAGCACCTCCATCAATATATCCAGAGATAATTATATCCTGAAGAATTCCATCTCCAATAAATTCTTTTAGAATATCCAAAATAATTCCTATGGTAAAAAAATAATTCCGTTGTCCATCCCTTTACCTGACTCTAGAATTGTCACAAACTCCTCATTTCCATTAGGCAACTTTTTACCAACATATGTAACACCATCACCCCTATATATCTCCATGGGAGGTTGATCCTTTTTCAAAGTTCCCTGCCCTACATGGACCAGTCGCCCTTCTTGCTTCATTTTCTCAATATCTTTTAGCATGTCAATACCCTCACCGTCCTTCCATTTTGGATATTTCTTTCCGAGTAATTTCTCCAAAATTCCCTTATGACGAATGAAGTGATCTTTGAAATTTTTACCTGGCGTTATGCTGCACGTAAACGCCCAAGGGTCGATCCAAGAAATAGGATTCGGCGAATAGCTCCCTAAATTGCTCCCCCCAGCCAACCCAATCGGATCCGGGCACACAAACCTTCCGATGTCCGCATCGTAGTACCGGAACGTGTTGTAATGCAGCCCCGTTTCCCTGTCCAGATACTGCCCCTGGAACCTTAGGTTCTGCTGCTTTTCATCCGGCGTGCTTGGGCTATCGCCTTCATCCAAGGGATGAACCGCATCCCCGCCCAGCGTTCTAGCTTCCCACTCCTCCGATACTGTGGAACCCCACGTCTTGTAGCTAGCCTGCCAGATCACCTGACCTTGGGCGTTAGCCAGTTCCTGGGGCATGCCGACCTGGTCGGTGTGAAAGTAGTAGACATTGCACAGCCGCGCGTAGTCATCTGTTCCAGTTTTGCGTGCGGCATTCGGTGACGGGCTCAGTGCTTGCCAGTACTGGGCTTCGAGGGAGTCGTTTGCGGCTGGTGGTTGCAGCCCTGAAGGCGTGTCCGTCGTCGATCTGTTGCCCGTTTCGATTTCGCCCAACGCCGGATCATCTGTCGTCCCTAACCCGCCCCACTCCGTGCTCTCGCCATCCGCATCCAATCGCGCCAGTGGCACGTAGCTGTCCGGCTCATACACGTAGCTGATGATGGCGCTGCCCCTGCGCTCTTCGATCAGGCGCATGCCTTCCCAGATAAACACGGTCTTGCCAAAGCTGTCGTGCTTGGCAACGCGTCTGCCGATGGCGTCGTAGTCGAAGCGCGTGGTCTGCGTGGTGGCGTTTTCGGTGCCGGGACGCCTTGTCGTAGTGACTTCCACGAGATTGTTTTCTTCGTCCCACACGAAGCTCTGGTCCGTGTGTTTGCCGCTTAGCTTGCGGATCAGCCGTGCATGGCCGTCGTAGAAGTAGCGCTTGTCTTCGAACACCCGCACAAGGTTGTCGCGCACGTAGCCACGTTGCGAGAGCGCCGTGCTTCGTTGCACCGCCTGCTGCGTGGCGCTGTCCTGGATGTTGCCTGCGGGGTCGTAGCCGAAGCTTTCATTGGCGGCTTGCGGCAGGGCGTTGCGCACGCCTTGCAGTGCGCCGTGCTGGGTCTGCAAGATGCGTCCGGTGGCATCGTATTGGTGGGCGGTGTCACCCTGCAGACTGTGGCGGCTGGCGCGCAGCTCACCTGCCTTGTCGTATCGCCAGGCCTTGACGAGACCTTGCAGCCCGCCGCGTGACGCGGCGCTGGAGGCGGGTTGGGTCAAGCTGTCCAATGTCTCTTGCCACGCCTTGGCACCGGGGTCCCTGGGGCCGAATGGCTGGGTCGTCAGCGTGCCCGACCGGCTCCACGCACCGGTCATGCGCCCTACCGGGTCGTAGGTATATCGTGTGTGAGCTCGGCCTTGGGTGCGCAGGGTTTCCTGATGCAGCTCGTCGCGCTCGATGTCGCAGATGAGCTGGTGTACCGCTTGGGCATCAGGCGCAGTCTTGCTGCGCTGGCTCAAATTGATCTGGTGAAGATGGCCCGATCCATAGTACAGATAGTTGAGCGCCCGCACACCGTCACGTGTAGCGATGTCCGGAAGTTCTGTCTGGGTGCGGTTGCCAAGCGGATCATGGCTGTGGCGCAGTGTGTGCGACTGGCCGCTTGCATGGTCCGTGGCCGTTTCTGCGATGAGGTTGCCGACGTTGTCGTATACGAACTGGTTGATGTGCAACAGCACCAGCTCCGGTGCATCTCCAGCAGCCGAACTTGCGGCAGACACCTTCAGCTTGCTTGCACGGGTCAGTTGATCCAGTGCGTCATATTGGTAGTGATAGTGGTGCGAGGCCGTGCGCTTTTGCACCAGTCGCCCCGCATCATCACGCAGAAGCTCCGTGCGTCTCGCATGCTTACTTGAGCCAGAATCGATGGATTCCGGGTGATCGCCCCAGCCAGCTATTTCAGGGGTTTGGCCCTGCACCGTCTTTGCGGAGCCACTGTGGACGTCATCCCCAATACCGGCGTGATGGGTGACTGCTGTGGGCCAGCCATTGCGGTCATACTCCACGGTGACGCGTTGGCCGCCCACACGATGCTCTTGCACAAGGCGGTCGGCGTCGTCGTATTCAAAGGCGAACGATTCGCCGTTTTCATTCACTAGTTGGGACAAGCGCAGTGCGGCGTCGTAAGCCAGTGCTACCTGACGATTTTCCGCATCGACGCGATCAAGCAACTGGCTGCGTCGGTTGTAGTGGTACCGGGTAGAACGACTCAGCGGATCGTTGATGGTGACCAGTCGCCCCGCACCGTCGTAGTCGTAACTCCAGTGCGCCCCATCCGGCTGCGAGACACTGCGCAGCTGACCCAAGGCATCGTGGATCTCGCGCGTCACATTACCAGCGGCGTCGCGTTGCGACTGGCGGTTACCCCAGCCGTCGTACTCATATGTGGTGGTGCGGCCGGAGCAATCGGTATAGCTGGTCAGAAGTGCCCGCTCATCCCAGCGCAGGCGCTTGATACCGCCCTTGGCGTCTTCAATTTGTAGCGGTAGGCCGCGCTTGTCATAGACATACGTCGTGGTGTGACCATCCGGCTCGGTGATGCTGGTGGTGTTTCCGCGTTCATCGTATGTGAAAACCGTCGCCGCACCGGATGCATCCGTGATCTGCCAGGGAGCTCCCAGCTCGGTCCACAACGTGACTTCTCTTCTGCCCAACGTGTCGGTGACAACGCTGGGCATGCCGAGCGTGTCGTAGGTGCACTCTTCGGTTTGCCCCTCAGGCAAAGTAACGCGGCTGCACAGATGCAGATCGTTGTATTCAAACCGCCATCGCGACCGCAACGGGTCGGTGTAGCACTCGGTCTCGTAGTCGGCGTTCCATTTCCATTCGCTGACCCGACCCAACTGGTCCGTGACTACCGTGTTGCCGGAGGCTCCTGGCCGAGAGGGCAACTCATACTGGACTTCGTAAGTTTCACCATCGTTCGTCCAGTGCCGTGTGACGCGCGGGCGATCAGCGAATGCCTGCCATTCATAGTGACATTCGAGCCCGGCTGCATCAGCGTGCATGCAAAGCAGCCCGGACTCCTCATACGCAAAATGTCTGACGACTTCGCCCTGCCGGTTACGAATCTGCGCAAGCTGCCCGCGATCCGTATAGTCATAGCTCACCAGCACGCCCGGAGTCTCTCCAGGGGCTCCCGTCGCCAGCCGTATTTGCCGAACCCGTTGGCTAAAGCCTTCATAGTCGAGTGCGACCAGACGACCGGTGTTATCGGCAATGGTTTGCAGCCGCCCGTCGTCATCGCGCGAGAAATGCTGGAAGTTGGCATTGCCGTCTTCGATACGCTCCAACCAGAGCGACTGCACCGCGACTTCGCCAGTTGCCTCCTCTTCGAACAGATAGAAGTAGCCGCCGAGCTTTTGAAGCAGATAACGGCCGCCCTCGGTCTTGCACAGCCAAAGGCCTTCGACAGGGTTGTAGACCGCTGTACCGGCATCCAGATCTTGGAAGCGCGTCTCGCGTGCGGTCTCGTCGATGAAGACGATCTCGCGGACAAGGCCTTCGCGCGGCCGTATCTGGAGTTGGATTTCAAAGCCCGTGCTCCAGCCCATGCCGAGGCTTGTGCTTGTGCGCCTGTCATGGCTGCCGTAGAAACGGCTCCAGACAAACGGCAATGCGCCGGGAAGGGAAATGTCCGCGTCTTCAAAAAGAAACTTGATGCCTGTGGCTGCGTGAACCGGATTGCCAAAAGTCTGCGACGCCAAGCCATAGGCACTCCAGCCTGCATTGCCTGCCGTGGCCAGCAGGCAAGGCAAAGAGGCCTTCGCCTTCCACGCATTGCGCAGGCATTTCACCGCATTTTTCAGATTGCGCAACTCAATGAGGAAGACGGCGGCGCGCAGCAGGAACGGTACCTCGTCCGCTACTTCTCTTACGCGCGCCGTCGGGCCGCCGATGAAGACGTTGGGCGAGCCCTCTGCGATCTGGGCGCCGCAGGTGGTCTTTTCCGTCTTTCGGGATGCCACACAGCCGTTGACGAAGACAATTTCAGAGCCCTCTGCCAGAAAGACGGTAGGGCTGTCCTTGCTGCATACCGCAACGTCAAACGGAATATCCGCTGAGGCACGGGCGGCCCCTGTAGACTTGGAGTTGACGAAAACGTCCAGCGATGCGGTTGATATTTCGCCGGTGATAGTCAATTTTTCCGGAACCAACCAATCGGCGAGTTTGTCTCCTAACGAACCGCCCAAATACCCACCAACGAATTTGGCAGCACCGACCGTCAAAACGACGGCCAAGGGGGCCCCTACACCGACGGTTGCCCCCGAGAGAGCTAGTCCGGCCGTAGCTACTGCGCCAACCACCGCAGCACCAACAACACCGCCTACAACCGTTCCGACAAACTTGGCCAGAAAGCGCGCGGTCGCATTGGTGTGCGCGATGGGGTCATGCAATCGAGCTGCTGGACTGACTTTCATGCCCTACCCGTTCAGAATTGGAAACTGCCGAGCGTGAACTGCCAGCTCTGTTCGTCTTCGGCGTCGAAGGGGAGCGCCGACGTCATCGCAAGCACCAGAATTTGCCCGGTGCGCGGAACAATGAGAATGGCTTGCCTCTGATGCATCTTCACGCCGTTTTGCTTGTACTCGAACGCGATCTCGATGGCTTCGGCAGCGTTGCGTTCGACATTCACGTTCAAAGTACGTCTGGCGTGCAATTTGAATCCCGCCATCTGCGCCTGCAGGCTCTTGAGCTGGCGACTGACATATGCATCCAGTGTCTCCTGCGGCTGAAGCAGATCTCGCGAGATCACGACATTGAGGCCATCGCCGCTCTTGGTTCCCAGCAGATTGACGGATTGATCAATCAGTCCATCCGGCACTTCAATGCTTCCCTCATTGAATACATACTTCATTTCTCAAACTCCGCATTTCATGAAAACGCCCAGTCACCAAGCCCTGACACTGGTTCAATCTCGAGGCCCAACAGATTCGACCTTGGTCAGCGCTTCTGCCCAGCCGGGACGACGACCTTTTCGCCTCTGGCTCGCATCTGGTCACGCACAACCTCGGGTGAATCAGGCGGCCATTTCATGCCCTTGGCTACGAGCTGCTCGCGCAACTGCTCGAACTGTGCTCGCAATGGTCCTGGCTGCAAACGCTCCAAGCGGAGTTTCATCGACCAACCCACAGTGACGCCATTCACCGTATAGGTATCGACCTTCGCACCTTGTTGCACCAAGTACTGTGCAATGTGAGGGTTCTGCGACGTCATTGAGTCGTACAGAGCCGACCCTCCAATGCGATCACGCGCATTGATATCAGCGCCCCGCTGCAGGAGCAGTTTCACCATATCCAAAGCAAACGCATTACCCGAACGAGCGGCCTTCTGCAGCAGGGTCATGCTGCCTCCCGCGGTATTGTTGGGAGACATGCCACCGTCCAGCATGGCCTGAAGCAGCTTCAAGCCCAGAGTGTCATCGGGGTTCTTGCGGCTCATGAAAGCGAAGTCGAGCGGGCTGCCGAAATCCTTGATCGGCTGTGCCGACGGATCAGCACCCAGCGACACCAAGGTTTTCACCGCTTCCATATTGAGCTGATCCGGCTGGATCGCAAACCACAGCAGCGTCATGTCTTGCCGACCCGCCTGGTTCAGGTTCTGACCCGCCGCCAATTGCCGCAGACGCGCCATGTCCTTGGACTGGATGGCCTGTGCCATCTCCAACATGCGACCATCAAAAAATTGCTCGGGGTTTGTGGTTTTCATTCGTTGACCCATTCCATGAACGTTCCATCCCACGGCCACTGTGCCAAGCACCAGCAGCGACTTGCAGCATTGGCGGCGAACGGGGGACAAACTTGGTGTTGTTGGCTTCATAAGACTCAATGCTTCGGCGCCGCAGAATTGACTTGCTGCATGCTTCCAGAAGTGGCACTTTCAAGGGCGCTGACCGATTGGTCAATGCCATGGCGTGCGATCGGACTGCCCGTGCCTGGCAAAGTATGCGGCACCCCTACTGCGTTCGGCATAGCTGCAGCCAGACCCACCTTGCCCGCTCCGGCTGCCACGGCGCCCGGGATGCCCCCTACTTGGCCACCAACGGCCATCGCGCCCAATGTGCCGCTGACACTCTGTTCCTGCGCACCAGTCAGCACATCTCCATCAATGCGATATGCCTGAATATTCTCCGTGCCTGGCACATGTACCGTACCACCATATTTTTCAACCGTTCCGCTATTGAGTCCCGCAGCGTTGAACGTCGTGGCTGACTGGCCACTCGCGCGCGACGCTGCGGACGCCATGCCACCGCCAAGCGAATGGCCAGTGAAATCCACATTGGCACCAGAATCTTTTACTTTGTTGCCGACATCTACTGCACTCCGGTAATAGTCGGAGTCCAGCCCCACGCCCTGCGCCCCATTGTTCTTCCAGTCTTCCAGTTCCTTCATACGGGTCCCGCGGAATGCCACTACCGGCTTGGCATCAGGCCCAAGCACGGCCGGATCGGGCTCATACACTTGGGTGCCATATTGGAGATCTTCTGGCCTGAGCCCATATTTCTCCAGCGCCGCAGCATCGCCGCTGACATTGTTCCAGCCAGGCGGTGCACCTTCTCCAGGCGCATAGGTGTTCTGCGACAGCTTGGCCATCTGCAACGCATTGCCATTGGTCTCGGCATCGGCGATGGCTGCCGCCAATTGGTCGCGCTCGGGGCCAGGGGGCATCTGCTCCATCTGCTTCTTGGCATCGGCCAACTGCTGCATCTGCATCGCCAGTTGCGCCACGGGATCGACAGGAGGTGCTTCCGATCCCACAGGTGCCGCGCAGTTGAGCAGAATTTTTCCGCCGCGTTCGTCGAGTTCATCCGTAAAGCTGAGCAAGCCCTTCTTGCCCTGCAGCACGATGGTGCCGTCGGCCAGCAGGACGATCGCGGATTCTCCGCAGACCAGCGCGATGCGTTGATTGGCTTTGATGAAGACATCCTCGGTCTTGCCATGCACCAGCACCGACTTTTCACCGACCAGATTCGCATTGGCTGCAGTCGACGTCACCGACGCGTCCTCCTTGGAGAGGATATTGGTCGCGCCAGTCAACGAATGCGAAATGATGTCCCCCGCCGACACCGTGGTGATCTGTCCTCCGGCGCTGACCTGCGTGACGATGCCGTTCTTCACCAACTGGGTGTACTGCGCTCCGGTGGTCACCGTCATCGGCCCCTGGGCGCGCATGGACACGCTTTGCCCCGAGCTCACCACCACCGGCTTGGGGCTGATCATCGTCTGCCCTTCCGGGCTGACAATGGAGACGATGGGTTTGTCGATTTTTTTGGACAGATCCAGCATGTTCTGGGCATCCGCCAGTGCAGGATCCATGTCGCTGGACACACTGGATTCACCACCGCCTTCTTCCCCTCCACCCAAGGCCGATGCCGCCGTGTTGACCATGCCCGCGATGCCCGGAATGCTGCCCAGGCCTCCTGCTCCGCCACCCTTCCCCCCCATGCCACCGACCATGCCGGCGATGCCCATCACTCCTTGCATCAGACCGCTGAAATCGCCGCTCTTGCTCTTGATGGTGGATGCCAGTATTCCCTTGGTCGCATTGATCGCCTGTTCGGTTTCCTGAATCAGCGAACGGCTCTGCGCGAGCGTCTCGCCCATGTACTCATGTCCATCCGGGCTGTCGTGCGAAATCTTCTGCTTGAAGTCCTGCGTGTACGTCGTGATCAGCAAGCCCTTGTCCGCGCGGATCGCCCCCCACTCATTGGTCCGCAACTCAAACCCGTAACTGCGCTTGGCCTCCGAGCCCTGATTCAACAGGTAGCCCATGTGCAGGTGCGTATTGCCGTGGTCGCTCGACAGCTCCAGATGCTCAATGCCCTTCTGGTCTTCAAAGCGCAGCATGTTCTTGCCGCCGCCGCCCTTGCTCCAGTTGGTCTGCGTGCCCGACTGCGTCTTGTGCTTGGGCAGCTCCCACGGCGGCATCTGCAGCGCGTTGTACACGCGGCCGGTGATGATCGGGTAGTCCGGATCGCCGTTCAGAAAATCGACGATCACTTCCTGGCCGATGCGCGGGATGTGCATGCCGCCGTAGTTGCTGCCCGCCCAGGTCTGGCTCACGCGGATCCAGCAGCTGGAGTTTTCGTCCATCGTGCCGTAGCGGTCCCAGTGGAACTGCACCTTCACTCGGCCGTATTTGTCGGTGTAGATCTCCTCGCCCGCCGGGCCGGTGACGACTGCCGTCTGCGGGCCGGTCGTGTGGGGCTTCGGGGTCACGCGCTGGCTGCGGTACGGCACGCTCTTGGGCACGACGTTGAAGCTGATGCGATACGTGGTCGGGCTGTCGATGCCCGCACGCTTGGCGCTGCCCGAGCCGCCTGCGCCGTCGCTTCGGCGCACGTTCTCTTCAAACCGGTAGTACGCCGATTCGATGAGGTATTCCTTGTTCTGGTCTTCACGCGGATAGCGCGTCAAGGAAAAAAGGTAACCAGGAGCAATATTTCGCGCATTGCCCTCACCTTGGGCTACTTCTCGTTGCGCCTTTTGCTGTTCGATTCGCACCCGCGCGTAGTTCTCGCCATCGCCGGTTTCGGTGTAACCACCGGGCCAGTCATAGAGCTCGCGGCTGTCTTCGGTGTGGCCTGCGGGCTGCTGCTGCTTGGTGTCCAGAATGGCCTTGGGCTTCTCGAAGTCGTAGTCGTCCGCCGCAAAATGGCCGCTGGCGATGTCTTCGGCAAAGCTCCAGCCGTCGATGAAGTCCTCGTCGTGCACGTGCGCCGCACGGTCGCCCGAGTAGTAGGTGATCGTGCTGGGGCCGCTGGGCAGCGGGCTGTGGCTGCCGATGTCATCGGCCAGCACCAGCTTGTGGTTGCCCTGGCTGTGTTCAAAATAGAAGTATCCGCCTTCAGATTCGAGCAGGCGAGCTACAAAATTGAAGTCCGTCTCGCCGTACTGGACCATGTAGTCCCAGGTGCGATAGCTGCCAGTGAGCTTGTCCTCGATGGTGAAACCATACGGGCCCAGCACTTCCTTGATGATGTCCGGCACCTTCTTGAACTGGAAGATCTTGAAGTCCGAGCGGCGCGTCGCATGCCATAGCCACGGCCTCAGCACGGCTTCGTAGCTATAGAAATCCCCATCGCGACCGATGTAGGTGAACTGCGTCACCTGCCCCGAGAGAAACCGCTTGCCCCCACCACCGAGCTTGGTGGTCAGGTCCACCTCCACGCTCATGTCCTTTCCGAGAAGACTCTTGGCGGAAATCGATGCGCTCTGGCTGATCAGCCGGACGCGGTACTCGAAAAGGCGCGATATCTGCTCGCTTCCCTCCAGTGAACGGAACTCCAGCTCCTTGCCCAACGGACTATGGGCAACGAAGGTACGGTCTGACATGGAAACTCCATCAGAATTGGCTTATTAATAGATGTTTTAAATCATATGCGAGAAGTTGATACCCGGCAACACAAGACAACGAACATTGCAAAAGGTCATTTCTGCGTTGCAGCGTCAAGTTCAACTTCCCTCGTGAAATCAAGCCACAAGCCTCTTCACTGATGGTTACGAGCCGTTGACAATGGCCCAATTGCCTTTCTCAAAACATCGATTTTTTGGAAAGTTATGCATCAATTCGTGTGTTTCAAACACCGATCCAGACGCCTCCAGCCGCGAGATGAGACCCACAGAAAAGCGCAGCCTTCCATATAGCGGAAGCGGCGCGATCGTTGGAGGCCGGAGCTGCCAATGCGTCAGTCGGGAGGGTGGGGAGCAGGAGTCTTCTTCCTGTCTCTCTTTCCATTTATCCACGCATGCATGAAGCGATAAGCTTGCGCCTTCAGGCAAGCACCAGTCCGTCCGCAGACTCGTAGTCCGTATACCCTCGCTCACCATCGGTATAGAGCGTCTTGCGATCAAACGTCGACAGCGGCAGGCCCTCGCGCATGCGGCGCACGAGATCGGGGTTGCCGATGAAATGGCGGGCGAACGACACAGCCCTTCCCTCGCCTGCGGCAAGCGCGGTCTCGGCGGAGGCTGCATCAAAGCCATCGTTGAGAATCAGGTTCTGTCCAAAGTTCTCGCGTGCCAGCGCGAAAGCATCGATCTCGACCACCGGTGCGCGCATCACGTGCAGATAGGCAATGCCGATGCCCGCAGCTTGGCGCATGAGCTCGGCGTGCGTGCTGGCTGAGTCTTCGTCGCTGGTGTCGTTGTAGGTGTTGCCCGGGTTCAGGCGCAGGCCCACGCGGTCCGATCCGATGCGCGCCGACATCTCGCACAGACACTCGACCGCGAATCGCGCGCGATGAGCTGCGTTGCCGCCGTATTCGTCGCTGCGTCGATTGGTGGAGGAGCTCAAGAACTGCATGCTCAGGTACCCGCTCGTGCCATGCAGCTCCACTCCGTCGAAGCCCGCATCGATGGCACGTTGCGCCGCTTGAGCGTGGGTGGAGATGGCGGCTTTCACCTCTTCTGTGCTGAGCGCGACCGGAGTGTCGAAGTCTTGCATGCCGGCGGAGTCCGTCCAGATCTGGCCCTGCGCCTTGAGGGCGGACGCCGACACGGTGCGCGTGCCTGCGGGTTTGATGCGATGGCTGCCGATGCGCCCCGAATGCATAAGCTGAAGCACGATGCTGCCGCCGCGCGCATGCACGGCATCGGTCACGCGTTGCCAGGCACGCATCTGTTCTGCCGTTTCGATGCCCGGCTGTCGGTTGTAGGCTTGGCCGGTGACTTCGGGCCAGGTGCCTTCCGCAACGATGAGGCCTGCATCACCGCGCTGACCGTAGTGCTCGGCCATCATGGGAGTGGCGAGTCCTTCCGGCGTAGCGCGGTTGCGGGTCATGGGCGCCATCACGATGCGGTTCTGCAGCTTAATGCGACCGAACTGCGTGGGGGTGAACAATGTCATGGTCATGATGTGTGTCCTCTCGCTCAGCGCACGCGCATGCGCGGGTCAGGCGCACCGCGGCGCATGGTTTTGAGGAACTCGTTGAGCGGTGCGGGAGCGGCCACTTCGGGCAGTTCGTCCTTGCCAGGGCGGTTCGCCCAGAACTCCTTCCAGCTCGGGAACAGCTCGTGGAACGCGCCGCGATACGGCTCGCGGCCCGGCCAGCGCATTTTCATGTCGCCGATCGGCGGCTTGTTCAGGTCCGTCGCGTACCAATAGCACGGCAGGCGGCGGCGAAAGAACCACTGGCCATCGATGCGCTCGTAGTCATCCCAGTACAGCATCTGCATGATCACCCATTCGGCGCCGCATTCATGCTCGTTCTTGGAATAGACGACGCCGGTGGCGTGATCCTTATCCGCGAACTCGATGATGTGCTGCCCCAGGTGGTGTGAGGTGCCCGTGAACTGATCCCGCAGCGTGGAATCCTGCCACGCCTTGAAATGCGCGCGCCCCACCTTCTCCTTGCCGACGCGGATATTCGGTGCAAACAGATTGACGTGTGCATCCATGTCGCGCATATCGAGCGACAGCGAATACCGTCCCGCCAGTTGGCGGATGGCGTCCAGCGATTCCAATCGGTCGATGCGCTCTTCGAGCGTCGATGGCCATTGACTCATTGCAGCAATCTCTTTCTCGTCAGATCAAAGCGCGGTGACAAGCACCGCAGAGCGACCGCCATCCACCGGTAAAGTGGCACCGGTCACATAGCTCGCCTCGTCGCTCGCGAGAAAAAGCGCAGCGTTCGCGAGCTCGACCGGCTGGCCCACGCGGCCCATCGGAATCAGCTTCTCGGTGCTCTTGCGCGACGCGTCATCCGACAGCATGCCGGCCGTCGCGGGCGTTTCCACCACTGCGGGAATCACCACGTTCACGCGCACACCATCTGCTGCTCCTTCCGCAGCCGCAGCCCGGGAGAAGTTGATGATCGCGGCCTTGGCCGCCGAATAGCCCGACATGCAGGGCGTGCCCAGCGTGCCGCAGATCGAGCTCACGTTGATGATCGAGCCACCCTTTTCCTTCATGAGCTTGAGCGCAGTGCGCGTGCCCCAGAAGGTACCGTCCACCGACGTGGTGAAGTTGGCGTGCCAATCCTGCGTGGTCATCGCATCGATGCTGCCCCATGTGTAGGCCATGGCGTTGTTGACCAGCACATCGAGAGATCCGTGCTTCCGCTCGGCCTGCTCAAGCGCGCCGACGATCTGCTGCTCGTTGCCCACATCGGCAACGACCGCCTCGGCCTTGCCGCCTGCAGCGTTGATGCGCGAGACCACCTCTTCAAGCGGTTCCTTGCGGCGACCGCAGATCACCACCGTTGCGCCTTCCTGCGCAAAGCGCTCGGCCGTGGCCGCACCGATGCCGGAGCCCCCGCCAGTCACGAACGCAACCTTGCCAGACAGACGCTTGCCGTTGCCGTTATTGCTGCTCATCGTCACACTCCTTATAGGAAGGCGCTGCCGCCATTGACCGCCACGTTCTGACCCGTCATGAAGCCGCTGTCATCGCTTGCAAGAAACACAGCCACCTTGGCGATGTCCTCGGGCTCGGCCATGCGGCCCATGGGCACGCCCTTGATGATCGCGTCGGCCCACTCCTGCGGAATGCCCTGCATCATCGGCGTGTTGGTCGGGCCCGGCACCAGCGTATTCACGCGGATGCCCTGCGGAGCCAGTTCCTTGGCCATGCCGCGCGTGAGGCCCATCAACGCCGCCTTCGACGCGCAGTAGTGCGCAGGACCGTCACCGCTCACAGCCGAAGTGCTGGAGATGTTGACCACCGCACCGCCCGACTTCGTCTCCTGCATGAGCTTGACCGCCTCGCGTGCGCAATAGAAAGCGCCGTTGAGATTCACACCGATCACGCGCGCCCAAGTCTCGTCAGGAATGTCGGCGAACGGATCGACCGAGCCCACGCCCGCGTTGTTCACCAGCGCGTCAACGCGGCCAAGGCTGCTTTTGATTTCAGCGAACAGCGCCGCCACGGCCTTGCTGTCGGCCACATTCACGGAGCGCGCCACGTGCTTGCCAGCGCGACCATTCAAAGTGTCCTTGGCGGCCTGCTCGTTCAGATCCACCGCTACCACGGTCGCGCCCTCGTCGGCAAAGCGTTGCGCAATCGCGCGGCCCATGCCCTGACCAGCTCCCGTGACGACGGCCACCTTTCCATTCAAACGCATTTTTGTCTCCTGTTGACATGAATGTTTAGACCTGTCAAGCGTAGGAACAAATGCATGCTCAACCATCGTCCGATGGGACTATGAAGACGTCTCGCAGTTCTCCTAAAGTAGCGCTGGTCCTCGTCCACAAGGACGGCTTAACCTCTTACGGATCTCCTGAGCATGCTTTTCGAAAAAGTCATGAACACTGATAAATCGGAAACACGCTTTGACGAAAGATGCCATTCGCCCGGCGGTTTCAAGACTCCGTGGAGGTACGCAGAACAAGCCAATCGAGCGCGATGGTCGCCGATGTGAACGCCACTGCACGCTTCAGACGACGACCTCCTCTTTCCTTCATTTCATTCCATTTCATTTCCAACACCAGAAGACATTCACACAATGAACACAAATCTGACCGACAAGATCGCACTCGTTACCGGCGGCGCCAGCGGCGTAGGCCAGGCGGTGGTGAAGCTCCTCCATGCGCTCGGGGCCAGCGTGGTGATCAGTGACATCAACGAAGCCGCAGGCAAGCAACTTGCGCAAGAACTGGGTTCCCGCGCTGCCTTCGTCCACCACGACGTCAGCAATGAAATCTCGTGGACACAAGCGATCGAATTCGCCCAGCAAACCTTCGGCACGATCAACGTACTGGTCAACAACGCCGGCATCCTCCTGCGCGGCAACATGGAAACAGGCCTCCTGCAGGATTTTCAGAAACTTCTGCATGTGAACACCGAATCGGTCTTCATCGGCTGCCAGCAAGGCATCCTCGCAATGAAAGAGACCGGTGGCTCAATCGTCAACATGGCCTCGGTATCGTCCTGGCTTCCGGTAGACAACTACGCAGGCTACAGCGCCACCAAGGCAGCGGTATCCGCCCTGACCCGCGCCACGGCTCTGCACTGCCGCAAACAGGGCTACGCCATCCGCGCAAATTCCGTTCACCCAGACGGCATTTACACCCCCATGATGCAAGCCTCTCTACCCAACGGCGTGACACGCGAGATGGTGCTGCACGACGCAGAACACAACCGTGCAGGGCGCGCCTACATGCCGGAGCGCATCGCGGAACTGGTGGCGTTCCTCGCCAGCGATGCATCGAGCGTGATGAGTGGGAGCGAATTGCATGCGGACAATTCGATTCTGGGAATGGGATTGTGATGGGGTTGCGATTCTGGGTTTGAATCGCTGTCGATTCTTTGCTGCTGGATTGTTTTGAGGGCGGAGGCCGGGTGTTCCGCCCGGCGGCGGAGTCACCTTTTGCGCGCAAGCAAAAAGTGATTGCCCCGCCGGGGGCAGTCCCGGCCTCCGTAAGCAACCACCCAGCAGGAACAAAAAGTATTAAAGAACAGGCGCAGAGGAGTTCGCCAACAACTCCTTCACCATCCCCACCAACTCCCTCTTCTGCACCTTGTTCGAAGCATTCACAGGCAAAGCCTCCAACTGCACCACATACCGAGGCACCTTGTAATTGGCCATCTTCGCCCGGCACCACCCGATAAAGGAGTCCGCATCCACAGTCACCCCGTGACGAGCCACGACACAGGCGCACCCCACCTCCCCCATGCGCTCGTCCGCAACGCCAATCACCGCCACCTGCGAGACGTCGGGGTGGTCCGCGAGCATGCGTTCGATCTCCGCCGGATAGCAGTTGAACCCGCCGACGATGAACATGTCCTTCAAGCGATCCGTGATGCGCAGATAGCCGCGCTCGTCCAGCACGCCGACGTCGCCCGTATGCAGCCAACCATCGGCATCGATGGTTTCAGACGTGGCCTTGTCATCTTCGAAATAACCCTTCATCACGTGGTAGCCACGCAGCAGCACCTCGCCGGGCTCGCCTGCGGGAACGGGCTGGTTGTTTTCGTCCACGCAGCGCACTTCGGTACCAGGCAACGCGTGGCCACAGGTATTGGCGACTGTGGCTGCGTCGTCCGTGGGTTCACAGATGGTCGCGCAGCCGCCGCATTCGGTGAGTCCGTATGCCGTCGTCACGTTGGCGATCCCGAGTTCCTCGCGCATGCGGGTGATGAGAATCGGTGGCACCGTCGAGGCGCCGGTGACTGCGGATTGCAGCGTGCCCAGGTTGAAGTCACCTAACTGGGGGTGCGACAGCATGGTGAGAAACAGCGTCGGAGGGCCGGGCAGAAAGCTGATACGGTCGTCCTGGATGCGACGCAGAATTGCGTCGGCATCGAACACCTGCTCGGGATAGATCGTCGCGCCAGCCATGAGGGCAGCGATCCAGCCGGCCTTGTAGCCGAAGGTGTGGAAGAACGGGTTGACCACCAGATAACGGTCTCCATGACGCAGATTGACGACGTTGGCCCATGCCTTGAAGGCCAGAATCGTCGGGAAATGCGCCGCCATCACGCCCTTGGGACGGCCGGTCGTGCCGGAAGTGAACATCAAATCGGCCGTGTCATCGGGCTGAATCTGTGCCTCACGCGCGAGCTGTTCTTCGGCACTGATCTGGGACGCCAGTTGTATGAACGCGGACCAGCTCAGGTCGGCGCTGGTCTGCACCTTGTCGCCCACGACGATGATGGATGCAAGCGTTTTCGGGCGCAGGCCCTGCAGCAGATCGGGGTAGTATCGGCCGAGAAAATCCCCCACGCTGAGCAGCACTCGCGTGCCGCTGCGCTCCAGAATATCTGCAGCCTCCTCGCCTTTCATGCGGGTGTTGAGCGGCACCAGTACGCCCCCGGCCGCATGCACGCCGCAGGCAGCGATGATCCACTCGCTCATGTTGGGCAACCAGATCGCGACACGATCCCCCTTCTGCACGCCAAGCGCTATAAAGGCCCGCGCGGCCTCGCGCGCCATTTGATGCAGGGCGCTGTAACTGATGGCTGCGCCTTTTTCCACGATGGCGGGATGATCGCCATATTGACGAGCCATTTCCGCCAGCATCTGCGGCAGGGTTTGCTTCTGGGTCAACGCTTCAAACATGGATGACATCACTCCGGAAATTGGATGCGCAGCGTATTGCTGGTGGGAACGGATTGGCAGGACAGAACCCAGTTCTTCGACAGATCCTTGGCGTCCAGCACTTCGTTGTGACGCATGTGCACCGTGCCGTCCTGCAGCTTGCACATGCACGATGCGCACATGCCTGCCTGACAGGAAAACGGCGCGTTGATGCCATTGCGCAGGGCGGCTTCGAGCAGGGTTTCGCTGCCGCCGCAGGTGAATTCGTATTCCTCGCCATCAAGGCGCATCTGCACCTTCGCCTCATCGACCGCGGCGGGCATGGCCACGGCCTCGGCGGCGTCCTTCTGCTGCATTTCGTGCAGCGCCTCCTCGTCGGGCAAGGAGACAAAACGCTCCACATGCACGCTGTCTTCGGCCATGCCGGCGGCAATGAGCGCGGCCTGCGCGGCGTCCATGAACGGGCCCGGACCGCAGATGAAGGCCTGGGCGCTGGTCGCCACAGACGGCTTGGCCCACGCGGTGAGCTGCCGCTGCGATGGTGCGCCCTGCAGCGTGTCGAGCCAGTGCACGATCTGCAGACGCTCGGGGTACTCACTCGCCAGTCGCTGCAGATCCCGCCTGAAGATCACCGAACGCTCATCGCGGTTCGCGTAGAACAGCACGACGCGGCCTTCATGCTTTTGCAGCACCGTGCGCAGAATCGAGAACACCGGCGTGATGCCGCTGCCGCCCGCCATCAGCAGAAAGTCCTGTGCCAGATTGCGGGGCGAGAACAGGCCCGAGGGCGGCATCAGCTCGATGGTATCGCCCACACGCACCTTGTCGCAGACCCAGTTCGAGCCGCGCCCCTGATGCACGCGCTTGACCGTCACGCGCAGCGCGGCGTCCAGCGCGGGCGAGCTCGACATCGAGTAGCAGCGCGGCACATGGCGGCCGTCGATCGGCAGGCGCAGCGTGAGAAACTGCCCGGGCCGGTAGCTGAATTGCTCCGACAGATGGGACGGCACCTCGAACACGATCGACTTGGTGTCGTGCGTTTCCTCGATCACCTCTTTCACCCGCAACGGGTGGTAGCGGCTGGCCGCCGACGTGGCTTCACTGGTCGTCATGTCTCTTTCCCTGGCTCACTCACTTGCTTGCTCTATCACCCGTCACCCACTGCTGGATGGGCATGGTCCGTCGTGCCATGCCCGTCACTTCAAACCAGCGCGATATCCAATTCAGTCAGGCCCATCACCGGCTTGCTCGCTGCGCTGTTGACAGGCTTTGCCCTATCGGCATCCACCGCAGCGGAACGGCCCGCGCGGCGTCCGGAGAACACACAGTCGGCCAGCGACAGCCCACTCACATAGCGCGACGAAGCCACGCCGATGGCGGTGCGACCTGCCGCGTAGAGGCCCGGAATGTCACGCCCATGCACGTCGAGCACATGACCGCTTTCCTCGTTGACCTTGAGGCCACCGAGACTCAGCACCGCGAGCGGGAACATCTTCTGCGTGATCGAGATGTCGATGGCGAACAGCGCGCCGCCCTTGAACTCGTGGCGCATGTCCATGGCCTTGCCCATCGCGTCGACGCGCTCGCCACGCGCTGCGGCGTTGGCGTCATCGAACTGGCGCTGCAGGATGGTGGCGTCCGCGCCGATCTTCCTTGCCAGATCGGCCACGTTGCGACCTTTGACCGCCACCTTGTACATCAGCGCCAGCGCAGGCATGGACTGAAACGCCCACAGTCCACCGAACAGACACTGCCACGTCGCCTGACGGCGCAGCGCGCTGTCGATGATCAGCCAGGACTTGCCGCCCTGCTTTTCCATCATCTCGTAGCCGAGCTTGGCGCCGTAGACCTGCTCGTTGCAGAAACGCTCGCCGCGCGTGTTGACCACCAGGCCCTTGGGCCAGACAGCGGGCGGCGTGATAAAGCGCCAGGCGGAGATGTTGTTCAGATCCTGCGTGCCCGCGTTGGCCGACTGGCCAAGGCGCAAGCCCGAGCCGTCGCAGCCCGCCGCGCCGGTGAGCCATCCCGGCTTGTAGGCTGGGGCGTGCTGTTCGAGCAGGTCCGGGTTGTAGATGTAGCCGCCGGTGCTCAGCACCACACCCTTGCGGGCGCGCAGGTAGCGGCGTTCGCCGATCTGGCTTTCGATCTGCGCTGCCTCGCGGCGACCGGCTTGCGCACGCGGCGCCTGGTACAGCCGCCATTTGGCGACCAGCGCGTCGAGCGCCTTGTGGCGCGCCGTGCGCGGATCGCCTTCGGGCAACACCCACACTTCCACGCCCAGAATGCGACCGGTGGCGCGCTCGCGCACGAGGCGCCGCACGCGGGCCTGAGTGAGCACACGCGCGCCATGGGCGAGCGTGGACTTCTGCAACGCATTGAACAGCGTGGTGCCCGACTGGCCCTTGGCCACGGTGCGATGACCGCGCGGCGCGGGCTTCTTCGCAAGGCGTGGATTGCCGTAGGCGGGCACGACCTCGTTGCCGGAGTAGTACAGATACACGCCATCGGGCGGGTACGAGGTCTTGTATTTGGGCATCGTTGAATCGAAGCGTGCGCCCTGCTTTTCCAGCCACTCGAGATTGGCGACGCTCTCTTCGCAGAAGCGCCTGAGCGTCGCGTCACTCACCACGCCGTTGACCTCGTGCTTGAGATAGTCGGCCATGGCCTCGGGCGTATCGTCAAAGCCTGCGGCCTTCTGCTGCCTGGTACCGCCGCCCGCATAGACCACACCGCCGGAGAGCACGCTCGCACCGCCGCCTCCGAAACGATCGACCACCAGCACATCAGCTCCTGCCTCCCGCGCCTCGATGGCGGCACTCGCGCCCGCCGCGCCCCAGCCGACCACCAGCACGTCGGTGGTGTCCGCCCATTGAATTTCGGTCTCGGAACCCACGTCGAGCACTTGCTCGACGGGATTCACGGTGCTGACGCGCTGCTTGCCCGAATTGCCTGCCATCTGCGCCACTCCTCATCCGCCCTGCTGGAGCAGCTGCGTGTTTTCCAAGGGCAGCGGCTTGCCGAGAATGTCGGCCACCGCACGAAAGGCGAAGGTCATCGCCGGACCGAGCGTGGAGCCCGCACCGGGATAAGCCGGTCCCATCACCGATGCCGAGTTGTTGCCCACGCAGTACAGGCCGGGGATCACGGCACCCTGTTCGTCGAGCACGCGCGCCTCGCGGTCGGTCACCAGACCGCCCTTGGTGCCGATCTCGCCGGGCCACAGCTGCATCGCGTAAAACGGGCCCTTCTCGACCGCGCCCAGATTGGGATTTTTCAAACGCGGATCGCCGTAGTAGCGGTCGAACACATTGCCGCCACGGTCGAAATCCAGATCCTTGCCGGTCTTGGCGTATTCGGTCATGCGGCGTGCGCTTTCCTTCAGGCCCGCCGCATCGACGCCGATCTCGCGCGCCAGGTCGTCGAGCGTTTCGCCCTTCCAGTAGACCTTGTTGAGCCAGCTCTTGCGCAGCTTGCTGTCAGGCACGGCCGATGCGGGCATCAGCGGGCCGATGGGGTTCTGCGCGCGGAAGTTCGCGTCGAACACGATCCACGCGGGCGCTGCGCCGTTGCCTTTGGCCGCGTCGGCCAGCATGGCCTGCTGGAATTCTGGATAAGGTCCCGACTCATTCAGAAAGCGCTGGCCCTTGTTGTTGACCACCATGCAGCCAGGCAGCGAACGCTCGACAAAGATGCCGCGAAATGCCGGTTCCTTGGGCACGTCCATGGTCGGGCATCCCCAGGACCAGTCCATCAGATCCAGCTTGGCACCAATCGCCTGGCCCGCTCGGTGGGCATCGCCCTCGTTGCCGCCCACGGGCGTGGCTGTCCATTCCGCCTTGCTGGGCTGCACCAGGTACTGCTCGCGCATCTGTTGGTTGCGCTCAAAACCACCCGCCCCCAGCAGCACGCCGCGCGCGGCGTTGATCTGCACGCGCTGTCCGTTCTTCTCGACGATCACGCCGGTGACGCGGCCGGAGGCGTCCTTCACCAGTTCCTTGAGCGGTGCATTGCGCCACATCTCCACGCCCGCCTTGTTGGCGGCCGTGAGCAGACCCGCGATCAGCGCCTGACCGCCCGTGAGCCGACGGTCACGGCGGGTCTTGCTGCGCCATGGGTAGTCCAGGAAATACTTCAGCATCATGCCGATGATGGTGAAGCGCGATTTGAATTCGCGCGAAAGCATGGAGTGCGCCTCGAATGCGTTGATGCTCATGCGGCCGAACAGCTGGTTGCCCGGAGGACCGGGGCGCATGGTCTCCAGCGCCACCACGCCCAGCTTGGCGGCGTTGAAGTCGACCGGGTCCATGGTGCGACCGCCGGGCTTCGATCCCTCGATGTGCGGGTAGTAGTCCGCATACTTGGGCATGCAGCGGTAAGGCACACCTATCTGCTTCAAGTATTCGGCCATCTTGTTGGCCGTCTCCACGTAAGCCAGCACACGATCGTTGCTGGCCATGCCGCGCACGCAGCGCAGCATGTAGCCATAAGCGGTAGCCAGATCATCCCTGACACCCGCGCGCTTCTGGTCGTAGTTCACCGGAATCCAGATACCTCCGCCGGACAACGCCGACGTGCCGCCGAACACCTCCGCCTTCTCCACCACCAGTGTCCTGAGGCCCTGCTCCTTGGCGCGAATCGCCCCGAGCAACGCCCCGGCACCCGAACCGACCACCACCACGTCATATTCCTGAACTGCCACGCTTGCGTCTCCTGATCTTTCTTTTCTCGTCATCGCCGGCGCTGTCATCGGCCAAACGCTGAAATCAAGCCGCGCGTCCTCTCGTCAGGCCGCGCGATGCTTCATCACCGGTCAGACGAACGGCTCTTGGTTGGCGATGCCAAGCACCTGCGAGCCGTGGGCACGTACATAGGCGTCCGTGTTGTTGGCGATGTGCGAGCGCCCCTGATGGATGTCGCGAAACACGCGCTCGATGGGATTCGTGCGGAAGGTACCGCTGGCCGCCGTGGCGCGCAGCAGTTCGCTCGCATGAAAGCCCGTGAGTTTGGGCACGTAGGACGCCTGCGCGCGCTGCAGAAGGCGTTCCTCCAGATCGAGCTGCACGCCCGTCTTGGCGGCATTGACGATGCGCGCGTAGTTGCGGAACAGCACCAGCTTCAATTGGTCCAGCGCAATCGTCGCTTCGGTCACCGCCGTCTGCGAGTTCGGATCTTCGGCCGTGCGGTTGCCGTGCTTGCCCACGTGGGCCGTTGCGCGGCGCTTGAACTCGCCGATCGCACCATCGAGCGCGCCAAGACACGACGTCGATACCGCGCGCTGGAACACATGGGTGAACGGAATGCGGAACAGCCAGCTGGTGTTTTCCAAGCGGCCCGGGCAGCCCACGTCGGAATGGTCATTGGTGCGCTGAGTGCGGTGCTCGGGCACGAAGGCGTTCTCGACGACGATGTCGTGCGAGCCGGTGGCGCGCAGGCCCAGTACATCCCAGTTGTCTTCGATGCGGTAGTCAGCCTTGGGCACGAGGAAGGTCACATGCTCCAGCGCGCCGGAGTTATCTTTCTTGGGCAGCAAACCGCCGAGGAACAGCCAGTCGCAGTGCTTGGAGCCGCTCGAGAAGCTCCAGCGGCCGCTGAACTGATAACCGCCTTCGACGGGAACGGCCTTTCCAGTGGGCATATAGGTCGATGCGATCCGCGTGCTGGAATCCTGGCCCCACACGTCCTGCTGAGCCTGCGCCGGAAACAGCGCCAACTGCCATGGGTGCACCCCCACGACACCGAACACCCAGGCCGTGGACATGCAGCCCTTGGCCAGTTCCATCTGAATCGTGTAGAACACGCGTGGATCCATCTCGTAGCCGCCCCAACGCTTGGGCTGCAGCACACGGAAAAAGCCTTCGCGCGTCATCTCCTCGATGGTTTCGTCGCTGATTCGGCCTTCTGTGTCGGCCTTGAACGAGCGCTCTGCCAGCTTGGGTGCCAGGGCCTTGGCCTTTTCGATCATCTCCAGCGCTTCTGGGGTGAGATAGCTCTCCGGTGCGAATTGTTCCGTCACTGCGTTCATTTGCTTGGGTCTCCGTCTCCGCCGTTGATGCGGCTTGGGGTTGATGGCGCTTGATGGGTTGCGTGTCGCCAGTGGAGACGAATGCTCTCACCACGCATGAGGACATTCATCGTCCGAATTGACTAACGGCGACTAGAGAGAAACACGGAGCGTTTGACGCGGCTGCTAGTCCGTGTGTGGGATTCCCGAGCACGGCGATCCGAGCACTCTTCAGGCTCAGGAGACAACCCATGCAAAGCACTGCAGCCACTTTCGACCCCAGGGATTTCCGCCGCGCGCTCGGCATGTTCGGAACGGGCGTGACCATCGTGACCACCCGCGCCGACAACGGCGAACCCATCGGCATCACCGCCAACAGCTTCAATTCGGTCTCACTGGAGCCGCCAATGGTGCTGTGGAGTCTGGCCAAAAACGCGCGCAGCCTGCCGGTTTTCCAGAACGCAAAAACCTTCAACGTACACATCCTCTCGAACGAACAAGAAGCGCTCTCCAACCGCTTCGCCCGCGCGGGCGAGGACAAGTTCTCGGGCCTGCCACTGGATTCAGAGGGCGGCCATGCCCCGCTGCTGCAGGACTGCAGCGCGCGCTTCCAGTGCAAGACCGCGTTCCAATATGACGGCGGCGACCACATCATCTTCGTCGGCGAGGTCACCCACTACGACGCCAACCCGCGCCCTCCGCTGCTCTACGTGACCGGAGGCTACGCCCTCGCCTCGCGGAAATCGGGAGAGATCGCCAGCGAGCCCGCCGCCGACACCAACAGCGCCTACTCGGAAAACCTGATCGGTTATCTGCTTGGCCGTGCGCATTTTCAGGTGCTCAACGGCATCCGCAAGCCCATGTCCGAACAAGGAATGACCGACGCGGATTTCTATGTGATGTCGCTGCTCACCGTGCAACAGCCTCAGACGCCTGAACAGATCGCCTCGCATGTGGCCTACACCGGGATCGATATCGGCAACGTCGCGCTGCAATCGCTGATCGCCAAGGGTCTGCTCGAGGAAAGCCCGCAGCAGCCCAAGGCGTTGCAGCTCACCCAGCAGGGCAATGAATCCATCCTGCATGTGCTGGCGGCGGCCAAGGCGGTGGAGGCCGACATCATCGACAGCCTTGGCGAGATGGAAGTCGCGACGCTGCGCAACCTGCTCAAGAAAGCCATCTCGACCACTGATCCCGGTCTTCCCAAGCTGTGGCAGAGCAAAGCAGCGCAAGTCGCCGAGTGACTCACCCAGCGTCCTAGTCCGTCCAGCCGATGGCATGCATCTTCAACACGGGGAACATGCCCGTCCATCCAATGAAAGCACAAGAGACAAGCACCATGAGCTCCAGCCAGAAATTCTCCATCCCCGAAGGCCATTACGTCGACATCGGCGAGGTTGCGGGCCATCCACAGCGCGTGCACTATCACGAGATGGGCAGCGGCGAGCCGGTGATCTTCCTGCATGGCGCCGGTGGCGGCGCGAGCGGCTACAGCAACTTCAAGGGCAATTACCCCCAGTTCTCGCGCGCGGGTTTTCGCAGCATCGTGCCCGATCTGCTCGGCTACGGCCTGTCCAGCAAGACGGAAGAGCCCAAACAGTACGACCTTGACTTCTTCATCGCGGGCATCAAGGGCCTCGTGGACCAGCTCGGCCTCAAGGGCATCACGCTGCTCGGCAATTCTCTCGGTGGCGCCGTGGCACTCGGCTACGCGCTCAAGCACCCCGAAGACGTCAAGCGACTGATCCTCATGGCGCCCGGCGGCGTTGAAGACCTCGACACCTACCTCGCCATGCCCGGCATCGCCAACATGTTCAGCATCTACAAATCGGGCAAGACCGGTGCCGAGGCCATGCGCTCGGTAATGGAGATGCAGCTGTTCGACAAGACCCTGCTGACCGACGCGATCATCAACGAACGCTCGCCCATCGCCGACACGCAGACCGCTGCCGCGCGCTCGGTGCTCAAGGTGCCAAACATGACCGCGGATCTCCACAAGATCAACGTGCCCGTGCTTGGTTTCTGGGGCGTGAACGACGCGTTCAATCCAGTGGGCGGCGCGACCAAGCTGGTCGATGGCTTGCCCAACTGCCGCGTATCGCTGGTCAACCAGTGCGGCCACTGGGTGCAGGTCGAGCATCAGGACATGTTCAACCGCACCTGCGTGGACTTCCTGCAGCACGGATGAGCCGCGCCCTGCCCCGCCGATCACGCCACCGGAACGCCTTCATGAACCAGACAGACTTCATCGAACAACAGGGCCAGCGCCTGTACGACGCGCTGCGCGAAGCGCGCACGCTCGCGCCGCTGACCGACAGCCATCCCGACATCAGCGTGGACGAGGCCTACTACATCTCCCTGCACATGCTGCGCCTGCGTGAGCAATCGGGTGAACGCGTGATCGGCAAGAAGATCGGCGTGACCTCCAAGCCCGTGCAGGACATGCTCGGCGTGCACCAGCCGGACTTCGGCTTTCTCACCGACAGCATGCAGTTCAAGGACGGCGCGACTATCTCGCTCTCAGAAGAACGCCTGATCCAGCCGCGTGCCGAAGGCGAGATTGCCTTCATGCTCGCCAAAGACCTCAAGGGCCCCGGCATCACCCGCGAGGACGTGCTGGCAGCCACCGCCTGGGTCGCTCCCTGCTTCGAGATCGTCGATTCCCGCATCAACGACTGGAAAATCAAGATCCAGGACACGGTAGCCGACAACGCGAGCTGCGGCGTATTCGTGATCGGCGAGCAGCACACCGATCCGCGATCGCTCGATCTGGCCGCAGTCTCCATGCAGATGTTCAAGAACGGAGAACCCGCTGGCAGCGGCCTCGGCAGCGCCGTGCAGGGCCATCCTGCCGAGGCCGTCGCCTGGCTGGCCAACACGCTGGGCGCATTCGGCATCCCTTTCAAGGCGGGCGAAGTGATTCTCTCGGGCTCGCTCGCGCCACTCGTTCCTGCGGCTGCAGGCGACCGTTTCAAGATGAACATCACGGGCCTCGGAGACTGCTCGATCCAGTTCGCTGCGTGATCATCCGGCCGAGCGCCCGCCATCCGCAACGCAGCGCGAACGCGCGTCCGCGCCCAGCTTCGTTTCTTTGCTTTGCTTTGCTTTGCTTTTCAGGTTCCTTCCTTGAGGTTCAGCGGCTGCTCATGCGGCTGCTGAACCTGTTTTTTTTGGAGTGGCATCCAGCAGCTCATGTCTGACGGCAGCCCCGCTTGACACCAATGCACAAGATGAAAAAAAGCGCCGACCCGCGGCGCTTTGAAAAGGGAGCCGAGACTCCCTCACAGACCTCCAGCCGCCCACCGCGACCAGGATCCACTGAACAACTCTCCCATCACATATACAACATCACCAGGTCGTTGATCACCGAGGGGCGATCATCCTGCCCCACCACGTGGATGTTGATCTCCATGGTCACCTGAGTGCCGCTCCTGACCTGCTCCACCGCCTTCACCCGCGACCGCGCGCGGATCTTGCAGCCGCTGGGAACCGGTGCCGGAAAACGCAGGCGATCCGATCCATAGTTCACGATGTTGGTGAAGTCCGTCACCTCGAAGTCGAGCGGGATGCGCAGCTGGCTGGCCAGCACCTGCACCAGCGCGCCGTGCGCGATGGTGGTGCCGAACGGGCTCTTGGCCTTGGCCTTTTCAGGATCGGTATGGATCCAGTAGTCATCACCCGAAAGCTTGGCAAAGTCGTTGATCACCTCCTGCGAGACGATGAACTCGTTGGACCAAGGGCTGTAGTCGGTCGACACCAGCGACTTCATCGCGTCCAGATCCTTGGCCGATATCTTGCGCTTGGGCGCTTCGGCAACCAGGGCGGAAGCAGCCGCAGCGTTGCCCGCATC
Organism: Diaphorobacter caeni; assembly: GCF_015354245.1. Lineage (GTDB taxonomy): Bacteria > Pseudomonadota > Gammaproteobacteria > Burkholderiales > Burkholderiaceae_C > Diaphorobacter_A > Diaphorobacter_A caeni. Next base: position 206,312 of record NZ_JADKYZ010000009.1, read on the forward strand.
CGCCACGCCCTCGGCCGGAATGACCGACGGATGCGCGCTGTTCTGCGGGGTAAAGCGCAGCAGCGTGATCGAACCAGGACGGTCGTCGAACACGGCGCGCAGGGGCATGCCGATCTTCAGCTGTTCGGGTTCCGCGCCGACGATGGTGGTGTTGATGTGCACGCCTTCTTCAAGCTCAACCACGGCGAGGGCCTGGGGCATCTCGTCGGTGAATTCGGGCATCGTGGGGATGCGCGCGATGGTGAAGGTGTAGAGCTTGCCGTGGCCGGACACGCTCTTCCACGCGAGGTTGCGCGAGCCGCAGCTCGGGCAGTGGGTGCGCGGGAAAAACAGCCAGTGTCCCTTGTCGCACTGCTGGATGCGCAGGTCATGCGCCTTGAGGCCGTCCCAGTACGGCGCCGAAATCGCCGTGGGCAGAGGAAGAGGTTTGTTCCATGCCATGTCTTTATGCTCCCCGCAGGATCAGTGCGCCCTGCTCGCTCATCACACCACCCGTGCCCGAAACGTAGGCCAGATCATTGCGGCCCAGTTGGCGCGCACCGGCACGGCCCTGGATCTGATGGATCGCCTCGATCACCTGCGTCATGCCGCCCGCGCTGCCGGACTGGCCGAAACTCAGCTGGCCGCCGTGGGTGTTCATCGGGAAGTTGCCCTTGAAGGTGAAGTCGTGCTCTCGCAGAAAGTCGAGGCCCTTGCCCTTTGCGCAGAAGCCCGCGTCTTCGAGCGTGAGCATCACGGTGATGGTGTAGCAGTCGTAAATCTGCGCCATGTGCATGTCGGACGGCTTCACGCCCGCCATCTGGAAGGCGCGCTGCGATGCGGGGCCGATCGGCGTCTTGAGCATGTCGGCCGCGTAGGTGGGCGATTTGCTGTGCACGTGTTCGCCAGCACCGACGATGCTGACCGGACGATGCCTGGTGTTCTTGGCGCGGTCAGCACGGGTAACGATCATTGCGCCGCCACCGGCTGCGGGCAGCACGATTTCAAGCACGCGCAGCGGCTCTGCCACCATGCGCGAGTTGAGCACGTCGTCCACGGTGATGGGCTTGCCGTAGAACATCGCGTCGGGGTTGTGGCAGGCGTTGAAGCGCTGGTCCACGCAGATGCGCGCCAGCGCCGCCGGGTCGTAGCCGTAGATCGAGGCGTAGCGCTGCGCGATCATCGCGTAGCCGGTGTTCTGCGCCATGTGGCCATAAGGCAGATCGAGTTCGGCCTCGGGTGCGCCATAGCGGGTGCTGTGACCGCCGAAACGGCTGGACTTCATCACCTCGGCCACATGGTCGTCGTGTTCGGAGTACGGCGCCATGCGGGCCGGGATCACGCAGACCACGGTGTCGCACATGCCCATCTCGATGGCGGCCGCAGCGCGCCAGACCATGCCGACGGAACTCGCGCCACCCAGATCAATGACTTCGGCGAAGTTCAGCTGCACGCCCAGATACTCACCGACCATCGCCGGCACGAAGCTGCTTGCCTCGTGAAAGTACGCGCCCGTGGTGATCAGTCCGTCAACCTCGGACAGCTCCATGCCAGCGTCGTCCAGCGCCTTGAGCGTGAGGTCCGAAATCTGTTCCAGATGGAACATCTGCGGGGCCGTCGCGTATTTCTCAGGCTTGTATTGCGCCGCGCCGACGAGCGCCGCCTTTCCTTGCAAACCCATAAGAGTCCCTTTTCAAATTGGTGCATCCATTGTGGGAAAGCTTGCACTTCCAACCATCGTCTGACAAGACTAAGGCAATTACCCGGTGAAAACCCGCAGCCAAGCATCCAAACGTCCGTTCGGACGATGTTGCAAACCCCTTGCGGCGACAAATTCGCCATGGACACGGGCCGCGCACGCAGACACAGCGCATGCCACAACCCGCGCCCACACAAGGAGACACCGTGAAAACAGCCATCGGCATCGGAGCAGCAGCATTGGTCGCATTCGCCTCTGCGCTCGCCTTTGCACCCCGCACCCCACCGCCGCTTGCCCCACTCAGCGTTGGCGCCGAGAAGACCCATTTCAACAGCCTCACCATGGCCGGCAACCGCCTGCTCGCATCGGGCGCCATGGGCGAGATTCTGTACTCTGACGACCAAGGCGCGCACTGGACGCCCGCCCAACGCAATCAGGACCGCCAGGCACTGCTCAACAACATGAGTTTCGCGCCCGATCACAAGACCGGATTCGCCGTCGGCCACGAGAACTGGATTCTGCGTACCCGCGACGGCGGCACCAACTGGGAAGAAATGAACTTCAAGCCCAAGAACGGCGAGCCGCTGATGTCGGTGGCGCGCCTGCCATCGGGCGACTGGGTCAGCGTCGGCGCATTCGGTCGCGCCATCGCCTCCAAGGACGAGGGACATACCTGGGAGCCGCTCGCACTGCCCGCCGAAGTCGAGGACAAGCACCTGAACCGCATCGCCAGCAGCGCCGACGCCAAGCACTGGCTGATCGTCGGCGAGCGCGGCCTCGTGCTGCGCTCTGACGACGGCGCCGTCACCTGGCACGCCGAGCCCGCCTTCTACAACGGCTCGTTCTACAACGCCATGCCCCTCGCCTACGGCGGCTGGCTCATCTACGGCATGCGCGGAAACGTGTACGTGAAGGCCGACGCGCGCGCCGCCTGGGCCAAATCCAGCGTGCCCGCGCCCGTCTCGTTCTTCGGCCACGCGCAACAGGCGGACGGCAGCATCGTGCTGGTGGGCCAAGGCAGCACGCTGGGGATCAGCCACGACAACGGCAAGACCTTCACGCTGCAGCGCGCCAAGGGCCGCGCCACGCTCACTGACGTGGTGCTCACGGACAGAAAAAAGGGCTGGATCGCCAGCGACGCCGGTCTGCAACCCCTGCCAGATCTGGCCAAGACCGACACCGTCGCCAGCCAAGGAACCAAACCATGACCCTCCCTCATCCTGTGACCCGGCTGGACCACTTCATCGCCGCCACCGCAAGGTGGCTGATCCGCTTCAGCGTTCCCATCATCATCCTCACGCTCCTTGCGACCGCGCTGCTGGCCACGTCGGCCATGCGCACTCATCTGGACCCCGGCTTCAACAAGCTGATCCCGCTGCGCCATGACTACATGGGCGCATTCCTCAAGTACTCCAGCACCTTCTCGGGCGCCAACCGCGTGCTGGTGAGCGTGGAGTGGAAGGGCGAAGGCGATATCTACAACAAGGAATTCCTCGAAGCCCTGCGCGGCGTGAACGACGAGGTGTTTTTCACCCCCGGCGTCAATCGCGGACAGGTGTTCTCGCTGTTCACTCCGAACGTGAAGTACATCGAGATCACCGAGGAAGGTTATGTCGGCGAAGTGCTGATCCCCTCGCGCTTCGAGCCCAACGCCGAAGGCCTCGCCAAAGTGCGCTCCAACGTCGCCAAGTCCGGCCAGATCGGCAGCCTCGTGAGCAACGATCTCAAGTCCGCCATGGTGCGCGCCGATCTCCAGGAGGTCGACCCCAAAAGCGGAGAGAAGCTGGACTACCACAAGGTTGCGCAGCGCCTGGAAGAAATCCGCAAGAAATTCGAGAACGACCATATCAAGATCCACATCATCGGTTTCTCCAAGGTGCTCGGCGACGTGATGGACGGCCTGTTCACCGTGATGCTGTTCTTCGTGATCGCCTTCGTCATCACAGCGGTGCTGCTGCGCTTGTACACCCGCTCGACCAACCTCACCGTGGTCGGCCTCGCAGTCGCGCTGCTGCCGGTGATCTGGCTGCTCGGCCTGCTGCCGATTGCGGGCTACGGCATTGACCCGATGTCGATTCTGGTGCCGTTCCTGATCTTTTCCATCGGCGTCTCGCACGCGGTGCAGATGACGGGCGCTTGGAAGCATGACGTGCGCGTCGGTCTCTCCACTAGGCTCGCCGCCGAGAATTCGATCCGCAAACTCGCGATTCCCGGCACGTTGGCGCTGCTCACCAATGCGCTTGGCTTCATGGTGATCATGCTGATCGACATCCCCATCGTGCACGAACTCGGCGTGACCGCCTGCCTCGGCGTGCTGCTGATGATCATCACCAACAAGATATTCCTGCCCGCCTTGCTCGCCCACATCAAGCTGGAGGCGGGTGCCAAGGTGGCGCCCACTTACGACGCCAACGGCCGCAACCCACGCTGGTGGAAGCTCTCGCGACTGGCCGAGCCGCGCCCCGCACTCACCACGCTGGCCATCGCGTTGGTGATTCTGGCGGGCGGCACCTACCTCTCGCGCGGGCTGCTCACCGGCGACGTCGGCACCGGCGCGCCCGAGCTGCGCGCCGAGTCCCGCTACAACCGCGACAACGACAACATCATCAGCCACTACTCCATCGGCATGGACGTGCTCTCGGTCTACGCGGTCGCGCAGAACGTGGAAGAGCCCTGCATCGACTGGTCGGTGATGAACGCGGTGGAGCGCTTTCAAGGCCGCATGAGCCGTGTTGATGGCGTGCAGTCGGTCACCACCTCCGCCGCACTCGCCAAGATTGCGGCCGCTGGCAACAACGAAGGCAACCCGCGCTGGGCGGCGCTGCAGCGCACCGATGCCGCACTGCGCTCGGGCATCAAGGTGCTCGTGCCGGACCTGGGCCTGAATACCGAGAGCTGCCGCATCGTCAACATGCAGATATTCCTGAAAGATCACGAAGGCGCCACGCTCACGCATGTGGTCAACGAGGTCAAGAGGTTCATCGCAGACGACAAGACCGCAACCGTTAGTTTCGAGCTCGCCGGTGGCAACGCTGGCGTGGCCGCCGCCACCAACGAAGCAGTGGAACACGCCGAAGTGCAGATGCTCGCATCGATCTTCGGCGCCATCACGCTGCTGTGCTGGCTCACCTTCCGCAGCTGGCGCGCGGTGCTCTGCATCATCGTGCCTCTGGCCATCGTGTCCATCCTCTGCAACGCGCTGATGGCCGTGCTCGGCATCGGCCTCAAGGTCCCCACCCTGCCGGTGATCGCACTCGGCGTGGGCGTGGGCGTGGACTACGGCATCTACCTGTTCGAGAGCATGCAGCACGCCCTGCGCGACAAGCACACCACACTGCGTGAAGCCTTCTACGAAGCCATGCGCCAGCGCGGCAACGCGGCCATCTTCACGGCGGTGACCATGTCCATCGGCGTCGGCACCTGGGCGTTCTCCGCACTCAAGTTCCAGGCCGACATGGGCATCCTGCTGGCCTTCATGTTTCTCGTGAACATGCTGGGCGCCATCTTCCTGCTGCCCGCCATGGCCTGCTGGTTGAACGTGGAGGCCGCCGAAGCCAAGTCCCCCGCCCGCCACGATCCTCACGCAGCCGATACGGCAACGGCAAGCATCCCGCACCTGCCCACCGGCGGCGGTCACATGCCCCAGCCCGAACCACAAACCTCGGTCAACACCAAGGCCCTATGATGCACAGCCAGCGCCCTCCTCCATCAAGCCGCTGCGGCGGGAGCATGCGCTGGCTCCGATAGTCGCCGCCGCTGGCGCCCAACCACGCGACCCATCGAAAATTGCTCGCCGCGGCCACAATTTGTTTTACCTCCAAAAAACTGGGCTATAATCGCAGTCTTGCAATTGACGAGGCGCCCGCAAGGCAAATCAACGATGCAACCTGTGTGGGACGTTAGCTCAGTTGGTAGAGCAGCGGACTTTTAATCCGTTGGTCACAAGTTCGAATCTTGTACGTCCTACCAACAACACGGCGTAAAGCCTAAAAAGCCTGCTTCTGAAAAGATAGCAGGCTTTTTTGTTTTTCGATATTTTATGAGACGAGTATGAGACATGTCTCATATACAGTGTTTTGAGTTCAAGCCACCGGCCCAGCTTCAAACACATCGACCGGTGCCAGCCTGAGCAACTGCTTCGCCTCTTCCACGGTTCCCGCAAGCCACAGATCCACGTCGCCCTGCTCGATCGGTATCACGCTGCGCTTGTCCTGCTGATCGGCCGCCAACTTCGGATCTGGCTTGTGCATGCGGCGCATGAGCGGGTGGCTGTCTGCATTGATTGTCAGCATCGTGTAGCTCTCGAAGACTTCGCCGCTCTCGCGATCCACCCACTGATTCCAAAGTCCCGCCAAGCTCCACGGCGTGCCGTCTGCGCGGCGAAAGCGCCACCACTCGTTTTTTCCGCTCTCCCAGTTCGGCTCATCGAATGAGGTCGCAGGGATCACGCACCGCTGGCCCCGCGCCCATGCCAATTTGAACGCGGCTTTGTCCGCGATCTCTTCCGAGCGTGCGTTGTTCGTGCTGTACGGCAACGTGGCCGACTTGGCCCACGGCGGGATCAATGCCCACTGCCCGACCACCAGTTCGCGCGAGTAATCCGGATCGTCTACAGCACGCCGAATGAACGGGCCCTGACCACGCGGGAAGATCTCGAGCACGCGTGGGTCGTCCCACCAACGGTTCGGGTTCTTGCTGCCGATGTTCCAAAACTCCTCGATCTCGCGTTCGCCTGGTGCGTAATACCTGTTGCACATAGAGCCTCCTGTTTCGGGGTCAGCCATTTGCAATATACTGTATATATGCACAGTATTTCGCAGCCTCTCGAAATCTCTCCGACCCCCGCCCTTTTATCATTGGCAGGCTGTTCTGTGCGCGCCGGTTTTCCATCCCCGGCCGAGGACTTCGCCGCCAAGCGAATCGATCTGACAACGGTGCTGGTCAAGCATCCGCAGGCAACGTTCTTGCTCCGTGTTGCCGGCGACTCAATGAAGGAAGCAGGCATAGATGATGGCGATCTGATCGTTGTCGACAAAGCCCTGACTGCGGCCCATGGGTGCATCGTTGTCGCAATCATCGACGGCGAGTTCACCGTCAAATACCTGCACCAACGGTTCGGCTGCGTGAAGCTGCGCGCTGCGAATCCAACCTTCCCCGATATAGTCCCGAAGGATGGCCAGACCATTGAACTCTGGGGCGTTGTGACGTCGTGCATCAAGCGCTTTGTGGGCGGCTAGGGAGTTTTGGCATGCCGCGCAGACATCGCTTACCACGTAGCATCGACTTCCCGGGCGATCCCCTGATCTATTCTTACCCCGAACACTTGCGGGAGCAGCTGACGGGGTTGCCCGCTGCGCCCGGGGTTTATCTGTTCCATGGGGATGCGTCGTTTTCCATGCCCCTGTACATTGGCAAGAGCGTTAATATCCGCTCCCGTGTCATGGCGCATTTACGCACGCCCGCCGAGGCCGCGATGCTTCGCCAAGCCGTGCGCATCAGTTTCATCCGAACCGCCGGGGAGATCGGCGCTCTGCTCCTCGAGGCTCAACTCATCAAACAGCATCAGCCTCTGCACAACCGAAAACTGCGGCGCAACCGTCTGCTGTGCACCATCAGCCTTCAAGACGGCGTGCCGATTGTTTTGTCGTCCCGCGATGTGGACTTTGCTTCAACCCCGGATCTGTTTGGGCTGTTTTCTTCCCGGCGGGCGGCGTTGGAAGCCCTGCATGCCTTGGCAGACATGAACAAGCTTTGCTATGGGGTTCTGGGCCTCGAGCGCGTACCGAACGGGCGGCCGTGTTTCAGGAGCATGATCAAGATGTGCCTTGGCGCGTGCAATGGTGCAGAGTCACGCGCCGAGCATGACGCACGCCTTGTACAAGCGCTGGAAGCGTTGCGCGTAGCGACGTGGCCATTCAAGGGCGCCGTGGGTCTCGTGGAATCGTTTGACGGCGACGAAGAGATTCTGGTCGTGAACAACTGGTGCTTTTTAGGAGCGGCCAAAAACAGGCAAGAGGCCAAGCTGCTGGGCAAAGTAGCGCGCGGCTTTGACGCTGACGGCTACAAGGTGCTGTGTAAACCAATCATGCAACAGGCGATCAAGATCATTGCGCTGTGAGCGCGCAGGCACCCCGTCCACCACACCGAGGATTTTTGTAGATGTACGCCCTTGTCGACGGCAACAATTTCTACGCCTCATGCGAGCGCGTATTCCGCCCCTCGCTGCACGGGCGCCCCCTCATCGTGCTGTCAAACAACGACGGGTGCGCGATTGCCCGGTCGAATGAAGCGAAGGAGTTGGGCGTGAAGATGGGCGCGCCATGGTTCCAGATCCGGCATCTCGGAGATTCGGCGGGCCTGGTGGCGTTGTCAGCAAACTTCCCGCTGTACGGCGACATGTCGGATCGCATGATGTCGATCGCTGCAGGCCTCGGTCCCACGCAAGAAATCTACTCGATCGACGAGTCGTTCATCGGCCTTCAAGGCGTGCGCAACGTGACACGCCGCGCGTGGGCCATCCGCGCCCGGATTCTGAAATGGATCGGCATCCCCTGTGGCATCGGTATCGGCGCCACGAAGACGCTGGCCAAGCTCGCGAACCACATCGCGAAGTCAGCAGAGCGCAAGCCCGGCAGCTACCCGGCAAAACTCGCACAAGTCTGCAACCTCACGGAACTCGCCCCCGACGAACTGCAGCGCATTCTGCTGGTGACTCCTGTCACCGATGTGTGGGGTGTGGGGCGGCGGATCGGCGCAAGCCTGATGGAGCAAGGTGTGAGCAATGTAGAGGATCTGCGTCGGCTTGACGCTGCCATGGTGCGCATGCGCTGGGGTGTTGTGCTCGAGCGCACTGTCCGCGAGCTGCAAGGCCAAAGCTGCATTACCCTTGACGACGCTCCGGCGCCAAAGCAGATGATTGCGTGCACGCGGTCCTTTGGTAAGACCGTCACAGACTTGCCTCCGCTGCTCGAGGCAGTGAGTGAGTTCGCGACAAGGGCGGCGGAGAAATTGCGCAAGCAAGACGGCCGCGCCGGACAGATCCAGGTCTTCGCGCACACATCGCCGCACCGGCCCGGGCCGCGCTTCTCGCGCTCGATCATCGTGCCACTCGTGCGACCAACAGCAGACACGCGCCAGCTTGTGCAAGCAGCGTGCAGGGGCATCGAGCGCATCTACGTTCCGGGGTTCGATCTGATCAAGGCCGGCGTGATCTTGATGGATCTGATCGGACCGGAGGTCCAGCAGTGCGAACTCGGGTTCGACGAGCCAGAAGCACGCGATCACACCCGCCTGATGAGCGCGCTGGATGCAGTTAATGCCCGATTCGGAAAAGGCTCGATCCATGTCGCGGCGACTGGCCAAGAACGGCCGGCTCGCGAATGGGGGATGAAGCAAGAGCGCCGCACGCCGCACTACACGACGTGTATCGACGACATCCCAATCGCGCGAGCTTGAAAAAGCAATGCAGAACGACCACCCAACCCTATTGCGCATGCCGCGCTGGCTCGGCTATCAAGAAGAGCGAACCCTCCCTGGCGAGATTGGTGACTACGAGGTGCGCCAGATCCAGCCGGACTGGCTGGCCGTTGTGCGCAAGGCAGACGGAGCAAGGATCTACGAAGGCATTGGGCCGGTAGAGCTGCTCCGTTCGCCAGCACCGTTTTGAAACAGCTGTCCGCTACGTCAGCAGGCCATTCTTCAGCGCGTAGTACGTGAGATCACTATTCGATGTGAGGCCCATTTTTTCCAGAAGTCGCGTGCGGTAGGTGCTCACCGTCTTGACACTCAGGCCCAGGTTATCCGCAATTTCACCTGCCTTGTCACCGCTCGCCAGCTTGAGGAAAACCACCGACTCGCGTTCAGATAGAAGCTCGTGGGCGAGCTTGTCTGACTTGCGATTCATGTTCTGAGCCAGCAAATTTGCGACCTTTTGACTGACGTACCGTCCATTGAGGGCAATCTTGCGAATGGCTTCCGCCAACTCGTCAGGCGAACAACTTTTGTTCAGATATCCTCGAACGCCCTGTCTGAATACATTGACGGCGTAATGCTCTTCAGGGTGCCCTGTAAAAATCAGAATTGGGATGTTTGGAGCGACTTCCTGTATGCGTGTGATCGCATCAACGCCACTGCCATCGGGCAAGACTAGATCAAGTATCAAGACGTCGGGAATTTGCTTCGTTACCAGAGCAATTGCACCACTGACGGTTGCCGCCTCGCCCACACATCTGAAATCCACATGTTCTGACAGATACTGTTTGATGCTCGATCTCAGAATTCCGTGATCGTCCACAATCATAATTTGTATCATTTGGGTCCCCTCAAAAGCATGGTGTAAGCTATGGCGCTGATTTTGAGCTTTAAATTTGCACGCTGCGTGTAGGCCGCTATGCCGTGAACAAGCTTTGGAATGAGGTCGATCCATGTCGCTTCAGCATGCCAAGAACGGCCCGCTCCCGAATGAGGGGGCACAACAAGAGACCGCAAGCCTCCCTACGCAACGTGCATTGACGACGACCTCATTGCGCGAGCTTGACCCAAATGCTTCAAGTTGCGTTAACATTTCCCGGCACAAAATTCAAAAACGGGGGGCACTTGCCAATAGAACTCTTGCGCACCATCAAAAACTCGACCCTGCCGCTCGAGTTGACGGACAGTGCCAGCATTGACAAAGCGCGCGTCCTATTTGCCTCTGGGATGATTGAAGCCAACATCTCCGCCCCCGAAGATCCGGTCCAAAAAGCGATCATCTTCAACCTCACCAATCTAGGCCTGATCGCCACACACGTCGGCGAAAACCCCAACGAACTCTAGGATCGCCTTGGCCATGACGCGGCGGCCGGAACTTCCGCCCCACGTTTTCACGAGCCATGCAAAAGCAAAGGCCCGCCAAAAATGACGGGCCTTTCGTTGCGCGCAGTTCAGATTACAGCGACGGACACATCCGCCACTGCGGCATCACCACCGGCCGCTCACGCTTGATCAGCCGCCGCACGAACCCTCGAGCGATCACCAGCGCCACGCGCGGGCGCGACACCGATTCGACGTTCGGATCGACAGGCGTCGGCGGTCGCTGCTCGAGAAGCGAGGCGCCGAAGCGAAACACGGCACCAACCGCGCGACCGACGCCGGTGCACACGGTTGTCACGACGCCGACGGCCATGGCGCAAGCGATGGCAGCAATTGCAAAGATGCGGGATGTGCGCAAATCAGATCTCCTGAAACGGTTGTGCCGCGGCTCGCGGCGGGATGCCCTGGCCATGACGGGAAATCGAATCAGGCTGATGGGTTGTCCGAGCGCGGCGTGCCAGCCAGATCGGCGGCGGCGTCGGCATCGGTCAGCACCGGGCGGGCCAAGTCATCGCGCAGGCGGAAGCCCAGCAGTTCGTACACCTTGTCCACGGCTTGTGTGTACGCTTCCTGGCGGCCACGCTCAGCGGAATGCTGCGCGTGGTCGATGGCGCCGTAGTTGATGCCGGCGACCTTGGTGCCGTTTCGCAGAACCAGCACACAGAAGGTGACTTGCTCCAATGGCTCCAGATCACCACCATCGTCCCGTGGGAGTTCCGTTCCCACATACGTCTCGTTGAGAATCGCTCCGTAGCGGCCATCCGCTCCGGTGAAGTAGTGCTTGCTGACGATCTCGGCCTCGATGTCAGCCGGCGTCACGCGCGGCGCGCTGCTGGCCTTGGTCTGAATCTCGCGCTCCAGGGAGTCTGGACCGGGGTCGATGACGGGGAGCGTGATAGGCGCTGGCGCGCCCGCTTCTCCTGGATGCAGTGCATCGAGCACTATCTTCATTCCTGCTGCGATCTGACGCGCTTGATGGGGCTGCTCGGCCAAGCAGGATGCGGCGCCCGACACCAATGCGTATTCCAGCCGCTCGCGTTGGCTGGGTTCACTGTCCGTGCTCGGTGCAGTACTTGCATTCTTCTCGGCCGCCTCGGTCTTTGCTGCCTGCCCCTTCTGGTAGGGCATCCACTCGCAATAGTAGCCATTGGCGGGGCACGAATCGCCGTCCTGCACAAGGGGAACGCTCGTGCGCGAGTGCGCATTTCCATTCGCATCCATCACGGACAAGTTGACCACGCTGTCGCTCCAGACTCGCGCAATGATGGCTGCGTACGGCTGGCCATCCGGGTGGCGGACGAAGCTCGCTTCTCCCGTGCGCTCACAGGGATGAAACAATACGACTCGCCCAACAGTGGGCTTGATGATTGGATTGGTCATTGAGAATTTCCAGTGGCACCAGCATCCGGCTGGCTCGGTTTGGTCAATGCGTCGTAGCTGCGCTCGCAGGTCAGTCCTGCGGCGTGGGCTGCGTCAGCGAACTCCGCCAGTTCTCCCGCTCGCTCATCAGCCCTTGTGAACATGTCGGCAAGCAGATCGAGGGCGTCTCCGGTTGCCGGGCCTGAGGGGGCAGCACCGGGATGCTGGGCGGCTCTGGCGGCGGCGCGATAACGGGCAACTTCGGCGAGCAGGCGCTCGCGCTCAGTGAGAGCAGCAGCAGCGTCACGCCGCGCAAGGTCAATGCGGGTTTGGCCATCTCGGGCCTCCTTGTCGATACGGGTTCGCCACGTTGATTCGGTGGCGCGGAATGCGCGCTCGGCGGCGGCGGTCTTTTCGCGAATCTCGCTGAGCACGACGGCGTAGTGCGCATGCACGGCTTGCTCAGCGGCATGCACACGGGAGAGATGCCACCATGAGCCGAGGCCGATGAGCACGGCCAGCACGATGGTGGTGATGATGAGCTTGGCTTGGGAGAACATCAGAGGCCTCGCCACCAGTACCACCACATGGCCCAGAAAACGAGACTCATGTTCAGCACATCCCGTGCGGATGGCCGCTGCAGAATGTGGACACGAAGATGCCCACACCAACGGCCGCGATCAGGGCGATGACGCCCAAGGCAATGAGAGCTTTTTTCACGATGGTTCCTTTGCGGTGGCGATGGACTCGGTGCACCGCGCGGGAGCCACATTCCCCACGCGGTGATCAATCCAGCCCACCACGAAGGTCGGCTGGTTCAAGCTCATGTAGTGCGTGGCTTGCTGGGCGTCCATCAGCTTCAGCACCAGCTCGCAGGCCTTTGCCCTGCCGCGCTTGCGCTCGAGCGCGCGATACGCATCGAGGGTGCGCGGGCCTATCCGGCCGTCTGCAGTCACCGACGGGAAGTCAGCGCCGCCGCGACTGAGGTGATTGAGCGCGGTCTGGAGCCAGCGCGCGGAACGTGAAGGGCCTGCGTTGACTCCGGCATCGACGAGCTTTTCGCCGACGGCTGGCGACATTGCAATCACGCGATCGAAGCCGGGCTTCTCGATGTAGTCGGCTGCGTACACCTCAGCCGCGAATTCGCGCGGCAGGGCGCGCATGTCGCCGTCGAAGCCGTACGCGCGGGCCACCTGTTCGGTGATGCCGTGGTTCGTTGCACCGCCGGGATCCTTGGGATCATTGACGTAGCCCTTCTCAACAGAGAAGACTGCACCGATGATCGCGAGCACGACAACACCAAGCGATCCCCAGACTTTGCTGCTGGGGCTGCTGGGCGCGCTCATTCGTCGGCCTCCAGCTTGGCCATGTCGGTGACCGGCACGGGGCGACCTTGCGACTTGCGCTCTTCTTCGCGGAGGTAGTCACGGCGCCACTTCCAAATCAAATACGCTGCTTGCAGCACGGCAAAGCCAATGGCTGCAACGACCGCCCAATCGCTCAGGGGAAGGCCAGCGATGCGAGCACTGGAAGAGACCACCGCACTTGGAGCGGTCTGTGCAGCGGCGACGGCGAGATCCTGCTTCTGCTGAGCACTGAGGTGCTGGTGGATGCCCATCAGAGCAAGCAAGGAGACGAGGACTTTTTTCATGACTCGGATGATTCCGGGTCATGCCCTTGGCGTCGAACCCTAGACGGGGTGACGCTGTCGTATCATCGATCCATGACGCAGCAAAAAGCCGTCTCGCTTCTTTGTCTGGTGGATCGATTTCTGGTCCAGCATGAATGCGATTACGCTGTTCTGTTTGGGATGCATCGGCTACGCGCTGAGTTGGGTCGTCTCGTTGTTTTTCGAAATCCCGGTCGCCACAGTTTTTGCGTACTTGGTTGTCGGTCCGTTCCTGCTTGCATTAATTGCAGCGGCGCTCATGTTCGTGGTTGCGCTCATCATCAAGCTGCTGCGCTGAGGCTCACGCGCGCTGCTGAGCCGCCCAGCGGAACAGCTCGTCGACCTGCTCGGAAGTCAAGCCAAGCACTGAGCCGACGGTCGTCACAGTCTCGCTGTCACGCAGCCAGTCTTTTGCGTCGTCGAGCGCCGCGTCGACACGGTCGGCAAGTTCGCCCTGCGGCAGCGCCGCGCGCCAAGCGAGCGTCAGTGCCAGCAGGTTGTCGTCGGGTTGCGCCTCATCCGTTTCGAGCAGCCGCAGCAAGCCAGACTCGAGCACATGGCGCTTGAGCGCGAGACGCCCCGCCCAGCGTGGCACCTCAGCTGGCACTGGATCGGCTTCGGCCGCGCGTTGTTCGGCGGTCTTCATTTGGGACCAATCTATCACTGCGGCACCTCGTCTGTTGGAAGGGCCACGCGGCCGTCTGGTGGGTCGATGATGGGCTGCGGGAACGCGGCGGCGTGCGGTGCGTCCCATGCTATTGGGAGCAGCAGAGTCAGCTCGATCTGGCCGTCGCGGCGCACGACATCGCCCACGATGAACTCGCAGCCGGCAGCTGAACCTGGCAGCACAGCGCCCTCGGGGAGTGGCGTGAAATCGAGCGTCGCTCCGTTGATGATGAGCGCGTCACCGGCTCGCGAAACTTCGAGCGTGTCGTCACGGACTTGGGGGGATAGATTTATCTTCATCAGAACCACCTAGATAGGACCAACGCCCCAAACTCATACGTACCACTGATGGCGGCACCTGAAAGATTGCGAATTTTTGGCGTGAGCGGCAGCGCGGATTGAATGACCAGACTTCCCTTCAAGACGTCCGCGTTTGTGTTCAGCGGCGTCATGGTCCCAAAATAAGTCGATGGGGATGAGGCCGGAAGCACCCAGTCCGCAAGTGATACTGTCGAGCTCGCGGGCACGCTGATCGCTTCCGTCCAGTAGCGAAACAAAATCTGCGTGCCGTCCGCGAAGCGCACAAACTCGCCATTGGCGTTTGATCCACGCTGCACGATTGCCCCGGTCGGAACGCCGCCCGACTGCGACACGGTGCCGAGGATCGCCGCCACCGCCGCAGAACCGAGTCCGAGGTTTGTGCGCGCCGCCGCGGCATCGACCGCCCCCGTACCGCCAAGGCTCACAGGCAGCGTATCCCCGACGGACCATTCGCGGATCTCGCCCGCGCCGCCGCCAACGTCCGTGACTTTCAGCGGAATCATGATGTGGTCACCGCAGCAGTCAGAGTCGCGCCGCCCTGCAGCTTCACGGGTAGGTTGTAACTGGCATCAAACACCGCGCGCAGAACAGTCCCGGCTTGATTGCGAACCGGAAGGCTCACTGGAAGGCCTGCCAACACATCGCCACTCACCAACTGGCGCGGCCTTCCTGCATCGATGACGAGCGGTTTTCGCACTGCCATTTACAGCACCTGATATCCGTAGTCGTCAGTGACAAGCTCCGTCGCTGATTTGGCTTTGCCCAAGATCTGGTTGACCTTGTTCACGTTGCCAGTGTCCGTAGCATCGAGAGGAGTCGCTGTCGCCGCGCCAGCATTGCCAAGCCAGTATGTCGCGCCCGGGGTCAATCCCGTGAGCGAGTTGTTCACGCTGTCCAGTGGGTACACCGTCGCCGCAGCGGCGCTGGCCACCGCCGCGAGCACGAAGCCGTTCGCCTCACGTCCGTTCGACGCATCCGCAAGGCGCACACCGGCCGCGCCAGCGTTCGTATAAATCTGTACGAACGAGCCTGCGGTCAAGGCTTCGGAGGCTGTGATGACCTGTGTATTCGCGCCGATGCCAACGGGCATCACGGACATATCGAGTTTGCCCGCACTGTCGAGCGCCACCACGTTGTCGGCATTGGCCGCACCTGCCGACGTTACCGTGGCGAAAATCTGTTTGACCTTGCCGCCCACGAGAGCCAAAAAGCCTTGTGCCATGACTACACCTCAATCGGGTCTTGAATGGAAAGATTGATGCTGTCGGGCGACGCCGCGAACCCGATCAGCACCTGATAACCGTCATGGGGAGGCACTTGCGTGAGCGCACCGCCCTGCCCCAAATACACACGCCCAAAGACCCAAGACCATGCGCTGTCGGTCACGCTAGCGCCGCGCTGCACGGATATCTCAGCGCCTGGAAGACCTGCTGAAACCGCAAGTCCGAGGATTGCGAACACGTTGTTCGAATCGTTGTAGCTGAGCGGGAAGATCAAATCGTCGCGCTCATAGACCACGGTGTTTGCGCTGATGACAGCGCCAGCGGTGCGGGTGACGAACGCTGCGCCAGCGATGCCGGGCAGCCCACGCGGCCCCGGCGGACCCTGCAATCCCTCGGTGAGGATGTCGATTGAGCGCTCAGGCTGCTCAAGCAAAACACCGTCAGCCTCCTCGCGCAGCACCAAGATTTCGCGCTGCGGCTGCTCCAGCAACACGCCCGTGCCCGGTATCTCAATGACGATTTCGACCTCGCGCTCATGCGCCACGAGCACGCCGCCATCGGCGGATTCGACAAGGACCTGCGTCTCGCGCTCGACAAGGATGTCGGTCACTCGGTCACCTCGTTGGATACGGTAATCTGCCCCTGCAGCAGTCGGTCGACATGGTCGGGCCCTGCCGCATACTCGATCTCGAGGTCGTAGACGCCGCTCTCCCATGCAATCTGTGCGGTCTGCGTGGCACCTACCCAGAGCTGGATCCGACCGTCTGGACCGAGCGTGATGCCGCCGTTCTCGGTGGTCAGGTCCAGCAAGATCGTGGGGGAGTCGTATTCGGGCCGGACCTGCATTCGCGCCTTGCAACCCGTGAAGTCCATGGGCACGCCGCCGGGAGACCACGTCCAACTTTTGTCGAACATGGCCCCCTTGTAGATTTCGAGTTTGCGCTTTGCGGGTTGAAGCATGGCGGCAATGCTCGCCGCTTCAGGGTTTAGGCGCCAACCCTAGAGGGGGATCCTGCAGAAAGCCACCTGATGAGAGGCAAGAATCCAATCAAGTACTCGGAACTTTCAATCCAACCCTGTTACTCAAGTTCTGAATTCACCGGAGTATTCAAATGACAATTGATCTAATTTCAGCATTAAAAACATGGGCCAGTGAAATAGAAGCTGAACTTCAAACGAGTATTGGAGTTAATGACGAAGGGTACTTTTCTCTCGAAACCAAGGGCGGACGGGCCATCATAATTGAGGCCTCAACAGAAACCAACTCCATAATACTTACCGGTGACATCGGGAAATTCGATGCATCTATCAGCAAGGAAGCCCTCGCATCCATCCTTATCATAAATGGAATATTAGCAAAAACATCTGGCACTCACATTTACATTGAGACCGAATCGAACTTCATTGTCATTAGAACCGTCTGGATTCCTACAGAAGAACAGCTTATAAAACAATTTCACAAGACTGCCATCTCAACATTTGCAAAGCTTGTAGACGACGTTCAGCAATCAATTATGAACTCATCTAAATCAGATGCATATTTGGCGGACTCAGACACATCAATAGACAATGCATCCATATCCTTTAACTTCAGCAAATTTGCATAAATACAATGTCCACTCCGCCATCAGCCCCCCAGAGAGATAATCTCAACGCATTCAAACGTTATCATTCCATCTCAACCAATAGTCAGGAAAACAACAAATCAGCAAATACACAAACCACGAATTCAAACATAAAATTATCAGAAGACCTATCCACAGGCATCTCAAAAACAGATGCAGAGATAAATAAGGCAAATATCTCCCCCTCGACCGGGCCACTCTACAAGGAAAAAATTCTTCATCATCTGCCTGACTTGCTTCGGGAAGGCTGCATTGCCTTTCCCGAAAACTTAACCAAAGCAAATACAGGGAATCTTTTTCTAGACATGGCAAGTGCTTTTGGCCAAACTTTTATTGAGACATTGGCAACGCCCGAGGCGGCACAGGCCGGACTTGACTTGGCCGAAATAAAAATTAAGGACAAGTTAGAAAAAAAAGAAAATCAAGCAAAGACAAGCGATCGCAGCCATTCGAAAAACATAGAAGAACGTACAAAAATTGAAAATCGAAATTCCTCGATGCAACTCAAAAGTGAAAATCCGATTTCACCACCCAACCGCCAATTCTCTACCTTTATCGACAAAAGAGCTGCTCATTTTAATATCGCAAACCTAAACCCTCGTCAAAAAATGATTTTCACGGCCAGCTTGGCATTGGGGACTTGCATTGCCTTTCCTTACATTAAGAACACTGTAGAACACCCAAACCCTTCAGACAATAAAAGTATTTGAAACAATCGCTTCTCTCTATTTAATTTGCAAACTATTCATCTTTAATTGCAATCGAGTTAATGCCGCCCATGGCCATACCCGCCATCTTTCCGTGGATGTCGGCATTGGTGTTCGCGAGCTGCGCGATCACGGTCTGGTAACCGCGCATGCTGTCGATCATCCCCAACTGGCTGCGCAGCGTGACCTCGGCGTAGCCGATTTGAACGTCGGCCCGGGCCTTGTAGATCGTGGCCGCGCTCTGCGCCCTGCCCAGCTTCGCGTTCTCAACCGTCTGGAAAGCAATCAGCTCCTGACGCTCGTTCTCCAACTTTGTCCGGGCCACGTCGCCCCGCGCGCCGACCACTGAACGGTAGGCATTCCACGCGGCCTCGTATTGGCGAGCGCGCGAATCGTTCGTGCGCGCTGCTGCGTCGGCCGCCTGCGCCTGTGCATCCACCTTCGCCTTCCAGATCGTGACGGCTTGCCCGTCCGCCTGCACCTGAGCGCTGAACAGGCGCACCTTCGAATCCTCGCCGTCGATGGCCGCCTTGAATCCGTTCCACTCGTTGGCCTTGGCAGATGTCTGGGCGGTGAACGCCTGCACCTGAGCACCGAACAGATCGATCTTGAGTTTCTCAAGCTGCGCCTTCGACACGATGGCATCGACACGGGTACGGTACACATTCGCCAGCGCCTGCAGGCCGTCGACACGGGCGCGGTAGACGTTGACCCGCGCCACGTCCACTTGTGTCAGGGCCTGCAGCGCGTCGATCTCGGCTTTGTAGAGATCGATCAGCGCGAGCGCGCCCTTCAGACGGGTCTCGTAGACAGCCGCCTCGGCACGCCACGCTTCGACGCGTGTCTGGAATTCCTTGACTTGCACGTTGAAGGTCTCGACCATCAGCGTCGCCACGGTCTTCGCGAAATCGAGGGCCTGCCCGTTGATCTGCACGAGGTTGCCGTGATAGCTGATCATCGCGGAGAGCATCGTCTGGCGCAGCGTCTGCGACTGCGTCATCGCGAACTGCATGTTCTGCTGCTCGAGCTCTGCTTGCTTGACGACGATATCGACGTTGGCACGCGAGAAGTTGTCTCCGGCGCTCTGTCGCGCCTTGCCGACGGCGGACATGAGCGCGCCGCTGGGTAGCGTGAATCCGCGTTTGGCCGCCTCTTCCCACGCGGCATCACGAACACGTCGGTACTCGCCTTGGTCGCGGTCACGGCCACGCTCAATCAGCGCGCGCTCCACGTCGGGCGCGAGGGCCGTGCCGCCGTCGATGAACTTGGAGAGCTTCAGCTCAAGCGTCTCGAGCGACGAGTGGTAGCGCGGGCAGTACTTCACGAGCAATGCGTCCACCTGTCCATCGAGAGCAGCAACCATGGTCGGCCCCATGGATCGGTACGCACGCTCCATCTCGCCCGCAAGGTCCGCGGGTGCCTGGCCATCCCAGACCGGTGCGGCCTTGTCGAACACAGGCAGCACCACGTCGGGCTTCACGGGTACGGCGCGGTCGGCGATGACCGGCTCTGGGAACAGCGGGTTCTCGAGCTGATCAGGCGGCTCAGGAAACTGCACATCCGTGTGGATCGTAGGCAGTTGCCCAGTGAAAGCCGCCATCTCTGTCGGCCGTGCCGGTAGCTGGATGACTGGCGCCTGCGCTGTCTGCGTCGGCGCGCCGCTCACGTCGAGCGTGCCCACATCTTGATACTCGGGCGCATCGCCGGGCGCTGTCGGCAGCGTGAACTCTGCCCCCTGCAACGTCGGAGGGGTGCCAGCCTCAGGCACGTCAGGCGGCGACTCGAGCGGCTCCAGAGTGATGACTGGCTGGACATAACCCACACCGGTAATCGCGTTGCTGGCCGCCTGCAATGCAGACTCGGCGCTGCCCAATACGGTTTCCGCGTAACCCTGATTCGCGTCGATGATTTGTTCTGCTGATGCCATCAGATCCTCCGTGTTCGTTTCGCGACCACCTCGATGTCAAGGTCGTCCATCTGGAATTCCCCGTCGCCCGCGATCTCGAGTGCGTAGTACCGGGCATCGAGGCCTCGGCCAAACTTCTGGCGGTAGTTCTGCGCCGTCGCGCCGCGCGGTGTGGTGTACAGGTAGCTGTTGTCGAGCTTCTCGCCCGTGAACACGCGGAAAGTGCTGGCCGGGCCCATGCGACCGCCCACATAGGCGCTGGCCGTGTTCTTGTTTTGCGGCTTGCCGAAATCAGTGGTGCCGGTGCGCACCCGCCACGGAATCGGCGCTCCAGCATCGGTTGCACAACCGAGCAGATACAGCCCATCGGCGGCCATGGCCACGTACTGGCCGCGCCACCGAACGATGCGATCGAATGGGAAGTGGGTGTAGCGCGAAACCTCGTTGCCACCAGTCTCCAGCGACGTGCGCAGGTTGATCGCATAGGCCTCGTGCTCGACGATTTCCTCGACCGAGAACTCAATGCGGCCACGCACCGCAGGCAACGTCAGCACCGCCTCGACCCAGCCACCAGCCACCACGGCGGGCAGCATGATTTCGGCGCGGGCGAATGCTTCGGTGGAGGCTTCGCCATGGGCGCGCACGGCCGGAAGCCCGATCACCGCCGAAGCAATACCCTCGGCGGTCGCAGCCCCGAGTGCCTGGACGGCCGGCAGCGCCGCCGCAGCCCGCGCGCCGGACTGCCCTCCGGCCACCAATGCCGGCAGCACCAGCACTGCTTCAGCCCATCCCCAAGCCGTCGCGGATCCATGCGCCACCACGGCGGGCAGCACGACCTCAGCACGCGCCAAAGTGCCGGTGGTGGCCTCGCCAGAAGCGCGCACGGCGGGCATTTTGATCGCGGCCTGCACACCGCCCTGCCCGCTGGCCAGCAGCGACGGAAGCGTGATCTCCGCGCCGACACCGCTGCGCGAAGCTTTGGCCGTGGCGCGTACAGCGGGCAGCGTCAACGCCGCCTGTGCGCCGGTCTGCGCGCGCAGCTTCAGGCCCGGCATCGGTACAGGCCTCTGCAGATAGCCTGCATCCGCGAGGGCGCCGAACATCGGCATCATCCCGGCGCGGAAATCACCATAGGACCGGTCGGCCCACAAGCTGTGCAGCGGCCGCATGGATGCAGTCGAGGTGAAGATGCCGCCGGTCTTTCCAGTGAGCACGCCACCCATCGGGTACATCTGGCTGTAGAGCAGCGCATAGGGCGGCACGCCGCGGCCATCCAATTGCCCGCCCATCGGTGCCATCTGGCCTGCGAAAGTACCATAGACCTTGTTGGTCAGCATCCCTGCCAGAGGACGAAATGCGCTGATGAAGCGCGAGCGCAGTGCACTCAACTCGCCACCGAGCGGGTGCATCTCCGTGCGAAAAATCGAATACGGACGATCCGCGAGCAGGCCCCCCATCGGGCGCATCGTGCTCGTGATGGCGCCGGAGCCGCCCTGCGTGAGCACCAGTTTGGGATCGTTGATGACGTCGGCGCTCGAATACAGCGAGGAGTCCAGAAACACCACGCCGATGCTCGGGGTCTGGCTCACATAGAACGCAACGCCATTGCGCGAATACGTGACGCGGCTGCCAAAGCGTTCGATGCGGAAAACGTCCGACTCGACGAATGACCCACCGAAGTACTTTTCTTCGCCACTATCGATCACGCGGAATGTGGAGCGACTGAAGTACAGGCCGTGCTGAATCTCGGCGTAATCCTGCGACGCATCGCTGTCGTTCAGGCCCACGACGGCGGCCACAGCCGGAAGAATCGTGAACTCGTAGTAGCCGCTCGCCGGGAGCAGATCAACGGATCGCGCGCCAGCATTCCAGCCGAGACCGAATAGCTCAATGACCGATGCGGCCCGAAATGCCACGGCAGGTTTCGCTGGCTGCGCGGGCATCGCCGGATGGTTGATGGTGACCGTCTGGTCCTCGCAGACGCGGACATTCTTGATGACGGCGGCGCGCGCGGGGACCCACTCGTAGCGCTCGATCTCACGTTTTGAGTTGTAGACAGGCGAGTAGGTCGCCATCGAGCCTGGGTCGATGGTCTTGGCTTCGATCCAGCACACTCGCTCGGTCTTCGTCTCGGTCCATGCCTTGGTAGCAGGGCGATACGGCTGGGCGGCCTGCGCGGCGCGCGCTGGTACGGTCGTGATGGCGGGCTTGATCTTGTGCAACCCCTGATCGCTCGTCTCGAGGGTGCCTACTCGGTCGGTCCAGAATTCCTTCGGCTCGGTCGGACCGCCGCCGGTCTCGCGCATCCACGCCAGGTACACATACGGAGTGGCGGTATTGGGGCCGCCGTACCCCACGCAGGTGTAACCATCCCTCCCCGCCTGCGCCCAGTTGATCGCTGTTGGGTTGAAGTCCAGCTCAGCGTCCGTCTCCGACGCGAAGATCGCATCATCTCCAAGGCTTGGGCTGTAGGCGTAGGTGCAGCGCAGCTCGCCCTCACCCACGAGCACCGATGGCTCATAGGCCGGGTTGCTGATGGTGTTTGCGTCGCCCTGGTAGCCGTACCGGTTCTGGTAGCCGGATTCACCGCATGTAAATTCAGAGGTGCCCTGCAGTTCGAAATGCCCATCCGCAAACAGGTAGAACACCCGCACGGGCATGGGCGGCCACGGCAAATCGTAGCTGCGGTCATAGTTCCACGCATGCCATGGCGAGCAAGAGGTGTAGCCTACGGCGACGGGTAGATCGGCCATGTTCCGAAACTCCGATGAGACTGTTGGGGGTGTTGGCGCCAGACGTAGGTGATTGCGTCGATTTCGAGCGGCGGGCAGATGTTGGCCAAGGCCGTGACACAGTGGTCGCGCGCGAAGCGTTTGCCGTAGCCGGGCAGATGCGGGGCGACGACCTCGCGGCGCAGTGCAAACAGGTGATGCTTCACGAACGGCCCGTGCCGTGCACCATCCTCGGTGAGCACCAGCTCGCGCGCGCAGGCAGCCGGGGCCCTCTGCAGCGCCTCGCACATGGCGTCCATGGCGCCCGGCAGCACAAAGTCGTCCGAATCAACGAAGGTCACATAGGGATGCTCGCCAAGCCCAAATCCGATCTCGCGACCGGCGGCGATGTTGCCCTCCACGCCCGCCACGACATGGACCGTGCACGGCTCACGCGCGAGCGACTCGAGGCACTGGTCGAGCCAGTCGGCTCGCGTGCCCGAATGCGTGAGGACGTGCACGTCGATCATCAGAACGTCGGCAGGTTGAGGCTGTACTCGTCGACGGTCTGGATCGCACCGGACACCAGATTCACCGAGCTCAGATTGCCCTCGGCGCCCGAGGTGGAAATCTTGCCCTGCACGCGCGGCTCCGTACTCGACGCTGCACCGGTGTCGGCCGAGCCGACATGACGGTAATACCCTGCGACGCTTGTCGCCAGCACGGTGCCCTGCAGGATGTCGGTCGGAACCTTGGCCAGCACGCCATCGGCCGAGGCCGTATCAAGAGTGAAGCCCACGCCCGCTCCGTCCTTGTCGATCACGCACAGCAGCGTTCCGGTCTCGGCTGCGTCGGCCGATGCCGGTGGTGTTCCGGTGAAGATGCGGATCTTGCCGCCAGCGAGCGCTTGGCGCGCGGAGCCCGTCACCAGCATGTAGTCGCGAAGACCTTGGGATACCTTGAGTGTCATGTTCAACCTCCATCGAAGTGGTAAAAAATTCCTTGCGAGCAAAACGATCCGAGCTGCATGTCATCGCCGCCCGGCTCTGCCATTTCGTCGTTCGTCTTCTTCTCGTCGCCGTAGTAGTCGTAGCCGCGCGGGTGTGCAGCAGGGTCTGCCGACTCGCTGCTCAGCACGTCCTTGAATGCCTTGTTGAAGGCCTCGCGATGCGTGGAATCCTTGCCGCCCTGCATGTGGATGACATCGATCCACGCGGGCGCGGTCGATTCCGGCAGCGGATCATCGAGCGAGTAGTCCGGGCCGTCTCCGGTGTCCAGGCTCGTGCGCTGCGTGCAGTTCCAGCACACGGCCCAGT
The DNA here is from genome assembly GCF_015354245.1 of Diaphorobacter caeni. Taxonomy (GTDB): domain Bacteria; phylum Pseudomonadota; class Gammaproteobacteria; order Burkholderiales; family Burkholderiaceae_C; genus Diaphorobacter_A; species Diaphorobacter_A caeni. The sequence continues at coordinate 230,343 of NZ_JADKYZ010000009.1, forward strand.
GACCTTTCGGGCTCGCCGCGACGTGGTGGTGCAGATCGACATAGATCGAGCGGGCGGCGAACTCCTGCTGCATGGCAAGCGCCGCGCCTTCGTTGCCGCATGGCTGGCTGCCGCGCGGCAAACTGGGCAGAAGGACGGCCGTCTCGGATGGCTCGGTCTTGTTCCATGCGGGATCGCCGCCGAGCGCTTCGACGTCGGGCGTGTACAGCACGCTGCGAACCGCATCCCCACGGATGTGCAGATGCCGGTTCGGCTTGACCAGCGCCAGCGACGGGTATACGGCAGACTGGGTGAGGCCGGCGCTCGGTGTGGCCTGCGCGCGCTGGTAGGTCAGCGTCATGAAGTTCAGATAGCGCAGATCTGCGAATGCGATCGTCGCCATGAAGGACGCGGGCATCAGGTTGCCCGAGACGTACTCGCCGCGCTTCGGGCTGATGCGCGAGCCGACTTCTTCGTCGATCGGGGCGAGCGGCATGAATGTCTTGCCAGGGACGCCCCACACATACTCCTGCGAGCTCTGGTCAATGATGTTCTGGTCGTAGCCGCGAAACATCACGTCGCGCAGCATGTCCGTGTGGCCGTGCTCCCAGCGCAGGTTGTGCGCCACGCAGATGCGCTGGATCCGCTGATCGCCCTTCTTGACCGTGTAGTACGCATAGACGCCATTCGCCCGGAAATGACCGGTCAGACGACTCTCAAGGTGTGGCTCGTCGATGTGATCATGGTGTGCGCGCGTGGGCACGGTCTGCAGTGCGCCGCTCTGCCCCTGCACGAATGCAGGCGCTCCGATGTACGGGCCGCCCTGCGCGAACTCGGGATCGAGGTAATGCGGAAAGTATTCACCGCCAAGGTCCTTGGCCACGTCAACGCCGAAATCCTTGGCCGCGCCTTGATTGGCCCGCCTGGGCGTGAAATAGCATTCAATCTCCGCCGTCAGCAGATCGTCGCGCGCGAGGCCGTCGGCCGCGTCTGCCGCCTTCGCGCCCGGCCGTGGGACAGGGATGTAGTACGCGGCATCGATGAGATAGCGCTTTGACTCGCTGTAGGGACGATCCTGCAGCACCGTGAACACCACATCGAAATCAGACGGATCAGTCTCTGCACTGGTGCCCGGAACAATGCGGATCTCCAGTTCCAGCAGCCCCGGAATGTAGGTGAACGCAGGGTCGTAGTTCGCAGGATTCACGGACATCCACGTCACCTTGCGCATGCTGGCTGTGAACGTGTTGATGGCGTCTTCCTGTGTGGTTCCGAGCAGCTGTCCCGACTCGAACTCGTAAGCCGCCACCGGCACGCGCGCTCCGGTCGACCATGGGCGCTTGTGGCGCCACTCACGGACGCGGAGATACTGCACCGCATCGTCTTCGGTGATCAGGCTGCCATCGGCGTAGCGGCGCGGCGCGGCCGTTGTTGAGTCCAAGTCCTGGCGCTGTGTCAGGTTGAGGCCGGCATCGGTGAACACGGATGAGTAAGCACGCATCGCGCAGGTGTCCGCCAGCGCCATGAAGTTCTCGGCATTCGGTGCATCGCTCTTCGTCCAGATCCAGACCCACGATTCCACGCGCTCGAGCGCCGTGGTGACGCAGCGCGTGCCGTCGGAATTCCACTGCCAGAGCATCTGCTCGTTGGTTGCGTCCTCGCCGACTGGGACGGTGTGCACCCATGCCGGGTATGGAGGCGTGACGCGTTTGGCGTAGTCCTTCACATCCCAGAAGCCGCCGCCCTGCTCGTACAGGCCGGGGAACTTGCCCATGCTCTGGTAGGCGTCGAGCGGCCAGACCGAGAAGACGCCATGCGTGTCGGTCTGGATCACATACTGCCGCTTGGCGCCGCTCGGCAGCTCGACCTCCTGCACCGCGCAGCGGCGATACCAGACCTTGTCGCTGCCTGGATACTGGCTCGCGCCCACTCGCATGCCGTCGGCACGATAGAACGCGGACTTCGTGTCGAAGTGCTCGTCCATGTTGTTGGTGAGCGGAGACCACTCTCCGCGCCCGCGGCGGTTTGCGGCCACGGGCTTGAGCGCCGTGCTGCGCGGCGACGCCGTGTAGGCATAGGCCCCGATGCCAACGCCCGCGCCGTTGGGTGATGTGAGCACGCTCTTGCCGCCAGGCGAGTAGCTGACATAGGCCGCCGCCAGACGCTGGTTCTGCCACGAGTACCGGGTCGTGAAGTCGTCGGGCTTGCGGCGGATCGCGGTGTCGTCGCTGGTCTTTTCCGGCATCGGCACATCCACCTTCGACCACGATGAGACGCCCTCCGGAGGCTCGAAGACGTGGGAGAACAGGGGCGAGGCTTTGCCGTCCTTGTCGTAGCCCACGCCGTGGCCCTTCGTGAAATTGCCCACCGTCACGTTGCCGGTGTTGTCGTCCTCGACGGGATACTGCAGCCACCCGGCCGACCCGGTGGCCGCGTCGTATTCCCGCAGATCCTCGGTGACGAAGAACTCATATCCGGCGCTTCCGCCCCGTATGGCGATCCACGTCACCTCGTCATGGATACGCACAGTGATCGTGAAGCCCTGCACCACGAAATTGCGCGTCACATCCTGAACGCCAGAAGCCCGCAGACGCTGGGCCTGCGAGCGTGCGAACGGCAGGAGCTTGGCGCCGGCCGCGTTCTGGATGTTCAGGAATTCCACGGCGGTTTACTGCGCGGGCAGCGCCACGGAGAAGACGTCGATGGTGACGGGCAGGCCGACTGTGATCGCGATGCTGCTCATCTTGAAATCGCCGCCGCCAGCAGCCGCAGCCATGTCAAGGCGCGGCAACGTTGCAGATGCGGAACCATCATCCGGCGCGTTGCCGATGAAGCGGACCCAGCCTGCCTGTCCAACAGCCAATCCGATGAACTTCCAGACGGCGGCCGACGGCTTCGCGACGCCGCCACCTGCAGGAGCATCGAACTCAAGGCCATTGGCTGGCGCTCCTGCAACCCAAGCGCCGGCGTCGAGCGTGGCGACACCCAGCTTTGTGCCCGTCACTGCCGAGTCGGCCGACACTGGCTGAGGGCCAGAATAGATCTCCAGCACACCGCCATTCAGCGCGCCAGCGATACCAAGGGTGCCGCACGCAGCGTTGCGCAGGCCTGTCGAAAGTTTAACGGTCATGTGATACCTCGTTTGTTGAATGGGCTGCCGCCCGCGTGAAGAGAAGCGACAAAGCGCACCTGGCCGCCTGCCTCAATGACAGCGGCACCAGCGTGCGTACCGGGCGCAACGGATACGCGGCGCTCGGTGAGATTCGTGAATTCGGGAAACTGGCAAAGCCCGCGCTTGGTCCAGATCAGCAGACGCTTGCCGTCCAGTGCCCACGGCATGCCCGCTACCGTTCCGTAGTCGGCCAGAACCGGGAAAGCCTCGGGCGTGTATGCGTGGATCGCGCGGTCTGTGCCGACGATGAGCGCGGTGTCGTGCGGCGCGAGTGCGTGCACGCGCCCCGGCACCATGAAGAAGTTGGCCGACAGATTCCAGAGATGCGGCGCGAGCGCCTCGCTGCGCCAGACAACAGACTGGTCTTGCTCCGGCAGGTACATCGCGGCATAGATCGAGCCCGACCACTCAGCGATCGGCCCCACGCCGCGCGGCAACGCATCGAGTCCATCGGTCTGCAGCTCCTGGCCAAGCGCCTCGGGACCGCTGTTCCAGTTGAGCTGCGCACCAGCCGCGCTGGCAAGCTGGAACACCGTGCTGTTTGCGGGTGAGATGTAGACCCGCGTCACGGCGCCCGTGCGCTGCTCAATGCCGCTCACGCGTAGCGAGTGCCCTGCTTCGAGTTCGATCTCCGCCGCACTGCTCGCCGCCGACTCACGGCCATCGGGCAGCACCACGGTGCACGCGACGCGGTAACGGCCTGCAGGCAGCGTGCCACCGGTGATCGCAGAGAGTGCTGGCTCAGCAGGTGGATCGATGCGCCAGGGCAGCACAACGCCATCGGCGCGCACGATACCCGCCGCGTCGCCGCTGACAAAGAACGTCTGATCGTTGAACTCGGTCCAATGCGTCTCGCGCGCCAGCCCGGTTGCCAGTGTGACAGCGGACATGCCGGGCTGCAGCTCACGCAGTGCGCCTGCTTCAACGAAGTAGCAGCGCTCCTCGTCGCGCGTAGAGTAGATGCCGGTGGGTGCGCAGGCCATGCCCAATGCAAAGCCCTCTCGGCGGCGCACCGCACCGCTCTCGGTGATATCCACGTTGTCGGCAACCGTCAGCCAAGGCAGGCCCAGACGCACCGGGTCGGTGACGTTGTTCAAGCCCTTGAATTCGCGGATCGCTGTCATGCCGGTGATGATTCCGGCTTTGGCCTTGCGTGGCGAACCCCAAAGGGGTGTGAGCGCTCCAACGAAAAAGCCCTCTCATGAGGGCTTTGTTTTTGGGCGTTCGAAAAATCAGCTTTTGCTTTTTGGGTGAGCGCTTTTTTCGCGGTCCGGTGTCGTTGAACTGTGCTGCATGACGTTCAAGAACATGGACACCAAGTTCGGGCGCCTGCTTCAGGACCTGCACAACATGCTGGATCAGACCGGCTCAATGGCGGGGCACGTGGACTTGAAGGCGCTGGCGGCGGAGAAGTGACCGTGCCGCCTTCGCGGTCAGCCAAAGAAGCTGTGAATGGCGAAGCCCAGCCCGCCGAAGAAGAGAACGACGGCAAAAATGCCCAGCAAGACCATTCCCATGCCGGCCCATTCCTCCTTCATCTCCCGATGCTCCGCCTCCCCGCGCAGGAGGCGCTCGGATTCCGCAAGGCTCATGGGCGGACGGTAGCGATCAAGGGGCTTTGGCATCGTCGAAATGTAACCGACACCTGAGAGGCTGTCCATGTCCGAAGATCACAACGAAGCCTCTGCCGAGCACGTGATATTTCTAAACATTCCCCAATATTTCACACCATTTCACCAAATATGATTAAATAATACCCAATAACACCGTATAACAGCTGTGTTGGTGGCGCTAGAAGCCTCTGTGTTTTTAGCCCCGTAAGTTTTCCCACAATCTGGAACGACCATGAAGCAGATCGCTCTCTCCCTTCGGAAGAAGAGTCTCAAGCATGCGCCTGACCACTATCGGCTGGCAGCCATGAAGCGAGTAGCTCGCCGCGGAGCTGTGTCCGCCTCGGACGCCCAGGTTGTACAGAACGCCGATTCGCGCCAGATTGCAGGCTTCATGCCTGTCGGAGTCAAGGCGCGCGTATTGAGCTGGCCGAAATTGTAACTACGTCCGTGAGCCGGGCTAGACTGTGAGGCACTGCCTCCAACACATCAAGCCCAATGCGACCGAGTCTGCCGACGCCACGTCGAATCGACAAATTCACCCCGGACGACTTCCAGTTCGTCACCAAGAAAGTCTCCACCGATCCTGATCGCTTGATCCTTGTTGGAGGACAAGCGCTTGAGGTCTGGAGTGTGATTTTTGACATTCCATCACCTTTGGGTCAAGGTATTGCGCTCACCGAAGATGCAGATTGGCTGGGTGGCAAGTTGGATGCCAAATGGCTATGCGATCAGCTTTCTGGTGGTGCCGAGGTAGATCTCTATTTTGCCGACGACTTTGATGCGACACCCAGCTCGGCGATTGCATATGTCAAGCGGGGGCAGCGCGTGCTGCTCATGGATTTCCTTCGCACGATTGTGGGTCCCAGTGTCGAGGAAGTTCGGCGCTTGGCCGTGCGACTGAACTTGGATGGGTGCACGATGGATGTGTTGCACCCATTGCTTTGCCTGCACAGCCGGCTCGCCAATCTGGAAGTCCTGGAGCCAAAGCGTATTGGCAATGGACCGGCGCAAGCACTATGGATGGTGGATATTGCTAGAGCCTATCTGCTCAGTATGGTGGAGCGAAGGGAGCCACCCGATGAAGTAGCCGAAACATGCCGCTTCATCGCAGAGCTTGCGGAGTACAAAGCTGGCAAGTTCTGCTTTCTCGAATTCTCGATCGATGCACTGCGCTCAATTCCCGACGAAGCTGTTGCTTATGCAGGCAATGGCTTCGCCACCCAGGAATGGCCGCGCATTGTGAATCGCATCGAAATCAAGCGCGCAAAGTGGCTGGCGCATCGAGCGCGCACGGCCCAGCGGGCCGAAGAAGCTCAAGTCAGCGCACAACCCACCCACTGCCCGACGGGAACACCTGCCTCCCCTGCTTCCGAGCCTCCACTCCGGCCTTGATTCGGTTCGTGTAGATCACGGGCTCGGTGTTGCTGGATTGGCTGAGGGTGTTGATTGCCGCAGCTGGTGCGCCTTTGCTGAGTTCCGAACTACGCGCAAAGAAATTTACGGTTTTCGGACTATTGACAACCGCCGCACCAATCCGCGCGCCCACCCCTGCGGCCCCGAGACCAGTAAGCACCGGAACGTTTCCCGTGGCCAAAGCAGTCGCCAGCCCAGACCAATACCCTATAGCTGAAGCCTGCCGGGCCGTCCCACTTGGATTCGCTAGCACCTGTGCACCTTCCCTGCGCAGCGATGCCATCCGACCCATCTGCTCGATCTTCCCGCGAAGCCCAGGCATGCCCGAATTCGCGAACAGCGCCATGCGCGCGGGCCCGCTCATCGCAGCCAGATTCGTGAGGAACGTCTCGCTGGAGAAGTTCTCGCCCATCTCATTTTGAGCCGAGTTCCGCGCACGACCCAGACGCTGCAGCACAGCCGCCGCGACCTCGCGCCGGTTCTCGACCGGCATACTCTTCATGATGCGCGTGATCTGCGTTCCACCATCCGACATGCCGCTGGTGGCCGCACGAAAAATCTTCTCCGGAGCGTCGCGGTTCACCACGGACTCGAGCTGTTCCAGACGCTGGATGCTGGCGCGCGTGTACTGATTCGCCCTCCCCCACGCCTGTTCGGCCTGGGGGCCTGCTGCCTTTGCTGCATCACCCAGATCGTCGCTCAGCGCTGCGTACAGCGCGCGCCACTTGCTGCGCGGCACGTCGGCCGTGAGACCGCCCTCGCTGATCTCGGCGCCCACCAAGGTGCGCAGCTTCTTCAGCGACTCGTAGGGCAGCTTTCCATCCACTTCGCCGCGCAAGAAATCAGCTACCTCACGCTCGATCTGATCGCTGTTGCGGACCACATTGGGCGAGCGGATGCTGCCGAGATCCCTTGGGGACATGACGGAGTTCGGCTCAGGCAGGGCATTGATTTCCTTGGCGCTCATCACGGGATACTTGTCGGGCAGCTCTTTGATCTCCTTGGGGGTCTGGACGGGCTCGAAATTGTTCATCCCGAGGTTCGCGCGCTCGGAGTTACGAGCAGTGGCTGCCTCAGCCTGACGCTGAAGGTCTGCGCGCCACTCTGCGTTCTGCGCCTTTGCACTGGCTGCCTGGTCGTGCAGACCCTGGCGCCATGCCTTGTTCGCCTCGATCGCCTCATCGGTCTGAAGCCGAAGGTTTCCTGCGTGACGCTGATTGGCGGCCTCGGCACTCTGTGCTTCGGCAGTGAGGCGCGCACGTAGCTCTTCGGCCTTCTCACGCATGCCGGGACGCGACAGAATGGCTTCAATGCCGCCAGTGTCGCTCTTCAACCCACCTTCGATGCCCTGAATGCGCGCGTTCTTGAACCATGCGGAAAGTGCTGGCGCGCCCGCGATGTCGGCGTTCAGGTCGGCAAGCGCCTGCTGTGTGCGCGTGCTGGCCACCTGCGTGCTTGCTGGGATGAAGTCGTCGAGCTTGCGATACAGCGCCGTTTGAGTCGTTTTGACGTTGTCCTTGAACGCGTTCACGCCCTTGGCGATTGCTTCGCCTGCACCCCAGCCTGTGGCGTTGGGCGACAGCGAATCCGTGACTTCTTGCACGCTGTCCTGCAGCGCTTTTGCCTGCATTTCGCCGCGCCGCTGCATGATGCCAGCGCCACCGGGCACGTTCGACAGACCTGTTTCCGCCGCCTGAATGCCGCGCGACTGAGTGGCTTGACCAAGTGTCGGCGTCGTGCCCGTGGCATCCTCGAACGTCTTGATGTTCTCGACCATCCGTTGACGACCAGCCTCACCACCGCGAACCACGCCGCGCACCGCCGCCTTTGCCGCAAAGGAACCCACGGAAGGAGCGAGCCCGCCCACAAGCCCTGCGGCAAGCTGCGCACCTTCGCCACCTCCACTCTCACGCACGATATTGGATGCCGCACCGGAGGCCGCGCCACTGCCCAACTGCATTGCAGGCGCTGCCATCAACTCGGCGCCCACGGCGCGCGCGACAGGAGCGGCCGCAGATGTCGCAGCTGCTGCGCCCAGACCCATTGTTGAGGCTGCCCCGGCAGCGCCCCGATTGATGCCTTCAACAACACGCTCGCTGGCCGACTGTGCAACCGGCACGCCCGCTCGGGTCATCAAGTCGCCGACGGAGTCGCCGGCCATCTTGAGTCGCGGACCGATGCCCTTGCCGGCCACAAAGTCGGCGGCAGCATTGAGCGGCTTTGCGATCAGGTTGTCGCTCACCATCGCGGGGAGATCTACGAGGCCTTGGACTACCCCACGTGTACCGATACCGAAGCCGCGCGCAGCCTGATCGCCCAGCGATGGCTTGGCCGCCAGTGCCGCTGCGGGGGTGGGAGACGTACTGCCGGGTTCATCATCCCATTTGACCGCTCCCGGATCGATCTTCGAAGCAGGCGCATTGGCCGGCTCTGAGGTTGAGGTAGTGCCTGCCGCTGCAGGTTCGTCCCATTGAACTGCATTCGGATCAATTGGCATATTCGACACTCCCGTCGCTGTACTGAATCACTCGTCGACCGTTCATGGTGCCGGTGCGGGCGACGCTTCGTTCAGACTTGGGCTGAGCTGCCGATTGGCCCTGCGTTGGCGACGCGGATGTCTGCGCAGCCCCCAACACTTGGCCAACACGTTTCTCGGCATCGGGGACTTCAGCCATGATGCCCGCCGTCGCAATTCTTTGGTTCTGACGCTTCTGCTCAATCACCTCAGGCGTATCACCCACCTGCGGGAAGTACTGCTTGCGGGCATTGTTGAATTCTGCATCGGCAATGGCCGCTCCGGACTCCCGGCGCAAAACAGCATTGATGAAGTCACGTTGTGATTGCTCGACCTGCTGCTGCTCTGCTGATTGAGTCCAGTTGAGCATGCTTCCCAGCGCGCCATCTCCGGCAGCTCGTTTAATCAAGCCAGGCTGCTCGACGCCAGCCTTCCCATCCGGTCCATCCTTCGCCAGCTCGTCCAATTTTTTTCCCGCTTCCTGCATGCGCGTGCCGAACTGCAGGGCCTTGGCCTGCGTGTCGTTGAGCGGCGCGCGCGAGCCGCGGACTGTCGGATCTGCTGGCCCACCCGGAATGTGCGTAAGACTGCCATCCGCTGTGTAGCGATAGCCAGCAGGCGCTTGGCTGCGTGCGTTGGCAGCGTCGACGGTAGCACGACTGGCGATCTGTTGCCGTTGCAAATGTCCGAGCTCCTGCATGGAGGTGCGCTGCAATGCCCCGCCCTGCTCCATTTGGGTTCGGCGTGTGCTTCCAAGATCTCCGAGCATGGCGCGAGCATTGGCCCCCTGCTCCTGCATGGTCGTTTGAAGAAGCTGAGCGTTGCGTGCGCGAGATGCCGGATCGTTGCCCTGGGCATAGTCGAACTGGCGTTGCGCGCCCAACTCGCCTGCGAGGATCGAGCGTGCCCGGCGGAACCCCGTGTTGCCTGAGGCAATGAACGACGGGCCGGCCTGAGGAGCCTGAATCTGACCGGATGCCATGAGCCGCCCCATCGACTCCAGACGCGAGCGTGCATCCAAGTTATTCGCGGCACTTTCAGCCGATGCAGGAACGTCGCCGCCTGCAAAGTTGGAAAAGCCGGAACCGATACCGCTCGGCATCGCGCCTGCGGGCAGCGAAGTGACGGAGCCCGATGGAGCCTTGCCGTTGATGGTGATATCGCCCGCTACGTCATTGCCGCTGTAGCTGTTGCCTACGCGGGTGACATTCCCAAGAGTCCCGAGCGCCGAAGCAGCACCGCTGGATGGTTGAGTCGAATCTGAAGTGGCCGATTTGACCAAGGGCTTGCTCGGGTCCGCCATCGGCGGATTGACATAGCCGCGACCTGCACCCGCACTTACCGCGCCCGTAAGATTTCCCAGAATTGCTGGTGCCGAGACTGCCTCTGGTGACGCAGACACCGCAGATGCAATGGGCCCCCGATTGACCGGAGCTCCTCCGAAGCCACTTTCGCCCTGCAGGCGATTTCCGGGGAAGATATTCCTTGGAGATGTTGGTCGAGGAAGCTGCTCCAGCTCCTGCTCTGCGGAATTTGGGGATGCCATCTGCGGCCTTTCAATGGAGATTGGCTACAGTCTCCACTTGCGGCGGCGCGATGCAAAACCCCACAGGGGGCACAAACACAGCTCCGTCAATCAGCCTCTCAAGATCAAGCACACCATGAAATTCAATATCGACCGCCGCCATGCAGGAGATTCCCCATTACGCGCCGCGGAGATTGAGAGCCGCATGGAGCGAGATTTCTGCGTGGCGATGAGCGACGACGCTGGGCATAGCTATTTGATTTGGTTTCCACCAGTACCCGCCGCGCAGCTCGAGTCGCATTGGCAATCCATTCCAGCAAGCGCCAAACTGGATATGCAAGAGCGATTGGGCGGAGACTGGTTCACGATTTGCGATTGGCCGCATAGAACAATCAAGGTGGGCAAGTACCGAACGACGCAGCACTTCTCCAATGAAATGCGCTTGTATTTGAAGCTCGCGATTCCGGGCTTGTATAGCGGTGAGGCGTGCTGCGACAACGACTCTTATCTCATTACGCCGTCAGGCCAGAAGATCTATCACGCTGGATTCAATGGCGAGAAGGATGATCCCGAAGCCTGGGCAAAACGATTTGTCGAATGGAGTCAATGTGTCGCGGTTGTGCGGCATCACTGGGTGGCTTCACTGCCGCTTAAACGAGTGAAGGGTATGCCGCGGCGCCGTGCAAAGCGACGTGCGAAACGTTTGTCGTAAGGATCGCGGGAGCCTCTTGCGATCACAGATCGCTGTGCTCAGTTAAGGACTTGAAGCGTCGTCCGAAGGCAGGTGCATCAAAGTGGCAGCAGCTCCCAGCCCCAGTCCGGCACCAGCCGAGTTGAACTGGATGACCTTGTTCAGGTTGGGATTGCTGTTCACATATTCGCGAATGCGCTTCGCGGTTTTTGGCGCCACAGACTTGATGTAATTTGGATCAGCCATGTAGGCGCGAATGGCTTCGGACATCAATTCAGAATCGATCTCGGATGGAGGATAACCGTCAGTCTTCGGTGTTGCTCCGATCTTCCCTTTTGGAACATACATCGATGAGTTTTGGTCAGAATAAACTTGCGAAAGTTCACGCTTGATTCCGTCCGTAGGAATCTTCGAGCCACCTCGTCCGATGGTGGCAAAGGTTAAATCGTCGACTGCGTGACCAAGCTCGTGTCGCTGAACTCTGGCCTGCGTCTCGGCTGGCAATGCATGATCAATCGAAATGGTGCGCTGGTCCCCGGAGCGCGTGTAGCGTCCGAAGTCGCCCTTTAACTGCGGTCCGCTTCTGGCTGCGAAGTCGGTTTGAATTCCAAGGTCACGGGCAAGCCCGTACGCATCGACTCCTGAGAGGCCTTCGTCATCGCCTCCAACAGTTCGGCGTCCTGCGATGAAACGCGCTCCGAGAGGATTCCCATCGATGTCAACCGTAAGTGGGCTGCCTCTCTCCCCTTGAGCGCCTTGAGGGTAGTCGTCATGAAATGGCCTTTGCTGTAGTGGCTTAGGGTCACTGATTATAGCGTTTTTCGATGTTTTGACCAAATCAAACGCTTGCATTCTTGTAGCAGCATCGCCCGAATTTGCGACACCTCCAGCACCTTGCGCAGGCTTGGAAAAAATAGTTTGCGTATCCGTCGAAAATCCGGTTTTAGGACCCGTAGCAGCGGCTCGACCAAGGCCTGCCAAGGGCGTCATCAATGTTGCCAAGGCTTCAGCTGCAGGACGCCGCACGGGCGAAACCGACCCCATGTTTTCGAACTTCTGTCCCAGCCACTCAGATCCGCCAACGGGCGATTGGATCAAATCGGGAGGCGCGGACATCAGACCCAGCTTGTGGCCTGCCAGTCCACCGGCGGCGATGGCCGAGTTCGTGAGCACGGCAGCAGCATCGACCGGAGCTCCCATCACATTGATCGCGGCCCGGTTCGCGACATCGCGGACGGCTCCGAGAGATGCGGGATAGATTGCCGCGTTGATGCGATCCGGGATAGATGACATGGCTGCAGTCGCGCCTGATCGCGGATCCGCCGAAGCCTTCTTGGGGACGCTCGAGCGGTTCAGTTCCAGCAGTTGCTGAACGGCGTCAGATTGATCAGCCACGTGAATTCCTTGTGCGTCACCAACGCATGCGGACGACAGGGGGACGCTTGTCCCGGTGCTTGCGCTGCACGTTGGCATCTGGCCGCTCGCCGAAAGCGCGGGCGAACATGGCTTCATGTTCCAGCGCCTTCACCTTGTTGAAGGTCTCGGCGTCTGGTTTCAGACACGCGCAGCGATACACCCAATGGCGAAGATCCTCATGGAATCGCGCGGGGACTTCCGGCTCCACAATGGTCTGATCTTCCGTCAGTGGTTTGAGAGCGCCGCGATATACAGTGACCACCAGATCACCGACGACTGTCGGATTCGGTACCAGACGCACGCGAGGCTTCAGCTTACCGGTCGCTGGTTCGAAGATATAGAGTTGCGGCTGGCCGTGGCGATTCTCCCAGCCAGGCGAGTCGCAGTCGAGCTTTTCCACGCTCGTCTCGTCCAGAGGGCGGCCACGAAACGTGACCCGCTTGATTTCGAAGACGCTCGCATGCAGTTCGTAGAAGGCCTGCGCTGGCACGACGGCGGGCGTGAGCCGATCCTCGATCAGCTTTGCCCGCTCGCACGCCTCCTGCACCGCACTGTTCAGATAGCGAACGAGGTCCGCATCTGACCACAGATAGTTCTCCACCGCGTCGTCCAAGTCCGAGCGGAATGCGGCGAGGAGCTGATCGACCTTCATGATCAGTTGTCGTCGCCTTCAGATGCCTTGGACACCTCGGCCCAGATGGCATCCACTTCCTCGCGCGATACCGTGAAGCCGACGCGTGTGCCCAGCTTGCGCAGGTTGGGCTTGCCGTCAGCGGTGAAGTCGTCTTCGGCGCCGCCATCGAGCATGCCGTCCAGAGCGGCGCGAATCAACTCGGTGCGGTTGATTGCCGTGTTCTGCACAGGGTCAGGGTCGATCTGCTCGCCGGGCGGAACGGCGCCGCGAGACAGTGCCTCACGGCGGAAAATCATAGGCACATCAGTGCCCTCGTCGTCAGCAGCGATCACCAGCGTATGGCCGGAGGTCAGGCCGATGTGCAGGGGTTCGTCAGTGGGTGAACGGAGTTTCATTTTTCGCTTTCAAAAAGCCCGGAAGCCGCGAGGCTCCCGGGTTAAAAGGCCCGCAGGCCCGACCACTGAGAAACAGCTCAGCCCTGGCTGAAGGCCGAACGGCCTTCAACGAAATACTGGATGGTGATGCGCGCACTGCCCGCCGTTGCGGCGGCGCCCGACTGTGCAACCAGCGCCTTGAGCGCCTCGGCCACAGGGTGTTTGAAGCCGGTGATGGTCAGCGCCGTGCGGCCTGCTGTCTTCAGGTCGATGGCGACTGCCGTGTAGCGGTCATCATCGGTGGCATCGCCCAACTTCAGCGTTGCCGTGGTGGCGCTGTTCCATGCCGTAGTGACCGTCACGTCGCCGCCGACCAGCACAGCGTTACCCGGCAAGTCGATTGCAGGCTCGGCTGTGCCGTAGGCCGCGATGTCGGCAAAGCCGATGGTGAGGTGCGCCACGATCAGCTCCTGGCGACCGGAGTTCTTTTTGATGGCCATGATGGCCTCCTTTCAACATCAGGGGGAGTTGGGCGGACAGGGCGCGAGGCCCTGCCCTGTGGCTGCTTACTGCAGGTAGTGGTCCAGAGAGACCACGCCGAAGTCTTCGAGCGAGTTGTCGTATATCGAGAAGAATTTGGACTTCAGCAAGCCGAGCATCTTGTCCACGTTGATGCCCTGTTGGCTGTCGTACTGGAATTTCTTCTCGCACCACTCGGGAGCGCCCAAATCGGCCATCCCCAATGCCTGCGCACCGCAAAGCAACGTCCGGGTACCGTTCACGTTGCCGCCCGCGCCCCACTTCGCACCTGCTGCCGCGCCCTTGGTGTTGTAGACCAGCCGGTGTTCATGGATTACGGCACCGTCCACCGTAACGGTCGCGCCAGTGAACCAAGGCGAGTCGGTGCCGCTCTTGGCAGCAACCGCAACTACGGCGCGCTGGTAGTCGGGATCCTTCTTCAGTTGCGCCAATGTCTGCGGGTGAACGTGGAGCACGTAGTATTCCTTGCCTCCGCTCATCAGCGGCTTGACATAGTGCTCCTTGGCATAGGCGATCATGTCCACGATCATTGTGTACTTCGGCACGAATGCGCTAGTGATAGCACCCGTGTTCGAAGTCGCCAGCGATGTGCCGTCCCACATCAAGGAGCGCTTGGAGGTTGGCGCAGACACATCGGCGGCGAACGCCAGATTCGGGAACGGGGAGCCCACGCGTGGCGCACCGTTGTTCTTGAATCCATAGCTGATGCCCGACAGCGTCAGGAAGGCGAGCTGATCGATACGGTTGGCCAGCCAGTAAGCCAGGCGGCTCTTGCCCATTTCACGGAAGTTGATGACCGTCTTCTGATCGGCCATCTTGCCCTTGTTGCGCACACCGTGGGTCATCAGGCCAATGCTCAGAATCTGCGCATAGGACTGCATCGCCTCTTCGTTGCCTTCGCGCTCGTTATCATCGATAACACCGTCTTCCACCAGGTCGGCCACGAGCTGCATGATGCACTGCTCGCCCTTTTCGGTTTTGGTCAGCTCGGTGATGATCTGAATCATGGAGTTTTCGTCCTTCCCCATGAATTTCTTGATAAACATCTGATCGCGGGCTGCGTGCCAAACATCACGCTCCCAGACCAGCTTTTGTGCGGGCGTCAGCTCCGCGAAATTGGTTGCACCCATCGTTAGGCTCCTAGATTGGTTACGAAACAGGCGTTGCGCTGCCAAAGCGGAGACATGACGGTGAGGCGGTCAAGAGCGCCGGGAGTTTTAACGTCAACCCAAGACGAAAGAACACCCTGAGCAGAGATTCGGCAAGGCGGGCGAGTACCTTGCCGAACGAGTCAATCAATCGCCGCGCAGTTTCTTCTTCTCTGCCGCACTGAGGGCCGCGAACTGTTCATCCGTCATGTCCTCAACACTGACCTGAGACTCCGCTGCACGGTTGCCGACACCAGCCGTTTGGAGTGACGGCGGCTGTTTCTGGGAATCAGCGGCACCACGCTTCACGGCTTCTGTGGAGCGAGTATCCGGCTTGCCTGCAGCACCCGGCAAGGCCCCAGCCGGGGGATTACCTGCGGCACCTGCAGCGGCGGGCGCGAACTTCGGCGCGATCTTGGCAACGGCCGAGCGCAAAGCGACGTGCGGAGCCTGACCGCGAGCAATGCCCGCGTCGCGCGCCGCCACGATCAGCTCGAGTGCGTCTGCACCCTCTTCTGTGTCGAGCCACGGATGCGCCTTCATGGTCTCGGCAACCTCACCCTTCAGCATCGCGGCCTGTGAACGCTGCTCGGCCTTCGCGTCCGCGCGGGCCTCGGCCTCAGCGACCAGGTTGTCGTTGATCTCGCGGCGGATCTTCGACGCCTTGGCGGCATCGCCTTCGATCAGCGCAGCGACGTATTCCTGCTCCTTGGCGTCAGGGTCGAACTGCGCCGCCGGTGCAGGTGCAGCGGCAGCAGCTGGTGCGGGAGCCTGCGACGGCGAGCGCGCTGCAGCCAACTCGCGGCGCAGCTGCTCGTTCTCGGACTCCAGCTCCTTCTTGCGCGTGTTGACTTCGTTGAAGCGGGCATGCGGCACGCTCTGCGATCCAGACTTGCTCGCGTCGGTACCATCGCCTTCGCCCGCGCCCTCCCCGGTAGCGCCCTGCTCAGCAGCGCCAGCACCGGATTCGAGCACGGCCTGCAGGTTCGCTGCGTTGACAGCAGGGTCGACGATGTCGCCGCGGTCTTCGGGCTCGGCCGCAGCTCCACCACCCGCTTGCGGGTCTTCCAACACCGCAGCGTCAGTGCCGCCGGTGTTGGAGCCATCATCGCCAGCGGGTGCGTGCAAACGAGAGAGCAGCATTTTCAGAATCGGGTTCATCTCAATGGTCCTTTCTTGGGTGGTTACTTCTTCTCGGACGGCTGCAGCGTCTGCAGGTCCTTGATCTTTGCGGCGGCCTTGGCCAGCGCGGCTTTGTGCCGCTTGGAATCGCGTTTGATTTCCTCCGCCTCAGCAAGCGTGCGCATGTCGCTCTCGGCGCGCCAATCGTGGTCGGGCTCGACCGCGCAGCAGGTATCTTTCTTGGCCATGATGGCTCCTATGGTTGGTTGAGATCGCGCACACCATCTGCGCGCTGGGTTTCGAGACCCGCATTCAGGCCCTGCGCCGGACTGGCGGGTGTGAGCGGGTCGGTACTGGTCGGCATGTCGACCGGCGGAATGCTGGCTTCCGGTGCCAGGCCCTGCGGAACAATGGGGCCCGCGTTCTGGTCCTCGAACCCGGCCGAGCCGAGCATGTAGTCGGACATCTGGGCAGTGCCTGGAATCTGCATGAGCACCTGCGCGGCCTGCGAGGAGCTGTACATCGTCGTCATGCGCTCGTTCACGGTGCGCGAGCGTGTCAGCTCGGTGTCGGCTTGAATGTTCTCGATATCTGCATCAGCCTTGCGCGCCTGAGCGGCCAACAGGTCAGCCTTCGCCTGCAGCGTCGGGTCGGCGGGCGGCTGCTCACCCTGCATGCTGTCGATGATTTCACCCTTGTCAGCCAGATTCGAATACCGCAGGACCGTGGCGTCAGGAATGCGGATGCCCTTCTCACGCATCTCGAGAGCCTGGGTGAACTGGCTGTTCTCGAACGTGATCTGCATCGGCTGCTCGGTGATCACCACGTCGTAGGCTCCGACCGTCACGTCGTAGAGGTAGGCGCCGGTGCTGGGATCGAACTTGTTGATCTCCATGACCTGCTCGACTTCCTTGCCGGTGCGCGGGTCGGTCTCGGTGATGCGGAACACGCGGTAGCTGTCGTAGTAGCGCTGCATCAGCTTGAGCATGCGCACGGCCAGCAGGCGGCGCGTGTAGGCCAGGTTGTCGAGCGGCACGGCGAGCTGCTGCTGGCTTGCGAACTGCTTGGACTGGATGGCCACGCCGGCCTCGTTCGCGCCGCCCATGCCGCGCATGGCCTCGGGCACGGTCACGTCCTTGAGCGCCTTGTCGGCGCGGTCGATCAGCTTGTCGACGCCGGTTGGCACCGGGTTGGGCTGAATCTTCTTGGGTGGCGTGGAACCATTCTTGAACTCGAGCACGAGGCCGGTCCGCGCGCCGTCGCTCTCCAGATCCTCGGTGTCCATGTTGGTCAGCGAGTTTTCTTCGACGATCCAGCCTGAGTTCGCAGCCGTGTTGACGATGTGGATGTACTGGCTGACAGCCTTGTTGAGCGCCTCCTGCGGCCCGATGGCGTCATCCACCATGCCGCGCGTCTTGCCGCGACGAAAATAGGCGAAGTACGGCACGATGGTGAAGTGCTCGTATGGGCTGTAGTCGTCGAACAGCACCTGCGTGAACGTCGTGACCAGCCACTGCACGCGGCGCTTCATGCGCTTGGCGCGCACCGCGCCCTTCGAGAGCGCATCAGCGATCGAGTCGGCTGCGAGGTTGGCCTCGACCTGCACGTCTCCGGACTCCGGGAACACGATGCACGAGGTCATCTCGAACACGAATCGCTGGCGGTCGATGATGCGGTACCGGGCCAGGCCGTCACCGTCTTTCTCGGTTCGGTACGCATCGGCGAGACCTTGCAGACCGTCCGCGCCGAAGCTGTTGCGCCGGGTTTCCGCGTCCTCTTCGCCGAAGTCACTGCCGGCGTCGTTGCTGTCCTCGGCCGCCTTGCGCGCCTTCTTGCCGTAGCGCTGCTCGATCTCGTCCAACGTCAGGTAGCGGGTGACGATGACATCGCCCCACCCGTCCGGGTCATAAGACTTGGCGTCCGGATCGGGCACCACGTCGCGCGGATCGAGTGTGCCGATGCTGATCTCGCCCTTGATGTTGTTGTCGAAGGACACGCGCAGGTCGTAGTACCCGCGCTGCTCGATCAGGCCGTCGCCAAACACCTGCGTCTCCAGCCAATGGAACTGGTTGGAGCGGCAGACCTGCATCGCCACCTTCGAGAGGATGGTGGCCGTCTGCATGTCGCCGTCACCGCTCGCCGGTTTGTAGGCGATGTCCATGCGGTTGTTGATCTGGTAGCCGATGGCGCTGTTCACCGACGGCTTCACCTCGTTGAATTCGTAGGCTGGGCGGCCCTGCTCATCCAGAATGGCACGGTCTTCCGGCAGCCACTGCTCACCACCGCCGAGATACATTCCCTCGCAGCGCGCGGCCTGCATCATGTAGCGCAGGTGCCCGCGGTCCTTGCCGTACTGGTACCGGGCCCAGTTGTCTTGTGCCTTGGGGTCCATGGTTTATGCGGCCTGAGCCGATCCTCGTTTCTTCTTGGACAGGAGCTTTTCGCGCCAGGTCTTGTCCTTGGGTTTGGTCTTGGGTTTCGGCAGGTCCGCCACGAACGTCATGGCCACGCTGTCGCCCTTGTCGGGCGAGCGCCCGAGCACGTCGCGGATATCGTCCTTGCTGCTGATCTGGAT
This sequence comes from Diaphorobacter caeni, assembly GCF_015354245.1. GTDB lineage: Bacteria > Pseudomonadota > Gammaproteobacteria > Burkholderiales > Burkholderiaceae_C > Diaphorobacter_A > Diaphorobacter_A caeni. The sequence goes on from NZ_JADKYZ010000009.1 coordinate 249,060, forward strand.
GGCGGAGCCCTTTCCGGTCACCACTACCTTCCAGCGCGGCGCCGTGAGGTCACCCAGCAGGTCCGTGTCCGGCGGCAACGCAAGCGGTTGGGTGGCGGTCGGATCGAGCGCCTCACGCAGGCGCCAGTACATCTCGGCGCGCTTGTTGCGAAAGCGCAGTTGTCCGGCCATGTCCATCAGGCTGCTCGAGGCCGAGCCCACAACGGCATGCACGTTCAGGTTGAGGCCGACGAGAAAGTCGAGCGCGCTGGAGCCGATCCCGATGCTGTCGATGGCAATGGGAGCGCCGTCCCGCACCAGTGGCGTGACGAACCCTGCAGCGGATGGGCCGTCCTTGATGACTGCACCCGGTGCCGTGATCACTTCGTCGAACCAGCTGCCGTGGCGTCTCGCTGCCGACGACTTGTCGATGCCACCGCGCGACGGGTCGAAGCCGAGTGCCGTCATCGGCCCTTTTTCCTCGCGCGGCTTCCAGCGTGCCTGCGCCGCCTTCACCCACTCGGTCGGGATCAGCTGCCACACTGGATCCGTGCGGCCAGCCTGAAAGTCGCCCTTCAGCATCTGCGAGCGAAGGGGCTCGGGCAACGCCTGCAGGGTGGCCTTGTAGCCGGTGACCTGCAGAAACAGGTTGTCGTCGACGTTGGAGCTGATGAAGGTGCGGCTCTTCGGCTTTACGAACTCCCCGCCGACCTTGACAGGGTCCGGCCCCGGCACTTCCTGATCCTCGCCCTTCTCGTTCGTGACATACCAACGCAGCTCGCCGGGCTTCGCAGGGTTGGGATGCATTGGATCAAGCCACGCCGCCCAGTACCGAATGACCCACTCGCCCTCGGCATTGGTGGGTGGATTGCCCGCGCAGATCACGCGCTGGCGCACATTGGGGTTGTCCGTGCGCATCCAGCCGATGAGGGTTCGGAACTGCAGCTCGGCGAAGTGACAGATCTCGTCGAAGCCCTTCAGGTCGTGCGGGCGGCCCTGGTACTTCATCCAGTCGTCGGGTTCCTTCACGCTGCCCAGCTCCAGCACGCGATCCTCAGGCAAGCGCCACACGCCGCTCTGGCTGTTGTAGCCCTTGCGCGTGCCGAGGATCTTGGTCATCCGCTCTTCCAGGCCCACCAGCTGCACGGATTCTCGGCGGAAGATGATGCTGTGCTCGTGCTGGGTGAGTGCGGCACCGAGCAGCAGGTCGGTCTTTCCGCCCCCGGCCGAGCCACCATAGAAAACGATGTCGGCCAGCGACTCAAGCGCCGCAAGCTGGGGGCCGACCTGCGGCATCCAGATGGGCAAGCCTTCCGTGAGCAGTTCGTCGAGTTCTGCACGCTCCTCGGGTGTCAGGTGCTGCACCAGCTTCAGCAGCTCGCCGGGCGTGAGATCGTCAGGCCGCATCATCGGCAGCCTTTCGGGCCTTGGCGATCAGCACCGCCATGCGGCTGGCGCGCTGCGCGTCGGTGAGAGACGATGTGCCAGCGGCGGCGGCGGCGGAATCCTCCGGCTCATCCAAACCGAAAGCGACACGTTCAGCGGCCTGCAGGCGCGCCATGGCTTGGCCAGCACGCTGCGCGGTCAGCACCAGCTCGCCGAGGGGGAGTCGTTTGGCTTGGTCCGTCTCGCCCGCGGCGGTTTCGAGTTGGCCGACGAGACCCATTGTCAGGGCCGACAGCTTGGCGATGTCGCGGCGGTGGCCGAGAACCACCTGCTTGTTCGTCTCGGCAGCGGCGAGCACTGCGTTGATGGTTGCATTGCCACCTTTGGCAACCCGCGTCGCAACCTCTTCGGCAACTTTTTCGGCAACCTGCTCAGCGATCAGCTTGGCCTTCGTGGCGCGGCGGACTTCGTTGCTCAGATCCTTTTGCCACTTCTGGACCTTGGCGCGCTTGCTGATCGCCTGCCGGGAAATGACGTTGCCATGCTTGTCGGCCAGTTCCTGATCGCTGAACTGGCCGGTGCGGTAGTCGCGCTCGATGGCTTCCCAGTCAGCACGGCGCCGCACCGGGGCGGGAGCCCCGCCCGCGCCTGGCGATTCTGCTGGGGGTTGAGATTCGTGAACCATGCCGGAGATGATTCCGGCATTTGATATATATAACCATCCTTAGAGGGGTGTTCTAATGCCGTTCCGAAATCGAGAGCAATGACCATGAATCTAACTCACCCTGCAAACCGCCGAAGTCGGATCGCTCTTCAATGCGGCGTCCTGACCATCTCCATCTTGCTCGCTTTTGCATGGCTTCTGGGAGTTAAGGTGGTCGATTTGTTTACGGGTGCAATGTCTGGGTTAGGTGCGATAGGAGCGCTCATGGCGGCATATGAATCGGCCGATGCTGCCAGAGATGCTGCGCAAGCTGCGATACTTTCTGCTGAAGCGACCGTTACCACCGCCGACGCAGCAGTTCGTGCCAATAAATTGGCAGAAAAGCAAGCCATCCCTCATCTGGTCCTGTCAGTAACGCGTATCTGGGCCTACTATTACGACGAGCATGGACGTCCGTGCGAGTCAGATTACTTGCTCGGTTCTGTTGCAATAGACAATATAGGCAGCATTTATACAACGCTCAATTCGATCACTGTCTATATCTACAGAGATGACGGAAAACATAAGTACTTTAGCTTTGTCGGCAGAGAGCCGCTGCACACGAACAAAGACACAACAATAGATATCTACACCACCCCCCGGGATTTACATCGCCTCTCTCAAATCAAAGGTTATGGAATAGAGGCCACCACAGTTCATGAAATGCAGCATAACGCCATTGGCTGGGTGACAGAGGGTGGAGACAACCTTGTGTCGAAGCAGTTGGGCTGCAACCCATTGCCCGACAAGCTGCCTGTCTGGAAGCCTGAATTTATACGATCAGACTCATCTGTGCCGACTTCCTCAACTCCCGGATCTCCTGCGCCTGCTGCTGCGCCACCCGTTCCAAATCGCTCACCCGATCCGTCATCGCCCGCTTCTGCGTCATAACCTCGGCCAACAACGCCCCCATGTCATGCTGCGTCTGCAGCTGCGCGTACTGGACCAGATTGCCGCGCAGGCGCATGGCGATGATCTGCGCCTCGCGCGGCCAGACCTTGAGCACCTGATCCCCGACCTCGATCACCGTCATGCCGTCTGGCGTGTCGGAGAACATGACGGTGCGCGGCTCCGGCATCGGATCGACGAGTTCATACACGCCGTCGACAACGCGCCGCAGGCGGCCGTCCTCAATCCATCGGCTGACGTGGTCGTCGATCTTCGTGTAGGTCAGGCCGGTCAACTCCATGAGGCGCTGACGGCTGATGGCCTGGCTGTTGGCGCGCATGCCCAGGATGGCATCCCAGATGATCTGACTGGTGGCGCTGGTGGTTTGCGTGGTGGTATTCATCATCAATTCCCCGTAAACTGTGAGTGCTCAGGTCACAGACCGGGTGAGGCCACCTTCGGGTGGCTTTGCCTTTTTCAGGGTGGCTTTTTCCTCAGGCTCAGCAGGCGCTGGTGCTCCGCCTTCACTTCCCGGTGCCCGGCTTCCCAGTCCTCGCCCAGCAGGGTGACAATCGCCGCGCGATAGGCTGGCGTGGATTTACCGCTTTGCTTGGACTTGAAGAATTCGAGACCGTTGGCCAACGCGCGCACGCTGCAGCCCCGGCACCCAGCCATGTACCCCGGCCAGTTCGCGGACGTTGCAGCAGCTATGCAGTCTGGGCATTTCATCGCGCCCCACCCAGCAGGCCAGCGAACGGATTGGCTCCCGCCGCCCAAGCCGTCCCGCGCTTGATGTTGTTGATCGTGGATCGAGAGACCCCGTACCGCTTGGCCAGCACCGGCCCGGACTCGGCACTGATCGCGATTTCGCGCGCGACGGTCACGGATCCGATCCGAGAGCTTGCGCGACGTGTTTGCGTGAGTTTGGCGATGCGGATCTGCTTCACGGCACCAGCGTTTGAGGTGCGCGCCATTGCCGACATGTGGTGCCGAAAGCTGAGCTGCACGATGTGCTTGGGCTCCACGCAGCTGGAATTTCCGCAGTTGCAGGGCACGAATGCGGCTGCCGAGCAGTCAATGCCGGCCAGCGTCAGCAGCAGGCGGCGCACCGGCACCATCTTGCCGCCGTGGTGCACCTGCGGAACGCCGTTGGCCAGATAGCCGGTCCAGAGGCGGCAACTGCCCTCTTCCACGGTGCGCGCCAGAAGAGATTGGATGGTGTGAATTTTCGGTGCTTTGCTCATCGTTCGAAGGTCTTCATGAAAGAGTCCATGCAGTCCCAGCGCTGCTGTGCGGACAACTCGGGCCAGAGCGCGACATGCGCGCGCTCTGTCCAGAGGAACGCGTCGACGGCTCTGTGAAGCTCGGAGAATTCGACCTCGTCAAGGCTGTCGAAGTCGATGCTGCGAGGGATTGCATTGGGTGTGCCGTCCACACCTGGCACGAAGTCGGCATATCCGGCGCCCATCACCACCCAGTGCCGCAGGTGGTCCATCACCTGAAAGGCCTCGGTGCGCCGGAGCAGCTCCTGCAGCTTGGCGAAGAACAGCCGGTGATGGCGCGGACTGCGGGCCAGACGGTAGGAGAACGTCAGGGTCTGGCCGACGGGAAGATCCAGCACCAGCTTTCGCCACTTGGCGTATGCACGCTGGCCAGCCGGGTCGAGCCCGCACAGCTTGCCCTGCCTGTCCTTGGTGATCACGACTTTGCTCATGCGCGTCGCTCCTCTGATTCGGTCAAGACGCTGTCGCAGGACCGGCACTTGGCCCTGCCGCTGTCGGCGTAGATCGTGACGTTCTGCTCGCCAGCGCGATACACGTTGCCGCAACCCGGGCACGTGAAAACAGAGCGCCCGCGTGGAGTGCGCAATGCCTTCTGCTCAGTCCATGCATCGCGCAGCTGCTCACGCATCCGGTGGTTCTCTGCCTCGAGTTCGCGAGCCAGCGGCGCCAGCTCTTGGTGTACGGCCTCGAAGTACTTGGCCAAGTCGCGCGGGCCCGAGCCGGGGTGCTCAGCCATCACGCGTTGGATCAGCTGGTCGACGGTTTCGCGGCTCATGCTCGTGCCCATCGATTGAATGCCCGGCGCACCAAGTAGCCGCGCACGATGCTGGCAACGGTGAAGATGCCGGTGATCTGCAGGTTCTGGCCGAGCGTCACCGCGTGTCCGTAGGCGGGAAGCACGTAGGCAGTCAGGATCAGCGACACCACGAAGCCGATGGCGATGCTGATGCAGGTCTCGGCAAGCGACGAGAGGCGCGATTGGCTCATGCCAGCTCCAATGTGGCTTGCGCCACTACGGGGGCCGCTGCCAGGCTGATGCGCACCACCAACTTCCCGCCCTCGACCGGCTCGCCGCGCGTGGCAGTGATCGAGCGCACCCACTTGTCATCCTCCATGACGATGCCCTTGAGCGCGTCGAGCAACACCTTCTGGGCGTTGTCGAGGTCGATGCACTGCACGGTGTCCTCCCACCCTGCCGGATCGCGCTTCATGCGGCGCAGATAGTCCTGCGGGCGGTGCGGGTGCAGCGTGTAGGCGATGGCCACGCGGCCAAGGAGCGGAGCCCGCACCCCCGCTGCGCGCGCCAGCCAGCCCACGTGTTCCTTGAACTCCTTGGCTTCCTTGCTGACGTATTGGGTCGCCTGCATGCGACCACCGACGTTCATGACGCGATGCTTCCAGTAGCGGTTCGCGCTGATCGGGTATGGCAGGGTGAGCTCGATCATGATCAGCGCTCGTCCGATTCCAGTGAAGCCGCCTGCTGCTGCTCGTCGTCCTGCTCGCTGGCGGCCTTGATGAACAGGTCCTCGGCGGTCGGCTCATCCTCGTCGTCGCCAAAGGGGAATGGGTTTTCCTGCTCCTCGTCCTCTTCGGAATCGCTTTGCTGCGAGACCACCGGCGGGATCAGCGTGATCGCGATCAGGTCTTGCTCAAGCAGTGCCAGCTTGCCGCAGGTTTCCTGGTCCAGCCGGTCGCCGGCGTACTGCACCTGCCAGCTCAGCAGAACCGTGCCGCCCTCCTTCGTATCGATCGCGCGCTTGACCACCTTGCAGCAGTCGAATGCCATGTTGCTGGTGTCGTCGCCCAGACCGTACTCGATGCGCAGCTCGAAGCCCGCGAGCTTGTTCTTCTTGTCGTCCAGGCCGAACTTGCCGCCGTTCAGGCGCGGAAAGCGCAGATTGGGAGTGGTGGCGGGCACGCCTTCGATCTCGGCTTGGCCAGACGATGTGTCGGCGTTCCAGTACAGCGCCTCGCGCAGGCCCGGCACGATGATGTCCAGCTGCGTGTTGGGCACGTTGACCGACATGGTCAGGTCGACCGCCTGAACGTGATCATCGCCGTGATGTTCCTTGCGGAAATTCACGCTGGTCAGTGTCACATCGGTGGGGTTGCGGAAAGCGAACTCGGAAACGGGTGCGGTCATTTCAATGGTCCTCAGTGGTTGGGGTTGGGTTGGGGTGAAAAGGGTCAGAGTTCTTTCGTGCGCTGCACGCGCACCTGACTGGTGGGCGCAGGCTCGTGGGCCGGCCAGTCGCAGAACCGTGTCTGCGTGCCGTGGTACATGAGATCGAGGTAGCCGGGTTCGCCGTCGCGCAGCTTGGCCACCGACGCCTTCGCGTAGTTCTGCCACTCGCTACCGAGATCCGGCTTGGCCTTGATCGGGCGGTGCACGAAGATCACGATGTCGGCGTCCTGCTCGATCGAGCCGGAGTCGCGCAGGTCGGACAGCACCGGCATCTGATCGATGCGTTCCTCCACCTTGCGGTTGAGCTGCGCGAGCAGCAGGATCGGGCAGCCCAGCTCCTTGGCCAGGCTCTTGAGGCCGGTGGTCGCCTCCTCGAGCTGGTAGGCGCGGGACTGCTTGGAGTCGGTGCCGGACATGAGGCCGAGGTAGTCCACCACCAGCACGCCCAGCTTGCCGCGGCGGCGGCGCAGCGCTCGGGCCGATGCGCGCAGCTGGTTGATGTTCAGGCCGCTGCGGTCGTTGATCGAGATCGGTGCGCGCGAGATCTGGTCGGCGGCTTCGGTGAGGTACGGCCAGTCTTCGTCGGTCAGGCGCTCGCCGCGCTTGATGCGGCCAAGGTGGATCTGCGAGACCAGCGCCATGAGGCGCGCGAACACCTGACGCTTGGGCATCTCCATCGAAAACACGCCGATGGGCAGGCTCTGCGACAGCGCGATGTGCGCGGCAATCGACAGTCCCAATGCGCTCTTGCCCATGCCCGGGCGGGCGCCGATCACCACGAGCTCGCCCTCACGCAGGCCGCCGTCAAGGCGCGCATCCAGATCGGCCAGGCCGGTGGGCGTGAAGTCTGGAACGGCTGTGCCACTGGCCTGCTCGTTGATGCGGTCGATCAGCACCTGCATGCCCTCGGCGGCTTCCTGCCAGTCATCATCCGCGCCGCGGCTGTCGAACAGCGAAGTCACCTTCGACGTGGCGGCCTCGAGCGTCTCGTCAAACGTGGCCTTGCGATTCTGTGCAATCTCGATGATCTCGCCGCCCGCAGCCATGAGCGTGCGGCGCAGCGCCAATTCGCGCACCGTTTCCGCATAGCGGCGGATGTTGCCCGCGCTCGGCACATACTGCGTCAGCGCGTGCAGGTACTCCATGCCCCCGGCCGCGTCGATGCTGCCGTGACGCCGCAGCTCCTCGGACACCGTGATGACGTCCGCGGGCTTGCAGGCGTTGATCAGCGCCGCAGCGGCACCGAAGATGAGCTGGTGCGCGAGACGCGAGAAATCGCTCACCACCAGCAGGTCACCGACGCGATCCCAGTGGCTGTTGTCCAGCAGCAGGCCGCCGAGCAGCGATGATTCCGCAGGCACGCTGGCGATGTCCGCCGAAGCGACGGTGCCGGGCTCTTCGAAGTCGATCATGCCGCCACCTCCGTGCGCTCGATGACGTGCCGCAAGCCGCGTTCCGTGATCAGAAAATCGAGATCGCATTTCCAGTTCTGGTGCTCGGCACTGCGCGCGCCGCGGCCCATCAGGAAGTCGTTGTGCGTGGCCAACTCGAAGTATTCGCGGATCCAGGCGAGCGCCTCATCGGCGGTGGTAGCCCGACGCGCACCGCTCGGCTTCTTGCTGCGCAGGATCCAGTCCCACCACTTTTTCATCGCCTTTTTGCGACTGTCGCTGACCAGCTTCACTGCCGGCAAGTTCGGCAAAACGTCGTGGTAGATCGCAACGATTTCATCGAACTCGCATTTCGGCACGGCGGCGGTCGGCGGCTTGGCCGCTGACGAAGCCGTAGGCTCTTTATCCTGCTCTTGTTCTTTCTCCTGTTCTTGCTCTTGTTCTTGTTCTTGGCTTCGAAGGGCCTTGCAAGGGGCTTGGGTAGCCCCTTCTTCACCCCTTCGATATTCAAGGTGAAATGCCGCCGCGTATCGGTCGAAGAACGCCCCCAGAAACGGGTTCTCGGAGAGCGCGTCGTAGTCCCTTTGAACCCCCTTCGTACGCAGGTCGTTGGCCTTGAGTTCAGGGGCAATCTGGTAGCTGGCCATCTCGTGCACCCAAACGAACTCTGATTCGGCGTCATAGGAGCAAAACCCGGCATCAATGCAGCTTTGAAGCCCCTTCGAAGCCCCTTCTTCACCAAGACCCGTCTCGTAGGCCATGTAGAGAATCGGCTGCGCGAACAGACCAAGCATGTTGGAGCTGGGCGAGGTCATCAGGTACATGGCCACAATAAGCCCCTCCGGAGACTTGCGAAGGGTCTTGAAGGTCTTGCCGTGCCACATGCGCGGGACCGCTTTTGCGTAATCACGCATGAGGCAGTCCTTTCTCTGCAGCGATACGTGCCTGCATCTCAAGGGACCGCCCCTTGATCAATTCGTACATGCGATCCTGGTGTCGGCGGGCTTCATATTCCTCGTGCTCGTCCTTTGTGGTGCTCCAGAGAGACATGTGCAGATGCATCCCTTCAATTTGGATGAGCAGCTCACGGTGAGCGTCGGAAATCGGTAGTGGAATGGCTGCTTCGCCAAAGTCCACAACGAAGACTTGCGTCAACTCCGAGCCTTGTTCGCCGGCGCGCCTAACGATGGCAGTTTCAACGGATGCACGCATCACACCACCTCGAGCGCCGCGTGGTACGCGTCGTAGAACACCTGCCACTGGTGCGTGCCGGGCTCATAGTGATTGGCTTCGTCGTGCGGGACGGCGTCAGCTGCGGCGGTCTGCGCGATCACGCACAGGGCTTCGTTGGTCAGTGGTCGGATGTCGTTCATTTTTTGTTGGCTTTCAGTTGCGAGGTCACGGCCGCCAGCTCTTCCGCGAGGCGTTCGACCTTGTTAAGCAGGCGCGCTTCACGCGCCTCCGGGCTGTCCATGTACTTGGCGCACAGGTACTCGATGACGGCTGGCGCGTCACCTGTGGATTGAAGGAAGGCCTCAAGGTCATCGAGGTTGAAACGTTGGGTGTCACCCTCGGCAGGATTGAGCTTCCGGCTCAAAGTCGAAGGGTTCAGGTCCATGTCGGCCGCGATCACCTTGGCGCTCTTGGCCAGGGTTGGTGTGCGATGCGCGATGTAGCTGCGCAGCGTCGGCCAGCGTTCAGGCAGGGACGGCTCGAAGCTGAAGGTCATCTGAGTTGGGGCGACAGTCGTCATGCTTCGCATACCTTTCCGACGCGCCGCACTTGAGAGATATCAAGCGATGTCAAGTCGTCATGGCATCTGTTGCCATATCCCAAGCAGGCAAAAAAATTAAATTTCGTCGAATGGAAATCAACGAAACCCACGAAAGAAAAGCGCCCAGACCCGAAGGCCCGGGCAAAAGCTGCAGCGCCGACTACAACGCTGCGAGCGAGGGGTACGAATGGGACGACTGGGTGCTGGTCGTGACCACGCGGCGATGCGTGGCGTGGCGAGACCGTGCAGACGAAGGAGCGATCAGGCATGCGTGCACTCCTCGCGTTGTGGCGCGGGTGTCGGTCGAAATGCACGCAGTGCTTCTCGCAAAGCCTCGTTCGTCGGAAGAGCGATGACAGCGCCGCCGGAAAGATTCGGCCACGGCGTGCGCGGCAGAACAGCCGAGCCCTCCGGCTCGCTCGGATCGGGGCGCCTGAGCTGCTGGTCAGCCATGGGTGACCTCCGCGCAAAAGGTGCCCGCTACCTCCCGGGGCACAATGGCTGTTCCCCAACAACCAACCCCGAGAGGAGCGGACATGACGCAAGAACTGATCGATTCGCTGGATGGACGTGTGCAGGCCTTGTCGATGGCATTGGCTTCAATCATCAGAACACTCCCATCCGTCAACGCTGCGCAGGCCGCATTGCACTTGAAGGTCGACCACGAAGAATTGCTGAAAGAAGAACAGCAAGACCCACTCCCAGAACACAACAAGCGCTCGCGCGACGTGATCGTGAATGGGTACTTGGAATTGCTCTCTGCTCAATCTTCAGCACAGCGCTTCTAAGCTGTTTGCTTAGACGTACGTCGGCTTCATTGAGGTGCGTCGTGGATGACTTCGAGTCAGCCATGACTCGCCTCCTCTTCCGTGGGCTCAGTTTGAGTGAGCTTGGGCAACGAGGCGGAGCCATAGACGTGATCAAACCCAATCACAAGGCCGAGGGTCCCTGCGAAATCAATCAGACGCCGAGCCATTTCTGATGGCATCGCCTGACCACGCTCGTAATGACCTACGTTTGCTTGCGTGCAGCCAAGGCCGTCGGCCATCGCCTGCTGCGTGATGCCGAGACGCACTCGGATGACTTTTAGGTTGTGCATGCGCAATTATTAGTTGCGCTTGTTTTTATGTCAATACCGCCGCTTGTTGCTGGAGCTGCACTTGTTTATTAGTCTCGCTAGTTATGAATGATCCAAAGCGTGCTGTTCTGACTGATGAGAATCGCGAGGAGTCCAAGCGCCTTCGAGCAATTTGGGACGAACGCCATCCCCGTCTCAGTCAGGCCGAATTTGGCGAAATGTATGAAATCGGAAGCCAGGCTGCAGTAGGTCACTTCCTCAATGGACACTCCGCCATCAGCTTGAAGGCTGCCAAAGGTTTCGCGCGAGGTCTGGGTTGTGACATTGCTTCGTTCAGCGAGCGCCTTGCTCGCCAAGCATCGGAAATCGCCTCGTTTACTCAATCCATAGCCCCGGCTCCAGTTGGTGTTCCTGTCTCACCTCGTGATCATCCACCCGAGGGATATGTGCGCTTGGAACATCTATCTCCACGACCTTCAATGGGGCCAGGGAACGCCGTAGGCGAGCCGATCCACATCGTCCGCCACTTGGACGTCTTGGAAAGCTGGGTTCGCCAAAAAGTAGGCAGTGCAGATTACGACCGAGTCAAGATTCTCACGGGTTGCGGACAGAGCATGCAGCCCACCATTCAGGACAACGATCTTGTTTTTGTCGACATCAGCGAAAGAACAATCGACATCCCGGGTATTTACGTGATTGACGTCCATGGGCGATTCCTTCTGAAACGCGCACTGATCCTGTCTGATGGAACTCTGGTGCTCAAGAGCGATAACCGTGATGAGTTCCCAGATGAGGAGCGCATTGACCTTCGCCGCTATGCCGACACCGTCAACGTCGCTGGTCGCGTCAAGGCATGGTGGACGCTCCGCCAAGGTTAGAACTCAGAAGACTCAGTGTTATCGAAAAAATTGGCGTTCAACGTGATCCCCAGCCTCCGAATCGAAAAGGTCGACTCCAGCGAATACCACGGCCGGATCCTCGACGGTCGGGAGCTGCTTGGCGAGGTCTACCAGCCGACCATCGCGGACGTGATCGGCGAGGCGGCCAAGCTCTACCAGCCCGCACCCCAGGCCTTCAACATCTACTACGGCCCAGTGAGTGTGGGCACGATCATTCGCGACCGCATGATGTACGACGCTGAGACCTATGCGCATCGGCTGGTGGTGCTGGAAGCACTGCTGGCCTGAATCGAGTCGTTGTGCCTGAAGTAGCGACGCCAATCGCCGATTTCAAAGATCTGATTTTGCAATGGGCACGCTGCAGAGATGAAGTGAAACGGGCATGGATTTTTGGGAGTTATGCCTACGGGACTCCATGCCCCGGCAGCGATCTAGACGTCGCAATAGAGATTTCGCCATCAGCGATCGATCACTGGGGAATTTTCACCTTCTGGATGCGTCATGGGTCGCGACTCGAAGAGGATCTAAGAAACCGGTTTCGAGCTCACTGGCCGATGCTGGAAGTGAATCTGGAGTTGTTCCATCGCTACTACGGGAAGATTGCCTATTCCGCCATTTGTCAGCGGCGGCTTGCACCTGTCTATAGGCAGCCAAAATCTCTGGATCGTTCGCGTAGCCAATAGGCAACTCGCCATTCTTAAGTTTGACTTCGAAGCTATGGAACCAGCCATGCCGCTCCACGCACACTCGAATGCGTGTAGAGCAGCTGAAGACTTTCACTGTCACCTTTGCCATGACGCTCATCGATAAACCTCTAGAATGTTGCGAAAAATACTGTACATACAAACAGTCTTTTGCGATACTCACCACTGTTTATTTATCCAGTTCAGGAGTGAGTCATGTCTTCAATCAGCGCCACACTTCGTGATGCCCCCAACAAGATGTCCGCCGAAGGAATCTCGGCGGCCGAGATGAAGTTCACCAACATCCTCGCCAAACAGTTCCACTCTTCAGACCAGATGGCGCGTGCGCACAAGGCCTACCAGGAAGCCGTCGAGGGTGACGTTGCGCTTTCCACCACGGCGCAGCAGCTTGCAAAGTCCTTCGCCGATGCATACGCGAAGGCAACCCAGATCGCCCTCGGCGGCTATCGCCCGACTGAAGAGACGCACTTCGACGTCCGCTTGGCCTAATTTTTTGTTTCTTCTTCGCAGCCCTCTTTGCCGCCCGTCGAGGCGGCTTTTTTTCGCCTCATGAGCGCTCGAAAAAACTTCACTCAAATAACAAGCGCCGCTATTGACTATTTAAACAAGCGCAACTAATAATACATCCAACGCAGCACACAGCGTTGGTCAACCAGAAATCCCTCCGGTTGGCCCCGAGCCCAACCAGGAGAAGGTTTCATGCAAAACGAAGTGGTGGAGAGAGCCGAGAGCGCCCAAGCGCCTCGCGTCGAACCGTCGTTCAACGACGACGACGTTTACGTCTTCGACGTGGAGACCTGCACGGTCATCGCCAGTTACGGCGCATCGAGTGCAACGGCTCAAGCTGCGCGGCGCCATGGCGTGCCGGTCAAGGCCGGCCAGTCTTGGGTGAAGGGCCGCACAGCCCGCTCGCTGGGGTTGCTGCAATGAGTGCGGACACCAAGCAAGTTTGCTCTGTCCGAATGAGTCCTGGCTTGATCAAGGAACTCAACGAACTAGCAGCAAAGAACCGCCGCAGCTTCAGTCGCGAAGTGGAGCATCGTCTTGAAGACGGTATGGGCGCGCTACAAATCACAAAGCGAGACCAGTTCGCTATGCATGCACTTAGTGTGATGTGTGGGTCCAACGTCCGCGATACAGGCACCTTTGCCTCGCCCACAGGGCGCGAGACGGTGGCGCAGATCTGCTACTTGATGGCAGACGAAATGATGAAGGAGTCAGCGCGGTGGGCTCAGGGAGTCGCATCATGATTCCGACTTCCAACCTCATCAACGCCGCCATCATCATGGCGATCATCAGCGTCATGTGCTGGGCGCAGGATGACGACGCCCGCGCCGATGCCAACACGCCCGACGTGCAGGCCATCGCCGAGCAGGAAGATGCCGACGCACTCAACTCACGCGAGTGGGCCGGGCAGCAGGTCTGCGGCCCAGACCGCACGGCAGTTTGGGATGACGACAAGTCCCTGCGCTGCCTGCGCAACGTGGACGCACCGCGCACCGTGACTGCATCAGGAGTGCAGCAATGAAAGAGCGCCCGATCCTTTTCTCTGCGCCGATGATCCGCGCCATTCTTGACGGTCAAAAAACGCAGACACGTCGCCTCGTTAAGGGTGAGCAGCCCTTGGGCCGCGACGGCTTCCACATCGTGTCCGCTGGCTTCCGTGACGAGAAGGTCGTCATGCACGAGGTGGAGCTGGACGCTGCCGTGTCCGAAGTCCTGTGGTCACAGGCTTGTCCGAATGGACGTCCCGGCGATCAGTTCTGGGTGCGCGAGTCCTGGGCGTTCGGGCTGGACGCGATCAGCAGCGCACGCGACGAAGACGCGCCAGTCGTGTTCGCTGCCGATGGTGAGCAAGCCCTGCGCAGCCGCCTGTGCGAACGCTGGCGCCCGAGCATCCACATGCCCCGCTGGGCCTCGCGCCTCAGTCTCGAGATCCACGGCATCCGCGTCGAGCGCCTGCAGGACATCAGCAGAAACGACGCGCTGGCCGAGGGCATCGTCCGGCATCCCGATGGCAGCTATGGCCTCGCCGACACCAGCCACTACCACAGCGACGACCCGCGCCAAAGCTTCTTCAGCCTGTGGGAATCGATCAACGGCGACGGCAGCGTGATGGCGAATCCATGGGTCTGGGTCTACGACTTTCGGGAGGTGCAGCCATGAAGCTCGCCACTGCCCTCGCCTGCTGGTTCGCCTCGATCGCTGCATCCGTGGCGTTCGCCGCTGCCCACCTCTACCGCTTCTGAGACGCGCCATGGAATGCCCCACTGGAAAGGTGGTGCTCACCAGAGAACACGCCGAGGTGGCCGCCAAGCGCGGTCGCCGCCGGCGTGATAGCCGACTCGGCGAGTACCGGTGTCCTGTCTGCGGACAGTGGCACGTGGGCACGCCAAGCCGCAAAGACCAGGACCGCCGCATCCCCTTGCTGCGAAATACCGATCACCAACTGCACTTGAACTCAAACCATGAACACGACCACTCGAACTGAAAACAACGCGTTGACGGTCTCGCCCCGTCAGCAATTCGACCTGAGCCCGCAGACCTTCGATCAAGCCATCACCTTCAGCGGCTACCTCGCCGACAGCGATCTGGTGCCCAAGGATTTCAAGGGCAAGCCGGGCAATTGCCTGATCGCCATGCAATGGGGCGCCGAGCTCGGTCTCAAGCCGCTGCAGGCGATCCAGAACATCGCCATCATCAACGGCCGTCCTGCGCTGTGGGGCGACGCCGTGATCGCTCTGGTGCGCAGCAGCCCGGCGTGCGAGTACGTCATCGAGGAGAGCGACGGCAAAACCGCAATCTGCAAGGTCAAGCGCCGCGGCGAGCCGGAACAGTTCCGCTCGTACAGCATGGATGACGCCAAGCAGGCAGGCCTTCTGGGCAAGCAAGGTCCGTGGTCCCAGTACCCGAAGCGCATGCTGCAGCTGCGCGCCCGCGCCTTCGCACTGCGCGACGTGTTCCCAGATGTTCTGCGCGGCATGCCCGTAGCCGAAGAAGTCCGAGACGAACCCACTGAAAAATTCATGGGCCCCGTCGACGAGGTCACATCAGCGCCAACGCCAGCACCGCAGCTCGACCCTTACCCCACCGCCGATTTCGAGAAGAACCTGCCCGCCTGGCATCAGGCCATCGCAGCTGGCCGCGCCAGTGCCGACCAGATCATCGGCCGCGCCAAGACCAAGTACTCCCTCTCCCCGGATCAGGAAAACCTCATCCGCAACCGGCCCGCACCCGCAGCAACAGCTGATGCCGAAGAGCCTGCATGGGCCACCGCCGAGGAAATCGAAAAGCGGATGAACGCCGCCACCGACATGGACCAGCTGAACGACGCCGCCGCGCTGATCGATGGCGCGTCCTCCGCCGCGCGTGAACACCTCGAAGCGCTCTACGAATCCCGCCTCGCCGCACTCAACTGACAAGGACCCGACCATGCAGACACACGACAACCTCGTTCAAGGCTCCCCCGAATGGCACGCCTACCGCGCGCAGCACTTCAACGCCAGCGACGCGCCGGCCATGATGAGCTGCTCGCCCTACAAGACGCGCGAGCAGCTGCTGCGCGAAGTCGCTACCGGCATCGTGCCCGAGGTCGATGCAGCAACGCAGAAGATCTTCGACACCGGCCATCGTTTTGAAGAAAACGCTCGCACGCTGGCCGTGCAGATGCTCGGCGAGGAGCTGTTCCCCGTCGTCGGCTCCGATGGTGAACTGTCGGCCAGCCTGGACGGCCTGACTATGCTGGGCGAGACGATCTGGGAGCACAAGACGCTCAACAAAGATCTTCGAAAGGCGTTCGCAGACATCGAGACAATCGAGCCCGCGCATCGCAAGAGCGCTGGCGGCCGATGCCTGCCACTGCTCTATCGCGTGCAGATGGAGCAGCAGCTCGCGGTAGCTCAAGCTGACCAAGTGCTGTTCACGGCATCGAAGTGGGCCGACGACGGCACGCTGCTGGAAGTCCAGCACTGCTGGTACTTCCCGGATCTCGAGCTGCGCGGAAAGATCGTTGCGGGTTGGGCTCAGTTCAAGCTCGACTTGCAGTCCTTCAATCCGGCAACCGCTGACCCAGCGCCAAAGGTGGTGGCAGAAGTGGTCACCGACTTGCCCGTGGTCTACGCGCAGGTCCATGGCGAACTCACCCTCACCGACAACCTGCCCGACTTTGAGAAGGCTCTGCGTGTCTTCGTGGAACGCCGCCTGATCACATCCCCCGAGACAGATCAAGATTTCGCCAACCTCGAACAGCAGATCAAGACCCTGAAAAAGGCTGAGGATGCGCTCGATGCCTCGGAGGAGCAGGCGTTCTCGCAAACATCGGTGCTCTCGGCATTCAAACGCACCAAGGACATGCTGCGCACTCTGGCGCGAGAGCACCGATTGACGTCCGAAAAGCTGCTGTCCACCGAGAAGGATCGCATCAAACTCGCCCAGGTGCAACGCGGCAGACAAGCGCTGGCAGATCACATCGCCGCGTTGAACAAGCGCCTCGGCAAGCCCTACATGCCCACCATCTCCAACGACTTCGCGGGCGCCATCAAAAACAAGCGCACCGTCGAAAGCCTGAAATCGTCTATCAACGCCGAACTGGCGCGCGCGAAGATCGCCGCCAACGAAGCCGCCGACCTGATCCAGTTGAACCTGAACACGCTGCGCGAGATCGCCAGCCAGCACGCATTCCTGTTCGCCGACACCGCGCAGCTGGTGCTCAAGACCAATGACGACGTGGCCACGTTGGCGCGTGCACGCATCGCCGAGCACGACGCCAAGGAAGCGGCACGCCTCGATGCCGAGCGCGAGAAGATCCGCCGCGAGGAACAGGAGCGAGCCGATCGCGAGGCCCGCGCACGTCTTGAGCAGCAGCAACGTGAAGAGCAGCGTTTGCGCGACGAAGCTGCTGCCGCTGATGCACAGCTGCGCGCAGACGCCATCCGCGCCGAACAGGAGGCCCAGGCAGGAATCGCTGAAGCGCGCGCCACGGAAGCGCTGCCCGCAGCGATTCTCAACGATCTGAGCAGTCTCGCGCGTGACGTGCGCGCTGATGTCGTTGCAGGTGTCGATGCACGCCAAGCGATCAGCACCGCGCAGCGCACCTCGGCCGTCGCTCCTGCCGCTGCGTCGGCAGCGCCAACAGGGACGCCCACGTTGAAGATCGGCGTAATCAATGAGCGCCTGCAGGTGTTCAAGATCTCCGAAGAAGGTCTGAACACGCTCGGCATCACGCCCGCGGCGCGCGAACGCGGCAACCCGCTCTATCACGAGATCCAGTTCCCCGCTATCTGCGCAGCAGCGATCGAGCACCTGAGCGCCGTCGCCGAGCGGTACTTGGACGAACGCGCATCAGCCTGATCACCCCGGTCGAAAGCGTCCTGATGGATGCCGGTAGGCCACCTCCAATTCAACTTGAAAAAATCAACATGACCACCGCAATCTTCTTCGACACAGAGACATCCGGCCTGCCGCTCTTCAGCGAGCCCTCGGAACATCCTGCCCAGCCGCACATCGTCCAGCTCGCCGCCTGCCTCGTCGACCTCGACACACGCAAGACCTTGGCCAGCATGGACGTGATCATCAAGCCCGACGGCTGGACGATCCCCGACGAGGTCGCCAAGATACACGGCATCACGACCGAGAAGGCCGTGGACCTCGGTGTTCACGAAGACCTGGCACTCGAGATGTTCCTCGGCATGTGGGCCGGCCGCCCGCGCATCGCGCACAACGAATCGTTCGATGCCCGCATCATCCGCATTGCACAGCACCGCTTCACCACGGTCTGCGACGACCAGCAGCGCGACAACTGGAAAGCAGGCAAGACCGAGTGCACTCAGATCCTCTCGACGCCGATCCTCAAGCTGCCGCCCACCGCGAAGATGATCGCTGCACGTCGCAATCACCACAAGAGCGCGAACCTCGGCGAGGCATACAAGTTCTTCACCGGCAAGGATCTGGTGGATGCGCACAGCGCCATGGCAGATGTGCAGGCATGCATGGCGGTTTATTTTGCGATCAAGGATCAAGCCGCAGTCGGAAAGGCGTTCGCATGATCGCGCAGGAAATCACCCACTTCCACCTGTTCGGCGGCGCGGGCTCCGGCGCTGCCGGTTTCAACGACGCCACGCCCGACATCGGCACGATCAAGGGCCGCATGCGTTGCGTCGGCGGCATTGATGTTGACGCCCGCGCCTGCGCCGACTTCAAAACCATGACCGGCGTGCCGCAGGCGTGCGTCGATCTGTTCGACATCGAGCAGTACAAGGCCTGGCACGGGCACATGCCGCCGCCGGGTTGGGTCGAGGCCTCGGCCGACACGGTTCGCCAAGCGGCTCACGGCTACATGCCCGACATCGTTTTCCTGTCGGCACCCTGCAAAGGCTTCAGCGGGCTGCTCGCCGCCGCGCACGCATCGACCGTCAAGTACCAGGCGCTCAATCAGCTCACGCTGCGCGGCGTATGGCTCATGCTCGAGGCCTTTGCCGACAACCCGCCAGGCCTGATCATTTTCGAGAACGTGCCACGCATTGCGACGCGCGGCCGCCATCTGCTGGATCAGATCATCAGCATGCTGCAGCACTACGGCTATGCAACGGCCGAGACGACACACGACTGCGGCGAGCTCGGTGATGGCCTCGCGCAAAGCCGTCGCCGCTTCCTGCTCGTCGCGCGCCACGCCAAGAAGGTTCCGCCGTTTCTCTACGAGCCGCCCCGCCGCGCGCTGCGCTCGGTCGGTGAAGTACTCGGCCACATGCCGCTGCCCGGTGATCCTCTCGGCGGTCCGATGCACCGCATGCCGGCGCTGCAGTGGAAGACGTGGGTACGCCTCGCATTCGTGGAGGCTGGCAGCGACTGGCGCAGTCTCGGTCGTCTCGCTGTTGAGAATGGACATCTCCGCGATTACCTCGTAGTGCCCGAGATGCACGGCGGCATGCTGGGTGTGAATCGCTGGAACGAGCATACAGGTACAGTCACGAGCAGAGGCCTGCCCACCAATGGCAACTTCGCCATCGCAGATCCTCGATTCGAACAGTCCGCAAAATGGAAGGACGGACAAGCGCTGGGAGTGCGCCGCTGGGAAGAGTCGACCGGTACAGTCGCTGGCCAGCAGGGTCCGCTTCAGGGCGCGTACAGCGTCGCCGACCCGCGCCACGACGGCCCGGCCAAGCACTCGAATGAGTTCCGCATTGTCCAGTGGGACCGCGCAGCGCGAGCAGTGACGAGTGCCCACGGCACCGGGCAGGCCATTGCCGACCCGCGCCAGGCGGGCGAGGCCTTCGCCAAGTATGCGGTGACCGCTTACGACCAAGCGGCCGGCACCGTGATCGCGGGCAGCACCACGGGTCAAGGCGCTTTCGCTGTTGCCGATCCACGGCCCGGCATGCAGCGCACGAAAGGCGATGCTTTCCATGGCGGCGGTCACTATGGCGTCGTGCGGTATGCCGAATCCTCGGGCGCCGTGAGCGCGTCGGCGTGCCATGACAACGGACCATGGTGCGTCGCTGACCCACGCGTTCCAGACGGCGTTCCAGCAGAATCGTTGACTGGCGCGGTTTCCGCTGCAGTTGGAACACAACTGGAACGCAGCGTTGTGAAAAATGTTCCAGCAATGCCTGCACCCAACGACAAGCTCGTGGCTCGCATTCAATCGCTGGACGGCACCTGGCATCGCCCCTTCACGACACTCGAGCTCGCGGCTCTGCAGAGCTTCATCGACCCCGAAGAGTACTTCGCAGCCACCGGCCCGGCGGCGCGCGGCGAACAGTTCGTGCTCGACGGCGGAAGCGATCAGCGCTGGCGCGAAGCCATCGGAAACGCTGTCCCGAGAAAGGCGGCCAAGGCCATCGGCACGGTGATGGGACAGACCATCCTGCTGGCGCGCAATGGCGAGACCTTCGTCCTCGGCAGCACACCGATTTGGGTGCAGCCGATGGTGGCGGCGATCAGTGTGGCACAGGGAGCGCAGCAATGACCACCGCCGCATTCACCGCCCTCGCCCCACACATCGGCCGCGCACTCGCTGAGGTGAAGAACACCCACTGCGCGCCGCCCACCTACCGCCCGGCTGACGCGCTCACCGGTCACATGACGTGTCCGCGGTGCCAGAGCCGTTTGAACTACACCGTCAGCGCCGAAGGCGTCACATCTGGCCGCTGCGTCGCTGCCCGTTGCATTCGATGGAGCAATCAATGACCAAAGACATGATCGACAAAGAAGCACTCACCACTCTGATTGCTGAGCACCTGGAGGGCACATACCACTGCAACCGCGTTTGGGATGCTTGGAACGTCGGAACGATGAGCGAAGAAGACTTCGAGCCTGTGGGCGAATCCGACACCCCTGGCGAGATCGCGGACGCCATCATCGCCAAACTCGACGCAGGCCGCGCAGCCCGAGCGCAGACACCCGCTGCAGTGGAGCCGGTGGCGTGGCTACACACGAACAGGCTGGGCGGCGTTCAAGTGTTTACCACCGAGCCGCCGCCGGGCTTGAAGGAGCGTTGCCAGCCTTTGTTTACCACCACCAAGGCAGAGCCTGCGCCAGATGCACAAACGATCGAAGATGCCCAACTCTGGCGCGATCACGTCGGCAAGCTCGATGCTCTTGTGACGTACTGCCCAACGTGCTGCGGGGGCTTCACCGCGAAGGCTGATATGAGCCGCGACGAAGTGATCTTTGATTGCGGTAAGACGGCTGGCCGCGTACTCGCCACCAAGGCATCCCCTGCGGATGCGCTAGATGCTCTCTCGCAAGCGGCGCGCGACGTGGTTGCGGAGCGCCAGCGGCAGATCAGCGTCAAGGGTTGGACGTCGGAGAATGACGACGAGCACGTAAACGACGAGATCGCAGCGTTGACATGTTTCTACGCGATGCCCGAGGGCGTGCGCGAATGGTCGGCGGCCGAAACTGGCTATGGCGACACATGGGGCGATGCAATAGTGCCGCTCGGCTGGGATGTCGACACGGGAGACCGTCGACGCGAGCTGGTCAAGTCAGCCGCGCTCAGCCTTGCCGAGATTGAGCGCCTCGACCGCACACAGAAAGGCGGCGCCGCATGAAAACAATGACCCTCCAAGAATTTCAGGCTGCCTGTCAGGCCCAAGCTTCAAATCGCGAGCAGATCGTGTTCAGGTGCCCGATGTGCGGCACCATGCAATCGGCTCAACAACTGATCGCTGCTGGTGCAGGCGCAGACTTCGGCGCCGTGGAACGCTACCTTGGTTTTTCGTGCATCGGCCGCTTCACCGGTGCCGAATCTCCGCGCCGCGATCCCGATGGGCGGCCCTGCAATTGGACGCTGGGCGGCCTACTCCAAACGCACCGCATGGAGGTGGTCACGACCGACGGCAAACATCATCCGCACTTCGAGCTGGCAACAAATGTTGAGGCTGAAATGCATCGAGCCGCACTGGCAGGATCGTCGATATGAACACCTCATTCCTCGGCATCCAACAATGGACGGT
The DNA here is from genome assembly GCF_015354245.1 of Diaphorobacter caeni. Classification (GTDB taxonomy): domain Bacteria; phylum Pseudomonadota; class Gammaproteobacteria; order Burkholderiales; family Burkholderiaceae_C; genus Diaphorobacter_A; species Diaphorobacter_A caeni. The sequence goes on from NZ_JADKYZ010000009.1 coordinate 270,785, forward strand.
AGCCCGCTTTCCCAACGGCTCATGGACAGTCGGCGGAGCGCCCGATTCGCAGCGGCTCAAGGACTGCGAAGTGTTCCAGGTGTGGGCGAGCAGTCGCCAGCAAGCCAAAGACAAAGCCCAATTGCGCAGAAATTACCGACTCAAACAACAGCGGGAGGCCCAGCATGGCTGAATTGTCAGCATATCTGTCCGACGCGGAAATCGATGATATCTGCGCCCCGCTTCAGGTAGGCGCCGCCAAGTGCAAGCACCTGCAGCGGCTCGGGCTCATCGTGAAGCGCAAGGCCAATGGTCGACCTCTTGTCGCGCGTGCAGAATTCGAACGTGTCATGACCGGCGGTCAACTCATCGATCAGGAAACAAAATCAAGCACGTCGCAACCCGACGTTGTAGGCCTTCAGGACTTCTTCCAAAAGCGAAAAAATGGGACGCGCACGCAAGGACGGTGATCCATTCGGCCTGGCCGGTACGCGCCTCGCGTTCAAACACGGCGCGTTCTACTATCGGCATCGCGATGGTCGCTGGGAGCACGTCGGGACAGACGTAAGAAAGGCAAAAGCGCGCGCCAACATCTACAACAGTCCTTCCGACAACTACGGAACCATGAGCTACTGGCTCGATCAGTTCCTGGTCAATTGCGAGAGTCGCGTTGCGGCTGGCGACATGGCGAAGCGAACAAAGGACGACTACACCAAAGACTCCGTGCCGTTGAAGGTGTTCTTCGGCTCCATGCTGGTTGAGCACATAGAGCCGCACCACATCCAAGCCTACCTCGATGCTGGCGCGAAGGCTGATCGTCCAGTGCGGGCAAATCGAGAAAAAGCCTGCTTGAGCTCGTGCATCTCGTGGCTGATCAGAACGAACCGAACCACCCTCAAAATCAACCCGTGCATGCAGAAGAGCGGCACGAAAGAAAACTCGGAATCAAAACGGGAGCGGTACGTCACACACGAGGAATACCAACAGGTTTGGGATGCAGCAGGCCCACAAGTGCGCATCCTCATGGAGCTCACCTATCGGACGTTGCAGCGACCGGAGAGCGACATCATCTACTGGACGCCCAAAGTCCTGATTCGCGACCCGCATTCCGGTGCTCGCATCATCACGTTCGAACAAGGCAAAACGAAGACCAAACTGAAAATTGCGATGACGGAGACCTTGGAGGCATTGATCAATCGAGCGACAGGTCCGAACCCGCAGATGAATCAACCTCTCGTGCACACGCAAAGTGGTGAGGGCTACACATATTCAGGCATCACATCCATGCTCACCAAAGCGATCCAGAAGGTCAATGCCGAAAGAAGAAAGAAAGGCCTGGAAGAAATGCTCCCGTTTGGTTACCGCGACATGAAAGGCAAGGGTGCAACCGACATGTGGTTGAACGGAACTCCCATCGAGCAGATCCAGTTGCTCTGCGGCCACTCTGATAAATCCACCACCGAAAAGTACATCAAGGCTCGTTGGAACGCCACTGCACAGCCAAACGAGCTGAATCTCAAGCTGAAATAGGGAGGTTTTTGTGTCTCATATCCAGTGATTTAGGCCGACTGCCCATAGGCAAACAGCGCCCGACAACCTCAGAAAATATGAGACATCCGCAAGGTGAAAGCTAATCCAGCCAACGTATCGAGCATGATTGCAGCAGCGGACTTTTAATCCGTTGGTCACAAGTTCGAATCTTGTACGTCCTACCAACAACACGGCGCAAAGCCTAAAAAGCCTGCTTCTGAAAAGATAGCAGGCTTTTTCTTTTTCTGACTCATTGCCAGAATTTTTCTGACTGTCGGTGTTGAGATGGGTCGGCGCCGACACTGAAGGCTTTGGGGACCAAATTGTCGCCGGCACAACGTGTCGGCTCTGTTGCATAACCCCATCTGAGGTCAAGCTTCCCCCAACCCCAGACGTAGCTATGCCACGGCCACTGTTTGGGGTGTGCCCAGCTCGGTAAAGCGATTGAGGATAGATGCGCGAATGTTGAGTTCGGCCACTTGTCGCTCAAACGTGCGAGCCATTACCTTCTCACCCAATCGTTTGAAGCAATTCATTTTCGTCTCCACCAAAGACCTGCGGTGGTAGCCGCTCCAGCGTTTCCAGATATAACGGCCCAACCGCCTACATGCATTGACGGCCTCATTGCGATGCGCGAACACCAACCCTTTGCGTAGCTTCGCACCCTTGCGTGGCGGGATGATGGGAGTGGTTTGGCGCTGATGACAAGCCTCGTACACATCCTGCGTGTCATACGCTCCATCACCTGTGAAGCTGACAACTGCTTCATCGTTTGGCATTTTTGGACCAGCAGTTCGGCAGCCACTGGCGAGTCGCCCACTTCGTTGGTGGTCACGACAATGGCACGAATCTGCAGCGTCTGTGCATCTATACCCAGGTGCACCTTGCGCCACTGTTGGCGACGCTCTGTGCCGTGCTTCTTGGTTTTCCACTCACCTTCGCCCAAAAATTTGATGCCCGTAGAGTCAGCAAGCAAGTGCAGTCCGTTGCGGCTTGGACGATAACGCACCTGCACATTCAAACCCTTTTGTCTGCGACACACCGTGCTGTAGTCAGGCGCTGACCAGGGCAGGCCAGCCATTCTCAGCAGCGACTGAATCAAGCCCAAGGCCTGGCGCAAACGCAAGCTGAACAGGCATTTGACGGTCAGGCAAAACTGGATGGCAGCATCCGAAAATGTCTTGTTGCGGCCAGGCTTGCCATCTGGAACCGCTAGCCATTGGATGTCCTTGTCCAGCCAGATGGTCAAATCACCCCGGGCCTTCAATGCTGCGTTGTACGCCTTCCAATTTGTAGTGCGGTAGCGCCGCTTGCCCCAGCTCGATTCACTCATGCGGTAAGACTACCGCAGATGACCGGTTGAGTTGTGCAACAACGCCATTACGATGCAGAAGCTTGCTCCCCTTGGGCGGACCATGTAGGCGGTTCAGATGCACATAGAGTCCGACTTCACAAGCTTCTGAAACGCCGTTCTTCTCAGGCCACCTCGGCCTGTCCTCCCGCAAGATAGGCCGCTTTGACCTGCGCGCTGTTGAGCAACTCGCGCCCAGTCCCTGAGAGCACGATCTCTCCATGCTGAAGAACATAGGCCTGGTGCGCCAACCGCAGTGCATGGTGCGCGTTCTGCTCGACCAGCAAAACGGTCATCCCATCGGTGCGATTCAGCTCGCTGATGATCTGGAAAATCTTGCGGATGTAGATCGGCGCCAGTCCCAGCGAGGGCTCGTCGAGCATGAGCAGCTTGGGGCGGCTCACCATCGCACGGCCAATGGCCAGCATCTGCTGCTCGCCGCCCGACATGGTGCCGGCCCTCTGCTGGTGGCGCTCGCCCAGCACCGGGAACAGCGCGAAAACCCGCTCCAGGTCGGAACTCCAATGCTTCGGATCGACGAAAGTAGCCCCCAGCCTCAGGTTCTCTATCACCGTCATGCGTGGAAAGATCCGGCGCCCTTCGGGCGACAGCGCGATACCGAGCGAAGACACCTTGTGCGAGGGGACTCGGCTGATGTCCTGCCCTCGAAACAGAATCTGCCCGGCCGAGATGCGCGGAGCCCCGAAGATGCTCGTCATCAGCGTTGATTTGCCTGCGCCGTTTGCGCCGATCAAGGTCACGATCTCGCCTTGGCGCACCCGCAGGTCAATGCCGCGCAGCGCTTGAATGGCGCCATAGCGCGCGTGAACGTTCTTGAGTTCCAACATCATGCTTCGATCCTCCCGGCAACGCTTGCATTTGCTTCATCGCCCTCGTCTTCATCGGGTTCGCCCAGATAGGCGGCAATGACGTGCGGATTGTTCTGAATCTCCTGAGGCGTTCCCTCGGCGATCTTGCGGCCGTAGTTCAGCACGACGACATGCTGTGACACCTTCATGACCACATCCATGTCGTGCTCCACCAGCAGAACGGCAATGCCCTCCTCCGAGATCAAACTCCGCAAGAGCGCATTCAACGCCGAGGATTCACTTGGGTTCAGTCCCGCCGCAGGCTCGTCCAGACAGAGGATCCGCGGCCTGGCGGCCATGGCACGGGCAATCTCGATGCGACGCTGCACGCCGTAGGACAAAGCCCCTGCAGGAGAATCCGCCTGTGCCTTCAGGTCGAACCGCCCGAGCAGTGCCAAGGCCGTCTCAACTGCTTCCTCTTCGGCCTTGCGGTAGCGTGCCAATCCCAGAAGCCCCGCCAGCGAGAACGCGCTGGCCTTCTGGAGCACGTTGTGCTGGGCGACGATCAGGTTCTCCAGCACCGTCATTTTGGGAAACAGGCGGATGTTCTGAAACGTGCGCAGGATCTGTGCTTCGCGCGCCAGTTCATGGCTGGGCATGCGCTCCAGCCGCAGGGCCCCATGCTGCGGATGCTGCATGGTGACGGTGCCGGAGCTGGGCTGATAGAACCCCGTCAGGCAATTGAACAACGTGGTCTTGCCAGCGCCGTTCGGGCCAATGATCGACGTGATTTCTCGCGCTTGGACGGTCATCGACAGGTTGTCGATCGCCTTCACACCGCCAAACCGCATCGTGAGCGCATTGACCTCCAGCAGTGCAGGTGCTGTGGGGTTCATGCTGTCGCCTCCCGTTGTTGAAGTGCTGCGCTGCCGCCCTTGCGCGCCGAACTCAAGGTGGCGCGGCGCTCTGAGAGCAAACCACCGGGCCGCCAGACCATGATGGTCACCATCGCTGCACCGAAGAGCATCATGCGGTACTCACTGAAGTTGCGGCCCAGCTCAGGCAGCAGCACCAGTACGCAGGCCGCCAGCACCACTCCCAACTGGCTGCCCGATCCACCCAGCACGACGATTGCCAGAACCATTGCGCTTTCGGCGAAGGTGAAGCTCTCCGGGGAAATGAAGCCCTGCTTGGCGGCAAAGAACACACCCGCAAATCCGCCCAACGTGGCCCCCAGCGCAAACGCCGAGAGCTTGACGTTGGTGACGTTGATGCCCAAGGCCTTGCAAGCGATTTCATCCTCGCGCATGGCCTCCCAGGCTCGACCGATGGGCAGGCGCCGCAGGCGCAGAACCAATATGTTGGTCAGCAACGCCAGCACGAGAATCACCAGGTAGAGGAACACCGTGCGATGCCAAGCGGCGTACTCGATGCCCAGCATGCCTGCAAACGTCGGCGTGTCGCCAGGCGGTGCGAAAGGCAAGCCGAAGAGCGAAGGACGCGGTATCGAAGAAACGCCGTCCGGGCCGTGCGTCAGCTCCGTCCAGTTCAACAGAACCAGCCGGATGATCTCGCCAAACCCCAGCGTCACGATGGCAAGGTAGTCGCCGCGCAGCCGCAGCATGGGGTAGCCCAGCAAGACCCCCGCGGCCGCAGCAAATGCGCCGGCGATGGGCAAGCACCACCAGAATGAGAAGCCAAACTGCGTTGCCAGCAGTGCATAGGTATAGGCTCCCACCGCATAGAAGGCGACGTAGCCCAGATCGAGCAAGCCCGCCAACCCAACAACCACGTTCAGCCCCCAGCCCAGCATGACGTAAATCAGCACGGTGGTCGCCGTGTCTACAACATATCGGTTGTCGTAGAAGAAGATGGGCAGCACCAGCGCCATGCCCAGCGCAAAGGCGCCGACCGTCGTCGTAACCCGATTCGCCTGCATGGCGACCACCGGCGAAGGGGCCGCTTTGCCGCGGCTTGCCCGCTGGCGCTCAAACAGCCAGCGCACCACCATGCGGCCGGCGAAGACCGCCACCGCGGCCACCAGCAGCCAGCTCCAGCGGGTATGAACCTCAAGCTTGCCGCCCACATCGACCGTCGTCAGGCCGATGAAGGGGATGCCCAGCACCAGCGCAGCCAGCGCCGCCAGACCCGCATCGGCAAGCCAGCGCTGCCATCCCTCTTTGTTCGGAGTCGTCATTGTGGACATCACACTTTCTCCACTTCAGGGCGGCCCAGCAGGCCGGACGGGCGAAGGACCAGTACCAGAATCAGAATGGCGAAGACAGCCACATCCTTGTACTCGGCCGAGAAATAGCTGGCATAGAACGCTTCGATCAGCCCAATGAGCAAACCGCCCAGCATGGCCCCAGGCAATGAGCCGATGCCCCCGAGCACTGCGGCGGTGAAGGCTTTGATCCCTGCAAGAAATCCGATGTAGAAGTCGATCACGCCGTAGTACATGGTCACCAGCAGGCCCGCGACACCGGCCAGTGCAGCGCCGATCATGAAGGTTATCGAGATCGTCCGATCCGCGTTGATGCCCAGAATCCGCGTCATGCCCTGGTCTTGCTCGCACGCCCGCTGGCGTCGGCCAAACGAAGTGCGCGTGATCATCCAGGTGAACGCTGCCATCAGTACGGCCGTGGTGATGATGATCAATAGCTGCACGTAGGAGAGGCGTACCGCGTTCGCACCGCTGCCGAGCAGCTCGAAGCCCCCTTCCCACAGCGGCGGGAGATTCTTGATGCGGGCGCCCTGAAGAAATTGGACGCTGTTTTGCAGAAAGATCGATGCGCCGATGGCCGAAATCAACGGCGCCAGCTTGGACGATCCACGCAGAGGCCGGTAGGCCACACGCTCCACGGCCCACCCGTAGCCTGCGGTGAACACCACCGAAACGAGCAGCACCAGAAAGAGCCCCAGTGGAACGGAAGTGATACCCGCCGCCGCCAGCAAGGTGAAAGCGGTCAGTGAGATGAACGCGCCGAGCATGTAGATGTCTCCATGCGCGAAATTGATCATCCCCAGAATGCCGTACACCATCGTGTAGCCGATGGCGATGAGGCCGTAGAGCGATCCGAGCGTCAGCCCGTTGATCGCCTGTTGAAAAAACTGTGACATGAATGCCTCCTCGTGCGTTGATCGTCTTGCAGACCGAGGGCGCACGGGGCGCGCACCCTCGGTGTGTCATGTCACTTGACTACGTCGTACTGCTTGCCCTTCCATTGGTAGACGAGGAAGCCGGGATTCTTGGGATCACCCTTGGCATCGAACTCCACCTTGCCGATCACGGAGTCAAAGCTCCCGTTTGCCAGCGCCTTCTGCACATCGGCGTACTTCAAACTGCCCGCCTTCTGCAGTGCCTGCGCATAGACCTGCACTGCGGCGTAGGTGAACAGCACGTAGCCCTCGGGCTCAATCTTGTTGTCGCGGAAGCGTTTGACGATCTCGGCCGAGGCTGGGTACTTGCGGGGATCAGGATAGAAGGTGAACAGCAGCCCATCGATGGCCGATCCCGCCGCCGTCGCCAGTTCAGCGCTGGACGACGTGTTGCCGCTCATCACCGAGAGATTCATCCCGCCCTGCTTGGCCTGGCGCAGGATCAGGCCCAGCTCCGTGTAGTAGCCGCCGTAAAACAGCGCGTCCACACCAGCCGCCTTGAGTTTGGTGACCAGCGCGGTGTAGTCCTTCTCGCCCGCCGTGATGGACTCGCGCAGCACGGGTGCGTTCTTGCGCTCAGTCAGCGACTTGACCACCACATCGGCCTGGCCCTTGCCGTAGGCGCTCTTGTCGTCGATGACCGCGATCTTCTTGCCGGCAAAGTTCTTGCTCAGATACTCGGCCGCTACAACGCCTTCCTGATCGTCGCGCCCGGTCAGGCGAAAGATGCCCTTCATGCCGCGCTCGGTCACCTTGCCATTGGTCGAGATCGTGATCATCGGGATCTGGGCTTCGTTATAGACCTCCGAGGCCGGAATCGTCGAGCTGGAGCAGTAGTGCCCAACGATCGCCGAGACCTTCTTGTTCACCATCGCATTGGCAACAGCCACGGCCTGTTTGGGATCGCAGGCGTCGTCGCCGATCTCCACCTTGAGTTTCTGACCCAACACTCCGCCCGCCGCGTTGACTGCCGCGACGGCAGCCTCCACGCCGTTGCGCATCTGTTCACCACCAGAGGCGTATTGACCTGACATCGGACCGGCGACGCCAATCACGATGTCAGCACGTACGACTGGCGCGGCAGCGATAGCGGCCAGCCCCACGAAGGGAATAACGATACGCGTGAACGAATGCATAGAGGTCTCCAGAAAAATCGCCGCAAACGGCAGGTTGAGATGCGTGAGCACCACGCTTCGGCGCAATGGCTCTTCACGTCGGCCAAATTCTGGATTTCATCCCCCTTTGCGTCTTGCAAATTTCAGTGTTGAAAACTACGGAGATCTGCATAGCAATACTCGGGTTCCTACCTATCTCGCAGCCCAATGCCACACCGTATCCGATGCCCTCAATTGATCCGCCCTATTGCGGTGCAAGTGCTCTTCACACTGCACCTATAGAGGGAAATTTCCAGCACATCGCACCAACCGTGTGTGGTGCAAGCCATCACTGCTGGGTGCAATCTTTCCGCTGTCTCAAATGCCTGGCGTGACAAGGAAATACCAAGCTTGTGCGGAGAAACGCATACCAATTCAATTGCGTTGAATATGCAGAATTCCGCAAATTCTCACCATCAAAAAAGCGAGACGCGAGAAGCTTGGATGGCGACACTTTCAAAACCCCCAAGCGGTGGCATTCCACCACCTTCATTTCGTTGTTTCTCTCTGATGGAGTCAAGCCATGCACGTTCTGCCCTATACCAGCGAACCCTACGACACCTACACCTCTCCGGCATCCCTGGAGGAAATGAGCGCAGCCCTGAAGAGCGTGCGCGCCCAGTTCGAAAAAACCTACCCCATGGTGATCGGTGGGAAGAAAATTCAAACCGAGGCGACGCTGGTCTCCACCAACCCCTCGGCACCCAGCGAAATCGTGGGCAGGTCGGCGTCCGCCTCGCGCGAACACGCAGAGGCCGCGCTCACGGCTGCTTGGGCGGCCTTCGAGGACTGGAAGCTGTGGAAGCAGGAAGACCGCTCGCGCGTGATGCTCAAGGCCGCCGCGATCATGCGCCGCCGCAAGCGCGAACTGGAAGCCTGGCTGGTCTTCGAGATCGGCAAGAATTTCGTCGAAGCCAGCGCCGAGGTCGCCGAGATGATCGACTTCACCGAGTACTACGCGCGCCAGGCGCTGCGCCATGTCGGCGGTCTCGGTCATCTGAATGCCGTTCCCGGCGAAGAGAACGAGAGCTTCTACATTCCGCTGGGCGCCGGTCTCACGATTTCTCCGTGGAACTTCCCCATGGCCCTGATGACGGGCATGACGGTGGGCGCGATCGTCGTTGGCAACACCGTGGTCTGCAAGCCCGCCGAGGATACGGTCGTGTCCTTGGCGAAGGTGTTCGACATTTTTGAAGAAGCCGGTCTGCCGCCCGGCGTGGTGAACTTCCTGCCCGGCGTGGGCGCCCAGGTAGGCGCCTACCTCGTCGAACATCCGCGCACACGCTTCATCAACTTCACGGGGAGCCTGGCCACCGGCAAGCGCATCCATGAGGCGGCAGCCAAGATCGGCGACGACCAGCGCTGGTTCAAGCGCGTGTTCCTCGAACTCGGCGGCAAGGACGCGATCCTCGTGGACGAAACGGCCGACCTCGACGCCGCCGCGCTGGGCGTGATCCAAAGCGCGTATGGTTACCAGGGCCAGAAGTGTTCCGCCTGCTCCCGTCTGATCGTGGTGGACAGCGTGTACGACGATCTGCTGGAGCGCGTGGTGGAGCGGACGAAGCAACTTGTGGTGGCCCCGGCGGAGCAGAACCCTGACCTCGGCCCGGTCTGCAATGCAGCGCAGGACGGCAAGGTGCGCGAGTACCTGGATATCGGCCGCAGCGAAGGCAAGCTGCTCGTCGGCGGCCGTCGCATCGACGGCGAAGGTTTCTTCATTCAACCTACGGTCTTCGGCAATATCGCGCCTGAAGCCCGTCTGGCCCAGGAAGAAGTGTTCGGCCCCGTTGTTGCTGCCATCCGCGTCAAGGACTTCACAGAAGGCATGGCCGTGGTCAACAACACGGTCTATGGCCTGACCGGTGCGTTGTATTCGCAGGATCGCGACCGCATCGAAATCGCCCGCCGCGACTTCCACGTCGGCAACCTGTACTTCAACCGCAAGTGCACCGGCGCGCTGGCGGGCGTGCAGCCTTTCGGCGGCTTCAACCTGACCGGCACCGACACCAAGACCGGCGGCCCCGACTACCTGCTGCAATTCATGCAGATGAAGTCGGTGGCGGAACGCTTCTAAGTCGACCACTCGCCAGGGCCGGTGTTGACCGGCCCTGGCAATTTGCAGCGCAGCTCATCCACAGTTCCCCACCAAAGCACCAAGCACCATGGGCCAGCACACCATCATCATCGGAGGCGGCGGCATCGGGTCAGCCACCGCGGCCTTTCTTGCCTCGTCGTCCGCGGCCGGTGACCGAATCACGGTCATCGAGCGCGACCCCACCTACCAGACGGCCTCTTCGAGCTTGTCGGCCAGCTCCATCCGGCAGCAGTTCTCCACACCGGCGAACGTCCAGCTTTCCCAATTCGGCTGGGAATTCATGCGCTCCTGCCTTGATGAGGCGCGTGTACCCGGAGGAGCCGTCGGTCTCAATGAACGTGGCTATCTGTTTCTAGGCGGCGAGCACCAGGCCGGTTCGCTGCGCCAGCGCGCCGATGGCAACCGCGCATTGGACGTTGCCATTCAAGAGTTCACGTCGCAAGAATTGTCTGCACGCTATCCCTGGATGCGCTGCGATGACTTGGCCTACGGCGCCGTCGCCACGGCCGGTGAGGGTTGGTTTGACGGCTATATGCTCCAGCAACTCTATCGGAGCCGCGCCCGAGCCCATGGGGTGCAATATCTGCACGGTAACGTGATCCGGCTGGAGACGCACGGCTCGAAGGTCGTTGCGGCCATTCTGGCCGACGGCAGCCGTATCGAGGGCGATCGCTTCGTCAACGCAGGCGGCGCCTGGTCTGCCAAGGTGGCGCACAGCGTCGGCGTGGAACTTCCAGTGCGTGCAAGACGGCGCACGATCTTTATCGTCTCGTGCCCCACTCCGATCGCCGATTTCCCCATCCTGATCGACACCTCGGGCATCTTCGTTCGCCCTGAACAGCACCACTTTCTTTGCACCGTGTCGCCCGAAGCGAAGGACGATCATGACGATCTTCCACTCGATCCTGATTTTTCGCTTTTCGACGATCCGATCTGGCCCACACTGGCCGAACGCATTCCCGCCTTCGAGGCGCTGCGGGTGGAACGTGCCTGGGCTGGTTACTACGAGTACAACACTGTCGATCACAACGGTCTGGTAGGCCAAATAGGCCCGGACAACTTCGTCGTCGCCACCGGCTTCAGCGGCCACGGGCTGATGCACAGCGCGGGCGTTGGGCGCGCCGTGGCTGAACTTCTTACCCATGGTGCATACCAAACCATTGATCTTTCTGCGCTGACCCCTGGACGGCTTGAATCAGGTCAATTGATCGTCGAAGACGCAGTGTATTGACTGCGTCCAGCAACAAATACCCGGCGCACCGTTTCACGCAACCAAGCATGGGCTGGATCATTCGTGTTGCGCGGATGCCAAGCCGCCTCGATGGGCATCCGCAGCGCAAGCGGCAAGGGCCGAGTGATACATCCCTGCGGGAATTGCGCCAGCTGCGCCCAATGGCTCGGCATGGCAACCACCAGATCGGTGCACTCCACCACCTCGAGCGCTTCGAGACAGTTGGGCATTCTCGCGACGACGTCGCGCACCAGGCCCTTGGCCGTCAGTGCGCGATCGATTGCACTGCTGCCGACCCCCGTCACCTTGATGTGGGCGAGCTGAAGATAACGCTCCAACGTCAATTCCTCCGCGGCATAGGGATGCCCACTGCGCATGGCAACCGAAAACGTGTCTTCCAGAACACCCATCGACTCCATGGGCCCGCCCAACTGGAGATCGGCCAGCCGGATCTGGAGGCCTTCGTACGCCACGGCACTGCTTACCTGGCGCTCATCCGGCGTCTCGAAGACCAGTCGCATGTGCGGAGCCGCTTCGCGTACATGCGCGCACAGACGCGACATGAGGTATGGGCGGATGTAGTCGGTCACGCTGAGATGGAACGTGGCGTGACAGGTGGCCGGATCAAAGCGGCGCTTTTCGTCCACCGCAGTTTCGATGGTCGCCAGACCGGATTTGACCGCGATGGCCAGCGTCACGGCGCGCGGAGTGGGCTCCATGCCACTGGGGCCACGCACCAGCAATTCGTCCTGAAATGTCTCACGCAAGCGTTTCAGCGCATGGCTTACCGCCGACTGCGACAGCGCAAGCCGCTCTGCCGCGCGCGAGACGTTGCGCTCCTCTATCAGTGCTTGAAAAGTCACCAGCAAATTGAGATCAATGCGCCGCAATCCCATGCCTCAGCTCCCGTTTTTTGGAAAAGAGATTGCAGTATGCCCCATATTGATAGGGAGAAACCATAGGTATGAATCTCATGCATATGCCCCATGCCAATTCAGATAAGCGCGCTGCATACGCCTTGGACAGAATGCGTTGCATTGCCCTCACATCCAAGCCGGCAAGGGCCCCACCCATTGATCTTTTAGCTATTGAAATTGAGTGAGAACGTCATGAGTCGCGCTGTTGAATCCCACGTCGGACTGCCAAATGTGTCGCTGCATCCGTCTCACTCCCAAACGCATTCGCGAAGGACGACTCTCGCTTGAACAGTGAGTGTCGTGTCCTGATTCTCGCCCCACCTATTTCAAGGAGATATTCGTGCTGAACTCAGCAGCCAGCCTGCCGCCCCCAACCGAGTACCAGAAGCCGCGCTTTGTCATGCCGCGCGGTGCCTGCGATTCACACACCCACGTCATTCCCGACAGCGGATGGACGCTGGTGCCTGAGGCTACCTACACCCCCGCTCCTGCCCCCGCTCCGGTACATCTGTCCATGCTGGACAGTCTGGGGCTGGAGCGCGGCGTGGCCGTACAGCCCAGCATCTTCGGCACGGACAACACGGCCGTGATTGAAGCGATTGCGCGGGCACCGCAGCGGCTGCGCGGTGTGGCCGTCGTGGACCCGTCGATTGCCGACAGCGAGCTCCAAAAGTTGCACGCTCAGGGCATCCGGGGCGCAAGGTTCAACGTCATGCTCGGCGGCGGTGGTGGCTTCAAGGCCATGACAGAGCTGGCCCCCCGCCTCGCAGCGCTCAACTGGCATGCCGAGATTCTGGTGGATGGTCATCTCCTTCCAGAACTCCAGACCGCATTGCAAGCGTTGCCCTGCCGTCTGGTCATCGATCACATGGCCAGCCTTCGCGCCGACGTCGGACTCGACTCCGCTCCGGTGCGCGCGCTGCGCACGTTGGTCACGGCTCGCGACACCTGGGTCAAGCTCTCCGGCACCTATCGCTTGGCCGATCAGGTCAGCGACTCCCGCCTGGCTGAGCGCGGCCGCATGCTGGTCAAGGAAGCCCCGGATCGCATGGTCTGGGGCAGTGATTGGCCCCACGTGGCCTGTGCGGTCATGCCGGATGCCGGTGAACTGCTGAACGTACTGGCAGGTTGGTTCGATGCCGACCAAGCCGTGTTGCAACGCATCCTGGCAGACAACCCGGCCCGGTTGTTCGATTTCCCCGCAGTTACCTAGTCCCCTTTTCAGGAGATCACCTTGAACATCAATCTTCAACTCCAAGACCCCAAGTGGGCTGATCAGGCGATCGCCACGGTCAAGGAACTCGTCGTCGAATGCCGCGAGGAACTGGACGAGTGCGAGCGCATCGGCCGCTTCCCAGCCGAAACGTACCGCCGCATGGGCGCGCGCGGCCTGCTGGGCGTCATCACCCCGACTGAATGGGGAGGCTTGGGCGGGAATGCGCCCGAATACTGCTTCACCACGGAGGCCATGTGCCGTTACGGCCTGGTCTCCAGCCAGGTGCAGATCCAGGGCATGCGCTGGATGAATGACTGGGGCACGCCGGAGCAAAAGAAGAAGTACCTGCCTGGCATGGTGGCGGGATCGCTGGTGTTCTCCGAATCCATTTCGGAGCCCGGCGCGGGTTCTTCGCTGAAGAAGCTCTCCACCACGGCCGTGCGCAAAGGCGGCGACTGGGTCATCAACGGCAAGAAGATCCACATCAACCTCGGTGCCGAGAGCCACGTCACGCTGGTGTATGCGATGACCGACGCGGGGCTGACCTCGTTCCTCGTGGATACCGATCTTCCCGGCCTGACGCGCCGCCACAGCGACCCGCTGGGCTACCGCTTTCTGCCCACGGCGGACATGATCTTCGAGGACCTGCGCGTTCCCGATTCGGCGCTGCTCGGCGCACCCGGCGAAGGCATGAAGACCTTCCTGTCCACGTTCAACGTCAGCCGCCTGGGCAATGCTTCCGAGCTGATCGGCTTTGCCACCCGTGCGCTGGCCGAAGCCGTGGACTACGCCAAACAGCGCGACGTGGGGGCCAACAAGGTCACGGACTTTCAGGGCATCCAATGGACGCTGGCGGACTGCTACAGCGCGCTGTACGGCGCCTCGCTGGCCCGTGACCACGCGGCCAATCTTGTCAAGCAGGGCCAGGAATTTTCCATGGCCACCAGCTTGGCCAAGAAGCTGGCCGTCGATGCCGCCGAGAAGACCACCAACGACTGCTTCGCGCTGACGGGCGGCCACGGCCTGTACCGCGACAAGCCGTGGGGCCAGTTGCTCTACGAAGTGAAAACCCTGCGCATCGCAGGCGGCTCGGTCGAGATCCTGCGCAACTACATCGCGCAGCAGATTCTCAAGGACGAACAACTCAAGGGACTCAAGTGAACAACGTCGCTCAACTCATCACCTCGGCCGCCGCTGCGGTGCCTCACGCCGCGTTCGGCACCTTCCGTCAACAGGATCGGCTGGACCGCGTCGTCGAACGCGCCCGCGCAGTGGCGGACCAACTCTCCCAAACGGGACTGGTGCGCGGCGACGTGGTCGCCGTCATCGGTCACAACAGCGGGGCATACCTCGTCACCTGGATGGCCACGCAGTTCGCCGGCCTGCAGGCTGCGCTCATCAACCCGGCCTACCCGGATGAATTGCTGGGCGCCATGCTGGACGACCTCGCACCGCGCGGCATCTTCTGGGTGGGTCGCGATCCCGGCACGCTGGCGCAACGCAAGGAAACCCAGGTGGACATGCAGCCGGCCTGGGACAGCACGTTCAAGGTGCTGCACACCGACGGCCACCAAGTCGCGGGCTCCGGCACGGGACTCGATTGCGAACTGTATGAAATCTCGGCCTACATCCACACCTCGGGCACCACCGGCCGGCCGAAGTTCTGCGCACTGAGCCACGGTTACTTCCTGCGTCTGGGTCGCTTCTTTGCCGACACCTTCGCACTGTCGCCGCAAGACACCGTGTGCGCTCCGCTGCCTCTGTTCCACATCAACCCCATGGGATATGGCGTTCTGGGCGCGCTCACGGCGCACTCCGCGCTGCTGTCCACCGAAAAATTCTCCGCCGCGGAGTTCTGGCCCGACATCAAGAACCATGGCGTGACGGCGCTCGTGCTGCATGCGCCACCGGCCAACCTGCTCAAGGCAAAGACCACGGCACAGGAGGCCGATGGCCATCAGGTGCGGATCGGTTTCCTGTGCGATCAAGCCTTCCTGCGCCAGTTCAAGGTGCCGATTGGCGTGGGTGCCTATGGCTCCACCGAGGCGGGCGGTTTGTGTCACACCTGGCTCCTGCGCCCTGACGACGATGACCTGCCCGTCGAGGGCGCATCCCACCTCGCGGGCCGGGCGCGCTATGACTTCGAGCACAAGATCGCTGAAGACGGCGAGATCTGGGTACGCGGCAAAAGCCCGCTGTCGCTGTTCTCGGGCTACGCCAAAGGGGGGCGCATCGAGCCCCAGACCGACGCGGACGGCTGGTTCCGCACGGGTGACCGTGGCCGCCTGGACGAGTACGGCCGCCTGGTCTTTGTAGAACGCATCAGCGAGTCCATCCGCATCAATGGCGAATACGTGCCGATCGACTTCGTCGAAAGCCGGCTCAAGCAGGCCAAGTCGCTTGGCGAGTTCGCTCTGTGGCGCGTGGACTCCCCCTCCAAGGGCCACGACGTGGTGCTCTATACGACCGCGACCGACGTGGACCACACGGAGGTTCGCAAGGTGCTTGCCGACATGCCCAAGTACATGCACCCCGGCGAACTGATCCGCATTGCCCAACTTCCGCGCGACCCCGGCATCGGGAAAGTCCAGCGACGCCTTCTCAATGATCAGCCGCGTCTGGTCGTGACCAAGCTGTGAGGAGACGGCCTGTGTGGAGACTTTTTTCGAAGCGCGGCGCGCAGCCAAGCCGGTGATAGAGGCATCAAGAGACATCAATAGACAAAAGGAGACAACGATGAACAAAAGAAATTCTCGACGTGCCCTGCTCACCCTCGCGACAGCAATGGTGGGTTGTGGAATCGCACCCGCCGTTTGGGCGCAGGGGGCCTACCCGGACAAGCCCATTCGGCTCATCGTCCCCTTCCCGCCAGGAGGTGGGGCAGACCGGGTAGCGCGCACGCTGACCCAGAAGCTGACGCAGACCATGAAGACGTCCTTCGTGGTGGAGAACCGCGGTGGTGGCAACGGCACCATCGCACTCGACGCCGTGGCGAAGGCACCAGCCGACGGCTACACGCTTGGACTGACGCTGACAGACCATCTCGCATTGAACCCGGCGCTGTTCGACCGCCTGCCCTATGACGGTGCCAGAGATCTGGCTCCCGTGGCGCTGATTGCCTCCTATCCGTTCATCTTCGCGGTGAATCCGAGCAGCGGCCCGGCAACGATGGCGAAAGCTCTCGAGTCCGCCACGGCAGCACCGGACGCGGTCTCCGTTGGCTTTCCGAGTGCCAACTCGCGTCTGGCGATAGAGCAACTGCAGCGGCGCGCCAAGGTGCAACTCAATCAGATTCCCTACCGGGGAATCGCACAGGGGTTGCCGGATTTGATTGGCGGTCGCATCACGTTCTGGATCGGCACGAGTGCCACGCTGCGTGCCCCCATTGAAGGCAAGCAAGTCCGCGGACTTGCCGTGACCTCAGCAAAACGCTTGCCCGCACTGCCGGACATTCCGACGGTCTCGGAACTGGGCTTTCCTGACTACGAGACGGTCAGTTGGTACGGCCTGCTGGCGCCGGCGAAAACTCCCGCACCCATCGTGGCTCAGTTGAACGCCGCGATCAATGCCGCGCTGAGCGACCCTGAAGTCAAGGCCGCCTTCGAAGCGGATGGAGCCACCATTCTCGGCGGCTCCAGCGCCGCCTTCAAGGAGACCTGGCTCAACGACACAAAACGTCTTGGTGCCATTGCCAAGGAATTGGGACTCAAGGCGAACTGATTCGCCATTTGGAGAAATACATGAGGATTGCAATCATCGGGCTTGGCGAGGTGGGCCGCTGCTATGCCAAGGCCCTTCACGCCGCGGGTTATCAATTGAGCCTGTGCGACGCCCGCCCGGCTCCGGCGGCCAGCGAGCTTGCCACCACATGGGCACTGCCCATTCAAACCTCCGTGGGCGCCTGGCTGCAGGAGTGCGAGTGGGTGCTTTCCTGCGTCACGGGCTCCCACGCGCGCACCGTTGCAGAGCAGTGCCTGGAACACATGCGCCAAGGCAGTACTCTGTGCGACCTGACCACGGCCAGTCCGGACACCAAGCGAGCCGCAGCGAAGCTGGCCGAGGCGCAATCCGTGCGCTATGTCGACGTGGCCATCATGGGTGCCATCTCGCTGAGCCTCGAGAAAACGCCGTTGCTGGCCTCAGGCGCCGGCTCCACTGATTTCGCCCAAGTGCTGGCCAAGGCCAACGGCAACGTCCGCGTGATCGATGGCGGAGCTGCCGGCGATGCCATTGCGCTGAAGATCCTTCGCAGCGTATTCACCAAAGGCATGGAAGCGCTCAGTGTCGAGCTGCTGATGGCGGCCGAAGCCCAAGGCGTGCGCGAAAAGCTGTACGCGCAACTGCGGGACATCGACGAAACCCCGTTGCGCACGTTCATCGACATGCTCGTGCGCACGCACGTCATCCACGCGCGCCGCCGCGCGCATGAAGTGCACGACGCCGCTGCCGAAATGGCCAAGCATGGCCTGCCGTCCGTCGTCCTGTCGGGCGTTGAGAAGCGCTTCGCCAAGACCATCGCCGGGCTGGATGCCAAGGCCCCGGCTCAGACAGAGCCCACGATCGACGAATCACTGGTCTGGCTCCTCGCACAAGCCCGCCAAAGCTGAACGCGCGCCACTCGACAAATATGTTCAAAAACGACCTTGCAGACCCGACAGCCCGCATATCCCACGTGGGCATCAGCGGACTTTTGCTGGATGTGGCTGGTGCCACCTACAACGAAAGGAGCCAGCAGCGCATCTGGGCATTGGCAAGCCGCCTGCGATCCAGCGAAAGCCCTCTGTCCGTTGAAGAGGTCGTGCCTGGCGTAAACAACTTGCTGGTGGTCTTCGACCCACTGGCCATTCACCCAGAGGCCGTCAGAGCACACCTGCTCGAGGCATGGCACACAAGCCAGCCCGATGAGGAAATCGGGCGCGAGATCTCCATTCCCGTCACCTATGGCGGAGACGTGGGCGAGGATCTGCCCAGTCTGGCGGAGTCAGCGGGATTGAGCGTTGCGCAGTATGTGCAGCGTCACAGCGATGCGCTGTACACGGTCACCAGCTTGGGGGCCATGCCGGGCTTTTGCTACATGGCGGGCCTGCCGGGCGAACTGGCAGCGCCGCGCCGTTCCGTGCCACGGCAGAGACTGGCAGCCGGTGCAGTCGTTGTAGGCGGCGCGCTCGCTGGCGTCATGCCTTGCACAGCCCCCTCCGGGTGGCATGCGCTTGGGCACACCGAATTGGCGCTCTTCGATGTCAACCGCAGCACGCCCTGCCTCCTCGCGCCGGGTGACCGCGTGCGATTCGTGCCGAAGGGCATCGTGACTGCAGCGTCGTACACGAGCCGAATCTATTAGAAGGTAGCCAGACGTGATGTATCAAATGCATGAAGCGCGCCGCTCGCTTCTGAGCCCCTTGTCCGACTTCTCCGCAGCGTCGGCGAAGCTCCATCCCCACCCTCAAGCACCTTTCACGCATACGCCATTCGCGTCGCGTGTGGCGACTGGACTCCACCTGGTGACGTTGCTGCACGACACGATGCGCATGCTGTTGCAGGATCAAAAGATCCATGTCACAGACTGGATCGGCGCACGCATGGTTCGTGTCGGCGCAGGGGCGCTTCATCTCGATGGCGGCGTCCGATGCATCCAGCAGTTCATCCGCCACACTGGTCCGGCAGCAAAGCGCTTGATTGCGCGCGCGGGTGCCCTGTGACTCCAGTCAATCTCTCTGCCCCGTCCATGATCGACATACTGTCATCCGGCGCACTCAATCAAGTCCAGGACCTGGGACGCAAGGGCCATATGCAGCAGGGCATCTCGCGCGGAGGCGCGATGGATGCCCCGGCATTGGCCGCAGCAAATTTGCTGGTAGACAACCCCCCCACGGCAGCGGGTCTGGAAATCGGCATGTTTCCATTTCGCGTGCGCTTCCGCCAGACAACGCGCTTCGCCTGCACGGGCGCCCATTGCGTAGTCCGCATCGACGATCGCGTGCTTCCTCCTTGGTGGTCTGCCGTGGCGCAGCCAGGGCAGACACTGACCATTGAGCCACCGCTGCTTGGCCTGCGCTCCTACCTGGCCATTGCTGGCGGCATAGACGTGCCCGTGCTCCTGGGATCGGCATCCACGGACAACAAAGGCAGTTTCGGCGGCTTCGAGGGGCGTGGTCTGCGACGCGGCGATGCGCTGCCGGTTGCAGCGGCGGCATCCTCGGTCATGCAGCCCCGGGAGTTTGGCTGCGTGCCAGCCAGGGTCGCCGCATTTTGGCAGCAGCTGCGGGAAGGCCGCGTGACGCTACAAGCCATTGCGGGGGCCGAGTACCCCTTGTTCACAGAGCAAGCCCAAGCCGCGTTCTGCGATCAGGATTGGATCGTGACCCGTGAGGCCAACCGTACTGGCTTTCGTCTTGACAGTGCGAGCGGCGAACGGCTGGAGCTGCGGCACCCCGTGGAATTGCTGTCACACGGCATCTTGCCTGGAACCGTGCAAGTCCCGCCCTCAGGCAATCCCATTGTGCAGATGGCTGAGGCAAACACCTGTGGCGGCTATCCCAAGATTGCCACCGTCAATTCAGCGGACCTCTGGCAGTTGGCGCAAACGCCAGCAGGCGTCAGTGTTCGCTTTTCTCTCACAACGCTGGACAAAGCGATCGCTGAGGCACAAGCCCTGCAGCAGTGGCTGGTCAAGCTGCAAGCCGATCTTTCCCTGCTCAGGAGGTGATGCCCCGCGCCTCCGTGCCTTGCCTTCTTGTTGGTTTTTTTCTCTCTCTTCCTCACCGCCCGTCACGCAAGTGCCGACCTTTCTCGCCCACATGGAGTTCGATCATGAAAGCCGTTCTTTCCGCATTCGTGCTTTGCACCGCATCACTGCTCTCCCCTCTGTCAGCGCAAGCATCGGACTTCCCGTCCAAACCGATCCGATTGGTCGTTCCCTATCCGCCCGGCGGAACCACTGATGTTCTGGCTCGCACCATGGGACAGAAGCTGTCCGAAGCCATTGGGCAGCCGGTGCTTGTCGACAACCGGCCTGGCGCCAGCGAAGCCATCGCCGCGAGCCTCGTCGCGAAATCGCCCCCCGACGGGTACACCATCTTTCTGACCTCCATCTCGGGACTGGCTGTCAATCCCGGGCTGTACGGACGGACGCTGACCTACAACCCGCAGAAGGACTTTGCACCACTGATGTACGTGGGGAGAGTTCCAAGCATCATCGTGGTCAACCCCAAGCTGCCTGTCCAGAACATGCAGGAATTGCGCACCTATCTCCAAAGCGGCCCGGATCGGAGCTATGCCTCGCCAGGCAATGGAACGACGGGGCACCTGGGCATGGAGATGTACAAAAAGGCGGTGGGCCTGAACACGACTCACGTTCCCTACAAAGGCGGAGCACCTGCTCTGCAGGACATGATGGCGGGCCAGACGGACGTCATGATGGGCCTCATTTCAGAGGCCATGCCGATGGTCAAAGGCGGCAAGCTGCGAGCGCTTGCGGTGACGACATTGCAGCGTTCCCCCGCTTATCCAGACCTTCCCACAGTGGCGGAGTCGGGCCTTCCTGGCTTCGAGATGTTCTTCTGGTACGCCTTTGTCGCTCCTGCCGGCACGCCGCCCACCATCACCGCCGCACTGAACAAAGCGCTCAACCAGGTTCTGGTCGATCCGTCGATCCGCAGCAAATTCAACGAGCTGAGTATCGAAGCCGGTGGCGGTGCGCCGCAGAAGGTGACCGATCTCACGCAAACCGAATCAGTGAAGTGGAAAAAAGTGATCGACGACGCGGGCATCAAAGTCGAGTAATCACTCGTCCCGTTTTTTCAGAGGACTATGCATATGAGTTTCATCGCAACACGGCTTGGCGTCATCGCTCCGGCAGAGACCATGGAGATGGCAGCCCGTGCCGCCACCCTGCGCCGCCAGGGTCTGGACGTGATTTCGCTCTCTCAGGGCGAGCCTGACTTCAATACGCCGGAACACATCCAGCAGGCGGCCATGCGGGCCATGCAGAGTGGCCAGACCCGCTATACGGAGGCCGCCGGTGTACTGGCGCTGCGCACGGCAGTAGCGGCCAAGATGCAAGTTGATCACGACCTGCACTACACAGCCGACGAAGTGAGCATCACGGCAGGCGCGAAGCAGGCCATCTTCAACGCCTTTTTCGCCACGCTGAATCCTGGCGACGAAGTGGTGGTACCAGCGCCCTGCTGGGTCTCCTACCCCGAGATCGTCAAGCTCACGGGCGGTACCCCCATCGTCGTCGAATGCCCCCGCGAAGCGGGCTTCAAGCTCACTCCCGCGCAGCTGGAGGCCTGCATCACGCCGCGCACCAAGTGGCTCATGCTGAATTCCCCTTCCAACCCCACCGGCGCGGTCTATTCCAAAGAAGAGCTGGAAGCCTTGGGCACCGTGCTGCGCCGCCATCCTCAGGTCTGGGTACTGACGGATGACATCTACGAGAAGCTGATCTACGGCAGCGAGCCCTTTGCCAACATCCTGCAAGTGCTGCCGGATCTTCAGCCACGCACACTCATCATCAACGGCGTTTCCAAGGTCTATTGCATGACGGGCTGGCGCATCGGCTATGCCGTTGGACCCCGTGAGCTGATCAAGGCGATGACCCTGATTCAGGGCCAAAGCACCAACAACGCCAACGCAATCGCCCAGGTCGCCGCCGTGGAAGCGCTGACCGGCGATCAGTCCTGCGTGGACACGTTCCGCGCCGCGTTCCATGAGCGCCGGGACTTCATCGTTGACGCGCTGCGCAAGGTGCCGGGCTTGGAAGTGGATGTGCCGCAAGGGGCTTTCTACGTCTACGTTTCCTGCCGCGCGCTGATCGGAAAGCGCACGCCGCAGGGCCAGGTGCTGGCCACTGACAGGGACTTCGTTCGCTATCTGCTTGACGCGGCCCACGTGGCCGTCGTGTCGGGAACAGGTTTCCTCCATTCCCCGTACTTCCGCGTTTCCTACGCAGCAGGATTGGAACTGCTCGACAAGGCAGTCCAGCGTATTCACAAGGCAGTGTCCGTCTTGGAATGAAGACCCACGGCAAGCGGCCCTGCACGCCATACGGCGTGCGGATCGCATCTGTAAAACACCCGTCTCATGCGCTCGAGAACCGTGAGACGATGCAGGAGGAAATCACGATGGAAACGGTACATTCGGCCAGCGTTCTGCGCGTCGATCTGAATTCAGACATGGGGGAAGGCTTTGGTCCTTACCGAATGGGAGACGACGAAGGCATTCTTGAAGTCGTGAGTTCGGCCAATGTGGCCTGCGGCTTCCATGCAGGCGACCCGGACATCATGGCCCATGTCTTTTCAACCGCCAAGGAGCGCGGCGTGGCCGTGGGTGCGCATCCTGGGTATGCGGATCGTTGGGGTTTCGGCAGGCGCAAGCTGCCGCACACTCTCGGTGAAATCGAACGACTGGTAGCCTACCAAGTGGGCGCCGCAATGGCGCTGTCGGCATACGCAGGCCACCCGATCACCTACGTCAAGACGCATGGCGCGCTGGGCAATCTGACGCAGACGGATCCGGACATCGCCGCTGCGGTGTGCCGCGCCGTCAAGGCAGTGGACCCCTCGCTCGCATGCTTGGCCATTGCACGTGGTCATCAGGTTCGCATCGCCCAAGAAATGGGGCTGCGCGTGTACTCAGAGATCTTCGCGGATCGCGCCTATACCGAAGAAGGATTTCTGGTTTCTCGGCAGCATCCGAATGCGGTGCTGCACGACCCTCAGGCTGTGGCACAGCGTGTGGAGCGCATGGTCAGCAAAGGTGGCATCGAAACGGTGTCGGGCCAGATCCTGCCAACGCCCATCGATTCGATATGCGTGCACAGCGATTCACCCAACGCCGTCGAGATGGCGCGCCAACTCAGGATGGCGCTGCAGGCTGCAGGCATCGCCGTGTGTTCATTTACGGAGAGCGCCCCTCCACCCGTCACGCAGCGAGGTACACCATGAGCCATCTGGAGATGTTCGAGCCACTCGTCGCGTTGATGGACCGCTCCTCCTTGACGGAGCTGGAACTGCGCCATGCGGATGGCTGGCGCATACGCCTCTCCCGCGCTGCGCCAAGCGCCGCAACACCTGCATCCGCAGCACCCGCAGTTGCAGCCCGCCCTTCACAGCCTGCTCCTGCAGCGCCTTCTCCTGCCCCCACCGCCGCGCTCGTCACAACGAAAGCGGGCATCGCAGGTATTTTCTGTGCGCGCCCTTCACCGGATGCACCGCCCTTCGTCAGCGTCGGCGACATCGTGCAGGAAGGGCAAACGCTGGCCATCATCGAGGCGATGAAGGTTCTCAACGCAGTGGAGTCCGACCGACACGGACGGATCGTGCGGATCCTCGCGCAGGACCAAAGTGCAGTGGACGCTTCGACGCCGCTGTTCGAGCTGGAGGCACTGGAGGTAATCCATGTTTGACTCAGTGATGATCGCCAATCGAGGCGAAATCGCGCTGCGCGTTGTGCGCGCCTGTCGCACGCTTGGCCTGACCAGCATAGCGATCCATTCGGAAGCCGACTCCGGCACCCGCGCAGTCGCCCTGGCCGACCGCGCTTTGTGCATCGGCCCGGCCGCGGCAGCAAAGAGCTATCTGAGCATTGACCACATTCTCGCGGCAGCCAAGCTCACGCAAGCGCAGTCCATCCATCCAGGATATGGGTTCCTGTCGGAGAACGCGGATTTTGCCGAGGCTGTAGAGAAGGCTGGATTGACATTCATCGGCCCTCCTTCGCATGTGATCCGTTTGATGGGCGATAAGGTCAGCGCCAAGCAAGCCATGCAAGCCGCCGGAGTACCTTGCGTGGTCGGCTCCGAGGGAGCACTGAGCGGCGATGCGGACGAAGCGCGCGCCATTGCCCGCTCCATAGGCTACCCGGTCATTGTCAAGGCCGCCGGCGGCGGCGGCGGACGCGGCATGCGTGTCGTCCAATCAGAGAGCGAATTGATGGATGCCATCGCATTGACGCGAGAAGAAGCCGCACGTGCATTTGGCAATCCGGCCCTGTACATCGAAAAATTCCTGCAGCATCCACGCCATGTGGAGATCCAGGTACTGGCTGACTCTCACGGCAACGCGGTTTGGCTGGGTGCCCGCGACTGCTCGTTGCAGCGCCGCAATCAAAAGCTGGTGGAGGAAAGCCCGGCGGTTGGGATTGCTCCCGAAGAAATCCAAAAGCTGGGCGAGCAATGCGCGCGCGCCTGTCTCGAGATCGGCTACCGCGGTGCCGGCACCTTTGAGTTCCTCTACGAAGATGGGCACTTCGCTTTCATCGAGATGAACACGCGCGTTCAGGTCGAGCACCCAGTCACGGAAATGGTCACCGGCATTGACATCGTCCGGGAACAGATCGAAGTCGCTCGCGGCAAGCCCCTGTCCTTCACTCAATCGGATGTGGTGCCGCACGGACATGCAATCGAATGCCGCATCAACGCGGAGGACCCTCGCAGTTTCACGCCGTCGCCAGGGGAAGTCACCCGCTGGATCGTACCTGGCGGGCCGGGCATTCGAGTGGAATCACACATGCATGCCGGAGCCACCGTTTCCCCGCACTATGACTCCCTGGTCGCCAAGTTGATCGCGCATGGGAGCACACGGCAAGAGGCAATGGCCCGGATGCGCACGGCTCTGGCCGAGTTCGAGGTGCAAGGTATTCATACCACGATTGCCTTGCATCGCGCCTTGATGGAAGAGCCCGGCGTCACCGAGGGGGGCTTTGACATCCACCACTTGGAGCGCTGCCTGGCGGCAGGCTTCACGCCAAAGGAGCAGGCATGAACATCGAACAAGTCAGTCAGATCATTGAGCGGCTGGAGCGAAGCACCGTTGACGATTTCGAAGTGGAAGTCGACGGCTTCGTGCTGCGTGGTCATTTCAGTTCACGCGCTCCCTCCCGTAGCGACTCCAGTGAATGCCCGGCGGCCCTCTCGGTATCTTCCGCCAAGCCAGCCGCCCTCTCTGAAACCACCACGGTGAAATCCCCATCCATGGGGATTTTCACCACTGTCCATCCATTGACACAGGCCACTTATTCGATCGACGCGGGGAGAAATGTGGCTGCCGAAGAAATTTTGGGCTTCATCATCCTGGGGTCAGCAATTCAGCCAGTTTTGGCGCCCAAGGCCTCAATACTGCACCGCAGCTTGGTCGAAGATAAACAGATTGTCGGATATGGGCAGTCGCTATTTGAACTTGGCTAAATTCTTATGGTATCTGCACCCACTTATATCACCTAGACAAAATCCATGAAAATACAAAAAAACATCCTCTTCATCTCTGCGATTTTTCTGACAACGGGTACATCCATTGCACAGAGCAACGATACCTTGGAAAAAATCAAAGCTTCAGGGTATATCACCCAAGGGGTACGCGACTCTTCTGGGGCATTGGCCTATACCTTGGGAAATGGGGTCTATACCGGATTTCACTATGACATTTGCACCAACATCATTCGCGATATTCAAAAACAACTTGGAATCCCTCAATTGGAGACCAAGTATGTTCTGGTGTCCTCAGCCAATCGCATTCCACTCGTGAAGAATGGCACCGTCGACATCGAATGCGGATCAACAACCAATAATTTGGCCCGCCAAAAGGAAGTATCTTTCGCCAGCACCCTTTATATCGAAGAAGTGCGGATCGCTGTCAGAGCCGATTCAAAAATCGCCTCGCTCGCCGACCTGAATGGAAAAACCATTGTCACGACCACAGGGACGACTTCTATTCAGACAATTCGCCAGAATAAGCGGGCTCAGAACCTCGACTTCCGTGAAGTCAACGGCAAGGACCATTCCGACAGCTTCCTAGTGCTTGAGAGTGAGCGCGCCGACGCTTTTGTATTGGATGCGCAAGTTCTGGCTGGAACTATTGCAACAGCAAGAAACCCCAAGAATTTCAAAATCGTCGGCGAGTCGTTGTCGATCGAACCAATTGCCATCATGATCCGCAAGGATGACCCAGCCTTCAAAAAAGCCGTCGATGACAGCATTGCTCGCCAAGTCAATGACAATACTGTGGCCAAGCTGTATGACAAATGGTTCATGCAGCCTATCCTGCCCTCCAATACTGCACTTAACCTGCCAGCATCTGCCGCCACAAAAGCCGCCTGGAAAAATCTCAACGACAAACCTGCAGAACACTACAAGACCAATTGACTTTTCAATTATTTTGTAGCAACCTAGTATTTAATTCAGCCAGCCAAGAATTGGGTTTACGACGGAGATGTCATTGATGCAGCTTGAGCCCCAAACCTTGGAATGGCTGGCACGAACACCAAGCCTCATGGAAGAACTGTTCGATGGATTACCTGATGTTCTTTTTTATATTAAAGACGTTCAGGGATGCTATCTTTGGGCCAACAAAACATTGATTGCCCGAAGCCACATCAGCAATCGCTCAGACATCATTGGCAAAACTGCTGATCAGCTATTTCCCGCGGCAGGCTCCAGCACCATGGCGCAAGATATGGATGTCCTTCAAACCGGACGTCCGATTCGAGAGGTCCTGAGGCTTTACCGCACCACCAAAGGGGAGCGATTTTGGTGTCTCAGCTCCAAATTCCCTCTGCTTGACGAATCCAGAAGAGTTGTTGGTTTGGCAGGAATGTCTCGCGATTTACCACGCCCCAACGAACGCCATCGGAGCTATCACCGTTTAGCGAAATTCCTGGAATTCATTGATCTGAGAATTGATCAGCCCGTGAAGATTGCGGATGCCGCCAAGCATGCCTCGGTATCCATCGACACTTTGGGTCGGCTGGTTCTTGACGTTTTTCATGTCACGCCCAAACAGTTGCTGATGAAGAAGCGCATTGACAAAGCCTGTCAACTGCTGGACGAAACAAGTCTTTCAATCACGGATATCTCCGGTGAATGCGGGTACTCAGATCACAGCGCATTCACCCGCCAATTTCGCATTGCGACGCATATCACACCTGCCCAGTATCGAACCTTACTCAAGGGCGTTACACATCTCCACGGCTAAAAAGCATTGGCTTCAACAGGCACACATTTTCCTTGCAAAAGAAGAATGGATGCGACCCCGACCATGTCACGCGGCATGCAGCCATGCCTTGACGAGATCCGCGTCGACACACTGCCATCCTTGACTATGCTGAATTCCGCAAGAACTGGTGGGCCAATTTGACTATCTCAGAGCACCTTTATTTCCGAGAATTGTCCGTATCTCTCAAAAGGGTCTTCACCATGAAATTTCTGATCGTTTTTGCCCATCCGGAGCCTGCATCTTTTAGCGGTGCATTGAAAGACGTTGCGGTTGAAACCTTGAAGCAACAGGGTCACGAAGTAACTGTCAGCGATTTATACAAAATGGGCTGGCATCCTGACCTCGGGCCAAGTGATTTTGAGGGGGAACGAGCCAATGCCAGCTACCTCGACCTTTCACGTGAACAAGAACACGCATTCGCAGCCCAGAGCCATAGCAAGGACGTGATGGCTGAGCAGGCAAAGGTGGCGGCCGCCGATGCCATTCTTTTTCATTTTCCTGTGTGGTGGTTCTCCATGCCAGCCATCCTGAAGGGATGGGTCGACCGAGTCTTCAGTCGCGGTTTTGCGTATTCCGCCGGGCGCAAATACGAATCGGGGCATTTCAA
The DNA here is from genome assembly GCF_015354245.1 of Diaphorobacter caeni. Classification (GTDB taxonomy): domain Bacteria; phylum Pseudomonadota; class Gammaproteobacteria; order Burkholderiales; family Burkholderiaceae_C; genus Diaphorobacter_A; species Diaphorobacter_A caeni. The sequence goes on from NZ_JADKYZ010000009.1 coordinate 298,824, forward strand.
GGGCAAGCGAGCCATGCTGTGTCTCACCACCGGCACCGCATCCACCCTGTACGAACCCAACGGCATTGATGGCGACCTGCATCACGTACTTTGGCCCATCCACAACGGCATTCTGGCCTACACCGGTTTCACCGTACTCCCGCCATTCGCGGCCTGGATGCCCGCCCGGGTGACAGACGATGAACGAAAGGCCTATTTGACGGCTTACCGTGACCGCCTGACAGCCTTTGAAACAACCACACCTCTTTATTTCCATCCGTGGAGCGACTACGACCACTCTCAGCGGTTGAAGCCCGGTGTTCTCGCACGCTCAGGTGTGCAATGGAATCCGCGCGCTGAACAAACGTTCGAACAATCAGCGGCAGATTTTGCTGAGCGCTCTGCTCAAGCATAGTTCCATCATCAAAAGGGGAGCGGCACCATGTCTCAAACACCAGAAAATCTCTTTCGCGTATTGCATCATGTTTGCATCGTCGTAAAAAACATTGATGCTGCCGTCACCTACTATGAGTCCATCGGTGTAGGCCCATGGGGTCAATTCCCATCATTGGAAATTTTCCGCGATGAGCTCTGCGTTCCTGACACGGACGCCTTCATGAAGATGAAGTACCGCTATTGCAATCTCGACAACGTTCAACTCCAGCTCTGCGAACCCGGCCCGGGAGGAAGTGCCCAGCGCGCCTTTCTTGATGCGCACGGCGAAGGAGTCTTCCACCTGGGTTTTACGGTCCCTGACTTGGAGGCAGCGGAACAACAGGCCAAGAAAATCGACCTTGAGCCTTGGATGCGCGGCCGCACCAAGGATCGCAGCAGCGGATTCACTTATTTCGATACCCGGCCGAAAGGCGCCGGCGTCGTTCTGGAAGTACGGGCCAACAAGCTCGTCTAAACCATTCTGATCGCAACCTTATCCACGGAAAAATTCATGTCCTTTTTGACCATCGAACGCAGCGGCAGCATCGTGACCGCAACCATGAACCAGCCCGAGACGCGCAATGCGCTCACTGGCAATTCAGCGGTACGGGAATTCGTGGAACTGTGCGACAGCTTGCGCAAGGATGCCTCGGTCAAGGTACTCATCATCACCGCCGAGGGGCCGATCTTCAGTTCAGGTGGAAACGTCAAGGACATGAAACGCTTCTTTGACGAAAACCTCACGCCTGACCTGATCCGCGAAGAGTATCGCCAAGGCATCCAGCAGCTCCCCTTGGCCCTGTATGAACTTGATGTGCCCATCATCTGCGCCGTCAACGGCCCTGCCATCGGCGCCGGTCTGGATCTGACGTGCATGTGCGATATCCGCATTGCGAGCGAGGCGGCGACCTTCGCCGAGAGTTTCGTGCGCGTGGGCATCGTTCCAGGTGATGGCGGAGCCTGGCTGCTGCCGCGTGCGGTAGGCATGGCCAAAGCCTCCGAAATGGCATTCACGGGTGAAGCCATCAGCGCTCAGGATGCACTGGCTTGCGGCCTGGTAAGCCGTGTTGTGCCCGCAGATCAGCTGTTGCCTACCGCGCGGACGTTGGCCCAGAAGATCGCCGCAAACCCCGGCGCTGTTATGCGCATGACCAAGCGCCTGCTGCGGGAAGGAGAGCGCTCCACCCTCTCGTCACTGCTTGAACTCTCTGCGGGCTATCAAGCCATCGCACACAAGACGGCAGATCACCGCGAAGCGGTATCTGCCTTTGCAGAAAAGCGGACACCTCAATTTCAATAGGCTGGCCTGCTGAATCAGCGAGCAGCGCGTGACGGGCTCCGACCCCCATGACCTCGGGACTCTCCAGCCTGTGCAAAATGCGACTGGCGGAACGGCGGAGCGACAAATTACCATGGCGTTGCTCCTGGTACCGTGACATGCAGCCCTTCCGCTGGGTATGCCACCCCACTTGACGCGGTACTCAACTCTGACGAGCAGACCTTGAAGGTAGTGCCACTAGGTAACAGCGTGTAGTTGAAGACTGAAGCTTGAATCGACCAGCCCTTCCTAGATCGCTGCTTGCCTTAGTTCAATGGCTGCACTGAACATCAGCAGTCATTGGTCGTTCTGTCTTGACCGACTGCAACCAGCCTGAAGCCAAATTTGGTTTCCCAAATCGACTTTGCAGCGATTGTCGACCTCGGACCGATGCTGCCCACAGGCTGTAGTGGACGGACACCAGTTGTTGAACGCTGCTTACGCTGAGAAGCCACGTCACCCTTGACTAGAGTCCATACTTCTACCAGACGAACTCCCTGCGTCCCCTCGCTACCTCTTGGCCATCCACTACCCGTTGCTGATTTGGCATGCTATTGGTGGCGCAGCGGCGCTCAACCTGTAGGGCGTACAGGGTTCAAGATTCTGGTCGAGCGTTATTTTTCGGGAAGAAACGACTTGGTAACCCTATGCGGCTCTGTTGCATAACTCCATCTGAGGTCAAGCTTCCCCCAACCCCAAACGTAGCTATGCCACAGCCACTGTTTGGGGTGTGCCCAGCTCGGTAAAGCGATTGAGGATGGATGCGCGAATGTTGAGTTCGGCCACTTGTCGCTCAAACGTGCGAGCCATTACCTTCTCACCCAATCGTTTGAAGCAATTCATTTTCGTCTCCACCAAAGACCTGCGGTGGTAGCCGCTCCAGCGTTTCCAGATATAACGGCCGAACCGCCGTCATGCATTGACGGCCTCATTGCGATGCGCGAACACCAACCCTTTGCGTAGCTTTGCGCTCTTGCGTGGCGGGATGATGGGGGGTGGTTTGGCGCTGATGACAAGCCTCGTACACATCCTGCGTGTCATACGCTCCATCACCTGTGAAGCTGACAACCGCTTCATCGTTTGGCATTTGGGCCAGTAGTTCGGCAGCCACTGGTGGGTCGCCCACTTCGTTGGTGGTCACGACAATGGCACGAATCTGCAGCGTCTGTGCATCTATACCCAGGTGCACCTTGCGCCACTGTCAGCGACGCTCTGCGCCGTGCTTCTTGGTTTTCCACTCACCTTCGCCCAAAAATTTGATGCCCGTAGAGTCAGCAAGCAAGTGCAGTCCGTTGCGGCTTGGACGATAACGCACCTGAACATTCAAACCCTTTTGTCTGCGACACACCGTGCTGTAGTCAGGCGCTGACCAGAGCAGGCCAGCCATTCTCAGCAGCGACTGAATCAAGCCCAAGGCCTGGCGCAAAGGCAAGCTGAACAGGCATTTGACGGTCAGGCAAAACTGGATGGCAGCATCCGAAAATATCTTGTTACGGCCAGGCTTGCCGTCTGGAACGGCCTGCCATTGCATGTCCTTGTCCAGCCAGATGGTCAAATCACCCCGGACCTTCAATGCTGCGTTGTACGCCTTCCAATTTGTAGTGCGGTAGCGCCGCTTGCCCCAGCTCGATTCACTCATGCGGTAAGACTACCGCAGATGACTGGTTGAGTTGTGCAACAACGCCACAAACCCTTCACGCATCCGCGCATTCGACGCGTCGCGAGCCAAGACCGTCTGACTGTCGCCAAGCCCATAGCCCCAGCCCGGCCGACTCAACTGCCATGGCTGAGCCGGTCAACGGAATCATCGAGAGGGCAGTCATGAATGCTCGTCGCGCAGGCTCTTGGGTCATGGCAGTTTCTTTCGAACATTCGAGCGTTTGATTCACAAATATTTGCCGTAAAACGGCGCTAACTTGGCAACGGCAGCCTCCACGTATTTCGGCACCCAGTAGGTTTCGATATGCGTAGCTCCGTCGATCAGGAACAGTTCCTTGTTCTTCGCACCTGTCGCCTTGGCAAGCGCGTCTTCGCTCATGTAGAGGCTGTCCGCCTTGCTGCCGGCAATCATCAGCAGGGGTTGCTCGATCAGCTCGATCTGGTCCATGGCGTCCCAGCGCATCAGGTCCAGCAGGCTGCTGGTGGTGTACTTGAAGGTCGAGCCCGGATGGGCGTGTGTGCGCCAGTAGTATTCATAGCCTTCGCGATACAAATCGTAGGGCAGCGCGGCGATCTGCGCGTCTGTCAGATCGGCGTTCCCCGAATACAGCACCGTGCCGTCAATTGCCTGCTGGGCGCGCGCATCAGAGGCTTGCTTCAAGCGCTGTTGGACCGTGTCGAGTTGCGAGTCCACATAGCCGTTGCGACGGACGCGACCGGTATTGAACATGCTGAGCGTAGCGACTGATTTGAAACGCTTGTCGGTCTTAGCTGCAGCCAGCGAATAACCGCCGCCGCCACAGATGCCGAGCAGGCCCAGACGCTCAGCATCCACGCCCTCGTAGCGGCTGATGAAATCCGCCATGCCGAGGATGTCCTCGATGCGATTGGCGGGCTTAACCACTGAGCGTGGCAAGCCACCACTACCGCCCTGATAGGCTGCGTCAGCAGTGATCGCCACAAAGCCTTGTTCTGCCAGACGCTGTGCGTACAGCCCGGCTGCCTGCTCCTTCACGTCACCATTGGGGTGCGCGATGACGACGGCGGGGTAGTTTTTCTTCTTCAGGTCAAAATTGGCCGGCGTGTAGACGTTGGCAACGATGTTCAGGTCATTGAGCTTGTAGGTCACGGGATGGATATTGACCTTGCCCGGCACGTTGGCAGTGATGGCATCGTCATAAACCAAAGTGAACGGATTTTTCCTGTAATCTGCTGCGTGAGCGGGCTGAATCATGGCGGTCACTCCAAGCGTTGCTGCGGAGATGGCGAGCGCGGACGCTCCGAGGAACTCGCGCCGTGGATGACTGATGGTGTCGTGTGTCATAGGGACTTCTTTCTATGGGAGCGCCCTGCCGCACGATTGCGTGCCAGATAGCGTTTGGAGAAAGCATTGGGTAAAGGGTCAATCGAGCTGCTTCTCGGCAAGAAGCGTGGACACCAGTTCGACGATCTGCACGTTGTTCAGGTCGGACATCAGGAAATGCGTGTTCCCCCGGATGCCCGCTTCTGGCAGATGCACAAGTCGGGCGTCGCCGCCATGCCGGTTGATGGCATCCACCCAGAGCCGCGCCATCGCCAGCCGCACCCGCCAGTTGTCTTGGCCGCGCTCTGTTGTGAGCTCGGTCGGAAAGTTATCGCCGTAGTAGATGACGATGGGGATGCGGGTGAGCTTCTGGAAATCGGCCAGCGGCACTGACTCTGGAGCCAAGCTGCCCGCCGCACTGGGCATGGCGGGTGGCATCTCGCCTGACGGGAAGATGAAGCCGCTGCCCGGCTCAAACGCGACGATGGCCTTGACGTTGGCACTCTTGATCGCGGCCAGCCAGCCGGGTCCGCCGCCTTGCGAATGGGTGAAAAGAATGGCGGGGCCGGTTCTGGCAAACAGCGCGGCCATGGCATCGGAAATCACTCCCGCGTCATAAGGCCCGGTGTTGGGCGTGATGGAGCGGAAGAACTGCTCCAGCGTCTCGGGCTTGCGGTCGAACTGCAGGTTGTCAAAGTAGTTCGGCCATTTGCCAAGACGGAATTGGTCGAAGAAGAGCTGATCATTGGGAGCAGGCTCAGTCGATGCAGCGACGGTGCTGTTGCCCGCGCGACCACGTCGCGGCTGGTCAACCAGATAGACCGGAAAACCGCGGCGCAGGAACAGGGTCTGAAAGCCCTCGCGGCCGTCCGATGTGGTTTCCCAACTGCGCGCCGATTGAAAGGCGCCGTGCAGCATCACGATGGGCAGCGGTCTGGGGTGCTGCGGCACCTGATAGAAGGCGTAGAGGTGATCGCCATGAAAGCTCTGCCCCGCAGCACTCGGGTTATTGTTGTCGTAGGTGCCGGGGGATTTCAACACTGTTCCACCCACGCTGAAACTGCCCTGCTTCTGGATCACGAGCGGCGCGGTAGCCTTGTCCACGCTGCTGCGCGGTGTTGTGCAGCCTGTCAGCGCGGCAGCGATCGCCAGCGCAGCGACCAATGGTGTTCGCGTGATGTTCATGCTCAACCTTTCGATGCCGCGAGGGCTTGCTGGAGTGCATCGTTCGCGCGAGCCGCTGCTTCGCAGCCCACGGCGTCGGTCAGCGCCTCGATCAACTGCTGCAATTGCGCAGCACTGAGACCCACACGCAGACTGGCACGCATGTGCGAGCGCAATTGCGCCTCGGCACCTATCGTTGCTGCAAGCGCACCCACGGTGGCCAACTCGCGGCTCTGCCAGTCGAGGTTGTCGCGCTCGAAGATGTCGCCGAACAGGTGGGTCTGCAGAAACTGGTTGATGACCGGCGCAAACTCGAACACCGAGCCCTGCACCGGCCCACCAGAGATTTCTGTTTGATTGGCTGTGCCGGTTACTGCCAACTCACGTCCGGTGACAACAGCGCGGCTGGGTTCCACGCCTTGTGCGTCCTGAATACCCCGCTGCTGGCGCGCCTGCACCACCTTCATCAACTCGCCCAAGGCGTTGAGACTGCGCGGAAAGCCAGCATAGGCATAGAGCTGCACCAGCACCTCTTTGGCCTCAGCCACCGTCAGGCCGGCATCCAACCCCTGATTCAAGGCAGCATGGAGCCTTGGCATATCACTGGCCGCCATGAAAGCACCGATCAATGGAATGGCGCGCTGCTTGGCGGACAGTGTTTCGGACGTGAGGCCGATTCGAATAGAGGTCCGCGATCTGTCGCTGACATGGGCGTCGATGTCACTGCTGACCAGTGCGTCCAAATAGTCCTGGTCAGTGACCTTCTCCTGCCATGTGACGGAGACGCCTCTTTCCTTTTCTGCCACGGCCACATGAGTCATCGAGCCACTGGGGCCGGCACCATGCCAGTGCAGCACATTGGCGGGGATGGTGACCACATCACCAGTGCGGATGGCCTGCGCAATGTGGCCTTGCTGCTGAACCAGACCGAGTCCCTCAATGACGATCAGCGTCTGACCGAGCGGATGGGCGTGCCATGCGGTTCTGGCGCGCGCGTCGAAGCTCACCGTGGCACCACCGAGCGTGCCCGGCGGCATTGCGTGGAACGGCGAGCTGATGCGTGCCGTGCCGGTAAAGGTTTCAGCCGAACCCGTGACAACTGGCTGCGCAGACCCCGGACGCACTGCCACGATGGGGTCGAGCGCGGTGACACTGGAAGACTGTGCGTCGGCAGCCATCGCTGCGCCAGTCAGTGCAATACAAAGCAATGATTTCACAAGATGGCCTCATGTGGTTAGCGCCCCTCATCGTGGACGTTGGGGAACACGCTGAGCTGTCTTAAAGATTCAGGTTGCGTTCAGACATCCACTTGACGATCGCTGGATCGCGGTGCGAGAAAAAGCTGCTGGTGTTGGTGTCCAGCGCTGCGATGCGAACCATGTCGGCGTCGTCCAACTCAAAGTCGAAGATGTCGATGTTCTCGACCATGCGCGCCTTGCTGACCGACTTGGCCAATGCCACGATCCCACGCTGCACCAACCAGCGCAGCACAACCTGCCCTACGGTCTTGCCAGTGCGCTCGGCAATTTCAAGCAGGGTTGCGTTCTGGAACAGGCCATTGCGTCCCTCGGCAAACGGTGCCCAGGCTTCGGCCTGAACGCCGTTCTCCTGCATGAAGGGCACGCTTTCGAGTTGCTGCTGGAATGGGTTGATCTCGACCTGATTAACGGCTGGCGCCACCTCATTGAACGCCATGAGGTCCATCAGCCGGTCCGGCTGGAAGTTGCTCACGCCGATAGCGCGCAGCTTGCCCGCTTTGTAGGCCTCCTCCATCACACGCCAGGAGCCATGCACATCACCAAAGGGCTGGTGGATGAGGTAGAGGTCCAGATGGTCCAGTTGCAGGCGAGCAAGCGATTTGTCGATGGCCTGCCGGGTGCGCTCGTAGCCCGCATCCTGCACCCAGAGCTTGCTGGTGATGAAGAGCTGCTCACGCGCGATGCCACTGGCGCGCACCCCCTTGCCCACGGCCTCTTCGTTCATGTACGAGGCGGCGGTATCGATCAGCCGGTAGCCGGTTTCAATGGCGTCAACGACGCAGCGCTGACATTCGGCGGCGTCAGCAATCTGATAGACGCCATAGCCCAGGACGGGCATGTGTACGCCGTTGTTCAGTGTGACGTGTTGCATTTCATGCTCCTTGCCTTGAGGAAATCAGTTCGTTGGGATGAACTTTAGGCAATGCACTGGCATCTGAATAGCTTCAAATCGGTTGTTTAATTGTCATCTATAAGATGATAATAAGTTGACCAGAAAATCCTTCATCATGGCCATCAACGAGCTGCGCTCCATCACCACCTTCATCAAGGCCGCCGAACTGGGCAGCCTGCGCAAAGCCGCCCAGGCGCTCGACATCAGCCCCCAGGCAGCGAGCAAGGCGCTGGCTCAACTGGAGGAGCATCTGAACGCGCGCCTGTTCCATCGCACCACGCGCGTGATGTCATTGACGGATGCCGGACAGCGATTGTTCGAGGACGTTCAGCCATCGGTGCTCGGGATGCAACGCGCGCTCGACACCGCAAGATCGACCAAGGACGAATTCGCGGGCCCCCTGCGCATCGTGGGTCCGCGCACCACGTTTCAACCCATCCTCTGGCGGCTGATCGAAGAGTTCTGCGACCAGCACCCAAGGATTCAGCCCGACGTTGTGCTGGACGACCGCATCGGCAACTGGGTGGAGGACCGCGTGGACGTAGGGTTCCGGCTCGGGCCATTGCCCCACGAAGGCGTCATTGCACGCAAGCTGTTTCCTGTGCAATTACCGATCTGCGGCGCACCTTCGTACTTCCAGCGATACGGTGTGCCTGACTCCTTGGCTGACCTCGCCTCCCACCGCTGCATTGCCTACCGCCACCCCAGCACGGGAAAGGTCCTGCCTTGGCGCGTGAAGATCGGCGATATACCAGCCGATCAGCCCGTCGTGCCCACGATCTGCAGCAACGACGAGCTGTTCGAACTGCAAGCGGTTCTGGCCGGCAAAGTACTCGGACAGATCGCAGGCGTGACCGCGGCAGCGTACATCCGCTCGGGCCAACTGATCCCGATCCTCGTGGACCACATGCCCAACTATGCGAACTATTTCGTCTACTTCGGCAGCCGATCTTCCCAACCTGCGCGCGCACGCGCATTCATCGACTTGGCCGTTCAGCGACTCGGAGACCACTCGGAGTACGTACTGTCGGAGAGCGAATTGCGCGGCACCAAGCGGAAAACACACGCGGGAAAGAAAGCGGCAAAGTCAACCGGCGGTCAACGGCCTGCATAAATCCATTTGCGATACAAGCCGCATCCCTGAGGATTGAAGGAGCCGAAAGGTGAGTGCATGCGATGGCGAGCAGAACATGGTCGCGGAAACCTGGCTGATTTTCCACTGTCAGCCGGTGGTCGCGGCGCGCACGGGCACAAAAAGGCGGAGCGCTTGTGCAATCGCGCCAGTTCTCGAAGCCCGCCCACTACGGACGACACGGCACTCAAATCAGCACAATGTCGTACTGCTCCTGCGCCATGTCCGTCTCGGAATGCAGCGAGATCGGTTTGCCGATGAAGTCCGACAGACCGGCCAGATGCTGGCTTTCCTCGTCGAGGAACAGCTCGACCACCTTGGCCGAGGCGATGACGCGGAATTCCTTGGGGTTGAACTGGCGGGCTTCGCGAAGGAGTTCGCGGAGGATTTCGTAGCAGACGGTGCGCGAGGTCTTGACCTGGCCGACGCCCTGGCAGGTGGGACACGGCTCGCAGAGCATGTGGGCCAGTGATTCGCGGGTGCGCTTGCGGGTCATCTCGACGAGGCCGAGCTGCGAGAAGGAACCGACCATCGTCTTCACGCGATCGCGCGAGAGCTGTTTGCGGAATTCGCTGAGCACCTGGCCCTGGTGTTCTTCACGCACCATGTCGATGAAGTCGACGATGACGATGCCGCCCAGATTGCGCAGGCGCAGCTGACGTGCGATGGCGCCCGCGGCTTCGAGGTTGGTCTTGAAGATGGTGTCGTCGAAATTGCGTGCGCCGACGTAGCCTCCGGTGTTCACGTCGATGGTGGTCAGCGCCTCGGTCTGGTCGACGATCAGGTAGCCGCCGGACTTCAGATCCACCCGTTTGCCGAGTGCCTTGGCGACGTCCTCATCGATGGAGTACAGGTCGAAGATCGGTCGCTCCATCTTGTAGAGCTGCAGCTTGGCCGCCGCAGCGGGCATGAACTCCTTGCCGAAATCCTGCATCACGGCGAACTGTTCGCGGGAATCGATGCGGATCGACTGGGTGTGCTCGCTCACCAGATCCCGCAGCACACGCTGCAGGAGATTCAGATCCTGATAGAGCAGGCTTTTGGGCGGCTGGCGCAGCGCGGATTCGCGGATGCCGCTCCAGGTCTTGCGCAGATAGGCGATGTCCTCGGCCAGCTCTTCGTCGGTTGCATCTTCGCCGTTGGTGCGCAGGATGAAGCCGCCACCGCCGCCCGTGGACTTGTCGCCCACCAGCGCCTGCAGCCGGTTGCGCAGCGCCTCGCGCTCGTTGAGCGGAATCTTCTGCGACACGCCGACATGGTCGTCCTGCGGCAGAAACACCAGCAGACGCCCGGCGATGCTGACCTGCGTGGACAGGCGCGCGCCCTTGGTGCCGATGGGGTCCTTGATGACCTGCACCATCAGCGCCTGGCCTTCGAAAACCTGCTTTTCGATGGGGACCAGAGGCTCGGTCTTGTTGCGCATGGCCATGGGCGGTTCGCCGCCTTCGTTACGCTGCCAGACATCGGCCACGTGCAGGAAGGCCGCGCGCTCGAGGCCGATGTCGATGAAGGCCGACTGCATGCCGGGCAGCACGCGCGAGACCTTGCCCAGATAGATGTTGCCGACCAGGCCGCGTTCCAGCGTGCGTTCGACGTGCAGTTCCTGAACCGCACCGTGCTCCACTACCGCGACGCGGGTTTCCTGTGGTGACCAGTTGATGAGAATGTCTTGTTGCATTGGGCTTTTCGGAAATTGGCTCCATGATGCCTCAATCCGACAACCCTTGGCTGCGAGAAAGCGACTTCAGCCCTCCGTCAATGAGGTCGGCGCATGCATGGCACCGGCCAGCACCGGCTGCAGGCTCACCACCTCGCCCACGATGATCAGGGCCGGCGGCTTCACCTGATGCTCTGCCGCGAGCGCCTGCAGCGTCTCCAGCGTGCCGCAGATGCAGCGCTGGGTGGGAAGGCTGGCCTGCTCCACCAGCGCTGCTGGCATGCTGCCCGGCAGGCCGTGGCTTTGCAGCTCGCGGCAGATGACCGGCAGGTTGGCCATGCCCATGTAGAACACCACGGTCTGGCGCGGTCTGGCCAGCGCATCCCAGTCCAGCTCGGCATCGTGCTCTCCGCGCAGGTGGCCCGTGGCATAGACCAGTGTGGCCGCATGATCGCGATGGGTGAGCGGAATGCCCGCATAGGCCCCGGCCCCCTGCGCCGCGGAGATGCCGGGAATCACCTCGAACGGTATGCCGGCAAGCGCCAGCGCCTGCGCCTCCTCACCGCCCCGCCCGAAGATGAATCCGTCGCCTCCCTTGAGCCGCACCACGTTCCGCCCACTCAGGGCCAGACGCACCATCAGTTCGATGATGTCCTCCTGCGGCATGGTGTGGTGGCCCGCGTGCTTGCCCACGTAGATCAGATCGGCCTCGTCGCCCGCAAAGCGCAGCACCTCCTTGCTCACGAGCTGGTCGTAGAGCACCAGCCGCGCGCCGCGCAGGGCCTTCACCGCGCGCAGCGTGAGCAATTCCGGATCGCCCGGTCCCGAGCCCACCAGCGTCACCCTGCCGGGGCATTCCCCACCGGGTCCCTGCGGCGCGCGCGCCTTGCGGATTGCATCTTCAACCATGTTCATCGCAGCCTCTTTTCTGTCGGTTTCGGTGCCTGATCCGCATATTCAAGCCTTGTCCGGATCGCCTCCTTAAACCAGTTCAAGGACATCTATCCACCTGCGCGCGACGATGAATCCACTCGCTAAGAACCCGCCCAATGAGTCAGTCGAGACCTCGATCCGATTCAGGCGGTGGGCAATGACAAGAGGGAATGGACAGCGACCTCGCGAGATGAATCCGCCCCTTTGGACGGACTTCAAACATGCGCTGATCCGTGATGCAGAGGATCACACAATGACAGCAAAGAGGATCGCCCGACTGATCGCGCTAGCGGCAGCAGCGATGGTGTCAGTCAGCACGATGGCTCAGGACGCGAAGCACGCGCCGCAGGCCGAGGTCAATTACCAGGCAGGTGGCTCGCCGCTGGCGAATGAGCCGATGTACCAGAGCAGCAATCCCAAAGCTCCGCCGATGACGCAGGCAGAGTTCGATCTGGGTCGCAAGATCTACTTCGAGCGCTGCGCCGGCTGCCACGGCGTGCTGCGCAAGGGCGCCACCGGCAAGCCGCTCACGCCCGACATCACCGTCGGCAAGGGAACGGACTACCTGAAGGTGTTCATCGCCTACGGTTCGGCCGCGGGCATGCCCAACTGGCTCACGTCGGGCGAGATGAGCGAGAAGGAAGTGGACCTGATGGCCCGCTACATCCAGCAGGACCCGCCCACACCGCCCGAATTCGGCATGGCGGACATGAAGAACACCTGGAAGATCCTCATCGATCCGAAGGACCGCCCGAAGAAGAAGGAGAACAGCTACAACATCTCCAACATCTTCTCGACCACGCTGCGTGATACCGGCGAGGTGGCGCTGATCGACGGTGACACCAAGCAGATCATCAACATCATCAAGACCGGCTACGCGGTGCACATCTCGCGGCTGTCGGCCTCGGGGCGCTATCTGTTCGTGATCGGCCGCGACGCGAAAATCAACATGATCGACCTGTGGATGGCGAAGCCGGACAACGTCGCGGAAATCCGCGTCGGTCTGGAGGCCCGCTCGGTCGACACGTCCAAGTACAAGGGCTACGAGGACAAGTACGCAGTCGCGGGCAGCTACTGGCCGCCGCAGTACGTGATCATGAACGGCGACACGCTGGAGCCGCTCAGGATCGTCGCCACCCGCGGCATGACGGTGGACACGCAGGAATACCACCCCGAGCCACGCGTGGCGGCCATCGTGGCCTCGCACTACAAGCCCGAATTCCTCGTCAACGTGAAGGAGACCGGCAAGACGCTGATGGTGGACTACAGCAACATCAACGAGCTCAAGACCACCGAGATCGGCTCCGCGCGCTTCCTGCATGACGGCGGCTGGGACTCGTCCAAGCGCTACTTCATGGTGGCTGCCAACAACAGCAACAAGGTGGCGGCCATCGATGCCAAGAACGGCAAGCTGGCGGGCCTGGTCGACGTGGGCAAGATCCCCCACCCCGGCCGCGGCGCGAACTTCACGCACCCGACCTACGGGCCGGTCTGGGCCACGGGCCATCTGGGCGACGACACCATCTCGCTCATCGGCACCGACCCGGTCAAGCACAAGCAGTACGCGTTCAAGGAAGTCGCCAAGCTCAAGGGTCAAGGTGGCGGTGCGCTGTTCATCAAGAGCCATCCCAAGTCCACGCACCTGTACTCGGACACCCCGCTGAACCCCGATGCCAAGCTCTCGCAATCGGTGGCGGTGTACGACATCAAAAACCTGGACAAGGGCTTCACCGTGCTGCCGATCGCCGAGTGGGCGGGCCTTACGGATGACGGCGCCAAGCGCGTGGTGCAGCCGGAGTTCAACAAGGCCGGTGACGAGGTCTGGTTCGCCGTCTGGTCGGCCAAGGACAAGCAGAGCGCCCTCGTCGTCGTGGACGACAAGACGCTCAAGCTCAAGGCCGTGATCAAGGACCCGCGTCTGATCACGCCGACCGGCCACTTCAACGTCCACAACACGCAGCACGACGTGTACTGAGCACGGAGGCCACTGACATGACCCGCTTTCCTGCCCGCCATCTTGCATGGTTTGCACGCTTTGCCATGGCGCTCGCATCCCTCTCGGCTCCTGTCGGCGCACTGGCCGATGCGGGGTCGAGCGAGCTGAGCGCCGAGCGCGAGACTGCGCTTGTGCGCATGGTGCGGCAGGACTGTGGTTCATGCCACGGCATGCAGCTCACCGGCGGGCTCGGCCCGGCGCTCACCAGAGAAGCTCTGGTGAACAAGCCGCCGCCGTGGCTCGCCGCCGTCATCACCCACGGTCTTCCGGGAACGCCCATGCCGCCCTGGAAGGCCCTGCTCACCGACCGCGAGGCGAGATGGATCGCCGAACGGCTCTCGCAAGGCTTCCCTACACAGAACTAGAAGGAACCGGACGCCATGAAACGACGCACCTTGATCTCCGCAGCCGCCGCGCTTGCACCGTGGGCCTCGGCTGTCGCTTCCACATCCAACCTCCCCGACACCACTGCCGGCGCAGCCACCACGCTGCGCGGCACCGGCGATCTCGGCGTGGTGATCGAGCGCGCAAGCGGCTCGCTCACCCTCGTCAACACCACCACGCTCGAGACCATCGGCTGGGTGCAGGGCCTCGGCGATCTTTCGCACGCCTCGGTGGTGTTCTCGCGTGACGAGCGCTACGCCTTCGTCTTCGGCCGCGATGGCGGCCTCACCAAGGTCGATCTGCTCACCCAGTCCATCGTCCACCGCGTGATGCAGGCGGGCAACTCGATCGGCGGCGCAATCTCCGCCAAGGGCAACGTGATCGCAGCGCAAAACTACACGCCCGGCGGCGTCAAGCTGTTCTGCCCCAAGCTCAACCTGCTGGCCGACCTGCCGGCGACCACCGCCGACGGCAAACCCTCGCGCGTCGTCGGTCTTGCCGATCTGCCCCAGCAGCGCTTCATCTACAGCCTGTTTGACGCCGACGCGATCTGCATCGCCGAATGCAGCGACCCGCGCAATCCGCGCGTCACCACCCTGCCCCACATCGGTCGCCAGCCGTATGACGCGCTGCTCACGCCCAACGGTCGTCACTACATCGCCGGCCTGTTCGGCGAGGACGGCCTCGCGCTCGTCGACCTGTGGGACGAACAGCCCAGCGCGCGCCGCATTCTCTCGGGCTACGGCCGCGGCGAAACGCCCCTGCCGGTCTACAAGATGCCGCATCTGCGCGGCTGGGCCATCGCGGGGCAGTATGCCTACCTGCCCGCCATCGGCCGCCACGAGGTGCTGGTGGTCGACACGGCCAGCTGGAGCGAGGTCGCTCGCATTCCCGTCGCCGGGCAGCCGGTGTTCGTGATGGCGCGGCCCGATGGTCGGCAGGTCTGGGTGAACTTCGCCGTGCCCGACTACGACCGGGTCCAGGTCATCGACACGCCCAGCCAGCGCGTGATCGCTACGCTCAGCCCCGGCAAGGCCGTCATGCACATGGAGTTCGCCCCGCGTGGCCAGTCGGTCTGGATCAGCTGCCGCGACAGCAATCAGGTGCAGGTCTACGACACCCACACGCAGCAGTTGCTCGCCAGCCTGCCCGTCAACGCGCCCAGCGGCATCTTCTTCACCTCCCGCGCACACCGCATGGGGCTCTGAACATGCTGCAAGCCGACAGCACCGCCCTCGCCCTGCTCAACCAATGGCAGCGCGGCTTTCCGCTGGTGGACGAGCCATTCGCCGCCATCGGCGAAACGCTCGCGCTGAGCGGCAAGCAGGTGCTCGACCGCTACCGGCACCTCCACAATTCCGGTGCGTTCAGTCGCATCGGCGGCGTGTTCGCGCCCGGTGCCGGGGGCGCCTCGCTGCTGGCGGCCATGGCCGTTCCTGCGCACATGCTTGAGCGCGTGGCGGCCATCGTCTCGGCCCAGCCCGGCGTCAACCACAACTATGAGCGCGAGCACGAGGTCAATCTCTGGTTCGTGGTGACCGGCCGCGACGCCTGGGAGGTGGAGCAGCAACTGCAGCGCATCGAGGCCGCCAGCGGTCTGCGCACGCTGCGTCTGCCCATGCTGCATGCGTTTCGCATCGATACGGCATTCGACCTCGGCGCCGTCTCGCATGACCGGCAATCGAGCGGAAGAACCCGCATCGCCGCAGCGCCCATCGCCATGGATGAAGAGCCCCTGGCCGCATTGGTGGAGCAGGGAATCGAGCTGTGCGAGCGCCCTTTCGACGTCTGGGCGCGGCATCTGGGCTGCACGCTGGACGTCATCCGCCAGCAGATCGCTCAGTGGACGGACAGCGGCGCACTCAGCCGCTTCGGCGTGGTCGTGCGGCACCACGAGGTCGGCTTCCGCGCCAATGCCATGGTGGTGTTCCAGGTGCCCGCGCACCGCATTGACGCCTGCGGCGACGTGCTCGCGCACTTTCCTGGCGCCACGCTGGTCTACCAGCGCGCAACGGCCGAAGGCTGGCCGTTCAACCTCTATTGCATGGTGCATGGTCGCGATCGCTTCAGCGTGCTGCAGACCATCGCCGCCGCGATCCGCCATGCGGCGCTGGACAACGTGCCGAGCCGCATCCTGTTCTCGCGCACGCGCTTCAAGCAGACCGGAGCGCGACGCTTTGCCCCTCATCCGCAAGTTCCTCACCTCTCGACAACTACGCCAACAGAGACTTCCAAGGAGAATGAACATGCTCACAGCTGACGACGCCCTGCTGATCGAACATCTGCACGGCAACTTCCCGTTGGTGGACCGGCCCTTCGGCGCCGTCGCCAACGAGCTTGGGTGGAGCGAAGAACAGGTGCTCAAGCGCCTCGGCCTGCTGCTCACGCAGGGCGTGCTCACGCGCTTCGGCCCGCTGTTCCAGATCGAGCGCGCGGGCGGACAGTTCCTGCTCGCGGCCATGGCCGTGCCCGAGGAGCGCTTTGACGACATTGCGCTCACCGTGAACTCCTTCACCGAGATCGCCCACAACTACCGCCGCGATCACGCGCTGAACATGTGGTTCGTGATCGGCGCCGAGTCGCCCGAACTCGCCAACGCCGTGGCCGCGCGCATCGAGGCCGAGACCGGCATCGCCGTCGCCGTGTTTCCAAAAGAGGAAGAGTTCTTCGTCGAACTCCGGCTGCAGCCCTTGACCGAGGAGACCCGCCATGGCGCTTGATGATTTCGATCGCGCGCTGATCGCCGCCACGCAGTCGGGGCTTCCGCTGCTCGCACGGCCCTACGACGCCGTGGGCGCCACGCTGGGTGTGTCCGGCGAGCGCGTGCAGCAACGCCTCGCCGAGATGCTCGACCAGGGCCTGATCCGCCGCATCGGCGCGGTGCCCAACCACTACCGGCTCGGTTACGTGGCCAACGGGATGAGCGTCTGGGATGTCGACGATGAACGCGTCTCCGACCTCGGCCGGCTCGTCGCCGCGCTGCCCGAGGTGAGTCACTGCTACCGCCGCCCGCGCCATCTGCCGCTGTGGCCCTACAACCTGTTCGTGATGCTGCACGGCGCAAGCCGGGCGCGCGTCGAAGCCCAGGCCGAGCACATCGCGCGGATGCTCGGCGATGCCTGCCGCGCGCACGACATTCTCTATTCCACCGCGATTCTCAAGAAAACCGGACTGCGTCTGAAGGAGGCCTGAGCCATGTTCCGAATCAGCCAATACATGCGAGAACTCAAAACCGCCGAGGACACGGGCCAGTACCCACAGGTCCAGAGCCGCAAGGCGCGGGGCCCGGTGGTGATCTGGAATCTGATCCGCCGCTGCAACCTCACCTGCAAGCACTGCTATTCGTTCTCGGCCGATCATGAATACACGGGGGGACTCGACACGGCGGAAGTCTGCAAGGTCATGGACGATCTGCGCAGCTTCGGCGTGCCCGCGCTGATTCTCTCCGGCGGGGAACCGCTGCTGCGCCCCGACCTCTTCAAGGTGCACGACTACGCGCGCAAGCTCGGCTTCTACACGGGCCTCTCGACCAACGGCACGCTGATCGACGCCGAAGCGGCCGTGCGCATCGCGCAGTCGGAGTTCGACTACGTGGGCATCAGCCTCGACGGCCTGCGCGTCATCCATGACAAGTTCCGGCGCATGAACGGTGCGTTCGACAAGAGCCTCGCGGCCGTGCGCCATCTCGTCAAGCTCGACGTCAAGGTCGGCCTGCGCTACACCATGACAGCGATGAACGCCGACGATTTTCCCGCGCTGCTGCAGCTCATGCGTGACGAAGGCGCGCAGAAGTTCTATTTCTCGCACCTCAACTACGCCGGCCGCGGCAACGTGCACCGCGACAAGGACGCCAACCACATCGCCACGCGCGAGGCGCTGGACCTGCTGTTTGACCACGCTTGGCAATCGGCCTGCGAAGGGCATGACGAGGAATTCGTCAGCGGCAACAACGACGCCGACGGCATCTACCTGCTGCACTGGGTGCAGAAGCATATGCCGCAATGGGCGCCCGATCTGTATGCGCGCCTCGTCGACTGGGGCGGCAACGCGAGCGGCCAGATGGTGGCCAACATCGACAACCTCGGCAACGTCCACCCCGACACCATGTGGTGGCACCACAACCTCGGCAACGTGCGCGTGCGGCCGTTCTCGCACATCTGGCGCGACATGGGCGACCCGCTGATGGCGGGCCTCAACCAGCGCCCGCGCCCGGTGCAGGGCCGCTGCGCCCAGTGCCGCTACCTGAACATCTGCAACGGCAACACCCGCGTGCGCGCCCAGCAGATGACCGGCAATCCATGGGCCGACGATCCCGGCTGCTATCTGAGCGACGAGGAAATCGGTGCGCCGCCGACCATCGCCGCCCACACGCCCTTTGTCGCCCGAAACAGAACCATCGCAATTCACCATGCATGAGAAGAAGCCCCCCCTGAGTCGCTTCGCGCCTTCCCCCTCTCTCGCTTCGCGGGAGGGGGACGCAGCCAGCGCGGCGGGGCGGCCCTTGCGCGGCTGCCCTCGCTTAGGACTCGCCAGTTTCATGCGCTGCGCAAAGCGCGAAGCGCCCTGGGAAACTGACTCCGACAAACCCTCTTTGATTACCACGCTGGCACTCGCCGCCGCACTGCTCGCGGTGGGCTGGCTCAGCGCGCCCGCGAATGCGCAGACACCGCCTCCCGCCGCGCAGGTCAACGCCATCTACCAGCAGCATTGCGCCGTCTGCCATGGTGTCGAGCGCACCGGAGCGATGGGCCCCGCACTGCTGCCGGAGAGTCTGGAGCGCACCCGGACCGACGAGGTGCTGCGCGTGATCACCCACGGCCGCACGGCCACGCAGATGCAGGGCTTCGCCGAACAGCTTTCGCAGCAGGAGATCAAGGATCTCGCCGCATGGATACGCACGCCCGCCGCCACCCCGCCGCGCTGGAGCGAGGCCGAGATCCGTTCCTCGCGCAGCTTCTTCCCCGCAGGAAAGGACGAGCCCTCCGTGCCCGCGTGGAAGGCCGATCCGATGAACCTCTTCGTCGTCGTGGAAGGCGGTGACCACCATGTCTCGCTGCTCGATGGCGACACGTTCGAGGTCATCACGCGCTTTCCCTCGCGCTACGCGCTGCATGGCGGCCCCAAGTTCACGCCCGACGGACGCTATGTGTTCTTCGGCTCGCGTGACGGCTGGATCACCAAGTACGACCTCTGGCGGCTGCGCGTCGTCGCCGAGGTGCGCGCGGGTCTGAACATGCGCAATGTCGCGGTGAGCAGCGATGGTCGCCATGTGATGGCCGCCAACTACCTGCCGCACACGCTCGCGCTGTTCGATGCGGATCTGAATCTCGTGCGCACCTACGATGCCAACTCGCAGGACGGTGGGCGCAGCTCTCGCGTTTCGGCCGTCTACGACGCCGCGCCGCGCCAGAGCTTTGTCGTGGCGCTCAAGGACATCGCCGAGATCTGGGAGATTCCCTACGGCTCGATCCGTCCCGTCGCCACCGGCGCCAATCCGCAGGATGCCCAGACCCGCACCATGGCGCGCGCGATGGAGCATCTCGCAGTGCAACGCACGACGCTCTCCGAGCCGCTTGATGACTTCTTCTTCGACCAGTCCTACCGCCATGTGCTCGGCGCGACGCGCGCACGCAGCGCCGAGGACGCCACGCCGAGCGCGCAGGTCGTTGACCTCGATCTGCGCCGCAAGACCGCCGACCTGCCGATCAGCGGCATGCCGCACCTCGGCTCGGGCATCACCTTCGCGTGGAACGGCACGACGGTGCTCGCCAGCCCCAACCTCGGCACCGGCGCCATCGACGTGATCGACATGCGCACCTGGAAGCCCGTGCGCACGCTGGCCATGCCCGGCCCGGGATTCTTCATGCGCAGCCACGAGAACACGCCCTACGCCTGGACCGATTCGATGATGAGCCGCACGGCCAAGGACACGCTCACCATCATCGACAAGCGCACGCTCGCGGTCGCCGGACAGGTCCGCGAGCCGGGCAAGACGCTGGCCCACATTGAATTCACCCGCGACGGCAGATACGCGCTCGCGAGCCTCTGGGAGATGGACGGCGCGCTCATCGTCTACGACGCCAGCAGCTTCCAGGAAATCAAACGCCTGCCGATGAGCAAGCCCGTGGGCAAATACAACGTGTGGAACAAGATCACGCGCAGCGAAGGAACATCGCATTGAGCATTCCGGCTTCCGAACTTTCAAGCGCCGTCGGCGAAGACGAGCCCCCCGCGCGGCTGGCCGGCGATCTGGTGGTCTGGCTCTTCGTCGGGCTGGAGCTCGCGACCTTCGGTCTGCTGTTTCTGGCGTTCGCGTTCACCCGGCTGCTGCAGCCTGAGGTTTTCGCCGCCGGGCAGGCCGGACTCGACCAGTCCGTGGGCGCGATCAACACGCTGCTGCTGATCAGCGCGAGCGCATGCGCCGCCCACACGCTGGCCTGCGCGCGCGCGGGCCATCACCGCACGGCCACGCGCTGGCTGCTCGCCGCGCTGCTGCTCGGTGGCGGATTCCTGATCCTCAAATCCCACGAATATCTGACCAAATGGCGTGCGGGCACCGACTTCGCAAGCAACGATTTCCACATGCTCTGGTTCATGCTCACCGGCTTTCACTTCATGCATGTGATGGCCGGCTGCGTGATCTTCACGCTGCTGCTGCGCCCGCTCGCACAGGGCCGCTACAGCGCCGGGAACTGCAATGCGCTCGAATCGGGCTGCGTGTTCTGGCACATGGTCGATCTGCTGTGGATCGTGCTGTTTCCTCTGGTCTACCTCCTGCGGTGAGTCGCCCATGAACCCTGCACACCGCAACGCAACCCGCCGCATCCACGTCGTCTGGGCGCTGCTCGTCATCGCCACCCTCGCCTCCTGGTGGCTGGCGGAAGACCCCGACGCCCCGCACCTGGGGCTGCTCGCCACCGGCGTCGTGCTCGCGCTTTCGGGCATCAAAGGCGTGATGATCGCGCTCGATTTCATGGAGCTTTCGCATGCGCCGCGGCTCTGGCGCAGGCTGCTTCTGGGATGGCTGGCCGCCGTGCTGCTGGTGGTCCTCGGCACGCGTTTCTTTTCTTGAACGGGTTCAATTACAAATCCCGAGCAAAAAAGGAGGATGAAGCCCTCAGGATCGATGGAGGGCTTCTTATGAGCCAGCAAACCGGCGGGTTTACCAAGCAAATGGCCCGCAACATGTTCTACGGCGGAACCGCTTTCTTCGCGCTGCTCTTCGCGGCGATGATTTTCGACAGCGAACGCCGCATCCCCGAGCGCTCCAACGCGCACGAGATCACGCCGGCGGTCATCGCCGGCAAACAGATCTGGGAGACGCGCAACTGCATCGGCTGCCACACGCTGCTCGGTGAAGGCGCGTACTTCGCGCCCGAGCTCGGCAACGTCTACAAGCGCCGAGGCCCTGATTTCATCAAGGCGTGGATGGGCGCCATGCCCTCGCATGCGCCGGGCCGCAGGCAGATGCCGCAATTCAATCTGAGCGAAAAGCAGACCGGCGATCTCATCGAGTTCCTCAAGTGGACCGGCGAGATCAACACCGAGAAGTGGCCGCCGAACATCGAAGGTTGAACGAGCAAGGAGCATCGCAATGACCAATCCAGTTCTCAAATACCAAAGCCAATCCGTCGCCAAGCTGTACTTCATTGCAGCCATGGCGCTGTTCGCGGGACAGATCATCTTCGGCGTCGCGCTCGGGCTGCAATACCTGATCGGCGACCTGTTCTTCCCCTACATCCCGTTCAACATCGCCCGGATGGTGCACACGAATCTGCTGATCGTGTGGCTGCTGTTCGGCTTCATGGGCGCGGGCTACTACATCGTTCCGGAAGAGGCCGAGACCGAGCTGCACAGCCCGGCGCTCGCGATCGCGCTGTTCTGGATCTTCCTCGCCGCGGGAGCGCTCACCATCGTCGGCTATCTGGCCCTGCCCTACGCCAAGCTCGCCGAGCTGACGGGCAATGACCTGCTGCAGACCATGGGCCGCGAGTTCCTCGAGCAGCCGCTGCCCACCAAGGTCGGCATCGTGGTCGTCGCGCTTGGCTTTCTCTACAACCTCAGCATGACCATCCTGAAGGGCCGCAAGACCAGCGTCTCGGTGGTGCTCATGATCGGGCTGTGGGGTCTGGCGCTGATGTTCCTGTTCAGCTTCGTCAATCCGCACAATCTGGTGCGCGACAAGATGTACTGGTGGTTCGTCGTCCACCTCTGGGTGGAAGGCGTGTGGGAGCTGATTCTCGGCGCGCTGCTGGCCTTCGTGCTCATCAAGGTGACCGGCGTGGACCGCGAAGTGATCGACAAGTGGCTGTACGTGATCATCGCCTTCGCCCTGATGACCGGGCTGCTCGGCACCGGCCACCACTACTACTTCATCGGCATGCCTGCGTACTGGAAGTGGGTCGGCAGCATCTTCTCGGCCCTTGAACCACTGCCCTTCTTCATGATGACGCTGTTCGCGTTCAACATGGTCAAGCAGCGCCGTCGCGAGCATCCCAACCAGGCCGCCATCGTCTGGGCACTGGGCACCGCCGTCGTGGGCTTCCTCGGAGCGGGCGTCTGGGGCTTCATCCACACGCTGAGCGTGGTGAACTACTACACCCACGGCTCGCAGCTCACCGCCGCACACGGTCACCTCGCGTTCTACGGCGCCTACGTGCTGGTGGTGATCACGCTGATCAGCTACGCCATGCCGCAGCTGCGTGGCCGCCTCGCCAACAGTCCCGAGGCCCAGCGGCTTGAGATCCGCAGCTTCTGGATCATGACCATCGGCATGTCGATCATGGTGCTGGCGCTCACCGCCGCCGGCGTGCATCAGGTCTGGCTGCAACGCCTGCCGACCGAAAACGCCATGGGCTTCATGGCGACGCAGGACCAACTGCGTGGCTACTACTGGGTGCGCGTGATCGGTGGCCTGATCTTCCTGGCAGGTCAGTTCACCTACTTCGCGAGCTTCTTCGTCAAGGGCGCGCATGTGCTGCCCGAACTGAAGAACGCCACCAAGGCCACGCTGTCGCCACAAGCGGCCTGACCCGGCGACAAGACCAAGAGAGGAGCCACGCATGGACCACAGCGAAACCCAGCACATGCCGACCGAGCTGTCACCACACGGCACGCCCCATGGCATCCCCCATGGCGTGGCTCACCCCTCTCCGATCGAGCCCGCCGTGCCCTTCTACGCTGCGGCAAGCGACGAATGCGCGCTCTTCGAGCACGCCTTCCGCCAACGCCTGCCGGTGCTCATCAAGGGCCCGACGGGCTGCGGCAAGACCCGCTTCGTCGAGCACATGGCGGCGCGCCTTGGCAGAAAGCTCATCACCGTGAGCTGCCACGACGATCTGGCGGCCGCCGACCTCGTGGGTCGCCATCTCATCGGCGACGGCGGCACACGCTGGGCCGATGGCCCGCTCACCCGCGCGGTGCGCGAGGGCGCGATCTGCTATCTCGACGAGGTGGTCGAGGCACGCAAGGACACGACCGTCGTGCTCCACCCGCTGGCCGACGACCGCCGCACGCTGCCCATCGAGCGCACTGGCGAGGAACTGTGCGCCGCCGACGGCTTCATGCTGGTCGTGAGCTACAACCCCGGCTACCAGAACGTGCTCAAGGGCCTCAAGCCCAGCACCCGCCAGCGCTTTGTGGCGCTGCAGTTCCACTACCCGCCCGCACATGTCGAGCGCGAAATCCTGCTGCGCGAATCGGGCATCGCGCCCCACGTGGCCGACCAGCTCGTCGCCCTCGCGCAGGCGCTGCGCCGCCTGACCGAGCAGGATCTGGAGGAAACCGTGAGCACCCGGCTGCTGGTGATGGCCGCCCGCCTTGCCGCCAGCGGCCTGCCGCTCGCCAAGGCCTGCCGCGCGGCGATTGTCGATGCACTGACCGATGACGTCGACACCACGGCCGCATTGTTCGAACTGGTGAACGCCGTCATGACGGAGTGATCCCGCAAACAAGCACCCGACAACTGAAATCAGCGGAGCCGCAACATGGAAGAATGGGTCGGTCGTCAATGGCACCGCTTCATCACGAGCGTGGCCGAGCAGCGCGCGCCACACGCCGCCGTGCACCTGCGTGACATGCAGCGAACCATCGGGCTGCTGTTCCGCGCGGGCGGAGGCGACCACGGCGCACGCATCGCCGAGGCGGGACGCACCCGCACCGGCGGCCCGCGCAGCCTGCTGCAGCGCGTGGCGGGCAGCACCAGCAACGCGGAGCTTGGCACCTGGCAGCAGGACACGCTGGCGCTGCCGCAGCAGATCAGTCTGTTCGAAGACCCGGAGCTCAATCGCGGCCTCTATCTCTGGCTCGCCGCGCTGGGTTCCTGCATGCGGCCCGGTGGCGAATGGCTGAGCTGCAACGTACTGGCCAGCGCCCGTGCCCTCAGGCGCTTTCCAGGGCTGCGCGCCATCCACCGCAGACTGCTGCAGGCACAGCTGGATGAACGTCCCCGCCCCTCGACTTTGCGCCCCGCCGATGCCCGCGCCGAGCGCGCTCTGCAGCGCGCTTTGCGCGAACAGGTGGTCTGCACCGATGGCCTGCAGCTCACCGTCGAAAACGTGGCTCCGGTCTGGCTCTGGTACGTGCTGCCCACCGGCGGCAGCGTCCAACCTTCGCCAGCCCAAACACCCCAACAACCCGAGCAGCCCGACAGTCCCTCGTCCAAACAAGCCCTGCAGGATGCCTGCCGCCGCGCCGCCAAGCGCGTCGAGGACGAGCGCAATGGCGCGCCGCTGGTGATGTTCTTTCGCGCCGAATCGATACTGTCCTGGGCCGAATTCACCAAGGTCAACCGCGCCGATGATGACGACGACGATGGCCGCCAGCTTCAGGCCGCGAACGACATGGAGGAACTCGCCATCGCCAACGACGGCAGCTCCATCGCGTCGCGCGTGAAGTTCGATCTCGACCTGCCCAGCGCGTCCGAGGACGATCTGCCGCTCGGCGACGGCATGGCGTTTCCCGAATGGGACTGGCGCAAGGAGCGGCTGCTGCCCGATCACTGCGCGGTGCAACTCGTGATGAGCAAGGAAACGCAACCCACCGAGCCCGACGCGCGGCTGCGCAGGATCTCGCGGCGCATGCGGCGGCATCTGGACATGACTCGCCAGGCTCCCGACCGCGTGCGCGGCTGCACCGATGGCGACGAGCTGGATCTCGACGGCTGGGTACGCCATCAGGTGGAAGCGGTCTGCGCGCCGGCGCATGCGCGGCTCAACGCCAATCCTCCCGTCTTCATGCAGCGTCGCCGTACCCAGCACAGCCTCGCGAGCCTGCTGCTGGCCGATCTGTCGCAATCCACCGACGCCTACGCCACGCAGGACGCACGCGTGATCGACCTGATCCGCGACTCGCTGCAGGTGTTCGGCGAAGCACTTTCTGCCACGGGCGACGCGTTCGAGATGCTGGGATTTTCATCGGTGCGCCGGCAACACGTGCGCATCCAGCATCTCAAGGGTTTCGACGAACCCTGGAGCGCCGCCGCCCGCGCCCGCGTGCAGGCCATCCGGCCGGGCTACTACACGCGCATGGGTGCGGCGATCCGTTATGCGATCAAGCGCCTTGGCGAGCGTACCGAGCGCCAACGCCTGCTGCTGATCCTCACCGACGGCAAGCCCAACGATCTTGACATCTACGAGGGCCGCTACGGTCTCGAAGACACCCGCCACGCTATCCAGGAAGCGCGGACCGCCGGACTCACGCCGTTCTGCGTGACCATCGACCAGAAGGCTCACGACTACCTGCCGCACCTCTTCGGCTCACAAGGATACACATTAATACACAGACCACAGGAGCTCAATCATCGGCTGGCGCGGCTCTATGCCGAGCTCACACGCGGGTAATGTCCTGACTCGCATCAATGCTTGACAACAATTTGTTTCAGATCACGAAGTGGCCATTCGAAAGAAACTCTAATCGCTGCACCCACTTCAAAGATGCCGTCATGGACATTCAGAACTTCGATATCCCGCGATATCTGGCCGCCCTCCCTCTGTTTCAGGAGATGACCAGCGCCGAACTGCAGCGCCTTGCCACCGGCTGCCGCCTGCGTCGCTTCTCGCGTGGCGACACGGTCTTTCGCGTGGGCACGCCCTGCGAGGAATTCCATGTCACGGTGAGCGGCCAGATCAAGCTGTTCGCGCTTTCGCCGGCCGGTCAGGAAAAGATCATCGAGCTCGCGGGCCCCGGAATCACCTTCGCCGAAGCGCTGATGTTCACCGACAAGCCGTACATCGTGAATGCGCAGGCGCTCGCCGATTCGCTGCTGCTGAGCGTCGGCAAGGCCGCCGTGGTGCGGGAAATCGAATGCGATCCGCGCTTCGCGATGCGCATGCTCGCGGGCATTTCACGTCGCCTGCATGGGCTGGTGCACGACGTGCAGGCCTACTCGCTGCACAGCGGCATGCAGCGCGTCATCGGCTATCTGCTCAATTCACTGCCCGAGGATGTGGAAGACGCGGCCGCACTGGCGCTCTCCAGCGCGGGCTGCGGCGCTCGGCCCATGGCGCTCAAGGCCCGCACGCTGGACATCTCGCTGCCCGTGAGCAAGGCGACGATCGCCTCGCGCCTGTCGATCACGCCCGAATACTTTTCGCGCGTGCTGCACGACCTCGAAGCCGAAGGGCTGATCCGCATGGACAAGCGCGACATCCACATTCCAGACGCCGCACGTCTGGCCAATCACACGCTGCAGTGACCGCGAAATGGAAAGTGATCAAACAGCGATCACGCCTGCGGCGCGCAACAGCTGGGCAGTCTCGTAGAGCGGCAGGCCCATGATCCCGGTGTAGCTGCCGTTCAGATTCGACACGTACTGCGCGACAGGCCCCTGGATGCCGTAGGCACCGGCCTTGCCCATGGGCTCACCGCTGGCCACGTAGGCATCGATCTGCGCAGCGCTCATCGCCGCGAATTTCACACGCGATTCGGAAAGCGCCGTGAGCCGCTTGTTGCCCACCTGCAGCGCGACGGCGGTCAGGACACGGTGCTCATTGCCCGAAAGCTCCCCCAGCATGCGTCTGGCGTCAGCCGCGTCTTCGGGCTTGCCGTAGATCTTGCGCCCCAGCGCCACCGTCGTGTCGGAGCACAGAATCGGCGCCTGCGCCAACCCCCGGCGCTCCAGGCGCGCAACGGCGGCGTCGAGCTTCAATCCGGTCACGCGCTCCACATAGTCCAGCGGCAACTCGCCGGGCTGCACCGCTTCGATCGCTTCCGCATCCTCTTTTTGATCATCTCCCTCGTTGGGCAACAGCAGCGAATGGCGCACTCCAAGCTGCTCGAGCAACTGGCGGCGACGGGGACTCTGGGACGCGAGATAGATGAAGTCGGGCATGGGCAAAGCGAAAAGAATCGGTGGGATGGTTACTCGCGATGATACGGATGACCCGCATTGACCGACCACGCGCGGTACAGCTGCTCGATGAGCAGCACCCGCACCATGGCATGCGGCAACGTGAGATCGGACAGGCGGATGCGCTCGTGCGCGGCCTGGCGGAAAGCGGGGTCGAGCCCGTCCGGCCCGCCAATGACCAGCGCCACATCGTCGCCACTCAATTGCCAGTCCTTCAGCCGCTGGGCAAGGGCCTTGGTGGTCAGGTTGGTGCCGCGCTCATCCAGCGCAACGATGCGTGTGCCACGCGGTATCGCCGCCTCGATGCGTTCGCGCTCGGCGGCATACAGGTTTTCCAACGTCTTGGAGCCGCGTGGCTCGGTCTTCACCGCCTTGAGTTCAACCTTGATTTCGTGCGGAAAACGCTTGGCGTAATCGTCATAGGCCGTCTGCGCCCAATCGGGTACACGCTGACCTACAGCGACGATCAATAGCTTCATGATGAGAGCTTGCAGTTTTCAAAAACAAAAGAGGTCTGCTGTGCAGGCACAGCGAGACCTCTGTAGTGAGCCTGAGATTAGGCCTTGCGTGCCGGTGCTTTGCGCGCCGGAGCCTTCTTGGTGGCAGGCGACGCCTTCTTGTTCGCGGAAGGTGCATTCACCTTGACGATCTTGACAGGTGCCTTCGCCGCTGGCTTCCTGGCCGTGGCCGACTTGGTAGCTGGCTTGGCTGCGGACTTTGCGGCTGGCTTGGCAGCCGATTTTGCCGGAGCAGCCTTCTTGGCCGCTGCGGGCTTCTTCGCCGCGACAGGCTTTGGAGCCGCTGCTGCCGTCTTGCGTGCCGGAGCCTTCTTGGCGGCGGGCTTCTTCTTGCCTTCGGCGCTCGCGTCTTCGGAAGCGGTCACGCGGCGGGGTTTGGCGGCACCGAGCTTCAGGCGGACGGGTGTCTCGCCCCAGATCTCTTCAAGGCGGTAGTACTGGCGGATTGCGGGCTGCATGATGTGCGCCACGGCCTGGCCGCAATCCACGATGATCCACTCGCCGTTGTCCTCGCCCTCGGTGCGCGGCTTGCTGAAGCCCGCTTCCTTGACCGCGTCGCGCACGCTGGCGGCCAGTGCCTTGGTCTGGCGGTTGGAGTTACCGGTAGCGACAATCACGCGCTCGAACAGCGGCGAAAGTGCTTCGGTGTTGAAGACCTGGATGTCAACCGCTTTGACGTCCTCCAGTCCATCAACGATGGCGCGTTGGAGCTTGGTCACGTCTTTTTTGGCGGCAGTTTCCGATTTGGGGGAAGTAGTCATCAGTCAGTCTTCAATCAATGAAAGGAAGATGAAGTTTTCAATATAACGCGCCCGCTGGATTTGCGGCAGTAGGACTGCAACCCGGCAGGAATCGAAAATCTTTGGGAAAAACAAAATGGACGGCGTCTGCCCGGCAGCACCGTCCGCTGCGAAAAATTATAGGCAATCAGCCGGTTCGGCACTCAAACCCAGTCGCGACGCTTGAGAAAATGCGAGGTCAGCCGCTCTTCCGGCGAGCCTGGCTCGTCCTTGCGCTGGTACGACCAGCTCACCAGCGGCGGCATCGACAGCAAGATGGATTCGGTGCGCCCGCCCGACTGCAGCCCGAAGTGCGTGCCACGGTCCCAGACAAGGTTGAACTCCACGTAGCGGCCACGGCGATAGAGCTGAAAGTCACGCTCACGCTCGCCATAGGGCGTGTTCACGCGGCGCGCGACGATGGGCTCATAGGCCGACAGAAACGCGTCGCCCACGCTCTGCAGCATCTCGAAGCTCTGCTCAAACCCGAGTTCGGAAAAATCGTCAAAGAAAATTCCCCCCACACCGCGCTGTTCGCTGCGGTGCTTGTTGCAGAAATACTCGTCGCACCATTCCTTGAAGCGCGGATAGAGCCCAGTACCGAATGGAGCCAAGGCATCACGACATGCGCCGTGAAAGTGCACGGCATCCTCGTCAAACCCATAGTACGGCGTCAGATCCATACCGCCCCCAAACCAGCATACTGGCTCGGCGCCGGGCTGGCCCGCCGCGATCATGCGCACGTTCATGTGAACGGTGGGCACGTATGGATTGCGCGGATGGAAGACCAGCGACACGCCCATGGCTTCGAACGGCGCTCCCGCCAGTTCGGGGCGGTGCTGCGTCGCCGACGGCGGCAGTTGCGGGCCACGCACATGCGAGAAACCACAGCCTGCGCGCTCGAACACCCGGCCACCTTCCATGATCTTGGTGATGCCATTGCCTTGCAGACGCTCTTCGGGGCCTTTGCTCCAGGCGTCCGCCAGAAAACGGGCACCGCCCGCCTCTACCGGCCCTTCGATGGTCTCCAGCGCATCAGTAATGCGCGCCTGCAGGTCCACAAGGTAGTCACGCACCCGGCTCACGCGATGGGCCGGGTTCAGCGGTGTCGATGTGGGCATCACGAGTGTTGCTTGACGCCGCGATGGCCAATGTCGCGACGATATTGCGCGCCGTCGAAATAGATGCCGCGCGCCACGTCATAGGCACGCTGCTGCGCCTGCTTGACGTTGTCGGCCAGCGCCGTCACGCACAGCACGCGACCGCCGCTGGTGCGCAGCACGCCGTCCTTGAGCTCGGTTCCAGCATGGAACACCATGGCGTCTTCCGCATCCTGCGGTAGACCGGTGATTGCGTCGCCCTTGCGCGGTGCCTCGGGGTAGCCATGGGCCGCCATCACCACACCGAGCGCGGTGCGCCTGTCCCACTGCAGCTCGACCTGATCGAGCTTGCCGTCGACCGCTGCCGCCAGCACATCCACCAGATCGCTCTTCAGGCGCATCATGATCGGCTGCGTCTCGGGATCGCCCATGCGGCAATTGAATTCCAACGTCTTGGGATGGCCCTTGGAGTCGATCATCAGACCGGCGTATAGAAAGCCGGTGTACGGAATCCCGTCCTTTTCCATGCCGCGCACGGTGGGCAGAATGATCTCGCGCATGGCACGCGCATGCACATCGGCCGTTACCACCGGCGCGGGCGAATACGCGCCCATGCCACCGGTGTTCGGGCCCTGGTCGCCGTCTTTCAGGCGCTTGTGATCCTGGCTCGTAGCGAGCGCCGCCACGTTCTTGCCGTCACACAGCACGATGAACGAAGCCTCTTCGCCCTCAAGGAATTCCTCGATCACGACGCGCGCGCCGCCTTCGTTGTGCGAGACGCCATATTTGTTGTCGACCAGCATGAAGTCGACCGCATCGTGCGCTTCCTGCACGGTCATGGCCACCACCACACCCTTGCCCGCAGCCAGACCGTCGGCCTTGACCACGATGGGCGCGCCGAGCTTGTCGACAAATGCGTGAGCAGCCTCCGGATTGGTGAAGGTCTCGTACGCAGCCGTCGGGATATTGTGGCGCTTCATGAAGTCCTTGGAGAAGGCCTTCGAGCTTTCAAGCTGCGCAGCAGCACGGGTCGGACCGAAGATCCGCATGCCATGCGCGCGGAACTCGTCCACTACGCCTGCGGCGAGCGGCGCTTCCGGGCCGACCACGGTCAGGCCGATCTTCTCGTTTTGCGCCCACGCGCGCAGCTCAGCGGGATCGCTGATCGGCACGTTCACGAAATCGGGATTCAAAGCTGTGCCGCCGTTGCCCGGCGCCACATAGACCTTGGAGACCTTGGGCGAGCCGTCAAGCTTCCAGGCCAGTGCGTGTTCTCGGCCGCCGCCACCAATCACGAGGACTTTCATTGTCTTGTCTTGGCCTCCTCACAACTCAGCGTTGTGATAGACCTCTTGTACGTCGTCCAGATCTTCCAGAACATCCAGCAATTTCTGCATGCGGGCCGCGTCCTCGCCTTCCATGGCGATCGACACGTCGGGGCGCATGGTCACGTCCGCCAGATCGGCCACGAGGCCAGCGGCCTGCAGCGCGTTCTTCACGGCTTCGAAGTCGCCCGGCGCGGTCAGCACTTCAATCGCGCCTTCCTCATCGGTGATCACGTCCTCGGCCCCGGCTTCGAGCGCCACTTCCATGACCTTGTCCTCGTCCGTTCCCGGCGCGAAGATCATCTGACCCACATGTTTGAATTGAAACGACACCGAACCATTGGTGCCCATGTTGCCACCGTATTTGCTGAAGGCATGACGCACTTCAGCGACGGTGCGAACGTGATTATCGGTCATTGTGTCAACAATGATGGCCGCACCACCGATGCCGTAGCCTTCATAGCGGATTTCTTCGTACGTCACACCCTCGAGATTGCCGGTCGCCTTGTCGATGTTGCGCTTGATGTTGTCCGCAGGCATATTGGCGGCCTTGGCCTTGTCGATGGCCAGGCGCAGACGCGGATTGGCATCGGGATCGCCGCCGCCCTGGCGGGCCGCCACCATGATTTCACGAATGATGCGAGTCCAGATCTTGCCGCGCTTCTCGTCCTGACGGCCTTTTCGGTGCTGGATGTTGGCCCATTTGCTGTGTCCTGCCACAGGGTGTCCTTCTGATTTAATAATCTACTGTCCGCGATTTTACTTTTGACTTCGATTCCCTACTTTCTCAATCACTGCCATGGCTGAACCACTCATCATCGCCCAGCACGCGTCCGTCCAGTGCCAACTGCTGCCCGGCCTCGCCAATCGCCACGGTCTGATCACCGGCGCGACCGGCACCGGCAAGTCCGTCACGCTGCAAAAGCTCGCGGAAGAGTTTTCCAGAATCGGCGTGCCGGTCTTCCTCTCCGACGTCAAGGGAGACCTCACCGGCATCAGCCAGGCCGGCCACATCGGCGACAAGATGGCCGCCACGCTCAAGGAGCGCGGCCTGCCCATGCCCGAATCGCTCGCCTGCCCCACCACGCTGTGGGACGTGTTCGGCCAGCAGGGCCATCCGGTGCGCGCCACCATCTCCGACATGGGCCCGCTGCTGCTGGGCCGCATGCTCGACCTGAACGACACACAGATGGGCGTGCTCAATCTGGTGTTCAAGATCGCCGACGACAACGGCATGCTGCTGCTGGACCTCAAGGACCTGCGCGCCATGCTCACCTACGTGGGCGACAACGCCAAGCAGTTCACCACCGAGTACGGCAACGTCAGCTCGGCCAGCATCGGCGCCATCCAGCGCGGTCTGCTTCAGATCGAACAGCAAGGCGGCGACCAGTTCTTCGGCGAGCCCATGCTCAACATCCAGGACTTCATGCAGACCGTCTCGGGCAAGGGAGTGATCAACATCCTCGCGGCCGACAAGCTCATGAACTCGCCGCGTCTGTACGCGACCTTCCTGCTGTGGATGCTGTCCGAGCTGTTCGAGCAGCTCCCGGAAATCGGCGATCCCGACAAGCCCAAGCTCGTGTTCTTCTTTGACGAAGCCCACCTGCTGTTCAACGAAGCGCCCAAGGCGCTGCTCGAGCGCATCGAACTCGTCGTGCGCCTCGTGCGCTCCAAGGGCGTGGGCGTGTATTTCGTTACGCAGAATCCGCTCGACATCCCCGATTCAGTGCTCGCCCAGCTCGGCAACCGCGTCCAGCACGCCCTGCGCGCCTTCACCCCACGCGACCAGAAGGCCGTCAAGGCCACGGCCACGACCATGCGCCCCAATCCCGGCCTCGACATCGAAGCCGCGATCACCGAGGTCGGCGTCGGCGAGGCCCTGATCAGCTTTCTCGACGCCAAGGGCCGCCCCACGCCGACCGAGCGCGTCTACGTGATTCCGCCAGGAAGCCAGATCGGCCCGATCACGCCCGAGCAGCGCAAGGCACTGATGGCCAACTCGCTGGTCGCCGGCATCTACGACACCACAGTGGACCGCGAATCGGCCTATGAAGTGCTGCGCGGACGTGCAGGCGAGCAGGCGGGGAATGCAGCGGTCATCAAGGACAAGGCCGCGCAGGAAGCCGATGGCGGCGGCGGAATCATGGGAGAGATCAACACCATCCTCTTCGGCACCACCGGGCCGCGCGGCGGCAAGAAGGATGGCATCGTGCAGACCATGGCGAAGTCCACGGCCCGTACCGTAGGGACCAACTTGGGCAAGCAATTGCTTCGCGGTGTTCTCGGCAGTCTGCTGGGTGGTCGCAAGTAAGGGATTGGCTCTGATCCTGCGAAGCCTTGCTGCTTCGACTGGACATTCATTTGGAGGCGGCCATGCAGGCCCTCATGCGTCGTTGCTCACGCTTGCCGTACGAAGGTACTGTCTGCGCGTGGGGCGCCCAGCCTGAGGGCCCGTCTTGCCGTTGTGCTGGATGATCGACGCGCCCTGTGCGCTTAGTGGGCCCGCTGCTTCGAAGTCCGAACGGCCGACTCGCTTATGCGCTCCTTGAAAATTTGCTGCCCAACTCGTGCAGCCAGCTCACAAACGCCTTGATGACGGGATCTTCCAGTCTTGCGCTCGGCACATGACTGGAATAGCGCCAGGCAGGAAGCGCCGGGCCGTCGAGCGGGAAGACGAGGCGGCCTTCTTCGATGTCGAGCGCAACGAGCGCGGTCGGGCCCATGGCGATTCCCAGCCCGTCGATTGCTGCCTGAAGCGTCATGTAAAAATGGTCCAGCTGGAGCGCGTTGACGCTCGCCAATTGCGGGTTTCCGCTGGCGGCCAGCCATTCACTCCAGAGGCCTGGATACGTCGCCGTGTGCAGCAGGGTGTGGCGCGCCAAATCTCCCACGGCGTGGATCGGATTTGCCTCCAGTACGCGCGGAGCGCACACGGGCAGGCGCACCTCGGAGAGAAATTCTTGCACCACATACCCCGCGGGCGGTTGCTGCGCATTGCCCCGGATCGCGACGTCGAACTCCTCACGCAGCCGGTCGATGGGCTCGTCAGAGGTGGTCAGCCGCACCTTCACCGCCGGATACGCCAACTGAAACCCCGAGAGCTGTGGCAGCAGCCAGCGCAGCGCGAATGTCGTCGGAGCATTCACGCGGATGACCTGCTGGCGCGTGAGATTCAGTTGCTCGTCGGTCGCAAGCGCGATGCGGTCGAGCGCCGCCGCCACTTCCGACAAATAGAGGCGCCCCGCCTCGGTGAGCGCGATGCGCCGCCCCACCCGCGCGAACAGCGCATGCCCGAGCCAGTCCTCGAGCTGGCCGACCTGCCGGCTCACCGCACCATGCGTCACGCAAAGCTCGTCCGCCGCCGCCGACATGCTTTCGAGCCGCGCAGCGGCCTCGAACGCGCGCAGCGCATTCAATGGGGGCAGACGACGCGGCATGCTAGAGCTCGCTTGTGAGTTTTACTGACATGATCAATGAGTTTAAATCGATTTTCGCCGCAATGAATGTTCAATACATTCACCCTCCGTGCTGACGACATGTCGTGGACATGTCACTTTTTTTCACCAAGGAGGTTTTCACATGTCCAATGTCGTGGTCGTAGGTGCTCAATGGGGCGATGAAGGCAAGGGCCGCGTCGTCGACTGGCTGGCCGAGAAGGCCGACATCGTCGCCCGCTACAACGGCGGCCACAACGCGGGCCACACCCTCGTCGTCGACGGCAAGACCTACAAGCTCGCGCTGATCCCGAGCGGCGTGGTGCGCGGCAAGCTCGGCGTGATCGGCAACGGCGTGGCCGTCGACCCAGAGGCGCTGCTCGCCGAGATCGCCCGCATCGCCGAACTCGGTCTGCAGGTCACCCCCGAGGTGCTGCAGATCGCCGAAACCGCCACGCTCGTACTCCCCATCCACCGCGCCATCGACGCCGCGCAGGAACAATTGCGCACTGGCACGACCGGCTCGGCCATCGGTACCACGCTGCGCGGCATTGGCCCGGCCTACGAGGACAAGATCGGCCGCCGTGGTCTGCGCATCTGCGACCTCGCCGACCCCGAGCGCCTCTCCGCCAAGCTCGACCTGCTGCTCGCCCACCACAACGCCTGGTTTCGCGGACTCGGCCTCGTGCCGTTCGAGAAGGGCCCCATGCTTGAAGGACTGCTCCAACTGGCGCCGCAGGTTTTGCCCTTCGTGGGCCGGGTCTGGGAAACGCTCGACAAGGCACACACCAACAAGCAGCGCATCGTGTTCGAAGGTTCGCAGGCCGTGATGCTCGACATAGACTGGGGCAGCTATCCCTACGTGACCTCCTCCACCACCATCGCCGCAGGCGCCGCCAGCGGCACCGGCATCGCGCCCTCACACATCGGCTCCGTGCTCGGCGTGAGCAAGGTCTACGCCACCCGCGTCGGCGGTGGCCCCTTCGTCTCGGAACTCGACGACCCGCTCGGCGAAGCCCTGCGCGCACGCGGCCGTGAATACGGCGTCAACACCGGCCGCCCTCGTCGCTGCGGCTGGCTCGACACGGTGCAACTGCGCCAAAGCATCAAGGTCGCAGGCATCGACCAGCTCGCCCTCACCAAGCTCGACGTGCTCGACGGCTTCGACGACATCTGCATCTGCACCGGCTACGAACTCGACGGCCAACGCATCGACCACATCCCCGCCAACGACGCCGAACAGCAACGGCTCAAACCCCTGCTCAAGCGCTTTGACGCCTGGAAGGGTTCCACCCAGGGCCTGCGCTCATGGAATGACCTGCCCGCAGAGGCCAAGGCACTGATCGGAGCGATCCAGGCCGAGGCGGGCATCCCCGTCGCCATGGTCACCACCGGACCGGAACGGGATGACGCCATCGTGCTGCGTTCATCGTTCTGACCTGGTGGCAAGTTCACATCGTCAAGGAACCTCTGCACGAATCGATCGTCAAGCGGCCAGATGCAGATCTGGGATGGGATTTTCAACGCATAAGACCGCCCGAGGCTGCGCCAGCACGCGTCGATCCCTTTCGTGCAGAGGTTCCCCAAGGAAATTACGTAATATGGGTGTTTCTTCGTCAAACCGAATTCCATGGATTAAATGAAATGAATAAAGACTAAATTCTCAAAGAATTTGGCAGAAATTACATTAAAGAGACTCGAGACAGCTCAATAAAAAAGATTCGCGGATATGCCGCAGGGGAATACAATACTGAAGAAACGAGAGTTGTGGAGAGCTTTCTCAAATCCCTATCCGATGAGCAGAAAAAGGTTTTTGACGATATTTTATTATTGACAGTTGACTCCGTGATTTTTCGAGTTTTGCGACTTGCCGATCAGGGGGTGTTAACAATAGGATATGGGGATATTGAAAACATCTCGGAAGCAAGTGATGGATTATCCGGTGAAATATTTGGAGAAAATGGATGGATTCGGTCATTTAGTGATTTCCCTCCATCCATGAAGTAAATATCACCCCTCCTGGGAACCACTGATTTTCTCAAGCGCATTTTCGATGAAAAATGCATTCCCTATCCATCGCCCTTGCGATCAGCCTGCTTGCCTCCGCCATATTTACCTCCCTCTGGATTGATCGCTCCACCTCACTCAGTTGCATAACCCGATCTTGCGAAATGAAAATAATCAATACTGCAGCACCGCAACCCCACTCGCTTCGGAATGAATAGGCATTACAGAAATTCTGCATCAAGCACAAATTAAAAATGCAGAAATAATCAATTCAAGAAATTTCATACAACGATGCTCCGCACCTTGAGAAAATTCACAAGTAACTTATTCTTTTTGGCGCTGGTTTTGTCGGCAATTTCCTCAAAAGCAGCCCAATCAGACAATGACACTCTATTTGTGATTACTCAATCAGGCGATCAGCTTGAAGGGACGTCAACCATCTCGACAGGCATCAGAAGAATCGACAACGACTATTTAGTCTTATTCAAAGAGAAAAATAAAGGGAGTAAGTTTATTTTCAAACTCTATGACACACCGCTTGCACTCGGCATGTTGAGCGAGAGCGGTGATTCATATTACGTACTGAGCATGAATGCAACATCGTACGTGTATAGAATATTCTCAAAAGATGACGCCATGGTTTTCGAGGGGTTTTCGAAAGCGACTCCTCCGAGTGTAATCTGGTGTCACAACGAGGAATGGCCGCAAATTCACACCTCCAGCAAAGAGTCCGGTGACAATCGTGGCAATTGGCGATACAGCAAAGCTGACGGGAGGTATATAAAATCAAAAACATCCTGCCTCAAATCATTGAATCGATGACAGCGGGACACTTCTCCGAAAAATCACCCCACCAACAATTCATTAAAAGCAGCTTAGCCTTCACTGCCACACATATCAAAAGCTCCAAACCCATGACCAAGACAGTCCTGTCAAATAGCGACTACCAAGCATTGAAGTTGTTTGAAGATTTATTCTTCGAGTGGTACGTACCCAAGTACCCGACAACTCCGAACATAAAACCATCAGAATTTTTCGATCAACTTGAAAAGACATCCTTGGCCAAGGCAAAAATAGGAGTACAGATGTCGGTGAATGACTCGATCGAGTCGACGCTGGCATGGTCACCCGAAAAAGTTGCTGAAGCTGATGCCAAATTATTGAACGCGGGCGCCTTGTCTTTGAGCGAAGTACGTCGACGCTATTCAAAAAAACTCGTCCAAGTGCTGAATCGCGGAAAAATTCGGTCTGAGACTGAATACTATCTGGTACGCGGAATCATTGACGCTCAAGGAGTTGCGCTCAATAGCAAAGAAGTCACCATGGCACTTCAAATGCTCGATGAGTTCGAGAAGAACGTTGCCGCCACAAGGCGCTGAAATATTGGCTCAAGCATTCGGCAATGATTCACCTTTTCGGATTGTCAGAAAAACAAAAGCGCTTCATTCCCACCCCCAACACATGTCTTTCCCCCTGTGCGACAAAGGATCTCCCTCATCGCTGCGGACGCCGACATGATCGATCTGTATTACTGGACCACGCCCAACGGGCACAAGATCACGCTGTTTCTTGAAGAAGCCGGTCTGCCTTACCGGATTCATCCCATCAACATCGGCAAGGGCGAGCAGTTCGCGCCGGAGTTTCTGAAGATCGCGCCGAACAACCGCATTCCTGCGATCGTCGATCAGGCGCCTGCGGATGGCGGGGCGCCGGTTTCGCTGTTCGAGTCGGGGGCGATTCTGCTGTATCTGGCGGACAAGACCGGGCGCTTCATTCCTCAGGATCTACGGGGGCGCAACGAGGCGCTGCAGTGGCTGTTCTGGCAGATGGGCGGGCTTGGGCCGATGGCTGGGCAGAACCACCATTTCGTGCAGTACGCGCCCGAGAAGATTCCCTATGCCATGGAGCGCTATGTGAAGGAGACGGGGCGTCTCTATGGCGTGCTCGACAGGCATCTGGGCGATGGGCGCGAGTTCATCGCGGGGGCGGAGTATTCGATTGCGGACATGGCCTGCTATCCGTGGATCGTGCCGCACGAGCGCCAGCAGCAGGCTCTGGCGAACTTTCCGCATCTCAAGGCGTGGTTCGAGCGGATTGCGGCGCGGCCTGCCACACGCAGGGCTTACGATCTGGCGCAGACCATCAACGTCTCGCCGACCGTGGACGACGCTTCGAAGAAGGTGCTGTTCGGACAGGACGCGAGCACCGTCAAACGCTGAGTTGCGTCAATCAATCAAGGAATCACGTCACATGAGCACCACTGCCGCCCTGCCCACCTTTGCCGATGTCGTTGCCGCCGCCGAGCGGCTGCAGGGCGTTGCCCACCGCACGCCGGTGATGCGCTCGACCACGGCCGATGCGCTGCTGGGCGCCGAGCTGTTCTTCAAGTGCGAGAACCTGCAGCGCATGGGAGCGTTCAAGTTTCGCGGCGGCTACAACACGCTGGCGCAGTTCTCGCCGGAGCAGAAAAAGCGTGGCGTGCTGGCGTTCTCGTCGGGCAACCATGCGCAGGCGATTGCGCTGTCGGCACGGATTCTGGGCATGCCGGCGGCCATCGTGATGCCTGAGGATGCCCCTGCGGCCAAGCTCGCCGCCACGCGTGGCTACGGCGCCGAGGTCATCAACTACGACCGCTTCACCGAGGACCGCGAGGCGATCAGCCAGCGCATCGCGAGCGAGCGCGGCATGACGCTGGTGCCGCCCTACAACCATCCACACGTGCTCGCGGGCCAGGGCACGGCGGCGCTGGAGCTGCTGCAGGAAGTGCCCGATCTGGACTGTCTCTTTGCGCCGCTGGGCGGTGGCGGGCTGCTGTCGGGCACGCTGCTCGCTGCCAAGGGGCTGGCGCCGCAATGCAGGGTCTACGGCGTCGAGCCCGAGGCGGGCAACGACGCCCAGCAGTCGCTGCGCAAGGGCGAGATCGTGAAGATCGACACGCCCAAGACGCTCGCCGATGGTGCGCAGACGCAGGCGCTGGGCGACATCACCTTCGCCATCATCCGCCGCGACGTGACCGACATCATCACCGCGAGCGATGCACAACTGGTCGAGAGCATGCGCTTCTATGCGGAGCGCATGAAGATCGTGGTCGAGCCGACCGGCGCGCTTTCGCTGGCGGGCGCGCGGCATGGCGGCATCGACCTCAAAGGCAAGCGTGTCGGCTTCATCATCAGCGGCGGAAATGTGGATCTGGCGAGCTACGGCCAACTGCTTGGCGGCGGTCATTGAATCGACCGGCCGCGCCCGAATTCCCTCGGGCGCGCGATAATCGGTGAACTGGACAATCCAGCGGATCACTCTCGGAAATAGCCACCCCGAGACCATAGCAGGCTTAGGTTTCTGGCAGACTTCACCTCCGAAATTTCACTTCGCAAAAAACAAAAACAGCCATGAGCACCACCAACACCGCCAAAGTCACCGTCATCACCCACCCCCTCGTCCAGCACAAGCTCACGCTGATGCGCAAGAAGGACGCCAGCACCAACAGCTTCCGCCGTCTGCTCGGCGAGCTGAGCACGCTGATGGCCTACGAAATCACGCGCGACATGCCGCTGCAGGATCTCGAAATCGAGACGCCGATGGAGAAGATGACCGGCAAGGTGATCGATGGCAAGAAGCAGGTGCTCGTGTCCATCCTGCGCGCAGGCAACGGCTTTCTCGACGGCATGCTCAACGTGATTCCCGGTGCGCGCATCGGCCACATCGGCCTGTACCGCGACCCCGAGACGCTGCAGCCGGTCGAGTACTACTTCAAGATGCCTTCCGAAATGGAAGAGCGCGACATCATCGTGGTCGACCCGATGCTGGCCACCGGCAACTCCGCGGCCGCCGCCGTGGATCGCCTCAAGAAGCTGAACCCACGCTCGATCAAGTTCGTCTGCCTGCTGGCCGCCCCCGAAGGCGTGGCGACCATGCAGAAGATCCACCCCGACGTGCCGATCTTCACCGCCGCCATCGACCGCGAACTCAACGACCACGGCTACATCCTGCCGGGTCTGGGTGACGCGGGCGACCGCATCTTCGGCACCAAGTAAACACCAGCACCGGCACCAGCACCAGTGACCCCTGCCCAGCCCGCACTCCCGTTCAATCTGCCCGCGCATGTCCACATCCACGAGAGTGAACTGCGCACGGAACGCGTGCGGCTGCGGCAATGGACCAAGGCGGATTTCGAGCCGTTTGCGGCGCTGAACTGCGACCCTCAGGTCATGCGGCACTTTCCCGCCCTGCTCTCGCGCGAACAAAGCGACGCGCACGCCTCGCGCATGCGGGCGCTGATCGAAGAGCGCGGCTGGGGATTCTGGGCGACGGACTGGCTGCAGCAGGACGGCAGCGCGCCCCAGTTCATTGGCTTCGTCGGCATGCATGTGCCGATCGCGGAACTGCCCTTTTCACCGTGCGTCGAAATCGGCTGGCGCCTGGCGCGGCCGTTCTGGGGCAAGGGCCTCGCGAGCGAGGCGGCGCGGCTGGCGATGCGTGCGGGCTTCGAGGCGCTCAAGCTGCCCGAGATCGTCTCGTTCACCTCGCGTGAAAACCTGCGCTCGCGCGCCGTGATGCAGCGTCTGGGCATGCACTCGCGGCCCGAAGATCACTTCGATCATCCCGCTGTGCCCGAAGGCCACCCGGTGCGCCCGCATTGCCTCTACCGCATCACGCGCGAGGAGTGGCTCGCGCAGGCTCATCAACCCTGATTCGCTC
Source organism: Diaphorobacter caeni (assembly GCF_015354245.1). GTDB lineage: Bacteria > Pseudomonadota > Gammaproteobacteria > Burkholderiales > Burkholderiaceae_C > Diaphorobacter_A > Diaphorobacter_A caeni. The sequence goes on from NZ_JADKYZ010000009.1 coordinate 340,144, forward strand.
AATCCGGCACGGCCTGCCCCACCGTGGCAGAGTTGGCCGGCGCTTCCATCTCCGGCTCGGGCAGTTCGATGCCCTTCCACTCCTCCATCACGTCGTTGGCCATGGCCTGCAGCAGCCGCAGCTCGCGCTTGTCAAGCTCGCGCGGTGCCGTGTCTGCAAGGCACAGAACGCCCAGCACCATGCCCGCCTTGTCACGGATGGGCGCGGCCGCGTAGAAGCGCACGCCCACGCTGTTGAACGCCGCATTGCCCGCAAAACGGTGGTCGTGCTTGAGGTCGGCGACCTGCAGCGTCTCGTCCTCGGCCACGACGAATGAGGCCAGCGCATCGTCCCGGCCATGTGCGTGCTGGAAGCGGCGCGGCACCTCATCGGGCAGCGCATCGTCGTCGGTGAGGCCACCATGCATCGCCACGATGTGCTCCTGTGTGCGGTCGATGAGGCCCACGGCGGCGAGCGGAATGTCGAAGATGTCGGCCGCCCGCTTGGCGACCTGTTGGCTGATCTGCCTGAAAGGCTCGCTTTCGAGCGCGCCGCTGGATTCGAGCGCCTTGAGGCGTTTTTCCTCGTTCTTGGGCCGCGGCGCAGGCTCGAACACCGGCGCTGCGGAGTCACCGAGCAATGCCCGCACCTCGCCCACGGCGGCATCGAGCGTGGTGGTGATTTCGTCGGCACCCAATTTCTCGCCCTGATCGCGCATCTGGTCCCGCGAGAGTTCCTGATGCGGAAGATTCCAGAGCAGCAGCACGATGCGCGCATGCGGCCAGGCGCGGCGGATGCGTCGGCAGAGATTGCGCGCCGCCGCATGCGGCTCGGTCGACATCCAGCTCACACAGACCACATCCCCGCGCTGCACCTGCGGCCGTTCCACGGCGGAGTGGTTGGACAGCACGTCGCTGCTCGCGCAGCGCACGCCGTAACCGTCGATCTCGAGGCAATGCGCCACCATGCGCGCGGCGAGCTGGTCGATCTCCCACTTGCCGCCCATGCTCAGCACGCGCGGCTCTCCGGGCTGGCGGGTCGACGGGTACTGCTCCTCCAATTCATCGAGCACCTCGTCCATGCCCTCCACCACGCGCAGCCGGTGCTCGGCAGTCGCGGCCTGCGAATGGTCGCCCACCGCCATGCGCAGCACAGCCACGCCCGCGCCGCCGTAGAACGCCTGCACCGAATCGTCCTTGTCCTGCACGATCTGCAGGCTGATGTCGCTGGCCTCGTCGGAATCGTCGGCCAGCAGGCGCTGATAGATGCGTGTGGGCTCGTCGAGCACGGGCTGGCTGCCCAGCAGAATGTCGAGAAACGCGAGCTGCGGCAGGTATTTGCCGATCACCAGCAGGCACACCGTGAGCGGCGTGGACATGATCAGCCCGATGGGCCCCCACATCGCCGTCCAGAAAGTCGCCGCGACAATCAGCGACATCGCCGAGAGCCCCGTGCTCGAGCCGTAGAGCCACGGTTCGACGACGTTGTTGCTGATGAGCTCGAGCACCACGATCAGCGCCAGCGTCCACAGCACCAGCTGCCAGCCGGGATCGACCGCAAAGGCCAGCGCCAGCGGGAACAGGGCCGAAATCATCGGCCCCACGTAGGGAACGAAGCGCATCACCGACGCCAGCGCGCCCCAGAGCAGCGCACCCGGCACGCCGATCAGCCACAACCCTGCCGCCATCGGAATGCCGTAGCTCACGTTCACCAGCAACTGCATGCTCAGGTAGCGCGAGATGCGCTCGCCCGCTTCGTCCATCGCATCAGTGGCACGGTGCAGGTTCTGGCCCCACAGGCGCAGCATGCGGTCTCGCAGGTCCTCTCGGTCGAGCAGGATGAAGATCGCGAACACCAGCACCAGCGCGGCGTCCGAGAGCGGCCCCATCGCGCCTTCCAGCGCCAGCTTGGCCTGATCGATGGAAGACTTCTCGGTCGGCACCACCTGCACCTTCTGCACCGTTGGTCCACGCTTGGGCTGCGCGGACTCGGCGCTCGCCGCCTCCACCTCGCGCTGCACCACGTCAAAGGTCTTCTTGGCGCCGTCGAACATGCCCGGCGCGCGGATCTGGGTGCGCAGGTCGCGCAGCTTGGCGCGGATGTTGGACTGATAGGACGGCAGTTGCTCGCTCAGGCCGCGCACCTCGTTGCCGACGAACAGCCCAGCCACGCCGAGCACCAGGAGCGCCGCGGCCACCACGCTGACCACCGCCAGAATCTTGGGAACGCCCCAGCGCTTGAGCATCGACACCAGCGGATTCAGCACAAAGCTGAAGAGCACCGCCAGCGCCAGCGGCACCAGCACCGAGCGCCCGAAATACAGCGCCGCAATCACCAGCGCCGCAATGCCAAGGCTCAGAAAGACGCGGATGCCGGCAACCGGCAGATCTCCTGAGCCAGCCCGGATGGCAGAGTGCAGTTTGGGTGCGCGGTCGATGGCGTGACGGCTCGCATCGCCCTCGCGACGCCCTCGAGCGCGGGCGGCCTGTGAAGCGTCCGCCGGATTGTTCTGTTCACCACCCATGGTCGAGTCGGCTTTTTAGAGTTGGAATCGGTTTCGAAGGCTACCAAGTTTTGCGATTCAGCCTTGTAGGATGGATGCGGCAGCTTGCAGCGTCGCGCCCACGTCGGCATCGAGCTTGAGCGCGAATGCCGCATCACCGCGCGTCGTGCCGCGGTTGACCGCTGCCACCGGAATGCCCGCCTCCCCGGCCGCCAGCACGAAGCGATAGCCCGAATAGACCATCAGCGACGAGCCCAGCACCAGCACGCCACGCGACTGCCTCACCGCCTGCAGGCTGCGCTCCACCCGCTCGCGCGGTACGGATTCGCCGTAGAACACCACATCGGGCTTGAGCAGACGACCGCCGCAATGCGGGCATGGCGGTATCACGAAGCTCGAAAAATCCACCGCTTCCAGATCGGCATCTCCATCGGGCGCCGAGAGCGCCGTGCGCTGCGCCCAGCCGGGGTTGGCATCCACCAGCGCGTCCTGCCACTGCGCGCGCGAAAATCGCCGCTCGCATTCCATGCAGCGCACCGTGTCGAGCCGCCCATGCAGATCCACCACCGCGCGGCTCCCGGCGGCCTCGTGCAGGCCGTCGACGTTCTGGGTAATCAGCAGATCGATCCAGCCCGCCTCCTCCAGCTGCGCGAGCACGAGGTGCGCCGCACCAGGCCGAGCCTGCCCGAACGTACGCCAGCCCACCAGACTGCGCGCCCAGTAGCGCTGCCGCGTGTGCTCCGCTCCCATGAAGGCCTGATAGGTGACGGGCTGCGGCCGCTTCCATTGCCCCTTGAGATCGCGGTAGTCGGGAATGCCGCTCGCGGTGCTCACACCCGCGCCGGTCAGCACGACCAGCCCAGGGTGCCGCTGCATGAACGCCGCAAGCTGCGCGCCTGCCTCCAGCGCGTCCAGCGCGGCTTCTGTCGACTCAGGCGAGCTCATCGGTCGGTCGGAATCGTCCGCATTCAGCCCAGCTCGGGCGAGATCGACTCGGCGTAGTCGTACACCGCTTCGAGCAGTTCCGCATCGCGTTCGCTCTCGGTGTTGCCACCCAATTCGTCAAGCTGCGCGAACAGCGCGTCGAAGGTGCGCGTGCCACTCACGCCATCCACCAGCATGTCGTGGCGCAGCGCCTCCCAGCGCTCCTGGTCTTCGGGCGACAGCGTTTCGGGGAAATTGCGTGCCCGGTAGCGCCAGAAAATCTCGGCCAGGCGCGGATCGTCAAAGCCGGTGCGCGCCGTCGCGAGCTCGGCGGGAGACAGCGTGCGCAGATGGTTCAAACGCCGCCGGTCCTCGTTGCCGACGAAGCCGCCATACAAATCCTGGTCCACATCCGAGGGCTCCTGCGCAGGTCGCTTGAAGACCTCCTTCCAGATCGCGCTCATGTCCGGCAGCTCGCGCGCCATCAGCGCGTTCTGCGCGGCGGCCTCCAGATCGATCCCCCAGCGTTCGGCCATCTGCGGCGTGAGCGTGTTCACGTTGCCCACCACCATCGGCGACTTGTTCAGATGCACCGTCTTGATCGGCAGGCGCGTGACTCCTTCGGGCAGGTCGGCGGATTTGCTGAACATGCGCAGGCGGATGGTCTCCACATCGAGATCGGCCAGCTCGCGCGGATCGTGCGACAGATCCCAGGCCAGCACCTCGTTCTTGTTTGTCGGATGGCTTGCGATCGGGAACATCACCGCCAGACAGCCACGGTCCGCCGGGAACATGCCCGAGACATGCAGAAATGGCCGCGCCTGATCGATGGACGCCGGCAGCCGCAGCTCGGAAATCACGCGGTCCTTCTTGTGCAGGCTCAGCGCGAAATCGAACAGCTTGGGCTGGTGCTGGCGAATCAGCCGCGCGAGCGCGATCGTCGCGCGCACGTCCGAGAGCGCATCGTGCGCCGCCTCGTGCACGAGGCCGTTCGCCTTGGTGAGCAACTCGAGCTTGAAGCTCACCTGCCCCTCGTCGTTGGTCGGCCACTCGATGCCCTGAGGCCGCAGGGCGCGCGTCATTCGCACGACATCAAGCAGATCCCAGCGCCCGCACTGGTTCTGCCATTCGCGCGCGTAGGGGTCGATGAGATTGCGCCAAAACATGAAGCGCGTGATCTCGTCGTCAAAACGAATGGTGTTGTAGCCCACGCCGATGGTGCCGGGCAGCGCCATCTCGGCCTCGATGCGCGCGGCGAACGCGGCCTCCGGCAGGCCTTTTTCCAGACAGAGCTGCGGCGTGATTCCGGTGATCAGGCAGGACACCGGATCGGGCAGATAGTCCGGCGACGGTCTGCAGTAGATCATCATCGGCTCGCCGATCTCGTTGAGCTCGGCATCGGTGCGAATGGCTGCGAACTGTGCCGGACGGTCGCGGCGCGTGTCGGCCCCAAAGGTTTCGTAGTCGTGCCAGAGGAAGGTGTGCATGTAAAAAATTGCAGTCAAAGCCGGGTCAAGCCCAAGTATGCCCGCGCAGCCAGCACAATAGGCGAATGCATGTCATTTACCCAGAAACTCGCCAGACGAAAACTTTCAATATGAAACGACTGGCCAAGCCTGCAGTCGGCGCGATGGCGCTGGCCATCCTGCTGGGCGCCTGCTCATCGGCGCCCAAGAACACCCCCAAGCCCGCAACGCCTCCGCTCGAGGCCCCAGTCAGCAAGGCCCTCGAGACGCCGACGCCGGCCTCCCCCACAGCGCCTGTCGAAGCGACACCGGCTCCAGAACCTGTTCCAACGCCAGCACTAGCGCCGGCAGAGCCCGCACCAACGCCCGCTCCTCCCCCCGTCGAGCCGGCTCCACCGCTCCCAGCCCCCACCGGACCCGCCAAGAACCAGAGTTTCGGGGAGTGGCTCAAGACTTTCGAGCTGCGCGCCGCCGACGCCGGCATCACCGACAGGACCATCCGCTCCGCGTTGAGCAACGCCAAGTTCATCCCACGCATCGTCGAGCTCGACCGCGCCCAGCCCGAATTCACGCGCCCGCCATGGGCGTACCTCGACGGCGCGGTCTCGCAATTGCGCATCGACCAAGGCAGAACGCAGATCCGCAAGTTCCAGCGCACTTTTGACGCAGCCGAGCAGCGCTACGGCGTGCCTTCCTCCGTCATCGCCGCCATCTGGGGCATGGAGAGCAACTTTGGCAAGAACTTCGGCAGCTTTCGCGCCGTCGACGCGCTCGCCACCCTCGCCTACGACGGCCGCCGCTACGACTGGGCCAGCCGCGAACTGCTGATCGCCCTGAAGATCATCGATCGGGGCGACATCCCCGCCACCCAGATGCTCGGCTCCTGGGCCGGCGCCATGGGCCACACCCAATTCCTGCCATCGGCGTATCAACGCTTCGCCGTCGATGCAGACGGCGACGGCAAGCGCGACATCTGGGGCAGCATCCCCGACGTGATCAACTCCACCGCCAACTTCCTCGCCCAATCCGGCTGGAAAACCGGTGAGCTCTGGGGCGCCGAAGTCCGCCTGCCCGCCAACTTCGACTTCGCCCGCGCTGAAGTCAAATTCAGCCAGCCCGCATCCACCTGGGCCGCCGAAGGCGTGCGCAGCCTCGACGGCGGCCCGCTGCCCAGCCTCGACGACGCCTCCATCATCACCCCCGCAGGCGTACGCGGCCCCGCCATCCTCGTCGGCAACAACTTCCGCACCCTGCTGAAGTACAACAACTCCAACAACTACGCCCTCGCCGTAGCCCTCATCGCCCAGCAGATCGAAGGCGGCTCAGGCCTGGTCTCCACCTGGCCGAGAGACCTCGAATCCCTCTCCCGCTCCGAAATCAAATCCATGCAGGAAGCCCTCAACGCCAAAGGCTTCGCAACCGGCACCCCCGACGGCGTAGCCGGCCCCGCCACCCGCATCGGACTGCGCGAGTTCCAGAAGAGTGTGGGCATGCCAGCGGATGGGTATCCGACCAAGGATGTGCTGGCGAAATTGCTGGAGAAGGCGTCTTGATATCCAGTGACTGAATTTCGCCCAAGCAGCCGATGAATAGTGGCCACGGCTTGGACGATTTCAGCAGGGAGATTTTGAGGTTCGCTGCGCTCATCAGGTCACTCCTGCAAAACCGAGGCACAGGGTGTCCCATCTCATGTGATCATATTCCCCGTAGAAGCCGGTCACTCTTCCAGGCATCGGGAGGTGATGCACAGCGTTGTAGAGACCTCTAAACGGGAGCGATCCGCATGAGCAAAGTTCACGCCCAGGCGCGCACCACACCGCGGACAAGAGCCGAGATCAGGGCCTCATCGGCGACTCTTGATAAGCTGGCTGAGCGATACAACATCAGTCGCGCCACAGTCCTGAAGTGGAAACATCATGACCGTCCTGATGATCGCTCGCACCGCCCTCACAAGCTTCACACGATGCTCTCGCCGGTTCAGGAAGACATCGTCGTTGAACTGCGCGGCCTGCTGCTCTTGCCGCTTGATGACCCGCTCGTGATCGTGCGGGAGTTCATGAACCCCGATGTATCCCACGCAGGTCTTGACCGGTGCTTGCGTCGTCACGGCGTCTCCAACCTGCGCGAGCTTCAGGCCAAGGAACAGGCCGATTCAGGTGCCGCCCAGGAGCCCGGACTCAAGACCTTCAAAGACTATGAGCCGGGCTTCGTGCATGTGGACATCAAGTACCTTCCACAGATGCCCGACGAGCGTGAGAGACGCTACCTGTTCGTCGCCGTAAACCGCGCTACGCGCTGGGTGTTCATGCACATCTACGCCGATCAAAGCGAGGACAGCAGCGTGGACTTCCTCAATCGCCTTGAGCGAGCGGTGCCCATGAACATCATCAAGCTACTCACGGACAACGGCTGTCAGTTCACGGACCGATTCACCAGTAAAAACGCGAGCCCAGTGGTCGCCACAAGTTCGATGTGCGCTGCAAGGTACTGGGAATCGAGCATCGCCTGTGTCCGCCGCGCCACCCCCAGAACAATGGGATGGTCGAACGATTCAATGGCCGGATCAGCGAAGTGCTTCATCAAACTCGCTTTGCTTCAGCCGCCCAGCTGGAGGCCACGCTGATGCACTACGTGAAGACCTACAACCATCAAATTCCGCAACGCGCGTTCAACCATGCCTCACCCGTTCAAGCATTGAAGGGCTGGTATGCGAGGAAGCCTGAATTGTTCAAGAAGCGGGTTTATAACCAACCGGGTCTTGACATCTATGTACTGAGAGCGGCTAACACAACCGATCAACAAACCTCGCGCAGATAATCGCTGCAGCTAGTTTCAGTAGCGCTTCATGAGTCTGAAGGCGTCGCTCGAACCGGATGCGCAGCTTGCCAAAGCCTGCAAACCA